>NZ_CP199958.1:0-5320403 GCF_053502585.1 Geodermatophilus sp. URMC 60
CGGACTCGGCCCCGTGCCGGCGCCACGTGCGGAGGATGTCGCCGCGCACCACGCGGGCCCCGGTCGCCTTGGACCAGTAGATCGCCCCGCCCTGCAGCTCGACCTTGGCGCCGCCCTTGGCCGCCGCGACGTCGTCGGTCTTCGGATAGCCCAGCGCCTTGGGTCCGCCGGCAGCCACGTAGCGCTCCAGGAGCGCTCCGCGCAACACCTTGGCGCCGGCGGCCTTGGACCACCAGATCGTCCCGCCGCGGAAGGTGGTCACGCGCCCCCCGCCCGAGGCGGCCGCGTCGTCCCCGGTCGGATAGCCGAGCGCACCGGACTCCGCACCCCACTGCCGCCACCTGGCCAGGATGTCCCCGCGCACCACGCGGGCCCCGGTCGCCTTGGACCAGTAGATCGCCCCGCCCTGCAGCTCGACCTTGGCGCCGCCCTTGGCCGCCGCGACGTCGTCGGTCTTCGGATAGCCCAGCGCCTTGGGTCCGCCGGCAGCCACGTAGCGCTCCAGGAGCGCTCCGCGCAACACCTTGGCGCCGGCGGCCTTGGACCACCAGATCGTCCCGCCGCGGAAGGTGGTCACGCGCCCCCCGCCCGAGGCGGCCGCGTCGTCCCCGGTCGGATAGCCGAGCGCACCGGACTCCGCACCCCACTGCCGCCACCTGGCCAGGATGTCCCCGCGCACCACGCGG
This sequence comes from Geodermatophilus sp. URMC 60, assembly GCF_053502585.1. Taxonomy (NCBI): domain Bacteria; kingdom Bacillati; phylum Actinomycetota; class Actinomycetes; order Geodermatophilales; family Geodermatophilaceae; genus Geodermatophilus; species Geodermatophilus sp. URMC 60. The sequence continues at coordinate 687 of NZ_CP199958.1, forward strand.
GCCCCGGTCGCCTTGGACCAGTAGATCGCCCCGCCCTGCAGCTCAACCTTGGCGCCGCCCTTGGCCGCCGCGACCTGGTCGGTCTTCGGGAAGCCCAGCGCCTTCGGGCCGCCGGCAGCCACGTAGCGCTCCAGGAGCGCCGTGCGCAGGACGTGCGCGCCCGTCCGCGACGACCAGTACACGGCCCCGTGCTGGAAGGTGGTCCGGGCCCCGCCGGGCACGGCGGAGTCGTCACCGGTCGGGTAGCCCAGCGGGCCGGACTCCCCACCGGTCTTCCGCCACTTGGCGAGGATGTCGCCGCGCACGACTCGCGCACCGGTGCCGGACGTCCAGTACACGGCGCCGCCGGCCAGGTCGACGGCCGCGCCGCCGCGCACGGTGGCGCGCTCGTCGGCCTTGGGGAAGCCGAGCGCCTTCGGGCCGCCGGCCGCCTCGTACCGCTGGAGCAGGGCGCCGCGGATCATGCGGGCTCCGGTGGGCGCCGACCAGTAGAGCGTCCCGCCCTGGAAGCGGGTGCGGTAGCCACCGGGGACGGCCTCGTCCCCGCCGACCGGGTACCCCAGCACACCGGCCTGGGCTCCCTTGGCGCGCCAGGCGGCGAGCAGGGCGCCGCGCACCTCGCGGGCACCCGTGGCCTTGGACCAGTAGATCGCCCCGCCCTGGAAGTCGGTGAAGAAGCCGGTGCCGAACGGCGCAGCGGTGTCGTCACCCGTGGGGTAGCCCAGGAGGGACACCCCGCCGAGCGACAGGTACTTCTGCAGGATCGCGCCGCGGACGACGTGGGCTCCGGTGTACCGGGACCAGAAGATGGTGCCGCCCTGGTAGCTGCGTGAGCAGCCGCCGCCCGGCAGCCCGCACTTCACCTCCGAGGTGGGCGCACCCAGCTGGATGCCGGCTCGCTCCAGCTCACCGTTCTTCTCCACCAGCGCCGCGCCCCCGGATGACTGGGTGCTGCCGAACCAGTCGGTGAAGAGCTGGAAGAAGTTCCGGTTGCCGTACGCCGAGCAGCGGTCCCCGGTTCCGTAGTCGGCGGCGAGTGCGGCCTGGTTCGGGATGTAGGGCGTGTAGTTGTAGAGCCCGGCGGTCGCCTGGTTCTGGATGTAGACCTTCGCGCCGCCACAGGTCGCGCTCTGGTAGTTGAAGTCGGTCGGCTTCACGCCTCGGGGGTAGTAGCCGATCCAGGTCGTCATCCCCGCTCGATGACCGAAGGAGCCCGGGTTCGCCCGGTAGTACTTGAAACGGTGAGCCGCGCTGTAGAGCTGGTTGTAGAAGCCGTAGTACTGGGCGTCGCAGGGCGCGGTGTCCGGGCAGCCGTATCCGACGGCCTTGCGGAGCCTCCCCTCCGTCGGGGTCGACGTCCGGACCAGGCTCTGCTCTTTCTCCAGGAGCACGAGGAGCACCCGGGGGTTGACGCCGCAGGCGCGGCTCACCTTGGCGATGATCTGGGCCGCCGTCTCACCGGCCACCCCTGCGTAGCTCCTGCAGTACGGGTCAGCGGCACGGGTCCAGGTGTCCTGCCGCAGGTTCTTCAGGCACAGCTTGCTGGTGCACGCGCTGCCCTTGGTGACGAGGAACGCCTGGATCTCCTTGGCGCTCATCGTGGAGGAGTCGTAGAAGACCCCGTCACTGATGATGTTGCCCGGGTTGAACGGCGGCCGAGTGGCCGACTCGTACAGGTCGGGCCGCTGCGGCGAGGAGCCGGCGGCGAAGACGAACGCCAGTCCCAGGGCGAGCAGGCAGGTGACGACCAGGCGCAGGCGGGTCCTCACGGGACCTCCACCTCGACGGACGCGGACTGCCCCACGGACGTCCCGGAGGTGTAGCTCAGCACCGCCTCCCACGTGCCGGAGGTCAGCGCGTCGCCACCCACCCGCACCTCACCGCAGTCGGTGGTGGCGACGTTCGGCGAGCCGAGCGCCTCGCCCCGCAGCTCCACGCCGTCGCGGCGGAGGACCAGCGTGCAGGTGGCGTCGAGCTCCACGACGTCGGCGGCGTACCCGCCCGCGACGACGGCCGGGCCCCCGGGGTCGTAGCCCGTGTAGGTGAGCGAGACGCCGACCGGCGCGGGCCCACCGGTCTCCTCGACCTCCGGCTCGGCGGGAGCGGCCTCCGACGTCTCCTCCGCGGGCGCCTCGGCGGGCTCCTCCACGACGGGCTCGTCGGTGCCCTCGGACGGCGTGGGCTCGGAGACGGCGGGCTGCGAGGGTGCGGGCTCCGACCACGGCACGCTCCGCGACGGCGGGGCCGCGGTGGTGTCGGCGGCGGACGCCGCGGTGTCCCCGGACCGGGTCCAGAGCACCAGCCCCCCGGCGGTGACGAGCAGGACCACGAGGACCAGGGCGGGGCCACGGCGGCTGCGGCGGGTCTTGCGGGACATGGGTTCTCCCAGGTCGACCCCCGGGAGGGTCGGTCATCGGCGTCCGGCGGGGGACGTCGCTGTCCGCACGCGCGGTGGTCGCGGCCGCACCTCGGCGTCCGTATTCGGGAGACTACTGGCAGTCACGACCCGCGCAGTGGAGCGACACCGGGAGACCCGTGCGATCACCTCGACACGGTGACAGCCCCCGTCTTGGCGTTCCACGTCATCGAGCCGCGCTGGAAGTCGGTGCGCATCCCGCCCGAGACGGCGTAGCTCGACCGCGTCGGGAAGCCCAGGGTCGAGGAGCTGCCGCCGCGCGCCCAGTAGGTCTTGGCCATCGCGCCGGACACCACCCGGGCGCCCGTCGCCGATGACCACCAGATGTCGCCACCCTGGAAGCGGACGACGTAGCCACGCCCGTCGACGGTCCTGGCGTCGCTCGTGGTCGGGAACCCGAGGGACCCGGTCGGGCCACCGGCGGCCCGGTAGGCGGCCAGGATGTCGCCGCGCACGATGCGGGTGCCGGTCGTCGGCGACCAGTAGACGTCCCCGCCCTGGAACCGCACGTACGCGCCCTTGCCGGCGGGGGCGTCGCTGGTGGTCGGGAACCCGAAGAAGCTCTTGACCCCGCCGGCGGCCAGCCAGGTGTCGCGGATCGAGCCCCGCACGATGCGGGCCCCGGTGGCCGGCGACCAGTAGATGTCCCCGCCCTGGAACCGGACGAAGTAGCCACGCCCGTCCGGCGTCGGCGCGTCGCTCGTGGTCGGGAAGCCCAGGTACCCGGTCGGGCCACCGGCGGCCCGGTAGGCGGCCAGGATGTCGCCGCGCACGATGCGGGTGCCGGTCGTCGGCGACCAGTAGACGTCCCCGCCCTGGAACCGCACGTACGCGCCCTTGCCGGCGGCCGTGTCGCTGGTGGTCGGGAACCCGAAGAAGCTCTTGACCCCGCCGGCGGCCAGCCAGGTGTCGCGGATCGAGCCCCGCACGATGCGGGCCTTCGTCGCCTGCGACCAGTAGATGTCCCCGCCCTGGAACCGGACGAAGTAGCCACGCCCGTCCGGCGTCGGCGCATCGCTCGTGGTCGGGAAGCCCAGGTACCCGGTCGCGCCACCGGCGCCCAGCCAGGCCTTGAGGATCTCGCCCCGGACGAGGTGCGAGCCGGTGGCCGGCGACCAGTAGACGTCGCCGTGCTGGAAGCGGACGAAGGCTCCGCGGCCACCGGGGGTGGGCGCGTCGTCGGAGATCGGCGGTCCCAGGACCGCCGGGCCGCCGGCCGCGAGGTACCGGTCGAGGATGCCGCCGAGCACCAGCCGGACGCCGCCGATCGGCGAGGAGTACAGCCGGGCGCCGTTGGCGTAGACCTGCCAGGTGACGCCGGCCGCCGACTGCTCCCCACCCACCGGCGCGCCGAGCCACGTGCGCAGACCGGCGTCGGAGTCGTAGCGCGTCCGGATGGGGGACTTCTGGTTCGCCAGCTTGGCGGCGACCTTGTCGCGGATCTCACCCAGCCGCGCGTAGCCGTACCGGCCCGGGCAGGCAGTGCTCTTGGTGTCGCGGTGCCCGTGGATCGTCGGCAGGGTGACCCGTGCACCGGCGGCGTACTTGTCGGTGCCGCCCGAGGTGAGCGTCGTCGTCCCCCGCGGGTTGACGCCGTAGAGCGAGAACTTCCAGGCGGTGATCGCCGCGACCGAGTCGATCATCGCCTGCGGCGTGGCAACGACGTCGTAGTTGCCCATCATCGACACCCCGAAGGTCGAGGTGTTGAAGCCGCCCGCGTGCGCACCGATCACAGTGCTGGCCAGGCCGCCGGAACGGCCCTCCCAGAGCCGGCCGAACTTGTCGACCAGGACGTTGTAGCCGATGTCGCCCCAGCCCAGGCTCCTCGCGTGGTAGGTGTACGTCGAGCGCAGGATCGCCGGCACCTGGTCAGCGGTGTAGCTGTTGGAACCCGCGGTGTGGTGCAGCGTCGCCGCCTTGATGGTGCTGGCGTACTGCGGGTTCCACCTCATGAGGTTCTCGTCGGCACCCCACTGCGCCCGCGAGAACACCGGGGGCATCGCCACGGCCGCGTCGGCGGTGTCCTGGATGTCGGGGCTGCCGAGGGAGCCGTCGGCCCGGCTCTCCCCCGGGTCGACCAGGTCCAGCTGCACGTCGGTGGGCCGGGCCCCGGAGCGGGTCACCAGCTCGGCCTCCACCGCGGTGGCCGGGCCCGTCCACAGCGGCGCCGTCCCGCCCCGCACGGCGGCCTGCGTGTCGGCGTCCGCAGCCTGCTCGGCGGCCTCGGCGACGACCTCGGTCCACGCTCCCCAGGCCCCGTCGAGGTCCCGGACCCGGACCTGCACGACGGTGTCCGTGACCGCCGGGTCGTACGCCCAGGTGACGCCGACCAGCGAGAACTCGTCCACGTCGGTGGCGCTCACCGACAGCGTCGGGACGGTGTCGGGCACGCCGGCCACCGGATCGGTGGTGCCCTCCTGCACCTCGGCCTCGGCTGCGGGGGCGGTGACCGACCCCATCGCCACCTCCTCGACCGACGTCTCGACGGGCACGGCCTCGGGGGTCGGCTCGGCGTAGACCGGCAGCACGAGGAAGGTGCTGGTGAAGGCCAGGAAGGCGGTGGTTCCGGCGAGCAGGCGACGCACGGGCTGGTCCTCCGGTGGAGCGTGGCGGCTGCGCCCCCGCGCGGGGGCGCATCTGTCCACGTCGAGCATCGGCAGGGCCACGGCCGGTCTTGAGCCGACGCGGCCGACGATCCAGGCAGAACCGGTCCGTCCCGACCCGCTGACCACTCGGGCCCCACGGGTCCCATCCTCAGCGGGGCGGCCACTCCTGCAGCGCGAGGTGCAGCGCCGTCCGCCACGGCCGGGGGGCCGGCAGCCCGGCGGCCAGCCAGGCGCTGCCGTCGAGCACCGACCACGCCGGGCGTGGGGCTGGGCGCGGGAACGCCGCGGTCGTCGTCGGGGTGACCAGGGCCGGGTCGGCGCCGAGCTCCTCGTAGACGGCGCGGGCCAGGCCGTACCAGCTGACCGCGCCTGCGTCGGTGCGGTGCAGCACCGGCGGCACCGGTCCGGGCCGGGCGCCGAGGGCCACCAGCCCGGCGGCCAGGTCGGCCGCCCACGTCGGCGACCCGACCTGGTCGTCGACCACCGAGACCGGGGCGCCGCCCAGGGCCCGACCGGCCATGGTGCGCACGAAGTTGCCGCCGTGGGCGCCGTACACCCACGCGGTGCGGACGACGGTGGCGTCACCCCCGGCGGCCGCGACCGCCCGCTCCCCCGCCGCCTTGGTCCGGCCGTAGGCCGAGCGCGGCGCGACCGGGGCGTCCACCGGGTAGGGCTCGGTGGCCTCCCCGTCGAAGACGTAGTCGGTGGAGACGTGCACCAGCCGCCCGCGCCCGGCGAGCTCCTCGGCCAGCCAGCCGGGGGCGCGGCCGTTCACCAGCAGCGCGGTGTCCTCGTCGGTCTCGGCGGCGTCGACGGCGGTGTAGGCAGCGGCGTTGAGGACGACGGGGCGGGCTCCGCGGAGGTCGTCCAGCCACCGGCGGACGACGTCGCGCACCTGCCGCTCGTCGGTCAGGTCGAGCTCGGCGCGCCCGAGTGCGGTGACGGAGTCCCCGGTCCGGCCGGCCAGGACGGTCAGCAGGTCGCCGCCGAGCTGCCCGCGGGCGCCGGCGACCAGCCAGGCGATCGGGGCATCGTCCGCCGCGGAGAGGGCCCCGCTCATGCCCGGGCGGGAGCCGCCGTGCCCACGAGTCGGGCCTTCAGCGGTTCCCACCAGGCCCGGTTGTCCCGGTACCACTGCACGGTCAGGGCGAGCCCGTCCTCGAAGGTCATCCGCGGCGCGTAGCCGAGCGCGGCGGTCTTGGAGTAGTCCACCGAGTAACGCAGGTCGTGGCCTCCGCCGCGCGGGTCGACGATGTTCTCGACGTGGGCCCAGTCGCGGCCGGTGGCCTCGAGCAGCTTCTCGGTGAGCTCCCGGTTGGTCAGCTCCCGACCGCCGCCGATGTTGTAGAACTCGCCGGCCCGCCCCTGCTCCACGACCAGCTGGATGCCGCGGCAGTGGTCGTCGACGAACAGCCAGTCGCGCACGTTGGCGCCCTCGCCGTACAGCGGGACCTTGTGCCCGTCGAGCAGGTTGGTGACGAACAGCGGGATGACCTTCTCGGGGAAGTGGTACGGGCCGTAGTTGTTGCTGCACCGGGTGATCGAGATGTCCAGCCCGTAGGTCTTCGCGTACGCGCGGGCGATCAGGTCGCCGCCGGCCTTGGCCGCCGAGTAGGGCGAGTTCGGCTCGAGGAGGTGGTCCTCCCTCCAGGACCCCTCGTCGATGGAGCCGTAGACCTCGTCGGTGGAGACGTGCACGACCCGGCGGACGCCATGCCGCAGGCACGCCTCGAACACCTGCTGGGCACCGAGCACGTTGGTCAGCACGAACTCCGAGGCACCGCTGATCGAGCGGTCGACGTGCGACTCGGCGGCGAAGTTGACGACGACGTCATGGCCGGGCAGCGCCGCGTCGAGGTCCGCGGCGCTGCAGATGTCACCCCGGACGAACCGGTAGCGCGGCGAGTCGGCCACCGGCGCCAGGTTCTCGAGGTTGCCGGCGTAGGTGAGCTTGTCGAAGACGGTCACCTCGGCCTCCTCGAAGCCCGGGTAACCGCCGGTCAGCATGGTCCGGACGTAGTGCGAGCCGATGAAGCCCGCTCCCCCGGTGACGAGCACGCGCATGCGCTGATCCTCCCGCCGGTGGGACGGCTGGGCATCCTCCGGCGGGGTGAGGCGTGTTGTCCCCGGCCGCGCGCCGACCGGCGGTCCCGGAGCCCACGCAGCACGCACGAACCCGTTCGTCACACGAGCACCGGACGGCCCAGTCGTTGGCCGCGCCGCGTCGATCTGCCCTTACTCTGCAGTGGTGACGAGATTGCGGAACGTGGCGGTGGTGCTCGCCGGAGGCACCGGGACGCGGGTCGGGCTGTCGATCCCCAAGCAGCTGATCAAGGTCGCCGGCAAGCCGATCATCGAGCACACCATCGGGGTGCTCAACGCCTCCGACGTGGTCGACGAGATCATCATCATGATGACGCCGGGGCACCTCGACGCCGTCCACGCGATCCTCCGCCCGGGCACCTACCCCAAGGTGACGCGGGTCCTCGAGGGTGCCGAGACCCGCAACGCGACGACCCAGCGGGCGCTGGACGCGCTCGGCACCGAGGAGTGCAACGTCCTCTTCCACGATGCCGTCCGCCCGCTGCTCGGTGAGCGGGTCATCGCCGACTGCGTGACCGCTCTCGACCAGTACGAGGCCGTGGACACGGCCATCCCGTCGGCGGACACGATCATCCGCGTCGACCGGGCGACCGGGCAGACGCTCGAGGACGTGCTCCCCCGGCACCTGCTGCGTCGCGGCCAGACCCCGCAGGGATTCCGGCTCTCCGTGATCCGGCGCGCCTACCAGCTCGCCGGGCAGGACCCGAACTTCGAGGCGACCGACGACTGCACGGTGGTGCTGCGCTACACGCCCGAGGTCCCGATCGCCGTCGTCCGCGGCGAGGAACGCAACATGAAGGTCACCGAGCCGATCGACGTCTACATCGCCGACAAGCTCTTCCAGCTCGACAGCCACGACGCGCCGCGGCCGGGCGACGAGTCCGAGTACCGGGCGGCCCTCGCCGGGAAGACGGTCGTCGTCTTCGGGGGCAGCTACGGCATCGGCGCCGACATCGTGCGGCTGGCCGAGTCCCACGGGGCGACGACGTTCACCTTCAGCCGGTCGGCCACCAACACGCACGTGGAGCGGCGCGCCGACATCGTGGCCGCCTGCGAGGAGGTGCTGACCGCCACGGGCCGGGTGGACTACGTCGTCAACACCGCGGGCATCCTCCCCCGCGGCGAGCTGGCGGAGACCAGCGAGGAGACGGTGTACATGGCGACCGAGGTGAACTACCTCGCGCCGATCCACATCGCGCAGGTCTTCCACCCGCACCTCAGGGAGACGCGCGGCTCGCTGCTGCTGTTCACCTCCAGCTCCTACACGCGGGGGCGCAGCGGCTACAGCCTCTACTCCTCGGCGAAGGCCGCCGTGGTCAACCTCACCCAGGCCCTGGCCGACGAGTGGGCCGCGGACGGGGTGCGGGTCAACTGCGTCAACCCCGAGCGGACCGCCACCCCGATGCGGACCAAGGCCTTCGGCCAGGAGCCGGAGGACTCGCTGCTCACCTCCGAGGCGGTCGCCGAGACCTCGGTCAACGTGCTCATCTCCTCCTGGACCGGGCACATCGTCGACGTGCGGCGCGAGGACAAGCTCTCCTCGCACCTCAACGCCTCGGTGGCGGCGGAGATCCTCCACGAGGAGGAGCCCGGCGACGAGGTGCCCGTGGGCGTGAACCCGCTGGCCGTCCACGGCGTCTGACCGCCGGCCGCCCGTCCCGTGACCTCGCTCCCCCACGTCGGCGTCGTCGTCCTGACGCAGGGGCGCCGCCCGGTCGACCTCGACCGGGCGGCGCGGTCGGTCCTGGCCCAGGAGCGCGTGCACACCGACGTCGTCGTCGTCGGCAACGGCTGGGCGCCGGCCGGGCTGCCGGACGGCGTCGCGGCGCTGGCCCTGCCCGAGAACGTCGGGATCCCCGCCGGTCGCAACGCCGGGGTGCCGCACGTCGACGGCGACCTGCTGCTCTTCCTGGACGACGACGCCGCGCTGCCCCATCCGGGCTTCCTCGCCGAGGCGGCCCGGCGGTTCGCCGCCGACCCCCGGCTGGGACTCCTGCAGCCGCGCGTGGACGCTCCCGACGGCAGCACGCCGCCGCGCCGGTGGACCCCCAGGATGCGCGTGGGCGACCCGCGCCGCTCGAGCGCGGTCTTCTCCGTGTGGGAGGGCGCCGTCGTGGTCCGGCGGGACGTCTTCGAGCGGGCCGGCGGGTGGCCGGCGCCCTTCTTCTACGCCCACGAGGGCATCGAGCTGGCCTGGCGGGTCTGGGACACCGGAGCCACGGTCCGCTACGCCGGCGACCTGGCGGCCGTGCACCCGGTGACCGCTCCGACGCGGCACGCGGACTTCTTCCGGCTCAACGCGCGCAACCGGGTGTGGCTGGCGCGGCGCAACCTCCCCTGGGTCCTCGGCCTGCCCTACGTGCTGACCTGGACGGCACTGCAGGTGGTCCGCTCCGTGCGCACCCCGGCGACCCTGCTGCCGTGGTTCCGCGGATGGGCCGAGGGCTGGCGGACGCCGGCCGGGCCCCGCCGTCCGCTGCACTGGCGCACGGTGGCCCGGATGGCACGGCACGGACGGCCGCCGGTCGTCTGACGGGTAGCGTCCGAGCCGGCCGATCCGAGGAGCCCCGCACGTGTCTTCCCCCTTCCCCGCGTTGTCCGCCCGCGTCCGCTCCACGGGCGGCCGGCTCGTCCGGCGGCTGGGGCTGCTCCCCGGCGGTGAGCCCGACGGGCTCGGGGAGGACGCCGTCCTCGGCGATGTCGTGCTGGGCCAGCGGGTGGCCGTGTTCTTCCCGGAACCGCCGCGCAACGCCTACCAGCTGGAGCAGTGGCTGGGGCCGCTGGCCGCGCTCGACGAGCGGCACGGCGTCGTGCTGGTCACCCAGGACAGCCGGACCACCGCCCGGCTGCGCTCGCTGACCCGGCTGCCCGTGCACTGCGTCGCCCGCACCGCCACGCTCGAGCGGCTGGTCGAGCGCAGCGTCCTCGGCCTGGCGCTCTACGTCAGCCACCACCCGCGCAACTTCCAGTTCCTCCGGTTCGCCTCCCTGGCGCACGTCTACGTCGGTCACGGCGAGAGCGACAAGGCCGTGTCGGCGTCCAACCAGCTCAAGGCCTACGACTTCTCCTTCGTCGCCGGTCAGGCCGGGATCGACCGGGTCCGCGACGAGCTCATGTGGTTCGACCCGGACCGGCTCGTCGTCGTGGGCCGGCCCCAGCTGCCTGCGGGAGCGGCCCGGCGACGCGTCGCGGAGGGCGAGCGACCGACGGTGCTCTACGCGCCGACGTGGGAGGGCGCCCAGCCGGCCATGGCCTACAGCTCGGTGCCCACCCACGGGGCCGCGCTCGTCCGCTCACTGCTGGCCGAGGGGCTCCGCGTGGTGTACCGGCCGCACCCGCGGACCGGCGCCAACCGGCGGGACGTCGCCGCGGCCGACGCGGCGCTGCGCCGGGTCTTCGACGAGCCGGCCGCGCGGGCCACGGGCAGCACCGTGGACGACGGCTCCCCGCTGTCCGACGCCTTCGCCGGCGCCGACGTCCTCGTCACGGACGTCTCCTCGCTCGCCACCGACTGGCTGCCCACCGGACGGCCCCTGGTCGTCACCGTCCCGCACGAGCCCGGTGCCGTCGTCCGGCCCTCGGCCCTGCTGGAGGCCGTCCCCCGGCTGACGGCCGAGGAGGCCGGCACGGCCGGCGCCGTGGTGCGCACGTGCCTGGGCGACGACGCGGAGCGGGACGTCCGCGCCCGCCTGAGCGCCCACTACCTGGGCGACCCCGCTGACGGGCCGGCCGGGCAGCGGTTCCTGACCGCCTGCGCCGACGTCCTCGCCGGGCGGGACGCCCAGCAGGCGGCACGGACCACCCGGAGCGCACGATGAGCACCACCGCACAGCGGCCTGCCCGGCCGACCATCGCGCAGCTGCGGGAGGTCACCCAGCCGCCGGCCATCCGCGGCCGCCGGACCGCCGAGCACTGGACCGGCGATCTCTACATGCGGCGCATCTCGCCGTACCTCACCCGCCTGCTCATCCGCGCCGGGCTGACGGCCAACGCGGTCACGGCGCTCATGATCGCGACCGGCGCCGCGTCGGGTTTCGCACTGCTCGTCCCTGGCCTGTGGGGCGCGGTGCTGGCCGTGCTGCTGACCCAGCTGCAGATGCTGTGGGACGCCAGCGACGGCGAGGTCGCCCGCTGGCGCGGCACCTCGAGCCCGCTCGGGGTCTTCCTCGACAAGGTGGGGCACTACCTGACCGAGTCCCTCATCCCGCTCGCCCTGGGGGTGCGCGCCGCCGGTGGGCTCGACGACCTCTCCACCGGCCACGGGTGGACGACGCTCGGAGCGCTGCTGGCCGTGGTGATCGTCCTGAACAAGGCGCTCAACGACATGGTGCACGTGGCCCGGGCGTCCGCCGGCCTCGCGCGGGCCGCCGACGACGAGGCCACGACCGCGCCGCGCGCGTCCGGCCTGGCCCGGCTGCGGCGCATGGCGCGCTTCGTGCCGTTCCACCGGCTCTACCACTCGATCGAGCTGAGCCTGCTCGTGCTCGTCGCGACCCTGGTCGACGTCGTGGTCGGCGACCTGTCCGGCACCCGCGTGCTCCTGATCGCGCTGGTCCCGGCAGCACTGCTCGCCGTGGCCGGTCACTTCGTCGCCATCGTGACCTCCTCGCGACTGCGGGTCTGACGACCGGCTGCCGGCTGCGGGCCCGAGGTCGGCCCGAGTGGTCCCACCCGTCCCGCCGGGCACGCCCGGCTCTCGTTCGCGATACGCAGCGTGTCGTATTCCTCTCGCTCCGTTCCTGACCCCTACCGTTCCCGGCGCTCAGGAGGCGGCCGGCCGCCCGGCCGGGAAGGGGAGAGACCGTGGGACGACGTTGGAAGACCGCGCTGCTGGCCGGCGCGCTGACCGTTGCCGGCGTGGCCGGTGCCACCCCGGCCCAGGCGGCGACCTGCACGATCACGAACGTCAGCCCGCGGTCGGTCGTGGTGGGGCTGACGCCGGTCACGAAGACCTTCGCCGTCTCGACCTCCGGGTGCACCCGCACCGGATGGGACGTCATGGAGTCCGACTTCTCGTTCTACGTCTACGACCGCGCACCGCAGTGGACTTTCAACCCCTACTCCAACAGCCAGGCCGGCGCGAAGGACGTCATCGTCACCGCCCGGAGCAGCACCTACGACCGGACCGAGCGGGTCTTCGCCGACGGCTTCAACCTGCGGCGCCGCACCACCTGGCAGAGCAACACCTTCAACGCCGGTCCCGAGCCGGTCCGCAAGGGCGCGCCGGTCTCGATCGTGGGCCGGCTCCTCGTCGCCGACTGGAACGAGGACCAGTACGTGCCCTACGCCTCCCGCCAGGTGGCCGTGCAGTTCCGGACGCCGACCGGCACGTACAAGACCGTCAAGACCGTGCTGACCAACCGCGACGGCTGGGTGCGGACGACGGTGCCGGCGAGCGTGACCGGCATCTGGCGGCTCTCCTACGGCGGGAACACGGTGGCGGGTCCGGCCGTGGCCACCGGCGACTCGGTGCAGGTCGTCCGGTAGGGACGGCGGCCCACCCGGACTCACGACATCGGGAACGGCCTGGTGCAGACGGCGACGTCCGCACCAGGCCGTTCCCATGTCCGCCCGGTGACAGGAGCCGGGGTCCCGACCCGGGCGTCCTCCCCGTGACGACGGTCCCGGCCGCCCGGCTCGTCCGTCCCACCGGCACCGGAGCTCCCAGGGAGCGCGCACGGCCCACGAGCCCGATCGCCGCGGCCTGATGACACCTAGACTTCTGCCGACTACTCCGCGTGGTCCCCAGGGGACGTCTGCGCCCGAGCCACCCCGCGGCCCGTCTCGGTGTCCTGCCGGGTCCACTCGCGCCGCCGCCGTACAACCGTAGGAGGCTGCCCTGTCCACCGGGCTTCTCACCGCGCCGGATCCGGCGTCGTCCGTCCCGACCCGTCCCGTGCCGCACGTCCGGCGGGACATCCAGGGGCTGCGTGCGGTCGCCGTCGGCCTCGTGGTCGTCTACCACCTGTTCCCGGAGCGGCTCACCGGCGGATTCGTCGGTGTCGACGTCTTCTTCGTCATCTCCGGCTTCCTCATCACCTCCCACCTGCTCACCCGGCCACCCCGCCGGCCGCGCGACCTGGCGGAGTTCTGGGCGCGGCGCATCCGGCGGCTGCTCCCGGCGTCGCTGACCGTCCTCGCCGTCACTGCGGTGGCCACCCGCCTGCTGGCCCCCGAGACGACGTGGGGCGACACCGCCCGGGAGATCCGCGCCGCCGCCACGTACGTCCTCAACTGGCACCTGGCCGGGGACGCCGTCGACTACTCCGCGGCCGACAAGGCGACGACCCCTGTCCAGCACTTCTGGTCGCTGTCGGTGGAGGAGCAGTTCTACCTCGGCTGGCCGCTCCTGATCGGGCTGCTCGTCGCGCTCGCCGTGCGGTCCGGCGTCCCGACGCTGACCGCCGTCCGCACCGGGCTGCTGCTCGTGGTCCTCGCGTCTCTGGCGTACTCCCTCTGGTACACCCACCACGACCCGGCCGGCGCCTACTTCGTGACCCCGACCCGGATCTGGGAGCTCGGGGCCGGTGGCCTGCTGGCGGCGCTGACCTGGCGGCCGCGGGACGGCGAGCCCCCGTCGCCCGCGTCACAGGACCTCCGCACCGCCGCCGCGGGACTCGGCCTCGTCGCCATCGCGTGGGCCGCGTGGACCTACTCCAGCGCCACGCCCTTCCCGGGCTGGCACGCCGCCGTCCCCGTCCTCGGGGCCGTACTGGTGATCGCCTCGGGTGACCGGCTGCGGCCCCGGAGCGGGGTGTCGCTCCTGGCCGCGCGGCCGGTCCAGCGCCTGGGCGACCTCTCCTACGGCGTGTACCTGTGGCACTGGCCGCTGGTCGTGCTGGTCCCCCTCCTCAGCGGCGGGGAGCTGGGCCTCCTCGACGCCGCGGCGATCGTGGTCCTGAGCTGGGGACTGGCCGAGCTGACCAAGCGGCTGGTCGAGGACCCGGTGCGGACGGCCCGGCTTCCCCGGCTGAGCACCACCTACGTGGCCGCGGCCCTGGGCATGGCGCTCGTCCTGGGCATGGCCACGGCCCAGCTCGCCGAGGTGGGCGCTCGCGAGGAGCGCGAGCAGGTTCGGGTGGCCGCCGCGCTGGACGCCGGCGACCCGTGCTTCGGGGCTGGTGCGATGGACGACCCGGCCGGCTGCCCGGCCGATCCGGACCAGGCCCTCGTCCCCAGCCCGGCGCAGGCGGTCGACGACCGCTACGACAGCGAGGGCCGTCTCAGGCGGGACAAGAAGTGCTGGGCCGCGCCCCCGTCCTTCGAGCTGAAGACCTGCCGGTTCGGCGACGCCCAGGGGGACGTCGAGGTCGCTGTCGTCGGGAACTCGCACGCAGCCCACTGGCTGGCGCCCTTGGAACGGATCGCGCAGCAGCGGGGCTGGCGGATCACCACCTTCTTCGCCAACCGGTGCGCGATCGCGGTGACGGATCAGGACCTCGAGACGGCCGCGGAGTCGGAGGGCTGCCGCACCTGGGTCGAGCGCACCACCGCGCGCGTCGCCCAGGAGCCCTTCGACCTCGTCGTCACCTCGAACCGGATGTCGGCGCCGCCGGCCGGACGGACGGAGGAGGAGAGCCGGGAGTCCTTCGCCGCCGGCTACGAGCAGGTGCTCCGGACGTGGCAGCGCCCCGGGCGGACCATCGTCGCGATCGCCGACACGCCGTGGCCCGGCGCGACGACGGGCCCCGTGCCCGCGTGCCTCGAGGAGCACCTCGGCGACGAGGACGCCTGCTCCGGCGCCCGGGACGAGTGGGTGCCGGACGACCCGATCGAGGACGTCGTGCGCCGCCTGGGCGATCCGCACCTCCGGTCCGTGGACCTCAACGACCACCTGTGCGGACCGGACACCTGTCCCGCCGTGATCGGCGGGGTGATCGTGTACTCCGACCACTCGCACCTGACCAGGACCTTCGCCCTGTCCCTCGTCTCCCGACTGGACGAGGCACTGAGCTCGGCGCTGTCGTCCGCCGGGTAGGCGGCACCGGTCCCGCACGGGCCCGGCCGGCGGCGCGGACGCCGCCGGTCGGGCTCCTTCATCACGTGCGTCTGCACCTGCGGCACCACTCGTCCCAGGGGAGCGCGTCCGTTGACCGTTCCCCGCGGCACCGGCGCTTGTGGTCCGGAAGTCGACGGACCACCCCCCATCACGCCCCGCTGACGCACAGGTCGACGGGAGGCCACGGGCGGCTGGCGGCCCTCGATCTCCTCCGGTTCCTCGCGGCGTTCGCGGTGGTCGCGTTCCACTTCACCGCTCGCAGCAACGAGGCCTTCGGGACGCGGGTCCAGGACGTCTTCCCCGATCTCGGCAACCTCACGGCCCTGGGCGGGCTCGGGGTCGAGCTGTTCTTCATGATCAGCGGCTTCGTCATCCTGATGAGCGTCTGGGGTAGGTCGACCCAGGACTTCGTCGCGTCCCGCGCATCGCGGCTGTTCCCGGCCTACTGGTGCGCCGTCATCGCGACCGCCGCCGTCATGCTGCTGTTGCGTCCCGAGCCGCTGAAGCACGTGACGGTGTCCGAGGCGCTGATCAACCTGACCATGGTGCAGACGGCGTTCGAGGTACAGCACGTCGACGGCGTGTACTGGACGCTGTATGTGGAGCTCAAGTTCTACGTCCTGGTCGGCCTGCTCGCCCTCGTCGGACTCACGCGCAACCGGGTGATCGCCTTCGCCGTCCTGTGGCCGGTCGTCGCCGCCATCGCGGACGCGAAGGACGCCACTCTCCTGGCTACGCTGCTCGCTCCCGGTCATGCGATCTTCTTCGCTGCCGGGATGCTGATGTACCTCATCCACCGCGAGGGCCACTCGGCGCTGCTCTGGCTCCTGGTCGCGATGCACTGGACCCTGGCGATGCACTGGAGTGACCACGAGCTCGTCCCCTTCCTCGAGGCGGGGACCGAGCGGGACGTCGCGGTGGTGTCGGTGATGGCCTGCATCACCGCGGCGTTCCTCATGGTGGCCGCGGCGACGGTCACCCCGCTGGCCCGCCTCTCCTGGCGCTGGATGTCCGTCCTCGGCGCACTGACCTATCCCCTGTACCTGGTGCACGAGAACTGGGGTTGGATGATCATCCGGGCCCTGCACAGCCGGGTCGGCCAGCTGCCCGCACTGGCCATCGCCACGGCGTGCGTGCTCGCCGGCGCCTGGCTGATCCACCGCTTCGTCGAACGGCCCCTCGGCCCGAGGCTGCGCGAGGTGGTGCGCCGCGGGCTCCAGCCGGCGCCGCGCCCGTCGGTCCCGCCACACCCATCGGTCCCGCCACACCCGGAGGCCCCGGCAGTGCGCAGGGCCGGAGCCACGGCTGCCACTGGCGCGCCGGTGCGGCCGAGCCGGCGCATCGAGGCCACCCAGGTGCACTCGCTGTCCTGAGGCACCGGCACCGACCTGCTGCTGGACCCCCGGCCGGCCGGCGCAGCGATCGCGAGCGTCCCCCCGGTCGGGTGGACGTCCGACCCCGGCACTTCAGTTCCAGCGTCACGCAGCCGATCTGTCCCGGGAGCCCACACCGCCCAGGGACAGGGATTGACATGCCGCACAGCCTCCGACGCCGGCCACCGCTCGTCGTCGCGGTCCTCGCACTGACCGTCCTGCTCGGCTTCTCGTCGGTCGTGACGGCGGCTCCTGCGCACGCCGCCGTCGCCGCGCCCTCGGCCAGGATCGCCTTCGGCGATCGGTCGCTGACCCTGGCCTGGACCAAGGTCAGCGGAGCGACCGGCTACCGGGTCCAGTACAGCACCAGCAGCACGTTCGCCAAGCCGGTGACCGTGGACGCCGGGACCCGGTCCTGGTTGATGGTCAAGGGGCTCAGGAACGACACCCGCTACTACGCGCGCGTCGTCGCGGTGGCCGGCAGTGCCAAGGCCGCCGGCCGGATCCTGTCGGCGACCCCGGACTCGGGATACCCGCGCCAGTTGACCGTGCAGGCCGTGAGCGCCGGTCCCCACGCCATCCGGGTGAGCTGGTCGGGGCAGGGTCGGGCCACCAAGGTGGCCGTCCTCGCCGGGTCCAACTCGACCCTCGACCAGAACTCCTTCAACTCCGGCTGGCTGCCCGCGACGACCACGTCGGTCGTCCTGACCGTCCCGGCCGCCCACCGGTCGGTGCTGGGGACCGGGTCGGGCAACCCGGTCTTCGTCAAGGTGGCCACCTACAACTCGCTGGAGGCCGGCTCGGGGTTCCCGTTGGTGCGGAACGAGGCGGCGGCCTACCGCCTGTCCCTGGCGGGGACCCGCGCCCAGGCGGGGACGACCACCCCGGCCGGGGCGCGCCTGCGGGTGGCCTCGTGGAACGTCAACAGCGTCGGCTCGACCGCGCGGTACCCCGGCTACACCTGGCGCGACCGCCGCACCAAGGTCGCCGCCGGCATCGCCGTGTCGCGCGCGTCCCTCGTGGCCACGGCAGAGCTGGCGACCGGTGACGCCGGCCTCGGCAACGGCAAGCAGCAGTGGGAGGACCTCCGCGACCTGCTGGCCCAGTCGCAGTTCGGCGGCTACGCGATCGCCAACACCGTCACCACGGCGACCCGGAACGGGGACGCGAACGCCACGGTGGGCGCGCACCTGTTCTACAAGCGGGGAGTGCTCACGCGGCTGGACGGTGCCTTCGTCTCCCCGAAGCGCCTGATGGGCAGCAGGTGGCCGGCCGGGCTCACCGACCGCTACTTCTCCTGGGCCCGGTTCCGGGTCAACGCCACGGGCGCGGAGTTCTACG
Organism: Geodermatophilus sp. URMC 60; assembly: GCF_053502585.1. NCBI lineage: Bacteria > Bacillati > Actinomycetota > Actinomycetes > Geodermatophilales > Geodermatophilaceae > Geodermatophilus > Geodermatophilus sp. URMC 60. The sequence goes on from NZ_CP199958.1 coordinate 18,525, forward strand.
CGGTGGCGGTGCACCTGCCGGCCAAGGCCGCACCGCACACCTACCCGGCCCTGCGGACGACCGAGATGGCGGCGATCGACGACCACATGTCGAGGATCGCCGGGGGTCGGCCCGTGCTCGTGATGGGCGACCTGAACTCGACCCTGGGCGGCGACACGGGTCAGACGCCGCAGAGCCTCCTCGTCTCGAGGGGCTACTACGACACGACGGCGACCACGAACCGCGCGAGCTCGCAGTTCAGCACCATCAACACCAGCAAGCAGGTCGACAACCTGTCCGTGCCCGGCTACCCGACCCGTCCCTATGCCTACAAGTACCCGGCGCCGCGCATCGACTACATCATGATCAAGCGGTCGCCCGGCTCCTGGGGCTACTCCAACCAGGTCCTCCTGACCAACGGCCTCTTCAACCGGACCTACCAGGGTTCGGACCACAACCTGCAGTGGGCCGAGGTGGGCATCCGCTGACGGGCGGCCGGCGGGAACGTGGTCCCCACCTCCCCGCCGGCACCCGGCCGAGGCACCTCAGGCGCGCCTGCCCACAGCTGAGCCGGCCCGCCGCACCAGGCCGCCGACCACGTCGGCCGCACGTACGGCCTTGCGGCCGCGCACGCGCTGCAGGTCGGCCGACAGGCGGGCATTGCGATCCCGGAGAGTGCCGGCTTCGGCCTCGAGGGGACGGAGAGCCTCCACCTCCGCACGCACGGCTTCGAGCTCGGCGACGGCTTCGTCCCGCTGTCCTTCCGCCTGGTCCCGCTGGGCCTCGGCCCGACGCGCCACCCACTGCGCTCGTTCGACATCCCACTGGCGACGGACGTCCTGCGATTGGAGCCGGTCCTCGGTGGCGCTGATCGCGGCGGCCTCGTCCCGCCAAGGAGCGCAGGCCCGGAACTCGGGGACGTCGACGAGTTCGACAGCGCTCGTCGAGGTCGTCCCGGACAGGCTCGCCACGAGGCTGTCCCACCAGGCGCGCCCCTCGGGCACGCGGACGTCGCGAACGGCCCGCATGTGCGCGCGCAGCTCGGCGTCCCGCTCCACCACCTCGTCGACGACCGACGCCAGCCGCCCGAACTCCCAGGAGCCCCGCGGCAAGGCGAAGTCGGCGAGCCCGACGTTGCCCAAGGAGCCGCGCATGCGGACCGACGAGTAGTAGTTGAGCACCAGGCAGACGGACGGGACGGCGACGGCCGGCCCGAACACCGTCGGGTGGTACCGGGTCGACACGTTGAGGAGGGCGCCCTCGGTCAGGGCGATGACCTGCCGCGCGGGCAGCACCGACATCGCACGGACCCGCCCCGACCGGGACTCGGCGACGATCTGGTCGTTGGTGAGCTGATCGTGCGACTTCTCGCCCGCGAACGCGCCCACGTGCGGCACCAGCAGGATGTCGGCGTCGAGCTTCTCCGAGACGACGTCCAGGTCGGCGGCGAGGGTGGCGGTGTACTCCGCCGCCGAGAGCCCGGTCTCCGCATGCGTGGTGAAGCTGCCGACGACGTAGCGGGCCGGCAGGTCGAGCGCGGCGACGGCGTCGCGGTCGGACGGACGCGGCTCCAGCCACGCGGCGTCGTCCATGGTGAGCGCGGCGGCACCGGGCGCGACCCCTGCCTCCTGGACCAGCCGGTAGGAGTCGCGCTCGCGGGTCCCGACGCGGACCGCCGACCGGAGCAGTCGCTTGAGCCGCGGCTGATCGGCCGCCTTGAACAGCGGCCCGATGGTCTGGCTGGTGAGGGTGAGGGGCTTGCCGTAGTGCTCGGCCATGCGACCGATCGCGACACGCTCGAACAGCTGGGCCGGGAACGACGAGGCGATGTTCCCGCCCCCCGCGATGAGCACCGCGTCAGCACCCTCCACCGCGGCCATCACCGCGCGCGCCGGATCGTCGTCGGGCAGCGCGGAGCGGTCTCCGTCCATCGCCTTCTCGATGTCCACGAGCCGCTCCTCGCGCCAGGCGAGACCGCTCCTGCCGTGGAAGTTGACCCGGGGGACGGCCGACGTGCCGAAGGCCTCCTCCGCCGTCGCGACGTCCGCGGAGACCACGCAGATGTCGTCGATCCCGCGCTCGCGCAGGGCGTCGATCGCGTACTCCGTCATGGCCTCGTCACCGACGTGGTACATGTTCGGCCAGCCGACGTCACCGACGACGACGATCCTCATGATCCTCCGTAAGGGCTGAAGGCGTGGCCGCAGCGCGGGGGCGTCCCCCTCGCAGCAGCGGTCTGCTTTCGTCTGCTGACCCTACGTCGCCAACCGCGCGGCGCCAGGACCGACGGGGACCGAGGGACGGATGGGGAGGGCGAGCAGACGGACCCGTCCCGCCCACCTCGTCGGAGCCCTGCGCCGCGGCCGGGACGGACGCCACGAGGGGCTAGCTCCGGACGGAGCGAGCCCCTCGTGGCTCGTGCAGCGGGACACTCAGCGCGCCGGGGCGTCCCCGCGAGGCACGAACACCGCGTCGACCAGGCGAGCACTGGCTCGCCCGTCCTCGAGCGGCAGGTAGTCCCTGCGGAACCGGGCATAGTCGGCCGCGTACCGGCTCCGGACGCCGTCGAGGTCGCGCAGCTCCGCCACGAGGTCGGCCCGCTCGGCGATCAGCGGACCGGGCGCGGTCGGCTCGTAGTCGAACAGCCACCCCCGGGCCTCGCGGTAGCGCTCGAGGTCGGGGACGAAGAACAGCATCGGCTTGCCGGTGACCGCGAAGTCGAAGCGCAGGGACGAGTAGTCGGCGACCGCGACGTCGGCCGCCAGGTACAGGTCGGTGACCTCCGGGTAGTCGGTGACGTCCAGCATGGTCCCGCGGCTGCCCAGCCTCTCCCCCGACCGCGCGTTGAAGGCGTGGCTGCGGTTGAGGATCACGAAGCCGTCGCCGAGCTCCTCGGCCAGCGCGTCCATCCCCAGGAGGTCCAGCAGCTGCGCCTTGTGGTTGTCCACCGAGACGTAGTCGCGGAACGTCGGCGCGTACAGGACCGCCACCTGGTCGTCGCGCACGCCGAGGGACCGGCGCACCGTCGCCCGGACGGTCTCCGCGTCAGGGGCCAGCAGGGCGTCGTTGCGGGGGTAGCCGATCTCCAGCACCTCGCCCTCGTACCGGAACTCGCGGCGCAGCAACGGCGTCGCATAGGGCGCCGGGGACACGACGTAGTCCCACTGGGCCGCTCGCCGGTCGTAGGCCTCCACCAGCGTCCGCGAGAAGCCGGCCGCCTCCCAGTGCGCGTGACCCATGAGCTTGAACGGGTAGCCGTGGAAGGTCTGGACGAGCACCTGACCGGCCGGCTTGTCGTGGAAGACCGGCTGGTACATGTTGTCCATGTAGTACCGGGAGGTCCGCAGCAGCCGGTGCCACTCCGGGCTGCCGTGCACCACCGGTTCGACGCCCTCCGGCACCGGCACCGAGAAGTCCTTGACCGCCCACCGGACGGGCAGGTCGGCACCGCGACGCTGCAGTTCACGGACCAGCCCGATCCCGCTGTCGGTCGCCGACTCCCCGAAGTAGGAGCGCAGCAGCAGGCCGTCGAACCGCTCCGGCAGGAAGGCGGTCGAGCGCGTCGCCAGGGCGGTCTGCGCCGCCTTGGAGCGGTACGCGTCGCCACGGGGGGTCAGCAGGTTGAGCTGCAGCCGCCCCCAGCCGGTCCGGGTGAGCCGGCCCTCGAGCCGCTGCGCCGCGAAGACCTGCGGGAACCGTTGGGCCGGCTCCCGGTCCACGACGACGGCTGCGGCGGGCCCCCCGTCCCGCACGGAGTCCAGCCAGTACTTGCCGGCAGGCAGCGGCAGCTGACCGAAGCGGCCCCGGCGGGCGGTCAACGGGATCCGGGCGGTGAACCGCCCGTCGTGCGGTTCCACGGCCACGGGCTCGGTGCGGGCCAGGACGCCCTCCACGTGCAGGCTGACCGGCGCCGGTCCGCCCTCGAACCGACCGCTCACGACCAGGACGCCGTCGTCGGTGACCTCGGCCCCGTCGACGACCGCCACCGCGTCGCGCCACTCGACGACCCCGAGGTTGCCCCGCCGCGTGCGCTCGAGCGCCAGCACGGACCCGCCGTCCTGGGGTGCCACGGTCAGGACCCCGGCCGAGGGGAAGGTCAGCGCGGCCACCGAGCCGTTGCCGGCCTCCGCACGCAGCGTCCACCTCCGCTGCACCGGGCCGAGCGGCGGGGCCTCCTCCGCCAGCGGGGGCAACTGGAGGAGGAACTCCTGGGTCCCGTCCTCCGACACCGCGCCGACCGGGACCCGCTGCGGCTCCTCGCCCGGGTCCTTCGCGCCCGGCGCGACGACGTGGGCCGCGACCAGCGGCCGGCCGGGCACCGGGCGGACGACGGCGTGCAGCTCGCGGCCCTCCAGGCGCGCGTCGACGACGACCGGGCGCGGCTTGTCGCGGTACAGCCGGAGGGGCTGCTTGGCCCGGTGGTCGAGGACGAGCCGGAGTCCGTCGGCGTCGACGAAGGCCTCGAGCAGCCCGGCGGACCCGGTCGAGGCCACCTCGGTGAGCGTCGTCGCCGCCGTGAGGCCCGCCGTCCGGACCTCGAGCTCGATACGCCAGCGCCGGCCCGGGCGTCCCTCCACGAGGGCGTCGGTCGGGATCTCGAGGCACAGGGCGGACGGCGAGTACTCGGCGTGGTCGGCGTTGCCCGACGGGTGCAGCGCGGGGTCGCCGAGGAGGGTGGCGGCGACCTCCAGCCGCTCGTCGCCGGTCTCGGCGCACAGGGTGGCCACGACCTCGGTGCGGTGCTCCCGCAGATCGATGTGCGGGATGTGGGCGTGGCCCTCGAGGACCAGCCGCGGCCGGCCGCCCGGCTCCGCCACCCACCGGATGCGGCGGACCTGGTGCCGGACGGTCAACTGCTCGGCGCGCAGCACGAAGAGCTCGTCGGGGAGACCGGGCTCGGGGCGGCCCTGCAGCGGCAGGTGGAGCAGCACCCCGTCGTTCCGGACGGTGGCCGGGAAGGACTCGGTGCGGTGCCCGTTCTCCCGGCGGAACTCGAGGAACTCCTCGCGCAGCCCGCGGCGGACCAGCTCGATCACGACCCGTCGCTGCGGCGGCGTCCGGTGCCAGACCTGCTCGGGGACGTCCGCGGCGAGGTCGGCCAGGGTCGCGTGCAGGACCTGCCAGTACTCCTCGTCGGCGATCGCCGACGCGTTGTCCAGGTACCAGTGGAAGTGGGTGCTGAAGAGGGTCTGCAGCCAGGCTTCGTAGACCTCCTCCGAAGCCTCGGCCCGGAGGGCCTCGCGACTCACCAGCCAGGCCGCGGCCCGGTCCCGCAGGTCCTGCACGGTGCCGGTCTGCTGGCTGATCGAGCTGGCGTCCTCGCGGGCGCGGTACTCGTAGACGGTGGCGCTGAGGACGTCGATCCCCGAGGCCCGCACGAACAGCTGGCTGACGATCGGCTGGTCCTCGTAGGCGACGCCCTCGCGGAACCACAGGCCGCACTCGTCCCAGAAGGACCGGCGGTAGACCTTGCACCAGGTGTAGTTGTTGCGCAGGAGCGCGGGGAACTCCTTGAGCGTCACGCCGATCCGGTCCTGGTCGTGGACCGTGGTGATCCACTCGGGCGCCCAGGTCCGGGTGGAGTTGAACCGGACGATCGACCCGACCGCGAGGTCGGACCCGCTGCGCTCGCACGAGCCCACCAGCGCCGAGAACGCCCCGGCCGGCAGCCGGTCGTCGCTGTCGACGAACACCAGGTAGCGACCGGTGGCCTGCCGCAGACCGGCGTTGCGGGCGGCGCCCAGCCCGGCGTTGGCCTGGCGGACGATCCGGATGCGCCGGTCCCGCCGGGCGTAGGCCCGGGCGATGGCGAGCGACCCGTCCGGAGAGCCGTCGTCCACGACGATGACCTCGAACGAGGTCAGGTCCTGGCTCAGGATGCTGTCGAGACACTCCGGGAGGTACGCCTCCACGTTGTAGATCGGCAGCACCACGCTCAGCAGCGGCGGCCCCGCGGGGGCGATCCGGTCACGGACCACCCCGGGCAGGCGCTCGGCGATCCGCTTCCCGGTGGTGACGACCCCCCGTGGGGTCCGTGCCGCCACGGCACGCACCAGCTGTGACCTCATCTGCTCCGTCGTCCCCCTCATGCGATGCGCCGGCCGTCGTCCGAGGACGAGACGGGCGCCACGGTCGAGCCCGGAACCGGTTCCGGGCGGTGTGTCCTCGTCGGACCGCATCGCGCGACCTCCCGCACCGCGGCGGCGAAGCGGTCCTGCGGATCCGTGCCGTCGTCCCCGAGCAGGTGGCGCGTCACGGCCTCCCGGTCGGCGCGGCGGCGGTCGGTGGTGCGGGCGTCCAGGACGTCCGCCTCCAGGGTGGTCAGCGCCGGATCCCACAGGGCGGCACCGGCCGACGAGGGGAACTCGCGGCGGTACTCGTCCTCGGGGAGCTCCGTCGGGTTGGTCATCACGTACGGCTTCCCCGACCACAGGAAGTCGGTGACGACGCTGGAGACGTCGGTGACCAGGAGATCGGCCTCGTTGAACGCCTCGTACAGCCCGGACAGCCCGTCCACCACGGCGTGCGGTGCACCGCGTCCCCGGACCGCCGCGGCGACGCGCGCAGCGGCGCCGCGGTAGGCCTTGTCGACCGAACCCGACGCCGGGTGCGGCTTGACCAGGACGCGGACGCCCTCCATGGCCATCAGCCGGGTGACGATCCGCTCGCCCATCGTCCGCAACGAGGAGTAGCTCCAGGCCGCGTAGAAGCCCTCCCACGTCGGCGCGTAGAGCACGGTGAAGGGGCGCGCCGGGTCGTCCACTCGGTCTCCGCGCACGCGGGCGATCTCCGACAGCTGCGGGCGGCCGACCTCGCGGACCTGCTCGTCCCGCACGCCGACGTCCGCGGTGCGGTAGCGCTCACGGCCGGCCGGCCCGGCCACCCAGACCTCGTCGTAGATGCGGCTCAGCGGCGTGGAGCTGCCGCCCTTGTCGCTGTCGCCGTGACCGATGAAGACGTCGGTGATCCCGGGGACGCGGATCAGGTGGTTGTTCTGGGCGATGTTGGTCGGGTACAGCGCGAGGGACATCGACGGGACGACCACCCCCTCGACGTCGGTCGCGCGGGGCACCCAGAGAGCCGGCAGCCGCAGGCTGTCCAGCTGCTCGAGGTGGACGCGCTGGCGGACCATCACCAGGACCGGCTCGGTGAGCCGCTCAAGCACCGGCACCCACGTGTTGAGCGCGTGGGTGCTCGACGGCGGGCCGCCGAAGTAGACGACGACCCGCGGGCCGAGCTGCTCCAGCGCCGCACGGACCGCGGACACGACGTCCTCCCGCTCGAGCACGGGGAGCCGGCGGACCCGGAGCCGCAGGACCAGCACGACGGTCCCGGCGACGAGGGCGACGAGGACACCGGCCGCAGGCAGGAAGGCCGCCGGGCCACCGGCCAGGACGACCAGCAGGGCGCCTGCGACGACCAGGTCGCCCGCCTCCACCACGTGGACCCCCCAGGAGCGCACCCGGCGGCCGAACGGGCGCTCCGCCGGCAGATCGAGGGCGGGCACCTCGAGGTGCCGCCACTGGAGGGGCCGGACGCTCCTCGCCCGCAGCTCCCGCGCCGCATCGGCGACGAGCGCCCGCCCGAGGACCAGGACGACCGCGCTGCCCAGGACGGCGAGCGGCAGCCAGGCTGGCCCACCGCCGGCGCGCAGCGCGAGCACGAGCAGCAGCCCCAACCGGACGGCCCGGCGGACCGGACGTCCCAACTGCGCCAGGTCGAGCGCCCGGGTGACCTTCGGCTCCCGGGCGGCGATCCACTCGTCCAAACCCACGAGCAGCGCCAGCCCGACCACGAACCCGGTCGGGGACGGCCACAACGCGGCGACCCCCAGCAGCAGGTGCAGCGCCGCGAGCGGGCCCATGGCGACGCCCCACCTGATCCACACCGAGTTCACCGGGCCTCCTCCACCAGGGCGAGACGGTCCACCGCCGGGGCGGGCGACCGCTCGACGAAGGCAGCCACCTCGTCGGCGAAGTCCCGCACCGGGTCCTCCCGGCGCGGACCGAGGAGGTAGCGGGCCAGCTCCTCGCGGCCGGCGGCCAGCGGATCGCTGCCCAGCGCTTCGTCGACCAGGGCGAGGACCTCCTCCCCCGGGGAGAGCACCGCACCGCCCCGGGTCGTCGGGAATCGCGTGTGCAGCTCCTGCACCGTCAGGCCCTGGGGGTTGGTGACCACGTACGGCCGGCCGGTGGCGAGCCAGTCGCTGAGGACGCTGGACACGTCGGACAGCAGGACGTCGGCCTCGCGCATCGCCTCGTACAGCGCCTCGGGGCCGTCGGGCACCCGCTGGTGCGGCAGCCCGGTCAGCATCGCCTCGATCTCCGGGACGGCGTCCGCGACGTCCGCACGTCGCTGTCCGGAGGCGGGGTGCGGCTTGAACAGCAGGCGCACGCGGCCGGACGCGACGAGGGAACGGACCGCCCCGAGCCCCAGCTCACCCAGCGAGCAGTAGTCCGAGTGCTCGTAGAAGCCCTCCCACGTCGGTGCGTACAGCACCGTGGGCACCCCCTCGGCGCCGCCGGCCGGCTCGGGAGCACGGGAGAGCCCGGCCAGCTGCGGCCGGCTCACCTGCCGGATCTGCTCCGGGCGCACGCCCTCGTCGACGGCGAGGTAGCGGTCACGGCCGGCCTGCCCGGCCACCCAGATCTCGTCGTACACGCGGGTCACCGGGCTGAAGCTGCCCGCCTTGTCGCTGTCGCCGTGCCCGATGAACGCGTGCCGGACACCCGGCAGCCGGATCATGTGGTTGTTCTTCACGACGTTGGTCGGGTACAGCGCCACCCGCATGGAGGGCACCTGGGCCTGCTCCACGTCCTGGGCGGCCGGCAGGACGACCACGGGCAGGCCGGAGAGGTCCAGCCGCTGCAGGTGGTGGGCCTCGCGGAGGACCACGACGACGCGGTTGCGCAGCGCCCGGAGCGGGTCGAGCCACACCTGGAGGGCGTAGGACCCCGACGCCGGGCTGCTGAAGTAGACGACGACCTCGGGGGCGAGCTCCTCCAGCGCCGCCACCACTGCCGGGAGGACGGCGGTGTTGGGCGCCCTCCGGCACGCGCGCTCCCGCAGCGCGGCCCGGCCCAGCAGGAGGCCCACGCCTCCCAACACGGCGGTGAGCAGGACCCAGCAGGCCACGCCCGTGATCCCCTGGTCCCCACCGGCCACGGCCAGGAGGGCGGCGACGAGGAACCCGGCCTCGAGGAGCGCGAGGAGGTCGTCCTCGCCGGGAGGAGCCTCCGTGGGCACGCCCGCCGGACCGGCGGCCGTGGTGCCGACGCGGAGGCCCTGCCAGCGCACCTGCTTGCGCATGTGGCGCTGGGCCCGCAGCCGGAGGATGCGTCCGGCGCTGCGCGCCAGCGTCACCGCACCGGCCGCCACGAGGAGGGCGGCGAGCGTGAGCAGCGGCGTCGTCGGCCGGTCGGCGACCACGAACAGGGCGAGCGCCGCGCGGACCGGCCAGCGCACGGCGGCGCCCAGCTGTGCCCGGCGGAGCACGCGGGCGCCCTCCGCGGCGTGGCGCCGGACCCACCGCTCCGCGAGCGTGGCCACCACGAGGGCGAGACAGGCGGCCCAGCCCGGGCCCGCCGCGGCGAGGACGACGGCGGTCGCGTACGGCAGGAGCAGCACCGGCTGCCAGGGGACGGGGTGCGACGACGTCACGACGGCCGGCTCCCGGTCCCGGCGCGGGGGCCAGCCGTCGTGGGGCCCAACAGCCACCGGCACCGCGGTTCGACGATCCAGCGGGTGGCCCGGCGGACCGGGTCGGTGCACAGCAGGCAGGTCCACGCGACGGCCACGGCGATCAGCAGGAGGAACCGCGGGCCCGAGTCGAACCAGGCCTGGACGTCGGTGAGCTCGCGGAGCAGGAAGACCGGGAACAGGTGCAGCAGGTAGACGTACATGGTCCGGGTCCCCCACCGGGTGACGCGGGACGCCGCCCGCGGGACGAGGACGAGCACGGCGCCGCCGAGCAGGACCGCGAGGGCGAGCAGCCCCAGCCGGACGACGGCGGCCCACCACTCCGGTGTGTCCAGGTCGGCGTAGTTGGCCCCCATCTGGGCGAACCCGCGCAGCCGCCAGTCGCGGACGTCGTCGATGTGCAGGTACGCCACCACCGGTGCGAGCGCCAGGACCACGGCAGCCGTGACCGTGGCCCGGGAGGTCGGCCGACGGAGCACGCCCACGACCCGGGGCCGGCCACGCTCTCCGAGCAGCCAGCCCAGGACGAAGAACGGCAGCATGCCCAGGATCCGGCCGCTGTCGAAGGCGGCTCCGGCACCGGGGAAGTAGCCCGCCGTCAGGGACACGGCCACCGAGACCAGCAGCGGGTGGCGCAGCGCGGCCAGCACGGGGAGCAGCAGCCGCCAGGCCGCGAGGGCGGGCAGGAACCACAGCAGCGACCACGGTCGGGTGAGGTCGAGGGTCGCGTCCGCCCCGACGGCGACCCGGACGAGGAACCAGATGCCGCTGAAGGCCACGTACGGGACCAGCAGCTGGGTGACCAGCCTGGCCCCGGCCGCCCGGTCGATCCGGTCGACGGCGAAGCGGCCGGCGACGAAGGCGAACAGCGGCATGTGGAAGGCGTAGACGGCGACGTAGAGCGCGGCCATCAGGTCCGAGTCGTCCAGCTTCTCGATCGAGTGGCCGACGACGACGAGCGCGATCGCCACGAAGCGGACGTTGTCCCAGAACGGCTCGCGCACCGCTCGGACCGGCGGCACCGCCGGGCGCGCCTCGGTGACCCGCGCCTGGGTGACCGTCGTCGTCATGTGGCCGATCCCTCCTCGGCGTACGCGGCGAGCACGTCCTCCATCGGCCCGTCGGCCACCAGCCGGCCCCTCCTCAGGTACAACCCGCGCTCGCAGAAGCGCCGCAGGTCCTTGTCGCTGTGCGAGACCAGGAAGAGCGTGCGGCCGGCGGCCAGCAGCTCCTCGATGCGCGCGTAGCACTTCTTCTTGAAGACCGTGTCGCCGACGGCCAGGACCTCGTCGACGAGGATCACCGGCTCCTCGAGCCGGGACACCACGGCGAAGGCCACGCGCACCTTCATCCCGCTGGAGAGGTGCTTGTACGGGGTGTCGAGGAAGTCCTCGATCTCGGCGAAGTCGACGATCTCGGCGAAGCGGGCGTCGATGTCGGCCTTCGACATCCCGTGCAGGCCGGCGGTGAGCCCGATGTTGTCCCGCACGGTGAGGTCGTTGACGAACCCCCCGGTGATCTCGATCAGCGGCGCGACCCCCGCGGACACGTCCACGTGGCCGCGGTCGGGCAGCAGCACGCCGGCGATGAGCTTCAGGAGCGTCGACTTGCCCTGGCCGTTGCGGCCGACCACACCGATGGCCTCACCGGGGTGGACGTCGAAGGAGACGCCGTCGAGGGCCCAGAACTCGCCGGGCCGGGTCCCGCGCTGGCCACGGATGAGGAAGTCGCGGGCGCTGCGGTGGCGCTTGCCGCGGCTGAAGCGGACACCGGCGTCGCGGACGCAGATGACCGGCTGGAGGTCCGTCATCGCTCAGATCTCCTTCAGCACGGTGCGTTCCAGCCGCGCGAAGACGCTCCAGCCGAGGAGCAGCAGCCCCACCGAGACGACGACGGAGACCCCGACGTGCTCCCAGTGGACGGTGCCCGGGAAGAACCCGGCGCGGCACAGCTCGAACACGCCGGCGAGCGGGTTCAGCGCGAAGACGGCGTCGAACGGTTCGGGCACGTCCTGCACCGCGAAGATCACCGGCGAGGCGTAGAAGCCCAGGCGCAGTGCGATGCGCACCACCCGTTCCAGGTCGCGGACCAGCACGACCAGCGGCGCGAGCAACAGGCCCACGCCCAGGACCAGGACGGCCATGAGCAGGACGGCCGGGACCAGCAGCACCAGGTGCCAGTCGACCGGGGCGCGATAGACCAGTGCGAAGAGGAAGAGGACCGGGAGGCTCAGCAGGAACTCCACGCCCTTGGAGAGGACGACGCGGACCACCCACACCTCGCGCGGGACGTTCGTCGACCGGACGAGCTTGGCCTCGGTGTGCAGCGCCCGCGCAGCGTCGGTGACCGCACCGTTGAACCAGGTCCAGGGCAGCAGACCGGCCAGGAGGAACACCATGTACGGCTCGGCGCCCACGGTGCGGGTGAACACCTGGGTGAAGACGAACCAGTAGATGCCCGCCAGCAGCAGCGGCTCGAGCACCGACCAGAGGTAGCCCAGGGCCGACGAGGCGTAGCGCACCTTGAGGTCGCGCGCCACGAGCAGCTGGATGGCGCGTCGGCGGTGCCACAGCGCGCGGGGGCGGGCGATGACGCCCGACGGCCGCCCGGCCACCTCGCTCTGCGCGCTCACCGGAGCCAGTGTCCCAACGGCGTCTGCCGTCACGCCGTCGTCCTCCTAGAGGACCGGGGACCGGGACGGCGCCCGAAGAGGAAGCCGCTCCCCCAGCTCAGGTGGATCGTGCTCAGCACGACCGGGAACCAGGCCCGCGCCCGCCACGGCAGCCCGCGGCTCTCGGCCAGCGAGGCGACGACCGCACCCACGCCGTAGCCGAACGGACCCGCCCAACCCAGCTGGAGGACCGGGGACTGGGCGACCGTGCCGACGACGCCCGCGACCGTGCCGACGAGGATGGCCGCAGTGGCGGCCGGCGGCGCCAGGTAGCGCGGCCGGATGGAGTCCGGGTGCTGCCGGATGACCTCGCGGCGCCAGCGGCCGGTGTGGAAGAACTGCCGGACCAGCTCGGTCCAGGACGACCGCGGCCGGTAGGTCACCGCCAGGTCCGGCGAGAACCAGACGACCCCACCCGACTGGCGGATCCGGTGGTTGAGCTCCCAGTCCTGCGCCCGGTGGTAGTGCTCGTCGAACCCACCCAGCAGCTCCAGCACCTGGCGACGGAACACGCCGAGGTAGACCGAGTCGGCCGGCCCCTCCTGACCGCCCACGTGGAAGCTGCCCCCGCCGAGGCCGACCTTGCACGAGTAGGCCCGGGCGACCGCCTGCTCGAAGCCGGTCACCCCGACGGCCAGCATGAGGCCACCGACGTTGGCCGCACCGGTGGACTCGAGCAACGTGACCGCGCGCTCCAGGTACCCGGGCAGGAGGATCCCGTGACCGTCGACGCGGGCGATGATCCCGTGGCTGGCGGCCTGGACGGCGATGTTGAGCCCGGCGGGCGTCTTACCGCTGGGGTTGCGCACCAGCTTGACGCGCGGGTCGGAGGCGGCCAACTCCCGCGCGATGCGGTCGGTGTCGTCCTTCGACGGCCCGAGAGCGAGGACGAGCTCCATGTCGCCGCAGTACTCCTGGGCCAGGATCTGCGTGACGCTGGAGGCCAGGTGTCGCGCCTCGTTGAGCACAGGCATGATCACCGAGACGGCCGGCCACACCCGGGCGACCGCGACGGCAGGGGTGTCGTGCAGGGGGCCGTCCGGCGCCGGTGCGTATGTCTCAGTCATGGCGCAGTGACTCTAAGCAGCGACCGCCGCCCGGATTCAGTCGGACGAGTCGATTTGGCAGCATCTGCCCGCCCCGACACGCTGCTCGAGTCACACCCGTAACAGGCTCCCCCGGCGTCGCACGGCGTCGCGACGAACCGCTCCGTCCGACCCTCCAGGGCGACGACCACCCGAGGCCGTTCGTCGAGTGCTCACCGGGGCCGGCACGCCCGGGGCGCGCCCGCGCGAAGGACACCGGCCGATGGTCCGCGCGCACCACGAGGGCGGATCACCCGCCGCCCGAGCCACGCGGGAACCGGGCGCGGTCCTCCCATCCGGCCAGCTGGCACCGCTCGTCACACCCGTCCCGTTTCGCCACGTGACGCGAGCCGGGGGTGGCTCCGGGCCCCTAGCATCGCCTCGACCTCAGGGTCGATGCCCGCCGCGACGGCGACCGCCGAGACCGGCCCCGACCACGACGCCGGGGATCGTGTCCGCGCGGACCAGCACGAGAGGACATCCCACGTGAGCCCCAAGAACCCCGGCCCCCCGGCAGCAGGTGGCGGCCGCCAGCTGCCTGCTCGTCTGGACCCGCGGGCAGGTCGCTCCGGCTCCTCCCGCGGCGACGGTCGCCCCTCCCACGAGGCGGTCGGAGACGGGGATCGACCGACGCCCCGGGGGCGCACCGGCCGTGCCGCCACCGCGGCCCGGGTCGTCGCCGGCGTCCTCTCCCTCGTGCTGCTCGTCGGGTCCGGCTGGGGCTGGTACCTCGGTCAGGTCGCCGAGGCCAGCGTCAACCGCACCGACGCCATCCCCACCGAGGGCAACGACGGGAACGGCGGCCCCGAGGCGATGAACCTGCTGCTCGTGGGCAACGACAACCGCGCCAACCTCACCGAGGAGCAGAAGGACGCGCTGCAGACCGGCGGTGACTCCGGCATCAACACGGACACGATGATCCTGGTCCACGTCCCGGCCGACGGCTCCCGCGCGTCGTTCGTCTCCTTCCCCCGCGACTCCTACGTGGCGATCCCCGGCTACGGCATGGACAAGCTCAACGCCGCCTACGCCTACGGCTACGCCGAGGCCTCGGAGTCGGCGACCGAGGAGCAGCGGCAGTCCGGCGGCGCCCGGCTGCTGGTGCAGACGATCAGCGGGCTCACCGGCCTGCAGATCGACCACTACGCCGAGGTCGACCTGCTCGGCTTCTTCAACCTCAGCTCGGTCGTCGGCGGCGTCGAGGTCAACCTGTGCAAGGCCGTCGACGACCGCAAGTACTCCGGCGCGGTGTTCCCGGCCGGCATCCAGACGATCAGCGGCGCCCAGGCGCTGCAGTTCGTCCGCCAGCGGCACGGCCTCCCCCGCGGCGACTTCGACCGGATCGTCCGCCAGCAGGTCTTCATCGCCGGGGTGCTGCGCAAGATGCTCTCCGACGAGGTGATGCTCGACCTCGGCAAGCAGCGCGAGCTGACCGCGGCGGCGTCCCAGTCGCTCACCATCGACCAGGGCCTGGACCTGTTCCAGCTGGCCGAGCAGATGCAGTCGGTGACCGCCGGCAGCATCGAGTTCCAGACCATCCCCAACGTCGGGACCGACCGGGACGAGCAGGACCGCTCGATCATCCGGCTGGCGGACGAGGACACCCTCCACCGGTTCTTCGCCGATCTGTCGGCCGACCCCGCGACGGCGGCCCCGACCACGCCCGCCGCGCCGAAGACGGTCGCCCCGTCCGCGGTCACCGTCGACGTCTACAACGGCTCGGGCACCCCGGGGCTGGCTGCCCAGGCCGCCACCGCGCTGGGGACGGCCGGCTTCGCCGTGGGTGCGACCGGCAACGCCGACTCCTCCGACCACGCCGCGACCGTCGTCCGGTACGCCGCCGGTGACGAGGCACTGGCCACGACGCTCGCGGCCGCCATCCCCGGCGCGGCCAAGAAGAAGAGCGACGACGCCACCTCCGGCACCGTGCAGCTGGTGCTCGGCTCGGACTTCAACGGGATCGGTCAGGCCGTCGACCCGGCTGCCCCGGCGTCCTCGGCCCCTGCCGAGAAGAAGGACGCCCGCACCGCGGCCGACACCAACTGCATCAACTGATGACCGACACCCCCGCCGACCTGCTGGCCGCGACGCTGCGCCGCGCACCGGCCGCGCCGCTGCTGACCTCCTACGACGACCTCGGCGGAGGGCGGGTCGAGCTGTCGGCGGCCACCCTGGCCAACTGGGTGGCCAAGACGGCGAACCTGCTGCAGGACGAGTTCGACGTCACCGGCGGGAGCACGGTCGCCGTCGCGCTGCCGGTGCACTGGCAGACCGCGGCGGTGCTGCTGGGCGTGTGGAGCTGCGGGGCCACGGTCCTCGACACCGCGGCCGAGGACGACGGCCGGCTCGACGACGCCGACGTCGTCCTGGCCGCGCAGGACCGGCTGCCGCCGCTCGAGGAGCAGGGGCTGCCCGAGCTGCTCGGCCTCTCCCTGCACCCGCTCGGGATGGGCATGACCGGGTACGCCGGCCCGGCCCGCGACTTCGCCCTCGAGGTCCGCGGGCACGGCGACGTCTTCACCCCGTGGCAGCGGCCCGACCCCGCCGCGCCCGGCCTGCTGCTGGGCGGCCTGGAGCTGACCCTCGGCGGCCTCGTGGACACGGCCCGCGAGCTCGCCGGGCGGCTCGGCCTGGTCGAGGGCGACCGGGTGCTGGTCGACGACCGCACCGCCGCCGAGGCCGGCCCGGTCGCGTGGCTGCTGGCCCCCCTGGCCGCCGGTGCGTCGATCGTGCTCGTCCGCTCCCCCGACCCCTCGCTGCTGCCCGGCCGCGCCACGGCGGAGAGGGTCACCGCTACGCTCGGCCGGACGATCGAGGGCATCCGCGAGCTGGGCCGTCCTGCCTGATGCAGCTCCCCAGCCGCCCGGACGGACGGACGGTGTTCGTGCATGGACAAGGTGGTCGGCAGCGCCGCTGAGGCGGTCGCGGACATCAGGGACGGCGCGGTGCTCGCCGTCGGCGGTTTCGGCTTGTGCGGCGTGCCCATCAAGCTGATCGACGCACTGCTCGAGCAGGGCGCGTCCCGGCTGACGACGATCAGCAACAACTGCGGCGTCGACGACCAGGCGCTGGGCGTGCTGCTCTACGCCGGGCGCATCACCCGGACGATCAGCTCCTTCGTCGGCGGCAACAAGGAGCTGGCCCGCCTCTACCTGTCGGGCCAGCTGTCGGTCGAGCTGACCCCGCAGGGCACGCTGGCCGAGCGGCTGCGCGCCGGCGGCACCGGCATCCCGGCCTTCTACACCCCCACCGGCGTGGGCACGATGGTCGCCGACGGCGGCATCCCGGTGCACTACGACGCCGACGGCAACGTCGTGCAGACGTCGACCCCCAAGGAGATCCGGGAGTTCGACGGCCGGCAGTACGTGCTGGAGACCGCGCTGACCGCCGACTTCGGCCTGGTCCGCGCGGCGGTCGGCGACCGGCACGGCAACCTGGTGTTCCACGAGTCCGCGCGCAACTTCAACCCGCTGGCCGGCATGGCCGGGCGGATCACCATCGCCGAGGTCGAGGAGCTCGTCGAGCCCGGCGAGATCACCCCCGAGGACGTGCACCTACCCGGGGTCTTCGTCAACCGGGTGGTCGTCGTCGGCCCGGAGGGCAAGGGGATCGAGAACCGCACCACCCGCCCGCGCACCGACCGCTCCGCCGCACCGGCCGCCGCCGGCGACGAGGCCACCGAAGGGGATGCCCGATGAGCCTGACCCGCGACCAGCTCGCCGCCCGGGTCGCCCTCGAGCTCGAGGACGGCCAGTACGTCAACCTCGGCATCGGGATGCCGACCCTGGTGCCGAATTTCGTCCCCGACGACGTACACGTCGTGCTGCACTCGGAGAACGGCATCCTCGGCGTGGGCCCCTACCCCTTCGAGGGCGAGGAGGACCCGGACCTGATCAACGCCGGCAAGGAGACGGTGACGATCCTGCCCGGGGCCAGCTTCTTCGACTCCTCCCTGAGCTTCGGCATGATCCGCGGTCAGCACCTCGACGTGGCCGTGCTCGGCGCCATGCAGGTCAACCCCCGCGGCGACCTGGCCAACTGGCTGATCCCCGGCAAGATGGTCAACGGCATGGGCGGCGCGATGGACCTCGTCCACGGCGCCCGCAAGGTGATCATCATGATGGAGCACGTGGCCCGCGACGGGTCGCCCAAGCTGGTCGAGGAGTGCACCCTCCCCTTGACCGGCAAGGCGTGCGTGGACCGGGTGGTCACCGACCTCGCCGTCGTCGACATCACCCCCGCCGGCTTCGTCCTGCGCGAGACCGCCCCCGGCGTGAGCGTCGAGGACGTCCAGGCGGCCACCGGCGCCCCGCTCACCACCGCCGACGACGTCCGCGAGATGGCGCTGCCGGCGACCGTGTGACCGGGCCGGCGCGGTCCCCCGGGGACACCGGACGTCCCGTCCCGGCGTCGGCGGGCGCCGGCGGGGCGGTGCCGTGACCTTCTCGGTCGTCGCCCGGGACCCGGCCACCGGCGAGCTGGGCATCGCCGTCTCCTCGTGCATCCTCGCCGTCGGCCGGGCGGTGCCCGGTGTCCGGCCGGGCGTGGGGGTGGTCGCGGTCCAGGCCCGCAGCCGGCGCGGGCTCGGCCAGTCGCTGCTGGCCGGCCTCGCCGACGGCGCCGACCCGGCCGACCTGGTCCGGGCGGCGGCCCACGCGGCCGAGGACGTCGACCGGCAGATCGCCGTCCTCGACACCACCGGCCGCGTCGCGGCCGACACCGGGCGCGGCTCGTTCCCCGTCAGCGGCCACCTGGTCGGGGACCAGATGAGCGTGCAGGGCAACATGCTCGCCTCGCCGGAGGTGCTTCCGGCGATGGCGCAGGCCTGGACCGCCGCCCGCGGCGACCTGCCCGACCGGCTGCTGGCCGCGCTCACCGCCGGGCAGGACGCCGGAGGGGACGTGCGCGGCCGGCAGTCCGCGGCGCTGCTGGTGGTCAGCGGGACGCCGGCCAGCGACGAGGACGACGGCGTGCGGATGGACCTCCGGGTCGACGACTCGGGCGACCCGGTGGCGCAGTTGCGGATGCTGCGCAACCTGCAGCGCGCCTACGACGAGCGCGACTACGAGACCCTCGCGCTGTTCGCCCCCGAGGGCGCGCGCGACCTCTACGCCGCGCTGGCCGCCTCGCAGCGCGGCGACCGCGGTGCGGCGCGGGCGGCGCTGGAGGCCATGCGGGCCCGGCCGGGTTGGTCGTCGTGGCTGGCCGCGATGGCCGGCGACGCCCGGCTGGCCGGGGTCTCCCGGCTGCTGGAGTGACCGCGGGAGCCGCCCGCACGCGGACGGCTCCCGCGCCGGGTCAGGCGGGCTCGACGCCGAAGGTCTGCGCCAGCCGCTCGATCTTGCGGGCCCGGCCGAGCCGGGGCTTGTCGCTGCCGTCGCGGATGACCCGGCCGCGCGCCTCGAAGTCGGCCAGGAAGTCCCGCGCCCAGGCGACGTCCGACGGCGTCGGGCTGATGACCTCGTTGATCACCGGCGTCTGCTCCGGGTCCAGGCAGAGCTTGCCGGTGAGCCCGAGGGAGACGGTGACGGCGGTCTGCTCGCGCAGCACCGGGTGGCTGCTGCTCACCGTCGGGCCGTCGATGGGCCCGGGGAGCCCGCCGATGCGGCTGGCCAGGACCAGCCGGGACCGCGGGTAGGCCATGGCCAGGTCGTCGGCGCTGGTCCCGGTGTCGCGCCGGTAGTCGCCGCTGCCGAAGGCGAGCCGGAACGCGCCGCGGGCACGGGCGATGGCGACGGCCTCCTCGATGCCCAGCGCCGACTCGACCAGCGCCAGGACGGGCGTGGAGCCGCCGAGCCGGTCGGCGGTCTCGGTGACCTGCTCCGCGGCCTCGGTCTTGGCCAGCATGACGCCGAGCAGGCCGGGCACCCCGGCGAGCTTGGCGACGTCGTGGTCCCAGAACTCCGTCGAGCGGTCGTTGATGCGCACCCAGGCCGACCGGTCCCCGGCCGAGAGCCACTCGATCACGCCGGCGCGGGCCTCGTCCTTGTGCGCGGGGTCCACCGCGTCCTCGATGTCGAGCACGATCTGGTCGGCCCGCGAGTCCGCGGCCCGGTCGAACAGATCGGTGCGGGCACCGTTGACCAGCAGCCACGAGCGCGCGTCCTCAGGACCGACCTTGCGTTGTCTCACCACACCCCCATCCTCGTACGCGCGCCGGAGCTCCCTGCAACCGGGCGGGTCGCAGGCGTCATGGCCCTGCGGGAGAGCCGGCGGCTCGGGCGTCAGAGCGTGTCGGGACGGAGCCGACCGAGCACGGCGGGGTCGATCTCCCGGTCGTGCAGCGGCAGGACCAGCTCGGTCACCAGGTCGACGAGTTCGGCGACGCGCAGGTTGAGTCGCCGTGCCTCCTCCAGCCCGTCCGCCACCTCGCCGGTGCCGACCTCCGCGGCCGAGAGGCGCGCGTCGACGTGCTCCGCCCGCGATCGGACGTCCTCGCGGACCTCGGCCAGGCCGACGGAGAGCTCCTCGACCCGCCTGTTCAGGGCGGCGACCTCCTCCCGGAGCGTCGCCGTCTCCGTCGAGAGCTCCTCCACCCGCTCCCGCAGCTCGAGGGCGGCGGGGGCCACCGCGCGGCGCAGTGGGTACGCCAGGCGCCGGACCAGTGCCCGGCCTCGTGCGGTGTCGCCCTGCTCGGTCATCGCGCCCTCCGTCGGAACGTCATGCGGGTCAGCTCGACGAGCTGCTCGTCCGGCGCACCGATCCACGTCATGGGCTCGGTCCGGCGACTCGCCTCGTCGAGGACCAGACCGGCCGCGCCGGCCTCGCGGACCAGCTCGTCCACCGTCAGTCTCAGGTGGGGCGGCACCCCCTCGTAGCCGGGGTCGGCGACGTCGAAGTGTGCCGTCCCCCCGCGCCGCAGCAGCATCGCGCAGAGCCGGAACACGTTGGCCCTGGGGATGGGGTCCAGGGCGTTGAGCAGCCGGCGGCCGAACACCGTCCACGGTCCGTCCTCCGCCGCGCACCGGGCACCGAGCCGGACCGCCGCCCGGACGTCGAGCAGGTTGACCAGCTCGAGGTCCAGGCGCGCCCCGGCGCCGGCATCGCGCGACCGCGCCACCTCCAGGGCAGGGCGCGAGAAGTCGACCGCGCGGACGTGCCGACCACGCCCGGCCAGCGCCCGGGCGTCGACGCCGGTGCCGCAGCCCAGCTCGAGGATCGCGTGGTCGGCCGGCGCCTGCCGATCGACCTCCTCGGCGTAGCTGCTCGGGCGGTCCTCCGCCGGCAGGAGCGGGCCGGTCGACATGAGGACGAGGTCCTCCCACGTCTCCCGCTCGGCGTGGTAGTCGCCGAACCAGTGCGCGAAGCGGTCCGACGTCGCCCGGGGTGGCCGGAAGACGAAGGCCGGATCGGGCTCCGGCCATCCCGGTCCGTAGATCTCCCGGAGCACGACCTCCGGCACCCGCGGCGCCGGCTCCGGCCGCCCCTCCACCAGCACCGTGCTCGGCGGGAGCAGCTGTTCGTCGGGGACCCGTGCCCGGATGGCGAAGTGCTGGTGCCACCACTCGCCGATCCGGAAGCCGGCGAAGACGTCGACGTAGTGGTCGGGCACGCCGTCGTGCTCGAAGTGCACCTGCACGTGCGCGGCGTTGAGCCGGATCGGCTCGTAGCCCCGCTCGCGCAGCCGCCGGCCGAGCTCGAACTGCTCCACAGCGACGTCCGCCGGGGAGGAGCGAGCGCTCAGGTAGGCGAGGTCGGCGTCGTCGTCGTGCGGTATGAGCCTGCCGTCGTCCCGGACCGGCCCGAGCAGCGTCCCGCCGGTCACGAACACGGCCTGCCCGAACCGCTCGGCCAGCAGGTCCCGGATCTCGTCCATGTGGTCGAGCATCCGGCCGACCATGCCCGGTGGGCCGTCGGCGAGGGCGTGCCCGAGCCGGCGCCACTTGTTGACGACCAGGGGCCGCCCGTGGACGTCGGTCAGGTGCGGCCGGGCCGCCGGGTCGCCGAGGACCGCGGTCGCGCCCGCGGTCTCACCGGTGTCGACGAGCCGGAGGTCCACGCGGAAGCGGCCGGTGAGGCGGTCGCGCAGCACGGCGGGCCAGGGCTCGAACCGGAGGCCCTCCACATCGCCGTCCCGAGGGAGCAGCTCGGCGGGTACCGGCTCCGCGGACTCCCGGAAGGACCAGATCCTGCGGCCGTCCACGAGGACGTCGATCGAGCGCTCACCCGGCTCGTCCACCGCGAAGAGCACGCCCAGCTCCGTGGGGAGCACGTACCTGATCGGCTCCATGCGCTGGCACGCTAACAGCGGGAGCCTCGCCCCCTCCGGAACCGGAGGGGAGGCGTCAGCGCAGCAGGCTCCGGGCGATCACCATGCGCTGGACCTGGTTGGTGCCCTCGTAGATCTGGGTGGTCTAGGACCACAGCCCTCCACTCCCTTGCTGACCTGGCCGTTCTCGTCGAGCCGTCACATACGTGTCACGTACGACGTGCCGGTCGGAGCCGTTCTGCGCCGCATTCCGGCGGGCGACTGACTAGCGGCCGGCTCGTCCGGACGGCTCAGGTCATGGCCAACGACACCACGTGGCCCCCCGACGACCAGTCCTGGGGGCCGAAGCAGATCGCGCACTACCTCAACGTCAGCGAGCGGCACATCCGCGACGTCCGGAACGAGGACGAGACGTTCCCGCCGCCCCGGATGGTCGGCAGCAAGCCGCGCTGGAGCCCCGACGTCATCCGGCGCTGGATCGCCGACGGCGGGGCGTCCCGGCCGCCGGCAGGGCCCACCGGCCCCACCGGCCCGAAGCGGAAGGGGCCGGGGCGTGTCTAGGACGCGGAAGGTGACGCGCCGCCGGGACGACGACCCGGTGCGCGTGTACGACGACGGCCGCGTCGCGTATTGGACCGGCGGCGCGCCGGGCGCGGGGAAGCGGGAGATGGAGCGGTGCGGCAGCCGGGAGGCGGCCGAGCTGCGCGCGACGGAGCTGCGCAAGCAGCTGCTTCTCCACCGGCCGGCGCCGAAGGCGAACGCGACCCTCGACGACCTGATGCGGGCCGCGGTGACGCACTGGAGGAAGGTGGGCCACCCGATGGGGACCATCCAGCAGTACCGCTCCGACTGGAACACCCACGTCCCGCCGAAGGTCGGCGCCGTCCCCTGCCGTGAGGTCGGGATCGAGCACTACACCGCGATCTTCAACCGGCTCAACGAGAAGCAGGCCTCCGAGCAGGTCATCGACGCGGTGGCCCGGACCCTCGGGGCGGTGGTAATCAAGTTCGGCGTCCTCAACGGGTACTTCCCCGACGGCCAGCCGTTCGGCGGGCCGGACCTGCGACGCGCGACAGTCGCCGGCGCCCGCGCGACCGCGGCCCGGCAGAACCGGGCGCGCAAGAAGAAGCCGATCCACCTCCACGAGTGCCCGACCCCCGCCGACGTCGACAAGTACGCGGCGGCCTTCGAGGAGGAGTACCCCGGCTACGGCGCGCGGCTGGTTCACCTCGCCTTCGGCACGGGCCTGCGGATCAACGAGGCGCTCGCGCTGCAGTGGGACTCGATCGACCTGGAGACCCTCGACGTCGCGGTCGACTGGCAGCTCGACCGCTACCGGGCCTGGCCGGCCCTCGCCCTGCCGAAGGGCAACAAGCCGCGGACGACGCAGCTGTGGTCCTGCTACCGCAACGTCGCAGCCAGCCTGGTCGAGGACGCGCTGGACCGGGAGGGCCCTGACCACGGGTGGCTGTTCCCGCGCCACCGCTCCGAGAAGAAGTGGGCGGACCAGGCCGGCAAGCTCGCCGGCGCGGCGCGCAAGCGGTGCGGGTGGCAGTGGAGGGGCTTCCACTGGCTCCGGCACGGGTGGGCGTCCTGGTCGCTCGCACCGGTGTCGGACGGCGGCTACGGGCTCAACCCCACCCGCGTCCAGGCGTGGCTCGGCCACGCGAAGCTGAGCACGACCACGGACACGTACGTCCACAAGCCCCGGGGGGACGACTCGCACATCCGCGAGACGACCCGCCGCCTCCCGGGTTCGCGGACGGGCGAGTAGCCCACACCGAGGGGCCGGCTGCGTGAGCAGCCGGCCCCTCGTGCGCTTGCAACCGGCGCCCGACGATGTGCGCAACGGCCACGTCGGCGCTACGCCGGGCGCCGGCCGAACCGGGTCACGCCGCGGGGCTTGACCACCGCCAGCACCGTGGCCCCGAGCAGCACCACCAGTGCCGCGGCCGCGTCGACGACCAGCTGGATCCGCATCCCGTTCAAGTCGGCACCGAACCCGCCACCGGCGGCGGCGATGGCGCCGAGGTGCCCGATCGGCTGGGTGTGCAGCAGGAGCAGCGCGGTGGCCACCACGGTGAGCACCAGCTTGACCAAGACCCACCAGTGGCGGAGCAGGCCCCACGGGGTGCCCACCGACTGGACGACGCCGGTGACAAGCGAGGCCAGGCACAGCGGCACGATGACCGCCCAGGTGATCAGCTCGGCGGCGACGTAGGCACCGCGGACCGTGGCGGTGCCGGCGCCGGTCAGCCCGGCAACGGCCAGAGCCAGGAACGCCGCGACCGCGCCGAGCCAGCCCACCGAAGTGGTGACGTGCGCGGTCAGCGCGAGCTTGCGCACCCGCGGCGGCATGGTCAGAACCACAGCGGGCTGCCCGCGGCCGAGCCCAGGTGGCTGCCCGGGCCGGGGCCGTTGCCGGTCAGGTGCACCACGGCGACCAGCAGCACCAGCAGGAGCACCACGACGCCGAGGATCTTCACCCAGCGGGGTGTGCCGGCCGGCTCACCGGCCCCGGTGGGCGGGTCGGTGGGTGTGTTGGGGGTGGCCGAGGGCTCGGTCAACGGTGGCCTCCTGCCTGGCGCCGATGGCGCCGGCGTGGTCGGGCAGCGTGCGTGAGACATGGTGTCCGCGCTGTGTCGCAGTGTCCCACATCCGTATGCTCGCCGGGTGGCGCACTCCTGGACCGAGACGATGTCCGGGCACCGCCGCGCGGTCCGCGACGCGGTGCTCGACGCGACCGCTCACCTGATCGCCGAGCAGGGCTTGGCGATCACCATGTCCGACATCGCGGGGCGTGCCGGCATCGGCCGGGCGACGCTGTACCGGCACTTCCCCGACGTCGATGCGGTCCTCACGGCCTGGCATGAGCGGCAGATCGCCGAGCATCTGCAACAGCTGGCCGACGTCCGCGACCGCGCCGATGGCGCCACGGAGCGGCTGGAGGCGGTGCTGGCCGCCTACGCTGCGCTGTCCCGGCATCGGCACGGCGGAGAGGCGGCCGCGCGGCTGCACCACAGCGAGCACGCGACCACCGCCCGGTCCCGGCTGCGGGCCTTCCTCGCCGAGCTGATCGCTGAGGCCGCGCGGGCCAGGCAGGTCCGCGCGGACGTGCCGGCCGAGGAGCTGGCCGGCTACGCGCTGGGCGCGCTGTCTGCGGCGGCCGAAGCGTCGGAGGCCGCGGTGGAGCGGCTGGTCGAGGTGACCCTGGCCGGACTTCGCCACCCGCCGGCCTGACGGGACGCGGGCCGGGTCGGCGGCTGCGGACGGTGCGGTCGAGCAGCCAGCCGCTGGTCAGCCCCAGCGCGGTCCACAGCACGGCCAGCTGCCCGGGCCTCGGTCTCCCCGGGCATCAGTCCTCCCGAGGCATTCCGCTCCCGCCGCCGAGCAGCTGCAGGTCACGGCTGACATCGGTTCCGGCGCACCCCGGCTACAGGCACACCCAGGGCCGACTGCCGTCCCGGCGCGAGCCCGGACCGTGTCGGAGCGAACGGCTGATGGGCGAACTCGGAGGGCAGACAGATGTGGATGGTCGTGCGCCAGGAGGACTGGGTGGGCGGCAACGACGACGTCCTGGCCATCGTGGGTCCGTTCGGGACGGAGTCCGCAGGCAGGACGGCGCTGGAGGCGATGCTGGCGGACCTGCCTGCGCCCCCGTTCCGGCACGAGCGGCTGTCGTTGGTGCGCGTGACGCCGGCGTGAGTGGCGCGTGCACTGGCTGGCAACCTCCGCCCGACCGCACGGCTGGTGACCAGCAGACCGGAAGCCGCGCGAGCTCCGCCCCGTGGACGGGGTGGGGGCTCCGTGGCGTCAGCACCTCCGCGGCCGCCGGCGCTGCCGTCAACGCCCGAGCCGTGAGGCCCCAGCTCACACCGAACCGGTGGTCACTCCGAGCCACACGCCGGCGCCCACGCCTAGCAGGAGCGACATCACCGCGGCGGCGTGGAGCACGACCTCCGGGACGCGCCGGACCTCCTGCGCCGTACCGGCCGCGGTACGCGGGCCCGTCCCCGCCGGACCCTCGGCTGTAGCTGGCCCGGCCGGCACGCCCGCGAATGCCGGGGCGATCCAGCGCAGGTAGTAGAACAGGCTGGCGACGGTGTTCACCGCGGCCACGACGACCAACCACACCAGGGCGCCGTCCCACGTCGCGGCGAAGACCGCGAGCTTGCCGACGAAGACGGCCGTCGGCGGCGTCCCGACCAGGCCGAGCAGGCACACCACCAGGCTCACCACGAGCCACCGGTGCCGCCCGGCGGCCGTGGCCCAGTCGGTGATGGTGCGGGCCGCCGGCGTGGCGACGACGGCGGCGAAGGCACCGATGTTCGTGACCGCGTAGCCGGTCAGGTAGACGGCCAGGGCCGGAACGGCGAGGTCGGTGCGGGCGGCGACCGCGACGACCATGAACAGGTAGCCGACCTGGCTGACGGTGGAGTAGGCCAGCAGCCGCAGGACGTCCGTCTGCGCGAACGCGGCCAGGTTGCCCAGCGTCATGCTGGCCGCGGCGACGACGGCGACGAGCAGCGGGACGTCGAGGGGCAGGCCCGCGAACGGCTCGGCGAGCAGCCGGAAGGCGGCGGCGACGGCACCGATCTTGGGGATCGTGGTGATGTAGGCGGCCATCGGCGGCGTCGTCCCCGCCGTCACGTCGGGGACCCAGAAGTGCACCGGGACCGCACCGGCCTTGAAGGCGACGCCGGCGAGCACGCCGAGGACCCCCACGGCCAGCAGCGCCGGGGACGCCTGCGGCAGCCGCGCGGCGAGGTCGAGGTAGCCGGTGGTGCCGGAGGCGAGCACCAGCGCGGCGGCGCCGACCATCAGGAGGACGCCGACGAACGCCCCCATGAGGTAGTACTTCATCGTCGCCTCGGTACCGGCGGCGTCCTTCGCGAAGCCGGCCAGGGCGTAGAGGGGGACGCTGGCCAGCAGGTAGGCGGCCACGAGCAGCAGCAGGTCCCCGCTGGCGGCGAGCCCGACGGCGCCGAGCGCCCCGAGCAGCATGAGCACGTAGGCCTCGGTCTCGCGCGGATGGCCGGCCACCGACGGCGCCGCCAGCCAGACGAGGACGGCCACGCCCAGGGCGACGACGATCCGCACCACCCCGGTGGTGGTGTCGACGACCCAGGTGCCCTCGAAGACCCGCTCGGCGGGCCCGGGGAGTGCGACCGCGGCGGCTCCGGCACTGGCCAGGCAGGCCGCGGTGACCAGGAGCCGTACCCGCCACTGCTGGCCCTGCGGGGTCCACAGGCCCGTCAGCAGGCCGGCGACGGCACCCAGCAGGAGCAACGCCTCCGGCAGCAGCGCCGGCCAGGCCTCCCCGCTCCCGCTCATCCCGCTCACCGACTGACCAGCTCCACCACCGCCGCCGCGGCCGGCTCGACGACATCGAGCAGGACGCGCGGCAGCAGACCGAGAACCAGGGCCAGGACCAGCAGGGGCGCGATGGAGGCCGTCTCGTGGGCACGCAGATCCAGGATCCTGGTCGCCGCCCGCGGCCGGACGGCGGTGGCCGTGCCGCCGTCTGCGGCCGGCACCACGCCCTCGGGCTCGTCCGCCCCGTCAGGCGGGGAGACCGGGTCGCCGGTGAGGAGGCGCTGCAGGGCGAGCAGGAACAACCCGGCGGTGACCAGGATGCCGACGACGGCGATCACCGTGGCGACCGGCGTGGCCTGCAGGGCGCCGGTGAACACCTGGAACTCGGCGATGAACCCGGAGAACCCGGGCAGCCCCAGGGAGCCGAAGGCGGCGACGGCGAGGCAGGCCGCGAAGACCGGTGCTGGACGGGCCAGGCCGCCCCACCGGTCGAAGGCGTAGGTGTGCCCGCGGGACCACAGCCAGCCGCTGAGCAGGAACAGGGCACCGGTGAGCAGGCCGTGGCTGACCATCTGGTACATCGCGCCCACCGTGGCGACGGTCCGGGCGCCTGCGTCGGCCGAGGCCACCAGACCGGCGGCGCCGAGACCCAGCAGGACGTAGCCCATGTGGTTGACGGACGTGTAGGCGATCATCCGCTTGACGTCGGTCTGGGCCAGCGCGACGAGGGCGCCCCACAGCACGCTAATCACGCCGACGACGACGGCGACCATCGCCCACCGCTGCCAGGCCTCGGGGAGGATCGGCATCGCGATCCGCACGAAGCCGTAGGTCCCGAGCTTGAGCAGGATCCCGGCCAGCACCGCCGACCCGGCGGCGGGCGCGTCGGTGTGCGCGTCGGGCAGCCAGGTGTGGAAGGGGAACAGCGGCGTCTTGACCGCCAGCCCCAGGCCGATCGCGAGCAGCACCAGCCCGCCGGCGACTGGTGAGTCCGCGAGCGGCGGGTTCGCGGCCAGCGCCACCATGTCGAAGGTGCGCTCCTCGCTGCCGAGGAACAGCCCGATGAAGCCCACCAGCAGGGCCAGCGACCCGATGAACGTGTAGAGGAAGAACTTCAGCGCGCTGCGCCGGGCGTTGCCGTGCCCCCACCCGGCGATGACGAAGTACATCCCGACGATCGTCAGGTCGAAGAAGACGAAGAACAGGATGAGGTCGAGCGACGCGAACGTCCCCAGGCAGGCGGTCTGCAGGAACAGGAACAGCGCGGCGTAGCTGCGCGGCCGGTCGGCCTCGCGCAACGAGTACACGGCGCAGGCGAGGAACAGCACGCCGGTGAGGGCGAGCAGCGGCAGCGACAACCCGTCGACGCCGACGTGGTAGCCGGCGTCGACGGTGGGGATCCACTGCAGGTCGGCCTCGTAGGCCAGGCCGTCGACGACCCCGGACGAGGCAGTTCCGGGGTCGAAGTGCCACCAGATCCACCCGATCAGCGCCAGGTCGGCCGCCGAGGCGGCGACCCACACCGCGATCGCCGTGCGGCCCTCGAGCCGGGGGGCGGTCACGAGCACGGCCGCCGCCACGAGCGGCAGGAAGATCACCACGGTCAGCAGCACGGTCACCTCACCACGAGCAGGAGGACGAGCAGGGCACCCAGGCCCACGACGGACTGGGCGTAGTACTGGTGCAGGAGACCGGTCTGCGGCCGGCGGGCCGCCGAACCGGCCCGGCGGAGGGCCCGGGCGACGCCGCGGACGGCACCGTCGACGACTCCGGTGTCGGTGCGGGCCGAGGCCGCCGCGGCCCGCCGGGTCGCCGAGGCCACGCCGGCGACGGCTCGGTCGATGCCGCGGTCGTCGGCACCGGCGACCGCCCTCGCCGCCCCGCGGGCGATGGCCCCGACCCCGTGGACGACCCGGTCGATCCCGCGGTCGTCCACGGCGGCCAGCACGCGGGCTACCGCGAGCGCCGGGCGGGGCGACAGCAGGTGTCCCAGTCCTGCCCAGGAGGACAGCGAGCTCCGCTCGACGGCGCGGATGAGCCCGGGCCGGGTCCTGCTCACGACGACGGTCAGCGCCACCGCGGTGACAGCGAGGGCGCCGGAGAGCAGCAGGTCACCCACGCCCGGCGACGGCTCGCCCTCCGCGTCGAGCAGGCGCCCGAGCGCGTCGGACACGGACGGCAGCGCGAGGACGCCGAGCACGGCGGCGCACCCGGCGAGGACCCCGGCCACCGTCAGCGAGGGCAGCGGGACGCGGCGGGTTCCCGGCTCCTCGACGTCGAGTGCCTCGTCGCCGACGGGCCGGGCCAGGACGGTCACCAGGATGCGGCCGGCGTAGACGGCGGACACGACCGCGGCGGCGAGCCCGACGACCGTCAGCGCCGTCCCCTGGACTCCCGCCAGCACCTCGTCCTTCGTCGCCCACAGCGACAGCGGTGGCACGCCGGCCAGGGCCAGGCCCGCGACGGTGGCCGCCGCTCCCACGCCCGGGAACCGGCGGGCGGCTCCGCGCAGCCCGGCCAGCTGCTTGGTGCCCAACGCGGTCAGCCAGGACCCGGCGGCGACGAACAGGCCGGCCTTGACCGCGGCGTGCGCCACCAGTTGTGCAGTGCCGCCGGCGGTCGCCCCGACTCCCGCGGCGAGCACGACGAACCCGATCTGGGCCGCGGTGCTCGCCGCCAGCAGCTGCTTGAGGTCGGACTGGGCGACGGCGACCGCCCCCAGCACGAGCGCGGTGAGTGCGCCAGCCCACGCCGCCGCGGTCGCCGCCCACCCCGTCGCGGTGAGCAGCGGCTGCATCCGCAGCAGCAGGTACCCGCCGGCGGCGACCATCGTGGCCGAGTGCAGCAGGGCGCTGACCGGGCTGGGGCCCTGCATCGCCGCTGACAACCAGGCCGAGAAGGGCAGCTGCGCCGACTTGCCCAGCGCGGCGAGCAGCACCCCGGCCGCGGCGAGGTCGGCCCACCCGCCTCCCGCGACCCGGAGGTCATCCAGCGCCAGACTCCCGGTGGCCGCCAGCGCGGCGCCCGCGGCGACGTAGAGCCCGAGATCGCCGGCTCGGGTGGTGACGAAGGCACGGGTGCCGGCAGCGAGCTTGCCGGGCTCCTCCCACCGGAAGCCGATGAGCGCGTAGGAGGTCGCGCCCATCACCTCCCACCCCAGCAGGAGCGCCGGCATCGTCGCGGCGGTGACGGTGGTGAGCATGGCGGCGACGAACAGCAGCAGGTAGCCGAAGAACCGTCCTCGTGCCGCGCGCTCGGGGAGGTCCGCGGTGGCGAAGACCGTGACCAGCAGGGCGATCGCGGCGACGAGCAGCACGAGGACGGCGGACAGGCCGTCCACGACCAGGCGTAGGTCCCCACCGTTGACGACCCCGAGGAAGGGCAGCGATACCCGGGGGCGGGCAGCGGCCACGGTGGCGGCGAGCGCCAGTACGGCCGCGGTGACCGCCACGGCGACGGCGCCGGCGAGGCAGTCGGCTCGCCGCCCGGTGACCAGCAGGGTCACCCCGCCGACGGCGGGCACCAGGACGAGCGTGCTGAGGACGGCGCTCATCCGTTCAGGTCCGCGGCCATGTCGACCATGTCCACCTGGCGCGCCCGGTAGATCGCGATGGTCACCGCGAAGCCCATCGCCATCTCCACGGCCATGACCACCAACGCCACCACGACGAGCACCTGCGCGTCGGGCAGTTCGGGAGCCAGGAAGAACCACGCCGCTCCCCCGGCCAGCAGCACGCCGTTGAGGACGAGCTCCAGGCCCATCATCACCATGACGATCGACTGCTGGGACAGCGCGCCGAACAGCCCCACGCCGATCAGGCCGGCGGCAACGGTGAGCACGATCTGCAGCACCAGGTCCGCGGTCATCGGGGCAGTCCCCCGGGCACCGGGTCGTCGGGTCGCGATGCGGTGAGGTCGGCGCCGAAGCGGTCGTAGCGCCCGCGCGCCGTGGCCAGCACCGTGCCGGCCAGGATCGTGGCGAACAGCGCGAGGCCCATGACGAGCATGACCAGCATGTGGCTGCCCATGAGCGCCTCGCCGAGCTGCCGGGTGCTGTCGCCGGGCGGCTGAGTGGACCGGATCGGCCAGTCGATCGTCCAGATTCCGGCGGCCAGGATGGCGAAGGCCCCAGCGCCCAGGACGGCCGAGCCCCGCGCGTTGTGCACCATCGTCATCGGCATGAGCCCGGCCGGGTTCATCATGAACATGATCATGAAGACGGCCATGATGGCCATCTCGATCGTCATCATCAGCGCCGTCACCACTGCCAGGTAGACCAGGTCGAGGGCGAGCAGGACACCGGCGACGGCGAGGAACGACCCCAGCAGCGCGAACGTCGCGCGGGCCATCGAGTCGACCACGAACACCGCGATCCCCGACGCGACCGACAGCGCCCCCAGCAGGCAGACGGCGGCGACGTCCCAGCTCGAGAGGTCGGTCAGCATCCTGTCCTCCTCACGCGTAGAACCCGGTCAGCACGAGCACCGCGACGACGAGCGCCTGCACCAGCGTCAGCGGCACCAGGACCATCCAGCCGACCTCCACGGTCCGGTCCGGCCGCAGCACTGGCAGCCGCCGGCCGACCCACACCAGCCCCGCCACCACGGCCAGCGTCTTGAGCAGGTGCCACAGCGGCCCGGGCAGCCAGGGTCCGGAGTCGCCACCGAGGAAGAGCGCGGCCGCCATCGCCGCGGTGGCGCCGAGGAAGACCAGGCGCCCGGCCTCCACGAGCAGCCTGTCCACCCCGGACAGCTCCGAGGTCACCCCGCCGGCGACGTCCGCGGCGGCGGGCGCGGCGAACGGGCCCCAGAAGGCGAAGGCCGCGGCGCTCGCGACGAAAACCACGAAGGCCACCGGCATGGTGACCACGAACCACAGGCCCTCCTGGGCTGCCAGGACGTCGGTCGTCCGCAGCGACCCGGCTCCGAGCCCCACGGTCACCAATGCGAACATCAGCGGCAGCTCGTAGGCCAAGCCCTGAGCCAGGAACCGGTAGCCGCCGGTCAGCGCGTGGAACGCGTTGGGTCCCCAGCCCACCAGCCAGACGGCGGCCCACAGCAGCGCCTCCATCGCGTTGAACCACACGAGGTCCGCGCTCGTCGACCAGAGCGTGCGCCCGCCCACCGGGACGACCGCCAGGGACAGCAGCGCCAGCACCGGAACGGCGACGCAGCCGAGCCGCCACAGCAGCGCGTCGGGTGCCAGGGTCGTCCGCCGCTGTTCGATCAGGAGGCGCGCCCCCTCCCGGAGCGGCTCGACGACCGTCCCCCGGGTGCGGCCGGAGAGGACGGCCCGGTCGGTGGACGCGACCGCCAGCCCCAAGACCATGCCGACAAGGACGACGACGAGGACGGCGGGGAGCAGTCCCCACGCCTCGGGCAGCGTCCGGGAGTCAGGCACGGGCGGGCTCCACGGCTCCTGGTGAGGTGACCGGGTCGACGCCGAGCGCAGCGACGATCAGCCGCGCCGTCCCGATCTCACAGCCCTCGAGTCGCGCACGGATGTCCTCCAGCGCGGGAGCGGTGTCGGGTTCGCCGTCCCGGCCGGCCGCCACGTCGCACCAGTGGTGCAGCCTGCCGAGGACGAGATCAGCGGAGGAGGCGTCGCCGTCCCGGGCTGGACGGCCGGCGCCGGCGATCCCCCAGTGCAGCGCCCGGGAACGGAGGACCCGCCGGGACACCTGCTCGGCGAGCCGCTGGGCGGCCACCTGCTGCCCTCGGTCTTCCGATCGGAGACCGTCGCGGGCGCGGCGGGCGTCGCGAGCAGCCGTGGGCCAGCCGGCGACGAGGAGGAAGCGCGCGAGGTGGTCCAGCGCTGTCTGCCGGGCGTCGGGGAGGGATGACGCCGGGACGTGGTCCTCTGCGTCGAGCCAGGACAGGTCGACACCGGTGAGGACGTCCCCCCGGACCTCGCCGCGGAGGACCAAGCCGGTGGGCCAGCCGGGGAGGATCGGCCCCAGTGAGACCGTGAGGACGTCGAGCTGGAGGCCGTCGCGGTCCGGCCCCGTCATGGCCATCGGCAGGCCGGCGACCTCGCCGCCGTGGTGCATGTGGTCCATGCCCTCGTGACCACCGCCGTGGTCCATGCCCTCGTGACCACCGCCGTGGTCCATGCCCTCGTGACCACCGCCGTGGTCCATGCCCTCGTCGCCGGTGTCACCGTCCTTGCCGAGGAGCACCGCCGGCGGCGGCCGCTCCTCGGCGGTCACTGCTGACCCGGCCCGCCGGAGCAGTCCCTCCGCACCCTGGTCGAGGACGGCCGCTGCATCGGCGGCGCGACCCGCTTCCACGCGGTGACGGGGCTCAGGGACCTGGCTCCACACCACGTCGACGGCGCGCGCCAGCTGAGGCCCCGGTGCACCTACGACGACCAGGAGGTCGGTCTGCGCGGGGGACATGGCCTGCGACCATCCGCGGCGGTCGAACTCTGCCTCGAGGGCCCAACGCACCTCAGTCGCACGGGGGACGTCGACGAGGAGGACCCGGGGCCGGGTCAGCACCCATCTGCGCAGGCGGCCCATCACGTCCATCGCAGCGCACCCTCACGCCAGACGTAGGTCACGCCGACGAGCAGGACCGCGAGGAAGCCGAACATCTCGATGACGGCCTGGGCCCCCCTCTCCGCGACGACGACCGCCCACGGGTACATGAAGATCATCTCCATGTCGAAGGCGAGGAAGAGGATCGTCACCGCGTACCACCGCACGTGGTAGCGGGAAGCGGCGTGCTGCGGCGGTAGCAGTCCGGACTCGAACGGCAGGACAGCAGCCTGGTGTCGTGCCGTTCGGAGCAGGGAGGAGAGGGCGTAGAGCCCCACGATGCCGGCCAGCACGACGGCGAGCAGCGACAGCACGGCGATCACGGCGGGCCTCCTCCACAGCAGCTGGAACGGGGCGGGCGACCGGGGCTGGGCCGCGAGACGTCGTCAACATCCGGACGACCGTGCGGATGTCGCGACTGTAGGGCTGCTCGTGGTGTCGCGCCCGCCGGGAAGCGAGCTCGACAGCCTGCGCCGTCGATCCCCGCGCCTCGTGCCGCAGACAGCCGCCGGCGGGCCACAACGGTCTCCTTGCCGGCTGGGGAGTCGTCGGCCGACGTGGCCGACGGCTCCCCAGGACCACCGGCGGTTCGCGAAGCTCGGCGTCCTCAGCGCGCTGTCGACGACTCCGTCGGCACGCGGCTGGTGGCCTCGGCCCCCCTGCCGGGGAGCTCGCCCGCCAGGGCGGCATCGTCGGCGGTGCGGAAGCGGCGCAGCCGCAGGCTGTTGGCCACCACCGACACCGACGACAGCGCCATCGCCGCGCCGGCGATCATCGGGTTGAGTAGGCCGGCTGCGGCCAGCGGCAGCGCGGCGACGTTGTACACGAACGCGGCGAAGAGGTTGGTGCGAATCGTGCCCAGGGTCCTGCGGGACAGCCGGATGGCGTCGGCGGCTGCCCGCAGGTCACCGCGGACCAGCGTGAGGTCGGAAGCCTCGATGGCCACGTCGGTGCCGGTGCCCATCGCCAGGCCCAGGTCGGCGCGGGCCAACATCGCGGCGTCGTTCACGCCGTCCCCGACGGCGGCCACGACCTTGCCCTCGGCCTGCAGTCGCTCGACGACGGCGACCTTGCCGGCGGGCAGGACCTCGGCGATGACGGTGTCCGGGCCGGGGTCGATGCCGACGGCGGCGGCGACGGCGCGGGCGGCGGCGGTGTTGTCGCCGGTCAGCAGGATCGGGGTCAGGCCCAGGTCGCGCAGCTGGGCGATGGCCTGCGCGCTGGTGTCCTTGATGGCGTCGGCGACGACCAGGACGCCGCGGGCGGCGCCGTCCCAGGCGACCGCGACGGCGGTCTTACCCTGTGCTTCGGCGGTGGTCTTCGCCACCTTGAGCTCGGGGCTCAGGTGCACGGACCACTCCTGCAGCAGCCGGGTGCGGCCGACGGTGACGGCGTGTCCGTCGACGATGCCGGTCACGCCGAGGCCCTCGACGTTGGTGAACTCCTGCACCGCCGGCAGGTCGCCGACTTCGTGAGCGGCACCGGTGGTGATGGCGGCGGCGATCGGGTGCTCGGAGGCGTGCTCCAGTGCGCCGGCCAGCCGCAGCACCTGCTCGCGGTCCTCCCCGGCGGCGGGGATGACATCGAGCAGCGTCATCCGGCCTGTCGTGACCGTTCCGGTCTTGTCGAGCACGACGTGTGTCACCCGGCGGGTGTTCTCCAGCACCTCTGGGCCCTTGATGAGGATGCCCAGCTGGGCGCCGCGGCCGGTGCCGACCATCAGCGCGGTCGGCGTGGCCAGCCCGAGCGCGCACGGGCAGGCGATGATCAGCACCGCGACGGCGGCGGTGAACGCGGCGCCGGCGCCGCCTCCGGTGCCCAGCCAGAAGCCCAGGGTCGCGACGGCCAGGGCGATGACAACTGGCACGAAGACGCCGGAGATCCGGTCGGCCAGACGCTGCACCTGGGCCTTGCCGTTCTGGGCGTCCTCGACCAGCCGGGCCATCTGCGCCAGCTGGGTGTCGGTGCCGATGCGGGTCGCGCGGACCACGAGCCGGCCGCCGGCGTTGACGGTGCCGCCGGTGACGGCGTCGCCGGGGCCGACCTCGACCGGCACGGACTCGCCGGTGAGCATCGAGGCGTCCACGGCCGAGGTGCCCTCGGTGATGACGCCGTCAGTGGCGATCTTCTCGCCGGGCCGGACGACGAAGGAGTCGCCGACGGCGAGGGAGTCGACGCTGATGCGCTGCTCGCGCCCGTCGCGCAGCACCGAGACCTCCTTCGCGCCCAGCTCGAGCAGGGCGCGAAGGGCGGCGCCGGCGCGGCGCTTGGAGCGGGCCTCGAAGTACCGGCCGGCGAGGATGAACGTGGTCACCCCGGCGGCGGCCTCGAGGTAGATGTTCCCAGCGCCGTCGGTGGGGGCGATGGTCAGCTCGAACGGGTGGGTCATGCCAGGCTCGCCGGCGGTGCCGAAGAACAGCGCGTACAGCGACCAGGCCAGCGCAGCCAGGGTGCCGATGGAGATGAGGGTGTCCATCGTCGCCGCACCGTGGCGCAGGTTGGTCCACGCCGCCTTGTGGAACGGCCACGCGCCCCACACCACCACGGGGGCGGCGAGGGTGAGCGAGGCCCACTGCCAGTAGGTGAACTGCAGCGCTGGGATCATGGCCAGCGCGATGACCGGCACGCTCAGCACCGCGGAGATGACCAGCCGCTGCCGCAGGCTGGCGACGTGATCGTCGGCTTCCGACGTCGCCGGCAGCTCGCCGTCGGCCTGGGCCTTCGGCGGCGCGGGCAGCTGCGCGGTGTAGCCGGTCTTCTCCACTGTGGCGATCAGGTCGGCCGCGGTGACGTCGCCGCCGAAGGAGACCTTCGCCTTCTCGGTGGCGTAGTTGACCGTGGCGGTGACGCCCTCGAGCCGGTTGAGCTTCTTCTCGATGCGGGCGGCGCACGAGGCGCAGGTCATCCCGCCGATCGCCAGCTCGACCTGGCTTCCGGCGGGGTCACCGCCTGCTGATGGGGTGGTGGTCGCAGTCGCGGAGTTCATCGTCGTCGTCCTCAGTTGTGCGCGTGGCCGTCGTTGCCGTGCCCGTCCGCGTCGCCGGCGGGAGTCCCGCTGCCGGCCGGTGCGGCGGCGGGGTCGCCGGCGCGGACGGTGAACTCGGCGGTGTGCACGACGTCGCCGTGCTGGAAGTCCAGGAACAGCCGGTAGTCCCCGGCCGAGGGGGCAGTGGCGTAGAAGGTGATGTCCGGGCCGGCCGCGGTGACGCCGTCGCCGGGGGAACCGGCCGGGTGCACGTGCAGGTAGGCCAGGTCCCCGTCGCGCAGCGCGACCAGGTGCCCGTAGGCGGCCAGGTAGGGCTGCAGGTCGGTGACCGGCTGCCCGGTCCGGGCCACTGACAGCGTCAGCTGCGACTCCTGACCGGGGAACAGCTGGCCGTCGAGGGTGACGGTGTACCCGTCGACCTCGGCGGTGGCCGAGGGCTCGGGCAGCGGCTGCGGGGCGTAGTCACCGGCGACGGCGATGTCGGCGCCCAGCACCAGCCCGGCGTCGGCGCCGGCGGGGTCGAAGTCGGCGAACAGCCGCCAGGTGCCGGCGGTCAGGTCCAGCGGGATCGACCAGGTGCCGTCGGCGGCCAGGTCGGGGTGCACGTGCTGGTAGCCGGTCAGGTCCCGGCGTACAGCGATCAGGTGCAGGTCCTCGTCGTGGGCGGTGTCGTAGGCCGTCACCGGGCGCCCGTCGGGGCCGAGGATCCGGAAGGTCACCGGGGTGGCCGGCCCGGCCGGCAACGAACCGGCGAGATCGAGGGTGTAGCCGTCCTGGGAGATCTGCAGGCCGCCGGGTAGGTGCGCAGCGGAGGCCTGGGATGCGGTGGTGTCCATCGGGGACTCCGAGTGCGACTCGTCGTGAGAGGGGGTGTCGGGGGAAGTGGTGCTGTGGGTGGTGCCGCCGTGGGTGGTGCTGTTGGAGGCGGGGTCGTCGAGCGGGCCGACCGCCGCGCCGATGCCGGTGGCGGCGCCGAAGACGGCGACCAGCCCGAGGGTGAAGGCACCCAGGCGGGTGGGGGTGTTCATCTCCAGGTCCTCTCAGGTCAGGAGCGGACGAGGCGGGCGATCGCCTCGGACGCCTCGCGGACCTTCGCCTCGGCCTCGGGGCCGCCCTTCTGCGCGGCGTCGACCACGCAGCCGGCCAGGTGCTCATCGAGCAGGCCGAGGGAGAACGACTGCAGGGCGCGGGTCGCCGCGGACACCTGGGTGAGGATGTCGATGCAGTAGTTGTCGTCCTCGACCATGCGCTGCAGTCCGCGGATCTGACCCTCGATGCGGCGCAGCCGCTTGAGGTGCTCGTCCTTCGCGTGGGTGTAGCCGGCCATGTCGGTCTCCTCGGGCGGTCAGCTGGTGCGGTGGGTGACATGTCGCTGGCACGGATGGCCAGGGGGCGGAGCGCCGGGCCGGGTGGCAGCCGGCGCCCCGCCCGGCTCGCATCAGGCGGGCACGACCTCGTAGCCGGCCTCGTCGACCGCCGCGGCGACCGCGTCGGCGGGCACCGGCTGGTCGGCCTCGACGGTCACCCGACCGGCGGCCACGTCGACCTGCACACCGGTCACACCGGGGATCTTCGAGACCTCCTCGGTCACCGCGCTGGCGCAGTGGCCGCAGGTCATGCCGCGCACGGCGTAGTCGGTGATGCTCACGGGCTTCTCCTTTCCGAACAGGGGCTGATACCCCCCACTGGTATGCCGTACAAGGTGTACCCCCCGGGGGTACTTCCCGCAAGGGCTGTGACGCGGACCGCACGCCGAAGGGCCACGCACGGCCCTGGCCGGAGGGTCGACTTGAGGCGGTGGCCGATCGGGGCTGCCTGAGTGCAAGGCGCGCCGCTACGGCCGCCCGGGCACCGCGCGCGTCGGCCGCCACGCTGGCCTACTCCCGAAGGCGGCGACCCGACCGTCGAAAGCGGCCCGCCGAAGTGATCAGCGGTCAGCGGCCCGTGCCGCGGCCGGACCGTCGGGTGCCCCACCTGTCGGGTACCTCACCCATCGGGCGCCCTGCCTGTCCGGCCTCGTAGCCTCGATGACGTGGGGACGGCTGCGCGGGGGTGGGCGGCGGTGCTGCTGCTGGCCGCGGTCTTCCTCGGGCACGGGCTGCAGTGCGGCTCAGGCGCCAGCGACTCCGAGCACGCCGGACACAGGAGCGACACCACCGTGGTGGCCGCTGCTCTGACCGTCACCGACCCGCACCTGATGCCGTCCGACCACGGCACTTCCGGTGCGGCGATGAGCACAGCGGCCGTCTCCGCCGCCGCGCACACGGCATCCGCGGGCAGCTCGTCCGGCCACTGGCACGGACTGCCCAGTCACCTGTGGGCGGCCTGCCTGGCAGTGCTCGCCGCCGGCTTGGCCGTGCTGCTCCTGCTCACTGCACCCCGACTGATGAGGCTGGCGCTGCCGGCCGCCCTGCCGGCGTGGCTGCGCGCGCCGTCCTGGCCGGCGCCACCGCGGCCTCCGGACCTGTCCTCCCTCTGCGTCCTGCGGATCTAGGCCGAATCGCCCGACCGTCCCGCCCCGGCACAGCTGCCGCGGCGGCGGTCCGCGCACGCCTTCATCCAGCAACGACCGCAGGAGACCAACCCCATGAACCGCACCACCGCACGCCTGAGCGGCATGACCGGCGCGCTGCTCGCCGGCGCGCTCGCCCTCACCGCCTGCTCCAGCGACTCCGGACACGAGGGCATGTCGGGCATGCCCGACAGCTCGTCCAGCACAGCCGCGAGTTCGTCCGAGGACGGCACAGCTCAGTTCAACGACGCCGACGTCGCCTTCGCGCAAGGCATGCTGCCGCACCACCAGCAGGCCGTGGAGATGGCGCAGTTGACCACCGACCGAGCGGGCGATCCTCGGGTGGCGGATCTTGCCGCGCGCATCGAGGCGGCCCAGGGCCCGGAGATCGAGACCCTCACGGGCTGGCTGGAGGAATGGGGCGCCGAGGCGCCCAGCTCCGGCGGGATGGACCACGCCAGCATGGGGCACGGCGACATGGGCGGGATGATGTCGGGCGAGGACATGGAGTCCCTGGTGAACGCCACCGGCGCCGACTTTGACCGGATGTTCCTGGAGATGATGGTGGAGCACCACACCGGCGCGGTGCAGATGGCCGAGACCGAGCTCACGGACGGCGAGAACACCGACGCCCTCGCGATGGCCGGGGACATCCGCGACACGCAGAACGCCGAGATCGCCGAGATGCAGCAGCTACTGGCCGAGCTCGGCGGCTGAGCACCGGAACCCGGCGGCGGCGCGACCTCACCGTCGCTCCGCCGCCGGGTGGCCGCCGCTCACCCCGCACCGCCCGGAGGATCTGCATGTCCCCGACCCGTTCCACCCGGCCCGCGGCCCGCGCCCGGGCCGTCGCCGCGTTCAGCACCGTGGCCGCGGTGGTGGCCGCGGTGCTGGCCGGCTGCTCCAGCGCCACCCCGGCGCCGGCCGCCGGCGCGTCCACGCCGGGCGCGCCGCTGCTCGAGCTCACCCACGTGCACGGAGCTGCCTACGACCCCGGCAGTGGCGCCCTGCTGCTGGCCACCCACCACGGCCTGCTCGAGGTCGCCGACGGGGACCTCACCGAGGTGGGCCCGGTGATCGACCTGATGGGCTTCACCGTCGCCGGCCCCGGCCGCTACCTCGCCTCGGGTCACCCCGGCCTGCACGTCGACTTGCCCCAGCCGGTCGGGCTGATCGAGACCACCGACGGCGGACAGACCTGGACGCCGGTGTCCCGGCAGGGGCAGTCGGACTTCCACGCCTTGACCTTCAGTGACGCCGGCGTCCTCGGCTACGACGGCACGCTGCTCGCCAGTCCCGACGGGCGAGCCTGGACGCCGCTGGCCATCCCCAGTGAGCCGCACACTCTGGCCGCCCCTCCCGACGGCGCCCTGGCGCTGGCCACCACCGCGGCCGGGCTGCTGCGCTCGACCGACGGCGGCGTCACCTGGACGCCGGCTGGCGACGCGCCGCTGCTGCAGACCGTCACCTGGGCCACCGCGACCACGGCGGTCGGTGTCGACCCGGCCGGCGTCGTGTGGACCTCCGCCGACGCCGGCGCCAGCTGGCAGCCGGGTGCCGATCTGGACTCCCCACCGCAGGCGGTCGCCGCCGCCCCGGATAGTGCGCGGATCGCCGTGGTGACCGCCGAGGCGGTCCTGGAGTCGGTCGACGGCGGACGTTCGTTCACCGACGTCCTGGCCGGCTGACCTGAGCAGCGCTCACCGTCCCGCCGCGGCCTTGTCGCAGTCGCGCGACTGGGCCGCGGCCGGCGGTCAGCCGAGGGAGCCGAGCAGTTCCCGGCAGGCGGTCTCGCACCGGCGGCACGCCTCGGCGCAGATCCGGCAGTGCTCGTGCATGGAGGCGTGCGACTCGCACTCGTCGCCGCAGGCCTTGCACGCCGCGGCGCACGCCTCGAGCACCGCGCGGGTGAGGTTGGCGTCGTAGCCGGTGTGCCGGGACAGCACCCGCCCGGTGGTGTCGCAGACGTCGGCACAGTCGAGGTTGGTGCGAATGCACTTGGTCAGCTCAGCGACCATGTCCTCGCTCAGGCACGCATCGGCACAGGCAGTGCAGGCCTGAGCGCACTCGAAGCACGCCTCCAGGCAGGCGATCAGCTTGTCCCGGTCTACTCCGCCGAGGTCCTTCGGGTAGGTGTCGAGCATCTGCGCGGCGACAGTCATGAGTCCTCCTCGGGCCGACGGCGCGGCGGCCGGTCACCGCCGACGAACTCCGCCGACAACGTCCGCATACCCGTACGGATGTACCTGACACCGCGTCGAGGGGTAGGAAGGCGTCATGAGCGAGTCGGGCCACGACCATCCGGTCGACCCGGCCCGGGTGGCCGCAGCACGGGCGCGGCTGCCCTCGGCGGCCGACGCGGAGCGGACGACTTCGCTGCTGGGCCTGCTCGCCGACCCGGTGCGCGCCCGGCTGCTGTACGCCCTCGACGTCGCCGAGGAGCTGTGCGTCGGGGACCTGGCGATGGCGCTGCAGGTCAGCGAGGACCAGGCCGGGTACGGCCTGCGGGTGCTACGCAGCGCAGGCCTGGTGTCCCGGCGCAAGGCCGGCCGCATCGCCTACTACCGACTGGCCGACGGATTCCCCGACCCGCTGCGCGAGCACTGCCTGCGGCGCCTCATCGAGCTCAGTCACACCCCGGCGGCCGACGACGACCTCTGAGCTCGCGGGTCAGCGCGTCGGGCGGAACCCGGTGAGGATGACGATGATCATGCGCTCGCGAGCGGCGTCGTCCGGCAGCCGACAGTGCGGCCAGGGCGTACTCGGCGAGTTCCTCGGCGGGTACGTCGCCGAGCAGCCGCCCGCTTCGGACACCGTCAGCCACCAGGTCGCCGACGAAGGCGCGCAGTCGGGGGCTCCCCTCAGAGCTGCGGTCGGATCCCCGGCTCTCGAGCCAGCGCGTCGGGCGCGAGCGACCCCTCGCCCCGGACCGCGGCCTCGGCCGGACCGTGCCGGCCGGCCGGGAGGACGGTCCTCCCGCGGGCGCCCTCGAGTTCGAGGGCCACCGCCGCGTAGAGGGCCAGCACCGCGAGGGCCAAGCCCACCCAGCCGGCCGTCGTCTTCCAGCTCGCAGACCCGGTGAGCTCGTAGGCGCCGGTGACCAGGAACCGGATGCCGGCCAGCGCCATGACGGCGGCCGGGACGAGCTTGGTCGCACCGGCGGACGCGGGGACGAACATCGAGATCCCCGCGACGATCAGGAGGACCCCGAGGCCCTTGCTGGCGGTGCCGGGCGGGGAGGTCACGGTGGTGAGGCCGACGACCGCCCACGTGCCGCTGAGGACCCCCATCCCCGTGGCGGCCACCGGGTCGCGCGCCAGGAAGCCGATGACCGCCGCGGTGAGCTGCAGCGGCACGGTCGCGACTAGCGCGGTGAGGGCGGCCACCCGGCCCTCGGTGGGCGGGATCCAGCCGAGCTGGACGGTCGCGAAGACGGTCGTGGCCAGTGCGAGGGCCAGGAAGCCGAGGGGCAGCGGTGTGGCCAGCGGTCGGAGGACGACGCGGGTCGCGGTCTGCGGAGTGGTCATCGTCAGCTCACCAGGGCCTGGGTCGCGGACTCCTTGAGCTTGGCGTTCGCCCAGCGCATCTGCCGCAGCGTGTCCGGATGACAGCGCTGGGCCAGTTCCAGCAGGTCCCGCTTCCGCGCGCCCTGGGCGGCCTGGGCGAGCAGCTCCCAGTCCAGTGACACCCCGGCCGCCTCGCGGTGGATGTGCCGGAGGTCAGCCAGCAACAGCAGGCCCGGCTCCGGCCGGCGCCCGAGCAGGTCCGACGTCGCCTGCTGGACCTTCTCCAGGATCCCGGGTTCCCCCTCCGGCTCGGGGTCGAGGTCCAGGCCGTAGTCGGCACCGATGCGGGCGAGCTCGGTGACGTGCCGCTGCGACCAGCCGGCGATGTCACGGGCGACGTAGAA
This sequence comes from Geodermatophilus sp. URMC 60, assembly GCF_053502585.1. Taxonomy (NCBI): domain Bacteria; kingdom Bacillati; phylum Actinomycetota; class Actinomycetes; order Geodermatophilales; family Geodermatophilaceae; genus Geodermatophilus; species Geodermatophilus sp. URMC 60. Next base: position 61,430 of record NZ_CP199958.1, read on the forward strand.
GACCTCGTGGTCGGCCTTGTGCCGGTCCGAGACCGCCAGCAGGGCCCGCGCCAGGTGGTTCTCCGACCGGTGCAGCTCCTCGACCGCCAGGTGCAGCTTCACCGGGCACCTCCCGGCACCGGCTCCTCGAGCGCCTCGGCGGCGGCTCCGCCACGGGTCTCCGGTATGCCGGCGGACCCCACCGGCCGGGAGCCGGTCGTGGTGGGCGCCGGGGCGGGGCCGGTGGCCTCGGCGAGCCGGGTGACCGCGGCGGCGGCGGTCTTGAAGATCGGCTGCTTGGAGCAGGCGTCCCAGTCAGTGAGCGTCAGCTCGTTGGCCGCCCGGCCGCGGTCACCGGCGGGCTGGTGGCCGCCCGGCTCGTCCCAGTAGCCGTAGTGGAAGGGCAGGAACACCACCCCGGGCCGGATGCCGCTGATCCGCAGCCGGCCGCTGACCCGGCCACGAGGCGTGGCCACCTCGAGCAGGTCGCCCTCGGCCCATCCGCGGTCGCCGGCATCGGAGGCCGACATCTCCACCCACACCTCCGGCGCCGCGGCCTGCAACTGCGGCGCCCGGCCGGTCTTGGTGCGCGTGTGGAAGTGGTAGAGCGTGCGCCCGGTGATCAGCTGGAACGGGAACTCCTCGCTGGGCAGCTCGTGCGGCGGCAGGTACTCGGCGGCCTTCAGCACCGCCTTGCCGGTGGGGTTCAGCGCCCGGTACTCGGTGTCGTCCAGCGGCGCTCCGGTGACCAGGTCGCGGCCGTAGCTCTCGCAGTAGGACGGCTCGGCCCAGAACTGCCCGTCCACGTAGATGCGCTCGGTGCCCTCGGGGTGCTCGTCGTTGCACGGCCACTGGATCCCGCTGCCGCCGCGCAGCTTGTCGTAGGACAGGCCGGTGTAGTCGCACGGCCGCCCCCGCGAGCACTCCTTCCAGCCCTCGAAGGCGCCCTCGGGGTCGGTCCACTTGACCAGGGGGGCGCCGTCCTTGTCCTCCAATCCCAGCCGGTGGGCGAAGTCGACGAGGATGTCCAGGTCGGGACGCGCCTCGCCGGGCGGGTCGACGGCCTTCTCCGACAGGTGCACCGTGCGGTCGACGTTGGTGAACGTGCCGGTCTTCTCCCCCCACGTCGCCGCGGGCAGCACGACGTCGGCCAGCTGTGCCGTCTCGGACAGGAAGATGTCCTGCACGACCAGGAACAGCCCTTCCTGGCTCAGCAGCTCGCGCACCCGACGCAGCTCCGGCAGGGAGACCGCGGGGTTGGTGCAGGTGACGTAGAAGAACCGGATCGACCCCTCCTCGATGTAGCGCAACTGCTGCATGATGTGGGTCGGCGGCGAGTAGTGCGGGATGTCGAGCGGGTCGACGTTCCACACCCGGGCCAGGTCCTGGATGTGCTGGTCGTTGGACCAGTTGCGGAACGCGGGCAGGTCGCCGTCCGCGCCGGCCTCCCGGGTGTTCTGCGCGGTGGGCTGGCCGTTCATCTGCAGCAGGCCGCACCCGGGCCGGCCGAGCATGCCCCGCAACACGTGCACGTTGTTGACCTGGACGGCGGCCGCGGTGGCCTGGTGGGACTGATAGAAGCCCTGCAGGACGGTGGACACCAGGCGCTCGGCGGTGCCGATGAGCCGCGCGGCCTCGCGGATCTGCTCTACGGGGACGTCGCAGACCTCCGCGGCGACCTCGGGCGGGTAGTCGCCGACGCGCTTCGCCAGCTCCTCGAAGCCCACCGCGTGTGCCTCGACGTAGTCAGAGTCGACCCAGTCGTTGGCGACGATCTCGTGCAGCAGGGCGTTCATCAGCATCACGTTGGTGCCGGGCCTGGGCGCCAGGTGCACGGTCGCGGACCGGGCGACCGGCGTCTCCCGCGGGTCGACGCAGATGACCTTCGGCGGGTTCGGGCCGGCCAGCCGGTCCAGCACGCGGGTCCACAGCACCGTCTGCGTCTCGGCCATGTTGTGCCCGTACAGGCAGATCACGTCGGCCGAGTCGAGATCGGTGTAGGAGCCCGGCTGTCCGTCCGAGGCGAAGGTCTCCTTCAACGCGGCCGCGGCGGTGGCGGTGCACAGCCGGGTGTTGCCGTCGACGTGGTTGGTGCCGATGCCGCCGTGCGCGATCAGCCCCAGCGTGTAGTACTCCTCGAGGAACAGCTGCCCGGTCGTGTAGAACGCGATCGAGCTGGGCCCCTGCTCGTCGAGCAGCTCCCGGCAGCGGCCGGCGACGGCGTCCATCGCGGTGTCCCAGTCGCACTCGACCAGTGCGCCGTCCCGCCGGATCAGCGGGCGGGTGAGCCGGTCCGGGGAGTTGTTGGCCTGCCAGCCGAACAGGTCCTTCGGCCCCAGCCGGCCGTGGTTCACGCGGTCCACCGCCCGTCCGCGGACACCAACGATGCGGTCGTCCTTCACCGCGATGTCCAGGCCGTCGCCGTTGGAGTGCAGGATCGTCGCCGACTGCACCCAGCGGTCCACGTCGTCCTCGGTCAGCCCATCGGCCAGATAGGAGTCCACCCGCGTCGGCCAGGTCTCCCCCGGTCCGTACGGCGTCCGCGTCCCCCACGGCTCGGCGATCCGGTCGATCTTGGGCACGGCGGTCCTCCTGCCGGACGGGTTGGGTGCCCGCCGAGTCTCGCCGCCGGTCCGGCTTACCGCAGTCCGGAGTGGGCGTCCTCGGGCGCCGGTCGCCCCGCTGCGGGACGCTCGCAGCGTGCTGACCGAAGCCCCGGAGGGGTCCTCCCGGTGAGCTCCAGGAGACCCAGGCGACGCAGTGCGGTCCGTGCGATCACCGCGCGGCTGCGCGGGGCTCTCTGGCCGATCCCGGTTGTCGCGGTCGTGATCGCGGTCGGCGTCGGCATCGGGCTGCCGGCGGTGGACGGACTGCTCGAGAGCCGCGACTCAGGGCATCCCCTGACCTTCGTCTTCGGCGGCGGGCCGTCGGCGGCACGCGACCTGCTCGCCGCCATCGCCGGATCGCTCATCTCCGTGACCGGGCTGATCTTCTCGCTGACCGTCGTGGCCTTCCAGCTGGGCAGCAGCCAGTACTCACCCAGGCTGCTGCAGACCTTCGCCACCGACCGGGTCGTCCAGCTGACCCTGGCGCAACTGACGGCCACGTTCGTGTACGCGCTCACCGTGCTGCGAACCGTGCGCACCGAGAGCGCCACCGAAGGGGAGACCGCGTTCGTCCCGCGTCTGTCGATCACCGTGGCCTACGTGCTGACGCTCGGCAGCGTCCTGGCCGTGGTGCTCTTCCTCGGGCACCTGGCTCGCGCCCTCCGGGTCGAGACGATGCTCCGCGACGTCCACCAGGAGGCCGGGGCCACCCACAATCGGGAGCTGCCCGATGACCTCGAACACCCGGCGACGCCCGTCCGGCTGCCTCCTGGACCCGGGATCCCGGTCGCCTCCCCATCCAGCGGCTTCATCGTCGACGTGGACGAGGAACGCCTGGTGTCCGCTGCGGCGGGCTCCGACATCGTGGTCCTCCTGGCCGCCCGGATCGGGGACTCCGTGGTGGCCGGGACACCTCTCGCGCACGTCTGGGCCCGGGACGGCGTCCACCATCCCGACACAGCGGCGTTGCAGGAAGCCCTCGGCCGCTCGGTACGACTGGACTTCGAACGCTCCCCCGCTCGCGACATCGCCTACAGCCTGCGCAAGGTCGTCGACATCGCCGTCCGTGCGCTGTCGCCCGGCATCAACGACCCCACGACGGCCGTGCACGCCCTGTCCCATGCCTCGGCGCTGCTCGGTGACCTCATCTCCCGGCCGCTCGGACCCGACTGCCGTGCCGACGACGACGGGGTCGTGCGCCTGATCGTGCCGCAGTGGACCCCCGACGACCTGGTCGAGCTCGTCCTGGAGGAGCTCCTCCACTACGCCTCGGGTCAGCCGGCCGTCCTGCGCCGGATGGCCACCCTGCTGCGGGAGGTCGCGTGGCGTGCCCCGCGGGGCACCGTGGACCGCGCGCTGCACGACCGGCTCCGTTCCGTCGTCGACCTCGCCGCCGAGTCCACCCGGATCACGGCGTCGGAACGCCGCTCCTGGGAGGTGGCGCTCGAGTCGGCCGTCATCGGCGTGTGGCCCGCTGAACGTCCGGGTTGACCTGGACGCGGATGTGCTGCATGCCCAGCTGCAGCGGGTAGCCGCTCCGCATGCACAACGACATCCCGGTCGACGCGGACTGCCCCGAGCAGGAAGGGCTGGCCCGACGACTGGACAAGCCGATGGGCGTCCTCGGGCTCGTGTTCGTCCTCGTCGTCCTGGGCCAGTCGCTCGCCAGAGAGCCGTGGCTGGTCACCGTGCTGACCGTGGTGGGGTGGCTGTGCTGAAGCGTCTTCGTCGCTGAGTTCCTCCACCGCGCACTGCGCGCCCGTGACCGGCGTCGGTTCTGGGCCCGCAACTGGTGGCAGGTGCTGTTCCTCGCCCTGCCCTTCCTGCGATTCGCGCGAGCCCTGACCCTCCTCCGGGCCGCGAGGCTGGGCGGAGTCGTCTCCGCCGCCGTACGGGGATCGAGGTCGGCCGGCCGGCTGCTCTCCGGTCGTATCGGCTGGCTGGCCACCGTGACCGGAGTGGTGGTGCTCGCGGGCAGTCAGCTCCTGTACTTCGGTGGCGCCTACGAGGACTACGCGCCAGCCCTGCACGAGACCGCCCTCGCGACAGTGACGGGGCAGCCGCTGACCGCGCAGGGCGGACTCGCCCGCATCCTCGAGGTGGTCCTCGCCGTCTACTCGGTCGCGGTCTTCGCCACGCTCGCCGGGGCTCTGGGCGCCTACTTCCTCGACGACCGGCACCGGACCGGTGCCTCGCCGGAGGTGTTGGCCGCCACTGCATCCAACCGTCCAGCAGCGGGAACGGGCACGGCATGACGACGGACCTCGTACTCCTCGCCGGCGGGCTCCTGGGGCTCGGCGTCGCCGCCCTGTCCGAGCGCCTGCGGCGGCTGCCCGTCTCCGAGCCGCTGCTCGGCCTGCTCGCAGGCATCGTCCTGGGCCCGTCCGTCACCGGCCTGCTCGACGTGCGGCCCCTGACCGAGGACCACACCTGGCTGCACACCGCCACCCGGCTCCTGTTGGCCATCTCCGTGATGGCGGTGGCCCTGCGCTACCCACTGGGCGCGGTGCAGTCGCGGCTTCGTCCCGTGCTGATCCTCCTGGCCGTCGCCATGCCGCTCATGGCCCTCATCACCGCCGGCCTGTCGGCGTGGGTGCTCGGCGTGGGACTCGGCGCCGCGGCGCTGCTCGGCGCGGCGCTGTGCCCGACCGACCCGGTCCTCGCGTCCAGCGTCGTCACCGGAGGCCCGGCGGAGGAGGACCTGCCCGCCCGGGACCGGCAGGTCCTCTCGCTGGAGTCAGGCGCGAACGACGGCCTGGCGCTGCCCCTGGTGCTCGTCGCCGTCGCGATCGCCGGCCCTCTGACCGGCGCCGAGGCCGCGCTGGAGTCCCTCTGGCAGGTGGCCGGGGCGGTCGTCGTCGGGCTGGTCACCGGATGGCTCGGCGGGCGAGCGCTCAGGGCCGGCGAGGAACACGGCTCGACCGACCCCGGCCCCCTCGCCCTGTTCACCGCCGTCCTGGCCCTCACGGTGCTCGGGCTGTCCGGGCTGATCCACGTCGACGGCGTACTGGCGGTGTTCGTCTGCGGTCTGGCCTTCAACGGCGTGAGCACCGGCTCTGAACGGACCTCGGACGTGCCGATCGACGAGGCCGTCAACCGCTTCCTCGTCCTGCCGCTGTTCATCGGCGTCGGCGCTGCCCTGCCGTGGGCGGCCTGGGCCGACCTCGGCTGGCGTGGACTGCTCCTTACCGCGGCCGTGCTCCTACTCCGCCGGCTGCCCGTCCTCGTCGCGCTGCGCCGCCCGCTGCGGCTGGGCTGGCCGGACGCGCTCCACCTGGGCTGGTTCGGCCCGATCGGCGTCTCGGCGCTGTTCTACCTCGCGCTGGAGGCAAAGCGGCTCGGCGCCGACCCCACCGTGCTCGCCGCCGGCAGCCTCGTGGTGGTGGCCAGCGTCGTCGTCCACGGTGTGACCGCCGCGCCGGGCCGGGCCGCCTACCGGGCCGCCACCCGGCACGAGAGCCGCCCCGCCACGTCGGCCGCCCCCGGACGGTCCCACCGGCGGGGATGAGCCCCGACCTCATCGGGCGCGGGCGAGCTCCTGCCCGTGGTCCTCCGCGTACGCCGCGGCAATCGCCCTGGCCGGGCCACCGACGTGTAGGAAGTGCTCGTCCACCACGTGCAGGTAGTCCCCCACCGCGGTGTCCAGCAGCTCCCCGGCGTAGCGCGCGTCCACATGTGGCGTGCGCCGGGCGTGCTCGCTCAGGTGCAGCGCCACCCCCAGCATCGCCGGCAGGGAGGCCTCGGGATCCCCGTCCCGGAAGTAGTAGGTCTCGGCGTACTGGGTCAGGTCGACCCGCAGCTGCGCGAGCCCGACCGCCAGGTCCTCCAAGAGAGGCGCGGCCATCGCCGACTGGGGGTCGGCCACCAGCCCGAGGGTGTCGACCCGACGCAGCAACGACAGCCGCACCGCCAGCGCACGACGCCGGGTCAGCGCCGGGTACACCTGCAGCACCCACGAGACCGCGGCCGTGATCAGCCCGAAACCGACGAGCGCCTGCACCGGCACCGCGATCCGCAGCCAGTCCGCCGCCGGGACGATGTCACCGAAACCGAGCGTCGCCAGGGTGACCGTGGACAGGTAGACGGCGTCCAGGAACCCGGCCCGGGAGGCGGGGTCCAGGCTGCTGCCGAAGACGAACCCGCCCGGCAGGTGCGGCCAGTACACCAGCGCCCACCCCAGCAGGATCAGCAGCACCCAGGCCAGCACGACCACGACCATCGCCAGCGGCCCGACCAACGCTCCCAGCGCCCGGCGCCGATGCCCGACACGCCACACCGCCGCCATGAGCCGCCGGCTGAGCCCACCGCGGCCGGTGGGGTGCCAGATCGTGTGGAAGATGTCGCGCAGCGCCATGAACACCAGCACCGCGCCGACCGCGGTCACGACCCATCCCAGAACACCCGTCACCCGCCGAGCCTGCCAGGAGCCGGGAGCCAGGAGCGGCGCGGGTAGAGGGCCAGCATGTGGTTCGACTCCTGGTCTGACATCGTCCGGATCCTCGCCGTCGGGGCGGCGGCCTACCTCGCGCTCGTGGTCCTGCTCCGGGTGTCCGGCAAGCGGACGCTGGCCAAGCTGAACGCCTTCGACTGGGTGGTCAGCGTGGCCTTCGGCTCAACCCTGGCGACCATCCTGCTCAGCAGCGACGTCTCCTGGAGCGAGGGAGCTGTCGCCCTGGTCCTGCTCGCCGCCCTCCAGTTCGTCGTCGCGCGGACGACGACCTGGCTGCCGGGTGGCCGCAGCGTGGTCACCGCCCGTCCGACCCTCCTGCTGGAGGACGGCCGCCCCGTCCCCGAAGCGCTCGACCGGCAGCGGATCCCCATGAGCGAGCTGCGCCAGGCCATCCGCGCCACCGGCTCCGGCGACCTGTCCTCGGTGGCCGCCGTCGTCCTGGAGACCGACGGTTCCCTGAGCGTCATCTCCACCCAGCAGGCCGGGAACCGGTCGGCCCTCGAAGGCGTCACCGGAGCAACCGAGCGCAGGAGATGACCCAACGTGGGCGGCCGCCCCGGCAGGGGACACTCAACCGCCGCCCAGTCGGCGACGTCAGCGGTGCCCCACCGGGGCCGCCCGGAGCAAGACGGTTCATCTCCCCCTCGGCCGGGGGCACTGGACTCGGACGACTGACCATGCCCACGCTGGCCGGACGGTCGCCTACATGTACATCTCGCAGCAGCACAACCGGTGGCCGCGGACGTTGCCGCGCATCGCGGCGCGCCTCCGTCAGGTCCTCGACCTGCCCGAGCTCACCGTGAGCACGCGACGGGACTACCTGGCCATCTCCTGGATCGGTGGCCCGCCGGCCGAAGCGGTGTACGCCGAACTCCGGCAGCGGCTGAGGGGCGTCGTTGCCTACCGGGCGGTGCGGCTGTACCCGGTCGCCGTCTTCGGCGCCGCGCTGCTCACCGGCTGCCAGCTGCCCTTCCACGACCAGCACTTCCGGGCCACCTGGCAGATGCTGAGCCGTCGCGATCTGCGCGCCGAGCCGTTCGACGACCGTCTCACGGCCCAGGGAGCGGTGCTGGCCGGCATCGCCGGTGCGCCGCGCACCGCGGTGGTCGGCTGGGGACGGCGGCGGCGGGACTGGGACATGTGGGAGTCGCTGCAGCGGCTCGGCGACCCGAGCCTCCTCGAGACCATCTGCGCCCCCGCCGAGTCCTGACACCCGCCCCGCGTCGGAGAGGAAAGCGTCGCGGACGCGGGGGACACCAGCGATGCGCCCGCAGCCGGTCCCGACCCGCTCGCCTGCACCGCCTGCCGGATCCAGAACCGGCCATCCGAGCAGCCGATCGCCGTGCCGCCGCCCGACGAACCCTGGCTGACCTGAACGCAGAGAGCCCCCCGCCGCACCGGCGGGGGGCTCTCTGCCTACGCGAACGCCCTGGCGAGCGCCGCGGTCCGGCATTCGTGGGCAGGCGCCGTCAGCCCGCCGCCTCCTCCTCGACCCGCGACCAGCCCAGCAGCTGCGCCCGCTCCCCGAAGTAGACGACCTCGGCCACGTCGACGATGCCGGTCAGCGTGGTCGCCAACTCCACGCTGCTACCCACCGGCATCGTCCCCAGCGTGCTCCTGGTCGACGCGGTGACCCGGACGTCGCCGGCCGCGGTGGCGATACGCAGCCAGGAGTTGCGGTACGTGCCGCTGTAGCCGTCGCCGATCGCGGCGACCGTCCCCCGGACGCGCACCCGGGCGCGCTGGGTGGCGGCCGCGTGCAACCGCGCGCGAGACTTGATCATCGGCAGCTCTCGGGCGGACATGGACCTTCCTTCCAGATCCCGGGATGGCCCCGGCTGCCTGGCAAGGTGACGAGCCCTGCTGCGAGCGCAATCGGCTCCCCACGCTGCCGGGCCGGCCAGCTCATTGCAGTCACCACCGTCCGCGCCGACGGTGCGGGCAATGACCTCTACGCCCCCCGCCATGTGCATGCCCGTGCCAACCACCGACCCGGGCGAGCACCTCACCGTGGCCGATCAGTTCCTGACCCTGGTCGAACGGACCCGGACCGCTGTCCAGGGCGCGCTCGCTGCCGACGTCGCCGCACTCGCCCGCCGAGCCGAAACCGGGCTCGCCCAGCCCTCCGACGACGCCAACAGCGTCGACACAAGTGACGCCGCCGTCTCGCCGACCCAGCTGGAGCAGCTGGTCAGCGGCCTCCTCGGCGCCCGCAACGTCGCCTGGGCCCCGGTGAGGATCGTCGGCTGAGCCGAAGGAGATCTCCCATCCGCTGAACCTGCTGACCGACGAGTTCCCGTCCACCCGGGTTAGCGGCTGTCCCAGCACAGAGGCGATGCGAAGTCGATTGCGGCGTGAAGGACGGCGCGCACGGTGGTCCGCGGCCGGGGCTAGCCCGGGAGATCTCACGGAGGAACCAGTGAACCGCAGCACCGACCCGCTCATCACCGACCTGCTCGCCGGCAGGCTGCCCGACCGACCCTGTGACGCCATCGAGCTCCGGGTGAGCGCGCAGAGCGCGAAGGAGCTCAAGGACAACGTCGATGCCGCCAGCCCCAAGCTGGGCTTCCATCCGGCCGTCGCCTACCTCAAGACCCTCGACCTCGAGGCCCTCCTCCTGGACAAGTCGGCCACCGGGGAGCAGTTCCGCCGGCGCATCGGGCTGATCCCGATCCGGCGCGCCAACGCCCACCCGTACGCGCTAGAGCCGAACCGCCTGATGGGCTGGGCCCTGCCGCTCCCGGCGCACGCCACGGTCATCCTCATGCTGTTCGACAGCGCCGCCGACCCCACCGTGCACAACCCGGACGAGCCGCTGCCCGGCAACGCCGTCAGCGCGCTGCTGTCCCATGTGTGCCGCATCGACCAGATCCACCGGCTCTACGTCGCCGAATGGGACCGCTGGGTGCGGGCGCCGCACTTCGGCGCCGCCGTCCGGGCCGCCGCGCAGCTGGGCGGTGTCGACATCTTCGAGGGCGCTGAGCGCATCGACATCACCTCGACCGAGGGCACGATGTTCGCCGGCATGAAGGACGGGCACGCATCCGGCGAGCGCAACAACATCCGCAAGCGCACCACACGCGCCGTCCTCACCAAGCTGCTGGCGGACCGGATCGAGTGGCCCTACGCGAAGGTGCTGCTCTTCCCCGGGTACGACCTCGCCTACGACCGGCAGCGCGGGGACAACGGGAAGGTCCATCGCACTCGCTACCTGCAGTCGGCGACCGGGCAGCACGCCGACGGCTGGCAGGCCTGGGCCGAGGTCGTCGCCGACGGTGGCACCTTTCTCGCCGCCGGCCGGGAGCTCGCCGCCCACCAGGTGCCCGTCCGCGGCACCCGGCACGTCAACCCCGACGGCAGCGTCAAGACCTACGACCAGCTCACCGACGAGCAGCTCGAGCGGGCCTCCCGCACCCTCGCCGCGCACGTGCGGCTGCTGCGCACGCGCAAGTACGAGGTCAACAAGGGCGTGCCCATCCCCATCCGGCGCGACCAGGACTTCGAGGGCTTCGCCGTCGACCACGACGACCGCGGCCCCAAGCGGTACGGCGGGATCCACCGGATCGTCGACCTGCCGGGGCACTGCATCGACCTCACCGACGAGCAGTGGGACGCCTGGGAACGCCGCATCCACGGTCGCACGCCCCGCGACACCCGCACCGACGGGCCGCGCGCTCCGTTCGCCGACGTCCGCCAGCAGTGGTTCGTCACGGCCACCGGCGAGCGCCGCGAGGCCGGCGACCCGGACTGGACGCACAACCTGCGGATCGTCGCCAACGGCGACAGCTACGAGCTGTTCCGCCGCACCCGCGAGCAGGCCCACAACGACCGCGGCGAGCTGCGCGGGTGGATCAGCCGGGAGGGCGAGCACCTGTACTCGGCCCGCCGGTGCGACCTCGACGGCGCGTACGCCCGCGCCGGCATCGCCCGGGCCGTCGCGCACATCGGCGAGTTCGAGCCGGTCGTCGTCGACTCCCGGCCGCTGCCCGACCCGGTCGAGCAGGAGCGACTCCGCACCGAGCGGCTCGCCGAGCTGGAGGACCTCATCATCGCTGCCACCGACGACGTCGACGACGCCGAGCTGGTGCACGAGCGGGCGCGCACCACGACCTCGCCGCCGGCCCCGGCACCACCCTCAGCGAGGCACCCCCTCCCGCCGCGCCCGGTGCCCGGCCTCGGCCGCTGCTCACCATCGGAGAGGCCGCCTACCTGCAGGTCAGCACCTCCGCGCTGCGCGACTGGAGCAACGACGGCCTGGTCCCGTGCGAGCAGCGGCCGCGCCGGTACGACCGGCGCGTGCTCGACGGTCCTGACGTCCAGGCGCTGGTCCGGCGCTACCACGCCACCTACGGCCAGCGCACCGCCGACGACGACCGGCTCACGCTCCCCCAGGTCATCGAGCGCCTCGGCGTCCCGGAGCACTACGTGCGCGCGTTCCTCGTCGACACCGGCAGGCTGGCCGCCGGCCGCGGCGGCTCCCGCGGCAACACGCTGCTGTTCCAGGTGGCCGACGTCGACGCGGTTCCCGAGGAGTGGCGCGACCGGCACGCCGCCGACCTGATCGGCATCGGTGCCGCGGCGCAGCGCCTCGGGATGTCCGTCCCGCAGCTGCGCACTGCAGCGGCCGCCGGCCGCGTCCCGTCGCTACTCACCGACGGGGGCACGCGCCGCTTCCGCCCGATCGACCTCGCCCTGCTTCTGGCGGTCGCACGCGAGGCCGCCCACGCGACCGACGGGGACGCCGCGCGGCCATCCGAGGCGGCGTAGCCGCAGCTGCGGCCTCCCGCCGCTCCAGAAACGATGCCGGAGGCCGTCCCGAGTCACCTCGGGACGGCCTCCGCAGTGTTCAGCACGGCGTCAGAGGAAGTCGTGCAGCTCCTCGGGGACCGCCTCGAGCGCGGCACCGGTCACCAGGGTCAGCGCCTGCACCCAGGCCTCGAGAACGGCCCAGTCGTTGCCGTCGGCGCTCGCTCGCAGGGCCTCGGCGACCGAGCCGAGGACCTGGGCGGCCTCGCCCAGATCGTGCTTGCGGGACGGTCGGACGGTGGGTCTGTGGCGGCTCGCCCACACGGACGTGGCCGCCCGACCACACTGACGGTGCCGGACGCCGCTGTTGACCTGCAGGTTTCATGACCTCGACTTCTACGCTCTGTATCAACGTCAAGGGGCGGCGCTACGCGCCGCTCGCCGCCTCCGGCGGCACGAGGAGGCCGTGGCCCTGTCTGCCGTGAATCGGGCGGCCTACCGGGATCCGGAGCTGATGTCCCGGTCCGTGATGGCTACTCGGGGACGAGTGCACGGGCTGCGGGTGGCGGCACGGTGCGGCTGCGGCGCCGCCAGCGGCACCGTCCCCGCCGGCGGGTCGCCGGCCGGGCCCGTGGAGGCTCCCGTGTTCTTCATCCCCGTCGACACCCGCGGTGCGCATGTCATGGTCTGCGACGAGATCTGCCTCAGCGCCGTGCGCGACCACCTGCCCGTCGAGGAGACCCTGGCGCTCTTGACGACGCTGGTGTGCGCGACCTGCTACGCGTGTTCGCTGACCGTGGAGGGGACGCACTGCCCCTGCGCGAAGCTCGAGGTCAGCTGCTCGGCCCCGTCGTGGTTGCTCGGTCGGGAGGCCCCGGCCGCGCTGAACACGATCTACGAGGCCGTAGGCCCGACGGTGCTCACGGACACCGACTGGGACCAGCTGCTGGGCTGGGCGGAGCAGGTGTGGAGCGGTGGGCTGGTGGGCCTGATGTGGGTCCGTGAGCAGCAGCCGGAGACGGGCCGGTGAGCAGGGGGTTGTGACCGGGAAGCCGGCGCGGACGGTCCGCGCCGGTGGACGAGAGCCACCCCGCGGGACATGCGGGGGGCCGTCCCCTGCGCCGCGCGACCCCAGGGGGTCCCGTGTCACAACCCATCCACGCCACGACCGAGCCGGCCCGGCGCAGCGTCGACCCGGCACACCGCCGTCGGGACCTGCAACGGTTGCTCAGCTCATGGTGGACCGTCAGCGCGCGCCTGATCGCCGTCCAGGCGCACCGCGGTGCTGATGAAGCCGACGACCTGACAGATGCCATCCGGGCCATCGAGGAGGCGCTGGACTCGCGGCACCCGCTGATGTGGGAGGCCGTACAGACCGACCTGCTGCTGGCGATGCTCAACGCCGAGCACACCGGCGACAGGTCGACGTCATCATCCGGCTGCCTGGTCTGCCGCCGGCTGGCCGACGGCCTGCCGGACGGCGTCCGGCAGCTGATCGGCCTGGGGCACGCTCGATGACCGCCATCCCGGTGCAGCGGGGTCGTCGCATCGACCCCGTCACGGTGACCGACGACGCCGTGGAGATCTCGCACCTCCGAGTCACCCACCCCGAGACGGTCGCCATCGCCCGGCGCGAGCTCGCCGAGCACGGGTCGGCCGCGCTGGCCGACACCATCGCGGGCGCCGTCGTCGTCGGCATGGTGGCCACCGGGCTGCGGCGCGGCACCGGTGACACCACCGCCGCGATGCAGCGGGTCCTCGCCGGCTTCGACGAGGCGGTGCAGAACCGCGCCGCGGCCACCGTCGCCCAGCTCGACGGACTGCTCAGCCGGGTCGACACCACCGAGCAGGCCGCCCGCGAGGCGGTCGCGGCGACGCTGGCCCAGCTCCCCGCTCAGGTGGAGCGCGGGCTGAGCACGGCACTGGCCGGTGGCGCCGACGACGTCCGTGAGGCCGTCCGACAGGCCACCGTCACGGCACAGGCCGAGGCGGTCACCGCCCTCGAGCGGGTGGTGGCGCTGCACAGCGACCAGGTGCGCGCGGTGATCTCCACGGAGAACCCGAGCTCACCCATCGCTGCGCTCAAGAATGACCTGTCCGCTCAGGTGCAGGACGCCAGGCGTGAACTGACGGAGGGCATCGCCACGCTGCGCGCCCTGGTGCAGGCCCAGCAGGCCAGCCAGGCTGCAACGACCAGGACCTCCGCCGCCATCGGGAAGGACTGGGAGGACAGCACCGCGCTGGCCGTGGCCGGCTGGGCACAGGCGACGGGCGACCTGGTCGAACACGTCGGGACGCGGCCGGCTCCGGGCACCTCGCGTCGGATCGGCGACGTCCTGGTCAAGATCATGTCGGCCAGCCAGCCGGTGCTGATCATCGAGTGCAAGCACCGGCAGCGGCGGGCGAGCATGCGGGCCTTCCGCGAGGAGCTCGCCGAGGCCCGACGGGTCCGCGGCGCGCACGCGGCCCTGGCCGTCGTCCCGACCGCGGACGACGTGCCCGGGCCGGCCGACAGCGCATGGGCCCGGGTGGACACGTCCAGCTGGGTCGTGGCGGCCTCGGATCCCGGCGTCATGGCCCTGGTCCTCGGCGTCGTCCGAGAGCTCACCATCCTGGCCGCCGCACAGACCAGCGCGGACCCCGCCATCGACGTCGGCCGCGCCCGGACCGCCGTCGGGCACCTGCTCGACCTGCTGGCCCGCTTCGAGGACGTCAGCAAGCACGTGTCCACTGCGGAGAAGGCGCTGACCAACGTCCGGGCGACGGCCGACGGTCTGAAGGCAGCCCTGGCGGCCCAAATCCAGGACGCCCACCGCGCGCTCACCGACGGCGCGCAGCTGCAGTAGCACCACTGGGGGGAGGAGCACGACGCTCCTCCCCCCAGCTCATGTCCGTCAGTCGCCTGCGCAGCGGCCAGTCCAGCTCAGCTGAAGCGGAAGGTCGGGAAGTAGTCCCGCCGGTCGAAGTCGTACCCGGTTGTCGGCACCGGCACGGTGTTCCACTGGTGACCGAGCATGAGGGCCGCCGACGCCGGCGCGTTCATGAACAGGTGCACATGATCGGCGCGGCGGGCGGCGCAGCGCACCGCGTCCCGCGCGCTGCGCGCCCAGGCGGTCAGCCAGGCGTTGGACGGCACCGCCTTCCCCCCAGGGCCGGTGTCCGGCCCCAGGGTGAGCAGCGTCTTCACAGGCAGCTGCTGCTCCTTGACGTAGAGGTGGACGTCCTCGGTGGGGTCGTTGGACAAGGCGATCACGACCGCGAGGCCCTCGCCCTGGTCGATGGGCTCCTCGGCCAGGACGGCGGCGGTGATCCCGGGCGCCGGGTCGGCGTCGGTCGTCCAGATCTCCCCGCGCTGGTCGACGGCGAGGACCCACCTGCGGATGTCGGCGAGCTCGTAGCCGACCGCGAAGTGAGTGGACAGCCGCAGCGCGCCGGTGACCAGCACACGCCGGGTCCGGTACATCTCCAGCGAGGTGCGGGCCCGCTTGAGGTCGGCGGGGAAGGTGCTGGTCCACGCGGCCGGGTCAGCGGCCCGGTAGCGGCTCCGGTCGTCCTCGCCGGGGAACTGGTCGAGCCAGTCGATGGTCACGTGTGCCGTGTCCGGCGAGGTGGGACGGTCGATGGCGTGCACGGCGAGGATGACCTGCGCGAAGGAGGCCAGGAGGTTGTTCTCGTCGATGGCCTGGCGCAGCTGGTCGGGGGTCTGCGGGCCGCCGCCGGTCTTGACCAGCCCGCGGATGATCGCGATGCCGATCTCGACGGCCTCGTCGTCGTCGCGGAGTCCGGCGAGCTTCATCAGCGGCTTGGCGATCTCCCGGACGGACTCCTCGGCTCCTGCCTGTTCCCACCGCACGACGGTGAGGAACTCCAGCAGCTCGTCGACGTCGATGTCCAGGTGCGTCGCCCAGGCGTCCCGCGCCTTGCCGAGGTCGCTGCGCGAGGTCGCCTGGCGCACCTCGTCGACGCGGATGTGGCAGTCGAAGTTGTTGCGTGCCGGGCCGATCAGGGCGTGGCCGTTGTCGAAGGCGCGGTTGGTCAGCAGCGTCAGCTCGAACGGGCGTCCGCGCTCGGTCAGCTCCTTCCACGTGCGGTGGAAGTGCTGCAGGGGGCTCTGCCCCTTCTCGGTCGCCGGCGTGGTGAGCCACTTCTCGTCGATGGCGACGTCGCCGGCGTTGGAGCTCTTCACCTGGAAGTACCGGTCCGGGTGGGCGTCCGTGCGGCGGACGGCGACGTCGTCGAACTGGCCGGCGCCGGCGTCTTCGATGCTGACCGACGCGATGCCGGCGTCGTTGAGCGCGCGGCAGGCCTCCACCCAGGCCACCGCGTACTGGTAGTCGTCGCCGCGGACGGCGGCGCCGCGGGCGGGTGGCTTCACGCGCCGACTTCCTGGGGCGTGCCGGCCGGGCGGGTCAGCAGGCTGGTCAACGGGCTTCCTCCGGATGGGTCAGGGCCTCGGCGGCCTCCGCCTCGAGGCTGGCGGTGGTGTCGTCGGTGACGGTGGGGCTGGCGGAGAACAGCTGGACCGGGCTGACGGCGGGAACCGGCCACGGCTCCCGGACGGCGGTCAGCCCGTGGACCGCAACCGATCGGTCCGCGCGGTAGGCGAGGACGATCAGCGCGACCGGCGCGGTGGTCAGCCGGGCGGTGGCGGTCAGGGCCCGGATGTCGATGCGGCTCGGCGGGCAGTCGGCCGGATGGGTGTGCCACTCGCCGACGTAGCCGATCCCCGGCGTCTCGTTGATGCCGGCGGCGGCCATCTGGGCCTGGGCGCGCCGGCGGTGCCGGCGGTAGGTGTGTCGGCTGCTGCGGGGATCGGGCACCGTGAGCGCCCGGGTGACCACGACCAGATCCGGGGTGCGGAAGCCCAGCAGGATGCCGCCGGTCTCCTGCGGGAGGGCGGCCAGCCCGTCGGTGGTCGCTGCATCCAGCGCGGTGCCGGTGATGAGGATGCCGACGGGCGTCATCGCTGTACCGCCTCGGGGTGGAGCCGCCGTTCCTCGCCGGCGGGCACAGACTCCGGGTTCAACAGCAGGGCCACGGTGTGCCGGGCGACGATGGCGGCGGCCTCCCAGGCGGCTGCCGGCGGGGTGGTGCTCACCGGGCTGCCGCAGCCGGCCTCGTACACGGTGGGCGCCGGAGGGGGCAGATGCGGGGCCGGGAGGGTGATCTGCCCGTCGGGTTCGGGCGTGCGGTCGACGCGGACGGCGTAGCCGTCGGCGAGGACGTACACCGACAGCAGGTGCCCGGCTCCGGCGCGGGCGGCCGCGGTCAGCAGCGCGGTCGCGGTGGAGTCGGCGGTGGCATCGACGACGGCGTCGAAGGCGGCCAGCACCTCGATGGCGCGCAGCGGCGTGTCCACCTCGTCGACGGTGAACGTGACCTGGCCCAAGTGCGGGCGGGTGGCGTGCAGTGCCTCGGCGACCGCAGCGGCCTTCGGCCGGCCGACCGCGGCGTCCCCGAGCAGATGCCGGGTGGTGTTGCCAGGCAGCACCCGGTCCGCGTCGATGAGGTGCAGGTGCCCGACGCCCCCGCGGTGCAGCAGGTCAGCGACGACCGAGCCGATCGCGCCGACGCCGACGATGGCGACCTTCCGGGTCCCGAGCTGCTCGGCGCCGAGCCCGGCGCGGATCTGGCGGGTCGCCAGGTCGTCGGGGGCGGCGCGCATCGCCCGCAGCTGCACCTCGCCGTCGGGGTGGGCACTCAGCTCGAGGGCCAGCGCCGCGGGCAGGCCGCGTCGGGTGTAGGTCATCAGCACCCGGGTCAGGCCGTCCTGCTGAGCCAGGGTCAACCGCTGGGCGCGGTCGGCGCCGACGGCGGCGCGCAGGTCGTCCCAGTGCCGGATCGGGCCGGCGAGTTCCCCGGCGGCCAGGATGAGGACGGCGTCACCGCCCCACCGGTGGCGGCGCCGCCGGGAGCCGCTGCGGACCTGGCTGGCCGGGCGGCCCAGGCGCAGCACACCGTGGCGCTTGCCCTGCAGCCGCAGGACCTCCCCGTCCCGGTCGTGCAGGGGGCCGTAGAGGACCACCCGCTGGTCGACCGCCGGGTACAGGTACCGCTCGAGGTCCAGCGCCGGGGCGTCGTCCGGCCAGCCGGCCGCGTCAGCGGCCAGCCAGGCCCGGGCCTGCTCCAGCAGCACCGCCCCGTCAGCCCAGCGCAGCCGGGCGTGATCGGCCTCGTCGAACAGGCACATCGCCAGGTCCAGGTCGCGGTGCCAGCCGCGGCCGGGCTCGTAGTAGTCCTCACCGAACGTCCGACCGGTGACCATCTCGGCCCAGGCCTGCGAGCCGGGGTGGACCTTCGGCGGCGCGAACGGGAACGCGTCGGGGACCGCGATGCCGACGGCGGTCATGCGCACCGACCCGTCCTCGCCGCCGACCGGGCGGAAGGTCAGGACGCCGCACCAGCCCTCACCGGAGTCCACGGCGTCGTCGCAGCGCCGGAACCCCTCTCGGGCCAGCGCGTCGGCCATCTCCTCTCGGGCCTCGGCCGCGGCCAGGTGCAGCGACTCGCCTGCAGCGGCGCGGCGGTCGATCTGTGCGACGCCGTCCTGGTCGGGCTGGCTCACCCGAAGCGGCGGGTGGCCGGCACCAGCGGGTCCCCGGCGGTGACCGACGCGAACCGCTTTGCGGTGCCGTCGGCGTTGCAGGTCGCGGGCATCGGGAAGACGAAGTCGGTGTCGCCGACGTCGTCGACGGCCTTGCCGAGCAGGTCGCAGAAGGTCTTGGCGGCGGCGCACTTGTCGGTGCTGCGCAGCGCCTGCTCGGCCTGCGTGGCAGCGTCGAGGAACGCTGTGGCCAGAGCCGTCTTGTCCTCGTCGGACCCGCGGACTACGACCTTCTCACCGGGCAGGGTGGGGTCGTCGAGGCCCCAGCCGAGGACGAAGGCGTTGTAGAGGACGTTGCCGGTCTGGCGGAGGGCGGTGGCGTAGAAGTCGGCGCGGGTCGGGCCGGTGACCAGGCCGGTGTTGAAGGCGTGCAGCGCGGCGATCTCGACGGTCAGCCCGCCGGGCTTGCGGTTCTTCAGCAGGCTGCGGCGGGTCTGCCTGAGCAGCTTCACCGTCGGCACGTAGTACCCGTCGAAGTGGTCGGCGTCGTTCAGCTCGTTGGTCAGCTCGGTCAGCCGGTCGGGGTTGGTCGCCTGCCAGCCCTGCTGGTGGTCCTTCTCCTCGCGCTTGGGCAGCTGCCAGGCCTTGACGTCGTAGGGCGACGTCCACGGCCGGGCGGGCACGGCATCGACGTACAGGCCGTCGTACTCGGGGAAGCCCACCTGCAGGCTGCGGGCCTGCCGGTGCACCCGCACGTCGCCGTCGACGGTGGGGAACGCCTTGCGCAGCACGCGCTCGAACTGCGCGAGGACGGTGCCGGGGAGCACGTCGCCGCCCAGGTCGGTCAGCCGGCTGAAGACGTCGACGTCCTTCATCCGCCGGATGCTGACGTGGCGCTTGTAGCTGCCGATCAGGATGGGGTCGAAGCCCCAGTCGGCGATCGTCGGGTCGGCCGCGAGCGCGGCGCTGACCTCGGCGTGGGCCTTCGGCGCGTTGTCCTTGTCGGCCGTGGTCGGCTCGATGTTGCTCAAGGCGGCTTCGAACTGCGTGGTGAGCTCGGGCATGTCACTCCTGTGTTCCGGCCACCGGGGGCAGAGGTGGCTCTCTGCTTCCAGTTGACCACGCAGGGGTGACAGGAACGGGAGTCTCACGACCCCGGAGCCGTCACACAGGCGTCACACCGACCGTGCCGCGCGGTTCCGTCGGGTGCTGAGGTCACCGCAGCGGGCGGTCACCCGAGCAACGGGATCCGGCGTCCCCGCAGCGTCCTATCATGGTCATGACCTGCGAGAACGCCGGTCGCCGCCCTACCGCAGGAGACTCCGTGCGATCACCATGCGCTGGATCTGGTTGGTGCCCTCGTAGATCTGGGTGATCTTGGCGTCGCGCATCATGCGCTCGACCGGGAAGTCCTGCGTGTAGCCGGCGCCGCCGAAGAGCTGGACGGCGTCGGTGGTGACCTGCATGGCGACGTCCGAGGCGAAGGCCTTGGCCGAGGCCGAGACCCGGGTGACGTCGGGGCGGCCCTGCTCACCGGCGGCCGCGGCGACGTAGACGAGGTGCCGCGCCGCCTCGATCCTCATCTCCATGTCGGCGAGCATGAACTGCACGCCCTGGAACTCGCTGATCGCCCTGCCGAACTGGCGGCGCTCCCTGACGTAGGCCACCGAGGCGTCGAGCGCGCCCTGGGCGATGCCGACGGCCTGCGCGCCGATGGTCGGCCGGGTGAAGTCCAGCGTCCGCAGCGCGGTCTTGAAGCCGGTGCCGGGCTCGCCGATGATCCGGTCGGCCGGGATGGTGCAGTCGGTGAGGTAGAGCTCGCAGGTGGGCGACCCCTTGATGCCCATCTTGCGCTCCTTGGGGCCGACGGCGAAGCCGGGGTCGTCCCGGTGGACGGCGAAGGCGGAGATGCCGTTGGCGCCCTTCTCCGGATCGGTGACGGCCATGACCGTGTACCACTCGGAGACGCCGGAGTTGGTGATCCAGGCCTTGGTGCCGTTGAGCACCCAGCTGTCGCCGTCGAGCCGGGCGCGGGTCCTCATCGCGGCGGCGTCGGAGCCGGCCTCCCGCTCGGAGAGCCCGTAGCTGATCATCGCGTCGCCGGCGGCGATCGGCCGCAGCACCCGCTGCTTGAGGTCCTCGGACGCCGAGAGGATCACCGGCATCGAGCCGAGCTTGTTGACCGCGGGGATCAGCGAGGCGCTCGCGTCGACCCGGGCGACCTCCTCGATGACGATGCAGGTCGCGATCGCGTCCGCGCCCTCTCCCCCGTAGGCCTCGGGGATGTGGGTGGCGTGGAAGCCGGCGGCGGTGAGGGCCTTCTGCGCCTCGATCGGGTAGCGCGAGTCGGCGTCGACCTCGGCGGCGTACGGGGCGATCTCCTGCTCGGCGATGTCGCGGACCGCCTCGCGGATCGCCTCGTGCTCCTCGGTCAGGGTGTAGAGCCCCGCAGCGTTGTTACCCACGAGTACAGATCGTAGGACGCCCCGTCGTCAGGAGGAAGCAAGCCGCTCCTGCAGCGTGGCGTCCCGGGCGACGACGGACTCGGCCAGGTCGCTCTGGAACCGCTCGACGGCGGCCCGCAGGTCCGGGTCGGAGGCGGCGAGGATCCGCACGGCGAGCAGCCCGGCGTTGCGGCCGCCGCCGATGGAGACCGTCGCGACCGGCACGCCGGCGGGCATCTGCACGATCGACAGCAGGCTGTCCAGCCCGTCGAGGCGGTCCAGCGGCCGGGGGACGCCGATGACCGGCAGCGGCGTGGCCGCCGCGACCATCCCGGGCAGGTGCGCCGCTCCCCCGGCGCCGGCGATGACCACCCGCAGACCGCGGCCGGCGGCGCTCTCGGCGTACTCGAGCATCCGGCGCGGGGTGCGGTGCGCGGAGACGACGTGCGCCTCGTACGGGACGCCGAACTCGGTCAGCGCCGCCGCGGCGGGCTCCATCACCGGCCAGTCGGAGTCGCTGCCCATGACGATGCCGACGATCGGGTCCACGCGGGCTCCTCGCTGCTCGGTCGGGTCGGTGCGCTCTCGGGTCGGTGCGCTCTCGGGTCAGTGCTCGGTCGGGAAGGCGAACGCCGGGTCGACCTCGCCGTCGGCCAGGTAGCGGGCTGCAGCGGTGGCCCGGGCGCGCACCTCGCCGAGGTCGGTGCCCAGCGCCGTCACGTGGCCGAGCTTGCGTCCGGGGCGCTGCCCCTTGCCGTACCAGTGCAGCTTGACGTCGGGCCAGTGCGCCATGAGGTGGTGCACCCGCTCGTCGAGGCCGGGGCCGGTCCAGCCCTCCTCCGCGGCGCGCCCACCGAGCACGTTGGCCATCACCACGACCGGTGCGGCCATCGCCGTGGCACCCAGCGGGTAGTCGAGGACGGCACGCAGGTGCTGCTCGAACTGGCTGGTCCGCGAGCCCTCGATCGTCCAGTGCCCGGAGTTGTGCGGCCGCATGGCGAGCTCGTTGACCAGGACGCCGTCCGCCGTCTCGAACAGCTCGACGGCGAGCACCCCCACGACACCGACCCGGTCGGCCACCCGCACCGCGAGCTCCTGCGCGGCGGTCGCGGTGTCCTCGTCCAGCCCGGGCGCCGGGGCGAGCACCTCGGTGTTGATGCCGTCGCGCTGCACGGTCTCGACCACGGGCCAGACGGCGACCTGACCGAAGGGCGAGCGGGCGACCAGCGCGGACAGCTCCCTGACCATCGGGACCCGCTGCTCGGCCAGCAGGACGTCGTACCGGGCGAGGAGCTCCCGGGCGTCGTCCGGACCGTCGACGACGAACACCCCGCGCCCGTCGTAGCCGCCGCGCGGCGCCTTGAGGACCACCGGCCAGCCGTGCCGGTCGCCGAAGGCCGCGACCTCGTCGACGGAGCGGACCTCGGCCCAGGCCGGCTGCGGCTCGCCCGCAGCAGCTAGCGCGCGGCGCAGGACCAGCTTGTCCTGCGCGTGCACCAGCGCGTCGGGGCCGGGCGCGACCCGGTGACCGGCCGCCTCCAGCGCGCGCAGGTGCTCGGTGGGGACGTGCTCGTGGTCGAAGGTGACGACGGTGGCGCCCTCGGCGAGCGCGAGCAGGGCGTCGAGGTCCCGGTGGTCGCCGAGGCGGACGTCGGCGGCCACGAGGGCGGCCGACTCGTCCGGGCCGGTGGAGAGGACCCGCAGCGACTGGCCGAGCGCGACGGCCGCCTGGTGCGTCATCCGGGCCAGCTGGCCACCGCCGACCATGGCGACGACGGGCAGT
The DNA here is from genome assembly GCF_053502585.1 of Geodermatophilus sp. URMC 60. NCBI lineage: Bacteria > Bacillati > Actinomycetota > Actinomycetes > Geodermatophilales > Geodermatophilaceae > Geodermatophilus > Geodermatophilus sp. URMC 60. The sequence goes on from NZ_CP199958.1 coordinate 83,982, forward strand.
CCGGTGCGCGGGTCGACGGAGGGGGCCACGGGTCCCCAGCCTAGGGCGTGTCCCCGGGGCACCCGCCGGGCTCAGCCCAGCGCGGCCAGCGAGCGGCCGATGCGGCCGCCCACGTCGGCGGCCACGGCCGGTGTCAGGTGGACGCCGTCCGGCGACGCGCCCGGGGGGAACGCGCCGCCGGCGTCGACCTCCGTCCACGGGTCGAGGTAGGTCCAGCCGCTGCGGCCGGCCAGGTCCGCGAGCGCGGCGTTGAAGCCGTTGCGCGCCGCGGGGAGGGGGTCGTAGGGCGCGATGGCGACCACCACCACGGTCGGCGCGCCGGCCGTCGCGACGACGCCCTCGATGTCGGCGGCCGACTCCTCCCACGGCAGCCCCTGGGCCAGGTCGTTGGTGCCGGCCATCACGACGAGCACGTCGGCGGTCCAGTCGGTGGCCTCGACCCCGGCCAGCATGTCCGCCGTCGTGGCCCCTGGCACGGCCCAGCCGGCCACGAGCTCCACGCCGCTCTCCTGCTCGGCGGCCGGCAGCCAGGAGGCATCCCCCTGGACCCGGTCCCCCACGAGCGGTTGCGACGGGTCGGTGGCGCCCGCGGTGATGGAGTCGCCGACCGCGACGAAGGTGCGCGGCGCGGCCGTGTCCGCCGTCGCGGGTGCCGGGCTGCCGGGCACCGCGGAGGTCGCGGTCCGGGGCGGCGCGTCGTCCGCCGCCGGGCCGCAGCCGGCGACGGAGGCCAGCACGACGGCGGCCACCGCCGTCCGCACGGGAGCCCGTCGAGGGAGGAGTCGAGCCACGGCACGAGTCTGGGCCACCAGGTCGTGATGTCCGAGGAGGCTGCTCGACGGCGCCGTCAGGCGCTGAGCGACCGCTGCGCCGGCACGGGGACGGCCGGCTCCTTCGGTGGGACGTCGGCGCTGCGCCCGGCCAGCAGGGCCGCCGTGGCCGGCGTCAGGGGCCGGCCACCCCGGACGGCGGGGATCGGCGTCCGTGCCGGCGCCACCTGCGCCGCAGCTGCGGCCGGCCCGCGCGCCGGGAGGAGCCGGCGGAGCCCCGTGCGAGCCGGCTCTTCGACGAACCGGTGGGCCAGGTGTGCGAGGACGAACGTGGAGAGGAGCAGCGGGGCGAGCAGCAGGGCCCACAGCGAGGTGCCGGCAGCGATCTTCGGCCACCACCCCATGAGGGTCCAGAACACCTCGAACACCGGGATGTGCACCAGGTAGAGGCCGAAGGAGATCCGGCCGCCGTGCACCACGGGCTCCCGGGACAGCAGGGCGCTCAGGCCGGTGCGGGAGAGGGCGAGCGCGCCGACGAGCAGCGGGAAGAAGAGGACGACGATCCCGCCGAACGCGGAGTGGTCGTCGTCGATCCCCCGCCAGTCGCCCCACCACAGGCCGATGGCGATGGCGCCGACGCCGGCCAGGGCCCAGGTGGCTGCGAGCTTCTCCACACGCGGCGTCCGGCGCACCCGCCGGACGACCAGGCAGGTCAGGGCGCCGGCCAGGAACGCCGCGCCGATGCGCAGCAGCCAGGACCAGGCGATCACCGGCCCGCCCTGGACGTAGGTGGTGTAGCTCAGCGGCACCATCAGCAGGACGGCGGTGGCGCCGAGCACCACCAGCGGCGCGTTGCGGACGCGCCAGAGCAGCAGCGCGACCAGCGGAAAGGCGACGTAGGCCAGCCACTCGGCGCTGATCGACCAGGCCGAGCCCATCCACGACTCGCCACCCGAGACGGGGTGCCACCACAGCTGGACCATCGTGAACTGGAGGAGGAAGTTCCCGGCGTCGAGCACCGGCTGCTGGACCTGGTAGGCGACGACGCCGTCGGTCACCCGGGTGGCCTTGAACAGCAGCCAGCCGCCGTAGACGACGGTGACCAGTGCGTACACCGGCCAGATCCGGCACACCCGGGCCCACAGGAACGTCCCCGCCTCGCGCACGCAGGGCTTGCTGCCGACGCGCTCGAGGTAGGTCAGCGTGATCACGAAGCCGCTGAGGACGAAGAACAGGTCCACGCCGGTGGCGCCGGCGCGGATGACCGGCCGGAGCGGCTCCCAGTAGCCGTCGTAGCCCAGGCCGGGGGTGAACTGGAAGTGGTAGACGACCACCCAGACGGCCGCGACCGCTCGCAGCCCGGTCAGCGCCCGGATCTCCCCCGAGCCGACCGACTGCTCACCGCCTGCTCGGATGGTCTGAGCTGCTCTGGACACGCGGATCTCCTCGCTGCGGTGGTCGATCACAGGGCGCTCATGTCCCGTGACAGAACGGTAGTGATCGACGCGGCCGTGTTGAGTCGACGACACGACAGAGATCCCGGGCCCGTACGGCCACTTCTGACGAAGTCGGCGTGGCCGGCCCGGCCGCTGGGCGCGCCACCTCGTGGGGAGGTCTGCCCGGCTGCCACGCCGGGGGCGCGGCCCGGCCGCGGCTCCCCGCAGGTCGGCCGGTGCCCGAACGCGTACCCTGGCGCCTCGTGACTGCCGTTACCGCACGTGTGCAGCGCCGCAGCCGCTCCCCCTGGGCCGTCGTCCGTCACCTGGGTGCGTTCGGCGTCGTCGGGGGGATCGGCTTCGTGATCGAGGTCGGGCTCTTCCAGCTGCTCTACGGGCACCTGGGCAGCGGCGCGGTCGCCGCGAAGGCGGTGGCGACGGTCGTGGCGATGACCGTCGCCTTCTTCGGCCACAGGCACTGGTCGTTCGCCCACCGGGCCCGCACCGGGTTCAAGCGCGAGTACCCCATGTTCCTCGCGATCAACGGCCTGACGCTGCTGCTGGGCCTGGCGATCGTCGCCTTCGCCCGTTACGGCCTCGATCTGACCAGCGCGTGGGCGCTGCAGGGCGCCAACCTGATCTCCATCGCCGTGGGCACCGTCGTGCGCTACCTGATGTACCGGCAGTGGGTGTTCCCGGCCGCCGAGCGCTCCGCCTGATCCCCGCGCGATCCCGCTGACGCGCCCGTCGGGACCAGCGTCCGGGCATCAGCCACGCACGCCGGCGGCCTGCCCCTCCCCGACAGCGAGGCGGGCGCTCTCGGGCAGGTTCGGCGCCACCGCGGTCCGCGGCTGCAGCGGCGCGGCCGGGGACCAGGAACGACCGGAGGCGACGTGCCGCGGCGTCAGCAGTCGTGAGGTCGCGGGACCCTCGCCGGTCACCACCGGCTGCGACGGCTCGGCCGCCGGGGCCGTCTCGACGACGCGCCGACCGCCCCAGAGGCGGACCAGCCGACGCCGGACCGGTTCCTCGACACCGTGGTGGAGCCCGGCCGCGAGCACGAAGCAGAGGGCGACGAGGACGGGGGTGACGAGCGCACCGCCGGGCGACAGGGCGCCCGCACCGTCGGGGTCGCGGTTGATCACGGCCATGCCGATGTCCCGCACGACCCAGTGGACGAGGTACAGGCAGTAGGAGACCCGGCCGCCGTAGACCATGGCGTCCCGCGACAGGAACCGTGCCGGTCCGCCGTCGCCCAGCGCGAGGCCGGCGATGAGCATCGGCCAGACGGCGACCGCGACGGCCGCGTACTTGCCGAACTCCGGGCCCGTTGCGAGGTCCTGACCGGTGCGCCAGTTGGCCCAGAGCAGGACGACGCCCGTGGTCACCAGAGCAGCGGTGGTGAGCCGCCGGCCCCACCGTTCCGCCCCCTCGGCGCCCTCCAGCCGAGCGACGGCGCAGGAGGCGAGGATGCCGGCGACGAAGCTGCAGGCGATGCGCAGCACCCAGTTCATCTCGATGTCGTCGGTACCGTGCAGGAACGACGTCAGCGCGAGCGGGGACATCGCCGCCGTCGCGAGGACCAGCGCCAGCGCGGGGTGGACGCGCAGCATCGGGCGCAGCGCGAGCGCGAGCAGCGGGAACGCGAGGTAGGCGAGCCACTCGGCGCTGATCGACCAGCCTGGCGGGACGTAGCTGACGTCGACGAGCGAGGACTCGCCCCACATCTGTGTCATCGTCACCTGGCGCAGCAGGACCGAGATGTCCAGCGGCGGGTGCGGGCTGACGACGTGCGGGTCCAGCCCCAACCGCGGAGAGACCACCAGCCACGCGCAGGCGACCACCGTCACCGCCATCCACGCCGGCCACACCCGGGCGAAGCGGTTGGCCACGAACCGGCCCGCACCCGCCGTCGACCAGCGGCGGCCGCACTCGTCGAGGTAGCTGCGGGCGATGACGAAGCCGCTGAGCACGAAGAACAGCTCGACGCCGATCCACCCGGCGCTGACGACCGCGTGCACGACCGGCAGCTGGTCGACGTAGGGCATGAGCTCGCCCTCGAAGTGGAAGAGGACCACCCACGCCGCGGCGACGATCCGCAGCCCCGTGAGGGCCCGGATCTCGGACCGCGACCGCTGCACGGTGGGCGTGGAAGGGCGGCGGGTCGGGGATGCGCTCGACTCGGCGGACATCGACGTCTCCCGGGGGCTGCGGGCGGGGAGCGCTCCGTGGGACGGACCGTTCCTGCGGACTCCCCGGACGCTAGTCACCCTCCGCACACACTTCTTCACTCGAAAGCCACTGAATCTCGGCGGCGCTGAGGCAGGACCTGACAGTGGCCGGACACTCCCGTCACACCAGTCCCGGTGGCCCCGCCCGCCTCGGCCCGGGGCACCCCGGTCAGCCGGCCAGGCGGGACCCGTGCCGGCCGGCGACGACCTCCAGCCGGGTGGGGATGCGGATGCGCAGCTCCTCGAGGTGGCTGATGACGCCGACCGTCCGGCCACCCCGCCGCAGTTCGTCGAGCACGTTCATGACCGCGTCGAGGGCCAGCGCGTCGAGCGTGCCGAACCCCTCGTCGACGAACAACGTGTCCATCTGGATACCGCCGGCCTCGGCGGTGACGACGTCGGCGAGGCCGAGGGCCAGCGCCAGCGACGCCATGAAGCTCTCCCCGCCGGAGAGGGTCTTCGTGGGCCGCCGGGTACCGGTGTACTCGTCGAAGACGTCCAGGCCCAGCCCTCCCCGGGCGCCGTGCCGGGCCTGCGCGTCGCTGTGCAGGAACGTGTACCGGCCCCCGGACATCTCCTGCAGCCGCCGGCTGGCGACCTCGGCGACCTGCTCGAGGCGGGCGGCCAGCACGAAGGACTGCAGCCGCATCCGCAGCGTGTTGGCGCCGCGGCCGTTGACCAGGTCGGCCAGGCCGGCGACCCGCCCCGCCCAGGCCCGGCGCTCGGCGTGCTCCACCTCGGCGGAGACCACCTCGCCGGCCAGCGTGTCGAGCGCGCCGGCGCAGCGCCTCGCCTGCTCGAGCGCGGCGACCGCCTCCTCCCGGCGGGCGGTCAGCTGCGCACAGCGCTGCTGCAGCGCGGCGATGTCGGGCCGCGGGGGCAGGTCGGTGAGGTCGGGGTCGGCGAGGGTGGCGGCGACGACCGACCGGGCCTCGTCGTGCTCCCGGAGCCGCCGCTCCAGGCGGGTCAGCTCCCCCGCGTCGAGCAGGGCGCCCGCGGCGTCGAGCAGGTCGGCGAACCCGGCGGCCGTGGCACGCTCCCCCGCGGTCTCCCGGGCGGTGGCGGCGGCCGTGCGGGCGCGCAGCTCCTCGGCCTCGGCGGCCAGCACCGCCTCGCAGCGCTCCGCGGCCCCGGTCAGCCGGCGGACCCGCGCCGGCAGGTCGGCGTCCTCCCCGCGGGCCGCGTCGAGCCGCGCGGTCAGCTCGGTCAACACCTCGGCGCGGCCTTCCCGCTCAGCGGTGCGCCGCTGCAGCTCCTCGCGGTCGGCGGCGAGCTGCGCCGCCGCGGCGTCGCGGCCGGCCTCCCGGGCGGCCAGTGCCCGGCGGGTGGCCTCGGCGCCCTCGGCGAGGGCAGCCACCTCGTCCCGCTCGGCACGGGCCTGCTCGGCGCGTGCGGCCAGCTCGGCCGCCGGCAGCTCCCCGGCCCGCTCGCGGAGGACGGCGAGCTCGCGTTCCCGCTCCTCGACGGTCCGGCGGGCGGCGGCGGTGCGCTCCTCGGCCGCGTCGACGACCACCCGCGCCCGCTCCTCGTCGTCGGCGGAGACGCGCGCGCCGGCGTGCGTGGCCGGCCGCGGGTGCTCGGTGGCGCCGCACACGGGGCAGTCGGCGCCAGGTGCCAGGCCCGCCGCGAGCTCGGCGGCCATCCCGTCCAGGCGAGCCGCGCGCACCTCGACGAGGGTCTCGCGGGCGTCGACCCACGCGGTGCGCGCGGCCTCCGCGGTCTCCCGGGCGGCGGCCAGTCCGGCGGCGACCCGCTCGGCGTGGGTGGCGGCGTCCAGGGCCGTGCGGGCCGCATCGGCGGCGGCGGCCAGGCCCGGCAGCCGGGCGGCAGCGGCCGCGGCGGCGTCGAGCCGGCGCTGCGCCTCGGCGACGCGGGCGGGCCAGGCCGCCGCGCTGCGCGCGCCCTCCTCGCAGCGGGCGGTGAGCGCCTCGACGTCCCGGTCCAGCCGGCTGAGTTCGCGGGCCGAGGCGGCGGCCCGCTCGGCCTCGGGCACCAGTGCGCCGGCCGCCGCGGCCCGGTCACGCAGCTCGCGGGCCAGCAGCGTGTCGGCGTCCCTGCCGTCGGCGACGCCCGCCCAGGCGGCTCGCGCCGACTCCAGGGCGGCGGACGCGGACTCGGCGGCCGGCGCGGTCCGACGGACGGTCTCCAGCACGTCGCGCAGCGCCTCGGCCCGGCGTCCGGCGTCGGCCCGGACCCGGAGCGGGCCCAGCTGCTCCTCCTCGGCGGTGAGCCGGGCCAGCTCCTGGCGGGCACGGTCGCGCCGGGCGTGCCGGTCGGCGAGCGCGCGGGCCGCGGCCAGCTCACCGTCCAGGCGGGAGCTCTCCGCGGCCGCCGCCCCGGCCGCCGCAGTCGCGGTGGTGAGGTCGCCGGCGGCCCGGGCGCGCACGCCGGCGACCCACGCGTCCACCGAGGCGCCGGGCTGGGCACCGACCAGCTCGGGCGCCAGCTCCTCGGGCACGTCGACGTCGGCGATCTGCGCGACCCGGTGCAGCAGGGTGCTGATCCTGTGCCGGTCGGCGCGCAGCGACTCCTCCGCGGCACGCCGCTCGCCGGCCAGCCAGTCCTCCGCGCCGGCGAAGCGGCCCACGTCGAAGAGGGTGCGCAGCAGCTTGGCGCGGTCCTCCGGCTCGGCGCGCAGGAAGCGGGCGAAGTCGCCCTGCGGCAGCAGCACCACCTGGCAGAACTGCTCGGCGGACAGGCCCAGCCGCACCCGCAGGTACTCCGAGCCCTCGTCGATGCGCGTGCTCACCGGCTGCCACGTGGCGTCGTCCCACCGTTGCACGGTGAGCCTGGCCTGCTCGGTCGTCTCGCCGGTGCCGCGCTTCTTCGGGCGGGTCTGCTCGGGCCGGCGGACGACGAGCAACCGCTCGCCGGCGAGGGTCAGCTCGCAGGAGACCTCGGTGCGCGTGGCGGCGTCGGCGTGGTCGCTGCGCAGCCGCTTCTCGTCGCCGCGCGCGCCCGGGACGGTGCCGTAGAGCGCGTAGACCACGGCGTCGAGCAGCGTCGTCTTGCCCGCACCCGTGGGACCCCACAGCAGGAAGAGCCCGTCGCGGGCGACGGCGTCGACGTCGACGGTCTCGGTGCCGGCGAAGGGCCCGAACGCGGTGAGCGACAGGGAGTGCAGCCTCACCGGGCGAGCTCCTCGCGGGCCGCGGCGCCCAGGGCCCGGACCAGCAGCTCGCGCTCGGCGTCGCTCAACCCGACGCCGTTGCGGACGTGGGTGACGAACTCGCCGGCCACCTCGAGGTCGCTGCGCCCGCGCAGCCGCTCCTGGTAGCTGCGCCCGTCTCCCCCGCCGGCGCCGCCGGTCCACTCCAGGTGCACGCAGTGCGGGAAACGCGCCTGCAGCTGCCGCATCGGGTCCGCGGGGCGGACGTCGTCGGTCAGCCGGGCGGAGACGAAGTGCTCCTCGACGCCCGCGTGGGCCGGGTCGGCGAGCAGCTCGTCGAGGGTGCCCGTGAGCACGGTCAGCCGGCGCGGGGTGGGCAGCGTCAGCGCGCGCACGCCGGCCAGCCCGGTGGCGTCGAGGTCGACCAGCCACACCTGCTTCTCCTGCCCGGCCTCGCCGAAGGAGTACGCCAGCGGGGAGCCGCTGTAGCGCAGTCGCCCGGTGATCGTCTGCGGCCGGTGCAGGTGTCCCAACGCGACGTAGTCGACCCCGTCGAACACCGGCGCGGGCACCAGGTCGACGCCACCGACGCAGATGTCACGCTCGCTGTCGCTGGGCACCCCGCCGCCGACGAAGGCGTGCGCCAGCACGACCGACCGGGCGCCGGGGCGCAGGAACAGGTCGCGGCGCACCCGCTCCATCGCCTCGGTCAGCACCGCCTCGTGCGAGCGGGCGCCCGGGAGGCCGAGCTCGTGCCGGGCGATCTCCGGCTCCAGGTAGGGCAGCCCGTAGACGGCGACCTCGCCGTGCTCGTCACGCAGCAGGACCGGCTCGTCGAGCCCGGCGGTGGCGGCACGCACGTGCAGACCGGCCGTCGACAGCAGGGTCGAGAAGGTGCCGAGGCGGCGTGCGGAGTCGTGGTTGCCCGGCGTCAGGACGACGACCGCCCCGGCGCGCAGCAGCCGGCCGACCACCCGGTCGAGCACGCCCGTCGCGTCGGCGGAGGGCACCGCGCGGTCGTAGACGTCACCGGCGACCACCACGACGTCGACCGACTCGGCGACGACGACGTCGGCCAGCCCGGAGAGCACCTCCTCCTGCTCGCGCAACAGGTCGGCACCGTGCAGTGAGCGGCCGATGTGCCAGTCCGAGGTGTGCAGCAGCCGCATGGGCGCAGAAGGTAGGTCGGGGTACCGACAGGAACGGCCCGCCACGCCGTGACGGGCCGGTCACACCCGGCTCAGAAGCGGGTGGTGCGCTGCTGGGCGGTCCGGCCGGCGGGGGGCGGGCCGACGCCGTCCCGGCCGGCGTCGTCCCAGCCGGCGTCGTCCCAGCCGGCGTCGTCCCAGCCGGCGTCGTCCCAGCCCGCGTCCCACCCGTCGCGCGGCGGCGGCACCCCGGCAGCGCCGCGCCGGTCGGCGTCCTCCTCCATCAGCGCGACGAGCAGCTGCTGGACGCCGTCGCTGTCGGGGAGCCGCCCGAGCACGGTGGTGCCGCCGTCGCCGAGGGACTCGATGGTGAGCGTGCCCGAGCGGACCAGCCGCTGGCCCAGCGTCTGGCGGTAGGAGACGTCGGCGATCCGGGACAGCGCGATGTCGCGGCCCCGCCGGGCGAGGACGCCCTCGCGCAGCAGCACGCGGTGGGTGGTGACGACGTAGTGCGTGGTGCGCCAGCGCAGCACCGGCCGGAGGACGGCGACGACGAGGACCACCAGCGCCAGCCCGGCGAGCACCGCCCGCACGGTGCCCTGCGAGGGGCCGTCGGGCACCAGCGCCGCACCGAAGGAGGTGCCGCCCACCACGAGCAGCAGGACGAGCACCGGTCGGGCGAGGGTCAGCCAGTGCGGGTGCAGGTGCCGGACGATCTCTTCGTCCTCGGCGAGCAGCTTGTCCGGGTAGGCCACCCGGACAGGATCACCCGGCCGGTCGCCGCCCGGCCGCCCCCGACGGGACACGCGCGCGTGTCCGCACCACCGGCACCACGGGTCGCACCCCGCCGTCCACCGTGGCCGGTGCGCCGGGCACGGCCGGACGGCGCGGGCCGTCGACCGCGGGGAGGGTGCGCAACGTCGCCCCCGCCGCCTCGTGACGGGGTACCGGCACCGGGGCGGGCCGGCGGCGCGGGCCGGCCAGGCTCCGCAGCCGGCGGCGCGACGGCTCCTCGACGGAACGGTGGAGCAGGTGGGCCAGGGGCAGGGTCAGCAGCAGGACGTGCGGCATGAGGAAGCTGGCCACCGTGCCGTTCGGGTGGAGCAGCGGATACCAGTCCATCAGGGTGTAGAAGACCTCGAACACCGGGATGTGCACGAGGTAGAGGGCGAAGGAGATCCGCCCGCCCAGCACCATCGGCCCGGTGCTGAGGGCCCGGCTGATGCGGCCACCGGAGAGCGCCAGCGCCCCGACCAGGACGGGGAAGGCCAGGCCCCCGACGGCGGCGTGGCCGGGACCGCCCCGGGCGATCCCCCACCACGCGCAGAGGAGGACCTCGACCGTCGAGAGGACGACCAGCCACGTGGCGACCCGGTCGGTGTGCTCGGTGCGGGGGATGCGGCGCACGGCGAGGCAGGTGAAGGCGCCGGCGAGGAAGCCCCCGCCGATGCGGAGCGCCCAGGAGAACGGGAAGTGGGCGCCGCCCTGGGTGAGCGCGAACCAGGCCAGCGGGACCATGCAGCCGACGGCGAGGGTGCCGGTCACGAGCGGGGACGCGCCGCGGAGCCGCCACAGCAGCAGCCCGACGAGCGGGAAGCACAGGTAGGCCAGCCACTCGGCGCTGATCGACCACGCCGGGCCGGACCAGGACGCGCCGGCGTGGCCCGGCCGGTGCCACAGCTGGACCATCAGCATCTGCTCGAGCCAGTGCAGCGGGTCCACGACCGGCTGCACCTCCTGGTAGGCGAGGTTGCCGTCGGTCACCCGGGTGGCCTTGTACAGCAGCCAGCAGCCGAAGAGCGTGGTGATGACGGCGTGCAGGGGCCAGATGCGGCAGAACCGCGCCCACCAGAACCGCGCGACGGCCCCCACGGCCGGGCGCCGGCCCAGCTCGTCGAGGTAGGTCAGCGTGATGACGAAGCCGCTGAGCACGAAGAAGAGGTCGACGCCGAGCGTGCCGCTACGGACGAGCGGACGCACCGGCTCCCAGTACCGCGACCAGGAGTCCCCGGGTGCTGCGCTGAAGTGGTAGCAGACCACCCACGCGGCCGCGACGATCCGCAGGCCCGTCAGCGACCGGATCTCGCCGGTCGGCGGGGTGGGCGCCACCTCGCCGGTGACCGTGGGGGTGCGCATGGTCGCGTAGGGTAATGACTACGGGCTCCCGCCCCGGGATGACGCGGCCGTGGCGGACCCACCCGTCACGCGCGACCGCGCAGGTGCCGCACGTCCCCACTGGCCAGCTCCACCACGCCCTGCGCCGTCCGCACGACGAGCCGGCCGTCCCAGTCGACCGACTCGGCGACCCCCTCGAGCGTGGAGCCGTCGGGCAGCGTGACGACGACGTCGGACCCGACCGTCGAGCACCACGCGAGGTAGTCGCGCGCCAGGCCGCTGGCGACCGGGTCGCCGAGGGCCTGCCCCCAGGCGAGGTAACGGCGCTCGAACGTGCGCAGGAACTGCAGCAGCACCGCCGCGCGGTCGACCGGCCGGCCGGCCGCCAGCGCCAGGGAGGTGCCGGTCCCGGGGAGTTCGTCGGCTCGGGTGGAGACGTTGAGGCCCACGCCCACGACCACCGCGCCGCCGCCGACCTCGGCCAGGATGCCGGCCAGCTTCGCGCCACCGGCGGCGAGCAGGTCGTTGGGCCACTTCAGCGAGGCGCGCACCCCGGGCACCTCGCCCACCGCCTCGGCCAGGGCGACGCCGGTGAGCAGCGGCAGCCACGCGCGGCGCGCGCTCGGGACGTCGGGACGCAGCAGGAAGGAGACGGTGATCCCCGCGCCGGGCGGGGAGGTCCAGACCCGGTCGAGCCGGCCCCGGCCGGTGACCTGGTGCTCGGCCACGAGGACCGTCCCCTCGGGGGCGTCGTCGCCCGCGGCCGCGAGGAGGGCGGCGTTCGTCGAGCCGATCTCGGGTACCACCTCCAGCGAGCGCCACAGGGCACTCCCGCCGGTCAGCGCGGTCGCCAGCGCGGGGCCGTCGAGCGGAGCCCGGGAGGGGCCGGAGGAGGTGGACGGCGGCGACTCGGGCACTCTTCTACGCTACGGAACCCGTGAGCGAGGGAGCTCACTCCCGGGCACGGCAGCGCGCGGACGCGGCCGACGAGCCCCACCGAGGAGAGATGGTGAGCGAGCTTGCGAGCTCACGGATGGGCACAGCAGCGCGGCGCGAACGCGCCGACGAGCGCAGCGAGGAGAGCACGTGAGCGCGGCTGAACTGGAGAGCGTCGGGGACCCCGTCCCCGGCGACGTCGACATCCACACCACCGCCGGCAAGCTGGCGGACTTCGACCGTCGCGTGCAGGAGGCCACCCACGCGGGGTCCGCGCGCGCCGTGGAGAAGCAGCACGCCGCAGGGAAGATGACCGCCCGCGAGCGGATCGAGGCGCTGCTGGACCCCGGGTCGTTCACCGAACTGGACGAGTTCGCCCGACACCGCTCCACCAACTTCGGCATGGAGTCCAAGCGGCCCTTCGGGGACGGCGTCGTCACCGGGTACGGCACCGTCGACGGCCGGCCGGTGTGCGTCTTCTCCCAGGACGTCACCGTCTTCGGCGGCAGCCTCGGCGAGGTCTACGGCGAGAAGATCGTGAAGGTCCTCGACCTGGCCATGCGCAACGGCTGCCCGATCATCGGGATCAACGAGGGCGGCGGCGCACGGATCCAGGAGGGCGTGGTGGCCCTCGGCCTCTACGCCGAGATCTTCCGGCGCAACGTGCACGCCTCCGGCGTCATCCCGCAGATCTCGCTGGTGATGGGCGCCGCCGCCGGCGGGCACGTCTACTCCCCCGCGCTCACCGACTTCGTCGTGATGGTCGACCAGACCAGCCAGATGTTCATCACCGGCCCCGACGTCGTGAAGACCGTGACGGGCGAGGACGTCACCCTCGAGGAGCTCGGCGGCGCCCGCACGCACAACACCAAGTCCGGCGTCGCGCACTACCTCGCCGAGGACGAGGCGGACGCGCTGGACTACGTCAAGGCGCTGCTGTCCTACCTGCCGAGCAACAACCTCGACCCGCTGCCGGCCCTCGAGGTCGCCCCGGCCGACACCACGCACGACGGCGTGACCGACGAGGACCGCGAGCTCGACACCTTCGTCCCCGACTCGGCCAACACCCCCTACGACATGCACACGGTCATCGAGCACGTGCTCGACGAGGGCGAGTTCCTCGAGGTGCAGCCGCTGTTCGCGCCGAACATCGTCGTCGGCTTCGGCCGGGTCGAGGGGCGGCCGGTCGGTGTCGTGGCCAACCAGCCCACCCAGCTCGCCGGCACGCTGGACATCGACGCCAGCGAGAAGGCGGCGCGGTTCGTGCGCACCTGCGACGCCTTCAACGTCCCGGTGCTGACCTTCGTCGACGTCCCCGGCTTCCTACCGGGCACCTCCCAGGAGTGGGAGGGGATCATCCGCCGCGGCGCGAAGCTGATCTACGCCTACGCCGAGGCGACCGTCCCGAAGATCACCGTGATCACCCGCAAGGCCTACGGCGGCGCCTACGACGTCATGGGCTCCAAGCACCTCGGCGCCGACCTCAACCTCGCGTGGCCGACCTCGCAGATCGCCGTCATGGGCGCGCAGGGCGCGGTCAACATCCTCTACCGGCGGGAGCTGGCCGACGCGGACGACGCCGACGCGCGCCGCGCCGAGCTGATCACCGAGTACGAGGACGCGCTGCTGTCCCCGTACATCGCGGCCGATCGTGGGTACGTCGACCAGGTGATCCGACCGTCGGAGACCCGCATCGAGGTCACCAAGGGGCTGCGCCTGCTGGCCAACAAGCGCCAGACGCTGCCGCCGAAGAAGCACGGGAACATCCCGCTGTGACGACGACACCCCTGCTCCGGGTCGTCAGGGGCGAACCCTCCGCCGAGGAGCTCGCCGCTCTCACCGTCGTCGTCGCCGCCCTGTCGCAGCGGCGCACCCGTCGCAGGCCGACCCCGGTCGGCAGCTGGGCGTCGTTCGGGGACTCCCACCGGCGTCCGCTGCGCCCCGGCCCCGGTGGCTGGCGCGCCTCCGGGAGGTACTGATGAGCGTGGACCGCAGGCTCGTGCTCGCCTCGGCGTCCCCCGCCCGGCTGGCCCTGATGCGCCAGGCCGGGCTGACGCCCGAGGTCGTCGTGAGCCACCTCGACGAGTCGACGGTGCGGGCGGCGCGGGTCGGCGAGCAGGTCGCCCTGCTGGCCGCCGCCAAGGCCAAGGCCGTCGCCGAGCAGGAGACCGACGCGCTGGTCGTCGGCGCGGACTCGCTGCTGGAGTTCCGCGGGAGACCGATGGGCAAGCCCGCTGACGAGCACGACGCCCGCGACCGCTGGCAGCGGATGAGCGGCAGGAGCGGTGTGCTGCACACCGGTCAGGCGCTGTTCGACGTCCAGGACGGCCAGGTGGTCAGCCGGGACGTCGCGGTGGTCTCCACCGTCGTGCACTTCGCCAGCCCGACGCCGAAGGAGCTCGAGGCCTACTTCGCGACCGGCGAGCCGCTGGCCGTGGCGGGCGCCTTCACCCTCGACGGGCTCGGCGCGCCGTTCGTCCGGCGGGTGGACGGCGACCCGGCGGCGGTGGTCGGCCTCTCGCTGGCCACGCTGCGCACCCAGCTCGCCAAGCGCGGGGTGGCGATCACCGACCTCTGGCGGCGCTGAGCCCGGGCTCGCCCGCCTCACCCGCAGTCGAAGCAGTACGAACCGAGGGAGAACACCGGTGCAGAAGGTCCTGATCGCCAACCGCAGCGAGATCGCGGTGCGCGTCGCGCGCGCCTGCAAGGACGCCGGCCTGACCAGCGTGGCCGTCTACGCCGAGCCCGACCGCGACGCGCTGCACGTGCGCGCGGCCGACGAGGCCTTCGCCCTCGGGGGGACGACGCCCGGCGACTCCTACCTGGTGATCGACAAGATCCTGGACGCCGCAAAGCGGTCCGGTGCGGACGCGATCCACCCCGGGTACGGCTTCCTCTCGGAGAACGCCGACTTCGCCCAGGCGGTGATCGACGCCGGGCTGATCTGGATCGGTCCCTCCCCCGGGGCGATCCTCGCCCTCGGCGACAAGGTGCAGGCCCGGCACATCGCCATGAAGGCCGGCGCGCCGCTGGTTCCCGGCACCAAGGACCCGGTCGCGGGCGCCGACGAGGTCGTGGCCTTCGCCGAGGAGCACGGGCTCCCGGTGGCCATCAAGGCGGCCTTCGGCGGCGGCGGGCGCGGGCTGAAGGTGGCCCGCACCGCGGAGGAGATCCCCGAGCTGTTCGACTCCGCCGTCCGCGAGGCCGTGTCGGCCTTCGGCCGCGGCGAGTGCTTCGTCGAGCGCTTCCTCGACAAGCCGCGGCACGTCGAGGCCCAGGTGCTGGCCGACACCCACGGCAACGTGGTCGTCGTCGGCACCCGCGACTGCTCGCTGCAGCGGCGCAACCAGAAGCTCGTCGAGGAGGCCCCCGCGCCGTTCCTGACCGACGAGCAGCGGGCGCGCATCCACGAGTCGGCCAAGGCCATCTGCAGGGAGGCCGGCTACCACGGCGCCGGCACCGTGGAGTACCTCGTCGGCATCGACGGCTCGATCTCCTTCCTCGAGGTCAACACCCGGCTGCAGGTCGAGCACCCGGTCTCGGAGGAGACCAGCGGCATCGACCTGGTCCGCCAGCAGTTCCGCATCGCCGATGGCCTGCCGCTGGAGATCACCGAGGACCCGACCCCGCGCGGGCACAGCATCGAGTTCCGGATCAACGCCGAGGACGCCGGGCGCAACTTCATGCCGGCCCCCGGTCCGGTGACCCGGCTGGAGATCCCGCAGGGCCCGGGGGTGCGCTGGGACTCCGGCGTCGAGACCGGCGGCGAGGTGGCCGGCGCGTTCGACTCGATGCTGGCGAAGCTCGTCGTCACGGGGGCCACCCGCGAGGAGGCCCTGCAGCGGGCCCGCCGCGCCCTGGACGAGCTGGTGGTCGAGGGCATGCCGACGGTCATCCCGTTCCACCGGGCGGTGGTGCGCGACGAGGCGTTCGCCGGCGAGCCGTTCACCGTGCACACCCGCTGGATCGAGACCGAGTGGGACAACCAGGTCCCGCCGTACTCGGCCGCCCCCGCCGAGCAGGACGAGGACGAGCCGCGGCAGACCGTCGTCGTCGAGGTCGGCGGACGCCGGCTCGAGGTGTCGCTGCCCGCGGGCCTGGCCGCCGGTGGCGGGGGTGTCCCGGCGGCGGCCGGCGGGGCCAAGCCGCGCAAGCGCGGCGGCGGGCACGGCGGGTCGGCGGCGTCCGGCGACTCGTTGACCAGCCCGATGCAGGGCACCATCGTCAAGGTCGGCGTCTCCGACGGGGACACCGTGGCCGAGGGCGACCTGGTCGTCGTCCTCGAGGCCATGAAGATGGAGCAGCCGATCACCGCGCACAAGGCCGGCACGATCGGCGGCCTGTCCGCCGAGGTGGGCGCCACGGTGACCAGCGGCGCGGTCATCTGCACGATCTCCGACGCGGGGTAGTCCCGCACACGACGAGGGCCCGCCACCGGTTCCCGGAGGCGGGCCCTCGTCGTCCGGCTCAGCCGGTGGTCCGGATCCGGCCGTCGGGACGCTCGGTGAGCGTGCCCCTCTGGAAGCGGACCTGCCAGCCGGTGCGGTCGGGGAGCGCGGTGTGGTCGGTGACCGGGAACCCGAGGCGCCCGGTCGGTCCCCCGGTGCCCAGCCAGTGGGTGAGGATCCTGCCCCGCACGACGTGCGCGCCGGTGCTGGACGACCAGTAGATCGCTCCCCTCTGCAGCCGCACCAGCGCACCCCTGCCGCCCGCGGTCCCGCCGTCGTCGGCGACCGGGAAGCCCAGCACCCGCGGACCGCCGGCGGCGACGTAGCGCTGCAGGAGCGCCCCGCGCACCACCTTCGCCCCCGTCGACGCCGACCAGTAGATCGATCCGCCCGCGAAGTCCGTCCTCGCCCCGCCGGGCACCGCCACGTCGTCACCGACCGGGTACCCGAGCGCGCCGGCCTGCGCGCCCAGGGACCGCCAGCGCGCCAGGATCGCGCCGCGCACCACGTGCGCCCCCGTGCGCTGCGACCAGTGGATGACCCCACCGGTGTAGTTCCGGCGGCAGCCACCGTCGCGCAGCCCACAGACGTGAGCCGACGTCGGCCGGCCCAGCACGGCGGCACCACCCACCCGGGCGTAGGCCGCGTCGATCGGGTGTGCGGTCCGTGTGGAGACGACCTGGACGCGGGCGGAATCGGGCCCGGCCGCGAGGACGGACACCGCGAACCGCTCGTTCCCGACGACCACCGGAACGGATCCCGGCAGGGCGACACGCACGTCGCGGTCCCGGCCGGCCGCTCGGGAGGGAGTTCCGTCGAGCAGCAGGGAGGTGTCACTCCCGTCCGTCGCCAGCCGCACCTGCACACCGCTCTGCAGGCCGACCGAGTTGTCCGGCGTCCGGAGCCAGCCGTCCCGGCCGGTCGGCGTCCGGTACTCCAGCCAGTAGCGGTCCCCGTCCGCGTCGACCAGCCGCAGCGCCCGGGTCCCGGTGCGGGCGCCGACCCGCGACAGGACGTGCTGCACCGGGGCGGCCCCGGCCCGCACCGTGGGCGCCGACCCGGCGGGCAGCACGCCCAGCCGCGCCGCGTGCGGTGCGTTGAGCGAGCCGACCGGACCCCAGGAGACGCCCATGACGTCGTACAGGTCGTCGTAGGGGCGCACCGCGCACGTGCCCCGGTCCAGCGCGCCGTCGCACAGCAGCTGGGAGGCGTGGCCCAGGCCCAGGTTGTGCCCGAGTTCGTGCGCGACGACCGAGAGCTCGGGTGCCTGCACGTAGGACATGCCCCCCGAGCCGATCCCCGTCCCGATCGTGCCCAGGCCGTACCCGCAGCCCGGGGAGCCGGCCGGCACGTACACGAGCAGGTGACGGCCGGGGGCCGGCCGCCACCCGGCGCGGGCGGCGGCCTCCGACCAGAGGGCGAACGGGTCCGCACAGGTGCGAGAGGACGGTCTGGTCCAGCCGAAGGTGGGCCCCACGCCGAGCCGGACGGCGCCGCCGGTCTGCTCGGCCCAGAAGGAGGCGACCGGCCCGTTGACCACGCCGACCAGCTGGGCGAGCGTCGTGCCGTCCCGGACGGCGCCGGCGGGCTGCAGCATGACCACGGTGACCAGGTGGTTGACCGCGCCGGCGGCCGGTGCCGTGGTCGCGGCCGGTGCCCCGACCACCTCGGCGTCGAGGACCTCCTGGGCGGGAGCGAGGTCAGCGGCTGCGACCTCGTCCTCGACGGCCCTCCCGAGGGTGACCTCGACGGTGGAGCCGGTGTCGATGTCCTCGACGTCCTCCGTGGGCACCCGCACCGCTCCGCCCGAGTCGGTCCGGATCCAGCTGACCAGGCTGTCGGCGGAGTCCTCCTCGGTCGCGAGGGCTGCCGTCGGCGAGGGGTCGACGTAGCCCTGGACCAGTTCGCCGACGACGGTGACCCCCGCGGCCGGGGCGTCCGGCACGGTGGGGTCCGCGGGGACGGCCGGGGCAGGGACGGGCGGGTCCTCGGCGGCGGCGGGCGGTGCGACCAGCACCGGGAGGACGGCGGCGGCCGCGACGGCGAGGACCAGCAGCCGAGGGGAACGCACAGGGGGCACGGACGGTCTCCAAGCGAGAGGGGCCGGTCCCTCATCGGCAGGTCGGTCCGGGAAGTGGAGGCGGGAGCTCAGTCCCGGCCGCGCGCCCCACGCTTCCGGGTGACCGTCCAGCCGGCGAGCACCAGGACCCCCACGCCCGCGGCCGTCGCGGCCGGCGGGGTCCAGTCGGCGCGGGTGGCCGTCCGGACCGCGGCCGGCACCGGCTCGGTCAGCAGCACGCCGGTGGCGACCGGCGCGGCAGGGGCCTCAGCGGCGGCGGCGACGGGGACCTCCGGCGCGGCGGGCGCAGCCGGGACAGCGGTCGCGGCGGTCGCGGCGGCCACCGGCGCGGCGGCCAGGACCTGCGGCTCCGGGTCGCCCTCGGGCAGCGGGGTCACCGGGACGGCAGCGCGGACGGCGGGGACGACGGTGAGCGTCGCCCCGGCCGCGGTGACGGCGTCCACGGTGACGGCGAACGCCCCACCGGCGACGGGCACCGGCACGCCGATGGGCAGCGCGGCCTGCAGGTCGTCGTCCCACCCGGCGGCCGGCGAGGGGGTGCCGTCGAGCAGCAGCGCGGTGTCGGGCATCCGGCCGGTGCGGTGCAGCAGGACGCCGGAGTCGAGGCCGAACCTGTTGCCGGTCGCGCCGAGCCAGGCATCACGGCCGACCGCGGCGCGCAGCTCCAGCCAGTAGGTGCCGCCCGTGGCGTCGGTGAGCCGCACCGCGCGGGTGCCGGCGCGCGCCCCCAGCGGGGCGAGGGTGACCGTCGTGGCCGGCGCGGCGGCCTCGACCGGCAGCTGCGCCGTGGCGGGCAGCACGCCCAGCTGCGCGGCCTGCGGCGCGTTGAGCGACCCGACCGCGCTCCACGAGGCGCCCATGACGTCGTAGTAGTCGCGGTAGGGGACGGTGCGGCAGGCGCCGGTCTCCATCGCGCCGTCGCACTGGTGCCCCGAGGAGTGCCCGAGGCCGAAGTTGTGGCCGAGCTCGTGGGCGATGACCGAGGGCAGCACCTCCCGGACGTAGACCCGACCGCCCGCGCCGATGCCGGTGCCGACCTGGCCGAGCGCGTAGGAGCAGCCGGGCAGGTCCCACGGCTCGCTGCTGACGTGGACGACGAGGTGGCGCCCAGGGCCGGGCACGAAGCCGATGCGGTCGGCGACCTCGTCCCACAGGGCCGTCGGGTCGGCACAGCCGGCGGTGGTCTGCACCCAGTCGTGCGCCTCGGTCACGCCCAGCCGGACGGCGCCGTCGGTCTCCCCCGCCCAGAACTCCGCGACCGGCCCGTCGACAGCGGCGACGAGCTGGCTCAGCGTCGCGCCGTCCCGCCGGCCCCCGGCCGGGACGGCCATCGCCACGGTGACCTGGTTGGTCAGCCCGGCCACCCGCGCGGCACGCGCCTCCGGGGCCTCCTGCAGCAGCTGGGTGCCCAGCACGTCGCGGGCGGGCTCGTAGCCCGTCCGGCCGGCGGGGTCGGAGACGTGCGCGCCCACCGTGACCTCGACGGTGGAGCCGACCTCCAGGCCGGCCACCGCCTCGGTGGGCACGCGGACGGCGTCGCCCGTGGAGCTCTCGACCCAGGTCAGGGGCGCGTGGGCGGCGGCGTGCCCGGCCCCGGCCGGGGAGCCGGCCAGCCCGGCCTCGGGCCAGGCCTGCACGATCTCGCCGACGACGGTGTCCGGCGCCGCGGCCTCCTCGGCCCGGGCCGCCGTCGCCGGCAGCGTCAGGGAGAGGGCCAGCGCGGTCGCCGCACCGGCCAGCGCGCGGAACGGGCGGCGGCGGGGGGCTGGGGCGTTCCGATGAGGGCGCATCCCCCCTGTCCTCGGCAGCCCGCGCGCGCGTCGGCACCGGACGTCGGGGATCCAGTCGAACTCCCCGTCACACCCGACCCAAGCCTCCCCCGCGCCCCCGGCGTCCCGTCACATGCGTCCCAGCCGCCCCCGTGGACCCACCGTCCCCGGCCCCTGCAGGTGGAAGGGCCCCTCCTCCCCACCGCTCGCAGGCTCGCGGCGGTGCCCGGGCGGAGCCGAAAGGCCCGGAGGAGGGGTTCCCTCTCAGGCGAGGGCGTCGGCGCGCATCAGCCGCCGGCCCGCCTCGGTGATCGACCCGGACAGCGACGGGTAGATCGCGAAGGTCTGCGCCAGGTCGCTCACCGTCAGCCCCTTGGTGACCGCCAGCGCGATCGGCAGGATCAGCTCCGACGCCCCCGGTGCGACGACGACCCCGCCGACGACCACGCCGGTCGCCTGCCGGGCGAACAGCTTCACGAACCCGTCGCGCAGGTCGGCCATCTTGGCCCGCGCGTTGGTGGCCAGCGGCAGCCGCACGACCTCGATGTCGGCGCCCTCGGGCAGCGTCTTCTCCTGCACGCCGACCGTGGCGATCTCCGGGTGGGTGAACACGTTCGCCGAGACGGTCTTCAGCCGGATCGGGGTGACGGCCTCGCCGAGCGCGTGCCACATGGCGATCCGGCCCTGCATCGCCGCGACCGACGCCAACTGGAAGACCCCGGTGACGTCACCGGCGGCGTAGACGCCCGGGACGCTCGTGCGCGACACGCGGTCGACGACGACGTGCCCGGCCGGTGCGAGCTCGACCCCGCACCGCTCCAGGTTGAGCCCGGCGGTGTTCGGCACGGTGCCGACGGTCATCAGCGCGTGCGAGCCCTCGACGGTGCGGCCGTCGGTGAGTTCGACGACCACCCCCTTCTCGGTGCGCCGGACCGCCGCGGCCCGGCCGCGCTCGAGCCGGCCGCCGCGGGACTGGAAGACCTCCTCGAGCACCTCGGCGGCGTCGGAGTCCTCGCCGGGCAGCACCCGGTCGCGCGAGGACACCAGCGTCACCGGGACGCCGGCCTCCAGGTAGCCGGAGGCGAACTCCGCACCGGTCACGCCGGAGCCGACGACGACCAGGTGCTCGGGCATCTCCTCGATGTCGTAGACGTCGCGCCAGTCGAGGATCCGCTCGTGGTCGGGCTCGGCGCCGGGCAGCACCCGGGGATCGGCGCCGGTCGCGACCAGGACGACGTCGCACTCCAGCGTCTCGGTCACCGCGCCGTCGCGGTCCACCACCTCCACCCGGTGCTCCACCAGCCCGCGGACCTCGTCGGAGAGCCGGCCCTGCCCGGCGACGACCCGCACGCCCTCGGCGACCAGCCGGGCCCGGATGTCGGCGGACTGCGCCACGGCCAGGCCCTTGACCCGCTGGTTGACCGCGGGCAGGTCGATGCCGACGGCGGCGAGCTCGGAGCCCTGCACGCCGAGCGCGGCGGAGTCGCGCACGTTGGTCATCACGCCCGCCGACGCGATGAAGGTCTTCGAGGGGACGCAGTCGGTGAGCACGCTGGCCCCACCGACGCCGTCGCGCTCCACCACGGTGACCTCCGCACCGAGGGATGCGGCGACCAGCGCGGCCTCGTAGCCGGCGGGACCGCCGCCGATGATGACGATGCGGGTCATGGGAGTCCTTCTCGGTGCGGTGGGGACACGTGCCGCACACCATTCTCCCCGTTCCGGGTGACGACGTGGCCCATCTCCCACCGAGGGGCGTGCCACACCGCCGTAGGCTGCCCCGTGATGGGCCTCTACGCCGCCTACGGGTCGAACATGGACCCCGCACAGATGCTCCGGCGCTGTCCCTCCTCCCCGCACACCGGCACCGGCTGGATCAAGGGCTGGCGGCTGACCTTCGGGGCCGAGGAGTACGGCTGGGAGGGTGCGCTGGCCACCCTCGTCCCGGACGACACCACGCCGGGTGAGTCGCTGTCCCCCGGTGTCTTCGTCGCCCTCTACGACCTCACCGACGCCGACGAGGAGGCGCTCGACGCCTGGGAAGGCGCCGACCAGGGCCTCTACCGCAAGCTGCACCTGCGGGTGCACACGCTGACCGGCGACCAGGTGGCGTGGGTCTACGTGCTCGACGCCTTCGAGGGCGGGCTGCCCTCGGCGCGGTACCTGGGCGCGCTCGCGGACGCCGCCGAGGCCGCCGGCGCCCCGGACGACTACCTCGCCGAGCTGCGCGCCCGGGAGTGCCGCTCCACCGGCGTCTGACCCGCGCCGCCGCACAGAGGTCAAACGTCTGCCACCTCTGCGCCACACAGGGCGTGTCGTCTCGGTAGAGGGTGGGCGCCTGTTCTCATGACACCGTGAGCGCGCAGGAGCAAACACCTGTCCCCACTGATGATCAGCTGGTCGCAAACGTACTGCGCGTTGAGAGATTACATTGGCGTCAGGCGACCACGCTGATCCTCATAAGCGCTTCCACATACACCGGAGCATGTCTCATAGTCGGCATGTATCAACTCTCGCGAGATGACGATCACTCAGGCGCGCAGCCTCCACCGTTTGCAGTCACCTTGGAGACCGGAGAGGCGGCGGACATCCTGGCTGGGCTTGCAGCCGTCGTTGTAGCGCTGAGCCTTGTCAACAGACCAGGCCGACTCAACAACATTGACGGCGGTCGTCTTTACGCACGTTACCGCCTTTGGGGCCAGCTCAGTCTCATCTCGGCAATGCTCTCGGTCCTTGTGGGACTAGCTGCACTGATCGGCGCTTTTGCAGCGGACAGATTCGATCTACTCGGCCGCATTCCCGTGTTTGCCATGGCGTGCGTTATTGCAGCCTTAGCCGCTAGTGCAGCTCCCGACGTGCACAGTGCCGGGGACATTGAGGCGCAGATCAGGTCAAGGCGCCGAGCCATAGAGGCAAAAAGGTACGCCAACATGCTCGAGCGGATACCGATGCCGCCCAAGACGCCCGCCACCCCGCGACTTCTCGCTGGCCTGATTGCGAGCGCCCTAGTCGTATTTTCTTTAGTGGCATTGCTTATACTGATAGGGGGAGCCTACGCGGGTTCGACTCAAGGTCGCACCGTAGCACTCTTAGCTTCGGTGTCGCTTGGCACTATAGGTGTTGCGGCAGGAACGTTTCTGGTGCAGGGGATCCTCGTCGGACTAGTCGACCGGTCGGCCTTCTTGGCATCATTTATGGCGTTCTTCCTACTGGCATGGGCACTGCTAGGCGCTCTCCTAATCGCCTTCCTACTCTTGGAGGAGTCCGAGTCGCTGACGGCACGAGCAGCGCAGATCACCCTGGCGGCACTTGCATTCTATGCGGGCCCTCTGCTGTGCCTCTTGGACCTGAGGTACCGGCGGGAATCGACGCTGTGGTTCCTTCGCCCTGGCATTGTCGTGAGGCGTGGCATCGAGCGTCATATCACTTCAGCTCTCGATCGCCTCGCAACTGTCGACAAGGCTCAGATAAAGGACGAAAGTCCAGCCGTTGCCAGGATCCGCAGAATCTATCTCCAGTACCGCTTCGTGACCGGGGACGAGGATTCGACCGCGGCCAGCGAATAGAGCTCCGTACAAGCACAATTATCACTCTTTGGATTCTGACGACTCAAGCAGCTTCTGCGCGGTCTGCGCCAAGTGCGCTCACCAGGCGCGTGGCGGCGAACGAGCCCGAGGGGCCTACGAAATCACCGTCCGAGCCCGGGCAGTCGAGCTGGAGCGCCCTCGGTGAGGTGCACGGTGTCCGACGGCTGCACTTCGCCTTTCCGGATCGGCTGGTCGGCCACTTGGACGACGACCGGGATGTCTCGGACGCGATAGCGTTCAAGGCAGCGTCCACCAGGCCGCTCGGCGCGAGCCGCACCGATCGATCATGACGCTCTCCTGGGCATCCTCGTCAAATTGCCAGGACGATAACCAGCCGGTACGACGACCCACTGGGTAATCCATCGGCTGTGGATCGTCGTCGGGAACGAATCCGGGGAGGTACAGCGACATCCCGGTGTCGTCGAACCATGGCGAGATCTGTACCTACTCCGCAACGCGATCGCGCACAGGCGCCTGCCGGACGTCGACGACGGGCCTGTATGGCGGACGACCTCGATGTGCCCATCCTCGCTGCGCCGAGCGCGCTTAACATGCTGGCGCTAGACGCTCACATTTCAGGAGTCGTGGAGGAAGGTCTCCAGCAGCTGCTGCGCGGCCAGCGCCGGGGTGAGCTCGCCGGCCAGGACCGCCTTCTCCAGCTCCGGCGCGGCCGCCCGGACGCCGGGGTGCGCACGCAGCCGGTGCTCCAGGCCGTCGCGGACCAGCTGCCGGGTCCAGCGCACCTGCTGGCTGCGGCGCTGCTCCTCGAACGCGCCGGAGGCCCTCCGCCGGTCCTGGTGCTCGACCAGCTTGGCCCACACCTCGTCGAGCCCCTCACCGGTCAGCCCGGCGCAGGTCAGCACCGGCACCTGCCAGTCCTCCCCGTGGCCGCGCAGCATGCGGATCGCCCCGGCCAGCTCGCGGGCGGCCTTGCGGGCGTCGGGGGCACCGGGCCCGTCCGCCTTGTTCACCGCGATGACGTCGGCGATCTCGAGGATGCCGCGCTTGATGCCCTGCAGCTGGTCGCCGGTGCGGGCCAGCGTCAGGAACAGGAACGAGTCGACCATCTCGGCGACGGTAATCTCCGACTGCCCGACCCCGACGGTCTCCACCAGGACGACGTCGTACCCGGCCGCCTCGACGACGACCATCGACTCCCGGGTGGCCTGCGCGACCCCGCCGAGCGTGCCCGAGGTCGGCGACGGCCGGATGAACGCCTGCGGGTCGACCGACAGCCGCGCCATCCGGGTCTTGTCGCCGAGGATCGACCCGCCGGACCGTGCGGACGACGGGTCGACGGCGAGCACCGCCACCCTCGACCCGGCCGCGGTGAGCGTCACGCCTAGCTGGTCGATGAACGTCGACTTCCCCACCCCGGGGACGCCGCTGATGCCGACCCGCCGCGCCGCCCCGGCGTGCGGCAGCAGCTCGACCAGCAGCTCCTGCGCGCGCTCCCGGTGGTCGCTGCGGTGCGACTCCACCAGCGTGATCGCCCGCGCCACGGCCCGCCGGTCCCCCGCGAGTACGCCCTCGACGAGCGCCGGGACGTCGACCGGACGGCCCATCAGTGCCCGAGACGGGACGACAGCGTCCGCAGCAGCCCCTGCGCCGCCTCGGCGACCACCGTGCCGGGCAGGAACACCTCGGCGGCGCCCATCTCCTTGAGCGTCGGCACGTCGTCGGGCGGGATGACCCCGCCGACGACGATCATGACGTCCTCGGCCCCGAGGTCGGCGAGCGCCTGCTTGAGCGCCGGCACCAGCGTCAGGTGGCCGGCGGCCAGCGACGAGACGCCGACGACGTGCACGTCGGCCTCGACCGCCTGCCGGGCGACCTCCTCGGGGGTCTGGAACAGCGGGCCCACGTCGACGTCGAAGCCGAGGTCGGCGAAGGCGGTCGCGATGACCTTCTGCCCGCGGTCGTGGCCGTCCTGGCCCATCTTGGCGACCAGGATGCGGGGACGGCGTCCCTCGGCCTCCTCGAACGCCTCGGCCAGCCGGCGCGTCTCCTCCATCGGGCCGGACTCCCCTGCCTCGTCGCGGTACACACCGGAGATGGTGCGCACCTGGCCCGCGTGCCGCCCGTAGACCTCCTCCAGCGCGTCGGAGATCTCCCCGACGGTGGCCTTGGCGCGCGCGGCGTCGACGGCGAGCTTGAGCAGGTTCGCGTCCAGCTCGCGACCGCGCCGCCCCTCGGCAGCGGCCCGCGCCGCGTCGGTGAGCCGGCGCAGCGCCTCCTGCACGGCCGAGGAGTCCCGGGAGGCGCGCAGCTCCTCCAGCTTGGCCTTCTGCTGGGCGAGCACGTCGGCGTTGTCGACCCGCAGCACCTCGATCGCCTCGTCGGCGTCGACCCGGTACTTGTTGATGCCGATCACCGGCTGCCGGCCCGAGTCGATGCGCGCCTGGGTGCGGGCGGCGGCCTCCTCGATGCGCAGCTTGGGGATGCCGTCGTCGATGGCCTGCGCCATGCCGCCGTGCTCGGCGACCTCCTCGATGTGCGCCCAGGCGCGGCGGGCCAGGTCGTAGGTCAGCTTCTCCACGTACGCCGAGCCGCCCCACGGGTCGATGACCCGCGTCGTCCCGGACTCCTGCTGCAGCAGCAGCTGGGTGTTGCGGGCGATCCGCGCGGAGAAGTCGGTGGGCAGGGCCAGCGCCTCGTCGAGGGCGTTGGTGTGCAGCGACTGGGTGTGCCCCTGGGTGGCGGCCATCGCCTCCAGGCAGGTGCGGACGACGTTGTTGTAGACGTCCTGCGCCGTCAGCGACCAGCCCGAGGTCTGCGAGTGGGTGCGCAGCGACAGCGACTTGTCCTTCTGCGCACCGGCCTCCTTGACCAGCCGCGCCCACAGCAGCCGACCGGCGCGCAGCTTCGCGACCTCCATGAAGAAGTTCATGCCGATCGCCCAGAAGAAGCTCAGCCGCGGCGCGAACGCGTCGACGTCCAGCCCGGCGTCCTTGCCCGCCTTCAGGTACTCGACGCCGTCGGCCAGCGTGTAGGCCAGCTCCAGGTCGGCCGTCGCCCCGGCCTCCTGGATGTGGTAGCCGGAGATGGAGATCGAGTTGAACCGCGGCATCTGCTGCGAGGTGAACGCGAAGATGTCGCTGATGATCTGCATCGACGGCTTGGGCGGGTAGATGTAGGTGTTGCGGACCATGAACTCCTTGAGGATGTCGTTCTGGATGGTCCCGGTCAGCTGACCGTGCTCCACCCCCTGCTCCTCGGCGGCGACGATGTAGAGCGCCAGCACCGGCAGGACGGCGCCGTTCATGGTCATCGAGACGCTCATCCGGTCCAGCGGGATGCCGTCGAACAGCTGCCGCATGTCCAGGATGGAGTCGACCGCCACCCCGGCCATGCCGACGTCGCCCACCACCCGCGGGTGGTCGGAGTCGTAGCCCCGGTGGGTGGGCAGGTCGAAGGCGATCGACAGGCCCTTCTGCCCGGCGGCGAGGTTGCGCCGGTAGAACGCGTTGGAATCCGCGGCGGTGGAGAAGCCCGCGTACTGGCGGACCGTCCACGGCTGGGTCGTGTACATCGTCGGGTAGGGCCCGCGCAGGTACGGCGGCAGCCCCGGGTAGGTCTGCAGGAAGTCCAGGCCGTCGAGGTCGGCGGGCGTGTACAGCGGCGGGACGGCGATGCCCTCCGGCGTCTCCCAGGCCGCCTCCTCCACGCCACGGCCGGTGGTCTCCTTGAACCGCTTGGCCCAGTCGTCGGCCGAGGTGGCCGCCGCGGGACGGCCCAGCTCGACGCTGCTGAAGTCGGGGATGACACTCATGCCGGCACTCCCAGCTGCTCGTGGACGGTGCGCAGGACGTCGAGCGCGTCGCATCCGGCGTACAGGTACCCGTCGACGCCGTCCACACGCAGGGACGGCTTGCCGGCGAGCCACACGTGCGTGGCGCCGGCCGCGCGCAGGTCGGCGGCCAGCTGCGCGGCCGACTCGGCGTAGTCCTTGTCGGTCCCGCAGATGCAGGCGACCGCCGTCCCGGCGTCGGCGAGGCCGGAGGCCCCGTCGCCGGACGGCGTCGCGACTCCCCCTGCCTGGAACAGGTTGCCGGCGAAGGTGGCCCGCGCGGTGTGCCGGGCGATCGGGCCGATCGTGGCGAGGTAGACCTGCGGTGGCGGATCGGCCGCCTCGGCGCGGTCGCGCAGCTCCTCGAACGCCTGCGCCGCACGCACCCGGGGCAGCCCACCGGTCGGGCGCAGGTCCGCGGCGGGTTGGCGAGGCGGTAGCTTCTCGGCCAGGTTGGGGAACTCGCTGACGCCGGTGATCGCCTCGGTGCGGTGCGCCAGCCGCTCGGCGCGGGCGTCCCACGCGGCGGCGATCCGGTCGCGCACCAGGCCCGAGCCCAGCGCGGCGACCAACCCGCCGCCCCGCTCGATCTCGGTGAACCAGGCCCAGGCCGCGTCGGCCAGGGAGTCGGTGAGCGACTCGACGTACCAGGAGCCGCCGGCCGGGTCGAGCACGCGGGCCAGGTGCCCCTCCTCGACCAGCAGGGCCTGGGTGTTGCGGGCGATCCGGCGGGAGAAGGCGTCGGGCAGGCCGAGCGCGGCGTCGAAGGGCTGCACCGTGACGACGTCGGCGCCGCCCACGCCCGCGGCGAAGCAGGCCACCGTCGTCCGCAGCATGTTGACCCACGGGTCGCGCCTGGTCGTCATCACCGAGGAGGTGACGGCGTGCTGCCGCTGGGCGCGGACGTCGGGCGAGGCGCCGCTGACCTCGCCGACCCGGTCCCACAGCCGGCGGGCGGCGCGCAGCCCGGCGATCGTCGTGAACTGGTCGGCGCTGGCGGCGTAGCGGAACTCCAGCTGGGCGAACGCCTCGTCCACGGACAGGCCGCCCCCCGGCCCGCCGTCGGTCAGCGCCCGCAGGTAGGCCACACCGGCGGCCAGCGAGCAGCCGAGCTCCTCGACGGCCGAGGCCCCGGCGTCGGAGAAGACCGTGGCGTCGACGACGACGGTGCGCCAGCCGGCGGGCGCCCGCCGGGCGACGTCGGCCAGCCCGGTGAGGTCCTGCTCCTCGCCGGAGGCGGCGTGGACGCCGAGCGGGTCCAGGCCCAGCGAGCCGCCGGGCGCGAGGTCGGTGCGGCCGGCGACGTGCGCGAGGAGGGCCTCGGCGGCCGGTGGCCCGCCGGAGACCGACACCGGCGCCAGGTCGAGGTAGACGTCGGTCAGGACGTCGCCGAGCGCGTCGACCGGGACCGCGCCCTCGCCGAGCTCCAGCCACAGCGAGGTGACGCCGTTCTCCAGGTCGGCGGCGATCGCCTCCCGCGTCAGCGCGACGTCGGGGTGGGCGTGCCGCTGGCGGATGTCCCAGCCACCGGGCACGTCGCCGCCGGCCGCGCCCGGGCGGGAGCCGCGGACGAAGGGAGCCAGACCCGGGACGCCGACGGCGGCCGGCAGGTCGCCGGCGTCGTCGGCGGTGTAGAGCGGGGCGACGCTGACACCGGTGCCCACCGGCACCCGCAACGCGTCCTCGACCGGCTCGGGCAGGTCCTCGCGCCCGGCCTTGCGGAGCACCGCGGCGACCAGCTCGCGCCAGGCCTCCCGGGTCGCGGCCGGGAAACCGGCGGCGAGCCTGAGGTCGTCGGGGACCTCGTGCTCGGCCGGCACCTCGGCGTCGGCCGGTGCCGGGGTCTGCTGATCGGTGGAACGCATCGTCGAGCTCCCTCCAGTGGACCAGCGTCAGTGTCTACCGTCGCCCGCCCGGCTTGGTACGTCCAGGGTGCGGCGGAGATCCGGGTGGTGGGCCGCCGGCGTCGGCGGCCAGCGCGTGCAGGGCGGTCCGGGCCAGCAGCCGCACGCCGACGCCGATCGCCCGCTCGTCGATGTCGAACGTGCCCCGGTGCAGGTCCAGCGGCGCGCCGCCACCGTGCGTGCCCAGCCGGGCCAGCGCGATCGGCACGACGTCGGCGAACCACCCGAAGTCCTCGCCGCCCATGCTCTGCGGGGACACCCGCAGCCCCTCGCTGCCCACCGTCTCCAGCGCCGCCGAGCGCAGCAGCGCCACCGCCCGCGGGTCGTTGACCACCGGCGGCACCCCGCGGACGTAGTCGACCTCCACGTCGGCGCCGGTGGTGGCGGCGACCCGCTCCACCAGCGAGCGCAGCAGCCCCTCGGCGTCCTGCCAGGCGTCGCGGTCCAGCACCCGCACCGTGCCGCTCAGGTGGCCGCGCTGCGGGATGGCGTTGGCCGCCACCCCAGCCTTGACCGCGCCCCACACCAGCGACATCCCGGCGCGCGGGTCGACCTGCCGGGACAGCAGCGACGGCAGGTCGGTGATCAGCCGGCCGAGGGCGTCGACGAGGTCGACGGTCAGCTGGGGGCGGGCGGTGTGCCCGCCGGGGCCGGTGAGGGTGACGTCCATCCGGTCGCAGGCGGCGGTGATCGCGCCGGTGCGCAGGCCGACGCTGCCGGCCGGCAGGGAGGGGTCGCAGTGCAGCGCGAACGCCCGCGAGGCACCCTCCAGCACGCCGGCGGCGACCACCCCGGTGGCCCCGCCGGGGACCGTCTCCTCGGCCGGCTGGAAGACGCAGCGCACGGTGCCGGACAGGTCGTCCAGCGAGTTCAGCGCCAGCACGGCGCCGAGCAGGACGGTGGTGTGCACGTCGTGCCCGCAGGCGTGGCAGGCGTTCTCGCGGGTGGAGGCGTAGGGGACGTCCTTGAGGTCGGCCAGCGGAAGCGCGTCGATGTCGGCGCGCAGCACCACGGTCGGCCCGGGCCCGCCCGCCCCCTCGCCCACCTCGACGACCAGCCCGGTGCCGCTGGGCAGCCGCTTGGGGTCCAGGTCCGCGTTGCGCAGCCGCTGCTCGAGGAAGGACGTCGTCTCGAACTCGGCGTAGGACAGCTCGGGGTGGGCGTGCAGGTGACGGCGCACCGCGACCAGCTGCGGCTGCCTCTCGGCGACCCACTCGTCGACCGCCGTCCCCAGCTCCTCCGGGAACGAGGTCATGCGGCGGTGCCCCTCATGCGGCGGTGCCCCTCATGCGGCGGTGCCCCTCATGCTGCAGTGCCCCTCATGCCGCGGTGCCCCTCATGCCGAATGGCCTCCGGTGCACCGGGCCGGGCCGGGGACCGGCCCGGGCGGGAGACCGGCGGGCCCGCTGGCGGGCAGGCCGTCCCGCAGCTCGGCCAGCAGGCTGTCGACGACGGCGGTGAGGTCGCCGTCGTGCGCCGCGGCGACCGCGCGCTGCCGCTGGTAGGAGGCGCCGACGGCCAGCACGCGCTCGACGTCGGCCAGCTCGGCCTCGCAGCCCAGCCGGCGCGCGGTGGGCTCGAGCTCCTCGACCAGGTCGGTGATCGCCTGGCGCACCGGCCGCACGGTGCCCTTGTCGTCGACGACGATGTCGGCGTCCAGGCCGTAGCGGGCCGCCCGCCACTTGTTCTCCCGCAGCACCCACGAGGCCGGCACCGGCAGGGTGTAGCCGCGGTCGAGCTGGGTGTCGAACTGCTCGACCAGGCACTGGGAGAGCGCGGCGACCGCGCCGATCTCGTCGAGGGTGGGCAGCCCGTCGCAGATGCGCAGCTCGACGGTGCCGAAGTCCGGGTGCGGGCGGATGTCCCACCACACCTCGCGGACGCTCTCGATGGCGTGCGTGGAGATCAGCGTCTCCATGTACTCCTCGAAGCGGTCCCAGCCCGACAGCTGGTAGGGCAGGCCGGCGGTCGGCATCCCCTCGAAGACCTTGGAACGAGCCGAGGCCAGCCCGGTGTCGCAGCCTACCCAGAACGGGGAGGACGCCGAGATCGCCAGGAAGTGCGGCACGTACTGGGTGAGCGCGTTGACGATCGGGATCGCCTTCTCCGGCGCCCGGACGCCGACGTGCACGTGGACGCCGAAGATCTGCAGCCGGCGGGCCAGCCACTGCATCTTCTCGACCAGCTGCAGGTAGCGCTCCTTGGGCGAGATCTGCTGCGTCTGCCAGTCGGTGATCGGGTGGGTGCCGGCGCACATCAGGCCCAGGCCGCGGCGCTCGGCGGCGGCCCGCACCTCGGCGAGGGTGCCGGCCAGGTCGGCCTTGGCCTCGGCGACGGTGCCGCAGATGCCGGTGATGATCTCCACGGTCGACTGCAGCAGCTCGTGCTTGGCCTTGGGGTGCTCCTGGGCGCCCTCGGGCCGGATCTCCTCGAGGATCTCGACGGCGCCCGCGGTCAGCTGCCGCGTCTGCAGGTCCACGAGCTGCAGCTCCCACTCGACGCCGAGGCTGGCTCGCTCGGAGGACCGGAACGGGATCTGCACGCTGGGGAGTCTAGGGACGAGCCGCCGTCCCGGCTGCCGGGGAAGCCGCTCCGACCAGGTCGTCCCCCGGGATGGCCGGACGCGGCAGCCACCGGGTGGCGGGGACCCGGGCCTGGACGGCCGCGACCGCCCGCCGTCCGAACCGGTCCTCGTCCACGACGGTGCTGCACAGGTTGCGCCCGACGACGAAGACCGCCCGGCCGTCCTGGGTGGGCAGCGCGGCCTCGACCAGCTCCCAGGGGATGCTGTGGACGTCGCCGTCGCTGTCGCGGTGGGCCAGCTCCCGCTCACCGACGACGAGGGCGACCCGGCTCTCCCGGGAGAACAGCCGGGCCAGCGCCGAGGGCCGGAAGGTCTCCCCCACCGGCAGCCGGTCCTGCAGGTTGCAGACGTAGCGACGCTCGACCGGCCCGCCCGGGCCCGCGTAGTCGACCTGCTCGGGCACGTACAGGATCGCCGTCGGCCGGGTGCCGCGCAGCGCCGTCGCGACCCGCTCGGCCGTCGTCGTCCGCCAGGCGTCGAGCACGTCCTGCACCGGGCGGAACGGCAGCCCGCTCACCGCGCAGTAGGCCGCGTCGGCGAGCTCGGACTCGACGACGGCGCGTTCGTCGGCGTCCAGCTCCTCCTCGAAGCCGGCCACCGCGTGCGCGAGCTCGGCGGCGGTCGGGCCGGAGTCGTGCAGCTCCGTGTAGGCCTGCCAGAGCAGGCCGGCCACCGCGGCCTCCTGCCCCGCCCGCGCGTCGACGACGACGGCGATCTCCCGCCGGTCGGCCGTGACGTCCAGGGTCCTGGAGTCGACCGAGTAGCTCAGGCCGCGGGCGAGGCGGGCGGTGTCGCGCAGGCGTTCCTTGAGCACCTCGACGCCGACGGTCAGCGCGGGGTCGCCCGCGCTGCCGGCGGACAGCAGCAGGCCGACGCCGGCGCCGTGCCCCTTGGTCCACACCGGCCCGGTCTGCGGCCGCGGGGCGGGGGCGGGCCGCTCGGGTCGGGGGCCGGCCGGCAGCGGCAGCCGCAGTCCGGTCGGCAGCGGCCCGGCGCACCACAGCGCGGCGTTGTCGCGGACGAACCAGCGGCGGGCGTGCGCCCGCACGGTCTCCTCCGTGAGGTACTCCGGACCCGGCCCGTCGGCGACGGCCAGGCCGGGACCGGTCAGGCCGAACCGGGCGGCCCAGAGCGCCGCGAGGGTGGAGTGGGCCGTGGAGCAGTTCTCCGCCTGGAGGACCCCGACCTCGACGTCCATCCGCTCGGTCGGCAGGTGCGCCAGCGCCCGGCAGATGCCCTCGAGGAACGCACCCACGGCCTCCGGCCGGCCGGTGGCGTGGAAGGTCGTCGTGTCGACGTCGGTCACCGCGTTGCACCGCAGGTGCGACTTGGGCAGCGCGCCCATCGCGAGGTGCTCCACGAGGTGGGTGACCTCGATGGTCGCGAACGTCTCGTCGCGGAGCCCGACCCCGAAGACGAGGGCGGCGGTGGTCCGTGCCGGGCCGTCGGCGGTGAAGACGGGGACGCCGTCGATGTCGATGCGCTGCACCCCGACACACTCGGCCTCCCGCTCCCCCGCCTCCAGCGGACACGCCCGCAGCGGGACAGCTGGGGCACGTGTGCCCCGTCACGCACGCGGGCGCTGGGTTAGCGTCCGAGCGTGAGTGCACCCCCCGCCACCGACCCCGCCGCCCTGGCCGCCCGCGCGGCCGACGACCTGACCAGCGCGCTCGGCAGCGGCCACGAGGTGGCCGTCGTCATGGGGTCGGGGTGGGCGCCGGCCGCCGACGCCTTCGGCGCCGCCGAGGGCAGCGTCGCCATCGGGGAGCTGCCCGGCTTCGCCGCCCCGACCGCGGTGGGCCACGGTGGTGAGGTCCGCTCGGTGCGGGTGGGCGACCGCAGGGTGCTGCTCTTCCTCGGCCGCACCCACCTGTACGAGGGCCGTGGTGTGGAGCCGGTCGTGCACGGCGTCCGGACGGCCGCCGCCGCGGGCGTGCGCACCGTCGTCCTCACCAACGCCGCCGGCGGGCTGGCCCCGGAGCAGCGGGTGGGCCAGGCGGTGCTGATCAGCGACCACCTCAACCTCACCGCCCGCTCGCCGCTGGTCGGCGCCACGTTCGTCGACCTCACCGACCTGTACTCCGCCCGGCTGCGGTCGCTGGCCCGCCAGCTGGACCCGTCGCTGACCGAGGGCGTCTACGCGGCGCTGCCGGGGCCGCACTACGAGACGCCGGCCGAGATCAGGATGCTGCGCACGCTCGGCGCGGACCTGGTGGGCATGTCGACGGCGCTCGAGGCGATCGCGGCCCGCGCCGCGGGGCTGGAGGTGCTGGGCCTGTCGATGGTCACCAACGCCGCGGCCGGCATCACCGGCGAGAAGCTCGACCACGAGGAGGTGCTCGCCGCGGGCAGGGCGGCGGCCGGCCGGCTGGGCGAGTTGCTGGTGCGGTTCATCGGCCGGCTGCCGTGAGCGGGCAGGGGCGGGAGCCCGTCAGCGAGGAGCGGAGCGCCCCGCGTGAGCGAACAGGTGCCGTCGTGACGGCGGTCTCCGCGGAGACGGCCGCGGGGAGGTCCCGGTGACCGGTCCTGTGCTGCTCACCGGCGCGGCCGGCCGGATCGGCACGGTGCTGCGAGGTGGGCTCCCCGAGCGCGGCTGGGCGCTGCGCTCGCTGGACGTCGTCCCGATCGCCGATCCCCGCCCGGGCGAGGAGCACGTGGTCGCCGACGTCACCGACCGGGCCGCGATGGCCGAGGCCGTGGAGGGTGCGAGCGCCGTCGTCCACCTGGGCGGCGTCTCCGGCGAGTCGACGTGGGCGGCGGTCTCGCACGCCAACATCGACGGCACCCAGTGCGTGCTGGAGGCGGCCCGGCGGGCCGGCGTCCCCCGGGTGGTGCTGGCGTCGAGCAACCACGCCACCGGCTTCACCCCGCGCCCGGCCGAGGGCCTGCTGCGCGAGACCGACGGCCTCCCGCGACCGGACACCTTCTACGGGGTGTCCAAGGTGGCGATGGAGGCGCTCGGCTCGCTCTACGCCGACCGGTACGGCCTGGACGTCGTGTGCCTGCGCATCGGCACCGCCGCCCCCGAGCCGACGACGACCCGTCACCTGTCGACGTGGCTCTCCCCCGCCGACCAGGTGTCGCTGGTCGACGCCGCGCTGCGGGCGCCCTCCCCCGGGTTCGCCGTGGTGTGGGGCGTCTCGGCCAACTCCCGCGGCTGGTGGGACCTCACGGCCGCCCGATCGCTGGGCTACGAGCCGGTCGACGACGCCGAGCCGTACGCGGCGGCACTCGTCGCAGTGCACGGCGAGCCCGATCTCGCGGACCCGGTGCACGGCCGCGTCGGCGGTGAGTTCACGACGGCGGACTTCGACGCCGAGCACTTCGAGGAGCGCGCATGAGCCTGCTCGAGGCCGCCCGCGCCTGGGCCGACGCCGATCCGCACGACGGCGACCGCCGGGAGATCGAGGCGCTCATCGAGGCTGCGCCCACCGATCCCGGGGCCCACACGGAGCTGGAGCGCCGCTTCGCCGGGCCGCTGACCTTCGGCACCGCCGGGCTGCGCGGCCCGCTGCGCGCCGGGCCGGCCGGGATGAACGCCGCCGTGGTCACCCGCGCGGCCGCCGGCCTGGGCCGCTGGCTGGCCGACGCCGGGCACGCGGGCGGAGGCGTGGTGATCGGGTTCGACGCCCGCCGGCGCTCCGACGAGTTCGCCCGGGCGTCCGCCGCGGTGCTGGCCGGCGCGGGGTTCGCCGTCCAGGTGCTGCCGCGGCCGCTGCCGACGCCGGTGCTCTCCTTCGCCGTCCGGCACCTCGGGTGCGTGGCCGGGGTGATGGTGACCGCCAGCCACAACCCGCCCGACGACAACGGCTACAAGGTCTACCTGGGCGACGGCGCGCAGCTGGTGCCGCCGGTCGACCGGGAGATCGAGGCGGTGATCGCCGCGGTCGGCGCGGCGCGCGAGGTGCCGACGTCCGACGACTGGCTGACCCTCGGCGACGACGTCCAGGCCGACTACGTGGCGGCGGTGGTGCGCGCGCTGGAGCCGTCGCGCGTCCCCGACCGCGACCGCCTCGTCGTCGCCTACACGGCGATGCACGGGGTCGGCGCGGAGACGACCCGGGTGGCGTTCGCC
This sequence comes from Geodermatophilus sp. URMC 60, assembly GCF_053502585.1. Taxonomy (NCBI): domain Bacteria; kingdom Bacillati; phylum Actinomycetota; class Actinomycetes; order Geodermatophilales; family Geodermatophilaceae; genus Geodermatophilus; species Geodermatophilus sp. URMC 60. The sequence goes on from NZ_CP199958.1 coordinate 119,964, forward strand.
GCTGCCGGGTTCGCCCCGCCGGTGAGCGTGCCCGAGCAGGACGAGCCCGACCCGGCGTTCCCGACCGTGGCCTTCCCCAACCCGGAGGAGCCGGGCGCGGTCGACCTGCTGACCGCCCTGGCCGCCCGGGTGGACGCCGACGTGGCGATCGCCGAGGACCCCGACGCCGACCGCTGCTCGGTGGTCTGCGGCGGCCGGCAGCTGACCGGCGACGAGGTGGGCGGGTTGCTCGCCGACTGGCTGCTGCGCCGCGGGGTGCGCGGCACGTACGCGGCGTCGCTGGTGAGCGGCTCGCTGCTGCACGCGCTGGCCGCCGCGCACGGCGTCCGGTTCGCCGAGACGCCGACCGGCTTCAAGTGGATCGTCCGCGCCGGGTCGGCCGACGAGCCGCTGGTGTTCGGGTACGAGGAGGCGCTGGGCTACGCGGTGGCGCCGTCCGTCGTGAAGGACAAGGACGGCATCTCGGCCGCGCTGGCCGTCGCGCTGCTGGCGGCCGAACTGAAGGCGACCGGCCGCACGCTGACCGACCGGCTCGACGAGCTGGCCCTCGAGCACGGGCTGTTCGCGACCGGGCAGCTGTCGGTGCGGGTCGAGGACCTCTCGCGGATCGGCGCGATGATGGCGCGGCTGCGGTCGGCGCCGCCCCGGCAGTTGCTCGGGCGCGCGGTGACCGCCTCCGACCTGCTCGACGAGACGCCTGCGGTGGACGCCGTCCGGCTGCTGGGCGACGGTGTGCGGGTGATCGTGCGGCCCAGCGGCACCGAGCCCAAGCTCAAGGCGTACCTGGAGACGGTCGTCCCGGTGCACGAGGACGCCGGGATCATCGCCGCGCGCGGCCGGGGCGCCGACGAGCTCGACCGGTTGCGCGCCGAGATGTCGGCGGCCCTGGGGCTGTAGTGGACATCCGCGCGCTGGTCTTCGACGTCTTCGGCACCGTCGTGGACTGGCGCGGTGGCGTCGCCCGCGAGGCGTCCCGGCTGCTGGGCCCGGCGGTGCACGCCGTCGCGCTGGCCGACGACTGGCGTGAGCGGTACGTGCCGTCGATGGAGCGGGTGCGCTCCGGTGAGCTGCCGTGGACGCCGCTCGACGCGCTGCACCGGTCCTCGCTGGACGACGTCCTGGCCGACGCCGGGCTGGGGTCCGTGCCGGCCGAGGTCCGCGACGAGCTGGTGCTGGCCTGGCACCGGCTGGACCCGTGGCCGGACGTGCTCCCCGGTCTCCGCCGGCTGGCCCGCTCGTTCGTGCTGGCGCCGCTGTCCAACGGCAACGTGGCGCTGCAGGTGGACCTCGCGCGGCGGCCCGGCCTGCCGTGGGACTGCGTGCTGGGGGCCGAGATCGTGCGGCACTACAAGCCCGACCCGGAGGTCTACGACTCCGTGCCGGAGCTGCTCGCGGTGCCGCCGTCCTCGGTGGTCATGGTCGCGGCGCACCTCGACGACCTGGCCGCGGCGCGGGCGCGAGGGCTGCGGACGGCGTACGTGCACCGGCCCGACGAGTTCGGCGGGCGCGAGGTGCCACCAGCTTCGGACCCGGAGGCCGACTGGTCGCTGGCCTCGTTCGAGGAGCTGGCCGAGGCCCTGGGCGCCTGAGGGCGGCCATTGCCGGCGTTCCCCGCGGCTTGCCGGTGCGGCAGCGCCGGCAACCCGCGAGAACCCCGGCAATGCGTTCGGGTGGTTGTCCACAGCAGTGCATGCCTGGCACGGCGGCACTCCGTAGTCTCCCGGCGACCGGTGATCAACACGGGGGTGGACGACGTGACACGGCGCTGGACCCTGCGACTGGTGGCGGGCCTCGCGGCCAGCACGGTGGCGCTGAGCGGCTGCTCGGAGCGGCAGGCGGCCAACGACACCCTGCCCGAGGGGGATCCCTCGCCCGGCGCATCCGAGGCCGAGCTGCCACCCCTGGGCCCGCCCGACCTGCCCATGCCCGCCGAGGCCCGCACCCAGGACGCCGCAGGTGCCGAGGCCTTCGTCCGCTACTACATCGACCTCATCAACCGGACGTCGACCGTCATGGACGCCGCTCCCCTGCGCGAGTTCAGCGACGGTTGCGCTGAGTGCGATCGAATCGCAACCGACACCGAGAACGATGCCGCCGCGGGCTACCACTATGAGGGTGGCGAGATCACTGTTGATTGGATCGAAGCGCTAGAACCGCAAGCTGAAGCCAAGATAGCCTTCTTTGTCGACCAGGCCGCCCTCAGGGTTGTGGACGCATCGGGATCCATAGTCCAAGACTTGGCATTTCCCGCGCTTTCAGATATGTCTTCAGGCGCGCTGGCTCGTTGGAACACCGAGAGGGCCTCGTGGATCCTCACGAGCTTCACTCTCGGATGACTCGACGCCGAGTGCAGCGCGCTCTACTGGTGTTGGCGTGCGCAGCGACTTTAGTGACCCTGGGGTCTCAACCGAGCCTTGCCGACAACTGTCGGCGCGGCTGCGATCGTCCAGAGGTTGGCACTGGAGAAGGTGCCCTCACCGCCGCGTACGCCGAGCGAACCGAGGGCAACATCTGGGTCACAACAAATCAAGCAACCGCGAACGCACCGTATACGTACCGCCTTCTAACTCCCTGCCAGATTGATACTGCCGCTGGCAGCGTCTGTCGCCCTGACGATGACGCACTCTGCCCAGCTCCACCAGACAGGGTTGTGCAGCTAATGGTGCTTCAGCAAAGACAACTCGTCTTGCTCGACGGCACGACTGCTGGCGGCTTTACGCCACCACTCGGCAGTGCACCTGGAACGCCGGTCGGCGGCTGGGAGCCCCTGGCACGGGCCTGCGTCGACATCACGGCGCTGAACCCGCCACCGTCGCCGGCAGAGGTCTTCCGCTACTTCCAGACCCTGCCGCTGCCCGACCTGCCCACTCAGCAGCAGCCGCCGGGCAACGCGCTCGCTGGCCTGCCGGTCGTCTTCTACACCGACGGGCCGACCACCCAGACCTTCACCGTCGACATCCGCGGCTTCACCGTCGACATCGTCGCCACCGCCACCGGTTTCACCTGGGACACCGGCGACGGCACCGTCCTGCGGACCACCGACCCCGGCGCCCCCTACCCCGACCACACGATCAGCCACGACTACCGCAGCGGCACCTACACCGCCGCCCTCACCACCACCTGGAGCGGCACCTTCAGCGTCGACGGTGGCGCGACGGCCGACGTCCCCGGCACCACGACCACCGACGGCCCGCCGGCCACCCTCACCGTCCTGCAGGCCAGCCCCGTCCTGACGAACCCCTTCGACTAACCGCTGTGGCGCTGTCCATCCGCTCCCGCGTCGTTGCAGCAGCGCGGAGGCGTCGGGAACAGCGCGAGGGTGCGGCCGTTGCCGGGGATCCCGGTGCAGGGCCGGTGCGGCAGCGCCGGCAATGCGCGAGGAACGCCGGTGATGCGCCGCCCGAGCTCACCAGGGCTGCGGCATCGGCGGCTGGCCCGGCGGCAGCCCGTAGCGGTTGGGTACCGGCTGACCGGCCAGGAAGCCGTTCTGGATCAGCAGCACGAGCCACCCGACGAGGGGCAGGAGCGACCAGAGCAGCCACCACGCCGGGTGCCCGCGGTCGTGCAGCCGCGTCACCGTGGAGCTGATCGACGGCACGATCGTCAGCAGCGAGACCACCGTGGTCAACGGCCCACCGAGGACGCCCCAGGCGCTGCTGGTGTCGACCGTCGTGGAGAAGACCGGGTAGCCCAGCGACGCGTCCGCGACGTTGGCCAGAAGGCCGAGCCCGGCGATCGGCAGCGTGTAGTGCAGCCACCAGGTCGTCCGGTCGATCCGTCCCCGCCGCACGTACCACTCGCCCAGACCCACGTCCGTCCCCGTCTCCCCGCCCCACCGTGGGGCGCCGCGAGCAGGGTGCCGTCCCGGCGGCCGCCCACCCTGCACCCGCGGCCGCGCCCTCACCCGGACGAGGGGTCAGGACGGGACGTGCTCCCGGCAGCCGGACTCCAGCGCGCGGTCCGCGGTCGCCAGCACCGCGACGACGTCGCGCGCGAAGCCGACGTCGCACGGGTGCGTCCCGCCGGCCACCGCGGCCGCCGCCAGCTCGTCGACCGCCACGGAGAACGACTCGACCGGGCTCTCGGTGTCCGGGAGCAGCACCAGCCGGCCGGCGTCCCCGTGCACGAAGAACTCGATGCCCGTCGACATCGGCGCGACGGTGTGCGACAGCGTCACCGTCGAGGAGACGCCGGGGGTGGCGTGCTGCAGCACCAGGTGCACGGTGTCGCCGGCGCCGGCCCCAGCCTGCACGGAGACCACCGGGCCGAGCGTCGGCACCAGCAGCGAGAGCGCGTGCGGACCGATGTCCCACAGCGCGCCGTGCTCGCGCCGCCAGGCCGAGTCGAAGGGGCTGCCGGCCAGCGCGCTCAGCCACGAGCCGGCGCCTCCGGCCAGCCGGGTCCGGGCGGCCTGGGTCATCCAGGTCGACGTCCCGGCCTGGAAGCGGAAGGTGAAGAACACGACCGAGGCGACCCTCGCCGAGCGGACCGCGGTCACGACCCGGTCGGCCTCGGCGAGCGAGAGCCCGATGGGCTTCTCCAGCAGCAGGTGCTTCCCGACGGCCGCGGCCTGCTCGGCCAGCCCGGCCTGCACCGACGGAGGGACGGCGATCGCCACGGCGTCGACCTGGTCGAGCAGCGCGGCCAGGTCCGAGAACCCGGGGACGTCGAACTCCGCGCCGACCGCCTTCGCCTTGGACAGGTCGCGACCCCACACGCCGACCAGCTCGGCGGTCGGGTGCTCGGCAAGGGCGGCCGCGTGGACCGTCCGCGCCCAGTGGCCGGTGCCCAGCACCCCGAAGCGCACGGTCAGACCGCCCCGAACTGACGGTCGCCGGCGTCCCCGAGCCCCGGGACGATGTAGGCCTTGTCGTTGAGCCCCTCGTCGACCGAGGCGGTGAACACCCGCAGCGGCAGCCCGCTCTCCTCCAGCCGGCGGACCCCCTCCGGCGCGGCCAGGGCGCAGAGCACGGTGATCGAGGTGGCGCCGCGCTCGGTCAGGAGCCCGCAGCAGTGCACCAGCGACCCGCCCGTGGCCAGCATCGGGTCGAGGACGAACACCTCGCGGCCGACCAGGGACGCCGGCAGAGAGGCCATGTACGCCTCGGGCTGGAAGGTCACCTCGTTGCGGGCCAGGCCGACGAAGCCCATCTGCGACTCCGGCAGCATCCCGTGCGCGGTGTCGGCCATCCCGAGCCCGGCCCGCAGCACCGGCACGATGAGCGGCGGCGCGGCCAGCCGGTAGCCGGTGGTGCCGGTCACCGGCGTGGTGATCTGCTCCTCGGCGACGGGCAGGTCGCGGGTGGCCTCGTAGACCAGCATCTGGGTCAGCTCCGCCAGGGCCGCGCGGAACGCCGCGTTGTCGGTCCGCTCGTCGCGCATGCGGGTCAGACGGGCACGGGCGAGCGGGTGGTCGACGACGGTGAGCTGCACGCGCGACACCGTAGCGGCCCGGTGGACCCCGGCTCCCGGCGCTGGCACGATCCCCGCCGTGACGACGACGCAGGAGTGGCGCCGCCGGTAGGTGGCTGCCCTCATCGTCCGGCCCACCCGACCCCGGTGGGCCGCAGCTCCGGTCCACCCTCCCCCGAGGAGACCGCCCGTGCCCACCGTCGAGCTCGGACCCCTGCCGGCCGGCGCAGCCGGCGAGCTGCTCACCCTGCAGCGCGCCGCCTACGTGACCGAGGCGCAGCTGTACGACGACGTCCGGCTGCCGGCCCTGGTCCAGACCACCGCCGAGCTGGTCGACGAGCTCGCGGCCGGCACGTGCCTGGCGGCGGTCGCCGGCACCCGGCTGGTCGGCGCGGTGCGCACCCCCGAGCGGGACGGCGTCCTGCACGTCGGCCGCTCCCGCCAGCACGTGCGGCCCGGTCTGGAGCTCGTGCACCTCACCGAGGATCTGCGGTGAGCGAGCCGCGCGGCGCCACCGACATCGGGCGCTACCTCATCAGCTCCCGCTCCTCGGCCGAGTACCGCGCGATGTTCGCGCTGACCGACGACGACCTGCGCGGGCGGGTGCTCGACTGCCCCGGCGGCGGCGCGTCGTTCACCGCGGCAGCCCGCGCCCGCGGCACCGAGGCGTTCGCGGTCGACCCCGTGTACGCCACGGCTCCCCGGGAGCTGGTCGCACGGCTCGACGGCGAGCTGGCGCGGGGCAGCGCCTGGGCCACCGCCCACGCCGACCGCTACGTCTGGGACCACTACGGCGACCCCGCAAGCCACGCCCGGCTCCGGGCGGACTCGGCGGCGGTCTTCGCGCGTGACCTGACCGACCACCCCGGGCACCACGTGGCGGCCGCCCTGCCGCACCTGCCGTTCGCCGACGGCGCCTTCGACCTGGTCCTCTCCTCGCACCTGCTGTTCACCTACGCCGACCGGCTGGACGCGGGCTTCCACGTCGCCGCCCTGCGCGAGATGGCCCGGGTCGGCGCCGAGGTGCGCGTCTACCCGCTGGTCGACCAGGCCGGCCGGTTCCTCCCCGACCTGCTCGCCTCCGTGGTGGCGGAGCTCCGCGACGCCGGCGTGCGGGCAGAGGTCCAGGACGTCCCCTACGAGTTCCAGCGCGGCGCCCGCAGCATGCTGCGGCTCCGGTCGGTCCCCACCCGCACGGGGTGTGCGGGGCGCGGGAGCAACGGGGGCGGGAGGGAGAATGCCCACATGACCCACGTGCTCGACCCCCGCGCGCCGGCGGCGATCCCGCCGCGGCGCGAGCCCCCGGCGCCGTACCGCGACGTGACCCGTTCCGACGCCGCCTTCCGGGCCTTCCTGCACGGTCTCCCCGGGGTCGACCAGGTGGGGGCCGAGGCGCGCGTCGGCGTGCTCGGCACCCGGTCGATCAAGACCACCGCCAAGGCCTGGGCCATCGACACCGCGATCTCGATGGTCGACCTCACCACGCTCGAGGGCGCCGACACCCCGGGCAAGGTCCGCAGCCTGGCCGCCAAGGCCCGTCGTCCCGACCCCACCGACCCCTCCTGCCCGCCGGTGGCCGCGGTGTGCGTCTACGGCGACCTGGCCGGCGTCGCGGAGGAGGCCCTGGCGGGCACCGGCATCCACGTCGCCGCCGTCGCCACCGCCTTCCCCAGCGGCCGGGCCAGCCGGGCGGTCAAGCTCGCCGACGTGCGGGACGCCGTCGCGAACGGCGCCGACGAGATCGACATGGTCATCGACCGCGGCGCCTTCCTCGCCGGCCGCTACCTCGACGTCCACGACGAGATCGTCGCGGTCAAGGAGGCCTGCGGTGACGCGCACCTGAAGGTCATCCTGGAGACCGGCGAGCTGGTCACCCTCGACAACGTCCGCCGCGCCTCCTGGTTGGCGATGCTCGCCGGCGGCGACTTCATCAAGACCTCCACCGGCAAGATCTCCCCCGCGGCCACCCTGCCGGTCTGCCTGGTCATGCTCGAGGCGGTCCGCGACTTCCGCGCCGCCACCGGCCGCCAGGTCGGCGTCAAGCCCGCGGGCGGCATCCGGACGACGAAGGACGCGATCAAGCACCTGGTCCTCGTCAACGAGGTCGCCGGGCCCGAGTGGCTCTCTTCCGAGTGGTTCCGCCTCGGCGCCTCGAGCCTGCTCAACGACCTGCTCCTGCAGCGGCAGAAGCTGCGCACCGGCCACTACTCAGGGCCCGACCACGTGAGCGTCGACTGATGGCCGGACCCGCGGTTCCGGCCGTCCCCCAGCCCTCCGCCCCCGACCACGTGAGCGTCGACTGACCATGACCAACCCGTTCGAGTACGCCCCCGCTCCCGAGTCGCGCTCGATCGTCGACGTCGCGCCGTCCTACGGCCTGTTCGTCGACGGCGAGTTCGTCGACGGCTCCGGGACCCCCTTCAAGACGGTCAACCCGGCCACCGAGGAGGTCCTCTCCGAGGTCGCCACCGGCACCGATGCCGACGTCGACCGCGCCGTCCGCGCCGCCCGCCGCGCGTTCGCCCGCGTGTGGGGGCCGATGCGCCCCGCCGACCGCGGCAAGTACCTGTTCCGCATCGCCCGCCTGCTGCAGGAGCGGGCGCGGGAGTTCGCCGTCCTGGAGTCGCTGGACAACGGCAAGCCGATCCGGGAGTCCCGCGACGTCGACGTCCCCCTGGCCGCGGCGCACTTCTTCTACCACGCGGGCTGGGCCGACAAGCTGGACTGGGCCGGCCTGGGCCCCGGCCCCCGGCCGCTCGGCGTGGCCGGCCAGGTCATCCCGTGGAACTTCCCGCTCCTGATGCTGGCGTGGAAGGTCGCCCCGGCGCTGGCCACCGGCAACACCGTCGTCCTCAAGCCGGCCGAGACCACCCCGTTGACCGCGCTGCTGTTCGCCGAGGTCTGCCGCCAGGCCGACCTGCCGCCGGGCGTGGTCAACATCGTGACCGGCGCCGGCGACACCGGCCGGGCCGTCGTCGAGCACGAGGACGTCGACAAGGTGGCGTTCACCGGGTCGACCGAGGTGGGCCGCTCCATCGCCCGCGCCGTCGCCGGCACCCGGAAGAAGCTCACCCTCGAGCTCGGCGGCAAGGCGGCCAACATCGTCTTCGACGACGCCCCGATCGACCAGGCCGTCGAAGGCATCGTGCAGGGCATCTTCTTCAACCAGGGCCACGTGTGCTGCGCCGGCAGCCGGCTGCTGGTGCAGGAGTCGGTCCACGACGAGGTCATCGCCTCGCTGCAGCGGCGCATCGGCACGCTGCGCCTGGGCGACCCGCTGGACAAGAACACCGACATCGGCGCGATCAACTCCGCCGAGCAGCTGGCGCGCATCCGGGAGCTGTCCGAGATCGGCGAGGCCGAGGGGGCGCACCGGTGGCAGCCGGCCTGCGAGCTGCCCGACCGCGGCTGGTGGTTCCCGCCGACGGTCTTCACCGACGTCTCCCCCGCCCACCGCATCGCCCGCGACGAGGTCTTCGGGCCGGTGCTGTCGGTGCTGACCTTCCGCACGCCCGACGAGGCCGTCGCCAAGGCCAACAACACCACCTACGGCCTCTCGGCCGGCATCTGGACGGAGAAGGGCTCGCGGATCCTCGCGATCGCCGACCGGCTGCGCGCCGGCGTGGTGTGGGCCAACACCTTCAACGAGTTCGACCCGACGTCGCCGTTCGGCGGCTACAAGCAGTCCGGCTACGGCCGCGAGGGCGGCCGGCACGGGCTCGCCGCGTACCTGAAGGGAGCGAACGGCGAATGAGCATCGCAGCGGGCGCCGGCGAACGAGGAGCGGAGCGAGCGCGGAAGCGACCCACCGGTGAGGAGGCCTCGGCCCGATGAGCGACCGGCTCGCCGTCCGCAAGACCTACAAGCTGTACGTGAACGGCGCCTTCCCGCGCTCGGAGTCCGGCCGCACCTTCGAGGTGACCGACGCCAAGGGGGCGTTCCTCGCCAACGCCGCCTGGGCTTCCCGCAAGGACGCGCGGGACGCCGTCGTCGCCGCCCGGGCCGCGTTCACCAAGTGGTCGGGCGCCACCGCCTACAACCGCGGCCAGGTGCTGTACCGGGTGGCCGAGGTGATGGAGGGCCGGCACGCCCAGTTCTGCGAGGAGGTCGCGGCCGGCGAGGGCCTGTCCTCGTCGAGGGCGCGTGCCGCCGTGGATGCCGCCATCGACCGCTGGGTCTGGTACGCGGGGTGGACCGACAAGCTCGGCGCCGTCCTCGGCGGGGCCAACCCGGTCGCCGGGCCGTACTTCGACTTCTCGCTGCCCGAGCCCACCGGCGTCGTCGCCGTCCTCGCACCGCAGCGCTCCTCGCTGCTCGGCCTGGTCAGCGTGCTCGCGCCCGTGCTCGCCGGCGGGAACACCGCCGTCGTCGTCACGTCGCGGACCCGGCCGCTGCCCGCCGTCACGCTGGGCGAGGTGCTCGCGACCAGCGACGTCCCGGCCGGGGTGGTCAACCTGCTCACGGGGGACGCCGGCGAGCTCGGCCCGTGGCTGGCCGAGCACGACGACGTCGACGCCATCGACCTCACCGGGGCCCCCGCGGAGCGCGCGATGGAACTGGAGCGCCTCGCCGCGGGCAGCATCAAGCGGGTCGTGCGGCCGCCGGCCGACGAGCCGGACTGGTCGGCCGACCCGGGCCTGACCCGGCTGACGCCGTTCCTGGAGACCAAGACCGTCTGGCACCCCATGGGCCTCTGAACGGCCCCGTGCGGAGGCCCGCCGCGAGCTTGCGAGCGGTGCGGAGGACGGGGTCCACCATCGGGCAGGATGGGGCGCGTGGCCCGGCCCAGCATCGTCCCCATCGCCCTCACCGTCGACGACCGCACCGGCTTCACCCTGTGGGCTCCACCGTGGGAGGAGGACGGCGAGGAGTGGCAGGCCTTCCTCGGCACGTCCGAGGACGACCGGGCCCGGGTGCACCTCTTCCCGACGCCCGCCGCGCTGGCCGCGTTCTGCCGCACCCGCACCGACCACGACCTCGCCGACCACCCGGTCTGGCCGGTCGTCGTCGGGCTGGGCCCGGGGGACCTCACGCCGGATGACGACCACCGCTACGACCTCGACGGCGTCTACGACATCGCCGCCGAGAACCCGGACCGGTGGGCGGTGGAGGAGCTGGCCGCGACGATCGACATCGTCACCCGGCTGGCCGAGTGCCTCGACGTCGAGGACGACGACGAGGACGACGACGAGGACGGCGAGCTGAGCGACGCCGACGCCGGCGCGGACGTCGACGACGACATCGAGCTGGAGCGCCGGCCGGACGGCGCCGTCGCCCGGGGCGGGGAGTTCGGTGCACTCGCCGAGCTGGTCGCGCGCCCGGAGATCGGGTCGCTCGGCCTGGGCGTCGAGGCGTTCATCGGCCGCTCCGGCGAGGACGCCTGGGTCGGCGTCGGCGGCGCCCTGGACGACCTGTGGGAGGACGTCATCGAGGAGCTCGGCGCGCACCTGGACTGGACCGGGGGCGGCACCGTCTCCCTCGACGACTACCCCTCGGCGGCCGAGGCCGACGAGGACGGGTACGACGAGGACGACGACGTCGAGGACGACGCCGCGGGAGCTGCCCGCCCGGCCGGTGGCGCGACCGCGGCCTCGGCCGCGGCGGCCGGTGTGAGCACGATCGCCCGTCCCGGTCGGATCGCCGCACCGCCCGCGGAGGTCGCTCGGGCCGCGGAGTTCTGGGAGGCCGTCGGCATCCTGCCGGTGGAGGTCGTCGTGCCCGAGGGCGCCGGCCTCACGCTGCGCTGCTACGTCGAGGACCGGGCCCGCTTCCTGGGCCGCGACGGCGAGGTCTTCCTCTTCGACTCCCCCGAGGACCTCACCCGGTTCTGCCGCGGCGGCGAGGCCCACGACCTCGCCGAGATCGCCTCCTGGCCCGAGGTCACCGACACCGCCACCCCGCCGCTGCCCTCCGACCAGGACCGCTACGACCTCACCGAGCTCACCGACGTGCTGGCCGAGGTCGCCGGCGGTGCGGCCGGGCTGGTCGACCACCGGGTCCTCGCCCAGCAGGTGGAGGGCGTGCGCGACATCGCGGAGTACGCCGGGCTGACCCGCGTCGAGGAGCTGCTGCGCCCCGACGCGCCGCTCGGCCGCGCCGTCGCCCGGGGCGAGCGGGTACCGGACACCCCGCTGCGCGCCGAGGACGCCGCCGCGCTGCGCCCGGCCTGGGACGAGGTCGTCGCCGAGGTCGGCAGGGTGCTGGTCTTCCGCGACTGAACGAGGACCACCCTTCCCCCGCTCCTCGCAGGCTCGGCGCGGGACCCCGGAGGGTGGCCGCCCGTCTCTCCACCCTCCGCGAGCTCGGGACGCCGCACCGCTGCGTCGATCATGGGGTCGTTGCCGGAGGACACGCCGTCGTCCGCGCGTCCGGCTGCGACGCCCCCGTGATCGACTGCGGCTCCCGCGAGGGAGGGGGCCCGCGGAGGCACCTCCTCCGAACGGCAGCGGCCGGCCCCGGGGAACCGGGACCGGCCGCTGCCGTGTGCACCCCTCGGGACCGCCGCGCGAGCGGTCCCGGGACCGGCCCCCTGCAGGGTCCCGCCGCGAGCTCGCGGGTGGCGGGGGGCAGGGGGCCCTTCTTCAGTCCGCCGACCGCTCGGGCCGCCGGCCCTGACCGCGGTACGTGCTGGACCGCCGCTCCCCGCGCTCGCCGTAGGGGCGCTCGCCGTTCCCGCGGGAACGCTCGCCGTAGGGGCGATCGCCGTACGCCGGGCGGTCGCCGTCCCGGCGCGGACGCTCCCCGTGGGGACGACGCGGCCGGTCGCCGTCGCGGCGCGGACGGTCGCCGTCCCGGCGGGGACGCCGGCCCCCGGGCCCACCGGAGGGACGCCGGGACTCGCGCACCGGGCGCTCCACCGGCTCGACGTGCACGCCGCTGGCGACGAGCTCGGCGATCGGGGCGTCGCCCGGGCGGATCCGGGAGACGACCGGGTCCACCTTGGCCTGGCGGAACCGGCGCTTGGCCTGGCCCACCTGGTCGGGCAGCAGCAGCGAGACCACGACACCGCCGGCGCCGGCGCGGGCCGTACGGCCCGAACGGTGCAGGTAGGTCTTGTGGTCGGCCGGCGGGTCGTAGTGCAGCACCAGCGAGACGTCGTCGACGTGGATGCCGCGGGCGGCGACGTCGGTGGCGACCAGCACCGGGCTGCGGGCGTCGGTGAACGCCTCGAGCGCCCGGCGGCGAGCACCCTGCGGCAGCCCGCCGTGGATGGCCTCGGCCTTGATGCCGGCCGCCTGCAGGTTGCCGGCCAGCCGGTCGGCACCGAGCTGGGTGCGCACGAAGACGAGGGTGCGGCCCGGCCGCGCGGCCAGCTGCTCGGTCACCGCGACCTTGTCGCGGAAGGCCAGGCTGTAGGCGAGGTGCTCGGCCGGCGGGGCGTCGTCCCCGGGGCGCTTGACCTCGTGCCGCGCCGGGTCCTTCAGGTAGCGGCGGACCAGGGTGTCGACCTCGCCGTCCAGCGTGGCCGAGAACAGCAGCCGCTGGGCGTCGGGGCGGGTCTGGTCGAGCAGCTCCTGCACGACCGGCAGGAAGCCGAGGTCGGACATGAAGTCGGCCTCGTCGATGACGGTGACCTCGACCTCGTCGAGGGTCGCCTCGCCCTGGCCGATCAGGTCCTGCAGCCGGCCCGGGGTGGCGATGATGACGTCCACGCCGCGGCGCAGCTGCTGGATCTGCCGGTACATCGAGGCGCCGCCGTACACGGTGGTCAGCTGCACGCCGATCGACTGCCCGAGCGGCGCGAGGTTGTCGTGCACCTGCTGGGCCAGCTCGCGGGTCGGCACGAGGACCAGCCCGCGCGGGGCACGCCGGCCCCGCTGGACGTCGGCACCGAGGCGGGCGAGCAGCGGCAGCCCGAAGGCCAGCGTCTTGCCCGAGCCGGTGGCGGCCTTGCCCAGCACGTCGCGCCCGGCGAGGGCGTCGGGCAGGGCGGAGGCCTGGATGGCGAAGGGGTGCCGGATGCCGCGCCGCTCGAGCGCGGTCACCAGCTGCTGGGGCAGGCCCAGCTGGGCGAAGGTCGGGCCGGCCTGCTCGGCCGGGGCCTCGACCTCGGGGGTCTCAGGAGTGGTCTGGACGTCGACAGTGTCGAACGTGGTCATGCGGGTGTGGGACTCCGATGCTTCTCGGCGCGCGTCCCGTGGTGGTGCGCGGACACCGTCGACCGGCGTCCTCACTGGCGATCACTGCGTCAGGGGACGCTGCGGATCTGCACGGATGCGCTCATGCCCGGACGGACCGTCCGGGAGGATGACCGGCGAATGCCGGTGCACCCAATCTAGCAGCGCGGACCGCTCGGGCATTCCGGCCGTGATCAGGCTCGCAGCGCCGCGTACCCCGGGCGGACGACGTCGGCCAGCAGCCGGGCCCGCTCCTCCTCGGGCAGGAACGCGGCGGCCACGGCCCGCTCGGTCACCGTCTGGACGTCGTCCCAGCCCCAGCCGCAGGTGCGCGCCACGTCGGTGAGCTCGCTGGTGACCGAGACGCCGCTCATCAGCCGGTTGTCGGTGTTGACGGTCACCGCGAAGCCGAGCCGGTGCAGCCGGCCGACCGGGTGCGCGGCCAGGGACGGGTAGGCGCCGGTCTGCACGTTGGACGACGGCGCGACCTCCAGCGGCACCTGCGCGTCGAGGACCCGCTGCGCCACCGGGCCGAGGGTGCCGTCCTCGGCGACCTCGTCGGCGATGCGCACGCCGTGCCCGAGCCGCTCGGCGCGGGCGCCGTCCAGCGCGGCGACGATGCTGTCGATGCCGGCGGCCTCGCCGGCGTGCACGGTGCGGTGCGCCCCGGCGCGGTCCAGCAGCGCGATGGCCGAGGGGTGCCGGTCGGGTGGGAAGCCGATCTCCGGGCCGGCCAGGTCGAAGCCGACCACGCCGTCGTCCCGGTGGCGCACCACCAGGTCGGCCACCTCGTCCCACCGGTCGGCCTGCCGCATGGCGCACAGCAGCGTGCCGACCGTGATCGGCGTCCCTGTCCCGGCTGCTTCGGCGCTGCCCTTCGCGAAGCCGTCGAGGATCGCCTCGACCGCCTCCTCGATCGGGGTGCCCTGCGCCGTCAGCAGCTCGGGGGCCATGCGCACCTCGGCGTACACGATGCCGTCGGCGGCCAGGTCGAGCGCGCACTCGCGGGCCACCCGGCTGACCGCCTCGGGGCGCTGCATCACCGCGACGGTGTGCGAGAAGGTCTCCAGGTAGCGCACCAGCGAGCCGGAGTCGGCGGCTTGCCGGAACCAGCGGCCCAGCGCGTCCGCGTCGCCGGCGGGGAGGTCCCGGTAGCCGACCTCGTCGGCGAGCTCGAGCACCGTCTGCGGCCGCAGCCCGCCGTCCAGGTGGTCGTGGAGCAGGACCTTGGGAGCGCGGCGGATCGAGTCGGCGGTCAGCGGTGCGGGCACCCTCCCATTCTCGTCAGCGGGGTCCGCCCGCTTGAGCCGGGGAGTCAGCCCTCGCGGTCCTGCCAGCGGAAGGTGAGCGCGCAGAGCACCAGCCCGGCCACGCACCACAGGCCGAGCACCAGCGCGACGGTGCCGAGCTCCCAGGACCCGGCCGGCTCCCGGGCGGCCAGCGCGTCGGGGAGGAACACCGAGCGCAGGCCCTGGGCCAGCCACTTGACCGGGAAGACCGCGGCGACGTCCTGCAGCCAGCCGGGCACCTGGTCGAAGGGCAGGAAGACGCCGGAGACGAACTCGAGCACCAGCGCGACCGGGGTGACCGTCGCCGACGCCGACCGCCCGTTGCGGGCCAGCGTCGAGACGACGATGCCCAGCAGCGTGCAGGCCGCCGCACCCAGCACCGACACCCAGGCGAAGGTCAGCCAGTCGGCGCCCGAGGGCAGGTCGATGCCGTACACGAGGACGCCGGCCAGCAGCAGCAGCGCGATCGTCGCGACCGTCACCGCGAGCACCTGCACGACCTTGCCGACGAAGTAGGCGCTGGCCGGCATCGGCGTGCCCCGGAGGCTCTTCAGCGTGCCGTCCGACCGCTCCCCGGCGATGTGGATCGCCATGTTCTGCAGGCTGGCGCCGACGATGCCGGCGGTGATGACCCCGGCCATGAAGTACTGCGGGAAGTCGACCCCGGCGCCGAGGTCGTAGTCGAGCACCGCGCCCAGGCCCAGCAGCAGGATCACCGGGAAGACGAGGGTGAAGACGACCGACTCGCGCTGGCGGAAGAACTCCTTGAGCTCGACGCCGGCGCGGGTGAGGTGAGCCCGGCCTGTCGGGGGCAACAGGGTGCCTTCCGGGGCGGCCGCGGTCACGGCGACACCTCCTCGCTCCGCGAGGCCGCTCGCGCCGCTGCTCGCTCGCCGGCGCTCGCTCACTCGGGGTCCTGCCCGATCATCTTCAGGTAGACGTCCTCGAGCGTGGGCCGGGCGACCGTCAGGTCGGGCACCTCGCCGGGGAAGCGGGCCGCCAGCTCTCGCACGAACGCGGTCGGCGTGGCGGTCTCGGCGGTGCGCCGGACGCCGTCCTCGGTCCAGCGGACGACGGCGGGTGCGGTGCCGCGCCCGCCCAGCGCGGCTGGGACGGCGACCTCCGCGAGCTGGCCGCTGGCGAGGACGCCGACCCGGTCGGCCAGCGCCTCGGCCTCGTCGAGGTAGTGGGTGGTCAGCAGCATCGTGGTGCCGAGGTCGCGCAGCGAGCGGATCAGCGCCCAGAACTGACGCCGCGCCTCGGGGTCGAAGCCGGTGGTCGGCTCGTCGAGGAAGAGCAGGCGCGGACGGCCGACGATGCCCAGCGCCACGTCCAGCCGCCGGCGCTGGCCACCGGAGAGGGTGCGGCCGCGGGCCCCCGCCTTGTCGGTGAGGCCGACGAGTTCGAGGACCTCGTCCGGGTTCCGCGGCTCGCCGTAGTACGACGCCCGCGCCTTCAGCAGCTCGCGGACCGACAGCTGGCTGTCCCCCGCGCCGGACTGGAGCACGATGCCCAGCTGCGCCTTCCAGCGCCGTCCGCCCCGCGCCGGGTCGACGCCGAGGACGCGCACGTCGCCGCCGTCCCGCTTCCGGTAGCCCTCCAGCACCTCGACGGTGGTGGTCTTGCCGGCGCCGTTGGGGCCCAGCAGCGCGAAGATCTCACCGCGGCGGATGTCGAGGTCCAGGCCGTCGACTGCGGCGCGGTCGCCGTAGCGCTTCACCAGGCCGCGGACCGAGATGGCGGCGTCCGGGTCCACCGGCTCCCTCCCGGGTCGCGCTGCGCGCGTACGAGTGGTGGGGAGGAGGGAGTCCTTCTGCACGAGGACGCAGTCTCCCACCATGCTCGTCGCGCGCCTCCGGCGCGCACCGCCTCCGACTGCCGTCCCGACCCGCGGTGAGCCCATCCCGGCACTCGTCGGGGACCCCTCCGGGGCCCGACTGCTCGCGCCGCCTCGCGGGGCGGCGCACCTCAGCCGGCCCCTCCAGGACGTCCCCGCGCGTGCGAGGGGACCCAGGAGGGCCTTCCTCATGCCGTGACGCGGTCCAGGAGGAGGGGCAGCGGCTCGTCGGCGGTGTCGACGCCGACCGCGCCCTCCAGCGCCTCCAGCGCCCGCGGGAGACGCGCGGCGTCGTCTGTGTGCAGCTCCAGCAGCGGCTGGCCGGCCACCACCTCCTCCCCCACCCCGGCGGTCCAGGTGATGCCCGCGGCGGCCGACACCGGGTCCTCCTTGCGGGCCCGACCGGCGCCCAGCCGCCAGGCGGCCACGCCGAGGGCGTAGGCGTCGAGGCGGGTCAGCGTGCCGGTGGCCGGGGCGGTCACGACGTGCTTCTCGGCCGGCTGCGGCAGCGGCGCATCCGGGTCGCCGCCCTGCGCGGTGACCATCCGCCGCCAGACGTCCATGGCCCGCCCGTTCCGGAGGGCCTCGGCCGGGTCGACGTCGCCGCGCCCGACGCCGGCGAGCATCTCCCGGGCCAGCGCGAGGGTCAGCTCGACGACGTCGGCCGGACCGCCCCCGGCGAGCACCTCCACCGACTCGGCCACCTCGACGGCGTTGCCCGCGGCGCGACCCAGGGGGCGGTCCATCGCGGTGACCAGGGCCACGGTGTGCACCCCGGCCGCCTCGCCGAGGCCGACCATCGTGCGGGCCAGCTCGCGGGAGGCCCCCGGGTCCTTCATGAACGCGCCCGAGCCGGTCTTGACGTCGAGCACCAGCGCGTCGGCGCCCTCGGCGATCTTCTTGCTCATGATCGAGCTGGCGATCAGCGGGATCGACTCGACGGTGCCGGTGACGTCGCGCAGCGCGTAGAGCTTCTTGTCCGCCGGGGCGAGGTCGTGGCCGGCGGCGCAGATGACCGCGCCCACGTCGCGCAGCTGCGCCAGGTAGGCCTCCTCGTGCACGTCGGCCCGCCAGCCCGGGATCGACTCGAGCTTGTCCAGCGTGCCGCCGGTGTGCCCGAGGCCCCGGCCGGACAGTTGCGGCACCGCCACCCCGCAGGCGGCGACCAGCGGCGCCAGCGGCAGCGTGGTCTTGTCGCCGACCCCGCCGGTGGAGTGCTTGTCGGCCGTCGGCCGGCCCAGCGAGGACAGGTCCTTGCGCTCGCCCGAGTCGATCATCGCCTGCGTCCAGGCGGCGAGCTCCCCGGGCGCCATGCCGCGGAAGAACACCGCCATGAGCAGCGCACTGACCTGCTCGTCGGGCACCACCCCGCGGGTGTAGGCGTCGATCACCCAGCGGATCTGCTCGGGGCTGAGCTGCCCGCCGTCCCGCTTGGTGCGGATGACGTCGATCGCGTCGAAGGCGGTCACCGGCCGGCCGCCTTCGCCAGGTCGTCGGGCCCGAACGCGTCGGGCAGCACCTCGCGCATCGGCACGATCCGGGCCGTGGTGGGTGAGGACTTGGACACGGTCTCGATGAGCATCTCCGGCCCGCCGTGCTCCCACAGCAGCTGCCGGCACCGCCCGCAGGGCATCAGCGGCTGCCCGTCCCCGCCCACGCAGGCCACGGCCACCAGCCGGCCGCCGCCGGTGCGGGCGAGGTCGCTGACCATGCCGCACTCCGCGCACAGGCCCAGCCCGTAGGAGGCGTTCTCGACGTTGCAGCCGGTCACGACGCGGCCGTCGTCCACCAGCCCGGCCACGCCCACCGGGAAGCGGGAGTACGGGGCGTAGGCGTGCGTCATCGCCTCCCGGGCGGCGCCGCGCAGCGCCTCCCAATCGACGTCCACTAGTGCTCTCCTCGTCGGTAGACCAACCCGTCGGCCTTCGGCATCCGCAGGCGTTGGGAGGCCAGCGACAGCACGAGCAGCGTGGTCAGGTGCGGGGTGAAGAAGACGATGCCCTCGGGCAGCCGGTCGATGGTGAGGAAGCCGACCAGCGCGGCGACGGCGAAGACCCCGGCCAGCACCGCCTGCACGAGCTTGCGGCGCACGGCCTGGTACACCGCCACCCCGGCGAGCAGGACGGCGATGAGCAGCAGCAGGGCGACCACCGCGGTCTGGCTGCGCAGCTGCAGGGCGTCGGCGAACCCGAACAGGCCCGCGCCGGCCGCGAGCCCGCCGGGCCGCCAGTTGCCGAAGATCAGCGCCGCCAGGCCGATGAAGCCGCGGCCGCCGGTCTGCCCCTCGCGGTAGATGCCGGCGACGAACACCAGGAAGACGCCGCCGAGGCCGGCCAGCGCGCCGGAGATGACCACGGCGAGGTACTTCAGCCGGTAGACCGGGACGCCGAGGGAGTCCGCCGCGGCCGGGTTCTCACCGCAGGACCGCAGCCGCAGGCCGAACGCGGTGCGCCACAGCAGCAGGTAGGACACCGGGATCAGGAGCACGGCCAGCAGGGTGAGCAGGCCGACGCCGTTGGTCAGCCCGCGCAGCAGGCCGGCCAGGTCGCTGACCAGGAACCAGTGCTGGCGCTCGAGGTCGCCGAGCAGGTCCGGCCCGGAGGACAGCACCGGCAGCGAGAAGGACGGCGGGTCGCTGGCCAGGGACGGCGACTGCGTCGGGCCGCCGCCGGTGTCCTCGGTGAACAGCAGCTCGGACAGGAAGCGGACGACGCCCTCGGCGAGGATGTTGATCGCCACGCCGGAGACGACGTGGTCGACGCCGAAGGTGACCGTGGCGATCGCGTGCAGCAGGCCGCCGGCCGCGCCGAACGCCACGCCGCCGACGACCGCGCCGACCCAGCCCCACTGGTAGCCGGCCCAGCCGGCACCCCAGGTGCCGAGGATCATCATCCCCTCGAGGCCGATGTTGACCACGCCCGCGCGCTCGGACCACAGTCCGCCGAGGGCGGCCAGGCCGATGGGGACGGCGAGCAGCAGCGCCGCCGAGAGGGTCGACGACGAGGTGAGCTCCACCTCCCCGGAGACGACCCGGACCAGCGAGAACAGCACCCACAGGCCGACGAGCAGCCAGAGCACCCGCCGGGCGCGGCCGCCGCCGGTGAGCAGGTCGGTCAGGGGGCCCCGGCTGGGCCGGCCGGTGCGGGTCGCTGCCGTGGTGCTCATGCCGGGGTCCCCGCGGAGACGTGGAGCGCCAGCGGAGCGTCTTCGTGGGGTGCGTTCATGCCTGCACGTCCTCAGGGGTGCCGGGGACACCGGTGCGGACCCGCTGCCCGCCGTCCGGAGCGGTGGGCGGTGGGGCGGCGTCGTCCCCGTCGGCCTGCGGGCCGGGGCCGGCGGACGCGCCGGCCCGCTCGGCCGAGCGCAGCGCCAGCCGGCGGGCGATCTCGTTGGCGATGACGACGGCGAGCACGATCGTGCCCTGGATGATCGTCACGACCGAGGACGGGATGTCGGCGAACTGCAGCGGCAGCGCGGCCCGGTCGAGGAAGGCGAACAGCAGCGCGGCCAGCGCGATGCCGAGCGGGGTGCTGCGGCCCAGCAGCGCGACCGCGATGCCGAGGAAGCCGAGCCCGGCGGTGAACTCGGTGCCGTAGTCGTACTGCGAGCCGAGCAGGTCGGGCAGGCCGATCAGCCCGGCGATGCCGCCGGAGATGAGCATCGTCTTCACGACCATGCCACGGGCGTCGACGCCGCTGGCGGTGGCCGCCGAGGGCGACAGGCCGGTGGCGCGCAGGTCGAAGCCGAAGCGGGTGCGCTGGAGCACCACGGCCACGACGACGCCCACCACGAGGGCGACCAGCAGGAAGCCGTACAGGCCGCTGCGCGGTGCGGCCAGCCCCAGCGCGGTGAGCAGCCCGTTGAGGCTGGGCACCCGGCCGGACTCGGGGATCTCCGCGGTGGTGATGATCGAGGCGCCCGGCGGGCTGCCCCGCAACGGGCCGGTGAGCAGGAACGACGCCAGGCCCAGGGCGATGAAGTTCAGCATGATCGAGCTGATGACCTCGCTGACGCCGCGGGTCACCTTGAGCACGCCGACGATCCCGGCCCACAGCGCGCCGACGACCATCGCCGCGACCACGATGAGCAGCACGTGCAGCGGACCGGGCAGGGCGACGGCCGCGCCCACCGCGGCGGCCAGGATGGTGGCCAGCCGGTACTGGCCCTCGACGCCGATGTTGAACAACCCCATCCGGAACGCGACCGCCACCGCCAGGCCGGCGAGGAACAGCGGCACCGCGCGGTTGAGGATCACCACGATCGACTGCACCTGCTGCGAGGGGCTGTCGCCGAGGTCGACCATCACCCCGAAGGCCTCGAGCGGGTCCTGCCCGATGAGGGCGATGACCAGCGCGGAGATCACCAGCGCGACGAGGACGGCGAGCACCGGGCCGAGCAGGGAGAGCCCCACCCGGCGGACGAGGCCGCTCATGCCGCACCCGCCGTCGTCCGCGCGCCGGTCATGTGCCCGCCGAGCTCCTCGGGGGTCACCTGCCGCGGGTCGAGGGTGGCCACCAGCCGGCCGCGCAGCATCACGTGCAGCGTGTCCGACAGGCCGATCAGCTCGTCGAGGTCGGCCGAGATCAGCACGATCCCCAGCCCCTCGGCGCGGGCGTCCTTGAGCAGTTCCCAGATCACCGACTGGGCACCCACGTCGACGCCGCGGGTCGGGTGGGCGGCGACGAGCAGCCGCGGCCGTGCGCTCATCTCGCGCCCGACGATCAGCTTCTGCTGGTTGCCACCGGAGAGGGCGACGGCGAGGGTGTCCGGGCCGGGGGCGCGGACGTCGTACTCGCGCATGATGCGGGCGGTGTCGGCCCGGGCACCGCGGCGGTCGATGAACGGCCCCTTGACGGCCGGCGGGCGGGTCTGGTGCCCGAGGATGCGGTTCTCCCACAGCGGCGCGTCGAGCAGCATGCCCTGGCGGTGCCGGTCCTCGGGGATGAACCCCACCCCGCTCTCCCGCCGGGCACGGGTGCTCCAGGCGGTGACGTCCTCCCCGCCGAGCAGCACGGAGCCGGCGGTCAGCGGGCGCAGCCCCATGATCGCGTCGACCAGCTCGGCCTGGCCGTTGCCCTCGACGCCGGCGATGCCGACGACCTCGCCCTCGCGGACGGTGAGCGTCACGTCGTCCACCACGGGGCGCTGGCCGCCGTCGGTGACCGTGACGCCGACCAGCTGCAGCACCGGGGTCTCGCGGACGGTGGACTCGCGGGTCTCCGGGGTGGGCAGCTCGGCGCCGACCATCAGCTCGGCCAGCTGCTTGGCCGTCGTCGTCCGCGGGTCGGCGGTGCCGACGGTGGTGCCGCGCCGGATGACCGTGATCGAGTCGGCGACGCGGCGCACCTCGTCGAGCTTGTGCGAGATGAAGATGACCGTCAGGCCCTCGCGTTTGAGCTCGGCGAGGTTGCCGAACAGCTCGTCGACCTCCTGCGGCACGAGGACGGCGGTCGGCTCGTCGAGGATCAGGATTCGGGCGTCCCGGTAGAGCACCTTGGCGATCTCCACGCGCTGCCGGTCACCGACGCCGAGGTCCTCGACGAGCGCATCGGGCCGCAGGCCCAGGTTGTAGCGCTCGGAGATCTCCTCGATCCGGCGGCGAGCCCCCGCGCGGTCCAGCCGGCCGCGCTTCGTCGGTTCGCTGCCCAGGATGACGTTCTCCAGGACGGTGAAGTTGTCGGCCAGCATGAAGTGCTGGTGCACCATGCCGATGCCGGCGGCGATGGCGTCCGAGGGGCTGCGGAACTGGACCGGCCGGCCGTCGACGAGGATCTCGCCCTCGTCGGGGCGGTGCTCGCCGTAGAGGGTCTTCATCAGCGTCGACTTGCCGGCGCCGTTCTCCCCTACGATGGCGTGCACCTCGCCACGGCGGACCCGCAGCTCGATGTCCCTGTTCGCCACCACGCCCGGGAAGCGCTTGGTGATCCCGCGCAGTTCGACGGCGAGGGGGACGTCGCCCGCCGCCGCCGAGCTCTCCGCTGGCGAGTCCGCTGGGGTCATGCCGGCATCTCCTCGCTGTGGACCCGCCGGTGGGCGGGAGGTCACTACGGACGGCACCGGCGTGCGGGATCAGCCGCTCCACCGGCGCTCGGGGCCCGAGGGCCGTGGGTATGGTGCCCCACCTGCCGGGCCCCGGCCGAGCCCGGGGCGGCCCTGGAGCACCGCGGGCCCGGGCGTCTCCCGCCCGGGCCCGCGTCGCAGGGTGGTCCATCAGTGCGGGAACACCCGCACGGGTGTCACTCGACCGTCGTCGGGACCGTGATGGTGCCGTCGATGATCTGCTGCGAGTACTGCTCGATGTCGTCCTGGATGTCGTCGATGAAGCCGCCCGACGTGGCCAGGGCGATGCCCTCGGTGGACAGGTCGTTCAGGACGTCGCTCGCGCCCTGGACGTTGCCCTCGGAGTAGTCGTTGATGAACTGCTCCACCGCGTTGTCGACCCGCTTGAGCATCGAGGTCATGATCACGGCCTGCAGCGCGGGGTCGGTGACCGTCTGGTACTGGTCGGAGTCGACGCCGATCGCCCGGTTGCCGGAGGCAGCGGCGGCCTGGAAGACGCCGATGCCCGAGCCGCCCGCGGCGTGGTAGACGATGTCGGCCCCGGCGTCGTACATGCCCTGCGCCACGATCTGGCCGCGCGCGGGGTCGTTGAACCCGGAGAAGTCACCGGCCGGCGAGATGTACTGCCGGTCGACGCGGATCTGCGGGTTGACCGTCTGCGCACCGGCCACGTAGCCGGCCTCGAACTTCTGGATCAGCGGGCTCTGCACGCCGCCGACGAAGCCGATGTGGGCGGCCTCGCTCTTGAGCGCGGCGGCGACGCCGGCCAGGAAGGAACCCTGCTCCTCGGCGAAGATCAGGCCGGTGACGTTGTCGCCCTTGGCGCCGTCCTCGTTGGAGCCGTCGACCTGCGCGAAGGTGGTCTCCGGGAACTGCGGGGCGACCTCGGCGATGACGTCGTCGTAGTTGAAGCCGACGGCGATGACCGGGTTGAAGCCCTGCTCGGCCAGCTGGGTCAGCAGCTCGGCGCGGTTGGACGCGTCGTCATTGGGGCTGAGCTCCTGCAGCTCGCCGTCGAGGGCCTCGACGGCCGTCGAGGCACCGGCGTAGGCGGAGTCGTTGAACGACCGGTCACCACGGCCGCCGGTGTCGTAGGCCAGGCCGACGCGCAGCTCCTCGGCGGCGGTGCCGCCACCGCCCTCACCACCACCACCGCCGCCGGTGGGCTCGTCGCTGGCACAGGCTGCCAGGGCCATGCTGCCGGCCAGCAGCACAGCCATGGCCTGGGCGCTGGCCTTCATCCTCCGCGCTCGGCGCAAGACGGTCTCCTCTCTGGAGGAACGGGCCGCACGGACGCGGCGGCCGCTCCCGGTGGGTCGGGGTCGTGCGCGACTGCCGGCGGACGCCGGTCCGCACAGCGCGCGACGACGGCACGCTAACCGCGCCCGGCGGCTGCGCCGAACCCCGCGTGGGAGACCGAGACGGGATCGTTGCCTACACCCCGACCGCAGTGGCCTGCGCCACCCACCGACCCCGGGTCGGGGGCTAGCGTGCCCGCCATGCGACGACCGGTGGCACGGCTGGCCGCCGCGGTGCTGGCGACGGGGCTGCTGTTGGGCGGCGCGGGGCCCGCGGTGGCGGAGGACGCCCGGCCCACCGCCGACCCGTCCGCGCCCACGCCCACCGCACCTCCGCCCGGCGGACCACCCCAGGGCAGCGGGCCCGGCGGGGTGACCGTCGGCGGTGAGGAGCTCGACACCCGCGGCACCGTGGCGGTCGACCGAGCTCCCCCGCTGCCGGACGAGGTGGTCGCACCCGGATGGCTGGTGGCCGACGCCGGCAGCGGCGCGGTGCTGGCCGCCCGCGACCCGCACGGCCGCTACTACCCCGCCAGCACGCTCAAGGTCCTGACCCTGCTGACCCTCCTGCCGAGGCTGGACCCCGCCGAGGTCGTCGAGGGCACGGTCGAGGACGAGGCGGTCGAGGGCAGCCGGGTCGGGCTGGTCGCCGGTGGGCGATACCCGGTGTCCCTGCTGTTCCAGGCGCTCGTGATGCAGTCGGGCAACGACGCGGCCGGCGCCCTGGCCCGCGCCGCCGGCGGCACCGAGGCCACCGTGCGCGCCATGAACGAGGTGGCCGAGTCGATCGGTGCCTACGACACCGTCGCAGGGACGCCGTCCGGGCTGGACGTGGCCGGCCAGTCCTCCTCGCCCTACGACCTCGCGCTGGTCTTCCGGCGGCTGGTCGAGGACCCGGACACGGTGGCGCTGCTGCGGACGACGCTCGCGGAGATGCCCGCGGTCGAGGGCCGCTCCCCCGGCTACCAGATCCAGAACCAGAACCCGCTGGCCGGCACACCCGGCAACCTGGGCGGCAAGACCGGGTTCACCGACGCCGCCCGGCACACCTTCGTCACCGCCGCCGAGCGCGACGGCCGGCGGCTGGTCGTCAGCGTGATGGGCACCGAGAGCGTGCCGCTGCGCGCTGCCGACCAGGCCGCGCTGCTGCTGGACTGGGGCTTCGCCGTCCCGTCCGGCACCACGGGCGTGGGCCGCCTGGTCGACTCCGCCGCCGACGTCGTCCCCCCGGGGCTCCCCGCCCCGTTCCCCGGACCGGCCGCGGTGGCCGCCGCGGCGGCGCCTGCGGCCGCGGACGACGGCCGGTCCCTGCTGGTGCCGGTGGCGCTGGCCGTGACCGCCACGGGCATCGTCGTCGCCACGGTGGTCGGTGTCCGCCGGGCGGTGTACGTGGTGCCCGCGCCGGTCAGCCGGGCGCCGGAGCGCCCCGGCCGCCCGCGGCCGGGGCCACCGGCTGGCGGCCCTCGGCCACCACGCGCGCGTCCCCCTGCACCTGGGGCAGGGTCGCCGTCCACGCGGCGGTGAAGAACGCGAACCGGCAGACGACGTTGATCCAGATCAGGATGCCGACGGCGCCGCCGAACGCCGACGCGGTCACGCTGCCCGAGATCATGGACAGGTAGAGGCTGCCGACGAGCTTGAGCACCTCGAGGCCCGCCGCGCCGAACAGCGCGCCGGGCAGCAGTCGGCGCAGCGGGTAGGAGGTGGAGGGCACCACCCGCAGCAGCCACAGGAAGACGACGACGTCGGTGACGACGGCCAGGCCCAGTCCGAGCACCGCGGTGAGCAGGAACAGGCCCGGCGCCCGTTCCAGGCCCAGCGCCTCCAGCGTCCACGACGTGGCGCGGGTGACCCCGCCGGTGAGGCCGAGGCTGAGCAGCCCGGCGAGACCGAGGGCGGCCAGCGCCAGCAGGTCCTGCAGGTTGTCGCGGAGGAACTCCGGGTCGTCGACGCGCCCCTTCCAGATGCGCTCCATGCCCAGCCGCAGCTTGTCCATGGCGCGCAGCCCGGCGTAGAGGAAGCCGACGAGGCCGATGAGTCCGGTGAGCCCCGCGGAGCCGACGGCGCCGTTCAGCTCGTCGGTGATCATCCCGCCGGTCGGGCCGGGGAAGCTCTCCCGGATGGTGGCGTAGAGCTCCTGCTGCAGCAGCTCGTTGCCCGCGAGGACCAGCCCGATGACCGACGCGACGAGCAGCAGCACCGGCACCAGGCCGAGGAAGACGAAGTAGGTGACGCCCGCGGCCATGAGGTCGCCCTGGGTGCGCTGGTAGCGCCCGCCGGCGCGCGCGAGGTGGTCGAACCACGGGAGGCGGCGGCGCAGGCGGGTGACCCGCCCCTGCCAGCGGCCGGGCAGCTGGGTGACCCGCGACCAGCGGCCGTTGCCCGGCTGGTCCCCCGTGCGCACGGGTTGCTCGGTCCGGGTGGCACTCACCCGCCCCAGTCTGCGGGCAGTCCGCGCCGGGCGCGCCCCGGCCCCCTGACCGACGGCCAGGATCCCGCCTCGAGCCCGGTGACGTACCGGAACGGCCCCCTGCCGGGTCCCGCCGCGAGCCTGCGAGCGGTGGGGAGCAGGGGGTCCTTTCTCAGTGCGGCGGGCCGGTGAGGGGGTACTCGCGGGCGATCACCCAGGCGCCGTCGGGCGCCTGCTCGAACTCGGTGAAGTGCTCGACCCGGAACTCGGCCGAGAGGTCGGCCAGTCCGCAGTAGGCCAGGTCGAGCATGTCACCGGGGACGTCGTGGGCCACGGTCACGTGCGGGTGGTACGGGTAGGACAGCGACCGGGCCAGCGGCCCGCGACGGACGTCGTTGGCGATCAGCTCGCAGTTCCCGATGCCGCGGGCCACGGCCACGAACACGACCGCCGAGACCGGCGCGAACGTGCCGGTGCCCGACAGGTGCATGTCGAACGGCGGGTGCTCGGCGGCCACCTCGGCCAGGTGTGCGGTGATGGCCGGCCGGTGGGCCACCGGCACCTCGGTGGGCGGCAGCAGCGTGACGTGCGGCGGCACCGAGTTGGCCTGCGGGTCGCCGACCTTGGCCCGCCAGTCCACGAACAGCTGCGACCACGGCTCCGGGATGGGGACGACGACGCCCAGGACCGCGGTCTGCTCGGCGCGGCGGCTGCGCGGGACGAAGGTGTCGTCGTTCACGAGGGCGCTCCCGCGGGTGGCAGGAAGCCGACCTTGTCGTACACGTCGGCGACCGTGCGGGCGGCGACCTCCCGGGCCCGGGCCGCGCCCTGCGCCAGGATCCGCTGCAGCTCGGCGGGGTCGTCGAGCAGCTCCTGGGTCCGCTGCCGGACCGGCGTCACGAAGTCGACGACGACCTCCGCCAGCTCCTTCTTCAGGTCGCCGTACCCGCGGCCGGCGAACCGCTCCTCCAGCTCGGGGACCGACGTGCCCGACAGCGCGCTGTGGATGGTCAGCAGGTTGGTGATCCCCGGCTTCTCCACCGGGTCGGCCACGACCTCACGGCCGGTGTCGGTGACCGCCGAGCGGATCTTCTTGGCGGTCACCTTGGGGTCGTCGAGCAGGAACACGCAGCCGGCCGGCGGGAGGCTCTTGCTCATCTTCTTGTCCGGGGACTGCAGGTCCATGACCCGCGCCGCCCCCTCCGGGATGATCCCCTCCGGCAGGGGGAAGGTGTCGCCGAAGCGGCCGTTGAACCGGGTCGCGAGGTCGCGGGTGAGCTCCAGGTGCTGGCGCTGGTCGTCACCGACCGGCACCTGGTCGGCCTGGTAGACGAGGATGTCGGCGGCCATCAGCACCGGGTAGGTGAACAGCCCGACCGTGGTGCCCGATGTGCCCTCCCGCTGGCTCTTGTCCTTGAACTGCGTCATCCGGCCGGCCTCGCCGAACCCGGTCAGGCACTCCAGCACCCAGGACAGCTGCAGGTGCTCGGGCACGTGGCTCTGCGCGAACAGCGTGCTGCGCTCGGGGTCGACGCCGAGGGCCAGCAGCTGGGCCGCCGAGACGAGGGTGTTGCGCCGCAGCTCCGCCGGGTCCTGGGCGACGGTGATCGCGTGCAGGTCGACGACGCAGTAGAAGGCCTCGGTGGTCTCCTGCAGCCGCACCCACTGCCGCAGCGCGCCCAGGTGGTTGCCGAGGTGGAAGGAGCCCGCCGTCGGCTGGATGCCGGAGAGCACACGGGGAAGAGGCACGACGGCCATCAAACCAGCCGTTCCCGCACCGTGGGACCGCACGCCCTGAACGCCCTCGTCACCGGCGGCGGGTCAGGCCACCGGCGCCGTCGAGCGGACCTGGTCCAGCGCGGCGAGGAGGACGTCGTCCTCCTCGGGCGTGCCGACGGTCACCCGGATCCCCTCCCCGGCGAACGGCCGGGTGATGACCGCCCGGGACTCCAGCGCGGCAGCGAGCCCCGCGGCCTCCTCCCCCACCGGCAGCCACACGAAGTTGGCCTGGCTGTCGGACACGTCGAGGCCGCGGTCGCGCAACGCCGCCGTGAGCCGCTCCCGCTCGGCGGTGACCGCGGCACAGCGCCGGCGGACCTCGTCCTCGCTGGCGAGCGCCGCCACCGCGGCGGCCTGGGCGAGCGTGGAGACGCTGAACGGCACGTGCGTCCGGCGCACGGCCTCGGCGACCGCCGGGTCCTCGGCCACGAGGTAGCCGACCCGGAGCCCGGCCAGCCCCCAGGCCTTGGAGAAGGTGCGCAGCACGGCGACGTTGGGCCGCCCGCGCATCAGCTCCAGCCCGTCGGGGACGTCGGGGTCGGTGACGAACTCGCGGTAGGCCTCGTCGAGGACGACGAGGGTGTCGGCGGGGACGGCGTCGAGGAAGCGCTCGAGCTCCGGCCGGCGCACCGCCGTCCCGGTGGGGTTGTTCGGGTTGCAGACGAAGACGACGCGGGTGGAGTCGTCGACCGCGGCGGCCAGCGCCTCGAGGTCGTGCGTGTCGGCCGGGCCGCCCGGGCGGCCGGGCACCAGCGGCACCCGGATCGAGCGGGCGCCGGCCACCTGGGCCAGCAGCGGGTACATCTCGAACGACCGCCAGGCGAAGGCGATGCTCGTGCCGGGGTCGTTGAACGACTGCGCCAGCTGCTGGCAGAGCATCACCGCCCCGCAGCCGGTGACCACCTGGGCGGGGTCGACGCCGTAGCGCCGGGCCAGGGCGGAGGTGAGGACGACGGCGCCGTTGTCGGGGTAGCGGTTGCTCTCCGCCGCCGCGGTGGCCAACGCCTCCACGACGGCCGGCAGCGGCGGGAACGCCACCTCGTTGCTGGCCAGCTTCACCGCCCGCTCGACACCGATCTCCCGCGCGAGGTCGGCGGGGTTGCGCCCCGGCCGGTAGGCGGGCAGCTGCTGCACCGCCGGTCGTGCGCTGACCACGTCCGGACCTCCTGACCGCGCCTCCGCACCGCGGCGGTGGCTGGCCGGGCGCGGATCTAGGGTGGGCGCATGCGCGTTCTCGTCGCCGGTGGGGCCGGCTACATCGGCAGCGTAGTCACGGCAGCCCTCCTCGAGGGCGGGCACGAGGTGACCGTCCTCGACGACCTCTCGACCGGGCACGCCGACGCCGTCCCGTCGGGTGCCACGTTCGTGCAGGCCTCGCTGCACGACTCCGCGCCGGTCCTGGCCGAGGTCCGCCCCGAGGCGGTGCTGCACTTCGCGGCGAAGAGCCTGGTCGGCGAGTCGCAGGTCAAGCCGGAGATCTACTGGGACACCAACGTGTCCGGGTCGCTGGCGCTCCTGGAGGCGATGCGCGCGGCCGACTGCCGCCGGATCGTCTTCTCCTCCACCGCGGCCACCTACGGCGAGCCCGAGCAGGTGCCCATCCGTGAGGACGCCCCCACCCGGCCCACCAACACCTACGGCGCCACGAAGCTCGCCGTCGACGCGATGCTGACCTCCTACGCGGCCGCGTACGACTTCGCGGCGGTGAGCCTGCGCTACTTCAACGTGGCCGGTGCCGCGTACGGCCTCGGCGAGCGGCACACGACCGAGACCCACCTCATCCCGATCGCGCTGCAGGTGGTGGCCGGCCAGCGGGAGCACCTGACGATCTACGGCGAGGACTACCCCACCCCCGACGGCACCTGCATCCGCGACTACATCCACGTCGAGGACCTCAGCGACGCCCACCTGCTCGCGCTGGGCGCGCCGTCCCCCGGCGAGCACCGCATCTACAACCTGGGCAACGGCACCGGTTTCTCGGTGCAGCAGGTGATCGACGCCGTCCGTGAGGTCACCGGGCACCCGGTGCCCGTCGAGGTCGGTCAGCGGCGGGCCGGGGACCCCGCGCAGCTGGTCGCCTCCAGCGACAGGATCCGCGGCGACCTGGGCTGGACGCCGAAGCACACCGACCTGACCGGCATCGTGCGCGACGCCTGGGAGACCGCGCAGAAGCGCGCCTGAGCCGGCACCGTCCCGGGTCCCGCCGGCCTCGTCCCGGGTCCCGCCCCGAGCCCGCGGAGGGCGGCGGGGACGGGGTCCTTCACGGGCCGACCGTGCTGGTCGACACCTGCGCCGGGTCGACCTCCGGCTGCGGCGCGCGGCTGACCGAGATCCGTGCGATCCGCCGTCCGTCGAGCTCGAGGACCGTCAGCGTGCGCCCCTCGACCTCGACGCTGTCGCCGACGACGGGCAGCCGGCCGAGCTCGGCGAGCACGTAGCCGGCGACGGTCTCGTAGGGCCCCTCGGGCAGCTGCAGCCGGGTCGCCTCGCGGAAGTCGTCGAGGTTGAGCAGCCCGTCGACCTCCTGGGGGCCGTCCGGCCGCTCGTCGCCGCCGTCGACGACGACGTCCTCGTCGTACTCGTCGTAGATCTCCCCGATGACCTCCTCGATGAGGTCCTCGAGGGTGACGATGCCGTCGGTGCCGCCGTACTCGTCGACGACGATCGCCAGGTGCTGGTTCTCCCGGCGCATCTCCGACAGGGCGGTGAGGACGCCGGCGGTGCCCGGCAGCCGCTTGACCTCGCGGACCAGGTCGCCGACGGTGGCCGCGCGGCCGGCCGGGTGGTTGGGCAGGAACAGGTCGCGCACGTGCACGAAGCCCAGGACGTCGTCCTCGTCGCGGCCGACGACGGGGTACCGGGAGTGGCTGGAGTCGGAGACCTGCTTGGCCGCGCGACTGGTGGTCATCGACGCCTCGAGGAAGTCGACCTCGGTGCGCGGCGTCATGACCTCGCGCACCTCGCGGTCGCCGGCCCGGAACACCTCGCCGATGAGGCGGCGCTCGTCGGAGCTCAGCGACTCGTGCGCGGTGACCAGGTCGCGCAGCTCCTCCTGGCTGATCGACTCGCCGCTGGCCCCCGGGTCGCCACCCAGCAGCCGGACCAGCAGGTTGGTCGACTTCGACAGCAGCCAGATGACCGGACGGGACAGCTTGGCGATCGCGTTGAGGGGTGCGGCGACCAGCAGGGAGAAGCCCTCGGCCCGCTGCAGCGCCAGGCGCTTGGGGGTCAGCTCGCCGACCACCAGGGACAGGTAGCTGATCGCGATGGTGACCAGCACGAAGGCCAGCGTGCCGGCGAGGCCCTCCCGCATGCCGAGGTCGACCAGCCAGTCGGCGAACGGCCGGGAGAGGGTGCTGGCACCGAACGCGGCGGAGAAGAAGCCGGCCAGGGTGACGCCGACCTGGACGGCGGCGAGGAAGCGGTTGGGGTCGCTGAGCAGGCGCTGCACGGCCTTGCCGCGCCGTCCGCCGTTCTCGGCCATCGCCCGCACCTGGGACTCGCGGAGCGAGACGAGAGCGATCTCCGCCCCGGAGAAGGCGCCGCCGATCAGGACGAAGGCGACGACCATCACGATGTTGAGCCAGACGTCGCTCACCGGCGGCGTGCTCCTGTCGAACGGGGCAGTGGGACGACGTCCATGCTGCCCGCTCGGCCTCGCCGGAGCACCATCCGGGCCGGGTGGACCCGCCCACGGAGACCTCGGCCACAACCCCCTGCCGATCACGCTCCGCGTACGTCTACTCTTGCCAGAGTAACGATTCGTGATCTAGCACCTGGTGAGGCACCCTCGTGCACCACATGCCGGCGGGTCCGCCGCTCTCGTACCGCATCGCCGCAGCGCTCTCCCGGTGGGCTCGTCTGCTCCGGCTCGCGCGCCTGCTGCCCCTGCTGTTCGTGGTCGGCGCCGTCGCCACCGTGACGGTCGGGGCGCCGATGGTGTCCGGCGCCGTCACCAGCTTCACCGACCCGGTGGCGCTCGAGTCGACCGCGACCCCGGCGGCCAGCGGTCCGGAGGCGGCGGGTCCGGGTGGGTCGTCGTCCTCCGGCGGATCGGCCGACGCGCCGGCCGTGCCGACCGGGGACGTGCCGGCGCCGGAGACCGCCGACGCGTTCCCCGCTCCGTCGGCGGCGGAGGTGCTGTCGCCGGTGGTCCCGACGGCGCCCGCCGGCTCGGCTGACGGGTCCGCGGACGAGCCGGCCGGGACCGCTCCCGTCGAGGAGCCGGCCGCCGCTGCCACGTCCGGGCCCGCGTCCGAGGCCGAGTCCAAGGCCGAGGCCGAGGCCGCTGACGAGTCCGGGGCCGAGGCGCCCGCCACCACGGCGGAGGCCGCACCGGTGCCGGTGGCGCGGGCCGCCGCCCCGGCCGACCCCGGCGCGGAGACCGCGGTGCTCGCACTGGTCAACGAGGCGCGCCGCGGTGCCGGCTGCGGTGCCGTGACCGCCGACCCGGCGCTGGCCGCGGTGGCGCGGGCGCACAGCGCGGACATGCGCGACCGCGACTACTTCTCGCACACGAGCCCGGAGGGTCTCTCCCCCTTCGACCGGGCCGAGCAGGCCGGCATCGACTACTCCCGGGCGGAGAACATCGCCTTCGGCCAGGCCGACGCGGACGCGGTCATGGAGGCCTGGCTGGAGAGCCCGGGCCACCGCGCCAACATCCTCGACTGCGGGCTGACGAAGCTCGGCGTGGGCGTCGCCGAGGGCACCGGCGGCCCCTGGTGGACCCAGCTCTTCGGCGCCTGACCCGTCGCCCGGGCGACTCCGGGGAAGCAGCCACTAGGGGTCGGCTGCGCGGCGGCCGCCGTACGCAGCCGCGCGTGGTCGACCACTCGCCCGGCGAGCAGCACGTCCAGTGCCACGACGCCCTCCAGCAGCGGCTCGGTGCGCGCGATGTCGAGCGGCGTCCGGACGGGCGTGGTGCACGAGTGACCACGCACCTCGGTGACGTCGGAGACGGGAAGGCCCACCCGACGGACGCGGAGACCGGCAACGGGGCCGGAGCGGACGTCTGCGGGCACCGACACCTCCACCGGCGCTTCGGAGCTCGACTGGGGTGAGCAGGCCCGGCGCGACGACGTCCCCCTGCGGAAGACGCGGCCGCGGAGGGCGGCAGGACGGCGGGCCGGAGGCACTCGGGGAGCCTGCCGTGCTCGGCGAACCCGCGCTGCCGCCGTCCACAGGCCGTGCAACTCCGGGGAACGTGCTGCCGCGACGCCATCCCAGGGCGCTCCTGCGATCAGTCGCCCGCCCGGGTCGCCCACCGGGGTCGCCCGCGAACGCACGGCGGCCCCCTCACCGCGAGGTGAGGGGGCCGCCGTCAGAGCCGAGGGGTCAGCCCATGGCCTTCTGCAGGTTGCTGTCGATGGCCGCCAGGAAGTCCTGGGTGGTCAGCCACGGCTGGTCCTTGGAGATCAGCAGCGCGAGGTCCTTGGTCATCTGGCCGCTCTCGACGGTGTCGATGCAGACCTTCTCCAGGGTCTCGGCGAACCGGGTCACCTCGGGGGTGCCGTCGAGCTTGCCGCGGTGGGCCAGGCCCCGGGTCCAGGCGAAGATCGACGCGATCGGGTTGGTCGACGTCTCCTTGCCCTGCTGGTGCTGCCGGAAGTGACGGGTGACCGTGCCGTGCGCGGCCTCGGCCTCGACGGTGCGGCCGTCGGGGCTCATCAGCACCGAGGTCATGAGCCCCAGCGAGCCGAAGCCCTGCGCCACGGTGTCGGACTGGACGTCACCGTCGTAGTTTTTGCAGGCCCAGACGTAGCCGCCCTCCCACTTGAGGGACGCCGCCACCATGTCGTCGATGAGCCGGTGCTCGTAGGTGATCCCGGCCTGCTCGAACTGGTCCTTGAACTCGGACTCGAAGACCTCGGCGAACAGGTCCTTGAAGCGGCCGTCGTAAGCCTTGAGGATCGTGTTCTTGGTCGAGAGGTAGACCGGGTAGCCGCGCTGGAGGCCGTAGTTCATCGAGGCCCGCGCGAAGTCGCGGATCGACTCGTCGAGGTTGTACATCGCCATCGCGACACCGCCGCCGGGCGACTGGAACACCTCGTGCTGGATCGGCTCGCCGCCGTCCTTGGGCTGGAAGGTGATCGTCAGCGTCCCCTCGCCCGGGAACCTGAAGTCGGTGGCCCGGTACTGGTCACCGAAGGCGTGACGGCCGACGACGATCGGCTTGGTCCAGCCCGGCACCAGCCGCGGCACGTTCTGCATGATGATCGGCTCGCGGAAGATGACGCCGCCGAGGATGTTGCGGATCGTCCCGTTCGGGGACCGCCACATCTTCTTGAGCCCGAATTCCTCGACGCGGGCCTCGTCGGGGGTGATCGTCGCGCACTTGACGCCGACGCCGTGCTTCTTGATCGCGTTGGCGGCGTCGACGGTGATCTGGTCGTCGGTCTCGTCGCGCTTCTCGATGCCCAGGTCGTAGTACTCGAGGTTGACGTCGAGGTACGGGAGGATCAGCTGGTCCTTGATGAACTGCCAGATGATCCGGGTCATCTCGTCGCCGTCGAGCTCGACGACGGTGCCCTCGACCTTGATCTTCGCCACGTGCGGGTCCCTCTCTACATGCTCCGAGCCGGTTCGGCTCAGAGGTCGGCTACGTCGGCCTGCTTGGCGCGCACGGCCTCGGCCGCCTCGCGCAGCCCGGCCAGTTCGTTCTCGGTCAGGTCGCCCTCGACCACCCGGCGCACGCCCTCGCGCCCGAGCTCGGCCTCCACGCCGAGATAGACGTCGGAGATGCCGTACTGGCCCTCGACCCAGGCGCAGACGGGCATGACGGCGCCGGAGTCCTCGATGACCGCGCGGGCCATGCGGGCGGCAGCCGCGGACGGCGCGTAGTACGCCGAGCCGGTCTTGAGCAGCGCCACGACCTCGGCTCCGCCGTTGCGGGTCCGGTCCACCAGCTGCTCGATCCGGTCGGCGGGCAGGACGTCGGCCAGCGGCTTGCCGTCCACGGTGCACCGCGAGGGCACCGGCACCATGGTGTCGCCGTGCGAGCCGAGGGTCAGGGTGCGCACCGAGGCGACCGGCACGCCGAGCTCCTCGGCGACGAAGTGGCTGAACCGGGCGGTGTCGAGCATGCCGGCCTGGCCCATCACCCGGTTCTTGGGGAAAGCGGTGGCCAGCTGGGCGAGCGCGGTCATCTCGTCCAGGGGGTTGGAGACCACGATGACGACGGCGTCCGGCGAGGTCCGCGCGATGTTCTCGGCGACCTGGCGGACGATCTTCGCGTTGGTCTCGATCAGGTCCATCCGGCTCATGCCGGGTTTGCGCGGCAGGCCCGCGGTGATCACGACGACGTCGGAGCCCTCGGTGCCCTCGTAGGACCCGCCGCCGACACCGACGACCTTGGTCTCGAATCCCTCGATGGGCCGGGACTGGTTCATGTCGAGGGCCAGGCCCTCGGGCTTGCCCTCGACGATGTCGGTGAGCACGACGGTCTCGAACACGTCGTACTCCGCGAGACGGAGGGCGGTGGTCGAGCCGTAGAACCCGGCACCGACGACGGTCACCTTGCCGTTCCTGGGCTGCTCTGCCATGGCGGCCAACCTATCGCTGGGCGGGTCCCCGCGCCTGATCGGGTGATCCGCCATCTCAGCCGCCCGGGATCGCCAGCGCGAACGCGGTCAGCGTGACCCCCACCCCCACCAGCAGGACGACGTCCACCGGGCGGCTGCGGACGGCCAGGAAGCCCAGCCGGCGCAGCGGGAGCAGCAACCGCAGCAGCCCGGCGCCGACGAGGGCGAGCCCGACGACGACCAGCCCCCGCCGCCAGTGCTCGAAGGTGACCATGAGCAGGCCGACGCCCACCGCGAGCAGCACGACCAGCAGCGGCAGCTGCCGCAGCAGCCCGGCCAGGAAGGGCCGGCGGGTGTGGAGCGGCGGGCGTGTCACACGGGCTCCTCGCCGGCGCTCGTCGTCCGCGTGCCGGGCGTCGCCCCGTCCCTGCCTGACCTCGCGAGCTCGGTCACGATGCCGACAGGACGTCCGCGGCGGCGGCCTGCTCGGCGGCCAGGACGACGTTCTGCAGCAGCATGGCCCGGGTCATCGGCCCCACCCCGCCGGGGTTCGGGGCGACGAAGCCGGCGACCTCGACGACGTCGGGGGCGACGTCCCCGGCGATCTTCCCGTCGACCCGGCTGACGCCCACGTCGAGGACGGCGGCACCGGGCTTGACGAGGTCGCGGGTGACCAGGCCCGGGACGCCGGCGGCGGCGACCACGATGTCGGCGCGGCGCAGGTGCGCGGCCAGGTCGCGGGTGCCGGTGTGGCACAGGGTCACGGTGGCGTTCTCGGAGCGACGGGTGAGCAGCAGGCCCAGCGGCCGGCCGACGGTGATGCCCCGGCCGACGACGACGACCTCGGCGCCGGCGATCGCGACGTCGTGGCGGCGCAGCAGCTCGACGATGCCGACGGGCGTGCACGGCAGCGGGCCGGGGACGTTGAGCACCAGCCGGCCGAGGTTGACCGGGTGCAGGCCGTCGGCGTCCTTGGCCGGGTCCATCCGCTCGAGGACGGCGCTCTCCTCGATGCCCCGCGGCAGCGGCAGCTGGACGATGTAGCCGGTGCAGTCCGGGTCGGCGTTGAGCTCGTCGACGACGGCGAGCACGTCGGCCTGGGTCGCGGTCGCGGGCAGCTCGCGCTGGATGCTCGCGATGCCGACCTGGGCGCAGTCCTTGTGCTTGGCGTTGACGTACCAGCGGCTGCCGGGGTCGTCGCCGACCAGCACGGTGCCCAGGCCGGGGCGGTGGCCGGCTGCGGTGAGGGCGGTGACCCGCTCGGTCAGCTCCGCGCGGATGGCTGCTGCGGTGGCCTTGCCGTCGAGAGTCGTCGCCTGCACGGCCGACAGTCTGCCGGAGAGGGGTCCGTCGCGAGCCACCCCGCCCTAGGCTCGGGGGTGCGGGCGCCTCCCCGCCCGCGAGTGCGCGAGGAGTGCAGATGAGCGAGCGCGAGCAGTTCCCGGCCGCCGGGACGCGGGGCACCGACGCCTGGCGGGAACAGACGATCCCCGGCATGCAGCCCGTGGCCACCCCGGTGGCGAACGGCGGCCCCGGCTACGCCCCCGGCCCTCCGCCGCTCCCGCCCGGGTACGCCCCGCGGCCGGCTCCCGAGTACTCGACGACACCGGTGCGGGTGCGGCGCGCCGACGGCCTGGCCAGCCTGCTGCTGCTCCTCGCCGGCATCGCCGCGGGCGTCAGCCTGCTGCTGCGCTGGCTGCCGGGGAGCGAGCTGACCGGCTGGGACCTTGTCCGCCGCGGGTTCGACGACCTCGTCGGCGGCGGCGCCCGGGCGCTGTTCGACAGCGGGTTCTGGCAGCCGATGGCCGTCGTCCTGGGCGGCGCGGTGCTCTTCGTGCTGGGCCTGCTCGCCGTTCTCCCGGCCCGCGCGCACCGCTTCATCGGGCTGCTGGCGCTGCTGGTCAGCCTGGTGGCCGGGGCGGGTGTCCTGGTGCCGCTGGCCGCGGTCGGCTGGGACCCCGACACGATCGGCACCGGCTTCTGGTTCGCCGTCGCCGTCCCTGCGCTCGGCCTTCTCGGCGCGCTGAAGGCCCTGTTCACCTCCCCGCGCTGGAGGTGACGGGGACGCTGTGGCACTGCGGTCCCCGCGGACCGCACCGCGACCAGGTGCTGTCCCCGGCCGCCGCTGAGCCGCTGCGCGTGTCCGGTCGGTGGAAGGACTCCGCCAGGACCCTCAATCCACCACGAGGGCGCCGTGCGCGCGGGCGACCTGGACCGACTGCCCCAGGTCGAGCCGGAGGCCGGTCAGCTCGAACGCCCGCCAGTCGACCGCGTCGGTCGAGGCGCCGCGCAGGTCGGCCCCGCGCAGCTTCGCGCCCTGCAGCCGCGCCCGGTCCAGGTCGGCACCGGTGAGGTCGCACTCGCGCAGGTCGGCGCCGGTCAGGTCGGCCTCCCGGAACCGCTGACCGGCGAGCACCAGCCCGGAGAGGTCGGCGCCGCGCAGGGACGTCCAGCTCCAGTCGCTGTCGGTCGTGGTCATCGGCCGCAGCTGCGCGCCCGGGAACTGGGAGCCGGTGAGCTTGCAGCCGTCCCAGGTGACGTCGAACAGCCGCGCCCGGTCGAAGCGGCAGGAGAGGAACGCCGTCCCCAGGTGCTTGGCCCCGCCCATCCGCACCCCGGTGAGGACGCAGGAGTCGAAGACGCACCGCCGGGTGACCAGCTCCTCCAGCCCGGCGTCCTCGAACCGGCAGCGGGTGAAGGTGACGCCGTCGAGCTCGGAGCCCCACCAGTCGACCCGCGCGAGGTCCTGGTCCTCGACGACGGCGCCGGCCTCCGGCGGCCGCACGTGCCCACGGGTGTTGCGCATCGGTGCAGGGTATTGGCCCCGCTGCCAGGCCCTGCTGCGAGCGTGCGAGAGGTGGGGGCAGCGGGGTCCTCCTTCAGTGGGCGAAGTGGCGGGTCCCGGTCAGGTAGACCGGGATGCCGGCGGCGGCGGCAGCCCCGACGACCTCCCCGTCGCGCACCGATCCACCCGGCTGCACGACCGCCCGCACCCCCGCGTCGAGCAGCACCTGCAGGCCGTCGGCGAAGGGGAAGAACGCGTCGGAGGCGGCGACGGACCCGGCGGCCCGCTCCCCCGCCCGCGTGACGGCGAGCCGCGCGGAGTCCACCCGGTTCACCTGGCCCATGCCGACGCCGACGGTGGCCTTGTCGTGGGCCAGCAGGATGGCGTTGCTCTTCACCGCGCGGACCGAGCGCCAGGCGAAGACCAGGTCGTCGAGGCCCGCGGCGTCCAGCGGCTCGCCCGTGGCCAGGGTCCAGGTGGTGGGGTCGTCGCCGGGGGCGTCGATGCGGTCGACGCTCTGGACCAGCACCCCGCCGCTGACCGGGCGCAGCTCGGTCGCTCCCCGGGTCGCCTCCCCCAGCCGCAGCAGCCGGATGTTCTTCTTCGACGTGAGCACCTGCAGTGCGTCCGCGGTGAAGGACGGCGCGACGACGACCTCGGTGAACACCTCGGCCACCTGCTCGGCCATGGTCAGGTCGACCTCGCGGTTGGCCGCGATGACGCCGCCGAACGCCGAGACCGGGTCGCAGGCGTGCGCCTTGCGGTGGGCCGCGGCGATGTCGGTGCCGACGGCGATGCCGCAGGGGTTCGCGTGCTTGATGATCGCCACGCAGGGGTCGGTGTGGTCGTGCGCGGCCCGCCAGGCGGCGTCGGTGTCGACGTAGTTGTTGTAGGACATCTGCTTGCCGTGCAGCTGCTCGGCGTGCGCCAGCCCCTGGCGGCCGCTGCGGTAGAGCGCCGCCTGCTGGTGCGGGTTCTCGCCGTAGCGCAGCACGTCGGCACGCTCCCAGCTCGCCGCCACCCACGCGGGGAAGACGGTGTCCTGCTCCGGCGCCAGGACGCTGCCCATCCACGAGGCCACGGCGATGTCGTACGTGGCCGTGTGCCGGAAAGCGGCGACGGCGAGCCGCTGCCGCTCGGCGAGCGTGAAGCCCCCGGCGGAGACCGCGGCCAGGACGTCGCCGTAGCGGGCCGGGTCCACCACGACGGCCACCGAGGGGTGGTTCTTGGCGGAGGCGCGCACCATGGCCGGGCCGCCGATGTCGATCTGCTCGACGCACTCGTCCGGCGTCGCGCCCGAGGCCACCGTCTCGGTGAACGGGTAGAGGTTGACGACGACGAGGTCGAACGGCGCGACGCCGAGGTCCTCGAGCTGCTGCACGTGTTCGGGCTTGCGGCGGTCGGCCAGGATGCCGGCGTGCACCGCGGGGTGCAGCGTCTTCACCCGCCCGTCGAGGCACTCGGGGAAGCCGGTGACCTGCTCGACCGGGGTCACCGGCACCCCGGCCTCGGCGATGCGGCGGGCGGTCGCGCCGGTGCTCACCAGCTCGACGCCGGCGTCGGCCAGGCCGCGGGCCAGCTCCTCGATGCCGGTCTTGTCGTAGACGCCGAGCAGGGCCCTGCGAACAGGGATGCGGATCGGGCTGCGGTCGCTCATCGGGGGTCCTCCGTGGTCTCGGTGCCGAGGCCGGTGACCACGCGCGCCACCGTCTCCACCAGGAGCTCGCGCTCCACGTCCTTGATCCGTTCGTGCAGCCGCGCCTCGTCGTCCCCGGGGAGGACGGGCACCTCCCGCTGGGCGATCACCGGCCCGGTGTCCACGCCGGCGTCCACCCAGTGCACCGTGCTGCCGGTGACGTCGACCCCGGCGGCGAGCGCGTCGCGGACGGCGTGCGCGCCGGGGAAGGTCGGCAGCAGCGCGGGGTGGGTGTTGAGCAGCCGGCCGCCGAAGCGGTCCAGTACGGCCGGGCCGACGAGCTTCATGAACCCCGCCGAGACCACCAGGTCGGGCCGGTGCGCGCCGATGGCGGCGGCCAGCGCGCGATCCCAGGCGGCGCGGTCGGGGTGGTCGCGCAGCGCGCAGGTGAAGGTGGGGATGCCGCGGCGCCGGGCGTGCTCGAGCCCCGGGGCGTCCCGGTCGCTGCCGACGGCGATCACGGTGGCCGGGTAGCCCGGGTCCTCCGCGGCGGTCAGCAGCGCCTGGCACAGCGACCCGGTCCCCGACAGCAGGACGACGACCCGCGCCCGCGTGGAGTTCTCGGGAGCGGGCACGGCAGCGACCCTAAAGGACCCCCTTGCCCCCCACCGGAGAAGGACCCCGTCCTCCCCACCCCTCGCAGGCTCGGGGCGAGCCTCGGGACGGGACCGCGGCGGGACCGTGCAAGGCGCAGGGGACTCCCTCAGCCCAGCGAGCGCCAGCGGGTGACCGCGGCTGCGGCCGCGGCGGCCACCCCCGCCTGCAGGGCCACCGCCAGCCCGGTCGCCACCGGCGGCGCCCCGACGTCGGCCAGCGCGCTGTCGCCGAGCGAGCCGCCGGCGACCCAGGCGAGCAGGCCGCACGCCAGGCCGAGCAGGACACCCGACAGCACGCCCCACAACCCGGCCACGACCGAGCCGCCGTCCTCGTCGCCCAGCCGCCGGCCGAGCGTCGCGCCTGCGACCAGGCCGGCGAGCGCAGGGACCACCTGCGAGGCGAAGGCCAGCAGCGGAACCGCCTGGGTGTCGGGCAGCGCGGCCAGCAGGGGCAGCGCCGGCACGGCCCCGAGCGTCACGCCGTGCACGGAGACGAGGGTGCCGCTGCCGACGGCGAAGCCCGGGCCGGCGGCCACGCCGATCGCGGCTGCGGCGGCGTTGGGCAGCAGCAGGACGCCGAGCGCCAGGAGCCCGATCGCGCCGGCGCCGGCCCCGCCGAGGGACCGCGACAGCGCCGCATAGCCCCCGGTGTCCGCGGCCAGCGCCACCGCGACCACCAGCAGGGCGAGGGCGACGGCGGTCAGCAGGCCGGCCGCTGCCGCGCGCAGCAGTGGCCGCACCGGTCCGGGCGCGGAGTCGACGAGGTCGTCGAGCAGGCCGGAGTCACGGGCGGTCCCCCAGCCGACGGCGAGGAGGGCGAGCACCGCGCTGCCGATCGCGGACCGGAGCAGGTCCACCTGCGCGCCCGGGGTGGTGACGACCAGCCCGACGAGCACGGCGAGCAGCGCGTGCGTCGCGACCGCCGCAGCCACGACGCCGGCCAGCGAGCGCCCGCCGGGGAGGTCGCAGGCGCGGACGACGCCGCGGCCGGCGCTGGAGAGGCCCCAGGCGACGGCCAGGGTGAGCAGCAGCGGCGCCAGCACCAGCGGGCCGGACCCGACTTCCAGGCCGCCGCCCTGGGCGAGCAGCCACAGCCGGCCGGCCAGGCGCGCCGATCCGGCGACCGGCATCCCACCGGCCGGGTCGAGCGTCTGCACCACGACCGACGCGAGGCCCAGGCCGAGCAGGCCGAGCACCGTGACCGCGGCGGTCGCCACGGCGGCGAGGACGAGGGCGTGCCCCGACAGGTGGGCGCCCGGGTCCCGCTGCCCGGGCAGGCTCAGTCGGGCGAGCAGGGAGACCACGCCCCCCACTGTCCCAAGGCCGCGCCAGGATCGCGGGACCACGCGCCCGGCGGAGCCGAGGAACGCCGCGGGTGGCTACGCGGACGGGTCGGACCCGGCGCCCGAGGCCGTCGAGCCGCCCAGCCGGCCGGGGGCCCGATCGCCCTCGGACGGCGGCGCCGAGCCGGCCGGCCGGGACTGCTCCGGCGCGGACGGCGGCTGCCCGGCGGCGTACGGCGGCTGCCCGGACGCGGGCTGCTGCCCGGTCGGCTG
Organism: Geodermatophilus sp. URMC 60; assembly: GCF_053502585.1. Taxonomy (NCBI): domain Bacteria; kingdom Bacillati; phylum Actinomycetota; class Actinomycetes; order Geodermatophilales; family Geodermatophilaceae; genus Geodermatophilus; species Geodermatophilus sp. URMC 60. The sequence continues at coordinate 162,319 of NZ_CP199958.1, forward strand.
CCACGGCTGCCCGGGCTGCTGCCACGGCTGCCCGGGCTGCTGCTCGGGCCGGCCCGCGCCGACGGGGGCGGCACCGGCCCTGCTGCGTGGCTGGCGCAGCAGGGGGAGGACGGCGGCGACGACGGCCGCGGCCACCGTGAGGACGGTCAGCAGCGCGAAGAGGCTGAAGCCGCCCTCGAAGGTGCTCAGCCACTCGGCGAGGGTCAGCAGGAGGGCCAGCGAGGTCAGGCCCACGGTGACGAAGCCGCGCGGGAACGGCAGGCCGAGGTCCACGACCACCGGCAGCAGCGACCACACCGCGGCGAGGACGAGCAGCACGGCCGCGGTGGTGACCAGCGCGAAGTCGAAGCCGTTGATGGACTCGGCGAAGCCGAAACCGAAGTCGAAGGTGAACCACGGCAGCGCAGCGAAGAGGAGGAACGCCGCGGCGCACAGGGCCACGACCCAGTCGCCTCGGTCCAGGCGCTTGCGGTCCAGGCCGACCTGCGGGCGGCTGCCGGCCGGCGGCGCCCACGGAGCCGGCTGCTGCCCGTACGGCTGCCCCCAGGGCGGTTGCTGGCCGTACGACGCCGGGCCCGGCTGGCCCCACGGGGTCTGCCCGTACGGCGGCTGGCCGTGGGGCTGCGGGTACTGCGGGCCGTAGCCGGGCTGCCCGTAGGGCACGCCGTAGCCGGACTGACCGTAGGGCGCGCCGTAGCCGGGCTGCTGTCCGTAGGGCGACTGTCCGTACCACGGTTGACCGGGGGCCTGCTGCTCGTAGCCCGGCCGGCCGTGGGCCGCGCCGTAGCCGGGCTGCCCGTGGTCCGACTGTCCGTACGGCGGCTGCCCGTATGCCGGCTGTCCGTACGGCGGCTGTTCCTGCGCATACCCTTGGGACGGCGGCTGCTGCGCGTACCCGGGTGGTGCCTGCTCCGGCGTGCTGCGCCCGCCGTCCGGACGGCTCTCGCCCTCACCCGGCTGACGCCCGTGCCCGCCCGGCGGCTGCGGCGGCTGACTGGTCATCGCGGGCGCTCCTCGGTCGTGGCCTGGTGACTGCGCGGATCGTGGACACCGCCCGCACCACGTGCAACCGCGGCGCGCCCATCATCCCCCGTCCGGATGCCGGCGCGACGCACGGACGCCGCTGCCCGGCGACCCCCACGGGCCACCGGGCAGCCGGTCCGTCCCGGGCCCCGCCCCGAGCGTGCGAAGGGCGGGAGGACGGGGTCCTCTCTCAGGTGCCGACGATCTCGCGCATCAGGCGGGCGGTCTCCGACGGGGTCTTGCCCACGCGCACGCCGGCGGCCTCGAGGGCCTCCTTCTTGGCCTGCGCGGTGCCGGCCGAGCCCGAGACGATCGCGCCGGCGTGGCCCATCGTCTTGCCCTCGGGCGCGGTGAAGCCGGCGACGTACCCGACGACGGGCTTGGTGACGTTGGCCTTGACGAAGTCCGCGGCCCGCTCCTCGGCGTCGCCACCGATCTCGCCGATCATCACGATGGCCTCGGTCTCCGGGTCGTCCTGGAAGGCCTGCAGGCAGTCGATGTGCGTGGTGCCGATGACCGGGTCGCCGCCGATGCCGACGCAGGTGGAGAAACCGATGTCGCGGAGCTCGTACATCATCTGGTAGGTCAGCGTGCCGGACTTGCTGACCAGCCCGATCTTGCCCTGCTTGGTGATGTTGGCCGGGATGATGCCGGCGTTGGAGCGCTCCGGGCTGATCAGACCCGGGCAGTTCGGGCCGATGATGCGGGTGGAGCCGCCCTGGGCGTGGGCCCAGAAGTAGGTCGAGTCGTGCACCGGGATGCCCTCGGTGATGACGACGGCGAGCCCGATCTGGGCGTCGACGGCCTCGATGACGGCGTTCTTCGCGCCGGCCGGCGGGACGAAGATGACGGTGACGTCGGCGCCGGTCTCCTTCATCGCCTCGGAGACGCCGCCGAAGACCGGGACGCTGGCGCCGTCGAAGTCGACGCTCTGGCCGGCCTTCTTCGGGTTCACGCTCCCGACGATCGCCGTCCCCGAGGCCAGCATGCGCTGGGTGTGCTTGCGCCCCTCGGAGCCGGTCATGCCCTGGACGATGACCTTGCTGTTCTCGTTGAGGAAGATCGACATCTCTCTGGTCCTGTTCGGAGGAGGACGGAGCGGCCCCCTTCCAGGGGCCCGCCGCGAGCCTGCGAGTGGTGGGGAGGAAGGGGGTCCTTCTAGGCGGCGGCGAGCTCGGCGGCCCGGCGGGCGGCGCCGTCCATCGTGTCCACCAGGGTCACCAGCGGGTGGTTGGCCTCGGCGAGGATCCGCCGGCCCTCCTCGACGTTGTTGCCGTCGAGCCGGACGACCAGCGGCTTGGTCGCCTCGTCGCCGAGCAGCTGCAGCGCGTGCACGATGCCGTTGGCGACCGCGTCGCAGGCGGTGATCCCGCCGAAGACGTTGACGAAGACGCTCTTCACGGCGGGGTCGGACAGGATGATGTGCAGGCCGTTGGCCATGACCTCGGCCGAGGCGCCACCACCGATGTCGAGGAAGTTGGCCGGCTTCACGCCGCCGAACTCCTCACCGGCGTAGGCGACGACGTCCAGCGTGCTCATGACCAGCCCGGCGCCGTTGCCGATGATGCCGACCTGGCCCTCGAGCTTGACGTAGTTGAGGTCCTTCTCCTTGGCCGCCGCCTCCAGCGGGTCGGCCGAGGCGGAGTCCTCGAGCTCCTCGTGCTGCGGGTGCCGGAAGCGGGCGTTCTCGTCGAGGGTCACCTTCGCGTCGAGCGCGAGCACGGTGCCGTCGGGCGCCTTGGCCAGCGGGTTGACCTCGACCAGGGAGGCGTCCTCCTGGGCGAAGACCTCCCACAGCTGGACGGCGATGGCGATCACCTGGTCGCGCACCTCGGCGGGGAAGCCGGCGGCGTCGACGATCTCGGTGGCCTTGGCGGTGTCGACGCCGGTCGTCGCGTCGACGGGGATGCGGGCCAGTGCCTCCGGGCGCTCGACGGCGAGCTGCTCGATCTCCATGCCGCCCTCGACGCTGGCCATGGCCAGGAAGGTGCGGTTGGCGCGGTCGAGCAGGTAGGAGAAGTAGTACTCCTCGGCGATGTCACTGGCCTGGGCGACCATCACGCGGTGGGTGATGTGGCCCTTGATGTCCAGGCCGAGGATGTCCTGGGCGCGCGCCCGGGCCTCCTCCGCGTCGTCGGCGAGCTTGACGCCGCCGGCCTTGCCGCGGCCGCCGGTCTTCACCTGCGCCTTGACGACGACGGGAGCGGCAATCTCCCGTGCGATCGCCTCCGCCTGCTCGGGGGTCTCGGCTACGCCGCCGGGGAGCACGGGGACACCGTGCGAGGCCAACAGGTCACGGGCCTGGTACTCGAAGAGATCCACGAACAGGCACCGTATCCCCCGCGGAAGCGGAGCCGCGCACCGGCGTTGGGAGGGCGGGGGCATCACAGGACGCCGGCCACCGGGCTCCCTCGACGACGAGGAGCCGCGACCGTGCGCCGATCGGCCGCCCCTCCCGACGACCGCCCTGCTCACGGCGGGGGTGACGACGGCGGCCGCTCCCGGGGCGGTCACCCCCTGAGCTGTCTCCGCAGCCAGCCGGCGATCTCCCCCGGCGGGCTGCCGGGCGGGAAGAGCCGGGCGAGGCCGGGCACGTCGGCGTCCGCGCCGCAGCCGAAGACCACGACGTCGTCGGCGCCGCGGCCGGCGAGCAGCGCGGTCAGCCGGGCGAGCAGAGCCGGCGCGTCGGCGGTGAGCGCCGGCAGACCGACGGCGTCGGCGTCCTCCTGGACGACGGTGTCGGCGAGCTGCTCGGCGGTCTGGCGGCGCCCCGCGTACACCACCTCCATCCCGGCGTCGCGCAGGCCGCGGGCGACGGCCACGGTGGCGCGGTCCCCGCCGTCGTCGCCCGGGGTGGCCACCACGACGCGGATGCGCTCCTCGCCGGGCGCGGTCACCGGACCGGCGTCCGGCGCAGCCGCCAGGCCAGCACCGTGAGGACGACGTAGCCGACGCCGGCCAGCAGCAGCCCGACGCCGGGCAGCGTCCACTCCAGCTCGTCGGAGACCACGGCGTCGCGCAGCCCGCCCAGACCGGCGGCGAGGACGACGGCGGCGATGGCGAGCAGTCCGCCGACCGCGGCCAGCCGCGGCCGCAGCGAGGGGGCCAGCACCGAGCACAGCACGACGGCGCCGGCGAGCAGCAGGCCCCCGAGCAGGGCCAGGCCCGGGCGCTCGAGCAGCCCCTGCGGCCCCTCCTGCTCGACGACGACCTGCAGCCCGGTGGTCGGGTCGGTGACGATGCGGTCGGGGACGTCGGCGGCCGGCAGCACCAGGCACAGCACGGCACCCACCCCGAGCAGCACCGCGGCGCCCGCCAGCGCCGGGCGGGCGGGGTCCAGGGCGCCGGCGTCGTCCATGACGGTGCGGCCCCAGGCCGCCACCCCCAGCACGCCGGCCAGGACGGTCAGCCCGAGGGCGAGGACGCCGAGCACCCAGCCGGGCCCGACGGCGACCGAGCTGGTGAGCACCCGCTGACCGGCGATCACCTCGACGCCCGGCCGGATGGTGGAGGTGCTGGCCCGGTACAGCTCGATCAGCAGCAGACCCACCGCCAGCGCACCGCCGATCCCGGCGAAGGCGAGGCCGAAGCGCGGCACCCGGCCGGCCACGAGACCGCCGCCGACCGCCGCGCCGGTCAGCGGCAGCAGCAGGCCCGCGAGCAGGCTGAGCGCCCCGGCGGACTGGGACACCTCGGTGCCGCCGACGACGAGGTAGGTCGGGAACAGGCCGGCCGCCCCGGTCAGGCCGGCGAGGACGAGCAACGCCCCGGTCAGGCGGGCCGACGGCGGCGGGTCGCCGACGACCAGCCCGTCGGCCGGCACGGGAGAGGCCGGCTCGGGTGGGCGGCGCGGTCCGGCGCGGCGGGCGGACGGGCGCGCCGTCGTCCCCTCGGGCCGGCTCGAGCGGTCGCGGGTGGAGCCATCGCGGGCGACCACGGTTCCCCCTTCATCTCGGTCACGAACAGGCCTCGGTGCGTGGCGTCGATGTGACGACCGCCACACGGTCGCTTTACCGTCAGGTGAACTGGGCATCACGGGGAGGTCGTCGTCCCCGCGGGACGAGCCCGGTGTGCGGTCCCGGACGGGGAGGAACGATGCGCCCACTCAGCGAACCGGAGTCCGATCCAGCGTCGCACACCGACGCGGCCGGGCCGGGAGCGCCACGGCACCCGGTGCGGTCGCTGCTGAGCCTCGCCACGCTGACCGGCGGACTCACCGAGCTGGCCCTCGTCGGGGCACACGCGGTCATCTACCCGCTCGGCACGCGCAGCGAGCGGCTGCGCCCCGACCCACGGTGCCGCCCCGGTGATCAGCCGCCCGCGGTGCGCGCCCTGTTCGCGGCCGACCCCCTCGCCGCCCGCGTCCCCGTCGTCCTCGTGCACGGCCTCATCGACAACCACTCGGTCTTCGCCGTGATGCGACGCAGCCTGCGGCGCCGCGGGTTCACGTCCGTCTGCTCCTGGAACTACAGCCCGCTGCTCGCCGACGTGGCCCGCGGTGCCGCCGACCTCGGCGAGCACCTGCAGCGGGTCTGCGAGAAGACCGGGCACGAGCGGGTGCACGTCGTGGGGCACAGCCTGGGTGGCCTGCTCGCCCGCTACCACGTGCAGCGCCAGGGCGGCGACCGGCACGTCGAGTCGCTGGTGACGCTCGGGACGCCGCACCAGGGGTCGGTGCTGGCACACCTGCTGCCCACCCCGCTCGTGCGTCAGCTCCGGCCGGGTTCGGCGGTGCTGCAGGAGCTCACCGAGCCCGCACCGGGCATCCGCACGCCCGTGACCGCGATCTACAGCGACCTCGACCAGGTCGTCCTGCCCACCAGAGCCGGACGGTGCGACCACCCGGACCTGCTGGCCCGCAACGTGCTGGTCCGGGGGGTGGGCCACATGTCGCTGCCCTTCCACCGCGGAGTCCTCGACGAGGTCGCCGTCACCCTCGCCGGTCGGCGCCGGCCGCACACCGAGACCGTCGCACCGGCCGCCGTCGCCTGAAGAAGGGCCCTCCTGCCCCCCGCCACCGGCGAGCTCGCGGCGGGACCCTGCAGTAGGGCCGCCCCACGCCCCCCGCCCGCCACACCGGTCGCGTGCGGCGGGCGGCCGTGTGCCGCGATCCCGCCACTCCCGTCACACCTGCCCCACCAGGCGCGGACGTGTCGACACTCCGGGCCTCGGTGACCTACCGCAGCGCTCACTGATCGTTACGGTCCGATCACGGCGCCGGTACCCACCGGCAGGCGTCCCCGGACGTCCCCGCTGCCGTCGCTCCCCCGACGGGTCGCCCTCGTGGCACCCGCCGGGACAGCGCTCCCGAAGAAGGTGCCCCGTGACCCGCTCGACCGGCCCCGCGCTGCTGGAGCGTCCGCGCACCGACGTCGAGGCCGCCCCCGGCGCGATGCCCGCCGTCCCCGCTCTCCCCGACGCCGTCGTCGAGACCGCCGGGACGCCGGCCGCCGGGACCCCCGACACCGACGCCCCCGAGGAGCCCGCTGCCGGACCCCGTCGCCTGCCCCGCCCACCGGGCCGGCGCGGCCCCGTGTGGCTGGCCGCGCTCGTCGCGGGGGCCGTCGTCGCCGCCCTGCCGAGCACCCTCGGCAGCGACACGGCCGGGCTGTCGGGCAGCGCCGCCGACTACGGCCTGGGCGTCGCCTCCGACGTCGGCTTCAGCGGCGACCTGGAGGACGCCGGCGTGCGCCGCGGCATCACCGAGGCCGAGGCGCAGGCCCGGCTCGGCGAGCTGGCCGCCTCCCGCGCCGCCCGGGAGCCGAAGACCGTGCTGCCCACCCAGGGCCGGCTCACCACCTGCTTCTGCATGCGCTGGGGCACCATGCACTACGGGCTGGACCTCGCCGGACCGCTCGGCACGCCGATCCACTCGGCCACCGACGGCGTCGTCATCCGCGCCGGCCGCGCCTCCGGGTACGGCAACGCGGTCTACATCCAGGACCCCGACGGCAACGTCCACGTCTACGGCCACATGCGCTACTACGACGTCGAGGCCGGCGACATCGTGCACGCGGGTGACCAGATCGCCACGATCGGCAACGAGGGCCAGTCCACCGGCCCGCACCTGCACTACCAGATCCACGGCGGCGGCATGAGCGGCCGCCCGATCGACCCGCAGGAGTGGCTCGCCGAGCACGGCGTCGTCGTGTGATCTGTCGGGCTCCGCCCGATCACCGCGGCCAGGTGCCGTGCCCCTGCTGCGTGGAGCGCGTCCTGCGCCTCGGGCGGCTCGCGCCGGGATCCGCGGCGACCGGCGTGCTCCGGGTCCGTGCCGCGGCCCCAGCGCCCCCTCCGGGCCCCCTCGCCGGCGTCAGAGCTTGACGAGCGGTGCGTAGCGCAGGACGAGGCGCTTGGTCCCGCCGGAGCCGAAGTCGACCGTCGCCTGGGCCTTGTCCCCCACGCCGTTGACCTCGACGACCGTGCCCAGCCCGAAGGCGTCGTGGCTGACCCGGTCCCCGACGTCGACCGAGATGACCGGCCGGTTGCCCGCCCCGCCGCGCAGCCCGCCGGTGGACAGCCCGGTGGCGGCCACCCGCTGCTGCGCCGAGCGGTAGCCGGTGCTCGGCGCCGGGGTCGGCTCCTTGCCCGCCCACTGCACGGTGTCCGGCGGCAGCTCGTCGAGGAAACGGGACGGCGGGTTGTAGGCCGGCTGCCCCCAGCTGGTGCGCACCGTGGCGCGGGAGATGAACAGCCGCTGCTGGGCCCGCGTGATGCCGACGTAGGCCAGCCGGCGCTCCTCCTCCAGCTCGCGCGGGTCCCCGAGGGCGCGCAGGTGCGGGAAGACGCCGTCCTCCATGCCGGTCAGGAAGACGACCGGGAACTCCAGGCCCTTGGCCGTGTGCAGGGTCATCAGCGTGACGACGCCGGCCTCGTCACCGGCGACGGGAATCTGGTCGGCATCGGCGACCAGCGACACCTGCTCGAGGAAGTCGGTGACCGAGCCGCCCGGGGTGGCCGCCTCGAACTCCGCGGCCACCGAGATGAGTTCGTTGAGGTTGTCGACGCGGCCCTCGTCCTGCGGGTCGGTGCTGGCCTCCAGCTCGGCGAGGTAGCCGGTGCGGTCGAGGATGCTCTCCAGCAGCGCGGCCGGGCCGGAGCCGGTCTCGGCCAGCTGCTCGAACTCCTCCAGCAGCGCGACGAACTCCTGGATCGCCTTGAGCGACCGCGGCGCCAGCGTAGTGACCTCCGAGCACCGGCGCAGCGCCGACCCGAAGGCGATCCGCTCGCGGTCGGCGAAGGACTCGACGCAGGACTCGGCCTTCTCGCCGATCCCCCGCTTGGGCACGTTGATGACCCGGCGCAGGCTCACGACGTCGGCCGGGTTGGCCACCAGCTTGAGGTAGGCCAGCGCGTCGCGGACCTCCTTGCGCTCGTAGAAGCGCACCCCGCCGACGACCTTGTAGGGCATGCCGACGCGGATGAACACCTCCTCGAAGACGCGGGAGGCGTTGTTGGTCCGGTAGAAGACCGCGATGTCCCTGGGCCTCGCCTTGCCCTCGTCGACCAGCGCGTCGATCTGCTCGGCGACCCAGGCGGCCTCGTCGTGCTCGTTCTCGGCGACGTAGCCCTCGATCAGCTCGCCGTCGCCGGCGTCGGTCCACAGGTTCTTGGGACGGCGGCCGGTGTTCTTCGCGATGACCTGGTTGGCCGCCCTGAGGATGCGCTGCGTGGACCGGTAGTTCTGCTCCAGCAGGATCGTCGTCGCGTCGGGGTAGTCGCGCTCGAACTCGTCGATGTTGCGGATGGTGGCGCCGCGGAAGGCGTAGATCGACTGGTCGGCGTCCCCCACCACGCACAGCTCGGCCGGCGGCACCGGGCCCGCTCCGTCGTCACCCCGCCCACCCACGAGCTCGCGCACCAGCACGTACTGGGCGTGGTTGGTGTCCTGGTACTCGTCGACCAGGACGTGCCGGAAGCGGCGGCGGTAGTGCTCGGCGACGTCGGGGAACGCCTGCAGCAGGTGCACCGTCGTCATGATCAGGTCGTCGAAGTCCAGCGCGTGCGCCTGGCGCAGCCGCTGCTGGTAGAGCGTGTAGGCCTCGGCGAGCACCTTCTCCGGCGCCGTCCCCGGGACGTAGCTCTCCTCATCGATGAGCTCGTTCTTCAGGTTCGACACCTGGGCGGCCAGGCTGCGGCCGGGATAGCGCTTGGCGTCGAGGTCCAGGTCGCGGGCGACCATCGTCATCAGCCGGACGGAGTCACCCTGGTCGTAGATCGTGAACGACGACTTCAGGCCCAGCTTGGCGGCCTCGGCGCGCAGGATGCGCACGCACATCGAGTGGAACGTCGACACCCACATCGCCCGGGCGCGGGGGCCGACGAGCGCGGCGACGCGCTCCTTCATCTCCCCGGCGGCCTTGTTGGTGAAGGTGATCGCCAGGACCTCGCCGGGCTGCACGCCGCGGGCGCCGAGCAGGTAGGCGATCCGGTGGGTGAGCACCCGCGTCTTGCCCGAGCCGGCGCCGGCGACGATGAGCAGCGGACCGCCCTCGTGGACGACGGCCTGCCGCTGGGGGCCGTTGAGGCCGGCGAGCATGCGGTCCAGCTCCCGTCCCACCGAGCCGGACGCGGAACGCTGGAGGGACGCGGTGCCGGGGAGGGCCTGCTGGACGCTCATCCCGGGGCCCCCACGGAGACGTGGAGCGCCAGCGGAGCGTTTGCGTGGGGTGGGTTCATGACCACACCACTGTAGTTCGATCGGGTGACTCGGCCCGCCGCCGCGGATCGTCGTCCCCAGGGGTCGCGCTGGCCACCGCTGTCGGCCCTGTGGCACACTCGGCGACGTGCTGCTCGCCACCGTCAGCTTTTACTACGGCCACCGGGATCCGGTGTCCGTCACCGCTGGCTGAGCAACCGCCGCAACAGACGCCCCGGGCCCGAGGAGCCCGGGGCGTTTCTCGTTCTCGGGGTCCGACGGCCACCGCCCCGCCCCGGAGGACCCGATGACCGCCACGCTCCCCACCAACACGACCGCCGATGAGCGCATCGCCGAGCTGCGCGGCCGGATCGACGACTGCGACGCCGAGATCATCGCGCTGGTGCAGCGCCGGCTGGCCGTGTCCCAGGAGATCGGTGAGCTGCGCCGCGCCGCCGGCGGCACCCGGCTCTCGCTGGCCCGCGAGCAGCAGGTGCTCGCCCGCTTCCAGGCCGCGCTGGGCCGCGACGGCGCCGCGCTGGGCATGATGCTGCTGCGCCAGGGCCGCGGCCGCCTCTGAAGGAGGTAGCAGGACACCCCGTCCCCCTCACCCGTTCGCCGGCTCGCGGCGAGCCTCTGGACGGGGCCCGGAGGAGGCCCGGAGGAGGGCCGTTGTCGTCGGTCACGCACGACGCTGGTCGGCCGGCGGGAAGTCGGCGTGGCGGTGGACCAGCCACCAGTCGTCCTCGATCCGTCGGTAGACGTGCGTGACCCGGATGGTCATCGGCCGGGGCTCCCCGCCGTCGACGCGGACGACGCCGTGCTCCGAGCCGACCGTGTAGGCGAGGTCGCCGCCGACGTCGACCACCTCGTAACGCGGCACGAGCTCACCGTCGCTGAACCGGCTGCCGACCCACTCGAGGGTCCGGGTGACGGCGTGGTGCCCCTTCTCGATCGGACCCCAGGCGCCGAACAACGTCACGTCGACGGAGTCGGCCCAGCAGGCCGCGTACGGGCCGGGGTTCCCGACCGCCATCGCCGCCAGCCCGTCGGCGACGCGATCCAGGGCACGAGCCAGTGCGGCGTCCATGACCGCCTCCTCCCCCGGCGGACGTCGCACGGTCCGCCGTGCAGCAGCCAGGGTCCTCGCGTCCTGCGTCCGGACGGAACCCGCGGCGGCACGTCACGTCCTGCGCCGCCGTCCCGTCTCCATGAGCACCACATCCCACGGAGAGGACGACGACCATGGCCCGCATCCCGCTCGACCCGCCGCGCACCCGCCTGTACCGACTCGCCGAGTGGTACGCGCGCCGGACCTACGGCGTGGTGCCCGACCCGCTCGCGGCGATGGCCCACCACCCGCGGGTCCTGCTCACCGACGTCCGGTTCGAGACGTCGCTCGCCCGGTGGAACCGCCTCGACCGCACGCTGAAGTCCCTCGCCGTCATGGCCTCGGCCGTCGCGATCGGCTGCTCGTGGTGCGTCGACTTCGGCCACTGGATCAGCACCCAGGAGGGCGTGGACCCCGCGAAGCTCCGCGCCGTGCCGCGCTGGCGGGAGAGCGACGTCTTCACCGACCTCGAGCGGCGGGTGATGGCCTACGCCGAGGCGGTGACGGCGACCCCGCCCGCCGTGACCGACGAGCTGGTGGCCGACCTGCGGCGCGATCTGGACGACGCGCAACTCGTCGAGCTCACCATGATGGTGGCCGTGGAGAACGTCCGGTCGCGGTTCAACAGCGCGCTTGGCCTGACCAGCCAGGGCTTCCGGGACCGCTGCGAGCTCCCGGCCTCGGCATGACCACCGCGGATCCGGGCACCGGCCCGCTGGCGGCCTTCGACCGGAACCGACGGCTGCTGTTCACGGTCGCCTACCAGATGCTGGGCAGCGTCACCGACGCCGAGGACGTCGTGCAGGACGCGTGGCTCCGGTGGTCGGCGACCGACCGGGGCGACGTCGCCGACCCGCGGGCCTACCTCGTCCGGATCACGTCCCGGCTGGCCCTCGACCGGCTGGACTCGGCCCGCAGCCGCCGGGAGAGCTACGTCGGGCCGTGGCTGCCGGAGCCCCTGCTCACCGGTTCCGCCCCGGTCGCGGGCGGCGCCCCTCCACCCGCCCCGGACGACGCGGCGGTGCTCGGGGAGCAGGTCTCGCTCGCTCTCCTGGTGGTCCTCGAGACGCTGTCCCCGACCGAGCGGGCCGTCTTCGTCCTGCGGGAGGTGTTCGGGCTGCCGGCGGCGGAGGTGGCCGCGATCCTGGGCCGCAGCGAGGCCGCGGTCCGGCAGACGGCGCACCGCGCCCGTGAGCACGTGCGGGCCCGGCAGCCGCGCTTCGACGCCGACCGGTCAGCCCAGCGGGTGGTCACCGAGCGGTTCCTCGCCGCCTGCGCCGGCGGCGACGTGGAGGCCCTCCTCGCCGCGCTGGCGCCGGACGTGGTCCTGGTGACCGACGGCGGGGGCAGGGCGAAGGCGGCGCTGCGGCCCATCGTGGGCGTGGACAAGGTGGCGCGCTTCCTGCTGGCGACCGCCGCCGAGGGGCTGTCCATCCCGGACCTGCACATCGAGATCGCCGACGTCAACGGCGCCCCCGGCGTCGTCGCGTGGGTCCGTGGCGCGCCCTTCATGACGATGTCGCTGGTGGTGGCCGACGGGCTCGTCGTGCAGGTGCTGGTCGTGCGCAACCCGGAGAAGCTCAGCGGTCTGCCGACGGTGGCGACGGAGTCGACCTAGGCTCGCGCGGGTGACCTCACCGCAGTCTCGCAGGCCCGCCGAGTTCGTGGAGCGCGCGCTGTGCGTGCTCGCCCACCCCGACGACATCGACTTCGGCAGCGCCGGCACCGTGGCGACCTGGACGGCGGCCGGCACCGAGGTCACCTACCTGATCGTCACCGACGGGGACGCCGGCGGGTTCGACGACACCCCCCGCGACCAGATGGGGCCGCTGCGGCGGGCCGAGCAGGAGGCGGCTGCCAAGGCGGTCGGCGTCACCGACGTGCGCTTCCTCGGCTACCCCGACGGCCGGCTCGAGCTGACCCTGGACCTGCGCCGCGACATCAGCCGGGTGATCCGACAGGTGCGCCCGCAGCGGGTGCTGACCAGCTCCCCCGAGCGGATGTGGGACCGGATCGGGGCCAGCCACCCCGACCACATGACCGTCGGCGAGTCCACGCTGCGCGCCGTCTACCCCGACGCGCGCAACCCCTTCGCCTTCCCCGAGCTCCTGGCCGAGGAGGGCCTCGAGGCCTGGACCGTGTCAGAGGTCTGGCTGACCGCCAGCCCGCGCGCCGACCACGTCGTCGACGTCACCGACGTCGTCGAGCTGAAGTTCGCCGCGCTCAACAGCCACCTCACCCAGGTCAGCCACCTCGACGACCTCGAGGGGTTCGTCACCGACTGGATGCGCCAGACCGGCCGACGCCTGGGCCTGCCCCCGGGCCGGCTCGGCGAGGCGTTCCAGGTCGTGCACACGGCCTGAGACCGGACGAAACGGCGACGCAACACCTGGCACCCAGCCGATCACCAGCCGTAACACGGGCCGCGTACAACTCACCCGACTGCCGACTCCGAGCACCGGGAGAGCACGTGACCCGCACCCCGCACCCGCCCACCGACCGGCCGGACCCGGCTCCCCGGCGAGATCCTGCAGCCGGGCAAGGGCCCCATCGACGGGCAGCACTACCTGCCCTCGGTGCCCGACCAGGTCTACTGGGGCTACCTCCCGCGCGTCGGTGACCCCGCGGTGCTGCGGGTCCGTTCCGGCAGCACGGTCACCGTCGACACGGTGAGCCACGAGGGGATCCTGGAGGACCAGGGCCGCGATCCGGTGGCGTGGTTCGGCAGCAAGGGCGTGGCCCGCAGGCAGGTGCTCGACGACGCGGTGGCCGTGGCCCGCGAGTACGACCGGCACCCGCGCGACTTCGACGCCGACGGCCCGCACGTGGTGACCGGGCCGGTGTGGGTCGAGGGCGCCGAGCCCGGCGACGTCCTCAAGATCGAGCCGCTGACCGCGCTGCCCCGGGTGCCCTACGGCGTCATCTCCAGCCGGCACGGCAAGGGCGCGCTGTCCTCGGGCTTCCTGACGCCCCGGGGGGAGCTCACCGCCCAGGAGGTCATGCCGCCGGTCGCGACCGACGGCCGCCCCACCCGGCCCGACGGGTCACGGGGCGGCGGGGACCCCAGGGAGTACGGCAACGTCTCGACCTTCACCCCGCTCGGCAGCGGCCGCGGCGGGACGCCGGTGGCCACGCTCCCCGTCGGCCGCAGCGGGCGGGTGTCCTGGCCGGTCTCGCCCTTCGCCGGCCTCATGGCGGTCGCCACGGTCGGCGACGCGGGAACGCTGAACGACCCGCTCGTCAACTCGATCCCACCCACCCTGGGCGGCGGCAACATCGACGTGAACCTGCTGACCGTCGGTTCGGCGTTCTACGTGCCCGTCGTCGCGCCGGGAGCGCTCTTCTCGGTGGGCGACCCGCACATGTCCATGGGCAGCGGCGAGGTGGCGCTGACCGCGCTGGAGGGCTCGCTGCGGCTGACCTTCCGGCTCACGGTGGTCGAGAAGGGGTCGAAGAAGGCGCCGTCGGTCGCCTACCGGTACCCCTTCGGCGAGACGCCGGACGCCTGGGTGCCCATCGGCCTGTCGGACCCCGACGGTTCCCGTGGGGGGCAGGGGATCGACCTCGACGTGGCCGCCCGGCGGGCGACGCTCAACGCGCTGGACTTCCTGCAGACCGACCTCGGCATGGACCGCGCCACGGCGTACGCCTACCTGTCGGCCGCCGTGGACTTCTCCGTCTCCCAGGTGGTCGACCGGACGGTGGGCGCCCACGCGGTCATCCCGAAGAGCCACTTCGGCTGAGCCGACCCGACGAGCGGGGACCGGAGGCCTCCGCGAGGAGGGGCGGGACGGGCTCCTGCCCGCGTGGGGGACGGCACCCGGCCGCGGTGCGGTCCGGAGGACCGCGAGGTCACAGCAGCCGGTTCGTGGCGGCCCAGCGGGTCAGCTCGTTGCGGTTGGACAGCTGGAGCTTGCGCAGCACGTTCGACGCGTGGGACTCCACCGTCTTCACCGAGATGAACAACCGGGAGCCGATCTCCCGGTAGGTGTAGCCGCGGGCCAGCAGCTGCATGACCTCGCGCTCACGGGCGCTGAGCAGGTCCAGGCCGGGGTCGGTGGCCGGGTCCTCGGGCTGCGGGGCGGACGGCGTCGTCGCGGCGAACGCGTCGAGGACGAACCCGGCCAGCCGCGGGCTGAAGACGACGTCCCCGTCGGCGACGCGGGCGACGGCGTCCCGCAGGTCCGGCCCGGAGATGCTCTTGGTGACGTACCCGCGGGCGCCGGCGCGGATGACGGCGATGACGTCCTCGGCGGCGTCGGACACCGACAGCGCCAGCCAGCGCACCGCCGGCAGTTCGGCCCGCAGCGTCTCGAGGACCGCCCGCCCGCCGCCGCCGGGCAGGTGGACGTCGAGGAGGACGACGTCGGGCGCGGTGGCCCGGATCCCGTCGACCGCGCCGGCGACGTCGGCGGCCTCCCCGACGACGTCCACCGCGCCGCCGAGCTCCGCACGGACGCCGGAGCGCACCATCGCGTGGTCGTCGACCAGGAAGACGGTCGGGCGACCGGACTCGCCGGGGGAGATCCGGGTGCTCACGCCGCCACCTCCTGGCGGGGCAGGCACAGCTCCACCTCGGTCCCCTCCCCCGGCGCCGAGCGCACCGTCGCGGTCCCGCCCAGGCGGGTCAGCCGGCCGGTCACCGAGTCGCGCAGCCCGCGCCGGTCGCCGGGCACCGCGGCCGGGTCGAACCCCGCACCGCGGTCCCGGACGAAGACCGCGACCCGCTGCGGACTCACCTCGGTGTAGAGGTCGGCGGCGGCCGCCCCGGAGTGCTTGGCGGCGTTGACCAGCGCCTCGCGGGTGGCCGCGCCGAGGGCGCTGAGGGCGTCGTCCAGCGGCGCGTCGCCGACGACGACCGACTCGACGGTCAGCGCGTGGTCGGCCTCCACCTCGGCGACCATCCCGGACACCAGGGCCGCCCAGGTCCCGCCGCCCGCGGCCACCGCCGGCTCGTAGAGCCACGTGCGCAGCTCCCGCTCCTGGCTGCGGGCCAGCCGGGAGACCGCGGTGGCGTCGTCGGCGTGCCGCTGGATCAGGGCGAGGGTCTGCAGCACCGAGTCGTGCAGGTGGGCGGCGACGGCGGCCCGCTCCTCGGAACGGACGCGGGCGGTGCGCTCGGCCTCGCGGGAGGCCAGCAGCCGGCGCCACAGCGGCGCGGTGGCCAGCGCCACGCCCATCAGGATGACCAGGGTCGAGGCGAAGCCGTTGCGCGCATCGTCCAGCTGGCCGGTGGAGGCCAGCAGCAGCACCACGCCGGCGACACCGAGGAGCACACCCCCGGCGAGCAGCCACGGGAGGCCGGGTCGGCTGAGCGTGCGGTCGGTGTCCAGCTGCCGCCAGATGACGGTCAGCCCCACCACGACCAGCAGGAGCGGCAGGACGAGGTTGCCGCCACCCCAGCTGCCGAGCTGGGTGACCAGGATCAGCGCGCCGAGGCCGAGCAGCCCGAGGCCGAGGGTCTGCCGGCCGCTGGGCTCCTGGGTGGCCTCGTCCACGACCGGGGCGGCGTCGGCGTCGGCGACCGGCATGAAGAACCACAGCAGCGCGTAGGCCACGACGCCGATGCCGGCCGCCGCGAGCACGACGAACGCCACGCGGACGACGAGCGGGTCGGCCCGCAGGTGCACCGCCGTCCCCGCGGCGACGCCGGCCAGCAGGCGGCCCGAGCGCGGGCGCACGAGCGGCGGCCGCGCGGGCACGGGCAGGGTCGTCGTCACGGTGCTGATCGTCGCACCGCCGCAGCCCGCCCCGACACCAGGAACCACCCGGGTTGGTGGACCCGGGTCGGATGGGGGCGTTCCCTGATGGACCGCGCCCCCGGCGGCGAGCAGGGTCTGTGCCATGACATCCGCACCGCCTCCCGCTCCGCCGTCGCCGGACCTGCCGGCGGCCGCGTACACCCCGCCGCCCGGACCCCCGGTGCGGCCGCCGCTGCGGCGCAGCCGCAGCGACAAAGTCATCGGCGGCGTCGCCGGCGGCCTGGCCGACTACAGCGGCATCGACGCGCTGCTGTGGCGGGTCGGCCTCGTGGCGCTGGCCCTCGCCGGCCCCGGCGTTCCGGTCTACCTGCTGCTGTGGCTGCTCATGCCGGCCGGACCGCCCGGGGACTCCCCCGCCACCACCCGCGCCCCGCGGGTCGCCGGCCCCCGGTCGCCGGTGCCGGGGCTGACGCTGGCCGGGCTGCTCATCGTCGTCGGCTCGCTGGTCCTGCTCAGCCGGCTCACCGACTGGGACGTCGGCCCGCGCATCGTGCTGGGCACCGCGCTGCTCGTCGTCGGGCTCGGCCTGGTGGCCGCCGCCTTCTCCGGCGGGCGGACGGCGAAGGGCGGGCTGCTCGCCCTCGGCGTGCTGCTGTCGATCGCGCTGACCGTGGTGGCGGCCGAGCCGTGGCGGGCCGTCGAGGGCGGCGTCGGGGACACCACCTTCCGGCCGCTGACGGTCGACGACGTCCGGCCGGAGTACAGCCTCGGGATCGGTGACTCGACGCTGGACCTCAGCGACCTCGACCTCGCCGGCCTGGAGGGCCCGGTGACCACGGCGGTGCACGCCGGCGTCGGGGACGTCGACGTGCTGGTCCCCCGCTCGGCCGACGTCCGGGTGCGGGTCAACAGCGGCCTCGGCGAGGTGGACGTGCTGGGGCAGGGGAACGCCGACGGCCTCATCCGGGGCACCGGCGCCGCCTGGAGCGGGGACGACGATCCCGAGATCGAACTGACCATCGACGCCGGTGTCGGTGACGTGGAGGTGCGCCGTGCCTGACTACAGCGAGTTCCCGACGACCCCGACCGCCTGGCAGGAACAGCAGCTGAGGGACTGGCAGATCGTGACCCCGCTGGCGACCGAGGACCCGCCCCGCCCCGAGCGCCGCGGCGTCGACCTCACCGCCCTGGTCCCGGGACTTTTCTTCGTCGTCCTGGCGATCGTGCTGATGGCCGGCGCGGTGCTGCCGATCGGACTGGTGACCGAGGGCGGCCTGCTGTGGCTGGTGCTGATCGGCGGCGGCGTCGCACTGCTGGTCAGCGAACTCCGGAGGGCGCGCCGCAGGCGCTGACCTCCCGCACCGGAGGGCCCGGGGAGCGACCGCTCCCCGGGCCCTCCGCCGTATCACGGCGCACCGAGGAAGGCCAGGGCGCGTTGCCACAGCAGGTCCGCGGAGCGCTGGTCGTACTCCACCGGCAGGCTCGGGTCGGTGAACAGGTGACCGGCTCCCGGGTAGTCGAAGACCTCGACCTCGCCCCCACCGTCCCCGGCCTCGGCGAGCAGTTCGTCGACCCACTCCTGGCGCCGGAACGGGTCGTCGAGGGTGTGGTGGAGCTGGGCCGCCAGGCCGGTGGGCCAGGACTCCCCGATCAGGGCCAGGGGCAGGGCGCCCGAGAAGAGCAGGAGCCCGGCACAGCGTCGCTGCGTGGCGACGTACTCGGCCATCCCCGCGCCGTTGGAGAAGCCCGCGGCGACGAAGCCGTCGGGCAGGTCCCGGACCCCCTCCAGTGCGAGCGCCATCAGCGCGGGGATGCCGACGGCCTCGACGTGCGCGCCGGCCTCCGCGTAGTCGTCGAAGACCCGCCCGCCGTACTGGTCGACGACGTGGACGTCGTGACCGGCGGACCGGAACCGGTCGGCGGTCAGGGTCACGCCGGGACGGACGCCGAGGGCGGAGTGGAACAGCGCGATGGTGGCCATGCGGGGATCCTCGGCGACACCTGGTGACACCGTCCTGTCACCGACTCCTGCCAGGATCCCGGCATGAACCGCACCGACCGGCTGCACGCGCTCACCGAGGAGCTGCGCCGGGCAGGACCGCGGGGCCGGACGGGGCGGCGGCTGGCCGGGTGGCTCGAGGTCTCCACCCGCACGGTCAAGCGGGACGTGGCCGCCCTGCAGCAGTCCGGCGTCCCGATCCGGGCGACCGCCGGGCCGGGCGGCGGCTACGTGCTCGACGCGGCCGCGACCCTCCCGCCGGTCAACCTCACGGCCGCCCAGGCGGTCGCGGTCGCCGTCGCACTGGCCCGGGCGGCCGACGCCCCGTTCGCCCCCGACGGCCGCGCGGCCCTGGAGAAGGTGCTCGACGTCCTGCCTCCGACGGCGCGTGCGGAGGCCGAGCGGCTGGGCGGGCGGGTGTGGGTGCGCACGGCGGCCGGCGTCCGGCCGGGCGCGGCCTCAGCGGTCGAGGAGGCGCTGGTGCGGCGCCGGGTCGTGGTGCTCAGCTACCGCGACCGGGACGGTCGGACGTCCCGCCGCCGCGTCGAGCCGCACCTGCTCGCCTCGACCGGGGGCCGCTGGTTCCTCGTCGCGTGGTGCCGGGAGCGGCAGGCGCCCCGGTGGTTCCGCTGGGACCGCATCGAGGACGCCGACCTGACCACCGAGCCGGTCCCCGACCGCGACCCGGGGGTCTTCGGCACGCCGCCGGGCGACGCCCGCAGCCTCCGGGCAGGGGATCACAGCGCGCGGTAGTAGCGCACCAGCGGCAGGCCGGTGAACCCGTGCCGCTCGTACAGGGCGCGGGCCGGCGCGTGACCGGGGTCGCCACCCGTGCCGATGACGACCAGCGGCACGCCGCGCGCCCCGACCTCGGTAACCGCACGCTCGAGCAGCCGGCCGGCGATGCCCAACCGCTGGTGCGCCGGGGCGACGGCGATCATCTCGACCTCGCCGACCGGGGTGGCGTCCTCCACCGTCCACCGGACGGCGACGAAGCCGACCGGGGCGCCGTCGACGTCGGCGACCCAGGCGTCCACGTCCCCGGACCGGCACACCTCGGCCACCGCACGCGCCTGCGCCGTCCGCCAGTCCGGATGGACCAGCCCGTAGGCCCGCGGGCCCATGACCGCCGCGAAGCTGGCGAACACCGGCGCCCACGCGTCGAGGGAGAACGCGACGACGGCGTCGACGTCCGCGTCGGTGAGCGGCCGGATCGTGACGTCCACGCCGAGGATCAGACCACGAGCCTCAGCGGCGGGTCATTCCCATTCGATGGTGCCCGGCGGCTTGCTCGTCACGTCGAGCACCACCCGGTTGACCTCTTCCACCTCGTTGGTGATCCGCGTGGAGATGCGGGCCAGCACGTCGTAGGGCAGCCGGGTCCAGTCCGCGGTCATCGCGTCCTCGCTGGACACCGGCCGCAGCACGACGGGGTGGCCGTAGGTGCGCCCGTCGCCCTGGACGCCGACCGAGCGGACGTCGGCCAGCAGCACGACCGGGCACTGCCAGATCTCGCGGTCCAGGCCCGCGCCGGTGAGCTCGGCGCGGGCGATCGCGTCGGCCCGGCGCAGCACGTCGAGCCGCTCCTGGGTGACCTCGCCGATGATCCGGATGCCCAGCCCGGGCCCCGGGAAGGGCTGCCGCCACACCAGCGACTCGGGCAGGCCCAGCTGCAGGCCGACCTCGCGCACCTCGTCCTTGAACAGCGTGCGCAGCGGCTCGACGAGGGTGAACGTGAGGTCCTCCGGCAGCCCGCCGACGTTGTGGTGGCTCTTGATGTTCGCCGTCCCGGTGCCGCCGCCGGACTCGACGACGTCCGGGTAGAGCGTGCCCTGCACCAGGAAGTCGACGGTCTCGCCGTGCGCCTGGGCGTCGGCGACGACGTCCAGCGCGGCCTGCTCGAACACCCGGATGAACTCCCGGCCGATGATCTTGCGCTTCTGCTCCGGGTCGCTCACCCCGGCCAGCGCGCCGAGGAACTGCGCGCGGGCGTCGACCACCCGCAGGTCGGCGCCGGTGACGGCGACGAAGTCCCGCTCGATCTGCTCGGTCTCGCCCTCCCGCATCAGCCCGTGGTCCACGTAGACGCAGGTCAGCCGGTCGCCGACGGCCCGCTGCACGAGCGCGGCCGCCACCGCGGAGTCGACCCCGCCGGACAGCGCGCACAGCGCCCGCCGGTCGCCGACCTGGGCGCGGATCCGCTCGACCTGCTCCTCGACGACGTTGGCCATCGTCCAGGTCGGCTCCAGGCCGGCGATGTCGAACAGGAAGTGCTCGAGCACCGTCTGCCCGTGCGCGGTGTGCCGCACCTCGGGGTGGAACTGCACGCCGGCCAGCTTGCGGTCGACGTCCTCGAACGCGGCGACCGGCGCACCCGTGGACGTGGCGGTGACGGTGAACCCGGGCGGGGCGGCGCTGACGGCGTCCCCGTGGCTCATCCACACCGACTGCTCGACCGGCAGGGTGCCGAACAGCCTGCCCTGCGTGGTCACCGTCAGCGGGGTCCCGCCGTACTCCCGGTCCCCGGTGCGCGCCACCGTGCCGCCGAGCGAGGCGGCCATCGCCTGGAACCCGTAGCAGATGCCGAACGCCGGGACGCCGGCCTCGAACAGCGTCGCGTCCACCTGCGGCGCGTCCTCGGCGTAGACGCTGGAGGGGCCGCCCGAGAGGACGATCGCCGCGGGCTTGCGGGCGACGATCTCCTCGGCCGGGACCGCGGAGGAGACGATCTCGGAGTAGACGCCGGCCTCGCGGATCCGCCGCGCGATGAGCTGGGCGTACTGCGCGCCGAAGTCGACGACGAGGACGGTCGGGAACTCCATCAGGAAGCCGAGCCCCCGATCACCAGGTCGACCCGCTGGAACTCCTTGAGGTCGCGGTAGCCGGTCTTGGCCATCGTCCGGCGCAGCGCCCCGAACAGGTTGGTGCGGCCGTCGGCGGCCCGCGCCTCGCCCAGGAGGACGTCGTGCAGCGAGCCGGCCGGGGGAACCGGGGCCGACGTGCCGCCGCGGGGCAGCCGGGGGTGGGCGGCCACGGAGTCCCACCAGACACCGCCGCCCGGGGCCTCGGCCGCCGCGCGCAGCGGCTCCCCGACCTGGACGGCGTCGGCACCGCAGGCGAGCGCCCGGGCGATCGCGCCGCTGGTCTCGATCCGGCCGTTGGCGATGACGTGCACGTAGCGGCCTCCGGTTTCGTCGAGGTAGTCGCGGCGGGCGGCCGCGGCGTCGGCGATGGCGCTGGCCAGCGGCACCCGGATGCCCATGACCGCGTCAGTGGTCGAGAAGCTGTCGGCGCCCACGCCGACGATCACGCCGGCCGCGCCGGTGCGCATGAGGTGCAGCGCGGTCTGGTAGTTCGCCGCCCCGCCCACGATCACCGGGACGTCGAGGTCGGCGATGAACTCCTTGAGGTTGAGCGCGTCGCCCTGGGCGGTGACGTGCTCGGCCGACACGATCGTGCCCTGGATGACCAGCAGGTCCACGCCGGCGGCGAGCACGGCCGGCGCCAGCTGCAGCGTGTGCTGCGGCGAGACGCGGACGGCGGTGGTCACCCCGGCGTCGCGCATCTCCTTGATCCGCGCGGTGATCAGGTCCGGCTTCACCGGCGCGGCGTAGACCTCCTGCAGCAGGGCGACCGGCGGCGGGCCATCGCCGGCCGCGTCCCGTAGCCGCTGGTACGCCGGCTCCGGGTCGTCGTAGCGGGTCCACAGCCCCTCGGCGTTGAGCACCCCCAGGCCACCGGCCTGCCCGACGGCGATGGCCGTGGCCGGGCTGACGACGGCGTCCGACGGGCTGGTCACCAGCGGGATGTCGAACCGGAAGGCGTCGATCTGCCAGGCGGTCGAGACGTCGTCCATGTCCCGGGTGCGCCGGGACGGCACGATCGAGACCTCGTCGAGGTCGTACCCCCGGCGGGCGAAGCGGTTGAGGCCGATCTCCACGGTGTCGCGCACGCTCACGGCTCAGCGCCCCCGGTAGTTCGGGGCTTCGACGGTCATCTGGATGTCGTGCGGGTGGCTCTCGACCAGCCCGGCCGACGTGATCCGGGTCAGCTGGCCACGCTCCTGCAGATCGGCGACGGTCTGCGCCCCGGCATAGCCCATCGAGGCGCGCAGGCCGCCGACGAGCTGGTGCGCCACACCCGACAGCGGGCCGCGGTAGGGCACCTGTCCCTCGATGCCCTCGGGGACGAGCTTGTCGTCGGAGAGGACGTCGTCGGCGAAGTAGCGGTCGCGGCTGAAGGACTGGTCGCCGCGCTTCTGCATCGCGCCCAGCGACCCCATGCCGCGGTAGGTCTTGTACTGCTTGCCGTTGACGAACACGAGCTCACCCGGCGCCTCCTCCACGCCGGCGAACAGCCCGCCGATCATCACCGTGTCGGCGCCGGCGACCAGGGCCTTGGCGATGTCGCCGGAGTACTGCAGCCCGCCGTCGGCGATCACCGGGACGCCGGCCGGCCTGGCCGCCAGCGCTGCCTCGTAGATCGCGGTGACCTGCGGGACGCCGACGCCGGCGACCACGCGGGTGGTGCAGATCGAGCCCGGGCCCACGCCGACCTTGACCGCGTCCACCCCGGCGTCGACGAGCGCCTGGGCGCCGGCGCGGGTGGCGATGTTGCCGCCGACGACCTGCACTCCTCCGTGCTCCCCGCCGAAGTCGGCCTTGACCCGGCCCACCATCTCCAGCACCGCCCGCTGGTGGCCGTGCGCGGTGTCGACGACGAGCACGTCCACGCCGGCGTCGACCAGCAGTCCGGCCCGCTTGTACGCGTCCTCGCCGACGCCGAGGGCCGCGCCGACCACGAGGCGGCCGTCGGCGTCCTTGGTGGCGTTCGGGTACTGGTCGCGCTTGACGAAGTCCTTGACGGTGATCAGGCCGCGCAGCCGCCCGGTGTGGTCCACCAGTGGCAGCTTCTCGATCTTGTTCTTGCGCAGCAGCGCCAGCGCGGTGTCGGCGTCCACGCCGACCGGCGCGGTGACCAGCGGCATCGGCGTCATGACGTCGCGGACGAGGCGGTTCTTGTCGGTCTCGAACCGCATGTCCCGGTTGGTGCAGATGCCGACCAGGACGCCGTCGGCGTCCACGACCGGCGCGCCGGAGATCCGGTAGCGGGCCGACAGCGCGTCGAGCTCGGCCAGGGTGTTGTCCGGGGAGGCGGTCACCGGGTTGGTGACCATGCCGGCCTCCGAGCGCTTGACCAGGTCGACCTGGCCGGCCTGCTCCTCGGCGGCGAGGTTGCGGTGCAGGACGCCGACGCCGCCGACGCGCGCCATCGCGATCGCCATGCGGGCCTCGGTGACGGTGTCCATCGCGCTGGAGAGCAGCGGCACGGCCAGCCGGATGCCGCGGGTCAGCCGGCTGCTGGTGTCCACCTCGGCCGGCACGACGTCGGACGCGCCGGGGATGAGCAGGACGTCGTCGTAGGTCAGGCCGAGCGGCGCGAACTTCGCCGGCAGCTCGGGGACGAACTCATCGGGCTGCATCGGTTGCCGCCACCCTCCGGTCGGCCGGCACCCTCCTGGGCGCGCGGGGAGCCGCACCCGATCGTAGGCGGCGGCCCGCGGGGCTCTGTGTGATGTCCGTCCGGCCACTACCGTGGCACCCGTGAGTTCTTGGGACGACGCCTCCGGGCCCGACTTCGGGTCCGCCGACCAGCCGGGTCCGCCGCCGCTGACCATGGAGGAGCGGGCCGGTGTCCTGGACGACCTCGCCGAGCTGGAGGTGTTCCGGACGCTGCTGGAGCCGACCGGCATCAAGGGCATCGTCGTCGACTGCCCGGACTGCGACGAGGAGCACCACGTCGACTGGGCCCTGATGCAGGCCAACCTCCGCCAGCTGCTCGAGGAGGGGCAGACCGGCCGCCACGAGCCGCCGTTCGATCCCGACCCCGACGACTACGTCAGCTGGGACTACGCCAGCGGCTACGCCGACGGGATCGCCGCGATGGCCGAGCGCGAGGAGCCCGGCAGCGACGGTGGCCGTGCCGGGAAGCACGCCCGCGACGACTGAGAACCGGGGTCCCCTGGGCCGCGCCGCGGCCACGTGCGGTCCTCGGCCCGGGTCGGACCGCCTCCTCGGCCAGGAAGGCCTCCCGGGCTACTCCGCGAACCGATGACCACACGGAGCGCCTGATCCCACGCCGGGAGCAGGAGCGTGCGGGGTGCGTCCGCCGACGCGCCACCCGCCGGGTGGGGATCGCCCGACCGCGCCACAGCTGGACACCGCGGCCGCGACAGCCGCAGAAGGCAACCTCCCAGCAAACACACAGGTCCGGTCGGGGCGCCACGGCGAAGATCGACATCCCGCCGGGGGGACACGTGGACATCTCGACGAAGCGAGGGTTGTGCCGTTCCTCACCCATAACGTGCTGTCGCCCGGTGATCACTGGGCGTCAGACTCGGAACTGCGGCGCTCAGCGCCGAGTGAGGAACCCATCGTGCAGAAGCGCAAGCTGCTCATCGCCGGCGTGTCGGGAGTCGTCCTGACGGCCGGCTCCGTGACCTTCGCCGCGACGGCGCTCGCCGCACCCGCGGCCCCGTCCGTCATCAAGGCCTGCGTCGCCGACAAGGGCGGGGCCATGTACCAGGTCCCCTCGAAGACCACCAAGTGTGCTCGCGGCCAGCACCTGGTCACCTGGAACCAGACCGGCGTCCAGGGTGCGCCGGGCAAGGCCGGCACCACGGGTGCCTCTGGAAGGACCGGCCCGCAGGGTCCGACGGGCGCGCGGGGTCCCGCGGGTCCGCAGGGTCCCCAGGGCGCTCCCGGCCTGGCCGGCCTTGACGGCACGAACATCGCGTGGGGCATCGGTCCGGCCAGCCAGGACGTCGTGGACGCGGCGGAGGCCGGCGACTTCTACCTCGACCTCACCACCGACAACGTCAGCGTCGCCGTCTTCGACGGCACGGTGTACGGCGAGTCGGTCCCGCTGCAGGGCGAGAAGGGCGAGACCGGCGCCCAGGGCATCCAGGGCGAGAAGGGCGAGACCGGCGCCCAGGGCATCCAGGGCGAGAAGGGCGAGACCGGCGCCCAGGGCATCCAGGGCGAGAAGGGCGAGACCGGCGCCCAGGGCATCCAGGGCGAGAAGGGCGACGCCGGGAAGTCCGTGACGGTGCAGCGCAGGCCGGCGACCTCGCCGGCCGTCAACAGCACTGCACGCACCCTGACCGTCAGCTGCGCGGAGGGTGAGACGGCGATCGGGGCGGGCTACAGCGGCCTCGCGGAGGGTGCACTGCTGGTCGGCAGCGACGCCGGCACCCTGCCCACCGACTGGGTGCTCACCTTCAGCGCCGACCCGGGCGCGGACGCCACCGGCACGGCGCTGTGCGCGGCCACGGTCTGATCTGCTCCTAGAACGACACAGCGGGGACCGGCGTACGCGCCGGTCCCCGCTCGTGCGTTCCCGGCCGGGGGCAGCCCGGCTCAGCAGGTCAGGACATCATGCCGCGGCGGAAGCCGGTGGCCACCGCCTCGGCGCGGTCCTTGGCGCCCAGCTTGCGGAACAGCCGCCGGGCGTGGGTCTTGATGGTGTCCTCGGACAGGTACAGCTCGCGGCCGATCTGGGCGTTGCTCTTGCCCTGGCTCATGCCGGTGAGCACCTGCATCTCGCGCATCGACAGGGCCACCGGCGCGGGCTCGCGGACGGTGGAGCGCACCGTGGTGGGCGCGGCGCCGGCGAGCGGGCTGGCGCCGTTCCAGGTCGGCGTCCCGTTGGGGTGGCCCGCGTGCGCGCCGACCGAGGCCAGCGGCACGGGCTGCGGCGGGAGGGACGGCGCGGGACCACGGCCGTCGACCCGCAGGCCGACCCGCGACAGGCCCAGGCCCATCTCCAGTGCGGTCGCGTCCCAGCGCAGGTACCCGCGGGCACCGGCCGCGACCGCCGCCCGGACGGTCTCGCCGTCGTCGGGGGCGCCGAGGACCAGCACCGGCAGCCGCGGGTGGGCCCGCAGCGCCTGGGTGGCGACGGTCAGCCCGGAGTCCACGGCGCGCTGGGTGCCGATGAGCAGGACGTCGGGCTGGCGGGTGGCCAGCCGGGCCATCAGGGCGCCGGCCTCGCCGACGACCTCCACCCGTCCCACGAACGGCAGTGCCACCAGGCGACCCGCGATGTCGTCACGGACCCGTCGGCGCTCGTCGTAGACCCACACGCACGTCGTGCCGTGGCCGGGCCCGCGCATCCTGTCGTCGATCACGCCTGCTCCTCGCTCGCCGGCCCACACGTCGCTGGACCGGGTCCCACCGCCCGGGTCCCCCGGTCGGGTGTCGCTCGGACGTACAGCCCCGTCCGGGGACCTGTCGTCGTCGCTCCGGCCGGAACCGGCACCGCCGACGGGTGTCCCCGCGGCGGTGTTCGGCACGGCCTGCAGCCACCTTGATCGACTCCGGAAGGAGGCAACACCCGCTCTCACCCAGCGGGGGGAGAGCGGAGCGGACAAAATGCAGGGTCGCCGTGGGTTTGACCCGCGGAGGCCTCGGGCACCGGCCCCCATGCAGCCGGACCGCCCCCTCCGGCTCGCACGAGCCGAGGAGGACGAATGGCCGACATCCGCCGCCTGCCCACCCCCGTCGCCGAGGTCTGGGACTGGCAGCTGCACGGCGCCTGCCGCGGGGAGAGCACGGCTCTCTTCTTCCACCCGGACGGCGAGCGCGGCCCGGCCCGGGCCCGCCGTCAGGCGGCCGCCAAGGCGGTCTGCGCCCGCTGCCCGGTCGTCGAGTCCTGCCTGAAGCACGCGCTGTCGGTCCGCGAGCCCTACGGGGTCTGGGGCGGCATGAGCGAGGAGGAGCGGGCCCGGCTGATCGCCGCGGAGCCCGCCGCCGTCGCCGCGGGGGTCTGAAGGGCCACCCTGCCCCCACCGCTCGCAGGCTCGCGGCGGGACCCTGCAGGGGGCACCCACGGACATCACGAGGGCCGGTCCAGCAGCTGCTGGACCGGCCCTCTTCGCGTCAGTCGGGCTGTGCCAGGCGCTCGGCCCGCATCAGCTCGTCGTGCACCCACGTGCCGCCGCGGTCCCGGGAGGTCTCGGCCGACCAGGTGAAGGAGTCCGCGCGGACGTCGGTGAAGCGCCACCGCAGCCACGGCTCCTCGTCGTCGCTGAGCAGCTCCACATCGGCACCGTGCGCGCGTCCGGTGAAGCGCCGGACCCGGCCGTTGACCGGCTCCATCCAGGTCGACAGCCACCGGTCGCCGTCCGGGTGCAGGAAGCGCACCGTCGTCCCGTGGAAGGCCAGTGGCGGTACCCCGGCACCGGGCTCCCCCCGGCCGGGCACGATCCACACGTCCTGGACGGCGCGCCCGTCGAGGACCCAGCCCACGTGCAGCTCCCCGGTCGCGCGGTGCCAGGTGCCGTCGGGGGCCAGGCCGCTCCAGTGCAGCCGCCAGGTCCCGACGAGCCGCCCGAAGTCGTCCATGGCCGCGCGATCCGCCGGACCAGGTGCGTGCAACGCGTCGGCGAGCATCCCGCCATGGTGGTCGAGGACCACCCCGGCGCCCACCCCTCGCTGAGCGCACACGACGGAGGGCCCGGTCCGGACGATCCGGACCGGGCCCTCCGCGCAGAGCTCGGGCGTCAGCTCAGTGGCTGTGCCCGTGGCCGTGCGAGTGGCCGTGGGTGTGGTGCCCGGCCCCGGCCGGCTCCTCCTCCTCCGGCGCCTCGACGATGGCGGAGTCGGTGGTCAGCACCATCGCGGCGATCGAGACGGCGTTGCCCAGCGCGGCCTTGGTGACCTTGACCGGGTCGATGACGCCCTGGGCTGCCAGGTCGCCGTACTCGCCGGTCGCGGCGTTGAAGCCCTGACCGGCACCGGCCTCGCGGACCTTGGCCACCACGACCTGCCCCTCGAACCCGGCGTTGCCGGCGATCCGGACGAGCGGGGCGTCCAGGGCCCGTCGGACCACGCGGGCGCCGGTCAGCTCGTCACCGGAGAGGTCGAGGGAGTCGATCGCCGCGGCCGCGTGGACCAGCGCCGAGCCACCACCGGGGACGACGCCCTCCTCCACCGCGGCGCGGGTGGCGGCGATGGCGTCCTCGATGCGGTGCTTGCGCTCCTTGAGCTCGACCTCGGTGGCCGCACCGACGCGGATGACGCCGATGCCGCCGGCGAGCTTGGCCAGCCGCTCCTGCAGCTTCTCGCGGTCCCAGTCGGAGTCGGTCGCCTCGATCTCGCGGCGGATCTGCGCGACCCGGTCGCCGATGGCCTCACCGGTGCCACCGCCGTCGACGATCGTGGTGTCGTCCTTCGTCACGGTGACCCGGCGCGCGGTGCCGAGGACCTCGAGGCCGACCTGGTCGAGCTTGAGGCCGACGTCCTCGCTGACGACCTGCCCGCCGGTGACGACGGCGAGGTCGGTCATGAACGCCTTGCGGCGGTCACCGAAGTACGGCGACTTCACCGCGACGACCTTGATCGTCCTGCGGATCGAGTTCACGACGAGGGTGGACAGGGCCTCGCCCTCGACGTCCTCGGCGACGATGAGCAGCGGGCGGCCGCCGGTGGAGAGCACCTTCTCCAGCAGCGGGAGCAGGTCGGCCAGCGCGCTGATCTTGCCGCTGACCAGCAGCACGAGGGCGTCCTCGAGGACGGCCTCCATGGCCTCCTGGTCGGTGACGAAGTAGGGCGAGAGGTAGCCCTTGTCGAACTGCACGCCCTCGGTGACGTCGAGCTCGGTGGAGAGGGTGTTGCTCTCCTCGACGGTGATGACGCCGTCCTTGCCGACCTTCTCCATGGCCTGGCCGATGAGCTCGCCGACCTCGGCGTCCTGCGCCGAGACGGTCGCGACGCCGGCGATGGCCTGCTGGTCGGAGACCGGGATGGCGACCTCGTCGAGGGCCTTGGCCACCGCGTCGGCGGCGGCGCGCATGCCGGCGCCCAGGGCCGTCGGGCTGGCGCCCGCGGCGACGTTGCGCATGCCCTCGTGCACCAGGGCCTGGGCCAGCACGGTGGCGGTGGTGGTGCCGTCACCGGCGACGTCGTTGGTCTTGGTGGCGACGTTCTTGGCCAGCTGGGCGCCGAGGTTCTCGTACGGGTCGTCGAGCTCGACCTCGCGAGCGATCGTGACGCCGTCGTTGGTGATGGTGGGGGCGCCGAACTTCTTGTCGAGGACGACGTTGCGCCCGCGCGGGCCGAGGGTCACCTTGACCGCGTCGGCGAGCTTGTCCACACCGCGCTCGAGCGCGCGGCGGGCGTCCTCGTTGAACTTGATGATCTTGGCCATGGGGCCCTTCCGATCGCAGGAGTCCTGGGGTGGGACGGCGACCGCCCCGGGACCCGGTGTACGGGTCGCCGGGGCGGTCGGTGTCGAGCTCGCGGCTCAGAGGTGGAGCGAGGTCACTTCTCCACGACGGCGAGCAGGTCGCGGGCGGAGAGCACCAGGTACTCCTCGCCGGCGTACTTCACCTCGGTGCCGCCGTACTTCGAGTAGATGACCACGTCGCCGACGTTGACGTCGAGCGGGACGCGGTTGCCGTTGTCGTCGACGCGACCGGGGCCCACGGCCACGACCGTGCCCTCCTGCGGCTTCTCCTTGGCGGTGTCCGGGATGACCAGACCGGAGGCGGTGGTGGTCTCGGCCTCGTTGGCCTGGACCACGACGCGGTCCTCCAGCGGCTTGATGTTGACCTTGGTAGCGGTCGTCACGTCGGTGACGCCCCCTTCGGGATCGGACGGCTGGTGGGTACTGCTCTGATGCTGTGGCACGGTGCCGGAGCCTGCCGTCGCGGGGGTCAGGCGCCCGTGCCCGTGTCGATTGGCACTCTACCTACGAGAGTGCCAGCCACTCAACCGGGTCCCCGCGGTCGGCAGCGCCCCCCTGCGCCACGCGCCCCTCGGGGAGCGCTCGTCCGGCACCACCTGCTGCGCCCCCGGGAGGACGGCCGGAGTCCAGGGTCAGCCGTCCCGGGGAACCGTCCCGGTGGTGTGCAGGCGGTGCAGGAAGGCGGCCATGGCCTGCCGCGTCACCGGCGCCGCCGGGTGGAACCCGCCGTCGGCGTAGCCCGTGGTCACGCCGGTGGTCGCCAGCCACGCGATCTCGGTGCAGAACCGGTGGCCGGCCGGCACGTCGGCGAAGGGACCGCCGGTGCAGCGCGTGGCCCGGTCCGCGCCGGAGAACCGGTGGAGGAACGCGGCCATCGCCTGGCGGGACACCGGGTCGCTCCCGCCGAACGACCTGGTCCCGTCGGGCCGGAGGGTGCCGGTGGCGATGCCCTCGGCGGCCAGCCACTCGACCTCCAGGTGGAACGGAGCTGCCGCGGGCACGTCGGCGAACGTCGGTGTCACCGGCGGTGTGAACGCCGGGGATCCGGCATACCGGTACAGGAAGGCCGCCATGGCCTGCCGCGACACCGGCACGCCGGGGCGGAAGGTGCCGTCGGCGTATCCGGTCGCGATGCGCATCTCGACCAGCCAGGCGATGTCCGCGGCGAACGGCCGGCCCTCCGTGACGTCCGTCAAGGAGCCCAGCGGCGTGGGTGTCACCCACGCACTGAACGCGGACGGAGGGCCGCTCCCGACCGCGGTCTCCGCGCGTACCCGGAACCGGTAGGACGTCCCGTTGACCAGCCCCGAGACCGTGGCTGTGCGGGAATCGGCGGCTGCGGTGGCGGTCCGGCCCACCGTCTCCCCCGCGAACACCTCGACGGTGTAACCGGTGATCGGCGAGCTGCCGTCGTCCGGGGGCGCTCGCCACTGCACGACGACGGACCCGTCGGCCGCGAGGGGGACACCGATGGTCGGGGCACCGGGGAGCGCCGTGGCACCGGGTGCGGGTGTCCCGGTGAGCAGCGCGTGGACCCCCAGGAGTCCGTGGCCGGTGTCGTCGTCACGGCCGGGAGCGCCGATGTCGAGCGCGGTGGTCTCGACGGCGGCCTTGACCGCAGCGGGTGTGACGCCAGGGTGCTGCGGGAGGTAGCGCGCGACCACACCGGTCACGAGCGGCGCCGCCATGGAGGTGCCGCTGCGTGCGAGGTATCCGCGCCGGCTGTCCGTGGAGAGGATGGACACGCCGGGGGCTGTGACGGTGTTCGTGGGTCCGCTGTAGCTGAAGGGAGCGGCCGTCCTGTCGTCATCGGAGGCCGCCACCGAGATGACCCCCGGGGAGGCGGCCGGGTAGTTGACCTGGTTGCCCGTCTGCCGGTTGTTGCCGGCGGCGGCCACCACGACGACCCCGTGCTCGTCGGCGTAGCGGACGGCGGCGTCGTACGCGGTGTTGTACGGACCGGTGAGGCTCAGGTTGACGACGTCCGCCCCGTTGTCCACCGCGTGGACGATCCCACTGGACACCGTGCCCGACGTGCCGCCGCCGTCGGCCCCGAGGACCCGGACCGGCATGATCTGGACCGCGCTGACGCCCGCGATGCCCACGCCGTTCCCGGCGGTCGCGGAGACCTCCCCGGTCACGTGCGTGCCGTGGCCGTTCGGGTCGACGCAGCCGTTGCCAGCCGGATCGACCGAGGCGGCGTCCGACGCGAAGTCCGCGCCCAGATCGCATCGGACCCGCCCGTCGAGGTCCTCGTGGGAGGCGAGCACGCCGGTGTCCACGACGGCGACGACGATGCCGGAGCCGTCGGGGACGTCGGCGGGGAGACCGTCGACCGCGAGGTCGTCGAGCGCCCACTGCTGCGACCGGTGGGGATCGGCCGCCGCAGCCATGGTGACCGGTGTGTCGACCGAGACGTTGACGACTCCTGGCTCCGCGCGGAGGTCAGCAGTGACCGACGCGACCCCGGCCTCACCCACCTCGCGGGTGATGACCTCGGCGTCCCCGTCGCGGATGACGATCGCGGAGACCGTCGTGGCTGCGTCTTCCTCGTGCGTGGCCTGCGGGACGGCGGTGGCCTGGCCACCCGAGGCCGGGGACGGTGCCGCCGACGGCAGCACCCCGCCGCCGCTCCCCGGCGATCCGTCGGGCCCGGCATGGGCGGGCAGAGCCGTGACGAGGGTCGCCACGACGACGAGGGGGACGGCGGAGCGGACGATGCCCCGTCCCACTCGACCGGTCTCCCGGGCGCCCCGCGCCCAGGAGCGCCCACTCCGCCGTTCCCGATCCATCAGTCCCCGTGTCGACCGCTGCGGTTGCCGTCGTGGCCGGAGGACACCCGTGCCGTGCTCGTCCGAGCCGGCCGGGTGTCCCGGTGCTCAGTAGCTGAAGTCGAGGCTGCCGCCCCCCATCCCGGACTGGCGGTCGATCAGCTGACCGCCGAGGAAGACCTCCGCGGTCCACGCCGCAGGGGTGCCACAGCTCCTGAACTCGCGGACCTCGACCGTGTACGTCCCCCGGGCCGGTCGGGACCCGGCCGGCCAGACGACGTTCTCCACACCGCCCGGGGTCCCGTCGACCCCGCACGTCCCCACGTTGTCGTCACGGTCGAGGTACCCACCCGTGCTCGTCGGCCCGCGGGACGAGTACCAGATGTGCGAACCGTTCGGCTCCCAGACGTGCAGGTCCTGGTCGTTGTCGTTGTCCCAGCGGAGGGCGACCTGGATCGTCCCGCTGCGGACCTCCAGGTCGGCACCGTCGCAGTCCTGGTCGACGCCGTCGTTCGGGACCTCGGTCCCACCCGGGTTGACGTCCGGGTCGTCCGGGTCGCAGTCCGTGCCGTCCGGGTGACCGTCACCGTCACGGTCGTCCCCGGTGCACCGCTTGAAGATGTCCGACTTCGATGCCAGCGTCCCCTCGACGAGCATCAGCTCGTAGGCCCTGAACCAGACGTCGAGCGTCAGCCGCAGATCGCCCTCGAGCGAGGCGTCGAGGCTCAGGCAGCCCGTCTCGCTGGTGTAGCCCAGAGTCAGGCGCGGACCGAGGAGACCGCTCACCCCGGCCCGGCCGGCGAGGGCGATGGTGGTGTCGATACCCGCGAACGCACTCCCGGACGCTGCGACCGTGAAGTCGGCCTCGGCCACCGGGGAGGCACTGGCGGTGCGGTCGACGCCGTCCGGACTGGCCACGAAACCGGCGCTCAGCTCCACTCCGAGGCTCGCGCTCAGCTGCACTCCTCCCTCGGCCGAGATGGTGAGGACGGGAACGAAACTCATGGTGATCGGCGGTGAGACGCTGACCGGGAACTGCAGGCGGCGGAACGCATCAGCCTTCAACTCGCAGGTCACGGCACCGGAGAGCTCCAGTGACGCCGCCAGCTTCGGGGTCCAGGTCGTGGTCAGGCTCACCTCCAGCGCGGCCAGGTCCAGCCTCGTCCGCACGCGGAAGTCGCTCATGTCGAAGCCCACGTCGACGGCCGCCTGGGCCGACCCGGAGCACGTGAACTTCCCGAGGTCGGCTGCGAAGGAGCCGTTCCGGCTGGCGGCGGGGCCGGGCCCGTCGGCCTGTTGGCCGCTGTTCGGGTCGATGACCTCCGGATCCTGCAGGTCGACCTCGGAGACGATGACCAGCTCGTCGTAGACCTCGTCCAGCGTTGCTGGGGCGGTCGTCACCGTGGCCGTCCCGTCCCCGTTGGGCGCTACGGCCGTCACCCGGCCCAGCAAGCCGTCCGGCGCCTGGTCCGACGGCGGCACCACCAGGCTCCCGCCGACGGCCGGGACCTCCGCACCCGCCGGGAGCACGGCGGTCTGGGCACCGTTCGGGTCCCCGCTGACGGGTACCGCGACCTCGTCGCTGACGACGACCGTGCCCTCCGCGGGCGCACCGACGGTGTCACCGATGAGGCGGTGGAGGAAGGCGGCCATGGCCTGCCGCGTCACCGGCGCCGCCGGGTGGAACCCGCCGTCGGCGTAGCCCGTGGTCACGCCGGTGGTCGCCAGCCAGGTGACCTCGGGGCAGAACTGGTGACCGGTCGGCACGTCGTTGAAGGGGCTGCCGGTACACCCTCCGGCCCGTTCCTCGCCGGAGAAGCGGTGGAGGAACGCAGCCATCGCCTGGCGACTGACCGGAGCGGCCGGGTGGAAGCCCCCGTCCGCGTACCCGGCCGTGATGCCCTGCGCCGCGAGCCAGGTGATCTCGGCACAGAACGGCGCCGAGGCGGGCACGTCCCGGAAAGGAGCGCGCGCACACGGCGGGGCTGTCTGACCCGGGTTGGCTGCGCGGAAGAGGAACGCTGCCATGGCCTGCCGGGAGACGTTGCGGACCGACCCGAAGGTGCCATCCGCGTAGCCCGTGGTGATGCCCTGCCCGACGAGCCAGGAGATGTCCCCGAAGAACGGCGTCGCGGAGCCGTCACGGGCGGTCGGCGGGTAGTCCGGGAAGTAGGCGGCCAGCGTCAGGGAGGCCTCCGACGCGGCGAAGACGCCGTCCCCGGTGTAGGAGACCCTCACCACGTGGTCACCTGCCCTGAGCAGCGGCGAGTCCTCCGGCACCGTGGTGAACGACTCGCCAGCAGCATCGAGGGTCTCGGTGACCAGGGTCGTGCCGTCGAGGGTGAAGGTGACCTGGCCGGTCGGGACGGGCGGCACTCCCGCGGAGGCCTCGTCCGGGTCCTGGACGACCGTCGCGCTCAACGTGACCAGCGCGCCGGCCGCGACCTGCTGCGAGGGCAGCACTGCGACGTTCACGACCGCTCCGACGGTGCCCGCTGCCGCGACCGGAGTCGGCGCCTCGGTCTCCGTCGGAGCGGGTCGAGCGGGTTCCGGTTCAGCCGGCTTGTCACCGGGAGCTGCCTGCGCCGGGGCCAGCAGCCCCAGGAGGACGAGGACCGCCATGAGCAGGACGAGAGGGAGACGAAGGGCTGGAGACAGACGAGACCGCAAGGCGTACCCCCGGAGATGACGGCCGAATGACGCCGCCTCCCCCCGCAGGGCCGCAGCAGCGGCAATGTGCCAACCGGCCCGCCCGAGGGCAAGGAACGACTCGGCTCCGGGCGAGACCGCCGCCCCACGCGCCCATCGGACCCCAGGGGACACAGCGACGTCGACCACGTGCGACAGCACGCCGACAGGGGGGACGAGCGACGACCGTCAAGATGGGGCGGTGCGCCCCACCAGCGACGGCCCCGCCTCCACCCCGGGTTCACGCGAGCGAGCCACCGAGACGCTCATCCGGCTCAGGTGGCTGCAGACGCCGGAGGGGCAGGCCGCCGTGGGTCGCGCGGCCGCGCTGGTGGCCGAGGGCGTCGACCCGCTGACCGGGCTCGGGCGGCTGCGGACGGAGGTCGGCGCGGAGCACGCCGGCCCGGCCTGGGAGCTGGCGCGGCTGCGTGCGCGGGCGCGGCCGGTGTTCGGCGCCGACGCCGACGTCCTGTTCCTCACCGCCGACACCCTCGAGCAGGCCGGCCGCCCCGCCCTGGCCGCCCGGCGGGCACGGCGCCTGCTCTCCGACGACGCCGACTCGGCCGCCGACCTCGGCTGCGCCTCGGGCACCGACACGGTCGCGCTCGCTCGGGCCGGGGCCAGCGTGCTCGCCGTCGACCTCGACCCGCTGGCGCGCGAGCTGACCGCCGCCAACGCCGAGGCGCTCGGGGTGGCCGACCGGGTCTGGGTGGTCGCCGGGGACGCCGTCGAGCTCGTCGCCGCCGCGCGCGGCGGCGAGGTGGCCGGCTGCGGTGCCGCCGTCCTGGACCCCGCACGGCGGGCTGGCGGGCGACGGCAGCTGGACCCCGACCGCTGGTCGCCGCCCTGGTCGACGGTGGAGACGCTGCTGGAGCGGGTGCCCCGCGCGGTGGTCAAGGTGGCGCCGGGCCTGGACCACGAGCGGGTGCCGGCCGGCGTCGAGGCGGAGTGGGTGTCGGCCGGCGGCTCGATCGTGGAGGCGCTGCTCTGGGGCCGGGCGGTGTCGGAGGTCTGGCGGCGGGCGGCGCTGGTCCGCGGGGACACCGTGCTGGAGCTGACCGCCGACACCGACCCCGGGCCCGCACCGTCCGGACCGGTGCGCGGCTGGCTGCACGAACCGGACCCGGCGGTCATCCGCTCGGGCCTGGTGTCGCTGGTCGCGGCCGACCTCGGCGCCACGCTGGTCGACCCGACGATCGCCTACCTGACCTCGGACGCGCCGGCCGACTCCCCCTGGGTGTCCTCGTACCGGGTCGACGAGGTGCTGCCGTTCAAC
Source organism: Geodermatophilus sp. URMC 60 (assembly GCF_053502585.1). Lineage (NCBI taxonomy): Bacteria > Bacillati > Actinomycetota > Actinomycetes > Geodermatophilales > Geodermatophilaceae > Geodermatophilus > Geodermatophilus sp. URMC 60. Next base: position 198,774 of record NZ_CP199958.1, read on the forward strand.
CTCAAGAAGCTCAGGGCGCTGCTGCGGACGCGCGGCGTCGGCCGGGTGGTGGTCAAGAAGCGCGGCTCGGCGGTCGAACCGGAGACCCTGGCCCACCGGCTGCGCGGCGAGGGCGCGAGGGCGGCGGTCGTCGTCGTCACCCGGGTCGCCGGCGCCCCCACCGCGCTGGTGTGCGACCTGTCCGACCGATGAGTCCGCACGCCCGCCCGGGTCAGCACGTCCGAGGACCCGGATCCGAGGAGGACGCATGGCCGGACGAGGCACGCACGTCGACCTGCGGAGGATCGCCCTCGCGGCCGGCGGATCCGTGCTGACCAGCGCCGCCTGGTACACGGCCTGGGGCGACCGGCTCGCGGAGCTGGACGAGGCCTACGCCGACGGCCGACCACCCGCGGCCTGGGTGCTGCCGGTGGAGCTCGCACGCAGCGCGGCGGTGGCCACGGCCGTGGCCGTCCTCTCCGGCTCCACCGGGTCCCGGAAGCCGGGCAGCGCAGCACGCCTGGGGCTGGGCCTCTGGGGAGCGTTCCCGGTCGTCCTGCTCACCGGCTCGGTGGTGCACGAGGAGGTGCCCTGGCAACAGGCCGCGATCCACGCCGGCGACTGGCTGGTCAAGCTCCTGCTGATCTCCGTCACGGTCGGCCGCGGGCCGCTGCGGCGATGACCCGCCTCGCACGTGCGGAGGCGCCGCTCAGCGGGTGACGACGTCGATCGGCAGGGAGCTGTCGGCGCCGACGTCGGGGGCGGACGGCGCCACCCCGGCCTCGACCAGCCGCGAGCCCAGGGCCGCGACCATCGCGCCGTTGTCGGTGCACAACCGCGGGCTGGGCACCCGCAGCACGATCCCGGCCTCCGCGCAGCGCTCCTCGGCCAGCGCGCGCAGCCGCGAGTTGGCCGCCACGCCGCCGCCGAGCACGAGGTGGTCGACGCCGTGGTCGCGGCAGGCGCGCACTGCCTTGGCGGTGAGCACGTCGGCGACCGCCTCCTGGAACGACGCCGCGACGTCGGCCACCGGCACCGGCTCGCCGGCCCGCTGCCGCGCCTCGACCCACCGGGCGACGGCGGTCTTCAGGCCGGAGAACGAGAAGTCGTAGGGCGCGTCGTGGGGGCCGGTGAGCCCGCGCGGGAACCCGATCGCCGTCGGGTCGCCCTCGCGCGCCGCCCTGTCGACGGGTGGGCCGCCGGGGAACGGCAGGCCGAGCACCCGGGCCACCTTGTCGAAGGCCTCCCCCGCCGCGTCGTCGATGGTGCGGCCCAGCGACTGCACCTCCCGGGCGAGGTCGGGCACCAGCAGCAGCGAGCTGTGCCCGCCGGAGACCAGCAGCGCCAGCGACGGCTCGGCGAGCTTCCCGTGCTGGAGCTCGTCGACGGCGACGTGCGCGGCCAGGTGGTTGACGCCGTACAGCGGCTTGTCCAGGGCGAGGGCGTAGGCCTTGGCCGCGGCCAGCCCGACCAGCAGCGCGCCGGTCAGCCCCGGCCCGGCCGTGACCGCGACCGCGTCGACGTCGGCGGCGCTCACCCCGGCCTCGGCCAGCGCGCGGTGCACGGTCGGCACCATGGCCTCCAGGTGCGCCCGCGAGGCGATCTCGGGCACCACCCCGCCGAAGCGCTCGTGTTCGGCCATCGAGGTGGCCAGGGCGTCGGAGAGCAGTGTCCGCCCGCGGACCAGGCCCACGCCGGTCTCGTCGCACGAGGTCTCGAACCCGAGCACCAACGGCTCGCTCACAGTCTCTCCCGCTTCATCACGACGGCGTCCGTGCCGCTCGGCTGGTAGTAGCGCGGCCGCCGGCCGATCTCGGTGAACCCGCGCCGCCGGTACAGGCCCTGCGCCACCTCGTTGTCCGCGCGCACCTCGAGCAGCACCACGGGGCTGCGCCGGTCGGCCTCGGCCAGCAGCGCGTCGAGCAGCTGGGCGCCGATCCCCTCGCCCTGCCGGTCCTCGGCGACCCCGATGGTGGCCACGTGGGCCTCGTCGTCGTAGGCGATGAGCCCGGCGTAGCCGACGACCCGGTCGCCGTCCTCGGCCACCAGGTAGGAGCGGGTGTCGGTGCGGGCCAGCTCGTCGCGGTACATCGCCCGGGTCCAGGTGTCCGGGGCGAACAGCTGTTCCTCGAGCTCGAGGACGGCGTCCAGGTCGGCCGGCCGCATCGGCCGCAACCGCGCGCTCACGACGTGGTCACCGGCTTGAACGACGTCGGCGGGACGGCGTCCGGGCGGCGCAGGTACAGCGGCACGAGCGGGGCGGCGCGCGACGGGTCGGCCAGCTGCGGCGCGGCAGCCCGGACCAGCCCAGCCGTCGTCACCTCGGCCGGGACGACCTCGACGCCGAGCCGCTCGGCGAAGCGGGGGTCGCCGACGACCGGTCCGGTGACGGCCAGCTCCTCGGGGCGGACCACGCCGGGACCGTCGGTGCGTTCCCCGTCGACGTCGTAGGCGGCCCAGTAGACCTCCTTGCGCCGGGCGTCGGTGACCACCGTGCGGGCACCGGAGCCGACGGCGTCCAGCGAGCAGACGCCGAGCACGGGCAGCCCGCGGGCGTCGCCGATGGCGGCGGCCGTGACCACCCCGACGCGCAGTCCGGTGAAGGGTCCCGGGCCCAGCCCGGTCACCACGGCCTCGACGTCGGCCAGTGCCAGCCCGGCGTCGCGCAGCACGTCGGTCACGGCGACGGTGAGCAGTTCGGCGTGCCGGTTGCCCGACGGCACCGCCCGCTCGGCGAGCACGTCGGTCGCGCCGTCCGGCGACCACCGGGCGAGGCCGGCGACCAGCGTCGGCGTGGCGGTGTCGAGGGCGAGGACGAGCACGACCGCCCAGGTTAGTCCGGCGACTCAGCCGGCTCCCGCCACCGCCCGCTGCAGCACGTCGACGTAGGCCGGGTGGGCCAGCCGCAGGAGGTCCAGCTCGGCCGCCGGCACCCACCGCAGCTCGTCGTGCTCGTGCGGCTGCAGGTTGCGCGGTTCGCCGTCCCAGGCCCGGACCACCCAGAGGGACAGGCACACCTCCGCGTCCTCGAGGCGGCTCACCGGCACCGGGTCCCGGGGGACGACGCCGACCTCCTCGCGCAGCTCCCTGGCCAGCGCGGCCGGCTCGTCCTCCCCCGGCTCGACGTGGCCTCCGGGGAGGTCCCACACATCGGGGTACCAGCGCCGGTCCGGGGACCGGTGGCCGAGGAGCACCTCGGTCCCGCGGACCAGCACGCCGGCGACGACGTGGTGCCGACCGCGCGTCACGCGGCGCCGTCGAGGCGCTGCTCCCAGCCGGGACCGTGCGGCACGAGCACCGCCGTCCGGACGTCGTCGTCGCGGCGGTCCAGCCGCACCTCGAGGTGCTCGTCGACCAGCTGCTCGACCAGTCCCTGACCCCACTCGACGACGGTCACCGACTCGTCGGTGGACGCGTCGAGGTCGAGGTCGTCGACGTCGGCGACCCCACCGAGGCGGTACGCGTCGACGTGCACCAGCGGCAGCCGGCCGCCGCGGTGCACGCGGGAGATGACGAACGTCGGCGAGGTGACCGGCTCGCGGACCCCGAGCGCCTCGCCGAGGCCCTGGGTCAGTGCGGTCTTGCCTGCGCCGAGGGGGCCGACCAGCACGACGAGGTCGCCGGCGCGCACCAGCCCGGCCAGCGCGGCGCCGAGCGCCCGGGTGTCCGCCGGCGTCGGCAGCAGGTGCTCACGCCTCACGCCAGGGCCCCCGCGACCGCGGTGAGGTCGGCCAGCAGCCCGGCCCGCGGCGCCCCCTTCGGACCGAACCGGATCGCCGCCGACGGGTGGTAGGTGGCCCAGACCGCCCGGCCGTCGACGTCGTGCGCCCGGCCGCGCGCCTCGGCCAGCACGGTGCGCGGGCCGAGGAACCACTTGGCCGACGACAGGCCCAGGGCGACGACGACCGGCGGGTCCAGCAGCTCCAGCTGGCGGCGCAGCCAGCCGCTGCAGCGGGCCACCTCGGAGCTCTTCGGCGTCCGGTTGCCCGGCGGGCGGCACTTCACCACGTTGAGGACGGCGGCCTGTGCGCGGTCGAGCCCGGCCTCGGCGAGCAACTGGTCGAGCAGTGCTCCGCTCTTCCCGACGAAGGGCCGGCCGGTCTCGTCCTCGGTGGCACCCGGCGCCTCCCCGACCAGCGCGAAGCGCGGGCGCCCGCCGGCCGGGACGTCGCCCACCACCACCTGCTGCCGGGTGGCGGCCAGCTCGGGACAGGCCACGCAGGGGCGGGCGGCGGCGGCCAGCGCGCCCCAGTCGGGCGCGGCCGCGGCGACGCGCGCGACCTCCTCGGCGGCGGCGTCGAACCGGGGCGGCCGGGTCACCGGTCCACCCCTGTGGACAGGTCGGTGCTCACCCGGCGCAGCAGCGCCGACAGCGCCGCGGTCACCTCGTCGGGCTTCTCCAGCGGCACCATGTGCCCGGCGTCGGCGACGACGACGTACTCGACGTCCGGCGCGTCCGTCCCGCCGAGCAGCTGCACGATCATGTCGCTGTGCCCGGGCGGGATCAACGTGTCCTGGTCCCCGGTGAGCACCAGCGTCGGGACGGCGCGCAGCGGCTCCAGCGACGCGCTCCCGTCCAGGCCCGCCAGCGCCGGGTAGAACTCCGCGATCACCTCGACCGGCGTGCCGGCGATCATCGAGTCCACGTAGCGGCCCAGTGCCGGGTCGACGTCGGTCGAGGCGAACGACAGCGACCAGGTCACGTGCGAGATGAGGTCGGCGGCCAGCCGGCGGGTCCGCTCGGCGAGGCCCGGACGGCGGCGCATGGTGAACGCCGCGACCGGCAGGAGCGCCGCGCGCACCCGGGTGAGGAACTCCGGCATGCCGAAGTCGAGCTCGGCGAGGTTGCCGCTGGAGGTGCTCATCAGGGCGGCGCCGACGACCCTCGTCCCGAACAGCGCCGGTCGCAGCTCGGCCAGGGACATGACCGTCATGCCGCCCATGGAGTGGCCGACCAGCACCACCGGCCCGGACGGCACCCGCGCCCGCAGCACCGCCTCCAGGTCGCGGCCGAGCCGCTCCATCGTCGAGTGCTCGGCCGGCCCGCGGCCGGAGGCGCCGTGGCCGCGCTGGTCGTAGAACACCAGCCGCGCCTTCGGACGGGAGCCGTTGGCGGTGGCCAGCTCGGCGCCCAGGGCCCGCCGCTGGAAGGTCCACGACGCCATCGACAGGCAGTAGCCGTGCACGAAGACCACGGTGAGCGGGGCGTCGGTCGGCCCGACCTCCTCCACCGCCAGCAGCACACCGTCGTCGGCGGCGACCAGCGCGGTGCGGTCGGCACGCCGGGATGCCGAACCGAGCGGGTCGTCCTCGCGCAGTTCGGCGTCCGAGGCGCCCGCCGGCAGCCCCGCCGCCGACCCCAGCCGCTCGGCGCCGATCCGCCGGGCGGCGGCCCGGCTGACGGCGACGCCGACGGCGGTGCCGGCCGCGGCCAGGCCGAGGACGGCGCCCACCAGACCGGCCTTGTGGCGCGCCGGGTGCCCGCCCGTCCGCGGGCGTGGCCTCGGGTGCCGCCGCGCCGACATCAGACCGCCCCCGCCGAGCCCACGTAGCGGCGGGTGAAGCGGCCGCCGATGCGGGTGACGAGCTCGTAGTGGATGGTGTCGACCGCGTCGGCCCAGTCCTGCGCCGTCGGCTCGCCGCGGTCCCCCGGCCCCCAGAGCACGACCTCGTCGCCGGCCCGCGCCTCGGCGTCTCCGACGTCCAGGACGAACTGGTCCATGCACACCCGTCCGGCGATCGTCCGGTGCCCCCCGGCGGCCAGGACCGGCGCCCGGTTGCCCGCCGCGCGCGGGATCCCGTCGGCGTAGCCGACCGGCACGAGCAGCAGCGTCGTCTCGGTCTCCGGGAAGTAGGTGTGGCCGTAGGAGACGCCGACGCCGGCGGGCACCCGCTTGGTCAGCGCGGCGCGGGCCCGCACCGTCATCGCCGGGCGCAGCCCGTGGACGGCCGGGTCCCCACCGAGCGGGTCCAGGCCGTAGACCGCGATGCCCGGACGGACCATGTCGTACCAGGTGCCCGGGAGCGCCACCGTCGCCGCGGAGTTGGCCAGGTGCAGCCGGGCATCGGTCAGCCCCGCCGCCCGGGCGACCGCCACGGCCTCCTCGAACACCCGTACCTGCGCGCCGATCGTCGGGTGGGTCGGGGCGTCGGCGTAGGCCATGTGACTCCACAGGCCCACCACGGTCACCTCCCCGTCGGCCTGGGCCCGCGCGGCCGCGGCGACCAGGCCGGGCCACTCGGCCTCGGTGGCGCCCTCGCGGGACAGTCCGGTGTCGGCGAACAGGTGGACACGGGCGGTGCGGCCGGTCGCGCGGGCGGCGGCGACCACCTCGGCGAGGGCCCACTCGGCGTTGACCGACACCTCGACGTCGGCGGGGAGCGCGGCGGCGTAGTCGGTGCCCGGGGCGTGCAGCCACGCGAGCAGCGGCGCGGCGACTCCGGCCGCCCGCAGCGCCAGCGCCTCCTCCAGCACCGCCACACCCAGCGCGTCGGCTCCCCCGGCCAGCGCCGCCCGCGCCGCCGGGACCAGGCCGTGGCCGTAGCCGTCGGCCTTCACCACCGCCATCAGCGGCCGGCCGACGTGCTCGCGCAGCGTGGCCGTGTTGGCGGCGATGGCGTCGAGGTCGACGACCACCTCGGCCCGGGATCTGTCACTCACGCGCCCGAGTCTCCCAGCCGCTCCGCGGGCGCCCGGCGCAGGCGGGCCAGCGTCGCCGGCAGCCGGCGGACCAGGTCGCCGGCGATCAGCGGCCCCTCCTCCGCGGCCAGCTGCCCGGCGCGCCCGTGCACGTGCGCCCCCGTCGCCGCGGCCTCCACGGCCGGCAGCCCGGTGGCCAGCAGCGCGCCGATGAGCCCCGAGAGCACGTCGCCGGTGCCGGCCGTGGCCAGCCACGGTGTACCCGTGGCGTTGACGTAGGCGCTCCCCTCCGCTGCGGCCACGACGGTGGCCTCGCCCTTGAGCAGGACGACGGCGCCCAGGTCGGCGGCCAGCCGGCGGGCCGCGCCGACCCGGTCCTCGCCCACCTCGCCGCCGAACCGGGCGTACTCGCGGTCGTGCGGCGTGAGGACGGTGGGCGCCGACCGGCGTCGCACGAGGTCCGGGTCCTGCGCGGCCATCGTCAGCGCGTCGGCGTCCACCAGCACCGGCAGGTCGGTGGTCAGCACCTCGGTCAGCACGCTGCGGGCGTCCTCGTCGGTGCCCATCCCGGGACCGACGACCCACGCCTGCACCCGCCCGGCGTCGGAGGGCCGGTCCTCTGTGACGATCGCCTCGGGCCAGGCGGCCCGCACGCCGGCGGCCGCCGTCCCCGCGTACCGGACCAGGCCCGGGCGGGCGCGCAGCGCCGCCCCCGTGCAGAGCACCGCCGCACCGGGGTAGGTCGAGGACCCGGCGACGATGCCGACCACCCCCTGCGTGTACTTGTCGTCGCCGGCGTGCGGTGGGCGGCTGCGGGCGGCGACGTCGGCGTCGGTGAACTGGTGCACCCCGGCCGCCGGCAGGTCGAGCCCGATGTCGACCAGGTGGACCCTGCCCGCGTACCCACGGCCCTCCCCCACGACCAGGCCGGTCTTCAGCGCGCCGAAGGTGACCGTGTGCTGCGCCGGGAACGCCGCCCCGGGGACCGCGCCGGTGTCGGCGTCCACCCCGCTGGGGACGTCGACGGCGACCATCAGCCCCGGCCCGGTGGCGGCCCGCTCGACCAGCGCGGCGGCCGGTGGGCGCAGGCCCCCGCGGCCGCCGATGCCGACGATCCCGTCCAGCACGAGGTCGGCGCGCTCGAGCCCGGTCGGCCCGTCGGGGCCGGTGACCCACCCGCCCGCGGCGCGCAGCGCGGCCAGGCCGGCGGCGTGCGCCCGCTCCGGGTCGAGCAGGACGACGGTCACCCGGGCGCCACGACGGGCCAGGTGCGCGCCGGCGAAGAGGGCGTCCCCGCCGTTGTTGCCCGCGCCGACGAGGGCGGTGACGCGGGCGCCGTGCGCGCGGCCGAGCAGCCCCAGGCAGACGGTGGCCAGGCCGGTGGCGGCCCGCTGCATCAACGTGCCCTCGGGCGTGGCGGCCAGCAGCGGCTCCTCGGCCGCACGCACCTGCGCGGCGCTGTACAGCCCGATCACGGGGTCTCCTCCCGCGGCACGCCCTCGGCGACGACCACCGCCGAGGCGATGCCGCCGTCGTGGCTCAGCGAGACGTGCCAGGAGGTGACACCGAGCTGGGCCGCGCGGCCGGCCACCGTCCCGCGGACCGTCAGGTGCGGCCGCCCGTGGTCGCCGACGGTCACCTCGGTGTCGTGCCAGCGCAGGTCGCCGGGAGCGCCGAGGGCCTTGGCCACGGCCTCCTTGGCGGCGAACCGGGCGGCCAGCGACTCACCGGTCCGCGCGCCGCCGCTGGGCGTGCGCTGCTCCTCGGCGGTGAACAGCCGGTCGCGCAGACCCGGGGTGCGGGTCAGGGACTCGGCGAAGCGGTCGACCGGCACCACGTCGATCCCGACCCCGATGATCACCGGGTCAGTCTGCCGTGCCGTCGTCTCCGGCGCCGTCCGGCGAGAGGTGCTCGACGAGCGGCTCGCACCGTCCGGGCTCGGTGTCGCGGGTCCGGGCTCACGACCGGTGGTGAGCCCGGACCCGCGACGATCAGCTGAGCTGATCGTCGCGGGGACTCACTCGACGGTGACGCTCTTGGCCAGGTTGCGCGGCTGGTCGACGTCGTAGCCGCGGCAGTCGGCGATCTCGCAGGCGAGCACCTGCAGCGGCACCGTCGTCACGATCGGCGCCAGCAGCGTCGGGGTGCGGGGCACCCGGATGACGTGGTCGGCGTAGGGCAGGACGTCGTCGTCCCCCTCCTCGGCGATCACGATGGTGCGCGCCCCGCGGGCCCGCACCTCCTGGATGTTCGACACGACCTTGCCGTGCACCGACTCCCGCGAGCGCGGCGACGGGACGACGACCACGACCGGCGTCCCCTGGTCGATCAGGGCGATCGGCCCGTGCTTGAGCTCACCGGCGGCGAAGCCCTCGGCGTGGATGTAGGCCAGCTCCTTGAGCTTGAGCGCACCCTCCAGGGCCACCGGGAAGCCCACGTGCCGGCCGAGGAACAGGATGGTGTCGGCGTCGGCCAGCGTGCGGCCCAGCGCACGCACCGGCTCCATCTGGGACAGCACCTGCTCGACGGCCTGCGGCAGGCCGCGGATGTCCTCCACGATCGCGGCGACCTCGTCGGTGTACTTGATGCCGCGGATCTGGGCCAGGAAGAGGCCCACCAGGTAGCAGGCGACGATCTGCGCCAGGAAGCTCTTGGTCGACGCGACCGCGATCTCCGGGCCGGCGTGGGTGTAGAGGACGGCGTCGGACTCCCGCGGGATGGTCGAGCCGTTGACGTTGCAGATGGCCAGCGTGCGGGCCTTCTGGTCCCTGGCGTGCCGCAGCGCCATGAGGGTGTCCATCGTCTCGCCGGACTGGCTGATGACGACGACCAGCGTGGACCGGTCGAGAACGGGGTCGCGGTAGCGGAACTCGCTGGCCACCTCGACCTCGACCGGGATGCGGGTCCAGTGCTCGATGGCGTACTTCGCGATCAGGCCGGCGTGGTACGAGGTCCCGCAGGAGACGACGAAGACCTTGTCGATGTCGCGCAGGTCCTGGTCGGGCAGGCGGACCTCGTCGAGCACCAGCCGCCCGTCGTCGCCGAGCCGGCCGAGCAGGGTGTCGGCGACCGCCTGCGGCTGCTCGGCGATCTCCTTGAGCATGAACCAGTCGTGACCGCCCTTCTCGGCGGCCGCGGCGTCCCAGTCGACGGTGTAGGCGGTCGGCTCGACGACGGTGCCCTCGAAGTCGGTGACGGTCAGCCCGCGGTGCCGGTCGATCTCCACGACCTGGTCCTGGCCGAGCTCGCGGGCCTCGCGGGTGTGCGCGATGAACGCGGCGACGTCGGAGCCGAGGAAGTACTCGCCGTCGCCGACGCCGACGACCAGCGGGCTGTTGCGGCGGGAGGCGACGAGGGTGTCGGGCTCGTCGGCGTGCGACGCGACCAGGGTGAAGGCCCCCTCGAGCCGGCGGCTGATCGCGCGCATCGCCTCGGCCAGGCGGCCGGGGCCCTCCGGCGTCTCGGCGTAGGCCGACGCCAGCAGGTGCGCGGCGACCTCGGTGTCGGTCTCGGAGCCGAACTCGACGCCGGCCGCCTCGCACTCGGCGCGCAGCGAGGCGAAGTTCTCGATGATCCCGTTGTGGATGACCGCGACCTTGCCGTCCGCGGACAGGTGCGGGTGTGCGTTGCGGTCGGTCGGCCCGCCGTGGGTCGCCCAGCGGGTGTGCCCGATGCCGGTCGTCGACTCGGGCAGCGGCCGGTCGGCGAGGACCTTCTCCAGGTTCGCCAGCTTCCCGGCCTTCTTCGCCGTCGCCTGCCCGCCGTCAGCGAGGACGGCGACGCCCGCCGAGTCGTACCCCCGGTACTCCAGCCGGCGCAGGCCCTCCAGGACGACGTCCAGGGCGCTCTGCGGGCCGACGTATCCCACGATGCCGCACATTCCGTCGAGGCTACCGGTGTGACCGGCCGGACCCGTCCCTCCCGAGAGTGGAACGCGACGGATGTGACGGGAGCGTCAGTCGACTGCCGCGACGATGTCGGCGAGGCGCCGGGCGATCGCGTCGGCGCGCTCCTGGGTGGGCGCCTCGACCATCACGCGGACGAGCTGCTCGGTGCCCGAGGGGCGCAGCAGCACCCGACCGTCGTCCCCCAGCTCGGCCTCGCACCGGTTGACCGCGGCGGCGACCTCGTCGCTCTCCACGACCGCGAGCCGGTCGCGCACCGGCACGTTGACCAGGGTCTGCGGCAGCCGCTGCACCACCGAGGCCAGCTCCGCCAGCGACGAGCCGGTCTCGGCCATCCGGGACAGCAGCGACAGGCCGGTGAGCAGGCCGTCGCCGGTCGTGGCGTGGTCCAGGAACACCAGGTGGCCGCTCTGCTCGCCGCCCAGGCTCAGCCCCTGCGCCCGCAGCGCCTCGAGCACGTACCGGTCGCCGACGGCGGTGGTGTGCACGGCGATGCCGGCGTCGCGCATGGTGTGGTGGAAGCCCAGGTTGCTCATGACCGTGGCGACGACGGTGTCGCCGGTCAGGCGGCCGTGCTCGTGCAGCCCCAGCGCGCAGACGGCGAGGATCGCGTCGCCGTCGACGACGTCGCCCTCGGCGGTGACGGCCAGGCAGCGGTCGGCGTCGCCGTCGTGCGCGATGCCCAGGTCGGCCCCGTGCGCGCGCACGGCCTCGGTCAGCGGGCCGAGGTGGGTGGAGCCGATGCCGTCGTTGATGTTCCAGCCGTCGGGATCGCCGCCGATCACGTGCACGGTGGCTCCGGCCCGCCGGTAGACCTCGGGTGCGCACACCGCGGCTGCCCCGTGGGCGCAGTCGACGACGAGGGTGAGGCCCGACAGCGGCCGCTCGACGGTCGAGAGCAGGTGCTCCACGTAGACCGCGCCGGCGTCGGTGAGGTCGGAGACCCGGCCGATCCCGGCGCCGGTGGGGCGCGGGCCGTCGGTCTCGGCGGCGGTCACGGCCTGCTCGATGGCGGCCTCGACCGCGTCGGGCAGCTTGTGGCCCCCGCGGCTGAACAGCTTGATGCCGTTGTCGGGCATCGGGTTGTGGCTGGCGGAGATCATCACGCCGAGGTCCGCACCGGTGTGCGCGGTGAGGTGCGCGATCGCCGGGGTGGGCAGCACCCCGGCCCGCAGCACCTGCGCACCGGCGCTGGCGAGGCCCGCCACGACGGCGGCCTCGAGCATCTCCCCGCTGGCGCGGGGGTCGCGGCCGACGACCGCGACGGGACGCTGGGTCCCGTCGCGGTCGGCGAGCACACCGGCGGCAGCACGTGCCACCGAGAGGGCCAACTCCGGCGTGAGGTCGGCGTTGGCCCGACCCCGGACGCCGTCGGTCCCGAAGAGGCGACCCACTGGCGTACCGGTCAGCGCTTGGAGTACTGAGGCGCCTTGCGGGCCTTCTTGAGCCCGTACTTCTTGCGCTCGGTCACGCGCGGGTCGCGGGTGAGGAAGCCGGCCTTCTTGAGGGCCGGGCGGTCGTCGGCCTCGACCTCGACGAGCGCGCGGGCGATCGCCAGGCGCAGCGCGCCGGCCTGCCCGCTGACGCCGCCGCCCCGCAGGATGCCGACGACGTCGTACTGCTCGCCCTTCTCCAGGATGACCAGCGGCTCACGGATGAGCTGCTGGTGCACCTTGTTGGGGAAGTAGTCCTCGATGGTGCGGCCGTTGAGCCGGAACTGCCCGGTGCCGGGCAGCAGCCGCACGCGGACGACCGCCTCCTTGCGCCGGCCGACGGTCTGGATCGGACGCCCGTCGGCGTCGGTCACGGTCAGCGGGGTCGTCACTGGGCCACCTGCTTGATCTCGAAGGGCTGGGGCTGCTGAGCGGCGTGCGGGTGCTCGGGCCCGGCGTACACCTTCAGCTTCTTGAGCATCTGCCGGCCCAGGCTGTTGTGCGGCAGCATGCCCTTGATGGCGCGCTCGATGACGCGGTCGGGGTGCGTGCGCAGCTGGTCGCCGACGGGGATCCGCTTGAGGCCACCCGGGTAGCCGGAGTGGCGGTAGGCGATCTTCTCGTCCCGCTTGGAGCCGGTCAGGGCCACCTTGCCGGCGTTGACGATGACGACGAAGTCGCCGACGTCCACGTGCGGGGCGTACTGGGGCTTGTGCTTGCCGCGGAGCAGGACCGCGGTCTGGCTGGCCAGTCGACCGAGCACCACGTCGGTGGCGTCGATGACGTGCCAGGCCCGGCTGACCTCGCCGGGCTTCGGGGTGTACGTGCGCACGGCGCTCGTGTCCTCCGTCGTCGTCGGATCGGCTGGTGGGATCGCCTCACCGAGCACGGGAGACGGCGCGGCACGCGGACACCAGCCGGCCGCGCGCGCCAGCCGATCACGATACCAGCCGCAGGACCCCGTCCTCCCCACCCCTCACGGCGGGAGGGCCCCCTGCCCCCACCGCTCGCAAGCTCGGGGCGAGCCCCGGGACGGCCGCGCAGGAGGGGTCAGGCCTCGACGTCGACCTCGCGCAGCAGCCCGGTGTCGACGTCGTAGACGGTGCCCCTCACCTCGCGCGCGAGCAGGTACGGGCTCTCGCGGATCAGCCGCATCGACTCCCGCACGTCCTCGTCGGCGTCCCGGAAGGCGCGCACCGCCCACGGTGGGCGGCGCCCGGTCGACCGCTCGACGAGGTCGGCGAAGGAGTTGTCGTCGGTCGCCTGCAGACCGCACTGGGTGTGGTGCACCAGCAGGATCTCGCGGGTGCCGAGCACGTGCTGGGAGACGGTGAGCGAGCGGACGACGTCCTCGGTGATGACACCGCCGGCGTTGCGGATGACGTGTGCGTCGCCGACCTCGAGGCCGAGCATCTGGAACAGCGGCATCCGGGAGTCCATGCAGGCCACCACGGCGACGCGGCGGGCCGGACGCACGTCCTTCGAGCCGGGGAACCGCTCCGCCCACTCGGCGTTGGCCGCCAGCATCCGGTCGATCTCGTTCATGCCCGCCCCTCGGTCGCCTCGTCGGTGTGCACGGACCCTAGCCGGGCCGGTCAGCTCCTCCGGACCCGGCGGACGGCCGCGGCGAGGGCGCCGGGGTCGAGCTGCGGGCGGGCGCCGGCGTGCGTCACGGTCAGGCCCGCTGCGGCCGACGCGGCCCAGGCGGCGTCCTCCGGCGCGGCGCCGCCGAGGAGCGTCGCGGTGAGGGTGGCGACGTAGGCTTCCCCGCCTCCGGTGGGGTCGACCGGCGGCCCGCCGAGCAGCGGGACCAGGACGTCCCCGTCGGCCCAGGCGGGGTCGACCTCCAGCTCCTCGGCGGCGACGCCGAACCGCGGCCCGGCCCGCCAGGCGACCAGGTCGCCCTCCTCACCCACGCGGAGCGCGACCACCCGCGCCCCCGCGGTGAGCAGCTCGGCGGCCGCGTCCCGGGCGTCGTCCACCCCGGACAGCTCGCGCCCGGTGAGCAGCCGCGCCTCGGCGGCGTCGGCCCGGACGACGTCGGCACGGGCCAGCACCGCGTCCCGGGTGGCGTCGTCCGCAGGCGCACCGTCGACGACGACCAGCACACCCTCGGGCACCCGCGCCAGCGCGGCGGCGACGGCAGCCGCGGGCTGCTGCAGCTGCAGGCTCACCACCTGCGCGGCGGCGAGCTGGTCGCCGGCGGCGGCGACGTCCTCCGGGGTGAGCAGGACGGCGGCGGGCACGTCCTCGAGCAGCCGGCGCACCCCGCCGTCCTCCACCAGGTCGACCAGCAGCGCCGTGGCCGCACCGCGCCGCCGCACCACGGCGGAGACGTCGATGCCGTCGGCCGCGGCCTGCGCGACCGCCTCGGTGCCCGGATGATCGTCACCCACGACGCCGACCAGGGCGACCGGCACGCCGAGCTGGGCCAGCGCCACGGCCTGGTTCGCGCCCTTGCCGCCGAGGAGCTCGCGTCGCTCGCCGAGCGTCGCCGAGCCGCCGGCCTCGGGGAGGGCCGGGGTGCGCAGCACCAGGTCGCGGCCCACCTGGCCGAGGACCACGACGTCGGCCATCCCTGCTCGCCCTCCCCGGTGTCCCTGCCGCCCATGCGCCTGGCGTCGATCGGTCAGGATGTGCCCCGTGCGCACGGTCGAGGAACACCAGGCGGTCGTCGCGGCGCTCCTCCCCCCGCTGGGCGAGGAGGAGGTGCCGCTGGCGGCCGCGCACAACCGGGTGCTGGCCCGGGACGTGACCGCGCAGGTGTCGCTGCCCGGCTTCGACAACTCCGCGATGGACGGCTACGCCGCGCGGTCGGCCGAGGTCGCCGACCTCCCGGTGCGGCTGCCGGTCGCCGACGACGTCCCGGCCGGGCGCACCGACGTCCGCCCGCTCGAGCCGGGCACCGTGCAGCGGATCATGACCGGCGCGCCGCTCCCCGGGGGCGCGGACGTCGTCGTGCCCGTCGAACTGACCGACGGCGCGACCGACGTCGTGGAGATCCGCGACTCCCCCGCCGCCGGCACCCACCTGCGCCGGGCCGGCGAGGACATCACCGCCGGGACGGTCGCGTTGACCGCCGGCACCCCGCTCGGTGCCGCTCAGCTGGGCCTGGCCGCCGCGGTCGGCGCGAGGACCCTGTGGGTGCGCCGCCGCCCCCGCGTGCTCGTGCTCTCCACCGGCAGCGAGCTCGTCGAACCCGGCGAGCCGCTGCTGCCCGGGCAGATCTACGAGTCGAACTCCGCGCTGCTGGTGGCCGCCGTCGAGGACGCCGGGGGTACCGCGCGGCGGCTGCACTTCGTCCCCGACGACGTCGACGAGTTCCTCGCCACCGTCCGCGCGGAGCTGGGGACCGCCGACCTGCTGGTCACCAGCGGCGGGGTCAGCGCCGGCGCCTACGAGGTGGTCAAGGACGCCTTCCGGGCGCTGGGCACCGTCGAGTTCGTCAAGGTCGCGATGCAGCCCGGCGGTCCGCAGGGAGCCGGCACCGTGGACGGCGTCCCGGTGGTCACCCTGCCCGGCAACCCGGTGAGCTCGTTCGTGTCCTTCGAGGTCTTCGTCCGGCCGGCGCTGCGCCGGGCCCTGGGCCACGCCGCCCCGGGCCGGCTGCGCGCACCGGCGACGCTCACCGCCCCGCTGCGTTCCCCCGCCGGGCGCCGCCAGTTCCTGCGCGGCCGCTACGACGCGGGCACCGTCTCCCAGGTCGGCGGGCCGGGGTCGCACCTGGTCGCCCACCTGGCCCGCGCCAACTGCCTGGTCGTCGTCCCCGAGGACGTCACCGAACTGCCCGCCGGGGCCCCGGTGGACGTCGTCCTGATCGAAGGAGCGCTGCAGTGACCTCCGAACCGCGTCTGACGCACGTCGACGAGGCCGGTGCCGCCCGGATGGTCGACGTCTCGGCCAAGGCGGTCACCGCCCGCGAGGCCACCGCGGCCGGCCGGGTGCTGGTCAGCCCCGAGGTGGTCGCCCTGCTGCGCGGCGAGGGGGTGCCCAAGGGCGACGCGGTCGCCGTCGCCCGGATCGCGGGCATCGCCGGGGCCAAGCGGACGCCGGACCTCGTCCCGCTGTGCCACCCGATCGCCCTGCACGGCGTCACCGTGGACGTGACCGTGGCCGACGACGCGGTCGAGATCGTCGCCACCGCACGGACCGCGGACCGCACCGGCGTGGAGATGGAGGCGCTCACCTCGGTGGCCGTCGCCGGGCTGACCGTCATCGACATGGTCAAGGCCGTCGATCCGCGCGCCGCCATCACCGACGTGCGGCTGCTGGCCAAGTCCGGCGGTAAGAGCGGGGAGTGGCGGCGGTGAGGGCCGCGCTGCCCGACGACGCGCGGGCCGTGGTCGTCACCGCCTCCAACCGCGCCTCCGCCGGCGTCTACGAGGACCGCAGCGGGCAGGTTCTCGCCGAGGGGCTGCGCGCGCTCGGGTTCACCGTCGAGGGGCCGCACGTGCGCCCCGACGACGTCGCGGAGCTGGAGGTGGTGCTGCTCGAGGCCATCGGCTCCGGCGCCGACGTCGTCCTCACCACCGGCGGCACCGGGCTCTCCCCCACCGACGTCACCCCCGAGGCCACCCGGCGGGTGCTGGAGCGCGAGGCGCCGGGCATCGCGGAGGCGGTCCGCCGGTACGGGGAGGGCGAGGTGCCCACCTCGGTGCTGTCCCGCGGGATCGCCGGCACCGCCGGGCGGACGCTGGTGGTCAACCTGCCCGGCTCGACCGGTGGGGTGCGGGACGGCCTCGCCGTCCTCGGTCCGCTGCTCCCCCACGTGGTCAGCCAGCTCCGAGGGGGCGACCACTGAACGGGTGGGCCGACGTCGAGGTCTTCCTGGCCGGGTGGTGCCGGTCCGGGTGGTCGGCAGCCCCGGTCGCTCCGCACGGGGCCAGGTGACGGGCCGTTGCCCGACGTCCTCCTCGAGGAGAGCGGCGTCCTGGTCGGGCTCCGCCTGGAGTCGTCCCGGCGCTAGTCGCCCACCACGATGCGCTCGGTGCGCGTGTAGACGTTGCAGCCGTCGCCGCGGAGGAAGCCGACCAGGGTGATGCCGACGTCGGCGGCCAGCTCCACCGCGAGGGACGACGGCGCCGACACCGCGGCCAGCACCGGGATGCCGGCCATCGCGGCCTTCTGGGTCAGCTCGAAGCTGGCCCGGCCGCTGACCATCAGCACGTGCCCGGCCAGCGGCAGCCTCCCCTGGCGCACCGCGTCGCCGATGACCTTGTCGACGGCGTTGTGCCGGCCGACGTCCTCGCGCAGGGCCACCAGCTCGCCGTCCGCGGTGAACAGCCCGGCGGCGTGCAGCCCGCCGGTCTTGTCGAACACCTGCTGCGCTGCGCGGAGCCGGTCGGGCAGCGCCAGCAGCGTGTGCAGCGGCAGCCGGACGTCGTCCCCGGCGACGTCGTGGCGCGTCTTCGTGCGGATGGCGTCGATGCTGGCCTTGCCGCACACGCCGCAGGAGCTGGAAGTGTAGAAGTTCCGGTCCAGGGCGGTGTCCGGCGGCTCCACCCCGGGCGCCAGGTCAACGTCGACGACGTTGTACGTGTTGCGGCCGTCCGCGTCGACGGAGTTGCAGTAGCGCAGCCCGGCGATGTCGTCGGCCGACCCGATCACCGCCTCGGTGGCGAGGAAGCCGTGCACCAGGTCGAAGTCGTCGCCCGGTGTCCGCATGGTGACCGCCAGCGGCGTCCCGGCGAGCCGGATCTCCAGCGGCTCCTCGGCCGCCACGGTGTCCGGGCGTGTGCTGTGCGCCGCGCCGCGGATCCGTAGCACCGGCGTGCGGCTCGTCACTCGTCCCACGGAGGGCGACGGTACCCACGTCCGGGTCCTACGGTCGCAGCTGTGCCCGTGCTGCCGCCCTACGCCGCCGTCGTCCTCGCCGGCGGCCGCGCGGCGCGGATGGGTGGCCAGGCCAAGCCGCAGCTCGAGGTGGGCGGCCGCACCATCCTCGAGGCGGTCCTGGCCGCCGTGCCCGACGCCGGCCCGCGGATCGTCGTCGGTCCGCCGCAGCCGGTGCCGGCGGACGTCCTCGTCGTGCGCGAGGACCCTCCGCGGGGCGGCCCGGTGGCCGCGATGCGGGCCGGGCTGGCGCACGTCCCCGGCGAGGTGGTGGCGCTGCTCGCCGGCGACCTGCCGTTCCTCACCGCCGGGCTGGTCCGGGCACTGCGCGAACGGCTGACCGGGGACGGCGTGCTGGTCGTCGACGACACGGGCCAGGACCAGCTGCTGCTGGGGATCTGGCGGACGGCGGCGCTGCGCGCGGCGGTCGCCGACGTCGACGGGCCCACGTCGGTGCGCCGGGTGCTCGCCCCGCTGGCGGTACGCCGGCTGCACCCGAAGGTCGCCCAGGGGCAGCCGCCGCCGTGGACCGACTGCGACACCCCGGCCGACCTCGCCCGGGCCCGCGCCGCCGCCCGCCGGGTACCCCGCCGTCCCCAGGGGT
The DNA here is from genome assembly GCF_053502585.1 of Geodermatophilus sp. URMC 60. Lineage (NCBI taxonomy): Bacteria > Bacillati > Actinomycetota > Actinomycetes > Geodermatophilales > Geodermatophilaceae > Geodermatophilus > Geodermatophilus sp. URMC 60. The sequence continues at coordinate 217,167 of NZ_CP199958.1, forward strand.
AGGGCCCCACCCATGCGCATCGTCATCGCCGGGGCCCACGGGCAGGTCGCCCGCCGCCTCGGACGCCTGCTGTCCGGTCGCGGCGACACGGTCGTCGGCATCGTCCGCAACCCCGCGCACTCCGACGACCTGCGTACCGACGGCGTGGAGCCGGTGGTCCTCGACCTCGAGCAGGCCGGCGTCGACGAGGTGGCCCAGGTGGTGTCCGGAGCCGACGCGGTCGTCTTCACGGCGGGCGCCGGGCCCGGCAGCGGCGAGGCCCGCAAGCACACCGTCGACAAGGGCGCGGCCCTGCTGCTCGCCGATGCCGCCGAGCGGGCGGGCGTCCGGCGTTACCTGCTGGTGTCCTCGATGGGCGTCGAGCAGGCCCGCCAGGGGACGCCCCGGGGCATGGACCCCGTCTTCGCCGTCTACCTGCAGGCCAAGCTGGCCGCCGAGGACGCGATCCTGCCCCGGCCCGCGCTCGACACGGTGATCCTGCGGCCCGGCCGGCTCACCGACGAGCCCGGCACCGGCCGGGTGACCCTCGCCCACGGCGTGGAGTACGGCGAGGTGCCGCGGGACGACGTCGCCGCGGTGCTGCTCGCGCTGCTGGACGCCGGGAAGACCGACGAGGTCGTCGAGCTCGTCAGCGGCGACACCCCCATCGACGAGGCCGTCGCCGCTCTCCCCTGAAGGGCCCCGTCCTCCTCAGGAGCGCAGCCCCCGGGTGACCACCGCCCTGGCGGCCAGCTCCTCGTCGGGCGGGTAGTCGACCGCCACCAGCGTCAACCCGCCGGGCGGGACGACGGGCACCTCGCTGGAGCGTTCGGTGGCACCCAGCAGCGCCGCCGGCCACCCCGGCGGACGGCGGCTCTCCCCCACCGCGGTGAGCGCGCCCACGAGGCTGCGCACCATCGAGTGGCAGAAGGCGTCCGCCGAGGCCCGCACGGTCACCAGGTCGTCCTGCCGGGCCACGTCCAGGGCGAGCAGGGTGCGGATCGTCGTCGCGCCCTCCCGGCGGCGGCAGAAGGCGGCGAAGTCGTGCAGCCCCAGCAGCAGCTGCGCGGCGGCCGCCATCGCCTCGGCGTCCAGCCGCCGGGGCCAGCCGACCGTGTCGGCCCGGCGCAGCGGCGACGGGCCACCGTCGGCGTCGGTGAGCCGGTAGACGTAGTGCCGGCGCAGCGCCCCGAAGCGGGCGTCGAACTCCGGCGGCGCCTCCCGCACCGAGTGGACGGCGATGTCGGGCGGCAGCACGCCGCGCAACCGGCGCACCAGCCGCGCGCGCTGCTCCTCCCACACCGCGCGGGGGACGTCGGCGTGGGCGACCTGGCCCGTGGCGTGCACCCCGGCGTCGGTGCGCCCGGCCACGGTCAGCGCGACCGGCCGCCGCAGCACCCGGGCCAGGGCCTCCTCGAGGTCGCCCTGCACGGTGCGCCGAGCAGGCTGCCGGGCCCAGCCGTGCAGCGCGGTGCCGTCGTACGCGATCCCGAACCGGAGACGGACGAGCCCGCCACCGGGTGCGGTGGCGGGCTCGTCAGGAGTGCGGTGGGTGCTCAGCGACCGCTCACCGGGGGTCGGGAGCGGACTCGCCCCCCGGCGCCTGCAGACCGGCGGTGGCGGCGTCGCCCAGCTCGGCGGCCTCGATCTCGGCGGCGGCGGCAGCGGCCACGTCCGGGGACAGCGCCGGGTCCTCGACGACCGCCACGTTCTCGCGCTTGGGCTCCGGCGTGACGTCGCCGTCGTCCTGCCGCTCACCATCGGGGTTGTAGAGGTCGGTGACGACCTCCTGCGCCTCGGCGTCCACGTCGCCCGAGGTCACGGCCGGCGAGGTGTCGCCACCGGGACCGGTGGTCTCGCCCGCGAAGGTCGCGCCCTGGTCTCCGCCGCCGGCGGAGACCCCGGCCGCGCCGGCGCCGGCGCCCTCGCCCGGGTTCTCGCGGTCGCTCACCGCGCGCCGCCCGTCCCCTCGGCGTCGCCCGGGCTCTCGGCGTCGGCCGCGACGGCCTCGGTGGTGGCGTCCGCGTCGCCCGCGGCGGTCGCACCCGCGGCAGCATCCGTGTCGACGGCCTCGGCGTCGGTGGCCACGGCGTCGCTGGCCCCGGCGTCGCTGGTCCCGGCGTCGGTGGTCACGGCGTCCGTGTCGGTGGCCGTGCCGGTGGCCTCGGTGTCGTCGACGCCGGCGGCCTCGAGCGCATCGGCGGTGACCTCACCGGCGGCGGAAGCGGCACCCGCACCCGAGGCGGCACCGGCGAAGCGGGTGCCACGGGCACGCTCGGCCTCGCCGACGGCCTGCTGGCCCACGGTCTGGCCCTCGACCAGCTCGATGACCGCCATGGGGGCGTTGTCACCCTTGCGCGGGCCCACCTTGGTGATGCGGGTGTAGCCGCCCGGACGGTTGGCGAAGCGCGGCCCGATCTCGGCGAACAGCGTGTGGACGACGTCCTTGTCCCGGATCGTCGTCATCACCTGACGGCGGGCGTGCAGGTCACCGCGCTTGGCGAAGGTCACCAGCTTCTCGGCCAGGGGACGCAGCCGCTTGGCCTTCGTCTCGGTGGTGGTGATCCGCCCGTGCTCGAACAGCGACGTGGCCAGGTTGGCCAGCATCAGCCGCTCGTGCGAAGGGGAACCGCCGAGACGGGGGCCCTTGGTGGGGGTGGGCATGTCGGTCCTTCCTCAGGCTGCCGGGCCGCGGTGCCGGCTGCGTGCCATGGTGGTGCTGACGTCTCGTGCGCGAGAGCGCGGTGGTGCATGCGGGCCAGTGTGCTGGGCCCGGCAGCGGCGCCGGACGGCGGGTCGCCCCACCGTCCGGCGTCCACTGTCAGAGCTGCTCGGTCTCCTGGTAGGAGCCGTCGTCGTACTGCGCCTGGTCGTAGCCGGCGGCGAACTCGCCGTGGCCCTGGTAGGCGTCGGTCTCGTAGCCCTCGTCGTAGCTCTCGACCGAGGTGGGGATGAACCCGGGCGGGCTGTCCTTGAGCGCCAGACCCATGGCCGCCAGCTTCATCTTGACCTCGTCGATGGACTTGGCCCCGAAGTTCCGGATGTCCAGCAGGTCCGCCTCGGACCGGGTGACGAGCTCACCGACGGTGTGCACGCCCTCGCGCTTGAGGCAGTTGTAGGACCGGACGGTGAGGTCCATGTCCTCGATCGGCATCGAGAAGTTGGCGATGTCGGCGGCCTCGGCCGGGCTCGGTCCGACCTCGATGCCCTCGGCGTCGATGTTGAGCTCGCGCAGCAGGCCGAAGAGCTCGACCAGCGTGGAGCCGGCACTGGCGATCGCGTCGCGCGGGGCGATCGACGGCTTGGTCTCGACGTCGACGACCAGGCGGTCGAAGTCGGTCCGCTGCTCGACGCGGGTGGCCTCGACGGCGTAGGTGACCTTGAGGACCGGCGAGTAGATGGAGTCGACGGGGATGCGACCGATCTCCTGGCCGGGCTGCTTGTTCTGCGGCGCCGGCACGTAGCCGCGACCGCGCTCGACGACCAGCTCGATCTCCAGCCGGCCCTTGCCGTTCAGCGTGGCGATGTGCAGCTCGGGGTTGTGCACCTCGACACCGGCCGGGGGCGCGATGTCGGCGGCGGTGACCTCACCGGGGCCCTGCTTGCGCAGGTACATGGTCACCGGCTCGTCGGAGTCGGAGCTGACGACCAGGCCCTTGAGGTTGAGGATGATCTCGGTGACGTCCTCCTTGACGCCCGGCACGGTGGTGAACTCGTGCAGGGTGCCCTCGATCCGGATGCTGGTGACAGCAGCGCCGGGGATCGACGACAGGAGGGTGCGGCGCAGCGAGTTGCCGAGGGTGTAGCCGAAACCGGGCTCGAGCGGCTCGATGACGAACCGCGAGCGCTGCTCGGAGATGGTCTCCTCGGTGAGCGTGGGGCGCTGTGCGATGAGCATGGTGGTGTTCTCCTCCAGGTCCTCCGGCGACCGCCATATGACGCCGTGAGGGGGTGGTGCAGGCCCCGGCGGACATCTGTCCACCCGTCGGAGCCGGCCTGGTGCAGGGACCGGGGTCCCTGCACCAGGCAGCGAGCTCTTACTTCGAGTAGAGCTCGACGATCAGCTGCTCCTGGACCGGGGTGTCGATCACCTGGCGGGCCGGGACGCTGTGGACCAGCACGCGCAGCTGGCTGCTGATGACCTCGAGCCACGGCGGCACGGGACGCTCGCCGGCGCGGGCCTGGGCGATCTCGAAGGGCAGCATGCGCCGCGACTTCTCGGCGACCTCGATGATGTCGTTGGAGCTCACCCGGTACGACGGGATGTCGACCTTGCGGCCGTTGACCCGGATGTGGCCGTGACGCACCAGCTGGCGGGCCATGTCGCGGGACTCGGCGAAACCGGCCCGGTACACGACGTTGTCCAGGCGCGACTCGAGGATCTGCAGCAGGACCTCACCGGTCTTGCCCGACTTCTTGTTGGCCTCTTCGTAGTAGCCGCGGAACTGCTTCTCGAGGACGCCGTAGATGCGGCGCGCCTTCTGCTTCTCACGCAGCTGCAGCAGGTACTCGCTGTCCTTGCTGCGGCCCCGGCCGTGCTCGCCCGGCGGGTAGGGCCGGATCTCGATCGGGCACTTCGGGGACTCGCACTTGCTGCCCTTGAGGAACAGCTTCATCTTCTCGCGCCGGCACATGCGGCAGTCGGCTCCGGTGTAACGGGCCACGTCAGGTACTCCTCGTTCTTCTCGTCAGTGGCCGGTCAGACCCGGCGGCGCTTCTTGGGGCGGCAGCCGTTGTGCGGCTGCGGGGTCACGTCCTGGATCTGGCCGACCTCGAGGCCGGTGGCCTGGAGGGACCGGATGGCGGTCTCACGGCCGGAGCCGGGGCCCTTGACGAAGACGTCGACCTTGCGCATGCCGTGCTCCTGCGCCTTGCGCGCGGCGTTCTCGGCCGCCATCTGCGCGGCGAACGGCGTGGACTTGCGGGAGCCCTTGAAGCCGACGTGGCCGGCAGAGGCCCAGCTGATCACGTTCCCGTTGGGGTCGGTGATCGACACGATCGTGTTGTTGAACGTGCTCTTGATGTGCGCGGCGCCGTGGGCGACGTTCTTCTTCTCCTTGCGGCGGACCTTCTTGGCACCAGCCGCGGCGCGAGCCCTGGGAGGCATGTCTCTCCGGTTTCCTTCTGATCAGTGGCCAGATGAGCACGCAGTGCGCGCCGCCGCTCCCGCCCTCCCGGGACTGTGCGGCGGCGCGCAGCGCGGCTTACTTCTTGCCGGCCTTCTTCTTGCCGGCGATGGTCTTGCGCGGGCCCTTGCTCGAGCGCGCGTTGGTGCGGGTGCGCTGCCCGTGCACGGGCAGGCCGCGGCGGTGACGCAGGCCCTGGTAGCAGCCGATCTCCACCTTGCGGCGGATGTCGGCGGCCACCTCGCGGCGCAGGTCGCCTTCGACGCGGAAGTGCTCGTCGATGTAGTCGCGCAGCCTCAGCAGGTCCTCGTCGCCGAGGTCCCGGACGCGCAGGTCGGGGCTGACGCCCGTCGCGGCCAGGGTCTCCTTGGCGTGGGTCTTGCCGATGCCGTAGATGTAGGTGAGCGCGATCTCCATCCGCTTGTCGCGGGGCAGGTCGACGCCGGCCAGTCGTGCCATGTCCAGGTACTCCCTCAGCCCTGCCGCTGCTTGTGGCGGGCGTTGTCGCAGATGACCATGACCCGGCCGTGCCGGCGGATCACCTTGCACTTGTCGCAGATCTTCTTCACCGACGGCTGGACCTTCACCGGTGCCGCCCCTCATTCCTGTCGATCGTGCGCCGAGCGCGCCCGCCCCTGGGCGGTGCGCGCAGCGGCGGCTACTTGTACCGGTAGACGATGCGACCGCGGGTCAGGTCGTAGGGCGAGAGCTCCACGACCACGCGGTCCTCGGGCAGGATGCGGATGTAGTGCTGGCGCATCTTGCCGCTGATGTGGGCGAGCACCCGGTGCCCGTTCTGCAGCTCGACCCGGAACATCGCGTTGGGCAGCGGCTCGACGACGCGACCCTCGACCTCGATGGCCCCGTCCTTCTTCGCCATGCCCGACACGGCCTCCCTGACTCGGTGGTACTGGTGTCCCTCGTGCACCCACGCCGGAACCCGGCGGACGCACTCGGAGGTGTACAGAACGGGTGGTGCAGGCACTCTCGCGAGGGCGCCCTGGGTCGTACGGCCACAGCACGACAACAGGGCGGCGCGAGCGCCATCGGCTACTGTACCCCGCTCCAGCGCGCCTCTCCAACCCGCCCCGGGTGACCGCGATCATGGCCCCGTCGCGCGGCCCGCGAGAGCGGAGCGAGCGCTGGGGGCGACGGGGTCCTCTCTCAGGTGCGGGGGGTGATCCCGAAGGGAGCGAGCCCCGCGACGCCGCCGTCCTCCGCCGTGAGGACCCACGGGCCCTCGGGGGTGATGGCGACGGTGTGCTCGAAGTGGGCCGCGCGCGACCCGTCCTTGGTGACCACGGTCCAGCCGTCGTCGAGCTCGACGGTGGCGGGGTCCCCCACGGTGACCATCGGCTCGATGGCCAGCGCCAGGCCCGGCACCAGCCGCGGGCCGCGCCCGGCCCGGCCGTAGTTGAGCACGTGCGGGTCCTGGTGCATCTCGGTGCCGATGCCGTGCCCGCCGTAGTGGTCGACGATCCCGTACGGGTGTCGCTCGGCGTTGATCGTCTGCTCGACGGCGTGGCTGATGTCGGTCAGGCGCCCGCCGGCCAGCGCCTTGGCCAGGCCCGCCCACATCGAGCGCTCGGTGACGTCGATCAGCGCCGCGTCCTCGGCCGACGGCTGCCCGACCGTCACGGTGACCGCCGAGTCCCCGTGCCAGCCCTGCAGGATGGCGCCGCAGTCGATGGAGATGTTGTCACCCTCGGCGAGGGTGCGGCCCCGGTTCGGGATGCCGTGCACGATCTCGTCGTTGATCGACGCGCAGATGCTGCCGGTGAAGCCGTGGTAGCCCAGGAAGGACGGCACCGCGCCGGCGCTGCGGATGTGGTCCTCGGCGATGGCGTCCAGCTCACCGGTGGTGACACCGGGCCGGACGGCGGCGCGGACGGCTGCGATCGCGCCCGCCACGACGAGGCCTGCACCGCGCATGAGCTCGAGCTCGTGCGGCGTCTTGATCTGGATCATCCGTCCACTCCACTTCGCCAGCAGCGGGATCCGGTCGAGGATCCCCGCGGCCGTCATCTGCGCCGCCTGCCCTCAGCCTGCGCCCGGCCCGTCGGGACGCCTGCCCCCGCAGGTCTCGAGCGCGCTCATCGCCCGCTCGGTGACCTCCTCGACCGCGCCGATGGCGTCGATGCGGGTCAGCAGTCCCTCGGTGTCGTACCAACCCGACAGCGGGGCGGTCTGTTCCCGGTAGACGTGCAGCCGGTGCCGCACGGTCTCCGGCTTGTCGTCGTCCCGCTGCACCCACTCACCGTCGACGAGCACCCGGCGCCCGGAGAGCCGGCGCACCAGCTCGTCCTCGTCGACGGCGAGCTCCAGCACGCAGTCCAGGGCCTGGCCGAGATCGTGCAGGGAGTCCCGCAGGTGCTCTGCCTGGGCGATCGTCCGGGGGAAGCCGTCGAGCAGGAAGCCGCCCTTGGCGTCGGGCTCGGCGAGCCGTTCCTTGACCATCGCCACGGTGATCTCGTCGGGGACGAGGTCGCCGGCGTCCATGTAGCTCTTGGCCTGCACCCCGAGCTCGGTCCTGCCGCTCACATTCGCGCGGAAGATGTCACCGGTCGAGATGGCCGGGACCCCGAGCCGACCGGCGATGACCTGCGCCTGGGTCCCCTTGCCCGCTCCGGGAGGGCCCAGCAGCACGACGCGCACTACTTCAGGAACCCTTCATAGTTGCGCTGGTTGAGTTGCGTCTCGATCTGCTTCACCGTCTCCAACCCCACTCCGACCATGATCAGCACCGCGGTGCCACCGAACGGGAAGTTCTGGTTCTGCCCCTCCTGCGTGATGGAGAGGAACAGGTTGGGCAACACTGCCACCAGACCCAGGTAGATGGAGCCCGGCAGGGTGATCCTGGACAGCACGTACTGCAGGTACTCGGCGGTGGGCCGACCGGGACGGATGCCCGGGATGAAGCCGCCGTAGCGCTTCATGTCCTCGGCACGCTCCTCCGGGTTGAACGTGATCGACACGTAGAAGTACGTGAAGAAGACGATCAGGCCGAAGTAGATCGCGATGTGCACCGGGCTGCTCTGGTCGATGACGTAGTTCTCGAAGAACTGGCGCACCGGACCGGTCTCGTTGCCCTGCAACTGGGTGATCAGCTGGGGCAGGTAGAGCAGCGACGACGCGAAGATGACCGGGATGACACCGGCCTGGTTGACCTTCAGCGGCAGGTAGGTCGACGTCCCGCCGTACATGCGGCGGCCGACCATGCGCTTGGCGTACTGGACCGGGATGCGCCGCTGGGCCTGCTCGACGTAGACCACCGAGCCGATGACCACCAGGGCCAGGAGGCAGACCAGCGCGAAGACGACGCCGCCGCGGGTCTGCAGGATCGCGCCGCCCTCGGCGGGGATCCGGGCGGCGATCGAGGTGAAGATCAGCACGGACATGCCGTTGCCGATCCCCTTCTCGGTCAGCAGCTCGCCCAGCCACATGATCACGGCGGTGCCGGCGGTCAGCGCGACCACCAGGACGATCGTCGTCCAGACGGAGTCCGACGGGATGATGTCCTGGGAGCAGCCCGGGAACAGCTGGCCGCTGCGGGCCAGGGCGATGATGCCGGTGCTCTGCAGGATCGCGAGGGCGATCGTCAGGTAGCGGGTGTACTGGGTCAGCTTCTGCTGGCCCGACTGCCCTTCCTTCTTCAGCTGCTCAAACCGCGGGATGACCACGACGAGCAGCTGGACGATGATGCTCGCGGTGATGTACGGCATGATGCCGAGCGCGAAGACCGACAGCCGCAGCAGCGCGCCACCGGAGAACAGGTTGACCAGCGAGTAGAGGTCCCGCTGGTCGGAGGCCTGCGCCTGTTCGAGACAGCTGTTGATGGCCTCGACCGAGACGCCCGGCCCCGGGATCGCGGCCCCCAGGCGGTACACGGCGATGATCGCCAGGGAGAACAGCAGCTTGCGCCGGAGGTCTGGCGTCCGGAACGCCGCAGCGAAAGCCTGCAGCACGTGCCCTCCCCTGCTCGGTCGGATGAGGTTAGCAATCGGCCCACCCGGGACTGCTGCAGGGCGGGCCGGAGAAGGCCCCCCTGCAGGCCCCCGCCGCCGGCCTCGTCCCGGGGCTCACCCGAGTGTGCGAGGGGTGAGGAGGACGAGGTGCTCGGACGGCGGGGAGCAGGGGGGCCCTTCTTCAGATGCGGGTGGTGCTGCCCCCGGCCGCGCTGATCTTGTCAGCGGCCGACGCCGAGAAGGCGTGCGCGTGCACGTGCACCTGGACACCACCCAGGTCGCCGGTGCCGAGGACCTTCACCGGCTGGCCGCGGCGCACGGCCCCGGCCTCGGCGAGGGAGTCGGGGTTCACCGAGCCGCCCTGTGGGAACAGGGCCGCGATCCGGTCGAGGTTGACGACCTGGAAGACGACCTTGTTCGGGTTCTTGAACCCCGAGAGCTTGGGCAGCCGCATGTGCAGCGGCGTCTGCCCGCCCTCGAAGCGCGCGGACGTGTTGCCCCGCGCACCGGTGCCCTTGGTGCCGCGACCGGCGGTCTTGCCCTTGGAGCCCTCACCGCGACCCACGCGGGTCTTGGGGGTGTGGGCGCCGGGTGCCGGACGCAGGTGGTGGACCTTGAGAGTCATGTCAGCGTTCCTTCTCGCCCGTGGCTCGGCCGATCTCTTCGACGGTGACCAGGTGCGGCACCGTCGCGACCATCCCGCGGATCTCGGGACGGTCCTCCTGGACGACCGAGTCGTGGATCCGCTTGAGGCCCAGCGAGCGCAGCGTCTGGCGCTGGTTGGGCTTGGTGCCGATCGCCGAGCGGATCTGGGTGACCTTCAGCTGCGCCATCTCAGACCCCCTGGCCCGCACGCGCCCGCAGCATGGCCGCAGGAGCGACGTCCTCGAGCGGCAGACCGCGGCGGGCCGCGATCTCCTCGGGACGGACGAGATCCTTCAGCGCCTGCATGGTCGCGTGCACGATGTTGATCGGGTTCGACGACCCGAGGCTCTTGGAGAGCACGTCGTGGATGCCGGCGCACTCGAGCACGGCACGCACCGGGCCGCCGGCGATGACACCGGTACCGGGGCTGGCCGGCTTCAGCAGCACCACGCCGGCCGCCGCCTCACCCTGCACGGGGTGCGGGATGGTGCTGGCGATGCGCGGCACCTTGTAGAAGTGCTTCTTGGCCTCCTCGACGCCCTTGGCGATCGCCGCGGGCACCTCCTTGGCCTTGCCGTAGCCGACGCCCACGGTGCCGTCGCCGTCGCCCACGATCACCAGAGCGGTGAAGCTGAAGCGCCGACCACCCTTGACGACCTTGGACACGCGGTTGATGGCCACCACGCGCTCGATGAAGTTGCTCTTCTCGGCAGGCGCGCCGCCGGGCCCCCGCCCGCCGTCACGACGGTCGCGGCGGTCGTTGCCGCCGCCGGCGCCGCCGCCGCGTCGCTGTGGTCCTGGCATCAGACGTCCCTCTCGATCTGCTCGTTCGCGGTGAAGCTCATCAGAAGTCCAGCCCACCCTCGCGGGCGCCGTCGGCCAGCGCCGCGATTCGGCCCTGGTACCGGTTGCCGCCCCGGTCGAAGACGACCGCGGTGATGCCGGCGGCCTTGGCGCGCTCGGCGACCAGGGCGCCGACCCGGCGGGCCAGCGTGGACTTGTCGCCCTCGGCGCTGCGCAGGCTGGCGTCCAGCGTCGAGGCACTCACCAGGGTACGGCCGACGGTGTCGTCGACGACCTGGACGTGGATGTGCCGCGAGCTGCGGTTGACCACCAGGCGCGGGCGCTCCGGAGTGCCCCCCACGCGCTTGCGCAGCCGGGTGTGCCGGCGCAGGCGGGAGACCCGCCGCGCGGTGCTGACGTCGGTGCCCACGGGCTTGTGCACCCGAGCGCCGCTCTTCTCGGTCTGTGCCATCACTTACCCGTCTTCCCGACCTTGCGCTTGACGACCTCGCCCTGGTAGCGCACGCCCTTGCCCTTGTAGGGGTCCGGACGGCGCAGCCCACGGATGTTGGCCGCGACCTGGCCCACCAGCTGCTTGTCGATCCCGGTCACCCGAAGGCGGGTCGGGGACTCGACCGTGAAGGTGATGCCCTCGGGGGCCCTCACCGGCACCGGGTGGCTGTAGCCGAGGGCGAACTCGAGGTCCGACCCCCGGGCCTGCACGCGGTACCCGACACCGACGATCTCGAGGGTCTTGGTGTAGCCCTCGGTGACGCCGGTGATCATGTTGGCGATGAGCGTGCGCGACAGCCCGTGCAGGGCCCGGCTCTCCCGCTCGTCGTCGGGGCGCTGCACCTGCAGCGTGCCGTCCTCGCCGCGCTCGACGGTGATCGGCGAGGCGACGGTGTGGTTCAGCGTGCCCTTGGGACCCTTGACGCTCAGCGCCTGGCCGTCGATGGTGACGTCCACGCCACCGGGCACGGGAATCGGCAGTCGTCCGATCCGTGACATGTCACTCGCTCCTCACCAGACGTAGGCGAGGACTTCCCCACCCACGCCCTTCTTGTTCGCCTGGCGGTCGGTCAGCAGCCCGGTCGAGGTGGAGATGATGGCCACCCCGAGGCCGCCGAGGACCTTCGGCAGCGCAGTGGACTTGGCGTACACCCGCAGACCGGGCTTGGAGACGCGCCGGACGCCGGCGATGCTCCGCTCACGGTTGGGGCCGTACTTGAGGTCCACCACCAGCTCCTTGCGGGTGGTGCCGTCCTTCTCGACCTCGTTGACGGTCCAGCCGGCGATGTAGCCCTCCTGCTGGAGGATCTCGGCGATGTGCGTCTTCAGCTTGGACGACGGCATGGTCGTGGAGTCGTGGTACGCCTGGTTGGCGTTCCGGATCCGCGTCAGCATGTCCGCGATCGGGTCGGTCATCGTCATGGGTGTCGTGCCTCTCTCGCCGCGGTTCCTCGCGCGGGTCCGCGCGGGCCTCTCGGCGATCGGTGGTGCCTGGTGACGGGTGGAACGGCCCCGGCTGCAGGGCCCCACGGCACGCGGAGCGTGCCGTGGGGGGCAGCCGGGTCCTTTACCAGCTGGACTTGCTGACGCCCGGCAGCTCGCCGGCGTGCGCCATCTCCCGCAGGCAGATCCGGCACAGGCCGAACTTGCGGAAGACCGAGTGCGGACGACCGCACCGCTGGCACCGGGTGTAGCCGCGGACCGCGAACTTGGGCTTGCGGGCCGCCTTGTTGATCAGCGCCTTCTTGGCCATGTGGGTGTCTCCTCCCCCGGCTCAGCGGGTGGTGGTGACGACGGGCTGGCCGGCGAACGGGAAGCCCAGCAGGCGGAGGAGCTCGCGACCCTCCTCGTCGTTCGTGGCGGTGGTGACCAGCGTGATGTCCATGCCGCGGGGTCGGTCGATCTTGTCGACGTCGATCTCGCGGAACATCGACTGCTCGGTCAGGCCGAACGTGTAGTTGCCGTGCCCGTCGAACTGCTTGGCGTTGAGGCCGCGGAAGTCACGGATACGGGGCAGGGCCAGCGACAGCAGCCGGTCCAGGAACTCCCACATGCGGTCGCCGCGGAGGGTGACCTTCGCGCCGATCGGCATGCCCTCGCGGAGCTTGAACTGGGCGATGGACTTGCGGGCCCGCACGACGGCCGGCTTCTGGCCGGTGATGGCGGTCAGATCACGGACCGCGCCGTCCATCAGCTTGGCGTCACGGGTGGCCTCGCCGACGCCCATGTTGACGACGATCTTGGTCAGCCGCGGGATCTGCATGACGTTCTCGTAGCCGAACTCGCCCTGCAGGGCCGGGACGATCTCCTCGCGGTAGCGGGCGAGCATGCGGGGCAGCTCACGGGTGGGTGCACTCATGGCGTCAGAGGTCCTTACCGGTGCGCCGCGAGACCCGGATGCTGCGGCCTTCCTCGTCCTTGCGGTAACCGACCCGGGTCGGCTTGTCCTCGGAGTCGATCACCATCACGTTGCTCACGTGGATGGGAGCCTCCTGCGTGACGATCCCGCCCGACTGGGCACCACGCTGGTTCGAGCTGATCCGGGTGTGCTTCTTGACCCGGCCCACGCCCTCGACGAGGACCTTCTGCAGCTTCGGGTAGGCGGCGATCACCCGGCCCTTGGCGCCCTTGTCCTTGCCGGACAGCACCACGACGGTGTCGCCCTTCTTCACCTTCATCGACGGCGCCTTGGCCGTCGTGTCCTTCTTCGCAGCCATGGTCACAGCACCTCCGGAGCGAGCGAGATGATCCGCATGAAGCGCTTGTCGCGGAGCTCACGGCCGACCGGGCCGAAGATGCGCGTACCGCGCGGGTCGCCGCTGTCGCGGATGATGACGGCGGCGTTCTCGTCGAAGCGGATGTAGGAGCCGTCCGGACGACGACGCTCCTTCACCGTGCGGACGACGACGGCCTTGACGACGTCGCCGCGCTTGACCCCCGCACCGGGCAGTGCGTCCTTGACGGTGGCGACGATGACGTCGCCGATGCCCGCGTAGCGTCGCCCCGAACCGCCGAGCACCCGGATGCAGAGGATCTCCTTCGCACCGGTGTTGTCGGCGACCCGCAGTCGCGACTCCTGCTGGATCACGTCCTACTCCCTGATCTCAGTTGCGACAGCCGGGCCGGAACGGTGAACCGGCTGTCCGGTACCCACGTGCGGACGCACCGGCAGCGTCAGCCGCCGGTGCGTCCGAGCACGGGTACCGGGATGGGCGCGCACCCGCGGGAGCGCGCCAGTGGTCCAGGGTACTCGCTTCTGGACCCGCCCCGGAGGGCGCCTCCGACGGAGCCCGGGTGGGGCTCCGCAAGTGTCCTACTTGGCCTTCTCGAGGACCTCGACCAGCCGCCACCGCTTGGTGGCCGACGTCGGCCGGGTCTCCATGATCTGCACCCGGTCACCGATGCCGGCGACCTGCTGCTCGTCGTGGGCCTTTAGCTTGCTGGTGCGACGGATGACCTTGCCGTAGAGGCCGTGCTTCACGCGGTCCTCGACCTCGACCACGATGGTCTTGTCCATCTTGTCGCTGACCACGAGGCCCTCGCGGACCTTGCGGTAGCCACGGCCGGCCAGGCCGGGGCCCGACGCAGCAGCGGCGTTCGGCTGCGCCGACTGGGGCTCGCTCATGCCACACCCTCGTTCGGGGCGACCGAGAGGCCCAGCTCGCGCTCGCGCATGATCGTGTAGATCCGGGCGATGTCGCGGCGGACGGTCTGCAGCCGCCGGTTGTTGTCCAGCTGGCCGGTGGCCACCTGGAACCGCAGGTTGAACAGTTCTTCCTTCGACTCGCGCAGCCGCGTGGCGAGCTCATCGGCGGAGAGCTCACGCAGCTCGGGAGCGGTCAGACCGGCGGCCATCACACCTCTCCTTCACGAGTGATGAAGCGGCACTTCATCGGCAGCTTGTGGATCGCGCGGCGCATCGCCTCGCGGGCCACCGGCTCGGCCACGCCCGAGAGCTCGAACATGATCCGGCCCGGCTTGACGTTGGCCACCCACCACTCGGGCGAGCCCTTACCGGAACCCATGCGGGTCTCGGCCGGCTTCTTGGTGAGCGGGCGGTCCGGGTAGATGGAGATCCAGACCTTCCCGCCACGGCGGATGTGGCGGGTCATGGCGATACGAGCGGACTCGATCTGCCGGTTGGTCACGTACGCCGGCTCGAGAGCCTGGATGGCGTACTCACCGAAGTTGATCTCGGTACCGCCCTTGGCACGACCCGAGCGGCTCGGGTGGTGCTGCTTGCGGTGCTTGACGCGCCGTGGGATCAGCACGGTGTCAGACCCCCTGCTCAGTCGACGGGGTGGGGTTCTGCGCGGCCGTGGTCTCGGCCGCAGCGGTGGCCTCGGGGCCGGCGGCCTCGGCGACGGTCTGCTCGGGGGCGGCCTCGCCGGAGGTCACGGCCACCGCGCTGTCGGTGGTGTCCGCGACCGGGCCGGTCGTGGACTCGGCAGCGGCGCGGCCGGCCTCGGTCCCGCCGGCGGTGGTGCCCGAGGAGCCCGAGCGACGCGGACGCTGGGCCCGCTCACGGCGCTGCTGACGGGCGGCGAGGGCCTCGAGGGCCTCCCGCTCGGCACGCGAGCCGCTGGCGTCACCCTTGTAGATCCAGACCTTCACGCCGATGCGGCCGAAGGTGGTCCGGGCCTCGTAGATGCCGTAGTCGATGTTCGCCCGGAGGGTGTGCAGCGGCACCCGGCCCTCGCGGTAGAACTCCGAGCGGCTCATCTCGGTCCCGCCCAGGCGACCGGAGCACTGCACCCGGATGCCCTTCACCTGCGGGCTGCGCTGGGCCGACTGCATGGCCTTGCGCATGGCGCGGCGGAAGCTGACCCGGCTGGAGAGCTGCTCGGCGACGCCCTGGGCGACCAGCTGCGCGTCGGCCTCGGGGTTCTTGACCTCGAGGATGTTGAGCTGCACCTGCTTGCCGGTGAGCTTCTCCAGCTCGCCGCGGATGCGGTCGGCCTCCGCGCCGCGGCGGCCGATGACGATGCCCGGCCGGGCGGTGTGGATGTCGACGCGGACCCGGTCGCGGGTGCGCTCGATCTCGACCTTGGAGATGCCGGCCCGCTCCATGCCCTTGGACATGAGCTTGCGGATCGCGACGTCTTCCTTGACGTAGTCCTTGTACAGCTTGTCGGCGTACCACCGGGACTTGTAGTCGGTGGTGATGCCCAGACGGAACCCGTGCGGGTTGACCTTCTGACCCACTAGCGGGTCCCTCCCCTCGTGTTGCTCTTCTGCTGCGCGGCCGGGCCGGACTGCCCGGTGCGGCGACGGGCCGTGCGCGACTTCCCGGCGAGCTCGGTGCTGGAGGAGACCTCCGCGACCTCGACGGTGATGTGGCAGGTCCGCTTGTTGATGCGGTAGGCGCGGCCCTGGGCGCGCGGACGGATCCGCTTGAGCGTCGGGCCCTCGTCGACGTACGCCGCGCTGACGACCAGCGCCGCGGGGTCGAGCCGCAGGTTGTGCTCGGCGTTGGCGACCGCGCTGGCGACCACCTTGAGGACCGGCTCGCTGGCGGCCTGCGGCGCGTAGCGCAGCAGTGCCAGGGCCTCGTCGGTCGGCAGGTAGCGGATGAGGTCCACCACCCGGCGTGCCTTCATGGGGGTGACGCGGACGAAGCGGGCGGTGGCCCGCGCGACCGGCGTCTCCTGTCCCAGCTGGGATGTCATGGGGATCTCTCTCTACCTGGTCAGCCGCGCCGGGACCGGCGGTCGTCCTTCACGTGCCCACGGAAGGTGCGGGTGGGCGCGAACTCGCCGAGCTTGTGCCCGACCATCGCCTCGGTCACGAAGACCGGCACGTGCTTGCGGCCGTCGTGGACGGCGATCGTGTGGCCGAGCATGTCCGGGATGATCGTCGAACGGCGCGACCAGGTCCGGATGACGTTCTTGGTGCCCTTGTCGTTCTGCGCGTCCACCTTCTTGAGCAGGTGGTCGTCGACGAACGGGCCCTTCTTCAGGCTGCGTGGCATGTCTGTCGGACTCCTCTACCCGCTCAGCGCTTCTTGTTGGTGCGCCGGCGGCGCACGATCAGGGCGTCACTGGCCTTGCGCTTGCGCGTGCGGCCCTCCGGCTTGCCCTTCGGGTTCACCGGGTGGCGACCACCGGAGGTCTTGCCCTCCCCACCACCGTGCGGGTGGTCCACCGGGTTCATGGCGACACCGCGGACGGTCGGGCGCTTGCCCTTCCACCGCATGCGGCCGGCCTTGCCCCAGTTGATGTTCGACTGCTCGGCGTTGCCCACCTCGCCGACGGTCGCGCGGCAGCGGACGTCGACGTTGCGGATCTCGCCCGACGGCATGCGCAGCTGCGCCAGCCGGCCCTCACGCGCGACCAGCTGGACGCTGGTCCCGGCCGAGCGGGCGATCTTGGCGCCGCCACCGGGCCGCAGCTCGATGGCGTGCACGACCGTGCCGACGGGGATGTTGCGCAGCGGCAGGTTGTTGCCCGGCTTGATGTCGGCCGCGGGGCCGCACTCCACCGAGTCACCCTGCTTGAGCCGCGCCGGCGCGATGATGTAGCGCTTCTCGCCGTCCGCGAAGTGCAGCAGCGCGATGCGCGAGGTGCGGTTCGGGTCGTACTCGATGTGCGCGACCTTGGCCGGCACGCCGTCCTTGTCGGCCCGGCGGAAGTCGATCACCCGGTAGGCGCGCTTGTGCCCGCCGCCCTGGTGCCGCGCGGTGACCTTCCCGTGCACGTTGCGCCCGCCGCGACCGTGCAGCGGCCGGACCAGCGACTTCTCGGGATGGTCGCGGGTGACCTCGGCGAAGTCGGCGACACTGGAGCCGCGGCGGCCCGGCGTCGTCGGCTTGTACTTGCGGATAGCCATTGCTGACTCAGTCCTCTATCTCTGGTCCGGTCGGTCACGGCGCTCAGGCGCCGGGACCGCCGAAGATCTCGATGCGGTCGCCGGGCGCCAGCGAGACGATGGCGCGCTTGGTGTCCTTGCGCTTGCCGAGCTTGTTGCCCCGGCTGCGCTTGCGCTTGCCCTGGCGGTTGATCGTGTTCACGCCGAGGACCTTGACGTTGAAGATCTGCTCGACCGCGATCTTGATCTGCGTCTTGTTGGCCTCGGGCAGGACGACGAACGTGTACTGGTTCTCGTCGAGCAGCCCGTAGCTCTTCTCCGAGATGACCGGGGACAGCAGGACGTCCCGGGGGTCGCGGACGCTCATGCCTTCTCCTCGGGGATCGCGTCGGTGGTGCCGTCCTCGGTGGGCGGCGTGGCGTCGGCACCGGCGTTGGCGGCCTCGGCCTGCGCGACCGAAGCCACGGCGGCCTCGGCGGCGGTGGCCGGAGCGGCCTCCTGCGGCGTGGTGGCCGTGGGCGCGGCCGTCCTCGCGGCGGACGTCGTCTCCGGGGCCGGCTCGGCCGGGCTCTCCCCCAGGTCGAGGTCGGTGGTGCCCTCGGCCGGCTGGATCGACGGGATGGCGCCTGGCACGTCCGGCGTCGTCAGGTCGGGCTTGGCCACCTCGCGGCCCCGGGCCGGACCGCCGACGAACTCGGCGAGTGCGGTCTCGGTGAAGACCACCTCGTCGGCGACGAGCACGTCGTAGGTGTTGAGCTGGCCGGCCTCGAGCAGGTGCACCTGCGGCAGGTTGCGCAGGCTCACCCAGTTGAGGACGTCCTCGCGGTCGAGGACCACGAGCACCCGCTTGGCCTGGGTGATCGACTGGAGGGTCGCCAGCGCCGCCCGGGTCTTCGGGGCGTCGCCGTCGACGAAGGTGCTGACCACGTGCACGCGGTTCTCGCGGGCCCGGTCGGAGAGGGCACCGCGCAGGGCGGCGGCCTTCATCTTCTTCGGGGTCTTCTTCGTGTAGTCGCGCGGCTGGGGGCCGTGGACGATGCCACCGCCCTCGAACTGCGGTGCGCGGGTCGAGCCCTGCCGGGCGCGGCCGGTGCCCTTCTGGCGGTAGGGCTTGGCGCCACCACCGCTGACCTGGCCACGGGTCTTCGTCGAGTGCGTGCCCTGGCGCGCGGCGGCCAGCTGGGCCACCACGACCTGGTGCATGAGCGAGACGTTGGCCGAGGCGTCGAAGAGCTCACCGGGCAGCGTGACGCTGCCGGTGGTCTCCCCCGCCGGCGTCCGGACGTCGACCTGCCGGTCGGTCCGGGGCTGGGTCGCCCCGCCGTTGATGGACGTGCTCACTTGTCGTCACTCCCCACGGGGCCGCCCTTGACGGCCGAGCGGACGAGCACGAGGCCGCCCTTCGGGCCGGGGATCGCGCCCTTGATCAGCAGCAGCCCGCGCTCGGCGTCCACCTTGTGGACGGTGAGCGACAGGGTCGTCGTCTTGACCGCGCCCATGCGGCCGGCCATGCGCAGGCCCTTGAAGACACGGCCGGGGGTCGAGGCCCCGCCGATGGAACCGGGCGACCGGTGCTTGCGCTGGGTGCCGTGCGCGGCGCCCAGGCCGCGGAAGCCGTGCCGCTTCATGACACCGGCCGTGCCCTTGCCCTTGCTGGTGCCGATGACGTCGACCTTGGCCACGCCGTCGAAGACCTCGGCGGTCAGCTCCTGGCCGACCGTGTAGTCCGACGCGTCCTTCGTGCGCAGCTCGACCAGGTGCCGACGCGGCGTCACGCCCGCCTTGGCGAAGTGCCCGCCCTCGGGCTTGTTCACCTTGCGCGGGTCGATCTCACCGAAGCCGAGCTGGACGGCGCTGTAGCCGTCGACCTCGGGGGTGCGCACCTGGGTCACCACACACGGGCCCGCCTTGACGACGGTCACCGGCACGATGCGGTTGTTCTCGTCGAAGACCTGGGTCATGCCCAGCTTCTCGCCGAGGAGACCACGGAATGTGCTCGCCATGTCTGCTGACTGCCCTTACTGGATGTTGACGTCGACCGAGGCCGGCAGGTCGATGCGCATGAGCGCGTCGACCGTCTTCGGCGTCGGGTCGAGGATGTCGATGAGGCGCTTGTGCGTGCGCATCTCGAAGTGCTCGCGCGAGTCCTTGTACTTGTGCGGCGAGCGGATGACGCAGTACACGTTCTTCTCCGTCGGCAGCGGCACCGGGCCGACGACGCGCGCACCGGTCTTGGTCACCGTGTCGACGATGCGCCGCGCCGAGGCGTCGATCGCCTCGTGGTCGTAGGCCTTCAGCCGGATGCGGATCTTCTGTCCCGCCATCGCTGTCTTCTGCTCCTGCCGATCGGTGTCTGTTCTAGCTGGGAACGCCGGGAGGTCCGAACCGTCATCCGGTCTGGCCCCAGCGGGTGGGTGGCACTGCACACAGGGCGGTGTGCCCGTGACGTCGCCACCCGGGGACGGGCGGCGGCGCAGGGGTGCGCCGCCGCCCGTCGGGAGGTGCTACTTGATGATCTTGGTGACGCGACCGGCGCCGACGGTGCGGCCACCCTCACGGATGGCGAACCGCAGGCCCTCCTCCATGGCGATCGGCTGGATGAGCTCGACCGTCATCTCGGTGTTGTCGCCCGGCATGACCATCTCGGTGCCGGCCGGCAGGGTCACGACGCCCGTGACGTCCGTGGTCCGGAAGTAGAACTGCGGACGGTAGTTGTTGAAGAAGGGCGTGTGACGACCACCCTCGTCCTTCGAGAGGATGTAGACCGAACCCTCGAAGTTGGTGTGCGGGGTGATCGAGCCCGGCTTCACGACGACCTGGCCGCGCTCGACGTCCTCGCGCTTGATGCCGCGGAGCAGCAGACCCACGTTGTCGCCGGCCTGGCCCTGGTCGAGCAGCTTGCGGAACATCTCGACGCCGGTGACGGTCGTCTTGGTCGAGTTCGGGCGGATGCCGACGATCTCGATCTCCTCGGAGACCTTGACGATGCCGCGCTCGACCCGACCAGTGACGACGGTGCCGCGACCGGTGATGGTGAAGACGTCCTCGACGGGCATGAGGAACGGCTTGTCGATCTCACGCTGCGGCTCGGGGATCGCCGTGTCGACGGCGTTCATGAGCTCCATGAGCTTGTCGCCCCACTCGGCGTCGCCCTCGAGGGCCTTGAGCGCCGACACGCGGACCACGGGGACGTCGTCGCCCGGGAACTCGTACTCGGACAGCAGCTCGCGGACCTCCAGCTCGACGAGCTCGAGGATCTCCTCGTCGTCGACCATGTCGGCCTTGTTGAGCGCCACGACGATGTAGGGGACGCCGACCTGGCGGGCCAGGAGGACGTGCTCCTTGGTCTGCGGCATCGGGCCGTCGGTGGCGGCGACCACCAGGATGGCGCCGTCCATCTGCGCCGCACCGGTGATCATGTTCTTGATGTAGTCGGCGTGCCCAGGGCAGTCGACGTGCGCGTAGTGACGGTTCTCCGTCTGGTACTCGACGTGGGCGATCGAGATCGTGATGCCGCGGGCCTTCTCCTCGGGCGCCTTGTCGATCTGGTCGAAGGCCGACGCCTCGTTGAGGTCCGGGTACTTGTCGTGCAGCACCTTGGTGATCGCCGCGGTCAGCGTGGTCTTGCCGTGGTCGATGTGCCCGATGGTGCCGATGTTGACGTGCGGCTTGGTCCGCTCGAACTTGGCCTTGGCCACTGGGTTCCTCTCCTCGTGGTGTCGCAGTCGTGCGCGAACTCTGGGGTGGGCTTGCTGGGGGCCGGGCGGGGAGCACCCCCGCCCGGCGGGTCACTCGCCGGTCGCCTTGGCGATGATCTCCTTGGCGACGTTCTGCGGGACCTCGGCGTACGAGTCGAACACCATGGTGTAGCTCGCCCGCCCCTGGGTGCGGCTGCGCAGGTCGCCCACGTAGCCGAACATCTCCGAGAGCGGAACCAGGGCCCGGACGACGCGGGCGCCGGAGCGCTCCTCCATCGCCTGGATCATCCCGCGCCGGGAGTTCAGGTCGCCGATGACGTCGCCCATGTAGTCCTCGGGCGTGACGACCTCGACGGCCATCATCGGCTCGAGCAGGGCCGGGCTGGCCTTGCGCGCGGCCTCCTTGAAGACCATCGAGCCGGCGATCTTGAAGGCCATCTCCGAGGAGTCGACCTCGTGGTACTGGCCGTCCACGAGGGTGGCCTTGACACCGACGACCGGGTAGCCGGCGAGGATGCCGTACTGCATGGCGTCCTGGATGCCCTGGTCGACCGAGGGGATGTACTCCCTCGGGATGCGACCACCGGTCACGGCGTTCTCGAACTCGTAGGTCGCCGAGTCGCCGCTGATCTCCAGCGGGGCCAGGGTGACCTGGACCTTCGCGAACTGGCCCGACCCACCGGTCTGCTTCTTGTGGGTGTAGTCGTACTTCTCGACGGCCTTGCGGATCGTCTCGCGGTAGGCGACCTGCGGCTTGCCGACGTTGGCCTCGACCTTGAACTCGCGCCGCATGCGGTCGACGAGGATCTCCAGGTGGAGCTCGCCCATGCCGGAGATGACCGTCTGGCCGGTCTCCTCGTCGAGGCGGACCTGGAAGGTCGGGTCCTCCTCGGCCAGCTTCTGGATGGCCGTGCCCAGCTTCTCCTGGTCGCTCTTGGTCTTCGGCTCGATGGCGACCGAGATGACCGGCGCGGGGAAGGTCATCGACTCCAGGATGACCGGGTTCTGCGGGTCGCAGAGCGTGTCACCCGTGGTGGTCTGCTTCAGGCCGACGACGGCGACGATCTGACCGGCACCCACGCCCTCGCGCTCCTCGCGCTTGTTGGCGTGCATCTGGTAGATCTTGCCGATCCGCTCCTTGCGGTCCTTGGTGCTGTTGAGCACCGGGGACCCGGAGGACAGCCGGCCCGAGTACACGCGGACGTAGGTCAGCTTGCCGAGGTGCTGGTCGGTCTGGATCTTGAAGGCCAGCGCCGAGAACGGCTCGCTCTCGTCGGCGTGCCGCAGCACCTCGGTCTCGCCGTCGAGCGCGGTGCCGACGATCGCCTCGACGTCCAGCGGGCTGGGCAGGTAGTCGGTGACGGCGTCGAGCAGGGGCTGGATGCCCTTGTTCTTGAACGCCGTCCCGGTGAGGACCGGGTTGACCTGCGCGGCGATGGTGGCCTTGCGGATCGCGGCCTTCAGCCGGTCGACGGAGATCTCCTCGCCACCGAGGTAGGCCTCCATGAGCTCGTCGTCGAAGTCGGCGATGCCCTCGAGCAGCTTCTCGCGGTACTCGGCAGCCTGGTCGGCGAGGTCGGCCGGGATCTCCTCGACCGAGTAGTCCTCACCCATGGCGGTCTCACCGCGCCAGGTCAGCGCACGCATCTGCACGAGGTCGACGACGCCGATGAAGTCGGCCTCGGCCCCGATCGGCAGCTGCAGCACCAGCGGGTTGGCGCCCAGCCGCTCGACCATCATGTCGACGCAGCGGAAGAAGTTCGCGCCGGTCCGGTCGAGCTTGTTGACGAAGCACATGCGCGGGACGCCGTACTTCTCGGCCTGCCGCCACACCTGCTCGGTCTGCGGCTCCACGCCGGCGACGCCGTCGTAGACCGCGACCGCACCGTCGAGCACCCGCAGCGACCGCTCCACCTCGACGGTGAAGTCGACGTGCCCGGGGGTGTCGATGATGTTGATGTCGTAGCCGTTCCAGGAGCACTTCGTCGCGGCGGACGTGATGGTGATGCCGCGCTCCTGCTCCTGCTCCATCCAGTCCATCGTGGCCGCGCCGTCGTGGACCTCACCGATCTTGTAGTTGATACCGGTGTAGAAGAGGATGCGCTCGGTCGTCGTCGTCTTGCCGGCGTCGATGTGCGCCATGATCCCGATGTTGCGGGTCTTGGCGAGGGCGGCCTGCGTGTCGGCCATCTGTCTCTCCTCTTCGGATCGGGTCCGCGTGCGGTGTCCGGGTGGTGGCCCGGAGCACCCGCCGGCCGCGGGGGCTGGCAGAGCCAGCCGGTGTGGCACTTACCAGCGGTAGTGCGCGAAGGCCTTGTTGGACTCGGCCATCTTGTGGGTGTCCTCGCGGCGCTTGACCGCAGCACCCAGACCGTTGCTCGCGTCGAGCAGCTCGTTCATCAGGCGCTCGGTCATCGTCTTCTCGCGACGGGCCCGGCTGTACTGGATCAGCCAGCGCAGGCCGAGGGTGGTGCTGCGCGAGGCGCGGACCTCGACCGGCACCTGGTAGGTCGCACCACCGACGCGGCGGCTGCGGACCTCGAGGGCGGGCTTGACGTTGTCCAGCGCGCGCTTGAGCGTGACCACCGGGTCGGTGTCGGTCTTGGTGCGGCAGCCCTCGAGGGCGCCGTAGACGATCGCCTCGGCGACCGAGCGCTTGCCGTCGACGAGCACCTTGTTGACCAGCTGGGTCACCAGCGGCGACTGGTACACCGGGTCGGCGACCAGCGGGCGGCGCGGTGCGGGGCCCTTGCGCGGCATGTCAGCTCTTCTCCTTCTTCGCGCCGTACCGGCTGCGAGCCTGCTTGCGGTTGCGGACACCCTGGGTGTCGAGCGAGCCGCGGATGATCTTGTAGCGCACGCCGGGGAGGTCCTTCACGCGACCGCCGCGCACGAGCACCATCGAGTGCTCCTGCAGGTTGTGGCCGACGCCCGGGATGTAGGCGGTCACCTCGATGCCACTGGTGAGGCGGACGCGAGCGACCTTGCGCAGCGCCGAGTTCGGCTTCTTCGGCGTCGTCGTGTACACGCGGGTGCACACGCCACGACGCTGAGGGGAGCCCTTCAGCGCCGGGGTCTTGGTCTTCTCGACCTTGTCCTCGCGGCCCTTGCGGACCAGCTGGTTGATCGTGGGCATGGGTGGCCTGGATCTCCTACCTGCGCTGGGTCGTGCTGTGGACGGTGCTCTGCTGTGCCAGGTGTCGGTCCTGCCGGGGTCGTACCCACCTCCGGCCGTGGTCCACCACCGGTCCCCGCGGTCGGGCGTGTCGCCCTCCCCGGGACCGGCCGGCGATTCGAACCGGATCGGTCGCCCCCCGCGACTCGGCGCCACCACCTGCCGGCAGGCGCACCGCGAACGGGAGCAGGCCCAGGGCACCCTGGGCACGGCTGACCACGATACCCGCGTGCCGGAGACCGGTCAAAGCCGGGTCCACCACAGCTCGGCGGGCGGGGTCGAGCCCTCTCCACCGGGGGGTACGCGGGTGTCAACGCCGTCCGGGTGCCCTGGTGTTCCCGGGGCGGCGGACCCGGTGCGGCCGGGGGTGGCGCGACTGTAGCGGCTCGGATGGCGGCGCGGGGCAGGACGCCGGACCGACACCCCGGACCGCGCGCGACTGTCACACCCCGGCCCTACGGTCGGTGTCAGGACGCCCACCCACCGCCACCGGAGGACCCGTGCACGTCGACCTCGCCCGCGAGCTGAAGGCCCATCTGTCGGCACGGCTGGCCCGGTCCGGCGGGCCGGTCACGGCCAGCGACGCCGGCGGCCCGCGGTGGACGCGCCCGGCCCTGGGGCTGGCTCCCGTCGGCCCGGACCGGGCGCACCTGGCCATCCGTCTGGCGGCGAAGGAGGACGCCGACGTCCTCCTGTCCGGCCTCGACGACGCGGTGCTCGACGAGGTCGACATCCGCGTCATCGGCGCCGTCCGTGCACTGTCCTCCCCCACGCCCGAGGAGCTGCAGCAGCGCACCCGGCCGCTCTTCCCGGGCCTGTCGGTGGCCCACCCGGCGGTCTCGGCCGGGACGCTGGGCGGCTTCGTCCGGGTCGGTGGGCGGCTGGCGATCCTGTCCAACAACCACGTGCTGGCCGCCGGCGACACCGCCGCGGTGGGCGACCCGGTGCTGCAGCCGGGTCCGGCCGACGGCGGGGACCCGGCGACCGACCGGGTCGCGACCCTGGCCGCCTTCGAGCGCTTCACCGCAGACGGCCGCGCCAACCGGGTCGACGCCGCGGTCGCCGTCGTCGACGCCGAGGTCCCGCTGGAGCCGGGTCGGCTCCCCGGCGGCCCCCTCGGGGCCGACCCCCTCGAGGCGGACGACGTCGACCCCGACGAGCAGGTGGAGAAGGTGGGGCGGACCACCGGGCACACGGTGGGGCGGGTGAGCGCTGTGGAGGTCGACGGCGTGGCCGTGCAGTACGACCAGGGCCTCTACACCTTCGACGACCAGATCGAGATCGACGGCGTCGGCGGCGCGTTCAGCGCGGGCGGCGACAGCGGCTCGGTGATCTGGCGGAGCGCCGACCGGGCACCGCTGGGCCTGCTCTTCGCGGGCAGCGAGACCGGTGGGCGCGCCGGCGACGGGGTCACCTACGCCAACCCCCTGGCGACCGTGCTGTCGGTCCTGGACCTCCAGTGGGTCGCCATGTGAGCCGCCGGCCCCGTTCAGTGCACCACCGCGAGCCCGTGCGCGGCGGGGAGGGCGGTGGCCTCCTGCGGGGTCCCGCCCCGAGCCTGCGAGGGGTGGGGCAGGGGGTCCTTCTACTGTTGCGACGGACTGATCGGGGGCACCATGGGTGCATGACCGACCGCGCGTCCGCCCGAGCCGCCAAGAGCGCCCTCAGCCACCGGCTCGCGGCCGACCCGGGCGTCGTCGGTGTCGGGCTGGCCCGCCGGGACAGCGGCTACGTCGTGAAGGTGGACCTCGCCGACGCACACGCCGCCGAGCGGGTGCCCGGGGACGTCGACGGCGTCCGCGTGGTCACCGAGGTCGTCGGGGTCGTCCGTCCGCTCTGAGGTGGGCCGATAGCGTGCACCCGGCGCCGACGAGGGCGCCGCGGGACGACGGGAGTGCACGTGCGCATCGGCATCCAGGCCAGTTACAGCGGGGGTTTCCAGCAGACGGCAGCGGAGGTCCGCGACCTCGAGGCGGCCGGTCTGGACCTGGCCATGGTGGCCGAGGTCTACACCTTCGACGCGGTGTCCCAGCTCGGCTACCTCGCCGCGGTGACCGAGCGGGTGGAGCTGATGAGCGCCATCCTACCCATCTACAGCCGCACCCCCACGTTGACCGCGATGACCGCCGCGGGACTGGACTACGTCTCCGGCGGCCGGTTCACCCTGGGCCTGGGCGCCTCTGGTCCGCAGGTGATCGAGGGGTGGCACGGAGTCCCCTACGACGCCCCGCTGCAGCGCACGCGGGAGGTCGTGGAGATCTGCCGGAAGGTGTGGCGGCGCGAGCGCCTCACGCACGACGGGAAGAAGTACCAGCTCCCCCTCCCCCCTGACCAGGGCACCGGCCTGGGCAAGCCGCTCAAGCTCATCAACACGCCGGTGCGCGAGCGCATCCCGGTGATGCTGGCGGCGCTCGGGCCGAAGAACGTCGAGCTGGCCGCGGAGATCGCCGAGGTCTGGGAGCCGATCTGGTTCCACCCGGAGAAGGCGAAGGACGTGTGGGGCGACTCGCTGACCGCCGGCAAGGCGAAGCGGGACCCGTCGCTGGGTGACCTCGACGTCATCGTCGGCGTCCCGGTGGCCATCGGGGACGACGTCGACGCCATGCACGATCTGGTGCGGCCGGCGCTGGCGCTCTACGTCGGGGGCATGGGCGCGAAGGGGAAGAACTTCTACAACGACCTCGCCCGCCGGTACGGGTTCGAGGCCGAGGCCGAGCTGGTGCAGGACCTCTACCTCGACGGCAGGAAGGACGAGGCCGCCGCGGCGCTGCCCGATGAACTGGTGCGGGCCGTCTCGCTGGTCGGTCCCGAGTCCTACGTCGCCGAGCGGATCGCCGCGTTCGCCGAGGCCGGCGTCACCATCCTGGCGCTGCAGCCGCTCGACGACAGCCGGGAGAGCCGACTGCGCACCGTGGAGACGATGAAGAGGCTGGCCGGCTGATCGGCCGCACTTCCGTCACGTGACACGAGGGCCCGGCAGGCGCACGGCACCGCCTGCCGGGCTCTCGCACGTGGCGGTCGCCATCGCCGGCGCGGCACCGCTCCTCCGCCGTACCGACTCGCCACCGGAGGTCCTGGCTCACCACCGGGGGTCCTGGCTCGCCACCGGTGGGGAGCCAGGACCCCCGACGATCAGCTGAGCTGATCACCGGGGGAAGCGGCCCCGGAACGGCGGGAGGGGCCCGCAGGCTGATGCCTGCGGGCCCCTCCTCGTGCACTACCGGGAGCTCAGCCCCGCCAGTCGTACTCCTCCAGGCGCACGGCCTCGCCGCTGCCCTGACCGAAGACGTCCGGGCTGTAGTACTGCCCGTCGTCGTACCCGGCCATGGTGTAGACGGCGGCGCGGGCCTCCTCGGTCGGCTCGACCGTGATGTTCCGGTAGCGGCTGATGCCGGTACCGGCCGGGATCAGCTTCCCGATGATCACGTTCTCCTTGAGGCCGAGCAGGCTGTCGCTCTTGCCCTGGATCGCGGCGTCGGTGAGCACCTTGGTCGTCTCCTGGAAGGAGGCGGCCGACAGCCACGACTCGGTCGCGAGCGAGGCCTTGGTGATGCCCATGAGCACCGGGCGGGCCGAGGCCGGCTCGTTGCCCTCGGCGACGACCCGACGGTTCTCGGTCTCGAAAAGCGTCCGCTCGACCAGCGCACCGGGCAGGAACTCGGTGGCGCCCGAGTCGATGATGGTCACCCGCTTCAGCATCTGGCGGATGATCACCTCGATGTGCTTGTCGTGGATCGACACGCCCTGGCTGCGGTAGACCTCCTGGACCTCGCGGACCAGGTGCAGCTGCACCTCGCGCGGGCCCATGATCCGCAGCACCTCGTGCGGGTCCACCGCACCCTCGGTGAGCTGCTCGCCGACCTCGACGTGGGCGCCGTCGTCGACCCGCAGCCGCGACCGGCGCGACAGCTTGTCGTAGACGACCTCGTCGGAGCCGTCGTCCGGGGTGATCGTGAGCTTGCGGAACTGCTCGCCGTCCTCGATGCGGACGGTGCCGGCCAGCTCGGCGATCGGGGCCTTGCCCTTGGGGACGCGGGCCTCGAAGAGCTCCACCACACGAGGCAGACCGTGGGTGATGTCCTCACCCGCGACACCACCGGTGTGGAAGGTGCGCATCGTCAGCTGGGTGCCGGGCTCACCGATCGACTGGGCGGCGATGATGCCGACCGCCTCACCGACGTCCACCAGCTTGCCGGTCGCCAGCGAGCGGCCGTAGCAGGTGGCGCAGGTCCCGAGCAGCGACTCGCAGGTCAGGACGCAGCGGACCTTCACCTCCGAGACACCGGCCTCGACCAGCTGGCTGATCAGCACGTCACCGAGGTCGGCGCCGGCCTGGGCGATCAGCGTGCCGTCCTCGGCCGTCACGTCGGCGGCCAGGGCACGGGCGTAGACGCTGGTCTCGGCGTGCGGGTCACGGGTGAGCACGCCGCCCACCGAGGTCGCGATCGGCATGATCACGCCGCGCTCGGTGCCGCAGTCCTCCTCGCGGATGATGACGTCCTGGGAGACGTCGACCAGCCGGCGGGTGAGGTACCCGGAGTCCGCGGTCCGCAGCGCCGTGTCGGCCAGACCCTTGCGAGCACCGTGCGTGGAGATGAAGTACTCCAGCACGGACAGACCCTCCCGGAAGTTGGCCTTGATCGGCCGCGGGATGATCTCGCCCTTCGGGTTGGCGACCAGACCACGCATACCGGCGATCTGGCTGATCTGCATCATGTTGCCCCGGGCGCCCGAGTTGACCATGACCCAGACCGGGTTGGTGGTCGGGAAGTTGTCCACCATCGCCTGGCTGACCTCGGCCCGCGCACGGGTCCAGATCTCGATCAGCTCACCACGACGCTCGGCGTCGGTGATGACGCCGCGCTCGTACTGGCGCTCGATCTGCCGGGCCTCGGCCTCGTGCCGGTCGAGGATCTCCTGCTTGGCCGGCGGGGTGACGACGTCGTCGATGGCGATCGTGACGCCCGACCGGGTGGCCCAGCGGAAGCCGGCCGACTTGAGCGCGTCCAGCGTCGCCGCGACCTGCACCTTGGGGTAGCGCTCGGCGAGGTCGTTGACGATCGCCCCGAGCTCCTTCTTCGGCACCTGGTAGTTGACGAAGCGGTAGTCCTCGGGCAGGGCCTCGTTGAACAGCACCCGGCCCAGGCTGGTCGCGACCAGCGCGGGTGCACCCGGGGTCCAGTCCTCGGGCTGCTCCCACGGGGGGTTGACCTTGCCGTTGTCGACGCCGAACACCTCGTCGAGGCGGATCAGCGCCCGCTCCTGCAGCCCCAGCGCACCCTTGTCGAAGGCCATGATCGCCTCGGCGGTCGAGCCGTAGGCCACCGGCCGGCCGCCGTCGGCCTCGTGCCGGCTCGGCACCAGGGTGGTCAGGTGGTACAGGCCCAGCACCATGTCCTGGGTCGGCGCGGTGATCGGGCGACCGTCGGCCGGCGACAGGATGTTGTTGCTGGACAGCATCAGGATCCGGGCCTCGGCCTGCGCCTCGGCCGACAGCGGCAGGTGCACCGCCATCTGGTCACCGTCGAAGTCCGCGTTGAACGCGGTGCAGACCAGCGGGTGGATCTGGATGGCCTTGCCCTCGACCAGCTGCGGCTCGAAGGCCTGGATGCCCAGCCGGTGCAGCGTCGGGGCCCGGTTCAGCAGCACCGGGTGCTCGGTGATGACCTCCTCGAGCACGTCCCACACGACCGGCCGCGCGCGCTCCACCATCCGCTTGGCGGACTTGATGTTCTGCGCGTGGTTGAGGTCGACCAGCCGCTTCATGACGAAGGGCTTGAACAGCTCCAGCGCCATCTGCTTGGGCAGGCCGCACTGGTGCAGCTTGAGCTGCGGGCCGACGACGATGACCGAACGGCCGGAGTAGTCGACGCGCTTGCCGAGCAGGTTCTGGCGGAACCGGCCCTGCTTGCCCTTGAGCAGGTCGCTCAGCGACTTCAGCGGGCGGTTGCCCGGGCCCGTGACCGGCCGGCCGCGACGGCCGTTGTCGAACAGCGCGTCCACGGACTCCTGCAGCATCCGCTTCTCGTTGTTGACGATGATCTCGGGCGCGCCGAGGTCGAGCAGCCGCTTGAGCCGGTTGTTCCGGTTGATCACCCGGCGGTACAGGTCGTTCATGTCGCTGGTGGCGAAGCGGCCACCGTCGAGCTGCACCATCGGGCGCAGGTCCGGCGGGATGACCGGCACGCAGTCGAGCACCATGCCCATGGGCGAGTTGCGCGTCTGCTGGAACGCCGCGACGACCTTGAGCCGCTTGAGGGCCCGCAGCTTGCGCTGGCCCTTGCCGCTGCGGATGGTCTCGCGCAGCGAGGCGGCCTCGGCGTCGAGGTCGAAGTCGGCGAGCAGCTTCTGCAGCGCCGCGGCACCCATGCCGCCCTCGAAGTACTCACCGAAGCGGTCGCGCAGCTCCCGGTAGAGGCCCTCGTCGGCGATGAGCTGCTTGACCTCGAGCTTGCGGAAGGTGTCGAGCACCTCCTCGAGGCGGTCGATCTCCCGCTGGGCGCGGTCGCGCAGCTGGCGCATCTCGCGCTCGCCGCCCTCGCGCACCTTGCGGCGGACGTCGGACTTGGCGCCCTCGGCCTCGAGCTCGGCGAGGTCGGCCTCCAGCTTCTGCTGGCGGGCCTCCACGTCGGCGTCGCGGCGGCCCTCGAGGTTGTGCTTCTCCGCGCTGATCTCGGCCTCGATGGTCGGGAGGTCGCGGTGGCGCGTCTCGTCGTCGACCGAGGTGATCAGGTAGGCGGCGAAGTAGATGATCTTCTCGAGGTCCTTGGGCGCCAGGTCGAGCAGGTAGCCCAGACGCGAGGGGACGCCCTTGAAGAACCAGATGTGGGTGACCGGCGCGGCCAGCTCGATGTGGCCCATCCGCTCACGCCGCACCTTGGCGCGGGTCACCTCGACGCCGCAGCGCTCACAGATGATGCCCTTGAAGCGGACGCGCTTGTACTTGCCGCAGTAGCACTCCCAGTCCCGGGTGGGACCGAAGATCTTCTCGCAGAAGAGACCGTCCTTCTCCGGGCGCAGCGTGCGGTAGTTGATGGTCTCGGGCTTCTTCACCTCACCGTGCGACCACTGGCGGATGTCGTCGCCGGAGGCCAGACCGATGCGGAGCTCGTCGAAGAAGTTGACGTCGAGCACTGAGTGGACCCCTTTCCCGGGGCTCGTTACTGCACTTCTAGCTGTGGTCTTGGGTGGACGCCGGCCGACCCCGGGTCACCGGGGCCGGCCGGCGGCCGATCACACGTCCTCGACGCTGGAGGGCTCGCGGCGGGACAGGTCGATGCCCAGCTCCTCCGCCGCCCGGAAGACCTCGTCGTCGGTGTCGCGCAGCTCGATCGCCTGCCCGTCGCCGGAGAGGACCTCCACGTTCAGGCAGAGCGACTGCAGCTCCTTGAGCAACACCTTGAACGACTCCGGGATGCCCGGCTCGGGGATGTTCTCGCCCTTGACGATCGCCTCGTACACCTTGACGCGGCCGAGGATGTCGTCGGACTTGATGGTGAGCAGCTCCTGCAGGGCGTAGGCCGCGCCGTAGGCCTGCATCGCCCAGCACTCCATCTCACCGAAGCGCTGGCCGCCGAACTGCGCCTTACCACCCAGCGGCTGCTGCGTGATCATCGAGTAGGGGCCGGTCGACCGGGCGTGGATCTTGTCGTCGACCAGGTGCAGCAGCTTGAGGATGTAGACGTAGCCGACCGAGATCGCCTCGGGGAAGGGCTCCCCGGAGCGGCCGTCGAACAGCCGCGCCTTGCCGGTGGGCTGCACCATCCGGTCGCCGTCGCGGTTCGGGATCGTCGAGCCGAGCAGGCCGACGATCTCCTCCTCGCGGGCGCCGTCGAACACCGGGGTCGCCGTCCGGGTGCCCGGCTCGGCGGCGCGCGCGGCCTCCGGCAGGTTGGCCGCCCACGCCGGGGTGCCCTCGACCTGCCAGCCGGACTTGGCGACCCACCCGAGGTGGGTCTCCAGGACCTGGCCGACGTTCATCCGGCCGGGGACGCCCAGCGGGTTCAGGACGATGTCCACCGGGGTGCCGTCCTCGAGGAACGGCATGTCCTCCTGCGGCAGGATCTTCGCGATGACGCCCTTGTTGCCGTGGCGGCCGGCGAGCTTGTCACCGTCGGAGATCTTGCGCATCTGGGCGACGTAGACCCGGATCAGCTCGTTGACGCCGGCGGGCAGCTCGTCGCCGTCCTCGCGCGAGAACACGCGGACGCCGATGACCTTGCCGGACTCGCCGTGCTTGACCTTGAGGCTGGTGTCGCGGACCTCGCGGGCCTTCTCACCGAAGATCGCGCGCAGCAGCCGCTCCTCGGGGGTCAGCTCGGTCTCGCCCTTGGGCGTGACCTTGCCGACGAGGATGTCGCCGGGGACGACCTCGGCGCCGATGCGGATGATGCCGCGCTCGTCGAGGTCGGCGAGGACCTCCTCGGAGACGTTCGGGATGTCCCGGGTGATCTCCTCGGCACCGAGCTTGGTGTCACGCGCGTCGACCTCGAACTCCTCGATGTGGATCGAGGACAGGACGTCGTCCTGCACGAGGCGCTGCGACAGGATGATCGCGTCCTCGTAGTTGTGGCCCTCCCACGGCATGAAGGCGACGAGCAGGTTCTTGCCCAGCGCCATCTCGCCCTGGTCGGTGCACGGCCCGTCGGCGATGACCTGGCCGACCTCGACCCGCTGGCCCTCGTCGACGACGGGGGTCTGGTTGATCGAGGTGCCCTGGTTCGAGCGGCGGAACTTCAGCAGCCGGTAGGTCTGCCGGGTGCCGTCGTCGGCCATGACGGTGACGTAGTCGGCGGTGGAGTCCTCGACCACACCGGCCTTCTCCGCCACGACGACGTCGCCGGCGTCGACGGCGGCCCGCAGCTCCATGCCGGTGCCGACCAGCGGCGCCTCGCTGCGCAGCAGCGGGACGGCCTGACGCTGCATGTTCGCACCCATGAGCGCGCGGTTGGCGTCGTCGTGCTCGAGGAACGGGATCATCGCCGTCGCGACCGAGGTCATCTGCCGCGGCGAGACGTCCATGTAGTCGACCTGCTCGGGCGACAGGTAGTCGACCTCACCGCCCTTGGTGCGGACCAGGACGCGGTCCTCGGCGAACCGCCCCTGGGCGTCCAGCGGCGAGTTGGCCTGGGCGACGACGAAGCGGTCCTCCTCGTCGGCGGTCAGGTAGTCGATGGAGTCGGTGACGACGCCGTTCTGGACGCGGCGGTACGGGGTCTCGATGAAGCCGAAGGCGTTCACCCGGCCGTAGGCCGACAGCGAGCCGATCAGGCCGATGTTCGGACCCTCGGGGGTCTCGATCGGGCACATCCGGCCGTAGTGGCTCGGGTGCACGTCGCGGACCTCCATGCCGGCCCGCTCACGGGACAGACCACCCGGGCCCAGCGCCGACAGGCGGCGCTTGTGGGTCAGGCCCGCGAGCGGGTTGGTCTGGTCCATGAACTGGGACAGCTGGCTGGTGCCGAAGAACTCCTTGATGGAGGCGACGACCGGCCGGATGTTGATCAGGGTCTGCGGCGTGATCGCCTCGACGTCCTGGGTCGTCATCCGCTCGCGGACGACGCGCTCCATGCGGGAGAGGCCGACCCGGATCTGGTTCTGGATCAGCTCGCCGACGGTGCGCAGCCGCCGGTTGCCGAAGTGGTCGATGTCGTCGACACCGTGGTCGGGCTCGCCCGCGTGCAGACGCACCACGTACTCGATGGTGGCGACGATGTCGTCCTCGGTCAGCGTCAGCGTGCCCTGCGGGACGTCGACGCCGAGCTTCTTGTTGACCTTGTAGCGGCCGACCTTGGCCAGGTCGTAGCGCTTGGCGTTGAAGAACAGGTTCTCCAGCAGCGCCTGAGCGCTCTCCCGCGTCGGCGGCTCACCCGGCCGCAGCTTGCGGTAGATGTCCAGCAGCGCCTCGTCCTGGCCGGCGATGTGGTCCTTCTCGAGGGTGGCCAGCACCGTGGGCGACCACTGGAAGTGCTCGCGGATGCGGTCCTCGGTCCAGCCCAGCGCCTTGAGGAGCACGGTGACCGGCTGGCGGCGCTTGCGGTCGATGCGGACGCCGACGGTGTCGCGCTTGTCGACGTCGAACTCCAGCCACGCACCACGGCTGGGGATGACCTTGGCGCTGAAGACGTCCTTGTCGGAGGTCTTGTCCAGGGTCTTGTCGAAGTAGACGCCCGGGCTGCGGACCAGCTGCGAGACGACGACGCGCTCGGTCCCGTTGATGACGAACGTGCCCTTGTTCGTCATGATCGGGAAGTCGCCCATGAACACCGTCTGACTCTTGATCTCGCCGGTGGTGTTGTTCATGAACTCGGCGGTGACGAACAGCGGCGCCGCGTAGGTCATGTCCTTGTCCTTGCACTCCTCGAGGGACGCCTTGACGTCCTCGAAGCGCGGGTTGGAGAAGGACAGCGACATCGAGCCGCTGAAGTCCTCGATCGGGGAGATCTCCTCGAGGATCTCGGCCAGGCCGCCGACGGCGTCGGCCTGCTCCTCCGGGGACAGGGTGGCCCGCCACTCGGGGCTGCCGATGAGCCAGTCGAACGAGGCGGTCTGCAGGGCCAGGAGGTCCGGCACCTCGAGCGGCTCGGAGATCTTGGCGAACGAGACGCGCAGCGGCGCGCCTGGGATCTTCTGCTGGTCGGCCTCGCCGGTGCGGGGGCCGGACTGGGGGGCCTGCTGGATCTTGCCGGTGGTGCCTGACTCAGTGGTGCCGGGGTTGATGCTGGTGGGGCGAGAGCCTGCCAAGATGCGTCCTTCCAAGGACCTCACGACGTGCGGGCGGTGGGTGCTTGTTCGTCCTGGGTCGTCGTCGGTAATGGCGGGGCTGTCCGCATTCGTCCTGCCCGGACGGTCGGCGGGCGTCCGGAGGACGGGTCCCCCGGGCACCCCAGGCGACCCGTCTCGGCGGGCAAGCAGTCAGGGGGCAGCGCAACAGAGAACCCTACCCCTGCTGGAGCGGGCTGTCCACGTCGGGGGTCCGCACGCGACGGGGACCACACCCGGGGGTGGCAGCCGGCCGGCGGGGCCGGGTCGGGCCGTCCGGTGACGGCCCGACCATGATGCCAGCCGAGGGGCGGCCGTGGGGCCGCCACGCCGTCGGTCCCTTCCGGGCGCGCCCCGCGCACGCACGACGCTCGGACGGCACAGGGGCCGCCCTCCGGGTGGAGGACGGCCCCTGCGGGTCGTGCGGGTGGTGCGGTCCCCGGTCAGGCGGCCGGGGAGGGGGTCACTTGACGGTGACGGTGGCGCCGGCGCCCTCGAGGGCGGCCTTGGCCTTCTCGGCGGCGTCCTTGTCGACCTTCTCCAGGACCGGCTTCGGCGCGCCGTCGACCAGGTCCTTGGCCTCCTTGAGGCCGAGCGAGGTCAGGCCGCGCACCTCCTTGATGACCTGGATCTTCTTGTCGCCGGCGCTCTCGAGGACGACGTCGAACTCGTCCTGCTCCTCGGCGGCGGGGGCGCCACCGTCGCCGGCACCACCGGCGGCCGGGGCGGCCGCGACGGCGACCGGAGCAGCGGCGGTGACCTCGAAGGTCTCCTCGAACTGCTTCACGAAGTCGGACAGCTCGAGCAGCGTCATCTCCTTGAACGCGTCGAGCAGCTCCGCGGTGGACAGCTTGGCCATGATCTCTCCTTCTGGGGTCAGTCGGTGCTGGCCGCAGCGTCCGCGGCGTCAGCTGTGTCGGTGGTGGAGTCAGCAGCTGCGTCTTCCGAGGCCTGGCCGGCCGCGGCGGAGTCGGCGCCCTCGGCGGGCTTCTTCTCCTGCAGCGCGGCGGCCAGCCGGGCGACCTGCGACAGCGGGGCCTGGAACAGACCCGCGGCCTTGCTGAGGTTGCCCATCATCGCGCCGGCCAGCTTGGCCAGGAGGACCTCGCGCGGCTCGACGTCGGCGAGGGCGGTGACCTCGGCGGCGCCGACCGTGCGGCCCTCGACCACGCCGCCCTTGACGACGAGCAGCGGGTTGGCGCGCGCGAAGTCACGGATGGCCTTGGCCGCGTTGACCGGGTCGCCCTCGATGAAGGCGATCGCGGTCGGGCCGTTGAGCAGCGGCGCCAGGTCGGCGTGGCCGACCTGCTCCGCGGCCCGCTTCGTCAGGGTGTTCTTGACGACGGCGTAGCTGCTGCCCTCACCGAGGGAACGGCGCAGCTGGGTCAGCTGGGCCACGGTCAGCCCGCGGTACTCGGTGAGCACCGCCGCGCTGGACGACTGGAACCGCTCGGTGATCTCGTCGATCACCGCGGCCTTCGCCTGCGTGGGCATGGGCCTCCTCTCGTCTGTCGGGCGGACCACCGGCCGGTGCACGACGGCGGGCGATCAACGGGCCCGGGGACGAGGAACGCCCCGGCGCAGGCGCACGGGGCGAAGAACGCGGGCGCACGGCACCGCGTCGATCGAACCGTCCTCCTGCGCGGGCCGCCCGGCATCCGGGACCTTCGATCGCACGCGGACGTGCGACGACCAGCGGTCTTGGGGGAACGTCGAGGAGCATACGCCATCCGGGAGGGACGCCGGCTGTCGCCGTCCTCACCCGGAGCCGACGGAGGCCCCGCCGCGCGATGCGCGACGGGGCCCCTGGCGACGTGCGGGTGCGGCCTCGTCCCGGGTCCCACCCTGAGCCTGCGAAGGGTGGGGAGGACGAGGTCCTTCCTCAGGCGGTGGGCTCGTCCACCGTCAGGTTGCGGGTGCGGTTCGGGTCGACCGGGATGCCCGGGCCCATGGTGGTGGAGATGGTGACCTTCTTCAGGTACCGGCCCTTGGCGGCGGCCGGCTTGGCCCGCAGCACCTCGTCGAGGGCCGCGGCGTAGTTCTCCACGAGCTTCGTCTCGTCGAACGAGGCCTTGCCGATCACCAGGTGCAGGTTGGCCTGCTTGTCGACGCGGAAGTTGATCTTCCCGCCCTTGATGTCGTTGACCGCCTTGGTGACGTCGGGGGTCACCGTGCCGGTCTTCGGGTTCGGCATCAGGCCGCGCGGGCCGAGGATGCGCGCGATGCGGCCGACCTTGGCCATCTGGTCCGGGGTGGCGATCGCGGCGTCGAAGTCCAGGAAGCCGCCCTGGATGCGCTCGATCAGGTCGTCCGAGCCGACGACGTCGGCGCCGGCGGCCTCGGCCTCGGCGGCCTTGTCGCCGGTCGCGAAGACGATGACGCGGGCGGTCTTGCCGGTGCCGTGCGGCAGGTTCACCGTGCCGCGGACCATCTGGTCGGCCTTGCGCGGGTCGACGCCCAGGCGCATGGCCACCTCGACGGTGGCGTCGTAGGCCGTCGGCGACGTCTCCTTGGCCAGGTTGGCCGCCTGCAGCGGGGTGTAGAGGTTCTCGCGGTCGACCTTCGCCGCGACCTCGCGGTACTTCTTGCCGTGCTTCGCCATGGTGGTGTCCTCTCCCCCGGCGCCTCGGCCGGGAGTCGTGTGGTGCACGGGCCTGGCGGGGCCCTCCCACAGGTGCTCGAACGGGTCCGCTGTGGACCCGGTGGTGCAACGCCGCCGGAGTCAGGCGGCTTCCCGGCCCTCTCCCGGGTCCCGCCCCGAGCCTGCGAGGGGTGGGGAGGAGAGGGTCCTCCGTCAGCCTTGGACGGTGATGCCCATCGACCGGGCGGTGCCGGCGATGATCTTCTCCGCCTCGTCGAGCGAGTTGGCGTTGAGGTCGGCCATCTTGGTCTGCGCGATCTCGCGGACCTGGTCACGGGTGACGGTGGCGACCTTGGTCTTGTGCGGCTCGCCGGAGCCCTTCTCCACACCGGCCGCCTTGAGCAGCATGCGGGCCGCCGGCGGGGTCTTGGTGACGAAGGTGAACGAGCGGTCCTCGTAGACCGAGATCTCGACCGGGATCACGTTGCCGCGCTGCGACTCCGTGGCGGCGTTGTACGCCTTGCAGAACTCCATGATGTTGACGCCGTGCTGGCCCAGCGCCGGACCGACGGGCGGCGCGGGGGTGGCCGCACCGGCGTTGATCTGGAGCTTGATGACCGCGGTCAACCGCTTCCTGGGGGGCATGACTTCCTTCTTCGTGACGGGATGGAGCGGCCCCCTCGCAGTGCCCCGCCGCGGGCGTGCGAGCGGTGGGGGGCGACGGGGTCCTTCTTCAGATCTTCTGGACCTGGTTGAACGAGAGCTCGACCGGCGTCTCCCGGCCGAAGATGGAGACCAGCACCTGCAACTTCTGCTGCTCGGCGTTGATCTCGTTGATCGTGGCCGGGAGGGTGGCGAACGGGCCGTCCATGACGGTGACCGACTCGCCCACCTCGAAGTCGACGACGGCGGTCGGCGCCGCCGTGGTGGCGGCACTCGTCGTCTCCGCCGTCCGGGCCGCCTGCGGGCTGGCCGCGGGCGCGAGCAGGCTGACGACCTCGTCGATGCTCAGCGGCGAAGGACGGGAGGTCGCCCCGACGAAGCCGGTGACGCCGGGGGTGTTGCGCACCGCGCCCCAGGACTCGTCGTTGAGGTCCATGCGGACGAGCAGGTAGCCGGGCAGCTTCTTGCGGTTGACCTGGGTGCGCTTGCCGTTCTTGATCTCGGTGACCTCCTCGGTGGGCACCTCGATCTGGAAGATGTAGTCCTCCATGTCCAGCGACTGGATGCGCGACTCCAGGTTGGTCTTCACCTTGTTCTCGTAGCCGGCGTACGAGTGGATGACGTACCAGTCGCCGAACTGGCTGCGCAGCACCTTGCGCATCGCCTCGGCCGGGTCGGCCTCCTCGTCGTCCTCGGTCCGGTCGCCCAGCTCGTCGAGGTCGGAGGACGCCGCGGGGACGGCCAGCGGGTCGGTGGTCAGGCTGTCGGGGTCGCCACTCTTCACCCCGGGCGCCACATCGGCGACGCCGGTGAGAGCGTCCTGGTCCGCGGTGTCGACGGAGCCCTCGGCAGCCCCGATCTCGCCGGCGCCGGTCTCGACGTCCGACGTGCCGCGCACGTCGAAGCGGGCGTCGTCGAGGTCGGTGGCCTCGACGGCGCTGTCGGTCTCGAAGGGCTCGCGGGGGTCGGTCACGGGTGTCTCTTCCTTGTCGGTGGTGCAGGCGCGGGTGGGCTCAGCCGAAGACGGCGAGCACGCCCTGGGCGAAGAGGAGGTCCAGGCCGGCCACCAGGGCGACGATGAAGGCCACGAAGACGATGACGACGGTCGTGTAGGTGATCAGCTCGCGGCGACCCGGCCAGATGACCTTGCGCAGCTCGGCGACGACCTCGCGGAGGAAACGCCGGAGGCTGCGCCGCTGCCGCGCCTCGGCGGCGCGCTCGCGGTCCGCGGCGGCCCGTGACCGGGTCGCCCCACCCTCGGCGGGGCGGCCGGACGGACGGGACGGCGTGCGCTCGCGGGCGGCCCGGCGGGAGCGGGGGCCGGGCTCGTCGTCGTCCTCGTCGCCCTCGGCGGTGATCCGGCCGCCGCGGCGGGTGCCGGTCGGCCGCGCGGCCACGACCTTGTCCTCGTCGCTCTCGGCCTCGGCGGCGATCTCGGCCTCGGCGGCCTCCAGCTCGGCGGCGTCGGCCACGCCGGGCGCCTCGCGGTCGAGCTGCTCGTCGGTCGGCTGGGCGTCGGAGGCGGCGCGGGGGTCGCCCTCGCGTGCCGGCTTCTCGTCGCTCACTGCGCCTCGCTCGCCTCGCTGGTGGTGGCCGATGTCCTCGGGCCGACGGTCGGTGGTCGTGCTGTCGTACGGGTCGTGCACGTCGCCGGCGGGAGCCGGCGGCACGGGCAGGGGTGACAGGACTTGAACCTGCAGCCTGCGGTTTTGGAGACCGCTGCTCTGCCAATTGAGCTACACCCCTGTGCCCTGGGCCGGGCAGGGACCGCGTGGCCCGCTCCGGCCGGCACCGTTCCCGCGAGGGTTCCGGGGCACGCCGGTGGCGGGGTCAGTGGCCCCAGGACAGCCAGTGTACGGGACCGCCGGAATGAGCAGCCAACGTGCCGGGCGAGGGCCACCGACGCGTCGGACGGGAGGGCCGCGGACGCGGTGGCAGCCGGGATCGGGGACGACCGCGCACACCGTCCTCGGACATGATGGGGCCATGACCGCCGTCTCCCCCTCGGAGTCCGCTGCCCCGTCCCCCGGCCTGTCGCCAGCCGACCGGCGCGTCTCCCGCCGCATCGCTGCCATCGCCGAGTCGGCGACGCTGGCGGTGGACGCCAAGGCCAAGGCTCTCAAGGCCGCGGGCAAGCCGGTGATCGGCTTCGGCGCCGGCGAGCCGGACTTCCCGACGCCCGACTACATCGTCGAGGCCGCCGTCGTCGCCTGCCGTCAGCCGGCGATGCACCGGTACACGCCCGCGGGTGGGTTGCCGGCGCTCAAGGAGGCGATCGTCGCCAAGACCGCGCGCGACTCGGGGCTGCAGGTCACCCCCGCCAACGTGCTGGTGACCAACGGCGGCAAGCAGGCCGTGTACGAGGCCTTCGCCACGATGCTCGACCCGGGCGACGAGGTGCTGCTGCCCGCGCCGTACTGGACGACCTACCCCGAGGCGATCGCCCTGGCCGGCGGCGTGCCGGTGCCGGTCGTGGCCGACGAGGAGAGCGGCTACCTGGTGTCGGTGGCCCAGCTCGAGGCCGCCCGGACGCCGCGCACCAAGGTGCTGCTGTTCTGCTCGCCGTCCAACCCGACCGGCGCGGTGTACCCGCCGGAGCTGGTCGAGGAGATCGGCCGTTGGGCCTACGAGAACGGCCTGTGGGTGCTCACCGACGAGATCTACGAGCACCTCACCTACGACGGGGCGACCGCGCCGTCGATGCCGGTCGTCGTCCCGGAGCTCGCCGACCGCTGCGTCGTCGTCAACGGGGTCGCCAAGACCTACGCGATGACCGGCTGGCGGGTCGGCTGGGTCGTGGGACCGGCCGACGTCGTCAAGGCCGCCACCAACCTGCAGTCGCACGCCACCTCCAACGTGGCGAACGTGTCGCAGGCGGCCGCGGTCGCCGCGCTGACCGGTGACCTGTCGGCCGCGGCCGCGATGCGGGAGGCCTTCGACCGGCGGCGGCGCACGATCGTGTCGATGCTCCGCGAGATCCCCGGAGTGGCCTGCCCCGAGCCGCGCGGCGCGTTCTACGTCTACCCGTCGGTCAAGGGGCTGCTGGGCCGGCCCATCGGTGGGCGCACGGCGGCCGACAGCGTGCAGCTGGCCGAGATCGTCCTCGAGGAGGCGGAGGTCGCCGTCGTCCCCGGTGAGGCCTTCGGCACGCCGGGCTACCTGCGGATGTCCTACGCCCTGGGCGACGACGACCTCGTCGAGGGCGTGACCCGGATGCAGCGGCTGCTGGGCACCGCCGGCTGAGAGGACCCCGTCCCCCGGGCCGGCCCTGTACAGAGCCTCGCCGCCGGCCCCGTCCCGGGCACCGCCCCGAGCCGGCGAAGGGTGGAGAGGACGGGGTCCTGCTACTCGTCGAGGGCGCCCGCCTCGACGAGGACGTCGAGTGCCGCCGGCAGGTCCTCCAGCGCCCGCGCGACGTCGTCCGGGGTGGCGATCGTCCA
This sequence comes from Geodermatophilus sp. URMC 60, assembly GCF_053502585.1. NCBI lineage: Bacteria > Bacillati > Actinomycetota > Actinomycetes > Geodermatophilales > Geodermatophilaceae > Geodermatophilus > Geodermatophilus sp. URMC 60. The sequence goes on from NZ_CP199958.1 coordinate 258,802, forward strand.
CGCGTTGACGTCGACGTAGCAGCGCAGGGCGGCGTCGAACGCCTCGGCGCCCGCGGCCTCGCGGGCGGCCAGGAGCGCGGCGCCGCCCTTGCCGTACACGCGGCGGAAGTAGCCCGCGGCGGTGTCGAACTGGTCCATCGCCGCGCCGACCTCGCCGGGGGTGCGAAGCGCCCGTGCCGCGGCGTCCCCGGACACCGGGAAGGCGACCGACTCGGCATAGGTGGCGAACGCCTCGTCCAGCCACGGGTCGCGGAACTGGGAGTCGCCGACCATCCCGTAGAACCACATGTGCGCGACCTCGTGCAGCAGCACGAGCCGGTCGGCGCCGGCCAGCAGGATGGAGCTGGGGTACTCGATGCCGCCGCCCTCGTCGGGGAGCAGCGGCACGGTGAGCGTCGCGTACGGGAAGGCGCCGAAGCGGGCCTCGAGCTCGTCTACCGCGGCCAGCGTCCACGCCGTGAGCTCAGGGGCGGATACGTCCGCGCCCGGCAGCACGCCGGTCGTCACCTCCACCCCGCTCTCGCTGGTGGCGCTCGCGGTGTCGAAGACGCCCACCGCGACGCTCACGTCGCGGGCGACCGGCTCGACCGACGTCCAGGTGCGGCGACCGTCCTGCGGGGCGGAGGGCTCGGCCTGGTCGCCGGTCATGAGGACGGTGAGCGCCTCGGGGACGGAGACGCGGATCCTCGTGTCGGCTGCGGGGCTCGTCGCGGTCTCGCCAGGGAGGTCGACGAACGGGTGGCGGGCCCAGCCGACCCCGGGTTCCCACGCCAGCAGAGGCGCGCCGCTGGCCCACCAGGAGACGCCATCGGCCGCGCCCACCCGTTCGAACCCGCCCTCGCCGAGGGTGAGCGTGAAGTCCAGGACCACCTCGGTCGTCTCCCCGGCGGGGAGCTCGCCGTCCAGCCGGACGACGTAGAGGCCGCCCGGACCGCCGGCACCGGCGTCCTCGTAGCCGCTGCCGGCCACGTCGTCCCCACGTGCGGCGTCGACGACCAGGCGGTTGCCGGCCGCCGCGGGATCGGGCCCGTTGGGGACCAGCCGGAAGACCAGCTCGCCGGTGGGCAGGTCGGGCGTGAAGGCGACCGTCTCGGTGCCGGTGACCGTGCGCAGGTCGTCGTCCAGCCGGAGGTCGAGCTCGACGACCGGCCGATCGGGGTCGGGGCCGGCACGCTCCGGGCAGTCCCCGTCGGACGGCGTCGCGGCCGTCTCCCGCGTCGCGGCCGACCGCTCGGCGGCGAGGGTGTCGACGAAGGAGGCGCCGCAGCCGGGGAGCAGCAGCAGGACGGCGCCGAGCACGAGCCCGGCCCGCCGCGGGCTCACGCCAGCTGGACGGTGGCGCGGGCCAGCGAGAGGACCTTCTCGCCGCCGCTGGTGACGGTCAGGTCGACCCGGGCGCGACCGTCCTCGCCGAGCGAGCCGATCTTGCCGCGGACGGTGACCTGCGCGCCCGTGCCGTCGTCGGGGACGACGACGGGCCGGCCGAACCGCACGTGGTACTCGACCAGCGCGCCGGGGTCACCGGCCCACGCGGTGACCGCGCGGGCGGCCAGCGCCATGGTGAGCATCCCGTGCGCGATCACGCCGGGCAGGCCGACCTCGGTGGCCACCCGCTCGTTCCAGTGGATGGGGTTGAAGTCGCCGGAGGCGCCGGCGTAGCGGACCAGGTCCGCGCGGGTGACCTGGTAGCTCTGCTCGGGCAGCTCGGCACCGACGGCGACGTCCGCGGCCCGCACCCCGGCGGTCATGCGCTCCCCCGGGCGACGAGCATCGAGGTGGCCGAGCAGACCGGTTCGCCGTCCTCGGTGGCGACGTCCACCCGGGTGGTGAGCAGGTTGTTGCCGCCGACGCTGCGCACGGCCTCGATGGTGGGCGTGGCGACGAGCCGGTCACCGGCCCGGATGGGCCGGTGGTGGGTGAAGCGCTGCTCGCCGTGGACGACGCGGCTGTAGTCCAGGGCGACGTCGGGGTCCTCGACGACGACACCGGCCGCCGACAGCGTCAGGGCGATGGCGAACGTGGGCGGGGCGATCACGTCGGGGTACCCGGCCGCGCGAGCGGCCTCGGTGTCCCGGTGCACCGCGTCGGCCGCACCGATGGCGTCCGCGAACTCGGCGATCTTCTGCCGGCCGACCTCGTAGACGGCGGAGGGCGGGTAGCTGCGCCCGACCAGTGCCTGATCGAGCGCCATGCTCCCGCCCTCCCTCTCGCAGACCTGCCGGGTCAGCGCGTCCCTGCGGTGGCTCGAGACCGCGTCAGCGGGTCTCTGCGGTGGCTCGAGACCGCGTCAGCGGGTCTCGCGGTGGATCGTGTGCTTGCGGTCCTTCGGGCAGAACTTCTTCAGCTCGAGCCGGTCGGGGTCGTTGCGCCGGTTCTTGCGGGTGATGTAGTTCCGGCTCTTGCACTCCTGGCAGGCCAGGGTGATCTTCGGACGGATGTCGGTGGCTGCCACGGGGCGCTCCTCGCCTTGTCGGGACCGGGCCGGGCCCGGGTTCCGCGCGGACGGGTGCCCGCACGGTGCTGCAACACGCCGACGGACCCCGGGCGAGCGGGGTCCGTCGAGAGTAGCGGTGACCGGATTTGAACCGGTGACACAGCGATTATGAGCCGCTTGCTCTGCCTGGCTGAGCTACACCGCCGGACGTGACCGTGCGGCCCGGTCTCGGCAACCGGGCCGAGCGGCCACTGTGTTGTTCCAGAGCCCCTTTACGGAATCGAACCGTAGACCTTCTCCTTACCATGGAGACGCTCTGCCGACTGAGCTAAAGGGGCGGGCTTCGAGCCGTCAGAGACTCTACCCGACGCCTCCAGGGGTCCGTCGCAGGGGGGTCCCGGCGCGCTCAGGACCGCACGAACAGGCGCCGGTGCGGCGTCCCGGGGACCGCCGAGCGGACGCCGGTGCGGGCCAGGATCCAGTTCTCCAGCCGCTCGTCGGGCAACGGCCGGCTGACCAGGAAGCCCTGGAGCTTGTCGCAGCCCATCTCGGCCAGCAGGTTGCGCGTCAGCTCGTCCTCGACGCCCTCGGCGACCACGCGCAGGCCCAGGTTGTGCGCCAGCTCGATGATCGATCGGGCGATGAACGACTCGCCCTGGCTGGTGGACATCCCCAGCACGAAGGACTTGTCGATCTTCACCTCGTCGATGGGCAGCTGGCGCAGCTGGGACAGCGAGGAGTAGCCGGTGCCGAAGTCGTCCATCGACAGCCGCAGGCCCAGGGCGTGCAGGTCGGTCAGGACGCTGCTGCTGCGCACGGAGTCGTCGACGACGCTGCCCTCGGTGAGCTCCAGCGTCAGCAGCTCACCGGGGACGGCGTGACGGCGCAGCGCGCGCCGCACCCGGTCCACCAGGTCGGGCTCGGTGAGACAGCGGGCCGAGAGGTTGACCGCCACCGACAGCGCGATGTCCTGGTCGAGCCACCGCCGGCAGCGGGCCAGCGCCAGGTCGAGCACGTAGTCGGTCAGCGGGCCGATCCGGCCGATCTGCTCGGCGAGGTGGATGAACTCGTCCGGCGCGATCGACCCGTAGCGCGGGTGCGCCCAGCGCACGAGGGTCTCGACCGAGACGATGTCGGAGCTGCGGGCGTCGATGATCGGCTGGAACACGACGCTGATCTCGCCGTCGGCCATGGCCTGCTCGAGCTCGGTGCCCAGCTGCAGGCGGCGCAGGCTCTGCTGGTCGAGCACCGGGTGGTAGCTGGCCACGCCGCTCTTTCCGGCGCCGGCCAGCAGGGCGACGTCCGCCCGCTGCATCAGCGTGCCGGCGTCCGCGCCGTGCACCGGGGCGGCGGCGACGCCGATGGTCAGCGTCACCTCGAGGTCCAGGCCGGCGACCCGGGCGCGCGTCGAGGTCGCCTCACGCAGCCGGCGCGCGGCCCGCTCGGTCGCGGGCAGCGACAGCCCGGGCAGCAGGACGGCGAACTGCTCGCCCTCCATGCGCGCCAGCAGCGCCTGCGGCGGCGCGTGCTCGCGCAGCAGGCCGGCGGTGACCAGCAGCAGCTCGTCGCTGGCCGCGTGGCCGAGCGTGTCGGTGACCTCGGCGTAGTTGTCCAGCGAGGCGAGGATGAGACCCGCCCTTCCGGCGACCGGGTCCGCGGCGAGCAGCTGGTCGATCTCCGCCGCGAGCCGCTGGCGGTTGGGCAGGCCGGTGAGCCGGTCGTGATCGGCGTCGTAGCGGATCTGGGTCAGCAGCTGCTGCTGCCGGATCGCGGCGTTGACGTGGGTGAGCATGGAGTCCAACGCGGACCGGTCGCCGTCGGCGAAGGACACGATGTCGTGGCGCCGGTCGCACACCTCGAGGTAGCCCGGCTCCCCGGCCGCGGTGGCCACCGGCGCGGCGAGCAGGTCCTGGGCGCCGCGGCGCGCGAGCGCTGCGGCCTCCTCCTCCGTGGCTCGCCCGAGGGACACCAGCACGGGGCCGTCGTGGGCCCCCTCGGTCGCCCGTCGACGGAACAGGTCGGCCGGGTCACCGGGGCCGTCGTACCAGCTCCGACCGTCGTCCGAGGTCACCACCAGTCGCGGCTCCTCGTCCAGGTAGGGCGGCAGCCAGAGGGCGACCCGCTCGGCGTTGAAGAGCTCGCGGATCTCCTCGACGAGGCGTCGGGGACCGTCCTCGTCGGGCCCGATCTGCTCCACCTGGCGGGCGAACGCGTAGACCTTCTCCAGGTCCGCTCCCTCGCGCGCCACCGCGGCGAACCTCCGGTACAGGAGGACCAGTCCACCGAGCAACGGCGCGACGAGCAGGAGCGACCAGGGCGTCACGTCCATCAGCAGCAGCATCGACAGCCCGACGATCACCGCCATCGGCGTGACCGTCACGGCGGCCAGCAGCATGCTGGTCCAGAGCTCCGGGCCGGAGTACCCCTGGGTCGCGATGATGGCCAGGCGGATGAGGGCGCCGCCGACCATCGTGGCGATGACGATGGCGATCAGGACGGAGAGCCAGGTCGCGGGTTCGGTGCGGGCCCCCACGGGCAGCACGTCCAGCAGCGCGGCGGCAACGCTGACCTCGACGACCGCGAGTGCCGTGTTGGCGACGACCTTCGCCAGGCTGAACCGCTGGACCAGGCACACCCCGCCGACAGCGAGCGCGCGCGTGACCGCGGTCCAGGTCGGGCCCACCTCGAAGAGCGCGATGACGAAGACGAGTTCGGATGCCGAGATGGAGACGCCTTGACGACGGAACTCGACGTGGATGTTGTAGCTCTCGGCGACCGCGAAAGCGGCGAGGACCCCTGCGAGCGCGAGCCAGCTCACCGACTCGAACCGTGGCGGGAGGATCACCGCAGCGACGGGCAGGGCGATGACGACGCTGAGCCAGCCGATCGCAGAGGGCCCCAGCAACGCAGTCCGCGGGCGCTGCACGACTGCGTCCTGCTCGGCCACTGACACCTGTATTCGCCGGGGGGAGATGGGCGGGGCCGAGGCTAACAGCGCGACGGTACTCCTCAGCGGTCTCGACCGCCCCCTCCCCCCCGACGAGTGAGGGGGAGGCGGGGAGACGTCCGAGGGTCCCGCCGTCGGCAGCAGCGACACCGCCGTCCCTGACGAGACGCCGTGGCAGGAGCGACCGTGCGGTCAGGCGGCCAGCCGGCTCCACTTCTGGCCGCGGCTCCACTTCTGACCACGGCTCCACTTCTGACCGCGGGTGTTGACGAGCTCGACGGTGCTGCTCATGACGCCTCCTCAGGCATGAAGGACTGCTGTGTCGACCAGCTGGGCAGTCGTCCAGGCGCGGGGGCAGAGCGATGGGTACGGACCGCGCCGGAGAGATTGCTGCCCGTCACCCGTCCGAGGCAAGCACCGTCGATCTCGACGCCACGATCAGGCGACATGCCGTGACTCAGCGTCATCATGCGTGACCCTCGGTACCTCGCTAGGAGTACACGGGAGTCTGCTGTGACTGCGGGGAGTCGACGGTCGGGTGGGACCCGACCGGCCGGCGTGTCGCAGGTGGGTCCACGGTCCGAGGCGCGGCTGACCGCGGTTCCCCCGATCGGGTCCACAGCCCCCCGCAGCACTCCCACAGGCCGTGTGGCAGGCCGGACGGCCACCTAGGCTGCGCCGCGTGCGACGGGACGGGGACGACGCCGAGCGCGGCTCGACGCTGCCGCTGGTCCTCGTGTGCTGGCTGGTCGCCGCGCTCATGGCCCTCGGTGCGATCGCCGCGTCCGACGCCTTCCTGGAGCAGCAGCAACTGCAGTCGGTCTGCGACGGCGCCGCGCTGGCTGCGGCCAACGCCACCGACGAGGCGACCCTCTACGCCACCGGCGTGGGGACGGCGCTGCCGCTGACCCGGGCGAGCACGCAGGCGGCCGTGGCCGACCAGCTGGCAGACGGCGGGACGGCGCTGCACTCCTGGTCGACCGAGACCGACGGGGTCGAGGTCACGGTCCGGTGCACGCGCCACGTGGAGATCGCGTTCGGCTGGCTCTTCCTCGGCGGACAGCCCCTGGAACGCACCGCCGTCGCCGGCGCCCGCGCCCCGATCACCCCCTGAGGCACGCCCACCCCACCAACGGCAGCGGCCCCCTACCTCTGCCGAGGTCGGGGGCCGCGCGTACCGGGTGTGGCGGGTGAAGGATTCGAACCTTCGTAGGCTAAGCCGACGGATTTACAGTCCGCTCCCATTGGCCACTCGGGCAACCCGCCGTGGTGGTACCGGGAGAGCGTACAAGACACCGGAGACCGGCTTCGGCGGTGGCCCCAGGGACCCGCCCGCGGCCGGTGGACGACAGAGGACAAGGAGCAACCGACACATGGCCGACTCGTCGTTCGACGTGGTGAGCAAGGTCGACCGCCAGGAGGTCGACAACGCCCTCAACCAGGCCGCCAAGGAGCTCTCGCAGCGCTTCGACTTCCGCGGTACCAACGCGACGATCGCGTGGGCCGGCGAGGAGGGCGTCACGCTGCAGGCCGACACGGAGGAGCGGGTCTCGGCCGCGCTCGAGGTCTTCAAGGAGAAGCTGGTCAAGCGGAACATCTCGCTGAAGTCGCTCGACGCCGACGAACCGCAGTCCTCCGGGAAGTCGTACAAGATCGGCGCCCGCATCAAGCAGGGCATCGAGTCCGACACGGCCAAGAAGATCGCCAAGATCATCCGGGACGAGGGCCCCAAGGGCGTCCAGGCCCAGATCCAGGGCGACCAGCTCCGGGTCAGCGGCAAGAAGCGGGACGACCTGCAGGCGGTCCAGCAGCTGCTGCGCGGCAAGGACCTCGACGTCGCGCTGCAGTTCGACAACTATCGCTGATCCCCAGCACCTGCGCATGTCAGCGCGGTGATGACCGGGTCGAGTCCGCACACCGTCGGCAAGTCGGCGGACTGCCGCGACCGCGACGGCGCTGTCCCGGTGGCCTCGGAGGCCCCGCCCGCGGTGGTACGCCTGCCGTCCCGGGCGGGGTGCCGCGGGGTCTGGTGACGCCTGGGGATCCGGTCGGCCCTACCGGCCGGGCGCCGGTACGGGCGTCGGCTCGGTCAGGCTGACCAGCAGCTGGCACGGCGCCAGGTCGCTCGCGCGGACGTACTCGGCGAGCTCCGGTATTTCTCCAGTCGCATCCAGGGTGTAGCCGTGGGCGGCAAGTGCGGTGCGGAGCTGCGAGGTCGCAGGCGACCGTGGCGTGCCCGATGCCGTCAACGGCGGCGAGGAAGTCGCGCACGCCGACGGTGTGCAGGCCCCGCCACCGCCCGGCGGCGAACACCCGGGCGCCGATCTGCAGGTGCAGGTGCCGCTGCGGATCTCCGGCGCGGGGGGTGTGGTGCCGCACCGTCACCGCCTCCAGCACCTGCACCTGCCCACCGCGCGGCCCCACCCGGGTGGTGGCGTGCTCGGCCAGCCAGCCGATGACCTGGGCGGCGGCGCGGTCCTGGGCGGTGTCATGGGCGGCGGTGATGTCCGCGTGCACCGCGGCCGCTGGTGACCAGGACTTCGGGCCGTTGACCACCACCTCGACGGACCGCACCGCGTGGGCGTCGGTGCGCAGCCGCCCCCGCGGGTCGCCGGTGTCCGGTTCGCGGCCGGCCACCCAGGTCTCGTAGCCGTCGCCGGTCAGCGACGCGCGCTCCTGCACCCGCCCACCGGTGGCGGTGAAGCGGCGGGCCAGACCGGTGCCCTCGGTCAGGTAGTAGTCATCGGCCCGGCCCCGGTCGGCCTCCAGGTACACCCGGGCAGCCGCCGGCGGCCCGGCGTGCACCTTCATTCCACCGCGCATTCCCGATGCCACCCAGAAATGACCGACAGGTCACCCCTAGGAACGGCGACGGATCCCGCGAAGCGGAAACCGATCTACCACCATTGGTAGCATGCGTGCCGTTCATCGGCGAAGACCTGAGCCTGCCCGGAAAAGGCTGGGGTGACGGCATGAAGACGCCGCGGGCGTCATGTCGTCGATTGTTCTCGGCGATTGTCGACCGAGAGCAGGTCGCTTTCTTCCGAGCTGCAGGTGCGGATGACGATCAGCTCCAGGGTGCCTCGGCTCGCGTTCCCGGCCTCCTGCGACCCGGTGGCGCCGACGTCGAGCGGCAGCCGGACGACGAGGCTGCGACCGGCTCGCAGGGCGTCCCGGTCGCCCTCCCCGTGCGGGAAGGTGCACCGGGCGGGTGTTGCGGAACGGCGGCCGAGGGGCACTCGCTCTGTCCTGCGGTGTTCCCGACCGGGGTTCCCTTCCGTACGCAGCATCCGCTTGGCGCGGTGGTCGACCGGCCCTCGGTGTGGTCTGACCGATGATTTTTCCGCGCCGTGCTGGTCTGTACGCCGAACACCGACTCACGGGAGGTGACGCCATGCGGAAACTGACCTTTGGCATGAACCTGAGCCTGGACGGCTACATCGCCGCGCCCGGCGACGACCTCGGCTGGAGCGTGCCGAGCGACGAGCTGTTCCAGTGGTGGTCCGACCGGGTGGGCGCGACGGGCCTGGCGCTGTACGGGCGCAAACTGTGGGAGACGATGAGTTCCCACTGGCCGACCGCCGACCAGCAGCCTGGCGCCGCACCCGCGCAGATCGAGTTCGCCCGCCGCTGGCGGGGCATGCCGAAGGTGGTGTTCTCCTCGACGACCAGCGCAGTCGACTGGAACGCCCGCCTGGTCACCGGCGACGCGGTCACCGAGATCACCCGGCTCAAGACCGAGGATGGCGGTCCCATGGACGTCGGTGGCGCCACCCTCGCCGCGGCGGTCATGCGGGCCGGGCTGATCGACGAGTACGCGATCGTCACCCACCCGGTCCTGGTGGGCGGCGGCACGCCGTTCTTCACCGCCCTGCACAACTGGGTGAACCTGAACCTGGTGGAGACCCGGACGTTTCCCGACGGCGTGCTCCTGACCAGGTACGAGACCAGGCGGTGAATTCCGACCTCGGATCGGCGCGGGCTCGGGCCACCCGAGGATCTCGTGGCCGTCAGGGGATCCCCTTGTGGTGATCGCTCCGGCATGGTGATCGCTCCGGCATGGTGATCGCTCCGGCCTGCCACACACTCCTGGCTGCTCCTGGCACCCGGCCCCAGTCCGGGTGCGGCGGGTCGGGGGAACGGTGGGCCGCAGGCCCATCCCGAAGGGACGCGAAGCGCCCCTCCGGCGACCCGGTGCAGCCGGGCATCCTCAGGGCGGCTGTGGAGCAGCCTCGTCGTTCGGGGACGGCTCGGAGTCGGCCGCACATCACCCCTCTCGGGCCGCACACAGTCCGCAGAGTTCGCAAGATGTCCGCAACTCGGCCAACTCTCGCGGAGGTCAACCAACCCCGCCCAACGACGAAAACGCAGGTCAGCTGCGCATTCCGTCGATCGCCAACGAGAGCCGCATACCCCGGGCCAGTTCGACGACTACAGGCGACGGCCCCGTCCCGGGTCCCGCCCTAGAGCTTGCGAAGGGTGGGGAGGACGGGGTCCTTTCCTCGCGGGGGCCCGCCCCGAGGAACGAGGGGTGGGGGCGAGGGGGCCCTCAACCGAGCTCCCGGGCCATCTGCTCCAGGCGGGCGATGCGCTCGGGCATCGGTGGGTGGGTGGCGAACATCGACGCCAGGCCCTGCCCGCGGAACGGGTTGGCGATCATCAGGTGGCTCTGGGTCACCAGCCGGTCCTCCTGGGGCAGCGGCCGGGCGGCCGCGCCCGAGGCGATCTTGCGCAGCGCGGAGGCCAGCGCCAGCGGGTCCTGCGACAACGCCGCACCGGAGGCGTCGGCCTGGTACTCCCGGCTGCGGCTGACCGCCATCTGCACCAGGCCGGCCGCCAACGGGCCGAGGAAGACCAGCAGCAGGCTGCCGAGCGCGTTGCCGCCGCCGCGGTCGTCCTCCGACCGGCCGCCGAACAGCGAGGCGAACATCGCCATGTGCGCCAGGTAGGTGATCACCGTGGCCATGGCGCCGGCGACCGAGCTGATCAGGATGTCCCGGTTGTAGACGTGCGAGAGCTCGTGGGCGAGCACGCCACGCAGCTCCCGGCGGTCGAGCAGCTCGAGGATGCCCTGGGTGACGCAGACGGCCGCGTTGCGCGGGTTCCGGCCGGTCGCGAAGGCGTTGGGCTGGTTGGTCGGGCTGACGTAGAGCCGCGGCATCGGCTGCCGGGCCTCGGTGGCCAGGTCGCGCACCATCGCGTAGAGCTGCGGCGCCTGCGTCTCGGTCACCGGGAAGGCCCGCATCGCCCGCAGGGCCAGCTTGTCCGAGTTGAAGTACGCGTAGCCGTTGACCGCCAGCGCGATGGCCAGGGCGATGAGCAGGCCACCCCGGCCGCCGACCAGGGCGCCGGCGGCGAGGATGAGGCCGCCCATCAGACCCAGGAGCACCGCGGTCTTGAGTCCGTTGCTCCAGCGCTGCACGTCCCGACCAACGCCGTCCCCGGGGAGGCCGTTCCCCGGGCGGCCCCCCCGGCGGGATGCGACCGCGCTCACGGAATGGGCCGGCTCCTGCCGGGGTTGGGGCTGTCAGGTGCCGGGGGGGTCCCCGGCCGTCTCGACCGTCACTCGCATCACAGGTCCGCGCGGTGTGACGGACACGTAACCTCGGCCGGTGGAGGTGCACCACTGATGACCACGACAGACCCGTCCGTCGCCGACAGCACGGCGGGGAGCTCGACGCCCTTCGTCAAGAGCGTCGTCGCGCTCGACCGCGTCGTCATCCGGCTCGCGGGTGACTCCGGCGACGGCATGCAGCTCACCGGCAACCGCTTCACCAGCGAGACGGCGTCCTTCGGCAACGACCTCTCGACGCTGCCGAACTTCCCCGCCGAGATCCGCGCGCCAACGGGGACCCTGCCGGGTGTCAGCTCCTTCCAGCTGCACTTCGCCGACCACGACATCATGACGCCGGGCGATGCCCCGGACGTGCTGGTCGCCATGAACCCGGCCGCACTCAAGGCCAACCTCTCCGACCTGCCCGGCGGCGGGCTGCTCATCGTCGACGCCGACGAGTTCACCCCGCGCAACCTGGCCAAGGTCGGCTACGCCAGCAACCCGCTCGAGGACGACTCCCTGCAGGGCTGGCAGCTGGTGAGCGTGCCGCTGACCACCCTCACCCTCGAGGCGCTCGCCGACTCCGGCCTCGGCAAGAAGGAGGCCGAGCGCTCGAAGAACATGTTCACGCTCGGCCTGCTGAGCTGGATGTACCACCGGCCCACCGAGGGCACCGTCCGCTTCCTCGAGCGCCAGTTCCGCCGCAAGCCCCAGATCGCCGCGGCCAACATCGCCGCCTTCCGGGCCGGTTACAACTACGGCGAGACGACGGAGGCCTTCGCGGTCTCCTACGAGATCAAGCCCGCCCCGATGGCGCCGGGCCGCTACCGCAACATCTCCGGCAACCAGGCGCTGGCCCTGGGCATCGTCGCGGCCGGGCAGCGCTCGGGCCTGCCGGTGTTCCTCGGCGCCTACCCGATCACCCCGGCGTCGGACATCCTCCACGAGCTGTCCCGGCACAAGTCCTTCGGCGTCCGCACCTTCCAGGCCGAGGACGAGATCGCCGGCATCGCCTCGGCGATCGGCGCCTCCTTCGGCGGCGCCCTCGGCGTCACGACGACGTCCGGGCCGGGGATCTCGCTGAAGTCCGAAGCGCTGGGCCTGGCGGTCATGACCGAGCTGCCTCTGGTCGTCGTCGACGTGCAGCGCGGCGGCCCCTCGACCGGGCTGCCCACCAAGACCGAGCAGTCGGACCTGCTGCAGGCGATGTTCGGCCGCAACGGCGAGGCCCCCGTGCCGGTCATCGCGCCGCGCTCCCCCGCCGACTGCTTCGACGCCGCCCTCGAGGCCGCGCGGATCGCGCTGACCTACCGCACCCCGGTCATGCTGCTCTCCGACGGCTACCTGGCCAACGGCGCCGAGCCGTGGCAGATCCCGGACGTCGACGAGCTGCCGGACCTCTCGGTGGAGTTCGCCACCGAGCCCAACGGCACCACCGCCGACGGGACGCCGGAGTTCCTCCCCTACCTGCGCGACCCGGAGACGCTGGCCCGCCCGTGGGCCATCCCGGGGACGTCGGGGATGCAGCACCGCATCGGCGGCCTGGAGAAGGCCGACAAGACCGGCAACATCTCCTACGACCCCGCCAACCACGACCTGATGACCCGGCTGCGCCAGGCGAAGGTCGACGGCATCGCGGCGAGCATCCCGCCCACCGACGTCGACGACCCGGACGGCCCCAACGGCGAGAGGGCCCGCGTGGCCGTCATCGGCTGGGGCTCGACGTACGGGCCCATCGGCGCGGCCTGCCGGCGGATCCGGCACTCGGGGCGGTCGGTCGCGCAGATCCACCTGCGTCACCTCAACCCGTTCCCGGCCGACCTCGGCGAGGTGCTGCGCCGCTACGACCGGGTCGTCTGCCCGGAGATGAACCTCGGGCAGCTGTCCATGCTGCTGCGCGCCAAGTACCTCGTCGACATCGAGAGCCACACGCAGGTGCGCGGGCTGCCCTTCCGGGCCGCCGAGCTCGCTGCGGTCGTGCAGGACGTCATCGACTCCACCACCGGAGGCACCCAGTGACCACCATCGACCTCGGCATGCCGGCCGACGGTCCCATCGCCGACGCCGTCGCCCGCTCGCTGGAGACCCAGGGCGACAAGCGCACCGACCTCAAGGCCAAGGACCTCAAGACCGACCAGGAGGTGCGCTGGTGCCCCGGTTGCGGTGACTACGTCATCCTCAACGCGGTCCAGAGCTTCCTGCCCACCCTCGGCATCGCGCGCGAGGACATGGTCATCGTCTCGGGCATCGGCTGCTCCTCGCGCTTCCCGTACTACATGAACACCTACGGGATGCACTCGATCCACGGCCGCGCGCCGGCGATCGCGACCGGCCTGGCGGCGTCCCGCCCGGACCTGTCGGTGTGGGTCGTGACCGGGGACGGCGACGCGCTGTCCATCGGTGGCAACCACCTGATCCACACGCTGCGCCGCAACGTGAACCTGAAGATCCTGCTGTTCAACAACCGGATCTACGGGCTCACCAAGGGCCAGTACTCGCCCACCAGCGAGGTCGGCAAGGTCACCAAGTCCACCCCGATGGGCTCGCTGGACCACCCGTTCAACCCGGTGTCGCTGGCGCTGGGCGCCGACGCCACCTTCGTCGGCCGGGCCATGGACTCCGACCGCAAGGGCCTCACCGAGGTGCTGCGGCAGGCCGCCGAGCACCAGGGCACCGCGCTGGTCGAGATCTACCAGAACTGCAACATCTTCAACGACGGCGCGTTCGACCTGCTCAAGGACCCGACCACCGGTGTGCAGTGGTCGATCCCGCTGGTCCACGGCCAGCCGCTGGTGTTCGGCCCGGACGGCGCCTCCTGCGTGGTCCGTGACGAGTTCGGCGGCCTGCGGATCGCCGAGACCGACCAGGTGGACGCCGGCGAGATCGTGGTGCACGACGCCACCCGCCAGGACCCGTCGTACGCGTTCGCGCTGTCCCGGCTGTCCAGCCAGGACCTGCGCTACACGCCGATGGGCGTCTTCCGGTCGGTCGCGAAGCCGACCTACGACCGGATGATGGCCGACCAGGTCGAGGAGGCCCGCACCTCCTCGCCTGCGGACCTGGACGCACTGCTGAGCGGCAACGACACCTGGACCGTCAGCGCCTGATCCACCTCGACCGGCCCGTCTCCCTCCCGGGGAGGCGGGCCGGTCCGCGTTCAGGCCAGGGCCCGCCGCAACGCCCCGGTCAGCACCGGCAGGGCGCGGCCCAGGTCGGCGCGGGTCGGCGCGGCGAAGCCCACGACCAGTCCGGCCGCGTGCGGACCGGGCCTCGTCCAGTGGCGCCCGAGTCCGTCCACCGCGACGCCGTCCCCGGCCGCCGCGGCGACGACCGCCTCCTCGACGCGCAGGCCGGGCAGCGGCACGAGGACGTGGGCGCCGGCCGGGTCACCCTCGGCCTGCACCCCACCTGCGGCCACCGCCGCCAGCACCTGCTCGCGCCGGGCCGCGAGCTCGCGCCGGAGCCGGCGCAGGTGCCGGGCCAGATCCCCGTTCGCGGCCAGGGCGGCGAACACGCGCTGCCCCGCCCGCGCGGGCCGGGTGCCGGTCGCCGTCCGCCGCGCGACCAGCGCGACGCGCAGTTCCGGCGGGGCGACCAGCCAGCCCACCCCCAGCGTCGGGCTGACGATCTTGCTGCTGGTGCCGAGGTGCACCGTGACGTCCGGGCCGAGCGCGCCCAGCAGCGGCAGCGGCGCGACGTCGTAGCGCAGTTCGCCGTCGTAGTCGTCCTCCAGCACCCACCAGCCCTCGGCGCGGGCACGGGCGACGAGGGCGAGCCTGCGGGCCGCGGAGAGCCGGCGCCCGAGCGGGTACTGGTGAGCGGGCGTGCAGTACACCGCCGCGAGCCCGGGGGGCACCGCCTCGACCACCAGGCCGTCGCCGTCCACGGGGAGCGGCACCACCGTTACGCCGGCGTCGCGGAGCGCGCCGACCACGCGCTGGTAGCCGGGGTCCTCGACGCCCACCCGGCTGCCGGCAGGCAGCAGCCGGGCCAGCTCGGCGACCGCGGCCGAGGTCCCCGTCGTGGCCAGCACGTCGCCGGGCGCCGCGGCGAGACCTCGGTGCCGGAGCAGGTGCTCGGTCACCGCCCGCTGGAAGCCCGGGTCCCCGGCCGGCTCCGGGCCGGCGTCGGGGGCGGGGTCCCCGGCCGCGCGCCACGCACGCCGCCAGGCGGAGCGGTCCAGGACCTCCAGGCAGGGTGCCCCGGCCCGCAGGTCGATCGGTGACGGCGTGCTCCGAGGAGCCGGGGGTGACGCCGGGGACCGTGCCGGGCCCGCGGTCGCCGTACCGACGACGAAGGTGCCGACACCGCGCCGCCCGTCCGCCCACCCCTCGGCCAGCAGCTGGTCGTAGGCGGCGGCGGTGACGGTGCGGCTGACCCGGAGCGCGACGGCGAGCTCGCGCGTGGACGGCAGCCGGTCGCCCGGGCGCAGCGTGCCGTCCACCGTCGCCGTCCGCAGCGCGTCGGCCAGCTGGACCGACAGCGGCGTCCCGGACGCCCGGTCGAGGACCACCGGTGGCACGTCGACCACGCCGCACCCCCCTCGCAGTGGCCTCCCGGAATGGCAGCGTATTGGCCCTGGGAGGAGGCCACCCGGGCGGGCACGGTGGGGCCATGGACACCGCACCGCCGCTCTCCCCCACACCCCGCAGCACGATCCGTCGAGGTGCGAAGCGCGCCCGGACCGACCGCACCGAGCTGTACGCGGTGCTGGACGCCGGCCTGGTGGGGCACCTGGGCGTCGTGCTGGACGGTTCGCCGGTCGTGCTGCCGACCGGCTACGGACGACGGGGCGACACCCTGTACCTGCACGGCTCCACGGGCGCGGCGACGCTGCGGGCGGCGGCCGAGGGCGCGCCGGTCTGCCTCACGGTCACCCACGTGGACGGCGTCGTCTACGCCCGCTCGGCCTTCCACCACTCCCTGAACTACCGCTGCGCCGTCGTGCACGAGGTGGCCCGGCCGGTGACCGACCCGGAGGAGCACCTGCTCGGCCTGGAGGCGCTCACCGAGCACCTGGCCCCGGGCTCCTGGGCCGCGACCCGTCGGCCCGACCGCAAGGAGCTCGCCGCCACCGCGCTGCTCGCCCTGGACCTGACCGAGGCCAGCGTCAAGGTGCGCACCGGCCCGCCGGGGGACGACGAGCGGGACCTGTCCGCGCCGGTGTGGGCGGGCGTCCTCCCGCTGCGCACCGTGGTCGGCGAGCCCGAGCCCTGCCCGCTGCTGCCGCCGGACACCCCCGTCCCGGCCCGGGTGCTCGACCGGGAGCTGTGACACCGCGGTCCTCCGGACCGCACCGCGGCCGGGTGCCGTCCCCGGCTCGCGGTGAGCCCCCGTGTCACGCCGCCTGCGCGGACCTCTCCGGGACCCACTCGGCGCGACAGCTGTCCTACCGCGGCGTGACGCGCAGCAGCTGGTCCTCGCCGTCGCCGTTGTCGGTGGTGACGTAGAGGGCGCCGTCCCCGCCCTGCTGCACGGTCCGGATGCGGCCGTACGTGCCCTCCAGCTCGGGCAGCCGGAACTGCTCGAGCAGGGTGCCGTCGTCGGCCACGCGCAGCGCCAGGACCCCCTGGTCCTTCAGCACCCCCAGCAGCAGCAGACCCTCGTACGCCTGCCACTGCTCGCCGGCGAGGAAGGTCGCGCCCGAGGAGGCGATCGTGGGTTCGCCGGACGCCCAGGTGGCCGGCATCGCGTCGGGCAGGGAGAGGTCGGTCATCGGCACGAACTCCCCGTAGCCGGGGCCCTGGGGCGCGAAGGCGCCGTTGCCGCCGGGCCGCAGCAGGGTCACCTCGTCGTCCCGGCGAGGGCCGTGCTCGGCGGCGTACACCTGCCCGGAGCCGGGCCGGACGGCGAGGCCCTGCACGTTGCGGTGCCCGTAGGTCCACACCCGCGGGTCGGCGCCCGGACGGCCCACGAACGGGTTGCCGGCGGCCGCCTCGCCGGTGGCCGGGTCGACCCGCAGCACCTTGCCCGCGAGGGTGCCGAGGTCCTGGGCGTTGGTGGCCACGGCGTTGTCACCGGTGCCCACGAGCAGGGCGCCGCTGTCGTCGAAGCGCAGCCGGCAGCCGCCGTGCCGGCCGCGGCGCTCGTTGACCGGGATGTCGTCGATGAGCGGGTCGTCGACGCGGGTCGCCGTCGTCCATCCCGGGTCGACGGTCCAGGCGGTCACCTGGATCTCCGCGCCGCCGCCCTCCTCGACGCCCTGGCAGGTGTAGAAGCGGCGGCTCTGCGCGAAGCCCGGGTCGAGCACCAGGCCCATGAGCCCGGTCTCCCCGGTGGCGAACAGGTCCGTGAGACCGGCCGCCAGCTCCCGCACCGCCCCGTCGGGCAGCACCGCGGTGAGCCCGCCGGACCGCTCGTCGAGCAACAGGGTGCCGTCGGGGGCCTGGGCGACGTCCCACGGGTGGTCCAGCCCGTCGGCGACGACGGTCACGTCGAGGGCGGGCGCGGGCTCGGGCGTCGCGGGCGCCGGCGGGACCGTCGTCGCCGCGGGGGTGGTCGGCGCGGAACTGGTCGGCGCGGAGGTGGCCGGCGCGGAGGTGGCCGGCGCGGCGGCGCCGGGCTCTTCCCCCGCCGCCGTGGAACACCCGGACAGCAGCAGGACGGCCACCGCGCAAGCCCCCGCCGGCCCCGTGCGGAGGCTCACCGTGAGCTTGCGAACGGTGAGGACGGGGTCCTTCTACGAGCGGTGGGGAGCACGGGGCCCTCCCTCAGCTGGTGCGCGTGACGACGTAGTCGGACAGCGCCGAGAGCGCCTCGCGGACCGGCCCCACCGGGACGACGGACAACCGCGCCTGGGCCCGGTCGGCGTACTCGCGGAGCACCTCGGTCGCCCGCTGCAGGGCCGCCGACGAGCGCAGCAGCTCCAGCGCCTCGGCGTGCTCGGCGTCGTCGGTGATCGGGCCGGAGACGAGTTCGCGCAGCCGCTGCTCGGCCGGGTCGTCGCCGGCGAGGGCGAAGAGGGCGGGCAGCGTCGCGATGCCCTCCCGCAGGTCCGTGCCGGGCGACTTCCCCGAGGCGCCGTCCCGGCTGACGATGTCGAGCAGGTCGTCGGAGAGCTGGAAGGCGACCCCGACCTCCTCCCCGAAGGCGGTCAGCGCGGCGACCAGGTCGGCGTCCACCCCGGCGAACGAGGCACCGAACCGCGCGGAGGTGGCCACCAGGGAGCCGGTCTTGTCGGCCAGCACCTCGAGGTAGTGGGCGACCGGGTCGTCGCCGGGCTGCGCGCCGACGGTCTCGCGGATCTGTCCGGTGACCAGCCGCTCGAAGGTGCGCGCCTGGATGCGCACCGCCTCGGGGCCCAGATCGGCGAGCAGGTCGGACGCCCGGGCGAACAGGAAGTCGCCGGTGAGGATCGCGATGCTGTTGGACCACCGGCTGTTGGCGCTGGGCGCCCCGCGGCGGACGACGGCCTCGTCCATGACGTCGTCGTGGTAGAGCGTCGCCAGGTGGGTGAGCTCGCAGACCACCGCGGCCTCGGTGACCCCCGTGGCGTGCGGGTCACCGAGCTCGGCGGCGAGCAGGGACAGCAACGGGCGGAACCGCTTGCCGCCGGCGGCGACCAGGTGCCCGGCTGCCTCCCGCACGAACTCGTGCTCGCTGCCGACAGCGGTGCGCAGTGCCTCCTCGACCCGACCCAGGCCCTCGGCGAGCCGGGCACCGAGGTCGCCCTCGGGCAGCCACGGGCCGATCGTCGAGGCGGGGGTCGAGATCCGCTGCCAGGAGTCGGTCGAGGTCTCCCCGCCGACGGCGGCGCTGGCTCCGGTCATCAACCGACGAAGATAGCCGCCCGCTGGGCGAGATCGAGCACCGCCCCGGGGACGACGCCCAGCACCACCGTCGCGGTGACGGTCACGGCCAGCACGAGCGTCGTCGGCAGGCCGGGGACGCCGACGGTCGGGCCGTCGACGGCCGGGTCGGAGAAGTACATGAGCACGATCACCCGCACGTAGAAGAACGCCGCCACGGCGCTGGCCAGCAGGGCCACGACCACCAGCGGCCAGGCCCCGTCGTCGATCGCGGCCCGGAAGACGGCGAACTTGCCGGTGAAACCGCTGGTGAGCGGGATGCCAGCCAGGGCCAGCAGGAACAGCGCCATGACCGCCGCGGTGAGCGGCGACCGGCGGCCCAGGCCCGCCCACTTCGACAGGTGCGTGGCCTCGCCGTTGCCGTCGCGGACCAGCGTGAGCACCGCGAAGGCGCCGATCGTGGTGAGCCCGTAGGCCAGCAGGTAGAACATCGTCGCGCCGAGCCCGGAGCCGGTGCCGTCGGCGCCGCTGCCGTACCCGAGGACACCGGTCAGCAGGAAGCCGGCGTGCGCGATCGAGGAGTAGGCGAGCATCCGCTTCAGGTCGGTCTGGGTGAGCCCCAGGACGGCGCCCACGACCATCGAGACGATCGCGATGCCGTAGACCAGCGGCCGCCACGTCCACTCGGCGGTGCCGAAGGCGACGTAGAGCAGCCGCAGGATCGCCCCGAAGGCCGCGACCTTCGTGCAGGCGGCCATGAAAGCGGTGACCGGCGTCGGAGCGCCCTGGTAGACGTCCGGCGTCCAGGCGTGGAAGGGCGCCACGCTGGCCTTGAACAACAACCCGACCACCAGCAGGGCCAGGCCGAGCACCATCAGCACGCCGCCCCCGGCCTCCGCGGCGGACGCCTCGCGGATGGCCGACAGCCGGATGCTGCCGGTGGCGCCGTAGACCAGCGCCAGGCCGTAGAGGAAGAAGGCGGAGGCGAAGGAGCCCAGCAGGAAGTACTTGACCGCCGCCTCCTGCGACAGCAGCCGCCGGCGCCGGGCCAGCCCGCTGATGAGGTACAGCGGCAGGCTGAGCACCTCGAGCGCGACGAACATGATCAGCAGGTCGTTGGCCGCGACGAACAGCATCATGCCGCCGATGGCGAAGGTGGCCAGCGGGTAGACCTCGGTCTGCACCCGCGACGCGGTGGCCAGCTCACGGTCGCGCGGGCTGCCCGCGGGCACGGCCGCCGCGGCGACGAACGCCGACCGGGCCGGATCCAGCGAGCGCTCGGCGAACAGCAGCAGCGACAGAGCGCCCAGGCCGGCGATGGTGGCCTGCAGGAAGACCGCGGCGCCGTCGACGGCGAGCGCGCCGCCCGCGGTGACCTGCCGCTCCCCCGCCAGCAGCAGGCTGGTGACCAGCCCGCCGAGGGTGCCGACGAGGGCGACGGCGACCTGGACCGGGTGCCGCACCTCCCGCGGCGCGAACGCCTCGACCAGGACGCCGACGCAGGCGGCACCGAAGACGAACAGCAGGGGTGCCAGCGCGGCCAGCGAGAGGGCCGGTGCCTCGATCATCAGTCCGTCCCCTCGACGGGAGCCTCGGGCGAGACGCCGGCCGGGTCGGCCCCGACGTCGCTCATGGTGGCGGCGACCGCCGGTTCGATCAGGTCGATCAGCGGCTGCGGGTAGACCCCGAGCGCGATGATCAGCGCGACCATCGGCGCGGCGACGGCCAGCTCGCGGCGGGACAGGTCCCGCACCCGCAGCCGGGCCGGCGCGGCCGCCGGGGCCTCGAGGGTGGCGGTCGCCGCCGTGGCCCCTCCCCCGCCGCCCATGGTGGTCGCGGGCGTCTCCGGGGACGGCTCGAGCAGCACGCCGCGCGGCGGGCCGTGCATGGTGCGTTGGTAGAGCAGCAGCACGTACAGCGCGGCCAGCACGATGCCGACGGTGGCCAGCACCGTGAACACCGGCCGGGTCGGGAAGGAACCGATCAGCACGAGGAACTCGCTGACGAAGCTGTTGGTGCCCGGCAGCGCGAGGGAGGCCAGGCCCGCGACGAGGAAGACGCCGGCCAGCAGCGGCGCCTGGGCGGCCACGCCCCCGTAGTCGCCGACCTGCCGGGAGCCGCCGCGGGCGATGAGCATGCCGACGACGAGGAACAGCAGGCCGGTCGCGATGCCGTGGTTGACCATGTAGAGCACCGCGCCCGTCGTCGCCTCCGTGGTGAAGGCGAAGATCCCCAGCGCGATGAAGCCGAAGTGCGCGATCGAGGTGTAGGACACGAGCCGCTTCATGTCGCTCTGCCCCATCGCCAGCAGCGCGGCGTAGAGGACGCCGGCGACCGCCAGGGCGAGCACGTACGGCGCGAGGTCGCGCGAGGCGTCGGGGAACAGCGGCAGGCAGTAGCGCAGGAACCCGAAGGTGCCGACCTTGTCCAGGACGCCGACCAGCAGCACCGACCCGCCGATCGGCGCCTCGGCACCGGAGTCGGGCAACCAGGTGTGGAACGGCACCAGCGGCGCCTTGATCGCGAAAGCGACGAAGAACCCGAGGAACAGCAGCTTCTGCACGCCGGGGTCGATCTCGACCTGCCGCAGCGCGTCGAAGGCGAACGTCCCCTCGCCCAGCTCGTTGGCGCCGACCACGTACAGGCCGATGACGGCGGCCAGCATGACCAGCCCGCCGACCAGGCTGTAGATGAAGAACTTGACCGCCGCGTACTGCCGTCGCGGCCCGCCGAAGCTGCCGATCAGGAAGTACATCGGGACGAGCATCGCCTCGAAGAAGACGTAGAAGAGGAAGACGTCGGTCGCGGCGAAGACGCCGACCATCATCGACTCGAGCAGCAGCAGCCAGGCCCAGAAGGCCCGCATGGAACGCCGTCCGGTGGGCTCCTCCCGCCACGAGGCGACCACGACCACCGGCACGAGCACGCCGACGAGCAGCAGCATCACCAGCGCGATGCCGTCGACACCGAGGGCGAAGTCGACGCCGAAGTCGGGGATCCAGGAGACCGAGGTCGTCAGCTGGAACCGCTCCCCGCCGGCGTCGAACGCGACCGTCGCCAGGACGGCGAGCAGCAGCACGACCAGGCTGACGCCCAGCGCGAGCTGCCGGGCGGTCCCCTCGCGCCCCTTCGGCAGGGCGGCGACGGCGGCCGCCCCGACCGCCGGGACGGCGATCATCGCGAGCAGGAACGGGAAGTCGATCACGACCACGCCTCTCGGTTCTGCAGGGACCCGGTCACCCGGCCGTCACCGCCAGCAGCGCGCCCGCGACGACCACCGCGCCCCCGAGCATCGACAGGGCGTAGGAGCGGACGAACCCGGTCTGGGTGCGGCCCAGCCGGGACGACGAGCCGCCCAGCGTCGCGGCCAGCCCGTTGACCGCGCCGTCGACCCCGCGGTTGTCCACGAAGACCAGCGCGCGGGTCAGCCACTGCCCCGGCCGCATGAACAGCGACTCGTTCACCGCGTCGGCGTAGAGGGCGTGGCGGGCGGCGCGGGTCACCGGCGACACCCGCACCGGCGCGGTCACCGGGACCTCGCGGCGGCCGACGAACAGCCAGGCGGTGAGCACGCCGAGCGCCATCACCACGGTGACGAGGATGCTCACCACGAGCGGCGCGACGACGTGCTCGGCCGCCTCGGGCTCGCCGAAGACCGGGGTCAGCCACTCCTCCAGCGGGAAGGCGACGACCAGCAGGAAGCCGGCGAGGACCGAACCGGCGGCGAGCAGCACCATCGGCGCGGTCATCACCGTCGGTGACTCGTGCGGGTGGACGCCGGGCTCCCACCGGGGACGGCCGAAGAAGGTCATGAGCATCAGCCGGGTCATGTAGAAGGCGGTGAGCCCGGCGGCCAGGATCGCCACCCCGCCGAGCAGGTAGCCCCAGCCGTCGCCGCGGTCGAACGCGGCCTCGATGATCGCGTCCTTGGTGTAGAAGCCGGACAGGAACGGGAAGCCGATCAGCGCCAGGTACCCCAGGCCGAACGTCACGAAGGTGACCTTCATCCGCGAGGCCAGCCCGCCGAAGCGGCGCATGTCGACGTCGTCGTTCATCGCGTGCATCACCGAGCCGGCGCCGAGGAACAGGCCGGCCTTGAAGAAGCCGTGGGTGAGCAGGTGCGCGAGGCCCGCGACGTAGCCGACCGGGCCGAGCCCGACGGCCAGGAACATGTAGCCGATCTGGCTGACCGTGGAGTAGGCCAGCACCTTCTTGATGTCGTCCTGGGCGCAGCCGGCGATCGCCCCGATCATCAGCGTGATGGCCCCGACGGCCAGGACGACGGCCCGCGCTGTGGGCGTCGCGTCGTAGATCGGTGCGCAGCGGGCGATGAGGTAGACGCCGGCGGTGACCATGGTGGCCGCGTGGATCAGCGCCGACACCGGGGTCGGGCCCTCCATGGCGTCGGGCAGCCACGCCTGCAGCGGGAACTGGCCGGACTTGCCGCACGCGCCGAGCAGGAGCAGCAGCCCGATGGCGGTCACCGTGCCGCCGGCCAGGCTGCCGACCGCGCCGAAGACGCCGTCGTAGGAGACGGTGCCCAGCTGGGCGAACATCAGGAAGATCGCCAGCGCCAGCCCGACGTCGCCGACCCGGTTCATGATGAACGCCTTCTTCGCGGCGGTCGCCGCCGACGGGCGCTCGTGCCAGAAGGCGATCAGCAGGTAGGACGCCAGGCCCACGCCCTCCCAGCCGACGTAGAGGGCTACGAAGTTGTCGCCGAGGACCAGCAGCAGCATCGCCGCGACGAACAGGTTCAGGTAGGCGAAGAACCGCCGACGGCGCGGGTCGTGCGCCATGTAGCCGATCGAGTAGACGTGGATCAGCGCGCCCACGCCGGTGATCAGCAGCACGAACACCGCCGCCAGCGGGTCGAACAGCAGGCCGGCCTGCACGTCCAGCGACCCGGTCGCGACGAAGGTGAACAGGTCGACGTCGAGCCGCCGGCCGTCCAGCTGCAGCGTGCAGAGCAGGCCGATCACGAAGGCCGCGACCACGGTGCCGGTGCCCAGCAGGTGCCCCCACCGGTCGGTGCGCCGTCCACCCAGCAGCAGGACGGCGGCGCCGGCCAGCGGCAGCGCGATGAGCAGCCAGGACGCGGTGATCAGCCCGTCAGCGGGCACGGTGT
Source organism: Geodermatophilus sp. URMC 60 (assembly GCF_053502585.1). Lineage (NCBI taxonomy): Bacteria > Bacillati > Actinomycetota > Actinomycetes > Geodermatophilales > Geodermatophilaceae > Geodermatophilus > Geodermatophilus sp. URMC 60. The sequence continues at coordinate 282,613 of NZ_CP199958.1, forward strand.
CCATCTGCCGGCTCCCGTCAGTACTTGAGCAGGTTGGCGTCGTCGACCGACGCCGACCGGCGGGTCCGGTAGATCGACATGATGATCGCGAGGCCCACGACGACCTCGGCGGCAGCGACGACCATGACGAAGAACGCCATGACCTGGCCGTCGACGGTGCCGTTGGCGCGGGCGAAGGTGACCAAGGTCAGGTTCACCGAGTTGAGCATCAGCTCGACGCACATGAAGACGACGATCGCGTTGCGCCGCACGAGCACGCCGACCGCGCCGATGGTGAACAGGATGGCGGCGAGCACCAGGTAGTGCGTCAGGCTCATCGGTCGCGACCCCCCGGGATCTCGCTGGGCGCCGGGTCGAGGGTGCCCAGCGCCGCGTCGGGCGTGCCGAGCTCGGCCCGGCCGGTGGGACGCGGCATCTGCTCGATCTCCTGGGGCTCGATCCCGGTGGCGAAGCTGTCCTCGGCCAGCCGGCCGTCGGGCAGCAGCGCGGGTGCGGCGACGGAGTTGCCGCGGGCGTAGACACCGGGTCCGGGCAGCGTCTGCGGCCGGTCGGTGAGGAAGCGGGCCCGCGAGAGCTCCTTCTGGGTGCGCCGGGTGCCGGCGTCGCGCTCGATGTGGGCCAGCACCATGGCGCCGACGGCGGCGGTGATCAACAGCGCACTGGTCACCTCGAAGGCCAGCAGGTAGCGGGTGAACAGCACCGCGGCGATCGCCTCGATGTTGCTGGTCTCCCCGCCCTGCACGGCCGCCAGGCCGGTGACGGGGAGGTCCTGGGTGGCCCGGGCGACACCGGCGCCGACCAGCCCGGCGAAGCCGAGGCCGAGCACGATCGCGGCCACCCGCTGTCCGCGCAGCGTCTCCACGACCGAGTCCGACGAGTCGCGGCCGACCAGCATGAGCACGAACAGGAACAGGATCATGATCGCGCCGGTGTAGACGATGATCTGCACCGCGCCGAGGAACGGCGCCTCCTGGACGACGTAGAAGACGCCCAGCGCGAGCATCGTGTTGACCAGCCACAGCGCCGAGTGGACGGCGTTGCGCGAGAGCACCATGCCCAGGGCGCCGGCCAGCGCGATGGGGCCGAGCACCCAGAAGACGACGGCCTCGCCGGTGCCGATGACGACGTCGTTCACCGCCCCTCCTCTCTGGCGCTCGTCGGGTCGGTGCCCGGCGTTGCCGTGTCCTGGCGTGACCTCGCGAGCTCGGTCACGGCCGCGCCCCCGGGAGGGGCTGGTCGATCCGCGCCCCTGCGGCGGGATCGACCGGCGGAGCGGGGGTGTCGGCCGCTCGCACGTAGTAGTCCTTCTCGTCGTCGCCCAGCCGCATGGCGTGCGGCGGGGCCTCCATGCCGGGCAGCAGCGGGGCCATGAGCTGTTCCTTGGTGTAGATCAGGTCGGCCCGGTTGTCGTCGGCCAGCTCGAAGTCGTTGCTCATGGTCAGCGAGCGGGTGGGGCAGGCCTCGATGCACAGGCCGCAGAAGATGCAGCGCAGGTAGTTGATCTGGTAGACGCGGCCGTACCGCTCACCGGGCGAGTAGCGCTCGTCCTCGGTGTTGTCGCCGCCCTCGACGTAGATGGCGTCGGCCGGGCAGGCCCACGCGCACAACTCGCACCCGACGCACTTCTCCAGCCCGTCCGGGTGCCGGTTCAGCACGTGCCGCCCGTGGTAGCGCGGCTTGGTCACCTTGGGCACCTCGGGGTACTCCTCGGTGGTCACCTTGCGGAAGATCTGCGCGAAGGTGACCCCGAAGCCCTGCCCCGGCCCGGGCAGCCAACTGGACCGCTTGACCGGCCCGGCGTCGCGGCCACGGCGTTCCAGCTCGCCGCGGGACGCCTGTTCCAGTCCCTTCTGCTCGCCGCTCACCAGCGGCTCGTGCTCAGACATCGACGTCCTCCTGGGTGCCGGCGCCGCTGCGCCGTCCGGTGCCCACCACGGCGCCGTCGGGCGCGACCGCCTCGCGGCTGCGCAGCCGCGGTGACGGCGGGACGGCGAGGTCCATCGGCGGGATGGGGAAGCCGCCCTCGGCGCGGCTGGGACCGGCCGGGCGGCGGCGCGGCCCGGCCGGCGGGAGCACCTCGGCCTCGGGCTCGGTCGGGTGGATGGAGCCCGCGGCCGCCTCGCGGGCGGCCAGGCGGGTGGCCCGGTTGCTGGCCCGGCTGGCGACGAGCAGCACGGCGATGACCAGCAGCGCGATCGGGACGCCGACGAACAGCGCCACCTGGCCGGTGGAGAGGTCGGCCTCGCGGGCGACGGTGCGCATGGTCGCGACGGCGAGGATCCAGACCAGCGCGGTCGGGACCAGCACCTTCCAGCCGAAGCGCATGAACTGGTCGTAGCGCAGTCGGGGCAGCGTGCCGCGCAGCCAGATGAAGACGAACAGCGCGGCGACGACCTTGAGGAAGAACCACAGCAGCGGCCACCAGCCGGAGTTGGCGCCGTCCCAGATGGAGATCGGCCACGGCGCCCGCCAGCCGCCGAGGAACAGCGTCGCGGCCAGAGCCGAGACGGTGACCATGTTGATGTACTCGGCGAGGAAGAACAGCGCGAACTTCAGCGACGAGTACTCGGTGTGGAAGCCGCCGACCAGCTCGCTCTCGGCCTCGGGCAGGTCGAACGGCGCCCGGTTGGTCTCCCCCACCACGGCGATGACGTAGATGACGAACGAGACGGGCAGCAGGACCGCGTACCAGCTGGGCCCGGTGAACTCCAGCCCGAAGAACGAGACCTGGTTGCCGTCCGCCTGCGCGGCCACGATCTCCGAGGTCGACATCGTCCCCGCGTAGAGGAACACCGCGACGATCGACAGGCCCATCGCGATCTCGTAGCTGATCATCTGCGCGGCGCTGCGCAGCGAGCCGAGCAACGGGTAGGTGGAGCCGGAGGCCCACCCGCCCAGCACGATGCCGTAGATGCCCATCGCCGAGCAGGCCAGGACGATCAGCACGCCGATGGGGGCGTCGGTGAGCTGCAGCGGGGTCTGCTGGCCGAAGATGCTCACCACCGGACCCAGCGGGATGACCGAGAAGGCCAGGAACGCCGGGACGGTGGCCAGCACGGGGGCCAGGAAGTAGACCGGCTTGTCCGCGAGCGCCGGCATGATGTCTTCCTTGAACGCCAGCTTCAGCCCGTCGGCGAGGCTCTGCAGGTAGCCGCGGGGGCCGACCCGGTTGGGGCCGATCCGCTGCTGCATGCGCGCGACGACCTTGCGCTCGAAGACGATGGCGAACAGCGTCAGCAGCACCAGGACGACGAAGACGCCGACGATCTTGATGAGGACGATCCACCAGACGTCGGTGCCGAAGTCGGCGAGGGTCGGCTGGTCGGCGGCGGCGGCGACGTTCACTCGGTACCTCCGGCGACGAGGCGGACGACGCCGCCGGGCGGGGTGCCCAGGCGGGTGCGCAGCTCGCTGCCCGGTGAGCGCATCGGCAGCCAGACCACCTGGTCGGGCATCTCGGTCACGAGGACCGGCAGGCTGATCTCCCCCATCGCGCCGCAGACGGTGACCCGGTCGCCGTCTGCCAGGGCCAGCCGGCGGGCGGCGTCCTTGCCCAGGCGGGCGACCGGCGGGCGGGCGGTGCCGGCCAGCTCGGGCTCGTCGCGCTGCAGCGTGCCGACGTCGAGCAGCTGCCGCCAGGAGGCCAGCACCGCCTCGTCGTCGGCGAGCTCCGGGTCGCCGGGCGCGACGACGTCCAGGCCCGTGACCCGCGGGCGCTCGGCGACGACGCCCAGGGCGGCGAGCTCGGCGCGGGCGACCTCAGGGGCGGGCAGCCGCAGGTCGACGTCCATCTCGTCGGCCAGGCCCTGCAGCACGCGGCCGTCGGGCAGCTGCCCGGCGCCGTGCAGCGTCGTGTCGAACGGGCGCAGCCGGCCCTCCCAGTCCAGGTAGGCGCCGGCCTTCTCCGAAGCGGCGGCCACCGGCAGGACGACGTCGGCGTGCTCGGTGACCGCGCTGGGCAGCATCTCGAGGCTGACCACGAAGTCGGCGTCGGCCAGCGCCGCCTCGGCCAGGCGCGGGTCGGGCAGGTCGGCCGGGTCGACGCCGCCGACCAGGAGTCCGCGGAGCTGTCCGTGGGTGAGGGCGGTGAGGATGCCGTTCGTGTCGCGGCCGGGCGTGGGCGGGAGCTCGGCGACGCCCCACGCGGCGGCGACCTGGGCGCGGGCGCCGGGATCGGTGACCGGCCGGCCGCCGGGCAGCAGCGCCGGCAGCGCGCCGGCCTCCACGGCGCCCCGCTCCCCCGCCCGCCGCGGCACCCAGGCCACCCGCGCGCCGGTGGCGCGGGCGAGCGCGACCAGGGCCGAGAACGCACCCGGGGACTCGGCCAGCCGCTCACCGGCCAGCAGCACCGCGCCGGGCCGGCGCAGCGCCTCGACCGCGGGGCCGCCCCAGGTGCCCTCGGCGAGGGCAGCGAGCGAGCGGGCCTCCGTGCCCGGGCGCGTGGCCAGCACGGTGGCCTGCAGCTTCTCCGCGGCGGTGGTCGCGAACGGGGCGAGGTCGTAGACCGCGAGCCGGTTCTTGCGCACAGCCCGGCGCAGCCGCAGGAACAGGATGGGCGACTCCTCCTCCGGCTCGAGACCGGCGAGCAGCACCGCGGGTGCGCTGGTCAGGTCGTCGTAGGTCACCGCCCCGTTGGCCGGGCCGGTACCGGCGACGTGCGCCATGAGGAACGCCAGCTCCTCCGCCGAGTGGGCGCGGGCGCGGGCGTCCACGTCGTTGGTGCCCAGCGCCACCCGGGCGAACTTGGCGTAGGCGTAGGCGTCCTCGACGGTCAGCCTCCCGCCGGGCAGCACCCCGACGCCGCCGGCATCCCGCGCGGCGCGCAGCCCCTCGGCCGCCGCCGCCCACGCCTCCGGCCAGGACGCCGGCTGCAGCACGCCGTCCCGCCGGACCAGCGGCGTGGTGAGCCGGTCGTTGGCGGTGGCGTAGCGGAAGGCCCACCGGCCCTTGTCGCAGTTCCACTCCTCGTTGACCGCCGGGTCCTCCCCCGCCAGCCGGCGCAGCACCTTGCCGCGGCGGTAGTCGGTGCGCTGGGCGCAGCCGGAGGCGCAGTGCTCGCAGACGCTCGGCTCGCTGCGCAGGTCGAACGGGCGGGAGCGGAACCGGTACTGGGCGCTGGTCAGCGCGCCGACCGGGCAGATCTGCGTGGTGTTGCCCGAGAAGTAGGAGGAGAACGGCTCGTCCTCGTAGATCGCCACCTGCTCCAGGGCGCCCCGCTCGAACAGCTCGATGAACGGGTCGCCGGCGACCTGCTGGGAGAACCGCGTGCAGCGGGCGCAGAGCACGCAGCGCTCGCGGTCGAGCAGCACCTCGCTGCTGATCGGCAGCGGCTTGGGGTAGGTGCGCTTGACGTCGACGAACCGGCTCTCGGTGCGGCCGTTGCTCATCGCCTGGTTCTGCAGCGGGCACTCGCCGCCCTTGTCGCAGACCGGGCAGTCCAGCGGGTGGTTGATCAGCAGCAGCTCCATCGTGCCCTGCTGCGCCTTGTCCGCGACGGGGCTGGTGAGCTGTGTCTTCACCACCATCCCGTCGGTGACCGGCATGGTGCAGGAGGCCACCGGCTTGCGCTGGCCCTCCACCTCCACCAGGCACTGCCGGCAGGCGCCGACGGGCTCGAGCAGCGGGTGGTCGCAGAACCGGGGGATCTGCACGCCGATCGTCTCGGCGGCCCGGATGATCAGCGTCCCCTTGGGCACGGCGACGTCGAAGCCGTCGATCGTGCAGTGGACGGCGTCCGGCGGGGTGTGCGGGCCGGGCGCACCCGGGGGCACCGCCGGCGCGGGGGTCGGGTTGGTGAGCGTCACTGGTCCTCCTCGCTGGCGCTCGTCGGGCCAGTGCCGTGGCGTGCGGTGTCCTTGCGTGCCCTCGCGAGCTCGGTCACGAGGCGACTCCGACGGGCTCGAGCCGGAGGCTGCGGCCGAGGCGGGCCTGTTCCTCCGGGGGCAGCAGGGCGACGTAGTCGTCGCGGAAGTACTTCAGCGAGCTGGAGATGCAGCTGGTCGCACCGTCACCGAGGGCGCAGAAGGAGCGGCCCAGGATGTTGTCGCAGGTGTCGGTGAGCAGGTCCAGGTCGGCCGCCGTCCCCTTGCCGTCGACCAGTCGCTGCAGGATCTGGACCAGCCAGTAGGTCCCCTCGCGGCACGGGGTGCACTTGCCGCAGCTCTCGTGGGCGTAGAACTCGGTGAACCGCAGGGTGGCCTCGACGATCGAGTCGGTCTCGTCGAAGACCATGAGCGCGGTGGTGCCGAGCATCGAGCCAGCGGCGGCGACCGAGTCGAAGTCCAGCGGGACGTCGAGGTGCTCGGGGGTGAAGTACGGCGTCGAGGAACCGCCCGGCGTCCAGAACTTCAGTTCGTGCCCGGGGCGGACGCCGCCGGCCATCTCCAGCAGCTCGCGCATCGTCGTCCCCATGGGCGCCTCGTACTGGCCGGGGCGGACGACGCGGCCCGACAGCGAGTAGATCTTCGGCCCGGGCGACTTCTCCGGGCCGAACTCCTTGAACCAGTCGGAGCCGCCGCGGACGACGAACGGCACGCTGGCCAGCGTCTCGACGTTGTTGATCACCGTCGGGGCGCCGTAGAGCCCGGCGACGGCGGGGAACGGCGGCTTCAGGCGCGGCTGGCCGCGGTAGCCCTCGAGCGAGTCGAGCAGCGCGGTCTCCTCGCCGCAGATGTAGGCGCCGGCGCCCGCGTGCACGATCAGCTCGAGGTCGTAGCCCGAGCCCAGGATGTCGGTGCCGAGGTAGCCCGCGTCGTAGGCCTCGCGGACGGCGTTGACCAGCCGGCGGTGGGCGTGCACGGCCTCGCCGCGGACGTAGATGACCGCCAGGTGCGAGCGGATCGCGTAGGAGGCGATGACCACGCCCTCCACCAGGGAGTGCGGGTCGGCCATCATCAGGGGAAGGTCCTTGCAGGTGCCCGGCTCCCCCTCGTCGGCGTTGACCACGAGGTACTTGGGCATCGCGGCCGGCCCGGTGGGCGTCTCCCCCGGCTTGGGCTGGGGGATGAAGCTCCACTTCATGCCGGTCGGGAAGCCGGCGCCGCCGCGGCCGCGCAGCCCGGACTCCTTGACCAGGCCGACCAGCTCGTCAGGGGTCATGGACAGCGCGGTGCGCAGCCCGGTGTAGCCGTCGAGCCGCTCGTAGGTGGCCAGCCGCCAGGACTGCGGCTCGGCCCAGCGGGAGGTCAGCACGGGTGCGAGGGGCATGTCAGGCCTTCCCGTCTGTGGGCGTGGTGCCGGTGGCCGGCTCGGTGGCGGGCGGGGTCTCGGTGCCGGCCCGTTGCCGGCCGCGCGGCTGCCCGTACTCCGCGCCCTCGTCGGGGTGCGCCTGCGCCGCGCCGGCCCGCTCCGCGGGGTTGTCGGCCGCGGCGACGCGGGCGTCGGCGGCCTCGGCCTCCGGGGTCTCGCCGGTGCGGCCGGTGGGCCGTGTCGTCTCGCGCGGCTCGGTCGCGGCCGGCTCGGCCTCCTCGGCCGGCGGGCGCGCGGGCATCGGCGGGGCGGACTCACCGCGCTCGGCGGCCAGGCGCAGCCCGGCCAGCGTCGGGCCGATCGAGCCCTCGGCGTCCACCGCCGCCACGCGGGAGTCCTCGCCGCCGTACTGGTCGAAGCCGGCCAGCTGGCGGGAGACCCCGCGGAAGTCGGTCAGCGGGGCACCTCGGGTGGGGTGCGGCTTCTCCCCGCGGCGCAGCGCAGCGACCAGCGCCCGGGCGCTCTCGACGTCCTGCTGGTCGTAGAACTCGTAGTCGACGGTCACCACCGGCGCGTAGTCGCAGGCGGCGAGGCACTCGGCGTGCTCGAGGGTGACCGAGCCGTCGGCGGCGGTCTCGTCGTGGTGGACGCCGAGGTCGGCGCTCAGCGCGTCGAAGATGCGCTGCCCGCCCAGCACGCTGCACAGCGTGTTGGTGCAGACGCTGACCAGGTGCCGGCCGGTGGGACGACGCTTGTACATCGTGTAGAAGGTCGCGACCGCGCCCACCTCGGCCTTGGTCAGACCCAGCTCGTCGGCGCACAGCGCGACGCCCTCGGGCGAGACGTAGCCCTGGTGGCTCTGGACCAGGTGCAGCATCGGCAGCAGCGCCGAGCGCGGCTGCGGGTAGCGGGCGATGATCTCCCGCGCCTCGAGCCGGACCTGCTCGGTCAGCGGCGGCAGGTCAGCGGCGGCGGGCTCGACCGGGCTGGAGTCCAGCCCGGTGACCGCCGTCCCCTCGGCCGATCCCGGGAGCGCGCTCACGTCGCCTCCTCGCCGGCGCTCGTCGACGCCGCTCGCGGCGCTGCTGTGTTCCTGGCGGAGCTCGCGAGCTCGCTCATCTGTCACACCCGCCCATCACCGGGTCGAGCGAGGCGATGGCCGCGATGACGTCGGCGATCATGCCGCCCTCGCTCATCGCCGCCGTGGCCTGCAGGTTCACGAAGCTGGGGTCGCGCACGTGCACCCGCCACGGTCTGGTGCCGCCGTCGCTGACCACGTGGTAGCCCAGCTCGCCGCGGGGCGACTCGATGGGCACGTAGACCTGACCGGCCGGCACCCGGAAGCCCTCGGTGACCAGCTTGAAGTGGTGGATCAGGGCCTCCATCGACTGCCCCATGATGTGCTTGACGTGCTCGAGGGAGTTGCCCATGCCGTCGGGCCCGAGGGAGAGCTGCGCGGGCCAGGCGATCTTCTTGTCCTCGACCATGACCGGCCCCGGCTCCAACCGGTCCAGCGCCTGCTCGATGATCTTCAGCGACTCGTTCACCTCGGCCATGCGGACCAGGTAGCGCCCCCAGGCGTCGCAGGTGTCGGCGGTCGGCACCTCGAAGTCGTAGGTCTCGTAGCCCAGGTAGGGCTCGACCTTGCGCAGGTCCCACGGCAGCCCGGCGGCGCGCAGCACCGGCCCGGTGATGCCCAGCGCCACGCAGCCGGTCACGTCGAGGTAGCCGGCGTCCTTGAGCCGGGCCTGCCAGATCGGCTGGCCGGTGAGCAGCTTGTGGAAGTCGGCCACCCGGTCCGGCATGACCTGCAGGAACTCGCGGATGTGCTCGACGGCGCCGGGCGGGAGGTCCTGGGCCAGCCCGCCGGGGCGGATGTAGGCGTGGTTCATCCGCAGACCGGTGATCTCCTCGAGCAGGTCGAGGACCAGCTCGCGTTCGCGGAAGCCGTTCGTCATGCCGGTGAGCGCGCCCATCTCCATGCCGAAGGTGGCCAGCGCGACCAGGTGCGAGGCGATCCGGTTGAGCTCCATGACCAGCACCCGGATGGTCCGGGCGCGCGGTGGCGCCTCCACGCCGAGCAGCTTCTCCACGGCGAGGCAGTAGCCGGCCTCGTTGTACAGCGGGGACAGGTAGTCCATCCGCGTCACGAACGTCGTGCCCTGGGTCCAGTTCCGGTACTCGGTGTTCTTCTCGATGCCGGTGTGCAGGTAGCCGATCACCACCCGCGCCTTGGTGACCGTCTCCCCCTCGAGGTCGAGCACCAGCCGCAGGACCCCGTGGGTGGAGGGGTGCTGCGGGCCCATGTTGACGACGAGGCGTTCCTCGCCGTAGGCCTCGGAGCCCAGCGTCTGGTCCCAGTCGCCGCCGGTGACGGTGTAGACGCGGCCCTCGGTGGTCTCCCGGGAGCCGGCGTACGGGTCGGCGGGGTTGTAGGTGGTGCTCATCGGTGGCTCCGGCGCGTGTCGGGACGAGGGTGGGTGGGCGGGATCCCCTGGAGCCCCCGCTGACGCGAGCCCCGGCTCACCGGTAGCTCCGGCGGGTGTCGGGTGGGGGGATCGTGGCGTCGTGGTACTCGACCGGGACCCCGCCGAGCGGGTAGTCCTTGCGCTGGGGGTGGCCGTCCCAGTCGTCGGGCATGAGGATCCGGGTGAGCGCCGGGTGGCCGTCGAAGACGACGCCGAACATGTCCCAGGTCTCCCGCTCCTGCCAGTCCGCCGTCGGGTAGACCGCGGTGACCGAGGGGACGTGCGGGTCCTCCTCCGTGACCGCGACCTCCAACCGGATCCGCCGCCGGTAGGTCATCGAGGTCAGGTGGTAGACGACGTGCAGCCGCGGCCGGTCGGGCGCGGCCGCGGGGCCGCCGCTGTCGAGGTAGTCGACGCCGGAGACGCTGCTGCACAGCTCGAAGCGCAGCGCCTCGTCGTCCCGCAGCGCCTGGACCAGGGTGAGCAGGTGCTCCCGGGCCACGAAGTAGGTGATCTCGCCGCGGTCGACCAGCACCCGCTGCACCGCCGCGTCGTAGGTGGCCTGCCCGACGGCGTCGACGAGCGCGTCGGTGACCTCGTCGAAGTACCCGCCGTAGGGCCGGTCGGTGGAGTGCAGCGCGACCGCGCCGCCGGGCTCGACGCGGACCAGCCCGCCAAAGCCGGAGGTGTCGCCGCTGCCGCTGACCCCGAACGCGCCCTTCCGGAAGCCGCCGCTGGGCGCGGTGGCGCCCCGGGCGGCGTCCTCGCCGCTGCGGTCCCCAGGGCCGGTCACCGTGTCACCTGCTCGACGCCGGCCTCGTTCCGCTCCTCGGTCGCTGGCGCTCCCTGCGGTGCTCGCTCGGCCGTGGTCGTCGCGATCCCGCTCCTGACGTACGGTTCGGGCAGCAGGACGGCGTTGCCGCCGCGCTGCTCGATGGCGAACTGGCCGGTGCGCCGCTCGGCCGCCGCCCGCTCGTAGGCCGCGCGCTTCTCCTTGTCCACGCGCACCGACGAGGGCATCTCGACGTACAGCTCCTTCGCCCGGCCCTCCTGCCGCGCCCGCTCGAGCTCGCGCGCCCGCCTCGGGCCGAGCGGCTCGTTCATGATCTTGTGGTGCAGCTTGAGGATCGCGTCGGTGAGCATCTCCGGACGCGGCGGGCAGCCGGGCAGGTACATGTCGACGGGGACGACGTGGTCGACGCCCTGCACGACCGCGTAGTTGTTGAACATCCCTCCGGAGCTGGCGCACACGCCCATCGCGAGCACCCAGCGCGGCTCGGGCATCTGGTCGTAGATCTGCCGCAGGACCGGCGCCATCTTCTGGCTGACCCGGCCGGCCACGATCATCAGGTCGGCCTGCCGCGGGGAGGCCCGGAAGACCTCCATGCCGAAGCGGGCCAGGTCGTAGCGGCCGGCACCGGTGGCCATCATCTCGATCGCGCAGCAGGCCAGCCCGAAGGTGGCCGGCCACAGCGACGACTTGCGGGTCCAGTTGACCACCTTCTCCACCGTGGTCAGCAGGACGCCGCTCGGCAGCTTCTCCTCGAGTCCCATGGCCGGCTCCTCAGTCCCAGTCCAGGCCGCCGCGTCGCCACACGTAGACGTAGGCGATGAACACGGTGCCGATGAAGACGACCATCTCGACCAACCCGAAGACGCCCAGCGCGTCGTTGGCGACGGCCCACGGGTAGAGGAAGACGATCTCGATGTCGAAGACGATGAAGATCATCGCCGTGAGGTAGTACTTGATCGGGAAACGGCCGCCGGTCAGCGGCTGGTCCACCGGCTCGATGCCGCACTCGTAGGCGGCGAGCTTGGCGCGGTTGTGCCGGCGGGGGCCCACGAACGGGGCGACCGTCACCGAGAACAGCGCGAAGGCCGCGGCCAGCGCGAACAGGCCGACGATCGGGACGTACTGCGAGAGCACCAGCGTCTACCCCTCGTCGCGGGTCGGGTCGGGGACGGTCACGTCAGACCGCCGGAGCGAGTCGGGTCAGGACGGTCACGGCGCGGTCGAACCGGTCGCCGTCCCGGCCGTCGGAGAGGTTGCCCATCAGCCGCAGCGCCCGGGCCACCAGCGCCGGCCGCTTGAGCCCGTGCGCGGTGGCGAAGCGGACCAGGTCCGGCCGGGCCAGCAGCGCGAGGAAGCCCGTGCCCAGCCGGTGGTGCCGCCCGTACTCCTCGCGCAGCCGCTCGGGGTACCGGCGCAGCGCGGCCTCGCGCTCCGGCCCCTCCGGCGCGGACAGGCCCGCGACGGCGGCCTCCGCGGCCATCCGCCCGGTCTCCAGCGCGTAGCTGATGCCCTCGCCGTTGAACGGGTTGACCGTGCCGGCGGCGTCCCCCGCCAGCAGCAGCCCGCGGGTGTAGGCCGGCCCGCGGTGCAGGGCCATCGGCAGGCCGGCGCCGCGCAGCGGGGTGACCGCGTGCTCCTCGCCGAGCTGCCACTCCGGCGGGAGGGTGGCCAGCCACTCGCGCAGCACCGCCCTCGGCTCCGCGCCGGTGCCGCGGCGGGTGTCGAGGAGGCCGAAGCCGACGTTGCTGGTGCCGTCGCCCATGCCGAAGGCCCAGCCGTACCCGGGCATCGAGTCCGCGCTCGGACCGCCGGGCGAGAGGTCGAAGGAGATGTCGAGGTACTCGTCGTCCGTCCGCGGCGAGGAGACGTACCGGCGGACGGCGACGCCGAGCGGCCGGTCCTCCCGCCGCAGCAGGCCCAGGGCCTTGGCCAGCCGGCCGGAGAGGCCCTCGGCGGAGACGACCAGCGGCGCCCGCCAGGTGGCGGGTGTGCGGTCCGGCCCCTCCTCGGCGTGCACCCCGGTGACCCGGCCGGCGTCGTCGAGCAGCGGGCCGGTGACGGTGACCTCCTGCAGCAGCCGGGCGCCCGCCGCGACCGCGTGCGCGGCCAGCCCGGCGTCGAGGTCCCGGCGGCTGCGCACCAGGCTGTGGCCCGGCCAGCGCTCCAGGGCCGGCCAGTCGACCTCGACCACCTGGCCGCCGCCGGTGACGCGCAGCCCCTTGTGGCGGACCCAGCCGGCGGTGTCGACGCCCATGTCGTCGAGCGCCTTGACGCCGCGGGGGGTCAGCCCGTCGCCGCACACCTTCTCGCGGGGCAGCCGGGACTTCTCCAGGACGGCGACGTCGAGGCCGGCGCGGGCCAGGTGCCACGCCGCCGAGGACCCCGCGGGACCGGCGCCGACGACGACCACGTCGGCCCGCCGGTCGGCGTCGTCCACCTCGTCCCCCTCCGTTCGAGTTCTCCGGCCACTTTGTGAATTGCTTCACAAGGTGGCCCGGTCCCCACTCTAAGCCGGGGTGTGAGCTTGGTGACAAGTGGGCACCTGGGATTGCTACGTCACAGTTCCGTCTCGTCCCACCCGCCCCAGGCGGGAGCGCTCAGACGAGCGGCTTGCGGCCGCGGTGCAGCGCCACGATGCCGCCGGTGAGGTCGCGCCAGGCGACGTCGGTCCAGCCGGCGGACTGCAGTCGCGCGGCGAGTGCGGGCTGGTCCGGCCAGGCCCGGATCGACTCGGCCAGGTAGACGTAGGCCTCGGGGTTGCTGCTCACCGCGCGGGCGATGCGCGGCAGCGCGCGCATCAGGTACTCGGTGTAGACGGTGCGGAACGGCGCCCAGGTGGGGCTGGAGAACTCGCAGACCACCAGCGTCCCGCCGGGGCGGGTGACCCGGGCGAACTCGCGCAGCGCGGCGTCCGGGTCGGCGACGTTGCGCAGGCCGAAGGAGATGACCACGCCGTCGACGCTCCCGTCGGCCAGCGGCAGCGCCATGGCGTCGCTGGCCACCTTGGGCACCGGGCGGGCCGCGCCTGCCCGCAGCATGCCCTGGGAGAAGTCGCAGGCGATGGCCCGCACACCACCGGCGGCCAGCTCCACCGTCGACACCGCCGTCCCGGCGGCGACGTCGAGAACGGTCTGCCCCGGACGGGCGCCCAGGGCCTCGCGGGTGGCCCGACGCCAGGACGCGTCGAGACCACCGGAGAGCACCGTGTTCGTGAGGTCGTAGCGCTCGGCGACCCGGTCGAACATGGCCGCGACCTCGGCCGGCTGCTTGTCCAGACCGGCCCGGAGTGGAAGGGCCCCCTTCTCCCCACCCCCCGCTGGCTCGGCGCGGGTCCCGGAAGGGGGCCCGTGTGCGCTGTCTCGCCGGTCTCCCACGACCGCGACGCTACCGGGCTGCCTACTCTGGGCTGGTGAGCGTGGCGGCCCTGACCACTCCGGACGCGGTCACGCCTGTCGTCACCACGATCCCCCTGCTCGAGACCCCCGCCCTGCTCGACCTCCTGCCGACCGCCGGCGCGGTGTCCTGGGTGCGCCGTGGTGAGGGCCTGGTCGGCTGGGGCGAGGCCGCCCGGCTGGAGGTCACCGGCCCGCGGGCCCTCGCCGAGGCGGCCGAGTGGTGGGAGACCCTCAGCGCCGGCCTCGACGTCGACGACCGGGCCGGGGTCCCCGGCTCCGGGCCCGTCGTGTTCGCCAGCATCGCCTTCGACCCGGCCGCCGGGACGTCGGTGTTCGTCGTCCCCGAGGTCGTCGTCGGCCGACGGGACGGCGCCGCCTGGGTGACCACCACCGGGGACGCCGACCCCGCCGACGTGCTGGCCGCCGCGCCCGCGGCCGCGCGAGCTCCACTGGGCCGGCTGCGCTACGCCGACGGCGCGCTCGACCCGGCCTCGTGGTGCGCCACCGTGGCCGCGGCCGTGGACCGCATCGGCGCCGGCGAGCTGGCCAAGGTGGTGCTGGCGCGCGACCTGCTGGTCACCGCCGACGCGCCGCTGGACGCCCGCGCGCTGCTCGCCCGGCTGGCCGCCCGCTTCCCCGACTGCTGGACCTTCGCCGTCGACGGCCTGCTCGGGGCGACGCCGGAGCTGCTGCTGCGCCGGAGCGGCCGCGAGCTGTCCTCCCGCGTGCTGGCCGGCACCGCACCGCGCGGCGCGGGCGCCGACGACGAGCGCCTGGCCGCGGGCCTGCTCGCCTCGACCAAGGACCGCGCCGAGCACGCGCTGGCCGTCGAGTCGCTGGTCCGGGCGCTGGAGCCGTACTGCACGACGCTCACCGCGCCGGAGGAGCCGGAGCTGCTGACGCTGGCCAACGTGCGCCACCTGGCCACCGACGTCACCGGCGTCCAGCGCCGCGGCGGGGCCCGCGGCCGCGCCGGGCTGCTCGAGCTGATCGGGGCGGTGCACCCGACGGCCGCCGTCTGCGGCACCCCGACCGACGCCGCCGCCGCGCTGATCGGCGAGCTGGAGGGCATGGACCGCGGCCGTTACGCCGGTCCGGTGGGCTGGGTCGACGCCCGAGGCGACGGCGAGTTCGGCCTGGCGCTCCGGTGCGCCGAGCTCTCCGGCGAGGACCCCGCCTCCGCGCGGCTGTTCGCGGGCTGCGGCATCGTCGCTGGCTCCGACCCGGCCGCGGAGCTGGCCGAGACGCAGGCGAAGTTCGCCGCCTTCCAGGCCGCGCTGGAGAGCTGACCGGCACGGGGGTCGCACGCGGCCGGCCGCCCGCCCGGGCCGCGATGCGGCCGTGGACGCCTGACCCCGCTGTCCGCGCCCGGCGTACCGGGCCTGGCGTACCGGGCCTGGCGTACCGGGCGGATCACGGCTGAGGCGTGATCAGGCCTCGCCGAGCGCGTCCGCGGCCGCCGACCGCAGCGCCGCGGCCAGCTCGGCCTCGGCGCGCTGGCCGGTGCCGACGACGACCACCCGCGGCCCGCCGGCGGCGACGGCGTCCCGCAGCCCGGCCGACGACGACACCCGCTCCGCCGGCCAGCCCAGCGACTCGGCCACGGCGACCAGGTCGCGGCCGTGGGGCGTGCCGAACACCCGCCGGTAGCCGGCCTCGTACCGCGGCTGCCCGGGCTCGAGCTGGGCGAAGATCCCGCCGCCGTCGTTGTCCGGGACGACGAGGGTGAGGTCGGGCAGGGGCTCCCCCTCGCCGACGAGCAGGCCCTGCAGGTCGTGCAGGAAGGTGAGGTCGCCGAGCAGGGCGAACCCCCGGCGGATCCCGCGGGGATCACCGGGGACGTCGTCGCGCGAGTGCACGCGTGCCGCGCCGACCGCGGTGGAGACCGTCCCGTCGATGCCGGCGACCCCCCGGTTGGCCACCACCGTGAGCCCCGCCCGCGGTACGGCGAGCCGGTCGACGTCCCGGACCGGCGTCGACGAGCCGAGCACGAGCAGCGCCCCGTCCGGCAGGGCGGCGACGAGGTCGCGGGCGAGCACCCCGGCGGTCAGCCCCGGCAGCGCGTCGAGCACGCCGTCGACCGCCGTCCCCACCCGGTCGGCTGCGGCGCACCACGCCTGGCGCCAGGCCGGGTCGGCCGGCACGCCGGGCGACGGCAGCGCGCCCACCCACGTCGTCGAGCGGCCGGCGTCGGGCCAGCGCGGGGTGGCGGACACGGTCTCCACCCGGACCGCAGGGTCGGCCAGCAGCGCCGACACCGGCCGGGACAGCGTCGGCCGGCCCACGACCAGCACCCGGTCCGGCCGGTGCGCGGCCAGCCAGGCGGGCACACCGAGCAGCAGGGCACCGCCGCGCACGGACCCGGTCCACGCCCCGCTGGACGGCTCGGCGACCACCGGCCAGCCCTGGGTCGCGGCCAGTTGGGCGGCCGCCCGGCCCAGCGCCGGCGGGGCGTCACCGACGACGACCAGCGTGCGGGCGGGCCCGGTGTCGCTGGGCCCCACGACGGGCGCGACCGAGCCGTCGGTCCACGGGGCCCCGTCCGGCCGGCCGCCCCACGGGCCGACCGTCCGCACGTCGGCGTCCTCGGGCAGCAGCGGCTCGCGGAACGGCAGGTTGAGCTGCACCGGGCCCGGGTCGCCGGAGAGCGCGCCGCGGGCCGCCAGCAGCGCCTTGGCCACGAGCGATCGCCAGTAGCGGTTCTGCGCCTCCTCCCGGCCGGCCTCGGGCACGCCGACGTCGACCGCCGCCCGCACCGCCCCGCCGTAGAGCCCGGGCTGGGCGATGGTCTGGTTGGCGCCGGTGTCGCGCAGCTCCGGCGGCCGGTCGGCGGTCAGCGCCAGCAGCGGCACCCCGGCGGCGTCGGCCTCGAGCACGGCGGCGTGCAGGTGCGCCGTCGCCGTCCCGGAGGTCGTCAGCACCGGCACCGGCCGCCCGGATCCCTTCGCCAGGCCGAGGGCGAGGAAGGCCGCCGTCCGCTCGTCGATGCGCACGTGCAGGATCAGCCGGCCGTCCCGCTCGGCGTCGGCCAGCGCCAGCGCGACGGGCGCCGAGCGGGAGCCGGGCGCCACCACGGCATCGGTGACCCCGCCGCGGACCAGTTCGTCGACGAGCACCCGGGCGAGGGCGGTGGAGGGGTTCACCCGCGCACCGCGTCCAGCCGGGCCCGCCACCGCGCCTCGACCTGCGGGGCCGCGGCGACGTCGGTGAGGCGGTCGGGCGTCACGGGTCGCACCGGCAGCACGCCGTCCACCGGCAGCAGGGGGGAGCTCGTGACGTCGTCCCCCAGCAGCGCGACGGTGGCCAGCCCGCAGGCGAACGGCAGCTCGGGCAGCGCGGCCGCCAGCGCCACCCCGGCGGCGATGCCGACCGACGACTCCAGCGCCGAGGACACCACGCACGGCAGGCCGTGCGCCTCCGCGACCTCGAGCGCCGCCCGGACGCCGCCGAGCGGCTGCACCTTGAGGACGACGACGTCGCACGTCCCGCGCAGGTCCACGCGCACCGGGTCGGCCGAGCGGCGGACGACCTCGTCGGCGGCGATCCGGACGTCGATCCGCCGGCGCAGCGCCGCCAGCTCCTCGAGCGACGCGCACGGCTGCTCGACGTACTCCAGGCCCACCCGGTCGAGCTCACGGATGCGGGCGACGGCGGTGTCGACGTCCCAGGCGGCGTTCGCGTCGACCCGGATCGCGCCGTCCGGGCCGAGGGCGTCGCGCACCGCCTCGACGCGGGCGACGTCGTCGCCCGCGGTCTGGCCCGGCTCGGCGACCTTCACCTTCGCCGTGCGGCAGCCCGAGGCGGTCACGATCGCGTGCGCCCGCTCGGGGCCGACGGCCGGCACGGTGACGTTCACCGGCACGGCGTCGCGCACGGGTGGCGGCCAGCCGTCGCACGCGGCCTCGACAGCCGCGGCCCACCAACGGCGGCTCCCGGCGACGTCGTAGTCCCAGAACGGGGAGAACTCGCCCCAGCCGGCAGGCCCACGTACCAGCACGCCGTCGCGGACGTCGATGCCGCGGAACCGCGTCCGCATCGGCACCGACCAGACCCGCGCCCCGTCGGTGTCGATCACGGCAGCAAGCGTAGTTCGGCCCTCCTGCAGGGTCCCGCCGCGAGCCTGCGAGCGGTGGGGGGCAGGAGGGTCCCTACTCTCGGACCTCGTGCCCAGGCACCTGACCCCCGTGCCGGCGCCGGCCGATCCGCTCGCGCTCCTGCCGCAGGTGCGCGCCGCCCTGGACGGCACGGCGCCGCTCGCGGTGCTGCCCGCGGGCCCGCCGGCCTCCGTCGAGGCGGCTCGGGCGGTGCTGCGGCCCGAGCAGCCGCTGGAGGACGGCGCGGACCTCGTCGTCGTCACCTCCGGCTCGACCGGCGGCGGACGCGGTGTGCTGCTGCCGGCGGGTGCGGTGCTCGCCTCGGCCGAGGCCACGCTGCGCCGGATCGGCGGTCCCGGCGCCTGGCTGCTCGCGCTGCCCGTGTCGGCCGTCGCCGGCCTGCAGGTGCTGTGCCGCTCGGTCCTCGCCGGCACCGACCCGACCGTGCCGGCCCCCGGGGAGCCGCTGGCCGCCGCCGTCGCCCGCATGCCGGCCGGCCGGCGCTACACCTCGATGGTGCCCACCCAGCTGCGCCGCCACCTCGACGAGGAGCCCGCGGCGCTGCGCGCCTTCGACGCGGTGCTGGTCGGCGGCGCGGCCACCGACCCGGGCCTGCTGGCCCGCGCCCGCGAGGAGCGCGTCGCCGTCGTGACCACGTACGGGATGACCGAGACCGCCGGCGGCTGCGTGTACGACGGCGAGCCCCTGGACGGGGTCCGCGTGCGGGTCGGCGATGGCGGGGACGCCGCAGGAGCCGGCGGTACGGGCATCGAGCTCGGCGGGCCGGTGCTGGCACTCGGCTACCGGCTCGACCCCGAGGGCACCGCCGCCGCCTTCGCCCTCGACACCGCCGGCACGACCTGGTTCCGCACCCGCGACGCCGGCGCGCTCGACGACGCCGGCAGGCTGACCGTGCTCGGGCGGCTGGACGACGTCGTGGTCACCGGCGGGGTCAACGTCGCCCCGCAGGCGGTGGAGGGCGTGCTGCGCCAGCACCCGGACGTCGCCGACGCCGTCGTCTTCGGCCGGCCGGACGACGAGTGGGGCCAGCGCGTGGTCGCCGCCGTCGTCCCGGCCCCCGGGGCGGCGCCGGACCTCGCCGCGCTGCGCCCGTGGGTGGCCGAGCGGCTGGGCGGTCCCGCCGCGCCGCGTGAGCTGCACCGCATCGACGCCGTCCCGACCCTGCACACCGGCAAGCCCGACCGCCGCGGCGTTGCTGCCCGGCTCACCGCCGCAGCGGTCGTCGACGGGAGGCTCTAGACCGTGGCCACCCCCGCCCAGTGGCTGGCCGGCGCCCGCCCCCGCACGCTGCCCGCCGCCCTCGCCCCCGTGCTGGTGGGCACCGGCGCCGCAGCGGCCCTCGACGGCTTCCGGCCGGTCCCGGCGCTGCTGGCCCTGCTGGTCGCCCTCGCACTGCAGGTGGCGGTCAACTACGCCAACGACTACTCCGACGGCACCCGGGGCACCGACGCGGTCCGCGTCGGGCCGGTGCGGCTGGTCGGCTCGGGTGCGGCGACCCCGCGGCAGGTGCTGGTCGCCGCGCTGGCCTCCTTCGCCGTCGCCGGTCTGGCCGGGCTGGTGCTGGCCGCGCTGTCGAGCTGGTGGCTGGTCGCGGTCGGCGCGGTCTGCATCGCCGCGGCCTGGACCTACACCGGCGGCCCGCTCCCCTACGGCTACCGCGCCCTGGGCGAGGTCTTCGTCTTCGTCTTCTTCGGCCTGGTCGCCGTCGTGGGGACGACGTTCGTGCAGACCGGGTCGGTCGACGGGCTGGCCGTCGCGGCCGCGGTGCCGATCGGTCTGCTGTCGGTGGCGCTGCTGGTCGTGAACAACCTGCGCGACATCGAGGGCGACGCCGCCGTCGGCAAGCGCACGCTGGCCGTGCTGCTCGGCGACCGCGGCACCCGGGTCGCCTTCGCGCTGCTGCCCGCGGTGGCCTTCGCCGTGGTCGTCGCGATCGGGGTGACCCGGCCCTGGGCCCTGCTCGCGCTGCTCGCCGCCCCGCTGGCCGTGCCGCCGGTGCGCACCGTGCTCTCCGGCGGTCGCGGACCGGCGCTGATCACCGCGCTGCAGGGCACCGGCCTGCTCACCCTGGTGACCGGCGTGCTGCTCGGCGCCGGCCTCGCGCTCAGCTGAAGAAGGACCCCGTCCTCCTCACCGCTCGCAAGCTCGCGGCGAGCCTCTGGACGGGGCCAGCCCGCGAGGGTCCGTCAACCGTCGCCGGTGAGGCGAGCCTCCCGCGCGGCCCTGGCCTGCTGACGGGCGACGCTGCGCGCGGCCAGGCCCTCGGTGAGCCGCTCGCGGGACGGCCGCAGCAGCAGGTACGAGACCGGCATCGACAGCAGCAGCCCGAACAGCGCGCCGGACCAGAAGTCCAGGCCCAGCCACCACAGCAGCAGCACCAGCGCGGCGGCGATGGCGAACCGCCCCACGGTGTAGATCAGGAGCCAGGGCGCGATCCTCGGTGGCGCCGCCGGCCCCCCGGTCGGCGCGCCCGGCACCGCCGGCTCAGCCCTCTCCGCCATGGCGGCCCTCCCACTTGGTGCTCAACACGACCGTCGTCCGCGTGCGGGCGACGCCTCTGATCCGGTTCAACGCGTCGATGGTGGCCTCGAGTGCCGGGATGTCGGTCACGCGCACCTTGAGCACGTAGCCCTCGCTTCCGGCCACCCGCCAGCAGTCCTCCACCTCGGGCAGCGCGGCCAGTCCCGCCTCCACGCCGGTGTCGTCGACCGCGTCGCTCTCGATGACGCTCACCAGAGCGGTGACCCCCAGCCCGACCGACGCCGGGTCGACCACCGCCCGGTAGCCGGTGATGACCCCGGCGGCCTCCAGCTTGCCGACCCGCTCGTGCACCGCAGGCGAGGAGAGGCCGACCCGCCGGGCCAGCTCGGCGTAGCTCGCGCGCCCGTTGGCACGCAGCAGGTCGATCAGCTGCCGGTCGACGGCGTCGATGGCGGTTCTCCTCCCGGGGGTGCACGCTGGGTGTGCGCTCGAGTATCGCCCGCGCACGTACTGTGGAGGGGACTCGAGCTCGATCGGCGAGGGGGTGGGCCGCCATGGCCTTCGTGGTGGTGCTGGTGGTGGCGGTGGCCGTCGTGGTCCTGGTGCTGCGGGCGGCGGAGAGGGGCGGCGCCGGCGGGGTGCGCGCCCCGAGGCCGCCTCGGCCGCAGCGCGCCGTCCGCCCGGTGGCGCCCGACGACGACCCGGAGTTCCTGCGCGAGCTGGAGCGCCGCACGCGGCGCGACGACGGCTCCCCCGCCTAGCGGTACGGACCCCTCCCGGCGCTGCGCGCGCCGGATGGCCCCTCTCCAGGGTCCCCCAGCCCTCCCCTGTCGTGCCCTGGGCTCGCGAAGGGCTCGGGGACGGGATCCTTCCACGAGGCATGGGGGAGGGTGGTCCTTCTTCAGGCGGCGCGGAAGAGACGCCGCCACCCGCGGCGCTCCCGCTGCGGCGGCGCGGCGGGAGCGACCTCGTCGGTCATCCCACCGGGCCAGCCCAGGCCCTCGTGCGTGGTCGACGTCCCCGGCCAGCCGAGGCCGCCCTCGGTGCCCTCGGCGCGCGGGTCGCCGTGCCGGCCGGCCGGCGCGTCCGCCGCCCGCTGCGCGAGCGCGGCGGCGACCACGGGGTCCACCGCGGCGCCTTCCAGAGCCGAGTGCCTACCCACGGGGAGCTCCCCTCCGGCGCGACATGGGGGCATGGAAGCACGGTCGCGCCCGGCGCGTCACCGACACGCCGCGCGGCCTGGTCACGTGCTGGGAGGAGCACCCCTCAGGGGCCCGCCGGCCCCGTCCCCGGTCCCGCCCTGAGCCTGCGAGAAGTGGGGAGGACGGGGTCCTCCCCACGAGGCGCGGGGAGGGTGGCCCTCCTTCAGTCCAGACCGCCGTAGCTGTGCAGGCCGGTGGACACCATGTTCACGTACAGGAGGTTGAAGACCATCACGGCCAGGCCGACGACGTTGACCCACGCCGCCGGACGCCCCCGCCAGCCGGCCGTCGTCCGCGCGTGCAGGTAGCCGGCGTAGACCACCCAGGCGATGAACGCCCAGGTCTCCTTGGGGTCCCAGCCCCAGTACCGTCCCCAGGCGCTCTCGGCCCAGATGGCGCCGGCGATGACGGCGAAGGTCCAGATCGGGAAACCGAAGACGGCGGTGCGGTGGGCGACCCGGTCCAGCGTGACCGCGCCCGGCAGCCGGGAGAGGAACGAGCCCTCCGCCTCGGCACCGCGGGCGTCGGACCGCAGCCGCAGCAGGTACAGCACGCTGGCGATCCCGCTGACGAAGAAGATGCCGAAGCCGAGGATCGCCGTGGAGACGTGCACGGCCAGCCAGCTCGAGCGCAGCGCGGCCACCAGCGGCCCCGTCTCGGTGTAGAGGAACAGCCCGGTGGCGACCAGCGCGAGGACGACCGGTGCGAGGACGAAGGCGCCGATGTCGCGGACGGCCGGCATGCGGACCGCCAGCACCAGGTACACCACCACGCCGACGAGGACGACGGCGGTGGCGAACTCGTACATGTTGCCCCAGGGCAGCCGATCGGCGGCCATCCCACGGGTGACCAGGACGGCGGCGTGCACGAGGGCGCCCACGGCGGTGACCGCGAGCCCGACCAGGCCCCAGCGGTCGGTGCGCGACGGCGCGGCGGGCGGCGGTGCGAGCGTGGCCCCGCCCGCCCCGGACCCCGCGGGGACCAGCTGCCGCGCCGGACGGCGGCCGAACGCCAGCTGCGCCGAGAACGCCACGACGGCGACCGAGTAGAGCGCGACGGCGATCGAGAACAGCGTGTCCGACAGCTCGGCCAGCGACGGGTCAACGGTCACGCGGGGGGACCTCCGGTTCCGGTGCGGCCCAGCCGGACGGCGGGGCGGAGGGGGTCGGGGACCGCTCGTCGAGCGCAGTCCGCAGCCGCCCGGTCAGCTCGGCGAAGGACGTGGCGCTCTCGCCACCGCCCCGCGTCAGCGAGCCGACCGAGAGCACGGTACCGCCGCCGTCGGGGTCGGGGCCGACGCGGGCGAAGAAGCGCTCCCGGCGCAGCAGGAGCAGCGCGAGCAGGCCGGCCAGCAGGGCGATCGCCGCGACGAGCACCCACACCTGCCCGGGGTCGTGCGAGAACTGCAGCGCGGCGAACTGGTCGACGCCGGTGAAGGTGATCGCCGTCCCGTCGGGGAGGGTGAGCGTCTCCCCGACCGCCAGGTTGGCCCGGCCCACCTCGGTGAGCCGGCCGCGCTCGATCTGGCTCCGGTCGAGCGAGTACACCGACTGCGGGAGGCCGGAGTCCAGGCCCAGGTAGCCCTGGTAGGCCAGGACCGCCACCTGGGGGTTGAGCGCCCGCGGGTCGATCGAGGTCAGGACGCCGCCCTGCATCAGCCCGGTCGGCGCGAAGAACCCCTCGAGGGCCAACTGGTCCTGGGCGCCGGCGCCGAGGTCGGGCAGCTTGAGCGCGCCCTCGCTGGACATGGTCGTCTGGTCCGAGGGCAGGAACGGCGCCGAGACGTCGGTGAACGCCGTCCCGTCCGGGAGCGTGACGGTGAACCGCGGCGCGTAGCCGTGGCCGGTGACGTAGACCCGGTCGCCGTCGATCCGGAGCGGGTCGTTGACGCCGATCGTCGTGGGCCTGCCTTCCTCGCCGGGCCCGCCGTAGCGGATGTCGGCGGTGTAGGCGGCCGCGGTCAGGTCCTCCTCGTACTCCGCGCGGAAGTCGTCCAGGTCGATGCAGAGCGGGGTGAGGTCCGCACCGTCGACCAGTGCGCCCGAGGAGTAGGTGTCGTACTGCTGGAAGGAGTTGCAGAAGCCCTGGCCCTCGGTGACCAGGATGCTGCCCTCGTAGCCCCACAGCTTGCCGCCGGCCAGGCCGAGCAGCAGCGCCACCAGCGACAGGTGGAACAGGAGGTTGCCGGTCTCCTTCCAGAAGCCCTTCTCGGCCGACAGCTCGTCGCCGTGGGTGCCGCTGGACCCGGCGGTCCCGGCAGAGCCGGAACGGCGGACCACGCGGAAGCGACGGACCCGCAGCTCCTCCTCGACCACGTCGAGGGCGGCCGGGCCGGGCAGCGGGGTGGCCAGCTCCGCGGAGTCGGGCAGCCGCTGCAGCCGGCGCGGCGCCGGCGGCGGATCGGCCCGCAGGGCGCGGAGGTGCTCGGCCAGCCGGGGGACGACGCAGCCGATGAGCGAGACGAACAGCAGCAGGTACACCGCGGCGAACCACGGCGAGCCGAAGACGTCGAAGGCGTAGAGCCGGTCGAGCACCGGCGCCAGCGTCGGGTGATCGGCGAAGTACTGCCGGACGGCGTTTTGGTTCAGCGAGCGCTGGGGCAGCAGCGAGCCGGGTATCGCCGCCAGTGCCAGCAGGAACAGCAGGATGATCGCCGTCCGCATGGCGGTCAGCCGGCGCCACCAGCGCAGCCACAGGCCCGCGGCGCGGGCGCCCGGGGAGGGACGGGCAGGGGGCGGCGGTGCCGCGGCCGGCCGCGGCGGGGCAGTGGTGGTCACAGCGACGTCTCCGCGAAGCCGTTGGCGGCCAGCCAGCCCTGCAGCCAGCGCATCATCTCGGTCCAGGCGCCGGTGACCAGCAGCAGGCCGACGACCACGAGGACGGCGCCGCCGAACCGGGTGACCCCCTGCGCGTGCCGGCGCAGGAAGGACGTGGCGCCCATCGCCCAGCGGGCGCCCAGTGCGACCAGCACGAACGGCACGCCCAGGCCCAGGCAGTAGGCCAGCCCGAGCAGCGCGCCGCGGCCGGCGGTGGCCTGCTGGAAGGCGAGGTTCTGCACCGCGGCGAGCGTCGGGCCCAGGCACGGCGTCCAGCCCAGCCCGAAGACGACGCCCAGCAGCGGGGCCCCGGCCAGCCCGGTCGCGGGCCGGAACGCCACCCGCTTGGTGCGCTGGAGCAGCGGGAGCCACCCGAGGAAGCCCAGCCCCACCAGGACGGTGACCACGCCGAGGACCCGGGTGATCTCGTCGTTGTACTGCAGCAGCAGCCGGCCGAGGCCGCCGAACGCGGTGCTGATCGTGACGAAGACGGCGGTGAAGCCGAGCACGAACAGCGTCGCGCCCAGCAGCATCCGACCGCGGGGCGAGCGCTCGTCGGTGCGGACCGCCACCGCCGTGGCGCCCCCGGCAGCGGCCGCCGCCGGGGCCGTCGTCCGGGCGCCGGAGCCGACCAGACCGGTGACGTAGGAGAGGTAGCCGGGCACCAGCGGCAGCACGCAGGGCGAGGCGAAGCTGACCAGGCCGACCAGTGCCGCGACGGCGGCGGCCACGAGCAGCGGGCCGTCGGTCACCAGGCCGCTGAAGGTCTCCCCCATCAGCCCTCCTCGGCCATCAGCAGCTCGAGCACCGCGCGCAGGTCGTCCTGCGCGACCGCGCCGGTGTAGACGGCGGCCACCCTCCCCTGCGCGTCGAGCACGATGGTGGACGGGATGGCGTTGGCCGGGTAGTCCCGGAACGCCAGGGCCACCTCGCCTCGCGGGTCGTCCAGCGAGGGGAACTCGATGCCGAAGCTGTCCTCGAAGGCACGGGCGAGCTGGTCGGTGTCCTTGACGTTGACGCCGAGGAACCGCACGCCCTGGTCGCGCACCTCGGCGTAGACCTCCTGGAACCCCGGCGACTCGACCCGGCAGGGCGCGCACCAGGAGCCCCAGAAGTTCAGGACGGCGACGTTGCCGTCGAGCTCGCTGGAGGCGAAGTCCCCGCCGTCGAGCAGGGTGCCGGAGAACTCCGGCGCCGCGGCCCGCTCGTCGGGCGGGATGACCTCGCCGGCCGGGGTGCCCTGCACGAAGCGGAACTCCCCGCCGTTGTTGACGTCGACGGCGTCGGTGCCGGTCGAGCAGCCGGCGAGCAGGAGCGTCCCGGCCAGGGCGCCGAGCAGCCGTCGTCTCATGCGCCGGGCACCGCGTCGGGGGGCGTGGCGCCGGCGGGCTCGGCGTAGGACAGCCCCACGAAGCGGTCGCCGTCGTAGGTCAGCGAGGTGATGCTGGCCAGGCCGCACTGCCGGCGACGCGGGTCGTGCGCGTAGCGGCGTCCCTCCAGGTGCAGCCGCAGCGTCCAGATCGGCAGCTGGTGGCTCACGCACACCGCCGCGGCGCCGCGGGCGGCGTCCCGGGCGGCCTCGACCGCGGCCAGCATCCGCGCGGCGATCTCGACGTAGGGCTCGCCCCACGACGGGCGGAACGGGTTGCGCAGCTTCCACCAGTGCTGGGGCGAGCGCAGCGTGCCGTCCCCCACGCCGACCCGCAGGCCCTCGAAGGCGTTGCCCGCCTCGATGAGCCGGTCGTCGACCTCGATCGGCAGCTCGAGCTTCCCGGCGGTGGGCGCAGCCGTCTGCTGCGCGCGCTCCAGCGGGCTGCTGATCACGTGGGTGAGGTCCTTGTCGGCCAGCCACTCGGCGGCGGCCAGGGCCATCGCCTCGCCGGTCTCCGAGAGCCGGTAGCCCGGCAGCCGGCCGTAGAGCACCTTCTCGGGGTTGTGCACCTCGCCGTGGCGCAGCAGGTGGACGACGGTGGTCTCGGCCATCAGGTGCTCATCCCGGTGGTGGCGTCCGCCGGCTCCTCGGCCGGCGGGGCGGACGAGGGGTCGACGGCCGCCGCGGCGCGGGCGGCGGCGGGCAGGGCCTCGAGCACCCGCTCGACGGCCTCGTCGTCGAGCGCGGCGCTGACGAACCACGACTCGAACGCCGACGGCGGCAGGTAGACGCCGCGGGCGAGCATCGCGTGGAAGAAGGCGGTGTAGCGGGCGGCGTCCTGCGAACGGGCGTCGTCGTAGTCGCGCACCGGCCGCTCGTCGGGGACGAAGAACACCGAGAACATCGAGCCGGCCTGCTGGACCCGGTGCGGGACGCCTGCGGCGAACAGCGCGGCGCTGGCCGCCCCGCGCAGGGTGACGGCGACCTGGTCGCAGCGGGCGTAGACCTCGTCGGTGCAGTGCCGCAACGTGGTGAGGCCCGCGGCGACCGCGACCGGGTTCCCCGACAGCGTGCCCGCCTGGTACACCGGCCCGGCCGGCGCCAGGTGCTCCATGAGGTCGGCGCGGCCGCCGAACGCCGCGGCCGGGAGCCCGCCGCCCATGACCTTGCCGAAGGTCATCAGGTCGGCGTCCACCGGGTCCAGTCCGTACCAGCCGGAGCGGGAGACGCGGAACCCGGTCATGACCTCGTCGACGATCAGCAGCGCGCCGTGCGCGGCGGTGGTGCGGCGCAGCGCCTGGTTGAAGCCGTCCAGCGGGGGGACGACGCCCATGTTGCCGACCGCGGCCTCGGTGATGACCGCGGCGATCTCGCTGCCCCGCTCGGCGAAGACCGCCTCGACCGCGGCCGCGTCGTTGTAGGGCAGGACGACGGTGTCGGCGGCGGCGCCGGTGGTGACGCCGGGGGTGTCGGGCAGGCCGAGGGTGGCGACGCCGGAGCCGGCCGAGGCCAGCAGGGCGTCGACGTGGCCGTGGTAGCAGCCGGCGAACTTCACGACGACCCGGCGTCCGGTGACGCCGCGGGCCAGCCGGACCGCCGAGAGCACCGCCTCGGTGCCGGAGTTGACCAGCCGCACCTCCTCCACCGGCGGCATCCGGCGGACGATCTCCTCGGCCAGCTCGACCTCGCCCTCGGTCGGGGCGCCGAAGGTGAGGCCGCGGCGGGCGGCCGCGGTGACCGCCTCGACGACGGCCGGGTGGGCGTGGCCGAGGATCAGCGGGCCCCACGAGGCGACGAGGTCGACGTAGCGGCGTCCGTCGGCGTCGGTGAGGTAGGCGCCCTGGCCCTGCGCCATGAAGCGCGGGGTGCCGCCGACGGCGCCGAAGGCGCGCACGGGCGAGTTCACCCCGCCGGGGGTGACCCGCTGAGCGCGGCCGAACAGGTCGGCCGACGCGGGGGCCTCGTAGGCGTACGGGGGGCTGTCCAGCGAGGTCACGACCCCAGTGTCCCCTCCCTCCCCGGCACGCCGCCGGGGACGTCCGACACAGCCGCGAGCAGAGCGCGCGACAGCGCGGCAGGGTCGCGGGTGGGCACCAGCACGGTGCGCCCGTCGGTCGTGCGCAGCGGCAGGCCGGACCGGCCGCGGGGCAGCGACCAGCCGCCGCCGAGCACCGGGGCGCCGGCGTCCACCCCCGCTGTCCCGGCACCGACCGCGCGCAGGTGCGCGGCGTCGACCGAGGCCAGCGGCACCCGCTCCGGGCCGACCGACAGCGCGGGGGCGTCGCCCCCGGCATCGACCCGCACCGTCCAGGCGCGGCGGGCGGAGACCACGCCCGCCGCCACGACGCCCGGGACGACGACGACCAGGAGCCGGAGCAGCGGCGGCACGTCGGGGCGGGGCAGCACGAGGTCCAGGACGACGACGAGCCCGAGGGCCCCGGCGGCCGACCAGAACGGCCGCCAGGAGCCCCCGGGCTCGACGTAGTCGTCCCCCGCCCGCCCCATCAGCGCAGCCAGCGGGCCGCTTCCACCGCCCAGTAGGTGAGCACGGTGCCCGCACCCGCGCGGCGGATCGCGGTGAGCGTCTCCAGGACGGCCCGCCGCCGGTCCACCCAGCCGTTGGCCGCGGCGGCCTCGAGCATCGCGTACTCACCGCTGACCTGGTACGCGCTGACCGGGACGTCGACGGCGTCGGCGACCCGGGCGACGATGTCGAGGTAGGGCAGCGCGGGCTTGACCATGACGGCGTCGGCGCCCTCGGCGAGGTCCTGCGCCACCTCGCGCAGCGCCTCGTCGGCGTTGGGCGGGTCCATCTGGTAGGTCGAGCGGTCACCGAACTGCGGCGCGCCCTCGGCGGCCTCGCGGAACGGGCCGTAGAAGCCCGAGGCGTACTTCGCGGCGTAGGCGAGGATCGGCGTCTCCTGGAACGCCGCGCCGTCCAGCCCCCGGCGGATCGCCGCGACCTGGCCGTCCATCATCCCGCTGGGGGCGATGACGTGCGCCCCGGCCCGGGCCTGGGCGATCGCGACCGACGCGTAGCGGTCCAGCGTCGGGTCGTTGTCGACGACGCCGGCCGGGGTGACCAGCCCGCAGTGCCCGTGGTCGGTGTACTCGCACAGGCACAGGTCGGCCATGAGCACCAGCTCGTCGCCAAGGTCGGCGCGCAGCTGCTGCAGGGCGACGTTGACGATGCCGTCGGCGGCGTCGGCCTGCGAACCGACGGGGTCCTTCTCCGACGGGATGCCGAAGAGGATCAGCCCGCCGATGCCGGCCTCGGCCGCCTCGTGCGCGGCCTTCCGCAGCGAGTCGGTCGTGTGCTGGACGACGCCGGGCATCGAGCTGATCGGCTGCGGCTCGTCGATGCCCTCCTTGACGAACACCGGCAGCACCAGGTCGGCCGGGGCCAGCCGGGTCTGCGCGGTGAGCCGCCGCAGCGCGGGCGTCGACCGCAGCCGGCGCCCGCGCGCGAAGCCCGGACTCGCGCCTCCGCTCACTTCTCCTCGCCGCCCTCCGCCTCACGGAGGGACAGCGCGTGCGCGGCCAGCGCGTCGACCAGCGGGCCCACGGCTGCGGTCTCGGGCTGGACGTCGACCCGCAGGCCGAACTCCTGCGCCGTGGCCGCGGTCTGCGGGCCGATCACCGCGACGACGGTCTTGGCGTGCGGCTTGCCGGCGATGCCGACCAGGTTGCGCACGGTGCTCGACGAGGTGAAGCACACCGCGTCGAAGCCGCCGCCCTTGATCGCCTCGCGCACCGGGGCGGGCGGCGGGGCGGCCCGGACGGTGCGGTAGGCGGTGACGTCGTCGATCTCCCAGCCGCGCTCCTTGAGGCCCGCGGCGAGGGTCTCGGTGGCGATGTCGGCGCGCGGCAGCAGCACCCGGTCGATCGGGTCGAGCACGTCGTCGTACTCGGGGAAGTCGGCCAGCAGGCCCTCGCTGGACTGCTGCCCGGTGGGCACCAGCTCCGGCACGATGCCGAAGGCGCGCACCGCGTCGGCGGTGGACTCGCCGACGCAGGCGACCTTGACGCCGGCGAACGCCCGCGCGTCGAGGCCCAGCTCGACGAACTTCTCCCGGACGGCCTTCACCGCGTTGACCGAGGTGAAGACGATCCAGCCGTAGCGGCCGGTGACCAGGCCCTTGATGGCGCGGTCCATCTGCGCGGGGCTGCGCGGCGGCTCGACGGCGATCGTCGGCACCTCGATCGGGACGGCGCCGTAGGCCCGCAGCCGGTCGCTCATCCCACCGGCCTGGTCCTTGGTGCGTGGCACGAGCACCCGCCAGCCGAACAGCGGCCGGCTCTCCCACCAGGACAGCCGGGCGCGCTTCTCGACGGCCGACCCGACGGTGGCCACGACCGGGCCGCTGACGGCGTCCAGCCCGGCGGTCTTCTCGGCCACGGCGGCGAGCTTGGCGACGACGCTCTTCTGCCCGGTGCCCGAGCCGCCGGTGGTGACGACGACCGGGGTGGAGCCGGTCAGGCCGCCCTCGACCAGCCGCGCGGCGGCGTCGGGGAGGTCCTCGGCGTTGCCCTGCAGCACCAACGGCGCATCCAGGGCCCTGGCCGCCGTGGCCAGCGCCGCCAGGTCCGCCTCGCCGCCGCGCAGGTCGGCCGACAGCGAGGTGCCACCCAGGGCGACCCCGGCGAAGGCCGGCACGGCGGTGGCGGAGGCGACCCCCGGGACGACGTCGAAGCCGACCGAGGTGCGGCCCACGGCCAGCACCTCCTTGACCACGTGGTCGGAGGTGAACGGGTCGCCGGCGACCAGCCGGACGACGGTGCCGCCGGACTTGGCGGCGGCCACGGCGGCCTTGGCGACCTCGGCCGGCTCCCCGGTCGCGGGGGTCAGCTCGAGGTCGGGCCGGTCGGTGCGGACGGCCTCGGCGATCGCCGGCGTGACGTCGGGGTCGACGAGGACGGTGTGCGCCTCGGCGAGCGCCGCGGTGGCCCGGGCGGTCAGCATCCCGGGGTCGCCCGGGCCGGCGCCGACGAAGACGACCGTGCCGGCCGTCCCGCCGTTCTGCTTGCGGAAGCGCGTCATCGCGTGCTCCTGTCTAGGGCCCCGGAGGGGCTGGTGTGCGGGGTTCGGGAGGCCGGGTCCTGCTGCCCGGCTCGGGGGGTGCGGCTCATCGGGCGGCCGCCATCAGCACGGCGGCACCCCGGTCGAGGAGCTCCGCGGCGAGCTCACGGCCGAGCCGCTCGGCCTCGGCGGGCGGCCCGGTGGTGGAGCCGCGGACGCCGTCGCTGCCGTCGAGCGCGGTGACCGAGGCGCGGAGGAACAGCTCGGGACCGTCCTCGCCCTCGGCGAGTTCGGCGTACGCGGCGACCGGCGCGCTGCAGCCGGCCTCCAGCGCCGCGAGCGTCGTCCGCTCGGCGACGACGCAGGCACGGGTGCCGGCGTCGTCGAGGGCGGCGAGCAGCTGTCGGGTGCGCTCGTCGTCGCTGCGGCACTCCACGGCCAGCGCGCCCTGCGCCGGCGCGGGCAGGACCTGCAGCGGGTCGAGGGTCTCGGTGACGGCGGACAGCCGGCCGAGCCGGGCGAGCCCGGCGCGGGCCAGCACGACGGCGTCCAGGTCACCCGGGACGACGCGTGCCATGCGGGTGTCGACGTTGCCCCGGATCGGCACCACCTCGAGGCCGAGGCCCAGCGCCCGCAGCTGGGCGACCCGCCGCGGAGCGCCGGTGCCCACCTTCGCGCCCGGCGGCAGCTCACCGAGGGTCAGGCCGTCGCGGGCGACCAGCGCGTCGCGCGGGTCCTCCCGGGGCGGGACGGCGGCGATGGTCAGCCCCGGCTCGGGCAGCGTGGGCAGGTCCTTGTAGCTGTGGACGGCGACGTCGACGGTGCCCTCGAGCAGCGCCTGCCGGATCGCCGTCACGAAGACGCCGGTGCCGCCGAGCTGCGCGATCGCGGCCGAGGAGCGGTCGCCCTCCGTGCTGATGTGCACCAGCCGGACCGGGACGCCGCTGGCCGCGGTG
This sequence comes from Geodermatophilus sp. URMC 60, assembly GCF_053502585.1. Taxonomy (NCBI): domain Bacteria; kingdom Bacillati; phylum Actinomycetota; class Actinomycetes; order Geodermatophilales; family Geodermatophilaceae; genus Geodermatophilus; species Geodermatophilus sp. URMC 60. The sequence goes on from NZ_CP199958.1 coordinate 314,419, forward strand.
ATCGCGTCGGCGACCGCCTGCGACTGGGTGGTCGCCAACTGGCTGGCGCGGGTGCCCAACCGCAGCGTGCCCGTGGTGGTGGCCGTCATGCCGTGCCCCCGGGACGCAGCTCGTCGGGGTCGACGGTGACCGCCTCGGCCAGGTTGGTCCGCGCCGGGATGACCTCGGCGTCGATACCGAGACCGAACAGGGCGCGCAGCGCGTCGGCGTAGTCCACGCCGCCGGGGGCGCTGGCCAGCTCCTTGACCCGCACGGTCGGCTCGTGCAGCAGCTTGTCGACGACGCGGCGGACGGTGCGGGCCACCTCGGCGCGGGCGCGCGCGTCCAGGTCGGGCAGCCGGGCGGAGAGCCGCAGCAGCTCGGCGTCGACCACCTCGGCGGCCTGGCTGCGCAGCGCCGAGACCGTCGGCGCGACCGCGGCCGCCTGCCGCTCGGCGCGCAGCAGCGCGGTCTCGGCCTCGATGAGGGCGTGCGCAGCGGCGACGTCGTCGGCCGCCACCGGGCTGGCGGACACGTGCCCGTCGCCACCCCGCTCGCCCTGCAGGAGGGCTGTGTTCTTCTCGCCCTGCAGGAGGGCTGTGTTCTTCTCGCCCTGCAGGAGGGCTGTGTTCTTCTCGCCCTGCAAGAGGGCTGTGTTCTTCTCGCCCTGCAGGAGGGCCCTGCTCCGTTCGCCCTGCAGGAGGGCCAGGTCGACCACGTGCACGCCGGGCAGCGCGGCCACGCCCGGGTCGACGTCGCGGGGCAGCGCCAGGTCGATGACGACCAGCGGCCGGTCCTGCCCGGCGGCCCCGATCCTGGACTGCATCGCCCCGGCCACCACCTCGGTGCCGATGACGATGCCGCGCGCACCGGTGCAGGTGACCAGCACCTCTGCGGCGGCGACCTCGGCGGGCAGGTCGGCGAGGTCGGCGGCCCGGCCCTCGACCGAGGTCGCCAGGCGCTGGGCGTGCGCGGGCGTGCGGCTGCTGACGGTCACGGCGGCGCCGCGGCGGGCCAGCGTGGTCGCGGCCAGGGCACCCATGGAACCAGCGCCCACCACGAGCACCGGCCGGCCGGCGAGCGAGCCGATCCGCTCCTCGGCGCGGTCGAGCGAGACCGACACCAGCGAGGCGCCGGCCTTGTCGATGCCGGTCTCGGAGTGGACCCGCTTGCCGACCCGCAGCGCCCGCTGCGCGACCGGGTGCAGCGCCCGGCCGACGGTGCCCTGCTCGCGGGCGAGTGCGTAGGCGTTGCGCAGCTGGCCGAGGACCTGCGTCTCCCCCACGACCATCGAGTCCAGGCCCGCGGCGACGGTGAACAGGTGCGCGACCGCCTGGTCCTCGTAGTGGACGGTGACGTACGGGGAGAGCTCCTCCACCGTGGCGCCGGCCTGGCGGGACAGCACGCGGCTGACGTCCGTGACGCCGCCGTGGAACCGGTCCACCTCGGCGAAGACCTCGACCCGGTTGCAGGTCGCCAGCACGATCGCCTCGCTGACGTGGTCGCTGCCGACCAGCTCGTGCAGCGCCTTGACGGTGTCGTCGGCGCCCATCGCGAACTGCTCGAGCAGCGCCACGGGAGCGGTCTGGTGGCTCACCCCGACGGCCAGGAGGCTCATGCCCCCTCCTCGCCGGTGCTGGTCATGCGCGCCGGCCGGCTCGCCGGACCCCTCGGTGAACTGGCGAGCTCGCTCACGCGGTCACCTCCACGGTCGGTGCGGCGGCGCCGCGCTGCTGACCGAGGAACGCGAGCACCTGCAGTTCGACGGAGAGGTCGACCTGGCGGACGTCGACCCCCGCGGGCGCGTTCAGCGCCACCGGCGCGAAGTTCAAGATGCTCCTCACCCCGGCCGCGGTCAGCCGGTCGCAGACCGGCTGGGCGACGTCGGCCGGTGTCGCGATGACCCCGATCGTGGCCGCCGTCGCGGCCACCACCTCGTCGAGCTCGGCCATCGGGCGCACCGGCTGGCCGCCGATCCGCCGGCCGACGCGCTCGGGGGCGGCGTCGAAGAGCCCGACGAAGCGGAACCCGCGGCTGCCGAAGCCGGCGTAGTCGGCCAGGGCGGTGCCCAGGTTGCCGATCCCCACCAGCACGCAGGGGCGGGACCGCTCGACGCCCAGGACACGGGCGATGCGGTCGCGCAGCGTGGCCACCTCGTAGCCCACCCCGCGGACCCCGCAGGGGCCCAGGTGGGAGAGGTCCTTGCGCAGCCCGGCCGGGTTCACGCCCGCCGCCGAGGCGAGCTCCCCCGAGGAGACGTTGCTGCGCCCGCCGTCGGCCAGGCCGGTGAGCACGCGCAGGTACACGGCCAGGCGGGCGACGGTGGCCTCCGGGATCCGGGGCCGGGGTGAGGACACGCGGCACTCCACAGACGGTCGCGCCCGGAGTTCCGGCGGGTGCCGGATGCGGTCGAACGACATCGGGACCCGGGCGGTCGGCCGCCCGGCGTCAGCCACGGTAACCGCTTGTGAACGCAGGAACAAAGTCGCCGGGGGGCCAGGAGACCGCTCCCCAGCGCAGACGCGCCCTGCTGTGGTGGAGACCATACCGTGCGTCCCCCGGAGGACCCGCTCGGGTGAGTCCCGGGCCCGACCGTCCGCCCTGGGTGGTGGCCCGGTCCTGACCGACCTGCGCACTCCCGCGCCGTCCCCCGCTCCCGCGCCGGTGCAGCAGCGCGGGGATGTCGGGAACAGCGCGGGAGTGGAGCCGCGCGCGTACGAGTGGCCGGGCGCGGGGCGAGGAGCCTCCTCCTACAGGCCGAGATCCCGTCGCAACCGGGGCACGTCGACGGTGAAGTAGCAGTGCTCCCGCCCGTCGAGCAGCACCACCGGCACCCGGTCGCCGTACTCGGCCTGCAGCTCCGGATCGGCGTCCACGTCGACCTGCGCGACCGCCAGCCCGGCCTCGACCGCGAGCCGGTCGAGGGTCTCGGCGGCCACCGCGCACAGGTGGCAGCCGGCCCGGGTCAGCAGCTGCAGCCGTGGTACGTCACCGGTCACCGTCGCTCCTCTCCTGGTCGGCGCGGGCCAGGCCCAGTTCCCGCAGCCGGGCGCGGCTGACCTTGCCGGTCAGCGAGTGCGGCAGCGCGGCGAGGACCTGCACCGACGTCGGCACCTTGTACCGGGCGAGGGACGCCGCGGCGTGCACGCGCAACTCCTCGAAGCCGACCTCCCGCCCCGGCCGCAGCGCGACCACGGCCCGGACCGCGGCGCCGGTCTGCGGGTCGGGCACGCCGATGACCGCGCTCTCCGCGACGGCCGGGTGGGTGTCGAGCACCCGCTCCACCTCGGCGGGGTAGACGTTGAAGCCGCTGACGAGGATGAGGTCGCTGCGGCGGTCGACCAGGTGCAGGTCGCCGTCCTCGTCGGCGTAGGCGAGGTCGCCGGTGGCCAGCCACCCCTCCGCATCGGGACCGTCGACCCCGTCGGGCCAGTACCCGGAGAAGAGGTTGGCGCCGCGCACCCAGATTTCGCCCGGGCCGTCCTCGGCGAGGTCGCCGGGTACCGCCACCTCGTCGTCCTCCGCCGACCCGTGCAGCGCGGTGTCGCGCAGCTGCAGTTCCACCCCCGGGATCGGGCCGCCGATGCAGTTCGGCTTGGCCCGGCCGGTCGCCAGCGTGCTGGCCACCACCGGGCAGGCCTCGGTGAGGCCGTAGCCCTCCCACACGGTGACCGCGGCACGCTCGCGCATCGCCGCCCAGACCTCCTCGGGCAGCGGCGCAGCACCCGAGGAGGCCATGCGGACGGCGGCGAACGCGCGGCGCAGCAGAGCGTCGGACCCGGTGGCGTCGGCGACGGCCAGCCACGCCTGGAACAGGGGCGGGGCGCCCGGGATGGCGGTGACCTCCTCCCGGGCCATGAGCTCCAGGGAGCCGACGGGGTCGAAGGACTCCAGGAGCACCGCGCAGGCGCCGGCGGCCGCCACCAGGCCGAAGCCGGCGTTGAGCCCGTAGACGTGGAAGAGCGGGAGCACCAGCAGGACGCGGTCGTGGGGCCGGACCGGCGGCGGGTCCATCCGCAGGCACTGCTCCTGGTTGGCCCGCAGCGCGGCCGCCGACAGCATCGCGCCGCGCGGCCGGCCGGTCGTCCCGCTGGTGTAGGCGAGGAAGGCCGTCGTGGCGGGGTCCTCCGGGACCTCCGGTGGCGGACCGTCGTCCGTCGGCGGGCCGGGTACCACCGGCACGCCGGCCACCGCCGTCCGGTCCCCGGCCGCGACCAGCAGCGACGCCCCGGAGTCGGTCAGCACGTACTCCAGTTCCGGGTCGGTGTAGGCGGTGTTGACCGGGACGACGACCAGGCCCGCCCGCAGGGCGCCCAACGCCGCCCGCAGCCAGTCGGCGCCGTTGGGCAGCTGCACGGCCACCCGTTCACCCGGCGTCAGGCCGCGGGTGGCGTAGCCGGCGGCCACGCGGTCGACCTGCGCGTCGAGCTCGCCCCAGCTCAGCCGCTCCTCGCCGGCCACGACGGCCGGCGCGTCCGCGCGGTCCCGCGCCGCGGCGCGCACCAGCCCGGACAGCGAGCTACCGACGTCTGTCATGCACATCTCCTCCGGTGGAGCGCTGATGGCCACCCGCGGGAAGGCGCCTCCCACCGGCCTCTGACGGGGTGGCGTGGACGGACTGCAGCGATGTTGTCACCATGTGCTCAGAACCGCAGCGCCGCGACCCCCGTGCACGGGCATCACGGGTCGGGGACGGCGGGGTCCCCGGCGGGTGGACGAGGAGGACGGGACGCATGCGACGGTCGCGCCCTGCGGACGGGCGCGTGCCCGCCATGTCCGGAGCGGCCGCCGGGCCACGTCCGCGGCCCACCCCGCGTCCGCGCCCGACCCCCTACCCGCGGACCGCCGGCGACACACCGCCCGTACCGGAGCCCCTGCCCCGCCCCGTTCCGGCGCCCGGAGCCGAGCCCGCGGTCGCGGCGGAGGGGGCCGCGGCGTGGCCGGCGGTCGACGCCGAGCCCGACGCGGTCACGCAGGAGGCCGCCGAGGACGAGGTCGCCGAGGACGAGGTCGCCGAGGAGCTCGCCGCCCTCGGCGAGGGGATCCCGCCGCTGGTCGTCGACGTCTGGGCGCTGGTCCGCCGGGCGCAGGACGGCGACGCGGAGGCGTTCGGCCGCCTCTACGACCACTACGTGACGATGGTCCACCGGTACCTGCTGCACCGGGTCGGCGACCGGGCCCAGGCCGAGGACTTCACCAGCGAGACCTTCGTCCGGGCGCTGCGCCGGATCGACTCCCTGTCCTTCCAGGGCCGCGACGTCGGTGCCTGGCTGGTGACCATCGCCCGCAACATCGTCCGCGACCACGTGAAGAGCAGCCGGTTCCGGCTCGAGGTGACCACCGCCGACATGCGCGACGCCGATCGCGCCACCGACGGGCCGGAGGACGCCGTCGTCCAGTCGCTGACCAACGAGCAGCTGCTGGCCTGCATCCGGCAGCTGGGCAGCGAGCAGCAGGAGTGCATCTCGCTGCGCTTCCTGCAGGGTCTCTCGGTGGCCGAGACCGCGGCGGTCATGGGCAAGAAGGACGGCGCCGTCAAGGCGCTGCAGCACCGCGCCGTCCGCCGGCTGGCCAGCCTGTTGCCGGAGGGACTCCGGTGACAGGCTCGGTCGTCCCCCCGCGGAACCCCGTAACGGCCGCGTCCCCGGTGTCGTTCACGGGGTGGAGGCGCTCCACCGGGGAGCGCCACCGCCCGACCGACCGACCCCTCGGAGGCACCTGGTGAGCACGCGCGACGGCGCCGAACCGCCGGGTGGCCGGCGGGCCGTCGTACGCGAGCGGGAGGATGCGGTCGTCGCCCGTCTGCAGCGGCTGGCGGCCGACCTCGACGACGCACCGGACGCACGGTTCCGGTCCGCCACCCGCGACCGGCTGGTCGCGATGGCCGCGGTCCGCTCCCCGCAGCGCGCGCCGCGCTCCGGCCTGCGGCGGCTGCTGGCCGCCCGCGCCGACCACGACCCGCCCGCGACGTGGCGCACCCGGCTGACCGCCGGCCTGGCCGGTGCGGCGATGACCGTGACCGCCCTCGGGACGCTCGTGGCGCTGTCCACCGGGGCCCGGCCCGGTGACGCCCTGTACGGCGTCAAGCGCGGCGCGGAGCAGACCCAGCTCGCCCTGGCCGGCGACGACCGCGGTCTGACGCTGCTGGAGTTCGCCCGGACCCGCCTCGACGAGCTGGCCGACCTGCGCGCTCCCGCGGCGGGCGACGTGGTCGGCCTGCTCGACACGATGGACGCCCAGACCCGGGAGGGTGCCGCGTTCCTGACGACCCAGGCGGTCGCCGGCCGGGATCCCGCGCCGGTCGCGGAGCTGGCCGACTGGGCCGGGCGGCAGGCCGCCGAGTTGAGCGCGCTGCGGGCCGACCTGCCCGCGGAGGCGGCGGTCGCGTCGCAGCAGTCCCTCGAGCTGCTGACCGGCGTGTCCGGCCGGGCCACCGGGCTGCGGGCCGCACTGACCTGCGCCGACGGCCCGGCCACGGCGGGCACCGATCCGCTGGGACCGGTGCCGGCAGGGTGCCCGGCCGGAGCGCCGCAGCGCGGCACACCCACCGACGAGGCCCCGGCCGGGGACACCGGCGACGACGGCATCCCCTCCGGCGACGCCCCTGCCTCCGACGGCGGCGCCCCTCGGGCCGGCACCTCGGCGCGGTCCCCGGCCCCGGCCCCGCGGCCGGCCCCGCCCTCCGCGCCCGCGCCGTCCGCGTCCACGCCGTCCGCGCCTGCGCCGTCCGCGCCCCCGTCGTCCGCGCCGTCCGTTCCCCGCTCCGGGAGCGGCGACCGGGACGGCGGGTCTTCGTCCGGAGACGACGGGACGAATCCGGGAGTGCCGGACACCCCGGCCGTGGAGTCGCCGCTGCCGGTGCCCGATCCGCCGGTGCCCGACCGGCCGCTGGCCACGCCTGTGGCACCCGAGGAGCCCGACGGGGAACCGCTGCTGGAGACCCCGCTGCCGATCTGCATCCAGCCGCTGGTCTGCTGACCCGCGCAGGGTCGATCCGGCTCCACGGGCCCCCGGCCGATGCCCCGCGGGACGCCACTAGGGTCGGGGACGCACCGGCCGTCCGCGAGGGCGGTGGAGGAGCGACAGTGGAGGTCGTCGTGCCGGGACTGCTCTTCCGCGGCCGCCGCGCGCGCTCGGCGGACGTGCCGGACGAGGAGACGCGGGCGCACGTCGCAGGCGCCGCCTCGGCCGCGGCTGCCGAGGTCGAGCCGGCGCCGGCCGCCGTCCCGGACCTGACCGCGGCAGCGTTCTTCGACGTCGACAACACGATGATGGTCGGCGCGTCGATCTTCTGGTTCGCCCGCGGCCTGGCCGCCCGCAAGTACCTCACCACCCGCGACATGTCGCGCTTCGTGTGGCAGCAGGCGAAGTTCCGGATCGCCGGCAACGAGAGCGCCGACGACATGCACACCATCCGCGAGAGCGCGCTGGCCTTCGTGGCCGGGCGGCCGGTCGCCGAGATCGTGCAGGCCGGCGAGGAGATCTACGACGAGCTCATGTCCGACCGCATCTGGGCCGGCACGCGGGTGCTCGCCCAGCAGCACCTCGACGCCGGCCAGCGGGTCTGGCTGGTGACGGCGACGCCGGTGGAGCTGGCCGGCATCATCGCCCACCGGCTCGGGCTCACCGGTGCGCTCGGCACCGTCGCGGAGGTCGTGGACGGGCACTACACCGGCCGGCTGGTCGGTGAGCTGATGCACGGCGAGGCCAAGGCCGAGGCGGTCCGGGCGCTGGCCGAGCGGGAGGGGCTGGACCTCTCGCGGTGCACCGCCTACAGCGACAGCTCCAACGACCTGCCGATGCTCACGCTCACCGGCCGGGCGGTCGCGGTCAACCCCGACACCGAGCTGCGCGCCGTGGCTCGCTCCCGCGGCTGGGAGATCAAGGACTTCCGCACCGGCCGCAAGGCCGCCAAGACCGTCGTGCCGACCGTGGCGGCCGCCGCCCTGTCCGGTGGGCTGGTCGGCGGCGCGCTCGCCCTGCGCCGCCGCAAGCTCAGCTGAAGACGGACTTGCGCTGCAGCAGCAGCTGGTAGATCGACTGCTGGATGGTCTCGCGCACCTGGTCGGTGAGGTTGAAGACCAGCATCGGGTCCTCGGCGGCGGCCGGACCGTAGGAGGCCGTCTCGATCGGCTCGCCGAAGGCGATCAGCCACTTCGACGGCAGCGGCACCAGCCCCAGCGGACCGAGCGCCGGGAAGGTCGGCGTCACCGGGAAGTAGGGCAGGCCGAGCAACCGGGCGACGGTCTTGGCATTGCCGATCATCGGGTAGGTCTCCTCGGCCCCGACGATCGCGCACGGGATGATCGGCGCCCCGGTGCGCAGTGCGGCCGTGACGAAACCCCCGCGGCCGAAGCGCTGCAGGGTGTACCGCTCGCGGAACGGCTTGCCGATCCCCTTGAACCCCTCGGGGAACACGCCGACCAGCTCGCCGCCGGTGAGCAGCCGTTCGGCGTCCTCGTTGCAGGCCAACGTGGAGCCGAGCTTGCGCGACAGCGAGCCGATGAACGGCAGGTCGAAGACCAGGTCGGCGCCGAGCAGCCGCAGGCGCCGCCGGGCCGGGTGGTCGTCGTGCAACGCGACCGTGGCCATCATCGCGTCGAGCGGCACCGTTCCCGAGTGGTTGGCCACGACCAGCCCACCGCCGACGTCGGGCACGTTCTGCACGCCGTGGGTCTCCACCCGGAACCAGCGCGAGAACAGTGGCCGCAGCAGCGGGAGCAGCACGTGGTCGGTGAGGTCGGAGTCGAAGCCGAACTCGTCGGTGTCGTAGTCGCCGGTGACCCGACGGCGGAGGAACTCCAGGCCGCCGGCGACCTGCTCCTCCCACGAGGCGGACGACGGCGGCGGGACCCGCGGCTCGTCGTCGTCGGGCCGCAGCCGGATGACCCGGGCCTCAGGCATCGCGCACCGCCCGCAGACCGGGGGACGGCGGCGTCGGGCGCAACCGCTCCCCCACCGTGCCGACCGTGGCGCCGACGCGGGCCACGAGGTCCTGCGCCCGGCCGGTGACACCGGCGACCAGCTCCGGCGGGATGACCGGCGCGACGGTGCTCGCGTAGTCGGCCAGCGCCTGTTCGGTGGTGTAGCGGGGCGTGTAGCCGAATTCCTCGCGCAACACGGTGGTGTCCACGACCCGGCCGAAGTTGAGGAAGCGCATCTGTTCCGGGGAGTAGTCGACGTAGCCGAACCGGCGGGTGAACCGGCCCAGCGAGCCCAGGGCGGGCGAGGGCAGCGGCACCTGCAGCCGGCCCAGCCGGCGGATGACCTGCGACAGCAGCAACGTGCCCTCTCCGCCGACGTTGACCGTGCCGGTGAAGTCCCCGGTGGTGGCCCGTGTCAGCACGGCGAGGGCGTCGTCCTCGTGCAGCAGCTGCACTCGGGCGTCGTACCCCAGGGCCGTGGGGACCAGCGGCATGCGCAGGAAGGAGGTGAGCACCGAGTCGATGCGCGGGCCGATGAAGTTCGTGAAGCGCAGTGCGGCCACACCGACGTCGGGGCGGCGCCGCGCGAAGGACCGGACGTAGCCCTCGATGTCGAGGCTGTCCCGGGCGAAGCCCCCGGAGGGCACCCGGCGGGCCTGCATCGCCTCGGTGAAGACCGCGGGGTCGCGCGAGGAGGCGCCGTAGACGGCGCTGCTCGACTTGAGGACGAACCGGCGGACCGACGCCGCTTTCTGGCAGGCGGCCAGCAGCTGCATCGTCCCGATGACGTTGAGCTCCTTCATCGGCCCCCGCCCGCCGGAGCCGGCAGGCGTGGAGCTGATGTTCATGTGCACGACCGTGTCGACCGAGGCCGTCGCGATGACCTTGCCGATCAACGGGTTGCGGATGTCGGCCCGCACGAACTCGGTGCGACCCAGCCGGCGGAGCATCTCCGGCGACGGGGGGACGGTGTCCACCCCGATGACGCGTTCGATGGCGCGGTCGCGAGCGAGCTCGGCCGCCAGCGCACCCCCGAGCCACCGGCTGACACCGGTGACCAGGACCACCGCGGGCGGCACGAGCGTCAGCTCACTTCTTGTTGCGGCGCTGGACGCGGGTCTTCTTCAGCAGCTTGCGGTGCTTCTTCTTCGCCATCCGCTTGCGGCGCTTCTTGATGACCGAACCCATGTGCGTGCTCCCGACGTCGTCGCGGCGCGGCGGCCACCGTCGACCGAGAGGTCGCACCGGGCGCCGCGCGAGGTGATCAGCTCGTGTGCGACGACCAGGACCGGAACCGGTCCCGGTGTCGCTCGGCGTCCGAGCGTACCCGGCGGTCCCGCGGCGACGCTGCCGCGTGGACCTGCCGGCGATCCGGCCCCACCCGAGGGGGTGGGGTGGTGCGGTGGTGCGGTGGTGCGGCACCACGTGGGGACGGGTGCAGGCCGGTGGCATCTGCGAGGAGCAGCGGCAACGCCTCCCTGCAGGGTCCCGCCACGGCCCCGTCCCGGGCACCGCCCCGAGCTGGCGGGGGCCTTGCGCGGAGGGAGCAGGGGCCCTCTCAGGCGATGCCGTGGGTGCGACTCCGTGCGCTGCCCAGCGCCTCGCTCGCCCCTCGCTGCGGTGCTCGCAGCGCTGTCGTCACGCGATGTCGGTGTAGGCGTCGCGCAGGTAGTCCTGCACGGCGCGCTCCGGGACGCGGAACGAGCGGCCGACGCGGACGGCGGAGAGCTCACCGGCGTGCACGAGGCGGTACACGGTCATCTTGGAGACACGCATCATGCTGGCGACCTCGGCGACCGTCAGGAAGGTGACGGCGGCGCGGGGGGCCGGGACCGGCGGGCGGCCGACGGGCATGGCGGCCGGGTGCTGCGGCGGGACGGGGCGGGCCATGGTGGCGGCCTGGATGGGCCGGCCGACGGGGCGCGGGCCGGGGACGCCCGGACGGGCGTAGGCGGCGGGAACGGTGCGCTGGGGCATGGTCATCTCTTCATCTCCGGACCTAGCACGCGCCGGGCGTCGGCTTCCCCACCGACTACGGATCCCGCATGTGCTGACACAGAGAGTAGGGGGACATGCGTGACAGAAGCGATGGAAGAAACGGACAGGGGGAACGGTCCGTCCTGGGCAGAACTACACCTATGTAGCCACGTCGACATGTGCCCGGGCGCGTCGTAGGCGACACGTGGCGAAGCGATCACGCATTGTCGATACGTCGATGCTCCGTCGCGGTACGGTCACCGGTCGCGCGTGGCCCGCCCCAGCTCGACCGAGCGCGCATGGGCCGCCTCGATGGCCGCGATCAGCGCCGCGCGCACGCCGTGCCGCTCCAGCTCCCGGATCGCGGCGATCGTCGTCCCGCCCGGGCTGGTGACCGCCTCGCGCAGCTGCACCGGGTGCTCGCCGGAGTCGCGCAGCATCACCGCCGAGCCCAGTGCGGTCTGCACGATGAGGTCCGCGGCGAGGTCGCGCGGCAGGCCGAGCAGGATGCCTGCGTCGATCATCGCCTCGACCAGGTAGAAGAAGTAGGCGGGCCCACTGCCCGACAGGGCGGTCACGGCGTCCTGCTGGGCCTCCGGCACCCGACGCACCCGCCCGACGGCGGCCAGCAGCGCCTCGGCCTCGTCCAGGTGCCCCTCGTCGGCGTGCGCCCCGGCCGACAGCACGCTCATCCCCTCGTCCACCAGCGCCGGGGTGTTGGGCATGACCCGCACGACGGGGACGCCGTCGGGCAGTGCCGCCTCGATGGTCGACGTCGGGACGCCGGCGGCGACCGACACCACGAGGTGCCCGTCGTCCACGCTGCCCGCCAGCAGGCCGAGCAGCGTGCCGATGTCCTGCGGCTTGACCGCGAGCAGCAGCACCCGGGCACGGGCGACCGCCTCGGCCAACTCCAGCACCGGGACGCCGTACCGGTCCGACAGCTGGGCGGCGCGCTCGGGGCTGCGTTCGCAGACGACGATCCCGCCGGACCCGCTGCGGCGGACCAGACCGGAGAGCAGCGCCTCCCCGATCTTCCCGCCGCCGATGATCGCCAGGCCGGAGCGGCCGGCCTCCCCCGCGCTCACGACCGGCCCGCCGGACGGCGGAGGACGGGGGTAGCCGGACCACCGGAGCGCAGGACCACCCGCACCCGGTACCCACCGGCGACCAGCCGGCGCTGCTGCTCGCTGCGGACCTGCCACGGCATGACGTACTCCCAGCTGTCGGGTGCTCGTTCGTTCCAGGCGGCACGCTCGCCGGCGATGGCGACCAGCCGCGGGTCGGAGGTGCCGACGCCAGGGTGCCCGGCCCCGCTCATCAGCACGTTGAGACAGCGCACGAAGGCCAGGTCGGCAGCCGCGCCGCGCCGGCCGGGGAGGGTCAGCCGCACCCGGCCCCCGGCCAGCGCACGGCAGCGCTCCTCGGCGCGGGCGTCGGCCGCACGGACGACCACCGTGACCGGCCCGACCTCCGCCGCGAGGTCGTCCACCGCGGCCGGGGCGCCGGCCAGCGCGACGGCCAGCTCGGCGCCGATGGCGGCACGCGCCACGCCGGCCGCTGCGGCGCCCAGCCGGTCGACGGGGACGGTGAGTTCGCAGGCGCCCGCCAGCCCGGCGCCGGCCACCCGGGAGACGAGGTCGTGCAGCTCGGCGGAGGCGTTCGCGGCAGGGGTGTGCTCCAGGGCGACCGCACAGCCCGCCGCGGTGGCGTCCGCGGCGGCGCGGACCGGGTCGTAGACCCGTGAGCCGGTCCCCGAGAGGACGTCGAGCAGGCGGCGCACCGGGGCTGTGATCTGCGCACGCACGGGGCCGAACCTAGTGCTCGGGGCGTGTGTCCCCGCCGGGGGCCGGGTAGCCGCCGCCGCATGGCTGATGAGCTGAACGGGATGAAGGTGGCCGTCCTCGCGACCGACGGCGTGGAGCAGGTCGAGCTCGACCGGCCGTGGCAGGCGCTCGAGGAGGCCGGCGCCCAGCCGGAGCTGGTGTCGCTCGAGGCCGGCGAGATCACCGCCTACGAGCACATCGACAAGGGCGACACCAAGAAGGTGGACGCGGTGGTCAGCTCGGCCGACCCCGACGAGTACGGCGCGCTGGTGCTGCCCGGCGGCGTCATCAACGGCGACTTCGTCCGCGCCGACGCGGACGCCGTGGCCTTCGTGAAGGCCTTCTTCGACGCGGGCAAGCCGGTGGCGGCCATCTGCCACGCCCCGTGGGTGCTGGTGGAGGCCGACGTCGTCCGCGGGCGGCGGATGACCTCGTGGCCCTCGCTGCAGACCGACCTGCGCAACGCCGGCGCGACGTGGGTGGACGAGGAGGTCGTGGTCGACGGCAACCTGGTCACCAGCCGCAGGCCCGACGACCTCGACGCGTTCGACGCCGCGATCGTGGAGCGGTTCGCCGCCGCGGACCAGGACGTCGACGCCGAGGACGCCGACTGAGGACGGCGGCCCCGTCCCGCGCGCGGTGGCGTACTGGGGCCACCCTCCAGGTGGGGAGGACCCCGTCGTCCTCACCGCCCGCAGGCTCGGGGTGAGCCTCGGGACGGGGCCCGGCGGGAGCCGGGAGGGGGGTCGAGCGTGGGGGAGGGTGGTCCTCACCCGGTGGAGAGCAGGCCGGCTGCGGGCGCGATGGTGAGCACGGTGCCGGCGAAGACCAGGACCGCCACCAGCCGCACGCCGACGGGCTCGCGGTCCTGGCGCTGCCGCACCGCGCTGACGCCACCGACCAGCCCCGCCACGGCGACCGGCGCCAGCAGCACGGCCACGTAGGGCAGCTGCTGCCACAGCACGGTGAACAGGAAGTAGATGCCGACGCCGGCGGCCAGCGCGAGCACCAGCTCGCCGCCGAAGCGCAGCCAGGCCAGCGCGCCCTCGCGGGGCCCGAGGCCCTCGTCCTCCAGCAGCGGCGGGTCGTCGGTCCGGACGACGGGGATCGGGCCGGTCCGCGGTCCGGAGTCCGCGCTCGTCGTCCGCGCCCGTACCGCTCCCTCGCGCCCAGCCCCCTCGCGCAGAGCCCCTTCCCGTACCGCTCCCTCGCGCGTCGCCCCGGCGGCGGCCGGGACGCCGGGCTTGCGGGAGGGCCGCAGGCCGGGGATGGCCGCGGTGGAGGGATCGTGCTGCCGGCGTCCACCCGGCCGCTTGGGCACCGGCGGGGTGGTGTCCTCGATGCGGTCCCGGACGCGGTCCCCGGGCCGGATCCCGGCGCGGTCGCTCGAACGCCGGCCGAACTCCGGCCGGTCGGCCACGCGTCCGGTGTCCCCCGAGCCGCGCTGGCGGACGCCGGTGTCCTCCAGCTCCTCCCCGCGGCGGCGTCGGCCGCGGGTCGGCGACTCGACGCCGGCCTCGCGGAGGATGTCGGCCAGCGGCCGGCCGCCGGTCTCCGGGTCGCGGCGCCCCTCGCCGCGGCTGCCGGGAGGAGTGCTCATCTGTCGTCCTCCAACGAGTCCAGTCGCCGGAGGATGACGCCCTCCCGCAGCGCCCACGGGCAGATCCGCACGGACGGTACGTCCAGCGCCCGCATCGCGGCCCGCGCCACGACGGCGCCGCCGGGGATCTGGTGGGCGCGGTCGGGCGAGACGCCCTGCAGCTCGGCCAGCGCCGAGGACTCGATGCGCGCGACGAACCCCAGCAGCTGCACCAGCCCCTCCTGGCTCAGCTCGCGCGGCGCGCGCAGGCCCGCGGAGTAGGGCGCCGCGCCGGTCAGCCGGGCCAGGGTCCGGAACGTCTTGGAGGTCGCCGTCACGAGGTCCGGTGGGCCGCCGGCCAGCAGCTTCTTCGCCGCCGGCTTGAGCAGGTCCGCGGCGTACTCGTCGAGCTCGGCGAGAGCACGCAGGTCCGGGCGTCCGCCGGTGCGCGCCTCGGGCAGGAAGCGCCGGGTCATCCGGCCGGCACCCAGCGGGAGGGACAGCGCGACGTCGGGGTCCTCGTCCAGGCCGCTGGCCAGCTCCAGCGACCCGCCACCGATGTCGAGCACGAGCAGCCGGCCGGCGCTCCACCCGAACCACCGGCGGACGGCGAGGAAGGTCAGCCGCGCCTCGTCCTCACCGCTGGTCACGTGCAGCTGCACACCGGTCCGCTGCCGGACCCGCTCCAGCACCTCCATCCCGTTGCGGGCCTCGCGGATGGCGGAGGTGACCAGCGCCAGCACCTCGTCGCAGCCCTGCTTCTCGGCCTGCTCGCACGCCTTGCGCACCGCCCTGAGCAACGCCTTCTCGCCGTCCTTGGACAGCAGGTCGTCGTCGCCGACGTGCTCGGCGAGGCGCAGCAGCCAGCGGTCGTCGTGCTGCGGGGTCGGGTGTCCGCCGCGATGGGCGTCCACCACGAGCAGGTGCACGGTGTTCGAGCCGACGTCAAGCACCCCGAGCCTCATGCGGTCAGTCTGCATGGCCCCCTCCAGAGGCTCGCGCCGGAGGCGTGAGGGGGAGGGGGTCCCTTCTCTACGCTGGGCGGGTGCACGACGTCCCGCCCGAGGTGCCGCTCGACTTCGCCCGGGAGTGGGTCGAGTTCCCCGACCCGGCCGATCCGCAGCACGTCGTCCGCGCCGACCTGACCTGGCTGTCGTCGGCCTGGACGTGCGTCTTCGGCCGCGGGTGCGCCGGCGTCGTCGAGGGCCGTCCCGACGACGGCTGCTGCAGCCACGGCGCCTTCTTCACCGACGAGGACGACCTGGCCCGGGTGACCGCCGCCGCCGCCGACCTCACCGACGAGGACTGGCAGCTCGCGCCGGTCGGCCGCGGCGGCTGGACCGAGGAGGACTCGGCCGAGGAGGGGCAGGCCCCCGACGAGGGTGGCGTGCGCTCGCTGCGCACCCGGCTGGTCGACGGCGCCTGCGTCTTCCTCAACCGGCCCGGCTTCCCCGGCGGCACCGGCTGCGCGCTGCACCGCATGGCGCTGCGCGAGGGGCTGCACCCGCTGCTGACCAAGCCCGACGTGTGCTGGCAGCTGCCGGTGCGCCGCGAGCAGGAGGAGGTCGAGCGCCCCGACGGCAGCAGGGTCCTGGTGTCGAGCATCGGCGAGTTCGACCGTCGCGGTTGGGGTCCCGGCGGGCACGACCTGCACTGGTGGTGCAGCGGCTCACCGGCGGCGCACGTCTCCGCCGAGCCCCTGGTGGTCACCTACGCCGGCGAGCTCACGGCCCTCCTCGGGACGCCGGCCTACGAGGAGCTGCGCCGGCTGACCGAGGAGCGGCTGGACCGCGGTCTGGTCGCCCCCCACCCGGCCAGCCCGCCGCCCGTTCCGGTGACGCTGCACCGCCGCCGTCCCTGAGAACTCCCCCGACCGAGGGTCGGACGACATCGGCCGGTCACGTCGCGCCACTACTCTTCCGGCGACGCGACCGACGAGCGGACGGCTGGGACTGTGACCGAGGAGCACGCGACGGCGGGCCCTCCCCCGGTCGGGGGCCGGACCGACAACGCCTTCCTCGCGCTCGTCCGCATCCCGGTGTTCCGCCGGCTGTGGGCGGCGATCACCGTCTCCAGCCTCGGCGACTGGCTGGGCCTGCTGGCCACCACGGCGATGGCCCAGCAGCTCACCCGTGACGAGTCCCTGGCGGTGCAGGGCGCCGCGATCTCCGGCGTCATCCTCACCCGGCTGCTGCCCGACCTGGTGCTCGGCCCGCTGGCCGGGGCCCTGGCCGACCGGCTGGACCGGCGGACGACGGTGGTCGTCGGCGAGCTGCTGGCGCTCACGCTGTACCTGTCGATCGCGGTCACCTACGAGCTGACCTGGCTCTACGTCGCCCAGTTCCTCGTCGAGGCGGTCGGGTTGTTCACCAACCCGGCCAAGCAGGCGATGTGGGTGTCGATCGTTCCCCGCGAGCGGCTCGCCGTCGCCAACCAGGTCTCGCTGTTCTCCGTGTACGGCGCGGTCCCCGTCGCCGCCCTGCTGTTCGCCCTGCTGTCGACGATCAGCCGGCTGATCGGCGAGGGCGACGGGAGCGAGGCGCGGACGGCGATCGTCGTCGCCCTGGTCTTCAACGCCGGCAGCTTCGGCGTCAGCGCGACCACCGTGCTGTTCTCCCGCCGGCTCATCCCGGGCACGCCGGTCGACCGGGACGGCGAGCAGCGCAACGTGTTCTCCCTGGTCGTGGAGGGCGTGGCGTTCCTGCGCGGGCAGCCGTTCATGCGAGCCCTCTACGTCGGCGTGATCGGCGCGTTCGGCGCCGGCGGGCTCACCGTCGGCGTCGCCCAGCTGTACGTGGCCACGCTGCAGGCCGGTGCCGCCGGGTACTCGGTCGTGTTCGGCGTGGTCTTCACCGGCCTGGCCATCGGCATGCTGGCCGGGCCGCGCATCTTCCCCACCGTGCCGCGGCGCAGCGTCTTCACCCACGCCATCGGGCTGGCCGGCGTCGCGCTGCTGGTGATGTCGGTGCTGCGGGACTTCGTGCTGGCCACCGCCGCGGCGTTCTGCGTGGGCCTGTTCGCCGGCGTCAGCTGGATCATCGGCTACACGTTGATCGGCTACGAGGTGGAGGACCGGCTGCGCGGCCGCGTCTTCGCCTTCGTGATCTCCTCGGTGCGCATCGTGCTGCTGCTGGCGGTGGCGGTCGGCCCCGGGCTGGCCGGGTTGCTGGGTACCCACGACATCCGCCTGGGCGACCTGGTGCTCACCCTCACCGGCCCCGGCCTGACGCTGCTGGTCGGCGGCGTGCTGGCCCTGGTGGTCAGCGCGTACGCCACCCGCCAGGTGGTGCCGGCCCGCTCGCGCACCCGCGTGCGCGACGTGCTGCGGCTGCTGTGGGGCCGCTCGGACCTGTTCTCGGCGTCCTCCCACGGAGTCGGGCTCTTCGTCGTCGTCGAGGGGGCCGACCGCGAGCTCACCCGGCGCTACACCGCGGACCTGGCGCAGGTGCTGCGCGACTGCGGCTGCCCGGTCGAGGTCACCGCCGAGCCCAGCGACACCCGGCTGGGCCGGCAGGTGCGCGGTCTGCTCTTCCCGGCCCCGTCCGGCTCGGGCACCGGCTCCACGCGGCCGGACCCGGCCGTCGACGACACCGGCCGCCCGGTCACGGCGCACACCGCCGCGCTGCTGGCCGCCGCCGACCGCGCCCAGCACGTCGCGACGGTGATCCGCCCCGCCCTCGAGCGCAACCGGGTGGTGGTCAACACCCACTACGTGGACACCTCGGTCGCCTTCCACGGCGCCGGCCAGGGCCTCGACGGCGACCGCATCTTCCGGACGTCGCTGTGGGCCACCGGGGGGTTGCTCCCCGACCTGACCGTCGTCGTCGACTCCCCTGTCACCTCCGCGCCCGCGGACGCGGACGCAGAGGCGGTGCGCCGCGCCTTCGTCGCCCTGGCCGAGGCGGCTCCCGACCGCTACGTCGTCGTCCCGGGGGAGCTGCTGGACACCGGTGGCACGGACGGGCTGGTCTCCCCCGTCGTCCGCCGGCGGCTGGCCACCCTGGTGGCGACGCGCTACCCGACCGCGGAGAGCGCGCCGGTCCCGGCCGAGCCGGCGACGCCGGGCGCGGCCTCCACCGCTGCCGCGGAACGGGCCGGTCGCTCCGTACGCTGACCCGGTGACAGAGCTCGCACGCTGGACGGCCGAGGACACCGAGGACGTCGTCTGCTGCCTGTGCCGGGTGCCCGGCACGCTGGTGCACGACGTCGCCCCGTTCGGGGTGGTCCGCTGCCCGCAGTGCGAGCTGGTGTTCATCAGTCCCCGGCTGCGCCCGGAGGCGCTGCAGCGGCTCTACGACGACGTGGGCTACTTCGAGGGTGGCGTCTACGGCTCCGCCGTCTCGAGCGGGGCGGCCGACTCCGACGGCGCGCCCTCGGCCGAGGGACGCTGGTCGCCGGCGATGCTGCTGCAGCGCACCTGGACGGCGGGCCGGCTCGCCCTGGTCGACCGCGAGCGGGGCGGCGGCGCGGCGGCGGGCGGACGGCTGCTCGAGGTCGGCGCCGGCTACGGCCTGTTCCTCGCCGCGGCGCGGGAGGCCGGCTGGACGACGTCCGGCGTCGAGCTCTCCCGCACCGGCGCCAAGCACGCGCAGGACACCCTGGGGCTCGACGTGTTCTGCGGCCAGCTGGAGGACGCGCCGCTGGATCCCGGCTTCGACGTCGTCTGCGCCTGGGACACCGTCGAGCACGTGCCCGACCCGCTGTCCTTCTGGCGGTCGGTGCGCTCGCTGGTCGCCGACGACGGCGTCGTCGTGTTCTCGACGCCGTACGTCTCGTCGCTCCCCGCGCGGCTGCTGGGCACCCGCTGGTGGACGCTCAAGCCGACCGAGCACATCTGGCACTTCACGCCGCGCACCCACGCCCTGCTGCTGGCGCGGGCCGGGCTGGCGCTCACCCGGGTGGTGCGCAGCCCGCTGGCCCCGGCCAACGCCGGTCGGCTGGACTCGCTGGTCGGCGTCGCCCGCCCGATCCCCGGCGCCTGAGGGGACCACGCCCGCGGCGGGATCGGCGATCTCGCACGGATCCCGGCCTCGAAGCCGGCGAGATCGCCGATCTCGCCGGAGTTCAGGCAGCCCGGTCGTCGTCCGCCGCGGCGAATGCGGCCCGGAACGTCTGCCGGTAGGCCCGCGGGGACACCCCGCGCCGGCGGGCGAACTGCTCCCGGAAGCCGGCTGCGGTGCCGAAGCCGACCAGTCGGGCGATCTCCTCGACCGGCGCGTCGGTCTCCTCCAGCAGCGCCTCGGCGGCCGCGAGCCGGCGGCCCAGCAGCCAGGCGTGCGGGGTCGTGCCGGTCGTCGCCTTGAACCGGCGGGCGAAGCTGCGTGGGCTCATGAGCGCGCGCCGGGCGAGCGCCTCGACGCTGACGTCGTCGGCGAGGTGGTTCTGCGCCCACTCGAGGACCGCGCCGAGCAGGTCGTCCTGGCACTCGGCGACGGGGGCGTCGATGAACTGCGCCTGCCCGCCGTCGCGGTGCGGCGGCACCACCATCTCGCGCGCCAGCGCGTTGGCGGCCGCGGCGCCCCACTCGCGGCGCACGAGGTGCAGCAGGGTGTCGACGCCGGCCGCCGTCCCGGCGCCGGTGAGGATCCGGCCGTTGTCGACGTAGAGCACCGACGGGTCCACCTCGATGGCCGGGAAGCGGGCAGCGAGCTCCCCGGCCCACTTCCAGTGGGTGGTCACCCGCTTGCCGTCGAGCAACCCGGCCTCGGCGAGCACGAAGGCCCCCGTGCAGTGGCTGACGATCGTGGCGCCGCGCGCGTACGCCGCCCGGATGGCGTCGAGCAGCACCGGCGAGGGCACACGGTCGAACAGCTCCCACGCCGTGATCGAGATGATGTCGGAGCAGGCCAGCCGCTCCAGGCCGTGCTCCACCGTGATGGGGATGCCGGTGTCGGTGCGCAGCACGCCGGGCGCCTCGCTGACCAGCGCGAAGTCGAACCGTGGCAGCCCCATGTGCCGGCGGTCGTAGCCGAAGACCTCGGCACAGACGCCGAGCCCGAAACTGCCGACGAGACCGTCGGCGACGAGGACGCTCACCACGAGGGGACGGTCGGCTGTCATGCCGGACATCATGGCAGGAAAAATGCGATAGCGGTCACTTCTGCCACTCGTGCAGCCGGTGGGCCAGGAGCACGCTCATCGTGTGTTGCTGATCACCTGCCCCGTGACGAGGACCGACGAGCTGGTCGCCGACCGGCGCATCCGCTCGGTGGTCAACCACCCGACCCACATCGCCCTGCACGTCGACTGCCCCTGCGGCCGCGTGCACGTGTACCGCACTGGCCGCCGGTGGGAGGCCGCTCGCCGTGCGGCCGCGGCTCGACCTGCGCCGGAGCTCACCCCGGCCTAGGATCGAACACATGAGCGAACCCACCGCGAACGACGACCGCAGCGCCGAGAAGGACCCGTCGGACTGGGTGACCGGCGACGAGCCCGCCACCGGAGCGCAGAAGAGCTACCTGCACACGCTGGCGCGCGAGGCCGGCGAGGACGTGCCGGACGACATCACCAAGGCCGACGCGTCGCGCAAGATCGACGAGCTGCAGGAGGAGACCGGCCGGGGCCAGTGAACCCCGGCCGGTGCGCGCCCACCGCCGCGGTGTCGTCGAGGAGTGGGCCCCGGAGGGGTCCGCGACGAGGCGGCGAACCGGGCTCAGCGCCCGCCGGGGACGGCACGTGGCCGCGGTCGGAGGCCGGTAGGCCGACCGAGTGTCACGCCTCGAGCTTGTAGCCGAGTCCGCGGACGGTCACCAGGTACTTGGGGTTGGCCGGGTCCGGCTCGATCTTGGCGCGCAGCCGCTTGACGTGGACGTCGAGGGTCTTGGTGTCGCCCACGTAGTCCGAGCCCCACACCCGGTCGATGAGCTGCACCCGTGTGAGCACCCGCCCGGCGTTGCGCATGAGCAGCTCGAGCAGGTCGAACTCCTTGAGGGGCAGCGCGACCGGCTCGCCGTCCACGGAGACGACGTGCCGCTCGACGTCCATGCGCACCGGCCCGGCCTCCAGTGCCGACTCGACCGGCGTGTCCACCTCACCGCGGCGGCGCAGCACCGCACGGATGCGGGCGACCAGCTCGCGGGCCGAGTACGGCTTGGTGACGTAGTCGTCGGCGCCGAGCTCCAGCCCGACGACCTTGTCGACCTCGGAGTCCTTCGCGGTCAGCATGATGATCGGCACGCCGCTGCGGGACCGCAGCTGGCGGCACACCTCGGTGCCGGGCAGCCCCGGCAGCATGAGGTCGAGGAGCACGATGTCGGCGCCGCCGCGGTCGAACTCGGCCAGCGCCTCCGGCCCGGTGGCGGCCACGACCGACTCGAACCCCTCCTTCCGCAGCATGTAGGACAGCGCGTCGGAGAAGGACTCCTCGTCCTCCACGACCAGCACTCGGGTCATGACCGTCCTTCCGTGGCGTCGGCGGCGGACGAGCCGCCGACCAGGTCGTGCTCGGCCGGCGCGTCGCCGGCGGGTTCGGGGGAAACGTCTGCCAGCGGGATGCGCAGGGTGAACGTGGAGCCGAGGCCCTCCTCGCTCCACACGCTCACCGAGCCGCCGTGGTTGGTGGCCACGTGCTTCACGATGGCCAGCCCGAGGCCGGTGCCGCCGGTGCGGCTGGCCCGGGACTGATCCACCCGGTAGAAGCGCTCGAACACCCGCGAGCGGTCCTCGCGTGGGATGCCGATGCCGCTGTCGGTCACGGTGAGCTCCGCGAAGCCGGCACGGGCCCGCGCGCCGACGGCGATCCGGGTCTGTTCGAGGCTGTAGGAGACGGCGTTGGCCAGCAGGTTGGTGACCGCCGTCGCGAGCTGCGATTCCACGCCGCGCACCACGAGTCCCCGCTCACCGCCGGAGACGATGGCGATCTGCTTGGCGGTCGCGGCCAGCTTGGTCCGGTCGACCGCCTCGGCGATCACCGTGTCGACGTCGACCGGCACCAGCTCGGGCAGCGGCTCCCCGCCCTGCAGCCGGGACAGGTCGATGAGCTCCCGGACCAGGCGGGCCAGCCGGTCGGCCTCGTGGGTCATGCGGCTGGCGAAGCGGCGCACCGTCTCGGGGTCGTCGGCGGCGTCCTCGACGGCCTCGGCGAGCAGGGACAGCGCCCCGACCGGGGTCTTCAGCTCGTGGCCGACGTTGGCGACGAAGTCCCGGCGGACCGCCTCCACACGACGGGCCTCGGTCACGTCCTGCAGCACCAGCGCCACCGGTCCGGGCGCCGGGCCGGACCCACGTTCCAGCCGGACGCCCAACACCCCGACCTGCCGCGGCCCACCACCGACGACCGCGGCGGGCAGCGACACCTCGGCGCGACACCGGCCCTCGTCGCGCACCGTGCGGGCCCGCTCCAGCAGCTCGGGGACCAGCAGGCGTGTCTCGCGCACGATGCCGAGGGAGCGGGCCGCCGGGTTCGCCAGCAGGACCACGTCGTCCGCGTCGAGCACGACGACGGCGGGGTCGATCAGGTCCAGCAGCCGGCGGGACAGGACCGCCTCGGAGGCCGCACCGTCGGACGGGGCGGTGCGCTCGCGGTCGGGACGGCGGGCACGCAGCAGGGAGGCGACCACGACGCCACCGACCACACCGACGACGAGGCCGACCAGCAGGGCGACCGACGAGCTCACGCGCTGATGCTAGGCCGCGCGTCGGGCCGGACATCCCCCGTGCGGGTGACCACGGCACCCCGGATCGTGACTGTTCACGTTCTCGTGCCCCCGCGTTCACCACGGGGGCCGGAGGAGGTGGACGGACCGTCCTACCCTCGGGGTCCGGAGATCGTCGGGGCCTCGAGCAGCGGGTACCCCCGAGGTTGGGCCACGGCCTGCAGGGCCGACGAGGAGGA
This sequence comes from Geodermatophilus sp. URMC 60, assembly GCF_053502585.1. Lineage (NCBI taxonomy): Bacteria > Bacillati > Actinomycetota > Actinomycetes > Geodermatophilales > Geodermatophilaceae > Geodermatophilus > Geodermatophilus sp. URMC 60. The sequence continues at coordinate 337,537 of NZ_CP199958.1, forward strand.
CGACGGTGCGGCAGCACTACCACGAGGAACTCGACGACATCAACAACTGCCTGGTCGAGATGGCGAACTCGGTCGGGTCTGCCATGAGCAAGGCGACGACCTCGCTGCTGGACGCCGACATCGAGCTGGCGAACCTGGTCATCGAGGGCGACGACCACATCGACGCCACGCGGGAGAGCATCGAGCAGCGGTGCTTCACCCTGCTGGCCCGGCAGGCGCCGGTCGCCACGGACCTGCGCACCATCACCGCAGCGATGCGGATCATCAGCGACCTGGAGCGGATGGGTGACCTCGCCGTCCACGTCGCCAAGCTGGCGCGGATGCGCTTCCCCGAGCACGCCGTCCCGCAGGAGCTGCGGCCGATCTTCCTCGAGGCGGGGCACGTCGCCCAGAGCCTGGTGACGCAGACGGCGACCGTCATCGCCAAGCTCGACGTCGAGGCCGCCGTCGCGCTGGAGGCCGAGGACGACCTGATGGACCAGCTGCACCGGCAGCTGTTCAGCGAGCTGCTCAGCAAGGACTGGCCGCACGGCATGGAGGCGGCCATCGACATCACCCTGCTGGGCCGCTACTACGAGCGCTTCGCCGACCACGCGGTCAGCGTCGCCCGTCGGGTGGTCTACCTGGTCACCGGCGAGCGGGAGATGCACGCGACGGCTGACTAGTCGGCCCACCGGCCGGCACCGTGGCTGAGCGATCCGCCTGCCAGCAGAGTGCCCGAAGGGCCCCTTCCCGGCGCGGGACGGGGCCCTTCGGCGTTCGGTGGTCCTACTTCTTGCCCTGGTTCCTGACCGCCTCGATGGCGGCGGCCGCCGCCTCGGGGTCGAGGTACTCGCCACCGGGCTTCGTCGGGCGCAGGTCGTCGTCCAGGTCGTAACGCAGCGGGACGCCGGTGGGGATGTTGAGCCCCACGACCTCGTCCTCCCCCATCCCGTCCAGGTGCTTCACCAGCGCCCGCAGGCTGTTGCCGTGCGCGGCCACGAGCACGGTCAGGCCCGCGCGCAGGTCCGGCACGATCGCGTCGTACCAGTACGGCAGCATCCGGACGACGACGTCGGCCAGGCACTCCGTCTGCGGCCGCACCTCCGGCGGCAGCACCGCGTAACGGGCGTCGCCGTCCTGCGAGTACTCGCTGCCGGCCTCGATGGGCGGCGGCGGGGTGCTGTACGACCGGCGCCAGATCGTGAACTGCTCCTCGCCGTACTCGGCGAGCGTCGCGGCCTTGTCCTTGCCCTGCAGCGCGCCGTAGTGCCGCTCGTTGAGACGCCACGAGCGCTTGACCGGGATCCACTGCCGGTCCGCGGCGGCCAGCGCGAGCTCGGCGGTGGTGATCGCACGCTTGAGCACCGAGGTGTGCACCACGTCGGGCAGCAGGCCGTGCTCGGTGAGGAGCTCACCACCCCGGGCGGCCTCGCCGCGGCCCTTCTCCGACAGCGGCACGTCCACCCAGCCGGTGAACAGATTGGCCTTGTTCCACTCGCTCTCGCCGTGGCGGAGCAGCACGAGCGTTCCGGGGCGGGTCTGGGGCGAGGACATCGTCACGCGGCCATCCTGCCGGACGCGGACCCGTCGGGTCTCACCCGATCAGCAGCGGCCACAGCAGCCAGGCCTCGAACGCCACCGGCGGCAGCAGACCGGCCAGCAGCCACGGACTGCGGACAGGGCGGTCGACGCCCCAGCGCAGCGCCGCGACGGCGGCCACGCTGCACGCCGCGCCGGTGGTCAACCAGAGCACGGTGCCGCCCACGTCGACCGCGAGCAGCTGGGCGAAGGTCAGCCGCACCGCGCACAGCAGCAGCGGGTACACCAGCGCGGTCGCGCCGAGCAGGCCCACGAGGGCCCGTACCTGGCGCTGCTGCTGGCCGGGACCCTCCTGCACCGCCGCCACGCTAACGGCCGGCGGGAGCGCCGGCCTCGCTCCGGGCGCGCCGACCCGGCAGCCAGACCAGGACGACGACGGCGGCCAGCGCCGTGGCCAGCGCCGTCCCGAGGGCGGTGAGGTGCATCGCCGCCACGAACGCCTCCCGGGCGGGACCGACCAGCCCGCCGGCCGCGGCAGCGGCCTCGGGGTCGACACCGGCCAGGGTCTGCTGCACCGCGGCGAGGGTGGCCACGAGCGAGGTGCTGGCCTCCTCGCGGAGGCCGGCGGGCAGCGCGTCGACGGCGCCCCCGAGCCGTGCCGCGTAGGCGTTGGCCAGCAGCGAGCCGAGGATCGCCACGCCCAGCGCGCCGCCGACCTGGCGCACCGAGTTGTTCACGGCCGCCCCGGCGCCGGCCTTGTGCCGGGGGACGACGGACATGATCGACTCGGTCGTCGGTGCCATGACCGTGCCCATCCCCAGGCCCTGCACCGCCAGGATGACGAGCAGCAGCGCCAGCGACGACGTCTCGTCCAGCAGCTGGAAGCCGCAGACGGCCGCCGTCAGCAGGACGAAGCCGGTGCCGACGACGGCCTTGGCCCCGAACCGCTCGGCCAGCCGCGAGCTGCCCGGCGCCATGACCGCCATGCCCAGCGCCATGGGGATCAGCGCCGCGCCGCTGACCAGCGGGCCGTACGCGAGCACGCCCTGCAGGTAGTAGACGACGTAGAAGGTCGCGCCCATGAGGGCGAAGAAGTTCAGCCCGAGGGCGGCCGCGGCGGCGGAGAAGGCCGGGTTGCGGAAGAGCGTGACGTCCAGCGCCGGGTGCGCGGAGCGGCGCTGCAGCCAGACGAACAGCCCGAGCAGGGCCAGCCCGCCCAGCAGTGGCACGAGGACGCCGGGTGAGCCCCAGCTCGCCCCTGACCCGCCGTGGATGATCCCGTAGACCAGTCCCACCAGCGCCAGCACCGACAGCAGGACGCCGGGGACGTCGAGCCGGCCCGGCGACGGGTCGCGGGACTCGGGGACGACGAGCAGCGTCGCCACGATGCCGAGGAGCGCGACCGGCACCGTGATGAGGAAGATGGCGCCCCACCAGAAGTGCTCGAGCACCGCGCCGCTGGCCAGCGGGCCGCCGGCGACGGCGATCCCGGCAGTGCCCGCCCACACGCCGATCGCCCGACCCCGCTCGCCCGGCGGGAACACGTTGGTGATGACCGCCAGGGTCGTCGGCTGCACCGCCGCCCCGCCGACGCCCATGACCGCGCGCCAGGCGATCAGCTCGCCGGGGCTGCTGCTGAACGCGCCCAGCAGCGAGCCGGCCGTGAAGATCGACAGCCCGATCAGCAGCACCCGGCGCCGGCCGATCCGGTCGCCCATGACGCCCCAGGAGAAGAGCAGGCCGGCGAAGACGAGGATGTAGGCGTCGATCGCCCACTGCAGCTCGCCCTGGCTGGCGCCGAGCTCACGCTGCAGCGTGGGGATCGCGACGTTGAGGGTCGTGTTGCCCATGATCACCACGAGCAGGCAGACCGTCATGGTGGCCAGCACCCACCACCGGCGGGCGTAGCCGGGCCGCTCCTCGGCGACCTCGGGGAGCGACCGTTCGGTCGCCGTCACGCCCCGCCGTCCGGGGTTCCGGCGGCGCGGGACCTCCGGCCGGGGTCGACGAAGTCGGCGAAGGCCTCCAGGTTGCGCAGGGACTCCCCCCGCTTGACCCGCCACTCCCACTCGCGCCGGATCGACGTGCCGAAGCCGATCTCGAGCATCGTGTTGAAGTGGTCGTCGGCGTAGCTGAGCACCGCGCCGAGCACGCGGTCGAGCTCGTCGGCGGTGACCGCCGCGTGCGGCAGCCGACCGGTCAGGTAGACGTCGCCGACGCTGTCGATCGAGTACGCGACGCCGTACATGCGGGCGTTGTGCTGCAGCAGGTAGGTCCACAGCTGCTCGCGGTTCTCGTCGGGCTGGCGGCAGACGAAAGCCTCCACCCGCAGCGCGTGCTCGCCGACGATCAGCCCGCAGACCGTCTTGAGCTTCTTGGTGCCGGGCAGGTCGACCAGCCAGCGGCCCGGCGCGGGGTGCTCGTGCACCAGCTCGCTGTCGCGCAGCGTCTGCTCGATGACCGCGTCGAGCTCGGCCACCGTCCGCTCGCGGCTCACCGGGCCACCTGCACACCGAGCGCCCGGACACCGCCGAGCGCCCAGGCGGGGCGCCGCAGCGGACCGGAGGACGCTCTCTGGGATGCCGCGGCCATCTCCTCCGCGGCGGCGGTGTAGGCCGCGACCAGGCTGTCGACGGTGCGCTCCCAGGAGAAGGAGCCGGCGTGCCGGCGGGCGCCGGCCGACAGCAGCTCCCGGCGGGCGAGCACGGCGCGGATGGCAGCGGCGTAGTCAACCGGGTCGCGGCCCTCGACCAGCACCCCGGAGACGCCGTCCCGCACGGCGGTGCGCAGGCCGCCCACGGCGGCCGCGACGACCGGCGTCCCGCAGGCCTGCGCCTCCAGTGCCACCAGGCCGAAGGACTCGTTGTGGCTGGGGACGACGGCGACGTCGGCGGCCCGGTAGTGCTCGGCGAGCAGCTCGGCGTGCACCGGTGGGAGGAACCGGACCAGACCGGCGATGCCCAGCTCGGCGGCGAGCTGCTCCAGCTGGCGGGGGGCCTCCAGGCCCGTGCCGCTGGGCGCGCCGACGACGTGCACCTGGAGCCGGTCCCGCAGCGCCGGGTCGTCGGCGAGCATCCGCGCGGCCGCCTCGAGCAGCAGGTCCGGGGCCTTGAGCGGCTGGATGCGGCCGACGAAGAGCAGGACGACGGCGTCCTCGGCGACGCCGAGCCGGCGGCGGGCCGCCGTCCGGTCGCCGGGGGTGAACCGGTCGAGGTCCACCCCGGGGGGGACGACGAGGGTGCGTCGCGGGTCGGCGCCGTAGTGCTCGACCAGCTGGCGGGCCTCGTCGTCGGTGTTGGCGATCAGCCGGTCGGACTCGGCGACGACCTGCTCCTCGCCGATCACGCGGGCCCGAGGCTCGGGCCGGTCGCCGGCGGCCAGAGCGGCGTTCTTCACCTTGGCCAGGGTGTGCGCGGTGTGGATGAGCGGCACGCTCCACCGGTCGCGGGCCAGCCAGCCGACCTGCCCGGAGAGCCAGTAGTGCGAGTGGACGACGTCGTAGTGACCCGGCTCGTGCTGCGCCTCCTCCCGCAGCACGGCGGCGGTGAAGGCGCACAGCTGCGCGGGCAGCTCCTCCTTGCCCAGACCCTCGAACGGGCCGGCGCTGACGTGCCGCACGGTGACCCCGGGGCTCATCTCGACCACGGGCGGGAGGTCGCTGGACGTGGCCCGGGTGAAGACGTCGACGGCGATGCCGCGATCGGCCAGTCGCCGGGAGACCTCGACGACGTAGACGTTCATGCCACCGGCGTCGCCGGCACCGGGCTGGTCGAGGGGGCTGGTGTGCACCGACAGGGTGGCCACCCGCCGGGGCGCGGCCGAGCGCGGACGACGACGAGCGGCCACGCGTGACCTCCCGCCTCGCTCCTGGGCGCCCGGCGGCACCCGCTCGACATCGCAGTCTGCAACAGCACCAGGATGGGTCTCATGCCCGGCCCCGCCTCCCATCCTGCATCCGGTCCCCGCGAGCTGCCCGGCGCGGGCCGGACCGCCGTCGTCACCGGCGCCTCCAGCGGCATCGGCGCGGCCACCGCTCGGCGACTGGCGGCCGAGGGCTTCGACGTCGTCCTCGGCGCACGGCGGATGGACCGGCTGACCGAGCTGGCCGCCGCCATCGGCGGCCGCGCCCTGCCCCTGGACCTCACCGACCCGGACTCGGTGGCGGAGTTCGCCGGCGCCCTCGACCGGGTCGACGTGCTGGTCAACAACGCCGGGGGCGCCTTCGACGCGCTGCCCGTGGCCGAGGCGGACCTGGACTCCTGGGCCCGCACCTACGAGGTCAACGTGCTGGGCACCGTCCGGCTGACCAAGGCCCTGCTGCCCGCGCTGATCGCGTCGGGCGCCGGCGACCTGCTGTTCGTGGGCTCGACCGCGGGGCTGGTCAGCTACGAGGGCGGCGCCTCGTACACGGCGGCGAAGCACGGCGTGCACACGCTGGCCGAGACGCTCCGGCTGGAGCTGGTGTACGACCCGGTCCGGGTGATCGAGATCGCGCCGGGGATGGTGCGGACCGAGGAGTTCGCCCTGAACCGGGTCGGCGACCAGGGCAGGGCCGACGCCGTCTACCGCGGGGTGCGCGAGCCGCTGGTGGCCGAGGACGTCGCCGACTGCATCGCCTGGACGCTGACCCGCCCGCACCACGTCAACGTCGACCTGCTCGTCGTCCGCCCGCGGGCGCAGGCCGCCCAGCACAAGGTCGCCCGCGAGTAGGGGTCTCGGGGCGCCGCTCCCCCGGGGTCGCCGGAGACGACGGCCCGCTCCTACGGTCGTCCGGTGCAGATCCGCGAGGCGACCGACGGGGACTGGCCGGCGATCCACCCGATCTTCCGGGCGGTCGTCGATGCCGGGCACACCTACGCCTATCCGGAGGGGCTCCCCCTGGAGGAGGCGCGTCCGCTGTGGATGGAGCAGCCGCCGGGGCGGACCGTCGTCGCGGCCGACGGCGACACCGTCCTGGGCAGCGCGAAGATGGGCCCGAACCGGCCGGGCCGCGGGTCCCACGTGGCGACCGCGAGCTTCCTGGTCGACCCGGCCGCGCAGGGCCGCGGTCTGGGCCGGGCGCTCGGCGAGCACGTGATCGGCTGGGCCCGCGACACGGGCTTTCGCGGCATCCAGTTCAACGCCGTCGTCGAGACCAACACACCCGCCGTCTCGCTGTGGCGGTCACTGGGTTTCGTGGTCGTCGGCACGGTGCCCGGCGCGTTCCACCACCCCGAGCGCGGCTACGTCGGCCTGCACGTGATGTTCCTCGACCTCGTCGAGGGCTGACCCCCTGTCGTGCCGCGTGGAGCCCGGGGGTCCCGCGCAGGCGCGACGCAGCGGCTCAGCGCTCGTCGGGGACGGCACCTGGCCGCGGTGTCGTGCGGAGCGGGGGCCCGGAGGGTCCCCCGACGCGCGACGGGACGGTGCTCAGCGCTCGTCGGGGACGGCACTTGGCCGCGGTGTCGTGCGGAGCGGGGGCCCGGAGGGTCCCCCGACGCGCGACGGGACGGTGCTCAGCGCTCGTCGGGGACGGCACCTGGCCGCGGTGTCGCCCGGTAGGGCGGCGGTGTGATCGTCGTCGGCTCGCGCTCCAGGGTCACACCGAACCGCTCCTGCACCGCGGCGATGATCTTCTCGGAGAAGGCGAGCAGTTCCTCGGTGGTCGCCCCGGGATCCGTGGTCAGGGCGAGGCTGTGGCGGGGCGACGTCCCCACGCGTCCGTGGCGCGTGCCGCGGCCGAAGCCGGCGTGCTGCACCAGCCAGGCGGCGCTGAGCTTGACCATGCCGTCGCCGGCGGGCCAGCTCGGGCAGCCCTCGACCGCGCGCACCGCCGGGACGACGGGGTTGGTGAAGAACGAGCCCGCGCTGCGGCTGGTGGGATCGGCGAGGTCCCAGACCATGCCCTTGCCGCGGCGCAGCTCCAGCACGGCGGCGCGCACCTCGGCCAGCGGGGCACGCTCCCCCAGCTCGACGCCGAGGGTGCGCGCCAGCTCCGCGTAGCCGACCGGCCGGGACAGCTCGCCCGGCTCCAGCTCGAACGAGACGGTCAGGACGACGAACCGGCCGGGCTCGCGCTTGAGCCGGCTGTCCCGGTAGGCGAACCCGCACTCCTCCGCGGTGAGCGCCTGCTCAGCCGACCGCGCGCGGTCCCAGACGCGGACGGCGCTGATGACCTGGGCGACCTCCTGGCCGTAGGCGCCGACGTTCTGCACCGGCGTCGCCCCGGTCGAGCCCGGGATCCCGGACATCGCCTCGACGCCGGCCAGCCGCTGCTCGACGGTGTAGGCGACCAGGTCGTCCCAGGGCTCGCCGGCCTGCACCACCAGCCGGCCGCCGTCCCGCTCGACCCCCCTGCTGCGCACCACGACGACGTCACCGGGCCACCCGGCGTCCGGGGCGATCAGGTTGGAGCCGCCGCCGAGGACCAGCAGCGGCCGCCCGGCGGCGTCGGCGTCGTGGACGGCGGCGACGAGCTCGGCGGCGTCGGCGACCTCGACCAGCCGGTCGACGGGGCCGCCCACGCCGAGGGTCGTCAGCTCCGCCAGGCGGGCGTTCCGTCGGACCTGCACGGCACCACGCTAACCGCGACTACGCTATGGACCGGTGAGCGAGGCAGGAGGCGGCGACCACAAGCGCCGGGCCAGCCTCCCCAAGAAGGCCAGTCCGCGGCTGGCCGCCGGCCGGGCCCGCGCCCTGGGGCTACCGACTCGCGGCACCACCAACGCCAACCGGCTGCGCCGGGTCGACCGCTGGCTGCTGGCCACGCAGGTGCCGCGGCTGCGCGACGCCGCCCGGCCGCTCGTGGTCGACCTGGGCTACGGCTCGTCGGCGGTGACCACGCTGGAGCTGGCCGACCGGCTGGGCCCGGAGGTGCACGGCCTCGAGGTGGTCGGCCTCGAGATCGACCCCGCGCGGGTGGCCGCCGTCGCCGCCGACCGCGACCCGCCACGGGTCGACTTCCGGGTCGGCGGCTTCGAGCTGGCCGGCCTGCGCCCGGTGCTGGTGCGCGCGTTCAACGTGCTGCGCCAGTACGACGAGGAGTCCGCCGCTCGGGCCTGGCAGACGATGTGTGCCGCCCTGGGCCCCGGTGGGCTGCTCGTGGAGGGCACCTGCGACGAGTGGGGACGGCGCTCGGCGTGGGTCGCCCTCGACGCCGACGGGCCGCTGACCCTGACGCTGTCGGCGCGGGTGTCGGACCTCGACACACCCTCGGACCTCGCCGAGCGGCTGCCGAAGTCGCTCATCCACCACAACGTGCCGGGCCAGCCGGTGCACGAGTTCCTCCGCGCCCTGGACACCGCGTGGGCCACCGCGGCCGGGCTCTCCACCTTCGGCCCCCGGCAGCGCTGGGCCGCCGCCGTCGAGTCGCTCGCCGAGCAGGGCTGGCCGTTCGTCGGCTCCAGCCGCCGATGGCGCCACGGCGAGGTCACCGTGCGTTGGTCGGCGGTCGCCCCGATCTGAGCGCGGACGCCTCCTGCGGGACCATGGGACCGGCACCGCCGTTGTGACGTGGAACACACGAGCTCTGACCTGCGCGTCCCCTTCACGGTCCCGCCGGCGACCGGACGGGCGTCCAGCCGCTTCGGCGGGAGCGATTTCGATCCGCTACGGTCCGCACATGCGGGGCAACGGAGCCGGAATGCGGAGATAGGACTGCTGCAGCACCATGCACCTGCTGATCCCCGGCCCCGGTCCGTGACGCCCGCGGGGGCCTCCGCCGAGTGGCCACGGCGGCTGGAGTCCGTCCTGGCCGAGCCGTCGCGGCTGCGACTGCTCTTCCAGCCGATCGTCGATCTGCAACGGGGGGTCGTCGCCGGCTACGAGACCCTGGCCCGCTTCTCCGAGCCCGACGGGCAGCCGAGCCGGGTGCCCCCCGACCGGTGGTTCGCCGCTGCCGGTGCCGAGGGAGTCGGTGCGCGCCTGGAGGGCATCGTCGTGCGGCGCTGCCTGGAACTGTTGCGCACGGTGCCGCCCAACTGCTTCCTCACCGTCAACGTCAGCCCGCACCTGCTCACCGAACCCGAGCTGGCCGACTGCCTCCTGGCCGTCCCGGACCTCGCTCCGCTGGTCATCGAGCTGACCGAGCACCAGGACGTGACCGACCTGGCCCCCCTCATGGGCCTGCGCGAACGACTGCGCAGCCGCGGCGCCCTCCTGGCGGTGGACGACGCCGGGTCCGGCTACTCGGGCCTCCAGCAGATCGCCGCCATCAAGCCGCAGATGGTCAAACTGGACCGGGCGATCGTGGCGGGGGTGGACGGTGACGAGGTGAAGCTGGCGCTCACCGAACTGCTCGGTGAGTTCGCCGGACGGATCGACGCATGGCTGCTGGCCGAGGGGATCGAGGCCTGGGGCGAGGTGGAGGCCCTGCTCCGACTGGGGGTCCCCCTCGGTCAGGGCTGGCTCTTCGGCCGGCCCGGCCCCGCGTGGCCCCGGCTCGATCCGGGGGTGGCCGCGCCGCTGCGGTTCCGGTCGGCGAGGGCCCACCTGGTCGAGCACGTGGCCAGCCTGGTCGAGGAGGTGCCCTTCGAGGGCGGTCCCGCCGGAGGCGTCGTGCCCGGTGGCCAGTCGGGGCTGCGCGTCGACGCCGTCGGCCGGCCCGTGGCGCTGCTGCTGCCGCGCCGCCGGGGCGACGACGAGCCCGGTCACCGGATCGCCCCGGTGAGCCTCCGCGTCCCCGCACTGGCGGGGGTCCGCGAGGTGGCCCGGCGTGCAGCGGCGCGCCCCGAGCACGCCCGCTTCGACCCGATCGTCTGCGTCGACGACGTCGGGGTCGCGATCGGCGTCGTCCGCGTGGAACGTCTCCTGCTCCGGCTCGCCGCCGATGGGTGAGACGGCGGGATCGCACCCTCCCCGCACCGGCCGGTCGCACCACCCGACGACCCGTGGCGCATCATCGAGCCGTACCACCACCACCACGATGGGGGAATCGTGAAGCAGTTCTCGTGTGGCGACGTCGTGCCCACCTGTACCCGCACGTTCATCGCGCCCACCGACGAGGAGATCCTGGCCGCCGTCGCCGGGCACGCCCGCGCCGAACACGGATTCGCCGAGATCCCGCCGGAACTCGTGGACCAGGTCCGGCAGCGCATCCGCAACACCGACTGAACCGCTCCGCCGGGAGCGCGTCACCGGCCGGGCACCGTTCCGGCACCATGGGCGCCGGGACGGCCGGGCCCCGTGCCCGCCGCGAGGCCGCCCGGCCCGGGTCCCGGTGACCAGCGACCCGGCCGCGGAGCCCCTCCCCGGGGGCCGGTGGGACGCCGGGCACGATGACGGACGTGCCTCCTGTCCCGGGAACCCGGTGAGCCGGCGCGGCCGGGCCGAGCCGGTCGTCCCGCCCGGTCCCACACCGGTCGACGGCGGCACCGCCGAGCTGCTCGGCGACGCCGACCGCGACGGCTCCTGGGTCCTGATGGTGGACGGCACGCCGCAGTCGCACGTCGACCTGGAGGACCCCACCCACCTGGCGTTCGAGTACGTGCGCCGGATGGGCCACGTGCTCGACCTCGCCGCCGAGGAGGGCAGGCCGATCGACGTCGTCCACCTGGGCGGCGGCGCGCTGACCCTGCCCCGCTACGTCGCGGCCACCCGCCCCGGCTCCCGGCAGCGGGTCGTCGAGCTGGACCAGCCGCTGACCGAGCTGGTCCGCGCCCACCTGCCCCTGCCGCGCGACGCCCGCGTCCGGGTGCGCGCCGCCGACGCCCGGGAGGGGCTCGCGGCGCTGCCGGCCGCCAGTGCGGACGTCGTCGTCAGCGACGTCTTCGCCGGCGCCCGCACGCCGGCGCACCTCACCAGCGTCGAGTACGCACAGGAGGCACACCGCGTGCTGCGGCCCGGCGGCTGCTTCGTCGTGAACGTCGCCGACGGACCGCCGCTGCGCTTCGCCCGCACCCAGGTGGCCACGCTGCGCGCGGTCTTCGCGCACGTCTGCCTGCTGGCCGAGCCGGGCACGTTGCGCGGCCGCCGCTTCGGCAACCTCGTGGCGGTCGCCTCCGACGCCGAGCTGCCGACACCGGCGCTGGTGCGCCGCTGCGCCGCCGACCCGATGCCCAGCCGGGTGGTCGAAGGCGCCGACCTCGACCGCTTCGCGGGGAGGGCGAAGCCGGTGCACGACGCCGCCGCGGTCGCCTCCCCCGAGCCCCCGGAGGGTGTCTTCAGCCGCTGAGCGCGGCCTCGAACGCCGCCACCGCGGAGCGGGCCACGTCCGCCGACCAGACCGGGCCTGCGGTGTGCACCACCCAGCGCGCCGGGAGCCGCCCGGCCGTCGTCGCCACCGCCTGGCCTCGCGGCACGGCCGCCGGGCAGCCCGGCCCTCAGGGCCCGGCACCGGGCCAGGATCTCGGGCCCGCCGGCGGCGTGGATCGCGCCGTCCACCCCACCGCCGCCGAGCAGCCCCGGGTTGGCGGCGTTGACGACGACGTCGGTCCTCGTGATGTCACCGCGGGAGGCCGTCAACCGCACGGCCCCAGACCGTAGGGTCGGCGGCATGACCTCGCCCACCCGCCTCCCGCTCCGTCGCGACACGCACCACAAGGTCATCGCGGGGGTCTGCGCGGGGATCGCCCGGCGCTACGGCATCTCGCGGACCGGCCTGCGCCTGGCGTTCGTGCTCTCGTGCATCCTGCCCGGCCCGCAGGTCATCGCCTACCTGCTGCTGTGGATCGTGATCCCGAAGGACACCCGGGGCTGGTGACCGCCCCGGCGGCTCACCAGCTGCTGCCGCCCCGGCTCAGCCCGCGGACCGCGGGCCGCACGTCGACGAGGTAGACGATCGTGGCGATGACGGCCGGCAGGCCCAGGAAGCTCATCGGGCCCATCAGCAGGACGACCAGCAGCGACAGGCCGAGGATGGCGGCCCAGCCGGGCTTGGTCAGCTTGCCGGCCGCGACGTAGCCGGCTGCCGGCCGGATGAGCGCGTCGACGAAGGCCCATGCGGTGACTGCCAGAGCCGCGAAGAAGAGCACGTCGTAGACGAGACCCTGGAAGCTCAGCATGCCCGGGAGGGTACCCGCCGGGCGGCGTCCGGCCGCGGTCCTGCGCCCCCTCCGAGGGAGTCCGGACACGGCAGGGCCCCGGAGCGCTGTGCGCTGCTCCGGGGCCCTGGGTCGAGAGCGACGGGCGTCCGTCGCGACCCCCTCCGAGCCCCACCGGACCCTTCAGGGGGTCCTTCTCCGAAGGGTGGGGAGGACGGGGGTCCTTGTTCAGTCGCTCTTCTTGGCGGTGCGGGTGCGGGTGACCCGGGCGGAGGTGCCGGCCGGGGCCGACTTCCTCGCCGCGGAGGTCTGCTTGGCCGTGGCGCGCTTGCGAGCCGGCTTGGTGGGCTCGGGCTCCTCGGCCGACTCCAGGGTCGCCTTGGCCGACTCGGCGGCCTCGTGCGTGGCCTCCTCGGCGGAGTCGATGACCTTCTCGGCCTTGGCCGCGGTCTTCTGCGCGATCGAGGTGACCTCGTTGGAGGCCTCGGCAACGGTCTCGGCCGTCTCCTCGAGGACCTCCTCGAGGGTGTCCTCGACGGCGTCCACCACGCGCTCGGCGCGGCCGACGACCTTGCGGACGACGGGCTGGCGGCGGAGCTCCTCGACGACATCGGCACCGCGGACGGCGAGGGTCTCGATGGTGGCGACCGCCTGGGTGCGGGCGGTGCTCACCAGGCCGGCCACCGTGTTCACCACGGTGTCGGGGCGGACGGCGTAGGCGACCTGCTGGGCCGACGTGCGGGCGGTCCGGACGGCCTCCTCGGCGCGGGTGCGGGCCTCCTTGGCGGCCAGGTCGACCTGCACCTGGGCCTCGCCGGGCAGGGCCTCGACGCGCGTGCGCAGCGTGCCGACGACGGCGCGGGTGCGCTCGACGGCCAGGTCGCCGGCACCGACGGCGGCCAGCAGGACCTGCTTGTTCTGGACGGCGACGGTCTCGCCGTACTCCTTCAGCGTGTGCTTCATGCCGACTCCTTCGCGGAACGGTTCGGGGTGGGGTCAGTGGGTCGTGCCGGCGCAGGGGCGCTCGTGGCGTGCTCCCGGACGTAGGTCTCGTAGAGCTCGAGCAGCACCGCCTTGTGCCTCTCGGACAGCGACGGGTCGGCGCGGATCGCCGCCACGGTGTCCGGGTTGCCCGAACGGCGGTCGAGGATCCCGGCCTGCTCGTAGAGCGTCTCGGCCGAGATCTTCAAGCCCTTGGCGATCGCGGCGAGGATCTCCGCCGACGGCTTGCGCAGCCCCCGCTCCACCTGGGAGAGGTACGGATTGCTCACCCCGGCCGTGCGGGCGAGCTCACGGAGGGACACCCGGGCGGCGTTGCGCTGCTCCCGGATGAACTCCCCGACCTGGGAGCCGGTCGCCGAGACCTTGGAGCGCTCGGCGGCCACCGTCTCCGCGACGCTGCCAGCGAACTGGTCCACCACCCCGCGGACGGTGGTCACCTGCTCGCGGACGAAGTCGCTCGGGTTCTGCACACGTCAACGCTAGGCCGGAGTGCTAGCTGTTGCAAGCGGAGGAGCTAGCGCTCCGGCGTGAGACCCAGCACACCCGGCGTGTCGACTGGACCCGTCAGCGCGGCGGCCGGGCGCACCTCGCCGACCACGCCTTCCCCGCCGGGGACCGGCGTCAGCGACCAGGGGGCCAACTGCTCGGCCGGGACGCCGAGGTGCCGCAGGCCGGCGCACAGCGCGGGGGTGCGGCCGCGGTCGCCGCCGTCGTCGAGCTTGAGGGCGACCGCGCCGCGGCCGGGCAGGGCGGCGACGTGCACGCCGTCGGCGCCGCCCTTGACCAGCAGGCCGTCGACGGCGCGCATGAGGTCGGTGTCCTCGCGGCCGGTGCCCGCCACGAACCAGGGGTGCGCCCGCATCGCGTCGGCGACCGCCCGGCCCGACGTGCCGGCCGCGGCCTCGACCAGCGAGGCCACGCCCCGCGCCAGGCCGGCCAGCGGCAGCCCGTGCTGCGGGGCACCGCAGCCGTCGACGACGACCGCCGCCACCGGCGTACCCGCGGCCTCCCCGAGCCGGGCCTCGACGGCCTGCTGCAGCGGGTGCTCCCGGTCGAGGTAGCCCTCGGTCGGCCAGCCGGCGGCGACGCAGGCCGACAGCATCGCCGCGTGCTTGCCCGAGCAGTTCATGGCCAGCCGCTCCGGCGCCCGGCCGGCAGCGCGCCAGCCCGCGGAGGTGGGGTCGTGCATCGGCAGCGCCGGGGGGCAGCCGAGGTCGTCGGGCGAGAGGCCGACGGCGGCCAGCATGCCGGCGACCACCTCCCGGTGGCCGTCCTCGCCGGAGTGCGAGCCGGCGCCGATGGCCAACTCCTCACCCGAGCGCGGCGTCCAGCCGGCGGCCAGCAGCGCGGTGGCCTGCACCGGCTTGTTCGCCGAGCGCGGCAGCACCGGCCGCTCGACGTCCCCCACGGCGTGCAGCACCCCGCCGTCCGGGCCGACGACGACCAGCGACCCCCGGTGCACCGACTCGAGGAAGCCCGAGCGCTCCACCTCGACCAGCACCGGGTTCTCCGGCCATGGAAGGACCTCCTTGCCCCCCGCCACTCGCGAGCTCGCGGCGGGACCCTGCAAGGAGGCCGTCACCGGCCCTCGTCGGCGAGCAGTGCGGCGACGTCGGCCTCGCCGTTGCGGTACCGGCGGCCGAGCTCGGCGGCCAGCCCGTCCATGACCTGCTGCACGCCGCGGCGGCGCTCGGACAGCGACCCCTCGGCCGCGGCCAGCGCGCGGGCGGCCTGCTGGAGCTCCGCGTCCGACAGCTCGGGGACCGCGGACAGGTCGGTACCCGGGGTCAGCGAGTTGACCCAGATCTCGTACTCCTCGGGCGCCGCCGGCTGCACGGTCTGGTGCCGGCCCAGGCCGTGGGCCGGGCCCCGGCCCTTCTCCGCGAGGATCTCCGGCAGCAGGTCGACCAGCGAGCGGCCGTCGTGCTCGGCACGGCGCTGCAGCTCGCGGCGCACGATGTCCAGCCGGCCCTGCAGCAGCCGGCGGGTGTAGGAGAGGTTGACCTCTTCCTGCTCGGCCTGGCGGCGCAGCCGGCGGACGTCGGCCATCGGCCGCTGCACGGCGGCCTCGAGGAAGCCGGGGTCGAGCAGTGCGTCGACGGCGGCGCCGCCGGCGCGGGTCGGTTCGGGGGTCACGGGCGAGCCTCTCCGGAGGGTCGAGCGGTCACCGGGGGATGGTCCCAGATCGCACGGCCTGGACCCGTTCCCGCGCCGCAGCCACCGTGTCGTCGAGCGTCGGCGGGGCGTCGTCGGGATCGATGGCGGCACGGGCGCCGGCCACGGTCAGCTCGGCGTCCATCGCCACCGACTGCTTCACCAGCGCGAGCGCCACGACGCCGAGCTCGTGGTGCCGGACGACGGAGCCGACCCGGCCGACGTCGCGGGTGCCGGCCTGCACCGGCGTGCCGGCCCCGGGCAGTTGCTCGGCCAGCCCGTCGAGGTGCAGCAGCACCAGCCGCCGCGGCGGGCGGCCGAGGTTGTGCACCCGGGCCACCGTCTCCTGCCCGCGGTAGCAGCCCTTGGCCAGGTGGACGGCGCTGGTCAGCCAGCCGGTCTCGTTGGGGATGGTGCGGTGGTCCGTGTCGACGCCGAGGCGCGGACGGCGGGCCTCGACCCGCAGCGCCTCGTACGCGTCCACGCCGGCGGCTGCGGCACCGGCGGCCAGCAGCGCGTCGGCGCGGGCGGCCAGCCCGGCGCGCGGCACCAGCAGGTCGACGACGGGCGCGCCGTCCCCGACCGGCGGCATCCGGCGCAGCCACCCGCCGCCGTCCAGGGCGAGCACCGCGTACGGCTCGGCGGGGACGGGCAGGCCGGCAGCGGTGAGCACGGCCTCGCCGCGCGGGCCGACCAGCGACAGCAGCGCCCACGCGTCGGTCACCAGCGCCGGCTCGACGCGGAGCAGGAACCGCATCCGCTCCAGGTACGTCCGCAGCGCCGCGCCGGTGCCCGGTTCGACGTCCACCCAGGTGGTGCCGGCGAGCTCGGCCAGCACGAGGTGGTGCTCGACGTGCCCGTTCGGCGACAGCTCGAGGGCCTCCGCCCCGACGCCGTCGCCGAGCTGCTCGAGGTGCTGGGTGAGCAGGCTGTGCAGCCAGGTCAGCCGGTCGGCGCCGGGCACGACGAGCACGTCGCGGTCGCTGCGGTCGACGAGGCCGGCGCCCTCGGCGAGCTCGCGCTGCTCGCGCAGTGGGCTGCCGTAGTGCGCGGGGACGGACCCGTCCTCCAGCGGGACGGCGCCGGGGCGCGAGAGCAGGGGGCTGGGGGTGGGCATCAGGACTCCGATCCGGCTCGTTCGCGGCACGCGCGGCACGTCCCCGACAGCGCGACGTGCCCCACGTCCAGCTGGAAACCCAGATCGGTGGCCAGACGTTCCGCGGCGCCGTCGAGCAGGGCGGGGTCGACCGAGGAGACCTCCCCGCAGCCGGCGCACACGACGTGCAGGTGCGGGTGCTCGGCGGCGTGGTAGATCGGGGCGCCCTTGCCGAGGTGGGTGTGCCACACCAGACCGAGCCGCTCGAGCAGCTCCAGGTTGCGGTAGACCGTCGAGGTGTCCGGGGCCGCGCCGTCCGGGCCGGCCTCCTCGCGCAGCCGGGTGGCGATCTCCTCGGGGGTGGCGTGCTCGAGCGCGGCGACCGCGGCCAGCACCCGCTGGCGCTGGGTGGTCAGTCGCAGCCCGCGGGCCCGGAGACGCTCGGCCAGCGGCTGGACACCGGACGGCCGGGCGTCCTGCGGCGGGTGCGGGTGCGGCACGCCGTCGAGCCTAGGCCCGGGCGATCGCCCGGAGACCGGCGAGCAGGTCGGCGTACCCGGCCACCGGGACGCCGTCCACCGTGGCCCCCGGCGCCCCGGTGACGCCGTCGATGGCCCCGGCCGCGGTGGCGGCGTCGAGCAGCTGGGCGTCGACCTGCGGGTCGAGCAGCGCGGCCAGGGCGTCCCGGTGCTGGGGAGCCAGCCGGGCCAGCCCGGCGACCAGTCCGGAGCAGCCCCAGTTGGACGTGCCGGCGACGACGAGGGCGTCCACCGGCACGCAGCAGGCGATCCGGTCGCCGTGCGCGATGCTGGCGGCGACGACGTCGGCCGGCACGTTG
Source organism: Geodermatophilus sp. URMC 60 (assembly GCF_053502585.1). Taxonomy (NCBI): domain Bacteria; kingdom Bacillati; phylum Actinomycetota; class Actinomycetes; order Geodermatophilales; family Geodermatophilaceae; genus Geodermatophilus; species Geodermatophilus sp. URMC 60. The sequence goes on from NZ_CP199958.1 coordinate 355,106, forward strand.
CCCATGCCGATCTCGTTGCCGCCGTCGCCCACCGCCCCGGTGACCAGGCCGGGCAGCGCGAAGGCCGCGTGCAGCGGTGCGGTGGAGTCCGTGACGTCGAAGCCGCGCATGGTCAGCACGCGGCCGTCCGCGTTGGGGCCGAGTCGCTCGACCGCGACCAGGTGCGAGAGGCCGAGGCCCGCCACCCGGGCCCGCGCCTGCGCCTCGTCCGCGGACACCAGCAGCACCTCCGGCCGGCCGGTGCCGAGCACCTCCAGGCAGGCGCCGGTCACCTGCGCGCACGGCTCGTCGGTGAGCACCACCGGATCGGCGCCGAGCACCGCCAGGGCGGCGGCCAGGACCGCGGTGCCGACCGGCCCGTCGGTCTCCGCCGCGGGCGTGGGCGCCCAGGCGATGTGCACCCCGGTGACCAGGCCGACCCGACTGCCGGCGCGCCCTGCGGCGGCGAGCTCCCCGGCCAGCCGGGCGAACTGCCCCGGGACGGCGGCGGCCAGCCCGGTCACGTCGCGGGCGCCGGGACGCAGCAGCGCCCGCTCGATCCGCGCGAGCGCCTCCGTCACGCCACCGGCGGGCGGGCCTCCGCGAGCACCCGCTGCAGCGAGGCGAGGTACCGGTCGGGCACCGAGTGGTCCCCGCGCGGCGGCAGGAAGCCCTCGACGGTGGCGCCGGTCACCGCCGCGAAGGACGCCGCCTCCTCCCCGAGCGCGCGGACGACGACGTGCCCGCCCCAGGCGGTGCTCCGCGCCAGGTGCGCCATCGCGGCGGCGCTCTCGGCCCGCTCCCCCACGCAGTCGAACGGCTTCTCCGTGGCCCACAGCCGCCGGAAGCCGTCGGCCTGCGACGGGTCGGCCAGCGGGTCGCCGCCGAACACCTCCCGGGCCTCGACCGGGGTCAGGAAGACCGCGAAGCAGAGGAAGGTGAACAGGCACTTGTCGCAGTGCAGGCACCAGCGCTGGGTGGCCTCGCCGCCCATGTGCGCCTGCGTGTAGCTGCGGTTGCAGCTGAGGATCTCCCCCCGCAGGTCGGGCAGGTTCGCGACCGCCGCGACCGTCGCCAGCTCCGACAGCTGCCGGGTGAGGCTGAAGTAGCCGACGCCCACCTCGGCCGCCGCGGCGGAGAAGAGCCGCTCGAACTCGTAGGACTTCGAGTACTGGTGGTTCACCCGCGCGCCGTTGACCGTCAGCGTCTCCTCGTCGGCCGACCGCTCGTTGGCGAACACGACCGGGTCGAACCCGCCGAGGACGGCGACCAGCGTGGCGATCGCCGAGTTGATCGCGGTGACCGGCACGTGCCCGTTCAGGCCACCGGCCCGCGTGCGCTCACCCAGCAACGGGTCCAGCCGGCGGCGGACGCCGATCAGCGGGACGCCCGCGGCGCGGGCGACGTCGCGCTGGGCGTCGGTCGGGTTGACCGCGAGCGCGGTGGCCGGGGTGACGACGACCAGGGCGAGGGCGGAGTCCTTGCCGCCGCCGACCGGCAGCAGCGCCTCGCGCCCGCCGCCACCGGCCGGTGCGGGGACGTCGTCGGTCGTCTCCAGGTCGAAGGCGACCTCGTGCGGGACCGGCAGCCGGTTGACCGCGGCGAACTCGCCCAGCCCGTGCGTGTACGCGGCCTCGGCGACGGCGGCCTGCGCCTTGGTGACGGGCCGCCGGACGACGACCCGCCCGGGCGCGCGCAGCTTGTAGTAGCTGGTGCCCATGACCAGGTGGACGAGGTCCAGGGCGGCGTCCACCCGCGCCGGGTCGGCGCCGGCGACCAGGCCGGGGTCCAGGGTGAGCCGCTCGGTGAACTCGTCCCCGGCCAGCCGGTAGGTGAAGGCGGCCTCGCCGGTCGCGGGGTCGAGCGAGCGGCCTGCGACGACGAAGGCGTCCTGCTCAGACACGCGACGCTCCGGCGTCGAGGAGGATCTGCTCATAGGTGCGTGCCAACTCCTCGTAGTTGCGGAAGCGGTTGTAGCTCGGCGCGCCCGGCGAGAGCAGCACCAGGCCGCCCGGGCGGGCGCTGCGCAGCGCCGCGGCGACGGCGTCGGCCAGGGAGGCCGTCTCGGTGACCGGCGCGTCGACGCCGGCGGCGGCCGCGGCGGCGCGCAGGTCGGCGGCGAAGCGGGCGCCGGTGTCCGGGATGGTGAGCACCTGCACCGTCCCGCCACGGGCGACGACCGCCGCGGCCAGGTCGGTGTGGTCCAGCCCGCGGTCCTGCCCGCCGGCGATCAGCGTGACCTGCCGACCCGCGAAGGCGTCGATCGCGGCGCGCACCGACACCGGGGTGGTGCTCAGCGTGTCGTCGACGAACGTGACGCCGTTCCGCGTGGCCACCGGCGAGAGCCGGTGCGGCAGCGCCCGGAACCCCGCGACGGCGGCGCGGACGGCCTCGGCGGACCGCTCGAGGTCCACCCCCATCCGGACGCAGGCGGCCAGCGCCACGTGCAGGTTGGCGACGTTGTGCACGCCCGAGAGGCGCTCGAGCGGGAAGCCGGCCAGCCGCGCCTCGGGGACGACGTCGGCCGGGTCGACCAGCACCGCGGGGTCCAGGTGCTGCTCGGCGATGGACCGGGCCGATGCGCCCACGACCACCGAGCCCGGCACGCAGGCGGCGAAGACGTGCAGCTTGTCGCGGTAGTAGGTCGCGACGTCGCCGTGCCAGTCCAGGTGCTCGGGCGACAGCGAGGTCACCGCGCCCCAGCCGGACCAGCCCTCGACCGCGGCCGCCTGGTAGCTGGAGACCTCGACCACGAGCGACGTGGGGTGGGTGGAGGGTGCATCGGTGACGGCCCCGTCCAGCAGGACGTCGAGCAGGGGGGTGCCGATGTTGCCGGCGTGCACGGCCGGCCGGCCGGCCGCGGTCAGGACGACGGCGGCCAGCGCACTGGTCGTGCTCTTGCCCTTGGTGCCGGTGACGCAGAGCGTCGGGACGTCCCGGGCGGCGAACTCGGCCAGGGCGACGCCGGTGCCGGAGGTGAGGGTGGTCCGGGCGGCCAGCGCGCGGGCGTCCTCGCGGTAGGGGCTGATGCCCGGTGAGCGGAACACCACGTCGCAGTCGGCGAGCTCGGCGACGTCGGTGCGCGCCCGCACGCCCGGCGGCAGGTCGGCCGGCGGTACCGCGTCGACGACCACGACCTCCGCCGCGCCGGCGGTGAGTGCGGCGCGCACCGCGGCCCGCCCCTCACGCCCGTGACCCCAGACCCCGACGCGCTGCCCGGCCAGCTCGGCGAGCCTCACCGGCCGTCCCGGGACGGCGGGGCAGCGCGGTGGGTCACGACGCCCACTGTACGGAGGAGGGGTCGGCGGGACGGCGCACGCGGCGGGTCGCCGGTAGGGTCTACGGACAGGTGCGCCGGGAAGTCTGGTCGGCAGGTCCTCCGTCGACGACCCCTCTGGAGCCGCCCATGAGCCCGTCCACCCGCGCACCCCTCCTCGGTCGCGGATCCTGGACCGAGACCCGCCGGATCGCCGACATCCTCCGCAAGGAGACCGTCGGCGGCGCCCTCCTGCTGGCCGCGGCGGCGGTCGCGCTGGTCTGGGCCAACTCCCCGTGGGGGGCCGCGTACGAGACCCTGCGCGACACGCAGGTCGGGCCGGCGTCCCTGCACCTGGACCTGTCGCTGGGCACCTGGGCGGCCGACGGACTCCTCGCGGTCTTCTTCTTCGTCGCCGGCCTGGAGCTCAAGCGCGAGTTCGTCGCCGGCGACCTGCGCGACCCGCGACGCGCGGCGCTGCCGATCGCCGCAGCCGTCGGGGGCATGGCCGTGCCGGCCCTGCTGTTCGTGCTGTTCAACCTCGGCCGGGACGACGACGCGCTGCGCGGCTGGGCCATCCCGTCGGCGACCGACATCGCCTTCGCCCTCGCCGTCCTGGCGGTGATCAGCACCCACCTGCCGAGCGCGCTGCGCACCTTCCTGCTCACGCTCGCCGTCGTCGACGACCTGCTGGCGATCGCGGTGATCGCGGTCTTCTACACCGACGACTTCTCCGCCGGGTCGCTGCTGCTGTCGCTGGTCCCGCTGGCGGTCTTCGGGTTCCTCGTGCAGAAGCGGATCCGCTCCTGGTGGCTGCTGCTGCCCCTGGCACTGGTGACCTGGGTGCTGGTGCACGAGTCCGGGGTGCACGCCACCGTCGCCGGTGTCCTGCTGGCGTTCACCGTCCCGGTGGTGCGCAGCCGTGCCGCGGGCGGCCCGGACGCCGGCCCCGGCCTCGCCGAGCACTTCGAGCACCGGTTCCGGCCGATCTCGGCGGGTGTCGCCGTCCCGGTGTTCGCCTTCTTCTCCGCCGGTGTCGCGGTCGGCGGGCTGTCGGGCCTCACCGAGTCGGTCACCGACAGCGTCGCCGTCGGCATCGCCGTCGGACTGGTGCTGGGCAAGACGATCGGCATCACGGGGGCGACCTGGCTGGTCTCCCGCTTCACCCGGGCCGAGCTGGACGAGGCGCTCGGCTGGCCCGACGTCGTCGGCCTGTCCCTGCTCGGCGGGATCGGCTTCACCGTCTCCCTGCTCATCACCGAGCTCGCCTTCGGTCTCGGGACGGATGCCTACGAGCACGCGAAGGTCGGCATCCTGACCGGCACCCTGCTGGCCGCGCTGCTGGCCACCGTGGTCCTGCGGCTGCGCAACCGCCGCTACAAGCGGATCTACGAGCACGAGCGGGCCGATCTCGACCGGGACGGCATCCCGGACGTGTACCAGCGGGAGACGGTCGACGACCGCGCCGATCACCGGCCGGACTGGAAGGGCGCACCCCCGCCCGGGCGCACTGCGGGCGGTTCGGCCGAGAGCTGAAAATCCGCGTTGCCGATCCCCTCGGACGCGACGTACCGTCGAGGTACACGAGAGGGGAGGTGGTCCGACCAATTGAATTCTTATCGGACTCGTGAGGTGGCTGTCCGCTAGCCGCCGTCCAGATGGGCCGCCCGTTCGGAGTGGAATCCGAACGACGGCATGATCGCCCGTCCGTCGTACGGCGGCGAGCGAGAACCGGACAGTCACCCGACCCCCGGGCTGCCGACATTTGTCCAGTCGGCCCACGTGCCGCCCCCTGGCCCAGCCAGGCAGGGCGCCGTGGAGCAGCCCGGGGGTTGTCCGTTCTCCGGGGAGGTCAGCTGGCCACCGGCCGCTCCGTCGGGACCGGGGACTCCCCCGGCGCCTGGGTCGCTGCCGCCCTCCAGCACGACGGCACCGTCGGCTCGCTCGTGCCGCCGGTCTTCGCGGCCTACGCCCGGGTCCTGCACCCCGCCGTGCGCTACGCCGGCGACGAGGACGTCGACGTCCGCTGGGACGAGGTCGCGGCGTACAACGGCACCACGGCGCACCGCCTGATGCAGTGGCCAGCGGTCACCGGCTCCTGGGAGCACGTGGCCGAGGAGGACCAGCCCGACGTCTGGAACGACAGCCCCGCCGAGGGCCACCTGCCCGCGCACGTGGCCGCCGCGCTGGCCGGGCTGCTCGCCGGGTGGACGACCACGCCGCAGGAGTGCTGGTTCGGCTGGGCCGACGACGCCCACGACGACCGGCCGCGCCTGAGGCTGCCGTCCGGCGAGCTGCTGCTGCGCCGCGGCCCGGTCACGCTGGCCGCGGCCAACTTCGCCCCCGAGCCGCAGGAGCAGAGCGCGGCCGCGTGGTGGCCGGCCGACCGCGCCTGGTTCGTCGCCACCGGCCCGACCCTGATGAGCACCTACGTCGGCGCTCCGGTCGGCGCGGTCGACGCCCTCCTCGGCTCCCTGCTGGAGGTGTACCCGGCGTCCCCCGACGACCCGATCGGCTACGACACCGACCCGGTCAACCCGGCACCGACGCGCTTCTGAAGAAGGACCCTCTGCCCCCCACGCCTCGCAAGCTCGGCGCGGGTGGCCCCGTCCAGAGGCCCGCCGCGAGCTTGCGAGCGGTGAGGAGGACGGGGTCCTCTCTCAGAGGACCGCGAGCTCCGCGGCGAGGTCGTCGAGGCCGAGCGATCCCTGCGACAGCGCGGCCATGTGCCACGCCCTGCGGTCGAACGCCGCACCGCGCGCCCGCTGCGCCGCCGCACGGCCCTCCAGCCAGGCGCGCTCGCCGAGCTTGTAGCTGATCGCCTGCCCGGGCAGCCCCAGGTAGCGGACCAGTTCGCTGTCGAGGAACGCCGGCGTGGCGCCGCTGTGCTCGCCGAGGAAGGCGCGGGCGAGCTCGGGGGTCCACGGCCGCCCACGGTGCTCGGCGAGGGCGCCGTCGGCGTCGTCCGGGACGGGCAGGCGCAGGTGCATGCCGATGTCGATGACCACCCGGACCGCACGCAGCTGCTGCGCGTCGAGGTAGCCCAGCCGCGTGCCCGGGTCGGCGAAGTAGCCGAGCTCGTCCATCAGCCGCTCGGCGTACAGCGCCCAGCCCTCGACGTTCGCGCCCACCGAGCCCAGCGAGGTCTGGTAGGTCGACAGCTGCCCGGACACGTACGCCCACTGGGCCAGCTGCAGGTGGTGGCCCGGGACGCCCTCGTGGTACCAGATCGAGGTCAGGTCCCAGAGCGGGAAGCGCTCCCGGCTCAGCGTCGGCAGCCAGGTGCGGCCCGGGCGGGAGAAGTCCTGCGCGGGCCGCGTGTAGTACGGCGCGGCCGCGCTGCCCGGGGGCGCGATCATCGCCTCGACCCGGCGGATCGGCTCGGCGAGGTCGAAGTGGACGCCGTCGAGGGCCGCGATCGCGTCGTCCATCATCGTCTGCAGCCGCTCGCGGATCGCCTCGACGCCGTCGACGGCCGGGCCGTGCACGTCCAGCCAGCGCATGGCCTCCATCGGCGTGCCGCCGGGCACGACCCGCTCGGCCTCGGCCCGCTGCTCGGCGAGGATCCGGCGGTGCTCGGCCCAGCCCCAGGAGTAGCCCTCCTCCAGCCCCCGGCCGGCGCCGAGGTCCGAGCCGGTCCAGCGGCGGGCGGCCAGGGCGTAGCGGTCCCGGCCGACGGCGTCCGGCGTCCCCCCGGCCTGCGGGAGGTAGGCGTCGCGGAGGAAGTCGCGGACCTCGGCGACCGCGCCGTCGGCGGCCCGCGCGGCGGCGTCCAGCTCACCGCGGAGCGCGTCCGGGCCCCCGGCGGCGAACGCGCCGAAGAAGGGCCCGCCCAGCCACTCGCCGAGTTGCTCCACGACCGTCGACACCTGGCGCGGAGCCACGAGCAAACCGCGCCGGGCGCCCTCCTCGAGCGATGCGCGGAAGCCGCGGTAGGCCTCGGGCACCCGTGCCATGCGGCGGGCCACGACCGCCCAGTCCTCCTCCGAGGACGTCGGCATGAGCAGGAAGACCTGCCGGATCGAGTGCACCGGGCTGAACAGGTTCGACAGCGCCCGCAACCCCTCCCCGGCCTCGTGCGCGTCCAGCTCGGCGCCCAGCCGCTCGCGCAGCAGGCGGGCGCAGCGCCGCTCGACCGGGTCCTCGTCCAGCGACGGGTCGACCGCCAGCACGCGGTCGAGCTCGGCGAGCGTGTCGCGGGCCAGCTGCGCCTCGGCCTCCAGCCCGGCGGGGCTGGGGTCGGGCAGCCGGTCGTCGCCGGGGCGGGTGCCCAGCGAGGTGGCGACGATGGGGTCGAGCTCGCAGACCGCGTCGACGTACCGGTCGGCGACCTGCCTCGGCGTGCCGCTCACCGGAGCCGCTCCAGGCGGGCCGACATGGTGGGGCGCAGCGGCTCGTCGCCGGTGGCACGGTCGATCGCGTACATCAGCGCGCCCTCCACGATCCCGTAGAGCCGGACGGCGCGGGCCACGTCCGGGGCGTCCGGGGTGCGGGCGAGGACGTCGGTGGTCAGCTCCCAGCTGGTCGTCGTCCGGGCCCGGCCGACGTAGAGCTCGACGAGCCCGTCCGGGCTGGTGACCAGCAGCTCGACGTCGTCCCCGCCGCGGGGCCGCCAGAAGCCGGACTCCCGGACGGCCGGCCCGACGACCGTCCCGTCGTCGGTGAGCCGCCAGGTGCGGGAGTCGTAGGCGAGGAAGCCGCGGCCGTCGTGGCTGAACCGGATCCACTGGCCGAAGCGGTGGTCGCCCCCGGCCCCGGCGGCCTGCCCCTCGCCGTGCCACTCGCCGAGCAGCGGCAGGACGGCGAGCAGCTCCTCGGAGACCTCCGGTCCGGAGCGGACGTCGACGGTGTCCTCGACCGGCAGCTCGGTGTCGCCGTTCACCGCCGCGTCTCCCGCGGACGGCGGGCGAGCCGGGCGGCGCCGTACCCGCAGCCGAGTGCCGCGAACGACGCCAGGGCGACGAGGACCCAGGCAGAGACCATGCGCTCCACCGTAGGGCCGCCTGGTGACGTGCTGGAACGGCCCCGTCCAGGGCACCGTCCTGAGCGTGCGAAGGACGGGAGGACGGGGTCCTTCTTCAGCCGGTCACCGGGGCCGCTCCGGCGGTCGCCGCGACCACCTCGTCCCAGGACGTGGCCGAGAGCCCGAAGGTCGCGGTCGTCGCCGAGGCGTCGATGACGTAGGGCCGGTCGAACTGGTGCCGCACGTCGACGATCTCGCGCATCACCGGTGAGGCCAGCCCGACCGCGCGCAGCACCGGCCACGGGATGCTGCGCACCCGTGCCGGCGGAGCACCGAGGGCCGCGGCCAGGTCGGTCAGCGCCTGCCGCTGCGAGCGCGGCGGCGCGCTGGGCACGTGCCAGGCCCGTCCGGGGGCCCGCTCGTCGGTCCCCAGGACCGCCAGGGTCGCCGCCACGTCGGGTAGGTACGCCCAGCTGCGCGGGACGTCGGGGTCGCCGACCACCCACGCCGTCCGGCCCCGGCGCAGCGCGGGCAGCTGGCGGACCAGGTGGGAGTGCTCGGCCGGCACCTGCGGGCCGACGAAGTCCGCGGCGCGGGCCTCGGTCACCCGCACCCGACCGGCCTCGTGGGCGGCGAGAGCGTCCCGCCACATGCGGTTGCGGACCCGCCCCTTGAGATCCGTCGCGGCGAGGGGGGTGTCCGGGCCCATCGGCCCGGTCGGCGCTCCGTAGCCGTAGAGGTTGCCCATGATGACCAGGACCGCGCCGGTCTGCTCGGCCGCGCTCAACAGCGCCGCGGCCACCGGCGGCCAGTCGGTCGCCCAGCGGTGGTACGCCGGGTTGACCGCGTTGTAGAGGGCCGCTGCCCCCTGCGCCGCGCGAGCGACAGCGGCGGTGTCGGCAGCGTCCACCTGCCGGTGCTCGACGGCGTCGGTCGACGTCCCGCCACTGCGGGAGAGCACCCGGACCCGGTGACCCCGCTCCGCGAGCAGCTCGGCGGTCGTCGTCCCGACCGGACCCTTGCCGACGATCACGTGCAATGCCATGACCCCTCCTCGGACCGATTGGAGAGCAGTGCTCTCGGGTGCGACCGACGCTCACACATCCCCCGACGAAGGTCAAGAGCACCGCTCGCGATTGCGTGCACCGATCTCGGGACGCACGATGACCTCGTGCCACCGACCGTTCGCGAGCGCGTCCGCGCCGAGCTCACCGCCGAGATCACGGCCGCCGCGCGCCGGCAGCTGGCCGAGGTCGGCGCGGCCGGCCTCTCGCTCCGGGCGGTCGCACGGGAACTGGGCATGGCCTCGTCGGCGGTGTACCGCTACTTCGCCAGCCGCGACGACCTGCTCACCCGCCTGATCATCGACGGCTACGACGCCCTCGGTGCCGCCGCCGAGGAGGCCGACGACCCGCACGCGCCGCCCCGGGACCGCTGGCTGGCGGTCTGCTGCGCCGTCCGGGCCTGGGCCCGGGCTCACCCTCACGAGTACGCGCTGCTCTACGGCTCGCCCGTGCCCGGCTACGCGGCTCCGCGGGACACGGTGCCGGCGGGTGCACGGGTGGGCGTGGTGCTGGGCCGCATCCTCGGCGACGCCGCACGCAGCGGCGCGCTGCCCGTGGCGGCCGGCGGGGAGCGGGATCCCGAGCTGGTGAGCGACGGGACGGCCGCGATCCTCGGCGGGGAGCACCCCGCGCTGGACGACGCCGTCCGGCTACGTGCGCTCCTGGCCTGGAGCTCGATCCTCGGGACGATCAGCTTCGAGCTCTTCGGTCACCTCGTCGGGTCCGTCACGGACACCGACCGCTACTTCGGCGTCGCGATGGGCGAGCTGGCCGATCTCGTGGGGCTCTGACGTGCCGTTCACCGGCAGCCACCCGCCCGCGGTGCTGCCCCTCCTGCGGACGCCTGGGCGCCCCGGCACGCGCTGCTGGCCCCCGCGGCGCTGTCCGCGGCGCCGGCCGGCCTCCGCGGCAGGCTCGCCTGCGTCCCGATCGGCCTGTGCCGGCGGCTCCGGTCGGCCCGCGCGGCAGGCCTCGTCCTGCTCGCCCTGGCCGTCGGCGGGTTGAGCGCGACCCCCGGCGCGCCGGACCTCCGTTCGGCGGCCGTGGCCGCGGCCTCCCGCGGCGGGGGCGTGGTGCTCGCGACGGCCGTCGCCCTGGCCCTCGTCTCCGTCCTGCCGGCGCGCGTCCGCCCGGCGGGCGGCGCCGGTCGGCGACGCCCCGGTTGAGTTCCGGCCCCGGTGGGCAGGGTGGTGGACCGAAGCGGGGACAGTCGGACGTTGAGGACGTGGCGGCGGCATGCAGGTGCGGGAGGACGGCCGGGACGGCGGGCTCCGTTCCGACGTGGAGACCCTGCTCTCCCGCACCCTGGCCCGCTACGAGCGCGTGCTGGCCAACGTCGCCGACGGCATCTACGGCCTGGACGCCGACGGCCGCGTCGAGTTCGTCAACCCGGCGGCGGTGCGCATGACCGGGCTCGCCCCCGAGGAGCAGCTCGGGCGCGACCAGCACGCGGTGATCCACGGCCGCCGGTCCGACGGGTCGCCCTACCCGAAGCAGGAGTGCCCGGTCTGGCACGCGCTGACCACCGGCCGGACCGTCACCGCCGACCAGGAGGTGTTCTGGCACCGCGACGGCACGCCGGTGCCGGTCGAGCTGATCGCCGTCCCGACGGTGGAGGGCGGCGCGGTGACCGGCGTGGTGGTCTCCTTCCGCGACCTGACCGACCGGCTGGCTGCCCGGCGCCAGGCCGCGGAGCTGCAGCGCGTGACCGAGCGCGCCGCGGTGGAGCGGGCGCTGTCGGACCGGCTGCAGCAGGCGCTGCTGACCCCGCCGCCGGAGCCCGACCACCTGCAGGTCGCCGTGCGGTATCGCCCGGCCGCCCACGGGGCGCAGGTCGGCGGCGACTGGTACGACGCGTTCCTCCAGCCCGACGGCGCGACGACGCTGGTCATCGGCGACGTCGTCGGCCACGACAGCGACGCCGCCGCGGCGATGGGCCAGCTGCGCGGCCTGCTGCGGGTCCTCGCCTACGACGACGACGAGCCACCGTCGGCGACGCTGTCCCGCGCCGAGCACGTGGCACGCGGGCTCGCGGTGAGCACGATGGCGACCGTCGTCCTCGCCCGCATCGAGCGGCACCCGGACGTGCCCGTCGCAGGCACCCGGGTGCTGCGCTGGAGCAGTGCCGGTCACCTCCCGCCGGTGCTGCTCGCCCCCGACGGTTCGACGACGCTGCTCGAGACCCGCCCCGACCTGATGCTCGGCATCAACCCCGACGCACCGCGTACCGACCACACCGCCGAGCTGGGCGACGGGCACACCCTCCTGCTGGTCACCGACGGCCTGGTCGAGCGCCGGGACGCCGACCTCGACAGCGGCCTGGCCGCCCTGCAGGAGGCGCTGCGCGACCTCGGCGAGACGCCCCTGGAGGAGCTCTGCGACACGCTCCTCGCCCGGATGCTGCCCGAGCCGGGGGCCGACGACGTCGCCATCGTCGCCGTCCGGGCCCACCCCGAGGACCGTCCGCGCCCGCCCGAGGCCGGCCCCAACCGCCTGCCGCCCGGCGCCGACTGAGCAGGGACCCCCTGCCCCACCGTGGAAGGACCCGTCCTCCCCACCCCTCGCACGCTCAGGGCCGGACCCGGGACGGGGCCGCGGCGGGACCCTGCAGGGCGCCGTCCTCCCACGCTCCGTGCCACGCACGACAGCGCCCCTCCCGGCCCGAGCCGGGAGGGGCGCTGTGTCGTCCATCTAGGCGATGGCGACGGTCGTCTCGTTCAGACCCACGTCCGCGGTGAGCAGGCGCTCGCCCCTGCCGACCGGGGCCAGCGAGCGGAGCTTCCACTCACCCGGGGCGGCGAAGAAGCGGAACTCGCCCTCCGGGCTGGTGACCACCTCGGCAGTGAACTCGTCGGTGGCGTCGAGCAGCCGCACGTAGGCCCCGGCGACGGGAGCGCCGTCGTGCCAGACCTGGCCCTGGATGACCGTCTGGGTGCTCAGGTCCACGCCGGCCAGCGCGCCGCCCTGCTTGGGAGCGCCGCACATGCTCAGGCCCCCTTCTCGATGGGGACGCCGACGAGGGAGCCGTACTCGGTCCAGGAGCCGTCGTAGTTCTTGACGTTCTCGTGGCCGAGCAGCTCGCGCAGCACGAACCAGGTGTGGCTCGACCGCTCGCCGATGCGGCAGTAGGCGATGGTGTCCTTGCTGGTGTCGAGGCCGGCCTCGGCGTAGAGCTTGGCGAGCTCCTCGTCGCTCTTGAAGGTGCCGTCCTCGTTGGCCGCCTTGCTCCACGGCACGTTCACCGCGGTGGGGATGTGGCCCGGGCGCTGCGCGCCCTCCTGCGGCAGGTGCGCGGGGGCGACCAGCTTGCCGGCGAACTCGTCGGGCGAGCGGACGTCGACCAGGTTCTTCTGGCCGATAGCGGCGAGGACCTCGTCGCGGAAGGCGCGGATCGAGGTGTCGGGCTCCGCGGCCTGGTACTGGGTGGCCGGGCGCTCGACGGCGTCGGCCGACAGCGGGCGGCTGTCGAGCTCCCACTTCTTGCGGCCGCCGTCGATCAGCTTGACGTCGGAGTGGCCGTAGAGCTTGAAGTACCAGTACGCGTAGGCGGCGAACCAGTTGTTGTTGCCGCCGTACAGCACGACGGTGTCGTCGTTGCTGATGCCCTTCTCCGACAGCAGCTCCTGGAACTGCTCACGGTCGACGAAGTCGCGGCGCAGCGGGTCCTGCAGGTCGGTCTTCCAGTCCAGCTTGACGGCGCCCTCGATGTGGCCCTTGTCGTAGGCGCTGGTGTCCTCGTCGACCTCGACGAAGACGATGCCGGGGGCGCCGATGTGCTCCTGGGCCCAATCGGCGGAGACGAGCACGTCGTTGCGGCTCATGAGGGGTGTTCCTCCCGTGGTCGGTGGATGCGGTCGGTGGTGCGCGTGCGGGTCAGGCGGAGGCGGGTCCGGGCCCCGGGACGCGGCGCACCGTCCGGTGGTGCGACTTCAGGACACCTGGGTGCGGGGGCTTCCGGACGGCGGTCGGGGCACGTCTGGGCGAGCGGTGTCGTCCTCAGACGGCCGGACACAGGCTGCTGCCGACGCGGCACAGGTCCACTGTGCGGCGGGAGGTCAGCAGGAAGCCCACGGGCGCGAGGGTAACGGATCAGGCGTCCCTCCCGGCCCGGGAGGCGGCAGCCGGCACGTGCGCATCGACGAGGGCGGCCAGCTCCGCGGGGCGCGGCGCCCCGCTGCTGCGGCCGACCAACCGGCCCGCCCGGTCCAGGTAGAGCAGCGTCGGCGTGCGGTCGACGCCGAGCGCGCGGACGGCGTCCAGGTGGCTCTCCGCGTCGACCTCCACGTGGACCAGGCCGGGCCGGGTAACCTGCAGCTGGCGCAGCCGCGCCCGGGTGGCCCGACACGGCCCGCAGAACGCCGTCGAGAACTGGACGACGGTCAGGTCGGCGCGGCCGGGGTGCACGCCCAGGTCCTCGAGCACCGCCCCGTCCGTCCGGTCCACGTCAGGCACCAACCCGGCCCCGCGCGGGGGTGTTCCGGCTCCGCGCGGACGGGTCAGCCGCGCAGCACCGTGTCGACCGCCTCGACGCGCACCCGCACGCCGTCGTCGGCCGGCGCGACGCCCGTGACCTGCAGGCCGAAGGGCAGCGGCGGGATCCGGTAGCGCAGGTCGAGGGCGTCGCCGACCTGCTCGAGGAGGAAACCCGGGACGTCGACGCCGACTCCGGAGGCCTCGTCGACCTCGACCACCACGGTGTCGCCGTCGAGCGAGAGCGAGCCCGTGGCGGCCAGCGGCAGGCTCACCCCGGCGACCTCGACGGTGCGCTGCACCCGCAGGCCCTCGCCGTCCCGTGTCACGGTCGTGCCCGGGCCCAGCTGGTCGGCGAGCAGGGCGTAGGGCACCGTCGCCGTCCCGTCGACCCGCTCCACCGGCACCTCCTGGACCGAGCCGGACAGGACGTCGCGCAGCGCCACCTGCACGCCCCGCAGGGAGACGTCGGCGCTGGTGCCCGCGGGCTGGCCGAGGTCGGCGCCGGTCAGGGAGACCCGCACGTCCTCGTACCGCCCGGCGAGCGCCTGGGTGAGGAACGGGAAGCCGCCGAACTCCAGGTCGGGTGCGCCGGCGAGCCCGGCCCGCCCGGCGACCACCCGCGCCACCTGGTCCTCGGCGATCTCCTCGCCGACCCGGTCGGCGCCGAGGGCGAGGCCGCCCAGGAGCAGCAGGACCACCAGCAGGGCGCGCACGGCCGGCCGCTCAGAGCGCGTTCTGCAGGACGACGGAGAACGCCACCGCGGCGGCCGCGGCGAACGGCAGCACCGCCTGCAGCACGGTCGCCGCCCACATCCGGCCCGGGCCGCCTGCGACGACGTAACCGGCGGCGAGGCCGACGAGCGCGGCGACGGCACCCAGCGCCAGGCCGGCGACGAGCGCGCTGACGACCGTCCCCACGTCGTCGGCGCCGGAGCCGACCACCGCGACGACGGCACCGGCCAGCACACCGAGCACCAGCGCGGGTACGCCCCGGGGCACGCCGGCCGCGACCGCCGGGCGGGGCCGGAGGAGGTCCACCAGGGCGCCCACCAGCAGCGTCGTCCCGACGACGAGCAGCGGGGTGACCGTCGTGTCGCCGACGTCCGGCAGGAGCAGCAGGACGGCCAGGGCGGTGACCGCGCAGATCAGCAGGAGGACACCGGCCAGTGAACCGACCACGTCCGACCGCGGCGCCCGGCGCAGCATCTGGTGCAGCACCGCGGCGAGGAGGCCCAGGCCGGGGACGGCGAGCAGCGAGCCGATCTCGGGCCGCTCGGGCAACACCAGCAGCACGTCCGCGCCCGCGGCCGCGGCGAGCCCGAGCGCCGGCGCGCCGGCGCGGGCGGGGATGCCGGTGGCCGGCACCCACGCTGCCACCAGCGCCACCTGCAGGACGGCGACCGCTGCCAGCCGACCCGTCTCCCCCGCGGCGGCGGGCAACCCGACGAGCAGGGCCGTGGCGACGACGACGGCGGCAGCAGTCGGCAGGTGCCACGCGCGGGCCGAGAGCCCGGGTCCCGCCCCGATCGCCGTCACGGCCCGATCGTCGCAGACGTCCAGCGTCCGATCCGCTCGACGAGCGGAGCCGGGGCGCTGCCACGGCGTGTCCGAACCCGGGGACCACGCGGGCCGGCCTCGTCGTCGCCCGTGTCGACGGTCACGTGTCGCGATCCGGTCACGGACGGGGACGGGTGGAGCACGTCGGCTATCCTGCTGTCTCTTCGACAGCGCCGTCGTGGGCCCCCGGACGACCTCCGTCGTCCCCGGCTCCCCTGAGGAGACGTCATGCGACTCGTGCTCATGACCGCCGCACGTCAGGCCACGACCGAGGTGCTGCCCGCACTCGGCCTCCTGGGGCACCACGTCCGCGTGGTGGCCCCCGAGCTGTCGAGCCTGCTCGACGGGGACTCCGGCGACGTCGTCCTCGTCGACGCCCGGCACGACCTCATCCAGGCGCGCACCCTCTGCGGGCTGCTCTCCTCCACCGGCGTCGCCTCCGCGCTGGTCGCCGTCCTCTCCGAGGGTGGCCTGGTCGCGTTGTCGGCCGACTGGGGCGTCGACGACGTCCTGCTCGACACCGCCGGCCCGGCCGAGGTCGACGCCCGCCTCAAGTGGGCCACCGCCCGCCGGCTGGCCGCCACCTCCCCGGCCGACGGTCCGGACGGCGGGGTGACGCAGGCCGGCGAGCTGGTGATCGACGAACACAGCTACTCCGTCAAGCTCCGCGGCCGCCCGCTCGACCTCACCTACAAGGAGTTCGAGCTGCTGAAGTACCTGGCCCAGCACCCGGGCCGGGTCTTCTCCCGCGCGCAGCTGCTCCAGGAGATCTGGGGCTACGACTACTTCGGCGGCACCCGCACGGTGGACGTCCACGTGCGCCGGCTGAGGGCCAAGCTCGGCACCGAGCACGAGGCGCTGATCGGCACCGTCCGCAACGTCGGCTACAAGCTCGACCAGCAGGTCGCCGACGCCACCGCGGCCGCCGCACGGGCCGAGGCCGAGGCCCGCTCGCTCGACGACACGGCCCGGAACGACACCGAGCTGGTCTGAGGCCTCCCTGTCCACAGCTCCCCTCGTCCGGGACGTCGGACGGCTCGACCCGGCCGAGGTCGACGCGGTCCTGGCGCTGCTGCGCGCGGCGACCGCGGCAGACGGCGTCCGCCCGCTGTCCGAGGAGGCCGAGCTGCGGCTGCAGCACGGCGGCCCGGCCGGGAGTCGCGACGTGCTCGCCACGGCCGCTGACGGCACGCTGACCGGCTACGCGCGCTTCGAGGGCGGGGACGGCACCGGGGACGCCGAGGCCGAGCTGGTCGTCGCGCCCGCCGCCCGCCGGCAGGGGGTGGGCCGCGCGCTGCTGGCGCGACAGGAGGAGCTGGCCGGCGACCGCCCCCTGCGGGTCTGGGCCCACGGCGACCTGCCCGGATCGGCCGAGCTCGCGCGGCGTCGCGGGTACGAGCGGGCGCGGGTGCTGCTGCAGATGCGACGGAACCTGGCCGGGGTCGACCCCGAGCCCCGGCTGCGCCTGCCCGAGGGCGTCCAGGTGCGCACCTTCCGGCCCGGCCGGGACGAGCAGGCGTGGCTGGGCACCAACGCCCGCGCCTTCGCGTCCCACCCGGAGCAGGGCAGCTGGAGCGCCGAGGACCTGCGGCTGCGCATGGCCGAGCCGTGGTTCGACCCGGCGGGTTTCTTCCTCGCATGGGACGGCGACCGGCTGCTGGGCTCGCACTGGACGAAGGTGCACCCGCCGGGCGACGAGGGGCCGGAGGCGGTCGGCGAGGTCTACGTCCTCGGCATCGACCCCGACGCCCAGGGCCTGGGCCTGGGCCGCGCGCTCACCGACGTGGGGCTGGCCCACCTGCGCGGCCTGGGGCTGCGCCAGGTGCTGCTCTACGTCGAGGAGGACAACACCGCCGCGGTGACGCTGTACGAGCGCAGCGGCTTCACCCGGCACGCCGTCGACGTCTCCTGGCGCCGCGTCCCCTGAGGTACGGGGATCCCGGCCCTCCCGCAGGGGCCCGCCGCGAGCTTGCGAGCGGTGGAGGGCAGGAGGCTCCTTCTCCAGTCGGCGCGCCCTCGTTCACCCGTTGGACGTGAGCTGGCCCACACCCGGTGACCTAGGCCTCGGACACCGTTCACCTGGCGTTCATCGGTGCACCGGGGGGCGGCCACCTCGGCTCTCTAGCGTCGGTTCCCGTTGGTTCCGCGCTGCCCGGGAAGAGGTCCTGGGCACACCGTCGAAGGGCCCCTTCCTTGAAGCTCAGTACCACGTCGCGCGCCGTCGTCCTCTCGACCGCGCTCGCCGGCACCCTCGCGCTGACCGCCTGCGGCGCCGCGAACGAGGGCAACGCCGGTGGCGGCGGCAGCACCAGCACGGGCAGTGCCACGGAGCTGAGCGGCGCCCTGGACGGCGCCGGCGCCAGCAGCCAGCAGGCTGCGATGCAGGGCTGGACGGCCGGCTACTCGGGCGTGCAGCCCGGCGTGACCGTGAACTACGACCCGGTGGGCTCCGGCGGTGGCCGCGAGCAGTTCATCTCCGGGGGCACCGACTTCGCCGGTTCCGACGCCGCGCTCGACGAGGAGGAGCTGACCGCTGCGGCCGAGCGCTGCGGCGGCGGCGAGGTCTTCGAGCTGCCGAACTACATCTCCCCGATCGCGGTCGTCTACAACCTCGAGGGCGTCGACGAGCTGAACCTCTCCCCCGAGGTGGTCGCCGGCATCTTCGACCAGAAGATCACCAACTGGAACGACCCGGCGATCGCCGCGGACAACGCCGGCGTGACCCTGCCGGACCTGCCGATCACCCCGGTGAACCGCTCCGACGAGTCGGGCACCACCGAGAACTTCACCGAGTACCTGGCCGCGGCCGCCGCCGAGGCGTGGCCGCACGAGCCCGACGGCAACTGGCCGGTCGCCGGCGGCGAGGCCGCCCAGGGCACCTCGGGCGTGATCAGCGCCGTCACCGGCGGCAACGGCACCATCGGCTACGCCGACCTCTCCCAGGCCGGTGAGCTGGGTGTGGCGAACATCGGCGTGGGCGAGGAGTTCGTGACCCCGAGCCCCGAGGCCGCGGCCGCGGTCGTCGAGAACTCCGAGCGGCTCGAGGGCCGGGGCGAGTACGACTTCGCCATCGAGCTGGCCCGCGACACCGCGGAGTCGGGCAGCTACCCGATCGTGCTGGTCAGCTACCACATCGGCTGCATCGCGTACGACGACCAGGAGAAGGCCGGCCTGGTCAAGGACTTCATGGGCTACGTGATCAGCGAGGAGGGTCAGCAGGCCGCGGCCGAGGCCGCGGGCTCCGCCCCGATCTCCGACGCGCTGCGCCAGCAGGCTCAGACGGCCGTGGACGCGATCACCGCCGGGTGACCTCACAATGACCGGCAACGGCCCGGGGTGCCCTACGGCGCCCCGGGCCGTTGGCAGGCCCGGCCCCGCCGGGTCCCCGAACCACTCCTCGCCGGGTCCCCAGGCACCGGCCCAGACACCACGGAGCAGCGGTGAGCAGCACCAGGACCACCCCCCCGTCCCCTGCCGGGACCGGACGGTCGGTCCGCCGTCCCGGTGACCGGGTCTTCGCCGGTACCGCCAAGGGCGCCGGCATCCTCATCCTCGTCATCCTCGCCGGGGTCGCCGCGTTCCTCGTCGTGGAGGCGGTGCCCGCGCTGACCGCCCCGGCCGAGGACATCCCCGGCGACGGCGGCCTGGCCTCCTACGTCGGCCCGCTGGTCTTCGGCACCCTGCTCGCGGCGGTCATCGCGCTGCTCGTGGCGACGCCGCTGGCGGTGGCCATCGCGCTGTTCATCGGCTACTACGCCCCGCGGCGGATGGCCCAGGGCCTGGGCTACCTGGTCGACCTGCTCGCCGCGATCCCGAGCATCGTCTACGGCTTCTGGGGCATCTTCTGGCTGGCCCCCAAGCTGGTGCCCTTCTACCAGTGGCTCGAGCGCGACCTCGGCTTCATCCCGCTGTTCGCCGGTCCTGCCTCGACCACCGGGCGCACCATGCTGACCGCCGGACTCGTCCTCGCCGTGATGATCCTGCCGATCATCAGCGCCATCTCCCGCGAGGTGTTCCTGCAGGTCCCGAGCCTGCACCGCGAGGCGGCGCTGGCCCTGGGCGCCACCCGGTGGGAGATGATCCGGATGGCGGTCCTCCCCTACGGCCGCTCGGGGGTCGTCGGCGGTGCCATGCTGGGCCTGGGCCGGGCACTCGGCGAGACCATGGCCGTGGCGATCGTGCTGTCGGTCTCCGGCGGCATCACGTTCAACCTGATCGGCAGCGGCAACCCGTCGACGATCGCGGCCAACATCGCGCTGGAGTTCCCCGAGTCCTCGGGGATCGACATCAACACGCTGATCGCCAGCGGCCTCGCGCTCTTCGTCATCACCCTCGCGGTCAACATGCTGGCCCGCGCGATCGTCAACCGGCGCGCCGACTTCTCCGGAGCGAACTGATGAGCCAGATCTCCACCGCGCCGGCCCCCACGGGCAGCCGTTCCCCCGGCCCGCGCCGTGGCGAGCGCGCCCGGCGGCTGCCGAACTGGGCGCCCTTGGGCGCCTTCCTCGGGGCCGCCGTCGTCGTGGGCGCGCTCTGGCCGGTGTTCGACCTGAACATCGCGCTGTTCGTGCTCTACACCGTCGTCCTCGGGACCCTGGCCGTGTACCTGCTGACCCGGACCACGGAGGGGGCCCGGCGGGCCACCGACCGGCTGGTCACCTGTCTGGTGGTCAGCGCCTTCGGGCTGGCGATGGTGCCGTTGGTCTCGCTGGTCTGGGAGGTCGTCAGCCGCGGCTTCGCGCGGCTCGACGGCGAGTTCTTCAACTCCTCGCTCGTCGGCATCGTCGGCGAGGGCGGCGGCGCCTACCACGCGATCCTGGGCACACTGATCATCACGGCGCTGACCACGCTGATCTCCGTGCCGATCGGCCTGCTGACGGCGATCTTCCTCGTCGAGTACGCCCACGGGCGGCTGAAGCGGTCGATCACCTTCCTGGTCGACGTCATGACCGGCATCCCGTCGATCGTGGCCGGCCTGTTCGCCTACGCGCTGTTCGCGATCTTCCTCGGCCCGGGTGTCCGACTCGGCGTCATGGGCGCGATCGCGCTCTCGGTGCTGATGATCCCGGTCGTCGTGCGCTCGGCGGAGGAGGTGCTCAAGCTGGTGCCCAACGAGCTGCGTGAGGCCTCCTACGCGCTGGGCGTGCCGAAGTGGCGCACCATCGTCAAGGTGATCATCCCGACGGCGATCGCCGGCCTGGGCACCGGCGTCACCCTGGCGATCGCCCGCGTGGTCGGCGAGACCGCCCCGCTGCTGATCACCCTGGGCATCACCAACGCCACGAACCTCAACGCGTTCGACGGCCGCATGGCGACCCTGCCGGTCTACGCCTACTACCAGCTCACCCAGCCTGGGGTGCCCCCGCAGTTCGCCACCGACCGGGCCTGGACCGCGGCCCTCGTCCTGATCATCCTGGTGATGGGTCTCAACGTCGTCGCCCGGCTCATCAGTCGCTTCTTCGCTCCCAAGTCCGGTCGCTGACCGGCAACCCTGGAGGACCTCCTGTGGCCAAGCGCATCGACGTCTCCGACCTGAACATCTACTACGGCAACTTCCTGGCGGTCGAGAACGTCAACGTCTCGATCGAGCCGCGCAGCATCACCGCGCTCATCGGGCCGTCGGGCTGCGGGAAGTCGACCTTCCTGCGCTCGATCAACCGGATGCACGAGGTCATCCCGGGCGGGCGCGTCGAGGGCAAGATCGTCATGGACGGGCAGGACCTCTACGGCGCGGACGTCGACCCGGTGGACGTGCGGCGGCAGATCGGCATGGTCTTCCAGCGGCCCAACCCGTTCCCGACCATGTCGATCTACGAGAACGTCGCCGCCGGCATCCGGCTGAACAACAAGAAGATGAAGAAGTCCGACCTCGACGACCTGGTGGAGCGCTCGCTCCGGGGCGCCAACCTGTGGAACGAGGTCAAGGACCGTCTCAACCGCCCGGGCGCCGGGCTCTCCGGTGGTCAGCAGCAGCGGCTGTGCATCGCCCGCGCGATCGCCGTCGAGCCCGACGTCCTGCTCATGGACGAGCCGGCCTCCGCGCTGGACCCGATCTCCACGCTGGCGATCGAGGACCTGATGGCCGACCTCAAGGAGCGCTTCACCATCGTCATCGTCACCCACAACATGCAGCAGGCCGCGCGGGTGAGCGAGCAGACCGGCTTCTTCAACCTCAGCGGGGTCGGCCAGCCGGGGCGGCTGATCGAGTTCAACCCGACCGAGAAGATCTTCAGCAACCCGGACGAGAAGGCGACCGAGGACTACATCTCCGGCCGCTTCGGCTGAGCCGACCCGGCTCCGAGGGGCCGCTGCGGGAGTTCCCGCGGCGGCCCTCCGTCGTCGTGGGCACACACCGCGCAGCCGGTCGCGGGGTCCGGAGGACCTCCCGGCCGGGGCACCGGCGGCGGCTCAACGGGGCCGGGTAGGCCACGTGGCCGCGGTGTCGTCCGGCAGGACGACCATGTCGGGGCTCAGCAGGTGACGGTGCTCTGCGGGGCCGGCTCGGCGGACGGGGCGGCCGTGGCCGCGGGGGCGGGCGTCTCCGGGGCCGCCACCGGCGCCGGGGGGATCACGACGGGGACGACGCCGGAGAAGCCCGGCCCGATGACCAGCTGGACCGCCCCGCCGGTCGCGTCGCTGGACTGCAGCACCGCGCCGGGGACGGCTGCGGCGATGGTGCGGGCCTGCTGCTCCGCTGCGGCGCCGAAACGGACGACGGTCTCGTTGACCACGCCGAGCTCGTTGCCGACCTGGCCGATGCCGAAGCCCTGCGCCCGCAGCTGATCGGCCACGGTGGCGGCCAGCCCGCTGGTGGCGGTGCCGTTGAGGACGTCGAGGGTGATCCCCGCCGGCGCGGCGGCCAGCGGCTGCTCGGCCGGCGTGGTGACGGGCTGCTCGGCCGCCGCCGGGGCCGCAGCCACGGCGGCCTGAGCGGCCGGCTCCGGGGCGACCAGCTCCGCGGGCAGCCGGCCCGCCTTGATCACCTCGTCGAACAGCGAGCGGGTGGCAGCGGCGTCGAGCACGACGTGGGCCTGCTCCCTGCCGGTCGGGACGTAGCCCACCTGGTCCACCGGGAGGCCGATGCGCTGCACCGCGTCGCCGGAGAGGTCGCCGAGCGTGCCGGCGAGCGTACGCAGGTCGCCGAGGGTGGTCGCCTCGTCGACGGTGAGGGCGTCGGAGGCGCGGGTGAGGAACCCGGTGAGGGTGGCCGGGTTGCCGAGGGTGCCCGCGGACATGGCCGTCCGCAGGGTGGAGGTGAGCACCAGCTGGGCGCGCTCGGCGACCGCCTCGCCGGTGACGTCGGCACCGGAGTCCCCCGGGGCGAGGTAACCGGTGGCGCGCTCCCCCGACATGGTGCTGGTGCCGGTGGGGAGGGGCTCGGACGAGGCGGAGACCGCCGGCGTCGCCGCGGGCAGGCAGACGGCGACGCCGCCGAGGGCGTCCACCATGCCGGGCAGCCGGGCCAGGTCCACGCCCAGGTAGTGGTCGACGCGCAGGCCGGAGAGCTGCTGCACCACACGAACCGTGCAGGACGGCCCGCCCTGGAGCAGCGAGTCGGCGAAGGACTCGGTGACCGCCTCGCGCACCTCCCCGTCGGCGCGAATGCAGCCGGGGGTGTCGACCAGCGCAGTGGGCGGGATGCTGACCAGGACGGCTCGTTCCCCGTCGGCGGTGACGTGTGCCAGCAGGGTGGCCACCGACGCCGGTCCCTCGGCGCCGGGCAGGCCGGTGCCGACGACCAGGTAGGTGGCCGCCCCGTCCTGCAGCGCGGGGGCGAGCACCTCCGCGCCGTCGGGCGTCAGCGCGTCGACGCGCTCGATGCGCTGGTCGACGTAGAAGTACAGCCCCAGGTGGTAGGCGAGGACGACGCCGACGAGGGCCGCGAGGCCGATGGCGACGCGGATCACTCGCCGTCGGCCGGGGCTGCGCGCGGCACGGCGGGCGGCCCGGCGCTCGCGTGGCGAGGGTGGGGTGAGCCGGGTCGCGCCGGACAGCGGGGCGTCACGGCCGGGGATGGGCGGCAGTGGCGCGATCGGGCGGGACGGGCGGTGGCCGGTCCGCTCGTCGAACGGGGGGAAGAGCGGCACCGAGGGCCGGGCCGTCGGCGGCACCGGCGGCAGCCCGCCGCGCGGCGGCTCGGACGGGGACTCCGGCGGGGCGGCGAGGGCGGGCACCAGGGGGACGGCGGCAGGCGGCTCGGGGACCTCGGCAGGCGACTCGGGGACCGCGGGCGTGCGCCCGGCCGACCCACCCGGGACCGGGGGCAGGCCGCGCTGGGGGGCCGGGGTGTCGTCGGCCGCGCGGAGGGCGTCGCCGGCACGCCGTCCGGAGGGCGTCCGGACCGCGGGGGCCGGTGTGTTCTCAACGGGTACCGGCGGCAGGCCGCGGCGTCGCTCCGGCGGCTTCTCGCCGGCGGCCAGGGGAAGCGGGATCTCGCCGGTGCGGGCCGCCCGACGGCGGCCCACCTCGCCGCCCTGGCGGGCGATCAGCTGCTCGACGGTGATCGGCTCACGGGCCGGCGCGCCGCCCGCGGCCGGGGGTGACGCCGCCGGCCGACGGCGGCCGCGGAGACGCCCGGACGACCGGGCCTCCCCCGCCTCGTCGCGCGTGCGCTTGTTCCCCACCCGTGCCGACTTCCCATCGTCGAACTGCCGCCCTGGCGGGCACCGTCGCTCCCCACCGGCGCACGGTGGTACCACTGCGCAGTCGGGCAGTCACCCACGATACGGGCGCGGAGGCCCTCACCCGGGTCGGACGCGCGGGGATCGGCGGGCGGGACCCACGACGCCGTCGTAGCGTCCTCGAGGTGAAGCTGCCGTTCGTGCCGGGCCCGTCGGACGTGATCTCCGCGGTCGAGGGGGTCCGTGAGGGCGTGACCGAGGCACTGGCGCTGGTCCCGCGGCTGGCGCGCGTCGTCGGGCGTGTGGAGTCGTTGCTCGACCGGGTCACCACCGTCGTCGACCGGATCGAGGGCGTCGTGGACCGGGCCGACGCGGCGATCACGTCCGTGGAAGGCACGCGCCAACGGGCGGATGACGAGATCGCCGCGGTGGACAGGACCCGCCAAAGGGCCGACGACGCGATCACCGCCGTCGGCGCCACCAACCAGAAGGCCGACGAGGCGATCACCGCCGTCGGCGCCACCAACCAGAAGGCCGACGACGCCATCACCGCCGTCGGCACCACCAACCAGAAGGCCGACGAGGCCATCACCGCCGTCGGCGCCACCAACCAGAAGGCCGACGAGGCCATCACCGCCGTCGGCGCCACCAACCAGAAGGCCGACGAGGCCATCACCGCCGTCGGCACCACCAACCAGAAGGCCGACGACGCCATCACCGCCGTCGGCACCACCAACCAGAAGGCCGACGACGCCATCACGGCCGTCGGCGGGACGACCTCCGCCGCGGACGGCGCGGTGAACCGGGCCGAGGGGCTGCTGGGCCGGGTCGACCCGATGGTCGACGCCTTCCAGGAGCCACTCCTCTCCCTGGCCCCGGCGGTGCGCCGCCTGGCGGCGAGCATCGACGCGGACGAGGTGGACGCGGTGGTGACCTTCATCGACCGGCTGCCCCAGCTCATGACGCACCTCGACGAGGACATCCTGCCGGTCATGGGGTCGTTGGGGTCGGTCGGCCCGGACGTGCACGATCTGCTGGACACGATGCAGGACCTGCGGCACGTGGTGAAGGGCTTTCCCGGCTCCCGGCTGTTCCGCCGACGGGGCGCGGAGGAGATCGCGGAGGACGAGGAGCAGCAGGCCGCCGAGGGCGGGTGACGGCCGGGAGCCGGTGCACCCGGCTCCCGGCCGCCGCTCAGGTCTCGGTGGGGTAGCCCAGCGCGCGGACGACGTCCCCGATCCGCTCGTAGGTCTCGCCCTCGGGCAGCCGCCGGAGCTCGTCGACGACGACGTCGGGCGCCCGATGGTCCAGGGCGGCCTCGACGAGGGCCGGCCCGTCGCTCGGGAAGTCGGCCCGGTCCAACCAGCGGGCCAGCTCGGCCCGGGCGACGACGGCGTCCTCGGTCATGCCCACCGGGACGCCACCGACCAGCGTGCCCCCGGGGCTGCTGTCGATGTCCGGGTCGCCCTCGGCCTGGGGCTCCACCTCTCGCCACTCCTCGGCGCGGGTGGACCGTTCGGCCTTCAGCATCCCCTGGATCTCGTGCTCGAGCTCCTCGTCGACCCGTGCGCTGTGCTTGGTGCTGCGGGACGCCGTCCCGGCGAACTGGTCTGCGCTCTCGCTCACGATCGCCCTCCTCCGTTCTGCTGGTGCGTGATCACTTCTCGTGCAGGGCGCCGGGCTTGTGCACCGCGGTCTTGCCGGTCTCGTCGCTCTCGACCTCGTACTGCGGCTCGTCCTTGCTGGCCTTGACCTTCCGGCCGGACGCCTCCGTCTCCGAGGTGATCTTGCGCTTGACGGTGCCCTCGACCTCCTGGCCGTGGCTCTTCCAGGTGACGTGGTCACCCTTTGCGAGGTCGTCCGACATCTGGCCCTCCCCTGGTACTTCGCGCGGTAGCTGCCCCCTGCCCGGCGCGGGCCCGGGGCACACATCACCCGTCCGAGAGGCCGGATCACCCGCGAGGGCACTGACGCCGGCGGATCCGTCACGTAGCGTTCAGGTCGACGGGAAGCGTTACGCCGTTCTCGCTGCTCAAAGCGGAGTATACGACCACGGAGCGTGACGACTCGTCCTCGATCGCCGGCCCGGTCGACCCCATTCCCCCGGGGTCGGCCGGGTCGGCCCGCATCTAGGCTCGGGTTCCGTGACCGCCCCTGACCCCACCCGGCCGGTCGACGTCCTCACCGTGACCTCCGTCCAGGACGTCACCCCCTCGGTGCGTCGCGTCGTGCTCGCTGGCACGTCCGCGGCGGTCGCGGCCGCCGGGCCGACGATCTCCCTGCTCGTCCCCCGCGTCGGCGACCCGGCGCCGCGCTGGCCGTCGGTGCAGCGGGACGGGAGGATCGTCTGGCCCGAGGGCGCGCACGGGGTCAGCCTGCGCAGCTACACCGCCCGCCGGCAGGACCCCGAGCGCGGTGAGGTGGAGATCGACTTCGTCCTGCACGGCGACGGCCCGGCGGCGACCTGGGCCGGCGCCGCCGTCCCCGGGACGACGGTGGCCGTCGCCGGCGGGGGCCCGCTGGGCGAACGCCCGGCGGGGTGGCTGTTGCTGGCCGGCGACGAGACGGCGCTGCCGGCGATCACCCGCATCCTGGCGGCGGTGCCGCCATTGACCCGCGGCGTCGCGCTGGTGGAGGTCGCCGACGCCGCCGAGGAGCAGCCGCTGCCGGCGCCGGAGGGGGTGGAGGTCCGCTGGCTGCACCGTGACGGCACGCCGCCCGGGGAGGGCACGCTGCTGGCCGATGCCGTGGCGGAGCTGGAGCGGCCCGACGGCGAGGACCTCTTCGCCTGGGTGGCCGCCGAGTCCGCGACCGTCCGGGCGGTGCGCGCGGACCTGCGCGGTCGGTGGGGGCTGGGCCGGGCGCAGCACCACGCGATCGGCTACTGGCGGCGTGGCCGGGCGATGGGCGGCTGAGCGTCGTCCAGACTCCTCACACGTCCAGACTCCTCACAGGTAACGCCCAGGGCCGCTCCAGCACGGGGTCGCACTCTCGTCCCATGACCACGGCCGCGCGTTCGACGGGAGGTGCTGTGACCAGCACCGGCAAGGACACCGTGCCGGAGGCACGCCTCCTCGTGGTGGACGACGAACCCAACATCCGCGAGCTGCTGTCGGCCAGCCTGCGCTACGCCGGCTTCGAGGTCGCCACGGCCGCGGACGGGCAGCAGGCGCTGGCGATGGCGACGTCCTTCCGCCCCGACCTGCTCGTGCTCGACGTGATGATGCCGGGGCTGGACGGCTTCGGCGTCGTCCGCCGGCTGCGGGAGAGCGGCCGGCACACCCCCGTGCTGTTCCTGACCGCGCGGGACGCGGCGGAGGACAAGGTGTCCGGGCTGACCCTCGGTGGTGACGACTACGTCACCAAGCCGTTCAGCCTCGACGAGGTGCTCGCCCGTATCCGGGCGGTGCTGCGCCGCAGCACCGGGCCGCAGCGCCCCGCCGACTCGCCCCGGCTCTCCTTCGCCGACATCGAGCTCGACGAGGAGTCGCACGAGGTGGTCAAGGCCGGCCAGGTGGTCAGCCTGTCGCCGACGGAGTTCAAGCTGCTGCGCTACCTCATGGCCAACGCCGGGCGGGTGCTGTCGAAGGCGCAGATCCTCGACCACGTCTGGAACTACGACTTCAACGGCGACGCCAACGTCGTGGAGTCCTACATTTCCTACCTGCGCCGCAAGGTCGACACGACCGAGCCGCGGCTGCTGCACACCATCCGCGGCGTGGGCTACACGCTGCGGCTGCCGCGGGGCTCGTGACCGGCATCTCGACACCACGCAGGGACGCGGCACAGTCGGGCACGGGCTCGACGAGCGCCGGCGAGGAGGGCACGTGACGGACGTCGCGGGGTCACGTCGCGAGGTGGCGCCGCCGGTCCCGACGTCGACGAGCACCGGCGAGCTGAGCTCCGCGGGTACCGGTGCGGCCCGGCGGACCGAGGTGGCGCCTGCCCGCTCGTGGGCGGCGCCGCGGCTGCCCCTGCGGGTCACCCTCGTGGCGATGCTCCTGGGGCTGGTCACCGTCGCGCTGACCCTGACGGGGTTCCTCACCAGCGCGCTGCTCGAGGACTACCTCCGGGGACAGCAGCACCAGCAGCTCGAGGACACCCTGACCGGCTACGGCGACGCCCCGTGGTTCGACGACCGCTGCGAGGGGCGGTGGCGGGGGCCGGACGACGTCTCGTTCGGGACGATCTACGTGGCCTGCCTGCCCGCCGGCAGCATGGAGGCCATCCCGGTCTCCCAGCCGCCGCAGGCCACCGGTCCGCCGCCGACCGTCACCGGCGAGGACGCCGAGGTGCTGGCCGCCGGCACCGGCCGGCCGGTCGTCGCCGAGGCTGCGGACGGGACGGACTGGCTGCTCATGAGCCGGGACGTCGGCGGGGGTCTGACGGCGATCGCGGGCGTCGACCTCGACCGCGACGACCGCCTGCTCGCCCGGCTGGTCGCCCTGCAGGTGGTGGTCGGCCTGGTCATCCTGATCCTGCTGGGCAGTGCCGCGTACGTGCTGGTCCGCAACAGCCTCCGGCCGCTCGTCGAGGTGGAGCGGACCGCCCGGGCGATCGCCGCCGGCGACCTCTCCCAGCGCGTCCCGGCCGGCGACGAGCGCACGGAGGTCGGTCGGCTCTCGCTGGCGCTCAACGGGATGCTCGCCCGCATCGAGCGCTCGTTCCGCGCGCAGCAGGAGTCCGAGGAGCAGGCCCGCGCCTCCGAGACCCGGATGCGCCGGTTCGTCGCCGACGCCAGCCACGAGCTGCGCACCCCGCTGACCTCCATCCGCGGGTTCGCCGAGCTCTACCGGCAGGGCGCGGTGGGCAGCCCGGAGGAGACCGCCCGGCTGATGCAGCGGATCGAGTCCGAGGGCGCCCGCATGGGGGTGCTCGTCGAGGACCTGCTGCAGCTGGCGCGGCTGGACCAGCAACGCCCGCTCACCATCACCCCGGTCGACCTGGCCGAGGTCGCCGGCGACGCCGTCCACGACGCCCGCGCCGTCCAGCCGGACCGGCCCCTCAGCCTGTACCTGGACGAGTCGCTCAGCGAGGTGCCGGTGGTGCTCGGCGACGAGGCCCGGCTGCGCCAGGTCGTCGGCAACCTGGTGACCAACGCCCTGGTGCACACGCCCCGGACCGCGCCGGTCACCGTGCACATCTCCGACGAGCCCGCCGGCGACGGGGCGGCGGACGGCGACGACGGCGGCGTGGTCGTGCTGCAGGTGGCCGACCAGGGGCCGGGCATGTCCCCCGAGGACGCGGCGCGGGTGTTCGAGCGCTTCTACCGAGCCGACCCCTCCCGCGCCCGGACGGCAGGGGGCACCGGGCTGGGGCTCGCCATCGTCAGCGCGCTGGTGCACGCACACGGCGGCACGGTGCACCTGGACACCGCCCCCGGCCGGGGCGCGGTGTTCACCGTCCGGCTGCCCCGGTCCGGCCCGGGCCCGGCGGCCCCGCCGGTGCCGGACGGCCCGGCGGTCTGACCCCCCGGACGGTCCGGTTACCGTCCGCTGGTGACCTCCGACGCGGGCGGGCAGCCCTACGACGCCGACCTGATGGCCGCGGTGACCGAGCTCGGCACGGCCCTGCGCGAGCTGGTGGACGCCTCGGTGCGCACCACCGTCCCCGCCGACCAGCTCCGGGCCGCGGCCGCCGACGCCCGGGCCGTCGCCGCCCGCCTGGCCGCCGCCCGACGGCCGGCGACGCAGCTGCCCGTGCTCGACGACCCCCTGGTCTTCCGCCGCGTCTACAACCCGGTGAGCGGTGTGGGCAGCGCGCTCGCCCCGCCGGTCCGCATCCACCGGGTCGAGGGCGGCGTCGTCGCCGAGGCCCTGCTCGGGCCGGCGTACGAGGGCCCGCCCGGCTACGTGCACGGCGGCATGAGCAGCCTGCTCATGGACCAGCTGCTCGGCTCGGCCGCGATCGCCGCGGGGCTCTGGGGCATGACCGTCCGGCTGGAGGTCGACTACCGGCGGCCGGTGCCGTTGTCGACGCCGCTGACGATGCGGGCGCAGGTCACCGAGACCGCCGGCCGCAAGTGCGTCGTCACGGGCACGATCGCGACCGCGGCGGCGCCCGACCGGACGCTGGTCGAGGCCCGCGGCGTGTTCGTCATGCCGCGCGAGGAGCTGCACGCCGACTACTTCGGCGCGGTCACCGACGCCTCGGGCCGGCACCGGCCACCGGGGCGCCCCACCGACGCCACGGCCCTGTCCGATGCCCGTGAGTGACGTCGAGGTCGCCGCGGCCGCGGCCCGGGCGGCCGCCGCCGTCCTCACCGGACTGCGCGAGGAGGGCCGGCTCACCGGCCGGGCACTCGGGGACGCCGGGGACGCCGCCGCGCAGGCCGCGATCGCCGGGGTGCTGGCCGAGCACCGTCCGGGCGACGCGGTCTTCAGCGAGGAGGCGGTCGACGACCGCCGTCGGCTGACCGCCGAGCGGGTGTGGATCGTCGACCCGCTCGACGGCACCCGGGAGTACGGCGAGGCGCCGCGGCCGGACTGGGCGGTGCACGTGGCGCTGTGGCAGGCCGACGAACTGACGGCCGCAGCGGTGGCGCTGCCCGCTCTGGGTGAGGTGCTGGTCACCGATCCGGCGCCCACGGTGCCCCCGCCGGGGGCCGGCCGGCCGCGGATCGCGGTCAGCCGCAGCCGCCCGCCCGCGGTGGCCGGCACCGCGGCGGCCGCCCTGGACGCCGAGCTGGTGCCGATGGGCTCGGCCGGGTGGAAGGTGACCGCCGTCGTCCGCGGCGAGGCCGACGCCTACGTGCACGCCGGCGGGATGTACCAGTGGGACTCGGCCGCGCCGGTCGCCGTCGCCCGGGCCGCGGGGCTCACCGCCGTCCGGCTCGACGGCTCGCCGCTGGTCTACAACGGCCCGGACGCCTGGCTGCCGGACCTGCTGGTGTGCCGTCCGGAGCTGGCCGACCCGCTCCTGGCGGCGGTGCGAGCGGGGTCACCGCCGGCTCCGTAGGGGGATGGCGGAGACTGGACGGCGGGAATCCTCCCCGGGCCGGTGCGGTTGGTGCTGGTTCGAGCCCTGCCCCCGATCCCCCGGAGCACGAGCGCGTGAGCACCCCTGACTACCGGCTCTCCCAGCTGGAGACGCTGGAGGCCGAGTCCATCCACGTCATCCGCGAGGTGGCCGCGGAGCTCGAGCGCCCGGTGCTGCTCTTCTCCGGCGGCAAGGACTCGATCGTGATGCTGGAGCTGGCCCGCAAGGCGTTCGCGCCGGCCCGCATCCCGTTCCCGGTCATGCACGTCGACACCGGGCTGAACTTCCCCGACGTGCTGGAGTTCCGCGACAAGCGCGTCGCCGAGCTCGGCGTGCAGCTGATCGTCGCCTCGGTGCCCGACGCCATGGCCAAGGGCGTGGTCAAGGAGGAACCCAACGGCTCCCGCAACCGCATCCAGACCCCGGTGCTGCTGGATGCGGTCGAGGAGCACGGCTTCACCGCGCTGTTCGGCGGCGCCCGCCGCGACGAGGACAAGGCGCGCGCCAAGGAGCGGGTGTTCTCCTTCCGCGACGAGTTCGGCCAGTGGGACCCGAAGAACCAGCGCCCCGAGCTGTGGGACCTGTACAACGGCCGGATCCACCTCGGCGAGTCGATCCGGGTCTTCCCCCTGTCGAACTGGACCGAGCTGGACATCTGGCAGTACATCCTCCGCGAGCAGATCGCCATCCCGCCGCTGTACCTCGCGCAGGAGCGCGAGGTGGTCGAGCGCCAGGGGATGCTCTACGCGGTCAACGAGTTCATCCGCCCCAAGGACGGCGAGCAGCCGTTCCGGGCCACGGTCCGGTACCGCACCGTCGGCGACGCGAACCTGACCGCCGCCGTCCGCTCGGAGGCCACCACGGTCGAGGAGGTCATCGCCGAGATCGCGGTGACCCGGATGACCGAGCGAGGCGCCACGCGCGGCGACGACAAGGTCAGCGACGCCGCCATGGAGGACCGGAAGAAGGAGGGCTACTTCTGATGGCCGCCCCCGAGACGTACCCCGCCGCCACCGACGCCGACGAGCAGCCGGTCGACGTGCACTCGGCCGCCGCCGAGCACGCCGTGGAGCTGGCCACCGCGCGCAAGGACATCCTGCGCATCGCCACCGCCGGCTCGGTGGACGACGGCAAGAGCACGCTGATCGGCCGGCTGCTCTACGACAGCAAGGCGATCTTCGAGGACCAGTACGAGGCGGTGGCCCGCGCCAGCAAGGGCGACCACGTCGACCTCGCGCTGCTCACCGACGGTCTGCGGGCCGAGCGGGAGCAGGGCATCACCATCGACGTCGCCTACCGCTACTTCGCCACCCCTCGGCGCACGTTCATCCTGGCCGACACCCCCGGCCACGTGCAGTACACGCGCAACATGGTCACCGGCGCCTCGACCGCCGACCTGGCGATCGTGCTGGTCGACGCCCGCAAGGGCATGCTGGAGCAGAGCCGGCGGCACGCCTTCCTCGCCTCGCTGCTGCGGGTGCCGCACCTGGTGGTCGCGGTCAACAAGATGGACCTCGTCGGCTGGTCGGAGGAGGTCTTCGACGCGATCGCCGACGAGTTCAGCGCCTTCGCGGCCAAGTTGAGCGTGCCGGACCTGACCGTCGTCCCCATCTCGGCGCTGCACGGCGACAACGTCGTCACCCACTCGGCGAACACGCCCTGGTACGAGGGTCCGACGCTGCTCCACCACCTGGAGCACGTGCACGTGGCCAGCGACCGCAACCTCACCGACGCGCGGTTCCCGGTGCAGTACGTCGTCCGGCCGCAGACCGAGGAGCACCACGACTACCGCGGCTACGCCGGCACCGTCGCCAGCGGGGTCTTCCGGACCGGCGACGAGGTCACGGTGCTCCCCAGCGGCCTCACGACGACGATCGCCGGCATCGACGGCCCACGCGGTCCGGTGGACGAGGCCTTCCCGCCCATGGCGGTGACCCTGCGGCTGACCGACGACCTCGACGTCTCCCGCGGCGACCTGATCGGCAAGCCGGAGAACGCCCCGACGGCGACGCAGGACCTCGACGCGCTGGTCTGCTGGATGGCCGACGAGCCGCTGCGCCCGCGTCAGCGGATCGGGGTCAAGCACACCACCCGCACGGTGCGCGCCATGGTCAAGGAGCTCGCCTACCGGCTCGACGTGAACACGCTGCACCGGGACCGGGAGGCCACCGAGCTCGGTCTCAACGACATCGGCCGGGTGCGCCTGCGGGTCACCCAGCCGCTGTTCGTCGACGACTACACCCGCAACCGGGTGACCGGTCGGTTCATCCTGGTCGACGAGGCCACCAACGCCACCGTCGGCGCCGGGATGCTCACCCCCGCCGGCTGAGAGAGGACCCTTCCTCGTTCACGCCGCGGCTGCGGGAGCCCCTGCCGCCTTCTCCAGCGCCCGGCGGGTGAGCAGCCGCGCCAGGTGCCGGCGGTACTCCTGGTCGGCGTGCATGTCCGCCCCCGGGCTGGTGCCCTGGTCGGCCAGCGCAGCGGCCTCCTCGATGGAGGCGCCCCGCGCGAGCGCCTCCTCGGTCGCGGTGGCCCGGACGACCGAGCCGGCCATGTTGGCCAGCGCCACCCGCCCGTCGACCGCGGCGGCGGCGACGATCGGCCAGTCGTTGGCCCGGCGGGTGAACTTCTCGTAGGCCCAGCCGGCCGAGCCGGTGCGCGGCACCCGGATCTCGACGATCAGCTCGTCCTCGGCCAGCGCCGTCTCGAAGAACCCGAGCCAGAAATCGGTGATCGGGATGTCCCGGCGCCCGCTGGGGCCCTGGACGACGACCGTGCCGCCCAGCGCCAGCAGCGCGGTGGGCAGGTCGGAGGCCGGATCGCTGTGCGCGACCGTGCCGCCGATCGTGCCGCGGTGGCGCACCTGCGGATCGCCGACCTGGCTGGCGACGTAGGGCAGGATCGGCACCTCGGCCGCGGCGACGGCGTCCTTCTCCAGCTCGTGGTGCCGGGTGCCCGCGCCGATGGCGACCTCGTCACCCTCGCCGCGCACGTAGGACAGCCCCGGGATGCGGCCGATGTCGACCAGCACGGCCGGCATGGCCAGGCGCAGCTTCATCAGCGGCAGCAGCGAGTGCCCGCCGGCGAGGACCTTCGCGTCGTCCCCGTGCTCGACGAGCGCGGCGACCGCCTCCTCGACCGATGTCGGCCGCACGTACTCGAACGACCCCGGGATCATGCCCACTCCTCGCCGGCGCTCGTCGGGCGCATGACCCGGGATGCTGTGCCCTTGGAGGCCCTCGCGAGCTCGGTCATCGGGCCACCTCCTGGCTCTGCGGGACCTCACCGGCGGCGGGGCCGGCCTCGGCCGCGGTCCGGACCGCCCGGACGATGTTGTGGTAACCGGTGCAGCGGCAGAGGTTGCCCTCCAGCCCCTCCCGGATCTCGCGGTCGGTCGGGTCGGGGTTGTCGGCCAGGACGCCGATGGCGGCCATCACCATGCCCGGGGTGCAGAACCCGCACTGCAGGCCGTGCTCCTCGCGGAACGCCTTCTGCACCGGGTGCATCTCGCCGTCCGGACCGGCCAGGCCCTCGAGCGTGGTGACCTGCGCGCCGTCGGTCTGGGCCGCCAGGACCGTGCACGACTTCACCGACAGCCCGTCCACGATGACGGTGCACGCGCCGCACGAGGTGGTGTCGCAGCCGAGGTTGGTGGCCTTCAGGCCCCGGACCTCACGCAGGTAGTGCGCCAGCAGCAGCCGGGGCTCCACCTCGTCGGTGCGCTGCTGCCCGTTGACGGTGATCGAGACCTGCATCAGTTGCCTCCCTGGGCCTGGGCCTGCTGGATGGCCCGGAACACCCGCATCGGGGTGGTCGGCATGTCGATGTGCCGGACGCCGAGGTGGGCCACGGCGTCGATGACCGCGTTCTGCACGGCCGGGGTGGCGCCGATCGTCCCGGCCTCGCCGATGCCCTTCGCGCCGAGCGCGTTCATCGGGGTCGGCGTGGCCATCTCGACCAGCTCGAAGCTGGGCAGCTCGGTGGCGGAGATGAACGGGTAATCGGCCAGCGTCGAGGTCGTCGGGTTGCCGTCCTCGTCGTAGAGGATCTCCTCCAGCAGCGCCTGCGCCACCCCCTGGGCGTAGCCGCCGTGCCGCTGCCCCTCGGCGAGCAGGGGGTTGAGGATGGTGCCGGCGTCATCGACCGCGATCAGCCGGGCGACCTCGGCCTTGCCTGACTCGACGTCCACCTCCACGACCACCACGTGGGCGCCGAAGGGGAACGTCGGCGCCGCGGCGGTGAACCTGGTCTGCACCAGCAGCTGCTCGTCACCGGCCAGCTCGGCGAACGTGATCCCCGTCCCCGGCGTCCCGCGGACGGCGAGCCCGGCGAGACCCAGGTCGACGATCAGGTCCTCGGGGTCGACCTCCAGCTTCTCCGCGGCCCGCTTCCTGGCCAGCTCGACGAGCTCGCCGGCCGCCTGGTGCACCGCGGCGCCGCCCTGCTGCAGGCTGCGCGACCCCATCGTGCCGCCGCCCTGGGGGACCCGGTCGGTGTCGCCGTGCACGACGGTGATCTTCTCCACCGGGATGCCGAGCTGGTCGCTGGCGATCATCGCCCACGCGGTGGCGTGCCCCTGGCCGTGCGGTGAGGTACCGGTGAGCACCGTCGCCGTGCCGTCCGGGTGGACCTCGAGCGAGGCGGCCTCCCCGGTGCCGGCGCCGTTGTCCGCTCCGGTGATCTCGACGTACACCGACATCCCGATGCCCAGCTGCCGCGCGTCCCCCCGCTCCCGGCGCCGGGTCTGCTCGGCCCGGAGCTCGGTGTAGCCCGCGGCGTCGAGCGCCTTGTCCAGGGCCGCGGTGTAGTCGCCGTTGTCGTAGGTGGCGCCCATCGGTGTGGTGTGCGGCTCGCTGAACGGCGGCAGCAGGTTCTTCCGGCGCACCTCGGCCGGGTCCATGCCGATCTCGGCGGCGAAGAGGTCGATCGCCCGCTCCAGGGCCGCGGTCGCCTCCGGCCGGCCCGCGCCCCGGTAGGCACCGATGGACGTCGTCGTCGTGGCCAGTGCGCGCGCCTGGGCGTGCACCCGCGGGAAGCCGTAGACCCCGGGGGCCATCAGCATGGTCAGGGTGGGCAGCACCGTGCCGATCCGGGGATAGGAGCCGCAGTCCTGGTCCACCACGAGGCTGTACGCCTCGATCGTCCCGTCCCGGCGCCCCCCGACGGTGACCACCTGGTCCTGCGCCCGGCCGTGCAGCATGCCGATCAGGTTCTCCGACCGGTTCTCCGCCCAGCGCACCGGCCGGCCGACGTGCTTGGCCAGCCAGGCGATCAGGGCGTACTCGGGGTCGGCGCCGATCTTGGCGCCGAAGCCGCCGCCGACGTCGGGGGTGATCAGGTGGATCAGGTCGGGGTCCATCTTGAGCCAGTCCCCGAACTGCCCCCTGGCCTGCTGGGCGCCCTGGTTGGTGCACCAGACGGTGACCCGGCCGTCCTCCCCCCAGGCGGCGGCTGCGGCCCGGCTCTCCAGCGGCACCGGCGCCACCCGCTGGTTGACCATCGGCTGGGTGACGACGACCTCGCAGCCGTCGAAGAAGTCCGCCGGCGCGGGTTCACCGAACGAGGCCATGACGTTGGTGCCCGCCTCGGGGAACAGCAGCACCTCGTCGGAGGCCGCCGCGGCGGTGCCGACCACCGCGGGCAGCGGGTCGATGTCGACGGCGACCATCTCGGCGGCGTCCTCGCCCTGGTACCGCTCCTCGGTGAGGACGACGGCGATCGGGTCGCCGACGAACCGGACGCGGTCCGACGCCAACCACGGTCGGGTCATCGCGGGGTTGACGAAGGGGAAGGGCGGTGGGATCGGGATGAGGTCGGCGACGTCCTCGGCCGTGACCACGGCGACCACACCCGGCGCCTCCAGGGCGGCGGCGGTGTCGACCGACAGCAGCCGGCCGTGGGCGACGGTGGAGCGCACGAAGGTCGCGTGCAGCGCCCCGGCGAGCCGGTCGTCGGCCAGGTCGTCGGTGTAGGTCGCACCACGTGTGAGGAACAGCGGGTCTTCCGTGCGGACGACCCGCGTACCCAGGATGCTCATGCGCTCACCTTCCGTGCGGTGGGTGACCGCGGCCACTATCGACGATCGAGCGCCTCTCCGCCACTCGCCCGGCGCGTGGTGAGCCGACCGGGATGGGCGATCAGGGGACGACGCGGTCCCGCTGGGCCGCGTTCCTCCTCGTCGCCGCCGTCGTCGCCGTCGTCCTCGACCAGCGGCCCGCCGTCGTCGCCGTGGCCCCGCTGCTGGCCGACCTGCGGACCGACACCCCCCGATGGCCGGGCTGCTCACGACGCTGCCGGTGCCGGCCGCAGTCTGAGAGGGAACTCCTGCCCCACCGCTCGCAGCGGGAGGCCCCCACCTCTGGCAGGCTCGTGGCGGGACCCTGGAGGGGCCGGTGGGGCCCGCCCTCCGGCGCAGCGTCACCCGGCGCCGGGCGTGACCCGTCGGCCACGCCCGGCGGGGTCTGCTGACGGGAGGTCAGCCGGCGGCGTCGGCGTTCGGGTCGGGCGCCTTGCTGGCGTCGCCGTTCCAGTCCTTGCCCGCCTCGTCGGCGTGCTCGGAGATGCTGTCGGTCTGCTCGGCGACGGTGCGCACCATCTCCTCGTCGGAGAGCCCCTCGCCCGCGCTGTAGGTGTTGCCGTCCGGCTCGCTCATGCCGTCTCCTCCTCGGTCGTCGGTCCTCCCGCCCGTCCCCGGGAGCCGTCGTCGGCAAACCCACGGACCCCGCGCGACGGCCGCGGCTCCACCGGCTGCCGAGCTGCGACCTCGAACCAGACGCACTTGCCGTCGGCGTGGTCCTCGACGCCCCACCGGTCGGCGATGCCCTCCACCAGCCGCATGCCGCGCCCCCGCGGAGCGTCGGCCTCGAACTCCCGCACGACCGGTCGGAGAGCGGAGCCGTCGGCGACCGTGATGCGCAGCCAGTCCTCCGACAGCGACAGCTCGAGGGTGAAGGAGGCCTCGCCGGCCACGTGGTCGACCACGTTGGCGACGAGCTCGGTCACGAGGAGCGCGGCGTCACCGGCGTCGTGCGGCGCCTTCCAGGCGCCCAGCAGGTCGAGCACCAGGTGCCGGGCGACCGGGACGCTGGCGGGCACCGGTCTCAGGTCGACGGTGGCCGTGAGCGTGGACATCGGCTCCTCCTCGCCCAGGGTCCGACCGCGCGTGGCACGGCGCAGACTCCATGCCGCGCGACCCCGTTGCACGCAACGTAGTGGGCGCCCCGGCCCACTGCAACGACCGTTGCCCGCGTGTCCTGTTGCACGTCACGGGCCTTGCACTCTGTCCCGCCTGTCTGGATAGTGGGCAACTGGATTGCTTACACCCATCCACCAGAGGCGGAGGGCCCCGTGTCGATCGACCACACCCAGCCGGACCCGGCCGTTCGGGCGCTCACCGAGCTCATGACCGTCCTGGACTCCTGCATGGCCGAGCTCGGCGACGCCCGCGTCCGCGCCGAGAAGCTGCTCGAGGAGCGGCATTCCGGCCGGGCGTGGCTGGACATCGTGACCGCCGAGTCCCGGCCGCTGGTGGTCGAGCAGATCAGCACGGTGATGGCAGCCCTCGCCAGTGCAGGGGGCGCCTGGCGGCGCGAGCAGGCACATGCCCTGGCCTCCGAGCAGGTCAGCATCAACCGGATCGCGGCCATGTACGGCGTCACCCGGCAGCGGATCTCCGCCCTGCTGCGCGAGCGCGCCCGCGGCGCGCACGCCTGACCTCCCGGCCATCTCCGCGGAGATGGCCGGACCCGGCCCCGTCCGTGGCCCCCTGCAGGGTCCCGCCGCGAGCCTGCGAGCGGTGGGGGGCAGGGGGCCTCACTCAGGCGGTGAGCGCGTCGATGGCCTTGTAGACCCGCTGCTCCGACACCGGCCGCGGGGTGCCGACGCTCTGCGCGAACAGGCTCACCCGCAGCTCCTCGAGCATCCAGCGGACCCGGGCGACCGGGTCCTCCGGCGCCCCGGTCGACGGCACCTTGGCCCGCAGCTGCTCGTACTCGGCGGTGACCGCGGCGACCTGCTGCATCCACAGCTCGTCGCGCACGGCGTTGGCCGGCAGCTTCTCGAGCCGGTGCACCATCCCCCTGAGGTAGCGCACCAGGTCCGGCAGCCGGCGCCGTCCGGCCGTGGCGACGAAGCCGCGGTGCAGCAGGCCGCCCATCTGCCGGCGCAGGTCCGCGATCGCCGCCTCGGGCACCCGGCGCCCGGGCGCCGCGCCGATCGCGACGGCGACCTCGCGGGCCTGCACGAGCACCGCCTCGACCCGCCGCACGGTGTCGGCGGTCAGCGGCAGCAGCTGCGCCCGGGCGGTCTGCACCAGGGCGGCGAACCCGGCCTCGTCTCGCGGCGGTCCGCCGGCGGTGGCCAGCAGCTCGTCGGCAGCGGCGTCGACGCAGTCGTCGACCAGGTTCGGTATCTCGCCGTCCGGGTTGAACTGGAGCGCCAGCCGGGTGGCCGGCGACAGCCCCTTCACCACCTGCCGGGTGGGTGAGCCCGCGACGAGCACCACCAGCCGCCGGGCGCCGCGCCAGGTCAGCCGGACGGCCTCGACCTCGGTGGCGACCACGCGGACGCCGACCGTCGTCCCCTCGTCGACCAGGGCCGGGTAGGCGGTGACCACGTGCCCGCCGCGGCGGACCTCGACGGTGCGCGGCAGCTCGCCGAACGACCACGAGGTCAGCCCGGTCCGCTCGACGTCCGCGGCCGCGGTGGCCAGGCTGGCGCGGGCCTGCGGGGCGACCTGGGCCTTGAGCGCCCGCAGGTCCTTGCCGGTGGCCAGCAGCCGGTGCCGGTCGTCGACCACCCGGAAGGTCGCCCGCAGGTGGTCGGGCACCTGGTCGGGCGCCCACGCGTCCGGGGGGACGACGACGGCGGCGGCACGGCGCAGCTCGCGCTCGAGCGCCGGGAGCAGCGGCTCGGTGGGCGCGATGCGCGGCAGCACCTCGCGCACCCGGTCGGGGATCGGCACCAGAGCGCGGCGCAGCTGCTTGGGCAGGGTGCGCAGCAGTGCGGTGACCAGCTCCTCGCGCAGCCCGGGGACGGTGAAGGCGAGCGACTCCCCGGAGGTCCGCTCGGCAACGGTGTCGAGGACGGCCAGCGGGACGTCGACGGTGACGCCGTCGGTCGGGGTGCCCGGCGCGAACGCGTAGGACAGCGGCAGGGTCAGCCCCTGGCTCAGCGGCACCTCGTCGGGGAAGTCCTCGACCCGCACCTGCCCGGCCGCCGCGGCGTTGGTGAGCATCTCGGGGGTGAGGGTGAGCAGGTCCGGCTGCTCGTGCCGGGCCCGCTTCCACCACTTGTCGAAGTGCCGGGTGGAGACGACGTCGGCCGGGATCCGCGCGTCGTAGAGCTCGAACAGCGTCTCGTCGTCCACCCGGATGTCGCGGCGGCGGGCCCGCTCCTCCAGCTCGGCGACCCGCTGCATCGTCTTCTGGTTGTCGTGCCAGAAGCGGTGGTGCGTCGTCCACTCGCCCGCGACCAGGGCGTGCCGGATGAACAGCTCTCGGGAGACGACCGGGTCGATCGAGCCGTACTGCACACGGCGGCCGACGACCAGGGGGATGCCGTAGAGGGTGACCCGTTCGGTGGCGACGACCGAGCCGCGCTTGGCGTCCCAGCGCGGCTCGGAGTACTGCCGCTTCACCAGGTGGTCGGCCAGCCGCTCGACGACCTCGGGATCGATGCGGGCGACGGTGCGGGCGAACAGCCGGCTGGTCTCCACGAGCTCGGCGGCGACCACCCAGCGCGGCGGCTTCCTGGCCAAGGGGGTGCCCGGCGCGATCACGAAGCGGGCGTTGCGGGCGCCGAGGTACTCCCGGCCGCGACCCCGGCTGTTCCTGGTGTCCTCCACCTGCAGGCCGACGTGGGACAGCAGCCCGGAGAGCAGGGCGGCGGAGATCCCGCGCTCGTCGGGCTCGGTCGCGAGCTCGCCGACGCCCATGCCCAGCCGGCGGGCGGTGCTGCGCAGCTGGCCGTAGAGGTCCTGCCACTCGCGGATGCGCAGGTAGTGCAGGAACTCGCGCTTGAGGGTGCGGCGGAACGCACTGCCCGAGAGGTCCTCCTGCTGCTCGGTCACGTAGCGCCACAGGTTGAGCAGGGCGAGGAAGTCGGAGTTCTCGTCGGCGAACCGGGCGTGCATCTCGTCGGCGGCCTGCTGGTGCTCGGTGGGCCGCTCGCGGGGGTCCTGGATGGTCAGCCCGGCGGCGATGACCAGCACCTCCTCCAGGACGCCGCGCCGGTCGGCCTCGACGACCATCCGGGCCATGCGGGGGTCCAGCGGCAGGGCGGCCAGCGCGCGGCCGGTGGGGGTGAGCGCACCGACCCGCCCCTCGGCAGCGCCGTCGAGCGCACCGAGCTCCTCGAGCAGGGCCAGCCCGTCGGCGACCGCCCGGCGGTCCGGCGGGTCGATGAACGGGAAGTCCGCGACGTCCCCCAGGTCCAGGGCGGCCATCTGCAGCAGCACCGAGGCCAGGCTGGTGCGCAGGATCTCCGGGTCGGTGTACTCCGGCCGGCTCTCGAAGTCCTCCTCCGTGTAGAGCCGGATCGCGATGCCCTCGGAGGTGCGCCCGCAGCGGCCGGATCGCTGCCGCGCGGACGCCTGGCTGATCGGCTCGATCGGCAGCCGCTGGACCTTGAGCCGGGAGCTGTACCGGGAGATCCGCGCGGTGCCGGGGTCGACGACGTAGCGGATGCCCGGGACGGTCAGCGAGGTCTCGGCGACGTTGGTGGCCAGCACGATCCGCCGTCCGGTGTGCGGGGCGAACACCCGGTGCTGGTCGGCGGCCGACAGGCGCGAGTAGAGCGGCAGCACCTCGACGGAGGGGAAGCGCTCGGTGAGGACGTCGGCGGTGTCGCGGATCTCCCGCTCGCCGGCGAGGAACACCAGGACGTCGCCCGGGCCCTCGGCGGTCAGCTCGTCGACGGCGTCGGCGATGGCGGTGACCTGGTCGCGGTCCGGGTCGGTGTCCGGGTCGTCGGGGTCGACCACCGGCCGGTAGCGCACCTCGACCGGGTAGGTGCGCCCGCTGACCTCGACGACCGGCACCTCCGCCCCCTCGGCCGAGAAGTGCTTCGCGATCCGGTCGACGTCGATCGTCGCCGAGGTGATGACCAGCTTGAGGTCCGGACGGCGCGGCAGCAGCCGGGCCAGGTAGCCGAGCAGGAAGTCGATGTTGAGGCTGCGCTCGTGCGCCTCGTCGATGATCAGGGTGTCGTACTGGCGCAGCAGCCGGTCCCGGCCGATCTCGGCGAGCAGGACGCCGTCGGTCATGACCTTGACCAGCGTCGCGTCGCCGACCTGGTCGGTGAAGCGCACCTTCCAGCCGACGACCTCACCCAGCGGGGTCTGCAGCTCCTCGGCGATCCGCTCGGCCACGGTGCGCGCCGCGATCCGCCGCGGCTGGGTGTGCCCGATCCGGCCCCGCACGCCACGGCCGAGCTCGAGGGCGATCTTCGGCAGCTGGGTGGTCTTGCCCGAACCGGTCTCGCCCGCCACGACGACCACCTGGTGCTCGCGCAGCGCCGCGGCGATGTCGTCGCGGCGCGCGCTGACCGGCAGCTCGGCGGGGTAGCGCACCGTCGGGACGGCGGCGCGACGGCCGGCGATGCGCTCCTCGGCGGTCGCGACGTCGGCGGCGATCCGCGCCCGCTGCCGGGCCCTCGCCTCGGCGTCCCGGGTCTTGCGGGTGCCGTCGAGGCGGCGGCCCAGCCGGTGCTCGTCCTCGAGGGTCAGGCCGGCCAGCCGCGCGCGCAGGTCGTCGGGCGGGGTGGTCACGACTGTCTCCTCGGGCGGGGTAGGGGTCCGCGCAGCCACAGGCGCGGGCCGGCGCGTTCTCCAGGATCGCACCGCACCCGATCGGGCGGGTGTGGCCCGCGTCGCCTTGCATGCGCCGTACAACTCGTTGCTTGATAGGTACAAGCGCTTGTACCTTGCACGTGTTCCTGTCCCCGCCCTCCCCCCTGGAGCCCCCCGTGCCGTCGTCCCCCGCCGTGCCGGGCCCCGCCTCACCCGGCGACGACCGGCTCGCCGACCTGCGCACGCTCGGCGAGCAGCTGCCGCGCTTCGTCCGGCTGGTGCACGCCCTCAAGGCCGGACAGGCCCAGGAGGGCCGCGCGGCGCTGGTCCTGCTGTTCCCGCTGGAGCGAGTCGGCCCGCTGCGTCAGGGTGCGCTGGCCGAGTTGGTGCACGCCGACCCCTCCACGGTCAGCCGGCACGTGGCCGCCCTGATCGAGCAGGGCCTGGTCCACCGCGTCCCCGACGCGACCGACGGGCGGGCGAGCCGGCTGGTCGTCACCGACGCCGGCCGCGCGGCCCTCGGCCAGTTCCGCGCCGAGCGCGAGGCCCACCTGGCCCGGGTCACGGCCGACTGGCCGGCCGCGGACCTCTCCGCCCTCACCCACCTGCTCGGTCGTCTGCTCGACGGCCTCGCCGCGTCACTGCCCACCGAGCCCGCCGCCGTGCCGGTCGCCGCCCCGTCGAGAGAGAAGTCATGACCCACAGCACCCGCACCAGCGCGGCCGAACGGAGGGACGCCCGGGCGGCGGCCTCCGCGCCCGGCTCGGACGGCGCCTTCACGCACCGGCAGATCCTCACGATCATCGCCGGGCTGATGGTCGCGATGTTCCTCGCGGCCCTCGACCAGACGGTCGTCGCGACCGCGATCCGCACCATCGCCGACGACCTGCAGGGCTACGACCTGCAGGCATGGGCGACGACGGCGTTCCTCATCACGTCGACGATCTCCACCCCGCTCTACGGGAAGCTCTCCGACATCTACGGACGGCGGCCCTTCTACCTGTTCGCCATCGGCATCTTCGTCATCGGCTCGGTGCTCTGCGGCATCGCGGACTCGATGTACCAGCTGGCCGCCTACCGGGCGGTCCAGGGCATCGGTGCCGGCGGCCTGATGTCGCTGGCCCTGGCGATCATCGGTGACATCGTGCCGCCGCGGGAGCGTTCCCGGTACCAGGGCTACTTCATGGCCGTGTTCGGCACCTCCAGCGTGCTCGGCCCGGTCATCGGCGGCTTCCTCGCCGGCCAGACCTCGCTGCTGGGGCTGACCGGCTGGCGCTGGATCTTCTTCATCAACGTGCCCCTCGGCCTGCTCGCCTTCCTCGCCGTCTACCGCGTGCTGCACCTGCCGCACGTGCGGCGCGACCACCGCATCGACTGGCCGGGCGCGCTGGCCCTGGTGACGTTCATCGTGCCGCTGCTGGTCGTCGCCGAGCAGGGCCGGCTGTGGGGCTGGACGTCGGGTCGCGCCCTGACCTGCTACGCCATCGGCGCCGTCGGCTTCGTCCTCTTCGTGCTGGCGGAGCGGGCCTACCGCGACGAGGCGCTGCTGCCGCTGCGCCTGTTCGGCAACCGCAGCTTCACCATCGCCAGCCTCGGCAGCGTGGTGATCGGCGCGGGCATGTTCGGCGGCCTGCTGCTGCTCCCGCAGTACCTGCAGATCGTCCACGGCTCGAGCGCGACCATCGCCGGCCTGCAGATGATCCCCCTGGTCGCCGGGATCATGATCGGCGCGATGAGCTCGGGCATCACGATCTCCAAGACCGGGAAGTACAAGGTCTTCCCGCTGGCCGGCACCACGCTGATGGCCGTCGCCCTGCTGTCGCTGTCCTTCGTCGTCGGCGCCGAGACCTCGATCTGGGCGCTGGTGCCGTTCATGGTCGTGCTCGGCATCGGGCTCGGCTTCAACTTCCAGCCCGCGGTCCTCGCGGTGCAGAACGCCGTGCCTCCGAGCCAGATGGGCGTGGCCACCTCCTCGGTCACGTTCTTCCGGCAGATGGGCGCGACGGTCGGCACCGCGGTCTTCCTGTCGGTGCTGTTCAGCCGCCTCCCGGTGGACATCGAGGAGTCGCTGACCTCGGCCGCGACGACCGACCCGCGGGTGGCCGAGGCGCTGCAGAGCGGCCAGCTGCAGGCCGGTTCCGACCTGTCCGACACCTCGTTCATCCAGGACCTGCCGTCGTTCCTGGCGCTGCCGTTCAAGACCGGCTTCGCCAACTCGATCGACCTGGTC
Organism: Geodermatophilus sp. URMC 60; assembly: GCF_053502585.1. Taxonomy (NCBI): domain Bacteria; kingdom Bacillati; phylum Actinomycetota; class Actinomycetes; order Geodermatophilales; family Geodermatophilaceae; genus Geodermatophilus; species Geodermatophilus sp. URMC 60. The sequence continues at coordinate 400,015 of NZ_CP199958.1, forward strand.
TTCCTCATCGCCGCGTGCGTGTCGGCCGTCGGGTTCTTCGTGTTCCTGTTCCTGCCGCAGCTGGCGCTGTCGAACAAGTCCGGCATCCAGGCCGCCCGGGAGGCGGCGCGGCAGACCGCCGGGCGACCACCGGCCGACGAGCCGGGCGAGCAGGCCACGCAGGCGGTCGGCGCCGCGGCCCCGACGTCCACCGCGCCCCCGGTCGGCCGGCCCGGGGACGCCGTCCCCGACAGCGCCGACGGCGACGGCACCGCGCCCGACGCGGGGGGCAACGGCCACCCCCGACGGCACAGCAGTAGGCACGAGGCGACGCGTCGCGCGCCCACCGGGCTGGCGTCCATCCGCGCTGACCACCCGGAGGACGGCGGGACGGGGTCCGCACGCTCGCGTTGACGGCGGGGTCCGACCCCGCTGGCGACACGACAGCGGCCCCTCCCGCAGGTGCGGGAGGGGCCGCTGTCCTGTCAGAGCCGGCCGGGGACGGCACCTGGCCGCGGTGCCGCCCGGAACGGCGGCAGTGTCACGGCGTGAAGACCGCCCGGACGCAGCCGTCGGTCTTGTCCTTGAACATCTGGTAGCCCCGCGCCGCGTCCTCGAGCGGCATGACGTGGGTGGCCAGGTGCTCGGTGGTCAGCTCACCGCGGGCCATGTGCTCGAGGATCCGCGGCATGTAGCGCTGACCGTGCACCTGGGCGCCGCGCACGGTCAGGCCCTTGTTCATCATCGCGCCGAGCGGGAACTTGTCCACCATCAGCGCGAAGACCCCCAGCACGAAGACGCTGCCGCCCTTGCGGCAGGCCAGGATGGCCTCCCGGACGGCGGAGGGCCGGTCGGTCTGCAGCCGCAGCTGCTGCTTGACCTGGTCGTAGGCGCCCTGGACGCCGGAGCTGTGCGCCTCCATGCCGACCGCCTCGATGCAGACGTCCGGCCCGCGGCCGCCGGTGACCTCGCGCAGCTCGGCCAGGACGTCGGTCCGCGAGTAGTCGATCGTCTCCGCGCCCACGTGCTCGCGGACCTGGGCCAGCCGCTCGGGCAGGCGGTCGATGACGTACACCCGCTCCGCACCCAGCAGCATCGCGGCACGGGCCGCCATCTGGCCGACGCCCCCGGCCCCCCAGACGGCCACGACGTCGCCCGGCCCGGTGCCGGCCAGGTCGGCACCCATCCAGCCGGTGGAGACGGCGTCGGAGGCGAACAGCGCCCGCTCGTCGCTCACTCCCTCGGGGACGACGAAGGCGCCGACGTCGGCGTACGGGACCCGGATGTACTCCGCGTGGCTGCCCGCCCAGCCGCCCATCGCGTGCGAGTAGCCGAAGCAGCCGCCCGGGCTCTGGCCCCACAGCGCCTCGGTGATCCCGGGGTTCGGGTTGCCGTTGTCGCAGAGGCTGTAGAGCTCCTGCTCGCAGTACCAGCATTTGCCGCAGGCGATGAAGGAGTTGACGACGACGCGGTCGCCGACCCTCCGGTCCCGCACGCCCTTGCCGACCTCGACGACCTCGCCCATGAACTCGTGGCCGAGGACGTCGCCGGCCCGCATGAACGGGATGTAGCCGCCGAGCAGGTGCAGGTCCGAGCCACAGGTGGTGGTCCGTCGCACCCGCAGGATGACGTCGTGGTCGTTGAGGATCTGCGGGTCCGGCACGGTCTCCACCGAGACCTCGTTCACCCCGGTCCAGGTCGCCGCCCTCACGATGTCTCCTCGCTCCCGCGGTGGCTCCGCTCCTCGCTCCCGCGGTGGCTCCGCTCCTCGCTCGCAGGGCTCGCTGCGGTGCTCACTCCCCGTCCGCTCGGCCTCCTCCGCCCGCTGCCGGCCGGTGGGGCAGGCACGATCCCAGAGCTGCTCACAGCACACCCTCTCCCCCGGCGCGAGCCGTCGCGCCCTCCAGCGCCGCGCCCTGGGGCGTCGGCTTGCGGACGCCGTGCGGCGCCGGGTCCACGCGGAGCACCTCGCCCACCTCGATGAGCTGCTTGGCCTCCCGCAGCGCGGAGCGCAGGGCACGCAGGTCGTCGTCCGAGGGCCGGTCGCGGTAGCGGGCGGCCAGCTCGGTGCCGCGTTCGCCCGGCGCGGGCGTGATGCGCAGCTCGACGCGGTCGCCGAGCGCGGCCAGCGGCGCGGGGAGGTCCGCACCGGTCCCCACCCGCTCCGGCGAGCGGAGCACGGTGACCGCCCGCCACCGGCGGGCGGCGGTCTCGGGGTCCTCGGTGACCGACGACTGCCCCAGGCCGGGCAACCGCACGTGCTGGAGACGGCCGAGCAGGGCCCCTCCTGCCTCCGTGGCGGCTCCCACCAGGGAGTCGAGGAACCTGGGCACGGCCATGTCGGGTCCTCCCGGCGTCGACGTGTGGAGGACGCGGGCTACCCAGTACGACGACGGCACCAACGTCCGGGACGGGACCGTCCGTCCCTCCGGCGTGTCCTCCGACGCGCGGGCCCGCGGCCCGCCGTCCCCACGACGTCCTACTGTGGCGGCACCGGGCGGACGGAGCCCGGGTCCCTGCCGAACCGCTGCGGAGGCGTCGTGCGCTCGTCGTTGATCCTGTCCCGCCGCGACCTGGACTTCATGCTCCACGAGTGGCTGGACGTCGAGGGCCTGGTGAAGCGCCCGCGCTACGCCGAGCACTCCCGGGAGACCTTCGACGCGGTGCTCGACCTGGCCGAGCAGATCGCCACGGAGCACTTCGCGCCGCACAACCGGAAGGCCGACGAGAACGAGCCCCGGATGGTCGACGGCAAGGCCGTGCTCATCCCCGAGGTGAAGCAGGCGCTCGACGTCTTCGTCGAGGCAGGGCTGATGGCCGGGGAGTTCGACGAGGAGTACGGCGGCATGCAGCTGCCGCACGTCGTCGGCCAGGCGGTCTTCGCCTGGTTCAAGGCGGCCAACGTCGGGACGTCGGCCTACCCGTTCCTCACCATGGGCAACGCCCGCCTGCTGCTCGCGCACGGCAGCCGCGAGCAGATCGACACGTACGTGCGCCCGGAGATCGAGGGCCGCTGGTTCGGCACGATGGCGCTGTCGGAACCGCAGGCGGGCTCCTCGCTGGCCGACATCACCACCCGGGCGGTGCCGCAGGACGACGGCACCTACCGGCTGACCGGCAACAAGATGTGGATCTCCGGCGGCGACCACGAGCTGACCGAGAACATCGTCCACCTGGTGCTGGCCAAGATCCCCGGCGGCCCGCCCGGCGTGAAGGGCATCTCGCTGTTCGTCGTCCCGAAGTTCCTCGTGAACCCGGACGGGTCTCTGGGCGAGCGCAACGACGTCGTCCTGGCCGGCCTGAACCACAAGATGGGCTACCGGGGGACGACGAACACGCTGCTGAACTTCGGCGAGGGCGTGCACACCCCGGGTGGGCGGCCCGGCGCCGTCGGGTACCTCGTGGGCGAGCCGCACCGCGGCCTCACCTACATGTTCCACATGATGAACGAGGCGCGGATCGGCGTCGGCATGGGCGCGACCGTGCTCGGCTACACCGGCTACCTGCACGCCCTCGAGTACGCCCGGACCCGCACCCAGGGCCGCCGCGCCGGCGCCAAGGACCCGAACAGCCCGGGGGTGCCGATCATCGAGCACCCCGACGTGCGCCGGATGCTGCTGGCCGCGAAGTCCTACGCCGAGGGCGGCCTCGCGCTGGGCCTCTACTGCGCCCGGCTGGTCGACGAGGAGCAGACCGCCGAGACCGAGGAGGAGCGCGCCCGCGCCCACCTGCTGCTCGACACCCTGACGCCGATCGCCAAGGCCTGGCCCTCGCAGTGGGGTCCGGTCGCCGACGACCTGGCCATCCAGGTGCACGGCGGCTACGGCTACACGCGCGACTACCCGGTCGAGCAGTTCTACCGGGACAACCGGCTCAACCCCATCCACGAGGGCACCAACGGCATCCAGGCGCTGGACCTCCTCGGCCGCAAGGTGGTCGCGCAGGGCGGGGCCGGGCTGCGGCTGCTCGGGGAGACGATCGCCGCGACGACGGCCCGCGCCGCGGGCACGCAGTGGGCCGGCTTCGCCGCAGACCTCGACGCAGCCGTGGCCCGGATGGGCGCGGTGACCGCCACGCTGTGGGGCGCCGGCGACCCGGACCTGGCACTGGCCAACGCCAGCGTCTACCTGGAGGCCGCCGGCCACCTCGTCGTCGGCTGGCTGTGGCTGGAGCAGGCGCTGGCCTGCGAGGGGTCCACCGACGCCTTCCACGAGGGCAAGCGTGCGGCGGCCCGCTACTTCTGGCGCTGGGAGCTGCCGCGCACCCGCGCCCAGTTCGACCTGCTGGAGTCACTGGACCGCACGGTGCTCGACACCGACGAGGCCTGGCTCTAGTCCGGCCGGGACACACCGCGCCCCGCGGCTCCGAGGAGGAGGCGCGGGGCGCTGGTGAGGTGCTGGAACGGCCACCCTCCAGGGGCCCACCGGCCCCGTCCCGGGTCCCGCCCTGAGCCGGCGAAGGGTGGGGAGGACGGGGTCCTCCCACGAGGCGGGGGGGCAGGAGGGCCCTCGATCAGGCGGCGCGGGCTCCCACCGGTTCGCCGGACGCGGTCCGGGTGGTCGCCGGGCGTGCGGGGACGGCCTGCGCGGCGCGCTGCTCGCGCTCGTACCGCGCGGTCGAGGAGGTGCCCAACCCGATCACCAGCGCGGTCAGGACCAGGAACCCGAGGAGGGTCACGGCCGGCCACAGCACCATGAGTCAAAACCCCTTTGTGCACAGAAGTCGCCGCCCGGGCCGGAGGCCCCGCGGCACGTCGTCGTCGACCCGGCTCTACCCCGCCCGACCGCGGTTCCAATCCTCTGATCAGGTGGTCCACCCCGTGGTGTGTGACCAACCCCACGGGACCGGGGCAGGTGCGCCCGCTGGTGCGGGGCGTGGTCTGATCGCCGGGTGTCCCGCGGCGCCCACGACGAACAGCGCTCGCCGCGGCCGGGGCTGCTGGTCGCCGTCCTCGCACTCGGGACGACGGCGCTGTCGCTCATGCAGAGCCTCGTCGTCCCGCTGCTGCCGACCATCGGCACGCAGCTCGGCGTCTCGGTCAACGCCGCCGGCTGGGTCCTGACGGCGAACCTGCTCGCCGCCGCCGTCGCCACGCCGGTGCTGGGCCGCCTCGGCGACACCTGGGGCGAGCGCCCGGTGGCGCTCGGCGTCCTCGTCGCCATGTCGGCCGGCACGCTGCTGGCCCTGGTGACCACCTCGCTGCCGCTGCTGCTGGTGGCGCGGGTGCTGCAGGGCGCGTCCTACGGCCTGTTCCCCCTGGCGATCAGCGTGCTGCGCCGGGAGCTGCCCGCCGCCCGGCGGGACGTCGCGATGTCGGTGGTCAGCAGCACGCTCGCGGTGGGCGGCGTCGTCGGCCTGGTGGCCGCCGGCGTCCTGACCCGGGACGGCGGCGACTACCACCGCCCCTTCTGGATCGGGCTGGTCGTCTGCCTGGTCACCCTGGTGCTGACGGCGGTCGTCCTCCCCCGCCGCCCGCCCACCGGGTCCGGCCGGGTCGACTGGGCCGGCGCCGCCGTGCTGGGCGTGGGGCTGGTGCTCCTGCTGCTGCCGGTCTCGCAGGGCAACGCGTGGGGGTGGGCGTCGCCGGGGACGCTGGGCTGCCTGGCCGGGGCGGCGCTCGTGCTACCCGGCTGGGTGCTGCTGCAGCGGCGGCGGACCCAGCCGCTGGTCCGTCCGGGCCTGCTGGCCGACCCGCGGATCGTCGTCCCCAACGTCGCCGGCCTGCTGACCGGCGTGGGGTTGTTCGCCTCCTTCCTCGTCGTCCTGCAGTACGTGCAGACGCCGCCCGAGGTCGCCGGGTACGGCTTCGGCGCCTCGGTGCTCGAGGCCGCGGTGGTCTACCTGCTGCCCGGTGGGGTGGCCGGCATCCTGCTGGGGCCGGTCGCCGGGCGGATCGTGGCCCGGGTCGGCGCGCTGACCACGCTGCGCGCGGGCGCGGTGTGCGGGCTGGCCGGTTTCCTGCTCTTCGCGGTGCTGCGCGACACCCCGGCGCAGGTGGTCGCCGCCGGGCTGCTCACCCAGCTGTGGGTCACCGTGGCCTACGCGGCGCTGCCCGCGCTCGTGGTGGCCGCCGTCCGGCCCGAGGAGACCGGTGTCGCCAACGCGGTGAACTCGATCGCACGGTCGGTCGGGCAGGCGGTGGGCAGCACGGTGACCGTCGCGGTCCTCGCCGCCGGCACGGGAGCCGCGACCGGGTTCCCCACGGCGGGGTCCTTCACCGCGGTCGCCCTCGTGGGGGCGGGCAGCGCGGCCGCCGTCGCCGCCGTGACGCTGGCCGGCCGGGGACGTCGGGGCGCGGCCGAGGGGACCGGGACGGTCGCGGTGCCCGGCGCCCGCTGAGGTCACGGAGCGGTCGCGACACACCGGTGGCGGGCATGGACCACGATCATCCGGGGAACTCCGATCCGGATCGCTCCACTTCCGACGGAGGACTGACGATGGCCCGCTCCACCGGTCCGCGTGGCAGCAACGCCGCCGCGAACGAGACCCGCTTCACCGGCAACACCGCCGGTGACCCCGCCCCGGACGACCCCAAGGTCAACGACACCCGGCTCGACAGCGCCCCCCAGGGCACGGACGAGAAGCCCACGGTCGGCGGCACGCTGAAGCGGACGCTGAAGGAGTTCAGCGAGGACAACCTCACCGACTGGGCGGCCGCGCTCACCTACTACGGCACCCTGGCGCTGTTCCCGGCGCTGATCGCGCTGCTGTCCATCGTCGGCCTGCTGACCAACCCGCAGGACCTCACCACCGCGCTGACCGCGGTCGTGCCCGGGCAGGCGGCCAGCACCCTGACCCCGGTGGTCGAGCAGCTCGCCGGCAACACCGCGCCGGTGGGCTTCGGTCTGATCCTCGGCCTCGCCGCCGCGATCTGGTCGGCGTCGGGCTACGTCGGGGCCTTCACCCGCGCGGCCAACGTGGTCTACGAGACCCCCGAGGGCCGCAAGGTCTGGAAGCTCAAGCCGCTGCAGCTGCTGGTCACGCTCATCGGCGTGCTGTTCGCCGCGCTGATCGTGGCCATGCTGGTGCTCAGCGGCCCGGTGGTCGACGCCGTCGCCGGGGCCATCGGTCTGCCCGCCGCGGTGGTGACCGTGTGGAGCTGGGCCAAGTGGCCGGTCGTCGTCGTGCTGGTCGCGCTGATGATCGCCGTCCTCTACTACTCGACCCCCAACGTGAAGCTGCGCGGTTTCCGCTTCACCAGCCCCGGAGCCGCTGTGGCGCTGCTGGTGTGGGCCGTCGCGTCGGCGCTGTTCGCCTTCTACGTGGCGAACTTCAGCAACTACAACGCCACCTACGGCGCGCTGGCCGGCGTGATCGTCTTCCTGGTCTGGTTCTGGCTGACCAACGTGGCGCTGCTCTTCGGCATCGAGCTCGACGCCGAGATCGAGCGCACCAAGGAGCTCAAGGAGGGCGTGCCGCTGGCGGAGAAGGAGATCCAGCTGGACGCCCGCGCCGAGCCGAAGGACCGGAACACGCACTGAAGGACCCTCCTGCCCCCACCGCTCGCGAGCTCGCGGCGGGATCCTGCAGGAGGCCGTTCCAGCACGTCACCAAACGGCGGCCCCCCTCCGATCAGGAGGGGGGCCGCCGTCGTGTGCCGATCAGCGCGAGGTCGGCGGTCGGTCGCCGCGGCGGGCCGGTGGGGTCCGCTCGACCAGGGCGGCGAGCCCGGCCAGACCCCGGCTGACCACCTCGCCGACGGGGGCCAGCGCCGCGGGAGCGCGGCGCACGACAGCGTCGACGACGTCGCGGCTGCGGTCGAGCACCGACAGCGGCAGCGCCGAGACCGCGTTGCCCGGCGGACGGCGGGACACCGTCGGGTGCGGCCGGGTGGGCGAGATGCGGCGGACCAGCTCCCAGCGGCGGCCCAGCGCCCTCAGCTGGTGCGGATCGAGCCGCTCCTGCAGCCGCGGGAAGAGCACGTCCTCCTCGTCGCGGACGTCCTCGCGCAGCACCTCCACGAGCCGGGACAGCCGCTGCGCGCGCCGCGGGTCGTCGTGCCCGAGCGTCTCGAGCTCGGTGACCAGCTCGTTGACCTCCTGGTGCTCCTCCTCGATGCGCAGGGTCAGCTCCTCACCGTCGGGCAGCACCCGGCGGATCGCCGGCCAGAGCACGCTCTCCTCCGCGAAGGCGTGGCTGAACACCAGCCGGTCGATGCGGGTGAGGACCTCCTCCTGCTCGCGGCCGGTCGTGCCGTCCAGCTCGTGCAGGAGCCGGTCCAGCTGGACGTGGTCACGGCGCTGGCGGACCAGGACGCTGCCCGGCCCCCCGAGCTCCTCGTCCGACTGGTCGGCGATGGAACGGCTCACGGTGTGTACCTCCTGAAGGTGACGCTTCGCCGCTGTCCTGCCCGCTGGAGGCCACCGGCATGCGCCCGGCCGGACTCAGCCGACGGGGAGGGGCGGGCACAGCAGCGCACCGGCCTCGTCGGCGGGCAGCGGCCGGTACAGCAGGTACCCCTGCACCAGGTCGCAACCGTCGGCGCGCAGGCGCGCCAGCTGCTCGGGCTCCTCCACGCCCTCGGCGACGACGGTCAGCCCGAAGGTGTGCGCCGCGCGGACCATGAGCGCGACGAGCTCGGCGTGCCCCGGCTCGGTCGAGGCGACGAAGCTGCGGTCGATCTTGAGCGTGTCGACCGGCATGGTCCGCAGCTGGCCGATGGAGGTGTATCCGGTGCCGAAGTCGTCGAGGGCGACGGTGACGCCCACGTCGCGCAGCTCCGCCAGGTGCGCGATCGCCACGGGGTCGTCGACCAGCACCGTCTCGGTGACCTCGAGGACCAGCAGCCGGGCTGGCAGTCCCGACGCGGCCAGCGCGTCGGTGACGTCGCGGACCACCCGACGGTCGGTCAGGTGCCGGCCGGAGATGTTGACCGCGACGGTCGGCTCCGGCTCACCCGGCGCCTGGGGCTCGGCGGCCCGCCAGGCGGCCAGCTGCCGGGTCGCCTCGTGCAGCACCCAGCGGTCGAGGTCGCAGACCAGGGAGCTGCCCTCGGCCACCGGGACGAAGACGTCGGGCGGCACCAGGCCGTGGCCGGGGCGGTTCCACCGGACCAGGGCCTCGTGGCCGACCACCCGGTCGCGGGCGGGGTCGACGACCGGCTGGTAGCGCAGCTCCAGCTCGCCGCGGGCGATGCCGGTGGCCAGCGCGTCCTCCAGCGCCGCCCGCTCGGCGAGCTGCCGGCGCAGCGTCTCGTCGAACACCTCGGTGCGCCCGCGACCCCGGCGCTTGGCCCGGTAGGCCGCGGTGTCGGCCTCCACCAGCAGCACGTCGGCGTCGGTGCCGCCGTCCCGGCCGACCGCGATCCCGACGCTGGCGCCCACGCGGACCAGCTTCTCGCCCACGGTGACCGGCCGGCTGACCGCCTCGATCAGCCGGTCGCCGAGGTCCTGCAGGTCGCGCTCGTCGTGCACCCGCTCGACCAGGACGACGAACTCGTCCCCGCCCAGCCGGCACACCACGTCCCCGGACCGGACGGTGGTCTCCATCCGCCGCGCCACCTCGACGAGCACCTGGTCGCCGCAGTCGTGCCCGTGGTTGTCGTTGACCGCCTTGAACCCGTCGAGGTCGACGAAGAGCAGGCCGGTCACGTCGCCGGCGCGGCGGGCACGGTGCAGCGCGGCGGTGGTCAGGGTGCGCGCCTGGGCGCGGTTGGGCAGCTCGGTGAGCGGGTCGTGCGTGGCCTGGTGGGCGAGGGCGTGCTGCAGCTCCTGGCGGGCCCGCACCGCGGCGACCATCTCGCGCACCGAGGCGTGCACCACCTCGCCCAGCGGGCCGGGCAGCGGCTGGTCGAGCAGGCTGTTGGTCAGGTCACCGCGGGCGACGGCCTGCGCCTGGTCCTGGATGCGGCGCAGCCCGGCGACCGCCGAGTCCAGCGCCGTCGAGACGGTGCGCACCTCCCGGGGGCCGGCCGCCTCCACCTCCACCAGCGAGCCCTCGCTGATCCGGGTGGCCTGGGCGGCGAGCAGACCCAGCGAGCGGGAGACGCTCCGGCCCAGCAGCAGCGCACCGAGCACCGACGCCAGCAGCAGGCCGAGGCCCTGCTGCAGCGTGGTGGTGAGGCGTTCGTGGGCGCGGTCGCGGTCGGCGGCGGCCAGGCCCAGTGCCGACTCCACGGCCTGGTCGATGAGCCCGTTGAGGAGCTCGTCTCGCGCGTTGACCTGCAGCAGGAGGGGCACCAGCTCGCTGACGGCGACCGGCGCGGCGGCGACCGCGGGGCCCTCGGCCAGGGCCGCGTCGACCGCCACGTTGACCGGGGCGGTGCGGACCTCCTGCCAGGCCGCGCGCAGCGAGGCCTGGGACAGGTCGGCCATCGCCCGCTGCGCGTCGGCGTAGGCCAGCCGGGCGTTCTGCCCGGCCAGCCGCGACCCCGCGCTGAGCTCGCCGGCCTGCATCCGGGAGGCGAAGAACAACGGCACCTGACGGGTCGCGGACTGCGCCACCTCGGCGACGAGCTCGACGTCACGCGCGGCGCGCAGCGTGGCGGCCGGGACGTCCTCGGAGCCGGCCCTGGCGGCGGCCCGCCGCTGGGCGTTCATGAGCGTGTTGGAGACGTCGACGTAGGCGAAGTAGACGTCGGCGACGACGATGCCGCCCGCCGCGACCTGCGCGCGCAGGTGGGCCACCCGCTCGGCGGCCTGCCGCACCTCGACCGCCCCCTGGGCCCCCGGCGGCACCGCTGCCAGCGCCCGGTCGGTCACCTCGCGGGCGTCCTGGGCGTCGGCCTCGATGAGGCCGCGCTGCGCGTCGACCGCGGCCGCCGGCAACCCCAGGGCGGCGGCGACGGCCGGGTCCTGCACCACGGCGGTGGCCAGCACCGGGACGATCTCGTGCTCCACGGCACTGCGGGCGGCGTCGAGCACGGCCACCGCGCGGACGGCCTGCTCGGCTCGCTCGGCGCTGCCGGCCTCGGCGGAACGGGCCCGCGCGATGACGGCGGTCAGGACGACGACGCCGACCACGGGGACGAGCACCAGCGCCGTGAGGTAGACCCACAGCGGCACGCCACGCTGGTGCGGGCGGCTCTGCCCGCGGTTCCCGATGCGCATGGGGAGGACATCGTCAGTCCGCCGCCGTCCCTGAACCCGCTCCCCCCGAGGGGTGACCGCCGCCGACGGTCCGAGCGACGTGGACCCCGGGAGCGGCGGCTCAGGTCGAGCCGGGGCGCTGCGACTGGCGGAGCACGCGCTGCAGGCGCTCGAGCAGGTTCTCCAGCGAGTCCTCGAACTCCGCGGCGGACTCGTCCTCTGACAGCAGCGGCGCCAGCCGGCGCACCAGCGGGTACTCGGCCAGCGACCGCTCCCCGGCGTCCGGGGCGCCCTCCGGTTCGTCCAGCGGGGTGATCGGCACCCCGCGCTGCGAGACCTCGAGCAGCAGGTGGCCGAGCAGGAAGCTGGTGTACGCCCGGTAGGCGGCGACCGCGGCCCCGTCGCTGAAGCCGTGGCCGGTCAGTGCGGCGAGGAACGACTCCAGCCAGCGCAGGCTGCGCAGCGGCGGTCGCACCCACGGCGCGGCCGGTGGCCGGGTCGCGATCAGCGGGAAGACGGCCGGGTGGGCGAGGGCGATCCGCCGGACCCCGTGCGCCAGCCGCTGCAGGTAGTCCTGCCAGCCGTGCTGCGGCGCCAGGTACACCTCCGGGTCGCCGTACAGATCGTCGACGACCAGCTCCACCACGCCGTCGAGCAGGTCCTCCCGGCCGGTGACGTGCCGGTACAGCGCCATCCCCTCGACGCCCAGGTGGGCACCCATGCGGCGCATGGTCAGCGCCTCGAGCCCGTGCTCGTCGATGAACTCCAGGGCCGCCGCGAGCACCCGTCGCCGGTCGAGCGGCGTCCGGACCGCCCCGGGCGGGGACGCGCGGAGCGAGCGTGTGTGCGGCTGCCGTTCCCCGGGCACAGCACCGAGAGGTCCAGCGTCGTCGGCCACGCCCGCCTCCCGTCGTTCGGCTGCCCCCGTTGTACGCCGACCCGACCCTGCCACGGGGAGCTGGCTTCCCGATCTCCACTGCACGTCGGTGTTTACGGCGTAAGCACCCGGGCACAGTAACCCCAGCGCCTGCACGACGGTGCGCCAACGGACGGAGCTGCGGACCGCAGCCCTCCCCCCGACACTGGACAGGAGCAGCATGATCACCGAGACGCAGATCCAGCAGGTCATCGGCACCACCGCCGTCGACGCCGACGGCGACAAGATCGGCAAGGTCAGCGAGGTCTACCTCGACGACGAGACCGGTCGCCCCGAGTGGGCGACCGTGCACACCGGTCTGTTCGGCACCAAGGAGACCTTCGTGCCGCTGGCCCAGGCCGACCTCTCCGGTGGCACACTGCGCTTCCCCTACGACAAGGCGAAGGTGAAGGACGCTCCGAAGATCGACACCGACGGGCACCTGTCGCCGCAGGAGGAGCAGGAGCTCTACCGGTACTACGGCCTGGGCTCGGGCACGACCGCCGAGACCACGACGCAGACCACCACGCAGACCACCACGGGGACCGCCGGCCTGGCCGGCACCGGTGGTACGGCGGGCACCGCTGGTACGGCGGGCACCGCCGGCCTGGCCGACCGTGACCGGGACGGGATCCGCGACGACGCGCAGCGCGGCGCCGTGGGCCACGACACCTCCGGGCCCACCACCGACAACGCGATGACCCGCTCCGAGGAGCGGATCAACGTGGGCACCCGCAGCGAGGAGGTCGGCCGGGCGCGGCTGCGCAAGTACGTGGTCACTGAGAACGTGACCGAGACCGTGCCGGTGTCGCGCGAGGAGGTCCGGGTCGAGCGCGAGCCGATCACCGACGCCAACATCGGCAACGCCCTCGACGGGCCGGCGATCTCCGAGGAGGAGCACGAGGTCACGCTCCACGCCGAGCGCCCCGTGGTGGAGAAGGAGGCCGTGCCGGTCGAGCGGGTCCGCCTGGACAAGGACACCGTCACCGAGCAGGAGCGGGTGTCGGCCGACGTCCGCAAGGAGCAGATCGAGGTCGACGGCGTCCAGGACACCGACCGCCGCATCTGACCCGTCCACGACGAGGCCCCGCCGGCGCGATGCGCCGGCGGGGCCTCGTCATGTGCGTGGGGGGGTCAGCTCCCCGTCGGGGTGACGCCGAACATGAGCACGCGGCGCTCGATGTCGTAGTGCACCGTCGCGGTGTTGGCCAGCAGGTCCTGCAGGTTGTCCGCGTCGTCGGGGTCGAGGGTGAGTACCTCCTCCCACGCCCCCTGGTCCAGCACGAGCTGCAGCGTGTAGGTGCCCGGCTGCCCGGGCTCCCCCGCGATCCAGCTGAACTGGTAGTGGCTGAGCTGGCGGACCTTGACGCTGTTGTCGGTGACCGGCTGCGGTACCTCGGGCACGGCATCTCCCTCCGTCGGGGTCGCGCGGTGCTGCGCGACCGCTCGGCCGCCGGTACCCGCCACCGGCGGCCGACACCCGTCGCCCGGCGTGTCCCGTCGGCACGAGACCGCGTCCCCCTGCGCCGTCACCGCCCTGGCCTGCCTGGTGGGCGGCTCACCCGTCGTGGTGACCCCGGCCACGCCGGGACTGCGTCGTGCGCGACCTGCTGCCGATGCACGGGCCGTGTCCGTGTCCCTGCCCGAGCGCTTCGACGTCGCGACATCCGAGTGGGACGCCCGGCTGGCGGCGGTCTTCGCCGACCCCTCGCTGCTGCGCCTGGTGTACCAGCCGATCGTCGACCTGCAGCGGGGCACGATCGCGGGCTACGAGACGCTGGCCCGCTTCACGACGCCGGACGGCCGGCCCAGCGAGGCGACGCCGGACCGGTGGTTCGCCGCCGCGGACGCCGTCGGGCGCGGGGCCGAGCTGGAGTCGATGGTCGTCCGCGAGGCCCTCGCCGTGCTGCCGACGCTGCCGGCGGACTGCTTCCTGACCGTCAACGTCAGCCCGCACCTGCTCACCCAGCGCGAGCTGGCCGAGCCGCTGCTGGCCGTCGACGACCTGGCGCCGCTGATGCTGGAGCTCACCGAGCACCAGGCGGTCGGTGACCTGCGGCCGCTGATCGACCTCCGGGACCGGCTGCGGGCCAAGGGGGCGCTGCTCGCCCTGGACGACGCCGGGTCGGGCTACTCGGGACTGCAGCAGATCACCCAGTTCCGGCCGCAGCTGATCAAGCTGGACCGGGCGCTGGTCACGGGCGTGGACGGCGACGAGGTCAAGCTGGCCCTCGTCGAGATGCTGGGCGAGTTCGGCGGGCGGATCGACGCCTGGCTGCTCGCCGAGGGCATCGAGACGTGGGGAGAACTGCAGGCGTTCCTGCGGCTGCGTGTACCGCTCGGCCAGGGCTGGCTGCTGGGCCGGCCGGGCCCGCCGTGGGTCCGGCTGGACCCAGAGGTGCGCGACCGGCTGCGGCGCCAGGCCGCGCAGGCAGTGCTCACCGAGCACGTGGCCGGGCTGGCCGAGCCGGTGCTGATCGTCGAGGACGGCGCCGCGCCGGACGGGGCGGTCGGCGTCGAGGTCGACGAGTACGGGCACGCCCGGTACCTGCTGCTGCCCAACCGCCGCAGCGGCGACCCGCCCGGCCACCGCCGCGCGCCGGTGAGCTTGCGCGTCCCGGCGTCCGCGGGCCTCAGCGAGGTCGCCCAGCGGGTGGCCTCGCGTCCCGAGGAGACCCGCTTCGATCCCGTCGTGTGCGTGGACGCGCGCGGCGCGGCCCTCGGCATCGTCCGCGTGGAACGGCTGCTGGTGCAGCTGGCCGCGGCGCACGCCGGCTGACCGACCCCCGCCGTCCGCCGGACGGCGGTCTCCCCCACCCCCGGAGGTACCCCGTGAAGCAGTTCGCCTGTGGCGACGTCGTCCCCTCGTGCGGCCGGACGTTCACCGCGCCCACCGACGACGACATCCTCGCCGCCGTCGCCGGCCACGCCCGTGACGACCACGGCCTCACCGACATCCCGGCGAGCCTGGTCGACCAGGTCCGCGCGGCCATCCGCACCAGCTGAGCCGCGCCGCGGCCCCGCCGAGGCCCCGACCCGTTCCCCGGGTCGGGGCCTCGCTGCGTCCGTCGCATCCGCGCCCGGAGCCGCGGGGTGGAGCCGTCCGGGTCGGTGGTACGGGGTGGTTCGGTGACCGCGGTCAGGCCGGTGGCGGTGGGCCGTCGGGCGCCGTGGCGTGGGTCCGCTCCGGTGCCTGGTGCTCGCCGCGGTGGTCGGGCGTGCGGGAGCCGGCGGGGCCGGCCGCGGCGGTGGAGCCCTCCGGCCGGGCGCGGACGTGGTCGGGTGCGCGTCGGCGGGGATGCGGCGGCACCCGGGGAAGCGGCAGCCCGGTCGCGGGCGCGGCCACGAGGGCGGCCCCGACCGCCGACGCGACGAGCCCGGTGGTCCGGGCCGGGGGTACCGGCCCGGACCACCGGGCTCGTGCGAGGTGCTCCGCGTCAGCGGGCGTTGGCCGCCAGGGAGGCCGACAGGGTCAGCCGGAGGGTGTCCGGGACCTCCTCCGCCGCACGCCGCGGGGTGGGCAGCAGGTCGATGACCAGGCGGGTCGGCGCGAAGGCCTCCGCGTAGCCGATCCGGGCCTGGGCGCCCCAGTGCCGGGCCGAGGCCACGACGGCGTCGGGCTCCACCATCGCCGACATCTCCACCTGCGAGGCGTGCGCACCCAGGGCGGCGAGCTTGCCGGAGAGGTAGGCGGTCACGTCGACGAAGGTCGTCGGGTGGAACGTCAGCGTGGACGGGCTCTGGTAGTGCATGACCCGCGAGAGCCGGCGGGCGGCCGACAGCGTCGCTGCCGCGACGGCCCGGTGGTCCTGGTGGCTGTCGTCGGGGGCGTGCACGTACACGACGTCGGCGTCGGTCTCCTTGATCGCGCGCTCGACGATCCCCACCGTGGCGGCGTCGGGAGTGACGGTGCAGTCGACCTGACCGCCCCACAGGAGCCGGGCACCCAGGGTGCGGGCGGCCTGCTCCTGCTCGAGACGCCGGCCGACGATCGTCCCGTCGTCCCCGGGGCCGTTCTCGCCGCCGGTCATGACCAGCATCGTGACGGCGTCGCCGGCCGCCGCGTGGGCCAGCAGGGTGGCGCCGCAGCCGAGCTCGATGTCGTCGGGGTGCGCCCCGACCGCGAGGACCCTACGCATCGCTGCTGCGCCCCTCTCCCAGGGCGCGGGCGCGCCGGTTGGCCCGGTGGACGAGGACGGCGCCGACCACGCCGGCGACGGCCAGCCCGATCGCCGGACCGGTCCCGTTGCCCTCCTCCGGCAGCTCCGTCGACGACGGGCAGACCTGGGAGGCGTAGGCGGCGGCGCGGTAGTCGAGGGTGTAGCCGTCGAGCACCCAGCGGGCGCCGGCGTACACGTCGGCCAGGCTCACCCTGGCGGTGAACGCACCGTTGACCGTGCCGGACTTGAAGGTCTCCGGCAGCAGCGCCGTGAACTTCGACGGGTAGGCCACGTTGTGGGTGCTGCCGCGCGTGATCTTGATCGTCCTGCCGGAGCTGTTGACGTAGCCGACGACGACGGTCCAGGTGCCGTCGGTGTTCTCCTTGTAGCAGTTCAGCACGGGCTTGACCGTGTAGGTGGCCGTGGCCGAGGCCATGCCCGGCGACGCGACGAGCGCCAGCAGGGCGATGACCGCGACCAGGGCGGCGCGGGTGGCACGCGCGCGCAGGCGGCGTGCGGTCGAAGACCTCGGGAGGCCGTCCATGACTCGTGTCCTCGGGTCCGGGGCGGCCGACCCGCCCGACGGGGTCCCATCGGCACGTCCCGGCCGTCCCCGTAGCCCCAGCAGCCCCGTCTCACCCGGAGGAGTGGGACGGCGCCTACGCATCGCCGCGCCCCGCCAGCGCCCGACGCCGCGCCCGCTGCACCGCCACGCCGCCGACCAGGCCGGCCGCCAGCAGCGCGATCACCGGGCCGGTCCCGTTGCCCTCGACGGGCAGCTCCGTCGACGACGGGCAGGTCGCCGCACTGCCGTCGTGCGTCCAGGCCCAGCCCCAGTACACGAACTCCCCGTCGAGCCACCAGTAGGGCCCGCCCATGTACTCGGACTTGCTGATCGTGACCGTGACGGCGCCGTGCCTGGTCCCCGGCTGGAAGACGGTCGGCTGGGGCCCGTCGTACCCGGCCGGCGAGATCCTGTTCCAGGTGCCCCGCGGGATGCTGACCGCCGTCCGGGACGTGTTGGTGTACCCGAGCACGGCCGTGTAGCTGCCGTTCGGGTTCTGCCGGAGGCAGTCGAGGATCGGCGTGACGCCGTTGCTGCCCGCCCAGGCCGGGCCGGCGCCGGCGACCAGCCCGACCAGGACGACGACCGCCACCAGGGCGGCACGCGCGGGACGGGCGCGGGCGTGCCGCACCGTCGATGACCTGCCGTTCATGACCCGAGTCCTCGCGTCCGGGGCGGCTGACCCGCCCGTCGGGGACGCATCGGCAGATCCGGGCCGGGACCCCAGCACTCCGGGACGGAACCGTCCGAACGGGTGACGTCAGCCCCGCACCGGCGCCCCGAGCAGGGACAGGGCCAGCTCGGCGGCCGCCGGGAAGGTGTCGACGACGGCCCAGGCGCGCGGCACGTCGGGGGCGGAGGCGTACTCCCCCTGCCGGACGCGGATCGCCCGCGCGCCCACGGCCGCCGCCACGGCGACGTCCTTGCCCGGCCGGTCGCCGACGACGAGCAGCCGCTCGGGCGGCAGGCCGAGCCGTGCGGCGACGGCGACCAGGCCGGCCGGGTGGGGCTTGCGGACGGCGCGGCCGCCGAGCGTGTCGGTGACGACGACGACCGGCAGCAGCGGGCCGAGCCCGGTCGCGGCCACCTTCGCCGCCTGGATGGCCGGGTTGCCGTCGGTCAGGCAGGCCAGCGGCGCGGACTCCGCCAGCGCGCGCAGCGCGTCCTCGGCGCCCGGGTAGGGCGCCAGCCGCGGCGGCGTGTGCTGCGTGAACGCCGCCACGAGCGGCGGCACCAGCTCGGCCAGCGACGACGCCGGGACGCCGACCGCGAGCAGCGCCCGGTCGATCGTCCCGCCGGCGTCGGAGCCGGCAGCCAGCTCGCGCCGCAGTGCGGCGTGCACCGCGGCGCCGTCCAGCCCCGCGTGCCCGGCTGCCACCCCGACCGCCGCCGCGGCGGAGGCCAGGTAGTCCGACTGCGGGTAGAGCGTGTCGTCGAGGTCCACGACGACGCCCAGCGGAGGAGGCCCCGCCCAGCCGGTCACCACGGCGGCCGGCCGTCGGTGAAGTCGGGCTCGTCGAGGGCCAGCAGGGCGTCGGTGCGCTCGTCGGCGAGGACCGCGGCCACCTGCGGCCCCGTCGTCCCGTCGCCGTACGGGCAGGGCGCGGTCGCGGCCCGCTCCTGCCCCTCGGGGCTGGTGTGCCCGGCCGCGGCGGCCAGCACGGCGGCGGCCGCGCGGTCGTCGGCCAGGCCGGCGAGCGTCGTCGTCCCTGCCTCGACACCCTCCCAGCGCGGCGTCGACCCGCGCAGCACCACCACCGGGACGCCGAGGTGGGCGGCCTCCTCCTGGATGCCGCCGGAGTCGGTGACCGCCAGCCGAGCCGAGGCCAGCGCGGCCAGCAGGACGTCGTACGCGACCGGCCCCGTGAGGGTGATCCCGGGGTGCTCGAGCTCCCGGTCGAGCCCGGTCGACGAGAGGCGGGCGGCGGTGCGCGGGTGCACCGGGAAGGTGACCGGCCCGACCTGCTCGGCGAGCGCCCGCACCACGCCGACGAGGCGGGCGAGGCGGACCGGCTCGTCGACGTTGGTCGGCCGGTGCGCGGTCACCAGCACGCCGGCGCGCTCGGCGACCGGCACCCGCCGCACACCCCGCGCGACGAGGGTGTCGATGACGGGGTTGCCGACGACGAACACCCGCTCGGCGGGGACCCCCTCGTCGGCGAGGAAGGCCGCCGCGCGCTCGGTCGGCGCGAAGTGCAGCTGGGCGGTGGCCGCGGCGACCCGCCGGTTGACCTCCTCGACGCTGCGCGGGTTGAGGCTGCGCAGCCCGGCCTCGAGGTGCGCGAACGGCACTCCGGCGGCGCGGGCGGCCAGCGCGTAGGCCGGCACGGTGTTGGTGTCGCCGAGCGCGAGCACCAGGTCGGGGCCGACCAGGCGCAGCGCCCGGAACGCGTCGGCGTGCAGCGCGCCGGTCCGCTCGGCCGGGTCGGTCGGCAGCGCGAAGCGGTGCCCGGGCGTGAGCCCCAGCGCCGCCTGCAGCTGCGAGCCCATCTGCGGGTCGGTGTGCTGACCGGTGTCGACCACGCTGACCCGGTGCCCGGCAGCGGTCAGGGCGGTGACGACGGGAGCCAGCTTGACCACCTCCGGCCGGGTGCCGAACGGCACCAGCACGTGCCGGCTGCGCGCTCCCCTGCTCCCCGGTGACCTCGCGAGCTCGGTCACCGGGTCACGGCCACGGGCGCGCAGGGGTCGAGGACGGGGCTGCCGTCCTCGCTGCTGTAGGTCTCGGCGAAGTAGCGGCTCATGGCCACCCCGGGCCGGAACGACAGCCCGGGCAGCGGGGCGCCGCGGACGCCGTCCAGGTACGCGCTGACGACGTCCGCCCCGGCGGCGAGGGTCAGCGGCAGCCCGCCGGAGAAGCGCGGGTTGATCTCCATGACGGTCGCGGTGCCGTCATCGGCGACGAAGCCCTGCACGTTGGCCGGCCCGGTGAGCTCCACGGCGGCCAGCGCGGCGGCGACGACCCGGCGAACCGCGTCGGAGGCAAAGGTGCGGCCCTTGACCGAGATGCCGGCCTTGGTCTCCTCGCGCCAGCGCGGCACGACCACGCGCACGGTGCCGTCGCGGTCGACCAGCGCGTCGGCGGTGAACTCACGGCCGGCCAGCCGGGTCTGGGCGATCAGCCCGTCGTCCTCGCCGAGCGCCGCCACCACGAGCGCGCGGTCGTCGAGCAGCCGCACGCCGCGGCTGCCGCGGCCGGCCAGCGGCTTGACCACCCACGGGCCGGGGACGCCGGCGACGTCGCCGGGAGTCGCGGCGGTCGCCGGGTGCGGCACGCCCGCGGCGGCCATGGCCCGGGCGAAGGCGGCCTTGTCGCAGCACACGTCGACGGCGGCGGCGTCCGGCAGCCAGGTGGCGATGCCGGCCCCGGCCAGCCGGCCGGCGCCGGCTGCCAGGTGCGGGAGCTCTTCGGCGACCGTGCTGACCAGCGCGTCGACGCCGTGGGCGGTGCACACGCCGACCAGGGCCTCGACGAAACGCGGGTGGTCGCCGCGCGGCAGCGTGACCGCCACGTCGGCGAGCGCCCCACCGGCCGCGGCGCTGTCGGCGTCGCCGGCGACGACCCGGTGGCCGAGGGCGACCAGCCGGCGGACGACGGCCACACCGGCGGGGCCACCGGCGCCGGTGACGAGCACGGCGGCGCCCTCGGACGGCGAGGCGGCGGCGGGCGGGCGGGGCTGGGGCAGCGAGGGGGTCATCGGTCGTCCTGGGTCGTCGGGGTGGAGACGGGGGTGCGCGGGCGCGGCGGGGGCGGGAGCAGGTCCGTACGGGTGGCGAGGCGCGGCAGCCGCTCGGTGGGCGGCTCGGGGTCGTCCGGCGCGACGTCGGGCCGGGGCGCGGCGGTGGGCTCGGCGACGGGGGCCGGGACGGGGTCCTGCTCCGGGTGCTGGAGCAGCCAGCCGCGCGCCCACAGCCGGAGCGCGGCGATGCGGTGGTTGGTCACCGGCTCCCACTGCCGGGCGGCGATCGACGCCGCGAGCGCATCGAGGACGGCCGGGTCGTCGTCGTAGGTCGCCACCGCGACCAGGGAGGCGGCGTGCGCGCCCAGCCCGTCGCCGGCCAGTGCGCGGACCCGCGCGGCCCGCTCCTCCGGGGGCAGGTGGCCGATCCGGTAGTCGATGCGCCCGGCCTCGCGGCGCGCGCCCATCCAGCGGGCGACCCGCTTCGGCAGCACGTAGCGGTACATCAGGCCGGTCAGGTTGAGCCGCCGGGAGGCGGCGCGCACGTCCTCCTCGGCGAGCCGGTAGCCCAGGCCGGGGCGCGCCCAGCTGTCGGGACGGCGAGCGGTGTGCCGTCCCGCGACGTCCTGCTCGGCGCGCTCGGCGGTCGGCAGCGTGATGCACACCATGAGCAGGAAGCCGCCGAGGGTCGCGGCGAGGTTCCACACCGTGCCGACCCAGTCGTGGAAGAGCACCAGCGCCGGCGTCCCCCAGACCAGGCCGGCGACGGTCGACCCGACCAGCCGGAGGTGGTTGAGCGCCAGCAGCGCGGCGACGGCGACGACGAGCCCGGCGACGGCGTGCTGGCGCCGGCCACGCAGGACGACGGCGGTCAGCGCGGTCAGGCCGAGCACCGACAGGATCGACGAGCAGGACTCCGTGACCTCGGCCAGGATGATCTCGCCGTCGGGCCGGAACACCAGGACGTGGCGCTCCAGGGACGACGAGACCGAGTCGACGCCGACCAGGTTGAGCACGTCGGCGACCCAGCGGGCCTCGTGCACCTGCAGGACGACGGCGCCGTAGCGGAAGCCGACGGCGCAGATGACCACCGCCAGCGCCAGGTCGAACACCACCGGGACCAGCCGCCGACCGCTGCGCCGGGGCCGCCGGGACCGCCGGTACCGGTGCCGGCCGCGCGGCGGGGCGGCGACGGCCGTGGCCGTGGCGGTCGTGGCCGTGGCGGTCGTGGTCGCGATCGCGGTCGCCATCAGGACCCGGCCCCGGCCGGCGCGGCCACCGGCGGGTCGACCCGCACCGTCGACGTCGCACCCGACCGCGAGGTCTTCACCCAGGTGTAGGGGCGGCCGAGCATGCCGTCGACGTAGGCCCGGGTGGTGATCCAGATGGACAGCGCGAAGGCGGGCAGGAAACCCAGCAGCCGCCACGCCGACCGCCGCTCCACCCGGCCGATCAGCAGGCCGACCGAGAGCTCGGCCAGCGGGCCGACGAACAGCAGCATCGACAGCGGCAGCAGCGCGACGACCGGCAGGTCGCCGATGCCGAAGGCGCGCAGCACGGTCAGCAGCAGGCCGATCCCGCTCAGCAGCGGCACGTGGTAGACGAGCAGGAAGAGCGTCGTCTCGACCTTCTCGACGAGGTTCAGGTGCGGCGAGCGCATCAGCGGGCGCCAGTAGTCGCGGAAGCACTTCTGGTGGCCGCGGGCCCACCGGTACCGCTGCTTCCAGAACCGCTGCGCGCTGACCACCGCCTCCTCGAAGTCGACGGCGGAGAGGTCGTAGCGCACGCGCTGGCCGGCCATGAGCACGCGCAGCGTGAGGTCGGTGTCCTCGGTGACGGTGTGCGGGTTCCACCCGCCCAGGCCGCGCAGCGTGGACATGCGGACGGCGCAGTTCGCACCGCCGTACGCGGGCAGCTCGAACAGCGCCTGCCGGCCGTACTCGTTGACGAGGTAGCCGGAGAGGAAGTCGACGAAGACGGTCGAGGCCATCTGCGAGTCGCGGCCGTTGCGGATGACGCAGCGGCCCATCACCGCGCCGACGACCGGGTCGCGGAAGTGCCGGACCAGCCGCCGCAGTGCCGTGTGCTCGGGCTCGTGGTCGGCGTCGAAGACGACGGCGATCTCGGCGTCCACCAGGTCCAGCGCGTCGTTGAGCGCCCCGGACTTGCCGCCGCCGGAGCCCGGCGGGCGGTGCAGCACGCGCAGCCGCGGCTCACGGGCGGCCCAGGCGTCCAGCCGCGCGCCGGTGGTGTCGTCGGAGCCGTCGTCGACGACGACCAGGGTGAGCCGGTCGGCCGGGTAGTCCAGCGCCAGCAACGCGGTGACCATCCCGTCGACGACGAGCTCCTCGTTCTTGCAGCCGACGAAGACGGCCACCGAGGGCGTCCAGCTCGACAGCCCGACGTCGGCGGCCAGCATGTCGTGCTCGGCCCAGCGCGCGGCGGCGACGGCGAAGCCGAGGTGCCGGCAGAAGTAGACGCCGAACACGATGTTGAGCGCGCCGGCGACGACGCCGAGGACGTCGTCGAGGCCGTGGAAGAGGGCGGCCAGGGTGAAGCCGCAGACGTACGCGAGCAGCACCAGGGGCCGGCCCTCCGGCCGGCCGGCGTGCGGGTCCCCCGCGGCCGCGACGCCTGCCGGGGGGACGTCCGCGGCAGGCGGGGACGCGGTGCCGAGCGTGGTCGTGCCGCGGACCGCCCTCACCTCCCGCCCGTGTGACCTGTGGCGGAGGTGGACTCCACCGTGATGGTCCATCGGCAGCGGGGCGGCGGCGGTTGAGCCGAAGGGGGCCGCGACCGCGTCGGACCCCGCCCGGCGACTGCCCCGCCCGGGTGACGGCGCGGCGAGCGGCTCAAGGTCACCGGCGGCCGTGTCGTTGGGAGCGGGAGGTCAGCCGGGGCGAATGGCGATCACCGGGAGGAGCCGTGGACGAACCGATGTCGGCGAACCGCTCGGAGGCGCTCGCCCGGCTGCGGTCCGGCGTGGTCCGCGAGGCCGCCGTGGTGGCGCTGCTGACCCTCGTCGTCGCGGTGGCGAGCGGGGTGTGGGACCTGCCCGGGCGGATCGCCGGCTGGTCCCGGTCGGCCGTCGGCCCCCTGGACGACGTCGTCCTGCTGCTGGCCGCCTCCCACCTGTTCATGGCCGTCTTCGGGTCGCGCCGCGCCCGGGACCTCAAGGCCCAGTACGCCCGGCGCGTGCAGGCAGAGCAGGAGCTGTGCGAGCGCGCCCGCACCGATCCGCTGACCGGGCTGCTCAACCGGGCCGGGCTGGCCGAGGAGCTGCGTGCGGCGGTCGACGACGCGGCCGCCGGCGGCTCGCCGCTCGCCGTGGTCATGCTCGACCTCGACCGGTTCAAGGAGGTCAACGACACCCTCGGGCACGCCGTCGGGGACGCCCTGCTGTGCTCCGTCGCCCAGCGGTTGACCGGTGAGCTGCGCCGGGACGACGTGCTGGCGCGGCTGGGCGGGGACGAGTTCGTCGTGCTGCTGCGCGACGCCGACCCGGACGCCGTCGAGCACACCACCCGCAGGATCCTGGGCGCGCTGCGGCTGCCCTTCGAGGTCGACGGCCTGGTGCTCGAGGTCGACGGCAGCCTGGGCGTGGCCACCTCCGGCGCCGAGCCGACCGAGCTGCTGCGCGCCGCGGACGTGGCCATGTACGCGGCCAAGGCCGACCGCAGCGGGATCGTCGTCCACTCCCCCGACCTGGACCGGCACGACCCCGCGCGGCTGAGCCTCTTCGGTGACCTGCGCCGCGGCATCCGCGAGGGGGAGCTCCGGGTGCACTACCAGCCCAAGGCCGCGCTGGCCGACGGGCGGGTGATCGGGGTGGAGGCGCTGGTCCGGTGGCAGCACCCGCAGCGGGGGTTGCTCCCCCCGGCGGAGTTCATCGGCCTGGCCGAGACCACGGGGCTCATCCGCACGCTCACCGACGTCGTCCTCGGCCGCGCGCTCGAGGACTGCCGTCGCTGGCGGTCCGAGGGTGCGGCGCTCAGCGTCGCGGTGAACCTTTCCGCCCGGGTCCTGCTCGACACGGCCCTGCCCGACCGGATCGCGGCGCTGCTCGCCGAGCACGGCCTGCCGGCGGCCTGCCTGGAGCTGGAGGTGACCGAGAGCGCGGCGATGCAGGACCCCGGCCAGGCCCTCGACGTCCTGCAGCGTCTGCGCGCGCTCGGCACCACCCTGTCGGTGGACGACTACGGCACCGGGCACGCCTCGCTGTCCTACCTCAGCCGCCTGCCGGTGAGCACGCTGAAGATCGACCGCTCGTTCGTCTCGACCATGGAGGTCGACGGCACCGACCAGGTCATCGTCCGCAGCACCATCGAGCTGGCACACGCCCTGGGGCTGCGGGTGGTCGCCGAGGGCGTCGAGACCCGGGGCACGTGGGAGCGGCTGGTCGCACTCGGCTGCGACGAGGCGCAGGGCTACTGGCTGGGCCGGCCGGGGCCGGCCGAGGAGGTGCTCGCGCGGGTGGCTGCGATCGAGTCCTCGACCGCCGGCGGTGCCGTCCTGCCCGCCGGGGCCTGACCGCCCACCGTCGGGCCGGCCGCGGGGACCGTCAGGCCGACGGGTCGAGGGCGCGCAGGTCGCGGACGTAGACCGCGGTGCCGTGGCCGAAGCCCGACACCAGCGGCTGGACGCGGGGGGCGACGGCCGCGACCAGGCCGCGGGTCGTCACGGGCACCCGGAGCGCGTCCCCGGCGACCGACAACGCCAGCACCGCGGCGACCAGGGCGAGCAGCGGCACGGTGGCCAGCGCCACGGGCAGCCCGGCGTGCTCGGCCAGCAGTCCGATCAGCGGCGGTCCGCCCAGCAGCCCGGTGTAGCCGACGGTGGTGGCCAGCGCGATCCCGCGCGCACCCCCGAGGACGCCGGCCCGCGAGATCGCCAGCGGGAAGACGTTGGCCAGGCCGAGCCCGACCAGCACGAACCCGCCCAGGGCCGTCGGCACCGAGGTCGCCGTCACCGCGGCCGCGCCCCCGGCGGCGGCCAGCACGGTGCCGCCGGCCAGCAGCCGCCGCTCCCCCAGCGCCGCCACCAGCCGGCCCCCGGCGAGGCGGCCGCACGCCATGGCGAGGGAGAAGCCGGCGTATCCGGCGGCGGCCAGGGAGGTCGTCGCGCCGAGCTCGTCGCGCAGGTGCAGCGCACCCCAGTCGGACAGCGCGCCCTCGCCGAAGGCGGTGCAGCCGGCGATGGCCCCGAGGACGACGAGCACCGCGGTCGGCCGCGACCGGCCCTCCTCCCCGGCGGGATCGGCCGCCGCGGACCGCGGGCCGTCCGCGCCGACCAGGGACCGCGCGGCCCAGGCGGTCACCAGCAGGCCGAGGGCGCCGACGAGCAGCAGGTGGGCGGCCACACCGGCGACGGTCGCCAGCAGCCCGCCGAGCAGCGCTCCGCCCAGGCCGCCGAAGCTGAAGCCGGCGTGCAGACCCGAGAGCAGCGGCCGGCCGAGCCGGCGCTCGACGGTGACGCCGACGGCGTTGGCCGCCACGTTGACCATGCCGGTGGCGCCGCCGAAGACGAGCAGCGCGGCGCACAGCTCGGGCATCGACGTCGCCAGGCCGGGCAGCACCACGGACACGCAGAGCAGGAGCGACGCGACGGCGGTCACGACGCCCGCGCCGAGCCGGGCGCAGAGCGCGCCGGTGACCTGCATGGCCGCCAGCGCGCCGATGGACAGGCAGAGCAGGGCGAGGCCGAGCGCGCTGTGCCCGACGCCCAGACCGGCGGCCACGTCGGGGACGCGGGTGGCCCAGCTGCCGAAGACGGCGCCGTCCAGGACGAAGACGGCGGCGACGGCGGCCTGCAGGCGGGGCAGCGTCGGGGCGGTCGGCACGGCCGCGGACACCGGGGTCCGGGCACGCGAGAGCAACGGGGAGGTGGGCACGGGGGACCTCGCAGGAGGGAGACACGGGCCACCGCACGGGGTGGCCGCTCGAGGGGCGGGGAGAGCACACGACCTCGGGCACCCATCTCCACGGTTGCAGCTCGCGCCGCGTCCCGCCGTCCGCAGGTCTGTGCAGGTGGCCACAGCACCGGCTCAAACGTCACGGTGGTCACGTCCTGCCTCGCCGGGATGAGGCCCGCGGCACGTTCGTCTCGACAAGGCCGGTCGCGCGGCCGGTGGTCGTGCACGACAGATCGGCTCGACGCGGGCCGCGGGAACGGAGACCACGATGCGGACCAGGCTGCGCCGGCGGGCGGGGGTCGTCCTCGGCGTCACCCTGCTGCTGACCGGCGGCGGTGTCGCCGTCGCGTCCTGGACGGCCACCGGGACCGGCCAGGGCTCCGCGCGGGCCGCGACCGTCACCGGGCTCGTCGTGAGCGCCGGCAGCCCCGTCGGTGCGCTGTACCCGCTGCCTGCGGACACGACGCCCACGACGGGCTACGGCTCGGGCACCGTCGGGTCGGTCGCCACCACCACGGTGACCAACCCCAACCGTTCCCGGTGACGATCACCTCGGCCACCGTCGGCTCGGTGGCGACGAACCCGCTGGCCGGCCGGACCTGCGCCGCCGGCAACGTGCTGCCCACCACGACCGCGCCGATCACGCTCACGCCGGCCGTGACCCTGGCGGCGAACTCCGCGCCCACCCCGGTGACCGTCCCGGGCGCGCTCTACATGATCCCGACGGCCGAGGACGGCTGTCAGGGTGCGGGCTTCAGCGTCCCCGTCACGGTCACCGGCGCCTCCGCCTGACCTCCGCCCGACCCGTCGTGCGCGACCGCCTGCTCGCCGCCGTCGTGCTGCTCGCGCTCGCGGCCGGCCCACCCGGGCCGCCCCGGAGGCGTCCGCGGCCTGGGCCGTCGCCGGCGGGTCGGTGCTCCCCGGCCAGGCCGCCCGGATGCCGGTCGGGAGCACCGCGGCGCCGTCGGTGACCGCCACAGGCGCCTACCCGGCGGTGCGGACCTTCACGGTCACCTGGCCCACGGCGCGGCCGTACGGGGGCCGGCCGGCGACCGGGTACCTGCTGGAGCGGACCGCCACCCTCAGCAACGCGCCCATGGACACCGGCAGCTGCAGGGGCGTGGTGTCCGACGGCGTCTCCGGCGTCTACGTCCCGGCCGACCCCGCCGCGGCCACCCAGACGTGCACCGACAGCACGCCGCTGAACCTGGGCGTGGTCCAGTACGCCGTCGCCCCGGTCCGGGGCCGCTGGGTCGGCAACCCCTCGACGGCCTCGACCCCGGTGCTGTGACCCCCTCGGTCCGCCGACGCCCGGTCGCACTCCCGGCCCGGGGTGGTCCTCAGCCGGTCCGGGCCTCGACCACGGCCATCATCCCGGCGTCCTCGTGGTCGTTGATGTGGCAGTGGAAGACGGTGCGGCCGTCGAAGTCCTCGAAGGGGATGCGCACCGTCGTCTCCCCGCCCGCCGACACCCGGACGACGTCCTGGTAGACGACGTCCTCGACCGGCCGGCCGTCGACGGCGACGAGCTGCATCGGCCACACGTGCAGGTGCATCGGGTGGTCCATGCCGGTGTGGTTGACGTAGGTCCACTCCTCGACCGTCCCCAGCCGGGTGACCTGGTCGGTGCGCGCCGGGTCGAACGGCCGGCCGTTGATGGTCATGACCATCCCGCCGGTGCCGTGCCCGTCGCCGTGGTCCTCGTGACCTCCGCCGGAGTGGTCGAGGCCGAGCACCATCGTGCGGCGGGCGGCAGGCTCGACCCCGCGCAGGTCGGGGAGCTGCGGGTAGGCCGGCACCGGCGGCAGGGCGGGGACGGGGCTGCCGGTCACCTGCAGCCTCGCGAGCGCCCCCGGGGCCCCGGAGGGGCCGTCGCCGCTCCGCGTGCGCGGGTTGGCCAGCCCCTGCAGCTCACCGGTCCGCTCCCCCACGGTCACCAGGACGTCGACCCGGCCGCTGTTGAGGACCTCGACCTCCTCGACCTGACGGGGCTCGGCGAGCCGGCCGATGTCGGTGGCCAGCAGGTCCACCCGGTGGCCGTCGAGCCGCAGCCTGAGGAACCGGGACGTGCAGACGTTGATGATCCGCCACCGCTCCCGCTCCCCCGGGCGGGCCTCGAGCGTGGGCGTCAGCTGCCCGTTCACCAGGACCAGCTGTCCTTCGCGGCCCTTCTTCCGCTCCCACTCGGCGACGTGCACCGGGTGGCCGGCGTCGTCGAGCGTCGTGTCCGACACGACGAGCACCCGGTCCCGCGTGACCGGGACCTCCGGACCGGCGTCCTCCACCACGATGCCGCCGTAGAGGCCGCTCCAGATCTGGTCGGCCGTCAGGTGGTGCTCGTGCGGGTGGTACCAGAACGGGCCGGGCGGGTGGTCGTCGGGCAGCTGGATGTCGTACTGGAAGGACTCCCCCGGGTGCACGTGGACGTCCAGGGTGTTGTCCGAGTTCCCCTTCGGGGAGACGTGCAGCCCGTGCGTGTGCAGGTTGGTCGGATCGGAGAGCCGGTTGACCAGCTCGACCTGCAGCCGGTCGCCGGGGTGCAGCCGGAGCGTGGGCCCGGGCACGGTGCCGTTGTAGGTGAGCATGTGCGCCGGCCGGCCACCGAGGGTCACGGAGGTCTCGGCGACCTCGAGCCGGACCCGCAGCAGGCCGTTCTCGCTGCGCAGCGTCGCCGGCTCCGAGAGCGACTCGGCGGCGAGGGCCACTCCGCCGGACGGCGCCCACACCGGGGCGCCGATCGCGATGCCGAGCAGGCCGAGGCCGCCCAGCTGCAGGGCCCCGCGGCGGCTGAGCCCGGGGACCGGGCGCCTGCCGGCGACGTCGCCCGGGGGCGGGACCGGGGCCGGGGTCCGCTCCGGACCGGTTCGGGGTGAGTCGGGACCTGTCATGGCCGCGTCCTTCCTGCTCCGGGCTGATAGCCGCACCGGTACGGGGCCGGTGCCGATGCGCCCGTGGCGCGGGAGGGAACGCGGAACGGCGCGAGAGGTCATCGCCCATGGGGTGGGCGGACGGCCCGCTGTGTGCTCAGCGGGGGAGTCGGCGGCCCGTGGCTCGGAGGAGCTGCGCCGGGCGCCGTCCGCGTGGTGTCCGGCCGCACCCTAGCCCGGGACCGAGCGGGGCCACCACGTAACGGCCACTTGCGCGGACGCCTCCACGGCCCGGCCCGGGCGCCCGACCTGCACGTTCCCGGAGCGTCCCGCCCCGCGGCAGGTCGGTGCCCCGCCCTGGTCGTTCCGGCGGGCCGCGTCAGGCGGCCGGCGCCGACTGCTCGGAGGCCACCACCAGGTGGCACCCGCTCATCCCGACGGGGGTGACCGGGAAGCCCGTCTCGACCAGGACGTCGGCGATCGCGGCGTTCATCGTGCGCTCCACCGCCGCCTCGACCGCCTCGCCCCGGACGCGCTCCAGGCTCATCCGGTCGTGCTGGCGCCAGGTGACGAGGATGCCGCGGCGGGCCGGGTCCGGGGTCAGGCACACGCCACCGGCCGGGCTGTCGCCGGCGGCGTCGTGCAGGCTGAGGCCGGCCTCGACGAGCGCAGCGCTCACCTCCACCAGGAGGGTGGTCAGCGCGTCGGCGTCCGACAGCAGCTCGTCCCAGTCGTCGGGCAGCCGGTCCAGCTGGCTCCCGAGCTCGGTCAGCCAGGCGCGCTCCTGGGGCGACTGGCGCCGGACCAGCGAGCCGTCGGCCCGGCGCGCGGCGTGGACCACCTGCACGGAGGCGGGGAACCCGCCGGAGACCGCGGCCCAGTCCGCCTCCATCCGGCCGGGGAAGGGGCCGGCCAGGACGACCGTGCCCGGCTGGTCCCCTGACTCGTCGACCAGCCACCACGCCGACGCGCCGCGGCCGGCCGGGTGCGCGGTTCCGTCGGGACGGGTCTGCGGGGCCGGGGGCCGGGTGGCCGAGGCGGCGTCCGCCTGCTGCTGGGCGCGGTGCGCACGCTCGGCCTCGTAGCGAGCCGTCGAGCTCCTGCCCAGCGCCACGACCAGGACGAGCAGCGCGACGAGGGCCAGCAGGGCCTCTCCCAGCTCCAGCATCACCACGCCACACCTCCGCAGTGGGGTCCGGCCGCCGCGGGAGCGGTGGACGGGGTGGTCATCGACGTCGACCGGGGACCGCGCTCACCAGGCACGCCAGGCCCCCTCTGGACCGGCGCCCCAGAGGGCCGCCCGCCGCATCCAGTGCTGCAGCTGCGCGCGGACCCCGGGCCGGTGCCGGCCGGCCGCACGAGGCGCCGGCTCCCCCGCGGACTCGAGCGCGAACAGGTCCAGCAGGAGGGCCAGCCCGTCGTCGGCCGGGATGTGCCCGGCCCCGATCGACGTGCGGGGGATGGTGGTGCTCGGCGTGCTCACGCAGGTTCTCCTCGGGGCGGTCCCGCCGCGGCCGGGGAAGGGCCGCGCGCAGCGGGAAAACTAGGGCCGGGCCGACCACGGGCCGCCCGCCCGGACACCCCGCTCCGGGCCCCGTCACCGCATCGTTGTGGAGGCCCGGAACGGGGGTCGGCGACCCCTCGTTGCGGACGCCGTCTTGTCGACAAGCCCCCTGGTCGCGAGCGTGGAACGACGACGGGTGCCCTCGGTCGCTCCCGGACGCCGGTGCGACGCCCGCGTGTCGCAGCGGCGGATCCCCCGGGAGCCGCGCCGAGCCGAGCCGACGGCGTCACCCGGACGGGCGCGCACCACCCCGGCCGACCCCGCCGATCAGGTAGACAACGAGGGTTGCCGCGACTGCGGAGGCGGCCCGCCCGACGGATGGAGAATCGATGAGCACGGCCACGAGGACCGACACGCAGTCGCCCGCACTGCACGCCGCCGACAGCCACGACCTGATCCGCGTGCACGGCGCGCGCCAGAACAACCTCAAGGACGTCAGCGTCGAGATCCCCAAGCGCCGGCTGACCGTGTTCACCGGCGTCTCCGGGTCGGGCAAGAGCTCGCTGGTCTTCGGCACGATCGCCGCGGAGTCGCAGCGGCTGATCAACGAGACCTACAGCGCCTTCGTGCAGGGGTTCATGCCGACCCTGGCGCGGCCCGACGTCGACGTCATGGACGGGCTGACGACGGCGATCATCGTCGACCAGGAGCGGATGGGCGCCAACCCCCGGTCCACCGTCGGCACGGCCACGGACGCGAACGCGATGCTCCGCATCCTCTTCAGCCGGCTCGCACAGCCCAACCTCGGCTCGCCCAACGCGTACTCGTTCAACCTCGCCTCGGTGCGGGCCAGCGGCGCCATCACCGTCGAGCGCGGCGACAAGACGAAGACCGAGAAGGCCACGTTCAACCGGCTCGGCGGCATGTGCCCGCGCTGCGAGGGCATGGGCTCGATCAACGACTTCGACCTGACCGCGCTGTACGACGAGTCCAAGTCCCTGGCGGAGGGGGCGCTGACGGTGCCCGGCTACAGCATGGACGGCTGGTACGGCCGGATCTTCAGCGGCGCCGGCCTGCCCATGGACAAGCCGATCGCCTCCTTCACCGAGAAGGAGCGGCACCAGCTCCTGTACGCGGAGCCCACCAAGATCAAGGTCGAGGGCATCAACCTCACCTACGAGGGCCTGATCCCGAAGATCCAGAAGTCGATGCTCTCCAAGGACGTCGAGGCGATGCAGCCGCACGTCCGCCGGTTCGTGGAGCGGGCGATCACCTTCACCACCTGCCCCGACTGCGACGGCACCCGGCTCAGCCAGGAGGCGCTGTCGTCGAAGATCGCCGGCAAGAACATCGCCGACCTCTGCGCGATGCAGATCACGGACCTGGCCGCGTGGCTCCGGGACCTCCACGAGCCCTCGGTCGCCCCGTTGCTGCGCGGCCTGCAGCACCTGCTCGACTCGTTCGCGGAGATCGGGCTGGGCTATCTCTCGCTCGACCGGCCGGCCGGCACGCTCTCCGGCGGCGAGGCGCAGCGCACCAAGATGATCCGCCACCTCGGGTCGTCGCTGACCGACGTCACCTACGTCTTCGACGAGCCGACCATCGGGCTGCACCCGCACGACATCCAGCGGATGAACGACCTGCTGCTGCGGCTGCGCGACAAGGGCAACACCGTGCTCGTCGTCGAGCACAAGCCCGAGACGATCGGGATCGCCGACCACGTCGTCGACCTCGGGCCCGGAGCCGGAACCTACGGTGGCGAGGTCGTGTTCGAGGGCACCGTCGAGGAGCTGCGGTCGGCCGACACCCTCACCGGCTGGCACCTGGGCGACCGGGTGGCCCTCAAGCAGGCGGTGCGCCCGTCCACCGGCGCACTGGAGATCCGCGGCGCGCGACAGAACAACCTGCAGGACGTCGACGTCGACGTCCCCACCGGTGTGCTCACCGTCGTGACCGGTGTGGCCGGCTCGGGCAAGAGCTCGCTGATCCACGGGAACCTCGCCAAGCGGGACGACGTCGTCGTCGTGGACCAGGGCGCCATCAAGGGCTCCCGCCGTTCCAACCCGGCCACCTACACCGGCCTGCTGGAGCCCATCCGCAAGGCGTTCGCGAAGGCCAACGGGGTCAAGCCCGCGCTGTTCAGCGCCAACTCCGAGGGCGCCTGCCCCACCTGCAACGGCGCGGGCGTCATCTACACCGACCTGGGCGTGATGGCCACGGTCGAGTCGCCCTGCGAGGAGTGCGAGGGCAGGCGGTTCCAGGCATCCGTGCTGGAGTACACGCTGGGCGGCCGCAACATCGCCGAGGTCCTCGCGATGTCGGTGACCGAGGCCGAGGGCTTCTTCGGCACCGGTGAGGCCCGCACCCCGGCCGCGCACGCCGTCCTCGACCGGCTCGCCGACGTCGGGCTGGGCTACCTCACCCTCGGCCAGCCGCTCACCACGCTCTCCGGCGGTGAGCGCCAGCGCATCAAGCTGGCGACCCGGATGGGCGAGAAGGGCGGCGTCTACGTGCTCGACGAGCCGACCACCGGCCTGCACCTCGCCGACGTCGAGAACCTGCTCGGCCTGCTGGACCGGCTCGTCGACTCGGGCAAGTCGGTGATCGTCATCGAGCACCACCAGGCCGTGATGGCGCACGCCGACTGGATCATCGACCTCGGCCCCGGAGCCGGCCACGACGGCGGCCGGATCGTCTTCGAGGGCACACCCGCCGACCTGGTCGCCGCCCGCTCCACCCTCACCGGCGAGCACCTCGCGGCCTACGTCGGCGCCGGACCGAGCTGACGACGGCCGCGCGGACAGCGCGGCAGCCCCAGGGACGGTGGTGAGGGAGCCGCGCCGGTTGGCCGCGTGGGTAGCCCGCGCGGCCCGCGGGATCGGAGACGGCGCTCTGCCTCCACGCGCCCGGCCGGTGGACCGCCCTCGCGTGCACTGCCCCGCTGGTCCACCTCGTCGACGACCCGTTCGACCAGCCACCGCGCGGGCCCCGGCCGTCCTCTGGCCACCTCACGTGCGGGGCGGGGTGATGGTGCGGTGACGAGGCCGTGACGCCGGCTGCGCAGGCTGGTCGGGGTCCGGCTGCCGGAGGCAGCTCGAGCGGACGACGATGTCACGGAGTCGGGCAACTCGGCGAGGAGCTCCCGTGATCACGGTTCTCGCAGTCCGACACCCGTGGCCGGCGCGTCGGGTCGGCTGCTGTCCGCCGCTCCGGATCATGGCCGGTCCCACGGTGGTCCCAGGAGCGTGCTCGACGCGAGCGGCAGTCTGCTCATGGCCTCTCGGCAGGTGTGCATGACCGTCCCCACGGGTCCGCACGGCGCGGCGGACGAGTACGCCGACCTCGAGATCGGCCTCCACCGGCGCGACGCCGTCACCTGGACCGTGGAGCTGCGCTTCGCCCTCCCCCGGACCGACGCGGAGACGCAGCTGGACGTCTCCGGACCGCTGCTGGCCCACATCGATCCGCGCGAGCTCGACGCCATCGACGACGACGAGGAGTACGGCGTGGCGCTGGGCTCGGGTCTGTTCGGCCACGGGGTCGAGGCCGCGGTGCGGACAGCGGTCGCGACGTCGCAGAGCCAGGGAGTGCGGCTGCGCGTGCGCCTGGTGATGGGCAGCAGCGCCGCCGCGCTGCACGGGCTGCGGTGGGAGACGCTGCGCAGCCCCACGGACCGCTCGACACTGCTGACGAACGAGAACGTGCTGTTCTCCCGGTACCTGAGCAGCCAGGACTGGCGCCCCGTGGGGGTCCGGCCCCGGGGGGACCTCAGGGCGCTCGCGGTCGTGGCCGGGCCGTCGGACCTGGACTCGATCGACGCCGGACGCCCGCTGGCACCCGTGCGCGTCGACGAGGAGCTGGCCCGTGCCCGCGAGGGTCTGGGCTCCCTCTCCCTGACCACCCTGCCCGGAGCGGCCGCCCCGACCGCGGCGAACCTGCTCGACCACGTGCGCCGCGGGGTCGACGTGCTCTACCTCGTCTGCCACGGCTACGTCGTCCGTGATGAGCCGGTGCTGCTGCTGGTGGACGAGGAGGGCCGTGCCGCGCCGCTGCTGGGCAGTGAGCTCATCAGTCAGCTGCGGGACCTCCCCCGGCTGCCCCGGCTGGTGTTCCTGGCGTCGTGCCAGAGCGCGGGCGCGGGCGCCGACCGGCGCAGCCAGGACGCCGGCGTGCTGGCCGCGCTCGGACCGCGGCTGGCCGAGGTCGGCGTCCCGGCTGTCGTGGCGATGCAGGGGGACATCACCATGGCGACGTCGGCGGTCTTCACCAGGGCTTTCTTCACCAGCCTCGAGGAGGACGGGCTCGTGGACCGCGCCATGGCGGTCGCACGAGCGGCCGTGCGGGAGCGGTCGGACTGGTGGGCGCCCGCGCTGTTCATGCGGCTGAAGAGCGGACGGCTCTGGTACCAGCCCGGAACTGCTCCTGGTGGGGAGCGGTTCGACAAGTGGCCCTCGTTGGTCACCGACTTCGAGGTCGGGATGTGCACCCCGGTGATCGGGTTCGGCATCGCCGAAGCGCTGCTGGGCACCCGGCAGGAGATCGCCATGGACTGGGCCCAGAGCTACCGGTACCCCATGGCACCGCACAACCGGGAGAGCCTGCCTCAGGTCGCCCAGTACCTGTCCGTCAACCAGAACCAGCGCTTCCCGGCCCTCCAGTTCATGAGCCACCTGCGCCGCACGGTCGTGGAGCGGTACCGGGACGACCTGCCCGCGGACCTGCTCCGCGAGGACGCCTCGCTGGAGGACCTCCTCGCCGCGGCCTGGGAGGCGCGGCACCGGCGGGAGGATGTCGAGCCCTTCTCGGTGCTGGCGCAGCTGCCGGCGCCGGTCTACATCACGACCCTGAACTCCCGCCTGCTGGCCAATGCCCTGCGCAAGGCCGGGCGGGAGCCGGAGGTGGAGCTCTGCCGCTGGCACGAGGACGCCGACTGGCCTGAATCGGTGTTCGAGCGGGAACCCGGCTACCGGCCCACGCCCGAACGCCCGCTGGTATTCCACCTGCTCGGCACCTTCGACCAGCCGGAGTCCCTCGTGCTGACCGAGGACGACTTCTTCGACTTCCTCATCGGCGTCACCCGCAACCAGGACCTCGTCCCCAAGGTGGTCCGCCGGCGGCTGTCGGACTCGGCGCTCATGTTCCTGGGGTTCGGCCTGGACGAGTGGGACTTCCGCGTCCTGTACCGCAGCCTCATGAACTCCGAGGGAGGACGGCGGCGTGCCCAGTACACGCACGTGGCCGTCCAGCTCGACCCCGAGGAGGGGGCCACGATCGACGCGGGGCGCGCCCGGAGGTATTTGGAGACCTACTTCAGCAGCGCCCGCGTCTCCCTGTACTGGGGCAGCACGGAACACTTCGTCAAGGAGCTCCAGGGCGCCTGGAGCGCCCGGCGATGACCGCCACCGACACGCCCCGGCGAGTCGGCAACCCCTACGTCGGCCCGGCGTCCTTCGGGGTGGGCGACCCGCTGTACGGGCGCGACCAGGAGCGCGAGGACCTGGTCGACCTGCTCGTGGCCGAGCGGATCGTGCTGCTCTACTCGCCGTCCGGCGCCGGGAAGACGTCGCTGATCGAGGCCGCCCTGGTACCGGCCCTGCAGGACGACGGCTTCGAGGTGCTGCCGGTCATCCGGGTCACGCACCCGCTGGATCCCCAGCCGGGGTTGCCGGCGCGCTGCAACCGCTACGTGATGAGCGCACTGCTGTCCCTCGAGGAGGGCCTGCCGCCGGAGCGACAGCGACCGGTCGCCGAGCTGGCGACCCTGACGCTGCGCGAGTACCTGGAGGCCCACGCCGACCGGGACGGCCGGCCGGGCAACGAGGTGCTGGTCTTCGACCAGTTCGAGGAGGTGCTCACCGCCGACCCCACCGACGAGCCGGCGAAGCACGTGTTCTTCAAGGAGCTCGGCCAGACGCTCCGGGACCGGGGCCACTGGGCGCTGTTCTCGATGCGGGAGGACTTCCTCGCCGCTCTCGACCCCTACCTGGTCCACGTCCCGACGCGGCTGCGGACGAGGTTCCGGCTGGACCTGCTCTCCGTGGACCAGGCGCTCGAGGCGATGCGCCGCCCGGCGGAGCGGGCCGGCGTCGACTTCACCGAGGAGGCCGCTCAGCAGCTGGTCGACGACCTGCGCACCGTGCGGGTGCAACGGCCGGGCGGGGTCACCGAGGCGCTCGGCTCCTACGTCGAGCCGGTCCAGCTGCAGGTCGCCTGCCACCAGCTGTGGTCGATGCTGCCCCCCGACGCCGCCCGGATCACAGGTGCCGACGTCGATGCCCTTGGCAGGGTGGACCAGGCGCTGGCCGGCTACTACGCCGAGCGGGTCCGCATGGCGGCGGAGCGGACGGAGGTGCCCGAGCGGACCATCCGGGAGTGGGTCGAGGAGCGCCTGATCACCCCGCAGGGTCTGCGCAGCCAGGTGCTCGCGGGACCCGACCGCTCCGGTGAGGCCGGACGCCGCCTGCTCGGTGAGCTCCTCGACGCCCACCTCGTCCGTGCGGAGACCCGCCGGCAGGCCACCTGGTACGAGCTGGCGCACGACCGGCTGATCGAACCGGTCCGGCGGGACAACGCCGCCTGGCGCGCCCAGCACCTGTCCTCCTTCGAGAGCGCGGCCGCGCTGTGGGAGGAGGAGGGCAGGCCGGACCGCCTGCTGCTGCTCGGCGCGGACCTCGCCGCCGCGGAGCAGGACGACGCCGTCCGGGCGGGCGAGCTCACCGACCAGCAGCGGGTCTTCCTCGACGCGTCGCGGCGGGCCGACGAGCTGCTGCGCAGGGAGCAGCGGACGGCGGCGGCGCTGCGGCGCTCCGCACGG
This sequence comes from Geodermatophilus sp. URMC 60, assembly GCF_053502585.1. Taxonomy (NCBI): domain Bacteria; kingdom Bacillati; phylum Actinomycetota; class Actinomycetes; order Geodermatophilales; family Geodermatophilaceae; genus Geodermatophilus; species Geodermatophilus sp. URMC 60. Next base: position 437,438 of record NZ_CP199958.1, read on the forward strand.
CGACTGCGCATTGCGGTCGCCGTGGTGACGCTGCTGCTGGTCGTTGTCAGCGTGCTCGGTGTGTTCGCATGGACGAGTTCCGAGAGAGCCCGACAGGCGTCCGCCCTGGCCTCGGCGCGCGAGCTGGCAGCCAGTGCGGACCGACTGGTGGGCGCCCGCCCCGATCTGGCCATCCTGCTCGGCCTGCAGAGCCTGAGCCTGGCGCGCGGCCAGGACGAGGACCTCCCCTCCGGCCTGATCACCGGGTTGGCCGAGCTCACCCACCGCACCGCGTGGGTGTCCGACGGCCACGACGGGGCGGCGTTCGACGTGGCGTTCAGTCCGGACGGCACGCTGCTGGCCACCGCCGGCAACGACCGGACGGTGCGGCTGTGGGACACCGCTGCGGGCCGACCGCGGGGCGCCGCGCTCACCGGCCACACCGGCCCGGTTACCACGGTGGCGTTCAGCCCGGACGGCGCCCTGCTGACCAGCGCCGGTGAGGACGGGACGGTGCGGCTGTGGGATCCGGTCAGCGGCCTGCCGCACGGCGCGCCGCTGACCGGCCACACCGGCCCGGTGAACGCGGTGGCGTTCAGCCCCGACGGCACGCTGCTGGCCACCGCCGGTGAGGACGGGACAGCGCGACTGTGGAACACCGCCACCGGCCTGCCGCACGGCGAGCTGCTGGCCGGCCACACCGGCGCGGTAACCACGGTGACCGCGGTGACGTTCAGCCCCGACGGCACGCTGCTGGCCACCGCCGGCGCGGACCGCATGGTGCGGCTGTGGGAGACCGCCACCGGCCGGCCGCGCGGCGAGCCGCTGTCCGGCCACCGGGGCGTGGTCAACGCCGTGGCATTCAGCCCGGACGGCACGCTGCTGGCCACCGCCGGCGCGGACCGCACGGTGGCGCTGTGGGAGACCGCCACCGGCCGGCCGCGCGGCGAGCCGCTGTCCGGCCACCGGGGCGTGGTCAACGCCGTGGCATTCAGCCCGGACGGCACGCTGCTGGCCACCGCCGGCGCGGACGCGACCGTTCAGCTGTGGGACGCCACCACTGGCCGGCCGCGCGGTGGTTCGCTGACCGGCCATGGCGGCGCGGTGACCGCCGTGACGTTCAGCCCTGATGGCGCCTGGCTGGCCAGCACCGGCACCGACGGGGCGGCGCGGCTCTGGCAGGTCGCCGACACCTACACCATCCGCCGGCCGCTGACCGTCGACCGCGGCGTGGTCACCGGTGTGGCGTTCAGCCCCGACGGCGCCCTGCTGGCCGCCGCCGGCGCCGACGGGACGGTGCGGCTGTGGGATCCCGTCACCGGCCGGCCGCACGGCGCGCCGCTGTCCGGCGACCTCGGCGTGGTCAGCGGGGTGGCGTTCAGCCCCGACGGCACGCTGCTGGCCACCGCCGACGGCGGCGGGACGGTGCGGCTGTGGGATCCGGTCAGCGGCCTGCCGCACGGCGCGCCGCTGTCCGGCCATGCCGGTGCCGTCAACGCCGTGGCGTTCAGCCCCGACGGCGCCCTGCTGGCCAGCGCCGGCGCCGATGCGACGGTGCGGCTGTGGGATCCCGTCACCGGCCGGCCGCACGGCGCGCCGCTGTCCGGCCATGCCGGTGCCGTCAACGCCGTGGCGTTCAGTCCCGACGGCGCCCTGCTGGCCAGCGCCGGCACTGACCAGACCGTGCGGCTGTGGGACCCCGTCACCGGCCGGCCGCACGGCGCACCGCTGGAGGGCCACACCGATCAGGTGCGGGCGGTGGCGTTCAGCCCCGGCGGCACGCTGCTGGCCAGCGCCGGCGCCGACCGAATGGTGCGGCTGTGGGATCCGGCCACCGGCGAGCAGCGCGGCGCACCGCTGGAGGGCCACACCGATGAGGTGAACGCGGTGGCGTTCAGCCCCGACGGCACGCTGCTGGCCAGCGCCGGCACCGACCAGACCGTGCGGCTGTGGGACCCCGCCACCGGCCGGCCGGAGGGCGAGCCACTCGGAGGCCACAGCGGCGCGGTCTGGAGCATGGCGATCAGCCGCGACGGGGCCCTGCTCGTCTCCGCCGGCGCCGGCCCGATCGTGCAGTTGTGGGACCTGCGCTGGTGGGGTCGCCCGTCTCAGGACTGGATGGAGGTCGGCTGTGAGCTGGTCAACCGCAACCTGTCCGGCGCCGAGTGGCGCCAGCTCGCCGGGGAGCTGCCGTACCAGCGGACCTGTCCGGCACTCCCAGCAGGAGGAGGTGCACCGGCCGATGTCCCCGGCGCCGAGTACACCTCGTAGCCGTCCAACCCGGGGAACGCATCCCGTATCACGCTCGCTTCTCGTGGACTCTGTCCAAGCGGACGATGCCCAGTGAAAACGGAGATCGATCAAGGAGAGAAGCGCGATGCTCCACCTTCGACGCTCCACGGCCGCGGTGCTCCTCGCCGGTGCGGCCCTGGTCCCGGCTCTCGCAGCCACTCCGGTGTACGCAGCCGGTCCCTCGTCCGCTGCCGTCTCGACGGTCGCCGGGTGGACGTACTACGCGACCTATCCCAATCAGGGCTCATGCCTGGCTGCGGGGCCGGCCAACCGCTATGGCGCTCCCTGGGAGTGTCGCCCCCGTCCGGGGGGTGGGTACGACCTGTACGTCCTCCTGTGAGCGGTGCGTCCGGCGGCGACACGGGGTCCGGGTTCGCGCTCATCCCCAGGCAGGAACGGCGAGAGCCGCCTGCCAGACAGCGTGCGCGACGGGCGGCTTGGTGATGTCGCTGTGCGCCCCCATGACACCCGCGCCGTCGCGGATGACGTCGTCCCCACGCAGGTCGTGGACGACGCCGGGCCGCAGGTCGTAGGGCTCGCCGACCGCCCGCAGGTCGTCGTCCACGACCTGGATGCCGGGTCCCCGCACGCCGAAGGTCCCGATGGCGCCGTAGGTCGGCAGCCGGTCGGGCAGGTAGTCGACCTGGCCGCGCGAACCCGCCCCGATCGGGTAGAAGGACCGCACCGCACGGTCGTGCACCGAGGTGGTGACCACCACGGGCCCCGTGACCAGGCCGTCGGCGAGGACGCGGTGGAAGTAGCCGCTGCGCTCCGGTGCGGAGGGGATGGCGGAGCAGAAGGACCACAGCGACATCGCTCCCTGCACGAGGGCCAGCGAGGCGACCGGGCGGCGTCCTGCCGGTCCTCGGCCCGCCACGGCCGACGAGACGACGATGCAGCCGAAGCTGTGGCCCATGAGGTGGAAGCGCGCGCCCGGCGCCGCCTCCTGCAGGCGGGTGAGCAGGTCAGCCACACCGCCGACGCCGACGTCCCGTGCCCGTCGCTTCATGTGCCAGAAGGTGAGCACCCGCAGAGGGGCGAGCACGCCGCCGAGGGAGGTGCCGCCGAAGGAGGCCAGCTCGTCCACCAGGCACGCCTGGTAGACCGCCTCCGGGTCGAAGGGGGCGCGGTCGTCCCCGGGCGGGGCGCCCTCCCCGTCGGCACCCGGACCCAGCGCGGCGTCCAGCCGCTCGTAGGCCTCGCGCACCGGCCCGGGCAGCGTGACCGGGACGGGGTCGGCGAGCGCCGAGTCCACGATGGCGCGGACCGGGTCCCGGGCGCCCGGCGTGTCACCCAGTGCGGTCGCCGAGGACTCCACGAGCCGGGCCACCCCGTCGAGCTGACCGCCCTGCGGTGCGACGGCGTCCGCGGGGAGGGCGAAGGAGGCCGAGCCGAGGTCCTCGTCCCCCCACGCCCTGCTGGGCCAGTGGACGCCGACGACGACGGGACGGAAGCCACCGGGACGCGCGTCCGCGGCGGCCCGGTCCTCCGGGCACCCCTCCATGGCCGCGACCCAGGCACCGTACTGGCGGCGGGCGGCGGGCACGTCGCCCATCCACCCGTGACTGAGGACGAAGACGTCCGTGGGTCGCTCCCGCGCGAGCAGCGCGGTGAGCTCCCTGCTGTACGGGCCGGTGGCCTCGGGCCGTTCGCGCCCGGCGGCATCGAACGTCACCAGGTGGTAGCGCCCCGCCCTCCCCGGCACCGGCTCCGCTCCCACGAGGTCCTCCGTCCCCTCACCCCTGGACCAGCCCGGCGGAGCCGCGTGGCGCCACCCGGACGGCCGGGTCACCGAGCACCACGTAGGCGCGGGCGTCGTGCGTGGCCGTCCACAGGCCCACCAGGTCGGCGTCGTCGATGCGCTTGCCGTACCTGCGGAACCCGTCCATGCGGCGGGTCAGCTCGGTGGCGATCTCCGCGTACCGGGAGGTCAAGCTCTCCATCGCCCACCCCAGGCGGGCGCCGTCCATCAGGGCGAGCAGGGTGCTCCGGAACGGCGTGACCTGTGCGGCCAGCCCCTTCCACAGGAACGAGCAGCTCCAGGCCCGGTCCACGTGCCCGATGAAGGCCAGCGCTCCGCCGGCGGGCGCGCCCAGCAGCCGCTGTGGGAGCCGTGCGGTGAACCCGGTGGCGGCCAGGTCACCAGCGTCGTCCGGACCGCCTGGGTAGTCGGACACCTGCGGTGTGCCCGCTCCGAAACAGGCGAAGGAGAACACCACCCTCGGCTTGACGGGCGTGCCCGCGGCGAGGTGATGCGCGGCCAGGTACTGCGTCTCGTCGACCGGACCCCGAGCGGCGAGGGGACCTGGCCAGTCCTGGCAGAGCAGCGCCCCGGCGAGGTCGCGGCCCGCCCCCCTGCCCCCGACGCCGTGGCCGGCCGTGAAGAGCAGGTCCGGGGCCTCCGGGCCGGTCAGGAGGTCCGCCAGCCGGCTGCGGGTCGCGCCCGGTCCGACGTCGGTGGTGACCTCCCAGGCGCGCGCGGTCTCCCCCAGCTCCCCGTGCAGTGGCTCCACGAGCCGGGAAGCGCTGAGGGCCGTGGGCGTGTCCCCCGGGTGCCGGGTGGCGAAGAGGTGGAGCCGGCGTGCCGGGGGCGTGGGGACGCCCACGGGAGGGGCGTCCAGGCTCCGCTCGGCCGCCACGACGGTCGCCGCGTAGGCGGCGCACGCCTCGGGGTCCTCGAGGTCGAGGCGCCCGACGGCGTAGGACACGCCCAACTGGTACTGGACGTCGAAGGGCAGCTGGTCCGGCGACCCCAGGAGCAGCAGGAAGTACGGGACCTTGCAGGGGTCGACGACCGAGGGCGCCATCCCGTACCTGGCCAGGAAGTCGTCCTTGTCCTCCCCGGGGCGCAGCTCGAGGCGCCGGAACAGGTCGCCCGCCTGCTCCTCCCGCAGGTGCAGCAAGGGGGCCAGAGCCTCCAGCACCGCGGGGTCGAGGTCCGGCGGGACCACCACACCCCAGCCCACCGAGGCCAGGTCCTGCGGGTCCCGCCCGTAGACGACCCCGAAGTGGTCCTCGTCGTGTTGCCTGCGCCGTCCCAGCTCGCGCGCGCCCGACAGGGGGCTCGGGTCGCCGCGCAGGGCACTGGCCACGTCGGCCAGCCCCAGCCTCGGCGTGAGGTAGTCGCCCGTGTCGACGTCGATCCCGTTGAGCACGAGCAGGTCGTCCTGTGCCGCGGAAATGGTCACCCCGACCCCTCCGTCACGGACGGTAGACCGGGAGAACCGTGCGGCGACAGAGTCGGGTCCCGCGGTCCCGCTCTGCCTCACCGCGCGAACGGAGCAGCCGGTCAGCCCCACGGCCCTGTGCCGACGGCACGGCCTCGGACGCGATGCGCCCCCAGCCCCGGGGCGGAACAACACAGAGGACGGTGGGCCCCGTGGGGATCGAACCCACAACCCGCGGATTAAAAGTCCCAACTCGGACATGTCGAACGGTGCCGCATGATGCCGTTTCCGCAGCTCGAGGCTGCCCTGCATGTCGCGGACTTGCGCCCAGTCACACTGGTTCCCGCGCAGTGCGCGACCACAGTGCGACCACAGCCGACGTACTCTCGCCGCCCCTGGTCCGGTAGCACCTGGCCGCCAGACTCGATGTTCCCCAGCATGACCGACGCTCCTCTACGGGCACACGTACGGGACCTGCACACCGCACGTCTTGGGTTCACCACCCGACCGGTAACCGCCTGTGACAGCAGCCTGCGCCCTGGCGTGTTTCCCCGGGCCGGTGTCTGCTCATGATCGTGAAGGAGACGGCGAACGAGGAGACGGAGCCGCAGGCCGGGTTCACCGACTTGGACGAGGGTCGGCCCGCGGTCGAGGGCGTGGGCGAACGGCTGTTGGGTGCCCTGCTGGATCGGGTGCACCTGATCGCACCCCGGCTGGTCGGCCAGCTCGTTGCGCAGGAGGCGCGGATCGCAGGGGCCACCGACGTCAGCATCCACCTGCAGGACCTCTCGCAGCTGACGCTGCGGCCGCTGACCGGACCCGGTCTGGTCGGGGATCCGCTCCCCATCGCCGACAGCCTGGCCGGGCAGGCGTTCAGCACTGAGGAGTCGGTCGAGGAACCGCTTCCCGACGGTTCGGTGCGGCTGCACCTGCCGCTGCTGGACGGGTCCAACCGGGTCGGGGTGCTCGCCTTGACGCTCCCGCGGCTGACGGACTACGACCGGCAGCTCGCCCAGCGGCTGGCCGGCCTGGTGGCGGACATGATCGTGACCAACGACAACTACACCGACGCGTTCACCCGGGTGCGCACCGCCGGGCCGCTGACCCTGTCAGCGCACCTGCAGTGGCAAACCCTGCCGCCGCTGTCGATGACCACCCCCGTCCTCGACCTGTCGGGGATCCTCGAGCCAGCCTACGAGGTCGGCGGCGACAGCTTCGACTACGCCTTCAACGACCACGTGCTGCACATGGCGGTGTTCGACGCGATGGGCCACGGCCTGGAGGCCGCGACGATGGCCACCGTCATCATCGCCGCCTACCGGCACGGCCGGCTGGCCGGGCTCCCGTTGACCGAGCTGTACCCAGCGATGGACCAGGCGGTGGCCACCTCGTTCCCGGGGCGCTTCGCAACCGCCCAACTGGGCCGGCTGGACACCGAGACGGGCGTGCTGAGCTGGGTCAACGCCGGGCACCCGCCCGCGCTGTGGGTGCGCGGCTGCCGGGTGATCGGTGAGCTCACCGGTCCGGTCAGCCGGCCGGTCGGCTTCGGCGCCGGCACCCCGGTCGTGCAGACGGCCCAGCTGGAGCCCGGGGACCGGGTGCTGTTCTTCACCGACGGGGTCGTCGAGGAGCGGCTGCCCGGCGGCGAGCAGTTCGGCGAGGGGCGACTGCGCGACCTGATCGAGCAGACGACCGCGGCCGACCTGACCTGCGCCGAGACGGTGCGGCGGCTCTCGCACGCGCTGATGGCCGCGCGCTCCGGCCGGACCAGTGACGACGCCTCACTGCTGCTCCTGGAGTGGAAGGGCCCAACCCGGGACGACGAGCTCGACCGCAACATCCCCGAGGCGACCCCCACCGGCTGATGGGCGCCGGGCGCCCGGCGAGAGCGCGACCGACCCGCCCGGCGGCGATGGCGTCGAGCCAGCTGTCGACATCGGTGGATTCCATGACCTCTGGCGACCGGGGGAGGGCCGATGGAAGGCCATCCTGCAGGACGAGTGGCGCGACCTGGGCTTCATGGAGGTGGGGTCCGTCGCGGCTGACTTGCGCCATCACCGGACAGCCGTGCGCGTCGTGCTGGAAGCCGACGACCTCCCGTTCCTCGACCTTGACGCCCTGCAGACCACCGAGTTCCTTCGCGTCGAGCTTGCCCTCGGTCTCGCCTCCCTGGGCGTCACCGGCCTGGACACATCCACCTGCGCGGCGGTGACCGTCGCATCACTCGGCTGATCTCGTCGTGGGCGCACAACGCCAGGGACCCCGAGCCGGACGAGCCCCGCTTTGCCGGCATCCGGTACCCGTCACGCACGCCTCAACAGCGAATGGGAGTGCTGGGCCATCTTCGACCGAGTGCGGCTACAGCCCGTCGAGATACTGCCCGTCACGCGGAGGATGCCGAGTCTGCAGCGCGTCGCCGGGGACTTCGACTTGGTCGTGCACTAGTACGGCAATGGCAGTTATAGCGGCGCTTGTCCGCGGGCCCGGTAGTGGGCGGCGCGGGCTTGGGCCTGGCGTCGTCGGCGCCACCACGATCAGTCCGTGGCGTGGTCGAGGTCGGGCCGCGGAGTGCGGATGAGCGTGTTGAGCAGGCGCCGGAGTTCGGGCACGGTCAGCGCGATGAGCTGGCCGGTTCCAGTGGCGGAGCCCCCTTTTCCGCGATGGCGCGGGTAGCGCTCAGATAGGCGTGGGCGAGCATCGCCAGGGTGATGTGTCGATACCAGGCGGTGTAGTCGCGCGCCTGATAGGAGGCCAACCCAGCCTCGTTTTTGGCCGCCTGGAAGCACTCCTCGATGCGCCAGCGACCGCCGGCCACGGCGACCAGCTGCTCGGGGGTGGCCCCTTCCGGTCCGGCGCAGACGTAGTAGGCCCGCTCGGCCGGCTCGTCAGCACTCTTCGGGATAGTGCGGCGGGCGAGCACCCACCGGGCCCAGCCCGGGTCGAAGCCGCCCAGTAGCTTGACCCGCGCCCAGTCATACAGGCGCAGGCCGTGCGCGCTGGCGCCGGCCGAGCATCGCGCCCAGGCCGTCTCGGGCAGCTCGCCGACCAGGGTGCGGACTTGACGCTGGCGCCAGTCGACGCTGGCGACGGTGTCGTTGGAGCGGGTGGCCAGCACGTAGGGCAGGCCGTGTTGCTCGCACCAGACCCGCAGCCGCTTGTCCTGCCCGTAGATCTCATCGGCGGTCAGCCACTTGGCCGGCACGCCGGCGTCGAGGGTTCGCTGCAGCATGCTGCGGGCCAGCTCGGGCTTGGTAGCGAAGCCGACCTCGTCGCCGATGCCGGCGGCGCGGGCCCGCTCGCGGTCATCAGTCCAGGCCTTCGGCAGATAGAGCTCCCGGTCGATCAGTGCCCGACCAGCGGGTGTGGCGTAGGCGCAGAAGACGCCGATCCGGCAGTTGTCGATCTTGTCGGAGGTGCCGGTGTACTGCCGGGCCACCCCGGCCGAGCGGACGCCCTTCTTGAGGAACCCGGTCTCATCGACGATGAGCACCCCGCCGGGCCCGAGCCGCTCCACCACGTAGTTCCGCAGCTCGTCGCGGACCGCGTCGGCGTTCCAGTCCGCGGTGCGCAGCAGCCGCTGCATCCCGTCCGGGGAGACCTCCCCGGCGGCCTCGGCCAGCGTCCAGCCGTTCTTGCGCTCCAGCTGGCGCAGCAGCCCGCGCAGATAGGCCAGCACCCGAGTGCGTGGCCCGGACCTGGTGAAGCACCGGCGATCCGCCGATGGACTTCGTCCAGGCCCGCCGCCCAGTCCTGCACCTCGGCCACCAGGCCATCGCAGCGCATCGGCCCACGCTGTTACCAGCCCTCAGCCGATCCCGGCCGCGACACGCACAACTGCCGTTGCAATAGTAGGGCCGCGTCCGGCAACGTTCGCCCCTGAACGACCGATTCGGGGCACCTGTGATGACAGATGGCACACCGTCGCGCCGCTCTGCGCGCCGGGACGAGGCGCCCCGACCCGAACCGCCGTGCCCGCCGCCGTCCGGCGCGAACTGCGACCCTGCGAGCGTGGCTTCCAACCCACCAGACTCAGGGGCGCCGCAGTTCGCTCGGGGGACACCAGAGTTCGACCGAGCGCTCGCCTTCTTCGACGGGACCTACGCCGTCGCGCTCACCCTGCTTGTCACCACCCTGGACCGCATGGACACCCCGGGCGCCTGGGCCGACCTCGCCGCCCTGTGGGCGGCGATCGGGAATGAGATCGTGGCCTTCTTCCTAGCCTTCGCCATCGTCGCCTTCTACTGGCGCTCGAACCACGCCTTCGTCGCGCGGCTGCACCACCTCAGCGGGCGCCTCATCACCGTGAACCTCGTGCTGCTCGCGTTCGTTGTGCTGCTGCCGTTTAGCACCGACGCACTCGGGGAGCGCCAGGAGCCGCTGGCGACGGCCGTCTTCGCCGGAAACGTCGCGGTGATCTCCTCGACGGAGGCGGTGATGTACCTGCTGGCGCGGCGGAACGGGCTGCCGAGCGCGCCGCCGTCACCCCAGTGGATACAGCATGAGCTGGTACCCCAGCTCATCCCCCCGGCGGTCTTCCTCGCGTCGACCCCAGGGGCGTACCTAATCTCCTCCCCAGCCGCCCGGCTGTCCTGGCTCGCGCTCCTCGTCCTCCGACCCGTGGTCGGCATCCTGGTCGGCCGCCGCCCCCCTGGTGTGACGGAGCCGGGCGTGAATCCCCAGAGCCGTCTTTAGTACTGCGCGGCACTTGCTCGGAACCCATCCAGAGGCCTCGGCTCAGACGGTTGCTGAGCCCGTCGAAGCGCTTCGGCACTCCAAGCTGCATGCAGATGGTGCACCGGAGTGACACGGCACGCAGCCGGCCGTCACGGTAGGGGCGGTCGGCGTCGTCGGCCGGGATGCTCAGGTCACCCTCGGTCGTGACCGCGTCCCGCCATGAAGCCTCACGGCGTCGCCTTGAGCCGATCGCGGTCGGGGCGTGGCCACCTGCTGTCCATGGGTCCCTTGCTCAGGCGGTCGGGACGGGTACCTCCGTGACCTCGACCCAGCTGCTCCCCCCGAAGTGCACGGTGTTGCGGCACGGGTACGGCGGCACTGGCATGTCGAACTGGGCGTAGCCCTCGCTCGGGTCCATGCGGAGCAGGTCGATCCGGCTGGCGAGCTCGAGCCGCAGCGTGTCGCCGCGGCGTAGCAGCGTCGGCCCGGGAGTGAGACTGAAGCGGAGGACGACCGGCTCGTCCGGGACGAGTGGCTCCCGGCGCCCGGCGTCGATGGCGATCTCCAGCGGCGTGCTGCGGCCCTCTTCCTCGGTGCGGGACACGGGCCGGATGGCACCGAGCGAGAGCTGGTGGCGCTCCCCCGCAGCCTCGACCCTGGACAGCCGGGCCACGACGTAGGAGTCGATTTCGTTGCAGCTGTAGGTGAGGCGTGCGGTGACCGGCCCTGCGAGCTGGGTGTCCTCCTCGACCGGCAGGTCGAAGACGAGGGTCTGGTTTGCCACGTCGTCCATGCCGCCGAGGAGCGGGAGCCCCAGGGGGATCGCGACCCACGTGCCGGTGCCCTCGGCCGTCACGTCCCGGCTCAGCCGGTGGGTCGCGGCGTCCCGGCCAGGTGCACCGAGGTGCAGCCGCCGGACGTCGCCGCCTGGGGGCGGGAAGGCGTCGGCGGTCTCGAAGCGCTCGGCGCCCTCGACCCAGTAGCGCACGTGCGGCTGCTCGGCGTAGCCGTTGTCGGTGCTGCGCAGGACGTGGTCGAAGAAGGCGAGCGCCTCGCCCTGCCACGAATAGACCGGCAGGTCGTAGGCCGGCGGGGCGAGGATCAGCCACTTGTGATCGGCGGGGGTCGCGGCGTTGGCGATCAGGTCGTAGCAGCCGAACTGGTGGAGGTTGAAGTAGCCGAGGTTCTGCACGACCGTGAACGGCACCTCGACGTCGCCGAGTGTGGCGGTCGGGCCCTCGGGGATCGTCGCCTGCGCGCGGGTCTTCTCGTCGAACATCCAGTGCGCGTAGATCCGCCGCATGAACTCCACGGGCGTGGCGTTCTCGAAGGACTCGAACAACCCCGAGACCCTGCGGTGGACCAGCCGCTCGAGCAGGGGGTGCAGCGGTCCGTTGGTGACGTGGCTGATGAGTGCGCGGCGGTCCGGGGACAGGCGCTGGTCGTAGTTCTCCTGGGTGTAGTTCGCGCCCATCCAGAGGCTGACGAAGAACCAGGCGGGCACGCCGGCGAAGTGCACCATGTGCCGCCACAGGTCGGTCGAGACCTCGTTGCAGAACAACGCCTTGAGCGCCGGCGGCCTGCGCGCGGCGACGCTGAGCTGGGACACGGCGTAGTAGGAGGTGCCGAAGAGCACGACCTCCCCGTTGCACCACGGTTGCTCGGCCGCCCAGGCGATGACCGCCTCGTGGTCGTCGATGTCCTGCGGGTCGAAGAACATCACCTGCTCGCCGGTGGAGCGGCCCATCCCCCGACGTTCGACGATGACGGGGCAGTAGCCGCGGTCGGTGAACACCGGCGGCGAGCCGATCTCGTTCGACCCCGTCGGGATGCCGGCCGTGGCCGTCTCGGTGGCGTAGCCGCCGAAGGAGACGACGGCCGGATAGCGGCCCAGCACGCGGGGGACGTAGACGTCGGCGTGCAGCTCGGCGCCTCCGTCGACCGGGATGCGCTGGTCGGCCAGCGCTCGGTCACCGAGTCCTTGCATCGCGATGGCGCGTGGTTCCCAGCCGGCGTATTGCCGGCCGGCCGTCGAGCCCTCCAAGGGGATGTGCGTGCTCATGCCGGCGCCTCTCTGGTCGGTGCTGCGGTGGGTGGCGTGAGTCCGGGTGCGGTCCTATGCGGTACGCAGGCTGGTGAGCAGCTGGATGAGGATCTGCTCGGCGCGGCCGCGGAACGCCTCCCCGCCGGTGGCCAGGGCGAGGACGGCGATGCCGGTGGAGGTCGCCTGCAGTAGAGCGAGTGAGGCCTCGGTCGGCTCAGCGCCGAAGGAGGTGAGCAGCGCGGCGCCGAGCGGAGCGATCCCGGCGCCCAGCGCGGAGAACGCACGGCGTACTCCCGGGTCGGCGTCGGCGCTCTGCGTGAGCGCCGTCAGGATCCGCGTCTGACGAGGGTCGACGAGCACGTCGACGAGGCCGGTGACCTTCGCGGCTGGGTCCTCGGCCGACACCGCTGTACGCAGAGCCTCAATCCGTCGGCGCACGGCCTCGTCGGCGACGGCGAGCAGCAGGTCGGCCCGCGTCGGGAAATAGTAGGTGAGATGACTCTGCCGCAGCCCGGCGCGCCGAGCGACCCGCGGCTGAGTGAAGCCACTTAGCCCCTTCTCCTGGATGACGTCGAGCGCTGCCGCCACGATCGCCTCCCGCCGCACTGGCACGTAGGCCCTCCTGGTTGGTTACTCAACCAATATGACCGACGGCGGCATCACCGACAAGAGCTGAGGGCGCGTCCGCGTCGGCCACCGTCATGCGTGCCGTGGCCGCACCCGCGTAAATGGACGCCCTTGCCCGCCGGAGACGGGCTGTCCACTCGAAGAAGGGTCCACGGGTGACGCGTCGTCCCTAGGTTGGCCTGCGCCACCACCCGCGCGGAGGCTCTCAAGGCGTTCCACCGCTGCTCGAACACCGGCCGCTGGGGTCTGGACGACCAGATGGGCTCGTTGACCCAGAACTGACCCGGGATGCGCGGCTGCGTGCAGTGATCGATGAAATCTGGGCTCGACCTGCGGTTTCGTCATTGAGCGTTGTTGGCCGACGACGAACGATGCTGGCTGAGTTGCGGACTTTCTGCGGACTCTGCGGACTGTGTGCGGACTGAGATGGCGTTATCCGCGGGCCCACCCGGGCCGTCCTGGGGACCAGGCAACCGCTCCACAGCCGGCCGAGGGTGCCGGCTGGAGTGGGTCGCCGGAAGGGCGCTGCGCGTCCCTGCGGGATGGGCCTGCGGCCCACCCTTCCCCCGGCCCGCTGCAGCCGGAGCGATGCCGGTTATGGGGAGCGGCCAGGAGTGTGTGATGGCGTCGGAGGCTCCGCGGTCAGGCGACCCGCTACAGAGTCGACGAGCCACCCCGCGCCAGCTCGTCTGACGGACCGGTAGGGCGATGGCGTACACGGGATTGCGCTTCGGTGAGATGGCCGCCCTGCGCGTCCGTCGCGTCGACTTCCTCCGTCGCCGGCTCACCATCGCCGAGGCCGTTACCGAGGTCGGCGGGCGGCTCGAGTTCGGTACGCCCAAGACCCATCAGCAGCGGACCGTGCCCCTGCCTGCAACCCTCGCCGAGCCGTTGGCCCGCCGCTGCGAGGGCAGGCAGGGCGACGACCTGTTGGTGACCACGGCCAGCGGCACCGTGCTTCGCCTCCGCAACTGGCGTCGCGTCGTCTTCGATCCGGCGATACGAACGGCCGGCCTGAGCGACGTCACTCCGCACGACCTCCGGCACACTGCCGCGTCGCTGGCGGTCGCCAGCGGCGCCACCGTGAAGAGCGTCCAGCGGATGCTCGGGCACGCCTCGGCGGCGATGACCCTGGACGTCTACTCCGGCCTCTTCGACGACGACCTCGCCGTGCTGGCCGACCGGATGGACGCCGCCGCGCGGGCGGCGGCGGAGGCGCGTGTGGGCGCCGTGTGGGCGCGACCGCCAGCCGACACTCCGCCGAACGGTAAACGCGCTGGTCAAGACGGTGGGCCCCGTGGGGATCGAACCCACAACCCGCGGATTAAAAGTCCGCTGCTCTGCCAGTTGAGCTAGAGGCCCGGGGATCCGTGACCTGTCGGTGTCGTCCTCGGGGTTGCTCGGTGGGTTTCCCGGGCCGACTGGGCGGATCCGCCACGGCGGAGCCTACGGCAGCTCGACGGCCCGCCCGCCGTCGTGCGGCAGCGGCGGCGGGCGGGCCGCCTCGCGCACGGCCGCTCCCCCGACCGATCTCCGGACGGCGGCGGGATCGCCGAGCAGGTCAGTCGTCGTTCCAGTCGTCATCCCGATCGTCGTCGTCCCAGTGGTCGCCCCTGTGGTCGCCCCAGTGGTGGTGCGATCCGCCGTCACGGCCACCGCCGCCACCGCTGTCGGACAGCGCCACCCCACCCAGGGCGCCGAGGAGGACGAGGAAGAGGGAGGCGACGAGGAGCACGACCGCCACGCGCGCCGTCCTCAACCGGCCGGTGGTGGCGGTGAGGGAGGCCCGCACCTGCTCGGCCGCGAGCGTCCCGAGCGACGCCCAGCCCGGCGCCGTGCGCTCGGGCGGCGCCGGCGGGAGGTCCTCGGTCAGCGGGTCGAGGTCGGTCAGGTGGACGGCGGCGAAGGCCTCGGCCATCCGCTCGCTGCCCTCGTCCGGCGTGAGCAGGCCGCGGGCCACCGCGTCCTGCAGTTCCTTGACGGTGGCCAGCCGGTCGGCGTCCGACGCGCGCATCCGTGGTGCGGACGTGGCCGCGCTGTCCAGGTCGATCAGGGGTGGCATGGCTGCTCCTCCCGGGGGGTGACGCGGAGAGGGCCACAGCGTGCACCCGCACCGCAGGGACCGGGCGGGTTCCGGCGCGCGCGGGTCCGCAACGACACGAGGCCCGCGCGCGGGTGCGCCGTGCAGGGGCCTCGTGTCGTTCCGTGCCCTCAGGCGCCCACCGGAGCCTGGAGCGGATGCGGGGTGGACGTCGGTGGCTCCCGGCGTTCGCGGCGGACGCCCCCCAGGCCGAGGTCGAGGTCCAGCCGGTCAGCGCCGGGCCACCACGGCGACCAGCGGCTGTCCCGGCGCGAGCCGCCGGGCCGGTTCGGGCCGCAGCCCCGCCTCGGCGAGCTGCCGGCGCAGCGGCTCCACCTCGGGCAGCTCCATGCCCCTCCCCTGGGCGCGGAGGAGCAGGTCGAAGTGCCGGCTGAACGGGTCCGGCGTGGCCGCGGTCGTCGTGACGAGCAGCGCGCCGCCCTCGGACAGCTGTCCCGCCACGGCCCGGAACAGCGGGACCCGATCGGCGGGCGGCAGGTAGTAGACGACGTTGGCGAGCAGCGCGAGGTCGTAGGGGCCGCCTGCCCTGCCGCCGGCCGCGAGGGCGGCGACGTCGCCGCGCAGCACGCGGGCCCGCCCCGCCATGCCCTGCCGCGCGAGCAGTCGCTCGGCGAGGTCGGCGACGGCGTCGTCGACCTCGATCCCCGCACCCTCCGCCCCCGGCGCGGCGGCCAGCATCGCGGCCAGGTTCTGCCCGGCTCCGCAGCCGACGTCCAGCACCCGCGCGGGACGCACGTCCCGCACCGCGGACACCAGCACCTCGTGCAGGACCGGCTCCATCGCCCGGGTGAGCTGCGCGATCGTCTCCCCGTGCTCCGGGATGTCGCGGCGGGGCGGCCCGCCGTGCAACTGGCGGGGGAGCTCCCGGTACAGCTCGGTGTGGAAGCCGGCGAACCCCTCGTACGCCGCGCGCACCACCTCGTCGTCCAGCAGCCGCCGTCCGCGCCGTGACAGTGACCAGCCGCCGGCCGAGGCGCGGACCAGTCCGTGCGCCTGCAGCACCCACAGCCACGGCTCCAGCAGGCCACCGTCGTCAAGACCGAGCTGCGCGCGTACGGAGGCGGTGCCGACCGCCCCGTCCCGCAGGCACTCGAGCACGCCGGTGGACAGGCCTGCCGCGCCCACCGCGAGCCGGATGGCGGCCAGACCGTCACGGGCCGCGCGCTGCCACGGTAGCCCGCCGCCACGGAGGAGCTTCGCGGTCGCCACGAGGCGGCTCATGCGCTCGGCCTCTCAGAGGACGTCGAGGAGCAGGAGGACCAGCAGGGTCAGCAACGCGGAGACGGCCAGCGAGCCCAGGCAGCCGAGCCGGCTGGAGAACAGGAAGAACACGGGCGCCGGGTTCCCCCGCAGTCCGCCGGCGAACCCCGACGTCACGATGCGTGGTCCTCGCCACGGCCGCTCACCCGGTCAGGTGATCGCTCGAGTCCGTCACGTCACCTACCGTTCCTCCTGCCCGTGGACGACCCCGGGCCAGTGGACCCCGGCCCGGCCGCCTCGTTCCCCCCGTGGCGGTCGGGCCGGACTCCCCTTCAGCACACCCGGGCGAGCAGCTCCTGCAGCAGCACCTGCTGCGCGGCGTCGACCGGTAGGGGCACCGGCACCGGCTCGGCGTCCCCCACCTCGATCCACAGCGGGAAGAGGAACGGCTGCTTGGTGTCGGCCAGCACGTGCGGCTCGCACGACGCCGGGGTGAACGCCACCTCCGCGCTCGCCCGCTCCTCCCCCGGCCCGAGCTCGAGCGGCAGCCCCTCGACGGCGACGTCCAGGACGACGCTGCGCCGGACGTCGAGCACCGTGACGGCCCGGTCGTCGTCCCCGGCCCGGGTCAGGACGACGGTGCCGGTCACCGAGTCCCCGGTCGCGACCAGGCCGGTGAGCCCGATGTCCGCGACGGCCAGCACCCCGGCGGCCGCGCACTCCTGCTGCTGGACGACGTCCAGGTCGTCGCCGGCCAGCGGCACCCGCAGCTCCTCCACGGTGCCGTCGGGCCGCGCCACCGTCAGCCGCGCCGCCGGCGGACCGGCCGGAGCAGCGCAGTCCGGCGCGCCGTAGGCGGTGCGCAGGTCGATGGTCCGGCCGGGCTCGAAGGCGGCGGTCAGCGCGGTCGGCGGCAGCGGCGCGAAGCCCGGCGCGTCGATCGCCACGGCTGTCACCGTGAAGGGCTGGTCGCCGGTGTCGGTGACGCGCACGTGCACACGACCGGGGACGGGCACGTCGGTGCGGTGGCGCACCACCTCGGCCTCGATGCCGGGCACGGGTGGCAAGCCCGGCGCTGCGGACGTCGTCGCCGGCGCAGCGGACGTCGTCGCCGGAGCAGCCTCCGCGCCGCCGTCCGCCCCGGAGCAGCCGGCGCACACCAGCGCGAGAGCCAGCACCGCCGTCCACCTCATGCCCGCAGGGTAGGGACGGCGGCGCCGTCCGGGGCCCTACCGGTCGCGCCCGGGCAGCCGGGCCATGACCCGGCCGGCCTGCATGCGGATCTCGAGCTTGTCCTGCGGGTTGGCCGCCGGACCGCGCCGCGGCTGCCCGTCGTCGAGGTCGAACGCCGAGCCGTGCCACGGGCACACCAGGCAGTCGGTGCCGCGCACCTGCTCGACCGACCCCTCGTACAGCGGCCCCGACAGGTGCGAGCAGGCCCCGACGAAGGCGTCCACCCGCGTCCCCCGGCGGACGACGACCAACGGGACGTCGACGCTGCCACCCTTGCCGGTGCGCAGCGCCGGCCGTCCCTCGGGGAGGTCGTCGAGCGGCCCCATGTCGATCCAGTCCGAGGTCAGCGCGCGGGCCGCCGTCGCGGCGTGCGAGGCACCCGAGGACTGGGCGTAGGACATGTGCCCGCCCACGGCCGCCGACCCGGTCGCGATGCCCAGCCCCGTGTACGACAGCACCCGGCCCAACCCGCCGCGGCCCTTGGCGCGGGCGACCAGCGAGCCGATGTAGAGGCCCAGCGCGACGGTGTTGCCCGCGGCGTGCAGCAGGCCCAGCCGCCGGACGCCGATGCCCTGCTCCGACCAGTCGGCCGCACCGGACATCGCCGCGGGGACGGCGACGGCGACGCCCGTGCCGATCAGGACGGTGGCGGCCGGCCGCAGCGGGGGGATCGCGTCGAGCAGGCCGGCCGACGTCCAGCTGCCCACCGGGACCTGCACCAGGACCGGGTGCAGCGGGTGGCCCAGCCATGTGCCGTGCAGCAGGTCCCTCAACGCCTGCGGTCGGAGAGCGGCCTGCACGGCGCGCTGGGCCGGCCCGATCGCCTTGTCGAAGGTCGCCTTGTCCGCGACCCGGTCGAGGATCCCCATGAGGCTCATGGCGGCGTCCTACCCCCGACGACCGGGGTCGATGCCGCTTTGACGGACCGTGATGACGAGTGACCCTCCGTGGCGGCCACTCCGTGCCCCCACGACCGGTGATCAACTACACAGCTGGATCGTCAGCTTTCAGTGGAATAAGTACTGGCGTCCAGCCGATCCCCAGGTGGACCGTACAGAAAGTAGCCATGCCCACAGAGGAGACGTCGTGACCTGCCCGTCGTTGCTGACCCGCCGTCCGGTGGTCGGCGACGCCGTCGACAGCGTCGTGACCCGGGTCCGCGCCGAGGACACGCTCGGCCAGTTCGCCCGGTTCGTCCTCGTCGGTGGGGCCACCACCCTCGTCTACGCCGCCTTCTTCGCCACCCTCGAGGGCTTCGGCTACCTGCCCGCGCACGTCGCCGCGACCGCCGTCTCCACCGTGCTGGCCAACGAGTTGCACCGCCGGCTCACCTTCCACGCCGGCGAGCGGGTGCACTGGCTCACCGCGCAGCTGGAGGCCGGCGGCGTGACCGTCATCGGCCTGCTGCTCACCAGCACGGCCCTCGGCGTCCTCAACACGCTGGCTCCCCACGCCAGCGTCCTCGCCCAGGTCGCCCTGGTCGTCACGGTGACCGGTCTGGTCGGCCTGATGCGCTTCATCGCCCTGCGCTGGTTGTTCCGCCCGCGGGCCACCACGACCCTCTGAACGATGCCGTCCGCCGTGGCGGGTGCCCGTCGACGCCACTGACGGCGAGGAGCCGGCGAGCGGGCGGGCACCGCTGACTCCGCGCGTGACGTCCGCGTGGCACCGGCGCCGCCCTGCCGACGGGGGCGGCGCCGGTCCCGGCCGCGGCTAGGTTGGCGGGCGTGACCGAGCCGACCACCGACAGGCGTGTGGACCTGCGCCCGGTCGCCCGCGCGGTGGGCCGGTGGGCGGTGCGGCTGACCGTCGTCCTGGCCGGCGCCTGGCTCGGCATCCTGCTGCTCGGCCGGGTGTCCGCGCCGATCGGGCCCTTCGACGCGGTGATCGCCTTCCGCCCGTGGGGTGGCGGCGCCGCCCTCGACGTCCCTCCGCTGGGCGCGCTTCAGGTCGACGCGTACGACGGACCGCTGCGGTTGGAGATCCAGCTCAGCCGGGTCGACGAGCTCCGGGCGACGCAGCTGGCCGCCGACCCCGCGGAGCTGGACGGCGTCGTCGACCGGGTCAGCGCCGACCTGCGGGACGCCGTGGAGCGGGTGGCGTGGCTGACCGCCCTGGCCGCGGTGGGCGGCGCGACGGCGGCGTCCCTGGTGGTGCTGCGCCGCCGCCGGGAACCGCTCATCGCCCTCGGCCTGTCCACCGCACTGGTCGCCACCACCGGCGGCCTCGCCGCGGCGACCTGGCGCCCCGAGGCGCTCTCCCAGCCGACCTACACCGGGCTGCTGGTCAACGCCACCAGCCTCATCGGCGGCGCGCAGGACATCGTCGCCAGGTTCGACGCCTACCGCGCCTCCCTCGAGGACCTCGTCGCCAACGTCGGCTCGCTGTACTCGACGCTGTCCGCGCTGCCCCCGCCCGGTAGCGGCGCCGACAACGTCGCGCTGCTGCACGTCTCCGACATCCACCTCAACCCGGCCGGACTCGACCTCGTCCAGCAGGTGATCACCCAGTTCGACGTGGACGCCGTCCTCGACACCGGGGACCTCACCGACTGGGGCAGCCAGCCGGAGAACACCCTGGTCGGCCGGGTCGGCACGCTCGGCGTCCCGTACGTCTTCACCCGCGGCAACCACGACTCCACCGTCACCGCGCAACTGGTGGCCGCCCAGCCCAAAGCGACCGTGCTTGACGACTCGGCCGTCACGGTGGCCGGGATCGAGGTCGTCGGGACGCCCGACCCCCGCTTCACGCCCGACCCCGAGGCCGACGACGGCCTGGAGACGCTGGAGGAGACCGGCGAGGGCCTGGCCGAGTTCGTCCGGACGCTGCCGGGGACGCCGGCCATCGCCATGGTGCACGACCCCGAGCAGGCCCCGCCGCTGGACGGCGTCGTACCGCTGGTGCTGGCCGGGCACACGCACGAGCGGGAGGTCACCCGGCTCGACGCGGGCACCCTGCTCATGGTCGAGGGCTCCACCGGCGGGGCGGGGCTGCGCGCCCTGCAGGGCGAGTTCCCCGAGCCGCTGACCTGCACGGTGCTGTACCTCGACCCGGGGACCGGCGCACTGACCGCCTACGACGAGATCACCCTCGGTGGGCTGGGGCAGACGGAGGTGACCATCCAGCGGCAGGTCGTCCCCCCGGCGGACGCCCCCAGTGGCGACGGCGCCCCGCCGGCCCCGGCCACCCCCGCACCGACACCCCTCCCGGCACCCGCCTCCCCGACCGGGTGACCCGGCCGACCTACCCTCGGCTCATGACCTCCACGACGTCGCGCACCTCCCGGCTGGCTGCCGGGGTCCTCGCCGGGAGCCTCACCCTGCTGCCGCTGACCGCCTGCTCGTTCAGCTCGGACAACGTCTCCTGCGGCGGCAGCGAGTGCTCCGTGACGCTGTCCGGCAACGGGGCGGAGGCCGAGATCCTGGGGACGTCGCTGGCATTCGGCGGCGTCCAGGACGGGCGGGCGACCCTCAGCGTGGGCAACGCGAGCGTGTCGTGCGCCCAGGGCGAGACCGTGAGCGCCGGTCCGCTGACCCTGACCTGCTCCACCGTCGAGTCCGACTCGGTGGAGCTCACCGCCTCGCTGGGCTGATCGAGGACCTTCCCGCCCCCACCGCTCGCAGGCTCGCGGCGGGCCCCTGCAAGAGGGCCGTCCTCAGCCGAGGTCGGCGACCTCGACGACCACGCGGGTGGGGTCCTCGAGGGCGTAGACGCGGAACGGCGCCTCCCCCGTCGTCCCGACGAAGGCGACCGACGTGCCCTCGAAGGTCGCGTCCCAGGCGACCTCGGTGACCGTCCGCGTGCCGTTGCCCGGCAGCGGGTCGGGGCCGGCCCACTCCTCGACGCCGGTGTCGAACGGATAGCCGGCGCCGGTGATGGTGACCTGCAGCACGGCCTCGCCGGCGACCTCGACCGGATCGCCCTTGCCCTGCGAGTACGCCTGGTCGACGTAGCGGACGTCCCAGCCCGGCGTGCCGGTGCCGCCCACCTCGAGGACGACGCGGTCGTAGCCGTCCTGCCGGCCGGTGCGGATCTCGGACACGGTGACCTGGGCGTCGGCCGAGGCCTCCCGCGTGGCCGGCTGGGTGTCGCCCTCGAACGGGGGCGTGTCGGTGCCCGTCTCCTCCGTGGCGGCGCTGGTACCCGGCGCGGCGGAGGAGCTGCTGGAGGCGGGAGCCTCGCCGGTGCTGGCGGACGGCGACGTGGCGGGGTCGCCGCTGCCGCAGGCGGCCAGCAGGGCGGCGGCGAGCAGGAGGGAGGGGCAGACGGCGGCGCGGCGGGTCACCCGCTGAGCCTGACACCCGGTGGCCGCTCGACCCGCGAGCACGCGGGCCGTGTCGCACCGACCCCAGCGGCCGGAGGGGTGGCGAGGGACACGGGCCCCCCGCGTCGGTGGTGTCCCG
The DNA here is from genome assembly GCF_053502585.1 of Geodermatophilus sp. URMC 60. Lineage (NCBI taxonomy): Bacteria > Bacillati > Actinomycetota > Actinomycetes > Geodermatophilales > Geodermatophilaceae > Geodermatophilus > Geodermatophilus sp. URMC 60. The sequence continues at coordinate 459,158 of NZ_CP199958.1, forward strand.
GGGAGCATGTAGAGTTCTCGCTGCCCCCGGCGAACGCGAGCCCCCATCGTCTAGCGGTCCAGGACGCCGCCCTTTCAAGGCGGTAGCACGGGTTCGAACCCCGTTGGGGGCACGGCAGCACAGCAGTAGCAGCAAGGCCCTGTAGCGCAGTTGGTTAGCGCGCCGCCCTGTCACGGCGGAGGTCGCGGGTTCGAGTCCCGTCAGGGTCGCTCTCCGGTGGAGACACCGGGAGGGGCAGGTAGCTCAGTCGGTACGAGCGCTCGCCTGAAAAGCGAGAGGTCGGCGGTTCGACCCCGCCCCTGCCCACCACGTCATCCCGCACCGGCCCGGCAGACTGCCGCGGTGACCTCCCTCCCCGCCACGCTCGACACGGGCAGCACGACCGTCGGCCTGCGCCGCGCGACGGCGGACGACGTCCCCGCCCTCGTGTCCCTGCTGACCGACGACCCGCTCGGCCGCGACCGGGAGTTCCCCGACCTCGCGCCCTACCGCCGGGCTTTCGCCGCCGTCGACGCCGACCCCGCCCAGCTGCTGCTCGCCGTGACCCGCGGGCCGGACGTCGTCGGCACCGCCCAGCTCACCGAGATCCCCGGCCTGTCCCGCGGCGGGACGACGCGGCTGCAGGTCGAGGCGGTGCGGGTGCGGGCCGACCTGCGCGGGCAGGGCGTCGGCGCGGCGCTGTTCGGCTGGGCCGTCGAGGAGGCCCGCCGGCGCGGCTGCGGGCTGGTCCAGCTCACCACCGACACCCGCCGCCCGGAGGCGCACCGCTTCTACGAGCGGCTCGGGTTCACCGCCTCGCACGTCGGGTTCAAGCTGCAGTTGTGACCGGCCGGCCTCAGCGGGACCGGTCGGCGACCACCTGGGCGTACACCTGCGCGTGCACGGCCCGGACGGCGGCCCGCTGCCCGGCCCGCCACTCCCGGTCGGCCGGCCGTGGCGCCGGCCGGGTGAGCGCCGCGGCGACGGCGGCGTCCAGGGACACCGGGTCCAGGCCGCGCTCCTCGTCGTTGTCGTAGGGGACGACGTCGGACCACTGGTCGGCGAACCACCCGCAGCTGGGCGCCACCACCCGCGTGCCGACGTCGCGGCAGACCTCCAGCTCCCGCGAGTGGGTGCCGCAGGACTGGGGCAGGACGAGGGCGTGCAGCTCCTGCAGCTGCGCGGCCCAGGAGTCGGTCTTCCGCGGCAGGAACTCCAGGCTGTCGCCGGCGGCGAAGACCGGCGGGGGCTCCACGCCGTCGTCGAGGAACACCCGCAGCCGTCCGCCGCCGTTGACCGCGCCGGACAGCGCGGCGCGGACCAGCATCGCGGGGTCGGGCAGGGCCGGGCCCGGCGCCCGCAGCGCGAGCCCGACCAGTCCCCGCTCGGCACCGAGATCGGGCACCGGCTCGACGATCGAGGGGTGCGCCACGACGATCGCCGTCCGGCCGAACCGCTCGGCGATCTCGTCGGCCGCCCCCGGGGTCAGCGTGAGCACCACCTCGGCCGTCGCCAGCAGCGCCTCGAGGTGCGCGTCGTGCCGGCGCCGGATCGCCTGCTCCGGATCCCGCAGCTGGTGCACGGTGAGCACCAGCGGGACGCCCGTGCGCCAGACCGTCTCCGCCCAGCTGACCACCTCGTCCTCGGGCAGGTGCCCGTAGCCGGAGTGCAGGTGCACCACGTCGACGTCGTCGGCGCGGGCGGCGAGGTAGCCCGGGTCGAGCCACGGGCTCGGGCCCTGTTCCGGGCCCACCCGGACGACCCCCTCCGGTACGACGGCGTCGACGTAGGGGTCGGCGTACGGGATGGTCACCACCCGGATCCCCGCAGCTGCCGGAGGGTCGGCGGCGTCGTTCACGCGGTGGTTCTCCTCCTGCGGCCGCGCACTGCGACGGGCTGGGGCGGGACTCTCGATCGAGACGGGCGGGTACCGGTCGTACTACCCCCGGTTCTCCCATCCAACCGAGTGGTGCCCTGGGCCACCCCGGAGGGGGGTGGGCGGGGTCGGCCGGCGTGGACGCCCGGCGCTCGGCGAGCACCCGCGGGCCGCCGTGGCCGTCACGCGTCCCGACCCTCCTGTGCGGCCGCGTAGGCCGGCGCCCGGAAGCGGGCCATCGGCCCGTCCGGGACCAGGTCCGGCGGCGGGTTGCGGACGGCGTCGAAGCGCAGATCGGGGTCGACCTCGGGCACCGGGGCCAGCAGTCGCAGCCGGGCGAACGGCTGCCACGGGCCCGTCCCGCGTGCCGCGGCGAGGGTGAAGGCCAGCCGTCCGGCGCGGGCGGCCGCGGCGACCGGCCCGGGTTCCGCGGTCACCGCTGCGGCCCCGGGCTCGGGCAGCGCCGCCAGGAACACCGGCCCGGCCGGAGTCCGGTAACCCATGATCGACGAGTAGGCGGCTCCGGCGTCCCGCCGCGGCACCGGTAGCCAGCGGGTGAGCCGCCCCCGCCCGGTCGTCGACAGGAGCAGGTCCACCGGGCCGTCCGGGCCGCGCAGTCGGACGGCGAGGCCCAGCAGGTCCGGCAGCGGCGAGGGCAGCCCCGCCCCGCGGGAGAGCCGCACCAGCGCCGCCTCGTCCCCGCTGCGCGCCAGCCAGGGCACGCCCCACCCCGACGGGCCGCCGGTGCGCTCCAGCACGGCATCGAGCACCACACCGCGAGGGTGCATCGGCTTGCCGCGGCGCCGGCGGGCGAGGGCCCCCAGCGGAACGGCGACGGCACGGCCGGCCGTCCGGAGCAGGTCGGTCACGGGCATCCTCCTGTCATCGGTCGCGAGCCCCATACCCCGTTCCGCGGCGGGTCGTCCAGCTGCGGTGATCCGCCCGGGGCGGGTGTGACGGGAGCGATCGGCTCGGCAGAACCTGTCCGAGTTCGCGCCGGACTCCGGTGGAGATCCGCCACGTGACACGGAACAGTCCTCTGCTTACGCTCAGTACATGCTCACGACGTTCCTGGTGATCGCTGGTGTCCTCGTCGGACTCGTCGGCCTGCTCGCCCTGATCGTGAGCCTCAGCGCCCGCCCCGCCACCCGCCCCAGCAGCGGGTGGGCCGCCGACACCGGCCGCCGGCACCCCGACGCCTGGTCCGCGCCGGTGAACCCCGCGACCTCGGAGTTCCTGACCGGCCGCTGAGCACCCCTGATCCGGCGTCCCGGCGGCTGCGGGCAGCGCGCCGCCGGGACGCTCCGTTCTCCCGCGCTCGTCCGGGTGTTCCGGACCGTCGCCGTGCGCAATGCTCCTCCCACGGCGTCGCGCTCCTCCGCACGCCGGGGCTCGAGCGGGGCGAGGCGACATGGCACGGGCGAACAGGTCAGGCTCCTCTCACCGGCGGCTGCACGCGCTCGGCAGGCTGCTGCTGGTCCTCCCCCTGACCGGGGCGCTGTTGGCGGCGCTGCTGGCGCCCTGGGTGGTCGGGCCGGGTCTGGTCGCCAGCGCCTCGGCCACCCTGCTGGCCCCGCTGCCGGTCGAGCTGACCGACGCCACGCCACCGGGCAACACCGTCGTCCTGGCCTCCGACGGGTCGGTGGTCACGTACTACTACCGGAACAACCGGACCCCGGTCGGCGCCGACCGGATCGCCGACGTCATGGAGCAGGCGCTGGTCGACATCGAGGACGAGCGCTTCTACGAGCACAACGGTCTCGACGTGCAGGGCACGCTGCGGGCACTGGTGCGCAACCTGAGCTCCGGCGGCGTCGAGGAGGGCGGCTCGACGATCACCCAGCAGCTGGTCAAGCAGACCCTGCTGCAGACCGCCGTCACCCCCGAGGACCGGCAGGCGGCCACCGAGCAGACGGTGGGCCGCAAGCTGCGCGAGGCACGGCTGGCCCTGGCGCTGGAGGAGACGTACCCCAAGGAGGAGATCCTCACCCGGTACCTGAACACCGTGTACTTCGGCGAGGGTGCCTACGGCGTGCAGGCCGCGGCCCAGGCCTACTTCGGGGTCGACGCCGCCGACCTCACCCTCCCGCAGGCGGCCATGCTCGCCGGCCTGGTCCAGACGCCGACCTCCGACAGCCCGCTGGTCGACCCGGAGAAGGCACGGCAGCGGCGCAACGTGGTGCTCGAGCGGATGCACGCCCAGGGCCACGTCAGCGACGCGCAGCTCGCCGAGATCTCGGCGCAGCCGGTGGAGACCGACCCGGCACCGGCGCCGCCCAACGGCTGCGCCGACAGCGCCGTCCTCGGGGGCTTCTTCTGCGACTTCCTGCAGTCCCACCTCACCGACACCCTGGGGATGACCCAGGAGCAGCTGGAGGACGGCGGCCTGACCATCCGGACGACGATGCGCGCGGACCTGCAGCGCTCCGGTGATGCCGCCGTCCTGGCCACCCAGCCGATGGGCGACCCGGTGGCGGCGATGTTCACGGCGGTCGAACCGGGCACCGGGAACGTGCTGGCCATGAGCGCCAACCGGGTCTACGGCTTCGACGCCGCGGACCCAGCGGAGTCGTCGGTCAACCTCAACGTGGTCGCCAGCAAGGGCTCGGGATCCACGTACAAGGTGTTCGTCGCCACCGCGGCCCTGGAGGCCGGCTTCCCGCCCACCCACACGATCACCACGAGCGACCCCTACACCTCGCGGGTGTACCGCAACGGCCTGGAGCCCTACACGGTCAGCAACGTCGAGGGCACGTTCCCGCCGACGCTGAGCATGCACGAGGCGATCGTCCGGTCCTCCAACACCTACTTCGTGGCCCTGGAGGACGATCTCGGCAGCGTGGAGGGGCCGGTGCGGGTGGCGCAGCGGCTGGGCCTGACCTCCCTCGACCCGGTCGCCGACCAGGTCATCGCCCAGAACCGTGGGTCGTTCACGCTCGGCCCGGAGGCGACCAGCCCGCTCGCGCTGGCCAGCGCCTACTCCACGCTCGCTGCCAACGGCACCCGGTGCACCCCCGTCCCGGTCGTCGAGGTGCTCGACCGGGAGGGGCGGCCGCTGACCCGCGAGGACGGCAGCCCGCTGGGCACCGGCGCCTCCTGCACGCCCGAGGTGGTGTCGCCGCAGATCGCCACGACCGTGAACCAGATGATGGTCAGCGGCTCCTCGCTGCCGTACGGCACCGGCCGGCGCGCCGCGATCCCCGGCCACCAGATCGCCACCAAGACCGGCACCGCGCAGGACCGCGCGTCGGTGTCGTTCGTCGGCTCCACGCCGCGGTACACCGCCAGCGTCATGCTGTTCAACCCGACGGCGAACGTGGACGTCGGCGGGTTCGGCGGCAGCCGCGGCGGTCAGATCTGGCACGACGCGTTCCTGCCGGTCCTGTCGCGCGAGGCGCCGGTCCCCTTCCCGCCGCCGGGCATCCCGCTCCCGCCGCTGCCGGGCCGGTGAGGGTCGGCCGGGTGTCGTCAGACCCCGGTCATCAGCTCCGCAGCGCGCTCGCCGACCGCCACCGCCGTCGCTGCGGGCCCGCGCGAGGGGACCGTGGGCAGCACCGAGGTGTCGACCACCCGCAGCCCCTCGACCCCGCGGACCCGCAGGTGCTGGTCCACCACGGCGCCGGGGTCGGAGTCCGGCCCCATGCGCGCGGTCCCGGCGAGGTGGACGGCGGTGGCCAGGGAGCGCCGGATCCAGCGGTCCAGCTCCCGGTCGGAGGCGAGCACGTCGTCGGGCAGGCCGGTCCGCTCGGCAACCAGCGGGTCCATCGCGTCGGTCCGCAGCAGCTCGGCCGCCAGCCGCACCCCCTCCCGCATCCTCCGCCGGTCGGAGTCGGTGGAGAGGTAGCGGTACTCCAGCCGCGGCGGCACGTGTGGGTCGGAACCGGTCAGGGTGAGCCGGCCGCGGCTGTCCTCCCGCTGCAGCCCGACGCCGAGGAACAGGTCGTCGCGGCGCCGGGCGGTGTCGAGCAGCCGGTGCGGTGAGGCGCCCCGCAGCGCCCGCAGCGTGGCCCCCGGCCGCCGCAGCGCCCGTGCCACGCCGACGGAGGTCCGGGGCACCATCACCCGGCTGAACGGCTTGAGCCAGGGCAGCACCTCGAGGTCGCCGGGCACCGCCGCGCCGTCGGAGGTGGCGTTGAGGACGCCGTGCAGCGGGTGCAGGTCCCGTGGCATCGGCAGCCTGCGGGCCGGCCGCCAGGTGACGTAGACGTCGGGGTGGTCGGTGCAGTCCGCGCCCACCCCGGGGACGTCGGCCACCACCGCCACGCCCAGTGCGCGCAGGTCGTCGGCCGGTCCGATGCCCGAGAGCAGCAGCAGCTGCGGCGAGCCGACGGCGCCGGCCGCCAGCACGACCTCGCCGGCCCGCACCACGCCGTCCGCCGTCTCGACGCCGACCGCGCGACCGCCCTCGACCACCACCCGGCGCACGTGCACGCCGCCGCGCACGGTCAGCCCCGGGTGCCCCCGGCGCGGGGAGAGGTAGGCCATGGCGGTGTTGACCCGCACCCCGTCCGCCACGTTGAGCGGGACCGGCCCCCAGCCGGGCGGCCCGTCGGCGTTCTTGTCCGGCTCGTCGGGGGCGCCGAGCTCCGCGGCCGCCGACCCGAGCGCGTCGGCGAGCGGGTGGCCGTCCCGGGCCCGCCGGACCGGCACCGGCCCATCGGCGCCGTGACCGGGCCGCTGGCCGAACTCGCGGTCGGCCTCCAGGCGGACGAACGAGGACAGGACGGCGTCGTAGGACCACAGGTCGTTGCCCGCGGCGGCCCAGCCGTCGAGGTCGGCCCGGGTGCCGCGGACGAAGTAACCGCCGTTGAGCGCGCTGGACCCGCCGACCACCCGCCCCCGCGGGACCGGGAAGGTCACCTCCTCGGTGAGCACCCCGGTGAGGTCCCAGTTCGCCGGGTGCCCGGGCACGGCGGCGGCCATCCGGGCGGCGTCGCGCAGGTCCGCGGGGAAGTCCTCGGGCGCGGCGTGGTCGGCGCCGGCCTCCAGCACCAGCACCCGCCGTCCGGCGTCGACCAGGCGGGCCGCCAGCGGGGCGCCGGACGTGCCGGCCCCCACCACGACGACGTCCCACTCGTCCGTCCTCCGACCTGTCCCCCGCGAGCGGGAGGTGCTCCCATCCACGCCTCGATCCGCTCCTCGCTCGACACGGCCTCGTCGTCCCCGGTCAGCAGCGGACGACGGCACCGTCACGGCAACCGCACCCGGTCGCCCTCGCGCACCACGTGGCCCTCCGCGGCCAGCTTGGCCAGCGTCGCGCGGGTCGACTGGGCCGCCGCCGGCCACACCTCCCGCGGCACCTCGGCGTACACGTCGGCCACCAGCTCGTCGACGGTCCCGGCACCGCGCACCATCGCCGCGAGCAGCTGCTGCTCCCGGAACGCCCGGTGGGCCAGGTAGAAGTCCAGCACCGCGCCCGGGTCCTCGGTCAGCTCCGGCCCGTGCCCGCAGTACAGCGCGCTCGGGCCGAGGTCGTGCACCCGGCGCAGCGAGGCCAGGTAGGCCAGCACGTCACCTTCCGGGTGGGTCACCACCGACGTCCCGCGGCCCAGCACGTGGTCGCCGACGAGGACAGCGCCCGACTCCAGCCGGAAGGCCAGGTGGTCGGCGGTGTGCCCGGGCGTGGGGACGACGTCGAGCCTCGTCCCGGCCAGCGCCAGCCGCTCCCCCGGCTCCAGCACCCGGCCGTCGGGCCCGGCGACCCGCGCGTCGGCGGCCGCCACCTGCGCGCCGAACCGCGCCCCCCACGGCAGCGCCGCCTCCGCGTGGTCGCCGTGGTGGTGGGTGACCAGGACCGCGACGCAGCGGGCGTCCCGCGCGGCCAGCGCCGCCTCGACCGCCGTCAGGTGCACCGGGTCGTCCGGCCCCGGGTCGACCAGCACGGCCTGCCCGCTGCCCGGGCCGCCCACCAGGTAGGTGTTGGTGCCGTCGAGGGTCATCGGCGAGGGGTTCGGCGCGAGCACCCGGGTGACCAGGGGCTCGAGGTCCGCCGTCCGCGGCAGCGCCCCGGGGGCCGGGAGCTCCCAGGTGGTGCGGGGGTCGACCGGGATCCTCACGTCGGGCACGGTAGCCGCGGCCGGCGGCCCCTGCGCGGCCGGCCGATACCGTCGGGCGCATGCGCTCCCTCGCTCCGCTGCTCCGCTCGGCCGTTGCCGGTGCCGCCGCCGTCGTCCTGCTCACCGCCTGCGGCGGGTCGGGGGACGAGGAACCGGCCGCCGCGTCCAGCACCCCGCCCCCGGCGCCCTCGTCGTCCGCCCCCGCGAGCGGGACGGCGGCACCCGACCCGGCCGCCGAGGAGTTCTGCGGGCAGATGACCAGCGCCTTCACCGAGGTGCAGAGCAGCCTCGCGGCGGCCACCCCCGAGGACGTCGCCGGCCGGCTGCCGGAGGTCGTCAGCAGGCTGGAGCAGGTCCAGGCCCCGGCCGCGATCGCCGGCGACTGGACCGCGCTGCTCGACGGTCTGCGCCGGCTCTCCGACACCGCCGGCACGCTCGACCTCGGCACGCCGGGGGGCCAGCAGGCCTACGCCGACGCGTCGACCCGGATCGGTCAGGAGCTCGGCCCGGCGCAGACGGCCCTCACCGACTACGTCGTCGCCAACTGCGGTCTGACCTCGGCCGCACCCACCAGCTAGCGCCGGCCCCGTCCCGGGCCCCAGTGGCCCCTCCGAGGTCCCGCCGCCAGCTCGCGCGTGGCGAGGGGCAGGGGGTCCTTGCTCAGCAGCCGCTGATGGACACGCCGCGGGCGCGCAGCCACGACACCGGGTCCACCTGGCCGCCGTACATGGCGCCGCCGGGGTGGGCCTCGAAGTGCAGGTGCGGGCCGGTGGACTGGCCGCGGTTGCCGACCTCCGCGATCAGTTCGCCGGCGACGACCCGCTCCCCGGCGCGGACGAAGTACTGGTTGACGTGGCCGTACACGGTGACCGCGCCGTCGTCGCCGCGGATGTAGACGGCGTAGCCGAAGCCGGTGGCCGTGCCGGCCCGCGCGACGACGCCGGAGTGGGCGGCGTAGATCGGCGTGCCGATGGGAGCGGCGATGTCGACGCCGCCGTGCAGGGCGCCCCAGCGCCAGCCGTAGCAGCTGGAGGTGCGGCCGGAGGTCGGCTTGACGTAGGGGCCCGAGCCGCCCGAGCCGGCGGCGGCGCTGCCCGACCCGGAGCTCTGGCTGCGGGCGGCGGCGCGGGCCGCGGCGGCCGCGGCGGCGGCCTCCTCCTCGGCGCGGCGGGCGGCCGCCGCGGCGGCGGCCTCCTCGGCGGCCTTCTGCTGCTGCCAGGCCTGGAAGGCGTCGCGGGCGCCCTGCAGGCGCAGCAGCTCGATCTCGGCGGCCTGCAGCTGCTCGTCGTAGGCGGCCTTCTGCGCGGCGACCTCGTCGTAGGCGCGGCGCTGGGCGGCCAGCTGCTCGTCGGCCGTGGCCTTCGCGGCGGCCGCGGCCGCCTCGGCCTCGGCGGTCCGGTCGCGGGCGGCGCGGGCCGCGGAGTCGGCGTTGGCCTGCCGCACGCGGGCGACCTCGAGCTGACCGAGGACGTCGAGGTGGTTGGCGGAGACGTACTCGAGCATCGCGGCCCGCTGGATCAGGTCGGAGGGCCCCTCGGCGTCGAGCAGGGCCGCGGCGGTGGAGAGGGTGTTGCCGCTCATGTAGCTGTCGCGGGAGAACCCGGCGATGCGGGCGGCGGCGGCGTCCACGGCCTCGGTGGCGGCCTCCAGCTCCGCCGCCGTCCGCTCGGCCTCGGCCTGGGCCTCCAGGAGGGCCTCCTCGGCGGCCAGGTAGGCGGCGCCGGCCGCCTCGGCCTGGACGGCGTAGCCCTCGAGCTGCGACTCGGCCTGCGCGACGAGCGCGGCGATCCGGCCGACCTCGGCGGCGGCGGCGTCCTGGGCCGACTGCGCCTGACCGATCTGCTCGTCGGTGGGGTTGGGCGGCGGCGGTGCGGGGGCGGCAGCGGCAGGAGCGGCCCCGGTCAGCACCACCGTGCCGGCCACGACGCCGGCCAGCAGGCTGCGCACGATCCCGGCGCGCGAGCGGTGCGCCGGGACCGCGGTCCCGGACGTGCGCCGGCGAGGACGGCTCTGCAGCATGTCGCTCCCTGGGGAAGAGGGGTGCGTAGGGGTTGGCGCAGCGTGACACCGCCACACCGGGCTCGGAAGTGTCCACGCGGCACGGCGGCAACTCCGGGCACACGGGGCACCGACCCCACTCCTGTCACATCTGTTCTCGTCACCCGGACGGGTGACCTTGAGGGCTGGCCGCGTCCTTTCTCGTCCCGCGGGCGCACCGGCCCGGCCGTGGGCGCCTCGAGCCCGGCACCGCCGGCCCTCGACCGGGCCGGCCCTCCGCGCTGACCTGGTCCTTCACGCGGTACCCGAGGCCGGTCGCGGTCCGGTAGTGCGGGTGGTGCGTGAGGAACACCACGCCGGGGTCGCGACCCGCGGCGCGACCGGCCGGCGCCGACCGCCGGCCGTGCCGGGCACCCGATCGCACGGGCAGCGCCGTCCTAGGCTCGCCGTGTGGACGTACTCGGCTCCGGTCACGAACAGGTCGTCTTCTGCTCCGATCCCGCCTCCGGGCTGCGGGCGGTGATCGCGATCCACTCCACCGCGCTGGGGCCGGCGCTCGGCGGGACCCGCTTCTACCCCTACGCCACCGAGGACGCCGCGGTGGCCGACGCCCTGGCGCTCTCGCGGGCGATGTCCTACAAGAACAGCCTGGCCGGCCTGGACCTCGGCGGCGGCAAGGCCGTCATCATCGGCGACCCGCAGATCGACAAGACCGAGGCACTGCTGCGCGCCTACGGCCGCTTCGTGGAGTCGCTGGGCGGTCGCTACCTGACCGCCTGCGACGTCGGCACGTACAACGCCGACCTCGACGTCGTCGCCCGGGAGACCCGCTTCGCGCACGGCCGGTCGCTGGCGTACGGCGGCTGCGGGGACTCCTCGGTGCTCACCGCGTACGGCGTCTTCCAGGGGATGCGGGCGGCCGCCCAGCACCGTTGGGGCAAGCCCTCGCTGGCCGGGCGCACCGTCGGGGTCGCCGGCGTGGGCAAGGTCGGCAGCTGGCTGGTCGACCGGCTGGTGGAGGACGGCGCCGACGTGGTGGTCACCGACGTCGACGCCGGCGCGGTCGAGCGGGTGCTGGCCCGCCACCCCGCGGTGGACGCCGTCGCCGACACCGCGACGCTGGTGCGGACGCCGACCGACGTCTACGCACCCTGCGCGCTCGGCGGGGCGCTGGACGACGAGACGGTCGCGGTGCTCGAGGCCGAGATCGTCTGCGGCGGGGCGAACAACCAGCTGGCGCACGAGGGGGTCGCCGCTGAGCTGATGCGCCGCGGCATCCTGTACGCCCCCGACTACCTGGTGAACGCCGGCGGGGTCATCCAGGTCGAGGACGAGCGCCACGGCTTGTCCGGGGTACTGCCCCTGAGCGGCAGGCCTGGCTTCAGCTTCGAGCGCGCCAAGGAGAAGACGGAGCGCATCTTCGACACCACCCTGCGGGTGCTTCAGGTAGCCGAGGAGCAAGGCGTCTCCCCTGCGGTGGCCGCCGACCGGATGGCCGAGGAGCGGATGGCCGACGTCGGCCGGCTCCGGGTCGTTCGGCTGTCGCGTGACTGGTGAGCGGGCGCCTCGACACGGACATCCTGCGGACGCTCACGCCGCTCCGCTCGCGGCCGACGTCGACCGGAGAACAGCGTGGTGACGCTGACCTCCAGGGTCACGTCACAGGACTCGGACCCGTTGGCGACGGTTGACCCGAGCGCCATCGCGGTCAGGCCGGACGGCAGCGATCCTCAGGTCCGGACTCGACGGTCACCGGCGTGGCTGCGGGGGCCGGTCGAGGGCGGTGAGTGGGGTGTCAGGATGCTGCCCGCTCCGGCGGTGGTTCGGGCGGTGGCGTGGGTCTGCGGGGATGGCGCCGGTGGTGGCGATCTCGTCGGCGATGTCCCTGAGCTTGCGGTTGGTGGCCGAGGAGATGCTGGCGAGCACGGCGAAGGCCTGCTCGGGTGTGAGCTTGTACCGCTCCATGAGGATGCCCTTGGCCTGACCGATCCGGTCGCGGCTGCGCAGCGCCGCCTCCAGGTGCTCCTCGCGTTCGGCGGCGGCCAACGCGAGCGCGGCGTGAACGGCGAAGATCCGCGCGATGGCCTCGGAGTCGGCGTCGAAGGCGTGCGGGGTGCTGGCGTAGAGATTCAGCGCGCCGAGCGTCGACTTCGCGGTGTGGTGAAGCCGCACGGTCAACATGCTGCCCACCCCGCGCTCGCTCGCGACGGCGGCGAAGCGGGGCCAGCGGTCCTCGGTGGCCACGTCCGGGGCTTGCACCGTCTCCTGCTCGCGGATCGCCGCGTAGCACGGGCCCTCACCCAGTTGGTCCTGCAGCGTGTCCAGGGCCCTGGCTCGCTCCCCGGTGGGCGCCTGGGCCTCGATGCGGGAACGGTCGACCACGAAGCTGATGCCGGCGTCCTCGGCGCCGGGCACGGCCTCCACGACGGCGGCGGTGATCGCCTCCAGCGTCGTCTCCACCGGCGGATGCCGCCCGGTGCGCAGCTGGGCGGCGACGTCGCACATGACCCGGGCGAGATCGACCATCGGGCACCTCCGAGGCCCCCGCTTCCACTGGCGACAAGCCGACGGTGGCACGCGACCCTCCGGACCGCAACAGGCCTTGCGGCACTGGCCATTGCGGCAATGGTCCCTGCTGCAACGGGCCTTGCTGCAATGGGTCTTGCGCGCGAAGTATCCTGGAGCGCGAGCACCGAGCGGCGGCGTCGCCTCGAACCGACAGGAGACACAGTGCGGCGGCCAGACTCCTCGGAGGATCCGGCGATGACGGCGCTGGAGGAGGTGTGCGCCACCGCGCGCCAGATGATCGCCAATGGCGAGCAGATCCTCGAGCGCGCGGCCTACATCCGGGATCAGCGAGCAGCCGGCGCCTCCTACCGGGACATCGTGCCGGCCGAGCCGCGCCCGCTGATCGTGGAACTGATCAGCGACACCCTGTCCCAGCTCGCCGACGCCGGGAGTCGCTGGCGACGCGCCGAGGCCCGCGCCCTGCACGGTGAGGGTTTGACCATGGACGTGATCGCCCGACTGTTCGGCGTCACCCGCCAGCGGGTCTCCTCCCTGCTCCAGGGCCCCCTCGACCGCTGATCCGGCACGGCGGGCCAAGCCGCTTTCGACGCTGCCGGCACAGGTCGACAGGATCCTGCGCGAGACGCCGACATGCCGACCCGAGGCCCGTCCGGGTCCCGCTCCAGCGTCCGGGCGGTGGTGGAGTGGTGTGCACCGGGCGCCCGGGACTACCGTGTGAGGTAGGTCACCGGAGCAGGCACCGTTCCCTCCGGCGGCCGAGGTTCCGCTGGTCGAACAGCGGCCAGTGGAGCCGTCTCGTCCACGAACCGCTCCGTCGGACTCTGGCGCGACGGTTCGAGCAGTCGATGACCACGGGGCTTCCCGGAACAGGACCGCTGCCCGACGCTGTGCACGTCCAGCAGGTGGAGGACCACGTGCACGGGTTCTCCTTCGACCGCGCCGAGGCCCGCGCCACCGGCATCTTCGACGTCGCGCTGCGGGTGTCCCGGGTCGCCGACGCGGACGGCGTCTCCCCCGCCGTGGCCGCCGACCGGCTGGCGAGGAGCGCACAGCGTCGGTCGGCCGGCCGGCCACCATCCGGCTGCCGCGCTGAGAGGACCCGGTCGGGCGACAGCAGGGGGAGACCCGTGCCGGTCGCCGATCCGTGTCGTAAGCTCGGTCGAGACAGAGACACTCAGTCGGGGTCGCCACGCGGGCCGTCCAGCCCGGAGCTGGGCTCCCGTACTCCGTAACGAGGGGGTCGAGCCGATGGGGCGCGGCCGAGCGAAGGCCAAGCAGACACGCGTGGCCCGTGAGCTCAAGTACAGCTCACCGAACACCGACCTCTCCGCGCTGCAGCGCGAGCTGGCCGGTTCGCCGACGTCGTCGTACACCGCGCCCTCCCGGGCGAGCTCGGATGACGACGACGAGGACGACGAGTACACCGACCGCTGGGCGGACGACGACACGGACGACGACTGGGCCGCCAGTCGTTGAGGGTCGCCTGATCGGCGTGCGCTGACGCGACGACACCGCCACCCCTTCGGGTGCTGCGGTGTCGTCGTGCGCCGTGGGCCCGGGACGGCGCCCAGCAGCTCAGCGGTAGTCGCCGACCAGGCGCGCCGCGTCCCCGCTGCTGCGCGGGCCCACGGTGCCGGCGACCCACGCGGGCACCCCGCGCTCGGCCAGGGTGGCAACCACGTCGTCGGCGGTGTCCCGGGCGACCGCGGCGACCATGCCGACGCCGCAGTTGAACGCGCGCTCGGACTCCACGCGCGGCACGCCGTGCTCCTCGAGCAGTGCGACGGCGGGCGGAAGCGCCCAGGTGTCGCGGTCCAGCACGGCCTCCAGCGCGTCGGGGACGACGCGGGCGGTGTTGCCGGCCAGCCCGCCGCCGGTGATGTGCGCGTAGGCGTGCACGCCCTCGACGCCGAAGCGCTGCACCAGCGCCAGGCAGTCCAGCGCGTAGATGCGGGTCGGCTCGAGCAGCACCTCGCCGAGCGGACGGTCCAGGCCGGCGGGCGTCGCGGCCAGGTCGAGCCCGGCCGCGGCGACGACGCGGCGCACCAGCGAGTAGCCGTTGGAGTGGAAGCCCGACGACGCCATCGCGACCACCGCGTCGCCGTCCCGCACCCGCTCGGGCCCCAGCACAGCGTCGGCCTCCACGACGCCCACCGCGGTGGCGGCCAGGTCGTAGTCGTCCGGGGCCATCAGGTCACCGTGCTCGGCGGTCTCCCCGCCGACCAGCGCGGCACCGGCCAGGCGGCAGCCGGTCGCGATGCCGGTGACGATCGCCGCGATCCGCTCGGGCACCACCCGCCCGCAGGCGACGTAGTCCTGCAGGAACAGCGGCTCGGCGCCGCATGCGACCAGGTCGTCGACGACCATCGCGACCAGGTCGATGCCGACGGTGTCGTGGTGGTCCAGCTGACGGGCCAGCGCGATCTTGGTGCCGACCCCGTCGGTGGAGGAGGCGAGCAGCGGCCTGCGGTACCTGGTGGTGTCCAGCGCGAACAGCCCGGCGAAGCCGCCGAGGCCGCCGACGACCTCGGGGCGGTTGGTGCCCTCCACCGCCGTCCGCATGAGGGTGACGGCCCGCTCGCCGGCGTCGATGTCGACGCCGGAGGCGGCGTAGGTGAACTGCTGGTGGTCGCTCACGGACGGGTCAGCGCGTCGTCCGCACCGCCGGACACCGACGCGCTGCCGGCCTGCTGGCCGGTCCAGCCGCTCACCGCACGGTCCTGACCGACCCGGCGACCGATGCCCTCGAGCTGGTGCTTGCCGAGCAGCTCGCTCTCCGCGAGCGGGATCGGGTACTCGCCGGTGAAGCAGGCGGTGCACAGCCGGGTGACCGGCTGCTCCGTGGCCGCGATCAGGCCCTGCTCGGAGACGTAGCCCAGCGAGTCGGCGTTGATCGAGGCCCGCACGCCGTCGACGTCGAGGCCGTTGGCGATGAGCTCGGCCCGGCTGGCGAAGTCGATGCCGTAGAAGCACGGCCACTTCACCGGCGGCGAGGAGATCCGCACGTGCACCTCGACCGCGCCGGCCTCGCGCAGCATGCGGATCAGCGCCCGCTGGGTGTTGCCGCGCACGATCGAGTCGTCGACGACGACCAGCCGCTTGCCGCGGATGACGTCGCGCAGCGGGTTGAGCTTGAGCCGGATGCCCAGCTGCCGGATGGTCTGGCTGGGCTGGATGAAGGTCCGCCCGACGTAGGAGTTCTTCACCAGGCCGATGCCGTAGGGGATGCCCGAGGCCTCGGCGTAGCCGACCGCGGCCGGCGTGCCCGACTCCGGCACGGGGATCACCAGGTCGGCGTCGGCAGGGTGCTCCTTGGCCAGCCGGCGGCCGATCTCGACCCGGGCGGCGTGCACGCCGCGGCCGACGATCGTGGTGTCCGGGCGGGCGAGGTAGACGTACTCGAAGACGCAGCCCTTGGGCTCGGCCGGGGCGAAGTGCTGGCTGCGCAACCCGTCCTCGTCGATGGCGATCAGCTCGCCGGGCTCCACCTCGCGGACGACGGAGGCGCCGACGATGTCGAGCGCCGCCGTCTCGCTGGCGACCACCCAGCCGCGCTCCAACCGGCCGAGGACCAGCGGCCGCACGCCCTGCGGGTCGCGGGCGGCGTAGAGGGTGTTCTCGTCCATGAAGGTGAAGCTGAAGGCGCCGCGCAGCTGCGGCAGCACCTCCATCGCGGCGGCCTCGACCGAGAGGTCCGGCCGGGCCGCGATCAGCGCGGTCACCAGGTCGGAGTCGGTGGTGGAGGTGAAGGCACCGCGCACGCCGGCGTCGGCGGCCCGGGAGGCCAACTCGGCGGTGTTGACGAGGTTCCCGTTGTGACACAGCGCCAGCCCGGTGCCGGCGTCCGTCGTCCGGAAGGTCGGCTGGGCGTTCTCCCACGTGGAGGCACCGGTCGTGGAGTAGCGGGTGTGCCCGACGGCGAGGTGGCCGCGCAGGCTGCCCAGGGTGGCCTCGTCGAAGACCTGGCTGACCAGCCCGAGGTCCTTGTAGACGACGACCGAGGCGCCGTCGGAGACGGCGATGCCCGCCGCCTCCTGGCCGCGGTGCTGCAGGGCGTAGAGACCGAAGTAGGTCAGCTTGGCGACCTCCTCCCCCGGCGCCCAGACACCGAAGACGCCACACGCGTCCTGGGGTCCGGGGGAATGGGGATCGAGGTCGTGCGTCAGCCGTCCGTCACCGCGAGGCACTCATCGAGGGTACCGGCGCCGGCTGACCGGTTCTGGCCGGGCGGGGTGTCCCTCGACACCCCGCCCGGCCGGATCCGCGGCCCCCTCCAGGGCACCGCTGGCCCCGTCCCGGGCCCCGCCCTGAGCCTGCGAAGGGTGGGGAGGACGGGGTCCTTCTACGAGGGGTGGGAGGAGGGGGGCCTTCTCTAGTGGATGTGTCCGATCTCGGCCGAGATCATGGTGTCGTCGCCGTGGCCGGTCCTGACGACGGTGTCGCCGTGCAGGCTCAGCAGCCGCGACCGGATGGAGTTGAGGATCGTGGGCTTGTCGCTGTAGGACCGCCCGGTGGCTCCCGGCCCGCCGTGGAACAGCGTGTCCCCGGTGAAGACGGTGGCCAGGTCGGGGGCGTGCAGGCAGGTGCTGCCCGGCGAGTGCCCGGGGGTGTGCAGCGCGGTCAGCGTGGTCCCGGCGACGGTGAACCGGGTGCCCTCGACGAGGTCCTCGTCCGGGGCCGTGTCGGGGTGCACGACGTCCCACAGCATCCGGTCGGCGGGGTGGAACCAGATCGGTGCGCCGGTGGCCTCGCGCAGCGCGACGGCGGCGGTGATGTGGTCGTTGTGCCCGTGGGTGAGCACGATGGCGGTCACCCGGCGGCCGCCGATCGCGTCCAGGATCGGGGCGGCGTGGTGCGGGGCGTCGATGACGAGCACCTCGTCGTCGTCGCCGACCAGCCAGACGTTGTTGTCGACGTCGAAGTCCTGCCCGTCGAGGCTGAACACGCCGGAGACCACGGTCTTGTCGACCCGCGCGGTCACTTGAACACCACCACCGAGCGCAGCACGTCGCCGTGGTGCATCTTCTCGAAGGCGGACTCGACGTCGTCGATGCCGATGGTCTCGGTGACGAAGTCCTCCAGCGGAAAGCGGCCCTGCAGGTACAGGTCGACCAGCATCGGGAAGTCGCGGCTGGGCAGGCAGTCGCCGTACCAGGAGGACTTCGTCGCACCACCGCGGCCGAAGACCTCGATCAGCGGCAGCTCGATCTTCATGTCCGGCGTGGGCACACCCACCAGCACCACCCGGCCGGCCAGGTCACGGGCGTAGAACGCCTGCTCGAACACCGCCGGGTGGCCCACTGCATCGATCGCCACGTCCACACCGAACCCGCCGGTGTGGCCCTTGATGGCCTCCACCGCGTCGGTGTTCCTGCTGTTCACGGTGTGGGTGGCGCCGAACTTTCTGGCCCACTCCAGCTTCCGGTCGTCGATGTCGACGGCGATGATCGTCGTCGCGCCGGCCAGCTTCGCCCCGGCGATCGCGGCGTCCCCGACGCCGCCGCAGCCGAACACCGCCACGCTCTCCCCGCGCTTGACGCCACCGGTGTTGATCGCCGCGCCGACGCCGGCCATGACGCCGCAGCCCAGCAGCCCGGCGGCGGTGGCGGGCGCCTCGGGGTTCACCTTGGTGCACTGGCCGGAGTGGACCAGCGTCTTCTCCACGAACGCGCCGATGCCCAGCGCCGGGGACAGCTCGGTGCCGTCCTTCAGCGTCATCTTCTGCGTCGCGTTGTGGGTGTCGAAGCAGTACTGCAGCTCGCCCTTGGCGCAGGCGCGGCACTGCCCGCACACCGCCCGCCAGTTGAGGATCACGAAGTCGCCGACCGCCACGTTGGTGACGCCCTCACCGACCGCGGAGACCACCCCGGCGGCCTCGTGGCCGAGCAGGAAGGGGTACTCGTCGTTGATCCCGCCCTCGCGGTAGTGCAGGTCGGTGTGGCAGACCCCGCAGGCCTGGATGTCGACCACCGCCTCCCCCGGACCGGGGTCGGGGACGACGACCGTCTCCACGCTCACCGGGGCACCCTTGCTGCGGGCGACGACGCCCTTCACCTCGTAGGCCATGGCGGGAGCCTATTCCGGCGGGCGCAGCCGCGGTCCGGCGTCCCCCGTGCGCGATCCGGTCGTTCCGTTGACAACGATCGGGTTGCGAACAGCGATGACTCGGCTCCTCCGTTTCGCGGTACGTACAGGGGCGACGTAGCGTTCCCGCGGGTCCGTGACGCCTGGCACCGACCCTTTCCGGCGGGGGATCCCCCGACCGATGTCCTCCGGAGGTCCGTCCCGTGGCAGTACCGAGTTTCCTGGCCCGAGAACGCATCGTGGCCCGTCCCGGCTTCAACCGCTGGTTGATCCCGCCGGCAGCGCTCGCCGTGCACCTGTGCATCGGTCAGGCGTACGCGACGAGCGTCTACAAGACCGCGCTCGTCGAGCACTTCGACACGAGCCTGACCGCGATCGGGATCATCTTCTCGATCGCGATCGTCATGCTCGGCGTCTCCGCCGCCCTGTTCGGCACCTGGGTGGACCGCAACGGTCCCCGGGCGGCGATGTTCACCTCGGCCTGCTTCTGGGTCCTCGGCTTCCTCGTCGGCGGTGTGGGCATCGAGACCGGCCAGCTGTGGCTGCTGTACCTGGGCTACGGCGTCCTGGGCGGCATCGGCCTGGGCATCGGCTACATCTCGCCGGTCTCGACGCTGATCAAGTGGTTCCCGGACCGCCCGGGCCTGGCCACCGGCATGGCGATCATGGGCTTCGGTGGCGGTGCGCTGATCGCCTCGCCGCTGTCGCGCCAGCTGATGAACTACTACGACCCGGCCTACGACGGCACCGCGGGCACCGTGCCCAACGGTGAGGCCGTCGCGGCGCTGTTCTTCACGCTGGCTGCGGTCTACCTCGTCTTCATGATGTTCGGCGCCTTCATCGTGCGGGTGCCGGCCGACGACTGGCGGCCCGCCGGCTTCGACCCGGCGTCGGTGAAGAAGAAGGCCCTCGTCACCACCGAGAGCGTCTCGGCGAACAACGCCATCAAGACCCCGCAGTTCTGGCTGCTGTGGACGGTGCTCTTCTGCAACGTCACCGCGGGCATCGGCATCCTCGAGCAGGCCGCACCGATGATCCAGGACTTCTTCCGCAACGGTGAGACCTCCACGGTCGCCGCCGCCACGGCCGCCGGCTTCGTCGGTCTGCTGTCGCTGTTCAACATGGGCGGCCGGTTCGTGTGGTCCTCGACGTCGGACTTCATCGGCCGCAAGCCGATCTACATGGTGTACCTGGGCGTCGGCATCGTCCTGTACGTCGTCCTGGCCACCCTCGGCAGCACGGCGACCTGGATCTTCGTGCTGACCGCCGCGATCATCATCAGCTTCTACGGCGGTGGCTTCGCGACGATCCCGGCCTACCTGCGCGACCTGTTCGGCACCTACCAGGTGGGGGCCATCCACGGCCGGCTGCTGACCGCCTGGTCGGCCGCCGGTGTCGCCGGGCCGCTGATCATCAACGGCGTCCTGGACACGCAGGGCACCCCGGGCCAGCTCGTCGCGGCGAACTACCGCCCGGCGCTGTTCATCATGGTCGGCCTGCTCGCCATCGGCTTCGTCGCGAACCTGCTGGTCCGCCCCGTCGCCAGCAAGTGGTACGAGCCGCAGGCCACCACCCCCGCCACCGCCCGCGCCAACCCGGAGAGGAGCGCCGTCCGATGAGCCACCCCGTCACCGACGACCGGCAGCCCACGCACACCCCGGCGGCACTGATCGCCTTCGCCTGGACCCTGGTCGGCGTCCCCCTGGCCTACGGGCTCTACAACACGGTCAAGGCGGCCAGCCAGCTGTTCGGCGGCTGAGCCGCACCACTCCCACAGCGCCCCCGTCCGGATCTCCGGGCGGGGGCGCTGTGCCGTTCCGAGGGGGAATCGAGCCAGGACCGGGACACGGGCAGCGGCTCAGCTCAGCCGGGGGACGGCTCCTGGCCGCGGTGTCGTCCGGTGGGACGACGGTGGTGGAGCGGGGACAACGGCAGGTGCGCGGAGAGGTCGGCGCGGTTGCCGCTGGCGCTGACCCTCCCGTCGGCGACCGCCTGCCCCCAGGTGAGCTCTCCGGTCGCCAGCCGCAGCCACGTGGCCGCGTCGGTCTCCACGACGTTCGGCGGCGTCCCACGGGTGTGCCGGGGACCGGGCACCAGCTGGACGGCGACGTGCGGGGGTACGCGCAGCTCGACCGAGCGGCCGGGCACCTGCTGGGCCAGCCAGCGGGCCGTCGTCTTCACCGCGGCGCCGAGCACCGCGCGCGGGGGCTGCTCGTCCTCCCCTGCCAGCCAGGCCCGCACCGGCGCGAGGGCGGCCCGGAGCTCCTCGGCCGATATGGGTGCCGGAGCGGGCATCAGCTGGTCGGGACGGTTCCCGCCGGGACGCTGCCCGCTGCCTGACCGGTGACCGCCGTGGCCTCCGGCGTGCCGAACAGGGCCGGGAGCGTCGCGCTCCAGGCGGCCCGCAGCTCGGCCAGCGGCAGCTCGGCGACGCCGTCGACGGCGAGCACGTCGCCGCCCGTCGTCCCCAGCTCGGTGACCGCGATGCCGGCCCACTCCGCGGTGGCGCGCACGCCCTCCGGATCGGTCGTGGTGACCACGGCGCGCGCGGTCGACTCGCTGAACAGCGCGGTGAAGGCGTCCCCACCGAAGCCCTGCCCGCCCAGCCGCAGCCGGGCACCGGTGCCGTACCGCAGCGCCGACTCCGCCAGCGCCTGCGCCAGGCCGCCGTCGGCCAGGTCGTGCGCGGAGGTGACCAGGCCGCCGCGGCCGAGCGCGGCCAGCAGCTCGGCGAGGGACCGCTCGGCCTCGAGGTCCACCGCCGGCGGGCGCCCGCCGAGGTGGCCGTGCACCACCGAGGCCCACGCGGAGCCGCCGAACTCGGGGCGGGTGACGCCGAGCAGCAGCACGCTCTCCCCCGCCGTCCGCCAGCCGGTGGACACCCGGGTCCGGACGTCCTCGTGCACGCCCAGGACCCCGATGACCGGCGTCGGGTTGATGGCGACGTCGCCGGTCTGGTTGTAGAGGCTGACGTTGCCGCCGGTGACCGGCAGGCCCAGGTCCCGGCAGGCGTCGGCCAGGCCGCGGACGGCCTCGGCGAACTGCCACATGACCTCGGGCTCCTCCGGGGAGCCGAAGTTCAGGCAGTTGGTGACGGCCAGGGGTCGAGCGCCGCTCACCGCCACGTTGCGGTAGGCCTCGGCGAGGTTGAGCTGCGCGCCGGTGTACGGGTCGAGGCGGGCGTAGCGGCCGTTGCCGTCCAGGGCGAGCGCGATCCCGCGGTGGGTGTCCTCGTCGATGCGCACCACGCCGGCGTCGTCGGGCTGGGCGAGCACGGTGTTGCCGCGGACGTAGCGGTCGTACTGCTCGGTGACCCAGGTCTTGTCCGCGCCGTCGGGGCTGGCGACGACGGCCAGCCAGTGCGCGGCCAGCTCCTCCGGCGTCGCCGGGCGGGGCAGGGCCGCCGGGTCGTCGGCCTGCAGGTCGTCGAGGTCGGCCGGGCGCTGCATCGGCCGGTCGTAGACCGGGCCCTCGTGGGCGACGGTCCGCGGCGGGACGTCGACGATGCGCTCGCCGTGCCAGTCGACGGTCAGCCGGTCGCCGTCGGTCACCTCACCGATGACGGTGGCCAGCACGTCCCACTTGCGGCAGACGGCGAGGAACGCCTCGACCTCGTCCGGCTCGACGATGGCGCACATGCGCTCCTGCGACTCGCTCATCAGGATCTCGGCGGGCGTCAGGGTGCTGTCGCGCAGCGGGACGGTGTCGAGGTCGATGTGCATGCCACCGGTGCCGGCGCTGGCGAGCTCCGAGGTCGCGCAGGACAGCCCGGCGCCGCCGAGGTCCTGGATGCCGGTGACGAGGTCCGCGCGGAAGATCTCCAGGCAGGCCTCGATGAGCAGCTTCTCGGTGAACGGGTCGCCCACCTGCACGCTGGGCCGCTTGGCCGGGCCTTCTGCGTCGAAGGTCTCCGACGCGAGCACCGAGACCCCGCCGATGCCGTCGCCGCCGGTGCGTGCGCCGAACAGGATGACCTTGTTGCCGACGCCCTCGGCCTTGGCGAGGCGGACGTCCTCGTGCCTCATCACGCCGACGCACAGCGCGTTGACCAGCGGGTTGCCGGCGTAGCAGTCGTCGAAGAGGAGCTCGCCGCCGATGTTGGGCAGGCCCAGGCAGTTGCCGTAGCCGCCGACACCGGCGACCACCCCGGGCAGCACGCGGGCGGTGTCCGGGGCGTCGGCGCGGCCGAAGCGCAGCGAATCCATGACGGCGACCGGGCGGGCGCCCATGGTGAGGATGTCGCGCACGATGCCGCCGACCCCGGTGGCCGCGCCCTGGTAGGGCTCGACGTAGCTGGGGTGGTTGTGCGACTCGACCTTGAAGGTGACCGCGTAGCCGTCGCCGACGTCGACCACGCCGGCGTTCTCACCGATGCCCACCAGCAGCGCCTCGCTGCGCGGCAGGTCGCCGAATCGGCGCAGGTGCACCTTCGAGCTCTTGTAGGAGCAGTGCTCGCTCCACATGACCGAGTACATGGCCAGCTCGGCGGTGGTGGGCCGGCGGCCGAGGATCGCCGTGATGCGGGCGTACTCGTCGGACTTCAGGCCCAGCTCGCTGTAGGGCTGCTCGAGGTCCGGCGTCCGGGCGGCGAGCTCGACGGTGTCGAGCTGGTGCTGCAGCGGGCCGGGCCCGGTGTCGAGGTCGCTGAGTCCCTGGGTCACGCGGACACCATCGCCTTCAGCACGGAGGTGAAGAACCCGAGCCCGTCGGTGGAGGGCCCGGTGAGGTCCTCGACGGCGTGCTCGGGGTGCGGCATGAGGCCGACGACGCGACCGTCCGCGCTGGTCACCCCGGCGATGTCGCGCATCGAGCCGTTGGGGTTGCCCTCGACGTAGCGGACGGCGACCTGCCCCTCGCCCTCGATCCGGTCGAGGTCGGCCGGCGCGGCGACGTAGCGGCCCTCGCCGTTCTTCACGGGGACGACGATCCGCTGGCCGGCCTCGTAGTCGAGCGTCCAGGCGGTGTCGGAGCGCTCGATGCGCAGCACCTGGTCGCGGTTGCGGAAGTGCAGGTGGCCGTTGCGGGTGAGCGCGCCGGGCAGCAGGCCGGCCTCGCAGAGCACCTGGAAGCCGTTGCAGATGCCGAGCACCGGCATGCCCTGGCGGGCGCGGTCGACGACGTCCTGCATGAGGGGCGCCCGCGCGGCGATCGCACCCGCCCGCAGGTAGTCGCCGTAGGAGAAGCCGCCCGGCAGGACGACGGCGTCGACGTCCTCCAGATCGTGCGACGCGTGCCAGAGCGCGACGGGCTCGGCACCGGCCAGACGCACCGCGCGTGCGGCGTCGACGTCGTCCAGGGAGCCCGGGAAGGTGATGACACCGATGCGCACGGAGGGGGTTCTCCTCAGTCGGTCGGGAGGTGGAGCTCGACGTCCTCGATGACCGGGTTGGCCAGCAGCGTCTCGGCGATCTGCTCCAGCTCGGCCCGATCGGGCGTGCCGTCGACCTCGAGGACGAAGTGCTTGCCCTGGCGGACGCTGCGGACGCCGTCGTGACCGAGCCGGCCCAGCGCTCCCAGCACCGCCTGACCCTGCGGGTCGGAGATCTCCGGCTTCAGCACGACGTCGACGACCACCCGAGGCACGCCGACGAGGGTACCGGGGTGGCACGGACCACTGACCGGAGCGCGGGTGACGCTGGTCTCGCTCCTGCGCTGCCCGCGAGATCAGGGACCGGCCAGCAGGGACCACACCGCCTCGGGGGCCTCCCAGTGCGCGTTGTGGCCGGCGCCCTCGACGAGCACCGCGGCCGGGTCCACCCGGCGCATCGCGTCGAGACCCACCATCCGGTCCGACGCCCCCGCCGCCAGCCGCAGCGGAGCGACCGAGCGGCGCAGCACCTCCTCGACCGGCGGGCCGACGGCGCCGAACGCCCGCGGGTCGAGGGCCGGCGCCCAGCCGTCGTCCACCTCGCGGACGCCGGCGAGCGCCACCGCGTCGCCCGGGGCCACGAGCCCGGTGAGCCCGGCCAGCCGCAGGTGCCGGTCGGCGGCCTCGGCGGCGGTCGCGAACACCTGCGGCGGGCGGGCCGCCAGCGACCGGGCGCGGCGCACCTCGTCGTCCGTCCAGTCGATCTTGACACCGAGCGCCACGACCCGCGCGACCTCCACGCCGTACCAGCCGCCGCCGAGCACCGCGCCCACCACGCCGCCGAACGAGTGCCCGAGCACGGTGACCCGCGCCGCGCCCGACTCGGCCGCGAGCACCGCCACGTCCGCAGCGTGCACCGCGTAGCCGTACGGCGGTTCGGCGAGCGACCGGCCGTGCCCGCGCAGGTCGGGAACGGCCCAGCGTCCTCGCCACGACGCCTCGACCAGCGGCAGCAGCCGGTCCCACACCGCGCCGGTGGCACCCAGCCCGTGCAGCAGCAGGAGCAGGTGGTCGCCCGAGCCGCCGGAGCGGTACGCGGTGCCCGGGCGCGTCACTGCCACGTCAGCGGAACGCCGTACCGGTCAGGCGCTCGTAGGCGGTCACGTAGCGCTCCCGGGTGGCCTCGACCACGTCGGCGGGCAGCTCCGGCGGCGGGGAGACGCGGTCCCACCCGGACGAGGTGAGCCAGTCGCGGACGTACTGCTTGTCGAACGAGGGCTGCACGTCGCCGGGCGACCACAGCGTCGCCGGCCAGAACCGCGAGGAGTCCGGCGTGAGCACCTCGTCACCGAGCACCAGGCCCTGCCCCCCGTCCGCGGAGTCCGGGGCGAGCCCGAACTCGAACTTGGTGTCGGCCAGCACGATCCCGGCGTCGAGCGCGATCCCCGCACCCCGCCGGTACAGCGCCAGCGTCAGCTCGCGCAGCTCCTCGGCCCGCTCGGACCCGACCGCGGCGACGACGGCGGCGAAGTCGATGGCCTCGTCGTGCTCCCCCTGCTCGGCCTTGGTGGACGGCGTGAACACCGGCTCGGGCAGCCGCGAGCCCTCGACCAGGCCCGCGGGCAGCGGGACGTCGCGGATGGACCCGGTGCGCTGGTACTCGACGGTGCCCGACCCGGAGAGGTAGCCGCGGGCCACGCACTCGACCGGCAGCATCTCCAGCCGGCGGACCAGCATCGCCCGCCCGGCGACCGGGCCCGGGACGTCGGACGCCGAGAGCAGGTGGTGCGTCGCGCCGAACTCCGACAACACCGGCGCGAGCCGGTCGAACCACCACACCGACAGCTGGGTGAGCACCCGCCCCTTGTCGGGGATGGGTGTGGGCAGCACGTGGTCGTAGGCGGAGATCCGGTCGGAGGCGACCAGGAGCAACCGGTCGAAGCCGGCGTCGTAGATCTCCCGGACCTTCCCGCGCGCGACCAGCGGCAGGTCGAGCGCGGTCACGACAGCGCAGCCAGCCGGTCGAACAGCGGGCCCAGGTTGGCCACGTACCGCTCCGGCCGGCAGATCTCGTCGAGCCGCGCCTCGTCGAGCTCGACCCCGGCGTCCTTCGCGCGGACCCGCAGCGTCTCGCGGAACGGCGTCCCGTCCTTCCAGGTCTCCATCGCCGCGGACTGCACCAGCGCGTAGGCGTCCTCCCGCGAGGCCCCGCCCTCGACCAGCTCGAGCAGCACCGAGGAGGTGTAGATCAGCCCGCCGGTGGACTCCAGGTTGGCCCGCATCCGGTCGGCGTCCACCACGAGGTTCTCGACCAGCCCGGTGGTCAGGTGCAGCAGGTAGTCGGTGGTGATCGCGGCGTCGGGCAGGAACACCCGCTCGGTGGAGGAGTGCGAGATGTCGCGCTCGTGCCAGAGCGGGATGCCCTCCATCACCGGGACGACGGCGGCGCGCACGACGCGCGCCAGGCCGGCGATGCGCTCGGAGCGGATCGGGTTCTTCTTGTGCGGCATCGCGCTGGAGCCCTTCTGGCCCGAGCCGAACGCCTCCGACAGCTCGCGCACCTCGGTGCGCTGGCCGTGCCGCACCTCCAGCGCCACCGTCTCGCAGACGGTCGCGACGATCGCCAGGCAGGCGACCCACTCGCTGATCGAGTCGCGCAGCACCACCTGGGTGGAGGCGTCGGCGGGCCGCAGGCCCAGCGCCTCGGCGACGGTGACCTCGACCGACGGGTCGATCAGCGAGTACGTGCCGACGGCGCCGGAGATGGCGACCACGCCGACCCGCTCCCGAGCGGCCCGCAGCCGGTCCCGCGACCGGGCCGCGGCGAACGCGATGTCGGCGACCCGGTGGCCCCAGACGTCGGGCTCGGCGTGCACGCCGTGGGTGCGGCCGACCTTGATCGTGTCGCGGTGGGCCAGCGCATGGTCGCGCAGCACCGCCACCAGCCGGTCGAGCCGGGACAGCAGCAGGTCGGTGGCCTCGGTCAGCTGGACGGCGAGCGCGGTGTCGAGCAGATCGGACGACGTCATGCCGTGGTGGACGAAGGCGGCCGCCGACCGCGGCTCGGTGTTGTCGGCCCAGGCGGTGAGGAAGGCGATGACGTCGTGCTGCGTCGTCTCCTCGATCTCGGCGACCCGCTCCGGCGTCGGCGGCGGCGCACTGCGCACCGGCTCGACGACGTCGGCCGGCACCCGCCCGGCCGCGGCGTGCGCCTCGAGGACGAGGGTCTCGACCCGGCACCACAGCTCGTACTTGTGCTGGTCGCTCCAGACCCGGCCCATGTCGGGCAAGGTGTACCGCTCGATCACGTGTCCGCCCGCCCATCGGTTCGTCGCACCACGTGCCCCAGTCTCCCGCAGGGTCGATGCTGTCAGCGACGGCCCCTCGAGCTTCCCGGAGGATCCCGATGCTGCGACGGGGCACCCACCTGCTGGCGCGGGCCCGCGAGCGGATCCGCGCCGCCCGCGAGCACGACCCGCACGCCTGGCCGCACCGCCCGCACCCGCACGACGACGAGCACGAGGACGACGAGGACCTCTACGACTCCGCGGACGACGCCGAGGCGGGCCCGCCGCCCCTCGGCAGCCCCGAGCCGGGCGCGCCGGACCTCGACGGCCCCCTCGGGCCCGGCGGCGTCAGCGGTCCGCCGGCCGGAGGGCAGCAGCGCCGCGGACGCCAGACCCGGAGACCGGGGGCGCCCGAGGACGAGGTGCCCCGCGGGCTGCGGGTGGCCGCCGCCTGGTCGTGGCGGCTCATCGTCGTCCTGGCCGGTCTGTACGTGCTGCTCTACGCGGCCGCCTACGTGGCCGTGGTCGTCATCCCGGTGATGGTGGCGCTGCTGCTGGCCGCGCTGCTGCAGCCGGGTGCCACCGCGCTGATCCGGCACGGCTGGCCGCGGTCGCTGGCCGCCCTCACCATGCTGCTGGTCGGGCTGACCGTGGTCGCCGGGATCATCACGCTCGTCGTCCAGCAGGTCACCGCCGGGTTCACCGACCTCGCCGACCAGGTGAACCAGGGGCTCACCCAGATCCGCGACTTCGTCGTCGACACCTTCCCGGTCAGCCAGCGGCAGATCGACGAGGCCCTCACCGCCTTCCAGGACTTCGTCGCCGGCAACCAGGAGGAGCTCGCATCCGGAGCCCTCGACACGGTCGGCACCGTCGGCGAGGTCTTCACCGGCATCGTGCTGGCGCTGTTCACGCTGTTCTTCTTCCTCAAGGACGGCCGGTCCATCTGGCTCTGGCTGGTCGGCCTGTTCCCCCGTGACGCCCGTGCCTACGTCGACGAGGCCGCCCGCCGCTCGTGGCGCACGCTGATCTCCTACGTGCGGGCCACGGTCGCCGTCGCCCTGGTCGACGCGGTCGGCATCGGCACCGGGCTGGCCATCCTGGGCGTCCCGCTGGTCATCCCGCTGGCCGCGCTGGTGTTCCTGGGTGCCTTCATCCCGATCATCGGGTCGTTCCTGGCCGGGTCGGTGGCCGTGCTGGTCGCGCTGGTCGCCGTCGGCCCGATCAAGGCGCTCATCGCGCTGGCCATCGTGGTCGCGGTCATGCAGCTGGAGGGACACGTCCTGCAGCCGCTGCTGCTGGGCAAGGCCGTGCACGTGCACCCGCTCGCCGTGGTGCTCGCCATCGCCGCCGGGCTGCTGGTCGCGGGCATCTTCGGCGCGCTGATCGCGGTGCCGGTCGTGGCCTGCGCCAACGTGGCCGGCAGCTACCTCTCGCGCCGGCACGACGGCCCGCGCCCGCCCGAGCCGAGCCGGGAGCGCGCCCGGCCGGCGGTCACCGCCGGGTAGGGAGGGTGATGCGGCCCTCGACCGCCGCCAGCGCGATGTCGGTGCGCCAGTGCGCGTCGGCGAGCCGCACGCCGGCGACCCGCTCGTAGGCCCGCTGCCGGGCCGCCGCGAGGTCCTCGCCCACGGCGGTCACGGCGAGCACCCGACCGCCGGCGGAGCGGACGGTCCCCTCGGCGTCCACGGTGGTGCCCGCGTGCAGCACGCCCTCCGCGTCGGCGCCGGTGACCGGGTCGCCGGTGCGCGGTCGCTCGGGGTAGCCCGGTGCCGCGACGACGACGGTCACCGCGGCACCGTCGCGCCAGCGCAGCGGCGGGTGGTCGGCCAGCGTGCCCGTGGCCGCGGCGTGCAGCAGTCCGGCCAGCGGGGTCTGCAGCAGCGGCAGCACCACCTGGGTCTCCGGGTCGCCGAAGCGGGCGTTGAACTCGACCACCCGCACGCCGCGGGAGGTCAGCGCCAGCCCGGCGTAGAGCAGTCCGGAGAAGGGTTCGCCCCGGCGGCGCATCTCGTCGACCGTCGGCTGCAGCACGGTGGCCAGCACCTCGTCGACCAGGCCCGGCGGCGCCCAGGGCAGCGGCGCGTACGCGCCCATCCCGCCGGTGTTGGGCCCGGCGTCGCCGTCGTCGCGGCGCTTGGCGTCCTGGGCGGGCAGCAGCGGCAGCACCGTCGTCCCGTCGGTGACGGCGAACAGCGAGACCTCGGGCCCGTCGAGGTACTCCTCGACCAGCACCGCGCCGCCGGCCTCGAGCACGCGGTGCCCGTGCGCGACGGCGGCATCCCGGTCGGGAGTGACGACGACGCCCTTGCCGGCGGCCAGCCCGTCGTCCTTCACCACGTACGGCGCCCCACCCGCGACCTGCAGGGCCTCGTCCAGCGCGGTCTCCAGCTCGGCCGGCCCGCCGACGGGCCAGGACCGGGCGGTCGGGACGCCGGCGGCGGCCATCACGTGCTTGGCGAAGGACTTGCTGCCCTCGATCTGCGCGGCCTGCTCCGACGGGCCGAAGCAGGCGATGCCGGCGTCGCGGACGGCGTCGGCCGCGCCGGCGACCAGCGGCACCTCCGGCCCGATGACGACGAGGTCGGCACCCCACCCGGTGGCCAGCGCGGCGACCGCGACCGGGTCGGCGACGGCCAGCGACTCCCCGCCCACTCCCGGCTCGGCGATCGCCCGGGTGCCGGCGTTGCCCGGCGCGCAGGCCAGCGCGGTCACCGCGGGATCGGAGGACAGAGCGACGCACAGGGCGTGCTCCCGGGCACCGGAGCCGATCACGAGCACGCGCACGGACGGCGACGCTACCGAGCGCGCGACCCGCTGGAACGGCCGCCCTTCAGGGTCCCGCGCCGAGCCCCGGTCGGCCCCCTGCAGGGGCCCGCCGCGAGCCTGCGAGTGGTGGGGGGCAGGGGGGTCCTTCAAGGGGGAGAGGGGGTCCTTCAAGGGGGAGAGGTGGTCCTCCCACGGTTCGGCTGCGATCGGTACGCGCGGTGCAGGGCCCGGACGCGGGCGTGCTCGGCGGCACGGGCCCGGGCGTCGGAGCGCAGCGCCTGGCGGTGCGCCTCGGCCTGCAGCTTGCGCCAGGCGGTGTAGCGGGCCGGGTCCAGCCGGCCGTCCTCGATCGCGGCGGCCACGGCGCAGCCGGGCTCGGTGCGGTGGGCGCAGTCGCGGAACCGGCACGCGGCGGCGAGCTCGGTGACGTCGGCGTAGGTGGTGTCGATCCCGGCGTCGTCGACCAGCCCGAGCTCGCGCATCCCGGGGGTGTCGACGAGCAGGCCGCCGCCGGGCAGCAGGTGCAGCTCGCGCGCGGTCGTGGTGTGCCGGCCGCGGCCGTCGGCCTCGCGGACCCCGCGGGTGGTCGCCACCTCCGTCCCGGCCAGCGCGTTGGCCAGGCTGGACTTGCCGACGCCGGACGGGCCCACCATCGCCGCCGTCCGCCCGGGCCCGAGCAGCGCCCGGACGGCGGGGAGCCCCTCCCCCGTCACCGAGCTGACGGCCACGACGTCGACGCCCACGGTGTCGTCCGCGACGGCCAGCACTGCGGCGGGGACGTCGTCGCACAGGTCGGCCTTGGTGAGGACGACGACCGGCGTCGCCCCGCTGCCCCACGCGACGGCCAGGTAGCGCTCCACCCGGCGCAGCCGCGGCGCGGT
Source organism: Geodermatophilus sp. URMC 60 (assembly GCF_053502585.1). Taxonomy (NCBI): domain Bacteria; kingdom Bacillati; phylum Actinomycetota; class Actinomycetes; order Geodermatophilales; family Geodermatophilaceae; genus Geodermatophilus; species Geodermatophilus sp. URMC 60. Next base: position 489,925 of record NZ_CP199958.1, read on the forward strand.
GGTCAGCGCGTCGACGACGAGCACCAGGTCGAGGTTGGCCGCGACCACCTGCTCGGCCGAGGTCCGCCCGGCGACGACGCGGGTGAACGCCGTCCGCCGGGGCAGCACCGCGACGGCGAGCTCACCGCGCAGCGCGACCCAGTCGCCGACCGCCGGGCCGGTGTCGGCCAGCAACGCCGGCGCGGGGTGGGCACGCAGCTCACCTTCCTCGGTGAGCACGGTCAGCCGGCCGCGGTCGACCCGGGCGACCCGGCCGGGACGGGCGCCCGGGGGGAGCTCGGCCTCGCGCCCCGGCGTCCAGCCCAGGAATGAGAGATGTGTCACGTCGGCATGGTCCCGCCCAGGTCAGCGCGGTGTCCTCCGAATTGTGGGCCGCCAGTCGGCGCGCGTTCGCGTCATGGACACCCCGCTCGGGTGTTGTAAGAGGCATGCGCGCGACCGCGTCGCCGGCAACGGTTCCGGCGACCCGCCCTGCCCGTCCCGTCATCGTCGGTCATCGCGGGGCCCCCGCGTACCGCCCGGAGCACACCGCGGCCAGTTTCGAGCTGGCCATCGACCTGGGCGCCGACCTGATCGAGCCCGACATCGTGGTCAGCCGGGACGGCGCGCTCGTCGTCCGGCACGAGAACGAGCTCTCCCACTCCACCGACGTCGCCGACCACCCCGAGTTCGCCGACCGGCGCGCCACCCGTGTGGTCGACGGCCGTGAGCGCACCGGCTGGTTCGCCGAGGACTTCACCCTCGCCGAGCTGCGCACGCTGCGCGCCGTCGAGCGGATGCCGGCGCTGCGGCCGCTGAACACCACCTACGACGGGCAGGCCGGGATCCTCACGCTCGCCGAGGTCGTGGCGATCGCCCGCCGTCGCTCGACCGCCTCCCGGCAGGTCCGCGTGCTGGCCGAGCTGAAGAAGCCCAGCTGGTTCGACCACGAGGCGGGCGTGCCGATGAACGAGCTCGTCGCCGCCGAGCTGCGCCGCCTCGGCGCCGCGGGCCCCGACGGGACCGTCGTCGTGCAGTCCTTCGACGCCGCCGCGCTGCGGCAGCTCCGGGCCGACCTCGGGGACCGCGGGCCGACGATGCTGCAGCTGGTGGACGACGCCGGCGAGGACGACCACCTGGTCACCCCCGCGGGCCTGCGTGAGGTCAGCACCTACGCGCAGGGCATCGCCCCGAGCCGGCACCGGATCCTGCTGCGCGACACGGACCAGGCGATGACCGGCGTCTCGGACCTCATCGGCCAGGCCCACCGCGCCGGCCTGGCCGTCGTCCCGTGGACGCTGCGCCCGGAGAACGCGTTCCTGCCGCAGCACCTGCGCCGCGGCGAGGCCGTGAGCGGGACCGGCGACATGCAGACCGAGGCCCGGCTGCTGTTGGCCCTCGGCGTCGACGGGCTGATCACCGACGCCCCCGACGTGGCCGCCAGGGCCCGCGCGGAGCTCTACACCTCGCGCCCCTCCCGCACCGCACCGCGGCCGGGAGCCGTCCTCGGCCTGCCCTGAGCCGCTGGGTCGCGGCGCGGGCCCTCCGGCTCCCGCGCCGCGACGGGCTCAGCCGATCAGGTCGTGCAGGACGACGTTCTCGTCGCGGCCGGGGCCGACGCCGATGACGCTGACCCGCGCGCCGGAGAGCTCCTCCAGGCGCCGGACGTAGGCCTGCGCGTTGGCCGGCAGCTCGTCGAAGGTGCGGCACTTCCGGATGTCCTCGAACCAGCCCGGCATCTCCTCGTAGACCGGCGTGGCGTGGTGGAAGTCGGTCTGCGTCATCGGCATCTCGTCGTGCCGGACGCCGTCCACCTCGTAGGCCACGCAGATCGGCACCGTCTCCAGCCCGGAGAGGACGTCGAGCTTGGTGAGGAAGTAGTCGGTGATGCCGTTGACCCGGCTGGCGTAGCGGGCGACGACGGCGTCGAACCAGCCGCAGCGGCGGTCGCGGCCGGTGGTCACGCCGACCTCGCCGCCCTGCTTGCGCAGGTACTCGCCCCACTGGTCGTGCAGCTCGGTCGGGAACGGCCCGGAGCCCACGCGGGTCGTGTAGGCCTTGAGGATGCCGACGACCCGGTCGATCCGCGTCGGGCCGATGCCCGAGCCCGCCGCCGCACCACCGGCGGTCGGGGACGACGACGTGACGAACGGGTACGTGCCGTGGTCGACGTCGAGCAGGGTGCCCTGTGAACCCTCCAGCAGCACCCACTCGCCGGCGTCGAGTGCGTTGGCCAGCAGCAGCCGGGTGTCGGCGATGCGGTGCCGCAGCTGCTCGGCGTAACCGGCGTACTCCTCGACGACCTCGTCGACGTCGATGGCCTTGCGGTTGTAGACCTTGACGAGGACCTGGTTCTTCTCCTGCAGCGTCCCCTCGAGCTTCTGCCGGAGGATCGACAGGTCGAGCAGGTCCTGCACCCGGATGCCAGTGCGGGCGACCTTGTCGCCGTAGGCCGGGCCGATGCCGCGGCCGGTGGTGCCGATCCGGCGCTTGCCGAGGAAGCGCTCGGTGACCCGGTCCAGGGCCCGGTGGTGCGGCATGATCAGGTGCGCGTCGGCCGAGATGACCAGCCGCGAGGTGTCGACGCCGCGCTCCTCGAGCCCGGCGAGCTCGCCGATGAGCACCTCGGGGTCGATGACGACGCCGTTGCCGATGACCGGCGTGCACCCGGGCGTGAGGATCCCCGACGGGATCAGGTGCAGCGCGTACCGCTCCCCGTCGGGCGTGATCACCGTGTGCCCGGCGTTGTTGCCACCCTGGTAGCGGACGACGTACGGCACGCGCCCCCCGAGCAGGTCGGTGGCCTTGCCCTTGCCCTCGTCGCCCCACTGGGCGCCGATCAGCACGACTGCCGGCATCTCGCTGTCGTCCCCCTCGGACTCGTCACCGGCGGTCGACCGGCTGGCAGGTGGCAGGGTATCGGCATGCCCCTCGTCGAGTTCGACCTGCGCGGTCTGGCGCCGGGTTCCGCGCCGGCCCGCGAGCGGGTCGCACCGGCAGCCGAGGCCGACGCGCTGCTGGTGAGGGGGCCGGTGCCGGCGCTCGCGGCGGTGCTCACCGCACTGTGGAAGGCCGGGCGCACGGCTCGCGTCCCCGTCTCCTGGGAGCCCGCCGCCGACCGCGACTCGACCGCCCTGGCCCGCGCCCTCGGCATCGGCACGGGCGGCGAGCGGGAGCTCGGCCTGGTGCGTGACGACCACGGCGGCGTGCTGCTGCACCACGGCCGGTTGGAGGCGGCCGCGGACGACCGGCGCCGTCCGCTGGCACGGCGGCTGGGCGCGCAGGCGCACCACGACGCGGTCAAGATCGCCGACGGGCAGATCACCCGCATCGACGTCCGGCTCGACTGGCGGGCCGTGGACACCCTCGACGTGACCGTCATGACGCTGCCCCTGCGGCCCGGCCGGCGCACCAGCGGGCGGGCGGTGCAGATCGCCAGCGACCCGGCCCGGGTGACCCGGGACGGCGTCCCGTACCCGCGGCCGGTCGACCGCTGGACCTGGTACGCCGACGACCGGGTGCGCTGGCGCCTGCACCCCTGAGCAGCGAAGCCTCCCCGCAGGTACGGGGACCCCGTCCCCCCACCCCTCGCACGCTCAGGGCGGGACCCGGGACGGGGCCGCGGCGAGCCTCTGGACGGCGCCTGGCGCGCGAGCCTGCGAGTGGTGGGGGGAGGGAGGTCCTCTCTCAGGTGAAGACGCTGACCCCGCCCGGTCCGACGAGCAGGCCCACGACGATCAGCACGATTCCCCACAGCAGCTGCCTGCGGACGATCGCCACGATGCCTGCGACGACGAGGACGACGGCGAGGATCCAGAGAAGTGTTGCCATACGGCACCTCCGGGAACGGGCGTCCGGACCGGACGCTGGGTACGGAGAGTAAACGATCTCCCGCACTTCCTACCTGTTCTCCGTCGTCCCCTCACCGAGTGTGACGTCAGGCTGCGGGTCGTCCCAGGCGCTCGCGCAGGTCCACGTGCCAGTCCACCTGCACGCGCCGGCCCACGTGCCCGCACGGCCGGACCAGGTCGAAGCGGGTGATCACGGCGCCGGAGTCGGCCCACAGCAGCGCCAGGTGGCCCGGGGCGGCTCGCTGCACTCCGGGGTCGAGGCCGAGCTGCAGCTGGCGGCTCGGGTCCTGGCGGTAGAAGGCGCGCAGGCCGTCGGTGGCCGCGGCGGGCAGCTCGCCGTCGTCGGAGCGCCAGACGCGCAGCACGTCCGTGGGGGTGCGCAGGATCAGCCCGCTCATCGGCAGGCCCAGGTTGTCGGTACCGCTGTCGAGGTCCAGCTGGCGGGCCTGCAGCGGGTCGGACAGCTCGTCCGGCCCGGCACCCCAGGGTCGCAGCCGCTCCATCGCCTCGCGGCGGACCAGCTGGTGGTCGAGGTGCCGGTCGGCGGTCGGGTTCCAGCCGTGCTGCGCGTGGATCGCCGCGCTGACCGCGACACCGGCCGACAGGGCCTCGTGCACGGCCAGCAGCAGCGGACGCAGGCGCGCGGTCACGACGGCCGGTGAGTGGTCCACGGGAGCAGTCTGCGGGTCGGTGCCGACACCGCGTGGCAGCGCAGTGCGGGCGTTCCCCGCGGATCGCGGGCGCCACAGCGCCGGCAATCCGCGGGAAACGCCGGCAACGGGTCCCTACGGCGCGAGGGAGGGATCGCAGTCGCGCAGCAGCTGGGTGCAGCGCTCCTGCTCGTCGGTCTCGCCGATCGCCTCCGCGGCGCGGGCCAGCACCGTCACGCAGCGCAGGAAGCCGCGGTTGGGCTCGTGCGACCACGGCACCGGGCCATGGCCCTTCCAGCCGTTGCGGCGCAGCGCGTCGAGGCCGCGGTGGTAGCCGGTGCGGGCGTAGGCGTAGGCCTTGATCGTGTCGGTGAGCCCCCGCTCGGGCCGTTCGATCGCCTCCTCGGCCAGCGCCGCCCACGCCGCGCTCACCGTCGGGTGGTGCGCGGCGACCTCGGCCGGCGGGTTCCCGGCCGCGAGCTCACCGTCGGCCTCCGGGTTGCCGGGCAGCAGGGTGGCCGGTGGCTCGCCGAGGAGGTTGTGGTGTGGGTGCCCCATCAGGCGCTCGGCGACTGGCCGGCCGACAGCAGGTCCTCGCACGCCTCCACGACGCGCGCGGCCATGTTCGTCTCGGCGAGCTTCATGTAGGTGCGCGGGTCGTAGGTCTTCTTGTTGCCGACCTCGCCGTCGACCTTGAGCACGCCGTCGTAGTTGGTGAACATGTGCCCGACGATCGGCCGGGTGAAGGCGTACTGGGTGTCGGTGTCGACGTTCATCTTCACGACGCCGTAGGAGATGGCCTCGCGGATCTCCTCCTGCGCCGAGCCGGAGCCGCCGTGGAAGACCAGGTTGAACGGCTTGGCGCCGTCCCCCAGGTTGAACTCCTTGGCGACGATCGCCTGCCCGCGCTCGAGCACGTCGGGCCGCAGCTTCACGTTCCCGGGCTTGTAGACGCCGTGCACGTTGCCGAACGTCGCGGCGAGCAGGTAGACCCCGCGCTCGCCGAGACCGAGCTGCTGCGCGGTGCGCAGGAAGTCGCCGTCGGCGGTGTAGAGCTTCTCGTTGATCTCGGCGACGACGCCGTCCTCCTCGCCGCCGACGATGCCGATCTCCAGCTCGAGGACGATCTTGGCCGCCGCGGCCTTCTCCATCAGCTCCTCGGCGATGTCGAGGTTCTCGGTGAGCTCGATGGCCGAGCCGTCCCACATGTGCGACTGGAACAGCGGCGCCTGGCCGGCGTCGACCCGGTCCTTCGACAGCGCGATCAGCGGGCGCACGTAGGCGTCCAGCTTGTCCTTGGGGCAGTGGTCGGTGTGCAGCGCGACGTTGACCGGGTACTTCTCGGCGACGACGTGCGCGAACTCGGCCAGCGCCACGGCACCGGTGACCATGTCCTTCACCCGCGTGCCCGAGCTGAACTCGGCGCCACCGGTGGAGAACTGGATGATCCCGTCGCTGCCGGCGTCGGCGAAGCCGCGCAGCGCGGCGTTGATCGTCTCCGACGAGGTGCAGTTGATCGCCGGGTAGGCGAAGCCGCCTTCCTTGGCCCGGTTGATCATGTCGGCGTAGACCTCGGGGGTCGCGATGGGCATGCGGGGCACTCCTTGCGTCGGTGGCGGCGCTGGTCCGGCGGCCAGTATCGCGCCCGGCCCGAGGGGTGCGACACCCCGCTACCGGGCTGCCTCCGGTCCGACCCGCAGGCCCAGGGCGGTCACGAGCACCACGGCCTGCCCACCGTCGACCTGGGCGCCGGCCAGCTCGACCTCCCGCGGGTCCAGCGCGGTCAGGTCGCTGCCGCGCAGGTCGGCGCCGGAGAGGTCGGCGCCGGACAGCTGCGCGGCGGAGAGGTCCAGGTGCAGCAGGGTCGCCCCGACCGCCCGCACCTCCGTGAGGTCGGCCTCGCGCATCCGCGCACCGGTGAACGTCGCCCGTGACAGGTCCGCGCGCCGGAGGACGACGAAGGACCAGTCGCCGCCCTCGACGGTGGCCAGGTCGAACGTGCAGCGGTCGAAGGTGCTGCCGACCAGCTTGCAGTCGGTGAAGACGGCCTGGGCGAACGAGCAGCCGGTGAAAGTGCAGTTGACGAACGCGGCGTCGGTGTGCCGGCTGAGGGTGAACCGGCAGTCCCGGAACACGCAGTCGGTGAAGACGGCGCCGTCGTCCGTGGTCTCGGACAGGTCGACGCGGCTGAAGGTGACCCCGGTGTGCTCCTGACCGGAGAGGTCGTCGCCGTACCAGTCCTCGTCGCGGACGTCGGCGCCGCTCACCCCTGCTCCAGCCGGCTGGCGACCCGCGCGGCGACCACCACGGGGTCGTACACCGGCGAGAACGGCGGCGCGTAGGAGAGGTCCGAGCCGGCGAACTCCTCGGCGGTCAGCCCTGCCCAGATCGCCGTCGCGAGGACGTCGATCCGCTTGCCCGCCCCCGGCCCGCCGACGACCTGCGCGCCGAGCAGCTGGCCGGAGCCGCTGTCGCTGACCAGCTTCACCGTGATCGGCTCGGCACCCGGGTAGTAGCCGGCCCGCGTCGTCCCCTCGACGGTCTCGGTGCGGACGTCGTAGCCGGCGGCCTCGGCCTGCCCGCTGCACAGGCCGGTGCGCCCGATCTCCAGGTCCCCCACCTTGGTCAGCGCCGTGCCCAGGACACCGGCGAAGCGGGCGGCCTGCCCCCCGATCACCGAGCCGGCCACCCGGCCCTGCTTGTTGGCGTGCGTGCCCAGCGCGACGTGCACCGCCTCACCGGTCAGCCGGTGGAAGGTCTGGCTGCAGTCACCGGCGGCGTAGACCGCGTCGTGCGAGCGGCTGCGCTGGGTGCGGTCGACCTCGACGGCCCCGGTCTCGCCCAGCCGCAGGCCGGCGGCGCGGGCCAGGTCGACCTCCGGGCCCATGCCCAGCCCGAGGACGACGAGGTCGCAGGGGTAGCTGCCGACGTCGGTGGTGACCGCCCGTGCCGCGCCGTCCGCACCGGTCTCGATCGCCCGCACCGGCTGGTCGGGCTGGACGTCGAGGCCCATGTCGCCCATCGCCTTGCAGATCCGCTCCCCCATGTCGGGGTCGAGCAGGGTCATGGGCAGGTGGTCGGCGAGGACGACGGTGACCTCGAGCCCGCGGGCCTGCAGCACCTCGGCCATCTCCAGGCCGATGTAGCCCCCGCCCAGCACGACCGCCCGGCGGGCACCGGCCGCCACCGCGGCGCGGATGTCGGCGCCGTCGGCCAGCCGGTGCACCCCGTGGACGCCGGGCGCGTCCAGGCCGGGGACGTCCGGGCGCAGCGGCCGGCCACCGGTGGCGAGCACCAGCCGGTCGAAGCCGAGCGTCTCGCCGCCGCTGGTGCGCACCGTGCCGGCGTCGAGGTCGAGCTCCTCGGCGCGGGTGCCGGTGCGGACCTCGATGTCGCGGCTGGCGAACTCCTGCGGCGTGCGGGCGATCAGCCGGTCGCGGTCCTCGACGAGGTCGCCCACCCAGTAGGGGATGCCGCAGGCGGAGAACGAGACCTCCGGGCCCTGCTCGAGGACGGTGACGGCGAGGTCCTCCACCGGCCGCAGCCGCCGGGCCGCTGCAGCGGCGGACATGCCCGCGGCATCTCCTCCGACGACGAGCAGGCGGTCCGCGCTCATGGGGTCTCTGCGCTCATGGGGTCTCCGCGCTCATGGGGTCTCTGCGTTCATGGCGTCTCCGCGCTCATGGGGTCAGCGTGTCCCCGCCGCAGCACCTCACCGGGATCGGGCAGCCCGACGGGTCGAGTGGGGTCGGTCAGGACGCCCCCGGATCCCAGGGCGTCGGCCGGCTCGCCCCACGCCGTCGTCACGGTGATCACGGCGTCACGGTACGACGGGCCCCCGACGATCAGGTCGGTCGACCGAAGCGGGTCCTGGCTCACCACCGGGCGTGAGCCAGGACCGACGACGACCAGCTCAGCTGATCGTCGGGGAGGAGGACCAGCTCACTGCAGGCCGAGGTCGGCGAGGGTGAACGCGGCCCGGTACTCCAGGCCCGCCGCCTCCACCGCGGCCCGCCCGCCGCGGTCCACGACGACCGCCACCGCGACCGGCTCGGCGCCGGCCTCGCGCAGCGCCTCGACGGCGGTCAGCGGGCTGGAGCCGGTCGTGGAGACGTCCTCGACCACGAGGACGGCGCGGCCGGCGACGTCGGGACCCTCGATCCGCCGCTGCAGCCCGTGCGCCTTGCCGGTCTTGCGGACGACGCACGCGTCCAGGAAGCCCTCGCCGGCGGCCGCCGCGTGCAGCATCGCCGTCGCCACCGGGTCGGCGCCCAGGGTGAGCCCGCCGACGACGTCGTAGCGCAGGTCGCCGGTGAGCTGTCGCATGACCCGGCCGACCAGCGGAGCGCCCTCGTGGTGCAGCGTCAGCCGGCGCATGTCGATGTACCAGTCGGCCTCCTGCCCGGAGGACAGCGTCACCCGGCCGTGGACGACGGCGAGGTCGACGACGAGCTCGAGCAGCCGGTCACGGTCGGGCCGGGCGGCCCCCTCCCCGGGTCCCGCTCCGAGGGACGAGGGGCGGGGACGGAGGGGGTCCTTTTCCATGCCGCCGACCCTATTAGGACCCCTCTGCCCCCCCGCCCGCGAGCTCGCGGCGGACCCTGCAGCGGGGCCGGCCGCTCCTCCCCACCGCTCGCAGGCTCGCGGTGGGCCCCTGAGGAAGGCCGTTCCAGCACGCTCAGGCGGACGGGGTGAGGACCTGGTCGACGACGTAGACGGTGGCGTTGAGCGTCGGGAGGTTGCCGCAGATCACCGTCGCGTCGGCGGCGCCCAGCAGGGTCTGGTCGGCGCTGATCGTGAAGACCTCGCCGGCGCGGTCGATGGTGACCCGGCCGCCGTCGAGCGTGGTGTGGGTCCCGGCCAGCTCGCCGGGGGCCAGGCGCCCGGAGATGACGTGGTGGGTGACCAGCGCGGTCAGCCGGGGGATGTCGGCCAGCAGCGGGTCGAGAGTGGCGGTCGGGACGGCGGCGAACGCCTCGTCGACCGGGGCCAGCACGGTGAGGTCCTGGGTCGCGTCGAGGGAGGCGGCGAGCGCGGCCGCGTGCACGGTGACCATCGTGCTGGCCAGCCCGGGGACGCTCGACATCCCGGTGGCCGCGGGCGCGGCGGCGAGGGCGGCCGGGCTGCCCGGGCCCTGGGCCGGCAGGGCGGCGCAGCCGGGGCCGAAGGGGCCGGTCGGGGCAGGCGGAGCGGTCTCCGTCGCGGACGTCGTGGCGGGGGCGCTGCTCGCCGCGGCGACGTCGTCCGCCGGCCCGTCGGAACCGCAGCCGGCCAGCGGCAGTGCCAGCACGGCCGCGGCGGTGAGCAGGGCGCGACGGGTCGGGGTGCGGGTCACGGGTGGGGCTCCTTCGTCGGGGGCGCCGCCATCATCCCCGGCGCGGCACGCGACAGCGTGTAACGGCACGACCGCGATCCGGCACGCCGCACGGGCCGCCGTCCGACAGGACGACGGCCCGCGGCCGGCGGCCACCCTGCAGGGGCCCGCGCCGAGCCTGCGAGGCGCGGGGGGAAGGATGGGTCCTCTCTCAGGCGCCGGCGGGGGCGAGCACCTGGTCGACGATGTAGACGGTGGCGTTCGCCGTCCGGACGTCGCCGCAGATCACCGAGGCCCGGGTGCCGGTCACGGTCCGGGCGACCGTGAAGTCCTCACCGGAGCCCTCGATGGTCACCTCGTCGCCGCCCAGGGTGGTGTGCGTGCCGGCCAGCTCGTCGGGGGCCAGGCGGCCCTCGATGACGTGGTGGCTCAGGATCGCGGTCAGCCGGGCGTTGTCGGCCAGCACCGCCTGCAGCGCGTCGGCCGGGATGGCCTCGAACGCCGGGTTCGCCGGGGCGATGACGGTGATGTCCTGGGCGCTGTTGAGGGTGTCCACGAGGTTGGCCTGCATGACCGCCTGGACCAGGGTCGACAGCACCGGGTTGTTGCTGGCGGCGGTGGCGACCGGGTCGTCGGTCATGCCGGTGAAGGAGCCCTCGCCGTCGGCCGGAACCGCGGTGCAGCCCTCGCCGAAGGGCTCCTCGGAGGCCATGCCGCTGTCGCCGGAGGGCGAGGACGAGCCGCCGCCCATGGCCTCCTCGCCGGCGCTGCTGGCCGCGCTCCCCGCGCTGTTCGCGGCGCCGGATGCGGTGTCCTCGGCGCCGCAGGCGGCCGTGCTCAGCGCCAGGGCCGAGATGCCGGTCAGCAGGGCGGTGCGGGTGAGAGTGCGCTTCACGTCGATCTCCTCGGTCGTCGTGCGGGGTTGCCGGCCCGCGTCCCGGGGACCGGGGCAGGCCGCGCCTGCGGCCGGCGGCCGAGACGTGTACTGGGGTGGGCGGGATCAGGCCGCGACGACCCGGACGGAGTGCAGGCCGCTCGACCCGTCCGGGAACGGGGCGACCCGCTCGTCGGTCTGCACCTCGCCGTCGGCGCTGGTCGCCCGGACGGTGAGCTGGTACGAGCCGGGGGCGAAGTCGTGCGGCAGCACCCACTGCCGCCACAGGTCGGCGTCCACCTGCGGGGACAGCTGCGCCGGCCGCCACGGGCCGTCGTCCACCCGGACGTCGACGGCGCCGATGCCGCGGGTCTGCGCCCAGGCCACGCCGGCGATGGGACGGCGGCCGGCCGGGAAGCGGCGCAGCGGCGCAGGGGTGTCGATGCGGGCGGCGAGCTTGATCGGCGCCCGGGCGGCCCAGTCGCGCTCGGTCCAGTAGGCGTCGTAGGCGTCATAGGTGGAGGCCTCGATGCCCGTCAGCCACTTGCAGGCCGACACGTAGCCGTAGAGGCCGGGGATGAGCATGCGCACCGGGAAGCCGTGCTCCACGGGGAGCGGCTCGCCGTTCATCCCGAAGGCGACCATCGCGTCCTCGACCTCGAGGGCGGACCGGGTCGGGGCGCCGATGGTCATGCCGTCGGAGGAGCGGCAGACCAGCTGGTCGGATCCGCGCTGGATGCCGTTCTCCCGGAGGAGGGCGCCCAGCGGGACGCCGAGCCAGCGCGCCGTCCCGGCCAGCCGGCCGCCGACCTCGTTCGAGACGCAGGTCAGGGTGATGTCGCGCTCGATGACGTCGCCGCGGCCGAGCAGGTCGTCGACCGTGTAGCTGCGCGGGGAGTCGAACATCCCGGTGAGCGTCAGCCGGTGGTCCGCCGGGCTGATCTGCGGCACGGTGATCGCGGTGTCGACCCGGTAGAACTCGCGGTTCGGGGTGAACAGCGGGGTCAGGCCCTCGACCCGCTCGGCGAGGTCGGCGCCGGCCGGCAGCGGCGCGGCCGGCGAGGCCGGTGCCGGGAGGACGAGGTCGGCCCGGGCCCTGCCGACGTCGAAGCGGCTCAGCAGCAGCCGGCCCGCACCGCCGGTCACGACGGCCGCCCCCACGGCGGCGCCGCTGGTGAGGAAGAAGCGGCGGCGGTCGAGGCCGGCGCCCTTGCGGTCGCCGGAGCCGAGGGCCGCCCGCAGGCGCTCGGCGAGCGGCGCCGCGTCGTCGGGAGAGGTGTCCGGACTGTCGGTCGCCGGCACGGTGAGCGGGGCCAGCAGCGCGAGCAGCACTCCGGTCCCCACGAGGGCGCCGACCAGGGCCGGTAGCGCATCGAGCGGCCCGCCGGCGGGGCCGGTGACCGCCGCGGCCGCGCCGACCAGGCCGAACAGCGCGATCCCGGCGACACCGGTCGCCCGGCGGCGCAGCGCCAGGACGCCGAGGACCGCGGCGTACACCGCGACGACGACCAGCGTGCCGACGACGAGGGCGGTCTTGTCGTCCTCGCCGAAGGTCTCGATCGCGAAGGCCTTGACCGGCTCGGGGACGAGGGTGATGACCGTGTCGCCGACCGCGACGACCGGCGAGGACTGCGGGCCGATGAGGCCGGCGACGAGCTCGGCTCCGCCCAGCGCGACGCCGGCGGACAGCAGTCCGGCCGCGGCGGCCAGCGGACGGCGCGCGCGACGGCGCGGCACGTCCGGCCCGGTCGCCGCGGCCGGTGCCTGCTCGGTGGTGGTCACGACTGGTCTTCGGGACCAGCCGCGCTAGGGGTTCAGCACCCCGGTAACAGTTCCGTAACGAACGGTCAGCGCAGTCCGGCCTGCCTGCGGGCGCTCATGGCCCGGTACCACTCGGTGGACGGCCGCAGCGCCAGGGCCACCACGCCGACGATCGTGAGGATCAGCGAGAAGACCGACAGCGAGTCGAGGAAGCCCGACCCCGCGACGCCGCCACCGGCACCGGCCAGGGCGCTGAGGCCGAAGACCGCGCTGATGCCGCCGAGCACCAGGAGCACGATGCGCGCCCAGTTGCGCCCCTTCCAGGCGAACCAGATGAACAGCGCCTGGAGGGCGGTCAGCAGCAGGCCGAGCACCGCACCGAACACGATCCCCGCGCGGATGACCTCCTCCGTGACCGCCGGGTCGTTCGCGACCGCCACGGCCTGCGAGACCAGGCTGTCGATGTCGGAGAACTGCACGAGGGAGGAGATGATGCCGAGGATCAGCGTGGCGAGGAAGGCCCCGACCCCCACGCGCACGGTCGTCGGCCGCTCGGGCGCCTCCTGGGGGAAGGAGTGGCCGGGGGCCGACGGCGCGGCGGCGTAGCCGTAGGGCGGCGGCTGACCCTGCCAGTTCTGCTGCGGGTCCTGCCAGCCGCCCTGCTGGGGGTTCTGCCAGCCGCCCTGCTGGGGGTTCTGCCAGCCGCCCTGTTGGGGGTTCTGCCATCCCTGCTGCTGGGGCGGCGGGCTCGGCCAGCCGCCCTGCTGCGGGGGGTTCTGCCAGCCGCCCTGCCCGGGCGGCGCCTGCCAGCCCGACTGGCCCTCCGGCGGCTGACCCTGCTGGGGGTCCTGCCCGCCCTGCCCTGACGTCATCGCACGCTCCCTCGTTCCACGGGTGTCTGCCCCGATGATCACGGACCCTCCCGGGCCGGGCCAGTGCCGGTCGGCCATCGAGACCGGATCGATGACACTGCGGTCCCCGCGGACCGCACCGCGGTCAGGCCCTCGTCGTGCGCGAGGCCCCGCCGCCCCGGGTGGGACGGCGGGGCCACGGCGACCTCCAGGGGTCCTTCGATCAGCCGCGGCGGACGGTCAGGCCCTCCTCGGCGAGGTCCTCCGGGGCGTCGACGACGACCTCGTCGCCGTCCCGGATGTCACCGGCGAGCAGCGCCTTGGCCAGCTGGTCGCCGATCGCCGACTGCACGAGCCGGCGCAGCGGGCGGGCACCGTAGACCGGGTCGAACCCGTTGATCGCCAGCCACTCGCGCGCGGCGTCGGTTACCCGCAGCGTGAGCCGGCGGGCCGCCAGCCGGCGGGCGAGCACACCGACCTGGATGTCGACGATCCCGGCGAGCTCGTCGCTGCCGAGGGCGTGGAACACCACGACGTCGTCGAGCCGGTTGAGGAACTCCGGCTTGAAGTGCTGCCGGACCACCTCCATCACCGCGTCCCGGCGCCGCTGCTCCTCGATCGACTGGTCGGCGATCAGGTGCGAGCCGAGGTTCGACGTCAGGATCAGGATGGTGTTCCGGAAGTCGACCGTGCGGCCCTGGCCGTCGGTCAGCCGGCCGTCGTCGAGCACCTGGAGCAGCACGTCGAAGACGTCCTGGTGGGCCTTCTCGACCTCGTCGAACAGCACGACCGTGTAGGGCCGCCGCCGCACCGCCTCGGTGAGCTGGCCACCGGACTCGTAGCCGACGTAGCCGGGCGGAGCGCCGACCAGCCGGGCCACCGAGTGCTTCTCGGAGTACTCGCTCATGTCGATGCGGACCATCGCCCGCTCGTCGTCGAACAGGAACTCCGCCAGCGCCTTGGCCAGCTCGGTCTTGCCGACACCGGTCGGGCCGAGGAACAGGAAGGAGCCGGTCGGCCGGTTCGGGTCGGCGACCCCGGAGCGCGCCCGACGCACGGCGTCGGAGACGGCACGGACGGCGTCGGGCTGCCCGACGACGCGCCGGCCGAGCTCGTCCTCCATCCGCAGCAGCTTCTGCGTCTCGCCCTCGAGCAGCCGCCCGGCGGGGATGCCCGTCCAGGCCTGGACGACCTCGGCGATGTCGTCGGGGCCGACCTCCTCCTTGAGCATGGAGTCGGTGCCCGCGACCGAGGCCTCGGCGTCGGCCAGCGCCCTCTCCAGCTGCGGCAGCCGGCCGTAGCGCAGCTCGGCGACCTTGGCCAGCTCGCCGTCCCGCTCGGCCCGCTCGGCCTCCGTGCGCGCCCGCTCCAGCTCCTCCTTGATCTGCTGGATGCGCACGATCGCGCCCTTGTCCTGCTGCCAGCGGGCGGTCAGCTCGTCGAGCTGCTGACGCTTGTCGGCCAGATCGGCCCGCAGGGCCGCCAGCCGCTCCACGGAGGACGGGTCGTCCTCCTTGGACAGCGCCATCTCCTCGATCTCCAGCCGGCGGACGGCGCGCTCCACCTCGTCGACCTCGACCGGCCGGCTGTCGATCTCCATGCGCAGCCGGCTGGCCGCCTCGTCGACCAGGTCGATCGCCTTGTCCGGCAGGAACCGGGCGGTGACGTAGCGGTCCGACAGCGTGGCGGCGGCGACGATGGCCGCGTCGGTGATCCGGACGCCGTGGTGGACCTCGTAGCGCTCCTTGAGGCCGCGCAGGATGCCGATCGTGTCCTCGACCGAGGGCTCGCCGACGAAGACCTGCTGGAAGCGGCGCTCCAGGGCCGGGTCCTTCTCGATGTGCTCGCGGTACTCGTCGAGGGTGGTCGCGCCGACCATCCGCAGCTCGCCGCGGGCCAGCATCGGCTTGATCATGTTGCCGGCGTCCATGGCCGAGTCGCCGGTGGCACCGGCGCCGACGATGGTGTGCAGCTCGTCGATGAAGGTGACGACCTCGCCCTCGGACTCGGCGATCTCCTGCAGGACGGCCTTGAGCCGCTCCTCGAACTCGCCGCGGTACTTGGCGCCGGCGACCATGCTGGCGAGGTCCAGCGCCATCAACCGCTTGCCCTTGAGGCTCTCCGGGACGTCACCGGCCACGATGCGCTGGGCCAGCCCCTCGACGATCGCCGTCTTGCCGACGCCGGGCTCGCCGATCAGCACCGGGTTGTTCTTGGTGCGGCGGGAGAGCACCTGCACGACGCGGCGGATCTCGGTGTCCCGGCCGACGACCGGGTCGATCTTCCCCTCGCGGGCCCGCTCGGTGAGGTCGACGGCGTACTTCTCCAACGCCTGGAAGGTGCTCTCCGGGTCGGCGGTGGTCACCTTGCGGTTCCCGCGGACCGTGCGGAAGGCGGCCAGCAGGGCGTCGCGGGTCGCACCGGCGCTGGTCAGCACCGCGCCGGCCTCACCGTCGGAGCCGGCCAGACCCACCAGCAGGTGCTCGGTCGAGACGAACTCGTCGCCCAGGGCGCTGGCCTGCTCCCCCGCGGCGTTGAGCACGCGGAGCAGCTCGCGGGACGGCGAGGGGGCGGGCACGGTCGCGCCGCTCACGCTCGGCATCCGCCGCAGCGCGGCGTCGGTCTTGGCGCGGACGTCGGCGACGTCGGCCCCCACGGCCTTGAGCAGCGGGGCGGCGATGCCGTCGGTCTGCTCCAGCAGCGCGGCGAGCAGGTGCAGGGGCTCGAGTGCGGCCTGGCCGCGGTCGACCGCGAGCCGCTGGGCGGCCGTGATCGCCTCCTGCGAACGGGTGGTCAGCTTGCTCTGCATGGTCTGCGGGATCGGTCCTCTCGCGCGGGGCCGGCGTGCCGGCCAGCTGTTGTCGAGGAGTTCAACGACGCAAGGGTTGAGCCTGTTCCACTCAACCTCGCTGCGGTCCACCACCCGCACGAGACGCCGCCCCGGCCACTGTGAGGCACGTCAGGGCACTACTGCCCGTAGCGCCGCGTACCGAGGCCCTAGAATCTCGAGGATGACGCGTCTCCCGGCACCGAGCGCGGTCCTCGAGGACCAGCTGTGCTTCGCGCTCTACGCCGCCTCCCGGGCGATGACTGCGCGCTACCGCCCGCTGCTCGACGCCATCGGTCTCACCTATCCCCAGTACCTCGTGATGATGCTCCTGTGGGAGGAGGACAACCAGACCGTCGGGCAACTGGGTGCCCGCCTCTCCCTGGACAGCGGCACGCTCTCCCCGCTGCTCAAGCGGCTCACCACCGCGGGCCTGGTCACCCGCCACCGCCGCGTCGAGGACGAGCGCTCGGTCGCCATCGCGCTGACCGACGCCGGCCGGGCGCTGCGCGACAAGGCCGACGCGATCTCCCACGAGATCATCTGCGCGCTGGACCTGGACCGCGAGGAGTTCGCCGACCTCAAGGCCAAGCTGAACCTGATCACCGAGCGGGTCACCACCAACTGACCCGACGACGGGTTGTCCACGACGGACCGGGGTAGCGCAGCCGCGACATCACATCCCGACGAGGAGGACCCATGCCCACCCGTACCGCTCGCACCGCCTGGAACGGCACCCTGCAGGAGGGCTCCGGTCAGGTCGAGCTGTCCAGTTCGAAGGTCGGCACCTACGAGGTGTCGTTCCCGAAGCGCGCGGCCGAGGAGGCCGACGGCACCACCAGCCCCGAGGAGCTCATCGCGGCGGCGCACTCGTCGTGCTTCGCGATGGCCCTGTCGAACGAGATCGCCAAGGCCGGGGGCACCCCGCAGTCCCTCGAGGTCTCGGCGGACGTCACGCTCGGCCAGAAGGACGGCGGCCCGCACATCACGAAGATCGCGATCACCGTCCGCGGTGAGGTCGAGGGGCTCGACGCCGCCGGGTTCGAGCAGGCCGCCCAGGCCGCCAAGGCCGGCTGCCCGGTGAGCAAGGCGCTCGCCGGCGTCGACGAGATCAGCCTGGACGCCGCTCTGGAGTAGGAGGACCTCGTCCTCCTCACCGCTCGCAGGCTCGCGGCGAGCCCCTGGACGGGGCCGCGGCGGGACCGGGGGGGGGGGAGGCCGTTCGACCTGGTCACCGGGACGGCGGCACGAGCACCGACCAGCCGTGCCGCCGCACCCGCCAGGTCCGCGCCGGGACGCCCTCCTCGACCTCGCCGTCCGCGTCGAGGTCGACCGGCCCCCCGCCGACCGACACCCGGCGGCCGCGCAGCACCAGGACGTCCGGCCGGTCCACGTGCTCCCCGGTGGTCAACGCCGCCGCGAAGGCCGCACGCGCGACCGGGCCGGTCGCGATCGAGATCACCACGTCGGCCAGCCCGTCGTCGGGCTCGGCGCACGGTGCCAGCGGGGTCCCCCCGCCGATCGAGCGGCCCGTGCAGACGCCCAGCATCAGGACCTCGTGGGTCCCGTCGGCCGCCCATCCCTCCGCCGGGTGCGCCGCGACCCGGCCGTCGACCTCGACCCGCAGCGGCCAGCCCGGGCTGCTCACCCCGGCCAGCGCCGCGCCCACGGGGTAGGCGGCCACGCCCAACCGGTCCTTGAGCCGGTCGGCCTGCGCGCCGGCCCGCGCGCCGACCCCGGCGTGCACCGCGTTGACCACCAGGCCCCCGGCGTCGTCGTCGAGGAGGTCCAGCGGCCGCGGCCGGCCGGCGAGGACGGCGTCCGCCCCGGCGTCCGGTTCCAGGGGCAGGCCCAGGGTCCGCGCGAGGTCGTTGCCCGTGCCCCGGGCGATGATGCCCACCGGCTCGGCGGCGTCCAGCGCGCCGGCCCGGTCCAGGGACCGCACCACGGCGTGCACCGAACCGTCGCCGCCCAGCACCACGATGCGGCGTCCGCCCCGGTCGGCGAGGGCCGCGTCCAGCTCGGCCGCCGACCCGGTGGCGACCACCTCGACGTCGGCTCCGGCGCGCAGCGTCCGCACCGCGGCCTCGACCGCGTCGTCCTCCGCCGAGCCGGCGGCCCGGTTGACGACCAGCAGCAACCGAGGCGTCCCGCTCACCGCCGCACCGTAGCCCGCGGCCCCCTGCAGGGCCCCGCGGCGAGCCGGCGAGCCGTGGGGCCCTGCAGGGGTCCTCTCTCAGTGCGACTCGGCGCGGAGCCGCTCGTCGCCGCTCTCGGTCCGCAGCGCCACCTCGCGGATGAGGAGGATGGCGACCACCGCGACCACCGCCACCGCGGCGGAGACGGCGAAGATGCGCCCGGTGGCGTCGCCGTAGGACGCCGCGATCAGCGCCCGCACGGCAGGCGGCGCCTCGGCCAGGTCGGCGAGCCCGGCCCCGCCGGCGCCCTGCGCGGCACCCGGCACCCCGGCCAGGCCCTGCGCGATGAGCTCGCCGACGCGGGAGTCGAGCACCGCTCCGAGGACGGCGACGCCGATGGTGCCGCCCAGGCTGCGGAAGAACGCCACCGCCGAGCTGGCCGCCCCCAGGTCGCGGGCCGCGACGGTGTTCTGCACGGCGAGCACCAGGTTCTGCATCGTCATGCCGATGCCCACGCCGAGGACGAACAGGAAGGCGCCCAGCAGCACCATGTCCGTCTCGTGGTCGATCGTGCCCAGCAGCGCGAAGCCGAGGACGACGAGGAGCGAGCCGGCGACCAGGTAGCGCTTCCACCGCCCGGAGCGGGTGATGAGGATGCCCGACACCGTCGAGGAGATCAGCAGCCCGCCGACCATCGGGAGGGTCAGCAGGCCGGCGGCGGTCGGCGAGTAGCCGCGGGAGATCTGCAGGTACTGCCCGAGGAAGACCGACGAGCCGAACATCGCCACACCGATCGCGATGCTGGCCAGGATCGACAGCGTCGTCGTCCGGTCGCGGAACAGCCGCAGCGGGACGATCGGCTCGGGGGCGCGCAGCTCGGTCACGACGAACGCGGCCACGGCCAGCAGCCCGCCGCCGACGAACAGCGCCGTCTCGACGGACGCCCAGGCGAAGGTGCCGCCGGCGAGGGTGACCCAGATGAGCAGCGCGGAGACGCCGGCGGTGAGGAAGGCCGCACCGAGGTAGTCGATGCGGACGTCGCGCTTGGTCACGGGCAGGTGCAGCGTGCGCTGGAGCAGGACCAGGGCGACGGCGGCGAAGGGCACGCCGACGTAGAAGCACCAGCGCCAGCCCAGCCAGCTGGTGTCGACCAGCAGGCCGCCGATCAGCGGGCCACCGACCGTGGCCACCGCCATGACCGCGCCGATGAGACCGGAGTACCGGCCCCGCTCACGAGGGCTGATCATGGCGGCCATCGCGATCTGCATGAGCGCCTGGATGCCGCCGAGACCGAGGCCCTGCAGCACCCGCCAGGCGATCAGCGTCTCGACCGACTGGGCCAGGCCCGCCAGCATCGAGCCGACGATGAACACCACGATCGAGATCTGGATCAGCAGCTTCTTGCTGTAGAGGTCGGCGAGCTTGCCCCAGATCGGGGTCGAGGCGGTGGAGGCCAGAAGCGTCGCGGTGACCACCCAGGTGTACTGGCCCTGGGTGCCGTGCAGCTCGGTGATGATCGTCGGCAGGGCGTTCGAGACGACGGTCGAGGACAGGAACGCCACGAACATCGCCAGCAACATGCCGGACAGCGCCGAGAGGATCTGCCGGTGGGTCATCCGGCCCTGCTGCTCGGCAGGGGCGATGTCGGCAGGGGCCATGTCTGCGGGGAGGCTGTCTGCGGGGAGGCTGTCTGCGGGGAGGCTGTCTGCGGGGAGGCTGTCTGCGGGGAGGCTGTCTGCGGGGAGGCTGTCTGCGGGGAGGCTGTCTGCGGGCGCCGCGGTGGCGACGGCCGCGGTGCGGTCGTCGCGGGTGGTGGTGGCCACGGTTCTCCTGGTCTGGCGGGTGCGGGTGGGAGGCGGTGAGAGGGGGCCGCGGGTCACGGGACGGCGACCGACGCCTGGTCGAGGTCGGTCGCGAGCCGCTCCAGCAGCCCGGACAGCAGGCGGGCGTCGTCCTCGTCCCAGCCGGCCAGCGCGGTGCCGGCCCACTGGGCGCGCAGGGCGCGGGTGACGGCCAGCGTCCGGGCGCCCTCCTCGGTGAGGTGCATGAGGCTGGCCCGCCCGTCGTGCGGGTCGGGACGGCGCTGGACGTAGCCGGACCGCTCGAGGACGGCCAGCTGACGGCTGGCGACGGAGACGTCGACGCCGGCCCGCGTCGCGAGGGCGCTGCAGCGCTGCTCGCCGTCCTGCTCCAGGGGCACGAGCAGCGCCCAGCCGAACGAGGGCAGGTCGCCGTAGAGGGAGTTCGCCGCGCGGACGCTCAGGTGGCGGCCGCTGCGGATGACCCGGGCGAGGCCGGTGGTCAGCCGGTCACGGGTCTCGGGGGAGATGGGCACGTCGCCGTCCTGGAGAGGTTGCTTGCGTACTGCAACCATACCTCTAGTTGGTTGCTGTAGGCAACGACTCCCCGGTCACGACCCGGGACGGCGACGGCCGCGCCGCCCCTCTCGGGGACGACGCGGCCGCGGACGTTCGGGTGGAGCCGGTTCTAGGCGAGAGCTTCGAGCACCAGCTCCAGCGGGTGCCGGGCGGTGCGCTCGGTGCCGTGGTGGATCTGCTGGCGGCAGGAGACGCCGGTCGCGGCGATCACCGCGTCGGCATCCGCGGCACGGACCGCCGGGAAGAGCCGGTCCTCCCCCACCTGCAGCGAGACGTCGTAGTGCTCGGACTCGAAGCCGAAGGACCCCGCCATCCCGCAGCAGCCGGCGTCGAGCTCCTGCACCGTCACACCGGGGATCCGCTGCAGCAGCGCGACGGTCGCCGCCGTCCCGGCCTCGGCCTTCTGGTGGCAGTGCCCGTGGAAGACGATGGTGCGGCCGGCCAGCCAGCTGTCCTCCCGCAGCCGCAGTCGACCCGCGTCGATCGCCTCGACGAGGAGCTCCTCCGGCAGCCGGACCCGCGCCGCGACGTCGCGGACGTTCGGGTCGTCGGGCAGGAGCTCGACGTGCTCGGCACGCAGCGTGAGGATGCAGGAGGGCTCGCAGCCCACGATCGGCGAGCCGGGCTCGGTGCCCTCGCACAGGTTCGCCGCCAGCTTGCGCGCCTTGCCCCGGGCGTCGTCCAGCAGGCCCTTGGAGATGCTGGGGCGGCCGCAGCAGCCCTTGCTCTCCAGCCGCACCGAGTGGCCGGCGGCCTCCAGCAGCTGCACCACGGCCTGTCCGATGCCGGGCTCGGTGTAGCTGGTGAAGGAGTCCGCGAGCAGGGTGACGGTGCCCTGGGTGGGGGCGGCCGGCGCCCGGTGCCTGCGGAACCAGCGCGCCAGCGTCTGGCGGTGGAAGACCGGCAGCTCCCGCTGGCGGGCGATGCCGAGCCGGGAGTCCATCAGCGCCCGCAGCGGCGTGATCCGCCCCGGCAGGTTCGACAGCGGCGCGGTCGCCGAGCCGAGCTTGTTCAGCGTGCGGATGGCGGCGAAGGCCCGGGAGCGCAGCGGGGTGCCGTGGACGTCGTGCTTGGCCGCCAGCGCCTCGCTCTTCAGCGCGCTCACGTCCACGCCCAGCGGGCACTCGCTCTTGCACGCCTTGCACATCAGGCACAGGTCCAGCGCCTCGTGCAGCCGCTCGTCGGCGAGCGCGGTGTGCGGGTCGGGGTCGCTGAGCGCCTTGACGATCGCGTTGGCCCGGCCGCGGGTGGAGTGCTCCTCCATCCGGGTCGCGATGTAGGAGGGGCACATCGCACCGGACGTGGACTTCCGGCACAGCCCGATGTTCATGCAGCGGTCCGCGGCGCCGAACATCCCGCCGACGACGTCGAACTGCAGCCGGGTGTGCAGCGGCCCGGGCACCGGCCGGTTCGCGTCGCGCAGGTGCTCGGTCATCGACGGCGAGTCGACGATCTTGCCCGGGTTCAGCCGGCCCTCGGGGTCGAAGACCGCCTTGACCTGGCGGAACGCCTCGTACAGCTCGTCGCCGAACAGCTCCCGGTTGAACTCGCTGCGGGCCAGGCCGTCACCGTGCTCGCTGGAGTTCACCCCGCCGTACTCGCGGACGAGGTCCTTGACCTCGACCGCGACCGCACGCATGACCTCGACCTGGCCGGGCTCGCTCAGGTCGACGAACGGCCGGATGTGCAGGCAGCCGACCGAGCAGTGCCCGTAGAACCCGGCCTCCAGCCCGTGCCGGTCCAGCACGTCCTTGAACCGCGCGGTGTACTCCGCCAGGTGCTTCGGGTCCACGGCGGTGTCCTCGACGAAGGCCAGGGGCCGGCGAGCGCCCACGGAGTTGGCCATGAGCAGCCCGAGGGCCGACTTGCGGACCTTCAGCAGCGCGGCCTGCTGAGCAGGCGTGACCGCACGCAGGGTGTGGTAGCCGTGGCCGTTGCGCTCCCAGACCTCGGTCAGCCGGTCCATCTGCGCGACCAGCTCGGTCTCGTCGTCGCCGGTGAAGGAGACGAACAGCAGCGCGTCGGGGTCGCCGACGAGGATCTTCCCGAGGCCGGCGTACTCGATCTTCTGCCGGGACAGGTCGAGGATCGTGCGGTCGAGCAGCTCGACCTGGGCCGGGTCGCAGGTCAGCGCGTCCTCGGTGGCGTTGATCGCGCCCTGCACCGTCTCGAAGTGCCCGACCGCGAACACCTGCTTGGCGGGCTTGTCGACCAGCCCGACCTTCGCGGAGGTGACGATCGCCAGGGTGCCCTCGGAGCCGACGATGAACTTGGCCAGGTCGAACGGCTGCCCGTCGGCCAGCCGGTCCAGCCGGTAGCCGCCGGCCCGCCGCCAGAACTGCGGGAAGCCGGTCTCGATCGCCGCGGCGTGCTCGGCGACCAGCTCGGGCAGCCGGCGGTAGACGGCCGCCTCGAGGGTGTCGCCCTGCGCCCGGCGCGCCCGCTCGGCCTCGTCGACGACGCCGAAGGTGGCCGACGACCCGTCGGCCAGGACGACGTCGACCTCCAGGACGTGGTCGATGGTCATGCCGAACCGCACCGACCCGCTGCCGGCGGAGTTGTTGCCGATCATCCCGCCGATCGTCGCCCGGTTGGACGTGGAGGTGTCCGGCCCGAACATCAGCTTGTGCGGTGCCGCGGCACGGTTCAGGTCGTCCTGCACCACCCCCGGCTCGACCCGGGCGGTGCGAGCCGCAGGGTCCACCTCGGTGATCCGGTGCATGTGCCGCGACAGGTCCAGCACCAGGCCCGGGCCCACCGTCTGGCCGGCCAGGCTGGTGCCCGCGCCGCGGGCCAGCACCGGGACGCCCGCCTCCCCCGCCAGCCGCACCGCGGCCGCCACGTCCGCCGCGTGCCGCGGGTAGGCCACGCCCAGCGGCGTCATGCTGTACATCGACGCGTCCTGACTGAACAGGTGGCGCGTGTAGTCGTCGAAGGCGACCTCGCCGTCCAGGACCCGGCCGAGTTCCCGCTCGAGGTCCGTCGCGAACGCCGGTCCAGGCCGCTCGGGAGCGGCCGTCACGGCTGCGTGAGCAGGTCGAGAGCCGCCTGCAGGCCGTCGGTGCTGATCTTGACCCCGCTGCGGACCAGGCCCATCTGCACGCCGGCCAGGGTGCCCGCGAGCATCAGGTCGTTGAAGTGGCCGAGGTGGCCGATCCGGAACACCTTGCCGGCCAGCCTGCCCAGGCCCGCGCCGAGGGACATGTCGTAGCTCGAGAGGATCACCCGGCGGACCTCGTCGGCGTCGTACTCGTCCGGCAGCAGGATCGCGGTGAGCGAGCCGGAGTACTCCCGCTCGTCGAGGGCCAGCACCTCCAGGCCCCACCCGCGCACCGCGGCACGGGTGGCGGCGGCGTGCCGCTGGTGCCGGGCGTAGACGTTCGGCAGGCCCTCCTCGTCGAGCATCCGCAGCGCCTCGCGCAGGCCGTAGAGGATGTTCGTGGCCGGGGTGTAGGGCCAGAACCCGCGCTCGTTGGCGGCCAGGATCGGCTGCCAGTCCCAGTAGCTGTGCGGCAGCCCCGCCGTTCGGGACGCCTCCAGCGCCTTGTCGCTGACGGCGTTGAAGCTGATGCCCGGCGGGAGCATGAGCCCCTTCTGCGACCCGGAGATCGTGACGTCGACCCCCCACTCGTCGTGGCGGTAGTCGATGCTGCCGAGCGAGGAGATGGTGTCGACGAGGTAGAGCGCCGGGTGCTGCGCGGCGTCGATGGCCGCGCGGATCTCCCCGACCCGGCTGGTGACGCCGGTGGAGGTCTCGTTGTGCACCACCATGACGGCCTTGATCTCGTGGCCGGTGTCGGCCGACAACCGCTCGTGCACCGCCTCGGGCGGCACGCCGTGCCGCCAGTCACCGGGGACGAACTCGACCTCCAGGCCGAGCTTGCGGGCCATCTCCTGCCACAGGGTGGCGAAGTGGCCGGTCTCGAAGCAGAGGACGCGGTCGCCCGGGGACAGCGTGTTGGTCAGCGCCGCCTCCCACGCGCCGGTGCCCGACGCCGGGTAGATCACCACGGGGTTGGTGGTGCCGAACGGCGCCTTGACCGCCTCGAGCACCTCCGTGCCGAGGGCGGCGAACTCCGGCCCGCGGTGGTCGATCGTCGGCATGTCCATGGCCCGCAGTACGCGGTCGGGCACGTTGGTGGGTCCCGGGATCTGCAGGAAGTGACGTCCACCCGTGCTCGTCGCCGTGGTTGGCATGGCATCGCCCTCTCGCCGCCAGGTGTTCCGGGCCACCTGCCCGGACTCCACGATGCGGGACGCTACTACCGCATCCCGGACCCATGTCGGGCAGGCCGCTTCGGGCTGTGACGCTTGACACCGTCGCCTCAAGATCCTTGAATGCCCGATGGACGGGACCTCGTTCCCGCATCGTGGAAGACCCGGACGGCGCCGCGGCGTCCCGTCCCGACCGTCAGGGGACATCGATGTCCGTGCAGCTGTTGTCGATCCTCGTGCTGTTGGCGATCTTCCTGATCTCCACGGTGCTACCCGTGCACATGGGCGTGCTCGCGTTCGTCGCCACCTTCGTGGCCGGCTACTTCATCTTCGGGACCGAGGAGTACGCCGACACGATCTACGGCTTCTTCCCGGGCGAGCTGTTCATCGTCCTGGTCGGCGTCACGTTCCTGTTCGCCATCGCCAAGAACAACGGCACGGTGGACTGGCTGGTCAGCGCATCGGTGAAGGCCTCCGGCGGCCGGCTGTGGGCCATCCCGTGGGTCATGTTCACCGTCACCGGTGTGCTCACCGCCATCGGCGGCGTCGTCCCGGCCTGTGTGGCGATCATCGCGCCGGTGGGCATGGCCTTCGCCCGCCGCTACCAGATCAACCCGGTCCTCATGGGCCTGTTCATCATCAACGGGGCCACGGCCGGCGGCTTCTCGCCGCTGTCCATCTTCGGCGTCATCACCAACACCGTCGTGGCGGACAACGGCCTGCCCGGCAGCCCGGCCTTCCTCTGGGGCGCCTCGATCGTCGCCAACGCGCTGCTCAGCATCGTCGTCTTCTTCCTCTTCGGCGGGCGCAAGCTGCTGGGCAACGCCACCCGCGTCGAGCTGGACGGCTCCGCCCCGGCCGGTCCCGACGGCCGGGGCGCGGAGCCGGTCCCCGTCGGCAGCTCCGGCACGGCCGGCGCCGCCGGCACCGGCCCCGGCGGTGCCGCTGCGGCGCCCGGCCGCTCCACCGCAGGTGAGCGCGCCGACCGGACCTCCGTGCAGACCACCGCGCTGAAGACCCCCGAGCCCGAGGCACCGGTCACCACCCTGGACCGCGACCGCGTGCTGACCCTGGTCGGGCTGGTGCTGCTGGTGGTCGGGGCGCTGGTCTTCCAGCTCGAGATCGGCCTGATGGCCCTGACCATCGCCGCGGTGCTGTCCCTGGTGGCCCCCGCCGGCGCCAAGGGCGCCGTGGGTCAGGTGGCCTGGCCGACGGTGCTGCTCATCTGCGGGATCGTCACCTACGTCGGCCTGCTGCAGGAGCTGGACACCCCCGGCTGGCTCGGTGACAACGTCGCCTCCCTCGGCGTTCCGATGATCGCCGCCCTGCTGATCTGCTACATCGGTGCCGTCGTCTCCGCCTTCGCCTCGACGACCGGCATCCTGGGCGCGCTCATCCCGCTGGCGGTGCCGTTCCTGCTGGGCAGCGACGCCATCGGCGCGATCGGCCTGATCACCGCCCTCGCCCTGTCGTCGTCCATCGTCGACTCCAGCCCCTTCTCGACCAGCGGGGCCCTCGTCGTCGCCAACTCCAACCCCGAGGACCGGGACCGGGTCTTCCGGACCCTGATGATCTGGGGCTTCTCGATGGTGGCGCTCATCCCGCCGGTCACGTGGCTGGTCCTCGTCGTCCCCGGCTGGCTGTGACGCCCCCGCAGCACTGACCGCTCCACCCGACTGCGCCCCGGCCGGCTGCCCGCCGCCGGGGCGCAGCCGTGCGCGGGCCACGATGAGCCCGCCCCTCGGCCCACCACCCGAATCAGCACGCGGAGGCAGACGTGACCGCGACCGGACCGACCCCGACCACCCCCCAGCCACCCCTGACCGGTGTGACGGTGCTGGAGGTCGGCGTCTTCATGGCCGCCCCCTACGCCGCCATGCAACTGGCCGACCTGGGCGCCCGGGTCATCAAGGTGGAGGACCCGCGCTCGGGCGACCCCGTCCGGGCCAGCGGGCCCTTCGTCGACGGCGAGAGCTCGCCGTACCTGCGGCTCAACCGCAACAAGGAGTCGATCGCGCTGGACCTGAAGTCCGAGGCCGGCAAGCGGGCGTTCCTCGCCCTGGCCGGCACCGCCGACGTCGTCATCGAGAACCTCCGGCCCGGTGCCATGGCCCGGCTCGGCCTCGACGCGGCGAGCGTGCAGGCGGTCAACCCCCGGGTGGTCTACGCCTCCGGCTCGGGCTGGGGGCAGGACGGGCCGCTCGCCCCGCTGCCCGGGCTCGACATCATGGCGCAGGCCCGCAGCGGGATCATGAGCATCACCGGCACCCCCGGGGGGGAGCCGGTCAAGGTCGGCGTCCCGGTGTGCGACCTCGTCTGCGGCCTGTACCTCGCCCTCGCCGTCACCGCGGCGCTGCGCGAGCGC
Source organism: Geodermatophilus sp. URMC 60 (assembly GCF_053502585.1). Classification (NCBI taxonomy): domain Bacteria; kingdom Bacillati; phylum Actinomycetota; class Actinomycetes; order Geodermatophilales; family Geodermatophilaceae; genus Geodermatophilus; species Geodermatophilus sp. URMC 60. The sequence goes on from NZ_CP199958.1 coordinate 517,128, forward strand.
GACCGCACCGGCGTCGGCCAGTCCGTCGACGTCTCGCTGTTCGAGGCCGGCGTGAGCCTCGCCGTCTGGGAGGCCGGCAGATACTTCGCCACCGGCGAGGTCGGCGGGCCGCTCGGCTCGGCGCACCAGAGCCAGGCGCCGTACCAGGCGTTCCGCACGGCGGACGGCTGGATCACGATCGGGGCCAACACCCCCAACACCTGGACCGGGCTGTGCCGGACGCTGGGGATGACGGCCGAGCTGGCCGACGAGCGCTACGCCGACGCCAGCCGCCGGCACGCCCACCGCGACGAGCTGGCGCGGACCGTCGAGGCCCGCACCGTTCCCCGGACGACGGCCGACCTGGTCGCCGCCCTCGACGCCGCCGGGGTGCCCTGCGCCCCGATCTCCGACTACGGCCAGGTCTTCACCGACGAGCACCTGCACACCCGCGGGTTCTACTGGGACGCGCCGCACCCGTCGCTGCCACCGCAGCGGCAGCTCGGCTCGCCCATGCGGTTGTCGGCCAGCCCCGCCGTCCGCGACCACGCCGGACCACCGCTGGGTGCCGACACCCGGGCGGTGCTGACCCGTGCCGGGGTGCCGGCCGACGTCGTCGACGCGGTCGCCGGGCCCGTGCAGGCGCCGACCCCGGCTCCCGTCGCCCCGGGGGAGGGCGCGTGAGCGGCGACCTGACGGTCAGCCAGGACGGCGCGGTCCTGACCGTCCTGTTCAACCGGCCCGAGCAGCGCAACGCGATGACCTTCGCGATGTACGAGGGGCTGGAGGCGGCCTGTGAACGGGCCGACGCCGACGACTCGGTGCGCGTGCTCGTGCTGCGCGGCGCCGGCGGCCGGGCGTTCGTCGCCGGCACCGACATCGCCCAGTTCCTCGACTTCACCGGCGGGGACGACGGCATCGCCTACGAGCAGGCGATCGAGCGGGTGGTCAACCGGCTCGAGGACGTCGCGGTGCCCACGGTCGCGGCGATCGAGGGCGCCTGCGTCGGCGGCGGGCTCGCGCTCGCGGCCGCCTGCGACCTGCGGGTGGCCACCACCTCGGCCCGGTTCGGCGTACCGGTGGCCCGCACGCTCGGCAACTGCCTGTCGGTGAACAGCGTGTCCCTGCTGGTGCACCACCTGGGCCCCGGGCGGACGCTGGACCTGCTGCTGCGGGCGCGGCTGCTGGGCGCGGAGGAGGCCGCCGAGGCCGGCTTCGTGGGACAGCTCTGCGCCGACGGCGAGCTGGACGCCGTGCTGCAGGAGCTGACCACGACGCTGCTGGGCCACGCCCCGCTGAGCATGTGGGCGGCCAAGCGCGCGGTGGCCCGGCTGCGCCGGGCCGGCCTCCCCGACGACGCCGACCTGCTGCGAACCGTCTACGGGAGCGAGGACTTCCGCGCCGGCGTCGCCGCCTTCGTGGCCCGCGAGCGGGTCAGCTGGACGGGACGCTGACCGACGCGGCGCCGTCCTCCCGCAGTTCCGCGGCCAGGGCGGCGGCCGCCGACTTCAGCAGGGGGACCACCCGCGGGACGGCGTCCATGCCGAACCGTCCCGCGGGGCCCGACACCGAGATGGCCCCGGCCGAGGGGCCACCCGGCACCGGGACGGCCACGCAGCGGACCCCGGTCTCCTGCTCGCCGTCGTCGACCGCGAAGCCCTGGTCGGCGATCACGGGCAGCTGGCGCAGCAGCTCGTCGGGGTCGGTGACGGTGAGGTCCGTGCGGGCGGGCATGCCACCCCGGACGAGCAGTTCGCGCGCGGTCTCGGGGGGCAGCTGGGCGAGCAGCACCTTGCCGACGCCGGTGCAGTGCAGGTGCACCCGCCGGCCGACCTCGGTGAACATCCGCATGGAGTGCCGCGAGGGCACCTGCGCGACGTAGACGACCCGGTCGCCGTCGAGCATGGCCAGGTTCGCCGTCTCCCCGATCGCGTCGACCAGCCAGGTGAGGTGGGGCTGGGCCCACGTGGCCAGCATCCGCGACGCGAACTCACCCAGGTGGATCAGCCGCGGGCCGAGGACGTAGCGCCGGGAGGGCAGCTGGCGCACGTAGCCGCGGGCCACGAGCGTGCGCACCAGCCGGTGGATGGTCGAGACCGGCAGTCCGCTGTCGGCGGCGAGCCGGCTGATCGCCACCTCGCCCCCCGCGTCGGCCATCAACTCCAGGAGCAGGAACGCCCGCTCGAGTGACTGGACGCCGTCCGCCGTCCCCGCCGAGGCCACCGCTCCTGTAGCCATCGCACCCCTCCCGCTTGCGCCGCCACACCGGGACACCCCACGCTCGTACCTCGGACAACGGCTCCGGTCGCCCCAGGATCCCCCGGGTTGACCGGGGTGAGGGCGGACACTACTTTTCCAGTACCCAGTCTTCGACTTCCGTGATGCGGAAAGAACGATAGCGCCGGCGGCCGCTCGGCGGGACCGGCCGGCGTCCCGCACAGCGACTCCCAGGGAGAAGGATGAGCAGCACCACCGGCGTCGACGGGCTCGAGATCACCGGCCCGATGGGGGACCGGTACGACGAGGTGCTCACCCCCTGGGCGCTGGAGCTCGTCGCACTGCTCCACCGCGAGCTCGACGGGCGCCGGCTCGAGCTGCTCGCCGCCCGCTCCACCCCCGGTGAGATCACCGAGGCGGGGCCGCGCAGCAACATCAGCGTCGGCATCCAGCACATCGAGGCGTGGCTGCGCGGCTCCGGCGCGGTCGGGACCGACGACCTCGTGGAGGACGCCGCCACCGCCTCCGGCCGCCGGGACGACGCCCGCGCTGTTCCTGGAGATGGCGGTGTCCGACGGGTGCAGCGACTTCCCGACCCTGCCGGCCTACGAGCGCATGCCGTGACCCCGCCCCACCGACCCACCGAGCCGATGCCGTGAGGACGCCATGACCGCCATCGCCGAGCCCGTCCTGTCCGACCGCACCTCCGCGCTGGCCGACCGGCTCCGGACCGCGGTCGGCACCGAACGGGTGCTGACCGACCGCACCCAGGTCCGCACGTACGAGTGCGACGGGTTGGCCAACTTCAAGGTCACCCCGGCGATCGTGGTGCTGGCCGAGAACCGACAGCACGTCGTCGACACCGTCCGGCTCTGCTCCGAGGCCGGCGTCCCCTTCGTGGCGCGCGGCTCGGGCACCGGCCTGTCCGGTGGCGCGCTACCCAGCGCCGACGGCGTCCTGCTGGTGATGTCGCGGCTGCGCAAGCTGTCCCCGGTGGACGCGGACAACCGCCAGGTCACCGTCGAGCCCGGGGTCATCAACCTGTGGGTCACCCGCGACGCGACGCCGCACGACCTGGCCTACGCGCCCGACCCGTCGTCCCAGCTGGTCTGCTCGATCGGCGGGAACGTGGCCGAGAACGCCGGGGGCGCCCACTGCCTGAAGTACGGCTTCACGGTCAACCACGTCCTCGGCGCCGAGGTGGTGCTGCCGGACGGCGAGGTCGTGCACCTCGGCGGGCGCGCTCCCGAGCACCCCGGCTACGACCTGCTGGGCGCGTTCATCGGGAGCGAGGGCACCCTGGGTGTGGCCACCGAGCTCACGCTGCGGTTGATCCGGGTGCCGGAGGCGGTGCAGACCATGCTGGTGGGCTACTCCTCGGTCGAGGACGCAGCCGGCACGGTCAGCGACATCATCGCCGCCGGGATCCTGCCGGCCGCCGTCGAGATGATGGACGCGCTGGCCATCGAGGCCGCGGAGGCCGCGGTGAGCTGCGGCTACCCCGCGGGCGCGGTCGCGGTGCTGGTCATCGAGCTCGACGGCCCGCAGGTCGAGGTCGAGGCGCAGTTCAAGCAGGTCGAGGAGATCGCCCGGGCCCGCAACGCCTTCGAGATCCGCATCGCGGCTGACGACGCGGAGCGGGCGCTGATGTGGAAGGGCCGCAAGTCGGCGTTCGCGGCGGTCGGCCGGATCAGCCCGAGCTACTTCGTGCAGGACGGCGTCATCCCCCGCACGAAGCTGCCCGAGGTCCTCGCCGAGATCGACCGCATGGCCGACGAGCGTGGCCTGCGCGTGGCCAACGTGTTCCACGCGGGCGACGGCAACCTGCACCCGCTCGTGCTGTTCGACGACGCGGTCGAGGGCCAGGCCCACGAGGCCGAGGAGCTGGCCGGCGCCATCCTCGAGCTGTGCATCACCTCCGGCGGCTCGATCACCGGCGAGCACGGGGTGGGCCAGGAGAAGCGCATGAAGATGGGCAAGCAGTTCACGCCCGAGGACCTCGACACCATGCAGCTGCTGCGGTGCGCCTTCGACCCCGACGGCATCGCCAACCCGGGCAAGGTCTTCCCGACCCCGCGGTTGTGCGGCGAGCGGCCCGGCGTCCGGAAGGGCGAGCACCCGGTGCAGGCAGCCGGCCTGGGCGAGGTCTTCTGATGACCGCCGTCACCGACACCCGCCGGGCCGGCGGACCCGACGACGCGGTCGGTGGCGTGGTCCCGCGCGAGGTGGTCCGGCCGGGCACCGTCGACCAGGTCGCCGAGGTGCTGCGGGCCGCGGCGGCCGACGGGCGCACCGTCGTGCCGGTCGGCGGGCGCAGCAAGCTGACGTGGGCCGCGCCGCCGGCGTCCTGCGACCTGCTGCTGGACCTCACCGGCCTCGACCGGATCGTCGAGCACGTGGCGGGCGACCTCACCGTCGTGGCCGAGGCCGGGGTGCGCCTCGCCGACCTGCAGGCGCACGTCGGTCGGGCCGGGCAGCTGCTCGGCCTGGACCCGCCCGAGGACGGCGCCACGCTGGGCGGCGTGGTGAGCGCGAACGCGTCGGGGCCGCGCCGGCTGCGGTACGGCACCACCCGCGACCTGCTCATCGGCATCACCGTCGTCCTCGCCGACGGGACCGTCGCGCACGCCGGCGGCAAGGTCGTCAAGAACGTCGCCGGGTACGACCTCGGCAAGCTGTTCACCGGCGCCCACGGGACGCTCGGCGCCGTGGTCTCCACCACCTGGCGCCTGCACCCGGAGCCGCCCGCCCGCCGCGTGGTCACCCTCGAGCTGCCGCACGCCGCGGCAGCCGGGCCCCCGTCGGTCGCACTGGCGCGCTCGACGCTCACCCCGTCGGCCGTGGAGCTCATCGCGGGTGCCGACGGCACCGCACGGCTGGTCGTGCTGTTCGAGTCGATCGCCGAGTCGGTGGCCGGGCAGGCCCGCGCCGCCGTCGCCCTGCTCGGCGGTGGCGAGGAGTCCGAGGACCTGCCCGCCGACTTCGGCCGGCGGCCCGGCGGTGCGGACGACGTCCTGCTGCGGCTGGCCCACGCACCGGCGTCGCTCTCGGCGGTGCTGGGCGCCCTCCCCGCCGGTACGGCGGTGGCCGCGCACGCCGCGACGGGGGTGACCTACGCGGCCGTCCCGGCCGGCCGGGCAGTCGATGCCCTGCCCCGGCTGCGTGCGGCCATCACGGAGCACGACGGGACCGCGGTGGTCCTGCGGGCGCCCGACGCCGTCCGGGACTCCCTGGACCACTGGGGCCCGGTCGGCGACTCGCTGGACCTCATGCGGCGGGTCAAGGAGAGGTTCGACCCCGAGCGGCGGATGTCGCCGGGCCGGTTCGTCGGAGGGTTGTAGATGACGGAGATCACGCCGGGCAGTCATGGCCGGGGCGACTCGCCCCCGCTCGGGTCCCCCGGGGCCTCCCCGAACGTCGGCCCCGTGCGCGACACGGTCGCCGACCTGCCGCCCGGATCGCCCACCGGGGCCGCCCGGGCGGCCGACGAGGCCCCCTCCGCGGTCGTCGGGGCGCGCCGTCCGCTCGACATCGGCCAGGACATCGACCTGCCGGCCGGTACCGGGGCCGCCACCGTGGGCACCCCGGCCCTGCTCGGCCTGCCGAAGACGCGGCAGGCCGTGCAGCCGGCCTTCGACGACCACCACCCGCCGGACGCCGCACTCATCGGCGACTGCGTGCACTGCGGGTTCTGCCTGCCCACCTGCCCCACGTACGTGCTGTGGGGCGAGGAGATGGACAGCCCCCGAGGCCGCGTCTACCTCATGAAGGAGGCGCTGGAGGGCGAGCCGCTCGACGACTCGATGGTCCGCCACTTCGACCAGTGCCTCGGCTGCATGGCCTGCGTGACGGCCTGCCCGTCCGGCGTCCAGTACGACAAGCTGATCGAGGCCACCCGCCCGCAGATCGAGCGGCGGTACCGGCGGTCGCGGGCGGAGAAGTTCTACCGCGACCTCATCTACAACCTGTTCCCCTACCCGCGGCGGCTGCGCGCACTGCGCGGGCCGCTGCGCGCCTACCAGGCCAGTCGGCTCGGCAGCCTGCTGACCCGCACCGGCCTGATGAACAAGCTGCCGGGCCCGCTGATGGCCATGGAGTCGCTGGCGCCCAAGCTCGGCCCGGTGGAGCGCGTCCCCGAGCGGACGCCGGCCGTGGGGCAGCGGCGGGCGGTGGTCGGGCTGCTCGCCGGCTGCGTGCAGGGCACCTTCTTCCCCGACGTGAACGCCGCCACCGTGCGCGTGCTGGCCGCCGAGGGCTGCGACGTCATCACGCCGAGGCGGCAGGGCTGCTGCGGCGCCCTGCCCGGCCACGGCGGCCGCGAGGAGCAGGCGCTGGACTTCGCCAAGCGGACGATCGAGACCTTCGAGCGGGCCGGGGTCGACTACGTCATCCTCAACGCCGCCGGCTGCGGCTCGAACGTCAAGGAGTACGGCCACCAGCTGCGCGACGAGCCGGAGTGGGCCGAGCGCGCCGAGGCGCTCGCACACAAGGCCCGGGACATCAGCGAGTTCATCGTGGAGCTGGGCCCGGTCGCCGAGCGGCACCCGCTGCCCATGACCGTGGCCTACCAGGACGCCTGCCACCTGGCCCACGCGCAGGGCATCCGCGAGGAGCCGCGGAAGGTGCTGCGCGGCATCCCCGGCGTGGAGCTCAAGCAGCTCACCGAGGCCGAGCTGTGCTGCGGCAGCGCCGGCACCTACAACATGCTGCAGCCGGAACCGGCACGGGAGCTCGGGGAGCGCAAGGCGGCCGCCGTCCTCGCCACCGGGGCGGACCTTATGGTCACCGCCAACCCCGGCTGCTGGATGCAGGTGGCGACCACGCTGGCCCGGATGGGCAAGCGGATGCCGGTCGCGCACACCGTCCAGGTGCTCGACGCCTCGATCCGCGGCGTGCCCGTCGAGGACCTGCTCGAGCGCGCGCTCACCGGCCCCGGCACCGCCCTGGCCCGGCCCGCCGCCACGGACGGCTGAACGAGGACCCCCCTGCAGGGTCCTGCAGGGGGGTCGGCGCTGCTCCACACTGAACCGCCCCACGTCCCCCCACCCAGCCTCGCGCCCTCACCGCCGAGGGAAGGAGCTCCGTTGTTCGAGCAGGTCGTCGACCCCGTCGGTGGGTCACTCGCACTGAGCGCCCTGGTGGCAGCGATCCCGCTGCTCACCCTCTTCGTGCTCCTCGGCGCGCTGAAGCTCAAGGCCTGGCTGGCCGGGCTCATCTCGCTGGCCGTCGCGATCGTGCTGGCCATCGTCGCGTTCCGGATGCCGGTCGGGCAGACGCTGCTGTCGGCGTCCGAGGGCGCCGCCTTCGGTTTCTTCCCGATCCTGTGGGTCGTCATCAACGCGATCTGGGTCTACAACCTCACCGTCGCCACCGGCCACTTCGACGTGCTGCGCCGCTCCTTCGAGAAGGTCAGCCCCGACCAGCGGATCCAGGCGATCATCATCGCCTTCTGCTTCGGCGCCCTGCTCGAGGCGCTGGCCGGCTTCGGGACGCCGGTCGCGATCAGCGTCGTCATGCTCATGGCGCTGGGCTTCCAGCCGCTCAAGGCCGCGGTCGTCGCGCTGATCGCCAACACCGCGCCGGTAGCGTTCGGCGCGCTGGCCACGCCGATCATCACGCTCGCTACCGTGACCTCCGGGGTGAGCGACGACGCCCGGCTCACCGTGGACACCCTGGGCGCCATGGCCGGCCGGCAGACGCCGATCCTGGCCGCGTTCGTGCCGCTGGTCCTGGTGTTCGTGGTCGACGGCAAGCGCGGGCTGCGCGACACCTGGCGCGAGGCGCTGGTCGGCGGCGTCGCGTTCGGCGTGGCCCAGTTCGTCGCCGCCAACTACATCTCGGTGCCGCTGACCGACATCATCGCCGCGCTGGTGGCCGCGGCCGCCGTCGTCGCCGTCGTCCGGATGCGCAAGGCCTCCTACGAGCCGGTCACCGCGGCCACCCTGGCCGGTGGCGGTGCAGGCACCGTGGCCGCCGGCTCCGGCGGGCGTGAGCGGGGTGGCGTCGGCGCCACCGCCGGCGAGCAGCTCGGCGACGCCCCGGGCGACCAGGCCCCACGCGACCCGCACGCCCCCGCCGTCGGCAGCGCCGACCGGCCGGTCGACGACAGCCGCGCCGAGGTCGTCAAGGCCTACGCGCCGTACGGGATCATCATCGCGATCTTCTCGCTGGCCAACCTCGGCCCGATCAAGGCCGCGCTGGCCCAGCCGCCGTGGACGACGTCCTTCGCCTGGCCGGGGCTCAACGTGTTCGCGGCTGGGTCGGACACCGAGCTGGCGTCGACGACGTACAGCTTCAACTGGTTACCCGCCGCGGGCACCCTGATGATCTTCGCCGGCCTGCTCACCATGCTGGTGCTGCGGGTCTCCCCGGCCCGGGGGCTCAAGGCCTACGTCGACACCTACCGCGAGCTGAAGTGGGCCATCCTCACCGTGATGGCGGTGCTCGCACTGGCCTACGTGCTGAACCAGTCGGGCATGACCAGCCACCTCGGCCGGCTGCTGGCCGAGACGGGCGGCTTCTTCGCCTTCCTGTCCCCCATCCTGGGCTGGATCGGCGTCGCGGTGACCGGCTCGGACACCTCGGCGAACGCGCTGTTCGGTGCACTGCAGGTGCAGGCGGCGACCAACGCGGGCCTCGACCCGGTGCTGCTCGCGGCGGCCAACTCCTCCGGCGGCGTCATGGGCAAGATGGTCAGCCCGCAGAACCTCGCCATCGCGGCCGCGGCGGTCGGCATGGCCGGCCGGGAGGGCGAGCTGTTCCGGAAGGTGTTCGGCTGGAGCATGCTGCTCCTGCTGCTGATGTGCCTGATCGTGGTCCTGCAGGCCACGCCGGTGCTCGGCTGGATGGTCCCGGGTCAGTAGTGACCTGACCCGCTGACACGACAGCGCCCCCGTACCCGGCCGGGTACGGGGGCGCTGTCGTGTGCAGAGCGGCTCCCTCGCGGGCGGCCGCGCCCCGGGCACCCCCCCCCGAGCCTGCGAAGGGTGGGGAGGACGGGGTCCTCCTTCAGCGTCCGGTCTCGGCCTCGCGCGCCTCGCCGATCCGGTTCAGCCGGGCCAGCAGCTCGCCGAGCGTGGCGACGTCCTCGGTCGGCCAGTCCGCGAGGTCGGCCTCCCAGCGGGCCCGTCGGGCGTCCCGGATGCGGGCCAGTCGGGCCGCACCCTCGGGAGAGGTGGTGAGGACCTGGGCGCGGCCGTCGGCCGGGTCGGCCTCGCGGGTGACCAGGCCGAGCGCGACCAGCGTGGAGAGCTGGCGGCTCACCGTGCTCTTGTCGAGCCCCAGCCGGGCCACCAGGTCGCTGGCGCGCAGCGGTCCGGTGTCCTGCAGCAGCGCCAGCAGCCCGTACGCGGCGCCGTCCAGGTCGGGGTGCAGTTCCCGGGACAGGCGGGCGGAGATGGCGCGGGAGCGGCGCAGCAGCAGTCCGATCTCCCGCTCCACCCGCACGTAGGCCTCGTGCGCGTCCATCTGCGTCACGGTGCCTCCTCGCCGGCGCTCGTCGGCGCCCTGTCGAGAGGTGCTGGGACCACCCGGTGACCTCGCACGCTCGGTCACCGCTCGTCCCGGGGCCGCCAGACGACCAGCGCGGAGGTGGAGGGCCGCAGCGGCACCAGGTCACGCCCGTAGCCGGCACGGACCGCGGACTCGGCCGCGATCGCCCGGCTCTCGGCCAGCTCGAGCTCGGCGAGGAGCTCCTGCACGCGCTGCTGCAGCGCCTCGACCTGCGACTCGAGGTCGATGATCCGCTTGATGCCGGCCAGGTTGACGCCGTCCTCCTGGGAGAGCCGCTGCACCTCGCGGAGCAGCGCGACGTCGCGCGGGCTGTACCGCCGGCCACCGCCCCGGGTCCGGCCGGGGCTGACCAGCCCCAGCCGGTCGTACTGGCGCAGCGTCTGCGCGTGCATGCCTGCCAGCTCGGCGGCCACCGAGATGACGAACACCGGCGCGTCCTCGGCGACGGCGCGCCCGGCGTCGAGCTGCTCGCGGAAACCGTCGGTGGGCAGGCTCACCGCGCACCCCCCTGCTGCACGGCGGCGGTGATCCGCGGCCGCGGGTCGCCGAGCTCGGCCTCGAGGACCTTGACGGCCTCCTCGGCCGCGGGCGTGAGCCGCTTGGGCACCGCCACCTCGACGGTCACCAGCAGGTCGCCGGCCCGGCCCTTGCCGGGGACGCCGCGCCCGCGCACCCGCAGCGTCTGCCCGCTCGCCGTCCCCGCGGGGACCTTGAGCGTCACGTTGCCGTCGAGGGTCGGCACGGTCAGCGTCGCCCCGAGGGTGGCCTCGGCGAAGGTGATCGGCACGGTCAGCGTGAGGTCGTTGCCCTTGCGGCCGAACAGCTCGTGCTCGGACACGTGGACGACGACGAAGAGGTCGCCGGCCGGGCCGCCGCGCCGCCCGGGCGCACCCTTGCCGGCCAGCCGGATCCGCTGGCCGTCCTTGACGCCGGCCGGGATCCGCACGGTGATCGTGCGGGTCTGGTTGGTGACGCCGTTGCCCGCGCAGGTCGGGCAGGGGTCCTCGACGACCTGGCCGGTGCCCCGGCAGTTGCGGCACGGCTCGGAGAAGGCGAACGCCCCCTGGCTGCGGCTGGTCACCCCGGCGCCCTGGCACACGGGGCAGGTGTGCGGGCTGGTGCCCGGCCGGGCCCCGGAGCCGGCGCAGGTCGGGCAGGTTCCGGGGCTCTGCATGCGCAGCGGCACGGTCACGCCGAGGACGGCCTCCTCGAAGGAGAGCGTGGCCTCGGTCTCGACGTCCTGGCCGCGGGCCGGGCCGGACGCCGCCTGGCTGCGCGCCCGGGCCGAGCCCGCGCCCGCCCCGCCGCCCCCGAAGAGGCCGCCGAACAGGTCACCGAGCCCGCCGGTTCCGCCGGTGCGCCCGCCGCCCGCGGCGCCGAACAGGTCGCCGAGGTCGAACGGCTGACCGCCGCCCGTCCCACCGGGGAACCCGCCGGGGAAGCCGGCCCGCGCGCCTGCGCCGCCGGCCCCGAACAGCCGGCGGGCCTCGTCGTACTCGGCGCGCCGCTTGGGGTCGGAGAGGACGTCGTAGGCCTCGGAGACCTCCTTGAACCGGGCCTCCGCCTCTGCGTTGCCGGGGTTCTTGTCCGGGTGCAGGTCGCGGGCCAGCTGACGGTAGGCCTTCTTGATGGCCGCCGCGTCGGCGTCCTTGGCGACGCCCAGAGCGGCGTAGTAGTCCTTCTCGATGAAGTCCCGGGTGCTCATCGGGCGCCCCCTCTCCGGCTCAGTCGGCCGCCGGGCCCTCGCCCGGCTGCGCGGGAGCGGTCCCGTCGGCGGGTGCGGTCGCCACCGGGGTCTCCGGATCGGTGACCGCGACCATCGCCGTCCGCAGCACGCGGTCGCCGCGGCGGAAACCCTGCCGCAGCACCGTCGTCGCGGTCGGGACGTCGACCTCGGCGGAGGTGTCGTGGATGACCGCCTCGTGCAACGCCGGGTCGAACGGGTCACCGGCCACGCCGAAGGCCTCGACGCCCAGGCCGTCGAGCAGCCCCAGGACGCGGTCGGCGACGACCTTGAACGCGCCGGTCAGGTCGCCGTGGTCCCGGGCCCGCTCGATGTCGTCGACGATCGGGAACAGCTGGGTGGCGAACCGCTCGGCGGCCTGGTCCACCACGAGCTGACGGTCCCGGTCCACCCGCCGCCGGTAGTTCGCGTACTCGGCGGTGACCCGCTGGAGGTCCTCGGTCCGTTCCGCCAGCTGGCGGGACAGGTCGTCGTCCACCGCCGTCGGCTGACCGCCGTCGACGGCCTCGTGCTCGCTCATCTGCTCCCCTGCTGGGTCTACGCCCGGGCCGGTGCCGGCCGGCTGCTCACCGGCCGGCACCCGCACGGTGCCGCTGATCGGGTCGATGCGCCGCTTGTCGCGGATGACGACCCGCGGCTCCTCTTCCCTCTCCGTCATCGGCGGTCGTTGTCCTCGTCGATGATCTCGGCGTCCACCACGTCGTCGTCCGACGCGGTCGCACCGGTCGCACCGCCGGGCGTGCCGGCGTCACCGGCACCCGCGGCACCGGCGCCGGCACCCGCGGCCCCCGCCTCGGTCTGCTGGGCGTAGAGCGCCCCGCCGACCTCCTGGGAGACCCGGGCGACCTTCTCCTGGGCCGCCTTGATCGCCGCGATGTCCGAGCCGCCGAGGGCCGAGCGCAGCTCGGTGAGGGCCTCGCCGAGCTCCTCCTTCTTGTCGGCCGGGATCTTGTCACCGTTCTCGGCCAGGAACTTCTCGGTCTGGTACTGCAGCGACTCGGCGAGGTTGCGGGTCTCGGCCTCCTCGCGGCGGCGCTTGTCCTCCTCGGCATGCGCCTCGGCGTCCTTCATCATCCGCTCGATGTCCTCCTTGGGGAGGGCCGAGCCGCCGGTGATGGTCATCGACTGCTCCTTGCCCGTGCCGAGGTCCTTGGCGGACACGTGCACGATGCCGTTCGCGTCGATGTCGAAGGCCACCTCGATCTGCGGGACGCCGCGGGGCGCCGGCGGCAGACCGGTGAGCTCGAACATGCCGAGCTTCTTGTTGTACATGGCCATCTCGCGCTCGCCCTGGAAGACCTGGATCTGCACGGACGGCTGGTTGTCGTCGGCCGTCGTGAAGATCTCGGAGCGCTTGGTCGGGATCGTGGTGTTGCGCTCGATGAGCCTGGTCATGATCCCGCCCTTGGTCTCGATGCCGAGGGACAGCGGGGTGACGTCGAGCAGCAGGACGTCCTTGACCTCACCGCGGAGGACGCCGGCCTGCAGAGCGGCGCCGATGGCGACGACCTCGTCGGGGTTGACGCCCTTGTTGGGCTCCTTGCCGCCGGTCAGCTCGCGCACCAGGTCGGTGACGGCCGGCATGCGGGTCGAGCCACCGACGAGGACGACGTGGTCGATCTCGCCGACGGAGACGCCGGCGTCACGGATCGCCTGGTTGAACGGCGCCCGGGCGCGGTCGAGCAGGTCCTGCGTCATCCGCTGGAACTCGGCCCGGGTGATCGTGACGTCGAGGTGCAGCGGGCCCTCGGCACCGGCGGTGATGTAGGGCAGGTTGACGTTGGTCGACTGCGCGCCGGACAGCTCGATCTTGGCCTTCTCGGCGGCCTCGCGGAGCCGCTGCATGGCCAGCTTGTCCTTGGACAGGTCGATGCCGTTGGACACGTTGAAGGTCTTGACCAGGTGGTCGACGACCTTCTGGTCCCAGTCGTCGCCGCCGAGGTGGTTGTCACCGGCGGTGGCCTTCACCTCGATGACGCCCTCGCCGATCTCCAGCAGGGAGACGTCGAAGGTGCCACCACCGAGGTCGAAGACGAGGATCGTCTGCTCGGTCTCGCCCTTGTCCAGGCCGTAGGCCAGCGCGGCCGCGGTCGGCTCGTTGACGATGCGCAGGACGTTGAGGCCCGCGATCTCACCGGCCTCCTTGGTGGCCTGGCGCTGCGCGTCCTCGAAGTAGGCGGGGACGGTGATGACCGCGTCGGTCACCGGCTCGCCCAGGTAGGTCTCGGCGTCGCGCTTGAGCTTCTGCAGGATGCGGGCGCTGATCTCCTGCGGCGTGTAGCGCTTGCCGTCGATCTCGTTGGTCCGCCAGTCGGTGCCCATGTGGCGCTTGACCGACCGGATCGTGCGGTCGACGTTGGTGACCGCCTGGTTCTTGGCCGACTGGCCGACGAGGACCTCGCCGTTCTTGGCGAACGCGACGACCGACGGGGTGGTCCGCGAGCCCTCGGAGTTGGCGATGACCGTCGGCTCGCCGCCCTCGAGGACGGTGACGACGGAGTTCGTGGTGCCGAGGTCGATACCGACCGCTCGAGCCATGGAGCTGGCCTCTCTTCCGTGTGTTCCGGGGTGGTGCTGATCCGTGTGTGGGGAGTCGGTGGGCCGCCTTGCGCGGGGTCCACTCAACTTTCCTGCCCACCCTAACGGCACCCCCGCGGGAAGTGTTCCCGGGTGTCGCAGATCCGATCGGTCCGCCGCCTTCGCGGCGCAGAGGGTGGGGTGCACAGGAGGACTCTCGGTCGGCCGTCGCTGCAGCGGAACGGGCGACCGACATCTGTGGACAGCGCTCCTCCCGGCTCGGCTGTGCGGGTCCCGGCTCAGCACCGGGGGTGAGGCAGGACCCGCGACGACCAGCTGAGCTGATCATCGGAGGACGGCGCCCCGGTCCGCGGACACCGGGGGACCGGGCGCGGCCGCGAGGGGGTTACCGGCGAGTAGCCTGTGCGCCCGACGGCTATCGTCCGACGCGTGCGGGCGCCGGTGCCCGCACGCGGTCCGTTGGACGATGGCGAGTCCACCCGCCGTCGTGGCGGGCGGGGGATCAACCGACGCCTCCTGGCGTCCGGGAGGGATGTTCGATGGGCCCCTTGCAGATCGTCCTGGGGACGATCAGCGTGCTCTTCCTCATCGTGTCGGTGGTGTTCGCCTACCGGGCGGTGCGGGCCATGGTCCGCATCATCAGGACCGGTCAGCCGGACAGCACCCGCAACGGTCCGGTGGGCCCGCGGCTCAAGACGCTGGTCGTGGAGTCGCTCGGGCACACCCGGATGCTCAAGTGGTCGTCGATCGGCGTCGCCCACTGGTTCGTGTTCCTGGGCTTCTACGGCCTGTTCCTCACCCTGGTCGAGGCCTTCGGCGAGGTCTGGGACCCGGCCTTCCACCTGCCGCTCGTCGGGGAGCTGGGCATCTGGAACCTCTTCGCCGACGTCATCGGCACCGGCACGGTCGTCGGGATCCTCTACCTGATCTACCGGCGCCAGAAGGACCACCCGCGCCGCCAGGGCCGGGCCAGCCGCTTCGCCGGCTCGAACGAGGGACGCGGCTACTTCGTCGAGGCCGTCGTCCTGATCGTCGGTATCTGCATCCTGCTGATCCGGGCGCTCAAGATCTCCTCGGACCTGACCGACGCCCCGGCCTGGTCGCACCCCGTCTCGGGCCTGCTGGCGACCGTGCTGCCGAACAGCCCGGACCTGCTGAGCGTCGTCGCGTTCGTCAAGATCGTGGTCTCGCTGACCTGGCTCGTGGTCCTCAGCCGCACCCTCAACATGGGCGTCGCCTGGCACCGGTTCAGCGCCTTCCCGAACATCTACTTCAAGCGCCACGACGACGGCAGCGTCGCCCTGGGTCCGCTTCAGCCCATGACCTCGGGCGGCAAGGAGATCGACTTCGAGGACCCCGACGAGGACGCGATCTTCGGCCGCGGCAAGATCGAGGACTTCACCTGGAAGGGGATGCTCGACTTCACCACCTGCACCGAGTGCGGGCGGTGCCAGAGCCAGTGCCCGGCGTGGAACACGGGCAAGCCGCTCAGCCCCAAGATGGTGATCATGGACCTGCGGGACCACCTGTACGCCAAGGCCCCGTACCTGCTCGGCGAGAAGACCGCGGCCGAGACCGCGCCCGACTACGACGTCCTCAAGCCGAGCGACGAGCAGGTCTGGGCCTCGGGCTACGCCCGCATCGAGGGCACCAACGACGCGCAGGCCCACCGCCCGCTCGTCGGCACCCTCGCGGAGGGCGGGGTCATCGACCCCGACGTGTTGTGGAGCTGCACCAACTGCGGCGCCTGCGTCGAGCAGTGCCCGGTCGACATCGAGCACATCGACCACATCGACGACATGCGCCGCTACCAGGTGCTCATCGAGTCCAACTTCCCCTCCGAGGCCGGCGTGATGCTGCGCAACCTGGAGAACCGCGGCAACCCGTGGGGCGTGAGCCCCAGCACCCGCGAGGACTGGATGAAGGAGCTGGACTTCGAGGTCCGGCAGGCCGACGGCCCGCTGCCCCTCGATGTCGAGTACCTGTTCTGGGTCGGCTGCGCCGGCGCCATCGACGACCGGGGCAAGAAGGTCACCAAGGCCGTCGCGGAGCTGCTGCACACCGCCGGCGTCGAGTTCGCCGTCCTGGGCTCCGGGGAGACCTGCTCGGGCGACCCGGCCCGCCGCATGGGCAACGAGTTCGTCTTCCAGATGCTCGCCCAGGAGAACGTCGAGACCCTCAACGGCGTCTTCGAGGGCCGCGTGCCGGGCATGCGCAAGATCGTCACCACCTGCCCGCACTGCTTCAACTCGCTGGGCCGGGAGTACCCGCAGGTCGGCGGCGAGTACGAGGTCGTCCACCACACCCAGCTGCTCAACCAGCTGGTGGCCGACGGCCGGCTGACCCCGGTCACGCCGGTCGACCGCAAGGTCACCTACCACGACCCGTGCTTCCTCGGCCGGCACAACAAGGTCTACACGCCCCCGCGCGAGATCCTGGAGTCCGTCCAGGGCCTGTCCACCCAGGAGATGCACCGCTGCAAGGACCGCGGCTTCTGCTGCGGTGCCGGTGGCGCCCGCATGTGGATGGAGGAGAAGATCGGCAAGCGGATCAACATGGAGCGCACCGAGGAGGCGCTCGACCTCGACCCGGACGTCATCTCCACCGCGTGCCCGTTCTGCATCACGATGCTCAGCGACGCGCTGACGACGAAGAAGCAGAACGGCCAGGCCGGCGAGCACGTCGAGGTCCTCGACGTCAGCCAGATCCTGCTGCGCTCGCTCGCACCGGTCGGCACGCCCGGCACCGAGCACGGCGCGGAGGTCGGCACGGAGGGCGACGACGTGGCCGGCACCGGCTCGGCGGCGACGGAGCACGGCGCGCAGAACTGACCCCACCGCACCGCTGACCCCACCGCACCGCGACCCCACCGCACCGCGACGACGGCGCGTGTCCCTCCCGGGGGCACGCGCCGTCGTCGTCGGCGGGCGGGTGCGCGGCCGACCGGGGCCCGGTGCCGGCCGCGCTGCGCCGCCACCCCGCGGCCGTCCCGCGAGCCGCCGTCCCGCGACAGGACCCGGGCACGACGGGCCGCGGGCCCCGGAGCACCATCGTCGGGTGACCGGGATCGCTCCACCTTCCGCCGACCGGGCCGGGACGTCCCGCGGCCTGGTGCTCGTCGGGACGGCGATCGTCCTCACCGGGCTGAACCTGCGGACGGCGGTCAACAGCGTCGGCCCGGTGCTGCAGGAGATCCAGCGTGGGCTGGACGTCTCCAGTGGGCTGACCGGGCTGATCACCAGCCTGCCGGTGCTCTGCTTCGCGGCCATCGGGTTCGCCGGGCCGCCACTGGCCGCCCGGTTCCGCGACGGGCACGTGCTCGCCGGCGCGCTGCTGGCGATGGCCGCGGGCCTGGTGGTGCGCGCGGCGGCCGGGACGTTCTGGCTCTTCGTCGTCGGGACCGTGCTGGCGATGGTCGGCGGCGCCCTGGGCAACGTGCTGCTGCCCAGCCTGGTCAAGCGCTACTTCCCGCAGCGCACCGGGCTGCTCGTCGGGGCCTACAGCACCGCCATGGCCGTCGGCGGAGCGGTGGCCTCCGTCTCCGCCGCGCCCATCGCCCGCGCCGCAGGGGACGGCGGCTGGCGCTGGGCGCTGGGCGTGTGGATGGTGCTCGCGCTGGTGACCGCGCTGCCGTGGCTCGCCGTGCGGCCGCGGGCCGGGGCCTCGCAGAGGACGCACGCGGCGCTGCCCCTGCGGTCGCTGGTGCGCAGCCCCACGGCGGTACTCCTGGCGGCCTTCTTCGGCCTCCAGGCGATGCAGGCCTACGTCATCATCGGCTGGACGGCGCAGTACCTGCGGGACTCCGGGCTCGGCGCGGCGACCGCCGGGCTGCTGCTCGGCGTCAACACCGTCGTCGTCATCCCGCTCAACGCCGTCGTCCCGGTGCTGACGGTGCGCCCGCGGGCACAGCGGCCGCTGCTGGTCGCCTTCGGCGCCTGCTACGTCGCCGGCTGGCTGGGCCTGCTGCTTGCGCCGCGGACCGTCCCGTGGCTGTGGATGAGCCTGCTGGCCCTGGGGATGGGGACCTTCGCGATGGTCCTCACCCTCATCGGGCTGCGCGCCCGCACGCCGGAGACCACGGCCGCCCTGTCCACCGTCGTCCAGGGGTGGGGGTACGTGCTCGCCGCCGGGGGACCGCTGCTGGTCGGCGTCCTGCGCGGGGCCACCGGCAGCTACGCCGGCATGTTCGCCGTCGCCTTCACCTGCGTCGTCGCCCTGCTGGTCAGCGGCTGGGCGGTCACCCGCGAGCGCTTCGTCGACGACGAGGTGGTCGGCCGCGTGACCACCGCGCCGGTCAGGGAGCCGGACGCCGCGTCTCGGCGCGGGTGAAGTTGCGGAACGACCGGGAGGGCGTCGGACCGCGCTGGTCCTGGTAGCGGGAGCCGTAGACCGCCGAGCCGTACGGGTGCTCGGCCGGGCTGGTCAGCCGGAACAGGCACAGCTGGCCGATCTTCATGCCCGGCCACAGCGTGATCGGCAGGTTGGCCACGTTGGACAGCTCCAACGTGATGTGCCCGGAGAAGCCCGGGTCGACGAAGCCGGCCGTGGAGTGGGTCAGCAGCCCCAGCCGGCCCAGCGAGCTCTTGCCCTCCAGCCGGGCGGCCATGTCGTCCGGGACGGTGACGACCTCGAGCGTCGAGCCGAGCACGAACTCGCCCGGGTGCAGCACGAACGGCTCGTCGCCGTCGGGCTCGACCAGCGTGGTCAGGTCGTCCTGCTGCTGGGCCGGGTCGATGTGCGTGTAGCGCGCGTTGTTGAAGACCCGGAAGAAGCGGTCCAGCCGGACGTCGATGCTCGAGGGCTGCACCAGCGCCTTGTCGTAGGGCTCGATGCCCAGGCGGCCCTCGGAGATCGCGGTCGTGATGTCGCGGTCGGACAGCAGCATGCGGCGGAGTCTAGGGACCGCGTCCGCTCGCCACCCCGGTCCGATCGGGCCGGCAGACCCTCCGCGGCCCTGGTGCGCCACCGGCCGGCCCGCCCGGCCGGTGGCGCGGCGCCGTCCACGGGGTCCGTGCCGCCCAGCTGGATCGCCTCCCCACCCTGCCGATGACAAGGGGGCGACATCGTCCGGCAGCGCTGGGAGGACCTCTGTGCTCGACATCCAGGACCGGTCGGCCCCACGGGGAGCCGGCCGGGGCGCCTCCCCCACCGGGGAGGCGCGCACCTTCGCCCCGGACGAGCTGATCGTCTCCAAGACCGACCTCCGCGGCGTGATCACCTACGCCAACGACGTCTTCCTGCGGATCAGCCGGTACGAGGTGGACGACGTGATCGGCCGGCCGCACAACCTGATCCGGCACCCCGACATGCCCCGTGCGGTCTTCGCCCTGCTGTGGCAGACCCTCTCCCAGGGGCGCGAGCTGTTCGCCTACATCAACAACCTCGCCGCCGACGGTGCGCACTACTGGGTGCTCGCGCACGTCACGCCGTCCTACGCCGCCGACGGGTCCGTCGTCGGGTACCACTCCAACCGGCGCCGCCCCTCGCCCGGCGCGATCCGCAGCGTCACCCCCCTGTACCAGCGCCTGGTCGAGGAGGAGCGGCGGCACCCCACGGCCAAGGCCGCCGTGGCCGCCTCCTCCCGCCTGCTCGACGAGCTCGTCGCCGCGCAGGCGGACTCGTACGAGGAGTTCATCTGGTCGGTCATCGCGCGAGAGGAGCGCTGAGGTGGGCATCCGCAGGCGGTCCGGGAGCGGACTGCGCAGCGACGCCGAGGAGCTGGCGGTCTACCGCGCCTTCGTGCAGCAGCTGACCCGGACCTGCCAGGCCGCCGCCCGCGGCGACCTGGAGGCCCGCAGCCGCCCGACGCCCGGCATCGCCGACGTGCCTGAGCTCCAGGCGCTCAACGACGGCGTCAACAGCATGCTCGACGTCTCCGACGCCTTCGTCCGCGAGGCCTCGGCCGCGCTGACCTCCGCGGCGGCCGGCCGGTTCCACCGCTCGGTGCTGCTCGGCGGCCTGGCCGGCGCCTACCGCAAGGGGGCCACCGAGATCAACGCCGCCCGCGACGCCATGCAGGCGACCGCGGGGCGGGTCACCGAGGCCACGAGCGCCCGCCTGCGGCTGGCCGACGAGTTCGAGACCGTCGTCCTGTCCACCTCCGAGCAGGTGGCGACGGCATCGACGGAGATGAGCGCCTCGGCGGCCGGGCTGGCCGGCGCGGCCTCCGCGGCGAGCGCCGAGGCCGCCACCGCCCAGGAGACGATGAGCGCGCTGACCCGCTCGGCGACCGAGATCCGCGACGTCATCGCGCTGATCGACGCCGTCGCGGCCCAGACGCGGCTGCTGGCGCTCAACGCGACCATCGAGGCCGCCCGCGCCGGCGAGGCCGGCAAGGGGTTCGCCGTCGTGGCCTCGGAGGTCAAGGACCTCGCCGACCAGACCGGCCGGGCCACCGAGCGGGTGACCGCTCAGGTCGAGCAGATCCGGGCCGCCTGCGAGGAGGTCGCCGCGGTCATGACCCGGGTCGGGACGACGGTCACCGAGATGAACGGCATGGTGGACGGGATCGCCGCCGCGGTCGACGGCTCGGCGTCCCTGGGCCCCGGCGGCCAGGACGTCAGCGGACTGTCCCAGCTGGCCGAGCAGCTGCGCTCCGAGGCGACCGGCTTCCTCGGGGAGATGCGCCGCTGAGCTCCGGGTACCGTTCGGTCCGGTGCCCGGCTGCGGCCGGGCGCCGGTACCGACGCGCGTCCGGGCCGCGTCGGGAGGGGCAGGGGATCAGCACGGGGAGGTGCGCCGGTACGTGAGCACAGGCGCCGCCCCGTCCCCGGCTCCGGGGGACGACGAGCTCTTCGGTGACGGTGGTGAGAACGGCCGCCTGATGGCCGCCTTCGACTGGTCCGCCACGCCGGTCGGGCCGGTCGGGACCTGGCCGGCCAGCCTGCGGCACGCCGTCCGCACGGTGCTGGTCTCCCGGTTCCCGATGATCCTGGCCTGGGGGCCGGGGTACACCCAGTTCTACAACGACGCCTACGCGACGTTGATCGGCACCAAGCACCCCGGCGCCATCGGCGACGACCTGCGGGTGACCCTCGCCGAGGGCTGGGCGGCGCTGCAGGAGCCGGTGGAGCACGCGATGGCGGCCCGCGAGGCGTCCTGGATCCCGCAGCTGCTCCTGCTCCTCGAGCGCGCCGGCTACCGCGAGGAGACCTACTTCACCGTCTCCCACGCCCCGGCCTACGGCGACGACGGCCGCGTCGCGGGCATGCACGCGGTCTGCACCGAGGTGACCCGGCAGGTGCTGGCCGAGCGCCGGCAGCGCCTGCTGCACGGCGTCGCGACGTCGACCGGGGAGCTGGTCGACGAGGCCGCGACGGTGGCGGCGATGACCGCCGCGCTGGCCGGGGACCTCCTGGACGTGCCCTTCGCCGCCGTCTACCTCGCCACCCCGGGCGCGCCCGGACTGCGCCGCACCGCGGTGGTCGGCTGCCCTCCCGAGCACCTGCCCGAGGTCGCCACCGCACCCGGCGAGCTGCTCCCCGAGGACGTCGCCGGGCTCGGCGTCCCCGGCGGGCCCTTCGGCGACTCGGTCACCGAGGGCGTCGTCCTCCCCCTGGGCGGTACGGACGGCGACAGCGTGGGCGCTCTGGTGGTCGGCGTGAACCCCAACCGCGCGCTGGACGAGGAGTACCGCTCCTTCCACGAGCTGCTGGCCGGCCAGTTCACCGCCGCCGTCCGCAACGCCCGGGCCTACGCCGAGGAACGGGCCCGGGCGGAGGCGCTGGCCGAGCTGGACCAGGCCAAGACGGCGTTCTTCGCCAACGTCAGCCACGAGCTGCGCACGCCGCTCACCCTGCTGCTCGGCCCGATCGCCGACACCCTCGCCGAGAACGGTCCTGCGCTGCCAGCCAGCGTCCGCGAGTCGCTGACCCTGGCCCTGCGGAACGGCCAGCGTCTGCAGCGGCTGGTCAACGACCTGCTGGAGTTCGTGAGCATCGAGGCCGGCCGGGCGTCCGCGGTTCGGGTGCAGACCGACGTCGCCGCCTTCACCGCCGAGCTGGCTGGGGTGCTGCGGGCCGCCGCCGAGCGCGCGGGCCTGCGGCTCACCGTCGACAGCCCGTCGCTGGACCGGCCCGCCTACGTCGACCCGCGGATGTGGGAGAAGATCGTCCTCAACCTGGTGGCCAACGCGGTGAAGTACACCTTCGTCGGCGGCATCGACGTCACCCTGCGGGCCGAGGGGGACGACCTGGTGCTGCAGGTGGCCGACACCGGGGTCGGGATCCCCGCCGCTGAGCTGCCGCACCTGTTCGAGCGGTTCCACCGCGGCGCGGGCACCGCCGCGCGCAGCCGGGAGGGCAGCGGGCTGGGGCTGGCCCTGGTCCGCGAGCTGGTCACCCTGCACGGCGGCGAGGTCAGCGCCACCAGCGAGCCCGGCAGCGGCAGCACCTTCACGGTGCGGGTCCCCTTCGGCGCTCCTGACGCCCCGGCCGGCGCCCCCGCCGTCCCGTCGGCGTCCGCGCGCGGCGGTGTGGTCACGCCGTGGGACGACGTCGCGGGCGGGGCGGGCGTGCGGACGCCGGCCGGCAGCCCGGGCACCAGCGTGCTGGTCGTCGACGACAACGCCGACATGCGCGCCTACCTGGCGCGGCTGCTGTCCCCGCTCTGGACGGTCCGGACGGCCACCAACGGGCAGGAGGCGCTGGAGAGCGTCGCGGCGGCGCGGCCCGACGTCGTGGTGACCGACGTGATGATGCCCGGGCTCGACGGCTTCGAGCTGCTCCGCGCCCTGCGGGCCGATCCCGCGGTGCGCGACGTCCCGGTGGTCATGCTCACCGCCCGGGCCGGCCAGGAGGCCGCGGTGGAGGGCTTCGACGCCGGGGTGGACGACTACCTGGCCAAGCCGTTCGAGTCCGCCGAGCTCGTCGGCCGGCTGCGCGCGGTCCTGGAGCGCACCGCCGGCCGCGCGGTCGTCGGCAGCCGTCCCGCGCCCCCCGGTCCGCAGCCCGCGACCGTCGCAGCGGACGGGGACGCGACCGCCACGGCGCCGCCCCGCCCGCGCCCGCCGGTGACCCCGCCCTCGGCTGCGCCGTCCGCGGTGGACCCGGCGCCGCCGGTCCCGCTCGCCCCCGCGGGCACCACCGTCCGCCGGCACTGGCGCTTCCCGTCCGACACCCGGTCCATCCCGGCACTGCGCCGGCGGCTGTGGACGCTGTTCGCCGAGGCCGGCCTGGACGAGGACCTGGCCTACGATCTTGTCCTGGCGACGTGCGAAGCGGCCACGAACGCCATCGAGCACGCGCAGGACCCGGCCGAGCCGGTCATCGACGTGGGCGCCGAGCTCGCCGACGGCCGCGTCGAGGTAGTGGTCCGCGACCACGGCCGGTGGCGGGAGCGAGTGCCGAGCATGGACCGTGGCCGCGGCTCGATGCTGATGAGCGCCGTCGGGCAGGTCACCGCGACACCCGGCCCGGCGGGCACCACCGTGGTCATCCGCGCCGGCGCCCCCCCGCTCCCCTCCCGGCGGCCGCTCCGGTGAACCCGGGCGGCACTCCGCGGGTGTGGTCCATCGGCAGGACGTCGAGCTCCCCGAGCTCTCGGTGGCGGTGTCCCGATGTCGCTGTCGCGGGGTCCCGGCAGGGACTCACCAGCCGTTCCGCGAGGGGCGACCGCGCTGCGATGTGGCGACGTCGACGCGGGAGCCGGACCACGGGCCCGACTCCCGGGGAGCGCGTACGACCCGCCGCTCAACCGCGCAGTTCCGCGTTGAGCCGTGCGGCCTGTCGCGTGAGGTGGTCGCGTTCGGGGAGGTTGGGCGCTGATCGGGCCGCCTCGGCGTAGAGCCGTGCTGCGGTCACTCGATCACCCTCACGCTCGTGCAGGTACGCCGCGACGGCGGCGTGGCGGGGCAGGGCGGGATCGAGCCCCGCCAGTGCGGCCAGGCCGGCCCGGGATCCGACGGCCTCGCCGACCGCGACGGCCCGGTTGAGGCGGGCGACCGGGCTGTCCGTGAGCCGCACCAGCTCGTCGTACCACTCGACGATCTGCACCCAGTCGGTCTCCTCTGCCGTGCGCGCGTCGGCGTGGAGCGCGGCGATGGCGGCCTGGGCCTGGAACTCCCCCAGTCGGTCGCGGGCGAGGGCGGTCTGGAGCACGTCGACGCCCTCGGCGATCAACCGGGTGTCCCACAGGGTGCGGTCCTGCTCGGCGAGGGGCACGAGGCTGCCGTCGGGGCGGGTCCGTGCCGGGCGCCGCGCGTGGTGGAGCAGCATGAGCGCGAGCAGGCCCGCCACCTCCTCGTGCTCGGTCTTCTCCGCCAGCTGGCGAGCCAGCCGGATCGCCTCGCCCGCGAGATCGACGTCGCCGGAGTAGCCCTCGTTGAAGACCAGGTAGAGCACGCGCAGCACCGTGGCGACGTTCCCGGGCTGGTCGAACCGGACGCCCGAGACGGTCCGCTTGGCCCGACTGATGCGCTGGGCCATGGTCGCCTCCGGCACCAGGTAGGCCTGCGCGATCTGACGCGTGGTCAGACCGCCGACCGCGCGCAGTGTGAGCGCGACCGCCGAGGCCGGGGACAGGGACGGGTGGGCGCACAGGAAGTACAGCTGCAGCGTGTCGTCCACCTCCTCGGCCGGCCCGGGCGCAGGCTCGTCGTCGACGAGCACCTCGCGCCGCCGTCGGGAGGTGTCGGCGCGGGCGGCGTCGAGGAACCTGCGCCACCCAACGGCCACCAACCACGCCCTGGGCTCCCGCGGCGGGTCGTCCGGCCACACGCGCACGGCTTCGACCAGCGCGTCCTGCACGGCGTCCTCGGCCGCCGCGAAGTCGGCTCCGCGGCGGACGAGGACCCCGATCACGGCGGGGATGAGGGCCCGCAGCAGGGCCTCGTCCACCGCGCGTCACTCCGTGATGGTCGGCGGCGCGGCCAGGAACGGCCGCACCTCGAGCCACTCGTGGATCGGCTTCCCACCCGCACCCGGAGCCGCGGACAGCTCGCCGGCCAGCTCGAGCGCCCGCTCGTGGGTCTCGACGTCGATCACCATCCAGCCGGCGATCAGGTCCTTGGTCTCCGCGAACGGACCGTCGGTGACCGGCGGCCGCCCCTCGCCGTCGTAGCGGACGAACGTGCCCTCCGGGGAGAGCGCCTGGCTGTCGACGAACTCCCCGGTGCCCTCGAGCCGGACGGCGAAGTCCTGCATGTACTGCACGTGGGCCGAGACCTCCTCCGGCGTCCACTGGTCCATCGGCACGTCGTTGACCGCCGCCGGCGCGCCACGGTAGTGCTTGAGCAGCAGGTACTTGGCCATCGTGTTCTCCTCGGTGACGTACGGCCCATGGTGGCCGTGTCCACCCCGTGGACGGAGCCGCGCCCGGGTTCTCGACATCCCACCGCGACGATCCTCCGGCGGACTTCGGCGGCACCGTGGTCATCCGCGCCGGCGTACCGAGACGGTCACGCGGACCGATGAGGCGGGCCGCAGCAGTCGTCCGGCCCGCGAGGCGCCCGCTCGGACGACACCCGGACACCGGGTCGGTCCGGCGGAGGGCCGTGGGACCGGTGGGAGACGGTGGGCCGAGTCGCTGGAGGCGGAGATCGACCCGAACGGGGGTGCGCGTGACACTGCACCCACCGTGTATTCTCTCCGGGACTGCTCGATCGGCCCCGGTCGGGAGCTGCGGCAAGAGCGCAGGTCAGAGCGTCATGCGGGTGTAGTTCAATGGTAGAACATCAGCTTCCCAAGCTGACAGTGCGAGTTCGATTCTCGTCACCCGCTCTCCGCCTCCGGGCCGCAGGCACGTCGACCCACTGGTCGGCCGCGTCGCCGGGGCGTCGGTCGTCCCATCCCCGCCGGCCGCGGTGTCCGAGCCGGTCATCGTCGTCGCGCCGGGCGCCGTCGCGTGTCCACCCGCGCGACGAGGCACGTCCTCCCTGGTCAGCACCGTCACACGATCCGGTCACGTCCCGTTTGCCGCGGGGGCGACCGGGCACCGATCCCGGGCCCTGCGCCGCCCCCGAGGAGACGTGATGCCCGAGCCCGACCGCACCCGGACCGACCTCGACGCCCCCACCACGGCGGCTGCCCCCACGGCGCCGGACGGCGCGCACGCCACCCGCGGGGCCGCCCGGGACGCCGTCGACGCCCAGCACGCCCGCTACGGCGGCATCAAGTGGGGGGCTGCGTTCTTCGGCTGGCTGTCGGCCAACGGCCTGGCCGTGCTGCTGCTGGCCATCCTCTCCGCGGCCGGTGTCGCCTTCGGCCTGAGCCAGGTCGACACGGCGGACGAGGCCGCCCGGCAGGCCACCACCATCGGCCTCACCGGCGGCATCGCCCTGCTGGTCGTGCTCTTCCTCGCCTACTTCGCCGGCGGCTACGTGGCCGGCCGGATGGCCCGCTTCGACGGCGCCCGTCAGGGCCTGGCCGTGTGGCTCATCGGCCTGCTGGTGGTGGTCGTGCTCGGCCTCCTCGGCGTGGTGCTGGGCGCGCAGTACAACGTGCTCTCCCAGCTGAACCTGCCGAGCATCCCGGTCAGCGGCAGCACCGCCACCACCGCCGGCGTCGTCGCCGGCGTGGCTGCCGCGCTCGTCTCCCTGCTCGGCGCGCTGCTCGGCGGCGGGCTCGGCACCCGCTACCACCGCAAGATTGACCGTGTGGGCTTCACCGCGTGACCCGCGACGCCGCAGCCGGAGCCGCCTACGGCCCTGCCGGCGAGGCTGCCTCCTCGACGATGACCGGGGAGCGGTCGACGGCGGACCCGTTGTCCTGCACCTCCTGACTGCAGCGCGGGACGAGCAGCAGGACCGCGAGCACGATGGCCAGTCCGGCGAGGAAGGTGGCGGCGACGACTCCCCTGCCCCGGCGGCGCCGCGCGGGCGGTTCGTCCCCGCCGGGGCGTTCCCCGGTCCCGTCGCCGTGGGGTCGTGGGTCCGTTGGCGGCATGGCAGGCTCCCGTGTCGATCGGTCGCGCACTGCTCACGCACGACCCCCCTGCCCCACGGGGGGTCTGCCCATGCACGCCCGGTCCGGCCGTGCCCTCGCGGGCAGCCGGAGTCCGGAGGGAGGCAGGAGCCCGTGCCACCGTTGCGGGACGACGTCCTCCCGGGGTCCCTGGTCGGGCAGTTGCGCGCGGCCGGATGCGTGTTCGCCGAGGAGGAGGCCGCCGCACTGCTGGCCGCCGCGACCGGTCCGGGGCACCTCGCGGCGATGGTGGGCCGCCGGGTGGCCGGCGAGCCGCTGGAGACGGTCCTCGGCTGGGCCGGGTTCTGCGGCCTGCGCGTCGCGGTGGAGCCCGGCGTCTTCGTGCCGCGGCAGCGGACCGCCCTGCTGGTCGAGCGGGCCGTGGCCCTGCTGCGCTCGGCCCCCGGCACCCCGGTCGTGGTCGACCTGTGCTGCGGCTCCGGCGCGGTGGGGCTCGCCGTCGCCGCGGCCCTCGGCGCGGTCGAGCTGCACGCGGCCGACCTCGACCCGGTCGCCGTCGGCTGCGCCCGGCGCAACCTCGCTCCGGTCGGCGGCCGGGTGCACCAGGGCGACCTCTACGCAGCACTGCCGGCCGCGCTGCGCGGCCGGGTCGACCTCCTGGCGGTCAACGCGCCGTACGTGCCCACCGCGGCGGTGGCGCTGATGCCGCCCGAGGCGCGCGACTCCGAGCCGCGCACCGCGCTGGACGGCGGTCCGGACGGCACCGACGTGCAGCGACGGGTCGCCGCCGCGGCGCGGTCCTGGCTGGCACCGGGCGGGGCCCTGCTGGTCGAGACCAGCGCGCGCCAGGCATCGCTCACCGCCGCCGCGGTACGGGCGGGCGGGCTGCACGCGTCCGTGGTGCGGGACGACGAGCGGGACGCGACGGTCGTGCTCGGGACGCCCCAACCGGAGGCAACGTATTCAGATCGTCACCGTCCGCAGTGACACACGCAGTCACTGAGCGGGACGGCTCGGTAACGCCACGACCTCGATCAACGCGGGTCCTTGGTCCCTGCCGCCCCGCAACGGGGCGATGGACGATCGCTGCATGGACGACGCGCACCGGTTCAGGGACGAGCCGGAACAGGATCGGCCGCGCCCACCGCAAGCCCCCGCCGGCGACGACGCGCCGGAGGGACGCCGGGTGGAGCCGATGCGGCTGACCCCGTTGCTGCCGCGGCGCCAGCACCCCTGGTTGCTCGTCGAGGTCGACGGCTCCCCGGCCGCACAGGGCGCCCTGGTCTGGGCGCTCCGGGAGGCCGCCCGGCGGGAGGCCACCGTGGTCGCCGTCTGCGTGGTCGACGACGAGGGCGAGGACCCGCTCGCCGGCCTGTCCCGCCCCGGGGCGCGCGCGGGCGCCGCCGCGCTGGAGCGGCTGGAGGCCCAGGTCCTGCGGGCCATCGCCGAGACCGGCGTCTCCGGCCGGGCCCGCACCGCCGTCCTCGCCCGCCCGGTGTTCGAGGCGCTGAGCAGTGCCGCCCGTGGCGCCGACCTGGTCCTCGTCAGCGGCCAGGGCAAGGCCCTGCTGCGCCCCGCCGTCCCCCGGCAGCCGACCCGCCGCCTCGCCCGCGGCGCGTGACGGGGAGACCTCCATCACCACGTCGCCGACGCTCCCTCGCGAGCACCCCGACCGCCGGGCCCTGACCCCGCCCGGTACCGGGGCGGCCGACCTGCCCACTGCCGAGGTCCCCGCCCACGGCAGCCGGCCGACGGCGCACCGCGCGCAGGTCGACGTCACGCTGCGCGGGGTCGTCCTCGCCGCCGTCGAGGCCACCGGCGCCACGTACGGCGCGCTCGGCGTGCTCGACGACACCGGCGCGGCCTTCGAGCGCTTCCTCGTCGTGGGCATGGACGCCGCCGACCGCGCGGGGATCGGCCGGCTGCCCGTCGGGACCGGTGTCCTCGGCCTGCTGCTGCAGCGACCCGAGCCGCTGCGCCTCGAAGACCTGACCGCGCACCCGGAGGCGGTCGGCTTCCCGCCCGGCCACCCTCCGATGCAGGCCTTCCTCGGCGTGCCGGTCCGGGTGCACGACGCCGTCTTCGGCCACCTCTACCTCACCGTCAAACGCGGCGGCGGGTCGTTCACCGACGCCGACGAGGCCGCGGCGGTCGCGTTGGCCGCCACCGCCGGCCTGGCCATCGCCAACGCCGAGCTGGTCGAGCGGGCCGAGCACCGTCGGGCCTGGGCCCAGGCCGGCACCGACATCGCCACCGCGCTGCTGTCCGGCGCCGATCCCGACACGGTGCTGCGCTCCATCGGCGAGCAGGTCGCCGGTCTCGCCTCCGCCGACGCGGCCGGCGTCCTGGTGCCCGACCCGTGCAACGAGGACGCCCTCACCGTCGTGGTCGCCGTCGGGCTGGACACCGAGGATGCCGAGGGAGTGCGACTGCCCCTGGCCGACACCCAGCTGGGGACGGCGCACCGCACCGGCGTGCCGATGCTCATCCCGGACGCCCGCACCGCCGCGGTCGGGGGTCAGCGGGCGCCGGTGCTCGGCGAGCTGAGCCGCCACTTCGGCCCCACGCTGATGATCCCGCTGGGCGGACGCCCGGCGCTGGGCACCGTCGTCGCCATGCGGCTGCGCGGACGCGAGCCCTTCGCTCCCGACACCCTCGAGCTCGCCTCCGCCTTCGCCGCCCAGGCCTCCGTGGCGCTGGAGCTGGCCCGCAGCCAGCAGCGGGAGCGCCGGCTGCAGGTGCAGGCCGACCGGGACCGGATCGCCCGGGACCTGCACGACCACGTCGTCCAGCGGATCTTCGCCACCGGCCTGGCCCTGGACCGGGTGAGCCGCTCGCTGGAGGAGGAGCACCCCGAGACGGCAGCGGCGCTGGCCGATCGGGTCGACGAGCTCGACGGCACCATCGCCCGCATCCGCTCGGCGATCTTCGAGCTGCACGAGGCCGACGATGCCTCGCCCGACGCCGTCCGCACCCGCATCGTGGACGTCGTCCGTTCGATCACCGGCGGGCAGGGGCTGCGCCCGGACGTGCGGCTGCGCGGGGACGAGGACCTGCCTCCCGCGCTGCTGCCCGACGTCGTCGCCGTCGTCCGCGAGCTGGTGACCAACGTCGTCCGGCACGCGCAGGCGACCCGGGTGACGGTCACGGTGACCGTCGACGCCGAGGTCCGCGTCGTGGTCACCGACAACGGGGTCGGGTTGCCCGCGGTCGCCGTCCGCAGCGGGCTGACCAACCTGGCCGACCGCGCCGAGCGGCACGGCGGCCGGCTGACCACCTCCACCGGGCCGAAGGGGACCCAGATCCGCTGGAACGTGCCCATGCCGCGCCGGGACTGAGCCGGCCCCCGGGTGACGTGCTGGAACGGCCCCCGTCCAGGGGCCCACCCTGAGCCCAGATGGCCCCGCTCAGCGGCTCGCCCCGAGCGTGCGAGGGGTGGGGGGAGCGGGGTCCTTCTCGGGGCGGACGGGGGTTATTCGGGGCGGTCGCGCAGCTCGGTGGCGAGGATCGCGGCCTGGGTGCGCCGCTCGAGCCCCAGCTTGGCCAGCAGGTGGCTGGTGTAGTTCTTCACCGTCTTCTCCGCCAGCCCCATGCGGACGCCGATCTGGCGGTTGGTCAGGCCCTCCCCGATCAACCGCAGCACCGTGCGCTCCTGCTCGGTGAGCACGGCCAGCCGGCGGTCCCGCTCGGCCGGGCGGCGGCGCGCCGAGGCCGCGGCCCCGGCGTCCCGGTCGAAGAGCGTGCCGCCGTCGGCGACGGTCCGGACGGCGGTGACCAGCGCCGAGCCGCGGACCTGCTTGAGCACGTAGCCCGAGGCCCCGGCGGCGACGGCGGCGGCCACGGCGTCCTCGTCGGGGAAGCTGGTCAGCACCAGGCAGCGCAGGCCGGGCACCCTCTGGCGCAGCTCGCGGCAGACCTCCGCGCCGTCCCCGTCGGGCAGGCGCATGTCGACGACGGTGACGTCCGGTCGCACGGCCGGCACCCGGGCGAGGGCCTCGGCGACCGAGCCGGCCTCACCGACGACGGTGATGACCGGGTCCTCCTCCAGAACCTCGGCCACGCCGCGCCGCACGACCTCGTGGTCGTCGACCAGGAACACACGCACGGGACCGTCGCTCGCCCCCACGGGCGCCCCCTCCGGAGAGTGACCTACTTCACAGAGCGTAGCGACTGCTGGTGGGGGTCACCAGCCCGCCCCGCCTCAGGCGGGCAGGAGGAGGGCCGCGTACAACGTCAGACCGGGGCCGAACGCCATCGCCACGACCGGGCCGTCGACGTCGGCGAGCTCCTCGAGCACCAGCAGCACCGTCGCCGACGAGCAGTTGCCGTGCTCGGACAGCACGTGGCGGGAGGCGGCCAGCTGTTCCTCTGCCAGTCCGAGGTGGTCGCGGACGACGTCGAGGATCCGCGGGCCGCCGGGGTGCACCGCCCAGCCGGCGACGTCCTCGGTGCGCAGGCCGGCGCCGGTGAGCAGTTCCTCGACGACGTCGCCGACGTGCCGGGAAAGCACGTCGGGGACCCGCGGCGACAGCCCCATGCGGAAGCCCAGGTCGGTGACGTCCCAGGTCATGTGGTCGGCGGTCGAGGCGTCGGTGCGGGCGACCACCCCGGCCAGCCGCCGCCCGTGCCCCCGCCCCGGCTCCAGGACGACGGCCGCCGCCGCGTCGGAGAACAGGGCGTGCGCGACGACCTGGTCGAGCTCCCGGACCGGCGGCTGCACGTGCAGGCTGGTCAGCTCGCAGCAGAGCAGGACGGCCGGGCGGGACCGGGCGGTCACGTAGTCGCCGACGGCGGCCAGGCCCGGGATCGCGGCGTAGCAGCCCATGTGACCGACGAGCAGCCGCTGCAGTCCCGGTGGCATGCCGAGGTCGCTGGCCAGCCGGATGTCCAGGCCCGGGGTGGCGTAGCCGGTGCAGGTGGCGACGGCGAACAGGCCGACGTCCCCCGGCGCCAGGCCCGCGTCGTCGAGGGCGGCCGCGACCGCCTGCTTGCCCAGCGGCAGTGCCTCCTGCACGTAGCGCTGCATCCGCGCGCCGGTGCTCCACCCGCTGATGTCCTCGTCGAGCGGGTTGGCCACCGCGTGCCGGCGACGCACCCCGGAGCCGGCGAAGACCCGCTTCGCCGCGCGGACACCGGCGTAGTGGCCGGCGAAGAAGCCGTCCCAGGCCGCGTCCTGCTCGATCGTCGTCGGCAGCGCGCGACCGGCGCCGGTCACGACGGCGCTCATCTGCGCAGCTCACGGGCGCTCATGCCCCCGACCCTATGGGCGGCCGGGGTGCTGCGTCGCCCCGCCGGCCCGCTCACCGGCGCTTCCCGTAGCCGGCGAAGACGACGGCGGTCGACCGGACCGGCTTCATCCGCACGGTGTCCCGCCGGCCCAGCCGCCAGGCCAGTGCCTCCCGGAACGAGGGGCGCAGCCCCACCAGCCGGAGGTCCAGGCCGAGTTCGTCGGCGGCGGCCAGCATGCGGTCGCGGTCGACGAAGAGCGCGGGGTCGTGGATGCCAGGCGGCGGGCCGCCCGGGAGCCGCTCGGCCACGGTGACCATGAGGAACCGCCCGATCCGGGTGTCCGCCAGGGCGTCGAGCACCAGCGTGCCGCCGGGGCGCAGCAGCCGGGCGCACTCGGCGAGCACGCCCACGTCGTCCTCGACGTGCTCGAGGATCTCCCCGGCCACCAGGACGTCGGCACACCCGTCGATCAGCGGAACGGCGAGCACAGACCCGCGCACGGCCAGGACACCGTGCTCCCGGGCAACCTGGAGGCCCCGCGCGCCGAGGTCGACCCCCACGTGCCGGTAGCCGAGCCGGGCCGCGTGCGGCGCCATCAGCCCGCCGCCGCAGGCGAGGTCGACGAGCACCGCGTCCGGGCCGGGCGCCGGCGGGATGTGCTCGGCCCGCGAAGCGGCCAGCCAGTGCAGTGCGGCGAACCCGCCGGAGGCCTCCCACCACTGGTCGGCCAGGCCGTCGTACTGGGCGGGGTCGTTGCGGCGCAGCTGGCCCATGCGGCGGCTCTAGTCCTTCTTCAGGGGATCGTGCCCCCAGTTCATCAGCGAGTAGCGCCACTTGGAGGTCTCGACGTCCTCCTTCGCCGGTTCCTGGGCCAGGTGGCGGGCGACGTAGCCGTGCACCTTGCGCATGTGGGCGAGGTCGTCGTCGGTCAGGTCCGCCTCCTCGGCGCGCAGCAGCTCGACGATCCGGCGTCCCGAGGCGTGGCCGGTGGACTCACCGGAGCCGTCCTCCTTCTGCCCGACCGACTGCGACTCCTCCGTCTCCAGCCATCGCTCCAGCTCGGCGGGGGACATGTTGACCGCCTCCCGGAACTCCCTGCGGACGGTGTCCGGATCCTGGTCGTGCGCCATGGCTGCTCCCGCGGGGCTCTGGGCGTGTCGGGTCCTGCTCGTCGCGGTACCGCAGGTGGGTGGTGCGGAAACGGACCGACGTGGCAGGGGCGGCCGTCGCCCGCGGCCAGACGCCAGAGGAGGTGCTCGACCGCAACCTCGCCGAGCTGCTGCAGGAGATGCGGGTGGCGATCACCGGCGTGCAGATCCTCTTCGCCTTCCTGCTCACCCTGCCGTTCAGCGCCCGCTTCGAGGAGCTCGGCGCCTTCGGGACGACGGTCTACGCGGTCACCCTGCTGAGCACCGCGACCGCGACGCTGGTGCTCATCGCGCCGGTCTCGTTCCACCGCACGCTGTTCCGGCAGCGGCGCAAGCAGGAGCTGGTCGCCTTCGCCGACGGCGCGCTGCTGCTGGGCCTGGCGCTGCTCCTCCTCGGCATCGCGGCGGCGGTGCTGCTCGTGCTCGACGTCGTCCTCGGCCGGTGGCCGGCCCTCGTCTGCTGCGCCGCCGTCGTCGTGCTGGGCGTGGTGGCCTGGTACGTGGTGCCGCTGCGCCACCGGCGGCCGCGCGACGGCTGAGGCCCCGGGGGATGCTGCGCGGATGAGCGTCACCGTCGTCGGCAGCCTCAACGAGGACGTGCTGGTCCGGGTCTCCCGGCTGCCCGGCCGCGGCGAGACGGTGGTCGGCCGGGAGACCGAGCTGGCACCGGGCGGCAAGGGCGCGAACCAGGCCGCGGCGGCCGGCGGCCTCGGGAGCGGGGTGGCCATGGTGGGCCGCGTCGGCGACGACCCGGCCGCCGACCGGCAGCTGGCTGCGCTCGCGGACGCGGGGGTCGACGTCACCGCCGTGGTGCGGACGCCGGGCGTCCCCACCGGCAGCGCGACGATCCCGGTCGAGGACGGCAGTGGCGAGAACCTGATCGTCGTCGTGCCGGGGGCCAACGCCGCGCTGCGGCCCCGCGACGTCGACGTCCCGGCGGTGCGCGGGGCGCGGGTGGTGCTGCTGCAGCTGGAGGTGCCGTTGGAGACGGTGCAGGCCGCGGCGGCGCTCGCTGCGGGCACCGTCGTCCTCACCCCCGCGCCGCCGCAGCCGCTGCCGGCCGGGCTGCTCGAGCGGGTCGACGTCCTGGTCCCCAACGAGCACGAGCTCGTGCAGCTGGCCGGCGCACCTCCGGGCGACCGGACACCGGGCGAGCTGGCGCGGCTGGCCCGCGGCCTGGCGGCCGGCACCGTGGTGGTCACCCTGGGCGGGCGCGGCGCGCTGCTCGTGCCGGACGACGGTCCGGCACTGCTGCAGCCGCCGCTGCCGGTGCGGCCCGTGGACACCACCGGCGCCGGCGACGCCTTCTGCGGGGCGCTCGCCGTCGCGCTGGCCGAGGGGTCGTCCGCGGCCGATGCGGTGGCGACGGCAGCCACGGCGGCGGCGCTGTCGACCACCCGGTCCGGCGCCCGCGGGGCGCTCCCCGACGCCGCCGCGCTGGCCGCGGCGCGGTCCGGGCTGCCGGCCGCCGTTCCGGTCGACGAGGCGGTTGACCGGGCGGCCGGCCGGGCACAGGCTCGGCCAGCCGACGACCGAGGAGGATCTGCGATGACCGAACCGGAGCGCCCACCCCGCACCCCCGAACCTGCCGAGGGAGGCGATCCGCCCGGCCAGGAGGACGCCGGCCGCACGCCGCGCACCGAGGAGCCGGCAGAGGGCGGGGACGTCCCCGGCGAGGGCGCCGACACCCCGTGATCCGGGCGGTGCGGAACGCGGCCGGCCCGCGTCCCGCACCGCGCCGCCACGCGGCGAACGTGATGCATCTCTCCGTGATCTGGACTCAACTCACCGTCGCGGGTCTGTTTCGGTCCTGGCCGCCCAGGGGACCCTGGCCCGCATGGAGGACACGCAGCACCAGCCCCGAGTAGGTAACGAGACGTCGGAGGAGCGCCCGGCCGACGAGTCGCAGGCCCGGCAGGCCTCGACCGCTCCCCTGGCCCGCCTGCTGGCCAACCCGCGCCGGATCCGCAGGGCCTGAAGCAGGGCGCCCCTGCTCCCCGCCGCAGGAACCCCGTCCCCCGCCACCCACGAGCCCGGGGTGGACCCGGGACGGGGCGCGGCGGGCCCCGCAGGGGCCGCCGTCCTCCCACCTCCGCCAGCTCGGGGTCGGGCCCGGGACCGGGCCACCTCGGCAGCACGGATCGTCACACCCGCCCCACGGATCCCCGTGGTCCCGGTCAGCCCCGGGCGTACCTCGTCACTCACAGCAACCACCTACCAGCGGGTTCCGGCGTGCCGCGAACTGCTCCGTCACGCTCTGCGGCAGCATCGCCGACGTGACCGCAGCCGCCATCCCCCTCGCCGCCGACGACACCTCGGTCCCCGTCCGCCGGAGCCGGGCCGAGCGGCAGGCCATCGTCCTGGACACCGCCGAGCGGCTGTTCGCCTCCCGCAGCTCGCGCAGCGTCGGCATGGACGAGTTGGTCCGCGAGACCGGCCTGGGCAAGATGACGGTCTACCGGCTGTTCAAGAGCAAGGACGACCTGGTCGGCGCCTACCTGGCGCGCAAGGCGGCCACCGTGCTCGCCCGCATCGACGCCGAGCTCGTGCGCCTCGAGGACGACCCGCGCGCGGCGCTGCTCTCGGTGGTCGACACCGTCGAGGCCGACGTCACCCGTGCCGGCTTCCGCGGCTGCCCGTTCACCAACGTCAGCAGCGAGTACGACGACCCGCAGCACCCCGCGCGCAGCGCCGCGGCCGACTACAAGTTCGAGTTGCACGGCCGGCTCGAGCGCCTCGCCGAGCAGGTCGCCCCGGGCGCCGGCGAGGACCTCGCCGCGCAGGTCCACCTGATCATCGACGGGATGTACCTCTCCGGCGGCCTGCTGGGCCCGGACGGCCCCGCCGCGCACGGCCGCGAGCTGGCCGAGCGCCTCGTCGACATCGCCGTCGCCGACTGAGCACCTCGCGGTCCTCCGGACCGCACCGCGGGCCAGGTGCCGCACCCCGGCCGAGCGGAGCCGACCCGCACCCACTCGTCCGCGGTCGTCCAGCGGGCACCTCCGTGACATCGCAGGATGGGGCGGTGAGCACCGACCGCAGCCGGCCCGACCTCGACGACACCACCGTGGAGGGCCTCGGCAAGCTCTCCGAGGCCCTCGAGACCATCGAGCAGGCGCGCGGCCAGCTCTACGGCTTCCACCAGCACTCCGGCAAGGCCGACCTGCTGCTCCAGGACGCCGTCGAGCTGTTCCGCAAAGCCGGCCACACGCAACTGGCCGACGACCTCGACCGCGACCTCGTCGGCCGCAACGTCATCGCCGACCGCTGGACCTTCCAGATCGTCGAGGACTACGACGCCAACTACTGGTCGGTCTTCCGCGCCTTCGACGAGCGAGCCCGCGACGAGCTGGCCGACGGCGACCGGCACGTCTTCGAGGCGCGGATGAAGCAGCGCGAGCGCACCGAGGGCCACCCCAACCACGAGGCGGGCCCCGTCCTCGACGGCTGAGCGACGGCATCGCGGCCCTCCGGACCGCACCGCCACCCTGGCCCGGCCGCCCCGAGCGGTGCGCGCCGTGCAGTGCGGTCGCCGCGGTGGAGCGGCCACCGCAGACTGGGTCCATGACGATGCCGGAGCCCGACGAGCCGCGCGACGCCCAGCCCCTCGGCAGCGAGGTCGCGCCGCCCGGCGACCCGGAGTCCCAGGGTGGCACCCCTGGACCGGCCGACGGCATCGCGGGTCCGAGCTACCCGCCGGCCGAGACCGAGCCCGACGCGCACGGCTGACCGTGCGCGGGACGGCGGCGGGCAGCAGACTCGAACCGTGACCACCCCCGGCTCCGACCCCACGCGCACCCCGACCGGAACTCCCGGGACGACCACGGGTCCGGCCACTGCCGGACCGGCCACCACCGGCGGGACGAAGACGTCCGAGCGTCATCCCGTCCGCAACGCCGGCCGCACCGCCGGCCGCACGCTCGCCCTGGCGCTGCTGCTGTTCGTCACCGTGCTGCTGGTGCTGTTCGTCGTCTACAACACCCAGACCGTCGAGATCAGCCTGGTCTTCGCGGACGTGCAGGCCCCGCTGGTGCTGGCCCTGGTCATCGCCGCGGCGCTCGGCGGACTATTGGTCGGGCTGGCGAGCCTCGTGCTGCGCGCCCGCCGCCGCAGCGGCTGACCGCTCTCCACGCACCCCGACCCCACGGGGGGAGGGACCTCGAGTTCAACCTCTTCGAGTTCCTCGACACCAAGGACAGGTTCGGCACCGGGCCGTTCGCCCAGATGGACGTCGACACCGCGCGCGGCATGCTCGCCGAGATCCGCCGGCTGGCCGAGGGCCCGATCGCGGCGTCGTTCGCCGACGCCGACCGCAACCCACCGGTGTTCGACCCGGCCACGCACTCGGTGACCCTGCCGAAAGCTTCGAGGCGTCGGTGCTGCTGCTGGCCACCGGCGACCTGGTCAGGGCCCGGCTGCTGGTGCGCCAGGCCGAGGTCGCGCTGGCCGCCCTGGCCGGCGAGGTCAGCGAGCGGGACCGCCACTTCTACGACGGCGAGCTGGCCGCCGCCCGCTTCTTCACCACCCAGGTGCTGCCGCGGCTGTCCGCGGAGCGGGCCATCGTGGAGAACACCGACAACGCCCTCATGGAGGTCGACGAAGCGGCGTTCTCGGAGGACCCGTCCTCCCCACCCCTCGCACGCACGAGGCCGGGCCCTGGGCGGAGCCTGCGGCCGTCGTCCCTCGTGGGCGGCGGCCACTGCTCGTTTCAGGGGGACGACGGCGGGCATGGCCCCTGCGACAGCCGTCGGACAGGAGGCTCCCGTGAGCGACCCCCAGGGCAGCGACCGGATCCAGCAGGACATCCCCACCGCGTCGGGCACCGGCGACAACAGCAGCACCGGCTCGGGCTTCGAGGACGTCCCCCTCACCCGCGAGGAGGCGATCGAGCGAGACGCCGCGACGGACGACGACCTCCCCGCCCGCGCCGACTCCGACATCACCCGGGCCCGGACGGACGGACCGTCCGGCGAGGTCGCGGCACCCGACCCCCGATCCGGAGGACGAGACATCTGATGAGCACACCCGACGACACCGGCTACCGGGAGTCCCCGGACACGACCGACGGCCCCAGCGGGAGCAACCTCGTCGACGGCGTCCCCGGCGAGGACCGGTCGGACGGTGGTGAGCGCGACGAGGTCACCCTCACCACCGACGACGAGGCCCAGCGCGACGACGGCACGGTGCGCCCCGGCAACGTCCCGGACTGAGAGAGGACCCGGTCCTCCCCCCTCTCGAGCTCGGGACGGGGAGCCGGGACGGGGGCCGAGAGGACCGTGCGGAGGCCGTCAGATCCAGCCGTGCCGGCGCGCCGCCTGCACCGCGGCGTGCCGGTTCGGCGCACCCAGCTTCACCGCCGCGGCTGACAGGTGGTTGCGCACCGTCCCCGGTGACAGGTGGGCACGGGCGGCGATCTCCTCGACCGGCGCACCCCCGGCGGCCAGCTCCAGGACGTCGGCCTCCCGCGGCGTCAGCGGGCTGTCCCCGGCACTGATCGCCTCCGCGGCCAGCTCCGGGTCCACGTAGCGCCCGCCGCGGTGCACCGTGCGGACGACGTCGGTGAGCACCGGCGCGCCCACCGTCTTGGGCAGGAACCCGCGCACGCCGGCCTCCAGCGCCCGCTTGAGGTGGCCGGCCCGGCCGTGCCCGGTGACGATCACGACCGCACAGCCCGGGAGCACCGTGCCCAGCTCCCCGGCGACGGAGATGCCGTCCCGGTCGGGCATCTGCAGGTCCAGGACGGCGACGTCGGGGCTGTGCGCCCGCGCCATCGCCAGCGCCTCGGCACCGGACGCGGCCTGGGCCACGACCTCGAGGTCCTCCTCCAGCGCCAGCAGCGCGGCCAGTGCCGAGCGGATGAGGTTCTCGTCGTCGGCCAGCAGCACCCGGATCACGCCGGGACCCCCACCGGCACGGACGCGGCGAGGACGAAGCGGTCGCCGTCGCGACCGGCCGAGAGCCGGCCACCGGTGGCCGCGAGCCGCTCGGCCAGCCCGGTGAGCCCGTTGCCCCAGGCCGTCTCCGTCCCGCGCGCCCCGTCGTTGGCGACCCGCAGCTCCGCCTCGCCGCCGGCCGCGTGCAGCTCGACGGTGCACCGGCTGGCCCGGCTGTGCCGCAGCACGTTGGTCACGGCCTCCCGCACCACCCAGCCCAGCGCCGTCTGCACCGGCTCGGGCAGCGCCACGGCGTCCTCCTCGCCGGTCACCGTGACACCCACCCCGGCCGCCCGCAGCACCGACCGGGCGCCGGCCAGCTCACCGGGCAGGTCGGTGCGCCGGTAGCCGCGGACGACGTCGCGCACCTCGCGCAGCGACTCCTCGGCGACCCGGCTGATGTCGGCGAGCTCCTCCGCCGCGCCGTCCCTCCCGCGCCGCACCAGCTCGGCCGCCAGCTGGCTCTTCACCGCGATGGCCGAGAGGTTGCGCCCCATGACGTCGTGCAGGTCCCGGGCGAAGCGCAGCCGCTCCTCGGCGACGGCGAGCTGCGCCTGCACGTCGCGCGTGCGTTCCATCTCCAGCACGACGTCGAGGATCCAGACGGTGAACCGGAAGGCGGTGACCAGCGCGACCAGCGACACCGCGATCGACACGGCGACGGCCACCACGGTCACCGGCCCGTTGCCCTCGGCCAGCGAGACGCCGCCGGCCAGCAGGCCCCCGACGGCGGCGCCGGCGACGAGCGGGCGGGTGGGGACGGTGACCGACAGGCCGAGCAGGACCCCCGCGCTGACCAGGCCGGCCGCCCACGGCACGGAGGGGGACGGACCGTCCGTGGTGGCCGCCAGGATGGCCCCCACGGTGACCAGGCCCGCGACGACCGCCACGGCCAGCGCCGCCCGGTCGGGCCCCGCGGTGCGGTCGCGGAACCCCCGCTGGGCGAGCAGCAGACAGGCCGCTGTCGTGGTCAGCGCGGCCGCGGCCAGCACGAGCTCCAGCCACCGGGCGGGCCCGCCCCAGGCCGGCGCCACCGCCAGCAGCAGGAGGAACGGCAGGAACACCAGGGTCGAGTAGTACGACCAGCGGGTGTAGAGGTCGATGCGCTGCGGGTCGGTGCGGCTGCTCCACCAGCGCGCGACGGTCGGCACGGCGCCCATGCTGCCGTACCGACCGTCCCGTCCCGGGACGCTCAACGCCGCGGGGCCCAGCGGAACCACCGCGCGGTCGCGAACCCGGCGATCACGATCCAGGCCAGGAGCGTGCCCAGCGGGCCGAGCGCGGCCTCCCACAGCTCGGCGCCGGCGACGGCCGTCCCGTCCCAGGTGCGGCCGGCCAGGCCCAGCCGGACGAGCTCCACGACCGGCGTGACCGGCAGCAGCCGGGCCACCTGCCCGAGGCCGTCGGGTAGCACGCCGAGC
The DNA here is from genome assembly GCF_053502585.1 of Geodermatophilus sp. URMC 60. Classification (NCBI taxonomy): domain Bacteria; kingdom Bacillati; phylum Actinomycetota; class Actinomycetes; order Geodermatophilales; family Geodermatophilaceae; genus Geodermatophilus; species Geodermatophilus sp. URMC 60. Next base: position 557,709 of record NZ_CP199958.1, read on the forward strand.
GGGAAGAACAACCCGGACAGCGCCGTGGCCACGATGACCACCGGCAGCGTGGTGATCTGCGCGGACTCCGGCGTACGGGTGAAGGTCGTGCTCGCGGTGGCCAGCGCGACCATCAGCACCGCGCCGAGCAGCACCGCCAGGACCGGCAGGACGACGTCCGCCGGCGCCCGCCACTCGCCGAGGACGGCGACGCCGGCGGCCACCAGCACCAACTGGCCGACCGTGACCAGGAGCGTGGGGACGGCGGTCGCGACCAGCACCTGGCCGTCGCTGAGCTCGCCGGTGCGCAGGCGTTGCAGCACGAGGTCCTCGCGCCGGGCGACGTAGGTGGTGACCAGGTTGTAGTAGGTGAGGAAGACCAGCGTGACGCCGACGGCGGTGGTCAGCAGCCCGTGCCCGCCCTCGCCGGCGCCGATGCCGAGCACCGGGACGGCGGCGACGAGCAGCAGCGGTGTGATCACCGAGTTGACGACGGCGGTGCGGTTGCGCGCCAGCAGGCGTGTCTCGGCGGCGGCGAGGGCGCCGACGCGGCGGAGCGGTGAGGGGCCGGCGGGGGCGGCGAGCGTGGTCATCGGGGACCTCCTCCCGGGTCGGGGGTCACTCGGCGTCGGCGACGGCGAGGAAGGCTTGCTCCAGCGAGGCGGCGCGGGCCTGCAGGCCGCGCAGCACCACGCCGTAGGCAGCGGCCCAGGCCAGCAGCTGGGTGAGCACCGGCTGCAGCGCGCGGGTGTGCCACTCGACCTCCGGGCCTGCGCTGACCACCTCGACGCCTGCGGGCACCGGCGGACGCGGCCCGCCGTCGTCGAGGGTGAAGCGGATGGTGGCGGGCTGGGTTCCGGCGATCTCCTCGCGGGTGCCGGCCAGCACGATGTGCCCCGCCCGCATGACCGCGATGTGGTCGGCCAGCTCCTCGGCCTCCTCCAGGTGGTGCGTGGTGAGCACCACCGCGGCGCCGTCGTCCACCAGCCCGCGGACCAGCCGCCACACGGTCCGCCGGCTCTCCGGGTCCAGGCCGGTGGTCGGCTCGTCGAGGACCAGCACCCGCGGGCGGCCGAGCAGGGCCAGCGCGAGGTCGAGCCGGCGGCGCTCCCCGCCGGAGAGGCTGCGCACCCGGACGTCGGCCCGGCCGGTGAGGTCCACCTGCGCCAGCGCCTCGTCGACCGGTCGGGGCGCGGTGAGGGTGCCGGCCCACGTCCGGACGGTCTCGGCGACGGTCAGGTCGCCGGGCAGGCCGCTGGCCTGCAGCAGCACGCCCAGGTGCGGGCGGACGGCGGCCCGCTCGCGCCGCGGGTCGGCGCCGAGGATCCGCACGGATCCGCCGGATGCGGGGGCCAGGCCCTCGAGCACCTCGAGCGCGGAGGTCTTGCCGGCGCCGTTCACGCCGAGCAGCGCGAAGACCTCACCTGGCCGGACCTCGAAGGACACGCCGCGGACGGCCGCGAAGTCGCCGTAGCGACGGTGCAGATCCGTGACGTCGACGACGGGTGGGGGAGACACCGGCGGGGCGGGTGGGGGAGACACCGGCGGGGCGGGTGCGGGAGACACCGCCGGGGTGGGTGGGGGAGACACCGCCGGGGACGGCGGAGCGGACGCGGACCGGTGCACGGCGACCTCCTCGGTGCGCCCGCCGGCCAGGGGTCCGGCCGCTCCTCCCGGGCGCACCCCTGACGCTGCCGCCGGCCGGACGCCGGCACAGGTGCCGTCCCTCACGACTTCCCGCCCCGATGCCACGGACCCCCCGTGACGTGTGTCATGGGTGGTCCGTGGTCCGGCCCCCGTGCGGGTCCCCGCCGGCCCCGCACCGGGGCTGCGAGTGGCGGGCAGCAGGGGGTCCCGTGCGGCCGCACCACGGGACCCCTAGCCTTCGGCGGCATGGCGGACTCAGAAACCCTCAGCGGACGGCGGGCCCTCGTCACCGGCGGCGCCTCGGGCATCGGCCGCGCGTGCGCGGTCCGGCTGGCGCAGGCCGGCGCGGACGTGGTCGTCGTCGACCGCGACGGCGAGGCGGCGAAGGCGGTGGCGGCCGCGGTCGGCGGGACGGCGGTCGCCGTCGACCTCTCCGACCTCGACGCGGTCGACGCTCTGGACGTCGACGTCGACGTGCTGGTGAACAACGCCGGGCTGCAGCACGTGGCCCCGCTGCACGAGTTCCCGGTCGACCGCTTCTCGCTCATCCTGCGGCTGATGCTGGAGACGCCGTTCCGGCTGGTCCGCGGCGCGCTGCCGCACATGTACGACCGCGGCTGGGGGCGGATCGTCAACGTGAGCTCCATCCACGGGCTCCGGGCCTCGGCGTACAAGAGCGCCTACGTCACCGCCAAGCACGGTCTCGAGGGGCTGTCGAAGGTGATCGCCCTGGAGGGCGCCCCGCACGGCGTCACGTCCAACTGCGTCAACCCCGCCTACGTGCGCACCCCGCTGGTGGAGAACCAGATCGCCGACCAGGCCAAGGCGCACGGCCTGTCCGAGGACGAGGTCGTGGCGCAGGTGATGCTCGCTCCCGCGGCGGTCAAGCGGCTGATCGAGCCCGAGGAGGTCGCCGAGGCGGTCGCCTACCTCTGCTCCCCCGCCTCGGCGTCGATCACCGGCAGCTCCCTGGTCATGGACGGCGGGTGGAGCGCCCACTGATGCGCAGACCTCCTGCCCCCACCGCGCGCACGCTCGCGGCGAGCCTCCGGACGGGGTCCTCGGGCGCACCTGGCGCGGCGGCTGCACCGGGTGACGCGTCCCGCCGCCCGAGCCCTCCTACCCTGGTCGGGTGCTCGCCGCCCCGACCCGCCTGCCGGCGGACGACTGGACGGCGCTGGCGCGGGCGCACGCGGACCGGGCCGACGCGCTGACCGCGGCGCACCGCGCCCGCCGGACCACCGGCACCCGTCATCCCGTCGAGGACTTCCTCTACGAGTACTACAGCGCCCGGCCCGCGCAGCTGCGCCGTTGGCACCCGGGGGTCGGCGTGGTGCTCGAGCCCGGCGCGGACGGCCCGGCGCCGCACGCCGCCTGGCGCTGGTACGCCACCGACGACGGCGGCGCGGTCACCCTCGACCTGGACGCCTTCCGCGCCGACCGGGGGGACACCGTCGCCTTCGTCGCCCGGCTGCTGGCGGCGACCGCGTCCCGGCCGGCACACACCGGCTGCTTCGGGCTGCACGAGTGGGCGATGGTCTACCGCGACGACGCGCACCGGCACCCGCTGCCGCTGCGGCTGGGCGCGGCCGGCACCGACGCCGTCGTGGAGTCCCACCCCGTCCGGTGCTCGCACTTCGACGCGTTCCGGTTCTTCACGCCCGCCGCCGTCGGCCGCAACCGGCTGCAGCCCACCCGCGCCACCCAGGTCGAGATGGAGCAGCCGGGCTGCCTGCACGCGACCATGGACCTCTACAAGTGGGCCTACAAGCTCGGTCCCGCCGTCCCCGGCGACCTGCTGCTGGACTGCTTCGTGCTGGCGGCCGACGTCCGCGAGCTCGACATGCGCGCCTCGCCCTACGACCTGCGCGCCGCCGGGTACGAGCCGGTCGCGATCGAGACGCCGCAGGGCAAGGCGGAGTACGTCGCCGCCCAGCGGGAGTTCGCCCACCGCGGCGCCGGGCTGCGGGCGCGGCTGCTCGGGGTCTGCGACCGGCTCCTCGCGGGCTGACGGCCGCCGGCAACCACGCGGTGCGTGGCCACGTGGGTGCCGGCGGTGCCGGGCTCCGCCCGGACCCCGGCTAGCCCGTCACGCAGTCGAAGCTGCTCGCCTCGTCGGGACTCCCCGTGCCGCTGTACCGCGGGTAGGCCGGGTACTCGCACAGCGGCCGGGTGCGGGTGGCGCCGGGGTTGGTGTCCCGGACGACGGGGTCCGCCGGCGCCGCGCCGGTCTCGACCCAGCGCTCCAGGGCGGTGAGGGAGTCCCAGCCGGCGGCGAAGGCGGCGGAGAGGTTGGCGTGGTTGGCACCGGGGACCAGGTAGAACCGGGCGAACGCGTCGACCCTGCGCTCCCCCATGGTCTGCACCAGCCTCTCGTAGTACTCCACCGTGGCCCGGTGGCTGACCAGCTCGTCCGCCGTCCCGTGCAGCAGCAGGAGCTTCCCGCCCTTCCTCGCGAACGGCCGCAGGTCGGTGCTGTTGACGTCCTGCAGCGCGGTCAGCTCCGAGATGCGCTCCTCCCAGGCGCCCGGCGCCAGCGGGTCCAGGGACAGGGAGTCGAAGCCGGGGTCCCGGGTGACGGCGTACTTGACCCAGGCGTCCCAGAACTGCATGCCGTAGCCGGCGGTCTTCGGCATGGGGGTGGCCGGCGCCGTCGTCCCCAGCCCGAGCAGCGGCGTCGACATGTCCGCCCCGGAGAGGAACGGGAAGCCCGGGTACCCGGTCTCGCCGCTGGCCAGCGGGTACGGGGACGTGATGGCGCTGGAGGCGGCACGGATCGCGGTGATCTGCGGGTCGGACAGGCAGCCGTCGCCGAGGTCCTGCCCCTCCGGGCAGCGGAGGACGACGGGGTCGAAGTCGCAGGCCGGCTCGTCGCTGATGACGCCGTCGGTCAGCCCGTCGAGGTCGTCGCAGGCCGCGATGACGGCGTTGTAGAGCAGCACCTGCTGCGCGGGACGGGGGAACGCGCCCGGCGCGGCGAGCTGGCGCGTCATGTGGCCGAAGAAGAGGTCGAGGGTGGCGGCGTTGTACGCGGGGTAGACGCTGATGACCCCGTCGAAGTCGCGCTCCCAGCGCTGCGCGACGGCGAGCGCCTCCCGGCCACCGGTGGAGCCGCCGGCGAAGTAGGTCTGCTCCGGCTCCTCCCGGTCGTAGTACTGGGCGATGACGAACACGGCGGCGTCCCGGGTCTTCTTCAGGGCGTCGCCGGCGAAGTTGCGCAGCGCCTCGTCGTTGGCGAGGAACTCGCCGTAGAGCGAGGTGGTCGGCAGGAAGCCGGCGGGTGCCTGGTGCCCGGAGTCGCTGGCGAAGGTCGCGTACCCGCGGCCGAGCGGTCCGGGCGCGTCGCTCGGACCGAAGGGGACGTTCCCGTCGAGCGCCGGGATGGTCCCGTTGTAGCCGCCCCCGCCGAACATCAGCGCCTTCTGGTTCCACGTGGTGGGCAGCGCCACCTGCATGCGGATGTCCGGGGCGGCGGTGTCCACGGGGTGCAGCGCGGCGCTGACCCTGCAGTACTCGCCGATCGCGGTGGTGCCGGGCCCGGACGGCGCCACGAGGCCGGCGTCGGTCACCTCGCCGCCGGTCGTCGGGAGGCCGATGACGCGTGCGGGGATGTCGACCCCTGCGAGCGCCGCACACCGGGCGGCGGCGTCCGCGGCACCCGCCGGCGTCGTCCAGCCGAGTGCGGCGACGACGGCGAGGACCACCCCCGCCGCGACCGTCCTGGCTCTGGTCAGGTCCATGGGACTCCTGTCGTTCGACGGTGGGGGCGCGGGCGAGGCGGCGGCGTCCAGAGCTCGGCGTGACCCGAACCCCGCCGTGGACGCCCGGTGAGGTGGGTCACACAGTAGGGAGTGGCACGCACGGTCTCCACGTGAGCGGACCCGCCGTCCCGACACCGGGTGTGGGGCCGGGCCCGCACCGGAGCGGGCCCCCGCGGGTCGTACCGTCGTGCGCGTGACCTCCGGAGCCTCCGACCGCCTGCGCACCGACCGCTGGCTGCGCCTCGACGGGACGACGAACACCCGCGACCTCGGCGGGCTGCCCACCCTCGACGGCGGGACGACGGTATCCGCGCGCGTGCTGCGCAGCGACAACCTGCAGACGCTCAGCGAGGACGACGTCCGCCGGCTGGTCGACGACGTGCGCCTGCGCGAGGTGATCGACCTGCGCACCACCGCCGAGGTGCTCCTGGAGGGCCGCGGCCCGCTGCGCGCGGTGCCCGAGGTGACGCACCGGCACTTCACCCTGCTGCCCGAGCGCGGTCACCACACCGACGTGTTCGCCGTCGAGGAGGCCGACGTGCCGGAGCTCCCGGCGGACTGGGCCGAGTCGATCCTGCCGCGGCAGGTGGCCGAGACCGACCAGGGCGAGCCGCCGGCCGTGCGCTCCTACCTCGGCTACCTCGCCCACCGGCCGGAGAACGTGGTCGCCGCGCTGCGCGCCCTGGCCACCCCCACGGACGGCGCCACGGTCGTGCACTGCGCCGCGGGCAAGGACCGCACCGGGGTCGTGGTGGCCTTCGCGCTGGCCGTGGCCGGCGTCCCGCACGAGGAGATCGTCGCCGACTACGCGCTGACCGCCGAGGTCATCGACGACCTGGTCGCCAAGCTGGCCGCGTCACCGACCTACGCCGAGGACATGGTGCGCCGCGACGTCGCCAGCCACACGCCCCGGGCGGAGACGATGCGTCGAGTGCTCGAGCTGCTCGACGAGCGGCACGGCGGCCCGCAGGGCTGGCTCACCACCCACGGCTTCGGCCCCGGTGAACAGGCCGCCCTGCGCGCCCGCCTCCGCGACTAGGGCTGTCCGGCGGATCCTGCGCGCCGCGACTGCTGCCGGTGTCCCTGAGCGGCCCCTCCGGAGACACCCGCTCGACGGGCTCTCGGCCGACGCGGCCCGGGCTCCGGCCGACCACCGGGGACGGGGTCCTCCTTCAGCCGCTGACCGGATCGGCTCCGTCGCGGCCGGCGTGCTTGTGCCGGTACATGTCGGCGTCGGAGGCGCGCAGCAGCGCGTCCGCGCTGCCCCGGCCGCCCCCGTGGACGGCGACGCCCACGCTGGTGCCGACGGCGACGTGGGTGCCCTCGAGGCGGAAGGGCTCGTCGAAGCAGCCCAGCACCCGGGCGACGACCCGGTCGGCGTCCTCCGGCCGGGCGAGGGCGGGCAGCAGGACGGCGAACTCGTCGCCGCTGAGCCGGCCCACCATGTCGCCGGGGCGGATCGCGGCCCGCAACCGGGCGGCCACCTGGCGCAGCAACTCGTCCCCGGCGGCGTGGCCGAGTGAGTCGTTGACCGCCTTGAACCGGTCGAGGTCGCAGAACAGCACGCCGACGTGCTGTTCCGCGGAGCCCGTGGCCAGCACCTCGCCGAGCCGCTCGAGGAAGAGCACCCGGTTGGGCAGTCCGGTGAGCGCGTCGTGGGTGGCCTGGTGCCGCACCGTCTCGAGCAGCCGGGCCCGCTGCAGTGCGGTCGCGGCCTGGTCGCCGACACCGCGCAGGCGGTGCAGCACGTCACCGACGAGGACGGCGGGCGCGCGCCCGGCCGGCCAGCTCGCGGTGACGACGCCGAGGAAGGTGCGCCCGGCCAGGATCGGGACGGCGACGACGTCGGTGACCTGCAGCGACTGGAGCAGGGACCGCAGCAGGGGGCTGCTCGACTCGGGCCGCAGGAACCGCGGTTCCCGGTCGGTGAGCATCCCGACCAGCTCGGGCACCTCCTCGGCGCGCATGGCGGTCCCGCGCATGAGCCGGCGCTTCTCCTCGTCCGCGTGGACGTAGGCGGCCGTGCGCAGGCACCCCTCAGCGGGGTCCCAGAGCATCACCGCGGCGCTGTCGCAGCCGACGACCCGGGGCAGCGCCTCGGCCACCACCGCGCACACGTCCACGGGCTCGGTGGCCCCGGCGAGCTCGTGGGCCAGGGTGAGCAGCGTCCCGGCGCGGTCGGCCTCCTGCCGGGAGCTCTCCAGGGCCATGAGCAGGTCCAGCGCCGCGGCGGCGTAGCCGGCGTAGGCGCCGAGCATGCCGCGCTCGTGACCGAGGCCGCCGTCGCCGGGGCGGTAGACAGCGGCCAGCCGGCCGTGCACCCGCCGGGCGGAGGCGACGTCGACGGCGACGACGTTCCCGCCGGGATCGCCACCGGCCAGCAGCGTCGTGGCCAGCGGGCGGACCTGGTCCTGCGGCAGACCGGCGCTGTGCACCCGCGCCGGGCCTCCCGCCGGGTCGGCCACGGCCAGGACCCACCCGGGGGCGAGCACGGCCTGGGCCGCCTTCTCGACGATGCGCTGCAGGACGGTCTCGACGTCCTCGCTGGCGACCAGGTCGGCAGCAGCCGACTGCAGGATGCGCAGCTGCTCGCGCAGGGCGAGCAGCTCCGGGACGTCGCGGTCGCCGCCACGGCGCCCGCCGATCCGGCGACGCCGTTCCCAGGTCAGGTGGTACAGGCAGATCGGGTGACCGTCGGACTCGCACTGGGTGTGCACCAGCTCCGCCGGCGGCAGTCCGAAGATCGTCGGCACCATGCCGATGAGGCCCTGCGCGTACTCGCAGTCCAGCCGGGAGTGCCGGTAGCCCTCGTGCAGCCGGTAGCTGAGCGTCGCATGGGTGGCCCCGGCCTCGACGACACGCATCGTCGAGGTGGTGGAGAACTTGGCGACGGCGCGCGGCAGCTGGCGGTACACCTGGCGGGGTGAACCCATCGCCCGGATCAGCAGCACCAGGGCCGGGGGCAGGCCGAGGCTCAGGGCCTCACGGCCGACGCGGAACATGGTCTGCCGGTCGCCGAGGACCTCGGTGGCGGCGGTGAACAGCCGGATCCGGGTGTCGTAGCTGGTCCAGTGCGACGGCAGCTCGAGCTCGGGGGCGGTGAAGGGCACGTCGGCACGGCGCAGCACCTCCGCCACCGCGTCGTCCCCGCCCTGACGACGGATGAAGCTCAGCAGCAGCCCCGTCGTGGCACCGGACGTCTCCCGGGCCTCGGACACCGCGGGGCCGCTCACCTGCGGCCACCCCTTCTGCTCACGCCCCTCCCATCGGCAGGAGAGGAGCGCGGATTGAGTGGCGCCACCCCAAGGGGGGACCGCGCGGAGGCGGCGGAGCCGGGAGCCCGGAGCGCGCTGTCCCGGAGCACGGCCTGCACCGGAGGAGGACTCCTCTGCTCGCTACGCCCCGCACGCTCGGCGCGGCCCCTGGAGGCCGGCCGCCCCTGACCTCGCCAGGCTCACGGCGGGTTCCGGGGCGTGGCCGGACAGCGAGCGACCCCGGTCTCCGCGCAGGAGGCCGGGGTCGCGCTTCTCGGCCCTCGGCAGGGCCCCACCGCGAGCCTGCAGGCGGTGGGGCGGAGGGCCTTCCTCAGCGGAGGGAGGAGCCGCCGCTGTTCGCCATCGTCAGCAGCTCGTCGCGCATCGCCGGGCTGCTGGTGCGCGACAGGGCGCGCTCGAGCGCCCGGCGCGTCCGCGCCGCCTGCCGACGCCGCCGCCAGCTGGAGGTCACGCTGTTCATGTCTCGCTGCCTTCTTCCGGTCTCGTGTGGGCCTGCACCTTGAGCAATGCAGGTGCAGCCCGAAGTATTCCGAAGAAAGCCAGGCGGACGGGACGACACGTCGACGATCCATCACTCCGCAGGGTGACCTCGCCCTCAACCGGCGACGCCACCGGACACTCACTCGACGCCGAGCTCCCGACGCGCCGCCGCCCGGGCGGCGTGCGGATCGTCGGTCAGCAGCGCCGCCTCCGCGGCTCGCCGGCAGGCGTCGCTGTCGACGACGGCCAGCCGGGCACCGACCCCGGCGATGGACGACGCCGCACACGACAGCGAGGTGACGCCGAGGCCGACGAGGACGCAGGCCAGCAGCGGGTCGGCGGCGGCCTCCCCGCAGACCCCGACCGGCTTCCCTGTGCGGCGGCCGGCCTCGGCGGTGACCTGCACCAGCGCCAGCAGCGCCGGCTGCCACGGGTCGGTGAGGTCGGCGAGGTCGGCGGAGAGCCGGTCGGCAGCCAGCGTGTACTGCGAGAGGTCGTTGGTGCCGATCGACAGGAAGTCGACGTGCTGCAGCAGCCGCTCGGCCATGAGCGCCGCCGACGGCACCTCGATCATGACGCCGGGGGTGAGCCCGCGGGCGCGCACGCGCGCAGCGAAGTCCGCGGCCTCGGCGACGGTGGCCACCATCGGCGCCATCACCCAGGGCGAGGCGCCGGCCCGGCGGGCACCCTCGGCGACCGCGTCCAGCTGCCGCTCGAGCAGGCCCGGGTCGCGACGGGCGACCCGCAGGCCGCGGACGCCGAGCGCCGGGTTCTCCTCGTCGGGCATCGTGGCGAAGGCCAGCGGCTTGTCCGACCCGGCGTCCAGGGTGCGGAGGACGACCCGCTGGCCCGGGAATGCCTCGAACACCTCGGCGTAGCCCGCCGCCTGCTCCTCCACCGACGGCTCCTCGGCCCGGCTGAGGAACGCCAGCTCGGTGCGCAGCAGCCCGACCCCCTCGGCGTGCCTGGCCGCCGCGGCTCGCGCCCCGGCGCCGTCCTGGACGTTGGCCATCACCTTGACCTCGAGCCCGTCGCGGGTGCGACCCGGGCCGCGATAGCCGGCCAGCGCTGCCGCCGCGGCCTGCGCCGCCTCCACCCGGGCGCGCGCCTCCTCCGGGTCGGGATCGACGGTCACCGTGCCGCGCTCGCCGTCGAGCAGCACCGTGGCACCCTCCGGGACGTCGTCCAGGCCGCCGACGGCGACCACGCAGGGCAGTCCGAGCTGGCGGGCGATGATCGCGGTGTGGCTGGTCGTGCCGCCCAGCCGGGTGGCCAGGCCGGTGATGCGGGTCGGGTCCAGCCCGGCGGTGTCGGCCGGCGCGAGGTCCTCGGCCAGCAGCACCGAGGGCTGCTCCGGGCTCGGGACGCCAGGCTCCCCCTGGCCGGTGAGCTGGGCGACGATCCGGTCCCGGACGTCGCGGACGTCGGTCACCCGCTCGGCCATGAGCCCGCCCAGGCCGGTGAACAGGTCGACGAACTGCTGCGCGGCCTGCACGGTGGCGACGGCCGCGGGCGTGCCGGCGTCGATGCGCTGCTCGACCGCGGACAGCAGGCCGCGGTCGCGGGCCAGGCCGGCGGTGGTCGCCAGCACCTCCGCGCTCACCCCGGTCGCCGCGCTCGCGCGCTCGGCGAGCCGGTCGGCCACCACGCCGGCGGCCGCCGCGAAGCGCTCCTTCTCCCCCGCGCGCCCCTCCTCGGGGACCACGACGCCGTCGTCGGGCGGCAGCACCACCGCGCCGGACGGACGGACGACCGGGCCCCAGGCCACCCCGGGGACGACGGGCGTGCCGGGCAGCACCACCGGGCCGGCGGTCGGCGGGGCGGCGGTTCCGGGAGCGTGGGTGGTCATGGGTACCTCGCACGGGTCGGTAGCGGGACGCGGTTCCGGCTATGACCAGAGTCACGAATAGGTGTTGACTTGTCAACGGATCGGACGTAGAACAACACCATCACAACAGCGAACCAACACAACCGGGCATCCCGAGTGTGCTGTCGAGTGGGAGGTGGCGCGTGTACGCGGAGGAGCGTCAGCAGACGATCGCCGGACTGGTCGCCGACCGCGGCCGGGTCTCGGTGACCGCGCTGGCCGAGGAGTTCGGGGTCACCACCGAGACCGTGCGCCGCGACCTCGCCGTCCTGGAGCGTGCGGGGACCCTGCGCCGCGTGCACGGCGGCGCCGTACCCGCCGGTGCGCTCACCTACGTGGAGACCGCGCTCGGCGAACGGCACGGCACCCGCAGCGAGCAGAAGCGCAAGATCGCCGCGACCGCGCTCGACCTGCTGCCCGGGACGAACGGCAGCCTGCTCCTCGACGGCGGCAGCTCCGTCGCCGCGCTGGCCGAGGTCCTCCCCGGCGACCGGCGGCTGCTGGTCGCCACCCACTCGGTGCCGATCGCCGCCCGGCTGGCCGCCGTCCCCGGCGTCGACCTGCACGTCCTGGGGGGTCGGGTCCGCGGGATCACCCAGTGCGCCGTCGGGGAGCGGACCGTCGCGACCCTCGCCGACCTGCGGGCCGACGTCGCCTTCCTGGGCACCAACGGCGTCACCCCCGAGCACGGGTTCACCACCCCCGACGAGGCCGAGGCCGCGGTCAAGCGGGCGATGATCCGCGCGGGGCAGAAGGTGGTCGTGCTCGCCGACAGCAGCAAGCTCGGCCGCGAGCACCTGGTCCGGTTCGCGACGCCGGCCGACGTCGACGTCCTGGTCACCGACGCCGAGGCCGCACCGGCCGACCTCGCCCGTCTCGAGGACGCCGGGATCGAGGTCGTGGTCGCATGAGTGATCGCACGGGTGGACGTGTCGTCACCCTCACCGCCAACCCCAGCCTGGACCGGACGCTGTCGCTGCCCGGCCCGCTGCTGCGCGGCGGTGTGGCCCGTCTGGCGCCGAGCGCCACCGAGCCCGGCGGCAAGGGCGTGAACGTCGCCCGTGCGGTCGCCGCCGCCGGTGGGGACGTCGTCACCGTGCTGCCCGCGGCCGACGACGACCCGATCGTGCGTGCGCTGCGCGGGCTGGACCTGCCGATGGCCACGGTGCCCGTCGCCACGCAGGTGCGCACCAACTACACGCTGGCCGAGCCCGACGGCACCACCACCAAGCTCAACGAGCCGGGCGCCCCACTGGACGACGAGGCCCGCGAGGCACTGACGATCGCGCTGCACCAGCACGCCGAGGGCGCCCGCTGGGTGGCTCTCTCCGGCTCGCTGCCGCCGGGCACGCCGCTGGACTGGTACGCCGACCTGGTCCGCTCGCTGCGCGACACCGGCGCGAAGATCGCCGTCGACACCTCCGAGGCGCCGCTGCTCGCCCTGCTGGGCGCCGGCCCGGACGCCGCGCCGGACCTGCTCAAGCCCAACTCCGAGGAGCTCGCCCAGCTCTCCGGCGTCCCGGAGGCCCACCTCACCGCCGACCGCGCCACCGCCCTGGCCGCCGTCGACACGCTGCACGCGCGCGGCGTGGCCGAGGTGCTGCTGACCCTCGGCGCCGACGGGGCGCTGCTGTCCTGCGCCGAGGGCGTCTGGGCCGCCACCCCGCCGCGGATCGCCGTCCGCAGCACCGTCGGCGCCGGCGACTGCAGCCTGGCCGGTCACCTGCTGGCCGACCTGGCCGGCGCCGCGCCGGCCGACCGGCTGCGCAGCGCCGTCGCGTACGGCGCGGCGAGCGCCTCGCTGCCCGGTTCCGCCGTCCCCACGCCCGAGCAGGTGGCCGCCCTCGACGTCGAGGTCGTCACCGTCCGGACCGTGGGCCTGCCCAGCACCACCAGCGCACCGCCCGTCACATGGAGCACCACCGTCCCGGCCGCCGGCCGCGACGTCCGCTGACACCTCCGGAGAGGTGGGCCATGCCCGACCTGATCACCCCAGACCTGGTGGCGCTCGACGCCGACCTGGGTTCCGACAAGAGCACGGTGGTGCGCCGTCTCGCCGGGCTCGTCGCCGGCACCGGGCGGGCCACGGGCGCCGACGGCCTCGCCGACGACGCGCTGGCCCGTGAGGCGCAGGCGGCGACCGGCCTGCCCGGCGGCATCGCCATCCCGCACTGCCGCTCGGCGGCGGTCACCGAGGCCTCGCTGGCCTTCGCCCGGCTGGACCCGAAGGTCGACTTCGGCGCCCCGGACGGCCCGGCCGACCTGGTGTTCCTCATCGCCGCGCCGGCGCACGGCGACGCCGACCACCTGACGCTGCTGACCGCGCTGGCCCGCGCCCTGGTGCGGCCGGAGTTCGTGGCCTCGCTGCGCGCGGCCGGCTCCGCCGACGAGGTCGTCCGGCTGGTCCAGGAGGTCGTCGCGCCGGAGCCGGCTCCCGCGGGGGCCCCTGCGGCGTCCGGCTCGTCGAGTGCCGCGACCGCCGCGACCCCCGCCGCCGCGCCGGCCGCCGGCACCGGCGCGGCCGGCGCCCGCCGCAGCCTGGTCGTCGTCAGCGCCTGCCCGACCGGCATCGCGCACACCTACATGGCCGCCGACAAGCTCACCGCCGCCGGTGAGGCCGCGGGGGTCGACGTGCACGTGGAGACCCAGGGCTCCTCGGGCGCCACCCCGCTCGACCCGGCCGTCATCCGGGCCGCGGACGCGGTCATCTTCGCCGTCGACGTCGGCGTCCGGGACCGGGACCGGTTCGCCGGCAAGCCGCTCGTCCAGTCGGGCACCAAGCGGGCGATCAACGAGCCCGACGTGATGGTCCGCGAGGCGCTGGCCGCCGCCGACGACCCGAACGCCCGCCGGGTGCCGGGCGGCGCCGGCGGTGCCGACGAGTCCGCTGCGGCCGCGGGCGGCCGACCGGGCACCGGCACGGAGATCCGCCGCTGGCTGCTCACCGGCGTCAGCTACATGATCCCGTTCGTCGCCGCGGGCGGTCTGCTCATCGCCCTGGGCTTCCTGTTCGGCGGGTACCAGATCGTCAGCACCGACCCGTCGTCGGCCGACGGCAACAGCTACGCGCTCAACTGGGTCCTGAACAACACCTTCTTCAACCTGCCCGACGTCGCCGCCACCGAGGGTCTTAACGACGGCTTCTGGGGCTACCTGGGCGCGGTCTGCACCGTGCTGGGTCAGGCGGCCTTCGGCTTCCTCGTCCCGGCGCTGGCCGGCTACATCGCCTACGCGATCGCCGACCGCCCGGGCATCGTCCCCGGCTTCGTCGTCGGTGCCGTCTCCGTCCAGGTGGGCGCCGGCTTCATCGGCGGCCTGGTCGGCGGCATCATCGCCGGCTTCGCCGCGCTGTGGATCAGCCGCTGGAAGCTGCCGACCGGGGTCCGGGGCCTGCAGCCGGTCGTGATCATCCCGCTGCTCGCGACGCTGATCTCCAGCGGCCTGATGGCCGTCCTCCTCGGCCGTCCGCTGGCCGCCGCGCTCACCGGCCTGGGCAACTGGCTCACGGGCCTGACCGGCACCTCCGCGGCCGTGCTCGGGATCATCCTCGGCCTGATGATGTGCTTCGACCTCGGCGGCCCGGTGAACAAGGCGGCCTACGTCTTCGCCACCACCGGGCTGACCGCCGCCGCCACCGGCGCCCCGCTGGTGATCATGGCGACCGTCATGGCCGCGGGCATGGTCCCGCCGCTGGCGATGGCGCTGAGCACGGCGATCCGGCCGAAGCTCTACACGCCGGCCGAGCGCGACAACGGCAAGGCGGCCTGGCTGCTGGGCGCCTCCTTCATCTCCGAGGGGGCCATCCCGTTCGCCGCGGCCGACCCGCTGCGGGTCATCCCGTCGATGATGCTGGGCGGCGCGACCACCGGCGCCATCGTGGCCGCGGCCGGTGTCGAGCTGCGGGCCCCGCACGGCGGCTTCTTCGTGCTCTTCGCGATCACCGGGATCCTGTGGTTCGTCATCGGGATCCTGGCCGGCACGGTGGTGGGCGCCATCGCCGTCACCATCGCGAAGAGCATCGGCCGGCCGAAGGCCGAGGTCGTGCCCGAGGACGCCGTCGACATGGCCCACGCGCACAACGCCGCCCCGGTCACCCAGCCGGCTCGGGCCTGAACCAGCAGGCTGTAGGCCTCCGCCCCGTCCCCGAAACGAGGGAGAACCACATGCCCAGTCAGACCGTCACCGTCGGCTCCCGGGTCGGGCTGCACGCCCGGCCGGCGGCTCTCATCGCCGAGGCCGTCGGCAAGGCCGGCGTCCCGGTCACGCTGGCCACGCCCGGCGGCAACCCGGTCGACGCCGGGTCGCCATTGATGATCATGACGCTCGGCGCGAAGCAGGGGACGGAGGTCGTCGTCAGCAGCGACGACCCCGGCGTCCTCGAGCAGATCGCAGGCCTGGTCGCCCAGGACCTCGACGCCGAATAGGTGCAGGACCCCGTCCTCCCCACCCTTCGCGAGCTCAGGGTGGGAGCCGGGACGGGGCCGGCGGGCCCCACAGCGAGGCCCCACGGACGACGGCGCCCGTCCCCTGGAGAAGGGGGCGGGCGCCGTCCTGGCCCCTGCAGGGTCCCGCCGCGAGCGTGGAGCGGCGGGGGGCAGGGGGTGTCTCTCAGGTCTGGTCGGGCCGGGGGACGTCGCCGCGCCAGGCACCGGTCTCGGTGCCGCGGCTCTCGATGAACTGCTTGAACCGCTTGGCGTCGGCCTTGACCTGCCGGTCGTCGAAGCCCAGCGCCGCGCCGGCCTTCTCGACGATGCCGGTCGGCTCCCAGTCGATCTGGATCATGACGCGGGTCTTCGTGTCGTCGAGGCGGTGGAAGGTGACCACACCGGCGTGCTTGGCGTCGCCGCTGGTGCTGGTCCAGGCCACCCGCTCCTCGGGGTGCTGCTCGGTGATCTCCGCGTCGAACTCCCGCTTGACGCCGTCGATGTTGGTCACCCAGTGGGTGTGCGTGTCGTCGAGCTGGGTGATCCGCTCGACCCCGCCCATGAACTGCGGGAAGGACTCGAACTGCGTCCACTGGTCGTAGGCCACCCGGATGGGGACGTCGACGTCGATGGCTTCCTGCACGCTGGCCACGATTGGCTCCTCTTCTCGGGATCGGGTGTGTGGTGGCTCTACCCGCCCGGCCGCGCAGGACACCTCCATCGTCTGCGTCAGACCAGCGCGGCGGCCACGCTCCCGCGCACCGGGCGCCCGGACAGGAGCAGCACCTGCGCCAGGTGGTAGGCGTCGGGCTGCCCCTCCCAGGTGCCTGCGGCGACCTCGCCCTCCGGCGTCAGCTCGTGGTGCCAGCTGCCGGTCCCCGCGTCGGCGAAGCGGGCCTCGCCGTGCGCCCACCAGTGCGCGGCCAGGTGCCGGTAGGAGGCGTCGCCGGTGACGGCGGCCAGCGTCGCCGCCGCGGCGACCGCCTCGCACAGCACCCAGTGCATGCGGGAGGTCACCACCGGCCGGTCGTCCCAGTCCAGCGTGTAGGGGAAGCCGTCGTGCCCGTCGGCGGCCCAGCCGCGCGAGGCGGCCGCGGCGACGAGGCCCGTCGCGTCCTCGAGCAGCCAGGACGGCGGGTCGGGCGTCGCGGCCCGCGCGTGCAGGGCCAGCCGGGCCCACTCGAACTGGTGCCCGACCGTCACGCCGTACGGGCGGAACGGGTGGGCAGGCTCGTCGCGGTTGTGGTCGGGCAGCGGCTGCCACTCAGCGGTGAAGTGCTCGGGCAGCCGCCAGTCCCGCTCGCGCGCCCAGCCGTGCACCACCCGCTCGACGGTGCGCAGCGCCTGGCGCCGGAGCTGCGCGGCCCGCGGGTCGCCGTCCCCCAGGGCGTCGGCGGCAGCCAGGGAGGCCTCGACGCCGTGCATGTTGGCGTTGGCGCCGCGGTAGTCCGACAGCCGCGACCAGCCGGCGTCCCACTCCTCGACCGCCAGGCCCTCGGCGTCGTCCCAGAACCGGGTCTGCCAGACGCCCAGCGCCTCGTCGAGCAGCTCCCGGCCGCCGGGCGCGCCCGCGGTGGTGGCCGTGGCCCCGGCCAGGACGACGAAGGCGTGCACGTACGCGGCCTTGGTGTCGTCGGCGGTCGAGGCGTACCAGCCGCCGCGGGCGCCGTCGTGCAGCGGCCCGGCAGCCAGCGCCTCGACCCCGTGCCGGACCAGCTCGTCCCAGCCGCTCCGGCCGGTCAGCTGCGCGAGGCCGAAGACGTGGGTCATGCGGGCGACGATCCAGGTCTGCTGTCCCTGCTCGGGCCGCACCCGGCCGTCGTCGCCGAGGTAGCCGAAGCCGCCGCCGGGCAGCCGGGATCGGGCCGCGAAGTCCAGCAGCCGGTCGAGGTCGGTCACGGACCGCGACGCTACGCAGCCCGCTCGGTCCGCGGCGCGGTCAGGCCCGCGCCACCGGTGCGCGGCCGGCGTTCTCGACCGCCCAGTCCAGCGCGAGGTCGGCCACCGCCTCCCAGCCGGGCTCGGCGCAGGTCCAGTGCGAGCGGCCGGGCAGGTCATGCACCTCCGTGAGCGCCGCCGAGCGGCGGTAGTGCCGGGCGTTGGCGTGGTTCACCGCCGGCGGCATCAGACGGTCCTCGCCGCCGGTGACGAACAGCAGCGGCGCCCGGTCGTCCCGGTCGTAGTCCACCCAGGTCTCCTGGTGCCCGGGCCGGAAGTTGGCGATCAGCCCGTAGTCCCAGATCCAGCGCCCCGGCGCGGGGACGTGGTAGCGCTCGTAGGCCGCGTCGGACTCCTCGCGGGAGAGCGTGGTGGCGAACGCGGAGTGGAACTGCTCGGCCGTGAACCCGACCGCACGGTGCCGGTTCGCCGGGTTGCGGAGGAACGGGAAGAGCGCGCGGAGCTGCGACGGTGGGTTGACCCGCACCCCCTCGGTCGGCGCGGAGTCGATCGCGACCCCGGCTGCGCCCAGCCCGCGGGCCAGGAGCAACTGGGTCAGCGTGCCGCCGAAGGAGTGGCCGATGATCACCGGAGGCCCCTCGAGAGCGGTCACCACCGAGGCCAGGTGCTCGATCGTGTCGGTGATCGACAGGTCCGCGATGACCTGCGGGTCCGCCCGCAGCGCCTCGACCTCGACGTCGAAGCCGGGATAGCCGGGGGTCAGCACGCGCAGCCCGCGGGCCTCGACGTGGGGCACCCAGTGCTCCCAGCTGCGCGGGGTCATCCACAGTCCGTGCAGCAGGACGACGGTGTCGGGCGCCGTGGTCGGCGTGTCGCTCATGGCTCGCCTCTCGTCGGGTCGGGCGCGCGGGCGCACCCGGCGGGCCCGGCCCGCGCTGGCGCCGCGGACGCTAGCGGCGGCGCAGGAGCCGCCCCCAGGGCCGAACGACCCGGGGCCCGCGAGCCGTGCGGGGCCCGGGTCGCCCCGGGCCCCGCACGGTCAGAACGCCAGCGCGGTCCCCGGGTCCGACAGCAGGGCCCCGACGTCGGCGAGGAACCGGCTGCCCAGCTCCCCGTCGATGATCCGGTGGTCGAACGACAGCGCCAGCTGCGTCACCTGCCGCGGCCGCACCTTCCCCTTGTGCACCCAGGGCAGCTCGCGGATCGCCCCGAAGGCGAGGATCGCCGACTCGCCGGGGTTGAGGATGGGCGTCCCCGTGTCGACGCCGAAGACGCCGACGTTGGTGATCGTGATCGTGCCGCCGGTCATGTCCTCCGGAGCGGTGCGGCCGGCCCGGGCGGTCTCGGTCAGCTGCGTGAGCGCGCCGGCCAGCTCGGCCAGCGACAGCCGTCCGGCGTCCTTGACGTTGGGGACGACGAGCCCGCGCGGCGTGGCCGCCGCGATGCCGAGGTTGACCTGCCCGTGGACGACGATCTCCTGCGCGGCCTCGTCCCAGGAGCTGTTGACCATCGGGTGCCGGCCCACGGCCAGCAGCAGCGCCTTGGCGACGAACAGCAGCGGGCTGACCTTGACCCCGGCGAACTCCGGCCGCGCGGCGATCCGCGAGCGCAGCTTTCCCATCCGGGTCACGTCGACGGTGAGGAACTCGGTGACGTGCGGCGCGGTGAACGCGCTGGCCACCATCGCGGCGGCGGTGTGCTTGCGGACCCCCTTCACCGGGATCCGCTGCTCCCCCGCAGTCGTCGCCGCGCCCGGGCGGAGTTCCGTCACGGGCGCCGGCGACGACCCGGCCGCCGCCGCGTGCACGTCGGCCCGGGTGATCACCCCGCCGTCCCCGCTGCCGGTCAGCGCGGTCAGGTCGACGCCCAGGTCCTTCGCCAGCTTGCGCACCGGCGGCTTGGCCAGCGGCCGGGGGCGGCGCCGGCCGTGCTCGGCCGCGCGCGACGGCGCCGCCTCCACCGACGCCGCGTGCGCCTCGGCCTGGCGGCCGACCTCCAGGCCGCCGTGCCGCACCGGCTTGGTGGTCATGTCCGGCGCGGTGGTCAGCAGCGGCGGGCGGTCCTGTCCTCCTGAGCCGTAGTCGGCGCCGGGGGTCGGGGCCGGCGCGGCGTGGACGGCGCGGCGCGGGCGCCGGCGGGCCTCGGTGTTCCGCGGCCCGTAGCCGACGAGCACCGCCGTCCGGCCCCCGGGAGCCGCGCCGCCGATCAGGCCGGCAGCGACCTCGCCCTCCGCGGCGGCCGCGCCGTCCCCTGCGACTGCGTCTCCCCCGCCCTCCCCGCCGACGTCGATGGTGATGATCGGCGTCCCGACGTCCACGGTGGCCCCGGCCTCGTGCAGCAGCGCGGTCACCGTGCCCGCGAACGGCGAGGGCAGCTCGACGGCGGCCTTCGCCGTCTCCACCTCGCAGAGCGGCTGGTTGACGGTGACCGTGTCGCCCACGGCGACCAGCCACTGCAGGATCTCGCCCTCGGTCAGCCCCTCGCCGACGTCGGGCAGCTTGAACTGCTTGAGCGTCCCCATGCCTCAGAACTCCAGCGAACGGTCGACGACGTCGAGGACCCGGTCGAGGTCGGGGAGGTACTCCTCCTCGAGCTTCGACGGCGGGTAGGGCGTGTCGTAGCCGCCCACGCGCAGCACCGGCGCCTCCAGGGAGTGGAAGCACTGCTCGGTGATCCGCGCGGCGATCTCCGCGCCGAGCCCGAGGGTCACCGGCGCCTCGTGGACGACGACGCAGCGGCCGGTGCGGCGCACCGACTCGACCACCGGGTCGAGGTCCAGGGGCGACAGCGTGCGCAGGTCGACGACCTCCAGCGAGCGGCCCTCCTCGGCCGCGGCCTCGGCCGCCTGCAGCGCCGTCTTCACCATGGGGCCGTAGGCCAGCACGGTGACGTCGTCGCCACCGCGGACCACCCGGGACGCGAACAGCGGGTCCGGCGTGGCGGCTGTGTCCACCTCGGCCTTGTCCCAGTACCGGCGCTTGGGCTCGAGGAACACGATCGGGTCGGGGTGCGCGATCGCCTGCTGGATGCCCCAGTAGGCGTCGACCGGGTTGCTGACCGCGACCACCTTGAGCCCGGGCGTGTGCGCGAAGTAGGCCTCGGGGCTCTCGCTGTGGTGCTCGACCGCGCCGATGCCGCCGCCGAAGGGGATCCGGATGACGATCGGCATGGTCAGCTTCCCGCGCGAGCGGGCGTGGATCTTGGCGACCTGGGTGACGATCTGGTTGTAGGCGGGGAAGACGAACCCGTCGAACTGGATCTCGCAGACCGGCCGGTAGCCGCGCATGGCCAACCCGACGGCGGTGCCGAGGATGCCGGCCTCGGCCAGCGGCGTGTCGACGACGCGGTCCTCGCCGAAGTCCTTCTGCAGGCCGTCGGTGATCCGGAAGACCCCGCCGAGCCGGCCGATGTCCTCGCCCATGAGCACGACCTTGGCGTCGTCCTCCATCGCCTTGCGCAGGCCGAGGTTGAGCGCCTTGCCGATGGTGAGCGTCCCGGTGCTCATTCCGACGCCTCCTCGAAGCTCGCCTGGTAGGCCTCGAACTCCGCCTGCTGCGCGACCAGGTGCGGCGTCTGCTCGGCGTAGACCTCGTCGAACATCGCCGTCCCCGGCGGATCGGGCATCTCGGTCGTACCGCGCCGGATCCGCACCGCGAGCTCGTCGGCCTCGGCCTCGACGGCGTCGAAGTAGTCCTGGTCGGCGATGCCACTGCGGGACAGGTGGGCCTTGACCCGGGCGATCGGGTCGCGCAGCTTCCACTCCTCCAGCTCGCTGGCCAGCCGGTAGCGCGTGGGGTCGTCGGAGGTGGTGTGCGCGCCCATCCGGTAGGTGAACGCCTCGATGAACGTCGGGCCCTGGCCCTCCCGGGCGGCGGCGAGCGCCGCCCGGGTCACCGCCAGGACGGCGAGGACGTCGTTGCCGTCGACCCGGACGCCGGGGAAGCCGAAGCCGGCGGCGCGCTGGTACAGCGGCACCCGCGACTGGCGCTCCAGCGGGACGCTGATCGCGTACTGGTTGTTCTGGCAGAAGAAGACGACCGGCGCGGAGAAGCTGGCCGCCCAGATCAGCGCCTCGTTGACCTCGCCCTGGCTGGTCGCGCCGTCGCCGAGGAAGGCCAGCACGGCGGTCTCGGCGCCGTCCCGCTGGACGCCCATGGCGTAGCCGGTGGCGTGCAGGCACTGCGCGCCGATGACGACGGTGTAGAGGTTGAAGCGGGTCGCGACCGGGTCCCAGCCGCCGTTGTCGACGCCGCGGAACAGGCTCATGACGTGCAGCGGGTCGACCCCGCGGGTCCAGGCCACGCCGTGCTCGCGGTAGGTCGGGAAGGCGTGGTCCCCGGGCTCGAGGGCGCGGCCGGCACCGACCTGGGCCGCCTCCTGGCCCAGCAGCGAGGCCCAGATGCCCAGCTCGCCCTGGCGCTGCAGGGCGGTGGCCTCGACGTCCCACCGGCGGACCAGGACCAGGTCGCGGTAGAGGTCGCGCAGTTGCTGGTCGTCGAGGTCGATCGCGTACTCGGGGTGCTCGACCCGCTCGCCCTCGGGGGTCAGCAGCTGGACCAGGTCGGGTTGCCGGGGCAGGTGCGGCGCCTCCGCGCCCGGTACCGGGTCGACCACCTCGGTGGCACTGGACACGCTCACGTGCTCCTCCTCGCCGTCGTCCGCCGCTGCCGGGGTCGCCGTTCGCGCGGGCGGTGTGGACGTCTCGTGGCTCCCGGGTGTGGCGCCACTCACACATCCTGGCACGACCCGACCGCTTCCGGAGCAGACACCCACCCACCGATCTGCGCAAGATCCCTCGATCGGATCGCGCACGATGACCGGTCGGGAGGCCCGCGAGCCTGTCAGACTGAGCGACGTGCCGGTTCTCGACGCCACCGACGCCCGCCTGCTGCAGGCCCTGGGCGAGGACCCGCGCGCGACGGTCATGGCCCTGTCGCAACGGCTCGGCCTGGCGCGCAACACCGTGCAGGCGCGGCTGGCCCGGCTGGAGTCCGGCGGCGCGCTGGCGCCCTTCGAGCACCGGGTCCGCCCGGAGGCGCTGGGCTACCGACTGGGCGCGTACGTGACCGTGCAGGTCGTGCAGCGCAGCCTGGCCGACGTCGGCGACGCACTGGCGGACATCCCGGAGGTGCTCGAGGTGACGGCGCTGTCGGGCGTCGCCGACCTGCTGGTGCGGGTGGTCGCGGTCGACGCCGACGACCTCTGGCGGATCACCGAGCGGGTGCTGGCCATCCCCGGCGTGCAGCGCACCGACACCGCGCTCGCGCTGCGCCGGCTGGTCGACCACCGCATGGGACCGCTGCTGGACCGGGCCGCCGGGGACCGGCCACTCCCGGCCCCGTGAGCAGCACCTAGGTCCTCCGCCGCACCCGCACCGGGCCGCGCGCGGTCGCGACGTCGACGACCTCGCCGCGCTGGGTGACCTCCACCTGCCCGGCCGCGGCCAGCCGCCCGGCCGCCGCGCGGGCCGCGGGCATCAGCTCCCGCCAGCCCTCGGGGTCGACGGCGCGGGCGGCCTCCGAGGGGCAGATCGTCGCGCCGGCCCGGCGGTCGTCGAGCAGCGCGTCGATCGCCTGCTCCAGCCGCGCGTCGACGTCCTCCACACCGCCCAGCGTGCGGCGCGGGACGCCGCCGCGCCACGGCACTCGCCGCACCGATCCGTCCCCGCCGGATCTCCACCCGTGCTCCGCTGGGGGAGCAGGGGTGGAGGACGGCCGGCGGGAGGAGCGACCGGAGCCGGTGTGTCCGGCGCGAGTGGGGGACGCCGGGAGCCCGTCGCGGGTTCGAGGACGCCGGCCGCGGGATGCTGGGCACGTGCGCCGCTGGACGACCGGGCTGCTCGCCGGCCTGCTGCTCGTGCTCGCCGGCTGGGTGCTGGCCCCGGCGGCCTCGGCGTGCAGCTGCGCCGGGGCGACGGCGACCGAGCAGGCCCTCCGCGCCGACGCGGTGTTCTCCGGGCGCCTGGTCGAGCGCGAGGTGGTCGGCGGCACCGAGGACGGCACGGCCCTGCACGTCTTCGCCGTCGACACGGTCTACGCCGGGGAGGTGTCCGCGCGTCAGGGCGTGGTGTCGGCCGCGTCCGGCGCCTCGTGCGGTCTGGAGCTCACCGGGGACGGCCCCTTCCTGGTGTTCGCCACCCGCGAGGACGGCCGGCTGGCCGCCGGCCTGTGCAGCGGCACGGGGCCGTGGACGGCCGAGGCCGCGGCGGAGGTGCAGATGCTCACCGGCTCGGCTCCTCCCCGGCCCGGGGCCGCCGGCACCGAGTTCCCCGGCACCCCGTCCGGCGCGGTCCTCGAGGCGGCCGCCGCCGTCCTGGTCGTGGCGGCGTTCGGAGCCGGGCTGCTCCTGCGCCGGCGTCGGGCGGCCGGTTGGACCGGTGGACCGGAAACGGCCGGGAGGCGAGAGGACGACGTCCGGTGACCTGCCGCCGGGAGGAGCCGCTGGTCGACGGGCCGACGGTCGACCCGGCGAGGGACGTCGTCGGCCTGCTGCGGGGCACCGGCGAGCGCTGCGCGCGGCTCGTGGCCGAGTTCCTGTGCCGACCCGCACCGCGCTGAGCTGGCTGTACGCGACGGCTCGACGGGGGTAGACCGGGCGGATGGCGAAGCGCACCCCGCTGGGGACCATCGGCAAGGGACGACGCGGGATCAGCGTGGCGGGCTGGGCCCTGCGCGGCGCGGCGGCCGGCGCGGCGGGCAGCACCGCGCTCAACGCCGTCACCTATCTCGACATGACCGTCCGCGGCCGCCCGGCGAGCGCCACCCCCGAGCGGACCGTCGAGGAGCTGGCGGAGAGGGCGCACGTGCCGATCCCGGGGGACGACGAGACGCGGCAGAACCGCGTGCAGGGCCTGGGCCCGATCACCGGGCTGGTGGCCGGCGTGGGCGTCGGCGTCCTGGTCGGGCTGGTGCGCGCGGCGGGGTACCGGTCGCAGCCACTGGTCGGCACGCTGCTGACCACGCTGGGCGTGCTGGTCGTCGCCAACGGGCCGATGACCGTCCTCGGCATCACCGACCCGCGCACCTGGTCGGCGACCGACTGGGCCAGCGACATCGTCCCGCACCTCGCCTACGCCGCGGTGGTGAAGACGACCATGGACGCCTTCGACCGCTGAAGGACCCCGCCCTCCCCTCCAAGGACCCCCTTGCCCCCCGCCCTCGCAGGCTCGCGGCGGGACCCTGCAAGGAAGCCGTCAGGGCTCGGGGCGGTGCCCTGGACGGGCCGGGCATGATGCCGCGGTGCACGACATCACCACGGAGGCGGAGCTCGCCGAGCTGCTCGGGGAACCCACCCGGGCCGCCGTCGCCAAGGAGCGGACCACCCTCGACGAGCTGGACCGGCAGTGGCTCGCGGCCTCGCCGTTCTGCCTGGTGGCCACCAGCGGTGTCGACGGCAGCTGCGACGTCTCCCCCAAGGGCGACCCGCCCGGGTTCGCGCTCGTGCTCGACGACCGCACCATCGCCCTGCCGGAGCGGGCGGGCAACCGGCGGGCCGACGGCTACCGCAACGTGCTCGCCAATCCGCACGTCGGGCTGCTGTTCGTCATCCCCGGCCGGGGCGACACGCTGCGCGTCAACGGGCGGGCGCGGCTGACCCGGGATCCCGCGCTGCTGGACCGGATGGTGGTGAGGGGACACCGGCCGCTGATGGCGCTGGTCGTCGAGGTCGAGCAGGTGTTCTCGCACTGCGCCAAGGCGTTCCTGCGCTCGGAGCTGTGGGAGCCGGCGAGCTGGGCGCCGGGCGCCGTCCCGTCGCGGGCGGTCATCGCGCACCGGCTGGAGCGGCGCGGGGAACGGCTCGAGGACATCGAGCGCTACTACGGCGAGCAGTACTCCGCGGGGCTGTACCCGAGCAGCTGACGCAGGCCGGGGGCGCCTCAGGCCCGCCAGCCGCCCTCGTCCACGCCACCGGGCACCGGGGCGTCGGGGTCGTAGGGCTGCCGGGTGAAGACGAAGGTGCCCAGGTCCAGGTGGTCGTCGGCGATGCGCAGCGGCTCGCCGGCGTAGTAGCCGTCGAGGCCCACCCACGTGCCGTCGTCCCGGCGGGCGAAGCGGCTGGCCCGCCCGGCACGGCCCGGCAGGGGGCCCAGGTGCAGCAGTCCGCCGGGCAGCGCCCGCAGCGCGTGCGGCCCCGGACCCCAGTACCAGATGCCGAGGGCCTCCAGCGGCACCGGCGGCGGCGACGGCTCCCACGGCTCGACGACGTGCGGCTCGGCGGCGCGCAGGTCGGCGAGCAGGCCGGGGACCAGCGGGTCCAGGCCGGTGGTCGTGTTGGCCAGCGAGACCGCGCCGGTCTGCTCCTCGCGGTCGACGAGGACGCCGGCGAGGAAGCCGGGCATCGAGCCGCCGTGTCCGACCAGGGTGCGCCCGTCGACCCGCAGCACCTGCAGGCCCAGTCCGTACGCCGACCACCCGGGTGCGGAGGAGTCCACACCCGCGGGCACGGTCATCTCCTCCAGGGTCGCGGGGTCGAGCACGTCCCCGGTGTCGCCGAGCAGGAAGGCGGCGAAGCGGGCGAGGTCGGCCAGCGTCGCCCACAGCTGCCCGGCGGCGGCCATCACGCCGGCGTCGTGCTCAGGCTCGGGCAGGACGACGTCGGCCCACGGGTGCACCGCGCGCCCCTCGGCTGCGGGCGCGACCGGCCGGGGCGTCGTCCGGGTCATGCCGAGGGGGTCGAGCACCTCGGCGGCGACGACGTCCTCCCAGGACCGTCCGCGCAGTCGCGCGACCAGCTCGCCCAGCAGGCCGAAGCCGAGGTTGGAGTAGTGGAACCGGCGGGCGGCGCCGAGGACGACGTGCTCCGGGGCGAGCCGCAGGTCCGCGAGCGAGCCGCCCGGCGTCCGCTCCCACCACGCGCCCGGGCTCTCCGCCGCAGCGCCGGCGACGTGGGCGAGCAGCTGCCCGACGGTGCGGTCGCCGAGCGGGGTCCCGGGCACGTGCCGGTCGAGCGGGTCGTCGAGGTGCACCCGGCCCTCGTCGCGCAGCCGCAGCACGGCGACCGCGGTGACGGTCTTGCTGATCGACCCCAGCCGGTACTGCACGTCGGTGTGCGGCTCCGGGACGTCGCCGCGCCCGGCCGACCAGGCCAGCCCGCCGTCCCGGACGACGCCCGCGACGAGGCCGGGCGCCCGGCCGTCGCGCTGCACGCGCGCGGTGCGGGCCAGGAGCAGGCGGGCGGTGGACGGCAGGACGGCGTCGGGCACGGGCTCAGACGCTAGCGAGCCGCGGGTCAGGAGGTGGGCGCCGCCTCGGGCACGGGCAGCCGGCCGGTCCGGGTGGCCCAGCGGTCGAACCAGAGGGTGGCCAGGGGCGGCACCGAGGCGGCGAGGGCGAGCAGCGTGGTCCCGGCGTTCCAGCGCAGCACCCGGGCGGCCACGACCGCGACGACGACGTAGGCGACGAAGATGCCGCCGTGGATCGGGCCGAAGATCTGCACCCCGCGCTCGGAGGTCGCCAGGACGTACTTGACGAACATCCCGAACAGCAGCCCCACCCAGGAACACGCCTCGGCGAGGGCGACGGCACGGAAGGCGAGGGCGACGGCGCGCGGGGTCACGCCGCCCATGGTCCCCGACGGCGCGGTGCCCCGGGCGCGCCGGTCGCGGTGACCCGCACCACCGTCCCCCCCGTGGCAGGGTCGGCGGCCGTGCGGGGTCTGGCGCGGCGCGAGTTCTGCCTGGTGCTGCTGCGCCGGATGGCCGACCTGCGGCCGGACCTGGTGGCCGAGGCGCTGCCCCGGCTCGGCGCCACCCGCGCGGAGGCGCAGGCGGCGCACACCCGCTGGCAGGCGCTGCAGCACTCGTCCCGGGCGCCGCGCGGGCTGGCGCTGCGCTCTGCCGTGCTCGGCCCACCCGAGGAGACCGAGGACCGCCGCTTCGGCGACCTCGACCTGGAGGTGCGGCGCTGGCCCCTGCCGCTGTGGCCGCACCTGTACTGGGAGGTGCTCACCGGCCCGGGCGGCAGCGTGCTGCAGGAGCACCTGGTGCGCGCACCGGGCTCCCCGGTGCCGCAGGCCACGCCGGGCCGGCTGCGGGTGTGGGAGCACACGCTGGACGACGTGGTCGGCCTGCGCGGGGCGACGAGCGTCGATCCCGGGGTGGTCACCCGCTGGGAGGTGCACCTGCCCGGCGACGTCCGCGCCCGCTTCGTTTGGGGCCTGCTCCAGCAGGTCCACCGGCAGTGACACCCGGCGGCCCCGTCCCGGCCCCGCCCTGAGCCTGCGAAGGGTGGGGAGGACGGGCTCCTTCACCCCGCGATGCGGTTGAACTTCGGCGTCGCGCCCATGTTGTCCACGCTGGCGACCTTGACGACGTCACCGGACGTCGGCGCGTGCACCATCTGCCCGTTGCCCAGGTAGATGCCGATGTGGCTCACCGGGCTGTAGAAGGCGACCAGGTCGCCGGCCTGCGCCTCGGCGCGGGACACCGGGGTGCCCATCTGCGACTGCATGCGGCTGGAGTGCGGCAGGCTCATCCCGGCCGCCTGGAACGCGTACTGCACCAGGCCGGAGCAGTCGAAGGAGCCCGGCCCCGACGCCGCCCACACGTAGGGCTTGCCGCGCTGGGCCAGCGCGCGGTCGACGACCGCCTGGAGCGAACCGCCGGCGACCGCCACGGGCGCGGAGGACACCGCCGGCGCCTCGCGCTCGGTGCGGCTGGCCCGGCCGCCCTCGCCGGCGCCGTGAGCGGCCGCGGCCGCCTCCAGCGCCGCCCGCCGCTCCTCGGCCGAGAGCCGGGCGTAGTCGGCCTGGTACTCGGCGATCTGCGCCTCCAGGTCGGCCTGCTGGCGGGCGACCGCGTCGTACTGCGTCTGCGCCTCGGCGGCGGCCCGGTCGGCGACGATGCGTGCCTGCGCGGCGACCTCTCCGGCGGCGACCGCCGCCTCGAGCAGCTCGCCCTGGTGGCCGGCCACCGCCTGCAGCAGGGTCACCCGGTTGACGAACTCGTCGGCGGAGTCGCTGGTCATCAGCGCCTGGAACGAGCCCATGGTGTCGCCGGTGAAGGCGCTGCGGGCGACTCCGATGACCGACTCCCGGGCGGTGGTGACCGCCGTCTGCGCCTCGGTCACCGCCGCGGCGGCCGCCTGCGCAGCCCCCTGCTGGCCGGCCAGCACCTCCCGGGCCTCGTTGAACTCCTCGGTGAGGACCTCCAGCTCGTGGCCGCGGGCGGCCACGAGGGCCGCGGCCTCCGCGGCGCTGGTCGGCTCCTCGGCACCGGCGGGCGCGGGCGCCAGGGCGAGGCCGATGGCGCCGGCGAGGACGAGGGCGGCGCGGCGGGCGGCGCGAGGGGTCGCCATGGTGCGGCGGCACTCCGTTCATCCACGGCCGCCTACCGGGTCAGCTGACGGGTTCGGGCTGGATGTGCCCGGCGCGGCCGGCCGCGGTGCCGGCGTGCGCTTCACCCCAGTGGTTCGGTGGGTCCCCGGCCCCGCGCTCCCGGGGAGGAGAGCGCCGGCTCGGCGGCATCCGCGGGGTGTCACCCAGGCTGGTGACGGAGCGCCCCGGCGGATGCACACACCGTAAGGGCCGTGACGCCGCCGTGACAATCGCCCCCCTGTGATCTGGTGGACTTTCGACTCAACTGCGCCGGTCACCGCGAACGAGCGGGGCGGGTGTGACGGACGGGGTTCACCGCGGGTGCCGCGGGGCACGCAGGGGTCATGGATCTCAAGCGACCCCTGGTCGTGCTGGCCACCGTCGCCGCTCTGACCGGGTGTGGCGCCAGCACGGGGACCGGCGGCAACACCGACCTGGACCGCGGCGAGGGCGAGTGCAACGCCGCCGAGGCCGGTTCGACCGACGAGGAGCTCTGCCAGGACACCGAGCAGGACAACGAGCAGCAGACCGACCAGGAGGACGACGGCGAGGGCTGACCGCGGTGCGGGGATGACACGGGCCTCCGGCTACGGTCCGCCGGTGGGTGCGCGCAGGTACGACGCCGTCGTCGTGGGAGCCGGGCACAACGGGCTGGTCGCCGCGGCGTACCTGGCCCGCGCCGGCTGGTCGGTGCTGGTGCTGGAACGACTCGCTGAGGCCGGCGGTGCCGCGGTCAGCCGGCAGGTGTTCCCCGGCGTCGACGTCCGGCTCTCGGCCTACTCCTACCTGGTGAGCCTGCTGCCCGACCGGGTGGTGGCCGACCTCGGCCTACAGGTCACGCTGGCCGACCGCGCGGTCGCCTCGTACACCGCCGTCCCCGGCCGGCCGGGGCTGCTCGTGGAGCGGGACGAGGGCCCGGCGACCGCGGCGTCCTTCCGGGCGCTGACCGGCTCGGACGCCGAGCTGGCGGCCTGGCAGCGGTTCTACGGCCGGGTCGCCACGCTCGCCGAGGACCTCGCCCCGACGCTGACCGAGCCGCTGCTCTCGCCGGCCGAGCTGGCCGGGCGGCTGCGTGACCCGCAGCTGTGGCACGACCTGCGCGAGCGTCCGCTGGCCGACGTGGTCGCCGACGCGCTGTCGCACGACGTCGTCCGCGGTGTGGCGCTCACCGACGGGCTGATCGGCACGTACGCCGACGTGCACGCCGCCGACGGCCTGGCCGGGCGCTGCTTCCTGTACCACGTGGTCGGCAACGGCACCGGGCGCTGGCGGGTGCCGGTCGGCGGGATGGGCGCGGTCACCGGCGCGATGGCCGCCGCCGCACGCGGCGCCGGCGCGGAGCTGGTCACCCGGGCCCAGGTGACGGCCGTCGAGCCGCGGGACGACGGCGCGACCGTGCACTGGACCGACGACGACGGCACCGAGCGGGCCGTGGACGCCGGCTGGGTGGTCGGCGGCGCCGCCCCCACCGTGCTCGACCGTCTGCTCGGCGCGGCCCCGCGGCCCTCGGCGGACGGCGCCCAGCTCAAGGTCAACATGGTGCTGGCGCGGCTGCCCCGCCTGCGTTCCGGTGTGGACCCGGCCGTCGCGTTCGCCGGCACCTGCCACGTCGACGAGGCGGCGTCCCAGCTCGACGCGGCGCACGCGCAGGCGGCGGCCGGGGAGCTGCCCGACGTCGTCCCCTTCGAGGTCTACTGCCACTCGCTGACGGACCCGACGGTGCTCGGCCCGGCCGAGCGGGCCGCCGGCTGGCACACCCTCACCCTCTTCGGACTGCACACCCCGGCGGCGCTGTTCCGCGACGACCCCGACGGCACCCGGGACGAGGCGGTGCGCCGGGTCGTGGCCCAGCTCGACGCGCACCTGGCCGAGCCGCTGCTGGACTGCCTGGCGCGCGACGCCGAGGGCCGGCCGTGCCTGCAGGCGGCCTCGCCGCTGGACGTCGAGGCGTCCCTCGCGATGCCCGGGGGGCACATCTTCCACGGCGACCTGTCCTGGCCCGTCGCCGCGACGCCGGAGGAGGTCGGTACCTGGGGCGTGGCGACGGCGCACCCGCGGGTCGTCGCGGCCTCCTCGGGCGGCACCGTGCGCGGCGGCGCGGTCAGCGGCCTGGGCGGGTACGCGGCGGCCCGCGCCCTGCTGGACCGGTGCTGAGGCGCGCCTGGACGGCGCGCCGACTGCGCGCCGAGACGACGTCGCTGCTGCGCGGCGCCGCCGAGCAGCTGCGCGGCCGGGACGTCGCGCTGATCGCTGCCGGGCTGACCTTCTACGCCGGCATCGCCGTGGTGCCGCTGCTGCTGGTCGCCTTCTCGCTGACCGCGCTGCTCACCTCGGCCGAGCGGGTGCGCGAGCTCGGCGACCGACTGGCCCAGCTGCTGCCGCCGGAGCTGGGCGCCCCCGGGGCGCTGCGGACGCTGGCCGAGGCCGGCACCGGCCTGGACCTGCTCGGCTTCGTCCTGGCCCTGGTCCCGCTGTCGTTCTACGGCGAGGGGCTGCGCCGGGCGCTGCTGCGCTTCACTCCCCGCCAGGACCGGCTGACCGGCTGGCGCGGCCGGCTGTTGGCGCTGCCCCTGGTGCTGGCCACGCCGCTGTTGATGTACGCGCTGCTGGTGGCGGCGTCAGTGATGGTGGAGCTCACCGAGCAGGGCAGCGGGCTGGGTGCCTTCGCCGTCGGCTACTACTCGGTGCTCTTCGCGCTCACCGTGCCCCTGCTGTGGGGCTTCGGCGTGGTCGCGGCCGGGAACCTGCGCTGGCCGGCGCTGGTGTCCGGCGTGCTGTTCACCGCCGCCTGCCTCTCGGGCTTCCTGCAGGGCTTCGCGATCTTCCTGGCCCTGCCGCTGGCGCTGGGCGCGCCGTTCGGCGGGCTGACGGTGGTCGGCGCGGTCGTGGCGATCAGCCTCTGGCTGTTCCTGCTGCACCTGGTCGTGATCGGGGGCTGGCTGCTCACCCAGTCCCTCGACGACCGGCTCCGCAGGGGAGCTCAGCCCTCGTCCTGATCCCAGTCCTGGCCCCGGTCCTGGTCCCGGTCCTCGTCCCGGTCCTCGTCCTGGTCCCGCTCGGGAGCCGGCTCGGCGGGCTCCGGGGACGACGGCGGGGGCTCGTCCGATGGGGCGGACGGGTCCGGCTGCTGCTGTCGCGGCGCCGGCTCGGGTTCCGGCTCGGGCCTCGGCGCGACGTAGTCCTCGCCGTTGCTGACCAGGATGGAGACGACCTGGCCCGGCACCGCCCGGCCGCCGCGCGGCGGGCTGGTGCCCAGCAGGACCCCTGCGCGCCGTGCGCTGTCCACCTCGACGGTGCGGTGCTCGAAGCCGGCGTCCGCCAGCGCTGCCCGGCAGGCCCGTACCGACGTGCAGCCCGGGACCGGGCGGGTGTTGCCGTTCTCCACGACCTCGTCGGCCGGGGGGAACTCCCCGCTGCCCCGGGCCTGCAGGATCGGGGCCATCGCATCGCGCCAGATGGTGGCCGCCTTGCCGCCGCCGAAGCCGCCGACGTTCTGCTTCTCCTTCGGGTTGAGCACCATGACGCTCGCGGTGATCTCAGGGGTGTACCCGACGAAGGCGATCGAGTCGTTGTCCTGCGCCGTCCCGGTCTTGCCGGCGATCTGGTGCCCCGCCACGTAGGCGCGGGTGCCGGTCGCGCCGGACTGACCCGGCTCGACGTCCTTGCGCAGCATCTGGTTCAGCGTGTTGGCCACACCCGGGCGGATGGCCTCGGGGGTGCAGCGGTCGCCCACCGCGAGCGGCTCGCCGTCGGACGCGAGCACGGGCTCGCCGTGCTGGTCGAGCACCGCGGTCACCGGGACGACGTCGCACTGGGTGCCGCCGGCCGCCAGCGTCGAGTAGGCGCTGGCCAGGGCCAGCGGGCTGGTGGCCTCCGAGCCGAAGGTGAACGACCCGCGGTTCTCGTCGATGATCCGCTGCGGCAGGGCCGGGTCGCTGAACTGGAACAACCCCATCCGCTCGGCCATCCGCACCGGCTCCTCGACGCTGCCGAGGGCGTCCTCGAGCGCGAGGAAGTAGGTGTTCGACGACTGGTACAGCGCAGTGGTGAGGTCGAGCGTCGAACGGTAGGTACCGGCGTTCTCGACGTCGTAGGGCCTGGCGCCGTCCCGGTAGACGCGGGACACGTAGGGGTCCGAGGTCGTCAGCGTGTAGTACCGCGAGAAGCCCCGCTCCAGGGCCGCGGCAGCGGTGAAGACCTTGTAGGTGGAGCCGGAACCCTTGCTGGCGGCGAGGTTGAGGTTGAACGACTCCTGGGCCGGGTCGCGCTGGTCGTAGCCGAACACCCGGTTGACGCTCATCGCCAGCAGGTGGCCGGTGCCCGGCTCCACCGCCGTGAACATCGCGGCCAGCGAGTCGCCCATCGGCCGGGTCTCCAGGACGGCGGCGTCCCCGGCCCGCTGCAGGTCGGCGTCCAGGGTGGTCCGGATGACGTAGCCGCCGTTGTCCAGCTGCTGCTGGGTCAGCCCGAGGTCCTGCACCAGGTAGCGCTGCACGAAGTCGCAGGCGAACGCGCCGACCGTCGCCTCGGCGCAGCCGCGGCGCGGGGCCGGCGCGGGCGCGAGGCCCAGCGGGGCGGCCTGCGCGGCGGTGGCCTCCGCGGGGTCGGCCAGGCCCTGCTCGGCCATCCGCGAGAGCACCTCGTTGCGGCGCGCGGTGGCCGCCTCCGGGTCGGTGAACGGGTCGTCCTCGGTCGGGCTCTGCGCCAGGCCGGCCAGCAGCGCCGCCTGCGGCAGGGTGAGCGCGGCGGCGTCGACGCCGAAGAAGGCCTGCGCGGCCGGCTGCACGCCGTAGGCGTTCCGCCCGAAGTAGACGATGTTCAGGTAGCGGGTGAGCAGCTCGTCCTTGGAGTAGGCGTCCTCGAGGGCCAGCGCCATGCGGGCCTCGCGCAGCTTGCGGCCCAGCGTCTGCTCGGTGGCCGCGCGGCGCTCCTCCGGGGTGTCGGAGGTCTGCAGCAGGGTCTGCTTCACCAGCTGCTGGGTGAGCGTCGACCCGCCCTCCTGCACCCCGCCGGCGGCGATGTTGGTCAGCAGCGCGCGCGTGGTGCCCTGCACGTCGAGACCGTGGTGCGCGTAGAACCGGGCGTCCTCGATGGCGACCATCGCCCGCTTCATGACCTCGGCGATGCGGTCGCCGGTCACCGGGGCGCGGTTCTCCTCGTAGAAGGAGGTGATGACCTCGCCGTTGGCGGCCAGCAGCACGGTGTTGGCCGGCGGGGCGTCGACGGTGAGCTCGGTCGGCAGGTCGCCGAGCAGGCTGCTCGACTGCTGGGCGGCCACCGCGGGGCCGCCGACCCAGGGGAAGAGGAGTCCCGCGACGAGCGCTCCGGCCACCACGACCGTGGCGGCGAGCTTGAGCACCGTCCTGACCCGTGCGTCGGTGCGCAGGTCCATGCGCCCCCTTCCGTGGAGTGCCACTCGATCAGCAATCGGCGTCGTCCACAACCACCCGCGCCGTGCGGGCCGGTCCACCAGGACCCGCGCGGCACACGCGTCACGCCGTGAGCAGTTCCGGCAGGTCACCGGCGTGCAGCACGACCAGGGTGCTGACCGCCCGGGTCAGGACGACGTAGAGCCGGTGCAGCCCTCGGGGCTCGGCGGCGGCGATCGCGCCCGGGTCCACCACGACGACCGCGTCGAACTCCAGGCCCTTGGCCAGCGTCGCAGGGACGACGGCCAGCCGGCCCGCGTCGCCGTCGTCCCCCAGCACCGTCGCGGGCAACCCGGCGGCGACCAGCGCGCCGGCCACCCCGGGCACGGCCGCGTCGGCGCAGACGACGCCGATGGAGCCCGGCATCGCGGCGAGCTCCCGGACCACGTCCGGCAGCGGCCCGTCGGCCCGGATGCGCAGCGAGCCGGGCCCGCGGCGCACCGCGGTGGCGGCCGGCAGGCCCGGGGCGATCGCCGGCAGCAGCCGGTTGGCGTACTCGAGCACCTCCCCGGGCACGCGGTAGCCGCGGGTGAGCGGCCGGACCGCGGTGCCGGGACGACCCAGGCCGGCCAGCGTGCGACCCCAGTCGGCCGCCGACCACGGACTCGTGGCCTGTGCGAGGTCGCCGAGCACGGTGAGCGACCCGGCCGCCAGCCTGCGGGCGATCGCCCGGCACTGCATGGGCGAGAGGTCCTGCGCCTCGTCGACGACCACGTGGCCGTAGCCGGCGGTGCGCTCCAGCAGGCCGGCTACCTCGTCGACCAGCACTGCGTCGGCCTCGGTCCACGGGGCGCTGCGCAGCGGGCCGGCCGGGCGGAGCAGGAGTGCCTGCTCGGCGTCGTCGAGCACGCCGCGGGCGGCCCGGGCCAGCACGGCGGGATCGGTCAGCAGGGTGTGCACCAGCTCCGCGGCGTCCCACGCCGGCCAGACCGCGTCGCAGAACGCGCGCACCTCGGCGCTGCGGGCCGCCCGGCGGGTCTCGGCGTCCGTGGGGCTGCCGCCGGCGGCCTCGGCCTGGCGGCGGGCGTCCTCGGCCAGCAGCATCGCCAGCCGCTCCCGCCCGGCGGCGTGGTGCAGCACCTGCTGGTCCTCGCCGGCCCGGCCGCGGCGGCGCAGGTCGTCGACGTACCGCTTGAGCCGCTCGACCGGCACGCGGCGGCAGCGCCCGGCCAGCGGCACCTGGACGTCGTCCGCCGGCTTGGCGATCGAGCCCCACAGGGCGCGGTGCAGCACCTCGGCCAGGCGGGCGTCGCCTTTGAGGACGGCGACCTCCGGTGCGTCGGCGGCGCGCACCGGCACCCGGGCGGTCAGCTCCGCGACGGTGGTCTGCTCGACGTCGACCTCGCCGAGGGTGGGCAGCACCTGCTCGATGTAGCGGAGGAACGCGCGGTTGGGCCCGACGACGAGCACGCCGGTGCGGGCCAGCTGTCCGCCGTGCGTGTATAGCAGGTAGGCCGCCCGGTGCAGGCCGACGGCGGTCTTGCCGGTTCCGGGTGCGCCCTGCACGCAGATGGACTCGGCCAGCGGCGCCCGCACGATGGCGTCCTGCTCGGGCTGGATGGTGGCGACGATGTCCCGCATCGGCCCGGAGCGCGGGCGCTCGATCTCCTGCTCGAGCAGCCGGCTGGGCGCGGCCTCCCCGGCGCCGAGCAGCTCGTCCTCGAAACTGGTCAGCTCGCCGCCGGAGAAGCCGAAGCGGCGGCGGCGTACCAGCCCCTGCGGATCGGCGGCGCCGGCCCGGTAGAACGGCCGGCTCATCGGCGCCCGCCAGTCGATGACGACCGGGGTGCCGTCGGTGTCGCGCACGTGCCGGCGTCCGATGTGGAAGACCTCCCCGGCATCGGTGTCGGTGCGCCCGAAGAACGGGGGGACCCCGGGGTCGGCGGCCAGCGCCCGCAGCCGCTCCGCCCGGGCGGCGCCGAGCCGCTCGGAGGCCCAGGCGTCGACGCCGGCGTCGACGACGGCGGAGGCGGCCGAACGCATGGCGGTCAGGCAGTCGGCCGCGCGCGCCAGGTGGGCGCGCTCGGCGGTGAGGACGGTATCGGGGGCGGTGGTCGTCTCGCTCGATGCGGAGGACACGGTCGGAGGACGTTACTCCCGGCGGAGCCCGGGGAGAAAGGGTCCATGCCCGAGACGATGCTCGCCGGACGGTTGGACGTGCGCACCCGCGCCTTCGCGGTCGAGGAGGTGCCCCGGCCCTCCCCCGGCCCCGGTGAGGTGCTCGTCCGGGTGGCCGCCGCCGGCATCTGCCTGTCCGACGTCCACCTCATCGAGGGCCAGCTCTCCCCGCTGTTCCTCGCCGGCGACGCGGTGACCCTCGGCCACGAGGTGGCCGGCACCGTCGCGGAGCTGGGGGACGGCGTGACCGGCCCCACCGTGGGGCAGCGGGTGCTGCTCCAGGCCGGCGAGGAGAAGGACGGCTGGGTGCACACCCGCGGCGTCGACTACGACGGCGGCTGGGCCGAGTACGCGCTGGCCACGGCATCGACGCTGGTGCCCATCCCGGACGGCCTGCCGTTCGAGCAGGCGTGCATCGTGCCGGACGCGGTCTCCACGCCGTGGGCCTCGATCGTGCGCACCGCCGGCGTCCGGGCCGGCCAGCCGGTCGGCGTCTGGGGCATCGGCGGCCTGGGCGCGCACGCCGTCCAGCTGCTGCGCCTGGCCGGGGCGGCGCCGATCGTCGCCGTCGACCCGGTGCCGGCCGCCCGGGAACGGGCGCTGGCCTTCGGCGCCGACCTCGCCCTGGACCCGGCGGACGACGTCGCCGCGCGGGTGCGGGAGCTGACCGGCGGTGCCGGGCTGGCGTACGCCTTCGACTTCGCCGGGGTGGCGCCGGTCCGCGAGCAGGCGGTGCGGACGCTGGAGCGCGACGGTGCCCTCGTCCTCGTCGGGCTCACCGACCAGCCGCTGGCCATCCGCAACGGCACCCAGTTCAGCTACTTCGGCCAGCGGATCCTCGGCCACTACGGCTCGGAGCCCGGCCACGTGGAGGAACTGGTGTCGCTCGTCCGGTACGGCCGGCTGGACCTGTCCCGGTCGATCTCGGGCACGCTGCCGCTCATCGACGCCGCCCGCGGGGTCGAGATGCTCGCGCGCAAGGAGGGCGACCCCATCCGCCTGGTGCTCCAGCCGTGAGGCGGTGACGCCGTGACACCGCGGCCCACGGGCGACACCGCGGCCAGGTGCCGTCCCCGGCTGCCGTCCAGCCGCTGCGTCCCCACGCCGCGGCCTCCCCTCGGCTGAACAGGACGGCGGTGTCACCGTTCCTGCGGTTCCACGATGTGCACCTCGACCGCGCGGAACTGCACCGGCGTCCGCAGCAGCACCGCCTTCGTCGGGTCGCCGACCTCCAGGGCCGGGCCTCGGCGCAGCGCGGCCAGCGCCCGCAGCCGCGGATCGGCCAGGACGTCGTCCACCAGGCCGCGGTCGCCGCCGGTGAACAGCGCCTCGACCTCGCCGGCGTGCGGCAGCAGGACCCGGACGGCGGTCTCGACCGCCGCGCCCACCACCGCGTCGGTCTGGTTGGCCCGCCGCCGGGCGAAGCGCTGCTGCGACCAGCCGCCGGCCGCCGTCCGCCCCTGCACCTGCCGGGCGTCGACCTTGGAGACCACCAGGTCGGTGCCGTCGAACACCCCGACCGCCCACCGCCCGCGGCGGACCAGGAGGACGGCGGCGCGGTGCGGCACCCGGACCGCCGCGCTGAACGAGGTGAGCACCGGCGGGGTGGGTGGGGACGTCGCAGCCGGACCGGGCCGCCAGTCGAACGGCGCCCGCAGGGTGACCTCGGTGCGGTCCGCGCAGGTCACCCGCACGCCCCCGTCGACGGGTTCGACGGGATCGAACGTGCCGTGCCGGGCGGCGACGCCGTCCAGCCAGCGCCCGAGGCGCTCGGGCGGCACCCGCAGCTGCCTGCCACCGCCGGCGGCAGGCCGGGAACGGGTCAGCCGCTGTCCCGGGTGGTGGGCAGGCCGGCCGCGGCCCAGGCCTGGTAGCCGCCGACGACGTCGGTGGCGCGGTGCAGGCCCAGGGCCCGCAGCGAGTCGGCGGCGAGGCTGGAGGCGTAGCCCTCGTTGCACAGCACGATGACCTCGACGTCGTGGCCGGTCGCCTCCGGCAGCCGCGCGTCGCTGGCCGGGTCCAGGCGCCACTCGAGGACGTTGCGCTCGACCACGAGCGCGCCGGGCACCTCGCCGTCGGCCGCGCGCTGGGCGACCGGACGGGTGTCGACGAGCAGGGCGCCCGTGGCCATCCGCGCCGCGGCCTCGGCCGGTGCCAGGCGGTGCAGGCGGCCGCGCGTCTCCTCGAGCACCTCGTCGATGGAGCGGGGGCTGGGCGAGCTGTCCACGGGCTCCATCCTGGCCTCCCCGGTCAGCGGGCCATCGCGGGCTCGGCGGCGTGCTCGGCGGGCACGTGCAGCAGCCGCTGGGTGACGGCGACGACCACCGTGGCGACCGCGGCTGCGGCGGTGGCCACCAGGAACGCGCTGCTCGCCCCCGCCGTGTCGACCAGCTTGCCGGCCGCCGAGGAGCCGAGGGCCACCCCGAGGCCGAGCGCGGTGCCGATCCAGGTGAACGCCTCGGTGGTGGCCGAGCGCGGGACCAGCACCTCGGCCAGCGTGAACGAGCTGATGAGGGACGGCGAGACGGCCAGCCCCGCGAGCACCACGAACGGGACCAGCACCCAGACGTCGCGCACCAGAGCCAGCGGCAGGCTGAGCACGGTCAGCACGGCGAGGACGACGACCAGCCGGTGGCGCAGCGGGTGCCGCCAGTGCACGCTCCCCCAGCCGATGCCGCTGGCCATGGACCCGAGCGCCAGCGCCGCGATGAGCACGCCGGACAGCGGCATGGCGCCGGCCTCGTCGGCGAAGGCCACCAGCGCGATCTCCAGACTGCCGAGGATCGTGCCCACGGCGGCTCCGACGACGAACAGCACCCGGAGGCCGGGCGTGCGGATCGCGGAGGGGCCGCTGCGGGCGGCGTGCCCGTGCGGCGGCGGCTCGGTGCGCTTCTGGGCGGCGAACAGCAGGCTGCCGACGACGGCGAGGACGAACGCGGTGACCACGCCCGAGGTGGCGTGCCCGGTCGTGGAGAGGAACGTGACCAGCACCGGGCCGACGATGAAGACGAACTCGTCGACCACCGACTCCATCGCCAGCGCCGCCGGCAGCCGGTGCGTGCCGCGCAGCAGGTGGGTCCAGCGCACCCGGATCATCGAGGCGACCGGCGGGATGCAGGCACCGGCCAGCCCGGCCGAGGCGAACAGGATCCAGCGCGGCCAGTCCCCCTTGACCGCGGGCAGGAACACGCAGCCCGCGGCGACGAAGACCGCGAGCACCGGCAGGAGCGTGCGTCGCTGGCCGTGGGTGTCGGCCCAGCGCCCGAGCAGCGGGCCGGAGATCGCCGTCGTCACGGCACCGGTGGCGGCCACCGCCCCGCCGAGGCCGTAGCTGCCCGTCTCCGAGGCGATGAGCAGCACCGAGCCGAGTCCGACCATCGACAGCGGCAGGCGGCCGACGAAGGCGGCCAGCACCATCGGCAGCGCGTGCGGCGTGCGGAGCACGGGCAGGTACGGGTTGGGCACGGGGCGGCGACCTGTCGTCTCAGGTGAGGGGGCTCCGGTACGACGAACCACGCTAACCGACCCGTGGGGCCCCGGCCCGGTGGCACCCCGGCCTCCCCGGCGCGTGCGCCGCCGGGACGGCGCAGGGCCCGCGCCGGTCGCCGTTGGAAGAGGACCGCCCTTCCCCACGACTCGCAAGCCCGGCGCGGGCCCCTGGAGGGCGGCCGTCTCCGGTACCCCGTCGGCTACGCCAGCCGGTGCTCCAGGATGGCGAGCTCGTCCCAGAGGGTGCTGGGCAGCTTGTCGCCGAACTTCTCGAACCACTCGGTGATCTGCGGGATCTCGGCGCGCCACTCGTCCTTGTCCACGGCGAGGGCCTTCTCCACCTGCTCGCGGGTCATGTCCAGCCCGGAGATGTCCAGCGAGTCCGGCGTCGGCACGTGGCCGACCGCGGTCTCCTCGGCCGCCGCCGTGCCCTCGAGCCGCTCGACGACCCACTTGAGGACCCGGCTGTTCTCACCGAAGCCCGGCCACAGGAAGCCGCCGTCCTCGTCGCGGCGGAACCAGTTCACGTAGAAGATCCGCGGCAGCTTGGTCGCATCGTGCTGCTTGCCGGTCTCGACCCAGTGGCCGAAGTAGTCGCCGGCGTTGTAGCCGATGAAGGGCAGCATCGCGAACGGGTCGCGGCGGACGACGCCGACGGCGCCGGTGGCCGCGGCGGTCGTCTCCGAGGAGAGCGTGGCGCCCATGAAGACGCCGTGGTTCCAGTCCCGCGCCTCGGTGACCAGCGGGATCGTGGTCTTGCGGCGGCCGCCGAACAGGATCGCCGAGATCGGCACGCCCTTCGGGTCCTCGTACTCCGGCGCCAGGATCGGGCACTGGGTGATCGGGGTGCAGAAGCGGCTGTTCGCGTGGCTGGAGGGCTCCTCGCTCTCCGGCGTCCAGTCCCGGCCCTTCCAGTCGGTGAGGTGGGCCGGGGGCTCGTCGGTCATGCCCTCCCACCAGATGTCGCCGTCGTCGGTGAGGGCGACGTTGGTGAACACCGAGTTGCCCTTCTCGATGGTGCGCATCGCGTTGGGGTTGGTGTCCCAGCCGGTACCCGGGGCGACGCCGAAGAGGCCGAACTCGGGGTTGAGCGCGTAGAGCCGGCCGTCCTCGCCGAAGCGCATCCAGGCGATGTCGTCGCCGAGGGTCTCGACCTTCCAGCCCGGGATGGTCGGCTCCAGCATCGCCAGGTTGGTCTTCCCGCAGGCCGACGGGAACGCCGCGGCGACGTAGTAGGTCTTCTGCTGCGGGCTGGTCAGCTTGAGGATCAGCATGTGCTCGGCGAGCCAGCCCTCGTCACGCGCCATCACCGAGGCGATGCGCAGCGAGTAGGCCTTCTTGCCGAGCAGGGCGTTCCCGCCGTAGCCGGAGCCGTAGGACCAGATGGTCCGCTCCTCCGGGAAGTGGGTGATGTACTTCGTGTCGCTGCAGGGCCACGGCACGTCCTGCTGGCCCTCCTCCAGGGGGGCGCCGATGGAGTGCATGGCCGGCACGAACGCCCGGTCCTCGCCCATGGCCTCGAGGACGCGGCTGCCGATGCGGGCCATGACCCGCATGGAGACGACGACGTACTCCGAGTCGGTGAGCTCCACGCCGAACATCGGGTTCTCGGCCTCGACCGGGCCCATGCAGAACGGGATGACGTACATCGTCCGGCCGCGCATGCACCCGCGGTACAGCCCGGTCATGATCGACTTCATCTCGGCCGGGTCCATCCAGTTGTTGGTGGGACCGGCGTCGGCCTCGTCGACCGAGCAGATGAAGGTGCGGTCCTCGACGCGCGCGACGTCGCTGGGGTCGGAGGCGCACCAGAACGAGTTGGGCTTCTTCTCCAGGCGCGTGAAGGTGCCGGCCTCGACCAGCTTCCGGGTGAGCCGCTGCCACTCCTCGTCACTGCCGTCCACCCACACGACCTGGTCCGGGGTGGTCAGCTCGGCCATCTCCCGCACCCAGGCGAGCAGCCGGGCGTGCGTGGTGGGGGCGTTGTCGAGACCGGGGGTGGCCACAGAAGTCACGGCGTCTCCATCCTCTGGGTACACCGGTCGGGGTGCCGCCGGCGCTGGTGCTCGTCCTGCTCAGCTGTCATCCGGACCGCGGAACGCCGGAGGCGCCGACCACGGAGCCGGGTTCCGAGAGCGTACGCGGGGCCGGGACAACTGTAACCGTGAGAGATGTTACGTATAAGACGTCTACCTCGCGGGACGGAAGGCCCTGGTGAGCCGTGCGTTCACCCGGTCCACCGACACCCCCCGAGCCGCCCCGCTGACGCCGCGCGGGGTCACCTCGCGACCGCTGCTGCAGCGGCTGGGGTCGTGAGCCGGCCCGACGCGGTCCGGGTCGTCGACCCCTCGGCGCGCTGACGCCCGGCCGTCAGGTCGACGGGGCCCGCCCGTAGGCGGGGCCCACCTCGGCGTAGAAGGCGTCCCAGTGCGCGGGCACGGGCCGGCCGGTGACCTCGGCGTCGAACTTGTCGAGGTACCAGTGCCAGCCCAGCACGTAGTCGGTGACCTGGGTGCCCGCCGGGAACAGCTGGGTGAAGAGCAGGACCGTCCGGCCGTCCTCGGCGAAGAGGTCGAGCTCGACCCGCCAGGCCTCCTCGGTGGCCCACTCGACGACGAGCCGGCGGGGGGCGTCGCACTCGGCGATCCGCACGGGCTCGCCGACCGGCTCGTCCTCGTGGGTCATCGTGAACGTGCCGGCCCCCCCGGTCCGGCGCTCGCCCTCGTAGGTGCCGATCCAGCGGGCCGTCCGCTCGGGCTCGGTGAGCGCGGCCCAGACGTCCTCGATCGGGTCGGGCCAGCTGCGGCGGAACCGCAGCCGCACCCCCTCCGGCAGCTCGTCCACCTGGCCCAGCCGCTCGTCCTGCGTCGTCATCGACGGTCCTCCTCCTGTGCTCGGGCCCGCCGGCCGCGGGCGATCTCGGTGTCCAGTGCGTCGAACCGCTGGGCCCACAGGTCGCGGTAGGGCTCCAGCCAGTCGTCGAGCTCCCGCAGCGGGCGCGGGTCGAGCGCGTAGAGCCGACGGCGCCCCTCGACCCGGCTGCGGACCAGCCCGGCCTCGCGCAGCACGCGCAGGTGCCGGCTGATCGCCGGGCGGCTCACCGGGAACCGCTCGGCGAGCTCCCCGGCGGCCAGTTCGCCCCGCGCGAGCAGGGCGACCAGCTCGCGTCGCGTCGGGTCGGCGAGTGCCGCGAGCGCCTCCACGAGAGGATGTGTAACACATCCGTTACGCATGGGCCAGGGGGTTGGCGCGCGGGTCGGCCGGGCAAGCGAGGTCCATGAGCGTGACCGACCCCGACACCCCCGACCCCCTGAACGACCCCCGCACGCTGCAGGCCGACCCCGGCGCCTACGCGCAGGGGGGAGACCTCGCCTCCACCGAGGACGACGCCTCGGCCACCGGCGAGGACGAGCTCGCCGCCGGACAGGGCGTCGCCGACGACGCGGGAGGCGGAGACGTCACCGGGACCGCCCTCGTCGAGGACGAGGGATTCGGCCCGCCAGTGGTCGGCGGAGCGTGGTCGGAGACCCCGAACACCTGAGACCGGGCGGGCGTGACGGATTGGTCCGTTTCGGCCGTCGCCGGCCGGGAACCACGGTCTCCCCACAGTTCCCCAGCGAGGAGGACCGCGATGGCCACCGGTGAGACCGGCTTCGAGGACGTCATGTACGACCTCATCTCCGTGCAGTACCACTCGCTCAAGGCCGGGCACGACTACGGGCAGTACGTCCGGGATGCGGAGAACGCCGGTCTGCAGGACATCGCCGGGTTCTTCCGCGAGGTCATGGAGCAGGACTCCGCCCGGGC
The DNA here is from genome assembly GCF_053502585.1 of Geodermatophilus sp. URMC 60. Classification (NCBI taxonomy): domain Bacteria; kingdom Bacillati; phylum Actinomycetota; class Actinomycetes; order Geodermatophilales; family Geodermatophilaceae; genus Geodermatophilus; species Geodermatophilus sp. URMC 60. The sequence goes on from NZ_CP199958.1 coordinate 601,197, forward strand.
GCGGCGCTGCCACGAGTTCCTGCGGCAGCTGTCCGGGACCGAGCAGGGCGGCCCCGCGACGCAGTAGGAGGAGGACCCCGTCCTCCCCAACCTCCGCAGGCTCAGGTCGGGGCCCGGGACGGGGCCGATCAGGAACGGCACCAGGCACGATGGCGGCGTGATACGCACGCCGCTGACCCGCAGGTTCGACCTGGCCGCACCGGTCGTCGGAGCGCCGATGGCCGGTGTGGCCGGCGGTGCGCTGGCGCGCGCCGTCTCCCTCGGCGGGGGCCTGGGGATGATCGGCGTCGGCAACGCCGCGACACCCGACTTCGTCGCCGAGCAGGCCGCCATCCCGGCGGACGACGGCCTGCCGTTCGGCATCGGGCTCATGGCCTGGGCACTGGTCGAGCGCCCCGAGCTGCTCGACGCCACGATCGCCGCGGGCCCGGCGCTGGTGTCGGTGTCCTTCGGCGACCCCGCTCCCGCCACCGAACGGCTGCACGACGCGGGCATCGCCGTCGCCGCCCAGGTGAACACCACCGACGACGTCCGGCGCGCGCAGGAGACCGGCGTCGACCTGCTCGTCGCCCAGGGCACCGAGGCCGGCGGGCACACCGGGCACCGGGCCACGCTGCCGCTGCTGCAGGAGGTGCTGACCCTGGCCGACCGCCCGGTGCTGGCTGCCGGCGGCGTCGCGACCGGGGCGGGGGTGGCCGCGGTGCTGGTCGCCGGGGCCGCTGGGGTGTGGATCGGGACGCCGCTGCTGGCCTGCCCCGAAGCGCTCAACTCCCCGGCGGCCCGCGCCCGGGTCTGCGCGGCCACGGGCGAGGACACCGTGCTGACCCGTGCGTTCGACGTGGCGCAGGGGCTGGCCTGGCCCGAGCGGTGGCCCGGGCGCGCGGTGGCCAACGACTTCAGCCGCGAGTGGCACGGCCGGGAGGCCGAGCTCGCCCGCGACCCGGACGCCGCCCGGCGGGTGGTCGAGGCCCGCCGCACCGGCGACCTCGCCGCCGCCCCCCTCTACGCCGGGGAGTCGGTCGGGCTGGTCCGCGACCAGCGGCCCGCGGCCGACGTCGTCCGGCAGCTGGCCGCGGACGCCGAGCGGGCGCTGCGCGCCGCGGCCGACCTCGTCGTCTAGGACCGGGCGGCCACCGGGTGGGCGTCGGCCCCACGCCTGCTCGAGCACCTGCAGCAGCAGATCGACGGGCTGGGCGCCGGCGGTGCCGTACCTGCGGTCGACGTCGAAGACCGAGCGGCCTTCCTCGACGTGGGCGCGCAGCAGCCGCTCCTCCACCGCCCCCTGCAGCCCGCGCTCGGCACGGACACCACCGACCCCGCGCAGGACGGCCTCAGTCCGGCGGCTGCGCCTCCGCCCGCGCCCGGTCGCCCCCGGGCGTGGGGTCGAGGAAGACGTAGCGCACGCCGGGGTACCGGGCGACCAGCCGCCGCTCGGCCTCGTCGGAGGCGCGCTCGATGTCGGCGACGGTCACCTCGTCGGCGAAGTCGACCTTGGCCGAGACGATGACCTGGCCGGGCCCGATCAGGGTGGTGAGCAGGACGGGGACGTCGACGACCTGGGGCAGGCCGGCGACCTCGGCGCGCAGCTCGTCCTCGAGCCGCCGGGGCAGCGACCGGCCGATGAGCAGCGAGACGTTGGCCCGCGCCAGCGACCCGGCGACCAGCAGCAGCAGGACGCCGATGGCCAGCGCCGCGACGCCGTCCCAGGTGGCGCTGCCGGTGAGCTGCTCGAGCGCCAGGCCGAGGGCGGCCAGCACGAGACCGACGAGGGCGGCGCTGTCCTCGAACGTCACCGCCTTGACCGTGGTGTCCGAGGTGGCGGCGAGGTAGCGGCGGGGCGTCGTCCCCCACCGGCGGGCCGAGCCGCGCACCTGGCGCACCGCCTTGACCAGCGAGGTGCCCTCGAGCACGAAGGACACCGCCAGGACGGCGTAGGCCACCCGCGGGTCGCCCTGTTCCTCGCCCTCCACGATGGTCGTGACGCCCTGGTAGAAGGAGAAGCCCGCGCCGAGGGTGAAGGTGGCCAGGCAGGCCAGCAGCGCCCAGAAGTAGGTCTCGCGGCCGTAGCCGACGGGATGGCGCGCGTCCGGCGCCCGGGTGCCGCGCTTGAGCGCGACGAACAGGAGCACCTCGGTGATCGTGTCGGCCAGCGAGTGCGCCGCCTCCGAGAGCATCGCCGAGGAGTGGCTCATCAGGCCGCCGACGAGCTTGGCGACGGCGATGCCGAGGTTGGCCAGCCCGGCGACGACGACGGTGCCGGTCGACTCGCCCCCGCCGCCGGACTCGCCGCTCGCCTCCTCCGCCAGGGCGTGGTCGCGGATCGGTACCGGCTCGGTCATGGCGCCTGCCGTGCCCTGTCGTTGCTCGGCGCAACCGCCGGCTCCCGCACCAGGAGCACCAGGGCACCGGCCGCAGCCACACCAGCCGCCGTGAGCACCAACCCGGTCGGCCCGGAGCGGGCCAGCACGAGGCCGCCGAGCGCCGCGCCACCGGCGATGCCCACGTTGAGAGCCGTGATCGCGACCGCGCCGGCGACGTCGCGGATCCCGGGCGCAGCGATCCGCGCCATGCGGGTCTGGAACACCGGCGGCAGCAGCCCGATGAGCACGCCCCAGACGGCGATGACCGCGAGAGCGACGGCCGGGTGCGTCCCGACCAGCACCAGCGCCGCGAGCCCTGCGGCGAAGGCGACCGCGACGACGGGCAGCGCAGTGGCGGGCCGGCGGTCCGACAGCGGCCCGGCGACGGCGAGGCCCAGGACGCCCGCCACGCCGAACACGAACAGCACCGCCGGGACGGCGCCGCCCGGGAGCCCGGCGCCGTCGGTCACGAGGACCGCCAGGTAGGTGGCCGCCGCGAAGTGGCCCGCGAGCAGCGCCGCGGTACCGGCCGCGGTCCGCAGGACCGGCCGCGCGCTCGGGTCCCGCCACCAGGCCCCGGCGGCCGTTCCCGCCGCGCCCTGCTGGACCGTGCGGCCGCGGAGCAGCACCAGCGCCGGCGGCAGGGCCAGCGCGGCCAGGAGCGCGAGCGTCCACCTCCACCCGAGCACCCCGCCCAGCGACGCGGCGACCGGGACTCCGAGCACGCTCGCCGCCGTCGGCCCGATCAGCACCGTGGACACCGCGCGGCCCAGTCGCTCGGGCGGCACGAGCCCCGTGACGTGCGGGACCAGCAGCGCCCACACCAGGCCGTGGGCGGCCGCGCCGACCACCCGGGCGATGACGGCGACGCCCAGCGACGGCGCCGCGGCGGTGGCCAGCGTCGCCGCGCCGCACACGAGCAGCGCTCCGGCGAGGACCCGCTCCCGGGGCAGGCGGCGGGTGACCCGCACCAGCGCGAGGCTGGTCGCGGCCAGGGTGACCGCCCAGGTGGCCACGAGGGACCCCGCCGCCGAGGGGCTCACCGCGAGGTCAGCGGCGATCACCGGCAGCAGGCCGGTCGGGCTGAGCTCGATGGTGACCGTGGCGAACGCGGCCGCGGTGAGCGCGGCGAGCGTCCACCGCGGCGGTGCGCACGCGGCGCCGCGGAGCGCCGCTGCGGGGACGGGGACCGGGGTGGTGCCACAGGAGGCCATGCGCGGATGCTCGACCTTGACACCGGTGTGAAGGTCAAGTCACGAGGACCGGGACCGCAGGGAGGTGCGGGGTGAGGATCGGCGAGCTGTCCGAGCGCACGGGCGTCAGCACCCGGATGCTGCGCTACTACGAGGAGCGGGCGCTGCTCGTGCCGGAGCGTGCCGGCAACGGGTACCGCTCCTTCACCCCGTCGGACGTCGAGCGCGTCCGGGCGGTGCGCGGGTTGCTCGACGCCGGCCTCCCGACCCGTTTCGTCCGCGCGGTCCTCGACATGGGCCTGGCCGGTGGCGCCGCCGTCGACGGCTGGACACCGACCTGCACCGCCACCTTCGCGGGGCAGCTGCGAGCCGAGCTGACCCGGCTCGAGGAGCACGTGGCGTGCCTGACCCGCAGCCGCGACGCCGTCCGCCGGTACCTCGAGACGGTCAGCGTCGTCGCCGAGGACGACCCCGCCGCCTGACCCGCTAGCGCACCCCGACGAGGTCGACGACGAAGACCAGCGTCGCGCCGGGCTTGATGACCCCGCCGGCCCCGCGGTCGCCGTAGGCCTTGTGCGCCGGGATGGTCAGCCGGCGACGACCTCCGACGCGCATCCCCTGGATGCCCTCGTCCCAGCCCTGGATGACCATGCCGACGCCGAGCCGGAACTCGAGCGGGTCGCCGCGGTCCCAGGAGGCGTCGAACTGCTCGCCGCCGTCGTGGGTGACGCCGACGTAGTGGGCGCTGACCAGGTCACCGGCCTTCGCCTCGGGGCCCTCACCGACGGTGATGTCCTCGATCACCAGGTCGTCGGGAGCGGGGCCGGTCGGCGGCTCGACGTCGGGGCGGGTGGGCTCGGACATCGGTTCTCCTGGGGAGGTCGGTGCCGGGTGGGTCCCGACGGTCGTCCCATCCAAACAGCGCTCCCGCGGGGCCGCCGGGCGGGCTACGGTCCGGTGCCGTGATCGACCACCTGGGGTTGCAGGTCGCCGACGTCCCGGCGGCGGTGTCCTTCTACACGACGGTGTTCGCCCCGGTGGGCCTGCGCGAGGCGATGCGGTACGAGACGCCGGCAGGCCCGGTCGTGGGGATGTGCGGGCCCGACGGCCACCCGCAGCTGTGGCTGAGCCCGCTGGCGGAGGGCACCGAGCGCCCGGTGCACCTGGCCCTGCGCGCCCCCTCCCGGGAGGCGGTGGACCAGGTCTTCGCCCTGGTCCGCGAGCAGGGTGCCGAGGTGCTGCACGAGCCGCGCGTGTGGCCGGAGTACCACCCCGGCTATTACGGCGTCTTCTTCCGGGACCCGGACGGCAACAACGTCGAGGCGGTCCACCACACCCCGCCCGGCGACTGAGGCCCCACCCGGTCAGCGGCCGCCGGCGACGTCGAGCAGGCTGCCCGTGCAGTAGCCCGCGTCGTCGCCGAGCAGCCACAGGACGGCGGCCGCGACCTCCTCGGGCAGGCCGGCCCGGCCCATCGGCACGGTCGGTCCCACCCGTGCGACCCGGTCGGGCTGGCCCCCGCTGGCGTGGATCTCGGTCTCGATGATCCCGGGCCGCACGACGTTGACCCGGATCCCCTCCCCGGCGACCTCGCGGGCCAGCCCGACGCCGAGGGTGTCGACGGCGCCCTTGCTGGCGGCGTAGTCGACGTACTCGCCGGGCGAGCCCAGCCGGCTGGCGGCCGAGGAGACCAGCACGACCGACCCGCCGGCGCCGCCGTGGCGGGTGGACATCCGCCGCACCGCCTCCCGGCAGCACAGGACGGTGCCGAGCACGTTCACGGCCAGCATCCGCTGCACCCGCTCGACGGTCAGCTCGTCGACCCGCGCCCGCTGTCCCACGATGCCGGCGTTGGCCACCAGCCCGGTCACCGGGCCCAGGCCCTCGGCGGCGGCGAAGGCGGCCAGGACGTCGTCCTCGACCGAGACGTCGGCGCGGACGGCGCAGGCGGTCCCGCCGGCGGCCTCGATGCCGGTCACCACGGCGGCGGCCGCGGGCTCGTCGTCCCGGTAGGTCAGGGCGACCGACCACCCGGCCGCGGCCGCTGCGCGCGCGGTCGCCGCGCCGATGCCGCGGCTGCCGCCGGTCACGAGCACCACACCAGGAGGCACGGTCGGTCACCGTAGCGGAGCGGGTGCGCGACGCCGCACGCCGTGCTGGGCTGGGCGCATGCCCGCCGATCCGCCGTGGTGGACCCGTGCCGTCGTCTACCAGGTCTACCCGCGCTCGTTCCAGGACTCCGACGGCGACGGGATCGGTGACCTCGGCGGGATCCTGCAGCGCCTCGACCACCTCGCCGACCTGGGCGTCGACGTCGTGTGGCTCTCGCCCATCTACCCCTCGCCGCAGGCCGACAACGGCTACGACATCAGCGACTACACCGACGTCGACCCGCTGTTCGGCTCGCTGGCCCAGCTCGACGAGCTGATCGCGGCCCTGCACGAGCGCGGGATGAAGCTGGTGATGGACCTGGTGGTCAACCACACCAGCGACCAGCACCCGTGGTTCGAGGAGAGCAGGGCGTCCCGGACGTCCCCGAAGCGCGACTGGTACTGGTGGCGGCCGCCGCGCGCGGGCACGACGGCGGGGCAGCCCGGCGCCGAGCCGACCAACTGGCACTCGTACTTCTCCGGGCCGACCTGGGAGCTCGACGAGGCCAGCGGCGAGTACTACCTGCACCTGTTCGCCCGCGAGCAGCCGGACCTGAACTGGGAGAACCCGGAGGTCCGGCAGGCGGTGTACGCGATGATGCGGGACTGGCTCGACCGCGGCGTCGACGGCTTCCGCATGGACGTCATCAACATGATCAGCAAGGACGTCGCCCCGGACGGCTCATTGCGCGACGGCCCCCCGCTGCCGGGCCTGCCCTACGGCGACGGGACGGCGTCCTTCCTGTGCGGGCCGCGGATCCACGAGTTCCTGCAGGAGATGCACCGCGAGGTGTTCGCCGGGCGGTCCGACCGGCTGCTCACCGTCGGCGAGATGCCCGGCGTGACCGTGGAGCAGGCCCGGCTGTTCACCGACCCGGCGCGGGCCGAGGTGGACATGGTGTTCCAGTTCGAGCACGTCGGCCTGGACTTCGACGAGTCCAAGTGGCGCCCGCGGCCGCTGCGGATGCGCGACCTCAAGGCGTCCTTCGGCCGCTGGCAGGCGGGTCTGGCCGACGTCGGCTGGAACTCCCTCTACTGGGACAACCACGACCAGCCGCGCGCGGTCTCCCGCTTCGGCGACGACTCGCCGCGCCACCGGCGGGACTCCGCGACCTGCCTGGCCACCCTGCTGCACATGCACCGCGGGACGCCCTACGTCTACCAGGGCGAGGAGATCGGGATGGCCAACGCCTCGTTCACCAGCATCGACGACCTCCGGGACGTCGAGTCGCTCAACCACTTCGCACAGGCGGTGGCGCACGGCGAGGACCCGGAGACCGTGCTGGCCGCGCTCCGCACGATGAGCCGGGACAACGCGCGGACCCCGGTGCAGTGGGACTCCTCGCCGAACGCCGGCTTCACGACCGGGACGCCGTGGATCGCGGTCAACCCCGACCACACCGAGTGGAACGCCGCGGCCCAGCGGGCCGACCCCACCTCGGTGTTCGCCCACCACCGGCGGCTGATCGCACTGCGGCACGACGACCCGGTGGTCGCGCTCGGCGACTTCACCATGCTGCTGCCCGACCACGACGAGCTGTACGCCTTCACCCGCAGCCTGGACGGCGCGGCGCTGCTCGTCGTCTGCAACCTCGGCTCCTCGACGCACCCGCTGGACGAGTTGCTCCCGCAAGCGGTCGGAGCGGAGCCGGTGCTCGGGAACCTGGCCGACGACGGCGACCCCGCCGTCCTCCGGCCGTGGGAGGCGCGGGTGCTGCGGCTGCGCTGACCCGCTGGTCAGGCCCGTGACGCGGGTCACACCGCTTCCCACTACTGTCCGGAGTCCGGCAGCGGCGCCGGGGGACTCCGAGGGGGCGGGATGAGGGCAGCGCAGCGACGGATCCGGGTCTCGGTGGCGGTGGTCGGGGCGACGGCCCTGCTCGGCGCCTGCGGTTCCGGTGACTCCGGAGGCGGCGAGGAGGGCGGCCCGCTGACCGTGTGGACCCTGGAGAACCTCCCCGACCGCGTCGCCGCGCAGGAGGAGATCGCCGCTGCCTTCACCGCGAGCAGCGGGGTCGAGGTCGACCTGGTCGCCGTCGACCCGAACCAGTTCAACCAGCTGCTCACCTCCTCGGCCGCCGCTGGAGAGCTGCCCGACGTCATCGGCGCCCTGCCGCTGGCCGGCGTCCAGCTGCTGGCGACCAACGAGCTCGTCGACCCGGAGGTGACCGCCTCCGTGGTGGAGGGGCTGAGGGCCGACACGTTCTCCGAGCGCGCGCTGGAGCTGACCCGGGACGGCGACACGCAGCTCGCCGTCCCCAGCGACGGGTGGGCGCAGCTGCTCGTGTACCGCAAGGACCTCTTCGACGCGGCGGGCCTGGCCGCGCCGCAGACCTACGAGGACATCCTGGCCGCGGCGCAGGCGCTGGACACCCCCGAGCGGGCCGGCTTCGTCGGGGCCACCGTGCCGAACGACGCGTTCACCCAGCAGACCTTCGAGCACCTGGCCCTGGGCAACGGCTGCGACCTGGTGGACGACGCGGGCGAGGTCGTGCTCGACAGCGACGCGTGCGTGGCCTCGTTCGGCTTCTACGACCAGCTGATCAGGGACTTCTCGGTGTCCGGCGCACAGGACGTCGACACGACCCGGGCGGCCTACTTCGCCGGGCAGTCGGCCATGGTCGTGTGGTCGTCGTTCATCCTCGACGAGATGGCCGGCCTGCGGGCCGACGCGCTGCCGACCTGCCCGGAGTGCTCGGCCGACCCGGCCTTCCTCGCCCGGAACAGCGGTGTGGTCACCGCGATCTCGGGGCCCGACGGCGACCGGCCGGCGCAGTTCGGCGAGATCGTCTCCTGGGCCGTCACGGCCGACGCGCAGGCCGCCGCAGCCGACTTCGTCACCCACATGATGGAGGACGGGTACGAGCAGTGGATCGGCTTCTCGCCCGAGGGCAAGGTGCCCACCCGGCAGGGCACCGCCGAGGAGCCGACGCGGTTCATCGACGCCTGGGCCACCCTGCCGGCGGGGGTGGACACCAAGGCGCCGCTGTCCGACTTCTACCCGGCCGAGGTCCTCGACGCCGTGCGCGAGGCGCCGGACACCATCTCCCCCTGGGGGATCCCGCAGGGACAGGGCGCGCTGGTCGGGGCCTCCCTCGGCGAGCTGCCCGTCCCGCAGGCGATCGCCGCGATGACCGGCGGCGAGGTCGACCCGGGCGGGGCGGCGCGGCAGGCGTCCGAGGCGCTCCGCGAGATCGCCTCGTCGCTGGACTGACGATGGGTCCCGCGGTGTCCACACGCGCGCGTTCCCGAGGAGGGGAGCCGGGCACCTCCCGTCGCGGCACCCTGCGGGCGCGCGAGGCGCGGACGGGGCTGGCGCTGATCTCCCCGACCGTCGTGCTCGTCCTGGTGCTCGTGGTGCTGCCCATCCTCTGGACGGTGGTGCTGGCCTTCCAGGACCTGCGGCTCATCCGGCTGAGCACGGCCGGGCTGCTGGGCGACTACACGTTCGACAACTTCGTCGACGTGTTCTCCTCGTCCGGCTTCTGGAGCTCGCTGACCACGACGCTGGTCTACGCGACCGGGGGGACGGCGGCGTCCATCGGGCTGGGCCTGGCCGCGGCACTCGCCCTGCGCCGCCCCTTCCGGGGGCGCGGCCTGGTCCGGGCGTCGCTGCTGCTCCCCTACGTCGCGCCGGTCGTGGCGGCCACGTTCGTGTGGGGCGTGATGCTCAACCCGCAGTTCGGCATCGTGAACGAGGTGGGCACCGGCCTGCTCGGCTGGGACGAACCGATCGCCTTCCTGTCCGAGCGACCCACCGCGCTGATCACCGTGATCGTCTTCGAGATGTGGCGCTCGTTCCCGTTCGCCTTCCTGTTCCTCACCGCGCGCCTGCAGGCGGCGCCGGCCACGCTGGAGGAGGCCGCGCTGGTCGACGGCGCGACCCCGACGCAGGTGTTCCGGCACATCGTGTGGCCCCAGCTGCTGCCGACGATCGCGGTGCTGGCCCTGCTGCGCTTCATCTGGACCTTCAACAACTTCGACGACATCTTCCTGCTGACCGGCGGCGGGGCCGGCACCGAGGTGATCAGCGTGCGGGTGTTCGACTTCCTGATCAGCCGCGGGGACATCGGCGCGGCATCGGCGCAGGCCCTGGTCCTCTCCGCGGTGCTGCTGGTGCTCGTGACGGTCTACTACCGGTTCGCGGCCAAGGACGAGGTGGCCTGATGACCCGCATCGGGACGGCTCCGGCGGACTCGCCGGCCACGTCCGCCCCGCGACCGCCGTCCGCCCCGCAGGGGCGGCGCTGGTCGCGCACCACGGTGGAGACCCGGGTGCTCGGCGTCCTGCGGTGGGGAGTGATCGCGTTCCTGGTGCTCTTCACCCTCTTCCCCTTCTACTACATGGTGCTGCTCTCCTTCCGGGACCTCAGCGCGCTCCTGCAGGCCCCGGGACGGTTGTGGCCGGCGATCTCGGAGCTCACCGTCGACACGTACCGGAACGTGCTGTCACCGACCGCGTCCGGCGGGCAGGGGTTCGGGCGCTTCATGGCCAACAGCGGTCTCATCGCGCTGGGCACGGTGGTGGTGACCCTGACCTTCGCGGTACTCGGTGCGTACGCCATCGCCCGCCTGCGGTTCCCCGGGCGGCGCCGGGTGAGCGTGCTGTTCCTCGCGGTCTACCTGTTCCCCAGCATCCTGCTCGCCGTCCCGCTGTTCGTGTTCTTCACCCGGATCGGCCTGCGCGGCGCGTTGGGCGCGCTGGTGCTGGTGTACGTCTCGCAGACCATCGCGGTCGCCATCTACATGCTCCGCAACTACTTCCAGACGGTGCCGGCGAGCATCGAGGAGGCCGCCGCGGTCGACGGCGCGGGCCGGTTCACGGTCCTGCGCCGGGTCACCCTGCCGCTGGCGATGCCGGCCATCCTGGCCAACGCCCTGTTCGTGTTCATGATCGCGTGGAACGAGTTCCTGTTCGCGCTGCTGTTCCTGGTCGAGGACCGGCCGCGCTGGACGGTGTCGCTGGGCCTGTCCCAGCTCGCCGGCAGCATCGAGATCCCGACGACCGTGCTGATGGCGGGGTCGGTGGTGCTGACCCTGCCCATCGTCGTCCTGTTCTTCGCGACCGAGAAGCTGCTCACCGGCGGGCTGACCGCCGGGGCGGAGAAGGGCTGAGCGGCCGGAGCGCTCATCCCTTCCAGTCCACGAGTTGGACGATCACGCCGTTGGGGTCACGCACCTGGAAGGCGCGCTCGCCCCACTCCTCGACGGTCAGCGGCATGGTGATCGCCACGCCCTCGTCCTGGAGCCGGCGCAGCTCGCCCTCCAGGTCGTCGACGACGAAGGCGAGGATCAGCCCGGCGGCGTGCACGTCGCGCTGGTCGGCCGGGAGCGTGGGCAGGCCGCGGCGGAGGAAGATTACGGAGGCGCCGGCGTCCTCGTGGGTCAGCGAGGCGAAGCCGTCGGCGGCCATCTCCTCCCGGAACCCGAAGTGGCGGACGAGGAAGGCGCTGCTGGCCGGGACGTCATCGACGTTCAGGGAGACGGCGGTGGCTGAGATTCGCACGGGGCCTCCAGACAGGGGATCGAACTCCGTACAGCGTACGCCGTTATTGCCGGGGAGGATGCCGTCGTGCCGACCGAGCGGAGCAGCGCGGGCGACCCGGCCCGCACCCTGGGCCTGCTGTGGCGGCAGCCGCCCGAGGGCCCGCGGCGCGGACCGACCCGGGCGCTGGACCTGGACGCGGTGGTGGCGGCGGCCGTCGGCCTCGCCGACCGGGACGGCCTGGAGGCGGTGACCATGCGCGCGGTGGCGCAGGCGCTGGGGGTCGCGCCCATGACGCTCTACACCTACGTGCCCGGCCGCGCCGAGCTGCTGGACCTCATGCTGGACGCCGTCCACGCCGGGATGGCCCGCCGGGACACCGCCGGCCGCCCGTGGCGGGAGCGGCTGACCGCCGTGGCGGAGGAGAACCACGCGCTGTTCACCACCCATCCCTGGGCCGCCGTGGTCTCCACGCTGCGGCCGCCGCTGGGGCCGGGCTCCACCGCGAAGTACGAGCACGAGCTGGCCGCCTTCGACGACCTCGGCCTCGACGACGTCGAGCGTGACGACTGCCTGACCCACCTGCTGTCGTTCGTGCAGGCCAACGCCCGGGCGGCCGCGGAGGCGCAGGCCGCCCGGCGGCAGAGCGGGGTGGACGACGCCCGGTGGTGGGCCGCGGCCGGGCCGCTGCTGGCCCGCGTGCTGGACCCGGCGCTCTACCCGCGCGCGGTCCGGGTCGGGGCGGCGGCCGGGGCCGCGCACGGCAGCGCGCACGACCCCGGCCACGCCTACCGGTTCGGCCTCGCACGGGTCCTCGACGGGCTGGCCGCGCTCATCGACGCCAGGCGCTGACCCGCGCTCACAGCGATTCCTGGACGGGTTGGCGGGGCCGGGTGTCGCCCGCGGCGTCCGGGCGTACCGGGTGACGCCTCGAGCGGGGTGGACGCCGCCGGACGATCAGCCCACGCCGCTCACCCCGACCCCGTCCCGCGGGTCGAGCACCGCGGGGACCGCGGACGAGTCCGCGGGGTGCAGGACCTCCGTGGAACCTCCACCCCTGCTTCCACCAGTGAGCAGGGGTGGAGGTCCTACGGGGACAGATCGGCAGCCGTACCTCGGGACGCAGTCCGCGTCGGTGGGCCCGGCCCGGCACCGGGCGAGCACGGCCTCGTCGACCGACACGAGCACCGCTGTCAGGCCGGGGCGCCGACCCGCTCGGCCGCCTCGGGCTCGTCCAGCGGGTGGGCGAGCTCGTCGGCGGGCAGCCGCCACGCCAGGACGGCGACGACGGCGAGCACCGGCGGCACCAGCCCGGCGAGCAGGAAGGTGCCGGTCAGGCCGAGCGACTGGCTGACCGGGCCGGCCAGCGCCATCGACAGCGGCATGAACGCCAGCGAGACGAAGAAGTCGAGGCTGGACACCCGCCCCAGCAGCGCCGGGGGCACCCGCCGCTGCAGCAGCGTCCCCCAGATGACCGTGCCGGCCTCGAACGCCGCCCCGAGCAGCCCGGCCGCCGCGATCATCACCCACAGCTGCGAGGTCGCGCCGAAGACGACCAGCGGCACGCAGCCGGCGCCCCACAGCAGGTTCATCACCGTGAGGTAGCGGCGCGGCAGCCGCAGCGAGGCGACGACGGCCGACCCCAGCGCGCCGCCGATGCCGAAGGCGGCCAGCACCCAGGCGTGCTCGGCGGGCCCACCGCCGGCCTGGTCCCGGACGGCGAAGGGCACCAGCACCTCGAACGGACCCATGATCAGCAGCACCATCAGCGAGGCGAACAGCAGCGTGGCCAGCAGCCAGGGCGTGCCGACCATGTAGGCCACGCCCTCGCGGACGTCGGTCAGCAGCCCCGGGTGCTCGCCCTCGCGGCGGACCGGCAGCGTCGGCAGCGCCGCCACGCACGCGGCCGCGGCGGCCGAGGTCAGCGCCGTCGCCAGCAGCGCCGCGCCCGGCGAGAGGGCCGCCACCAGCAGGCCGCCGACCGCGGGACCGGCGGCCATCGCCAGCGCCGGGCGGACGACGCCCTCCAGGCCGTTGGCCGCGAGCAGCTCGCCGGGCGGGACGACGCCGGGCACCAGGGCCGAGTAGGCCGGGTAGTACAGCCCCATCGCGACCCCGCCGGCCAGGGCCGCGGCGGCCAGCGGCCCGAGCGCCAGCGCGCCGGCCAGCGACAGCAGCGCCACCGACCCGACCGCCGCCGCCTGCAGCAGGGCGACACCGAGCAGGATGCGCCGCTGCGGCACCCGGTCGGCCAGCGCCCCGCCGAGCAGCGTGCTGGCCAGCATGCCGGCGGCCTGCAGCGAGGTGGCCAGCGAGAGCGCGCCGGGACCGCCGCCGAGGTCCACGACCTGCCAGACCAGCGCCACGGTCCACAGGCCCTGCGCGAACAGCGACAGGCCCATGGACGAGGCCAGCAGTCGGTAGTCCCGGGAGCGCAGGGGCGCGAGCGCGCGCGGCAGGCCGGCCATCTCCCCCCTCCGTCGTCGGCGGGCGCGCCGTCGGCACCCGGGCCCCCATGCTCGCGGAGGGCACCGACAGCGGGCACGCGGTTTTCGGGAGGAGAGCAAGGACGGTCGGGTGGCCGGCACGATCCCGGCTCTCGCGCGCGGAAGGCGGGACGCGGGGTCAGGACGACCGCTACGCGGAGCAGGCACGGGAGGCACCGGGCTGGCGGTACCGCGAGCTCGGCTGCTCGCACCTGCCGGCCGTCACCTGCCCGGACCAGCTCGCCGCCGTGCTGCTCGAGCCGGCCGCCGAGGAGCGCTGACGCGGGGGCCCGGCCGGCGCGCCCGGGCCGGTACGGCGCCGCCCGCGTCAGCGCACGCCGCGCTGCTCCGCCAGCCGGACGTAGTGCTCGACCGCCGCGGGGTCGTCGACCGCGCCGACGTTGAGGGCCCTGGCCGGGTCGACGCCCTGGAACAGCCGCTTGAGCGGGACCTCCAGCCGCTTGCCCGTGCGGGTGTGCGGCACGGCCGGGACGACGAGCACCTCGTCGGGCACGTGCCGCGGGCTGGCCTGCCGGCGGATGGCGTCGCGGATGCGGGCGGTGAGCTCGTCGGTGAGCTCCTCCCCCGGCGCCAGCTGGACGAACAGCGGCATCCAGTAACCGCCGTCGCGCTGCTCCACGCCGAGGACGACGCAGTCGACGACCTCCGGGACGGCCTCGACGGCGGCGTAGATGTCCGCCGTCCCCATGCGCACGCCGCCGCGGTTGAGGGTGGAGTCCGAGCGGCCGGTGATGATGCAGGTGCCGCGCTCGGTGATCTCCATCCAGTCCCCGTGCCGCCACACCCCGGGCCAGGGCTCGAAGTAGGTCTCGCGGTAGCGGGACCCGTCGGGGTCGTTCCAGAAGTACAGCGGCATCGTGGGCATCGGCTCGGTGATCACGAGCTCGCCGAGCTCTCCGGTGACCGGCCGGCCCTGCTCGTCCCAGGCGGCCGCGGCGACGCCGAGCATGGGGCGCTGCAGCTCACCGGCCGTCACCGGCAGCAGCAGCGAGCTGCCGATGAAGCCGGTGGCGACGTCGGTGCCGCCGGACAGCGACCCGAGGAACACGCCGGGCTCCACCGCGTCGTACACCCAGCAGTAGGACGAGGCCGGCAGCGGCGAGCCGGTGGACCCGATGGACCGCAGCGCCGACAGGTCGTGGGTCTCCCCCGGCCGGATGCCGGCCTTCTCGCAGGCCGTGAGGTACCCCGCGCTGGTGCCGAGGTAGGTGATGCCGGTCCGCGCGGCCAGGGCGAACTGGGCGTCGACCGAGGGGTACGCGGGCGCGCCGTCGTACACCACCACCGTGGCACCGGACAGCAGCGCCGACGTGGAGATGTTCCACATGATCCAGGCGGTGGAGGCGTACCAGAAGAAGCGGTCGCCGGGCCCGACGTCCATGTGCAGCCCGGCCTGCTTGCGCTGTTCGAGGACGACGCCGCCGTGACCGTGCACGATCCCCTTGGGCAGCCCGGTGGTGCCCGAGGAGTAGACGATCCACAGCGGGGCGTCGAACGGCAGCGGCTCGAAGACCGGTTCCTGCCCCTCGGCGACCGCGTCGGCCCAGCTCATCGCGCCGTCGGGCACCTCGTCCGGGGAGAGACGCGGGACGGCGATCGTCGTCCGGACGCTGGGCAGCGCCTCCCGCAGCTCGGCGACGACGTCGCGCCGGTCGTACTCCCTGCCGTTGAACCGGTAGCCGTCGACGGCGACGAGCACGGTGGGCTCGATCTGGGCGAAGCGGTCCAGGACGCTGCGGGTGCCGAAGTCCGGGGCGCACGAGGACCACACCGCGCCGACCGCCGCGGCACCCAGGAATGCGACGACCGCTTCGGGCACGTTGGGGAGGTAGCCGGCCACCCGGTCGCCGCGCTGCACGCCCAGGCGGCGCAGGGTGGCGGCGAAGGCCCCGACCTGTGCCCGCAGCTGCGCCCAGCTGGTCTCGACCGGCTCGGCGTCCTCGGCGACGGCGATCAGTGCCGCGCTGCCGGGGTCCACGGTGCCGTCCTGCGCGGAGCGCAGCGCCTGCTCGGCGTAGTTGACCGTCGTGCCGGGGAACCACTCGGCGCCGGGCATCTGCCGGCGGGTGAGCACCCGGTCGTCGGGAACGCCGGGCAGCACGCCGGACCAGTCGGCGACCTCCGCCCAGAACTGGTCGAGGTGCTCGACCGACCACCGCCAGATCGCGTCGTAGTCGGCCGGGTCGCCGAGGTCGATCCCGCGCCGCCGGGCCACCCGGTCGGCGAACTCCGCGAGGCGGGTGGCCCGGATCGACTCGGGCGTGGGGCGCCAGAGCACCTGGGGCCCGGTAGACGTGTCGGTACTCACAGCAGCACCTTGCCACGCGGCCCCGGGAGCACCAGGCCGCTGGGCGCGGACCGGCGTCCGGCACCAGGATGGGGAACCATGAGCGAGCCGCAGACCGAGCGCAACGTGCTCGGCGAGCCGCTGCAACCGTGCGGCACGGAGCCGCTCACCGGCTTCTACCGCACCGGCACGTGCAGCAGCGGCCCGGAGGACCTGGGCAACCACACCGTCTGCACCGTCGTCTCGGCGGAGTTCCTGGAGCTGCAGCGGGCACTGGGCAACGACCTGTCCACCCCGCGGCCGGAGTACGGCTTCCCCGGCCTGCGCCCCGGCGACCGCTGGTGCGTGGTGGCCGCGAGGTGGATGCAGGCCTACCAGGCCGGCGCCGCGGCGGGCGTCGTCCTGGCGGCCACGAACATCCGGGCGCTCGAGATCGTCCCGATCGAGGCGCTGCGCCAGCACGCGGTCGACGTCCCCGACGACCTCAGCGGCCTGGACTGAGAGAGGACCCCTGGTGAGCGACGTGCTGGACACCCCGGTGACCACCCTGCAGGGCGAGGCCACCACCCTCCGGGACCTGACCGGCGGCAGCGCGGCCCTCGTGGTCAACGTCGCCAGCCGGTGCGGTCTCACGCCGCAGTACACCCAGCTCGAGGCACTGCAGCAGGAGTACGGCGGGCAGGGCCTCACCGTCGTCGGCGTGCCGTGCAACCAGTTCGCCGGCCAGGAGCCGGGGACGGCCGAGGAGATCGCCGGGTTCTGCTCGGCGACGTACGGCGTCACCTTCCCGATGACCGAGAAGCTCGAGGTCAACGGCCCGGGCGCGCACCCGCTGTTCCAGCGGCTCACCGAGGTGCCCGACGCCTCCGGCGAGGCGGGCGACGTGCAGTGGAACTTCGAGAAGTGGCTGATCGCCGGGAACGGCGAGGTCGTCGCCCGGTTCCGTCCGACGACCCAGCCCGAGGCCCCCGAGGTCCGGCACGCGATCGAGGAGGTCCTGCCCCGGTGAGCGGCTCGACTCCGGGCGCCGACCTGCACTTCTGGTTCGACCCGGTCTGCCCCTTCGCCTGGATGACCAGCAAGTGGGTCCGGATGGTCGCCGAGCAGCGCGAGTACCGCGTCGAGTGGCGGCTGATCTCGCTGCGGCTGCTCAACCGGCACGTCGACTACGACGCGCAGTTCCCGCCCGAGTACGAGGCCGGCCACACCGGCGGGCTGCACCTGCTGCGGGTCGCCGCCCGCACCCGCGCCGAGCACGGCCCCGAGGCGCTCGACCCGCTCTACGCGACCCTCGGGCGGCACGTGTTCGAGGACCCGGCCGGCCAGCCGCCGCCGGAGCGGGCGACCAGCCGGCCCTTCCTCGAGCAGGTCCTCGGTGAGGCGGGACTGCCGGCCGACCTGGCGGCCGCGGTCGACGACGAGTCGTGGGACGCCGGGATCCAGGCGGAGACCGACGCCGCCCTGCGGCTGACGGGCAAGGACGTCGGGACGCCGATCCTGCACTTCCGGCCCCCGGACGGTGCGGCGTTCTTCGGCCCGGTGATCAGCCGGCTGCCGGGCCCCGAGGACGCCGTCGCGCTGTGGGACCACGTCGTCGGCCTCGCCGGGTTCCCGGGGTTCGCCGAGCTCAAGCGCAGCCTGCGGGAGCGGCCGCAGCTGCCGGCGTTCGGGGTGCGTCCGGGCGAGGCGGGGCTCGAGGAGGACTGGCACGGGGGCAGCCGCCGGCAGCACCGCTGAGCGGGTGCCCGGCCGACCGACACCGGCGACTAAGGTGAGCCTTGCCTACGCCGCCTGCCCCGGGAGCCGCTCGTGTCCTCGTCGACCGACGCCGCCCTGCGGGAGGCGCCCGGTGTGCCGGGGGGCGGCGCTCCGCAGCAGGGCGGTCTGCTCCAGCAGCGCCGGGGCCGGCTGCTCGGCCTGCTCCTGCTGCTCGTCCTCGTGGTCGTCACGGCGACGCTGAGCATTGCGGTCGGCTCCCGCAGCATCGGCCTGGGCACCGTCTGGCAGGCGCTGACCGATCCCGGCGTCCCGACCGAGGAGACGGTCATCGTCCGCGAGCTGCGGGTGCCGCGCACCGCGCTCGGCCTCATGGTGGGCCTGGCCCTCGGCGTCGCCGGCGCGCTGGCCCAGGGCCACACCCGCAACCCGCTCGGCGACCCCGGCCTGCTCGGCGTCACCTCGGGGGCCTCGCTCGGCGTCGTCCTCGCCATCCACCTGCTCGGCGTCGGCACGCCCGCCGGGTACGTCTGGTTCGCCTTCGCCGGGGCGCTGCTGGGCACGGTGCTCGTGTTCTCCCTCGGCTCGGCCGGTCGCGGCGGCGCCACGCCGGTGACCCTGGCGCTGGCCGGCGCCGCGCTGTCGGCGCTGTTCTACGCACTGGTGCGCGCGATCCTGGTCAGCGACACCGACAGCCTCGACGCCTTCCGCTTCTGGGTGGTCGGCGCGCTGGCCGGCCGCGGCGCCGACATCGCCTGGCAGGTCGCCCCCTTCATCGCCGCAGGTCTGCTGCTGGCCCTGGTCAACGCCCCCGCCCTCGACCTGCTCGGCCTCGGCGAGGACGTCGCCCGCGGCCTCGGCCAGCGGGTGTGGCTGGCCCGGACGGTCGGCCTGGCCGCGGTCACCCTGCTCTGCGGCGCGGCGACGGCGGCCTGCGGGCCCATCGCCTTCGTCGGCCTGGTCGTGCCGCACGTCGTCCGCGCGTTCACCGGACCCGCGCACCGCTGGCTGGTCCCCTGCTCCGGCCTGCTCGGGGCGGCCCTGCTGCTGGTCGCCGACGTCCTGGGCCGCGTCGTCGTCCGCCCCGGCGAGCTGCAGGTGGGCATCGTGCTCGCCCTCATCGGCGCGCCGTTCTTCATCGCGCTGATCCGCCGGCGCCGGCTGGCCGGCACATGACGCAGCTGGCGCACCCCCCGGCCGGGGCCCGCGCGCGGGTCCGGCAGCCCGGGCAGACCGTCGTCCGCGTCGGGCCGGTCTCCGGCCGGGTCCGCTGGCGGCAGGTGGGCGTGGGGCTCGGCGCGGCCGTCGCCGTCGTCCTGCTCTCGGCGGTGGGCCTCGGCCGCGGCGACTTCCCGATCGGCCTGACCGACGTCCTGCGCACCCTGGTCGGTCTCGGCGAGGGGACCCAGGAGTTCATCGTCCTGGAGCTGCGGGCGCCCCGGATCGTCGTGGGGGCGCTGGTCGGCCTGGCCCTGGGCGTGGCCGGGGCGCTCTTCCAGACCTTCGCCCGCAACCCGCTGGCCTCCCCCGACGTCCTCGGCATCACCCAGGGCGCGTCGGTCGGCGCGGTGGCGGCGATCGTCCTCAGCGGGACGGCGGCCGGCAGCGGCGTGCTCGGCGGCCTCGGCGTCCCCCTGGCCGCACTGCTCGGCGCGCTGGTCACCGGCCTGCTCCTGCTGGTGCTCGCCTGGCGCCGCGGGGTCGACGGCTACCGGCTCGTGCTGGTCGGCATCGCGCTGTGGGCGGTCGCCGCCGCGCTCACCGACTGGCTGCTCACCCGCGCCGAGATCCACGACGCCGCGTCGGCCTACGTCTGGATCACCGGCTCGCTCAACGCCCGCACCTGGGCCGAGGCCGTGCCGCTGCTGATCGCCCTCGCCGTCCTGCTGCCCGCCGCGCTGGCCAGCAGCCGGGCGTTGGGCGCCGTCCAGTTCGGCGACGACACCGCCCGCGGCCTGGGCGTGCGCCTCGTGGCCACCCAGGCCCTCGTCGTCCTCGTCGCCGTCGGGCTCACCGCCGCCGCCGTGGCCGCCGCCGGCCCGATCGCCTACGTCGCGCTGGTGGTGCCGCAGGTCGCCGTCCGGCTCACCGGCGGCGCGCGGCCGCCGCTGCTGGCCTCGGGCCTGCTCGGCGCCGCCCTCGTCGTGGGGGCGGACCTGCTGACCCGCACCGTGCTCCCCCAGGCGCTGCCGGTCGGCGTGCTCACCGCCGCCGTCGGCGCGCCCTACCTGCTCTGGCTCCTCGTCCGCGGAAGGCGGCGATCCACGCTGTGACCGTCAACGACGCTGTGACCGTCAGCACAGCCACCACCCTGCCCGGGGCCGGAACGGTCCGTCTCGCCGCCGAGTCGGTCAGCCTGGCCTACGACGACCGGGTCGTCGTCCGCGACCTGGACCTGCAGCTCACCGACGGGTCGTTCACCGCCATCGTCGGCCCCAACGGCTGCGGCAAGTCCACGCTGCTGCGGGCGCTGGGCCGGCTGTTGCGCCCGGTCAGCGGCCAGGTGCTGCTCGACGGACGGGCGATCTCACGGACGCCGACCCGCGAGGTGGCCCGGGTGCTCGGCCTGCTGCCCCAGACCCCGGTCGCCCCGGAGGGCCTCACCGTCGGCGACCTCGTCGCGCGCGGCCGGCACCCGCACCAGTCGTGGCTGCGGCAGTGGTCGCGCGACGACGAGGCAGCGGTCGCCGAGGCGCTGGCCTGGACCGACATGGCCGACCTCGCCGACCGGCCGGTCGACGAGCTCTCCGGCGGGCAGCGGCAGCGGGCCTGGATCTCCATGGCGCTCGCGCAGGGCACCGACCTGCTGCTGCTCGACGAGCCGACGACCTACCTCGACCTCTCCCACCAGATCGACGTCCTCGAGCTGGTGGCGCGGCTGCACGCCGAGCGCGGACGCACCGTCGTCGTCGTGCTGCACGACCTCAACCTCGCCGCCCGCTACGCGCAGCGGCTGGTCGCGATGGACGGCGGTGCGCTGGTCGCCTCCGGGACGCCGGAGGTGGTGCTCACCGAGCAGCTGCTGGCCGACGTCTTCGACCTGGAGGCGCGGATCGTGCCCGATCCGGTGGTCGGGACGCCGATGGTGGTGCCGGTCCGCCGGCTGCGCTGAGCGGCAGCCTGCCCCCGGTTGCCCCCCGTCTCCCGACCCCCGCCAGGGCACCGTCCCGAGCTTGCGAGGGGTGGGTAGGAGGGGGTCCTCCTTCAGCCGACGACGCCCTCCCGCCAGTAGCCCATGAACGCCACCGACCCGCGGGGGACGCCGAGGTCGCCCACCAGGTGGCGGCGCAGCGTCTTCACCACCCCGGCCTCCCCGGCCAGCCAGGCGTAGCAGCCCGAGGCGGCGTCCGTGTCGGGCACCTCCCAGAGCAGCTCGTCGCCGACCTCCTCCGGGAGCGCGGCCGGCGTCGAGGCGATGCCCAGCTCGCACAGCGCCGCGTGCACCGCCGGCACCAGCCGCGACCCGCGGGCGGCGCCGTCCCGCGGCAGCCAGCGCAGGGTCGCCCCGGCCGGCAGCGCCACGTCCA
The DNA here is from genome assembly GCF_053502585.1 of Geodermatophilus sp. URMC 60. NCBI lineage: Bacteria > Bacillati > Actinomycetota > Actinomycetes > Geodermatophilales > Geodermatophilaceae > Geodermatophilus > Geodermatophilus sp. URMC 60. Next base: position 622,421 of record NZ_CP199958.1, read on the forward strand.
TCTCGTCCCCGGCTGTCGGCACCTCCAGCAGCGCGGCCACCGACCGCGGCCCGTGTCCCAGGGACTCCAGGATCGCGCAGACCGCGGGGACGGCCGTCTCGTCGCCGGCCAGCACCAGCGTGCGCGCGGCCGGCGGCGGCGCCCACTCCACGCCCCACGGCCGGCCGGTGCCGGGGCGGTCGGGGCCGAGCAGCACGATCCGGTCACCGGGCACCGCCGCAGCCGCCCAGCTCGCGGCCGGGCCGGCGTGCCCGTCCTCGATGCCGTGCAGGACGACGTCGACGTCGAGCTCGGCGCGCTCGGGGCGGGCCGCCCGCACGGTGTAGGTGCGGATGGCCGGGCGCTGCTCGTCGGGCATCGCGCAGTACTCCGGGTACCACTCCGGGCCGCGGGTGCGCAGCCGGTCGAGCCCGGCGTCGTCGCGGGAGAGCACCAGTTTGAAGCGCTGGTCGCAGCCGGCCGCACCGAAACCGGCGAGCTCGGGGCCGGTGAGGGTCAGCCGCAGGAAGCTCGGGCCCAGCCGGCGGACGGCGGCGACCGAGGCGTCGAAGAACTGCCAGACGGGAGCGGCTCCGGCCTCCGGCTGCACGGCCAGCGTCATGCGGCGTCCCCCGTCCGGTCGACCCTTGCGGCCTTCTTAGGTGAGGCTAACCTGAGCGGCCGGCCAGGGGAACACCCCGGCCCGATCCGGAGGAGACCAGTTGCACCGCAGACCCCGCCGCCTGGCCGGCGCCACCCTCACCCTCGCCGCACTGGTCGCCACGGCCGGCTGCGCCGGTGGGTCCGCCGAGCCGGCCGCGGCGGCGGACCGAGGCGGCTGGAGCTTCACCGACGACCTGGAGAACACCGTCGAGCTCGACGCGACCCCTGCGCGCGTCGCCGGCCTCAACGACGTGGTGGCCTCCCTGTGGAACTACGGCGTGGAGCCGGTCGCCAGCTTCGGCCAGACCTCGGCGGCCGACGACGTCGCCTTCGAGGGCAGGGACCTCGCCGACCTGGAGATCGTCGGCGAGAACTACGGGCAGATCGACCTGGAGCGCCTGGCCGCGGCCGACCCCGACGTCATCGTCACCTCGGTGTACCCGACCGACTCGTCCGGCAGCCTGGACCCCGGCCAGCCGCTCTACGGCTTCGAGTCCCTCCAGCAGCAGGAGCAGGTCGCCCGGATCGCGCCGATCGTCGCGATCGCCTACCGCGGGTCGGCCGCCGAGGTCATCGAGCGCACCGTCGAGCTCGCGGGGTCCCTCGGCGCCGACACCGAGGTGGTCGACGCCGCCCGCGAGGACTACGAGGCGGCGTCGGCCGAGCTCACCGCTGCGGGCGAGCGCGGGATCACCGTGCTGCCGGTCTACGCCACCGCCGCGGACGGCTGGTGGATGGGCAAGGCGCCCGACGACCCGTCGCTGCGCCTCTACTCCGACCTGGGCGTCGACTTCGTCGACCCGGGCGGCGACACCTACTTCTGGGAGACCACCAGCTGGGAGCGGGTTCCCGACCACCCGAGCGACGTGATCCTCTACTCGCTGCGCGGCGGGGAGACGCCGGAGCAGATGCGCGCCCAGCCGACCTACACGCTGCTGCCCGCGGTGCAGGCCGGCCAGGAGCACCCGTGGAAGTACGTCGGCATGGACCACGTCGCCCAGGCCGCCTACATGTCCGAGCTGGCCGGCTGGCTCACCGCGGCCCGCAAGGTCACCTGAGCGGGGTGCGCGCGACCCCGTCCCGGGCCCGGCCCGAGCCTGCGAGGGGTAGGGAGGACGGGGTCCTCCCTCAGGCGGGGGCCGCCTCCGGCACGGGGGCCGGCGCCCGTTCCGCCCGCGCGGTCTGCGCCAGCCCGATCCCGCCTAGGACGACGAGGCCGCCGAGCACCTGCCAGCCGGAGAGCACCTGCTCCAGCCACAGCCAGGCCACGATCGACGCCAGCACCGGCTCCACCGTGGCGATCAGCCCGGCCGTGGTCGGTGGCAGGTGCCGCAGGGCCGCCAGCGACAGCCAGAACGGCAGCACCGCCCCGAGGACGACGATCCAGCCCACCAGCACCCACAGCGGTACCTCGAGCGACCCGAGGGAGACCGGCACGGAGGTGCCGAGCACCGCTGGGTCGAACGGCCAGAACGGCGCGGCCACCGCCCAGAACAGCGCGGCCGCGACGAAGCTCCAGCAGGTGAGCGCCACCGGGTCGCGGGTGGTCGTGCCCCGCTCCCCCATCAGGTAGTAGGTGGTCAGGCACAGCGCGGCACCGAGGGCCGCGGCCACGCCGCCCGCGTCGAGCGAGCCGCCGCCCTGCCAGACCTCGGCCACGAGGACCAGGCCCGACAGCGACAGCCCGAGTGCGACCCACAGCCGGCTACGGACCCGCTCGCCGCGCACCAGCCACACCCACAGCGCGATGAACACCGGCGCGGTCATCTCGAAGACCAGCGCGATGCCGACCGGCAGCCGGCCGATCGCGACGTAGTAGAGGCACTGGGTGAGCGCGATGCCCACCACGCCGAAGGCGGCCAGGAACGGCACCTCCCGCCAGGACACCCGCAGCCGCGCCGGCGCGACGACGCCCAGCACGGCGAGCAGGACGACCGCCGCGCCGCCGCAGCGCAGCGCGGTCAGCCACGGCGCCGGGATGCCGGCCTGCAGGGCCAGCGTGGAGACCGTGCCGTTGACGGCGAACAGGCCGGCGGCGCCGACGGTCAGCGCGGAGCCGAGCGGAGGACGGGGCACGGGGCCGACGGTAGCGACCGTTCTGCCCCGAGCCCCCTACCGGGGGTCACTGCACGGCGGCGGGGTCCATCCAGACGACCTCCCAGACGTGACCGTCGGGGTCGGTGAAGCTGACGCCGTACATGAACCCGTGGTCCTGCGCCGGCTGCCACGGACGCCCGCCCGAGGCCAGCGCCCGTGCCAGGAGGTCGTCGGCCTCCTGCCGGCTCTCGGCCGACAGCGCGTTGAGCACGGTGGTGCTCTTCGCGGGGTCGCCGACCTCGGCACCGTCCGGGACGAAGTCGGCGAAGCGGTCCCGGGTCAGCAGCATGACCACGATGTTGTCCGCGACGACCACCGACGCCGTCCGCTCGTCGGAGAACTGCTCGTCGAACCCGAAGCCCAGGCCCCCGTAGAAGGCCCGGGACGCGGCCAGGTCGCTCACGGGCAGGTTGACGAAGATCCAGCGCACGGTGTGCTCCCGTCGTCGCGGGGGCCCGGTCGGCCCCGTCGCAGGGTGGACGGGGCCGACCGGCCGAACTCATCGGCGGCCGGGGACCGGTGGGCCGACGTCGCGCACGGTCCGGTCGCCGTCGGAGCCACGGTGCTCCGCGGCCGCCGGCGGGGTGGTGCCCGTGGCGGTGGCCGGGATGCTGTCGCGGTCGGCGTCCGGCGCGGGCTCGACCACCAGGGCCGGGGGCTGTGTGCCCGCCCCGCGCGCCGGGCGCACACTCTGGAGCGAGGTGTCCGCCCGGCCGGGACGGCGGCGCCGCGACGGGGGAGGTACCAGACCGTGAGTGAGCCACGTCCGCCCTGGTCGGCGCGCCGTCGGAGGCTGCTCCTGTGGCTGGCGGTGGGTGCGGCCCTCGGGGGCCTGGGCGCCGTCGGCCTGCCGGCCGAGTTCGGGGTGACGGCGGGCTTCCTGGGTGTCCTGTGCGCCTTCCTCCTGGTGGTCGCCGTGGTGGTGTTCGTCACCGTCCCGGGCCCCGACACGCTGGGCACCCTGTTGCGCACGCCACCCCTGGCGGGGGCGGTCCTCGTGGTCGCCGTCCTGCTGGTGATGGCCAACCCCACCGGGTCGTCGCTGCGCTGGCTGTGGGTGGTCGCCGCGGTCGCCGCCGCCGGGTGGACGGCGTTCGCCGTGTGGGAGACCCGCCGCTCGGGCGGCTGACCGCGGCGGCAGACTGCGGTCGTGATCCCCGGCCTGCCCACCTCCCTCTACGTGCCCGACGGCGACGGCTTCGTCGCGACCGACCTGACCATCGGGCCGTGGGACCCGGGACTGCAGCACGCCGGGCCGGTCGCGGCGCTGCTGGCCCGGGAGGCCGAGCGGGTCACCGAGATCCCCGAGGGGCAGACCGTGCGGCTGGCCTTCGACATCCTCGCGCCGGTGCCGGTGGGACCGGTGCGGGTCAGCGCCCGGCTGCTGCGGCCCGGACGGCGGATCGAGCTGGTGGAGGCGGTGCTCACGGCGGGCGCCTCCCCCGCCGACCGCGAGCGGCCGCTGATGCGGCTGACCGCCTGGCGGATGCGGACCTCGGCGGTGGAGGGGACGGCGGGAGCCGGCGTCCCGCTGCCGGGGCCGGGGGAGAGCCGCCCGGAGACGCCGGCCTTCTTCACCACCGACGTCGCCTACCACCGGGCGCTGGACTGGCGCTTCGCGCACGGCTCGTTCAACGCGCCCGGGCCCGCGGCCGCGTGGACCCGACCCCTGTGCACCCTGGTCGAGGGCGAGTCGATGAGCCCGCTGCAGCACCTGCTGGTGATGACCGACGCGGCGAGCGGCATCTCCGCCGTCCTGGACTGGCAGCGGGCCACCTTCGCCAACGTCGACCTCACCGTCGCGCTGGTGCGCCCGCCGGCCGGGGACTGGCTGGGCGTGGACGCGGCCACCACGATCGGCCCGGGGGGCGCCGGGCAGTGCTTCGCCGACCTCTACGACGCCACGGGCCGGATCGGCCGCTCCGCGCAGGCGTTGTTCGTGGCCCCGCGCTGACCCGGCGTCGGCGCTGCTGAGGTCCGTTGGGAGGCTGGAACGCGATGGCACCGCTGGACCCGCTGCTGACCTGGCTCGCCGGGCGTGGGCTCGAGATCGCCCTCATCATCCTGGGGTCGGTCCTCCTGGCCCGCTTCGTCGCCTGGGTCGGCGAGAAGATCACCGACCGGATCGACGCACGCGCGACCGGCGGTGACGCCCTGGTGCGCTCCGAGGCCGCCAAGCACCGGCACTCGCTCACCCAGGTGATCACCTGGACGCTCGTCGTGATGGTCTACGCGATCGCCGTCTTCGCCGTCCTGGACCGGGCGGGCATCCCGATCGGCGGGCTGGTGGCCCCCGCGACCGTGCTGGGCGTCGGGCTGGGCTTCGGCGCGCAGCGGATCGTCGGCGACGTGCTGGCGGGTTTCTTCATCATCACCGAGCGGCAGTACGGCTTCGGCGACGTCGTGTCGATCACGGTGACCGGAGGTGGTGATCCCGCCGAGGGCACGATCGAGGACGTCACGCTGCGGGTCACCCGGCTGCGCTCCTCCAACGGCGAGGTCATCACCCTGCCCAACGGGCAGATCGTGAAGGTCGTCAACCTCTCCCGCGACTGGGCGCGCGCCGTCGTCGACGTCCCGGTGCCGACGACGCTGGACGTCAGCCGGGTCAACGACATCCTCCGGGAGGTCGGCGCCGAGGCCTTCCGCGACCAGCGGCTGCGCCCGCTGCTGCTCGACCCGCCCAGCGTGATGGGGGTGGAGACCCTCGACCTCGAGCAGGTCAACGTCCGGGTGGTGGCCCGCACGCTGCCCGGCAAGCAGTTCGAGGTCGGCCGCGACCTGCGCGCCCGCGTCGTCCACGCCTTTCGGCGCGCGGGCCTCAACATGCCGGCGCCCACGGCGGTCTCACCGTCCGGTGACCCCTCGCCGTCCCCGGACGGTGCCCGGTGACCACCCCGGAGACCAACGGCCCCGGCGAGCCGGATCGCGAGCTGTCGGTGAGCACCGCACCGCCGTCCGCGCCGCGCCGCTGGTGGTCCGCGGTGCCGCACCACCTGGGCCGCGCGCGCACCTCGACCGTCGTCCTGGCGCTGCTGTTCGTCGGGCTGTACGCGCTCTACCTCCACGTCCGCCCTCCGGACCCGGCAACGACACCGACCCCCTCCTCGACGGTGCAGACGCCGGCGAGCACCGCCCCGGCGGAGCCGGAGGGGACGACCGAGCCGACGACGGCCCCGTCCACGACCACGGCGCCGTCGCCCACCTCCACCCCCACCTCGCCCGGCGGGACGGTCGAGGAGACCCCTCCGGGGACCACGGCCCCGACACCGACGCCGACGCCGACGCCGACGCCGCAGGTGCCACCGGCGACGACCCGGGCGCCGACCCCCGCGGCGCCGACGGCGACCGGCGCGCCCGGGACCTGACCGCTCAGGGGCGGGTGACCACCGCGATGCCGGGGTCGCGGCCCACCGCGGCCAGCGCTGCGCCGGCCTCGTCGAGGAGGAGCTCGCGGGTGACCAGCGCCCGGGGCCGCAGCCGGCCGCTCGCGATGAGGCCGAGCAGCTCGGGATAGGCGTGCGCGGCCATGCCGTGGCTGCCCAGCACCTGCAGCTCGCGGGCGACGACGAGGTCCATCGGCACCGCGGGGCGGCCCTGCGCCGGCGGCAGCAGCCCGACCTGCACGTGCCGGCCCCGCGGGCGCAGCGCCCGGACCGAGTTCTCGCAGGTCACCGCTGCGCCCAGGGCGTCGAGGGAGACGTGCGCGCCCCCACCGGTGAGCGTCGCGATCGCGCCCGGGACGTCGCCGCCGCCGTCGACCGTGTGCTCGGCGCCGTTGGCCGCGGCGAGCTGCAGGGCTGCCGGTGAGACGTCGACGGCCACCACCCGGGCGCCCGCGGCGACGGCCACCTGCACCGCCGAGAGACCCACCCCGCCGCAGCCGTGCACGGCGACCCACTCGCCGGGCCGGACCCGCGCCACGTGGCTGACCGCGCGGAAGGCGGTCGCGAACCGGCAGCCCAGGCTCGCCGCGGTCACGGCGTCGAGCTCGTCCGGGAGGGCGACCAGGTTGACGTCGGCGGCGTCGAGCGCGACGTACTCGGCCATCGACCCCCAGTGCGTGAACCCGGGCTGGGTCTGCCGGGCGCACACCTGGTGCTCTCCGGCGGCGCACTGCGCACAGCGGCCGCACGCGTTGACGAAGGGGACGGTGACGCGGTCGCCCACGCGCCAGCGCCGCACGTCCGCCCCGACCGCGGCGACGGTGCCGGCCAGCTCGTGCCCGGGCACGTGCGGGAGGACGACGTCCGGGTCGTGCCCCTGCCAGGCGTGCCAGTCGCTGCGGCAGACGCCCGTGGCCTCCACCCGGACGACGACGCCACCGGGCGCCGGGCCCGGCTCGGGGACGTCCAGCACGGTCAGCGGGCCGCCGAAGGCCTCGAACACGAGTGCGCGCACCGAGGCAGCCTCTCCCAGGTCGCTCCCCGGGCTGCAGCCGTGTCCACCGCGTCGGACACCTGTTCCACCGAGGTCGGCGGCCTGCCTAGGATGACCCTGGCTCACGAGAGGCAGTGACAAGCACCTGGCTGGCTGCCCGGCAACCTCTACTCCGTCTGAGGTGCTCCCAGGGGAAGAGCCGGCCGGACGGCGCCCGCCGCCCGGCAAGGACGGAGTCCTCGCGCGCCGCGGGTCCTCCGCGAGCGAGAGGACGCGGCGCATGAGCGACCCCCAGAGCTGGAGCTTCGAGACCCGGCAGATCCACGCCGGCACCAGCCCCGACCCCACGACCGGCGCCCGTGCCCTGCCGATCTACGCGACGACGGCCTACCAGTTCCGGGACACCCAGCACGCCGCCGACCTGTTCGCGCTGGCGGAGCTCGGCAACATCTACACGCGGATCATGAACCCGACGCAGGACGCCCTGGAGCAGCGCGTGGCGTCGCTGGAGGGCGGCGTGGCGGCCCTGGCGGTCGCCAGCGGGCAGGCGGCCGAGACGCTGGCGCTCCTCAACGTCGCCTCGGCCGGGGACCACGTCGTCGCCTCGGCCTCGCTCTACGGCGGCACCTACAACCTGCTCCACCACTCGCTGCCGAAGATGGGCATCACCGTCTCCTTCGTCGAGGACCCCGACGACCCCGGCAACTGGCAGTCGCTCGTGCAGGAGAACACGAAGGCGTTCTTCGCGGAGTCGATCGGCAACCCCAAGGGCGACGTCCTCGACATCGAGACCGTCGCCGGGGTGGCGCACCGCAACGGCGTCCCGCTGATCGTCGACAACACCATCGCCACGCCGTTCCTGGTGCGGCCGCTGGAGTGGGGCGCCGACGTCGTCGTCCATTCGGCCACCAAGTACCTCGGCGGGCACGGAACCGTGATCGCCGGCCTGATCGTCGACGGCGGCGGCTTCGACTGGCGCAGCGGCCGGTTCCCCGGCTTCACCGAGCCCGACCCGACGTACCACGGCGTCGTCTACGCCGACCTGGGCGCGCCGGCCTTCGCGCTCAAGGCGCGGGTGCAGCTGCTGCGCGACCTCGGCCCGGCGATCTCGCCGTTCAACGCCTTCCTCGTCGTGCAGGGCATCGAGACCCTGTCGCTGCGCATGGAGCGGCACGTCGCCAACACCCAGCGGGTGGCCGAGTTCCTCAAGGCGCACGACTCGGTCGACCGGGTGAACTACCCCGGCCTGCCGTCGTCGCCCTGGCACGCCGCCCAGCAGAAGTACGCCCCGCAGGGCGCCGGCGCCGTGCTCACCTTCGAGCTGCACGGCGGCGTCGAGGCCGGCAAGCGGTTCGTGGAGGCCCTGGAACTGCACAGCCACGTGGCCAACATCGGTGACGTGCGCTCCCTGGTGATCCACCCGGCATCGACGACCCACTCGCAGCTCACCCCCGAGGAGCAGCTGACGACCGGCGTCACCCCGGGCCTGGTGCGGCTGGCGGTCGGCCTCGAGGGGATCGAGGACATCCTCGCCGACCTGGAGGCCGGGTTCCGCGCCGCCAAGGGAGCCTGATGGGCGGGTGGGTCGAGGGGGACCCGGCCGGCGACCGGCTCTTCCTCGACCTGCCCGGGCCGTTCGCCCTGGAGCGCGGCGGGACCCTGCCCGGCGTGCGGGTCGCCTACGAGACCTGGGGCGCCCTCGCGCCGGACGGCGGCAACGCCGTCCTCGTCGAGCACGCGCTGACCGGCGACAGCCACGTCGTGGGCCCCTCCGGGCCCGGGCACCCGACGCCCGGCTGGTGGGAGGGCCTGGTCGGCCCCGGACGGCCGCTGGACACCGACCGGTTCTTCGTCGTCTGCGCGAACGTGCTCGGCGGCTGCCAGGGGACGACCGGCCCGTCGTCCTCGGCGCCGGAGGACGGGCCGTGGGGGTCCCGGTTCCCGGGGGTGACGGTCGGCGACCAGGTGCGGGTCGAGGCCGGCCTCGCCGACGCCCTGGGCATCGAGCGGTGGGCCTGCGTCGTGGGCGGGTCGATGGGCGGTATGCGGGCGCTGGAGTGGGCGGTCGCCATGCCCGAGCGCGTCGCCACGCTGTTCTTCCTCGCGTCGGGAGCGGCCGCGACGGCCGACCAGATCGGCACCCAGACGACGCAGCAGACGGCGATCCGGTGCGACCCCCGGTGGCTCGGCGGCGACCACCCGCTCGACGCGCAGCCGGTCGACGGTCTCGGCGTCGCACGGCGGATCGCCCACCTCACCTACCGCAGCGCGTCCGAGCTGGGCGAGCGGTTCGGCTCCGTCCTCCAGGACGACGGCCGCTACGCGGTCGCCTCCTACCTGGACCACCACGCCGACAAGCTGGCCCGCCGGTTCGACGCCGGCAGCTACGTGGTCCTCACCGAGGTCATGAACCACTGGGACGTCGGCCGCGGTCGCGGCGGGGTCCGGGCGGCGCTGGCCCGGGTCACCGCGCGGACCGTCGTCGCCGGGATCGACACCGACCGGCTGTACCCGCTCGCGCTCCAGCAGCAGGTGGCCGAGGCCCTCGGCGTCCCGTTGCGGGTGATCACCTCCCCGTACGGGCACGACGGCTTCCTCGTCGAGGTGGACGCCGTGGGCGCGCTGGTCCGGGACCTCCTGGGGTCGTGACCTGCCCGCGGTGCGCAACCCATCGGCCGGTCGCGCGTTGATCCCTCGCGTGGGGGTCCGGAGCAGGCGGCCGTGGTGGTCCGTCGCCGTCGCAGCCGCGGTGGTCGCGGTGGCCCTGGCCGTCGCCGTGGTCACCGTGGTCGACGGCCCCGAGCGCACCGAGCCCCTCGCGTTCGGCGTCACCACGCCGGGAGGCGCGACGGCCGGCGCGGAACTGGACGCGGTCGAGGCCGCCGTCGGGGAGCGCCCGTCGCTGGTCCTCACCTACGCGGACTTCACCACCCCACCGCCGATCGCCGACCTCGACGCCGTGGCGGCGCGGGGCGCCGTCCCGGTGGTGACCTGGGAGCCCTGGGACTGGAACGCCCCCGACAGCGGGGCGTTCGGCCTGGCCGGCATCGCCGCCGGGGCGCACGACCCGTACCTCCGGCAGTGGGCCGATGCGCTGCGGAACTGGGGCCGGCCGGTGCAGCTGCGCTTCGCCCACGAGCAGAACGGGGACTGGTACCCGTGGGCCGTCGGCGTGTCGGGCACCACGGCGGCCGACCACGTCGCGGCCTTCAGGCACGTCGCGGAGGTGTTCGGCGCCCAGGGAGCGGGCAACGTGCAGTTCGTGTGGAACCCGAACGTGCGGTATCCCGGGTCGTCCCCGATGGCCGAGACCTGGCCCGGCACCCGGTACGTCGACCGCGTCGCCCTCGACGGCTACAACTGGGGCACCAGCGCCCCTGGCCACGGCTGGCAGGAGCCAGAGGAGGTCTTCGGCGAGAGCCTCGAGGAGCTGCGCGAGCTGGCCCCCGGGATCCCGATCACCGTCACCGAGGTCGCCTCCGCCGAGGAGGGCGGGGACAAGGCCGCCTGGGTCACCGACCTCGTCGTCTACCTCGACGAGCAGGCCGACGTCGCGGCGTTCGTGTGGTTCGACCACGACAAGGAGGCCGACTGGCGGATCACCAGCAGCCCGGCCAGCGCAGCGGCGATGCGGGCAGCCCTGGCTGGCCGGCGGCTGGTGACCCGGTGACCGCCGCGCGGGTACCGACGGACGTCCGGGTGCCCGCGTCGGCCGACCTGGCAGAGGCCCGACGTCTGCAGGCGCTGGAGCAGCTGCAGCTGCTCGGCACCGACCGGGAGGAACGCTTCGACCGCATCACCCGGCTGGCACAGCGGGTGTTCGACGTCCCGATCGCGACCATCACGTTGGTGGACGAGGACTCCCTGTGGTTCAAGTCCGCTCAGGGGATGCCCGTCGACCGGGCCGAGCGTCAGGCGTCCTTCTGCGACCGGACGGTCGCCCTCGGGGCGACGCACATCGTGCCCGACGCCCTGGCCGAAGCCCGCTACGCCACCAGCCCCGCGGTGAACGGCCCCCCGCACGTCCGCTTCTACGCCGGCCAGCCCCTCGCGGCACCGGGGGGCCCCACCGTCGGCACGCTGTGCCTGTTCGACGTCCGCCCGCGCACGCTCGACGCAGGGGAGGTCGCACTGCTGCAGGAGCTGGCCCGGTGGACCGAGCAGGAGCTCGCCCACTCCGTCGAGATGGACCGCGCCCGGGAGGTGCAGCAGGCACTGCTCCCGCAGCGACCCCCGGAGCTGCCCGGTTACCGGGTCGCCGGCTCCTGCGAGCCGGCCTTCGCCGTCGGGGGCGACCTGTTCGACCACGACCTCGTCGACGGCGACCTAGTTCTCTCCGTCGCCGACGTGATGGGCAAGGGCGCCGGGGCCGCCATCCTCATGGCCACCGTCCGCGCGGTCCTGCGGACCACGGTGCGGGACTCCGGGCGGGCCCGCGACCGGCGCCGGCCGGAGGGCGACGTCCTCACCGCGACGAACCGGACCCTCCTGCCCGACCTCCAGCGCACCGGTTCCTTCGTGACCGCCTTCCACGCGCGGCTGGAGGCCGCGACGGGACGGGTGCGGTACGGGGACGCCGGCCACGGGCTGTCCCTCGTCCGCCGGGCGGCGGGCGGCGTCGAGCGGCTCGCCGGGGAGGACCTCCCGCTGGGCATCGACGCCGACCAGAGCTGGACCGAGCACGAGGTGGTGCTCGAGCCGGGGGACACCCTCTTCTCCTTCAGCGACGGCCTCTTCGACGTGCTCGGGGGCACGCACGAGGCCCTCGGCGAGGTCGCCCGGCTGCTCGAGGCCCACCCGGAGCCCGACGACCTGCTCCGCGCCGTCCGCGCGCTGGCCTCCGCGGCCGCACCCCTGGACGACATCACGGCGGTCGCCGTCCGACGGGTGCCACGGCCGTGAGCCGCCACCGCCGCACGGCCTGGACCGGGTCGGGCGCCTCCTCCGCCCGTGAGCTGCCCGACCGCGAGACCGCGGCGGCGCTCTCCCCGCGGGTCCCGCTGACCCCCGGCCTGGTGGGGCTGCGGGTGCTGGTCCTGCTCACCGCGGTGCTCGGCCTGAACTACGTGGTCTGGCGGTGGCTCGAGTCGGTCAACTGGTCGGCCTGGTGGATCGCCGTCCCACTGGTCGTCGCCGAGACGTACAGCCTCGTCGACTCGCTGCTGTTCGGCCTGACGATGTGGCGGCTGCGCCGCCGGCGGCCACCCCCACCACCGCCGGAAGGCGCGACGGTCGACGTCTTCATCACCACCTACAACGAGCCCGTCGACCTGGTCATGGCCACGGCGGAGGCGGCACAGCGGATCCGGTACCCGCACCGGACCTGGATCCTCGACGACGGGGCACGCCCCGAGCTCCGGGAGCGCGCCGAGGCCGTCGGCGTCGGTGTGATCACCAGGTCCGGGGAGTGGGCGGGGCGCCAGCGGCACGCGAAGGCCGGGAACCTCAACAACGCCCTCATGACCACCGACGGGGAGTTCGTCCTCATCCTGGACGCCGACCAGGTCCCCGACCCGGCGATCCTCGACCGCACCCTGGGGTACTTCCGCGACCCGCAGATGGCCCTCGTGCAGACGCCGCAGGTGTTCCTCAACGTGCCCGAGGACGACCCGTTCGGCAGCCAGGCACCGCTCTTCTACGGCCCGATCCAGCAGGGCAAGGACGGCTGGAACGCCGCGTTCTTCTGCGGGTCGAACGCGGTGCTGCGCCGCGAGGCCCTCATGCAGCTGGGCGTCTCCCGGTACGTCACCGAGGTGGAGCTGGCGGTGACCCGGACGCTCCGGACGGCCGACCGGGTGCTCGCCCGGGCGCGCAAGGGCCTGGACCCGTCGCAGACCGAGGCGCGCGCCGCCCTGGACGCGGTCGCCGAGGCGGTGGCCCGGAGCCGCGCGGACCTGCGGGCCGGTGCCGCCCTGGCGGACGTGACCTACCGCTTCCAGCAGCAGGTCGACGCGGCGGCCCGCCGGCTGGTCGACGCCGATGTCACCGCGCTGGAGAGCGACCTCGCCGAGATCGCCGCCCTGTCCTCGGAGCTGGACGCCGAGGACGCCGGCCCGGCCGAGCTCGACCGTGCGGCGCTGGCCCGGCTGGCGCACCGCGACTGGTCGCCGCTCGGCGCCGTGGAGACGGTGCGGGCCCTGGTCCGGGCGATCGACGTCGACCGGGACGACGAGGCGCAGCCGCTCATGCCGATGGCCACGATCTCGGTGACGGAGGACATGGCGACCTGCATGCGGCTGCACGCGCTCGGCTGGCGCACCGCCTACCACCACGAGACCCTGGCGCTCGGCCTGGCACCGGAGGACCTCGGCACCATGCTCACCCAGCGGCTGCGGTGGGCGCAGGGCACGGTCCAGGTGATGCTGCGGGAGAACCCGCTGGTGCAGCGCGGGCTGACCCTGGCGCAGCGGCTCATGTACTGGGCCACCATGTGGAGCTACCTGTCCGGCTTCGCGGCGGTCGTGTACTTCGCCGCGCCCGTCGTCTTCCTGATCAGCGGCATCCTGCCGGTGCAGGCGCTGTCGGCGGACTTCTTCCTCCGACTGGTGCCCTTCCTCGCGGTCAACCAGCTGCTCTTCTACGTCATCGGCCGGGGGAAGCGGAGCTGGCGCGGGCAGCAGTACTCGCTCGCACTCTTCCCCGTGTGGATCCGCTCGGTGACCTCCGCGGTGGCCAACGTCGTCTTCGGCCGCAGCCTGGCCTTCGCCGTCACGCCGAAGGAACGGCAGGCGGTGGCGCGGCGTCCGTGGCACCTCGTGCGCCCGCAGCTGGTGGTCATGGCCCTGCTGGTCATCGCCGCGGTGGTCGGCACCGTCCGGATGGGAACCGGGGAGGCGTCAGCACTGGGCACGGCCGTGAACCTGGTGTGGGTCGCCTTCGACCTCGCCGTCCTCAGTGTGATCATCAAGGCCGTCCGCCACCGCGGACCCGAGGTGCAGCCGGCGGAGGTCCCCGCATGACCCAGTTCCAGACCGAGACGACGGACACCGGCATCGGCGTGGTGCGGCCGACGGGTCGGCTGAACATGGTGGCCGCTCCGCGGCTGCGGTCGCTGGTCGCCGAGCTGGTGGCACAGGGGACGGCGCGGATCGTCGTCGACCTCTCGGAGACCGAGTCGATGGACTCCTCGGGGCTGGGAGCGCTCATCGCGGGGCTGAAGACCGCCCGCCAGGCGGGCGGCGACCTGCGCATCGCCGGGGCGGGGCCGCAGGTGGAGGCCGTGCTGGACCTGACCAACCTCCGGCGGGTGCTGCGGCCCCGCCCGGACGTCGCCAGCGCCTTCGCCGGCGACTGACGTGCGCGGCGGCGCGAGTCACCTGCTCCAGGCCACGGCCGGCCCCGAGCTGCTGGAACCGGTGCACGACCTCCTGGCCCGCCTGTGGGCCGACGAACCCGGCGTGGCCGAGCGGGACCGGGTCCGCTTCGAGATCGCGGTGGCCGAGGTGGCGGCCAACATCGCCGAGCACGGCGCCGGCGCCGGCGCCGCGCGCGTCTCCCTGCGGCTGTCCAGCAGCCCCGACCGCATCCAGGCGATCTTCGAGGACGACGGTGCGCCGGTCGAGACGGGGTCGGAGGAGCCGCCCGCCGGTGACGCCGAACGGGGCAGGGGTCTGCTGCTGGCCCGCGCCGCAGTGGACCGGTTCAGCTACCAGCGGGACGGGGCCACCAACCGCTGGGTCCTCGTCCTCGGCGACCACTGACGGTGGGAGGACCCCCCTCCCCACCACTCGCGAGCTCCTGACGGGCCCCTGGAGGGGGCGGGTGGCAGAGGGGCAGGGGTCCTCAGTCCATCGCGTCGCCGGGCGTCTGCCCGGCCGGCGGGAGCGGGGTCCGGACGACCGGGCGCACCTTGCGGGCGCTGTCGAGCCGGTCGGTGTAGCTGGCGGCGTTGCCGCGGATGTGCTGCACGTCGTCGTCCGTGGCCTGCCGGATCACCTTGGCGGGGACACCGGCGACGAGCGAGCCCGGCGGCACCTGCGTGCCCTGGGTGACGACGGCGCCGGCGGCGACGATGCTGCCCGAGCCGATGTGCGCGCCGTTCATGACGACGCTGCCCATGCCGACCAGGACGTCGTCGTCGACGCGGGCGCCGTGCAGGACGACGCGGTGCCCGACGGTCACGCCGCGGCCGACGACGAGCGGGAAGCCTGGATCGGAGTGCAGGGTGCAGCCGTCCTGGATGTTGGAGCCCTCGCCGATCGTGATCACCTCGGCGTCGGCGCGCGCGACCGCGCCGTACCAGATGCTCGACCGCGGACCCATCGTCACGGCGCCGACCACGACGGCCGTGGGCGCGACGAAGGCCTCGCCGTCGATCTGCGGGGAACCGAACGGCAACTCGGCGATGTAGTTCTCGGCCACGGGCGACAGCACAGCACAGGGCCGTCCATGTCGCACCGCGGCCCGGCGCGCCGGCCGACGGGTCAGGCGTCCGGCGTGAACACGTCCTCGATCCGGCAGTCGAACAGGGCGGCGATGCGGAAGGCCAGCGGCAGGCTCGGGTCGAAGCGGCCCTTCTCCAGCGAGATCACCGTCTGCCGGGAGACCCCGAGCTCGTCGGCGAGCCGGCCCTGCGACCAGCCGCGGGCCTGCCGGCGTTCGGCCAGGTCGTTGTGCACCCTCAGGCGGCCCGGCGGCGCAGCACCCTGAACCGCACGGCGAGGTCGGCGAAGCCCAGCAGGATGACGCCGCTGAGCACGACCCCCGCGGACACCTCCAGCCCGGTGACCGCGAGCGCGAAGGCGGCCACCCCGGCCACCGTGCGCAGGTCGAGGAAGGAGGCCGCGGCGCTGCGCTGCCACCAGTCGTGCTCGATGCTCTCCTCCGGGTGGGCCACCGGCGGGGGGCCGGTGGCCGCCGACACGAACAGCAGCCAGCCGAGCCCGTACGCCGGCGCGAGGGTGCAGAGCGCGAAGACGGCGACGTGGACCCAGAACCGGTCGTCGGCGAAGGCGCCCGCCAACAGTCCGATCCCCGTGGCGACCAGCAGACCGGTGAGCACGGCAGCGGCGTGGCGGAGCACCGTGAGCGTCCTCCCGAGGACAAGTGTGCTTGACACGCGACAACTCCACCAGCGCCGCCCCCGGGTGTCAAGCACCCTTGACTCTCCCGGACGACCGCGGCCAGGATGGCCGCCGTGACCGTGCCGACCAACCTCCCGGTCCGGGCCTTCGCCGACCAGGCGGCGCTGGAGGAGTGGCTCGACGCCGAGCACGCGACCGCGCCCGGGCTCTACGTGCGGCTGGCGAAGAAGGGGTCCGGCGTCCCCTCGGTGACCTACGCCGAGCTGGTCGAGTCGGTGCTCTGCTTCGGCTGGATCGACGGGAGGTCGCAGCGCCTGGACGACACGTCCTACCTGCAGCGCATCACCCCGCGCCGGGCGCGCAGCGTCTGGTCGCAGAAGAACGTGGCCGCGGTCGAGTCGCTCACCGCCGCCGGGCGGATGCGCCCGGCCGGGCTGGCCGCGGTGGAGGCGGCGCGGGCCGACGGGCGCTGGGAACGGGCCTACGCGGGCCCGGCCACGGCCACCGTCCCCGACGACCTCGCCGCCGCGCTGGCCGCCGACCCCGCCGCGCAGCAGGCCTTCGCCACCCTCGACGGCCGCAACCGCTACGCCGTCCTGCACCGGGTGGCCACCGCCGCCACGCCGCGGACCCGGGCCCGCCGGATCACCGCCCTCGTCACGATGCTCGCGGAGGGACGTCGTCCCCTCTGATCAGCCGGCCGGCGGACGCCCCGCCCAGGACCGCGCGGGCGTCGGCGAGGCCGATGGCGTCGGGGCGCGGGGTGGGCGGGGACGCCGCGGCCGCGCCTCAGAGGACGCGGCGGGCCCCGGCGTAGCCACCCATGTCCACGCTGGTCACCGCGACCGGCTGGCTGAAGGTGCGGGCGTGCACCATCTTCCCGTTCCCGACGTAGATGCCCACGTGGTAGACGGGCGAGCCGAAGAAGACGAGGTCACCGGGCATCAGCTGGCTGCGCGAGACGGCGGCGCCCATCCGCGACTGGGCGCGGCTGGAGTGCGGCAGCGAGACGCCGGCCGCGGCGTAGGCGTAGCTGGTCAGCCCGGAGCAGTCGAAGCCGTCCGGCGTGGAGCCGCCCCAGACGTAGGGGGTGCCGACCTGCGCCAGCGCCGCCTCGAGCACCGCCGCGACGGCGCCGCTGGGGGCGGCGGCCACGACCGCGCCGGTGTCCGGCGGGGCCAGCGACGGGCCGGCGATCGAGGTGGTGACGGCGGCCTGCTCGGCGGCCGAGAGCCGGGCGAAGTCGGCCTCGTAGGCGTCGGCCCGCGTCTGGACCTCCACCCGCTGGCGCTCGAGCTCGGCGAGCGACGCGGTGGCCTGCGCGGCGGTGGCGTCGGCGTCCGCCCGGGCCTGCTCGGCGGCACGCTGCGCCACCGACACCTCGGCCAGCAGACCCTCGGTGTGCGCGGCGATGAGGTCCAGCGTGGTCATCTGCTGGACGACGTCCGCCGCGGAGTCGGAGGTGAGGAACGCGGCCATCCGGGACTGCGAGGTGCCGGCGGTCTGCGCGATGGCTGCCAGCTGCGGGCCGTAGCCGGCGAGCACGCCCTCGGCCCGGGACGCCCGCGCGGCGGCGTCGGCCGCGGTCTGCTGCTGCGCGGCGACGGTCAGCTGGGCCTCGCGGACCTGCTCGTCGAGGGCGGCCAGCTGCCGGCCCGTCTCGGCGACCAGCCGCTGGGCCTCCTCCGCCGACGCCGGGGCGGCGCTCGCGGTCGCCGGGGTCAGCAGCACGGCGACGGCCAGTGCTGCGGAGAGCGGGGCGCTCGCCAGGGCGGCGCACGACCAGCGCCGGCTCGTCGTCCGGTTGCGGCCCATGTCCGGCCCCCTCTCGCCGCGCCCCGCCCCGGGGAGGAGGCGGTGTTCCGAGCGCGTGAGCACGCACGGTAAGGACACCACGTCAAGGGGTAGGGGGCGGCGCGCGGGCCCGGCCCCGGGGTGCGCACCTCAGTGGTCACAGGTCTCCCAGCGGCCCCCTGCGGCGCGGGGGTTCTGGATCCTGTCGGGGGCGCTACCGGCGGCGGGGCGGAGCGGAGCCCGAGGGGGTGCGGTCGGGCGCGAGGGGGACCAGCCGGTCGGCCACCGCGCCGGTCACGAAGGAGTAGACGGCCTTGCCGCCGATGTCGACGACCTGGTCGCGGCGCGACCACGTCCAGGGCGGCGCCCCCACGCCGGTGGCGTTCTCGAGCGTCTGGTCGGTGGCCAGCCGGACCGACGTGTGCCAGGCCGAGGCGCGCCAGCCGCGCAGCCCGCTGGCCGACCACACGCCGCGCAGGGCGCCGACGAGCGCACCGGTGCCCCAGTGCATGAGGTGGTTGCGCACCGGTGGGCGCGCGGACCCCGGCAGCCGGCGACGGGTGGTCAGGGCCGTGAGGGTGCGCGCGGGCACGTAGGAGTCCGGCCGGTGGGTGACGGACTGCTCGACCTTCTCGGCGAGCGTCATGGCCGCGGTGCCGGCCAGACCGGCGAGGGCACCTCGGAGGGCAGCGCGTCCCAGCATGGGCGCAGCCCTACCCGGGCGGGAGTGCGGAGGAACCGCGACCCGGCCCCGCGAGGTGCGGAGCCGGGTCGGGTCGCGGTCGTCGGCCCCGTCCCGGGGCCCGTCCTCGCCCGGCGTGGGACTCCTCCCGGGTCCCGCGCCGAGCTCTCGAGGCGTGGGGGGAGGGGTGGTCCTCCTTCAGCCGGCGAGCGGCTCGGGGGCGTCGAGAGTGGCGACCAGTTCGAGGTCACGGACGATGGCGGTGAGCTCGTCGGCGGTCCACGGCTCGCAGCAGTCGCAGCCGCCCTCGCGGTAGCACACCAGGCCGAGCAGACCCTCGGCCTGGTCCTCGGCGATGGCCAGCCTGCCGGCGGCGGGGTGGCGGTGGCACGCGCACGCCGCAGCGCAGAGGCCCAGCCCCCACCCGGAGACCACGACGGAGTTCCCGTCGTCCCACACCCTGCCGACCTGGAAGACCGACGGCTTCTGAGTCCTCGTCACGGGACCCTCCCCTCACCGGTCCGGCTGTGCCGGAGCCCATCCGTTGCCGGCGGAAGGACCCCTTCCGCCCGGTGCACGTTTCGGCGTGCGTGCGGGGTGGTGAAGCCGAAGGTCCAGCATCCCGCGGAACAGACAGTAGGCGGACAGACGCGGAACGTCATGGCGCCATGCACGACAAGTGTGACGGACCGTTCGCTCCGCCCCACCGGTCCCACGCGTCCCATCCGTGCTGCCGGGCGCGCCCACCCGGACGTCGAGTGGCCGGTTGCCGTGGTCTCCGGACGGTGGCCCCCTGCCGGGCCCGCCGCGGGTTCGCGGGGAGCAGGGGTCCTCCCTCAGCTGGCGGGCGACACCGAGCTCATGTTGAAGTCCGGCACCCGCACGGTGGGCATGGCGGCGCGGGTGAACCAGTCGCTCCACTCGCGGGGCAGGGTCCGCTCGGTGCGGCCGGCCTGGGTGATCCGGCCGAGCAGGTCGACCGGTGACTCGTTGAACCGGAAGTTGTTCACCGCGCCGGTGACCTCGCCGCCCTCGACGAGGAAGACGCCGTCACGGGTGAGCCCGGTGAGCAGCAGCGTCTGGGGGTCCACCTCGCGGATGTACCAGAGCGTCGTCAGCAGCAGCCCGCGGT
Organism: Geodermatophilus sp. URMC 60; assembly: GCF_053502585.1. Lineage (NCBI taxonomy): Bacteria > Bacillati > Actinomycetota > Actinomycetes > Geodermatophilales > Geodermatophilaceae > Geodermatophilus > Geodermatophilus sp. URMC 60. Next base: position 642,171 of record NZ_CP199958.1, read on the forward strand.
CGGTGGCCGCGACCATCTCGTCCAGGGACGCCGTGGCGCCCGGCTGCTCGAGGACCAGGTTGTCGACGGCGGCCGTGGCGGGTGCCGTCGTCTTCAGCGCCCAGGCCCGCGGGCGGATCAGGTTGCTGAGCACGCCTCCGGAGATCCACTCGACCGCCGGGGTGGCCATGCCGTTGTCGAACACCGACGCCGAGCCCGACGAGCCGCTGACGACCTGGAACGGACAGGCCTGGAGGCCGGGCTCGAACGGGTCGCTGCGCAGCGTCAGCGGCAGCGCGGCCAGCCGCTCGCCGACCCGGTCGCCGCCGCCCGGCCTGGCGTAGACGTTGCGGCCCTCGTCGGCGTCGCGGGCCTCCATCGTCCAGTACGCGTAGATCATCAGATCGCCGATCGCCGACGGCGGCAGCAGGGTCTCGTAGCGCCCGGCGGGCAGGTCGACCCGGCGCTGCGACCAGCCGAGCCCGCGCTGCACGTCGGCGACCAGGTCGGCCACCGAGACGTCGGCGAAGTCGCGGGTGCCGACGCCGGCCCACACCGAGCGGCTCATGTCACCGCTCTTGCCGTTGAGCTCCACCCGCCCGCTGGGCTGGTCGTGGCGCAGCCGCAGGCCGGTCGACGTCCCGAGGTAGGTGGTGGCCATGCCGTGCTCGGCGTAGCCGAAGAGCAGTTCGTCGCGGTCGCGGGCGCCGCCGAAGGCCTCCCCCAGCGCCGGCGCGAAGTCGCGGAAGACGCCGATCGAGGTCTCCGCGGGGTCGGCGTCCCAGTCGCCGGCGCCGGGCGGCGCCTCGCTGACCAGCGGGACGGCGTCCTCGGCCGGGCCGGCGTCCCGGGCGGCCTGCTCGCTGGCGGCCACCAGCTCCTCGACGTCCGGGCTGCCGGTCCGCGCCACCGTGCCGGCCGCCATCCCGGCGCCGCCGTCGACGAACGAGACGACGACGACCTGCCGCGAGCGCATCGACCCGTTGGTCGTCAGGCTGTTCTTCGCCCAGCGCAGGTTCGCCTCGGAGCTCTCCACGACGAAGGCGACCTGCCCGTCGGCGGTGGAGGCGGCCAGCGCCTTCTCGACGACGTCCTGCGGACGCGACCACGAACTCATCGCCCGGCCTCCTGCACCGTATTGAGGATGTTCACGCCCTCGAACAGGGCCACCGGGCAGCCGTGGCTGACCGGGGCGACCTGCCCGGGCTGGGCCTTGCCGCAGTTGAAGGCGCCGCCGAGCAGGTACGTCTGCGGACCGCCGACGACGCGCATCGCGCCCCAGAAGTCCGTCGTCGTCGCCTGGTAGGCCACGTCGCGCAGCTGACCGGCCAGCTTCCCGCCCTCGATCCGGTAGAAGCGCTGGCCGGTGAACTGGAAGTTGTAGCGCTGCATGTCGATCGACCAGCTCTTGTCGCCGACCACGTAGATGCCGCGCTCGACCCCGGCGATGACCTCGTCGGTGGAGGGGCCGTCGACTGCCGGCTGGAGCGAGACGTTGGCCATCCGCTGCACCGGCGTGTGCTGCGGCGAGTCGGCGAAGGCGCAGCCGTTGGAGCGGGCCATGCCGCCCAGCCGCGCCGTGTTCCGGTCGACCTGGTAGCCGACCAGCACGCCGTCCCTGACGATGTCCCACTGCTGGCCGGCGACGCCCTCGTCGTCCCAGCCGATCGTGGACAGCCCCTGCGGGGCGGTGCGGTCGCCGGTCACGTTCATGATCTCGGAGCCGTAGCGGAGGGTGCCCAGCTTGTCGACGGTGGCGAAGGAAGTGCCGGCGTAGGCGGCCTCGTAACCCAGCGCCCGGTCCAGTTCGGTGGCGTGGCCGATCGACTCGTGGATGGTCAGCCACAGGTTGGACGGGTCGACGACGAGGTCGTAGCGCCCCGCCTGCACCGACGGCGCCTTGGTCTTCTCGCGCAGCAGCTCGGGGATCTCGGCGATCTCGCCGCGCCAGTCCCAGCCGGTGCCGGTCAGGTACTCCCAGCCGCGGCCGGCCGGCGGCGCGATGGTGCGCATGCTCTCGAACGCGCCGGTGGTCCGGTCGACGGTGAGCGCGGTCAGGTCGGGGTGGATCCGCACCCGCTGCTGGCGGGTCCGGGTGCCGGCGGTGTCGGCGTAGTACTTCTGCTCCTTCACCGCCTGGCAGACGGCCTGCACGTGCTCGACGCCATCGGCGGCCAGCAGCTGCTCGGACAGCTCGGTGAGCAGCCCGGTCTTCTCCGCGTCGGGCACCTCGAACGGGTCGACGTCGTGGTCCGACACCCAGACCGCGTCCGGGTACACCGGCTCGGGCGCCAGTTCGACGCGGTCGCTGTTCACCGCCGCCGACACCTGCGCGACCGCGACCGCCTCCTCGGCCAGTCGCACGGCCTCGGCGGCGGTGAGGACGACGCCGGCGGCGAAGCCCCAGGTGCCCTCGTGGACCACGCGCACGGCCAGGCCGAGGTCCTCGCCGTCGGCCAGCGACTCCAGCCGGGCGTCGCGCAGGCTGATCGACTGGGTGCGGATCCGCTCCACCCGCAGGTCGGCGTGCTCGCAGCCGAGGTCGAGGGCCCGGGTGAGCGCGGCGTCGGTCAGCGCGGAGAGCGGGAGGGCGAGGAAGGACGCGTCCACGTCGCGGGAGGCAGCCACCGCCCCTGTCTACCAGGCGGGGTCGGCGGCCCACCGGCGGTGCGGGAGGCGGTCCGGCGGGCCGCCGTCGGCCCGGCCGCCGCGGACGTCGACCCGGTCGGCGCCGGGTCCCAGGGGCCCGCCGCCCGGTCGGAGAGCGGCGCACTAGCCTCGCGGCGTGCCCCGATGCCGGATCCGGGCCGTCGCGGCGGCGGTCCTCACCCTCTCCGCCTGCGCGGGGGCGGGGCTGGACCGGTCCTCGACCGAGGCGTGCGACGCCCTCGCCGCCTGGGCCGCGGCGGGCACCCCGGCCGATCAGCGGGCCGAGGTCACCGAGCGGGTCGGCGACCTGCTCGGACAGTCCGACTCGACGCCGCTCACCGACCCCTACGAGCGGTTCCGCGACACCCGGGAGGAAGACCTCGACTACGCCGCGGTCGTCGAGGCCGGCGCCAACTTCCTCCGCGCCTGCGGTGACCACGGGTGGGAGCGCCCCGGGAGCTGACCCGGTCGCCGGCGCCGACGGCGTGGCCGGGGAGCCGCCGGGGTAGACGCCGCTCATGGCTGCGTCCCTCCCGCCGTCCCCCGCCGACGACGTCACGCTCACCTTCGGCGGGAACGCCACCACGCTGCTGCGGCTCGGGCCGTTCACCCTGCTGACCGACCCGAACTTCCTGCGCCGCGGACAGCGTGCCTACCTCGGCAAGGGACTGTGGACCAAGCGGCTCACCGAGCCCGCGCTGCAGCCCACCCAGCTGCCGGCGCTGGACTCGATCCTGCTGTCGCACCTGCACGCCGACCACTGGGACCGGATCGCCACCCGCACCCTCGACCGCGCCACCCCGGTCATCACCACCCAGGCCGCCGCCCGCGCGCTGGGCCGGCGCGGCTTCCGGGAGACCGTCGACCTCACCCCCTGGCAGCGGCACGAACTGAACCGGGACGGCGCCACGCTGCGGATCACCTCGGTCCCCGGCGTCCACGGCCCCCAGCCGGTCGCGAAGCTGCTGCCGCCGGTGATGGGCAGCGTGCTCGAGCTGGTGCGCGACGGCGAGGTGTCCTGGCGCGGCTACATCAGCGGCGACACCGTCTTCCGCCCCGAGCTCGGCGAGGTGCTGGAGCGCTGCGGACCGCTGGACGTCGTCATCCCGCACCTGGGCGGCACCAAGGCGCTCGGGTTCACCGTGACGATGGACGGCCGGCAGGGCGCCGACCTCGTGGAGCTGCTCAAGCCGCCGGTCACCGTGCCCGTGCACTACGACGACTACGACCGGTTCGCCTCGCCGCTGGGCGACTTCGTCCGTGAGGTGGCCGCCCGCCGCGCGCCCGGCGAGATCCGCGCCGTGACCCGAGGCGAGACGATCTCCCTGCGAGCGTGATCACCGCGGCCACGTGCCGTCCCCGACCTGGGCCGAGCCCCTCAGCCGCCGGCCAGGCGTCTCGCCCGTTCGGCGACGTCGGCGCGCAGCGCCTCGGCGTCCACCGTCGTGCAGGCGCCGTCGCGCACCACCTGCCGCCCCCCGACCCAGGTGTCGCGGACCAGCCGCGAGGTGCCCGACCAGACCAGGTGGGTGAGCAGGTCGGCCGGGTCCAGCACCGGCTCGAAGCCCAGGTCGCGGGTGTCGACGTGCACCAGGTCCGCCCGGCGGCCGACGGCCACCTGACCCAGGTCCGGGCGGCCGATCGCGTCGGCGGCCCCACCGGTGGCCAGCCAGAACGCCTCGGCGGCGGTCAGCGCGGTGGCCGAGCGCTCGCGGAGCCGGGCCAGGCCCGCGGCCAGCCGGACGTCGGCCAGCAGGTCCAGACCGTCGTTGGACGCCGGCCCGTCGGTGCCCAGGCCGACCCGGACGCCGCGGTCGAGCATCGCCCGCACCGGCGCGATCCCGCTGGCCAGTTTCGCGTTGCTGGCCGGGCAGTGCACCACCGCGACGTCGTACTCGCGCCACAGCTCCAGGTCGCCGTCGTCCACGTGCACGCTGTGCGCGGCCAGCACCCGCCCACCCAGGACGTCGTGCGCGGCCAGCAGCGAGGGCACCGACAGCCCGTGGGTGGCCAGCAGGTCCGCGCCCTCGCCTGCGGTCTCGGCGACGTGCAGGTGCAGCAGCAGGCCGCGCTCCCGCGTGGCGGCCGCGGCGTCGCGCAGCACGGGCAGGGGCAGCGTGTAGGCCGCGTGCGGGCCGATGCCGTACTCGACGGCGCCGTCGCCGGGCGCGGCGGCCGCCAGCGCCACCGCGTCGGCCAGCTGCTCGGCCAGCGGCGGCATCCCGGGCAGCGGCAGCAGCGGGGTGGCGATGACCGCGCGGGCCCCGGTGCGGCCGACGGCGGCGGCGATCCGCTCGGGCGAGAAGTACATCTCGACGCTGGTGGTGACCCCGCCGCGGAGCATCTCCGCGGACGCCGCGGTCATCGCCACCTCGACGTCCTCGGGGGTGAGCCGGGCCTCCCGCGGCCAGATCACCTCGCGCAGCCAGCGGGCGAGCGACAGGCCCTCGGCCTGCCCGCGGAACAGCACCATCGGCGCGTGCGAGTGGGCGTTCACCAGCCCCGGCAGCAGCACCCCGGGGACGGCGACCACCTCGGCGTCCCCGGCGTCCGGCGCGTCGGCGGCCGGGCCGACCCAGGTGAGCGTGCCGTCCTCGGCGTCGACCACGGCGTCGGGCACCACCGTGCCGGCGCGGTCCCCGACGACGACGGCCCGGGCGGTGAAGCGCTGCCGCATGGGTGGCGAACCTACCCCCGCAGCTGCCCGGTGCCGCCCCGAGCGCGCCGTTACCGTGGGGCGCATGTCCTTCCTCGCCGCCGCGGCCTCCTCCGACCAGGGCGGCATCACCGGGTTCCTGCTCGACATGGTGGAGCGGCTGGGCGCGGTGGGCGTCGGCTTCGCCATCCTGCTCGAGACGGTCATCCCGCCCATCCCCAGCGAGGCGGTGCTCGGCCTGGCCGGGGTGCTCATCAACGACGACCGGCTCTCCATCGTGCCGGTGGTCCTGTTCGCCACCCTGGGGTCGATCCTCGGCGCGGTCTTCTTCTACTACGTCGGCCGGGCGCTGGGCCCGCGCCGCTCGCACGCCTTCCTCGACAGGTTGCCGCTGGTGGAGACCGAGGACGTCGACAGGACCTTCGCCTGGTTCGAGCGGCACGGGCGCTCGGCGGTGTTCTTCGGCCGGATGGTGCCGATCGTGCGCAGCTTCATCTCCGTCCCCGCCGGGGTCGTGCGCATGCCCTTCGCCCAGTTCGTCGTCTACTCCGCCGCCGGCAGCCTGATCTGGAACAGCGTGCTCATCGGCCTCGGTGTGGCGGCCGGCGACTTCGTGCAGCAGAACCTGCACTACCTCGACTACGCCGTCGTCGCCGCGGTCGCGCTCGGCATCGGCTACCTGGTCCTCAAGCGCTACCGGGACGTCCGCCGGCACCGGCGGGCCCGCCGCGCCGGCAGCGACGAGAGCCGGTCGGCGTGAGCGGGCTGCGCCCCGCGGTCGTCGCCTTCGACGTCAACGAGACGCTGCTCGACCTGGGCCCCGTGCGCGCCGCGCTGATCGAGCTCGGCCAGCCGGCCGACCTGCTGCCCGCCGTCTTCTCCCGCACCCTGCTCACCGGCTTCGCCGCTGCCACGGCGGGCACCTGGTGCCGCTTCCGCGAGGCCTTCGACGCCGCGCTCGCCCAGGCCACCGACCTGGGGGACGCCGACCGGTCGCAGGTGACCGACGCCTTCCTCGAGCTCGCTCCGCACCCCGACGTCGAGCCCGCGCTGCGCCGGCTGGTCGAGGCCGGCGTCCGGGTCGTGACGCTGACCCACGGCTCCCCCGGCGTCGCGGAGGCGGGGCTGGAGCGCGGTGGCATCAGCCCGCTGGTGGAGCGCTCGCTGTCCAGCGAGGTGATCCGGGCGTGGAAGCCGGCGCGCGAGGTGTACCTCTGGGCGGCCGGGGTCTGCGACGTCGAGCCGGGGCGGCTGGCGCTGGTCGCGTCGCACGGCTGGGACGTCCACGGCGCGCTCCGGGCGGGCCTGACCGCCGCGTGGTTCCCGCGCTCCGAGCGGGTCTACCCGGCGGTGTACGACCCCGCCGCGCTCGTCGCCGGCGACCTGGCCGGTGCGGTCGACGCGCTGCTCGCCCTGCCCCGGCCGTGAGCGAGGTCGCGACCCCGCTCGGCCCGGCGCGCGTCGACGTCACCGAGCCCGCGGGCGCCGTCGTCGGCACGCTGGTGCTCGGCCACGGCGCCGGCGGAGGCATCGGGTCGGCCGACCTGGCCGCGGTCACCGCCGACGCCGCCGCGGCCGGCTGGCGGGTGCTGGGCGTCGAGCAGCCCTGGCGGGTGGCGGGGAGGCGGATCGCCCCGGCGCCGCCCCGGCTGGACGAGGGCTGGACGGCGGTGCTCGCCGCACTGCGGGACGACGACCGGCTCACCGGGCCGCTGGTGCTCGGCGGCCGCAGCGCCGGCGCCCGGGTGGCCTGCCGGACGGCGGCTGCGCTCGAGGCGGACGGCGTGCTGTGCCTGGCGTTCCCGCTGCACCCGCCTCGCCGGCCCGAGCGCACTCGCGCCGGCGAGCTGACCGCCGTGGGGGTGCCGCTGGGCGTCGTGCAGGGTGAGCGGGACGCGTTCGGCCGCCCCGAGGAGCTCGCCGCCGTGCTGACCGGACGGCCCGGCGCCTCGCTCTACGCCGTTCCCGGCGACCACGCGCTGACCCGCTCCCCGGGCGTCGTCGCCCTGGCCGCCGTCGACTGGCTGGCCGGGGTCGCCGGGGTCTCCCCCGGCGACCCCGCGGGTGTCAGCGGCGGCGCCGCCGGACGACCAGCGTGACGACCAGCAGCAGCGCCGCGACACCGGCCAGCGGCGCGGCGTAGCGGGTCAGCGCGGCGCCGCCGGCGACCTCGAGCAGGTCGATCGGCTCGGGCTCGGCGTGCTTGGGCCCGGTCTGGCGGGGCGTGGGGGCGACCGGCGTGGTGGCCGGGGCGGAGGCAGCGGGGCTGGTGGCCGGTGCGGCCGGCGCGGTGCTGGTCGCAGCCGGGGCAGCGGTGGCCGCGACGGGCGCGGTGTCGCCCCCCGAGACCCGGTCCGTGGTGGCCGCAGCGGTCTCCCTGGCCGCCGCCGCGGTCGTGCGGGTCTTCTCCGCCACGGCGTTGTCCCCCGGCACCTGCTCGGCGGAGGCGGCGACCTCCTCGGCCGCACCCGCCGCCACGGCCGCGGCCTTCTTCGCCGGCGTCGCCTGCCCCGCGGGCGCGGGTGTGGCGGCCGCCGTCGCCCCCTCGTCACCGGAGGCGAGCTGTGCGGCGAGTTTGTCGGCGAACTGGCCGAGCAGCTTGTTGCCGACGTCGGTCATGACGCCACGGCCGAACTGGGCCGGCCGACCGGTGATGTTGAGGTCGGTCAGGACGTCGACGCGCGTGGTGTCACCTTCGGCCTTCAGCTGCGCGGTGATGAGCGCGGCGGCGGTGCCGTTGCCGCGCTGGTCCTTGCCGCGGCCGTCGATGACCGCCTTGTGCGCCGCCTCGTCCTTCTCGACGAACGAGGCCTTGCCCTGGTAGGTCAGGTTGATCGGGCCGAGCTTCACCTTGACCCGGCCGGTGAAGTCGTCACCGGTGACCGAGTCGAGGGCCGCACCGGGCATGCACGGCGCGATCCGCTCGATGTCCAGCAGCACCCGCCAGGCTTCGTCGATCGGCACGGGGACGGTGAACGAGTTCTCCAACTGCACGGTGCTACCTCCGAGGTGCGGCGGTCGGCCGGCCCGCCCACGAGGGGCGGGCCGGCCGGATCGGGCTCGGCCCCGTCCAGGGCGCCGCCCCGAGCGTGCGAGGGGTGGGGAGGACGGGGTCCTTCAAGCTACAGCCCCGCCGCGGCGGTCACCGCGCGACGAGTCAGCACCTGCGCCAGGTGCTCCCGGTAGTCCGCCTGCGCGTTGAGGTCGCTGGTGGGAGAGGTCCCCTCGGCGGCCGACCGGGCCGCCGCGGCGATCGTCTCCGGGCTGGCCTCGGCACCGGCCAGCGCGGCCTCCACCGCGCTCGCCCGCAGCGGCGTGGTGCCCATGTTGGTCAGCCCGATCCGCGCCTCGGCGATGTGCCCGTCCTCCCGCCGGACGACCGCGGCCACCGCCACGATCGACCACGCCTGCGCCACCCGGTTGAACTTCTCGTAGCGCATCCCCCACTCACCGGCCAGCTTGGGGACGCGGATCTCGACGAGCAGCTCCCCCTCCTCGAGCGCGGTGGTGAGGTAGTCGACGAAGAACTCCGACGCCGGCACCGTCCGCCGCCCCTCGAGGCCGGCGATGACCAGCTCCGCGTCCAGGGCGAGCGCCACCGCCGGCAGGTCGCCCGCGGGGTCGGCGTGGACCAGGGCCCCGCCGAAGGTGCCACGGGCGCGGACCTGCCGGTCGGCCACCGTCTCGGTCGCCTCGGCGATGAGCGGCGCGTGCTGCTGCACCAGCGGGTCGGTCATGACGTCGTGGTGCGTCGTCATGGCCCCGATGACGATGGCGTCGCCGTCGTCCCGGACCCCGCGCAGCTCGGCGATCCGGCTCAGGTCGACCACCGTCTCCGGCGCGGCCAGCCGCAGCCGCATGACGGGGATCAGCGACTGGCCCCCGGCGAGGACCTTGACGTCGTCCCCACCCTCGGCGATGGCCTGCAGGGCCTCGTCGACGGTGGTGGGACGGGCGTACTCGAACGGAGCGGGGATCATGGCTCGACTCCTTCGTCGACGCAGGTCATGGCTCGTCCCCCCTGTCGCCTCGGCGGGATCACCGGTCGCCTCCGAGGGCCGACTGGGGGGTGGACACGCCTGCGGTCGTCTCGGTCTGGGCTCCGCCCCAGGCGTTGGTACCGGCGGTGGCGCGCTCGCCGCCGTCCCCGCCCTGGTGGATGGCCCGCCAGACCCGTTCCGGGGTCAGCGGCATCCGGATGTCGCGCACCCCGAGGTGCCGGACGGCGTCCAGCGCGGCGTTCACCACCGCCGGCGTGCTCGCGATGGTGCCGGCCTCGCCGACCCCCTTCGCGCCGATCGGGTTGCCCGGGGCCTCGTGCACCGTGTTGTCGGTCTCGAAGTGCGGCAGGTCGGCCGCCGAGGGCACCAGGTAGTCGACGAAGCTGCCGGTGGTGAGGTTGCCGTCGGCGTCGTAGACGGCCTCCTCGAACAGCGCCTGGGCGATGCCCTGCGCCAGCCCGCCGTGGATCTGCCCCTCGACGATGAGCGGGTTGACGATCGTCCCGACGTCGTCCACGCAGGCGTACTTGCGGATCTTCGCCATGCCGGTCTCGGTGTCGACCTCCATGGCGCAGATGTGGGTGCCGTGCGGGAAGGAGAAGTTCTCCGGATCGTAGGTCGCGTCCGCGTCGATCGAGGGCTCCACGCCCTCGGGGAAGTTGTGCGCCGCGAACGTGGCCAGGGCGATCTCCTGGATGGAGACCTCCGAGCCGGGGGTCCCGCGGACGGAGAACTTCCCGCCGGAGAAGTCGAGGTCGTCCTCGCTGGCCTCGAGCAGGTGGGCGGCGACCCTGCGGGCCTTGGCGACGACCTTCTCGGCCGCGTTGACCACCGCGGCCCCGCCGACCACCAGCGACCGGGAGCCGTAGGTGTCCAGCCCGCGCGGGGAGATCGAGGTGTCGCCGTGCAGCACCTCGATGTCCTCGAACGGCACGCCGAGCCGGTCGGCGACCAGCTGGCTCCACGCCGTCTCGTGGCCCTGGCCGTGCGGGGTGGCCCCGCTGACCACCTCGACCTTGCCGGTCGGCAGCATCCGGATGGAGGCGTGCTCCCAGCCGCCGGCGCCGTAGGACAGCGAGCCGAGCACCCGGGAGGGGGCCAGGCCGCACATCTCGGTGAAGGTGGAGAAGCCGATGCCGAGCTGCACCGGGTCGTTCGACTCCCGGCGGCGGCGCTGCTCCTCACGCAGCTCGTCGTAGCCGATGAGCTGCAGGGCCCTCTGGGTCGCGGTCTCGTAGTCGCCGCTGTCGTAGGTCATCCCGGCGACCGAGGTGAACGGGAACTCCTCGGCCTTGATCCAGTTCTTGCGGCGCAGCTCCAGCGGGTCCATGTCCAGCTCGACGGCGAGCTCGTCCATGATCCGCTCGACGGCGAAGGTCGCCTCGGGGCGTCCGGCGCCGCGGTAGGCGTCGGTCGGCGTCTTGTTGGTGAAGATGCCGTCGCACTCGAACCGGTAGGCCGGGAACTTGTAGATGCCGTTGAACATGAAGGCGCCGAGCACCGGGACGCCGGGGCTGACCAGCCGCAGGTAGGCGCCCATGTCGGCGAGGATCCGGCAGCGCAGGCCCTTGACGTTGCCCTCGCGGTCGGCGGCGATGTCGATGTACTGGATCTGGTCGCGGCCGTGGTGGGCCGTCATCAGCGACTCGCTGCGGGTCTCGGTCCACTTGACCGGCTTCCCGAGCCGGCGGGCCACCAGCAGGCTGATGACCTCCTCAGGGGTCACCTGCAGCTTGCCGCCGAAGCCGCCGCCGACGTCGGGGGCGACGACCCGCAGCTTGTGCTCGGGCACCCCGGTGACCATCGCGAGCATGATCCGCAGGATGTGCGGCACCTGGGTCGAGGACCACATCGTGTAGTTGTCGCCCTGCGGCTGGACGACGACCGAGCGCGGCTCCATGAACGCGGGGATCAGCCGCTGCTGCACGAACCGGCGGCTGACCACGACGTCGGCGTCGGCGAAGGCCTGGTCGGTGTCGGCACCGGTGCCGGCCTCACCGCCGTCGAAGACGAAGTGGAAGCTGCGGTTGGACTCGAGGTGGTCGTGGGTCAGCTGCGCGCCCTCGGCGACCGCCTCCTCCATGTCCAGCACCGCGGGCAGCAGGTCGTAGTCGACGTCCACCAGCTCGACGGCGTCCTGCGCGGCGGCCTTGCTGCGGGCCACGATCACCGCGACGGCCTCGCCGACGTGGTTGACCTCGTCGACCGCGATCGACGGGTGCCCGGGGTTGACCATGTCGGGGGTGACCGGCCAGGCGCACGGGATCGAGCCCTGCTCGTCGGCCACGTCGCGCCCGGTGAGGACGGCGAGAACGCCCGGGGCCTCCTGGGCGGCGCTGACGTCGATCGAGCTGATCTTCCCGTGCGCCACGGGGCTGCGGACGACGGCCAGGTGCAGCATCCCGGGCAGCACCATGTTGTCGGTCCAGGTGGTCCGGCCGGTGATCAGCCGGGCGTCCTCCTTGCGGCGCCGGGCCTTGCCGACCTCGCGCTCCGGCGCCTCGGTGGAGGCCCGGTCCTCGACGGCGGTCATGAGTTCACCGCCACGTGCGGAGCGGCCGCGGTGTCGACCTCGGCCGGGGAGACGTGCCCGTTGCCACTGCCGCGCATCTCGCCGGCGGCCTGCTGAACCGCGCGGACGATGTTCTGGTACCCGGTGCAGCGACAGAGGTTGCCCTCTATGCCCTCGCGGACCTCGGTGTCGCTGGGGTCCGGGTTCTCCTTGAGCAGGTCGACCGAGGCCATGATCATGCCCGGCGTGCAGTACCCGCACTGCAGGCCGTGCAACTCGTGGAAGGCCTTCTGCACCGGGTGCAGGCCGCCCTCGGGCGCCAGCCCCTCGATGGTGGTCACCTCGCCGCCGTCGGCCTGGACGGCCAGCACGGTGCAGGACTTCACCGCCGAGCCGTCCAGGTGGACGGTGCACGCGCCGCAGTTGCTGGTGTCGCACCCGATGACGGTGCCGACCTTCCCCAGCTGCTCCCTCAGGTAGTGCACCAGCAGCGTCCGGGGTTCGACGTCGTCGGTGTACGTCACCCCGTCCACCCGCACGTTGATCTGGGTCACCGTTTCCTCCGCTCCTCTGCAGGGGTCGCGTGCGGCCGGGCACAGCCCCACCTGGGGCGAGTGTGGCGAGGACCACGTGACTTAGGCCACGCTTACCTGGGGCGGAGGCACGCGCACGGCTCCGCACCAGCGGACATCCAGGGCCCGATCGACCGCGTGAGCGGGGCGTGTGGCCCCTGCAGGTCCGCAGCCGCGGGCGACGGGCAACGTTGCAGCGCCGTTGCAGCCGACCGCAGGCGGGACCCGGGTGGATCAGCCGCGGGACGGCGTAGTTAGGTGAGGCTCACCTACTCGGAGGGATGACCCATGCCCGTTCGCCCGTCCCTGCGCGGCGCCGCCCTGCTCGCCGCCACCGTCCTCGTCGCCGGCTGCGGCACCGGTGACGACGGTTCCTCCGGGGACGCCGCCGCACCGAGCAGCTCGCCGGCCTCCAGCGGCGCCTTCCCCGTCACCGTCGAGACCGCCTTCGGCCCGGTCGAGATCACCGAGGAGCCGCAGCGGGTGGTCGCCCTCGGCTGGTCCGACGCCGAGACCGCGCTGGCGCTGGGCGTGCAGCCGGTGGGCGCCAGCGACTGGCTGGGCTTCGGCGGCGAGGGCGTGGGGCCGTGGGCGGAGGGCCTCTACGACGAGGCCCCGGAGATCATCGAGACGCTCGAGCCGAGCCTCGAGGCGATCGCCGCGCTGCAGCCCGACCTCATCCTCGACACCCGCTCCGACGGCACCCAGGCGCGCTACGACCAGCTCGACGCGATCGCCCCGACCGTGGGCGCGCCCGAGGGCGTCGGCCCGTACCAGACGACCTGGCAGCAGCAGCTGGACCTGGTCGGCCAGGCGCTGGGCCGCGCGGAGCAGGCCGACGAGCTGCAGGCCGAGGTCGAGCAGCAGTTCACCGAGGCCGCGGAGGCCAACCCGGGGTTCGCCGGCACCGAGGTGGCCGTCGGCGCCTACACCTCCGAGGGCTTCGGGGCCTACGTGCGCGGCGACTCCCGGGTCGACTTCATGGAGGCGCTGGGCTTCACCAACGAGCCGGCGATCCAGGACCTGGCCGGCGAGAACTTCTTCGTCTCGATCAGCGAGGAGCAGGTGCCGCTGCTCGACGCACCGCTCACCGTCGTCTTCCCGATCTTCGTCGACGCCGCGCAGATCACCGGCAACCCGCTGTGGCAGGCACTGCCCGCGGTGCAGCAGGGCAACGCCCTGGTGCTCGAGGACCCGACGCTGGTCAGCGCCTTCTCCAGCGGCTCGGCGCTGGGCACCCGGTACGCGCTGGAGAACGGCGTGCCGCTGTTCGCGCAGGCGCTCGCCGGCTGAGGCCGCCCTGCGGTGGAAGGACCCCCTGCCCCCGCCGCTCGGCTCCCTCCAGGGGCCGGCCGCGAGCGTGCGAGCGGTGGGGAGGAGGGGGTCCTCCCCACCCGCCGGGGGCCGCCCGCACCTCTCTCACCGGGCCGGTGCGGGCGCCGTCCGCACCGGCCCCGTGCGCAGCTCGCGGCGGCGCAGCACCGCCGAGCCGGTGAGCGCGACCAGCCCGGTCGCCGCCAGCGCCGCGCCGACGGCGGCCGGGGCGGTCCAGCCCAGGCCGGCCGCGATGACGACGCCGCCGAGCCAGGCACCCAGCGCGTTGGCCGCGTTGAGCGCCGAGTGGTTGAGCGCGGCGCCCAGCATCTGCGCCTCCCCGGCGACCTCCATCAGCCGCAGCTGCAGGGTCACCACCAGCACCGAGGCGGTCGCCGACAGCAGGAAGAGGCCGGTCAGCAGTCCGGGCGCCCAGCGGGCGACGAGCGTCACGAGGGTCAGCAGCAGGCCCATCGTGACCATGGCCCCGACCAACGAGCGGAACAGCGCGAGGTCGGCGAGCCGGCCACCGAGCGCCGTCCCCAGGACCCCGCCGACGCCGAAGACCAGCAGCACCCACGGGACGGCGGTGCGCGGCAGCCCGGCTTCCTCGGTGGTGAGCGGGGAGACGTAGCTGTAGACGGCGAACATGCCGCCGAAGCCGACCGTGCCCACGAGCAGGGTCAGCAGCACCTGCGGACGGCGCAGCGCGGTGAGCTCGGTGGCGACGGTGACCTCGCTCCGCCCGGGCGAGGACGGCACGACGGCCAGCACCGCGAGCACGGTCGCCACGGCGAGGACGACGACCGCCCAGTAGGCCGCCCGCCAGCCCAGCGTCTGGCCGAGCCAGGTCGCTGCCGGGACACCGGCCAGGTTGGCCACCGCCAGGCCCAGCATCACCGAGCTGACCGCCCGGCCCCGCAGCTCGGCCCGCACCAGCGATGCGGCCACGAGCGAGGCCACCCCGAAGTAGGCGCCGTGCGGCAACCCGCTGACGAAGCGGGCGACGAGCAGCGGGGAGTGCCCGACCGCCAGCGCGCTGCCGAGGTTGCCGAGCAGGAACGCGACCACGAGGCCGACCAGCAGCCCCCGACGCGGCAGCCGGGCGCCGAGCGCGGCGATGACCGGGGCGCCCACCACCACGCCGAGCGCGTACGCGGAGATGACGTGGCCGGCGGTGGGGATGTCGACGCCCACGCCCTCGGCGATCTCGGGGAGCACGCCCATCGTCACGAACTCGCTCGTGCCGATGGCGAAGCCGCCCAGCGCGAGGGCGACGACCGCGGCGACGACCCGCCGGGTGCTGAGCGGGGGGACGTCGGCCGGTGCGGTCACGTAGGAGAGGCAAGGCGGCTCCCCCCGGCCGCATTCCCCTGGCGAGGATCCGGAACCGGTCCCGTCCGGAGGCTCGCCGTGGCCCCGTCCCGGGTCCCGCCCTGGGCCTGCGAAGGGTGGGGAGGACGGGGTCCTCTCTCAGTGCAGGCGCAGCGGGCCGCGCGGGATCCGGCGCAGCCGGTGCAGGTGCGCGGCGACGGCCGGCCGGCTCGGGGCTCCGGGCGGCAGGGTCTCCAGGCAGGCCTGCCACACCGCGGCGTCGTGCTGGGCCTCGGGGAGCTGGGTGTAGCGGAGCAGCAGCTCCGGACGGCGGGCGGCGAGCACGGCCTGCCGCAGCGAGGCCGACAGCCGGTCGCGGGCGGCGAGCACGCCGGGCGCGGACGAGCGGGGCAGCACCGCCCCGGGGTACCGCTCCAGGGCGGGCCCGACGGCGCCGCGGGCGAGCAGCCGGCGCACGTGGTCCAGGTCCGTCTCCAGCGGGCCGGTCAACCGGTAGGGGCGGGAGCCGAGCAGGTGGGCGCCGACCAGCCGGCGCAGCCGGGACAGCTCGGCCCGGACGGTCACCGCCGCGGCGTCGCCGGCGTGGCACTCGACGGCCAGCTGCTCGGCCGTGCGCCCGCTCCCGCCGGCCGCCGCCTCCGCGAGCAGCAGGAGCAGCTCGGAGTGGCGCAGCGAGAGCTCCGCCGGGCCGGACGGGAGCTGCAGGCGGGCACGCTCGCGGCCGAGCACCTCCAGTCGCGGGACGGGCCGGGCCGCCGGGCGCGGTGCCGGGGCCGGGGGCCGGGCGGCGTCCTCGCGGTGCAGCCAGCGCAGCTCCGCCTCGACGGCGGCCACCGTGGCCCGCACCAGGGTGAGCACCTGGGGGCTGGCCACGTGGTCGCCGCCGGTGACGTCGATGGCCCCCAGCAGCACGCCGGTGACCGGGTGGTGCACCGGCGCGGCCGAGCAGCTCCACGGCTGCACGGGGCGGCGGTAGTGCTCGCTGCCGTAGATCTGGACGGCGTGGTCGACGGCCAGCGCGGTGCCGGGGGCGTTCGTGCCGGCGACGTCCTCGGACCACCGGGAGCCCTCGACGAAGTGCATCGCCTCGGCCCGCGTCCGCAGTTGCCGGTCGCCCTCGACCCAGAGCATCCGGCCGTCGGCGTCGGTGACCGCGACGATCATCCGGTCGGCCTCGGCGTCCTCGACCAGCAACCGGCGGATCACCGGCATCACGGGCGCCAGTGGGTGCGCGGCGCGGTAGGCCAGCAGCTCGTCGTCGAGCAGGTCGACCGGAGGGGCGGCGCCGTCGGGGTCGACACCGCCGGCGAGGCTGCGCCGCCAGGAGTCCCACACGACGGCGCGCACCAGGTCCGGCGCGGCGGGACCGGAGCGGGTGACGAGGGCCTCGTGGGCGGCGCGCAGCCGCCGGGTGTGCGCGGGGTCGGGCCGGCCGTCGGGCAGCGCGACCCACGGGTTCACCGCCGTCACAGCTCTGTCTTCACGGCGCTGTCTTCACGGCGCTGTCCGCGGGCTCGGGTACATCGTCCGCCCATCGTGACCGCTCATCCGCGATTCCACCAGGGAGCCGGTGGTGCGCAACCGTCTCGGAGGACACGGCATCGGTGCAGGCCGGGCGGGCAGCAGCGCCCCCGGGTCGCGCGCCCGCAGCGCCCCCGCCCACAGCCCGGCGCCGTAGGCGAGGTCCTCCAGGCGCCGGCCGGCGGCGAAGCGCAGCGGACCCACCCGGCCGCGGTGCGGCCACCAGGCGAGCGCGGCGTCGGCGACGGCGGCCGCGGCGACGAGACGGCGGGCCCGGCGGGAGACCGCGGCCGCGGCCAGCGCAAGCGGCCAGTGGTGCCGGGTGACGCTGCGTGCGAGCGTCTTCCCGGCTGCGGCGCTGCCCCGAACGACGAGCACCGCGGCCAGCCCCACCGGCGCCCGCTGTCCGGGCCGGGCCAGCCGGGGTGCCAGGCGGGCCGTCGCGACGGCGAGCACCGCGGCGCCGGCCAGTGCGCCCGACGGGCGTCCGGTCAGCGCCAGCGCCCAGGCCGCGGCCGACCACGGTGAGAGCACCACGGGGGCGACCGCGGCGCCGTGCCGGGCGGCCAGCAGCGCGGCGCCGGTGCCGTAGAAGGCCCGGCGGCGCAGCCACTCCACGGTCGCCGCGCGGTGCTCGTGAGCGACGGCGGCCGACGGCTCGTAGCGCACCCGCCAGCCGGCCGCGACCAGCCGCCACACCAGGTCGACGTCCTCGGCCACCCGCATGGACTCGTCGAAGCCGTCGCCGAGTGCGTCTCGTCGGGCCACCATCGCGGCGCTGGGCAGGTAGGACACCGCCGTCCCCGGTGCGACCGGCGCCGGGTCCGGGCCCATGTCCAGCGCGCTGACCGTGGCCTCGTACGGCTCCACCCAGCCGCCCCCGTCCGCCGGGAGCGCGGTGATCCGGGGAGCGACCAGCGCCAGCCGCGGATCGGCGGTCAGCCGGGCCAGCGGCCCGGACCAGCCCGGCAGCGGCACGCAGTCGGAGTCGAGGAACGCCACGAGCGGCGTGGTCACCGCGCGCAGGCCGGCGTTGCGGGCGGCCGCCGGGCCGCGGGCGGTGGGGTGCCGCAGCAGGCGTGCGCGGTACCGGCCGGCGGCGGCGGCCACCGCGTCCGGGTCGGCGGAGCCGTCGTCGACGACGAGTACCGGGACGGCGGCGGTGTCGGGGTCGGCGCGCAGCGCGGCGAGCAGCCGCTCCAGCTCGGCCGGGCGGTCCTTGACCGGGACGACGACGGCGAGCTCCCCCGCCGGGGTGCCGCCGGGCTCGGGATGGGCGAGACCGGCGTCGAGCAGGCGGGCGGCCAGCGCGGCGGTGGCGGCGTCCCGGACGACGAGCCGGTCGGTCCGCAGCAGGTCCCGGGCTCGGGGCTGTAGGCGCAGCAGCCGCAGCGGGGAGCCGCCGAGCAGCGTCGTCCCCCCGTCGCGGCGGCGGACGCGGGGGTCGAGGCGGACGGCGGTGCCGTCGGGGAGCCGGTCGGGCGGGGGGGCCGCGACCGAGGGCCCCGCGCTCATGCGTCGGCCAGGACCTCGGCGGTCGTGGTGACCTCGACCAGCGGGGCGTAGCACCCGAGGATCCGCATGGTGTCGTCGTGGGCCTCGTCGTCCGCGCCGGCGCAGGCGTCGGAGACCACCCGGACCAGCACGCCGGCGTCCGCCGCGGGCAGCACGGTGGAGAGCACGCAGCAGTCGGTGGCCACCCCGGCCACGGTGACCGGGCCGTCGCCGACCAGCTCGGCGACGGCGGGGACCCACTTGCCGAAGGTCGGCGCGTCGACGACGGGGCGGTGGCCGGGGTCCTCCGACAGCTGGAACAGCGGGATGGCGTGCGCCTGCGTGAAGTAGTCGTACTTGGCGTAGTAGTCGGCCCACGCGCCGGTCGGCTCGTCGGGGACGACGAAGCGGGTGAAGACGACGCGGTCGCCGAAGGCCTCGACCAGGGAGCGGATGCGCGGCCGGATCTCGTCGAAGCGCGGCGTCGTCCACGGCGAGGTCGGGTCGCGGAAGACCTCCTGGTAGTCGACGACGACCAGCCAGCCGGGGGGCGGTGCCATGCTCGCGACACTAGTTGCCGCTCCGAGCGCTCCGCCGCCGGGAGGACCCGTGCCCGAGTACCCGCAGTCCCTCGTGCCCGTCGGCCACGTCGAGCCCGCCCCCCGCCGGGTGCGCGCCTTCCTCGGCGGCCGGACCGTGCTGGACACCCGTCGAGCCAGGTACGTGTGGGAGTGGCCGCACTACCCGCAGTACTACGTGCCGCGGGACGACGTCGACGCCTCCCTGCTCGTCGACGAGCGGGCTGCCGAGGACTCCGGCCGCGGGAGGGCGCTGCGGCACGGGCTCCAGGTGGGGGAGGTGAGCCGGCCGGGCGCGGCCCTGGTGTACGGCGCGGACGCTCCGGAGGCTCTCCGGGACACCGTGCGGTTCGAGTGGTCGGCACTGGACGCGTGGTTCGAGGAGGACGAGGAGGTCTTCGTCCACCCGCGCAACCCCTATGCGCGGGTCGACGCGCTGCGCTCCACCCGCTCCGTCCGCGTCGAGCTCGACGGGGTCGTGCTGGCCGAGTCGTCGTCCCCGGTGCTGGTCTTCGAGACCGGCCTGCCCCCGCGGTCCTACCTGCCGCGCACGGCAGTCGACTTCACCCACCTGGTGCCCAGCTCGACGCGGACCGAGTGCCCGTACAAGGGCCGCACGAGCGCCTACTGGTCGGCGGAGACCGGCCGCGCCGTCTACCCCGACATCGCCTGGTCCTACGACTTCCCGACCCGGGAGATGCTGCCCATCGCCGGGCTGGTGGCCTTCTACGACGAGAAGGTCGACCTCGTCGTGGACGGCCGGCGCCGGCCCCGGCCACGGACGCCTTTCCCGGGCTGAGCGCGGCAGGCCGTGGGGTCCCCTCAGCCGCGCAGCAGGCCGGCCGGGTCGACGTCCCAGGCGCGGACGGCGGCGGCCAGTCGCCCGGCCATCCCCGCGAGCAGGTCCGCGCCCTCCGCCGCCGACGCCCTCGCGGGGTCGCCGAGCACCCCGGTCGGGCTGACCGCGCGCACGCCCTCGGCGCGCAGCCGGGGCAGCAGCTCCGCGATCGGGGTGCGATCCCCCGCGACCGCCCGGTCCTCGCGGACCCCTGCTGGTTCCACGTGCAACATCAGCGAGGTCTCGGTGCGCCCGGCGTGCGCGTCGGCGCCCGCGACGCCGCACGGGAACCAGGCGACCTCACGCCCCTCGGTCCGCAGCTGCGCACCGGCCGTGCGCAGCGCGTCGAGGTTGCCGCCGTGGCCGTTGACCAGCACCAGCCGCCCGGCCCAGCGGCACGCCGAGCGGCCGTACTCGACGAGCAGCCCGGTCAGCGCCTCGGTGCCGATCGAGACGGTGCCGGGGAAGTCCTCGTGCTCGCCGCTGGCGCCGTAGGCGAGCGCGGGCGCGAGCAGGGCGCCGTCCAGGTCGTCGACGGCGGCCTCGGCGACGGCGCAGGCGACGGTCGTGTCGGTGGCCAGCGGCAGGTGGTGGCCGTGCTGCTCGACGGCGCCGAGCGGCACCAGCAGCAGCGGGCGCTCGGGCAGGTCGGGCCAGGTGGCGCCGGCGAGCCGGGTCCCCGGGGCGGCGTCGGTCACCCGGCCGAGGCTAGTCAGACCGCCAGCCCGACCCGGTACCCGTCCAGGGTCGCTGCGCCGGCCTTCCGCGGGGCGAGGCAGTCGCCGACGCGGTGGACGTCCAGGCCGCTGTCGCGCAGCGCGGCCCACAGCTCGCCGTCGGCCCGCGGAGGCACGGCGACCACCACCCCGTCGACGGTGCGCTCCTCGACCGCGCCGGTCGGGTGGTGCAGCAGCCGCACGGTGCGGCCGTCGACGGCGGTGACCAGCCGCTCCGTCGTCCGCCGGATGCCCAGCGCCGCCGCCCGCCGCTCCCAGCCGGGGCGGTCGAGGGTGAGGCCGAGGTCCTGGCCGACGACCATCGCCGCGGTCACCACCTCGACCCTGCATCCCCGCCCGGCGAGCAGCTCGGCCACCGACGCAGCCGCGGCGGTGCCGAGGTCGTCGACGACCAGGACGTCGCCGGAGGGGTCGGCCGCGCCGGTGAGCACGTCGCGGACGTCGACCACCCGGTCGCCGTCCCCGGCCCAGTCCGGCCGCACCGGGCGGGCACCGGTGGCGAGGACGACGACGTCGGGGGCCTCTGCCCGCACGGCCTCGGCGGTGGCCCGCACACCGGTGCGCACCGCGACCCCCGTCCGGGCGCACTCGGCAGCGAGGTCGTCCACCAGCGGGCGCAGCCCGTCCCGGCCGGGGGCGGACGCCGCGACCCGGATCGCGCCGCCGGTGCCGGTCGCCTGCTCCCAGACGGTGACCGCGTGCCCGCGAGCGGCGGCGGTGGCGGCGGCGCGCAGCCCGGCCGGTCCGCCGCCGACGACGAGCACCCGGCGGCGGCGCTCGGGCACCGGCAGCGGCGCCTCCCGGCCGGCCCGCGGGTTGGTCACGCAGCCCAGCGGCCGGTTCAGGCCCACCCGCCCGACGCACTCCTGGTTGCAGCCGAGGCAGCGGCGGATCTGGCCGTCCCGCCCGGTCAGCGCCTTGGCGGCGAACTCCGGGTCGGCGATCTGCGCGCGGACGGCGCCGACCAGGTCGCAGTCGCCGGCGGCCAGCGCGCGCTCGGCCTGACCGGGGGTGAGGATCCGGCCGACGCCGATCACCGGCACGTCCACCGCGGCGCGGACCGCCGCGGACAGGTACCGGGCGTAGCCGGGCGGCGTGCTCATCGGCGGGACGACGCGGTCGAGGGTCGCCGTCGCGACACCGACGGTGGTGCTCACGTAGTCGACCAGCCCGCGGTCGGCGAGCAGCCGTGCGGTGGCCACGGCCTCGCCGAGCGTCGTCCCGCCGTCGCCGCCCTCCTCGTCGGCCAGCCGGACGCCGAGGGCGCGGCCGGGGCCCAGTGCCTCGCGGACGGCGGTGAGCACCTCGACCAGGAAGCGGGCGCGGCGCTCGAGCGGGCCGCCGTAGCGGTCGGTGCGCCGGTTGGTGGCGCCGGAGAGGAACTGGCGCACCAGCGAGGACTGCGAGCCCTGGACCTCCACACCGTCGAAGCCGGCGGCGGCGCAGCGGGCGGCGACGTCGGCGTACCCGGCAACCAGGTGGGCCAGGTCGCCGGTGCTCGCCTCGCGCGGGACCTCGCGGAACAGCGGGTCGGGAACCGGGGACGGCGCGAGGACCGGGCTGCGGGTGTGCAGCGAGTCCGACTGCCCGCCGTTGTGGTTGACCTGGGCGAACACCGGCACGCCGTGCGCGTGGACGGCGGCGGCGACCCGCCGCATGCCCGGTGAGGCGTCGGGGTCGCAGCCGCGGACCAGCTTCTCGTAGGGCCGGTCGGCGGGGTCGGTCGAGCACTCCTCCGTGACGACCAGCCCGGCGCCGCCGGCCGCACGGGCCGCGTAGTAGGCGGCGTGCCGCTCGGTGAACCGGCCGTCGACCGCGTAGTTGGTCAGGTGGGCCGGGAACACCAGGCGGTTGGGCAGCGTCACCGGCCCGACCCGCAGCGGCACGGAGAGGTGTCGCACGTGTCTCCCTCCTGCGCCCGGGGCCGGCCCCCGGACGGTAGAGACTCGCAGGCATGGCTCCTCGACGTTGCCCCTGCGGGACCGGGCTTCCCTACGCCGAGTGCTGCGGGCGACTGCACGACGGCAGCGCGACGGCGGGGACCGCGGAGCAGCTGATGCGCTCGCGGTACAGCGCCTTCGCCGTCGGCGACCCGGCGTACCTGCTCGCCACGTGGCACCCCTCGACCCGGCCGCCGTCGCTGGAGCTCGACCCGACGGTGCGCTGGACCGGTCTCGACGTGCTCGCGACGACCGACGGGGGTCTGCTCGCCGCGGAGGGCACCGTGGAGTTCCGGGCCTGGTACCGGCACGAGGGCGAGACGGGCAGCCAGCACGAGGTCAGCCGGTTCGTCCGCGTGGACGGCCGCTGGGCCTACCTCGACGGCAGCTGACCCCGGCTCCTCTGCGCGCAGGCAGCCGGCAGCCGACCGGTGCCCGTGGGTGGGCGTCGGTCGATCGCCGGCTGTGTGATCGCCGGCTGTGTGACGGTGCGTGGGGTGTGGGTCAGGCTGCGGTGACCAGTGGTGGTCCGGTGCGTTGGGGTCCGGTCAGGATCTCGGTGCCGTCG
This sequence comes from Geodermatophilus sp. URMC 60, assembly GCF_053502585.1. Taxonomy (NCBI): domain Bacteria; kingdom Bacillati; phylum Actinomycetota; class Actinomycetes; order Geodermatophilales; family Geodermatophilaceae; genus Geodermatophilus; species Geodermatophilus sp. URMC 60. The sequence continues at coordinate 664,865 of NZ_CP199958.1, forward strand.
GGGCGCCGGGTGCGCCACCGGCCGTCGGGTTGTCGCTCGACGGGGAACCCGTGGTGGACCTTGGTGTGGTGCCGTTCGCACAGCAGCGCGGCGTTGGCAAGGTCGGTGGCTCCGCCGTCGATCCAGGCCAGCAGGTGGTGCACGTCGCACCACTGCGTGGGGGCGGCGCAGCCGGTGAACACGCAGCCCCTGTCGCGGACCTCGGCGGCCCGCCGCACGTGCGCCGGGAACAGCCGCACGGTGCGGCCGTGCTCCAGCGGCACGCCGTCGGGGCCCATCACGATTCGGGTGACGGCCCCGTCGCAGGCCAGCCACCGCGCCCGCGCGGCGGAGATGGTTGCGCCGAACCCCAGCCGGGCGGCCCCGCGGCCGGTGCTCGGGTCGGCCAGGTCCTCGATGCCGACCGTGACGATGACCTGGGGCTTGTGGCCGCGCAGCGTCGGCAGGTCACCCGAGGCGAGGACGTTGTCGCACAGCTGCACCAGCGCGTCGGCCTGCTGCTGGGCCCGGGTGCGCTCGTCCCCAGCGCACCGGCCGGCCTGCACCACCGACTCCAGCGCCGCCCGCAGCCTCTCCCCACCCACGGCGTCGAGGTCGAACCGGCCGGTCACTGACCCGTCGGCGTGCCTGGCCAGCACCAGCCGCCGACCCTCGGTGGGGTCGGGCTCCGGCCCGTCCTCGTCGAGCCGGTGCAGGTAGTGGTGCACCGCCTGCGCGGTGTCCGCGTACGGCCGCTCGCAGGCCACGCCGGTCTGCACCGCGTCCACCACGGCCAGGTCGACGCCCTGCTCCGCAGCGGCCGTCAGGTGCTGAGCCTCGGCGACGCGGGCGATCACGCCGGCCTGCTCGCTGGTGACATGACCGGAGGCGAACGCCGCGGCGAGCGCGGGCAAGTGCGCCCGCGCCCGGCCGGTGCGCACCACCCGGGCGGCCTCCGCGGTCGACAGGTGGCCGTGCCCGCGCAGCCAGGAGGCCATGGTCGTGAGCCCGTCGACCTCCGCCGCGCCGGACACCTCGGCCTCGCGCACCGTGCGGGCCACCTCCGCGGCGATCCGGTTCTGCGCCACCAGCAGCGGCCGCAGCCGCTCCAGCAGCGCCGGGCCGAACAACAGCGTCAGGTCCTCGGCGGCCAGGGCGTCGAGCGCGGCCAGCAGCTGCTCCACGACATCTCCGGCCGATTCGATCGGGCGTTCGAAGTCTAGCCGATCCGGCAGCTGCAGACCACGCGTTCCCGCAGGTCGGACGCCCGTCCACAGATCCGGCAGCACCCTTGACGGCAGAGGTCCGGGCGACCCTGCGGACACGTCGTCGGCAGCGCGGCGGAGGTGTGTCAGCGCCCACCGCCGTGGGCAGGAGTCGTGCGACACCCGATCGCACACTCCCGAGAGGACGACATGAGCGCCGAGGACACCCGCAAGGTCGCCGAACTGCTCAAGGGCGAGAGGTTCGGCTTCCTGACCACCACGACGCCCGAGGGCAAGCTGACCAGCCGGCCGATGGCGCTGCAGGAGGTCGAGTTCGACGGCGACCTGTGGTTCTTCGCCGAGCAGAGCGCGCCGTGGCTGGGCCACATTTCGCACTCGCCGCAGGTGAACGTCGGCGCCGGCTCCGGCGGCAGCTGGGTCTCCCTGACCGGTGAGGCCGTCATCGTCAGCGACGTCGCCAAGAAGAAGGAGCTGTGGAACAGCGGTGTCGAGGCCTGGCTGCCGCAGGGCCCGGAGGACCCCTCGGTCGTGCTGGTCAAGGTCGACGGCGACTCCGCGGAGTACTGGGACAGCCCCGGCAACCGGCTGGCCACCGTGTTCAGCTTCGTGAAGGCCAAGGCCACCGGCGACAAGCCGGACACCGGCGAGCACAAGAAGGTCGACCTCTGACAGCCGGCACCCAGCCGGTGAGCACCGGGCCCTCAGCAGGCCGCGTCAGCGTGGACGGCGTCCCCTCTGGAGGTGCCCAGGTGCTCACCATCGCCGTCCTGCTCGCCTTCCTCGCCACGCTCACCGTGGCCGACCTGCTGCCGCACGGCCGTGCGGCGATGGTCCCCCTGCCGCGCTAGCCCTGCCGCGCTAGCCCAGCGGCGCGACGAGCAGCGTCCGCGCCGCGCGCCGTCCCTCGAGCACCGCCTCGAGCACGGTGCGCGGCGCGACGGCGTCCCCGGCGGCCAGCACCCCGGGCGGGACGTCCCCCGGCAGGCCGGGACCCGCATCGACGACGACGGCGCAGGGCACGGACCGCTCCTCCCCCGTCCACCGGTCGGCCAGGACCGCGACCCCGTCGCCGGCCGAGCGCAGCACGGACGACGTCTCCCGCCGCACCCCCGCCCGAGCCAGCCGCGCGTTGGCCGGCGCGAGGTCGCCGCCGAGCCGCTCGCCGACCACCGCGTCCGGAGTCACCACCGTGACCTCCCGGCCGGCTGCGGCGAGCAGCTCCGCGACCCCCACGCCGACCGGCCCGCCGACCGGGTCGTGCACCACCACCGGCCCGGGCGGCAGCTCCCCGCCGGCCAGCACGTCGGCGGCGCGCACACCCATCTGCCGGCGTGCGCCCGTCGCGACGACGTCCCCGGCCGCCGCGGCCGTCCCCAGCTCGATCCGCACTCCCAGCCGCGCCGCCTCCCCGGCCAGCCAGTCGGCGAGGTCGGCGAAGCGAGCCCGGCCGGGCAGCGCGGCGACCAGCCGCAGCGCGCCGCCGAGCCGGTCGGTGCGCTCCACCAGCCGGACCTCGGCTCCCGCGGACGCGAGCACCCGCGCGGCCTCCAGCCCGGCCGGCCCGCCGCCGACGACGGTCACCCGCCGCCCGGCGCCGTCCGGGAGGGCGTCCTCGCCGGACGGGTCGGCGACGCAGCTGACCAGCGGGTTGCGGACGTCGCGCACCTGGCAGGCCTGGTTGCACAGGGTGCACGGCCGCACCGGGACGCCGGCCCGCGCCTTGCGCACGAGGTCGGCGTCGGCGATCTGCGCGCGGGTCATCTCGACGGCGTCGGCTACACCGTCGTCCAGCGTCCGCTGCGCGGCGACGACGTCCACGACCGAGCCCTGCAGCACGACCGGCGTCCCGCCGGCGGCCGCCCGCACGGACCGGGTGAGGTCCGCGTTGAAGCCGGGCGGAGCGTGCCCGTCGGGCCGGTACGCCGACGGCGCCAGGCCGCTCCCGCGGACGACGACGAGCAGGTCCACCAGCGGAGCGAGCGCGCGGACGTGCCTGGCGGCCAGGTCCGGCGTGATCCCGGCCCAGGGCGCCTCCTCGTCGCAGCAGAGGCGCAGCGCCAGGACGCGCCCAGGCCCGAGTGCCGCGCGGACGGCGGCCAGCACGTCGCGCAGCAGCCGCAGCCGGTCGGTGCCGTACGCGTCGGTGCGGGAGTTGGTCAGGCCGGAGGCGAACTGCCGCAGCAGCGAGCGCGCGCCGGCGTCGACCTCCACGCCGTCGACGTCGGCGTCGACCGCGATCCGGGTGCCCGCCGCGAAGCCGGCGACCAGCGCGCCGACGTCCGCCTGCTCCATCGCGACGGGCACCTCGCGGGTGGCGACGTCGGGCACCGCGGACGGCGCCCACAGCGCGGTCTGCGCGTACCCCGGGCTGCCCTGGGCCCCGGTGTGCCCGAGCGAGGCGAGCACCAGCGCGCCGTGCGGGCGGCAGGCGGCGGCGACGTCGGCCCAGCCGGGACCGCAGTGGGCGGCGAGCGGCGCCCGCTCGTAGGGGTGGTCGGACGGGTGCACCGACGCGGTCTCGGTGACCACGACGCCGCAGCCGCCGGCGGCCCGGCGGGCGTAGTACGCGACGTGCCGCTCCGACAGCGCCCGTCCGCGGCCCAGGTTGGTCTCGTGCGGGCCGAACAGCACCCGGGAGGGCGCCGTCCGGCCCGCGAGCACCAGCGGGTCGAGCAGCCCCGTCAGCGCAGCTCGAGCCCGGCCAGCGGCGACTCGTCGCACATCCGGGCGGGCGGTGTGGGTGAGGACACGGCCGGCGCCGTCGGGATCGACGGCATGCCCAGCAGCGTCGGCTGGCCGCGGACCGGGCCGGTGTGCGAGTGGTCGAGGTGGCTCCTGGGCTTCACCAGATCGGCCTCGCGTGCGGCCAGCGCGGTCTCGCCGTAGCCCTGCACGCACTCGGGGTCGGGCCCGTCCAGCGGCAGGCCGGTGAAGAACTTCGCGGCCATGCAGCCGCCCCGGCAGGCGTCGAAGTGCGCGCACTTGGTGCAGGCGCCGCCGGTCTGCGGGCTGCGCAGCTCGGCGAACAGCTCGCTGGACTGCCAGACGCGCTGGAACCCGCCCTCGTCGCGCACGTTGCCGGCCAGGAACTGCTCGTGGATGGCGAACGGGCACGCGTAGACGTCGCCCACCGGGTCGATCAGGCACACGACCCGCCCGGCGCCGCAGAGGTTCAGGCCCGGCAGCGCCTCCCCGAACGCCGACAGGTGGAAGAACGAGTCGCCCGTCAGCACCTTCTCGCCGTTGGCCAGCAGCCACGCGTACAGCTCGCGCTGCTGGGCCTGGGTGGGGTGCAGCTGGTCCCAGACGTCGGCGCCGCGGCCGGACGGGCGCAGCCGGGTGATCCGCAGCTGGGCGCCGTACCGGTCGGTGAGCGCCCTGAACTCGTCCAGCTGGCCGGCGTTCTCCCGGGTGACGACGACGGAGACCTTGAAGTCGCGCATCCCGGCCTCGGCGAGGTTCTCCAGCGCGCGGATGGCGGTGGCGTACGAGCCGGCGCCGCGGACCCGGTCGTTGACCTCGGCGGTCGCGCCGTCCAGGGAGATCTGGACGTCGACGTAGTCGGTGGCCGCCAGCTGCTCGGCGCGGGCCCTGTCCAGCTTGACGCCGTTGGTGGAGAACTTGACGCCGACGTCGTGGCCGACGGCGTAGTCCAGGAGGTGCCAGAAGTCCGGCCGGACGGTGGGCTCGCCACCACCGACGTTGACGTAGAAGACCTGCATCCGCTGCAGCTCGTCGATGACCGCCTCGGCCTCGGCGGTGGACAGCTCCCGCGGGTCCCGCCGCCCGGAGCTGGACAGGCAGTGCGCGCACGCCAGGTTGCAGGCGTAGGTCAGTTCCCAGGTCAGGCAGATCGGCGCGTCCAGCCCGTACTCGAACTGGTCGACGAGGCGGCCACCGGTCGGGCGGGGCGGGACGGCGGGTCGGGACGGCAGGACGGCGGTCATGGGTGAGCCTCCGGGGCGGCCTCGTCGCAGGGACCCGCCGCGAGCTCGCGAGCGGCGGGGGGCGACGGGGTCCTTCTCTCGATCATCTGCGAACGCGCGAGGTCGGCCAGCGCCTTGCGGTAGGCGGGGTGCTGGGCCTCGGGGACCCCGCACGCGACGAGGGTGGCGTCGGCGCTGGGGTGCTCGGCCAGCGTCTCGACGACGGCGACCAGCGCCTTCGACTTCAGGAAGGAGAGCTTCCGGTTCCCGAAGTGGTAGACCAGCGCGCCGAAGGGCTCCGGGCGCAGGGCCACGGAGCGGGCCCGCCGCCAGGGCAGCGACGGGTCGAAGTCAGCGGTGCGGGCCGGCGCGGGGGTGCCGGAGCCCGACGGTGGTGCGGCGCCGGCCTCGCGCACCTGCTGGGCCGGCGCCGCGACGGGGGCGTCGATCAGTACACCCCGCACATGCCGTCGATGGAGACCTCCTCGACGAGGGACTCCTCAACCAGGACCTCCTCGACCGCGGTGGCCTCGGCCGCCTGGGTGTCGTCGGACTCGGGCATGGCGCCTCCTGTGATCTGGGTTACGCGGTGGCGGGGACGTTAGTGACACCCAGTGCCACCCGGCAACACCGCTGCTGGGCCGCGGCGTGCCGTCCGCCGGCACGCCGGTGCCGCAAGATGGGGTCGTGACCGAGGCGCCTGCAGACGTGCGCGCCGACACCCGCGCCCGCATCCAGCAGGTAGCCCTGGAGCTGTTCTCGCGGACCGGCTTCGAGCAGGTCACCGCCGACGAGATCGCCGACGCCGCGGGGATCAGCCGGCGCACGTTCTTCCGCTGCTTCGCGACCAAGGCCGACGCGGTGTGGGGCGAGTTCGGCGCGCACGTCGACCGCCTGGAGCGGCTGCTGGCGGCCACCCGCGACGACCAGCCGGTGCTCGCCTCGATCTGCGCGGCCTACGTCGAGGTCAACGACTACGCCGCCGAGGACCTCCCGATCCTGCGCCAGCGGATGGCGCTGATCCTCGGCGAGCCGGCGCTGCAGGCCCACGCGCAGGTCCGCTACGCCGACGTCGACCGGGTGGTCGCCGAGCACGTCGCCCGCCGCACCGGGCAGTCCCCGGAGGCGCTGCTCCCCCGGCTGGTCGCCACCAGCACGCGGGCGGCGGCGACGACGGCGTTCGAGGTGTGGCTGGCGGACGGGAGGACGACGCTCGCGGCCGCCCTGCACACGGCCTTCGACCAGCTGGCGCTCGGCTTCCCCGCCCTGCGCACCGCGCCGTCCCGCCCCTGACCCCGTCCCGATGATCAGGTGAGCTGATCATCGGGGCTCCTGGCTCACCACTGGTCGTGAGCCAGGAACGTGAGAGGTGAGCCGGGACGCCGAGGTCTTCGCCGACACCTTCACCCGCTTCTTCGGCCTGCGGGCCGTGGTCGACGCCGACGAGGGGCACGGGCACGCCCACGACGACCTGGCCGACACCGGCGAGCTGCAGAAGATGACGTGGTCGCCGGACCCGGCCGCCGACGTGCAGGAGGGGCACAGCCACGGCAAGCCGGTCGACATCAAGGAGTTCTTCAGGCCCGAGGACCTGGCCGCGCAGCACAACCTGCACCAGGAGGCCAACAAGGTCGACCTGGCCTCGTTGACCCAGCAGATCGTGCTGTCGTCGGAGAGCCGCGGGCGGGAGGGGGACGACGCGCAGCAGGTGCAGCTGGAGGTGTCGCGGCTGCACGACCCGGGCCTGCCGGGCGACCTGGTCCGCGGCGGGGGCACGCACCTGGACCTGGAGCTGTCGGTGGCCCAGCAGCAGGCGCTGCGCGACTGGCTGGCCGACCCGGTCGGTGACCTGGACCCCGAGGTGGCCGAGGCGCTGCGCCGCCAGCTCGCCGGGGTGATCGAGGACCTGCCCGAGCTGCTCGCCGCGCACCTGCAGGAGCTCGCCGGGATGACCGACCTCGCCATCGAGGAGCGCGAGCCGGCCCGGGCGCCGGTCGAGAAGGTGACCGAGGCCGAGCGCGCCCGGATCGAGGACTCGCTGCGCCGGCTGGCCACCTCGCTGCACGGCGGGCTGACGCACGAGAAGCGGCAGTCCCCGCGTGGGCGCGTCGACGTCGCCCGCACGATGCGGCGCAACCTGCGCTACGACGGCGTCCCGTTCCGGCCGGTGACCACCCGGCTGACCGAGGACAAGCCGCGGCTGGTCGTGGTCGCCGACGTGAGCCTGGCGGTGCGGACGACGGCGCGGTTCACGCTGCACGTCGTCCACGCGCTGCAGGACCTGTTCGCGCAGGTGCGCACCTTCGCCTTCGTGGACGACGTCGTCGAGATCACCGACCTGTTCGACGAGCACCCGCTGGAGCACGCGCTGGGCCTGGTCTTCGGCGGCGACGTCATCGACGTGGACGCCTCCAGCGACCACGGCGCGGCCTTCGCGCAGCTCGCCGCCGACCACTCCGGCGCCTTCACCCGCCGCTCGACGCTCCTGGTGCTCGGCGACGGGCGCGGCAACGGCAACGCCCCGCGGCTGGACGTCTTCGCCGACCTGACCCGCCGGGTGCGCGAGACGATCTGGCTGACCCCGGAACCGCGGTACTCGTGGGCGCTGGGCGGCTGCGACCTGCCCGCCTACGCGGACAGCTGCGACCGGGTCGAGGTCATCCGGGACCACTCGGGGCTGGAGAGCTGGGCGACCGACGTCGTCACCCGGGCAGCCTCCCGCTAGTGCCTCACCGGGACGGCGGGCCGCCCGGGCCGCCGCCGGCCCACGGGGGCCGGCCGCCCGGGCCGCCACCGCCCCACGCCGGCGGGCCGCCCGGGCCGCCACCGCCCCAGGCCGGCACGCCGCCGGCGGGTGGTCCGCCCATGGTCACGATGCGGTCCAGCTCCTCGATCCCATCGGCGCCGAGCGTCACCTCGGCCGCCCCCAGGAGCTCCTCCAGCTGGGCGACCGAGGTCGCGCTCGGGATGACCAGCACGTTGGGCGAGCGGGCGAGCAGCCACGCGATGGCCACCTGCATGGCGCTCGCGCCCACCCGCTGCGCGACCGCCTCAAGCACCGCGGACTGCTCAGGGTTCATCTCGCCCATGGGGAAGAACGACGTGTAGGAGATGCCTTCCAGCGCCGTGTAGGCGATGCCGTCCCGGGCCAGCTCCTCGACCAGGCGGTCGTCGGTGCGGTGGATCAGGTTGTAGTGGTTCTGCACGCAGGCCAGGGGGGCGATGCCGCGGGCCTCGGCGACCTGCCGGCTGGTGATGTGGCTGATCCCGAGCTGGCGGACCAGCCCCTCCTGCTGCAGCCGCACCAGCGCCTCGAACGGCTCGGCGAGGGAGCGCTCACCCGGCTCGCCCAGCCCCGGCATCCGCAGGTTGGCCACGTGCAGCGCGTCGAGCCCGAGGTGCTCCAGGTCCTCCTCCACCGACCGGCGCAGCCCGTCGGGCGTCAACGCCTCGTCCCAGCCGCCCTCCGGCGTCCGGCGGGCACCGACCCGGGTGACGATGACCAGGTCCTCGGGATAGGGGTGCAGCGCCTCGCGGATCAGGTCGTTCACCACGTGGGGGCCGTAGAGGCCGCTGGTGTCGAGGTGGTCGACCCCCAGCTCGACGGCCCGGTGCAGGACGGCGAGCGCCGCCTCGCGGTCGGCCGGTGGCCCGGTGACCCGGGGCCCCGTGAGCTTCATGCCGCCGTACCCCATGCGGTGCACGGTCCGGTCGCCGAGGGAGATCCGTCCGGATCCCGTCGCGGTGGTCGTCATGCCGGAGGAAGTTAGGGCCGGGCGGGTGTCGGACGACACGGCCGATCACCACCCCCCGGCGCGGCCGTCACGGGTCGTGGACCGCCTCCTGCGTGTCGTGCGCGTGTCGTCACGGCTAGATGAGACCCAGCTTCGAGCCGGCGTAGACGGCCTCGGCGCGGCGGGAGACCGCCAGCTTGCGCATGACGTTGCCGACGTGGAACTTCGCCGTCGTCGCCGAGATGAACAGCTCCCGGCCGATCGCCTCGTTGGACAGCCCGCGCGCGAGCAGGGTGAGCACCTCGCGCTCGCGGGCGGTGAGGTCCGGCCCCGCGGCCGCCGCGGGCGACGGCGCCGGTGTGGCCAGCGAGCGCACCACCATCGTCGCGCTGTGGCTGTCGAAGGCGCTCTCCCCGCGGCGCACCGCCCGGATCGCGGCCACCAGCGCCACCGCGTCGACGTCCTTGAGCACGTAGCCGCGGGCGCCGCGCTGGATCGCCTCGAGCACCAGCTGCTGGTCGAGGAAGGTCGTCACCACCAGGACGCCGGGCGCCGGTGTCGCGGCGGTGAGCTGCCCGCACAGCGTCAGCCCGGCGACGTCCGACCCCGCCGACAGCTTGAGGTCGAGCAGCACGATGTGCGGCCGGCTGGCGGCCACCAGGTCGAGGGCCTCACCGGCGGACGCCGCCTCGCCGACCACCTCGATGTCCGGCTCGCGCTCCAGGATCGAGCGCAGCCCCTGCCGGACGATCGCGTGGTCGTCGACGATGACCAGCCGGATGGTCTCCCCGGGGCGCTCACCCATCGACGGCGTCCCACGGCATCCGGACCTCCACCCGCACCCCGCCCATGCGGGCCCGCGTGAACCGCACCGTCGCTCCCATCTCCGCGCAGCGGGAGGCGATGTTGCCCAGCCCGCGGTGGTACCCGTCGTCCCGGCGCCCGGAGGCCCGCAGCGCCCGGCGCAGCACGTCCGGATCGCCGCAGCCGTCGTCGGCGACCGACAGGCGCAGCTCGTCGGGCCGGTAGGCCAGCCGCACGGTGCTCCGGGTGGCCTGCGCGTGCCGGGCGGTGTTGAACAGGCACTCCGAGGCGATCCGGAACAGCGAGTGCTCGACCTCGGCGGGCAGCTCGCGCGGGCGCCCCTCCACCCGGACGGCGACGGCGAGTCCCGGGACCGGGGAGACGTCGGAGAGCCGGCCCAGCAGCGCGGGCAGCCCGTCGCCGTCCCCGTGGCCGTCCGTGGAGAGCGCGTGGATGGCGCCGCGCAGCCGCTCCACCGCCTCGCGGGTCAGCGCCTTGGCGTGCCCGAGCCGCTCGTAGACCGCGCCGTGGTGGGCCACCTCCGGCCGGCACCACTCGATGGTCATCCCCGCCGAGAGCACGTGCTGGGCCACGCTGTCGTGCAGCTCGCGGGCGATCCGGTGCCGCTCGGCGTCGACCGCCTCGCGCTGCGCGGCGACGTCCAGCCGCCGCTCGGCCTCGGCCAGCTGTTCGTGCCGGTCGGCGAGGTCGCGAGCCCGCTGCTGGGCCTGCGCGTAGAGCTCCTCGGTCTGCCGGCGCAGCCCCTCCGACCGCGCCAGCAGGTGGTCCGAGAGCAGCGCGACGGCCGACTGGTTGGCCGCGATCCGCAGGATGGCCAGGTCGGCGGCGGTCGCCGTCCGCCGCGGCCCGCCGCAGGCCACCAGCGCGCCGACCGGCTCGCCGTCGACCACCAGCGGGACGACGACCGCGCCGTCCCCGGTCTGCCACGGCTCGACGGCGTCGGCGGCCAGCGCCTCGGCCACCGGACGCCGGACCACCTCGGGCAGCAGCGCCATCCGCCCCACCCCGACCCCCGACGGGCCGCGGCCGAGCATCCGCGGCCGGGCAAGCGGCAGCGCCGTCCCGGACAGCGCCAGCACGGCCCACGGCTCGCCGAGGTGCTCGGCGGTGGCGTCGACGACGGCCCGGCACAGCGCGTGGGCACCCTGCCCCGTGGCCGAGAGGACGCCGGCGATGTGCTCCAGCGAACCCAGCGCGCGGTCGAGGTTCTCTGCGGTCTGCCGGTACTCGGCGTACCAGCTCGGCTTGGACGAGCGCAGCCCGGTGAGCTCGCTGATGTCCGGTGCGCGCATCAGCGGCGCGTCACAGGGCCGCGCGGAACAGCGCGGCGATGTCGGTGCAGTCGGCGTCGCGGGGGTTGGTCGACAGGCACGCGTCGCCGAGGGTGGTCACGGCCAGGGTCTCGATGTCGGACTCCCGCACGCCCAGCTCGGCCAGCCCGCGCGGACAGCCCAGGTCCCCGGCCAGCCGGCCGACGGCCTCGGCGGCCTCCTCGGCGGCCACGTCGGCCGGCAGCCCGGTGACGTCGATGCCCATGGCCCGGGCTACGGGGGTGAACCGGTCCGGCGCGCTGCGCGCGTTGAACCGGATGACGTGCGGCAGCAGGACGCCGTTGACGACGCCGTGCGGCAGGTCGAGCAGCCCGCCGACCTGGTGGCTCATCGCGTGCGTGGCGCCGAGGATCGCGTTGGTGAAGGCCAGCCCCGCCTCGAGGCTGGCCTGCGCCATCGCCGTGCGCGCGGCCGGGTCCTCCGGCCGGTCGAGGGTGCCGCGCAGCCAGTGGCAGATCAGCTCGATGGCGTGCAGCGCGTGCACGTCGGTGAGCGGGCCGGACGCCCGGGAGACGAAGGCCTCGATGCCGTGCGTCAGCGCGTCCAGGCCGGTGGCGGCGGCGAGGTCGTCGGGCATCGTGGTGAGCAGCCGCGGGTCGGTGATCGAGATGTCGGGGACCAGCGCCCGGCCGATCAGGGTCGACTTGAGCCGGCGCGTGGTGTCGGTGATGACGGCGAACTGCGAGACGTCGGCGCCGGTGCCCGCGGTGCTCGGGCACATCACGGTCGGGGGGATCGCCGCGGTGACCTTGTCGACGCCCTCGTAGTCGAGGATCTGCCCGCCGTTGCCGGCCACGACCGCGATCGCCTTGGCCGCGTCGATCACCGACCCGCCGCCGAGGCCGACGAGGACGTCGCAGCCGCTCTCCAGGTAGCGCTCCGCGCCCGCGGCGACCTCGTGGTCCTTGGGGTTCGGGGTCAGCTCCTGCCAGACCGTCGCCCGCAGTCCGGCCTCGGCGAGGTGGCCGGCCAGCTCCTCCCACCAGCCGGCCTGCACCAGCCCGGCGTCGGTGACGACGAACGGCCGCTGCGCACCCAGCCGCCGGGCGGCCCAGCCGGCCTCGGACAGCGAGCCCCAGCCGAAGACGACCTCGGGCACCAGGTACTTGGTGAACGCGGCGACGGCCGGGGCCGGGCGCACCGCACCACCGGCCGGGGAGGCGAACCGGGCCGGAGCGGCGGCGGTCGTCGACGCCCTGCTCGGGGTGCGCACGGCAGCGGGCACGACGACCTCCGGGCTCTCGGCGGTGCCGCCCAGACTAGCCCGCCGGTGACCGCTGTCACACGGCCGGATGGCGCACGACCTTCCGCCGTCAGCGGTCGAGCCACTCCCCCAGCCCGACGAGCAGCCGGTCGACGTCGTCGTCGTCGTTGTACGGCGCGAGGCCGACCCGCAGGCCGCCGGTGTCCCCGAGACCGAGGTGGCGGGAGGCCTCGATCGCGTAGAAGGACCCGGCGGGCGCGTTGACCCCGCGCGCGGCGAGGGCGCGGTACGCGTCGGCGGCGTCGCGCCCGTCGAAGGTGAGCAGCAGGGTGGGCGTGCGCCGCTCCGCCCGGGACCACACGGTGACGCCGGGCAGTGCACGGACGCCGTCCTCGATCCGCTCCCGCAGCCGGTCCTCGTGCGCCTCCAGCGCCGCCATCCCGGCCTCCAGCCGCGCCCTGCGGTCGCCCTCCGGGCCGCCCAGACCGGCGAGGAAGTCGACCGCGGCGGTGGTGCCGGCCAGCAGCTCGTAGGGCAGCGTGCCCAGCTCGAACCGCTCGGGGACGGCGTCGGTGGAGGGCAGCAGCTTGTCGGGGTGCAGCGTCCCCAGCAGGCCGGGGTCCGCGACGACGCAGCCCAGGTGCGGGCCGAGGAACTTGTACGGCGAGCAGGCGTAGAGGTCGGCGCCCAGCGCGCGCACGTCGACGGCGGCGTGCGCGGTCAGGTGCACGCCGTCGACGTACGCGAGGGCCCCGGCCTCGTGGGCCAGAGCGCTGATCGCGGCGACGTCGGGCCGGGTGCCGATGAGGTTGGAGGCGCCGGTGACGGCGACCAGCCGGGTGCGGTCGCAGAGGACGCGCCCGACCGCCTCGGGGGCCAGCTCCCCGGTGGCCGGGTCGAAGTCCGCCCAGCGGACGGTCGCCCCGCGGGCCTGCGCGGCCTGCACCCACGGGCGGACGTTCGCGTCGTGGTCCAGCCGGGTCACCACGACCTCGTCGCCGGGGCCCCAGCCGACCGAGAGCACGCGGGAGAGGTCGTAGGTCAGCTGGGTCGTGCTGCGGCCGAACACCACGCCGCCGGGGTCCCCGGCGACGAGGTCGGCGACCGCCTGCCGCGCGGCGAGGACGACGTCGTCGGCGTTGCGCTCGGCCTGGGTGACCCGCCCGCGGTTGGCGATCGGCGAGGTGAGCGTGGCCGCCACCGCGGCGGCCACCGACTCGGGCACCTGGGAGCCGCCGGGGCCGTCGAAGTGGGCGGTCCCGGCGCGCAGGGCGGGGAAGCAGGCGCGGACGGCGCTGGCGTCGTAGCTCACCGGAGGAGCATGCCGGGTCGCGGTGGGTGCACGCAGCGCGGTGTCCCTCGATCGCCGGGTGTGCGCCCGCGGTCGTCCCGACGGGGCCGGGGGCCACCCCGGGTGCACCGTGGCGGCAGCTCACCGCCCGCCGCTCAGGACGCCGAGCGCACGATCCGGTCCGGCCGGACGACGACGGACGTCGCCCCTGCCCGGCGCAGCCACGTGGTGAGCGCCCCGTCGACGTCGGCCACCTCGACCTCGCGCCCCCCGCGCGGGCGCACCGCCAGCCGACCGGGGGCGAGCAGCCGCAGCCGCGCCGTCCCGGGGCCGAGGACGTCGTCCACCGGCACCGCACGGCCGTCGACCGCCACGGCAGCGCGCGGCAGGAGGGACCCCGCCAGCCGCCGGCCGGCGCGGCCGCGGCGCACGACCAGCGGACCGCGGCGCAGCGGCGGGGTGCGGCTGTCGGTGGCGAAGCGCGCGACGGCGGGCACCCGCCCCACCCCGGCCAGCACGACGCGGCGCAGCAGCGCGGCGCCGCCGCTCCCCCCGGTCATCAGCCGGCCCAGCAGCAGCGCCAGCCGCACCATCGCCCGCGCGTGCGGCTCGCGCTCGGCCTGGTGGGTGTCGAGCAGCCGCTCGGGGGCCGTCCCCGCCAGGACGGCGGCCAGCTTCCAGGCCAGCTGGTGGACGTCGCGCAGCCCGAGCCCCAGGCCCTGCCCGATGAACGGCGGGGTCAGGTGCGCGGCGTCCCCGGCGAGCAGCACCCTCCCCGACCGCCAGCGGCCGGCCACCTGGGCCCGGTAGACGTACTCGGCGACCCGCTCGACCTCGGCGTCCGCGGCGCCGTACGGGGCCAGCAGCGCGGGCAGCCGGGCGACGAGGTCGTCACGGGTCTCGCCGGGCAGCAGGCGGAACTCGAAGCGGTAGCGGTCCCCGGACACCGGCATGGCGGTCGCCGCCCGGTGCGGATCGCAGACCTGGTGCACCCCGGGCCACAACGGCAGCGGCCGCACCGATCGCAGGTCGGCCACCAGCCAGCGGTCGGGCCGGCCCAGGTCGCGCATGCGGGCCCCGACCAGCGCCCGCACCGTGCTGTTCGCACCGTCGCAGCCGAGCACCGCCGCGGCCCGCAGCTGCGAGCGCGCACCGGAGGCCCGGTCGGCGACGGTCAGCGTGACCCCGCCGCCCTGCGCCAGGTCCACGAGCTCGCAGCCGGTGCGGAGCTCGACGCCCGGCTCCCGCCGGACGGCGGCCAGCAGCAGCTCCTCGAGGTCGGGCTGGGAGAACAACGACCCCTGAGGCCAGCCGTGCGGTCCGGACGACGACGAGCGGGTGAACTGCGCGAGCACCCGGCCGCGCCCGTCGAGCAGCCGCAGTCCCCGCATCGGGCGGCTGAGCGCGAGGAAGCCGTCGGCGACCCCGGCGTCGGCGAGCGCGCGCAGGGCCTCGTCGTCCAGGTGCACCGCGCGGGGCTGCCCGTAGGGCGCGGCCTGCCGCTCCAGCACCAGCACCGGCAGGCCGCCGCGGGCGAGCAGCAGCGCCGCCGTCAGCCCGACCGGCCCGGCGCCGACGACGACCACCGGGCTCCCCGACACGGCGCCAGTCTCCCGGACCGCGAGTGGCACCTCGACGTTGCACGCTGCGTTGCGGCCCACTTGACGACCACCCCCCGCCCGCTCAGGGTGTGGCGCGGCGCACACTCGGTGAGCTGTGCTCGTGTGGACGACCCGCCGGCGTGGCCGGGTCAGGACGGAGGGACGATCGGGTGAAGACCAAGGGCGCGATCCTGTGGGGTGTCGGCGAGGAGTGGTCGATCGAGGAGATCGAGCTCGGGGATCCCAGGGAGGGTGAGGTCCAGGTCCAGCTGGCCGCCTCGGGGCTGTGCCACAGCGACGAGCACCTGGTCACCGGCGGCACGCCCGTCGCCTTCTACCCGGTCATCGGCGGGCACGAGGGCGCCGGCGTCGTCACCAAGGTCGGTCCCGGGGTGACCGGCCTGCAGGAGGGCGACCACGTCGTCACCGCGTTCATCCCCGCCTGCGGGCAGTGCCCGCCGTGTTCGAAGGGGATGCAGAACCTCTGCGACCTGGGCGCGAACCTGCTCGCCGGCACGTCGATCTCCGACGGCAGCTACCGCATCCAGGCCCGCGGCAAGGACGTCATCCCGATGTGCCTGCTCGGCACGTTCTCGCCCTACATGACCGTGCACCAGGCGTCGGTCGTCAAGATCGAGCCGGACATCCCGCTCGACATCGCCGCGCTGGTCGGCTGCGGCGTCACCACCGGCTGGGGCTCGGCCACCAAGGTCGCCGACGTCCGGCCCGGCGAGAACGTCATCGTCATGGGCGCCGGTGGTGTCGGCATGAACGCCGTCCAGGGCGCGGCGGCGGCCGGGGCCAAGCGGGTCATGGTGATCGAGCCGGTGGCGAAGAAGCGCGAGTGGGCCATGGACCTGGGCGCCACGCACGTCTTCGAGTCGGCCGAGGAGGCGACCGACAAGGTCAACGAGCTGACCTGGGGCCGCATGGCCGACAAGACGATCATCACCGTCGGCGACATCCAGGGCGAGGACATCCAGACCGCGCTCAGCCTGACCGGCAAGGGCGGCCGCGCCGTCGTCACCGGGATGGGCAACGCCGCCAACACCGACGTCAAGCTGAGCCTGTTCGAGCTGACCCTGCTGCAGAAGGACCTGCAGGGCGCCATCTTCGGCGGCCTGGCCCCACGCGCGGCGATCCCCGAGCTGCTCTCGCTCTACCAGGAGGGGCAGCTCAAGCTCGACGAGCTCGCGACCACGCGGTACTCGCTCGAGGACATCAACCAGGGCTACCAGGACATGCGCGACGGCAAGAACATCCGCGGGATGGTCGTCTACACCGACGCCGACCGCTGAGAGAGCACCCCGTCCTCCTCACCGTGGGAGGACCCCGGACGGGGGCCGACGGAGGCGGCTGCGGGTCCTGCCGCCGTCCCCGGTGGGCGGGTACGTCCACCGGGGACCCGGCCGACCCCTAGCCGAGGACGCGGGTCAGCGCCGGCCCGACGTCGGTCAGCGTGCGGACCAGCTCTGCGGACCCGCCACCGCGGGCGGCCAGCGCCCGGGCCGCGACCTCGGCCTCCGGCGTGGGCAGCGGACACAGCACGTGCAGCCGGTCGATGCCGGCCAGTGCCGACTCGGGGGCGTCCCCCGTGGTGTGCAGACAGTCCGACAGCAGGACGACGACGCGCTCGTCGGCCACCGCGGACAGCAGCTGGGTGCGGGCACCCCGCAGGGCGGCGGCCAGGTCGGTCATCCCGTGCCCGCGCAGTCCGATCAACTGCCCGACCAGGTCCTCCGCCGGGCGCCGATGGCCCAGGCGCTGCAGCACCTCCACCCGGCCGGAGAACGTGAGCACGCTGGTCTCCAGCCGCTCGTCGGCGGCCAGCACCACGCCCGCGGCGGCGACCGCCGCGATGGCCACCGCCAGGCCGTTCATCGACCCCGAGCTGTCCACGACCAGGCACACCGCCCGGCGCGCACCGCTCCAGCGGCGGGTCACCAGGTCGTCGGTGGACGGCGGCCAGGTCCCCGACCAGCGGTCGAGGGTGCGGTCGAGGTCCAGGTCGCCCTCGGCGTACCGGTCGTGCACCAGTCGGCGGGTACCCCGGGTGCGGGTGCGACCCACCCGGCCCACCTGGATGAACACGCGACAGGCCAGCCTGCGGGCCGCCGCCCGCAGGTCGCGGTCCATCGCCAGCGCCATGTCGGCGAGCAGCGCAGCAGCGGCATCGGGGTCCTGCCCCATCAGCTCGGCGAACGCCTCCTGGTCGAGCTCACCGACCTCGGGACTGACCTCCTCGAAGGAGGCGTGCCGCATGGCCATCTCCCGGCGGCTGGTCTGCCGGCGGGCGCCACCACCGCCGCGCCGGTCACGACGCAGCGCGGACGCCGACTCGGTCTCCGGGCCCGCCGTCTCCGACGGCAGGCCCTCACCTTTTCCCGGGGAGTCCCCCTCGGCCCCGGCCTCGCTGCCGGCCGGTTCGTCCTCCTCGGGCGGCGGCGCGTCCTCGGGCCAGGCCTCGTCGAGGATCTCGTCCAGGACCGACTCGGGGGTGCGCTCCACGCCCTCGGTGACCCGGACCCGGCCGGAGAGCGCGGCGTGGGTGGCGTCTCGTGCGGCCTCGCGGGCGCCCGGTGCGGACAGGCCGTAGCCGCCGCGCAGGCGCAACAGCCCGCCGAGCAGCAGGACCAGGTCGATCGCGCCGCGCACCGAGGAACCGGTGCGCAGGTCGCGGTGCTCGCGGGTGGCCCGGACCAGCCGCACGGCCAGGCCGATCGGCGACGGGTCGGCTCCGGTGACCGCCGCGACGATGGCGCGTTCGGCGGCCGCGTCCTGGTAGCCGAGGACGACGCGGCACATGCGGTCGGCGATCGCCTGGCCGACGCGCGCGGTGCCGATGGCGTCGAACGGGTTCATGGCGGCGATCAGCCGGAAGCCGGCCGTCGCCCGGACCAGACCCAGCCGCGGGACGGTGATCTCGCCTTCCGTGAGCACCGTGATGAGGACGTTGAGCGTCTCCTCGGGGATCCGGTTGAGCTCCTCGAGGTAGAGCAGGCCCGAGCCGCGCATCGCGGTCAGCAGCGGCCCGTCGGTGAAGCTGCTGGGGACGTACCCGTCGGCCATGACGGCGGCCGGGTCGTACTGGCCCACCAGACGTGCCGGGGTCAGCTCGGCGTTGCCCTCGACGAAGACGACCTCCTTGCCGACCTCGTCGGCGATCGCCCGCAGCAGGGTGGACTTCCCGGTGCCGGGCGGCCCCTCCAGGACGACGTGCCGGTTGGTCTGCAGCGCGACGGTGAGCACCTCGCGCTCCCGGCGCAGCCCGATGACCGGGCTGGTGGCGGGGGGACTGTCGGCTGTCACGGGCTCCCTCTCGTCGCGGTGGGCCGGTCGGACGGCGGGGCGGCCCGCGGCCGGGTCCGGACGACACCCGGACCCGGCCGCGGGGTGTGCCTGAATCAGGCGCCGGCGCCCTCGAGCGGTGCGGTGTCGTAGACGATGACACCGCGGATGTTCCGGCCGTCCACCAGGTCCTGGTAACCCTCGTTGACCTGGTCCAGCGTGTAGGTCTTGGTGATCAGCTCGTCGAGCTTGAGGTCACCGGCCTGGTAGAGCTCAACCATCTTGGGGATGTCGTGGAACGGGTCCCCGGAGCCGAAGAGGCTGCCCTTCACCGTCTTCTCGAAGAGGGTCAGCATCGCGCTGTTGAGCTCGATGTTGGTCTTCGTCGGGTCGGCGAGGCCGGTGATGACCACCGTGCCCCCCTTGCGGATCGTGCCGACGGCGTTGGACACGACGGCGGAGTCGACGACCCCCACGGTGATGATCGCCTTGTCCGCGCCGACCCCGTTGGTCAGCTGCTGGATGAGGTCGTGCGCCTCCTCGGCGGTCTCACAGCTGTGCGTCGCGCCGAGCTGTTCGGCGGCCTCGCGCTTGTTCGGCAGCGGGTCGATCGCCACGACGTTGCGGGCACCGGCGAGCGCGGCCCCCTGCACCGAGTTGATGCCGATGCCGCCGATGCCGTAGATGGCGATGGTGTCGCCCGGTTCGGTGGCGGCGGCGTGCACCGAGGAGCCCCAGCCCGTGGGGACGCCGCAGCCGATCAGGACGACCTTCTCCAGCGGCAGGTCCGGGTCGACCTTGACGGCGGAGTTCTCGCTGATCACCGCACGCTCGGAGAACGTGCCCAGCATGCACATGCCGCCGAGGTCCTCGCCGTCGGAGTGGAAGCGGTACGTGCCGTCGGGCAGGCACCCGTCGAGGATCGTCGCGCCCTGGTCACAGAGGTTCGAGCGGCCGGTGGAACACCACCTGCAGTGGCCGCACACGGGCAGGAACGAGCAGATGACGTGGTCCCCGGGCTGCAGGCGGGTGACACCGGGGCCGACCGCCTCGATGACCCCGGCGCCCTCGTGGCCGCCGACGATCGGGAACCGCGGCACGATGTCGCCGTGACGCAGGTGCTCGTCGGAGTGGCACAGGCCCGCGGCGACGTACCGGATGAGCACCTCCCCGGCCTTGGGCTCGTCCAGGTCGAGCTCGACGATCTCGAAGGGCTGGTGGACGTCGCGCAGGACGGCTGCTCTGGTCTTCATCGATCCTCCAGGTCACGGAACGCCATGCGGGTGGGCCGGGGGTCGCTGCTGTCGCAGGTCGTGCCCCCGAGACCCTCGTGCCGGGCCAGTGTGTCCTGGGTCACGCCGGATCGCAGGTGGTCACGCCCTGGCTCGGGGCGCGGGACGGACCGGCTCCCCCGCGCGGGCCGGGTCGAGCCGGACGGCGGTGGCGAGGACGGCGGGACCGACCCGCAGGACACCGTCCGACAGCGCGGCGCAGCGCACGCCGCCGCGCCCCCGCAGGGCCCGGTGCGCGCCCGGCGCCAGGACGACGTCCATCCAGGCGCAGGGGTGGGCCGGTCGCCCGCCGTCGAGCAGCACCGGCCCGGACCCGGTTTTCAGCGCGAACCGCTGCCCGCGCAGCGCCTCCACCTCCGCACCCCGCAGGACGACGGTGCGCCGGGCCAGCAGCGGGTCGAACGGGGCGGCGCCGATCTCGGCGGCGACGGCCTCCAGCGCCTCGACGGCGAGCACGGTCAGCTGCGCGTCGCGGTGCGCCGGGCGTCCGGCGTAGCGGTCACCGACCACGCCGTACCCGGCCCGCACCTCGATCGCCTCGCGCCGGTCGCCGTCCTGGTCGGGGACGGGGCCGGCGGGCCGGCCGTCGTATCGGTGCACCGGCGAGGCCAGCAGCGCGACGACCTCGACCTCGTACCGGTACCGCAGGGGGAGGACCCCCTCCTCCTCACCCCTCGGGCGCCCGGGGCGGGCCCCGGGAGGGGGCCTAACGTTCGGCCGTCCGGTGGATGGGTCCCTCGGTGCCGGTGAGCCGCTCCCCCGAGCCGCCCCAGCGCCCGGCGATGACCTCGGCGGCGATCGAGATGGCGGTCTCCTCGGGCGTGCGGGCGCCGAGGTCCAGCCCGATCGGGGAGGAGAGCCGGGCCATCTCCTCCTTGGACAGCCCCGCCGCCTCCAGCCGGGCCAGGCGCTCCTCGTGCGTGCGCCGCGAGCCCATCGCGCCCACGTAGGCGACCGGCAGCCGCAGCGCGACCTCCAGCAGCGGGACGTCGAACTTCGGGTCGTGGGTGAGCACGCACAGCACGGTGCGCTCGTCGATCCGGCCGGCGTCGACCTCGGCCTGCAGGTAGCGGTGCGGCCACTCGACGACCACCTCGTGCGCGTCGGGGAAGCGCTTGGGCGTGGCGAAGACCGGCCGGGCGTCGCAGACGGTGACCCGGTAGCCGAGGAAGGCGCCGACCCGGGCGACGGCGGCGGCGAAGTCGATGGCGCCGAAGACCACCATCCGGGCGGCCGGCGCGAAGGCGTTGACGAACAGCGACAGGTCGTCGCCGCGGCGCTCACCGTCGTGGCCGACGTGCAGCATCCCGGTGCGGCCGGCGGCCAGCATGCCGCGCGCGTCGTCGGCGACCGCGTCGTCCAGGCGTTGCAGACCGAGGGTGCCGGAGCTGCGGTCGGGCCAGACGACCAGCCGCCGTCCCACCCGGTCCTCCGGGCCGGCGACGCAGGTGACGACGGCGACCGGCTCGTGCTGCGCCACCGACTCGGCCACCTCGCCGAGCTCGGGGAAGGACTCCCGCGACACCGGCTCGACGAAGACGTCGAGGATCCCGCCGCAGGTCAGCCCCACCGCGAAGGCGTCGTCGTCGCTGACGCCGTACCGCTCGAGGGTGGGGACGCCGGTCTCGACGACGTCCTTGGCCTCCTCGTAGACCGCGCCCTCGACGCAGCCGCCGGAGACGCTGCCGACGGCCGTGCCGTCGGGTCCGACGAGCATCGAGGCGCCGGCCGGGCGGGGGGCGGACCGCCAGGTGGCCACCACCGTGCCCATGCCGACGGTCTCGCCCGCCTGCCACCAGCCGATCAGGTCCTCGAGCACGTCACGCACGGCTGCCCTCCTCTGGGCTCACGCACGGGAGATGACCCCCGCCAGCTGCTGGAACGCGGCCAGGCTGTGTCCGGCCACGAAGTGGTCGACCGACGGCAGTGCCGCCTGCATCCCGCCGGTGAGCGGCTCGTAGCCCTCCCGGCCCTTGTGCGGGTTCACCCACACGACCGTGTGCGCCAGCCGTCGCAGCCGGGTCATCTGCTCGGCGAGCACGTCGGTGCCGCCGCGCTCCCAGCCGTCGCTGCACACGACGACGACCGCGCCGCGGGCGGTGCCGCGCTGGCCCCACCGGTCGAGGAAGGCCTTGAGGACCTCGCCCAGCCGGGTGCCGCCGGACCAGTCGGGGATCGCCGAGCCGCTGGCGGCCAGCGCCTTGTCGGGGTCGCGCAGCCGCAGCTCGCGGGTCACCCGGGTCAGCCGCGTCCCGACGGTGAACACCTCGGTCGCCGCGGGATGCGCCCGGACGGCGGCGTGCGCGAAGCGCAGCAGCGCGTCGGCGTAGGGGCTCATCGAGCCCGAGACGTCGATCAGCAGGACGACGCGGCGCGGTCGCGGCCGGGCCCGCCGGTGCAGCAGCCGGATGACCTCGCCGCCGTCGTGCAGCGCGCGGCGCACGGTGCGCGAGGCGTGGACGGCGCCGTGCGCGCTGGGCCGGCGTCGGCGCGAGGGCCGCATCGGCGCGGCCGGCGCCAGCAGCGCGAACAGCCGGCGCAGCTGCTCGCGCTCGGCCCCGGTCAGGTCGGCGACGTCCCGGTGGCGCAGCACCTCGTCGGCGCTGGCCTGGCCGGCGAGGTCGGGCGGCGACTCGCCGTCCCCCTGGCCCTGCCCGGGGTCCAGCGGCGCGGTCGTGACCGTCCGCTGCCGCTGCTGCGCCGCCGGCGGAACCGGCCGCGGCGACTCGCCGCCGAAGTACGCGGCGAAGGCGGCGTCGTAGCGGTCCAGGTCGTCCGGGCCCGCGCACAGCGTCAACCGGCCGCTCCAGTACACGTCGGTCGCGTCGAGGACGTCGAGCGCGGCGACGGCGGCCAGCATCGCCTCGACCCGGTCCGGGGAGGCGGCCACCCCGGCGACCCGGAGGGTGCGCGCGAAGCCCAGCACCGTGTCGACGACATCCCGGGGAGGACGGGGTCCTCCTTCAGCCCCCACCGAACAGCGCTCCCCGGGCCATCGCGTGCACGCGGTCGGTGTCCTCCCGGTACTTGAGCACCGCGCCCAGCGTGCGCGCGGCGACGTCGGGGTCCAGCTCCCGGGCGCCGAGCGTGTGCAGCGCGGTCGCCCAGTCCATGGCCTCGGCGACCCCCGGCGGCTTGAGCAGGTCGAGGGTGCGCAGCTTCGCCGTCGCGCGGGCCACCTCGCGGGCCAGCTGATCGGTCACGTCCGGCAGCCGGCGGCGCAGGATCGCCACCTCGCGGTCGAAGTCCGGGTGCTGCAGCCAGTGGTACAGGCAGCGCCGCTTGAGGGCGTCGTGCACCTCCCGGGTCCGGTTGGAGGTGAGGACGACGAGCGGCGGGGTGACGGCGCGGACGGTGCCGAGCTCGGGGATGGAGATGGTGAAGTCGGAGAGGACCTCGAGCAGGAACGCCTCGAACTCGTCGTCGGCGCGGTCGACCTCGTCGACCAGCAACACGCTCGGGGAGTCCTCCAGCGCCTGGAGCAGGGGGCGGGCGAGCAGGAACCGGCGGTCGTAGAGGGACGCCTCGAGCTGCTCGGTGTCGCCCGTGGCGTGCGCGGCCTCGGCGGCGCGCAGGTGCAGCAGCTGCCGCCCGAAGTCCCAGTCGTAGAGCGCCTGGCTGGCCTCGAGGCCCTCGTAGCACTGCAGCCGGTACAGCGGCCGGCCGGTGACCTCCGCCAGCGCCTGCGCCAGCGCCGTCTTGCCGACGCCGGCCTCGCCCTCGAGGAACAGCGGGCGGTGCATGACCAGGGCCAGGTACGCGGCGGTCGCCAGGCCCTCGTCGGGCAGGTAGCCCGTGCCCTCCAGGGCCGCGGCGAGCTCGTCGGGCCCGCCGATCCCGCCGTTCGCACCGGGCACCGGCCGCACCGTGGTCTCGCTCACGTCCCGAGCATCCCACCCGCCCGCCTGCACGGCCCTGCCCGGTCGGGTGGTCCTGCCACCGGCCCGGAACGGCAGATGGCCGGCCGGGATCGGGTCCTCGGCCGGCCACCGCCGTCCGGTGCCCGGTCCTACCGGGCGCAGGGGGTCAGGGACCCGCGATCAGCGGCCGATCCTGCCGTCGTTGTCGCGGTCGAGGGTGTCCTTGGCCTTCTGCACGAACCCGCGGTCGTCCCCACCGGCCGTGCCGGTGCCACCGTCGACCTCGATCTCCTCCTTGCGGACGTCGGCCGACACCCGCTCCTGCTCGGTGACGGTGTCCTTGTCCAGGCGGACCCGCTCGACCGGCACGGCCTCCTTCTCCACCACGGGGCGCTCGGCGTGGAGCGTGACCTCGTGCTCCTCCTCGGAGATCGCCGGCCCGTCCATCGCGTTGCCGACGTTGGCGTCGGTGATCGGCTCGCGCTCGACCCGGACCTCCTCGCGCGACACCGGCACGGTCTCGGTCACGTTCTCGGTGACCACGTACTTGCGCAGCCGCGCCCGGCCGACCTCCTCGCTGCGGGTGCCCACGTTGATCCGCTCCTCGGAGCGGGTCATCGCCTCGTCGGTGGTGGGCCCGGAGGTGTCGTGGCCCACCGCGCGGCCCTGCACGTCGTCGCGGATCCCGTCCCGGTCACGGTCGGCGCGGCCGGCGGCGTCCGCCGTGCCCGCGGCGCCGGCAGCACCCGCCATGCCCGCGGTGCCGGCAGCACCCGCCATGCCTGGGGTGCCGGCAGTACCCGCCGTGCCGGTCGTCGTGGTCTGGGTGGTCGTCGAGGGGTCGACGACGTCCCTCGTGCCGCCGGTGCCGGACACACCAGCGGTCTCGGTCGTCGTCGTGGGGTCCATGACCGCCGTCTGGTCGCGGTCGGCGCGGCCCACGGTGGTGTCGGTCATCGCGCCCTGGCCGGAGCCGTACCCGTAGTAGCGGTAGAGCTCCTGCTCCTCCTGCGGCGACAGGTGCCCGTCGGTGTCGACCCGCGGGGCGTCCTTGACCTGGCTCTTGCTCACCGGTACGCGCAGGCCGTCGTCGGTGAGGTCGGCGTCCCGGAGGGGGACGAAGGACTCCTTGGTGCCGAACAGGCCGGTGCGGACCGTCACCCACTCCGGCTGGCCGCTCTCGTCGTCGAGGTAGACCTCCGAGGCCGAGCCGATCTTGTCACCGCTCTGGTCGTAGACGTCCTTGCCGATCACACGGCTGATGGCTTCGGTGCCGATCATGGTGGCTGTCGCTCCCATCTGAGCTGGTGTGTGTCCCTGTCGATCACTGGGGTGACCGCCCGGCGGGTCACGAAACGGCCACGGTCGTCGCGACACGCCCGACAGGGGCTTGTGCCGGGCCGCCCCGAGGCCCCTCGGGCCGTTCCGTGTTCCGTCTGCCCAGCTCACCGGGGGGGGCAACAGAGGGTTCCGGAGGGGACGTGTGCCGCGTCACCTTCCGCCACGGTCTGTCACGTAGAGCGCCTCGGGCGTGTCGGACATGGTCCCGCCCCGGCGCGTCGCGGCCGTTGCCGACGGGATCCGTGCCCATCCTGGAGGGCGTGCCTCCCCGCTCGCCGTACGACGACCTGGTGCACCCGCGCACCGTGAAGAAGCCGAGCCCGCAGGTCGAGGCCGAGCGCGACCTGGTCGTGGAGGACCCGAGCTCCGGGTTCGTCGGCGCCGTCGTGCGCTGCGAGAAGGACGTCGTCCACCTCGAGGACCGGTTCGGCCGCGTCCGCGCCTACCCGCTCGGGCCCGGGTTCTGGGTCGACGGCCGGCCGGTCGTCCTGGTGCGGCCGAAGCCGAAGGCGCCGGTCGCCCCGACCCGCAGCGCGTCGGGCTCGACCTACGTCGCCGGCGCCCGCGCGCGCGTCGCCCGCGAGGGGCGCATCTACGTCGAGGGCAAGCACGACGCCGAGCTGGTCGAGAAGGTCTGGGGCCACGACCTGCGGATCGAGGGCGTCGTCGTCGAGCCGCTGCACGGCGTCGACGACCTGCCGGGCATCGTGCGCGACTTCCGCCCGGCGTCGGGACGGCGGCTCGGGGTGCTGGTCGACCACCTGGTGACCGGCTCGAAGGAGTCGCGCATCGCGGCACGGATCACCGGCGACCACGCGCTCGTCGTCGGCCACCCGTTCATCGACATCTGGCAGGCCGTCAAGCCGTCGGTCGTCGGGATCCGGGCGTGGCCGACGGTGCCCAAGGGCGAGTCGTGGAAGGAGGGCGTCTGCCGACGGCTGGGCTGGGAGGACGACACCGGCTACGTCTGGGCGCAGCGCATCCTCGCGCGGGTCCGCACCTGGACCGACCTGGAGCCCGCGCTCATCGGCCGGGTCGAGGAGCTCATCGACTTCGTCACGGAGTCACCGTGATCCTGCCGTCGGCGAGCGGCGGGTCATCCGGGTCTCCCGGGCACTGAGACCACGACGACGCGCCGCCCGGTGGCGTCCGGACGTGCCCGTGCGGGCAGCGGGCTCCCGTCATCGTCTCGATCCCTTGGGTCGATGAGCCAGAACCGGGTGCCGTGGTGAGCGTCCTCCTGCTGCTGCCCGTCCTCGCCGGGACGGCGGCGCTGGTCGTCACCGGCATCGTGCGGCGCTCGCCGCCGAGCCGCGGGGCTGGTGGCCGGCCGCCGGCGCACCGGGACGGTGGTCACCGGTACCCGTCCCGCCGTCCCCGGCGAGGACCGGCTGCAGCGGACGGCCGACGGCCTCGCCGTCCGGGGCCCGGGCATCGGGCCCGGACGGCGAGGCCGTCCTGGCGCTGGTCCGCGCGGCGCTGCTCCGCGCCGGGGATCAGCCGGGGATGTAGTTGAAGGTGTCCGGGTCGGGGCCGGTGCGCTCGCCGCGGTCGAGCGCCGTCAGGTCGCCCATCGCGTCGCCGTCGAGCTCGAAGTCGAACAGCTCGAAGTTCTGCTGCATGCGCTCGCGGGAGACCGACTTGGGGAAGACGACGTCGCCGCGCTGCACGTGCCACCGCAGCACGACCTGCGCGGGCGTCCGGGAGTAGCGCTCGGCCACCCGCTGCACGACCGAGTCGCCTAGCACCTTGCCCTGGGCGATCGGCGACCACGCCTCGGTGACGATCTCGTGGTCGGCGTCGAAGGCCCGCAGCTCCTCCTGCGTGAGGTAGGGGTGCACCTCGATCTGGTTGACCGCCGGGCGCACCTGCGTCTCGGAGAACAGCCGGCGCAGGTGGTGGGCCTGGAAGTTGGAGACGCCGATCGCGCGGCAGCGACCGCTGGCGTAGATCTCCTCCATCGCCTTCCAGGTCTCGATGTAGTCGACGTCGATCCCGGGCAGCGGCCAGTGGATCAGGAACAGGTCGAGGTACTCGAAGCCGAGGTCGGCCAGCGACTGGTCGAAGGCGCGCAGCGCGTCGTCCCGGCGGTGGAAGCCGTTGTTCAGCTTGCTGGTGACGAAGACCTCGCCGCGGTCGACGCCCGAGCGCGCGACGGCCTCGCCGACCCCCTTCTCGTTGCCGTACATCTCGGCGGTGTCGATGTGCCGGTAGCCGATCTCCAGGGCGGTGGAGACGGCGTCGGCGGTGTCCTCCGGCGGGACCTGGTAGACGCCGAACCCCAGCTGGGGGATCTCGACGCCGTTGTTGAGTCGGATCGTGGGCACGGTTGCCACGTGGGCTCCTCTCGCTGACGGATGGGGCGCCGCGCACACACGTGGGCGCGCAGCCTGCCTCCAGCCCGCCTACCCGGTCACCCGGCGCTCAACCGGCCCCAGGAGCAGTCGAGCAGCTCGGCCGGCGCTCCGGAGCCGAGCAGGTCCAGCGCGGAGGGGGTGTCGGGACCGGGCACCAGCCCGGCCAGCGCCGCGGCCCGTCCGGTCGGAACGCCGCGGTACGGCTGCGCGAACCCGCGAGCCGCACGGTGACGGTCACGCGGCCTCGCGGGCGAGGTCGGCGGGGACCGGCGCGGTGCGGGTCCGCAGCAGCGGGGCGCCGGCCAGGGCGAGCAGGGCCGCGAGCGCCGCGGCCCCCGCCGGGACGGCGAACGCGGCCTCCGCGCCCCAGGCGTCGACGGCGGCGCCGGCCAGCGCGGACCCGGCCGTCACACCGAGGGTCAGCCCGGTCGTGGTCCACGACAGCGCCTCGGTCAGCGCGGTGCGCGGGACCCGCGACTCGACCAGCGAGGTCCCCGACACCAGCACCGGTGCGATGGCGGTACCGGCCAGGAAGCCCGCGGCCAC
The DNA here is from genome assembly GCF_053502585.1 of Geodermatophilus sp. URMC 60. NCBI lineage: Bacteria > Bacillati > Actinomycetota > Actinomycetes > Geodermatophilales > Geodermatophilaceae > Geodermatophilus > Geodermatophilus sp. URMC 60. Next base: position 692,666 of record NZ_CP199958.1, read on the forward strand.
CAGCACCGGCAGCGAGCCCACGCCCCACAGCAGCTGCGCGGCCAGGCCGAAGGCGACGGCGGTGGCCAGGAACCGGGTGGTCAGCGTCCCGGGCAGCCGGGCGACGCCGTAGACCAGGCCCGCGACGAGGCTGCCGAACGCGTAGACGGCCAGCGCCACACCGGCCAGCGCGGGCGACCCCTGCTCGTCGGCGAACCCGACCACGACGACGTCCATGGCGCCGAAGACGGTGCCGACCGCCGCGTAGGTGCCGGCCACGACCAGCACCGTCGCGTTCAGTGCGGCCCACCGGCGGGACGGCGCGCCGGGGTCGACCGGCTGGACGGCGGGCTCGGTGGCGCGCTGCCGGGCCAGCCAGAGGCCGCCGACGGCGCCGAGCGTGATGCCGGTGAGGAAGCCGACCGGCGGGGCGACCAACGTGGCCAGCAGCGTCACCAGCGGTGGGCCGACGACGAAGACGACCTCGTCGACGACGGCCTCGAGCGCGAAGGCGGTCTGCCGGCGGCCCGGTTCGGCCAGCGCCTCGGCCCAGCGGGCCCGCACCAGGGACCCGATGTTGGGCCCGCTCGCGCCGCACAGCGCGGCCAGCAGGAACCAGCTCCACCGCGGCGCACCGAGGGTCACCGCGGCGACGAAGCCGTAGCCGGCGAGCAGGTAGCCGGTCATCGCCCAGCGCAGGACCGCACCCTGCCCGCGGCGGTCCATGGCGCGCGCCCACTGCGGGCTGGCGAGCGAGAAGCTCAGCGCCAGCGTGCCGGAGACGGCACCGGCCAGGCCGTAGCTGCCGGTCTCCCCGGCCACGAGCAGGACGGCGCCCAGGCCCAGCATGGGGATGGGCAGCCGGGCGACCCACCCGGCGAAGGAGAACGCCAGCGAGCCGGGGACGGCGAACAGGCGGGCGTAGGGGCCGAACATGGTGCGGGGTGACACGGGACGTCTCGCGCTTCCTGGCCACAGGCGAGTGCGGGGCTGCCCGCCGGTCTCTCGGGTGGCCCCGCGACGGTAGCAACGGACCGCTGCGCCCCGCCGTCGGTTTCCGCGGAAATCGCCGCTGCGCCGTGTGTCGTACCCGAGGTTGCTTGACGCTTCACTCACTCTGTGTGAGCGACCGCACACGCGCCGCACCCCCGTCGAAGGAGCCCCGTGTCCGCGACCACCCGCCCGCGCCGCCTGCTGGCCCTCCTGCTCGGCCTCGCCGTCCTGCTCGCCCCGGGCACCGCCGCTGCGAAGGGCGGCGACGACCCGGCCACCTCCGACGACGGCGGTGGCAGCGCCACGGCCACGGCCACCACCGGCGACTTCGCCGTCACCGTCAACGGCCGCACCACGAACCCCGCGACCGGCTCGGAGGCCCGGCTGCGCGACGTCACGCCGACCGGTCCGATCGCCGTCCGCGGACGGCACGTCACGTTCACGATCGACCCCGCGACGCTCGGCGTGTACGGCTACACGCTCACCGGCGCGCCGGACCCGCAGCGGATGGTGACCGCCCCGACCGTCGTCTTCGCCTCGAAGGTGCCGCAGCTGACCGCGGCCCAGCTGCGGAGCGTGCGGATCGGCGAGCTGCGGCTGCGCGACGGCGTCCTGGTCGCGGAGTTCACCACGGCCGCCGGCAAGCTCAAGGTGCAGGCCAAGGACGCGCCGCAGGGTGGCATCTTCCAGATGGAGCAGGAGTTCGGCACCGCCGTCGAGTACGTGCACACCCTCGGCGCCGGGGTCTTCTACTTCGTCAACGAGTACACCGGGAAGATCAACTTCGGGGACGGCGTCCCCGGCGACGCGACCCACCAGATGCTCCTGGGCAAGGACAGCCCGCAGGTGGCCACGAAGACGTACCAGGACGGGACGACGACCCGCTGGACGGTCGCCTCGGGCGGCCGGATGGGCGGCGTCCTCGGCGAGGACGCCATCGAGCTGTCGGCCGGCGCGACGAACTGCACCAGCGACTGCCAGGCCCGCAACCAGATCCGGGGCTCGGTCCCGGTGCCCCCGGACCCGACGAGCCCGACCCCGCTCGGCTGACCCAGCACTCCCCGGTGGGGGTGACCGGAGCCCCGGTCACCCCCACCGCCCGTTCCGGCAGGGGCGCACCGGCGTTCCGGCGCACTACATTCGGGGCGTGACCTCGACCAGCCCGCTCCCGGACCCGATGGTCCGCCGACCGGACCCCGCCCCCGGCACCGGTGGGCTGGTGGACCGGCACGGCCGGGTCGCGACCGACCTGCGGGTGTCGCTCACCGACCGGTGCAACCTGCGCTGCACGTACTGCATGCCGCCCGAGGGCCTGGACTGGCTGCCCAAGGTCGAGGTGCTCACCGACGACGAGGTCGCCCGGCTGGTCCGCATCGGCGTCGAGCAGCTGGGCATCCGCGAGGTCCGCTTCACCGGCGGCGAGCCGCTGCTGCGCCCCGGCCTGGTCGGCATCGTCGCCGCCGCGACGCAGCTGTCACCGCGGCCCGAGGTCAGCCTCACCACGAACGCGATCGGGCTGGCCCGCGTCGCCCCGGCGCTGGCCGAGGCGGGGCTGGACCGGATCAACGTCAGCCTCGACACCCTCGACCGCGACCGCTTCAAGCAGCTGACCCACCGCGACCGCCTCGACGACGTCCTCGCCGGCCTGGCCGCGGCGCAGGCGGCCGGGCTCACCCCGGTCAAGGTCAACGCCGTCCTCCTGCACGGTCTGAACGAGGAGGACGCCGTCCCGCTGCTGGACTTCTGCATCGAGCACGACTACCAGCTGCGGTTCATCGAGCAGATGCCGCTCGACGCCCACCACGCGTGGACCCGCGGCCGCATGGTCACCGCCGAGGACATCCTCGAGCGGCTCTCGGCCGCCCACACGCTGACCCCGGACAGCGAGGAGCGCGGCTCGGCGCCGGCCGAGCGCTGGCTCGTGGACGGCGGCCCCGCGACCGTGGGCGTCATCGCCTCGGTGACCCGCTCCTTCTGCGGCAGCTGCGACCGCACCCGGCTCACCGCCGACGGACAGGTGCGCAACTGCCTGTTCGCGCGCGAGGAGTCCGACCTGCGGACGCCGATGCGCGACGGCGCCACCGACGCGGAGCTGGCCGACCGCTGGCGGATCGCCACCCTCGGCAAGCTCCCCGGGCACGGGATCGACGACCCGAGCTTCCTGCAGCCGGCGCGCCCGATGTCGGCGATCGGCGGCTGACCCGGTGGGCGACGAGCGGTCCGTGACGGTGCGGTACTTCGCCGGGGCGCGCGCGGCCGCCGGCGTGGAGACCGAGACGCGCGACGCCGGCACCCTCGACGAGCTCGTCGGCCAGATCGTCGGGACGTACGGGGAGCGCCTGGAGAGGGTGCTCACCGCCTGCTCGTTCCTCGTCGACGGCACGCAGACCCGCGACCGCTCGGTGGCGCTGCGGCCGGGTGCGGTGGTCGACGTGCTGCCGCCCTTCGCTGGAGGATGAGCGCATGAGCATCTGGGACAGGGCCAAGGCCAAGGTCGAGGAGCTGGTCGGCCGCGCCGAGGAGGTGTACGGCGAGTCCCACGGGGATGCCGCCGCGCAGCTGCACGGGGAGGCCCACCGCCTCGAGGGCGAGGCCGAGGAGGAGGCCGCCCTGCGCGACGAGGCCGTCCGGCGGGACCCCGACGACGGAGCGGCCCCCGTCCGCTGATCTGCACACGATCCCGTATCCGAGTCGTCACGCAGCGAGGACGATGGTGAGCATGGCCGCGCCCACCGTCCTGGACGTCGCCCCGTGGGGTGACTTCTCCGCCGCGGCCTGCGAGGTCCTCGCAGCACTGCACGAGCGCCTCGGCTGGGACGTGTGGGTGGTGACCCGCGTCGTGGACGACCGGCAGGTCGTGCTCCACGCGTACCCACCCGACTTGATCCGACCGGGCACCTGGCTGCCGTGGGCGGACACCTTCTGCCGCGCCATGGTCGCCGGGGAGGCTCCACGGGCGGCCACGGTCACCGCTGCCGTCCCGGCCTTCGCCAAGCTCATGACCGGGCCGGTCTCGCGGATCGCCGCCTACATCGGCGTCCCGATCATCAGCCCCGAGGGGGAGCTGTTCGGCACGCTGTGCGCCTGGGGGTTCCGCGCCCGGCCCCGGAGCGCCGCACGCGACCTGCCGCTGGTCGAGACGGTGGCGCGCCTGCTGAGCACGCTGATCGCCGCCGGCATGACGCCGTCGGACCCGCGCGCCTGACCGGGCGTCGGCCCGCTCTCGGGAGCCCGGGCGCCTCCCGGGATCGGGACGGAAGTCCCTACCTCGGTCCACGGAACGCGGGAGAGGCTGACCCGTGACGGTGCGGTCTCGCGCCGTTGCAGGTCCCGCGCGTGGGGCCGTCCCCACCGGTCCGCCGGGCCGGCCCGTCCGCCGAGTCGTGGAGACGTCGACGATGCCCTCTTCCGTCCTGTCCGTCGTCCGGGTGCACGCCGACGGCCGCGTGCTCGCCGAGGCCGAGATCCGCCCGACCGAGGTGCCCGGCGTGGTCGCCTCCGCGATGCACGTGGAATCCGGTCACCTGCCGCTGGGGACCGGCGCCCGCCTGGTCGACGCGGTGCTCGCGGACCCGGCGGTCGGACGGGCCGAGCGGCTGGTCGCCACGATGCCGCTCAACGACACCGAGATGCTCGACCGGGTGCGGCAGCGCAGCGGCGAGGTGGCCGCGCGCGCCGCCGGCGCCACGAAGATCGTCGAGGCGCGGCTGGTCCCCACGCCGCGCTAGGGGCAGGCGACCCACTCCTCGTCGCCGTCGGTGAAGACCTGCCGCTTCCAGATCGGCAGCCGCTCCTTCACCAGGTCGACGAGCTCGGCGCAGGCCGCGAACGCCTGGCCGCGGTGCGAGGAGCTGACCGCGCAGGCCAGCGCGACGTCACCGATGCCGAGCATGCCCACGCGGTGCGAGACGGCGACGGCGTGCACGTCGGGACGGGCGGCGAACTCCTCGGCCAGCTCGACGATCACCTGCTCCGCGGTCGGGTGGCCCACGTACTCGAGCTCGGTGACCGAGCGGCCGCCGTCGTGGTCGCGGACCACGCCGGCGAAGGACACGACCGCGCCGGCTGCCTTGTCGGCGACGGCGTCCTCGTGCTCGGCGACGGAGAGCGGTGCGTCGACGACCCGGGCGATCACGGCGCCGACGGTACCCCGCCGGGGGGCACGTCGAGGTCGGTCGGATCGGCCAGACCGGTGCAGTCGACCTCGGTGACGGCCCGGCCGGCGAGGTAGCGGCGGGCGCCCTCGTCGCCGGTGGCCGACTCCGCAACCCCGGCCCAGTGCTCCCGGCCCAGCAGCACCGGGTGCCCGCGGACGCCGTCGTAGGTGGCGACCGCCAGGGCGTCCGGGGCGGCGTGCGCGGCGACCGCGCGCAGCGCCTCCGGCGTCATGCCCGGCATGTCGACCAGGGTGACCAGCGCGGCGTCGACCCGCCCGGGCCAGCCGCGGAGCCCGTCGAGGCCCGTCCGCAGGCTCGACGCCATCCCGGTCTCCCAGTCGCGGTTGGCCAGCACGGTCGCGCCGTCGAGGTCGGCCGTCCGCCACACGTCGACGGCCTGCGCACCGAGGACGACCAGCACCGGGTCGCACACCGCCCGCGCGGTCCGCACCGCCCGCTCCACCAGCAGGCTGCCCTCGTACTCGACCAGCGCCTTGGGCGTGCCGTAGCGGCGCCCGCCGCCCGCGGCCAGGACCAGTCCTGCGACCGTGCCCACCCCGCCACCCCCTCCGATGACCAGCTGAGCTGATCGTTGCGGCGCCACCCTCTCAGCGCGCGTAGACGGCGACGTCGGAGGCCTTCACCGAGGCCCAGACCGGCGTACCGGGGGCCAGGCCCAGCTCGGCGAAGGCGGTCGCGGTGACGTCGGCGACCAGCGGCACCTCGCCGTCGAGCTCGCAGCGCACCGTCGACCCGTGCGGGGTGGCCGACACCAGCCGGGCGGGCCAGACGTTGCGCGGGCTGCCCTCCGGCCGGGCGGGCCACAGGGCCACCGACTCCGGGCGGACGGCGACGAACACCGGCCCCGCGGTCTCCTCGGCCACCGCGACGCGGCCCCCGCCGTCCAGCCGGACCGTCGTCCCCTCGCCCTCCCCGGGCAGCAGCGCCAGGCCGACCAGCCGGGCGACGTAGTCGGTCCGGGGGTGACGGCTGACGTCGGACGGCGTCCCGGCCTGCACGACCCGGCCCTCCTCGACGACGACCACCCGGTCGGCCAGCGCCATCGCGTCGATCGGGTCGTGGGTGACCAGCACGGTGCTGCCGGGGAACGCGGCGAGGTGGCGGCGCAGCTCGGCGCGGACGGTGAGCCGCGTGCGGGCGTCGAGCGCGGAGAGCGGCTCGTCGAGCAGCAGCAGCGCGGGCTCGCCCACCAGCGCGCGGGCCAGGGCGGCCCGCTGGGCCTGTCCGCCGGAGAGCTGGCCGGGCCGCCGGTCGCCGAGCTCGGCGATGCCCACCCGGGCCAGCCAGTCGCGGGCCGCGGCGCGGGCGGCGGGCCTGCGCACGCCCCGGGTGCGCAGCCCGAAGGCGACGTTGTCGGTGACCGAGAGGTGCGGGAAGAGCAGGTGGTCCTGGAAGACCATGCCCAGGCGGCGCTCGTGGGCGGGGACGTGCACGCCGGCGGGGACGTCGTCCCAGGTCTCGGGGCCGACGGCGACCCGGCCGTCGTCGGGCGGCAGCAGCCCGGCGAGCACGCGCAGCAGCGTGGACTTGCCGGCGCCGTTGGGTCCGAGGACGGCGAGCACCTCGCCGTCGGACACCTCCAGGTCGAGCTCGACGCCCAGCGAGCCGCGGGCGACCCGGACGGTGGCGGCCAGGCTCACCGGTCACCAGCAGTCCACGTGCCCACCTCGGGCCTCACGCCGCGGCTCCCGGCCGGGAGAGCCACCGATCGCGGAGGAGCAGCAGGGTGGCGAGCGAGACGACCAGCAGCACGAGGGAGAGCACGATCGCCGCGTCGGGGTCCTGCTGGAGCGCCAGGTACACCGCGAGCGGCATCGTCTGCGTCGTCCCCGGGAAGTTGCCGGCGAAGGTGATGGTGGCGCCGAACTCGCCGAGCGCGCGGGCCCAGCAGAGCACCGCGCCCGCGGCGATGCCGGGCGCCACCAGCGGCAGGGTCACGCGGCGGAACGTCGTCCACCGGTCGGCGCCGAGGGTGGCGGCGGCGTCCTCGAAGCGGGCGTCGGCGGCCCGCAGCGCGCCCTCGACGCTGATGACCAGGAAGGGCATCGCCACGAACGTCTCGGCGATGACCACGGCCGTGGTGGTGAACGGGATGGTGACGTCGAGGGTCTGGTCCAGCCAGCGGCCGAGGATGCCCTGCCGCCCCAGCACGAGGAACAGCGCGACGCCGCCGACGACCGGGGGCAGCACCAGCGGCACGGTGGCCAGCGCGCGCAGCACCGACCGTCCGCGCGCTCGGGAGCGGGCGAGCACCCAGGCCAGGGGGACGCCGAGCACGAGGGAGAGGCCGGTCGCGGCCGTCGCCGAGACGAGGCTGAGCCGCAACGCCTGCCCGACCGCCGGGCTGGTCAGCTGCGGCCCCAGCTCGGCCCACGGCGCCCGGATGACGAGGCCGGCCAGGGGGAGGACGAGGAAGACGACGGCGAGGGCCGCCGGGACCAGCAGCGGGACCGGGACGCCGGGTTCCCGCCCGCGCCTCACGATGCCCACGGTCCGCTTCCGCGCGGCGGCGCCGCCAGGTCGACAGAGCCGCTCACGGCACCCGGAAGCCGGCGTCCGCCAACGCCTGCCGCCCCTCGTCCGAGCCCACCAGCTCGACGAAGGCGGCGGCCGCCTCCGGGTTCGGGGCCTCGGCCAGCACCGCGACCGGGTAGTCGTTGACCGCCTCCCCGGCCCCCGGGACGTCGATGCCCTCGACGGCGTCCCCGGCCGCGGTCACGTCGGTCGTGTAGACCAGCGCGGCGTCGACCTCGCCGAGCTCCACCTTGGTCAGCGCGGCCCGCACGTCCTCCTCGAGCGTGTCGGGCGCGGCGGTCACCCCGGCGGCGGCGAAGACGTCCTCCGCGGCGGAGCCGCAGGGCACCTGCGGGGCGCAGACGGCGAGCGCGAGCTCCGCCCGCGCGAAGTCGCCCAGACCGGTGACGCCGGCCGGGTTGCCCGCCGGGACGGCGATCTGCAGCACGTTGGCGGCGAAGACCTGCGGCTCTCCGTCGGCCAGGCCTGCGTCGGCGACGACGGCCATCTGCGGCTCGTTGGCGCTGGCGAAGACGTCGGCCGGGGCGCCCTGGGTGATCTGGCTGGCCAGCGCGGAGCTGCCGGCGAAGTTGAACTGCACGTCGAGGCCGGGGTGCTCGGCCTCGAGGCGCCCGCCGAGGTCGGTGAAGACGTCGGTGAGCGAGGCGGCGGCGAAGACGGTGAGCGTGCCGCCCAGCTCGGCGGGGCTCGGCTCCTGCCCCGCGGCCGCGCCGCCGTCCGCCGACCCGCCATCCGCCGACCCGCCGCAGCCGGCCAGCACGAGCACGAGCGCCGTCCCGAGCAGAGCGCGCCTGGACACGAGACCTCCCCACGGCGGACCACCGTGGTCCGCGCCTGCGGGACCGTACCGGGTGACCGCCCGCAGATGCGACTGCCCGATCGGGGAGTGCTCCCGCGGGTGCGGGCAGGTCACGGGACGTCGACGCTGACCTGCGTGGCCTTGACCGTGGCGACGGCACGGACGCCGATGTCGAGGCCGAGCTCGTCGGCCGCCTCCCGCGACATCAGGGAGACCAGCCGGAACGGCCCGGCCTGGATCTCCACCTGCGCCATCACGGTGTCGCGGACGACGCGGGTGACGATGCCGGTCAGCCGGTTGCGCGCCGAGGAGCCGCGGGTGGTGCCGGGGTCGGGGGCCTCGTGCAACTGCGTGGCGAGCCGGGCGAGGTCGGCACCGTCGACCTGTGCGGGGCCGCCGCCGCTGCGGGTGGCCGGCAGCCGGCCGCTGTCGATCCACCGGCGCACCGTGTCGTCGCTGACGCCGAGCAGGCCCGCGGCCTCGGCGATCCGGTAGCTGGTCGTCACCGGGGCAGGCTAGAAGAAGGACCCCTGCCCCCCACCGGCTCGCAGGCTCGCGGCGAGGCCCTGCGGTGGAGCCGTCGTCCTCCCACCCTTCGCGGGCTCGGCGCGGGACCCGGGACGGGGCTCCTCCTGGGCCCTCGCGGGCTCCGGGCGCCGAGGAGGGGACCGCCCGCGCGCGCTCGGGGATCGCGCCACGATGCCGCCCCGGGGTGTAGGGCCCGGCGCCTGGGGCAGGGGACGGACGCAGCCGGTACCCGTCCGGCGTCGAGGAACAGGGGGGCGGGACCCGCATGCGCCGGTGGCGCGGTCCGTTGATCGTCTCCGTGGTGTACCTGGCCCTCTGGCTGGGACTGGACGCCATCGCCAGCGTCTTCCAGGCACGGCAGGAGGTGTCGCTGTGGTACCCCCCGGCCGGGTTGAGCGTCGTCCTGCTGCTCGTGTTCGGGTTGCGGTACGCCCCGCTGCTGCTGCTGACCGCGCCGCTGCACGGGCTGGTCGTGAGCAGCACGGAGGTCAGCTGGGTCAACGTCTGGCTGGGCGGCGCCCTGGGCACCGCCGTCTACACGGCCGTGGCCTGGCTCCTGCTGCGCCGGGTGCGGATCGACCCACGGCTGCCCGGCCAGCGGGACGTCGCCTGGTTGCTCGGGCTGGCCGCCGTCGCCGGTCCACTGGTGCTCGCCCTCGCGCGGGTCCTCGAGCTCGCCGTCGGGGGGCTGCTGACCTGGGGGGAGTTCTTCCGCGCCGTCCTCGGCTTCTGGTCCGGCCGCGCCACCGGCGTGGGGGTCCTGGCGCCCGCGCTGCTCATCGCCAGCCGGCGGATACCCGCGCTCTGGCGCGATCGACCGGCCCTCCCCCACCCACTCCGGCTCGGACTGGGGCACCAGCACTCGTCCTGGTCGGACCGCGTCCGCCCGCGCTGGCTCGGCCGCCTCGCCGACCGTGTGCTGGACCAGCCGCTGGAACTGGCCGGGCAGGCCGTGCTGCTCCTCGCGACGGTGTACCTGGCCTACGGCGAGCCGTCCGTCGGCGGGCTGGACCTGGCCTACCTGGTGTACGTGCCGCTCATCTGGATCGCCGTCCGGGGTGGGCTGCCCCGGGTGGCCTTCGCCGTCCTCGTCGCCAACGCCCTCGCCGTGGCACTGGTCGGCCGGGACGTCGTGGAGAGCCCACTGCGACTCCAGCTCGGCCTGGTGACCCTCACCCTGGCCGGGCTGACCCTCGGCGCGCTGGTCACCGGCCGGCAGGCCAGCATCGCGGCCGCCGAGCACGCGGCGGTCCACGACTCGCTCACCGGGCTGGCGAACCGGGTCCTGCTGATGGACCGGGTGGAGGGCGCGGCGCACCGGGCCGAGCGCAACCCCGAGGCCCGGTTCGCGGTGCTCTACTGCGACCTGGACGGCTTCAAGGGGGTCAACGACCAGCTCGGGCACGACGCCGGCGACGAGTTGCTCGTGGCGGTCGCGCGCCGGCTGGAGAAGGCGGTGCGGCCCGCCGACCTGGTCAGCCGCCTCGGCGGGGACGAGATGGCCGTGCTGCTCGACGGCGTGACGGGCGTCGAGGAGGCTGCGGGGGTGGCCGAGCGGCTGCTCGCCGCGTTGGCCGAGCCGTATGCCGTCGACGGCCGGGAGGTCGTCGTCACGGTCAGCGTCGGGCTGGCGGTCGCCGACGCGGAGGGCCTGGCGGGGCCGCGGCTGCGTGAGGAGCAGGGCGTCTCGGTCGGATCGGACGACGGCGGGCACGGCGAGGAGCTGCTCCGGGCGGCCGACATGGCCCTCCAGCGGGCCAAGGCGACCGGGGGCCACCGGTACGAGGTCTTCAACGAACCGCTGCGCCGGCAGACCCGGGACCGGCTCGGGCTGCGCGCCGCGCTGCGCCGCGCGGTCGAGGCGGGCGTGGTGACCGTCGCCTACCAGCCGATCGTGCGGGTGGCCGACGGCCGGCTCACCACCGTCGAGGCGCTCGCCCGGTGGCACGATCCCGAGCGCGGCGAGGTGCCGGCGGCGGAGTTCATCGCCGCGGCCGAGGAGACGGGGCTGATCCACGAGCTCGGCATGCAGGTGCTCGAGCAGGCCTGCACGCAGGCCGCGCAGTGGCGCGGCGTCCACGGCCCTGCCGCCACCCCGCGCGTGGCGGTCAACGTCTCGATCCGTCAGCTGCTCCCCGGCGACTTCGCCCCCCGCGTGCTCGCGCTGCTCGACCGCGTCGGGCTGCCCGCGGACGCCCTGGAGCTGGAGATGACCGAGTCCTGCGCCATGGAGCCGGGGGCGCGGGCGGCCCTGGAGCGGTTCACCGCCGCGGGCGTCACGCTGGCCGTGGACGACTTCGGCACCGGCTACTCCAGCTTCGCGGCGCTGCGCGAGCGGACGCCCCAGGCGTTCAAGCTCGACCGCTCCTTCGTCGCCCGCCTGCCCGACGACCGCCCGACCGACGCGATCGTCTCCGCCGTGCTCGCGCTCGCCGGGCACCTCGGCGCGACGGTCACCGCCGAGGGCGTGGAGACGGAGGAGCAGCTGCAGCGCCTCCGTGAGCTGGGGTGCCCACAGGTGCAGGGCCTGCTCCTGGGCGGCCCGGTGACCGGGGACCAGATCGCGCGGGACTGGCTCAGCCGTCCGAGGTGATCCGGCGTGGGCGGCCCGGTGCCGTGCCACCTGCGTTCCGTTTGCCGATCGCGGGCGTCGGGCAGCGGGTGCCGGTGCCCCGCAAGAAGCAGGCCGACCCCGCCGGGGCGAGCCCCTCCGTCCGCACCCGCCGCATCCGGGAGACCGCCCGCGAGCTGCTCGGTTACCAGGAGTTCCGGGCGGGCCAGGAGGAGGCGATGCAGTCGGTCGTCTCCGGGCGCGACACGCTCGCGGTGCTGCCCTCGGGCGCCGGGAAGTCCGCCGTCTACCAGGTCGCGGGGCAGCTGGTCGACGGCCCGGTGCTCATCGTCTCCCCGCTCATCGCGCTGCAGCGTGACCAGGTCGGCCGGCTCGAGGAGCTCGACGGGCTCGAGGGCCGGGCCGCCCAGCTCAACTCCGCACTCCCGGCCGGCGACCAGCGCGCCGCCCTCGAGGGGCTCGCGGACGGAACGGTCCGCCACCTCTTCCTCGCCCCCGAGCAGCTGACGAAACCGGAGGTCGTGGCGCCCATCGCCGAGGCGCACCCGGCCCTGTTCGTCGTCGACGAGGCACACTGCGTCTCCGCCTGGGGCCACGACTTCCGCCCCGACTACCTGCGGCTGGGCGGCGTCATCGAGCAGCTCGGCCACCCGACGGTGCTCGCCCTCACCGCCACCGCCGCGCCGCCCGTGCGCGCGGAGATCGTGGAGCGGCTGGGCATGCGCGACGCGCGGGTGGTCGTCGCCGGGTTCGACCGCCCGGAGATCCGGCTGGAGGTCGAGCAGCACGCCGACGCGCACGGCAAGGAGCAGGCGGTGCTCGACCGGGTCACCGGGCTCGTCGGCGAGGGGCGGACCCCGGGCATCGTCTACAGCGCCACCCGCAAGGGCACCGAGTCCATCGCCGCCGACCTGACCGAGCGCGGCCTGCGGGTGCGGCCGTACCACGCGGGGCTGAAGAAGTCCGAGCGCGAGGACACCCAGCGCGCGTTCATGGACGACGAGCTCGACGTCGTCGTCGCCACGACCGCCTTCGGCATGGGCATCGACAAACCCGACACCCGGTTCGTCGTCCACGCCGAGCCCGCCGACTCGGTCGACAGCTACTACCAGGAGATCGGCCGCGCCGGCCGCGACGGGCAGCCCGCGCTCGCCCTGCTCGTGTACCGCCAGGAGGACCTCGGCCTCCGCAGGTTCTTCGCCGCCGGCGTCCCGGGCGAGGAGGAGCTGCAGCAGGTCGCCGGCCTGGTCGCGGCCGCGGAGGCCGCCGGCATCGACGACGGCGTCGACGTCAAGCAGCTGCGCGAGGAGACCGGCCGGCCCGCCACTCCCCTGGCCCGCGACCTGAACCTGCTCGAGCAGGTGTCGGCCGTCGTCCTCGACGAGGAGGGCGCCGCCCACCCGGCCGACGCCGCACCGGACCCGGGCGACGCCGCGGCCGCCGCCCGCGAGCTGGCCGAGCACCACGAGCGGGTCGACCAGAGCCGCGTCGAGATGATGCGCGGCTACGCCGAGACCACCGAGTGCCGGCGGCAGTTCCTGCTCGGCTACTTCGGCGAGCAGCTGGAGCAGCCGTGCGGCAACTGCGACAACTGCGACGCCGGCCTGTCCCAGGAGCAGCCCGACGACGACGAGACGCCGTTCCCCAGCCAGACCCCCGTGCAGCACGCCGAGTGGGGGCCGGGTGTGGTCATGCGGGTCGAGGACGACCGGGTCGTCGTCCTGTTCGAGCAGGTCGGCTACAAGACGCTGGCACTCGCCGCCGTCCTGGACAACGACCTGCTCGAGCGCCGCGACTGAAGGAGGCCCCCGTCCTCCCACCCTTCGCCGGCTCAGGGCGGGACCCGGGACGGGGCCACGGCCGGACGCCTTCGTCCTGCGAAGTGCCGACCACGGCTTCATGATCACCACAGAGACCGGGCGCCACTCCGTGCCCGGCGGCGGGAGGAGTACACGGGTGAAGGTCCTGGGCATCAACGCGATCTACCACGACCCGTCGGCGGCCCTGGTCGTCGACGGGAGGGTCGTGGCCGCGGCCGAGGAGGAGCGGTTCAGCCGGCGCAAGCACGGCAAGCGCCCGCTGCCGTGGAGCGCCTGGGAGCTGCCCGAGCTCTCGGCGGCCTGGTGCCTCGCGGAGGCGGGCATCCGTCCCGAGGAGCTCGACGCCGTCGCGTACTCCTTCGACCCCGCGCTGATGGGCACCCCGGAGGAGTCCGGGCTGTTCGACGACGGCGACGTCATGCGCAAGATGTACGCCGAGAAGGCGCCGGACTTCCTGGCCCACGCCCTCCCCGGCCTCGACCCGGCGAAGGTGCGGTTCGTCAAGCACCACGTCGCGCACGCGGCGTCCGCCGGGCTGGCCGCGCCGCAGCGGGACAACGCGGTGCTGGTGCTCGACGGCCGCGGCGAGGCGCACAGCCACCTCGCCGGCCGCTACACCGACGGGCAGCTGGAGATCCTGGCCGGGCAGTCGCTGCCGCACTCGCTGGGCCTGATGTACGAGGAGCTCACCGACCACCTCGGCTTCCTCCGCAGCTCCGACGAGTTCAAGGTCATGGCGATGGCCTCCTACGGCAAGCCGCGGTTCGTCGGCGAGCTGTCGGAGCTCATCCGGGCCACCGGCGACGGCGGCTTCGTCACCGAGAGGATCGACTTCACCGAGTTCGCCCCGCGCCTGGGCAAGGGCGACGACTGGACCGAGGCGCACGCCGACCTGGCCGCCAGCGTCCAGCAGCGGCTGGAGGAGGTGCTGGTCGACCTGGCCCGGTGGGTGCACGAGCAGACCGGCGAGAAGACCCTCACCCTGGCCGGCGGCACCGCCCTCAACTGCGTGGCCAACACGCGCATCCTCGCCGAGAGCCCGTTCCAGGAGGTGTGGGTGCAGCCGGCCGCCGGCGACGCCGGGACGGCGCTGGGCGCGGCCCTGCAGGTGGCCACCGAGCTCGGCGAGCGCACCGAGCCGATGCCCGGCGCTGCGCTCGGCCGGAGCTGGAGCGACGACGAGATCGAGCGGTGGCTGCAGACCGCGGCCATCGACTACGAGCGGCCCGACGACGTCGCCGAGGCCGTGGCCGAGGTGCTGGCCGACAACGGCATCGTCGCCTGGTTCCAGGGCCGGGCGGAGTTCGGCCCGCGCGCCCTGGGCCACCGCTCGCTGCTGGCCCACCCCGGCTTCGAGGCCAACCTCGAGCGGATGAACGACGTCAAGGGCCGCGAGCAGTTCCGCCCGGTGGCGCCGATGGTCCTGCTCGAGCGGGCTCCCGAGATCTTCAGCCGCGGCCCCATCCCCTCGCCGTACATGCTCTTCGTCCACGACGTCGCACCGGAGTGGAGGGACCGCATCCCGACGGTCACCCACGTCGACGGGACCGCGCGCATCCAGACGATCGACCGCGGGACCGAGCCCCTGGTGCACCGCATGATCACGGCGTTCGAGCGGCGCACCGGCCTGCCGGTCGTGGTCAACACCAGCCTCAACACCGCCGGCCGCCCGATGGTCGACGACGTCCGCGACGCGCTGGAGTGCTTCGGCTCGGCCCCGGTCGACCTGCTCGCGGTCGGCCCCTTCGTCGTCCGGCGGCCGAAGCCGACCCGGCGCTGAACCGATCCGGGGCCCGGTCCCGAACACGTCGATGACAGGTCCGGCCCCGGAAGGTGTCGGTTCGGCAACGGTCGTCCCCCGATCGGGGCACCGCCGTTACCGGCCGCAGGCCAGGGGTAATCCGGGCCCGGGCAGACAACGCGAAGGCGATCACGGAATCCGGGGAGGACCCCATGTCCGCACCATCGAGCAACACCGGCCGCGGCGCCATGACCTGGCCGCAGATCCTGAGCCTGGTGATCGGTGCCGTCTACCTGCTGGTCGGCATCGTCGGCTTCTTCGTCACCGGCTTCGACAACTTCTTCGGCCACGACACGAACGAGACGATCCTCGGGTTCGAGGTCAACCCGTTCCACAACATCGTGCACATCCTGATCGGCGCCACCGGCCTGGCGCTCTTCCGGACCCTGTCCGGTGCCCGGACCTACGGCTGGCTGCTGGCCGTCGGCTACGGCGCGACGTTCGTCTACGGCCTGTTCGCGGTCGGCCAGACCTGGGACTTCCTGAGCCTGAACTGGGCCGACAACTGGCTGCACCTGGTCAGCGCGCTCGCCGGGCTGGCCATCGCGCTGGGTCCGGTGCGCAACGCCGTGGGTGGCCGCACCTCCCGCGTCTAGAAGAGGAACCCGCCGCACACGCCGGAGGCCGGGTCCCGCACGGGGCCCGGCCTCCGGCGTGTCCGGGGGCCGACGGCGCGCACGGAGGGCTGGCGGTCCGAAAGCCCGCGGCGGAGGCTGGAGGGCGGGACGCGACCCGGGGGACGACGCCCCGCCCGTGCCCGAGCCCGGGGCGCCGCACGTGCCGGAACCGGAGGCCCGTGCCGTGGACGACGACGCCGTGCTGCGCGCCCTGGGCGAGGAGCTCGCCCGCGAGGACCCCGACCTGGCCGCCCGCCTTACCGCGGACCCCGGCACCCGGGCCCGCCGACCCGGCCGGGGCGCGCTCTGGCTGGTCCTCCTGGCGGGAACGGCGATGGTGGCGGCACCCCTCCTGCTGGGTCCGATGGCCTTCGGCGTGATGGCCCTGCTGGTGCTGATCGGCTGCCCGTTCGCGTTCAGCTGCTGGCTGCCCATCCCGGAGCCGGGGCCGGACGACGACCTGCCGTACTGATCCCGACCGTGGGACGGACCCTCGGCGAGACGCCGGTCACCGCGCCCTCTACCTTGCGCTCATGGACTTCGCCCTCTCCGCCCGAGCCGAGGACGTCTGCGGCCGGATGTGGGACTTCATGCGTGAGCAGGTCTTCCCCGCCGAGCCGGTCTACGACGAGTGGCGCGCCGAACGCGGTCACGACAACCACGAGCACCCCCCGGTGCTCGAGGAACTGAAGGTCGAGGCCCGCAAGCGCGGCCTGTGGAACCTCTTCCACCACGAGCTCGGCGGGCTGACCAACCTGGAGTACGCCTCCGTCGCCGAGATCATGGGCTGGTCGCCGGTGATCGCCCCCGAGGTCACCAACTGCGGGGCCCCGGACACCGGCAACATGGAGACCCTGATGCTGTTCGGCACGCCCGAGCAGAAGGAGCGGTGGCTCAACCCGCTGCTCGAGGGGGAGATCCGGTCCGGCTTCGCGATGACCGAGCCCGACGTCGCGTCGTCCGACGCCCGCAACATCCAGACCTCGATCGTCCGCGACGGCGACGAGTACGTCATCAACGGGCGCAAGTGGTGGATCACCGGCACCGCCGACGAGCGCTGCCAGATCTTCATCGTCATGGGGAAGACCGACCCGGACGGACCGCCGCACCGCCAGCAGTCGATGGTGCTGGTGCCCCGGGACACCCCCGGCTTCGAGATCGTCCGGCACCTGCCCGTCTTCGGGTACCAGGACCAGCACGGGCACTCGGAGCTGCGGTTCACCGACGTACGGGTGCCGGCCTCGAACATCCTGGCCGGTGAGGGTGACGGGTTCATGATCGCCCAGGCCCGGCTCGGCCCCGGCCGCATCCACCACTGCATGCGGGCGATCGGCATGGCCGAGCGGGCGCTGATGCTGATGGTCGAGCGGTCGAAGGCCCGCGTGGCGTTCGGCCGGCCGCTGGCCGACCAGGGCACCGTCCGGGAGGCGATCGCCCTCTCGCGGATGGAGATCGACCAGGCCCGGCTGTACGTGCTCAAGACCGCCGACCTGATCGACAAGTACGGGGCCAAGGGCGCCCGCACCGAGATCTCCGCGATCAAGGTCGCCGCACCCCGGGTCGCCCTCGACGTCATCGACCGCGCCATCCAGCTGCACGGCGGCGCCGGCGTCAGCAACGACACGGTGCTGGCCCGGTTCTACGCGTCGGCCCGGACGCTGCGGATCGTCGACGGCCCGGACGCGGTGCACATCCGCGGGGTGGCCAAGGAGGAGCTGGCGCGCGAGCGTCCCTACGCCGGCTGAACAAGGACCCCGGCCTCCTGCAGGGTCCCGCCGCGAGCTTGCGAGCGGTGGGGGCGAGGGGGTCCTCGCTCCACCCCTCGCGAGCTCGGGGCGGTGCCCGGGACGGGGCCGGGCACCGGCACCCGTTCCTGGGTGTCGGGGCCCGGTGCCAGGCTGCGCGCGTGCCCAGGGACCCCGGAGCCGACGACCTGCTGAGCGAGCACCCCGACGCGGTGGCGGCCACCGCGCAGCGGCTGCGCGCGGTGCTGCTCGACGCCCACCCGCAGCTCGAGGAGCGGGTGCGCCGCGGCTGGCACTCGCTCAACTACCGCGACCCGGTGGCGGGCTTCGTCTGCGCGGTCTTCCCGACGGCGGACCGCGTGCAGCTGGTCTTCGAGCACGGCGCCCGGCTGCCCGACCCGGACCGACGGCTGTCGGGCACCGGACGGCAGGTCCGCGCGCTCGACCTCACGAGTCCCGACGAGGTCGATCCCGCCCTGGTCGGCACGTTCCTCGACCACGCCGTGGAACTGGGCGCCGCGCTCCGGGGGCGGTGATCGGCCGGGGCGCCGTCAGGGGGCGATGGTGCCGCCGAATCCGCCGCCGGCGAGCTTGGCCATCAGCTGCGTGCGGTCCAGCCCGATCGCGTCCAGCGCATCGCCGTCCCGGTCGGTGTCGATCTCGTCGGGCAGCTGCGCGGCCACCTTGTCGGCGGTCTCGTTGTCGCCCTCCGTGTGCAGCACCCGCAGCAGCTCCTGCTTGTCCAGCTTCACGCCGACCTCCACTCGGTCACCGACAGGTCCGGTCAGCGTGCTGCCGACCACGTCGCGACGCAACGCGATCGCCCACCATCACGCTCCCGCGACGACGGCGTTCGTCCGCGCCCCTCCCCCGACGTCCTGAGGGCAACAGCAGGCCGCGCAGGCCCGCGCGCGGTGGTCAGCGGCGCTGGGCGCGTCGGTACAGGAAGGCCGCCACCGCCACGAGGACCACGCCCAGGAACAGCTGGGCGCCCCCCACGCCGGCCCGGTCGCTGGCGAACCAGGTCGGCGACGACACCAGCAGGACGACGGCGATGCCGGCCACGAGGAGGGCGATGAGGCGCTCTCGGCCGTCCCCGGCGGGTGAGGTCATGTGCCCGACCCTAGGCCGCTGCACAGGTGCGCCCGACGCGCCGGATGCCCTGACGGGAGGAGCCCGCGGCCCGGGTCAGCGGGGGACGGCGCTTCTCCTCGCTCCGCGGACAGCCGGTCGCGCTCCGCGGGCCAGCGGCCCAGCGCATCGGTGAGTTCCCGGTGCACTAAGAGCCGTGTAGTCCCACCTGCCCGCCGGCCTCGTCCAGGTACCTGGTCCTCTTCCGGCGCGCCCTGAGCTCGCGAGGGGTTCGGGGAGGAGGTCCTCCTGCTGCGGGGGGTGGGAAAAGGACGGGCGACCCCGTCCAGGGCACCGCCCCGGGCCTGCGAGGGGGCCGGGCCTCGGTCAGCCGGCCCGGTTCGGCGGCTCGCCGGCGGCCAGCGCCTCGGCGGCCCGGACCGGGTCGTAGGCGCAGGCGTCGGCCACGTCGGTCACCGTCGCCGGGTCGCCCGTGGGCGCGCTGGGCGCCGGGGTGGGCGAGCCGGGAGCCGGTGCGGGCGTCGGCGCCGGGCTCGGCGTGCCGTTCGCTGCGTCGTCGGCCGGGGCCGGGTCCAGCGCCTCGGCGACGATCGCGCGGATCCGGTCGTAGTCGGGGTAGGCCGGGTTGATCACGGTGTCGTCGAAGACGACGCTGCGCACCTCGGCGTCCTTGACCAGGAACGCCAGGTCGACGAAGTCGTCGAGGGCCGACCGCGGGATGTCGGTGCTCACGATGTCCTGCGTCGTGGCGGCCAGCTCCTGGTAGCGCTCCAGCAGGGTGACCGGGTCGGCGGCGTCGATGATCGCGGTGATGGTGCAGCGCTGGCGGGCCATCCGGTCGTAGTCGGTGAGCCCGAAGCGGCCGCGGGCGAAGTCCAACGCCCGCCGGCCGTCCATGCGCTGGTCGGGCCCGGGTTCGATGTAGTCGTCGGGCAGCTCGCCGGTACCGGGGTTGCCGTTGATCGGCACCCAGTAGTTGACGTTGACGGTGATCCCGCCGAGGGCGTCGACCAGCCGGCTGAAGCCGTCGAGGTTGACCAGCACGAAGTAGTGGATGTCGAGGCCCAGCGCCTCGCCGACGCCGAGCTTGAGGAAGTCCGCGCCCGGGTCGTCGGTCGGCCCCAGGATGTCCGGGTGCTCCGTCGGGCCGTTGCGGTACACGGCGTTGAGCAGGCTCTCGCTCTCACTGCCGGCGTCGAAGCCGTCCGGGTACACGTCGGCCAGCGGGCTGTCCTCCGGGAACGGCAGGTCCTCGAGGTTGCGCGGCAGGCTGAACAGCGTCGCGTCGCCGGTCTCGGTGTCGACGCTGGCCACGATCACGGTGTCGGTGCGCACGCCCTCGCGGCCCTCGCCGCCGTCCCCGCCGAGCAGCAGCACGTTGATCCGCTCCTGGTCCCCGAACGGGTCGACCCTGTCGGTCACCGTCGCCGACTCGCGGTCGGCGAAGACGTCGTCGAGGAGTCCGCGCTGGGCGAGCGCCACCTGGCCGGCCGTGACCACCGGATAGGCGATCCCGGCCACCAGCGCGGCCACGAGCACACCTCCCAGGAACTTCCCGCCACGCGAGGTGCGGGGTGACAGGACGGCCCGGTAGCCCGCGACGACGACGAGCACCCACAGCAGCCCCAGCGCGACGAGCCCGCCGAGCACCCAGGTCAGCGCGGTGGTGTCGACGGCGACCCGCGCCGCCGTCCGCTGACCCGCGGTGGCCAGCCAGGCGGCGCCACCGACCAGCAGCAGGAAGACGCCGAGGACGAACACGCCCAGCCGACGCCGGCCGGCCGCGAGGAACGCCGTCCCCGGGAGGACGGCGTTCAGCAGGGTCAGACCCAGCACCGCGGCGAGACCGCGGCCGTGCCGCTGCCGCTCCCGGCCTTCCGGTGGCGGGGGCAGGGGCCGCGACGGGCCGATGGGACGCGTCACGTCCCAGTCGCGCTCGCTCACGGGCCCTCCTCGCTGGTTGTCCTCGGCCGGGGCGATCCGTGGCGGCCCGTCTGCTCCCATGCTCCCACCCGCAGCGTCCCCACACGGCCGTCGCGGTTGCCACCTGGGGACACCCGTCCGGTACCCCGACCACGAGCGGCTCACCTGCGGGCAGGTGGCCGGAGGCCGTACCCACTCGCGAGGCACTCCGTATGGTCGGTGCCCGTGCGTCTCGCCACCTGGAACGTCAACTCGATCCGCACCCGCGCCGACCGCGTGGTGGCATGGCTGCAGCGCTCGGACGTCGACGTCCTGGCACTGCAGGAGACGAAGTGCCGCGACGACCAGTTCCCGGAGTCCCGCTTCACCGACCTCGGCTACCAGGTCGCGCACGTCGGCCACTCGCAGTGGAACGGGGTGGCGATCCTCTCCCGCGTCGGCCTCGACGACGTCGAGGTCGGCTTCCCCGGGATGCCGTACTGGTCGGCCAAGGAGGACGCCGAGCCCGCAGCCGAGGCCCGCGCGCTGGGCGCCACCTGCGGCGGGGTGCGCGTGTGGAGCCTCTACGTCCCCAACGGGCGCGCGCTGACCGACCCGCACTACCGGTACAAGCTGCAGTGGCTCGAGGCGCTGCGGACGGCGGCCGCCGGCTGGCTGGCCGAGGACGCCGGCGCGCAGGTCGCCCTGGTCGGCGACTGGAACATCGCCCCGCAGGACGACGACGTGTGGGACGTCCGGGTCTTCGCCCACTCCACGCACGTCTCCGAGCCCGAGCGCGCCGCCTTCCGCGCGATCGTCGACGCCGGGTACGCCGACGTGGTCCGGCCGCACGCTCCCGGTCCCGGCGTCTACACCTACTGGGACTACACCCAGCTGCGCTTCGCCCGCCGCGAGGGCATGCGGATCGACTTCCTGCTGGGCTCACCCGCGCTGGCCGGCCGGGTGACGAACGCCCTGATAGACCGGCAGGAGCGCAAGGGAAAGGGCGCCAGCGACCACGCGCCCGTGGTCGTCGAGCTGGCCGACTAGCGGATCGGGAGCGCGTCCTGGGGCACATCCGGGGCACACGGGGCACTGGCTATGTCCCACGCCGCGTCGACGGCGCTGCGCGTCCGGTCGTCCGAGTCCGGCATCAGGTGCCCGTAGGTGCTCAGGACCAGCGAGGCGTCCTCGTGCCCAGCCGCTCGGCAACGGCCACGACCGACTCACCGGCCGCCAGCAGAACGCTGGCGTAGTGGTGCCGCAGGTCGTGGCTCGTCGTCCCCCGCGGCAGCCCCGCCTCGGTCACCGCACGGCCCATCAGGTTGTGGCCGTAGTAGACGTGCCCGAGCGGGACACCCTTCCGGGTCGTGAAGATCGTCCCGTCCTCGGCCGCTGGGCACGCCGCCAGGTGGGAGGCCAGCGCTTCGGCAACCACCCGAGGAAGCGGGATCGTCCGCCTCGATCGGGGAGTCTTCGGCTCGCTTCGCTCACCCTTCGACCCCTGGGTGAACTGCCACTCGATCCGCACGGTGCGGCGCAGGAAGTCGACGTCCTGGACGCGGAGCGCGAGCAGCTCGCCGATCCGGAGCCCGAGCCCGGCCTGAGTGAGGACCATGGCCCGGTAGCGCTCCGGCATGGCCCGG
The DNA here is from genome assembly GCF_053502585.1 of Geodermatophilus sp. URMC 60. Classification (NCBI taxonomy): domain Bacteria; kingdom Bacillati; phylum Actinomycetota; class Actinomycetes; order Geodermatophilales; family Geodermatophilaceae; genus Geodermatophilus; species Geodermatophilus sp. URMC 60. The sequence goes on from NZ_CP199958.1 coordinate 714,873, forward strand.
GCGAGCGCCGCAACCTGCTCGACCGACAGCGGCACGACCCGCTCCCTCTCGTGCCTGGGGAGCCGGATGCGGACGACCGGGGAGGAGGCCACCAGTCGGTCGAGGACCGCGGCCGCGTACACGCTCCGGAGCAGCCCGACGGCCTGTCGCAGGGTGGTGGGGGCCAGCACCCTCGACCGGTCGGTGGTCCGCGCCTGGACCTCGGACGGGCGCACGTCCGCGAACCTCCGGCCACCGGGACGCGTCCCGTCAATGTGCAGTCGGATCATCATCTCGGTCCGCCGCGCCGTGGTCGGCCGGTGCGGGCGGGTCTCCGCCCACCTCCGGGCGTCCTCGGCGACGGTGGTCTTCGACGGTTCGACGTACGTGCCGCGCGCCTTGTCCGCCTCGACCGTGGCCGCGTGACGATCAGCGTCGCCCTTCTTGCTGAAGGACTTCTTGCGCTGTCTGCCCCGGTCGTCCCGCAATGCTGGAATGCCCGCTGGCAGCGACTCACCTTGCGGTTGAGAGGGTCGAATGAAGGTCTACCTAATGGCGGTCGATGGCAGCTGTTGATTCTCTTTGGCGCCTGAAGAGGCCCGCGATGTTGGCGGTGACCGCTGATGCGGACGCGGTGGCCGAGTCCTGCAGCGCCGTCCACGATGTCGAGCGCATCGAGGAGCCGGGGCCGATGCCCGAGCGCCGGCTCGCGTCGAGAGGTTCCCAGGCGCCGCTCGCGCGAGACGCCTTGAGAAACGGGTCCGACCATCGGCGGCGCTCGACGGTCGCAGCCCGACCCCGTTGCCCGGCGACGGTCCGCCCCCACCGACGCCGGCGTGACCTCCGGCCGGGAGAGCAGATGACGACCCACACAGCGCCCCGCCGCACCGCGCACATAAGGCTCTGCCGCGGCCCGGACCGGTGACGGTCGACTCCGGACACGGGCAGGTCTCCCGTGCGACAGGTAACCGGTGTATGCGTGGAGCGTGAGCGGCCGGGGGACCGACTTCTTCATCAGCCACGCCGGCCGCGATACCGCCTGGGCGGAATGGCTGGCCTGGCAGCTGCAGCAGGCCGGCTACACCGTCGAGCTGGACGTGTGGGACTGGGCACCGGGTGAGGACTTCGTCGCCCGCATGCAGCAGGCGCTACAGCGGGCCGACCGGCTTCTGGCGGTGTGCACCCCCGCCTACTTCGCCTCGGTGTTCGGCGGGGCGGAGCTGCGGGCAGCCTTCGCGGCGCAGGCGGACGAGCCGGGGCGGGTCGTGCCGGTGCTGGTCGAACCGGTCACGGTTCCTCCGCTGTTCGCTCCGTTGATCCGGGTGGACCTGACCGACCTGGACGAGGCCGCCGCCGCGGCCCGCCTGCGCGACCGGCTCGCCGGCGGGCGCCCGACCCGCCCACCGCCGTTCCCCCGCTCGGACGCGTCGCCGGGCGGCGGGGTGGGCGGGCGGCCGGGGTTCGCCGGCACGCTGCCGGGGGTGTGGCAGGTGCCGCCGCGCAATCCGCACTTCACCGGCCGCGACGGCCTGCTGGCCGGGATCCGCCGGCGGCTGCGCGCCCAGAAGGGCACACCGGCGGTACAGGCGCTGTACGGGCTGGGCGGGGTGGGCAAGACCCAGCTGGCGCTCGAGTACGCGCACCGGTATGCCGCCGACTACGAGCTGGTGTGGTGGATCGACGCCGAACAGCCGGTGCTGATCGCCAACCAGCTGGCTGCTTTCGCCGCCCGGCTGGACCTCCCCGCCGGGGCGACGGTGGCCGCCACCGTGGACCGGCTGCTGGCCGAGCTGCGCCGCCGCGACCGCTGGCTGCTGGTCTTCGACAACGCCGAACGGCCCGCCGACGTCGCCGACTACCGACCCGCCGGCGCCGGGCACCTGCTGATCACCTCCCGCTTCCCCGGCTGGGGGGCGCTCGGTGGGCGGATCGAGGTCGACGTGCTGGCCCGTTCCGAGACGGTCGCCCTGCTGCGCGCCCGCCTCCCGGACCTGGACGGGGAGCTGGCGGACAAGCTCGCCGGCGAACTGGGGGACCTGCCGCTGGCCGCCGCCCAGGCCGCCGCCTACCTGGAGCAGACCGCCCTGCCGGCGGCGGACTACCTACGCCGCTTCCGGAAACACCGCGCGAGCCTGCTGGCCCGCGGCGAGGTGCTCGGCTACGCCGGGCGCCTGGACACCGCCTGGACGCTGTCCCTAGAGCGGCTGCGACATCGGGACCTGGCCGCGGTGCAGCTGCTGCAGCTGGCCGCGTTCCTGGCTCCCGGCCCCATCCCCCTGTCGCTGTTCGGGGAGCACGCCGAGCTGCTGGAGGAGCCGCTGCGGACCACCGCGACCGACCTCGACGCCCTCGCCGACACGGTCGGTGCACTGGTCGGCTACTCGCTGGCCCGCCGCACTCCCGACGGCTTCCAAGTGCACCGGCTGGTGCAGGCGGTGATCCGCCAGCGACTGCCCCCGGAGGAGCAGCAGGCCACCGTCGAGCAGGTGGTCAGGCTGCTGGCCGCCGCCACCTGCGGTGACCCGCACGATCCCCGCACCTGGCCGGCCTACGCCGCTCTGGCCTCGCACGTGCTCGCCACCGGCCCGCACGCGGATCGCTCCTCCGCCGGCCGGGAAATGGTCCTGGCTGTGACCAGCTATCTGCAGGACCGCGGCGACAGCCGGGCCAGCCGTGCGACCTGCCAGCAGCTGCTCGAGCGCTGGCGGCCCAGCCTCGGCCCCGACCATCCCGACACCCTCACCGCCGCAAGCACCCTCACCCTTGCCCTCGTCCAGCTGGGCGAGACGGAGGCCGGCCGTGCCCTGGCCGAGGACACCCTGCAGCGCAGCCGCCGAGTGTTCGGTCCCGACCACCCCACCACCCTGATCGTGGCGACCATCCTGCCTCTCGCCCTCGTCGAGCTGGGGGACACGGAGGCCGGCCGCGCCGTGGCCGAGGACACCCTGCAGGGCAGCCGCCGAGTGTTCGGCCCCGACCACCCCACCACCCTGCTGGCGGCGGCCAGCCTGGCGGCTTCCCTCCTGCTGCTGGGCGAGGCAGAGTCGGCCCGCGCCCTGGCGGAGGACACCCTGGCGCGCAGCCACTCCGTCCTTGGCCCGTACCGACAGACCACCTTGATGGCGGCGGCCATCCTGGCCGGTGCACGGGTGCTGCTGGGCCAGGCCGAGCCGGCCCGCGCCCTGGCTGAGGACACCCTGCAGCGCGCCCGCCGAGCGTTCGGCCCGGACCACCCGCTGACCCTGGAAGCGGCCGCCATCCTGGCCGGCGCGCTGATGCTGCTGGGCAAGGCCGAGCCGGCCCGCGCCCTGGCTGAGGACACCCTGCAGCGCAGCCGCCGAGTCCTCGGACAGGACAACCCCATCATTCTGATGGCGGCCGCCGCACTGGCCGGCGCGCTCATGCTGCTGGGCAAGGCCGAGCCGGCCCGCGCCCTGGCTGAGGACACCCTGCAGCGCAGCCGCCGAGTGTTCGGCCCCAGCCACCCGTTCACACTGACCCTGGCCCACGCCAGCATCGGCCATCTCGACCGCGGCGACGATGCCGCCGCCGACCGGCTGCGCCGATCGCCATGAACGGCTGAGGGCTACAACAGCACCAACGCCTGATCATCCGGCGACCCCACTCAAGAATTCACCTTCAGAATGGACGGCAGGAGTTGGCAGTCGCAGGTCAGCGCACAGGCCTCCGACGACGCGTGTCTGCATCGGGGCCAGAGACTGCCTCGGGCGATGGGCCGCCGAGCCGCGGTCAGTCTGCGATGTCCCGGAGCGGCGCCGCTCGCACCTGCTCCTTCGACGAGGTGAGTGCTCGTGCGGAGATCGCGACGTTGCTGATGACGATCAGGCCGATGCCGATCCACTCGTTGAGGTCGAGGGCTTGGTGGAGCACCAGCCAGCCGGCCAGGGCCGCCCAGACGGGGTTGATGCTGGTGAAGGTGCCGAACACCTGGGCGGGTACTCGGCGCAGGGCGAGCAGGTCGGCGACGTAGGGCGCGATCGAGGACATCAGCCCGCAGGCGACGGCGAGGGCGATGGCCGCGGCAGTGGGGGCGTGGAAGGCGAACCAGGTTCCGGCGACCGGGGTCCAGGCGGCGGCGGTGACGAGGCTGGCCACCGCGGTTCCTTGCAGGCCGGGAAGCCGCTGGCCGAGGGTGCGGTTGAGCAGGATGTAGGAGCCCCAGGCCAGCGCCGCGAGCAGGGCCAGGGCGATGCCGATGAGGTCGGTGGCGGGGCCGGGGTTGGTCAGCACCACCACGCCGATTCCGGCCAGGGCGGCGCAGGCGATGTTGGCCGCCCGTCGTGAGCCGGCGATGGCGACGGTGAGCGGGCCGAGGAACTCCAGGGTGACGGCCAGGCCGAGCCCGATGCGGTCGATCGCGGCGTACAGGCTGAGGTTCATCACGCTGAACACGACCACCAGCCCCAGGACCGGCCACCACTGGTCCTGGCGCAGGCCACGGAGCCTCGGGCGCACGATCGGCGTCAGGACGAGGGCGGTGACGAACTGGCGGACCGCGACCACGCCGACCGGACCGATGGCCGGGAACGCCCACGCACCCAGGGCGGCGCCGGTCTGGTTCGACGCCGAGCTGGCGAGCATCAGCGCGATGCCGGCGCCGCGCTGACGCGGGCTCGCCGTGGCAGCGGAGAGCTGCCGGCCGCCGGTAGGGGCGTCGTGCGCGCGTTCCACGGTGTCGAGGGTGTCCATACGCCGACGGTAGGGCCGCGGTCCGCATGACCCTAGTGCATGTTTTCGAACCGCCATACGCTCGTGTTATGGAGTGGAGCCTCCGGGAGCTGCGGTTCTTCGTCACCGCCGCCGAAGCGGGGTCGTTCACCGAGGCCGCCGCGCAGTTGTACGTCTCGCAGGCGGCGGTCTCGCGCACCATCGCGGGCCTGGAGAAGACCGTGGGGGACCGGCTGTTGCGGCGGGTGCCGCGCGGGTGCGAGCTGACCAGCACCGGGCAACAGGTCCTGCCTCATGCCCGGAGGGTGCTGTCCGAGGCGGCGAGGTTCACCGAGTTCCTGACCTCGCGCCACGACGTCCTGCGGCTGGGGTACGCGTGGGCGGCGCTCGGGCGGCACACCGCGCGCCTGCACCGGGACTGGCCTCAGCGCCACGACGGGCTCGAGCTGGAACTGGTCCGGCACAACTCGCCCACCGCGGGCCTGGCCGAGGGCCGGTGCGATGTGGCGATCGTGCGCCGACCGGTCGACGAGAAGCGATTCGACTCCCTCGTGGTGGGGCTGGAACGCCGGCTGGTCGCCTTCGCCTCCGATGATCCGCAGTGGTCGCGACGGCGCCAGCTGAGCATGGCCGAGATCGCCGACCGCACCGTGATCATCGATCCCCGGGTCGGGACCACCAGCGGCCAGCTGTGGCACGGCGCCGACCATCCGCCCCGGTTCATCGAGTCCACCGACGTCGACGGCTGGCTCGACGCCATCGCCGCCGGGCGTGGCGTGGGAACCACCGCCGAGGCCACCGCGCACCACCACCCGCGCCCCGGGGTGGCCTACCGGCCCATCAAGGACGGCCCCCGCATCCCCGTCAGACTCGCCTGGTGGCGCGACCACTCCCCCAACGGCCTGGGCGATCTGGTCGATGCGATCACCCGGCTCTACGCGACTACCTAGCTGCGCGCCCCACCACGGCCCGGCGGAGGCGGCCCCGTCCGTCCGGGACCGAGCCGTCCGTGGACGCCAGAACGACGAGTCGTGACCCACAGCGCCTCCGGCGGCTTCCGTAGTCGTCAGCGCCCCGCGCCCCGGATGTCCTTGCTCGCAGCCTTCGTGTCCCTCTGTCCCTAGGTGGCCGGCCGCTATGAGACGGTCGGCGGCTTGCCGTGAGGGCGGCCCATGGGGCAGTCCCCCGGACAGACTGTTGTGGTGACGCCAAACGTCGAGCGCATGCTGCGTCGAGTCGTGCTCGAAGTGTTCTACGACCGCGTCGAGGTGGCGTGGGACAAGCAACCCGGTGCGCCGTACATACATCGAGCCAGCCTCAGCGCAGAACACGGGCGGGCCGGCGCGCTGTCGGCCTCAGCGCGGCCAGCGGGCGGGTTGACATCACCATCCTCGACCTCGATGTCTCCGCGACGCTCTTGGAGTTCGACGACGAGAGCTACATGCAAGCGATCCTTCGTGAACTCGCGCTCGTTGCCGATGCGTACTTGCGAGGTGAGGGCCTCGTTCAGCAGAAGCGGGGCATCCTTCGAACACGGCCGGCCCTCAAGATCATCGTCAACGGCAACGAGTGGATCTTGGGTCGGCGCACGAGCTCGATCCACTACCCGAAAGGATGCCTCTGCCGGAGGCAGCCCGAACTGAGCCAATAGCCACCGGCACGGTCCCTCGCCTGGCGGACGTGTCCCTAGGTGGGCCTCGCCTCCCCATAACCAGCTCCCCTCTGACTGCGCAGCGCCGGGGGAAGGGTGGGCCGCAGGCCCATCCCGCAGGGACGCACAGCGCCCTTCCGGCGGCCGGCGCAGTCGGAGACGCCCCGATGGGAATGGGGCGGGGCCGCCTTCTTCGGGCAGCTGTCGGGACGATCAACGGCAGGCCCACCCTGAAGCGCGACACGCCCAGTTGGCGCCGAGGGTCGACGGACGGAGCCCGGAGGACGAGGAAGCGAAGGCCTGGGTTAGAGGCGGCGTTGACAGCTGGTTGCTGCGTGGTCTTGCCCGTGAGCTCCGCCCCGGTGGGGCACATCTGGGGCACATGATCTTGTGATTGGTCTTGTTCGGCACTGATCGGCCAAGATGTGTCCTTGCAGGTCAGAACCTAAGTGCGCCTTGATCGTGCTGGTTAGAACACCTCGGTCGCACCTACTGGGACTACACGCAACTGCGGTTCCCCCGCCGCGAGGGCATGCGGATCGACTTCGTGCTGGGCTCCCCCGCGCTGGCCGCCCGGGTCGGCGGCGCACGCATCGACCGTGAGGAGCGCAAGGGCAAGGGCGCCAGCGACCACGCCCCCGTGGCGGTCGAACTCACGGCCTGAAAGAGGACCTCCCTGCCCCCACAACTCGCGAGCTCGCGGCGGGCCCCTGCAGGAAGGCCTCCGGCCCGACGCGGTGTTGTACCGGGTGATGACCGCCGCCGTCGCCCCCTCCCCCACCGTCCCCTCCCCCACCGCCCCCGCACCGACGCGCCTGTGGACGCCGTCGCGCGTGCTGGTCACCCGCTCGGCCGCCGAGCGCCCGCACGGACAGCGCGTCCTGGCCCGGCTCGAGGCCGCGGGCGTGTCCGACGTCGAGCTGCTGCCCGGAGACCGGCTGCCCAACCTCCGCGGGAACGGCGACCGCGCCGCCTTCATGGCCGCCAAGGACACGATGGCGCTGGTCGTACCACCGCCGTCCAAGCGCAGGTTGCAGCCGATCCCGCCGTCTGCGGACTGGCGCGTCGACCTGGCCGAGGGCTGCCCCGCGCACTGCCAGTACTGCTACCTCGCGGGCTCGCTGTCCGGCCCGCCGATCACCCGCGTCTTCGCCGACCTCGACGAGGTGCTCCACGGCCTGGACGCTTACGTCGGACGCGGCGCGGTCACCTCGGGCACGCTGGAGCGTGGCGGCGAGGGGACGACGTTCGAGGCCTCCTGCTACACCGACCCGCTGGCCCTCGAGCACCTGACCGGCGGCCTGGCGCGGATGGTCGAGCACTTCGGCACGCACGACTGGCCCGGGCCGGTGCAGCTGCGGGCGACCACCAAGTTCGACGACGTCGCCGGCCTGCTCGGCCTGCCCCACCACGGGCGGACCCGGCTGCGCTTCTCGCTCAACGCGGCGTCGGTGGCGCGGCGGTTCGAGGGGGCGACGTCCCCGGTGCCCGGGCGGGTCGCGGCGCTCGCCGCGGTGGCCGCGGCCGGCTACCCGGTGGGCCTGACCATCGCGCCGATCATGCCGGTCGAGGGCTGGCGCGAGGAGTACGGCGACCTGCTCGACGCCGTCGCCGCTGCCCTGCCGGCCGGCGCGGACCTCACCGTCGAGTGCATCACCCACCGCTTCACGCCCGGCAGCAAGGAGACGCTGCTGGACTGGTACCCGCGCACGAAGCTCGACATGGACGAGGCCCGCCGCACTCCCAAGCGCGGGAAGTACGGCTCGGTCAAGCACGTCTACCCGCGGGAGACGATGGCCGAGTTGCGGGGCTGGTTCGAGACCGCGCTGGCCGAGCGGCTGCCCCAGGCCCGGCTCCTGTACTGGACCTGAGGCAGCCGCTGGCGCCGGCCCCCCTGCAGGGTCCCGCCGCGAGCTCGCGAGTGGCGGGGGCAGGGGGTCCTTATCTCTTATGCGGCGGGGATCATCCCGTTCGGGTCGAGCACGTACTTCTTCGCCGCGCCCTGGTCGAACTCCTGGTAGCCGCGCGGCGCGTCCTCCAGCGGGATCACCTCGGCGTTCACCGCCTTCGCGATCTGCACCCGGTCGTGGAGGATCGCCATCATCAGCTGGCGGTTGTAGCGCATGACCGGGCACTGGCCGGTGGTGAAGGCGTGCGACTTCGCCCAGCCCAGGCCCAGCCGGATGGACAGCGACCCCGTCTTCGCCGCCTCGTCGGCCGCGCCCGGGTCACCGGTCACGTAGAGGCCCGGGATGCCGAGCGCGCCGCCGGCCCGGGTGATGTCCATCAGCGAGTTGAGCACCGTGGCCGGCGCCTCCCGCTCGGCGTCCTTCCCGTGGCCACGAGCCTCGAAGCCCACCGCGTCGACGCCGCAGTCGACCTCGGGCTCGCCGAGGATCTGCTCGATCTGGTCCTTCGGATCGCCCTGGGAGACGTCGACGGTCTCGCAACCGAAGCTGCGGGCCTGGGCCAGCCGCTCGGTGTTGAGGTCACCGACGATGACCACGGCCGCGCCGAGCAGCTGCGCCGAGGCCGCGGCCGCCAGCCCCACCGGGCCGGCCCCGGCGATGTAGACCGTCGACCCGGTGCCCACCCCGGCGGTCACGCAGCCGTGGTAGCCGGTCGGGAAGATGTCCGACAGCATCGTCAGGTCGCGGATCTTGGCCAGCGCCTGGTCCCGGTCCGGGAACTTCAGGCAGTTCCAGTCCGCGTACGGGACCATCACGTACTCGGCCTGGCCGCCGGTCCAGCCGCCCATGTCGACGTAGCCGTAGGCCGACCCCGGCCGGTCCGGGTTGACGTTCAGGCAGATCCCGGTCTTGCCCTCCTTGCAGTTGCGGCAGCGGCCGCAGGCGATGTTGAAGGGCACGCTGACGATGTCACCGACCTGCAGGAACTCGACGTCGGCGCCCTTCTCCACGATCTCGCCGGTGATCTCGTGGCCGAGGACCAGCCGCTCGGGCGCCGTCGTCCGCCCACGGACCATGTGCTGGTCACTGCCGCAGATGTTGGTGCTGACCGTCTTCAGGATGACCCCGTGCGGGGTCTTGCGACCGACGTTGGCCGGGTTGACCCCCGGCCCCTCCTTGAGCTCCAACCCGGGGTAGTCCAGGTCCGCGACCTCGACCTTGCCCGGCCCCATGTACATGACTGCCTTGTTGCCTGCCACGGACACTCCTCCTCGTCGGCGCCGGCACGCCTCTGTGCCGGCCGGGGTGCGGTGCTCACCGCCCGGGCGCCCCGGTGGCCGATCCCTCTGTCCGCGGCGGTCCTCCGGGGCTCGGAGGCGGCAGGGGTCCGAGTCTGGTCCCCGCTACCCCAGGTGCGGCCCGCCGGAGCGCGGGGCCGGGATCCGACACACGGCCTGTGGACACGTAGCGTGGTTCGTCGTGCTCGTCCTGCTGCCGCCGTCGGAGACCAAGGGCCCCGGTGGGGACGGCGCTCCGCTCGACCTGGCCGCGCTCTCCTGGCCCGAGCTGACCGACGTCCGCGCCGGCCTGGTCAAGGCACTGGTCGAGCTCGCCACGGACCGGCCGGCCGCGCGGGCGGCGCTGGGCCTGTCGGACAAGCAGGACGACGAGATCGCCCGCAACGCCGAGCTGCTCGGTGCGCCGACGACGCCCGCCCTGGAGCGCTACACCGGCGTGCTCTACGACGCCCTCGACGTGCGCTCGCTGACCCGCGCCCAGCGCGCGCGGGCCGACCGGCGCCTCGCGGTCGGGTCGGCGTTGTTCGGGGTGGTCCGTGGGACCGACCGCATCCCCGCCTACCGGCTCTCGGCCGGCTCGGCGCTGCCCGGCCTGCCGACGCTGCGCGCACTCTGGCGGCCCGCGCTGGGGCCGGTGCTCGCCGCCGTCGACGAGCTGGTGGTCGACCTGCGCAGCGGCGCCTACGCCGCGCTGGCGCCGGTGCCCGGCGCGGTCACCCTCGACGTGCTGAGCGAGCGCCCGGACGGCACGCGGGCGGTGGTCAGCCACTTCAACAAGGCGCACAAGGGCCGCGTGGCCCGACTGCTCGCCACCACGACCGCCGAACCCCCGGACGTCGTCCGGTTGCGGGCGCTGCTGCGGCGCGCCGGGTTCCACGTGGAACACGCCGGGGGCACGGTGTTGACGCTCGTCGTCCCGGCGGAGGCGGCGACACGCTGATCCGGCACGGATCGTGGCGTCGAGGGTGATCTGCGTCAGGATCGTTGCGCCCAACCGAGGTGCCGTGGCATAAATCTGGGGACGCGTGGGCCCTAAGAGTGTGGCCGTCAGCGGCTTCGGGGACCCCCCGGCCGGGCGTCGAGGGACGGAAGGTACCGGTGGAGGGTTCCCCGCGGCATCGCGGTGCCGTGCGCGTGTCCGACCTCGAGTCGGCAGCCGAGGAGCTGCAGGGGGACTCGGCGCGCATCCGCGCCGCCCGTCGCCTCCGCATCGCGCAGGGCAGCTCCCCGGCCGTCGACCGGCTGGTCGAGCTCGCCGCGCGCCTGCTCGGCGCGCGAGCCGGCCAGATCTCGCTGCTGGACGACGTCCAGTCGGTCGCCGGCGTCGCCGGGCTGCCGCCCGGCAGCGCCACCCGGGAGACCGACCTGACCGACACCCCCTGCACGCTCGCCGCGGCCGGCACCGAGGTGCTGGCCATCCCGGACGCGCGGGCCGACGAGCGGGTGAACCACCTGCCCCAGGTGACCGGCGGGCTGGTCGTCGCCTACCTGGGCGCCCCGCTGACCGACGGCGGGGGGCACGTCGTCGGGACGCTGTGCGTCTTCGACCCGCTGCCGCGGGAGTGGTCGGAGACCGACGCCGCCACGCTGCAGCAGCTCGCCGCCTCGGTGGTGACCGAGCTCGAGTACGCGGCGCTGACCGGTGAGTACGAGCGCCAGCACCTGCGCTGGCGGCTGGCGATGGACGCCGGCGGCGTGGGCACCTTCGACTGGGACCTGCGTTCCGGCGAGCTGGTGTGGGACGACCCGCTGATGACGATGTTCGGGTACACCCTCGCGGACTTCGACGGCACCATCACCGCCTTCAACCGGCGGCTGCACCCCGACGACCTGCCCCGCGTCAGCGAGGCGCTGCGCGCCTGCATCGACCTCGTCGGCGACTTCGAGGCGGAGTACCGCGTCGTCCGCCCGGACGGCGGGACCCGCTGGGTGCAGGCCCGTGGCCGCGCACTGGCCGGCCCGGACGGGACCGCCGTCCGCGTGCTCGGCGCCGCGTACGACACCACCGAGGACCGCACCGGCGACGTGCGCGTCGCGCGGGTGCTCGAGGCGATGCCGGCCGGCTTCTACTCCCTCGACCACGAGTGGCGCTTCACGCACGTGAACGCCGAGGCCGAACGGCTGCTCGGCCGCAGCCGCGAGGAGCTGCTCGGCCAGGTCATCTGGACGACGTTCCCGGCGACGGTGAACAGCGTCTTCGAGGACGGCTACCGCGGCGCCGTCCGGACCGGGCAGCCGGTCAACTTCGACGCGCACTACCCGGCACCGCTCGACGGCTGGTACGAGCTGCGCGCCTGGCCGAGCCCCGAGGGCCTGTCGGTCTACTTCATCGAGGTGACCGAGCGGAAGCTGGCACGCGACCGCGCCGAGCGTTCCGCGCAGCGGCTGGCCCTGCTCGCACAGGTCAGCGCCGAGCTGGCCGGGACCCTGGACGCCCAGGCCGCGACGAGCCGCCTGCCCCGGCTGGTCGTCCCCGGCCTGGCGCAGTGGTGCATCGTCACCGTGGTCGACGTGGACGGGCGGCCGCGGGACGTCGGCTGGTGGCACGCCGAGCCGGCCGCCCGGGCGCTGGTCGAGCGCTACGCCACCTTCCGGCTCGACGCCATGCCGGCCACCTCACCGGTGGCCCGCGCGCTGCTGGCGGGCGAGGCGGTGCGCGCCGACGCCGTGGAGGTGCGGCGCCTGCTGCCCTCCGGCGAGGCGCGGGACCTGCTGGACGCGCTGGCGCCGGGCTCGGCCGTCTGCCTGCCGATGCGCGGCCGCGGGCGCACCCTGGGCGTGCTCACCCTCTACGCGGACCTCGGCGGGGCCATGTCGCGCGAGGACCTCGCCACCGCGCAGGACGTCGCCGACCGCGCCGGCCTGGCCATGGACAACACCCGGCTCTACGCCCAGCAGCAGCAGCTGGCCGAGGGCCTGCAGCGCAGCCTGCTCACCGAGCCGCCGGAGCCCGACCACGCGGAGATCGCCGTCCGCTACCTGCCCGCCGTCGAGGCCGCGCGGGTCGGCGGCGACTGGTACGACGCGTTCCTGCAGCCCAGCGGGGCCACGATGCTGGTCATCGGCGACGTCGTCGGCCACGACACCGAGGCGGCGGCGGCCATGGGCCAGCTGCGCGGGCTGCTGCGGGGTATCGCCACCTACAGCGACGCGCCGCCGGTCGAGGTGCTGCGCGGGCTGGACGCCTCGATGGCGGTGCTGCAGACGCACGTGCTGGCGACGGCCGCGGTGGCGCGCTTCGAGCAGACCGACGACGAGCGCCGGCGCGGGATCACCCGGATGCGCTGGGCGAACGCCGGGCACCTGCCGCCGCTGGTGATCAACCCCGACGGCAGCGTGGCCGAGCTGGCCGCCTGGAGGGGCGACCTGCTGCTGGGCGTGGACCCCGAGGCCGAGCGCCAGGAGTCGGTGGTCACCCTCGACCGCGGGTCCACGGTGCTGCTGTTCACCGACGGCCTCGTCGAGCGGCGCGACGCCGACCTCGACGCCGGGATGGTACGGCTGCGCGAGGCCCTCATCGAGGTCGCCCACCTGCCGCTGCAGCAGCTGCTGGACGAGGTCCTCGAGCGGCTGGTGGACGGTCGCCCCGAGGACGACGTCGCGCTGGTCGCCGTCCGCCTGCACCGCCAGGACCGCCCACGGCCGGCGGAGGCCGGCCCCAACGACGTCCCGGACGTCGTCCCGCCCGACCCTGCGTCCTGACCTCCAGGGGTGAGCCGCCCTGCGAGTGGGAGGACCCCCTGCCCCCGCCACTCGCAGGCTCGTGGCGGGATCCTGCAGGGGGCCGACATGGCGCGACCGCGGTGTCGTCCGGTAGGACGACGGTGTGACCGACCTGTGCCTGCGCCCGGCGACCGAGCTGGCGACGATGGTCCGCACCCGGCAGCTGTCGGCCCGGGAGCTGGCCGACGCCTGCCTCGCGCGCATCGAGGAACTCGACGGCCGGGTCAACGCGGTGGTCACGCTGGACGCCGAGGGCGCCCGTGCCGCCGCCGACGCCGCCGACGCCGCGCTGGCGGCGGGCGAGGAGGTCGGCCCCCTGCACGGGCTCCCGGTGGCGCACAAGGACACCCACGCCACCGGTGGCATGCGCACCACCTGGGGCTCACCGCTCGCCGACACCGTGCCGGCGGACGACGAGCTGGTGGTGGCCCGGCTGCGCGCCGCGGGGACGGTGCGGGTCGGCAAGACCAACGTGCCGGAGTTCGCGGCCGGATCGCACACGTTCAACCCGCTCTTCGGCGCCACCCACAACCCGTACCGGCACGGCCTGTCGGCGGGTGGCTCGAGCGGGGGCGCGGCTGCGGCGCTGGCGGCGGGGTTCGTGCCGGTCGCCGAGGGCAGCGACTTCGGCGGCTCGCTGCGCAACCCGGCGGCGTTCTGCAACGTGGTCGGGCTGCGGCCCACGCCGGGCCGGGTGCCGACGTGGCCCGTGGCGATGGGCTGGTCGCAGCTGTCGGTGCAGGGGCCGATGGGCCGCACGGTGGCCGACGTCGCGCTGGTGCTCTCGGCGCTGGCCGGGCCGGACCGGCGGGTGCCGATCTCCCTCGACGACCCCGGCGCCCCGTTCGCCGCGCCGCTGCCCGAGCGCCTCGACGGGCTGCGGGTGGCCTGGGCGCCGGACCTGGGCGGGCGGGTGCGCGTGGACCCGGCGATCACCGCGGTGCTGGCGGAGAGCGTCGCGGTGTTCGAGGAGCTCGGCGCGACCGTGGACGCCGACTGCCCGGACCTCTCCGGCGCCGACGACGTCTTCGGCACGCTGCGGGCCTGGGTGTTCGACGCGACGTTCAGCGACTTGGCCCGGCGGCACCCGGACCGGCTGAAGGAGTCGATCCGCTGGAACGCCTCGCTGGGGGCCGGCCTGACCGGCGCCGACATCGCCCGTGCCGAGCAGGCGCACACGGCCCTCTACGAGCGCGTGGTGGGCTTCTTCGACCGCTACGACGTCCTCCTGGCGCCGACGACCCAGGTGCTGCCCTTCCCGGTGGAGGCCGAGTACCCCACGGAGATCGACGGGGAGCCGCTGGAGGACTACCTGGCCTGGATGCGCTCCTGCACGCTCATCACGCCGACCGGCTGCCCCGCCCTCTCGGTGCCCGGCGGGTTCACCCCGGACGGCCTGCCCGTGGGCCTGCAGGTCGTCGCGGCGCCGCGGGCCGACCGGCGGGTGCTCGAGGTCGGGCACGCCTTCGAGCAGGCTACCCGCTTCGGCGAGCGCCGTCCGTCCCTCTGACCCCGTCCCGGGCCGTCCGACGGCCGGGCCGGACGGCCCGTACGGACCTCGACCGCTGTCTGCGGCCATCTCGCTCGGGCGCTAGACAGGTGTAGACGGCGCTCGACCCGACGGCTCGACCACCCGTGCCGCGAACGCGGTCAGGCCGGGACCCGCCAGGTGCTCGAGCGCGACGGGGCGGCCGGCCATGGCCAGCACCAGGTCGACGGTGCGGCCGCGGACCACCGGCCCCTCGCCCGCCGTGAACGACCCGTCGGTGGCCTCCAGCCGCAGCCCCGCCGTCCGCCGCTTCGACGGGACGGTGAAGTCGCGCGCGGCGTAGAACCGCGCGACCCGCCCCAGCGCTGCCGGCGCGTACGCGTGCTTGATCCCCAGGGGACGGCGGATGTCCTCGCCGTGCACGACGATCTCCCCCAGCCACGCGTCGACGTGCCCGCTCGGCGCGGTCCTGCTGTGGACCACCCCTCGGAACCGCGCGAGCGTCTCGGCAGGAGTGCCGCCGAGCTGCTCGCGCAGCCGCATGTCGACCATCCGGTCGACGTCGAAGCGGCACCGGGCGAGGCCGGCCAGCCAGCGGACGGGGCCCGAGCTGGCCCCTGCGGTCAGGTGGGCGACGACCTCCTCGACGCTGAGGCCCTCGCACAGCGACGGCGTCCGCCAGGCGCCGACGCCGAACCACTCCAGGTCCGCCACCAGCGCTGCCCGCTCGTCCGCGACCGCCTGCCACTCGTCCGTCACGCAGGTCCAGACCGGCGTGGGCGCCCGGACTCATCGCTGGAGGCGCCGAGACGCGCGAACTCGTGGCCATCGGGACGCGATGGCCACGAGTTCGCCGCACTCGGCGCGACCGGGCGGACCGGGGAGCCGTCGGCGGTGCCCGGGGCGGTCAGCAGGCCTGGTCCGGGCCGCGCTCGGTGGCGTGCCACGCGGAGCGGACCGTGCCCTTGGGCAGCGGGTGCACCTTCGTGGCCGTCCAGGAGTAGCTCGCCCCGGCGCGGAGCGCTCCGCTGATCCACACCTCCCAGTTGCTGAGGATGTTGCCGCGAGCGTCGTACGCGTTGCGCGTCACCGTCGGCGCGCAGGCGTAGTGGGTGCTGCCGTTGGTGACCGTGCCCTTGATCGTCAGCCCACCGGAGAGCGCCTGGGTGCTCGTGACGCGCGCGGACATCTTCGAGGTGAAGGTCAGCGGACCGCCGGGGAGGAACGTGAACCGGTAGGTCGGCCGACCGGCGATCTCGTCGGTGAAGAAGGACACCCGGGCCCGGGGCGGGACGACCCGGTACACGCCGGTGGCCGAGACGCCCGGGTTGCAGCCGGTGTTGGGGTTCCCGTCGAGGTCGGTGCACGCCCCCGTGACGCTCCAGCCGGCGCCGTCGATGGGCCGGGAGGTGTTGTTGAGGACCTCGAACACGAGCTCGCGGGAGGCGCCCGTGCCGTACTCGGCCTTCGACAGGACGTGCACGCCCTCGCTCAGGCTGCTGAACCGGACCACGTAGGGGCTGGCCACGACCTTGCCGTGCGGAGCGTCCACGCTGGCGTAGTAGGTGCCCGCGGGGAGCTTGGCGTAGACCTCCTCGTTGGCCCGCCCGGACCGGTCGGAGGTGTGCAGCACCCGGCCCTGGGCGTCGAGCAGCCGCAGGCGGTAGTCGGTCCCGAGGTCGCCGAGCAGGACCCGCGCGTACCGGGTGGCGGTGGTGGTGAAGCGGTACGTGTCGACGTCGCGGACCGAGGCCATCACCCCGGGCACCCAGGTGTCGCGGGCCGAGGTGGTGGTGACGCTGCGGGGGGATGCGGGCGCGTCGGTGGCCGCCTGGGCGGGGGTCCCGGCCACGCCGAGGAGGAGCGCGCCGGCGAGGGCGGGGACCAGGACGCGGCGGAGCGTCCTGAGCGTGGGGGGCATGAGACCTCCAGGGATCGGTGTCCCAGAGGTCGGCGCCGCGGGGGCCGGCCTTGACCAGGTCCGGTGCGCGAGTCCCCCGATGGGGTGCGGTCAGGTCCGGCGGTGCAGCCCGCGCAGGGTGCGGACGGCGACCAGCAGCTCGGCCAGCTCCTGGCGGTCCCCCGCCGCGATGTCGACCAGCTGCGCGGCCGCGCGCTGCTGCGCGCCGTCCCAGCCGGACACCCAGCGCTGCACGAGCTCGCCGGCGTCCTCGGCGTCGCTGCTCCGCCCGGCGAGCGCCTCGACGGTGAGCGCGGCCTGCTCGCCGGTCAGGTCGTCGCGCAGCGAGGCACGGGCCATCGCCGGCCAGCGGCGGTCACGGGGCAGCGCGACGACGAGTTCGCGCAGCGGCACCAGTGCCAGCCGCTCGGCCACCGCCTGGTGCACCTGCCCGGCCAGCTCGATCGGGGCACCGGTGCGCTCGGCGACGACCGCGAGGTCCAGCGCCGTCGGCAGCAACGGCGCCGCGGCCACCTCCGCGGCCGGCGCCTCGGGCACCCCGGCCCGCCGCAGCCGGTCGGTCCGCTCGGCGAACGCGGCGGCCTCGGCGCCCAGCAGCCACGACGGCAGCCCTGCGCGCACCGCGGCCACCGGGGCTGCGAAGCGGTCGGTCAGGTCGCCCAGCGGGGCGGCCTCGGCCGCGGTCAGCTCCGGCAGGCGCAGCAGCCAGCGCGCGGCCCGCTCGGCCAGCCGGGTCGCCTCCGTGCGCAGCTCCACCTGGGTCGTCGCCGGCACCCGGTTGTCCAGCGGGCGGACGGCGTCCCACAGCCGGTCCACCTCGAACACCGCGCGGGCGACCGCGTGCGCCCGCACCACGCCGGCCAGCGGGACCCCGGTCTCCTCGGACAGCCGGAACAACCCGGTCACCCCGGCCACGTTGACCGCGCGGTTGGTCAGCGCGGTCCCGACGATCTCCCGCCGCAGCGGGTGCCCGGACACCGCCGCGGGGAAGCGGCGGCGCAGCTCGGCCGGGAAGTAGCCGACGAGCAGCTCCTCCAGCGCCGGGTCGTCGGGCAGGTCCGAGGCGAGGACCGCGTCCCCCGTCTCGAGCTTGGCGTAGGCCAGCAGCACCGACAGCTCCGGGCCGGTCAGCGCCTGCCCGTCGCGCCGCCGCTCGGCCAGCTGCCGGTCGTCGGGGAGAAACTCGACGCTGCGGGTCAGCCGGCCCGAGCGTTCCAGCGCCCGCAGGAACCGGGCGTGCGCATCGAGCAGGCTGCGTGCGGAGGTCACCTCGACGGCGAGGGTCGCGTTCTGCGCGTGGTTGTCGGTCAGGACGGCGGCGGCGACCTCGTCGGTCATCTCGCCGAGCAGCGCCGCGCGGCCCTCGGCGTCCAGCGCGCCGGTCTCGACCACCCGGTCCAGCGCGATCTTGATGTTGACCTCGTGGTCGGAGGTGTCCACACCGGCGGAGTTGTCGATGGCGTCGGTGTTCACCCGGCCGCCGTTCAGCGCGTACTCCACCCGGCCGCGCTGGGTCAGGCCGAGGTTGCCGCCCTCCCCCACCACGCGCACCCGCAGGTCGCGGCCGTCGACCCGGACGGCGTCGTTGGCCTTGTCCCCGACGTCCAGCGCGCTCTCGGTGGAGGCCTTGACGTAGGTGCCGATACCGCCGTTGAACAGCAGGTCCACCGGCGCGAGCAGCACCGCGCGGATCAGCTCGACCGGGGACAGCGCGTCGACGTCGTCGGCCAGGCCGAGGGCGGTGCGCATCGGCTCGCTGACCGGCACCGCCTTCGCCGTCCGGGGCCACACACCGCCGCCCGGGCTGATCAGCGAGGCGTCGTAGTCGGCCCACGACGAGCGCGGCAGCTCGAACAGCCGCTTCCGCTCGGCGAAGGACCTCGCGGCGTCCGGCGTGGGGTCGACGAAGACGTGCCGGTGGTCGAAGGCCGCGACCAGCCGGATGTGCTCGGACAGCAGCATCCCGTTGCCGAAGACGTCGCCGGACATGTCCCCGACGCCGACCACCGTGAAGTCCTGGCTCTGCACGTCCAGGTCCAGCTCGCGGAAGTGCCGGGTCACCGACTCCCAGGCACCGCGGGCGGTGATGCCCATGGCCTTGTGGTCGTAGCCGACCGAGCCGCCCGAGGCGAAGGCGTCGCCCAGCCAGAAGCCGCGCTCCAGCGCCACGGCGTTGGCCAGGTCCGAGAAGGTCGCCGTCCCCTTGTCGGCGGCGACGACCAGGTAGGTGTCGTCGCTGTCGTGCCGGACCACCCGCTCCGGCGGGACCACCCGTCCGTCCACCAGATCGTCGGTGAGCGAGAGCAGCGCGCCGATGAACAGCCGGTAGCAGGCCTGCCCCTCGGCGAGCCACGCGTCCCGCCCCGCGCTCTCCGGCGGCGGCTTCCGGACGACGAACCCGCCCTTGGCGCCGGTCGGGACGATGACGGTGTTCTTCACCATCTGCGCCTTGACCAGGCCGAGCACCTCGGTGCGGAGGTCCTCGTGCCGGTCGGACCACCGCAGGCCGCCGCGCGCGACCGCCCCGAAGCGCAGGTGCACGCCCATCACCCGCGGCGAGCTGACCCACACCTCGCGGGCGGGGCGCGGCTCGGGGACGTCGGGCACCTGCGCCGGGTGCAGCTTCAGCGCCAGCAGGGTGGGCCGGGGTCCGGACATGGCGTAGTACGTCGTCCGCTGGGTGGCCAGGACGGCGGCGAGCAGCGCGGTGAGCACCCGGTCGGCGTCCAGCGACTCGACCGCGCCGATCGCCTGCCGCAGCGAGGCCACCAGCTCCTCCTGGCGCGCCGCCCGCCCGCGGTCCCGGCCCGGGGAGAAGCGGGTCTCGAACAGCGCCACCAGCCGGGCGACGACGTCGGGGTGGGCGGCCAGCGTCGTCTCCACGTACCGCTGACCGAACGGCAGGCCGGCCTGCCGCAGCCACTGCACGTACGCGCGGACGACGGTCACCTGCCGCCAGTTCAGCCCGGCGAGCAGCACCAGCGCGCCCAGTCCGTCGTCCTCGGCGTCGCCGCGCCACACCGCCGAGAGCGCCTCGGTGAAGCGCTCCGGCAGCGAGCCCGGGAAGGGCAGGTCGCCGACCGGCGCGGTCAGCCCGAAGTCGTAGATCCAGGCCAGCGGGGCGCCGATCCGGTCGATCTCGTAGGGCCGCTCGTCGACGACGTCGACCCCCAGGTGCTGCAGCATCGGCAGCACGTCGGACAGCAGCAGCCGCTCCCCCACCCGGTAGACGGCCAGGCGCGGCTCGGACGACGCCGCCCCGGCCGGCCTGCGCAGCACCAGCCCGAGCTCGCCCTCTGCCAGCCCGTCGAGGCGCTCGAGGTCCTCGACGGCGGTCGTGGCGGGGAAGTCCTCCTGGTAGGCGGCCGGGAACGCGTCGGCGGCCCGGGCGAACCGGCGTTCGGCGTCCGCGCCGTAGCGCGCCCTGAGGGCGTCGGCCAGCTCGTCGGTCCAGCTGCGGACCACGGCGGTCAGCTCGTCCTGCAGGCCCGCGACGTCGACCTCGGGCAGCGTGGGCCGCCCGCCCCGCGCCACCGGCGGGCGGACGACGAAGTGCAGCCGGGCCAGCACCGACTCGGTGACCCGGGCGGTGTACTCGATGCTGGTGCCGCCCAGGCGCTCGAGCAGCAGCTGCTGCACCGCCAGCCGCACCTCGGTCGTGTACCGGTCGCGGGGCAGGTAGACGATCGCCGACCAGAACCGGTCGCCGGGGTCGCGGCGCAGGAACAGCCGGGTCTGCCGGCGCTCCTGGAGGTGCAGCACGGCCAGCGCGACCGGCAGCAGCTCGTCGGTGCCGATCTGGAACAGCTCGTCGCGGGGGTAGGTCTCCAGGACGTCGAGCAGTTCCTTGCCGGTGTGGCTGTCGGCGGGGACGCCGGAGCGCTCGACCACCTCGGCCACCCGCCGGCGCACCAGCGGGACCTCGCGGACCGAGTGCGCGGCGGCCGCCGTCGGGAACAGCCCGACCAGCCGGTGCTGCCGGGCCGGGCCGCCGTCCGCGCCGGGCACGGTGACCGTGACCAGGTCCAGCCAGGTGCGGCGGTGCACGGTCGAACGGGCGTCGGCCTTGGTGACCGCGAGCAGGGTGGTGCCGGGGGCGGCGTCGGGCGTGGTGGCGATGTCGGCGTCGCTGCGCAGCACGCCCAGCCCGCTGCCGGCGACCGGGCGGGCCGTCGACCGGCCCCCGGTGCGGACCAGGTCGACGTCGCGCGCCCCGAGCAGGACGAAGTTGCCGTCGGTCAGCCAGCGCAGCAGGGCCGCGGCCTCGGCGGGGTCGTCGGCCGGGTCCCCGGAGCCGCTCGCGGGCTCCCGGTCGAGCCGGTCGGCGAGCTCGAGGGCACGGCTGCGCATCCGGGCGGCGTCCTCGTGGACGGCCCGGACGTCGGCCAGCACGGTGCGCAGGCCCGTGACCAGGTCGCCGCTCGCCTCGTCGTCCAGCGGCCCGTCGAGGACGACGGCCATCCAGGACTCGGCGAGCGCGTCGGTGCCGCACACCTCGGGGTCGTTGCTGTCGCAGAACGCCCTGATCCGGCCGGTCACGTCGCGCCGGACCACCAGGACCGGGTGGACGACGTGCTCGAGGCCGAAGCCCTGGCGCACCACCTCGGCGGTCACCGAGTCGACGAGGAAGGGCATGTCGTCGGTGGCGACCAGCACCAGGGCGCGCGGCCCGGCGCCGCCGCGCGCGGGCAGCTCCTGGACGTCGACCGTGGCCGACCCCTCGGGGCGCACCTCGGCCAGCTGCAGGTGCCGCAGGGTGAGGGCGGCGAGGTCGGCCGGGTCCTGGTCGAGGACCTCCGCGGCCGGCTCGCTCCAGTAGTAGCGGCGCAGCAGGGCCGGGAGGTCGTCGGCGCCGCAGCCGGCGGGCAGCCCCGGACCGCCGTCCACGGCCGTCCGGGCCGCCCGCTCCAGCAGGCGGCGCTTCTCGTCGCGTTCCGCCTCGAGGGCGGCGAGCTCGGTCGCGGCGGCGGGCGTGCCGTCGTCCGCGGGGGCCGGTACCGGGATCGCCGGGACCGTGCCGGTGGTGCGGGCCATGGCAGCGACGCTAGTCGAAGGACCCCGTCCTCCTCACCGCTCGCAGGCTCGCGGCGAGCCTCCGGACGGGGCCGGGCGTCAGCGCCGCTCGGTGAGCTGGTCGGCGATCCAGCCACCGATGGCCAGCAGCAGCCCGCCGACGATCGCCGTGCCGAAGCCGTCGACCTGCAGCCGGTCGGTGATCGCGGCGGTGATGCCGAGCAGCGCGGCGTTGACCACGAGCAGGAACAGCCCGAGCGTGACCAGCACGAACGGGAAGGACAGCAGCCGCAGGACCGGTCCGACGACCGCGTTCACCACCGCGAAGACCAGCGCGATCCACAGGTAGGTGCCGGGCTCGCCCAGCGGCCCCGCCGGGTTGGGGATCACCTCGATGCCGTTCAGCAGGTAGGAGACGCCGTAGAAGACGCCGGCCATGAGGACGACCTTGACCAGGAACCTGAGCACCCGGACCACGCTAGTGGCGGTCCCTGCGAGGACCCTGCGTGTCGGGACCTCTACGCCCGTCTAGCGCCGACGCCAGACAGCCGTAGACGGGGCTACCGACGCCGCGCCCGTCGCGATCCCGGAGTTCCTGCCGCCTGCCCCGGCGCGTCGTCGCGTGTCGCCGGGCGAGAGCCCATGATCGACGGGGGGACCCGTTCCGCGACGAGAGGTGGGGACCGTGCAGCGACCGGCCCTGGTCTTCGACGGCGACTGCGGGTTCTGCACCCGCTCGGCGGCCGTCGCCCGCCGGGTGCTGCCCGCCGGCTGCGCCGTCGTCCCGTGGCAGGGGGCCGACCTCGCCTCCGTCGGGACCACCGCGGAGCGCGCGCAGCGGGAGGTGCTGTGGGTGCCGCGCACGGGCGCCGTCGTCGGCGGGGCGCGTGCGGTCGCCGCCGCCCTGCGCGCGGCCGGGCCGGGATGGGCCCTGCTGGGCCGGTTGCTGCAGCTGCCACCGGTGAGCGTGCTGGCCGACCGGGTCTACCGGCTGGTGGCGGCCAACCGCATGCGGCTGCCCGGCGGGACGGCGGCCTGCGCCCTCCCGCCGTCCCCGGAGCGCCCGGCGTCCTGAGGCATCGGCACGGGATCCGCGGGGAACACCCCGGGTGGAGCGGCCGGGAGGAGAGGTGGCGGTGGTCGAGCGGCTGGTCGTGGTGGGGGCGTCCACGGGTGGCATCGCGCCGCTGCGGGACCTCGTCGCCGGCCTGCCGGCGGACCTCCCGGCGGCCGTGCTGGTCGTCGTCCACCTGCCGTCGACGGGTGGGAGCCACCTGCCGGCGCTGCTGTCCCTCTCGGGGCCGCTGCCGGCGTCCCACCCCCGGGACGGGCAGGAGCTCGTCCCCGGCGAGGTCCTCGTCGCCCCGCCCGACCACCACCTGGTGGTGCGCGGTGGGCAGGTGCGGCTCAACCGCGGCCCGCGCGAGCACCGCCGGCGGCCGGCCATCGACCCGCTGTTCCGCACCGCCGCGGCCGCGTTCGGTCCCGGCGTCGTCGCCGTCGTCCTCTCCGGCGCCCTCGACGACGGTGCGGTGGGTGCGGCGGTCGTCGCCGCCCAGGACGGCGTCGTGGTGGTGCAGGACCCCGCCGACGCGCGGGTCTCGGCGATGCCGCGGGCCGCGCTGGGCACCGTCCGGCAGGCCCGGAAGGTGGCCACCGCGGACCTCGCGGCCGTCGTCACCGGGCTGGTCCGGTCGTCCCCCAGCGTCCCGGACGCGCGGCGCCGGTCCGACGTCCCGGAGAGGAGCCCCTCGACGGGGGGCGGACCCACCGCGGAGACCGAGCGCAGCAGCCCTGCCGCGCTGGGTTGCCCCGAGTGCCAGGGCGGCATGTCCGAGTCCACCCCGGACGGCACGGTCGGCTACGCCTGCCACGTCGGGCACACCTGGTCGGCACGGACGCTGCTGGACGCGCAGCACCAGGCCGTGGAGGGAGCCATCTACTCCGCCGCCGCCAAGCTCCTGGAGATCGCCGCGGTGCAGCGGCGGCTGGCCGAGGTGGACGGCGGGGATGCACCGGGAGGCCGCGAGGAGCACCTGCGCGCGGCCGAGCTGGCCGAGCAGCGGGCGCAGCAGGTGCAGCACCTGGCGGTCGAGGACCCCCGGTCGTGACCTGGTCCGCACACCCCGGGTGACGGCGCGCACGGAGCAGCAGGACACGATCGAGGTCTCTAGCCGCTTCTACGAGCCCCCCTAGACGGCCTCATACGGTGGTCGACATGGACCCCGTGCGGAACCCTTACGCCCCCGGCGCCGGGCAGCGCCCGCCCGAGCTGGCCGGACGGGACGACGAGCTGTCGGCCTTCGACGTCGTCCTGGAGCGGATCGCGCACGGCCGCCCGGAGCGCTCGCTGGTGCTGACCGGGCTGCGCGGGGTCGGCAAGACGGTGCTGCTCAACCAGCTGCGCTCGGCGGCGATCAGCCGTGGCTGGGGCACGGGGAAGATCGAGGCGCGGCCGGACCAGTCGCTGCGCCGGCCGGTCTCCTCGGCGCTGCACATGGCGCTGCGCGAGCTGCGGCACCCCGACCAGGAGTCGATGGACGCCGTCCTCGGGGTGCTCAAGGCGTTCGCGCTGCGGCAGGCGGAGTCGCCGACCCACCCACCCCGGGTGCGCGACCGGTGGCAGCCGGGCATCGACGTCCCGGCGTCCAGCGGGCGGGCCGACTCCGGCGACATGGAGATCGACCTCGTCGAGCTGCTCGGCGACGTCGCGGGGCTCGCCGCCGACGTCGGCAAGGGCGTGGCGGTGTTCATCGACGAGATGCAGGACGTGCAGAGCGCCGACGTGTCGGCGATCTGCGCGGCCTGCCACGAGCTGTCGCAGCAGGGTGCGCCGCTGATCGTCGTCGGCGCGGGGCTGCCGCACCTGCCGGCGGTGCTGTCGGCGTCCAAGAGCTACTCCGAGCGACTCTTCCGCTACCTGCGCATCGACCGGCTGGACCGCCCCGCCGCCGACCGGGCGCTGCTGGCACCGGCCGAGCGCGAGGAGGTGACCTTCGAGCCCGAGGCGCTCGACACCCTGTACGCGGCCGCCGACGGCTACCCGTACTTCGTGCAGGCCTACGGCAAGGTGACCTGGGACGTCGCCGCCGCCTCCCCCATCACCGCGGCGGACGTCGCCATGGCCGCGCCGGTGGCCGAGGCCGAGCTCGCGGTCGGGTTCTTCGGCTCCCGCTACGACCGGGCCACGCCCGCCGAGCGCGAGTACATGCACGCCATGGCCGAGCTGGGCGGGCCGAACGGCAGCGCGGTGTCCACCTCGGAGGTCGCGCTGTCGCTCGGGCGCAAGCCGGCGTCCCTCTCCCCCGCGCGGGACTCGCTGATCAAGAAGGGGCTGGTCTACTCCGCCGAGCGCGGCCAGATCGCCTTCACCGTCCCGCACTTCGGCCGCTACCTGCTCAGCCACCCCGACTGACTCGAGGACCCCGACCTCCCGGACGTGGCAGGGCCCCGTCCTCCTCCCCCTTCGGAGGAGGAGACCCGCTGCCCCCACCGCTCGCGAGCTCGCGGCGGGACCCTGCAGGGGCCTGCGGGGCCCCAGGACGGGGCCGCGGCGAGCCTCTGGACGAGGCCCCCCTCCAGGACCCGCTCGACCGGTCCAAGTGCCCTGGTCCCCCTGCGGGCGGCCGGTCGAGCATGGCCGGAGGGACGCTGCGTCCGCCGTCCCGGATCGCCGTCCCGCCGATCGGGGGCACCACATGACCGCGAGCCCAGCCCCGGCACCTGCTCGTCCCGACCGGTCGGGGCCGCCCGGGCTGACCCCCCTGACCCTGGCCTCCGGCTTCCTGCCGTGGATCGTCTTCTCCGTCATCGCCCAGCGGCTCGCCGCCGACGGTGTCGCCTGGGCCGCGCTGCTGGCGACGGCGATGGCGGCGGTCGCGGTCCTCCGGGACCGCCGCCGGCACGGCCCCCAGATCCTCGGCCTGGCATCGCTCGTCCTCTTCGCCGTCATCGCCGTCACCGGGTTCGTCGGTGGTGCCGGCGTCGACCGGTGGCTGTTCGAGTGGGGCAGGCCCCTGGTCGGCGTGGTCCTGGGCCTGTACCTCCTGCTGACCGTGCCGGTGCTGCCGTTCACCGCCGAGTACGCCCGCCAGACGACGCCCCGCGAGTACTGGGGCTCCCCGACGTTCACGAAGATCAACCGGGTGCTCAGCACGGCCTGGGCGCTCGCGATCACGGCCATGGGCGCGGCGTCGCTCCTGACCACCGCCCTCGGCGTCGACGCGACGGGCACCTCCGGCACCCACCTCCTCGAACTGCTGCTGGACTGGGTGGTGCCGGTCGTCGTCATCTGGGCCATGGTGCGGTTCACCGCCACCTACCCGGACCGGGCGACTGGCGCGGCGACCGGCTCCGCACGCTGACCACGGCCCCTGGGTCGCTGGGCCGACCGCCCCGGAGCGGCTCCGAGCACGTGAGCCGTCCCGGTTGGCGGTGCTCACCCCGGGGGCACTGACGGCGCCGGTGTCCGCAGCCGCGGGACGCCGAGCCGACGGAGGACGGGGGCCGCGCGTGCCGACCTGGCTGGAGGCGGGTGTGGGGCGGCATCGCGATCGTCAGCGGCCTGGCTGCCCTGATCGGCTACGCCGCACTCGGGGGTGCGCCGCCCGAGGCCGTCGCCGTCATCACCGCGGTGGCGGCCGGCGCGATCCTCACCATGATCGCCGACACGATGATCCCCGAGGCGTTCGAGCGCACCGGCACCTGGACCGGCGTCATCACCAGCCTGGGTTTCCTCGTCGCCTTCGCCATCGAGCAGGCGGGGTGAGCGGGCAGGGCCGAGCGGGCGGGCGTCGTCGCACGGGCTGCGAGCGCCGTCCGGCACGGGCAGGCTGACCGGCGTGAGCGACCCCGCCCGTGACCCCGAGCTGATCAGCGTCCCGGTGGAGGGCGGTGGGCTCGCCGCCCTGCACTGGCCCGCCGACGCCCCCGGCGCCCCCATCGCCGTCCTGCTGCACGGCATCACCGCCAACGCCATGGCCTGGGCGCGGGTGGCCGGCGCGCTGGCCGGGGAGTTCGAGGTGGTGGCCCCCGACCTGCGGGGCCGGGCCGCCTCGGCCGGCCTGCCCGCGCCGTACGGCATCGAGGCGCACGCGGCCGACGTCGCCGCACTCCTGGACCACCTCGGGGCGGACCGCGGCACGGGGGCCGAGGCCGCCGTGCTCGTGGGGCACTCGATGGGCGCCTTCGTCGCCGCCGTCGCCGCCGCAGGGACCGCACGCGACCGGGTGCACGGGCTGGTGCTGGTCGACGGCGGGCTCGCGTTCCCCCAGCCGCCGGGTGCCGACGTCGACGCGATGCTCGCCGCCGTCCTCGGCCCGTCCCTGGACCGCCTCTCGATGACGTTCCCCGACCTCGCCGCGGTCCGGGCCTTCTGGGCGCAGCACCCCGCGGTCGGCCCGTGGGTCGACGTCCCCTCGGTCGCGGCCTACCTGGCCCGCGACCTGGTCGGCGAGCCCCCGGCGCTGCGCAGCGCGTGCGTGCCCGAGGCGGTGCGGGTGGACGGCGGCGACGTGCTGCTCAACGAGCGGGTGCTGGAGGCGACCACCGACCTGCCGGTACCCGCCACCCTGCTGTGGGCGACCCGCGGGCTGCTCGACCAGACACCGGGCCTCTACGACGAGACCCGGCTGGCGGTGCTGGGGCTGGAGCCGAGCGGGATCACCGCCCGCGAGGTACCCGACACCAACCACTACTCCATCCTGTGGGCCTCGCAGGGGGTCGAGGCCGTCGCCGCCACCGTCCGCGAGGCCGCCGCGCGCTGAGCTCCCAGGACGCACGGGGCCGGGGGACGCGCCACGCCGGTGCGCCTTGGCAGCGCGCCCGCCCGCTGCCACGATCCGGGCACCTCCCGACCTGCAGGGCGGCGGGAGGGCGTGCCCTGAGGCGGGGGCCGGGGTCAGCCCGACGGAGAGGTGGTCCTCGTGGTGGCCCCAGGACCTCAGCCCCGACAGCGGGAGCCGCTCGACGGGACCGCCCGTGTGGCCTCCGGCGTGCTGGCCACCATGCCCGCCGCGCTGGGCTGCCTCGACCCCGCCGGACGGGTCGCGCTGCTCAACGCCGAGGGCGAGCGGCTGCTCGACCGCCCTGCCGCCGACGTGCTCGGGCGGCCGGTCACCGAGGTGCTGTGCGCCGGCACGGCCGCCGCCGTCACCCGGGCCTGCCGGGAGGCCCTGACCTCGGGCACGCCGGTGTCCCTCGAGGTGCCGGACCCCCGCGGCGGCCCGGGCTGGTCGGCGCTGCACGCCTGGCCGGTGCCCGACGGCGCCGCGTTCACCTTCGTCGACGTCACCGCGCGCCGGCAGGCGCAGCACGAGGCCGAGGCGGCCCGGCGCGCCGCCGAGGCGGCCCGGCGGGCTGCCGAGCGGGCCGGCGCCCGCACCGCGCTGCTGGCCGCGGTGACCGAGGAGCTCTCCGGCGCGCTCGACAGCGAGTCGGCGCTGGGCAGCCTGGCCCGGCTGGCCGTCCCGGCACTCACCGACGGCTGCGTGGTCACCGTCGTCGACCGGGAGGGCCGGGCGCGCGACGTCGGCTCCTGGCACGCCGACCCGGCCCGCCGCCCGCTGCTCGACCGCTACGCCGAGGTGCGCCTGGACACCCTGCCGCCGACCTCCCCCGTCGCCTGCGCGCTGCGGTCGGGCAGCGAGGCGACGGAGCCGGTCGCGGCCGTCCTCGAGCTCATGCCCGACGGCCCTGCGCGCGACCTGCTGGCCGCGCTGGGCCCCGACACCGCCGTCGTCCTGCCGCTGACCGCCGACGGCCGCGCGGTCGGCGTCCTCACCCTCTACCTCGACCCCGGACGCGTGCTGGACGACGACGACCTGGCCACCGCCCGGGAGGTCGCCGCGCAGGCCGGCCGTGCCGTCGACCGGGTGCACCGGCACAGCCAGCAGGCCAAGCTCGCCGAGGGCCTGCAGCGCAGCCTGCTCACCGAGCCGCCGACCATCGCGGGGGCGGAGGTGGTGACCCGCTACGTGCCCGCGGCGGAGGCGGCCCGCGTCGGCGGCGACTGGTACGACGCCTTCCTGCACACCGGCGGCGACCCGGTGGTGGTCATCGGGGACGTCGCGGGGCACGACGCCGCCGCGGCCGCCGAGATGGGCCAGCTGCGCGGGCTGCTCCGGGGCATCGCGCACTACAGCGCCGCCGGGCCGGCGGAGGTGCTCCGCGGCCTGGACGCCGCGATGGCCGCCATGCACGCGGGCACCCTGGCCACCGCCGCGATCGCCCGGCTGGAGGACGGCGGGACCCGGCTGCGCTGGGCCAGCGCGGGGCACCCGCCGCCGCTGGTCGCCGACCCCGACGGCACGGTGACCACGCTGTGCGACGGGCTGGGCGACCTGCTGCTCGGGGTGGACCCGACGGCGGTGCGGCGGGAGTCCACCGTGCCGCTGCGCCCGGGCGCGGTCGTGCTGCTCTACACCGACGGGCTGGTGGAGCGGCGCGACTGCGACGTCGACACGGGGGTCGGCCGGCTGCGCCGGCACCTGGCCGCACTGGCCGGCCGACCGCTCGAGCAGCTGGCCGACGAGCTGCTCGCCCGGATGCTGCCGGCCACGCCGGGGGACGACGTCGCGCTGGTGGCGATCCGCGTGCACCCGCGCGCTGACGGTGCGAACGAGACGCCCATCACTCCGGGGGGTCGGAAACGCCTGCAGCACGATTGAGCGCACAGCTGCCTGGGCACCCCGAGCGATGTCGGAGTCAGCGACGACGGGAGAGGGCAGTGGGTCGACTCGCGTGGCCGTTGCGCCCCCTACCGGACGGCCGGGGCGAGGTGTGGCGCTGGGATCTGCAGGCCGTCGCCGAGCTGCCGGCGGCGCGTGCGGTACTGCGCGCCCGGCTGGACGGCGTCGGTTACCCCAGGGACGACGACGACACGGCGGCCGAGCGGCTGATCCTGGCCTTCGACGAGCTGGCGTCCAACGCGCTGCGGCACGGGTTGTCCCCCGTCGTCGCCACGGTGATCGCCGGCAGCGGCGGCTGGCTGCTCGACGTCAGCGACCGCGACCCCGACACGATGCCCAGCCCCGCGGTCGACCGCGACCCCGCCCAGGGCGGTCTGGGGCTCTACCTGGTGGCCCGGTTGTCGGTGGCCCACGGCTGGTACGTCGACGAGGGCTGCAAGCACGTCTGGGCCTGTCTGCCCACGAGCACCGAGGACCGCGAGCCGGCGCTGAACTGAGGAAGGACCCCGTCCCTCGCACGCTCGCGGTGAGCCTCTGGACGGGGCCGGAGACGACGACGGCCCCGAGGCACAGTGCCTCGGGGCCGTCGTCGTCGTGCGCCCGGGGCGGCGGGAGGGTCTCTCCGGCGCCGTCCCGGGGCGTCTGCCCGGTCAGGGCGGTAGGTCAGGCCCCGGAGGGGATGACCAGGGAGAGCGCGCCCTTGCCGTAACCGGGGACGTCGATGGCGAGGTCCAGCCGGTTGAAGTCGGCCAGCGAGCCGGCGATGTCACCGGGCAGGTCCTCGCCCGGGGCGTAGAGCTTGTACAGCTTGGAGTGCGGCGCACCGGGCACGTTGAACAGCGCCGAGAGCACGTTGACGACCTCGTGCAGCGCCTCGGTGAGCATCGTGGTCAGCTCGCCGTCCTCCTCGACTGCGTCCTGCGCGCCACCGGGGGGCAGCAGCGCGAGGGCGGCGCCGGTGTAGGCCGACGCGCCGAGGTCCATGACGCACAGCGCGTTCACGTTCATCGACGGGTCCACGTACACGGCCACCGACACCGGCGACCGCGGCGTGGGGGTGACCGGCGCGCCCGGGGCCACGCCGACGGGCTTGCCCACCAGGCCGGTGAGCATGTCCTTGACGGCCTTGGGGTCCGGCAGGACGACGGTCAGGGGCGCGCTCATGCGATCACCCCGTCCAGGGCGTCCTTGAAGGTCTCCTCGTTGAACGGCTTGGCGATGAGGAACAGCGCGCCGGCGGCGCTGGCCCTGTCCCGCATCTCGGCCGAGCCCTCGGAGGTGACGAAGCCGAACGGGACGCCGGAGCCCGACGAGCGCAGTGCCTGCAGGCACTCGATGCCGGTCATGTTCGGCATGTTCCAGTCCGACAGGACCAGGTCCGGCTTCTCGCTCTGGACCTTGTCGTAGGCGTCGCGGCCGTCCTCGGCCTCGACGATCTCGTGGTCGTCGTACCCGGCCTGGCGCAGGGTGCGGATGACGATCTGCCGCATCACGCGGCTGTCGTCGGCGACGAGGATCTTCACAGGGACGCTCCGTTCGGGTGCGGGTTCTCGTGCTGGGGGTGGGGGGCGGGCAGGGACGGCAGGGCGCCCTGCACGGACACGGCCAGGGGCTGGCCGCGCCAGAGGACGTCGAGGCGGCAGACGTCCTCGGGATTGCGGACGGCCGGGGCCTCGCCGACCTCGGGGAGGCCCAGGGTCGACGGGCCGGGGAGGGCGGCCTTGACGTTGCCGCCGACCACGTTGGCGATCTCGCCGAAGGCGTCGGCGACGTCCTCGTGGTCCAGCAGCTCGGGCGCGGCCGCGCCGAGCAGTGCCCGGGTCAGCTCGGCGGCGGTCTGCCGGCCGGTGGTGAGGACCACGCTGCCGGTCCACGGACCGACGACGTCGACCCACGCCGACACGGTGTCGGCCGGCAGGTCGCCGGGGACCGGGACGAGCAGCTCGTCCTCGCCGACGAGGGCCGTCCACGCCTCGTTGGCGATGGCCTCGACGGTGGCCTCGTCCATCAGCGCGGTGATGACCTGGCGGGGGTGGCTGGGGCGCGCGTCCGCTTCGGGTGCGAGCGTCACAGGTGGGCCTCCTCGGGGAGCATGCCGAGCAGCGCGAGCTTGTCGCGGAGCGCGTCGGCGGTGAACGGCTTGATCACGTACTCGTGTGCGCCGGCGGCGAGCGCTCGGACGATCTGGCCCTGCTCGCTCTCCGAGGTCACCATCATCAACGTGAGGGCGCGCCAGGCCGGGTTGGCCCGGACGGCGGAGACGAACTGCAGTCCGTCCATGACCGGCATGTTCCAGTCGATCGTGCACAGGTCGGGCGCGTAGCCCTCCTGCAGCACGTCGAGCGCCTCCTGCCCGTGGCCGGCCTGACGGGTCTCGTAGCCGAACCCCTCGAGGGCCGCGCTCACGATCCGCCGCATGGCGCGGGAGTCGTCGATCACCAGTGCACGCACGTCAGTTCCCCTTCAGCGGGCGGTAGGCGGAGCTGCGGCCGATGACGACCCGCTCCCAGGAGTCGTCGACACCGAGGGTCGTCTCAGCGGCGCCGAGGAAGAGCCACCCGTCGGGCCGCATGAGGGCGCGGACCCGGCGGAGGATCGCCTGCTTGGTCGGCAGGTCGAAGTAGATGAGGACGTTGCGCAGGTAGACCACGTCGAACGGGCCCATCCGCGGCAGCGGCGCGGCCAGGTTGCACTCGCTGGCCGTCACCATGCGCCGCAGCGACGGGGAGACCTGCCACTCGGTGCCCGCCCGGGCGAAGTGCCGGACGAGCATCGCCGCCGGCAGCCCGCGGTTGACCTCGAGCTGGCTGAACTTCCCGGCCCGGGTCCGCTCGACCATCTCGCGGGAGAGGTCGGTCGCCGTGATGGAGACCCGGCTCGTGGCGCTGGGCAGCGCGTCCTCGAGCAGCATCGCGATCGTGTACGGCTCCTGCCCGCTGGAGCAGGCCGCCGACCAGATCTGCAGCCGCTCGGCCGGCCCGCGGGCCGACAGCAGCGAGGGCAGCACCGTCGAGGTGAGGGCGGTGAAGGGGTCGCCGTCCCGGAACCACGACGTCTCGTTCGTGGTCAGCGCCTCGACGATCCGCCGGGTGGACTCCGGGTTGGGCCGGGTGCGGACCGAGTCGACGAGCTGGCCGACGTCGGGCAGCCCCATGGAGCGGGCGATGGGCAGCAGGCGCGCCTCGACCAGGTACTCCTTGCCGGGGGCGAGCACGATCGCGCTCTCCCTGTGCACCAGCTGGCGGACCCAGTCGAAGCTGGTGGCAGTGAGGGTCATCGTCGTCCTCCGGCGTGGGCAGGGGCGGTGGTGGCCGGGCGGGCCGCGGGGGCCGTCGGGCCGGTGACGCGCCGGGTGATCGCCTCGGCGACGCGGTCGAGCGGCAGCACCTCGTCGGCGAAGCCGGCCGTGGCCACGGCCCCGGGCATGCCCCAGACGACGGAGGTCGCCTGGTCCTGGACGACGACCGCACCCCCGGTCTCGCGGATGCGGCCGGCGCCGATCCGCCCGTCCGAGCCCATGCCGGTGAGCACGACGCCGAGGACGGCGCCGTCGAAGGTCTCGACCGCGGAGCGGAACAGCGGGTCCACGGCGGGGCGGCAGAAGTTCTCCGGCGGCGACTGGTCCAGGGCGGTGAACAGGCCGCGGCCGCTGCGGCGGATGGTCAGGTGGTGGTCACCGGGGGCCAGGTGCACCGTGCCGGGCGCCAGCGGGGTGCCGTCGACGGCCTCGACGACGCGCAGCGGGCAGAGCCGGTCCAGCCGCTGGGCGAACTGGCGGGTGAACACCGGCGGCATGTGCTGGACGAGCAGGATCGGGACCGGCAGGGACGCCGGCAGGGTCGGCAGCACCTTCGCCAGCGCCTCGGGGCCGCCGGTGGAGGAGCCGATGACCAGGACGGCGGGCTGCTTGACCGCACCGGTGCGCGGGGCCGGCGGACGGACCGGGGCCGGCGCCGGGGCCGACGCCCGGGCGGGGCCGGTGGTGACCGGGCGCCCGGTGAGCGCCTTGATCTTCGGGGTGAGCTGCTCGCGCACGCTCTCCATGGACTGCGCGACGCTGCCGACGTTGGCCGGCTTGGTGACGTAGTCGTTGGCGCCGGCGGAGAGGGCGTCGAGGGTGGCCGACGCGCCCCGCTCGGTGAGCGTGCTGAACATGATGATCGGCACGCGGCTGCGCGTGGCCCGGATGGCGCGGACCGCCTCGATGCCGTTCATCTCCGGCATCTCGATGTCCATCGTGATCAGGTCGGGCTTGAGCTGCTCGAGCTTGCCGAGGGCGATGCGGCCGTTGACGGCGGTCCCGACGACCTCGATCGCCGGGTCCTCGGAGAGGACGTCGGTGACGATCTTGCGGACGACCACCGAGTCGTCGACGACCAACACCCGGATCGGGTCCATGCGTCCTCCGTCTCCCCGTGCGGGGTGCCGGCCAGGGGCGAGCTGGCGTTGCGGGTCGGCACCCGCCCGGGAGCCGGGAACGGGGTCCAGCCGGCGTCCGTCCGGGGTCCCGGCGGCGCCGCTGGCGGTGCCTGTCTGGGGTGTTGTCGGCCGCTCCCCCGTTCTCCTTGAGCCGATCCGGAGCATTGCGCCCAACATTTTCTCGGTGATCATGAATGCGCCGACCACTCCATTGGTGCCATTCGTCGACACGTGCACCGCGGAGCGCACGGTCAGCGCGTCGAGAACCGTCTACGGGCCTCTAGCGTCGACGCGATAGGACCGTAGAGAGAGCTCACGGGGGTGAACCGCGTCCGCGCGGGTAGCCGGTGGCCATGGCTCTCCCCCGGGTGCTCGTCCTCGTCCTCGCCGGCGGTGCCGGCGGCCGCCTCGAGCTGCTGACCGAGCAGCGCGCGAAGCCCGCCGTCCCCTTCGCCGGCGTGTACCGGCTGATCGACTTCCCGTTGAGCAACTGCCAGCACTCGCACCTGGCCGACGTCTGGGTGTCGGTGCAGTTCCACCCCACGTCGCTGTCGCAGCACCTGGCCAACGGCCGGCCGTGGGACCTCGACCGCACCGACGGCGGGCTGCTCGTGCTGCCGCCGTACCAGGGCACCGACCGCGCCGGCTGGGTCTCGGGGACGGCGAACTCGCTGTGGCGCTACGCCCCCCTGGTCCGCGACTTCGACCCCGACGCGCTGGTCGTGGTCAGCTCCGACGCCGTCTACAAGCTGGACTACCGCGAGGTCGTCGACGGACACCTCGGCTCCGGCGCGGAGGTCACCATGGTCACCACCGAGGTCGCCGAGGACGACGCGCCGCGCTACGGCATCGTCGAGGTCGGCGAGGGCGGGCGGGTCACCGACTACGCCTACAAGCCCGACGAGCCGCGCACCACCACCGCGACCAACGAGGTGTTCGCCTTCTCCCCCGGCCCGACGCTGGACCGGCTGGAGGCGCTGGCCGCCGAGCACGGCGAGGAGGGCCTCGAGGACCTCGGCACCCACCTGCTGCCGGCGCAGACCCGCGACGGCCTCGCCCGTGCCCACCGCTTCGACGGCTACTGGCGCGACGTCGGCACCGTGGAGTCCTACTGGGCGGCCCACCAGGAGTTCCTGTCGGCCGAGCCGCCGCTGGACCTCGACGACCCCGCCTGGGCGGTGCACACCCGCGGCGGCCGGCACAGCGCGGCGCGGGTGTTGCTGGACTCGGCGGTGGAGAACAGCCTCATCTCCGGCGGTACCCGGGTGCTCGGCAACGTCCACGGATCGGTGCTGTCCCCCGGCGTCGTCGTGGAGGCCGGGGCGACCGTCGTCGACTCGGTGCTGCTGCCGGGCGCGCAGGTGCGGGCCGGCGCGACGGTGACCCGCACGGTGCTCGACGACGGCGTGGTGGTCGGCGAGCGCGCCACGGTCGGTGGGGACGACGAGGTCACGCTGGTCGGCCGCCGCATCGAGGTGGAGGCCGGCAGCGAGGTCCCCGCCGGCGCCCGCTTCCCCGACCCCGAGAAGGACTGAGACCGGCCCGCTCCGCGGCGACCCCTGGGCGCGTGCTGCCCGGACGGGCGGTCAGGCAGCGACTCCCCGCAGTCGCGCGGGGTGGTGCTCAGCTCGGCGGGGGGACGGCCGCCTCCGGTGTCACCGCGATCCGGAGGGTCGCGATGCGAACAGCACCGCGAGGGCGTCGCTGCCGAGCAGGTCGGCCATGACGATGCCCTGCACGCAGCCGGCGACGGCGTTCCAGGCACCCGAGGCGGCGGCCGCGGCGTCGAAGCCGGCGTCGAGGAACGCCCGGACGGCGAGCAGCTGGGCGGTGGCGAGGGTGCGGGTGCGGCCGGAGACGTGCGCGCCCCACGACGCCTCGTGCATCGCGGTGGCCCACGGACGGCGGACGGCGCGGGAGGCGTCGACGGCGGCCATCCAGCGGGCCCGGCCGGCGGCGTCGAGCGCGCGCAGCCCGGTCAGCAGCTCCGACAGCTCGCCGGTGGCGGGGCCGAGGTCGAGCTCGGGCGTGGTCGGCAGGCCGGTCGCGACCGCGACGGCGAGCGGGCCGGCGAGCTGGCGGGCGACCAGCGGCGGCAGCACCGCAGCGGCCCAGGCGCCCACGGCGGCGTCGGCGAGGACGTCGGCGGCGGCGTCCCGGACCTGCTCGTCGACCAGCGCGACGGCGGGGTGCTCGGGGCCGAGGACGTCCTCGCGGAGCACGCGCTCCACAGCGGCGGCGTCGCCGATGGTGCTGCGCTCGAGCTGGGCGACGAGCACGGCGGTCCGGTCGGCCCCGGGCGGGAGCCCGGCGGCGTCGCGCAGGTGCGGAACGGCGGCGGCGAGCTCGCGGGCCTTGCGCGACCGGACGGCGAGGGCGGCCCGCTGCTCGCGGTCGCGACCCGCGGCCGGGTGCACCGCGGCCAGCTGCTCGAGCGCCGGCGCGTCCGCGGCCAGCCCGGCCAGCAGGGCCTCCGCGACGGCGCGGCCGGCAGGCAGGCGGACCAGGTCGAAGCCGAGCGTGGCGGCACTGACCAGCGAGTAGGGCACGGCAGGCCTCCCAGTCGACGTCCCCCGAGGTGAGGTCGACCCAGACTGACCGTGACCGCGACGCCGCGCCACGTGAGCCTCACCCGTCCGCTGGACCCCCGTGGGGTGAGGACGCGTGTGCCGCAATCCACCGTCCCTGGTCCATCACTCCCCGTACATGACCGGAGCCGGAGATGCCGCGACCCCCGGCCCGGCGACCCTCCGGAGAGAGGGGCCGCCCGACCGGGGGTCGGGGAGAGCGTGGCCGCCGGGGAAGGTCCGGCCGCGCCCGGGTCTTGCCGGCCCCGTCCAGAGGCCCGGCGCGAGCTCGCGAGCGGTGAGGAGGACGGGGTCCTGTCAGGCGCTGACGGCCTTGTGCACGTCCAGGGCCAGCAGCAGGTGCCCGTCGAGCTTGAAGGCGCCGCGGATCAGCTCCCGCGCCGACCCGTCGAGGGTGTCCGGCGGCGCCTCGAAGTCCGCCGGGTCGACGTCCACGACGTCGGCGATGGCGTCGACGAGCAGGCTGACCGCCTCGCCGTGCAGCCGGACGACGATGACGACGGCGTCGGTGCCCTCGGGCCGCGGCGGCCGGCCGAGCCGCTCGCGCAGCTCGATCGCGGTCACCACCTGGCCGCGCAGGTTGATCAGCCCGGCGACGGCGGTGGGCGCCAGCGGCACCCGGGTCAGGCCCTGGCTCTTGAGCACCTCCTGCACGTGCGCCACCTCGACGCCGTAGAGGTCGCCGTCGAGCCAGAAGGTGGCCAGCTGGCCGCCGATGGCCGGGGCCTCGGTGGGAGTGGGCAACTCAGACCTCCAGCAGAGAGGCGGGGACGCCGTGCGGCGTCAGGGACAGGGGGTCGACCGGGGCCGAGTAGAAGGCCGGGTCGGCGGCGAGGATCGCGGCGCGGACGTCGAGGAGCTCGGTCACCTTGTCGCCGAGGACGGCGGAGCCCAGCAGGCCCATGTCGTCGATGTCGCTGCGGACGGCCGCCTCGCCGTCGACGATGTCGAGGATCTCCTCGACGACGATGGCCACGCTGCGGCCGTGGTCGCTGTAGACGATCACCTCGAGGACCTCGTGGTCGCTCTCGCCGTAGGCGCCCAGGTGCCGGTCGAGCCGGACGATGGGCAGGATCGCGCCGCGGTACTGCACGACCTCCCGGTTGCCGACCCGCTCCACCGACTCGGTGCGCACCTGCTCGAGGCGGGTGACGGTGTCCAGCGGGATGGCGACCCGGCGGCCCCCGCCGATGGCGGCCAGCAGCATCCGCTGGCGCTCGGCGTCGGTCGCCGCGGCGTGCAGCGCCGCCTCGCGGGACTCCTGGCGGTCGCCGGTCTCGGTGCGCAGCGCCCGACGGGCCAGGGCCTGCACGTCGAGGATGAGCGCCACCGTGCCGTCGCCCAGGACGGTCGCGCCGGAGTAGAGGCCGATCGCCTTGAGCTGGCCGCCGACGGCCTTGACGACGATCTCCTCGGTGTTGATGACCCGGTCGACGACCAGGCCGAAGCGCCGGCCCTCCGAGCGGAGGACGGCGATGACCACGTGGCCGTCGTGCCGGTCGGAGGCCAGGCCGAGGACGTCGGTGAGCCGGACCAGGGGCAGCAGCTCGCCGCGCAGCCGGTAGACCGGCGCCCCGCCGACCTCCTCGACGGCGTTGGCGGCCTTCTCGGCGTCCAGGGACACCAGCTCCTGCAGGCTGATCTGCGGGATGGCGTAGCGGTCACCGGAGCACTCGACGGTGAGCGCCGGCACGATCGCCAGCGTCAGCGGGATGCGCAGCCGGCAGACGGTGCCCTTGCCCGGCACCGACTCGACCTCGATGGTCCCGCCGATCGCCTCGATGTTGGTCTTGACGACGTCCATGCCGACGCCGCGACCGGAGACGTTGGTGACCCTGGCGGCCGTGGAGAAGCCCGGCAGGAAGATCATCTGCAGGACGTCCTGCGGGCCCATCCGGTTGAGCGCCTCCTGGGTGACCAGCCCACGCTCGACGGCCTTGGCGCCGAGCTTGGCCGGGTCGATGCCGGCGCCGTCGTCGGCGACCTCGACCACGACCTGACCGCTCTCGTGCCGGGCGCGCAGGGTGAGCACGCCCTCGGACGGCTTGCCGAGCCGGACGCGGGTCCCGGCGTCCTCGATGCCGTGGTCGACGGAGTTGCGGACCAGGTGGGTCAGCGGGTCCTTGACGGCCTCCAGCAGGGTCTTGTCGAGCTCGGTCTCGCGACCCTCCATCTCCAGGCGGATCGACTTCTCCAGCTGCAGCCCGAGGTCCCGGACGACGCGGGGCAGCTTGGACCAGATGTGGTCGATCGGCTGCATGCGCGTCTTCATGACGCCCTCCTGCAGCTCGCTGGCGATGAGGTTGAGCCGCTGGGAGGCGCGCACCAGGTCGGTGTCGTTGGAGCGCCCGACGTACTGGACGATCTGGTTGCGGGTCAGCACGAGCTCACCGACGAGCAGCATCAGCTCGTCGAGCAGGTCGACGTCCACCCGGATGGTGCTGTCGGCGACCGCCCGGCGGGCCTGGCCGGTGCCGCTGTCGGCCGCCGGGGCGGACTCCTCGTGCGGGGCCTCCGGCTCGGGGGAAGCCTCGGCGGCCGGCGCGGGCCGCGGGGCCGGAACCGTCGGCGCGGGGACCGCGGCACCGGCGGCCTTGCCGCTGCCGGCCTTGGCCGACCTGCCGCCGCTCGCCTTGGCGGGCGCGGGCTCGGCGGCCGGGACCGCGGCCGGCGCGGCGTCCTCGGCCGGCGCGGCGCCCTCGACCGGCGCGGCGTCCTCGACCGGCGCGGCGTCCTCGGCGGGCGCGGCGCCCTCGGCCGACGGGGCCGGCTCGTCGTCCATCGCGGCGCTGATGGCGGCGACGACGGCGGACACGTCGACCGACCCCTCGCCCCCGGTGGCCTCGATGGAGGTCAGCAGCGACCGCACCGTGTCCACCATCAGCAGCAGCACGCTGGTGCGGTTGGGCGTGAGGTCGAGGGCGCCGTCCCGGAGCCGGGACAGCATGTTCTCCCCGACGTGGGTGACCTCCTCCAGTCGGTGGAACGCCAGGAAGCCGCTGGTCCCCTTGATCGTGTGGATCGTGCGGAAGATGCTGGACAGCCGCTCGCGGGAGTCGGGCTCCTGCTCGAGGGCGACCAGGTCGGTGTCCAGCTGGTCGAGGTTCTCGTGGCTCTCGACCAGGAACTCCTCGACGATGTCGTCCAGACCGTCCACGTTGCTCTTCTCTCTCGTCTCCGGTGCAGCACGCTTCGGAGGGGTCATCGGCCGGGTGTGCGCTGGACTCAAGCCCAACGGCGCGGGACCGTCCCGCGGGCGGAGCCGGGGCCGGCGCGGCGGGGGAAGCCGCCGCGCCGGCCCGGGGGACTCAGTAGGTGAAGCGGGCAACGCCGGTGCGCAGCTCGGCGGCCATCCGGGACAGCTCGTCGACCGCGGTGCGGGTCTGGGTG
Organism: Geodermatophilus sp. URMC 60; assembly: GCF_053502585.1. Classification (NCBI taxonomy): domain Bacteria; kingdom Bacillati; phylum Actinomycetota; class Actinomycetes; order Geodermatophilales; family Geodermatophilaceae; genus Geodermatophilus; species Geodermatophilus sp. URMC 60. The sequence continues at coordinate 754,631 of NZ_CP199958.1, forward strand.
AGCGCCTGGGTGGTCGACTCCGCGGCCGTGGAGACGCCGGTGATGTTGTCGGCGATCTGACCCGAGCCCTGCGCGGCCTCGCTCACCGACCGGCTCATCTCGCTGGTGGTGGCGGTCTGCTCCTCCACCGCGCTGGCGATGGTGGTCTGCCGGTCGGAGATCTGCGCGACGATCGAGCTGATCTCGCCGATCGCGGCCACCGCGGCGGTGGTGTCGCCCTGGATGGCCTCCACCCGGCGGGCGATGTCCTCGGTGGCCTTGGCCGTCTCCTGGGCCAGCTCCTTGACCTCGTTGGCCACCACCGCGAAGCCCTTGCCGGCCTCACCGGCCCGGGCGGCCTCGATGGTGGCGTTCAGGGCCAGCAGGTTGGTCTGCTCGGCGATCGAGGTGATCACCTTGACCACGTTGCCGATCTCGGCCGAGGACTCCCCCAGCTTGGCCACCGTCGCCGTGGTGGTCTCCGCGGCGGTCACCGCACGCGCGGCCACGTCGGAGGCCTCCGCGGCGTTCGTGGCGATCTCCCGGATCGAGGCGCCCATCTGCTCCGCACCCGCGGCCACGGTCTGCACGCTGCGGCTGACCTCCTCGGCCGCGCCGGCCACCACACCGGACTGCGCCGAGGTCTCCTCGGCCGACGCCGAGATCTGCGCCGAGGACGCGCTGAGCTCCTCCGACGAGGCGGCCACCGCATCCGCCGAGGACGCCACCGACCCCAGCACCGTCCGCAGGCTCCCCACAGCGGTGTCCAGGGCCTGCCCCATCCGCCCCAGCTCGTCCTTTGACGTGAGCCCGCTGGACCTGGTGAGGTCGCCCTCGGCGAGGGCCTGGGCGACGGTCTGGACACGCTGCACATCCCGGCGGATGGCGCGGGCGATGAGGACGCCGAGCGCCAGGGCGACCAGCGCGCCGACGACGATGCCGACGAGTAGCACGGTGCGGGTGCTCTCGTAGCTTGCGGTCGCCTGGTCGGCGCTCTTGGCCGCGTTCCCCTGGCGCACCTTCGACAGCTCGTCCAGGTCCGAGATGACCTCGGTCGCGATCGGGCTGACGGTCGCGTCGCGCTGCAGCGACCACTCCACGAGCCGGCCCTGGTCGGCGAGCGCGTCGAGCGCCACCATCGCGGCCTTGTACTGCTCGACGCCTTCCAGCACCTCCGCGATCAGCTGGCGCCCCTCGGCGGTGGGCTTGGTGTCGAGGTAGTGGTCGGCTGCCGCGGCCAGGTCCTCGTAGGCCTGGTTCCGCTGCTCGAGGAACTTCCGCCGCGCGGCCGGGTCGGCGGTGATCGCGTAGTTGACCGCTGACAGCCGCAGGGCGAACAGCTGCGAGCGCGCGGCCTCGACCTCGACGGTGCCGATGAGTTCCTTGCTGTACATCGTCTCGGTGGCGTCGGCGGTGTCGGAGAGACTCCGGAGCCCCACGACGCCCACGCCGACGGCGACGAGCACCGCGATGGTCACCGCGGAGAGGATCTTGGTGGTGATGCTCAGGTCGCGAAATCTCGCGACGAGGCGGGATGTGGACACGGGGCTGGCTCCGGAGTGTGTCGTGAGGAGGAGTGGCCGAGCACCCGATCGGGCGCCGGAAGGCATGGTGCCGCACCACATAACTGCGCCGTTGCGAATTGCGGCGTGTCGTTCCGACCACCCAAGAACTGTTGACGACCGCCTTCCGGATGTCGACACGGCGCCGATCCGACCCGCTGGAACTGGAATGGCGCGGCGGCACATCGAATGGCCCGCCGCACCGGGTCGGTGGGTGGACTCCCGATGCTGGGGCACAGCTCCGCGGCGGTCGTGGCGCCTCTCCGGGATCGAGGCGCCATCCGCTCTGCGCCGGCGACTCCGCCATCCGGCCGAGCTCGTCCCGGGTGGCGACCTCCGGCGCGACGGTCAGGTCCCCCCGGCGAGGTCGTCCACCCACCGTTGCACGGCCCCGTGTGGTCCCGGTGATCGCGCTCGTGGATCTCCTGCCGGCCGTTGCGCAGGTGCTCGATGCGGTTGACCGCCGCAAGGGCGAGGACGAGATCCACCACCGCGCTGAACGCGGCGAGGGAGGCGATCTCCACGCCGATCGGACGGTCGGCGAGCACGCGGACCCGCGTCGGTCCGCTCAGGGCTTTCTGATGGCACTCACGGCATCTCCCCGATTGTCGGGCATCACTCGTGCGCACGGGGTGTCAACGACGCGTAACGGGACTCTCCGGTTCTGCGCGTATGTCCGCGGTGTGGTCCGAATCGGTCCGATCACCCATTCCGGAGCGCGGATCTGTCGACGCGGATGGCCGGTGGAGCCGACCGCACGACGACGGGGCGGTGATCCCGCCGGGGGATCACCGCCCCGTTCCCGGAGCCGGCGGCTCAGTACGTGAAGCGGGACACCCCGGTGCGCAGCTCGGCGGCCATCCGGGACAGCTCGTCCACCGCGGTGCGGGTCTGGGTCAGCGCCTGCGTGGTCGAGTCGGCAGCCCCGGAGACGTTGCCGATGTTGTCGGCGATCTGGCCGGCGCCGTCGGCGGCCTCGGTGACCGAGCGGGACATCTCGTTGGTGGTCGCGGTCTGCTCCTCCACCGCGCTGGCGATGGTCGTCTGCCGGTCGGAGATCTGCCCGACGATCGTCGAGATCTCCGCGATGGCCGCGACCGCCGCGGTGGTGTCGCCCTGGATCGACTGCACCCGCTTCGCGATGTCCTCGGTGGCCTTGGCCGTCTCCTGGGCCAGCTCCTTGACCTCGTTGGCCACCACCGCGAAGCCCTTGCCCGCCTCACCGGCGCGGGCGGCCTCGATGGTGGCGTTCAGGGCCAGCAGGTTGGTCTGCTCGGCGATCGAGGTGATCACCTTGACCACGTTGCCGATCTCGGCCGAGGACTCCCCCAGCTTGGCCACCGTCGCCGTGGTGGTCTCCGCGGCGGTCACCGCACGCGCGGCCACGTCCGAGGCCTCCGCGGCGTTGGACGCGATCTCCCGGATGGAGGCGCCCATCTGCTCCGCACCCGCGGCCACGGTCTGCACGTTCCGCGAGACCTCCCCGGCCGCAGCGGCCACCACGCCCGACTGCGCACTGGTCTCCTGGGCCGAGGAGGAGATCTGCGCCGACGAGGCCGACAGCTCCTCCGAGCTCGCCGCCACCGCGTCCGCCGACGCGGCCACGTCGGCGAGGACGGCGCGCAGGCCCGCCTGCGCCTCGTCGAGGGCCGCAGCCATCTGCCCGACCTCGTCCCGCGAGGTGACGCCCGAGGAGGCGGTGAGGTCACCCGCGGCCAGCGCCTCCAGTGCCACCTTGACCCGCTGGACGGGACGGGTCACCGAACGCATGGTGAGCCAGCTGATCGCCAGGATGAGGGCGACACCGACGCCGGCCATCGCCAGGGTGAGGCGCTCGGTGCTGTCGATGGTGTCGGCCAGGCGGACCTCGGCGTCGTCGGTGGCCGACTCGAGGGCGTCCTTGGCGGCACCCACGGCGCCGTCGGTCAGGTCGTTGGCGACCTGGATCTGCGCGTACCCGGCGCGGGCGGCGACCTGGTTGGCGACGGTGGAGTCGATGAAGGCACCGATCGCGGTCGTGTAGCCGTCGAAGCTGTCCTCCAGCTCCGCCTCGGCCGCAGCGGCCTCGCCGGTCAGCGCGATGCCGGACAGTTCGGCGAGCAGTTCCTCCGCGGTGGCCACGTCGTCGTCCAGCTCGGCGAGGGACTCGGCCGGGACCTCGCGCACCAGGGCGCGGAAGGCGTCGACCTTGAGCTCGCTGGCTCGCGTGTCGAGCTGCAGGACGAGGCCCTCCGCCTCGGCCAGCGCCGAGAGCTCCTCGTTGACGTCTCGCACGCTCGAGTTGCCGACGACCACGGAGCCGACGACACCGGCGAAGGCGACGACGACGACGCCGACCAGGGCGCCGAACTTGACCGACAGGGGACGGTCGGCGAACCAGCCTCCGGAACCTCTGGGAGGAAGGGGGACGGCGGACGTGGACATGGGTGCTCCTGAGGGCGTGAGGGCTTGCGACACGGTGGCCGCACGTCCGGCAGAATGGCGTCCTCGGCGCTGCCCGTGCGGTGTGTCGCAATGGTGGAGCAGTTCCGGTCCCGTATTCGCCGTACGCGATGGAGTGTCGCACCACGCGCCCCAGAAATGTCGGTGACCACATTTCCGGTGCCCGTTTGTCGACATCCGATGGGCGCCCGCCCATTCCCCGGCGCACCCTCGCAGCCGGGCGGAGGTCAGGCCAGCAGGTCGGCCAGCGCCCCGAGCAGCACGACGACGGCGGCCGGGTCGGCGACGCGGTACCGGGCCGCTGTCTCGCCCTCACCCACCTTGACGGTGAGGTCACCGGGGGAGAGGGCGCGGAAGGCGTCCTCGTCGGTGCGGTCGTCGCCGAGGTAGACCGTCGCGGCGGCACCGAGATCGTCGCGGAGCCTCAGCAGCGCGGTGCCCTTGTCGGCGTCGGTGACCGCGAGCTCGAGCACCTCCTTACCCGGCTTCTTCGTCAGTGACGGATTCGCCGCAGCGTCGGCCTGTTCCAGCAGCGCGGCTGCGGCGATGCGGTCGGTCACCTGCCGCACGTGCACCGCCACGCTGGCCGGCTTGACCTCCAGCCGTGCGCCGGGCACTGCCGCGACGAGCGGGGCCAGCCGCTCGCGGAGCGCGTCGCGGCGCGCCGCGAGCTCCCCGGTCAGTGGACCGTCGTACTCGGCCCCGTGGCTGCCGATCCAGCGGTACGGACCCTCGAAGCCGCTGACGACGCGCAGGTCGGCCACGCCTCGGCCGCTGACCAGCGCCACGGTGACCCCGTCGACGGCCCCCAGCCGTGCCAGCGCTCCGGCGACGCCCGGCACGGGGGCGGCGGCCGCCGGGTCGCCCACCAGGGGCGCGAGGACGCCGTCGTAGTCACTGGCCACCAGCAGCGGCCGCCGTCCGGCCACGGACGCCAGCGCCTCGGCCAGGTCCGCCGGCAGACCAGCGGGGGAGGGGAGGGGGGGCTCCGGCCGGGTCACGCCTGGGCCTGCAGCGCCTCGAAGAACGAGCTGGCCCAGTGTTCGAGGTCGTTGCGCGCCAGGTGGCGGCGCATCGCGCGCATCCGCTTGGCCGCCTCGGCCGGTTCGACGCGCAGCGCCCGCAGCAGCTGGTTCTTCACCCCGGCGATGTCGTGCGGATTGACGAGGAACGCCTGCTTGAGCTCGGCAGCGGCACCGGCGAACTCGGAGAGCACCAGGGTGCCGCCGAGGTCGCTGCGGGCCGCGACGTACTCCTTGGCCACGAGGTTCATGCCGTCGCGGTACGGGGTCACGAGCATGACGTCGGCGGCCCGGTAGAGCGCGGCCAGCTCCTCGCGGGGCACCGACTGGTTGATGTAGTGGACGGCGGGCCCGCCGAGGGTGCCGAAGACGCCGTTGATGTGGCCGACCTGCTGCTCGATCGTCTCGCGCATGTGCACGTAGTGCTCGACGCGCTCCCGGCTGGGCGTGGCGACCTGCACCATCACCGTGTCGGGGACCTCGACGACGCCGTCCTCCAGCAGCTCCTGGAAAGCGTTGAGCCGGACGGCGATGCCCTTGGTGTAGTCCAACCGGTCGACACCCAGGATGATCTTGCGCGGGTTGCCCAGCTCGTTGCGGATCTCCTCCGCCCGCTTGACGACGTCCGGCCGGTTCGCCAGCTCCTCGAACGCCGTGACGTCGATGGAGATGGGGAAGGCGCGCGCGGTGACCGTGCGGCCGTCGTACTCGATCGTCGAGCCGCGGGTGGGCAGGTCGTGCAGCCGGCGGGCCAGCTGCACGAAGTTGGCCGCCGCGGCGGGCCGCTGGAACCCGACCAGGTCGGCGCCGAGCAGGCCCTCGACGATGGCCGACCGCCAGGGCAGCTGGGTGAACAGCTCGTAGGGCGGGAAGGGGATGTGGAGGAAGAATCCGATGGTCAGGTCCGGACGCTGCTGGCGCAGCATGGCCGGTACCAACTGCAGCTGGTAGTCGTGCACCCACACGATCGCGCCCTCGGCGGCCACGTCGGCGGTGCGCTCGGCGAAACGCTTGTTGACCTGGACGTAGGTGTCCCACCACGTCCGGTGGTACTCGGGCTTCTCGACCACGTCGTGGTACAGCGGCCACAGCGAGGCGTTCGACATGCCCTCGTAGTAGCGGTCGACCTCCTCCTCGGACAGCGGCACGGGGACCAGCGACATCCCGCCGGACTCGAAGGGCTCGGGGGCCTCGCCGGCCGACCCGGACCAGCCCACCCAGGCGCCACCACGGCCGGCCACGAAGGGCTCCAGCGCGGTCACCAGGCCGCCCGGGCTGCGCTGCCAGCGCGTGCTGCCGTCGGGGTCGGTGACCTGGTCGACCGGCAGCCGGTTGGCCACCACGACGACGGGGCTGTCCGCCCCTCCGTGTCCTGCTGCTGTCCCAGCCATACCGCCCCTGACCCTACTGAGCGCCGGCGCGAACGGCAGCGCCGGGCTCACCACCCGGAGGCCAGTCCGTACCCCAGAGCGGCAGCCCCCACCCCCAGGACGACGGTGGCGAGCACGTGACCCAGGCCCCGGGCGAGTCGGCGCTGCTCGACCATCCGCACCACGTCGGCGCCGAACGTCGAGAAGGTGGTCAACGTGCCGCAGAAGCCGGTGCCCACCAGGACGACGACCGCCGGGGGAGTCGCGCCGGCCCCCAGCACCAGGCCCAGCAGCGCGCTGCCGACCACGTTCACGGCGAGCGTGCCGCGAGCGGGGTCGCGCCCGCCGCGGGTGGCCAGCCGGGTGACCAGCAGCCGCAGCGGGGCCCCGACGAGTGCGCCGGCCACCACGAGCAGCGGCGTCACCGGGTGCGGGCGGCCCGCACCGCCAGGACCCCGGCGGCCACGGCGAGGACCCCGCCGGCGACGGAGAGGAACACGTAGCCGCCGGCCAGCAGCGGCTCGCCGACCTCGGCCAGTCCGACCACCTCGACCGCGAACGCGGAGTAGGTCGTGTAGCCCCCGAGCACGCCGACGGCGAGGAACGGCCGCACCCACGGCGGCTCGGGGGAGCGGGCCGCCAGGAGTGCGATCAGCGCGCCGAACAGCAGGCAGCCGGTGAGGTTGACCAGCAGCGTGGCCCACGGCCAGCCGCCTGGGGAGTGCGGCAGCGCCGTCGCCACGCCCCAGCGGGCCAGGGCACCGAGCGCGCCACCCAGCGCCGCGAGCAGGTACGCCACGGTCCTGTCCTCCCGTCGTCCCGACGATGATGGCGCCCGCGGTGGCGACACGCCGTCGGCGTCGGCACGTCGCCACCGCGGTGGCGGGACGGCGCGGGTCAGGAGAGCGTCTGCTCCCGTGCCGGCCGGCGACGGCGCCACAGCGGCTCGAGCGCCGCCAGCTCCTCCTCGGTCGCCACACGGAACGGGCTGGTGGTGGGCGACGGCAGGGCGTGGCGGGCCTGGCCGCGGGTGGCCCGCAGGCTCAGCCAGACCGAGACGCCGAGGATCGTGGCGATGACGGCCAGGCTGATCGTCGTCGGGATGTAGTAGATGTCGATCTTGAGCAGCATCTTGACGCCGACCCACATCAGCACCAGCGCCAGGCCCACCTTGAGGTAGACGAAGCGGTGGACGAGGTCGGCGAGCAGGAAGTACATCGCCCGCAGCCCCAGGATGGCGAAGGCGTTGGCGGTGAAGACGAGGAACGGCTCGTCGGTGACCGCGAAGATGGCCGGGATGGAGTCGACGGCGAAGACCACGTCGGTGACCTCGACGAGCACCAGCACGGCCAGCAGGGGGGTGGCCAGCAGGACACCGTCGCGCCGGACGAGGAACCGCTGCCCGTGGTAGGCGTCGGTCATCGGCACGTACCGGCGAAACAGGCGCAGCGCCCCGGACCGCTGCGGGTCGATGTGCTCGTCCCGCTGCCGGATCATCCGGTAGCCGGTCCAGAGCAGGAACGCGGCGAACAGGTACAGCACCCAGCCGACGCTGCTGATGAGGACCGCGCCGCCGGCGATGAACAGGCCGCGCAGCACCAGCGCGCCGAGCACACCGAGGAAGAGCACCCGGTGCTGGTACTCCCGCGGCACGGCGAAGAACGTGAAGACGATGGCCCAGACGAAGACGTTGTCCACGGCCAGCGACTTCTCGATCAGGTACCCCGCGAAGTACTGCTGGCCGAGCTCGGCGCCGTACGCCCACCACACCCAGGCGCCGAAGCCGACGCCGATGACCACCCACACCGCAGACCACGCGGCCGCCTCGCGCACGCCGATGACGTGCGCGCGGCGGTGGGCGAACAGGTCGACGGCCAGCATGCCGACGATGACGCCGAGCACGGCCAGCCACAGGGACAGCGAGACGTCCACCGGGAACCACCTCCGATCGAGACCGACCGGAGGTCTCTCCCAGCCCGTAGCGGGCTCGCTCCGCCGGACCCCTCCAGGTGGCGTCGTACTGGCGACAGGAGCGCTGCGGGATACTCCCCTCCGACAACGAGTGAAGCAGACTTCAGCTGTCCGTGCCAGCCCGCCGAGGAGACCCGTGGCCGACGACCCTCGCCCCTCGTGGACGTTCCTCACCAACCACGGCCACGTGCTGCTCGCGGTCGCCGCCGATCCGGACGCACGCGTCGAGGAGATCGCCGAACGGGTCGGCATCACGTCCCGCGCCGTCCTGACCATCCTGCGCGACCTGGAGGAGGCCGGGTACGTCACCCGCAGCCGCCAGGGCCGTCGCACCCACTACGGGGTGCCACCGCACCGGCCGTTCCGGCACCCGAGCACCGCCCACCGCGAGGTCGACGACCTGCTCGCCATCTTCACCCGCTAGCTGAGGGGGCGCCGCCGCACCGCCGGGTCGGAGCCGTTCAGCGCCGGCGGGTCTCGGGGAACAGCAGGTCGACGAAGCGTTCCACCGTGGGCTGCGGCTCGTGGTTGGCCAGCCCCGGCCGCTCGTTGGCCTCGATGAACACGTGGTCGGGGCCCTCGACGTCGGGCACCAGGAAGTCCAGCCCCGTCACCGGGATGCCGATCGCCCGGCTGGCCCGGACGGCGGCCTGCGCGATCGCCGGGTGCAGCCGGTCGGTGACGTCCTCGATGGTGCCGCCGGTGTGCAGGTTCGCCGTCCGCCGGACCCGGATCCGCTCGCCGACCGGCGGGACGTCGTCCATCGCGTACCCGGACTCGGCGACCACCTCGGCGGTCGCGTCGTCCAGCGGGATGCGCGACTCCCCGCCGGTCGCCCGCTCCCGCCGCCGGCTGGTGGCGCGCACCAGCTCGGTGACCGGGGACCGGCCGTCACCGACCACCTCGGCCGGACGGCGCACCGCGGCGGCCACCACCTCGTGGTCGATCACCACCACGCGCAGGTCGTCGCCCGCCACGAGCTCCTCCACCAGCACGTCGGGGCAGAAGTGCGCGGCGAGGGCCACCGCGCGGCCGAGCGCCTCCTCCGTCGTCACGCCGACGGTGATGCCCTTGCCCTGCTCGCCGCGGGCGGGCTTGACCACCACCTCGCCGCACTGGGCGAGCAGCGCGCGGGCGGGGTCCAGCTCGTCCTCGGGGATCGACACCCCGCGGGGGACGCGGACGCCGGCCTTGTCCACGATCCGGCGGGTGACCCGCTTGTCGTCGCAGCGGCTCATCGCGACCGCGCTGGTGAACTCCGACAGCGACTCGCGGGTGAGCACCGTGCGCCCGCCCAGCGACAACCGCATCTCGCCCCACCCGGCGTCGTTCACCTCGACCCGGATGCCGCGCTCGAGCGCCTCCTCGGCGATGATCCGCGCGTAGGGGTTGAGGTCCTCAAGACCCTCGGGGCGGGCGGCGAACAGCGGCGTGTTGATCGGGTTCTTCCGCTTGACGCAGACCGCCGGCACCCGGTGGAAGCCGAGCTTGCGGTACAGCGCGATGGCGCCGGCGTTGTCGTGCATGACCGACAGGTCGAGGTAGGCCCGCCCGCGGCCGACGTAGCGCTCGGCCAGCACGCGCACCAGCGCCTCGCCGGTGCCGGGCGGCGCGTCCTGGGCGTCCACGGCCAGGCTCCACAGGCTGGCGCCGCCCTCCGGGTCCTCGAAGGCGAGCACGTGGTCGACACCGGTCACCGTGCCGACGATCCGCCGGGTGCGCCGGTCCTCGGCCACCAGGTAGGTGAAGGTGCGGGTGCGGTGGTGGGCCCACATCGTCTCGGCGTGGCCGGTGACCATGCCGTTGCGGGCGTAGATGTCGTTGATCCGGTGCATCTCCTCCAGCGCGGTGACCGTGCGCACGAAGACGCCGCGGATCAGCTCCGCGCGTGGGCGGTAGCGGTGCAGGTCGAGCCGGTAGGTGTAGCTGGGGTCGATGAACAGCTCGTCGGGCGCCAGGCCGACCAGGACGTGCGGGTCCGGCGGGTAGATGCAGATGTCGCGGCGGCCGCTCTCCTCGGCGCGCAGCGCGTCGACGATGCCGCGCAGGTCCGGGAAGGTCTGGCCGAAGACCAGCCGCCCCCACCCCATGTCGAGGACGACGTCGGAGGCCATGCCCTGCCTCTGGTGCTCCGACGGCTGCTGCCAGGACCGCTGGGTGAACGACGGGGTGTCGGGAGCCGGGCTCCGACGCCGGTGACCGGCGATCCGTGTCACGCCGATCAGACCCCGTGCGCCTGCAGCCAGAGCTCGAGCAGGCCGAGCTGCCACAGCTTGTTGCCGCGCAGCGGGGTCAGCTCGCCGTTCGGGTCGGCCAGCAGACGGTCGACGTACTCGGGCCGGAACAGCCCGCGCTCGCGGGCGGCGTCGTTGGACAGGCTGTCGCGGACCAGGTCGAGCACCTTGCCTTCGAGGTGGGTGATCGCCGGGACCGGGAAGTAGCCCTTGGGCCGGTCGATGACCTCCGGCGGGATGATCCGCCGGCCGATGGCCTTGAGCACGCCCTTGCCGCCGTCGGCCAGCTTCAGCTCCGGCGGGCACATCGCGGCCAGCTCGACCAGGTCGTGGTCGAGGAACGGCACCCGCGCCTCCAGGCCCCAGGCCATGGACATGTTGTCCACCCGCTTGACCGGGTCGTCGACGAGCATGACCTCGCTGTCCAGCCGCAGCGCGGCGTCCACGGCGGTGTCGGCGTGCGGCGCGGACATGTGCCGGCGGACGAACTCCAGGCTCGGGTCCCCGTCCAGTGCGTAGCGGTCGCTGACCAGCCGGGCCATGTCGGCGGCGTCGCGGTCGAAGAACGCCTTCGCGTAGGTCTCCACCGCCCGCTCACGGTCCACGCCCTGCAGCGGCGGGTACCAGTGGTAGCCGGCGAAGACCTCGTCGGCGCCCTGCCCGGACTGCACCACCCGGATCGACTGGCTGACCCGCTCCGACAGCAGGTCGAAGGCGACGACGTCGTGGCTGACCATCGGCTCGGCCATCGCGCCGATGGCGTGGCCCAGCGCCGCGGCGAGCTCGTCGGAGGCGACCCGGATGCGGTGGTGGTCGGTCTCGAAGCGCTCGGCGATGACGTCGGAGTAGACGAACTCGTCGCCCTCCCGGCCGCCGACGGCCTCGAACCCGATCGAGTAGGTGGCCAGGCCGGTCTGCCCCTCCTGGGCGAGCAGGCCGACGATCAGGCTGGAGTCCAGCCCACCGGAGAGCAGCACGCCGACCGGGATGTCGGCCACCAGGCGCCGCCGGACGGCGACCCGCAGCGCCTCCTCGATCGCGTCCTCCCAGTCACGGGCCGACCAGTTCGCGTGCTCGGGACGGCGCTCGTAGCGAGCCTCCCAGTACCGGTGCTCGCGGGAGGTGCCGTCGGCCTCGATCACCCGCACGGTGGCCGGGGGCAGCTTGCGGACCCCGTTGAGGATCGTCCGCGGCGCGGGGACGACGGCGTGCCAGGTGAGGTAGTGGTGCAGCGCGACCGGGTCGATGGAGGTGTCGACGTCCCCCGCCTGCACCAGGGCCGGCAGCGAGGAGGCGAACCGCAGCCGGCCGGGCGTCTCGGCCAGGTAGAGCGGCTTGATGCCCAGCCGGTCGCGGGCGAGCACCACCCGGCCGGTGTCGCGCTCGGTGATGACGAAGGCGAACATGCCGTGCAGGTGCTCGACGACCGCGGTGCCCCAGTGGTGGTAGCCCTTGAGGATCACCTCGGTGTCGCTGGTGGAGAAGAAGCGGTAGCCGTGGCCCTCGAGCTCGGCGCGCAGCTCCTTGTAGTCGTAGATGCAGCCGTTGAAGACCGCGGTCAGCCCGAGCTCGTTGTCCACCATGGGCTGGCTGCCGGCCGGCGACAGGTCGATGACCGACAGCCGGCGGTGCCCGAAGGCCACCCGCCCGTTGCTCCAGGCACCCTGACCGTCCGGACCGCGGGGGACGAGGCACTCGACCATCCGCGCCACGGCGGTGGTGTCGGCCAGGGAGCCGTCGAACCTGATCTCGCCGGAGAGGCCGCACATACCGTCGATCCAACCCCACCGGCCAGGCCTGCGCGACCGTCCAGGGGTCACGTCACACGGATGCAACGGAGTCGCGTTCCACGTGGAACGGCCACGCCCGTGCGCGGGCACCCCGTGGTCGGGCCCCGGACCGGGCAGCCTGCCGCAGGCTCCCGTGTCCGGCGCCCAGGACCCCGTCGTCCCCGGCGTGCGCTGCGCAGGGTGGTCGGCCTGCCGTCGGCCGGGCCGAGCACCGGCTCGGCCTCTCACGGGCCTCCATCGCGTTGCGGGTGGCCACCCGCCGCAGCTCTGCCGCCTCCCGCTCCCGCGACGACGGGTCACCGGAACGGCGCGGGCCGGATGACGCCCCACCCAGCTGGCGCACCGGTGGGCACACAACCGTCCGGGACGACGACGTGCCGCTGCCGGCCAGGGCGCCCTGCCCCGACAGCCGCAGGGCGGGGGGTCGACGATCGGGACCTCCGAGGCGACGAGCTCGGTGCGCGGTCTCAGCGGACGAGGCGGAAGAACGCGCGGAGGTCCTCGACGAGCAGGTCGGGGACCTCGAGGGCGGGGAAGTGTCCGCCGCGCGGGTGTTCGGCCCAGTACCGGATGTCGCGGTAGCGGCGTTCTGCCCAACGCCGGGAGGGGCGGGGGACCTCAGCGGGGAAGACCGACGCCCCGACGGGTACGTGCACCTGGTCCAGGCGGGCCCCGCTGATCCACGCCGAGACCAACTCGATGCTCTCGGCGTACAACCGCGCCGAGGACGCTGCGGTGCCGGTGAACCAGTAGAGGCTGACCTGGTCGAGCACCTGGTCGTACGTCAGCCCCGACGGCAGGGGACCGCGCAGCGCGGAGGAGCGCTCGGCCGCCGGGTCGGTCCAGGACAGCAGCTTCTCGCCCATCCACGCGCACAACCCCGCGGGAGAGTCCACGAGGGCGTACCCGAGGGTCTGCGGCGCGGTGCGGTGGACCTCTGAGTACGCAGAGGACGACCGCCCTCGCTCCGCCATCGCGGCCAGCGCGGCGCGCTCGGCGTCGGAGAGCTCGGCGTCTCCGTCCTGCGTCGGAGGAGCGGGCCCGGCCAGGGGCGGGACGAGGTGGACGCCGACCACGTGCGCGGGGTCGAGGACGCCCAGCACGCTGGAGATGCTGGTGCCCCAGTCGCTACCGGCGGCGCCGTACCGGTCGTGACCGAGGCCGGCCATCAGCCGCGCCCACGCGCCGGCGATCCGCTCGACACCCCAGCCGGTGGTGCTCGGCTGGGCGCTGAAGCCGTAACCGGGCAGCGAGGGGACGACGACGTGGAAGGCGTCCTCAGCAGCGCCGCCGTGCGCGACCGGGTCGGTCAGGGGCTCGATCAGGGGTAGCAACTCGAGGACGGACCCGGGCCAGCCGTGCGTGAGCACCAGCGGTAGCGCCTCGGTGTGGACCGAGCGCGCGTGCAGCACGTGGACCTGCAGTCCATCGACCTCGACCAGGTACTGCGGAACGGCGTTGAGCCGCGCCTCGGTGGCCCGCCAGTCGTACTCCTCGGCCCAGTGGCGGCAGAGGTCCTGGACGACCTCGAGCGGCACGCCCTCCGACCAGCCGGGGGCCGGCGAGGCCGCCGGCCAGCGGGTCTGCGTCAGCCGGTTCCGCACGTCCGCGAGTTCGGCGTCCGGCACACGGACCCGGAACGGCCGGGCATCGAGGGTCGGGGCGTCGAGATCCACGGCGGGCTCCTGTCGGTGCCGTTCGGTCCGGTCCGGTGGCGGCGTCCAGCCCGGGCGCCCCACGACGCCGGACGGTACGGACGAGCCCCGTCAGGAGGCGTCCGCGCTCGTCGCCTCCGGGTCCGCGCCGAGCACGGCGCGTCCGCCGTCCACGGGCAGGACGGCGCCGTTGACGAAGCCGGCGGCGGGGGAGAGCAGGAAGGCCACCACCTCCCCGACCTCGGCCGGCGTGCCGACGCGGCCGAGCGGGTGCAGGGCGGCCATCTGCGCGTCGACCTCGGGATGGGCGCCGCGGTACTCCTCGTAGCGCGCCGTCGTGATCGACCCGAGGGCCACGCAGTTGGTGCGGATGCCGGCCGGGCCGTGGTCGACCGCCACCGCCCGGGTCAGCCCCTCGACCGCGGCCTTCGCCGTCGCGTAGGGGAGCGCGCCCCGGACCGGCCGCTGAGCCTGGTGGGAGGAGACGTTGACGATCGCGCCTGGTCGGCCGTGCGCGGTGAAGTGGGTGACGGCGGTGGAGCAGCCGGTCAGCGCCAGGGCGAGGTTCGCGGTGACCAGGTCGAGAACCTCCGGAGCGGGGGCGGTGAGCAGGCCGGCGTCGCGGAAGATCGCCGCGTCGTTGACCCAGCCGACCAGCGGCCCGGCGCTCTCCGCGGTCGCGGCTGCGCGCGCGGCGACGTCCGGGTCACGGGCGTCCCCGCGGACCCACCGCACGCGCTCCGGCAGCTCCTCCGGCTCGCCGGACGTGTCGAGCACGACGACGTGCCCGTCGCGCACCAGTCGCTCGACGACCGCCCACCCCACGCCCTGCGCCCCACCGGTGACGACGTACGAACTGCCGCTCTCAGCCACGTCCTCATCCAACCGGGAGGGGACGGGTGGTGTCGGCGGGTTCCACGTGGAACCCGACCGGGCAGCGGCTCCGGTCCGGCGCCCCGTCGTCGGGACCGGCCGCCGACCCGGCGCGGCAGTTCGTGCCGACGCGCCGGCACCGCGCGGTCGGCCCTTCCGCGATGGTGCCGACACCGGCACAGTGCTCGCCGGACGAGGCCGGACGAGTCCGGGACGGCCAGGTGCGCGAGCCGACCACGGGGGGACCCATGCCGATCACCTCATCCCACCGCCTCCGGCGCCGGATCGCCGCCGCTGCCTGTGCGGCGGCGACGTCCGCCGCACTGCTCGCCGTCCCGCTCGGCGGCGTCGCGGCCGCCGCTCCGGCAGCGACCGCCGCCACGGGGGCGCAGGGGAACGCTCACGGCGAGCCCCCACCGGGTGGCGTACCCGGCGTGCCGGTGCCGTCGATCACCTGGGCGGACGCAGGTGACGGCTACCAGCAGTCCGACGTCGACGTCCCGTACGACTACGCCGACCCGCAGGGCCGCACGTTCAGCCTGCACGTGGTGCGCCTGCCCGCGGCCGACCCGGCGAACCGGATCGGCGCCCTGTTCGTCAACTTCGGCGGCCCGGGCGGCCCGGCGGCGGCGACCGTGCGTGAGATCGGCCGGCTCCTGTTCCCACCGGAGGTGCTCGCGCGCTACGACCTGGTGGGCGTCGACCCGCGCGGGACCGGCGAGAGCCAGCCGGTGCAGTGCACGGGCAGCACCGCCGAGCAGGCCGCTCTGCCCTACGCCACGCTGGCCGACTTCCCCACCGACCGGGTCCAGGAGGAGCAGGCGATCGCGCAGGTGCGCGCGTTCGCGGAGGAGTGCCGGGCTCGCAACGGAGACCTGCTGGACCACGTCGGCACCCTGCACTTCGCCCGCGACCTGGACGTGCTGCGCGCGGCGATGGGTGACCAGCGGATCAACCTCTACGGCCTGTCCTACGGCACCTTCCTCGCCCAGGTGGTCGCCAACACCTTCCCCACACGCACCGGGGCCCTGATCCTCGACAGCGTGGTGGACCCCGCCTGGGCCAGCGGTCCGCCCGACACCATCAGCTGGATCCGCGAGCGCGCCGAGGTGGGCAGCACCGAGACCCTGGACCGGTTCCTCGAGCTGTGCGGGGAGGCCGGCCCGCCGCGCTGCGCATTCGCCGCCGACGGGAGTCCGGAGCAGAAGTACGCCGAGCTCGCCGCCCGGCTGCGGGCCGCCCCGATGCCGATCCCGGTGCCCGGCCAGCCGGCGCAGCCGCTGACCTACTCGATGTTGGTCTCGGGGACCGTGAGCCTGCTCTACGACGCGGGCTCGTGGCCGCTCCTCGGCCAGCTGCTGCAGGCGGTGTACAGCGACGACGGCGCCGCGGTCGCCACCCTGCTGGAGAGCCTGCCGCAGCCGCCGACGCCGGAGGGCTACCTGAACTACCCGGATGCGCGCGCCGCCATCACCTGCGGCGACACCGACAACCCGGACGACCCCTACCGCTACGGCGAGGTGGCGCGCGCACTCGACGCCACGACCGCGCCCTACGTCGGCTCGCCGTGGGCCTACCTCGGGCTCGTCTGCGCGCCGTGGAACGGTCGCTCGACCGAGCGCCACACCGGCCCGTGGGACAGCTGGACCCGCAACCCGGTGCTCGTCATCGGCAACCTGTACGACCCCGCCACCCCCTACCGCAACGCGGTGGTGGTGGACGACCTGCTGCCGAACAGCACCCTGCTGACCGTCGACGGCGTCGGGCACGGCTCGCTCGGCACGAGCTCCTGCGCGGACTCGGCGACCACGCAGTACCTGCTCACCGGGGCCACCCCACCGGCGGGGACGGTCTGCACCCAGGACCGCGAGGCGTTCGACCCGGTACCGGCGTCCGCCCTCTCCAGCGCCGTCCGGACGGGCGTGGCCGCCGGGTAGGCCGTTCGCCCGGGGACCCGCGCCGGCCGGCGCCGCGGGTCAGGTCACGACCAGGGGACGCCGATCCGCCGTCCGGCCAGCTCGTGCACCTCGACCTCGACGTCGAACACCTTGCGCAGCAGCTCAGGGGTCATCAGCTCCGACGTCGGACCCTCGGCGACCAGCTGGCCCTCGCGCATCGCGACGATCCGGTCGGAGTAGCAGGAGGCCACGTTGACGTCGTGCACGACGAGGACGACGGTGCGGCCCAGCTCGTCGGCCATCCCGCGCAGCATGCGCATCATCTGGACGGCGTGCCGCATGTCGAGGTTGTTCAAGGGTTCGTCGAGCAGCACGTGGTCGGTGCCCTGGCACATCACCATCGCCACGTAGGCACGCTGCCGCTGGCCGCCGGAGAGCTGGTCGAGGTGCCGGTCGGCCAGCGGGCCGAGCTCGAACCACGCCATCGCCTCGTCCACCAGCCGGCGGTCCTCGGCGGTCAGCCGCCCGCCGGAGTGCGGGAAGCGGCCGAAGGCGACCAGCTCGCGCACGGTCAGCCGCACCGACATGGCGTTCTCCTGGCGCAGCACCGCCAGCCGCTTCGCCAGCACCGTGCCCGGCGCCGTCGCGACGTCCATCCCGTCGACCCGCACCCGGCCGCTGTCGGCCGGCAGGAGCCGCGCGGCGACCGACAGCAGGGTCGACTTGCCCGCGCCGTTGGCACCGATCAGCGAGGTGATGCCGCCGGTCGGGATCGTCAGCGAGACGTCGTCCAGCACGCGGACGCCGCCGTAGGCCTTGGAGACGGACTCGATCTCGATCACGGGTTCTGCTCCCTCACTGACGAGGCTCTCTGATCAGGAGGGCGATGAAGACGATCCCGCCCACGAAGTTGACGACGATGCTGAGGCTGGAGTTGAAGCCGAACACCTGCTCGAGGACCAGCTGCCCGCCGGCGAGCGCGAGCAGCGCCAGCAGGGCCGCGCCGGGCAGCACCCAGGCGTGCCGGTGGGTGCCCAGCAGCTGGCGGGCCAGGTTGGCCACCAGCAGACCGAGGAAGGTGATGGGCCCGACCAGCGCGGTGGCGACGGCGACGAGGACGGCGACGGCCAGCAACGCCCGGTTGACCACCCGCCGGTGGTCGACGCCCAGGCCCACGGCGGTGTCCCGACCCAGCGCGACGACGTCCAGCCGGGGGAGCAGCCGCCACACGCCCGCGGTGACCAGGACGACGAGGACCGCCGACAGCGCCAGCATCTGCCGGTCGACCGAGTTGAAGCTGGCGAACAGCAGGTCCTGCAGGGTCAGGAACTCGTTGGGGTCGATCAGCCGGGAGACCAGCAGCGTGAGGCTGGTGAACGTGGAGCCGAGCACGACGCCCAGGAGCACCAGCACGTACACGTCGCGCTCGGTGCGGCCGAACAGCGACCGGTAGAGGAGGGCGCCGAAGCCGATGAGCACGACGACCTCGACCGCGAAGCGCAGCCGCGGGTCGGTCGTGGTGACGGTCGAGGCGCCGAGGAAGAACACCCCCACGGTCTGGATGAGCACGAACAGCCGGTCGAACCCCATGATCTCCGGGGTCAGGATCCGGTTGTTGGTGACCGTCTGGAACAGCACGGTGGAGACCGCGACCGCCACGGCGACGACGGCCATCGCGGCCAGCCGGCGGCCGCGCTGCTGCAGGGCGTAGTCCCAGGAGCCGGTCACGTCCACGGTGAGGAACGCGGCGACGACGGCCAGGGTGAGCACGCCGAGGACGAGCAGCGTGCGCCGGCGGCGGGTGGCCCGCTGCGGCGCGGTGAGGACGGCGGTCATCAGAAGGCCCGCTTCCGGGCGCGCAGCAGCAGCCAGATGAACAGCACGCCGCCGATGACGCCGCCGATCATCCCGACCGGCACCTCGTACGGGTACCGGATGGTGCGCGCCAGCACGTCGCACACCAGCACGAACGCCGCACCCGTCAGCGCGGTCACCGGCAGCACGCGGCGCAGGTTGTCGCCCATGGCCAGGGTCACCAGGTTGGGGACGACGAGGCCGAGGAAGGGGATCGACCCCACGCTGACCACGACGATCGCGGTGACCACCGAGGCGATGGCCAGGCCGACCATGACGACCCGGGTGTAGGGGACTCCGAGGTTGATCGCGAAGCTCTCGCCCATGCCGGCGACGGAGAACCGGTCGGCCCACAGGTACGCGACCACGGTGGCGGCCAGCACGAGCCAGAGCAGCTCGTAGCGGCCGGACACGACGCCGGAGAAGTCGCCGTTCATCCAGGCGTCCATCGACTGCAGCAGGTCGAAGCGGTAGGCCAGGAAGGTCGTCGCCGCGCTCACCACGCCGCCGAGCAGGATGCCGACCAGCGGGACCACCACGACGTCGGTGAGCACCATCCGCTGCAGCAGCCAGACGAAGAACGCGGTGCCGACCAGAGCGAACACCACGCCGATCGACATCTTGCCGAGCACCGAGGTGCTGCCGAACCACAGCGTCGCGACGACGATGCCCAGCCCCACCCACTCGGTCGTCCCGGCGGTCTGCGGGGACACGAACCGGTTGCGCGTCAGGTGCATCATCACCAGCCCGGCCACCGCCATCGCCGACCCGGCCAGCAGGATCGAGAGCAGCCGGGGCACCCGGCTGGTCCACAGGACCCGGGCCTGCGCCTCGTCCGGGTCCAGCAGGTCGGCCGGCGTCAGGTCGCTGACCCCGATGAACAGGGACGCGAACGCGGCGAGCGCCAGGGCCGCCAGCGCGACGGCGACGTGCCGGCGCTGCACACCGCGGCGGCGCCGCACCTGCCCGGAGGGGGCAGGTGCGGCGCCGCTGCGTCGTTCGGTCGTGCTGCTCACGCCGCCGCCTCGCCGGCGCTCATCGGCTGCGTTCGCACGGCTGCTGTGCCTCTGGTGAGCTCGCGAGCTCGCTCACAGCTCACCCGACGGCCGCAGCGACTTCCTCGACCATCTGCTCGACCGACGGCAGACCGTTCGGCGCGATGTACCAGACGGACGAGTCGAGGTAGTGGACGTCGTCGTTCTCCCACGCCGTCGTGCTCCGGACGAGCTCGTTGTCGAGCACCTGCTGCGCGGACGTGCCGGACTCGCCGATGGCGGCGTCACGGTCGAGCACCAGCAGGATGTCGGGGTCCTTCTCGGCGATGTACTCGAACGAGACGGCGTCGCCGTGGTCGGCGGCGGTCAGCCCCTCGTCGGTGGGCGTCAGCCCCAGCTCGTCGTAGACCAGGCCGAACCGGGTCTCGGGACCGTAGGCGCTGACCTCGCCGGCGTTGGTCATCACGAAGAGCGCGTCGCCCGCGCCCTCCGCGGCCGTCTTGACCTCGGTGACCCGCTGGTCGAGAGCGGCCAGCCGGTCGGCGACGACGTCCTCCTCGCCGAAGACCTCCGCGAGGGTGGTCACCCGCTCCTCGAAGGAGGCCAGGAAGTCGGAGTTGTCGACGGTCAGGTCGATGGTGGGGGCGATCTCGGCGAGCTCCGGGTACACCGCGGCCGAGCGCCCGCCGACGATGATCAGGTCCGGCGCGAGGGCGTTGACCGCCTCGTAGTCGGGCTCGAACAGCGAGCCGACCTTGGCGTACTCGTCCCCCCCGTACTGCGAGAGCGACTCCGGGTAGGTCGCCTCCGGCACACCGGCGACCTCGACACCGAGGCTGTCCAGGGTCGACAGCACGCCCACGTCGAAGACGACGACCTCCTGCGGGTCGGCCGGGACGGCGGTCTCGCCCTGTGCGTGGGTGACGGTGACCTCGCCGGACCCCGAGGCCGCCTCGGCGGTGGTGTCCTCGCTACCGCCGCAGGCGCTGACGGCGAGGGCGGTGGCCACGGTGAGGGAGAGGGCGGCCAGCGGCCGGGAGGGCGTGCGCATCGTGCTCCTGACAGGAGAGGCTTGCCTTACTGAGGTGTGCCTAACCTGCCACACTCCCCGTTGCGTCTGTCAACCAGCCCCCGGGAGCGGGTTGGACCGGCGCCGGCGCGGGCAGGGCCTGGGCATGGAGACACGCACACTGGGCGGACTGCCCGTCTCGGCCCAGGGACTGGGCTGCATGGGGATGAGCGAGTTCTACGGCACCGGCGACCAGGCGGAGGCCGAGCGCACCATCCAGCGGGCGCTGGACCTCGGCGTCACCTTCCTGGACACCGCGGACATGTACGGCCCGTTCACCAACGAGCGGCTGGTCGGGAAGGCCATCGCCGGCCGGCGGGACGAGGTGGTGCTCGCCACCAAGTTCGGCAACGAGCGCGGCGAGGACGGCTCGTTCCTCGGCATCAACGGCAGGCCGGACTACGTGCGCCGCGCCTGCGACGCCTCGCTGCAGCGGCTCGGCGTCGACGTCATCGACCTCTACTACCAGCACCGGGTCGACACCACCGTCCCGGTGGAGGACACCTGGGGTGCGCTGAGGGAGCTGGTCGAGGCCGGGAAGGTACGGCACGTCGGCATCTCCGAGGCCGCGCCGGAGACCATCCGCCGGGCGCACGCGGTGCAGCCGGTGACCGCCGTCCAGACCGAGTACTCGCTGTGGACCCGCGACCCCGAGGACGACGGCGTGCTGGCCACCTGCGCCGAGCTCGGCATCGGCTTCGTCGCCTACTCGCCGATCGGCCGCGGTTTCCTCTCCGGCCGGATCCGCAGCGTCGAGGACCTCGCGCCCGACGACTTCCGCCGGAACAACCCGCGCTTCCAGGGGGAGAACTTCGCGAGGAACCTGGAACTCGTCGACCGGGTCCGGGAGATCGCCGACGAGAAGGGCGTGACCGCCACCCAGCTGGCGCTCGCGTGGGTGATGGCGCAGAGCGACCGCGGGGGTTCCCCGACGATCGTGCCGATCCCCGGTACCAAGCGGGTGGCCTACCTCGAGGAGAACGCCGCGGCCGCCGACGTGCGGCTCACCGACGAGGACCTGCGCCGGCTGGACGAGGCCGCTCCCGTGGGCGCCACGGCGGGTGACCGCTACCCGGACATGTCGAGCGTGCACCGCTGAGAGGAGGAGGACCACCCTTCCCCCCGCGCCTCGCAGGCTCGGCGCGGGCCCCTGAAGGGCGGCCGTTCCATCACGTCACCAGCTCGCGGCGAACCCCTGGGCGGAGCCGGGACGGCGCCGGCGGGGCCCTGATGGGTGGCCGCGCCCTGCGCGGGAGGATGGTGCCCGTGCCCGCCACCCCCGTCACGGCGTCCGCCCGGTGACCCTCCCGCTGGTCATCGCGGTGACCGTCGCCGCCGGGCTGCTCGCCCTGGCCGGGGTGGCCTCGACCCTCGCCCGCCGGCGGATCGGCCTGCTGCACCTGTGGGGTGCGGCGCTGCTGGAGGTGCTGCTGCTGGTGCAGGCGGGGCTCGCCGTCGTCCTGCTGCTGCGCGGGGAGCGCCTGGCCGACACCCCGACCTTCCTCGGCTACCTGGCCGGGATCGTGCTGCTGCCGATCGCCGGGGCGCTGTGGGCACGGACGGAGCCCAGCCGCTGGGCCGGCACCGTGCTGGCCGTGGCGGCCGGGGCCGTGGGCGTGATGGTGTGGCGGCTGGAGGAGCTGTGGGAGGTGACGGGTGGCTGAGACGACGGGGGACCGGCCGGCGGGCGAGCGCCCCGCGACCGCCGGTGGGCCGGGCCGGGTGCTGGTCGCGGTGTACGGCGTCTTCGCCCTCGCCGCCGGCGCGCGCGCCGCCGTCCAGCTGTCGACCCGCTTCGCCGAGGCGCCGGTCGCCTACCTGCTCTCCGCACTGGCCGCGGCGGTCTACGTCGTCGCGACCGTGGCCCTGGCCCGCGGGGGACGCCGGGTCGCCCTGGTCGCGATCACCGTCGAGCTGGTCGGCGTCCTCGTGGTGGGCACGCTGTCGCTGGTGGACCGCGCCGCCTTCCCCGACGAGACCGTGTGGTCGGCGTACGGCCGCGGCTACCTGTTCATCCCGCTGGTCCTGCCGGTGGTCGGGCTGCTCTACCTGCGCCGCGCCCCGCGGACGCAGGGGCCCCAACCGCTGCGGTGAACCGTGGCGGTGGCCTCGCTGCAGGCTCCCGCCGCGAGCTCGCGAGCAGTGGGGGCGGAGGTCCTCCTAGAACTCCCCACCGCCGAAGTCACCACCGCCGAAGTCACCGCCGAAGTCGCCGCCGGGGTCCGCGCCACCCGCGAGGTCACCACCTGGGTCGCCGCCGTAGTCGCCGCCGTCGCCCTGGGCGTCCTCGTAGCCCTGGGCGTAGGCCTCCTCGTCACCGCCGCCGAACAGGCCGCCGTCGCCGAGGCCGGTGTCGAAGAGCGCGTCGGCGACCGCCGTGCCGACCACCAGTCCGCCGACGGTCCCGAGCAGGCTGGCGCCCAGCGTGCTGCCGAAGCTCGGCCCGCCGTAGCCGCGTCCGTAGCCACCGCCGTAGCCACCGCCGTAGCCACCGCCGTACCCGGGGCCGTAGCCGCCTCCCCCGAAGCCACCGCCGAAAGCGCGCTCCAGCGTCCCGGGCTGGCGCACTTCGGCCCGGGTGGCCGCGCGGGCGAGGGAGCGCGGGTCGTCCGAGCGCGGCCGCTCCGAAGAGGGCACCGCGGCAGCCAGCTGCACCAGCACCTCCTGCCGCTGCTGCGGCGTGAGCTGGGCGAAGGCCTCCGCGTGCGCCTCCTCGATCTTGTCCGGCGGCGCGGTGCGCAGCAGGTAGCGGTAGCGCTCGACCGCCTGCTGGTCCGTCGGCGCTCCACCCTGCGGCGGCGGGGGCGGCGCCTGGTACCCGTCGTACTGCGGCGCGGCCTGCTGGTACCCCCCGTCGTGGTACCGGTCGTGGTCGGGTCGGCGGCGGCCGAAGAGCCGGTCGAGCAGTCCCATGGCGATCGTCTCCCTCCGGTCGGGGAACGGCGTACCTCGACCGGAGGGTTCCCGCGGGACCGCCGTCCACACCTGCGGTCCCGCAACCGCAGGTCAGGCGGGTGACCCTGGTGGTCGACCGGGTGGCCGCCTGGTTACTGTCGTCCCGTGCCGGCCGACCGCGACCGTCCGCGGGACTCGACTCCCGTCCAGCGCCCTGAGGGCGCAGTGGGCCGCGAGGAGGCCGGCGTCGTCACCGCGGCCACCGCCGTCATCGAGCAGGCGGGGACCGGCAGCGTGTCCGCCTCACTGCCGGGCGTGCTGGCCGACGTCCCGGTGGCCGTGCTGCTCATCGACCGCAGCGCCGGGGCGGTCACCTACGCCAACAGCGCCGCGGTGGAGCTGGCGGGCAACGTCCGCCTCCCCGTCGACATCGACACCTGGGGCGCCTCCGTCGGTCTCACCGACCTGGGCGGGCAGCCCCTGGCCAGCACGTCCGGCCCGCTGTCGCTGGTCGCCCAGGGCCTGCCGGTCACCGGCGAGGCGGTGCGGATGGCGCCGGGGCACGGGAACGGGGACGACGACCGCCCCGACCAGCTGCTGTGGGTCACCGGCTTCCCCCTGTCGCGGCCCGACGGTGACGAACACCTGTCACTCGTCGTCTTCCTCGAGGTCCACGTCGGCGGCACCGACGCCGCCGGCGACCAGCTGCAGGCACTGCGGGAGCGGGCGGTCGTCGCCACCGACATCGCCTTCACCATCACCGACCCGCGCCAACCGGACGACCCGCTGGTCTGGGTGAACCCCTCGTTCTCCCGGATCACCGGCTACGACAACGAGGAGGCGGTGGGTCGCAACTGCCGCTTCCTGCAGGGCCCGGCCACCGACCCCGGGTCCGTGGCGGAGATCCGCGCCGCGCTCGCCGAGGGGCGGGCGATCACCACGACGCTGCTCAACCACCGCAAGGACGGCACCGCGTTCTGGAACCAGCTCTCCATCAGCCCGGTCTTCGACGGCCAGGGCGAGCTGGTCAGCTTCGTCGGCGTGCAGACCGACGTCACCGAGCGGGTGCGGGTGGAACGCGAGCGGGAGAAGGCGTTCGCCGCCGAGCAGGCCGCCCGCCACGAGGCCGAGCTGGCCCGCGCGACCGCCGAGCGGGCGCAGGTCGACGCCGAGCGGGCGCGCGCGGACGCCGAACGCATGCAGGGCCGCCTGGCGCTGATGGCCGAGGCGACCAGCACGCTGATCGCCACGCTCGACCTGACCGACGTCCTCGACCGGCTGGCCCGGCTGTGCGTGCCGCTGCTCGCCGACTGGGTGTTCATCTCCCTGGTCGACGACACCGGGACCGTCCGCGAGACCGCCTCCCGGCACCGCGACGGGCTCGAGCAGGAGCTGCACGTGCTGGCCACCCAGCACATCGGGCACCTGCCGGAGGACTCGCCGACCCGCCGCAGCATCGCGTCCTCCCGGCCGGTGCTCGTCCAGCAGGCCGGTGACCACCTCGACGACCTGTTCACCTCCGAGGCCACCCGCCAGGCCGCCGAGCGGCTGGGGGTGCGATCGCTGCTCGCCGTCCCCATGGTCGCCCGCCGGCGGACCCGCGGCGCCATCCTGCTGGCCCGCGCCGACACCGAGCGGCCCTTCGACCGGGAGGACGTCGACCTCGCCGAGGACCTGGCCCGCCGCGCCGCGCTGGCCATGGACAACGTGCGCCTCTACCAGCAGGAGCACACCGTCGCCGACACGCTGCAGCGCTCGCTGCTGCCCGAGCTCCCGGCCATCCCCGGCGTGGAGTCGGCCGCCCACTACGTCAGCGCCTCGACGGCGGCCGACGTGGGCGGCGACTTCTACGACCTGCTGCACCTGCCCGACGGGTCGATCGGCGTGGTGATCGGCGACGTCGTCGGCCACGACATCACGGCGGCCGCCGCGATGGGGCACCTGCGCGGGCTGATCCGGGCGTGCGCCTGGGAGGCGCTCGACCCCGACCCCGGCGTCGTCCTCGCGCGGGTGGACCGGCTGGTGCAGGGTCTGGGCGTGGCCTCCATGGCCACGATCGTCTACGCCCGTGCGGTGCCCCCGGCCGGCGACGACGAGCCGTGGCGGCTGACCCTGGCCAGCGCCGGCCACCCGCCGCCACTGCTCCGCACGGCCGTCGGTGAGGTCCGGGTGCTGGACGGGGTGACCGGCCTGCTGATCGGCGTCGACGGCAGCCGGCCCCGGCGGTCGACGTCGATCGACCTGCCGCGCGACGCCACGCTGCTGGCCTACACCGACGGGCTCATCGAGCGGCCGGGCGCCGACCTCGACGAGGGCATCGCCGAGCTGGTCGACCGGCTCACCGCCACCCCGGCCGGGGCTGGCCCCCGGGCGCTGTGCGACGCCGCGGTCGCCGGCTCCCTCGACGGGCGGGACGACGTCGCGCTGATCGCCGTCCGGTTCTGCTAGGGCACCCGACCCCTCAGCCCCGCGGGCTCTCCAGCAAGCCGTAGTCGCCGCGGTGGAACAGCAGCGGCCGCCGGCCGGGGTCCGCGCCCAGGTCCAGCACCCGCGCGGCGACGAGCGTGTGGTCGCCGCCGTCGTACTCCGCCCACAGCTCGCAGTCGATCCAGGCGACGACGTCCTCGAGCACCGGCTGACCCTGCGGGCTGGGGCGCCAGGACACCCCGGCGAACTTGTCGGCGCCCGAGCGGGCGAACCGTGCCGACAGCGCGGTCTGGTCCTCGGCGAGCACGTTGACGCAGAAGCGGCCGAGGTCGCGCAGCCGCGGCCAGGTGCGCGAGGTGCGCGCAGGCGCGATGACCACCAGCGGCGGGTCCAGCGACAGCGAGCTGAACGACTGGCAGGTGAAGCCGATGGGCCCCTCGTCCCCCTGGGCGGTCACCACGGTCACGCCCGAGGCGAAGTGACCGAGGACGTCGCGCATGGTGCGGGGGTCGACCGCCCCGCCCCCCGACGGCTGGCTCATGCCCACCAGCCAACCACGGGCGCGCACGCCACCGACGGGGTCCTCGGGTCGGGCTCCGCCCCCGGTCCGCTCCTCGCTCGCCGGCGCTCGTTCCGCTCCCTCGCTCGCCGGCGCTCGCTGCGATGCTCGCTCGCTGCCGGATCGGGCGCTCGCTGCGACGCTCCCGGCGGCGTCACCCGACGGATGCCGGACGGGGCACCGAGGGGCCGCCGGCCCGGTAGAGCGAGCTGGGCAGCGCGCGACCCACGGCCTGCTCGGTGACCCGGGCGGCGGCGAGGACGGCGCCGAGGTCCAGTCCGGTGCGCACACCGGACTCCTCGAGCATGTAGACGAGTTCCTCGGTGGCGATGTTGCCGCTCGCGCCGGGCGCGAACGGGCAGCCGCCGAGGCCACCGACCGAGGCGTCCAGCTGGGTCACCCCCGCCTGGACGGCGGCCAGCGCGTTGGCCTGCCCGGTGCCGCGGGTGTCGTGGAAGTGCACGCCCACGTCGATGCCCGGGCAGGCCCGGCGGACGGCGTCGAGCAGCTGCACGACCCGCATCGGGGTGGTCGTGCCGATCGTGTCGCCCAGGCAGATCCGGTCGGCGCCTGCGGTGACCGCGGCGCGGGCGACGTCCACGGTGCGGGGGATGGGCGTGCGGCCGTCGAAGGGACAGTCCCAGGCGGTGGCGATGACCACCTCCAGCGTTCCGCCCGCGCCGTGCGCCAGGCCCGCGATCTCACCGACCGCCGCGACCGCCTCGGCGGTGCCGCGCCCGGCGTTGGCCCGGCTGTGCCCGTCGGAGGCGGAGACGACGTACTCCAGGTCGGCGACTCCGGCGTCCACCGCGCGGGTGGCCCCGCGGGTGTTGGCGACCAGGGCGGAGAAGAGCACGCCGTCGAAGGCGTCCAGCTCGGCGGCCAGCCGGTCGGCGTCGGCCAGCGCGGGCACGGCCTTGGGCGAGACGAAAGAGGTCACCTCGATCCGGCGGACGCCGGTGGCCACGAGCGCCTCGAGCATCGCCAGCTTGCCCTCCAGGGGCACCGGCGCCTCCAGCTGCAGGCCGTCGCGCATGCCGACCTCGCGGACGTCCACCGTCGCGGGCAGCACCAGGTCGAACTCGTTCATGGGCCCTCCTCGGTCTATCCCGTGCCATCCTCCCCCGACCTCGGGTTCCACGTGGAACGTCTCCGGGCACTTCCAGCCGAGAAGCTGCAGGACGAGGGCCTGTCGGCGCAGGATGACCGGCACGGAGGTGGGATGTGACGGACACGGCGGACACGCTCCCCCCGGCGGATCGCCGGAGCGCGTTCGCCAATGCGCCCATGGGCATCGTCCTCGCCACCCCCGCCGGGCTGCTGGTCGACGTCAACCCGGCCTTCGTCGCGATGATCGGGCGGTCGTTCGAGGACCTGTACGGCACCTCGATGCTCGAGCTCGTCCACCCCGACAACCGTCCGGCTGCGCAGGAGGCCTTCGCGGAGCTGCTGACCCGCCGCTTGATGATGCGGCACGAGACCCGGCTGGTCAGGCGGGACGGCAGTGTGGTGCCGGTGCAGGTGACCTCGTCGTGGGTGCCGGCGTCCCCGCAGGGCGATCCGCCGCACATCGTCGCCATCGTCGAGGACATCACCGAGCGCAAGGACCTGGAGGCCGCGCTGGTGCACCGGTCGCTGCACGACCCGTTGACCGGCCTGCCCAACCGGGCCCTCTTCACCGACCGGCTGCAGCACGCCCTGGAACGAGGCCGTCGCGAGCGGACGCCGACCAGCCTGCTCGGCGTGGACCTCGACGGCTTCAAGGTGATCAACGACGTCCACGGCCACCCCGTCGGCGACGCGGTGCTGATCGCCTTCGCCGAGCGTCTCACCTCGGTGCTGCGCGCCAGTGACACCGCGGCGCGCGTGGGCGGCGACGAGTTCAGCGTCGTCTGCGAGAACAGCGGTCGGGCCGACGCCGAGGCCCTCGCCGTCCGGCTGCGGGAGCGGGTGGGCGAGCCGCTGCAGCTGAGCGGAGGGCTGACCCTCTCCCTGGCGCTCAGCATCGGGATCGGGACCGTGGAGGGCGGCACCGATCCGGAGCGGGCGTTCGGGGCGCTGGTGCGGGCAGCCGACGACGCCATGTACGTCGACAAGGCCGCCCGGCGGGGCTGAAGGAGGACCCTCCTACCCCCCACCAGTCGCAGGCTCGCGGCGGGACGCTGCAGGAGGGCCGTTCCAGCGGGCGACGACGTCGGTGAAGGCGGCCGCGGCCTGCTCGAGCTCGGCGAGCTCCACGTACTCGTCGACGGCGTGCATGACCGCCGGGGTGCCCGGCCCCCAGACCACGATCGGGGCGCCGCCGACGACCTGCACCAGCACCGAGGCGTCGGTGAAGTAGGTGGCGGGCGTGGGCAGCACCGGCGCGGGCAGCGAGGCCACCCACGGGTCGTCGGCGGGGGTGCCGACCGGCGGCAGGTCCACCCGCACCTCGACGTCGGCGACCTCGGGCTGCGACCGCCACCAGGCGAGCAGGTCGCCGCCGTCGGCCACGGTGCGCTGGTCGACGACCGCCTCGGCGCGGTCCGGGACGACGTTGGGCACCGTGCCGCCGGCGACGACACCGCAGTTCCACGTCTCGGTGCCGAGGAAGGGGTCGCTGCGCAGCGGCAACGCCCCGCCGGCCCGGGTGAGCAGCGCGGCGAGGTCCAGCACCGCGTTGTGCCCGCGCTCGGGCGTGCTGCCGTGTGCGGCCCGGCCCGCGGTCCGGACGGCGAGCCACAGCGCTCCCTTGTGGCCGAGGACCACCCGGTTACCGGTGGCCTCCGGGACGACGACCGCGCCCACGGGCAGCTCGGCGACGGCCGCGGCGGCCGCGGCGGCTCCCTTCGAGCCGATCTCCTCGTCGCTGGTGAGCAGCAGCGCCACCGGCGTCCCCGGGTCCGCGGCGGCGAGCGCGGCCGCTGCGGCGACCACGCCTGCCTTCATGTCGCTGCCGCCGCGGCCCCACACCCGGCCGCCGTCCACGTCGCCGTCGAAGGGGTCGCGCTGCCAGGCGGAGGGGTCGGTCGCCGGCACGGTGTCGACGTGGCAGGCGAGCAGCAGGCACCGGCGGTCGGGGTCGGCCGGCGTCCGCAGCAGGGTCCACGGGTGGTCGCGGTCGCGGCCCTCGGTGACCTGCAGGTGCGGAGCGCGCTCCCGGAGCACCTCGGTGAGCGTGCCCAGGACGTCGCGCTGCGCGGCGGCGTCACCGGAGACGGTCGGGCGGCGCACCAGCTCCCGCGCGAGCGCCACCACGTCGAGAGCAGGGCCGGTCGCCGTCATGGTCCGATCCTGCCCCGGGTGGACCGGTCGCGGGGCCCGGAGGGTCCCCGACCGGGACACGGGCAGCGGCTCCACGGCGGCCGGGGACGGCACCGGGCCGCGGTGGACCGGTCGCGGGGCCCGGAGGGTCCCCGACCGGGACACGGGCAGCGGCTCCACGGCGGCCGGGGACGGCACCGGGCCGCGGTGCGGTCCGGAGGACCGCAGATCAGACGAGCGCGCGGCCGACCGCGACGGCGCGGGTGTCCGGCGCGGCCACGCGCACCGCGTCGGCCGCCCGGTCGTCGGCCGCCTCCTGCGAGCGGCGCTCGGCGTCGACCCGTGCGCGGTAGCTCTCCACCTCGTTGGCGATCCGCCCCTCGTCCCAGCCGAGGACGCCGGCCACCGCGCGGGCCACCGCCTCGGCCGACTCCACCCCCCGGTGCGGCGTCTCGATCGAGATCCGGGTCCGCCGGGCGAGCAGGTCGTCGAGGTGCTGGGCGCCCTCGTGCGCCGCGCCGTAGACCAGCTCGACCAGGAGGTACTCCTCGGCGCCGGGGACCGGGGCCAGCAGCGACGGGTCGTCATCGGCGAGCGAGAGGACCTCCGGCGTGAGGGACCCGTACCGGTTGAGCAGGTGCTCGGCGCGGAAGTGCGGGATGCCCCACCGCTCGGCGAGCCCGTCCAGGGAGTTGCGCATCGCCGCGTAGCCCTCGGCGCCGACCAGCGGGGTGTTGTCGGTGACGCTGGGCGGCACCGGCCGCGTGACGTCGACGGCGACGGCGTCCACCGCGTCGGCGGCCATCGGCCGGTAGGTCGTGTACTTGCCGCCGGCCACCGCGATGACACCGGGCATCGGCCGGGCCACCGCGTGCTCGCGGGACAGCTGGCTGGTCAGCTCGGACTCGCCGGCGAGCAACGGGCGAAGCCCCGCGTAGACCCCGGTGATGTCGTCGTGGGTGAGCTCGACGGTCAGCACCTTGTTGACGTGCTCGAGGATGTAGTCGATGTCGGCCCGCGACGCCGCCGGGTGGGCCTTGTCCAGCGTCCAGTCGGTGTCCGTCGTCCCGACGATCCAGTGGCTGCCCCAGGGGATGACGAACAGCACCGACTTCTCGGTGCGCAGGATCAGCCCGGTCTCGCCGTTGATCCGGTCGCGCGGGACGACGATGTGCACGCCCTTGCTGGCCCGCACGTGGAACCGGCCGCGCCCGCCGACCAGGGTCTGGATGTCGTCGGTCCACACCCCGGTGGCGTTGACCACGACCTCGGCCTTCACGTCGACCTCGCTGCCGGTCTCCACGTCCCGGACGCGGACGCCGGTGACCCGGCCGCCGGCGTGGTGGAAGGCGACGACCTCGGCCGAGTTGAGCACCGTGGCGCCGTAGGCGGCCGCGGTTCGGGCGAGGGTCAGGGTGTGCCTGGCGTCGTCGGCCTGCGCGTCGTAGTAGCGGACCGCGCCGACCAGGGAATCGGGCTTGAGCGCCGGGAACAGCTTGCGCGCGCCGGTGCGGGTGAGGTGCCGCTGCGGGGGGAGGGGGGTCGACAGCGCGCCGATGCGGGCCAGCCCGTCGTAGAGGGTGAGCCCCGCCGTCACGTACGGCCGCTCCCAGTGACGGGTGAGCGGGTAGAGGAACGGCACCGGCTTGACCAGGTGCGGCGCGAGCCGGGTGACACTCAGGTCGCGCTCGTGCAGGGCCTCGCGGACCAGCCCGAAGTCGAAGGACTCCAGGTAGCGCAGCCCACCGTGGAAGAGCTTGGAGGACCGCGACGAGGTGCCGCTGGCAAAGTCGCGGGCCTCGACCAGCGCCGTCCGCAGGCCCCGGGTCGCCGCGTCCAGGGCGACGCCGCTACCGGTCACCCCGCCTCCGACGACGAGGACCTCGAAGGGTCGTTCGGCCAACTCGGCCCAGGCTCGTGCGCGCTGCTCGGGACCGAGTGCGGGGACTACCGGCATGCCGACTCCTCAGGCGGGGACTGCTCACCGTCCACGGTAGGACGGTGCTCAGGACCAGTCGACGCTCGCCGTTCGACAATGTCGGACGGCGAGGGCCTACGCTGACGCGCCGTGCCCGGCACCGTGCAGTCCATCGAGCGTGCCGCCACCTTGCTGCACGCGATCGTCGAGTCCGGCGGTCAGATGGGCGTGACCGAGCTGGCGGCCTCCGTCGGGCTGCCCAAGACCACGACCCACGGGCTGCTGCGCACCCTGCTGGCGGTCGGCTTCGTCGAGCAGGACCACCGCACCGGCCGCTACACCCTCGGAGCCGGCCTGCTGGGACTGGGCTCGCACTACCTGGACGCCAACGAGCTGCGCTCGCGCGCGTCGAACTGGGCCGACTCCCTGGCCGCCCGCAGCGGCTTCGCCGTCCGGCTCGGGACACCGGCGGGCCTGCAGGTCGTCGTCGTCCACCACGTGTTCCGGCCCGACGACTCCCCGCAGGAACTCGAGGTCGGCGCCGTGCTGCCCGCGCACGCCACCGCGGTGGGGAAGGTCCTGCTGGCCTCCCGCCCGGCGCTGGCCCGGGCGCTGGCCGACGCCCCGCTCGAGGCGCTCACCCCGCGCACCGTCGTCGACCCGGCGGTGCTGCTGGCCGAGCTCCACACCGCGCGGGCGCGGGGCTGGGCCGAGCAGCAGGGGGAGTACCGGCTGGGCGTGGGCGGCATCGCCGCACCGGTGCACGGGCCGGGTGGCCTGGTCGTCGGCGCGCTGGGCGTCAGCGGCCCGGTCGAGGAGCTGTTCGCCGACGCCGCGCGGCCGGCGCTGCGGGCCATGGTGGTCGAGGCCGCGGCGGCCGTGTCCCGGGAGCTCTCCCCATGACGGAGCGGTACGTGCTCGCGGTGGACCAGGGCACCACCTCGACCCGGTCGATCGTGTTCGACCGCGCCGGCCGGCTGGTCGCCGTCCGCCAGCGCGAGCACCGCCAGCACTTCCCCCGCCCCGGCTGGGTCGAGCACGACCCGGAGGAGATCTGGGCGAACACGCAGCTCACCGCCGCCCAGGCGCTGCGCGACGTCGCCGGCCGGCCCGGGCAGGTGGTGGCCCTGGGCATCGCGAACCAGCGCGAGACGACGGTGGTCTGGGAGCGCGCCACCGGGCGGCCGCTGGTGCGGGCGCTGGTCTGGCAGGACACCCGCACCGGGCCGCTCGTGGAGGAGCTGGCCGCCCGCCCCGAGGCCGCGCTGGTCCGTGAGCGCACCGGGCTGGAGCTGGCCGGGTACTTCGCCGGGCCACGGCTGCGCTGGGTGCTCGACAGCGTCCCGGGTGCACGGGCGCGGGCCGAACGCGGCGAGCTGCTGTTCGGCACGATGGAGAGCTGGCTGGTCTGGAACCTCACCGGCGGGCCGGACGGCGGGGTGCACGTCACCGACGTGACCAACGCCAGCCGGACCCTGCTCATGGACGTGCGCCGCTGCTCCTGGGACCCCGAACTGCTCGACCTCTTCGGCGTCCCCGCTGCGATGCTCCCCGAGATCCGCCCCTCGGTCGGCGTGCTCGGCACCGCGACCGCACTGCCGGTGCCGCTGCCCATCGGCGGTGCGCTCGGCGACCAGCAGGCGGCGCTGTTCGGGCAGACCTGCTTCGCCCCCGGCGAGGCCAAGTGCACCTACGGCACCGGCAGCTTCCTGCTGCAGAACACGGGGGAGGACCTCGTCCGTTCCCGCCACGGGCTGATCAGCACGGTGGCCTACCAGCTGGCGGGGGAGCCGGTGCACTACGCGCTGGAGGGCTCGATCGCCGTCACCGGCGCCCTGGTGCAGTGGTTGCGGGACAGCCTCGGGCTGATCGGCTCGGCGGCCGAGGTGGAGACCCTCGCCCGCAGCGTCTCGGACAACGGCGGGTGCTACATCGTCCCGGCGTTCTCCGGCCTGCTCGCCCCGCACTGGGCGGGCCGGGCCCGCGGCCTGGTCGCCGGCCTGACCTCCTACGTCACCAAGGGGCACCTGGCCCGGGCGGTGCTGGAGGCGACCGGCTGGCAGACGCGGGACGTCGTCCGGGCCATGGACGCCGACTCGGGGCTGCCGCTCACCGCGCTGCGGGTCGACGGCGGGATGACCACCAACAACCTGCTGATGCAGTTCCTGGCCGACGTGCTCGACAGCCCGGTGGTGCGCCCGATGGTGGGGGAGACGGTGTCCCTCGGCGCGGCCTACGCGGCCGGGCTCGCCGTGGGGGTGTGGTCGGACACCTGGGCGCTGCGGCGCAACTGGCACCGCTCGGCGCAGTGGGTCCCCGACCCGAAGCGGGTGGCCGCGCTCGACGCCGCGTACCCGGAGTGGGAGCGCGCCGTGCAGCTGAGCATCGCCTGGGGCGAACGTCCCTGACGCGAGATCGCGCTGTGCGACATCGTCGTACAGAACCCGTTGTCCGCCTCCCACCTGTGTGAATAGCGTCACCCGCCCCGGCCGTCGTCCGGGGCGGTGCCGGTCGGGCGCCGCTCCGGGGCCCCCGCATCACCGGCGATGAGGAGCACCGCATGAGCCTGTGGACAGTGTTCGGCAGCGAGGTCGTCGGGACCGGCGTCCTGATACTCCTCGGCGTCGGCGTCGTCGCGAACGTCGTCCTCCCCGGGACGTACGGCAACGGGGCGAACTGGCTGCTCATCAACTTCGGCTGGGGCATCGGGGTCTTCGCCGGGGTCTACGCCGGCGCGAGCTCCGGGGCGCACATCAACCCGGCGGTCACCCTGGGCCTCGCGGTGAGCGGCGCGGACGAGTACGCGCCCGGCGTGCCGATCACCCTGGCGTCGTCACTGGTCTACGTCGTCGCCCAGCTGATCGGCGCCTTCCTCGGCGCCGTGGTGGCGTGGCTGGCCTACCGGCGGCACTACGACGCGGCGACCGAGCCGGTGCTCGGGACCTTCTCCACGGGCCCGGCCATCAAGGCCCCCGCCTGGAACGTGATCACCGAGGTCATCGGCACCTTCGTCCTCGTCTACATCATCCTGCGCTTCGGCGACACGCCCGGCGAGCTCGGCCCGCTGGCGGTGACCCTGCTCGTCGTCGGCATCGGCGCCTCCCTCGGCGGGCCGACCGGCTACGCCATCAACCCCGCCCGCGACCTGGGCCCGCGCATCGCGCACGCCGTGCTGCCGATCCGCAGCAAGGGGGACAGCAACTGGGGCTACGCCTGGGTGCCGATCGTCGGCCCGCTGATCGGCGCCGTCCTGGGCGGCCTGCTGTCCCGCGTCCCCCTCTGACCCCAGCTCCCCGAACCCCACCGCGACGAAGCGAGAGGAATCACCCGTGAGCCAGTACGTGGCAGCCATCGACCAGGGGACCACGAGCACGCGCTGCATGATCTTCGACCACGACGGGGCCGTGGTCTCGGTCGGGCAGAAGGAACACCAGCAGATCTTCCCGCGCGCCGGGTGGGTCGAGCACGACGCCGACGAGATCTGGACCAACACCCGCGAGGTCGTGGGCCAGGCGCTCGCCCGGGGCAACGTCGGGCACTCGGACGTGGTCGCCATCGGCATCACCAACCAGCGCGAGACCACCGTCGTGTGGGACCGGAACACCGGCCGGCCGGTCTACAACGCGATCGTCTGGCAGGACACCCGCACCACGGCGATCGTCGAGCAGCTCGGCGCCCTCGGCGGCGGCGCCGACCGGTACAAGGACAAGGTCGGCCTGCCGCTGGCGACCTACTTCGCCGGGCCCAAGGTGCGCTGGATCCTCGACAACGTCGACGGCGCCCGGGAGCGGGCCGAGCGCGGTGACCTCCTGATGGGGACCATCGACTCCTGGCTGATCTGGAACATGACCGGCGGGGCCGACGGCGGGCTGCACCTCACCGACGTCTCCAACGCCTCGCGCACGATGCTCATGGACTACCGGTCGCTGGCCTGGGACGCCGACATCGCCGAGGAGATGGGCATCCCGACGTCGATGCTCCCGGAGATCCGATCGAACTCCGAGGAGTACGGCCGCGGCCGCCAGGCCGGCTTCCTCGCCGGGGTGCCGATCGCCGGCTCGCTCGGCGACCAGCAGGCGGCGACGTTCGGCCAGGTCTGCTTCACCAAGGGCATGGCCAAGAACACCTACGGCACCGGCAACTTCATGCTGCTCAACACCGGCGAGGAGGCAGTCCCGTCGCAGAACGGCCTGCTCACGACGCTGTGCTACCAGCTCGGTGACGGCAAGCCGGTGTACGCCCTGGAGGGCTCGATCGCCGTCACGGGGTCGCTGGTGCAGTGGGTCCGGGACAACCTCGGGATGATCAAGAGCGCGCCGGAGATCGAGGACCAGGCCCGCTCGGTCGAGGACAACGGCGGCGCGTACTTCGTCCCCGCCTTCTCGGGGCTCTTCGCGCCGCACTGGCGCTCGGACGCCCGCGGCGCCATCGTCGGGCTCACCCGCTACGTCAACAAGGGGCACCTGGCCCGGGCGGTGCTCGAGGCGACGGCGTACCAGACCCGTGAGGTGCTGGACGCCATGAACGCCGACTCCGGGGTCGACCTCACCGAGCTGCGGGTGGACGGCGGGATGGTCGGCAACGAGCTGCTCATGCAGTTCCAGGCCGACATCCTCGACGTCCCGGTGATCCGGCCGCAGATCGCCGAGACGACGGCGCTGGGCGCGGCCTACGCCGCCGGGCTCGCCGTCGGCTTCTGGTCCGACCTCGACGAGCTGACCGCCAAGTGGGCCGAGGACAAGCGCTGGGAGCCGCAGATGCCGGCCGAGGAGCGGGAGCGCAACTACCGCAACTGGCAGAAGGCGGTCACCAAGAGCCTCGACTGGGTCGACGAGGACGTGCGCTGACACTGCCGTCCTACCGGACGGCACCGCGGCCCGGTGCCGTGCCCCTGCGGCACTGAGCCGTACCCCGGGTTCCCGGCGGAGAGCCTCCGGCCCTCGCGCCGGGAACCCGGATTCACCCCCCGAGAGCCGCGGTGACCACCGCCTTGGCCTCCTCCTGCACCTGCGCCAGGTGGTCGGGGCCCTGGAATGATTCCGCGTAGACCTTGTAGACGTCCTCGGTGCCCGACGGGCGGGCGGCGAACCAGGCGTTCTCCGTGGTGACCTTCAGCCCGCCGATGGCCGCGTCGTTGCCCGGCGCGCGCGTCAGCTTGGCGGTGATCGGCTCGCCGGCCAGCTCGGTCGCCGTCACGTCCTCCGGGGAGAGCTTCCCCAGCGCCGCCTTCTGCTCGCGCGTGGCCGGCGCGTCGACGCGGGCGTAGGCCGACTCCCCGTACCGGGCGGTCAGCTCGGCGTGCAGCTGGGACGGCGAACTGCCGGTGACCGCCTGGATCTCGCTCGCCAGCAGGGCGAGCAGGATGCCGTCCTTGTCCGTCGTCCACACGCCGCCGTCCCGCCGGAGGAACGAGGCACCCGCGGACTCCTCGCCGCCGAAGCCGACCGACCCGTCGAGCAGGCCGGGGACGAACCACTTGAAGCCGACCGGTACCTCGACCAGCCGCCGGCCCAGACCCTCGACCACCCGGTCGACGAGCGAGGACGACACCAGCGTCTTGCCGACGGCGACCTCGGCACCCCACTGCGGCCGGTGGGCGAACAGGTAGGAGATCGCGACGGCGAGGAAGTGGTTGGGGTTCATCAGCCCGCCGTCGGGGGTCACGATGCCGTGCCGGTCGGCATCGGCGTCGTTGCCGGTGGCGATCTGGAACTGCTCCCGCTTGCCGATGAGCGAGGCCATGGCGCTGGGGGAGGAGCAGTCCATGCGGATCTTGCCG
Organism: Geodermatophilus sp. URMC 60; assembly: GCF_053502585.1. Taxonomy (NCBI): domain Bacteria; kingdom Bacillati; phylum Actinomycetota; class Actinomycetes; order Geodermatophilales; family Geodermatophilaceae; genus Geodermatophilus; species Geodermatophilus sp. URMC 60. Next base: position 792,166 of record NZ_CP199958.1, read on the forward strand.
TCCCAGTCCAGCGTCATGAACCGCCAGGTGGGGTCGACCAGCGGGTTGACGACGGTGAGGTCGAGCCGGTGCCGCTCGGCGATCGCCGCCCAGTAGTCCACGCTGGCGCCGCCGAGCGGGTCGGCACCGATGCGGACGCCGGTCCCCCGGACCGCGTCGAGGTCGAGCACCGAGGGCAGGTCGTCGACGTAGTCGCCGAGGAAGTCGTGCGCCTGCGCCGCCGCCCGGGCCCGGGCCAACGGCACCCGCCGCACGCCCTTGAGCCCGTCCTGCAGCAGCTCGTTGGCGCGGGCCGCGATCACCTTCGTGGCGTCGGTGTCGGCCGGGCCGCCGTTGGGCGGGTTGTACTTGAAGCCGCCGTCACGGGGCGGGTTGTGCGACGGGGTGACGACGATGCCGTCGGCCAGGCCCGAGCTCTTGCCGCGGTTGGCCCGCAGGATGGCGTGGCTGACCGCCGGCGTGGGCGTGTAGCGGTCAGCGGCGTCGACCAGCACGGGGACGTCGTTGGCCACCAGCACCTCCAGGGCCGAGGCCCAGGCCGGCTCGGACAGCGCGTGGGTGTCCCGGCCGATGAACAGCGGGCCGTCGTAGCCCTGTGCCGCGCGGTACTCGCAGATGGCCTGCGTGGTGGCGACGATGTGCGCCTCGTTGAACGCCCGGTCGAACGCCGACCCGCGGTGCCCGGACGTGCCGAACGCGACCTGCTGGGCCGGGTCGGCCGGGTCCGGCTCGAGCGTGTAGTACGCGGTGACCAGCGAAGCGACGTCGACCAGGTCGCTGGGTGCAGCCGGCTGTCCGGCACGGGGGTCGGTCATGCGCCGATCCTGGCCCTGCACCCACCGCCCCCGCGACCCCGGCCGACGCCAACCGGTCGGGCGGGTCGGCGGTCAGACGGAAGCGGCGAGACCGAAGGCGATGAACAGGGCGAGGAACCCCACGCCGATCCAGCCGAGCACGATGCCGGCGGTCGCCATGCCGCCGCCGGCATCGCCTCGCTCACGGATCTGGCTCTGCGCCACGTAGCCGAAGACCAGCGCCAGGATGCTGCCGAACCAGTACAGCCAGAGGATGCCCAGCACCATCGAGGCGATGGCGAACCCGTTGGTGGTCCGCGGCGGCGCGTACGGGTAGCCGCCGTAGGGCTGGCCGTACGGGCCGGGCCCGGTCCCGGGCGGGGGCGGTGGCCCCTGGTGTCCGCCAACCGACGCGTGGCCGCCGTACGGCAGCTGCTGCTGACCCCAGGCAGCCGGGCCCGGCGTGCCGTACGGGTAGCCGGCACCGGACTGGTGCGGACCGGGGTGTGTCATCTGCTCGCTCCTGGTGACTGCGTGCCCGCGGGGACGTCGATCGTCCGGCGTTCCCACATGCTGCCGGGCGCCGACCTGCACCGGGGCTCGGCGCGCGGGCCCGCCACCCCGACTGGGGAGACCCTGGTGGAGGAGCCCTACGCCGGGTCGGCTGCGCGCGTCCCCTCCGGAGCGGCGGCCACCGCCTCGAACTCGGCCAGCGCAGCGGTGAGGTCGTCCGCGATCTCGCGCGCTGTGACCTCGGGCGCCGGGAGGTCGTCGACGTCCTCCGGCGAGGCGACCTGGAGTCAGGTGGTGTCGAGGTTGGCCTTGTCCCGCGCGACGAGATCGTCGTAGCCGAACGACCGGAACCGCTCGCTCCGCACCCGCTCGGACCGGGGGCGGCCGGGCCTGGACGACTCGACGAACTCGTCCCGGTGGCTACGTCGCTCCACAGCTTGTCGACCAGCCGCCGTGCCTCGGTCACCGATCTCCTCGCGGTCCAGAGCGTTCGTGCGTCGACGCTCCCACGGCTACGACGCCGCCCCGCTCAGTAACGGGCGCCTGCGCGTCTCGGGTCGGCCTCCTGGAGGTGCGCCGACGACACTCGTGAAGCTCGCGCCGATCTGCCGCGATGCCGGTCCTGACCTGCGGTTCTGGCGGTCTCGACCATCACCTGGCGCTCCGGGCGAGGAACCCGGCGTCGGCTCCTGCCCCCGGTTCGACGGTCCCGGCGAGGCGCGTCCAGCAGGCCGCACGCGTGCGTCGCCGCCACGGTGGTGGTGCCCGGTTCCGGGCCGGAACCGTCGAATGCGACCGAGCTCCCCGCCGTCAGCGCTCGACGCGCTCCAGGAACCGCCGGACCGTCTCGAGGAACACCTCCGGCTGCTCGGAGTGCACCCAGTGGCCGGCGTTCTTCACCCGCACCAGCCGGGTGTTCGGGCAGAGCTCCTCCATCCGCGCGCGGTCCTCGGGCAGCACGTAGTGCGAGTTCGCGCCGGCGATCCACAGCACCGGCCCGTCGTAGCGGGCGCCCGGCGGTGGCTCGGGGAAACCGCGCAGCTCGCCGAGGTCGCGCTCGAGCAGCTCGAGGTTGAGCCGCCAGCGCCAGCCACCGTCGGCCCCGGCTCCCTCGCGGACCAGGCTCTGCAGCAGGAACGAGCGGACCATCGTGCTCGGGACGGCGGCCTGCAGCGCGGCGTCGGCGTCCTCCCGGGTCTTGAGCCGGTCGAGGTCCAGGGCGCGCATGGCCGCGATGAAGGCGGCGAACGGCGAGGCCTCCTCGTCCGGGTCGTCGGTGCGGCCGCCGGACAACGGGTACTCGACCGGGGCGATGTCCACGACGACCAGCGCGCGCAGCAGTTCCGGGTGCCGCAGCGCCAGCTGCAGCGACACCTTGCCGCCCATCGAGTGCCCCACCAGGGTCACCGGCTCCCCGAAGGAGCCCAGCTCGGCGGCGACCAGCTCGGCCATGTCGACGTAGTCGACCCGGTCCGTCCACGGCGAGTGCCCGTGGTTGGGCAGGTCGAGGAGGGTGACCCGGTGGTCCCCGGCGAGACCCCTGGCGATCGTCGTCCAGTTCTTGCCCTGGCCGAAGAGCCCGTGCACGAAGACCACCCGCGGCCCGGAGGAGCCCAGCGTCCGGGCGTGCAGCCGCTCCTGGGAGTTCGTCGCCATCCGGCGATTCCACCAGATCCCGTCGTCCCGCCGACCTACCGTCGTCGGCCGACGCAGAGGAGGACGCCCGTGCCCGGACGGCGCCGCCGGACAGCCCGGTCGACGAGCCAGACCCGCTCGACCAGCACCACCCGCACCACGACGGCCCGCCGCACGGCGCCGGTCCGTCGCACCGCGAAACCTGCCCCCGAGCGCCCGGTCGCCGGCCCGGGGGAGCGGGTCTGGGTGCTCGCCGTCCCGTTCCGCGCCCCGGCGCCGGGTGCGCAGTGGCGGCCGGACCTGCAGGCGCACGTGTGGGTCGGCCGGGAGCTGCCCCCGGAGCTGGCCCCCTACGACCCGGCGCCGTACACCTTCGAGCGCTTCCTGGAGGACGAGCTCAACGACTCCCCGCGGGCGGTGCGCCCGGGTCGGCCGCTGGTCCCGCGCGAGGAGCAGGCCACCGGCGCGGAGGCCGTCGTCGCCTCCGCGCAGGCCGGGCACCGGGTCTTCCTGCTCGGCGACGACCCGGGCGTGGGCAAGACGGGGACCGCCGTCCTGGCCGCCCGGGAGATCTGCGAGCTGCGGGGCGGCGACCGCGTGCTGGTCGTCGCCGACCGCCCGGCGGCCATCACCATCCCGCACTGGACCCGCTCGATCGCGGGCTTCGGCGACGGCGGGCTGCGCTGGTGCGTCACCACCTGGGACCGGCTGGCGAAGGTCGCGAAGCTCTCGTTCGACGTCGTCATCGCCGACGAGGCGCACATGGTCCGGCACACCACGACCCAGCGCTGGAAGCACTGGAAGGCGGTCTCCGGCGGCAGCCGCGCGAAGGACGTGCCCTTCGTCATCGCCGCCACCGCCACTCCGGCGCACACCCCCCTGGAGCTGCCCTACCTCGCACCGCAGTTCGCCCAGCGGCACGGCGAGCCGCTGCGCGCCTGGGCGGACCTCCCGGCGAAGCTCGCCCAGCACGGGTTCCACGTGGAACGGGGCCGCTACGGCTGGGCGTGGACCGAGGACGCCGACGAGCGCCGCGCCGACCTGGCGCGGCTGCAGGGCTGGCTGGCCGCCGGCGACCCGCCCGCGGCGCTGCACCGGCCGGCCCCGTGGGGACCGGTGTCGGTCACCGGGACGCCGGTCGCGCTGACCCCGGCCGAGCAGGCCGCCTACGAGTCGGGGTGGCAGGAGTTCCGCGCCGAGATGCAGCTGGCCCGCAAGGCGCGACAGACCGCCCGCGGACGGGCCGCACTGCTGCGGTTCCGGCAGAAGGCCGGGCTGATCCGGGTCCAGGCCACCGTCGACTGGGTGCGGGCCCAGGTCGAGGCCGAGCGGCAGGTCGCGGTGTCGGTGGAGTTCGTCGAGACGGCGGCCGACCCGATCCGCGAGGCCCTGCAGGACGCCGGGATCGCGGTGGCCTGCATCTACGGCGGTGCGGGATCAAATAGGGACCGCTTCGACGTCGAGGCGGAGCGGCTGCGCTTCCAGACCGGCGCAGCGCCGGTGTGCGTCTTCACCGTCACCGCCTCGATCAGCCTGCACGCCGGCGAGCTGCTCCCCGGCGGAGCGGCGGCCGCCACGACGCCGCGGGTCGGGCTGTTCCACCAGCCGCGCTTCTCCGGCATCCAGGCCCGCCAGGTCACCGGCCGCACCCACCGCGACGGCCAGGTCTCCCCGTGGCGGGTCGCCTTCGCCGAGGACACGGTGGAGGAGCAGGTGGCCCGGGTGATGGTGGAGCGGCTGGCCGTCAGCGGTTCCACCGCCGGGGCGGACACCTCCGCCCTGCGGGAGATCGCCGAGCTGCTCGACGCCGACTGGCTGCCGCCGGTCGCGCTCACCGAGTGAGGGCCACCTCAGCCGAGCCCCGCCTCGCGTTGCCCCCTCGCCCGCCGAGTTGATCATGGGGTCGATGCTCGAGGGCGCGCCGTCGACTGCGCGTCCGCCTGCAACAACCCCATGATCAACCGGAGGAGGCGCTCGCTCCCGGCAGGTGGCCGCACCACCACCTCAGCCGAGCCCCGCGGCGATGCTGGCCACACCGGCCAGCGCCGACAGCGCCAGCCCGGCCGCGCGGAACCGGCGGACGTCGAGCAGGTGGAACAGCCGGCGGCCCGCCACGTGGCCGACGACCGCCGCCGCCAGCAGCACCAGCACCACCTCCGGGCGGAAGGCCTGCGCGAGCCGCCCCGACGCGGTGAGCACCGCCGCGCCGAGCAGGTTGAGGGCGAGGAACAGCGCCGCGAGGGTGTCCCGCATCTCCGCCGGGGGCACCTGCCGCCGCTCGAGCCAGAGCACCAGCGGTGGCCCGTTGGTGCTGGTCGTGGTGGTGAGGATGCCGGCGAGGAGCCCCACGCCCAGCGTGGCCCACCGTGACGGCTCCTTCCCGCCGGGGGCCGGGCGCCGCAGGACCTGCAGCCCCACGGCCGCGAGCACGCCCACGCCCACCGCGAGCTGCAGCGCCGGCTTGCTGACCACGGCGAGCACCAGCACGCCGGCCAGGACCCCGGGGACGGCGGCGAGGGTCACCACGCGCACGTCGGCCCACCGGACGGCCGGCCGCGACCCGCGGCGCACCAGGAGCAGGAGCAGGGTCGTGGCCGTGGCGAGCACGATCAGCGTGGTCACCGCCTCGGTGGGGGCGAGGACGGCCACGAGGGCGGGGCCGGCGATGAGCGCGAGGCCGAACCCGGCGGCGGCCTGCACCGTCGCGCCCACCAGGACGGCGAGGCACGCGAGCAGCACGACGGCCATCCTGTCGCACGCCCCCGGCGCACCCCGGCCCGCCGCCCGACGCCGCCCACGGCGGGCAGCCAGGCCGCCGTGCCGGCAGCACGACGGCGGAGCGGTGTTACGTTCGGGGTGCACGTGGCACGGGGTGTCCCCGACCGGGGACTGAGAGCACACCCGTCGAACCTGCTCCAGTTCGCACTGGCGAAGGGATGTCACCGGCATGCCGGCCGTCGACCTGCGCGCCGCCCGCGCGGCGCTGCTCGCCCGCACCCCCCTGGTGCACTGCCTCACCAACACCGTCGTCCAGGCGATCACCGCCAACGCCCTGCTGGCGGCGGGCGCCGCCCCGGCGATGGTGGACGCCCCGGAGGAGGCCGCAGACTTCGCCGCGGTCGCCTCGGGGGTGCTGGTCAACGTCGGCACGGTGCACGCCCGCACCGCCGAGGCGATGCGGCTGGCCGCCCGCTCGGCGGGCGCGGCCGGGACGCCGTGGGTGCTCGACCCCGTCGCCGTCGGCGCGCTCGTCTACCGCACCGAGCTGACCACCGAGCTGGTCGGGCTGCGCCCCACGGTGGTGCGCGGCAACGCCTCGGAGGTCATGGCGCTGGCCGGTGCGGGCGGTGGCGGTCGCGGCGTGGACAGCACCGACAGTGCCGACGACGCCGCCAAGGCGGCTGCCGAGCTCGCGGAGCGCACCAGCGGGGTCGTGGCGGTCAGTGGCGAGGTCGACCTGATCACCGACGGACGGCGGACCGTCCGCGTCGGCGGGGGATCGGCGCTCCTGACCCGCACCACCGGCGCGGGCTGCGCGCTGGGGGCGCTGGTCGCCGCCTACGTCGCGGCCACCGGGGACGCGCTCACCGGCACCGTGGCCGCGCACGCGCACGTCGCCCTCGCCGCCGAGCGGGCCGCACGGGTGGCGCACGGCCCGGGCACCTTCGCGCCCGCCTGGCTCGACGCGCTGGACGCCGTCGACGGCGAGGCCCTGACGAGGGCTGACATCCGGTGAACCGCCCGTTCGACCCGACCCTCTACCTGGTCACCGACACCGCGCTGTCCACCCCGCGACCGGTCGCCGACGTCGTCCGTGCGGCGGTCGCCGGCGGCGTCACCACCGTCCAGGTGCGGGACAAGACCGCGCCCCGCCGGGAACTGCTCGAGCTCACCCGCGCGGTGCAGGCGGCCCTGGCCGATCGGCCGGACGTCGCGCTCTGGGTCAACGACGCCGTCGACGTCGCGCTCCTGGCCGGTGCGGACGGCGTGCACGTCGGCCAGGACGACCTGCCGCCGGCCGAGGTGCGCGCCCTGCTCGGGCCCGGCCGGCTGCTCGGCTTCAGCGTCTCCTCCGTCGCCGAGCTGGACGTCGCCCGCGCACTGCCGGCGGGCACCGTCGACCTGGTCGGCATCGGCCCGGTGTGGACCACGCCCACCAAGCCCGACGCCGGCAGCGCCCTCGGGCCGGACGGCGTCCGCGCACTCGCCGACGCGGCCCGCGCCGCGGGGTTCCGGACCGTCGCGATCGGCGGCATCGACGCCGACCGGGCCGCCGAGGTGGCCGCGACCGGGGTGGACGGCATCTGCGTCGTCTCCGCGATCTGCACGGCGGCCGACCCGGACGCCGCCGCCCGCGCGCTGCGGTCGGCGATCGACCGGGGCCGGCTGGCGCAGGTGGTGCGGTGAGCGGGGTGCCGACGGCGCTGACCGTGGCGGGCAGCGACCCCAGCGGCGGCGCGGGGATCCAGGCCGACCTCAAGACCTTCAGCGCGCTCGGCGTCTACGGCACGGCGGTGCTCACCGCGCTGACCGCGCAGAACACCCGCGGCGTGACCGGCGTGCACGGCGTCCCGCCGGAGTTCGTCGCCGAGCAGCTGGCGACCCTCTTCGCCGACGTCGAGGTGCACGCCACCAAGCTCGGCATGCTCGGCACGGCCGACGTGGTCCGCGCGGTCGCCGCCGCGCTGGCCGGCCACCCGGGCGGCCCGGTCGTGTGCGACCCGGTCATGGTCGCGACCAGCGGCGACCGGCTCATCGACGACGCCGCGATCGACGCCGTCCGCACCGACCTCCTGCCGCTGGCCGACCTGGTGACGCCGAACGTGCCCGAGGCCGCCGTCCTGCTCGACGCGCCCCCGGCCGCCGACGTCGGCGAGCTGCCCGGCCAGGCCACCGCGCTCCTGGCGCTCGGCCCCCGTGCGGTGCTGCTCAAGGGCGGCCACCTGGGCGGCGGGGAGAGCGTCGACGTGCTGGCCACCGCCGACGGCGTCACGGTCACCCGGCGACCGCGGGTGGACACCACCTCGACGCACGGCACCGGCTGCACGTTGTCCTCGGCGCTGGCCGCACTCGCCGCCCGCCACCGCACCGACGACTGGACGCGGCTGGTCGACCCGGCACGCGACTACCTGCACCGTGCGCTGGAGGCCGGGAGCAGCCTGGGCGTCGGCTCCGGGCACGGCCCCGTGCACCACTTCGCCGGCATCTGGAGGGTGTGACCTCCGGCCACGGCCCCGCAGCAAGAGTTGATCATGGGGTCGTTGTCGCCCGACCCGCGAACGGACGGCGTGTCCCAAGCGACAACCCCGTGATCAACAGCTGGGCCGGCGACCGGGCACCGGCGGTCGTCAGCTGCGACTCGCTGACGAGTCGCCGTCCGAGACGACCGGGACCAGGGTGACGCCGTCCGCGGCGGGTGCCGCACCACCGAGCCGACGCAGCAGCGCCGCGACGTCCACCCCGGTGAGGTCGCCGGAGAGCTGCAGCCCCTGGGCCACGTTGGCCGCGACCGAGCGGCCCAGGGAGCCGGCACCGTCGGCGGAGATGACGGTCATCTTGTCCACGCCCGCCAGCGGCGCGGCGGCAGCCTGCACGACCTCCGGCAGGACCTTGACCAGCATCTCCAGGACCGCGGCCTCGCCGTACTTCGCGAAGGCCTCCGACCGGGCGTCGAGCGCCTCGGCCTCGGCCTGACCACGGGCGAGGATCGCGGCGGCCTCCGCGCTGCCCTCGCGCTCGACGGCGTCGGCGACCGCCTGCCGGCGCAGCTTCTCGGCCTCGCCGCGCTTGGCGCCCTCGACCGCCTCGGCCTCGGCCAGCGCCGACCGGCGGGCCCGCTCGCCCTCACCGGAGAGCCGGGCCTCCTCGGCGGCGGCCTGGGCCGCGGCGATCGTCGCCTGCCGCTGCGCCTCGGCGGTGAGGATCGCGGCGTTCTTCCGCGCCTCGGCCTCCTGCTCGACCTTGTACCGCTGCGCGTCGGCGGGACGGCGGACCTGGGTGTCCAGCTGCCGCTCGGTCAGCGCCGCCGTCCGGACGGCGACCTTCTCCTGCTCGGCGAGGATGGCCTGGTCCTGCGCGGCCTGGGCCAGCGGGCCGGCGGCGGCCGCGCGGGCGGCGGCCGCGTCGGTCTCCGCCGTGATCTCCGCCTGCCGCAGCGCGAGCTGGCGCTGCGCCACCGCGATCGCCTCGTCGGCGAGCAGCTGCTCCTGCTGGGCGGCCTGCCGGGCCCGCGCCTCGGCGATGCTGGCCTCCTTGAGCACCCGGGCGGCCTCGGGCCGGCCCAGGTCGGCCAGGTAGCTGCCCTCGGCCTGGATGTCCTGCAGCTGGAAGGTGTCGAGCACCAGCCCCTGACCGGTGAGGGAGGACTCGGCCTCCTCGGCGACGGCGGAGGCGAAGGCGGCGCGGTCGCGGATGATCTCCTCGATCGTCAGCCGGCCCACGATCGACCGCAGCGCACCGGCGAGCACCTCCGAGGTGAAGGTGTCGATGCCCTCCTGCTGGTTGAGGAACCGCTGCGCGGCGGCGCGGACGGAGTCCTCGGTGCCGCCGACCTTGACGATGGCCACGCCCTCGAGGTCGCACTTGACCCCCTGCTTGGACACCGCGCCGCGGATGCCCACCGGGATGCGGCGGCTCGACAGGTCGAGGGTGTGCAGCTTCTGCACGACCGGAAGCACGAACACGCTCGCGCCCATGACGACCTTCTGCCCGGAGGCGTCCCGCGACGTGATCCCCGAGGCGCTGGTCACCTCCCGGCCCTGGCGGCCGGTGACGATGAAGGCCTGGTTGGGACCGGCGACCTTGATCCGGGAGAGCACCAGCAGCACCAGCAGCAGCACCAGGACGGCGATGCCGCCGATGGCGATGAGCAGGGTCAGGTCCACGGTCACGTGCCTCCGGTCTCGGGCGGGGGGTCGGGTGCGGTGGAGACCACCCGGACGGCGGTCTCGCTGAGCGTCTCGACGACGTACACGGGGGTGCCGGCACGCAGCGCGGTGTCGCTGCGCGCCGCGTACTTGAGCTGCTGACCGGCGACGACCAGGCGGACCTCGCCGTAGCCGGCGCTCGGCACGTCGGAGACGACGACGCCCTGGGTGCCGACCAGGTGGTGGCGGGTGAGGGTCTCGGCGGTCGGCATGTCGCGCAGCCCGCGGGACAGCCGCACCGCGGCCCAGGCCAGCGGGACGGCGAGGACCAGCCCGGCGAGCAGGGCGAGCAGCGCGCGTCCGGCGTCCGGCAGCGGCTGGGGCAGCAGCACGGCCGCGGCGGCGCCGCCGAAGCCCACCCCGCCGAGCAGCGCGGCCAGCGCCGGGACGGAGAACGGGCCGTCGGCGTCGCCGAGGTCCCCGACCTCCCCGACCGCCAGGGACAGCATCAGGACGCCGAGGCCGAGCGCGCCCACGACGAGGAAGACGAGCTCCACGCACTTCCCCCCCGTCGGTGTCCGGCGACGCACACTCGCAGCCGGGACCGACGGTGATCAACGAGTTGCCGTTCCGGGGCGTCCGTTCCTCACCCGTGCGGATGACGGGCGACCATGGAGCGGGCCGGCGACGACGGGGAGGTGGGGCGTGCGGCGGGAGGCGAGCATCCTGCACCTGGACCTCGACGCCTTCTTCGCCGCGGTCGAGCAGCGGGACAAGCCCTCGCTGCGCGGCCGGCCGGTGGTGGTCGGCGGCGTGGGCGGGCGCGGGGTGGTGGCGACGGCGTCCTACGAGGCCCGCGCCTACGGGGCCCGCTCGGCGATGTCCACCGCCGAGGCGCGCCGCCGCTGCCCGTCCGGCACGGCCTTCCTGGGCGGCCGCTTCGCCGCCTACCGGCGCACCTCCGACGTGGTGATGGGCCTGCTGCGCGAGCTCTCCCCGCTGGTCGAACCGGTGTCGATCGACGAGGCCTACGTCGACCTGGCCGCCGGCGGCGACCGCGACCTGTCGGTGGACGGCGTCACCGAGCTCGCCCGCGGTCTCAAGGAGCGGATCGCCGCGGCCACCGGCGGGGTGACCGGGTCGGTCGGCATCGGCAGCTCCAAGCTGATGGCCAAGATCGGCTCGGACCTCGACAAGCCCGACGGGCTGGTCGTCGTCCCGCCGGGGCGCGAGCTGGAGGTGCTGCACCCGCTGCCGGTGACCCGGCTCGGCGGCGTGGGGCCGGCGACCGCCGAGCGGCTGCACCAGGTCGGCGTGAAGACCGTCGCGGACCTGGCCGCCAAGTCGCTGCCCGACCTGGTGGCGCTGGCCGGCCGGGCGCACGGCACGGGCCTGTACGCGCTGGCCCGCGCCGAGGACGACCGGCCGGTGGTCGCCGAGCGGGAGGCCAAGTCGGTCTCGCAGGAGGAGACCTTCGCCCGTGACCTCACCGACCGCGCCGTCCTCGGCCGGTACGTGGACAGCATGGCGGCGCGGGTCGGCAGCCGGCTGCGCGCGGCGTCCTACTCCGGCCGGACGGTGACGCTCAAGCTGCGCCGCTACGACTTCACCACGCTCACCCGCTCGCAGACGCTGCCCCACCCGACCGACGACCCGCGGGTGATCGCCTCGATCGCGCACCGGCTGCTCGCCGAGGCGGGCACGCAGGGTGGGCTGCGGCTGCTGGGGGTGGGCGTCTCGGGGCTGTCGCTCTACGCCCAGGGCGACCTGTTCGCCCCCGACGACGAGCCGGTGGACGACGACGTCGAGGCCGCCGACGCCGACGTCGAGGAGGCACCCGAGCCGCTGACCGCCGAGGCCCGCTGGTGGCCGGGCCAGGACGTGCGGCACGACGAGCACGGCGCCGGCTGGGTGTGGGGCCGCGGCCTGGGGCGGGTCACGGTGCGCTTCGAGGGCCCGCTGACCCCGCCCGGGCCGGTGCGCACGCTGGCCGCCGCCGACCCCGCCCTGCACCCGGCCGAGCCGCCGGACTGGCGGGTCAGCGAGCCAGCGCCACCCACCCCGTGACCGTGAGGTCCCGGTCGACGGGGACGACGACCTGCTGTCCGAACCAGGTGAGGAGGTGGACGGTGTAGCGGCCCTCGCCGTCGACCTCGACCCGGTCGACGGTGGCGCCGGGGTGCTCGGCCAGGGCCGCCGCCGCCACCCGCACGGTGAGCTCGGCGTCCAGGGCACCGGCGGGCGGCGGGATCAGGGGCGCCCGCGTGCGGCGGCGGGACCGGCGTCCGGTCGTCGTGGGCATCATGGCGGGGTCTCCCGTCGTCCCGCGGCCCCCGGTGGGCCGCTGCTGGCGAGGAGCTTCGGGGGTCCACCTGTGCCCGAGCTGGACGCGAGGTGCCAGTTGCCTCGGGATCGCCGACGATCGGGAGGACCAGTCGCCGTTGCGGAGGGGTGCATGGCCGAGCAGAGCGCGTGGGTGCGGATGACCCAGCAGGACCCGGGCCACTCGGCCGCCTACGTGCAGCGCTTCCGCGACCTCGCCGTCCAGGGCTTCGACCTCGCCGGCGAGGCGCGGCTGGTCGACGCGATGCTGCCGCGCGGCTCCCGCGTGCTCGACGCCGGCTGCGGTCCGGGGCGCACCGGCGGCTGGCTGGCCCGCGCCGGGCACGTCGTCGTCGGGGTGGACGTCGACCCGGTGCTCGTCGCCGCCGCCGAGGAGGACCACCCCGGCCCGCGCTGGCTGGTCGGCGACCTCGCCGAGCTCGACCTGCCGGCGCTCGGCATCGCCGAGCCGTTCGACGCCATCGTGTCGGCGGGCAACGTGATGGCCTTCCTGGCGCCGGGCACGCGGGTCGCCGTCCTGCAGCGGCTGCGGGCGCACGTGGCTCCCGGCGGGCGGGCGGCGATCGGCTTCGGCGCCGGCCGCGGCTACGCCTTCGACGACTTCCGGGCCGACGCCCGCACGGCCGGCTGGGCGGAGGACCTGCTGCTGTCCACGTGGGACCTGCGGCCGTTCACCCCGGAGTCGGACTTCCTGGTGGCAGTCCTCCGCCCCGCCTGACAGAGGACCCCCCTGCCCGCCGCGCCTCGCACGCTCGGCACGGGACCCTGCAGGGGGCCGCCGTCCTCGGCGGGGCAGGGGCGTCACTCACTGCTCCACGATTCCGAGGGCGAGGGTCAGCTCCAGGACGCACTGCGGGTCCTCCAGGCGCTCGCCGTACAGGTCGCGCAGCTGCCCCATGCGGTAGCGGACGGTCTGCGGGTGCACGAAGAGCTCGGCGGCGACCTTCTCCCGGCGTCCGTGGTGCAGCAGCCAGGAGCGCAGCGTCTCGACCAGCTTCTCGCGGGGGCCCGGGCCCAGCCCGTCGAGCGGGGCGAGGACCTGCGCGCGCAGGTCGGCCAGCGCCTCGCCGTCGGCCCGCAGCACCAGGTCGGTCAGCCGCAGCTCGGTGTCGACGGGCAGGTCGCCGTCCGGGCGCAGGTCCAGCTGCAGCGCCCGCAGCGCGCGGGAGTAGGAGGAGCGGGCCAGCTGCCACGGCCGGGCCGGGCCCACGACGGCCTCCCGACCGCTCAGCGCCCGGACCAGCTGGGCGCGGGCGTACCCGTCGGCGTCCGGCACGAGCAGCACCGAGCGCTCGGCGCCGGGCTCGATCCCGGGCAGGTCCTCACCGGCCTGCAGCGTGCGGACGTCGAGCGCGGCGAGGGCGCCGCGGGCGCGGGCCTCGGGCACCAGCACCGCGGTCAGGGTCCGTGGCGGCGTCCAGTCCGCCCGCTCGGCCGCGGTGGTGAGGTCGTACGGGGGCGCGCCTGTGAGCAGCAGCTCGGCCAGCCGCTCCAGGTCGCGGCGGCGCAGCCGGCCGCTGCTGTCGAGCTGGTCGGCGTGCCCGGAGGCGCTGGCCGCCGACAGCTGGTCGATGTAGGCGAACACCAGCTCGGCGAACCGGGCCAGCGACCCGGCGGGCATGCCGGCCTCCACCGCCGTCTCGCTCATGTGCCGCCAGGCGACCCGGGCACCCACCCGGTAGGCGGCCAGCAGGGCGTCCATGGTGCGACCGCTGCGGGCCTCCCCGCGACCGAGGGCGTAGGCGCCCTCGAGCGCGGGGCCGATGGGCCGGCTGGGGTCCGCCCCGCCGCTCGCCGTCGCCAGCTCCAGGAAGCCGCCCAGGGCCAGCTGGACGGCGTTCTCGATCTTGCGGCCCATCACACCGCTGAACGCCTCGGTGTAGCTGGGCACCTCGACGACGATCGCGGCGACGGTCCGCTCGGCCACGGCCGGCAGCTGGCCCTGCATCGCCGCCGCGACCTCGGGCGGGAAGGTGTCCTGCTCCGGCGCCATCGACGCCCCTCCCTCGGAGTCGTTGTCCGTCGGCCGCGTCTCCACGGACGTCCTCCGGGGCCGCGGTTGTTCGGTGGGGACAGTATCCGGCCGCAGGTTCACGCCCAGAGCACAGGTAATTGCGCACAGAGCTGGGAACCATCAGGGGTATGACAGCGACCGTTCCGCGCCCTCCCTCGGCCCGGCCGGCCCTGAGCGCGCTGCGTGACCGGGTGATGCGTCTCGCCGAACTCGCCACCACCCCGCTGCTGCCCGCGGACTACCTGGACATGGTCAACCCGCTGCGCGCGGGCGCCGACCTGCGCGGTCGCATCGTCGCCGTGCAGAGGGAGACCCGGGATGCCGCCACGCTGGTCATCCGCCCGGGCGCCGACTGGCAGCGCCACGTGCCCGGCCAGTGGGTGCGCATCGGCGTCGACGTCGACGGTGTGCGCATGTGGCGGGCCTACTCGCTCACCTCGCACCTCGACCGGCCCGACGGCTGCATCAGCGTCACCGTCAAGGCCATCCCGGGGGGCAAGGTCAGCAACCACCTCGTGCACCGCACGCAGCCGGGCACGCTCGTGCACCTCGACCAGGCCACCGGTGAGTTCGTCCTGCCGGCGCAGGCCCCCGCCAAGGTCCTGTTCGTCACCGCCGGCTCCGGCATCACCCCGGTGATCGGGATCCTGCGCAACCACGACGAGCTCACCGACGTCGTCGTCGTGCACTCGGCGCCCACGCCGGAGGACGTCGTCTTCGGCACGGACCTGCGCGAGCTGGCCGCCGCCGGTCGGATCCGGCTGGTCGAGCAGCACACCGACACCGCCGGGATGCTGGACGCCGCCGCGATCGCCGAGCTCGTGCCCGACCTCGCCGAGCGCGCCACCTGGGCCTGCGGCCCGGTCGGCATGCTCGAGGCGCTGGAGGAGCACTGGAGCGCCGCCGGCATCGCCGACCGGCTGTTCACCGAGCGCTTCCGGCCCACGGTCCTCGTGACCGGCGAGGGCGGCACGGTCACCTTCACCGGGAACGGCACGAGCATCGAGGCCGACGGGGCCACCCCGATCCTCGACGCCGCCGAGGACGCCGGCGTCCTCATGCCCAGCGGCTGCCGGATGGGCATCTGCTTCGGCTGCGTGCTGCCGCTGCGCGAGGGCGCCGTCCGGGACCTGCGCAACGGCGAGGTCACCACGGCCGCGCCTGGCGACGGCGTCCTGATCCAGACCTGCATCAGCGCCGCAGCCGGCGCCTGCGACATCGACCACTGATCCCCGAGACCTGAGGAGCCGCACCGCATGACCGTTCTGCAGAAGAAGACCGAGAACCCGATCGAGCACCTGACCGCCGAGGACATCGAGCTCATCGGCAAGGAGCTCGACGACATCCGCCAGAGCGTCATCGACACCCGCGGCGAGAACGACGCCCGCTACATCCGCAAGGTCATCGACGTCCACCGCAAGATCGAGCTGGGCAGCCGTGCCGTCCTGCTCGCCTCGGGTTTCCCGCCCGCGTTCGTGGTCGGGACGATCGGCCTGTCGGTCGCCAAGATCCTCGAGAACATGGAGATCGGGCACAACATCCTGCACGGCCAGTGGGACTGGATGCGGGACCCGAAGATCCACTCCACGACCTGGGAGTGGGACATGGCCAGCCCGGCCGACCAGTGGAAGCACTCGCACAACGAGATGCACCACACGTACACCAACGTCGTCGGCAAGGACAACGACCTCGGCTACGGCATCATGCGCGTCGACGAGGACCAGCCGTGGCAGCCGTTCCACCTCGGCCAGCCGCTGTGGAGCTTCATCAACGCCTGCTTCTTCGAGTACGGCATCGCCGCCTACGACCTGGAGCTGGCCGGGACCATCGCCAAGAAGCGGACCGGGGACCCGGAGTTCCGGGCGCGCGCCAAGGCCGTGCTGCGCAAGATCGGCAAGCAGGTGCGCAAGGACTACGTCATCCACCCGCTGCTGTCGGGCCCGAACTTCCTGCCCACGCTCGCGGCGAACTTCACCGCGAACCTGGTGCGCAACCTGTGGTCGAACTCGGTGATCCTCTGCGGGCACTTCCCCGAGGGCGTCGAGACCTTCGAGAAGAAGTCGATCGAGGGCGAGACCCGCGGTGAGTGGTACCTGCGCCAGATGCTCGGCTCGGCCAACATCTCCGGCTCCAAGGCCATGCACATCATGACCGGGAACCTGTCGCACCAGATCGAGCACCACCTGTTCCCGGACCTCCCGAGCAACCGGTACGCCGAGATCGCGCCGAAGATCCGCGACCTGTTCGACCGCTACGGCCTGAACTACCACACCGCGCCGCTGCCGCAGCAGGTCGGCTCGGCCTGGCACAAGATCATCCGGCTGTCGCTGCCCAACGGCTGGCTGGACGCGACCAACCGCAGGAACCTGCCGTCGCAGCTGGTCAAGCTCTACAAGGCGACGACCGGCGACCGGCGGACCCGCCGCCGCCTGCAGGCGGAGTGGACGGCGGCCGCGGCCGCCTGACGGGGGACCCGGTCCCCCTACCCTCGGGGAAGGACCCCCTGCCCCTCGCACTCGCGAACTCGCGGCGGGGGACCTGTCGGGGACAGCAGGGCCGCCCCCGACCCGCTGACGACGGAGGGCGGGGAGCGTGGCGGAAGCCGTGCTCCCCGCCCTCCGTCGTGGTGCGCCCCTGCCGGCCGTGCGGGCGTGATCCACGTGGAACACCGCGGGACGTGCGGAGGCCCGGGACGACTCATCGTCCCGGGCCTGCCCGTCGGTCGGTCTACATGCCGAAGTTGAGCGACCGCAGCAGCGCCGGGTCGCGGACGGGCACCTCCCACACGTCGCCGCCGCCGTCCGGGTCGAGCACCCGGCCGCCGCCGAGGAAGGCGGCCACCTGCGCCAGGCCCTGCTCCGCCGCCGTGGGGAAGTTCCGCAGGTCGAGCAGGAACGCGTGGGGGTTGATGGCCGCCCGGTCCGTGCGGTCGTTGCGGTAGAGGCTGGTCCGTGACCAGAGGTCCCCGGCGTCCACCAGCGTGTAGGACGTCGGGTTGGGCACGGTCTGGTCCCCGAACGCCACCTGCAGCAGGACCCGCTCGGGCTCGACGAGCGGGGCGAAGGTCTCCGGGCTGCCCGGACGTGACAGCCAGGTCGACCGGGCCAGGTACTCCTGGACGGCCAGCGCACGGGGGTCGGTCACCGTCACCGGTGGCTGCCCGCGCAGGGGGAGTTGCTCCTGGAAGTCCGTCTCGGTCGGGCCGAGCAGGCCGGCTGCCCGGAGCGCAGCGGTCGTGAGCGGCCGGAAGGCGGGTGCCAGCCGGGCGATCTCGCTGATCGGGCCGCCGGGGACGTCGAGCACCGAGCGGGGGACCGCCGGGTCGACGCCGGTGAGCATGGTCCCGTAGATGCCGCCGAAGCTCTGCCCGAAGTAGGTGACCTCCTCCCCGGAGAGGTCCGGGGTCCCGTCGCGGTCGACATCCGTGCCACCCACCGAGCGGACGAGCGTCATGACGTCCGCGGCCGTCTGCCGCAGCGCGTCCCGCGAGGACTGGGCCGCGGCCGCGCCGGTGGCCGAGGAGCCCTCGCCGGCCTCCACGTCGCCGTCACGGTCCTGGTCGGTGCCGCGTCCGTGGGCGGGGATGGTCGTCGTCGTGCCGCCGCTGGTGACGACCCAGCTGCTGTCCGGCCCGTAGCCGTGGCCGACCACGTTGGTGCCGATGGTGGCGATGCCCCGCTGGGCGTTGACGGTCGCGGCGGGGAAGACGCTCGTGGTCGACGCGGTGAAGCCGTGACCGAACACCGCGACCGGCCACCCCCCGGCGGGTGGGGCACCGGGGGGCAGGACGGCGACGAACGGCAGCCGCTCGGCCGCCACGGGCCGGGGACCGGCGTCCCTGGTCGGCGTCTGCACGATGGTGACGTCCTGCGTCAGCCAGGACGGGGCCCGGAACGTGCCGAAGACGATCGTGCCGCCGACCGCGGCCGGCGGGATCGGCTGCGCGGCAGGCGGGGGGTCCGTGACGCCGCGGTCCTGCGCCCAGGCGATCGTCGTCCCGTCGGCGGGGAAGGCGCCCGTGACCTGCAAGCTGGGGTCGCTGATCCCCACGGCGGAGAAGGCGCTGCCGCTGTCGATCTGCCGTTGCAGGTCGAGCAGGCCGTCCGTGGCGCTCATCGTCGTGAAGGTCGTCCCGCCGGCGCGGGTGTCCCGGCCGCCCCCCACCCGGATCCGGTACGTCGTGCCCGGCGCCAACTGCTCGGCGGGGTGCGCGTGGAGAGTGGTGGTGGCGGGGTCCCAGACCACTCGGTCGACACCGGTCCGCCAGCCGCCACGGGTGGCCTCGACGGTGATCCGGGCGGCGGCGGCGACCGGGTCGACCTCTCGGTCGAAGCGCACCGCGATGCGCGGGTCGAGGTCGAAGCCGTCCAGTTCGTCGAGCTCCTGCAGCAGCCCGCAGGCGACCGGCGTCGCGCAGCCCGCGGTGGGCAGCGCCATGCGACGGCCGGTCAGCTGGCCCGGGTCCTGGACGGTCAGGCGGTCGCTGGGGAAGACCGAGACCGGCACGGCCTTCGGGGGACCGGCCGCCGCGGGTGCCGCGGGAACCGAGAGGGTGGCCGTCAGGGCCAGGACGCCGAGGACCGTCGAGGTCGCCCGGTGCCAGCGTCGTTGCTGCACGGGTTCTCCCAGGGGTGGGGGACCCCCTGTGTAACTGAACGTGACCGGTACCACAAGCTGCGTGAGGGACTCAGGCCCTGACGTGCGGGAGGGGCGCGCCTCGGAGCAGGACGACGCTCTCCTGCTCGTTCGGGTCCGTGCGGGCGATGAGGGCCCGCGTCGGCCGGTCGGTCGGGTTGAACGGCCGGTGCGGCACCCCGGCGGGGATGTGGAGGGAGTCCCCGGCGTGCACGGAGTCGACGTGCTCGAGGTCGGCGCCGTGCCGCAAGGAGCTCGACCCCTCCAGCACGTGGACGGCCGACTCGTGGGCCTCGTGGAGGTGCGGCTCGGCTGGCCGCTGCCCGAGCCGAAGGGCTCGACGTCGGGTAACGGCGTGCGCGCTCCACGTGGAACACGAGGTCGGCAGCGCTGCGGGACCACGGCGCCGCCGGACCGTCCGGAGGAGGCCGCGGACGACGACTCCCCGGACGCACAGGGGCCCGGAGCGCTCAGCGCTCCGGGCCCCTGCTGCATGCGGGGTCGTGCGGTCAGTTCGCCATGTCCACGAAGCGGCTGTAGTGGCCCTGGAAGGCGACCGTGACGTTCGCGGTGGGGCCGTTGCGGTGCTTCACCAGCATGATGTCGGCCTCGCCGGCCCGCGGGCTCTCCTTCTCGTACATGTCCTCGCGGTGGATCATCATGACCATGTCGGCGTCCTGCTCGATCGACCCCGACTCGCGGAGGTCGGACAGCATCGGTTTCTTGTCCTGACGCTGTTCGGACCCACGGTTCAGCTGCGACATCGCGATGACCGGGACCTCGATCTCCTTGGCCAGCAGCTTGAGCGCACGGGAGAACTCCGAGACCTCCTGCTGACGGCTCTCGACGCGCTTGCCCGACGTCATGAGCTGGAGGTAGTCGATGACCACGAGTTTCAGGTCGTTGCGCTGCTTGAGCCGCCGGGCCTTCGCCCGGATCTCCATCATCGTCATGTTGGGGGAGTCGTCGATGTAGAGCGGTGCATCGGCGATCTCGCCCATCCGGCGGGCCAGCTTCGACCAGTCCTCGTCGGACAGTGTGCCGGCGCGCATGTGGTGCAGCGGCACCTTCGCCTCCGCCGACAGCAGACGCATGGTGATCTCGTGCTTGCTCATCTCGAGGGAGAAGATGACCGCCGCCAGGTGGTGCTTGACGGTGGCAGACCGCGCGATGTCCAGCCCCAGCGTCGAGTTGTGGGTCGGGATGAAGCTCCGCCCGGCGAGGAACAGGTGGTCCTCGGCATCCACCTGGATGCAGCGCACCGGCACGCTCTGGACCGGCCGCACGTCAGTGATGAAACGGACGCCGCGGGCGGTGAAGCTGCGCGCACCGCGCTCCTTGTGGGCGAGCTTCTTCCGCTCCAGGCGGAAGACCTCGTCGTCCGTGCTGAAGGTCAGGGTGAAGCAGGTGGACGACGCCCCGCTGCGGCCCTTGACCCGCTTGCGGCTCATCCGCACCCGGTGCCCGAGGCCGGCGACGAGCTCGCGGGCGTCCTCGGCCAGCCGCCGGTCGGTCACCGCGAACTGCACGACGCCGCTGGGCGTCACCGTCCCGTCGGTGTCCAGGAGGCCGGCCAGGAGAGCGCGCCGCTGGGCCACCGAGGCCCGCAGGTAGGTGGTGGGGATGTGCTTGTCGCCGAAGACCCCCAGCGTGCGCAGGACGCCTGGCACGGTGCCGTGGTGGTCGCGGCAGGCCTGGCACTGCGATAGCCCGGCGGACGGCCCTCCGCAGTCCGGGCAGGTCGCCTGACGCCCGAGACCGCCGCCGGCCGGTAGCCGGCCGCCGCAGGTCTTGCCACAGGCCTGCGCCTGGGACGTCGTCGGCATGAAGAGCTCGCCACACATCGGGCACGGCCGGGAGGCGACGGCCGGCCGTGCCGGGAGCCGCAGCGAGTACCGCCTGTCGACGCCCGTCGGCTCCACGATGAGACCGTCCGCCTCGATGTACACGGCGATCTCGGGGTCGTCGCTGGTGAAGTGGGCGGCCCGGGACGTGCCGGCGCCCAGCCACACGCCCAGCGCGTACGGCGGGAGGGGGAGGTCGGCCTCCGGGAGTTGGAGCGCCGCCGCATTGGTCACCGAGTGGTTGAGCCGGGCGTCCTCGGTCGCACAGCGGACGGTGCGGGCGATCTCCTCCGTCGTCCGGACCTCGGCGAACGTGCGCCGGTTGCGGTGGCCGTTGCAGCGGGCAGCCGCCGCCTGTGCGGACTGCCGGCTGGCACGGGTGTCGGTGAGCCACTGGTGCTGGGCGTCGGCCACGACCACCGAGCCGTCGGAGAAGCGCACCTCGTAGCAGGGGCGGCCGGTCATCACCTGGGTGGCGGCCACGACGGTCGTCGGTCGGCCGTCGGACCCCATCACCTGGTCACCGACGGCGACCTCGCCCATCGTCGTCCACCCGGTCGGCGTGGCGATCGGGGTGTCGAGGGCCAGGGCCTTGCCCACACCGGGTCGGGCGGCGATGACGACCATCTGACCGGCCTGCAGGCCGTTGGTGAGCTCGTCGAGGTCGCGGATACCGGTGGGCACGCCGCGGGCGGTGCCACCGCGGGAGGCGATGGCGTCCAGCTCGTCCATCGTGGGCTGCAGGACGTCCTCGAGGCGCGAGTAGTCCTCGCTCATGCGCTTCTCGGTGACGTCGTAGATCTCCTGCTGGGCGCGGTCGACGATGTCGTCGACGTCGCCCTTGCCGCCCGCCGCGCCGTACCCCAGCTGGACGACCCGGGTGCCGGCCTCGACCAGCCGCCGCAGCACCGCCTGCTCGGCGACGATCGCGGCGTAGTAGCCGGCGTTGGCGGCGGTCGGCGTCGACTGGATCAGGGTGTGCAGGTAGACGGCGCCACCCATCTTCGACAGCTGGTCGGTGCGGTTGAGCTCGGCGGCGACGGTGATCGCGTCGGCCGGCTCGCCCCGCCCGTACAGGTCGAGGATGCAGTCGTAGATCACCTGGTGTGCCGGCCGGTAGAAGTCGTTGCCGTGCAGCACCTCGACGACGTCGGCGATCGCGTCCTTGCTCAGCAGCATGCCGCCGAGCACCGACTGCTCCGCTGCGACGTCCTGCGGTGGCTGCCGGTCGTACGCCGGAGCCGTCGGGGACGGGCGCTCGAAGTCGTCGGCCACCGCCACGGGGTTCCTCCATCCACTCCCGGCGCACCCGCGCACAGGCCCCGGCACGAAGCCGGGGCCTGGTGGGGGAAGCACCAGAACGCTGCACACCTGACTCGAACGTGTGTTCGGGTCGTTGCTACCGCGGGGGACCGACAGATCCGCACCGACGGGAGCCGAGGAGGACGTTAGGAAGTACGGACGGACCAGTCCAACACCGGTGTGCACGCGCTTCTGCACAACTTGTGGACAAGTCGGTGGACACAGTCGTGTCGACATGTGGAGACAGCGGGGGACGCCGTGACGCCGTCCCCCGTATCCCGCCGCTGACCTGCGCGGGAACAACTCACCGGGTGTGGACGGGAGAAATTTGCGAGAAATCCGGATGTCGCCCCCGGCGTGTCGACGGGTCCGCCGCAGCCGCCCCAGCGGTCACACATCCACAGGACGACGCGCAGGCACCGGCCGTCGGCGACCGGTCACGGAGACGTTCCGAGGACGCCCGCACCGACGCCCCGGCGGAGCGGTCACAGGAGGGACCCGAGACGCCGCGAGGGGCGCCGGACCGGAGTCCGACGCCCCTCGCGGGCGCAGTTCCCCCACCGGCCCCGCCCCGAGCTCGCGAGGGGTGGGGCGGGAGGGTCCTGCTCAGCCGGGAACGACCTCGATGGTCAGCTGAGAGGTGACCTCGGGGTGCACCCGAACGGTCACCTTGTGCTGGCCGGTGGTCTTGACACTGCTGGGCAGCTCCACCCGGCGCCGGTCGAGCTCGGGACCGCCGGCGGCGGTCACGGCGTTGACGACGTCGGCGGTGGTGATGCGGCCGAACAGCCGGCCACCCTCACCGGCACGCGCCGGCACCCGGACGGTCAGGCCCGACAGGCGCCCGGCCACGGCCTGCGCCTCCTCGAGCGACCGCACCTCGCGGGCGGCACGCGCCCGGCGCAGCGACTCCACCTGCTTCTCGGCACCGCGGGTGGCGACGATGGCCAGGCCGCGGGGCAGGAGGTAGTTGCGGGCGTAGCCGCCCTTGACCTCCACCGTGTCACCGGAGGACCCGAGACCGGTGACCTCCTGCGTCAGGATCAGCTTCTGGGTGCTCATGGTCAGCGCGCCGTCGAGGTGTAGGGCAGCAGGGCCATCTCACGGCTGTTCTTGACGGCCGTGGCGACGTCCCGCTGGTGCTGGCTGCAGTTGCCGCTCACGCGGCGGGCACGGATCTTGCCGCGGTCGGAGATGAACTTCCGCAGCAGGGTCGTGTCCTTGTAGTCGATGTAGGTCGCCTTGTCCTTGCAGAACTGGCAGACCTTCTTCTTGGGCTTGCGAACGGGGGGCTTGGCCACCGGGGTTCTCCAGAGAGTGACGGAATGGAACGGCCCCCTCGCAGGGGTCCGCACCGAGCGGAGCGAGGCGTGGGGGGCGAGGGGGTCCTTCTTCAGAAGGGCGGCTCGTCGGACGGCGGGGCCGGGGTCGACCACGGGTCGCTGGACCCGCCGCCACCGCCGAAGCCGCCACCGCCACCGCCGCCGAACCCGCCACCGCCACCCTCACCGCGCGAGGCCTTCGTGACCTTCGCGGTGGCGTAGCGGAGCGACGGGCCGATCTCGTCGACCTCGAGCTCGACGACGGTGCGCTTCTCGCCTTCCTTCGTCTCGAACGACCGCTGCTTGAGCCGGCCGGAGACGATCACCCGCGACCCGCGGGTCAGCGACTCGGCGACGTTCTCCGCCGCCTGACGCCAGACGTTGCAGCGCAGGAAGAGCGCCTCGCCGTCCTTCCACTCCTGCGACTGGCGGTCGAAGGTCCGCGGGGTCGAGGCGACGGTGAAGTTGGCGACCGCGGCGCCGGACGGCGTGAAGCGCAGCTCCGGGTCCGACGTCAGGTTGCCGATGACGGTGATGACGGTCTCGCCGGCCATGGTCAGTGGACCTCGGGCCGCATCAGCTTCGTGCGCAGGACCGACTCGTTGAGGTTCAGCTGTCGGTCGAGCTCGGCCACCGCGGCGGGCGTGGCCTGGATGTCGACGATGGCGTAGATGCCCTCGACCTGCTTCTTGATCTCGTAGGCCAGCCGGCGGCGGCCCCAGATCTCGGTCTTCACGGTGCCACCGGAGTTGGTGACGACGGTGAGGAACCGGTCGAGGGAGGGAGCGATCGTGCGCTCCTCCAGGTCGGGGTCGAGGATGACCATCAGTTCGTAGTGACGCACGGAGAACCCCACCTCCTCTGGTCTGGGCGGCTGCAGTCGGTCTGCAGCAGGAGGGTCGTACACGCGTCGCGCGCCCCGCCCGGTGACGACCACCGGTGGAACGCGCTCCGTCGAGGGTACCAGCGCGGACGGCGAGCGCCGCCGCCGTCCCCAGCGGGACGACGGCGGCGCGGGCCGGTGGAGGTGTACGGGTCAGCGGCCGGCGGGGTGGGTGGCACCGGCGCCGCGGTGGGGGAGGCCGGCGCGACCCCGCCAGCGGCGCGGCCAGCGGCAAAGCCCGTCCCGGATGCCGTCGGCGGCGACGCGGGTGAGGCGGCAGCGCGGTCGAACTAGGGTCGCGGGGTGCCAGTTCACCCGATCGGCGTACACGTCGGACCCGGCCTGACCGAGGACAACGAGCTCGACGCCGGCGGCCCGCTCGCCCGCGCGGCGGAGATGGACGCCGACGGGGTGCAGGTCTTCCTCGCCGACCCGCAGGGCTGGACGGCGCCGAAGCCCCGTCCGGACGCCGCCGACCTGCTGGCCAGCGACGTCACGGTCGTCGTCCACGCGCCGTACGTGCTGAACGTGGCGACGACGAACAACCGCATCCGCATCCCGAGCCGCAAGTTGCTGGCCGCGCACGCGAAGGCCGCCGCCGCGGTCGGTGCGATGGGCATGGTGGTGCACGGCGGGCACGTGCTGGCCAAGGACGACCCGGCGGCCGGCGTCGACAACTGGCGCAAGACGTTCTCGCGGCAGGCGGAGGAGGGCGGGTTCCCCGTCCCGCTGCTCATCGAGAACACCGCCGGCGGGGGCAACGCCATGGCCCGGGACCTCGACGCCCTCGCCCGGCTGTGGGACGCGGTCGGCGAGTTCGGCGCCGGCTTCGTGCTCGACACCTGCCACGCGTGGGCCGCCGGGTGGGACCTGGCGACCGCGGTGGACGACGTCCGTGCGATCACCGGCCGCGTCGACCTGGTGCACCTCAACAACAGCCGCGACCCGCAGGGCTCCAGCCGCGACCGGCACGCCCCGCTGACCGACGGCGAGATCCCGACCGAGCTGCTGGTCGAGGTGGCCCGGACGGCCGACTGCCCCGTCGTCCTGGAGACCCCCGGCGACGCCGCCTCCCACGCCGAGGAGATCACCCTGCTGCGGTCCGCCCTGGCCTGACCGAGGTCCGTGTTCCACGTGGAGCTGTGACACGTGGAGCTGTGACACCGCGACGCTCAGCGCCGCACCGCGGCCAGGTGCCGTCCCCGGGGTGGGCTGAGCCGCTGCGTCACTCCTCGCGGGACCCCCCGGGCCCCACTCCTCGCGGCAGGACCCGTTCCCGGTGACGGAGGGCCACGGTGTCCTCAGCGTGGTCCAGCGGGCCTCCGGCGGGATCGTCGACGCCGGGCCAGCTGGCGCGGACGACGTCGTCGTCGGGCCGGCGCACCTCACGGGCGACGAGGACCATGAGCGCCACCAGGACGGCGTCGCGGACCAGGACGGCGAGGAAGAACCACTCCACCTCGACGCCACGGTTCTCGGTGCCGAGGTAGTAGAGCATCGTCAGGACCCACACCAGGGCCTCGCTGACCTGCCAGACCAGCAGCGAGCGCCACCGCGGCCGGGCCAGGACCGCCAGCGGCAGCAGCCACAGCGCGTACTGCGGGCTGTAGACCTTGTTGAGCAGCAGGAAGCCGGCCACCAGCAGGAAGGCCACCTGTGCCACCCGCGGCCGCACGGGGGCGGTGAGCACCAGCCAGGCGACCCAGGCGGCCAGCGCGAGCAGCAGCACGGCCACGACGGCGTTGAGCACCGACGGCGTCTCGCCCTCGGCGAGCGGCCCGTCGAGCACCCGGTTGTCGGTGAGCGTCAGCAGGATGTTCCAGATCGATTCGGGGTTGGCGGGGCGCTGCCGGCTGAAGGCGAAGAACCAGCCCCAGTTCTCCGGCGCCAGCAGGGCCACCGGCAGGTTCACGGCGAGCCAGGCGCCGGCCGCGGCCAGCGCCGCCCGCAGCCACACCCCCAGCAGGCCGGCGCGCAGGCACAGCAGGAACAGCGCGCCCAGCACGAGGACCGGGTAGAGCTTCGCGGCCACGCCGAGCCCGAGCAGCGTCCCGGCGAGCACCGGCCGCTGCCGGGCCCACGCCCACATGCCGAGGGTGGCGAGCACCACGGCCAGCAGGTCCCAGTTGTTGAAGGCGTAGACCAGGAGCACTGGCGACAGCGCCACCATCGCGGTGTCCCACGGCCGCCGGCCGGTCAGCGGCAGCACGGCGCGCACCACCACCAGCGCGCACACCGACATCAGCAGCGCCGTGACGACGGTGTAGCTCTCCACCGGCGGGACCGCCGGGAGCACGCCGACCGCCGCGGCCAGCCCGTCGTACCAGCCGGAGAGCAGTGCGGCGACCGCCATGACCGCCCCGGTGAGCACCGGGTACTCCACCCGCGCGTCGAGGTAGGGGACCGCACCCTCGCCCTGCCCGTAGAGGCCGAACAGCGGGACGGGGTCGGAGTAGCAGAGGTGGGTGTACTGCAGCGAGCCGGTCCAGTCGCCGTCGGCGCACGGGGCCTGCTTGAGCCAGGCGACCGCCAGGACGGTCGTGGCGAAGAGCAGGCAGACCCGCAGCGGGGTCCAGAACGGCGCCCGCCCGACGACCGCGTGACGACCCCAGGGGCCGCCCACCGCCTCGCTGGCCTGCGCGACGACCGGATCGGTCCAGCTCGGGACGACGCGGTCGGGTCGGCCGTCCGGGGCCGGGGACGCCACGGGCCCGTCCGCTGGTGCGGACGGGCCCGTGGGGATCGTGCTCATGCGGGTCAGTCTGCCCGCCGGGGATCAGCCGGTCGGCGACTGTCCCTGGATGCTGCCGGTGGACTGCGCCGGCTGGCCGGGGGCGGTGTCGCTGTCCCCACCTGTGGTGCTCTCCTCGTCCTGCCCGCCGCTGTCGCCGTCGGTGTCCTCGGAGTTCCCGCGCGAGCTGGTCGTCGGCGCGCTCGACGGCTCGGTCGTCGGCTCCGCCTCCCGCGTCGGCGTGGCCGACGGCTCGGTCGTCGGCTCCGCCTCCCGCGTCGGCGCGGCGGTGACCTGGCTCGGCGCCTGCGTCGGCTTCCTCGTCTGCGGCGCGGGCACGCCCTCACCGGTGTCGCCGCGGATGAGCGCGCGGTCGGGCAGGTCCTCCTCCGGGGTCCCGTCCAGAACGGTGTTCATGAACTCCTGCCAGATGGCGCCGGGCAGGCCCGAGCCGTAGATGATCCGGCCGTTGACGTCCTCGATCGGCTGGGCGGGCGAGTCGTTGCCCATCCACACCGCCGTGGAGATCGACGGGGTGAAGCCGACCATCCAGGCATCGGAGTTGTTCTCGCCCTGACCCTGCGTACCGGTCTTGCTGGCCACCTCGCGGCCACCGTCGAGCGAGCGCCGCGAGTAGGCGGCGACGTCGGTCATGGCGTAGGTGGTGTCGTTGACGACGTCGGACTCGAACACCTGGTCGCCGGCGTCGCCGTTGTACTCCAGCAGGACGGTGCCCTGGCTGTCGGTCACCCGGGCGACGAAGTACGGCTCGTGCTCGACGCCGTCGTTGGCCAGGGTGGCGAAGCCGTGCGCCTGGTCGATCGGGCGCATCTCGTACTGGCCGATGCCGATCGAGCCGCCCGCCCCGCCGGTGTTCGGGTCGGCCAGGGTGTTGCTGCCGGCGAGCACGCCGTAGGCCGGCTCGTCGGGCCAGGCCTCCGGCAGCCCGGTCGCCTCCAGGATGTTCTGCCGCACCCGCTCCGCGCCGACCTCGTAGGCCAGCCCGTAGAAGGTGGTGTTCAGCGAGCGGGTCAACGCCTCCCGGAGCGTGCAGGCCCCGCAGGAGGCGCCGCCGGAGTTGGTCACCGGCAGGCCCGGGCGGTCGGGGAAGCTCCGCGGCGAGGAGCCGTCCCGCCGGGCGTTGACGCTGATGCCGTCCTCCAGCGCGGTGGCCAGCACGTACGGCTTGACCGACGACCCGGGCTGGCGCAGCGCCTGCGCGTAGTCGACGGCGCCGTCACCGGCGCCGACCGGACCGCCGTAGTACGCCCGCACGGCACCGGTCACCGGGTCGATGGACACGAGCGCCTCGCGCAGGTTCTCCGGCTCGCCCTCCATCACCTCGGCGACGGAGGAGATGGCGGCGTCCTGGTAGCGCTTGTCCACCGTGGTGGTGATCCGCAGGCCGCCGGCCCGGATCTGCTGCTCGTCGTAGCCCTTGGCCTCCAGCTCGGTGATGGCCCGCTGCACGACCAGGCCCTCCGGGCCGCCGGGGATACCGAGGTTGGAGCCCGTGCGCGGCATGATCGGTGGGTAGACGGAGGCGTCGCGCTCCTGCTGGGTCAGCCAGCCCTCCTTGACCATCGCGTCGAGCACCAGGCCCCAGCGGTCCGTCGAGCCCTCGGGGTTGGACTCCGGGTCGTACGTGGAGGGGCTGCGGACGAGGACGGCGAGCACCGCGCCCTGCTGGGCGGTCAGCTGGCTGGCCGGCACACCGAAGTAGGTGTTGGCCGCCGCCTCGATGCCGTAGGCGCCACGGCCGAAGTAGATGGTGTTGAGGTAGTTCTCGAGGATCTCGTTCTTCTCGTACTCGTTGTCGAGCTTGACGGCGAGGAACAGTTCCTGGAACTTCCGGCTGAACGTCTGGTCCGAGGTCAGGAAGGCGTTCTTCACGTACTGCTGGGTGATGGTCGAGCCACCCTGCGTCGAGCCGCCGGTCAGGTTGTTCCAGGCGGCGCGCACGATGCCGGTGAAGGAGATGCCGGGGTCGGAGTAGAAGCTGCGGTTCTCGGCCGCGAGGATCGCCTGGCGCGCCGGCTCCGACACCTCGGCGAGGGGCACGTTGGTGCGGTTCTCCGCGCCCAGCCGGGCCATCTCGGTGGTGCCGTCGGCGTAGTAGACGACCGTCGTCTGCGCGTTCTGCACCGAGTTCGGGTCGGGCACCTCGGTCGTGGCGTAGACGACGCCGACGAAGACGCCGAGCAGCACCAGCGCGCCGGCGATCAGGCCGACGAGGGCCTTGAGCCGGCGCTGGCGGCGCTGCTTCCTGGTCCGCGCGGTCCCGCCGCCGGGGCGGGACCCCCTGGCGGCCGGGCCGGTGCGCGAGGCCGTCGTCCGGCCCCCGCGACCTGCCGGTGGCCGGCCCGCTGCCGGGCGGCCGCCCCCGCCACTGCCGCCGGCGGTACGGCCGGACGGCGGACGGCGGACCGAGCCGCTGCGCGGCCCGACCGGTGAGGTCTCGTCGTGGGGAGGCACGCAGGGGCCCCTCTCTGGTTAGGGTCTCGGTGGGCGCGCAGGACGTCCGCGTCCGGCACCCAGGGTGGCGTCTTCAGCTGTGCGAGCGAGGACGACCCGCGGCGCAGTGACGCCCAGGTGTCCCAACGACCACGCGGGGCACCTCGTGTTCCCCGGTGTGACGCGTACTACTACTCGGTGGCCGCCCGGCGCCGCGTGCGCCGCGGCTGACGACCCGGGTCCGGCTCGGCCCCGAGGACGTAGGAGCAGTCCAGGTGGTTCCACCCGCAACCGCGGCACACCTGGACGGCGTAGACGGAGAACTCCTCCTGCATCGCGTCCATCCGCGCGAGCTCGGCCTGCGTCTTCGCCTGGCCGGCGACGGGACCGAGGTGCTCGCCGTAGACGTAGCTGACGAGCGTGAGCTCCACCTTGCGGCACACCGGGCAGGCGACGTCGGTCGTCTCGCCGTGGTACTTCGCCGCCCGGGTGAGGTACGGACTGGCGTCGCAGACCTCGAACAGCCCTGTGCGACCGGCGTACACGTCGGCGAGGACGGCTCGCCGCTGCAGCGAGTAGTCCACGACGGATCGACGTCCGGGCACGGCGCCAATGTACGCACCAGCGGCGGCACCGCGGTGTGTGCGACCACGTCCGGGCGCTGCCCGCGCGGCCCCGATCCGTTCCCACCCACACCCGTCGATGTATCGTATCGATACATCGATCCGCAGAACGACGGAGGAGGCGGCGTGCTGGAGTTCGCCATCCTCGGCCTGCTGCACCAGTCGCCGATGCACGGCTACGAGCTGCGCAAACAGCTCGCCCAGCTGCTCGGCGGGCTGCGCAGCATCTCCTACGGGTCGCTGTACCCCGCACTGAAGAGGCTGCACGCGGCCGGCTACGTCACCACCGACGAGCCGGACCGGCGGGCCCCCCTGCCGGCGGACGCACCACCGCTGACCGGCCGGCGCGGCAAGGTGGTCTACACGATCACCGCCGAGGGCAAGGAGCGCTTCCACGAGCTGGTCGGGCAGGCCGGGCCGGAGTCCTACGACGACAGCGGGCTCTTCGGCGTCCGCCTGGCGTTCTTCCGGCACACCGCCGCGGACGTGCGGCTGCGGATCCTCGAGGGCCGCCGCCGCACCGTCGAGCGCCAGCGCGAGGGCCTGCGGGCCTCGCTGAGCCGGACCCGCGAGCGGCTGGACCGCTACACCCTCGAGCTGCAGCGCCACGGTCTGGACTCGGTCGACCGCGAGGTCCGCTGGCTGGCGGAGCTCATCGACCGCGAGCTGACCGACAGCGAGCGGCGCCGAGAAGACGGCGCCGACCCCGGAGGTCCACCGGACCCCGCGGGAGAGGCGCCCCGGCGCCCCTGACCGGCACCGTCCCGATGACCCGGCGGGAGAGCACCACGCCCGTCACCCCCCCCCCCGACCAGGACCGTCAGCGGTCCGCGTCCTCCGGCCGCGTGCGGTCCGGAAGTGAGGAGAACCCATGGGATCCGTCAACGTCGCCATCGTCGGCGTCGGCAACTGCGCCGCCTCGCTCGTCCAGGGCGTGCACTACTACCGCGACGCCGACGAGACGACGCCGGTGCCGGGCCTGATGCACGTCCGCTTCGGCGACTACCACGTCCGGGACGTGCAGTTCGTCGCCGCCTTCGACGTCGACGCCAAGAAGGTCGGCCGCGACCTCTCCGAGGCCATCGTGGCCAGCGAGAACAACACCATCAAGATCTGCGACGTCCCGCCGCTGGGCGTGACCGTGCAGCGCGGCACGACCCTCGACGGCCTGGGCAAGTACTACCGGGCGACGATCGAGGAGTCCGACGAGGAGCCGGTCGACGTCGTGACCGCCCTGCGCGAGTCCGGTGCCGACGTCCTGGTGTGCTACCTCCCGGTCGGCTCCCAGCAGGCGGCGGAGTTCTACGCACAGTGCGCCCTGGACGCCGGTGTCGCGTTCGTCAACGCCCTGCCGGTCTTCATCGCCGGCACGAAGGAGTGGGCCGACAGGTTCACCGCCGCCGGTGTGCCGATCGTCGGCGACGACATCAAGAGCCAGGTGGGCGCGACCATCACCCACCGCGTGCTGGCCAAGCTCTTCGAGGACCGCGGCGTGCAGCTCGACCGCACCATGCAGCTCAACGTCGGCGGCAACATGGACTTCAAGAACATGCTGGAGCGGGAGCGGCTGGAGTCCAAGAAGATCTCCAAGACCCAGGCCGTCACCAGCCAGGTCGACCGCGACATGGGCACCGACAACGTGCACATCGGCCCCTCGGACCACGTCCCGTGGCTGTCGGACCGCAAGTGGGCCTACGTCCGGCTGGAGGGCCGCGCCTTCGGTGACGTCCCGCTCAACCTGGAGTACAAGCTCGAGGTCTGGGACTCCCCGAACTCCGCCGGCATCATCATCGACGCCGTCCGCGCCGCGAAGATCGCCAAGGACCGCGGGATCGGCGGCCCGATCCTCTCCGCGTCGTCCTACTTCATGAAGAGCCCGCCGGTGCAGTACAGCGACAGCGAGGCCCGCGACGCCGTCGAGGCGTTCATCCGGGGTGAGTGAAGGACCCCGCGTCCTCACCACTCGCGAACTCGCGGCGGGGCCCTGACGCGGGGCCGTTCCAGCACTGACGGCAGGGCCCGCGATCCGGAGGGATCGCGGGCCCTGCCGCGTCTCCGGGCCACCGCGTGGGACGCCGCCGGTGACCTGCCCGGATGCCTACGCTGACCGCATGCCCGAGCGCCGCCGTCCGCTGCTCCCCGCGCTGGGGCTGACGGTGGCGCTCCTGACCGGCTGTGCCGGCACGGACGAGCGGGCGGAGGGTGCGCCGCTCACCGAGGAGGAGGCCGGCGTCCTCGCCCAGCTGCTGGTCGAGAACCACGACCGGGGCGGCGCGGACTTCGTGGTCACCGCCCCGTACGGCGAGGACACCGTCCTCACCCTCACCGGGGAGGTCGACCTCGCCGGTGGTGCCGGGCGCGCGCAGGCGGTCACCTCGTACGGCGACGGCCGCGCCGACGACACCCGCACGCTGTTCTTCACCGCCGAGGACCTGTGGTTCGGCGAGGTGCCCGGCCTGTCCGCCACGCTGGACGCCGAGGGGCTGGCCGAGGCCTCCTACGTTCGCCGTCCGGTCACGCTGGGGGAGCAGGCGCCGCTGGTCGACGTCCTCACCCAGGTGGTGCTCAACCTCGCCGCCGAGGAGCCGGACGACGCCGGTGACTTCCGCGACGCGGGCTACACGTGGGAGGGCGACCGCTCGATCGACGGCGAGCTGGCCCGGCTCTACGCCTCCGGGACCGGTTGGTCGGTCGCGGTCGACCACTCCACCGACCTGCTGGTGCAGTACCGCACCCCGCTGCCGGGCCAGGAGTTCGAGGTCACGGTGACGCTGTCCGACCACGGTCCGCGGGAGATCACGCTGCCGGCCGAGAGCGAGTCCGTGGACGGCGCGGCACACCCGGAGGTGGCGGAGACCGTCGGGCTCTGAAGGAGGACCCCGTCCGCCCGCCCCTCGCGAACTCACGGCGGGGCCGGCGGGTCCTGGACATGGGGGGAGGGGGCGGCCTCTTCCCCAGACCGCCCCCTCCCAGCACGTTCCTACCAGAGGCGGGGCATCCGCGCACCCGTTGACGCGCCGATCAGTTCGCGCTCGGGTCGGCCGGTGCCGTCGACAGCACCGCCAGGCGCCCTGACTGGCGGCCCATCACCCGGCGCCACAGCTCGGGACCGGCCAGCTCGCTGAGCACGTCGTCCGGCCGGCCCGGCACGCAGGCCCAGGCGCCCTCGGCGACCTCCCCGGCGAGCTGGCCCGGAGACCAACCCGCGTAGCCGGCGAACACGCGCAGCCCGCGCACGCGGCCGACCAGCTCGTCGGGGTCGGCGTCCAGGTCGACCAGGTGCACGTCGCCCGCCACCTGGCGCAGACCGCAGTCCTCGCCCGGGGTCGCGCAGACGGCCAGGCACAGCGCCGTGTCGGTCTCGCACGGGCCGCCCACGTGGAACACGCCGGGGTCGACGGCGAGGTCGCACCAGCCGGGCAGCACGTCGCGGATCTCGACCTGGCTCGGCCGCCCCAGCACCACACCCAGCGTGCCGCTGTGGTTGTGGTCGAGCACGAAGACGACCGTGCCGGCGAAGGTGGGGTCGGTCAGGCTCGGCATCGCCACGAGCAGCGAGCCGGGTCGGACGTCGTCCAGGGTGCCCGTCGACAGCGCAGGAACCGCGTCCGGACGGCGTCGGCCCGTCGCGGGCCGGGCCGGCGGCCTCGACTCGGGATCGGGCGAGGACGGGGGAGTCATCGCCGTCCAGTGTGCCCCACTCGCGGGCCCCCCGGCGGGAGTGGTGGCCTCCACAACAGACGGCTGCGCGGCCCGTCGTCGACCGTGTGGGGAGGAGAGGCCACCGTAGGGTGACCGGGTGCGGCAAGCGGGGACGACCGTGCGCTCGCTGCTGGCCCGCCGCGACTTCCGCCGGCTGCTGGCCACCCGGCTGTCGGCCCAGTTCGGGGACGGCGTGCTGCAGGCCGCCCTCGCCGGGACCGTGCTGTTCAACCCGCAGCGGGCCGCCGACCCGGTCGCGGTCGCCGCCGGCTTCGCCGTCCTGCTCCTGCCCTACTCGCTGGTCGGTCCCTTCGCCGGCGTCTGGCTCGACCGGTGGCGCCGGCGGCAGGTGCTGGTGCACGCCGACCTGCTGCGTGCGGGGCTGGTCGGCGTCCTCGCGCTGCTCGTGGCCGGCGGGTCGGGCGGCCTGCCGTTCCTGCTCGCCGGGCTGCTGCTGTTCTCCGTCGCCCGCTTCGTGCTGTCGGCCCTGTCGGCCTCCCTGCCGCACACCACGGACGACCTGGTGCCGGCCAACGCGCTGTCGACGACGTCGGGCGCGGTGGCCACGGTGGTCGGCGGAGCGGCCGCGGTCGCGGTGCAGCAGCTGGCCGGCATCGCCGGGGACACGGGCTACGCGCTGCTGACCCTCGGCACGGCCGGGCCCTACCTGCTCGCCGCGGCGCTGGCCGCCGGGTTCCCGCAGGGCGCGCTCGGGCCGGACGGGACCGCGGCCTCGTCGTCCGCCCGCCAGGTGGTCGCCGGGCTGGTGGCGGGGGTGCGCCACGTGCGGGCCCGCCCGCCGGCGGTCCCCGCGCTGGCCGTCATCACCGTGCACCGGCTCTGCTTCGGGGTGCTGACCCTGATGACGCTGCTGTTCTCCCGCGCCACCGCACCGCCGGGCGCAGGGCTGCTGGGCGTGGGGGCGGCGGTCGCCGCGGGTGCGGTCGGCACGCTGGTGGCCGCCGCGGTCACGCCCGCGGCGGTGCGCCGCCTGGGGACGGCGCGGTGGGTTCCCCTGGTGCTGGCGGTCGGCGGCGCGCTGCTGACGGCGCTGGGGCTGCCGTTCCTGCCGGTCACGGTGGTGCTGGCCGGCGCGGTGCTCGGCTTCCTCGGGCAGGGCGTGAAGATCTGCGTCGACGCCACGCTGCAGCAGGCGGTGGACGACGACGTCCGCGGCCGGGTGTTCTCCGTCTACGACGTCCTCGTCAACGTCGGCTACGTCGTCGCGCTGCTGGCCGCGGCATACCTGCTGCCGGCGGACGGCGTGTCCCCGCCCGCCGTGGTCGCCGTCGGCGCGGCCTACGCCCTCACCGCCCTCTACGCGGCCCGCGCCCCGCTGCCCCGCTGACCGGCGGAGCCGTCAGAGCTCCGGGACGCAGGACCCCTGGCCGAGACGGCTCAGACCCGTGAGGTCCCCGGCGGCGTAGTCGGTGACGCCCGGCACCGTCTCCGGGTGGAGCAGCTGCGAGGCGTCGTCCACGTGGTCGAGGCCCACCAGGTGCGCCAGCTCGTGCAGCACGATCCCCGAGGCCGTCGCCGCGCCGTCCGGCAGCTCGAGGATCTCGGGGAACTGCCCGGCGTCGAGGGTGACCGTGCCGGTGACGTACACCCGCGTGCCCTCGTCCAGCGACACGGCCAGGCTGCCCGCCTCGCCGACGGTGTCCCCCGCGAGTTCGGGCGCCTCGGCCTCCGTCTGCCAGCTGACCAGGACCGGGGCCCAGCGGTCGCCGTACCGGGCGGGCTGGAACGCCGCCCGGTCCGGGGTGGGCACCTCGTCGGTCGGCCCGTCGTACACGAACACCAGGCCGGTCACCCGGCCGAGCCGGGCGACCGCCGCGTGCACCATCTCCTCCCCGCCGGCCGGGGACCCGTCGGGCCGGATGACGTAGTGGACGACCCGGCACGGGTCGTAGGCCACGGGCGTGACCCCGTCGGCCTGCAGGAGCGAGAACTCGTGCGGTCCGCCGCCCGCGGGTGCGGGCTGCGGGACCCCCCGCGGCGACGGGCTCGCCTCCACCGCGGGGGTGGGGCGGTCCCTGGGCGCGGCGGCCGCGGGGACGTTGCGGTCCGGGCCCGCTCCGGCCGGGACGGTGTGGTCCCAGGGCCACACCACGGCCCCGGTGAGGACGGCGGCCCCCAACGAGCCGGCGACGACCAGGAGGACGGCGAGCAGGCCGACCGGTCCCGACCCGCGGCGCCGGCGCGGAGGCGGCGCCGGCGCGCGCCAGGGGGGCGGCTGGACCGGCAGACCGAGCGCCTCGTCGACCACCCACTGCGGCGTGCGTCCGCTCGGCGAGGAAGGCAGCCGGGAGCCGGACTCCGGGGGCCCCTGATCGCGCACGTGTCTCCTGTCGGCAGCCGGCGGCTCGGGCTGTAGCCCACTCAGCCGTTGCGGGCGGCCCACCAGTCGCGCAGCTCGGCCTCGGCCTCGCCGGGATCCAGCGGGCCGCGCTCCAGCCGCAGCTCCTTGAGGTACTTCCAGGCCTCACCCACCTCGCGGCCGGGCGGGATGCCGAGGATCGCCATGATCGCGTTGCCGTCGAGATCCGGGCGGACCCGCGCGAGGTCCTCGGCCGCCGACAGCTCGGCGATCCGCCGCTCCAGCGAGTCGTAGGTCGCCGACAGCGCGGCCGCCCGGCGCCTGTTGCGGGTCGTGCAGTCCGAGCGCACCAGCTTGTGCAGCCGGGGCAGCAGGTCGCCGGCGTCGGTGACGTAGCGGCGGACGGCGGAGTCGGTCCACTCGCCGCTTCCGTAACCGTGGAAGCGCAGGTGCAGGAAGGTCAGCCGGGCGACCGCCTCCACGACCTCCTTGGAGTACCGGAGCGCCTGCAGCCGCTTGCGGACGAGCTTCGCGCCGACCACCTCGTGGTGGTGGAAGGAGACCCGGCCGCGCGGCTCGTGCCGGCGGGTGGCCGGCTTGCCGATGTCGTGCAGCAGCGCCGCCAGCCGCAGCACCAGGTCCGGCGACTCGGCCTGCGGATCGGCCTCCTCCAGGGCGATCGCCCGGTCCAGCACGGTCAGCGAGTGGGTGTAGACGTCCTTGTGCTGGTGGTGCTCGTCGATCTCCATGCGCAGCGCGGAGAGCTCCGGCAGGACGACGTCGGCCAGACCCGTCGAGACGAACAGCTCCAGCGCCGCCCGGGGCGAGTGCTGCAGCAGCGTCTTGGACAGCTCGACCTGGACCCGTTCCGGGGTGACGCGCCCGAGCTGGGACGCCGACGAGGTCATCGCCTCGACCACCTCGTCGACCGGCGAGAGGCCCAGCTGCGCGACGAACCGGACCGCGCGCAGCATCCGCAGCGGATCGTCGGCGAAGGAGTCGACCGCGGCGCCCGGCGTCCGCAGCCGGCCGGCCAGCAGGTCACCCAGGCCGCCGTAGGGGTCGGTGACCGTGCGGTCGGGTCCCAGGGAGACCGCCATGGCGTTCACGGTGAAGTCGCGGCGGGCGAGGTCGTCGACGAGCGAGTTCCCCCAGGCCACCTCCGGGTTGCGCGACTCCCGGTCGTAGCGGTCGGCGCGGAAGGTCGTGATCTCCAACCGCACGCCGTCCACCTCGGCACCGACCGTCCCGAAGGCGATCCCGGTGTTCCACGTGGAACTGGCGAACCCGTGGAGCAGTCGCAGCACCTCGTCGGGGCGGGCGTCCGTGGTGAC
Organism: Geodermatophilus sp. URMC 60; assembly: GCF_053502585.1. Taxonomy (NCBI): domain Bacteria; kingdom Bacillati; phylum Actinomycetota; class Actinomycetes; order Geodermatophilales; family Geodermatophilaceae; genus Geodermatophilus; species Geodermatophilus sp. URMC 60. Next base: position 829,481 of record NZ_CP199958.1, read on the forward strand.
GTCGAGGTCGCCGGGCACGGTGCCCGCCTCCCGCCCACCGCCGGACCCGGCGGCGAGCAGCGCGTCGCGGACGGAGCCCCCGACGAGGTGCACCTCGAAGCCGGCGGCGGTGAAGCGCTCCCCGAGCCGGGTCAGCACGGGGGAGAGGTCGACGAGCTCGCGCACGGTCTGCTGGACGGCGGGCGGCACCGGTCCACCTGCCGGGGAAGGACCGCTGACATCTGCCCGACTGCGCACCTGGGTCCGCTCCTCGCTCGCCGGCACTCGCTGCGTGGCCCCTCGGGGACCGGCTGTCATCGGAGGGGAAGGCTCACCGGACACGACGATCCAGGGTAGTGGCGCGCCGAATAGGCCCTGGTCCGGCTCCGCGCCCAGGTGCGCTCCTCGCTCGTTCCTCGCTGCGATGCTCCCTGAGCTGTCGCCGGACGCGCGCTACCCTCCTGGCATGGCTGGGACGGGCGGGCGAGGGCGCCCCGGCCGCCGGTTGCGGCGGGTCGACGAGACCTCCGCCGGGGGGCTGGTGGTCGCCGACGACCCCATCACGGGGCCGCGCGCTGCCCTCATCGGCCGCACCGACCGCCGCGGCCGGCTGCTCTGGTCGCTGCCCAAGGGCCACATCGAGGAGGGCGAGACCCCGGAGGACACCGCCGTCCGGGAGGTCGCCGAGGAGACGGGGATCATCGGCGAGGTCGTCGCCCCGCTGGGCATCATCGACTTCTGGTTCGTCGCCGACGGCCGCCGCGTGCACAAGACGGTCCACCACTTCCTGCTGCGCGCCATCGGAGGGGCGCTGTCCGACGCCGACATCGAGGTGACCGAGGTCGCCTGGGTGCCCCTCGACGAGCTCGGCGCCCGGCTGGCCTACGCCGACGAGCGGGCGCTGGTCGAGCGGGCCCCCGCGCTCCTCGCCGACAGCGCGTGAGCGAGCCCGCGAGCTCACGAGGGGGCACAGCAGCCGGCCGGGTCACGGAGGCGACCAGCGCCGGCGAGGAGCTGCCGTGAGCCGGTCGGCTGCCGGGGCCGCCGGCGGCCGGTCCGCCGTGCGGGGCCCCGGGCGCACTGCCCGGGAGACGACGGTCGCCGTCGCGCTGGCCGGCGTGCTCACCGCTCCGCTGGTCGCGCTGGCGCCGGCCGCGGCCGCCGCGCCCGGCGGACCCGCCGCGACCGAGGCGCCCTCCGACGATCGCCCGGTCGACGTCCGGCTCACCCGCCTCGACCCCCGCACGCTTGTGCCGGGGGCGACGGTCACCGTCGAGGGCGAGCTGACCAACGGCGGCACCGAGACGCTCACCGACGTCGGCGTGCGGCTGCAGCGCGGCGAGCTGCTGGACACCCGCGCCGAGCTGCAGGCCGCCGACGGCGACCCCGACCTGGTGGTCGCCGCCACCACGCCGTTCCAGGACGTCGCCGGCGAGCTGCGCCCCGGCGACTCCGTCTCCTTCACCCTCACCACGACCACCGACGCGCTGGCGATCGACCGGGACGGCGTCTACCCGCTGCTGCTCAACCTCAACGGCATCGGATCCGACGGGGAGCGTCGCCGGGTCGGGGAGCTGACCACCTACCTCGCCCAGCCGCCGGTGGTGCCGGCGACGACGACCGGCGTCGCCTGGCTGTGGCCGCTGGTCGAGCGCACCCACCGCGACGCCTCCGGCGCGTTCGTCGATGACGGGCTGACCGACGAGGTCGCGGCCGGTGGCCGGCTCGACCGGGCGCTGGCGACCGTGGAGCGGCTGCCCGCGACCGTCCCGCTCGAGGGCGGCGAGCCGGTCCCCGTGGTGCCGGTGACCCTGGCCGTCGACCCCGCGCTCGTCGAGGAGCTGCAGGTCATGGCCGGCGGCTCCTACACCGTCGGCCCGGACGAGGACGCCGGGTCGGGCGGCGACGAGGCCGCCGCCTGGCTGCAGCGGCTGCGCGCCGTCGCCGCCGACCACCGGGTGGTCGCGCTCCCCTACGGGGACGTCGACGCCGACTCCCTGACCGGGGCGGGTCTCTCCGCCGTGGTCACCCGCAGCCTGCCGGGCAGCTCCGAGGGGACGGCGCAGGACGACCCCGACGACCCCGACGCGCCCGCCGCGCCACCGGCCGGCGCGCCGGCCGGGACCGGGGCCGACGGGACCACCGGCGCGGACATCCTGCGCGAGGCCCTGGGCGTGGACGCGCGCACCGACCTGGCCTGGGCGGCCGGCGGCGCGCTGCGCCCGGAGACGCTCGACGTCCTCCGGGACGGCGGCGTCGAGGAGGTCGTCCTCGCCCCCGGTGGGCTCACCCGCGGCGCGGCCGCGCTCGGCCTCGAGGGCCCCGCCGCGGCCCGGACGACGGTGCCGACCGGGGACGGCGCGGTGGCCGCCCTGGTCGCTGATCCCGTGCTGAGCGGCCTCGCGGGTGGCGCACCCGTCGCCGGAGGGCCCCGCGCCGCCGAGCAGCGCTCCGTCGCCGAGCTGACCCTGCAGGCGCTCCAGCGGGGGAACGCCGCCACGGGGCAGACCGTGCTGGTGGCCCCGCCGCGCGAGGTCGACCCCGACCCGGCCCGGGTGAGCGCGATGATGGCCGCCGCCGCGGGGCTGCCGGGGCTGCGGCCGCTGTCCGTCGCCCAGCTCGGCGACGGCCCGGTCTCCGACACCGGCGAGCTGGCCGCCCCGCAGGACCCGGCCGGCCTCGAGGCCGCCGGGCTGACCGACGTCGCCGCCGCCGTTCGCGTCCGCGACCAGCTCGCCGGCGCGGCCGTCGGCGACCCGGACGCCGTCCTCGCGCCGTGGGACGCCGCCGTGGCGCGGAGCACCTCCGCTGCGTGGCGGGACGACCCCGCCGCCTTCACCGCGGCCGCCGCGGACCTGCGGACGACGATCGGTGGGCTGCTCGAGCGGGTGACCCTGCTCGCCCCGGCAGCCGGCACCTACAGCCTCGCCTCCAGCGACGCCCCGCTCGTGCTCACCGTCAGCAACGAGCTGCCCTTCGCGCTCCGCGTCCAGCTGCGGGTGCAGGCCCGCGGCAACGCGCTCTCGGTGGGCGACCTCGGCAACCAGGTGCTCGGCCCCGAGCAGCGGACGACGCTGCAGGTGCCGACCGAGGTGCGCCAGTCCGGCCGCTTCGGCGTCGCGGCCACTCTCGTCACCCCGGACGGCGCACCGCTGGGCGACCCTGTCGAGCTGCAGGTGCAGAGCACCGCGTACGGATCGATCTCCGTGATCATCACGATCGGCGCGGCGGCGCTGCTCGGACTGCTCTTCCTGCGCCGGCTGGTGCGCTTCGTGCTGCGCCGCCGCCGCGGTACGCCCGGGAACGAGGACGGCGACCCGCCCGTCGGCCCGGCCCCCGAGGGTGCGGCCGTCCCGCTGCCGCCCACGCGGAGTCCGGTGTGAGCGAGCGTGCGAGCTCACCCATGAGCCCAGCAGCCCCGCTCACGGGTGGCCGAGCGCCGGCGAGGTCGGCCCGTGAGTGACCGACAAGTGGGTGAGCAGCAGCGTCGTCCGCTGCCCCCCGTACCGCCGCCTCCTGCCGCGCCGCGCCCAGCGGCCGCCGACCGTTCCCGGGCACAGGACGACGGCGCCCGGCGCGAGCCGCCGTCGGTCGCCGGTCCGGGGACCCCGCCGGCACGGCCGCTGCCCCCGCCGCCCTACCCCCAGGCGCCTCCCGGGGGACGGTCCTTGCCACCGGTGCCACCGCCGGCGCCGCGCGTCCGCGACCTGCCGCCGGTACCACCACCGCGGCGCGCCTCCCGGTGGGTGCCCGGGCCCGACGACACCCAGCTCATCCCGGTGCTGCCCGCGGTGCCGCGCCGCGTCGACGAGACCGACGAGGAGGTCGAGGCCCGCGAGGGCCGGCCCGGCGCCAGCCGGGGCATCCTGCGCGCCGCCGGCACCATGGCGGTGGCCACGCTCGTCTCCCGCATCACCGGGCTGCTGCGCACGATGGTGCTCACCGCGGCGCTGGGCGTCGGCCTGGTCGGCGACGCCTACAACACCTCGAACACGCTGCCCAACATCGTCTACGAGCTGCTGCTGGGCGGGGTGCTGACCTCGGTCGTCGTCCCCCTGCTCGTGCGGGCACAGGAGCGGGACGACGACGGCGGCGCCGCCTACGCCCAGCGGCTGGCCACGGTCGCGACCACCGGGCTGGTCGTGGTCACCGGCCTGGCGATCCTGGCCGCACCCCTGCTGACCTCGCTGTACGGCCTCGACGGGGACCCCGACCAGTACCGCCTGGCGACCTGGCTGGCCCGCATCCTGCTGGTCGAGATCGTCTTCTACGGGCTGGGCGCCCTGGCGCAGGCGATCCTCAACTCCCGCGGGGTGTTCGGCCCGCCGGCCTGGGCCCCCGTGCTCAACAACGTCGTCGTCATCGCCACCGGGGTGCTGTTCCTCGCCGCCGCCGGCCCCGGGCAGCTCACGCCGGTGACCATCACCGACGGCCAGGTGTGGCTGCTGGGCGTGGGTACCACGCTGGGCATCGCCGTCCAGGCGCTGGTGCTGCTGCCGCTGCTGCGCCGGGCCGGCGTCCCGCTGCGCCCGCGCTGGGGGCTGCGCGGCACCGGGCTGCGCGAGGCGGGCACGCTCGGCCTCTGGGTGATCGGCTACGTGGCGGTCAGCCAGATCGGCGTCGTCGTGGCCACCCGCATCGCCAACGCCGCCGGACGCGAGGGCGGGCTGGGCTCGATCGGCTTCGCCAACGCCAGCCTGCTGTTCCAGATGCCCTACGGGATCATCGGCGTGGCGCTGCTGACCGCGCTGGTGCCGCGGATGAGCCGGGCCGCCGCGCGCGCCGACGTCCCCGGTGTGGTCCGCGACCTCTCCCTCGGCACCCGCCTGTCGGCCCTCGGCCTGCTGCCGGTCAGCGCCGCGCTGACCGTGCTCGGCCCGGCGCTGGCCGTCGTCGCCTTCGCCCGCGGCAACACCGGCGCCGACGAGGCCCGCGCCATCGGCGTCGCGCTCGCCGTGGGGGCGTTCGGGCTGCTGCCGATGGCGGTCACCCTGCTGCAGCTGCGGGTCTTCTACGCCATGAAGGACTCGCGCACCCCCACGCTGATCCAGCTGGGGATGGTCAGCGTCCGGGTGCCGCTGCTGCTGCTCGTGCCGGTCGTCGTCCCGCCGGAGCGGGTGGTGGCCGGGCTGATGCTGGTCACCAGCATCACGTACGTGGCCGGCTGGGTGCTCGGGAACGTCGTCCTGCGCCGCCGGCTCGGGACGCTGGAGAGCCGCGCCACCCTGTCGCCGGTGCTCCGCGTCACCGCGGTGGCGGTCGTCGCCGGCCTGCTCGGCTGGCTGGCGGTGTCCCTGGCCGACGGTGCGCTGGGCCCGTCGGCGGCAGGGTCGCTCGGCACGGTGCTGCTCGGTACCGTGGTCATCGGTGTCACGACCCTGCTCGGGCTCGTGCTCGCCCGCGTCCCCGAGGTCCAGGAGCCCCTGGCGGCCGTCCGGGCGCGGCTGAGGCGCAGGTGAGCAGCGTGGCGCCGCCGCCGGGGCAACCGAGTCGCCGGCACGGAGGGGACAGGGGGCCGGGCGCACCGATGACGTCCACGACCACCGGTCTCCCCGACCGCTACCGCCCGCTCGACGAGGTCGGCCCCACCGAGACCACGGCCACCGGCGTCATCCACTGCTGGCGGGCCAAGGACCGGATCCTCAACCGCGACGTCGCCATCCGGGTGCACACCCCCGGCGGGCCGGCCGCCCGCGAGTGGATCACCCGCGCGCTCACCGCCGGCGGGCTGGCCACCCCCGCGCTGGCCATGGTCTACGACGCCGCCGAGGGCAGCGGGGACGGCGCGGCGCCCGGGGGCGCGGCCTACGTCGTCAACGAGTGGATCGAGGGCCGCACCCTCGCCGAGCGCCTGGCCGAGGGCCCGATGCCCGAGCGGGAGGCGCGCACCGTGCTGCGCCGGCTCGCCGAGGGGGTCGCCGCGGCCCACCGGGTCGGGCTGGCCGTCGGCGGACTCACCCCGGAGACCGTCGTCCTGCGGCCCAACGGCGTGGTGGGGCTGCGGTCGGTACCGGCCGCCAGCGGCAGCGTCCAGGGGGACGTCGCCGCCCTCGGGGAGCTGCTCGAGTACTGCCTCACGGGCCGGCGCCCGGGCACCGGGCCGGCCGGGCGGACGACGGGGATGCCCCCGGACCTCGCCGCGCTGGTGCGCCGCGCCCGCTCCACCGAGCCCGGTGCCGGCCTCTCCAGCGTCGCCGCCATGGCCGCGCTGCTGGCCGAGCGCCCGCGGATCGGGCACACCGCCGACCCGCAGCGCGCCCCGGACGAGTCCGACAGCGGATGGCTGCGCCGGCTGCGCGAGCGCCGCGAGGAGGACCGCGCGGCCGGCGACCGGGACGACGTCGCGGTCGACCCCGCGCCGACCCGGAACGCCTCCGGCAGCGCCCATCCGCCGCTGGACGCCCGTGGCCTGCCGCCCGTCCCCGGCAGCCGGTACGAGGACGACGACGGGGACGACCTGCTGCCGCTGTCGGCCGACCCCGACGACGACGCCGGTGGCGCGGTCCACGCCCGGGACGACGACCCGGCGCAGGAACGGCGGCGGCGCCTGCTCGTGATCGGTCTGCCACTGGCCGCGCTGGCCATCGTGATCGCGCTCGCGGTGTACCTGGGCAACGTGATCTCGCCCGACGACCTCACCGGCGACCAGGCGCCCGTCCCCAGCGCGCCGCCGTCGAGCGCGCCGCCCGCGGAGGAGACGCCCGCGCCCGGCGACGGCCCCGCGCTCTCCATCACCGACGCGAGCGTCTACGACCCCTTCGGCGACGGGAATCCGGACAACCCCGACGAGGTGCCGCTGTCCTTCGACGGCGACCCGTCCACCGCGTGGTCGACGGTGACCTACCGGGGATCGGCGGCGTTCGGCAACCTCAAGGACGGCATCGGCGTCCTCTACGACCTCGGCTCCGAGCAGGCCCTGACCGGCCTCGCCGTCACCGGCACCACCGGCGCGTCCGTGGAGGTCCGGGTCGGCGACCAGCCCGAGGGCGACCTCGACGCCTTCGACGTGGTCGCCGACGGCGAGCTCGGCGACCGGTCCGACCTGTCCTTCGGCGAGCCGGTCACCACCCGCTACGTGCTGCTGTGGCTGACCGCGCTGGCGCCGTCGGACGGCGGCTTCTCCGCCGAGGTCGCCGAGGTCACCCTCACGCCGGCGAGCTGAGGAGGACCACCCTTCCTCCCCACGCCTCGCACGCTCGGCGTGGGTCCCTGGAGGGTGGCCGTTCCGGTGCGTCACCAGGCTCGCGGCGGGACCCTGCAGGGGGGCCGACCGGGTCCGGAACCGGGCCGGCAGTGCCGGCTGACACCCCTCCCGCGGGGGCCTGACCGGGAATGCAGCCCCTACGATCTCCGTTGTGCCGCCCGTGACGACAGAGCACCCGACCCCCGGCCCCGCGGTGACGGCGGAGCACGTGGAGCCCGCGATCCCGCCCGCCGAGCAGGACGGCGTCCGTGACCTGATCATCATCGGGTCGGGTCCGGCCGGGTACACCGCCGCCATCTACGCCGCCCGCGCGAACCTGCACCCGCTGGTGTTCGAGGGCTCGCAGTTCGGCGGCGCGCTGATGACCACCACCGAGGTGGAGAACTTCCCCGGGTTCGCCGAGGGCGTCCAGGGCCCGCAGCTCATGGACGACATGCGCACCCAGGCCGAGCGCTTCGGCGCCGAGCTGGTCGCCCGAGACGTCACCGAGGTCGACCTCACCGCCGAGCCGAAGATCGTCAAGGTCGGCGACGAGGTGCACCGCGCGCACGCGGTGATCGTGGCCACGGGCTCGAAGTACCGGTACCTCGGCCTGGACAACGAGGCCCGGCTGCTCGGCCGTGGCGTCTCGGCCTGCGCCACCTGCGACGGCTTCTTCTTCCGCGACCAGGACATCGTCGTGGTCGGCGGCGGCGACTCGGCGATGGAGGAGGCGACCTTCCTCACCCGCTTCGCCAAGACGGTCACCGTCGTCCACCGGCGGGAGGAGCTGCGCGCCTCCAAGATCATGCAGAAGCGCGCGCAGGACAACGAGAAGATCCGCTGGGCACTGGGCAAGCAGGTCACCGACGTGCTCGGCGACCAGACCGTCTCGGGTGTCCGGCTGACCGACGTCGGCACCGGCGCGACCGAGGAGCTGCCGGTCTCCGGCGTCTTCGTGGCGATCGGGCACGACCCGCGCAGCGAGCTCTTCGTCGGCCAGCTCAAGCTCGACGACGAGGGCTACGTCCAGGTGGAGCACCCCACCACCCGGACCAACATCGAGGGCGTCTTCGCCTGCGGTGACGTGGTCGACCACATCTACCGCCAGGCCATCACCTCGGCGGGCACCGGCGCCGCGGCGGCCATCGACGCCGAGCGCTGGCTGGCCACCGCCTTCGGCGAGCGCTGACGGTCAGGCTCCCGTCCGCCCCACCCTCCGCGAGCGCAGGACGGGGCCTGAGCGGGCATACATCCGCCGCTCGACCGGTTGTCCCCTGACAGACCCACCCGGTCGGAGCCCCTGCGCTCCGACCGTCCACGAGCCACGAGGAGAACGACCATGGCAGGCAACACCGTGACGGTCACCGACGCGACCTTCGCCGACGACGTGCTGGGCAGCGACAAGCCCGTCCTCGTCGACTTCTGGGCCGAGTGGTGCGGACCGTGCAAGATGGTCGCCCCCGTCCTCGAGGAGATCGCCGCCGAGCACGGCGACAGGCTGACGATCGCCAAGCTCAACATCGACGAGAACCCGCAGATCGCGCGCGACTACCAGGTCATGTCGATCCCGACCATGACGGTGTTCCAGGGCGGCAAGCCGGTGAAGAGCATCATCGGCGCCAAGCCGAAGGGCGCGATCCTCTCCGACCTCGCCGACTACCTGTAAGGAGAAGGGCCCTCCTGCCCTCCACCGCTCGCACGCTCGCGGCGGGGCCCTGCAGGAGGGCTGTTCCACCAGGTCGCCTCAGGGCCTCCTCCACCACTGGTGGGGGAGGCCCTCGTGCGTACGGGGACCCCATCAGGCCGGGCGGGCGCCCGGGGACCACAATCGACCCACGATGGGAACCGACAGCAGCATGCAGCCCCTGGGGCCCGGGGACCGTGGCGCCGCGGTGGCCGACGTGCACGCCGCGCTGCGCGCTCTCACCCTCCTGCCGGTGGGAGGTGCCGCTGAGGAGGCATCGCTGGACCAGGCGGTGTACGACCGGGCCACGGAGCTCGCCGTCCGACACTTCCAGCAGGTACGCGGGCTGACCGTCGACGGCCGCGTCGGCGAGGAGACCTACCGCGCCCTGTCCGAGGCCCGCTGGTCGCTCGGTGACCGGCTGCTGCACCACGACCCGGTCCGCCCCATGCGCGGGGACGACGTCACGAACCTGCAGGACCGGCTGCACGAGCTCGGCTACGACGCCGGCCCGGTCGACGGCGTCTTCGGGACGGAGACCGAGGTCGGGCTGCGGGCCTTCCAGCGCGACTACGGCCTGACCTCGGACGGCACCTGCGGGCCGGCCACCCTGCGGGCGCTGCGCCAGCTCGGCCGCAAGGTCATCGGCGGGCGGCCCCAGCTGCTGCGGCAGAGCGCGAGCTTCGTCGAGAGCGGCCCGCACCTCATCGGACGGCGGATCGTCGTCGATCCCGGCCACGGCGGCACCGACCGCGGCAACACCTTCGGGGAGACCACCGAGGCCGACCTGGTGCTCGACCTCGCCTCGCGCATCGAGGGCCGGCTCGCCGCGACCGGCGCCACCGTCTACCTCACCCGTGGCCGCGACCAGGACCCGTCCCCGGCCGAGCGGACGGCGTTCGCCAACGACGCCCGCGCCGACCTGTTCCTCTCGCTGCACACCGACGCACACACCTCCGAGCACGCCCGCGGGGTGGCCAGCTACTACTACGGCACCGGCTCGGGAGCCTCCTCGACCGTGGGCGAGCAGTTCGCCAACCTGGTGCGCCGGGAGGTCGTCGCCCGCACCGGCATGCTCGACCTCGGCTCGCACGCCAAGACCTGGGACCTGCTGCGGATGAGCCGCATGCCCGCCGTCCGGCTCGACGTCGGGTACCTGTCCCACCCGGTCGACCGGCTGCTGCTGCTCGACGCGCGGCTGCGCAGCACCGTCGCCAGCGCCGTCCTCGCCGCCGTCCAGCGGCTGTTCCTGCCCGCGGAGGCCGACCCGCCCACCGGCACCTTCGTGCTCCCCGGGAGAGGGTGAGGGCGGAGCGAGTCGCCGTGCGAGGCGGTTCGAGGGAGTGGGGCCGGAGGCCCCCGCGACGGGAGCCGGGCAGGGCTCGGCGCAGCAGGGGACGGCACGTGGCCGCGGTCCGTCCGGTAGGACGACGGTGTCGGTGTGACGGTTGGGTCCGTCTCGGACCGTGTCCCGGGCGGGGTGGGGCATCCCGGTCCCTACACTCGGTGCGTGGCCGATCTCCAGCCCGGAACACCCCCGGGCCCCGGTGTGCACCACCTCGCTCCGCGCCATCCGCGGCTGGACCCGCTGGCGGACCGGTACGCAGCACGCACGCACGGGATGAAGACCTCGGAGATCCGCGCGCTGTTCTCCGTTGTCAGCCGCCCCGAGGTCGTCTCGCTGGCCGGCGGCATGCCGGCGGTCACCGCGCTGCCGCTGGACGCGGTCGGGTCGATGATCGGCGAGCTGGTGTCCGGGATGGGCGCGCAGACGCTGCAGTACGGCTCCGGCCAGGGCGATCCTCGGCTGCGCGAGCGGATCTGCGACGTCATGGCCCTCGAGGGCATCACCGACGCCTCACCCAGCGAGGTCGTCGTCACCGTCGGCTCCCAGCAGGGGCTGGACCTGGTGACCCGCGTCTTCTGCGACCCCGGCGACCTCATCCTCGCCGAGGGACCCTCCTACGTCGGCGCGCTGGGCGTCTTCCAGGCGGCCGAGGCGCGCGTCCGGCACGTCCCGATGGACGACGACGGGCTGATCCCCGAGGCGCTGGAGCAGGCGCTGCTCGAGTGCCGGGCCGCCGGCGACCGGGTGAAGTTCCTCTACACCGTGCCGAACTACCACAACCCGGCCGGCGTCACGCTGTCCGAGCCGCGGCGGCAGGCGGTCATGGAGATCGCCGAGCGCTACGACCTGCTCGTCATCGAGGACAACCCCTACGGCCTGCTCGGCTTCGACCGCGAGCCGATGCGCGCGCTGCGGGCGCGGGACGACCGGCGGGTCATCTACCTCGGCTCGTTCTCCAAGACCTTCTCGCCCGGCCTCCGGGTCGGCTGGGTCCTCGCCCCGCTCGCCGTCCGCGAGAAGCTGGTGCTGGCCACCGAGGCGCAGGTGCTCTGCCCGCCCTCGTTGACCCAGTACGCCGTCGCCCGCTACCTGGACACCCAGCCGTGGCGGGAGCAGATCAAGCACTTCGTCGAGCTCTACCGGGAGCGGCGGGACGCCACCCTCGAGTCGCTCGAGGCGCTGATGCCCGCGGGCACCACGTGGACCCGGCCCGACGGCGGCTTCTACGTGTGGCTGAAGCTGCCGCACGGGCTGGACGCCAAGCTCATGCAGCCCCGCGCGGTCAACGCGCACGTGGCCTACGTCCCCGGCATCGGCTTCTACGCCGACGGGTCGGGCCAGGAGTTCATGCGGCTCTCCTACTGCTACCCGGAGCCGGACCAGATCCGCGAGGGGGTCCGGCGGCTGGCCCGCGTCATCGAGGCCGAGCTGGACCTGCACTCCACCTTCGACGCTGTGGACACCGGTACCTTCCGGGCCGTCCCCGGGCCGCACGGTGGAGAGGGGCCGGGTGCCGGGACCATCGTCGGCCCGGCCAACAGCGACCGATACGAGGACCGCTGATGACCGGGCTCGCGAGGTCATCGAGGGACACGGCACCGTCGGTCGCGAAGGCGACGAGCGCCAGCGAGGAGTCGAAGTGACCGAGCCCGCGCCCGCACCCGGACCGCAGGCCGCGGCACACCCGCTGCGCGCCGTCGTCCTCGCCGGCGGCCTGAACGTCGAGCGGGAGGTCAGCCTCTCCTCGGGGACCCAGGTGGCCGAGGAGCTCGCCCGCGCCGGCGTGGAGGCCGAGCTGCGCGACGCCGACGCCGAGCTGCTGCCCGGCCTCGCCGCCGCCCCTGCGGACGCCGTCTTCATCGCGCTGCACGGCGCCACGGGGGAGGACGGTGCGCTGCGGGCGGTGCTCGACCTGGCCGGCGTCCGCTACGTCGGGTCCCCGGCCGCGGCCTGCCGGCTGGCCTGGGACAAGCCGGCGGCGAAGTCCGTCGTCCGCTCCGCCGGGGTGACCACGCCCGACTGGGTGGCCCTGCCGCACAGCACCTTCCGGGAGCTGGGCGCCGGTGCGGTGCTGGACCTGATCGTCGCCCGGCTGGGTCTGCCGCTGATGGTCAAGCCTGCCTCGGGCGGCTCGGCGCTGGGCGTGCAGAAGGTCAGCCGGGTCGAGGACCTGCCCGCCGCCATGGTCAGCTGCTTCGCCTACGGCGACACCGTGATGGTGGAGCGCTACGTCGACGGCGTGGAGCTGGCGCTGTCGGTGGTCGACCTCGGCGACGGCCCGGAGGCGCTGCCGGCCGTCGAGATCGCCCCGGAGTCCGGCGTCTTCGACTACACCGCTCGCTACACCCCAGGCCTCACCGAGTACCACTCGCCGGCGCGTGTGTCGGCCGAGGTGGCGGCGCGGGCGGCGGAGATCGCCGTCCGGGTGCACCAGGTGCTCGGCCTGGCCGACCTCTCCCGGACCGACGCGATCGTCACCCCGGACGGCGCGGTGCACTTCCTCGAGGTGAACGTCTCGCCCGGGCTGACCGAGACCTCGATGTTCCCGATGGCGGTCGAGGCGGCCGGCTCCTCGCTGGGCGACGTCCTCGCCCGGCTGCTGACCCGGCGGGCCACCACCGCCCGCTGAAGAAGGACCCTCCTGCCCCCGCCAGGGGGCCACACCCGTCGCTCGACGCAGAGGCCCGGTTCCGTCCGTGACGGAACCGGGCCTCTGCGTCGATCACTCCTCGGGACGGCGTCCGCTGATGTCCGGGGCCATCTGGCCGATGATGCGCTGCAGGTCGTCGACCGAACCGAACTCGACGACGATGCGCCCCTTCGCACGGCCGATCTGGATCTTCACCTTGGTCTCGAAGGCGTCGGAGAGCCGGCCGGCGAGGTCCTCGACGCCTGGCGCGGTGATCCGCCGCGGCCGGCGCTTGGCGGCCGGCTGCTCGGCGACGGCCGTCGCGACCGCCTCCTCGGTGGCCCGCACCGACATCCCCTCCGCGACGATGCGTGCGGCCAGCGCCTCCTGCTTCTCAGCGTCGGGCAGTCCGAGCAGCGCCCGGGCGTGACCGGCCGAGATGACGCCGGCGGCGACGCGGGTCTGCACCTTCACCGGGAGCTTGAGCAGCCGGATGGTGTTGGTGACCTGCGAGCGGCTGCGGCCGATCTTGGTGGCCAGCTCCTCATGCGTGGCGCCGAACTCCTCGAGCAGCTGCTGGTAGGCCGCGGCCTCCTCCAGCGGGTTGAGCTGGACCCGGTGGATGTTCTCCAGCAGGGCGTCGCGCAGCAGCGCGTCGTCCGTGGTGTCCCGGATGATCGCCGGCACGAACTTCAGGTCGGCGGCACGGGCGGCACGCAGCCTGCGCTCGCCCATGATCAGCTCGTAGCCGCCCTCGGGACGCTCGCGGACGACGATCGGCTGCAGCAGGCCGAACTCGCGCACGGAGTACGTGAGCTCCTCCAGCGCCTCGTCGTCGAAGACCTGACGGGGCTGCTTGGGGTTGGGGACGACGTCGACCACCGCGACCTCGCGCAGCTGCGCGCCGGGGACGCCGATCGCGGCCACTCCTGCTGACGACGCGGCCTGCGCGGCCACCGTGGCCGCGGCCTGGGCCGCCGGGGGGAGCAGGTGGACCGGGGGAGCAGGGGGCGCGGCCGGTGCGGCCTCGCGGTCGGCCGCCTGACCGGCGCCGTCATCCGCTGCGGGCAGCGGGGCCTGCTCCTCCTCCGGGGCACTGGTGGGGATCAGCGCCGCCAGCCCGCGGCCCAGACCGCCACGCTTGCTCATGCTCACTCCTCGGAGGACGGGGGGACGGGGACGGTTGCCGCGTCGGTGTCGGGGAACGCCGCCCCCAGGGGCGCGGCGACGGGGGTGCCGGGTGTCGGGCGGGAGGGCAGCGGCGGGAGGGAGACGCCGCGACGGGCCAGCTCGCGGGCGGCCTCCACGTAGCTCGTTGAGCCGCGGGAGCCGGGGTCGTAGGTGACCACGGACTGCCCGTAGCCCGGAGCTTCCGAGACTCGCACGTTCCGTGGGATGACGGTGTCCAGCACCAGGCTGCCGAAGTGGTTGCGCACCTCCTCGGCGACCTGGTCGGCGAGCTTGGTCCGCCCGTCGTACATCGTGAGCAGGATCGTCCGGACGGCGATCCCCGGGTTGAGGTGCCGGCGGACCAGGTCGATGTTGTTGAGCAGCTGTCCCAGGCCCTCCAGCGCGTAGTACTCGCACTGGATGGGGATGAGCACCTCGTCGCCGGCCACGAGGGCGTTGAGCGTCAGCAGCCCCAGGGACGGCGGGCAGTCGATGAGCACGTAGTGGGGGCGCTGCTCCGGCGGGAGCTCCTGGAGGTAGGTCTCGATCGCCCGGCGCAGCCGGTACTCGCGGGCGACGACCGAGACCAGCTCGATCTCCGCACCGGCCAGGTCGATGGTCGCCGGCACGCAGGAGAGCAGCGGCGTGGCCGTCGTCGGGTGCACCACCTCGGCCAGCGAACTGTCGCCGACCAGGGCGTCGTAGACCGACGGCGTCCCGACGCTGTGGTCCACGCCGAGGGCCGTGCTGGTGTTGCCCTGCGGGTCGAGGTCGATCACCAGCGTCCGCAGGCCGTACAGCGCCAGGGCGACCCCGAGGTTGACCGACGAGGTGGTCTTGCCGACGCCGCCCTTCTGGTTGGCGATGGTGATGACCCGGATGCGGCCCGGTGCGGGGAACGGCTCCTGGTCGGCTGCGTGCAGGACCTGGGTGGCCCGCAGCGCCTCCATCGCGATGGGGCTGTCGAACTCGACGGCGGAGGCCGACTGCTCGGCCGTGAGACTGCTCCGCAGCCGCTGGCCCGGGTCGGTCATCTCAGGTCCTTCCTGCCGGTCCGTTTCACGTGGAACGGACGCGGGAAGTCGTACGGGGTTCCACGTGGAACGCGCATCACCGCGTCCCTCGCGTCATCACCACCACGGTAGTGGCAGCCTCCCCCAGCCCCGCACCGACAGCCCGGGCGTGGATCTCGCGCATCCCGGCCGCCTCCAGTTCGGGGACCAGCGACGGGAGCTCCTCCAGGGCGCGGGACCCGACGAGGGCGACCACCTGGGCGCCGGGCCGCAGCAGCCCGCGGCACCACGACACCAGCCGGGGGAGTGCGGCGACGGCCCGCGCCGTGACGACGTCCACCGGCCCGACCGCGGCGCGCACCGACCGCTCCTCGGCCCGGCCGCGCACGACGCGCCAGGGGGCCCCGAGCTCGGCGACGACCTCCTCCAGGAACTCGACCCGGCGGGCCATCGGCTCGAGCAGGGTGATCCGGAGGTCCGGCCGGGCCAGTGCCAGCGGGATGCCGGGCAGGCCGGCGCCGCTGCCGACGTCGACCACCCGTGCCCCGGGTGGGACGGCGTCGGCGACCGCGGCGCTGTTGAGGACGTGTCGCTCCCACAGGCGGGGCACCTCCCGCGGGCCGATCAGCCCGCGGGTGACGCCGTCGGTGGCCAGCCGGGCGACATAGCGCTCGGCGTCGGCCAGGCCCGCCCCGAACACCGACCGGGCGACCTCCGGGGCCGGTGGGACGGCTGGGGTGCCTGCGCCGGGAGTGGTGGTGCCACTCCCGTTCGTCGGCCCGGATCGCGGTGCTGGTGGGTCCCCGGGGAGCTCGCTCACCTGTCCGGCAGGACCACGACGCGGCGGTTGGGCTCCTCGCCCTCGGACTCGCTGTGCACGCCGGCGACCCCGGCGATGACGTCGTGCACGACCTTGCGCTCGAACGGGTTCATCGCCGAGAGCCGCTCCGGCTGGCCGCTGCTCGCCACACGGCGGGCGGTCTCGGCCGCCAGCGAGGTCAGGTCGGCGCGGCGCCGGGCGCGGAACCCGCTGATGTCGAGCATGAGGCGGCTGCGGACGCCGGTGGACTGGGCGACGGCCAGCCGGGTGAGCTCCTGCAGTGCCTCGAGCACGGCGCCGTCGGGGCCCACGAGGTCCTTGAGCTCGCCGCCGACGATGGCGACCGAGGCCCGGTCGCCCTCGACGTCGAGGTCGATGTCGCCGTCCACGTCGAGGATGTCGAGCAGCCGCTCGAGGTAGTCGCCGGCGACGTCGCCCTCACGGACCAGCAGGTCGTCGGCACCCGTGTCGTCCTCGGTCACGTCCACCGGCTCGACGGTCGCGTCGGCGCCGTCGGCGTCCGGGTCGGGCAGGTCGGGCTGCGCCGGGACCCCGGCGTCGGTGGGCACGGGGCTCAGGACCGCGCCGGACGTGGCTTCGCTGACGGGGCCGGCCGGCTCGGTGGGGTGCTGTGGGGCGCTCATGGCGTGTCCTCCAGTCGGTGCGGGCGTCCGGGGTCGACCCCGGTGGTCGGTCGCCGGCGCGGGCGCCCGCAGGGGCGCCGCGCGCGCCGGTTCAGCGGCGCTTGCGCTTGCCGCGGTTGGCCGGTCCCTGGCTGCCGCGCCCGTTCCCGCTGCGCGGACGTCCTCCCGAGGAGCGAGCGGCGGACGACCCGTCGGAGCTCGCGGCCGTGGCGCCGGTCGGGGTGGGGGTGTCATCAGCAGCGGTGTCGTCGGCAGCGGAGGCGCCGGTCGGGTTCGCGGTGTCGACCGTCGACCCCGGAGCCGCCGTGCGGCCGCTCTTGGGCCGGACCGGCTTGGCACCGGGGCGCGGGGCCAGCGTCTTCGGGTCGACGGCTGGCTTCTCCGCGGCGGCCTTGGCCTTGGCGGCGTCGGAGCCGGGCGGCGGCATCTTGCGCAGGATGAAGAACTGCTGGCCCAGCGTCCACAGGTTGTTCGTGAACCAGTAGAGGAGGACGCCGATGGGGAAGAGGAAGCCGGAGACCAGCAGGCCGATCGGCATGACGTAGAGCAGCATCTTCTGCACCATCGCGGCCTGGCCCTCGACCGGCCCGGAGCGCCGCATGATCTGCTTCTGCGTGAAGTAGGTCGTGAAGCTCATGATCAGGATGAGCACGAACGCGACGACCCGGATCTGGGTGTAGTCGCCGGTGATCCCGAGGATCGCCTCTTCCTTGGCCCCGCTCATGAAGAACGACGACGAGATCGGTGCTCCGAAGAACGGTGCCCGCGCGGCCTCGTCGGTGAGCCGGTCGTCCCAGCTGTAGAGGCCCTGCGCGTCCGGAGCCAGCCGCCGCAGCACGTGGAAGAGCGACAGGAAGATCGGGATCTGCGGCAGGATCGGCAGGCAGCCCGCCAGTGGGCTGACGTTCCGCTCCTTCTGCAGCTTCTGCATGGCGACGGCGAAGCCCTGCCGGTCGCTGCCGTACTGCTTGCGCAGGCGCGAGATCTCCGGCTGCAGCTCCTGCATCGCCCGCTGCGACTTGACCTGCTTGACGAAGAGCGGGAAGAGGATCACCCGGACGGTGACGACGAGGAAGACGATCGACAGCGCCCAGGCCAGACCCGACAGCCCCGTCCCCGCCTCCGGGTCCTCGAAGACGAGGCTCCACAGCGAGTGCCACCGGGCCAGGACCCACGAGATGGCGGTGTACAGCCAGTCAAGCACGGGGGGACTCCTCCTGCGGGGCCCGGCGGGGTGCCGACGGGACGGGTCGATCGGTTCCGGGTGGGGGCGTGCGGGCCGGCGGCACCAGGTCGAGGCCACCAGGGTGCCAGGGCGCGCACTTCAGCAGCCGCCGCAGGGCCAGCCAGCTCCCGCGCCCCGCGCCGTGGACGGTGATCGCCTCCGCGGCGTAGGCACTGCAGGTCGGCTGGAAGCGGCACCGCGGCGGGAAGGCCGGGCTGATGGCCCGCTGGTAGAAGCCGACGGCGGCCAGCAGCGCCCGGGCGACCGGACGTCCGTCGCGGGCGGCCGGCGGGTCGGCGGTCACGGCGTGCGGACCCGGAGGACGCGGTCGAGCCCGGCGGCGAGGTCGCGACGCAGGTCCGCCGAGCTGGCGGCGGCCGCCTCCGGCCGGGCGCGGACCACCAGGTCCGCGGTGGGGGGCAGGCGGTGGAGCTGGTCGAGCACCACCGCACGCAGCCGCCGGGTCACACGGTGACGGACGACCGAGTTCCCCACGGTCCGGCCCACCACGAAGCCGGCCCGTGGACCGCCGACCGCCCCGGCGTCGCCGGGGGTCGGGGTCACGGGCCGTTCGGGGAGGTAGTGGAGCACCATGGTCGGCCGTCCGGCACGCCTGCCGGACCGGACGACCGCGGTGAACTCCGGACGCCGGCGCAGGCGTGCCTGCGCGGGCAGCACCTCAGGCGGAAAGCTTCTCGCGACCCTTGCGCCGACGGCCGGCGATGATCGCCCGGCCCGCGCGGGTGCGCATCCGCAGCCGGAAGCCGTGGGTCTTGGACCGGCGGCGGTTGTTCGGCTGGAACGTGCGCTTGCTCACGAGGTACTCCCACTACACGACATCGACGGGGGCGTGCCCACCGGCAGGCGGGCGCGCGCGACAGGGACGGGCACACGGCGCGAGCCGCCTCCCCGTCCACGGATCTCTCGCCAGCATAGCCGAGGGAACGCGGGGACCGGTGGCCTGGCCGGACGCCGACTCCCCAGGGTCCCCCAGCGGTGGGCGGGACGGGCGGTGCCGCGCCGCGGACGGTCGGCGACACGCCACGCGGCGCGCCGCTGGGCGCTCCCGGGCTCGTTGCCGGGCTGTGGACGGGGCTGTTAGCGTCGCCGTCGCTCCACACCGGACACCGACGTCCGGCGCAGGGGCCGCCCCGCTGGTGCCGACCGACCACCACGCACTCCGGAGAACCCCGACTACTCCCTTCTGACCAGCGACGATGCCCCACCCCGGCGACACGCACGGGAGACGGTGCGCCTGCGTCGCCGATCGTGCACAGCCTGTGGACACCGGTGTGGACTCCGTGTGTCCGGATGTCCACAGTGGGGGACCGACCGGGGGGCGACGAACCCGGGGACGGGCGGCCGCGGCGGGGGCCGATGACACACGGGAACCTGGGAGGACGAGGCCATGGCCGATGCCACGGTGGACCTGGCGACGGTCTGGGACCAGATCCGCGAGCGGCTGGCGACGAGCCTGTCCCCGCAGCAGAACGCGATGCTCAACCTGACGCGCCCGGTGGGTGTGTTCGAGGACACCGCGGTGCTGTCGGCGCCCAACGAGTTCACCCAGACCGTGCTCGAGTCCCGGATGCGCCGCGTGCTGGCCGAGGCGCTGTCGGAGCACCTCGGCCGGGACATCCGCGTCGCCGTCCAGGTGGAGGACAGCCCGGTCCGGCCGCCGGCCGCGCCTGCGCCCGAGGTGCCGACCCGCCGTCCCTGGTCGGTGGTCGAGGCGCAGCGCGCCGAGGAGGACCGGGAGACCCGCGACCGCGCCGACGACGGGCGCAGTGCGTTCGGTGTGCGCGCCGACGTCCGGCCGGCGTGGGAGGACGGCGGGGCGACTGCTCCCGACGCCCGCCCGGCCGAGCGCGACGCCGGGGAGTGGTCCCCCACCGACTGGAGCCCGCCGGCACGTCGCCCGGCCGCCCGCGGCACCCGTGCGGCCGACCGCGACTGGGGCGGCACCGACCTCGACGAGGACGGCGTGGCCGTGCTGCCGTTCGAGCTCGACACCGGCGACGACGTCGGCGGTGCACCCGAGCCGCCCGCGCCACCGTCCCGCGGCCGGCGCGGCGGGTCCCGCGGCGGCGGGGACGCCGTCCCGCTGTTCGGTGACCGCCGGGCCCCGGCCGGTGCCCAGGACCCGGGGCTGAACCCCAAGTACGTCTTCGACAGTTTCGTCATCGGCAACAGCAACCGGTTCGCCCACGCCGCCGCCGTCGCGGTCGCCGAGGCACCGGCGCGGGCTTACAACCCGCTGTTCATCTACGGCGACTCCGGGCTGGGCAAGACGCATCTGCTGCACGCCATCGGCCACTACGCGGCGCGGATGTTCCCCAACGTGCGGGTCCGCTACGTGAGCACCGAGGAGTTCACCAACGAGTTCATCAACCTGGTGCACTCCGGCCGGGCCGAGGACTTCCGCCGCCGCTACCGGGACATCGACTTCCTGCTCATCGACGACATCCAGTTCCTGGAGCGCGCCGAGCGGACGCAGGAGGAGTTCTTCCACACCTTCAACACGCTGCACAACGCCAGCAAGCAGATCGTCATCACCTCCGACCGCGCGCCGAAGAAGCTGACGACGCTGGAGGACCGGCTGCGCACGCGGTTCGAGTGGGGGCTGATCACCGACGTCCAGGCGCCGGACCTCGAGACCCGCATCGCCATCCTGCGCAAGAAGGCCTACGGCGAGCGGCTGCAGGTGCCCGACCCGGTGCTGGAGTTCATCGCCAGCAAGGTGCAGACCAACATCCGCGAGCTCGAGGGCGCGCTGATCCGGGTCACCGCCTTCGCCAGCCTCAACAAGCAGCAGGTCGACCTGCCGCTGGCCGAGCTGGTGCTCAAGGACCTGATCAGCGACGAGCAGGGCCCCCAGATCACCGCCGCGATCATCATGGCCGCCACGGCCGAGTACTTCTCCGTGACGATGGAGGAGCTGCAGGGCTCCAACCGGAGCCGCACGCTGGTCAACGCCCGCCAGATCGCGATGTACCTGTGCCGTGAGCTCACCGAGTTGTCCCTGCCGCGGATCGGGGCCTCCTTCGGCGGCAAGGACCACACCACGGTGATGCACGCCGTCAAGAAGATCACCAACCTGATGAGCGAGCGCCGGGCGACCTACACACAGGTCACCGAGCTGACCGCCCGGATCAAGAGCCGCGCACGCTCCTGACACCCGTCCCGTCCGGTCGTCCCCGCGGGGATGGCCGCAGTGGATCGCGTGGACAGCGGCCCTCGGTCGTCCACCCTCCGTGTCCCCGTCGGGTCGCTCGCTGTCCACAGCGCTGTGGGTCCGGATGTGGGCGTCGCCCCCGCTCCGGGCGTGCTGCGCAGGTCACCCGTACCGGTGACCGTTGTCGACTCGTGGACGAGTTGTCCCCAGCGATGTGCACAGGTTGGGGAGATCTCTCCTCGCCCGGTCACGAGCGGTCACGACGTGCCCGGGACGCCCACCGCGCCGTCCACGCCTGGGGATTCGCCTGGGGACTGCCCTGACCTGCGGGTTCACCCGGCGCAAGGCGCTGGACGCCGGTCGCCACGACCCCGGGCGCCCGGCCCTGGGTACGGACTGGGGACGGACGCTGGGGGAAGCAGGGGACAGGACGTGGAGAGACGGCGGCCGGTGTGGGTGACCGTCGAGATGTCCACGTGTCGACACGGGAGTCCGCCGGTCGCCCCACAGCGGGTCAACACGTCGACTCGGGCGCTGAGCAGGGCCGACGTCCTCGATCCCCAGGATCCACACCGGTGATGACGAAGATGAGGGAGATAGATCGGGTCTTCTCGAACCACACTCTGGGTGGGGACGCTGCGCTGGGAGTGACCTGATCGAGGACAGCAGTTACCTCGATGTCCCCCCTAGAGGGCACGATGAGCACCGCACCACGAGGACATCGACGACAGCTGGGGTGGATCAGGTCATGAAGTTCCGGGTGGCACGTGAGGTGCTCGCCGATGCCGTCGCGTGGACGGCGCGAAGCCTGCCGCCACGGCCGTCGGTGCCGGTGCTGGCCGGGATCCTGCTCGAGGTCGACGGGAGCCAGCTGTCGGTGTCCGGCTTCGACTACGAGGTCTCCGCCCGTGCGGAGGTCGACGTGCAGGCCTCCGAGAGCGGCCGGGTTCTGGTGCCCGGTCGGCTGCTCGCCGAGATCACCCGCGCGCTGCCGCCGCACCCGGTCGACCTCACCGCCGAGGGTCCGCGCCTGTCCATCTCCTGTGGCAACGCGCGCTTCAGCCTGCCGACGCTGCCGGTCGAGGACTACCCGTCCCTGCCGTCCATGCCGTCGTCGGCCGGCGTCGTCGACAGCGACGTCTTCGCCGAGGCCGTCGGTCAGGTGGCGGTGGCCGCCGGGCGTGACGACACCCTGCCGATGCTGACCGGCGTCCGGCTGGAGATCGAGGACGACCTGGTGACGCTGGCGGCCACCGACCGCTACCGCCTCGCCGTCCGCGAGTTCGCCTGGCGGCCGGAGACCCCGGGCCTGACCGCGGCGGTGCTGGTGCCCGCGCGCACGCTGGCCGACGCGGCGAAGACGCTGACCAGCGGGCCGGAGATCACCCTGTCGCTGTCCTCGGGCGGCTCCGGGGAGGGCATCCTCGGCCTCTCCGGCAAGGACCGGCAGACCACGACCCGGCTGCTGGACGCCGAGTTCGTCAAGTACCGGGCGATCATGCCCACCGAGTCGGCCAGCAACGCCACGCTGCCGGTCGGGATGTTCACCGACGCCGCCAAGCGCGTCGCGCTGGTCGCCGAGCGGGGCACGCCGCTGCGCTGCGAGTTCACCCCTGGCCAGGTCACCCTGCGCGCCGGCGGCACCGACGACGAGGGCCAGGCCGAGGAGCGCTGCGACGTCGAGTTCGAGGGCGGGCCGCTGACCATCGGCTTCAACCCGACGTTCCTGCTCGACGGGCTGGCCGCGGTGCACACGCCGCGGGCGCGCATGGACTTCACCAGCCCGCTGAAGCCCGCCGTCCTCTCCGGGGTCCCGGAGCCCGCGGCCGACGACGACGAGGCGGCGACCCGCCCGGCCGAGCGGCCGGGCAGCTACCGCTACTTGATCATGCCGGTGCGGCTGCCGGGCTGACGGAGGACCCTGCGGCCCCCACCGCTCGCAGGCTCGCGGCGGGGCCCCTGCCGCAGGGCCGCCCCGAGCTGGCGAGGGGTAGGAGAACGAGGTCCTCTGACTGCAGGGAGGCCGCCGGGCGGGCACGATGGCGGGCGCAGACGACCGACGAGGAGAGGACTGCGTCGTGCAGCTGGGGCTGATCGGGCTGGGCAAGATGGGCGGGAACATGGCCGAGCGGCTGCGCCGCGCCGGTCACGAGGTCGTCGGGTTCGACCACCACCCGGAGAAGCGGGACGTCGACAGCCTGCCGGCGCTGGTCGAGGCGCTCGACGCGCCGCGGGTGGTTTGGGTGATGGTCCCCGCCGGTGAGCCGACGAAGGCGACGGTCAAGGAGCTGGCCGGGCTGCTCGAGCCCGGTGACGTGATCGTCGACGGCGGCAACTCCAAGTTCACCGACGACCAGGTCCACGACGTGATGTGCCGCGAGAAGGGCGTCGGCTACGTCGACGCCGGCGTCTCCGGCGGGGTGTGGGGCCTGGAGAACGGCTACGCGCTGATGGTGGGCGGCACCAAGGAGGACGTCGCCAAGGTGCAGCCGGTCTTCGACGCGCTCAAGCCGCCGTCGCCGAAGGACGAGTCCGGTCAGGAGCTGCCGGGCGCGGGCTTCGTGCACGCCGGGCCGGTGGGCGCCGGGCACTTCTCCAAGATGGTCCACAACGGCATCGAGTACGCGATGATGCAGGCCTACGGCGAGGGCTACGAGCTGCTGGCCGCCGTCGACCTGATCGAGGACGTCCCCGGCGTCGTGAAGTCCTGGACCCAGGGCACCGTCATCCGCTCCTGGCTGCTGGACCTGCTGGTGCGTGCGCTCGAGGAGGACCCGGCCCTCGAGAAGATCAGCGGCTACGCCGAGGACTCCGGCGAGGGCCGGTGGACCGTCGAGCAGGCCATCGAGAACGCCGTCCCCATGCCGGCCATCTCGGCGTCCCTGTTCGCCCGCTTCTCCTCCCGGCAGGACGACTCGCCGACGATGAAGGCCGTCGCCGCGCTGCGCCAGCAGTTCGGCGGCCACGCGGTGCACGCCGTCCGCGAGCAGGAGGTCGAGCGCCCCGCATGAGAAAGGACCCCCCTGCTCCCCACCACTCGCAGGCTCGCGGCGGGGCCCTGCAGGGGGGCCGTTCCAGTACCCCACGGCGGGGATGCTGAGGTGTACCTGCGACACCTCCAGCTGGGCTCGTTCCGCAACTGGGACCGGGTCGACCTCGCCCTGCGCCCGGGACCGACGGTGATCGTCGGCCGCAACGGCGAGGGCAAGACCAACCTCGTCGAGGCGGTCGGCTACCTGGCCACGATGGGCAGCCACCGGGTCGCCGGCGACGCCCCGCTGGTCCGGCAGGGCGCGTCCCAGGCGGTGGTCCGCGCGGCGCTGCGCCGCGAGGACCGCGAGCTGCTGGTCGAGATCGAGATCAACCCGGGCAGGGCCAACCGGGTGCGGGTCAACCGGGCGCCCCTGCCCCGGCCCCGCGAGCTGCTCGGGCTGGTGAAGTCCGTGCTGTTCGCCCCGGAGGACCTGGTGCTCGTCCGCGGGGACCCCGCGGAGCGGCGGCGGTTCCTCGACGACCTGCTGGTCAGCCGCACCCCGCGGCTGGCCGGGGTGCGCAGCGACTACGACCGGGTGCTCAAGCAGCGCAACGCCCTGCTCAAAACGGCCCGGATGGCCCGCGGCAACGCCCTCGCCACGCTGGACGTCTGGGACGGGCACCTGGTCGACCTCGGCGGGCAGCTGCTCGCCGCGCGGCTGCGGCTGATCGCCGACCTGGCCCCGCACGTGGCCCGCGCCTACGCCGGGATCGCCGGTGCCGACGCCGCCGTCGCCACGCTCGGCTACGCCAGCACCGTGCCGCTGGCCGGGGACGGGACGCCGATCGGCGAGGGGACGACCCTGCCCACCGCGGGCGAGCTCTCCACCGCGCTGCGCGAACGGGTGGCCGAGCGCCGCAACGACGAGGTGGACCGCGGCATGACGCTGGTCGGCCCGCACCGCGACGACCTGGTCATCTCGCTGGGCGCGCTGCCGGCGAAGGGCTTCGCCAGCCACGGGGAGTCCTGGTCGCTGGCCCTCGCGCTCAAGCTGGGCTGCTTCGCGCTGCTGCGGGCCGACGGCGACGAGCCGATCCTCGTGCTGGACGACGTCTTCGCCACCCTGGACACCGACCGCCGTGCGGCGCTGGCAGCCGTGGCGCGCTCCGCCGAGCAGTCGCTGGTCACCGCAGCGGTGCTCGACGACGTCCCGGCGGAACTGCGCAGCACGGTGGTCCAGGTCGCCGGCGGGCAGGCGGTACCGCTCGGCGGCGGCTCCGCCGAGGAGGATGCCGAGGACGGCGCGGTGCGGGAGGAGGTCCCATGAGCGACGAGCGGCCGGCGCGGCCCAGCGACATCGCCCGCGCGGCGCTGGAGGCCGCCCGTGCGGCCTCGGCGTCCCGGCCGCGCCCCACCCGTCGGCGGATCGCCGGCCCGAAGCGCACCTGGAGCGGCCCGCGGCCCGGGGACGACGACCCGCAGCCGCTGGCCCGGCTGGTCGACAACCTGGTCAGGACCCAGGACTGGACCGAGCACACCAAGGTCGGCGCCGTCTTCGGCCGCTGGTCGGCGTTGGTCGGGCCCGAGATCGCGGCGCACTGCGCGCCGCAGACGCTCACCGAGGGCGAGCTGCTGGTCGTGGCGGAGTCCACCGCCTGGGCCACCCAGCTGCGGCTGCTGGCGCCGACGATCCTCGCCAAGCTGCACGCCACGGTGGGCGGGGACGTCGTGACCCGGCTGCGCGTTGTCGGTCCGACGGCCCCGAGCTGGAAGAAGGGCCCCCGCTCGGTCCGCGGACGCGGGCCGCGGGACACGTACGGATAGGAGCCGCCGCGCGGCGCGGGGGCTCCGGGAGGACGACCCACATGGAGACGAGGCAGCGATGAGCAGCCCGCACGACCGCGACGGATTCGAGCAGCGCCCCGACGAGGGCAGCGGCTGGCGCGAGCCCGGCCACCTCGGCGGGGACGGCGGGCAGTCCCCGGCCGACCGGACCCCCGGCGACCAGCCGCCCGCCGAGCGCCCGGGTGAGAGCGGCGGCAGCACCGCCTGGCAGCCGCCCGGCTGGGACCTGCCGCCCGCAGAGCCCGACCGGTCGGCGCAGCCCCCGCCCGCCGGCCCGCAGACCGCCGGCGAGCAGCCGCGCGGCGGCCTCTTCGGCAGTCAGCGGCCCCGGCAGCCCGGCGAGCTCGAGCGGGTCTTCGCCTACCAGGGTGACGCCGTCGGCGCGCAGGGCTGGGCCGTCCAGCAGGGGTGGGCCATCTCCGACGGCACCGCTCCCGAGGACGCCGTGCTCGCCGAGCTGGTGCGCACCGCCCCGGTCCGCGCGACGAAGGACCACCGCCCGGCCGGGGTGATGCGCGGCCGCTACGGCACCCTGGACCTGGTCGCGTTCGACGTGCTCTACGCCTCCGGGCGCTACGCGGTGCCGGAGTACGCGGTGACCGCCGCCCCGGTGCTCGGCACCCTCCCGCCGCTGCGCCTCTCGCCGGCCCGCTTCTGGAAGCACCGCACCGGCGGGCTGGTGCAGGTGCCCAGCGGCGACCCCGCCTTCGACACCCGCTGGGTGCTGCTCGCTGCCGAGGACGGCCCGGCCGCCCGCGCCCTGGTCGGCGACGCCACGGTGCGCGGCCTGCTGCTGGGGACCGACGACGGCGACGAGTTCTGGACGGCGGCGGGTCATCTCGCAGCGATCCGCCCCGACGGGCACCGGCCGCAGCTGATCGAGCACCACGCCCGGCTGCTGACCGCGCTGATCAGCGCCCTGGCCCCCGCTCTCTGAGCCCGGCGTCCGGGCCGGTGAGCACCCCCGCGGAGGCCGCGCCCCCGGCGAGGCTGCGCGAGCTGCTGCCGCTGCTGCATCCGCACCGGCGCCCGCTGGCCCTCGCCGCCGTCCTGTCGCTGGTCGCGGCGGCCGGGTCGCTGGCCCAGCCGGCACTGGTCGCCCGGGTCATCGAGGCGGTCGGCGTCGGTGGGGAGCTGCTGCCCGCCGTCGGCCTGCTCGTCGTCGTGCTGGTGGCCTCCTCGGCGCTGGGCGCGGTGCAGGAGTACCTGCTGCAGCGGACCGCCGAGGGCGTCGTGCTCTCCACCCGGCGGACGCTGGCCGACCGGCTGCTCCGGCTGCCGGTCGCCGAGTACGACCGGCGGCGCACCGGGGACCTGATGTCGCGGGTGGGTGCGGACACCACGCTGCTGCGCGCCACGGTGACCTCCGGGGTCGTCGACGTCGCCGGCTCCGCGGTGGTGGCGGTGGGCGCGGTCGTGGCGATGGCGCTGGTCGACGGGTGGCTGCTGCTGGTCACCGTGGCCTCGGTCGCCGTCGGCCTCGCGGTGGTCGTCTCGGTCGCCCGCGGTGTGCAGCGGCTCTCCCGGCAGGCCCAGGAGGAGGTCGGCGCGATGACCGCCGCGGTGGAGCGGGCGCTGTCGGCGGTGCGCACCATCCGGGCCAGCGGCGCGACCGCGCGGGAGGTGGACGTCGTCGCGGGCAGCGCCGGCCGGGCGTACGAGGCCGGCGTGCGGGTGGCGCGGCTCGAGGCGCTGGTCAGCCCGGCCGGCTCGATCGCCGTCCAGGGCGCGTTCCTCGCCGTCCTCGGACTGGGCGGCTACCGGGTGGCGGCCGGCTCGATCGCCGTCGCCGACCTGGTCGCGTTCATCCTGTACCTGTTCCTGCTGGTCATGCCGCTGGGCCAGGCCATCGGGGCGTGGACGCAGCTGCAGAACGGGCTGGGCGCGCTCGCCCGGGTGCGGGAGGTCCTCGCCCTCGAGCCCGAGGACGACGCACGGCCCGAGCGGGGCGGGGGAGTCGTCGCCGTCCCCGCCTCGCCGCCTGCGGCCGACGTCCCGCTGCTGGAGCTGGACGACGTCTCGTTCCGCTATCCGGACGGCCCGGAGGTGCTGCGCGGGGTGTCGCTGACCGTGCCGGCCGGCAGCCGGGTGGCGCTGGTCGGCCCGTCAGGGGCGGGCAAGTCGACGGTGCTGGCGCTCGTCGAGGGCTTCTACCCGCTGACCGGCGGGGCGGTGCGCTGGGCCGGGACCGACGTGCGCGACCTGCCGCGGGCCGGCCTGCGCGCCCGGCTGGGTTACGTCGAGCAGGAGGCGCCGGTGCTCGCCGGGTCGGTGCGCGACAACCTGCTGCTGGCCGCCCCGCACGCGACCGATCCCGAGCTGTGGGCGGTGCTGGCCGACGTCGGGCTCACCGACGTGGTGCAGCGCTCGCCGCGCGGGCTCGACGTGCCGGTGGGGGACGACGGCGTGCTGCTGTCGGGCGGGGAGCGGCAGCGGCTGGCGATCGCTCGGTCGCTGCTGTCCCGCCCGGCGCTGCTGCTGCTCGACGAGCCGACCGCCAGCCTCGACGCCCGCAACGAGGCGCTGCTGCGCGACACCCTGGCCGCCGCGTCCGCCGACCGGGCACTGCTGGTGGTCGCCCACCGGCTGTCGACCGTGCTCGACAGCGACCGCATCGTCGTCCTCGACGGCGGGCGGGTGGTCGCCGCCGGCACCCACGAGGAGCTGGTGGAGATCAGCCCCCTCTACCGCGAGCTGGCTGCGGCGCAGCTGCTGGTGTGAGCACGACAGCGGCCACCTCCGCGGAGATGGCCGCTGCAGCTAGGCGGCGCGGGCGCGTCGTCGACCCACGCCGGCCGCCGTCCCCTGCTCCGCCGCGCGGCAGATGTTGCGCACCATCCCGCCGAAGATCGGGCCGTGGAAGGGGACGAGCACCCACCAGTAGAGGCTGCCGAAGAGACCGTTCGGCTTGAACGTCGCCTTCTGCCGCAGCCGGGTGCGCCCGTCCTCCTGTTCCACGTGGAACTCCAGCCAGGCCAGCCCGGGCAGCCGCATCTCGGCGCGCAGTCGCAGCAGACGGCCCTCGTCGAGCGCCTCGACCCGCCAGAAGTCGAGGGCGTCGCCGACGTAGAGGTCCGACGGGGACCGGCGTCCCCGCCGCAGGCCGACGCCGCCGACGGCGCGGTCCAGCCAGCCGCGCACCTCCCAGGCCAGCGGGAACGAGTACCAGCCGGCGTCCCCGCCGATCCCCTCGACCACCCGCCACACCGCCTCCGGTGACGCGCCGGTCTCCCGGGTCTTCTCGTCGAGGTAGAGGGTGCCGCCGGCCCAGTGCGGGTCGGTGGGCAGCGGGTCCGACGGCACCCCGGGCGTGGACGCCGACGACCAGCGCGTGGCCACCGCCGCGTCCCTGACCCGCTGGATGGCCAGCCGCACCGCCTCGTCGAAGCCGAGCGGCCCCTCCGGCGGGTCCGGGACGTACCGGGCGATGTCGTGCTCGGAGCAGACGACGGTGTTGCGCAGCGACTCCACCAGCGGACGGGCGATCGACGCCGGCACGGGGGTGACGACGCCGACCCAGTGGCTCGACAGCCCCGGGCTGAGCACCGGGACGGGCAGGATCCGCCGCCTGGGCAGCCCGGCCACCGCGGCGAAGCGCTGCATCATCTCCACGTAGGTCATGACGTCGGGGCCGCCGATGTCGAAGCTCCGGTGCACGTCGTCCGGCAGCGTCGCGCAGCCGACGAGGTAGCGCAGCACGTCGCGGATCGCGATCGGCTGGATCCGGCTGTGCACCCAGCGCGGCGTGACCATCACCGGCAGCCGCTCGGTCAGGTAGCGCAGCATCTCGAAGGACGCCGAGCCCGAGCCCAGCACGACCGCGGCCCGCAGGACGGCGGTCGGGACGCCGGAGTCCAGCAGGATCTGGGCGACCTCGGCGCGGGAGCGCAGGTGCGGGGAGAGCTCCTCGCCCTGGGGCTCCAGCCCGCCGAGGTAGACCAGCCGGCCCACGCCGGCGTCCCGCGCGGCGCGCGCCATCACCTCCGCCGTCCGCCGGTCGGTCTCCTCGAAGTCCGGACCGGTGCCCAGGGCGTGGATCAGGTAGTAGACGACGTCGGCCCCCGTGCAGGCCGCCGCGACCGCGTCGGCGTCCCCGGCGTCGGCCCGGGCGACCTCGACCTGCCCGGCCCAGGGGTGGTCGCGCAGCCGCTCGGGCGAGCGGGTCATCACCCGCACCCGGTGCCCGGCGGCGAGCAGCTCGGGCACGAGCCGCCCGCCGATGTAGCCGGTGGCTCCCGTGACGAGGCAGGTCTTCGGCGTGGGAGCTGGGGTGGTGCCGTCGGTCGGGGCCATGTCCCGAGTGTCGGCCGTGGATGCCGTGCGCGCTCGGGTCGCGGGCTCCCGCGGTACCCGCCACCCTGGGCGCACGTCCTGAGGACCAACGGCGGTCGCATCCACCGGCACGAGTCGAGCAGGGGGTCACCATGGCCGACACCACCGCTGCACCCGACCGCACGTCCGACGGCCAGCCGGCACTCAAGCGGGTGATGGGCCCGGGTCTGCTGCTGCTGTTCATCGTCGGCGACGTCCTCGGCACCGGCATCTACGCGCTCACCGGCCAGGTCGCCGCCCAGGTGGGCGGCGTGGTCTGGCTGCCCTTCCTGGTGGCCTTCATCGTCGCGCTGATCACCGCGTTCAGCTACCTGGAGCTGGTCACCAAGTACCCGCAGGCGGCCGGCGCCGCGCTGTACACGCACAAGGCCTTCGGCATCCACTTCGTGACGTTCCTGGTCGCCTTCGCGGTGATGAGCTCGGGCATCACGTCGGCGTCCACCGCCGCGCGGGCGTTCAGCGCCAACTTCGTGAGCGTCACCGGCCTCGGGCTCGGTGAGGGGATCGGCATCACGC
Source organism: Geodermatophilus sp. URMC 60 (assembly GCF_053502585.1). Lineage (NCBI taxonomy): Bacteria > Bacillati > Actinomycetota > Actinomycetes > Geodermatophilales > Geodermatophilaceae > Geodermatophilus > Geodermatophilus sp. URMC 60. The sequence goes on from NZ_CP199958.1 coordinate 860,021, forward strand.
TGGTCGGGCTGGGCTTCATGACGCTGGTCGCGCTGGTCAACCTCCGTGGTGTCGGCGAGAGCGTCAAGGCCAACGTCGTCCTCACCTGCGTGGAGCTGACCGGCCTGCTGATCGTCATCGGCGTCGGCGTGTGGGCGCTGGGCGGCGGGGGCGGCGACTTCTCGCGGGTGACCGAGTTCGACACCGGTGAGCGCTCGGTCGTCGGCGGGGTCATCGCCGCCACCGGACTGGCCTTCTTCGCGATGGTCGGCTTCGAGGACTCGGTCAACATGGCCGAGGAGTGCAAGGAGCCGCGGCGGATCTTCCCGAAGGTCCTGCTGGCCGGACTGTGCCTGACCGGCCTGATCTACGTGCTGGTGTCGATCTCGGCGATCGCGCTCGTGCCGGCGGACCAGCTCAGCCAGGGCGACACCCCGCTGCTGCAGGTGGTGGCGGCCGGGGCACCCGGGTTCCCGCTGGGCATCTTCGGTGTCATCACGATGTTCGCCGTCGCCAACTCGGCGCTGATCAACATGCTCATGGCCAGCCGGCTGGTCTACGGCCTGAGCCGCGAGAAGGTGCTGCCGCCCCTGCTCGGCCGGGTGCACCACCGCCGGCGCACCCCGACCACGGCGATCCTCTTCACCACGGCGCTGGCGTTCGGGCTGATCACGTTCGTCGGGGCGGTGCCCGCCCTCGGCGGCACCACGGCCCTGCTGCTGCTCATGGTCTTCACCGTGGTCAACGTCGCCGTCCTGGTCCTGCGCAGGGACAGGATCGACGCCGACCACTTCCGCACGCCGACCGTGCTGCCCGTCGTCGGCGCGCTCGCCTGCGCGTACCTGGCCACGCCGTGGGCGGGCCGGCCGGCCGAGCAGTACCGGATCGCCGGCGTCCTCCTGGCGATCGGCGTCGTCCTCTGGGGAGTGACGGTCCTCGTCAACAAGCGGACCGGCGCCGCGACGCCCCGGTTCGACCCGGCCAACCTGACCGGCGAAGGGCCGACGGGGCCGCACAACTAGAAGGACCCCCTGCCCCCCGCCACTCGCGAGCTCGCGGCGGGACCCTGCAGGGGGCCGCCGTCCTCCCCACCCTTCGCAGGCTCAGGGCGGGACCCGGGACGGGGCCGGCGGGACGCTGCGGAGGGCCGCCGTCCTGCCCACTCCCCGCTCCGCTCGGGGCATGGCCCGGGACGGGCCACCAGGCGCCCCACGGACGGCGTGTCGACCCCCGGGGCAACACCTGTGGTGGCAGGCGTGCTGCGAGTGGCGCAGACACGACGTGAGGGCCGGGACGGCGGCATTCCTGTCGTAGGACCCGGTATCCTGGAGAGCAGAAACCGCCAGCATCCGGCTGAGAGCCGTTCTGCGCCCCTGCCCGCGGTCGGGGCGCCCCGCCGCCGGGTGCGCGACAGAAGGGCCCCACGTGGTCGCTCGACCGAAGACCGACGCCCAGGCTGACGCCTACTCCGGCAGCTCCATCACCGTCCTCGAGGGTCTCGAGGCCGTCCGCAAGCGCCCCGGCATGTACATCGGCTCGACCGGTGAGCGGGGCCTGCACCACATGGTGTGGGAGGTCGTCGACAACGCGGTCGACGAGGCCCTGGCCGGCTACTGCGACACCGTCCGGGTCACCCTGCTGCCCGACGGCGGCGTCCGGGTGGAGGACAACGGCCGCGGGATCCCGGTCGACATGCACCCGGTGGAGAAGCGGCCGACCGTCGAGGTCGTCATGACGATCCTGCACGCGGGCGGCAAGTTCGACGGCAAGAGCTACGGCGTCTCCGGCGGCCTGCACGGCGTCGGCGTCACCGTCGTCAACGCGCTGTCCACCGAGCTCGACGTGCGCATCTGGCGCGACGGCACCGAGTGGCACCAGCACTACGCCGAGGCCAAGCCCTCGCCGTTGGAGAAGATCGGTCCCACGAAGAAGCGCGGCACCCAGATCACCTTCTGGGCCGACCCGGCGATCTTCGAGACGACCACCTACTCGTTCGACACCATCAGCCGCCGGCTGCAGGAGATGGCGTTCCTCAACGCCGGCCTGCGGATCGTCCTGCGCGACGAGCGCCCGGGTCACAGCAAGGTCGAGACCGGCATGGCCGAGGAGCTGTCGCTCGCCGAGGAGGCCCCGTCCCCGCAGGCCGAGGAGCCGGCCTTCGAGCCCACCGAGGTCACCTACTTCTACGAGGGCGGCCTCAAGGACTACGTCGCCCACCTCAACCGGACCAAGACCGCGATCCACCGCTCGGTCATCGGCTTCTCCGCCGACGGCACCGGCAAGAACGACACCGCGATGTCGGTGGACATCGCGATGCAGTGGTCGGAGGCCTACTCCGAGTCGGTCCACACCTTCGCCAACATCATCAACACCCACGAGGGCGGCACCCACGAGGAGGGCTTCCGCGCGGCGCTCACCTCGATCGTCAACCGCTACGCCGAGGAGAAGAAGCTCTTCAAGGCCAAGGACGAGAAGCTCACGGGTGAGGACATCCGCGAGGGCCTCGCCGCCATCGTCTCGGTCAAGCTCGGCGACCCGCAGTTCGAGGGCCAGACCAAGACCAAGCTCGGCAACACCGAGGTCAAGGGCTTCGTGCAGCGGGTCTGCAACGACCAGCTCGCGCACTGGTTCGAGGCCAACCCGACCGAGGCCAAGCAGATCATCACCAAGGCCAGCTCGGCCGCGCGCGCCCGCCGCGCCGCCCAGCAGGCCCGTCAGCTGGCCCGGAAGAACCCGCTGAACTCGACCGGCCTCCCCGGCAAGCTGGCCGACTGCCGCTCGACCGACCCGCGCAACTCCGAGGTCTACATCGTCGAGGGCGACTCGGCCGGTGGCTCGGCCAAGTCCGGCCGCGACTCGATGTTCCAGGCGATCCTGCCCATCCGCGGCAAGATCATCAATGTCGAGAAGGCACGCATCGACCGGGTGCTGAAGAACACCGAGGTCCAGTCGATGATCACGGCGTTCGGCACCGGCATCCACGACGAGTTCGACCTGTCGAAGCTGCGCTACCACAAGATCGTGCTGATGGCCGACGCCGACGTCGACGGCCAGCACATCCGGACCCTGCTGCTGACCCTGCTGTTCCGCTTCATGCGGCCACTGGTCGAGGCCGGGCACGTCTACCTGGCCCAGCCGCCGCTGTACAAGATCAAGTGGGGCGGCAAGGTCGGTGACGAGTACGTCTACACCGACAAGGAGAAGGAAGCCGTCCTCCGGGCCGGCGCCGAGGCCGGCCGCAAGATCAAGGACGACGCGATCCAGCGCTTCAAGGGCCTGGGTGAGATGAACGCGACCGAGCTCTGGGAGACCACCATGAACCCGGAGACCCGGATCCTGCTGCAGGTCACCCTCGAGGACGCCGCGACCGCCGACGAGCTGTTCAGCGTGCTCATGGGCGAGGACGTCGACGCCCGCCGCAGCTTCATCACCCGCAACGCCAAGGACGTCCGCTTCCTCGACGTCTGAGAGGGGACCCCGTCCTCCTCACCGCTCGCACGCTCGCGGCGAGCCGCTGGACGGGGCCACCCCTTCGACCTCACACCCTCCGCACCGAGCTCTGAGGACCTGAACCGTGACGGACATCCCCACCCGCGACCGCATCGAGCCGGTCGACCTCCAGCAGGAGATGCAGCGCAGCTACATCGACTACGCGATGTCGGTCATCGTCGGCCGCGCGCTGCCCGAGGTCCGCGACGGCCTCAAGCCGGTGCACCGCCGCGTGCTGTACGCCATGTACGACCAGGGCTTCCGTCCCGACCGGAGCTACGTCAAGTGCGCCCGCGTCGTCGGCGAGGTCATGGGTAACTACCACCCGCACGGTGACTCGGCGATCTACGACGCCCTCGTGCGACTGGCCCAGCCGTGGTCGATGCGCTACCCGCTGATCGACGGTCAGGGCAACTTCGGTTCCCCGGGCAACGACCCGGCGGCGGCCATGCGCTACACCGAGGCCCGGCTGACACCGCTGGCCATGGAGATGCTGGCCAACATCGACGAGGAGACCGTCGACTTCCAGCCCAACTACGACGGCAAGAACCAGGAGCCGCTGGTCCTGCCTGGGCGGATCCCCAACCTGCTGATCAACGGCTCGGCCGGCATCGCCGTCGGCATGGCGACCAACATGCCGCCGCACAACCTCCGCGAGGTCGCCGAGGCGGTCTTCTGGATGCTCGACCACCCGGACGCCGAGCCCGAGGAGGCGCTGACGGCGTGCATGGAACGGGTCAAGGGTCCCGACTTCCCCACCCACGGTCTGATCGTCGGCCGGGAGGGCATCGAGGAGGCCTACCGGACCGGTCGCGGCTCGGTGCGCATGCGCGCGGTGGTCACCGTGGAGGAGGACGCTCGCGGCCGGGTGCAGCTGGTCGTCACCGAGCTGCCCTACCAGGTCAACCCCGACAACCTGGCCGAGGCGATCGCCGAGGCCGTTCGCGACGGCCGGCTGCAGGGCATCAGCGAGATCGCCGACGAGTCCAGCGACCGCGTCGGCCGCCGCCTGGTCATCACCCTGCGCCGGGACGCCGTCGCCAAGGTGGTGCTGAACAACCTCTACAAGCACACCCAGCTGCAGACGACGTTCGGCTGCAACATGCTCTCGATCGTCGACGGCGTCCCGCGGACGCTGCGCCTCGACGAGCTGGTCCGCTACTACGTGCTGCACCAGATCGAGGTCATCCAGCGGCGGACCCGCTACCGGCTGCGCAAGGCCGAGGAGCGCGCGCACATCCTGCGCGGTCTGGCCAAGGCCCTCGACCAGCTCGACGCGGTCATCGCCCTCATCCGGTCCAGCGAGTCCGCCGATGCGGCGCGCAGCGGACTGATGGAGCTGCTGGACATCGACGAGATCCAGGCGACCGCGATCCTGGACATGCAGCTGCGCCGGCTGGCCGCCCTCGAGCGGCAGCGGATCCTCGACGAGCTCGGCGACCTCGAGGCCCGTATCGCCGACCTGCAGGCGATCCTCGACTCGCCCGAGCGGCAGCGGCAGATCATCCGCGACGAGCTCGCCGAGATCGTGGAGAAGTACGGCGACGACCGGCGCACGAAGTTCGTGGCCAACGACGGCGACGTCTCCATGGAGGACCTCATCGCGGAGGAGGAGGTCGTCGTCACCATCACCCGCACCGGCTACGCCAAGCGGACCAAGAGCGACCTCTACCGTTCGCAGCGTCGCGGCGGCAAGGGCGTGATGGGTGCGGCGCTGAAGCAGGACGACATCGTCGACCACTTCTTCGTGGGCTCCACCCACGACTGGATCCTCTTCTTCACCAACAAGGGCCGCGTCTACCGGGCCAAGGCCTACGAGCTGCCCGAGGCCAACCGCACCGCCCGCGGCGCGCACGTGGCCAACATCCTGGCCTTCCAGCCCGACGAGAAGATCGCCCAGGTCATGCAGATCAAGGACTACGGGGTCGCCCCGTACCTGGTCCTGGCCACGTCCAACGGGCAGGTGAAGAAGACCCGGCTGACCGACTTCGACTCCCCGCGCAGCGGCGGCGTCATCGCGATCAACCTGCGCGAGGGCGACGAGCTGGTCGGCGCCGCGCTCATCGACCCGGAGCAGGACCTGCTGCTGGTCACCCGCAAGGCGATGTCGATCCGCTTCAAGGCCGACGACGCCACGCTGCGGCCGATGGGCCGGGCCACCGAGGGCGTCCGCGGCATCGCGCTGTCCTCGGACGACTCGCTGCTGTCGATGATGGTGGTCGAGGAGGGCGTCGACGTCCTCGTCGCCACCGAACGCGGCTTCGCGAAGCGGACCGGGATCGAGAACTACCCGGCCCAGGGTCGCGGCGGCAAGGGCGTGCTCACCGCCGACCCGAAGGCGCGCAAGGGCAACCTGGTCGGGGCCCTGGCGGTCCGGCTCGGCGACGAGCTCTACGCCATCACCTCCGGCGGCGGCGTAATCCGGACCCCGGTCAACGGCGTCCGGCACAACAAGGACCGCGCCACCATGGGTGTCAAGCTCATGAACTTGCCGGAAGACGTGTCGATCGTGGCGATCGCCCGTACGACGGACAATGACGAGGCTGCCGCCTAGGCTGTGGACGAAGACGGTGGAGGCGGGGTCGCCGACCCCGGGTCCGGCTGCCCCGCCTCCGTCGTCCCAGCCATGACCGGCGCCCAGGCGCTCCCGGCGTCGCGCCGGGCCGACCGGGTGCGAGGCAGCGGCGATGGCCGCTGGGGAACGGGAGACTCGCATGAGCGACCGGACGCAGGGTTCGGTGCGCACCGGGTCCCGGACCGGGGACACCACCCCGGCACAGGGGACGGCGACCGGTCAGCAGCCCGCGGCTGACGACACGCCCTCGGTGGGGTCGACGCAGACCATCCCCGGCGCGAACACCGCCCGGACCCAGGCCGTGGCCGCTGACGGCGCCGCCCCGGCGGCGACCGGCCCGGCGTCGGGCACGCAGACCGCCGTCCCCCCGGCCACCGGTGCCCAGCCGGCTGCCGGTGCGCAGGCCTCCGGTGCCCAGACCGCCGTCCCCCCGGCCACCGGTGCCCAGCAGGCTGCCGGTTCCCAGGCTGCCGGTGCCCAGGCCGCCGGTTCCCAGGCCGCCGGTGCCCAGCCTGCTGCCGGCGCCGCCAGGGCCTCCTCCGGCGGCGGCAAGGCGCCTCGCGGCCCACGCCGCGCCCGCCTGCAGCTGCGGCACATCGACACGTTCTCCGCGCTGAAGATCTCGCTGGTCCTGTCGATCGCGATGTTCTTCATCTGGATGGTCGCCGTCGGCCTGCTCTACGGCATCCTCTCCGGCCTCGGCGTCTTCGAGACCCTCAACGACCTGTTCGGCCAGCTCGGCAGCGCCTCCGGTGACGCCTCCGGTGGCGACGGCGGCAGCGAGGTCATCACCCCGGGCATCGTCTTCGGCGGCGCCGCGGTCATCGGGGCCATCAACATCGTGCTGATGACCGCGCTGTGCACCGTCGCGGCGTTCATCTACAACATGTGCTCCGACCTGGTCGGCGGCCTCGAGGTCACCCTCTCCGAGCGGGATTGAGTCGTCCGTCGGCCCACCGGCCGGCACCGCGGAGTCATCGTCGGCTCACCGGCACGCCAGCGCGCACGTCAGGCGCCCTCTCACGACGGCTGAGAGGGCGCCTGACGTGTGTTCGGTCCCGGTCGCGAGGGCGGGGGAAGTGCCGGCCGGAAGCACGTCCGGGGCAGCGGGTTCCCCGAAGTGGCGTCGGGGTGACGCCGGCTCTGCTGCCCGCACGCGGAGGGCGACCTCACACCACCCCCCTGCGGGCGGCACCGCGTGGCCGGGTACGCTGGTCGAGGTCCACGGGCCTGTAGCTCAGGCGGTTAGAGCGCATCCCTGATAAGGATGAGGCCGGAGGTTCAAGTCCTCCCAGGCCCACCGTGTACTGGCGCCACCGGCCCACCCCGTTCCCGGGGTCGGGCTCCGGCCCCCTCCCGAGGAGGGGGACTCCCCTCGAGGAGGTACCCCGCGTGCTCAGGAAGCTGGTCTTCGCGGCCGCCGCCGCAACTGCTCTGGCCGCCGTCCGGCGGCGAACGACGGGCAGGGCGGAGGCCGACCTCTGGGCCGAGGCGACCCGCGGCCCCCAGGGGGTCAGCACGCCGGGCGCCCACTGACCCGCCGGGAGGGTGCACCTCCCACTCCGGGGACGTAGCTCAATTGGCAGAGCACCGCCTTTGCAAGGCGGGGGTTAGGGGTTCGATTCCCCTCGTCTCCACTCCTCCGGCCTGCGGATTCACCTCCGTCGGGGGCTCCGGCGAGCCCTCCGACGGGGTCTCGGTCCGCAAAAGTCCGCAACTCGTCCGCGGGATGCGGCCCGCAGAGTGTCCAGCCGGTCGGCCACGTCGTCCAGGTCGTCGTCGTCCAGGTCGTCGTCGTCCAGGTCGTCGTCGAACAGGTCGGCGTAGCGGTCCAGGGTCATGGCCGCCGAGGCGTGCCCGAGCATCCGCTGCACGGCCTCGACGTTGGCGCCGGCCTTGATCGCCAGCGAGCTGCGGTGTGCCGGAGTTCGTGCGGTGTGAGCCCGGGCTCTCCGATGGCCCGGGCCGCGGCGTCGAACCAGGCGGACCGGGCGTTGCGGTTGCGCAGCACCGCGCCCTGCGGCGAGGGGAAGGCCAGCTCGTCCGCGGGGCGGGTCACCACCGTGCGGGCCAGCTCGTCGACCAGGAACCGCGGCAGCGGCACTGAGCGGCGGCCGTGGGTCTTGGGGGTGCCCCACACCAGGCGGGAGCCGTCGACCTCGGTGACAGCCTCCTCGACGAGCACCCGCCGGCGCAGCAGGTCGAAGTGCCGCACCCGCAGCGCCGCCAGTTTCGACCAGCGCAGCCCGCAGTAGCCGAGCGCCAGGACGGCGGCCCGGCCGGGCCCGGCGGCGTCGGCGAGCGCCTCCAGCTGCTCGGCGGTCAGGTACCGGCGGCGCTTCTCCTGCATCGGGGGCAGTGTCGAGTGCAATGCAGAGTGACTTCTGCCCGGTGCTCGTGCTGCTGACGACCAGCTCCGTGATGCACCGCTTCTCGTCAGACAGCAGCCTCCAGCGACACGGTGGCGTGGGCGCCGAGCGGGCGGCCGGACAACGCAGTCCTGCCGTAGAGGTGTCCCGGTTGCCCCACCCTTGCGGGAAGCTTCATCGGGCGGGCCCTACGGGACGGCAGCCGAAGGGCACGTGCTCTGTCCTGCGGTGTTCCCGGTTGGGGTTCGCCTTACGGGACAGGGCTGCGGGTCGTCGGTGGACCAGCCGTGAGGCGAGTCGCCCATAGCGGCCCGTTCAGAAAACGTTGCCCAAGTAGGTCTTCGGGCTCTGTCCCGTCCGGACGGTTCGGCGCAGGGTGCCGCGCATGTCGTCGGTGTCTTCCCCGCCGCGGCTGATCAGTGATGAGCTGTGGGCCTTCTTCGAGCCGGTCATTCCGCCGCAGCCTCCGGCGGTGCACGGCCGCACCGGCCGACCCCGGACCGCCGACCGGAACGTGCTCGAGGGCATTGCCTTCGTCCTGACCACCGGGATCGGCTGGACCAAGTTGCCCCGCGAGCTCGGCTACGGGTCGGGCTGGACCTGCTGGCGGCGGATGCGGGAGTGGGCCGACGCCGGCGTGTTCGACCAGGTGCACCAGGCCGTCCTGGACCGCCTGGGTGAGCAGGGTCGGCTGGACTGGTCACGGGCCAGCCTGGACTCCGTCAGCGTCCGGGCGAAAAGGGGGGTGCGCTGACCGGCCCCAACCCCACCGACCGGGGAAGGCCGGCAGCAAGTACCACCTGCTGGTCGACGCACGCGGCCTACCGCTCAACGTGCTGGTCTCGGCCGCGAACCGGCACGACAGCCTGTTCGTCGAACCCATTCTCGACTCGATGCCGGCGATCAAGCGCGGCGGCCGCGGCCACCCGCGGCGGCGGCCGGTCAAGCTGCACGGTGACAAGGGCAATGACAACCCGCGGGTGCGCCACTACCTACGCCGGCGTGGGATCACCGCCCGGATCGCGCGCATCGGCCGCGACTCCAGTGCCCGCCTGGGCTGGCACCGTTGGGTTGTCGAACGAACCCTGGGCTGGCTGCTGTCCTGCAAACGCCTAGCGCTGCGCTACGACCGGACCGCCACGACCATCACTGCGCTGGCCCGACTGGCAGTAACCCTCATCTGCGCCCGCCGTCTGCCGACGAACTAATGCAACGTCTTCTTAGGGCCACCTGCAGCTCCAGTGCCCGCAGCCTGCCGGCCAGCCGTTCGTACGGGGCGACGGCGGGCCGCTCCAACAACATTGGCGGAGAACTGGCGGTTCCTCGACATGTTTCAGGGGCCGCTGCGGTGTCCCCAAGCGGCCCAATCAGGGCGCTCTCGGGCATGGAGGTCGCCGGTGGATGAGCCGTCACAGAGGCCGACTGTGGTGGTCCCCAACAGCATCGTCACCAAGCACGAGGTGGCCGATGCCGGCGTCCTGGGTCAGGTACAGCGTGATCGGGTGGTCGGAGCCGAGCGCCCGGCGAGAGCGCTCCAGGGTGTCCTCGGCCAGGGCGCGGGCCGACTGCGTCTCGCCCAACGTGCCCAGCTCCTAGAGGCCCCCCTTCAGCTACAGGTTGGAGGCCCAGATGCGCCTTCACCGAACAGGGATCCCCTACGGGACACTGGCGGTTGGCTGCCCGCTCCGTCCGAATCGTCGCCGTAGCGGGTTCGCCTTGGGGGACGGGGCCGCGGGTAAGGGCAGATCAGCCGGGAAGCGAGTCGCCCATAGCGACTTATTGAGGGATATCAGGGAGTTCCTGGTCCGGCCCGGCGCTCGAACCGAGGGCCGTCGGGCCGCCCTACGTCAGACCCCCGGATTCTCGCCGGTCTCCACGACGCGGCGGGCGAGCTCGCGGACCTTGACGTTGCCCTCCTGCGAGACCCGGGTGAGGACGTCGAACGCTCGGTCGGGGGTGAGCTTGAAGCGTTCCATGAGGATGCCCTTCGCCTGCTCGATGACAGCCCGAGATTGCATGGCCTGGCGCAGATTTTGGGCTTCCTCACTCACTCGCGCGTAGCGGTCGGCGTTGAGGACCGCGATGGCCAAGACCTCAGCGACCAGCAGCGCCTTCTCTGACACCTCGGGGGCGACGAAGGCTGAGGGCTGGCTGGAGTACAGGTTCAGGGCTCCGATGCTGCTCCCCTGGTACGGCAGCGGCACGGATAGTGAGCTGCTCACTCCTTGGTCTGCTGCGTGCTGCGGGTAGTCGCCGAAGCGTGGCTCGGTGCGCATGTCGTCGATGCGGATGACGACACCTCCACGGGCGGCGTCCATGCAGGGCCCGTAGCCGCGCCCGTACTGCGTCTCTTCTGCCGCGAGGGCCGCTCCGCCGTGATGGGCGGCGGTGTAGGCCCGATCTTGTTGAACCAGCGTGATGGAAGTCGACTCCGCGCCGGGGATAGCTGCTGCGGCGGCCCGGACGATGTCCCCGAGGACCTCCTTGAGGGGCCTGTCGACCAGGGTGATCCGGGTGAGCGCCCGCAGTAGCTGCTCCACGCGCGCATCTTGGCAGGACGGACCGGCCCGCTGACACACCTCGTTCGACCCGACGTCGTCGCGATCAACGAGCGTGCCCATGCCTCGACGGGGAGTCATCCGTTCAGCCGAATCGTCCGCGAGCACTCCTGCAAAGCCCCGACTACGTGGCCCTGAAGCCGCCTTAAGAGACGGGTCGGGGGCGTCGGGTCCTCAGCCACCGCACAGGGATCCCCTGCGAGACACCGGTAGCTGGCCGCCCCTGCCCGCATGAACGTCGCCGTAGCGGTTCGCCCTGCGGGACACGGCTGCGGGGTCGTCGGTGGATCAGCCGTCGAGCGAGGCGCCCATAGCGGCCCACTTTGGGACATCGCCAGCGGCTCGGAGGGCGCCGATGCGAGTAGCGTCAGGGGAAGACGTCGGGATGCCCGGAGTCGAAGGCGCGCCACACAGTCGGCGTACCGCGCACGGACCCCAGATCGAGGTCCGCGGCCGAGGTCACCCACCTTCGGTACCAGCAGTCCGGAGGCCGTGCCGTGGGCAGTCCCGAAAACTCGCAGCCGACGAAAGCCGCCAAGGCGCTGGAGCGCCTGGGCCGGTTGTCCCTACGCAACCTGTCCATGGAGGACCTGCTGCAGACCGTGGCTGACCTGACCAAGACGGTGATGCCGGGCAGCCCCGAGGCGTCGGTGACGCTGGTGGTCAAGGACCACCCGACCACGGTGGCCAGCACCGGCCGACTGGCCACCGACCTCGACGAGTCCCAGTACGAACGCGGCCACGGCCCCTGCCTGCACGCCGCCCACACCGGCGAGCTGATCGAGATCGCCGACTCCCGCACCGATTCCCGGTGGCCGGACTACCTGCCCCGAGCGGTCGAGCACGGTGCCCTCAGCTCCCTGTCCGTTCCGCTGGCCATCGACGAGGACGAGCGGGTCCGCGGCGCGCTGAACATCTACGCCCGCGAGCCGCACGCCTTCGACGAGGACAGCCGGAGCGCGGCCACCCGGTTCGCCCCCTACGCCGCGGTCGCCGCCGGCAACCTGCACGCCTACCAGAGCGCCCGGGACAGGGCCGACAACCTGCAGACCGCGCTGGAGACCCGAGGGGTCATCGACCAGGCCAAGGGGATCCTGATGGACCGCCACAAGCTCACCGCGGATCAGGCGTTCCAGGTCCTGGCCCAGATGTCGATGAAGACCAACCGCAAGCTACGCGAGATCGCCGACGCCCTGGTCCACACCGGCGAACTACCCCTCCGATGAGCCGGGCCCGGCACCGGATGCTGGACCGGCCCAGGTACCTGCCGGGTCCCCCCGGATCGGGGGCCGCGGGCACTGATGAGCAGCCGCAGCGGCCTCCGCGGGCGCCGTCGCGGTCAGGCCCCGCCGTTCCAACACTGTGGACGGCGGGGCCGCCCCCTGTCCCTGAGGCCGCCTTCTGTCCCATAGCGGCCCACCCTGAGGTGGTCAGGTAGTGACTCGCTGCCGTACTGGGGTCGTCGGATGGGGCGTACCGTCCCCACCAGCCGGTGTGGTTCAACCAAGAAGCTGCATCGGTGAGGGGTCATCGACCGACTGCAGGCGGTTGGTGCAACCGCACTATCCGTCGGCGCGCTGACGTTCCTGCCGGTCCCAGCGGGACTCGTTGAACCGCCGGCGGTTCTCCTCGGTGGGCCAGCCATGCGCCCGCCCGTACTTCTGCACCGTGTTGGGCGAGAGTCCCAGCTCGGCGACAGCGCGCACGCTCGCGCTGTTGAAAAGGGCCCGGGCGACGGCCTTCTCCAGCTCGTCCTGGGCGTCGCGGACGCCGATGAGTGCGGCGCGGATCCGGTCGGCGTCCGCTGGCTCGATCTCCCTGGCATCGGGCACGACTGCGACCGTAACCCGAGGGCACGGCGTCGAGCACGCGCCCCGGCTTGAACCGGGACGGCATGTCAACTGCTCCTACGTCTGGTGGGGCTGCACTCCGTCGACGAGGCCCACCGCGATGTCCCGGAGCTTGCGGTTGTATCGCATCGACGCCTCTCGCAGGATCTCGAAGGCCTGTTCGGCGGTTACGTGCCGCTGCGCATGATCACGCCCTTGGCCTGCTCGATGACCGCCCGCGACTCCATGGCGAGGCGCAGATTGGCCGCTTCCTCGGCGAGTCGGCCATGTGCCTGGGCATTGACCATCACGACCGCGACGGTCTCGGCGACGATCAGCGTCGCGTCCAGCGCCTCGGGGGTGGCGAAGGCCGCCGGCTTGCTCGAGTACGCGTTCAAGGCGCCGATGACCTCGACGCCGGTGAAGAACGGACTGATCATCTCGGCCTGGACCTGGTCGCTGTTGTGCGAGCCGAGTTCGGTGGTCACTGCGCCAGGCTCGAGGACGCCGACGCGCACGTGGCGCTTGGTGATCTCCTGGCGGAGCGCCTCGGTGAACCCGTTCACCCCGAACTTGGTCAGGTTGTAGACGCCGTAGCCGCTCCCGGCGACCCGGCCGGCGACGGAGCTGATGTTGACGATGTCGGCGACCCGGCGGGGGCCGTCCTCAGCGGCCCGCAGCAGATGCGGCAGGGCGGCGTTGGTGGTGTAGAGCAGGCCCTGATTGTTGACGGCGATCATCCGGTCCCACTCGTCGGGATCCGCGCCGACGACCGGGCCAAGCAGCATCAGGCCGGCGTTGTTGACCAGGATGTCCAGCCGGCCGAACTGGGCGACGGTCTGTGCGACGGCGGCCTGGGCCTCGGTGCGGTCGGCGATGTCGGCGGCCACCTCCAGCGCGGTGCCGCCGGCTCTCGATGTCGGCGGCGAGGTCGTCCAGCCGGTCCTTGCGGCGGGCTATGAGTGCCACGGCGGCGCCGTGTTCGGCCAGTTGGCGGGCCGTGGCTGCGCCGATGCCGCTGCTGGCGCCGGTGACGAGGGCGACGGTGCCGGTGAGCTTCGAGGTCATCAGGGTGGTCATCTCCGGCAGGTGGTCGGAATGGGCGGTTGCCGTCTCAGGCGGTGGCGTCGTCGTGCGCCAGCGAGCTGGACAGGTCGCGGTGGGCGTCGGCCTGGGCGAGCAGCTGCTGGGCCTTCTGCTCGAGAGCAGCGACGGCGTCGGTGCCGGCGGCCCAGCGCAGCGGGGGCTCGTCGGAGTCGGTGAGCTGGACCAGCGCGCGGGCGAGCTTGACGGGGTCGCCGCCCTGCTGGCCGTTCATGCCCTTCCAGGCGGTGACGGTCTGCCGGGTGCGCTCGGCGTAGTCCTCGATCGACGGCTCGGGATAGCGGGTCGAGTCCTCGGTGAGCAGCTCGGTGCGGAAGAAGCCGGGCTCGACGAGCATCGTGCGGATGCCGAACGGCGCGACCTCCGGCGTCAGCGACTCACTCCACCCTTCGAGGGCGAACTTCGACGCGACATAGGCAGAGGTGAACTCGCCCCCGGTGATGCCGGCTGAGGAGCTGAAGGTCACCACGAGGCCGGAGCGCTGGGCGCGCATGACCGGCAGCACGGCGCGGGTGACGTTGAGCGGGCCGAACAGGTTGGTGTCGATCTGGGCCCGGAAGTCCTCGGGGGTGATCTCCTCGAAGAAGCCGGCGTAGAAGTTGCCGGCGTTGTTGACCAGCACGTCGATGCGGCCGAACCGCTGCACGGCGGCGTCGACTGCGGCGGTGACGCTGGCGGGATCGGTGATGTCCAGGGTGACGGTCAGCAGGTCCTCGTGCGTGCCGAGGGCGGCAGCGACCCGGTCGGGGTTGCGGCCGGTGGCCACGACCGCGTGGCCATCGTCCAGGGCGGCGCGGGCGATGTCGGTGCCCATGCCGCGGCCCGCGCCGGTGATGAGCCAGATCTTCCTGTCAGTCATCTGGGTGCAGTCCTTCGGTCTCGAACGAGTGGGTGGCGAGGTACGGCCCGCGGGCGGCGGGCGGCTGGTCGAACTCGCTGCAACCGAGGAAACGCCGCTCGGCGGCGGTGTGGCAGAGCCTGCTGAGAGGGGGTACTGGCAGGGACCCCCACGCGGGTCTCGGCGGACCTAACGTGGTTGCCGTGGACAACCGGAAGGACCTGCGCGAGTTCCTGGGCACCCGGCGGGCTCGGATCACCCCGCAACAGGCCGGCCTGCCGGCCTACGGCGGGCAGCGGCGCGTGCCCGGGCTGCGCCGCGAGGAGGTGGCGCTGCTCGCCGGCGTGAGCGTCGAGTACTACACGCGCTTGGAGCGAGGCAACGCGAACGGTGTCTCCGGCAGCGTCCTGGAGGCGCTCGTCCGGGTGCTGCAGCTCGACGACGCCGAGCGCGCGCACCTCTACGACCTGACCCGTGGGGCGACGACGGCCGCCCGTGCGCGCCGCCGTCCTGCCCGGACAGGCGTCCGCCCAGGCGTGCAGCAGCTACTCGGAGCGATGACCGACGTCCCGGCGTTCGTGCAGAACGGCCGGCTCGACGTCCCCGCCGCCAACCCGCTCGCCCGCGCCCTCTACGCCGACCTGTTCGACGACGCCGGCCCCGGCAGCGCCGGCCGCACGCCGAACCACGCCCGCTACGCGTTCCTCGACGCGCGGGCCACCGACTTCTACCCCGACTGGAACCGGGTCGCCGCCGACATCGTGTCCCAGTTGCGCGCCGAAGTCGCCCGCAGCCCCGACGACCGCGAGCTCACCGAGCTCATCGGGGAGCTGACCACCCGCAGCCAGCAGTTCAGCACCCTGTGGGCCACGCACAACGTCCGCTGGCACACCACCGGCACCAAGCGCTTCCACCACCGGGTCGTCGGTGACCTCATCCTGGCCTACGAGGGGTTGGCGCTCACCGCCGATCTGGGCCAGACGCTCATCACCTTCACCGCGGAGCAGGGCTCACCCTCGCAGCAGGCACTTGCCTTCCTCGCCAGCTGGGCCACCTCACCCGCACAGCAAGCCGCCCAGGAGCGGACGAACGAGGATCACGCCTCGTCATCGGGCTCCTGACCATCGTCACCGCGGAGTCCACTTACGGCACGCGTCCCGGTAGACGGACGCAGTGTCCAGTGGCCCATCCCGGAGGGACGCGCAAGCGCCCTTCCGACGGCCGGCGCAGTCGGAGAGACTCCCGCGGGGATGGGGCGGGTGCCGCCTCCCAAAGCAGCGTCCGACGCAGCGGCGACCGCGTACCGGCAGTCCGCACGCAGTCCGCAGATAGTCCGCAGAACGACCGGAAACGGGAGCGGCGTGCACACGGACGCCGAGGCAGCGGCGGCTTCCCACCGTGAGCGCGCCCTCGACGTCGTGGTGTTCCCGCGCACGCGAGCAGGCCCTGCGGTCGGCCGCCCCGTGCTCGCCGCGCACGGACCAGTGGGAGAGTGGACGTCGTGACTGAAGCGACTCCTGCCCGCCGCGCCGTCCTGCACACCAACCAGGGCGACATCACCGTCGACCTGTTCCCCGACCACGCCCCCAAGACGGTCGCGAACTTCGCCGACCTCGCCGAGGGCCGCCGGGAGTGGACCCACCCGCAGACGCGCGCGAAGACCACCGACCGCCTCTACGACGGCACGATCTTCCACCGGATCATCGACGGCTTCATGATCCAGGGCGGGGACCCGCTGGGGCAGGGCATCGGCGGCCCGGGCTACCAGTTCGGCGACGAGATCCACCCCGACCTGGCCTTCACCAAGCCCTACCTGCTGGCCATGGCCAACGCGGGGCCCGGCACCAACGGCTCCCAGTTCTTCATCACCGTCGCGCCGACCACCTGGTTGACCGGCAAGCACACGATCTTCGGCGAGGTGGCCGACCAGGCCAGCCGGGACGTCGTCGACCGCATCGCCAAGGTGCAGACCGCCCGCGGCGACCGCCCGGTGGACGACGTCGTCCTGCAGTCCGTCGAGGTGCAGCGCAGCTGACCACCAGCCCGGACGACGGGGGCGCCGGCCAACCGCAGCCGGCGCCCCCGCCACCGACGTGCTACCGGCACCCCGACCGGCCCACGCGCATCTCGTGCACCCGCTGCGGCCGGCCGATCTGCCCGGAGTGCATGACCCCCGCCTCGGTCGGCTTCCAGTGCCCGGACGACGTCCGGGCCGGCAACGCCGGTGTGCGCCGCCCCCGCCAGGCTCCGCTGCTCCAGCGGGCCGGACGGCGCTTCGGCGCGGTCACGGTCACGCTCATCGTGCTCAACGTGGCGGTGTTCGTCGCCACCGCGGTCTCCGCCGGCCTGACCGGGGCCGACCCGCTCGACAACCAGCTCAGCCCGCTGTTCGTCCAGCTCGCGCAGATCCCCGTGCTCGTCGAGCTGGGGGAGGACTGGCGGCTGGTCACGGCGGCGTTCCTGCACATCGGCCTCCTGCACCTGGTGCTCAACATGCTGGCGCTGCTGGTCTTCGGCTCCGAGCTGGAACGCCAGCTGGGCCGGTGGCGCTACCTCGCCGTCTATCTCGTGTCGCTGCTCGGCGGCGCGGCTGCGCTGCAGCTGTTCGGTGAGCCGGGACGCCCGGTCGCCGGGGCCTCGGCCGCGATCTACGGGCTGCTCGGCGGGCTCGCCGTCGTCATGATCGCCCGCCGGGAGGACCTCCGCGGGCTGTTGACGCTGCTGGCGATCAACGTGCTCATCAGCTTCCTGCCCGGCGTCTCGCTGCTGGGGCACCTGGGCGGCCTGGTGGCCGGCTTCGTCGCCACCGGGGTGGTCGTGCTGGCCCGGCGGCGCACCGAGCTGCAGGTGCTCGGCCTGATGCTGCTGACGGCGGCGCTCGTGCTGGTCGCGCTGACCGTGTCCACCCTCGTCGTCCTCGGTTAGAGGGCCCCGTCCTCCCCGCCCCTCGCAGGCTCGGGGCGGTGCCCTGGACGGGGCCGCAGCGCGCGGAGAGCCCGGGCGACGTCGCCGGGGTCGGCGCCCAGGTCCCGGCGGCCGAGCAGCACCAGCTCACCGTCGTCGTCCGGCCCGGCGGCGGTGTCCAGTTCCAGCAGCCGGGAGCGCACTCCCCACCTGCGCGTCTCGCGCACCCGCACCTGCAGCCGTTCCCAGGGCAGCACCGTGGCGCCGGTCAGCCGGCGGACGGCGACCCCTGCCGGCCCGGCGGCCAGCCGGGGGCGCAGCAGGCGGTCGCGGGCGGCCAGGGCCAGCAGCAGGACGGCGGCCGCGCCGACGAGCAGTCGACCGAGCGGGTCCAGGAACACCGTGGCCAGGCCCAGGGCGACGCCCACGACCGCCAGGACCGCCGTCTCCCCGGTGCGCGGCGACCACTGCACGCCGTCCAGCCTCCCAGTAGCAGGACCCCGTCCTCCTCACGCCTCGCACGCTCGGCGCGAGCCTCCGGACGGGGCCAGCGGCTCCGGTGCGTGGACGTCCTACCATCTGGCGCAGGCGGGCGTGATGCCGCCCACGTCGACGAGGAGTGGTCATGCGAGATGCCGTCATCTGCGCCGCGGTGCGCACCCCTGTGGGCAAGCGGGGCGGTGGACTGTCCGGCGTGCACGCCGTCGACCTGTCGGCCAGCGTGCTCGACGCGCTGGTCGAGCGCACCGGCATCGACCCGGCCGTGGTCGAGGACGTGTTCTGGGGGTGCGTGAGCCAGGTCGGCGAGCAGACCTTCAACATCGGCCGCAACGCCGTCCTGGCCGCGGGCTGGCCGGAATCGGTGCCCGGGACGACGATCGACCGGCAGTGCGGCTCCTCGCAGCAGGCGGTCGCCTTCGCCGCCGCCACGGTGATCAGCGGTCAGGCCGACGTCGTGGTCGCCGGCGGCGTCGAGTCCATGAGCCGGGTGCCCATGGGATCCGCCCGCGCGGACGGCCTGGCGGGCAAGCCGCTGGGGCCGCGCTTCCTCGAGCGCTACGGCGGGGTCTTCCCCAACCAGGGCATCGGCGCGGAGATGATCGCCGAACGCTGGGGCTTCTCCCGCACCCAGCTCGACGAGTACTCCCTCGCCTCGCACGAGAAGGCGGCCAAGGCGCAGGCCGACGGCGCCTTCGACGAGGAGATCGTCCCGGTGACCACGCCGGACGGCACCGTGGTGCGCGCGGACGAGGGGATCCGCCCCGGCGGGACCCTGGAGAAGCTGGGGTCGCTGAAGACCCCGTTCAAGGAGGACGGCGTCATCAGCGCCGGCAACGCCAGCCAGATCTCCGACGGGTCGGCCGCGCTGCTGGTCACCACGTCGGAGAGGGCCCGCGAGCTCGGCCTGCGCCCGCTGGTGCGCATCCACACGACCGTCATGGCCGGCGACGACCCGGTCATCATGCTGACCGCCCCCATCCCGGCCACGCACAAGCTGCTGCAGCGCTCGGGTCTGTCGGTCGAGGACATCGGTGTCTTCGAGGTCAACGAGGCGTTCGCGCCGGTGCCGCTGGCCTGGCAGGCCGAGACGGGAGCCGACGGCGACCGGCTCAACCCGCGCGGCGGCGCGATCGCGCTGGGCCACCCGCTGGGCGGGTCGGGCGCGCGGATCATGACCACGCTCGTCCACACCATGCAGGCCACCGGCACCCGCTACGGCCTCCAGACGATGTGCGAGGGCGGCGGGATGGCCAATGCGACGATCCTGGAGCTGCTCACCGACTGAGATCTCCACAGGCCCCTGTCGACGGCCCCCGGTCCCCCGTGGACCGGGGGCCGTCCTCGTCCGCGGGGACGGCGTGGGGGGACGTCGGGATCTGCCGTGGTCAGGCCGCGTGTCGCGCTACCACAGGACGGGCAGGGCGGCGAGCGGAGGAGCGTCGCCCGGCTGCCGCCAAGTCGACTCGTCCACAGTTGTGTGCACAGCTGGGGATGGAGTCACAGGGCTGTAGTTACTCGGCTGCCCTTCTCGTCACATCAGCCACATGCCTCATAAACACGCAGGTCAGCGCCGCGTGGTCGAACAGGCGTTCTCCACACGTCGTGGACAACCCTGGGGGTTCAGCGCTTTGTCGACCTGTGGACAGCGTCGGACCGCTGTGCACAGCGCCGGGTGTGGACAACACTGTGCGTATCTGGTCGGTGACAACAAGAGGCCCCCGTCCCGAGTGGGACGAGGGCCTCTCCGCGTGGGGTGTGCGGCGCCTCCCGGGTCCCGCCGGCTCGGTCCCGGGTGCCGCCCGGAGCCTGCGAGCGGTGGGGAGGACGAGGTCCTGCTACGAGGGGTGGGAGGGAGGGCGACCCTCCTGCAGGGTCCCGGCGCGAGCCTGCGAGCGGCGGGGCAGGAGGGCCTCTCTCAGCGCCAGCGCATCGACATGACCAGACCGGCCACCATGAGGCCGAACCCGATGAGGAAGTTCCAGGCGTTGAGCGACGACATGATCGGGATCCGGTCACCGGCGACGTAGAACACGACGATCCACAACAGCCCCAGCAGCATGAGCGTGACCATGAGCGGGGCGTACCAGCGCGGGCTGGGCTGGAGGACCCGCGCGCTCGCCGTGCCGGACTGCAGGGTGCCCTGCGGCGGCGTGTAGACCGACTTCTTGCGCACCTTGGACTTCGGCACCGATGGACTCCCTCCGGGGCCGGTCCGTCGTGACCGGCCGTGACGGTTTCCCAGCCTAAGCTGCGGATGTGGCCACAGCCCGCACCCTGCGCCTGCGGACGACCCGCGGGGGTACCGCGTGGGCCGCCCTGGTGCCCGTGGTGGCGCTGGCGGCGGGGCTGCTGTTCGCCACCTCGAGCCAGACCGCCCAGGGCACCGATCTGCGCGGCGGTGAGGCCACGGAGCTCTCCGCCCTCATCCCTGCCCGGGGAGAGGCCGTCGCGGCGCAGGAGGAGCAGCTGGCGGCGCTGCAGGAGCAGGTGCAGGCCCTCACCGACCAGGCCGCGTCCCGCAACGGCGACGTGGCGGCCGCCCGCGACGCCGGGGACGCCGGGGCGCTCTCGGCCGGCCTGGTGGCCCTCACCGGCCCCGGTGTGCAGATCACCCTCGACGACGCCCCGCGGCGGCCCGACGGCTCGCTGCCCCTCGGCGCGCGGCCCGACGACGTCGTCATCCACCAGTCCGACGTGCAGGCCGTCGTGAACGCCGTGTGGGCCTCCGGGGCGGACGCGGTGGCGATCATGGACCAGCGGCTGATCGCGACCAGCGCCGTCCGCTGTGTCGGCAACGTGCTGCTGCTCCACGGCCGCACCTGGTCCCCGCCGTTCGTGGTCACCGCCATCGGGGACGCCGACGCGGTCCGCGCCCAGCTGGCGGCGTCGCCCCAGGTCCAGGTCTTCCGGCAGGCCGTGGAGGACTACGGGCTGGGCTTCGCCGTCCAGGCACGCGGGGAGCTCACCCTGCCCGCCTACGACGGCCCACCGGACATGGAGTACGCCACAGCCGCTGCCGGCTGAGGCCTCGTGCAGGGGGGAGGACCACGTCCTCCCCACCCCTCGCGAGCTCGGGTCGGTGCCTGCACGGGTCGGGGCGCGGGGTCCTCCTGGTACACAGGGGACGTGAGCCGTCCCATCCTCGTCGTCGACAACTTCGACAGCTTCGTCTACAACCTGGTCCAGTACCTGGGTCAGCTGGGCGTCGAGTGCGTCGTCCGGCGCAACGACGCCGTCACCGTCGACGAGCTGCCCGACCTCGACGTGGCCGGGGTGCTGCTCTCCCCGGGCCCGGGGACGCCGGCCGCCGCGGGCGTGACCGTGCCGATGGTGCGGGCCGCCGCGGAGGCGGGGACGCCGGTCCTCGGCGTGTGCCTGGGCCACCAGGCGATCGGTGAGGCGTTCGGCGCGGAGGTCGTCCGCGCGCCCGAGCTGCTGCACGGCAAGACCAGCCAGGTGGTGCACGAGGGCGCCGGCGTGCTCGCCGGGCTGCCCTCACCGTTCACCGCCACCCGCTACCACTCGCTGGCCGTCGACCGCGACACCGTGCCCGCCGAGCTCGAGATCACCGGGACGACGCCCTCCGGCATCGTGATGGCGCTGCGGCACCGGGAGCTGCCCATCGAGGGCGTGCAGTTCCACCCCGAGTCGGTGCTCACCGAGGGCGGCCACCGGATGCTCGCCACCTGGCTGGAGGCCTGCGGCCTGGCGCCCGACCCGGCCACCGTCGAGGCGGCCAGCGCCGCGGCCCACCGGCTCACCACGGTCGCGACGACGGCCTGAGAACCCTCCTGACGACGCAGGGCCCCTCCCCGGTGCGGGGAGGGGCCCTGCTGTCGTCCTGCGGCTAGTCCACGGCAGGCGGGGAAGCGCCACCGCCGCCACCACCGCCGCTGTCGCTGTCGTCGTCGTCACCGCTCGGCGTGGTCCCGGACGGCTGGGTCCCGACGACGATCGTCACCGTCGCGCCCTCCGGAGCCCGGCCGGTCGGGTTCTGCTGCAGCACCACCCCGACGTCGGCGGCGTCACCGGCCGGCTGGTTGGTGACGTTGACCGTGAAGCCGGCCGCCCGCAGCTGCTGCTGGGCGGTCGCCTGCTCCTCGCCGACGACGTCGGGGACGGCGACCGTCTCGGGCTCGGCCGGGCCGCTGGAGACCTGCAGGGTGATCGGGTCGTCCGCGGACGCCTGCTCGCCGCCGGAGGGGTCGGTCGCGACGACGGTGCCCGCGGGCTGGCTGGAGTCGACCTCCTCGGGGACGACGTTGGTGAAACCGGCGGCCCGCAGTGCCTGGGTGGCCGCCGCCTGCTGCTGACCGCTGACGTCGGGCACCTCGGCGTCACCGTCGGAGACCTGCAGCGTCACGGTCGTGCTCGGGTCGACCGACTGGCCCTCGCCGGGGCTGACGTCGACGACCTGGTCGGCGGGCGACAGCGAGTCGATCTCCTCGGTCTGCACGTCCGAGAAGCCCGCGTTCCCCAGGGTGGTCTCGGCGCGGTCGGCGTCCAGGCCGATGACCGCCGGGATCTCGATGGTGTCCGGTCCGACACCGACGACCAGGTTCACCGCCCTGCCCTGGTCGACCTGCGCGCCGCCGGCGGGGTCGGTGCTCAGGACGAGACCCTCCTGCGACTCGTCCTGCGTGACCTGCATGCCGACCTCGCCCACGGTCAGCCCGGCGGCCTGGAGGGTCTGGGTCGCCGTCGCCTGGTCCTGGCTGACGACGTTGGGCACGCTCACGCGCGTGGCCGTCGGCGTCGTCGGCTCGTCGTCGCCGGAGTTCATCAGCAGGGCCACGGCGATCACGCCGCCGAGGAGCAGCACGCCGGCGATCACCGCGGCGATGATGCGGTTGCGCCGGCGCTTGCCGGCCGCCTCGTCGTCCTCGTCGTCCCAGTCGCCGTCGCCGTACCCGCCGGGTGGGGTGCCGATGATGGCGGTCTTCTCGGCGTCGCCCATGACCGGCGTCGCCTCGACCCGCTGGCCGGCGAGCGCCCGCAGCAGGTCGTTGCGCATCTCCGCGGCGGACTGGTACCGGTTGGCCGGGTTCTTGCTCAGCGCCTTGAGGAGGACGGCGTCGAGGTCGGGTGGGATCGCCGGGTTGACCGACGAGGGCAGCTTCGGGTCCTCGCGCACGTGCTGGTAGGCCACCGAGACCGGCGAGTCGCCGGTGAACGGCGGGGCGCCGGTGACCAGCTCGTAGAGCAGGCAGCCCACCGAGTACACGTCCGAGCGGGCGTCGACGCTCTCGCCACGGGCCTGCTCGGGGGAGAGGTACTGGGCGGTCCCTATCACCGCGGCCGTGGAGGTCATGGTGGCGGCGGAGTCCGACACCGCTCGGGCGATGCCGAAGTCCATGACCTTGACCGTGCCCTGGGGCGTGATCATCACGTTCCCGGGCTTCACGTCGCGGTGCACGATGCCGTTGCGGTGGCTGAAGTCCAGGGCGGCGCAGATGTCGGCCGCGAAGGTCATCGCCCGCTCCGGGGAGAGCACGCCCTCCCGACGCAGCACGTCGCGCAGGGTCTGGCCCTCGACGTACTCCATGACGATGTACGGGGTCGCGCCGCTCGACGACCGGTCCTCACCGGTGTCGTAGACGGCGACGATCGCCGGGTGGTTCAGCGAGGCCGCGGCCTGCGCCTCCCGGCGGAAGCGGACCTGGAAGGAGGGGTCGCGGGCGAGGTCGCTGCGGAGCACCTTGACCGCGACCTCGCGGCCGAGGCGCAGGTCGCGGCCGCGGTGCACCTCGGCCATGCCGCCGCGGCCGAGCACCCCGCCGATCTCGTAGCGCTCGCCGAGCACTGGAGGCGTGGTCATCGGAGGTCCTCTCGGGCGGTGCGGTCCTGCGTCGGGGCGGGACCCGGCGGAGCGCAACGGACGGGTGGGCCGCCGGGCAGCGTAACCGCTGCGACCGGCCGGACCCGGGTGGCGCGAGGGGCGTGGCTCACCCGGCTGCGCCCGTGTCCGCTGCCGCCGCCTCGCCCTCCAGGGCGCCGCGATCCGAGCCGCCGGGAGCCGGCTGACCGGACAGCGGCCCCTGCTCGGCCTCCGGCCCGGGCGCCGGGGTGCCGGGCTGCTGCGGCTCCTCCTCGTCCTCGTCCGGCACGCTGGACGACGTGGCCGCTGGTGCGGAGGGGGTGCGCGACGCCGGCGCTGAGGAGGTCGGGCTGCTGCCCCGCGTGGGGGTTGTCGGCGCCGGTGCGGTCGTCCGGGGTGCCTGGGTGGTTCCCTGCGCAGGTGCCTCCTCTGCGGGTGCCTCTCCCTCCTCGGTCCCGGTGTCCTCCTCACCGGTGTCGGGTGCGTAGTCCTGCGGTGCGTAGTAGAGCGTGACGGTCGAGTCCGGTGCCACGGCCTGGTTGAACGGGTTGGTGGTCACGACGTCTCCCCCGTCGAGCGCCTGACCCAGCTCGGCCAGCTGCCCGGCGGTGGCCTCCTCCGTCGCCACCCGCAGGCCCTGGCCGGCGAGCACCTGCTCGACGTCGTCCACGGGGTCGCCGATGTAGCCGGTGCTGTCGACGAACACGGTCCCGGCGCCCGGGGCCGGGCTGCTCGGTGCCGCGGTCGTGGGGTCGGCGGCGGTGCCGGTCGAGCCGTCGTCCCCGCCGCTCGACAGGGCCCACAGCCCGCCGCCCAGCAGTACGAGCAGCAGCAGCCCGGCGACCAGCCAGGCCCAGCGGTTGCGGCGTCGGCCGTCGTCCGCGGGCGGCGGGGTGTACCGGTCGTCGGCCTCGTCGTCCTCCGCCCGGCGCAGCGGCGGCATCGCGCCCACCGAGGTGCGCGCCCCGGGAACGGCGGCCCCGCCTGCGGAGGCGGCGCCCAGCACCTGCGTGCGGGAGTCGGCGAGGTCGTCGACCACCTCGGTCCGCGCGGTGGGGGCGGCTCCGAGGTCGTGCGGCGGCGTCGCGGGCCCTGCGGCCGGGGCCGGGGAGAGGCCGTTGCCGGAGGCCACCGACCGGATCGCGGCGGCGAAGGCGGCGCCGTCGGGGAAGCGGTCGGCCGGGTCCTTGGCCAGGGCGCGCTCGATGAGCAGCCGCACCGCCGGCGGCACGTTCGCCGGCAGCGGTGGCGGCGGGCGGTTGATGTGCGCCAGCGCGACCGCGACCTGCGACGTGCCGTCGAAGGGTCGGCCGCCGGTCAGGCACTCGTAGCCGACGACGCCGAGGGAGTACACGTCGGAGGCGGAGGTGACCTCGAAGCCCTGCGCCTGCTCGGGGGAGAGGTACTGCGCGGTGCCGACGACCATCCCGGTGCGGGTCAGCGGTGTGGCGTCGCGGGCCCGGGCGATGCCGAAGTCGGTCAGCTTGACCACGCCGTCGGGGCGCACGATGAGGTTGCCGGGCTTGATGTCGCGGTGGACGACGCCGGCGTGGTGGGCGGCGGAGAGCCCGTCGGCGGCCTGGCCGAGGACGTGCAGCGTCCAGTCGACCGGGAGCTTGCCCTCCTCGTGGAGGATCGTGACCAGGGGCTTGCCCTCGACCAGCTCCATGACGAGGAAGGCCAGCTGGGCGCCGCGCTCGTCCTGGGTCTCGCCGTAGTCGTAGACCGAGGCGATGTTGGGGTGGGAGAGCGCCGCGGTGTGCCGCGCCTCGTTGCGGAAGCGGGCCACGAAGCTCGGGTCGCCGGTGAACTCGCTGCGGAGCACCTTGGCGGCGACCTCGCGGTCGAGGACGCGGTCCCTCGCCCGCCAGACCTCGCCCATGCCGCCGGTGGCGATGGGTGCGGTGATCTCGTAGCGGCCGGCGAGGATCGTCCCGGTCGACAGTGCCATCAGCCGCCCTGCCCGTCGAGGTAGGCCTGCATGACGTCCCGGGCGATGGGGGCGGAGACGTCGCCGCCCGTGCCGCCGCCGTTGGCCACGAAGACCGCCACGGCGATCTGCGGGTCGTCGGCCGGGGCGAACCCGATGAACCAGTTGTGGTCGGGCCCGGCGTTCTCCGCGGTCCCGGTCTTGCCGGCGACGGGAACACCGGGGATCCGCGCGCGGCGGCCGCTGCCGTTCTCCACGACGCTGGTCATCATCTCGGTCAGCCCCTCCGCGACATCGGCCGAGACCGGTTCGCTGAGCTCCTCCGGGTCGGTCTGGTCGATGACCGACAGGTCCGGCGCGCGTACCTGGTCGACGAGGTAAGGGCTCATCAGGGTCCCGTCGTTGGCCACCGCGGAGGCGATCATCGCCGCCTGCAGCGGGGTGAGCTGCACGTCCTGCTGGCCGATCGAGCTGACCCCGAGCTCCGCGTCGTTCTGTATCTCGCCGAGCGTGCTGCCCTCGGTGGTCAGCGGGAGCTCGAGGCCCTCGCCGTCGATGCCGAACGCCTCGGCCATCTCCCGCACCCGGTCCTCGCCGAGGTCGATGCCCAGCTGCGCGAAGGCGGTGTTGCAGGAGACGGTCAGCGCGTCGAGCAGGGTCTGCTGGCCGCTGGGGTCGCAGGCCGAGCCGCCGAAGTTCTCCAGCGCCGTCCTGGTGCCGGGCAGGACGAGTTCCTGCGGCGCCGGGACGACGGTGTCGGGGGTGTACTGGCCGCTGGACAGCGCGGCGGCCGACACGACCACCTTGAAGATCGAGCCCGGCGAGTAGCGGGCGTCGATGGCCCGGTTCAGGCGCGGGTCGATCTCCAGGCCGTCGAGCTGGTCGGAGTACTCGCGGATCGCCGCGGGCTCGTGGCTGGAGAGCTGGTTCGGGTCGTACGTCGGGGTGCTCGCCATGCCGAGCACCGCCCCGGTCGACGGGTCGAGCGCGACGACCGCACCGGTGACGCCCTCGAGCCCGGCCATCGCCGTCTCCTGCACCGCGGGGTCCAGGGTCAGCACGACATCGCCGCCGGCGGGGTCGCGCCCGGTGAACAGGTCGGCCAGGCGCCGGGTGAACAGCCGGGCGTCGTCGCCGGAGAGCACGTCGTCGGCCGCCCGTTCCATCTGGGCGTTGCCGTACACCAGCGAGTAGTAGCCGGTGACCGGGGCGTACACCGGTCCGTTGGCGTACTGCCGCAGGTAGGTGAGCCGGTCGTCGGTCGGGACCGAGTTGGCGACCTCGGTGCCGCCCACCACGATCGAGCCGCGCTCGCTGTCGTACTCCTCGACCAGCACGCGGGTGTTGCGGCCGTCGGATCGCAGTTCGTCGGAGCGGACGACCTGGATGACGTTGACGTTGACGATCAGCAGCGTGAACAGCACGAGCACGCTGATCGCGACGCGGCGCAGCGGGGCGTTCACGTCTGCACCACCTCGGTCGGGGCGTCACCGAGTGCGGGCTTGGGCGGCGCGGCCGGGGCGGCCGGACGGCGGGCGGCGTCGCTGATCCGGACCAGGACGGCGACCAGCACGAAGTTGGCCACCAGCGACGAGCCGCCGTAGGCGAGGAACGGCGTGGTGAGGCCGGTCAGCGGCAGCAGGCCGGTGACGCCGCCGAGGACGACGAACACCTGCCAGGCGATCGCGAAGGACAGGCCCGCGGCCAGCAGCTTGCCGAACGCGTCGCGGCAGATCAGCGAGGTGCGCAGCCCGCGCTCGACGAGCACCAGGTAGACGATGATCACCGCGACCAAGCCGAACAGGCCCAGCTCCTCGCCGACGGCGGCGGCGATGAAGTCGCTCTTGGCGACCGGCACCTGGTCGGGGCGGCCGCCACCCAGCCCGGCGCCGAACAGCCCGCCGGTGCCCAGGCCGAACAGCGCCTGGGCGACCTGGAAGCCGGAGCCGTCGTAGTACTCGAAGGGGTCCAGCCAGGAGTCGACGCGCTGCTGCACGTGACCGAAGAGCTGGTAGGCGACGAGCGCCCCGCCGGCGAACAGGCCCAGCCCGATGAGCAGCCAGCTGGCCCGCTCGGTGGCCACGTAGAGCATCACCACGAAGATGCCGAACAGCAGCAGCGAGCTGCCCAGGTCGCGCTCGAAGACCAGCACGAGGATCGACAGCATCCACGCGACGAGCACCGGGCCGAGGTCGCGGCCGCGCGGCAGCTCCAGGCCGGCGACCCGGCGGCTGGCCAGCGCCAGGACGTCACGCTTGTCGACGAGGTAGGCGGCGAAGAAGACGGTCAGGCAGATCTTGGCGAACTCGCCCGGCTGGATGCTGAAACCGGCCACCCGGATCCAGATCTTGGCGCCGTTGACCTCCGAGAGGGACGACGGCAGCAGCGCGGGGATCGCCAGCAGCACCAGGCCGACGAGGGCCAGCGTGTAGGCGAACCGGGACAGCAGCCGGTGGTCGCGCAGTACGAGGAGCACGCCCACGAACAGCACCAGGCCCAGCGTGGCCCACACCAGCTGGACGGGGGCGTCCTCCCGGCTGACCGAGCTGCCGGCCTGCTGGGCGGCGAGGTCGAGCCGGTGGATGAACGACAGCCCGAGGCCGACCAGCAGGGCGACCGCCGGGAGCAGCAGCGGGTCGGCGTAGGGCGCCCACCTGCGGACGACGAGGTGGGCCACGGCCCACAGCGCGGTGAACCACAGGCCGAAGGTGGCCAGCTCGGTGGTCAGCGAGCCGGTGACGGTGAGGTCGACGATCGCCTGCGCGACCAGCGTGATGACGACGGCGAAGCCGAGCAGCGCCAGTTCGGTGTTGCGGCGCTTGGGCGGGGTCGCCGTCCCCGGCGCCGCGGCGCGCGGGTCGGTCGTGGGGCCGGACGTCACTGGGCCTCCCGGCAGTCCACCCCGGGCTCGGGCGTCGCCGTGGCGCGCCGCGACGTCGGCGCGGAGGTCGTCGGCTCGGGCGGGGTGGGGGCGGCGCCGGTCGGCGCCGCACTGGCGTCCGGGGCCGGTGCGGGTGTGGGCGACCCGGTCGGCGCGAGCGGGGCCGGCTCGGCGTCCTCCTCGTCGGGGCACAGCGGGAGCCGCTGGTCGCGCAGCTTGGAGACGATGCTCTCGGCGTGGGCGGCGTCGCGGGCCGCGATGCCGCGCTCGACCTTGCTGGCACCGGCCGGCGTGAGGTCGGCGACGGCCAGGTCGGTGACGTCGGCGGCCCGGTTGAGCTCCATGCCCAGCAGCGAGGTGTCCAGGCCGCGGAAGACGGTCACCCGCTCGCCGGCCGCGGTCCCCTGCACGCCGACGAACCAGTTGGACAGCACCCACAGGTAGGCGCCGACGGCGGCGGCGCCCAGCAGGACGACGGCGGCGAGCGCGCCGAGCACCCGGCGCCGGCGGCGGCCGGGCGGCGGCGCGACGGCCATCCCGGCTCCCCCGCTCGTCCCCGCGGCGGCCGGGGGCTCCGGCCGCGGATCGGCCAGCGCGGCCCGTCCGGCAGCCGAGCGCGGGTCGACCGCGCGCTGCCCCACGTTGCCGCCCGCGGCGCCGTCGACGACCGGCTCGACCGGGTAGGTGCCCTCCCCGTCGTCCTCCACGACGTCGGCCACGATCACGGTGATGTTGTCCGGCCCGCCGCTGCGCAGCGCCAGCTCGACCAGCCGGTCTGCGGTGGACTGCGGGTCGGGGTCCTGCAGGGCCTCGGCGAGCGTCTCCTCGCTGACCACGCCGGACAGGCCGTCGGAGCAGAGCAGGTAGCGGTCGCCGGCGCGCGCCTCGCGCATCGACAGGTCGGGGTCGACGTCCTGTCCGTTGAGCGCGCGCAGCAGCAGCGAGCGCTGCGGGTGGTGGTTGGCCTCCTCGGGCGTGATCCGCCCGTCGTCGATCAGCGTCTGGACGAACGTGTCGTCGTGGGTGATCTGCTGCAGGACGCCGTCGCGCAGCAGGTAGGCGCGCGAGTCGCCGACGTGGCACAGCGCCAGCCGGCCGCCGGCGAACAGGACGGCGGTGAGCGTGGTGCCCATGCCCTCCAGCTGCGGCGACTCGCGGATTACCTCGCGCAGGTGCTCGCTGCCGTCGAACACCGCCTCCCGCAGCGCCTGCAGCATGTCGCCGGAGGGCGCGTCGTCGTCGAGGTGCTCGAGGGCGGCGATGACGACCTTGCTGGCGACGTCGCCGGCCGCGTGGCCGCCCATGCCGTCGGCCACGGCGAGCAGCCGGGGCCCGGCGTACACCGAGTCCTGGTTGTTGCCGCGGACCAGGCCGCGGTCGGACCGGGCCGCGTAGCGCAGCGCGAGGCTCATCGGGGTCGGCTCCCCCGGGCGCGGCGGGTCACGAGCGCAGCTCCAGCGCGGTCTGCCCGATGCGGATCGGCTGGCCCGGCGCGACGAGCAGCGGCCCCTGGACGCGCTGCTGGTCGAGGTAGGTGCCGTTGGTCGAGCCCAGGTCCTCGACGTACCACTGGCCGCCGCGGTTGGTCAGCCGGGCGTGCCGGGAGCTGGCGAAGTCGTCGGTGAGCACCAGGGTCGAGTCGTCGGCGCGGCCGATGAGGATCGGCTGGTCGCCCAACGTGATCTTGGTGCCCGTGAGCGGGCCGGCGGTGACGACGAGCGTCTTGGGGGCGCCGCGGGTCCTCTTCCCGGGCGCGGCGGCGCGCGGCGGCACCGAGGCCACCCGCCCGGCGCGGCCGCCGAACAGGTCGGCCCGGACCACCCGGAACGCGGCGAAGATGAACAGCCACAGCAGCAACAGGAAGCCGAAGCGGAAGATCTGCAGCACGATCTCGGCCGTCATGGCGCGACCCGCCTCACGCGCCGTCCTGCCGGTAGACCAGCACCGAGTGGCCGATGCGGATGACGTCGCCGTCGGCGAGCGGCTGTCGGGTGATCCGCCGGCCGTTGACCAGGGTGCCGTTGGTCGAGCCGAGGTCCTCGGCGATCGCCGTCCCGCCGTCCAGGACGACGTCGACGTGCTTGCGGCTGACGCCGGTGTCGGGCAGCCGGATGTCGGCGTCGGTGCCGCGGCCGATGACGTTGCGCCCGGTGGTCAGCTCGTGCCGCGTGCCCGGGCCGTCGACCAGGAGCACGTGGGTCATCCCGGGCCGGGAGCCCGCGCGGCCGACCACCGTCGAGGGCGACTGCCGGCCGGTGTCGGTGGCCATGCGGCCCTGCAGCGGGGGCAGCGGGGGGACGGCGCCGCTGCGGGGGCCGACCGGGTCGTCGAGGCGGGGGCCCGGCTTGGCCGACGGGTCGGCCACGTGCGAGCTGACCTCGAAGACACCGGTGGGCAGCCCGTCGTCGCGCTGCAGGCGCACCTGGACGGCGTCGAAGACCTGGTAGCCCTCGCCCTCGACGTGCTCGGTGACCATGTCGGCGAGCTGGGCGGCCAGCTGCTCGGACCACTCGGCGAGGTGGTCGTAGTCGGTGGGGCCCAGCCGGACGTCGTAGATGTTGGGCGCGAGGACGCGGCCCTCGCCCATGACCGCGCGCTGCTCGTCGGCCTCGCGGGTCAGGGCCTTGGCGATCTCGGCCGGGTGGACCTTGCCCTTGAAGATCCGGGCGAAGGCCAGTCCGACCATGCCCTCCAGCCGCCGCTCGAAGCGCTGCAGCACACCCACAGTCGCTCCCTTGCGCTCGCGCGGTCGTCCGGTCTGCCACCGATGATCGTAGCCGTCAACGGAGCGGCCAGCCGGGGACCGACTCACGTTCCCAGGGTGGGCGGCAGGCCCTCGGGATCGACGACCGGCCCCCTCCCGGGGGTCTGCGCAGGGGGCTGATAGTGTCGTTCCTCGCCAGGGCAAGTGGCGGAATGGCAGACGCGCACGGTTCAGGTCCGTGTGTCCGAGAGGACGTGGGGGTTCAACTCCCCCCTTGCCCACGACGACGACAGCGAGCCGGTCCCCTCGGGGGCCGGCTCGCTGCGTCTGCGCGGCTCTAGGCCGTGCCGCCGCGCTCCTGGAGGAATGCCGCGGAGTCGTAGTAGGTGCGGACGCCGGTGAGCCGTTCCTCGTCGCCCTCGATGACGGTCACCCCGCGGTACCGGAACGGCTTGCCGCTGCGCAGGGTGCCGGTCGAGGTCCACTCCAGGGCGGCGCTGTCCTCCCCGACGACGCTGTGCGTGA
This sequence comes from Geodermatophilus sp. URMC 60, assembly GCF_053502585.1. Lineage (NCBI taxonomy): Bacteria > Bacillati > Actinomycetota > Actinomycetes > Geodermatophilales > Geodermatophilaceae > Geodermatophilus > Geodermatophilus sp. URMC 60. The sequence continues at coordinate 892,025 of NZ_CP199958.1, forward strand.
AGGTCGTCTCCAGGTCGCCGAAGACGTTGCGGTAGTCCTCCCAGAAGGTCTTCGCGCCGTCCTTGCCCCTGGTCTGGTGGTGCTCGTCCAGCTTGACCAGCTCGGCGTCGTCACCCGTGAGGTCCACCATGGGCTGGACGTCGTGGTCGCTGTCGATCCGGTGCAGCGCGTCGGTGAAGCGCTCGGTCATGGAGTGCATCGCGGGTCCCCCGGTGTGCGGCGTGGGCGGTCCGCATCGGTGTACCCGCTCCAGGGACCGTCACCCGCGCCGTCAGGTGAGCCGTCGCCGGTCGTCGCCGTCGCCGCGACCCCGGCCGAGCGTCTGGGCGAGCAGCACCGCACCCCACGGGCCGATGACCCAGATCGGCCAGAAGTAGTTCAGGCCGCCGGAGGCGATCGAGGCGGCGATCCAGACGGTGAGCACGATGACGGCGGTGACGGCCCAGTTGCGCCAGGCCGCCTCACGCGAGGGCCCGCCGCTCCAGCCGCCGTGGTGCCAGCCGTGCGCGGGCTGCCGCTCGACCGGAGCGGGGGCCGGGGGCTGTGCGGCCGGGCGTGGCAGGTCGGCCGTGAGCGCCTCGAGCTCGCCGTAGGTGCGGGCGGCGTAGGCGCGGGCCAGGCGTTCGTCGTACTCGGCGACGGTGAGCCGTCCGGCGCTCATCTGCTCACCGAGCTGGGCGGCGACGGCGGCGCGGTCGGCGTCAGCAGCGCGCAGGTGCGGCTCGGGCATCGGGGTGGCCTCCTCGGGTCGGGGCTCCAGTCTTTCCCGGGGCGGGCCCCGGCGGTACTGACGGACGTCACGGGTTCCACGTGGAACGCGTCAGTACGGTCGGGCGGTGCTCGACGTGCAGCTCGCACCGGCCGCCTGGGACGACCCTGACGTCCAGCGGCTGACCGCCGCTCAGCAGGCCGAGCTGCGGGCGCGTTACGAGGGCGGTCTCGAGCCCGGGACGCCGCCCTCGGCCGCGGACGTCGCCGTCGTCCTGCTCGCCCGTGATGCCGGCGGGGAGGCGGTCGCGTGCGGTGCGCTGCGCCCGCTGGGGGACGACGTCGCCGAGATCAAGCGGATGTACGTCGTCCCGGCGGCGCGCGGGCGGGGCGTGTCCAAGCTCGTGCTCGCCGGGCTGGAGGCGGCCGCGCGGCACCGCGGCTGGACGACGCTGCGGCTGGAGACCGGCCCCCGGCAGCCGGAGGCCATCGCGCTGTACGAGGGCGCGGGCTACCGGCCGATCCCGGCCTTCGGCGACTACGCGGACGACGCCGACGACTCGCTCTACTACGAGCGGGTGCTCGACCCGGCCTGATCCGGCTCACCGTCCCCCCGGCGCGATCGCCGATCACGCACCGCTGCGGGCCTCCGTCCGTGCGAGACCGTCGATCTCGCCGGTGGGCAGAGCCCCGCGTGTGGTGGGGTGGGACCCATGAGCGCTGCCTGGCCCGCGACCGAGCCCACCGAGGTCGAGATCACCTCCGGCGACGCCCGGCTGGCCGTCGACCTCCGCGGTGGCGCGATGCGCACGCTGAGCGTCGGCGACCGCGAGCTGCTCGACGGCTACACCGCAGGCACGGTGCCCAGCGGCAGCCGCGGCCGGGTGCTGCTGCCCTGGCCCAACCGCATCCGTGAGGGCCGGTGGAGCTGGGGTGGCCGCGACCTGCAGCTGGAGCTGGCCGGCCTCGACAAGCCCACCGCGATGCACGGGCTGGTCGGCTGGCAGCCGTGGTCGGTGCTGGAGCAGGCAGGCGACGCGGTCACCGTCGGCACCGTCGTCGAGCCGCGCTCGGGCTATCCGTTCCGGCTGGCCGCGGCGATCGACCACACCCTCGAGCCCGGCCGGCTCACCGTGACGATGCGGGTCCGCAACGCCGGCGCCGACCCGGCTCCCTTCGGCGCCGGCTTCCACCCCTACCTCGCCGTCGGCGCGCAGGAGGACGGCGGCATCGCCGGAGCCGAGCTCGAGCTGCTGGCCCGTACCGAGCTGGTGGTGGACGACGGCGGGCTGCCGACGGGGGAGCGGCGTCCCTTCGACGGGGCGATGGGCCGGATCGGCGACCGCTCCCTCGACACCCCGGTCACCGACCTCGCCCGCGACGCCGACGGCTGGGCCCGGGTGCGGCTGCGCAGCGCGGCGCTGGGCGCCCTGGAGCTCGCCGTCGACGCGTCCTGGCCGTGGCTGCAGGTGTTCACCGGCGACACGCTCAGGGCCGGGCAGCGCCGGCGCAGCGTCGCCGTCGAGCCGATGACCTGCCCGCCGAACGCGCTCGCCGACCACGTCGACCTCGTCGTGCTCGAGCCGGGCGCGGACTGGGCCGGTACCTGGACCCTGGGATGGGAGGCCTGACGTGCAGGTCGCCGAGCTGTGGCGCTACCCGGTCAAGTCGCTGCAGGGGGAGCGGCTGACCAGTGCGGACGTCGGTGCGGAGGGGCTGGCCGGCGACCGGCAGTGGGCGCTCTTCGACGTCTCGACCGGCTTCGGGCTGACCGCCCGGCGGGTGCCCGACCTGCTGTTCCTGACCGGTCGGCTGCGCCCCGACGGCCGGGTGGAGGTGGTGCTGCCGGACGGGTCCGTCACGTCGCACGACGCGGTGCTCTCCGGCTGGCTGGGCCGCCCGGTCACGCTGCGCGCCGCGGCGGACGAGCCCGGCGAGCGGCGGTACGAGAACCCCGCCGAGGTGGGGGACCGTGGGGAGTACGACTGGGACGCCTTCACCGGCGCCCGCGGCGCCTTCCACGACAGCTCCCGCACCCGGGTCTCGCTGGTCTCCACCGGCACGCTGGGCACCTGGGACCGGCGGCGCTTCCGCGCCAACGTCGTCCTCGACGGGGCGGGGGAGGACGCGCTGGTCGGGCGACGGGTGCGGCTGGGCGGCGCCGAGCTGGACGTCGTGAAACAGGTGGACCGCTGCGTCATGGTCACCCGTCCGCAGCCCGGCGGGATCGGCCGCGACAACGGCGTCCTCAAGACCATCCACCGCGAGCGGGACGGCTGCCTGGCGATCGGTGCCCTGGTCGCCCGGGCGGGCACGGTCTCGGTCGGCGACGAGCTGGGAGCGGGATGAGCGGCGTGCGCACCGTCGAACTGCGGCCGGGGGAGGAGTCCATCCGGTTGGGTCAGCTGCTCAAGCTCGTGGACGCCGTCCCGACCGGTGCCCAGGTGAAGGACGTGCTGCTCACCGGCACGGTGCGGGTCAACGGGGAGCCCGAGGAGCGGCGCGGGCGGCAGCTGCGTGCAGGAGACGTGGTGAGCGTCGAGGGCATGGAGGACGTCGTCGTCGGCTGACAGCCGCGGGAGCATCGCAGCGAGCGCCGGCGAGCGAGGAGCGGACCGAGGCGCGGAAGCCGACCGGTGTCGTCGTCGGCTGACAGCCGCGGGAGCATCGCAGCGAGCGCCGGCGAGCGAGGAGCGGACCGAGGCGCGGAAGCCGACCGGTGTCGTCGTCGGCTGACAGCCGCGGGAGCATCGCAGCGAGCGCCGGCGAGCGAGGAGCGGACCGAGGCGCGGAAGCCGACCGGTGTCGTCGTCGGCTGAGGTCCGGCCATCCCCGCGGGGACCGCCGGGGGAGCGCGGTTCCACGTGGAACTGCGAGGCTGACCCCATGACGCCCGCGCCGTACCTGTCGTCCCGGCTGCAGGGCTTCGGGACGACGGTCTTCGCCGAGATGAGTGCGCTCGCCGTCGCCACGGGCTCGATCAACCTCGGCCAGGGCTTCCCCGACTACCCGGGCCCGCCGGAGGTGCTCGACGTCGCCCGCGCGGCGATCGGCACCGCGCACGACCAGTACCCGCCGGGCCCCGGCATCCCGGAGCTGCGGTCCGCGGTCGCCGATCACGTGCACCGCTCCGGCGGCCACGCCTACGACCCGGACACCGAGGTGCTGGTCACCGCGGGCGCCACCGAGGCGCTGACCGCGGCGCTCCTGGCGCTGCTCGAGCCCGGCGACGAGGTCGTCCTGTTCGAGCCGATGTACGACAGCTACGCCGCGGGCATCGCGATGGCCGGCGGGGTCGCCCGGCCGGTGCCGCTGCGGCCCCCGTCGTCGGGCAGCGGGCCGTGGACCTTCGACGCCGCGGAGCTGCGCGCGGCGGTCACCCCCCGGGCGCGGCTGCTGCTGCTCAACACCCCGCACAACCCCACCGGCAAGGTCTTCACCCGCGCGGAGCTGGGCACGCTGGCCGCGCTGGCCATGGAGCACGAGCTGCTGGTGCTCAGCGACGAGGTCTACGAGCACCTGGTGTTCTCCGGCGCCCGGCACGCCTCGCCGGCCACCGTGCCCGGCATGCGGGAGCGGACCCTCGTGGTCGGCAGCGCCGGGAAGACCTTCAACGTCACCGGCTGGAAGATCGGCTGGATCTGCGGACCGGCGCCGCTGGTGTCCGCCGTCCGCACGGCCAAGCAGTTCCTCACCTACGTCAGCGGCGGGCCGTTCCAGCCGGCGGTCGCGGCCGGGCTGCGGCTGCCCGAGGAGTACTTCGCCGGCATCGCGCGCGACCTGGAGCGCCGCCGCGACGTGCTGGTCGAGGGGTTGACCGCCGCGGGCCTGCCGGTGGTGTGCCCGGAGGCGACGTACTTCGCCACGGTCGACGTCCGGCCGGTGCAGCCCGACGGCGACGGCCTGGCGTTCTGCCGGTCGCTGCCGCAGCGCGCGGGGGTCGTGGCGGTGCCGACCGTGGTCTTCTACTCGTCGGAGCACGCGCACCTGGGCCGCCACCTGGTGCGGTTCGCGTTCTGCAAGCGCGACGCCGTGCTCGGTGAGGCCGTGGAGCGACTGGGGAGGATGAGGGCATGAGGTTCGCGGTGGTCCAGCACGACATCGTCTGGGAGGACCGGACGGCGAACTTCGCGCGGCTGGCGCCGCTGGTCGCCCGAGCGGCCGGTGCCGGGGCGGACTTCGTGCTGCTCAGCGAGACCTTCTCGACCGGCTTCTCGATGACGCCGGGGATCGGGGAACACGAGGGCGGCCCGTCGGCGCAGTTCCTGCAGGAGCGGGCGGCCGAGCACGGCGTCTGGGTGGCGGGCAGCTGCCCCGAGATCGCGCCGGATGGCGACCTGCCCTACAACTCCTTCGTCCTGGCCGGTCCCGACGGCACGGTGCACCGCTACCGCAAGCTGCACCCGTTCACCCACGGCGGTGAGCACGAGCGCTTCCGCGCCGGCGAGAAGCCGCTGACCGTGGAGGTCGGCGGCCTGCGGGTGACCCCGTTCATCTGCTACGACCTGCGCTTCGCCGACGTCTTCTGGTCCGCCGCGCTGGACACCGACGTCTACCTGGTGACGGCGAACTGGCCGGCCGCCCGCCGGCTGCACTGGCAGACCCTGCTGCAGGCGCGGGCGATCGAGAACCAGGCCTACGTCGTCGGCTGCAACCGCGTCGGCACCGCCGGCGACGGCACCGAGCACACCGGCGACAGCCGCATCATCAGCCCGATGGGCGAGCTGCTGGCGACCGCCGCCGGCGTGGAGACGGTGCTCGTCGCCGACGTCGACCCGGCCGAGGTGACCGCGACCCGCGAGCGGCTGCGGTTCCTCGCCGACCGGCGGGCCTAGCCGAGGCGGTCCGGGTCCGGGCCCGGGCGGGGCTGGCCGAGGCGGCCCTGGTCCTGGTGGCCCTGGTCCTGGCGGTCCTGGTCCAGGCGGTCCTGGTCCAGGCGGTGCCGGCCCGCGCGGGCCTGGCCGAGGCGGTCCTCGTCGACGTCGATCCGCTCGCGGCGCACCTGGTCGCGGACCTGGACCTGTTCCTGCACCCACTCGGTGCGCAGGCGCACCCGCTCCACCGGCACGACCTCGGTGCCCACCACCGGCCGCTCGGTGTGCAGCACGATCGTCTCCGGCAGGCCGCCCGAGCCGACCTCACCGAGGGCGCCGGCCGCCGCGGGTGCGTCGTCGTCCAGGGGCACCTCCTCGATCCGGATCTCCTCGCGACGGATCGGGACGGTGACCTGCACCTCCTCGGTGACCACGTACTTGACCACCCGCACCCGCTTGGCCGCGTAACGCTCGGTGGTCACCCGCAGCTGCTCCTCGCTGCGGGTCATGGCGCTGTCCGTGCCCGCGGCCGCGGGAGTCGGTACGGCGGCCACCGGAACGGTCTGCCCGCTGGTGGCCGCCTGGTCGATGCTCATGGTGTCCTGCCGGGGACCGGTCGGGACCGCGTCGGGCGGCAGCTGGGAGAGGTCGCGAGTGGTCGTGTCGTCACCGGCCGGGGCCGCCGCCGTCCCGCCGTCCAGGCCGTAGTGCCGGCGCAGCAGTGCCTCGGCCTCGGGGTCGAGGTGCTGGTCGGAGACCGACGGGGCGGTGCGGACGGCCTCCTTGGTCACCGGTAGCCGCACGGTGCCCTCCGAGAAGGTGGCGTCGGCCGCGGGGACGACGGAGTGCCGGGTACCGAACAGCCCGGTGGAGATCGCCACCCAGGTGGGGGCGCCGGTGCGGTCGTCGGTGAAGAAGTGCTCCACTGTGCCGATCTTCTCGCCGTCCGGGCCGTAGGCAGCGCTGCCGATCGCCGCGGACAGTTCTCGCTCGCTCAACACCGGGTCGGCTCCCCTCGTCTCGCAGGTCCCCCACGGGACCCGCAGGAGTCCAGCGTGCCCACCGGGGACACCGGCCGAACATGGGTCGCCGCGCGGCGTCGCCGGTGTGCTGACCTGGCCGTCCCTGCCTACCGTGGCACCCGTGACCACCGAGCACGTCGAGGTCGAGCGCAAGTTCGAGGCCGGCGAGGACTTCTCCCTCCCGGACCTGACCGGGGCCGGGGCGGTCGCCGCGGTCGGCGACCCGGAGGAGCAGTCGCTCGCTGCCACCTACTACGACACCCCGGACCTGCGGCTGCTGCGTTCCCGCGTGACGCTGCGGCGGCGCACGGGCGGAGCCGACGCCGGCTGGCACGTGAAGCTGCCGGGGCCCGACGGCGCACGGCGCGAGCTGCACCAGCCGCTGGGCCGGGCGGCCCGCACCGCTCCGCGCGCCGTCGTCGCCCCGGTGCTCGGCCTGCTGGGCACCGCCGCGGCCGAGCCGGTCGCGACCATCTCCACCCGACGGCTGGTCCACCGGCTGCTGGACGACGCCGGCGGGGTGCTGGCCGAGGTGGCCGACGACGCCGTCGTCGGCACGGCGTTCGCGACCGACCCCGGTGAGCCGGCCACCGTCACCACCTGGCGGGAACTCGAGGTGGAGCTGGTCGACGGCGACGAGGCGCTGATCGAGGCGGTTGCCGAGCGGCTCGTCGCGGCCGGCGCCCGCCCCTCCGCCGCCCCCTCGAAGCTCGGCCGGGTGCTCGACGGGCGGCTGCCGGCGCCGGCGGCCCCCGCTCCGGCGCCGACGACGGTCGAGGCCGTCGGGAAGGCGGGGAAGGGCAAGAAGGCGAAGAAGCAGAAGGCCGCGGTCCGCACGGCCGGCGAGGTGGTCCTCGGCGCGGTGGCCCGGCAGCTCCAGGCGCTGCACGACGCCGACCTGGCGGTGCGCACCGAGCAGCCCGAGGGGGTGCACGACCTCCGGGTGGCGTGCCGCCGGCTGCGCAGCATCCTCGCCGCCTTCCGCCCGGTGCTGGACCGTGAGCACACCGACCCGCTGCGCACCGAGCTGCAGTGGGTGGGCGCGCAGCTCTCCGGCGCCCGGGACGCCGAGGTGGCGCTGTCCCACCTGCGCGAGCTGGTCGCCGCCCAGCCGGTCGAGCTGGTGCTCGGACCGGTCGCCGCCCGCCTGCGGCAGACCGAGGTCAAGGACCACGAGTCCGGTGCCCGCCGGGTCACCCGCACGCTCACCGACCGGCGCTACCTGCAGCTGCTCGACGCCCTCGACGCCCTGCTGGCCGAGCCGCCGGTCACCGAGCTGGCCGCCGCGCCCGCCCCCGTGCAGTTGGCCGAGGCCGTCCGGCGCACCGGGAAGCGGCTGCGCCGGGCCGTCGACGCCGCTCGCGAGACCGAGGGAGCGGAGCGGCACGAGCACCTGCACGAGGTCCGCAAGGCCGCCAAGCGGGTCCGCTACACCGCAGAGGTGGCCGAGGCCGAGTTCGGCGAGCCGGCCACCGCGCTCATCGCGTGCACCCGGCAGGTGCAGGACCTGCTCGGGGCCGCGCAGGACACCGTCGTCACCCGGGACGTCGCCGTGCGGGTCGGGCGGGCCGCCTTCGCGGCGGGCGAGAACGCCTGGACCTACGGCCGGCTGCACGGCCTCGAGGAGGCCCGGGCCGCGACCGCCGAGACGGAGTTCTGGACACTGGAGCCGGGTCTGCGGCGCGCCGTCAAGGCCGTGGCCTCGCTGGGCTGAGAAGGGACCCCTGCCCCCGCCACTCGTGTGAGGACCCTCTCACCGTGCCCCTTGCACGCCCGAGGCACGCTGGGAGGGGACCGGGGGCCAGGGACGAGGCCGCTCCTGGGTCCCCTCGCACGCTCGGGGACGCCGAGGAGGGGGCCGGCCCACCACACGGCGTCCCCACGAGCACGAGGAGTCCGACCTGTCCCTCATCGGCCTGCTGGGGTTCGCCACCGTCGTCCTCCTGGCCGTGCTGCTGCTGCACGGCTTCCTGTGGTGGCGGCTGGTCCGCAGCACCACCCCGCCGGGCCGCACGCGCCGGCTGCTGACACTCGGCGTGGTCGTCCTGGCCGTGCTTCCGGTGGCGGCGGTCCTGCTGCGGCGCCAGGACTCGGTCCTCAGCACCGTCGTGCAGTGGCTCGGCTTCAGCTGGCTGGGCGTCGCCTTCTACCTGTTCGTCACGCTGCTCGCCCTGGAGCCGGTCCGGTGGGTGGCGGGGCACCTCCTCCGGCGCCGGGGTGCGGCGAGCCCGACGACGGTGACCGAGGAGGTCGTCCCCAGCGGGGCCCGGAGGGCTCCGCGCACCGACGACGCAGCAGCTCGACCCGAGCCGGGGACGGCACCTGAGGGCGGTGCCGTCCCGGGTGGGCCTAGTCCAGACGCTCGCCGCGGCCCCGTCCAGGGCACCGCCCCGAGCCCGCGAAGGGCGGGGAGGATGGGGTCCTTCCACGGTGAGGAGGACGGGGTCCTCTCTCCCTCGCGGCGGTTGCTGCTGGCGCGCGGGCTGGCGGCGACGGCGGGGGTGGTCGCGCTGGGCACGGCCGGCACCGGCGCCTACTTCGCCAACAGCGCCCCCGTCGTCCGCCGGGTGCCGGTGGCGCTCGCCGGCCTGGACCCGGCCCTGGACGGCCTGCGCATCGTCACCTTCTCCGACGGCCACCTCTCGGCCATGTCGAGCACCCGGCGCTTCGAGCGCCTGGTCGAGCTCGTCAACGAGCAGCGGCCCGACGTCGTGGCGATCGTCGGCGACCTGGTGGACGGCGAGCTGAGCGAGCTGCGCGACGAGGTGGCCCCGCTGGCCGACCTGGTCAGCGAGCAGGGCGTCTACTTCGTGACCGGCAACCACGAGTACTTCGTCGACACCACCGCGTGGCTGCGCCACCTGCCCACCCTGGGCGTCCAGGTGCTGCGCAACGAGCGGGTGCCGATCGTGCGCGGCGGTGCGGCGGTCGACCTGGCCGGGATCGACGACCGGACGGCGATCAGCTCGGGCGTGCCCGGTCACGGCGCCGACCTCGACAGCGCGCTGGACGGTCGCGACGACGCCGTCCCGCTGGTGCTCCTGGCCCACCAACCGGTGCAGGTGGCGCAGGCGGCAGCGGCCGGGGTGGGGCTGCAGCTGTCCGGGCACACGCACGGTGGCCAGCTGTGGCCCTTCGACTACGCGATCCGGCTGGACCAGCCGGCCGTGCAGGGGCTGTCGCGGGTCGGGGACACCCAGCTCTACGTCACGACCGGTGCCGGCTTCTGGGGTCCGCCGATGCGGATCGGCGCCCGGCCCGAGGTCGCGGTCGTCGAATTGCGCGCCCCCTGAGGCTCACAGCTCCCGCAGCGCGTCCAGGGCCTCCCCGACGACCTCCGGCAACGGCCGCTCGCCGTCGGACTCCCCCCAGCGCAGCAGCGCCTGCGTGTAGGCCGACAGGTGGGCGGCGACGACGACGGAGGCGGCCGTGTCGTCCGCCACGCCGAGGGCCTCCAGGAACAGCTGTGCGGTGGCGCGCTCGTACTCCGCCGCCCGGTAGCGCAGGCGCGGCGTCTCCGCGATGAGCCGCCACCTGTTCAGGGCGTCGGACCAGCGGTCCCCGGTCAGCCCGCGGACGAAGAAGATGATCGCCGAGCGCGTGCGCTCGCCGAGCGGCCGGTCGGCCGGGACCGATGCGATCAGGGCGTCGATCTCGGCACGGTCGGGGAGGGCCATGATGAGCTCGTCCTTGCCCGCGTAGTGGGCGTAGAACGTCTGCACCGAGACCCCGGCCGCAGCGGCCAGGCGGGAGATCGGGACCTCCTCGTAGCCGAACTCGGTGAACAGCTCCATCGCGGCGTCGTGGATCCGCCGGTGCGTGGAGGCGTACTGACGGGCGCGGTGGTCCTGGGCCACGGTCGGTCCCCCCTCCGGTCCGCGACGCCCCCGGCGCTCGACCACATCTGACAGTGATCGGGCAGGAACGCCGAGACGCACCACATCATCTGTGGTGTCCGGCTCTCCCGCACACCCCGTCCCCGGACCGGGTCCACCCGAGGGACACGAGCGGGTGAGCGAGACGTCTGTAGACGACCAGACGTCTACATCCGCAGTACCTTTGGCGCGTGACGAGCGCCGTGTCGGGACCGAAGTACCTCTCGGTCCGCGAGCACCTGCGCCGCCGGGTGTCCGCGCTGCCGGAGCACACGCTGCTCCCGCCGGAGCCGGTCCTCTGCGAGGAGTACGGGGTCAGCCGGATCACGCTGCGCCGCGCGGTCGACGGACTGGTGGCCGACGGGCACCTCGTGCGCGAGCAGGGCCGGGGGACCTACGTGACCCGCCCGGCGATCCGCCACGAGTACCGCGAGAGCTTCGTGCACCGCATCGCCGGGTGGAGCTCGGTGATGACCGAGCAGGGCGCGCAGGTGGGCACCACGGTGCTCACCCAGCGGATCGTCCCCGTCCAGCCGCCGGTCACCACGGAGCTGGGGCTGGAGCCGGCGACCGACGTCGTCGAGCTGGTCCGGCTGCGCAGCGTGGACGGCGTGCCGAACCACGTGGCGCACAGTTTCCTGCCCGCCGCCACGTACCCCCTGGCGGCCGAGGCGGACCTCAGCGAGGGCTCGCTGTACGAGTTCCTCCGCCGGGAGTACTCCGCCGACCTGGCGCACGCGCGGATCGTCGTCGACGTCGGCACCGCCGCACCGGACGAGGCGGACCTGCTGCGCGTGGTCGCCGGCTCACCGCTCCTGGTGGTCCGGACGACGGTCCGCGACAGCGCCGGGCACCCGCTCGTGCACAGCTTCTCCCGGCTGCGGCCCGACGTCAGCCAGGTCGAGTTCGAGGTCTCGGTCAGCGGTCGCTGAAGGTCCTTCCAGGGGCCGGCGGGCCACTGGAGGGTGGCCGGTCGCGGACTACCGTCGGCGGGGCAGCCGCCCGTCGTCCCCGGAGGTCCCGTGCCCCAGCCCGTCACCGCCACCGGCAGCCGCGAGCTCCCCCACGAGCGGCGCCGGGTGTGGGAAGCGCTGGCCGTGCTCGCGCCGTACTGCGCCGTCTGCGACGTCTCCTACGTCGTGGAGGGTGGCGGAGCCCCGGACCGCGGGACCCGGTTCGTGTGCGTACCCGGCCGCTTGGACGACGGCGCCCGACCGCCGGCCGGTGCGCCGCAGGGCGAGATCGTCGAGTGGGTGCCGCGGGAGCGGGTCACCACCCGGCTGCGGCTGACCCCCGAGACCTGGACGACGACGATCGAGCTCGCCGACGCCGGGCCGGGCGCCACGCTCGTGACCATCACCGTGGGCCACGAGCCGCACGCCACCGGCCGGCTCACCCAGCGGCTCACGCAGCGCCTGATGCGCGGTGGCGTCCGCGAGATGGTGCAGCGCACGGTGGACGGCGAGCTGGACCGGCTCCCCGCGCACGTCGCCCGCCTGCCGGGGTGATCATCAGATTGGGCGACGCGCGCATCGACTTCTCGACCGCCGGGTATGGGAGAGCCATGATTCGGTTCGCAGCACCCGGCGCTGTGCCGGGTGCGCGCGCTCCGGACGGGCTACCGAGGAGTTGGCTATGGAGATCATCGGCTTGATCATCGCGGGGCTCATCATCGGCCTGCTGGGGAAGTTCGTCGCCCCCGGGGCGCGAGACAACACGCCCCTCTGGCTCACGCTGCTGTGCGGCATCGGCGGGGTGCTCATCGGGTACTACGTGAGCGGCGCGCTGGGGGTGGCGGCCACTCCGGGCATCGACTGGATGAGGTGGATCATCTCCATCATCCTCGCGGCGGTGCTGGTGGTGGCGGCATCGACGCTCACCGGCCGGAACAGTCGCGCCATCCGCTGACGCCGGTCTCCGGGGGGCTCCACAGCTCGACGGAGCCCCCCGGGGCCGGACGGCTGCACGGGGTCGGCGTCCGCGGCCCGTGAGCACGAGGGAGTAGACGGTGCAGATCCTCGGACTCATCGTGGTCGGCCTGATCATCGGGGCCCTGGCCCGACTGCTCCAGCCCGGCCGCCAGCGGATGAGCATCCTCGCGACGATGCTGCTCGGTGTCGTCGGCGCGATCATCGGCGGTCTGATCGCGGACTGGCTGGACGTCGGCTCGATCACCGAACTGAACTTCTGGGGCTTCCTCTTCGCCCTCCTCGCCGCGGTCCTGCTCGTCGGCGTGGCCGAGGGCGTCGCTGCGGGCCGCAACCGCGCCGTCCGCTGACGACCGGTCCCCGAGGGGCTCAGAGCTCGACGGAGTCCCCCGGGGTCAGCCGGCTGAACGGGGTCGGCGTCCCCGGCCCCCGCTCACCGAGCAGGCCGCCGACGATGCCGAGGCCGGCGTCGTTGAGCAGTCCGTCGTGGATGGCGTACGCCTGGTCCGCGTCCACGGCCCGCACGTAGTCGATCACCTCGGCGGTCTTCGACCAGGGGGCGTGCATCGGCAGCAGCAGCGTGGCCACCGGCTCGCTGGGCACGGTGAACGCGTCCCCGGGGTGGAAGACCACCCCGCCGACCAGGAACCCCACGTTGGCCACCCGCGGGATCTCCGGGTGGATGACCGCGTGCAGCTCGCCGTGCACGGTCACGTCGAAGCCGGCGACGGTGAGCGCGTCGCCGTCCCCCACCACGTGCACCCGGCCGGCCGCGCCGTCGAGCCGGCCGGCCACCGACCCGTTGGTCCACACCTGCAGCTCGGGGTCGGCGTCCATGGCCGCGCTCAGCACGTCGGGGGCGAAGTGGTCCACGTGCTCGTGGGTCACCAGGACCGCGCTCGCCCCCTGCAGCACCGACGGGTCGGTGAACACCCCCGGGTCGATGACGAGCCGCCGGTCGTCCTCGCCCAGGACGACACAGGCATGGCCGTGCTTGGTCAGCTCCATGTCCCGCATCCTGCCCCCGGCCCGCGAGACCCGCCCGACCCGCCTCGGGGGTGAGCCGTTCACCCGGAGGGGTGAGGTCCCCGCCCTCGGCAGTGAGCCGGCAGCGGTGTCCTGCCGACACCTCGGGACATGAGCGCCCCCACCCTCGCCGTCACCACGTTCGTCGCCGCCCGCAGCCGCGCGCACGGCCCGACGTCCGCCCTCTGGCACGCCGTCGAGCTCCACCGCCCGACCGCCGAGGTCGACGGCGCCTGCGAGCTCACCCTCTGCGGCTCGCTGGCCCGCGTCGACATCGAGCAGCCCTGGCCGACGCCGGCCCGCGACGTCTGCCCCGCCTGCGTCGTCCTCGCCCGCTGAGAGGACACCCTGCCCCCCGCCCCTCGTGAGCTGGCGCCGGGGCCCTGCAGGGGGCCGGGTCCCCCCTAGCGACCGGTGAACCGCGGGGTGCGCTTCTCGAGGAAGGCCTCGACGGCCTCGCGGTGATCGGCGGTCCGGCCCAGGTCGGTCTGCAGCCGGGCCTCGAGCGCCAGGGTGTCCTCGAGGGAGTCGGTGGCCGCCGTGGCCAGGACGGTCTTGATCGCCCGGTATGCGGCGGTCGGACCGGCGGCCAGCCGCGCGGCGAGCGACCGCGCCTCGGCCAGCACCTGCTCGGCCGGCACGACCCGGTGCACCAGGCCCCACTCGGCGGCCCTCTCCGCCGGGAACGGCTCGGGCAGCAGCAGCAGCTCGGCCGCGCGCGAGGCGCCCACGCAGTGCACCAGGCGGGAGGCCAGGCCCGAGTCGCTGGACAACCCGATCCCCGCGAACGCGGTCGTGAACTTCGCGCCCGCGGCGGCCACCCGGAGGTCGCCGGCCAGCGCGATGCCCAGCCCGGCGCCGGCCGCGGCGCCGTTGACCGCCACGACGACCGGCACCCGCAGCGCGGCCAGCGCCAGGACCAGCGGGTTGTACTCCTCCTCGACCACCGACAGCGACGTCGCGGCATCCCCGCGCAGCGCCTCCACGTGCTGGCCGAGGTCCTGCCCGACGCAGAAGGCCCGGCCCGTGCCGGTGAGCACGACGGCCCGCACCGCCTCGTCGGCCCCGACCTCGCGGACCACGTCGAGCAGCTCGCCCCGCGACCGGTGGGTCAGCCCCGACCGCAGCATGGTGATGGTGGCGACCTCGCCGGCGTCCTCGCGGGTCACGGTCTCGGGCATCGTCGCCCCTCCTCGTCCTCGGCGGCCCCCCGCGCACGGGAGATCGGCGGTCCCTCCCGGCTCCGGGACCGGGAGCGTACGAGACCGGGGCCCTCGTCCCGGGTGGGCCGGGGTCCCCGATCGGTGTGGGTAAGGTGAGGCTGCCCTACGACGCCGTCGCAGGGTTCCACCGCGTCCCGGAGGGGTCCTCCCATGGACCAGGCCTTCCTCGCCAGCTACCTGATCGGTCTGCGCGAGGGCCTCGAGGCGACCCTGGTGGTCAGCATCCTGATGGCCTACCTGGTGAAGGCCGGGCGCCGCCGCCAGCTGGTCCCCCTGTGGGCCGGTGTGCTGGCCGCCGTCGCGCTGTCGGTGCTGTTCGGGGCGCTGCTGACCCACACCGAGACGTCGCTGCTGGCCGACTACCGCTCCCGCGAGCTCTTCGAGGCCGTCACCTCGGTGCTGGCCGTCGGCCTGGTCACCTGGATGGTCTTCTGGATGCGGCGCACCGCGCGCCGGCTGAGGGGGGAGCTGACCGGCCGGCTGGAGAACGCCCTGGCGGTGGGCGGGCTCGCCGTCGCCGGGGTCGCCTTCCTCTCCGTCGTCCGCGAGGGCCTGGAGACGACGCTGCTCTTCTTCGCCGCGGCCCAGGGCGCCACGACGACCACGACACCGCTGGTCGCCATCACCGCCGGCGTGCTCACCGCCGTGGTCATCGGCGCCGGCCTCTACGCCGGGGCCGTCCGCATCGACCTGTCGCGGTTCTTCACCGTCAGCGGTGTGCTGCTGGTGTTCGTGGCGGCCGGGATCCTCAAGTACGGCGTCCACGACTTCCAGGAGGCCGGCGTCCTGCCGGGCCTGGACGTCCTGGCCTTCGACGTCTCGGGCGTCCTGCACCCCGACAGCTGGTACGGCGCGGCGATCGCCGGGATGTTCAACATCACCGCGGCCCCCACGGTGCTCGAGACGGTCGCCTACGTCGCCTACCTGGTCCCCGTGCTCGCCGCCTTCCTCTGGCCGGCCCGCCGGCCCACTCCCGCGGCCGACCGCGCCGAGTCCTCCCCGCCCGGCCCGACCACCTCGTCCACCTCGTCCACCTCGTCCCCGGAGGCTCCCGAGCATGTCCGTGCGTGACCGCCGCCTGCCCCTCCTCACCGCCGGCCTGCTCGCCGCGCTGACCACCGCCGCCTGCGGCGGCGACGCCGGCAGCGGTGCAGCCGCAGGCGAGGAGGCCGCCGACACGATCGCCGTCGCGGCCGCCGACGACGCCTGCGACGTCGCCACCGGCGAGCTCGCGGCAGGCACGCACCAGTTCCAGGTGACCAACAGCGGCGACCAGGTCACCGAGTTCTACGTCTACGCCGAGGGCGACCGGGTGATGGGGGAGGTGGAGAACATCGCCCCCGGGCTGACCCGCGAGCTGCTCGTCGAGCTGCCGGCCGGCGACTACGAGACCGCCTGCAAGCCGGGCATGGTCGGCGACGGCATCCGCAGCGCCCTCACCGTCACCGGCGAGGCGGCGCAGCTGTCCGAGGACGAGACCCTCGCCCAGGCCGGCGCCGACTACCAGCGGTACGTGCGCAGCCAGACCGGCGCGCTCGTCGAGCGGACGACGGCCTTCGCCGACGCCGTCCGGGCCGGGGACGTCGAGGGCGCCAAGGCGCTGTTCCCCGTCGCCCGCACCTACTGGGAGCGCATCGAGCCGGTCGCCGAGGTCTTCGGCGACCTCGACCCGCGGATCGACGGCCGCGAGGGTGACCAGGCGGAGGGCGAGGACTTCACCGGCTACCACCGCATCGAGCAGGCGCTGTGGGTCGACGGCACCACCGAGGGCATGGCCCCGTACGCCGACCAGCTGCAGGCCGACGTCGAGGAGGTCGCCGGCCTGGCCGACGACACCACGCTGGACCCGCTGCAGCTGGCCAACGGCGCCAAGGCGCTGCTCGACGAGATCGCCACCGGCAAGATCACCGGCGAGGAGGACCGCTACTCGCACACCGACCTGTGGGACTTCGCCGCCAACCTCGAGGGCTCGGAGGCCGCGGTCCAGGCGCTGCGCCCCTACCTCGAGGAGGCCGATCCCGACCTGGTGGCCGAGATCGACGAGCGGTTCGCCGCGACCGAGGCCGAGTTGGAGCAGTACCGCACCGGCGACGGCTGGGTGCTCTACGACCAGCTCACCCAGGAGCAGCTGCGCGGCCTGAGCGACAGCATCACCGCGCTGACCGAGTCGGTCAGCCGGGTCGCGGCGGTCGTCGCCGACCGATGAAGGTCCCCTCCGCCCCCACCGTGGAAGGACCCCCTCCCCTCATCCCTCGCAGGCGCGGGACGAGCCTCTGGACGGGGCCAGCGGCGGGACCCTGCAGAGGGGCCGGACGCCCAGCCCAGCCGAGGGAGCCATGACCGGACCGATCGCCGACCCGCCGCCCGGCCGGGGCCTGACCCGGCGCCGGCTGTTCGGGCTGCTCGGCGCCGGGACGGCGGGGGTGGTCGCCGCCGGCGCCGCCGGTGGCGCCATCGGCCGCGCCACGGCGGACGACGCGACGGCAGCCGCCGGACCGGGCCCCACCGACGCGGTGCCGTTCCCCGGCGCGCACCAGGCCGGCATCGTCACTCCGGCCCAGGACCGGCTGCACTTCGTCGCCTTCGACGTCACCACCGACCGGCGCGAGGACCTGGTGGAGGTGCTCCAGGCCTGGACGGCGGCCGCGCGGCGGATGACCGCCGGGCAGGACGCCGGCCCGGTCGGCGCCGTGGCCGGCTCCCCGTACGCGCCCCCGGACGACACCGGGGAGGCGCTCGGCCTGCCGCCGTCCGGGCTGACGCTGACCGTCGGCTTCGGCCCCACCCTGTTCACCACCGCCGACGGCACCGACCGCTTCGGCCTGGCGGCCCGCCGCCCGGCGCCGCTGGCCGAGCTGCCGGCCTTCGCCGGCGACCAGCTCGACCCGGCGATCAGCGGCGGCGACCTGTGCGTCCAGGCCTGCGCCAACGACCCGCAGGTCGCCGTCCACGCGATCCGCAACCTGGTGCGGCTCGGTGCCGGGGTCGTCAGCGTCCGCTGGTCGCAGCTGGGCTTCGGCCGGACGTCGTCCACCAGCACCGGCCAGGCCACCCCGCGCAACCTGTTCGGCTTCAAGGACGGCACCGACAACCTCAAGGCGGAGAACACCGCGGCGCTGGACCGGTTCGTGTGGGTCGGCGACGACGACCCGGGGGCGGACTGGCTGGCCGGCGGCACCTACCTGGTCACCCGGCGGATCCGGATGCTCGTCGAGCCGTGGGACACCGCCTCGCTGGTCGAGCAGGAGCAGACCATCGGCCGCACCAAGGGCTCCGGCGCCCCGCTCGGCCAGCGCGCGGAGTTCGACCCGGTGGACTTCACGAAGCAGGTGGACGGCGAGTTCGCCATCCCGGAGCGCAGCCACGTCTTCCTCGCCCACCCGACCAACTCGGGGACGGCGATCCTGCGGCGCGGGTACAGCTTCGTCGACGGCTCCGACGGGCTCGGGCGCCTCGACGCCGGGCTGTTCTTCATCGCCTTCCAGCGCGACCCCTCGACGGGGTTCGTGCAGGTCCAGCGCAACCTGCGCACGGACGCGATGAACGAGTACGTCCGGCACACCTCCTCGGCGGTGTTCGCCTGCCCGCCGGGCGTCCGCGACGACGGCGACTGGTGGGGCCGGGCACTCTTCACCGACTGATCACCGGATCGTGGCCGGAACGTGACGGGACGGTCCCCTCACCGGGCCCCGTCGGCCTGGGAGGATGGACGGCGGACGGACGCGGCGCAGGCCGGAGCGCGCGGCGCCGTCCCCCCGGTCGGCGACACGCCCGGCGTCCTGCGCCGATGTGTAGCCGCGAGGGGTGCGGGACATCCAGACCCAGGGGCACCGGCGTCCCCCGGGCCGCGGACGACGGCCGGGTCGCAGGCGAGGAGTGAGCCACGGTGGTGGAGCCGGGTCGGCGCAACCTGGGTGAGCGGTACGAGCTCGCCGAGCTGATCGCCGCCGGCGGCATGGGGCAGGTCTGGCGCGGCACCGACGTCCTCCTGGGCCGTCCGGTCGCGGTGAAGGTCCTCCGCAGCGAGTACACCGGCGACCCGACCTTCCGCGCCCGCTTCCGCGCCGAGGCGCAGCACGCCGCCGGGCTCTCCCACCCGAACATCGCCGCCGTCTTCGACTACGGCGAGACCGAGGCCACCGACGGCAGTGGCGAGACGCTGGCCTTCCTGGTGATGGAGCTGGTCGAGGGCGAGCCGCTGTCGGCGGTGCTGCAGCGCGAGGGCCGGCTGTCGGCCGCCGTCACGCTGTCGCTGCTCGAGCAGACCGCCTCCGCGCTGGCCGAGGCCCACCGGGTCGGGCTGGTGCACCGCGACGTCAAGCCCGGCAACATCCTGGTCCGCGACGACGGCAGCGTGAAGATCACCGACTTCGGCATCGCCTGGTCGGCCGGCAGCGTGCCGCTCACCCGCACCGGCCAGGTGATCGGCACCCCGCAGTACCTGGCCCCGGAGGTCGCCGAGGGCCACCACGCCACCCCGGCCAGCGACGTCTACGCCCTGGGCCTGGTCGGCTACGAGTGCCTGACCGGCCACCCCGCCTTCGACGGGGACAACGCCGTGACGATCGCGCTCAAGCAGGTGCGCGACGACCCCGAGCCGCTGCCCGAGGACCTGCCCGGCGGCGTGCGGAGGCTGATCCGCTGCGCGCTGGCCAAGGACCCGGCGGCCCGCATGCCGGACGGCGCGGCCTTCGTCGCCGCGGTCGAGGACGTCCGCGCCGGCCGCCCCGTGCCCGAGCCCGCGCCGACGCGCAGCGTCGCCGTTCGTCCGGGGCCGCCCGGAGGGGCCGTCGCGGCGGCCGCGTCCGGTGTCGGGACCGTCGGGCCGCCGACGCACCGCCGGCGCGGGCTGGCCGCCGTCCTGGTGCCGGCGGTGACGCTGCTGCTGGGCGCCGCCGCGGCCGCCGGGGTCTTCGTGGCAGTCTCGAGCGACGAGGCGGCCGGGCCGACCGTGGTGGCCGCGCAGACCGAGGACGCCCGGATCGTGCTGGCCGCCGAGGACTACGTCGGGCGGCAGGTCGACGAGGCGGCGCTCGCGCTGTCCGCGCTGGGCCTGCTGGTGCAGCGGGTGGAGGAGGTCACCGGGGACGCCCAACCCGGCGTCGTGACCGCCGTCGACCCGGTCGGCGCGCAGCTGCGGCCCGGCGACGCGGTACGGGTCCGCTACGCCGTGGCGCCCGAGCCCGCCCCGCGGCAGCGCGACTCCTCGCCGGCCACCCGCGTCTCCGAGGACACCGGCGACGCTCCGCAGCCACCGCGGGTGACCCAGCCGGAGCCCACCGAGGTGGCGTCCACGCCGACCGCCACGCCGGAGGAGCTGCCGGCCAGCACCCCGCCGACGTCGACCGCACCCCCGACGCCGACGCGGTCCCGGCCGACGACCTCCGCGCCGAGCGACTCCGAGCCGTCGACGACCCCGTCCAGCCCGTCGACGTCCTCCTCGTCGTCGTGGGACGACCGGGACGACGGGGACGGGAGCGACGGGGACGGCGAGGGTGACGGGGGCGACGGGGGCGGCGACCGGGACCGCGACGACCGCTGAGCGCCCCCGGACGAGTGACCGTTCCGCTCCGGGCTGTCTGCGGGGGCTCCGGGTGGCACGCTGGGAGGTCGCCGGGGGACGGCTGCCGGTGCTGACGTGCGGGAGGAACGGGTGGCTGAGCCGGGGGTGCGCACGCTCGGCGGCCGCTACACGCTGTCCTCGCTGCTGGCCACCGGCGGCATGGGCCAGGTCTGGCGGGCCCACGACGCGCTGCTGGACCGGTCCGTCGCGGTCAAGGTGCTGCGCAGCGAGTACACCGGCGACCCCACCTTCCTCGCCCGGTTCCGCGCCGAGGCCCAGCACACCGCACGGCTGGTGCACCCGAACATCGCCGCCCTGCACGACTACGGCGAGGTCGTGGCGGCCGGCGGGGAGACCCTCGCCTACCTGGTGATGGAGCTGGTGGAGGGTGAGCCGCTGTCGGCGCTGCTGACCCGCTGCGGCCGGCTGGACCCGCACCGGACGCTGGACATCGTGGGCCAGACCGCTGCGGCGCTGGCCGTGGCGCACGCCGCCGGCGTGGTGCACCGCGACGTCAAGCCCGGGAACGTGCTGGTCGGCTGGGACGGCGTCGTCAGGATCACCGACTTCGGGATCGCCTGCTCGGCGTCGAGCGTGCCGCTCACCCGCACCGGCCAGGTGGTCGGCACCGCCCACTACCTGTCACCGGAGCAGGCCGACGGCGGCAGGGCCGGCCCGGCCAGCGACGTCTACGCGCTCGGGGCGATCGCCTACGAGTGCCTCGCCGGCCGGCGCGCGTTCGACGGCGAGAGCCCGGTGCAGATCGCACTGGCGCAGATCCGCGACGAGCCCGAGCCGCTGCCCGACGACGTCCCCGAAGCGGTGCGCACCCTCGTCGCCCGCGCCATGGTCAAGGACCCGGCGCTGCGTCTCCCGGACGGCGCCGCCTTCCGTGCCGCCGTCGACACCGTGCGCGCCGGCCGGCCCCTGGCACCGCTGCCGCCGACCACGGCGGCACTCCCGGCAGGCGGGGCGGGGTCGTCCCGCGGGCGGCTGCTGGTGCCGGCGGCCGCGCTGCTGCTCGGCGCGGGGCTGGGCATGGGGGCCCTGCAGGTGCTCGGCGGCGGGGACGCCGGCACGCCGGTGCCCGTCGCCGGCGCCGAGGCCCCGACCAGCGTGCCCGTGGAGCCGGTGGCGGCGCTGGTGGTCGCGGCAGCGGACCACGTCGGGCGGCCGGCCGACCAGGTCGAGGGGGAGCTGGCGGCCCTTGGCCTGCGGGTGCAGCGGGAGACCGCGGAGCGCTCCGACGTCCCCGTGGGGTCGGTCGTCGGGCTCGGGCCGGTCGGTGCGCTGCTGCCGGGCGACCTGGTGACGCTGACGGTCGCGGTGGCCCCGCCGGCTCCCGTCGCCCCGGAGCCCGCTCCGGCGCCCGTCGTTCCCCGGCCTGCCCCCGTGCCCGTCGTTCCCCAGCCCGCCCCGGCGCCGGTCGCGCCTGCTCCTCACCCCGTCCCGGCTCCCGCGCCCGCGCCGGTGGTCGTCGACGACGCGGACGAGGGGTCGGGCCCCGGCAGGAGCGATGACCGGGGACGGGGCAGGGACAGGGAGAAGCCGGAGGGCTCCGGCAGGGGGAACGGGCGGGGCTGACCCCCGCCGCTGCTCCCGGCTCGCCGTGTCAGCCCCGGCTGCGGCCGGGGGCGATCCAGAGCGCGGCACCCAGGGCGGCGAGCGCGCCGGTCAGGACGAAGCCGCGGTCGCTGTCGACGCGTGGCAGCACGACGAGCACCCAGAACACGGCCAGGCCGGTCAGCCCCGCGGCTGCGGCCTTCCACGCGGCGTCGGGGTGCTGCCGGGCCGCGGGGACGACGCGACCGGCGAACGGCAGCGCCCCGACGAGCACGGCCAGGGTCGCGAAGACCGACCACAGCGTCACGGTCGTCCACAGCCGCACCTCGCCGAAGCCCAGGCCGAGACCCAGCTGGAGCAGCAGCAGGGACAGCGCGGTCAGACCGGTGCCGATGCGCACGGCGCGCTCCTGCGGGGACCGTCCGGTGCCGGGGGTGCGGGGAGGACGGGGGGTGCGGGGCGCGCGCGGCGTCCGGCTCCGGCGGGAGCGCTCCTCGGCGGAGAGCGGCCGGCCGAGGGAGGAGGCCCCGGTGCCGGCGGCCGGCGGCACCGTTCCGTGGCCGAGCGGTCCGGGCCACGAGCCGACCGGGCCGGTCGGCTGGATCCCGCCGGGCAGCGGCTCGGCGTCCACCCGCGGGAACTGGTGCGTGCCGGCGGCGGTCGCACCGCCGGGAGCTAACGTGGTCCCGTGCGTGCCCGGGTCGGTCGGGTCGCGCGGCGCTGGCGGCTCGGGGCTGGGACTCGGGTGGGTCACGGTTCCTCCTCGGGACGCGGGCGCGCGCCGGACCGGTTCGTCCCGCACGCTAGCGGCGGGGCGGCCGGGTGCCCGGCAGGAAACGCGGGCGGGCGGACAGCTCACTAGGGTCGGCCGGGTGGCCGTGCGCGCAGGGATCGTCGTCACCGGGACCGAGGTCCTCACCGGCCGGGTGGAGGACCGCAACGGCCCGTGGGTGGCCGAGCAGCTGCGGCAGCTGGGGGTGGACGTCGGCGCGGTGGTCGTCGTCGGCGACCGGCCCGAGGACCTGCGCTCCGCGTTGCGCTTCCTCGCCGGCGAGGACGTCGTCCTCACCACCGGTGGTCTCGGCCCGACCGCCGACGACCTGACCGCGCAGATGGTCGGCGAGGTGCAGGGCCGGCCGTCGTCGGTCGACCCCGAGCTGGAGCGGCAGATCGCCGGCATCGTCGAGGGACTCATGGACGGCCGCGGCTGGCGCGCCGATCCGGAGGCGACGGCGGCGGGCGTCCGCAAGCAGGCGCTCGTGCCGGAGGGGGCGACCGTGCTGCCGCCGGTCGGGACGGCGCCGGGTCTCGTCGTCCCCCCGGCGGAGGGGCGGGACGGGCCGGTGGTCGTCGTCCTGCCCGGGCCGCCGTCGGAGCTGCAGGGGATGTGGCCGGCGGCGCTGGCCGCCGAGCCGGTGCAGCGGGCGCTGGCCGGGCGCAGCGAGCTGCGCCAGGAGACGCTGCGGCTGTGGGGGACGCTCGAGTCGCAGCTCGCGGCGACGCTGCGGCAGCACGAGTTCCCCGCCCTGGAGGTCACCACCTGCTTGCGGGACGGCGAGCTGGAGATCGTCACCCGCTACGGCCCGGAGGCGCAGCCGGAGTACGACCGGCTGGTCGAGGAGGTGCGCGGGGCGCACGGGCCGCAGCTGTTCTCGACCGGCCCGACGGTCGACGACCTGGTGGCCTCCGCGTTCGCCGACGGCGGGCTGACCGTGGCGACGGCGGAGTCGTGCACCAGCGGGCTGCTGGTGGCGCGGCTGACCGAGCGGGCCGGGTCCTCGGCGTGGGTGCTCGGCGGGGTGGCGTCGTACGCGAACTCGGCCAAGCAGGGGCTGGTCGGCGTCCCGTCGGACGTGCTGGCGTCGTACGGCGCGGTGAGCACGCAGGTCGCTGCAGCGCTGGCCGAGGGGGCGCGGGAGCGGTTCGGAGCGGACGTCGGCGTCGGCATCACCGGGATCGCCGGCCCCGGCGGGGGCTCCCCGGGGAAGCCGGTCGGGACCGTGCACCTGTGTGCCGTCGGTCCCGACGGACGCCAGGCTCGCTCGGTCGTGCTCCCCGGCTCGCGGTCGGCGGTGCGGCACCGGTCGGTCTCCCTGGCGATGCACATGCTGCGCCAGCTCCTGCTCGGCGGCCCGCCGGCCTGATGGAGCTGCTGGCGCCGCCCGCGCGGCAGCTGGGGAGGCCGCGCTCCCCGGCTCCGGGCACCCTGGCGTCGTGACCACGCTGACCCTGCACGCGACCGGGCCCGTGGCGCCGGCCGAGGCCTGGGAGCGGTACGCCCTCCCCGCGCGGTGGCCGCAGTGGGCGCCGCAGATCACCGGGGTGGATCTGCCGGTGGCGCGTCTGACGGCCGGCGCGCGTGGGCGGGTCCGCGGACCGCTGGGGGTGACGCTGCCGTTCGTCGTCGAGACGGTGGACGAGGCGGCCCGGCAGTGGTCGTGGACGGTGTCGCTCGGGCCGGTGCGGCTGCACCTGCTGCACTGGGTGACCGACGGGCCGGACGGCGGCAGCACGACGGGGCTGCGGATCTCCGGGCCGGCGCCGCTGGTCGTCGGCTACGCGCCGCTGGCCCAGCTGGCGATCGGCCGACTGGTCCGCCCGCTGCGCTGAGCCGGCCGCTCGTGGACCGGCACGGGGACGCCGGACGGCCGCACGTGCTCGCGGTGGACGCGGAAGCCGAGCCGGGGTGGCCGGCGCCCGGCTGGCTGCGTTGTCGGGGTGGATGACCTCGGTCAGGCGGCGCGGGCCGAGCTCGCGGAACGCGACGTCGAGCCAGGCTCGCGTGACCTCCATGGCGAGGTCGTGTCCCTGCGCGTTCTGCCCTGCCCTGCGGCCGCTGGCACAGGGTCCGCCGGATCTGTGAACAGGCTTCTGACCTGGAGAAGCGATCTGCCTGGGGGTGTCGGATCGGCTAGACCCCGAACGTCTGATCGAATCGGCGGGGAGGTGTCGTGGAGCAGCTGATCGCCGCCCTCGACGCCCTGGCCGCGGAGGACCTGACGCCGTCGTTCGGTCCGGCGCTGCTGGAGCGGCTGGGTCCGCTGCCGGTGGCGCAGAACCGGATCGCCGCGGAGGTGGCCCGCACGGTGCGCGAGGCCGAGGTCTCCGGGGCCGCGGAGGTCGACGGGCTGCAGACGATGGCCTCCCGGCTGCGCGGGCACGCGCACTGCTCGACCGCCGGGGCTGCGCGGGTGGTGCGCACCGGCCGCGCGCTGGAGTCTCTGCCCACCCTCGCCGAGGCCTTCACCGCCGGCACGTCACCGGTGAGCAGGCGGGCCTGGTGGCCCGCGTGGCCGAGCCCGAGCCGCTGGCCCGCGCCGCCGCGCAGGGCGTGGACCTGGCCGGGGTGGACACGGTCCTCGCCGACGTCGCGGTGACCCGCCCGTACACCGACACCGCCAGGGCGGTGCACCACTACCTCGACCGCCTGGACGCCGACGGGCCGGGACCCGACCCCACCGAGGGCCGCCGGCTGGTGCTCGCCGAGCACGCCGACGGGTCGATCACCGGCCGCTCCGACCTCGACGCGGTGGGCGGGCAGAGGCTGCAGGCGGCGCTGGAGTCCCTGGTGCAGGCCGGCCGCGGCGCCGGCGACGCGCGCAGCCGCGGCCTGCAGCGGGCCGACGCGCTGGTCCAGCTGTGCGACAACCAGTTGGCCGCCGGGCAGCTGCCGACGCTGCGCGGCCACAAGCCGCAAGTCATCGTCATCGTCGGCATCGAGGACCTGGTCGACCCCGGCACCGGGCGGGGTGCGGCCCGACTGGGGTCCGGCGCGCCGATCTCGGCGGCCCGCGCCCGCTGGCTTGCCTGCGACGGGCAGCTCACCCGCGTCGTGCTGGGCCCCGACGGCGTGCCGCTGGACCACGGCCGCGCCGTGCGGCTGTTCCCGCCGCACGTGCGGCGCGGTGGAGGTGCGCGATGGCGGCTGCGTGTTCCCCGGCTGCTCGGCGCCCATCTGGTGGTGCGATGTGCACCACCTGCTGGCCTGGATCGACGGCGGCGCCACCGACCTGGGCAACCTCGCTACATCCCAGTACATCCCCTTCGGATAGCCTGGATGGGTGCCCGTAAGCTTGCCTTCTGCACCAAGCGCGCTTTCGTTCGGCCTGGGTTGTTTCGTCTTTGAGATGGCTCCGCAACCCGAGGAACGGGAAGTCCTTCACGAGACGTGGCGCTCCAAAGTGGAGGAAGCACTTGGCAGGATTTCGAGCGTTGAGAAAGTCGAGGTCACCTTCGACGCTGCTCTCCTGAGGTCTGACCGGTGGACACTGAAACCCGCAGTCACCGACGGGCCTCCAGTGATGCAAAGATTTCAGCCGAACATTCCGGATGCGGAAGTCACCTTCGAGGTGGCAATTCCTCGACGACTTCATCCAGAGTTGCTAGATGGGGAAACCCACGCGTCCGAGCGCTTCCGCGTTGAGACAATCTACGACTATCACGGTCCGTGCACATTCGTCACTTGTCTCGACGGCGACGGCGACCGCGACGGGTCCCTGGCCGTGCGGCTGCTGTGGCGGTTTCTTAGGCAACAGATCCCGCGCGTCAGTGATGACATAGTATTCACGTTGCTAGGGCCTAGCCCCTTCCATGCATCCTTTCAACTGGAGCCGGGAGACACCAAGGGTCAGCCGGTCTCATGGGAAGTGGTTCGTCATGTCGGCTACTCGGACATACGAGTGCACTTCTCTGCGGAGCAGTTCTCAGACGCGCATCGAGCGTTCACTTATGTGCAATTCCGCTTAGCGCGTGAGCTTTCGCTTTTTTACTATCTGGTACGTATGCAGAACTGGGGCCGGGAATACTCCCGGCACCTGACCGCACGAACCTCCGCGTTGGTGTCCGACCATAATGCGACTGGATGGCGAGCCTCGATGCATCGCGTCTTTGGTTCGGCCGCAGAAGCCCGCAGCCTTGGCCTGGACGCGTTAGGCGCAAAATTGCTATTTGCCCATAACGAAGAGTACGCACTTGATTCGGTCACTAGAGTGTATGCGCAAAGCGATGCAGTGGGATGCTTGCGTAAATGGGTTGACGAAGTGTCGCCCACTACAGCGAGCCCGGAGCTAGAAACCACGCTCGAAGTGGTCCGCTTTGCGGAGGCTGGCCGCAGTAAAGAACTTGAAATCGCCATCCTCTCCGCCTCGACCTTGCTCGGCGGCATTGCGGGCGCAGCCGCGGCGATGATCGCGGGGTAGCAAGGTGAGCTGGTCAGGCGGTTCGGTCGACCGCTTGGCGGTGGGGGTTCGGGGCGTTCTTCCCCCGGACCCACAGCTGCCTGCTGCGGTCGTTCCACTTCGCGAACCGCAGCCGGTGCCTGAGTTGGGGACGGGTAGGGCGCTGCAGGCGCCCCTTGGGAAACCTGCGAATAGGTACCCCACCGCAGGTCAGGGCCACGTTGAATGACAACCCAGGTTCATGCCCGCAGCAAGGTACGTTCACGGCTGTGAGCCGCTCTCAGAGGCGCGCCGCTGAGCGGCGCGCGGCCAAGCACCGCCCGAGGCCGAGCCTGCGGGTCGAATCGCCGCCACCGGCGGCGCAGCCGCCGAGTGCGGCGAGAGTTAACCCTGCGCCGGTCGCTCCGACAGTCAGCGAGGTGGACGTGCTGGTTCGGCTGCGTCGGGCGGCCCAGCGGCGCGCCGCCGCCGAGCGGGAACTGGTGGATGCAATGCGGCAGGCCCGAGAGGCAGGGCTGTCGTTCGCGCGGATCGGCGGCGCGGTGGAGGTGTCGGCGCAGGCGGTGCGCCAACGGCTGCTGCGCGCCTGACCCGGGTTTGTCGGACCCCTCAGGCAGACTGGGCTGCGGCGCGGAAGAGTCGTCGGGTCACCCACTCGGGCCCGGTGGCGGGTAGGACCCCAATCCCCGTGTGCTGGGCCTCTACAGAGTCGAGTGGGCGGCAGCCTGCTGATGCCGGAGCAGGAAACAAGCCGAGGGCGTAGGCGCCGGGGTCGATCCCTACTGGATCGATGCCCGGGAGCGCGTCGTGCACTGCTGTTGTGTCCCCTCGCCTGGTCGGTCGCCGTGGCGACGCTGAGCCGCGAAGAGGTCGCCGCCTGGTTGGCGGCGTCGTGTGCCGAGCAGGGCGTGCCAGTGCGGGTGACCGATCCGCAGGTGCTGGGCAAGGTGGCGGCGCTGCTGGCGCCCGGCGGTGGCGGGCCCCGGAACCGCGCGAAGCGCGGGTAGGGGCCGCCCCGGCGGCGTCTCAGACCCGCCAGATCGCCCGTACTCGGCTCGGGTCCAGGGTCCGGGCGCCGGGCTGGCCGGGGGCGATCACGGCGTGATCGAGCACCGCGCCGACGATCGCCGCCTGCCGAGTCAGACTCAACTCGTCCCACCGCTGCCGCAGCTCGCCGCCGTGGCCGGGCAGCCCGGCCAGCGCGTCGGTGCCGGTGGCGGCGGTGAGCTGCCGCTGGCGCTCGCGCATCCGAGCCTCGATGGGTTCCCGGGCGGCGCGCCACTCCCGCGCGCTGATCTCCTGCTTGCCGAACATCACCGCCAGCTCGTCGAGCTGCTCGGAGTCGGTGGCCAGGCCCTCGCTGAGCTCGGCGGCTAGGGCATCCCCGCCACGGCCGGTGAGCACCTCGGCCAGCTCGGGGCTGTCCAGCCGCTGCATGACCGCCTCGGTCAACAGCTGCTCGAGCGGCTCGGCCACCACGGTCAGCCGCCCGCAGCCGCCGTGGTCGGGCCCGGACAGGCACACATAGCGGCGGCTGTTCTCGCGCGGTGAGGCGAACAGCTTGCCGCCGCAGCGGCCGCAGCGCAGCAACCCGGACAGCACATAGCGGCGCGGCGTCCGCCGCCCGGTGATGGTCTGCTCCGCCATCCGGGCCAGCACCCGGTCCCGCTCGGCGGGGCTGATGATCGGCTCCCAGGCGGCCGGGCCGATCACCTCACCGCGGTGCTCGCGCAGCCCGGCGATCCGCCCCGACCGCAGCAGGCCGCGCAGGGTGGGGCTGCGCCACTCCCCGCCGTTGACGGTGCGGATGCCCTCGGCGTCCAGCCACGTGCACAGCGAGCGCAGGCTCTCCCCGGCCACGTAGCGGGCCACCAGGGCCCGGATGACCGCCGCCTCGTCGGGGCGGACGGTCACCTTGTCCGGCTCGTAGCCGAACGGGCGCTGCGCGCCGCCGTGTGGCCGGCCCTCGGCGGCGAGCTGGTCGAGCTTGCGGCGCACCCGCCGGCTCTTGGCCGCTGACTCGTTCGCCGCCACCGCCGCCATGATCCTCCCGATCAGCAGGCCGTCCCCGGTGCCCAGGTCCATGTCCCCGGCCACGAACCGCACCTGCCGGACCCCGGCGGCGTCCACCGTGGCCACGAAGCTCTCCAGCTCCACCGGGCGGCGGCTCAGCCGGTCCACGTGATAGCAGATCACCGCGTCGCGCAGGCCCTCCGCAACGTCGGCCAACAGCTGCTGATACGCGGGGCGGGTCTTGCCGGAGTAGGCCGACAGGTCGTTGTCCACGTACTCCTGCGCCACCGGCCAGCCCAGCTGGTCGGCCAGGCGGCGGCAGTCCTCCACCTGGCGGGCCACGCCCAACGCGCGCCCTTCGGTATCGCTGCTGATCCGGGCGTACACCGCTGCGGCCCTTACCGTCGTCACAAGGGGGCAGACTAGTGAAGTGCCGTCAACGCCGCGCTGCTGTGCGAGCGGCACCACACCCAGGTCCACCACGGCTTCCAGGTCGCACGCCGGCCCGATGGTCGATGGCGCACCTGGCGGCCCGATGGCACCGAGATCCTGATCGGTCCCCACCGCACCGGGCCACCACTCATCACCGCAGCCTGACCCGACGGACGACCCCCGGCTGAAGCGCGTTCCACGTGGAACGCGCTTCAGCCGTGCGTGCGTGACCGGATCGGTCCGCACGAGCGTGTGCGGCAGCCCGAGGGCCGGGGGAACGGCGTCGGGAGCGGTGCCTGTCGTCGCTACCCGCGTGGCTCGACCTCGGTCCCGTCGGGTTCGGACTGCCCGCTCGAGTGCCGGAACCGGGTGGGCGCTGAGGGTCCCGCGAGGAACGAGGGGCTCAGCGCGGCAGGAGGACGGCACCTGGGGTCGGTGCGGGCCGGAGGAACGCGGTGTCATCCTTCGGCCATGGGCGTCACGCACGAGGTCACCAACCAGGTCCCGCCGCTCGCCGGGCACGACCCCGTCGCCGGCGACACCGCCCTGGCCGAGGCCTGCGTCCGGCACGCCGACGTCGCCACCCTCGACTCGCTCAAGGCGCTGGGTGCGCTGGCCGGCAGCGAGCAGGCCCAGGAGTGGGGCCGGCTGGCGAACGAGAACCCGCCCCATCTGCGCACCCACGACCGCTACGGCCACCGGATCGACGAGGTCGAGTTCCACCCCGCCTGGCACGACCTCATGCGCACCGCGGTCGAGCACGGCCTGGCGGGGGCTCCGTGGAACTCGACCGAGCCGCACGCGCACGTCCGCCGCGCCGTCGGCTACCTCGCCTGGACGCAGGTCGAGATGGGCCACGGCTGCCCGGTGACCATGACCTACGCCGCCGTCCCCGTGCTGCGCGCCGCCCCGGACCTCGCCGCCCGCTACGAGCCCGGCCTCACCGCGGCCTCCTACGAGTTCGGCCTCGCCGAGCCGGCCGGCAAGAGCGGCCTGGTCGCCGGCATGGGCATGACCGAGAAGCAGGGCGGCTCCGACGTCCGCGCCAACACCACCCGCGCGGTCCCGAACGCCGCCGGGCACAACGGGGACGGGACATTCGCGCTGACCGGCCACAAGTGGTTCACCAGCGCCCCGATGGGCGACCTGTTCCTCGTCCTCGCCCAGCTGCCCGAGGGGGTCTCCTGCTTCCTCGTCCCTCGCGTGCTGCCCGACGGCACCCGCAACGTCTTCCGGCTGCAGCGGCTCAAGGACAAGCTCGGCGACCGCGCCAACGCCTCGAGCGAGGTCGAGTTCGAGGGGACGACGGCCTGGCTGGTCGGCGAGCCCGGCCGCGGCGTGCCGACGATCATCGAGATGGTCAACACGACCCGGCTGGACTGCGTGCTGGGCTCGGCCGCCACCGTCCGCGCCGCCCTCACGCAGGCCATCCACCACGCCCGGCACCGTCGGGCCTTCGGTGCGCTGCTCGCCGACCAGCCGCTCATGCAGAACGTCCTCGCCGACCTGGCCGTGGAGAGCGAGGCCGCCACCGCGCTCGCCATCCGGCTGGCCGCCGCCGTCGACGCGGGCGAGTCCGACTTCCTCCGCCTCGCCGGGGCCGCCGCGAAGTTCTGGGTCTGCAAGCGCACCCCGACGGCCGTCGCCGAGGCACTCGAGGTGCTCGGCGGCAACGGTTACGTCGAGGAGTCCGGCATGCCCCGGCTCTACCGCCAGGCGCCGCTGAACAGCATCTGGGAGGGCTCGGGCAACGTCATCGCCCTCGACGTCCTCCGCGCGATGGGCCGCTCCTCGGCGTCCCTCGCCGCCGTCCGCGCCGAGATCGACCTGGCCCGCGGCGCAGACACCCGGCTCGACGCCGCCGTGGGCCGGCTCGACACCGAGCTCGCCGATCCTGAGCAGCTGCCCGTGCGGGCCCGCCGCATCGCCGGCCTGCTGGCCCTGTGCCTGCAGGCCTCGCTGCTCCTGCGGCACGCTCCCGCGGAGGTCGCCGACACCTTCTGTGCCACCCGGCTGGACGGCGACTGGGGCGCGGTCCTCGGCACCCTCCCGGGCGGGACGCCGATCCGCGCGATCGTCGAACGCGCCCGGGTCGCCCCTGTCTGATTTGCATCCGTGTGGTTACCCTCGGTCGTGCGTCGCGCGCCCGAGGCCGTCGTGGGGGGCGGTCGAGGGCTGCGGTCCCCGGGACGGGGACCCGACGCGAGTTCCGCAGGGGAGAGAGAGCGGGCAGGGGTGCACGGACACGTTCCAGCTGGGCACGTCGCTCCCGCCGACCCCTTCTCCTCGGTCACCGATGCCGTCTACCGGATCGACCGCAGGGGGCGGTTCACCTACCTGAACGCCGCCGCTGAGCGGCTGCTGGGCCGCCGGGCCGACGACACGATCGGCCGGTACGTGCTCGAGTGCTTCCCGGAGACGCTCGGCACGGTCATCGAGGACGAGTACCGGGCGGTGCTCACCGACGGCGGCTCCCGCGAGTTCGAGTACTTCTACGAGCCCTTCGGCCGCTGGTACGAGATCCGCGCCTTCGCCGACGCCGGCGGCCTCACCGCCTTCCTCCGCGACATCGACGAGCAGCGCCGCCTCGGGCAGGAGCGCGCCACGGAGCTGGAACAGCTCAGCGCCGTCCTGGAGGCGTTGCCGCCCGCCACGGTGCTCCTGGACGGCGACGGCCGCATCGTCTCGACCAACCGCCGGTGGCGCGAGGCGTCGGTGGCCATCGAGCGGGCGGGGTTGCGGGCCGGCAGGGTCGGCGACGACTACCTGCACGCCCTGTCCCAGCGCCTCACCACGGCGGACCACCAGGCCATCGCCGACGGGCTGGCGCAGCTGCGGGCTCCGGGTCGGGATGCCGCCGACCGCCAGTTCGTGCACGACTACCCCTACGCGATCGGTGCCGACCCGAGGTGGTTCCGGCTGCAGGCGGCCCCCGTCGGGACCTCGGGCCGGGTCGTCGTCGCCCTCACCGACATCACCGGGCGGGTGCGCGACCAGGAGGCTCTCGCCTGGCGGGCCAGCCACGACGACCTCACCGGGCTGCCGAACCGAGCCCGGCTGTTGCAGCTCATCGGCGAGGCGCTGGAGGACGGGGCGGGCCGGGCGGCACTGCTGTTCCTCGACCTCGACGGGTTCAAGACCGTCAACGACTCCCTCGGCCACGAGGTCGGGGACGAGCTGCTGCGGCAGGTCGGCGGCCGGCTCGCCGAGCAGGTCCGGCCGGGGGACGCCGTGGGTCGGCTGGGTGCCGACCAGTTCCTGGTCCTCGCCCGGGACTGCGACACCGCCGAGGCCGCGGCCCTGGCCTTCCGGCTGCAGGACTCCTTCTCCCGTCCCTTCCACGCCGAGGGCATCTCGGTGCCGCTGTCGGCCAGCATCGGCGTCGCCGCCGCGACGCCCGGCGCCGACCGGGCGCACCAGCTGCTCAGCGACGCCGACACCGCCGCCTTCGCCGCGAAGGGCTCCGGCCGGGACCGCGTGCACGTCTTCTCCCCCGGGCTGCGCGAGGCGGCGCGGTGGCGGCTGGAGGTCGCCAACCGGCTGCGGGACGGCGCTGTCGACCAGTTCGTCGTCCACTACCAGCCGCTCGTCCGCGTGGACACCGGGGAGATCGAGGGCGTGGAGGCGCTGCTGCGCTGGCAGCACCCCGAGCGCGGACTGCTCACGCCCGACGCCTTCCTCTCCGTCGCCGAGGAGACCGGTCAGCTCATCCCGATCACCCGGTGGCTGCTCGGCGAGACGACCCGGCAGGCCGCCGAGTGGGCCGACCAGGGGCTGCCGCTGCGGATGTCGGTCAACATCAGCGCCCGGCACTTCTCCGCCGAGACGCTGGTGCGCGACGTGCGGGTGGCGCTGCACGACTCCGGGCTGGCCCCGGAGAACCTGGTGCTCGAGCTGACGGAGACCAGCGTCGCCGAGGACCCCACCCGCGCCGAGGACCAGCTCGCCGTGCTCCAGAACTTCGGCGTACGGGTGGCGATCGACGACTTCGGGACCGGCTGGTCCTCCCTCGCCCAGCTGCTCGCGCTGCCCATCGGGACGCTCAAGATCGACCGCTCGCTGCTCAGCGCCGCCGCCAGGCTGGCCGCCAACGGCACCGGACCGGTGCTGGCCGCGATCGTCTCGCTGGCCCGCACGCTCGGGATCCGCTCGGTCGCCGAGGGCGTGGAGACCGCCGAGCACCTGCAGATGGTGCGCGACGCCGGCTGCGACCTCGCCCAGGGCTACCTCCTCGCCCACCCGATGCCGGCCTCCGACGTGATGCGGTGGGCGTCCCGGGTGCGAGCGGCAGGTGGTGACTCGTGCGCCTTCGCGCTGCAGACCCGCGGCTGCTGAGCGACCCGGCGCGGGCCCGCCGGCTGCGCCGCCGCACGCCGCGACGGGCCACGTCACCGGCCGGTCCACCACGCGCTGCTGGTGCGCCGTCCCCCGTTCCGCCCCCGGCCGGGCAGACTGCCCCCGTGACCGACCTGGACGCCGCCGCGGAGACTGCCGACACCGACGCGTTCGACGGGCGGGCACGCCCGGCGCTGGACCTGCTCATCTGGGACGCGCCGAACATCGACATGACCCTCTCGACGGTGATCGGCGCCCGCCCCACCGCGGCCTCACGCCCCCGCTTCGACGCGATCGCGGCCTGGTTCGTCGAGGGTGCCGGCGACGCCGGCGCACCCGACGCCCCCGAGGTCGAGGCCTGCGTCTTCGCCAACATCCCGCCGGTCGTGGGCACCCTGCAGCGCTGGGTCGAGGCGCTGCGCAGCTTCGGCTTCGCCGTCTTCGCCCGGCCCAAGCAGCAGCCCGACGACGACATCGACCAGGCGATGCTCGACCACATCGAGGTCCGGCAGCACAGTCACCGGCTGCGCCGGCTGGTCGTCTTCTCCGGCGACGGCCGCAACTTCGCCGAGCCGCTGGAGGAGCTGGCCCGCACCGGCACCCAGGTCACCGTCGTCGCGTTCAGCGAGGTCGCCGGCTACGCCATCGGCTCGGACCTGCTCGAGTTCATCGACATCGAGGACGTGCCGGGTGCCTTCGCCGCCCCGCTGGACCGGGTGCGCCTGGACGCGCTCCCGCCGGACGGCGCGTGGCTGCGGCCCACCCGCAGCCTGCGGGACTTCGTCAGCTCCTACGTCCGCCGCAACGGCTGACCGGGGTGGCCGACGGAGGTGCCGGGCCGGTCGCCACCGAGGACCTGCTGGTCCCCGGGGAGACCTGCTGGCGGATCGAGCGGGCCGATCGGCACGCCGTGTTCGTCGACGCCGCCGGCTACTTCGCTGCGCTGCGCGGCGCGGTGCTGCGCGCACGGCGACGGGTGCTGTTCATCGGCTGGGACTTCGACCCGCGGATCCGGATGGACCCGCGCGGGGCCGGCCGGCGCCACACCGGGCGACGCCGGCCGGACAAGCTGGGGCGGGTGCTGGAGGACGCCGTCCGCAGCAATCCGCAGCTGGAGATCGGCGTCCTGGTCTGGGACTACGGCGTCATCGGCGCGCTCGGCCGCGGCCTGGTGCCGGTGGTGCTGCTCGACCGGCGCACCTCCGACCGGCTGACGATGACGGTCGACACGCACCACCCGGTGGGCGGTGCCCACCACCAGAAGATCGTGGTCGTCGACGACTGCCTGGCCTTCGCCGGCGGGATCGACGTCACCGCCGACCGCTGGGACACCTCCGAGCACCTCGACCGCCACCCGCTGCGCCGCCGTCCCTCCTCGCACCGGCTCACCGGGCCCTGGCACGACGTGACCAGCCTCGTCTCCGGTCCGGCCGCCCGCGCGATCGGCGACCTGGCGCGGGAGCGGTGGGAGAGCGGTACCGGGCGGTCGCTGGAGCCGGTCGAGGACGTCGAGGCCTGCTGGCCGCCGGAGGTGGAGCCGCTGCTCACCGACGTGGACGTGGCCGTCTCCCGCACCCGCCCCGAGCACGGCGGCACGAGCCTGGTGCACGAGATCGAGCTGCTGTGGCTCGCCGTGATCGCCTCCGCCCGGCGCAGCGTCTACATCGAGAGCCAGTACTTCGCCAACCGCCGGATCGCCGAGGCCATCGCCGAGCGGCTGCGCGAACCCGAGGGCCCGGACTTCGTCGTCGTCAACCCCGAGAGCGCCGAGGGGTGGCTGCAGGAGAAGGCGATGGGCACCGCCCGCGCCAAACTGCTCGCGATGGTGCGGGAGGCCGACGTCCACGGCCGGTTCCAGCTCTACGTGCCGGTGACCGAGGGACGGCGGCCGATCTACGTGCACGCCAAGGTCACGGTGGTCGACGACCGGTTCCTGCGGATCGGCTCGTCCAACCTGAACAACCGGTCCATGGGGCTGGACACCGAGTGCGACGTCTCCATCGAGGTGCGCCCCGGCGACCCGCGCGCGGCCGAGAAGAGCGCCGCCGTCACCGGCCTGCGCGACCGGCTGCTGGGCGAGCACCTCGGCGTGCCCCCGTCCGCGGTCGCCGACGCGGTGGAGGCCTGCGGCGGCTCGCTGCTGCGGGCGGTGGAGAGCCTGCGCCGTCCGGTGGGCCGCTCCCTGGTGCCCTTCGCCCCGCCGGACCTCGGCCCGGTGGAGCAGGCGCTGGCCGACACCGAGCTGCTCGACGCCGAGCGGACGCCGAACCGGTGGCGGCGGGTGCGCCGCAGCTTCCGGCCGCGGGTGCCCGGCTCGAGAACCCGCCGCCGCTGACCGCCGGTGTCCGGCGGCCCCCGCCGGGGAAGGACCTGACCCTCGGACGACGAGGAGGGGTCATGGCGGTCTGCGAGGTCTGCGGCAACGACTACGACATGAGCTTCGAGGTGGTCGCCCAGGGGGCGCGGCACACCTTCGACAGCTTCGAGTGCGCGATCCACAAGATGGCGCCGATCTGCGAGCACTGCGGCGTGAAGGTCGTCGGCCACGGCGTCGTGGTCGACGGGCACTTCTACTGCTGTGCGCACTGCGCGCGGCACGAGCACGGGGACGCGCCGATCCGCGACTCCGCCTGAGGACAGCCGAGGGAGCATCGCAGCGAGCGCCGGCGAGCGAGGAGCGGACCGAGGCGCGGAGTCAGGCCAGGGGGATCCGCCTGAGGGAGGAACCGCCTCCCCCGCCACGCGCAGGCTCGCGGCGGGCCCTCCAGACGGGCCGCTGTCCTTCCCACCAGCGGGGCCCGGGAGGGGCCGGGCGGGGCCGCGCCCTCGACGGAACGGTCCGCACGCCGTACCGCTCAAGTCCTCGGCGGGGCTGCCGAAGCCCTACGGGTACGGACACGTGCGCAGGTGATCGGAGGGCGTCCTTGAGCGTGGCGGAGATCGGTGTGGCCGACGTGCGCCCGGACACCGACGTGGAGGTGCAGGTCACCGCCGTCCGTGGCGGCGCCACGGTGACCGCCCGCGTCGAGGGTGGCGACGCGTCCACGGTGCTGGTCCGGCCGTCGGTGAGCGAGTACGTCGACCAGGCGGTGGTCGCCGTCGGCGAGGAGGTCACCGTGCTGTGGCTGAGCGGTGACGGCGCGCGCGCCCTCCCCGCGGAGGTCGCCACGGTCCAGCGCGGCGCGGCGCCGCGCTGGCACCTGAGGGTCGTGGGCCCCACCGAGAACGTCCAGCGTCGCCAGGCCGTTCGGGCCCGGGTGTCGGTCCCGCTCACCGCGAGCTTCAACGGCGCGGCCCTGGCCGGCGAGATGCTCGACCTGAGCGAGGGCGGGGTCCGCGCCACCCTGGAGCCCCACGGCGTCACCCCGGCCCCCGGCAGCGTGGTCGGGGTCACGGTGCAGTTGGAGGACGGCCCGATCGCAGCGCGGGCGGAGGTCGTGCGCCAGCAGACGATCGACGCCCGGTGGGCCTTGTCGCTGCGGTTCCTCGACCTGCCCGAGAGGGAGCAGGACCGTCTGCGCAGGCGGGTGTTCCAGGCGATGCGCGAGGAGCGGGCCCGCCAGTCCGACTAGAAGCCGGACCAGCGGGATAGTCCCCTGGTCGTGACCGCCCCCGTTCGCCTGCCCGAGGCCCTGACGGCCCTGAGGGACGCCGTCGCGGCCGCCCCGCTCGGCCTGGCCACACCGGGCAGCGAGGCCGCCCGCCGAGCAGCCCGCGGGGTGGTCGAGCAGGTCGACGACTACCTGCTGCCCCGGCTCCGCGACCTCGACGCCCCGCTGCTCACCGTCGTCGGCGGTTCCACCGGCGCCGGCAAGTCCACGCTCGTCAACAGCATCGTCGGCGCCTCGGTCACGACCTCCGGCGTGCTGCGGCCGACCACGCGGGCGCCGGTGCTGGTCTGCGCCCGCGCCGACGTGGCCGCCTTCGAGGGCGACCGGGTGCTGCCGGGCCTGTCCCGCGTCACCGGCGGGGCCGGCGGCCCCGGCACGCTGCAGCTGGTACCTCGGGACGACGTCCCGCCCGGTCTCGCGCTGCTCGACGCACCGGACGTCGACTCGGTCGTGGAGTCCAACCGCGAGCTGGCCGCGCAGCTGCTCGCCGCCGCCGACCTGTGGGTCTTCGTCACCACCGCGGCCCGCTACGCCGACGCCGTCCCGTGGGACGTGCTGCGGACGGCGCAGGAGCGCGGCACCGCGCTGGCCGTCGTCCTGGACCGGGTGCCGCCGGGCGCCGCCGGCGAGATCGCCCCCGACCTCGCCGGGATGCTCGACCGTGCCGGGCTGGCCGGGGTGCGGCTGTTCGTCGTGGAGGAGCGTCCGCTGGTCGACGGGTTCCTCCCCGGGGACCAGGTCGCCCCGCTGCGCGAGTGGCTGCACGCGCTCGCGGCCGACCAGGAGCAGCGCGCCGCCGTCGTCCGGCAGACCCTCACCGGCGCGCTGGCCAGCCTCGAGGACCGGGTGGCCGGCATCGCCGCCGAGGTCGAGCAGCAGGCGCAGGCCGCCACCGCGCTGCGCGAGGCCGCCGCCGCGGCCTACACCGCCGCCTACGAGGGCATCGACGAGGGCGTCCGCAGTGGCAGCCTGCTGCGCGGCGAGGTGCTGGCCCGCTGGCAGGAGTTCGTGGGCACCGGCGAGTGGATGCGCTCGCTGCAGAGCTCGATCGGCCGGTTCCGCGACCGGGTCACCGCCGCACTCACCGGCCGGCCCTCGCCCGCGGCCGAGCTGCAGGGCGCCCTGGAGACCAGCGTGGAGACGCTGCTGCGCGCCGAGGCCGACCGCGCCGCCGAGCGCACCGTCACCACCTGGCGCGCGCTGCCCGGCGGCCCGCCGCTGCTCGCCGCCGCCGACAGCGACCTCGACCGGGTCTCGCCGGACTTCCCCGAGGCCGCCGCCGCGCAGGTGCGCGACTGGCAGGGCTACGTGCTCGACCTCGTCCGTGAGGAGGGCGCGGGCAAGCGCACCCAGGCCCGGGTGCTCTCCTGGGGCGTCAACGGCGCCGGCGCCGCGGTCATGGTCGCCGTCTTCGCGCACACCGGTGGGCTCTCCGGTGGGGAGGTGGCGGTCGCCGGCGGGACGACGGCCCTCGGCCAGCGCGTGCTCGAGGCCGTCTTCGGCGACGCCGCCGTCCGCTCCCTGGCCGCTCGGGCCCGGGAGGACCTGCAGGCGCGCGCCGACGCGCTGCTGCGCTACGAGCAGGGCCGGTTCGACGCGCTCGTCGACGCGGCCGGGCCGGGGCCCGAGGCCGCTGACGGGCTGCGCGCCGCCGCGACCGCGCTGACCGCGGCGCGGGACCGGGCATGAGGGGACGGACGCCACCGCTGGCCGACCGGCTGGCGGCGCTGCGCGAGGCGGTCGAGGTGGCCGACGGCCGCCTCGAGGTGCCCGAGCTCGCCCAGGCCCGGACGCTGCTGGCCAAGGCGGGCGCCCGCGAGGCGCTCGGCGACGCCACCGTCGTGGCCCTGGCCGGCGCCACCGGCAGCGGCAAGTCCACGCTGTTCAACGCGTTGTCGGGCAGCGAGGTGAGCACCCCCGGCGTCCGCAGGCCGACCACCGGCGTCGCGCACGCCACCGTCTGGGGCGGCAACGACGACCCCACCCACCCGACCGACCGGCTGCTCGACTGGCTGCAGGTGCCGCGCAGGCACCGGCACGCCCCCGAGCCGGCACTCGACGGCCTGGTGCTGCTCGACCTGCCCGACCACGACAGCGTGCGGCTCGAGCACCGGCTGGAGGTCGACCGGCTGGTGCAGCTGGTCGACGTGCTGGTGTGGGTGCTCGACCCGGAGAAGTACGCCGACGCCGCCGTCCACGAGCGCTACCTGGTACCGCTGGCCGGGCACGCGGGCGTGCTGCTCGTCGTCCTCAACCAGGTCGACCGGCTCGACGCCGCGGCCGCGCGGGCCTGCCTGACCGATCTCCGCCGGCTGCTCGACCAGGAGGGCCTGGCGGACACACCGCTGCTCGCGGTCTCCGCGCGCGTCGGCACCGGCCTCGGGGAGCTGCGCGCCGACCTGGCGCGGCGGGTGTCCGCCCGGCGGGCGGCGACCGACCGGCTCAGCGCCGACGTCCGCGGGGTCGCGATGTCGCTGGCGGCGCACTGTGCCGCCGGGTCCCCCGCCCGCCCCGGCGGGGGCGGCGTCAGCCGGGCCGAGCGGGATCAGCTGACCGACGCGCTGGCCGAGGCCGCCGGGGTGCCCGCGGTGACCGCGGCCGTCGAGCGCTCCGTGCGCCGCAGCGGGACGGCAGCCACCGGCTGGCCGCTGGTGCGCTGGACCCGGAAGCTGCGGCCCGACCCGCTCGAGCGGCTGCACCTGGGGCAGGGCGAGGGTGAGGTCGTGGCCCGGACGTCGCTGCCCGCCGCCGGTGCGGTGCAGCGGGCCGGGGTGACGCGGGCGGTGCGCGCGGCGCGCGAGGCCGCCGGCGACGGGCTGCCCCAGGCCTGGCGCGACGAGCTGCGGCGGACCGTCGAGGTGTCGGAGGAGCACCTGGCCGACCGGCTCGACCGGGCCGTCGCCGGCACCGACCTCGGCCCGCAGCGGACCCCGCTGTGGCAGCGGGCGGTGGGCGCGCTGCAGTGGCTGCTCACCCTGGTCGCGCTCGCGGGGGCGCTGTGGCTGCTGGCCCTGGTCGTCCTCGGGTTCTTCCAGCTCGACGACGTCGTCCCGCTGCCCCGGGTCGAGGGCCTGCCGCTGCCCACGCTGCTGCTGGTAGGCGGGTTGCTGGCCGGGGCGCTGCTGGCACTGGTGGCCCGGCCGCTGGTCGGACTGCGCGCGCGACGCCGGGCGCGGCGGGCCGAGCAGCGGCTGTACGCGGCGGTGGACGTCGTCGCGCAGGAGGAGGTGCTCGCCCCGATGGCCGAGGTCCGCGAGGACCACGCCCGCTACTGCGCCTCGGTGACCAGAGCACGGAAATAGTGGGGAGGGTGGGTCGCCCTGCGAGGCGGCGCGAGGAGTGGGGGCCGGAGGCTCCCGCGATCGAGTGCCAGGACGGGCTCGTCGCGACCGGGGGGAGCACGTGGCCGCGGTGCCGGCCGGAGGCCGACGGATCGCTCAGTCGCGGTGGGGGGACTGCTCCCCGGCCCGCGGCTCGGGAACGCGGTCGTGGCCCTGCTCGAGCGGCTGCAGGCCGTTGGGCAGCAGGGCCCAGACGTGCTTGCGGCCCGGGCGGCTCTCCCAGCCGTAGCGGGTGGACAGCTGCGCGACCAGGTGCAGGCCCATGCCGCCCAGCGCCGGGTCGCGGTCGACGGCGGGGACGGGCGGCCGGTCGGGCGCCTCGTCGCTGAGGTCGAGCAGCCAGCCGTCGGTGCCCGCGACGACCAGCGCGCGCACCGCGCCGCCACCGTGCCGCAGGGCGTTGGAGGCCAGCTCCTCGAAGACCAGCAGCAGGCCGTCGCGCGCGTCGTCGGTGGACGTCGAGCAGACCGACGGGTGGGCGATGCGGGCCCGCAGGTCGGCCCGGACGCGGGAGACGACGTGCATGGCCTCGAGCTGCCAGTGCCACACGTCGCCCGCGAGGGACGGCACGGGTGCGTGCGGCCACGGCTCCTGGCCCAAGGCAACCTCCTCCGCCGTCGGGTGGGCGATGGGACCGGGGTGGACCCACGGCCGACCCTCGACTCCATCCTGACCGACAGGCCCGTTTCGTGCAGCGGCGGCCCCCGGGGGCTCGGGGCGGCCCCGGACGGCCGGGTCAGGGGAGACTGTCGCCGTGGAGGAGTTGTGGCGCGACCTCAGTCGGGTGGCACTGGGCGACCGACCCCTGGACGAGGTCCTCGGGGAGGTCACCGGCATCGCCGCCCGCAGCGTCCCCGGCGCGGAGTCCACCTCGGTCACCCTCATCCGCGGCGACAAGGCGTTCACCGCGGCGCACACCGGCGACATGGCGCTGGCCGCCGACGAGCTGCAGTACGAGCGCGGCTACGGCCCCTGCATGGACGCCGGTCGCGCCGGTGTCGTCATCCGGATCGACGACATGCGCACCGAGCGCCGCTACTCGGACTACACCGCCCGTGTGGTCGAGCTCGGCGTCCGCAGCTCGCTGTCCATGCCGCTGCCCTACCAGGGCTCCTCCATCGGTGCGCTCAACGTGTACTCCCCCGACCCCGGGGCCTTCGCGGCGGTGGAGTCGGAGCAGGCGGCGACGGCGGTGGCCGAAGCGGTCGCGGTCGCGGTCGCCAACGCCGATGCGCACGACCGACTGGCCGAGCACGCCCGGAACATGCGGCTGGCGATGGAGTCGCGCGCGGAGATCGAGCAGGCCAAGGGCGTGTTGATGGCACAGCAGGGGCTGGACGCCGAGCAGGCGTTCGAGGTCCTCCGGGAGGCCTCGCAGCGCTACAACCGCAAGCTGCGGGACATCGCCCGCGGCATCGTCGAGAGCACCCGCAGGCGTTAGACCGACCGGGCCAACGCCGCCAGCCGGCTGACCAGGAACTCCACCGCCGCAGCGCTGTCCACCGTCTCGGCCACCTCCACCGCGGTCGGCGACCCGGAGACCGTGCGCCGGTCGACCAGCGTCTGCCCGCGGCCGGCGCCCAGGGTGGTGTCGACAACGACGTCCCGCCGCACGGTGCCCAGCGTGCCCGGCACGATCGCCTCGGTCAGCGCCAGCGCGTCGTGCAGCACGACGCCGCTCGTGCCGTAGCTGCTGCGGGCGTGGTCGACGTACTGCTGCAGGATCGCCGCCGCGGTCCGCCCGACCGGCCCGGCCGCGGCGAACCGGGCGATCCCCGCGTCGTCCAGCACGGTGGGCAGCGTGACGTCCAGGCCGACCAGCACGGTGGGGACGCCGGAGCCGAGCACCCGCTGGGCGGCCTCCGGATCGGCCCACACGTTGAACTCCGCGGCCGCGGTGACGTTGCCGCCGCGTCCTGCCGAGCCGCCCATGAGCACCAGCCGGCCGATCCGCTCGGCGGCCTCGGGGTAGGTGGCC
This sequence comes from Geodermatophilus sp. URMC 60, assembly GCF_053502585.1. Classification (NCBI taxonomy): domain Bacteria; kingdom Bacillati; phylum Actinomycetota; class Actinomycetes; order Geodermatophilales; family Geodermatophilaceae; genus Geodermatophilus; species Geodermatophilus sp. URMC 60. Next base: position 934,634 of record NZ_CP199958.1, read on the forward strand.
AGCAGCAGCGCGACGTTCGTCCACGGGCCGATCGCGGCCACCGTCACCGGTGCCTCCGCGGCCAGCAGCACCTCGGCCATCGCGACCACCGCCGGGCGCGGGTCCAGGGCGGCCGGCGAGGGCTCCAGCTGGACGCCGCCCAGGCCGGTCGCGCCGTGCACGTGGCCGGCCCGTTCGGGCTGCCGGTAGACCAGCGAGTCGCGGGCGCCGGCGGCCACCGGTACGTCGGAGCGCCCGGCCAGGTGCAGCACCCGCTGCGCGTTGTCGGTCGTCCGGGCCAGCTCGACGTTGCCGTGCACCGTGGTGACCAGGCGCAGGTCGACCTCCGGGCTGGCCAGCGCCAGCAGGATCGCCAGGGCGTCGTCGATGCCGGGATCGGTGTCGATCACCAGGGGTCGCGGTGGGGAGGGAGCCACGGGACCCGATCCTGTCAGCCGCGCCGGGCGTCCTCGGGGGCCCTCGGACGACGTCCGGCCAGCCTCGTGAGCAGGTACAGCACGACCCCGCCGGCGAGCAGCAGCGCGGCGAGCCCCCAGACCCGCGCCTCCTGCTGCGAGAGCAGCAGCAGGCAGGAGGCGATGCCCAGGACCGGCAGCACCGTCGGGGCGCGGAAGTGCCCGGTCCCGACGTGGTCGCGGCGCAGCACGAGGACGGCGGTGTTCGTGCTGAGGAAGACGAACAGCAGCAGGAGCACCACGGTGTTGGCCAGCGTGGACAGGTCGCCGACGAGGGTGAGCGCCATCGCGACCAGCGTGGTGACGGCGATCGCCACCCCCGGCGTCCGGCGGGAGGGCAGCACCCGGCCGAGGACGGCGGGCAGCAGCCGCTGCTCGGCCATCCCGTACGCCATCCGGCTGGCCATGATCATCGTGAGCAGGGCGCCGTTGGCCACCGCGACGAGCGCCACCGCGCTGAACAGCCAGTCGGGGACCCCGGCGTCCGCGGCCCGCACCACCTCGAGCAGCGGGCCGCTGGAGGCGGCGAGCTCCCCCGGGGGCAGCACCACCGACGCCGCCAGGCCGACCAGCACGTAGACCACGCCGGCGGTGAGCAGCGCGCCGAACAGCGCCCGCGGGTAGACCCGGCGCACGTCGCGCACCTCCTCGGCGAGGTTGGCCGAGGTCTCGAAGCCGACGAAGGAGTAGTAGGCCAGCAGTGCGGCGGCCAGCACCGCGGAGGCGGGGGCGACGCCGGGCGGGAACTCCACGGTGCGGCCCAGGTCGCCGTCCTCGCGGCCGAGGACCAGCGCACCGAGCACGACGACGAGCACCAGCCCCGACACCTCGACGAGCGTCATGACCAGGTTGGCACCCAGCGACTCGCGGATGCCGCGGGCGTTGAGGAGCGCCACCAGCAGCAGGAACACCAGCGCGGCCGGCGTGGTGGGCACGTCGAGGAAGACGCCCAGGTAGTCGCCGGCGAAGGCCAGCGCCAGGCCCGCCGCGCTGGTCACCCCGGCGGCGAGCATGCAGAAGCCCACGAGGAAGGCCACGAGCGGCCGCCGGAACGCGCGCTCGGCGTACACCGCCGACCCGCCGGCGCGCGGGTACTTGGTGGCCAGCTCCGCGTAGGAGGCCGCGGTGAGCAGCGCCAGCAGCAGCGCGACGAGCAGCGGCACCCAGATCGCCCCGCCGACCTCCGCGGCCACCTGGCCGGCCAGCGCGTAGACGCCGGCGCCGAGGACGTCACCGAGGATGAAGAGGAACAGCAGCGGCCCGGTGACGGCGCGGCGCAGCCGGGTGTCGGTCTGGTCGGCGGGCGCTGCGGCCTGGTCTGTCACCGGTCGAGTCTCGGCAGCGCGGTGCGGCCCGGCAACTCCGCGGACCGGGTGGCGCGAACCCCCGACACGCCGGGCGCGTCGTTCCGCGTCCCGGGGCGACCGACGCCCTGGCCAGCGCGTTCCACGCTCGCGAGGGGTGGTCGTGTCGACTTGCGGGCGCCCCGGCGGAGGGGTCACCGGCCGCCGCGGAGGGCCGCCGCAACGGTTCGGTCACGCGCCCCCGGGGAGGTGTCGCAGGAGGCCGTCGCGAGGCGTCGTCGTCCCTACCGTTCTCCCTGTCCGCAGCGACTGCGGCACCGACCTCAGGAGGACGTCATGGCGAACGACCGGGCAGTGGCTCCGCGTTCCTCGCGCGTGACCGACGACCTGACCCTCAGCGGCCTGCTCGACGTCCTGGACCGGGCCGAGCCGCTGCCCGCCCGCAGCGGGTCCCGGCCCGGCCGCGCGGCGCTGCACCGCACCGGTGCGGTCCGCCGCCCGGCCGCCGTCCGCCCCGTCCCCGTCCCCGCCGCGCGCCCCCGACCGGTGGCCTCGGCCCCGGCGCCGGCCGCCGCGCCGATCTGGACCCCGCCGGCCCCCGCCCCGGCGGCCCGCCCGGGCCTGCGGGCCCGGGTGCGCGGCCTGGTCCGCCGGCTCGCACTCTGGGGCGCCGGACCCGACGGCGCCCACCTCGCCTGGAGGCGCCCGGCGGCACCGGCCCCCCGCCCCGACGGCCCGGTGGTGCTCACCGAGCTGCCGAACACCCCCACGGTCCAGCCCGCGGCGCCTTCCCCCGCCGCGGCGCTCCGTCCGGCCCGGGTCCCCCGGCCGGCTGCCCGCCCCCGCGTCCCGGTGGTCGCCCCGCTCGCCCGGCACGTGCCGGCACCGCGGCCCGCCCCCGCACCGAGGACCGCGCAGGGAGGCCGCCCGCCGGGAGCCGCCCGGACCTCCGCCCCGGCCCGGTCCCGGGGCGATCCGCGACCTCCTCCGGCCCGCGGTCAGCCACCCGGCTGACCCACCACGGCACCCGCCGCGGACGCCGTCCCCCGCTCCGCCTCCCGGCACCGGCCGCCGCCCCCTCCGACGGCCGCAGCCCGGTGGTCTCCGCTCCTCCCGACCCACCCCGCAACCGCTCCTGGCTGTCCCCTCCGACGGTGCTGTCCCCGTCGCCCCAGACGTCGCTGCTCCACCGGTACCCGCCTCGACCCCCCGCCGACTGCCCCCCGAGCGCAGCGCGCGGACCCTCCAGGGAGGCGGCGACCGCAGCGCGGCACGGCTGTCCGGCGACGCGGTCCGTCCGACGGGACGACAGGTCCGCGCCGGTACCCGTCCCCCGGGTCTCTGACCGGCACCGACCTGGCCCGGCGCCGCTGCGGGCGGGTGTCCGGCCGCTGCCGGGCCGGGAGTCGACCGCAGGAGACGACCCGCAGCCAGGAGCCGGTGCGCCGCAGGACGACCCCGCACGGGAGCGAGACCGTGCCGCGGACGGCGACACCCGTCCACCCCCGCCGACGGCGGGCGCCCCTCCGGCCGAGGCGCCCGCCGTCGGCGTTCCCGGTTGCTGCTCCACGACCCGTGCCCGCCACAACCCGTGCCCGCAGCGTCATCGCGTCGTCCTCCAGGTGCGGGCGACGCACGAGCGGCGGTGGCCCCCCGGCACCGCCGGCCGACACGCGGAGCCCCGCCTCCCGCCCGAGGCGAGTCCCGCGCAGCTCCCCTTGTCACTTCCGGCACAACGGGTGGCCGCGGAGGCCCCCGGCGTGAGAGAAAGGGGTGCGCGCGTCCCGGTGCACCCGACCGGGCAACGTGGACGGAGTACCGACGTCCGCGCCCGACCTGCCGAGGATGCGAGTGAGCCGACCGTGAACCTGGAGCGCGTGCCGGCGGACGCCGGAGCTCCCGACATGGACGCGACGGCCACCCGCCTGCGCTTCGGCCTCGCCATCGACGCCGCGGGGATCGGCAGCTTCGACTGGGACCTGGTGTCGGGCCGGCTGGAGTGGGACGACCGGCTGCTGGAGATCTTCGGCTACGACCGGGCGAGCTGGCCCGGCACGATCGACGCGTTCGCCGAGCGTCTCCACCCCGACGACGCGCCCCGCACCCTGGGGGCGCTGCGGCAGGCCATCGACACCCAGGGGGAGTACGACGCCGAGTTCCGGATCGTGCTGCCCACCGGCGAGACTCGCTGGGTGCAGGGCCGGGGCCGGGCGCTGGCCGACGTGTCCGGGAAGTCCGTGCGCCTGCTGGGGGCGGGGTACGACACGACGGAGCACCGCCGGGCCGACGCCCGGGTGGCGCGGGTGCTCGAGTCGATGAGCGCCGCGTTCTTCGCCCTGGACCGGGACTGGCGGTTCACCTACGTCAACGGCGAGGCGGAGCGGGTGCTGCAGCGCTCGCGCGGTGACCTGCTGGGCGGCGACATCTGGGAGCTGTTCCCCGCCGCCGTGGGCAGCGACTTCGAGGTGCACTACCGCGGGGCGGCGGCCACCGGGCGCGAGCGGGTCTTCGAGGCGTACTACCCGGCGCCGCTGGACGCCTGGTACGAGGTCCGGGCGTGGCCGGGGCCCGACGGGCTGTCGGTCTACTTCCTCGACGTCACCGAACGCCGGGCCGCCGAGGAGCGGGCCCGCGCCAGCGCCGCCCGCCTGGCCCTCATCGCCGAGGTCGGTGCGGTCACCGGCGAGACGCTGGGCTCCGGTGCGGGGGAGGACGCCGCGCTGCAGCGGCTGGCCGAGGCCGTCGTCCCCGTGCTGGGGGACTGGGTCATCGTCAGCCTCGCCGGCCCCGACGGCCGGATGCGCGACGTCGGCAGCTGGCACACCGACCCGGCCCAGCGGGCCACCGTCGCGCGCTACGCCGAGCTGCGCCTGGCCGCCCTGCCACCCGGCGCCCCGGTCCTGCGCGCGCTGGCCTCGGGCCGGACGCTGACCGTCACCGACGTCGGCGCGGTCGTCGGGCGCGGCCTGCCCCCGGGTGAGGTCAGCGACGTGTTCTGGGCCCTCGACCCGCGGACGGGGGTGACGCTCCCGCTCGTCGCCCGGGGCCGCACGCTGGGCGCGCTCAGCGTCTACCGCTCGGCCGGCCGGCCGGCTCCCGACGAGGACGACGTGGCGACCGCCCAGGAGGTCGCCGCGCGGGTGGCGCTGGCCGTGGACAACGCCCGCCTCTACGAGCAGCAGCGGGGGCTGGCCGAGGGCCTGCAGCGCAGCCTGCTCAGCGCCCCGCCGACGCCGGACTCCGCCGAGATCGTCGTCCGCTACCGGCCGGCGGTGGAGGTCGCCCAGGTCGGCGGCGACTGGTACGACGCCTTCGTCCAGCCGGGCGGGACGACCATGCTGGTGATCGGTGACGTCGTCGGCCACGACACGGAGGCCGCTGCCGCCATGGGCCAGCTGCGCGGGCTGCTGCGCGGCATCGCCTACCGCGACGGCGTCGGCCCGGCGCAGGTGCTCAGCGACCTCGACGCCGCCGTCCAGGGGCTGGGCATGCGCACGATGGCGACCGCGGCGGTGGCGCGGGTCGAGCAGACCCCCGAGCAGCGGGACGCCGGGCTGACCACGCTGCGCTGGTCGAACGCCGGGCACCCGCCGCCACTGCTCCTGCACACCGACGGCCGGGTGGAGGCGCTCGAGGCCGAGCGGCCGGACCTGATGCTGGGCGTCGACCCGGTCACCCGGCGCAGCGAGAGCGTGCTCACCGTGCGCCGGGGGGCGACCCTGCTGCTCTACACCGACGGGTTGGTGGAGGGCCGCGACCTGCCGCTGGACGAGGGCATCGGCCGCCTGCGTGCCGCGCTGGCCGACCTCGGCGACCAGCCGCTGGAGCGGCTGTGCGACGCGGTCATCGAGCGGCTGCGCCCCGAGCGGCTGCAGGACGACATCGCCCTCGTCGCCATCCGGCTGCACCCCCAGGGCTAGTCGCGCCGGGTCCGGCTGGCGCTCCGCCGTCGGTGGCGTGCGCGAGCCGCGCACCCCGGCTCCGCGCGCCGCGGGTGCACACCACCTCACCGAGGCCGGCGGTTCTCCGCTGCCGTGCTAATGCGAATGATTCTCGTTCTTGCTAGCGTGCCGGCGTTCCCACCTCCCCCTCGGAAGGAGTGGGCGGGCCGGACCCGCCCGTACCGACGATGCCGCGCACCCCCACGTCCCCCCGTCCCCTCGTCGCTGCCGGCCTGGCCCTGCCGCTGCTGCTCACCGCCTGCGCGCCCGGGACCAGCGGCACCTCCGCCGCTCCTCTCGCGACCCCGGCTGCCGAGCCGACGCCGGCCTCCGACGTGCAGGAGGTCGCCGCGAGCACCCCGCGGCTGGCGCTCACCCACGACGGGGGAGTGCGGGTCCTCGACGCGACCTCGCTCGAGACCGTCGCCGACCTGCCGCTCGACGGCTTCAACCGGCTCAACGGCGCCGGCGACGGCCGCCACCTGCTGGTGAGCACGCAGGGTGGTTTCCGCGTCCTGGACGCCGGCACGTGGACGGAGCCGCACGGCGACCACGGCCACCACTACACGTCCGCCCCACAGCTGACCGACGTGCTCCACCCCGCCGAGGAGCCCGGGCACGTCGTCGCCCACGACGGACGCACCGCCCTGTTCGACGACGGCACCGGCGAGGTCGTCGTCCTCGACAGCGACGCGGTCGCCGACGGTCCGGACGGGGCACGGCGGCTGACCACGCCCTCCCCGCACCACGGCGTGGCGGTGGCGCTGGCCGACGGCACCCTGGTCGTGTCCGAGGGCACCGAGGACGAGCGCACCGGCATCCGCGTGCTCGACGCCGCGGGGGAGGAGATCGCGTCGTCCGACGGCTGCCCGGGCGTGCACGGCGAGGCGGTCGCCGCGGACGACGCCGTCGTCATCGGCTGCGAGGACGGGGCGCTCGTCCACGCCGACGGGCAGATCCGGGAGGTGCAGAGCCCCGACGCGTACGGCCGCATCGGCAACCAGGCCGGCAGCGAGGCCTCCCCGGTGGTGCTCGGCGACTACAAGACCGACCCCGACGCCGAGCTGGAGCGCCCGACCCGGATCGCGCTGGTGGACACCCGGACGGCGCAGCTGCGGCTGGTCGACCTGCCGGCGTCCTACTCGTTCCGCTCCCTCGGCCGCGGTGAGGACGGCGAGGCGCTGGTGCTCGGCACGGACGGCGCGCTCCACGTCATCGACCCCGAGACCGGCACCCTGGAGCGCTCGGTCCCGGTCGTCGCGCCGTGGGAGGAGCCGCTGGAGTGGCAGCAGCCGCGCCCGGCGCTGCACGTCCTCGACGGCACCGCGTACGTCACCGAGCCGGCGACCCGACAGGTCCACGCCGTCGACGTCGCGACCGGCGAGGTGTGGCAGTCCGTCGACGTCGGCGTCGTCCCCGACGAGCTCGCCGGCGTGACCGGCGGGGACCACTGACTCCCGCGCCGGCCCCTCCGGAGATGGCCCCGTGACCGCCCGTCCCGCTCCGGTCCTGCGCTGCTGGACCGCCGCCTGCGTCCTGCTCGCGACCGCAGCCTGCTCCGGGAACCCCGCAGCTGACCCGGCGGGGGTGGAGGTCACGGCGGGGGTGGAGGTCATCGCCTCCAGCTATCCGCTGGAGTACGTCGCCGAGCGGGTCGGGCAGGGGCACGCCACGGTCGAGGGGCTGGTGCCGCCCGGTGGCGACAGCCACCAGGTCGAGCTCACCCCCCGGCAGGTCGGCCGGCTCGGAGAGGTCGACCTCGTCGTGCACCTCTCCGGCCTGCAGCCGTCCACCGACGCCGCGCTCGAGCAGCACGGCCCCGGACGCGTCGTCGACGCCGCCGAGGTCGCCGACCTCGGCGTGGCCCCCGACCGTCCGCCCGGGGCCGCGCGGACGGAGGCGCTGGACCCGCACTTCTGGCTCGACCCCACCCGCCTCGCGGCGGTCGTCCACGCCGTCTCCGACGAGTTCGCCGCGGTCGACCCCGTGCACGCCCGGGACTACGCCGCGGCGGCAGAGGCCCTGGTGGCCGAGCTCGACGAGCTGGACGCGGCGTACCGGGAGGGGCTGGCCGGCTGCCAGGGGCGCACCCTGGTGACCTCGCACGAGGCGTTCGGCTACCTCGCGGAACGCTACGGCCTGGTGCAGGTCGGGATCACCGGGCTCGACCCCGCGGTCGAGCCCTCACCGGCCCGCCTGCGGGACGTCGTCGAGGTGGTGGAGGGCCGCGACGTGCGGACGGTGTTCTTCGAGGTGTCGACCGGCCCCGGCCTGACCCGCGCCCTCTCGGGCGACCTCGGCCTGCGCACCGGGGTCCTCGACCCGGTCGAGCGCGCCCCGGCGTCGGGCGAGGACTACCTGAGCACCATGCGGGCCAACCTGCGGGCGCTGCAGCAGGGGCTGGACTGCGTCCCCGCCCGCGACTGAGCGACGCGATCCCGGGCTCGGCGCACCGGGGGACGGCCCCTGACCGTGGTGGGGTACCGGGGCCGCCCCTCAGGTGCGCGGTTCGCGACCGGCCGGCTGCCTCGGCTCGTCGAGCAACGGGGTGGGCGCACGGAGCGCCACGGAGACCGGGGCGGCGGCCGTGACCGACAGACGGGCGCCGTCCACGACGACGGTCACCGGCTCCCCGCCGCGCACCAGCGTGACCGTGGTGCCCTCCCGCGTCGTCTCGACGCGGAGCAGCCGGCTGCGCCAGGTGACGTGGTAGGCGGTGCGCGCGAGCGAGGACGGCAGCAGGGGCGCGAGCTCGAGGTCCTCGTGGTCCTCCCGCAACCCCCCGAGACCGGCGACGAAGGCCAACCACGCCCCTCCGACCGAGGCCAGGTGCAGCCCCTTGGCGGTCCCGCCGTGGACGTCGCGCAGATCCACCAGGGCGGCCTCCCGCAGGTAGCGCAGGGCGAGGTCGGGGTGCTGCGCCTGGGCGCACACCACCGCCTGGACGGCGGCCGAGAGCGAGGAGTCCCGGACGGTGCGCGCCTCGTAGTAGTCGAGGTCGCGCGCCACCTCCTCGGCCGTGAAGTCGTCCCGGCACCACCACAGCGCCTGGACGAGGTCGGCCTGCTTGAGCACCTGCCGCCGGTAGAACGTGGCGTAGTGCTGGTGCTCCTGGACCGGGTAGGCGTCCCGCAGGTCCTCGAACGGCCACTCCTTGTAGGTCGTGAAGTTCGCGTTCATCGGGTGCACACCCAGGCCCTCGTCCCACGGGACGTGGACGGCGTCCGCCGCGGCCCGCCAGGCGGAGGTCTCGGCGTGGTCCACGCCGAGCTCCGACGCGCGCGCCTCCAGCCTCTGACAGGCCTCGGCGGCGCGCCGGAGGTTGGCCCGGGCCATGAGGTTGGTGAAGACGTTGTCGTCGACGACCCCGGTGTACTCGTCCGGCCCCGTCATGCCGAACAGGTGCCAGCCGCCGGCCGCGTCCTCGTGGCCGATCGACATCCACAGCCGCGCCGTCTCGACGAGCACCGCCAGCCCCCCCAGGGAGTCGAGGTCGTGGCCCGTGGCGTTCTGGTAGAGCCAGAAGGCGCGGGAGATGTCGGCGTTGACGTGCATCGCCGCGGTGCTCGCCGGCCAGTACGCGGAGACCTCGCGCCCGCTGATCGTGCGCCACGCGAAGGCCGCGCCCGCCAGCCCCAGCGTCTCGGCACGCTCCCGGGCGAGGTCGAGCGTGGCGGCACGCCACCGCAGCAACCGTGCCGCGGCGTCGGGGCGCAGCAGCGTCAGAGCGGGCAGGACGAACCCCTCGACGTCCCAGAACGTGTGCCCGCTGTACCCGATGCCGGTCAGGCCCTTGGCGCCGACGGGGGCATCCGAGATGCAGGCGGCGGCGCAGAAGAGCTGGAAGACGGTGTAGCGCAGCGCCTGCTGGAGCTCGGGGTCACCGTCGACCTCGACGTCCGCCGTCGCCCACAGCTCGTCGAGAACGGCACGCTGCCCGGAGAGCAGGCCCTCCCACCCGAGGTCGAGCGCGGAGCTCACGGCTGCCGACGCCTCGCCGACGACGGAGTCGGACCCCGCGTCGTGCGACCAGCTGTACCCGACGACCTTGACGATCGTGATGCTGTCCCCGGGGCGCAGGTCGGCGGCGACCGTGGTGACGATGTGCTGCTCGTCGACGTGGGTGCGCACCCGCCCGCCGTCGACCTCGTGGGCGACCGCGGACGCGATCGTGATGCCCGACCGGCGCGTTCGTTCCACGAGCGCGCCACCGTTCGCGGTGCCGATCTGAGCGCGCGGCTCGAAGGCCTCGTCCAGGGCCGCCGCGACGCGCGGGTCGTCGTTCTCCACGCCCGCGGGCGTCACCTCGCCGGCGGCCAGCTCGGACCGGACGAGCACGTGCGCGGACGCGGGCGCGGGCGCGGGCGCGTCCAGGACACGGACCTCGTACCGCACCGCGCAGACGGACCGCTCCGCCAGGGAGACGAGCCGTCGCGAGGTCACCTCCACCGTGGCGCCCGACTGCGCCGTCCAGCGCACGCGGCGGTCGAGCGTGCCGGCGCGCAGGTCGAGCGTGCGTTCGTGGACCTGCGGCCGGACCTCGCGCACGTCGAGCACGATCCCGTCGACCAGGAGGCGCAGGGGCGTGCCGTCGGCGACGGTGAGCAGCGCCTGCCCCTCCCCGGGCTGCCCGAAGCCACCCTCGGGGTAGGACAGCGGGTGGGTCTCGTAGACGCCGGACAGGTAGGTGCCCCGCATGCCGAAGGGCTCGACCTCGTCGAGCGTCCCCCGGATGCCGACATAGCCGTTGGAGAGGCTGAAGACCGACTCGGCGGCGGCGAGCGTCTCGGGGTCCACGTGCGGCTCGCGGACCAGCCAGGGGTCGGTGTCGAGGGTCGGGGCGCTCACGTGCGGTCCTCGCCTGCGTCGTCCGGGAACGGGACGGACGCCCAGGGCCGGCGTCCCGCTCCTGTCCTACCGGTCGGCCCACCTCGGCGCGATCCGGAGGGCTCCGCGGCTGTCGGCATCTCCGGCACGGCCCCTCTGCAGGTAGGAGGATCCCGTCCAGGGACTCACCGCTCGCAAGCTCGCGGCGAGTCCCTGGACGGGGCCTGGCGCAACCTGCGAGCGGTGGAGGCAGGGGGTCCTCTCACGAGGGGTGGGGAGGACGGGGTCTCCGAGGCCTGAGCAGGACGGGGTCCTTCTTCAGGGCGCGAGAACGGCCCAGACGTGCTTCCCGTCGGCGGTGACGTACCAGCCGTGGTCGGTGGCGAGCTCGGCGATGAGGTAGAGCCCGAGGCCGCCCTCGCTGGGGTCGCGGCCGACCGCGGGGGCGGGCGGGGTGCCCGGTGCGCCGTCACGGACCTCGATCAGCCAGGCGTCGGCGAGCGGGCGCACGGTGGCGCGGACCCGGCCGCCGCCGTGCCGCAGCGCGTTGGAGGCCATCTCGTCGAGGGCCAGGACCAGCCGGTCACGCAGGTCGCCCTGCTGCGGACCGGCGAGGTGGGCCCGCACCTCGGCGCGGACGGAGGGCAGCTCGGCGACGCTCTCGAGGTCCCAGGCGAAGTGGTCGGGCGCTGCTGGCGGTCGTGCGGACGGCCAGAGCTGCTTGGCCGTCTCGCCTGTCACGCCGTGGTCCCCTCACGTGCTCGTACCGCCCGGAGGCGCCCCTGGCCCTCGCCCGCCGGGGCGCGGCCGACCGATGGCTCGCGGGCGAGCCGAACACTTGCGTATGGGTCCGTGGAGGCGGTCCGAAACATCGTGAGACGGGAGTCACAGACCGGCGCGCGCGGGGCAGGGTGCTGCGCCACCCGGTCGGGGACGCCGAGGAGCGCTGTTCGACCCGGGCATCGCCGTCGCAGCCGTCGCAGCCGTCGCAGCCGTCGTCCGCCCGTCGGCGGCCGACGCTCAGGTCAGGGCCGCCAGGTAGTCCCGGACGGCGGACGGGTCGCGCATCACCGGGCCCATGACGGCCACCCCGGCAGCGCCGGCGGCGAGCAGGGCGGGGACGTCGGCCGGGCCGACCCCACCCAGGGCGTACACCGGCGGCCCGAGCGGCCGCAGGCGGGCGAGACCCTCGACGCCGAGGGCCGGGCCGTAGCCGGGCTTCGACGCGGTCGGGAACACGGGTGAGAGGAAGGCCCAGTCGCAGCCCTCGGCGCGGGCCTGCGCCAGCTCGGCGGCGGAGTGGCAGGAACGGCCGACCAGCGCCGGGCGCGGGTCGGGGAACGGCTCGGCCGCGGCCAGGTGGATGGCGGGGTGGATGGCGGGGTCGATGGCGGGGTGGGCGGGTCCGGCGACCGACCCGGCCGTGACCAGCAGCCCGCCCACCGGGTCGAGCAGGGCCCGGAGGTCGGCGGCGAGGGCGGCCCGCTCCTCGTCCGGGAGGTCCCGGTCCCGGAGCAGGACCACCCGGGCCCCGGCGTCGACGGCTGCGGCCACCACGTCCACGAGAGGTCCGGCGGCCTGCGTCCGGTCGGTGACAACGAGCAGCCGGTGGAGACGGGCCGGCCCTGCCGGCTCGCTCACAACTCCGGCAGGCCCTCGAAGGAGGTGGACGCCTCGGCGTGCCAGCGGCGGGGGATCCGGCCGGCGAGCAACGCCTGCCGGCCGCCCTCGACCGCCTTCCGCATGGCCAGCGCCATCCGCTCGGGGTCGCGCGCGCGGGTCACCGCGGAGGCCAGCAGCACCGCGTCGCAGCCGAGCTCCATCGCCAGGGCGGCGTCCGACGCGGTGCCGATGCCGGCATCCAGCACCACCGGGACGTCGACGCCCTCGCGCAGCAGCGCGATGTTGTGCGGGTTGCGGATGCCCAGCCCGCTGCCGATCGGCGAGCCCAGCGGCATGACCGCCGCGCAGCCGGAGTCGGCCAGCCGGCGACCGAGGATGGGGTCGTCGGTGGTGTAGGCCAGCACGGTGAAGTCGTCGGCGACCAGTTGCTCGGCGGCGTCGAGCAGCTCGACTGCGTCGGGCAGCAGGGTGTGCTCGTCGCCGATCACCTCGAGCTTCACCCAGGACGTGCCGAACGCCTCCCGGGCCAGCCGGGCGGTGAGCACGGCCTCGCGGGCGGTGCGGCAGCCGGCGGTGTTGGGCAGCAGCCGCACGCCGCAGCGGTCGAGCACCTCGAGCATCGACGCGCTGGACGATGCCTCCACCCGGCGCAGGGCCACCGTGACCAGCTGGGTGCCCGAGGCCCGCACCGCCGCCTCGAGGGTCTCCAGGTCGGGTACGCCGCCGGTGCCGAGCAGCAGCCGGGAGGTGAAGGTCTCGCCGGCGATCACGAACGGGTCGGCGGCGTCGGGCAGGCCCCCTTGCGGGGGCCCGCTGCGAGCGTGCGAGCGGTGGGGGGCGAGGGGGTCCTTCAACATGTCAGCCTCCTGCGGTCGGGGCGAGGACCTCGAGGGTGTCGCCGGGGGAGATGCGCGTCCCCGGCCAGCTGCTCCGGGGGACGACGTCCCCGTTGAGCGCCACCGCGACCCGGTCGTGCGCGCCGCTGCGCGCGGCGACCAGGTCGGCGACGGTGGCGTCCGCGGCCAGCTCGGTGTCCTCGCCGTTGACGGTGACCTGCATGACGGCTACCTCCCGAAGCGGTCGGCGGTGAAGGGGGCGGCGAGCTCGGGCAGCCTGCCCGTGGCCAGCAGCTCGGCGGTCACCTCGGCGGTGACCGGGGTGAGCAGCACGCCGTTGCGGTGGTGCCCGGTGGCCAGCACCAGGCCCGGCAGCGGGCCGGGGCCCAGGAGCGGGGCGTTGTCCGGCGTGCCGGGGCGCCACCGGGCCAGCGTCTCGACCAGCTCCAGCTCGCTGATCCCGGGGACGACGTCGATCGCGTCGTGCAGCAGGTCGTGCACCCCGCCCGCGGTGACGGTCGGGTCGAACCCGCGGTCCTCGGTGGTCGCGCCGACGATGAGCCGGTCGCCCGCGTAGGGCACCAGGTAGACGGGCCGGCCGCGGACCAGTGCGCGCACCGTGCCCTCGAGCAGGTCGCTCGCGCCGGCCAGCCGCAGGATCTGGCCCTTCACCGGGCGCACCGGCAGCGGTGGGAGCCCGGGCAGGCGCCCGCTGTGCGCGCCGAGCGCGAGGACGACGGTGCCGGCCGACACCGGACCGCCCTCCGCCGTCTCCAGGCCCGCCGCCCGGCCGCCGACGACGCGCAGCTCGGTGACCCGGTCGCGGACCAGGCGCACCCCGGCGTCCAGCGCGGCGACCAGCAGCGCGGCGTGCAGGGCGCGACCGTCGACGGAGTGGTCGCCGGCGACGAGCAGCCCGCCGCGCACCCGCGGGGTGAGCGAGGGCTCGCGGCGGCGGGCCTCTCGCGGGGTGAGCCGCTCGGCGTCCAGGCCCAGCTCCTGCTGGAAGGCGTGCAGCGCGGCGAGCTCCCGGACGTCGTCCTCGTCGAAGCCGACGACGAGCGTGCCGGCGGTGCGCAGCCCGATCGACATGCCGGTGGCCTGCTCGACGTCCGCGGCGAAGGCCGGCCAGCGCTCGACCGAGGCCAGGCCCAGCCGCAGCAGCGATTCCTCGCGGTACCCGGCCTCGGTGACCGGGGCGAGCATCCCCGCCGCGGCGGCCGACGCGCCGGTGCCGGGGGAGTCGTCGACGACGGTGACCGACAGGCCGCGCCGGGCGGCCCGCCAGGCCGTGGCCAGCCCGATGAGCCCCCCGCCGGCGACCGCGACGTCGGTCATGCCGGGATCCTCCGCCGGCGCAGCCACCCGGGCAGGCAGATCAGGGCGGTGGACAGCACCGCGACGCCCAGGCCCACCAGCGACGCCGACCAGCCGTTCGCCGGGTCGATGCCGACATCGGCCTGCCGGGCGCTCCACCACGCCGTCCAGCCGGCGCCCGGGCCGGAGAAGTACGTCGGCAGCGTGAGCTGGTAGGCGAGGAAGCCGGCGAGCCACGGCAGCAGGAGCAGCGGCCGGGCGGGAGCGGTGTCGGAGGTGTCCCAGGCACCCCGCGGCGTCGCGGCGTAGGCGACCGCGAAGACGCCGACCAGCGGGACGAAGACCGCACCGATGAGGAAGAGGAACGGCTCGTAGGCGGCGATGTCGAAGGTCAGCGCCAGCAGCGTCGCGACGGTCCCGACGCCCAGCGCGAGCAGCCGGCGGTCGGCGCGGGCGACGAGGTTCTGCGTCGAGACCGCCGTCGAGTAGACGTTGGCGAAGGCCTCGTCCAGCTCGACGGTGACCAGCACGAGCACCGCCACCGCACCCAGCGGCACGGCCAGCAGCGCGTCGATGACGTCCAGCCCGGCGCTGCCGTAGGCGGCCAGGGCGACGACGCCGAGGGTGAACATGGCGACGGTGGCCAGGCCGTAGCCCAGCGACGCCCCGGCGAACGCCGCCCGGCCGCTGCGCACGTGCCGGGTGTAGTCGGCGACCAGCGGGAACCAGGAGATCGGCAGGGCGATCACGATGTCGGCCGCCGTCCAGAACGACGTCGCCGCGCCGGCGGTCAGCGGCGGCAGCGGTTCGGCGAGCACCTCGACGAACAGGTAGACGACCGCGGCGAGCGCGGCCCAGACGGCGTAGCGCGCCAGCACGCGGGCCACGCCGAGCGGGCGCAGCGCCATCGCGGTGGCCAGCACGCCCGCGGCCAGCACGAACGGCCAGCGCGGCGCGTCGAGGACCCGGGACGCGGCCTCGGCGATGATCACGATCTCGAAGGTCGCCCAGCCGACGCACTGCACGAGGTTGAGCGCGGTGGGCAGCGCGGAGGCGTGGCGGCCGAGCAGCCCGCGCAGCAGCACCATCGTCGGCACCCGCTCGCGGGCGCCGGCCGCCGCGGCCAGCCCGAGCAGGACGCTGCCGATCACCGCGCCGACGACGATGGCGCCGATCGTCGTCGACAGCGGTCGGCCCGGGAGGACGACGAAGACGGCGGCGACCGGCAGCAGCAGGCTGACGCCGAGGTTTGCCCACAACCCGAACGTGTCGCGCAGGCCGAGGGTGGGGGCCGGGGCCTCGTCGAGGGTGAGGGGCGCGTCCCCGGTGGGCGCGCTGGTGCGGACGTCGTCCGACGTGCTCATGGTCGCTCCCTACGCCGGCATTACCCGGTCAGGTTCCAGCGGTCGGCGACGCGTCGGAGTCGCCCTCTCAGCCCGGTCCGCCCGAGCTCCCGCACATGGCGCTGTCCACCATAGGCCCATCCGCGGCGCGGGTTACGGGCCTCCGGGCACGGCCGCGTACGGTCGCCGCCGTGCCGGTCGCCGACCTCCTGTCCTCCCATCCCGACGCCTGGCGGGGAGCGACCCGCCACCCCTTCCTCGACGCCGTGCGCGACGGGACGATCCCGGTCGCCGCGTTCGACACCTGGCTGGTGCAGGACGCACGCTTCGTCGCCGACCTGCTGCGCTTCCAGGCCCGGCTGCTGGCCCGCGCGCCCCGCCCTGCGCAGGCCGTCCTCGCCGGCGGGCTGGTCGCGCTGGTCGACGAGCTGACCTGGTTCGAGGAGCAGGCCGCCGTCCGCGGGCTGGACCTCGGCGCGCCTGCGCTGCCGGCCGCGGCCGCCTACGCGCAGCTGCTCGAGCGGCTCGAAGCCGCCGACGTCGGGACGGCGCTGACCGCGCTGTGGGCCATCGAGCGCACCTACCTCGACGCCTGGTCGGGAGCCCGGCCCGGGGCGCCGGAGTACCAGGCCTTCGTGGAGCACTGGACGCTGCCGGGCTTCGCGGCCTACGTGGCCGGCCTGGAGACGGCGGCGGACGGCGTCCCCGCGCCGGACGCCGACGGGACGTTCACCGAGGTGGTCGCCGCCGAGACGGCCTTCTGGGCGATGGCGGTGGAGGCCCGATGAGCCTCGCCGCCGAGCTCTGGACGGCGAACGCCGACCTGGCCGCCGAGGCGCTGGCGCACCCGTTCGTCGCGGGCGTCGGCGACGGCACGCTGCCGCGGTCGGTCTTCGCGGGCTACGTCGCCCAGGACGCGTTCTTCCTCGAGTCCTTCGCCCGCGCCTATGCCGTCGGGATCACGCACAGCCCCGACCGGGCGACCCTGGACACGTTCGCCGACCTGCTCGCCGGCGTCCGGGAGGAACTAGCGCTGCACGCCGGCTACGCGGCGCGGTGGGGGATCGACCTCGTGGGGGTCGAGCCGCTCCCGGCGACCCTGGCCTACACCGACTTCCTCCTGTCGACGGCGTTCCTGGGTGGGATCACGTTGACCGCTGCGGCGATGACCCCCTGCGTGCGGCTCTACGCGCACCTGGGCCGGTCGCTGTCCGCCGAGTCGGCGGGGGACTACGCCGAGTGGGTCACCACGTACGCCGATCCGGGCTTCGAGGAGCTGGCCGACACCCTGGAGCGGCTGCTCGACCGGCACGCCGAGGACACCCCCGCCGTCCGGACGGCCTACCGGCGGGCGATGCAGTTGGAGGTCGGCTTCTTCGACGCCGCCTGGCACATCGTCTGACCGCGGTTCCACGTGGAACCCGCGGTGCTCGCAGGACGTGACGATCCGATGGAGGGGACGAGGTGGCGGCGGTGCCGGGCGCCGGCTCGTCGTGCACCCGTGGACGGGTCCCGGGCTGCGGAGTCTGCAGCGTTCGGCGGGGAGCACTGGTTGACTCACCGCATGGTCGCGCCGATCCCCGAGCCGGACCCGAGCATCGATCCCAGCCAGCCGGTGCCCGACGATCCGGGCGAGCTGCTCCCCGACGCACCGGAGCCGCTCCCGCCCCCGCCGATCGAGCCGACGCCCGGCGACCCCGGCGGTGACCCGGGCGGCGTCCCCGAACCCGCGTGAAGGGGGACCCCCTGCAGGGTCCTCTCAGAGGACGAAGCCGATGAGCAGGTGGGCGTTGAGGCCGATGATCAACGCGGCGACCACCGCGCCGGCGACCGTGGTGACCCGCCGGTTGACCCAGCCGCCCATGAGGTCGCGGCGGCTGGTCAGCCACAGCAGCGGCACGAGTGCGAACGGGATGCCGAAGCTGAGGACCACCTGCGACCAGACCAGCGCGGTCGTCGGGTCGCCGCCCAGCACGAGCACCAGCAGTGCCGGGGCCAGGGTGATCAGCCGGCGGGTCAGCACCGGGATGTGCCGGCGCAGGAACCCGGCCATGACCACCTGGCCGGCGTGCGTGCCGACCGACGACGAGGCGAACCCCGAGGCCAGCAGCGCGAGCGCGAAGGCCAGCGCCGCCCCGGCGCCGAGCTGGTCGCCCAGGCCGGCGTGCACGCCCTCCAGCGAGCCGGCGTCGCCGCCGCCGGTGAACAGCTGGGCCGCGATGACCAGCATCGCCGCGTTCACCAGCCCGGCCAGCCCCATGGCGAGCAGCACGTCGAGCCGCTGGGCCCGCAGCAGCCGGCGCCGTCCCTCGTGCGTGCGGCCGGCGGTGACGGCGTCGCCGTAGCGGCCCGGGGTGAGTGCGGAGTGCACGTAGATGACGTGCGGCATGACCGTGGCGCCGAGGATGCCGGCGGCCAGCACCAGGCTGTCGGGGCCGGCGAAGGAGGGCACCAGGCCGCCGGCCAGCCCGCCCATGTCGACGCCGGAGCCGACCAGCGTGTAGGCGAAGCCCAGGCCGATGACCAGCAGCAGCCCGGTGATCACCCGCTCGAAGGGCCGGTGCCCGCGGGACTGCGCGGCCAGCAGCACGAAGGCGACGACGGCGGTGATCAGCCCGCCGATCGGCAGCGGGACGCCGAACAGCAGGTTGAGCGCGACCGCGCCGCCGACGATCTCGGCCAGGTCCGTGGCGATCGCGACCGCCTCGGCCTGCAGCCACAGCCCCCGGGTGACCGGCTTCGGCAGCTGCTCGCGGCAGTTGGTGGCCAGGTCGCGGCCGGTGGCCAGGCCCAGCTTCGCGGTCAGCGACTGGATCAGCATCGCCATGAGGTTGGCCGCGACGATCACCCACAGCAGCGTGTAGCCGAAGGCCGCGCCGCCGGAGAAGTTGGTGGCGAAGTTGCCCGGGTCCACGTAGGCGACCGCGGCCACGAACGCCGGGCCCAGCAGTGGCCAGATCCGCCGCCGGCCCGACGGCACCTGCGGTGGGCGCCTCGGGGTGCCGACCAGCGTGGTGGGCAGGACGGCGGCCTCGGTCTTCGACAGGTACACGGCGGCCTCGCAGCGGTGGGTCAGGCGTGGGCGGTCGCTCCTGCACTGCCCGCCGGGGGTGTCACGCCGGGGCCAGCCTGTGGCCCCCGGGGGCCGAGGTGAGGCTGGCCTGAGTGACCCGGCGCCCGGGGTCGCGGGCGGTCGGCCCGCGACCCCTGACCGCGATCAGGCGACGATCAGGCCCTGGGTGGCCGTGCGCGCCGTGGTGAACCGCCGGTCGACGTCGACCCAGTTGACGACGTTCCACCAGGCCTTGACGTAGTCGTTCTTCACGTTGCGGTACTGCAGGTAGAACGCGTGCTCCCACATGTCGAGCATCAGCAGCGGGACCAGGCCCACGGCGAGGTTGCCCTGGTGGTCGTAGAGCTGGCAGATGAGCAGTTTCTGGCCGACCGAGTCCCAGGCGAGGATCGACCAGCCCGATCCCTGCACGCCGCCGGCGACCGCGGTGAAGTGCGCCTGGAACGCCTCGAAGGAGCCGAACTGGTCGTCGATGGCAGCGGCGAGCTCACCGTCGGGGCGGTCGCCGCCGTCGGGGCTCATGTTCGGCCAGAACACCGAGTGGTTGACGTGCCCGGCGAGGTTGAACGCCAGGTTCTTCTCGTGCAGGTTGGCCGTGCCCAGCCCGTCGTTCGCGCGCGCCTCGGCGAGCTTCTCCAGCGCCGTGTTGGCGCCGGTGACGTAGGTCTGGTGGTGCTTGGAGTGGTGCAGCTCCATGATCTCGCCGGAGATGTGCGGCTGCAGTGCCCCGTAGTCGTAGGGCAGGTCGGGGAGCTGGTACTCGGGCATCGGGTTCCCTCCGCCGGGCTGGCCGGACACCGTCGTCCTGCCCGCGGGAGGTGACACGGCGGGGCCGTCCGTGGCCCAGGAGGGCCAGGATCGGCTCAGCCGCCGACCTGCCGGGCGGCGCGCCCCACGAGCTCCTCGATCCGGCGGGCGTGCGCGCCGTGCCAGTAGACCCGGCCGCACGCCGGACACCGGGCGAAGTCGTCGAAGGTCCGGCGGGTGCCCGGCGGGAGCAGGTGGGCGACGTCGGCCTTCGGCACCGGTTCGAGTCCGGCGCCGCAGGCGGTGCACCGGGTCAGCGGGGCCAGGGACGGGGCGAACCGGTCGAGGACGTCGGCCAGCTGGTCGTCGGGTCGGCTGCCCCGCACGAGCGCCCCCTGTACGCCCCGCCGCATCAGCAGGCCGCGGTCCTGGGTGAGCAGCACCCGCTCCTCGGCGACGGCCCGCGCGGCGAGGTCGGCGTCGTCGGCGTCGTTGGACCAGGCGGCGTCCAGCCCGAGCAGCCGCAGCCGGCGGGCCAGCGCGCCCAGCCCGACGTCGAGCAGGAAGCCACCGAGCGGCACCGGCTGCGGCCGGGGGACCGGGTCGACCTCCAGCACGGCGCCGGGACCGGTGCGTGCCGACAGCGGTACGGGCTCGCCGTCCACCCGCACCCCGCCCACTTCGGTCAGGGGCACGCCGGCGGCCTGCACCAGGTGCGCGACCGTGGCGTCCGGATCGTGGCCGAGCGGACGCTCGCCGGACACCCGGAACCGCGGGGTCAGCAGCCACCGCAGGTCCGGGTCGAGCCGGACGAGCACCGTCACCCCGCGACGACCCCGGCCCGGTTCCGCGCTCCGCCGCGTTCCTGCTGCGCCTCGAGGGCGGGTGCGCGGAAGCGGTCCATGGGCGGGCTCTACCCGATCAGGCGCGCCAGATACTTGAAGTCTCAAGCAATCACGCGCACACTGGACGGCGTCGTCCTCGTCCCCGAAGGAGCCCGCCGTGCCCGTCCAGCGCCTCAACCACGCCGTCCTCTACGTCCGCGACGTGGAGCGCAGCCTCGCCTTCTACCGCGACGTCCTCGGCTTCCGGGTGAAGACCGAGATCCCCGGCGCCGCGGTGTTCCTGCAGGCCGAGGGGTCGACCAACGACCACGACCTCGGCCTGTTCCAGGTCGGCGCCGCGGCCGGCGCCTCCGAGGCCGGTCGCCGCACCGTCGGCCTGTACCACCTGGCCTGGGAGGTCGACACGCTCGTCGAGCTGGCCCGCGTCCGCGACGCGCTGCTGCGGGCCGGCGCGCTCGTCGGGGCCTCGGACCACGTCACCACCAAGGCCCTCTACGCCCAGGACCCCGACGGGCTGGAGTTCGAGGTCTCCTGGCTGGTCCCTGCTGCGTCGATCACCCCGGAGCTCACCGAGGGTGCCCCGATGACCGCCCCGCTGGACCTCGACCGCGAGATCGCCCGCTACGGCGCCGAGACCCGCGGCGGCGTGGGGGTCTCCGTCCCCGCCTGACGAGGACCACCCTTCCCCCCACGCCCCGTGAGAGGACCCGTCCTCCCCACCCCTCGCAGGCTCGGGGCGCCGGGGAGCGGGCCGGTTCCGTGCGGGACCATGGCTCGATGTGGAACCGGTCGAACTCGACGTCGGCGCGCTGCGCCTGCGGCCGTGGCGGGAGGACGACGCCGACGACGTCGTCGCGGCGATGCAGGACCCGGCCATGCAGCTGTGGAACGGCCTGCCGGCGACGACCCGCCCGGATGCGCTGGCCTTCCTGCGCCGGCGCGGTGACTGGAGCACCGGGGACCACGCCTCCTGGGCGGTCACCGATGCCGCGACCGGCGCGCTGCTCGGCTCGGTGTCGCTGCACTCCATCGCCGTCGCGCAGGGCAACGCGCAGGTCGGCTACTGGACCGTCCCCGCCGCCCGCGGGCGCACCGTCGCCGCGCGGGCGGTGGACGCCGCCTGCCGGTGGGCCTTCGCGGCCGTGCCCCTCGACCGGGTCGAGCTGTGCCACGCCGTGGAGAACCCCGCCTCCGGCCGGGTGGCGGAGAAGGCCGGTTTCACCCTCGAGGGACGGCTGCGCCGCTCGTACCGCTACGGCGACGGCGTCCGGCACGACGAGCTGATCTGGAGCCGGCTCGCCGACGACCCGGCGCCCGCGCTCGACGGCCGCAGCTGACCGTCGTCGGTGCGGTGAGCGGGTCGACCGCCGCGCGGTGGACGCCGTCCGCCGTCGCCACCGGTCCCGGGCCACGACGTCCTCGGCCGCCGACGACCGCAGCGAGTCGGCCAGCCCCTTGACGCGGCACCCGCTGACATCTGAGATGTCAGTTGTGGCGCTCGCTCCTGTCCCGCGCGTGCTCCTGCGCGACGTCGCGCTCGATCGCATCCGGGCAGCGATCGTCTCCGGCGACCTCGAGCCCGGCGCGGTGGTCAAGGACGCCGAGCTGGCCACCCGGCTCGGGCTGTCGGTCGCGCCGGTGCGGGCGGCGCTGTCCCGGCTGGCCGACGAGGGCCTCGTCGAGGCCAAGCCGCAGAGCCACACCCGGGTGACGCCGCTGCGGGTGCGCGACGTCCGCGACGCCGCCGTCGTCGTCCGGGCGATGCACGAGCTCGCCGTGCGCGAGGCGGCTGCACGCACCACGCCGGACGACGTCTCCGCGCTCCGGGCCGCCAACGAGCGGTTCGCCTCCGCCGTGCGCGCCGGGGACGTCGACGCCGCGCTGGCCGCCGACGACGACCTGCACGGCGTGCTCCTGGCCCGCTGCGGCAACACCGCACTCACCGCGACCGTCGAGCGGCTCACCCCCGCCGTCCGCCGGCTCGAGCGCCGGCGCTTCGCCGCGGCGCACGGGGCGGTGTCGGTCGACCTGCACGACCGCCTGATCACCGCCTGTGCGGCCCACGACGTCGACGCCGCCGTCGCCACCACCACCGAGATCTGGACGGCGCTGCTGTCCGAGCTGGAGGAGACCCCCGATGGCACTGGCTGACTTCCCCCGGTACCCGCTGCTCTTCAGCCCCTCGCCGGTGCACCGGCTGGACCGGCTCACCGAGCACCTCGGCGGCGCCGCCGTCTGGGCCAAGCGCGAGGACGTGAACTCCGGCATCGCCTTCGGCGGCAACAAGACCCGCAAGCTTGAGTACCTCGTCGCCGACGCGCTCGCGCAGGGCTGCGACACCCTGGTGTCGATCGGCGGCGTGCAGAGCAACCACACCCGCCAGGTGGCCGCGGTCGCCGCCCGGGTGGGCCTGCGGTGCGTGCTCGTGCAGGAGAGCTGGGTCGACTGGCCCGACGCGGTCTACGACAAGGTCGGCAACATCCTGATCAGCCGGCTCGCCGGCGCCGACGTGCGGCTGGTGAAGGCCGGCTTCGGCATCGGGTTCAAGGAGAGCTGGGAGGCCGCGCTCGCCGAGATCGAGGCGCGCGGCGGCAAGCCGTACGCGATCCCGGCCGGGGCGAGCGACCACCCGCTGGGCGGGCTGGGCTTCGCCCGCTGGGCGGAGGAGGTCGCCGCCCAGGAGGCCGAGCTGGGCGTCTTCTTCGACACCGTCGTCGTCTGCTCGGTCACCGGCTCGACCCAGGCCGGCATGGTCGCCGGCTTCGCGGAGCTCGAGGAGGACGGGGCCCGCCCGCGCCGGGTCCTCGGCGTCGACGCGAGCGCCAAGCCCGCCGAGACCCGCGACCAGGTGCTGCGGATCGCCCAGCGCACCGGGGAGCTGATCGGCCTGCGCCGGGAGCTCACCGTCGACGACGTCGAGCTCGACGAGCGCTACCACGCCGGCGTGTACGGCATCCCCGACGAGACGACGATCCGCGCGATGCGGACCGCGGCCCGCACCGAGGGCATGGTCACCGACCCGGTGTACGAGGGGAAGTCGATGGCCGCGACCATCGACCTCGTCGGCCGCGGCGAGATCGACCCGTCGTCCACCGTGCTCTACGCGCACCTCGGCGGGCAGCCGGCGCTGAACGGTTACAGCGCCCTGTTCTCCTGAGCGCCGAGCAGCTCGCCGGCCGAGCCGTCGAGCTCGTCGAGGGCGTCGCGGATCCGGCGCTCCTCGAACGAGAAGTGCGACTCCATGATCGCGGCGAGGCCGTCGAGCTCCCCGGCCGGCGCGGGGGCGCCGGACGCCGCGACCTCCTCGATCCGGGCCACGATGCCGCTGATCAGCTCGTGGTCCTCGGCCATCTTCTCCAGCAGCGGCCGCAGCTCGGGGAACCGGGTGGCCAGGGCGGGGAACGCGCCGGCGTCCTCGCCGGTGTGGTGCCGGGTCAGGGCCGCGCAGAACGCCAGGCAGTGGACGGCGAGCGGGCGGCCCGGCTCGCGGACGCCGTCCTGCAGCCGGCGCAGCTCGGCGCGCAGGGAGTCGTGGATGCGGAGGAGCTCGTCGCCGAGCGCGGCGACGCGGCGGCCGGTCACCGTGGCTCCAGGACGACGACGGGCAGCACCCGGGTCGTCTGCTCCTGGTAGGCACCCCAGCCGGGGTCCTCGGCGACGGCGCGCGCGAAGGCGGCGTCGCGTTCGTCCCCCTCGAGGACGACGGCGCAGGCGGTCCAGGTTCGCGCGCCGTCCTCGACGGTGACCTCGGGGTGGGCCAGCAGGTTGCGGAACCACTGCGGGTGGCGTGGGGCGCCGCCGGCGGAGGCGACGACGAGGGTGCGGCCGAGCGGGTCGGTCAGCCGCCCGACGGGCGTGGTGTGCGGGCGGCCGGTGCGGACGCCGCGCGTGGTGAGCAGCAGCAGGGTGGCGCCCTCGAAGGGGCCTCCGACGCGACCGCCGGTGGCGCGGAACTGGTCGATGACGTGCTGGTCGAACGGGTTGGGCATGCGTGTCCTGTCCGGGGAGGGGGTGCGGCGGACGCCGCGGGGAGGGGGACTGGACGACGCCGGCGGGCTCCTGGCCCGCCGCGGGCTCACCCGGCTGCCGGGGACCCGTCTCGTGCGCGGCGCGAGGCCGACCCGGCAGTCACGGGAGCGGAGCGTAACGGGGCCGGTGGGCCCGGGGAAGGCTCAGAGCGGAACGGCGAGCTCCCGGCTCTCCAGCGCCGTCCGCAGGGCCGGCCGCCAGGGCGCCAGCCCGGTCCCGGCGAGGACGACGTCCCGCACGAAGGCGTGCCACACCGGCGCTCTGCGCACCATGCTGTGCCCGCCGGCGATGGTGAACCGGGCGATGTGCACGCCGGCCCGCTCGGCGCGGACGGCGAAGTCGGCCGACAGCGCGGCCGGCACCCAGCGGTCGCCGCGGCCGTGCAGGATCGCGACCGTCTGCCCGCGCAGGTGCTCGACGGGCTCGCCGGGCGGTGTCCACGGCGCCAGCGCGCAGACCGCGCGGACCGAGGCGTCGTCCCCCGCCCGCAGCACCGCCCGGCCGCCCATCGAGTGGCCGACCAGCACCACCGGGACGTCGCCGTGCCGCTCCCGCAGCTCGCCGAGCGTCCACCGGACGTCGGCGTACGCGTCGGCGGCCACCCCGTTCCAGCCGGCCACCCGGTAGCGCAGCAGGTAGGTGCCCAGGCCGCGGTCGGCGGCGGAGGCGCGCACGAACTGCTCGATGGCGCGCATCCGCAGCAGGGACAGCGCCCGCTCCTTGGGCGGCTGGACGCTGGCCACGGTGCCGCCGTGGCAGAAGACGGCGAGCGCCCGGGTCGGTCCCGCAGCCGGCTCGTGGTCCAGGCCCGGGCGCGCGCCGCCCGTGGTCACCGGCGCCGGCGCCCGCCGCGGAGCGTCGCGCGGGCGCGGTCGCCGAGGTCGCCGGCCTTGTACAGCGCGCGGGTCACCTGGGTGGACCCGGTGCGCCGTTCGAGGGCCCGCGCGGCGCGGCGCAGGAGGCCGGTGGCGAGGGGGACGACGACGGTGAGCAGCAGCCAGGTGCGCAACCGGCTGACGAGGAAGAACCACATGATCGGCATCCTGCCCCGGAGGACCCCCCGGGAACCTCAGTCGGGGTCGGGCGCGAGGCGGACGACCATCTTCCGACGTTGCCGCCGCGCAGCAGGTCCAGGAACGACGGCACGGGCGACAGCCGTGCCGGGTCGATCTCCCTTGCCACCCAGAGGACGCAGCCAGGCTTGAACTCCATATTCACAGGGGCCCACCTACGAGGAGTGCCTAGCCGCTGGAGCCAAGCGCGCGTCACTGCGCAAGGTTTACAACTCGTCACGTAGGGTTTGTCCGTGGGGTACCCGTTCGAGGACCTGGACGATAGTCAATTTGAACGGCTTGTCGTGCAGTGTTCGCGCAAACTCTTTGGTGTAGGCGTTCAGTCCTTCTCGACTGGACCAGACGGCGGACGCGACGCCCGATTTCACGGCGTCGCCGAGAGATTCCCCAGCTCGCAATCGCCATGGCGCGGCATAACAGTAATTCAGGCCAAACACACGATCGCCACCAATGCGCACTTCAGCGATGCTGACTTCAGTTCCGATGCCGAAACGTCAACCTTGACCAAAGAGATTCTTCGGATAAAGAAGCTGGCGGAAGCTGATGAAGTCGAGAATTACATGCTGTTCAGCAATCGACGCCTTGGGGGCGTCGTTGGCCCAGAGATTACCAATAGGATCGCGGACGAGGTCGGACTCCCACGCGCTAGAGTCTGGCTTGCGGGGACCGAGTATCTCGACGACATGCTTCATCAGTACAGAGATCTGCCAATTCTTGCTCGCCTCGACCCGGTTGACGCGCCACTCAACGTATCAAGCTACGAGCTGGCTGAGGTAATCCTCGCCATCGCGAGGGGGCTTGACGTGGACCTCCCGAGCAGCGATGCTCCCGTCGTTGACCGCGTCTCTTACAATGAAAAGAATAGTTTGAATAACATGTCCAATGAGTTCGCCTTGACCTTGAGCAAGCGATACCTTGCGGAAACTCGCCGAATCGGTCGATTTCTTGCGGACCCGGCGAACACAGGCGCCCTCAGGATGTATGAGGGCGCGGTGGACGAGTTTCAGATTAAGATCATCGCCAAGCGCCGCGACTACCAGTCTTTCGATGACGTGTTCAACTACTTGGTGGATTTTTTGGCCAAGCGGGATGCTGTCTTGGCCCGTAATCGACGACTCTTGCGCGCGATGGTATTCTACATGTATTGGCATTGCGACATTGGCGAGAGTGTAGATGCTGAGGCCGAGTAAGCATTCGCACCCCGACGAGACGGTGCTTGCCGCCGCCACGGCGATGCTGCGCGACTTGAAGCGCAAGCGCGCTGTGCCTTATGACGACCTCAAGTCGACTCTTCAGCGGCGATCCGAGAGTGCAGAATTTCTATTTACGCCGGCAGTCAGCCTCCTCTATGTGCTCGGCCTGCTTGAGTACAGGGCCAAGGTGGACGCTTTCGAATACACGGGTCAGTGATGAAGCTCTCGAGGCTGTACTCGAATCGTCCTGACGCCTTCAAGGCATTAACTTTTAACGATGGGTTCTCCGTCGTTTTGGCTGAAATCAGGTTGCCGGAAAATCGGAACCTGGACACGCACAATCTCGGCAAGAGTACTGTTGGAGAACTTATCGACTTCTGTCTACTGAAGGGTAAGTCCTCTTCTTTCTTTCTATTCAAGCACCCCACCAAATTCTCCGCCTTCACCTTTTATCTCGAGTTGCAGCTACTGGACGGCAGCTTCCTTACTATTGCTCGCCCAGTTACTCCCGGGTCGCGGATCGACCTCAAGCGCAGCGACGACTCAATTCCTGATGCCAGTGTCTTACAGATTGACGACTGGGATCACACCAACTTGCCGTTCGACCGAGCGAGGCTTCTCGTAGACGGCCTGCTAGGGCTGGAGGCGCTGAAGCCTTGGGGCTTCCGTAAACTGGTTGGCTACTTGATTCGCTCGCAAGCGGACTACATGGACGTCTTCCAGCTCGGAAAGTTTTCTGGGAAGCACCAGGACTGGAAGCCGTTTGTGGCCCATCTGCTGGGCCTTGACGCCGGCAATGTTACTGCCCTATATGAAAAGAGGGAGGAGGTGGCTGCGGCTACATCACGCCTGAATTCGCTAGTCCAGGAATGGGGCGCCGATGAAGTTGACCCCTCCATCCTTGACGGTCTTATTGCAGTCAAGCGACGAGACATCGAGGCCATTTCCGAAACGCTCGAGTCGTTTAACTTCGGCGAGACAGACTGGAGAGTCACAACCGTAGTTGTGGAGGAAGTTGAGGCTGCCATCGCCGGACTAAATGAGCAGCGGTATCGCGCCACGCAGCTTCTGCAAAGACTCCTCGAATCACTTGAGGATGAGAAGGTCATCTTTCGGACTGAGGAGGCTCAAGCGCTATTTAGAGAGGCTGGGGTTGTTTTCGACGGTCAACTCCGACGTGATTACGATCAGCTAATCGCCTTCAACCGTGCCATCACGCAAGAGCGTCGAGAAGCCTTGCAGGAGCAAGTCCGGGAGACGCGCACAGAAATCGCCTTAATTGAGGCGCGGCTGGTTGAGTTGAACCGAGAACGCGCCGAGTCCCTCGCTTTCTTGCGAGAGTCGGAATCCTTGGACAAGTTCAAACAACTATCGCATGACTTCAGTATCCTTCAAGCGGACCTATCCACGCTTGAGGCTAAGCGCTCGGCTGCCTCACGACTCGTGGAGCTTCGTCGTCGGGTCAGAACCCTCTCCGAAGAGTTCGGACACCTTCAATCGACGGTGGAAGCTGAAATTGAACAAATCAGTGGGGACGAGAAAAGCCGTTTCGGGAGCCTGAGACGCTTCTTTACGGAGATAGTCTACGACGTGTTAGGGCAAAATGCGATCCTAGCGGTAAGGTTGAATAGCCATGGCGGCGTTGACTTTACTGCGGAGTTCGTCGGCGACTCCGGGATTGCGACTAGCGGAGATAGGGGGACGTCCTACAAGAAGCTACTGTGCATCGCTTTCGACCTCGCCATGCTCCGGTCTCACCTAGACGTCCCCTTCGCCAAGTTCGTCTACCATGACGGTGCGCTTGAGCAGTTGGAGCCGAGAAAACGTCAGAATCTTATTGAGGTGTTTAGGCAGTATGCTGAACTTGGCTTGCAACCGGTGATATCTGCTCTGGATAGCGATCTACCTGAGCAGGTCGGGCGCTCGGTGCAGGCTATCGCCGAATACGAAGTTGTCGTGACCTTGCATGACCAAGGAGACGCTGGTCGGCTCTTCATGATGGCGCCGTGGTGAGGGAGTTGCCGTGCCGGGAGTTGGGCGCTGGGAACGACTCATGTTGCGACCCTGTCACCCGCGAATGCGGTCCATCTAGAAGGCGGGGATGCCGTCAGTCGGGGTCGGGCGCGAGGCGGACGACCATCTTCCCGACGTTGCCGCCGCGCAGCAGGCCCAGGAAGGCCGGCACGGCCTGGTCGATGCCCTCGTGCACCGTCTCCCGGACGGCGAGCTCGCCCGAGCGCAACCAGCCGGTGACCGTCTCGGTGAACTCCGGGCGCAGGTCGGCGTGGTCGCTGACGAGGAAGCCGCGCAGCGTCAGCCGCTTGCCGACCATCAGGCCCATGTTGCGCGGCCCGGGCGGCGGCTCCACGGCGTTGTAGCCGGAGATCGAGCCGCACAGCGCGGCCCGCCCGTGCACCCGCAGCGCACCGATCGCGGCCTCCAGGTGCTCGCCGCCGACGTTGTCGAAGAAGAGGTCGACGCCGTCCGGGGCGGCCTCTGCCAGCGAGTCCGCCACCCCGGAGTGGTAGTCGAAGGCGGCGGTGAAACCGAGTTCCCGCAGCCAGGCGACCTTCTCCGCCGACCCGGCGCTGCCGACGACGCTGCCGGCGCCGCGCAGCCGCGCGAACTGGCCGACCAGGCTGCCCACCGCACCGGCGGCCCCGGAGACGAAGACGTCGTCCCCCTCGCGGAACGCACCGACCCGGAAGAGCCCGGCGTACGCGGTCAGCCCCGGCATGCCGAGCACACCCAGGTACCAGGACGGCGAGACGTCGTCGGCCGCCGGCAGCCGGGTCACCGCGGCGGCGTCGAGGACGGCGGTCTCCCGCCAGGCGGCGTCGGTGAGGACCAGCGAGCCCTCCGGCAGGTCGGGCGCGCGCGAGGCGACGACCCGGCCGACGGCGCCGCCCTTCATCACCTCGCCGACCTCCCACGGCGGCGCGTACGACGGGCCCGAGCGCATCCGGCCGCGCATATAGGGGTCGACCGACATCACGACCATCCGGACCACGACCTGGCCCTCGGCCGGCTCGGGGAGGGGCACCTCCACCAGCCGGAAGTCCTCGGGGGTCGGCTCGCCGTGCGGCCGGGCCGCCAGGTGCCACTCACGCGTCGTCGCAGCCACGCTGCCGATCCTGCCTCCGCCGCGACCGGGCCGCTCCCCTTGCCGGTCGGGCCTACGCTCGGAGCATGTTCTTCTCCCGGTTCAAGACGCAGCCGGTGGCAGCCGAGGACGCGCTGCCGGGCCGCCCGACGCCGCTGCCGCACGTCCCGGAGCTGCACGCGGTCAACGGCAACCGCATCCAGCCGCCTTTCCCCGACGGCATGCGGACCGCCGTCTTCGGCGCGGGGTGCTTCTGGGGCGTGGAGAAGGTCTTCTGGGAGCAGCCGGGCGTCTACTCGACCGCGGCCGGTTACGCCGGAGGCTACACGCCCAACCCGACCTACGAGGAGGTCTGCTCGGCGCAGACCGGCCACACCGAGGTCGTGCTGGTCGTCTTCGACCCGGCCGTCACCTCCTACGAGCAGCTGCTCAAGGTCTTCTGGGAGGACCACGACCCGACGCAGGGCATGCGCCAGGGCAACGACGTCGGCACCCAGTACCGCTCGGCGATCTACGTCCAGGGCCCGGAGCAGGAGGCGGCCGCCCGCGCCAGCCGTGAGGCGTTCCAGCAGCGGCTGACCGCGGCCGGCTACGGTGAGATCACCACCGAGATCGCGCCGCTCGGAGACTTCTACTACGCCGAGGACTACCACCAGCAGTACCTGTACAAGGTGCCGAACGGCTACTGCCCGATCCACTCGACCGGCGTCTCCTGCCCGGTGGGCCTCTCCGGCGTCTAGGCAGCCGCCTCGTCCGGGCGAGATCGCCGATCTCGTGCGGTTCCCGGGCCGTACACGTGCGAGATGGCGCGATCCCGACGGGGGAGGGGGTGCTGTGGCCGACCCCGGGCTCCTCGAGCGACTGCGGCGGGAGCCGGACGTCGAGGCGCCGGACCTGGTCGCCGTCGACGCGACCGACCGGCTGCTGCTCGACGAGGCGACCGACCTGCTCGCGGCCGCCCCGGGTGAGGTCGCCGTCGTCGACGACTCCTACGGCGCGCTGACCCTGGGCGCGGTCGCGGCCGGTGCCCGCGACGTGCGGGTGCACCAGGACCTGCTGGTCGGCGAGCTGGCCCTGGCGCGCAACGCCGAGCGCACCGGGCTGACCGGCACGTACCGCTCACTGCCCCTGGGCCCCGGGCTGGCGGACGGCGTGCGGCTCGTGCTGGCCAAGGCGCCGAGGTCGCTCGACGCGCTGCGCGAGCTCACCGAGGTGGTGGCCGCGTCGGCCGCGCCCGACGTCACGCTCCTGGTCGGTGGGCGGGTCAAGCACATGACCCACGCGATGAACGACGTCCTGGGCATCGGGTTCACCGAGGTGCGCGCGACGCTGGCCCGGCAGAAGTCGCGAGTGCTGGTCGCCCGCGGGCCCCGGCCGGGGGTGACGCCGTCCTTCCCGCGCCGGCAGGAGCACCCCGACCTCGGTCTGACCGTCTGCGCGCACGGTGCCGCGTTCGCCGGCACGAAGGTCGACGCCGGCACGCGCGCCCTGCTCGCCGCGCTGCCCCGGATGGCGCCCGACGCCCGGACGGCGCTGGACCTCGGCTGCGGCACCGGCGTGCTGGCCACCGCGCTCGCCCTCGCCCGGCCGGGACCGACCGTGCTGGCCGGTGACCAGTCCGCGGCGGCGGTGGCCTCGGCAGGGGCGACCGCGGCGGCCAACGGGGTGGCCGACCGGGTGCGGGTGGTGCGGGACGACGCGGCGTCGACCGTCCCGGACGCGAGCGTGGACCTGGTCGTCTGCAACCCGCCCTTCCACCTGGGCGGGGCCGTGGTGACCGGCGCGGCCGACCGGCTGTTCGCCGCGGCGGGGCGGGTGCTGCGGCCCGGCGGCGAGCTGTGGTGCGTCTACAACAACCGGTTGCCGCACCGGGCCGCGCTGCGCCGCCTGGTCGGCCCCACCCAGGTCGCGGCGTCCGACCGGCGGTTCACCGTCACCGTCTCCGTGAAGGACCCCCTGCCCCCCGCCACTCGCAGGCTCGCGGCGGGACCCTGCAGGGGGCCGTTCCACTAGCTCACCCGGGCCGGACGGCCCTGGCTGACCGGCCCCGAGCGGGCCACGGTCGGGGGGCATGACGACGACCGAGACCCCGCCCGTCGACGCCACCACCGCCTTGGCCGAGCGCCTCCTCGACGGGGTGATCGCGACCCTCGAACTCGCCGCGGTGCACCTCGGCAGCGAGCTGGGCTGGTACCGCGCGCTGGCCGAGGCCCCCGCGACCGCCCCCGAACTGGCCGAGCGCACCGGCACCGCCCCGCGGTACGCCCGCGAGTGGCTGGAGCAGCAGGCGGTGGCCGGCCTCCTCACGGTGGACGACGACGCCGCCGGCCCCGACGAACGGCGCTACACCCTCCCGGAGGCGCACCGCCCCGTCCTCGTCGACCGCGACGACCTCGCCTTCATGCCTCCGTTCGCGCACGCCGCGCTGGTCTTCGCCCGCAACGTCCCCCGGCTGCTCGAGGTCTACCGCACCGGTGGCGGGCTGTCCTGGGCCGAGATGGGCGACGCCCGCGACGCGCAGGCCGCCGCCAACCGCGCCTACTTCCTCGGCCCCATGGCCTCGCAGGACCTCGCCTCCGTGCCCGAGATCGACGCGGCGCTGCGGGCCGGCGGCCGGGTCGCCGACGTCGGCTGCGGCATGGGTTGGTCGGCGATCGGCATCGCCCGCGCCTATCCGCAGGCCCGCGTCGACGGCTTCGACGTCGACGAGCCCTCGGTCGAGCAGGCCCGGCGCAACGCCGAGGAGGCCGGCGTCGCCGACCGGGTGCGGTTCACCACCGTGGACGCCGCGGCCGCGGGGGAGGACGGCGGCTACGACGTGGTCGCCGCCTTCGAGTGCGTGCACGACCTCGCCGACCCGGTCGCGGTGCTCGCCGCCATGCGCCGGATGGTCCGCGCCGGGGGCACCGTCCTGGTCGTCGACGAGAAGGTCGCCGAGCGGTTCACCGCGCCCGGCGACGCGGTCGAGCGGCTGATGTACGGCTACAGCCTCACCTGCTGCCTGCCCGACGGTCTGTCCACCCGGCCGTCGGCGGGCACCGGCACGGTGATGCGCCCGGCCACGCTGGAGCGGTACGCCCGCGAGGCCGGGTTCACCGGGGCCGACGTCCTGCCCGTGGAGCACGACTTCTTCCGCTTCTACCGACTGGCGCTGTGAACCGGGCCACATTGTGGAACGAGAAAGTCCATGAAGGCTGGAGCAGCTCGGCTGTAGCCGTTCCGGGCACGGGCCGAACAGGGGTGCAACGGCGCGCACATCCGCGCCGATCCTCTCCTGCAGGAGTGCCGGCATGGCGCGCAACCTCTGGTCCGACCGTCCCCTCGGCGTGAAGCTCGCGGCCCTGGTCGCCGCCGGCGCCGTCGTCCTCGCCGTCTTCGCGGTCCTCACGGTGCAGGCGCTGCGCGGCACCGGGGAACGCACCGACGAGCTGCTCGCCACCACGCACGCCACCGGCGAGGCGCTGGAGGCGGACATGATGCACGACGCCGTCCGCGGTGACGTGCTGCAGGCGATGCTCGCCGGCGCCGGCCCGGAGTACTCCGCCGCGGTGGCCGACCTGGCCGAGCACGGCCGGACCTTCCGAGACAGCCTGGCGGCGGTGGACGCCGAGGACCTCGGTGGCGACGTGCACGCCGCCGTGCTGGAGGTCGGCCCCGTCGTCGAGGACTACCTCGCCACGGCGCAGCGCGTCGTCACCCTGGCCGGCCAGGACCCGGCCCAGGCGCGCGCCGCCTACCCCGAGTTCTCGGCCGCCTTCTCCGCCCTGGAGGACGCGCTGCCCAGCGTCGGCGAGGTCGTGGCCGGCCACGCGGCGACCGCCGCGGAGGAGGCCGCGGACCAGCGGTCGAGCGCCACGACGCTCGCGGTGGTCGTCGCCGTCGCGGGCGTGCTCGTCCTGGCCCTGCTCGGCCGGGTGGTCACCCGCTCGGTCGTGCGGCCCCTGCAGCGGGTCGGCGCGGTGCTGACCGCGATGGCCGACGGCGACCTGCGCGGCTCCACCGGCGTGACCAGCAGGGACGAGGTGGGTCGGATGGCCGCCGCGCTGGAGGCCTCGATGGGCAACGTGCGGGCCGTCCTCACCTCGATCGGCGAGACCACCGGGACCCTCGCCTCGGCCACGGAGGAGCTCTCGGCGACCGCCCAGGACATGACCCGGCTGGCCGACGAGTCCTCGGTGCAGAGCGGGGTGGTCGCCGACGCCGCCGGTCAGGTGTCGGTCAACGTGCAGACCGTGGCCGCCGGCTCGGAGGAGATGGGCGTCTCCATCCGCGAGATCGCGCAGAACGCCAGCGAGGTGGCGAGGGTGGCCGGCCAGGCCGTGCAGGTCGCCGACGCGACCAACGCGACCGTCGCCAAGCTGGGGGAGTCCTCGCTGGAGATCGCCGGCGTCGTCAAGACGATCACCGCGATCGCCGAGCAGACCAACCTGCTGGCGCTCAACGCCACCATCGAGGCCGCGCGGGCCGGCGAGGCGGGCAAGGGCTTCGCCGTCGTCGCCAACGAGGTCAAGGAGCTGGCGCAGGAGACCGCCAAGGCCACGCAGGACATCACCGCCCGGGTCGAGGCCATCCAGGGCGACACCGAGGGCGCGGTGCGGGCGATCGGGGAGATCGCGCAGATCATCGCCCTCATCGACGACTCGCAGGGCACCATCGCCGCCGCCGTCGAGGAGCAGACCGCGACCACCACGGAGATGAACCGCAACGTCGCCGAGGCCGCCCGGTCGGCCGGGCAGATCGCCGACAACATCACCTCGGTGGCCGGCGCCGCCACCGCCACGACCCGCGCCATGACCGACGCCCGGACGGCGATGGACGAGGTGGCGCGGATGGCCTCGGCGCTCAGCGCGTCGGTCCAGCGCTTCCGGTGCTGAGAGGACCCTCCTCCCCCCGTCCCCGGCTGTCGCTCGGGCCGGGCCCCTGCGGGAGGGCCGTTCCAGCACCTCACCGGGCTCGCGGCGGGCCCTGCAGGGGCCGGGCGCCTCAGGTGGCCGGGGACGTCGCGCGGCGGGGCACCGGGGGCTGCGACGACCAGGGGAAGTCGATCCACCGGTCGGTCCGGCGCCACACGTAGTCGCAGCGCACGACCGAGTGCGGCTTCTCGTAGACGACCGCCGTCCGCACCTCGGTCACGTGCCCGGCGCAGAAGTCGCGCACCAGCTCCAGGGTCTTGCCGGTGTCGGCGACGTCGTCGGCGACCAGCACCCGGGCGCCGGTCAGGTCGACGACGTCGAGGGTCGGGGGCAGCACCACCGGGAGGTCGAGCCGCTGGTCGACGCCGGTGTAGAACTCCACGTTCATCACGAACAGGTTCTTCACGTCGAGGGCGTAGCCCAGCGCGCCGCCGAGGAAGAGGCCGCCCCGGGCGATGGAGAGGATCAGGTCGGGTTCGAAGCCGTCAGCGGCGACCTGCTCGGCGAGCTCGCGCGCCGCCGTGCCGAACGCCTCGTAGGTCAGGACCTCACGCTCGTCGCCCACGCCGGTCGATGCTGCCAGCCCCGACCGGCCGGGGCGCCGGGCCTGGGCAGCGGGCGGGACGGCAGGCAGGCTGACCGCATGAGGACTCCGAGCACCCTGCCGCCCGCCGTCCGCCGGGTGCTGCCCTGGCTGCTGGGCTGGTGGGCGCTGCAGGCCGTGCTCGCCGTGACCGGCCGGCTGGTGGCCCGGAGCAAGGACGAGGGTGACGAGAGCACGGCCGGCATCCGGCGGGTCGTCGCGCTCGGCGGCGTCGAGCTGCGGCCCGTCAACCCCGAGCTGTCGCGGGTGCGGCTGGACGTGCTGATGGGCGGTGTCCGGCTGGACCTGACCGCGGTGCCCAAGGTGCCCGGCGGGGTGGACCTCACCGTGCGGGCGCTGATGGGCGGGGTGTCGGTGCGGGTGCCGGCCGGCTGGCACGTGTGGGAGAGCTGCCGCGGTGTGGGCGGCGTGGGCGTCGCCGAGGGCACCGACGTCCTGCACACCGACGACGAGCGGGGCGCCGACCTGCGCGTGCACGCCGACCTGCTGTTCGCCGGGGTCGGCGTCGAGCGGGTGCCGCAGGACGACAGCTGGGGTCGCTGACGGCTCCCGGGGGCCGGGCGTCCGCAGGAGCGGCACTGTTGCACGTGGAACGTCGCACGAGGGCGACGCGCGCAGGTCAGGACGGCGGCGAGCCCTCCGAGGGTCAGCTCCCGCGGTAGGTCGAGTAGGCGAAGGGGGCCAGGAGCAGCGGCACGTGGTGGTGCTCGGCCGGCTCGCGGACGTCGAAGGCGAGCACCACCTCGGGGTAGAAGGTGTCCCGCGCCTGCCCGGCGAACCACGGGCCGGTGGCGAAGACCAGCCGGTGGCTCCCCGGCGCGGTCGCCCCCTCGGCCAGCCGGCACCGGCCGTCGGCGTCGGTGACCCCCTCGGCGACCAGGTCCTCGCCCGCGAACAGCCGGACGGCCATCCCCGCCGCCGGCCGCCCCAGCACGGAGTCCAGCACGTGCGTGGACACGCTCACGCGTCCTCCTCGCCGGCGCTCGCCTGCCGCACCCGCGACGCTGCCGTGTCCCCGCGTGAGCTCACGAGACGAGCTCGCGCACCCGCAGCGCGGTGATCTCGGCCAGCTGGCCGGTCACCTCGGCGCGTTCGGTCTCCTCGTCGTTGTCCAGCCGCCGGCGCAGCTCGGCGAGGATTTCCTCCGGCGAGCGGCCCGCGGCGCGGACCAGGAACACCCGGTCGAAGCGCTCCTCGTACGCCCGGTTGCCCTCGGCCAGCGCGGCCCGCGTCGCGTCGTCCGCCGAGCCCACCGCGCTCTGCTCGCGACGGGAGGCCTCCGCCTCGGGCGAGGAGCCCTCGGGCCGTTCGCCGATCCGCGGGTGGACGGCGATGGCCAGCTCGACCTCCTCCCACGGCAGCCCGCGGGCGACCTCCTCGGCGCGGGCGACCAGCGCGTCGACGTCCGGATAGGGCCGGCCGGCGACCACACCTGCCGCGAAGCGCGGCGCGGCGTTGCAGGCCCGGAGGGCCTGGACGGCACGGTCGGCGGGCTCGGCGTTGAAGTCGTCGAGAGCGGCCATGCGACGAGGATGGCAGCCGGCGGGCGACGTGGCAGGGTCGACGGATGCCGCTGCCGGAGGACCTCTACGCCGAACTGGACCGGCGGCTCGCGCCGGTCGACGCCGCCCGCGCCGCCGCGTTCCCGGGCGACGCGGCAGCCGGTGCACACCTGCTACGTGCCGGCCGACGCCGTCGTCCCCGGCCTGGCCGCCACCTGGGGCGCGACCGCGCCGGCCGCCCTCGACGAGCACGGCCTGCCCGACCTCGGGCACGATCCCGCGCTGCTCGAGCAGGTGCTGCCCCGGGTGCGCGCCAAGCTCGCCGCCGAGCCGGTCGAGGACCTGCGGGTGGACGCCGAGGACGGCTACCGCGGCCGGCCCGAGCGGGAGGACGACGACGTCCTGCGGGCCGCCGCGGCCGTCGCCGCCGACCGCACCGCCGGCATCACGCCGCCGTCGGTCGGCATCCGGGCCAAGAGCCTGGAGGGCCCGACCCGCCGCCGCGGCGTCCGCACCCTCGACCTCTTCCTCGGGGGTCTCACCGGTGTCCCCCGCGCCACGGTCACGCTGCCCAAGGTGACCGACGTCGAGCAGGTGCGCGCCTTCCTGCCGGTGCTCGACCCGTTGGAGGCCGCGCACGGCGTCGCCCTCGGCCTCGAGCTGCAGGTCGAGACGCCGCAGTCGGTGGTCGGCCCCGACGGGGCGGTGGCGCCCGCCCGGCTGGTGCACGCGGCCGGGCCCCGGCTGACCGGCCTGCACTCCGGCACCTACGACTACAGCGCCGCGCTCGGCATCGCCGCGGCCCACCAGTCCTCCGACCACCCAGCGCTCGACCTGGCCAAGCAGCTCGTGCAGGTCGCCGTCGCCGGCACCGGGGCCGTGGCGGTCGACGGCTCGACCAACGTGCTGCCGGTCGGCGACCGCGACCGGGTGCACGCGGGCTGGCGGCTGCACGCCGGGCTGGTGCACCGGGCCCTGGAGCGCGGCCTCTACCAGGGCTGGGACCTGCACCCCGCCCAGCTGGTCACCCGCTACACCACCACCTACGCCTTCTTCCGGGCCGCACTGCCCGCTGCGGCGGCCCGGCTCGGGGCCT
Source organism: Geodermatophilus sp. URMC 60 (assembly GCF_053502585.1). Classification (NCBI taxonomy): domain Bacteria; kingdom Bacillati; phylum Actinomycetota; class Actinomycetes; order Geodermatophilales; family Geodermatophilaceae; genus Geodermatophilus; species Geodermatophilus sp. URMC 60. The sequence continues at coordinate 972,458 of NZ_CP199958.1, forward strand.
ACCTGGAGCGGGTGGACGGCGGCGTCCTCGACGAGCCGGCGACCGCGCGGGCGCTGGCCACGGTCGTGCTGCGCGGTCTGGACTGCGGCGCCCTCGACGACGCGGAGGTGCGCGCGGCGACCGGCGTCGACCGCGCGGACCTGGCGCGACTCGCCGGGCGCAGCACGCGGATCGACCCGCCAGCGACCGGCGGTGGCGGGCTCCGACCTACCATCCCCTCGTGATGGTGTCCGTGACCGAGCGTGCGAGGTCACGGACGGGGACAGCAGCGCCGCTCGCGGAGCCGGCGGGCGCCGGCGAGGGGACGCGGTGAGCGACGAGCACCCCGGCACGTCGTTGTTCGCCGGCGGCGGCGAGGTCGGCCGCGCCATGGCGGCCGTCGACTGGTCGCAGAACCCGCTCGGCCCGCCGGACCGGTGGCCCTCGGGGCTCCGCCACACCGTCCGGATCCTGCTGACGTCGCGCTTCGCGATGTGGGCCGGATGGGGCCCGGACCTCGCCTTCTTCTACAACGACGCCTACCGGCACGACACGCTGCAGGCCAAGCACCCGTGGGCGCTGGGCCGGCCGGCGTCGGAGGTGTGGGCCGAGATCTGGCCCGACATCGCGCCGCGCACGCAGGCCGTGCTCCGCGACGGCACCGCCACCTGGGACGAGGACCTGCTCCTCTTCCTGGAGCGCAGCGGCTATCCGGAGGAGACGTACCACACCTTCTCCTACAGCCCCCTGCCCGGCGACGACGGTGGCATCGAGGGCCTGTTCTGCGTGGTCACCGAGACCACGCAGCAGGTGATCGGCGAACGCCGGATGGGCACGCTGCGCGACCTCGCCGCGGCACTGGGGGCCGCCCGCTCCGAGGAGGCGGTGCTCGCCGCCACCGGCGAGCAGCTCGCCCGCAACCCCTCCGACCTGCCGTTCGGCGCGGTCTACCTGCTCGATGACGACGGCACCGCCCGGCTGGGCCGTGCCGTCGGCATCGAGCCGGGGTCGCCGGCCGTCCCCCCGGTGCTGACCGACGACGGCGTGTGGCCGCTGACCCGGGTGCTGGCCGGCGAGGACGTGCTCGTGGAGGACCTCGGCGAGCGGTGCCCCGGCCTGCCGACCGGCGAATGGGACCACCCGCCGGTGCAGGGCGCCGCGCTGCCGATCGCCTCCTCGGCGCCCGACCGGGGCGGGCTCGCCGGCTTCCTCGTCGTCGGGCTCAACCCCCACCGTCGCTGGGACGACGCCTACCGCGGCTTCCTCGGCCTGGTGGCCGGCCAGGTCTCCTCCGCCCTCACCAACGCCGGCAGCTACGAGGCCGAGCGGCGCCGGGCCGAGGCGCTGGCCGAGCTGGACCGCGCCAAGACCGACTTCTTCAGCAACGTCAGCCACGAGTTCCGCACCCCGCTGACGCTCATCGCCGGCCCGGTCGCCGAGCTGCGCGCCTCGTCCGCCGCGGAGTCCGACCCGCGGCTGCGCGAGGAACTGGAGGTGATCGAGCGCAACGCGCAGCGGCTGGGCAAGCTCGTCAACACCCTGCTCGACTTCTCCCGCATCCAGGCCGGCCGCATCGACGCGCGCTTCGAGCCCGTCGACCTCGCCGCGACCACCGCGGAGCTGGCCAGCGTCTTCCGCTCCGCCGTCGACCGCGCGGGGCTGGACTTCACCGTCGACTGCCCGCCGCTGGACGCGCCGGTGCACGTCGACCGTGACATGTGGGAGAAGGTCGTCCTCAACCTCCTCTCCAACGCGCTGAAGTTCACGTTCACCGGCGGCATCGCCGTCCGGCTGCGGCAGGACGACGGCGTCGCGCGGCTGACCGTCAGCGACACCGGCACCGGCATCCCCGCCGACGAGCTGCCCCGCCTGTTCGAGCGCTTCCACCGGGTGGCCGACGGCCGCGGGCGGTCGGGCGAGGGCAGCGGCATCGGCCTGGCGATGGTCCGCGAGCTGGTCACCCTGCACGGCGGTGACATCGACGCCGAGAGCACCCCGGGCGCCGGGACGACGTTCACCGTCACCCTGCCGCTGGGCGACGCCCACCTGCCCGCCGACCAGCTGGCCGAGCCCGCCCCGGGCGCGCCCGCCGTCTCGCCGGCCGCCGTCCCGTTCGTCACCGAGGCGATGCGCTGGCTGCCGGGAGGTGAGGCGGCCCCCGGCGCCGAGCTGCCGCCCGCCGTCCCGGGTCCGGCCGCGGCCTCCGGGCGGGTGCTGGTCGCCGACGACAACGCCGACATGCGGGCGTACCTGCTGCGGCTGCTGGGCCCGCACTACGAGGTCCGGGCGGTCGCCGACGGCCGGCAGGCGCTCGAGGCGGCGTCGGCCGACCCGCCCGACCTCGTCGTCAGCGACGTGATGATGCCCGAGCTCGACGGCCTGGGGCTGCTCGTGGCCCTGCGCGCCGAGCCGCGCACCGCCCGGGTCCCGGTGGTGCTGCTCTCGGCCCGGGCCGGCGAGGAGGCCGCCGTCGAGGGCCTGGCCGCCGGTGCCGACGACTACCTGGTCAAGCCGTTCTCCGCCCAGGAGCTGCTGGCCCGGGTCGGCGCGCACCTCGAGCTGGGCCGGACCCGCCGGGCCGCGGAGGAGCAGTTCACCGCCATGGCCGACCTCGCGCCGGCCCTCATCTGGGTGGCCGACCCCGACGGGCGGCGGGTGTTCGTCAACCGGGGCTGGACCGAGTTCACCGGCCGCCCGGCCCGCGAGGAGGTGGGCGACGGCTGGGCGCAGGGCCTGCACCCCGAGGACCGCGACCGCTACGCCGAGGTGGTCGCCGCCGCCACCGCCCGCCGCGAGGGCTGGGAGGTCGACGTCCGGCTGCGCCGCGCCGACGGCACCCACCACTGGCTGCTGGAGCGGGCGGTACCGATCGGGGGGAGGCCCACCGGGGCCGGCGAGACGTTCGCCGGGTACGTCGGCAGCTGCACCGACATCAACGCCCGGACCCGCGAGACGGCCCGGCAGACGCTGCTCGCCGAGGTGGGCACCGTGCTGGACCGGGAGACCACCGTCGACGGCCAGCTCGACGCGCTGGCCCGGCTGCTCGTCGAGCAGCGGTTGGCCGACCTGTGCAGCGTGCGGCTGCTGGGGGACGACGGCCGGCTGCGCTTCGCCGGCATCGCGGGTCTGGACGAGACCGCCGAGGCCGCGATGGCATCCCTCGACCCGCACAGCGGGCTGAGCCTGCAGGTGCTGGAGAGCGGCGCCGCGGTCCTCGGCGAGCAGCTGTCCTGGCCGCCGCCCCCCGGTCGGGAGGAGGCGAGCTGGCCGCTGACCGGACTCTCGGCGATCGCGGTGCCCCTCGCCGTCCGCGGGGTGCTGCGGGCGGTGCTGGTGCTGGGCCGGGACAGCGCCGCGCCGCCCTACGACGACGACGACCGGGCGCTGCTCGAGGAGGTCGCCGGCCGCGCCGCTCTGGCGGTCGACAACGCGGCGCTGCTCGCCGAGGAGCGGGCCGCCGCCCAGCGGCTGGTCCTGCTGCAGCGGGCGACCGCCGAGCTGTCGGCGGCGACCACCCCGCTGGAGGTCGCCGTGGCCGCCGGCGGCCACGTCCGCGCGCTGACCGGCCCGGACAGCCGCGTGGCGGTCTACGAGCTCGACCCCTCGCACCGTGCGCTGTCCGTGCTGGCCATCGACGGCGGCAGCCCGGCCGGCCTGGAGATCTGGCGGACGGTGCCGATGTCGGCCCCGCTGGTCGCCGCCACCGCCGTCTCCGAGCGCCGTCCGGTCTGGATCGAGGACGTCACCGCGCAGCCCGCGGCCGACCGCGAGCTGGCACCCGAGCTGGCCGCGTCGGTGCGGGACTTCGGGCTGGCTGCGGTGGTGGCACTGCCGCTGGCCGCGGCCGGCCGGGTGGTCGGCGTCCTGTCGGTCGCCTGGCCCCGGGTGCAGCGCTTCTCCACCACCGACCGGGCGATGCTGCTCGCCGTCGCCGAGCAGTGCGCGCAGGCCCTCGACCGCGCCCGGCTGTACCGGGCCGAGCGGGGCATCGCCGAGACCCTGCAGCTGAGCCTGCTGCCGGCGCAGCTGCCCGCTCTGGAGCGGCTCGCGCTGGCCGCGCACTACCTGCCCGGCGCCGAGGGCACCCAGGCCGGCGGGGACTGGTACGACGTCGTCGAGCTGGCCGACCACCGGATCGCGATCGCCGTCGGGGACGTCGTCGGCCAGGGGCCGGCCGCCGCTGCGGTGATGGGCCAGCTGCGCAGCGCGCTGTCCACGGCGCTGCTGCAGGGCTGCGGTCCGGCGGAGGCGCTGGAGCTGCTGGACCGCTTCGCCGCCCGGCTGCCCGGCGCGCTGGCCTCCACCGCGGCCTGCCTCGTCGTCGACGGCACGGCCGGCACGGTCCGCTGGGCCCGGGCCGGGCACCTGCCGGCGCTGCTGGTGACGCCCGACGGCGCACGGCTGCTCGACGGCCCGGGGTCCGGGGCCGTCCTCGGCGCGCCCGGTCGTCGTCCCTACACCGAGGGCACCGCCGACATCGCCCCCGGCGCGACCCTGCTGCTCTACACCGACGGCCTGGTCGAGCGCCGGGGCGAGGTCCTCGACGAGGGGCTGGAGCGGGTCCGGGCGGCCGCCGCCCGCCACGCGGCGGCCGATCCGGTCGCGCTGACCGGGCGGCTGCTCGCCGAGGTCCTCGCCGACGCCGACCAGCCCGACGACGTCGCGCTGATCGCCGCCCGGCTGCTGCCCGAGCCGCTGGCCGCGCGGCTGCCCGCCGACCCCCGCCGGCTGTCCGCCGTGCGGCGGGCCGTGACGGCGTGGACGGCGGCGGCCGGGCTGCCCGACGAGACCGCCGAGGACCTGCAGCTGGCGCTGGGCGAGGCGCTGGCCAACGCGGTCGAGCACGCCTACGCCGCGTCCTCCGACCACAGCGAGTGCAGCTACCGAGTGGCCCGCGAGGCCGACGGCGGCGTGCGGGTCGAGGTGCGCGACACGGGCGTCTGGCGGCCACCACCCGCCGACCGCGGCTACCGGGGCCGCGGCCTGGAGATGATCGAGGCGCTGGGGACCGACGTCGAGGTGGTGCACGCCCCGGGGGGCCCCGGGACCACCGTCCGCTTCCGGATCGCCCCCGCCGTCCCCGCTCCCCCGCCCCGCACCGAGCGGGGACCGGCGCGCCCACCCTGGGACGGCGGCGCGAGCGTGGCCGTGCACGACGAGCCGCGCGGCCCGCGCCTGGAGGTGCACGGCGAGGTCGACCTGGCCACCGCGGGGCGGGTCCGCCAGCAGGTGCTCGCCCGGGTCGAGCAGCTCGCCCCGGGCGCGGTGGCCACGCTGGACCTCACGTCCACCGGCTACCTGGCCAGCGCCGGCGTCGGGCTGGTCCTGGAGGCGGTGGCCAGGGCACGGCAGGCCGGCGTCGAGCTGCGGGTGCGCACCGGGCCGGGGACCCCGCCGGCGCGGATCCTCACCCTGGCGGGGGTCGAGGAGGCGGCCGCGGGGTCGTCGCCGGCGTGACGGCCTGGGCTCCGGGCACCCCGAGCGAGCGATCGGGCGTGGCCGTGTACGAAGATGACGCAACACCCGGCGGGAGTTCCCGGCCGGAGGGAGGACCGGACCAGGTGGACCACGTGGTGGGCGAGCCCCGTTCGCCCCTGCCGGCCCCGCGGAGCGGGGCCGGGTCCCCGGTCCTGTCGCGGCACGCTGCCGCTCTGGTGCGCGGGGAGGCCGACCTGCTGGCCGTGGCCCTGCCGTTCCTCGACGCCGGGCTGCGCGCCGGGGACGTCGTCGCGCTGACCTGCCCGCCGGACGTCACGGCGCTGCTGTGCGACGAGCTCGGCCAGCGCGCCGAGCAGGTCCGCAGCGACCCGGGGCTCAGCCTGCTGGGGGCCCGGGCGCCCGACGCGCTGGCACACGCCCGGCGGACCACCCAGCGGGCGGCCGGTGGTCAGCTGCGCTTGCTCTCCCTCGTCGACTTCGGGCCCACCCCCGCCGGCTGGCGCGAGGGGCTGCGGTTCGAATCAGCGGCCAACCACGTCCTGCAGGACGCGCCGATCGACTCCCTGTGCATCTACGACCGGCGCCGGCTGCCCGCCGCGGTCGTCGAGGCCGCCGCGGCCACGCACCCGTACCTCGTCCACGACGGTGCGTGGGCGCCCAGCCCGGCCTACCGGGACCCGGCCGACTACCTGCTGCAGCTGCCCTGGCCGCGCGAGCCGGTCGAGGACACCCCTCCGGTGCTCGCCCTCGACGACGTCCCCAGCCTGGTGACACTGCGCCACGCGATCGGCGCGGTCCTCGCCGCCCGGGTGCCCGACCGCGACCAGCGGGAGGACCTGCACCTCGCGGCCGCCGAGGTCGCCGCCAATGCCTTCCGGCACGGCGTCCGGCCGGTGTCGGCGCGGATGTGGACCGACGGCGAACGGCTGGTCTGCGCCATCACCGACTCCGGGCACGCCTTCGCCGACCCGTTGGCCGGCTTCCGCCCGGCCCACGGCGCCGACCTGGGACGCGGGGGCATGGGCCTGTGGCTGGCCCGCAAGCTCTGGGACTCCGTCGACCTGCTCCCCGGCGCTGCCGGGCTGACCGTCCGGCTCAGCACCCGCCTGCAGCCGGCTTGACGCCCCGGATACCTCACTGCTGAGGTACCGGCGTGGGGGACGCCGTCGACCAGATCCTGGCCCAGTGGGCCCGGGAGCGGCCCGACCTCGACTGCAGCCCGATGGGGGTCGTCGGGCGCATCTCGCAGCTGCAACGGGAGGTGTTCCTCGCCCAGCGCGCCACCTTCGCCCGCCACGGCCTCGACGTCCCCTCGTTCGACGTGCTGGCCGCCCTGCGTCGGGCCGGGGCCCCGTACCAGCTCACCCCCACCGCGCTGATGCGGACCGCGCTGGTCACCTCCGGCGCGATCACCCAGCGGCTGGACCGGCTGGAGGAGAAGGGGCTGATCACCCGCGAGCGCAGCGGGGCCGACGGACGGGTCGTCGTCGTCACGCTGACCGAGGCCGGCCGGGCGGCCCTCGACGGGGTGCTGCCCGACCACCTGGAGACCGAGCGCCGGCTGCTCGCCGGGCTCTCCGACGACGACCTCGACGCCCTCGCGGGGCTGCTGCGCCGGCTGCTGATCGCCCTCGGCCGCGTGCCCGGCTGAGTGGTGTCGTCGAGGAGTGGCCCGGAGGGGTCCCGCGACGAGGCGGCGGATGAGCTCAGCGCGGGTCGGGGACGGCTACTGGCCGCGGTGCCGACCGGTAGGCCGACGAGGTGGAGGGCTGGCCGGTGGCCTCGAGCACCGAGAGCCACAGGTCGCCCTGCGGGTCGACCTGGTTGCGGCTCCCGGTGGCCAGCGCGATGGGCAGGTGCACGAACCGGCCGTGCCAGCGGCCGACGACGGTCGCCGTCCGGCCGGCCATGGCGGCGTGGACGGCGGCCTGTGCCAGCCGTGCGCAGTAGACGCTGTCGAAGGGGTTGGCCGGCACGCTGCGGATGGCATAACCCGGGTCGACGTAGCGCAGGCTGATGTCGCGGCCGCAGGCCCGCGCCGCGGCGGTGATCCGGTCGCGCAGCAGCGCGCCGATGTCGCCCAGGCGGAGGTTGCCCGAGGCGTCCCGATCCTGCGGGTTCCCGGCGAAGAACTCCTGCCCGGCGCCCTCGGCGACCACGACGACGGCGTGGCCCTGCCGGTCGAGGACGCGACCGAGGTGGGAGAGCACGACGTCGAGGTCCATGGGCACCTCCGGCACGAGGACGACGTCGACGTCCTCGCTGGCCAGCGACGCGTAGGCGGCGATGAAGCCGGAGTGCCGGCCCATCAGCTTGATCAGCCCGACGCCGTTCGGGGTGGACCGGGCCTCGGTGTGCGCGGCGCGGATCGACTCGGCGGCCCGGCCGAAGGCGGTCTGGAAGCCGAAGCTGGCGTCGATCCACGGGATGTCGTTGTCGATGGTCTTGGGGATGCCGACGACGGCGATCGGCAGACCGCGCCGCGCGGCCTCGTCGGCGATGTCCTGCCCGCCGCGCAGCGTGCCGTCGCCGCCGATGACGAAGAGGACGTCGATGCCGCGCGCGACGAGGGTGTCGACCATCTCGGCCGGGTCCTGCCCGCCGCGGGAGGTCCCCAGCACGGTGCCGCCCTGGTCGTTGAGCCCGCGAACGGCGGACGGCGTCAGCTGGACCGCGTCCGCCGCGCCGGCGCGGGTCAGGCCGAGGTAGCCGTTGCGGAAGCCGGTCACCGAGGCGACGCCGTAGTGGCCGCACGCCTCCAGCACCAGGCCGCGGATGACGTTGTTGAGCCCGGGGCACAGCCCGCCGCAGGTCACCACGCCGACGCGGGTGCGGGGCGGGTCGAAGAACAGCCGGGAGCGCGGGCCGCCGGGCTCGAACGCGGGCAGCTCCCGGGTGGGCAGTCCGCGGCGCACGGCCATGTCGAGGGTGTCGTCGAGCAGCACCCGGTCGGTCTCCGCGACGTAGTGGACGCTGTCGCGCGGGTCGAGCAGGGAGCCGTCGAGCGGGGAGGGGACGGTCGCCGGGCCCAGGGTGCGGACCGCCAGGTCGGCCGCCGTCAGGCTGAGCTGGTCGCCGGTGTGCACCCCGCCGATCGTCCGCGCCCCGTGTTCCGTCCGGGTTTCCTCAGGGGATCCCCGGCACGTCGTCGGGCGCGAGGTCGGGGCGCACCCGCACGAAGCGCAGCGGATGGCGGAAGACGCCGGCCTGCAGCGCGGCGTCCGCGCTGACCTCGACGACGACGTCCGGGCGCACGCGGGTGAGCGGCACCGACAGCCGGCCGCCGCCGAAGGCGCCGGTGCCGATCCGGTCCGGCCACGGGTGGTCCGGCCCGGCCGGGGTCAGGACCGCGGCCAGCTCGGCGGACTGCGCGGGCGAGAGCGGACTGGTGCGCCCGACGACGACCAGCTCGCCGTCCCGGTACCGCCCGGCCACCAGCTGGCCGGGCCGCTCGAGCGACCCGATCACGCCGCCGGCGAGCACCTCGGTGCTCTCCCAGGACTTCACCTTCAGCCACTCCCGGCGGCCGGGCGCGTACCGGGTGCCGGCGCCCTTGGCGACCAGCCCCTCCACGCCCGCGGGGCGGAAGTCGGCCGACCACTGCCGGGCCTCGGCGGGGTCGGTCGTGACCGGCGAGAGCTGCATCGGCGGCGCCCAGCGGGCGGCGAGCTCCTCCAGGGCGGCCCGCCGCTCGCGCAGCCGGCGGCCGCGCAGGTCGGCACCGCCGAGCGCCAGCAGGTCGAAGGCGACGTAGGACGCGGGCGCGGCGGCGGCCAGCGTGCCGATCCGGCCGCCGGCGGCGACCATCCGCTGCTGGAGCAGCCCGAAGTCCAGCCGCGAGCCGTTCCAGACGACGACCTCGCCGTCGAGCACGGTGCCCGGCGGCACCTGGGCGACGGCGGCGGCGACGACGTCCGGGAAGCGCGACGACAGGTCGCGGCCCTGCCGTGACCACACCCGGGTCGTGCCGCCGGTCCGGACGACGACGAGCCGGTAGCCGTCCCACTTGGGTTCGTAGAGGACGCCGCCGGGCAGCGCGTCGGCCCGCGGCAGGTCGCGCACCGGCTTGGCCAGCTCCACCGCGACCGGCCCGGCCAGCTCGGGCGGCACGTCGGGCAACCCGGGGACGGACAGCGGCACGACGGCCAGGGTGGGGGCTCCCGGCCGCGCGCACAGGCCCCTGAGCTGCCGGTTCACCCCTTCGTGGCAGGTCGCCACGCTGCGCGAGGACACCGGGGGACCGCACGAGCGGCGGCGGCGGTCAAGACACGATCCGGCAACGGCGGGGTACCAAGGAGGGTGATGACCGAGCGCAAGCCCCCGGGGATGGCCTTCGAGACCTGGATCGACCACCAGATCACCCAGGCGCAGCAGCGGGGTGCCTTCGAGGGGCTCGAGGGCACCGGCCGCCCGCTCCCGCGGCGGGACAAGGAGCAGACCAGCTACGAGTGGGCGCTGGAGTGGGCGCGCCGCGAGCAGGCCGACCCGCGCGACCTGCTGCCGCCGGGCATGGCGCTGCGCCGAGAGCGGGAGGACCTCGCGCTGCGGGTGCCGCAGCTGCCCAGCGAGGCAGCGGTGCGGGCCACGGTGGTGGAGTTCAACGCCCGGGTGGAGCAGCACTGGCGGCGGCCGGCGGACGGCCCCGACGCCGTGCCGGGGCTGGCCGACGAGGACGCGCTGGTGCGGCTGTGGCACGCCACCCGCCCGCCGCCGTCGCCTCCCGAGCCGGTCGGGGCGCCGCCGCCCGTGCCGGTGCGCTCCCGCTGGTGGCGCCGCCGCCGTTCGCCGGGGGCGTAGCGCCGGGCGCATCCGCCGTGCGGCAGCGGGTAGGTGAGCGGCCCCGAGATGAGGAGGTCGCCATGACCGAGGTACCGGGCACCGACCGCGACGCGGCGCGCGAGCACGTCCTGCACGAGACGCCGCTGGTCCCCGAGGACGTCGACGACACCGACGACGACCCGCGCCACACCGACCACCCGACGAACCGCGGCGACGAGGGCCAGGACGGCGAGAGGGCCAAGCCGCCGGCCGGGAGCACCGACTTCGGCACGCCCTGAGGAAGGACCCCGCTGCCCCCACCGCTCGCACGCTCGCGGCGGGCCCCTGCACCGGGGCCGCAGCGGGCCCTGCAGCAGGGCCGGCTTCAGAGCACGTCGAACTCGTTGAACGCCGCGCCGCCGGACAGCCGCGCGTAGCCCGGGCCGCGGTCGAAGAACGGCTCCTCGCCGGTGCGTGCGGCCCGGATCCCTGCCCGCAGGGCCTCGGTCGCGGCGACGTCGGCGGTGCCGTCGTCCCGGATCACCACGCCGTAGTCCGCTCGCGCACCGCCCACCGAGACCTTGCGCCAGGCGACGTCCCGCAGCACCTCCTCGACCGGCCGGTCCAGCGGGTCGCCCCACCCGCCGCCGCCCGTCGTCCGGATGCGCACGACCGTGCCCGCCGCCAGCGGCTCGGCGTCGGCGAGCGCGTCGACGTCGTGCTCGTCCGGGCCGCCGGGGTCGACGGTGATCTGGAACGGCCGCCCGGCGCGGCCGCCGGCGACCCCCCAGCAGGACAGGATCGAGCGGTCGGCGATGGACATGAAGTGCGCGTCGCGCAGCACCCGGATGTGCTTCTCGTAGCCGCAGCCGCCGCGGTGCCGCCCCGGGCCGCCGGAGTCGAGGGCCAGCCCCAGCCGCTCGACGCGCAGCGGGAAGCGGGACTCGGTGAACTCCGTCGGCAGGTTCCGTGAGTCGGGGACGACGTGGATGGTGTCCTCGCCGTCGGCGTAGTACCGCCCGCCCGAGCCGCCCCCGAGCACCTCGCGCATCAGGTAGGGCTGGCCGTCGGCATCGGTGCCGTACACGCCCGTGTAGCGGATCGTCTCCTGGTCGGCGGGCATCCGGCCGCCGGTCGCCTTGGCCAGCACCCCGGCCAGGACGCCGAGCAGCCGCAGGATCACGAACGTGCGCGCGTTGGTGGGCGCGGGGAACACCGGGGTCAGCAGCGTGCCCTTCCCGGGGAACCGCATCTCGATGAGCGGGACGACGCCCTCGTTGACGTCGAGCTCGGCCATCCGCTCCGGCGTCTCGGCCAGGTTGCGCAGGATCGGCGCCAGCCACTTCTTGAGGAAGTTGCCGTCGGCGTGGTCGCCGCAGTGGTTGATCGGCCCCTTGGCCTGCGGCCCGGTGCCGGTGAAGTCGATGACCAGCGGGACGTCGGCCGAGCCGTCCATGGTCAGCGTGATCCGCTGCCGGTGCAGCTTCGGCGGCTCCACGCCGTCGTGCTCGGCGTAGTCCTCCCAGACGTAGGTGCCGTCGGGGATCTGCGAGAGCAGCTCCCGCCGGTAGACCTCCGTCGAGTTGGCCAGGATCGCGTCGAAGCAGGCCTCGACGGCAGCGACGCCGTACCGCTCGAACAGCTCGCCGAGCCGCCGTGCGCCGGCCAGGCAGGCGGAGCACTCCGCGTCGAGGTCGGCGGCCAGCGAGTCGGGCATGCGCGAGTTGCGGGTCATGATCGCCAGCGCCGCCTCGTTGCGGACGCCGCGGTCCCACAGCTTGATCGGGGGGACCATCAGGCCCTCCTCGAAGACGCTCGTCGCCGCCGAGGGCATGGAGCCCGGCACCGCGCCGCCGATGTCGTCGTGGTGGCCGAACGCCTGCACGAAGGCGACGACCTCGGCGGCACCGTCCACCTCGGCGAACACCGGCACCGTGACGCACAGGTCGGGCAGGTGCCCGATGCCGCCCTCGGAGAGGTAGACGTCGTTGTGGAAGTAGACGTCGCCGACGTTCATCGTCCCGATCGGGTGGTCGCGCACCACGGGGTGCACCAGCGCCGAGTACGAGCGGCCGGTGAGCTTGCGCAGCCGGCGGTCGTGGATGCCGGCGCGGAAGTCGTGCGCGTCGCGGATCATCGGCGACCGCGACGTCCGGCCGATCGACGTCTCCACCTCCTTCTCGATCGCGGCGAGCGTGCCGGCGACGATCTCCACGAGGACCGGGTCCGCGGCCACCTCGCCGTCAGAGGGGCCGTCTCCGCGGAGATCGCCGGGGGGCGTGGTGCTCATCGGGCGTCCCTCTCGATCAGCAGGTTGCCGTGGACGTCGACGGTGGCCCGGAACCCCGGGTGCACCGGCACGGTCGAGCCGAACTCCTCGATGACAGCGGGCCCGTGGACGACGTCACCGGGGGCCAGCCGCGGCCGGTCGTACGTCGGCGTCTCCACCCAGTCGTCGTCGAAGAACACCGGCCGGGACCCCGTGACGGCCCGGTCCGTTCCGGGACCCTCGGCCGGCACCAGCTCCACCAGGTCGGGACGGCGGATCGGCCCGATGCCGGTGACCCGCAGGTTGACCCACTCGACGGCCTGGCGGGGGTCCTCGGCGAAGTCGTAGCCGTAGAGCCGGCGGTGCGCGGCGTGGAAGGCCTGCGCGACGTCCTCGGCGGCCTGCCTCGTGATGACGGCGTCCGGCTCACCGCCGGCCACCGGCACGCGGACCTCGAACGCCTGGCCCACGTAGCGCAGGTCGGCGCTGCGCTGCACCCGCTGCCGGTCGCGGGGGAAGCCCTCCCCGTCGAGCGCCCGGCGCGCCCGGGCCTCCAGCTCGCCGAACACCGCGCGCACCCGGCCGAGGTCGAGGTCGGCGTGCCGGCTGATCGTCGTCTGCACGTGGTCGTTGCGGACGTCGACGGTGAGCAGACCGAAGGCGCTGAGGTTGCCCGGGTCCGGCGGGACGAGCGTGCGCGGCAGGCCGAGGACGTCCATCAGCCGGCAGGCCAGCAGGGAGCCGGAGCCGCCGAACGTGGTGAGCGTGAAGTCGCGGACGTCGAGGCCCCTGGCCACCGTGACCTGGCGCAGCGCGTTCGCCTGGTTCCACGCGGAGATCTCGAGGATGCCGGTGGCGGTGCGCTCGAGGTCCAGGCCGAGCTTCTCCCCGAGCTGCTCCAGGCCGCCCCGGGCGGCGTCGACCGACAGCGGGATCTCCCCGCCGAGCAGGTGCGGCGGGATCCGGCCGAGGACCACGTGGGCGTCGGTGACGGTCGGCTCGGTGCCGCCGGACGGGTAGCAGACCGGCCCCGGATCGGCGCCGGCCGAGCGTGGCCCGACCTTGAGCGTGCCCTCCGGCGACAGCCAGGCGATCGAGCCGCCGCCGGCGCCGACGGTGACCACGTCGATCATCGGGATCTTCGACGGGTAGGCGCCGACCGAGCCCTCGGTGGTGAGCGCCGGCTCGCCGTCGACCACGACCGTGACGTCGGTGGAGGTGCCGCCGCCGTCGCAGGTGAGCACCCGGTCGAAGCCGGCCGTGCCCGCGACCAGGGCCGCGCCCAGCGCACCGGCGGCCGGCCCCGAGAGCATCGTGGTGATCGGCTGGTGCACGACCTCCTCGGCCGACAGCACGCCGCCGTTGCTCTTCATCACGTAGAAGGGGACGCCCAGGGCGATCCCGTCCAGCCGCTCACGGATCGCCGTCACGTACGCGCCCACCCGCGGCTTCACCGCGGCGTCGACCAGCGTGGTCACCGACCGCTCGTACTCCCGGTACTCGCGCAGCACCTGCGAGCTGATGCTCACCACCGCGCCGGGGTGCTCCTCGCGCAGGACCTCCAGGACGCGGCGCTCGTGGGCGTCGTTCGCGTAGGAGTGCAGCAGGCAGACGCCGACGGTGCCCACCCCGGCGTCGCGGAAGAACCGGGCGGCGGCGCGGGCGTCGTCCTCGTCGAGGGGGCGGACCTCGGCCCCGTGGTGGTCGAGCCGGCCGCGCACGGTGCGCACGAGGTCGGCGGGGACGATCCGCGGCGGCTTGACCCAGAAGTAGCTGTTGCCGTAGCCGTCGGGCACCGACTGGCGCGCGATCTCCAGCACCGACTCGTAGCCCTCGGTGGTCACGAAACCGATCCGGTCGAGCTCGCCCTGGAGCAGCTGGTTGGTCGCGACCGTCGTCCCGTGGCTGACCGCGGTGACCGCGCTGCCGTCGAGTCCCAGCAGGTCGAGCACCTTGCGGACGCCGGTGAGGAAGCCCTCCGCCGGGTCGGCAGGGGTGGACGGCGTCTTGGTGGTGGTCGTCCTGCCGGTCGCCTCGTCCACCGCGACGACGTCGGTGAAGGTCCCCCCGGTGTCGATGCCGATGCGGACGCGGCGCGGCTCCATGCGTCGATACCTTAGGGCTGAGATACCTCGCGCGGAAGCGTCAGATGGCGACGGTCGCCAGCGCGGTCGTGACCACGATGAGCGCCACGCCGAGCACGGGGAGCACCAGGGCGCCGAGGCGCACGGCGCGCAGTGCGCGGCGGCGCGCGGCGAGGACGACGAGCACCACCCCGGCCAGCAGCAGGACCACCTGGCCGATCCACCCGGCGTCCAGCCAGGCGCTCGTCGTCTCGCAGGGCGTGCACCCGGTCGCGGTGCAGCCGTAGGTGTTGGTGCAGTTCGTCAGCACCCCGAAGCCGACGCCGAGGCTGCCGATCGTGGCCAGGAACAGCACGACGGCGAGGGCGACGCCCAGCGGCGTCCACACCGTCCACGGCCGGACGGCGGAGGGGTCCCGGGGCGCGGTCATGCGCAGCATCCTCCCCTCGGGGACCCGCCCCGCTGTCGTGCGTCCGACGAGGTGCAGGGATACGTTCGGGGTCGCCCCCGCCGGCAGGCGGCTCGGCCCCGTCCCCAGGTGGTCCTCGTGTTCACGACACGCCCGGAGCTCGCCGGCACCTTCGGCATGGTCGCCTCCACGCACTGGCTCGCCACGGCGGCGGGCATGGCGACCCTCGAGGCCGGGGGGAACGCTTTCGACGCGGCCGTCGCGGCGGGGTTCACCCTCCAGGTGGTCGAGCCGCACCTCAACGGCCCCGGCGGCGAGGTCCCGATCCTGTTCGCCCGTGGCGGGCGGGGGGAGGGCGCCGGCCGGCCGGTCGTCCTCTCCGCCCAGGGGGTTGCTCCGGCCGGGGCGAGCACCGCGGCCTTCGCCGACCTCGGCCTCGCCCTGGTCCCCGGAACCGGCCTGCTGGCCGCCACCGTGCCCGGCGCCGTGGGCGGCTGGCTGACGCTGCTGCGCGACCACGGCACGCTGCCGCTGGACGCCGTCCTCCGCTTCGCGATCGGGTACGCCGGGTCCGGCCAGCCCCTCGTCCCCCGCGCGGTGGCGACCATCGCCTCGGTCGCCGACCACTTCCGCGCCCACTGGCCCACCTCGGCCGCCACGTGGCTCCCGGACGACGGCGCGGTACCGCGCGCCGGCGACCTGTTCCGGAACCCTGCCCTCGCCGCGACCTACCGCCGGCTGCTCGACGCGGCACGCGGCGCCTCCCGGGAGGCGCAGATCGAGGCGGCCCTGGCGGCCTGGTACTCGGGGTTCGTCGCCGAGGCGGTCGACGAGTTCTGCCGGCAGCCGGTGATGGACGACTCCGGTCGCGCACACGCCGGCTTCCTGACCGCGCAGGACATGGCCGGCTGGACGCCGACGTACGAGCCGCCGGTGACCCTGGACTGGCGGGGGTGGACGTTGGCGAAGGCGGGACCGTGGTCGCAGGGGCCGTCGCTCCTCCAGGCGCTGGCCGTGCTGGACGGCCTGCGGGTCACCGGGCCGGAGGCCTACGCGTCAGGGGTCGCCGGTGCCGACCTGGTGCACGCCGCCGTCGAGGCGGTGAAGCTGGCGATGGCCGACCGCGAGGCCTGGTACGGCGACGCGCCCGACGTGCCGGTCTCCGACCTGCTGTCGGCCCGTTATGCCGACGGACGGCGTGCGCTGGTGGGCGAGCGGGCGAGCCGGGAGCTGCGGCCGGGCTCGCCCGGGGGGCGCGCGCCGCGGCTGCCGGGGTTCGTCTCCGAGGTGTCCGCGCGGTCGCACCCGTCGGCAGCGACCCTGGCCGGGGTGGGGGAGCCGACCGTGGACACCCGCGCGACGACCCGGGGCGACACCTGCCACGTCGACGTCGTCGACCGGTGGGGCAACCTGGTCTCGGCCACCCCGTCGGGCGGCTGGCTGCAGAGCTCGCCGGTGATCCCGTCGCTCGGCTTCGCGCTGGGCACCCGGGCCCAGATGTTCTGGCTGGAGCCGGGCCTGCCCGGCTCCCTGGTGCCCGGCCGGCGCCCGCGGACCACGCTCACCCCGTCGCTGGCCCTGCGCGGTGGCGTGCCCGCGCTCGCCTTCGGCACCCCGGGCGGGGACCAGCAGGAGCAGTGGCAGCTGTGCTTCTGGCTGGCCCACACCGTGGGCGGGCTCGACCTGCAGGCGGCCATCGATGCGCCGGCGTGGCACACCACGAGCTTCCCGTCGTCGTTCTACCCGCGGCAGACGACCCCCGGCGAGGTCGTCGTGGAGGACCGGCTCGGCGACCGGGCGATCACCGAGCTCCGCCGGCGCGGGCACGACGTCACGGTCTCCGGCCCCTGGTCGCTCGGCCGGCTGTCGGCGGTGTCGCGGGACCCGGAGACCGGTGTGCTGCGTGCCGGGGCCAATCCGCGTGGCATGCAGGGCTACGCCGCCGGCCGCTGACCCCGGAGGGGAGTGCCCTCCTACCCGGGCTCGGTCCCGTCGCCCAGGGAGCCGGCCGAGCGGCCGGCGTCCTCGACAGCGGCTCCGGCGGGGTTCGGGCGCTCGACGTCGTCGGCCCCGGGGCGCTCGTCGCCGCCCGTGCCGGACTCGACGTCACTGTCGTCGTCGAAGCCGCGCAGCGCGTCGTCAGGAGCCAGGAAGGCATCGTCGGGACCGGTCATGGTGGTCTCCTCTCCGTCCGTCACAGCGTCCTCCAGGGTGGCGCGGATCCCATCCCTGTGGGTGACCGAGGATGCTGCCGCTCAAGTCGCTGCGCCGGCGTGCCGATGCGCGGGGGTCAGGCTCCGACTCCCCGTAAGCAGGTCCGCGTGCGCAAGGTCCGCACCATCTCGCTCGGTGTGCTGCTCGCCGTCCTCCTGGTGCTGAGCGCCGCGCCCACCGCCTCGGCCGCGCCCGTGCCCCGCATCGCCTGGTACACCTACGGCTCGACCCTCTCCGCGGACAGCACCGTCGACGTCTGCTCGACGGAGGCGTCCTTCCAGCGCGGGCAGACGCTCAAGATCCAGGTGGCCCGCAGCGGGGTCTGGAAGACCGCGCGGTCCTACGACGCCGCCCGTCTGCGGGGGCAGTGGTGTGTCTCCGCCCGCCCCTCCGAGCTGGTCTCCCGCCCCGGGACCTACTGGCTGCGCGCCACGACGTGGACGGCCGGTGGTGCGAAGGCCGAGCAGCGCATCCGGCTCACCTTCACGCGTGCCGGCGTGTGGCCCGACGTGCGGACGGCCGAGTACACCACCACGAGGGCCGACCGGACGGTCCGCGTCACCCTCAGCAGCGCGTACGGCCAGAGCGTCGACCTCCAGCGCAAGTCGGGCTCGTCGTGGCGGACGGTGCAGCGGGTCAAGGCCCCCCGCGCCGGCAACGGCGTGACCGTCCGGCTCGGCGTGCCCACCCGCGCGGGCACCGCCACCTACCGGGTCATCAGTCGCGCGACGTCGTGGACCGCCACCGGCATCTCGTCGACCTTCTCCGTCCACCAGACCGACACGGCCCGGTACGGCGGGTACATCGCCAAGGCGCGCCGGCACATCGCCCGGTGGTGCCCCAAGACGCCGATCCACGTCGACACGCAGTACGTCGTGCCGGGGAACCCGTACGGGCGCATCGGCTCCGCCAGCCAGTCGTGGTCCTGGGAGGGCAGCGGTGGGTCCTACTCCGCCCGTATCGATCTGCGCTCGGGGATGACCGGCGACCAGCTGCGGCACGTCGCCGTGCACGAGTGCGCCCACGTCGTCCAGGGGCGCGCGGTGGTGCAGGGCCGCCGCGACGTCGAGGAGCGCAACGCCTGGCAGCGCTATCCCGAGGTCGGGGACGAGGGGCAGGCCGACTGCATGGCGTACGCCATCGTCCGGTCCTCCCGGCACCTCTACTACGTCCGCGGATGCTCGGCGAGCCGCCTCAGGGACGCCGAGCGGATGTGGCAGCGGTACGGCGGGAAGTACCAGGCGGCCACCTACCGCTGGTGACTCCGGTCAGCCGGCGAACGCGACGTCCTTGAGCAGTACCCCGCGGAAGGCGGCCAGGCGCTCGGCGGCCTCATCGACCGCCTCGCGCGGGACCGGCGCCCAGAGCTCCACCGCCACGGTCAGCGACGAGCCGGCCTTGCGCGGCCGCCAGGTGCCCGCGACCTCGCCGTCGGCCAGCACCGCACCGGGCCGGCCGAGCACGGGCCACAGCGCCTTGGCCCGAGCGGGGTCCTCCACCAGCAGCGACCGGTCGCGCGCCTGCAGGAAGAGGTCGAACGGGCCGAGCAGGGCCACGCCGGCCGCAGGGGGGACGGCGTCGAGGCGGGCGGTGTCCTCAGCCAGCAGCCAGCGCCGCTCGCCGTCCACCGACACCTCGACGGCGTCGTCGGGCCACCGGGCCTGGACGTCCTTGACGGGCGCGTCGAGGTAGCCGGCGACCAGCTTGGGCGTCGCCGGGCCGAGCAGCCGCAGGTAGCCGCGGACGACGTCCAGGTGCGGCGGCACCGTGTCGGTGGGCGCCAGGCCGGGCACCGGGCGCAGCACCGGCGGTGAGGTCCCGGGCTCCAGCTCCAGCCCGGCGCGCAGCGCGGCCAGCCGGAACGGCATCTCGTGGACGTGCGTGGCGTTGCACGGGCGGCAGAACCGCAGGTGGGGCTCGGGCAGGAGCTCGGTCAGCCGCCCGGACACCTCCCCCTTGACCATCGGGGTCGTGACCAGCGAGCGCATGGTCGTGGCGACGGCGTCCAGCGCCTCGAGGTTGCCGATGCCCGCGGCCTTGAGCGGCTTGGCGGCGTCGAAGATGCGCTTGCCGGCGTCGGCGTCGGAGAACGGCGCGGTGGCCGCGGCGACCCCGGGCAGGTCGGCGCGCCGGTACAGGTGCGGAGCGCCGCGGAGGGTCCACACGGTCGCCAGCTCGTCGCCCCCCAGCGCCGCGACGTCCACGCCGCGCAGGGCCAGCGCCCAGAGTCCGCCGTCGGGACCGGTGTCCTGCACCCCCAGGTCGAGGACGGCGGTGTCGGCCGGGTCGCCACCGGTGCGCCCCAGCTGCTGGGCGTGCACCCGCAGGTCGAGCACCTGCCGGCGGGTGAGGGTGGTGGGCACGGCGGTGGTGGGCACGGCGTCAGCGCCGCGGGCGGCCGATGCCGACGACGTACAGGACGAGCAGGGCGGCGCCCGGGACCGACAGCCAGATCCACCACGGGTAGACGGGCTCGTCGCTGGTGAACGACACCAACCCCCACACCATCAGGTTCACCGCGGCGATGCTGGCCCAGATGATCGTCAGCACCCGCATGGCGGTGCCGGCGTCGTCGTCGGAGAACCGCCGGCCCAGCGGCGGCGGGGACGGCGGCTCGGGCGGCGGCTCGGGCAGGTCGCGGGTCACCCGGGACAGCTCGCCGCGGGTCCGGGCGGCCCAGGCCGACTGGACCCGGGTGTCGAACTCGTGCAGGTCGAGCTGGCCCGCGGCGACGGCGCGGCGCAGCTTCTCCTGGACGGCGGCCCGCTCGGGGTCCGACACACGCAGCTCGTCGGGGTGCACCGGCTCGATCACCCGTCGATCGTGGCACCGCGGCCGCCCCCAGCGGGAGACCCGGCGCGCGGCGGGAGTGTCCGTGCCCGCGGCGCAGGGGCCGGTTCCCGGCGACCGTCCGGGCGACCCTGCAGGGATGTCGGGTCTCCTCCAGACCCACCGGTTGGTCCGCGCGGTGGTGCTGCTCGGGGATCAGCCGGACGGGCGAGCGCCGGCGGTGCCGACCTGCTCACGACCTCCATCCCGGTGCCGGCCCAGCAGGTGCGACCGGCGTCGGAGGGCGACCCCGGCCGACTCAGTCCGCGGCCAGCGTGCGCAGGATGCGGGCCAGCGTGGCCCGGTCGGCGGCGTCCAGGCGGGCGAACAGGTCGCGGGTGTCCGCGGCGCGGGCGGCGGCGATCTCGGCCTGCACCCGGCGTCCCTCCTCCGTCGGCGTGAGCACGACGGCCCGCCGGTCGGTGGGGTCGGGTTGCCGCTCGGCCAGCCCGCGGGCCTGCAGGGCGTCGGCGACCTCGGTCGCCGAGCGCGGGGCGATGTGCAGCGCCTCGGCCAGGTCGGACAGCCGGGTGCCGGACCGGTCGGCGACCACGCGCAGCGCGCGGGCGTGGTGCGGGGAGAGGTCCCAGGGGGCCAGCGTCTCGCGCCACCGTCGGCGCTGCCCGCGGGCGGCCCGCACGAGCAGCTCGCCCAGCACCTCGGCGTCGTCGTCCGGCATGCGGGAATCCTAGCGATGACCGCGCGGTTCCCTCACCATGAGGTAGCCTCAGCATCCGGACAGGAGGTGGTCGCCATCGACGACACCAGAGGAGCAGGCGGAGGCAGCGGGCGCTCGGGGCGCACCGTCGACCCGGCCGACCGGGCCCAGCTCGAGCGCAACCCGGTGCCACTGCGCCGGGTGACCGCGCTGTTCGCACCCTTCCGCTGGCAGGTCGCCACGGTCGTGGTGCTCATCGTCGCCTCGTCCCTCGTGGCGCTGGCGACGCCGTTCCTCGTCCGGCTGGTCATCGACGACGCGCTGCCGCGGCAGGACGTGCGCCTGCTGGCCTGGGCGGTCCTCGGCATGCTGGCCGTGGCCGCGACCACCGCCGTCCTCGGGGTGGTGCAGACCTGGCTGTCGACGACGGTCGGCCAGCGGGTCATGCACCGCCTGCGGACGGCGGTGTTCAGCCACCTGCAGCGCCAGTCGCTGGGCTTCTTCACCCGCACGCGCGGCGGCGAGGTGCAGTCGCGGCTGACCCACGACATCGCCGGCATGCAGTCGGTGGTGACCTCGACGGCGACGTCGCTGGCGTCCAACGCGACCACCGTCGTCGGCACGGTCGCGGCGATGGTGGCGCTGTCCTGGCGGCTGTCACTGCTGTCGCTGGTGGTCCTGCCGCCCGCCGTCCTGCTCACCCGCCGGGTCGCCCGGATGCGTCGCGCGGTCACCGCGCAGCGCCAGCGGCACCTGGCCGACCTGCACGCCCAGGTCGAGGAGGGGCTCAGCGTCAGCGGCGTGCTGCTCGGCAAGACCCTCGGCGCCGGCCCCGCCCAGTCCCGCCGCTTCGCCGAGACCTCGGAGGACCTCGTCGGCCTCGAGGTGCGCGCGCAGCTGGCCGGCCGGTGGCGGATGGCCACGATGAGCATCGTCTTCGCCGGCATCCCGGCGCTGATCTACCTGGCCGCGGGTCTGCCGGCGACCTCCGGCGAGATGACCATCGGCACGCTGGTCGCCTTCACCACGCTGCAGGGCACCCTGTTCCGCCCGCTGATGGGCCTGCTGGACGTCGGTGTGCAGGTGACCGCGTCGATGGCGCTGTTCAGCCGGGTGTTCGAGTACCTCGACCTGCCGGTGGAGGTCGACGACCCGGCCGACCCGGTGCCGCTCGACCCGGCCGCCGTACGCGGCGCGGTGCGGCTGGAGGGCGTCTCGTTCACCTACCCGGACGGGCACCGGCCGGCGCTGGACGGCGTCGACCTCGACGTCCCCGCCGGGACGACGCTGGCGCTGGTGGGGGAGACGGGCTCGGGCAAGAGCACGCTGGCCTCGCTGGTCGCCCGTCTGGCCGACCCGACCGCCGGCCGGGTGACCGTCGACGGCGTCGACCTGCGCGCCCTCTCGCTGGCCACGCTGTCGCAGGTGGTCGGCGTCGTCGCGCAGGAGACCTACCTGCTGCACACGACGGTGCGGGAGAACCTGCGGCACGCCCGGCCGGACGCGACCGACGCCGAGCTCGAGGACGCCGCCCGCCGCGCCCAGGTGCACGACGTGATCGCCGCACTGCCCGACGGCTACGACACCGTCGTCGGCGCCCGCGGGCACCGGTTCTCCGGAGGGGAGAAGCAGCGGCTGGCCATCGCCCGCACGCTGCTGCGCGACCCCCGGGTGCTGGTGCTCGACGAGGCCACGAGCGCCCTGGACACCGGCACCGAGCGGGCGGTGCAGGCCGCGATCGACGAGGCCAGCCGGGGCCGGACGACGATCACCATCGCGCACCGGCTCTCCACCGTGCGGCACGCCGACCGCATCGCCGTCCTCGATGCCGGCCGGGTCGTGGAGAGCGGTCCGCACGACGAGCTCGTCGCCCGCGGCGGCCGGTACGCGGCCCTCGTGGCCGCCGGGGACCGCGAGCCCGCGCTGGCCGCCTGACCCGACGAGTGCTGCACCCGGGCGAGGCGGCGGCGTGCAGCCGGTCCCCCGCACCGCCGCAGGGCCCGCACCACCGGCAGCAGTGCGACGCGGTGGCCGCTGCCGGCTGGCCCGGCTCCGAGGTCCGCTGACATCCTGCAGTGCCGGATCCGCCGGCGCACCGTCCCACCGACCCACGGGAGGACTGCGATGACGCAGACGACGCAGGTGGCACAGAGCTTCCGCCAGGAGGCCGACGCGATCCTCGAGCGCTCGGTCGAGGCCGACGCCCCGGTCGCAGGGGTGGTCGCCATGGCCACCGACCGCGAGGGCAACGTCTACGAGGGGGCGGCCGGTGCCCGCCGCATCGGCGGGGACGTCCCCATGACGACCGACACGGTCTTCGCCCTGTTCTCGACCACCAAGGCCGTCACCGCCACCGCCGTCCTGCAGCTGGTGGAGGAGGGGCGGCTGGACCTCGATGCCCCCGCCCGCACGTACGCACCGGCGATCGGCGAGCTCAAGGTGCTCGACGGGTTCGACGACGACGGCTCACCCCGACTGCGGGACCCGAAGCGGGAGATCACCACCAAGCACCTGCTCACCCACACCGCGGGGTTCGGCTACGACTTCTTCAACGAGCACTACGAACGGCTGGCCCGCGAGCACGGGCAGCCCAGCATCATCACCGCGACCAGGGCCTGCCTGCAGACCCCGCTGCTGTTCGACCCGGGCGAGCGGTGGGAGTACGGCAGCAACATCGACTGGGCCGGCCAGGTGGTGGAGGGCGTCACCGGTGAACGCCTCGGCGACGTCTTCGCCGCGCGGATCTTCCAGCCGCTCGGGATGACCGAGACGACGTTCGAGCCCGACGACCGGCTGCAGCGCCGGCGGGCGACGATGCACGCCCGGGGGGGCGACGGGTCGCTGACGACGATGGATGACTGGGACCTGCCCCAGCCGCCCGAGGCGCACATGGGCGGCCACGGGCTCTACGGCACGGTGGGGGACTACATGCGCTTCATCCGCATGTGGCTCAACGACGGCCGCGGGGAGGACGGCGCCGTCCTGGCGCCGGACACGGTGCAGATGGCCGTGCAGAACCACCTCGGCGACCTCAAGGTGACGATGTTGCCCGGGGTCATCCCGTCGCTGTCCAACGACGCGGAGTTCTTCCCCGGGCTGCCGAAGTCCTGGTCGCTGCCGTTCATGGTCAACGACGAGCCGGCGCCGACCGGCCGACCCGCGGGCGCGCAGGGTTGGGCCGGGCTGGCCAACCTCTTCTACTGGGTCGACCGGGAGAACGGCTACGGCGGCTTCTGGGCGACGCAGGTCCTGCCCTTCGGGGACGCCACCTCCTTCGGCGGCTACCTGGAGTTCGAGACGGCGCTGTACGCGTCCCTGCAGCGCTGACCGACGACAGCGGGCGGGGCCGGGTCCTCCCGGTCCTGCCCGCTGTCGCGTGCGAGCGCCCTCAGAGCGTCGGGCTCCACAGGCCGCCGGGCCCGTCCAGCGCCGGGAACACGGCGAAGAGCAGCAGCGCCGCCGCGGCGAGGACGAGCAGGACGGCCGTCGCCACCCGCACCGCGAGCGGACCGGGCAGGTGGCGCCAGATCCAGGAGTACACGGCTCAGACCTCCTCGAGCGCCGCCGGGCCCTCCGGGGCCGCGGTCTTGCTGGTCGAGCCCTCCAGCTCCCCGTGCACGACGAGGCGTTCGCGGGTGGAGAACTTCGGGTGGCAGGTGGTCATGGTCAGGAAGGCGCCGGTCGCCTCCCCGTCGGCCTGCCCGCCGGGGGTGGGCGCGACGACGCTGCTCTCGCTCGGGTCGACGACGGTCGTCGTCGTCACCCGGTAGACGTGCCAGGCGTCCACGGTCTCCACGACGACGGGGTCGCCGGGCTCCAGGACGTCGAGGGCGAGGAACGGGCTGCCGCGCCCCACGCGGTGGCCGGCCAGGGCGAAGTTGCCCTGCTCGCCGGGCATCGCCGAGCCGACGTAGTGGCCGGGACCGTCCTCGAGCTCGTCGGGGTCGGTTCCCTCGACCACGGCGCGGGTCCAGTCCTCGCCGAAGCGCGGGATGTGGACGAAGGCGAAGGCCTGCCCGAAGTCGGGCTCGGTGCCGGGCGTCCCGGTCGCCCAGTCCTCGCGGAGCTCCTCGGCCACCCGGTCCTGCGCCCGGTCGCTGGAGAGGTCGGTCACCCAGACCTCGTATACGACGTAGAGCAGCAGCACCGCACCGACGGTGATGGCGAGCTGCGAGAGCCCGCGGACGAGCGTGCGGATCATCGGTCCCCCTGACCGAGGGCGTCCCGCCCGCCGGGGGAGCCGGCGGGCGGGACGCGACGGACGTCGGTCAGGACGCGGAGCCGGCCTTCCGGCGACGGCTCGCGACCAGCCCGGCGCCGCCGCCGGCCAGGACGAGGCCGCCGATCGCGGCCAGGCCGAGGACGTCCGCCCCGGTGTCGGGCAGCGGGGTGCCGTACTCCGTAGGGTCGGTCGGGTCGGTCGGGCCGCCCGTGCCGGTCGCCGGCGCGACGACCTGCCGGGTCGCCGTGGTGGTGGCGCCGTCGTCGTCGGTGACGGTCAGGGTGACGGTGTAGGTGCCCGCCGCGGCGTACTCGTGCACCACCTGCTCGCCCTCGGCGGGTGCCGAGCCGTCGCCGAAGTCCCACCGGTAGCCGGTGATCCGGCCGTCGCTGTCGGTCGACCCGGCAGCGGAGAAGGTGAAGGTCGCACCCTCGTTGGTGGCCGTGACCGCGGCCAGCGGCGCCTGGTTGACGGGGTCGCCACCGGGCCCGTCACCCGGGTCGCCACCGGGGCCGTCACCCGGGTCGCCGCCGGGGCCGCCGCCCGAACCGGAGCTGAACCGGAACTCGTTGCAGCCGAAGGTCAGGCCGTGCACGACCACGTCGGCGCCGGGCTGGTAGAGCAGCTGGAAGCCGAGGCTGGTGACCACGGCGTCGGGGTAGGCGGCGCTGACCTCGACGAGGGTGGCCTCGTCGGTGCTCTCCGACTCCAGCTGCGTCAGCGGACCGAGCGCGCTCCACCAGAGGTCGGTGGGCTCGCCGGCCTCCGGCGCCCAGTGCACGAGGATGGCCTGGGCGGTGTCGTCGGTCCCCGGGCCGTCGAGGTCGACGTACAGCTCGTACGTCGGGTGGTTGGCGACGGGCTGGCCCGCGGCGAGCGTGGTGTCGAGGTCGAAGTTGGACTGGGCCGTGGCGTCGGCCAGCGGGATCTCGAGCCCGTCCATGAAGTACGAGGCGTACGCCGCGCCGTCCGGGTCGGCCTCCGCCGACGGCATCGTGAGGTGCAGCCCCGCGGCGAGCATCTCGGCGGTGGCGCCGGCGCCGACGCCGGTCAGCTGCCCGTCGAAGGCGGCCTCCAGCCCCGCCAGGTCGAGCGGGGTGACGCCGCAGCCGCTCGCCGAGGCGACCCCCGGTGCGACCACGCCGATCACGGCGAACGTGCCGAGGCCCAGGGCCCCGGTGGTGAGCAGACTGGCGGTGCGCTTCAAGACAACCCCCGTTGTCGTCGTGGACGAGCAGGGGCTGGCGAGCCCGGCCCCCGTCGAGCTGTGCCGACCCTGACCGCCGGCGGCAGGGGAGGACACCCCCCGTTTCCGTCCTCCGGCACTCCCCAGGCCTGGGGGTGATCCGTCGTGCCCTCACTCGCAGTGAGCGTCCCCACCGCACTCCGCAGTCGTAGACCCCCTCGTTCCGGGGGTTGCCCTCCCGGCCGATGAGAAGGCCCGCTCCCCGTGGTCGTACGAGCGAGAGGCCGCCACCGGAGGCGGCCGGGAACGCAGGAGGCAGCCGTGCGACCACTGGTGGTCACCGAGTTCACGACGCTCGACGGGGTCGTGCAGGCCCCCGGCGGCCCCGACGAGGACACCACCGGCGGCTTCGCCCACGGCGGCTGGCTGGTGCCGTTCTTCGACGACACCCTGGGCGCCCAGATGGACGCCTGGTTCGCCGGCGTCGAGGACTTCCTGCTCGGCCGCGGTACCTACGAGATCTTCGCCTCGGCCTGGCCCCAGGCGCCGACCGAGGACGACCCGGTCGCCGAGGCGCTCAACACGCGCACCAAGCACGTCGCCTCCCGCACGCTGGGCTCGCTCGGCTGGTCCGGCGCGCGGCTCGTCGAGGGCGACGTCGTCGACGCGGTGCGCGCACTCACGGCCGAGGACGGCGGAGAGCTGCAGGTGCACGGGTCGCCCGGGCTGGTGCAGACGCTGCTGCGCGCCGACCTGGTCGACGAGCTCCGCCTGGTGGTGGCGCCGGTGGTGCTGGGTGAGGGCAAGCGGCTGTTCGGGGACGGGGCCGTCCCGCGGTCGTGGCGGCTGACCGCGTCCTCGGCCACGCCGACCGGCGTGCTGCTGTGCACCTACCGCCGGGGCGGCGAGGTGGAGACCGGCGCGATGGGCGCCGAGTACGAGGACGCCGTCAGCGGCTGAGCGCCGTCTCGGGGACCAGGGCGCCGGCCGGCGTCCCCGGTGCCGGGACGGCGAGGGCCTCGGGCGGCCCCGGCCGGCCGAAGTGCCAGCCCTGGCCGTGGTCGACCCCCAGCGCCCGCAGCGCCGCCGCGTCGTCCGCCGTCTCCACGCCCTCGGCGACCACCCGGGCGCCGGAGCCGTGCGCGAAGGTGACCAGCGAGCCGACCAGCGTGGTGAGCACCCGGTCGGTGGCCACCCCGGTGGCGATGCTGCGGTCGAGCTTGATGACGTCGGGTGCGGTCACCACGATGTGCCGCAGGCTGGAGAAGCCGGCGCCGACGTCGTCGATCGCCAGCCGCAGCCCGGCGGCCCGGAACGGGGCCAGGGCTGCGGAGAGGGCGTCGTAGTCCTCCACCGCGTCGTGCTCGGTGAGCTCCAGCACGACGCGGTCCAGCGGCAGCCGCGCCAGCAGCTCGGCGCACCCGGGGGTGAGCACGGTGGCGGGGGAGACGTTCACCGCGACGTACCCGCCGACCCGGTCGAGGTGCCCGGCGGCGCGGGCCATGGCCTGCAGCTCCAGGGCGTGCCCTCTGCCGACGCGGTGTGCCTCGGCGAAGACGACGTCGGGGCCGCGACCCCACTCGGCGGGGAACCGGGACAGCGCCTCGGCGCCCACGCGGCTGCCGGTGGCGAGGTCGACGATGGGCTGCAGCAGGACGACGGGCCCACCCGCGGCGACGACCGGGTCGAGCCGGCCCTCGATCTCGGTGCGCCGCTCCTGGCTGCGGACCTCGGGCTCGACGATCACCGCCGCCGCGGAGGCGAGCACCCGCATCAGCGCCTCGTCACGCTTGCCGAGCTCCTTGTCCGAGCGGAGGCCGAACGCGCAGAAGGTGCCGTAGAGACGGCCGTCGGACAGGTGCACGGGCGTGGAGACGTAGCTGCGGATCCGCGGGACGCGGGCCGGACGCAGCCGCATCGCTGCGGGGAACTGCTTGACGTCGGGCATGACCGCCGGCAGCTCGCCGTCCAGGACGGCCTGGCAGAACGAGGTGGCCTGCGGCTGCGTGACGCCGTCCCGGATGAAGGGCAGCGAGGACTCGACGACCTCCAGGTGCTGGGTGGTGCCGTCCATGCGGCTGAGGAAGGCGACACTCAGGTCCAGGGACTCCTTCGCGGTGACCAGCAGGTCGGCGATCTGCTCCTCGGCCGCCGAACGCCTCGCGCGCATGAGCAGCCTCCTCTCGTCCCGGGCGGGATCGACCAGGACCGCACGGAGCTGTAGCGACCCTCGCCGACGTCATCCGTTGGAGGGGGAAGGACGGCGGGACCGTGGTGGTTGCCCGTGACAACACCAGCTGAGGGGTTTGGAGCACATGAGCATCCCGTTGTCCGTCCTCGACCTGGCGCCGATCTCCAGGGGTCAGACGCCGGGCGAGAGCATCGCGGCCAGCGTCGCGCTGGCCCAGCGCGCGGAGCAGTCCGGCTACCGCCGCGTCTGGTACGCCGAGCACCACAACATGCCGACGATCGCGTCGTCGGCGACCAGCGTGCTGATCGCGCACGTCGGCGCGCACACGTCGTCCATCCGGCTGGGCGCCGGCGGCGTCATGCTGCCCAACCACTCCCCGCTGACCATCGCCGAGCAGTTCGGCACCCTCGAGGCCGTCCACCCGGGCCGGATCGACCTGGGGCTGGGCCGGGCTCCGGGCTCGGACCAGAACACCATGTACGCGCTGCGCCGCGACCCGCGCTCGGCCGACCGCTTCCCGCAGGACGTGCTCGAGCTGCAGGGCTACCTGGCCGGCGAGACCCGGGTGCCCGGCGTCGACGCCGTCCCCGGCAAGGGCTCGAACGTGCCGCTGTACATCCTCGGCTCGTCGATGTTCGGCGCGACGCTGGCCGCCGCGCTCGGCCTGCCGTACGCGTTCGCCTCGCACTTCGCGCCGGCCATGCTCCAGCCCGCGGTCGAGGCCTACCGGCGGGAGTTCACGCCGTCCGCGCAGCTGGACCGGCCGTACGTCATCGCCGGGGTCAACGCGGTGGCGGCCGACAGCCGCGAGGCCGCGGAGAACGCGTACGCCGCCGTCCGCCGGACCCTCGCCGTCGGCCTGTTCGGCCGGGGCAGGAAGCTGTCGGACGACGAGGCGCAGCTGCTCCTCGACGGCGGCGCCGGGCTGCACGTCGACACGATGCTGACCCACACCGCCGTCGGCACCCCGGCCGAGGTGCGCGAGTACCTGACCGGCTTCGCGCGGGAGGCCGATGCCGACGAGCTGATCGTCGCCCACCAGTTCCCCGGGGTGGAGGGCCGGCTGCGGTCGGTCGAGCTCACCGCCGAGGCGATGGAGACCGTGTCCGCCTGAGGAAGGACCCCCTGCTCCCCGCCGCCCGCGAGCTCGCGGCGGGCTCGCGGCGGGACCCTGCAGGGGGCCGACGAGGCCCGTCCGGACCGCGGGGCGTCAGTACCAGTTGTTCGCCTGGTGGAAGGCCCAGGCCGCGCAGGCGGTGTCGTAGCGCTCGTCGATGTAGATGAGGCCCGCGTCGATCTGGCGGTACGGGTCCGACGTCTTGGCGATGCCGGTGGTGGCCCAGGTCGCGTCCAGGAACTGGGCGATGCCGTACGCGGTGCTCGTCGGGTTCTGCGCCTTGGGGTTCCAGTTGCTCTCGGCCTCCCAGAGCTGGTCGAGGCAGTCGAACTGGGCGGGGCTGCGGAACTGGCTCGCCCCGTAGTCCTTGTAGGCCTGTTTGGCCGACGCCGCCTGCGCCACCGCCTGGCCGGCGGAGGTCAGCGCGAGCGTCACGACGCCCGTGGCGGTCAGCAGCTGCAGCGTGCGGCGAGCGGGTGCGTGCATCGGGCAGTCCTCCGGGGTGCGATCTGCGGGGGCGCACGTCGCGGGCCGGCGCGCACCGGTGGCGGGTCGTACGGGGCGAGCTGCGGCACGGGGCGTGAGCGGGGCAGGGGAGGGCGGCCGGCCCGGGGTGGTCCCGGGCCGGCCGGACGACGCCGGCGGTCAGGTGGTCGCCGGGGCGCGGTCGTGCTCGTCGAGGTAGTGCGGGACGGTCAGGACGCCCTGCAGGCCGAGCAGGTTGCCGAAGGGGTCGATGACGACCGCCGTGATGAACGGCCCGTGCGGCGTCGCCGGCTGGAACTCCTCCGCGCCCATCGACGCCAGACGCGCGAGGGTGGCCTCGAGGTCGTCGACGCGCCAGTGCACGATCGCGCCGCCCGGCCCGGCCACGGTGGCGGGCGGGGCCTTGCGGCGGTCGGCGATGGCGAGCTCGATCCCGGAGTCGCCGATGGCGAACTTGGCGTACTGCACGCGCCCACCCGGGCCGGGCCGGGTGAAGACCGGCCCGGCGCCCAGCAGCTCGGTGTACCAGTCCGTGGCCGCGGCCACGTCGTCCACGACGAAGATGAGCGTGGAGATCCCGCGCAGCGTCATCGTCAGCCCTCGGGCTTCCAGTCCGGAGCCGTCCAGCGGTGGAACACCCGGGCCACCGAGTCGCGCGGGCTCTGCCAGGTCTCCGGGCGGTACGGGCTGACGTAGGGGGCGAGGTCCGCCATGACCTTCGCGAAGGCCGGCCGCATCGACTCGTGGTTCTCCCGCACGGCCGCGGCCTTGACCCGGTCCTGCTCGAGGAGGTGCACGAACACGTCCTCCATCGAGTACAGCCAACGGCCGGTGACGCCGGTCTCCGTCGGCAGCCCACCCGCGTCGGACTCGGCGAACACCCGGGCGATGTCCTCCTCGCTGCCCGGCCGCATCCGCTGGACGATGACGGTCATCTCCCGGTCGGGGGAGACCTCGCCCTCGGGGACCCACGTGTAGAAGTGCTTCGCCACCGAGTGCGACGGGTTCTGCCAGTAGCTCGGGTAGGGGGTCACGTACGGGGCGATGGCCTCGGCGATCGCCTGGAACGCCGGCAGGCCACGGCGCTGCCCGGACACCTCCGGGTCCTCCTTGCGCTCGATGACGTGCAGGTACAGGTCCTCGTACGAGAGCAGGGCCCGGCCGACGACGCCGAGGTCCTGCGGCCGGGTGGTCCGGTCGTAGTAGGCGAACACCGGACCGACCTTGTCCTCGCTACCGGGGGCCAGCCGGCAGACGATGACGTTGCGGAACGGGCGCCAGGTGCCCGAGTACCAGGTCGCGGGCGCCGAGGCGGTGTTCGCGAACTCGACGGTGTCGTTGGCCCAGGGCTGTTCCGTGGGCGTCGTCGAGGCGTCGGCCGCAGGGTCGGCCGAGGGAGTGGCCTGGGGGTTGGCCGAGGGTGTCGTCTGTGTCATCGGGGGCCTCCTGGGGTGGGAGTGGGGGTGAAGCGGAGTGGGAGCTCGAGCAGCCCACGGAAGGCCGAGGCCGCGGGGAGCCACTGCAGCTCCTCGACGGGGACGTCGAGGCGCAGGTCGGGCAGGCGGACGAGGATCCGCCGCAGGGCGGTCGTCGCCTCCAGCCGGGCGAGTGCGGTGCCCAGGCAGTAGTGGATGCCGTGGCCGAACGACATGTGCTGCGTCTGGCCGCGGCGCAGGTCGAGCGCGTCCGGGTCGGGGACCAGCGCGGGGTCGTGGTTGGCCGCGCTGAGCACGACCGTGACGATCGAGCCCTCGGGGATCGGCACGCCGCCGATCTCGAGGTCCTCGGTGGCGAACCGGAAACTCGACACCGGGACCGACCCGTCGAAGCGCAGCAGCTCCTCCACGGCGTCGGGCACCAGGTCGGGGTGGTCCAGCAGCTCCTGCAGCTCCTCGGGGTGGGTCAGCAGCGCGACCACGGCGTTGCCGAGGAAGTCCGAGGTCGTCTGGTAGCCGGCGAACAGCAGCAGGAAGCACGTGGACACCAGCTCCGCCTCCGACAGCCGGCCGTCCCCGTCGCGCGCGGCGATCAGGGCGCTGACCAGGTCCTCGCCGGGCTCGCGCCGCTTGGTCGCGACCAGACCGGTGAAGTAGGCGTGCAGCCGCTCCTGGGCCTGCCCGATGGCCGCGCGGTCCTCCTGGGGGCTGCGCCCGCCGGTGCCGACGGTCCGGATGACCTGGGTGCCGGACAGGATCTCCTCGTGGTCGGACTCGGGGATGCCGAGGAGGTGGCCGATCACCGCCAGCGGCAGCCGCAGGGCGAACTCGTCGACGAACTCGGTCTCCCCCCGCGGCGCCATCCGGTCCAGCAGCCCCTCGACGATCTCCTCCACGCGCGGGCGCATCGCCTCGATCCGCCGCGGCGTGAACGCCTGCGTCACCAGGCGGCGCAGCCGGGTGTGCTCGGGCGGGTCGGAGTTGAGCATGTTCGTGTTGATCTGCCGCGCCTTCTCGCCGAACACCGCGAGGTAGGTGTCCCCGGCGCGGTACAGGTCCTTGGACAGCCGCGGGTCCGACAGCGCCTGCCGGGCGTCCTCGTAGCGGGTGACCAGGAACGAGTCGAAGCGCGGCGTCCGCACCTTGACCACCGGGCGCTCGGCGCGCAGCCGGGCGTAGACGGGGTAGGGATCGGCGCGGAACTCCGGCGTGTAGATCTCCTGACCGGGGACGACGTCGTCCGGAGGTGCGGCCGACGCCGGCGGTGCGGTCTGGGTCATGTCGTCTCCCTCGGGGGTGGGGCGGTCTCTGGTGCGGTCCGTCGGGGGCGGGCCGGGGTTGGGCCGGTCACTGGGCCGGTCACTGCGCGAAGACCCCGGCCAGGTGGTCGAGGAGGGCGTCCTCGTCCAGCGGGCGGCTGCGGAAGCCGACGTGACCGTCGGGGCGGACCAGGTAGGCCGCCGTCCCCGCGCCCGCGGTGCCGTAGGCGGCGGCGAAGGAACCGTCGGCGTCACGGACGACGGGCAGGTCGACGAGCACCGGCACCCGGGCGTCGGGGGCGGCGACGAGGTAGGCCCCCACCTCGCCGCGGGTCTGCTGCCGCACGGCGACGGCCAGCTTCTCCAGGTCCGACACCTGCTCCTCCGACGCGGTGGCGTCGGCCGACAGCAGCAGCGTGGAGCGGGTGCCCCGGGTGAGGTCGAACAGCCGCAG
This sequence comes from Geodermatophilus sp. URMC 60, assembly GCF_053502585.1. Lineage (NCBI taxonomy): Bacteria > Bacillati > Actinomycetota > Actinomycetes > Geodermatophilales > Geodermatophilaceae > Geodermatophilus > Geodermatophilus sp. URMC 60. The sequence continues at coordinate 1,005,448 of NZ_CP199958.1, forward strand.
CGGGTGCGCAACGCCGAAGCGCCGCAGCCCGTGCACGTCCGGTGCGCGGTGCCCGGGCTCCGGCCCGGTGGGGAAGCCGCCGGGGGCCGTCTCGCCGACCAGCGGGCTGCCGGCGTAGTTCATGGTCATCTGCATCTCGAGCAGGAACTGGGCCTTCTCGTCCTCCATGTCCATCTCGTCGGTGAACGCGATGGCCACGGCCCGGTCGACGATCATCTTCCCGGCGGGACGGCGCTCGGCCTCGTAGCTGTCGAGCAGTCCGGGTGCCGCCTGCCCCCGGACGGCGAGGGCGAGCTTCCAGCCGAGGTTCCAGGCGTCCTGGATGCCGGTGTTCATCCCCTGCCCACCGGCCGGCGGGTGCAGGTGCGCGGCGTCGCCGGCGACGAAGACCCGCCCCTCGCGGTAGCGGTCGACGATGCCGTGCTTGATCCGGAAGATCGACGACCAGCGGAGGTTGCTCGCCGTCGTCCCGGGCGGACCCAGGTCGTCGATCGCGGCCTGCATGTCGGCCAGGGTCGGCGGCTCGTACTCCTGCCAGAACCCGGGCGGGACGACGCCGGAGCCGACCGCCTCCTGCCACCGCTGGGGGGCCAGGGTCGCGATCCGGTAGCGGTTGCGACCCTTGAGCGGGACGCAGACGAGCATCCCGGTGAAGTCGTCGTCCTCGATGCGCACGAAGCGCACCAGGTGCCCGGCCGGCAGGTCCCAGTCCACGTCGACGTCCCCGAGCATGAACAGCTGGGGGAACATCGACAGCCCGCCCTCGAAGGCCAGCCCCAGCCCGGACCGGACGGCGCTGTGCGCCCCGTCGCAGCCGACCAGGTACTGCGCCCGGGAGGTCTCCGGCTCGCCTGCGGCGTGCCGCAGCTGCGCGGTGACGCCCTCGTCGTCCTGGGTGAAGCCGACCAGCTCGACCCCGCGCTCGACGACCACGCCGAGGGAGGCCAGCTTGGCGCCGAGGATGCGCTCGGTGTCGTACTGCGGCAGCCCCAGGTGGGCGTAGGGCAGCTCGTCGAGGCCGGCCCAGTCGACCTGGTGGGTCTGCTCGCCGTTGACGAACACCGTCTGGCCGTACAGCCAGATCCCGGCGTCCATCGCGTCGGTGACGATGCCCTGGTCCTCCCAGATCTCCATCGTCCGGCAGTGGATGCCGATCGCCTTGTCCGCCTGCGTGGAGGCCTGGGGACGCTTGTCCACGACGCGGACGGCGATGCCGCGGCGGGCCAGCTCGATGGCGTGGGTCAGGCCGGCCGGGCCGGCGCCGACGACGAGCACCTCGACCGCCCGCCCGGGAGCGCGGGAGACGGCTCCGGCGCCGGACGGCGCCGGCAGCAGCGCCGCAGCGGCGGGTGCGTGCCCGTCGTCCGGCTTCTCCACGAACTCCTGCACGGTGGCGCTGGGCACCGTGGTCGTGATGAGCGGGACGGCGGGGGCGAGCTCGGTGTCGGCGGCCTGTTCCACGGACACCTGCAGCGGCGGCCCGGCCACCACCTCCAGGTCCGGTTCCGGCGCCACGGGCACCCCGTCGGGGACGGGAGCCGGCTGCTGCGCGGGCTCGGGCACCGCCCCGGCGGCGACCGACGGCGGCTCCGGCCGGACGCGCAGCGCGAAGACCCTGCGGTCCTCGCCCCTCGCCAGCCACCGGCCCAGCGGCCCGGCGGCCCAGTTCGCCGGCTCCGCCGTCCAGTCGGTGAAGCGCTGCTCGGACTCCCACTCGGCGACCACGTGGTAGCGCCGCCCGCCGGGCTCGCGCAGCAGCTCCTCGCGGGCGTGGCCGGGGGCGCTGCGGGCCAGCTGCGCGGCGGCGAGGTAGGCGAGCTCGAAGGCCTCTTCCTCCCAGGGCTCGACGGCGACGGCAGAGTCGACGCGCACCCGCTCCACCTCGACGTCCCCGCCGGGCGGGGGCAGCGGCGGGAAGTCGGTGTCCGCGTCGGGCCGCCGGCGGATCTCCAGCACCTCACGCCGGAACTCCACCGAGTGCCACCGGGCCAGCGGTGCGCCGGCCGCCATGTGGGACGGGTCCTCGACCCACTGCACGAAGTCGTCCTCGGACTCCCACTCCGCGAAGATGTGGTAGCGCAGGCCGCCGGCGTCGCGCAGCAGCTCCTCGCGCACGTACCCGCGCGAGTCCCCGATCCGCTGGGTGACCGTGGTGTACGCGCGCTCGAAGGCCTCCTGCTCGCCCGGCTTGACGCTGGTGGAGAAGTCGATGCGCACCGGCCGGGGCCGGTCGGCCTCCACCGTCGCCAGCACGGTGAAGGTCGAGCGGGTGGCGTCCTCGCGCAGGTCGCGCAGCGCCTCGGTGAGCGTCTCCCGGGCGGCACTGCGCCCGAAGGCGTCCACCGACGCCCGGTCGGTCCAGTCGCTGACGATGCCGAACCAGCGCGGGTCGTCCTCGTCGCGCATCAGCTCCTGGCGCAGGTTGCCGGGGACCCGGCTGATCTCCGCGGCGGCCCGGTGCCAGGCCGCCGCGAACTCCGCCTCGCACCCCTCCCGTGCACGCATCCGCAGGACGGTCCGCACGCCGACGCGGTCTCCCCACCCGGTGGCCGGTGCCGTCATGCCGGTGCCTCCACCGGGCGCCCCGCCCCCGGCACGACGGCCAGCACCTCGTAGGTGTTGCGGCCCGCGTCCTCGCGCAGGTCGCGCAGTGCCTCGGTCAGCGTCTCCCGGGCGCTGCTGCGACCGAACCCGTCGACCGCGGCCCGGTCGGTCCAGTCGCTGGTGATGAGGAAGGTGCGGGGGTCGTCGACGTCGCGCACCAGTTCCTGGCGCAGGTTGCCCGGCACCCGGGCGATCTCCGCCGCCGCCCGACGCCAAGCCGCCTCGAACTCCGCCTCGCAGCCCTCCCGCGTCCGCATCCGCAGCATCGTCCGGACGCCGGGGAGCTCCTCGCCGGCGCTCACGTCCGCGCCTCCTCGGGCGTGCGGCGCAGCACCAGGCTGCTGTTGAAGCCGCCGGCGCCGCGGGCCAGGACGACCACGGTCGACACGTCCTGCACACGGGTGTCCCGCACCAGGTCGACGCCGGGCGCCTCGACCGGCTGCTCGAGGAACGCCGTCCCCGGGACGATGCCGTCCCGGGCGGCGAGCAGCGCCGTGGCGACGGCGAGCGCCGAGCCCCCGGCCATGAGCCGGCCGGTCCACGACGAGGGCGCGGCGACCGGCACCGGCGTCCGCCGGTCCCCGAACACGGCGCCGATCGCCTGCAGCTCGAGGGCGTCGAGCTCCGGCGTCCCGGCCCCGTCGGCGACGACGAGGTCGACCTCGTCGGGCGACACGCGGGCGTCGGCGAGGGCCAGCCGGATCGCCCGGGCGTACTGGGTGGCGTCGGGCGCCGGGTCCTCGTGGTGGTGGGCGTCGTGCGTGGCGCCGTAGCCGGCGACCTCGCCCCACACCCGCTGCGCCCCGCGGGCCCGGGCGGCGCCGGGCTCCTCGAGCAGCAGGATGGCGCCGCCCTCCCCGACGACGTGCCCGTTGGCCCGCCGGTCGAAGGGCAGGTACGCCTCCTCGGGGCGGGTGGCGGTCGAGAGCCGGCCGCTGGTCGCCTGGCACAGCAGCGCGTACGGGCACAGGCCGGCCTCGGTGCCGCCGACGAGCACCGCCGGGGTGCCGCGACGCGCGACGCGGCGCGCCCACCCGATGCTGTCCAGGCCGCCCGCGCCCTCGCTCACGACGACGCCGGAGGGGCCCTTGTAGCCGTCGCGGATGGAGATCTGGCCGGTGCTGGCCGCGTAGAACCAGGCGATGGACTGGTAGGCGCCCACCGACCGCGGGCCCTTGGCCCACAGCCCCTGGATCTCGTGCTGGCTGAACTCGTTGCCGCCCGAGCCCGATGCGAGGAACACGGAGGTGGCGTAGACGTCCTCGGGCTGCTCGTAGCGGGCGTCGGCCGCCGCCAGGGTGGCCGCGGCCAGCGACATCCAGGTCCAGCGGTCGGTCTGCACCTTCAGCTGCGTCGCGACGTGCTCGTCGACGTCGAAGTCGCGGACCTGGCCGGCCAGCGAGATGCCGTAGGGGGAGGGGTCGAAGCCCTCGATCGGCCGGATCGCCGGCTCGCCGCGCAGCATCGCCTCCCAGTGCGCCTCGACGCCGATGCCGGTCGGGGCGACCACCCCGATCCCGGTGACCAGCAGGCCGCTCACGACTCCTCCTCGCTGACGTTCGTCGGCGTCGCGAGCGACGCTGCTGTGTCCATGGGTGACCTCGCGAGCTCGGTCACTCCGTCCTCCTCGTGGGAGCGGCCAGCACGATGGCCGACTGGAAGCCGCCGAACCCGCTGCCGACCGAGACCGCGACGTCGACCTTCTGCTCGCGGGCGACCTTCGGCACGTAGTCCAGGTCGCACTCGGGGTCGGGCACCTCGTAGTTGGCGGTGGGTGGCAGGACGCCGCGCTGCACGGCCAGCGCCGTCGCCGCGACCTCGATCGAGCCGATCGCGCCCAGGGAGTGGCCGACCATCGACTTGATCGAGCTCATCGCCACCCGGTCGGCCGCCGATCCGAGGCTCTTGTGCACCGCCGCGGTCTCGTGCCGGTCGTTCTGCTTGGTCCCTGAGCCGTGCGCGTTGACGTAGCCGACCTCGCTGGGGTCGATGCGGCCCTGGTCGAGCGCCTGGCCGACCGCCTCGGCCATCTCGGTGCCGTCGGGCTTGAGGCCGGTCATGTGGAAGGCGTTGCACCGGCTGGCGTAGCCGGTGACCTCGCAGTACACCTCCGCGCCGCGCCGCCGGGCGTGCTCGAGCTCCTCGAGGACGAGCACGGCGGCGCCCTCGCCCATGACGAAGCCGTTGCGGCGGGCGTCGAAGGGCTTCGAGGCGTGCTCGGGGTCGGCGTTGTTGTCCGTCGTGGCCCGGATGGTGTCGAAGCAGGCCATCGAGATCGGCGAGATGGGGGCGTCGCTGGCCCCCGCGACCACGACGTCGGCGTCCCCGTCCTCGATCAGCTGGCTGCCGTAGCCGATCGCGTCGATGCCCGAGGTGCAGCCGGTGGAGACCACCGTGGCGGGTCCGTGGGCGCCGAAGCGGACGGCGAGCTCGGTGGCACCGCAGCTGGGCACGAGGGCGTGGGCGAGGAACCGGGAGGCGTAGCGGGGGTCGACCAGCCAGTGCCGGCCGGCGTCGCTGACCGACACGTACTCCTGCTCCAGCCGCATGGTGGCCCCGACGGCGCTGCCCAGGGTGACCCCGACCCGGTCGGGGTCCGGGGCGTCGGGCGAGTCCGACCCGATGGGGAGCCCGCTGTCGGCCACGGCCTCGTCGGCGGCCACCATCGCCATCTGCACGAAGCGGTCGTTGCGGTGCACCTCCTGGGCGGTGAGCCCGTGGAGCCGGCCGTCGAAGTCGACCTCCGCGGCGACCTGGGACCGGAACCGGCTCGCGTCGAAGAAGGTGATCCGGCGCGTCGCCGTCCGCCCGGCGGTGATCATGTCCCAGAAGCCCTCGCGGCCCATCGACCCGGGCGCGACCACCCCGATGCCGGTGACGACGACCCGCCGCCGTCCGTCGGCGCTCACCGCACGCCCGGCGGGAGCTCGGTGTCCACGTGCCCCAGCTCCGGCCGCGGGGCCAGCGGGCCGCAGAGGAACACGAAGGTCGCCGTCGTCGCCGAGTCGTTGACGATCCGGTGCCGCACCCCGATCGGGATGTGGACGGCGGACTCGCCGACCAGCCGCCGCTCCTCGCCGTCCAGGGTGACCAGGACGTCCCCGCTCTGGCAGTAGAGGAACTCCTCCGAGTACGGGTGCCAGTGCTCGGTGACGACCTCACCGGGCTCGAGGGTGAGCGTGCCCATGAAGCCCGCGGTGGAGCCGACGCTGGCCGGCGAGAGCAGGACGCGGATGTCCCCGCCGCGGCGGCGGTTGGGGGGCGTGTCGGCGCGGTGGACGGTCGGCCCGCAGCGCGTCGGCGTGGCCGGCGCGTGCTGGATGGTGGTCATGTCTCTCCTCGGGTCGGGACGGGCACCGCGGGGGCGGGCCGGAGCGGATCGGTGGGGAGCGGCGTCCCCGGCCCGGAGGCCAGGTGCACCGGGAGGTCGGGGTGGACCTGGCGGACCAGCGGCCCCAGGACCGGGACGGCGGCCACCTCGACCACCGCGGTGGCGCCGGCCTCGACCAGCGCGCGGGAGGTCGCCTCCCACTGCACCGGCGAGGTCAGGTGGGCGCGCAGGCAGCCGGCCAGGTGCCCGGGGTCGCGGGTCGGCCGGCCGTCGGCGTTGGGGACGACCGGCACCTCGGGCTCGGACCAGTCGAGGTCGGCCAGGGCCGCGGCGAGGTGCCGGGCGACCGGCGCCACCAGGGGGCCGTGGCAGGCGTTGCGCCCCGGGAGCCGGACGAGGTCCAGCCCGGCTGCCTGCACGGCCGCCCGCGCCCGGTCCAGCGCCTCGCAGCCGCCCGAGAGCAGGACCTGCGCCGGCCCGTCGATCGACGCGACGGTCAGCACGGCGCTGGAGCCCACATCGGCGACGACCGCGCGGGCGACCTCGCCGGCACGGGGCCCGACGACCGCGGCCATGCCCGCGCAGGACGGGCGCGGCGACAGCGACAGCAGCTCGGCACGCCAGTGGACCAGTTCGACGACCTGGTCGAGGGGCAGGGCGCCGGCGGCCACCAGGGCGGCGTACTCGCCCACCCCGTGCCCGGCGACGACCACCGGCCGCAGGCCCCGCGCGGTGAGGCTCCGGTAGCCGGCGACCCCGCTGACCACGACCTCGACGTGCGCGGCCGTGGTGTCGCAGCTGAGGTTGAGCGGGTCGCGCCACCACGTGGCCACGTCCCGCCCGACCACCGCGGTGGCCTCGTCCACCACCGCGCGGGCCGCCTCGTCGCCGAGCCAGGCGTCGATCGCCCCGGCCCGGACGCCGGCCTCGCCGGCGAGGACGACGGCGGGCCCGGTCACCTCTCCGGCTCCCCGATCGGGGCGGGGGCTGCCGCCTCCACCTTCTCCTTGATGACGGCCATCTGGACCTTGCTGTTCGCGTCGATCCGCCGCGTCATGCCCTCGGTGTCGATGGGGGCCTCCGGGCGCATCCGGAAGTCCTGGACCCACCGCATCCGGGTGCCGGACCCCTCCGGGGCGTAGCTCCAGTAGATGTCCATGAACTCGAAGGGCCCCGGCTCGACGCGGCGGGCGCGCACCTCGTGGGTCGCCGGGTCGAGCGTGCGCTCGGAGACCCAGCTCCAGACCCGCCCGCTCTCGTCCGGGTGCATCTTGAGCCGGAAGCGGAACCACGTCTCCGTCTCGGCCAGGATCTCCACCTCGCTGTACTCGGTGAACAGGTCCGGCCACGACGGCAGGTCGTTGGTCATCGCCCAGACGTGGTCGATCGGGGCGTCGATGAGGATCGAGTTGTCCGTGTGCCCGGCGGTGGCGGTGGCGGTGCCCGGCTCGACGGTGCTGCTCATGGGGGGAGCTCCTCGGGGTGTCGGTAGGTGGACACGGCGGTGTCCGGCCCTGGTGAGGTACTGGAACGGCCACCCTTCGGGGGCCCGCGCCGAGCCTGCGAGGCGTGGGGGAAGGGTGGTCCTCTTTCAGGCCATGCCGGCCGAGGACTGGGCCGCGTTGACCGTGTCGACGATCTCGCCGAGCGTGTAGCGGTCCGGGCTGTCGTCGGGCATCTCCGTGCCGAAGCGGTCCTGCAGCTCGGTCTGCAGGTTGAGGAAGGCCAGCGAGTCCAGGCCGATGTCGCAGAAGCGCGCGTCGGGGTCGGTGGTGTGCGACGACGGGGGCAGCCCGGCCTTGTCGGTGAGCAGGGTCATGAGGTCGCTGAGAGTGAAGGTCGTGTCGGGCACGGTGTCGGTCCTTCCGGTGGGGTGGCGGGGTCCGGCTGCGCGTCTGCGGCCGGCTGGACGAGGGAGAGGGCGCCGCGGGAGGCGGGGAGCCCGGGGGTGGGGGAGTCGGCGAGCGTGGCCGCGCGGGCCAGCACGTCGGGCAGCTGCCGGTCGAGGAACTGGATGTCGTGGCGGTCGGCGGTGACGTCGGGGTCCCGCAGCAGGGCCCGGTGCAGGGCGACGGTGGTGTGCACGCCGGGGCCCTCCACCCGCAGCTCGGCGAGGGCGCGGTCCATCCGGCGGATGGCCTGCTCCCGGTCGGGGGCCCAGACGACGAGCTTGCCCAGCAGCGAGTCGTAGTCCGGGCTGACCGTGTCGCCCTGGCGGTAGCCGGTGTCGAACCGGGTCCACGGCCCGTCGGGCACCTGCAGGACGTCGAGCCGGCCGGGTGCCGGGGCGAAGCCGCGCGCCGGGTCCTCGGCGTTGATCCGGCACTCGATGGCCGCCCCGCGGGGGACGACGTCGGACTGGCGCAGCTGCAGCCGCCGGCCGGCCGAGACGAGGATCTGCTCGCGCACGAGGTCCACGCCGGTGAGCAGCTCGGTGACCGGGTGCTCGACCTGGATCCGGGCGTTCATCTCCATGAAGTAGGCCGACCCGGACTCGTCGACCAGGAACTCCATGGTCCCGGCGCCGGTGTAGCCGACCGACAGGGCGCCGTGCACCGCGAGCCGGCCGAGCTCCGCGCGCTGGTCGGGGCTGAGGTGGCCGGCCGGCCCCTCCTCGAGCAGCTTCTGGTGGCGCCGCTGCAGCGAGCAGTCCCGCTCGCCGAGGGAGACGCCGTTGCCGTGGGTGTCGCAGAGGACCTGCACCTCCACGTGCCGCGCGCGGGCGAGGTGGCGCTCGAGGTAGACGGCGGGGTCCCGGAACACCGCGCGGGCGGTGGCCCGGGTGGCGGTGAAGGCGTCGGCCAGGTCCCGCGGGTCGCGGACGACGGTCATGCCGCGCCCGCCCCCGCCCGCGGTCGCCTTGATGATCAGCGGGTAGCCGATCTGCTCGGCGACCTCGCGCGCCTCGTCGACGCTGCCGACGGGCTCCACCACGCCCGGCAGCAGCGGGAGTCCGGCCTCGGCCATGAGCCGGCGCGCGGTGGCCTTGTTGCCCATCTGCTGCATCACCGCGGGGGGCGGGCCGACGAACGTCAGCCCTTCCGCGGCGCAGATCTCGGCGAAGTCCGGGTCCTCGGAGAGGAAGCCGTAGCCGGGGTGGATCGCGTCGGCGCCGGTGCGCAGCGCCGCCTCCACGATGTTGGCCACGTGCAGGTAGCTGCGCCGGGGCGCGGCCGGCCCGATGTGCACGGCCTCGTCGGCCAGGTCCACGACGGCGGAGTTCCGGTCGGAGGTCGAGTAGACGGCGACGACCTCGATGCCGAGCTCCCGGCAGGCCCGGGCGACCCGGACGGCGATCTCGCCGCGGTTGGCGACGAGCAGGCGGCCGATCACCGGGACCGTCCCGGAGGCCGCAGGCGCATCAGGACCTGGTCGTACTCGACCGACTCGGCGTCGCCCACCAGGATCTCGGCGATCACGCCGGCCTCGTCGACCACGATCGGGTTCATCAGCTTCATCGCCTCGACGATCCCGACGGTCTGCCCCGGCTCGACCTCGTCGCCGACGCGGACGAAGGGGTCGGCCCCGGGCGACGGCGCCGTGTAGAAGGTGCCGACGAGGGGGGAGCGGACCGTCCCCGCCACCTCGGGTGCGGCCGGCGACGGGTCGGCGGTGGCGGCCGGGCGGACGTCGGGGGTCCCCTGCACCGGGGGCGGCGCGGCGGGCCCGGCCGCCGGTGCCGCGGCGGCCCACTCGACCTCGATGGCGCGGTCGCCGTTGCGGACGGTGAGCCGGCGCAGTTCACCGGGCAGGGTGAGGGCCAGTGCCACGACCTCGTCGCGCAGGTCGGTGGCTCCGTCGTTCGGCTCGGGCGCGGGCGTCGTCGCTATCGTCCGCGGGGGGAACTCGCTGGCTGCCACGGTCATCCCTCCACCGGCTGCAGGGGACGCTCGTCGTCCGCGCCGATGCGCTCGAGCCGCCGGGAGCGGGTGTCCAGCAGCGTCGGCACGTCCAGGCGGCAGACGTCGTCCAGTTCGCGGATCAGCGCCCGGCGCAGCAGGCGGGCGGCCTCGGCGGGGTCGGTGTGGGCGCCGCCGGTGGGCTCGGGCACCACCGAGGTGGCGATGCCCGAGGCCCGGAGGTGGGCGGCGCCCAGTCGCATGGCGCGGGCGGCGGTCGGTGCGGCCACCGCCGTCCGCCACAGGATGGCGGCGCACCCCTCGGGGCTGATCACCGACAGGTAGGCGTTCTGCAGGACCAGCAGCCGGTCGGAGGTGCACAGGGCGAGTGCCCCGCCGCTGCCGCCCTCCCCGGTGACCACCGACACGACGGGGACCCGGAGCCGGCTGCTGCGCATGATGATCTCGGCGATCGCGTGCGACTGGCCGCGCTCCTCGGCCTCCGGTCCGGGGTGGGCCCCGGGCGTGTCGACCAGGGTGACGACCGGGAGCCCGAAGGCCTCGGCGTGGTCGAGCAGCCGCTGCGCCTTGCGGTAGCCCTCCGGGTGCGGCATCCCGAAGTTGCGGGCGACCCGCTCGCGGACCGTGTGACCCTTCTCCTGGCCGATGACGACGACCGTGCGGCCGCCGATCGAGGCGATCCCGCCGACCACGGCGGGGTCGTCGGCGAAGGCCCGGTCGCCGTGCAGCTCGACGAAGTCGTCGAAGGCGGTGTGCAGGTAGTCCTGGGTGGTGGGCCGCTCGACGACCCGAGCCCGCTGGACGACGTCCCACGGGTCGTCGTCCGCGCCGTCGGCGGCGAGGACCCCGTCGTCCCCGGCGGCGTCCTCCCGCTCCGCGGGCGGGACGCCGGGCCCGTGCAGGGCGAGCAGGCGGGCGAGCAGCGGCCGCAGGTCGGCCCGGTTCTCCACCCGGTCGACCAGGCCGTGCGCGAGGAGGAACTCGGCGGTCTGGAAGTCGGCGGGCAGCTCGGCGCGGATCGTCTCCTGGACCACGCGCGGCCCGGCGAAGCCGACGTGCGCGCCCCGCTCGCCGATCAGGACCGACGCGAGGGTGGCGAAGGAGGCCGACACCCCGCCGTAGGTCGGGTCGGTCAGCACGCACACCGAGAGCAGCCCGGCCTCCCGGTGCCGGCCGAACGCCTCGCTGACGCGGGCCATCTGGAAGAGCGAGAAGACGCCCTCCTGCATCCGGGCCCCGCCGCTGGCGCACACGGTGACCAGGGGCAGGCCCCGCTGGAGGGCCAGCTCGGCGGCGCCGCTCACCCGGCGGCCGACCTCGACGCCCATGCTCCCGCCGAGGAAGGCGAAGTCCATGACCGCGACGACCGTCTCGCACCCGCCGATGCGGGCCACGCCGACCACGACGGCCTCCGACTCGCCCGAGCGGCGCGCGGCGTCGGCCAGCCGGTCGGGGTAGTCGCGCAGGTCGGTGAAGGACAGCGGGTCGGGCGTGCCCGGCTGGAACGCCACCTCCGCGAAGCTGCCCGGGTCGGTGAGCAGGACGATCCGAGCCCGCGCGCTCAGCCGGAGGTGGTGGTCGCACTCCGGGCAGACGTGCAGGTTGCGGTCGAGCCGCTTGCGGTAGAGCAGCCACCCGCAGTCGGGGCAGCTGACCCACCCCACGTGCTCCGGCGCATGAGCATCCGCCGGAGCCGCGGTCGGAGAAGAACGGGTCATGACGGTCTCCACATCGCTCGGAGTGCACTCACTCCGCGGCCGACGTCCAGTGGTAGAAGCGGCGGGCCATCGCGTCCTGCGGGGAACGCCAGCCGGGGTCGTAGGGCTGGATGAACGGCCGGAGCTCGTCGCTCACGGCACGGAAGGCCGGCAACGACTGGGCGATGCGCATCGCCTCCGAGGCCGGCCGGTCGAAGTCGATGAGGTGCACGTAGAGCTCGTGGAACTGGTACAGGGACCGGCTCCGCACGCCGATGTCGTGCGGCATCGAGGTGGCGTCGGAGCGGCCGAAGACGTCGGCCACCTTGTCGGCGTCGGCCGGCGCCATCCTCGCGATGATCATCGTCTGGTGCACGGGGGTCTCCCAGCGTCGCTGCGGCCCGGGGAGGGGCTCGGTGTGCGACGACGCTATGGAGGCGGCACGGGCCCGCACATCGGCCGCAGGTCCAGTTCGGGAGCACACCCCGGGGAGGGTGGGGAGCACCCGGCGGACGCACTCCGAGGAGCAGGGCGGCCGTCCGGGCGGCGGGGTAGCTCATCCGACAGGACGAACGCCGTCCACCCCCCGGGTGTACGACCCCCCACCCGGAGGAGGCAGGGCCCTACCCGGGTATGAACTCGCCGACGGAACGTGAGCGGCTCGCCCGCACGTGTGGCGACCTGCCTGTCAGCGCCCTAACTTCCGGAACCGACCTGGCGGTATCCCCACGGGGCCGGGCGGGAGCGGAGGTGGGGCGCGTGGCCGAACCGGACGACGCTCTGCCCGCTTCGGGGGTGTCCGCCACCGAGACGCCGGTCCGGGTGCTGATCTGCGACGACCACGAGGTCTTCCGGCACGGCCTCCGGGCGGTGCTCCGCCGCATCCCCGGCCTCTGCGTCGTCGCGGAGGCGGCATGCGTCAGCGAGGCACTGCCGCTGGCCTGCACGGCCCGCCCGGACGTCGCCCTGATGGGCGTCGACGGGCAGGGGCCGGTCCTCCCGGACGTGGTGCGCGAGATGACCGGGACCGGGACGCGCGTCCTCCTGCTCGGTGAGGCCGGCGCCGCCGGCGACCTGATCGAGGTGCTGCGGGCCGGGGCGCGCGGTTACGTGCACGCGGCCGTCACCTCCCAGCGGCTGATCGAGTGCGTGCGTGCGGTGGCCCGCGGAGAGACCGTCCTCGACGCCGATGTGACCGGTGAGCTGCTGCACCGGCTCGACGACGTGGTGCGGTCGGAGGACGACGAGGGGACCAGGAGCCACGGCCCGCTGACCGCCCGGCAGCAGGGCGTGGCCGAGCTCGTGGCCGAGGGCCTGACCAACGCGGAGATCGCCGAGCGCCTGCAGCTGAGCCGGGCCACCGTCAAGGGCCACATCACGGTGGCGCTGCGCCGGCTCGGCCTGCGCGACCGGACCCAGCTGGCGATCCACGTGCACCGGAGCACCCAGCCCGGCGACGGGCGGGGGGTGTTCCCCGCCGGTTGCTGAGCGGGGTGAGAAGAGCCTCGGGCAGCGTCCTGTGAAAATCCTGTGAAGCCTCTGGACAGAACCTGCTACCTCGACGTTAGAGTCACTCCAGTCCGGAGGAGACGGGCACGTGTCGGAATACCGGCTCGCCAGGCGGGAACCTCGCCGGGTCGGACACAGGGGGACGACATGGATCACCATGCGGTCGGCTCAGGGCCCGGACGAGCGGGCGACCCGCGACTGCGCCCCGCGGGCGCTGTGCCCGCCCCTCGGTACGGCGAACCCGCGCCCGTGCGGCCGCGCACCACCCGGCCGCCGACGAGCCTGGTGTGCGTGTTGCTCTGCGAGGACCGCGAGGTGTTCCGCACCGGGCTGCGCGTCGTCCTCGAGGCCGAGCCGGACATGGCGGTCGTCGCCGAGACCGCCCACCTCCCCGAGGCCCTCGAGGCGACCGGGGACCAGGAGGCCGTGGTGGTCGTCGTCCGGCAGGGTCTGGTCGCCGGCGATGCCCTCCCCCTGTTGCGCACCCTGTGCCGGCGTAACACGGCGGTCCTCGTGCTCGCCGAGCCGGAGACGGAGTCCGAGCACGAGCTGGTCGAGATCCTGCGGGCCGGCGTCCGTGGTTACCTGCCCCGGCGCTCGGGTGCGCAGCGGCTCGTCGACGGCGTGCGGGCGCTCGCCCGCCACGAGGCCGCGCTCGACCCGGCCGCCACCAGCCACCTCGTGCGCCACCTGACGACCGGACCGCAGCCGCCGTCGGCCCCGGCTCTGCGGCCGCTCGACCGGCTGACCGACCGGCAGCGCGAGGTCGCCGAGCTGGTGGCCGAGGGGCTGAGCAACGAGGAGATCGCCGGCCGGCTGTTCCTCAGCCTGGCCACGGTGAAGAGCCACCTGACGACGTCGATGCGCCGCCTCGGCATCCGCTCCCGGACCGAGCTGGCCATCATGGTCGCCCGGGAGCGCTCGCCCGCCGCCTGAACGAGGACCCCCTGCCTCCCCTTGCTCGCAGGCTCGTAGCGGGACCCGGGACAGGGAGGAAGCCCGGCGAACCCGAGGACGCCGGGCCGGACCAGGACGGGCGTCACTGTGAGCGGCGTGACGGTCGCGGCCCGGAATGGCGGCCCCCGTCGCAGCGATCCACCTACACGTGGACCTGTTCTCCCCTGTGACCCTGGGCGACATCGAGCTCGCCAACCGCATCGTCATGGCCCCGCTCACCCGCATGCGCTCCGGCGCCTCCGGCGTCCCCGGAGACCTCGTCGTCGAGCACTACCGGCAGCGCGCGGGCCTCGGGCTGATCATCACCGAGGGCACCTATCCCGACCACGAGGGCCAGGCCTTCGTCGGCCAGCCCGGCATCGTCACCGACGAGCAGGTCGAGGGCTGGCGCCGCGTGGCCGAGGCCGTGCACGCGCGCGGCGGCAAGATCGTGATGCAGGTCATGCACGGCGGCCGGGTGACCCACCCCGACGTCAACGGCGGTCGCCGCGTCGTGGCCCCGAGCGCGATCGCCATCGACGGCGAGGGCCACACCGAGAAGGGCAAGCAGCCCTACCCGGTGCCGCACGCGCTGACCGTCGACGAGGCGCGCCAGACCCTGCAGGACTTCGTCTCCGCCGCCAAGCGGGCCGTCGACGCCGGCCTGGACGGCGTGGAGATCCACGGCGCCAACGGCTACCTGCTGCACGAGTTCCTCTCGCCGGCGGCCAACCGGCGCACCGACGAGTACGGCGGTTCCCCGGAGAACCGGGCACGCTTCGTCGTCCAGGTCGTGACGGCGGTGGCCGCGGCGGTCGGGGCGGGCAAGGTCGGCCTGCGGATCTCGCCCGAGCACGACATCCAGGACGCCTACGAGACCGACCGGGACGACGTCCGCGCAACCTACGGGGCGCTGCTCGACCAGCTGCGCCCGCTGGGCCTGGCCTACCTGTCGGTGCTGCACTCCGACCCGGCCGGCGAGCTGGTGCAGGAGCTGCGCGAGCGCTTCGGCGGGCCGCTGGTCGCCAACAGCGGCTTCGGCACGGTCACCACGCGCGAGGAGGCGGTGCGCCTCATCGAGGCGTCGCACGCCGACGCCGTGGCCGTGGGCCGGGCCGTGATCGCCAACCCCGACCTGGCCGAGCGCTGGAGGGGCGAGCACCCGGAGAACGAGCCGAAGGCGCACCTCTTCTACGCGCCCGGCGCGGAGGGCTACACCGACTACCCGACCCTCGAGGCGCTGCGCGCCGGCTGACGGGACGCCGTCCGGCCGGACAGCCGGCCCTGACCGCGGCCGCCGTCCGCCCCGGGGACCGCAGGACGGCGTGCCCGACCGCCGTCGCCACGCCTCGGCGACGAGCCTGACGTCGACGCTGCGCGCGAACTCTCGTGGCAGCAGCCGGCGTCGCCGCTTCGTGAGCGGGGCGTGTTCTCCTCGTCGCGGCGCGACACCGGGGTCGCGTCGTGACGAGGAGGCGCCATGGCCCAGGTGCACGGCAGCTGCGACGACCGCTTCTCCGGGGTGCGGGAGGCGCTCGAGCGGGCGCTCGACGCCGACGAGCTGGGCGCGTCGGTCGCCGTCGACCTCGACGGGGAGACCGTCGTCGACCTGTGGGGCGGGTACCGCGACGAGGAGCGGACGACGCCGTGGACCGAGGACACCGTCGTCAACGGCTGGTCGACGACGAAGACGGTCCTCGCCCTGGCCGCACTGCTCCTGGTCGAGCGCGGGGAGCTGGACCTCCACGCGCCGGTCGCCGACTACTGGCCGGAGTTCGCGGCCAAGGGCAAGAAGGACGTCGAGGTCCGGCACCTCCTGTCGCACACGTCGGGCGTCTCCGGCTGGGAGCGGCCGTTCTCGATCCGGGACATGTACGACTGGCAGAGCGCGACCGAGCGGCTGGCCGGGCAGGCGCCGTGGTGGCAGCCGGGGACGGCATCGGGCTACCACGCGAACAACCAGGGGCACCTGGTCGGCGAGGTGATCCGCCGGATCGCGAACAAGTCGTTCAAGCAGTTCGTGGCCGACGAGATCGCCCGGCCGCTGGGCGCGGACTTCCAGATCGGCGCGCGCGAGTCGGACTGGCACCGGATCGCGCCGGTCGTCCCACCGCCGCGGCCGGAGGAGGACCCGCGGGAGCTGGACCCGGAGTCGGTGATGGTCAAGACGTTCACCGCACCGGTCGCCTCGGCGAGGGCGGCGAACTCGCCGGAGTGGCGCCGGGCGGACCTGGGCGCGCTCAACGGGCACACCAACGCGCGCGGCCTGATGCGGGTCATGCGGGTGATGTCGCTCGGCGGGGAGGCCGACGGCGTGCGGCTGCTGTCGCCGGGGACGATCGACCTGGTCTTCGAGCAGCTATCCGACCGCGTGGACCTGGTCCTGGGGGAGCGGTTCCGCTTCGGCATCGGCTACTGCCTCGGCTCGCCGATCGTCCCGTACGTGCCCGCGGGGCGGACCTTCTTCTGGGGCGGCTGGGGCGGGTCGATGATCGTGATGGACCTCGACCGCCGGCTGACCATCAGCTACCTGATGAACCGCATGGCACCGGGCATCCTGGGGTCGGACCGCAGCGAGGCCTACATCCGGGCGGTGTACGCCGCGCTCGGCTGAGGTCTGGGGGAGGTGCGGCATGGACCTCGATGACGTCGTCCCGGTGGCCGACCACGTGACCCGGCAGGCGCGGGTGATCGACGCGCCGCCGTCCGTGGTGTGGGAGGAGCTGCACCGGCTGCGGCTCTCGTCGCTGCCGGTCACCCTGCTGTTCAGCGCCGTGCGCGCGCTGCCGGTGCTGCTGGCCGGCCGGGGGCGCCGGCGCGGCGGCCTCGACCGGACCTTCCTCGACGTGGTGCCGATCCCGGAGCTGGCCTCGGACCCGCCCTCGCACGTGCTGTTCGGGGGCGTGCTGCAGCCCTGGCGGCTGACCGGCGGCGGACCACCGCCCGAGCTGGACGCGGCCGGGGTCCGGGAGTGGTCGAAGCCGGGCTGGGTGAAGGTCGGCATGGAGTTCCGGCTGACGCGGACCGTCGGTGGTACGCGGCTGAGCTGCGAGACGCGGATCGCCGCCACCGACCCGGTGGCGCGGCGGCGCTTCGGTCTCTACTGGCTCGCCGTCCAGCCGGGCAGCTCGGCCATCCGGTGGGAGCTGCTCACGGCCGTCGCCATGCGGGCGGAGGCGCGGTCCGGGTAGGTGAAGTGTGTACCGTGTGTGTATGCCTCGGGTGAACGTGTACCTCCCGGACGACCTCGCCGCGGCGGCACGGGCGGCGGAGCTGAACCTGTCGTCGCTCACGCAGGACGCGATCAGGCGGGAACTGGCCGCGCGGACGACGGATGCCTGGCTGGCCACGCTCGATCCGGCGCCGTCGCAGGTCTCGCATGACGAAGCGCTTGCCGCCGTGGACGCGGCGCGGGAGGAGCCTGCGACCCGACATGGCTGAGGTGGTCGTCGACGCATCGGCGTTCGTGGACCTGCTGCTGGGCAACCCGCTGGGCGTCGCCGTCCGCGCGCGGCTCGCCGGCCAGTCGATGCACGCGCCCGGGCACGTCGATGCCGAGGTGCTGTCGGCGCTCGGGCGCCTGAACCGGGCAGGCGACCTGGACGACGACACGGTGACGCGGCTCCTCGGTCACGTGGTCGACGCCCCGATCGAGCGCCATCCCGTGCACGAACTGGTGCCCGGCGCCTGGGCCCGCCGTTCCCAGTTGAGGCTCGCCGATGCGTTGTACGTGGAGCTGGCGACTGCTCGAGGCGCACCGCTGGTGACGACCGATCGACGGCTGAGGGATGCGCCCATGGCAGACGTCGTGGTGGCGTAGAGGGGACGACGCATGGCCTGGACCGAGACCGACATCCCCGACCTGACCGGGCGGACGGCGGTGGTGACCGGCGCGAACGGTGGGCTCGGCCTGCAGACGGCGCTGGCGCTGGCCGGCGCGGGCGCGCACGTGGTCCTCGCCGCGCGTGCTGCCGCGAAGACCGAGGCAGCGGAGGCGCGGATCCGGGTGAGCTCCCCGTCGGCGTCCCTGGAGGTCGTTCCGCTGAACCTGGGCGACCTGCCGGCGGTGGCGGTGGCTGCGCGGTCGGTGCTCGACCGGCACGAGCGCGTGGACCTGCTGGTGAACAACGCCGGGGTGATGGCGATGCCGCAGCGGACGACTGCGGACGGGTTCGAGATGCAGTTCGGCGTCAACCACCTGGGGCACTGGGCGCTGACCGCACACCTGCTGCCGGCGCTGCTGCGGGCGCCGGCCGCGCGGGTCGTGACGGTGACGAGCACGGCGCGACACCGGGCACGGCGGCTGGACCCGGCGGATGTCCATCTGGAGCAGGGCTACGGGGCGTGGGCGTCCTATGCGCGCTCGAAGATGGCCAACCTGCACTTCGGCCTGGGCCTGCAGCAGCGGTTCACGTCGGCCGGTGTCGCCGCGATCAGCCTGGTGGCGCACCCGGGGCTGACGAACACCGACCTGCAGGCGCGGGCCGTGCGTGAGGGCGGCGCCGGCCGGGTCGGGGCGTTCTTCGAGGTGATGACCGCGCGGTCGGGGATGCCGCCGTTCGAGGGCGCCCGGCCGCAGCTCCGGGCCGCGACCGACCCGCGGGCCCGTGGCGGAGAGCTGTACGCGCCGCGGTACGGCTCTCACGGTCCGGCCGTGCGGCGGCCGATCCTGCGCCGGTTGGGGCTGCAGGAGCAGATCGACACGCTGTGGCAGGTCTCCGAGCGCGAGACGGGCATCCCGCTGGACGTCGCAGCCGCCGGGTCGGCCCGGTGATCGACGCTTCCTGTTCGACGGGCGATGTTGCTGGGCGCAAGGACAGTCATGCGTGACCACTGTGGCCCGACCACGATGGCGCGAAGTCCCTCCACGGCGGCCGGGTCGCTGTGGAGCTCTTCCAGCCTCGAGGAAGGCCGGGGAGCGTGCCCTGTCGCGATGATCGCCGGAGCCGAGCGCGGCCTCCTGCGTCGGACCCTGTCGAGCATGACGAACAGCGAGCGGGCGCAGTCTTCGGAGCCGCCTCACGTGCTGGCTCTCGCTCCGGTGGGGACGGTGGCCGACGTGTGGCTGCGACCAGTGGGCGGTGCTGCTGTCGGGCTGCCTCGGACGGTGGCGAGGGTCGCCCGCGCTGCTCCCCTCGCTCGGTTTCCCCTTGCGCCCGCCAGTGCAATCTCAAGCCCTTGAATGCGGCGCGTCGGTGCTCTGATCAGCAGATTGCTGGATATGCTGCCGGGCGCGAATGGGCGGTCCGCTCGCTGTGGCGTTCGACAGGGGTTGCGTTCCGGGTTCATGGGCGACGACGTGATGTCACTTGTTGAAGCGACTGGCACCGCTGTGGGCGGCTTGGGTGCTGTCGTTGCCGTCGCCGTGGCGGTGAGGGCCTTGCGCGCCACGCGACGGGGTGCCGTTGCGCAGCCTCTGCTCCAGGCTTTCGGCGAGCTGTCCGCAAGTATCACTGCGCTGGCCGATCGAGCGGTGCAACTCGGTGCTCTTGGCCGAGATGGCGAGCGGCAGAGTCGCTCACTCCTGGCCGAAGACTTCCGAAGTCTCGAAGTGGCCAACTCCAAGATCGAGTTCCTCGCCCCCTCGGTTTCCCGCAAGCACCTCGACTATGGGCAGTGGCTACGCGATGTCACCCACAACTTGGCTGCGAACCTCCTCCAGGCAGACGAGTTCGCAGACATGGCCAGGAACAGCACCGACCCTGGCTTCCCTCGGCTGCGGCCGGACTGGGTCGACGCGGCTGATTGGCAGTTCCTGCGGAGGTCCCTCTCCTTCTACAGCGTCCAGGGTATCGACCACGATCTGCCGGCCGGTGCGCTACCGAGAAGGGTCGAACCCCTGGACCGCTGGTGGGGCATGCGCATCTTGCGGTTCAGGCACGAGGACCCTGCGTCTGTCTACAGTCCCACGGCTTCCTATCTGGTCCAGAATGCTCGACTGCTTGAAGACTTCTCGCGCGAGTACTTGACTCCTTGGGCGCAGACGTTCCTCGGTAAGACCCTCCTAGGGCGGTCGCCTCGCGGCGTGGCCCCGCCACGCAGAGGAAAGAGCGAGAAATCGATACCGGTCCAGGCTTGTCCAGCGGCCCCATGAGGCCTGTGGTCAGGCTTGACTCGCTGGCTGCCGCTGGCCTGGTCGCTGCTCTCCAGCGTTGATCGCAACTCAACGACGGCGGCCCAGGAGGTAGCCGACGAGGACGCCGAGCAGGGTGAGCGCGCTGCCGCCGACCGCGCCGAGGGCCAGGGTGCGGAGGTCGCCGGACGATGCCGCGGGCACGCCGGCGCGCCCGGTGAAGACCTGCGGCTGGGGAGCAGCGGGAGCCTCGACGTCCGTCGTGCTCACCGCGGCGGCCGACGGGCGCGGCTCGGCCGGTGCCGCAGGAGCCACGCCGGCGCCGGCCAGTTCGGCGTCCACCGCGGTGAAGAACTGCGCGGCCATCCGCTTCGCCACGCCGGTGATCATCCGCTGCCCGACCCCGGCCACCGGCCCGCCCACCACGGCGTCGGCCGAGTAGGTGAGGACGGTGCCCTCGCCGTCCGGCGTCAGCTCGATGGTCACCGTCGCCCGCACCTGACCCGGCGCCCCGGCCCCGGACGCGTGCATCACGTACGACCTCGGCGGCTGCTGGTCGGTCAGGTGCACCTCGCCGGCGTACGTCCCCTTCACCGCACCGACGCCCACGGAGACGTCCATCCGGTACGAGTCCTCACCGACCCGCTCCAGCGCCAGGCACCCCGGGATCGTCCGCGCCAGCACCGCGGGGTCGGTGAGTGCCCGCCACACGTCGTCCGGCGAACCGTGCAGCACCGCCGAACCGTCGAGGTTCACGCACCCACTCCCGTCCTGCGGACCGAGGCCGCCGTCCGTTCGCTCTCCGGGGACCGCACCAGGTCGTACAGCTCGGTGGGGGAGATCGGCATCGAGGTGACCCGCCGTCCCACCGCGTCCTCGATGGCCGACGCCAGTGCCGCGGACCCCGGGATCACGCCCGCCTCGCCGGCGCCCTTGATGCCCAGCGGGTTCAGCGGCGAGGGCGTCTGCTGGTGGTCGATCACGATGTCGGGGACCTCCGACGCGTACGGCATCAGGAAGTCCATGAACGACGCGTTCTGCAGCTGCCCGTCGGCGTCGTAGGCCATCCGCTCGTACAGCGCCCCGCCCACGCCCTGCGCGACCCCGCCGTGCACCTGGCCCTCGACGATCATCGGGTTCACCACGTTGCCGCAGTCGTGCACCACCGCGTAGTCCACGACGTCGATCTCCCACGTCTGCGGGTCGATCTCCACGATCGCCGCGTGGGCGCCCGACGCGAACGTCGAGCGGATCGGCGAGTAGTAGTCGCGGTGCTCCAGCCCGGGCGCGTCCCCGCGGGCCACGGGCGGCTTGGTGTCGTCGTGCGTGGCGAACTGCGTCGCCTGCTTGGCCGCCTCGTCGAACGCGTAGCGCAGCGGGTTGGACAGCACGGCGACCGTCCGGAGCGGGATCGAGGCGCCCGGCGTCCCGCGGACCTGCACCACGCCGTCCTCGATGTCCAGGTCGGAGGGCTCGGCCTCCAGCACGTCGGCGGCGATCCGCAGCGCCTTCTCCCGCACTCCCCGCGCGGCCAGCGCGATGGCGTTGCCGCTCATCACCGCCGCCCGCGACGCGAACGTGCCGACCGCGTAGCCGAAGCGGCGGGTGTCACCGGTGGTCACCTCGACGTCCTCGATCGGCACCCCGAGCTCGGTGGCGACGATCTGCGCGAACACCGTCTCGTGGCCCTGGCCCTGCGAGGTCAGGCCGGTCGACACCAATACCTTGCCGCTGCCCAGCACCTGCACGTGCCCGCCCTCGTACGGGCCGGGGCCGGTGCCCTCCACGTACATCGCCATCCCGACGCCGAGCAGCTTGCCGCGCGCCTCGGCGTCGTCCCGCAGCGCGTCGACGCCGTCCCAGCCGACGAGCGCCTTGAGCTTGGCGAGCAGCCCCGGGTAGTCGCCGGAGTCGTAGATGACCGGCCGGCCGTCCTGGAACGTCAGGTGGTGGTCGTACGGGAACTGCGAGGGCCGGATGAGGTTGCGCTCGCGGACGACGGCCCGGTCCAGGCCGAGGGCGTCGGCGATGCGGTCCATCGTCCGCTCCATCGCGAAGCAGCCCTGCGGCCGGCCGGCGCCGCGGTACGGCGTCACGATGACGGTGTTCGTGTAGACGCTCTTCACGACCACCCGGTACACGGGGATGACGTACGGGCCGACCAGCTGGGTCGCGGTCACGATCGGCACGATGATCCCGTAGGGCGTGTACGCGCCGTTGTCGTGCCAGATGTGGACGTCGAGGGCGGTGATCCGGCCGTCGTCGTCGAACCCGACGCTGATCTCCTGCCGCTGCTGCCGCTCGTGGGCGCTGGAGATGAAGTGCTCGCGGCGGTCCTCGGTCCACTTCACCTCCCGGCCCAGCGCGATCGCCGCCATCGGCACCAGCAGCTCCTCCGGCCACGGGTGCACGATCTTCACGCCGAACCCACCGCCGACGTCGGGCGCGATGACCTCCACCTCGTCGAGGGAGAGCTGCAGCTTGGCGGCGATCGCGGCCCGCACCGACGTCGAGGCCTGCGTGCTGGTGTGCACCCGCAGCGAGCGGTCGTCGGCGTCCCACCGCGCGTGCACGCCCTTGCCCTCCAGCGGCATGCAGGCGCTGCGCTCGACGTACTGGCTGAAGGACAGCGTGTGCGGCGACGCGGCCAGCGCCGGCTCGACGTCCCCGGTCTCCTGGTGGTGCCGCGCCGCGACGTTGTCCGGGATCTCCGCGTGGACCGCGGCGGCCGCCGCCCGCGCCGCGTCCACCCCGACGACGGCGGGCAGCTCCTCGTAGGTGACGGCGATCCGCTCGGCGGCGTCCTCGGCGACGTACCGGTCGGTGGCCACCACCATCACGACCGGCTCGCCGACGTGGTTCACCTCGCCGTTGGCCAGCGGGTAGCCGGTGCGCGGCGCGTGCAGCTGCGGGTGGGGGATGAGCACCGGCAGCGGCTCGGCCAGCGGGCCGGTGAGGTCCTCGTAGGTGTAGATGGCGACCAGGCCCTCGACGTCGAGGGCGGCGTCGACATCGACGTCCACGATGCGGGCGTGCGCGTGCGGGCTGCGCACGAAGGCGGCAGCGAGCGCGCCGGCGCCGATGTCGTCGAGGTAGCGGCCGCGACCGGTGATGAGCCGGGCGTCCTCGCGCCGGCGGACCGGCTCGCCGAACAGCTTGGTGGTCACGGCGAGCCCCCGTCCGCGGCGGTCCCCGCGGGGACGGCCATCGTGGCGGCCGCGTGCCGGACGGCCTTCTTGATGTTCGCGTAGCCGGTGCACCGGCAGAGGTTGCCGCCGACCATGTCGTCGACCTCCTCCTCGGTGATCTCGTCGGTCGTGTCGCGCCCCTCCAGTCCGGCGGCGATCGTCACCAGGAAGCCCGGCGTGCAGAAGCCGCACTGCAGGGCGTGGCACTCGCGGAAGGCCTCCTGCACCGGGTGCAGAACCTGCCCGCCCTGCCCGTCGTCGCGGGCCAGCCCCTCGACCGTCGTGACCTGGGCTCCGTCCACCTGCACGGCGAGCAGCAGGCAGGAGCGCACCGGTTCGCCGTCCACCAGCACGGTGCAGGCCCCGCAGACGCCGTGCTCGCAGCCGACGTGCGTGCCGGTCAGCCCGAGGTCGTGCCGCAGGGCATCGGACAGGAGCCGCCGCACCGGCACGGTGGCTTCACGTGGAACACCGTTCACGGTCAGCCAGACCGTGCGCTCGGTGTCGACGGAGACGGTCACTCGGATCCCCCTGTGCACATGGCTCGGTTCCGGACTCGCTCCGCTCCTCGGTCGCTGTCCCCCGCAAGCGGGAGGTGCCCCCAGCACGCGGCGATGCTCACTCGCCCGTCACCTTCGCGGTCGCTTCGGCGGCGGCATCGGCCAGCGTCCGCTCGGTCAGCACGCCGACCAGCAGGCGGCGGTAGTCGGCGCTGGCGTGCAGGTCGCCGTCCGGGTCGACCAGCGTGCGGGCCAGCGCACCGGCCGCGGCCCAGTCGGCCTTCTCGACCGGCGAGCCGGCGACGGCGTCGGTGAGGTCGTGCACCTCGGGGACCAGTCCCACCGAGACGTAGGACGCACGGACGGCGGCGACGCGGCGGTCCTCGTCGAGGGTGACGACGACGCCGGCGCCGCACACCGCGTAGTCGCCCTTCCGGCGGGCGACCTCGGCGAAGGCCGTGCCCGACCGCGGGGGCAGCGCCGGGAAGAAGGCCGAGGTGACGACCGCGGCGGATGGCAGCGACGTCTCCAGCGGGCCGACGAACAGGTCCGACCAATCCACGGTGCGCTCGGCGGCGGGCTCGGCCACGGTCACCGACCCGCCGGTCAGCGCGAGCGCGGAGGTCATCTCGCCGGAGGGGTCGGCGTGTGCGATCGAGCCGACCGTCGTCCCCCGGTTCCGGATCGCGGGGTGGGCGACGTTCGCCGTCGCCCGGGCCAGCAGCGGCTGCACCCGGGCGGCTCCCTCGTGCGCCAGCAGCCCCGCGTGCCGGACCAGCGCCCCGATCCGCACGCCGTCCCCGGTGGCCTCGACGGCGTCGAGGCCGGGCACCCGGTTGAGGTCCACCAGCGTGGCCGGCGCCGCGAGCCGCATGGACAGCAGCGGGAGCAGCGACTGACCGCCGGCCAGCACCTTGGCGCCCTCCTCGGCGGCGAGGACCTCGAGGGCCTCGGGCACCGAGCGGGGGTCGGCGTACCGGAAGGGGGCGGGCTTCACCGGGAGCGGGTCTCCCCGGGGGTCGCCGAGCCGGTCGCGCCCGGGCGGCCGACCTCGTCGACCGACGAGGGGTCGGCACCGTAGTCGTGCGCACCCGTGTGCCCCAGCGCCGGACCCGTGCCGCCGACGAATTCGCGCTCCGCGTGCAGCGCGGCCTTCATCTCGGCCGGCGCCAGGGCACGGGCGACGTGCCAGCCGACGACCGCCACGATCGAGCCCAGCGCGATGCCGCCGAGGGAGAAGGACTCGGAGAAGGCGAGCTGGACGTCGCCGATCGCGATGATGATGCCCGCGGCGAGCGGCACCAGGTTGATCGGGTTGGCGAAGTCGACCCGGTTCTCCTTCCAGATCTTGGCGCCGAGCAGGCCGATCATCCCGTAGAGGACGACGGTGATCCCGCCGAGCACCCCACCCGGGACGATGTTGATCAGCGCGCCGAACTTCGGGCACAGGCCCAGCAGGATCGCGACGACCGCGGCCACGTAGTACGCCGCCGTCGAGTAGACGCGGGTGGCGGCCATGACGCCGATGTTCTCCGCGTAGGTGGTGGTCGGGGAGCCGCCGACCGAGGTGGCGACGACGGTGGCCACACCGTCGGCCGCGATGGCCCGGCCCATGTACGGGTCGAGGTCGCGCCTGGTCATCTCGGCGACCGCCTTGACGTGCCCGGTGTTCTCCGCGATCAGCGCGATGACCGCCGGCAGCACGAGCAGGCTGAAGTTGAGCGAGAAGGACGGCGCGATGAAGTCGGGCAGGCCGAACCAGTCGGCCTGCGCCACCGAGTCGAAGTTGATCCGGTCGCGGGTGGACACCGTGCCGGTGCCGTCGGGGGAGGTGATCTGGCCGGCGGTCGCGTCGAGGAGCACCGACAGCAGGTAGCCGAAGACCAGGCCGAGGAGGATCGAGATGCGGGCCCAGAAACCCCGCAGCAGCAACGAGGCGACGATGACGAACGCCATCGTCGCCAGCGCCACCCACTGGTCCTGGGGCCAGTAGATGCCGGCCACGACCGGGGCCAGGTTGAAGCCGATCAGCAGCACGACCGCGCCGGTGACCGCCGGCGGCAGGACCGCGTGCAGGAAGCGCACGCCGGCGAAGTGGATCAGTACACCGACCAGGGCCAGCACCACGCCGGAGACCAGGATCGCGCCGACGACGTCGGAGGAGTCCCCGCCGGAGGCCCGGACGGCGACCACGCCGCCGACGAACGAGGCGCTGGTGCCCAGGTAGCTCGGCACCTTCCCGTTGACGATGAGCAGGAAGATGATCGTCGCGATCCCGCTCATCATGATCGCGAGGTTCGGGTCGAGCCCCATGACGATCGGGAAGACGAACGTCGCCCCGAACATGGCGACGACGTGCTGCGCGCCGATGCCGATGGTCCGCGGCCAGGACAGCCGTTCGTCCGGGGCCACCGCCTCGCCCAGCGGCGGGGTCTTCCCGTCCCCGTAGAGCTTCCAGCCGAACGCCATGCCGCCTCCTCGACCCGCGCTCCTGGGACGTGGCCGGCGCCGCGGACGGCGGTCACCGGCACCCAGGGTGCGCCAATGTGACACGCCCGGCCGACAGGACGGAAGTACCTCAGTGCTAAATCGTCGTTGCGCCGATGTCTCACCGCTGAGAGACCTGCCGGTACGGTCGGCGGGGTGTCAGCGACCCCCGTCCGCCACGTCTCCCTGCGCAGCGGCGTGTACGCCGACTCCGTCCGGTTGATGCAGGTCAGCCGCGACGTCGGCGCGCGCGAGGGTGTGACCGCGGTGCTCGTCGCGATGGCCACGCCGCTCAACCTTGAGCTCGCCGCGGGCATGGGCCTGGCGCCGGCCGGCGACGCCTCACCCGACCAGCTGCTCGTCGCGCTCTCCGCCGTGGACGACGACACGCTGGCCGCCGCGGTCGCCGCCGTCGACGCCGCGCTGGCCGCCCGCGAGCGCGCGGCCGGCCCCGCGCAGGCCGTTCCGCTGCGCACCGTCGGCGCAGGGCTCGACGCACTGGACGACGACGGCCCTGCGCTGGCCGTCGTCAGCGTCCCCGGGCAGTACGCCGTCGCCGAGGCCGCCGACGCGATCGCCGCCGGCCGCAGCGTGCTGGTCTTCTCCGACGGCGTCCCGGTGGAGTCCGAGGTGGCGCTCAAGCGCGCCGCGCACGACGCCGGGGTGCTCGTCATGGGCCCCGACTGCGGAACGGCGATCGTCTCCGGCCTGGCGCTCGGCTTCGCCAACGTGGTCCGCCGCGGGCCGGTCGGGCTGGTCGCGGCGTCGGGCACCGGCGCCCAGCAGGTGTCGTGCCTGCTGGACACGGCCGGCGTCGGGGTCTCGCACGTGCTCGGCGTGGGCGGTCGCGACCTGTCCGAGGCCGTGGGCGGGCTGGCCACGCTCGACGCGCTGGCCCTGCTCGACGCCGACCCGGCCACCGAGCGGGTGCTCCTGGTGTCCAAGCCGCCCGCGCCCTCGGTGGCGGTGGCGGTGGCGGAGGCAGCCGCGGAGCTGTCGGTTCCGGTGCGCTCGGCCGCGCTGTCGCCGGAGAGCCCCGACCTCACCGCCGCCGTCGAGGCGCTGCTCGCCGACATGGACGTCGCGGTGCCGCAGTGGCCCTCCCGCACCTCCTCCGCCACGGCCGCGCCGGGCGCCGTCCTCAAGGGGCTCTACGCCGGCGGCACCCTCGCCGACGAGGCGATGCTGCTGGCCGCCCCGCTGCTCGGCGACGTCCGCTCGAACACCCCGCTGCGCCCGGAGCTCGACCTCGGGACGGACCTGTCCGCCCGCGGCCACGTGGTGATCGACTTCGGCGACGACGCGCTCACCGTCGGCCGGGCGCACCCGATGATCGACCCGACGCTGCGGCTCGACGCGCTGGCCCGGGTGGCGGCCTCCGGCGAGCCGGCGGTCGTGCTGATGGACGTCGTCCTCGGCCACGGCGCCGACCCCGACCCGGCCGCGAGCCTCGCCCCGGCCCTGCGGGCGGCCGGCCTGCCCGCCGTCGTCGCGCTGGTCGGCACCGAGGACGATCCGCAGGGCTGGTCGCGCCAGGCCGACGCGCTGGCCGCGGCGGGTGCGGCGGTGTTCGCCTCGAACGCGCAGGCCACGCGGTACGCACTCGACCTGCTGGGAGCAACGCGATGAGCCTGCTGTCCGGGACGCCGACGGTCGTGGCCGCGGGCGTCGACGTCTTCTCCGCCGCGCTGCGCGCCCAGGGCGCCGACGTGCACGAGGTCGACTGGCGCCCGCCGGCCTTCGGCGACCCCGCCGACCTGGCGACCCTCGCACTCGACCGGCGCCGGGTCGCGGCCAACCGCACCGCGGTCGAGCGGGTGGTGGCCGCGGGGTCGCACCTGGTCGACGTCCGGCCGGCGCGCGACGTGCTCGGCCTGCCCGACCGCACGCTGCTGCACGCCGGGCCGCCGATCGGCTGGGACGACGCGAGCGGCCCGCTGCGGGGCGCGCTGGTCGGCGCCTGCCTGTTCGAGGGCTGGGCGACCTCCGTCGAGGACGCCGAGCGGCTGCTGGCCTCCGGCGGCGTCGCGCTCGACCCCTGCCACCACCACCGCGCGGTCGGCCCGATGGCGGGGGTGACCTCGCCGTCGATGTGGACGTGGTGCCTGGAGGACCCGGTCACCGGCGGTCAGGCGTTCTGCAACCTCAACGAGGGCCTGGGCAAGGTGCTGCGGATGGGCGCCTACAACGAGGAGGTGCTCACCCGGCTGCGCTGGATGCGCGACGTCCTCGGGCCGGTGCTGCAGGCCGCGGTGCGCTCGATGGCCGAGCCGCTGGACGTCAAGGCCGTGCTCGCGCAGATGCTGCAGATGGGCGACGAGGGGCACAACCGCAACCGCGCCGGCTCGCTGATGACCCTGCGCGAGCTCTCGCCGGCGGTGGTGGAGGTGGACGCGCCGTCGTCGGACGTCGCCGCGGTGCTGCGCTTCATCGGCGGCAACGAGCACTTCTTCCTCAACCTCGGCATGCCGACGGCGAAGCTGGCCATGGACGCGGCGAGGGACGTGCCCGGCTCGACGGTGGTGACGGTGATGTCCCGCAACGGGACCGAGTTCGGCATCCAGACCGCCGGCACCGGCGACCGCTGGTTCACCGGCCCCGCGAACACCCCGGTCGGCCTCTACCTGGGCGACTACGGCCCGGAGGACGCCAACCCCGACATCGGCGACTCCGCGATCATGGAGACCTACGGCGTCGGCGGCTTCACCATGGCCGCGGCCCCCGCGATCGTCCGCTTCGTCGGCGGCACCGTGCCCGACGCGCTGGCCACCACCGAGCGGATGTACCAGCTGACCCTGGCCGAGAACCCGGCGATGCAGGTGCCGATCCTGGGCTTCCGCGGCTCCCCGACCGGGATCGACGTCCTCGCCGTGGCGCGCACCGGGTGGTTGCCGCAGATCAACACCGGCATGGCCGGGCGGGTCGCCGGCACCGGACAGGTGGGCGCCGGGCTGGTGCAGCCGCCGCGGCAGTGCTTCGAGCAGGCGCTCGAGGCGCTGGCCGAGGAGGCCCGCACCGCAGCGTGACCGATCCCTGGATCCGCACCGCGGGGGTCGCGCCCCGTGGTGCGGATCCAGCGAGGGGGCTCAGTCGCGCGGGCGCGTGGGGTGCGGCGTCCGCCGGTAGAGGTGCACGGACACCGCGGCGATCCAGGCCCACCCGATGACGACGCCGGTCCACAGGCCGAGCACCGCCCACGAGGACGTCGACCCGCTGGCGACGCCCGTGAAGCCGGCCAGCACGACCACGCCGGTGGCCGCTGACCCGCGAGCCCAGCCGTGCCGCCCCTCCGCGGCGAACCGCCGGACCAGCACCCACGCCGACGCGACGAGGCAGGCGAACCCGACGCCGCCGGCGGCCAGGTGCAGCACCCCGGAGAGGCTGACCTCCACCGGCGCACCGGCCGGCGTGCCCACGGGGAAGCCGTCCACGGGGTCGGCGACGAACGCCCCGGCGGCCACCAGCGCCAGCCCGTAGCCGGCCAGCGACCCGGCGCCCCAGGCCGAACCGCGCCCACCGGCCAGGGCGCGGCGCACACCGACGGCGGCGGCCACGGTCATCAGACCCGTGAGGACGAGCGTCGTGACGTGGACCCAGCCCAGCGGACCGTTCGCCAGCAGGCTCAGGCTGTGCCGGGTGAGGTCGAAGCCGTCCCGGGTCAGCCCCTGGACCAGCCCGGACCCGAGGTACACGGCGCCCGCCAGCGGTCCGTAGCCCAGCAGGGACCGGGTGACGGCGGACGGCCGTTCGCAGATCCGGCCGCCGTCGGTCCGGACGGTGGAGGAGGGGACTGCACTCGTGGTCATGGGACTGCCTCTCGAGAGTCTTACACTCAGCAGTACTCAGACGTCGCAGGCCGGCGGAACTCATCGCAGGGGTGGGCTGATGGGCGGAGCACGGGGCCGTGCGCCCGACCCGCGGGTCGTCCGCAGCCGAACCGCTGTGGTGGAGGCGGCGACCGCCCTGTTCCTCGAGCGGGGCTACGTCGACACGAGCGTCGACGACGTCGCCGCCCGCGCGAGGGTGTCGAAGAAGACCGTCTACAACAACTTCGTCGACAAGGAGCGGCTCTTCACCGAGGTGGTCCTGGGGGTCACGGCCACGGCGGAGCGGTTCGCCGACGACCTCATCGCATCGCTCGACGAGGCCCCGGACGTGACGCGGGCGCTGCACGACCTCGCTCGCCGGCACCTGGCCGCGGTGACCCGCCCGCACGTCGTCCGGCTGCGCCGACTGGCCGGTGCGGAGTCCGGACGCTTCCCCGAGCTGGCCCGCGAGTACCACCGGCGGGCGCCGGACCGCGTGGTGAGCGCCCTGGCCGCGGCCTTCGCCGACCTGGGGCGACGCGGGCAGCTGCGCGTCCCCGAACCCCGTCGGGCGGCCGAGCACTTCGCGTTCCTCGTGGTGGGCCCGACGCTCGACCACGTCATGTTCGAGGGTGAGGGCGCAGTCCCGGACGGACCCGAGCTGGAGGCGAGGGCACGTGCCGGTGTCGAGGTGTTCCTCGCCGCCTACGGCCCCTGACCCGCGTGGTCAGGCGCGGACGCAGGCGAGCAGGCTGCGGACGGCGGCCGGCAGCTCCCCGGTCGACACCAGCGGAGCGGGGAACGGCGTCCGCACGTCGTAGCAGCCGGAGCGGGGCTCGACCCGGAACAGCACCCCGTGCCGGTCGAGGCCGAGCAGGTGCACCGGGTCCTCGCCGGCCCACGCCTGCACCCGGGCGCACAGCTCGGCCAGCGGACCGGCGTGCTCGCCCATCAGGTCGTCCTCGGCGGCGGCCAGCGGGTCGGGCCGGGCCGCGGCGTAGTCCTCCGGCGTGACCTCGGTCCAGCCGCCGCCCTCGTGCAGCAGGACCTCGGCGACGTCGAGGTGCAGCAGCGTCGCGCTGAGCCCCACGTCGAGCAGGACGTCGTCCGGGCGGACCGCGGCAAAGGCCAGCGCCAGCTCGGCCTCGTCCCCGGCGGGCACCGGCGTCAGCCAGCCGGAGAGCTCCAGCCGGGCCCGCAGCGGGTTGCGCAGCGGCTGGGACGACCGCGAGGTCACCGTCACCTTGGCCGGCAGGTCGCCCTCCGGGGCCTCGCGCACCGCCGCCGCCAGCCCACCGGACCGGGGGACGACGACCAGCACCCGCCCGTCGTCCAGCGTGGCCGCGGCCAGCAGCCGGCTGGTGCCCAGCCCGAGGGCCTGCACCGAGGCGGCCGGCCGGGTGGCGACCGTGCGCGCCCGCTCGGC
The DNA here is from genome assembly GCF_053502585.1 of Geodermatophilus sp. URMC 60. Lineage (NCBI taxonomy): Bacteria > Bacillati > Actinomycetota > Actinomycetes > Geodermatophilales > Geodermatophilaceae > Geodermatophilus > Geodermatophilus sp. URMC 60. The sequence continues at coordinate 1,036,865 of NZ_CP199958.1, forward strand.
GGCGTCCGGGGCGCGGTCCTGGTCCACGGGAGAGGACCTCGGGCGTCCGATGGTCATGGGTGCCCCTCGGGGTCGACGTGCTGGAATAAGGTGAGCCTAACCAAACATTGGAGGTCCCGTGAACACCCCGCGTCCCAAGGTCCGGATCAGCCGCGCCCTCGGCATCCCGCTCACGCCCAAGGCCGTCGAGTACTTCGAGCGCCGGCCGTACCCGCCCGGCGAGCACGGCCGCAAGCGCCGCAAGGACAGCGACTACTCCACCCGGCTGCGCGAGAAGCAGCGGCTGCGGGCCCAGTACGACATCAGCGAGACGCAGATGCGCGCCGCCTTCGACCGCGCGCGGCGGACCGGCGGCAAGACCGGCGAGGCGCTGATCCAGGACCTCGAGTCCCGCCTCGACGCGACCGTGCTGCGGGCCGGGTTCGCCCGGACCATCTACCAGGCGCGCCAGTTCGTCACCCACCGGCACGTGCTGGTCAACGGCAAGCGCGTCGACCGCCCCTCCTACCGGCTCGAGCCGGGCGACTTCGTGCAGATCGCCGAGAAGTCGAAGACCAAGGAGCCGTTCGTCGTCGCAGCCTCCGGTGCGCACGCCACCGCGCCGGCCTACCTGGAGGTGCGGCTGGCCGACCTGGTCGCCCGCGTCGAGCGGGTGCCCGACCGCGACGAGGTCCCGGTCGTCTGCGAGGAGCAGCTCGTCGTCGAGCACTACTCCCGCTGAGCCGGGGACCGGGGGACGTGGACGTCGTCCGGCGCAGCAAGCGCCTCTCCTACGTGCTGCGCCACGCCCCCGGCAGCATCGGGCTCACCCTCGACGCGGCCGGCTGGGCGGACGTCGACGCGCTGCTCGCGGCCCTCGGCTGGACCCGCGCGGAGCTCGAGCGCGTCGTCGCCACCAACGACAAGCGCCGGTTCGCGTTCGACGGCACCGGCGCGCGGATCCGCGCCAGCCAGGGCCACAGCGTCGCCGTCGACCTCGGCTACGCCGCGGAGGAGCCGCCACCGGTGTTGTTCCACGGGACGGCGGAGCGCAACCTGCCGGCCATCGAGGCCGAGGGCCTGCGCCCCGGACGCCGGCACGCGGTGCACCTGAGCCCGGACGAGGTCACGGCTCGACGGGTGGGGGCCCGCCACGGCCGGCCGGTCGTCCTCCGGGTGGACGCCGCGGCGATGGCGGCGGGCGGTGCGGTCTTCACCCGCTCGGCGAACGGCGTCTGGCTCGTCGACGCCGTCCCGCCGGCCTTCCTCGCCGTCGTCGGCTGACCGGCCGGCCCCGGCGGTCCCGGTCAGACTGGGCCGGTGATCCGCAACGTCGTCGTCGGCCGGGTGCGCCCGGGCACCGACCCCGCCCTCGTCCAGGAGGCGCTCGACGCCATCGTCGCCCTGCCCGTCGAGGGGCTGGTCGACGTCCGGGTCGGCCTGGACGCCGGCCTGCGCCCCGGTGCCTGGAGCTTCGCCATCACCAGCGACTTCGTCGACGCCGGGGCCTACCGGGCCTACGACACCGAGGCCGAGCACAACCGCATCCGGCGCGAGATGTTCGACCCGGTCTGCGAGGAGATCGCGCGGGTCCAGTTCTCGGCCTGAGAGCTCAGCCTGGCAGCGCGTCCAGCGGCAGGCCGACGTAGAGCATCCCGACCAGCTCGCCGCCGGCGGAGTGCAGACCCTCGTACGCGGTGAAGTACGGCCGATCGGCGACGGTCGCCTCGCCGGTGTAGGTCCGCCCGGCCAGGACGGCGGTCAGCACCGGGTTGGCGCTGCCGTCGGCGTTGCGGCGGGGGATGTAGCTGCCGACGTTGCGCCGGCCCTGCGCCGTGACGACGGTCGTGGCCGCGCGCACCATGCTGCCCTCGCCGTCCAGCCGCTGGAACAGCGTGCAGCTGCCGCCCACTGCCGCCACCACGTCGTCGACCAGCGGCGCGGGACGGCGCGGGTCGTCGTCACGGGTCAGCGGCACGCCGCCGAGGAGCAGGTCGGGCAGCTCGACGTCCCGGCTCGCCCCGGTGACCTGGTCGCGCACGGTCACCCTGCGGCGGCCGTCGCCGAGCTGCACGCCGCCGGCCTCGTCGAGCAGGTCCTCGGCCACGGCCAGCGCCCGCCGGACGTAGGTCTCGCGCTGGTCGTCGGCGAGCGCGGCGACCGCCGCGGTGATCCGGGCAGAGCCGCCGGCCGCCCGCTCGACGCTCTCGACGACCCGGTCGGTGGCGGCCCGCTGCTGCTCGACCGCTGCGGCGACGGTGTCCTGTGCCGCGGCGATCGACCCCAGCGTCGTGGTGATCCGCGAGACGGCGTCGACGGCCGAGCGGGTCTCCCGGTGCACCGCCTCCACCTGGGCGCCGATGTCCCCGGCAGCCCGGGCGGTGCGCTCGGCGAGCTGCTTGACCTCGTCGGCGACGACGGCGAAGCCGCGGCCCACCTCCCCGGCACGGGCGGCCTCGACGTAGGCGTTGAGCGCCAGGAACCGGCTCTGCTGGCTGATGGCCGACAGCAGCCGGACGATCTCGGTGATCGCCTCCGTGGCGCCCTGCAGTGTCGCGATCCGCTCATCGACGGCCTTCGCGTCGCGGACCGCCTCCTCGGCGACGGTGGAGGCGTGCGTCGTGCGCTCCGCGATGTCGCCGATCGCCGACCGCAGCTCGGCGAGGGACTCCGCGGCCTGCCGCGACGTGTCGGAGACCTCCCGGCTGGCCTGGGCGAGCACCCCGGCCCGCCGGGCGGCGTCGTCGGCCCCGCCCTCGCGCTCGAGCCGCCGGCGCGCCCGGCCGGCGAGCGGCCGGGCCTCCGGCGCGGACGCGGACGCCGGCCGTGGCCCGGGCAGGACGCTCCGCTGCACCGACGACCTGCGCACCACTCGCCTCCTCGCCGACCGGGTGGGGGAGCACCGGTGCCGAACCGGGTGGCGCTCGGTGCGCCACCACGATAGGTCACCGCTGGTCACTCCGAGTGAGACGCGCCGCGCTGCGGGTGAGCCCGCGGCTCAGGCCTTCACGATGGCCGCCACCGGGCCGCCGCCCGACGGGCCCTGGTGCACCGCCGCGACGGACACGAACACCGCCGGGTCGCCGGTCACCGACGCCGCCACGCCGCCCACCGTCGCCTTGATCTGCCGGTGCCAGAAGACGTCGGAGTCGTCGAGCATCGCGTTGCGCCGGCCGCGGACGTAGCCGGTCGGGTCGGCCTCGCACTTCAGGAAGACGTTGACCAGCCGGTCGCCGAGGTCGCTGGGGTGCGGCCGCTCGGGCAGCTCGAGGCCGGCGTCGCGGATGGCGTTCCAGATGCCGTCCTGGTCGAGCGCGTCCCGCATCACCGAGTGGCCGATCCGGTACGCGCCACCGTGCCCGCGCGCGTTGCCGACGACGACGATCTGCGCCCGGTCCAGCTCCACACCCGACGAGCACGACGCCACCGACGAGAACAGCGACAGGTCGCGCATGACCTGCTCCTGCGTCGGCATCTCGATCTCGCCGAGCGCCACCGCGACGCCCAGCGCCGTCGTCCCGTTGGACAGGTCCATCGAGCCGTGCGGCTCGTCGTAGTAGGTGTCCTCGCCGCGCGCCTTGGCGTCGCGGATGGTCTCGATGGTCAGCAGCGGCGTCTTGGTCTGCACGTAGTGGACGTCGGCCGGGTCGGTGATGCCGGCCTCGGCCATCGCCCGCCGGACGCCCTCGGCCACCTTCTCCACCATCGCCAGCCGGCCGATGTCCTCGGGGAGGATGACGTCGCTCATCGCGTAGCCCACGGTCAGCCGCGGCTCGTTGGTCTTCTCCACCGCGTCCTCGGGCAGCGTGGCGAAGACCGTCGCGTGCGGGCTGATGACGCCGTCGGTGCCGCCCGACCACACGATCGGGATCTGCGCGACGTCCTCCTTGGCGCGGGTGCCCTTCTCGAGCAGGACCTCGCGGAATGCCCGGTCGGCGATGATCCGCGTGTAGTCGTTGATCCCGCCGTTGCCCTCCGTCTTGCCGATGACGGCGACGACCCGGTCGGCCTCCATGACGCCGTCGTCGATGAGCTTCGCCAGCTCGGAGGCGTCGCTGACGTTGTGCAGGGGGATCTTGCGGACCTCGATCGGTGCGGGCACTGGATCACTCTTCCTCGGTCGGGAGGTGGTGGCCCTCCTGCAGGGTCCTCCCACGGTGGGGAGCAGGAGGGTCCTTCTGCAGGACGGTGCCGACGTCGTCCCTCGTGACGGCGTCGGCGATGTGCTCCAGGGACGTGACGACGGCGCGGGCGGGGTGGCCGGGGCCCGACGACTCGACGAAGCGCAGCGCGGCCTCGACCTTGGGGCCCATGGAGCCGCGGGGGAACTCGCCGGCCGCGGCGTGCGCGCGCAGCTCGGCGGGGGTGACCCGGCCAAGCGGCCGGGCGGCGGGGGTGCCGTACCCGACGAGCACCTGGGGGACGTCGGTCGCGATCACCAGCGTCCCGGCGTGCAGCTCGCGGGCCAGCAGCGCGGCGGTGAGGTCCTTGTCGACGACGGCCTCGACGCCGCGCAGCGCCCCGCCGGGGCGGGTGGGGTCGACGGAATCGTCCACCACAGGGACGCCGCCCCCGCCGGCGCACACCACGACGAACCCGGCCGCGAGCAGCGCCTCGACGGCCGGCACGTCGACCACGCGCTGCGGCTCGGGCGAGGCGACGACCCGCCGCCAGCCGCGCTCGCCGCGGTCCTCCCACACCTGCCCGTGGGCCATCGAGCGCTCGGCCTGCTCGCGCGGGAGGAACCGGCCGACCGGCTTGGAGGGCTCACGGAAGTGCGGGTCGTCGGCGTCGACGAGCGTTCGGGTGACCAGGGCGGCGGTGCGCTGCGGCAGGCCGCGCGCGGCCAGGGCGGCGTCGAGCTCGTCGGTCAGCGTGAAGCCGATGGTCGCCTGGGTCTGCGCGACGCACCAGTCCAGCGGCACCGGCGGGACCTCGTGCGCGGCGAGCTCGTTCTTCACCAGCAGGTTGCCCACCTGCGGCCCGTTGCCGTGCGTCAGCACCACGGGGACGCCGGTGGCCACGACCGCCGCCACGTGCCGGCAGGCCGCGGCGATCGCCTCGCGCTGCGCGCCGGGCGTGGCCGAGCCGTCCGGGCCGGTCATCGCGTTGCCCCCGAGGGCGATCACGACGCGGCCGGAGGTCACCCTGCGAACCGTAGCCGTCGTTCTCTCAGCGCTGAAGTAAATCCGTCATCTGCGCCAGAAGTCGAAGGCGTCCCGTCCGGGCCGGAAGCCGGCGGCCTCCACGACGTCCACCGCGAGGTCGAAGTACTGGCCGACGCCGGCCGGCTGGTGGGCGTCGCTGCCGAAGCTGATCGCCTCGCCGCCCTCCTCGTGGAACCAGCGCACCTGGTCGACGGAGGCCATCGGGCTGGTCGTGTTCACCTCGAGCGCCCGGCCGGTGCCAGCCAGCGCCCGGAACACCGCGCGGTACTCCTCCTCGAAATCCTTCTCCGCGTACCGGTCGCTGCCGCCGGGCCAGTACCGCCGCGGGAAGTCGACGTGCGCGAGGACCTCGAACACGTCGCTGGTCTCGACCATGTCGACGACCTCGGCCAGGTATCGGCGCATCGTCGTGTCGGGGTCGGGATAGAGCAGCCGGCCCACGCCGTAGAGCCGGCCGTCCTGGCTCAGCGAGTGCAGCGAGCCCAGCACCCGGTCGACGGGGGAGTTCCGCAGGTGGGCGGCGACGCTGGCGGCGAACAGGTGCGGCTCCCCGGTCTCCACGCCCGACCAGATCCGCAGCTCGGGAAAGCGCTCGCGGCACTCCTCGAGCTCGGCGAAGTACCCCTCGACGTCGATGGGCAGGTGCCGGGAGGCGTGCCGGTCGACCAGCCCGTCGGCGGTGGCGCGGTCCTCCGGCGTCCAGGTCGTGAAGTCGAGGTGCTCGGTGAAGGCGATGGCGGGCAGGCCCCGGTCGACCGCCCGCTCGCAGACGCGCACCATCGTGGAGGAGTCGGCGGTGTCCCAGGACCACCTGGTGTGCACGTGGTTGTCCGGCGGTCGCATCACCTGTGGATCCTCCCTCTCCGTCCCCAGGGTGCGCGCGGCGGCCGGTCCTGTCGCTCCCGCTGCCTACTGTCGGGAACCATGACCACCGCCGCGCCGTCCGCCGACCTCGCCACCGAGGCCCTCCAGGTCCTCCGCGAGCTGACCGGCCGTCCCGACGCGGTCTTCCGCGAGGGCCAGGACGCCGCCGTCGCCGCGCTGGTCGAGCGCTCCGAGCGGGCCCTGGTGGTGCAGCGCACCGGGTGGGGCAAGTCGGCGGTCTACTTCGTCTCCACCGCGCTGCTGCGCCGGCGCGGCGCCGGCCCCACGCTGCTGGTCAGCCCGCTGCTCGCGCTGATGCGCGACCAGGTCGCCGCGGCGGCGCGCGCCGGGATCCGCGCCGTCGAGATCTCCAGTGCCAACGCCACCGAGTGGGACGACGTCGCGGCGGCCCTGGCCGCCGACGAGGTCGACGTCCTGCTCGTCTCCCCGGAGCGGCTGACCAACCCGCGCTTCCGCGAGGAGCAGCTGCCGGGGTTGGTCGCCCGGTGCGGCCTGCTCGTCGTCGACGAGGCGCACTGCGTCTCCGACTGGGGCCACGACTTCCGCCCGGACTACCGCCGCATCCGCGACCTGCTGGGCACCCTCCCGGCCGGGACGCCGGTGCTCGCCACCACCGCCACGGCCAACGAGCGCGTGGTCGCCGACGTCGCCGAGCAGCTCGGCGCCGGTGGCGTGGATGTGACGACGGTGCGCGGTCCCCTGGCCCGCGACTCGCTGCGCCTCGGCGTGCTCCGGCTGCCCACGGACCGGGCGCGGCTGGCGTGGCTCGCCGCCCACCTCGGCGACCTGCCGGGCAGCGGCATCGTCTACACGCTCACCGTGGCCGCCGCCGAGGAGACCGCCGCCTTGCTGCGCGACGCCGGCCACGAGGTGCGCGCCTACACCGGCCGGCTCGACGACGCCGACCGCAAGGACGCCGAGGAGGCGCTGCGGGAGAACCGGGTCAAGGCGCTCGTGGCGACCTCGGCGCTGGGCATGGGCTTCGACAAGCCCGACCTCGGCTTCGTCGTCCACCTGGGGGCGCCGTCGTCGCCGGTCAGCTACTACCAGCAGGTGGGCCGCGCCGGCCGCGCCGTCGAGCACGCCGACGTGCTGCTGCTCCCCGGCCCCGAGGACCTCGCGATCTGGCAGTGGTTCGCCACCTCCTCCATGCCGCGGGAGGACCACGCCGCCGCGGTGCTGTCCGCGATGGCCGACGGGAAGGCGTGGTCGGTGGCACGGCTCGAGACGGTGGCCGACGTCCGCCGCTCCCGGCTGGAGCTGCTGCTCAAGGTGCTCGCCGTCGACGGCGCGGTCGAGCGGGTGCAGGGCGGCTGGCGGTCCACCGGTCGGCCGTGGGTGTACGACGCCGACCGCTACGCCCGCGTGACCCGCACCCGGGAGGCCGAGCAGCGGGCCATGATCGCCTACGCGCGCCCGGTCGACGAGGCGCAGTGCCGCATGGCCTTCCTCCAGGAGTCCCTCGACGACCCGACCGCTGCGCCCTGCGGCCGCTGCGACGTCTGCGCGGGCCCCTGGTACTCCACCGACGTCCCGGAGGGTGCCGCCCAGGCCGCCTCCGCCGCGCTCGACCGACCCGGCGTGGAGCTCGCGCCGCGCGCGCAGTGGCCGACCGGCGCCGACCGGCTAGGCGTCGAGGTCAAGGGCAGGATCGCCCCGGGCGAGCAGCTCGACCCCGGCCGGGCCGTCGCCCGGCTCACCGACCTGGGCTGGGGCCAGCGACTGCGCGGCCTGCTGGGCGACGACGGCGTCGGCGGGGTGGTCGACCTCGAGGCCCCGGGCCTGGAGGAGGACCCGGACGCCGCGTTCGACGTGCCGGTGCGGCGGGCACCCTCGGACGTCCCCCCGGACGCGGAGTTGCTGCGGGCGTGCGCCCGGGTGCTCGCCGCCTGGGACTGGGCAGAGCGCCCGGCCGGGGTGGTCGCCGTCCCCTCCCGCCGCCGGCCGCGCCTCGTCACCGGACTGGCGCGGGGACTGGCGGGGCTGGGCCAGCTGCCCTACCTCGGGGAGCTGTCCCTCGCGCACGGCGGCCCGACCGGGCAGCCCGGCGGGAACAGCGCCTTCCGGCTCGCCGGCGTGTGGCAGCGCATCGTCGTCGGCCCGGAGCTGCGCGAGCGGCTGGCCGAACTCGGTCCGGTGCCGGTGCTCCTCGTCGACGACCTCGCCGACTCGCGCTGGACGATGACCGTCGCCGGCCGGGAGCTGCGACTGGCCGGGGCCTCGCGCGTGCTGCCCTTCGCGCTGGCGCTCACCGCCTGAAGAAGGCCCCTCTCGCGACCTCGGGTGGGACCCGGGACGGGCCTCCTCGGGAGGAACCGCGCACGCCGTAGGCACTCGTACACAGGTTCGATCCAGCGTAGCCTGCCGCCATGTCGCTCGCGCACCAGCCGTCGATGTGGGACCTCGCCGAGGAGGCCACGCTCGGGCCGCTCTCGGTCACCCGGCACCACCTCAGCCACGGCGCCTGGGTCGACCACCTGCCCGGCTGGGTCCAGGGGTCCGACGAGGTCCTCGACGTGCTGCTCGGCGACATCGGCTGGCGGGCCGACCGGCGGCAGATGTACGAGCGCGAGGTCGCCGTCCCCCGCCTGCTGCGGTGGTACGGCGGCGGCGAGCCGCTGCCCCACCCCCTCCTCACCGAGGCCCGGGACGCACTGGACGCGCACTACGGACCCGAGCTCGGCGAGTCGTTCGTCAGCGCGGGCATGTGCTTGTACCGCGACGGCCGCGACAGCGTCGCCTGGCACGGGGACCGGCTCGGCCGCGGCCGCAGCGCCGACACGATGGTGGCGATCGTGTCCTTCGGGTCACCGCGGCCGCTGCTGCTCCGTCCGGTCGGCGGTGGCGAGGGTCTGCGGTTCCCCCTGGGCCACGGCGACCTGGTCGTGATGGGCGGGTCGTGCCAGCGGACGTGGGAGCACTGCATCCCGAAGACGGCCAAGCCGGTGGGTCCCCGGGTGAGCGTCCAGTTCCGGCCCCGCGGGGTCGCCTGACACACGGGGCGCCGGGTGCCGCACCGTGACGGCGACCACGGGTACGGGGGGTTGCCTGACACGCGGGGCGCCGGGGTGCCGCACCGTGACGGCGACCACGGGTACGGAAGGAAGCCGGCGGCCGGACGTCGCGTTCATGCCGGGTGCCGGGACACCGCCGCCCACACCGGCCGGTTGCCCGCCCCCGACTCCATGACGCGGAGCGGATGTGGCGGGAGGCGGACGAGGGGCTCGGCGCCGGCTCCGGCAACGGGTCGCCCGACCGCCGCCCGACTCCTGCACCGGTCCCGTGATGCACAGCGACCGGCGTGGGGAGCAGGGCGCGGCGGGCGACGTCGACCCTGGTGTCCCTCGAGGCCGGCCCACGGGCTGATCCCGGCGGACGCCGATGCCCTGGCGACAGGGCATCGGTGGGGGGACGGACCTCCGCGGACCCCCCTGCAGGGCCTCCGCGAGTCGTGTATGGTTCTTCCTGCACCGAGCGAGAACAGACCGGGCCGCAAGCCTGGGAAACCGCCGGACGAACCCCCGAGGTCCGACCGATGCGGAGCGCGGTGTACAGTGGGGAACACCGCCTCGAACGAAGGCCGAAAGGCTGGAGTACGAGCGCGTCCGCTCCTTGAGAACTCAACAGCGTGCCGAAAGTCAGTGCCAAGTAACAACCCCTTTTTTGTGGGTTTCTTTGGGTTGATGGATGTACGAGAGTGTCAGCTCTTGGTCTGTCAGGCCGGGATGTCAAGCATCTACGGAGAGTTTGATCCTGGCTCAGGACGAACGCTGGCGGCGTGCTTAACACATGCAAGTCGAACGGTGAACCGTCTTCGGATGGGGATCAGTGGCGAACGGGTGAGTAACACGTGGGCAACCTGCCTCCGGCTCTGGGATAACTCCAAGAAATTGGGGCTAATACCGGATATGACCGCTGACCGCATGGTCTGGTGGTGGAAAGGGTTTCCGGCTGGGGATGGGCCCGCGGCCTATCAGCTTGTTGGTGGGGTAGTGGCCTACCAAGGCGACGACGGGTAGCCGGCCTGAGAGGGTGACCGGCCACACTGGGACTGAGACACGGCCCAGACTCCTACGGGAGGCAGCAGTGGGGAATATTGCGCAATGGGCGGAAGCCTGACGCAGCGACGCCGCGTGGGGGATGACGGCCTTCGGGTTGTAAACCTCTTTCAGCAGGGACGAAGCCGTGAGGTGACGGTACCTGCAGAAGAAGCACCGGCCAACTACGTGCCAGCAGCCGCGGTAATACGTAGGGTGCAAGCGTTGTCCGGAATTATTGGGCGTAAAGAGCTCGTAGGCGGTTTGTCGCGTCGGCTGTGAAAACCCGGAGCTCAACTCCGGGCCTGCAGTCGATACGGGCAGACTTGAGTGTTGCAGGGGAGACTGGAATTCCTGGTGTAGCGGTGAAATGCGCAGATATCAGGAGGAACACCGGTGGCGAAGGCGGGTCTCTGGGCAACAACTGACGCTGAGGAGCGAAAGCGTGGGGAGCGAACAGGATTAGATACCCTGGTAGTCCACGCCGTAAACGTTGGGCGCTAGGTGTGGGGGCCATTCCACGGTCTCCGTGCCGCAGCTAACGCATTAAGCGCCCCGCCTGGGGAGTACGGCCGCAAGGCTAAAACTCAAAGGAATTGACGGGGGCCCGCACAAGCGGCGGAGCATGTTGCTTAATTCGATGCAACGCGAAGAACCTTACCTAGGCTTGACATGCACGGAAATCTCGCAGAGATGCGGGGTGCCTTTGGCGTCGTGCACAGGTGGTGCATGGTTGTCGTCAGCTCGTGTCGTGAGATGTTGGGTTAAGTCCCGCAACGAGCGCAACCCTCGTTCCATGTTGCCAGCACGTAGTGGTGGGGACTCATGGGAGACTGCCGGGGTCAACTCGGAGGAAGGTGGGGATGACGTCAAATCATCATGCCCCTTATGTCTAGGGCTGCAAACATGCTACAATGGCCGGTACAAAGGGCTGCGATACCGCGAGGTGGAGCGAATCCCAAAAAGCCGGTCTCAGTTCGGATTGGGGTCTGCAACTCGACCCCATGAAGTTGGAGTCGCTAGTAATCGCAGATCAGCAACGCTGCGGTGAATACGTTCCCGGGCCTTGTACACACCGCCCGTCACGTCACGAAAGTCGGTAACGCCCGAAGCCGGTGGCCCAACCCCTGGTGGGAGGGAGCCGTCGAAGGCGGGATCGGCGATTGGGACGAAGTCGTAACAAGGTAGCCGTACCGGAAGGTGCGGCTGGATCACCTCCTTTCTAAGGAGCATCTCGCCGCCGGGTCCCGGATCGGGGCCGGTGGTGCAGAGCCGCGCTCAGCACGGGATGGTCGCTCCGGTCGGAGCGGTCGCGGGTTGCTGGGGTGGTGCTCGAGGGTGGAACGCTGACCAGTTCGGCCGCCGGCTTGTTGCCGGCTCCTAGTACGGCATGCCTCCTGGTGGGGTGTGCGGGGAACGGGGTCGGTGGCGGGTGCGGGGTCGTAGGCACGCTGTTGGGTCCTGAGGGAGCGGACCCCCGGAGGCCGGCGCGGTGCGCCGGGTGGGGGTGTGTTGTCTCGGTCGGGGCCGCCCGGGTCCTCGTACCACTCGCCGTCGCTCCTGCGTTGTTCGCGGGGGTGGGGTGGGGTTCGGCGGGGCGCAGCACCGGGTGGTGGCCGGTTGGTCGTTGAGAACTGCACAGTGGACGCGAGCATCTTCTTTGATTGCAGGCCCGCGTGACATCCGCAGGTCTTCTGCCGTGGTCGTTTCGTTCTTCCCGCGTGGAGGAGTGGAGCGGCCGGTGGGGGTCGGGGTGTGCGTGGGGTGTGTTGTAGTGGTGTGGCCAAGTTGTTAAGGGCACACGGTGGATGCCTGGGCACCAGGAGCCGATGAAGGACGTAGGAGGCTGCGATAAGCCTCGGGGAGCTGCCAACCGAGCGTTGATCCGAGGATGTCCGAATGGGGGAACCCCGCACCAGTCATGTGGTGTGACCCGCGCCTGAACACATAGGGCGTGTGGAGGGAACGTGGGGAAGTGAAACATCTCAGTACCCACAGGAAGAGAAAACAACCGTGATTCCGTGAGTAGTGGCGAGCGAAAGCGGATGAGGCTAAACCGTTTCCATGTGATACCCGGCAGGGGTTGTGGAAGCGGGGTCGTGGGACCGTTCGCGCCAGTCTGCCGGCTGGCGAGGGAGTGAGAAAGTGCTGTCGTTAGTGGAAGGCCTCTGGAAGGGGTCGCCGTAGAGGGTGAGAGCCCCGTACACGAAAACGCTGCACCTCCCGAACGTGTTTCCCAAGTAGCACCGAGCCCGTGAAATTCGGTGTGAATCCGGCGGGACCACCCGCTAAGCCTGAATACTCCCTGGTGACCGATAGCGGACGAGTACCGTGAGGGAAAGGTGAAAAGTACCCCGGGAGGGGAGTGAAATAGTACCTGAAACCGTGTGCCTACAAGCCGTGAGAGCCGTGCAAGCGCACCTTCGGGGTGCGGCGGTGATTGCGTGCCTTTTGAAGAATGAGCCTGCGAGTTAGTGGTACGTGGCGAGGTTAACCCGTGAGGGGTAGCCGTAGCGAAAGCGAGTCCGAACAGGGCGTGTGAGTCGCGTGCTCTAGACCCGAAGCCGAGTGATCTACCCATGGCCAGGTTGAAGCGCGGGTAAGACCGCGTGGAGGACCGAACCCACCAGGGTTGAAAACCTGGGGGATGAGCTGTGGGTAGGGGTGAAAGGCCAATCAAACTCGGTGATAGCTGGTTCTCCCCGAAATGCATTTAGGTGCAGCGTCGCGTGTTTCTTGCCGGAGGTAGAGCACTGGATGGCCGATGGGCCCCACAAGGTTACTGACGTCAACCAAACTCCGAATGCCGGTAAGTGAGAGCGCGGCAGTGAGACTGCGGGCGATAAGGTTCGTAGTCGAGAGGGAAACAGCCCAGATCATCGGCTAAGGCCCCTAAGCGTGTGCTAAGTGGAAAAGGATGTGGGATCGCAGAGACAACCAGGAGGTTGGCTTAGAAGCAGCCATCCTTGAAAGAGTGCGTAATAGCTCACTGGTCAAGTGGTTCCGCGCCGACAATGTAGCGGGGCTCAAGCACACCGCCGAAGCCGTGGCACTCCGCCGTTCGCCCGTCGGCACCCTCGGGTGCCGGCCAGGTGGCGGGGTGGGTAGGGGAGCGTCGTGTGGCGGGTGAAGCGGCGGAGGAATCCAGCCGTGGACGCCACGCGAGTGAGAATGCAGGCATGAGTAGCGAGAGGGGAGTGAGAACCTCCCCCGCCGGAAGACCAAGGGTTCCTGGGCCAGGCTAATCCGCCCAGGGTGAGTCGGGACCTAAGGCGAGGCCGACAGGCGTAGTCGATGGACAACGGGTTGATATTCCCGTACCCGCGAAGGAACGCCCATGCCGAACCCAGCGATGCTAACCCACCGAAGCCGGTGGGCCCACTTGTGGGCCCGGCGGTGGAGCTGGGGGCCCGGACTGGTAGTAGGCAAGCGATGGGGTGACGCAGGAAGGTAGTCCTACCGGTGAGTGGTAGTACCGGTGCAAGGGTGTGGCCCGTGGAGCAGGTAAATCCGTTCCACACGTGGGTGAGGCCTGACGCATAGCCGATTGCGGTGAATGGGATGATCCTATGCTGCCGAGAAAAGCCTCTAGCGAGTTCCGAGCGGCCCGTACCCCAAACCAACTCAGGTGGTCAGGTAGAGAATACCGAGGCGATCGAGCGAACTGTGGTTAAGGAACTCGGCAAAATGCCCCCGTAACTTCGGGAGAAGGGGGGCCGTTGACCGTCAAGCACCTAGCGTGCGGCAGCGGTGGGCGGCCGCAGAGACCAGTGAGAAGCGACTGTTTACTAAAAACACAGGTCCGTGCGAAGTCGTAAGACGATGTATACGGACTGACGCCTGCCCGGTGCTGGAACGTTAAGGGGACGGGTTAGTGCACGTTCGTGTGCGAAGCTCAGAACTCAAGCGCCAGTAAACGGCGGTGGTAACTATAACCATCCTAAGGTAGCGAAATTCCTTGTCGGGTAAGTTCCGACCTGCACGAATGGCGTAACGACTTCTCAGCTGTCTCAACCACAGGCTCGGCGAAATTGCACTACGAGTAAAGATGCTCGTTACGCGCGGCAGGACGGAAAGACCCCGGGACCTTCACTACAGCTTGATATTGGTGTTCGGTTCGGCTTGTGTAGGATAGGTGGGAGACTGTGAAGTCCGCACGCCAGTGTGGATGGAGTCGCCGTTGAAATACCACTCTGGTCGAATTGGATGTCTAACCTCGGTCCGTGATCCGGATCAGGAACAGTGTCAGGTGGGTAGTTTAACTGGGGCGGTTGCCTCCCAAAATGTAACGGAGGCGCCCAAAGGTTCCCTCAGCCTGGTTGGCAATCAGGTGTCGAGTGCAAGTGCACAAGGGAGCTTGACTGTGAGACCGACGGGTCGAGCAGGAGCGAAAGCTGGGACTAGTGACCCGGCACCGGCATGTGGAAGCGGTGTCGCTCAACGGATAAAAGGTACCCCGGGGATAACAGGCTGATCTTCCCCAAGAGTCCATATCGACGGGATGGTTTGGCACCTCGATGTCGGCTCGTCGCATCCTGGGGCTGGAGTAGGTCCCAAGGGTTGGGCTGTTCGCCCATTAAAGCGGTACGCGAGCTGGGTTTAGAACGTCGTGAGACAGTTCGGTCCCTATCCGCCGTGCGCGTAAGAGACTTGCGAAGAGCTGTCCCTAGTACGAGAGGACCGGGACGGACGAACCTCTGGTGTGCCAGTTGTACCGCCAGGTGCACTGCTGGTTGGCTACGTTCGGCAGGGATAACCGCTGAAAGCATCTAAGCGGGAAGCTCGCTTCAAGATGAGGTCTCTCACCGGATCAACCGGGTAAGGCCCCCGCCCAGACCAGCGGGTTGATAGGCCGGAAGTGGAAGCACCGCAAGGTGTGGAGCTGACCGGTACTAACAGGCCGAGGGCTTGACCACACGACTACACCACCCCCCACCGCTGTTCGGGGGCCGGTCGTGCCCAGAAGCAGATGTCACGCGTCCACTGTGCGGTTCTGAACGCACCAACCCCACCCCGCATCCGCGGGGCGCCCCGGGGTCGGGAAGTTCGCAGTGTTACGGCGGCCATGGCGAGAGGGAAACGCCCGGTTCCATTCCGAACCCGGAAGCTAAGCCTCTCAGCGCCGATGGTACTGCCCTGGAGACGGGGTGGGAGAGTAGGACGCCGCCGGACAACCGTCCCGAACGGGGGTCGGAGCCACGTGCTCCGACCCCCGCTCCGTCATGTCCGGACCAGGTCGGGCCTCGATCGGTGCCGCCACGGAGTCGGGCCCAGGTCCCGTGGTGACAGGACCTGGGCCTGACCGGTGGTGTGGTGCCGGGGAACTGCTTCCGTCAGGGGACCACGCGACGGATCCCCGGGAACGACGCCAGCGCGACGACCAGGGCGAGCGCCGCCGGGAGTCCGATGGTGAGGGTGGCGATCGACTGGTCTCCGAACCAGGTCGCCAGGTCGCCCCAGGCCTCCAGCCAGGTCAGCAGGATGGCGAGCCCGCCGAAGAGCACCATCGATCCCACGATCAGCCCCCAGGTGCCGGCCTGGCCGTACCGCTTGTGGACGACCCCCATCCCGACGCCGGTGAAGGCGAAGGCCAGCATGGGCGCCCCCGAGGTGAGCACCTGCAGGAGGAAGGCGTCCACCTCGAAGGGACCGGGTGCCCAGTAGTTCAGGCCGCCACCCCAGCCGCCGGTCGCGTTCTCGATCGCGACCAGCACCGCGATGGCGAGGCCGTAGAACAGGGACTGGACGACCGCGACCAGCGCCGTGCCGAGGTAGAAGGTGCGCCGGCTGATGCTGATGCCCATCGCGAAGGGCAGGAGCTGGGTCACCGCCTGCACGTAGACGACGAGGACGGTGACGTACAGGGCCAGCACGCCGCCGGTGATGCCGCCGCCCGGCTGCTCGCCGGCGGGCGTGAGGTGCCAGATGGCGAGATTGATGGCGAAGCTGATGGCGACCACCAGCCACGGGACCCCGAGGACCGCCAGGGGGTTGATCAGGTGCAGGCGCGTGGCCTGGAGAACGCGGGTCATGAGGAGACCTCCTCGAGGTCGGCGGAGGATGCGAGGTGCAGGGGTCGGCGCTCGGCGGGGGCCTGCAGGCTCATGGCGACGACCAGCTGCTGCAGGTTGGTCGGCTCGACGGTCAGTCCGGAGGCGGTGGCCGACCGGCGGGCGGCGACGTCGACGACGCGGACGACGGCACGGCTGTGCCCGCCGAGCGACTCCGAGTGCAGCAGCTCGTGCTGTCGCGCGAATGCCTGCACCTTGTCGCCGGGGCCGCTCACGGTCACGGCGCTGCTGCGCAGCGACTCGGCGTCGGCGTCGAGCAGCACGCGTCCCCGGTCGATGAGCAGCACCCGCTCGAGCAGGGGGGCGATCTCCTCGATCAGGTGCGTGGAGAGGACGACGGTCCGCGGGTTCTCGGCGTAGTCGGCGATCAGCCGGTCGTAGAACAGCTGCCGGGCGACGGCGTCCAGCCCGAGGTAGGGCTCGTCGAACAGGGTGAGCGGAGCCCGCGAGGCCAGGCCGATGGCGATGCCGACCGCGGAGGTCATGCCGCGGGACAGCTTCTTGATCGACCGCTTGGCCGGCAGGTCGAAGTCCGCCACGAGCTGGGCCGCCAGGTCGGCGTCCCACCGGGGGAACACCAGCGATGCGGCCGTCAGCGCGTCGACGATCCGGAACTGGTCCGGGTAGCGCTGCCCCTCCTTGACGAAGCAGATGTCGCGGAGGACGGCGTCGTTCTCGTACGGCGAGGCGCCGAAGACCCGGACGCTGCCGCGGGACGGCACCCGGTGTCCGGTGACCAGCTGCATCAGGGTCGTCTTGCCCGCGCCGTTGCGGCCCAGCAGGCCGGTGATGCTGTCCCTCTCGAAGCCGGTGGTGATGCCGTCGAGCGCGGTGTGCTCCCGGAAGCGCATCGTGGCGTCGTGCAGGGTGGCCACGGGGTCGGTGGCGTGCGGGGTCATCGCTGGCCCTCCCATTCGTCGATCATGGCGGCGAGATCGCGGGCGGAGATGCCGAGCTTCTGCGCCTCGGTCATCAAGGGGCGGACGTACTGATCGGCGAACTCGCTCCGCCGGCGCTTGAGCAGCTGCTCGCGGGCGCCCGTGGCGACGAACATCCCGACTCCTCGTCTCTTGTAGAGGACCCCGTCGGCCACCAGCTCGTTCAGTCCCTTGGCGGCTGTGGCGGGGTTGATCCGGTGGAAGGCGGCCAGCTCGTTGGACGAGGGCGCCTGGGCTTCCTCGGCGAGGGAACCGTCGACGATCGCGTTCTCGATCTCCGCGGCGACCTGCCGGAAGATCGGGCCGGCGTCCTCGTTCACCCCGGCGTCCGTTCGACACCAGGGCCTCGCCGGTCCCTGGGTTCATTACTCATGTAACGAACCGTAGAACCTGTCCGGCATCCCGCGCAAGCACCTTCCCCGGAGGAGGGAAGCGGCGGTGCAACACGACCGTCACACGGCGCGGCTAGCGTCCGGGCTCCGTCCAGCACCGGAGGTCGACCGCGTTGCACCTGTCGCCGCACGAGCAGGAGCGCCTGCTGCTCTCCTACGCCGCCGAGCTCGCCCGCCGCCGGCATGCGCGGGGGCTGAGGCTGAACCTCCCGGAGGCGACGGCGATCGTCACCGACCACGTGCTCGAGGGGGCCCGGGACGGCGTCCTCGTCGCCGAACTCATGCAGTCGGGCCGCACGGTCCTCAGCCGGGACGACGTGATGGACGGCGTCCCCGAGCTGCTCGAGGAGGTGCAGGTGGAGGCGACCTTCCCGGACGGGACCAAGCTCGTGACCGTCCACCACCCGATCCCGTGATCCCCGGGGAGGTCCTCGCGACCGAGGGGACGATCGAGACGCTGGCGGGCGCGGCCCGCGTCGAGCTCGAGGTGACCAACGCCGGGGACCGTCCGGTGCAGGTGGGCTCGCACTTCCACTTCGCCCAGACCAACCGGGCCCTGCAGTTCGACCGGGCGGCGGCCCACGGTCACCGGCTCGACATCGCTGCCGGCACCGCCGTCAGGTTCGAGCCCGGCATCACCCGCACGGTCAGCCTCGTCCCGCTGGCCGGCGCCCGTGTCGTGCCGGGCCTCACCGCAGAAGGGGGCCCGTCCTAGTGGTCCAGCTCAGCCGCGAGCGCTACGCCCAGCTCTACGGGCCCACCACCGGCGACCGGGTGCGGCTGGCCGACACCGATCTGCTCATCGAGGTGGAGGAGGACCGCTGTGGTGGCCCCGGCCGCGCCGGTGAGGAGGCGGTCTTCGGCGGTGGCAAGGTGATCCGCGAGTCGATGGGCCAGGGCCGGGCCACCCGGGCCGAGGGCGCGCCGGACCTGGTCATCACCGGCGCGGTCGTGCTCGACCACTGGGGCGTCGTCAAGGCCGACGTCGGCATCCGGGACGGCCGGATCATGGCGCTGGGCAAGGCCGGCAACCCCGACACAATGGACGGCGTCCACCCCGACCTCGTCATCGGTCCGGGCACCGAGGTGCTCGCCGGGAACGGGAGGATCCTCACCGCGGGCGGCGTCGACTGCCACGTCCACTTCATCTGCCCCCAGATCGTCCCGACGGCGCTCGGCTCCGGCGTGACGACGCTGATCGGCGGCGGCACCGGCCCGGCGGAGGGCTCCAAGGCCACGACGATCACCCCGGGCGACTGGTACCTGGCCCGGATGCTCGAGGCGATGGACCCGTGGCCGGTCAACGTCGCGCTCCTCGGCAAGGGCAACACGGTCTCGCAGGAGTCGATGGAGGAGCAGCTGCGCGGGGGCGCCAGCGGCTTCAAGCTGCACGAGGACTGGGGGTCCACGCCCGCGGCGATCGACGCCTGCCTCACCGTGGCCGGGCGCAACGGCGTCCCCGTGGCGCTGCACTCGGACACGCTCAACGAGGCCGGCTTCGTCGAGGACACGCTAACAGCGATCGCCGGCCGGAGCATCCACGCGTACCACACCGAGGGGGCCGGTGGCGGGCACGCGCCGGACATCATCACCGTCGCCGGCCACCCGAACGTGCTGCCCAGCAGCACGAACCCGACCCGGCCGCACACCGTCAACACGCTCGACGAGCACCTCGACATGCTCGTGGTCTGCCACCACCTGGACAGCTCCGTGCCCGAGGACCTCGCCTTCGCCGAGAGCCGGATCCGGCCGACGACGATCGCCGCCGAGGACCTGCTGCACGACATCGGGGCGATCTCGATGATCGGCTCGGACGCCCAGGCGATGGGCCGGGTCGGCGAGGTGGTGCTGCGCACCTGGCAGACCGCGCACGTCCTGAAGCGCAAGCGCGGGTCGCTGCCGGGGGACGGCGCGGCGGACAACCTGCGGGCGCGGCGGTACGTCGCCAAGTACACGATCTGCCCGGCCGTGGCCCACGGGATCGACGGCGAGGTGGGCTCGGTCGAGCCCGGCAAGCTCGCCGACCTGGTGCTGTGGGACCCGAGGTTCTTCGGCGTCCGGCCGCACGCCGTCCTCAAGGGCGGGGTGATCGCCTGGGCGCAGATGGGTGACGCCAACGCCTCCATCCCCACCCCGCAGCCGCAGCTGCCGCGGCCGATGTTCGGCGCCTACGGCCGGGTGCCGGCCCGGACGTCGCTGCACTTCGTCGCTCCCGCGGCGGTCCAGGCGGGCCTGGCCGACCGGCTCGCCGTGGACCGGCAGCTGGTCGCCGTCACCGACACCACGCGGCTGACCAAGGCCGACATGCCGGAGAACACCGCGCTGCCGGAGATCCGCGTCGACCCCGACACGTTCACCGTGCGCGTGGACGGCGAGGTGTGGGAGCCCGAGCCGGTCCGCGAGCTGCCGATGGCCCAGCGCTACTTCCTCTTCTGATGACGGCAGCACTCCTGACGCTGGCCGACTCCCGCCTGCCGGCCGGCGGGCACACGCACTCCGGCGGTGTGGAGCAGGCCATCGCCGCCGGGGTCGTGCGCGACCCGAGGACGCTGACGGCGTTCCTGCAGCGCCGCCTGCACACCGCCGGCGCGGTCGCCGCCGGACTCGCCGCCGCTGGGTGCAGGGACGCCGGCGACCCCGGACAACTGTTCCGGCTGGACGAGGAGGCGGACGCGCGGACGCCGTCCCCGGCGCTGCGGGCGGCCTCGCGGGCGCAGGGGCGCGGGCTGGTGCGGGTCGGACGGCGCGCCTGGCCCTCCCCTGCTTGGGACCACCTGCCCGAGCGGCCGCACCACCCCCTCACCCTGGGCGTCGCCGCGCACGCCGGCGGGCTGACACCCCGGGACGCCGCCGCGGCCGCCGCGTACCTGTCGGTCAGCGGTCCCGCGACCGCGGCCCAGCGGCTGCTGGCCATGGACCCCCTGGCCGTCGCCGCCCTCACCGCCCGCCTCGCCGCCGCGATCGACGAGGTCGCCGCCGTGGACGGTGCCCCCGCGGCGGCGGATCCCCTGCTCGACCTCCTCGCCGAGGTCCACGCCGCACGGAAGGACCGGTTCTTCGCATCATGAGCCTCACCAGGAGTCCACATGCCGCCTGACCACAACCTCGACGACTACGTGGACGCGCCGGCGCCGCACCGCCACGGCGGTCCGCTGCGCGTGGGCCTCGGCGGGCCGGTCGGCTCCGGCAAGACCGCGCTGGCCGCGGCGCTGTGCCGCACGCTGGGCGCCGAGTACGACCTCGCCGTCGTCACCAACGACATCTACACGACCGAGGACGCCGACTTCCTGCGCCGCAACGCCGTCCTCCCCGACGACCGGATCGAGGCGGTGCAGACCGGCTGCTGCCCGCACACCGCGATCCGCGACGACATCACCGCCAACCTCGACGCCGTCGAGCTGCTCGAGGCCCGGCACCCGGGGCTGGAGCTCGTGCTGGTCGAGTCCGGCGGGGACAACCTCACGGCGTCGTTCAGCTACGGCCTGGTCGACGTGCAGGTGTTCGTCGTCGACGTGGCCGGCGGGGACAAGGTGCCGCGCAAGGGCGGGCCCGGGGTCACGGCCGCCGACCTGCTGGTGGTCAACAAGACCGACCTCGCCCCGCTGGTCGGCGCCGACCTCGGCGTCATGCGGCGGGACGCCGACGCGGTGCGCGGCGGCCGGCCGACGCTGCTCGTGTCGCTGCGCGAGGACCCGAGCGCCGCACCGGTGGCCGAGTGGGTACGCGAGCAGCTCCGGGCCCGCGTGGCCGCGGGCGCCGACACGACGCGGGCGTGAGCATCGCAGCGAGGAGCGAGCGAGGAGCGGAGCGGCCGCGGAGTGGAGCCGGCGGGTGAGGACGGTCGTCGAGGTCGTCGCCTGCTCAGGACCCGGTGGTCGCACCGTCCTCCCGGTGGTGCGCGCGGGCGGCCAGTACGCCGTCCGCCGGACCGGCCCCGAGACGGTGCACCTCGTGGCCACCGCCTTCGGCCCCCTGGGCGGGGACGACGTGACGGTCCGGCTGGTCGTCGAGGAGGGCGCCCGGCTGTGCGTCCGCTCGGTCGCGGCCGCGGTCGCGCTGCCCTCCCGCGGCGCTGCCCGGCCGTCGGTGCAGCGCATCGAGGCGACCGTGGCCGGGGAGCTGGACCTGGGGCCGGAGCCGACCGTCGTCGCCGCGCGCGCCCGGCACGTCGCCGAGCTCGAGGCCGAGCTGGGGCCGGTCGGCGCGCTCACCGCCGCGGAGCAGGTGCTGCTCGGGCGGCGCGGTGAGGAGCCCGGCCGCTGGACCGGCACCACGCGGGTCGTCCGCGGGGGCCGGCCGCTGCTGCACACCACGGTCGACCTCGGACCGGGTGCACCCGCCTGGATGCCGCCGGTGGCCCCGCGGGCGTACGCATCCACCGTGCACGTGAGCAGCGACGAGCGGCCGGTCGCGACGGGGGAGGACGCCGTCCGGCTGCCGCTGCCCGGCGGGTGGACGGCGACCGCGTGGGGGGCCGAGCTGCACCGGGTCACCGGCGCGCTGGCCGCGCTGACCGCGCCCGACCCGACCGTCTGATCGACGCACCGAGGACCGGCCAAGGGCGGCGGGAACGGCAGCCGCACCCCGTCTAGACGTCGTCGTCGAGCTCCTGCGAAGGGCGGGGGGCGCGGCTCTCCTACTGCTGTTCGCCGTCCTCGCGGGCGGCCTGGTCGAGCACCTGCGGGTCGTCCTGGACGCCACCCGCGGGGTCGGCGTTGCCGAGGGCCGTCTCGGCGGGGAGCTGCTCGATGTGCTGGCGAGCGCGCTCGCGCAGGTCGTCGGTGGGTTCGGACACGGGTCCTCCTCGGAGCGACTGGACGGACACCGGCTCCCCTACCCGCCCCGTGCCACAGTGACCCCCGCGCAACCCTGCGACCACCGCGAGGAGCCCGATGAGCGACCCCACCCGCCTGCCCGACCTGGCCAGCCGAGCGTTGGGCGGAGCGGTGATCGCGGCGAACGACGAGTCCTTCGCCGCGAAGGAGAACCTCGTGCTGCCGCACCCGGCCCAGGCGCTGCCCGGCTTCGGCCACCGTGGCAAGGAGTACGACGGCTGGGAGACCCGGCGACGGCGCTCCCCGGGGTCGGACTGGGCGGTCGTCCGGCTGGGCGTGCCGGGCATCGTCGCGGCGGTCGTCGTCGACACCGCGCACTTCACCGGCAACTTCCCGCCGCAGGCATCGGTCCAGGCGGCCGCCGTCGAGGGCAATCCCACCGTCGCCGAGCTGGAGCGTGCCGACTGGCAACCGCTGCTGACGCTGTCGGACCTCGCCGGGGACACCGCCAACACCTTCCCGGTCGACTCGACCCGGCGGGTCACCCACGTGCGGCTCACCATCGTTCCCGACGGTGGCGTGGCGCGGCTGCGGGTGCACGGCACCGCCGTCCCCGACCCGCGCCTGCTGGACGCCGGCCCGGTCGACCTGGCCGCGCTGGACAACGGTGCCCTGGTGACCGGGGTCAGCGACGAGTTCTACGGCCGTCCGGTGCAGCTGGTGTCACCGGGGCTCGCCCGGTCGATGGGCGAGGGCTGGGAGACCCGTCGGCGGCGCGGGGAGGGCAACGACTGGGTGGAGCTGTCGCTGGCCTGCGAGGGCGTGGTGACCCTGGCCGAGCTGGACACCTCCTACTTCCTGGGCAACGCGCCCGGATCGGCGTCCCTCACCGGCAGCGGCCCGGACGGCGAGGTCGTCGTCCTGCCGCGGACCCGGCTGCAGCCCGACACCCGGCACCGCTTCGTCCTCGCGGGTGGACCGGCGGTGGAGCGGGTGCGGCTGGACGTCTTCCCGGACGGCGGCATGGCCCGGTTGCGGCTGTGGGGCCGCCCGACCGTGGCCGGGCGCGAGGCGCTGGGACGGCGCTGGTTTGACGCGCTGCCCGACGTCCGGGCGCTGGAGGTGCTGCAGGAGGCCGGGGTGGCGCCGGTCGAGGCGGGCCGGCTGGTCGGCGCCCGCCCGCTGGGGGCGGACCTGCCCCCGGCGGTGGCCCGGCTGGTCCTCGGTCCGGAGCGGTGACCGAACCGGTCCGGCACGCCCCCGGACGTCGCTAGGGTCTGCCCGTGCCGCGCCGCCTCACGCTGCTCGCCGCCGCGCCCGTCCTCGGGTTCGGCCTCGCCGCCTGCAGTTCGTCGATCGAGCAGGACGAGCTGGAGCAACAGGTGTCGACCACCATCGAGTCCCAGTTCGGCGTCGCCGCCGACGTCACCTGCCCCGGCGGCCTCGACGCCGAGGTGGACGCCAGCACGGGCTGCACCGCCACGGATCCGGACACCGGCGAGAAGATCTCGCTGCAGATCACCGTCACCTCGGTGGAGGGCGACACGGCGAACTTCGACATCGTGCCGCTCGACTGACCCGTCGTCACGCCGTCGTGACCTGGGGTGGGCAGGATGCGGCCCGTGGAGACCGCCGCTGACCTGCTGGTGCACGACGCCGAGCTGCTGGCCACCGTGGACGGCGCCCGCCGCGAGATCGCCGGCGGCTGGGTGGCCGTCACCGGCGGGGTGGTGACCGGCGTCGGCGGCCCGGCCGACCCGCCCCCGGCCGCCGCCCGGCGGGTCGACGCCCGCGGCTGCCTGGTCACCCCGGGGCTGGTGAACACCCACCACCACCTGTACCAGAACTTGACGCGCGCCTTCGCGCCCGCGCTGACCGGCGGGCTGTTCGAGTGGCTGGTCACCCTCTACCCGCTGTGGGCGCGGCTGGACGAGGAGGCCGCCCGGGTCAGCGCGTACGTGGGCCTGACCGAGCTGGCGCTGTCGGGCTGCACCACCTCCACCGACCACCTCTACGTGCACCCGCGCGGCGGCGGCGACCTCGTCTCCGCCGAGGTCGCCGCCGCCCGCGAGCTCGGCGTCCGGTTCCACCCCACGCGGGGCTCGATGTCGCTGTCGGTCGAGGACGGCGGCCTACCCCCGGTCACCGTCGTCCAGGACGACGACGAGATCCTCGCCGACTCGCAGCGCCTGGTGGCGGCCCACCACGATCCGTCCCCGCACGCGATGACCCGCATCGCGCTCGCGCCGTGCTCGCCGTTCAGCGTCTCGCCCGCGCTCATGCGCCGGACCGCCGAGCTGGCCGAGCGCCTCGACGTCCGGCTGCACACGCACCTGTGCGAGACGCAGGACGAGGACGCCTTCTGCCTGGCCACCTTCGGCCGGCGCCCGGTCGACCACCTCGCCGACGTCGGCTGGCTGTCCGACCGGACGTGGCTGGCGCACGTGGTGTGGCCCTCGGCCGAGGAGGTGCTGCGGTTGGGCGCGGCGCGGGTCGGCGCCGCGCACTGCCCGTCGTCCAACATGATCCTGGGCAGCGGGCTGGCCCCGGTCGCCGAGCTGCGGGCCGCCGGGGCGCCGGTGGGGCTGGGGGTGGACGGGTCGGCGTCGGCGGACTCCGCGTCGCTGTGGCTCGAGACCCGGACGGCGATGCTGCAGGGCAAGCTGCGGCACGGCGCGGGCGCGATGTCGGCCCGGGACGCACTGGAGATGGCCACCCGCGGCGGCGCGGCCTGCCTGGGGCGCACCGGTGAGATCGGCGAGCTGGCGGTCGGCGCCTGCGGGGACCTGGTGGTGTGGCCGCTGGAGGGCCCGGCGTTCGCCGGCGCGCTGTCGGACCCGGTCGAGGCGTGGCTGCGCTGCGGCCCGGTCACCGCGCGGCACACCGTGGTCGCCGGGCGGCTCGTCGTCGAGGACGGCGTCCCGGTGCACCCCGGCCTCGGCGAGCAGCTCGCCCTCCACCGCCGGGTGTCCGCCGCGATGCAGGCGGCGCTGTAGGCGGCGGTTCCCGCGGGATGGCAGCTAGAGGGCGGCGGCGAGGGCCTCGAGGTCGTCGACCGTGGCGTCCAGGTGCGGCGAGACGCGCAGCACCGGCCCGGTCATCTCGTCCGGTGCCCGCTGCGGACCGATCGCGGTGGTGACGATGCCGTGCTCGGTGAGCAGCCGGGCCCGCGTGGTGACGACGTCGACGCCCTCCGGTGGGCGCAGCGTCGTCGTGGCGGTCGGCTCGTCGCGCGGCTCGACCACCCGCCAGCCGGCCGCCCCGTCGAGCACGTCGCGGCCGGCCCGGCCCAGCGCGGCCAGCCGCTCGTGCACCCGGACCGGCCCCGAGGCCAGGTGCTCGCCCACGGCCAGCACCAGCCCGACCCGGCCGGCGACGTGCGCCTCCCCGGACTCGAAGGCGCGCAGCAGCGGGACGTCGTCCGGCGGGGTCAGCAGCGGGGTGAGCTCGGCGGCGAGCGCCGGCCGCACGCACAGCACGCCGACTCCCCGCGGCCCGGCCATCCACTTGCGCGAGGTCGAGTAGACGACGTCGGCGCCCAGGTCGGTGTCGACGTGCCCCAGCGACTGCGCGGCGTCGAGCACCAGCGGCACCCCGGCCCCGCGGCACAGCGCGGCGACCTCCGCGGCCGGCTGGAGGACGCCGCGGTGGCTGGGGACGTGCGTCAGGTGCACCACGCGCGGCGGGGCGCCGGCCAGCAACCGGGCGACGCCGTCGAGGTCGGCGCGCCCGAGGTCGTCGACCGGCAGGTGCTCGACCGTCAGGCCGGCGGCGCGCAGCTGCGCCGCGTTGGGGGCGTACTCGCCCGGCAGGCACGCCACCCGCGCACCGGCCGGCAGCCGCCACCCGGCGAGCAGCGCGGCCAGCGCGGCCTGCGCGGACTCGACGAAGACGACGTCCGCGGCGGCCATCCCGACGAGCCCGCCGACGACCGACCGGCCCTGCTGCAGCAGGTCCTCGGCGGTCGCCTCGGCGACGTACCCGCCGAGCTCGGCCTCGTGCCGCGCGTGGTGGGCGACGGCCTCGAGCACCCGGTGGCTCTGCCGGCTGCACGCGGCGCTGTCCAGGTGCCGGCCCGCCGGACGGGGGCGGGCCGAGCGCCACGTGGCGCCGAGGTCCTCGTGGACGAGATCGGTGTCGAGCACGGTCACGCGCCCACGCTAGAAGAAGGACCCCGTGCCCCCACGGCCCCGTCCCGAGGCTCGGGCCCCCTGCAGGGTCCCGCTGCGAGCTGGCGAGCAGTGGGGGCAGGGGGTCCTTCCCCGAGGGGTGAGGAGGACGGGGTCCCCCTGCTGCAGGAGGGCCGTCAGGCCAGCAGGCCGCGGGCCACCGAGACCCCGGAGTGGGTCGGGTCGCCGTCCAGCGGCTCGACCGAGACGTCGACGACGGGGAACTCGGTGAGGTCGACGCCCGGGGGCACCTCGAGAGTGACCTCGTCGCCGCTCTGGACCACCCCCAGGGAGTACATGTCCTCGACCGACTCGTCGATGAGCCACACCTCGTAGAAGCCGTCCTGCAGGTCCGCGGCGGTGAGGTCGAGCCGGAGCACGCGGGTGCCGTCGTCGCGCTCGAGCGCCTGCGCCCGGCCGGTGGCGCCGCTGTCGTCGAGCGGGTCCAGCGCGGCCGCGGCCACGGCGACCCCGTCGTCGTCCCCCGTGCCGAGGGCGACCGCGCCCGCGCCGATCCCCACGCCGACGACCAGGGACGCCGCGGCCGCCAGCAGCAGCCGGGAGCGGCGGGTCCGCAGCGGCACGACGGGCGCCGGAGCGGGCTCGGGTGCCGGTGACGGCGGGGGGACGGCGGCCGGGACGGCGGTCGCGGGGGCGGGCCGGACGACGGCACCCGCCGCGGGCCGCGGCGCGGTGGTGACCCCCGTGGCCGCGGCGATCCCCGCCCACACGCCCGGCGGCGGAGGGATCGCGGCACCCGGCGCGGCCAGCTCGGGGACGGCGAGCGCGGCGACCCCGCGGCGCAGCGAGGCCACCTCCGTCCGGCAGTGCGCGCAGGAGTCGAGGTGGGTGGCGTCGTCGGCGGGCAGCGGCTCGTGCAGCGCCGCCAGCGCCAGCTGCTCAGGCGTGCAGTGCCGCACCGTCCACCTCCAACCGTGACCTCAGGCGTTCGAGGGTGCGCCGGATGTGGGACTTCACCGTGCCGAGGGGCAGGCCGGTGCGGTCGGCGATCTGGGTGTGCGTGAGGTCCTCGAAGAAGGCGAGCTCGATGATGCCCCGCTGCGGCTGGCCCAGCCGGTCCAGCTCGCCGAGCAGCAGCACCCGGTCGGCGACGGCGGTGTCCACCTGGAAGCCGGTCGTCGCCGGCGCCGAGCGGGCCTCGGTGGCGGCGGCCTCGGCGGCACGGCGCTGCCGGTCGCGCCGGGCCCAGGCGTCGGCGATCTTGTGCCGGCAGATGCCGACCAACCAGGCCGGCAGCGGGCCCTGCTCGGGGCGGTAGCCGGCGCGGCCGGTCCAGGCGGAGACGAAGACCTGCTGGGTGACGTCCTCGGCGTCCGGACCGGGACCGAAGGCGCGCACCGCCATGCCGTGGACCTGCCCGGCGAAGCGCTCGTAGGCCCAGGCCAGCGCCTGCTCGTCGCCGGCGGCGAACCGGCGGCCGACCTCGGTGTCGTCGGGCTCGGGATCGGCGTCCCGCAGCGGTACGACGTCCGGGGGCACCCGCCCGACCCTAGCCGTTCCGCGCTCCAGCAGTCCGGTCACGACAGCGACTCCGCGGCGGCCGGCGCCGGCCCGGGGGTGCGGATGCTGGCCACGGGGGTCCTTCCGGGGACGGGTGCGTCTGACACCCCTCCTTCCGGGCGGTCGCCGCGCCCGGATGCACGTGCCCGCCGGCGTCCTCAGGCGGGCACGGAGAGGGAGACGCCGAAATCGCCGTCGGGGTCGGTCCACCACCGCGTCATCCGCAGACCCGCCGCGCCCAGCTCGGCCTCGACCCGCTCGCGGCGGAACTTCGCCGACACCTCGGTGCGCATCTCCTCGCCGGCGGCGAACCGGACGTCGAGGTCCAGCGCGGGGACCTGCACCACCTGGTCGGCGCGCGAGCGCAGCCGCATCTCGATCCACTCGTGCTCGGCGTCCCACACGGCGACGTGCTCGAAGGCCGCCGGGTCGAAGTCGGCCCCGAGCTCCCGGTCGAGCACGCGCAGCACGTTCCTGTTGAACTCCGCGGTGACCCCGGCGGCGTCGTCGTAGGCGCGCACCAGCCTCGCGGGGTCCTTGACCAGGTCGGTGCCGAGCAGGAAGGAGTCCCCGGGCTGCAGCGTGCCGGCCAGCTCGGCGAGGAACGCCGCCCGCGCCTCCGGCTCCAGGTTGCCGATCGTGGAGCCGAGGAAGGCCACCAGCCGGCGTCCCGACCGCGGCAGCTCGCCCAGGTGCCGGGTGAAGTCGCCGACGACCGCCGCCACCTCCACCCCCGGGTACTCGGCGGTGATCGCCGCCCCGGCCGCCTGCAGCACCGACGGGTCGACGTCGCAGGGCACGAACCGGCGCAGCGTGCCCGCGTCGCGCAGCGCGTCCAGCAGCAACCGGGTCTTCTCCGACGTCCCGCTGCCCAGCTCGACCAGCACGTCGGCGCCGGAGGCAGCCGCGATCTCGTCCGCGCGCACGGTGAGCACGGCCCGCTCGGCGCGGGTCGGGTAGTACTCCGGCAACCGGGTTATCTCGTCGAACAGCTCGCTGCCCCGCTCGTCGTAGAACCACCGCGGCGGCAGCGACTTCGGCGTGGCGGTCAGGCCGGCACGGGCGTCGGCACGCAGCGCCTCCGCGGCGTCCTCGGGGGCGAGGTGGTTCGTGAGCGAGATCGACACGGTGCTCCAGTGCTCGTCAGGTCAGCGGGGTCGTCGTCAGGCCGTCGGGGGTGACCTCGACCAGCGACCGGTCGGGGACGTCGGTCCACCGCGGGTCGTCGTCCCACGGCTCGCTGGCCAGCGCGGTGCCGTCGGGGGTGACCAGCGCCGACAGCGTGTCGCCCCAGGTGGTCGCCAGCAGGCGGGTCCCGTCGGCGGCCAGCAGGTTCAGCCGGGCGGCGGGGTCCGCGGCGCCCACCTCGCGGACCGTGGCGGCCAGGGCGTCCGGCCCGCGGTCGAACACCAGCGCGGCCAGCAGCGCGCTGTCGACGGTCGACTCGGCGTCGCGGACGGGGGGCAGCACCGCGCGGTCCACCCGGCCGTTGTGCGAGAGCAGCCAGCGCCCGTCGGTGAACGGCGCCACCGCGCTCTCCTCCAGCGGCATGCCGACGGTCGCGGAGCGCACGGCGGCCACCACGCACCCGGAGGACAGCACCGGCGCGACCGAGGCGAAGGACGGGTCGGCCCACAGCGGCCGCGCCGAGCGCCAGCGCGCCGGCCGGGTCCGCCCCGGGACGTGGAAGCCGACGCCCCAGCCGTCGGCGTTGACCGTGCCGTACCGCTGGCGACGCGGCGCGTACGACTGCACCAGCAGCGAGGACGGCGGCTCGAGCACCAGCTCGGCCAGCGTCCGCGGCCGGCCGAGCCAGGCGAGGTGGCGGCACACGGGTCAGGCGGCCGTCGTGTCGACGGGCCAGGCCAGGCGGAAGCCGCTGAAGACCTGCCGGCGGATCGGGTGGTCCCAGTTGCGGAAGCTGGGCCGCAGGATCGACGGCCCCACCGCCCAGGACCCGCCGCGCAGCACCTTGTAGTCGCCGCCGAAGAACGGCGCGGAGTAGTCGGCGTAGAGCATCGGCCGGAACCCGGGCCACGGGGTGAGGTCCGAGGAGGTCCACTCCCAGACGTCGCCCATCAGCTGCTCGGCCCCGCAGGCCGAGGCGCCGGCCGGGTAGGCGCCCACGGGTGCCGGGCGCAGCGCGTCGCCGCCGAGGTTGGCCAGCGCGGACGACGGCTCGGCCGAACCCCACGGGAACCGACGCCGCCGCCGGGTCGCCGGGTCCCAGACGGCGGCCTTCTCCCACTCGACCTCGGTGGGCAGCCGGGCGCCGGGCGGGGCAGCGCCGGTCGCCCCGGCCCAGGCCGCGTAGGCCTCGGCCTCGAAGTACGTCACGTGCTGGACCGGCTCGTCGGCGGGGAGGGGTTCCACGACGCCGAAGCGGGTGCGGGTGCCGTCGGCGCCCCAGAACTGCGGCCGCTCCAGCTGGGCCTCGACCCGGTGCGCCCAACCGCGCCCGGACCACCAGCGCCGGTCGTCGTAGCCGCCGTCGGCGACGAAGGCGGCGTACTCGGCGTTGGTCACCGGCACCCGGCCGATGCGGAACGACGGGACGTCGACGACGTGCGCCGGCCGCTCGTTGTCCAGCGAGAACGGCTCGTCGGCGGCGTCCACGCCCAGGACGAACTCCCCGCCCGGCACGGGCACCGACGTGCCGGCCACCCCCGGCCGGCCGGGCGGCAGCGGCGTCCCGGCGCCGAGCAGCGGTGGGCCCGAGCGCAGGTTGAGCGCCTGCAGCATCGTCTCGTCGTGCTGCTGCTCGTGGCTGACGACCATCGCGAAGTCGAACGGGTCGCCGTCGTCGTCCCGGCCGAGCCGCCCCAGCCGGTCGAGCACCCGGCCGCGCACCTCGCCGCAGAACGACCGCGCCTCGACCGGCGGCAGCAGCGGCAGCCGCGAGCGGACCGCGCGCGGGTGGGTGAACGCGTCGTAGAGCGCCTCGACGTCGGCCGGCAGCAGGCCCTCGCGACGGGCGTCGCCGCGGCGCAGCAGCCAGAGGTCCTCCTGCTGGCCGATGTGCGCGAGGTCCCAGACCAGCGGGCTGAGCAGCGGGGTGTGCTGGCGCAGCAGCTCGGGCTCGTCGTGGTCGGTCAGCCGCAGCGTGCGCTGCCGGGCTGCGTCCAGGTCGCGGGCGAGGGTCTCGGTCAGGCCGGTCACTGGGGATCCTCCGTGGCTGAGAGGAGGGCGGCGACGGGGCCACCGGCCCGGGCGGTGTCGAGCAGGGCGTCGCCGGGGCAACGGCCCCGGTCGACGAGGTCGGCGAGCGCCTCGACCTCGGGCCGCAGCGCCGCGGGGACGGCGACGCAGGCGGCGGCGAGGCAGGCGCGAGCGGCGGCGTGCAGCGCGGGGTCGGCCAGACCCGCGCGGGCGGCGCGGTCCCAGGCGGCAGCGACCGGCACGGTGGCTGCCGCGGCGTGCCCGGCCGCGACCGGGTCGTCGAGCAGCACGGTGGTGACCGCCGCCAGCGCCGGCCACCACGGCTCGGGCGCGGCGTCGAGGTAGCGGATCTCCAGGTACCCCCGTGGCCGCACCGGCGGGAAGAGCGTGGTCAGGTGGTAGTCGAGGTCGGCCGTCGTGGGCGCCCGGCCGCCCAGCCGCACGTCACCGGTGACCCAGTCGGTGAACCGGACCCGGTCCCGCACCGGCACCGCGCCGTCGCCGGCGGGGTCGCGCACCAGCATCACGGGGGCGGTCAGCGCGTACTCGGCCCACTCGCCGCACGGGTCCGCGCCGCCCAGCAGGGGCCCGCAGCGCGCCTGGTCGAGGTCCCCCCACACCCGCTGCCGCTGCGACACCCAGCCGGTCGGGCGGCCGCCGGCGAGCGGTGAGCAGCCCGCGACGGCGACGAGGGTCGGCCCCAGCTGGTGGGCCAGCGACACCCGCTCGCTCCAGCCGGCGCACGGCCCGGCGTCCAGGTTGACCTGCAGCGCGGCGGTGCCGCTCATCATCGCCGTCCCCGCCTCGGCGCAGCCGACGGCGGCGAAGTGCTGCTCCATCGCGGCGTAGCGGGGCGCCGGGCACACCCGGGCCGGGGGCCGCAGCGGGTCGGCCCCGACCGGGGCCACCGCCAGCCGCTCGGTGGCCAGGGCCGCGGCGAGCACGTCGCGGTCGGCCCGCAGCGCCGTCACCGCGGGGGCGACGCCCGGGTACGGCGGGGTGGACAGCTCCACCTGGCCGCCGGGCTCGAGGGTGACCCGGCTGCCACCGGGCAGCGCGGGCAACGCGTCGACGAGGTGGCGGATCCGCTGCCAGGGGACCCGCGACGTGGGCGCGTCGAGGTCGACCAGGTGTGCCTCGAGCTCCAGGCCGACCGAGCCGACCGGGCCCGGGCGCAGCGCCGTCCCGGCGACGTGCGCGGCGGCAGCCTCCAGGTCGAGAGCAGCCGTGCGCTCCTCGGTGACCGGGGCCACGAGCCCCACCCCCCTCCAGGTCCGGACCGGTCGACGACGACCGCGGGTCGGTGCGGGGGCGGCCCGCCTGCGGCCGTCCTCGGGCCCATCCTGCACACGGCCACCGACAAAAGGCACGACCCTGCGGCACCCGACCGGTGTTCGCGTCAGGATCGTCGGGTGGATGCCGACCGGGACCGAGATCCTGCGGGCCGGGCCCGCAACGCCCGGCCACGCGACGCGCTGGGACGCCCGCTCCCGCGCGGTGCCGTGGGGGACGAGCGAGCGCCGGAGGGCGTGCTGCGCACCCCGGACCGTGCGCTCGCCGAGGCCCAGGAGCTGCTGGACGCGGGGCGGCCCTTCCACGCCCACGAGGTGCTCGAGGACGCGTGGAAGTCCGCGCCGGACCCGGAGCGGCAGCTGTGGCGTGGACTGGCCCAGCTCGCCGTCGGGTTGACCCACGTGGCCAGGGGCAACGACCGGGGCGCCGCGCGGCTGCTGGAGCGCGGGGCGGGCAACGTCGCCGCCTACGCCGACGCCCCGCCACACGGCATCGACGTCGCCGGCCTGGTCGCCTGGGGTCAGGAGCTGGCCGCTTCGCCGCCGTCGTCCCGCGACGCCGCCGCGCTCGCGCCCCGCCTCCGGTCCGGTCGAGGACCCGCCTGGACGGACGACCGACCCGGAGGCGTGCGGGAGCCGCCGCGGCCGGGTAGGGATCCGGGGTGAGGAACGGACGACGGGCGGATGCCCTGCGGGCGGCAGCGGTCCTGCTCGCGGCGATCGCCCAGATCGCCGGCAGCCCGCTCGGCGCGGCGCTCGCCGGGCGCAGCGTGGGTGAGGTCAGCGACGCGACCCGCTCACTGATCACCCCGGGCGGATACGCCTTCTCGATCTGGGGGCCCATCTTCGCCGGGGCGCTGGCCTGGGCGGTCCACCAGGCCCTCCCCGGGCAGCGGGACCGCGCGGTGCACCGGTCGACCGGCTGGCCACTGGCGGCGGCCTTCGCCGGGAACGCCGTCTGGGAGGTGCTGTTCCCGCTGGTGGGTGACCGCGTCCCGGTCCTCCCCGCGGTGCTGCTCTTCGCGATCGTCGCCGCCGCCGCGACCGCCTGGGCGCGACTGCAGGCCATGTCGCTCACCGGGTTGCCGCGGCTGCTCCCGGCGGCGGTCACCGGGCTCCTCCTGGGCTGGGTGACGCTGGCCTCGGCGGTGCAGATCGCCAGCGCCGGCGTCGCGCTCGGGGCGCCGGCCCAGGGGGCGGCGGCGCAGGTGTGGGCGGTCGCCGCGCTCGCGGCGGTGGCGGTCCTCGGGACGGCGCTCGTGCGCGGCGCCCGGGTGGCGGCCGGGCCGTTCGCCCTGGCCGTGGTCTGGGGCCTGGTCGCGGTCGCCGTCGACGGCGGGCCGGGCGTGGTGGCGGTCGCTGCCGTGGGCGCCGCCGCGGTCGTGACCGCGGCTCTGGTGGCCCGGGTGGCCGGACTGCGGGAGCGCGGCGCGCTGCTGGTCGGCTGATGGAGGACCCCGCTGCCGCTCGCAGGCTGGCGCCGGGACCCTGCCGGGGAGGCCGGCACCTCGACCCGGGACGGCGGCCCGGGCATCGTGGTACCCAACACCTACCTGCGGACGACGGCCGTGCGGGCCGGGTGAGGGAGGGGCCGTGAGGAGCTACGAGGCGGCGGCGCGCATCGACGCGAGCCCGGAACAGGTCTGGGGACTGCTGGTCGACGTCGGCGGCTGGCGGGACTGGGACTCCGGTGTCGACCGGGTGGAGGGCCGGGTGGCGCTGGGCGAGAAGCTGACGCTCTACGCCACGATGATCCGCACCCGCCCCTTCACGGTGACGGTCACCGAGATCCGCCCGCGCGAGGCCATGCGCTGGCGCGGCGGGCTGCCGCTGGGGCTGGCGGTCATCGAGCGCACCTACTCCCTCGACGCGCAGGAGGACGGCGGCACCCTGCTCACCGTCCGCGAGGACCACACCGGCCCGCTCGCCGTGCTGCTCGCCCGTTCCACTCCGGACCTCAACCCCTCGTTCCGGCACTTCTGCGAGGGCCTCAAGGCCCGCGCCGAGGGGCGCACCTCCCGCCCGGTCCGCTGACCCGTCAGCTCGTCAGGACGACGAGGCCCCAGCACGCCACGGTGAGGACGGCGAGGGACGCGCCCATGCCCAGGGCGACCACGGCTGGGCTGGTGGTGATCAGTCGACCGGTGCGGGGATCGCGCGCACCGGGACGCTGCCGCGCAGCACGGCCACCAGCACCGGGATCCACAGCACCAGCCCCGCGGTGAGCACCACCCAGGCCGGCAGCCCGAGCGCCGGCTCGCCGTCGACCAGGCCGATCATCCCCACGACGATGAGGAAGCCGCACAGCGCGCCCGGCAGGGTCGGTGACACGAGGGCCGCCACGAACCAGCGGCTGCGCGTACGGCGGAAGCCGGCCGCGTAGTCCCGCGCCGGGCCGAAGGCCTCGCGGGGGTCCTCGCCGGTGTCGGCGACGTGGCTCTCCTCGGCGACGATCTCGCCGATCCGCTCGGGCGGCACGTTCCCCGCCCGCAACGCCTGCACCAGCTCGCGGCGGTAGGTGTCGGTGCTGGTGGTCATCGAGGACTCCCCACGGACGGGAGCAGGCCGGCGGCCCGCTCGGTGAACGTGTGCCAGGCAGCGGTGCGCTCGGCCAGGTGTGCCCCGCCGCGCGGCGTGACGGTGAAGAACTTGCGGCCCGGACCGCCCGCGCCCTCGCGCCAGGACGACGTGACCAGCCCGTCCTGCTCGAGCCGGTCGAGAACCGGGTAGAGGGTGCCGCCCTTGACCGCCCCCAGGCCGGCCGCCTGCAGACGCCGGGCGATCGCGTAGCCGTAGGTCTCCTCCTCGGCGACGACCGCCAGCACCGTCAGCGGCAACGTCGCGCGCATCCACTCGGCGGGCCAGGGTTCGAGCGACACGGCTGGACGGTATTGCCGACTAGTCAGTGAGACAACCTAGCCGAGCCCGTGTGACCACTGTGACCGCAACCACCCCTCGTCGGCGTTCCGGTGCGACGATGGGCGACGCCATGAGCACCGAGACCGCAGCCACGCCCAGCACCGACGACACCTCCCTCGGCGAGCCGGCCACGCCGCCCCGCGGGCCGGTCACGTCGGCGTCGTACTCGATCACCGTCCGGGTCACCGCCGACGGCGACCCGGCCTCCATCGGCCGCATCGCGACCGCGGTCGGCTCGGCCGGCGGCGCGGTGACCGCCATCGACGTCGTCGACTCCCGGTCGGACGGCCTGACCGTCGACGTCACCTGCTCCGCCGCGGACGCGGCCCACTCCGAGGAGATGGTCGACGCGCTGCGCGCCGTCCCCGGGGTGAAGGTCCGCAAGGTCAGCGACCGCACCTTCCTGCTGCACCTGGGCGGCAAGCTGGAGGTCGCCTCCCGGGTGCCGCTGAAGACCCGCGACGACCTGTCGATGGCCTACACCCCCGGCGTCGCGCGGGTCTGCCTGGCGCTGGCCGACAACCCCGACGACGTCCGCCGGCTGACCATCAAGGGCAACACCGTCGCCGTGGTCACCGACGGGTCGGCCGTCCTGGGGCTGGGCGACATCGGCCCGGGCGCGGCCATGCCCGTCATGGAGGGCAAGGCCGTCCTGTTCAAGCGGTTCGCCGACATCGACGCCTGGCCGATCTGCCTGGACACCCAGGACGTCGACGAGATCGTCCGCACCGTCGAGCTGATCGCCCCCGGCTTCGGTGGCATCAACCTCGAGGACATCGCCGCGCCGCGCTGCTTCGAGATCGAGGCCCGGCTGCGCGAGAAGCTCGACATCCCGGTCTTCCACGACGACCAGCACGGGACGGCGATCGTCGCGCTGGCCGCGCTGCGCAACGCGCTGCGCGTCGTCGACAAGCAGCTCGAGGACGTGAAGATCGTGGTCGCCGGCGGCGGCGCGGCCGGGACGGCGATCGTGCACCTGATGCTCAAGGCCGGCGCCCGGCGCGTGCTGGTGTGGGACCGCGAGGGCATCCTCTCGCCGGACGACGAGCGCCTCTCGCCGGCCAAGCGGGACCTCGCCGAGCGCACCAACCCCGATGGCGTGCGCGGCGAGCTACCCGACGCGCTGGTCGACGCCGACGTCTTCATCGGCGTGAGCGCCGGCAACGTGCTGCCCGTCGAGGCGCTGGCGCGCATGGCGCCGAACGCCGTCGTCTTCCCGATGGCCAACCCGACCCCCGAGGTGGACCCGGTGCGGGCCCGGCAGCACGCCGCCGTCGTGGCCTCGGGCCGCTCGGACCTGCCGAACCAGATCAACAACGTGCTGGCGTTCCCCGGGATGTTCCGCGGGCTGCTCGACGCGCGGGCGCGGGAGATCAGCGACGGGATGCTGCTGGCGGCGGCAGAGGCCATCGCCGGTGTCGTCAAGGACGACCAGCTCAACGCCAACTACATCATCCCGAGCGTCTTCGACCCCGCCGTCACGTCGGCCGTCGCCGCGGCGGTGGCCGACCAGGCGCGGCAGGAGCCCGGCGCCACCGCGCCGGTGAGCGAGGTGGAGAGCCTCACCGGCCAGTAGGCCCGCGGGTCGGGCCCGCAGGAGCTGCTGCCGATCCGCCGCGCCAGACCACCTCGACGGCCCGGGTCCGGGTCACGTCGCGTTGCGGCTCGCCGCGGACGAGGACCAGGTCGGCACGGAGTCCCGGTGCGATCCGGCCGCGGTCGGCGAGACCGAAGGCGGCGGCGGGAGCGCTGGTCGCCGCGGCCAGCGCAGCCGCGGTGGACAGGCCCGACCGCACCAGCAGGGCGAGCTCGTCGTGCAGGCTGGCGCCGTGGGCGGTGCCCGGGCTCCCGGCATCGGTCCCGGCCAGCAGCGGCGCGCCCGCCTCGGCCAGCCGGGCGACGCCGGTCATGGCGTGCTCGAGCCCGCCGGGGACGGCGGGTGGGCCGGGGAAGCCCGCCTCCAGCAAGGCACGGTCTCGCGGGTCGAGGCGCGGCCCGAGGTCCGGATCGGCGCTGAGGTCGTGTCCCCGCGGCTGCCCGGTGCGGGCAGCCAGCGAGGTCAGGGTCGGCACCACGAAGACGCCCTTCCGCACGACGGCCTCGACGAGACCCGCGGACGGGGGCTGGTCGACGAACAGGTGGGCCAACCCGTCCACGCCGGCGTCCACGGCGAGCAGCGCGTCCGCGTGGGTGAGGACGTGCGCGACGACGAGCAGGCCGTGTGCGTGCCCGGCGCGGACCAGGGCGCGCACCGTGGCGGGGTCCAGGGTGGGGCAGGGCTGCCCGGTGACGGTGCCGTCCTCGAGCACCAGCTTGAGGTGGTCCGAGCCCTCCGCCACCCGGGCCGCGACGAAGCCCTCCGCCTCCTCGGGCCCGCGCACCGTCGGGAAGGGAGCCAGGAGGCCCCGCTGGACCAGCCGGCTCGGGTGCCCGCCGGGCGCAGTCGCGCCGGTACCGGCGGAGCGGACGTCAGCCGTGCGGGGATCGACCGCGGCCTGACGGCGCAGCGACCGGACGAGCTCGGGGTCGGCGAACATGTCGACCTCGGTGGTGACCCCGCACCGCAGCGCCGTCTCGAGCGCGCCGGGGGAGACGTGGGTGTGCGCGTCGACCAGGCCAGGGAGGAGGGTGGCGCCGCGGCCGTCCACCACCGGGGTGCCCGGCGGCGGGACCGGCCGGCCCCCGACCGCTGCGATCCGGCCGTCGAGGACCAGCACCGGGGTCGCCGCGGAGAAGAGCCGCCCGTCGAAAACCGTCGCGCCCTCCACCAGGAAGCTGCCCGACGCCGGTCCCATCACGCCCCCCTCGAGCCCCCGTCCGGTCCCCGTTCCGCTGCCGCCGGACGGCGCGACCGCCAGGACGCCGACCCGCCCTCACCCGGGGGCTCCGGCGGACGACGAGTGGCTAGTCGCGGTCGGCGTCCTCGGCGGCGGTGGACTCCTCCGGCTCGAAGGTGTCGGCCTCGCCGAGCCCGATGCCGACGCCGGTGTCGGTCGGGACCGACGGTCCGTCCTCGGTGCCCTGCTCCGGCGCCGACGGACGGGTCTCGTCCACCGGCGGCCGGCCCTCTGCGCTCTCGGTCACGTCCCGGCCTCCCCACGCCGACTGGCCAGGACGCTAGGGACAGCCGGCATCCGGTGACAAGGCGCAGCGGCGCGTCGTCCTCGGACGGGGACGACCTCCGGCAACTCGCCGGCACCGGAGAGGGCTACCGGGATCGCGGGTGACCGGGCGCCGGTGGGGTGTCCCGGCGCGGCGGGACCACACGATCGGGGACGGCGGGAGACGGTCCTGCGCGGCATAGTGGCCGGGTGCCCGAGTTGCCCGAGGTGGAGGCGCTGACCGCGTTCCTGCGCGAGAACGCGGTGGGCCACGTGGTGACCCGCGTCGACCTGGCCGCCGTCCAGGCGATCAAGACCTTCGACCCGCCGCTGTCGGCGCTGGGCGGGCTGGAGCTCACCGGCGTCGCCCGGCACGGCAAGTTCCTCGACCTGGACGTCTCCGGCCTGCACCTCGTCGTCCACCTGGCGCGGGCCGGCTGGCTGCACTGGCGCACCGGGCTGCCCGCCGCTCCGCCCAAACCGGGCAAGGGGCCGCTGGCGCTGCGTGTGCACCTCGATGACGGGAACGGCTTCGACCTCACCGAGCAGGGCACCCGCAAGGGGCTGGCGGTCTACGTCGTCCGCTCGCCGGCCGAGGTGCCGGGCGTCGCGCGGCTCGGGCCCGACGCGCTGGAGGTCGACCGGGACGCGTTCGTGGCGCTGCTGGCCGGGCGCAGCGGCCAGCTCAAGGGCGCGCTCACCGACCAGACGCTGATCGCGGGGATCGGCAACGCCTACTCCGACGAGATCCTGCACGCGGCGCGGCTCTCGCCGTTCAAGATGGCCGACAAGCTCACCGACGAGGAGGCCCTGCGCCTCTACGACGCGATGCGGGCCACCCTCGCCGAGGCGCTGGAGCGCCAGGTCGGGCAGCAGGCGGCCACCATGAAGGGCGAGAAGCGCTCGGGGCTGCAGGTGCACGCCCGCACCGGCCTGCCCTGCCCGGTGTGCGGCGACACCGTCCGCGAGGTCAGCTTCGCCGACACCTCGCTGCAGTACTGCCCGACCTGCCAGACCGGCGGCAAGCCCCTGGCCGACCGGCGCATGTCCAAGCTGCTGCGCTGAAGGAAGGACCCGGTCCTCCCACCCCTCGCAGGCTCGGGGCGGGACCCGGGACGGGGCCGGCGGCGGGCCGGTGCGGCGCAGAATGCGCGCCGTGGCACTCTCCCGGCTGGTCACCCTCGACCTGTTCAGTGCGCTCATCGACTCGCGCACCGGCGGCTCGGCCGCGCTGGAGCGGATCACCGGCGGGCCGGGGGAGCGGCTCTACGACGCGTGGGACGCGGCCAACAAGGCCTCCCAACGCGACCTCGCGACCTGGGTGCCCTTCGCCGAGCACTGCCGCCGCGCGCTGACCGCCGCCTACGCCGAGCTGGGTGTCGCCCGGGACCCGGACGCCGACACCGAGCGTCTGCTCGACTCGGTCGGGGACTGGCCGCTGTGGCCGGACGTCGCGGAGGGGGTGCCGGCGCTCGCGGCCCGCGCCCGGGTCGGCGTCCTGTCCAACGTGGACGACGCCGTCTTCGCCCGCACACGAGTGGCGCCGCTCGTGGACGACGCCGGCGTCCTCACCTCCGAGCGGCTGCGGGCCTACAAGCCCGCCCCGGAGATCTACCTCCGGGCGCGGGAGCGCGCCGGCGGTCGGCTGGTGCACGTGGCGACGTCGGCGCGCGACGTCCGGGGCGCCCTCGCAGCCGGCATCGAGGTGGTCCGGCTGCGTCGGCCCGGCCACCGGCTGGACCCCGAGGGCGGGACGCCCCAGGTGGAGGCGGCCGATCTGCGCGAGGTCGCCCGGCAGCTGGACTAGCTCGATCGCGATCTTCCCGGGAGGTGCCGAGCGTCGTCGATCACGAGGGACAGCGGGGCCGGCCCGCGCTGTCGCCAGTGGCTGCTGTCGGCTGCTCGCAGCCGAGGCTGGATGTGCTGAGGACGGATCGAGGACGTCATCTGCGAGGAATTGCCGCCAGTGCAGTGCACCCATAGCCTCCAGGCTGGGTCAGAGGCGCCCCCGCGATGGCGACAGGACCGGCGATGACAACCTCACAACACGAGACGCCTGCCCTCGACCGTCGGTCGCTGCGCAAGCTCATGACCGCAGGGCTCATCGGGAGCTCGATCGAGTGGTACGACTTCTTCATCTACGCCACTGCGGCGGCGTTGGTCTTCGGTGAGCTGTTCTTCCCCGACGCCTCTCCGCTCGTCGGCACGTTGCTGGCCTTCAGCACCTTCTGGGCCGGCTTCATCGCCCGCCCCATCGGCGGCCTGGTCTTCGGCCACTTCGGGGACAAGGTCGGCCGCAAGCCGGCCCTCGTCACCTGCCTCGTCCTGATGGGGTCGGCGACCTTCCTCATCGGTCTGCTGCCTACGGCCGACTCGATTGGCGTGCTCGCGCCGATCGCGCTCGTCGTGCTGCGCTTCCTGCAGGGCATCGCGGTCGGCGGGCAGTGGGGCGGGGTCATCCTCCTGCTCACCGAGAACGCTGGGCGGGACCGCCAGGGACGCGCGGGCACCTTCGGACAGATGGGCGTTCCCATCGGCGTCATCCTGGGCAACGTCGTCTTCCTGGTGGTCAGCGCCACCGTGAGCCCGGAGGCCTTCCTCTCCTGGGGCTGGCGCATCCCGTTCCTGGCCAGTGCCGTGCTGCTCCCCGTGGTCATGTTCATCCAGCTCCGGGTCGAGGACACCCCGGTCTTCCGCCAGTTGCAGGAGCACCACGGCCAGGCTCCCGAGGCACAGGTGGCGCAGGCGCCGATCAAGGAGGTCGTGCGCAAGCACCGCCGGCCGGTGCTGCTCGGCGCAGGTCTGCTGTTCGGCACCAACGCGATCTTCTACATCAGCATCGCCGGGGTCCTGGACTACGCCACGCGCGACCTCGGCGTCGACCGCGACGAGTTGCTGACCATCACGCTCGCCGCCTCGGCGATCTCCGTGTTCGTCATCTACTTCAGCGGGGCGCTGTCGGACCGGATCGGCCGCCGGCCGCCGATCCTGCTGGGCGCGGCGATCATCGCCCTGTGGGCGTTCCCGTTCTTCTGGCTCATCGACACCGCGTCGCTACCACTGATCTTCCTGGCGCTCGTCGGTGGGCTGATCGGGTCATCCCTCACCTATGGCCCCTTGGCCGCCTACCTGGCCGAGCTGTTCGAGCCGCGGATCCGTTACTCGGGGGCCTCGCTGGCATATCAGCTGGCTGCCATCCTGGTGAGCGGAGCCACACCATTTCTGATGACCGCGTTGCTCGCGGCCACGGGTACGTCGGCCTCGGTGTCGGTCTACATCTTCCTCATGGGCGCGATCACGTTCGTCTCGGCGCTCGTCCTGCGCGAGACCCGCACCAAGGACGAGATCCGCGGCGGGCCGGGCCAGGGCACCAGGAGGACGGAGTCGACGACCGGGATGGCCCCTGGCGACCCGCGGCCGAGCACCTGACGGTGATGACGGTCGCGCCGCCTGGCCGACCATGACGGGTCGGCCGCGGACCAGGACTCGACCTCGACCACGCCGCTGACTGGTGCGGGTGGTGGCGACGACGCCAGGCCCAGACCGCGCCGCCCACCACCGGACCCGAGGAAGGCGCCACCGTGAGTGCCGGTGCAGTACTAGTCGGCCGGGCGGCGGACGGTCAGCCAGGACGCGGCTCGCGCCACGACGGAGCTGCTGGCGCCGCCGTCCCCGGTCTCGGTCGGCGCGTCGGCGAGCGAGCCGACCTCCGACCACCAGTCGGTCAGCGGCGGCGGCGCCAGGACGTCGACCCGCTGTCCCGGCCGCGGCACCGCCACCCGGACCTCCGAGCGCTCCGCCGCGGCGCACAGCCGCTGCACCGGCTCGGCCCAGCGGTGGAAGGCCAGGTTGAACGTCGCCCAGTGCACCGGCACCAGCAGCCCGCCGCCGAGGTCGCCGTGCGCCCGGACGGCCTCCTCCGGCGTCATGTGGATGTAGGCCCAGGCGTCGTTGTAGGCGCCGATCGGCAGCAGCGTCAGGTCGAAGGGGCCCAGCAGCGCGCCGATCGCGGCGAACGCCGGGGTGTAGCCGGTGTCGCCACCGAAGAAGACCCGGTGCCGCGGTCCGGCCACCACCCAGGACGCCCACAGCGTCGTGTCGCGGGTGAGGAAGCGCCCGGAGAAGTGCCGCGCCTCGGTGCAGGTCAGCCTGAGGCCGGCGACGTCCACCGCGCCGTCCCAGTCCAGCTCGACGACCCGCTCCTCCGGCACGCCCCAGCCGCGCAGGTGCGCGCCCAGCCCCAGCGGGACGACGAACGGCGCGGTCTGCGTGCGCAGCAGCCCGCGCACCGTGGGCAGGTCGAGGTGGTCGTAGTGGTCGTGCGAGACGAGGACGGCGTCGACCCTCGGCAGCTCCTCCAGCGGTAGGGGCACCGGGTGCAGCCGGGTCGGCCCGACCAGCGGGGACGGCGACACCCGCTCGCCCCACACCGGGTCGACCAGCACCCGCCGGCCGTCGACCTCGAGCAGTGCGCTGGAGTGGCCGAACCAGGTCACGGCCAGCTCGCCGGCCTCCGCGGGGAGCTCGGGGCGGGCCAGCGGCACCGGGCGCGCCGGCAGGCCGGTGGAGCGCTCCTCGTGCATCTGCCGCAGCAGGCCGCGCTGCGCGCTGGCCGGTGGCAGCGCCGGGGTCCTCAGCCGGTTGTGGAAGCGGCCCTCGGCGAACTGCGGCGAGCCGGCGGCGTGGGCCCGGACCTCGCGCTGACTGGCGCCCAGGGCGGTGGGCAGGCCCCAGGCGGCGCGGGCGACCCACGCGGCGGGTCCGGCGAGGCTGGCGGCGACGGCCAGCGCGGTGCGGCGGGAGGCGGAGGAGGGCACGACACCCAGCATCCCAGCCGGGGACGGCGAGGCGGCGTCGGCCGGGAGGG
Organism: Geodermatophilus sp. URMC 60; assembly: GCF_053502585.1. NCBI lineage: Bacteria > Bacillati > Actinomycetota > Actinomycetes > Geodermatophilales > Geodermatophilaceae > Geodermatophilus > Geodermatophilus sp. URMC 60. The sequence continues at coordinate 1,080,138 of NZ_CP199958.1, forward strand.
GAGCGCACCCCGCCGGCGGCGGTTGCCAGGCCGGAGGCGGCGTCCGAGCATGGCCCCGTGACCGACGACGCACGGCCCGCCGACCCGGACGGCGACGGCGGCGACCCGGCGTGCTGGCTGCGCCGGGTGTGCCCGGCCTGCGGGCGACTCGCCGACACCGACCCACCGGTCCGCTGCGCCGCCTGCGGAGAGCTGCTCCCCGCGGAGTAGGCCGGCTCCGGGGCGTCCCCGGGACTGCGAGGGGACCCGGGGGAGCGGTCCCGTCCCGGGTCGAAGGGTGGGGCGGACGGGGTCCTCTCAGGCGGCGCTGCGGTCGGCCCGTGGCGCGGCCAGGACGAAGTCGCTCAGCGCACGGCGCAGGGCCACGCCCAGCCGGTCGGCGGGCACGTGCAGCTCGTCGCGCACTGCCAGCGGCAGCCCCTGGCCGGCCAGGTGCGCGGCCAGGGCGAGGTCCTCGTCGAGCAGCTGCTGCCGGAGGGCCACCGCACGCTGGACGTCGGCGGGGGCGGGCAGCGGGTGGCCCGGGCCCGCCGACAGCAGCAGCCGCGTGTAGACGCGGGTCGAGTCCTGGTCCTCCGGCTGCAGGAGGAACTGGACGACCGTGACCGCGCCGGAGTCGAGGGACTCGAGCCGCAGCAGCACCTGGAACGGCGCCCGGTACACGCAGGTCACCCGTCGGCGCTGCCGCAGCGGCCGCTCGCCGGTGGCCACGCCCGGGTCGGCCGGGTCGTCGAACCACTGCTCCTGCACGCTGCGGAAGCCGCCCGGCTCCGGCTCGACGTCGTACGCGGGCACCTCCGGGTGGTCGGCCGCGCCGACGGTCGCGGCGTGCGCGAACGGGACGTGGGCGACGTCGAGGAAGACGTCGGCCAGCACGCCCGCCGTCGCCCCGGAGCGCTGCGGCGGCAGCCGGCCGGTCACGAAGCGCCGGTCGCCGTCCTCGGGGAAGTCCAGCGGCGCGTCGCGCGGCTCGGCCGGGGCGAGCCAGACCACGCCGAGTCGCTCGCGGACGCCGTGCGCGGGCGGGTCGACCTCCAGCCGGTCGGTGCGGCGCAGCGTCCAGGTGCGCCCGAGCAGCCGCACCTGCAGCCAGCCGCCGGTGCGCAGCTCGCCGGAGAGCGCCACCGGGTGCCAGGCCGACTCCAGCGCCGGGTCGAGGTTGCCGAGGACCGGCCCCCGAGGAGCCGGCGACGACGGGACCGGCTCGGGCGCCGTGTCCGCTGTCGGCCGCGGCGGCGTCGGGACGACGGTGCGCTCGGGGGCCAGCCAGACCCAGCCGTGCCGCTCCTCCACCGCCCAGGGCACCGGCAGGTCCGCCCGCGGGGGCGCCGTCCCCTCGGGTCCCAGGGACGGGAGGGAGACGCAGCGGCCCTCGGCGTCGTACTGCCAGCCGTGGTACGGGCAGGTCAGCCGCCCGTCGACGACCGTGGCGGCGGTCAGCGGCACCAGCCGGTGCGGGCACCGGGCCGGGAAGGCGCTCACCTGGCCGCCCGGCCGCAGCCGGACCAGCACGTAGGCCCGCCCGCCGGCGGCCACCGGCAGCGGCCTGGTCCCGACGTCGGCGGCGCGCGCCACCGGGTACCAGCCCGTCGTCGTCCCCGCGGATGTGGTCATGACCCATTGCAGCGCCGCCGGGTTCCCGCCCGGTTACGGCTGCCCGACAGTTGAGCTACCTCGGGCGTCGACGGGCGGGTTGCGCACAACGAAACGGTCACCGACGACGCATTACGGACAGACTTGTCTCTAGAGTGACCGCGGTCACCGGAACCAGGTGACCAGGACGACAGGGAGAGGCACCGTGACACCACCCGCTGAACGCAGGCTCCTGACGCCGGAGGAGTACCGCGAGGCCCAGGCCTCCCCGGAGTTCGTCGAGCTGAAGCGACGCTTCCGCCGCTTCGCCTTCCCGATGACCGTGGCCTTCCTGACCTGGTACCTGCTCTACGTCCTGCTCTCGACCTACGCGGCGGACTTCATGGCCACGCCGGTGTTCGGCAACATCAACCTCGGCATCCTGCTGGGCCTGGGCCAGTTCATCTCGACGTTCGTGATCACCCACGTCTACGTGGCGCACGCCAACAAGCGCACCGATCCGATCTCCGACGACATGCGTGAGCGGCTGGAGCACCACGAGTACGCGCGCCCCAGTGGTGTCGGTGTCACCCGAGGCGCCGACGAGACCCCCGGAGGAGGGCACTGATGTTCTTCGCTGCCCCCGCCGCTCCGGCGACGACCACCGTCGGGAACCCGGCGGTCAACATCTCGATCTTCGGGGCCTTCGTCCTCGTCACGCTGGCCATCACCTTCAAGGCCAGCCGCAACAACAAGAGCGCGGCCGACTACTACGCCGCCGGCCGCAACATCAGCGGCACCCAGAACGGGCTGGCCATCGCGGGTGACTACCTGTCGGCCGCGTCGTTCCTCGGCATCGCCGGCGCCATCGCCATCTACGGCTACGACGGCTTCCTGTACTCCATCGGCTTCCTCGTCGCCTGGCTGGTCGCCCTCCTGCTCGTCGCCGAGCTCATGCGCAACACGGCGCGGTACACGATGGCCGACGTGCTGGCCTTCCGGATGCGCCAGCGGCCCGTCCGCACCGCGGCGGCGACCTCGACCCTCGTGGTCAGCCTCTTCTACCTGCTCGCCCAGATGGCCGGCGCCGGCGCGCTGGTCACCCTGCTGCTCGGCGTCACCGGGGAGCTGGCGCAGGCGGTCGTCGTGATCCTCGTCGGTGCCCTGATGATGGTCTACGTGCTCGTCGGTGGCATGCGCGGCACGACCTACGTGCAGATCATCAAGGCGACGCTGCTCATCGCCGGCGCCGGCGTCATGACGGTCTGGGTGCTGGGCAAGTACGGCTTCAACCTCTCCGCGCTGCTCGGCGGCGCGGTCGACACCTCCGCGACCCAGGCCACACCGCGCGACGTCCTGTCCCCGGGGGGCCAGTACGGCGCGACCAACATCTCGAGGCTGGACTTCATCTCGCTGGCGCTCGCGCTGGTGTTCGGGACGGCCGGCCTGCCGCACGTGCTGATGCGCTTCTACACCGTCCCCACCGCCAAGGACGCCCGCCGCTCGGTGGTCTGGGCCATCTGGCTGATCGGCATCTTCTACCTGTTCAGCCTGGTGATCGGCTATGGCGCCGGTGCGCTGGTCGGCGCCGACACCATCCTGGCGGCGCCCGGTGCGGTCAACGCGGCAGCGCCGCTGCTGGCCTTCGAGCTCGGCGGCACGATCCTGCTCGGCGTCATCGCCGGCGTCGCGTTCGCGACGATCCTCGCGGTGGTCGCCGGCCTGACGATCACCGCGTCGGCGTCCTTCGCGCACGACATCTACGCCTCGGTCCTCAAGAAGGGTCAGGTGAACCCGAACGCCGAGGTCAAGGTGGCCCGGATCGCCGCGATCGTGATCGGCGCCGTCTCCATCGGGCTGGGGATCCTGGCGCTGCAGGCCGGGCTGAACATCGCCTTCCTGGTGGCCCTGGCGTTCGCCATCGCGGCCTCGGCGAACCTGCCGACGATCATCTACACCCTGTTCTGGCAGCGGTTCACCACGCAGGGCGCGCTCTGGTCGATCTACGGCGGGCTGATCACCTGCGTGACGCTCATCCTGTTCTCGCCAGTGGTGTCCGGTGCGCCGGTCAACCCGGCGACCGGCAAGAGCCCGTCGCTGATCCAGGACGTCGACTTCTCCTGGTTCCCGCTGAACAACCCCGGCCTCGTGTCGATCCCGCTGTCGTTCTTCCTCGGCTGGCTCGGCACGAAGCTGTCCAAGGAACAGCCCGACGAGCTCAAGAACGCCGAGCTCGAGGTTCGGGCGCTCACCGGGATCGGTGCGGAGAAGGCCGTCGCCCACTGAAGAAGGACCACCCTCCCCCACGCCTCGCTCCGCTCGGCGCGGGTCCCTGGAGGGTGGCCGGTTCCAGCACCTCGCCAGGCGCGCGTCCCCGTTCGCGGGGGCGCGCGCCTCGCGCGTTCCCGGACCGTCCCCGACGATCAGCTGAGCTGGTCGTCCCCGGTCCTGGCTCACCTCCGGTCGTGAGCCAGGACCCGCGACGATCAGCTCGGCTGATCGTCGGCAGGCAGCCCAGCAGGGTCAGGCGGCGGCCCTGGCCGGGGCGGTGTCAGGGGCGAGGACGGCGTCCGCGGGCGCGACCGGGACGGCGGCGGCGTGGGCGCGGCGGTGTCGGACGGCCCAGCGGGTGACCAGGCCGGTGAGGACGACGAGCCCGGCGACCAGGTGCTGGCCGGGCGCGGCCACGGCGACGGCGAGGGCCGCGGCGTAGACCACCGTCAGCAGGACGGCGGGGAGTGACAGGTGCACGGTGCTCTCCTCCGGCGGGGGCGGCCCGCCGGCCGGTGGCCGGGGTCTGACGTGACCCGGCCACCGGCGCGGCGACGGCGCAGGGTGGGGCGGGGGTCAGGACCTCACTTGAGCATGTCCTTGGCCTTTTGGAGCAGCGACTGCCCCGGCATCTGCGGCGTGGAGAACAGCCGCGGGTCGCCGGGCGGCAGGATCGGCGCGTCGGCGGTCGCCTCGATCGGGCGGGCGCGGAACTCCGACCGCCCGTCGACCGAGGGGCCCGACGCCCACCGGCCGGCCGAGGCCTCGGGGCCGTCGGAGGCGTCGACGAACGTGTAGCCGAGGTCCCCGACCTCCTCCTCCAGCGGGAAGGCCTCGGGCACCGGGATGCCCTCGATCCCGTCGGACTTGAGCTCCTCGGTCGCGGCCAGCCACTGCTGCTGGTGGTAGTGGTCGCGGGTGATGAGGAACCGGAGCATGTCCTTGACGCCGGGGTCGTCGGTCATGTTGTAGAGCCGGGCCACCTGCAGCCGGCCCTGCATCTCGGCGGTGGCGTTGTACATGAAGTCGGCCATGAGGTTGCCGCTCGCGGTCACGTAGGCGCCGGTCCACGGGTTGCCCATGCTGTCCATGTAGGACGCGCCCTGGCCGTTCTGGATCAGGTGCTGCGGGTTGTGCTGCCCGTAGCCGGCGGCGGCCTCCTTGGTGCGGTCGGCCGAGTCCGGCTTGAGCGGCGCGTGGTCGAGCAGCCGGTCGATCATCGTCACGATCATCTCGACGTGGGCCAGCTCCTCGGTGCCGATCGAGAGGAGGAGGTCCTTGTACTTGCCGGGCAGCCGGCAGTTCCAGCCCTGCAGCAGGTACTGCGTGGCGACGGTCATCTCCCCCCACTGACCGCCGAGGATCTCCTGCATCTTGCGGGCGAAGTCCGGGTCGGGACCGTCGGGCTTGGCCTCGTACTGCAGGGCGTGGGTGTGCGTGAACACGGGGTCTCCCTTGCGTCGTCGCGACCACCGCCGATGCGGTGACACCAGGGATCTGCCCGCGCCGGTTGGCCCACCCGTGCCGAGCGCTGGCCCGACGGTGCCAACTCTGTGATCCGTCGGCCTACCGGCCATGGTCGTGACGACTGGGGCCCGGAGGGTCTCGCGAGGAGCGGCCGAGGGGGTCCAGCGCAGCAGGGGGACGGCACGTGGCCGCGGTGTCGGGTCGAGGAGTGGGGGCCGAAGGCCTCCGCGACGAGGCCCGGGATGGGTTCAGCGCAGCAGGGGGACGGCACGTGGCCGCGGTGTCGGCCGGTAGGCCGACGGTGTCACCGGTGTCATCTGTCGGGGAGCTGCACGGTGAGGGTCAGCGACTCGCCGTCCTCCGCCCACACGATCTGGCCGCCGAGCTCGCCGGTCTGCCGCCGCACCGACCACAGCCCCAGGCCGGTGAGGTCCGGCGGCGGGGAGTCGGTGCGCAGGTGCCCGAGCAACCGCTCCGGGCGGACGACGGCCTGCGTCAGCGCCAGGTCGACCCAGTGGGCGCGACATCGGACGGTCAGCCGGACCGCGGCGCCGTTCCCGTGCCGGTGCGCGTTCTCCAGGAGGTTGGTGAGGATCCGCTGGACGCGGGCGTCGGCGACTGCGACGTCCTCCGCACCCGGGCCGAGGTGCACGGTCAGCTGGGTGCCGGGCAGCCCGGAGGCGGCCACGGACGCGCGGACGACGTCCCCCAGCCGGCGCGTTCCACGCCCCAGCGGCGCGGCTCCGCCCGTGGCCGCCGCCGTCCGCAGCATGGAGGCCAGGTGGGCCGTCTGCGCGCGGGCCAGCTCCAGGACCTCGCCGGGGTCCGGCACCGGGCCGGGGGACGGCCCGGACGGCCGGCCCAGCGTCCCGAGCAGCGCCTCCAGCGAGGCCAGCGGCGAGCGCATGTCGTGGCACAGCGCCCGCACCAGCGCCTCGCTGGGCTCGGGTGCTTCGCCGCCGCCGCCGCCGTCCGGCCGTGCCGGGGCGCGGTGCCGCAGGAAGCGGCGCAGCGCCGGCACCACCCGGCGGGACGAGGAGGACGTCGGGGGGTTGGCGGCCAGGGTCATGGGCACCTCCGGGGTGCGTCCGGTCAGCAGCGCCGACGCAGCTGTCCGTGTGGGGAGAGATGGAGCCGAGCGACGCAGGTGCTGAGCGCCGTCCGCAGGTCGACGTCGTGCTCGTCGACGACCACCCGTTGTTCAGCCGGGGCCTGGCCCTGCTGTTGCCGGGGGTGAGCCAGGGGCAGGTGCGCGTCGTGGCGACGACCGACGACGCCTCCGCGGCCGCGGCGATGGTGCGCCGCCACCACGCCGACGTCGCCGTGGTGGACCTGCACATGCCGCCGCCGGGCGGCACGCGGGCGATCGCCGCGATCCGCCGCGCGGACCCGACGGTCCGCATCGTGGCGCTGTCCGGCCAGGCCGAGGAGGACGCCGTCCTGGAGGCGCTGCGGGCCGGGGCGGCGGGCTACCTGCCCAAGACCGCCGACCCCGACGCGCTGGTGCGCCCGCTGCTGGCGGTCCTCGACGGCTGGTCGGTGATCCCCGAGGACCTCCTGCGCCGGCTGCTCGAGGACTCCGCGCCCTCCGGCGAGCAGGGCCTCGCGCAGCGGCTGACCGCCGACGAGCGCCGGCTGTGGCGGTTGGTGGCCGACGGTACGAGCACCGTGGAGATCGCCACGACGCTGCACGTCTCCGAGCGGACGGCGAAGCGCCTGGTGGCCGCGCTGCTGCGGACCCTGGGCGTCGCGACTCGGGTCGAGGCGGCGGCGCTGGCCGGGCGCGTGCACCTGGGCGGCAACGACAAGCACGGCTGAGCTCCGCACGGGCGCAGCCTCGGAGTCCATCGCCGCCCAGCTACCCGCAACGGTGATCGACACGCGCGGTCCTGGTGGGGCGTGCGGTCTGCCTAGGGGGTCAGCGTCCCCGCCCACGTGCCCGACGACGCCGCCGCGGTGAAGCCGGGCACCTCTCCGGCGGCGATGTCGACCGCGGCGTAGCCCCCGCTGCCGGCGCCCACGCAGGCGACCACGGTGGCCAGTCCGGCCCGCCGCTGCAGCACGCTCTGCCGCACCTGCCAGCCCACGACGGCGCGGCGCTGCAGCACGGCCTGCTCGCGCACCAGCCAGCCGCTGCGCACGCTGAACGACCGCGGCCCGGCGCCGTGCCCGAGCGCCCGGTACCGGCCGATGCCCATGGGCACGCCCAGGACGGTGAGGACGACGCCGATGACCGGCACCCACCACCACCCGTGGGCGACCGCCGCCCAGACCCCCACCGCGGTCACCAGCAGCCCGGTGGCCAGGGCACGCGCCAGCCGGCGGCGCAGGGCGGCGCTCGGGTGGCCGGTCAGCGGGCCGGGGTCCTCGACCAGCCGGCCGAGCAGCCGCAGTGCCTCGGCGCGCGGGCCCAGCGGCAGCAGCTGACCGCGCCGGTTGGCCTGGCCGAGTCCGGTGACCAGGGCGTTCACCCGCGCCGCGCGCACCCAGCGCATGCCGAGTCCCTCGCTGAGCGTGCCGCCCCGGATGCGGTCGACCTCCAGCTCGGTGTGCCGCCGGGTGAGCAGCCCGCGGACGGCGACCAGGGAGCCACCGCGCCGCACGAGCCGGTAGCCCCAGTTCACGACGGCCGCCCCGACCACCGCGGCCAGCGCCAGCAGCGGCACCGCGACCACCAGGCCGGCGACGACGAGGGGCGCCGAGGGATCCGGACCCGCCACGTCCGGGACGAGGGCGTCGGGCAGCTCCTGCACCAGCCGGACCAGCGTGCCGACGGCGGCCAGCGGGACGACGAGGTAGCTGCCGACCAGCGGCGCGTAGAGCAGCCAGCGGGGGTCGAAGCGGGAGAGCTCCTCCTCGGCCGGTGCCTCCGGGGCCGGCGCGCCGTCCGCTGCCGGCGCCCCGACGGGACGGCGGGCCAGCAGACGGGCGCGCAGCCGGTCGCCCTCGGCGCGCGGGACGCCGTCGACGACGAGCTCCTCCTCGTTGGTCCCGACCGAGCCGGCCGCGGCGTCGATGCGGACCCGCACCAGCCCGAGCAGCCGGTGCAGCGGCGGGGCCTCGACCTCCACGCCGCGGATGCGGTCGTTGGGCACGGTGCGCACCGACCGGGCCAGCAGCCCCCGGGTCACCACCACCGCCGTCGGCCCGTCGGCGTAGCCGAACCGCCACCAGCTCAGCGCGGCCGCGGCCAGGGACAGGGCGGTGATCGCCACGGCCATGACGACGACGGTGAGCAGCCCGTCGCCCAGGCCGACCAGTGCCGCGACCGGGATGAGCACCGGCACCAGCTGGCGGGCCTGCCGGAAGGTGGCGGTGTGCACCAGGACCACGCGGGGCGACGTCCGCCGCGGCGGCGCCTCCGTGCCGGTCACGACGTCCGCCGGTCCGTTCCCGCCCGGCGGAGCCGGAGGGAGGGCTGAGCCGCTCACGTCGCCTCGTCGCGGACCAGCTCGGCGCGCCGGGCGAGGTCGTCGGCGACCCGCTGGGCGACGTCGGCCTCGAGGTGCAGCACCCGCACCGTGCCCTGCGAGGACGCCGTCAGCACCGCCACGGTGGCCAGGCCGAACAGCTGCTGCAGCACGCCGCGGGTGACGTCGACGGTCTGGATGCGCGAGATGGGCACCAGCGTCCAGGTCCGGGTCAGCCAGCCGGTGAGGGTGTAGACCGCTTCGCCGGTGACCTCCCAGCGGTGCACCCGGTAGCGGACCCACGGCCGGATGCCGATCGTCACGACGGCGTCGACGGCCACCAGCGCCGGGAGCAGCCAGCGCAGCACCGGCATCGGTCCGCCGTCGGGGACGAAGACGAGGAGGGCCGTGACCAGGGCGGCCCAGACCAGCGTGCCGATCACGCCCTCGGTGACCCACAGCCCGATCGCCGAACGGGACAGCGTCCAGGCGGGGTCGCGGACGGGCGGGGGATCGGCGGTCATCGGCTCCATCCTGTCAGCGTCGCCGACCGTGATCATGGAGTTCGTGCCGACCTCCATGGCGAGCCCGCGCGTGTCGCCTGCGACGACCCCATGATCACCGCAGTGGTGCGCGGCCCGCAGCCGCTCGCCGCGCCGGTGGCACGATGGGGACGTGATGCCGCAGCAGGTCCCGACCGTGCCCGCCAGCGAGGTCCCCGAGGACGCCGTCGTCCTCGACGTCCGTGAGGACGACGAGTGGGTGACCGGGCACATCGACGGTGCCACCCACATCCCGATGGGTGAGGTCCCGGCGCGGCTGGAGGAGCTCCCCGAGGCCGACCCCCTCTACGTCACCTGCCGCGGCGGCGGCCGCTCCGCCCGCGTGGCCGCCTGGCTGAACGCCAACGGCTACGACGCGGTCAACGTGGGTGGCGGCATGGGCGAGTGGGAGGCCGCTGGGCGGCCGATGGTGAGCGAGACCGGCCAGCAGCCCTTCGTGCGCTGACCGCCGCGGGAGCATCGCAGCGAGGGCTGCGAGCGAGGCGCGGACCGTGGCGCGGAAGCGCACCCGAGTGGTCGTGCGCTGAAGGAGGGTCCCCTCCTCCCCGCCCCTCGCGAGCTGGGGGCGGTGCCCTGCAGGGGGCCGTGTCGCCGTGCCGCTTCGCGGGCGGTGGAACGAGGGGGTCCGCCGCTCCTGCGCACGGACCCCCTCGCCCCGCGGTCAGCCCCTGGCGGGGAACTCCGCGAACCGCGCGCGCAGGTCCTTCTTGGAGAACTTGCCGACGCTGGTCTTGGGCACCTCGTCGATGAACTCCACAGCGTCGGGCAGCCACCACTTGGCCACCTGCGGCCGGATGTGGTCGAGGATCTCCTCCTCGGTCGCCGTCTCGCCCTCCCTCAGGACGACGCAGGCCAGCGGACGCTCGTCCCACTTCGGGTGGGGGATCGCGACGACCGCCGCCTCCTTCACCTTCGGGTGGCTCATGATCGCGTTCTCCAGGTCGACCGAGCTGATCCACTCGCCGCCGGACTTGATGAGGTCCTTGGTCCGGTCGGCGATCCGGATCGACCCGAAGGCGTCCATCGCGGCGACGTCGCCGGTGCGCATCCAGCCGTCCTCGGTCGAGAGGACCACACCGGCGTCCGGGTTGTAGTAGTCCTTCGCGCACCACGGCCCGCGCACCTGCAGTTCGCCGGTCGCCTGGTCGTCCCACGGCTGCGGCTCCATCGTCTCGGCGTCGACGATGCGCGCCTCCACGCCGAGGAACGGGATGCCCGCCCGGGCCCGCTGCGCGGCCTTGCCCTCGTCGTCGAGGTCGTCGAAGCGGGGCGGCAGGATGCCGGAGGAGGCGACCGGGTGGGTCTCGGTCATGCCCCAGGCCTGCAGGATCGGCAGGCCCACCTGCTCGCGGTAGGCCTCCGACAGCGCCCTGGGCACCGCGGAGCCGCCGCAGCCGATGTCGCGCAGCCTGTGCCGGCGGCCGGCCAGGTGGGGGAGCACGCCCTGCCAGATGGTGGGTACGCCGGCGGTGAAGGTGACGCCCTCGTCGACGATCAGGTCCGCCAGGGTCTCGGGCTGCATCATCGAGCCCGGCATGACGAGTGAGGCGCCGGCGGCCGGGGCGGCCTGGGCGATGCCCCAGGCATTGGCGTGGAACATCGGCACGACCGGCATCGCGACGTCGCGGACACCCAGCCCGAAGGCGTTGGGCGCCATCACGCCCATGGTGTGCAGCCACGTGGAGCGGTGCGAGTAGACGACGCCCTTCGGGTTGCCGGTGGTGCCGCTCGTGTAGCACATCGAGGCGGCCCGGTACTCGTCGTCGACGTGGAAGTCGACGGGCGAGGCCTCGGCCAGCAGCGCCTCGTAGTCGAGCACCCGCGGGTCGTCAGGGATCTCGTTGTCGCCGCCGTCGTCCATGACCACGACGTGCCGGACGGTCTTCATCGTGTCGATCAGCGGCCACAGCAGCGGCAGCACGGTGCGGTCGGCGAAGACGACCTCGTCCTCGGCGTGGTTGGCGATGTAGGTCAGCTGCTCGGGGAACAGCCGGATGTTGAGCGTGTGCAGCACGCGGCCGGTGCTCGGTGCGGCGAAGTACAGCTCCAGGTGGCGCTGGCTGTTCCAGCCGAACGTGCCGACCCGGCCGTCGGCGCTGATGTCGAGGGTGTCGAGCACGCCGCCGAGCCGGCGGGTGCGCTGGGCCCACTCCGCGTAGGTGACCCGGGTAATCCCGCCGGGGCCGGCAGTGGCGATCGTCCCGTCGCCGTAGTGCTGCTCGACGTGCCGGAAGATCGCGTCGATGGTGAGGGGGTAGTCCTGCATGAGGCCGCGCATGAGCGGAATCGTGCCAGTGACGGCGCTCACGATCCACAGCCGCCCGACGGCGACCCGCCTCGTTGACCTCGCCGTACGGCGGCCGCGGGGGAGGGCGGCGGTCAGCCGGCGCCCACCACGACGGGCAGCGTGGCCAGGCCGCGGATTACGAACTCCGGACGGCGCACCGGCTCCCCGCCGAGCTCCAGCCGCGACGTGCGCTCCAGCAGGGCCCCGAACGACGCCTGCAGCTCCACCCGGGCCAGCGGGGCGCCGATGCAGAAGTGGACGCCGGCCCCGAAGGTGATGTGCGGGTTGTCGCCCCGGCCGACGTCGAGGACGTCCGGGTCGGCGAACACCGCAGGGTCCCGGTTGGCCGCGCCGAGCAGGGCGGCGACCCTCTGTCCCTTGCGCACGGTCACCGCGCCGAGGTCCACGTCTGCCGTCGCCGTCCGCTCGAACAGCTGCAGCGGCGAGTCGAAGCGCATGAGCTCCTCGACCGCCGTCGGCAGCAGCCCGGGGTCCGCGCGCAGGCGCTCCAGCTGGTCGGGGTGCTCGAGCAGCGCCAGCAGGCCGTTGCCGCTGACGTTGACCGTGGCCTCGTGCCCGGCGTTGAGCAGCAGGACGCAGGTGGTGACCAGCTCGTCCTCGGTGAGCCGGTCGCCGTCGGAGTCCCGGACCCCGACCAGGTGCGAGAGCAGGTCCTCGCCGGGGGCGCGGCGCCGTTCGGCGGCCAGCGCGCGCAGGTACGTGACGAACTGGTCCGCCGCACGCTCGGCGGCGTCCTCGACGGCCGCCGTCCGGCCGTACTCGTACATCTTCACGATGGCGTTGGACCAGGGCCGCAGCAGCGGCCGGTCGGCGTCCGGGACGCCGAGCAGCTCGGCGATGACGGCGACCGGCAGCTCCTCGGCCATCCCGGAGAGGACGTCGACCGGCTCGCTGCCGCCGGAGCGCTCGACCAGGCCGTCGGCCAGCTCGCCGGCCAGCCGCTGCACCCAGGGCTGCAGCCGCTCGACGTGCCCGCGGGCGAAGGCGGTGCTGACCAGGCGGCGCAGCCGGGTGTGGTCCGGCGGCTCCATCTCCAGCAGCGCGTTCCGGTGGACCAGGTTGAAGGAGCCGAAGCGCTCGGCCGGCTCGCGGTCACGCCAGATGCGGCCCAGCCGTCGGTCGCGCAGGACGGCGTTGCTCTCGGCGTGGGTGAACGCCAGCCACAGGCCCAGGCCCTCGTGCCACTGCACCGGCGCCTGTGCCCGGGCGCGGGCGAAGGCCGGGTAGGGGTCGACGACGACGGCGGGGTCGGTGAGGTCGATCGGCGGGGCCGCGGGTGTCACGCCGGGGCAGCGTAGAGAAAGGACCCCCTCGCCCCCCGCCACTCGCAGGCTCGCGGCGGGACCCTGCGAGGGGGCCGCCCCCGCCCCCCGCCACTCGCAGGCTCGCGGCGGGACCCTGCGAGGGGGCCGCCCCCGCCCCCCGCCACTTGCAGGCTCGCGGCGGGACCCTGCGAGGGGGCCGCCCCCGCCCCGCACGGCTCGTCGGAGGCCCAGCCCTCCTCACGCCTCGCACGCTCGTGGCGAGCCTCTGGACGGGGCCGGAGCCTCTGGATGGAGCCACCTACGCTCGTCCCCATGGCCCGCTCCGCGACCCGCAAGCGTCCCGCTGCCCCTGCCGCCGCCGCTGGCGTCAACCCCAAGGCGCCCTGTCCGTGCGGCTCGGGCCGCCGGTACAAGCACTGCCACGGCTCGGGCTACGCCCCGCCGGTGTCCAGGCCGTTCGAGGGACTGCCCGGCGAGGAGCACTGGGTCGCGCTGCGCGAGCTGGTCCCGGCGGCGACCGCGCCGCTGCGGACGACGGACGGTCGCGACGTCACCCTCGCCAGCGTGCTTCCCGGCGGCGCCCCGGCCCTGGTCCGCGCCAACGGCGAGATCCTGCTCGGCGTCCAGCTCCAGGGCTCCTCCGACGACGTCAGCCGCGACCTGGGGACGGCGCTGGCCGCCGCGCTGGAGGCCCCGTCGGGTGCGCCCGTCGACCCGGGTCCGCTCGGCGGCGCCGGCTCGGCCGGCCCGCGGCTGCAGGAGCTGGTCGATCCCACGGCGCCGCTCGCGGTGACCGTGCACGAGGACTTCGGCTTCTGGCTCGAGGGTGTCGAGGCCGGCGCGGCGGCCCGTGCCGGGCTCGAGCAGGCCAACGCGGCGATCCTGCCCACCGAGCTGCTGCCAGGGCTCGGCGCCGCCTACTGGGTGCGGCCCGGCGCCGAGCGGGCGCACCTGCGCTGGGTGCGGCCCGAGGCGGAGGAGCAGCTGCTCGACGCGCTGGCCCGGCTGCGCGCCTCGGGCGAGATCCTGCTGGGCGAGGGCACCCGCTACGCCGGCGCCTTCCGGGCGCACGGGCTCCTCGTCCCGGTGTGGGACCTGCCCGCCGACACCCCCGCCGCCGACTGGACCGCCACCGCCACGGCGTTCGAGGAGCGCCTCGAGGGGGCACTGGCCGCGACCGAGCCGCTGACCCCCGACGAGCGCCGCGCCCGCGCCGGCCTGCTCTCGCGCCAGATCACGCTGCGCTGAGGGAGGACCCGTCCTCCTCACCGCGAGGCCCCGTCCTCCCCACCCTTCGCGAGCTCAGGGCGGGGCCCGGGACGGGGCCTCGCGGTGAGCCTCTGGACGGGGCCGCTGGGCTGTGCGCCCCGGCCGTCGACGCGGCGTGGCCGGGGCCTCACCCTTCGGCGACGACCTCTCCCGGGAGGGGCGCTCTGCCAGACGAGCGTTACGAGACCGTGACACCTGCATGGCGAACAGGGGTTGACGGCGATGGGTTGTTAGCGCTCACACTCTTACCGCTCGCGATGGCGGGCCTGCGCCGGGTCGAAGCGCGCAGAGTTCTCGAGGAGGAGATCACGTGAGCAAGAGGCTCGGCTTCGCCGCCATCAGCGCCGGTATGGCGCTGACCCTGGCGGCCTGTGGCGGCGAGGGCGCCGGCGGCAGCGGGGGCGCCGGTGGCGGGGGCGCCGAGGCGGAGGAACTGACGATCGGCGTCTCGATGCCGACCCAGACCTCGGAGCGGTGGATCGCCGACGGCAACAACGTCAAGGAGCAGCTGGAGGGCGAGGGCTACACCGTCGACCTGCAGTACGCCAACGACGACATCCCCACGCAATCGCAGCAGATCGACCAGATGATCACCGAGGGCGCCGACATCCTCGTCGTCGCGGCGATCGACGGCACTGCCCTCTCCGGCCAGCTGGAGAACGCGGCGTCCAACAACATCCCGGTCATCGCCTACGACCGCCTCATCCGCGACAGCGAGAACGTCGACTTCTACGTCACCTTCGACAACTTCGCCGTCGGCCAGGCGCAGGGCAACGCCCTGCTGACCGGCCTGGGCCTGCGCAACGAGGACGGCTCGCCCGGCACCGCGACCGGTCCGTTCAACGTCGAGCTGTTCGCCGGCTCGCTGGACGACAACAACGCCTTCTTCTTCTTCAACGGTGCGATGGACGTCCTGCAGCCGCTGATCGACGAGGGCAAGCTGGTCGTCAAGTCCGGCCAGACCAACATCGAGCAGGCCGCGATCCTGCGCTGGCAGCAGGAGACCGCCCAGCGGCGGATGGAGGACCTGCTGACCTCCACCTACAACGACGGTTCCCGGGTCGACGGCGTCCTCTCGCCCTACGACGGCCTCTCCCGCGGCATCATCACCGCGCTGCAGAACGCCGGCTACGGCCCGACGCTCGACGCCGCCAACCCGATGGCGGTCGTCACCGGCCAGGACGCCGAGATCGCCTCGGTCAAGCTGATCCAGGACGGGGTCCAGAGCTCCACGATCTTCAAGGACACCCGTCTGCTGGCCGAGCAGGCCGTCGCCGCCGCGTCGGCCTTCGCCGAGGGCAACGAGCCCGAGGCCAACGACACCGAGACGTACGACAACGGCGTCAAGGTCGTCCCGTCCTACCTGCTCCCGGTCGAGACGGTCTTCGCGGACGACATCCAGTCCGTGCTGGTCGACTCGGGCTACTGGACGGCCGACGAGGTCGCCAGCGGCCAGGCGGACTGACCTCCTGCCCCTGAGCCCGGCCGGGCCCGGCAGCACCGCTGCCGGGCCCGGCCGGCACCACCCGGGCCCGGCATCCCGCGGCCTGGCCCACCCCGCCGGGGTGGCGCACACTTCTCCCCACCATCCGCGGCGCGCCCTCCACCAGCGACGAGGCGCCGACGACAGGACGACGAGGTCCCATGGACGACCACATCCTGGAGATGCGCGGCATCACCAAGACCTTCCCCGGCGTCAAGGCGCTGGAGGACGTCAACCTGGCGGTCCGCCGAGGCGAGATCCACGCGATCTGCGGCGAGAACGGCGCCGGGAAGTCGACCCTGATGAAGGTCCTCTCCGGCGTCTACCCCGCCGGGAGCTACGACGGCGAGATCGTCTACGACGGCCAGCCGGTCCGCTTCAACGGCATCCGCGACAGCGAGCACGTGGGCATCGTGATCATCCACCAGGAGCTCGCGCTGGTGCCCTACCTGTCCATCGCGGAGAACATGTACCTGGGCAACGAGCGGCGCGGCCGCGGCGGGCTCATCGACTGGAACAAGGCCAACGCCGACGCCGCCCGCCTGCTGGCCGAGGTCGGGCTGGACGAGAACCCGGTGACCCCGGTGGGCCAGCTCGGCGTCGGCAAGCAGCAGCTGGTCGAGATCGCCAAGGCGCTGTCGAAGGACGTGCGGCTGCTGATCCTCGACGAGCCGACGGCCGCGCTCAACGACAACGACTCCGCGCACCTGCTGGACCTGATGCGCCGGCTCCGCGAGCGCGGGATCACCTGCATCATGATCTCGCACAAGCTCGGCGAGATCACCGCGGTCTCGGACAACGTCACGGTCATCCGCGACGGCAAGACGGTGGAGACGCTCAGCCTGCACGCCGGCGAGGTCACCCAGGAGCGGATCATCCGCGGGATGGTCGGCCGCGACCTGGAGAGCTACTACCCCGAGCGTGAGTCGCACCCCGGCGAGGAGGTGCTGCGGGTCGAGGACTGGACCGTCTGGCACCCGAGCCAGGAGCGCAAGGTCGTCGACGGGGCGAGCTTCACCGTCCGGGCCGGGGAGGTCGTCGGGATCGCCGGCCTCATGGGCGCGGGGCGCACCGAGCTGGCCATGAGCGTCTTCGGGCGTGCCTACGGCCGCAACATCACCGGGCGGATGTTCGTGCACGGCAAGGAGATCCGGCCCAAGAACGTCTCCGAGGCGATCGACGCCGGGATCGCCTACGCCACCGAGGACCGCAAGCACTACGGCCTGAACCTCATCGAGGACATCCGGCGCAACGTCTCGGCCGCCGCCCTGAACAAGCTCGCCAGCAGGGGCTTCGTCAACGGCAACGAGGAGATCAAGGTCGCCGAGGGCTACCGCAAGAGCATGAACGTCCGGGCCCCGAGCGTCGCCTCGGTCGTCGGCAAGCTCTCGGGCGGCAACCAGCAGAAGGTCGTGCTGTCCAAGTGGCTGTACACCGACCCCGAGGTGCTCATCCTCGACGAGCCCACCCGTGGCATCGACGTGGGTGCGAAGTACGAGATCTACACGATCATCAACCGGCTGGTCGCGGCCGGTAAGGCGGTGCTGGTCATCTCCTCCGAGCTGCCCGAGCTGCTGGGTATCTGCGACCGCATCTACACCCTGTCCGCGGGCCGGATCACCGGTGAGGTGCCCGTCGGTCAGGCGACCCAGGAGAACCTGATGGAGCTCATGACCAAGGAGAAGGAGCTGGCGGCATGACCAGGACCGTTCCGCCGTCGTCGGAGCCGGAGGCCCAGTCCTCCACGGCACCCAAGGACGTCGCGCCCGCCGTCGCCCTGCACACCGGGACCAGCAACGTCCGTGCCCTGCTGACGAGCAACCTGCGGCAGAGCGGCATCTACGTCGCGTTCGTGGTCATCGTCGCGCTGTTCGCGGTGCTCACGGGGGGCACCTCGCTGTCCCCCGGCAACGTCACGAACATCGTCCTGCAGTACAGCTACATCCTGATCCTGGCCATCGGCATGGTCATCGTGATCATCGCCGGGCACATCGACCTCTCCGTGGGGTCGGTGGTCGCGCTCACCGGGGCCACCTCCGCCGTCCTGGTGATCCAGCAGGGCATGCCGTGGTGGGCGGGCGTGCTCGCCGCACTGGCCGTCGGGCTCGCGATCGGTGCGTGGCAGGGCTTCTGGGTCGCCTACGTCGGCATCCCCGCTTTCATCGTGACCCTCGCCGGCATGCTGCTGTTCCGCGGTCTCACCCTGCAGGTCCTGGACAACATCTCGCTCTCGCCGTTCCCGCAGGAGTACGGCCGGATCGCCAGCGGCTTCCTCAACGGTCTCCTCGGCGGCAACGGGTACGACGCGTTCACCCTGCTCATCGGGGCGATCGCGGTCGCCGGGTACGCGGTCAGCCAGTACCGCAGCCGGATCGCGCGCATCCGCTACCAGCAGCCGGTCGAGTCCTTCCCGCTGTTCGTCGCCAAGATCGTGCTCGTCGGCGCCGTCGTCATGGCCTTCGCCTGGCAGCTGGCGCACGCCCGCGGCCTGCCGATCGTGCTGATCATCCTGGCCGTGCTGATCATCACCTACGGCGTCGTCACGACCCGGACCGTCTTCGGTCGCCAGGTGTACGCGATCGGCGGCAACCTGGCCGCGGCCACGCTGTCGGGTGTGAAGGTCCGGGCGGTCAACTTCTGGATCTTCGTCAACATGGGCTTCCTGGCCGCGGTCGCGGGCGTCGTCTTCTCGTCGCGGTCCAACGGCGCCCAGCCCAGCGCGGGCAACATGTTCGAGCTCGACGCGATCGCCGCGGCGTTCATCGGCGGGGCGGCCGTCACCGGCGGTGTCGGCACCGTGGTCGGCGCCATGGTCGGCGGTCTGATCATGGCCGTCATGAGCAACGGCATGCAGCTCATGGGCGTCGACCAGTCCATCCAGTCGGTGGTCAAGGGCCTGGTGCTGCTGCTCGCCGTGGCGTTCGACGTCTACAACAAGCGGCGCGCAGGCACGTCCCGCTGATGCCCGGGGCGGTCCCGCGGAGCTCCCGCGGGACCGCCCGGCAGGGCCCGACCGAGGCGGCCACGACCGGCCGGCTCCTCGACGGAGAGGGGTGACGGTGGAGCCCGAGGGGGTGAGCCGAGCGCTGGTCATGTCGGACGTCGCGGCTCGCGCCGGCGTCTCGCACCAGACGGTGTCCAGGGTCATCAACGGCCACCGCAACGTCGCACCGCACACCCGTGAGCGGGTCGAGCGGGCCATCCGCGAGCTGGGCTACCGGCCCAACAGCGCCGCCCGGGCCCTGGTCACCGGCTCCACGCGCACCCTCGGGTTCGTCACCGTGAACATCAACCAGTACGGCCCGGCCCAGACCCTCGTCGGCCTGGAGCGGGCAGCGCGGGCGGCCGGGTACTCGCTCAGCGTCACCGTGCTCGACGAGGCCACCGCCGAGGCGATGCGCGACGCCGTCGACCGCTTCATGGCCCATTCGGTGGACGCCGTCCTGGCGCTGGCCACCTACGACGACGCCGTCGAGGCCCTGCACCAGGTGCACAGCCCGCTGCCGCTGGTCACCGTGCAGAGCGGCGGGGCGCTCGAGGAGCCCGCGGTCGGCGTCGACCAGGTCG
The DNA here is from genome assembly GCF_053502585.1 of Geodermatophilus sp. URMC 60. Lineage (NCBI taxonomy): Bacteria > Bacillati > Actinomycetota > Actinomycetes > Geodermatophilales > Geodermatophilaceae > Geodermatophilus > Geodermatophilus sp. URMC 60. Next base: position 1,099,313 of record NZ_CP199958.1, read on the forward strand.
CCGGCGCCCGGCTGGCCACCCGCCACCTGCTCGACCTCGGCCACCGCACCGTCCACCACGTCACCGGGCCCGCCGACTCCAAGGAGGCCCGGGACCGGATCGAGGGCTGGCGGGCCGAGCTGGCCGCCGTGGGTGCGCCCGTCCCGGTGTGCCTGCACGGCGACTGGACGCCGTCCTCGGGGTACGAGGCCGGCCGCCGGATCGCTGCCCGCAAGCGCGCCGGTGAGGAGGTCACCGCGGTGTTCCTGGCCAACGACCAGATGGCCCTGGGCCTGCTCGCGGCGCTGCACGAGGAGGGCCTGGAGGCGCCGCGGGACGTCAGCGTGGTCGGCTTCGACGACCTGCCCGAGGCGCCGTACCTGACCCCGCCGCTGACCACGGTGCGGCAGGACTTCGCCGAGCTCGGCCACCGGGCGGTGGAGCTCGTGCTCGCCCGGCTGGCCGGACGGGAGCTGCACCTGCAGCCGGTGCCGCCGGTGCTGCTGACCCGCGCCAGCAGCGGCCCGGTCCCGGTCGGGAGGATCCCCGCCCGGGTGTGACGCCCGCCGCTGTTAGCGCTAACATCCCGGCGACGACGCGGCTGCCCGGCCGTCGTCGCGACCGCCGGACGCAGGAGGATCTGATGCCGGACACCGGTGGAACCGCCGACACGCACGTCGTCGGGGTGGACCTCGGCCCGCTGTCGGGCCGGGCGGAGTGGCGAGAGGGTCGCGAGAGATGACGACGGATGTCGGCGAGGAGATCACCGCAGGTCGCACGGCCCTGGGGATCGAGCTGGGATCGACCCGGATCAAGGCAGTGCTCGTCGGCCCGGACCACGCTCCGCTCGCGGTCGGCAGCTCCGACTGGGAGAACCAGTTCGTGGACCGGCGGTGGACCTACTCGCTGGAGGCCGTCTGGGCGGGCGTGCAGCAGAGCGTCGCGGCCCTGGCCGACGACGTGCGACGACGCCACGGGGTGGAGCTGGCCGGAGTGGGCGCCCTCGGCGTCTCGGCGATGATGCACGGCTACCTGGCGTTCGACGCCGACGGTGCGCTGCTCACACCCTTCCGCACGTGGCGCAACACGAACACCGGCCGGGCGACCGAGCGGCTCAGCGCGGAGTTCGGCGTCAACATCCCGCACCGCTGGAGCGTCGCGCACCTCTACCAGGCGATCCTGGACGGCGAGGAGCACCTGGGCCGGCTGGACCACCTGACGACCCTGGCCGGCTACGTGCACTGCCAGCTCACCGGCGAGAAGGTCCTCGGCATCGGCGACGCCAGCGGCATGTTCCCGATCGACGACGAGACCCGCGGCTACTCCGCCCCGATGCTGGCCCGGTTCGACGAGCTGGCCGCCGAGGCCGGGGTGGAGCTGACCCTGGCCGGGCTGCTGCCCAGGATCGCGGTCGCCGGCGAGCCTGCGGGCACCCTCACCGAGGCGGGCGCGGCGCTGCTCGACCCGACCGGGCGGCTGCGCCCCGGCGTCCCGCTCTGCCCGCCCGAGGGCGACGCCGGCACCGGGATGGTCGCCACCAACTCCGTCGCCCCGCGCACCGGCAACGTCTCCGCCGGGACCAGCATCTTCGCCATGGTCGTGCTCGAGAAGGAGCTCGCCGGGGTCCACCGCGAACTGGACCTGGTCACGACGCCGGCCGGGGACCCCGTGGCCATGGTGCACTGCAACAACGGGGCCAGTGAGCTCGACGCCTGGGCCGGGCTGTTCGCCGAGTTCGCCCGGGCGCTGGGTACCGACGTCGACCCCTCGACGGTCTTCGAGGCGCTCTTCACCGCCGCACTGGAGGGCGCGAGCGACTGCGGCGGGATGGTCGCCTACAACTACCTCTCCGGGGAGCCGATCACGGACCTCGAGGAGGGCCGGCCGCTGTTCGTGCGGTCTCCGGACAGCCGGCTCGACCTCGGCACCTTCATGCGGACGCACCTGTTCTCGTCCCTCGCCACGCTGCGGATCGGCATGGACGTCCTGCAGAAGGACGAGGGTGTGCGGCTGGACCGGATGTTCGCGCACGGCGGCCTGTTCCGGACCAAGGGCGTGGCGCAACGCTTCCTGGCCGCCGCGATCGACACCCCGGTGTCGGTCGGGGACGTCGCTGCCGAGGGTGGCGCCTGGGGCATGGCCGTCCTCGCCGCCTTCGCCACCCGGCGCTCGCCGGAGCAGGACCTGGCCGACTACCTGGACACGACGGTCTTCACCGGCACCAGCCTGCAGACCGCGGAGCCCGAGCCGGCCGACGTCGCCGGCTTCACCGCGTTCATGCAGCGGTACGTCGCCGGGCTCCCGGTCGAGCGGGCCGCCGTGACATGCGTGTGAGTGCCTGTCCGTGACCACTGCGGCCACGGGTACGAGGGCTCGCACCCGTACGCCGACGCCGAGACCACGTCCGCCGCACGTCCCGAGGAGCAGCCGACATGACGACCACCGAGGCCCGCACCGAGCGGGGCACCCACCAGGCGCAGCGCGAGCACGTCGCCGCCCTGCACGCCGAGCTGACCCGCAACGGGCTGGTCACCTGGACGTCGGGCAACGTCTCGGAGCGGGTGCCCGGCGAGGACCTGTTCGTCATCAAGGGCAGCGGCGTCCTCTACGACGAGCTGACCTGGGAGGGGATCACCGTCTGCGACCTCGACGGCAACGCCGTCGACGGGGTGAAGAAGCCCTCCAGCGACACCGACGCGCACGCCTACGTCTACCGGCACATGCCGGAGGTGAACGGCCAGGTGCACACGCACAGCCCCTACGCCACGGCGTGGGCGGCGCGCGCCGAGCCGATCCCGTGCGTGCTCACCGCGATGGCCGACGAGTTCGGCGGGCCGATCCCGGTCGGCCCGTTCGCGCTGATCGGCGACGACTCGATCGGTCAGGGGATCGTGGCCACGCTGCGGGAGTCCCGGTCGCCGGCGGTGCTCATGCAGAACCACGGCGTCTTCACCATCGGCCCGTCGGCGAAGGCCGCGGTGAAGGCCGCGGTCATGACCGAGGACGTCGCCCGGACGGTGCACCTGTCCCGCCAGCTCGGCGAGCCGCTGCCCATCGCGCAGTCGGACGTCGACGCGCTGTACGCGCGCTACCAGAACGTCTACGGACAGTGAGGAGAGGTCCCGTCGTGGTCGACCCGTTCGAGGGGCACGAGGTCTGGTTCCTGACCGGCAGCCAGGGGCTGTACGGCGAGGAGACCCTGCAGCAGGTCGCCGAGCAGTCCCAGCGGGTCGCCGCGGCGCTCGACGAGGCCGCCGAGGTGCCGGTCCGGGTGGTGTGGAAGCCGGTGCTCACCGACGCCGCCGCCATCCGGCGTGCGATGGGTGAGGCCAACGAGGACCCGTCCTGCGTCGGCGTCGTCACCTGGATGCACACCTTCTCCCCGGCGAAGATGTGGATCAGCGGGCTGGACGCGCTGCGCAAGCCGCTGCTGCACCTGCACACCCAGGCCGACGCCGCCCTGCCGTGGGCGACGATCGACATGGACTTCATGAACCTCAACCAGGCCGCGCACGGCGACCGCGAGTACGGGTTCGTCCTGACCCGGCTGCGCATGCCGCGGACGACGGTCGCCGGCCACGTGTCCGACCCGCGGGTGCGCTCCCGGGTCGGGTCGTGGGCGCGCGCGGCCACGGCGGCGGCCGCGGCCCGGTCGCTGCGGCTGGCCCGCTTCGGCGACAACATGCGCGACGTCGCCGTGACCGAGGGCGACAAGGTCGAGGCCGAGATCCGCTTCGGCATGTCGGTGAACACCTGGGGCGTCAACGACCTGGTCGCCGTGGTCGACGCCGTCGAGGACAAGGCCGTCGACGCACTCGTCGAGGAGTACGGCGACCTGTACGAGTTCGCCGACGACTGCCGGCCCGGCGCGCCGCGGCACGAGGCGGTGCGCTACCAGGCCCGCATCGAGGCGGCGCTGCGCAGCTTCCTCGAGGACGGCGGCTTCACCGCGTTCACCACGAACTTCGAGGACCTCGGCGGCCTGCGGCAGCTCCCCGGCCTCGCCGTCCAGCGGCTCATGGCCGACGGCTACGGCTTCGGTGGCGAGGGGGACTGGAAGACCGCGGCGCTGCTGCGCACCCTCAAGGTCGCGGCGGCGGGCCTGCCCGGCGGCACCTCCTTCATGGAGGACTACACCTACGACCTCACCGGGACGCCGAGGATCCTCGGGGCGCACATGCTCGAGGTCTGCCCGACCATCGCCGGCGACCGGCCGCGGGTCGAGGTGCACCCGCTGTCGATCGGCGGCCGCGAGGACCCGGCGCGGCTGGTGTTCACCGCGGCGCCGGGCGAGGGTGTCGTCGTCGGCTGGTGCGACCTCGGCGACCGGTTCCGCTGGGTGGCCGACGAGATCGACGTCGTCGAGCCCGACGAGCAGCTGCCCAACCTGCCGGTGGCCCGCGCCGTCTGGCAGCCCCGGCCGGACTTCCAGACGGCGACCGAGGGCTGGCTGACCGCCGGCGGCCCGCACCACACGGTGCTGTCGACGGCGATCGGCGCCGACGAGCTCACCGACCTGGCCGAGGTGTTCGCGACCGAGCTGGTGCTCATCGACGCCGACACCACGCGGCGTTCGCTGGCCAAGGAGCTGCGCTGGGGCGCGGCCTACCACCGCCTCGCCCAGGGCCTCTAGGCCGACGAACCGCCCTGGAGGAGGGCGGCGACCGCCGCCCGGGCCCGGACCCGGGCGCGGCCGTCGCCCTCCACCAGAGCGGACATCACCGTCCCGTCCAGGACGGCGACCAGCCGAGCCGTGTCGGCGCCGGCGTGCCCGCAGCGGTCCAGCGCCTCGGTGAGCAGCGCGTCCACCCGACGCCGGGTCCGCTGGAGGACCGGCCGCAGCGCCGGATGCCGGCCGCCGGCGAGGAACCGCTCGTAGTGGGCCTGGAGGTCGGTGTCCTCGAGCCGGCCGGGGCCGAGGACGACGTCCAGGACGATGCCGGCGACCCGGTCGGCCGACGTGCGGCGCCGGGGGAGCGCGGCGACCAGCTCGGTGACCCGGCCGAGCTCGTCGTCCGCGGCGCGCTCGACGGCGGCCACGAGCAGGTCGTCGAGCGAGCGGAAGTAGTAGGTGGTGGCGGCGAGCGGGACGCCCGCGGCGGCCGCCACCGCGCGGTGCGACGTCCCGTCCGGGCCCTCCGTCGCGACGAGCCCGGCCGCCGCCGCCACGATCGCCTCCCGGCGGGCGGCGCCCTTGGCCGTCGCCGCCCGGGACGCCCCGCCCATCGCGGCCACGGTCAGTGGGCCGACGACGAGGAGAGGTTCAGGCCGACCACCCCGCCGACGATGAGGGCGATCGAGACCAGCCGGAGGGTCGTCACCGGGTCGCGCAGGAAGACCATCCCCACGATCGCCGTCCCGGCCGCGCCGATGCCGGTCCACACCGCGTACGCGCTGCCCACGGGCAGGCTCCGCAGCGCCCACGACAGCAGGCCGAAGCTGACGGCGGCGGAGCTGATGAACGCCAGCGACCAGCCCAGCCGGCTGAACCCCTCCGACAGCTTCAGGGAGACGGCGAAGGCCGTCTCGAACAGTCCCGCCACGATGACCATCGCCCACGCCACTGCAGGCCTCCTCGACTCGATTGAGACGACCGTACCACAATTCTGGTACAGCCGTACCGTTCGAGTGTGGCCCTACAGGGGATCGCGGCGGACGGGGCAGGACATGCACCTCGGCCCGCCGCGGCCGCTGCCGAGCTCGGAGCCCGCGATCGGCACCACCTCGATCCCCGCCGCCTCGAGCGCGGCGTTGGTGACGGTGTTGCGCTCGTAGGCCACCGCCAGCCGCGGGGCCAGCGCGAGGGTGTTGTTGCCGTCGTCCCACTGCTCGCGTTCGGCGGTGACCGGGTCCAGGCCGGTGTCGATGACCCGCAGCCGGTCGATGCCCATGGCCGCGGCCGCGGCCGCGAGGAACGGTGCGGGGCCGCGGACGACGAGGTCGGTGGTGTCGTCGTCGTCCGGCGGGACATCGGCGGTGACGGTCCAGGCCGCCAGCGAGCCGGCGACGGCGGGGTACACGACCATCGCGTCGGCGTCGACCATCGTGGCGACGGTGTCCAGGTGCATGGTCGCCCGCTGCTGGGCGATCGGGACGACGAGCACCGTGTGCGCCAGCCCGCGGGCGAAGACGCGCCGCGCCAGCCGCTCCGCGCCGCCGGGCGTCGTCCGCTCGCCGACGCCGACGGCGACCACCCCGGGCGCCAGCAGCAGCACGTCGCCGCCCTCGAGGTGCTCCAGCGAGGCGTCGTAGAGCTGCTCGGCGCCGGTGAACCGCGGGTGGTGGGCGTACACGGCGGCGGTGATGGTGCTCTCCCGGTGCCGCGCCGGCATGGTCAGCGAGGTCACCGCGACCTGGTCGCCCACCCAGACCGACGAGTCGCGGGTGAACAGCAGGTTGGGCAGCGGGGGGACGACGAAGTCCCCGCGCCCCATCAGCTCCCAGGACAGGCCGCGCGCCCCGGGCAGCTCGTCGTGCGCCACCCCGGCGATCAGCGCGCGGGCGAGGTCCTCGGGGGAGAGGTCGGCCAGGTGCGCGGCCGTGGTGCGCTTCAGCGTGGCGCCCAGCCGCGGGTCGTCGACGGCGGCGGCGACCAGCTCGGTCCGGGCCGCCGGGACGGCGAGGACCTCGGCCAGCAGCCGGTCGAGGTAGAGCACCTCCACGCCGCGGGCGGTGAGCTCCGCGGCGAACGCGTCGTGCTCCTCCTGCGCCCGGCGCACCCACGGCACGCCGTCGAAGAGCAGCTGGTCGTTGTTGCGCGGGGTCAGCCGGCGCAGCTCGGCGCCCGGCCGGTGCAGCAGGACCGTCCGCAGCGGCCCGACCTCGCTGGTGGCGCCCCGGGCGGCAGGTGCGGTCATGGGCCGAGGCTGGCACAGGAGGCGTCCCGGCCGCTGGATACGGTGCTCGGACCGGGGGCCTCCGACGTCCCCACGACGCGGAGGAGACCGCCCGTGCACCTGTTCGACCTCACCGGGAAGGTCGCCGTCGTCACCGGCGGGACCCGCGGCATCGGCCTGATGATGGCCCGCGGGCTGCTGCAGGCGGGCGCGTCGGTCTACATCTCCTCCCGCAAGCCCGAGGCCGGCGAGCAGGCCGCCGCCGAGCTGTCGCAGTTCGGCCGGGTGGAGTCGATCCCCGCCGACGTCTCCACCGAGGCCGAGTGCCTGCGGCTGGCCGAGGAGGTGGGCCGCCGCGAGGAGCGGCTGCACGTGCTGGTCAACAACGCCGGGGCCACCTGGGGCGAGCCGTTCGCGACCTTCCCCGCGTCGGCCTGGGACAAGGTGCTCGACCTGAACCTCAAGGCGCCGTTCTTCCTCACCCGGGCGTTCCTGCCGCTGCTCGAGGCAGCGGGCACCGACGACGACCCCGCCCGCGTGGTCAACGTCGGCAGCATCGACGGGCTGCACGCGCCGTCCCTGCCCACGTACTCGTACTCGGCGAGCAAGGCCGGGGTGCACCACCTCACCCGGGTGCTGGCCAAAGAGCTCGGGCCGAAGCGGATCACCGTCAACGCGGTCGCCCCGGGGCCGTTCGAGTCCAAGATGATGGCCGCCACGCTGGCCGCACGCGGCGACGAGATCGCCGCGTCGTCCCCGCTGGGCCGCATCGGCCGGCCCGACGACATGGCCGGCGTCGCGGTCTACCTGGCCAGCCGGGCCGGTGCCTACGTCACCGGGGCGGTCATCCCGGTCGACGGCGGCCGCGCCACCACCCTCTGACGCGGATGGCCCGGCGGCTGCGCTTCGACGGCTGGATCCTCGGGGCCGGCACCGCGTCGGGCACCCGCGTCGTCGTCGGCCACTGGCCGCGCTCCCCGCTGGGGCCGCTGTCCGACGTCATGGTGCAGCGGGCGGACGGCGTGCGGGTGCTCCTCGCCCCCTCCCGGGCCGCCGCGGACTTCATCGCCGCCACCTACGCCTTCGACGAGGTCCGCCTCGTCCCGGTCGTGGTGCAGCGGCCGGACCCGCGCAGCTGGGCGGTCGACGCCGGCCCCCTGCGGCTGCGGATCACCACCGGGCGCCGTCCGCCGCTGGGGTGGCTGCTGCGCGCCGTCCCGCCGCCGCTGGCCCGCACGCCGGCCTGGGTGCGCCTGCTGGACCGCCCGGCGCGGCTGCTGACCGGCCTGCGCACCACCGGCTCGGCCGGCAACGGCCGCACCGAGTGGTACGGCGTGCAGGACCTGCACGTGGTGACCGCACTCGACGCGACGTGGGACGGCGAGCCGCTGGGCGCGCTGGCCGCGGTGCGCCCGCCGGTCACCTTCGGGTTCGGGTCGGTGCCGCCGCGGCCGAGCCTGGCCCGGGTGACGACGACGGTGCAGCTGGCCTGGCCTTCCCCCGCGGCGCTGGGCGTCAGCTCGCCCGACGATGAGCTCAGCTGATCACCGGGGGTCCTGGCTCACCACTGGTCGTGAGCCAGGACCCGCAGTCGTGATCCCAGCTGATCGTCGCCGGACGGCTCAGTCGGGGAGCAGGACGCCGGGGTTGCAGACGCCGCGGGGGTCGAGCCGCTGCTTGACCGCGCGCAGCACCTCCACGCCCAGCGGGCCCACCTCGCGCTCCAGCCAGGGACGGTGGTCGGCGCCGACGGCGTGGTGGTGGGTCAGGGTGCCGCCGGCGGCCAGCAGCGCGTCGGTCGCCGCGCGCTTGGCCGCGAGCCACTGCTGGATGGGCAGCGCGTCGTCCCGGTCGGCGAGCACGGTGAGGTACAGCGAGGCGCCGGTCGGATAGACGTGCGAGACGTGGCTCATCACCAGCGGCCGCTTCCCGCGCCGGCCCAGCGACGCGCGCAGCGCCCCGCGGACGGCGTCGTACACGGTGGGCAGCGCCGTCCAGGTGGCCGCCGTCTCCAGCGTCTCGACCAGCAGCCCGGCGTCCAGCAGGCTGTCGCGGGTGTAGGGCGCGGCGAACCGGTGCCTGCGCCAGGACTCCCCGACCCGGGTGCCCAGGCGCACCGCCCCCGCACCGCGCAGCACCGGGGCCGCGGCCTGCCGCCGCGCCCGCACCGCGGCCGGCAGCCCCTCCCAGCCGACGACCAGCAGGCAGCCCGCGGCCCGCCCGCGCACCCGCAGCGAGCCGCGCAGCAGCGACGCGCCGCTGCCCGAGGCGTTGACCAGGTTGGCGCGGGTCTCGTCGGGGTCGGACAGCCGGACGACGTCGGGCAGCAGCTCGTGCCGCGCCAGCCGCTGCAGCCCGGCCAGCCCTGCCTCCCAGCTGCGGAACGACCAGCCCTCGTAGTGCCGCGCCCGCGGCTCGGGCCGCACCCGCAGCGTCAGCTCGGTGATGACGCCGAGCGCACCCTCCGAGCCCAGCGCCAGGCCGAGCAGGTCCGGTCCGGCCGCCGACGCCGGCGGGGAGCCCAGCCCGAGCACCCCGGACGGCGTGGCCAGGGTCAGCCCGGCGACCAGGTCGTCGAAGCGGCCGATCCCGGTGGAGGCCTGACCCGCCGAGCGGGTGGCCGCGTAGCCGCCCATGGTGGCGAACTCCCAGCTCTGCGGCAGGTGGCCGAGGGTCAGCCCGTGCCCGCCCAGGTGCTCCTCCAGGGCCGGCCCGCGCATGCCGGGCCCGACCGTGACCAGGGACGACGCCACGTCGAGGGCGTGCACCGACGCCATCCGGCCCAGGTCGACCGAGATCGACGGCCGGTCATCGGCGTCGACGCCCGACAGGCCCCCGACGACGCTCGTGCCGCCGCCGAAGGGCACCACGACCACGCCGAGCTCGCTGCACAGCGCCAGCAGCGCTGCGGTCTCCTCGGTGCTCCCGGGCCGGACGACGGCGTCCGGGGCGTCGGAGGCGTCGCCCTCCCGCCGGCGCAGCAGGTCCAGGTAGCTCTTCCCGCCGGCGTGCCGCAGCCGGGCCTCGCGGTCGGTGCTGACGTGCTCACCGCCGAGCAGCTCGACCAGCCGCAGCCGGCAGTCCTCGGCCAGCCGGGAGGGCGCCAGCCGGATGTCGGCGACCGGCACCGGGAGCGTGCGCCGCGGCGTCCAGCCCAGCTCGCGGGCCAGGTGCCGGCGGGCCGCCTTGGGCAGCACCTCCGTGACGTCGGGGGACGCCGCCGGCTCGGGGGAACCGGGGCCGCCGTCCGCTCGGCGGGTTGCCGTCGCGTCGCGGGGGCCGGTGGCCGGACCCCAGCCCTGGATCGTCAGTTCCGGCTGCTCGGGCACGGCTACAGTCTGCCGGTGCCCGGCCCCGGACCCGCCGCCCTCTCCCCGGCCCGGCGGGCCGCCGACCTCGACGCGGTGGCCGGTGCGGCCGTCGACGTCGTGGTGGTCGGTGGCGGGGTGACCGGCGCGGGCGTGGCCCTCGACGCGGCCACCCGCGGCCTCTCCGTGGTCCTCCTGGAGCGGGCCGACCTCGCGGCCGGCACCAGCCGGTGGTCCTCGAAGCTCGTGCACGGCGGACTGCGCTACCTCGCGCACGGCGAGCTCGGGCTGGCGCGGCAGAGCGCCCGCGAGCGCGCCGTCCTCATGGGGGCGACCGCGCCGCACCTGGTGCGCCCGCTGCCCTTCCTCGTGCCCGACGCCGCGGGCCGCGACGTCACGGCGCTGGCCGAGCTGGGCGGGCGGCTCGGGGACGCCGTCCGCGCCTCGGTGCCCGGCGGCCGCCGCTCGCTGCCGGCGACCCGGCGGGTGGACGCCGCCGAGGTGGCCCGCGCGACGCCCGGTGTGCGGGGCCGCCGCGGCGGGGTCGTCTTCTGGGACGGGCAGCTGACCGACGACGCCCGGCTGGTGGTCGCCCTCGCCCGGACCGCGGCCGCCTGGGGGGCCCGCGTCGTGACCGGGGCGGCCGTGCGCGCGGTGGACGGCGCCGACGTGCACGTCGAGCTCGACGGCGGCCTCGCCGGCGGGGGAACGCTGACCCTGCGGGCGCGGGTGGTGGTCAACGCGACCGGGGTGTGGGCGCAGCGGCTGGCGCCGGGCATCCGCCTGTCGCCGTCCCGCGGGTCGCACCTCGTCGTGCCGGCCGCCCGGCTCGGGTCGCCCTCAGCGGCCCTCACCGTGCCGCTGCCCGGGTCGCGTTCCCGCTACGTCTTCGCGCTGCCACAGCCGGGTGGGCTGGTGCACCTCGGCCTGACCGACGAGCCGGTGCCCGGCCCGGTGCCCGACGACGACCCGGTGCCGTCGGAGGCCGAGGTGCAGCAGCTGCTCGACACGGTCAACCGGGTGCTCGCCGATCCGCTGACCCGCGCGGACGTCGTCGGCAGCTACGCGGGGCTGCGGCCGCTGGTGCTGCCCGCCTCGGCCGGGGCCGGCCCCGGGAACGCCACCGCGGACCTGTCGCGCCGGCACCTGCTGCGGTGGGACGGACCGGTCCTGTCCGTCGTCGGCGGCAAGCTGACCACCTACCGCGCCATGGCGCAGGAGGCCGTCGACGCGGTGCTCACCCGCCTCGGCCGGCACGGGCCGCGGTCGCGCACCGCGCGGCTGCCGCTGGTGGGAGCGGCGCCGCGGGGAGCGCTGGACCGCGTCGCGGCGCCGGCCCGGCTGGTCGCGCGCTACGGCACCGAGTCGCCCGCGGTCGCCGCGCTGGGAGCGGAGCCGGTGGTCGAGGGCCGGCCGGAGACGGTGGGGGAGCTCCGCTTCGCCGTCCGGGCCGAGGGCGCGCGCTCCGTGGCCGACCTGCTCGACCGGCGGGTGCGGATCGGCCTGGTGCCCGCCGACCGCGAGCGCGCCGTCCGGGTGGCCGAGCAGGTGCTGGCCGCCGAGCTGTAGGTCCGGCCGGACTGCCGATCGTCCCCGTGAGGACAGGGAGCGGCGTGCGTCACTAGGCTCCCGGCTGCGGCCGAGCGCGGGGCCCACCCGCCCGCCGCGAGGGGGTGGGACGTGGCACTGGATCCCGGGGTGCTGGCCGAGCTGGAGTCGATCGTCGGGCGCGAGCACGTCCGGCACCGGGAGGGCGAGGTCGCTCCGTACGCCCGGGACGCCACACCGTTGTTCTCCTCCGCGCCGGACGCGGTGGTCTTCCCGGCGCGCACGGAGCAGGTCGCCGCCGTCCTGCGGCTGGCCACCGCCCACCGCGTCCCGGTCGTGCCCCGCGGCGCCGGCTCGAACCTGTGCGCGGCGACCGTGCCGCTGCAGGGCGGCATCCTGCTGGTGCTCACCCGCATGGACCGCGTGCTCGAGGTCAGCACCGACGAGCTGCTGGTCCGCGCCGAGCCCGGCGCCACCACGGCCACCGTCGCCGAGGCCGCCGCCGCCAAGGGGTTGCTGTTCGCGCCCGACCCGGGCAGCCGCACCGTCTCGACCGTGGGCGGCAACGTCGCGACCTGCGCCGGTGGCCTGCGCGGCCTCAAGTACGGCGTCACCCGCAACTACGTGCTGGGTCTCGAGGTCGTGCTGCCCAGTGGCGAGGTGATCCGCACCGGCGGCCGGCTGTGGAAGGACGTCGCCGGTTACGACCTGACCCGCCTCCTCACCGGCTCGGAGGGCACCCTCGGCGTCATCACCGAGGTGACCCTGGCGCTGCTGCCCATGCCGGCGACGGCGAGCACCGGGGTGGCCTACTTCTCGTCGCTGGCCGACGCCGGCCGCGCGGTGACGCAGGTCCTCGCCCACGGCGTGGTGCCGGCGACGCTGGAGTTCCTCGACCGCACCTGCATCGGGGCGGTGGAGGACTACGCCAGGCTGGGGCTGCGCACCGATGCCGGGGCGCTGCTGCTCTTCGGGGACGACGGCGAGCCGGACGCCGTCGAGCGCAACCTGACCCGCATGGGCGAGCTGTGCGCCGACGAGGGGGCCCTCGAGGTCACCGTGGCCAAGGAGGTCGCCCAGTCCGAGGCGCTGCTGGCCGCCCGCCGCTGCTCCCTGCCGGCGCTGTCCCGGCTGAACACGCTCACCGTGCTGGAGGACGTCACCGTGCCCCGCCCGCGGCTGGCCGAGATGGTCGACCGGATCGAGGCCGTCGCCGCCCGGCACGAGCTGCTGATCGGCACCTTCGGCCACGCCGGCGACGGCAACCTGCACCCCACCGCCGTCGTCGACGCCCGCGACCCCGCCGCTGCCGAGCGCACCCACGCCGCCTTCGCCGAGATCTTCGCCGCCGCCCTCGAGCTCGACGGCACCATCACCGGGGAGCACGGCGTGGGCGCCGCCAAGCTGCCCTACCTCCGCGACCGGCTGGGAGACGACCAGATGGCACTGCTCCGGCGGATCAAGACCGCCTTCGACCCGGCCGGCATCCTCAACCCCGGGAAGACGGGATCGTGACCTCACGGATGGACGCAACGGCGCGGCGCGGACGTGCCGACGAGCGCAGCGAGGAGGTCGCGTGAGCGGCGAGGTGTCGGGTGCTACGGACGCCCCGGGGGCCGCAGGCGCGGCGTCGCGGGGCATCTTCCCGCCCGAGCTGCTCGACCGGTGCATCTCCTGCGGGTTCTGCCTGCCCGCCTGCCCGACGTACGCGCTGAGCAAGGACGAGAAGTCCTCGCCACGAGGGCGGATCACGCTGATGCGCGCGCTGGAGACCGGCGCGCTGGAGGACGACGACCCGACGCTGCGGGAGGAGTCCTCGTTCTGCCTGGGCTGCCGGGCGTGCGAGCCGGTCTGCCCGGCCGGCGTGCAGTACGGCGAGCTGCTCGAGCACTGGCGCTCGCACCAGTGGCAGGGCCGGCACCGGCCGCCGCTGGCGCGGGTGCTGACCAACGTCGTCGTCCGCAACTGGCTGGTGCGCCGTCTCGGCACCTTCCGAGGGCACGCGCGCACGGCCACGTCGTCCCCGCAGGGTCCGCACCTGATGCTGGGCTGCTTCGAGCGCGCACTGTTCCCGGCGGTGAGCCGGGCGGCGCGACGGCTGCGCCCGGAGCTGGACGCCCCCGGTGACCAGGGGTGCTGCGGTGCCCTGCACGCGCACAACGGCGACCTGGAGCTGGGCCGCGAGCTGGCGCGGCGGCTCGGCGAGCAGCTGCCCGGCCGGATCGTCACCACCGCGGGTGGCTGCGCGGCGCACCTGGCCGGCGTGCTGGGCCGCGACCGGGTGCAGGAGTTCTCCGAGTACGCGGCCCGCGACGGCTCGGCGGCCTTCGGCGAGCTGCGGGTCGACGGGCGGCGGGCGCGGGTCGCGCTGCAGGACTCCTGCCACCTGCGCAACGGGATGGACGTCTGGCGGGAGCCGCGGGAGCTGATCGCCGCCGTCGCCGACTACGTCGAGCTGCCCGGCGCGGCGCAGTGCTGCGGCTCGGCGGGTACGTACTCGCTGCTGCGGCCGAGGGACAGCCGCCGGGTGCTGGCCCCGAAGCTCGACCAGATCGAGGCCGCCGGCGTCGACTTCGTCGTGGCGGTGAACCCCGGCTGCCAGCGGCAGCTGGTCACCGGCCTGCGCCGCCGTCGGTCGAAGGTGCGTGTGCTCCACCTGACCGAGCTGCTGGCCGCTGCGCAGGACGGCGGGCTGCCCCGCCGCCGGCTCCGGCTCGGAGCACGGCCGGGCCGCCGCGCCGAGGTCCCCGCCGACGAGCCCGCCGGGCTGGCCGCCCACCTGAACGACCGGCCTCTGCCCGACGACCCGGGCGCGGCCGGTGCCGGCCGGCCCGACGCGCTCGACGGGTCCGCCGGCCCCGACGAGGTGCACCGCAGCTGACCTGCCGGCGGCCAGGCGGGCGGTCAGCCGCCGTGGCGGGCGGCGTTGGCCTGGACGGCGGTGCTCACGTACTCCGCCAGGCCGGGTGCGATCTGCTCGTAGTGAGCGGCGAACCGCTCGTCCTCCACGTACATCCGGCCCAGGCAGGCGTGCATCTCGGGCGGGCAGTCGTAGAAGTTCCGGGTGATCTGCTGCCGGTGCTCCTCCGCCACGTCCATCGCCTGCTCGGAGTCGGCCGGGAGGCCGGCCCGCATCGCCTCGGCGAAGCGCCGCTCGACGTCCTCGCCCTCGGCCTTGATCCGGACCCAGTCCTCCTTGGTGTAGCTGCGGGTGCGCCGCTGGGACTGCGCCCACGCGTCGGTGTCGCCCCAGCGCTCCTCGGCCTCCGCCTCGTACTGCGCCGGGTCCTGGTCACCGAACAGCTCGAACCGCTCCTCCGGGGTCAGCGAGATCCCCATGTGCCGTGCCTCCATCTCCTTCTCGACGGCCGCGACCATCGCCCGCGTCCGCTCCATCCGGTCGAGCAGCAGCCGGTGCTGCCGGCGCAGGTGCTCGGCCGGGTCGGCGGCGGGGTCGTCGAGCAGGGCCGCGACCTCCTCGAGGGGGAACCCGAGCTCGCGGTAGACCAGCACCTGGTGCAGCCGGTCCAGGTCCGCCGGCGCGTACCGCCGGTAGCCCGCGGCCGTCCGGCCGGACGGCGACAGCAGCCCGATCCGGTCGTAGTGGTGCAGCGTGCGCACGGTCACCCCGGCCAGCGCCGCGACCTCTCCCACGTTCACGGTGTCCCTCCTCCCTGACGGCGACCAGTGCACAGCCTGACGTCGCGTCAGGGTCAAGCGCGATGCCGGGGTCGTGCGTCAGGCTGGTCGGGTGGATCCCAAGGAGGCACTGCTCGGGTACCTGCGCGTCCGCCGGGCCGACCTGCTGGCCAAGCTCGACGGCCTCGGCGAGTACGACGTCCGCCGGCCGATGACGCCGACCGGTACCAACCTGCTCGGGCTGGTCAAGCACGTCGGCTACGTGCAGCTCGGCTACTTCGGCGAGGTCTTCGGCCGGCCCAGCGGACAGGCCTACCCGTGGGACGACGGCGGCGAGCCGGACGCCGACATGTGGGCGACCGCGGAGGAGTCCCGGGCCGACGTCCTGGAGCTGTACGCGTTCTCGGCCGCGCACGCCGACGCGACGGTCCAGGCGCTGCCGCTGGACGCCGTCGGCGAGGTGCCGTGGTGGCGGGAGGAGCGGCGGCACCCGTCGCTGCACACGATCCTGGTGCACGTGTCCGTGGAGGTGGCCCGGCACGCCGGCCACGCCGACGTCCTCCGCGAGCTCATCGACGGGGCAGCCGGCATGAGCCCGGAGAACAGCAACCTGCCCGACCGCAGCGCCGCCGAGTGGGCGGCGTACCGGGACCGCATCGAGGCCGCCGCGCGGCGGGCCGCCGGATCGACCCCCTCGGGCGGTGCCGGGCCGGGGGATGGGTGAGGATCGCAGGCATGGCCGCCGACGTCTCGCCCGACGACCCGTTCACCCGCCAGCGCGTCCGGGTCGACCGCCGGGCCGACGGCAACCTCCAGATGGCCTACGTCGAAGCCGGGCAGGGCGACCCGATCGTCTTCCTGCACGGCAACCCCACGTCGTCCTACCTGTGGCGCAACGTCATCCCGCACGTGCAGCACCTCGGCCGCTGCCTGGCGCCGGACCTGATCGGCATGGGTGAGTCGGACAAGCTGCCCGACCCCGGCCGCGGCAGCTATTCGTTCTCCGCCCACGCCGGCTTCCTCGAGCGGTTCCTCCAGGAGGTCGGCGCGACCGAGCGGGTCACCTTCGTGCTGCACGACTGGGGCTCGGCGCTGGGGTTCGACTGGGCGCACCGGCACCCCGGCGCGGTCCGCGGCCTGGCGTTCACCGAGGCGCTGGTCGTCCCGCTGACCTGGGCCGACTGGCCGGCCGCGGCGCGCGGGATCTTCCGCACGATGCGCGGACCGGACGGTGAGGCCGCGGTGCTGGAGAAGAACGTCTTCGTGGAGAAGATCCTGCCCGCGTCGGTGGCCCGCGGCCTGAGCCCGGAGGCGCACGCACGCTACCGCGAGCCCTTCGCCGACCCGGCGCACCGCTGGCCGACGCTGGAGTGGCCGCGACAGCTGCCGATCGAGAACGTGCCGCCCAAGGTGCGCGACGTCGTCGCGCGCTACGGCCAGTGGCTGCGCACCAGCGACGTCCCCAAGCTGTTCCTCGACGCCGACCCGGGCTCGATCCTGGTCGGCCGGCAGCGGGCGTTCGTGCGCAAGTGGGCGGCGCTGACCGAGGTGACGGTGCCCGGCTCGCACTTCGTCCCGGAGGACTCACCGCACGAGATCGGCCGGGCGCTGGCCGACTGGATCCCGACGCTGCGGTAGAGACCCCCTGCTGGTCCCCTCGGCGGCCCAGGCATGCCGAGCAGGGGCCGCGAGAGGTGGCGAACGGGCGGGATGTGCCCCAGGAACCTCCACCCCTGCTCCCTCCTGGAAGCAGGGGTGGAGGTTCCTGGGTGGGTCACCGCGTCCCGACGTGGGGACGCAGGTCCTCAGCCGGTCACCGCGTCCTGCGGCCCGCGCGCAGGGCCTCCGCGGTCTTCTCGATGCGGGCGGCGCGGGTCTCGGGCTTCTTGGCCTCCTCGACCCAGCGCACCCACTCCTTGCGGTGCGAGGGCGCCAGGCCGGAGAAGAACGCCGTCGCCTCGTCGTCCAGCGCGGCCGCGAGGTCCTCGGGCAGCGGCGTCTCGCGCGGCGCGGTGTCCAGCTCGACCCGGACGTCGACCTCCTGGCCGGCCCGCACCCCCGCGGCCTCCCGGTGCTCGGCGGCCAGCGGGATCCAGAACGCCCCGCCCATCGGTGCGATCGTCGTCCGGTAGCCGTAGCCGCCCAGGGTGACGGTCACCGGCGGCCGCTTCCCCCCACCCAGGGCCGTGACGACGTCGTCGGGCACCTGCAGCCCCGTCGCCGTCTTGCCGCCGAGCACCACCGTCGTCCGGAACTCCACGGCGCGCAGCGTAGGGCTAGTCGAGGGCCCGGCGGCGGAAGCCGACCAGGCTCGCCACACCGAAGACGACGAGGAAGCCCGCCAGCGCCACCGCGCACAGCCACAGCGGCAGGTGCGGCACGGCCGGCGCCATCTCCGCGCGCAGCGCCTCGCTGACGTAGGTCAGCGGGTTGAGCGCGCATACCACCTGGAACCAGCGCAGCGTGTCCAGCGACTGCCACGGGAACTGGGTGGACCCGGTGAACAGCAGCGGCGTCAGGACGACGGCGAAGACGACGTTGATCCGGTTGGGCTTCACGAACGTCCCGAGCGTCATGCCCATCACCGCGCCGACCAGCGAGCCGAGCACCAGGAACGCGGCCAGCACCGGCAGGTCGCCCCACTCGACCGGCAGCGTGCCGAGCACCCACCAGCTGATCGGGAACATCACCACCGCGGCCACCAGCGCCCGCAGCAGCGCGAACACCACCTTCTCGACGGCGACCAGCGCGGTGGGCAGCGGCGCGAGCAGCCGGTCCTCGATCTCCTTGGTGAAGGAGAAGTCGATGACCAGGGGGAAGGCGGTGTTCTGCAGCGCGGTCAGGAACGCGGTCAGCGCGATGACCCCAGGCAGCAGCACGTCGGAGTACTGGCTGGTGGCGAAGCCGAGCTCGACGAGCACCTTGCCGAAGACGAACAGCAGGAAGACCGGCTGCAGCACGACCTGCAGCAGGAAGGGCACCAGCTCGCGGCCGGTGACGAAGACGTCGCGCCACAGCAGCGCGCGGAACGCGCGGCCGACGTCCGGCCGGCCGGGCGCGGGGCTGCCGACCCCGGCGACCAGCCCCGGTACGGCGGTGTCCGTGCTCATCGCAGCTCCCGTCCGGTGAGGCTGAGGAAGACGTCCTCGAGGCTGGGCTCGCCTATGCGCACGCCGGTCAGCCGGGCACGCCGCGCACCGAGCGCCTCCGACACCGGGCCCACCAGCGCGGCGGCGTCCCCGGAGAGGTAGAGGCGGGCGCGCAGCCCCGCGCCGTCGGCGACCGGCTCGACGCGCTCGGCCAGCGGGCCGAGGGCCGCCAGCACCGCGTCGTCGGTGTCCTCGGGCGCGCGCTCGACGTCGATGTCGAGCGTGGCGCTGCCCGGCAGCGAGCGGGTGAGCGCTGCGGGGGTGTCGAGGGCGAGCAGCCGGCCGTGGTCCATGATCCCGACCCGGTTGGACAGCGTCGCCGCCTCGTCCATGTCGTGCGTGGTGAGGACGACGGTGACCCCGCCGTCGCGCAGCTCCCGCACCCGGTCCCACACGAACAACCGGGCCTGCGGGTCCAGCCCGGTGCTCGGCTCGTCGAGGAAGACCACCTGCGGGGCGTGCATGAGCGCGCGGGCGATGAGCAGCCGCTGCGCCATCCCGCCGGAGTAGTCGTCGACCTTGTCCCCGCCACGCCCGCCCAGGCCCAGCTGCTCGAGGAGCGCGTCGGCCCGGCGGTTGCGCTCGGCCCGGCCGACGCCGTGGTAGGCGGCGTGGAAGACCAGGTTCTGCCGGGCGGTCAGCGCGCGGTCGAGGTTGGGCCGCTGCGGCACCACCGACAGCCGGCTGCGCGCGGTGACCGGATCGGCGGCGACGTCCACCCCGGCGACGCTGGCCGTGCCCGAGGTGGGCAGCACCCGGGTGGTGAGGACGCCGATCGTCGTGGTCTTGCCCGCGCCGTTGGGGCCGAGCAGGCCGAAGACCTCGCCGCGCCGCACCGAGAAGGAGATCCCGTCGACGGCGTTGACCGGCCGGCCGGGGTAGCGCTTGACGAGGTCGGTCACCTGCACGGCGAGGTCGGCCGGTCGCGGCGCTCCACCCGTGTCCATCGGCGGCCATGCTGCCACCGCCGACGGCCGGGGCCGAGCGGGTTACGCGGAGAGCGCAGCAGCCGTCCGCACCGTGGGGACGACGCCGGGGGTGCCGGGATGGGACCGGTTGCTGAACTCCCGCATCTCCGCGTGCCAGCGACGCATCGCAGCACGGTGCGGATGGGTCCGGACGAACGCGTGCACCGCGGCCTCGTCGTCCCACCACGACACGGTGGTGAAGTGGCGGGCCAGCGGCTGGGCGCGCAGGTGCAGCGACCTGGCGCCCGGAGCAGCCATCGTCTGGGCCCGGATGGCCAGCGAGTCGCGGAAGAACGCCGGGACGTCCCGGAGCCGGCGCAGGTGCAGGTGGGTGACCATGACGACGCCCGGGCCGTCGCCGACGTGCTCGGCGGTCCACGGCAGGTCGGGGATGACGGGCACGGGTGACCTCCTCGGTGCCTCCCCCGTGGATCGTCACGCTAGGTCCGTCCTCCGCGGGTGGGCAGTGGCCTTGTGCCCGTTCCGCCGACGGCGCAGCGGGCCTCAGTGCGGCGGCGCCGGCCGGCGGGCGCGCCGGGCCGCCTTCACCTCGTACATCGCGGTGTCGGCGGCGGCCAGTGCCGTGTCGGAGGTGTCGCCGTCACTGCACAGGGCGATGCCGACGCTCACCCCCACGTGGTGCTCGGCACCGGTCGAGGTGCGCAGCGGTGGGGCGAACACCGCGGAGACCCGTCCGGCGACCTCCTGGGCCACCGACGACGTGCCGGTGCCGGGGCAGAGGACGACGAACTCGTCGCCGCCGATCCGGGCCACCGTGTCCCCGGGCCGCACCGCTCCGGACAGCCGGCGGCCGGCCTCGACCAGCACCTCGTCGCCGGCCGCGTGCCCGGCCGTGTCGTTGACCTGTTTGAAGCCGTCCAGGTCGCAGTAGAGGACCGCCAGGCCGGTCCCGGTACGCCGGGCAGCGCCGAGGGCCTGCGCCAGCCGGTCCACCAGCAGCGTGCGGTTGGGCAGCCCGGTGAGCGGGTCGCGCAGGGCCGCCTCGCGCAGCTGGTCCTCCAGGGTCCGCTGTGCGGTGATGTCGGTGACCGCGACGACGGCGCCGAGCACCGTGCCGTCGTCGTCGTGGATCACCTCGGCCGACGACAGGCTGATGCGGCGCGGCCCACCCGGCGCCCCGGCCACCAGCTCGAGGTCGCGCACGGGCTCGCCGCGGAGCACGCGCGCTATGGGCGCGTCGTGCGGGTCGAGCGGGGTCACCCCGTCGGCGAGGTAGAGCTCCTCCAGCAGGTCGCCCGGCGGTAGGTGCTCGCCGTCCCACTGGTGGCCGGCCCAGCCGGCGAGGATCCGGTTGACGTGGGTCACGGTGCCCGTGGTGTCCGAGGCGATCACACCGACGGGGAGGGCGTCGAACAGCGCGCGGTCGAAGGCCCTGGCCTGGCCGAGCTCGGCGTGCGCACGCTCCGCCGTCCGGCGGGCCTCCTCGGCCCGCTCCACCAGGGTGGCCTCGCGCGCGGTCCGGTGCCGGTCGACCAGGGTCAGCGCCACGGAGGTCAGGTCGGACAGCTGCGCGACCTGGTCCGCGGTCAGCTCGTGGGGGCGCTCGTCCCAGACGCAGAGGCCACCGAGGACCGTGCCGTCGTCGGCCCGCAGGGGAGCGCCGGCGTAGAAGCGCACGTCCGGCAGCCGCCCGTCGACCACCGGGTCGACGGGGGAGTCGGGGTCGGCACGCAGGTCGGGGGACCAGGACACCCCGGGGGAGCACGACGCCCGCGCGCAGAGCGCCGCCGGGTGCGGTCCGGCCCGGTGCTCGGCGTCGAGCACCAGCAGGTCCACGGGCCGGTCGCCGTCCACGAGGGACAGCGCCGCCCGTGGCGCCCCGGTCACGGCTCGCGCCAGGCGGAGCACCGCCGTCAGGTCGGCCCGGCCCCGCTCGTCGAGGGCGTCCACGACCGGGCGTGCGGCCTGCTGACCGGCGCCCGGTCCGGTCGACGCCGGTGACACGTCCACGAGCGTAGGCACGGGGTCTCCTCACCGGGCCCGGATGGCCCCCACGGCGTCTTACGGCACCGACCGGTCCGCGCTGGACCCCTGCCCCCCTCCCGGGTGACCGTCAACCGGCGAGCGTGCGCACCGTCTCCACCGCGGCGACGACGGCGAAGACGAGGAAGAGCACCGCGGCGACCCGGCGGATCAGCGCGACCGGCAGCCGGTCGGCCAGCTTCTTCCCGAGGAAGACGGCCAGCCCCGAGACGGTGAGCAGCGCGGCCCAGGCGCCGGCGAAGACCGACACCGGGTCGTCCAGGCGCGCCGCCAGCCCGGCGGTGGCCAGCTGGGACAGGTCGCCCCACTCGGCGGCGAACAGGACGCCGAAGGAGATCGCCGCAGCCCGGAGGAACGACGTGCGCTCCCGGGCGGCGGCGGCCTCCCCGGCGTCCTCCGGCCCGCTGGAGGCGCTGCGCCACAGCAGGACGGCGCCGACCAGGAACAGCAGCGCCACCACGCCGCTGACCAGCGCCTCGGGCAGCAGCGAGAGCAGGCTGCCGGCCGTGACGGCGATCGCCACCTGCAGGCCGAACGCCGTCCCGACGCCGACGAACACCGGCAGCGGCGGGAAGCGGGTGGCCAGGACCAGGCTGGCGAACAGCGTCTTGTCCGGGAGCTCCACCGGCAGGACGAGCACGAAGGCGGTCAGCACGACCGTCAGGGACACGGGGTTCTCACTTCCGTCAGGGCGCTGCCGGACGGATGCGGGCAGCCTCCGACCGGCAGCTGCCGGCGATGGCGACTGCGGTCGAAGGTCTCGCCCACCCACGGCCGAGCGTGGGTCCGCTGACCGGGCGCCCGGGGGCGCCAGCGTGTCGACCAGCGGACGGGGGGCTACTCCCCTTCTCGGCCGGAGAGCCTAGCCCAGCGGTGCCCGGAATCCGGCTGCGGGCCGGGGGGACCCGCGCTACCGTCCGCGCCGTGCCGTTCCGTTGACGCCCGCCCAGGACGACCCTGCCGCCCGCCGCCCGACCGCTCGCGCGCCTGGCGGTGGGCTGGACCGCGCTGTCCGAGCTGGTACCGCTCTACCCGCTCTATGCGCTGCTGTTCCTCGACACCGGGCTCTCGGCCGCCGAGATCTCGCTGCTGTTCGCCGCCTGGTCGGTCACGGCGGTGCTCACCGAGGTGCCGGCCGGGGCGCTGGCCGACCGGTGGTGCCGCCGGGGCGCGCTCGTCGTGGGCGGCGTCCTGGAGGCGGCCGCCTTCGCCGTGTGGACCGTCACGCCGCAGTTCGGGGGCTTCCTCACCGGCTTCGTCGTCTGGGGCGTGGCCGGCGCGCTGGTCTCCGGCACGGTCGAGGCCCTGGTCTACGACGCCCTGGCGGAGGTGGGCGCCGAGGGCTCCTTCGCCCGGGTGAACGGCTGGATGACGTCGGCCGAGCTGCTCGTGCAGATCCCGACGGCGGCCGCGGCCGGCCTGCTGTACGCCGTCGGCGGATACCCACTCGTCGGCTGGGCCAGCGCCGGGGTGTGCCTGGCCTGGGCGGCGCTGGCCCTGCGCTTCCCCGAGCCGCTGCGGGAGCCCGACGGCGACTCGGTGCTCGGCACCCTGCGCCGGGGCGTCGCCGAGGCCCTCCGCGCGCCCGGGCTGCGCCTGACCGTGCTCGCCGCCGCGCTCGTCGGCGGCCTGGACGCCGTGGAGGAGTACTTCCCGGTGCTCGCCGGGGCCCGCGGGGTGCCGGCGGTCGTCGTCCCGGCCGCCGTCCTGGGCATCATGCTGGCCGGCGCGCTCGGCGCGGCGCTGGGCGGGCGGGCCGACCGGCTGCCCGACCGCGCGCTACCGGTGCTCCTGCTCGTCTCGGGCGTGCTGCTGGGGGCGGTGGCCCTCGTCCCCGGCCCGGCGGCGCTGGCGGTGGTGGCGGTCGCCTACGGGCTCTACCTGGCGGTGCTGGTGGTGGCCGAGGCCCGGCTGCAGGAGCGGATCGACAGCGCCCGCCGGGCGACGGTCACCTCGGTGGCGGGCCTGGGCACCGAGCTGGCCGCCCTGCTGGTGTTCGCGGCCTGGGCAGTGGGCGGTGTCGCGGCAGTGGCGGCGCTCGTGGTGGCCGTCGTCCCCGTGGTGGCGGCGGGCCTGCGCCGGCCGCCGGTCAGCTGACGCCGGCCGGGGCGCGGGGGAGGTCCACCGACAGCCGGGGGAGCAGGGCGTGCACCAGCGGGCCGATGGCCAGCGCGTACAGCACGGTCGCGACGCCCAGCGTGCCGCCCAGCAGCCAGCCCGCCGCCACGACGACGACCTCGATCGACGTGCGCACCAGCCGGACCGAGCGGCCGCTGCGGCGCACCAGGCCGGTCATCAGCCCGTCCCGCGGCCCCGGGCCCAGCCGCACGCCGATGTAGGCGGCGGTCGCGACCGCGTTCAGGGCGATGCCGAGGCCCGCGAGCGCGACCCGGAGGGGGAGGGGCGACGGTTCGGGCAGGACGGCGAGCGCGGCGTCCAGCGCCAGGCCGATGACGACGACGTTGCTCACCGTGCCCAGCCCCGGTCGTTCGCGCAGCGGGATCCAGGCCAGGAGCACCAGCGCGCCCACGACCATCGTGACGATGCCCAGCGACCAGCCGAGCTGGCGGGCCAGGCCCTGGTGCAGCACGTCCCACGGCATGACGCCCAACCCCGAGCGCACGAGCAGGGCCATCGACAGCCCGTAGAGCACCAGGCCCGCGTAGAGCTGGACGAGGCGGCGGACCGGCCGGGCGGGCAGGAGGTGGTGCATGCCCCGATCCTCCGTCAAGATTGGCCTGGCAACCACAGGCCAATCCACGAGAGGTGGCATGGAGATGACGTCCGCCCGATCCCTGGCCGCGCTCGTCGGCGACCTCGCCACCGACCGGCCCCCGCGCTACGCGGCGCTGGCCGGGCGCATCCGCCGGCTGGTCGCGGACGGCAGGGTGCCCCTGGGTACGCGCCTCCCGGCGGAGCGGGAGCTGGCGACGGCGCTCGCGGTCAGCCGGGCCACCGTCACCGCGGCCTACACCCGGCTGCGCGAGGACGGGTGGGCCACCGCGCGGCAGGGTGCCGGGACGTTCGCGGCGCTGCCCGCCGGGCCGCACCGGGGTGCGTGGGTGCCCGGGCCGGCCGACGACGGCGCCGTCGACCTCGCGCACGCCGCACCGGCGGCGCCCGCCGCCGTCCCGGCCGCGCTGGCCGCGGCCCTCGAGGAGCTGCCCCGCTTCCTCACCACGCACGGCTACCACCCCGCCGGCCTGCCCGACCTGCGGGCGCGGATCGCCGCGCGCTACACCGCCCGCGGCCTGCCCTCGACACCGGAGCAGGTCCTGGTCACCAACGGCGCGCTGCACGGGGTCTCGGTCGGCTTCTCGGCGCTGCTGCGGCGCGGGCAGCGGGTGCTCGTGGAGCAGCCGAGCTATCCCAACGCCCTGCAGGCCGCCCGGGCCCTCGGCGCCCGCGTCCTCCCCGTCGCGCTCGACCCCGACGAGCCCGCAGCCTGGCTCGACGCCGCTGAGCGGACGCTGTCCGCCGTCCGGCCCGCGGCGGCGTACCTGATGCCGGACTTCCAGAACCCGACCGGGGTCCTGCTCGACGCGGCCGGCCGGGAGCGGCTGGCCGGAGCGCTGCGCCGCAGCGGCGTCCCGGCGGTGGTCGACGAGACGTTCGCCGAGCTGGGGCTCGACGCGACGGCACCGCCGCCGCTGGCCGCCTTCGGCCCCGGGCTGCTCTCGGTGGGGACGCTGAGCAAGGTGTCGTGGGGCGGTCTGCGGGTGGGCTGGGTCCGCGCCGAGGCCGACGTGGTCCGCCGGCTGACCGCGGTCGCCGTCCGGACGTCGATGTCCGGGCCGGTCCTCGAGCAGCTCGCCGCCTGCGCGCTGCTCGACGGTCTGGACGAGTCGCTGGCCGCCTGGCGCGGGCAGCTGCGCGAGCGGCGGTCGGTGCTGACCGCCGAGCTGCGGCAGCGGCTGCCCGACTGGCGGGTCCCCGAGCCCGCGGGTGGCCTGGTGCTCTGGTGCGGGTTGCCCTCGCCGCGCTCGCGCGCGGTGGTCGCGGCCGCCGAGCGGCTGGGGCTGCGGCTGGCCGCCGGTCCGCTGTTCGGCACCGGCCACACCCTCGACGACCGGCTGCGGCTGCCCTACACGCAGCCTCCGGAGGTCCTGCGCCGGGCGGTGGCCCTGCTGGCACGGGCCGACGCCGAGGCGACCGGGGCGCGGCCGCCGGCCCGTCCCGCCGAGGAGCCGCAGCCGGTGGTCTGACCCGACCTCAGCCGGTGTCCTGCGCCGCGCGGGCGTGCCGCAGGTAGGCCGAGGGGGTCGTGCCGGTGACCGCCCGGAAGTCGCGGCTGAAGTGCGCCTGGTCGAACCAGCCGAGGGACGCCGCGAGGCCCGCCAGGTCGTCCGCCTCGCCGGCGTCGATCGCCGCCGCGGCGTCCTGCAGCCGGTACCGCGCGAGCACCGCCTTGGGGCTCAGCCCGACGTAGGCCGCGAACAGGCGCTGCAGCGAGCGGACGCTCATCGCCCCGAGCGCCGCCACCTGCTCGACCCGGACCAGGGCGCGGTCGGCGGCCATCCGCTCGAGCACGGCGAGCAGCTCCCGGTACGCCACGGGCGGTTCCGGGGCCAGCGGGGCGAGGGCCGCATCGAGTGCCGCCGTGCGGGCGTCGTCGTCCTCGACGGCGAGCACCGCGTCGAGCAGCCGGGCGGCGTCGAGGCCCAGCGACCCGCCCAGCGGCGCCACCGAGGCCCGGCCGGGCAGCCGGCCGCCCAGGGCGACCCAGCCGCCCGGCCGGAACTTGGCCGCGGTCACCCGACCCGTCCCGACCAGGTCGATGGTGAAGCGGCGCGGAGTGACCCCGTGCACCAGGACGGCGGGCAGCGCGTGCCCGAACCGCGGCTCGGAGCCGGACTCCACCGACAGGTTCACGCTGGGGTGGCTGAGCACCTCCGAGCGGTACGGCCGCCGACCGGTCCGGTCCCAGCGCACCGACCAGTACCGCTCCACGAACGGCGCCAGCACCGGGTTCACGGGGGCGTCGCGACGCAGACCCGCCTCCCGGGCGGTCTCGGCCGGTCGCAGCAGGCCGCTCGCCGGACCTGTCGCGTTCGTCCAAGACGGCACGGCCGGAGCGTAGGCAGGGTCGGGGGCATGGCGATCACGAACGGCCGCCCCGACGGCTACACCACGCTGACCCCGTTCCTCGTCTGCTCCCCGGCGGCCGAGGCGATCGGTTTCTACGCCGACGTGTTCGGCGCCACCGTCGTCCAGCGCATGGACGGTCCCGACGGCACGGTCGTGCACGCGGAGCTCGACGTCGGCCTCGGCCGGCTCCAGCTGGGCGACCCGAACGACGCCTACGGCCTGACGGTCCCGACCGGGCGGGAGGCGGACCGGGTGAGCAGCTCGACATGCATCTACGTCGAGGACGTCGACGCGGTGTTCGCCCGTGCCGTCGAGCGGGGTGCCACGGTGCGCGAGGAGCCGGCCACCTTCGTGACCGGTGACCGGTTCGCCTCCGTCTACGACCCGTTCGGCCACCGCTGGGCGATCATGACGAAGGTCGAGGACGTCAGCGCCGAGGAACAGGAGCGGCGGCTCGCCGAGTGGGCGGCGTCCGGCGCGCAGTGACCGGCTGTCTCCTCCCGCCGGTGGTCACCTCGCCCGATGATCAGGTGAGCTGATCCCAGCGGGTCCTGGCTCACCACCAGATGTGAGCCAGGACCCGCGACAGCGAGCTCAGCTGATCACCGCCGTGATACCGCCGTGACACCGCCGGGGACACCGCCGGGGGCACCGCCGGGGACGTGGAGGGTCAGCCGCGGCGGTGGCTCCGGCGGGCGATGCGGGCGGCGAAGACCCCGGCGGCGTGGCCGTTGTCGATGTTGCTCACCACGACACCGGGTGAGGCCGCGTTGAGCATCGTCAGCAGCGCGCTGAACCCGCCGAGCGAGCCCGGCTGTCCGGTCGAGGTCGGGACGGCGACGATCGGCAGGTCGGTCAGCACACCGAGCAGGCCGGCCATCGACGCGTCGAGCCCCGCGACGACGACCAGGCAGTCGACGTCCTCGGGCAGCGTGTCGCCCGGCAGCCCGGCGCGGAACCGGCTGCCGCCGACGTCGTCGACCCGCACCACCGCGGTACCGGTGACGCGCGCGGCGAAGGCGGCCTCGGCGGCCACGCCGGGGTCGCCCCCGATCCCGCACAGCACGCCGATGCGGCCGGCGGGCTCGGGCAGCGGGCCGACCGCCGCGGACATCGAGGCGGCGTCGACCGTGGTGTAGGCGTCGTGCTCGCTGGCCAGCGCGACCAGCGTCTCGGCGGGCGCCCGGACGACGACCGCGGGCCGGTCGGGGAACTGCCGGCGCGCCTCGCGGACGAGCGCGAGCACCTGCTCGGTGCTGCGGCCGGGAGCCCAGATGACGTCGGGCTCGGCCGGCCGCCCGCCCGTCGGAGCGGGCGGGGGGAGGGGTGGCTCCGCGTGCAGCGCGGCGGCGGGCGGCGCCGGGGCCAGTGCCGGTTCCGCGGGGCTGCCCAGACCCAGCGGCGGGTCGGCCGGCTCGACGAGCAGGGGTGCGAAACCGGAGCTGACGGCGGTGGGGTCGGTCAGCGGGGAAGGCTGCACGGCAGGGACCCTAGGGGCCGGCGCGACCCGCTCCGGGGAGCCGGCGGCCGTCGTGTCGTCCCGGGAGGACCCGTCCGTCACAGCAGTCCCAGGCTGCTGCGGCGGCGGCCCGGGGAGCGCGTCCGGCGGACCGCCCACGGCCCGGGTCTGGGTCACCGCCGACAGCCGGACGACGCGGTCGCGGCCGGTGCGCTTGGCGTCGTAGAGGACGCCGTCGGCGGCGGCGAAGAGGGTGCGCCGGTCGTCGCCCCGCGTGGCCGAGGCGATGCCGACGCTGATCGTCACCGGCACGGGCAGCCCCAGCGCGGCCCAGTCGGTCTCGGCCACCGCGCGACGGCAGCGCTCGAGCGCGCGCTCGGCCTGCTCGGCGGTGGTGTCGGGGAGCAGGACGACGAACTCGTCACCGGCCCAGCGGCACACGTCGTCGGTGTCGCGGCACCCGGCCACGAGGATCTCGGCGACCCGGCGCAGGACGTCGTCCCCGCCGGCGTGGCCGACGGCGTCGTTGACCTCCTTGAACCGGTCGACGTCCACCACCGCCAGGGCGGGGGCGGCCCCGCTGGTGAGCAGCCCGTCGAGGGTGGCCTCGGCGTAGCGGCGGTTGGGCAGGTGCGTGAGCGGGTCCTCGTAGGCCTGCCGGCGCAGCTGCCCGGCGGCCCGCTCGGTCTCCAGCAGGCTCTTGCGCCGGCCGAACAGCTCCACCCAGCGGGTGCGCCGCTCGTCGACCCGGTCCAGCTCGTCGGCCAGGTAGGCCTGCAGGTAGGGCAGCGCCCGCCCGGCGTCGTCGAGCTCGGCGTGCAGCGTGCACAGCTCGCGCAGCGCCGCCCGGCGCAGCCGCGGCAGGCCGTGCTCGGTCGCCGTGGCGAGGGCCCGGGCCAGCTGCTCGTCGGCGCCCGGGCCGTCGCCCTGCCGGCGCAGCGCGCGGCCCAGGGCCAGCAGCGACGCCGTCTGCAGCGCCCCGTCGCCGGCAGCGGTGGCCCGGACGGCGGCCCGCAGCGGTCCGACGGCGGCGGCGTGCTCGCCGAGGCCCACCAGCGCCCAGCCGTGCACCACCCGCGCGGCCACGATCGCTCCGGCGGACTCCGGCGGCAGCAGGGCCAGCGCCTGCTCGGCGAGCGCGCGGGCCTCGGTGAAGTGCGGGGTGGCCGCCGCAGGGACGCCGTCGTCGAGCAGCGCCTCCCCGAGCTCGGCGCACAGCTCGCCCAGGGAGCTGGCCGCGCGGGCGACGAGGACGTCGGGGTCGCCGTCCTCCGGCCGCAGCGCACCCGGGACGGAGGCCGCGACCACCGCGGTCTCGTGCGCCCGCCGCTGG
Source organism: Geodermatophilus sp. URMC 60 (assembly GCF_053502585.1). Classification (NCBI taxonomy): domain Bacteria; kingdom Bacillati; phylum Actinomycetota; class Actinomycetes; order Geodermatophilales; family Geodermatophilaceae; genus Geodermatophilus; species Geodermatophilus sp. URMC 60. The sequence goes on from NZ_CP199958.1 coordinate 1,128,624, forward strand.
TAGTCCAGGGCCAGCGGCATCAGCTCCAGGTCGGCGAGCACGCCGGCGAGGGTGGTCAGCGTCTCCACCAGCAGGGCGGACGGCGGCAGCCCGGGGTCGAGCAGGCTGGCCGCCTCCACCGCCTCGTCCATGGCGGCGTCGACGCGACGCGACAGCAGCTCGATGCGGGCGTGCCGGGCCAGGCCGGCGGCCCGCTGCAGCTCGTCCTCGGTGGCGTCGAAGGCGGCCTTGGCCGAGCGCACCAGCGCGATGGCCAGTGCCGCGTGCGACGCCCGCGGTTCGCCGTCCCCGGACGCGGGGACGCCGTCGATGAGCTCGGCCACGCCGGCGTGCAGGTCCAGCGCGACGGCGGCGCCGGTGCCGGGCGCGGGTTCGAGCGGGTCGCCGACGAGGGTGAAGCCGGCCTTCCGCAGCCGGCGCACGAGCAGCTCGGCGCGCAGCGTGTCGGCCCAGGCCCGGCCCAGGTCGGCCGGGCGGGCGGGGTCGCCGTCACGGGGCGCGGGGGCCACGTAGGGGGAGGAGTCGGTGCCGACGTCGGCCAGCAGTTCCTCGGCGTCGTCGAGCTGCCAGTTGGAGAGGGCGGCGGTCACCCGGTGGTGCAGGGCTCCGGGAGGCACGAGCGCACTGTGCCCGCCGCTGTCAATGGAGTCGAGCACCGCACGGGGGGCACGCCGGGAGATGGCGGCACTCCTGTCACAACCGTCCCTCCCGGGCTGCGCCGTCACGGGGCGCCCTCGCTGACGCCCCGGACGCCGTGGGCGCGCACCCGGTTGCGCCCGCCGCGCTTGGCGGTGAACAGGTGCAGGTCGGCGGTGTCGAACAGGGAGCGCCAGCCCAGCGGCTCGTCTGCGGCCGCCGGGGCGGTGGCCACGCCGATGCTCACCGTCACCGGCTGGGGCAGCTGCAGGTCGCCCCAGTCGGCGTCGGCCACCGCGGCGCGCAGCCGGTCGACGGCGGCCAGCGCCTGGGTCTCGGTCGCTGTCGGCAGGACCACGAGGAACTCGTCGCCCGCCCACCGGTACACCTCGTCGCCGGTGCGGCTGTGCTCGCGCAGGAGGCCCGCGACGCGGCGCAGCACCTCGTCGCCGTGCGAGTGGGAGGTGTCGTCGTTGACCGCCTTGAACCGGTCGATGTCGACGACGGCCAGCGACACCGGCTCGTCGCCCACGCGCATGGTGGCCAACCGGCGCTCGGCGCTGCGCCGGTTGCCCAGACCGGTGAGCGGGTCCTCCAGCGCGACCCGGCGCAGGTGCGCGGTCTGCCGTTCGGCCTCGCGCAGCCGGCTGCGCCGCACGAACATCTCCGCCCACAGCTCCCGGCCGCGGGCGTGCGCCCGGCCGCTCTCGCCCCGGTAGGCCTCCAGCCAGTGCAGGGCCTCGGCCGGGCGGCCCATCGCCGCGGTGCTCTGGCCGAGCTCCAGCAGGCACTGCCGGTAACGCCGGCGGTCGCCGGCCGCGGCGAAGGCCCCGGCGGCGTCGACGAGCCGGTCGGTGGCCTCGGCGTCGTGCCCACCGCCGGACTGCGTGCGGGCCAGCCGGGTCAGCAGCCGGGCGAGCACCAGGTCGGCGTAGCCGCGCAGCCACGTCCCGCCGTCCCGGTGCACGCGCTCGTGCGCACGGCGCATCGGGCCGACGGCGTCCTCCACCTCCCCGCGGCCGGCCATCGCCCACGCCTGGACGACGTCGAGCAGGTCCTGCTCGCCCGGCTCGGCCTCCCAGTCCAGGGCGCGGGCGGCCTCGGCGCAGCCGACCGCCGTTCCGGCCAGCTCGCGGGCGCGCTCGGCCTGCCCCCGCCGGTGCAGCGTCTGCGCCAGCTCGGCGTGCTGCTGGGCGCACAGCTGCAGCAGCCGCCAGCGGTCGGGCACGCCCGGCAGCTGGTCCGCCACCCGGGAACCCTGCAGGGCGTGGGCGACGGCGAGCTCCTCGAGGTCGAGGGCGGCCAGGGTCAGCGAGAGCCACAGGTGGGTCTGGTGCAGGGCGCGGGAGGGCCCGTCGGCCGCCGTGGTCTCGGCCAGCAGGCTGGCGTCGATGGCGAGCATCATCGCCGCGTCGACGTGGTCGGCGGCCACCTCGACCCCCGCCAGGTACGCCAGGGTCAGCGCGGTCTGCGCGCTCGGGAGGCACCGGCCCAGGGCGTCGCGGGTGGCGGACACCTCGGCCGCCACCGCCTCGGGGTCGCCGTCGACCAGGCCGCGGCGGGCGGCCAGCGCGTGCCGCCAGGCGATCCAGCGGGGTTCGGTCGCGGCGTCCAGGACCGCGGTGGCACGGTCGTGCTCGGCGATGAAGGCGGCCACGTCGTCCCGGGCGCTCGCGCACAGCAGACGCCAGAGCGCATCATCGAGGTCACCCTCGGTGAGGCGTTCCGGGCCGGGGGTCACGCGCGCCTCCAACGACGGTCTGACCGCTGTGCGGCCACGGGACCGGCGACCCACGTCGCAGCTCCCCGGGCGGGGCATCGGCCCCCACCCGGCCGCTCTACCCTCGTCGGGTGCCTGGGACGCCTCCGACGCGGTACGCATATCTGGGACCCGAGGGTACCTTCGCCGAAGCGGCCCTGATCAGCGCCGTTGCCCCGGACGAGGGCTCCCGGTACCCCGCCGCCGGGGTGCCGGCCGCGCTGGCCGCCGTCCGTGCGGGGGACGCCGACGCCGCGCTCGTCCCGCTGGAGAACTCCGTCGAGGGCTCCGTGCCGGCCACCATGGACGGCCTGGCCGAGGGTGACCCGTTGCTGATCACCCGCGAGGTGTTCCTGGCACCCTCCTTCGTCCTCGCCGGCCGCCCGGGGACGACGTTGGCCGACGTCCGCTCGGTGGCCAGCCACCCGCACGCGCTGGCGCAGACCGCCGGCTCGCTGGCGCGGCTGCTGCCCGGCGTCGTCCCGCTGCCGGCGACCTCCACCGCCGAGGCCGCCCGGCAGGTCGCGGCCGGGGAGCACGACGCCGCGGTCTGCGCGCCGATCGCCGCTGAGCGGTACGGGCTCACCGCGCTCGCCGACGACGTCGCCGACCGGCCCGGCGCCGTCACCCGGTTCGTGCTCGTCGCGCCGCCGGGGCCGCTGCCCGAGCCCACCGGCAACGACAAGACCTCGCTGGTCGCCGTCGTCGGCGACCGCACCGGCGCGCTGCTGGACCTGCTGGGCGAGTTCGCCGGCCGCGGCATCAGCCTGACCCGCATCGAGTCGCGACCGACCCGCGAGCGGCTGGGCGTGTACTCCTTCTCCCTCGACTGCGAGGGACACGTCGTCGACGCCCGGGTGGGGGAGGCGCTGTCGGCGCTGCACCGGGTCTGTGACGAGCTGCGTTTCCTCGGCTCCTACCCGCGCACCGACGGCCGGGAGAACAAGCCGGTGACGCCGGTGTCGACCGACGCGGCGTTCAGCGAGGCCGCCGGCTGGCTTGAGCGGGTGCGGGCCGGCCGCGTCTGAGGAAGGGCACCCCTGCCCCCGGTCCTCCCAGCCCTGCCCGACCCCGCCGTTGATCATGGGGTTGTCGTCGGTCCGCACGGCGGGTCGTCCCGTGTCGCGTGCAACAACCCCATGATCAGCCGGGCCTACGGGGGGAGTGACCGGCGGCGTCCGTCAGACCCGTTCCAGCTCGCGCTCCGGCTCCTCGGGCGTGCGCCGTCGCGCCAGCCGGCTGGGCCACCAGGTGCGGTCGCCGAGCAGCACGACCGCCGACGGCACGACCAGCGTCCGGACGACGAAGGTGTCGAGCAGGACGCCGAAGCCGACCAGGAACCCGAGCTGGATGAGGATGACCAGCGGCAGCACGGTGAGCGCGCCGAAGGTGGCGGCCAGGACCAGCCCCGCGCTGGTGATGACCCCGCCGGTGACGGCCAGCGCTCGGATCGTGCCCTCCCTGGTCCCGTGCCGTCGCGACTCCTCGCGGGCCCGGGTCATGAGGAAGATGTTGTAGTCGATCCCCAGGGCGACGAGGAACACGAAGCCGATCAGCAGCACCTGCGGGTCGCTGCCGGGGAACCGGAAGAGGTGGTCGAAGGCCAGCGCGCCGACGCCCACGGTCGCGGCGGTGCTCAGCGCCACCGTGGCCACCAGGAGCAGCGGTGCGACGATCGCCCGCAGCAGCAGGGCCAGCACTCCGGTGATGACCAGCAGCACCAGCGGGACGATCACCGCCAGGTCGCGCGCCGCGGTCTCCTGGGTGTCCAGGTCGCTCGCCGTGGAGCCGCCGACCAGCGCCTCGGGGTCGACCTCGCGCACCGCCGTCCGCAGGTCCGCGACGGTGGCCTGGGCCGCCTCGCTGTCCGGCGCGTCGGTCAGGGTGGCGTCGAGCCGGACCCGGCCGTCCACCTCGACCGGCTCGCCCCCGCCGGCCCCGGGCGGGCCGGCCTGCTCGCCGGTGTAGGGCGCCACCCCGGCGACGCCGTCGACCCCGGCCGCCGCGTCCGCCACGTCCTCCCAGCCGTCGGCGGGCGTGATGACGGTGGCCGGGCTCGCGCCGCCCGCGTCGAAGTGCCGGGCCAGGGCCTCCTGTCCGGCGGCCGACTCCGACCCGCCGCGGACGGCCTCGGACAGCGGGATCCCGTCGGCGTCGAACGTGGGCAGGAACGCGGCCAGGGCGAACAGGCCGGCCAGTGCCCACACCAGGACCCGGGCGGGACGGCGGCCGACCGCCGTCGCCACGCGCTCCCAGCCCCGACCGCGCGGCTGCTCGTCGCCGTACCGCGGCAGGAACGGCCAGAACGCGGCCCGGCCGAGGAGCACCAGGACCGCCGGCAGGAAGGTGAGTGCGGCGAGCACCGCGAACGCGATCCCGACCGCGGAGATCGGTCCGAGGCCGCGGTTGGAGCCGAGATCGGAGAAGAGCAGGCACAGGACGCCCAGGACCACCGTGGCGCCGCTGGCCACGATCGGCTCCCAGGACTGCCGGAGCGCCGCCCGCATGGCGGTCGACCGGGACTCCGAGTGGCGCAGTTCCTCCCGGTAGCGCGCGACGAGCAGCAGGCCGTAGTCGGTGGCCGCGCCCACGACGAGGATCGACGCGATGCCCTGGCTCTGCCCGTTGACGTCGATCCAGCCCTCGCGGGCCAGGAGGTAGGCCACCGCCAGGGACACCACCAGCGCCAGGCCGGCGGTGCCGATGACCAGCAGCGGCAGCAGCGGGCTGCGGTAGACGACCAGCAGGATGAGCAGGACGACGCCGAACGCCGCGATCAGGAGCAGGCTGTCGATCCCCGAGAAGCCGTCGGCGAAGTCGGAGAAGACCGCTCCCGGTCCGGTGACGTAGGTGGTGGTGCCGTCGACGCCGGGCAGGTCCCGCAGGCCGGTGACCACCTCGCCGAGCCGGTCGCCGAGGTCGGGGCTGAACGGCAGCACCGCCTGCGCGGCCGCGCCGTCCTCGGACGGGATGGGCGGTGAGGGCTCGCCGACGAGCGCGCCGGCGTCCTCGGCCACCGCCACCGCCTGGTCGGTGCGCTCGGCGATCCCGGCCAGCGCCGCCGCGTCCAGCGTGCCGTCGTCGCTCTCCCACAGCAGGATGACCGGAAGGCTCCGTTCGGTCCGGAAGCCGGCCTGCAACTCGGTGACGCGCGTCGACTCCGCGCTGTCGGGCAGGAACGCCGTCGAGTCGTTCTCCTGGACCTCGGTCAGCTTTCCGCTGGTCGGCCCCAGCGAGCCGGCGAGACCGAGCCAGAGGAGGGCGACGACGGCGGGGATGAGCCAGCGGGCGACGGAGCGCATGATGTCCTTCGATGGTCGATCATCTCGATCGTCGAGATAATACGGCGGGCGGTGGTCGTGCGCCAACGGGAGGTGGTGGATGTCCGGGGACGCCGACGGGGTCCGGCAGGAGGTCGCGCTGCTGCTGCGCCGGCTGAACGTGGAGCTCGACGCGGTCGGGCAGCGGTTCGCCTCGATCCACGGGCTGGGACGGACCGACGTCCGCGCGCTGGTCGCGATCATGGACGCCGCACGCCGAGGGGAGGCGTTGACCGCCGGGACGCTGGGGCAGGCCGTCGAGCTGAGCTCGGCGTCGGTGACCGCGCTGGTCGACCGGCTGGAGCGGGTCGGCCACGTCCGGCGGGTGCGCGACGCGGCCGACCGGCGGCGGGTGGCGCTCGAGATGACCGAGAGCGCCATGGCGGCCGGTGGCCAGTTCTTCGGCGGGCTCAACCGCGACCTGCTCGCCGCGATGGCGGACTACTCCGAGGACGAGCTCGCCGTCGTCCGCCGCTTCCTCGAGCAGATGACCGACGTGATCGTGCGCCACGCCCGGGCCGGCGGCTGAGCGCTGCGTGCACCCGTGGTCGGCTCCTAGAGGTAGAGGCCGGTGGACTCCTCGATCCGCTCGGCGGCCACGGCGTGCACGTCCCGCTCGCGCAGGATGACCAGCTCCTCGCCGTGCACCTCGACCTCGTGCTGGTCCTCGGGGGAGAAGAGCACCTGGTCGCCGACCTTCACCTGGCGGACGCTCGACCCCACGCCGCGCGCCTCACCCCAGACCAGCCGCTTGGCCACCTGCGCGGTCGCCGGGATGAGGATGCCGCCGGTGGACCGTCGCTCGCCGTCCTCCCTGCGCAGCGCGACCAGGATGCGGTCGTGCAGCATCTTGATCGGCAGCCCGCTGCCCTTGCCCTCAGCCACGCCTGAGCACGGTACGCGGCGGACTCCCCGGCGCTTTCCGCGGAAACCGCCGCTCAGGCCCAGCCGAGCTCGTGCAGCCGGTCGTCGTCGATGCCGAAGTGGTGCGCGATCTCGTGCACCACGGTGATCGTGACCTCCTCGACGACCTCCTCGGCGGTCGAGCAGATGTCGCAGATGGCCTCGCGGTAGACCATGATCCGGTCCGGCAGCGCGCCGCCGTACTCCCAGCCGCGCTCGGTCAGCGCGTGGCCCTCGTAGAGGCCGAGGAGGTCGGGCTCCTCGGCGTTGCGGTCCTCCACCAGGACGACGACGTTGTCCATCAGCGCCAGCAGCTCCGGCGGCACCTGGTCGAGGGCGTCGGCGACCAGGCCCTCGAAGACCGGGAGGGGGAGCGGCTTCACCAGGACGTCGGCAGCGGGCGGCCCTCCTCGTAGCCGGCCGCGCTCTGCACCCCCACCACCGCGCGCTCGTGGAACTGGTCGACGGTGCGGGCGCCGGCGTAGGTGAACGACGAGCGCACCCCCGCGACGATCTGGTCGACGAGGTCCTCGACGCCCGGGCGGGCGGGGTCCAGGTACATCCGCGACGAGGAGATGCCCTCCTCGAACAGGCCGGCGCGGGCGCGGTCGAAGCCGCTCTGGGTCGCCGTCCGGGCCTTGACCGCGCGGGCCGAGGCCATGCCGAAGGACTCCTTGTACAGCCGGCCCGAGCCGTCGTCGTGGATGTCGCCGGCGCTCTCGTAGGTGCCGGCGAACCAGGAGCCGACCATCACGTTCGCGGCACCGGCCGCCAGGGCCAGGGCGATGTCGCGCGGGTGGCGCACGCCGCCGTCGGCCCAGATGTGCTTCCCGAGCGCCCGGGCGGCGGCCGCGCACTCCTCGACCGCGGAGAACTGCGGCCGGCCGACGCCGGTCATCATCCGCGTGGTGCACATGGCGCCGGGGCCCACGCCGACCTTGACGACGTCCGCCCCGGCCTCGATCAGGTCGCGGGTGCCCTCGGCGGTGACCACGTTGCCGGCGACGACCGGCGCGTCCCGCCCACCCGCGCCGGCCACCGACCGGGCGGCGCGCACCGCCTCGACCGCCTTCTCCTGGTGCCCGTGCGCGGTGTCCACGACCAGGACGTCGACGCCCGCGGCCAGCAGCGCGCCGGCCTTGGCCGCGACGTCGCCGTTGATGCCGACGGCGGCGGAGGTGAGCAGGTGCCCGTCGGCGTTCACCGCGGGCTGGTAGAGCGCCGAGCGCAGCGCGCCCTTGCGGGTGATGACGCCGACGAGCCGGTCGCCCTCGACCACGGGCGCGGCGCTGACCCGCTCCCCGGAGAGGACGTCGAAGATCTTGGGCAGGTCGGTGCCGGCGGGCACGGTGAGCGGGTCCTCGGTCATGACCTGCGACAGCTGGGTGAACCGGTCCACCCCCTGGCACTGGCCGTCGGTGACCACGCCGACGGGGGCGCCGTCCTCGACGACGACCACGATGCCGTGCGCGCGCTTGGTCAGCAGCGACAGCGCGTCGGCCACGGTCGAGGTGGGCGAGAGGGTGATCGGGGTGTCGTAGACCGGGTGGCGGGTCTTGACCCAGGACACCACCTCGGAGACGACGTCGACCGGGATGTCCTGCGGCAGCACGGCCAGGCCGCCGCGGCGGGCCACGGTCTCGGCCATCCGCCGTCCGGAGATCGCGGTCATGTTGGCGACGACGACCGGGATCGTCGTCCCCACGCGGTCCGGGGTGGTCAGGTCGACCTCGAGCCGGGAGCCGACGGTGCTGTGGTTGGGCACCATGAAGACGTCGGCGTAGGTCAGCTCGGTCGCCGGACGGGTGTTACCCAGGAAACGCATGCCCCCAGTGTCCCAGCCGGCTCCGGGGGACGGGGCGGCCCTCAGGCGGGTCGGCGGCGGGCGAGCAGTGCGACGGCGGTCACGGCGACCAGCCCGGTACCGGCGACCGCCCCGAGGACCGTCGCGCCGGCCCCGAGGCTGGACACCAGCGCGCCGAGCAGCGCCCAGCCCGCGGCCAGCACGTAGGCCGGCTGCCCGTGCACCAGCCAGGCGACGACGGCGGCGGTGAGGGCCGCCCCGGCCAGGAGCAGGCCCGGCACGGCCGTGCCGTCGGCGAGCTGCTCGGGCAGGAGCGTCGCCGCGTTCACCCACACGGCGGCGCTGGACCACCCGGCGTAGAGGCCGACGCTGCCGCCGAGGAGCACCCGCGTCCCCCGGTCGGCGGGGGTCCGCACGAGGACCCGCAGGCAGACGAGCAACGCGGCCAGCATCCCGGCGAAGACGGGCAGGGTCAGCGCCGGTGCCTGCGCCGCGGCCACCAGCCAGAGCACGAACCCGACCTGCGCGGCCGACAGCGGCACCTGCACCCGGCGCCACGGGTCGGTCGTGGCCCGCCGCACCGGCAACCCGTACACGGCGGCGGCCGGACAGCCGAGCACGACGGGGCCCCAGATGGCGAAGAAGGGGCCCGGCGGCACCACCACCGGGTCGCTCCCGGACGCCTGCTCGAAGCCGGCGACAGGTGGGCTCGCTGCCTGGGCGAGCGCGGTCCCGAGCAGCAGCCAGCGTCCGCGGCCACCGGGCAGCGGTGCGGTCACGGCGGCCTCCTCGCGGTCGCGTCCTGCCGGCGCTTCACCCGCCGGCATCCACCCGGATGCGGGAGGGTGCTCCGGGATCAGGACACCGCGACGGGATCAGGACACCGCGACCGGCTCGGCCTCCGTGAAGCCGGTGCGCGGCATCGCCGTCCACACCGGGGTGCGGCGCATCAGGGCGGCGACCAGCCCGCGCAGCCGGAACCAGGCGTGCACCTGGCGGTAGCCGAGGTTCTCGAGCAGCCCGGCGAGCAGCAGCACGCCGACCTCCCGGCCACGGGTGTAGCGCGCGTAGGAGAACTCCTCCACCGCGACGGCGGCCGTCGACAGCAGCGTGCCGAGGCCCAGGGCCAGGCCGGCCATGACCAGCGCGGTGGTGGTGTCCAGCGCCCCGAGGACGGCGGCCAGCACGACCGACGCCAGGCCCAGGACCTCCACGACGGGCCCGAGCAGCTCGAAGAGCAGGAAGAACGGCAGGGCCAGGACGCCGACCGGGCCGAAGCGGGGGTTGCCGATCATCCGCCGGTGCTTCCACAGCAGCTGCGCCAGGCCGTGCGACCAGCGGCGGCGCTGCCGGCCCAGGACGGCGAGGGTCTCGGGCACCTCGGTCCAGCAGACCGGCTCGGGCACGAACACCACCCGGTGCGGACGGCGCTGCCGGCGCAGGTGCTCCTGCAGGGTCACCACCAGCTCGGCGTCCTCGGCGAGGGAGAGCGCGTCCAGGCCACCGACCTCGACGACCAGGTCGCGCCGGAACAGGCCGAAGGCGCCGGAGATGATCAGCAGCGCATTGGCGTCGGCCCAGCCGGTGCGGCCGAGGAGGAACGAGCGCAGGTACTCGACCACCTGGAAGCGGACGACCCACCGGGAGGACAGCCGCGGCTCCAGGACGCTGCCGCCGGCCACCCGTGCGCCGTTGGCCGCCCGGATGACGCCGCCGGCGGCGACCACGTTGGCCGGGTCCTCGACGAAGGGGCGGGCCACCTGCACGAGCGCCTCGGGCTCGAGCAGCGAGTCGGCGTCGACCATGCACACCAGCGGGTGCCGGGCGACGTTGAGCGCCGCGTTGAGCGCGTCGGACCGCCGCCCGACGCTGGTCTTGCGGACGACGGTCAGCGGGTCGCCGGTCGTCGCGTGGTGCACCGAGAGGATCTCCCCGTCCACCGGCAGGGATGCCGTCGGGCGGGCGGCGACCCGGACCAGGCCGAAGCGCTCGGCGACCTTCTCGAAGGTGCGGTCGGTCGACCCGTCGTCGACCAGGACGATCTCGAGCACGGGGTAGCGCTGGGCGAGCACGGCGGCCAGCGTGTCGAGGATCCCCGCCTCCTCGTCGTGCGCCGGGATGAGCACCGAGACGCCCGGGGTGAGCGGGCTGGCGAAGATCTCCTCGTGCCCCTCCGAGCCGTCCCAGCGACGGCTGTGCGAGACCCGGCGCGCGCCGGCCAGGACCAGCCCGAGCATGACCAGGTCGAGCAGCAGGGTGTAGCCGAGGACGGCCCAGCTCATGGTGAGCAGGACGTCGAGCCAGAACTGGCGCATCAGGCACCCACCAGCCGGCCGCGCCGCGGGACGGCGTCCAGGGTGGCCGCCGCGGCGGCGCCGATCGGGCCGCCGCGGGCAGCGGCGTCGGACAGCAGCGACTCGCCCTCGGGGCCCAGGGCGACCAGGGCGTCGCCGCAGGCGGCGGCGACCTCGCGGGCGGGGCAGGTCAGCCCGGCGAGCAGCGTCGGCGCGCCGGCCGGGTCGCCGATGCGCCCGAGGGCCTCGGCTGCGGCCCGCCGCAGGGCCGGGAGCGTGGCGTCGACCAGGACCTCGGCGAGCGGCTCGGTGGAGCCGGGGTCGCCGATGCGGCCCAGCGCGGTGGCCGCGGCGCGCCGGACGTCCTCCGGCTGGCGCGGGTCGGTGAGCAGCTCGGCCAGGGCGGGGGAGGCGACGACGTCGCCGTGCAGGCCGACGACGTCGGCCGACAGTGCCCGCGCGGCCGGCGACCCGGTGACGAGCGTGGCGCGCAGGGCCGGCAGGACGGCGGTGCCCAGGTCCAGGACGGCCATGCCGACGACACCCGCGGGCAGCGGGCGCGCGGTGGTAAGCGAGGCGAGCAGGCCGTGGACGGCGGCGGGGTCGCCGACCCGGCCGAGTGCGCGGGCGGCGGCGCAGCGCACCTCGAGCGAGCGGTCCGAGAGCAGCGCGGTCAGCCGGGCCAGGTGGTCGCGGCCGGCGGTGCTGCCGAGCAGCGTCGCGGCCCGCCCGCGCCGCCAGGCGGCCCGGGCGTCGAGGTCGGCGACCGCGCGGGCGACGACGCCGCGGCGGGTGAGCGCGGTCTGGATCGCCTCGCGGTCGGCGCCGCGCAGCTGGGGCAGCAGGTGCAGCAGGACCTCGTCGAGGTCCGGCGGGGCCGCGGCGGCGGCGTCGGTGTCGCCGTCGTCGAGCAGGTCGTGCACCAGGGCCATGAGCTCGGCCCGGTTCTCCGCTGCGGAGGCCAGCCGGCGGGCGCGGGTGGTGTGCACCGCCGCGACCATGACCAGGAGGACCACCACGAGGGCGCCGAGGACGGCCGTCGCGACCGCGGCCGGCGCGGCGAGGGGGTTCACGCCGGGACGGCGGGGAGGGCCGCGGTGACCCGGCTGACCAGCTCGCGGGTGCTGAAGGGCTTGGCGATGAAGTCGGTGGCACCGGCGGCGAAGCCGCGCTCGAGGTCCGGGTCCTGCGACTTCGCGGTCAGCAGCAGCACCGGCGTCCGGGCGAGGGCCGCGTCGGCGTCGGCGCGCAGCGCCCGGCAGACCTCCAGGCCGTCCATGCGCGGCATGAGCCAGTCGAGCACCACGAGGTCGGGGCGCAGCCGGCGGGCGGCGGCCAGCCCGGACTCCCCGTCGCTCTCGACGGTGACCTCCAGGCCCATCCGCTGCAGCCGGAAGGCGACGAGGTCGGCGACGACGGGGTCGTCGTCGACGACGAGGACGTGCGGCATGGTGCTCTCCCATCCGTGGGTGGACTCAGACCGCTATCGGCAGGACGGCCGTGTGACTGAAGTGGTGCGTGGGACGGGACGACCGCCACTCGGTCGCGCTCAAGGTGTCACCCCTGGCGGCCGACACCGGAAGCGTGCTGACGCATCGCGCACGTCCTCCCGCCACCGAGCCGCTCCCCCTCCGGGTGCTGCTCCGGCGCCCCCTGCTCGTGGCGCTGTCCGGGGTGACCGTCGTCGCGCTGACCATGCTCGGTCTCGCGGTGCTCGTCGTCCCCGTGCTGGGCACCAGCATCGCGACGTACGACCACATGCTGCGGTCCCTGCAGACCGGCCACATCGCGATGCTCAACCAGGAGACCGGACTGCGCGGGTACCTCATCACCCGCGAAGAGCGCTTCCTCCAGCCCTACGAGGCCGGTGTGGCCGACCTCGAGCGGGTCGACGCGGACATCGACTCGTGGACCGGGCTCGACGCCGAGCTGACCGGCCGGCTGGACGAGCTGGAGGCCGCGCACCTGCGCTGGACCGAGGAGTGGGTACGGCCGCTGCTGGCCGAGCAGCCGGAGGTCGGGAACACCCGTGCGCTGGCCGAGCTGCTGAGCCAGGACAAGGCGCTGTTCGACGCGTACCGCGTGACCGAGGCGGAGGCGCGGACCGCGGTCGAGGAGCGGCGGGCCGACGCGATGGCGCTGCAGCAGCTCGCCCTCTACTCCGGTGCGCTCGTCGGTGTGGGCACGGCGGCGGCCGTCGCGGCCGCGTTGCGGCGCGCCTACCGCCGGCTCGACGCCCAGGTCGTGCCGCCCACCCAGGAGGTGCGCGACGCCCTCGCGGCACTGGCGGCCGGGGACCTCACCCGCCGGGCCGGGGAGTCCGGGTCCGCCGAACTGCGCCGGATCGCCGCGGACGTCAACGCCCTGGGCGACGCGCTGCAGGACCGCAACGAGCTGGTCGCCGCCCGCGAGCGGGACCTGGTCGCCGCCCGCGACGAGGCCGAGCGCGCCGGGCAGGCCAAGACCGCCTTCCTGGCGACGATGAGCCACGAGATCCGGACGCCGCTCAACGCCGTCCTCGGCCTCACCGACCTGCTGCTCGCGACCGACCTCACCGACGAGCAGCGCGGCCACCTGGAGACCGTCGCCGGCAGCGGTGACAGTCTGCTGACCCTCATCAACGACGTCCTCGACTTCTCCAAGATCGAGGCCGGGGAGCTGGACCTGGAGGCCGCGCCGTTCGACCTCGTCGGCGTCCTCTACGACGTCGCGCAGATGCTGGCCCCCCAGGCCACCGGCGCCGGGCTGGACCTGCTCGTCGACGTCGTCGGCGACGGGCCGTGGCACGTGGTCGGGGACGGCAGCCGGCTCCGCCAGGTCGTCACCAACCTCGTGGGCAACGCGGTCAAGTTCACCCACCAGGGCCACGTCGTCCTCCGCCTCACCGGGACGGCCTCCGACGGACGGCTGCGGTGCTGGCTCTCGGTCGCCGACACCGGGATCGGCATCAGCCCCGAGCAGCACCACCGGCTGTTCCGCTCCTTCAGCCAGGTCGACGCCTCGGTGACCCGCTCCTACGGGGGCACGGGCCTGGGCCTGGCGATCAGCCAGCGCATCGCCCGGGCCATGGGCGGCGACATCCAGCTGCAGAGCCGGCCCGGCGCCGGGTCGACCTTCACGGTGGCGCTCGACCTGCCGCTGGCACCGGCCGTGCCCGGCGGGCCGTCCGCCGACGGCCTGGCCGGCCTGCGGCTGCTGCTCGTCGACGACAGCCCGACCAACCTCCGGATCCTCGAGCACCAGTTGACCGGGCACGGCGCCGAGTGCGTGCTCGCCGGCAGCGGCTCCGCCGCCCTCGAGCTGCTCGACCGGGGGACCGGTGTCGACGCCGCCGTCCTCGACCTGGACATGCCCGGGATGGACGGCGACGTCCTCGCCGCGCGGCTGCGGGCCCGGCCCGGGACGGCGCAGCTGCCGCTGGTCCTGCTGAGCAGCTCCGCGACGATGCCCCCGGAGCGCTACGCCGACTTCGACGCCCGGCTGAACAAGCCGGTCCGGCCCGAGCGGCTGGTCCGCACGGTGCGCTCCGCCGTCCTCACCGGGCGGACCGGAGGCGGTGCCGACGGCGGGGAACCGGGGAGGCCCGCGCTGCCCGTCCCCGCCGGCAGCGCCCGGTCGCTGCGGGTGCTCGTCGCCGAGGACAACACGGTGAACGCCCAGCTGATGAGCCTCTACCTGCGCCAGTTGGGCCACGAGTGCACGCACGTCGGCGACGGTGAGCAGGCGGTGGACGCCGTCCTGCGCGGCACCTACGACGTCGTCCTCATGGACGCGCAGATGCCGGTCCTCGGCGGGGTCCAGGCGACCGCCGCCATCCGGCTGCTCCCGCTGGGGACGCAGCCGCGGATCTACGCGGTGACGGCCAGCGTGCTGGCGGCCGACCGCACGGCCTTCCTCGAGGCCGGGGCCGACGGGTTCCTCACCAAGCCGATCCGGATGGCCACGCTGCGGGACGCCCTGGACGAGGTGACCCCGCCGCCGGACGCGCCCGTCGCGGCCGAGCGGGGGCCGGAGACCGCGCTCGACCCGGAGACCGTGGAGGACCTCCGCGACCTCGGCGACGACGCCTTCGCCCACCTCTACACCCGCTACCTCGCCACGCTCGACGAGGCGGTAGCGGCCATCGTGGCCGCCGCGGACCGGCCCTCCTGGTCGGTGGACGACGAGGGCTCGGTGCCCCGCCTCGCGCACGGGCTCAAGGGCAGCAGCGCCGCGCTGGGTGCGACCGCGCTGGCGCAGGTGTGCCACAGCCTGGAGACCGTCGACCCCGCCACCCTCGCCGTGGGCGACACGCTGGCCTCCCTGCAGCGTGAGCGCTCCCGGGTGCGGGCCGCGGTCGGCGAGCTGTTGGCCACCGTCGGACCGGGTGGCCGGGACGACGCCGCCGGGCCACCTACGATCGAGCGGTGATCGACCTGCGCCTGGTGCGCGAGCACCCCGACCTCGTCAAGGCCAGCCAGCGAGCCCGCGGGGCCGACGAGTCCCGGGTCGACGAGCTGCTCGCCGCTGACGCCGCGCGTCGCGACGCCGTCAAGCGCGCCGACGACCTGCGTGCCGACCAGAAGGCGGCATCCCAGGCGGTGCGGAAGGCGTCCCCCGAGGAGCGGCCCGCCGTCCTCGAGCGGGCCCGGGCGCTGGCCGCCGAGGTCAAGGAGGCCGAGGAGGTGCTGCGGGCGGCCGACGCCGCGCTGCGCGAGGCGCACCTGCGCATCCCGAACGTGGTGCACGACGGCGTCCCGCCCGGCGGTGAGGACGACGCGGTGACCCTGCGCACCGTCGGCGAGGTGCCGACCTACGACTTCCCGGTGCGCGACCACCTGGAGATCGGCGAGGCCCTCGGCGCGATCGACATGGAGCGCGGCGCGAAGGTCTCCGGTGCCCGCTTCTACTTCCTCACCGGCCCGGGCGCGCTGCTCGAGTTCGCCCTGGCCCAGCTCGCCATCGGCCGGGCGGTCGCGGCCGGGTTCACCCCTGTCGTCGCCCCCGCGCTGGTGAAGCCCGCGGCCATGGAGGGCACCGGCTTCCTCGGCGAGCACGACGAGGAGGTGTACCGGGTCGAGCGCGACGACCTCTACCTCGTCGGCACCTCGGAGGTCGCGCTGGCCGGCATGCGCAGCAACGAGGTGCTCGACCTGTCGGCCGGGCCGCTGCGCTACGCCGGGTGGTCGTCCTGCTTCCGCCGCGAGGCCGGCTCCTACGGCAAGGACACCCGCGGCATCATCCGCGTGCACTGGTTCGACAAGGTCGAGATGTTCAGCTTCTGCCGGCCGGAGGAGGCCGCGGAGGAACACCTGCGGCTGCTGGCCTGGGAGGAGCAGTTCCTCCAGGCCCTCGAGCTGCCCTACCGCGTCGTCGACATCGCCGCCGGCGACCTGGGCACCAGCGCCGCCCGCAAGTACGACATCGAGGCATGGTTCCCCTCGCAGGGGACCTACCGGGAGCTCACCTCGACCTCGGACTGCACGACCTTCCAGGCGCGGCGGCTGGGCACCCGCTACCGCGACGCCGACGGGAGGAACCAGACCGCGGCGACGCTCAACGGCACGCTCTGCGCGATCGCCCGCACCATCGCCTGTCTGCTCGAGGTGCACCAGCGCGCCGACGGGTCGGTGTCCGTGCCGCAGGCGCTGCGTCCGTGGCTCGGTGGCGTCGAGGCGCTCACCCCTGGCATGACGCTCGCGGCGCCCGTGCCGGCGCCGGTCGCATGACGGCTGACCGGCCGGGCGTGCTGCCCAGCACCGGAACCGCCGGCGCCGGGGCGGACGACGTCGTGGAGCTGGGCGACCTCGGCACCTGGCGGCCCAAGCTGGTCGCCAGCGACCTCGACGGCACGCTGCTCACCTCCGACGGCGAGGTCAGCCCGCGCACCCGGGCGGCGCTGACCGCGTGCTGGGACGCCGGCATCCCGGTGGTCGGGGTCACCGGTCGCGGTCCGCGGCTGTTCGACAGCGTCCGTGCCGCGCTGGACGGGCGGGGCATCGCCGTCCTCGCCCAGGGTGGCTTCGTCGTCGACCTGGAGCGCGACGAGGTGCTGCGGACGGTGGGCCTGCCGCGCGATCAGGCGACCGCGGTCATCGAGCGGATCGAGTCGGTCGCCGGTGAGCTGGTCCTCGCGGTGGAGGACGCCGCCGAGCAGAGCGAGGTGCACTCCCCGCTGCGGGTGCAGCACGGCTTCGAGTGGCCCTACCCGGAACCGGCGCACCTGCTGCCGCGCCACCAGGTGCTGCCCACCGGCGCGGTGCTCAAGGTCTTCCTCCGCTCCTCGACCCTCGGCCAGGACGAGCTGCTCGCCCGCGCCCGCGAGGTGGTCGACCCGGCCCGTGCCGAGGTCACCCACGCCGGGCTGGGCTTCATCGAGGTGCTGCCGCCCGGCATCACCAAGGCGACCGGCCTGGCCATCGCGCTGGAGCGCTACGGGGTGGGCTTCGGCGACGTGCTGGTCTTCGGCGACATGCCCAACGACCTGCCGATGATGGAGGCGGTGCGGAACGCCGGCGGCCGGGCGGTCGCGGTGGCCAATGCGCACCCCGCCGTCCGGGCGGCCACACCACTGGTCACCAGCGGGCACGACGCCGACGGCGTCGCCCGGTACCTGGAGGCCCTGCTCGACGGGAGGCGTCCGGGTGTCTGACCGGGTGTGCGATGTCTGACTGGAGACCGCGGCTCATCGCCAGCGACATGGACGGGACGCTGCTGCGCGGCGACGACACCGTGAGCGACGCGACGGTGGCCGAGCTGGAGCGCTGGCGCGCCGAGGGCGTGCCGGTCGTGCTGGCGACCGGCCGGCCGCCGCGCTGGATGGTGCGCATCCGCGAGGTGCTCCGGTACGGCACGGCGGTGTGCTGCAACGGCGCCGTCCTGCTGGACCTGGCCGGCTTCGAGGTGCTCGAGGAGGACGCCCTGGAGCCCGCGGTGCTGCAGCAGGTCACCGCCGAGCTGCGCCGGCACCAGCCCGACACCTGGTTCGCCGTCGAGTACGGCCTGGAGTTCCGCCACGAGCCGGTCTACCAGCCGCGGTGGGACGTCGACGCGCCCGGCGTGGCGGTGGCGACGCTGCAGGAGATGGTCGCAGCGCCGGTGGCCAAGCTGCTGGCCCGCCACGAGACGCTGCCCCGCGACGAGTTCGTCGCACTCGTGGAGCGGGTCGTGGGGGAGGCCGCCACGGTCACCAACTCCTCCACCGACGCCCTGGCCGAGATCTCCGCGCGCGGCGTCACCAAGGCCACCGGCATCGCGAAGGTGGCCGCGCAGCACGGCCTCGGCCCCGGGGACGTCGTCGTCTTCGGCGACATGCCCAACGACATCGCCGCCTTCGACTGGGTGCGCGAGGGCGGCGGCCGGGCCGTGGCCATGGCGCACGCCCACCCCGACCTGCTCGCCGCGGCCACCGACGTCACCGGCACCAACGAGGACGACGGCGTCGCCGCTTTCCTCGCCTCCCTCTGAGCCGATCCGGTCGCGCGCCATGTAACCGCAGGCCAGCGGCTCGTGTACCGCCTCGTTGGTGTCCTGCAGTCACTCTGCTGTCACTTCAGGATTCGAGTTCACAGTCCGAACTCCGACGCCGATGGGTGCTGCAGCGGGGGGCGGTCCCCCGAGGTCCGTGGTCCCCCGGAGAGCGCCGTGCTGAGAAACCTGTCCATCAGTCGCCGGCTGGTCGCCGGCTTCACCATCGTCGTCCTGTGCATGATCGGCCTGACGGCCACCGGCGTCTCCCGGGTCGAGACGATCAACAGTCACCTGACCACGATCAACGACCTCAACGCCGTGAAGCAGCGCTACGCGATCAACTTCCGCGGCAGCGTCCACGACCGGGCCATCGCCCTGCGCGACGTCGTCCTCGCACAGACCCCGGCCGCGGCCCAGCCGGAGATCGACCTCATCGAGGAGCTCGCCGCCAAGTACGACGCCTCGGCCGGGCCGATGGACCAGCTCTTCGCCGACGAGGCCAACGTCAACGCCGACGAGGTCGCCGCGCTCGCCGAGATCGAGCGGATCGAGGCCGAGACCCTGCCGCTGATCGAGCAGGTCGTCCAGCTGCGGATGTCCGGCCAGTGGGCGCAGGCGACGCAGGTGCTCGCCGAGCAGGCCAAGCCGCTGTTCATCGAGTGGCTGGCGGCGATCAACGTCCTCATCGACATGGAGGAGGCGATGAACCAGGACCTCAGCGCCGAGGCCCGTGACGTCGCCTCGACCTTCCTGCTCATGATGGTCCTGTTCTGCGCCGGCGCCGCGCTGCTCGCCGTCCTCATCGCCTGGCACACCACCCGGTCGATCACCCAGCCCCTCGCCCAGGCGGAGAAGGTCTTCGCCGCCGTGGCCGAGGGCGACCTGACCCAGCGCCTCGACGTCGCCACCAAGGACGAGATGGGCCGGATGGCCGAGTCGACCAACCGCGCGCTGGCCGCCATGGGTCAGGTCATGACGACCTTCCGGTCGGCGATCGAGGCCCTGATGACCGCCAGCCACCGGGTCGGCGACCTGTCCACGCAGATCTCCGTCGGCGCCGAGGAGTCCTCCGCCCAGGCCGAGGTGGTCGCCGCAGCCGCCGGCGAGGTGTCGCACAGCGTGCAGACGGTGGCCGCCGGGTCGGAGGAGATGGGGGCGTCGATCCGGGAGATCGCGCACAACGCCACCGAGGCCGCGTCCGTGGCCGGCAAGGCGGTCACCGCCGTGGGGACGACGACGGAGACCGTGTCCCGCCTGGGTGAGTCCAGCCGCACCATCGGCGACGTCGTCAAGGTGATCTCCTCGATCGCGGAGCAGACCAACCTGCTGGCGCTCAACGCCACGATCGAGGCGGCCCGTGCGGGCGACGCCGGCAAGGGCTTCGCCGTCGTCGCCAACGAGGTCAAGGAGCTGTCGCAGGAGACCGCCCGCGCGACCGAGGACATCGCCCGGCGGGTGGAGGCCATCCAGGCCGACACCAGCAGCGCGGTGACCGCCATCGCCGAGGTGGCCGAGGTGATCTCGCAGATCAACGACTACCAGACCACCATCGCCTCGGCGGTGGAGGAGCAGACCGCGACCACCAACGAGATGAACCGCAGCGTCGCCGAGGCCGCCACCGGCTCCGGGCAGATCGCGGACAACATCGACGCGGTGGCCGCGACGGCCAAGGCCACGACCGAGCACGTCGGCGCCGCGCGCGAGGCGTCCGAGGAGCTGGCCCAGGTCTCCAGCCAGCTGCAGACGCTGGTCAACGGCTTCCGCTTCTGACCCGGCCGCACCTCGCCCGGGGCCCCACGGGGTCCCGGGCGACGTGCTCCCTGCGCCAGGGGACCCCTGCGCTCCGGCGCACCACCGGGTCCGACCACCGAACGGTGCCGGCGAGGGGTGTTCGGGCGTCGTGCGAGCACCGATCGCGGGGCCCGCCGCCGCGGTCAGGGACCAGTGCAGCCCTCCTGCAACGGCAGCGGGCCGGCCGGCGAGGACGAGGACGCTGCCGCCGTCCTCGCCTCCCTCCGAGCGTCCTTCCGAGCGTTCCTCGACCGCTCCGCGCGACCTCCACGCCGTCGCGTTCGTGGTCCGGCTCAAGACCGGCCAGATCCGGCCGAGAGTCCCCGCGAGGGACCGGACGCAGGACCGGCCCGACCGCTCGAGCCACAGGAGACCGGCATGGACGCCGCACACCCCCCGGCCCCACTACCCGCACGGGGAGACAGGGGCACCTTGCTCAGCCGCGTCGGACTGCGCGGCCGGATGCTCGCCGCGATCCTCGTGGTCGCCCTCACCACGCTCGCCGTCGGCGTCATCGGCGTGCAGCGGATGTCGGTCCTGAGCGCCGACGCCGAGCGCGTGTACACCGAGGGGACCGTGCCGCTGGAGGAGCTGGAGGAGCTGCAGACCGCGTGGTGGGTCCACGAGGCCTGGTCGGCACGCTCGCTCATCGTCAGTGCCGGTCCCGAGGTGAACGCGAAGGACGCCGCGCTCGCGGCGGAGGCGCAGGAGGCCCTCATCGCCCAGGGTGAGGTGGTCGCAGGCGCGACGCTGGCCCCCGGTGTGGCCGAGCGCTTCGCGGAGTACCAGGAGGCCGCCGACGCGTACGTCGTGACCCAGCTGGAGCTGGAGGGCTACCTGGCCGCCCAGGACTTCGCGAACGCCGGCAGGGTCATCGGCCGGCTCAAGGAGCTGGAGAACACCGCGGTCACGTCGTTCCAGGCGGCCATCGAGTCGCAGGAGCAGGTCGCCGCGGACACGGTGGCGAACGCACAGGCCGCCTACGGGCAGGCGCGAACGCTGACGCTCGTCGTGGTGGCGCTCGGCCTGACCCTGGCCGTGGTGCTCTCCATGCTGCTCGTGCGCTCGGTGACCCGGCCGGTGCAGCGGGTGCGGGAGGTGCTCGACCGGGTCGCCGGGGGTGACCTCAGCGTGCGCGCCGGGGAGACCGGTGGCGCCGAGATCGGGGACGTGGCCCGCTCGCTGGACCGCACCCTGGACTCGATCGGCTCGGTCCTCACCCTGGTCAGCGACTCGGCGCAGCGGCTCGAGGGCGCCTCGCAGAAGCTCAACGCCGCGGCCGACGGGATCGCGGACAACGCGCGGACGGCGGTGGGTCAGGCCGGCGTGGTGGTGACCTCGGCCGGTGAGGTGGCCTCCAGCGTGGACACGGTGGCCACGGGGTCGTCGCAGATGGAGTCGGCGATCCGGGAGATCTCCCAGAACGCCACGGCGGCGGCGCGCGTGGCCGGTCAGGCGGTCGGGGTCGCCGAGACCACGACGCGGACGGTCGGCAAGCTGGGCGACTCGTCGCAGGAGATCGCGACGGTGGTCAAGCTGATCAACGGCATCGCCGAGCAGACCAACCTGCTGGCCCTCAACGCGACCATCGAGGCGGCGCGGGCGGGGGAGGCCGGGAAGGGCTTCGCGGTCGTGGCCTCCGAGGTCAAGGAGCTGGCGCAGGAGACCGCCCGGGCCACCGAGGACATCTCCAAGCGGGTGGAGGCGATCCAGGCCGACACCGCGGGCGCGGTGGAGGCGATCGGGCGGATCAGCTCGGTGATCGGCGAGATCAACGACTTCCAGGCGACCATCGCCGCGGCGGTCGAGGAGCAGACCGCGACGACCAACGAGATGAACCGCAACGTGGCCGAGGCCGCGACCGGCTCCCAGCAGATCGCCGCGGCGATCACCGGCCTGGCGGCGGGCACGCAGGAGACCAACGCCCGGGTCGAGGACGCCCAGCGGGCCGCGGCCGAGCTGGCCCGGATGAGCGGGGAGCTGCAGGGGGCGGTCGCCCGCTTCCGCGTCTGAGCTCTGAGCAAGGACCCCGCTGTCCCCACCGCTCGTCGAAGGACCCCGTCCTGCCCACCCTTCGTGGAAGGACCCCTGCCCCCACCGCTCGCAGGCCCGCGGCAGGGACCCTGCAGCGGGCCGGCGGGGCCCGGGACGGGGCCGGCGGGACCCTGCAGCGGGGCCGTCCACGACGGCGCCGTCCCCGGCCGGGGGACGGCGCCGTCGTCGTCCCCCGCTCAGTCGGCCCGGAGCCGGGCAGCTCGCAGGGCCACACCCGCCGCCCGCGGGTCGCCGGCCGGGAGGAGACCGAGCAACTGGTCGTGGGCGCCGAGGTCGTCCTGACCCTGGGGGTGCAGCACGAACGCGTGCAGCAGGCCCACGTCACCGGTGGCCAGCACCGCCGAACGCAGCCCGGCGGTCAGCTCCTCGCGCAGCTGACGGATCTCCGTCGCGTCGGACCGCGGCAGCAGCGGACCGGCGCACGCCCGCAGGGCGGCGGCCACCCGCCCTGACCGGAGCGCCCGGCGGGCCGAGCCGAAATCGCTGTCCACGGCGCCCACCAACCGGTAGGGCCGGGTGCGCAGCACGTCGGCGCCGATGAGTGCGCGCAGTCTGCGCACCTGGACGCGCACGGTCGTCTGGTTCCCGTCGTCCCCGTAGAGCAGGTAGGCGAGCTGCTCCCCGGTGAGGCCCTCGGGGTGGAGGGCGAGGGCGGTGAGGATCTCCGCCGCCCGCAGCGGCAGGGCGATCGTGCGACCGTCGAGCACCGCGCTCGGTGCACCGGTGCCCGTGACCCTCAGCGACAGCGCCGACGTGCTCGCCGTCCGGGACGGGCGCTGCGACGCCCGGAGCAGGTAGCCCTCGGCGAGCGGTTCGACCAGCACCTCCCGGCCGTCGGGCAGCAGCGCCCGTTCGGCCGCGCCGTCCAGGTCGACGCGCTCGGGCCATCCTCCCGAGGGCTCCGTGGCCAGCACCCGGCCGGTGGGGGTGACGAGCGCGCCGGCCGCCCCTCGCAGGTGGGCGAGGTGCGGCGTGTTGCGCAGCAGGAACCGCTGGTCGGCCACGGCCATCCGCAGCCGCAGCTCGGTCTCCGCCAGCTGGACGACGGTGGCGACCAGCTGCGCCAGCGACGGGTGCATGGTCCGCAGCGGGCCGCTGACGTCGACCGCGCCCAGGACCGTCCCGGTGTCGGGGTCGTGCACCGGCGCGGCCACGCAGGTCCAGGAGTGGTACGTGCGGACCAGGTGCTCGGCGGAGTGGATCTGCACCGGCGCGTCCACGGCCAGCGCCGTGCCCATCGCGTTGGTCCCGATGGCGGCCTCGCTCCAGTTCGTGCCCGGGAACAGGCCGACCCGATCGGCGGGGCCCAGCAGCTCGGCCGCCCCCTCCCGCCACAGCACGTGGCCCGCGGCGTCGGTGACGAGCACGAGGTGCACCGCCTCCTCGGCGATGCCCGCCAGGCTGGTCCGCACCAGGGGCATGACGGCGTTCAGCGGATGGACCGACCGGATGTCGCGCACCTCGTCGGGGCCGTGCACCACCGGCGGCGTCCGGCGGTCGGGGTCGACGCGGGCCGCGAGGCTGCGTTCCCAGGAGGCGGAGACGACCGGACGGGGCACCCGGCGGACCGGACTGCTGCCGAGCACGGCGTCGAAGGTCTCGGCGAGCTGTCTGGCGTGAGCGGCGGCATCGACGGCGCCGGGGCCGGTGCAGGGGAGCCGGTGCCGGGCAGAGCGGGTCATGACACCCCCGAGCATCCTCGCCGGGCGGGCGGCGCCGGCCTGCCGCGGATCATCACCCATGCCCGTCCGACCAGCAAGGCGCACCGGACAGGACCGGCCTCAGCCCTCCAGTGCGGCGGCGGCCGCGGTCGCGACGGTGACGTCCTGCTCCACCGAGCCCGCGCTGACGCCGACGGCCCCCACCAGCTCGCCGTCCCGGAACAGCGGGACCCCACCCCCGAAGGCCACCATGCCCCCCGCGGTCTGCTCGAGCCCGTAGAGCTCGGCGCCGGGCTGCACCAGCGGGGTGAGGTCGGCGGTGGGGAGGGCCATCAGGACCGAGGTGACCGCCTTGCGGGTGGAGATGTCGATGCTCGCCTTGATGGCGCCGTCCATCCGGCCGAACGCGAGCAGGTGACCGCCGTCGTCGACGACGGCGATGTTCATCGGCTGGCCGATCTCCTCGGCGCGGGCGATGCCCGCATCCAGGACGCGGCGGGCGGAGTCGTACGTCAGCGAGGCGCTCATGCCGGGAGCAAACCGCAACGGACGAGGGCCGGGCACCTCTCCGGTCGGGTAGGTCCGGCCCCTCCGCGCGGAGAGGTCTCGGCGGTCGGCGCCTCGGAGCAACGTCAGTGCAACGTGGTGCGTGCCACAGTGGCGCGGACGTTGCGCGGACCGACCGAGAGTGAGCCTGCGTTGAGCGCTTCCCCGCCGCCCGAGCTGACCACTGCGGACTACCCCCTGTCGATCAACCACCCGGAGCTGCTGCGCACGCCCAGCGGCAAGCCGATCACGGCCCTGACCATGGACGCGGTGGTCTCCGGCGAGCTGTCGGCCGAGGACCTGCGGATCGCGCCGGAGACGCTCCAGCTGCAGGCCCAGCTCGCCGACGCGAGTGGCCGGCCGCAGCTGGCCGCGAACTTCCGCCGGGCCGCCGAGATGACGGCCATCCCCGACGACGAGGTCCTCGCCATGTACAACGCGCTGCGGCCGCGCGCCTCCACCGCGGGTCAGCTCGGGGAGCTGGCCGACCACCTGGAGGGGACGTACGGAGCGCCGGTCTGTGCGGCCCTCGTCCGGGAGGCCGCTGAGGTGTACGCGCGCCGCGACCTCCTCGCCCGCCCGACGGCGACGTCGGCTGACCCCGTTCCGCAGGACCCAGAGGGGACGTCCCGCACATGACCAGCACCAAGCCCCGGACCTCGACCCGCACCGAGCTCCTCGAGAGCCGCCCGGTCAACCTCGACGGCTTCGTCGAGGAGTGGCCCGAGAAGGGCCTCGTCGCGATGGAGAGCGACTTCGACCCGGCGCCGAGCGTCCGGGTGGAGGACGGCCGCATCGTCGAGCTCGACGGCAAGGCACGCGCGGACTTCGACTTCATGGACACCTTCATCGCCAACCACACGATCGACGTCGCGTCGGCCGAGGAGTGCACGGCCATCCCCTCGGCCCGGATCGCGCGGATGCTCATCGACCCGGGGGTCGCCCGCGGCGAGGTGCTGGCGGTGACCCGTGGGCTCACGCCGGCCAAGATCCTCGACGTCGTCAAGCTGATGAACGTCGTCGAGATCATGCAGGCGATGCAGAAGATGCGGGCCCGCAGGACGCCGGCGAACCAGGGGCACTCCACGAGCGCCCGGGACAACCCCGTGCAGGTCGCCGCGGACGCCGCCGAGGGGGCGCTGCGCGGGTTCGCCGAGCTCGAGACCACCCTCGGGGTGGTGCGCTACGCCCCGCTGGTGGCCATCGCGCTGCAGGTCGGCGGCCAGGTCGGGCGCGGCGGCGTGCTGACCCAGTGCGCCCTCGAGGAGGCCACCGAGCTCGAGCTCGGCATGCGGGGCATCACCGCCTACGCCGAGACCATCTCGGTGTACGGCACCGAGTCGGTGTTCGTCGACGGCGACGACACCCCGTGGTCCAAGGCCTTCCTCGCCTCGGCCTACGCGTCGCGCGGGATCAAGATGCGCTTCACCTCAGGCACCGGGTCGGAGGTGCAGATGGGCAACGCCGAGGGCAAGTCCATGCTGTACCTGGAGATCCGCTGCATCCTCATGGCCAAGGGCGCCGGGGTGCAGGGGCTGCAGAACGGCTCCATCAGCTGCATCGGTGTGCCGGGGGCCGTGCCGGGCGGGATCCGCGCCGTCGCCGCGGAGAACCTGGTGGCCAGCATGGTCGACCTGGAGTGCGCGTCCGGGAACGACCAGTCCTTCTCGCACTCGTCGATGCGCCGGACCGCGCGGGCGATGCCCCAGCTGCTGCCCGGGACCGACTTCGTCTGCTCGGGGTACTCGGCGGTGCCCAACGCGGACAACATGTTCGCCGGGTCGAACTTCGACACCGAGGACTACGACGACTGGAACACCATCCAGCGCGACCTGCAGGTCGACGGCGGGCTGCGACACGTCCGGGAGCCCGAGATCCTGCAGGCCCGGAACAAGGCGGCGCGCGCGCTGCAGGCGCTGTTCGCCCACCTGGACCTGCCCCCGATCACCGACGAGGAGGTCGAGGCGGCCACCTACGCCGACTCCTCGAACGACTACCCGCTGCGCGACGTGCTCTCCGACCTCAAGGGCGCGCAGTCGGTGATGGAGCGCGGCATCACCGGGTTGGACCTGGTGAGGGGCCTGGAGACGACCGGCTTCCACGACGTCGCCGAGAGCCTGCTCAACGTGCTCCGGCAGCGGGTCTCGGGCGACCTGCTGCAGACCTCGGCAATCCTCACCGCCGACTTCACCCCGCTCTCGGCGATCAACGACGTCAACGACTACGCCGGCCCGGGCACCGGTTACCGGCTGACAGGGGAGCGCTGGGAGGAGCTCAAGAAGCTGCGCCACGTCACCTCCGCCACGAACCCCGAGACCGAGGTGGGCTGAGCCATGACCACTGCCACGACGGCGTCCGACCGCACGGTCACGCTGCGCGAGGTCGGCCCGGCCGGCCGGGGGACCCGCCCCGACGAGGTCGTGATCGCGGTGTCACCGGCGTTCGCCGGGCACTTCTCGAGGACCATCGTCGACGTCCCGCACGCCGAGGTGCTGCGCCAGGTGCTGGCGGGCATCGAGGAGCAGGGCGTCACGGCGCGGATCATCCGGGTGTTCGACACCGCGGACCTCGCCGCGATCTCCCACGGCGGCGCGAAGCTCTCCGGGTCCGGCATCGCCGTGGGGATCCTGTCCCGCGGGACGACGATGATCCACCAGAGGGACCTGCCGCGGCTGAGCAACCTGGAGCTCTTCCCCCAGTCCCCGCTGCTGGACGCGCCGGTGTTCCGGATGATCGGCTCGAACGCCGCGCAGTACGCGAAGGGCGAGTCGCCGCAGCCGGTCCCGACGCGCAACGACCAGATGGCCCGCCCCCGGTGGCAGGCCAAGGCGGCGCTGCTGCACCTCAAGGAGTTCGAGTGCATCCAGGCCGGCCGCCCGGCGGTCGAGGTCGAGCCCGTCTTCGGGCGGGTCGGGTCACGCCCGCTGGCGTGACGACGGTCGACCCCGGCCGGTCGCCGGCGCGGCTCGTCGTCGGCGTGGACATCGGCAACTCGACGACGGAGGCCTGCCTGGCCTCGCTCGGGCCGGACGGCTCCCTCACCTACCTGGCCACCGACCTGACCCGGACGACGGGCGTCAAGGGCACCCCGGACAACACCGCCGGCGCACTCACCGCCATCCGGGGAGCCCTGGTCCGGGCCGGTCTGCGCGTCGAGGACGTCCGCACCGTCCTGCTCAACGAGGCCACCCCGGTGATCAGCGGTCTGGCCATGGAGACGATCACCGAGACGATCATCACCGAGTCGACGATGATCGGGCACAACCCGGCCACCCCGGGCGGAGAGGGGTTGGGGGTCGGCACCACGGTGGCGCTCAGCGCGCTCGTCGAGCAGGAGCCGGGCCGGCCGGTGGTGTGCGTGGTCCCTGCGGGGGCGGACTTCGACGACGTCGCGACCACGGTCAACACCGCCGTCCGGAGTGGGGTGGACGTCGTCGCCGCCGTCCTGGCCGGCGACGACGCGGTGCTGGTCACCAACCGGCTCGACCGGTCGATCCCCGTCGTCGACGAGGTCGCGGCCGTGGAGCGGGTCCCGCTGGGCATGCTGGCCGCCGTGGAGGTGGCTCCACCCGGGCGGACGATCCGCACGCTGTCGAACTCCTACGGCCTGGCCACCGTGTTCGAGTTGGACCCTGTCCAGACCCGGCAGGTCTCCCCGGTGGCCCGGGCGCTCACGGGGAACCGGTCGGCCGTGGTGGTGCGCACTCCCAGCGGGGACGTCACCGACCGGCGCATCCCTGTGGGTGAGCTGGTGCTCCGGGGCGCGGGCAAGACCCTCCGGGTGGACGTCGACGCCGGCGCGGAGGCGATCATGGACACCGTCGCCCGGGTGCAGCCCCTGGACGACGCGCACGGCGAACCGGGGACCCACGTCGGGGGCATGCTCGCCCAGGTCCGGGACACGATGGCCGACGTCATGGACGTCGCCGGGCAGCCGGACGTGCCGGTGTCCGAGATCGCCATCCGTGACGTGCTCGCGGTCGACACCTTCGTCCCGGCCGAGGTGCGCGGTGGCCTGGCGGGAGAGGTGGCGCTGGAGAACGCGGTCGCACTCGCGGCCATGGTGCGGACCAGCCGCAGTCGCATGCAGCTGGTCGCCGACCTGGTGTCCGAGCAACTGGGCGCGGCCGCCGAGATCGGCGGCGTCGAGGGGGAGATGGCCGTGGGCGGTGCGCTCACCACCCCCGGCGTCGACCGGCCGGTCGCCGTCCTCGACCTGGGGGGCGGCTCGACCGACGCCGCCCTGCTCACCCGCGAGGGCGAGTGCACGGCCGTCCACGTAGCCGGCGCGGGCGAACTGGTCACCAAGCTGATCGACTCCGAGCTCGCTCTCGACGACCGCGAGGCCGCCGAGAGCGTCAAGCGCTTCCCGCTGGGCAAGGTGGAGAGCTTCTTCCACCTGCGCCACGAGGACGGCACGGTGCAGTTCTTCGACCAGCCGCTGCCGCCGCACGTCTTTGCGCGGGTCGTGGTGCTGACCCCGGACGGGCCGGCCCCGGTTCCCACCCGGCACGGCCTGGACCACGTCCGGCGGGTGCGCCGCGAGGCGAAACGCCGGGTGTTCGTGGTCAACGCCCTGCGGGCGCTGCGACAGGTGGCGCCCGGGGCCAACCTCCGCGCGCTGGACTTCGTCGTCCTGCTGGGCGGGTCGGCCCTGGACTTCGAGATCCCCGACCTGATCGCGGACGCGCTGGCGCCGCACGGGATCGTGTGCGGGACGGGCAACGTGCTGGGCACCGAGGGGCCTCGCAACGCGGTCGCGTCGGGCCTGGTCCGGGCGCACGCCGCCCTCCTGGCGGAGGAGGCCCGGTGCCCGACCGGGTGACCGCGCCGGGGCCCCGACCGGCGGTGCTGGTCTACCACCACCCCGAGGCTCCGGCCGCGGTGCTGCGCCAGGTCTGCGCCGGCGTCGAGGAGGAGGGGGTGCCCACCGACGTCGAGGAGGTCCCCGGTCCGGACGACCCCACCGCGCTGGCCCACGCGGCCGCCGAGGAGTCCCGGCTGGGTGTGGGCGTCGGCCTGGCCGCCGACGGGGCCGCCGCCGTGCACCACGGCACGCTGCCCGAGCGGACGCCGGTGGCCGTGACGCCGGCGCAGGCGCCCTCCTCGGACTGGCGTCGCGTGGGCCGGATCGCGGCCCGGGTGGTCAAGCACCTGCCGCTGGTCTGACCGCGATGATCAGCTGAGCTGGTCACCGCCGTTCCTGGCTCACCACCGGTGGTGAGCCAGGAACGGCGACGGTGATCTCAGCTGATCGTCGGGAGCGTGGGTCTACAGGTACTGGCCCCCGCCGGGGCGGAAGTCCGGCTGCTGAGGCGCCGGGCCGCCGGGCAGCGCGCGGCGGCGCATCTCCTCCAGCTGGGCGCGGGCGGCCATCTGCTGGGCGAACAGCGCGGTCTGGATGCCGTGGAAGACGCCTTCCAGCCAGCCGACCAGCTGGGCCTGGGCGATGCGCAGCTCGGCGTCCGACGGCGTCTCGCCCTCGCTGAACGGCAGGGTGATCCGCTCCAGCTCCTCGCGCAGCTCCGGGGCGAGGCCCTGCTCCAGCTCCCGGATCGAGGAGGCGTGGATGTCGCGCAGCCGGTTGCGGCTGGCGTCGTCCAGGGGCGCCGCGCGGACCTCCTCGAGCAGCTGCTTGATCATCGTGCCGATCCGCATGACCTTCGCCGGCTGCTCGACCATGTCACCGATGCTGCCGCCGCCCTCGCCGGCTGCGTCGTCGCCGCGCCCGCCCAGCGACCCGCCGTCGGGCACGGGCATCGTGCCGACGGGTCGCCCGTCGGGGCCGACGACGACGACCTGCTGGGGGCGTCCACTGCCGTTGTCAGGTGCGGTCATGTCCCCATCCTCCCCGGCGTCGCGGAGGCCTGCCGGGGAGGCTCCGGGTCGCCTCCGACCGTCCAGGGCAACGTCTAGTGTCGAGGCCCATGGGACCGGGGGAGGGGCGGCTGGACGTCGCCCGCGTCCGGGGCCTGTTCCCGGGTCTCTCCGACGGCCTGGTGCACGCCGAGGGGTCGGCCGGCGCGCTGCTGCCCGAGAACGTCGTGCTGGCCGTGGCGCAGGCGATGCGGGTGCCGGTGGCCGACCGCGGCGGGGTGTTCCCGGCGTCCGCGCGCGCGGAGGGGCTGCTCGCCAGTGCCCGCACCGCCGTCGCCGACCTGGTCGGCGGCGTCTCCACCGGCGTCGTCCTCGGACCGGACACCTCGCGGCTGACCTGGACCCTCGCCAGAGCGCTCGCCCGCACCTGGCGGCCCGGCGACGAGATCGTCGTCAGCCGGCTCGACCACGACGCCAACCTGCGGCCCTGGGTGGAGCTGGCCGCCCGCGCCGGCGTGGCCGTGCGCTGGGCCGAGGTCGACATCGAGACCGGCGAGCTGCCCGACTGGCAGTACGACGAGCTGCTCGGCCCGCGCACCCGGCTGGTCGCGGTGACGGCGGCGAGCTCCGCGATCGGCACCCGGCCGGACGTCGCGGCGATCGCCCGGCGCGCGCACGGGACCGGCGCGCTGGTCTACGTCGACGGCACGCACGCCGCCGCGCACGACCTGCTCGACGTCCGCGCCATGGGGGCGGACTTCCTCGCCGTCGCCGCCGACATGTGGTGCGGCCCGCACGTGGGCGCGGTGGTGGCCGACCCCGGGCTGCTCGGTGAGCTGGAGCCGGAGAAGCTGGCGCCGGTGCCCGACCGGGTGCCCGACCGGTTCGAGAGCGGCGGGTACGCCTTCGAGCTGCTGGCCGGCGTCAGCGCGGCCGTCGAGCACCTGGCCGCGCTGTGCGAGGACGCCACCGGCACCCGGCGGGACCGGCTGCGCACCTCCATGGCGGCGGTCGCCGCCTACGAGCGCAGCCTGTTCGACTGGCTGGACCAGGCGTTGCGCGCGATGCGCCACGTGCAGGTGATCGGCTCGGCCCCGAGCACCACGCCCACGCTGTCGTTCACCGTCGCGGGGATGCGCCCGCGGCAGGTGGCCCACGAGCTGTCCCGGCGCGGCATCTGCGCGTGGGACGGCGACCTCTGGGCCCGGGAGCTGTTCGACGCGCTCGGGGTCAACGAGGAGGGCGGCGCCGTCCAGCTGGGGCTGATGCACTACAACACGGCCGAGGAGGTCGGGTACCTCGTCGACGCGGTCGCCGCCCTGCGCCCGCGCTGAGGAAGGACCCCGTCCCCCTCACCGCTCGCGCGCTCGCGGCGATCCCCGGGACGGGGCCACAGTCCTCGCAGGCTCGGGGCGGGCCTCGGGACGGGGCCGCGAGGACGGCTCACTCGACGATGAGCAGCACCTTCCCGACGTGCTCGCTGGCGTCGACCACCCGGTGCGCCTCGGCGGCGCGGGACATCGGCAGCCGCCGGTCCACGATCGGCCGGACGACGCCGCGCTCGACGTCGGGCCACACGTCGTGCCGCACCGCCGCGACGATCTCGGCCTTGCCACCGGGGCCGGTCGCCGGCCGGGAGCGCAGCGTCGTCGCGTGCACCGCGGCCCGCTTGCGCATCAGCTTGCCGAGGTCCAGCTCGGCCTTCGTCCCGCCCTGCATCCCGATGCAGACCAGCCGCCCGCCCGTGGCCAGCACGTCGACGTTGCGGGCCAGGTACTTGGCGCCCATGTTGTCGAGGACGACGTCCGCGCCCGCGCCGTCGGTCTCCTCCAGCACCCGCTCGACGAAGTCCTCGTCGCGGTAGTTGATGCCCACCTCGGCGCCGAGCTCGCGGCAGACGTCGAGCTTGGCCTGCGTCCCCGCGGTGGTGAGCACCCGGGCGCCGGCGCGGGCGGCCAGCTGGATGGCCATCGTGCCGATGCCGCTGGACCCGCCGTGCACCAGGAACGTGTCGCCGCGGCGCAGCCCCGCGAGCATGAACACGTTCGACCACACGGTGCACACGACCTCGGGCAGCGCCGCCGCGGTGGCCAGCTCCACCCCGGCGGGGCGGGGCAGCAGCTGCCCGGCCGGAACGGCGACCCGCTCGGCGTAGCCGCCCCCGGACAGCAGCGCGCACACCTCGTCGCCGACCGACCAGCCGGTCACGCCCTCACCGACCTCGCTGACGACCCCGCTGCACTCCAGGCCGAGGATCTCGCTGGCCCCGGGCGGCGGCGGGTAGAAGCCGGCCCGCTGCAGCAGATCGGCCCGGTTCACCGCGGTCGCGACGACGTCGACGAGCACCTCGCCCGGCCGCAGCTCCGGGTCGGGGACCTCGCCCCAGCCGAGCACCTCGGGGCCACCGGATCCACTGAGGGTCACCGCGCGCATGCCCCGACCCTAGAAGGACCCCCTCCTCCCCACCCCTCGCGAGCTCGGGGCGGTGCCCGGGAGGGGGCCACCCTCCTCCCCATTCCTCGCGAGCTCGGGGCCGTGCCCTGGAGGGGGCCACCGGTCGCCGTCCCGGTGAGCTGCGCGAACCACGTGCAGGGACCGGCCGTGTGACGGATGGGTCGGGTGGTGTGCGGCCGGGCCCTCGGGCACGCCTCGGCTTGACCCGGGGCGGGGCGCACCGATGGTCCACCGTCGACCCTCGCTGTCCCCTGGAGCGTTCCATGCCGCAGCCCGACGCCCGTCCGTCCTCCGGCGCAGACCCGGCCCTGCAGGAGATGCGAGGCGTCGTCGAGGCGATCCACCGCTCCCACGGCGTCGTCGAGTTCGCGCTCGACGGCACCGTCCTCGCCGCGAACGACAACTTCCTGTCGCTGATGGGGTACGAGCTCGCCGAGGTCCAGGGGCAGCACCACCGGCTGTTCTGCGAGCCGGAGCTGGTCCAGAGCAGGGAGTACGCCGACCTCTGGCGTCGGCTGGCCGGTGGCGCCTTCGAGTCGGGCCTGTTCAAGCGGCTGGCCAAGGACGGCCGGGTGGTGTGGCAGCGGGCGACGTACAACCCGGTCCTGGACGACGCCGGACGCCCGGTGAAGGTCGTCGAGCTCGTCACCGACGTCACCGAGCCCGTACGCGAGGCGACCGAGCAGCGCGGCGCGGTCTCCGCGATGGACCGCTCCCAGGCCGTCATCGAGTTCGCCCTCGACGGCACCGTGCTCACGGCGAACCGGAACTTCCTGGACCTCATGGGGTACCGGCTGCAGGAGATCTCCGGCAAGCACCACCGGATGTTCGTCGACCCGGTGCAGGCGGCCGGGGACGAGTACCGCGCGTTCTGGGAGCGCCTCGCGCAGGGTGCGTTCGAGGGCGGCATCTACCGGCGGCTGGCCAAGGGCGGCCGCGAGGTGTGGCTGCAGGCCACCTACAACCCGATCCTCGACGACACCGGCACGCCGCTGAAGGTCGTCAAGCTCGCCAGTGACATCACCGCCGCCAAGCTGGCCGACACGGAGTTCCGCGGCCGTGTCGCGGCCATCGACCGGGCCCAGGCGGTCATCGAGTTCGCGCTCGACGGCACGGTGCTCGCGGCCAACAAGAACTTCCTGGAGGCCATGGGGTACGCCCTCCACGAGGTCCAGGGCCGGCACCACCGGCTGTTCTGCGACGCCGAGGTGGCCAACAGCGAGGAGTACGCCCAGTTCTGGGAGCGGCTGGCCAGCGGCGCCTTCGAGAGCGGCGAGTTCCGCCGGCTGGCCAAGGGCGGCCGCGAGGTGTGGCTGCAGGCCACCTACAACCCGATCCTCGACGACACCGGCAAGCCGCTGAAGGTGGTCAAGTTCGCCACGGACATCACCGAGGCGAAGATGCTCAACGCCGACTACAAGGGCAAGGTCGCCGCGATCGACCGGGCGCAGGCGATCATCGAGTTCGACCTCAAGGGCCGCATCCTCACGGCCAACCAGAACTTCCTCGACGCCGTGGGTTACACGCTCCCCGAGATCCGGGGCAAGCACCACCGGATCTTCGTCGACCCCGCCCACGCCGCGTCCGACGCGTACGCCGAGTTCTGGGAGCACCTGGGCAAGGGGAAGTACGAGTCCGGCGAGTTCAAGCGGTTGGACAAGGACGGGCGGGAGGTGTGGCTGCAGGCCACCTACAACCCGATCCTCGACGAGAACGGCCGCCCGCTGAAGGTGGTCAAGTTCGCCGCGGACGTCACCCGCGAGAAGCGGCGCAACGCCGAGTTCCTCGGCAAGGTCGCCGCGATCGAGCGGGCCCAGGCGGTGATCGAGTTCGACCTCGACGGCACGGTGCTCGCCGCCAACCGGAACTTCCTGCAGGTCATGGGCTACAGCGCCGGCGAGGTCCAGGACAAGCACCACTCGCTGTTCTGCGACCCCGCCTACGCCGCGTCCGACACCTACCGCGAGTTCTGGCGCAAGCTCCGCAACGGTGACTACCACGCGGGGGAGTACCGCCGCGTGGCCAAGGACGGCCGGGACGTCTGGATCCAGGCGACCTACAACCCGATCCTCGACGACTCCGGCAAGCCGTTCAAGGTCGTCAAGTTCGCCATGGACGTGACCGAGGAGAAGCTGCGCCGGGCCGAGGTCGCGGCGCGGGTCGACGCCGTCGACCGCGCCCAGGCGGTCATCGAGTTCGACCTCGAGGGCAACGTCCTCGGGGCCAACGAGAACTTCCTGCGGACCATGGGGTACTCGGCCCGGGAGATCGTCGGGCACCACCACAGCGAGTTCTGCGACGACGACTACATCCGCTCGCAGGCGTACCGCGACCTCTGGCTCGCCCTCGGCAGGGGGGAGGTCATCGCCGGGCGGTTCCACCGGCGGGGCAAGTTCGGCCGCGACGTGTACATCCAGGCGACCTACAACCCGATCCTCGACCTCGACGGCAAGCCGGTGAAGGTCGTCAAGTACGCCTACGACGTCACCGAGCAGGTCGTCCGCGAACAGCGGGTCGAGGCCGGCGCGCGGGAGATGACCGGGCTGGTCCGCCGGCTGTCGGCGTCCATCGAGAGCGTCTCGCAGAACTCGCGGACCGCCACCGGCCTGGCCGAGGAGACGCAGGGCAACGCCGAACGCGGTGTCGAGGCGCTGCGGGCCTCGCTGGAGGCGATCGGGCTGATCCAGAAGTCGTCGGTGGCGATCACCGAGATCGTCCGTGTCATGGGCGAGATCGCCAACCAGACCAACCTGCTGGCCTTCAACGCCTCGATCGAGGCGGCCCGGGCCGGCGAGCACGGCGTCGGCTTCTCCATCGTGGCCGGCGAGGTGCGCAAGCTGGCGGAGCGGTCCTTCGAGGCCGCCCAGCAGATCGGCACGCTGATCGACGAGTCGGCCGAGCGGGTGCAGCAGGGCTCGGAGGTGTCCCGGCGGGCGGAGTCCGCGTTCGAGCGCATCGTCGGCAGCGTCACCCGGACCAACGAGGCCATCCAGAGCATCTCGGCGTCCACCCAGGATCAGCAGGAGACCTCCCGCGCGGTCGACCAGCTGATCGCCCAGCTCGCCAACTCGGGCTCCTGACGGTGACGGCGGTGGTCGAGGAGAGCGGGGGCGACGTCGTCTACGGCCTGCTGCGGCTGGCCGGCATGGACGTCGCGCTGCCGCTGTCCGCCCTCCGGGAGGTCGTCCCCTGCCCGATGGAGCTCGCCGGGCTGCCCGCCTCCGCGCCCGGGCTGCTGGGCGCCGTCGAGCTGCGCCGGCTGGTGCTCCCGGTCGTCGACCTCCGCCCGGTCATCGGGCGACCCGACGAACGGCGTCCGGACCAGGTGGTCGTGGTCGTCGCCCACGACGGCCAGGTGCTCGGCCTGCTGGCCGACGAGGTCCGCGGGGTGACCACGCTGCCGTCGTCCATGCTGGTGGCGGCCCGGACGCACGGCGAGCGGCTGCTCTTCTCGCACACGTTCCGGCACCCGGACAGCGGCCGGGCACACAGCGTGCTGGACGCCGAGGCGGTGCTCAGCCGCCCTGGCGTCCCCACCGTGGACGACGTGACGCGGGAGGCCTCGGCCCTCGGCGGTGCGGCCCGTGGCGGCGGCGCGGTGCGCATGCTGACCGTCGTCCGCTGCGGCGACCACCGCTTCGCCATCGACGCCGCGCACGTGCACACGACGCTGCCCACGCCCGACCTGCGCACCTCGGTGCTCTCCGGCCCCACCTGCTCGGGTGTCACGACCTACGCCGAGCGCGAGGTCCCGGTGGTCGACCCGCTGGCGCTGCTCGGGCTGGGCCGGCTCGCGCGGGAGCAGATCGGCGCCGGGCTGGTCCTCGACGTCGGGACCGGCTACGTCGTCCTCGCGCTCACCACGCTGCTCGAGCTGGCCGAGGTGCCGGCCGCCGACGTCCTCCCGCTGCCCGCCCACGCCGTGGCCCGGCCGGACGTCGTCACCGGCATGGTGCAGGTCGACGGTGTCGGCGACTGCCTCGTGCTGGCGGGCGACGCGCTGCTCGCCGACCCGCAGGTGGCCGGCTTCGCGTCGGTCAACACCGCCGTCGCCGCCGCGGACGACCGCGGCGACGACACCGCGTCGGCCGCCGCCGTCGCCGCAGCGGCCGCGGCCGGAGCGCCGAGCTACCTGACCTTCTCCCTCGGCGTGGACGTGGCGGTGCCCTTGGAGCAGGTCGTCGAGATCCTGCCCTTTCCCGCGTCGCTCACCGACACCGCCGTGGACGGCCTGCTCGGGACGATCGTGCACCGGCAGACAGCGGTGCCCGTCTTCTGCCTGTCGACCCTGCTCGGCCGCGAGCAGCGACCCCCGACGGCGACGTCGTGCCTCCTGCTCGTCAGCGTGGACGGCGAACCGGCCGCCTTCGCGGTGGAGGTGTTGCGCTCGATCGACCCGCTGACGTGGCGGGACGAGACGCAGCAGGTGCGCGGAGCCGCCGAGGAACGGGGGACGACGTTGCGCACGGCGCCCCTGGTGCGCGTCGGGGCGCACGCCCGCCTGCTGCCCGACCTCGACCTGCGGGCGATCGCGCGCCGGGCGGCCGCCGAGCGCACGGCGACCCGGACGCCGGAGCTGACCACCGCCGGCTGACGGCGCGGCGCCGGGTCAGTCCCCGGCGCGTGCGACCTGCACCCGGGCGCCCGACACCGCGACGCACCGCCCGTGGTCCCCGGCCGCCTCGGCCAGGTCGGCGAGGACCGTGCCCAGAGCCCGCCGGGAGACCCGCATGCCCTCGACGTCGCCGGTGTCGGAGAGGGCGGCCGGCTCCTCGCCGTCGGTCAGGTACACCGGCTGGACGAGGGTCCAGGCCAGACCGCTGTCGCGGACGATCCGCTCCTGCCGCTCGTGGTCGGCGATCTGGGGACGCAGCAGCAACGCGAACACCAACCGGCTGGACACCGGCAGCCGGTCCCGTGTCTCCCCGACGCCGTAGGACGACTGGACGACCAGCCGCCGCACGCCGTGCTCCCGCATGGCGGTGACCACGGTCGCGGTGCCCCGCGAGCGCACGTCCGGCGCGGTCCCCGCACTGCCGAGCAGCCGCACCCGCAGCGGGTGCTCGCTGATGCCCAACGTGACCACGACGGCGTCCTGACCCCGGACGGCGCGGCCGACGTCCTCCGGCACGGTGGCGTCGCCGTCCACCGCCCGGACCCCGGCACGGCTCCCGAACACCGTGCTCGCCCGGCGGGCGAAGGCGGTCACCTCGTGCCCCCGGCCGGTGAGCGCCTCCACCGCCGCCCGGCCCGATCCCCCGGTTGCTCCCACGACCAGCACCTTCACGTCCCTGCTCCTCTCCGGAGAGCCGGCCTCGTGGCCGGCACTCCCGATGCTGGTGAGCCGGGGCCGCCGGGCCCATGACCGCACGTCCGGGGTCCATGCCCGTTCGTCCGGACGGCCTGGACGGCCGGTGGCAGGGGCGACAGGGTGGGGACGTGACCACCCTGTCGCCCGACCGGCCGTGGACGCCGGTCGACCCCGTCGGCGGCGTGCTCGCCGACCTGCGGATCCGGGGCGTCTTCTACTGCCGGGCGGAGGCCACCGCTCCCTGGGGGGTGGAGATGCCCGCCCTCGACGGCTGCATGAGCTTCCACGTCGTCACCGGGGGCAGTTGCGTGCTGGAGGTCGACGGCGCGCGGTCGGTGCTGAGCACCGGGGACCTGGCGCTGGTGCCGCACGGCCGGGGCCACCTGCTGCGCAGCAGCCCGGACGCACCGATCGCCGGCCGGGCGGACCTGCTGCCCCAGCGCTACCTCGCGGAGCACTACTCGGTGCTGCGGCTGGACGGCGGCGGGGCGCCGGCCGGCATGGTGTGCGGCGTCGTCCAGCCCGACCGGCCCGGTGCGGCCCACCTCCTCGACCTGCTGCCGCCGGTACTGCACGTCGACGGACGTGACGCCGCTCGCACCGGCTGGCTGCCGGTGCTGCTGGGGGTGATCGCCGACGAGTCGCGGCACGACCGGCTCGGCTCCGAGGCGGTGGTCACCCGGCTCGCCGACGTCGTCGTCATCCAGGCCGTACGTGCCTGGCTCGACACCGCGGCCACCGGGCCGGGCTGGTTGCGGGCCCTTCGGGACCCGCAGGTGGGCCGGGCGGTGTCACTGCTGCACCAGGAGCCGGGAGCGGCGTGGACGCTGACCCGCCTGGCCCGGGAGGCCCGGATGTCGCGCTCCTCCTTCGCCGCCCGCTTCACCGAGCTCGCCGGGGAACCTGCCATGCACTACCTGGCCCGGTGGCGGATGCACCTGGCCACCGTCGCGCTGGCCGACGGCGCGCGGGTCGGCGAGCTGGCCCGGCAGCTGGGCTACGAGTCCGAGGCCGCCTTCTCCCGGGCCTACAAGCGGGTGGTCGGCGTCCCGCCGGTCACGGCGACGCGGAGGAACCCCGGACGCGCCGAGGCGCCGGCCACAGCGGGTGCGGCTGGCTGAGACCTCCCGCGGCCGCACTGGCCCTGCAGGTGGAAGGACCCCCTCCTCCCCACCGCTCGCACGCTCGCGGCGGTGCCCGGGAGGGGGCCGAGCGGTGGGCGCAGGGGGTCCTCGTTCAGGTGCGGGCCTCCTGCGCCTCGGCGCGCAGGTGGAGGGCCAGCTCGGCGCACAGCTCGGCCATCGCCTGCGGGGCGCTGCGGCAGAAGCCGGGGAAGCTGAGGTAGCCGTGCGGCATGCCGACGTACGTCGTCGTCCGCACCGGCACCCCTGCCGCCCGCAGCGCAGCCGCGTAGCGCAGGCCGTCGTCGCGGATCGGATCGAGTTCGGCCACCTGGACCAGTGCGGGCGGCAGTGCGGAGTGATCGGCGGCGAACAGCGGCGAGACGTACGGGTCGCGCGGGTCCTGCCCACCCAGGTAGAGGTCCCGGTAGGCCACGCAGTCGGCCTTGGTCAGCACCGGCGCGTCCGCGTTCTCGTCGATCGACGGGCTGGACAAGGTGAGGTCGGTGGCCGGGTAGACCAGTCCCTGGAAGGCGATCCGCGGCCCGCTGCGGTCCCGCGCCATCAGCGCGACCACGGCGGAGAGGTTGCCGCCGGCGCTGTCGCCCATGACCGCCAGGCGGTCGGGGTCGGCGCCGAACTCCGCCGCGCGGGCCACCACGTCGCACAGCGCGGCATAGCAGTCCTCGGCGCCGGCCGGCCAGCGATGGGTGGGCGCGAGCCGGTAGTCCACGGACACCACGACCGCCCCCACCGCGGCCGCGACGCTGCTGCAGTGCCAGTCGACGCCGTCGAGGTCGCCGAGCACCCAGCCCCCGCCGTGGAAGTCGACCTCGAGCGGCAGCGGACCCTCCGCGCCCGCCGGTCGGTGCACCCGTGCCGGCAGCCGCCCGAC
Source organism: Geodermatophilus sp. URMC 60 (assembly GCF_053502585.1). Taxonomy (NCBI): domain Bacteria; kingdom Bacillati; phylum Actinomycetota; class Actinomycetes; order Geodermatophilales; family Geodermatophilaceae; genus Geodermatophilus; species Geodermatophilus sp. URMC 60. Next base: position 1,168,440 of record NZ_CP199958.1, read on the forward strand.
CTGGCCCGCCACCTCGACCTGCTCCTGCTCCGTGCCGGGCGCCACCCCGCCGAACACGAAGTCGACCACGCGGTTGTGGCCCGGGTGACGCGCCTGCGCTTTCGCGATCCCCTCGGCGTCCAGGCGGGTGATCGAGAAGCGACCGCTGAGCAGTCCCAGCAGCCGCACCCGAAGGTCCATCCTCGGCGCCATCGGTCCGCTCGCCCCTGCCGTTCTCAGCCGGCCGCGCGGAGGTCCTTGCGGAGGATCTTGCCGGCCGCGGACTTCGGCACCGCCTCGATGAACTCGACGATGCGGATCTTCTTGTGCGGCGCCACCTTGCCGGCCATGAACTCGATGACGCCGTCCTGCGTCAGCGTCGAGCCGGGGGCCCGGACGACGAAGGCCTTGGGCAGCTCCTCGCCGCTCTCCTTGTCCGGGACGCCGATGACCGCGGCGTCGGCGATCTCGGGGTGGCTGATCAGCACGGCCTCGAGCTCGGCCGGGGCCACCTGGTAGCCCTTGTACTTGATCAGCTCCTTGACCCGGTCGACCACGGTGTAGCAGCCGTTGTCGTCGACGATCGCGACGTCGCCGGTGTGCAGCCAGCCGTCGGCGTCGATGGTCTCCGCCGTCGCCTCGGGGTTGTTGAGGTAGCCCTTCATGACGTTCGGACCGCGCACCCACAACTCGCCGCGCTGGCCCGGGGCGGCGTCCTCCCCGGTGGCGGGGTCGACCAGCCGGCACTCGGAGTTCGGGACGGCGAAGCCGACCGAGCCCTTGGGGACCGAGCCCTCGGCCGCGCCCGGCGGCTCGGCGCCCAGGTCGGGGGTGGTGTGCGAGACCGGGGACAGCTCGGTCATCCCGTAGCCCTGGGCGACCGTGACGCCGCTGTCGGCGCCCTTGCGCAGCCGCTGCTCGGCGGCGAGGGCGAGCTGCTCGTCGAGCGGGGCGGCACCGGAGAGGATGGAGGTCAGCGAGGAGAGGTCGTACTGGTCGACCAGCGGGTGCTTGGCGAGCGCCAGCAGGATGGGTGGCGCCACGAAGGCCCGGGTGATCTTGTGCTCCTGGATGGTGCGCAGGAAGTCCTCGAGGTCGAACCGCGGCAGCGTCACCACCGCGCCACCCCAGGCCAGGCCCTGGTTCATCAGCACGGTGAGCCCGTAGATGTGGAAGAACGGCAGGACGGCGATGATCCGCTCGTCCTGCCCGAGCCGGATCAGCGGCCGGCACTGCGCCACGTTGGCCACCAGGTTGCGGTGGGTGAGCATGACGCCCTTGGGCAGGCCCGTGGTGCCGCTGGAGTAGGGCAGCGTGACGAGGTCGTCGGCCGGGTCGATGTCGACCTGCACCGACGGTGCGTCGGTGGACAGCAGGTCCACCAGGGACGCGTGGCCCTCGGCGCCGTCCATGACGACGATCTCGCCGACCGGGGACTTCTCCACCGCCGCCAGGGCACGGTCGAGGAAGGGCGAGACCGTGATCAGGATCTTCGCGCCCGAGTCGCGCAGCTGGAAGGCGATCTCGTCGGGCGTGTACAGCGAGTTGATCGGCGACATCACGCAGCCGGCGGCGGCGATGCCGTGGAAGACGACCGGGTACCACGGGGTGTTCGGGCAGAACATGGCCACGACGTCGCCCTTGCGCAGGCCGCGGGCGTGCAGCGCGGCCGCGACGCGGTCGACGTAGGCGGCCAGCTGGCCGTGGCTGATGACGTCGCCCCTGAGACCGTCGATGAGCGCGGGGGCGTCGGGCTTCTCGCGCCCGGCCGCGAGGACGAACTCGGGGACGGAGACGTCGGGGATCTCGACGTCGGGGAAACGGCTGGCCAGCGCCACGGGTAGAGCTCCTTCGCACGTCGGTGTGGCGTCAGTCTCACATCCCCGGTGGCCGCCGCCACAAGGGGGTTACCCGCTGGTACCCCGGACGTGTGGTCAGCGCGGCCAGAGCACCGACTGGGTGCAGCGGAACAGCGCGATCGTCTTCCCGGTCCCCTCCGCGGCCACCACGGCGTCCCACACCTGCGTCGTCCGCCCGGCGTGCGCGTTGGTCGCCACGGTGGTGATCCGGCCCTCGCGGAGGGTGCCGAGGAAGTTGCTCTTCAGCTCGATGGTGGTGAAGCCCGCCGCCCCCTCCGGCAGCAGCGCCCGGGTGGCCAGCCCGCAGGCGGTGTCGGCCAGCCCGATGACGGTCGCGGCGTGCAGGTAGCCGTTGGGTGCCAGCAGCTCCGGGCGGACGTCGAGCGCGGCATCCAGCCGGCCGGGCTCGTGTGCGGTGACGGTCAGTCCGAGCAGGCCCGGCAGGGTGCCCGGGAGCAGGGCGTTGAGCTCGTCGGCGGTGTGGAACCCGGTGGCGGCCATGCGCGCGAAGGTAACCCGGCCCCGTCCGGAGGCTCGCCGCGAGCTTGCGAGCGGTGAGAGGGACGGGGTCCTTCCACGAGGCGTCCGGGGCAGAGGGGTCCTCTTTCAGGCCAGGCCGCGGGTGGTGCGGGCCGGCGGCCGGTCGCCGCGGATCGCGGCCACCATGTCCAGCGTCTGCCGGGTCGCCGCGACGTCGTGCGCTCGGAACACCGTCGCCCCGAGCCAGGCGCTCACCGCGGTCGCCGCCAGCGTGCCCGTCAGCCGCTCCCCCAGCGGGACGTCGAGGGTCTCGCCGACGAAGTCCTTGTTCGACAGCGCCACCAGCACCGGCCACCCCGTCGCGACCAGCTCGTCGAGCCGCCGGGTGGCCTCCAGCGAGTGCCGGGTGTTCTTGCCGAAGTCGTGCCCGGGGTCGACCAGCACCCGCTCGCGGTCCACGCCTGCGGCGACCGCGGCCTCGGCGAGCGCCGTGGTCCGGGCCACCACGTCGGCCACGACGTCGTCGTAGGTGACCCGGTGCGGGCGGGTGCGCGGCGGCAGACCGCCGGCGTGCGTGCACACGATCCCGGCGCCGGCCTCGGCGGCCACCGCCGCCAGTTCCGGCTCGACGCCGCCCCACGCGTCGTTGACGACGTCGGCGCCGGCGGCCAGCACCTCCCGGGCCACCTCCGCCCGCCAGGTGTCGATCGAGATCGGCAGGGCCGGGTGCGCGGCGCGGATGGCGGCCACCAGGTCGACCGTCCGGCGGACCTCCTCCACGGGCGAGACCTCCTCGCCGGGGGCGGCCTTGACCCCGCCGACGTCCACCATGTCCGCGCCCTCGGCGACCACCCGGTCCACCCGCTCGACGGCGGCCGCCAGCTCGTAGGTCGCGCCGCGGTCGTAGAAGGAGTCGGGGGTCCGGTTGACGATGGCCATGACCACCAGCCGGCCGGGCGGCACGTCGAGAGCACCGAGCCGCAGCAACCCCGCTCCCCCCGCCGACGCGCTGTGTGGTGGAGTCAGCAAACCAGACCCGCGGAGCAGGAGGAGACGCTCATGGCGCAGACCACGGTGGAGGGCATCGACGGTGTGCTGGCGAAGGTCGGCCAGCACCTCGGGCACAGTGACTGGCTCGAGATCACCCAGGAGCAGGTCAACCAGTTCGCCGAGGCCACCCACGACCACCAGTGGATCCACGTCGACGTCGAACGGGCGAAGAAGGAGAGCCCCTTCGGTGGCCCCATCGCCCACGGCTACCTGACGCTGTCGCTGGTCTCGGCGCTGTCCGCGCAGATCATCGAGGCGAAGGGTTTCCGGATGGGCGTCAACTACGGCGCCGACAAGATCCGGTTCATGTCCCCCGTGCCGGTCGGCGCCCGCATCCGGGCCTCGGCGACCCTCGACGAGGCCAAGCAGTTCGAGGGCGGCGTGCAGATGACCCTGGGCATCACGATGGAGATCGAGAACCAGCCCAAGCCGGCGATGGTCGCTGCGATCCTCTTCCGCCGCTACGTCTGAGTAGGGGCTCGTCCCCAGCCGGGACGGGGCCGGCAGCGGCCCCGTCCCTGGTCCACTGGCCCCGTCCCGGTTCCCGCCCCGAGCTTGCGAGGGGTGGGGGGACGGGTCCTTCTCAGTCCACCAGGGCCTGGTTGACCAGCTGGCGGAGGTGGTTGCGGATCGGCAGCGTGCTCGACGGCAGCAGCTGGGTATAGAAGCCGACGGTCACGTCCTCCACCGGGTCCACGTAGAAGGCCGTGGACGCCGCCCCGCCCCAGCTGTAGTCGCCGAGGCTGGACAGCACGCCGTAGCGCACCGGGTCGATCACCATCGAGAAGCCCAGCCCGAAGCCAACCCCGCGCAGCGGCGTCTCGGCGAACAGCGGCCGTCCGAAGGTCTCCAGGTCCTGGTTGCCCGGCAGGTGGTTGCGGGTCATCAGCGCGATCGTGCGCGGGCCCAGCAGCCGGCCGCCGTCGTAGGAGCCGCCGCGGCGCAGCAGCTCGACGAAGCGCAGGTAGTCCGCGGCGGTGGAGACCAGCCCGCCGCCGCCGGAGAGGAACACCGGCTTGGAGAGCGCGGTCGCGCCCATCGCGTCGTACGGGGCGAACCCGGTCGGGGCGCCGCCGGGCTGCCCCGGGACGGCGGCGTAGAGCCGGGCCAGCGACTCGGGGTCGTCGCCTTCGCGCAGGCCGAAGGAGGTGTCGGTCATGCCGAGCGGCCGGAAGATGCGCTGCTCGAAGAACTCGTCGAGCGGCTGGCCGGAGAGGACCTCGACCAGCCGGCCCAGGACGTCGGTGGAGACGCCGTAGTTCCACTCCGACCCGGGCTGGAAGACCAGCGGGATCGCCGCCCACTGGCGGCAGACCTCGGCGGAGTCCGCGCCGGCGGGGGTGCCCCACTCGTGCCCGGCGGCCCGGTACATCGCGTCGACCGGGTGGGCGTGGTGGAAGCCGTAGGTGAGCCCGGAGGTGTGCGTGAGCAGGTGCCGGACCCGGATCGGCTCCATCTGTGGCTGGGTGACCGGCTTCTGGGCGGAGCCCGCGACGTAGACGCGGGTCTCGGCGAACTCGGGCAGCCAGCGGGAGATGGGGTCGGAGAGCTCGAAGGCGCCCTCCTCGTACAGCATCATCGCCGCGACCGAGGTGACCGGTTTGGTCATCGAGTAGATGCGCCAGCGGGTGTCGGTCTCGACCGGCAGGCCCTCCTCCACGTTGCGGGAGCCGGCGCGGCCGACGTGCACGAGCCGCCCGTGCCGGGCCACGGTCACGAGGAACCCGGGGAGCTGGCCGTCGTCCACCCAGCGGGCCAGCCGCCGGTCCAGCCGGGCCAGCCGACCGGCGTCGAAGCCCACCTCGGCGGGGTCGGTGTCCACCTCGAGTGCCGTCACGCGTCCTCCGTCCCTCACGCCGCCCGCCGTCGGACGGCGACTGCCCGGGCATCCTGACCCACGCGCTCGCGGGCCGGGTCACAGGGGGGCAGCCGCCGTCCCGACGGCGGAGGACGGCCCCCTTGCAGGGTCCCGCCGCGAGGGCGCGAGCGGTGGGAGGCAAGGGGGTCCTTGCTCAGACGGGGACGTTGCTGGCGGCCTTCTTCAGGTTGGAGCCCGCGGTGACCTTGACGGTGTTGGCGGCGGGGATGTCGATCGACTCGCCGGTCTGCGGGTTGCGGCCGGTCCGCGCGGAGCGCTGGGTGCGCTCGACGGTCAGCAGGCCGGAGACGGCGACCTTCTCGCCGCGGGTGATGGCGTCGACGAGCTCGTCCTGGAGCCCGGCGAGCACCGAGTCGACGGTCGAGGTGGGCACGTCGGCCCGCTTGGCGATGGCGGAGACGAGTTCGGCCTTGTTCACGGTGTTCCTTCCGTGTCGGTGACAGAGCGTGCCGACCACGCCAGATGGCGCGGTCGGACCGCAGGCACGGTGCCATGCCCCCCTGACAACTCGCCACCGAGGGGGTCGAACGGGTCCCTCTCGTCCCACCGGTCCCTCGAGGTGGAGCCGTGCCCGCGCAGTGTCCGGACGGCCCCCGACCCAGAGCCTGTCTACGGTTCGGGCATGCCAGTGATCCCCGGGACCGACCTCACCGTCAGCGACCTCTGCCTGGGCGGCAACGTGTTCGGCTGGACGGCGGACGAGCCGACGTCCTTCGCCCTGCTCGACCGCTTCGCCGACGCGACGGTCAGCACCCTGGCGCCGTTCGTCGACACCGCGGAGATGTACGGCGACGGCCGCTCCGAGGTGATCCTCGGCAACTGGATGGCCGAGCGCGGCCTGCGCGACCGCATGGTCGTGGCGACCAAGGCCTCGCCGGGGCGCAAGGAGCACCCGCTGTCGGCGCCGGAGATCCGCGCCGCCGCCGAGCGCTCGCTGCGCCGGCTGCGGACCGACCGGATCGACCTCTACTACGCGCACTACGACGACGAGAGCACGCCGCTGGAGGAGACGCTGCGCGCCTTCGACGAACTGGTGCAGGGGGGCAAGGTCCGCTACGTCGCGGCGTCGAACTACTCGCCGGAGCGGCTGACCGAAGCGCTGGAGACCTCCGAGCGGTCGGGACTGGCCCGCTACGTGGCGCTGCAGCCCCACTACAACCTCATGGAGCGGGCCGCCTACGAGGACGGGCTGCGGGATGCCGTCATCGCGCACGACCTGGGCGCACTGCCCTACTACGGGCTGGCCAAGGGCTTCCTGACCGGAAAGTACCGGCCCGGCGAGCAGGTCGACTCGCCGCGGGCCCGAGGGGCCTCGGCCTACGTGGGGGAGCGCGGCGACCGCGTGCTGGCCCCCCTCGGGCAGGTGGCGGACGCGCACGGGGTGACGGTCGCGGCGGTGGCGCTGCGCTGGCTGGCCGACCGGCCCACCGTCGTCTCGCCGATCGCCAGTGGCCGGTCGGTGGAGCAGCTGGCCGACCTGCTGCCCATGCAGGACCTCGCGCTCACCGAGGAGGAGACGCAGGCGCTCGACGCCGCCAGCTCCTGACGGAGGACCCCTGCCCCCACCGCTCGCGGGCTCGCGGCGGGACCCTGCAGGGGCCATCCGGAGCTCGGGGCGCCGAGGGGCCGGCGCACCCGTCAGCGCCGGGCGACCGCCGCGGCGAGGTCGTCGACGCGCAGCAGGCCGATGACGGCGCCGGTGGCGTCGGTGCAGACCACCGGGTCGAAGCGCAGCGCCGGCGGCCGGGTGAGCGCCCGCTGCAGGACGGCGACGACGTCGTCGGAGGAGTGCACGCGCAGCGAGACCGGCGCGGTGTAGGGCTCCGTCGTCCGGGGGCAGGCCAGCCACAGCGCCACCGGCTGGCCCCGCTCGGCCAGCAGCACCGCCGGGGGGACGGCGGGCGGCGGCTCGGCGACGTCGGCCTGGCGGACCGGGCGCACGAGGGCGGCGACGCCGTCGGCGACCTGCGCGCGGGCGACGTGCGTCCGGACCAGGGCGGCGACCTCGGGCGCCAGCGGGGCGAAGTCGGGCGCGGGGCGGCCGAGCAGCCAGCCCTGGGCCAGCGGTACGCCCAGCCGGGTCAGGGTGGCCAGCTCGCCCGCGGTCTCGACGCCCTCGGCCAGCAGCCGGGCGTCGATCCGGCCGGTGAACTCGCCGACCATCTCGGTCAGCGCGGCGCGGACCGGGTCGTCGTCGACGCCGGTCACCAGCGCCCGGTCGAGCTTGACGAACTGCGGGCGGACGACGGCCATCTGCTGCAGGCCCGACCAGCCCGAGCCGGCGTCGTCGAGCGCCACGCGGGCGCCGCGGGCGCGCAGCCGGTCGGTCTGCCGGCGCAGCGCGTCGAGGTCGTCGACAGGTGTCCGCTCGGGCAGCTCGACGACGACGCGGGACAGGTCCGGCAGGCCGGCGAGGGCCTCCTGGACCGGCGCGCTGCCGAGCAGGTGCGGGTCGACGTCGACGGCGAGGAACGTGTTGTCGGGGAGCAGGGGGACGGCGGCCAGGGCCTTGGTGACCGCCAGCGCCTCGAGATCGGCGGCCAGCCCCCAGTCGGCCGCGGCGGCGAACCAGACGTCGGGGCCGGCGGTGCCCGGGAAGCGGGCGAGCGCCTCGTAGCCGACGATCCGCACCGCGGCGAGGTCGACGATCGGCTGGAACACCAGCGTGAGGTCCCCGGGGTCGGCGAGCAGCGGGCGGCACTCGGGCAGGCTGCGCGCACGGGTCGCCGTCATGGGAGCCCATCGGCGCCCACCCCGCGACGCTCGACCCGCGAGCCGCACGGCTCCCCCCGACGGGGGAGGTCGTGGCGGCGACACGTGCGGGTGACGATCCGGGTCCGCGGGGGAGCCGCGTGCCAGGATGTGGGGTCGACGCGGCCGGTGCACGGGCCGCCGACAGCGGACGAGGGAGCGCGCGATGGCGTCGGCACCCCCGTCCCCCGACGTGCTCACCGACCCCGAGCGCGTCGCCGCGGCCCGGCGCCTGCTCGCGGAGGCGGCACCCGGCGTCCACGACCGGCTGGCCGAGCTCGCCGCACGGCTGACCTCGGCCTCGGCGGCGTTGGTCTGTCTCGTCACCGACGCCGAGGTGCCCGTCGGGTCCTGCGGTCTGCCGGCGTCGGTCGTCAGCCGCCCGCTGCCCCTCGACGGTTCCCCGTGCGCGGTGACCGTCCGGCTCGGCGTCCCCCTCGTCGTGGCGGACGCGGCGCACGACGAGCGGCTGGCCTCCCTGCCGGCGGCCGTCGACGGGGCCCTGGTCGCCTACCTCGGCGTCCCCCTGCGGGCACCGTCCGGGCAGGTCGTCGGAGCGCTCGCGGTGTTCGACGCCGTCCGGCACGACTGGTCGGTCGATGCGGTCGCCGCGCTGGAGAAGCTGGCCGCCTCGGTGGTGGCCGAGCTCGAGCTGTCCGCCGCCCGGTCGGCCGCGGACGCCTCGCTCATGCGCCTGGAGCTGGCGCTCGAGGCCGGTGCCGTGGGCACCTGGGAGGTCGACCTGCAGCGGGGCACCATCGAGTGGGACGAGCGCTGCGCGGCGATCTTCGGCTACGACTCCACCGTCCGCATGGGCCTGGACCGGCTGTTCGGCCTCCACGTGCACCCCGAGGACCGTGCACGCGCGGAGGAGGAGATGCAGGCCGCGATCGACGCGCTGGCGCAGTACACCGTCGAGCTGCGGGTCGTGCGCGCCGACGGTGGAGTGCGTTGGACGGTCAGCCGCGGCCGGGTGCTGGCGGGGCCGGACGGCGGACCGGAGCAGATCGTGGGCACGGTCGTCGACGTCACCGAGGCCCACGAGCAGGCCGACCGGGAGCTGGACGCGATCCGCCGGGCCGCCGCGATCGCCGAGGTCGCCGCCGAGCTGGCCGGCGCCACGCGGATCACCCAGCTGGCCGAGATCGCGCTGCGGGCCGCCGGGGTGCTCGGCGCCGCGTCGATCGGGCTGGCGGTGTTCGACCCGCGCGACGACCGGCTGTACCTGCACCTCACCCGCCGCATCGTCGACAGCGTGGCCAGTGCCGCCGACGTCGAGCTGCCCGTCGGCGGGGTCGAGACGCCCCTGGACGACGAGCTGCCCACCCAGTGGGTCGCCCGGCACGGCGAGCCGCTGCTGTTCACCGACGCCGCCGCGGCCGAGGCCCGCTTCCCCCGCATGGCCGAGGTCAACGAGGTGCTCGGCAGCCGGGCGCTCGCCGCGCTGCCGCTGCGGGTGGAGGCCCGGCTGATCGGCGCCTTCGTCGTCGTGTGGGCGACCCACCACGTGTTCAGCGACACCGACGTGGAGCTGCTGGAGGGGCTGACCGCGCAGATCGCGCTCACCGCCTCGCGGCTGCAGGCCGACGCCGTCCGCGCCGACGCGGTGGCCGCCATGACGGAGGCCAACGGCCGGCTGCAGCTGCTCGCCGACACGGGACGGGTGCTGTCGGGGACGCTCGAGATCACCCGGCAGATCGAGCAGCTGGCCGACCTCGTCGTCCCCACCCTGGGTGACTGGTGCTGGCTGGTGGTCACCGACGAGCAGGGCCGGCTGCACGAGATGGCCTCGGCGCACCGTGACCCGCAGCTGCGCGCCCAGCTGGAGCTGTACGTCCACTCGATGATCGCGGTGATGACCGAGGAGGCCGCCGCGCCGGTGGTCACCCGCACCGGCCGCCCGCTCGTGCTGCCCCACATCGACGCCGAGCGGATCGAGCGGGCCATCCCCGAGCCGGCGACCCGCGAGCTGCTGGGCCGGCTGGGACTGGACTCCGGCGTGATCGTCCCGCTGGTAGCGCGCGGGCAGTCCCTCGGCGCCCTGGGGTTGTTCAACGGCGCGGCTCGGGGGCCGCACACGCCGGCCGAGGTGGAGACCGCGGTCGAGGTGGGCCGCCGTGCCGGCCTGGCGCTGCACCACGCCCGGCTCTACGGCCAGCAGCGGGAGCTGGCGGGAGCGCTGCAGCACAGCATGCTCACCGACCCGCCGGAGCCCGACCACTGCGAGATCGTCGTCCGGTACGTGCCCGCCGCGGAGGGCGCGGAGATCGGCGGCGACTGGTACGACGCGTTCCTCGAGGCCGGTGGGGCGACCGTGCTGGCCATCGGCGACGTCGTCGGCCACGACACCCGGGCCGCCGCGGCGATGGGCCAGGTCCGCGGCCTGCTGCGCGGGATCAGCTACTCCAGCGGAGCCCCGCCGGCGCAGGTGCTGACCCAGGTGGACCGCGCCGTCCGCGGCCTGGGGCTGGACACGATGGCCACGGCGCTGGTCGCCCGCCTCGAGCAGGGTGAGGACGACCTGCGCGCCGAGCGGACGTGGCTGCGCTGGTCGAGCGCGGGCCACCCGCCGCCGGTGCTGGTCCTGCCCGACGGGCAGGTGCAGGTGCTCGACGACGACCTGCCCGATCTGCTGCTCGGCGTCGACCCGTCCGCGCCGCGGCGGGACCGCCTCGTGGCCGTCCCCTCGGGCAGCACGGTGTTCCTGCACACCGACGGGCTGGTCGAGCGCCGCGACCGCGACCTCGACACCGGCACCGCCGCGCTGGTGGCCGTGCTGACCGAGTACGCCGCGCTGCCGCTGGCCGACCTGTGCGACCGGGTGCTCGAGCGGCTCTTCCTGCCCGACGCCGAGGACGACGTCGCGCTGCTCGCCGTCCGGCTGCACCCGCAGGGCCGCCCGCGTCCGCCCGAGGCCGGTCCGCAGGTCCTCCCGCCAGGCATCGCGCCGGCGCCCGCGGTGCACCCCGAGGCCGGCACCGCGACCTGAGAGGACCCCCTGCAGTCCCCGCGGCCCCGTCCCGGGCCCCGCCCCGAGCGGAGCGAGGGCTGTGGGAGGACGGGGTCCTTCCACGGTGAGGAGGACGGGGTCCTTCACCGGTCGCGGCGGCGCCAGCGCGCCGGGCGCCCGACGCGCACCTGCAGCAGCCGCCGCCGGGCCCGGCCCGGCAGGTCCACGGCGACCGGGGCCTCCCATCCGCGCCAGACGGAGAGCACCCGCAGCACGGCGACGAGCACGATGACCACCGCGGCGACCGGGATGGGTTCGAGGCCGACGGGGCCGGCGAGCACGGTGAGCGCGATAGCCCCGAGCAGCGCGGCGACCGCGTTGTACGGGCCGGGCTGGACGATGTCGGCGCGCTGGGCGAGGAGCACGTCGCGGATGACCGCGCCGCCGACCGCGGTGAGCGTGCCGACGAAGACCACGCTGGCGCTGGGCAGGGCTGCCAGCTGCGCCTTCTGCGCGCCGATGACGGTGAAGAAGCCGAGCGTGACGGCGTCGAGCACCACGAGCAGGCCGGTCAGCCGGGACAGCCAGCCGGAGAAGTAGAAGGTCACCGCCGCGGTGATCGCCACGGTGGGCAGGTAGGCGGGATTGGTGAGGGCGACCGGCGGCAGGTCGCCGAGCAGCACGTCGCGGACCAGCCCCCCGCCGAGCCCGCCGCTGACGGCCAGCAGCAGCACACCGGAGACGGCGAACCCCTCGCGGGCGGCGAGCAGCCCGCCGGTCAGCGCGCCGATGACGATGGCGGCGAGGTCGACCGCCGCCGGCACCCGCAGCGTCTCGGCGGCCGCGGCGAGGATCTCCACGGCCGCATCCTCCCGCCTCGCCCACCGACACCGGCCGCGGCCGCCGTCGTCCCTCCCTCGTTGCGGTGATCACGGGGTCGTCGCCCTCGCCGGCGGCCTGTCGTGCCGTGTCGGCGACGACACCCCGTGATCAACACGGCGAGGGGTCGTCACCGCCGGTGACAGGAGGGCGCGGACGCCGCTAGCTTGCGGCTCCGGCTCCACCCGCCGCTCGCCGAGGAGGTCCCCATGGCCGTCCGCCGTCCCGGCAAGGACGACGTCGCCGCGCTCGCCCGTTCGTACGGAATGCAGCCCAGCGACGCCGACCTCGACATCTACTCCGTGCTGGTCGCCGCCGCCTTCGACTCCTACGACGCGGTCGAGGAGCTGTACGCCGGCATCGCCCCGCAGGCACCTGGCGACCGGCCGAGCACCCGCCCGGCCGAGGGGGACGACCCCCTGGGCGCCTGGTACGTCCGGACCGAGATCCGCGGTAGCGACCACGGCCCGCTGGTCGGCCGGACCGTGGCGGTCAAGGACAACGTCGAGGTCGCCGGCGTCCCGATGATGAACGGCTCGCACACGCTCGAGGGCTTCGTCCCCCAGCGCGACGCGACCGTGGTCAGCCGGTTGCTCGCGGCCGGCGCGACGATCACCGGGAAGGCCGTCTGCGAGGACCTCTGCTTCTCCGGCGGCAGCCACACGTCCGTCACCGGCCCGGTGCGCAACCCCTGGGACCCGTCCCGCACGACCGGCGGCAGCTCCAGCGGCAGTGCGGCGCTCGTCGCCTCCGGGGAGGTCGACCTCGCGATCGGCGGTGACCAGGGCGGCTCGATCCGGATGCCCGCGGCGTTCAGCGGCATCGTCGGCCACAAGCCCACCCACGGTCTGGTGCCCTACACCGGGGCGTTCCCCATCGAGCTGACCCTCGACCACCTGGGCCCGATGACCCGCACCGTCGCCGACGCCGCGGCGATGCTCGACGTCCTCGCCGGCCGCGACGGCCTGGACCCCCGCCAGCCGGGCGGCCTGCAGCCCCAGCAGTACGCGGCCGCTCTGGACGGCGACGTCTCCGGGCTGCGGGTCGGGGTCGTCGCCCAGGGCTTCGGCTGGGAGGAACTTTCCGAGGACGGTGTCGACGACACCGTCCGGGCGGCCGCCGGACGACTGCGGGAGCTGGGCGTCGAGGTGGTGGACGTCGACCTGCCCTGGCACCGGCACGCGATCCACGTCTGGAACGTCATCGCGACGGACGGCGCCGCGACCCAGATGATCAACGGCGAGGGGTACGGCCACAACTGGGAGGGTCTCTACGACCCCGAGCTCGTGGAGCACTACGGCCGGCAGCGACGGGAGGTGCCCGACCGCTGGTCACCCACGGTGACCCTCGTCGCGCTGGCCGGGCGCTGGTCGGCCCAGCAGCTGCACGGTCGCCACTACGCGATGGCCCAGGACCTCGCCATCGAGCTGCGCGAGCGCTACGACCAGGCGCTCGGCCACGTCGACCTGCTGGTGATGCCGACCGTGCCGATGGTGGCCCCGGAGATCCCCCTGCCGGACGACCCGCTGGAGATCCGGGTGGCCCGCGCCCTGGAGATGATCGTCAACTGCGCGCCGTTCGACGTCAGCGGTCACCCGGCCACCAGCGTCCCGGCCGGGCTCTCGCAGGGCCTGCCGGTCGGGATGATGCTGGTCGGCCGCCGGTTCGAGGACACCACCCCGCTGAGGGTGGCGCACGCCTTCGAGCAGCTGGTCGGCGGCTTCCCGAGCCCGCCGGCCCGCTGACGCGCTCACCCCGGTCCCGCCGTGATCATGGGGTCGTCGCCGGCCGACACGGCGTGTCGAGCCGTATCGGGGGCGACGACCCCATGATCAACGGGAAGGGGGGGAAGGGGGAGGGAGGGGGTCGAGGCCGGCCGCGGTCACTGACCGGGCGGGACCTCCACCGAGGTCGCCGTCCCCCGGCGCAGCTGGCCGTCATGGGTGGACATCGTCTCCTGGCGGCCGGGCTCCTCCCGCAGGATCGCCGCGCCCTTCCAGTCCTCCGGGATGGCGAAGGCGTCGACCAGCGTGACCATGTGCGGGCGCAGGTCCTTGAGCAACGCGTTCACCGTGGTGGTCAGCGCCTTGGCGCGGTTCGGCGTCAGCCGGCCGTGCTCGAGGAACCATGCCCGGTCGGCCTCGATGGTGGTGAGTGCGTACAGGTCGCAGACCCGCTCGAGCAGGGCCTTCGCGCCCGCGTCCGTCGTCCGCTCGATGCCGGCGACGAAGGCCTCCAGCACGATGCGGTCGACGTGCGCGTGCGCGGTCTCCAGCACGTGGTCCTGGACGTCGTTGAAGACGTCGAAGGGCTGGGCGCCCGGGGTCTCCGCGCCGCGCCGCAGCCGCCGGATCGCGCCCTCCAGCAGGTGCTTCTCGCGGTCCTCGAGCATCTTGAGCTGCCAGCCGCGGTCGAGCAGCGGCACCTCGTCGTCCCGGCCGGGGACGGCGTCGACCAGGCGGGCGATCAGGCCGCGGGCCGCCGTCCGCTCCAGCACGGTCTCGCGGACCATGTCGGCGATGAAGCCGACCTTGCCCCAGCCGTCGAGCGAGCCGAAGGCGTCGCGGTAGCCGGTGAGCAGGCCCTTGGCGACCAGCTGCAGCAGGACGGTGTTGTCGCCCTCGAAGGTGGTGAAGACGTCGGTGTCGGCCTTGAGGTGCGGCAGCCGGTTCTCCTGCAGGTAGCCCGCACCACCGCAGGCCTCGCGGGCCATCTGGATCGTCCGCGTGGCGTGCCAGGTCTGCGCGGCCTTGAGCCCGGCGGCCCGGGACTCCAGCTCCCGCTGCCCGCCCTCGTCGAGGTCCTCCGCGCCCTGGACGTCGTGCATGGTGCCGACCAGCTCCTCCTGCGCGAAGGAGTACGCGTAGGTGGTCGCCAGGGCCGGCAGCAGCTTGCGCTGGTGCACCCGGTAGTCGTTGAGCAGGACCTCGCGGTCGGCGCCCGGCGCGGAGAACTGCCGGCGGGTCTCGCCGTAGCGGACGGCGATGTCGAGGGCGAGCTTGGTCGCCGCCGACGCGGAGCCGCCGACGCTGACCCGGCCGCGGACCAGCGTGCCCAGCATGGTGAAGAAGCGGCGGGTCTCGTTCTCGATCGAGCTGGTGTAGGTGCCGTCCTCGGCGACCTGGCCGTAGCGGTCGAGCAGCATGTCCCGCGGCACGGTCACGTGGTCGAAGCCGAGCCGGCCGTTGTCGACGCCGAGCAGGCCGGCCTTGGGGCCGTCGTCCCCGATGGTGACGCCGGGCGCCGGGTTGCCCTGCTCGTCACGGATCGGCACCAGCCAGGCGTGCACGCCGTGCCGCTCCCCCCTGGTGACCAGCTGGGCGAAGACGACCGCCATCCGGCCGTCCTTGGCGGCGTTGCCGATGTAGTCCTTGCGCGCGGCCTCGTGCGGCGTGTGCAGGTCGAACGTCTGCGTCTCGGGGTCGTAGGTGCACGTCGTCCGCAGCTGCTGGACGTCGGAGCCGTGCCCGGTCTCGGTCATGGCGAAGCAGCCGGGCAGGTCGAAGCTCATGATGTCGCGCAGGTACGCGTCGTGGTGCCGCTCGGTGCCCAGCGCCTGCACGGCGCCGCCGAACAGACCCCACTGGACGCCGGCCTTGACCATCAGCGACAGGTCGGTGAAGGCCAGCATCTCGATCGCGGTGACCGAGCCGCCGGCGTCGCCCTCGCCGCCGTACTCCTTGGGGTAACCGAGGACCACGCGGCCGGACTCGGCGATCTTGCGCGCCATTCGGGTGACCCGCTCGCGGGCCTCCTGCACGTTCTCGCCGTAGGCCGGCAGCAGGTCCGGGTCGTGCAGGTTCTCCCGCGCGTCGCGGCGCACGTGGCCCCAGCGGCCGTCGAGCACCTCGGTGAGCGCCTTCGGGTCCACCGCGTGCGGCAGGCTCGTCGTCACTGCTCTTCCTCCTCGCTGGCGCTCGTCGCCCGAGTGCCGACAGTCGTGCTGTGTTCCCTGCGTGACCTCGCGAGCTGGGTCACGGCCTCCTGCTCCTCGCGGGTCACGACGCCGGAGAGTCCGGCCCAGGCGAGATCGGTCAGGTGCGCCGCGAGTTCCACCCGGGGCATCGGGCGATCCGCCTGCAACCACCAATCGGCAGCCGAGCGGACCAGGCCGACCAGGCCGTGGCCCCACGGGAGCGCGGCGGCGGGGTCGCGGCCGGCCTGCTCCAGGGCCACGGCCACCAGGGCGGCCGCCTCGTCGCCGACGAGGTGGGAGAGGTTGGCGATCGGGTCCGTGTCACCAGCTCCCTGGCCGGCCGGCCGGTCCGGTGCCTGGACGACGAACCGGTACAGCTCCGGGTCGGCCTCGAGGAACGCCAGGTAGGTCTCGACGGCCGCGGCCACCATCTGCCGCGGGCCGCTGGCGCTCTCCAGCGCCTCGCGCAGCCGTGCGGTGAGGGAGCCGGCCACCCGGGCGCAGACGGCGACGTGCAGCTCGGTGCGGTCGGCGAAGTGCCGGTAGACGACCGTCTTGCTGGTGCCGGCCGCCGTGGCGATCTCCTCCATGCCGACGCCGGCGCCGTGCCGGCCGACCGCGGCGATGGTGGCGTCGACCAGTTGCTCGCGGCGGGCACGCCGGTGCTCGTCCCACCGCGAGTCGCGGCGGTCGCGCCTCGACGTCTCGGCTTTCACGGCACCGACAGTACCTGATACCGTGGGTGTCAGGCACTCGTCGGGGCGGTCCCGTGCCGTCCCTGCCCCCATCCAGTGATCCGGAGGGTCCCGATGGCTCCGCAGACCCGGAAGGCCGCGATCGTCGGCGGCAACCGCATCCCCTTCGCGCGCTCGAACTCCGCGTACGCGCAGGCGTCCAACCAGGACATGCTCACCGCGACGCTGGACGGTCTGGTCGCCCGCTTCGGGCTGCAGGGCCGGCAGGTCGGGGAGGTCGTCGCCGGCGCCGTCCTCAAGCACTCCCGCGACTTCAACCTCACCCGCGAGGCGGTCCTCGGCTCGCGGCTGTCGGCCGCCACCCCGGCCTACGACGTGCAGCAGGCCTGCGGCACCGGGCTGGAGGCCGCCATCCTCGTCGCCAACAAGATCGCGCTGGGGCAGATGGAGTCCGGCATCGCCGGCGGCGTCGACACCACCTCCGACGCCCCTCTGGCCATCCACGACGAGATGCGCCGCGCACTGATCGCGCTCAGCGCCGCCAAGACGCTCCGTCAGCGGCTCGAGGCGCTCGCCGGCGTGCGTCCGGGGATGTTCGTGCCGGAGGCGCCGCGCAACGCCGAGCCGCGCACCGGCCTGTCCATGGGCGACCACCAGGCGATCACCGCGAGGGAGTGGGAGATCAGCCGCGAGGCCCAGGACGAGCTGACCGTCCGCTCGCACCACAACCTCGCCACCGCGTACGAGCGCGGCTTCTTCGACGACCTGGTGACCCCGTACCTGGGTCTGACCCGCGACGAGAACCTGCGGCCGGACACCTCGGTGGAGAAGCTGGCCAGGCTCACGCCGGTCTTCGGCACGGGCGATCCCGACGCCACCATGACCGCGGGCAACTCGACGCCGCTGTCCGACGGCGCCTCCGCCGTCCTGCTGGCCTCCGACGAGTGGGCCGCCGAGCACGGCCTGCCGGTGCTGGCCCACCTCGTCGACGCACAGACCGCCGCCGTCGACTACGTGCACGGGGGCGAGGGCCTCCTCATGGCCCCGGCGTACGCGGTGCCGGTGCTGCTGGCCCGCAACGGTCTGACGCTGCAGGACTTCGACTACTACGAGGTCCACGAGGCGTTCGCCTCGACGGTCCTCGCCACGCTGAAGGCCTGGGAGGACCCGTCGTTCTGCAAGGAGCGGCTGGGCCTGGACGCCCCGCTGGGCGCCATCGACCGGTCGAAGCTCAACGTCAACGGCTCGTCGCTGGCGGCAGGGCACCCGTTCGCCGCGACCGGCGGGCGGATCGTCGCCTCGCTGGCCAAGCAGCTGCACGAGGCGGGCCCCGGCAAGCGCGGCCTGATCTCCATCTGCGCGGCCGGCGGTCAGGGCGTCGTCGCCGTCCTCGAGTCCTGAGCCCGCGTGGGCCGTCCCCGCGGGGATGGCCGGAGAACCACGGCGGTCCCGCGGGGATCGCCCACCAGCAGAGAGGAACGCACCTCCCGTGAGCGACTGGTACCGCGACTTCGCCAACTCCGGCGTCGGCTCGACCCTGGTCAGGCAGCTCGGCCTGCCCCGGCCGGCCGTGCTGCGCCGGTACGAGCCCGGTGCGCCGCTGCTCCCCGGCCCGGCCGTGGTCGGCACCGCCGGCGAGGGCCGGCTGCACGAGACCCTGACCCGCGTGCTCGGGCGCGCCGGCGTCCCCGTGCTCCCGGCGGTCGACGCCGGCGGCGAGCGGCTGGCCGCCGTGCTGCTCGACGCCACCGGCGTGACGAGCCCGGCCGACCTGGCCGCGGTGCACGAGTTCCTCGCTCCCGCGGTCGGGCGGCTCGGCCCGTCGGGCCGGGTGCTGGTGCTCGCCGACCCGCCGTCGGACGCCGGCTCCCCGGCCCGGGCCGCCGCACGGCAGGCCCTGGAGGGGCTGGTCCGCTCGGTCGCCAAGGAGCTGCGCAACGGCGCGACGGCGAACCTGCTGGTCGTGCCGGCCGGCGCGGAGGCCGCCGTGCCCGGCCCGGTGCGCTTCTTCCTCTCCGGCCGCTCGGCCTACGTCGACGGCCAGGTGGTGACGCTGACCGCCGCCGACGTCCCGGCGGGCGAGGACGAGGAGCGCCCGCTGGCCGGCAGGGTCGCCGTCGTCACCGGCGCCGCGCGCGGCATCGGCGCGTCGATCGCCCGGGTCATGGCCCGCGACGGCGCGCACGTGGTCGCCGTCGACGTCCCCGCCGCGGGGCAGTCGCTGGCCGAGGTCGCCAACGAGATCGGCGGGACGGCGTTCCAGCTCGACATCACCACCCCCGACGCCGCGCAGCGGCTCATCGCGCACCTGCGGGGGCGGCACGGCGGGGTGGACGTCGTGGTCCACAACGCCGGCATCACCCGTGACAAGCTGCTGGTCAACATGGACGCCGCCCGCTGGAACCCGGTGATGGCGGTCAACCTGCAGGCGCAGCTGGACCTCACCCAGGCCCTGCTCGACGCCGAGGGGCTGCTGGGGCCCGGCGCCCGGGTGGTCTGCGTGAGCTCGCAGTCGGGCATCGCCGGCAACCGCGGGCAGACCAACTACGCGGCGTCCAAGGCCGGCGTCATCGGCATGGTGCGGGCGTGGGCGCCGACGTTCGCCGGGCGCGGCGCGACGATCAACGCGGTGGCGCCGGGCTTCATCGTCACCGAGATGACGGCGGCGATGCCCATCGGCACCCGGGAGATCGGCTCGCGGATCAACTCGCTGCAGCAGGGCGGCCTGCCGGTCGACGTCGCCGAGACGATCGCCTGGCTGTCCCAGCCCAGCGCCGCCGGCGTGAACGGTCAGGTCGTGCGGGTGTGCGGCCAATCCTTCCTGGGGGCGTGATGGCCCGTACCGAGCTCGAGACGGCGCCGTCGATGCCGGCCCTCTTCGCCAGGGCCGCGGTCACCGCTCGCGGCCGCGGCGGCGACCTGCCCGACACCCGGCTGGCCCGCACCGGCGTCCGCGTGGTGGCCGCCGACCTGGCCGCCTACGACCGGGTCTGCCAGTTCCCGCTGGCCGACACGCTGTCGCCGACGTACCCGCACGTGCTGACCTTCCCGCTGCAGGTCGCCCTGATGAGCGACCGCTCCTTCCCGCTCGCGCTGCCGGGCCTGGTGCACGTGCGCAACCGGGTCGACGTGCTGCGGCCGGTCCGGGCCGGCGAGTCGCTCGACCTGGAGGTGTGGGCCGAGCGGTTCGCCCGGCACCGCAGCGGGGCGACGGTCGACCTGTGCGCGTCGGTCTTCGCCGGCGGTACCGAGGTGTGGCGGTCCCGGTCGACGTACCTGGCCCGCGGCGCGACGGCACCGGAGGGCGCGCCGGAGTCCGACCTCTCGCTGTCCGTCGGCGACCTGGAGCGTCCCGTCGCCACCTGGCGCGTCCCGGACGACGCCGGACGGCGCTACGCGAGGGTTTCCGGGGACGTGAACCCGATCCACCTCTCGCGGCTCACCGCGAAGGCGTTCGGCTTCAAACGGGCCGTCGCGCACGGCATGTGGGTGAAGGCCCGGGCGCTCGCGGCGCTGTCGGGGCGGCTGCCCGAGGCGATGGCGGTCGACGTGGTCTTCAGGAAGCCGCTGTTCCTGCCCTCGACGGTCACGCTCGCGACCGCTCCGGTGGACGGCGGCTGGGACCTCGCCGTCCGCAACGCGACGAGCGGCGTCGAGCACCTGCTGGGGGCGGTCCGCCCGCTCTGACCCCGCTCCCGTGACCACGTCCGAGGTGGCGGCGGGAACGCGGTCCCGGTGAGGTGGGTCCCGTGGAGCACACGGACCCGACCGAGCACCCCCGGCCGCTGCTGCGCCGTCCCTGGACCTCGCTCGACGGCGAGTGGGAGTTCGCCGCCGACCCCGACCTCGCCGGCACCGTCGGCGGGATCGCGTTCGACCGCGCCATCCGGGTGCCCTACGCCCCGGAGACCCCGGCCAGCGGCGTGCACTGGACCGGTCCGCTCAACCGCGCCTGGTACCGCCGCCGGCTGCCCGGCCGCGCCGGCGACCGGCGCACCGTCCTCCACCTCGGCGCCGTCGACCGGATCTGCGACGTGTGGGTCGGCGGCGCGCACGTCGCCTCCCACGAGGGCGGCTACACGCCGTTCGGCGTCGACGTCACCGATCACCTGGGGGACGACGGTGCCGAGCTGGTGGTCCGCGCCGACGACGACCCGCTGGACCTCGAGGCCCCGCGCGGCAAGCAGGACTGGCGCGACGAGCCGCACGAGATCTGGTACCCGCGCACGACGGGCATCTGGCGCACCGCCTGGCTGGAGCACGTGGCGCCGCGGCACATCGCCGGCGTCCAGTGGCGCGGGGACCCGCGCCGGATGCGGGTCGACGTCCGCGTGCAGCTCGCCGTCCCCGTGTCCGGGGCCCGGCTGCACCTGCGGCTGCGCGCCGGCGACCGGTTGCTGGTGGACGACGCGGTGCGGGTGGACGGCGCCGTCGTCGAGCGCACCGTGCAGGTGGGGGACGGCGGCTTCGACGACCGCGGCCGCCTGCTCTGGCGGCCCGGCCCCGACCCGGCGCTGCTGGACGCCGAGCTGGCCCTGGTCGCCGACGACGGCGAGGTGCTCGACGAGGTGGAGAGCTACACGGCGCTGCGCTCGGTCGAGGTCGGCGACGGGCGGCTCCTGGTGAACGGCCGGCCGACGCCGCTGCGCCTGGTCCTCGACCAGGGGTACTGGCCCGACACCGGCGCCACCCCGCCCGACGTCGCGGCGCTGCGGCGCGACCTCGAGCTGACCCGGGCGCTGGGCTTCACCGGGGCCCGCAAACACCAGAAGACCGAGGACCCGCGGTACCTCGCCCTCGCCGACCGGATGGGTCTGATGGTGTGGGCGGAGATGCCCTCGGCGTACCGGCCGGGCCCGACGGCGAGCGCCCGGCTGCTGCGGGAGTGGGCCGACGTGGTGGTCGCCCACCGCGGGCACCCCAGCGTGGTCGCCTGGGTGCCGCTCAACGAGTCGTGGGGTGTGCAGGAGGCGGCCGTCGACGAGCGGCAGCGCGGGCTGATCCGGGCGCTGGCGGCGACGGCGGTCGCGCTCGACGGCACCCGCCCGGTCTCGGCCAACGACGGCTGGGAGACCCTCGGCGGCGACATCCTGGGCGTCCACGACTACACGCAGGACCCGGCGGTGCTCGGCGAGCGCTACGGCACGGCCGACGACCTCGAGCGGGTGGCCACCGGACGGCGTCCCGACGGGTACCTGGCCGACCTCGACCGCACGGGCGTCGCCGGCCGGGCCGTCGTCCTGTCGGAGTTCGGCGGGGTGGCGCTGCGCTCCCCGGACGACGAGGGCTGGGGTTACGCCGACGCCACCTCGCCGGAGGACCTGCTGGCCCGCTACCGCGCCCAGTGGGCCGCCGTGCACGGCAGCAGCGCGCTCGCCGGCGCCTGCTGGACCCAGCTGACCGACACCTACCAGGAGGTCAACGGGCTGCTGGGCATGGACCGGGTGCCGAAGGTCGATCTCGACGCGCTCCGCCGGGCGACCCTCGGCGAGGCCGAGCCGGGCGAGGTCGACCGGAGCGCGCGATCCGACCGACCCTCCGCGAGTTGATCATGAGGGTTCCTGCGGCTGGACACGCCGTCTCCTGGTGTGCCGTCCTGCGATGACGCCATGATCAACAGGAGAGGGCGGGGATGGGGCGAGGGATGGGGGGAGGAAGCGGGAGGGAGGCGGCGGAGGCAGCCGGACGGCGAGGTCGCGGAGCGGGCGATCCCGTTCCGTTCGGGTCACGGGTAGGCAACGATCACCGTCCCGACCTGCGAGCCGGGACGGTCCGGGCCAGGGTCGGGCGCAGACCACGCCAGCCGAGCCGCCGGAGGTCCCCGTGCGCAGCAACCGACTCCTGCCCCTGCTCGCCGCCGGTGCCCTGGTGCTCGGCGCCTGCGGCGGTGGTGGGGAGAGCGTCGACACCGGAGCCGGAGGAGGCGGTGGCGGGGGCGGCGGGAACACGCTCGTCGCGGCGGTGTCCGCCCAGCCCGACCAGTTCGACCCGCACGTGACGACGGCCTACCCGAGCTTCCAGGTCCTCGAGAACGTCTACGACACCCTCGTGGTCCCGAACGCCGAGGACCTCACGATGGAGGCGAGCCTGGCCGAGAGCTGGGAGACCAGCGAGGACCAGCTGAGCTGGACGTTCACGCTCCGCGACGGGGTGACCTTCCACGACGGCAGCACGTTCGACTCGGCTGACGTCGTCTACTCGTACAACCGGATCATCGACGAGGAGCTGAGCAACTCCTTCCGGTTCCAGAACGTCGAGTCGGTCGAGGCACCCGACCCGCGGACCGTGGTCATACGGCTCACCCAGCCCACGCCGAACCTGCTGGAGCGGATCGGCTCCTTCAAGGGGATGGCGATCCTCCCGGAGAACGCCGCCGAGGACCTCGACCTCACCACCGAGGCCAACGGCACCGGCCCCTTCCGGCTGGAGAGCTCCGACGCCAGCAGCACCGTCCTCACCGCCTACCAGGAGCACTGGGGCGGTGCGCCGAGCGTCGACGGCGTCGAGTTCCGCTACATCACAGAGCCGGCCGCGGCGCTGACCGCGCTGCAGAACGGCGAGGTGCAGTGGACCGACAACGTCCCGCCGCAGCAGATCGAGTCCCTGGAGGGCGACGACACCGTCGAGCTGCAGACGACGCCCAGCGTGGACTACTGGTACCTGTCGATGAACTACGCGCGGGCGCCCTTCGACAACCGCGACGTGCGGCGGGCGATCTCCTTCGCCGTCGACCGCGAGGCGGTGGCCGAGGCGGCGTGGTTCGGCGCGGCCCAGCCCAACCAGACGGCGATCCCCGAGGACAGCTTCTTCCACACCGACTACGCCCCGTTCCAGCCCGACCCCGACCAGGCGCGGCAGCTGCTGCAGCAGGCCGGGGTCCAGACACCGCTGACGATGGGCCTGATGGTCACCGACGAGTTCCCGGAGACGGTCACCGCCGCCCAGGTGATCGCCAGCCAGCTCGAGCCGATCGGGATCAACGTCGAGATCGAGACGCTGGACTTCGCCACCTGGCTGGACCGCCAGGGCCAGGGCGACTTCGACGCCTTCTACCTCGGGTGGCTCGGCAACCTCGACCCGGCGGCCTACTACCAGGAGCAGCACCAGACGGACGGGCCGAACAACTACCAGGGCTACAGCAACCCGCAGGTCGACCAGCTGCTCCAGCAGGGGGCGACGGAGACCGACGAGAACGCCCGCAAGCAGGCCTACGACCAGGCCGCGCAGATCATCGTCGACGACGTCTCCTACCTGTACCTCTACAACCCCGACGTGGTCCAGGCGTGGGCGCCCGGGCTGTCGGGCTACCAGATCCGGGCGGACAAGGCGATCAACTTCGAGACCGTGGAGCTGCCCTGAGCGGCTACCTCCTCCGCCGGGTCGGCCAGTCGCTCGTCGTCCTGGCGGGGGTGAGCGTCATCGTCTTCGGCCTGGTCCACCTGGTGCCGGGCGACCCGATCCGGCTCGCCCTCGGCACCCGCTTCGACCAGGAGACCTACGACGCCCTGCGTGCGCGGGCCGGGCTGGACCAGCCGCTGGTCGAGCAGTTCTTCGGCTGGGCGGGCCGGGCGCTCGCCGGTGACCTCGGGGTGAGCTTCCGGACCGGGGAGACGGTCACCTCGCTGATCGGCGAGCGGCTCCCGGCGACGCTCACCCTGGCGTTCGCCTCGATCCTGGTGGCGCTGCTCATCGCCGTTCCGCTGGGCACCCTGTCGGCGCTGCGGCCCCGGTCGGTCGTCGACCGGGTCGCCACGGTGCTCAGCCAGATCGGCATCTCGGTGCCGGAGTTCTGGATGGCGATCGTGCTCATCCTGGTCTTCGCCGGGACGCTGGGCTGGCTGCCCTCGGGCGGCTACGTCCCGCTGACCGAGGACCCGGCCGGGTGGGCGCAGCGGCTCCTGATGCCGGCGGTGGTCACCGGGGTGGTGTCCGGTTCGGTCATCACGCGGTTCGTGCGGTCGAGCGTCCTCGAGGCGCTCGGTGCCGACCACGTCCGGACGGCGCAGGCCAAGGGGCTGGCGGCGCGGCAGGTCTTCACCTGGCACGTGCTGCGCAACGCGTTGCTCCCCCTGGTCACCGTCACGGGCGTGCAGCTGGCGTACCTGCTCTCCGGGGTGGTGGTGGTGGAGATCGTCTTCTCGTGGCCGGGGCTCGGCCAGCTCGCCCTGCAGGCGGTCCAGTCCCGCGACTACCCGGTCCTCCAGGGGGCGATCCTGCTGTTCGCCGTCGTCTTCCTGTTGATCAACCTGGTGGTCGACCTGCTCTACACCGCCATCGACCCGCGGATCAGACGATGACACCCAGCCGCGGCCTGCTGACGACACACAGCCGAGGCCTGCTGCGATGACACCCAGCCGCGGCCTGCTGACGACACACAGCCGAGGCCTGCTGCGATGACCGGCGCGCCCCTGCCCGAGCCGGCAGCCTCACCCACCGCCACCGACGCGGGCGTCCCCTCGACAGCGCGGCCCCCGCGGCCGCGCTGGCAGCAGACCCTCGTCCTGCTCGCCCGCAACCCCACCGCGGCGGTCGCGGCGACGGTCCTGCTGCTGATCGTCCTCATGGCCGTCTTCGACGAGACCCTGGCCCCCAGCGGCCCGAACGAGATCTCGGTCGAGGACCGCCTGCAGCCGCCGAGCCTGGACCACCCGTTCGGTACCGACGACCTCGGCCGGGACATCCTCAGCCGGGTCATCCTGGGCGCGGCCGTCTCGCTGCGGGTGGGGTTCCTGGCGGTCGCCTTCGCGCTGGTCGTCGGTTCCCTCATCGGGCTGCTCGCCGGCTACTACGGCCGCTGGGTCGACGACGTCCTGATGCGGTTCATGGACATCCTCTTCGCGTTCCCGGCGGTGCTGCTGGCGATCGCGGTGCTCGCCGTCCGTGGTCCGGGGTCGGGCAACACCGCCCTGGCCATCGGGATCGTCTACATCCCGGTCTTCGCCCGTGTCACCCGCGCCAGCGTGCTCGGCGTCCGGGAGGAGGTGTACGTGCGGGCGTCGCGGTCGGTGGGGGCCTCGGACCTCCGGCTGCTCACCCGGCACGTGCTGCCCAACGCGGCGCCGCCGATCATCGTGCAGACCTCGATCAGCCTGGCCTTCGCCGTCCTGGCCGAGGCGGCATTGTCCTTCCTCGGGCTGGGCACCCAGCCGCCGAACCCGTCGTGGGGGCTCATGCTGGCCGAGGGGCGCGGCTTCATCGACCTGGCCTGGTGGCTGGCCTTCTTCCCGGGGATGGCGATCTTCCTGACCGTGCTCTGCTTCAACCTGCTCGGCGACGGGCTGCGGGACGTCCTCGACCCGCGCCAGCGCACGCTGATGGCCGGGAGCGGCAGGTGAACGGTCCGGGAGGCGGCGCCCCGCTGCTGGAGGTGGAGGACCTCCGGGTGCGGCTGCGCACCCCGCGCGGCACCGCCGAGGTCGTCAACGGGCTCAGCTACACCGTCGGGCGCGGCGAGACGGTCGCCGTCGTCGGCGAGTCCGGCAGCGGCAAGAGCGTCTCGGTCCTGGCCCTGCTCGGGCTGCTCCCCGCCCGGGTGGCGACGGTGACCGGTGCCGCGCTGCTGGACGGCGAGGACCTGCTCACCATGTCGCCCGAGCGGCTGCGCCAGGTGCGCGGTCCCGGCGTCGGGATGGTCTTCCAGGACCCGATGACCTCGCTGAACCCCGTCCTGACGATCGGCCGGCAGCTGGTCGAGGGGATCCGCGCCCACGGCGAGGTGTCCAAGGCGCAGGCTCGGGAGCGGGCGGCCGGGCTGCTGGCCGAGGTGGGCCTGCCCGACCCGCAGCGCGCGCTGGACCGCTATCCGCACGAGCTGTCCGGCGGCATGCGGCAGCGGGTGGTCATCGCCATCGCCCTCGCCAACAACCCCGCGCTGCTCATCGCCGACGAGGCCACCACGGCCCTCGACGTCACCGTGCAGGCGCAGATCCTCGACCTGGTGGAGGGGCTGCAGACCGAGCACGGCACCGGCGTCATCTGGATCACCCACGACCTGGGCGTGGTGGCCGGGATCGCCGACCGGGTGCTGGTCATGTACGGCGGCCGCTGCGTGGAGGACGGCACGGTCGACGACGTCCTGGAGCGTCCGGCGCACCCCTACACGCGCGGGCTGCTCGGAGCGCTGCCCGACCTGGCCACGTCCGAGGACGGCGAGCTCGCCACCGTGCCGGGGGTGCCACCGGCGCCCACGGCCCTGCCGCCGGGCTGCGTGTTCTGGCCGCGCTGCCCGGTGCGCTCGGACCCGCGCTGCGCGACCGAGCAGCCGCCGCTGGCGGTGGTGGGCGCGTCGACGGGCGGCCTGCCGCACCGGGCGGCGACGTGGTGCGAGGAGGGGAGCCCGCGATGACCGACCTGCCGCAGGGGCCGACGGCGCACGCTGCGGGCCTCCCTGCTCCCGACGTCCCCGCCTCCCAGGCAGCTGCGTCCGACGTCCTCGTCTCCGCGCGCGGGCTGGAGGTGCACTTCCCGATCCGCTCCGGCGGCGCGCTGCGGCGGACGACGGGCGTGCTCCGCGCGGTCGACGGCGTGGACCTCGACATCCGGCGCGGCGAGACGCTCGGGCTGGTCGGCGAGTCCGGCTGCGGGAAGTCGACTCTGGGCAACGCGCTGCTGCGGCTGGTCGAGCCGACCGGCGGGACGGTCACCTTCGACGGCACCGACGTCACCGGCCTCGACCGCCGGGCGATGCGGGCGCTGCGCCGGCGCGCCGGGATGGTCTTCCAGGACCCGTTCGCCTCGCTCGACCCGCGCCGGACCGTGCGGCAGACGGTGTCCGAGCCGCTGGAGGTGCACGGCCTGCGGTCGGGACGGCGGGAGCGCGCCGAGCGGGTCGCCGAGCTGCTGGAGCTGGTCGGCCTGGACCCGGCGGTGGCCGACCGCTACCCGCACGAGTTCTCCGGCGGGCAGCGGCAGCGGGTCGGCATCGCCCGCGCGCTGGCCGGTGAGCCCGACTTCCTGGTGTGCGACGAGGCGATCGCGTCGCTGGACGTCAGCGTCCAGGCGCAGGTGCTCAACCTGCTGCGCCGGCTCCAGCGGCGGCTCGGGCTCACGTTGCTGTTCATCTCGCACGACCTGTCCGCCGTCCGGCACGTCTCCGACCGGATCGCGGTGATGTACCTGGGGCGGGTCGTCGAGGTGGGCCCCGCGGCGGCGGTCGGCTCGGACCCGAAGATGCCCTACACCCAGGCGCTGCTCTCGGCGGTGCCCGTGCCGCACCCGTCGCTGGAGCGGACCCGGCAGCGGATCGTCCTTCGCGGCGACGTCCCCTCGCCGGCCGCCGTCCCCAGCGGCTGCCGGTTCCGCACCCGCTGCCCGTACGCCTTCGAGCCGTGCCCCGACGTCGACCCGGCGCTGCAGCCGGTCGGCGCGCCGGGACAGCTGGCCGCCTGCCACCTGCACGGCGTCGTCGGCCGCCCGGTCGAGCGGGAGGACGCCGTCGCCGCGGAGTGAGCAGGCCGGCGGACGGTGCCACGATCGCGGGGTGAGCAGGGTGACGCTGCGCCCGATGACCGAGACGGAGTTCGTGGAGTTCCGGTCCGCCGCCACGCGGGCCTACGCCGACGAGCTGGCCGCAACCAGCGGCTGGCCGGTCGAGCAGGCGCTCGAGCGGGCACGGCAGGACAGCGCCGAGCTCCTGCCGCAGGGTCGGGACACGCCCGGGATGCTGGTGTTCACCGCAGTCGTGGAAGACGGGACGCCGATCGGCTGGCTGTGGCTGGGGCTGACCCACCCCAGCGGCGTACCGGACTGCGGGTTCGTCTACGACATCGAGGTCGCCGAGGCGCACCGCGGCGGCGGGCTGGGCAGGGCGTTGCTGGCCGCGGGGGAGGGCGTCCTCCGGGCGCACGGCGTCCCGGCGGTGGAGCTCAACGTCTTCGGGGGCAACACCCGGGCCATCGGCCTGTACTCGTCCACCGGCTACCGGGTCGTCCGGCAGCAGATGCGCAAGGACCTCGGCGGCTGACGCGCTGACCTGCGCGGAGCGGTGCCCGTTGTGCCAGGGTGGCCGGATGGCGGGCGTCGAGCGCAAGAGCGGCCGCCGGACGGCGGCCCACGGGTACTACAAGGGCCACAGCGTGCACGCCGCGCCCGGGGTGCACGAGTACGCCGTGGAGCTGGTGCGCGCGGCCCTGCCCGACGGCGGGCGGGTGCTGGAGGTCGGCGCGGGCTGCGGTGCCCTCGCGCTGCGGTTGCGCGACGCCGGCCTCGACGTCGTCCCCACCGACCTGGACCCCCCGCACGACTGGATCCACCGGCTCGACCTGGACGCGCCCGAGTGGAGCGACGAGACCCGCGGCCCCTTCGACATGGTCGTCTGCGTCGAGACCCTCGAGCACGTGGAGAACCCGAGGCAGGTGCTGCGCTCGATCCGCTCGCTGCTGCGACCCGGCGACAGGCTGCTGGTCAGCACACCGAACGTCACGCACCCGCACTCACGGCTGAAGATGCTGCTCCGCGGCGCGCCGTACATCTTCGGCCCGCGTCACTACCACCAGCCCGGGCACATCACGATCCTCCCGGACTGGATGCTCACCGAGCACGTGCGGCTGGCCGGCTTCGGCTCCATCGACGTCCGCACCGGTGGGGACACCTTCTACCGCGGCGTGGTCCGGCTGGCCTACCGCGCGGAGATCGCGCTGCTCGCGCTCCTCGGCATCCGGCAGCGGACCGACTCGGGCGACGGCATCTGCACGTTCGTCACCGCCGTCGCGGTGTGACACGCCGGTGGCGCACGTCGCCGTCCCGGGGTGACCGACCCCCCCGGAAGCGCCGCTCCGCTCGCCGGACGCGGGAACGGTCGACATGTGGGTGCGTGCCGAGGCGGGTCACCGTGGTCGCTGTGGCATTTGGCAACGATTCGGCGTCACGGGTGCCGGGGCACGTCGCGCACATCCGGGAGATCCGGGTCTCGCCGCCTATGGTTTCGTCACCGCCGTCCGCACCGTCGACGGCGCACGGGAACCGTCGCCCTTCCCCGGTGGCGGCCCGTTGTCGGGGGAGGTTGGTGGCCTGGTGAGCATCGTGGGCACCCGGTTCAGCGAGGTGGTCCTCGGCGGCGTCGTCCGTCAGGGCTGGTGGCTGGTCGTCGACGAGGAGGACGGCTCCGGGTTCGTGCTCGCCGGCCCGTTCGGGGACCGCGACGAGGCCGTGTGGGCCCTCGACGACCTCGAGGACGCCCCGGCCGGCATCCACCCCGTGTACGGCGTGCGGCGGGCCGACGGCCTGCTGCGCCGCCGCTCCTCCCCGCAGGACAAGGCGTGGTGGTCCTTCCTCGGTGAGCAGGTCGACCGGCTGCCCCCGGGGTGGGACGCCGACATGGACGACGAGCACCCGCTGCCCGGCCTGGTCGTCGAGGTGGTCACGGTGCTGGCCGAGGCGGGGCTGTTCCTCCACGACGCCTCGATGCCCGACGGAGAGCTGGGCGGGGTGTGCCTGACACCCGAGGTCGCCCTGGACGGCGTCGTCGTCAGCTGGCGGCAGCACGACCGGATGAGCCTGGACCAGGTGCACGGCGCCGCCGCCGACGCGCTGGTGCAGCAGGTGATGAACCGGGCGCTGGCCGAGGTGCTGACCGTGCGCGGCTTCGCGGTCGAGCCGCTCGGCGGCGCCTGCGTGGTGCGTGCGGGGGAGCTGCCGGACTAGGCGTCGTCCCCGGCCGCTCGCCCGGCTGCTCCCGGCCCCTGCTGCCGTGACTTCTGCCGCCCCTGCCGCCGACCCCTGCCGCCGTTGATCATGGGTTCGTTGCGGGAGGACACGCCGTGACCCGGCGTGGCGGCCGACGACTGTCCCATGATCGACCCCGTGGACGGCGGATCCCCGGAGCGCTGCTGCGGCAGCGCCCGCCTGCCGGGCTAGCGTTGCGCCGTGGCTGCCGCTCCGTTCCGCCCGCCCTGGTTCGGCAACCGGGGCGTACAGCTGCTGGCCGCCGGCGCGCTCGCGTACAGCCTGGTGCAGCTGGTCGGGCAGCTCCTCGACGGCGCGTGGGGGGAGGGTTTCCTCTACTTCGCCTGGTGCGTGCTGTTCGGCTACGTGCTGCTCGAGTCGCTGCGCTTCCGCCGCGAGCAGGACGCCGCCCGGGACGAGCCGGCAGGGCCCGCCGACTGACGCGCCGCCGCCGCGGACCGGGGACGTGCAGCGACGGGATAGCCTCGACCCGCCAGGAGGGCTCGCCTAGTGGCCGATGGCGGCGGTCTTGAAAACCGCTATGGGGTGACACCCATCGTGGGTTCGAATCCCACGCCCTCCGCTCCTGACCCGCGGTTCTGTCCTGCCCGGAGAGCTCCGGCGAGGGGCGTCGGGCGCTGCCGATCGCTCGCGTGCCCGCTACGTGCCCGTACGGTTCGGGGTCGTGCCCGCTGCGAGGCGCCCGAGGCGGGCCGCGACCTCGGCGTCACGCCGCTCGGCCGCGTGCTGGTAGATCATCGCCGCGCGGGACGACGAGTGGCCGGCACGTCGCATGACCTCGGCCAGGGTCGGAGTCGACACCTCAGCCGGGATCCTCTGCAGCAGCTCGGCGGTGTCGTCGGGCAGCGTGAAGCCTCGACCCGGCGTTCCCGGGCCGCCAGCAGCACGCGGACGGGCTTGCCGCTGCCCTCGGGCCCGTCGTCATCGCCCTGGCCCGCCCCGCCGTGTCACGTCCCGCCGTGTCGTGTCGACGCGCCGGGTCGCGACCCGGCGTCTGGACCGGCACGCCCCGCTCCTCACCCGACGACCGCTCACGTCCCGCTCCGGGGCAGCACTCGACAGCCGCGGCAGCGGCTGCTGAACCACGCTTGCGCGCCGCTCACGAACGCCGTTCGGGGCCTGTTCGGCCACGATGGCATCCCTTGACACTCCGACGCGGGCAGGCCGAGACTGCATCTCGCCACCCTCATCTAAGCGTCGCGTCTCACATGATGGCGAAGCGTTGATCGGCGGAGGAACGTGGCGGGCTCGGCCCCTCAGGGCAGTGCATAATGCGCCCCTGGTCGGCCGATCGCGCCTCCCCTCCGCGAGCAGTTCCTGTCGGGGGCGCCACGAGCGCGGGACACCGAGGCGACGGAATGGGCATGTGACCATTGCGTCCACCGATTCGGCTGTCGAGGTGATCGAAGACGACGGCACCGCAGCTCAGGAACCGGACACCGAAACGGCTGCCCTGTACGCCCCCGCCCAGGACCATCCTCGCGCGGCGCGTCAGGCCCCGTCGAGTCCGGCAGTCACGTCGCCCCATGCGTGCCCGGCCGCAGCTCCCACGCTGTCGCCATCGGACAGCAGCCCGCCCCGAGCGAGGCGACAGCACAGCAAGAATGCAATTCAGAACATCAACCGGGAGGAGCAGGCTCGTATGTCCGACGTTCAGCAGGACCGTCAGGAAGCCGGCACGGACCCAGTCGATGAATTCGACGCCGTCGTCGTAGGAGCCGGATTCTCCGGGTTGTACATGCTTCATCGCCTGCGCGACAAGCTGGGATTGTCGGCGCGGGTCTACGAGGCCGCCGACGACGTCGGGGGCACCTGGTACTGGAACCGCTACCCTGGCGCGCGGTGTGATTCGGAGAGCTACTTCTACAGCTTCTCCGACCGCTTGTCCGAGGACCTCCTGCAGGAGTGGAGCTGGAGCGAGCGGTTCGCCGGCCAGCCGGAGATCCTCCGGTACCTCCAGCATGTCGCTGACAGATGGGACCTTCGCCGGGACATCCAGTTCAACACCCGTGTCACCGGCGCTTCCTATGACGAGGCAAGAAGCCGTTGGGCCATCAGCACGGGCGAGGGCGACTGGGTGACCGCGAAGTTCCTCATCACCGCCGTCGGGTGCCTGTCCGCAGCCAACCTACCGGAGTTCCAGGGGCGCGAGACATTCCGGGGCGAGCAGTACCACACGGCACTGTGGCCGCACGAAGGAGTCGACTTCACCGGCAAGCGGGTCGCCGTGATCGGCACGGGGGCGACCGGGGTCCAGGCCATTCCGGAGATCGCCAAGGAGGCGGCGCACGTCTACGTGCTGCAGCGCACTCCGAACTACGACATCGCGGGAGGGAATGGACCGCTGGAGCCCGAGTACGTGAATCGGACCAAGGCCAACTACAAGGAGATCTGGCAGCGAACGAGGGAGACGAGTTTCGGATTCCCCTATGACGCTCCGGACCGGCCGGCCCTCTCGGTGCCAGATGATGAGAGACAGCGCATCTACGAGACCGCGTGGGCGGAGGGCGGCTTCCGCATCGGCCTGACGTTCAACGATCTCCTGGTCGATCCCAAGGCGAACGAGACGGCCTCGGAGTTCGTCCGCGCGAAGATCCGGGAGAGGGTGCAGAACCCGGAGATCGCCGAGATGCTGGTCCCGAAGGATCACCCCTTCTTCACGAAACGTCCCCCCCTCGAGAACGGCTACTACGAGACGTTCAACCGGGACAACGTGACCCTGGTCGACGTCCGGCGGTCACCGATCGAGGAGATCACCGAGACGGGTGTGCGGACGAGGGACGACGAGTACGAGGTCGACAGCATTGTGTTCGCCACCGGGTTCGACGCGATGACCGGCACACTCTTCAAGATGAACATCTCCGGTCGGGGCGGCGTCCCTCTGCAGGACAAGTGGGCGGAGGGGCCGCGGACCTACCTCGGCGTCGCGACGCACGGCTTTCCGAACATGTTCATGATCACCGGGCCGCAGAGTCCGTCCGTGCTGAGCAACATGCCGGTCTCGATCGAGCAGCACGTCGACTGGATCGCCGACTGCATCCAGTACATGCGCGAGCACAACATCGACAAGGTGGAACCACTGGCCGAAGCGGAAGACGACTGGGTAGAACACCACAACAACGTGACCCAGGCGACTCTGCTGCCTATGGCCAATTCCTGGTGGGTCGGGGCGAACATTCCCGGGAAACCGCGGAACCTGTATCCGTACGTCGGCGGCGTGGGCTATTACCGGAGGATATGCGAGGAGGTCGCGGCCCATGGCTACGACGGATTCGGGATGGCCAAGTACGGGTCGTCCTCGGTGACCGGAACGCGACCTGCCAGTCGCTTCCCGGTCAAGACGGCGCGCGCGGTGATCGGCTGATCGGCATCCCCGGTGCCACCGTCTTCCAACCGTGACAGCCCCTCGGCACGGCCCGACGGCGGGCCCAGGCGTGCCGCAGCGAGCGGGGCCCGTGGTCGGCTGCGTCCGGCCGCGCTCGCCGCCGTACGGCTTCCCGCCGGCGCGTCGCCGCGCTGCCCCGTAACCCGAGCCTCCCAGAATCGGAGAAGCACATGCCCCTCCACCCCGAAGCCCAGCAGTTGCTCGCCGCGCTCGAGGCAGCAGGACTGCCGCCGTTCGAGCACATGACCGTGCCGCAGGCGCGAGAGGCCGCGAAGGGGTTCATCGACCTCCAAGGAGAGCCTGAGGACCTTCCCACCCAGGACCGGACGATCTCCGGTCCCGCCGGGGAGATCCCCATCCGCGTCTACACCCCTGCCGGCGACCGGTCGAAGCCCGTGATCCTGTACTTCCACGGCGGTGGCTGGGTGATCGGCGACCTCGACGTCTGCGACAACCCGGTCCGCAGGATCGCCAACCGGGCCGGCGCGATCGTCGTCTCCGTTGACTACCGGCTCGCGCCCGAGCACACCTACCCTGCAGCCTTCGACGACTGCTACGCCGCGACGGCCTGGGTCTCGGAGCACGCCGCGGAGCTGGGCGGTGACCCCGCTCGCATCGCGACCTGCGGGGACAGTGCCGGCGGCAACCTTGCCGCCGCCGTTGCGATCGCCGCCCGCGACCGGCAGGGGCCGCCCCTCGCCGCCCAATTGCTGATCTATCCGGTGACCGACTTCAACTTCACGACGAAGTCCTACGAGGAGAACGGCGAGGGATACCTGCTCACCAGGGGGTCCATGCAGTGGTTCTGGGCGCACTACCTTGGTGCCCAGGACCTCGGCAAGGACCCGTTCGCCTGCCCCGCGCGCGCTGACAGCCTCGTGGGCCTCCCACCGACCTTCATCGCGACCGCCGAGTTCGACCCGCTGCGTGACGAAGGGGAGGCGTACGCCGCCAACCTGCGCGCCGCGGGCGTGCACGTCACCGCGAAACGTTACGACGGCATGCTTCACGGCTTCGCGTGGACGCTCGGCGCCACACCCAGTGGCGCCGAGCTGATCGACGATCTCGCCGCCGCCTTCCGCGACGCTGCGGAAGGGGCTCGGTAACCGGTCGGGCGCCGGCCTGCGCGTCCCCCCAGCCCCCCAGCCCCCGACGGAAGGCGCGCAGGCCTACCAGGGCCAGGAACGGCCGTGCCCGTGGTACGGACACCCAGCGGCTGTCGACGGTAGCCAGCGATCTCAGCGGTTGCCCGGGCGAGACCTCGGCGTCCTGGTCGCCTCGCGTGCGCTGGGCCGCAGGTCCAGTTCGTAGACCTGGCCGATCAGGTCGACGCCGAAGCTGTGGTGCGGCTCCTCCTCGACCAGCCGGAAGCCGGCGTCCAGGTAGATGCGGCGAGCGGCTGCCAGCGGGTGGTTCGTCCACAGCCGCATCCGCTCGTACCCGGCGGCGCGGGCGAAGTCCACGCACTGCGCGGTGAGCCGAGCGCCCAGTCGGTGCCCGCGCGCGTCGGGGTGGACGAGCAGGATGCGCAGCTGCGCGGTGGTCGCGTCCCTGGCCACGCAGAACACGCAGCCGACCCGGCGGCCGTTCAGCTCGGCGATCCAGGCGCCCTCTCGGGCCGGGTCGTGGTCCCCGGCGTGGTCGGCGACGATCCGTGCGACCAGTGCCTCGAAGCTGGTGTCCCAGCCGAACTCGGCGGCGTAGACCTCGCCGTGAGCCATCACGACCCAGCCGAGGTCGCCGGGCCGGTCCAGCGACCGGATCGTCGACCGGCCCACCGCCTGCCTGGGCTCCTCGGCCGTGGTCATGGCCACCCTCCCGCCTCCACTGACACGACTGTTTCAGTGGCACGCTAGCGGCGTGCCCGCTGGATCACCAGAGCCCGCCCCGGCCGCGCCGTCCGCCCGTCAGGTCGAGCTGCTGGAGAAGGCGTACGGCTACGTCGTCGAGCACGGCCTGGCCGACGTGTCGTTGCGCCCGCTGGCCGCCGCCATCGGGTCCAGCCCACGGGTGCTGCTGTTCCTCTTCGGCAGCAAGGACGGGCTCATCCGGGCCCTGCTGGCCCGCGCCCGCGCTGACGAGCTCGCCGTCCTGGACCGGGTGCGGCAGACCGGTGCGTTGCGCCCGACAGCCGAGGCGGTCTGGAACTGGCTGGCCGCACCCGAGCACCGATCCCTGCTCCGCCTGTGGGTGGAGGGCTACGCCCGCTCCCTGGTCGACCCCGGCGGCCCGTGGTCCGACTTCGCCGCCGCCACGGTCGCCGACTGGCTCGCCCTGTTCGAGGAGTCCGCCGACATCGGCGACGACGTCGCCGGCACCCTGCTGTTGGCCGTGCTCCGCGGCGCGCTGCTGGACCTGCTGGCCACCGGCGACATCGAGCGCACCTCCGCCGCGGTGCGCCGCCACCTCGACTCGGCCTGATGGCGCGACCGGACCGCGAGGGCTCCGATCGCCGCCTCGCCGACCGCGCGCCGGGAAGACGGCAGCCGATGAGGGCTCCCGGCGACGCCGTGCGGCAGCGGGCCGATCAGCTGCGGATGAGCAGCTCCCCGCCGTCCCCGCGGAAGTCGCGGTGCAGCTCGTGGAGGACCGCCAGGCCCTCGTCGTCGGCGGCGCCCACGCCACGCAGGTCGACCACCACGCGGGAGTGGCCGTCGCCGCGGAGCTGGTCGGCCGTGCCACGCACCAGGTCGGCGCCCAGCGACGTCAGGTGGCCGCTCACCGTGATCAGGCCGGCGCGGTGGTCGACGACCTCGCTGAGGACGCCGGTCACGCCGCCGCCCGCGCAGGCTCGGCGACCAGGACGCGCTCCAGTCCGGTGCGGCGCAGCAGCGCCGCGGTGCGGGGGTCGACCCCGCGCAGCACCACCGCGCCGCCGCGGGCCCGGCAGATGCGGTGCGCCGACAGCAGGACGGCGACGACGGCGTCGGGCAGGTGCTGCACCCGGGAGAGGTCGACCACGAGGGAGCGGGCCCCCGCGTGCAGCGTGCCGAGCAGCGTCCAGCGGACGTCGGCCAGCCCACCGGCGAGCAGCTCGTCGTCGAGGTGGACCGTCACCTCCTGCGCCCGTGCTGGTGCGGGGGGCATCGTCATCGCCGTCCTCCTCGTGATCACTGATGGCTATCCTGCGCGCACGGTCTGACAGTTCCCTGAGCCCGACGTGGGAGTTCACCGCCGCCGTCCGGGCGTGACCCGCGCGGGGGAGGTCCGCTGCAGCCGCACCGTCCGGACGACGATGGAGGGGCATGCGCTTCCCCGACTCCCTGCGTGCGCGGGAACCACGCGCCGCGGCGCACTCGATCGTCCTGATCATGGGCGTCTCCACGGTGGTCCTCGCGCTGCTCACGACGTTCGGGCCCAACTCCGTCAGCGGCGCGACGCGGTCCGCCTCCTGGGCCGGGGTCGCCGCGCTGGTCGCCGTGATCGCGGTCTGCGTGCTCGTCCCGGCCGACCACCTGGACCGCGCCGGCGCCTTCGCCGTCCTCGGCCTCGGCGGGGTGCTGTTGACGTGCGTGCTCAACGTGCTGACCGACGACCCCTCCGCCGGTGGGCAGGCGTTCCTCGCCTTCCCGGTGCTGTGGGCGGCCTCGCACCTGCGCTGGGCCGCCGTCGCCCTGGTGACCGGGGCGGCCGTGGTGGGCGACGGGATCACCCAGCTGGTGCTCCAGCCCGTCGAGCCGGCGGTGCACGACCTGCTCGTCGTCGGGTCGGTGCTCGTCGTGGCGGCCGTCATCCTGCTCCGTGCCGCCTCGATGCAGGACCGCCTGGTCTCGGCGCTGCAGCGGCAGGCGGACGTCGACCCGCTGACCGGCCTGGTCACCCGGCGGGTCCTGGACGACGCGCTGACCGGTGCCCTCGAGCGGGACCCCACCGGCGACGGGACGGCGCTGGTGCTGCTGGACATCGACTCGTTCAAGCAGATCAACGACGGGCACGGCCACCCCGTGGGGGACGACGCGCTGGTCCACCTCTCGGGCCTGGTCCGGCGTCAGGTGCGGGCCGGGGACGCCGTGGTCGGCCGCCTCGGCGGCGACGAGCTCGCGCTGCTGCTGCCCGGGTGCACCGCCGGGACCGCGGCACGGCGCGCCGGGGAGCTGGTCGACACGGTGCGGGCCTCACCGTTGCCGCGCGCGGACGGTGACGCGCTGCCGCTGTCGATCAGCGTGGGGGTCGCCCACGCGCCGCTGCACGCGGCCTCCGTGCGGGAGCTCTACGCCGCCGCCGACGCGGCGCTCTACCGGGCCAAGCGGGCCGGCCGCGACCGCGTCGAGGTCGCCGTCAGTTCTGATCCCCGGCCAGCCGACGGGCTGCCGCGGCAACCGTCCGCCCGGTGAGCCGCCCGTCGGACAGCCCGAGAGCCACCACGTCGTCGAAGACCCGCTGATCGGCACCGGCCGCGCGGACGGCGGCGTCCATCAGCCGCGGCCAGCGGGAGAGCTCCGACGCGACCCGGCTCGAGCGCAGGTGCGCGCCGAGCCGCCGCCGCAACGCCTCCCGGTAGCGGTCACCGGCGTCGGCACCCGCCGACCAGGTCGCTCCCGCCAGGGCGCCGGAGAGCACGGCGTAGAAGATGCCCTCCCCGGTCAGCGGGTTGACCAGCGAGGCGGCGTCGCCGGCCAGCAGCACCCGGCCGTCGGGCAGCCGCGGCCGCCCGGTGGACAGCGGCAGCCGGTGCGCGCGCAGCCCCGCCGGCGCCACACCGGGCAGCAGCCGGTGCAGCCCCTCGACCAGCGCCGCGCGGGTCGCGCCGCCGGACACCAGCTCGCCGTAGCCGACGTTGGCCCGCCCGTCGCCGAGCGGGAAGGACCAGGCGTAGGCCGGCCACCGCTGCTCGGTGGTCACCAGCACCTGCGTGGCGCCCTGGCCGGGCAGCGCGGGCGCGTAGCCGCGGATCGCCACGGCCAGCCGGTCCGGGCGGTTCGACCCGAGCCCGAGCGCCCGGCGGACGACGGACTCCGCGCCGTCGGCCCCGACGAGCACGCCCGTCCGCAGGGTGCCGTCGACGGTGACGCCGTCCGGATCGGCCGCCACGGTGCGCACGGTGCAGCGGCGGAACTGCGCCCCGGCCGCGCGTGCCGCGTCCAGCAGCCGGGCGTCGAGCACCTCCCGCGGGACGACGACCGAGGGCCGGCGCGTGTCGCGCTCGACTCCCGCTCCGCCCGGCGAGCGCAGCGCGAGCCGGGGGACCGGCGGATACCCGGCGACCAGCGCAGCCGGGTCCACGCCGAGGCCGGCGAGGACGTCGAGCGCCTCGGGTGCGACGCCGTCGCCGCAGACCTTGTCGCGCGGGA
The DNA here is from genome assembly GCF_053502585.1 of Geodermatophilus sp. URMC 60. Lineage (NCBI taxonomy): Bacteria > Bacillati > Actinomycetota > Actinomycetes > Geodermatophilales > Geodermatophilaceae > Geodermatophilus > Geodermatophilus sp. URMC 60. The sequence continues at coordinate 1,207,237 of NZ_CP199958.1, forward strand.
AGTCGGCGCGGTCGACCACCAGCACCGAGGCGCCGGTGCGGCGGGCGGCCAGCGCCGCGGCGGACCCGGCCGGGCCACCCCCGACCACGACGACGTCCCAGCGCTCCACCCGGCGAACGCTAGGCGGTGGCCGCCGTCCGCACTCGTCGGTGGGTCAGGGCGGGGTCGGCGCCCACTTGCGGACCGGGTGCCGATAGCGGTCGACGAAGGCCAGCAGTTCCGCGGGCCCGGTGACCACGCCGAGCGCGTCGAGCCGGCGGCCGTCGAGGTAGCCGTCGTCCACCATGCGGCGCAGCTGGGCCAGCAGCGGCTGCCAGAACCCGTCCACGTCCACCAGGACGGTGGGCTTGGCGTGCAGGCCGAGCATCCCCCAGGTCCAGGCCTCGAACAGCTCCTCGAGGGTGCCGGCCGCGCCGGGCAGGGCGACGAAGGCGTCGGCGAGCTCGGCCATCCGCGCCTTGCGCTCGTGCATGGAGCCGACCACCTCGAGCTGCGGCAGCCCGGTGTGCGCGAGCTCGTCGTCCACCAGGTGGCGGGGGATGACGCCGACGACGTCGCCGCCGGCGGCCAGGGCGGCGTCGGCCACGACACCCATCAGCCCGGCGTGCCCGCCGCCGTAGACGATGCCCACGCCGGCGCGGGCCAGCCCGGCGGCGAACTCCGCGACGGCGGAGCGGTGGGACGGCGGCCCGCTCTGGGACCCGGTGAAGACGGCGACGCGCACGGGCCCGAGCCTGTCACGGCGGCGTCGGCCCCCCGGACGGGGTTCACTGGACGCGTGTTCTCCTCGACCGACGGCTGGGTGACCTGCGCGCTCGCCCACCGGCACTGGGGGCGGGTCGGCGCGGCCGGCCTGCTCGTGCACCGCGCCGGCACCGACGGCCCGGAGCTGCTGCTCCAGCACCGGGCGAGCTGGTCGCACCACGGCGGCACGTGGGGGACGCCGGGCGGGGCACTGCACGCCGGCGAGTCCGCCGAGCACGGCGCCCTCCGGGAGGTGCAGGAGGAGCTGGGGTTGCTGCCGCAGGACCTGGAGCTCGGCCCGTCCTCGATCGACGACCACGGCGGCTGGTCCTACACCACCGTGCTGGCCCGCCCGCTGCGCGACATCGAGCCCGGCGACCTGCGGCTGGACGGCGAGAGCGACGGCGTCGCCTGGATCGCCCTGGGCGACCTGGTGTCGGTGCCGTTGCACCCGGGCTTCGAGGCGTCGCTGTACCGCCTGCACGACCTGATCCCCGCCTGAGCGGCCACCTCCGCGGCGACGGCCACTCAGGTCGGCGTCACGGTCACGGTGAGCGCCCGGTGGTCGCCGACCGGCAGCACGGTCGCCGCGGCGTCGCTCCCGCGCAGCCCGTCCCCGACCGCGAGCAGGTGGTCCAGCTGCGCCCGCGGGGCGGACGCCGGGAAGCTCGGCGCACGCACCAACGGCGTCGCCCGCAGCAGCCGGGCGGGCAGTGCGCCGGGCAGGTTGAGGTCGCCGGCGAGCACCACCGGCCCCGGCATGCCGGCGATCCACCGGCGCAGCCGCAGCAGCTGGCGGACGGCGGTGTGCGGGGCGAACGACAGGTGGGTGGCGACGACGGTCAGGGACGCCAGCCGGGCGGCGACGGCGGCCCGCGGCTCGTCGGGGAACCACCACCAGCGCAGCCGTCCGGTGCGCGGGTCCGGGCCCTGCACCGGCAGCCGCGCCCGGCCGGAACCCAGGTCCAGTACCGACCACTCGAGCACCGGCAGCCGGCTGAGCAGCGCGATCCCGTAGAGCGGGTCGCCCCCGGGAGCGTGCGGGCCGCGCAGCACCGGGCCGGCCGGGGACCAGTTGCGGAAGGGGTCGGGAGTGCCGGCCACCGTGGCCGCACCGCGCCAGTCCGCGGCGCCGAGCCCGGCGGCCAGCGCGGCGGCCTGGTCGACGTGCCGGGAGCGGGGCTGCCCGGCGTCGACCTCCTGGACGGCGAGCACGTCGACGTCCAGGCCGGTGACCGCCTTCTCCAGCCCCGCCGCGTCGAGGACGGGACCGGCCGGGGTGCGCCCCGAGGCCACGTTGACGGTGCCGACTCGCACGGTGGGCCCCCGGGACACCCCGGCGACGCTACCCGGGGAGGCGGTCCGGCCGGCGTCGTTCCGCTCGAAGTGCCGCTGCGTGCGTAGCCACCTACCCTGTGCACGCCCCGTCCTCGACGCTGAGGAGCCGGCCCTGTCCTCCCGCCCGCGCCACCTCGCTGCCGGTACCGACCGCCCGCGGTGGACCCCGGCCGCCCTCGTGCCGGAGGGAGTGCGCACCCGGGCGCCCGTGGCGCTGTTCTTCCTCGCCGGCCTCCTCTCCGCCGCGGCCCTGCTGATGATCGCCCTCGCGCCCACGCCGACGGTCGGGAACGGCGACCGGGACGACTCCTCCGACGCGACGACGGGCCGGCCGGGCGACCCGGGGGAGGGCATCGGCCCGGGGGCCCGCGTCCCGCCTGCGCGGCCCGCGACCGCCGCGACGCAGGGCCCGGTCGAGGCCGCACCCGGGAGCGCGCCGGCGGCAGGGGACCCCGGGCGGGTCGATCGGGCGGCCCCGGGCGCCGCCGTCCCCGTGGGTGACCATCCGGTCGCCGTCCAGCCCGGCGGCTCCGCCGTGGTGGGCTCCCGTACCGGCGGGACGTCGTCCGGGAACACGGCCTCCAGTAACACGCCCTCCGGGGGCACGGCCTCCGGGGGCACGGCCTCCGGCGGGATGCCGTCCGGCGGTGGGACGTCCTCCGGCGGGACGTCGTCCCGGCAGTGGAGCGGCGGCACCGCGGCGGGCCAGCCGGCGGGCGGCACGGGTGGGGGCTCGGGCGGCGGCTGGACGAGTGGTGGGTCGACCGGCGACGGTTCAACCGGTGGCGGGTCGACCGGTGGCGGATCCACGGGTGGTGGCCCGAAGGGCGGTTCGGGTGGGTCGACCGGTGGTTCCGGTGGCTCCGGCGGCGGTGGGCCGACCGGTGGCTCCGGCGGCTCCACGGGTGGTGAGCCGGCGCCCCCGCCGCAGCGCCCCTGCCCGTGCGAGACGGTCGAGGACGCGACCGACGGCCTCGGCGGTGTCGTCGGCGGGGTGACCGAGGGTGTGGGCGGGGTGGTCGGCGGCCCATTGCCGTGACCGGGCGTGGCCGGGGCTAGGTTCGGCTCATGAGCGCCCGCGACGACGTCTCCGAGATCTTCGACAGCGCGGCGTGGCAGCCGGTCGAGGGCTTCGACTCCACCGACATCACCTACCACCGCGCCGTGGACGCCGGTGTCGTCCGGATCGCGTTCGACCGGCCCGAGGTGCGCAACGCCTTCCGTCCGCAGACCGTCGACGAGCTGATCACCGCGCTGGAGCACGCCCGGCTCTCGACCGACGTGGGCTGCGTGATCCTGACCGGCAACGGCCCCAGCCCCAAGGACGGCGGCTGGGCGTTCTGCTCCGGCGGCGACCAGCGGGTGCGCGGGAAGTACGGCTACGAGCACGACAAGGGGCGCAGCAGCGGCCGGCTGCACGTGCTCGAGGCGCAGCGGCTGATCCGCTTCATGCCCAAGGTCGTCATCTGCGTCGTCCCCGGGTGGGCGGCCGGAGGGGGGCACAGCCTGCACGTCGTCGCCGACCTCACCCTGGCCAGCGCCGAGCACGCCCGGTTCAAGCAGACCGACGCCGACGTCGGCAGCTTCGACGGTGGCTTCGGCTCGGCGTACCTCGCCCGGCAGGTGGGCCAGAAGTACGCCCGCGAGATCTTCTTCCTCGGCGACGAGTACACCGCCGAGGACGCGCACCGCATGGGGATGGTCAACCGCGTCGTCCCGCACGCCGAGCTGGAGCGGACCGCGCTGGACTGGGGGCGGCGGATCGTGGCCAAGAGCCCGACCGCCCAGCGGATGCTCAAGTACTCGTTCAACCTCATCGACGACGGGCTGGTCGGCCAGCAGCTGTTCGCCGGCGAGACGACCCGGCTGGCGTACATGGCGGAGGAGGCCGTGGAGGGACGGGACGCGTTCCTGGAGAAGCGGGATCCGGACTTCGGCCGGTTCCCCTGGCACGTGTGACGCGGCGGTGAGCATCGCAGCGAGCTCTGCGAGCGAGGAGCGGAGCCGGGGCGGAACACGTGTGTGGGCATGGCACGTGTGACGCGGCGGTGAGCATCGCAGCGAGCTCTGCGAGCGAGGAGCGGAGCCGGGGAGGAACACGTGTGTGGGCATGGCACGTGTGACGCGGCGGTGAGCATCGCAGCGAGCTCTGCGAGCGAGGAGCGGAGCCGGGGCGGAACACGTGTGTGACCCGGCACGTCTGAGGGGACTCCTGCCCGAGGACCCGAGCGGAGGAGGTGCGGCGTGATCGTCGAGGTGGTGGGCGGCGCCGACGAGCGGCCCGAGGTGCGGGTGGTCGACGTCGACGACCTGACGGCGGTGTACCTGGCTCTCGGTGCGGTGACCGACGAGGAGGCCGACGGGGCGCTGCGGGACGCCGGCCTGGGCCGGATGGAGGACGCGGAGACCGGCGTGCTGGACGTCGCGGCGCTGCGGGCGGCGGCCGAGTCCCAGGCCGGCGGTGGCGACTGGGCACAGCGCTGGGACGGCGTGGTCGCGGAGGCGGCGGATGCGGGCCGGCTGGTCGACGACGGCGCCGGGCTGCAGGTCCGGGTGGAGAGCGCGGCCGGGGCCTGACCGGCAGGGTGGCGGGCGCGCGGACCCGAAGTGTTTCCGGAACGTGAGACTGTCGAAAAACCCGAAACTCTGCGGTGTCGTCGTTGTGGCGACTCCAGGTGCGCGTCACGATGAGCCCGTGACCACCATCTCCCTGGTCCCGGCGTGAGCGGTACGCCGGGGCGCCCGCTGAGCGCCGAACTGTCCGAGCAGCTGCTCTCCGTCGCGGTCGACATCCTGGCCGACGAGGGCTGGGGCAAGCTCAACAGCGACCGCGTCGCCGCCCGTGCCCACGCAGGCAAGGCCGGCATCTACCGGCGCTGGCCCACGATGGCGGCGATGGCCCGCACGGCGGTGGGGCGCTTCACGCTGGTACGGGTGCCGCCGGACCAGGGCGCACTGCGCGACGACCTCGCCGCACTGGTCGACCGCTGGCACCGGCCGCTCGACCGCGAGGAGCGGGCCGCGGCCAGCCTGGTCGGCGTGGCCCGTCACGAGGAGGATCTCCGCGCCGGCCTGGACGCCGCGCTGGTCCGCCCGCTCGCCGACGCCGTCCAGACGATCGGCGCCCGGGCGGCCGAGCGGGGGCAGGCGGTCCCCGCGGCTCGGTTGGCGCTGCTGTGCTCGGTCGTCGAGGCCTTCTGGTGGCAGCGCTACACCTCCGCCCACGGGGCCATGAGCCGCGCGGAGGTGCAGCGGGTGCTCGACGAGGTGCTGCTGCCGATCGTCCTGCCCGACCGGGAGCGCGCCTCCGTCTGACTCAGCCGGTGGGCCGCAGCCCACCGGTCGCCGTCGAGGGCATCGCCGAGCCCAGCCCGCTGAACACCTGGTCGGCCACCGAGCAGGCGCGGCTCACGCCCTCCTCGGCGTCGCCGAGCAGGGCACCGGCCGGGCCGGTCAGCAGGCGGCGGTGCTGCACGATCAGGGTGCGGACGGCGGCCAGCCAGACCGCGGCGGTGACCGAGGCGGCCGTGCGGACGTCCTCCGGGACCGCCGGAGCGCCGCCCTCGGCCGTCCAGACCTCGTAGAGCGCGTCGCCGAGTCGCGCGGTCGCCTCGTGGTGCAGCTCCCGCTCGCGGGCACGCAGTGCGGGGGAGGACTCCAGCGTGGTGTCGAACGCCCGCCCCTCGGGGCTGGCGAGCCGCCGGACGTGCAGGGCCACTCGTTCGACGAGGTGGGCGTGCAGCGCGTCGAGCGGCTCGGTGCCCGCGGCGCGCGAGCGCACCGCCTCGGCAGCGCCCTCCACCCACGGCGTGTGCCCGTCGAAGAAGAGGTCCTCCTTCGTGGGGAAGTGGTTGAAGACGGTCTGGACGGCGACATCGGCAGCCGCGGCGATGTCGGCGATCGTCACCGCCTCGAAGCCGCGTTCGGCGAAGAGCCGCTGCGCGGTCTCGCGGACGAGTAACCGGGTCTGCGCCTTCTTGCGGGCGCGCCGGTCAATGACCTTACTCACGGTTTCAGGTTAACTCCGCTCAGTAGATCCCCGGTTGTGCCCCGTCTCACGCGGCCATTGTGCGCCCGGACCGGTCGGCCAGCACCGCCCGTGCCCGGGCTTCCACGCAGGTCGGCAGACCCACCACGACGACGTCGGTTCCGGTGGTCTGCCACCGGACCGGCGTGTCGCCCTCCGCTCGCGGGGCGGACTCGGACGACGACACCACGCTCCCAGGGTGCCCCACATCGGCGTGTCGCGGGGGGTGTGTGGTCGTCCGGAGGGTGTCGGCCACGCGGACGACCTGCGGTTGCGCGCTCCGCGAGCGGGGCAGGACCCCGGCATGGGCGAACCGCGCACCGGCACCCCCGTCCGCGTCGGACTGGTGGGAGCCGGGGGTGTCGGCGCCCGCCACGCGCGGACGCTGGGCGGCTTCCCCGACGTGGAGCTCGTCGGCGTCGCCGACGCCGTCCCCGGCGCTGCCGACGCGCTCGCCGGCGAGCTGGGCGTGCCGGTCGTCGCGGACGTCGAGCGGCTGCTCGCTCGGGAGCTGGACGGCGTCTGGCTGTGCGTACCACCCTTCGCGCACGGGGAACTGGAGCTGGCCGCCGTCCGTGCGGGGGTGCCGTTCCTCGTCGAGAAGCCGCTGTCCACCGGCCTGGCGGTCGCCGAGGAGGTGGCGAGGGCCGTGGCCGGGGCCGGGCTGCCCACCGCGACCGGCTACCACTGGCGCCACCTGGACACGGTGGCCGCCGCCCGCGCCGTGTGCGCTGCCCACCGGCCCCGGCTGGTCGATGCGACCTGGCTGGACAAGGTGCCCCCGCCGGCGTGGTGGTCACGACGGGAGCGCTCCGGCGGACAGGTGGTCGAGCAGCTCACCCACGTGCTCGACCTGGCCCGGCTGCTGGCCGGCGAGGTGGTCGAGGTCCGCGCGACCGCCGCGCCGTCCACCACGGAGGGCCGGGACGTCGACGACGCGACCGCCGCGCTGCTGCTGTTCGACTCCGGCGCCGTCGGCACGGTGACCGCCGCCTGCTCGCTGCCGGGCAAGTTGGCCGCGGGCCTGGACGTGGTGTGCGACGGCGTGGTGGTCGAGCTCACCGAGACCTCGCTGACCGTCACCACCGCCGACGGCGCACAGCGCAGCGAGCCGCAGGTCGACGGGCGCACCGCCGTCGACCGGGCGTTCGTCGACGTGCTCGCCGGCGGCGCGCCGGCGGAGGGACTGGTCGACTACGCCGAGGCGCTGCGCACCCACCGGGTCGCGGTGGCGATCGCCGAGGCCGCCCGTACCGGGGACGCCGTCCGGCCGTGAGCGGCGGTCAGCGGAGGCTGCGCTGCCCGCGAGGGGAGGGCAGCCGGCCGCGGAACCGGCTGCGGGTCCCGGCGCGGGCCAGCGTCGCGGCGTAGAGCCGCTCGTAGCCGTCGGCCATCACGGCAGGGGCGAACCGGCGGCGGGCCTCGGCCGCGCACGTCTGCGGGTCGATCGCGTCGAGCCGGCCCAGCGCCGCGGTGAAACCCGCCTCGTCGGTGGCCAGGAAGCCGGTGCGGCCGTCGTCCACCAGCGAGGGCAGGCAGCCCCGGGCCATGGCGACCACCGGCGTCCCGGCGGCGAGCGCCTCGCACACGGCGGTGCCGCCCGGCTCCTCCCAGCGGATGGGGAACAGCACCGCGCGGGACGTGCGCAGCAGCTCGTCCTTCTCGGGCCCTCCGACGCTGCCGATCCAGCGCGCCGAGACGCCGTCGAGCTGCGGGTCGACGTGCTCGAGGAACCACGCGACGTCGGGGTGCGAGCGGGCCGGGTGACCGGGGGTCGCGAGGGCGCGCTCCAGTGCCTCCCGGTGCGGCAGGCCGCCGACCGGGCCGGCGAGCACCAGCGGCACCCCGGCCGCGCGGCACGCGCGCAGGGCGGTGTCGATGCCCTTGGGCTCGCACAGCCGGGCCAGCACGAGGACGGCGTCGGACCGGTCCGTCCTCGGCACGGGGGGCGGGCCGTCGACCGGCACCGACAGCGGGACGACGCCGACCACCTGCGCGCGCAGCGCCGCCGGCGCCTGCGCCACCTGGGTGTCGGAGACGCCGGCGAACCAGACCCGGCCCCCGCCGTCGAACGCGGCCCAGAAGTCGGCGTTGCGGCGGGTGTCCCAGTGCAGCGTGGCCAGCGTCGGCGGGGCGGCGTCCCCGAGGCCGGCGAGCAGCGCCGGGCCCACCACCTCGACGTGGCTGTGCACCAGGTCGAAGGGCTCACCCGCCAGCGCGTGCTCGGCGAGGGTCGCCAGCACCACCTGCTCGTGCGCGTGCGCGGTGCCGACCACCTGCGGGTACGGGCCGCCCAGCTGCTCGAAGCGGCCGCTGGGGAACGCGCTGACGAGGCCGTCGACCGGCAGGGTCGAGTCGCCGACCGAGGCCAGGACGACGGTGTGCCCCCGGGCGCGCAGCTCGGTGGTCAGCGTGGCGACGACGTTCTCCAGGCCGCCGTAGCCCGGCGGCGGCACCGGCAGCCACGGACCGGCGTCCATCAGGATCTTCACGCCCAGCCCCCTGGACGGCGCTGCCCGGTGCGGACCGACCGCATCGGCGGCCGTTCCGCCACCCCGACGTCCCAGCTGACGCCCTCGAGGCCGCCGGCGGTGCGCTGGAACTGCAGCAGCTCCGTCTCCGGCCGGCCGGTGCCGGGCCGGCGGGCCAGCGCGGTCTGCAGGATCTGCCCGGCCATCCGGCCGAGGGCCGCGTCGGCCTGGTGGGTGTGCCGCCGGGTGCCGAGGTCGACCTGGGCCAGGGCGTCGAGGCCGGCCAGGGCCGCGAGGTCGACGAGCAGGCCGAGCTCCACGCCGTAGCCGGAGACGAAGGGCACCTGCTCGAGCAGCTCGCGGCGGCCGGCGTACTCGCCGGACAGCGGCTGGACGAAACCGGCCAGCTCGGGCCAGAAGGCGTTGAGCAGCGGACGGGCGACCAGCTCGGTGACCCGGCCGCCGCCCGAGGGGACGATGCCGTCGGTGGTGGTCAGCGGCCGGTCGTAGAGCGCCTTGACGTAGCCGACGGTGGGGTCGGTGAGCAGGGGACCGAGCAGCCCGACGACGAACTGCGGGTCGAAGGCGACGAGGTCGGAGTCGACGAAGACCAGCAGGTCGCCACTGGTCGCGTGCAGCGACTTCCACAGCGCCTCGCCCTTGCCGGGCCGGCTGCCGTGCCGGGGGAGCACCGTGTCGACGGAGACGACGCGGGCGCCGGCGTCGGCCGCCACCTCCGCCGTCCGGTCGCTGGACCCGCTGTCGACGACCACCACCTCGTCGACCAGGGGGCAGCGCTCGACCAGGGCCTCGCGGATGGTGGCCACGATGGTGCCCACGGTGCGTTCCTCGTCGAGGGCCGGGAGCACCACGCTGACGGTGCAGCCGCTGGTGCCCTTGGCGGTGACCAGGTCGGTCGCCTGCCACGTCTCGGCGGTGAAGGTCCGGTGACGGAGCCAGCGTCGGACGTCAGGACGCATGCGTCTCCCCAAGGCCGGGTGCCGACGTCGGTGTCGGCACGGAGGTCCCCGTCGGCGCCAGGATGCACGACAACCGGCGTTTCGCGGCTGCTTCCCGTCTCCGGCGTCCCTGCCCTCGGGTGTTCCCGCGGACGCTCGTCCGCTGCCCGCACGGCGGCAGCGGCCGAGATCCGGAGGGGAGTCCTGCCCCGCGCGCACGTGGGGACCGGCGCACGAGCACCCCTGGGGAGGCTCGGGCGCTGCCTCCTCCGGGAAGCAGCGCCCGAGCACCTCGGCAGTCAGCCGGTGGTTCGTCGGTCGGCTTCGGACGCCGGTCCGCTCCTCGCTCGCCGGCGCTCGCTGCGATGCTGCCGGCGGCGTCAGCTGACGACGACGTCGCCCAGCAGCGCCCGGTACTCGGCCACCGTCGCCATCGGCGGCCGCTCGTCGACGGCGACCGCAGCGCTGTGGGGAACGAACCCGGTGCCGTCGTGGCGGAACTGGGTGAGCAGCCCGCCGGCCCGCTCCCGCCCGGCCCGGGCGAGCACCGTCGACACGACCTGTCCCGCCATCCGGCCCAGCGCCTCCTGCCCCTGCGAGATGTGCCGGCGCACGCCGAGGTCCACCTGCGCGAGCCCCCCGAGGCCCGAGATCCGCAGCAGGTCGACCAGCAGCCCGATCTCCACGCCGTAGCCCGACACGAAGGGGACCTGCTCCAGCGCCGACCGCCGTCCGGCGTACTCGCCGCCCAGCGGCTGCACGAACCCGGCGAGCTCCGGCCACAACGCGTTGAGCAGTGGCCGCGCGGTCAGTTCGGTGACCCGCCCGCCGCCGGCCGGGACGGACGACCCGTCCAGCTCGAGCGGCCGGGTGTAGCAGCCCTTGACGTAGTCGACCTGCGGATCGGTCACCAGCGGCACGAGCAGGCCGGGCACGAAGTGCCTGACGTCGCCGAGCAGGTCGGCGTCGAGGAAGACGACGAGGTCGCCGGTGGTCGCGGCCAGCCCCTTCCACAGCGCCTCGCCCTTGCCCGGGCGGCTGCCGTGGGCCGGCAGCACGTCGGCCGCGGCGACGACGTCGGCCCCGGCCGCGCGGGCCACCGCGGCGGTGGCGTCGGTCGAGTCGGAGTCGACGACGAGCAGCTCGTCCACCAGCGGCACCTGCTGCACCCACTGCTCGTGCAGGTCGGCGACCAGCCCACCGACGGTCGCCTGCTCGTTCCGGGCGGGGAGGACGACGCTGACCCGGTGCTGCCCGCGGCGCTTGGCGTGCAGCAGCGCATCGAGGTCGAGCGCGTCGAGGGAGGGCGCCGAGGAGGTGCGGAGCTCGAACCAGGCGCGCGCGTCGGGTCGCATCGGCCCACTCTCGGTGAGGTGATCACCGCGGCGCCACGAGGCGCGACGGAGTTCACGAGGACGTCATCGCCTGTGCGGCCTCCGGTCACACCGGGACGTCGGACGAGCGCCGCGCGGTCGCGCTGAGGGCACCGACGACGGCGTCGTCCCCCGTCGGCTCGGGATGGCCGAGATCGGTGAGCCAGCCGCGGAGGACCCGGTGCAGCGCCTCGGCGCCGACGACCTCACCCGGCGCCCGGAACGAGCGCGGGTGCAGCAGGAAGGCGTGCTGCTGCGGTCCGCCCAGCCCGCCGTGCGAGCCGACGTGCGGCTCGAACGCGGAGGCCTCGTCGGTTCCCGGGTCGTAGCGGCTGTTGATGACGACGTCCGGGCAGTGCGGGAACGTCGAGCCGCGGGCGACCAGGCCGGCGGCGTGCCGGCCGTAGGGCAGCAGCGGGTCCTCGCCGACCACCTCGCCGGTCGCGAGGCGGTGCAGCCCGTCGCGGCCGAGCACCACCGCGCCGTGCTCCTCGGAGTGCACGAGCACGAACCCGACGCCGTCGTGGTCGACCAGGCCGGGCAGCAGCGCCGGCCAGTGCCGCTCGATCTCCTCCAGCGAGACCCGGCCGGGGAGGTCGGCGAAGGACACCATCGCGGTGTGGCCGGAGACGGCGACGACCACGCCCGGGGCCACCCGCGGCACCCGGCCCTCGCGGCCGGCCGGCAGCTCGTGGGCGTGCGGCACGCCCTCGGCGCGCTCCACCCGTTCGCGCAGCCGGCGGGCGATCGGCCCACCGCCCTCGGCCAGCGCCGCCCCGACCTGCCAGCCCTCGGTCAGCCGACGGCTGTCCCGCGGGCCCGTCAGGTGCCCCGCCGGCAGCTCGCCACGCGCGCCGCAGAGCCGGCCGACCAGCTGCTCGACGGTCTCCCCGAACCGGTTGGCGAACGACTCGCCCTGGGTCTGGCCGTGGTCGGACAGGCAGACCAGGTGGTACTCGCGCGGCGCGAGCTGGGCGGCGCGGTGCAGCCGGCCGATCTGCTGGTCGATGCTGTGCAGCACCGCCAGGCTGTCGGCCCGCTCCAGCCCGCCGTGGTGGGCGGCCTCGTCGTAGCCGAGGAAGTCCGCGTAGGCGACCGGCCGGCCGGCGAGCATGTCCTCCAGCAGCGCGAAGACGACGACGTCGCGGGAGATGACGGTCGTCCCCGGGCGGGCCAGCGGGTAGATGCCACCGCGCGAGACGCGCGGCCGGACGTCGTCCCGGCGCTCGCGGGCGGCGGCGACGAGCTCGCGGTACACGTCGACGAGGGAGCCCGCGAGGGTCCGCAGGGCGTTGCCGGGGTTGGCGAAGTAGGCGTAGTAGCCGGTGCCGGGACGGTCGCGCCGCTGCCGCGCCCGCCGGCTGGCGGCGGGGACGACGTACGCCAGCGAGCTCATCGTAAGGCTGACGTGGGTGGCGTCGCCGGTGAACAGGTTGCCGTGGCTCGCCCCACCGCCGGAGAGCAGCCCCCGGCCGTCGGAGTGCGCCCGCTCGATCTCGGCGGCGTCGGTGGGGGAGGAGACCCGGACGATCCGGTCGCGCTCCTTGTCGTACCAGCGGAAACCCGGGATGTCCTCGTTGGAGCCGTGCAGGATGCCGCAGACCGAGGCGCCGGTCTGCGAGCTCCAGTCGGTGTGCCACGAGGTCAGCACGTGGCTGCCCGAGCGCAGCCAGGCGGCCAGGTTCGGCATCGACCCGTCGCGGACGGCGCGGCGGGCGGTGTCGTACGAGAGCGCGTCGATCTGCAGGAACAGCACGCCGGGTGGACACGGCGCACCCTCCGACGCCCCTCGTGCCCGGCGGCGCGCGCGGCGGAAGAACAGCTCGTCCTCGTCGAGGGCGAGCACGCTGCTGACCAGCCCGGACACCCCGGCCATGGCGACGCCGACGGCGACCGCGGTGCGCAGGTCGGCGATCACGACGCCGGGCACGAGGAAGGACAGGCCGAGCACCGCGGCGCCCAGCAGCAGGAAGCTGCCCAGGCCGAGGGTGAAGAAGGCCAGCGGCAGCGCGACCCGCATGACCAGTGGCCACACGACGCCGGTGAGCAGGCCGAGCAGCAGCGCGATCAGCGGCGGCTGCCACCACGACGGCATCGCGAACGCGCCGAGCCAGCGGTCGAGGACGACCAGCGCAGCGGTGGTGGCCGCCCAGGTGAGGACGACGCGCGCCGGCGTGCGGCCCCGCTGGAGGACCCGCCCGGAGGGAGCGGTCATGCCGGGCCGCAGGTCGAGGGGTCGGGCTCGGGCTCCGGATCGGGGGTGCGCCGGCGGTGCGAGCCGGCCACGTTGAGCACCGCACCGACGAGGAGCACCAGCACGGTGGCCAGCAGGACGGCGACCAGCGGGGAGTCGAAGATGCCGCCGCTGACCACGCCGAGGGCGGCGTAGGCGACCGCCCAGAGGAACGCGGCGAGCAGGGAGGCCGGCAGCAGCCGCCGCCACGGGTAGGCCAGCGCGCCTGCGGCCAGCAGCACCGGGATGCGACCCGCGGGCAGCAGTCGGCCGACGACGACGATCTGCCATCCGTGCCGCCGGAACTGCTCGCGGACCTCCTCGATGCGTTCGGCGTGCTGGCCGCGGGCGACCCAGCGCACCGCCGCGGGCCCGCCGAACCGGCAGATCGCGAAGGTGACGAGGTCCCCGGCCCAGGCGCCCAGCGTGGCCAGCACCACGACCAGCACGAGGTTGAGCTCGTGGGCGGTCACGGCGAACGCCGCCCCCGCGCCGACGACCGCCCCGGTGGGGACGACGGGCACGACCGAGCCGAGCAGCACGCCGGCGAAGAGGACGGGGTAGCCGATCGAGCCGTCGGTCCAGCCGGCCGCGAGCGCGCTCACGACGTCGTCCCGGCGGGTTCGGGCAGCGGCACCGGCCGGCCCGGCTCGGCGACGACCACGGTGGTGTCCAGGCCGCGGGCGGCGACCGCGGCGGCGAAGTCACGCGGCGGCTCGGTGAGCAGCCGGCGCATCCGGGGCAGGCGCGCGGCGCCGGGCAGCGCGAGGGTGCCCCAGTGCACGGGGACGGCGACCCGCGGCCGCAACCGCGCCGCCGCCTCCGCCGCGCCGGCCGGGTCGAGGTGGCCCGGGCCGAGCGTGAGCCCCCAGCCCGACACCGGCAGCAGCGCGACGTCGACCCCACGGTCGCCGAGCAGCGACATGGCGTCGGTCAGGTCGGTGTCGCCGGCGGCGTACACGCGGTGCCCGCCGCCCTCGAGCAGGTGGCCGACCGCGGGGGTGTCCGGGCCGTGGGTGAGCCGCGGGCCCCAGCGGTGCCCGGCGTGCTCGGCCGGGACGGCGGTGACCCGCAGCGCGCCGTGGGGGATCGTCTCGCCGGGCAGCACCTCGGTGACGTTGCCGAACCCCCGGGCCCGCAGCCACGCCCCGGCGCCGCGGGGGACGACGACCCGGACGTCCGGGCCGAGCAGCCGCAGCGAGGGCAGGTGCAGGTGGTCGCCGTGCAGGTGGCTGATGAGCACCAGGTCGACGCCCGCGTACGTCGCCGGCGAGGGCGCGGGCAGCACGCGGCGCAGCGGCCCGACGCGCCCGGTGAGCAGGGGATCGGTCAGCACCGTGTGCCCGGCCAGCTCGACGCGCGCCGTCGAGTGGCCGAGGAAGTGCAGGTGCAGGCCGCCCACCGGTCCAGTATCGACCGCCCCTCCGACCGTCCGGCACCGGTTCGACCCCTGGGGGGTGACCCTGAGGTGCCGCGTCTCCCCACCTCCCGAGCACCCACCGACCACCCCCTCCGACTACGCCTACCGAGCACGCCTCCCGAGTTGATCATGGGGTTGTCGCAGGTGGCACGCCCCGACGCGCCGCATGGACCTGCAACAACCCCATGATCACGGCCGGGAAGGCGCGGCAGGGCAGAGCTGGCGACGGCAGGGGGCGGCGTCCACAGCGCGGGACGGCGTCCACAGGTAGCCGCCGCGGACGCCGAGCGGGGCGGGAGACCCCGACGGTCTCCGGTATGACGGACATCGACCTCGGCACGGCCTACACCTGGGACGACGCCCGATCCCGAGGCGCGACCCGCGGGCAGATCGCCCAGGACGGCGTCCGCATCGGCCGCGGCCTCTACCTCTCCTCCGCCGTCGAGCCGGACCTCGCCACCCGGTGACGCGCGTGGCGGCTGGTGCTCCCGGGCGACGCCGCCTTCGGCCTGGGGACGGCGGCCCGGCTGCACGGGGCGTCGATCCCGGAGCCGGCCACCGTCCACGTCGTCGTCCCCTCGCGGCGACAGCTGCCCAGGCGCGCGGGGCTGACCGTCCACGAGCGGCTCCTCGTCGAGGAGGACGTCGTCGTGGCCGCTGGGCTGCCGATCACGTCGGGCGCGCAGACGTTCCTCGACCTCGCCGCCCGGCTGCCACCCGCGGAGCTCGTGGCGGTCGGCGACGCGCTGCTGCGGGGGAGGCGGATGGACGCCGCGTCGTTGGCCGGCCGCCTCGAGCGGGCCGACCGCGTGCGGGGCGTCGTCCGTGCCCGTGCGTGCGCCACGCGGCTCGACGGACGGGCGGCGTCGCGGCCGGAGAGCCTCGTCCGCTACTGGCTGGCGACCAGCGATCTGCCCGACCCCCAGCTGCAGGTGCCGGTGCACGACAGGTGGGGCCGCGAGGTGGCGCACGCCGACCTGGGCTACCCGGAGTGGAAGGTGGCGGTGGAGTACGAGGGGCGCCAGCACGCCGACGCCGACCAGTTCGGGCGGGACGTCGACCGCTACTCGCTGATGGCGGCCGACGGGTGGCTGGTCCTGCGCTTCGCCCGCCGGCACCTGGGCAGCCCCGTCGTCGTCGTGGACCGCACCCGGCGGGCGCTGCTCAGCCGCGGTTGGTGCCCCTGACGCGTGGGCGTCATCCGTCGATCGCCCGCCGGTGACCCCTGGTCTGGAGTTGATCATGGGGTTGTTGCAGGCGACTCGCGACGACGCGCCGCCGGAGCCTGCGACAACCCCATGATCACGGCGGAGGGCGGCGGAGGGGGGCGGCGGCGCAGGACCGCAGGTTGGACGGCGGAACAGCAACGGCCGGTTGCCGCCGACAGGCGCGGGTCTCGCAGCGCCGAGTGGGCGCAGGAGTGGCAGAGTTGCGCACGTGAAGACCTGGCTCGACGCGTGGCCGGTGTTCCGGCAGCTGACCGGGCCGGACCCCCTCGGACGCGGCGCGGCCGCGCGCAGCAAGGCGACGGAGAACGTGGTGAGCCGCACGGCCACCGCCGACCGCGTCGTGCAGAGCGTGTGCCCGTACTGCGCGGTGGGGTGCGGCCAGCGGATCTACGTCAAGGACGAGCAGATCGTCCAGATCGAGGGCGACCCGGACTCGCCGATCAGCCGCGGCCGGCTGTGCCCGAAGGGCAGCGCCAGCAAGCAGCTGGTCACCAGCCCGACCCGCGTGACGACGGTGAAGTACCGCCGTCCGTTCGGGACGGAGTGGGAGGACCTCGACCTCGACACGGCGATGCACATGATCGCCGACCGCGTGCTCGAGGCCCGCCGCAAGGGCTGGCAGGACGAGAACGACGGCAAGCGCGTCAACCGCACCATGGGGATAGCGAGCCTCGGAGGGGCGACCCTCGACAACGAGGAGAACTACCTCATGAAGAAGCTCTACAGCGCCCTGGGCGCGATCCAGATCGAGAACCAGGCGCGCATATAGCACTCCGCCACGGTGCCCGGTCTGGGTGCCTCGTTCGGCCGTGGTGGCGCGACCAACTTCCAGGAAGACCTCGCGAACTCCGACTGCATCGTCATCGAGGGTTCGAACATGGCCGAGTGCCACCCGGTGGGTTTCCAGTGGGTGGGTGAGGCCAAGGCGCGCGGCGCGAAGGTCGTGCACATCGACCCGCGGTTCACCCGCACCAGCGCGATCGCCGACCTGCACGTCCCGCTGCGGATCGGCACGGACATCGCGTTCCTCGGCGGCCTGATCAAGTACGTGCTCGACAACGAGCTGTACTTCAAGGAGTACGTCGTCGCCTACACCAACGCCGCGGCGCTGGTGAGCGAGGACTTCGTCGACTCCGAGGACCTCGACGGCCTGTTCTCCGGCTTCGACCCGGAGAGCAACCAGTACGACGAGTCCAGCTGGCAGTACGAACCGGAGGAGCCGCCGCACTCGGGCTCCGACGACCCGGCGGGGGCGGCCGAGCAGGACCGCAGGGAGCAGGACCCGGAGGTCAGGAAGACCGACCACGCCCAGGCGGCCGGCAGCGGCGGCCCGCCGATCGCGGCCAAGCCGAAGCGCGACGAGACCCTCCAGCACCCGCGTTCGGTGTTCCAGGTCCTCAAGCGGCACTTCGACCGGTACACGCCGGAGATGGTGGCCGAGGTCTGCGGCATCGAGCCCGAGGTCTTCCTGCAGGTCGCCCGCTGGGTGACCGAGAACAGCGGGCGCGAGCGGACGACGGCGTGGGTGTACTCGGTGGGCTGGACGCAGCACAGCGTCGGCGCGCAGTACATCCGCACCTGCTCGATCCTGCAGACGCTGCTGGGCAACATCGGCCGTCCCGGCGGCGGGATCCTGGCGCTGCGCGGGCACGCCAGCATCCAGGGGTCGACCGACGTCCCGACGCTGTACAACCTGCTGCCGGGCTACCTGCCCATGCCGCACGCGCTGCAGCACGGGGACCTCGACGAGTACTGCGCCGACGCAGCCGGCAAGGCCGGCTTCTGGGGCAACAAGCGCGCCTACATGACCAGCCTGCTCAAGGCCTGGTGGGGGGACGCCGCGACGCCGGAGAACGACTTCGCGTTCGACTACCTCCCGAGGATCGACGGCGACCACAGCTCGTACCGGACGATCGCCGACATGATCAAGGGCAAGGTCTCCGGCTACTTCCTGGTCGGCGAGAACCCGACGGTCGGGCACCCCAACGGGCGCATGAACCGGTTCGGGCTGGCCAACCTCGACTGGCTGGTCGTCCGCGACCTGCAGATGATCGAGTCGGCGACCTTCTGGAAGGAGTCCCCGGAGATCGAGACCGGGGAGCTGGCGCCCGAGACGATCGGCACCGAGGTCTTCTTCATGCCCGCGGCGACGCACGCGGAGAAGGAGGGGACCTTCACCCAGACCCAGCGGGTGCTGCAGTGGCGGCACAAGGCGGTCGAGCCGCCGAACGACGCCAGGAGCGACCTGTGGTTCTACTTCCACCTCGGTCGCATCCTGCGCGAGCGGCTGGCCGACTCCACCGATCCGCGGGACCGCCCGCTGCTCGACCTGACCTGGGACTACCCGACCCACGGGCACGACCAGGAGCCGAGCGCGGACGCCGTCCTGCGGGAGATCAACGGCACCGGCCCGGACGGGCGTGCGGTGTCGGGTTACCTGGAGCTCGAGGACGACGGCTCGACGTCGTGCGGCTGCTGGATCTACTCCGGCGTCTACGCCGACGAGGTCAACCAGGCCGCCCGCCGCAAGCCCGGCCGCGAGCAGGGGACGGTGGCCGCCGAGTGGGGCTGGGCCTGGCCGTACAACCGGCGCATCCTCTACAACCGCGCCTCGGCCGACCCGGACGGCAAGCCGTGGAGCGAGCGCAAGGCCTACGTCTGGTGGGACGAGGACGCCGGTCGCTGGACAGGTCTGGACAACCCGGACTTCGAGGCGACCAAGCGGCCGGACTACGTGCCGCCGGAGGGGGCGAGGGCGCAGGACGCCATCGGCGGTGCCGACCCGTTCGTCATGCAGGGCGACGGCAAGGCGTGGCTGTTCGCGCCCGCGGGGGTGGTCGACGGGCCGCTGCCGACGCACTACGAGCCGGCGGAGTCCGTCGTCGAGAACGCCCTGTACAAGCAGCAGGCCAACCCGACGCTGGAGCACATCGAGGGGCCGTGGAACCGGGAGAACCCGCCGCTGTCCGACGTCTTCCCGTTCCAGGTGACCACCTACCGGCTGACCGAGCACCACACCGCCGGCGGGATGAGCCGCACGCTGCCCTACCTGTCCGAGCTCCAGCCGGAGTTCTTCGTCGAGGTCAGCCCGGAGCTCGCCGCGCTGCGCGGCCTGACCAACGGCGAGTACGCCACGCTGGTCAGCTCGCGGACGGCGATCGAGGCGAAGGTGCTGGTCACCGAGCGGATCCGGCCGATCCGGCTGCGCGACGGCCAGGTCGTGCACCAGATCGGGATGCCCTACCACTGGTCCTACAGCGGCATCTCGACCGGTGACGGCGCCAACGACCTGCTCGGGATCGTGCTGGACCCGAACACGCACATCCAGGAGGACAAGGTCAGCACCGCCGACATCCGGCCGGGACGGCGTCCGCGCGGACCGGAGCTCATCGAGTTCGTGGAGGGCTACCGGCGGCGCGCCGGGGTCGAGTCCGGGCGGGTCGGCGTGAACGGCCGCGACCCGGTCGCGGCCGAGGCCGGCGAGGGATCGACGCTGTGAGGTCGACCGTGGGCGCCACGATGATCAGCTCACGTGATCCCCGTGGGTCCTGGCTCACCGCCGGTCGTGAACCAGGACCCGCGAGGGTGAGCCAGGACGGCATGGACGGACTGCAGGAGAGGAGGCCGGTGTGACCTCGGTCAGTTCGGCGAGCCCGGCCTTCACCGGGCGCGACCCCGACAACCGGCTGTTCGGGCCGCTGCCCGACGTGCAGGGGGAGGCCGGTTACGACGGCGACCACCCGGCGCGGGTGGGCTTCTTCACCGACACCTCGGTGTGCATCGGCTGCAAGGCCTGCGAGGTGGCGTGCAAGGAGTGGAACACCCTGCCGATGGACGACGCGCACGGCGTGCGCGACGTCATCGGGCTGTCCGGGATGTCCTACGACAACACCGGTCAGCTGGGGGCCAACTCCTGGCGGCACGTGGCGTTCATCGAGCAGACCCGCACCGTGGACCTGCCGATGCCGACGTTCGGCCGGCCCGGGGACGACCGCAGTGACAGCGGCCGCTCGGTCACCGACGGCCCGAACGACGAGAGCCTGGCGACGGCGCAGCAGTCCAGCGTGCTCAACGCCGAGGCGCTGAGCGAGTTCGACCCGCAGACCGGGCAGTCGGGGACGGACAAGCAGATCCGATGGCTGATGAGCTCGGACGTGTGCAAGCACTGCACGCACGCCGGGTGCCTGGACGTCTGCCCGACCGGGGCGCTGTTCCGGACCGAGTTCGGCACGGTCGTCGTCCAGGGCGACATCTGCAACGGCTGCGGTTACTGCGTGCCGTCCTGCCCGTACGGCGTCATCGAGCAGCGCAAGGGCGACGGCCGGGTCTTCAAGTGCACGATGTGCTACGACCGGCTGACCGACGGCCTGCAGCCGGCGTGCGCCACCGCGTGCCCGACCCAGTCGATCCAGTTCGGCAACCTCGACGAGCTGCAGGCCCGCGCCGACGCGCGGCTGGCCACGCTCAAGTCGCAGGGCGTCGAGACCGCGCGGCTCTACGGGCGGGACGAGGACGACGGCGTCGGCGGCGTGGGCGCGTTCTTCCTGCTGCTCGACGAGCCCGAGGTCTACGGCCTGCCGCCGGACCCGGTCGTCACCACCCGCGACCTGCCCGCGATGTGGCGGGCCGCCGCGGGTGCGGCCGTGATGATCGTCGGGGTGGCGCTGTCGGCCGTCCTCGGCTCGCGGAGGAAGTAGTCGCATGACTGAGGGCATCACCACGCCCGGCGCCGGCTGGCGGCGGGCGGACGGGCCGCCGGCGCAGAAGCGGCAGAAGCGGCGCCGGCGCGGCGGGGGCCGCTCCGGCGCCGAGGTGGCGATGGTCGAGGAGGCCGAGTTCACCTCCTACTACGGCCGGCCGATCATCAAGCCGCCGGTGTGGAAGACGCCGGACGTACCGCTGTACCTCTTCCTCGGTGGCGCGGCCGGCTCGTCGTCGATCATGGCGGCGCTGGCCGACCTCACCGACCGGCCGGCGCTGACCCGCAACTCCCGGTACGTCTCCGGGGGCGCGGCGATCGCCTCGGTCGTGTTCCTCATCCACGACCTGGGCCGGCCCGAGCGGTTCCTGCACATGCTGCGGGTCATCAAGCCGACGTCCCCGCTGTCGATCGGCTCCTACATCCTGGCGCCGTTCAGCGCGGCGGCCGCGGCGACCGCGGCGGTGGAGCTGCTGGGCTGGTTCCCGCGGCTCAAGCGCTTCGGCGGGGTGGTGGCGGCGCTGTTCGGCGGCCCGCTGGCCACCTACACCGGGGTGCTGTTCGCCAACACCGCCGTCCCCTCGTGGCACGCCGCGCACAAGGAGCTGCCGTTCGTCTTCGGCGCCTCCGGCATGGCCGCCGGCGGGGGCCTGACGATGGCGCTCAGCCCGGTCGAGGAGGCCGGGCCGTCGCGCAAGATGGCGGTGGCCGGCGCGGCGATCGAGCTGGCCGCGATGCACCGGGTCGAGAACGAGTTCGGCATCGTCAGCGAGCCGTACCACGAGGGCAAGGCCGGCACGCTGCTGCGCGCGGCGAAGTCCTGCACCGCGGCGGGTGCGGCGCTCACCGTCGTCGCCGGACGGCGGCGCGCGGGGGCGGTCGCCGCGGGCGCGCTCCTGGCGGCCGGGTCGCTGCTCACCCGCTTCGGCGTCTTCGAGGCGGGCATGGCCAGCGCCAGGGACCCGAAGTACACCGTCGTCCCGCAGCGCGAGCGGCTCGCCGCCCGCGCGGCCGATCAGCAGGTCGCCTCGAACGGGCACGCCTCGACCATCACCCGCTGACGCGCCGACCCGGACGCCCGTCCGCCGCCGCCTCCTCGCCGAGGGCAGCGGGCGGGCGCCGACCCTCTGGAGGAGCCGGTCAGCGGCAGGACGACGGCGGGGGCAGCAGGCCGTCTTCGATCGCGCGCACGTACAGGCCGCGGCGGGTCGGGGCCGACCGGCCGGCCGGCCGGCCGGCCGGCGTCGGCGTACTTGGCGCGGATCCGCCGCAGGTGCGTCTTTAGCGTCTCGGTGTCCATGCCGAGCGAGCGGGCGACCGCCGACTGCACGTCGTTGGTCGACACGTAGGCCAGCAGCACCTCGAGCTGCCGGGGAGCCAGGTGCGGCCGGAGCGGCGTCGGCCCTGGCCGGTGGCCGGCGCGCGCTCGCCGCAGCGTGTCGACGGGGTCGGCGCCGGGCTCCAGGACGACGACCTGGCAGCCGCGGTCGGCGAGCAGCGCGGCCTGCCCGGCGGCCGGGGGACGGTCGCAGAGGCAGACGTCGGCGCGGGTCCCGAGGACGACCAGCGTCCCGGCGGAGTCGGCCCACGCCACCACCTCGAGGCCGGGTGCGCCCTCGAGCGCGGCGGTCAGCGTGGCGCGGTCCGGCGGGGCGGCGGCGACGACGGCAACGCGGAGCGTGGTCTCGTCGCCCCCTGTGGCACCGGGCACCCCTCCTACCTGCGGGTACGTTCCCATCGACAGCGGGGCGCCGCAGGTCGGTCCCGCCCGGCCGACGGAGGCGACGCGCGTGAGCCAGGAAGGACCGCCGCACCGCACGGTGTCGATGCACGAGTTGCACGTCGTCGGCCCGCACGGCCTGCCGGTCCGGCACCGCACGGTGCAGGTGGTCCGCGCCCTGCAGCCCGGGTGCCGAGGAGGCGAGGTCGGCCGGCTGTTGCGTGCACCTCGGCCCGTGTGGCAGTCACCTTCGCCGCCGGACGGCGCGCGCGGTCGGGACGAGCGCGTCACTCGCCGCTGGTTCGATGTTGACGTGCTTCAGTGTCTTGAGCTGACGATCGGCGTCGAGGACCGGGAGTGCGCGATCGTCTCGCAACGCACGCGGCTTGCGGCGCAGAAAGCGAGGATGCCCCGCCCGGCACCCGCTGATGTCCGGCTGCATCCCGGAGCCGGCAGATCCTCCCTTAGCTCTCGCAGACGGCTACGTTGAGGCTCAGAGCCACGGCCAGCCGGGGGACCACCGTGATGAGGCGCAGACCTTCAGCGCAGCGGCGGTCCGAGCCCTGGCCGGTCTGGGGGTGGCGCTTCGGCTGTTGCCCGGCTCGGTCGGCATGCCTCGCACCGTGCTTCCGGCGCAACGGCGATGACGACCGCCTCACGATCGGCTGGTTCGCCTCATGACCCGACAGCGCGAACTGGGGAGGACGTCCTCCGCTGTGAGCCCTGGTGGGACGACAGGTGAGGAGGGGCCCCGCATCTCGAAGCGGGCTGGGCGCGTTGATGCGGCCGCTTCGTCTGGACGACTCCTCCGTACGACGGGACTCCTCGCGCTCGTGCTGGCGCTGGGTTCATTGCTCGGTCTGATCCGGGACATGTACATCGCCCGCTACTTCGGGGCGTCGGCGGACACGGATGCCTTCCTCGTTGCCTGGACGATCCCGGAGACGGTGACCCCAGTCCTGGGCGAGGGGGCCCTCCTCTATCTGCTGGTGCCGCTGCTGTCCCGGGAGATCGAACTGCGTGGCAGCCCTCAACGGGTGCTCGATCGGACCTTCCTGCCCGTGGTCGTCACGCTCGCCGTGCTGGCCGGAGCCGTCGCGCTTGCCGCTCCGGCCATCGTGGCCGCCCTCGCGCCGGGGCTGGTCGAGCCCGAAGTGGCCGTGCGCTGCGTGCGGGTGGCGTCGGTGACCGTCCTGTTCCTGGGTTTGTCGGGGTACATGACGGCCACGCTTCGTGCCACCGGGTCGTTCCTGATCTCGCCATGGGTCTACACGGTCTACAACGTCGTGATCCTCGCTCTGATGATGCTGTTCCACGAGCAGTGGGGTGTGTACAGCGCTGCCGTCGGGCTGGCCCTGGGTAGTGCGGGCATGGTGGCGCTCCAGAGCCTTCCTCTACTCAGGAGGGTGAGTCTTCGGAGCCTGCGGTTTCGTCTCGACCGGCGCCTCCTCCTGGGGTTGCTGTCCTGCCTCCCCATCGGGGCATACGCCCTCAGCCGGCAGGCACAGGTCTTCGTGGAGCGCATCTTGGGCAGTGCTCTTCCGCCCGGGGCGATCAGTCACTTGAACTACGCCACGAAGCTCGCGCAGATCCCGATGGTCGTGGCGGTGATGGTCACGGCGGTGTCACTACCCTCGCTGGCACGGCACCTCGCCGCCCAGCGCCAGGACGAGTTCCGCAGTGGGGTCCAGCGGAGCCTGCGACTGGGGGTGCTCATCGTCGCGCCGGCCATCGCCGCGTTGTTCGTTCTCGCGCCACAGTTGATCCGCGTGCTCTTCTTCCACGGGGCCTTCGACGCCACCGATGTCGAAGCCACCACCGACGTCCTGCGGGTGTACGTCTTCGGGCTCCTCGGTCAGACCCTGGTCGGCGCCACGGCGGCCTTCTTCTGGGCCGCGGGAAGGCCCACTTGGTACCCGGCGGTGGCCATGCTCACCGGGCTGGTTGCGACCGTGCTGATCAGTGTGGGGGCAGTCCTGCTCTGGCGGACGCCGGGTATCGCGCTCGGCAACGCCGCGGGCATCAGCGTCTCCGCAGCGCTGCTGTTGATCGGAGTGCGGCGCCGGGTGGTCGACCTCGGATTGCCTGGCATCCTCTTCCTCATCGGGAGGGCGAGCGTCGCGGCGGCCGCGGGCGGTGCTGCGGCGTGGGTGCTGTCGCTCGGCTTCGGGGAGAGTGTGCCCGCTGTGGTCACGACCGTGGTCAGCAGCGCCCTCCTCGCACTCGTCTACCTGGGGGCGGCCTGGTTTCTCCGGGTGGCCGAGGTCCGTGGCGCGGCGCGGGCACTCAGCGATCGTCTGCTCCGCCGACAGGGAGTCCTTGAACGTCGCTGACCGATCGTGACACGGCAGCCCGTCGGAAGGCGGCGCGGCGCCGGGGTGCTGCGCCGCCGCCTGATGTCAGGGTCCGCAGGACCTCGCGGACGTTCTCCGGAACCGGCCGCGTCGCGTCCAGGAGGTGCAGGTCGGGGAACTGCTCGCGATGGGCCGTATAGAGCTCGAGCTGACGGACCACCGCTGCGCTGCCGAAGATCTCGTCGGACTTGCGCCCGCAAGCCACGTCGGCCGGGACGTCCAGATAGAAGGATGCGTTCGCTGCCGGGATCAGGTGGCGCACCAGGGCTCGGGGGAGACGGAGGCTGGTCCCCCGGTAGGCGACGTCCAGGGTGACCAGTGCGTCGAGCGCGTGGCGGTCGTAGAGGAGGACTCCGCGCTCGCGGAGGTGTTGGCGCCGAGCATCGATCAGGAAGATCGACGTCACCAGCACTGTCCACGACCATCCGACGAGTCCCTGTCGGGATCGCGGAAGGCGTGATCCCGCCGCGACGGTCCGCACAGCAGGGCCGGAGTCCTGACCGAGAGCCCGCTTTGCGAACCCGGCCAGCCGGTCGAGGCGATCCAGCCCCAGCCCCGGTCGTGCCCAGACGGTCCCGGCCGGGACCCCAGCAGTGCGGAGCTGGAGGAGGACCTCGCGGACCAGCGTGGACTTGCCGGCGCCGTCCACGCCGGAGAAGCCCACCACGAGCCGGCGTCCGAGCCGGGAGCGGACCCGTCGGAGCCCGCGCCTGCCGGCGCTGCCCCATCCTGGTAGGAGGGCCGGGCCTGGCCCGGCCGAGCGGTCGAGCCACTGACTCAGCATGTCGCCGCCGACGTGAGCCTCCAGGCCGGCGGCTTGCCGCAGTACCGGCACGTCCGGGGGTAGCTGCGCTCCACTGCGGAGCAACGCTCGCAGCTCCAGCACCTCCCGGAGCCGCACCTCGCCCCGCCGCCGACAGCGTCGAAGAACGCGGCGGGCCTCGTCGGGCTCCGGCTCACTGAGATGCAGGTCCAACGCAGCGAGTACGCCCCGCTCGTCTGTCACCGCCCATCGGTCGGTCTCGGGGAGCCCAAGGAGGTCGAGCAAGGAGTCCAGCGGCAGCCAGCCGAGTCCTGTCAGCAGCGTCACCTGGGGAAGCGCGTGGACGTGCACGTCGATGTCGCCACACCAGGCCGGCCCGAGGGGAGATGATCGCAGACCGTCGGGAAGGGTGAAATCGCGGAGGACCGTCTCGACGAGGGCTGCGGCTCGCAGCCGACGCTCAGTCGTCGGACCGTCAGGGATGCCGTGTACTTCCCAGCCCTCGGGCGGGATTGCGTCCAGAAGTGCTGCGTCTTCGGGATGGAGCCCCGGGGGTGGGTGGGCGGTCACCAATCCGCGCCTCGCAGCGCAAAGCCCAGGCGTGTGATCGCGGGGCGCGGATCGCGGATGCTGGTGATGCTGTGCGCCGTCCCCCGCCGCGGCAGCACGGCCCGGAGCCCCTGGCTCGGGCTCAGCTCGCGGTCGACGACGGCACCGGCCACGGCGCGCAGGTCCGCGTCGAGCCAGCGGTAGGGGACCCCGGCGCGGCCGCGCACGAGGCGCGCAGGCGCGCGTCCGTCCATCGCGTCGCACCAGATGCCGGCGAGGTTCGCCCCGGCCGCCACTGCGAGCGGCAGCGAGCCATAGACGCGGGGGTTGACGTCGATGACCTGTGTGCCCACCAACTGCACCTGGAAGACGCCCTCATGGCCCTGGAGGAGATCCGGGAGCCGGGCCTCGAGCTCCAGGTCCGGAGCGACGGTCTCCGCGGCACTGGCGACCCCGCAGTCACGTGGCCAGATCCGTACGTACCGCTGGTGCACGGCGGCGAGCAGCTGTCCCTCGTAGAGGACACCCGCGACTGCCCGCATCCGATCACGGAGGAAGGGCTGCACCACCAACTCTCCGGCATCGTCCGGGATCGCCGACAGCCCCGCTGGCGAGTCGAGCCGCACGGCGTTGCGCGTTCGGCCCGGTCGGCGCACCACAGGTTTCACAACGACCGGAAACGGCAGGTCCGCAGCCGCCTCCCGAAGTTGCCCCGGTGACCCGAAGACCCACTGGTCCGGAGCCGCCAGTCCGGCTGCTCGGGCTCGTCGGTGTACCTCGCGCTTGTCCAGCAGGGAGACACCGGGAAGCTCCAACATGGCCAGAACGACGTCGCTGGTGGGCACAACGCCCAGGTAAGCCCCGCTACGCAGTTCCTGGCAGACCGCATCGAGCCACCCGGACCCGTCCGTCCGCGGGACGGGCACGGCTCGCCTGCACCACCGTGACGAGCTGGCGAGCGTCGCCTTGCAGGTCGACGTCACCGTGGGCTCGTACCCGGCCGCAGCCAATGCCCGGACGGCGGCGAGCGCCGTGCGTCCGCTGACCATGCCCTCATCTGCCACGAGGACCGAGCGACTCCGAAGCCTCGTAGTTCCTCCTAGGCCGACCAACGCTCGCAGCCCTTCGTGTGTCGTGGAAGGTCGTTGCAAGGTCGCGACAGGTGTTCTGGCCGGCTCTCGGGAGACCCTTCCATCCTGGGAGAGTCTGGGTGGGATGGCGCTCGTTCGGTGCAACGCGTGATGCCGTCCCTGTGGAGCGATGAGTCTAGGAGCGCATCGGGGACCTCACTAGTCCTGAGCGGTTCCGGCGCACACATCGGTTCCGGGCTGCACCGATCCCCGTTCTTGGTGGTGGAGGTCTCGCAGTTGCGCCTGCGGGTGACCGTCAGACCGAAAACGGGTGGGCGGGACGAGCCGGTGGCGTGGGACGGGCGCCGCGGCGACCGCCCATTCCAATCCGGCGGGTGACGCCTCGGAGGGGTCCTCGTGCGGCAGCAGGGCCGTAGTGTCATCGCATGCCCGAACCTCCTCGACGGGACGGCGAACCCCTGGAGGTTCTCGTCATAGGTGGTGGCCAGGCCGGCCTCGCCTTGGCCTGGTATCTCAAGCAGGCCGGCGTCCGGTTCCTCGTCGTGGACGCCGGGCCGCGAGTCGGTCATGCCTGGCGGTCGCGCTGGGACTCCCTGCGGCTGTTTACCCCGGCTCGCTACGACTCCTTGCCCGGTCTCCCCTTTCCTGCTCCGGCCGGCAGCTATCCGACCAAGGACCAGGTCGCCGACTACCTGGAGACCTATGCGCGTACCTTCGAGCTGCCGGTGCGGCTGGGGACCCGGGTCACCCGGGTGCGGAGATCGGCTGGAGTTTTCGTCGCCGACACCACCACGGGCGGGTTGGCTGCCCGCCAGATCGTGGTGGCCACCGGTGCGTTCATCTGTCCGTACGTTCCTGCCGACCTCGCCGCGGGGCTGGCTCCAGAGGTCGTCCAGGTCCACAGCTCGGAATACGGACGTCCTGCCGATCTGCCCGACGGCCCGGTCCTCGTGGTGGGGGCCGGGAGCTCAGGGGTGCAGATCGCTGCGGAGCTGGCCTCCTCCGGCCGTCCGGTGAGTCTCGCCGTCGGCACGCGGTCGCTCATGCTGCCGCAGCGGCCGCTGGGCCGCGACTTGTTCTGGTGGCTGACCACCTTCGGCCTGGCGCCCAAGCCGGTCGGCTGCGGGCCCATCACCGCTCGGCCCCCGCGGCTGCGCGAGCGCGTCATCGGCACCGCGTGGCGGAGCCTGCGCGCACGGATGGCTGCCCTGAGCCCCCGGGCCAGGACGGGGACGGGGGACACCGTTGGGTTCGTGATCGGCACCTCGTGGCGACGCCTGCGTGCTGGCGGCGTCTTGGTGCGTCCGCGCGCCGTAACCGCGTCGAGTACCCGCATCGGGTTCAGCGACGGAAGCGCCCTCGACGTTGCCGCGGTCGTCTGGGCAACCGGCTTCCGCCCGGACTACTCCTGGATCGATGTGCCGGGCGTCGTCGTCGACGGCGAGGTCGTCCACAACAGCGGGCTCAGCGCCGTCCCGGGCCTGGCCTTCCTCGGGCTGCCGTGGCAACGCTCCCGTGGGTCGGCATGGCTGGGTTTCGTCGCGGAGGACGCCGCCTGGCTCGCCGAGCGCCTGCTCACCCAGAGTCCCTGCACGCAGTCGCCTGCCCCGTGGCGGCCGTTGCCGTCAGGTTCGAACCGGGTGACCTACAGGGTGCCCGGACGCCGGCGCGGCGTCTCACCGGACCGTGACCGGGTCACCACACGACCGTCAGTAATTCCCGAGCCGCATTCATGACCGCCTGATCCGGCCGCTCGTCCGCCTACCATTCGCCGAATGGCGAGGACGTCCAGGCCAGCTCATCAGAGATCGGGAGTCGATGGTAGCGGCGGCGGTCGGTCGACCTCCGGCGGGCACCCACCGCAGGCTCAGGGAGGAGCGGCTGTAGTCGGGGATTCCCTGGACGTGCCAGCCGACCCGTCAGACTCGGAGCACGAGACCCCCGCACTGATCGAGACGGAGCTGTCCTCCGGGTCGGCTGGGACAGAGGGGCTCACGCCCCCGCCGAGCCATCGACGGCGCGACCGCCGTACTGCCGCGATCGTCGTGGCACTCGCCACGCTCGGCGCCGTCGTAGCGGGTGTCGCGTGCTGGTACGCCTTCCTGCGGCCGACCGACTTCACCGCCGAGGCGCTGGTCGCTGTCCTCCCGGACGACCCGGCGGCGCCGGACGCCTCGGTGGACATCGCGGCGGTCTGGGTCGAGGTGGGCAATGCCCCCGCACTCGTCCACTCGGTGGCCACCGGCATGGGGGAGTCCGACTCAGGCTTGGCCGATGCCGTCGTGATCACCCAGCCGTCCGGCGTACCGCTGCTGTCCATCACGGCCACCACTGCCGATGCCGACACGTCGGCGGCCATGGCCAATGCTGTCGCCGCCCAGCTGGTGCTGCAGGACCAGCAGGGTCAGGTCGGCCACTACCACCTGCAGCAGGTCAGTGAAGCCCGCCCCCCGGCACAGCGCGACTCCGCGGTGGGCTCTGCCGGGCTGCTCGGCGCCGCGCTCCTCGGTGCTGTCGCGGGTGGGCTCCTCGGCCGGTCGGTCACGCGCCGCTGGGCGTCGGGAGCCGCGACCGCGGCGCCGTTCCGCGCCCTCAATCCGTCCGGTCCGGCGGAGTCAGGCCGTCCCTGGACCCATCCTTTCGGCTGAGTTGGCCACGGAACGCGGTGTACGCGGACGCCGGTCGCGGTGCGCCCCTCGTCGAGGATGGTCCGGGACCGCTGAGGCGAGTACCAAGGACAGCGCGGCGCCGAGCCCCGTCCCGCTGAAGGGCAGGAACCAGATCGGTGTCCTCGGTCCGTCCGGGACCGTCGGCTCGGTGATCACGTCCACCTGGAAGGGGCCGAGATTGCGGACGCTGGCGAGACCGTCGGTGACGGCGGCGGCGATCCTCCGCGCATCCTGGGGCGTGTCCCCAAGCCCGGTCACGCTGATCAGGGGTGCGCCGGGGGCTGCCTGCGCGGTGATGTAGCGCCGAGGATGGTCCGCGGCTTCGGGCACGCCGGCGGCGTCCAGACGGAAGGACACGATCGCGGGTGCCGTGGCCAGACGCGCCAGTGCCTGGGCGGTGCGCGTGAAACCTCGCGCAGGTTCTGCAGGCGGACCGATCACGAGGAGGTGGGACGTCGACTCGTACACCGGAGCGCGGAACTGCAGGACCGTGAGGCCGAGCAGGCATCCCAGGACCGCACAGAGCGCGACCCAGCGCATCCGCCTCCGGATCAGGGCGACCCCCGGAAGCCGGCTCTCCCTCCGAGCGGTCGGACGAGGCGCCTCCGTCGTCGGTGAGTTGACCCACTGGCGAACGTCCGTCGTCATGAGGTACCACCTCCGGTGAGATCCTCACTCCGCCCGGCCACCGCCGGGTCCGGAGGTTTCTGGAGTTGTGCGGTCGGAAGCGTCTCCTCGCTGCTGGACGAGGAGACAGCCACGGGGTCCGGACCAGTCTCCGGCTGCGGAACCAGGTCGATGTCGGCGGCTGCCCAGCCGGCCACCCCCAAAGCGATTCCGATGAGTAGGGATCCCGGCCCGCCGATGTCGCCTGTCACCGTGTTGACGAGCTCATATGTCAGGAGCCCTGCTCCGATCAGGGCGAGGCTGGTCGACGCGTCGGAGCGACGTCGTGAGGCCCGCACCAGACCGCGGACGAGCAGGACCGCGGCGAGGGTGCCGTAGAGCAGCACGACGATCAGACCCTGCTCGCTGGCGATGAGCAGGTACAGACTGTGCGGGGACTTGAGTGCCACCTGCTGGAAGTCCAGGTCGGATGCGAAACTGATGTCGCTGGAGCCGAGCAGGCTCAGGTCCGCGTAGGCGTCCCGGTGCTCAGGAAAGGCCCGGGGCCCGATGCCGGTCAACGGTCTGTCCAAGGTCATCTGCTGAGCGGCACGCCACAGCGCCAGGCGATCGAGCAGTGACTGGTCCGGCGCGGACTCGGCGGAGAGCAGGCTGTCCACCCGCCGGCCGATGTCGGTGTCGCTGCCCGCCAGTGCAGGCAGGGCGACGGCAGCCGTGAGCAGACCGGCGGCGACTGCCGCCACCAGACGCGCGGGCCGACCGCGACTGAGCACCACGACCGCGGCCACCGTCGCGGCTACCCATGCACCCCGCGTCAGCGTCGCCAGGAGGGCGAGCGACAACCACAGCGACCCGGCGAGGGCCGCCCAGCGGAGGCGGCCTGTCCGCACCGTGGCCACGGCGAGGCAGACCACCAGGGCGACGCCGGTGACACCGGCCAATGCGCCGATGTTGTAGGCCCCGAAGGTCCCGACGGCCCGAGTGTGCTCCGTGCCGATCGCCGCTCCCGTGCCGGTCGCGGCCTGGACGAGGCCGATCGTCCCCTCGACGAGGGCCAGCGCGACGATCGAGCCCCCCACGACGAGGAGGTCGGCGCGCCTGCGGAGCGACGTCATGACGGCGAGGGGGATCAGGACGAACAGTTCCAGGAATCGGGCTCCTCCCACGATGTTCTGCGGGAAGTTGGTGGCGAGCGCGGTCACCACGAGACTTGCGGTGCCGAGCAGGAGGAACCCGATGGCGGGCACGCTCCGCAGGATGTCGAGCCGCTCGCCGCGGAGCAACGTCCAGCCGGTGAGGACGATGGCGACAACGATGATCAGGTCGCTCCCGGTCGCCAACGGCGACAGCGGGCTGGCGCCCGAGTAGACCGGCAGCATGAGGATCGAGAGGGCGACCCAGGTACTGGGTTGCGCGAGGCATCGGCGCAGCAGTCGCGGGCCGGCCATCGATGGCATGGTCGCGAGTGCTTGCGCGGTCACGGCCGGCCCCGCTACCGCGGCCATGGGGTCATCAGCGCCCTCGCCTGAGCATGGCCCGATGATGTCAGCGATCGGGGTTGCGTAGCACCGTAGGGAGGACGGTCCCGCGAGGCCGGCGACGCCCGTCGGCGGAGCGCGCCGTGAGGCACGATGGGTCGACGCGGTCCATGGAGGTGGCGCCGGCATGCGGAGCTCGGCGGCTTGCCGCGGCGTGCGGTTGGTGGCAGGGGCGGTCGTCCTCGCGGTCGTCGCCGTCCTGGCGGCGGCGTCCCAGCCGACGTCTCCTGAGCCGGGTGGCCGGGCGGACGATCCACGTCGAGCGGCCGACATCCTGGCCGTCCCAGTGCACCCCGTCGGAGCGCCTCAAGCCACGGGTCCCCAGACCCTCACCGGCGCCTTGGCCGAGGTGGATGCCGCGGCAGACAGCGGGGCTTCGGGTATCCGACTGACGGCGTCCATGCACTGGTTGTGTCCCACGCACCAGTGCGACACCGCTCCGCTGGATCCGGTCGTCTTCCGAGCCGCCGCTCATGGGCTGCAGGTCTACATGCACGTCAACACCACCCCCAGGTGGATGGATCCGCGAGGGCCGTGGTTCCCCCCGCTCGGGGAGGAGGCGATGGTCTGGGCAGGTCTCTTCGGTCAACTAGTCGCCCGGTACGGCACGACGGTGACCGGCTACGAGGTCTGGAACGAACCGAACTACCACAACTTCTGGCGCACCGGCCCGGACCCCGGTGCCTATGCCGACCTCCTCAAGGCCATTTGGATCGAGACCCGGCGGATCGACCCCGGGGTGGCGATCGTGGGCGCCGTGCTCAGCAACAACGACCTGGGCTACATGGGGCGGCTGAGTGACGCGCTCCGGGAGCGAGGGGGGAACCGTGAGAACCGGTTTTTCTACGACCTGCTGGGCGTCCATCCCTACGCCGGCGCGCCCGGGGTCGGGTACGACCCGCGGATGCCGGCTGCTTCGGCCGACGTCGTGGGGCAGATGGGCGTCAAGGACATGACGTTCCTCGGAGTGGACCGGCTGCGTGCCCAGGTGGCTCGCGACGAAGGGATCTGGCGCGACGTGGTGATCGGGGAGTTCGGCTACACCACCACCCCCGGAGCCTGGTATCACGTGCCCGAGCCTCAGCGTGCCCGGTACCTCGTGACCGCTCTCCACCTGGCCCTGGATCGCAGCTGGGTCCGGTCCTTCAGCGTCTACAGCTACAGCGATGATCTCACGGACGGGTTCTCCATCCTCGACACCCCCAGCCAGAGAGCCGTCGCCACGGTCGGTTGAACTGCTCGACACACCCACCCACCGACCGAGTGCGTTGTGTCGTCGGGATGTGCAGGCCATCGGACGCCGGACCGAGAGGACGCTGCCCGGCCGTTGCCACGTCGCAGGCAGCAGCTCCCGCCGTGATTCCGTCAGCGTCAGGTGTCCTCCGGCTCCGGCGGTTCCCGATGGCGGCTACGTTCGCGCCGTCGAACCAGTGGACGACGTGGGGGCCGTGGACGTGAATGCGATCGCCAGGCAGCGGCAACAGCCACGTGCTCATACCCGACCGATCCTGATGTACCACTCCGTGAGTTCCTCGACGGAGGAGGACCCCCACCTCCTGCGGGTGCACCCGGACCGGCTGGAGCTACAGCTGAAGACCCTCGAGAGGTTGGGTCTGCGCGGGGTGTCGCTCGCGGAACTGGTC
Source organism: Geodermatophilus sp. URMC 60 (assembly GCF_053502585.1). NCBI lineage: Bacteria > Bacillati > Actinomycetota > Actinomycetes > Geodermatophilales > Geodermatophilaceae > Geodermatophilus > Geodermatophilus sp. URMC 60. Next base: position 1,240,684 of record NZ_CP199958.1, read on the forward strand.
CGAGCCGAGGAACGGGGCGAGGGCGCACGGTTGGTGGGGCTGACGTTCGACGACGGGTACACGGACTTCCACGACGAGGTGGTCCCGCTGCTCCGCGGCCGGGGCATGACCGCCACCGTGTTCGTCGTCGCAGGTCGAGTCGGGGGCCGGAGCGACTGGGACGAACCGTCCTACGACCTGATGGACGCGGCCCAGGTGCGAGCCGTCGCGGAGGCCGGCTTCGAGATCGGCAGTCACGGACTCACCCACGTCCGGTTGGCCGGTCTGCCGGACGGCACCCTGGAGGCGGAGGTCGTGGACAGCCGTCGCATCCTCGAAGACCTCGTCGTGCAGCCGGTGACGAGCTTCTCCTATCCGTACGGCAGCTTCGACAGGGATGCCGCGGTCGCGGTCCAGACGGCGGGTTACGGCCAGGCCTGCGTGACCCGGGACTACTCGGTGTGGGGCCGGTTCACGCTCCCACGCTTCTACGTGGGGCAACGAGACCACCCCGCCCGGCTCATGGCCAAGCTCGGGCGGCACCACGCGTCCCGCTTCCGGCGCACCCGCGACGTATGAGAGTCCTCCACGTCATCACCGGCTTGGCCGCCGGGGGCGCCGAGACCCAGTTGCGGCTGATCCTGGAGCACTCGAGACACGATGCCGAGGTCGTCGCCCTCTACAACGCGGGATCGGTCGCCGAGGACCTGCGCGCCAACGAGATCCCGGTCTTCGACCTCGGCATGAGGAGCAACAAGGAGATCGGTGCGGTCCTCCGACTCGCCGACATCATGCGTCGAGGCCGGTACGACGTCGTCCACACGCACCTGTACCGCGCCTGCCTCTACGGCCGAGTTGCCGCTCGCATGGCTGGCGTCCGGCGGATCGTCGCCACCGAGCACTCCCTCCTCGACGACCAGCTCGAGGGGCATCGGGCCACACGGCCGGTCCGCCTGCTCTACCGCGCGAGCGAGCGCCTGGGCCAGCTGACCATCGCCGTGTCCCGAGCGGTTCGCGCCAACCTCCTCGCCTGGGGACTGCCGCCCGACCGAGTCGTCGTGGTGCCGAACGGACTGGACTTCCGGGCGCTGCGGTTCGACCCCGAGGACCGACGCGCCACTCGGGCAGCCCTGGGCATCCCGCAGGGCGCCGAGGTCATCGGTGGCGTGGGGCGCCTGCACCCAGGGAAGCACTTCGACGAGTTGATCGGTGAGTTGGCGCCGACCCTGCACCGGGGGCGGCACGTCGTCCTGCTCGGTGACGGCCCACAGCGAACGGCGCTCGAGAGGCTCGGTTCGGGACTGCACGTCGCAGATCGAGTGCATCTGGTGGGCGAGCGCCCAGTGGCTCCCTTCCTCGCCGCGATGGACGTGCTCGCGTCACCGTCCCGCCAGGAGACCTTCGGCCTGGCCGTCCTCGAGGCCATGGCCAACGGCCTGCCGGTCGTGTACCGCCGGTGTCCCGCGCTCGACGAACTGGACGGCGATGTCGCCACCGCGCTGCGCGTGGGGCCGCACGACCCACTGCGCGCAGCCGTGGAGCGGGTCCTCAGCGCACCGCGCCGAGACCGCAGCTGCCCACCGGTACTTCGACCGCTGGACGTGAGCGCGGTCGCGGCCACCATCGACGACCTCTACGCCCAGCCGCCCCCGAGGACGCCGTGAGACGCCACCGCGTCGCGGGTGGCGCCTCCGGCGCCGTGGGGCTCCGAGCCGTCCGGGCACCCCGGTGACCCGGAACCGGGAGGCAAGGGACGGCCACGGGGACCAGGCCTCTCGGAGCGGAGTCGTCGACGCGGCCGCCCAGCCGGGACGACTCCTGCGCACGACGGTCCTGGTGACCGTGATCTATGGTCTCGGCTCGCTGTTCGGCCTCCTCCGGGACGTGTTCATCGCCAGCTACTTCGGCGCATCCCCGGACACGGACGCCTTCCTCGTTGCTTGGACGGTCCCCGAGACCGTGACGCCGGTGCTGGCCGAGGGGGTGATCATCTACCTTCTGGTCCCGATGATCTCCCGCCAGCTCGAGGCCAACGGAACGGCGCAGCGCGTGATCGACCGAACGCTCTTGCCCGCCATCGTCCTCCTCGGTGCACTCGCCGGCGTCGTGGCGCTGGCGGCTCCGGCGATCGTTGCGGCTCTCGGACCGGGACTGGCGGAGCCGGACCTGGCGGTGCGCTGCACCCGGATCGCATCGGCGACGGTCCTCCTCCTGGGGTTGATGGGCTACATGACCGCCACGCTGCGCGCGACCGGCTCGTTCGTGTTCCCCACGTGGATCTACGTCATCTACAACGCCGGGATCGTCGCGACGATGGTGCTCTTCCACGACTCCCTCGGGGTGGAGAGCGCGGCGCTGGGCCTGGTGGTGGGCAGCGCCGGGATCGTCCTGGTCCTGGCGCCCGCCTTCCTCGCAAGGGTGCGGCTGCGGAGCCTGCGGTGCCGCCTGGACCGCCGGCTCCTGATCGGCCTCGGGTCGTGCGTGCCCGTCACCGCGTACAGCCTGAGCCGCCAGGCGCAGGTCTGGGTCGAGCGCACGCTGGCCAGCGTCCTGGAGCCCGGTGCCATCAGCCATCTCAACTACGCAGCGAAGGTGGCTCAGATACCCATGGCAGTGGCCGGGATGGTGGTCCTGGTGGCCATGCCGTCCCTGGCCCGGCACGCCGCTGCGCGGCGCTCGGTGGATCTCCGGCGCGGCGTCGAGCGGAGCCTGCGGCTCGGGGTGCTGGTCATCGTCCCGGCGACCGTGGCCCTGGTCGTCTTCGCGCCTCAGCTGGTCGAGGTCCTGTTCCTGCACGGCGCCTTCACGATCGAGGACGCCGTGAGCACCACGGAGGTCATGCGTGTCTATTGCATCGGCCTGACGGGGCAGGTGGTCGTGGGTGCTGCGGCCACGTTCTTCTGGGCTGTGGGATCGCGGACCTGGTTCCCCGCGACGGCCATGATCATCGGCCTGGTGGCCACGGTGGTGATCAGCGCCGTGAGCCTCCGCGCGTGGCAGACGGTCGGCATCGCACTCGGCAACGCCGCAGGCATCAGCGTCGCGGCCCTCGTCCTGCTCGTCGGGGTCCACCGGCGGGTGGTCGACCTCCCGATGCGCGGCTTCCTCGCGGCCACGGGACTGACCGCGGCCGCCGCCGCGGCCGCGGGGATCGTCGCCTGGTCCTTCGCCGCGGTGGTGCAGGAGCGCTTGCCCGCGCTCGCCACGGCTCTGCTGGGGGGCTGCATCCTCCTGGCGGTCTACTCGGGGGCGATGTGGCTGTTCCGGGTTCCGGAAGCGCGGGCCGTGACACGAATGGTCCGCGCCCGCCTGCACGGTTGACAGTGGGCGGCTCGCTTCCCCTTCCAGCAGGCCGGCCCTACTCTCGTCGGCAGCATCTGGCGTCCGCTCGCGCGAGGCATTCTCGGCTGAGGCCGCGTACCCCTTCGAGGAGTCCGATGACCGTCGCGTCGCTGTTCCGTTCCCGTCGGGGGGCCACCGAGGTGCCCGAGCGAGACCGGAGCTGCCCAGCCTGTGGTGGGGAGGGGCGACCGCTGCGGCTGGTGGTCGACCCCGGGTGTCAGCTGATCCGGTGCAGGACCTGCCGTACGCAGTACCTGCGCCGCCTGCCCTCCACCGAGGCGTCGTCGGTCGGCGACGGGGTCGACAGCGAGTACTGGGAGCAGTACAAGTTCGCCCTGTACGACTCGGACGACGTGCGTCGGGGCTACGACGAGCGGTACGAGCTCGCCTTCGACATGGTGGGTCCCGCCGTCCCGTCGGCCGCTTCGGTGCTCGACGTGGGATGCGGAGTCGGGAACTTCCTCGACTGGGCACGGCGGCGGGGACTGCGGGGCCTGGGTATCGAGGTCGACGGCGTCGCGATCCAGACAGCCAGGGACCGGGGACTCGCGGTAGGGCAGCAGGACGAGCTGTCGGAGTGGCTCGGTGAGCACGAATGCGTCGATGTCCTGACGTTGTGGGACGTGATCGAGCACGTCTTCGAACCGGACGCGCTCGTCGCCCAGGTCATCGACCGGCTGAGGCCCGGAGGCGCGCTGCTCCTGGAGACGCCGGACGCCGCCTTCCCGATCCGTGCCGTGCTCCGAGGGCTGCACCGTCTGACCGGGGGACGGGTCGACCTCGTGGGGGTCATGTACTACTGGGAGCACAAGGTCTACTTCACCGAGGCGGGACTGCGCAGCCTGCTCGCCCGGCACGGTTGCGACATCGTGCAGACCCGCCGGCTGACGTCCCCACGAGCCAAGATGCAGCGGACCTTCAGCTACTTGGCCGGCAAGGACCGGGACTTCTACTCGAGGATGCTGGCGGTGGGCTGGCCGGCGGCCGAGCGCTTCTTCCGGGTCCTGGGTTGGGGCAACAAGCTCGTCGTCGTCGCGCGGCGCCGTCCGGACGCCCCCGGCACGAACGGCCGCGTGGATTCGGGACTCGCCGCTGCCGGTTGACCCATCCGCCGGGAGTACTCCCACCCTGCTGTCTGCGACCCCGAGGGGATCGGTTGTGGCGACGTCGGAGTCGAGGACGCGGCGAGTGCGGCTGCTACGGGCGGAGCTGATTCGTGCGGCCCGGGAGGAGGGGCTGGCCGGCGCCATCCGCTCGGGGAGCCGGCTGTTCCGAGGGGGTCTGCACCGCACCGGCGCCTACCTCGCCGAGTCGGCCGTGGACCTCTGGCTGGGCACCCGGACCCGCGGGATCGTGCACAACGAGGCCGAGCTGCATGCTCTCTCCCCGACCGGGGACGGCCACCACTACCAGGCCGTGGCGCTGCGCAAGTGGCGACGCATCCTCGCGGCCGTGGATCTCGACCCCGCAGGAAGCACCTTCCTCGACCTGGGGGCCGGCCGCGGCCGGGCCATGCTGTTTGCCGCGGAGGCGGGTTTCGCCCGGACGGTCGGCGTCGAGCTCGACCCCGCCCTGGCCGCCGACGCCGAGCGCAACATCGATCGCTGGCGGGCCCGCCGCGGCCGGCGTGCCGACCGGCCGTTGAGCGTCCTCGTCGCGGACGCCGCGACGGTGGAGCTCCCTGACGGGCCGGTGCTCGTGCTCGTCTACAACTCCTTCGGCCCCGAGACGCTCAGGCGCGTGCTGGCCCGGGTGGTCGAGGACCAGCGGCGGCATCCCCGCCCGGTGCGGCTCTGCTACCTCAACGCCCAGCACCCCGAGGTGGTCGCGGAACAGCCCGCTCTGGTACCGATCGCACGGGACGACGACTGGATCCTCTACACCATCGGGTCGGGGACACCGGGAGGTGGGACCGAGGCCGCCACGGAGCGCAGCCCGGCCGCGAGGACGGCTTCCCGCGGCCGGCTCGCCCCGCCCCCGCCGGCTTGAGTCTCGAACCGGGGACCAGAGCACGGCCGTCATCGCTCGGCGCGCCGCACCAGTCCCTGCCGAGCGCGGCGTGCAGCGCGTGCCGTCAACTCGATCCCGACCTCGCCGGCCGCCAGGACGCTCCACGGGGACGCGGGGTACACGTGCACCTCGACGCACGGGCGCACCACTTCGGTCCACAGCGTCGTCCAGGGCTCCTCGACACCCAGGAGGTCGAAGCACTGCAGGCCCCGCTCGGCGGCCCACCGGACGGTGTGCAGCATCAGCAGCGTCCCTGGGGAGCAGCGAGCGAACTCCTCGTTGTATCCGATCTTGAAGAGGCTGTACCGGTCGTGCTGTTCGACCGCGAGTTGCACGGCCACGGGGCGACCGTCGATCCGGAGGAAGGCCAGTCGGAGGATGCCCTGGTCCGCGGCCTGGAGGCAGAGTCGCCGGAAGAAGTCCCGCATCCGCGGCTGGCAGGCCAGGGCGGTGTTGGCCCGGGTCTTCCACCCCGACGCCTCGACCGCGAGCAGTTCGTCGAACAGGGGCGCGACCCCGTCGGTCCCGGGCTCTTCCACGGATAGGTGCACGGCTCCGAGCCTCTCCGCCCGGCGGCGCGCCGTCCGGAAGTCCGACCGTCGCCGGGCACTGAAGTGGGATTCCGGCTCGAGCCAGCTCGGGTCCAGCCGGATGGTCGGGGTGCCGGTCACCCCCTTGGAGAGGATGACCGCCCGACGGCGGTAGGCGGCGTGCAGGAGCGGGAGCAGCGGGGAGTCTGCAGGCAGCCGCTTGAGCCGGATCGGAACGCGCCTGCGCGCGAACTCCTGCACCACGGCGCTCAGTCCGGCTGGGTCGCCGACGCGGATGTCGGTCGGTTCCCGCAGCTCCTGGACGCCCAGCATGGTGAGCCACCACGGGCGGGCACGGCGACGCACCAACGGCACGACTACGAGCGGCTCCTGGACGGTGCCCTGCACGCCGACGGCCAGCCGGTGCGCGGCACCGTAGACCTCCAACCACGCCTGCACCCAGGCGCTGCCTCCCACGGGGCCGGTCGACGACGGGAGGCCGTCCCACGCCGGGAGGTACGGAGTCAGCTGGTCCGCATCCGTCAGGACGGCCACAGCCGGCCCAGCCTGCTGGAACTGGGGACAACCCATCGCCCGTCCGCCCACCCGTCCTGGTGTTGCATCCCTCGGCGCTGTAGCCGCTCACACTAGGGCTATGACCTGTTGGGTCGCAGGTGCGAGGGACGCGCGTTGATCCAGCTGTCGGGGGGATGTCTCGCTGTAGAGCGGTGGCGACCGGCACCGTCGACTGAGCGGGGATGTGGCCTGACGGCGGTGCGGGTGCCGAGCCGTCGAGGGGCTCTTCCGGTCCGGGTCCCCCCGCTACCCTGACTCAGGTGTCAGCTCGGGCACGTGTCGCGAGGCGTGATCCCGTCGTGCTCGGCGGGTTCGAGGTCTCCGTGGTCCGGGACCAGGTTGACCTGGACGCACTCGCAGCCGACTGGGCAAGGCTCTACGCCGCCTGCCCGTCGGCGACTCCGTTCCAGTCGCATGCCTGGTCGGCGGCCTGGGCGCGTGCGTACGTCCCGCCGGGCCGGTTGAGGGTCTTCGTCATCCGATCGACGGGTGGGCTGGTGGCTGTTGCTCCCCTGTACCTGACCCGACGAGGCCCCTGGTCCGTGCTCGCCCTTCTCGGTGGGGACATCTCCGACTTCCTGGACGTGCTGGTGTGCGAGGGACGGTCGGACGTGTGGCCGGTTCTCACCGCGGCGCTGCTGAAGGAGCCGGGATGGCACGTGGTCGACCTCGCGCAGTTGCGTCCGGAGGCTGCGGCCCGGGTCTGGGCGGAGACGTGGCCCGGGCGCACGACCAGCCTCGAGGACGCCGTCTCGCTGGAGCTCCCCGGGCTCTCCCTGCAGGAGTTGCTGGCGCGGGTCCCCGCTCGTACGGCCAACGTCCTCCGTCGCAAGCTGCGCAGGAGTGATGCGTTGGACATCGGCATCCGGACGGTGCCCACGAAGGGGGTGGCCGAGGCGGTCGACGTGCTCCTCCGGCTGCACGAGGAGCAGTGGCGTGGCCGGGGCATCAACCCCGAGCACCTCCGCAGGCGGTTCGCGGCGCATCTGGGCGAGGCCCTGCCGCGGATGGTGGCCGAAGGGCAGGCGCACGTCGTCCAGTCCGTCCTCGACGGCGAGGTGCTGGCCAGCCACGTCGACCTGCTCGGACGGCAACTCCTCGGTCACTACCTCGCCGGCATCTCGCCCCGGCTCAAAGAGCGGATCGACGTTTCTTCGCTGCTGATCCGCGAGGATGCCGCATTGACGGTGGCGGCCGGCCTGCCGCGTTACTCGATGCTGCGGGGACGAGAGGACTACAAGCTGCGCTGGCGTCCGGAGGAGGTCGTCAGTGGCCGAATGCTTCTCTGCCGGCCGGCTTCACTCCATGCTGGCGTCCTCCCCGAACTCGCGCAGGCGAGAACGGTCGCGGTTCGCTTCGTGAACGCCAGGGCGCCGTGGGTCCGTGCCCTGCGCACCCGGTTGTCCCACCGTCCCTACCAGAGGTCCCTTCGAAGCGGCTGACGGACAGGCGCAGGCGGGATCTGCCCGACCCGGTGCTGCTCCGCCGGTCGGTGCTGCTCGGTATCGGTCATCCGGACGGGCCGAGGGCCATGACACGCACGGCCCAAGATCGACAGGGACTTCGGAGAACGAATAAGATGAACGGCTCGTGGTCGAGCATTCACATCACGCCACACTCCTGGTCGCCTGACTGCCGATGGTCACAGAAGCCGAGCGTTCCGTAGTAATTTTGGTACGGATGTGGGTCGGTATTGTCAGGTGTCCCAACTTCGTGCCATCTTCATTTTCCTGCATCGAACGCCACACCGGCTGGCGCGGTCGGGAGTGGGGCTGCCGGTATCCCGCTCGGCCTTCGTCGTGCTCATCAGCGCTCGGAGGCGACGTTCTCAGCCTTGGGATCTCTGTCATGGGATTAGTTGCCGATCGAGTGCCCGCTGTGACGGTGCACCCGGATCCTGCCGGGCCGACGACCGTGGAGGTTCGACCGCCACGAGGGCTGCGGAACGGCCCCGCAGCGCTGTCCGACTCGGGCCCCGCCTCACCATCGGCGGAGCGGCACCGGGCGTTCCCCGAGGTGCCCCCCGTTCCCGAGACGGGGCACCGCGCGCTCGTCTACCGGGTCCGAGCCTGGATGGTGGTGCTCCCTGTCGACACCCTCTTGCTGATGACCCCGTTGCTGTGGAATCCGCAGCAGGCCAAGGCCACCATTTCGATGGCAGTCCTGTCACTGATGATGCTGTCCAACGTCGGGCACTATCGGGCACGTCTGCATCTGAGCGTCCTGGACGAACTGCCGAATCTCCTGAGCAGGCTCCTGACCGCAGCCGCCGTGGTCGCCACCGCGGTGGTGTTCCGGCACGAGCAGGAAGCGGTGACCACGTTCCTCGGCAACGCAGCCCTCTGCATCGGGCTGGTCGTGACCGGGAGGCTCGCAACCACGCAACTGATCATCTGGAGCCGCCGGAAGCGCCTGACTGTGCATCGCACGGTCCTCATTGGTGGTGGTCCGCTGTCCGCGGAGCTCGCGCAGATCCTGGCCCGCCATCCTCGGTACGGGCTCGTGGTGGTCGGTTACGTGGACGACGGGAGCGCTGGGGAGGCGGAGGGGGTCGTGCCCCACCTGGGACGTGTGCACGACCTCGAGGCCGTTGTGCGGCAGACGAGCGCCGACGTCCTCCTGGTCACCGAGGGCGACATCCCCGAACGCATCCTGTTGGATGCGGTGCGTACGCCGGGCTGTTCCGACTGCGACCTCCTCATCGTGCCGCGGCTGCACTACTTCCACACGCAAGCCGGGATGGCCGACCACATCGGCTCGATCCCGATCATGCGGATCAGGACTCCGAACCTGGCCGGGCCGGCGTGGGCGATCAAGCGGGGCTTCGACATCGTCGTCTCGAGCCTGCTGCTGATCCTCACCGCTCCCCTGATGGCGCTGTGCATGCTCGCCGTACGTCTCGAGGGTGGACCGGGCGTCCTCTTCCGGCAGGCCAGGGTCGGTCGGAACGGGGAGCTGTTCGACTGCCTGAAACTGCGGTCGATGCGCCCGGTCGACGAGAAGGAGTCCGCGACCAACTGGTCGATCGCCGCGGACGACCGGGTCGGACCGGTGGGGCGGTTCTTGCGACGGACATCCCTGGACGAGATGCCGCAACTCTGGAACATCTTCCGGGGTGACATGACGCTCGTGGGACCACGCCCTGAGCGGCCGCACTTCGTCGAGGAGTTCTCGGCCAGGTACGACCGTTACGCGCACCGGCATCGCGTGCAGGCCGGGCTGACGGGTTTCGCACAGGTCAGCGGGTTGCGCGGAGACACCCCGATCGCGGACCGTGCCCGTCATGACAACTACTACATCGAGAACTGGTCCCTGTGGTTGGATGTCAAGATCATCCTCCGGACCTTCTCGGAGGTGCTCCTCGCCCGCGGTCGCTGACGGAGCGCCGATGCTGGGACGCCGGGACCGATGAGCGTCTGCCGTGCGATGTCCCGACGTGGGCAACGCGGCGCGGGTCCGGCGGACCACACCCTGCAGGCGGCAGTCCCGGGCCACGGGGAACGCCGCGAGGACGTGGCCGGCGGCCGGCTGCGGGTCCTCCATGTCACGGAGGCATTCGCCGCCGGTACGGGACTGGCGATCATCAGTTTTGCCAGGGCCACCCGGAACCAGGGCGTCGACTCGTTCCTCGCGGCTCAGGACCGTGGTTCTGGCCTCGTCGACGAACTTGCCGACGACTCGCCCTTCGTGGGGGCGCGCATCCTGCCTCCCGGGCTCCCTGCGCTCCGGCGAGGGGTCCAGGAGGCGATCGCCGCCCTCCATCCCGACCTCGTGCACGTGCACTCGTCTCTGGCTGGCGCGGTGGTCCGGCTACTCCGGGTGCGGGTTCCCGTGGTCTACAGCCCGCACTGCTTCGCGTTCGAGAGGCGGGACGTCTCCCCGGTGCAGCGGAGAGTCTTCCGCGCCGCGGAGCAACTGCTGGCCCGCCAGACGGCGGCCTTCGTCTGTGTGAGCCCCCGGGAGGCGGAGATGGCGCGGCGGCTGGGTGGCGGCGCGCTCGTCCGGTATCTGATCAACTCCTCGCTGCCGGTGGACCCGACGGGTGCGCAGGGGCCCGCGGTGGAGCACGCCGGTGCCCTGAGGTTGGTCGCAGTCGGCCGGCTCACGCCTCAGAAGGACCCCGCACTGTTCGCCGACGTCGTGACGGCGCTGCGGGATACCGGTGTGCCGGTGGAGGGGACCTGGATGGGGGCCGGCGACGACAGGGAGGCTCTGGCCGCGCTGCAACAGGCGAACGTTGCGCTCACCGGTTGGATCCCCTCGCCACGCGTGCCAGCGCTGCTGGCCGAGCAGTCGGTCTACGTGCACACGGCAGCCTGGGAGGGGGGCCCGATCGCCGTGCTGGACGCGATGGCCGCAGGTTTGATCGTGGTGGTGCGTCGCATCGACGCGTACGAGGGTCTGCTACCCGGGCACTGGCTCTTCGACGACGTGTCCGAGGCCGTCGAGATGATCCGCACACTGAGCAACCCTCCTGCACGTGAAGCGCGCCTCCAGGAGCAGCGGATGACCCTCGAGCGGTTCGAGGAGCAGGGGCCGGCTGTCGTCCTCGGGGAGGTCTACCGCGAGACCGCCCGCGACAGGTCTGCCTGAGCGCCGCGGCGCGGGCGCTGCGTCCAGCAGTCACTTTGCAGGAGAAGCAAGGTCGTGGGGGTCTTCGTCTTCCTGGTGCCGGTGCTGCTGGTCGTCGTCCTCGGCTACGCGGTCGGCTACACGGTGTGGGAGGCGACGGGGGCTCCGGGCAACCCGGAGGTCTTCGGCTGGCTGACCGGGCTGGCGCTGCTGGCGGCGGTGTCGTGGCGGCTGCTGTCACGGCGGGCGCGGCTCCGGCGGGCGCTGCGGCGGGCCCGCGCGCGGGGGGACGACGCGGAGTCCGCCCGGCTGGGGGGAGAGCTGGCGCGGCGACGCCGCGGGAGGAGCTGAGACGGGCGTCCGCGGCGCTGGGGACGCCCGTCGGCTCAGCGGGTGCCGCGGTAGCGGATGACGGAGCCGGCGCCCTGGGAGCGGGCGGTGTGCAGGGACAGCGCGGCGCGGCGCATCGTCTCGGCGGCGGGAACGCCCGCCTCGAGCTCGGCGATGCCGGCGCAGGCGCTCAGGCCCGGGATGTCCAGCTCGGTGATGGTGCGGGCCAGGCGGGTGGCGGCGACCTCGGCGTCCTCGGCGGTGCCGCGGAGCAGGACGGCGAACTCGTTGGGGCCGGAGCGGCCGAGCCAGTCGTCGCCACGTAGGGAGCGCGCCACGACCGAGGTGGCGGCGGCCAGGCTGCTGACGGCGGTCGGCCAGGTGTCGTCGCGCCGGAGCAGGCCGAGGACGATCAGCGCCCCGGGGACGACGGACACGGCGGCCAGGCGCTCGCCGAGGTGGGCCGAGACCGAGTTGGGGCCGGGCAGCAGGCTGGTGACGTCGTCCTCCGGCGGGAGGAGCGCGGAGACCGGCAGCGAGACCGAGAGCGGGTTGTGCGCAATGGACATGACTCCGTGATCGGTACCGATCTCGTTCCGCTGGAGGAGGCCCACCCGGAGGGGTGACGCCTCCGTCCCCCACGCATCCCCACCGCTGGTGGGGCCGTGGCGGCAGGGACCTCCGTCCCGGGTGGACGACACGGCGGGGCCCGAGGGCGACACACCCGGTCAGCACACGCTGGAGTGGCCCCGACCAGCGCGGACCGGAGCGTTCCGTGACGCCGTCGGTGCCCTAGCGTCCCTCCACCAATGGGCGCGGACGGTGTGGACGACGGTCGGTTGCGCGGCATGCCCGTGCTGGTCACCGGCGGCACGGGCTTCCTCGGCGCGGCGTTGGTGCCGCGACTGCTGCGCGCCGGGTGCCGCGTCGCCGTCGTCGGGCCCGACCCGGGGTGGCGCGAGCCGGTGCGTCGGGCGATCCGCGAGGGCGTCGTCGAGCTGGTCCAGGAGCCGGAGTGGTGGCGACCCGAGGCGGCCCGGCGGGTGGCGCGCCGGGCGGCGGGGACCGAGCAGCTGGTGCACCTGGACTCGGTCCCGGTGCCACCGGGGGAGCGGACGGCGACGGGCACCGCGCGGCACTCCGTGACGGTGGACGTGGCGGGCACCCTCGAGCTGCTGGCCGCGCTCGGGGACGGGCTGGGGCACGTCGTCCTGGGCAGCTCGGTGGAGGTCTACGGGCGGGCACCGGCCGGGCCGGTGGACGAGTCGATGCGCCCGATCCCGGAGGACGCCGCCGCGGCGGCGCGGCTGGCGCTGGAGGACCAGCTGCGGGTGGTCGCGGCGGCGGGTGGTCCCGAGGCCACGGTGCTGCGCTTCACGACGCTCTACGGGCCCGGGGAGACCATGCCGTGGGCGGTGCCGACGTTCATCCAGGCCGGGCTGGCCGGGCACCCGGCGACGATCACCGGCGACGGGTTGGAGCTGCGCGACTACCTGCACGTGGAGGACGCCGCGGACCTGGTGCTGCGCGCGGTGGCCCGGCCACCTGCGCTGTCCCCGGCCGGCGAGCGGTTCCGGCTGGTCAACGCCGGCAGCGGGACGGCGGAGCGCACGGTGGCGCTGGCGCAGCGGGTGCGGCGGGCGGTGGCCGCGCAGCTCGGCGAGCTGCCCCCGCCGCCGCGGCACGTGGGCGCCCAACCGGCGGGGAACGTGGTGTGCCGCACCGAGCGGGCGCGCGAGCTCCTGGGCTTCCGGCCGAGCGTCGACCTGGACCGGGGGCTGGCCGAGGAGGTCGCCTGGTTCGCCCGGCTGGCCGAGTCCTGGCCCGACCTGGACGCCGCCGGCTGAGGGAGCTCAGCCGTCCCGGCGGCCGGGAGCCCGCACCAGCCCCGCCACGGCGAGGACCGCGGCCGCCCAGCCGAGGACGACGAACAGGTCGCCGGCGTGGACGCCGTGGTCGTTGCCGAGGCGCAGGAGCACGGGCCCGTCGGCGAGGTGCCGCCCGGTCAGCAGGAGGACGGCGAACGCCGACAGGACCGCTGCGACGAGGAGGGCGGACAGCCGGCGGTGCACCGCTCGACGGTAGCCGCCGGCGGGCCGATGGCCGCCTGAGGCGCCGGAGGGTCACCGGCAGGATCCCCCGATCGGGTCCTCGGCGGGACGCGGCCGGTGTGACGGACCTGTCGCACCCATCGCGCTGCGTGATGAGAGAATCACCCTGTGAGAGAGCGGCGGGCGATCGGGCACACCACCACCTCCTGCGGCCTCTGCGGACACCAGGGGCTGGTGCTCACCGAGTCGCAGCTGGTGCGACGCGGTCTGGCCCGCCTGCGCCCCGGCTTCGACGTCGACCGGCGCGTGTACGAGCTCTGCGCGGACTGCGGCGCCAAGCACGCCGTCGAGCTCGTCGCCTGACCGGCACGATGACCGGGGAGCCGGACCGGACGGACGACGGCGTACCGACCACCGCGCGAGCGGGAGGCGGCCGCCGCCGGGCGCGGCACCGCGCTCGGCGATCGCGCACGCGCGCGGTCCTGCCGGCCCTCCTCGGAGTGCTGGTCGTCGTCGCCGGTCTGGCCATCGGGCTGGGCACCCTCCAGGTGGACACCGTCGCCGAGGACGTCGGCCGGGTCGGGAACCCGTTCCCCGACGAGCAGGACCGGCCGGAGGTCGCCGAGGTAGCGCAGGAGGCCCTGACGTTCCTCGTGGTGGGCGTCGACCCGGCCGACGTCGCCACCGGGGCCACCCGGGCGGAGGCGGCCCTGCTGGTGCGGCTGACCGGCGACCGCCGGCACGCCCAGGTGGTGACCTTCCCGCTGGACACGTGGGTCGCCGGGCAGAGCACCACGCTCGAGGGCGCCTTCGGTGCCGACGGTGCGCAGGGCGTGGTGCGTGCGGTGGAGACGCTGACCGACGTCCGCGTCGACCACTACGCCGAGCTGGACTACTCGGGCTTCGCGACCGTCACCGACGCGCTGGGCGGCATCGCTGTCGACGTCCCGGAGGAGTACAGCAACCGGGGGCGGGCGTTCGCGGCCGGGCCGCAGCAGATGGACGGCGCCGCGGCGGTCGCGTACGTGCGGGACGCGAGCGCGGCGACGCGTCCCGGGGCACCCGAGCGGCAGCAGCGCGTGGTTCAGGCGGTGTTCCGCCGGATCGGCGAGCTGGGCGCCCTCTCCGACGTCGGCCGGCTCACCGGGGTGCTCGACCCGGTCACGGGCGCGCTGCGGGTCGACGACTCGCTGGCCGGCGAGGACCTCGTGGCGACCGCCTGGGAGTTCCGCGGCGTGGGGGAGCCGGAGTTCCTTGCCGCTCCGGTCGGCGCCGCGGGGGAGGAACAGGGCCGGCCGGTGACCCGGCTCGACGAGGAGCGCGCGGCGGCGCTGTGGGGCCACCTGCGCGCGGACGACCTCGCCGCCCACGTCGGCGAGTTCCGCTGACCGCCGTGCCCCGTGTTCCCGGCCGCCGGCCGCTGTGGCTGACGGTGCCGCTGTACGCCGTCCTGCTGGTGGTCGTCGTGCTGGACGCGCGCGCGGCGGTGTTCTGGGGGCGGGTCGGCGGCTCGCTGGGGACGCCGGTGGCCCTCGCCGCGGGGGGCATCGCGCTGCTGGCCCTGCTGCTGCTCGTGCTCGACCTGCGCAGGCAGGTGCTCCTCGGTGCCGATCCCGGGGACGACGACCCGGCCGGCTGAGCCGGGCCGGGCGGTGAGTCCCCTCACGGTTGGCCTCGTCGCCGTCGCGGTCACGGGTAGCTGGGTACCTTGAGTGATGGACCGATGCCGCACTGTTGCGGTGTGGTGATCCCGCTGTGGCCGGCCGGAGGCTCCCGTCGGCCACGACCAGTGCATCGGCGCACCCCCGGCCCGAGTCGCCTACGCGGCAGGGCCCGCGCTGCTGTCGTTCGACCCTCCGGAAGGGACTCTCCGTGTACCTCGCCCTGATCCTGATCCTGGGAATCGGCCTCGGGCTGGTCGTCGTGGCCGTCATCACCGCGGTCGCCGCCGTGTACCTCCCGGATCCGCGTGCCGACAGGCCTATCCCCCGTGCACACGCTGACCGCCGACGGGTGTGGGCTGACCCGAACGAGGCCGCGCGGGCTGCCGGCAGCTGGGGCTGAGTTCCCCCTGCGCCTCCACCTCGTCATGCCGTCACGGTGGACCAGCTCACAGCCTGAGTCGTCCTCCCTGCAGCGGCGCACACGACAATGCGACGGTTCCACCCGCTCGGTGAACGACAGGGCCTGGGAGGATGACTGCTCGACTCGCTAGGCGGGCGGCAGCAGCCCGGCGTCGGCCTTGGCGGTGAGCGCGGTCCGGACGGCGGCGTCGACCGTGGCGGAGAACGCGGGATCGGCCTCGGCGCGGGCCACGATGGCGTCGATCAGCTCCGTCACCAGGTCGGCGTCCATGGTGAGCATCAGGGTGCCCCCGGCCTCGAGGTAGCGGACCGCCCGCTCGTCGACCGGGACGCCCTGCACGGCCTGGGCGGCACCGATGTCGTCGGAGATGACCACCCCGTCGAAGCCAAGCTGCTCTCGGAGCAGGTCGTCGATGACGACGGGGGAGAAGACGGCCGGCACGGTCGGGTCGATCTGCGTGTAGGTGGCCGACGACATCATCACGAACGGCTCGGCGTCCGAGCCGGCGAGCGTGCCGAAGGCGCCGACCTGGTCGTCGTCGCGGGTGGTGACGTCGTCGGTGGCGTCCCGGCTCTTGTCAGGGTTCTCCGGCACCCGGCCGAGGCCGGGGAAGTGCTTGAGCGTGGGCGTGACGCCGTGCGCGGCGAGGGCGTCGGCGATCGTCCCGGCCGCGCGGACGACGTCCTCCGCGGAGCTGCCGTACTGGCGGTCCCAGGCGCCGATGGGCGCGTTGGCGTCCTCGGTGCCCTCGGGGACGATGTCGACGACCGGTGCGAGGTTGAGGTTGATGCCGGCGCTGCTCAGGGACGCGCCCATGTCGTCGGCGAGGGCGGCCAGCTCCTCGGCCGGCATGCGGCCCTGGCGGGCGGCCGACGGGAGGTCGGCGAAGCCCGGGCCGGAGAGCGTCTGCACGGCGCCGCCCTCCTGGTCGACGCCGACCCAGGGGCGCGGCCCCGGAGCTGCCTCCGCCCAACGCGCGGTTGCGGTGGCCAGCTCGTCGGCGGAGATGCTGCTGCGGCCCTGGAGGAAGACGCCACCCATGCCCTCTGCCGCGAACCCGTCGGCGGGGGAGAGGTCGGTGAGCGCCACCCCGACGACGATCAGCTGGGCGACCTGCTCGCGCCGGTCCAGGTCGGCGAGCGCGGCGTCCACCGGGTCGATCTCCGAGCTGGGCGCGGCCGGGGGAGCGGGGCTGGACGTGCTGGGCTCTGGTGCGGTCCCGGCGGTCGGGTCCGCGCAGGCGGTGAGCAGGAGGAACACGGAGCCGACGACGGCCCCCAGGCGGGAGGAACGCATCGCGGCCATTCTGCGTCGGGCGCCGTGCCGGCGGGTCGAGGGGTGTGCGACCTGCCGGCGTGTCAGTGACCTTCTAGGCTCGGCGCACCCTGTCTTCCCCACGGGGCGTCCTGTCGTCGATGCGTGTTGTGGAGCGTGGATGCCGCCGGTCGAGCTGACGTGGGGAGCGGCGACCGCCGTGGGCCAGCGGGAGGACAACCAGGACAGGTACCTGGCTGCTCCGCCGGTCTTCGCGGTCGCCGACGGCATGGGGGGTCACGTCGGTGGTGCCGCCGCTGCCGAGGCTGTGGTCGAGGCGCTGCGCTCGTTGACGCGATCCGAGACGACGACCGTCGAGGCGATCCGGCTGGCGCTGCAGCGGGCCGACGGCGAGATCCGCGCGTTCGAGGGGCCGGACAAGGCCGGCGCCGGGACGACGGTCGCCGGAGTCGCGCTGGTCGACGAGGGGGACGGGCCGCAGTGGGCGGTGTTCCACGTCGGCGACTCGCGGGTCTACCGCTGGCACGAGGGTCAGCTGGAGCTCGTCACCAAGGACCACTCGGTCGTGCAGGAGCTCCTCGACGCGGGATACATCTCTGACGAAAGCGCCGCGACGCACCCGCAGCGGCACATCATCACTCGCGCACTCGGCGTCGGCCCGCGTCCCGAGGCCGACGTCGTCCTGCTGCAGGTCGTCCCGGGCGAACGCTTCCTAGCCTGTTCCGATGGCCTGACAGGTGAGCTGACCGACGACCGGATCGCTGCGCGGCTCGGTGCTGATGAAGAGCCGGACGCACTGGCCGCGGAGCTGACGGCCGACGCGGAGACCGTGGGCGCCCGCGACAACGTCACCGTTGTTGCCATCCGAAGTCAGCCAGCCGTTGCGTCAGTGCTCCACTAGGCGCCGAGCCAAGATGCCGGCCCAGCCAGCGACCTGCGGTCACGCTCAAGCCCGCACTGTCGATCCGGACGGCGTTGACCTCGGGGCTGTGCGCCAGCATCTCTCGTGCCCGCGTCGTGGCGAGCTGCTCGGCGATCGGGAACGGCACACGTTGCCGGTGCAGACGAAGAGGATACGCACGGCTCGACGCTAGGGTGCACGGAGACGCGATAGGCGCATCCTCCAAGGCACCTCACCCTCGCTGAGGAGACGCATGGGCATCGCCCGACGCAGTCGCCCTCAGCGCCATTCAGGGACACCCCATGGCTCGCGGCCGGAGCGCGCCCAGAGTTGAAGGACACGACTGGACTGCCGAGGTGCTACTAGGGAAGTCAGTTCGGCTCAGGCCCCCGGGCAGCCGCAATTGCAAGAAGCGTCAATGCGAACTGCAGGCGGCAGGTCGACTCATTTAGAGGGGGCAACTGGACAATAAACGCTGGAGTCCAACGTGACCCGCTGACGCGTTACGTCGAGGATCTTCTCCGGAATGGCCTCGGGGGGCAGTGGCTGGTCCTTCAGTTGAGCCTGCAGGCGCGCACTCTCGTTGAAGGGGACAATCAGCGCCAGCGCACTGTATGTTGGCTTGGTGTCGTGGAATTGGTCTGACACAATCACCGGAAGGGTCCAAGATTTCTCCTGCCCTCCCTGTACCACAGGACCACTGGCAGGGCCTTGTACGTAGAAGTGGCCACTCGAGTCGTCAAACAGCAGAACCCATGCATCCTCTCCAGTTGGCACCTTGGCAGTCCCGTTCAACGTCATCACGCATCCTGTGCTTCCGCCAAGGTCTTCAAGACTGATGTGCCGTGTCTCGAACGGACCAACCTCGCCAAGGGCTAGGGCCGCCAACGTTCCTACGGTAGTGATGAACACGCCAAGTGCAGTGAGTAATCCTTTCCAGAGGCTGCTCAGCGTGCTTACGTCAATGAGGGCGACACCAAGGCCCGAAAGGATGGTCGCAATCACGCCTGCGATTCCGATGATCGCCGCCGTCTGATCCACTGTGCCCCCAGCCACCCCAACGCTGACGCCGCACGGTCACCGTGTAGGTGCATAACGTAGTAGAAGGGCGTCCCGAGTGGTGGGCGCCACCACAGGCGAGCATCAGCGGCCCAGGACGAGCTGCGGGGTGTCGAGGCACGAGGACATCTCATGCGGCTCCCCAGAGCTGTGGGATCGGTGTCCCTGAGACCGCCCTCAGGGAACCCCGGCAACGTCGGCCGGGGCAGGTTCCGGACGTCGTCCGGAGTCGATGATCGCCGTGAGGTGAGCTCAGGCCACGTGGTCTTCGATGAGTAGTGCGCCGCGCTCCGCTCCGCCGGCGTCGCGGATGGCCCGCCGCATGCGCTCGAGGTTGGCCCGGACCTGCCCGTCCGTGGTGACCCGGGAGACGGCCTGCCGCAGGGCGTCCGGGGTGAGTGTGTCGGTGGCGAGGCGTTCCCCGAGGCCCAGCTCGACGACGCGGTCGGCGTTGGCGGCCTGCTCGGGCATCTGCGGGAGGGTGACGAGGGGGACGCCGTAGTAGAGGGCCTCCATCGTGGAGTTCATCCCGGCGTGCGAGAGGAACGCCCGCGCGTGGCGCAGCACCGCGGGTTGCGGGAAGCGCGGCCGGACGTCGATCCCGGGCGGGACGGGCCCGATCGCGGCCGGGTCCAGGTCCCCGATGGTCATCGCCACCTGCCAGGGGCCGTCGCCGAAGGCCTCGATGCAGGTGCGGTAGAACGCTGGGTTGTCGGTGAAGATCGTGCCCAGCGAGATGTAGAGCACGGGGGCGTGCGGGTCCGGAGGTGACCAGGGCTCCTGCTGCTCGCGGCGACCGAGCAGCGGGCCCAGGAAGTGGAAGCGCTCGTCGAACGAGTCGCCGGCCGGCTGGAACTCGCGGGGGATGAAGACCAGGTTCACCGCTTCGGGAACGTCCATCGTCCCGGCGACGTCGAGGTCGACCCCGTGCTCGGCGGAGAAGCGTGCGCAGTCCTCGGCCAGGGCCGCCATCTGGGGGTGGTCCGGGTCGAGCCCCTCGGTGAGCCGGTCGTCGAGCGAGTACGCCTCGTTCTCCGCCAGGTTGGGGACCAGCCGCACGGCGGGGATGCCCAGGTGGTGGGCCACCAGCCGGGCCGGCCAGTTGGTCACGTCGTAGCAGACGGCGTCCGGCCGAGCGGTCCGGCAGTACTCGAGGAGCACCGGATAGGTCGCGCGCATCGCGGTGAAGTAGTGCCGGAACCAGGAGGCGATCACGTCCGGGCCGACCTGCGCCGGCGGGTGGAACGGCGCCATCGGCGGCAGCTGCACCCACTGCGCACCGGCACCGGTCACGGCGTCGGCGAAGTCGGCAGCCGTGGCGTAGGCGACGCGGTGACCCCGCCGTACCAGCTCCTCGACCAGGGGCAGCGTCGGAGTGACGTGCCCGTGCCCGGCGAGCGCCACGAACAGCACGTGTCGTGCCATGCGCACGGATCGTAGCGAGCTGCTGCCGGAGCCGGCTGGGGATCATGAAGCCTCCCGGGCAGGGCGGCTACGCGCGTTCGTCTCCTTCGACCGACCCCATCCGGTCCGCCTCGGCGTCCGCGCGGCCCACCGGGACGCCGCCATCGGTCTCCCGGCCGGGATCGACGTCCAGCAGGAATCCCTCGCCGACGTTGCTGGGCCGCTCGTCGTCGCCGGCTCCGCTGCGCCGGGCATCCGCTTCCGCGTCGGCGGCGCCGACCGGCAGGCCGCCGTCGGTCGAGCTGCTGCTCGTCTCGTTGTCGGGCGGGACGCTCGCCGCGCTGGGTCGATCCGTCATGGTGGCCTCCGGCCTCGCCGTCGTCTCCTGACCCGGCATACCCGCCGGCGTGGTGGAGCACAAGCCGTGCCGGCCCGGCGACCGGAGGGCCGCCCGCTCAGCGCGGGACGTCGGGCAGCGCCTGGTCGCCGAACTCCTCGGCGTTCTGCGACAGCGAGTCGGTTCGCAGGTAGCTCCACATGCGCTCGCCTGCGACGGCGTCGAGGTAGACGACGCTGGCCGCCCCCTCGGTGCCCGTGCCCAGCACCGGTGCGGTGAAGAAGTCGACGTTCTCCGGCGTCAGCCCGCGCAGCGAGTAGGCCAGCGACAGCATCTCGGTGTTGCCCAGCTGCTCGTCGACCGCCACGGCGCTGGTCACGGCCAGCAGCGCGGCGTCGAGCCGGCCGGGGTCGGTGAAGGTGTCGGAGCTGAAGAGCTTGCCGAACACGGCCTGCAGGTACTGCTGCTGCCGGCGCACCCGGTCGAAGTCGCCGCCGGGCAGGCCGTAGCGCTGCGCGAGGTACCAGCGCGCCTGGTCACCGTCCAGGTGGTTGACGCCCGCGGGGAAGGTGTACGGCCCGTTGCTCGTCGTCTCCGCAACGACGACGTCCACCCCGCCCAGGCCGTCGGTGACCTGGATGAGCCCCTCGAAGTCGATGGCGACGTAGTGGTCGATCCGGACGTCGGTGAGCTGCTCCACGGTCTGGATGAGCAGCGCCGGCCCGCCGTAGGCGTAGGCCGCATTCACCTTGTCCATGCCGTGGCCGGGGATGTCGACCCAGGAGTCGCGCGGCACGGAGATCAGCTGCGCGTGCTGCCGGTCGGCCGAGAAGCGGGCGATCATGATCGCGTCGGAGCGACCGCCGGCGGCGATGCCCTCCTCGGCGGTGGCCCGGGTGTCCGACCCGACGAGCAGGAAGGTCACCAGCTCCTCGCCGCCCTGCTCCACCGGGGTCGCCGGCGCGGGGCGGGCCCCCTCGTCCAGCTGGGCGAAGACGTCGGAGACCCGGTCGACGTTGCCGGCGTAGCGGTCGGTGAGGAACCAGAGGGCACCGCCGCCGACCAGCGCCACCACCAGGCCCAGGACGGCGATGCCGATGAACGCCCGGCGCAGCCCGCGGCGCCGTGGCGCCGCCTGATTAGGTGCCGTCCTGGCACTCCTCACCTGGGCCCCCGTCCACCGACCGACCCGGGTGAATGTACGGACGGCGCGAGGTCGCGTCAGGCGGCTGCTACTCCTCGGGGTGAGCTCCGGGGGAGGTCACGTCACGGACGTCGAGGTCCGGTGGATCGCACCCCGAGCTCCTCGCGGTCAGCGCGGTGGATGGTCCGGCCCAGCAGGACGGCGGCAGGGACGGCGAGCAGCACCCAGACCACCACGGCGGTCCACACCCACGTCACGCGCGCCTCCTCGTCCGTGTGCACCCCGCCGGATGGGAGTACACCGCAGGTGAGCGGCCCTGCGGGACCCCCAGAGCGCGGGGAGGTGGTGGCCGCTGTGGTGTTCGTGACGGACTGGTACGTGCTGCTGCAGATGGGTGAGCGGATCGGGCAGACTGCTGTGCGTGTTCACGCTCCCGGTGGTCCGTCGTGCCCCATCGGGAGAAGGGCCGGCGACGGCGTCCTCCGGCAGGCGCGGCCACTGGCACCGCTTCCGCTGGACGGGCGACGACGCCTTCAGCGGCGCCAGCCTCTACGCCTGCCGCTGCGGCGTCGTCCGTCCGGCACCCTGACCTGCCTGCAGCAGGTGAGGTCCCCTGCCCGACGTGGCCCAGGGGCGTGGTGCCCCGTAGTTTCGACCCGGCAGCGGTGGCCGGACCGCGGTGGCAGTTCTCTGGTACGGGGTGAGCGTTCATGAAGGTCTCGGTCGTCGGCTGCGGCTACCTCGGCGCGGTGCACGCGGCGTCGATGGCGGAGCTGGGCCACGAGGTCGTCGGCATCGACGTCGACGAACGCAAGGTCGCGGCGCTCAACGAAGCGCGGGCGCCGTTCTACGAGCCCGGCTTCGAGGAGCTGCTGGCCCGCACGCTGGCCACGGGCCGGCTGCGGTTCAGCACCGACATCTCCGAGGCCGCCGGCTCGCAGGTGCACTTCGTCTGCGTGGGGACGCCGCAGAAGCGGGGCGAGTACGCCGCGGACATGCGCTACGTCGAGGCCGCCGTGGAGTCGCTGCTCCAGGTGCTGGCGCCGGGTGAGCTGGTGGCCGGCAAATCCACCGTGCCGGTCGGGACGGCGGGGCGGCTGGCCGAGCTGGTGGGGGACAAGGTGCCGGGCGCGATGCTGGCGTGGAACCCGGAGTTCCTGCGCGAGGGCTTCGCCGTCCAGGACACCCTGCACCCCGACCGGCTGGTCTACGGCCTGCCCGCCGACCAGGACCGCGAGGTCGCGGAGCGGATGCTCGACGAGGTCTACGCGCCCATCGTGGCCCGGGGCACCCCCAAGGTCGTCACCGACCACGCCACCGCGGAGATGGTGAAGACGGCGGCCAACTCGTTCCTGGCCACGAAGATCAGTTTCATCAACGCGATGGCCGAGCTGTGCGAGGCCACCGGTGCCGACGTCAAGCAGCTGGCCGACGCGATCGGCTACGACGACCGGATCGGCCGCAAGTTCCTCAACGCCGGCCTCGGCTTCGGTGGCGGCTGCCTGCCCAAGGACATCCGCGCGTTCATGGCGCGCGCGGGCGAGCTGGGCGCGGACCAGGCGCTGACGTTCCTGCGCGAGGTCGACAACATCAACATGCGCCGCCGCATCCGCATGGTCGAGCTCGCCCGCGAGGTCTGCGACGGCTCGCTGCTCGGCAAGCACATCGCCGTCCTCGGGGCCGCGTTCAAGCCCGACAGCGACGACATCCGCGACAGCCCGGCCCTCAACGTCGCCGCCCAGCTGCAGCTGCAGGGCGCCGCCGTCTGCGTCACCGACCCCGCCGCGGTCGAGAACTCCCGCCGGCTGTGGCCCCAGCTCGACTACGCCGACACCCCGGAGGAGGCGGCCGAGCGCGCCGACGCCGTCCTGGTGCTCACCGAGTGGCGGCAGTACCGCGAGCTCGACCCGGTCACCTTCGGGGAGGTCGTGGCGCAGAAGCGGGTGCTCGACGGCCGCAACGCCCTCGACCGCGAGGCCTGGACCGCTGCCGGCTGGACCTACCGCGCCCTTGGTCGCCGCGCCGGCTGACGCGACGCGGCGACCGGGCAGACGATCTGCGTCGTCCCCCGCTGCAGGACACGGTGCTCAGCTCGTGGGAGGCACCTCGGGCACAGAACCGTCCCCCTCCGGACAGGTCGGGGTCAATAGGCGCCGGAGCACCGCAGGACAGCCCGAACGGTCCGCAGGAGGATGGCCAGGTCCAGCCCGAGTGACCAGTTCTCGACGTAGCGGACATCCAGTTCGACGGCCTCTTCCCAGCCCAGGTTGGATCGCCCGCTCACCTGCCAGAGACCGGTGATCCCCGGTTTCACCAGAAGGCGCCGGTGCATGTCCGGCCCGTACTGCTCCACCTCCTTGTCCACGTGCGGCCGGGGCCCCACGAACGACATCTCCCCCCTCAGCACGTTGATGAGCTGGGGGAGCTCGTCGAGCGAGTACTTGCGCAGGAACCGGCCCACCGGAGTGACCCGCGGATCCCTCCGCAGCTTGAACTGGACCGCGTTCCCCTCGTTCCGCACCCTCAACCCGTCGATCTGGCTGTCAGCGCCGACGGCCATGCTCCGGAACTTGAGCATGTCGAAGTGCCTGCCCCGCTTGCCGACGCGACGGTGCCGGTACAGGGCCGGACCCGGGCTGGTCACCCGGATCGCAAAGGCGATCCCCAGGAACAGGGGTGCGCAGAGGACCAGCAGGGCAGCCGCGCCGATCCGGTCCAGCAGCCCCTTGATCAACCGCCGGTGGCCCCGGAACTGCGGTTCCCGTACCTGGATCAGCGGCCCGGTGGTCGTCGGTCGGATCTGCAGCCGGTGGGGAGCCACCTCGACCAGCCCCGGCCCGACGAGCACGTCGACGTTCGTGCCCTCGAGGCGCCAGGAGAGATCGCGGAGGTACTGCGCGGCAGTCTCGCTGGCCGAGGCGACGACCACCGCGTCGGCGCCGACGACGTCCAGGACGTGCAGGACCTCGTCGAGGTGGCCGAGCACAACGATCCCACGTTGCTCGAGGATCGCGCGCTCGGACGAGCGCGGGACGCATGCGCCGATCACCCGGAGGCCCGCCGTGGGGTCACGGCGCAGCCGCCGGGCGAGGTCGAGGACGGCCAGGTCACGGCCGACCAGGACGACCCTCTTCGTCATGTCCCCCTGCCGGCGGGCGGCGTGCAGGCGCCACCGGCAGAGGACACGGTTGACCAGCGTGAGCACGGTCGCCAAGGGGACCCCGATGAGCAGCAGTCCGTGGACTGCCGCCAGAGCCGGTACGTGCGCCGCATAGCCGGCCACCGCGATCGCGATGAGGCCACCGATGGTCACTCGGCGGTACTCCTCCGCGCCGGATCCGTGTCGACGTTCGGCGTAGGTCCCCAGCACCATCAGCAGCACCGGCCATGACAGCGCCCCGGCGGCAGCCAGGGCGAGTCCTTTCGCCGAGACGGGGCCGGTGATGGCGACAGCGACACAGGCTGCCGAGACGGCGGCGACGACGTCCCCGGTCACCAGAGCCGTCGTGTAGTTGACCAGCCACTCCGGGGCCGGTCGTCTGCGGGCGCCGTACGGGTCGTAGACGGGGCGAGCCCCCAGCGAGGTCGAGGTGTCGGCGATCGTCGGCGTCTTCGGCACCGGTGGAACGGGGAGCAGTTGTGAGAGGCGCTGGACGTCGGGGTCGTCCCTCTCGGCGGTCGAGTGATCGGCGTACTCGGTGTCCACGGCCAGCACGCTGTCCAGCCGCTCACGGAAGGCGTCGGTCATCTCGTTTCCCCCTGGTCGGCATCGATCCGGGAGGAAACGCCGGTACGGAGGGGTGTCGCGTGACCGCGACGGTGCGCGCGCTCGAGGAGCACGAGCGGTGGGGCGGCGATGGGCTGATGGGTGTGAAAGCACAGGTTTTGCTTCATGGAGCCAGTTCCTCGGCTTGAAGCCGCGCTCTGTCGAGAGCGCGAGGATGACGAGCAGTGACGAACCCGAGCAGAACCCCCGGACGGGCGGCCGGTCGTGGCCGTGCCCAGGCGTGGTTATGGACGGTCTGGCGCTCGTAGCGCCGTCGTGTGCGACGCCAGGCTCAGCCGGGACGGCTCCCGGGGTCGTACGCACTGCTCCGTAGGTGGGCGGCGACGGCAGAGGCCACACGGGCTGCCGTGTGGGCGAGCGAGGCGGCGAGCCCGGCGTAGGAGATTGCGGGGTCGTCGTCCGACTGGTTCTGTTGCCCGCCTCCACCCGCGGCCCCACCCACGGATGTACCCGTGGCCGGCCCCACCGGGACTGGTGCACCCAGAGGAGATGGCTGGGGCAGTGGTGACACCGGCGCTGCGGGCGGCGCGCTCGCGGGCACGACGGCAACCGCGTCACCGGCCCAGGCAGGTGTTCCCCGTCCCGTCGTGGATGCGCGGACCCGGGCCGGGAGAACCCCTTCCGCGCTCCAGCGCAGGAACTCGGGGTCGCCCGGGCGGCAGGCAGGGACGGCTACCACGGAGACCAGGGGCGCCACCGGTGCCGACACCGCGGTCTCCGACCCGATGCCGGACGTCGGCTCCATGAGGGAGTCAGGTCGTGGCGGGACGCCGTCCCCAGACCCCGATCGTGACGTGCGGGGTTCCCCCAGGCTGCGGGGTTCCTCCAGCGAGGACGGCGAGTCGTCGGTCCCGGGAGCTGCAGGGGGCGCCGGTGCAGGAGTCCTGCCGAGCACCGTTGAGGACACGTCCTCGGGCGGGACGGGAGCCGGGGACCGGGTCGCCCGGCCGGGCTCGCTCCGGTCGGCCTGCGGCGCGGGAACGAGGGTCCCCTCGCGGGTGGCGCTCCCTTCCCCGGCGTCGGAGGTCGTTCCCCGGCCGGTGACGGGCGTCGAGGTGTTGCCGGACGGCGCGGTGTCCCTGGACTCGGCTCGCCCCGCAGTGCTGTCGGCGGGTTCGCGGACCGTTCCGCCGCCCGGAGCCGACCCCGGAGTCATGGATGTGTCGGCCCGCTGTGGTGTGGCCGACGGGGCACGACCGGGGCTGGCGACGGAGACCGTGTCCCGCCCAGCCGGAGCCTCAGGCTCCCCGAGACCAGGGCCGCGCGCGGTCCCTCCAGGGTCAGCGTCGGTTGAGGGAGAACCGGTGGTCGCCCCCGGGTTCGTCGCTGCTCCCCGGTCGCTCTGCTCGCGTGGGCCGACTTGGCCCGGGACAGGGCGGCTTGACGTGGCCGGCGTCTCCCGCGGGGACGGGCGGATCGCGTCGTCCCCTGTCGGTGTACCGGTCGCGTCCCCTGCAGCGGCGTCGCCGGCGGGTCGACCGGGTGTGGCGTCGGGGGCGCTGCCGCGGCCGGGTGCGACGTCGGGGGCGCTGCCGCGGCCGGGTGCGACGTCGGGGGCGCTGCCGCGGCCGGGTGCGACGTCGGGGGCGCTGCCGCGGCCGGGTGCGACGTCGGGGGCGCTGCCGCGGCCGGGTGCGACGTCGGGGGCGCTGCCGCGGCCGGGTGCGACGTCGGGGGCGCTGCCGGTGTCGGCGGGCCGGCCGGGTGCGACGTCGGGGGCGCTGCCGCGGCCGGGTGCGACGTCGGGGGCGCTGCCGGTGTCGGCGGGCCGGCCGGGTGCGACGTCGGGGGCGCTGCCGCGGCCGGGTGCGACCTCGGGGGCGCTGCCGCGGCCGGGTGCGACCTCGGGGGCGCTGCCGCGGCCGGGTGCGACGTCGGGGGCGCTGCCGGTGTCGGCGGGCCGGCCGGGTGCGACGTCGGGGGCGCTGCCGCGGCCGGGTGCGACGTCGGGGGCGCTGCCGGTGTCGGCGGGCCGGCCGGGTGCGACGTCGGGGGCGCTGCCGCGGCCGGGTGCGACGTCGGGGGCGCTGCCGGTGTCGGCGGGCCGGCCGGGTGCGACGTCGGGGGCGCTGCCGGTGTCGGCGGGCCGGCCGGGTGCGACGTCGGGGGCGCTGCCGGTGTCGGCGGGCCGGCCGGGTGCGACGTCGGGGGCGCTGCCGGTGTCGGCGGGCCGGCCGGGTGCGACGTCGGGGGCGCTGCCGCGGCCGGGTGCGACCTCGGGGGCGCTGCCGCGGCCGGGTGCGACCTCGGGGGCGCTGCCGCGGCCGGGTGCGACCTCGGGGGCGCTGCCGGTGTCGGCGGGCCGGCCGGGTGCGACCTCGGGGGCGCTGCCGGTGTCGGCGGGCCGGCCGGGTGCGACCTCGGGGGCGCTGCCGGTGTCGGCGGGCCGGCCGGGTGCGACCTCGGGGGCGCTGCCGGTGTCGGCGGGCCGGCCGGGTGCGACGTCGGGGGCGCTGCCGGTGTCGGCGGGCCGGCCGGGTGCGACGTCGGGGGCGCTGCCGGTGTCGGCGGGCCGGCCGGGTGCGACGTCGGGGGCGCTGCCGGTGTCGGCGGGCCGGCCGGGTGCGACCTCGGGGGCGCTGCCGGTGTCGGCGGGCCGGCCGGGTGCGACCTCGGGGGCGCTGCCGGTGTCGGCGGGCCGGCCGGGTGCGACCTCGGGGGCGCTGCCGGTGTCGGCGGGCCGGCCGGGTGCGACGTCGGGGGCGCTGCCGCGGCCGGGTGCGACCTCGGGGGTGGTGCCGCGCTCGGCGGGGCCGGTGCCGGCGCGGTCGGTGGACTGGCCGGCCGAGGACGTGTCGCGGTCAGCTGGGCCGGTGGTGTCGGCGGACTGGCCGGACGAGGACGTGTCGCGGTCGGCGGAGCCGGTGGTGTCGGAGCCGGTGGTGTCGGAGCCGGTGGTGTCGGAGCCGGTGTCGGCGGACTGGCCGGCCGAGGACGTGTCGCGGTCGGCGGAGCCGGTGGTGCCGGTGGTGTCGGAGCCGGTGTCGGCGGACTGGCCGGCCGAGGACGTGTCGCGGTCAGCTGGGCCGGTGGTGTCGGCGGACTGGCCGGACGAGGACGTGTCGCGGTCGGCGGAGCCGGTGGTGTCGGAGCCGGTGGTGTCGGAGCCGGTGTCGGCGGACTGGCCGGCCGAGGACGTGTCGCGGTCGGCGGAGCCGGTGGTGCCGGAGCCGGTGTCGGCGGAGCCGGTGTCGGCGGACTGGCCGGCCGAGGACGTGTCGCGGTCAGCGGAGCCGGTGGTGCCGGAGCCGGTGTCGGCGGACTGGGCCGAGGAGGCGCGGTCGGCGGACTGGGCCGAGGAGGAGCCCGACGACGCGTCGCCACCCTCAGACGGCGGACCGGCGAACGCGACCCCGGCCAGGGAGATCAGCACGAACCAGACGCTTGCGAGCACCAGCAGGACGAACGTGACACCGTGACGCCAGAGGCTCCCGACTGCTGCGTACGGGTCGACGGACCCCCGGCATCCGTCGGCACCGGTCGTGTCCGCCACGCTCGTCGTGCCGGATGACCGCCCGAGGCTGCCGCCGAGCAACACCGGTCGCTCCCCCATCGCGCTACATCGGTGTGAGGTGACCCAGGTTGAAGCACCTCCGTGTAGCCCCGTGAGCGGTGACCCTCAGGTGAACATCGCGTGACGACAAGCCCTGTGTCGCACGAATACGCCATACCCCGGCCCGGTCTCACCCTGTGTGAAGGTGATCGGCCAGTGCGTACTGGGATCACGCGACGGCGACATCGGACGCGCTCAACGCCACCTTGCCAGCGCACAGCACGTGGCTCAGCCCCGCCGGAGGGGTGGCCCGCATCGTCGTAGCAGGTCGGCTGCGTGGTCCCTGATGGCTCGTGGCCCGACCACGTTGGTGGACAGTCCCCGGGACGCCGTTCTCCGCGTGGCTCGGGACGGTGTCCGGCTCTGGGCCGTCGACCACCTTCTGCCCCGGAGAGCCTCCGCGACGCCGAGGTGTCGGGGTTGCCCTCGGAGCCGGGGGAGAGGGTAGGTCCGGAGGGTCGACGAGTGACTCCCGGTACGCGTGTTTGAACGGACGGTCGCGGTGGGCATGGCGGCTGCCGATGTCGAACGCATGGAGACCTGGATGATCGGCGTGCTGGTGGTGTGGGTGCTCGTGGCCCTCGGAGTCGCCCTCGTCCTCGGCCGGGCCATCCGCCTCGGCGAGGCCCGATCCTGCGCAGCGCGTCCGTTCACCACCGCCGACCTGCCCGCCGACTTCCGCTCGGCCGTCGGCTCCTCGCCGCGCTGACCCCACGGGCACACCCACGCGGGTGACAGGAGGTCACGGGGACCCGCTGACCTGCCGATGACCGGGACGTGTTGATCTGGGTCGTCGGGGGACTGCTCCTCTGGCTGCTGCTGGCCTTCGCCGTCGCCGTGGTGATCGGCCGCGGCATCCGCAGGGCAGACGTGCTCTCCGAGCGCGGACCGACCGCATTCGATCGGCTCGCCGACCTGCGGCTGCGCACGCCGCGCCGCCCGGTCCCGCTGCCGCCCGTCGGCGTGGGCCTGGCCGCGACCGCGGTGCTGCTCGAGACCGCCGGCTACGTCGTCCGGCTCACCGGGGCCACCGGTCCGGTGGCCCGCGCCCTGTCCATGGACGCCCCGTACTCAGCACCCCGCACCTTCGTCGCCGCGCTGTTCGCGGTCGCCGCCGTGGCCGCGGTCGCCGGTGCCGCCCGCGTGCCCGGCCGCCGCGCCTGGTGGTTCGCCGTCGGTCTGGTCTGCGCGGGCGTCGCCGTCGTCAAGGCCGGCGGCACCGTGCACGTCGAGGCCATGAGCGCGCTCTCGGCCGCCGTCGGCGAGCCCGGCGCGGTCGCGGCGAGCGTCGCGCTCGCCGTCGGCGTCCTCGCGGTCCTCGGCTTCGTCAGCCGCGACGAGCGTCGCGACCGCCGCCGGGTGCTCGGCTGCCTGGCCGGTTACGCGGTGGCGTCGGTCGGTCTCTCCGCGGTCTCCGCCGTGGCGGTCGGGCAGTGGGCGGTGACCGCCACCTACCTGGAGGAGTCCGCAGAGGCGCTGGCCGGCGTCGCCGTGCTGGTCGCCGTCCTCGTCGGTGTGGCGCCGCGCCTGGTGCTGCCCGTCTCCTGGGTGCTCCGTCGCGAGGAGGACGCCGAAACCCTCGCCGTCCCCGGGGCGGTGCGCGACCGCGTCTCCGGCTGAGGCCGGCCGTCCTGCCCCGGGGCGCCGGCGGCCGTCAGGCGCTGGTGCTGAGGGGCGCGATGCAGCACCCGTCGCACGCGTGCTCGGTGCAG
This sequence comes from Geodermatophilus sp. URMC 60, assembly GCF_053502585.1. Taxonomy (NCBI): domain Bacteria; kingdom Bacillati; phylum Actinomycetota; class Actinomycetes; order Geodermatophilales; family Geodermatophilaceae; genus Geodermatophilus; species Geodermatophilus sp. URMC 60. The sequence goes on from NZ_CP199958.1 coordinate 1,271,331, forward strand.
GCGCCACCGAGCGACTGGAGGTGGACGACGTCGTCCGGGTCGGGGTGCCCGACGCCGTGCGAGCACATCCGGTCGGAGTAGCCGTAGAACTCCCGCCAGACCTTCGGCCAGGTCCGCATGTGGTGGTTGCTCGGGTGGTGCCGGGAGCACCCCTGCCCCGCGCACATCGCCGGGTCGTGCGGTGCGGTGAGGCTCATGGCCCCAGCGCCTCCCGCGGCCGCCCCGGACGCGGGGGTGGGGACGACGGCGGGTCGGTCAGCGACGCCGGGTGACGAGGACCGCGGGGCTGGTGCGGTGACGGGCGTCGGCTCACTGGGGATCACCGTCGGGGAGGTCATGGAGGAGAGCGTGGACGGGATGCCTGCCGTCTCCCGGTGACCGACCTGTGGAGCTCCTGCGTGCCCGGGCCACGGGATGCCGGCACGTGCCGACAGCCGTGGCCCGGACATCAGGACCGGGTCGAGGACCTCCGACGGGAGAGCAGGTGGGCGGCGAGGAGGACGACCGCGACGCCGCCGATGACGAGGATAATGGTGGAGGCGGACCACGGGGCCGCTTGTCGCTCCGCCTCCTCCTCGGTCGCCGCCAGGTCCCGGAGCTGGGAGGCCAGTGCCACCACCGCGCCGGACCGGTCGCCTGCCGTGAGCCGGGGCTCCACCTCGCCGGTCACCGCGCGGTCGAGGTCGACCTCGGACAGCGGGAAGTCGTCGGCGACCCAGTACCCGTACTCGTAGGTCGTCTCCCCCACGGCCACGGCGAGCAGCACGTCGGTCTCGTCCAGGTCGGACAGCTGCGCGGAGTCCTGCGCCCACTCCCCGGGGTCGGCGCCGTCGAACGAGGGCACGAAGACGGCGTACAGCTGCAGGTCGTCCTCCGCAGCCAGGTCCGCCACGGCCTGCTCGGCCGCCGGCGCCCCGGTGCCGAGGAGCCCGGCCTCGTCGGTGATCTGGCCGGCCACCTCGAGCGGGGGCTCGGCCGACGCCGTCCCGGCAGCCGACAACACGAGTGCCAGCGCACCGAGCACGGTCACAGGCCTGCGCAAGGGAACCTCCGAGAGGGCGGGACGGGCTCAGCCGGAGGCGGACTCTACGCACGGATGCGCGGGTCACGGGGATCCGATGCCCCATCTGGGGGAGGTCCCCAGCGGGTCGGAGAGGCAGGCCGTGGCCCGTCGTCCACCCTCGTCGGCGCCCCGGCGGCCGACCATCCCGCGCAGCCGCCGTCACCGGACGGCGCCGGCCACCGGGCCGCCGTCACGTCGGGCGGAGGGCCGCCCAGGTGCGGGTGGAGCCGACCACCGGGGGCTCGTGGGCGGCCGCCGCGACGGCGACGTCCAAGATCGGGTCGAACCAGTCCAGCAGGTGCAGGGGCCCGAAGCGGCTGCGCGTGCGACCCCGCTCGACGTCCTCCTCCGTCGTGGGGTCGAGCTCCACGCGGGACAGCTCGTCGAGCGTGACCACGCCCGCCTTCACCAGGCACTCCTTGCGCACCCAGTGGCGGAGGAAGGCGAACGGCGGGTCGCTCGCCGAACGGACCCGGGCCGTCTCGGCGGCGGTGAGGGTGTAGGCCAGGACGGCGGGGTCGAGGTCCCTCGTCCGCGCTCCCTCGACGTCGACGCCGATCGGCCGGAGGTCCGCGCCCGCCACCACGGCGCCGCGGGTGTGCGCCAGGCTGACGTGCAGTTCGGGGAGACCGGCGATCGCGGGCCTGCCGTGCTCGGTCGAGCCGCACTCCGCACACTCCTGCACCAGCTCGAGCGCTTCCGCCGGCCGACCGGTCAGCGCCGCGACGCAGTGCCGGACGAGCATGTGCGCAGCGACGTGGGCGTCGCGGTCGGCTCGGTGGCGCAGGGCGCCGGCGCGCTGTCGCTCGCGGGGCGTCAGGAGGTGTTCGCCTCCGACGCGGAGCACGTCCTCGGGGCTGGCGAGGAGGACGAGGGGTGCACGATCGGGTGACTCTTCTCCCATTCGACGATCCATCTCCGTCACCGATCGGGGCGTGTCGGCGTCCCGTCGAGACGTCGCCGACCTGCTCTGCGTGAATACCCGACAGCGGAATGTAGGCCATCAGCACATTTCGCCGCGCCAGCATCACAGTGCGAAACAGATCGATGATCCTCCGTGATCGAAACGCTCATCTCGCCAGGTCAAGGGGGTGGCGTGTGAGTCCTTCGACCCTTGCCACGGGGCTTTGCACCGTTCCGAAATCCCGACCTAGCCTCGGGAGGTTCGTTCGCCGAAGGGCTGCAGAGAGTGAATATATGACGACGCACAGCGATGACTGGGACTTCTTCTCGACATTCGCGGGAGATGTCGAGCGGCAGTCCCCGACCGCCACTCCGGGATACGACATGCGGGACAACACCGCCACGTCGTACCGGCTGCACGACAACTTCGTGGCCGAGATCTCCGGTCAGCGCTCCCTGGTCACCCGGCTGAGCCGGTTCTTCGAGCGCACCTGCGACCAGCGGCCCTCGGCCACCGCGCTCGAGTGCGAGGGCGAGCGCGTCTCGTACGCGGACCTCGACCAGCGCGCGAACCGGCTGGCGAACCTGCTGATGACCCGGGGTGCGCGCGCCGGCGTCCGCGTGGGGATCCTCCTGCACCGCTCGGTGGACACCTACGTCGCGCTGCTGGCGGTCACGAAGACCGAGGCGACGTTCGTCCCGATCGACCCCGAGGCGCCCGCCGACCGGCTGCAGTACATCGCCGAGGACTCCTCGCTGAGCCTGCTGGTGACGCACACGTCGTTCGCCGCGTCCTGCGTCGCGCTGCCGTGCGAGGGTCTGTACCTGGACGAGCTGGGGCCCGAGCTCGCGGTCCAGTCGAGCTCCCGGCCGGGCACCGAGTCCGACGGCGACCCGGTCTGCTACATCATCTACACGTCGGGCTCGAGCGGCCGCCCCAAGGGCGTCGAGATCAACCAGTCGAGCATCTGCAACTTCATCGGCATCGTGCCGTCCCTGTACGGGGTCGAGTCCACCGACCGCGTCTACCAGGGCATGACGATCGCGTTCGACTTCTCCATCGAGGAGATCTGGCCGACCTGGGCCGTCGGGGCGACGCTCGTCGCCGGACCCACCGACGGCCGCCGGGTCGGGTCGGGTCTGGCCGACTTCCTCGAGGACAACGAGATCACGATGATCTACTGCGTCCCCACCGTGCTGGCGACCCTCGACCGCACCCTGCCGCTGATCCGCACGGTCAACGTCGGCGGCGAGGCCTGCCCCCGCGAGCTGGTCGACCGCTGGGGACCCGGCCGCCGGATCCTGAACACCTACGGGCCCACCGAGACGACCGTGACCTGCACGATGGCCGAGCTCCGGCCGGGCAAGCAGGTCACCATCGGCCGCCCCCTGCCGACCTACCGGGTCACCCTGCTCGACGACGACCGCAAGCCGGTCCCCGCGGGGCAGGTCGGCGAGATCTGCGTCGGCGGTCCCGGCGTGGCGCGCGGTTACGTGAACCGCCCCGACCTCACCGCCGACCGCTTCATCCCCGACCCCCGCGGCATCCCGGGGGAGCGCATCTACCGCACCGGCGACCTGGGCCGCTTCCTGCCCGACGGCGAGCTGGAGTACCTGGGCCGCGCGGACAGCGAGGTCAAGGTCCGGGGCCACCGTGTGGACCTGCAGGAGATCGAGAGCGTCCTCCTCGAGCACCCCCAGGTGACCGGTGCCGTCGTCACCCTGCTGGCCTCGCCGGACACCGGTGGGGACCTCGCGGGCTACGTCATCCTGCGCGACGCCGGGGCGGCCGACGCCGTCATCCCCGAGCTGCACGAGCAGCTGGTGGCCCAGATGCCGCCCTACATGGTCCCGTCCTACCTCGACGCGGTCACCTCGATCCCGATGCTGCCCAGCGGCAAGGCCGACCGCGGCCGGCTGCCCGCGCCCACCCGTCCCCGGCTGATCCGCACCGACCGCGAGCACGAGCCGCCGGCCACCCCCGCGGAGGCCTGGATCGCCGGTCTGTGGGAGCAGATGCTCAACCTGCCGGCGGGCGCGGTCTCGGTGGAGGCGAACTTCTTCGAGGCGCTGGGCGGGCACTCGCTCGTGGCGGCGAACGTCGTGTCCGCGATGCGGGAGAGCGAGCTGGGCTCGGGGCTGTCCATCCTGGACTTCTACAAGCACCCCACCGTCCGGGACCTGGCGACGTTCCTCGAGGACGGCACCACCAGCCAGTCGGACGAGCCCGTGACGCTCGAGCCGCGCGAGCCCCGGCCGCAACCGCCCTCCCGTGAGCGGGTCATCGCCTTCGGGACGGCGCAGGTCTCGGTGCTCTACGCGATCATCCTGGTGTTCCTGCTCCCCGTCGGCGTCCTGTACGGGCTCAACGACGGTCAGCCCTCGCTCGCCTTGGTCGTCCAGCTGGCGATCGCGCTGCCGACCGTCTACCTGCTGGCCCGCTGGGTCCTCCCGGTCGTCGGCGCGCGGCTGCTCTCCCGGGGGCTGCGCGCCGGTGACCACCCGCTCTGGGGTGGCATGCACCTGCGGGTGTGGACCGTGCAGAAGCTGATGTCGATCTCCCCGCTCACCGTGCTCAGCGGGTCGCCGTGGGCGGTGACGTACCTGCGGCTGGCCGGTGCGCAGATCGACGACGAGGCCCACATCGGGACGGCGAACGTCTCGCTGCCGTCGCTGCTGCGCGTGGGCCGCGGCGCGACGATCGGCTACGGCACGCAGCTGCACGGCCACCGCGTCGCCGAGGGCATCCTGACCATCGGCCCGGTCACCGTCGGTGCCGGCGCGGTCGTCGGGTCCGAGAGCGTGCTGGAGTGCGACTCGGAGGTCGGCGAGAACGCCATCCTCAGGGACCAGTCGCTGCTGCCGTCCCGCCGGAGCATCCCCGCCGGCGAGACCTGGGCCGGGTCCCCGGCCCGTCCGGCGCCCGACTCGATGGACCCGGTCGTCGAGCTCATGGCGGCCTGCGACCAGGCGCCGCGCACCTGGTCGAGCCACCTGCTGGCCGGCTTCGCCGGTGGCGTCCTGCTGCTGGAGCTGCTGCCGTTCCTGATCCTGCTGCCGGTGGTGGCGGTCGTCTGGTGGGTCCTGCTCAGCTTCGGGACGGCGGCCGGCCTCCTGGCCACGGCGCTGTCCGGCCCGCTGTTCGTGGCGGCCTCGTGCGGACTCATCCTGGGCGCCCGGCGCCTGGTCCTGGCGGAGACCCCGGAGGGCGTGCACCACCTGCGGTCGCAGCTGGGTCTGGAGAAGTGGCTGGGGGACAAGCTGCTCGAGCAGAGCCTGCTGTTCAACAACACCATGTACTCGACGCTCTACACGCCGATGTGGCTGCGGGCGCTCGGGACCAAGGTCGGCAAGGGCGCCGAGGTGTCCACCATCGCCAACATCGACCCGGACCTCCTCACGGTGGGCGAGGGCAGCTTCGTGGCGGACATGGCCAGCGTGGGCAGCGCCACCTACGCCAACGGCCACGTCGCCTTCCGGCGGACCGAGATCGGTTCCCGCGCCTTCGTCGGGAACGCCGCCTTCGTCCCGTCGGGTTCGCACCTCGGTGACGGGTCGCTCATCGGCGTCCGCTCGGTCCCGCCGACCGCCGGGACCGAGCCCGGTACCTCATGGCTCGGCTCGCCGCCGTTCTTCCTCCCCCGCCGCGAGGTGTTCGAGGAGTTCACCGAGGCCGACACCTACGCCCCCTCGCGGCGGCAGGTCCGTGCCCGCTACGCGATCGAGTTCCTCCGGATCGTGCTGCCGAGCTCCCTGCTGGCCGTCGCGACGTTCGCGACCCTGTACGGCCTCTCCGCGCTGGCGCTCTCCTGGAGCACGGTGGCCACCGTGCTGCTCGCGCCGCTGGTCGCCCTGACCTCCAGCGTCCTGGTCGTGGCGCTGGTGGCCGCTCTCAAGTGGGCCGTCGTCGGCCGCTACCGGCCGCGCGTGCGACCGCTGTGGAGCGGCTTCGTCCGCCGGACGGAGTTCGTGACCGGCATCTACGAGGCGGCGGCGGTACCGGCCCTGCTCACCTTCCTCACCGGCACGCCCCTGCTCGGCCCCGCGCTGCGGCTGTTCGGCTCCCGGATCGGTCGGCGGACGCTGATCGACACGACCTACCTCACCGAGTTCGACCTCGTGACCATCGGGGACGACGTCTCGGTGGGTGCGAACGCATCGCTGCAGACCCACCTCTTCGAGGACCGCGTCATGAAGATGGACCACGTCGTCCTGCGGGACCGCGCGACCATCGGCGACAAGGCCGTCGTCCTCTACGGCTCGGTCGTGGAGGAGGACGCCACCCTGTCCGCGATGTCGCTGGCGATGAAGGGCGAGGTGCTCCCGAGGGAGACCACCTGGTGCGGCATCCCGGCCCAGAAGGTCGGGCGGGCTCCGACGGCGGCGCCGGCGCGCGACCGGCGCCGGGTGTCGGCCGGGGCGACGGCGGCCCGGCGATGACCGCGAGCAGGCAGTCGTCGCTGCCCCACGCCTGCGAGCCGGCCCCGTCCGGTGACGTGTCGGGGACCCCGTCGAGCACCGCGCCGGCCCTGCGGTCGGGCGCCCGCCTGGTCGGCATCGACGCCGCCCGCGGGATCGCGCTGTTCGGCATGATGGCCGTCCACAACATCAACTCCGTCGACGACGACGGGGAGGTGTCGCTGGCGTGGACGCTGGCCGCGGGCAAGTCGGCGGCGCTGTTCGCGCTGCTGGCCGGCGTCGGCGTCGCGTTCGCCACGGGGCGCAGGAAGCGGCCGACCGCGCGGACCTGGCCGGGGTACGCGGCCGCGCTGCTGGTCCGGGCGCTGATCATCGGCGGCGTCGGGCTGCTCCTGGGATCCGTGGTGCCCGCCGACTTCGCCTCGGTGATCCTGCCGTACTACGCGCTGCTGTTCGTGTTCGCCATCCCGCTGCTCACCCTGTCCAGCCGCGCGCTCATCGCCCTGGCCGCGACGATCGTCGTGGTCATGCCGGTCCTCAGCCACTGGCTGCGCTCCGGTACCGAGGTGCGGTCGACGGTGCCGAACCTGACGTTCGGCGACCTGGTCGGCGATCCGGGCCAGGTGCTGCGGGAGCTCGTGCTGACCGGCGTGTACCCGGCCCTCTCCTGGATGGCCTACCTCTGCGTCGGCATGGCGGTCGGGCGCGCGCTGTTGACGTCGCGGCGCACCGTCGCGCTCATCACCCTGACCGGCGCCGGGCTGGCCGTGACCGCTCTGACGATCTCGTGGTTCCTGCTCGACGTCCTCGGCGGCCGCGCCGAGCTCGAGGCGGTCGCGAGCCGGTCAATGACCCCCGTCGAGCTGGCCGAGGTCATGGGGGTCGGGTGGAGCGGGACGACGCCGACGGACACCGGCTGGTGGCTGGCGACCATGACGCCGCACTCCACGACGCCGCTGGACCTGGCCTTCACCACCGGGCTCGGTCTGGTCGTCCTCGGAGGCGCCATCCTCGTCGGCCGCACCACCAGCGCGCTCCTGCGGCCGCTGGCCGCCGCGGGGAGCATGACCCTGACGCTGTACTCCCTGCACCTGCTGCTGCTCAGCTGGTCGGGGATGCCCGGGGAAGCGACGGGGCTGCTCATCCAGACCGTGCTCGTCGTGGCGTTCGCGCTGGTGTGGAGCCGCTACCACGCGCGCGGCCCGCTGGAGGAGATCGTGGCCCGGGCGACCGGTGCGGTGCGCCGCAGGGTGCAGTCGGTGACGGAACCGCGGCGGGAGGTGCTGGTCCTCGACGCAGACGGCCGGGTCCGTGCTCCCTGACCTCCCGGCCCCGAGCTCCCGCGGCTCGGACCTGGCGCTGGTCTACCGCGGGCCGGCGTCCACCCCCGGGTGCCCGGAGGCGGTGGCGGCCGCGCTGCGCCGGAGCCGGTGGGACCTCGACGTCCGCTTCGTCGGGCCGCGCGAGGAACTCCCGTTGGAGCCGGGCGTGCTCGCCGGCGCCCGGCTCTACGCCCAGCCCGGTGGAGGTGGCCTGCGGCGGGCGTACCGGAAGATGAGGCGCTCCCGCGAGGCCATCCGGGAGTTCGTCGGGTCCGGCGGGGGGTACCTCGGGTTCTGCCTGGGCGGCTACCTGGCCGGGGAGACCCCCGGCTTCGGCCTGTTGCCCGGGGACACCGACCGGTTCATCTCCTCGCCCGGCGCCCGGCCGGACCACGACGGCGACAGCCTCGTCACGGTGACCTGGGCGGGACGTCGTCGCCAGGTCTACTTCCAGGACGGTGCGTGGTTCGACCTGGACCCGGCCCGGGGCCCGGCGGAGGTGCTGGCGACCTACGACAACGGGCTGCCCGCGGCGGTCGTCGCGCCCTTCGGCCGAGGCGCGGTGGGCGTCGTGGGGCCGCATCCCGAGGCCTCGCCCGACTGGTACACCGACAGCGGGCTCCCGGTGCCCGGCGACCTCCGGGCCGACCTCACCCAGGACCTGGTCGACCGGGTGATGACGGCCGGCCGGCCGGCGGACCGCCTCGGCTGAAGCCGGGCCACGGTGGGCGCTCCCCGCGGGAGCGCCCACCGTGGTCGTCACGAGGCGTCGATCAGCTGCCCGACCGTGCGGCCCAGTCGGCCGTCGAGCGCATGGCCGACACCGGCCGGGTACTCGCTCGACGTGACGACGCCGCGGCCGGCGTAGAACCGCTCCCCGGCCTGGGCACCCCAGGAGGCGGTCAGGGGGACGGACGTGTCGGCGGTACCGGTGAACCAGTGGCCGCGGACCCCGGCCATGCGGGCCGCGGTCACGGCGGACCCGCCGTCGGCCGGCGGGCCACCGCCGCCGAACACCACCCAGCCGCCGCCGAGGCGCATCAGCTCCGGGTGCCGCGGCACGAGGAAGCGGGTGATCTCCTGCGCCCCGGAGGAGAAGCCGCTCAGCCACACCTCGCTGACGGGGTACTTGCTCAGCTGGTTCTCGATGAGCCCCGCGAGGAAGTCGGCGTAGCCGCTGGTGTTGCCGGTGTGCCAGCACTCGCAGGACTGGTTGGGGCTCTCCACGGCGAGGGTGATCATGTTGCGCGCCCTGCTGGTGGCCACCAGCCCCGACGAGCCGCCGAGCGCGTAGGACGTGGTCGGGTTGTCCACGCCGTACTCGCCGGTGCCGTCGACGTAGACGACCAGCCCGACCGGCTTCGCGGGGTCGATGCCGCCGGCGTAGAGCAGGTAGTTGCCGGTCTGACCGTTGCCCGCGGTGAAGGACCGACGCGCCTGGTCGGTGAACGCCCCACCCGACCCGCCGGTGGAGGCGCCGGCAGCCGCGGGTGCGGCAGCCGCGCCGGCGACGGGAGCAGGAGCGGCTGCGGGGGTGCTCGTCGACCGGCCGGAGGAGGAGCCGCGCTTGCGGCGTCCCGGGTCTGCGGTCGCCGCCGCCTGCGGGGCTCCGGGGGCGACCTCGGCCGGGACGGTTGCCGCCGCAGGCTCGTCCACGTCCTCGCTCTCCGACTCGGAGGACCCGGCGACGGGGACCTGCGTCTTCGGCTGCGGCTGCGTCTGCGTCTGGGCCGGGATCGTGGGCTCCGGTACCGCGGGGGTCGGCACCGGGCTCGGGGCGGCACTGCTCGGAGCCGGGGCGGCGTCGCCGAGCGAGAGCGGCCGGTCGATCGCCGTCTGGCTGCTCGCGCCGGTCTGGCCGGCCGTGCCGGCAGCGCCGATCTGGAGGTCGGCGGGACCGCACGCGGCCGTGGTCAGGGAGACGAGAGCCGCGGCCGCGAGGACGCTGGCGCGGCGGCCGGCCGTAGAGAGGGAACTGCGCACGAGTGGTCCTCCGGACGTCCGCTCACCTTCGGCGACGGACCGTGATTGCGTAGTGACTGAAAGAGGCTGACATATGCACTGCGCATCCGCTAGATAACAACCAGTCACGGTCGTCACAGCTGACTCACCCGTCCCAGGGACACCGGTCCACCTGCCGATGACAGATGGCTCACTCGTCGTGGCCAGCGGAACGCAGAGGGGTGAGTGCGCGTCAGAATGGGAGTGCCGGCCGGGACCGCCCGGTCGCCCAGGCCACGAGGACGGGGATGCGCGCAGGTCGACGGTGGCCCTCGGTTGCCCTGGCGTGTTCGGCGCTGGTGCTCAGCGGCTGCACCTCGGGAGGGCTGGGCGACGCCGGTCGAGGGCCCGCCGCCGCCGAGCCGTGGCCCGACCGGCCCGTGGTCGACCTGCGCTTCGAGGTCGCCGCCGACCTCGCGACGGTGGCCGGGCGCGAGGTCGTCGAGTTCACCCCGGACCTGGACACCTGTGAACTGGTCTTCCGGTCCTGGCCGAACAAGCCGGCGACCTCCCGTGCAGGGAGCTCGTTGGTGGTGTCGGACGTGCGGATCGACGGCCAGGACGCCGCCTTCCTCGACGTCGCCGCCGGCGCACCGGAGGACGCGCCGGCCGGCACCCTGGTCGAGGTGCCACTGGCCGACTGCGTGTCGGCGGGGGAGACCGTCACCGCCGAGCTGACGTTCGACCTGGTCCTCGGTGAGGAGGTCAACGAGCGGGTCGGGTCCTCGCCCGACGCGGAGGTCGCCTGGTTCGCCACGGCGTTCCCGCTCCTGGCGTGGGAGCGCGGTCGCGGCTGGGAGCGTGGTCCTGCCGTCCCGGTCATCGGCGAGACCGCCGTGAGCGAGGACTTCCTGCTGGACTCGATGGAGGTCGTCGCGCCGTCCGGCTACGAGGTCCTCGGTACCGGGGCGGCGGACGGTGCGGAGGACCAGCAGGACGGGACGACCGTCCACCGCTTCACCGCCCCGGCGGTGCGGGACGTGGCCGTCGCGGTGGGGGACCTGGACGTGGCCGAGCGGACGGTCGACGGCGTCCGCGTGCACGTGGGGCTGGACCGGGAGGTGGGCGAGGCCGATGCGGAGGCCTGGCTGGACCAGATCGAGGAGTCCAACAGCGAGCTCGTCGACCTGCTCGGGCCCTTCCCCTACGACGACCTGTGGGTGGTGGTGCTGTCCGCCCAGACGAGCGGCATCGAGTTCCCCGGGGCCATCCAGTTCGGCGACGTGGACCCGGTCGACCGGCGGGGTCTGGTGACGCACGAGCTCGCGCACATGTGGTTCTACGGCCTGGTGGGCAACGACCAGGGCGAGCACCCGTGGCTGGACGAGTCGTTCTCGACGTTCGCCCAGTCGGTGGCCGACGGCGACGAGCAGCCGTTCGCCCACCTCCCCGCGGAGGACTTCCCACCGGTGGGCGGCTCCATGGCGTACTGGGCGGCGGAGTTCCTGCGGCCCGACAACACCTACTACGACACCGTCTACACGCTCGGCGGCGCCGCCCTGGTCGAGGCCCGGGAGCAGGCCGGCGAGGAGGCATTCGACGCCGCCCTGGCCGACTACCTGGCGGCGAACGCCCACTCCATCGCCACCCCGGACGACGTCCGGGAGGCGTTCTCCGATCTGCCGGAGGTCCTCGAGGTGCTGCGCGAGGTCGGCGCCCTGTCCTGACCGCGCCGGCCCAGCGCGGCCGGTGGAGGTGGCGGCCTCGAGGGACACATTCCTCCCAGCGGTGGCGGGGGAGGTGCCCCGCCTCGACGGCTGGCAGAGAGCGCTGCAGCACTCAGCGTGACGATCCCGTCGCCGGGTCGGAACGCGCCGATCCGTCGTCCGGCGCCGACTCGGGTGGGCGCAGTCGACGCAACGGGCCGCTGAACAGCCCCGATGCTCCGGGAGTCGGGACCGACGCCCGCCTCTGCCGGGGAGGGGGGTGAGCGGGATCATCCGATCGCGTGACGGCGCGGGTCCCGCATGCCCAGGTACTGTCACTCAGCGTGAATGTGCGGCGGACGTGGACGGTCGGGGTCACCGGCGCCACCGGGTACGCCGGGGGTGAGGTGTGCCGGCTGCTGGCCGGTCACCCGAACCTGCGGCTGGCCGGGGTGCACGCCAACGCGAGCGCCGGCCGACGCCTGGGTGAGCTGCAGCCGCACCTGCTGCCCTACGCCGACCTCGAGGTCCGGCCGAGCGACGCCGACTCGCTCGGCGACTACGACGTGGTCGTGCTCGCCCTCCCGCACGGGGAGTCCGCCGCGATCGGAGCCCGGCTGTCCGACGACACGCTCGTCATCGACTGCGGGGCCGACCACCGGCTCAACGATCCGGCGGCGTGGGCGCGCTGGTACGGCGGCGAGCACGCCGGGTGCTGGCCCTACGGGCTGCCCGAGCTGCCCGGCCGGCGCGAGCAGCTGGCCGGCGCGCGGCGGATCGCGGTGCCGGGCTGCTATCCGACCTCGGTCACCGTGGCCCTGGCCCCGGCGCTGGCCGCGGGCCTGGTGGAGCCCGAGGTGGTGGTGGTCGCCGCCAGCGGCACGTCCGGCGCCGGCAAGTCGGCCAAGCCGCACCTGCTGGGCAGCGAGGTGATGGGGTCGGTGAGCGCCTACGGGGTGGGTGGGGTGCACCGGCACACGCCGGAGATGGTGCAGAACCTCTCGGAGGCCGCGGGCGCGCCGGTGGTCGTCAGCTTCACCCCGACGCTGGTGCCGATGAGCCGGGGCATCCTGGCCACCTGCTCGGCCAGGCTCCGGCCCGGGGTCACGGCCGAGACCGCCCGGGCGGCCTTCGAGAAGGCCTACGGCGACGAGCCGTTCGTGCACCTGCTGCCCGAGGGGCAGTGGCCGGCGACGGCGCAGGTGCTGGGCGCCAACACCGTCGCGCTGCAGGTCGCGGTCGACCCCGACGCCGGGCGGCTGGTCGTGGTCGCCGCGGTGGACAACCTGACCAAGGGCACCGCCGGCGCGGCGATCCAGTGCGCCAACCTGGCCCTGGGCCTGCCCGAGACCACCGGCCTGCCGGTGGTGGGGGTCGCCCCGTGACGACGACGGCTCCCGGGGGCTTCCGGGCGGCCGGGGTGGCCGCCGGGCTCAAGAGTTCCGGCGGCCTCGACGTCGCCGTGGTGGTCAACGACGGTCCGGACGACGCCGCGGCGGCGGTGTTCACCACCAACCGGTTCCCGGCCGCGCCGGTGCTGTGGAGCCGGCAGGTGCTGGCCGGTGCGCGGGCGCGGGCGGTGGTGCTCAACTCCGGTGGCGCCAATGCCTGCACCGGACCGGAGGGGTTCGCCGACACCCACGCCACCGCCGAGCACGCCGCCGCCGAGCTCGGGCTGGGCGCGATCGACATCGCGGTCTGCAGCACCGGCCTGATCGGCGTCCGGCTGCACATGGACGCCCTGACCGCCGGAGTGAGCGCGGCGGTGAAGGCCCTGAGCGAGGACGGCGGGCCGGACGCCGCCCGGGCGATCATGACCACCGACAGCGTTCCGAAGACGACCGTCGTCGAGCGGGACGGCTGGACGATCGGTGGGATGGCCAAGGGCGCGGGCATGCTGGCGCCGAGCCTGGCCACGATGCTGGTCGTGCTGACCACCGACGCCGTCGTGCCGGCGGAGATCCTGCAGCCCGCGCTGAAGCAGGCGACCGGCGTGAGCTTCGAGCGGGTGGACTCCGACGGCTGCCTGTCCACCAACGACACGGTGATCGTGATGGCCAACGGCGCCAGCGGGGTGACGCCGTCCGCCGCCGAGGTCACCGAGGCGCTCACCGCGGCGTGCACGGACCTCGCCATGCAGCTGCTGGCCGACGCGGAGGGTTCGACCAAGGACATCGCGATCACCGTCCGGGGTGCGGCCAGCGTCGAGGACGCGCTCACCGCCGGCCGGGCGTGTGCGCGCAACAACCTGCTCAAGACCGCGTTGTTCGGCAACGATCCGAACTGGGGGCGGGTGCTGGCCGCGATCGGCACCACCGACGCCGCCTTCGAGCCCGACCGGGTCGACGTGACCATCAACGGGGTCACCGTCTGCCGGGGTGGCGCGATCGGCGATCCCCGCGAGGGGGTCGACCTCACCGGCCGGGCCATCGCCATCGACGTCGACCTCGGCGCCGGCGGCGAGCAGGCCACGATCTGGACCAACGACCTGTCCATCGCCTACGTGCACGAGAACTCGGCCTACTCCACATGAGCATCGACCACGCACAGGACCTGACCCGCACCAGCAGCGTGCAGGACCCCACCCCGCCCGACGTCCGGGTCGACGAGGCGCCACCCGGAGTCCCGGCGCCTCCGTCGCCGTCCGGCTCCCGGACGGACGAACCGTCCGGCGTCGGCCTCGAGGAGGCGCCATCCCGGCGGCCGCGGCGCCGGATCGGCAGCAGCCGGGTCATGCGGACCTACGACCCGGAGGGCGACGCCGACAAGGTCGCCGTCCTGACCGGGGCGCTGCCGTGGCTCAAGGAGTTCCACGGCAACGTGGTGGTGATCAAGTACGGCGGCCACGCGATGGTCGACGAGGCGTGCCGCCGGGCCTTCGCCGAGGACATGGTCTTCCTGCGGACCTGCGGCATCCTCCCCGTGGTCGTCCACGGCGGCGGACCGCAGATCACCAGCATGCTGCGCCGGCTCGGCATCAAGAGCGAGTTCCGCGGCGGGCTGCGGGTGACCACGGAGGAGAGCGTCGAGGTCGTCCGCATGGTGCTCACCGGCCAGGTGGGGCCCGAGGTGGTCAACCTCATCAACCAGCACGGGCACTTCGCGGTCGGGCTCTCCGGCGAGGACGGCGGGCTGTTCACCGCCCAGCGCACCACCGCGGTCGTCGACGGCGAGGAGGTCGACGTCGGCCTGGTCGGCGAGGTGGCCGACGTGGATCCCACGACCGTCGGCGCGATCATCGACGCCGGCCGCATCCCCGTGGTGTCCACCGTCGCGCCGGACCCCAGCGGTCAGGTGCACAACCTCAACGCCGACACCGCCGCCGCGGCGCTCGCCGTGGCGCTGGGCGCCGTGAAGCTCGTCGTCCTGACCGACGTCGAGGGGCTCTACGCCGACTGGCCCGACCGCGAGTCCCTGGTGCAGAAGATCGACAGCCGCGAGCTGGCCGAGATCCTGCCGACCCTGGACTCGGGGATGTTCCCGAAGATGGCCGCCTGCCTCCGGGCGGTCGAGGGCGGGGTGAGGCGGGCGACCGTGGTCGACGGCCGCACCCCGCACGCCCTGCTGCTGGAGATGTTCACCACCGAGGGGACCGGCACGATGGTCCTGCCCGCCGTCGACCCGGACAGCCCCGCACCGGTGGGCAACGAGGAGCCCGCGCCGTGACCGTGCCGGGTGGAACGCGGACCGCCGAGCTGGCCGCCCGTTGGTCGGCGGTGATGATGGGCAACTACCGGACCCCGCCGGTGGCACTGGCCCGCGGCGCCGGGGCCAGGGTGTGGGACGTCGACGGGCGGGAGTACACCGACCTGCTCGGCGGCATCGCCACCACCATCCTCGGCCACGCCCACCCCCGGGTCGTCGAGGCCATCACCGCCCAGGCGCGGACGCTGGGGCACGTGTCCAACCTGGCGGTGCACGAGCCCGGCGTGGCCCTGGCCGAGCGGCTGATCGAGCTGGCCGGCCGGCCCGGGCGGGTGTTCTTCGGCAACTCCGGCGCCGAGGCCAACGAGGCCGCCTTCAAGCTGTCCCGGCTGACCGGGCGCACCGAGGTGGTCACCGCCGAGGGCTCCTTCCACGGCCGCACCATGGGCGCGCTGGCGCTCACCGGCCAGCCGGGCAAGGCCGCCGCCTTCGCCCCGCTGCCCGGCGGCGTGCGGCACGTGCCCTACGGCGACCCCGACGCGCTCGAGGGCGCCGTCTCCGCGGCCACCGCGATGGTGCTGCTCGAGCCGCTGCTCGGCGAGGGCGGCGTGCAACCGGCGCCGCCGGGCTACCTGCCCGCCGCCGCGCGGACCGCCGCGGCGGCCGGCGCGCTGTTCGCCGTGGACGAGGTGCAGACCGGCACCGGGCGCACCGGGCACTGGTTCGCCCACCAGGCCGAGGGCCTGACCCCCGACGTGATCACCCTGGCCAAGGCGCTCGGCGGCGGCCTGCCGCTGGGCGCCACGCTGGCCTTCGGCGACGCCGCCGAGCTGATGGGCGCCGGCAGCCACGGCTCCACCTTCGGCGGCAATCCGATCGCCGCCGCCGCCGCCCTGGCCGTGCTCGACACCATCGCCGAGGAGGGCCTGCTGGAACGGGCCAAGGAACTCGAGCACCGGTTCACCGCCGGCATCGAGGGCCTCGGCCATCCCGGCGTGGCCGGGGTGCGGGGGCGGGGCGCGCTGCTGGGCGTGGTGCTCACCGCCGAGGTCGCCGCCGGGCTGGAGACCGCGCTGCGGCAGGCCGGCTTCCTCACCAACGCCGTCGCGCCGGGCGTGCTGCGCCTGGCGCCGTCGCTGGTGCTCACCGACGCCCAGGTCGACGCCTTCCTCACCGCCCTACCGGCCGCCCTCGACGCCGCGATGGAGACCCGTTCCTGACCTTGCTCCCCAGCCCGCGGCAGCGCCCGGGTGCGGCCGGTCGCCGTGCCCAGATGGTGGTAGCAGGTCGCGGTGACGGGCGGCGTGGTCGCCGCGGTGCACGAGTCCTGCGAGGGAACGGTGGAGCAGAGCTGGTACCGGAACCCCCGGGTCGACCGACAGCCGCTGACCGGTCGGATGTCCGGGCCGAGACCCCTCCGTGTCCGTCGCACGCGAACGGCACCCGAAGGACGGAGGGGATCAAGGCCTCTGGACAGCGGGCCCGACTTGGGGTAACGATCCGGACCAGTTCCGCTGCGGTCCTCGTGCGGCTTGTCACACAGAGTGAGACCCCGCCGGAATTGATCATCTGCTGTTCCGCAACCGGTTGACCGTTGCAGAGATCCCGCCGAACAGTGCTCCTGCGTGCACGGGTCCAATGCCCGTGCCCTGTCACACCGCCGACCGCGCGGGTGTGGCCGAGGGGCTGGTCGTGCTGGTCGACGGGGGGCGGACCGGTGCCGCCGGTGTGCGTCCGCATGCGGACCGCCCGGCCACCTGGCGCAGCCGCGTCCTCCTGGCCGCCCTGCTGCTGTCCGGCCTGTGGCTCCTCCTGACCGTCCTGTCCTCGCCCGCGCACGCGGACGCCCCGGCCGCGCCGGAACTCGTCCCGGTCGCCGCGGTGACCGGGGTGACGCCCACGGCGCCCGCTGTCACCCTGAGTGACGCTGAGGTAGCCCCCGCGGGTGGGACGACGACCCCGGCACCCGCCGTCCCGGTGGTGCCCACGTCCGTCGCAGCGACCCCTCCGACCCCGGCCTCCGGGGGGACCTCCGGAGGCACGCCGGCCGGCGGCCCGACCGGGACGGCGACCCCCGCCGAGCCGGTCGTGACCACGCCGGAGCCGGCCACCCCTCCGTCGGTGTCCCCGCAGCCGGAGCCGGAGCCGGCCACCCCTCCGTCGGTGACCCCGCAGCCGGAGCCGGAGCCGGCCACCCCTCCGTCGGTGACCCCGCAGCCGGAGCCGGATGCCGAGCCGGCGGCCCCGCAGCCCTCGGCGCCGACGTCCCCGCGGCCGCAGGCGCCCACGCCGATGGTGCCGGGGTCGGCAGGCGGCGGGCACTCCGGTCACCACGGCGATTCTGGGCACTCCGGCGGCTCCGGCTCCGCAGGTGAGGAGCCGGGCGGCTCCTCCGGCGGCGGGACGACCCCGGGCACCCCGCCAGCCGGCACGCCCACGTCCCCGGACGACGAGCAGCCCGCCGACGGCGGGACGACGCAGCCCGACGACGGCCAGACCCCCGGCTCCCCGGACGACGAGCAGCCCGCCGAGCCCGGCACGCCCGCGCCCGCGCCCGCGCCCGCCGAGCCAGGCACGCCCGCGCCCGCCGAGCCCGGCACGCCCGCGCCGGCTGAGCCCGGTACCGGCACGCCGGCGCCCGCGGACCCCGGTACCGGCACGCCGCCCAGCACCCCCGGCGACCCGGCCGGGACCCCGGCGGAGGCGCCGGACGAGCCCCCGGCGGAGCGCTCCGCACCGACGCTCCCGGCCCCGGTCGGCGAGCTGCCGGGCGGCACCCCGCCGCCCGCGGACCAGGCGTCCGGGACGCCACCCGCCGGGCAGGCCCGCGCGGCGGCGGAGGGGACCCTCGCCGACCTCGCGGTCGCGTCCCGCGGGGCGGTGCCGATCGCCGGGTCCGCAGCCGTCGGCGTCGCAGCGTCGCCGAAGGCCCAGGCGGTCACGCCCCCGCTCGTCCCGGTCAACCCGGTCCCCGAGCCGCCTCCGGCGGTGCCGGTGCCGGTGCCCGCGCCCGGGGGGCCGGCCACCACGGCCTCCGGAGCCACAGCGGCGTCGTCCTCGGGCGGTCCGACGGGCGCGTCCGGGCTGCCCGCCGTGGTGCTGACCGGTGAGGTCGCCACCTGGCCGACCGGCCACGGCGTCCTCGTCCGCAGCAGCGCACCCGGCGAGGTCCGGGGCGGCGCGGACGACCCGGGATCGCGCCCCGGCTGAGCCGGCGGGACACCCCCTCCCTGCCCCGTCCGGAGCGGTCGGTTCGCCGACCCTCCCGCCGGGGAGCGCCCACGGACCGGATCGGTCCCGCCGCGCCCGCCCCGGCCCAGGGGCTCGGCGCCCCACAGCACGACCGTGTCGCCGCGAGCCGGCGCACGCTCCCAGCACGAGAGGTCGAGAGAGAGGCACCACCATGTCGCTCGCACTCTGGGACCTGGCCTCGGCCGGTCTGCGCGGCTCCGCTGCGCCCGGCACCCGACGGCCGCACTGGTTCCCGCGGAGAGCCCTGTCCTCCGCCGTCGTCCCCACCGTCCCCGACACCCCGGACGCCGACGTGCGCCCGCTGCGGCTGCCCAACGTGGTCTTCGAGGTGCCCCCGCCGGGGTCGGACTCGCGCGACCCGGACGCCGTCGTGCCGCTCCGCCCCGGGGCGACGCGCACGCCGCGGGTCAGCGTGGTCATTCCCACCTACAACGAGGCGAAGAACCTGCCGCACGTGATGGGCCGGCTGCCCGCCGACCTGCACGAGGTCATCGTGGTCGACGGCCGCAGCGTCGACGGCACCGTCGAGGTGGCCCGGGCGCTGCGCCCGGACGTCAGGATCGTGCTGCAGAACCGGGTCGGCAAGGGCAACGCCATGGCGTGCGGGTTCGCCGCGGTCACCGGCGACGTCGTCGTCATGCTGGACGCCGACGGGTCCGCCGACCCGGACGAGATCGAGCGGTTCGTGGCGGCCCTGGTCGCCGGCGCGGACTTCGCCAAGGGGACTCGGTTCGCCGCCGGCGGCGGCAGCAACGACATCACCGCGGTGCGCTCATGGGGCAACCGGTGGCTGAACCGGACGGTGAACGTGCTGTTCGGCACGCACTACACCGACCTCTGCTACGGCTACAACGCCTTCTGGGCCGACTGCCTCGCCCACCTGGATCTCGACCCGCGCCCGTCGGACACCCACGGCAAGCAGTGGGGTGACGGCTTCGAGATCGAGACAATCATCAACACGCGGGTCGCCAAGGCCCGGCTGAAGATCGTCGAGGTCCCGAGTTTCGAGCACCGCCGGATGTACGGGGAGAGCAACCTCAACACCTGGCGGGACGGCGCCCGGGTGCTCCGCGCCCTGGTCGTCGAGCGGGTCAATCGCAAGGGGCGCCGGACGGCGCCCGCGACCGGCACCCTGCACCACGCCGGGACCGGCCGCGCCGACCTCACCAGCCCGAGCACGACGGCCTCCGCGCCGACCGGTCTCCGGCAGGCCGGGTCCTGATGCTGATGTCCCCGGCGGCGTCGATCGTCACGGCCCTCGCGGGCATCCCCCGGCTGGCTGGGCACGTGGGCGGCGACGTCGTGTTCTGGCTCGGTGGCGATCTGGAGGGCCCCGAGGAAGGAAGTGGGGGTCTCCGTCGTCCGGCACGGAGCGGGACCGGAGGCGCCACCGGGTGCAGGGGCGAGGTGCTGCCATGACGCCGTTCGTCCCAGCGCCCCCGCACCGTGAGGGGCGTCGCCCCGAGGCCCCCTCGAACCCGACCGGCTGCTCGCGGCAGCGGTCCTGCGGAGAGCGGGGCCGACGGGCGAGCCGCCCGTCCGGTCTGTCGGTTCCCCGTGCGGCCCGCACCTGCTCGTGCTGTCGGGCGACGGGCCTCTGCCCACCCGGTACCCGGCGCGCGGACCGACGTGCCCGTGCGGGCACCGCAGACCGGCCCACCAGGACCTCCGGGGCGGAACGGACCGCGCGCTGTGCCCGTGCGTCCGGTACCGGCGCGGGTGCTGGCTGGTGGGGCAGCAGCGGCACCACTCCCCCGGGGGATTTCGGGCCGCTGCCGCGGAAAACGGGCGCGACCGACGTTACGGTGCGCCGATGACCTGGCTGGTCACGGGAGGCGCGGGGTACGTCGGCGGGCACGTGGTAGCCGCGATGCAGCGCGCGAGGGAGTCGGTCGTCGTCCTGGACGACCTGTCCACGGGTGAGGCAGCTCGGGTTGCTGACGTCGAGTTGGTCGTGGGGTCGGTCCTGGATCAGGACCGGGTGTCGCGTGTGATCGACGAGTACGGGGTCGACGGCATCGTCCACGTCGCGGCCAAGAAGCAGGTCGAGGAGTCGGTCCGTCGGCCGCTGCTGTACTACCGGGAGAACGTCGAGGGTCTGCGGGTCCTCCTCGAGGCGGCGACCGCAGCGGGTGTCCGGTCCTTCGTGTTCTCGTCCAGCGCTGCCGTCTATGGAGCGCCGGACGTGGACCTCGTCGACGAGGAGACCCCCTGCCGACCCGTGAACCCCTACGGCGAGACCAAGCTCGTCGGCGAGCGCATGATCGAAGCCGTCGCAGCCGCCGGCGGACCACGGTTCGTCAACCTGCGGTACTTCAACGTCGCCGGGTGCGCCCGGCCCGAGCTGGCCGACCGTGGTCGCTCCAACCTGGTGCCGATGGTGCTCGAGCAGCTCTCACTCGGCCGGCCGCCCCGGATCTTCGGCGACGACCACCCCACTCCGGACGGGACCTGCATCCGCGACTTCGTCCACGTCGAGGACATCGCCGCGGCCCACGTGGCGGCGGGACGGGCGCTGGCGGAGGAGCGGGTGAGCGCCCTCACGGCGAACATCGGCCGCGGTGAGGGCGTCTCTGTACGGGACATGATCGCCACGATCCGCGCGGTCTCGGGGACGGCTCAGGAGGCCTGGTCCGAGCCGGTCGTCGAGCCGCGACGGCCGGGTGATCCCGCCCGGGTGGTGGCCGCCTCCGACCGGATCCAGGAGGTCCTCGGGTGGCAGGCGCGGCACGGCGTCGAGGACATGGTCCGCTCGGCCTGGCAGGCGTGGAGCGGAGGAGCGCACGTCCACCCCGCGCACGGCAACCGCCCTCGCACGGGGGAGGGCGGGACCCAGGAACCGACGCCGGGGCCCCTGGCCGGCAGAGAACAAGGGGAGACACCGAATGTCGCATCCGTCACCGGCAGCAACCGCGGGCGCGAGTACGAGCGAGGACCGACCGGTGACTGAACCCGCACGCCGTCCGCGCCCGATCCAGGTGGCCGGCACGGTCCTGCTCCCCGCCGCGGGGACGGGTCTCCTCCTGCTCTCCGCAGACCACCGGATCTCGCAGGCGGTCATCGCGGCCGTGGCGGTCGCCGCCCCCACTCTGGCGGTCGCGGGACCGCTGTGGCGGTCGACCGCCCTCGTGCGGGCGGTCCTGGCAGTCGGCGCCGTGGTGTCCGTCAACACGCTCGTCGCCCAGGTCATGATCACCGCGGCGGCCTGGTCGAACGTCGGCGGGGCGGTGGCCGTGACGTGGCTGAGCGCCCTCCTCGGCGGGCTGCTCCTGTGGCTGGTGGCCCGGGATCGGGGGGCGTCCGACGCCTCCCGGACCGAGACGGCCGACGCCGGATCACCGGCGGGTGCCCGATGAGAGCGACCGTGGTCCACCCCTCCGAACTCGGGGCCGGCGAGCTCGAGCAGTGGCGCCGGCTGCAGCGCGCGGTGCCGTCCTTCGACAACCCGTTCCTCTCCCCCGACTTCGCCGTGGCGGTCGGCCTGGTACGGCCCCGCTCGAGGGTCGCGGTACTGACAGACGGCGCCGAGGTGGTGGGCTTCCTCCCGTTCGAGCGCGGCCGGCTGGGCACCGGCGTGCCGATCGCGGCCGGGCTCACCGACGGTCAAGGCCTCGTGCACGCACCCGGGCTGGACTGGGATCTCCGTGAGCTGCTGCGCCTGTGCGGCCTGTCGGTCTGGGAGTTCGACCACCTGCTCGAGGGACAGACGCTGTTCGACACCTGCCGCATGTCCCGTTTCCCCTCCCCGGTGATCGATCTCAGCGGCGGATACGAGCCGTACCTCCGTGCCCGCCGTGCCGCGTGCGCGAGACTCCGGGACCTGCCGCGGCGCCAGCGCCGGCTCGCGCGAGAGGTGGGGCCGGTCCGTTTCGTCTTCGACGAGAAGGACCCGGAGGTGCTGCGCATGCTGCTCGCCTGGAAATCGGCCCAGTACCGGAGGACGGGACGCTCCGACCGGTTCGCCCAGGCCTGGATCGTGGCCCTCGTCGAGCAGTTGGCCGCCACGCGCGCGGACACGTGCACGGGTCGGCTGTCGGTCCTCTACGCCGGGAGCCAGCCGGTGGCCGCGCACTTCGGTATCGCCTCGACGCGGGTCCTCCCGACCTGGTTCCCCGCCTACGACCCACGGTTCGCCCGCCACTCGCCGGGTCTGCTCCTGCACCTCGGCATGGCCGAGGCCGCCGCGGCACAGGGGATCGAGAGGATGGACCTGGGGCGAGGGCCCAAGGACTACAAGGACTGGCTCAAGACCTCCGACACCTTCGTGGGGGAGGGGCGCATCACGCTGCACGGGCCGGCCGCTGTCCTGCACTGGATCCGCCGTGCACCGGTCCGCCACCTGCGGAACACGGTCATCTCCACCCCGGTCCTGGCCCGCGCGGCCGACCGGACGCTCCGGACCCTCGGCCGGGCTCGCACGTCGACCGACCGGTACTCCGCCGCTGTGATGAGCTCCGCCTCCGTGCCGGTCGCGGGGCAGAGAACGCTAGGGGCGTCATGAGGATCACCGTGGTGAGGCCCGAGGAACTCGGCTCGGGCGAGATGAAGCGGTGGCGCGAGATCCAGCGCACGACACCAGCCCTGGTCCACCCCTTCCTCGGTCCCGAGTTCGCCGCGGCGGTCGGCCGGCGTCGGGCTCAGGCGCGGGTGGCGGTTCTCGAGGACAGCTCCCGGATCGTGGGCTTCTTCCCGTTCGAGGAGCGGAGCCTCGGGTTGGGCGTGCCCATCGCCGCGGGGCTCACCACCTGCCAGGGCATGGTGTACGAGCCCGACCTGGACTGGGACCCGCAGCAGCTGCTGCGCGCCTGCGGCCTGGCCGCGTGGGAGTTCGACTTCCTCGTGTCCGGGCAGGCCCCCCTCGAGTCGTCGGTCGTCCACCGGGCGCCGTCGCCGGTCATGGACCTCGGCGCGGGATTCGAGCAGTACGTCGCCGGCCTCAAGGCGGCATCGCCCGGCCTGGCGAAGGACGTCCGGCGCAAGCAACGAAAGCTCGAGCGCGACGTGGGCGAGGTCGGCTTCGTCTTCGACTCCGGTGACCATGACGCCTTGCGGACGTTGATGTCCTGGAAGTCGGCGCAGTACCAGCGGACCGGCCGGGCGGACCGGTTCTCCCAGCCGTGGATCCCTGCACTCCTGGACGACCTCCTCGACATCCGCACCGACAGCTTCTCGTCGGTCCTGTGTCTCCTCAGCGCCGGAGGCGAGCTGGTGGCAGGGCACCTCCTGCTGCGGATGGACGACGTCCTGGCGGGTTGGTTCCCCAGCTACGACACCCGCTTCTCGCGGTACTCGCCCGGCACGGTCACCCGCATGCGGATGGCCCGAGCGGCGGCCGACGAGGGCGTGGCGCTCGTCCACATGGGCGCCAGCGTGAAGAACGAGTACAAGCAGGCCTTCAAGAGCCGCGACGTTCTCGTCGGCGAGGGACGGGTGCTCCGTGCGTCCCCTGCTGCCGCGGTGCACTGGCTGAGGCGGGCGCCCGTCCGCCGGGTGCGGCTGGCGGTCGCCGGGCGGCCGGCGCTCGTCCGGATGGCGGACCGGGCACTGCACCGCTACGGGCAACTACGAACCGCGCTGACCGCGCCGAACCGCGTGGAGCAGCCAGTGTCGGGAGGGATGTCATGACCACCGGAAGTCTTCCCGTGGAGCGGCCGATCGGAGGGCTCCCGGCCGAGCCGCCCAGCATCTCCGTCGTCATCTGCGCCTACACCGAGCAGCGCTGGGACGACGTGCTCGCGGCGGTCCAGTCGGTCCGGGAGCAGGAGTTCGCCCCCGCCGAGATCCTGCTGGTCGTCGACCACAACCCGGCGCTCCAGGAGCGGCTGGCAGCTGAGCTGCCGGACGTGCACGTGGTGGCCAACGACGGGCCGAGGGGTCTCTCCGGTGGCAAGAACACCGGGGTGGCGCTGGCGCGCGGCAGCGTCGTGGCCTTCCTCGACGACGACGCCGTCGCCGGCCCGGGGTGGCTGGCGCACATGGCGGCCGGCTACGCCCGTCCCGAGGTCGCGGGCGTGGGCGGGCTCACCCTGCCGCTGTGGGAGACCGGCCGGCCGCGGTGGTTCCCCGAGGAGTTCGACTGGGTGGTGGGCTGCACCTTCGTGGGCCGGGAGCCCGGCGCGGTCCGCAACCTCCTCGGCGGCAACGCCTCCTTCCGGCGCGAGGTCTTCGCACAGGCGGGGGGCTTCCCCAGCCACATCGGACGGACGTCCGGCGATCCGCGGCCGCTCGGTTGCGAGGAGACGGAGTTCTGCATCCGGGTGAGCCAGCGACGACCCGGTTCGGTCTTCCTCTTCGAACCCGGGGCGGTCATCTGGCACCGGGCTCCGGCCGCTCGGGAGCGCTTCTCCTACTTCCGGTCCCGTTGCTACGCCGAGGGCCTGTCCAAGGCCCTGGTGACCCGCAGTGTCGGCCGCTCCGCGGGCCTGTCCGAGGAACGGCGGTACGCGGCGGTGACGTTGCGGCGCGGCGTCGTGCGGGGGATCCGCGAGGGGCTGCGCGGGGAGACGGTCGGCTTCGCCCGCGCCGGCGCCATCACGGTCGGGCTGCTGGCGACCACCGCCGGCTACGTCGTCGGCACGGCGCAGAACCGCCGTCCGGTGCAGGGGGAGTAGATGTTGCCGGTCCCCGTGCTCATGTACCACTCGATCACCGACGAGCCCACTCCGGTCACCCGTCGGTTGTCGGTCACGCCGAGCGCATTCGCTGCCCAGCTCGAGATGCTCGACCACCTCGGGTTCACCACGCTCCCGTTCTCCGAGGTGGCCGAGGCGACCGCCACCGGGCGCCGGCTGCCCGAGCGGGTGGTGGCGTTGACCTTCGACGACGGATACGCCGACTTCCACAGCACGGCCCTGCCTCTCCTGCGTGAGCACGGGGCCACCGCCACCGTCTTCGTCACCACGGGTTGGGTCGACGATGCGGGGGAGGAGGCCGCCGGGCAGCCGCTGGACGCCATGCTGCGCTGGGACCAGGTCCGCGAGATCGCGGACGCCGGCATCGAGGTCGGGGCCCACAGCCACAGCCACCCCCAGCTCGACCAGCTCCCGGGGAGCGCCCTGGCCGAGGAACTGGCGCGCAGCCGGTCCCTCCTCGAGGAGCGCGTCGGCATGCCGGTGCGGACCCTCGCCTATCCCTACGGGTACTCCAGCCGCAGGGTGCGGAAGGCGGTCGAGGTGACCGGCTACCGGTCCGCGGCGGCGGTCGCCAATGCGGCCGCCGGAGGACGGCACGACCCCCTGGCGGTGCCGCGGCTGACGGTCCGCCGCGCGACGGACCTGGAGACGTTCCGCCGGATCCTGCGGACGGAGGGCCTGCGCCGGGTCTACCTGGTCGACCGCACGCTGACTCGCGGCTACGCGGTGGTCCGTCGGACGAAGTCCGCGCTGCGACGGCCGGGCCGCGATGACTGACGTGCGTGAGGTGCCGCCGCTGACGGTCCAGCCGGAGCTGATCCCCCCGGGCACCGGCCAGGAGACGTTGCGCGCCCGGATGGCGGCGCACTGGGCGCAGCCCTTCTACCGCAACGCCTACAGCCTCCTGCTCAACACGGGACTCACCGGCGTGCTCGGGCTGGCGTACTGGGCACTGGCGGCCCGGAACTACGACGCCACGGACGTGGGTCGCGGCTCGGCGACGATCTCCGTGATGATGCTGCTCTCCGGGGCCGTCGCGTTCAATCTCATGGGGACGCTGACCCGGTTCGTGGGGGAGAGCGGGCCGCGGGCCGGCCGATTCGTGGCCGCGGTGTACGTGCTGACGATCGTCACCGTCACCGGACTCAGCGCCGCCTTCCTGGCCACCCTGGACCTGTGGGGGCCGGCCTACGCGCACCTGGGCGGCCTGGGCACCGGGCTCTGGTTCACCGGTGCGGTCATCGCTGCGGCTGTCGTGACCCTGCAGGACGCCGTCCTCATGGGGCTGCGCCGTTCCCCGTGGGTCCCCGCCGCCAACGTCGCCTTCGGCGTCGTGAAGATCCTCCTCCTGCTGGCCTTCGCGGTGCCGTTCGCCCAGGACGGCGTCTGGCTCTCCTGGGTGATCCCGATGGCGCTGCTGGCCGTGCCGGTCAACGCGCTCATCTTCGGCCGGCTCCTCCCCCGGCACGTCCGCACCGCGCCGCTCGGGACGGAGGTCCCCACCCGTCGGGTGGTGGGCCGGTTCGTGGCCGCGGACTTCATCGGGGCGCTGTGCCTGTTCGCCACCATCCAGCTCATCCCCGTCCTGGTGTCCACCGAGGTCCCCGTGGCCACCTTCGGCTACTTCTACGTCACCTGGACGGTCGGGACGATGCTCAACCTGGTCGCGGTGAACGTGGCCACGTCGCTGACGGTCGAGGGTGTCTACGAGGCCACGAAGCTCGCCGCCAACTGCCGCGCGGCGGTCGGGCGGACCACGGGGCTGCTCCTCATCGCGGTGATCACGCTGTGCCTGGGGGCGCCGTACGGGATGGGCCTGCTCGGGCCCGGCTACGTCGAGGCGGTGCCGCTCCTCCAGCTGCTGGCGCTGTCGGCGCTCCCCAAGGCGCTGACCGAGATCTACCTCGGTGTTCTGCGGGTGCAGAGCGCCAGCCAGCGGATCGCCCGCATCCAGGTCCTGCGCGGCGTACTCGTCGTCGGCTCGGTGGTCGCCGCCCTGCACTTCGACGCCGTCTGGCGCGAGTGGGGCGTGTCCACGTTGACCGGCGTCGGGCTGGCCGTCCTGATCGGTCAGGGTCTCGTGGCCGTCCTGGCGGTGCCGGGCCTGCGGCGCACGATGCGGCAGGGGCGGCCCACCATCGAGTCACCAGGAGGACAGGCTGTGTCGCAGGCGACCACCGAACCGGCGCCGAGTGCCGGCCCGCCCACCGGCCCGGGGACGGCGGAGGTCCAGCCGCCACGACGTCGGTCATCCGCCTGGACATGGCCGGCGGTGGCATGGCTGGCCACGGCGGCCGCGGTCCTGCTGTTCGTCCTGCCCCTGCGCGGGGTCGACCTCGCCCGGGTGAACGGGCTCGGGTTGGTCTCCGTGCTCCCGCCCCTGTCCCTCGTCGGCGCCGGCCTGCTGACCGTGACCTTCGTCCTCACGCTGGCCCTCGGCCGCCCTCGCCGGGTGCTCCTCGGCGCCCAGGTCGTGCTGACCGTGGCGCTCCTGCACGGGCTACCGGTCCTGCTCGAGACCGTGCCCCGGTTCGCCACCGCGTGGGTGCACATGGGCTTTGTGGAGTACATCACCCGGGCCGGCGCTCTCGCGCCCGGTCTGGACGCCCGGTACAGCTGGCCCGGGTTCTTCGCCTTCTGGTCGTTCCTGACCGATGCCGACGGCTGGCGCGACCTCGCCTGGGTCGTGCAGCTCACGCCTGTCGTGAGCAACCTGCTCTACCTGCTGCCCCTCGCCGTCATCCTGCAGTCGATGCGTGCCGACTGGCGCGCCCGGTGGCTGGCGCTGTGGCTGTTCCCGGTCCTCAACTGGGTGGGGCAGGACTACTTCTCCCCGCAGGGACTGGCCTACCTGCTCCACCTGTCGGTGCTGGCCGTGGTGATCTCCGTGTTCAGCTCGACCGGCCCGGTTCCCCGCCACCTCGGCGGGGCTCTGTGGCGGCGGATGCCGTGGCCGGGCGGGCGGCCGTTCGCCACGACCGTGGCCGGAGAACTGCCTCCGCGACGGGTGCCGGCCGGCGAGAAGGTGGCGCTGCTCCTGCTGGTCCTGCTGATGTTCACCGTCATCGTCGCCAGTCACCAGCTGACGCCCGTCCTCACGATCGCCGCCTGCGTGGCCCTCCTGCTCGCGGGCCGGCTCTCGGTGCGCGGGCTGCCGGTGATCATGACCGTGATCTTCGTGGGGTACGTCAGCTTCATGGCGGCGGCCTACTGGTCGGGCCACCTCGACCTGATCCTCGGGGGGTTCGGCCAGCTGTCGGACAACCTGTCCAGCAGCGTCACCGACCGTGCCAGCGCGGGCGACCCGGAACACACCAAGGTCCTCAACGCCAGGATCATCTCGACCCTCGGCGTCTTCGTGCTCGCTGCAGCCGGTGCGCTGCGCCGGCGGTGGCGCGACTACGACGACCGCGTGGCGTTGGTGCTGCTCGCCAGCCCCTTCGTCACTGTCCTCATGCAGAGCTACGGTGGGGAGATCGGGCTGCGGGTCTACTTCTTCGCCCTGCCGGCAGCTGCTCTGCTCGTCGCGTACCTCTTCTTCCCGGCGGGCTCGGAGGACTACTCGGCCGTGCCGCGCCGGCTCCGTGCGTGCCTGGCCGCTGCGGTGTGCGGTCTGGTCCTGGTGGGCGGGTTCTTCGTCACGAGGTACGGGAACGAAGCATTCGAACGGGTTCGCCCCGGTGAGGTGGCCGCTCTGGACCAGGTCTACGAGCAGACGCAGGGGAACGCCCGGGTGATGTGGCTGAGTGCCGAGGTGGTGACCGGGTCGGAGACCCCCGACATGGCCAACAGCTATCGGGACGTGGAACGGGTGGACTTCCGGCCCGAGGTGGCGCCGCGCGACCCCGAGGACGTCGAGGCGATCGTCGACCGCCTGGAGGAACTCGGTCCCGACGGGCTGCTGATCACCACGAGGGCTCAGGAGGCACACCTCGTCGTCACCGCGCAGTACCCGACCGACTGGGGGGACCGCTTCCGAGCGGAGATGGCGCGCACGCCCGGAGTGCGCATCGTCGTCGCCAACCCCGACGCCGTGGTGTACGAGGCGACCCAGGCCGATCCGGACGCCACCGTGTCCGCGGCCGTGCCGAGTAACCGGGTCTTCTTCGGGACGCCGCTCACCGCGGCCGGGATCGGCTGTCTCGTCGGCCTGCTGGGCGTGCTCCTCGCGCGCGAGCTGCGACGGCTCAGGTCCTCCAGCCAGAGCGACGCGCGGCTACGGCCGTTGACGTGGGCGGCGGTGCTGCTGGCGGTCGGCCTGGTGGTCGTCGTGGTGGAGCGCCTCGTGCTCCTGGCCTGAGCCTGGATCCACCGGCGTGGTCGGCGGCAGGCCGGGTCGGGCTGGTGGACATCGTTCCCGGTCGCGGACGTTTAGGGGCGAGGCCTGGGATCCGCAGGGCTGGGCGACGCTCGGTCCGGATCCGTTCGCTCCGGTCGTGGACGACCGCCGGGCTCGGGCCGCGGAACACCACAGCTCGACCGCGGTGACGTGGCCGGGTCGCGTGGTGGTGAGCGGGGTCGCAGGGGTGGGTCCCGGTCGAGGGGAGCCGGTGGACCGGTCCCCGGGCTCCGAGTCCGCCGACGGAGTCAGGAGGACGCAGGCCGCGGCCGCGGACGTCGCCGCTCCCGACCAGCAGCGCCGTGCTCCTCAGGGACGCCGGCCTACGAGCACTGCGGTTCCTCCGTGTCGGAACAGTCGCGGAGGACCCAGTGGGTCTCGTAGGGAGCGAGCGTGGTGTCCTCGCCGTCGACGGAGACGGTCTGCCACGAGGTGGTGGTGTTCACCACCACGGCCGCCTCGGCCGTCGCCAGGGCAGTGACCCCGGAGGGCGTGTCGATCTCCCCTGTGACCGTCCCGGGCGGGAACCACCGGGCGAACCGCTGCAGGACGTCGGTCAGGAACGGCAGAGGACGTCCGCCGTCCACCTGCCAGGTGTCGGTCCACAGGCATGTGGCGCAGTCCGTGCCGGCGGGATTCGGGTTCCAGTAGAGCACCGTGTCCGCACCGCTGCGAGCCAGCTCGATCATCGCCGCCACCCGGAGCGCCACCTCGTGCTCCGGTGTCCAGCCCTCCGCCGACGGCTCGACGTACCATTCCGCCCACCACAGCGGTAGATCGGTTCGCTCGGTGATCCAGGCGTTCACCGCGGAGAACTTGCCGAGAGCGGTGAACTCGTCCGTCTCCCCGGCGGTGGCGTGCCCGTCCACCACGACGAAGTCGGCGCCGTTCTTGTGTTCCAGCCAGTACTCGAAGGCGTCGAGCGCCCGCTGGTCCGCCCAGCCCCAGGAGCCGTTGAGGTCCTGCGAGGCATCCCGTGAATCGGCCGGTTCGCCGGCGAAGTCGAGGTAGGGGCCACCCACCTCGATGTCCGGGTCGACGTCCTTCAACGCGTCGTACACCGCGTTGTACAGGTCGGTGTAGGCCTCGGCGTCCCACCGGTTGCGGTCGTCGTCGAAGAAGCCCTTGAACTCGTTCCACACCATGAACTGCCGGACGTCGGGATAGCGGCGAGCGACGGTCGCGGCCAGCTCGGCGAAGTCGTCGAAGTGCTCGTGCAGCGGGGCCTCGGTCAGGCGGTCCCAGTCGGTCCCACCGGGCTCGCCGCCCTTCATCCAGTCCGGAGCGCAGCACAGGGTGATGACCGGGACGCCACCGGAGTCGCGGATGAACTGGATGCGTCGGTCGAGGCTGTCGAAGTCGTAGTCGTCCTCGGACGGCTCCGGGTTCTCGGCGCCCCAGCCCATGATGTGCTGCACCTGGACCAGCCGGGGCTCCTCGAGCGCGCTGGTCACGGAGTCGATCGAGGCTTCGCGGCCGACGTCGGCGCTGTGCTGGGTGTGGGTGAAGCCCCACCCGGGCCACTCCTCGGCATCGATCGGCGGAGAGGGCGGGAGGTCGGGATCCGGGGAGCGTTCCCAGGTGAGCAGGAGGGCTGCCGTCAGCACTGCTGCCAGGGCCGCAGCAATGGCCAGCCGCATTCCCCGCATGCCTCAGGTTATCTCCGTCCGAGCAGTTCAGCGGCCGATTGCGTGTTGATCACCCGCTCGACGGACCCCCGCGGGACGCCCGGGCGTCCACGCCCTGGGAGGTCGGCGGACCAGTGCGCGTGCTCGGGGGCGGTGCGGCAGCCGCTGGGCCGCCGCCTGCAGGCGAGCGCGGCGGTCGGTCGAGCCGTTGCTCAGGGGACGGGTGCTCCTGAGGGCGACGTCGCCGGGCATCCTGCACGCGTTGTCATATCACGACTGCGTGACGTTGTGACCCGCCCTGACGGTGAGGCTCTGATCGGCGACGACTACGATGACCTCCCACGGCAGAGGAGGTTTCGGTGGTCCAGCCACTCGGTGACCAGGGTCCCGGCACGAGGTCCATCGGAGCCGGGCTCCTCCGTGAGGTCGCAGCGGCCACGGCCGCCGCGCGGACCACCGGGAGGTCCTGCCGGTGCGGGCACGGCAAGCAGGCCCACGAGCACCACCGGAGGGGGACCGACTGCGGGCTCTGCACCTGCGCCCGCTTCTCCCGCCCGCTGCTGTTCCGGCTCGGGCTCAGCGGCGGCTGACGCTCGCCGTCCGCCGGAGCGCTGCGGCCACCGTGGCCAGCCCCAGGGCCGCCAGATAGCCGGCATGGGGGACCAGCAGGCTCGAGTCGTGCACCGGCCACAGCAGGGGGACGCCTGGGCCCGTGGCGAGATCCCTGACCAGGTGCAGCAGCAGCCCGACGCCGAGGCCGCTCGCGGCGATCCGCAGTCGCGGGACGAGCACGCCGACGGCGACCAGTACGAGGACGAACGCCAGCGAGTGGGTGACGGGGCGGCCGTCGCCGGCCGTGCCGACGCCCCACAGGTACATCGGGATGTGGTCGATGTCGATGGCCATCGAGCCGATCAGCGCCCACGGCGTGAGCCGGCGCCACCTGGACGGCATCAGCGCCGTCAGCAACAGCCACGCGGTCAGCAGGTGCGCCGGCTCGTCCAGCAGCCCCTGCAGCACGACGGGCCACTGACGTGAGCTCGCTACCGCGTCCAGGACCAGGATGGTCACGAACGCGGCCACGGCCGGCAGAGCGGCTGTCGCAGGGCCCCCGCCCCGCCGGAGGGCCGACCCGCGCAGCCGGTTCTCCGGTCGGGAGGGGAACTCGGGGTGCACGTCTGGGGTGATGGCCGGCTCAGGCGGTCCGGATCGGGCCGACGCCGCCGGTCGGCCCGTCGTCGTCCGGCTCAGCGGTGGAGGTGGCCGTGCCCGGGCGCGGCAGGTCGGCGCGACCGGCCCCGGCCTCGTGCCGGGTGCAGGCCGTGTGCGTGGAGCGCCGTCCCCTTCGGCTGAGCCGTCCCACCACCCGCGCACCCAGGACGCAGCAGCCGTCACGCCAGGTATCCAGGTCGCTGTCGCCGTGCGTCCGGCCGCCCTCGCAGCCGGGGACCTCGGTGATCCGCGTCCCGGCCTCAGTCATCCGGGTGTCGATCAGCGCACCTGAACCGCTCGACCCGCTGGCACCCGGATCGGACGAGCGCCGTGGCGCAGCCTTCCACGCGAGCGGAGTCGTTCCGATCGTCACCGAGGACCATCCGGGTGTGCCGTCCGCGGCGCCTGCGGCGGACGGCCGAGCGACGACGTCCAGGACAGCAGGTCCTCGACGGTGCGGGTGTTGACCACCCGCTCGGCCGCGACGCCGCACTCGACCGCCCGCTCGCAGCCGTTGCCCTGCCAGTCGAGCTGGCCGGGCGCGTGCGCGTCGGTGTCGACGGCGAACTCGCAGCCCAGGTCGACGGCGAGGTTGAGCAGCCGCAGCGGCGGGTCCAGCCGCTCGGGGCGTGAGTTGATCTCCACCGCGGTGCCGTGCTCGACGCAGGCGGAGAACACCGCCTCGGCATCGAAGGTGCTCTCCGGCCGGGGCCGCTGCCGTCGTCCCTCCCGCTGCTCCCGCGGGACGAGCAGCCGGCCGGTGCAGTGCCCGAGGACGTCGGTGTGCGGGTCGGCGACGGCGGTGAGCATCCGCTCGGTCATCGCGGCGGAGTCCGCGCGCAGGTCGGAGTGCACGCTGGCGACGACGACGTCCAGCCGCCCGAGCAGCTCGTCGGTCTGGTCGAGGCTGCCGTCGACGTTGATGTCGCACTCGATGCCGGTGAGGATCCGGAACGGGGCGAGCTCCTCGTTGAGCTCGGCGACGACGTCCAGCTGCCGCTCCAGCCGCTCGGGGGACAGGCCGTTGGCGACGGTCAGCCGGGGCGAGTGGTCGGTCAGTGCCATGTACTCGTGCCCCAGGCCGATCGCGGCCTCGGCCATCTCGCGGATCGGGCTGCCGCCGTCGGACCAGTCCGAGTGCACGTGCAGGTCCCCGCGCAGCAGGGCGCGGAACTCGGCGACGTCGTCGGCCAGCGGCACCAGCTCGCCGTAGGACTCCTCGAGGCGGGCCAGGTACTCGGGCACCTCACCGGCGTGCGCCTGCACGATCACCGCACCCGTCTTGGGCCCGATGCCGCGCAGGTCCGTGAGCGTCCTCGTCCGGATCCGCCGGTCGAGCTCCTCGGGCCCGAGCGTGTCGACGACGGCCGCGGCGGTGCGGAAGGCCGAGACGCGGTGCGTGGGCTCGCGGGCGCGCTCCAGGAGGAAGGCGATCCTCCGGAGCGCGGCCGCGGGCGGGAGTGGGTCGCTCAGCGGGAGGCCTTCTTGTACTTCTTCTCGGCCTTCCGCTGGGCCCTGGCGGCCCGCTTCTGGGCCCTCTCCAGGCTCTTCTCGGTGCTGTCGGCGGCCCTGGTCGCGGCGCGGCGGGCGCGGTAGCCGACCGACGGCTTGCCTTCGGTGTCGACGGCGGCGATCAGCAGGCCGCCGAGCATGCTCAGGTTCTTGAGGAAGTGCGCGGTCTGACCGAAGCGCTCCTTGGGGTCGTCGTGCTCCCAGAAGCGGTGCCCGGCCAGGGTCGTCGGCACCAGACTCGCCGAGAGGACCAGCGCCGACAGCCGGGGCAGCCGGCCGAGGGCCAGCAGGGAGCCGGCCGCGACCTGCGCGGCGGCGTTGACCTTCACGTACTGCTCGACGTCGCGGGGCACCTGCACCGGCAGCTGCTGGTCGGCCGTCGTGGCGATCTGGTCGACGACCGGCGCGGCACCCGGCACCCGGCTCTGCGGGTTGCGGAGGGTGTCGATGCCGCCGTAGACGAACGACGACGCGAGCAGCGGCCGGGCGATCCGGCGGACCAACATGGAGGACCTCTTTCCTACGGGGACTCGGGTGGGCTCAGTGCCCCGGTCGGCGCCGGGACACCCCTGACCGGACCGTAGTGAGATCGCCGCCACTCCGCTGGGTCAAGCGGTGCGGCAGCAGTAGACCGTCAGCGTCCCGTGCTTCGCGAACTCGAACGCGGTGGCCGGCTCCGCGGTCTCGCCGTCGTAGGCCACCACCTGCGGGCCCGACCGGGAGACCACCCGCACCCGCCGCGCCTGCGTCTCGGCGTAGCCGGAGACGTGCGAGCTCACGCCCAGCAGCGAGCCGAGGACGGCGCGGGTGCGGCTGAAGCGGACGTCGGCGCGCAGGTACTGGACGTCGAGCAGCCCGTCCTCCAGCCGCGGCCTCCAGGCCGGAGCCAGCCCGCGCGGGGTGTAGCGGCAGTTCCCGACGAAGAGGATCCACACCGACACCGGCTGCCCGTCGAGCAGCAGCGACACCGGCGTCCCCCGGCGGAGGGTCTGCGCCGCGGCAACCGTCATCGCCGCCCACCGGCCCAGCCGGCCGGCCAGTGCGTCGCGGCGGCGGACCATCTCGGGGTAGCTGCCGATGCTGGCGGTGTTGAGGAACGGCGTCCCGTTGACCTCCGCGACGTCGACCTCGACCGCCTGGCCGGAGACGACGGCCGCGGCCGCGGACCCGAGGGTGTGCACGCCGACGTCGCGGGCGAAGTGGTTGAGCGTGCCGGCGGGCAGCACCGCCAGCGGCAGGCCGTGGGCCACCGCCACGGCGGCTGCGGCCGCGACGCTGCCGTCGCCGCCGGCCACGCCCAGCGCCCGCGCCCGGCCGGTGCGGGCCGCCTCCTCCAGCAGGCCCGAGATCGTCGTCCCCGCGCTCTGCTCGCGCACGTCGGCGCGGGGCAGCAGCCGGCGGACCGCCGCGGCCGGGTCGTAGTCCGCGGGACCCGACCGCGGGTTCACCGCGACGACCAGGCCGTCGCCGCCGGGCAGCGCCGGTGCGCGGCGCGCCGTCCGCACCCGGGCGGGCGCCGACGGCCGCACCGGCCACCAGCGCCGGCCGCCCAGGGCGACCGCCGCGCCGACGGCCAGACCGGCGACGACGTCGCCCGGGTAGTGCACGCCGACGTGCACCCGCGAGTAGCCGACGGTGAGTGCCAGCGGCGCGAGCACGGCCCCGGCGGCCGGGCACTCGAGCGCGACGCCGGTGACGAAGGCCCCGGCCGAGGAGGCGTGCCCGCTGGGGAAGGAGTGCGTGGTCAACGACTCGTGCAGCAGGCGGTGGACCGGGTGTGCGCCCAGGTCGGGACGGCGGCGGCCGAACACCGGCTTGAGCGCGGTGTTGACCAGCCCGCTCGAGACCGCCATCGAGGCCAGCCCGCGGACCGCGCTGCGCCGCAGGGCGCCGCGGCGGAGGACCAGCACGGAGCCGATCGCCATCCAGAGGCGGCCGTGGTCGGCGGCGGTGGTCAGCCGGCGCAGCCAGGCGTCG
This sequence comes from Geodermatophilus sp. URMC 60, assembly GCF_053502585.1. Classification (NCBI taxonomy): domain Bacteria; kingdom Bacillati; phylum Actinomycetota; class Actinomycetes; order Geodermatophilales; family Geodermatophilaceae; genus Geodermatophilus; species Geodermatophilus sp. URMC 60. Next base: position 1,306,882 of record NZ_CP199958.1, read on the forward strand.
GCGGGGGTGTCCGGCAGCCCGCCGACCAGGGAGTGCAGGCGCACGTCCCAGTGCCGGGCCCCCTGCATGCACCCGACGCTAGCCGTACGCCCCGGCCCTCTGCGGGGGGCGGGCGGCCCCGTCCAGGGCCTCGGCCCGGGCTCGCGGAGGGAGGGGAGGACGGCACCCCCTGCAGGGTCCCGCCGCGAGCGTTCCAGCGGTGAGGGCAGGGAGGTCCTCGTTCAGGTCTTGCGGCGGGCGCGGTAGGCGGCGACCGTCGAGCGGCTGGCGCAGGTGTTGGAGCAGTACCGGCGGCTGGCGTTGCGCGAGGTGTCGACGTAGACGTCGTCGCAGCCCTCGGCGGAGCAGACGCCGATCCGCTGCCAGCCGTGCTGGACGACGACCTGCGACAGGCCCATCGCCACCGTCGTCGTCAGCTGCTCGAGCAGTGGCGCGTCGGGACGCGCGTAGTGCAGGTGCAGCGCGCCGTCGTGGTCGGTGGCGTAGGGCTTCGGGTGCGCCAGGGCGAGCAGCGCGTTGAGCCGGTCCATCACCTCCCCCTCCGACCCGGCGACGGCGACGGCGCGGACCAGCTCGGCGGTCGTGGCCGCCTGACCGGTCTCGTCGGGGGAGAGGTCGAGGACGGTGCCGGGCGAGAACCACTCGTCGTGGGCGCGCAGGAACGCCGTGGCCCAGTCCGGCCCGGCGTCCCGGTCGGCGTTGGCCAGGTCGATGGCCAGCTCGACCGCTGTGGACCCGTAGGTGTCGTAGTCCATGGAATCCCCTGCCGCTGGAGTGCCGCTGACACGCCGTAGGTGGCGTAACCGACTTGACCCCCTACGCCGCCGTCCGTAGCGTGTAGGGAGTCAACAGGGTTTGACCCCCTACTCTTCCCGTTCCGCGTTGCTCGTCGAAGTGAGTTCCTCGTGCGTTCGTACCTGTCCGTCTGGCGTCTGCCGTCCGCTCCGGTGCTGCTGGTCGCCGGCTTCGCCGGCCGTCTCCCGTCGGCCATGGTCCCGCTCGCGCTGCTGCTCATGGTGCAGCAGCAGACCGGTTCCTACGCCGTCGCCGGTCTCGCGTCGGCCACCTACGGCCTGGCGATGGCCGGGATGGCGCCGGTGCTCGGCCGGCTGGCCGACCGTCGCAGCCCGCGACCGGTCCTGCTGGGCCAGGCCGCGGCCTTCCCGCTGCTGCTGACCCTGCTCGTGGCCGTCGTCCTCGGCGGTGCCCCGACGGCGGCGATCGTCGCCGCCTCGGCCGTCGCCGGCGCCGGGACGCCGCTGGTGTCCGGTGCGGTGCGTGCGCTGTGGTCCCGCGTCGACCCGCGGGTGCGGGGCACCGCCTACGCCCTCGACGCCACCGCCACCGAGCTGGTCTTCGTGGCCGGTCCGACGCTCGTGGCCGCGCTGGCGGTGCTGGCCACGCCGGCGTGGGCGGTCGCCGTCGCTGGTGTGCTGGCCGTGGCGGGTGCGCTCGGCATCGCGACCTCGGGCGCGATGCGCGGTTGGGTGTCGGTGCCGGTGGCGCACCGCGCCAGCGCGTTCGCCACGGTCCTCGCCCCGGGTATGCCACGGGTGCTGGTCAGCGGCGCGGCGTTGATGCTCGGCTTCGGTGCGCTCGAGGTCGCCGTCCCCGCGTTCGCCGACGCCGCCGGGACGCCCGGGATGTCCGGCGTTCTGCTCGCCCTGTGGTCGCTGGGCTCGGTGGCCGGCGGGCTGTGGTTCGGCGCCCGGGTGGTCAGCGTCTCGCTGCCGCGGCAGTACCGCTGGCTGCTGCTCGGCGTGACGATCGGTCTCGCGCCGCTCACCGCGGCGTCGGACCCGTGGGTGCTCGGCGCGCTGCTGTTCCTGGGCGGGACGGCGATCGCCCCGACGCTGACGGTGCAGAACTCGCTGGTGGGCGCGATCGCCCCGGCGCACGCCACCACCGAGGCCTTCACGTGGCTGTCGACGATGGCCACCGGCGCCTCCGCGGTGGGCGCCGCGCTCGGCGGTGCGCTGATCGAGAGCCGGTCCGGGGTCAGCGGCAGCCTGCTGCTCGCCGTCGCCGGGGCCGCCCTCGCGGTGCTGGTGACGCTGGTGCCCGGCCGCCGTCCGGCCGGCGACCGAGTGTCGGAGCCCGTCGCGGTCTGAGGCCCTCCGTCCGGGGCCTGGGAACCCTGGGCGGAACCCCTCCCGGGGCGCTGGTAGTCTCTGTCCTCGGTGGTTCCGGGGGGACTCGGACCCCGGGAGGCTTCGCCTAGTCCGGTCTATGGCGCCGCACTGCTAATGCGGTTTGGGTTAATCCCCATCCCGGGTTCAAATCCCGGAGCCTCCGCGCACGACAACTGAACAGCACGCACCCGTAGCTCAACGGATAGAGCATCTGACTACGGATCAGAAGGTTAGGGGTTCGAATCCCTTCGGGTGCACGTCTGGTTGAGACAGCACAGCGGCTCCGTCCTCCGGGACGGGGCCGCTGTTCTCTTCCCGGGACACTTCCCCCGCCGACCCGCCGACCCGCCGACCCGCCGGCGGCGCTTGCGCCGCGTCGGCCGCCCTCCACCCGAGTCGATCATGGGGTTGTCGCAGGCGACACGCGGGGACACGCCGCCGGCCGGGGCCACAACCCCGTGATCACGGCGGGGCAGCTCACGGCGGGCGGCGGAGGCCCGCCCGGGGCGTCCGAGCCGTGGCCGGCCTCGCCGGTCACCGGCGGCGGGTCGGCCCCCAGGGCTTCCAGATGGCCAGGACCGAGGCGACGAGCAGCGCGGTGCCCGACACGAAGGCCGGGAACAGCAGGTCCAGCGGGATGCGCCCGAGGTGCTCGGTCAGTCCGGCGTCGGCCTGGCGCGCCAGGCCGGCCACCTCGGCCAGCCGGGGCCGGAGGAGCACGGGCACGAGTGCGACCAGCACCAGGTTGATCAGCAGCTTGACCAGCACCCAGCGGGTGCGGACGACGCCCCAGCGGCTGGCCAGCCCGAGCAGCACGCCCGACGCGAGGCTGAGCAGGCCCAGGGTGAGCAGGACCGGGACGGCGAAGACGTGCAGTGCCGTGTAGCAGGCGGCCACGCGGGCGGGGTCGTCGGAGACGAAGGCGGTCACGGCGAGCACCCCGAGGACGACGTCGGCGCCGAACCACCCGAGCGAGGCGGCCAGGTGGACCAGCAGGACCACCCGGCGGGTGTGGCGGCCCGGTCGCAGCTGGACGGCGGGAGCGGTGGCGGTCATCGCGCGCCTCCTGGGAGGGGTCGGCCGCCTCCCACGCTACGGCAAACCGTTAGGGACCAAAAGATCAGGTCCCTGTCATTTTGGTACGGTGTCGCCGTGCCCCGCCCTCCGGCCGGCCCGCCGATCGGGCTGCTCCTCCACCAGGTGGCCCGCGAGGTCAGCCGGGCGTTCGACGCGCGACTGGCGGCAGCGGGTGGGTCGCGGGCCGTGTGGCTGGTCCTGGTGGCGCTGCGCCCCGGGGCGGTCGCCAGCCAGCGAGAGCTCGCCGACGCGCTCGGCGTGCGTGCGGCCACGCTGACCCAGCAGCTCGACGCCATGGAGGCCGCGGGTCTGGTCGCCCGCGGTCGCGACCCCGGCAACCGGCGCGTGCACCGGGTCGAGCTGACCGCTGCCGGGCTGCAGCTGTTCGACCGGCTGCGGGACGCCGCGCGGGCCCACGACGAGCAGCTGCGCGCCGGCCTGGACCCGGAGGACCTCGCCCGGCTCGCGGCGACGCTGGAGCGGATGCGCCGGAACGTCACCGGTTGACCCGGGCGCCCACCCGACGTCGTGGTGACCATGGATTCGTTGCGGGTGACACGCGCGAACACTCCGCGGACAGTGGCAACAACCCCATGATCATGCGCGGGGAGGAGTGGAGGCCGGCAGAGGCCTCGCGGGAGATGAGGGGCGGGGGGCCGGTCCTGACGGTCTGGCCGCGTTGGTCGGTCCTCCCAGCAGTGGGAGGCCACTCGTTGCCGGCTGCCCCCGCCCGTCCCAACTGTGACCCACGTCACTGCTGAGGGCAAGCCCGCCCGGCGTGTCGGGCGACCGCCTGCTCAGCCGACCCGGCGCAGCACCTCCGGGGAGAGCTGGTCGACCGACGTGTGGCCGCTCAGGCCCAGCGTGAGGTCGAACTCGCCGAGCACGTCGCACACCACCTGGCGCACGCCCTCCTCGCCGGCCAGGGCCAGCCCCCAGGCGAACGGCCGGCCGAGCAGCACCGCCCGCGCCCCCAGCGCGACCGCGGTGAGGACGTCGGCGCCGCTGCGCACCCCGCTGTCGAGCAGCACCGGCGCCCGGCCGTCCACCGCGGCCACGACGTCGGGCAGGGCGTCCAGCGCGGAGAGCGAGCGGTCGACCTGCCGGCCGCCGTGGGTGCTCACCACCAGGCCGTCCACGCCCTCGTCGACGGCGCGGCGGGCGTCGTCGGGGTGCAGCACGCCCTTGAGCACGATCGGCAGCCGGGTGCGGGCCCGCAGCCAGGCGAGGTCGGCCCAGGTGATCGAGGGCCGGGAGTAGATCGCGAGGAACGTCTCGACCGCGGCCCGCGGCAACGGCGAGCGCAGGTTGTCCCGCAGCGGCCCCGGCCAGGCCCGCGCCATGCCGACCAGCGCGCGCACCGCCGCGAGCGTGGGACGCGGCTGCCGGTCCCGGCCGGCCGCGGCGCCGGGCTCGGCCGGTGCGGGGGCGGCGGACGCCGCCGCCCGCTCCTCGGTCAGCCTCCGGAACACCGGGTCGGAGGTGTACTGCGCGATGCCCTTGCCCAGCGCGAACGGCAGGTGGCCCAGGTCCAGGTCGCGGGGCCGCCAGCCGAGCATCGTGGTGTCGAGGGTGACCACCAGCGCGTCGCAGCCACTGGCCTCCGCCCGTCCGACCAGGCTCTCGACCAGCTCGTCCGACGTCGACCAGTACAGCTGGAACCACCGCGGGGCCGAGCCCATCACGGCGGCGCACTCCTCCATGGGCACCGACGCCTGGTTGGAGAAGACCACGGGCACGCCGAGGGGCGCCGCCGCGCGGGCCACCGCGAGGTCGGCCGCCGGGTGCACCAGCTCGAGCGCGCCGACCGGACCGAGCAGCAGCGGCGCGGGCAGTCGCCGTCCGAACAGCTCGACGGAGGTGTCGCGCACGCTCACGTCCCGCAGCACCCGGGGGACGACGGCCCACCGGTCGAACGCCACGCGGTTGGCCCGCTGGGTCGTCTCGTCCCCGGCTCCGCCAGCGACGTAGGAGTAGGCGCGGGCGCCCAGCCGCTCGCGCGCGCGGCGCTGCAGCGCCCGGGCGGCGGTGGGCACCCGCGGCCGGTGGCCGTACACCCCCGCGCGGTAGACCTCGTCCTGCCGGCGGCGCCCCGTACCCGCTGCTGAGTCCACGCGGACACCGTAGTGAGCGCTGGGTCACAGCCGGTCGGACGGTCCCGGACCGGAATTCTCCCGACACGCCGCGACGACACGCGCGACCCACTGGTAAACCCGGGTCGACGGCCGGGTTCCCCCGGCATCATGGGCGGCGCCGGTGCACCGCAGGCGCGCCGGCGCGAGACCAGGGGGAAGTGCACGTGCAGGTGGCCACCAGGCCGGCGTCCGTCGTCGTCATGGCGCTCGCCCTGCTCTGTGCCGGTGCCGCCCTCGCCGGGCCCGCGGCCGCCGCCGACGACGCCGCCCGTCCCGACGCCCGCGTCACCCACGGACCCAGCTGCCGCCCCGGCGGTGTCGTCGTCGAGATCACCGGGGGCACCGTCGGCCACGCGGTCACGCTGGGCACCGGACGCCGCCCCGCGGGGGAGGCCGCCGCCGACGTCGCGCCCGGTGCCGTCGTCGTGCTGAGCACCGGGGAGGTCGACTGGGGCGAGACCATCGACCCCTTCCTCGCGTACGCGGCCCTGGACGGCTCGGGCGCCGGCTGGGTCGACGAGTTGACCGGCTACAGCTTCACCCGGCCGGCCGCCGAGGACTGCGCGGCCATCAGCGCACCCGGTGGCGCGGCGGTGGTCCCGCGGGCCGGTGAGATGGTGCCGGTCCCGGGCCTGCCCCACCCCAGCAGCGCCGCTCCGGCCGGCACTCCCCACGGGACACCCGCCGTCGCGGTCTCCGCGCAGGAGGCGGCCGCGGTCATCGGCGGCATCCCCTGGCCGCTGCTGGCCGCCGGCGGGTCACTGGTCGTCTCCGGCGCCGGCCTCGCCCTCGTCGCCGGGAGCCGGCGACCGCGGGCGCGGGGCCGGGCGCCGTCGTCCATCGGGAGCGCCTGAGCGCTCCGTCGGCGACGATGGACGCGTGGCCCGCCCCGAGGACGCCCTGGCTCCGGAAGTCCCCACCGAGCACGTGCCCGGGGACGTTGCCCATGTGCCCGGTGCGCTACCGCGTCCGGCCGAGACCTGGCTGCGCATCGTGCAGGTGCACGACCGCATCACCCGCCGCGTCGACTCCGCCCTGCACCGCCGGCACGACCTCTCGCTCACCGGCTACGAGGCGCTGCGGCGGATCGCCGAGGCGCCCGGCGAGCGGGCCACGATGGGCGAGCTCGCCGAGGCGCTCGGCATCTCCCGCGCCGGGGTGACCAGCACCGTCACCCGCCTGGTCACCGAGGGCCTCGTCGTCCGCGAGCGCTCGTCGGGGGACAAGCGGCTGCTGCACGCCCGGCTCACCCCTGCCGGGCGGGCCAAGGTCGAGGACGCCCGGCCCACCCACGACGGCCTGGTCGCCCACCTGCTCACCCTGTTGGGTGACGACGCCGCCGTCGTCACCGACGCCCTCGCCCGGGTCTCCGCAGCCGCCCGCACCCGCCGCTGAAGCAGCCCCGCCCCCGCTGCTCGGCCCCGTGAGGGCACCGCCTCGAGCTGGCGAGGGGTGGGGAGGACGGGGTCCTCCTCCTCGTCCGGGGGACACTTCAAGCCCGTAGTGTTTCCCGGCCCGCAGGTCCGGGCAGGACGCGATCATGCAGGTGGGGATCGAGCAGTGCTCCGTGGTCGTGCCGACCGTCGGCCGGCCGTCGCTGGACGTGCTGCTCGACGCCCTCGCGCAGCCCCCCGGGCCCCGCCCGGCCGAACTGGTGCTGGTCGACGACCGGCCCGGCGGCGAGCCGCTGCGGCCCGAGCGGCCGGGCCTGCCGCCCGTGCGCGTGGTGCGCACCGGCGGCGGCGGTCCGGCCGGCGCCCGCAACCTCGGCTGGCGGAGCGTGCGCACCGAGTGGGTGGCCTTCCTCGACGACGACGTGGTCCCCGACCCCGACTGGTACCAGCGGCTGGCCGAGGACCTCTCCGACCTGCCGGCCGACGTCGCCGGCAGCCAGGGCCGGGTGCGGGTGCCGCTGCCCGAGGGCCGCCGGCCCACCGACTGGGAGCGCGGCACCGCGGGCCTGGCCACCAGCTCCTGGATCACCGCCGACCTCGCCTACCGCCGCGCCGCCCTGGCCGCCGTCGGCGGCTTCGACGAGCGCTTCCCCCGTGCCTTCCGCGAGGACTCCGACCTCGCCCTGCGGGTCATGGACACCGGCGCCCGGCTGGTCCGCGGGCAGCGCCGGATCACCCACCCGGTGCGCCCGGTCGACCGCTGGGTGAGCGTCCGCGTGCAGGCCGGCAACGCCGACGACGTCCTCATGCGGCGGCTGCACGGCCCCGACTGGCGGGAGCGCGCCGACGCGCCGCTGGGCCGCCGGCCGCGGCACCTGGCCGTCACCGCCGCCGGGCTGGCTGCCGTCGGCCTCGCCGCCGCCCGCCGGCCGCGGGCGGCGCTCGCTGCCGCCCTGGCCTGGGCCGCCGGCACCGGCGAGTTCGCCTGGGCGCGGATCGCCCCCGGGCCGCGCGACCGCGCCGAGGTCGCCACCATGCTCGCCACCAGCGCGCTGATCCCGCCGCTGGCCACCTGGCACTTCCTGCGCGGCGCCGTGCAGCACCGCCGCGTGCGGCCGTGGCGCGGGCTGCCCGACCTGGTGCTGTTCGACCGCGACGGCACCCTCGTGCGCGACTACCCGTACAACGGCGACCCGGCGCTGGTGAAGCCCGTGCCCGGCGCGCGGGAGGCCGTCGAGGCGCTGCGTGCCCGCGGCGTCCGGGTCGGCGTGGTGAGCAACCAGTCCGGCGTCGCCCGCGGGCTGATCACCCGCGAGCAGGTCGACGCCTGCATGGCCCGGCTGGGCGAGCTGCTCGGCCCGTTCGACACCGTCCAGGTCTGCCCGCACGGGCCGGACGACGGCTGCAGCTGCCGCAAGCCCGCGCCCGGGATGGTCAAGGCCGCCTGCGCCGAGCTCGACGTCGACCCCGCCCGCTGCGTGGTCATCGGCGACATCGGGGCCGACGTCGAGGCCGCGGCCGCCGCCGGGGCGTCGGGGGTCCTCGTGCCGACGCCGGTCACGCGGCGGACCGAGGTCGAGGCGGCACCCCGCCGCGCGGCCACGCTGCCCGAGGCGGTCGAGCAGGTCCTGGCGGGCGAGTGGTGACCCGCCGCCGCACCGTCCTGGTCGCCCGGCTGGACTCGGTCGGCGACGTCCTGGTCCAGGGGCCGCTCGTGCGGGCCGTGGCCGCCGGCGCCGACCGCGTGGTGTTCCTCGCCGGCCCGGCCGGCGCGGAGGCCGCCCAGCTGCTGCCCGGCGTCGACGAGGTCTGGACCTGGGCCTGTCCCTGGATCCTCGGGAACCCGCCGCCGGTCGACGCGGGCGACCTCGCCGCGCTCACCGAGCGGGTCCGGGCCCTCGCCCCCGACGAGGCCCTGATCTCCACGTCCTTCCACCAGTCGCCCCTGCCCCTGGCGCTGGTGCTGCGCACCGCCGGCGTGCCGCGGATCTCCGCGACCAGCGTGGACTACCCCGGGTCGCTGCTCGACGTCCGCCACCGGGTGGACCAGGAGGACGACACGGACCTGCCCGAGCCCGAGCGGGCCCTGTCCCTCGCCCGCGCCGCGGGCTTCGACCTGCCGGCCGGCGACGACGGCCGGCTCGCCGTGCGCCGGCCCCTGCCCCCGGTCGCGCACGAACGCGGCCACCTCGTCCTGCACCCCGGCGCCTCGGTCCCCGCGCGCGCCTGGCCGGCCCGGCGCTGCGCCGAGGCGGTCGAGGCCCTCACCGACGCCGGCCACCGGGTGCTGGTCACGGGCGGGCCGGGGGAGCGCGAGCTCACCGCGGCGGTCGCCGGCACCCGCGGCGTGGACCTCGGCGGTGCGCTGAGCCTGGCCGAGCTGGCGGCGGTGCTCGACGGCGCGGCCGCGGTCGTCGTCGGCAACACCGGCCCCGCGCACCTGGCCGCCGCTGTCGGGACGCCCGTGGTCTCCCTGTTCTCCCCGGTCGTGCCGGCCGCGCGGTGGGCGCCCTACGGCGTGCCGACCGTGCTGCTCGGCGACCAGGACGCCCCCTGCCGGCTGACCCGGGCCCGCGAGTGCCCGGTGCCCGGCCACCCCTGTCTCTCGTCGGTGAGCGCAGCCGACGTCGTCGCTGCCGTGGAGAAGGTGATCGCCGCGTGAGGGTCCTGCTCTGGCACGTGCACGGGTCGTGGACGACGGCGTTCGTCCAGGGCCGGCACGAGTACCTGCTGCCCGTGGTGGTCGGTCCCGGGGGGAGCCGCAGCCCCGACGGGCTGGGTCGCGCCCGCACCTGGGACTGGCCGGCGTCGGCCCGCGAGGTGACGCCGGAGCAGCTGCGCGGGGAGGACGTCGACGTCGTCGTCCTGCAGCGCACCCGCGACCTCGAGCTGGTGCGCGCGTGGCTGGGCCGCGAGCCGGGCCGGGACCTGCCCGCCGTCTTCCTCGAGCACAATGCGCCGGGGCTGGAGCCGGGCGACGGGCCGGTGCCGCACACCCGCCACCCGCTGGCCGACCGCTCGGACATCCCGATCGCGCACGTCACGCACTTCAACGAGCTCTTCTACGACAACGGGCGGGCGCCGACGACGGTCATCGAGCACGGCATCGTCGACCCCGGCGAGCGGTACACCGGCGAGCTGGCGCGGGCGGCCGTCGTCACCAACGAGCCGGTCCGGCGCGGCCGCACGGTCGGCGCCGACCTGCTGCCGGGGCTCGCCGCGGTCGCCCCGGTCGACGTGTTCGGCATGGGTCTGGCCGGGCTGCACGAGCGGTACGGCCTCGACCCCGACCGCGTCGCGCTGCACGACGACCCGCCGCAGGCCGCGATGCACACGGAGCTGGCCCGCCGCCGGGTGTACGTGCACCCGGTCCGGTGGACCTCCCTCGGGCTCTCGCTGCTCGAGGCGATGCACCTGGGCCTGCCGGTGGTCGCCCTGGCCACCACCGAGGTCGTGGAGGCGGTGCCGGCCGAGGCCGGCGTGCTCTCCACCCGTCCCGGCGTCCTGTGGGACGCCGTCCGCACCTACCTGCACGACGAGGACGCCGCCCGGCTGGCCGGCAAGGCGGCGCGCGCCGCCGCACTGGAGCGGTACGGACTCCCTCGTTTCCTCAGTGACTGGGACGTCCTTCTCGAGGAGGTGACCCGGTGATCACCGACCGGCCGGGCGCGTGGCCGCTCACCATCGACTTGGTCTCCGAGCACGCCAGCCCGCTCGCCGCCATCGGCGGGGTGGACGCGGGCGGCCAGAACGTGCACGTCGCGGCGCTCGCCGCGGGCCTGGCCCGACGCGGGCACGCGGTGACGGTGCACACCCGCCGGGAGGACCCCGACCAGCCCGCCCGCGTGACCACCGACGACGGCTACGACGTCGCGCACGTGACCGCGGGGCCGGCCGCGGTGCTGCCCAAGGACGACCTGCTGCGGCACATGCCCGAGTTCGCCTCGGTGCTGCGCCGGGAGTGGGCGCAGCGACCGCCGGACCTCGTGCACGCGCACTTCTGGATGAGCGGGCTGGCCTCGGTCGCCGCCGCGGGCGCCGGGGCGGCGGGGGCGATACCGGTCGTGCAGACCTTCCACGCCCTCGGCTCGGTGAAGCGCCGCCACCAGGGTGCAGCCGACACCTCGCCGCCGCAGCGCATCGAGCTGGAGCGCTCGCTGTGCCGCACCGTCAGCCACGTCGTCGCCACCTGCTCCGACGAGGTCTTCGAGCTGCGCCGGCTGGGCCTGGACAGCGACCGGGTCTCCGTCGTGCCGTGCGGCGTCGACACCAGCGTGTTCACGCCCCGGGGTCCGGTCGCGCCGCGGGGTGAGCGCAAGCGCCTGCTCGTCCTGGGCCGGCTGGTCGAGCGCAAGGGCCAGGAGGACGCCGTCCGCGCGCTGGCCGCCGTCCCCGACGCCGAGCTGGTGGTCGTCGGCGGGCCGCCGGCCCCCCGGCTGGACGACGACGCCGAGGTCCGCCGGCTGCGCGCGGTCGCCGCCTCGCTGGGCGTCGCCGACCGGCTGGTCTTCACCGGCGCGGTGGCGCGGGCCGACGTCCCGGCGTGGATCCGCTCGGCCGACGTCGTGCTGGCCGTGCCCTGGTACGAGCCCTTCGGCATCACCCCGCTGGAGGCCATGGCCTGCGGCCGTCCGGTGGTCGCCACCGCGGTCGGCGGGCTGCAGGACTCCGTCGCCGACGGGGTCACCGGCGCCCTGGTCCCGCCGCGGGACCCGGCCCGGCTCGGCGAGGTGCTCGCCGAGCTGCTGGCCGACGACGCCCGCCGCACCGCCTACGGCGCCGCGGGCGTGCAGCGGGCCCGCAACCGCTACCGGTGGGCCCGCGTGGTCGCCGACACCGACACCGTCTACCGGCAGGTCCTGGCCGGCCCCGTACGCACTGATGACAGCGGCACGAGCCCCGTGGAGGTCGCCCGATGAACCCCGCCCCCCTGTCCGAGGCGCCGCACTCCACGAGCGAGGTGGTCTCGCCCGACACCTGCACCCACCTCACCGGCGCCGACCACGTCGCCTCGCTGGCCGCCGCACTGCGCTCGCTGGAGGGCCAGCTCGACACCCTGGACCGCTGGGGCCGGCTGATCGCCGACGTCCTCTGCGGCGAGGACCGCGGGCGGCTGCTCGCGGCGGGCAACGGTGGCAGCGCCGCGCAGGCGCAGCACCTGACCGCCGAGCTGGTCGGGCGCTACCGGGCGGACCGGCCGCCGTTCTCGGCGATCTGCCTGACCGCCGAGACCTCCTCGCTCACCGCGATCGCGAACGACTACCCGGCCGACGAGCTGTTCGCCCGGCAGGTCGAGGCGCACGGGCGGGCCGGCGACGTGCTGGTGCTGCTGTCGACGTCCGGCCGCAGTCCCAACGCCGTCGCCGCCGCCCGCCGGGCCCGCGAGTGCGGCATCACCGTGCTGGCGATGACCGGCCCGGCGCCCAACCCGCTGGCCGGAGCGTGCGACGACGCGGTCTGCATCGACTCCCCGTGGACGGCGACCGTGCAGGAGTGCCACCTCGTCGCGCTGCACCTGGTCTGCGCCGCCTTCGACGCGGCCGTGCTGGCCGAGCCGGCCCGGGTGCCGGAGGCCCGGCTCGGGGTCGCGCAGTGAGCGCTCGCGCGGCCGGGAGGCGAGCGCTCGTCGTCGTCGGGGACGCGCTGCTCGACGTCGACCTGGTCGGGACGGCGTCCCGGCTCACCCCCGACGCGCCCGTGCCGGTCGTCGAGGACGTCGAGACCCGGGAGCGCCCCGGCGGTGCCGCCCTGGCGGCGGTCATCGCGGCCAGGGCGACCCGCCGGGAGGTCGTGCTGGTCGCCCCGATGGCCGACGACGAGGACGCCGACCGGCTGCGTGCGCTGCTGGCCGGCCGGGTGCGGCTGGTGGAGATCCCGGCGACCGGCGGGACGGCCGTGAAGCGCCGGGTGCGGGTGGGCGACCACTCGGTGGCCCGCATCGACAGCGGCGCCCCGGTGGCCGGGCTCGGCGCGCTCCCCGCGGAGGCGGCCGACGCCGTCCGTGGGGCCGCGGCGGTGCTGGTCGCCGACTACGGCCGGGGGACGACGGCCGACCCGGCTGTCCGCGCGGTGCTGGCCGAGGCCGGCGGGCCGATCGTCTGGGACCCGCACCCCCGCGGTGCCGACCCGGTGCCCAACGCCCGGCTGGTCACGCCCAACGGTGCCGAGGCCGCTCGCGTGGTCTCGTCGGCTGGGATGGCCGCCGTGGTCGCCGAGGGCGACGGGCTGGCCGCGGTCGGCGCGCGGGCCGAGGCGTTGATCCGGCACTGGGGCGTCGGCGCGGTCGCGGTGACCCTGGGCGCCCGCGGTGCGCTGCTCTCCTACGGCGAGGGCGCGCCGATGGTCGTGCCCGCGACCCCGGTGGCCGGCGGGGACCCGTGCGGGGCCGGCGACTCGTTCGCGGCCGCGGCGGCGCTCGCGCTTGCCGACGGTGCGGTGACCGGTGAGGCGGTGGCGGCCGCGGTGGCCTCGGCCGGGGCCTTCGTGGCCCGCGGCGGGGCCGCGGCGTGGGACGCCGAGTCGGCTGCCGAGCCGGACGTCGTCGCCGGGCCCGGGGTGGACGGCCTGATCGCTCGGGTCCGCGCGGCGGGCGGGACGGTGGTCGCCACCGGCGGCTGCTTCGACCTGCTGCACCCCGGCCACGTCGCGACGCTGCGGGCCGCCCGCGGGCTGGGCGACTGCCTGGTGGTGTGCATCAACTCCGACGCCTCGGTGCGCCGGCTCAAGGGCCCGTCCCGGCCGCTGGTGACCGCCGCCGACCGGGCGCGGGTCCTGGAGGCGCTCGAGTTCGTCGACGCGGTCGTCGTGTTCGACGAGGACACCCCGGCCGAGGTGATCGGCCGGCTGCGCCCGGACGTGTGGGCCAAGGGCGGGGACTACGCCGGTGCCGACCTGCCCGAGGCCGCGGTGCTGCGGCGCTGGGGCGGCCAGGCCGTCGTACTGCCCTACCTCGACGGGCACTCCACGACGGCCCTGGTCGAGCGCTCCCGGGTGTGAGCAAGGACCCCCTCGCCCCCCTGGGAGGACCACGTCCCCCTCACCCCTCGCAGGCTCGGGGCGAGCCCCCGGACGCGGCCGTGGAGGCTCGGCGCGGGTGCCTGCAGCAGGGCCGTTCCAGCGCCTCGGAAGGGCGCCCGGTCGCGGTGGTGCTCCGGCCGCTGGGGCTGGGGGACCTGCTCACCGGCGTGCCCGCGATCCGGGCGGTGCGCGCCGCGGTGCCCGGCCACCGGCTGGTGCTCGCCACCACCAGGGCGCTCGAGCCGCTGGCCTCGCTCGTCGACGCGGTCGACGAGGTGCTGCCCGCCGGCGAGCTCGAGCCGCTGGACTGGCCCGGCCCGCCCCCCGAGCTCGCGGTCGACCTGCACGGCAAGGGCCCTGCCTCGCACGTCGTCGTCGCCGACCTGCGCCCGGACCGGCTGCTGACCTTCGCCAGCCCCGGCTACCCCGGGCCGACCTGGTACCCCGACGAGCACGAGGTGCGGCGCTGGTGCCGGCTGGTGTCGGAGGGGCTGGGCGTGGACGCCGACCCCGATGCGCTCGACCTCGCCGTCCCCTCGGTGCCCTCCCCGGCGCCGAGAGGCGTCGCGCTGGTGCACCCGGGCGCCGCCCACCCCGGCCGGCGCTGGCCGGCCGACCGGTTCGCCGCCGTCGCCCGGCACCTGGCCGCCGCGGGGCTCGACGTCCGGATCACCGGTGGACCGGCCGAGGTGCCGCTCGCCCGCACGGTGGCCGAGGGCGCCGGGCTGGGGGAGGACGCCGTGCTCGCCGGGCGGACGACGACGCTCGAGCTGGCCGCGGTGGTCGCCGGCGCGCGGGTCGTGGTCAGCGGGGACACCGGCATGGCGCACCTGGCGACCGCCTACCGCCGTCCCTCGGTGGTGCTGTTCGGGCCGGTGTCGCCCGCGCTGTGGGGCCCGCCGCCGCGGCCGCAGCACGTCGTCCTGTGGCACGGAGACGGCACCGGCGACCCGTGGGGCACCGAGCTCGACCCGGCGCTGGGGAGGGTGACGGTCGAGGAGGCCACCGCCGCGCTCGACGACCTGCTGGCCCGCACCTGACCCGCCCCTGCCGGACCTCCACCGCTGCTCTCCCCTGCCGGACCTCTCCCCCTGCTCGCACAGCGAAGCAGGGGGAGAGGTCGGCCGGCGGTAGGTCGCCGCAGCCTGTGTCCCACACGGTGCTCCGCCCGTGCCCCGAACGGTGGGCAGCGGCAGAGCGTCCAAGGATGGGCACGCCCAGGATCAGCGGCGACCGGGGACGGCACCGGGCCGCGGTGCGGTCCGGAGGACCGCGACGTCACGGCTCAGCGCTGGCGGAGGGCGTCGAACAGGACCGTCTGCAGGTCGGTCGGGTCGACCGCGGAGTAGGCCGCGCCGCCGGTCGCGTCGGCGATCTGCTCGAGGGCGCCGAGGTCGGCGTCCGGGCCCAGCGCGACACCGATGACCTTGATGGGCCGCTCGGGGTCGGTCTCGTCGCGCAGCGTCTCCAGCAGGGACCGCAGCGAGATGCCGTCGTCCTCGTTGGTGCCGTCGGTGACCACGAGCACGCTGTTCACGGCGGTCGGGTCGAAGTCCGAGCGCGCCGCCCGAACCGCGTCCAGCGTGGTGTCGTACAGGCCGGTGCCACCGGGGCTCAGCCGGTCGGGGATGGTGTCGAGCTCCTCGTCCAGCAGGTCGCGCTGCACGCTGCCGCCGACCTCCGCCTCGAGCGCCCGCGTGGGCACCGCCTCCGTCCAGTCCCGGTCGCCCTCCAGCTCCGCGGCGAAGAACCACAGGCCCAGCGCGAAGTTGCCCGGCACGAGGGTGAGCGTGCTCTTGGCGGCGTCGCGGGCGAGCGTGGCGCGGGTGCCGTCGCCGGCCGGGGCCTCCATGGAGGTCGAGATGTCGAAGACGGTGAGAATCCGGGACGGCGCGGCCAGCTCCGACAGCTGGGCGAGCAGCGCCTGGACCTCGGCGGGGTCGAGCTGAAGCGCCCGCGGGGCCGCCTCCTGGATCCCGGCCGCGTCGGCGCCGGCCGGCGCGCTGCCGTCGGTGCCGCGGAAGCCCGCCTCCTGGACGGCGGTGCGCGCCGTGTCCGAGGTCAGCGCCCGCACGGCGGCGTCGACCGCGGCGGCGTCCGTGGCCGAGGCGGGGCCGACCCGGACCAGCGGGTAGTCCAGCCTCGGCGAGCCCTCCTCCGGGTAGACGGCGACCAGCTGCGGGTCCTCGGCGTCGGCGTTGGCCGCCCACACCTCCTGCTCGCTCACCGGCACCAGCGGCGCGTCGGGCGCGCCCTCGCTGCCGGCGGTCAGCGCGTCGCGCGGCGAGACCGACGGGCCGCGCTCGGCGGCCAGCACCGTCTGCACCACGGCGTTGTCGGCGTCCTCGCCACCGCCCAGCGCGGTCCGGACGGCGCTCAGCGTGGCCAGGGCCTCGGCGCTGGTCGCCAGGTCCGGGACGGCGATCCCCTGCTCGCTGGCCAGCGCCGTGGCCCAACCCGGTGCCCCGTCGGCCCAGCCCAACTCGTCGACCGCGGACCGGCTGGTGGCCAGCACCACGGGGGAGGCGGCGACGGAGCCGACGGTCTCGAGAGCGGCGTCCCCGGCCCGGGTCGTCCACAGCGAGGAGTCGGGCACCCACAGGTGCGGCAGGTCCCCGGCGTCCAGCGCTCCGAGGTCACCGACGGTCTGCACCGGCTCCTGCGCGGTCACCCGGGCGGAGGCGCAGTCCTCCGGCCGCAGCCCCTCGGCGTCGGTGAGCACCTGCTCGGCGACGGGGGCGAGCTCGGGCGCGACCGCGACGCGCACCACCGCGGTGCTGTCGCAGTCGCGTCCACCGGCGCCGACGGCCCACCACGTGATGCTGCCGGCCAGCAGCACGACCGCCGCCACCGCCAGGGCGATGAGGACCTGCGGCGTCAGCTGCACCGATCGGCGCGCGGCTGAGGTGTCGGCGTGGCGGCCCATCGAGCAGCTCCCCCGTCGAAGTGGTCAGGGTCTCCGGCGACCCTCGCGACCGCCCACTACACAGTAGATGCGATCCATGACCCCCTGTGGATCACCCGACGCGGACGTCGGCCACCTGCGCCTGCTCGGCGAACCAGGCCACCGTGCGCCGCAGCCCCTCCTCCGAGGGAACCGTCGGACGCCAGCCCAGCAGCTGCTCGGCGCGCGTGGTGTCGGGACGGCGGACCTTCGGGTCGTCCACCGGGAGGTCGATGAAGGAGATCTCCGACTCCGACCCGGTCAGCTCGACGATCCACTCGGCCAGCCGCAGCATCGACAGCTCGTCGGGGTTGCCGATGTTGACCGGGCCCGGCTCGCCGGAGAAGGCCATGGCCAGGATGCCGCGCACGGTGTCGTCGACGTAGCAGATCGACCGGGTCTGCGAGCCGTCGCCGGCGACGGTCAGCGGGCGGCCGGAGAGCGCCTGTCCGACGAAGGCCGGGATGGCGCGGCCGTCGTCCGGCCGCATGCGGGGCCCGTAGGTGTTGAAGATCCGGACGATGCCGGTGTCGGTGCCCTTCGACGTCCGGTAGGCCGTCGTCATCGCCTCGCTGAAGCGCTTGGCCTCGTCGTACACCCCGCGCGGGCCGACCGGGTTGACGTTGCCCCAGTACTCCTCGCGCTGCGGGTGCACCAGCGGGTCCCCGTACACCTCCGAGGTGGAGGCCAGCACGTACCGGGCTCCCTTCTCGTGCGCCAGGCCGAGGGTGTGCAGCGTGCCCAGGCTGCCCACCTTGAGCGTCTCGATCGGCATCTTCAGGTAGTCCAGCGGGCTGGCCGGCGAGGCGAAGTGCAGCACCAGGTCGACCTCGCCGGGCACGTGCACGAAGTCGGTGACGTCGCAGCGGACCAGCCGGAAGCCGGGGTGCTCCATCAGGTGGACGACGTTCTGCGGCGATCCGGTGAGGAAGTTGTCGAGGCAGACCACCTCGACACCCCGATCGAGCAGCTGCTCGCAGAGGTGGGACCCGAGGAAACCGGCACCCCCGGTCACCACCGCCCGCCGGATCGTCCGTGCCGCCCGCACCATGACTGCTCCCTCCCGCACCGGACGCGCGACCGTGCGCGCCGGAGCGGCTCCTACCCGAAGATCACCACGGCAACCACTTCACCGGTTGAGTGTTCGTCCCGGTGCGGACGGCGACGGGCCGCCGGCCTCCACGGAGGAGACCGGCGGCCCGATCGTGGTGGTGTCGGCCCGTCCCGGGTCCCGCCCCGAGCTCGTGAGGGGTGGGGGACGGGGTCCTTGCCTAGTTGGCCGGCTCCTCGTCCGGGATGCCGTCGGCCGGCGGGGCGGCCGGCTCGCCGTCGAAGGGCTCGATCTCGGCGTCGCCGATGTCGGTCAGCTGGACCGGCGCGACCTCCTCGGAACCCTCGCCGACGATCCGGCTGATGCCCATGCCACCGGTACCCATGTGGCTGTCGGCGGAGTAGCGGTAGGGCGCGAAGACCGGGCCCTCCCACTCGGCGCCGGAAGTCTCGATCGCCTCGACCAGGCCGTCGCGGGTCGGGTTCTGCCCGGCCGCCTGCAGCGCCTGGACCGTGGTGTAGGCCTGCGCCATGCCGTAGACCCGGTAGTTGGTCAGCTCCCCCTCGCCGCCGTGCTCGTCCCAGATGCGCTGGAACAGCTGGATCCACGGGTTGTCGGCGTCGTCGACCGTCGGCAGGTAGTCGGTGGTCAACGCCCCGTCGAGCGGGCTGGCGTCGGTCACCGCGCCCTGCGAGAAGTTGGACAGCAGCGAGCCGACCAGCGTCGGGTCGGAGCCCACGTTGGAGTAGAACCACTGCGGCGTGTAGCCCAGCCGGAGCGCGACCAGCTGGGAGAGCGCGGTGTAGCTGGGCACGTTGAAGCCGACGACGAAGTCCGCCCCGGCCGCCTGCAGCGCGGCGATCTGCGGGCCGACGTCGGTGTTGCCGGGCACGTAGCGCTCGGCGGCGACGATCTGGCCGTCGATGTACTCCCGGATGCCGGCCTCGCCGTCCTCGCCGAAGTCGTCGTCCTGCAGGAAGAGGCCGACCTTCGCGTCCGGGAAGTTCTCGGCGATGTGCCGGCCGATGATCTTCCCCTCGCTCGTGTAGTCGGTCTGCCAGCCGAAGGTGTACGGGTAGTCCTCCGGGTTCTCACCCCACAGCAGCGAGCCGGAGGAGACGAACAGGTCCGGCACGCCCTCGCTGTTCAGGAACTCCAGGACGGCGCTGTGGGTCGGGGTGCCGAGGCCGCCGACGATCGCGAACACCTCGTCCTCCAGCACCAGCTGGTTGACCACCGCGCTGGTGTTCGTGGGGTTGTAGGCGTCGTCGCGGTAGATGTAGTCGATCTCCCGGCCGTTGACCCCGCCGTTGGCGTTCACGTAGTCGAAGTACGCGTCGACGCCGGTCGGGATCTCGCTGTAGCCGGGCGCGGCCACGCCGGTCAGCGGGTAGTGCGCGCCGAGCTTGATGCTGGTCTCGGTGATGCCGGTGTCCGAGGCCTCGTTCTCACCACCACCACCGCCGCCGCCACTGCTGCCGCCGCCGTCGCCACCGCCGCCGCAGGCGGCGAGCGTGGAGAGGACGGTGGCCGTGGCGACGAGCCGGGTCAGGCGCCGGGAGGATCTGGTCAACGGTGCTCCTTCTCGCGTTCCCGGACGCAACCGCCGGGGGTCTGTGGGGGATGCGGCCTCGGATGCGCGCCGCGCGGGACGGGATCAGCCCTGAGCGGCGCGCCGGGCGCGGGCGGTCAGCCAGCGCTGCCGGACGGTCCCGACGAGGCCCGCGGGCGCGAAGATCATGGCGACCACGAGGACCACGCCGTAGACGAACGGCGCCAGCTGTGCGGCCTCGGTGTTGTCGAGCCCGAGGTCGGCGCCCAGGTCGGTCACGAACGGCGGTAGGAAGACCAGCAGTGCCGAACCGAGCAGGACGCCGAACAGGCTGCCCAGCCCGCCGATGACGATCGCGGTGAGCAGGGCCAGGGACAGCACGAGGGTGAAGCCGCTGGGGGCGGCCAGCCGCACCACCAGGGCCAGCACCGCGCCACCGAGCCCCGCGCAGGCCGCGCTGACCACGAAGGCCAGCACCCGCCACGCGCCGAGGTCGATGCCGGCCAGCTCGGCGGCCACCTCCTGGTCGCGGACCGCCCGCCAGGTGCGGCCCACCCGGCTGCGCACGAGGTTGGCCAGCAGGAAGAAGGTCAGCAGCAGGCACATCGCGCCGACGTAGGCCAGCCACTTGGTGTTGGACGCCGAGTTGCCCGACACCAGGCCGATGAAGTCGTCGAAGGCCTCCGGCGCCTGAGGGGCGCGGACCCGCAGCCCCTGCTCGCCGCCGAGGAACCCGCGGAAGTAGAGGGCCAGGCCGGGCAGGCCGACAGCCAGGGCCAGCGTCGCGCCGGCCAGGTAGGGGCCGTGCAGGCGCGCGGCGGCGACCCCGACCAGCGCACCGACGGCGGTGGCCGACGCGACGGACACGAGCAGCACCACCGGCAGGGGCAGCGGCTCGTCGGCGCCGAGGAACAGCGCCGTCGTGTACGCGCCGACGGCCATGAGGGCGCCGTGGCCCAGCGAGATCTGTCCGTTGAGCCCGGTGAGGACGGTGAGCCCGCCGGCTGCGATCGCGTAGTACGACAGCTGGGCCAGCTGGCTGTTGGTGAACTGGCCGGTCACCTCGAGCAGCACGACGGTGCCGACCGCGCTCAGCAGCAGCACCGTCAGGTGGCGCAGCAGCGTGTTCTGCGGCAGCAGTGACCGGCCGCGGGAGTGGGCCGGGGACGGCGCGTTGGCGGCGGTGGTCGCCTCGGCGGGGGACTCCGAGGTGATCTCCCCGGCGGAGGTGGTGGTGGTGCCCTGGGGCTCGGTCATGGCGGTCAGGCCCTCCGTGCCGTGCTGCTGGCGAACAGGCCGCCGGGCTTGACCAGGAGCACCACCATGAGGATCACGAGGGCGGCCAGGTTCACCAGGGCGGGGTCGGCGTAGGCGCTGACGTAGGCCAGTGCCAGGCCGATGGACAGGCCGCCGACGACGGCGCCGACGGGCGAGTCCAGCCCGCCGAGCACCGCGGCGACGAAGCCGAAGACGATCAGCGCGTCCATGTACGCGGGCCAGACCAGGCCGCCGCCGGCGATCAGCAACCCGGAGAGCGAGCCGACCACCGCGGCCAGACCCCAGCCGAGGGTGAGCATCCGGCCGACGCGGACGCCGAGCAGCCGGGCGACCTCCTGGCCGAAGGCCGACGCGCGCATCGCCAGGCCCACGCGGGTGAACCGGAACAGGGCGACCAGGGCGGCCATGGTGACCACCACGGCGACGAGCACGAAGACGCTGTTCGGCGTCAGCGCGATCGTCGTGCCGCCCACCTCGAAGCCGCGCAGGCCGAAGGGCGCCGGGAAGGACTCGAAGGAGGAGCCGAAGACGATGGCGATCAGCGCCTGGATGGCGACGAACAGGCCGAGCGTGACGATGACGGCGTTGAGCTCGGGGCCGTTCTCCACCGGCCGGACCACCACCCGCTCGATCACCGCGCCGAGCAGGAACCCGCAGACCAGCGCGACGACGAAGGCGACCCAGTAGGACTGCCCGGCCTGGATGAGGGCCAGGGCGACGAAGGTGGTCGCCGCGGCCATCGACCCCTGGGCGAAGTTGACGATCCGGGTGGACCGCCAGATCAGCACCAAGGCGAGCGCGAAGGCGGCGTAGACCGACCCCGAGATCAACCCGGTGAGGGTGACGTTGACGAACTCTCGCACGAGGGGGGTTGCCTTCCTGGCTGGTCGGGAGGGCTCGAAGGGGGGCGTCAGAAGCCGAGGTAGGCGTGCCGCAGGTCCTCGTCGGCCATGAGCCGGGAGGCCTCGTCGGTGACGACCACCCGGCCGAGGTTGAGCACGACCCCGACGTCGGCGACCGAGAGGGCGCTGCGGGCGTTCTGCTCGACCAGGAGGACCGACAGGCCCTCCTCGTCGACCAGCCGGCGCACCAGGCCGAAGATCTGCGCGACGATCCGCGGCGCCAGGCCCAGCGAGGGCTCGTCGAGCAGCAGGAGCTTCGGGCGGGCCAGCAGGGCGCGCCCGACGACGAGCATCTGCCGCTCCCCGCCGGAGAGCGTGTGCGCCGGGTTGTCGCGGCGTTCGGCGATCCGCGGGAACAGGTCGTAGACGCGGTCGAACTCCTCCCGGCCGACCTTGCCGCGGAAGAGCGAGCCGACCCGGAGGTTCTCGTCGACGGTCAGCTCGGCGATGACGCCGCGCCCCTCCGGCACGTGCGCCATGCCCTTCTGCACCATCGCCTCGACCGGGGCGCGGGTGATGTCGGTGCCCTCGAGCAGCACCCGCCCGCCGGTGCTGCGCACCAGTCCGCTGATCGTGCGCAGCAGCGTGGTCTTCCCGGCTCCGTTGGCCCCGAGGACGGCCGTGACCCGGCCGGCCTCGGCGCGCAGCGAGACGCCGTCCAGGGCCTTGACCGGCCCGTAGGAGGCGGAGAGGTCGGAGACCTCCAGCACGGGGACGGTCGTCGTCGTCCCGCCGGCGGCGCCGGCGGCCCTGGTCGCCCCGGCCACGTCAGCCCTCCCGTCCGTCGGCGGTGGCGAGGGCGGCGGCATCGGTGTCGACGTCCACCTCGTCGCCCAGGTAGGCCTCGGTGACGGCGGGGTCGGCCTGCACCTCGGCGGGGGTCCCGGCGGCGATCTGCCGGCCGGAGTCCAGGACGGTGATCCGGTCGCAGACGCGCATGACCAGGTCCATGTGGTGTTCGACGAGCAGCACGCTCATCCGGGCCGACAGCCCCCGGATGAGGTCGCCGAGCTCGTGCATCTCGTCCTCGGACAGGCCGCTGGCCGGCTCGTCGAGCAGCAGCAGGGCGGGGTCGGCGACCAGCGCCCGGGCCAGCGCGACCCGCTTCTGCACCGGGTAGGGGAGCGAGTCGGGGTAGCGGCCGGCGTAGGCGGTGGCGTCGAGCTCGTCGAGCGCGGTCAGGGCCCGCGTCCGCAGCCGGGCCTCGTCGTGGTCCGACGTCGGGACGGCGAACAGGGCGGACAGGAAACCCGCCTTCGCGTGCCGGTGGGCGCCGACCATGACGTTCTCCAGCACGGTCAGCCCGCGGAACAGCCCGACACCCTGGAGGGTGCGTGAGATGCCCAGGCGGCTGAGCCGGCTGGGCCGCAGCCGCCGCAGCTCCGAGCCGTTCCACACGATCCGGCCCTCGGAGGGGCGGACGAGCCCGCAGGCGACGTTGAACAGGGTCGTCTTGCCCGCGCCGTTGGGGCCGATGAGACCGTGCACCTGGCCGGGCTCGACGACCAGTGAGACGTCGGAGAGCGCGGCCACGCCGCCGAAGGCGACGCTGATGCCGGTCATCTCCAGTCGGGCGGTGGGCGGTCGGTCCTGGTGCGGTGTGCTGCCGGCGGTCGTTGACGGCTGCGCCAAGGGGCCCACGTCTCCTCTGGGTTCGGGGAGGCCGCCCGGCGGGTGGGCGACGATCCGGGTGCGGATGCGTCCCCAGGAGCCTGCGGGCCGGTGAGGGCGGTCACAATGGGCGGTGAGCACAGTGATCAGCGCCCCGTGGTGTGCTGAGTGCGGTGCGTGACGCGAAAGGGGGTCGAGTGCAGCAGTTCCCGCCGGAGGTGGCCGCCCGTCTGAGCGAGCTGGCCCCCCACCTGGCCGACCGGCTCGACGACATGGCCGACCGGATGGTCGAGGTGCTGCTGCGCACCGAGCCCGCGTACCAGTCGCTGACCGCCGACGACGCCGCCGAGCTGCGCGCGTCCGCGCGGGCCGGCCTGGAGCGCGGCGTGCACAGCCTGGGCGGGAGTGCTGCCGCCGACCCGGGGACCCTGCGGGCCCGGGCGTACGACGTCGGCTGCCGGCGGGCCCGTCGGGGCATCCCGCTCGAGGTGGTGCTGCGCGCCTACCGGCTGGGTGGCCAGGTGCTGTGGGAGACCCTGCTGCTCGTCTCGCGCGAGCGCGGCACCGGGCACGACACCTGGCTGCTGGAGGTCGCCGGCTCGGTCTGGCGCACCAACGACGCGGAGTGCGCCGCCGTCGCCGACGGCTACCGCGAGGAGCAGCGCCGGCTGGCGGCCGGAGACGGTGCGGCCCGGCAGCGCGTGCTCGACGGGCTGCTCGACGGCCGCGGGGGCGACCCGGCGTTCGTCCGGAACGCCTCGGAGCTGCTCGGGGTGCCGCTGGCCGGCCGGCTGCTGGCGGTCGTCGCGCCCCCGGACCGGCACGGTGAGCCGACGCTGTCCGACCCCGGCCCGGCACTGGCCCGCCGCGGGCTGCGCTCGGTGTGGGGTACCCGGTCCGGCGCCCAGGTGGGCGTGCTGGTGCTCGGCGCCCGCCCGACGACGGAGGTGCTGAGCTGGATCAGCGCCCTGGCGACCGGGCCGGTCGGCGTCTCCGACGTCGTCGAGGGCGCGGCCGAGGCCGCCGGGGCCTACCGGCTGGCCGAGACGGCGGCGCGCACGCTGCCCTCGGGCGAGGGCCGGGTCGTGACCATCGACGACCGGCTGCCCGAGGCGCTGCTGACGAACTCGCCGGAGATCAGCTCCCGCCTGGTCGACCGCTCCCTGGGCCGGCTGCTCGAGCTGCCCGAGGACGAGCGGGCGGTGCTGCTGGACACCCTGGCCGCGTTCCTCGCGGCCGACGGCTCACCGACCCGTGCCGCCGACGGGCTCTACTGCCACCGCAACACGGTCATGCACAGGCTGCGGCGCATCGAGGCCCTGACCGGGCACGAGGTCACCGACTCGCGCGCCCGGCTGCTGTGGCAGCTCGCCCTGCTCGAGCCCCAGGCGGTGCGACCGGCCCGCGGTCCCGTCTGAGAGGCACCCCCGGATCGCAGGCTCGCGGCGGGCCCCGGGACGGGGCAGGGGGATCCCCCTACTGCAGGTAGCCCTCGACCTGCTCCTCGGGCCGGGGCCGGGCCTCGTCGGGGTCCTCGCCGTACTGGCGCTTGGCGTCCCGCTGACGCACCAGGTCCCAGAGCTGGTCGCGGTCCTCCTCGATCTGCCGCAGCCGGGCGCGCTGCTGGTCGGTGTGCTCGCCGCTGTCCCGCAGTCGGCGCTCCTCCTCGACCAGCTCCTCGATGCGGCTGCGGATCTCGCTGTCGTCCATGGAGGCTCCCTGCCCGCCGGGGCGCGGGCGAAACGGTCAGCCCTCGGGCTCCGGCACGTAGCCCTCGACGAACGCGGCCAGCCGCCGGGTCACCGCACCGCCGGACCGGCCCAGCGACAGCAGCGCGGCCCGCTCCAGCGGCACCCGCACCGGACGCCGTCCCGCCGGTCCGCCCGCGCGCACGGCGTGCCCGGCGGCCACCAGCTCCGGCCACGGGCGCGCCAGCTGCTCCAGCACCCGGGCCAGCGCGGCCGCCGTCGGACCGGCGTTGCCCTGCACCATCGCGGTGACGAAGGCCGGGTCGCTGCCGATCACCCGGGTGCCGTCGCGGAAACTGCCGGCGGCCAGCGCGCGGGCCAGCGGGCCGGCCTCCCCGGCGGCGGCGGCCAGGGCCGCGGCCAGCAGGTGCGGCACGTGGCTGACCGCCGCGACGGCGTCGTCGTGCTCGGCCGCGGTCGCCGGCACCACCTCGGCGCCGACGGCCAGCGCCACCTCGGCCACCCGCAGCCAGCGCGGCAGCTCGGTGCCCGGCTCCACGCACAGCGCCCAGCGGGCGCCGGTGAACAGGCCCGGGTCGGTCGCCTCGTGCCCGGAGCGTTCGGTGCCGCACATCGGGTGCCCGCCGACGTAGCGCCCGCCCAGCCTCGGCCCGAGCTCGGCGAGCACCGGTGCCTTGACCGAGCCGAGGTCGGTGACGGTGGCGTCCGGATCGACGTCGAGCCCCTGCAGCGCCCCGGCCATCGCCGTCAGGGGGACGGCGAGGACCACGACACCGGTCAGCTCGCGGGTGATCCGCACGCCGCGCCCGGCGGCGGCCTCCCGGGCGGCGGGGTCGACGTCCCAGCCGGTCACCTCCCGGCCGGCCGCGACGAGGGCGGCGGCCAGTGACCCGCCCAGCTGGCCCAGCCCGACGACGCCGACCGCCGGAGCGGGCATCGTCGGCACCGGGAAGGAGGTCACCGGTCCTCCCAGTCGCGCTCGGTCCGGAACACCCGGGCCAGCGCGGTGGCGACCAGCCGGCCGTCCTGGGCGCGGGCCTCGATGCGGTAGACGGCGGTGCGGCGGCTGCGGTGCACCTCGGTGCCCTCGGCGACCAGCCGGTCCCCCGGCCGGCCGGGGGCGAGGAACTCGGTGTGCACGTCCTGGGCCACCGCGACCGTGCCGTGGCTGTTGCTGACCGCCGCGTGGACGACGTCGAGCAGGGCCATCGTCGCGCCGCCGTGCGCGGTGCCGACGGCGTTGAGGAGCTGCGGGCCGACCGTCATCGCCGCGCGGGCGTACCCGGGCCGGACCTGCTCCAGCTCGATGCCCAGCAGGTCGGCCAGCGGGTCGGCGGCCAACCGGGAGAACAGCGCGGGGGCGACGTCGGCTCCGTCGTCAGGGGCGGGATCGGCCATGATCAGAGGCTATGACCCATGCGCTCCTCCGGTTCCCGCGCGGCACGGCTCCCGCGTTCCCCCACCCGCACACGCCATGACCCCGCGGTCGTTCCTCCTGACGCCGGAACTCAGCGACTACGTCCGGGCCAGCTCCGAGCAGCCGGACGACGTCGCCGCCGACCTGCTCGCCGAGACCGCGGCGATGGCCGACCGCGGTGAGGTGCCGCCGACCTTCCAGATCGCGCCCGAGCAGGGCACGTTCATGCAGCTGCTCACCCGAGCCCTCGGCGTCCGCCGGGCGATCGAGATCGGCACCTTCACCGGCTTCTCGGCGCTGTGCGTCGCCCGCGGGCTGCCCGCCGACGGCTCGCTGCTGTGCCTGGACAGCAGCGAGGAGTGGACCGCGGTGGCACGGCGGTACTGGGCCCGTGCGGGGCTGGCCGACCGGATCGAGCTGCGGCTGGGCGACGCCCACGAGTCGCTGCGGGCGCTGCCGGCCGTCGAGACCTTCGACCTGGCCTTCGTCGACGCGGACAAGTCCGGCTACGCCGACTACGTCGACCAGCTGCACCCGCGGATGACCGACGGCGGCGTCGTGCTGCTCGACAACACGCTGCGCAACGGTCGCGTGCTCGACCCGCAGACCGACGACGACCGGGCGCTCGTCGAGCTCAACGCCGCGCTGGCCACCGACCCGCGCTGGGAGACGGTCCTGCTGCCGCTGTCCGACGGCCTGACGATGCTGCGGCGCCGATGAGGGCGCCGGAGGCGCCGGCCAGCTGGGCGGTGCGGGTCAGCCGACCGGACGGGGGCTGGCGGGTGGAGCTGCTCGCAGCGGACGCCGGGGACGAGCTGCCGGCCCTGGAGCGCGCCCTGGGCGACTCGAGCGGCCAGGACTGGCCCGGCCCGTTCGTCGTGGTCGTCGACTCGCGGCTGTACTTCGTCGTCCTCCGGCACGGGCCCGGTGGACTGGTGCGGGCGCTGATCTCCGACGCCACCATGCAGGAGTGGCTGCTGGCCGCCGAGGTGGTGGAGCGCTACGGCATCGCGGTCGACGACGAGGGCGCCTTCGACGACGACGAGACCGGCTGGCCCGGCGGCGACCTCGACGTGTTCGCCGACGACGGCCTGCCCGCGGACCAGCTGCGGCCGATCGTCACCGCCGACGACCTGTGGGCCGACGAGATGGTCGCCGCCATCGCCGCGCGGCTGGGCTTCGCAGACGAGCTGTCCGCGGCGGTGCGCCCGTGAGCGCCGTGGCCACCGCCGTCGTGTTCGACCTCGGCGGGGTCATCACCGAGAGCCCGATGACCGCCTTCACGGCGTACGAGGCCGAGGCGGGGCTGCCCGAGGGCCTCATCGTGCGGCTGAACAGCACCGACCCCGACACCAACGCCTGGGCCCGCTTCGAGCGCAACGAGCTCGACGCCGCCGGGTTCACCGACGCCTTCGAGGCCGAGGCGCTGGCCGCGGGGCACCGGCTGGACGCCCGGCGGGTGCTGGCCGCGCTGGCCGGTGAGGTGCGCCCGCAGATGGTCGAGGCGGTGCGGCGGCTGCGGGCGGCGGGGCTCCCGCTGGCGCTGCTGTCGAACAACGTCGCGCCGATGGAGCGCACCGGCCGGCTGGGGGAGCTGCTGGAGCTGTTCGACGCGGTGGTGGAGTCCTCGGTGGAGGGCGTGCGCAAGCCCGAGCCCGAGATCTACCGCCGTGCGCTGACCCGGCTGTCGGCGGCCGTCGGCCGGGACCTCGCCTTCTCGGACTGCGCCTACCTCGACGACCTGGGCGTCAACCTCAAGCCCGCCCGCGCGATGGGCATGCACACGATCAAGGTCGTCGACCCGTCCGTCGCCCTGGCCGAGCTGTCCGCGCTGGTCGGCATCGAGCTGCGGGACGGCGCCGCCTCGTGACCCCGCACCCGGCCCAGGTCCCTCCCCGGGGGGTCGGGCGCTGCTCACACGGGCAAGCAGCGCCCGACTCCCCGGGGACCGGGTCGATGGCCGCCTCCCCGGGGGAGGAGCGGTGACCGTGGACCTCGACGACGCGATGGGCCGCGCGCTGGAGCGCGCCGCGGCCGCCGTCGAGTGGGGCGACACGCCGATCGGCGCGGTCGTCCTCGGGCCGGACGGCGCCGTGCTGGCCGAGGCGGCCAACGAGCGGGAGAAGCTGGGCGACCCCACCGCCCACGCCGAGGTGCTGGCGCTGCGCGCCGCCGCGCGGGTGCACGGCGACGGCTGGCGCCTCACCGGGACGACGCTCGTCGTCACCCTCGAGCCCTGCACCATGTGCGCCGGCGCGAGCGTGCTGGCCCGCGTCGACCGGATCGTCTACGGCGCCGACGACCCGAAGGCGGGTGCGGCCGGGTCGCTGTGGGACGTCGTCCGCGACCGTCGGCTCAACCACCGTCCGCAGGTGATCGGCGGGGTCCGGGCCGACGAGTCCGCCACGCTGCTACGCGCGTTCTTCCGCCGCCATCGGGGCCTGTAGTCTGTTCGACGGTGGCGTGTCCGAGCGGCCGAAGGAGCACGCCTCGAAAGCGTGTGAGGTGCAAGCCTCCGTGGGTTCAAATCCCACCGCCACCGCCCCAGGAGCCGCCCCGGGAGATCCTCCCGTGGGCGGCTCCGTCGTTTCCGGCGCGGTCAGGCGACCAGGTCGAGGTCGACCAGCCAGTCGCCGCCGTCGGCACGCACCAGGCGGACCTGGTGCCGCTCGGTCAGCTCGCGGCCGTCGTCGCCGGTGAACTCCACCTCGGTCGTGGCGGTGATGACGCCCTCCTCGGGCTGCTGCACCCCGCGCACCTCCCGCAGCTCGACCTCCGCCCACGGCGCCCAGAAGTCGCGGTAGTACCCCCGGCTGGCCTGGGACTGCAGGAACGGGCCGGTCAGGTCGTAGGCGGTGTCGGGGTCGTCGGGCAGCAGGCCGTAGTACCGGTCCAGGGTCTCCTCGACGACCTCCTCCGGGTCGTCGACGGGCGACGGTGCCGGCTCGGTCTCCGCGGTCTCCGCGGTCTCCGCGGTCTCCGCGGCGGAGGACCCGTCCCGGGCCGGACCGTCCTGCGCCGGGCCGTCGTCCGCCGCGGGGCTCGTGTCGTCCGCGGGCGCCGACGACGGGGCGGGGGAGTCGGCGCTGGTCCCGGCGTCGCCGCGGGTGGTCAGCCAGACCGTGCCGGCGCCGGCCAGCAGGACCGCGAGCAGGAGTGCGGCCAGCACCGGCCCGCGCCGCCGTCCGCGCCGGCCCGGCGCGGACGGGCGCGGGTGGTCCGGCGGTGGCGGGGAGGCCGGCCCGGAGGGCACGTCCTGGACCCTCGTGCCGGGATCACGGTCGTGGGCGGCGACCCCTGCCGCCGCGCCCACTACGGCCGCGCCCGCACCGGCGGCCGGCAGCACCCCGGCGCCCAGCTCCGCCGTCCGGTCCCGGTTGGTGGAGGAGCGCAGCCTGGTCCGGGCCATCAGCACGGTCGTCGGGTCGCCGTCGCGGCCGACCGCCAGGCGGGCCAGTTCATCGGCCACCTCGGCCATGGTCGGCCGCTGCGCGGGGTCGGCGGCCAGCATCCGGGTGAGCGGCCCGGTCAGGGAGCCGGCGCGGCGCGACGGGGTGGGCTCGCCGTTGGCGACCCGGTGCAGCAGCCGCAGTGCGTTCTCGTCCATCCCGAACGGGGGTCGGCCCTCCAGGCAGGTGTAGAGC
This sequence comes from Geodermatophilus sp. URMC 60, assembly GCF_053502585.1. Classification (NCBI taxonomy): domain Bacteria; kingdom Bacillati; phylum Actinomycetota; class Actinomycetes; order Geodermatophilales; family Geodermatophilaceae; genus Geodermatophilus; species Geodermatophilus sp. URMC 60. The sequence continues at coordinate 1,336,745 of NZ_CP199958.1, forward strand.
GTCGCGCCGAGGGAGAAGACGTCGCTCTCCGGCGTCACCTCGCCGCCGCGGGCCACCTCGGGTGCCAGGAAGGCCGGCGTCCCGCTGATCTGCCCGACCTGGGTGAGGGTGACGTCCCCGCGGGCGTGCGAGATGCCGAAGTCGGTGATCTTCACCAGGCCCTCGACCCGGCCGCCCTGACCGATGAGGACGTTGGCCGGCTTCACGTCGCGGTGCACGATGCCGGCCGCGTGCGTGGCGGCGAGCGCGTCGGCGACCTGGGCGCCGATCTGTGCGACCTGGTCGACCTGCAGGACGCCGTCCTCGTGCAGCACCTCGGCCAGGCTGCGGGAGGGCAGGTACTCCATGACCAGCCACGGCGCGCCGTCCTCCAGGGCGACGTCGTAGACGGTGATGGCGTGCGGGTGGGACAGCCGGGCGGCGATCCGGCCCTCCCGCAACGCCCGCTGGCGCTGCTGGGCGATGGCGTCGCCGTCGGCGGTCGGAGGAGGGAGGACCTGCTTGACGGCCACCCGGCGCCCGAGGAGCTCGTCGGAGGCCAGCCAGACGGCACCCATCCCGCCGCCACCGATGCGCTCGAGCAGGCGGTAGCGACCGGCCACGAGGTGGCCGGGACCGCTCACCGGGCGTCCGCCATGCCTGCTGTCGGGGCCCCGGTCAGACGCCCGTGGGGACGCCGTACCGGCGGGCGTACTCCTCCTGGGCGCCCGCGGGCAGGACGTCGTAGAGCTCGCCGAGCTCCTCGACCACGTCGGAGGAGAGGTCGTCGAAGAGGCGCTGCCAGGTCGGGGGCTCGTCGTAGCTGCGGGTCAGCAGCAGCTCCCACGCGCGGGTCTGCCGGTCGCGCTTGCTGCGCTCGGCGACGAACTCCGACAGGTACCGGTCCTTGGCGGCGTCCTTCTCCTCCTTGGTCGCCGAGGCCGGCAGCTCGGAGGGGTCGGCGCCCTTGAGGACCGCCACGATCGCCGCCACGACGTCGGGCCGGAGCCGGTCGGTGTCGCTCATGGGGGCAGCTCTCCTGTCGTCGGCGCGCCGGTGTCCCGGCGTCCGGTCCAGCGTGCCCCACCCGGCGGAGGCGTAACCACCCGATCCGCCACCGCCGGGCGCGCCGCACCGGGAGCCGCGGACGACCCGCGGCGCGGGGCCCGGTATCCTGGCGGGCGTAGTTGGAGGATTCGCCTAGTGGCCTATGGCGCTCGCTTGGAAAGCGGGTTGGGGGCAACCCCTCGGGAGTTCGAATCTCCCATCCTCCGCCGGGACGGCCTCCCTGCAGGGTCCCGCCGCCAGCTTGCGAGCGGTGGGGGCAGGGATGCCCTCCCTCAGCCGTGCGGCTCCGGAACGGCCTCGCGCTCGGCCACGGCCGGACGCCGCAGGTAGAGCCCGGCCACCGCGGCCAGCACCAGGACCCCACCGGCCAGCGCCCCCAGCGGCAGTCGCTCGCCCAGGAAGGCCGTGGCCAGCACCGTCGCCGTCACCGGCTCCAGCAGCGTGACGATCCCGGCGACCGCGCCGGGCACCGTCTGCAGCCCGCGGAAGAACAGCGCGTAGGCCGCGGCGCTCGGGACCGCCCCCAGGTAGAGCAGCGTCGCGAGCGCCACGGGGTCGCTGGTGAGGTCCAGACCTGCGGCCAGGGCGACCGGGGTCAGCAGCAGCGCACCACCCCCGAAGCCGACCAGGGTCACCGGTACGCCGGCCGGGAGGTCCCCGCCGGCCAGCGTGACGACCGCGTAGCCCAGCGCCGAACCGCACGCGAGCAGCGCGCCCAGGAGCACCGCCGTCCCGGCCGAGGCACCGGCGGTCAACCCGACGAGCAGCACCAGGCCGACGAGCGCCACGGCCAGCGCGGTGGAGGTGGCGCGGTCGGGCCGGCCCGCGCCCAGCACCGTCCCCCCGAGGGCGATGAGCAGCGGCGCCAGGCCGAGCGCGACGAGCGTCGCGACGCTGACCCCGGCCGTCGCCACGGCGGCGAAGTAGGCCAGCTGGTAGCCGGCCAGCCCGGCGGCCACCAGGGCCAGCCGGACGGCGAGCGGGCGGGTCAGCGGGACGGCGGCCGGCTCACGGCGACGGCCGGTGAGCAGGTACCCGGCGAGCAGGACGACGGCGCCGATGGCCATGCGGTGCCAGGCGATGTCGAGCGGGCCGAGGTCGGTGCGGTCGGCCACGATGCGGCCGCTGACACCGGCGGTGCCCCAGCAGAGGGCGGCGAGGACGACGAGGGGGAAACCGCGCGCGGCGGTGGAGGCGGTCGAGGGGGTGGACATGACGCTCCTGGCGGATCCGGATCGGGAGGGGGCGGTCCGGAGCACGGCGCAGGGTCCCGGCGGCTCGCGCCGGGATCAGGTCAGCCCGCGGTGCTCCGGGTCAGGAGCGGGGCGGGGGCAGCACGAGGGCGCGCCGGGGCGTCATGGCGCAGAGGGTAGCGAGGGGGGCGCCCGGCTCTCGCGGGCTTTCCTCTACAGTGGGTGCAGACCCCTCGTGTGGCGTCACCCTGTGAACCTCCCCAGGGCCGGAAGGCAGCAAGGATAAGCGGGCTCTGGCGGGTGCGCGGGGGGTCCTCTGCTGTCCGGGCGCAGCGGCGAGGTCGCCGGTCCCGCCCGCTCCGGAGCGCGCGACCGTGTGAGATCGCCGATGTCGCCCCCGGGCAGTGGTCGGCCGGCGGCCGGCCGTGGACCACCTCCTGCCAGCCCTGCGGCGTGCGTGCCCGTGACCGCCCGTGACGGTGGAGCAGCGCCACGGGCCTTGCGCCCGGTGTGATCGTCATCACAATGGTCGCCGTGTCCAAGCCGGAACTGGACCCGGCGTCCACAGCTGTGGGATCGGCCAAGGCCCTGGTCAAGGGACTGGCGCTCGTCGAACACGTCGCGGACAGCGACCGCCCCCTGCGGCTGGTCGACCTCGTGCAGGTGAGCGGGGTCCCCCGACCCACGGCCCTGCGGTTGCTCGACGTGCTGTGCCGGGCCGAGGTGCTCCGGGTGGACGGAACCGGCGCCTACACGCTCGGTCCCCGGGTGGCGTCGTGGGGTCAGTCCTTCCTCGACCGCCTCGACCTGCGCGCGCAGGCCGCGGATCTCATGGAGGAGCTCGTCGAGATCAGCGGCGAGACCTGCTTCCTCGGCGTCCTGGACGGATCCCAGGTGCTCTACGTGGCGGCGGTGAACAGCCCGAAGCCGGTACGACCGGCGGCGCGACCGGGCTCGCGGAACCCCCTGCACTGCACCGGCATCGGCAAGGCCCTGCTCTCCGGGCTGACCGACGCGGGGGTCGAGGAGCTGCTCGTGGAGCCCTTGGAGCGGCGCACGGAGAACACGCTCACCGACCCCGCGGCCGTGCTGGGGCAGGTGCGTGGGGTCCGGGAACGCGGCTTCGCCGTCGACGAGATCGAGAACGAGGAGGGGGTGCGCTGCGTCGCCGCCCCCGTCCGGGACCACACCGGCTCCGTCGTCGCGGGGCTGTCCGTCTCGGCCCCCGCCTACCGGTTCTCGACCGACGACGTGCGACGACTCGCGTCGGACGTGGTGCGGGTGACCTCCGAGCTGTCCCGGCGGCTCGGCGCGACCCCGGGTCCTGACGACGTGGCCACCGGCCCGGCGGCCCCGGGCACCGAGAGGAGCGTGCGATGAGCGAGGACGAGAGCTGGCGGGGCACGGTCGGCAGGCTGGGCGAGGACGCGGTCGCCGCGTTCCTGGCCGAGCCGAAGATCGCCCGGCTTGCCTGCCTGGACGAGAACGGCTGGCCCTACGTGGTCCCCTGCTGGCAGGAGTGGGACGGGGAGGCCTTCTGGGTCGTCCCGCGGGAGCGGGCGGCCTGGGGCCGCTACCTCGAGGCCGACCCGCGCTGTGCGATCACCGTCGACGAGGAGGGGGCGCAGCGCAAGGTCGTCGCCCAGTGCCGGGCCGAGCTGGTCGAGCGTCCCAACGTCGGCGGCCAGTGGGTCGCGGTGGCCGAGCGGATGGCCACCCGCTACCTGGGTGAGAACGGCCCGAAGTACCTGGAGCCCACGCTGGACAAGCCGCGGTGGCTCTACCGGCTGGTCCCCGTCACGCTGCAGACCTGGCAGGGGCAGGACTGGGCTCGGCGGTACAAGTGACCGGCGGACCGGCCGGGGACGTCCTGGACGTCGTCGAGCTCGCGCGCACGCTCGTGCGCACCCCGAGCCCCAACCCGCCGGGGGACGAGCGCGCCGTGGCCGCCGCCGTCACCGACCTCCTCCCCACCCTCGGGCTGCCGGCCGCCGAGGTCCTGGCGCTCGACCCCGGTCGTCCGAACGTGCTCCTCACGCTCGACTTCGGCGCCGGGGGGCGGCACCTGGTGCTGTCCGGGCACCTGGACACCAAGCCGGTCGGTGACGCCCGGTGGACGGTCGACCCCCTGGGCGCTGACCTCGTCGGCGACCGCCTGTACGGCCTCGGGTCGGCGGACATGAAGGGTGCGGTCGCGGCCATGCTCATCGCCGCGGCCCGACTGGCCCGTGACCCCCTCGCCCGAGGTCGACTCACCCTGCTGTTCACCGCCGACGAGGAGGACGGCGCGACGTTCGGTGCCCACCACGTCGCCGGGACCCGGCCCCTGGATGCCGACGCCGTCGTCATCGGCGAGCCCGGGGGGATCGAGACCGACTTCGACCGGGTGCACCTGGTCAGCCGCGGGATCGCGCGGCTGCGCCTGATCGCCCGGGGCCGGCAGGGCCACTCGAGCCTGTCCGGCACCCCCGGGACCCGCAACGCCGGGGTGGACGCCGCCCGCCTGGTGACGGCGGTGGCCGACGAGCTCGACCTCGACGTCCCGCACAACGTCGACGAGCTGGAGGGCTGGGCCGCCACCGTCAACACCGGCATGACCTACCGCGGCGGCGTCGGCTACGGCGTCCTCCCCGGCAGGATCGCCGTCGACACCGAGGTGCGGCTGCTGCCGGGGATGGATCGCACCGCGGTGACCGCCGCCTTCACCGGCCTGGCCGACCGGGTGGCCGGTGTGACCGGGGCCGACCTCGCGGTGGAGTACGACGCCGCGCCCAACGACTGGCTGCCGCCGGCCGCCGTCCCGGCCGGGCACCCCGTCGCCCGCGCGGCACAGGCGGCCTGCGCCCGGGTCCTGGGCAGCGCGCCGCCGCTGGCGGTCTTCCCCGGGACGACCGACGCCACCTGGTTCGACGCGGGGCAGGGCATCGCCACGCTCCCCGCGCTCGGCCCCGGCCTGCTGCGGCGGGCCCACGGTGCCGACGAGTGGGTCTCGGTCGCCGCCGTCCGGCGGTCCGTGGACCTGTACGAGGACCTGACCCGCCGGTACTGCGCGGCGGAGGACGCGCCGGCCGTGGACGGCCGCCCGTGACCGCCGGTGCGCCTCCGACGGAGGCCGTCGGGCCGGCCGGCGGCGGCGCATCGGCCGGGCGGGACGTGATGCGCCGTGCCCTGTCGCTGCTCGCCCCGCTGGCCGGGCTGGCCGTGGTCCTGCTGCTGGCAGCGGTGACCACGCCGGGCTTCTACAGCGCCGGCGTGTTGCAGCTGGTGCTGTTCCAGATCGGCCTCATCGGCGTGACCGCGGTGGGCCAGACGCTGGTGCTGCTCGTCGGCGGGATCGACCTGTCCATCGGGGCCGTCGTCGGCCTCACCACGGTGGTCATCGCCGAGTACAGCCGGGGGGACGGCGAGCGGCTGGGTGTCGCGATCCTGCTCGCCACCGCGGCCGGGGCCGTGGTGGGGCTCCTCAACGGGCTGCTCGTGGTGCGCCGGCAGGTGCCGGCGTTCGTCGCGACCTTCGCCACGTTCGTCCTGGTGCAGGGCGTGATCACCGCGTGGACCCGTGGTGCCCCGAGCGGGAACATCCCTGAGCGGATGTCCCCGCTGGGCACCGGCCGCTGGCTCGGGATCCCGGTGCCGCTGTGGGTCTTCGTGGTCGTGGCCGTCGTCGCCGGGGTCGTCCTCGGCAGGACGGGACTGGGGCGCCGGCTGTACGCCACGGGCGCCAACGAGCGGGCGACCGCGCTGTCCGGAGTGCGGACACGGTGGATCATCGCCGGCTGCTTCGTCGCCTCGGGGCTGCTCGCCGTCCTGGCCGGCCTGATCAACGCCGGCTACATCGGCTACGTGGACGCGCGGCTGTCCCGCAGCCTCGACCTGAACTCCGTCGCCGCCGCGGTCATCGGTGGCATCGCCCTGACCGGGGGACGTGGCCGCATCGGCCAGACCGTCGTGGGCGTGACGCTCCTCGCGGTCCTGCTGGCCTGGCTGCGCCAGCTCGGCGCGGGCGCGGGGGCGCAACTGGTGGTGAGCGGCGCAGTGATCCTGCTCGCCGTCTGGCTCCAGGGCAGCGGGTGGGCCGGTCGGTCCCCTCGTCGGATCAAGCAGAGGGATGGAGTGCGATGAGGACACGCATCAGCACCTCGCGCCGTTCGCGGCGGCTGCGCCTGCCGCTGGCCGTCGGTCTGGCGGCCGTGCTCGTGACGGCGTGCGGGACCGAGCAGGAGGGGGCCGCTGCCGGCGGTGGCGGGGAGGGGGGCGGGAGCGGCGAGGAGTGCTCCAACGCCGAGGAGACCCAGGCGTCCTACGAGGAGGCCTGGACCGAGACCGCCCAGCAGCTGGGGCTGGAGAACCTGGAGCCCACCGAGGAGCAGGTCTGCGAGGTCGACACCTCCGAGTGGGCCGCCGAGCCGAAGAACGGCGAGACCTACCGGATCGCCTTCGCCGCCCAGGGACCCACCAACTCCTGGGGCCTGACCAACGAGGAGGCGTTCCGGCAGCGCGCGGAGGAACTGGGTGTGGAGGTCCTCTACGCCTCCGCGAACGGTGACGCGACCGCCCAGGTGGACAACATCCAGCAGCTGGCCTCGCAGGACCCCGACGCGCTCGTCGTGGTGCCGATGGGCGACGGGATCACCGGTCAGGTGCAGGCCGCCGCCGGCCAGGGCATCCCGGTCGTCCTGTGCGCCGGCCGGCTCAGCGACAGCAGCAGCGTGGTCTCGACCGTCACCCGCCAGTACGAGCTGCTCGGGTCGGCCTACGCCGAGTGGCTCGTCCAGCAGCTCGGCGGCGAGGGGCAGGTGGCCGTCCTCAGCGGCCTGGCCGGCGTCCCCACGGCCGAGTACCAGAAGGCCGCCGCGCTCGCGGTCTTCGCGAAGTACCCGGGCATCGAGGTGGTGACCGAGCAGTACACCGAGTGGTCGCCGACCGTGGCCAAGCAGGTGGCGGCCAATCTCGTCACCCAGTACCCCGACCTCGACGGCATCTGGTCGGACTCGGGCTACGGCGACCTCGGCGTCGTGCAGGCCTACCAGGAGGCCGGCCGCCCGGTCCCGCCGGTGACCGGTGACGCGATCAACGCGTTCCTCAAGGCCGTCCAGGGGACCGACGTCCGGTTCGCGCTGTCGTCGTTCCCGCCGGAGCAGAGCATGGAGTGCCTCGACACCGCCATGGCGGCCCTCGCGGGCGAGCCGGTGCTGGACAAGGTCTACATCAACAGCCCGAGCTTCACGCACGAGCAGATCGACGAGTACGTGCGGCCCGAGTGCACCGACAACCTGTTCGTCCCCTCCTCGCTCCCGGACGAGCAGCTCCGCGAACTGGGGCTGTGCTGACCCCATGGCGTCCTCCACGGCGGTCCTGCAGGCCCGGGGGCTGACGAAGTCCTTCCCCGGCGTGCGGGCGCTCGACCGGGCCGACCTCACCTGTCGGCCCGGTCGGGTCCACGCCCTCGTCGGGGAGAACGGGGCCGGCAAGTCCACGCTGGTCCGCATCCTCACCGGCAACCAGCTCCCCGACGAGGGCGAGGTGCTGCTCGACGGCGAACCGGTCCGCTTCGCCGGCCCGCGCGAGGCCATGTCGGCGGGCATCAGCGCCGTCTACCAGGAGCTCACCGTCCTGCCGGCGATGAGCGTGGCCGACAACGTCATGCTCGGGCAGGAGCGCACCTCCCGCGGTCTGCTGGACCGGGCGGCCCGGGACCGGGAGGTCCGAGCCGCGTTGGCGCGGGTGGGCCTCGGCGACCTGGACCCGCGGACCCGGGCCGAGGACCTGTCCCTGGCCAACCGGCAGCTGGTGGAGATCGCCCGCGCGCTGGTTCGCCGCAGCCGGGTCATCGTCCTCGACGAGCCCTCGGCGGTGCTCTCCGGCGACAAGCTGGAGGCCCTGTTCACCGTCGTCCGCGGTCTGGCAGCCGAAGGCGTGGCCGTGGTGTACATCAGCCACCTGCTCGAGGAGGTCACGGACCTGGCCGATGACGTGACCGTCCTGCGCGACGGCGCGGTCGTCTCCACAGGGCCGGCGGCGGAGTACGACATCCCGCGGATCATCCGCGAGATGGTCGGCCGCGACGTCGACGCGGTCTTCCCGCCGCTGCCGGAACCGACCGGCGAGGTGGTGCTGCGGGTGCGTGGGCTGGTGCCGGCGAGCAGCAGCCGCGCCCCCGAGCCGCTGGACCTCGACGTGCGCGCCGGTGAGATCGTCGGCGTCGCGGGGATGGTCGGTTCGGGCCGGAGCCGGTTGCTGCGTTCCCTGGCCGGGGAGCACCCGCGCGCGGCGGGGACCGTGGAGGTCGCAGGCCGGCCGGTGCCCACCGGCACGCGGCGGGCGATCGCGGCCGGCGTCGCACTCGTACCGGAGGAGCGCAAGACCGAGGGGCTGGTCCTCCCGCTGCCGGTGCGGGCCAACACCACCCTGGCCGCGCTCGGCCAGGTGCTGCGCGGCGGCTTCCTGTCCATCCGCCGGGAGCGGGACGTGTTCCGCGAGGAGCAGAGCCGACTCGGCATCCGGGCGTCCGACCCCGAGCAGGGCACCTGGCAGCTCTCCGGCGGCAACCAGCAGAAGGTCGTGCTCGCCAAGTGGCTGCGCCGGAGCCCGCGCGTGCTGCTCCTCGACGAGCCGACCCGCGGCGTGGACGTCGGCGCGAAGGCGGAGATCTACCGGCTGGTCGCGGCGCTGTCCGCCGACGGGATGGCCGTCGTCATGGTCTCCAGCGACCTGCCGGAGGTCCTCGGGCTCTCCCACCGCGTGCTGGTGTGCCGGGCGGGCGGGGTCGCCGGCGAGCTGGCCGGGGACGCGATCAACGAGGAGAACGTCATGCACATCGCCCTGGACACCGCGGGATCGTCCCGGTGAGCGCCACAGCGGCCCTCGAGATCCGTCCCCGGCGGTATTCCCTCGCCGACCTGACGCGCACGGGGGCGGCCGTGTGGATCGTCGTCCTGGTCGCGGTGGTGGCCCTCACCGTCACCGACGCCGGCGGGTTCTGGGCGCCGGCCAACATCGCGAACGTGCTGACCGCCACGGTCGTCCTGGGGCTGGCCGCTCTGGGGCAGCACCTCGTCGTGCTCAGCGGCGGGATCGACCTCGCGGTCGGCTCGACCGCGACGCTGTCGGCCCTGCTCACCGCCATCCTCCTCGACGGGTACCCGATCCGGACCGTGCCGGTGGTGGTCGGGATGCTCCTGCTGGGCGGGGTCATCGGCCTGTTCCACGGGCTGCTCGTCGCCCGGTTGGGCCTGCCCCCCTTCATCGTCACGTTGGCCAGCCTGTACCTCGTCCAGGGCGCGGCCTTCACGATCAGCACCACCCCGACGGGGCAGGTCACCAGCGCGCTGTCCTCGGTCGCGCTCCAGCGGATCGGCCCGGTGCCCTACTCCTTCGCCGTCCTCGTGGTGGCTCTCGCAGCAGTGGCCTTCGTCCTCGGCCGGACGGCGTTCGGGCGGCAGCTGTACGCCGTCGGCGGCGACCTGCCGGCGGCGCGGTCCAACGGTGTCCCGGTGACGAAGGTCCTCGTCACCGCCTACGTCCTGGCCGGCGTGCTCGCGGCGCTGGCCGGGATCCTGCTGGCCGCCCGTGCCACCATCGGCTCACCGACGGCGGGGCAGGGCCTGGAGCTGTCGGCGATCACCGTCGTCGTACTGGGCGGCACCTCGCTGCTCGGCGGTCGGGGCAGCCTCGTCGGCACCATGGGCGGCGTACTCCTGCTGTCCCTGGTCAGCAGCTCGGTGACGCTGCTTCAGTTGCCCGCCACTCTCACCGAGCTCATCCGCGGCGTGGTGATCCTCGCGGCAGCCGCGCTGTTCGTGACCAAGGTGCGACGGTGACCGACGCCGGGCCGACCGTTCCCGGGTCGGTCGACGCGCACGCGCACGTCTTCCGCTCCGCCGCCGCCTCCCCCCGGGGCATCGACGAGCTCGCTCCCGCGGAGCGGGAGGCCCCGGCCGAGGACCTGCTGGCCCGCATGGCCGACGCCGGCGTGGAGGCGGCGGTGCTCGTGGCCCTGGACGGCGTCGACGACGACGTGGCCGAGGCGATCGAGTCCCATCCAGGGCGGTTCGCCGCCGTGGCCGTGGCCAACGCGGCGGAGCTCGGCACCGCCGGCGTCGACCCGGTGGACGCGGCGCGGGTGCGACGGGAACGCCTGCCATTCGGTGCCCTGCGGTTCCGCTGGCTGGGCGAGCCCGGCCGGCCGGTGGCCGACTCCCCGGCCCTGCCGGTGCTGCGGTGGATGGCCGCGGAGCAGCTGCCGCTCTGGAGCTACCTGCCGCCGGAGCAGCTCGGGCTCCTCGAGGAGCTCGTGGGGCTCCTGCCCGACCTGCCCGTGGTGCTCAACCACCTCGGGTTCTGCCCGCACGACATGTGGGTCGACGAGCACCGGCGGCCCCGCTTCGACGACCCGTTCCCCGAGCCGCTCGTGCAGCGCCTCGTCCGGCTCGCCGACGCCCCGCGCACGTACGTGCTCGTCTCCGGTCAGTACGCGCTGTCCACCGGTGGACCCCCTTACGCGGACCTGTTCCCCGTCATCCGGCGGCTCGCGGCGGCCTACGGCGCCCAGCGGCTGCTGTGGGGCTCCGATCACCCCTGGCCCAGCGACGTGCCGGGGTACGCCGCGTTGCCCGGCCTGGTGCCGTCGGCGCTGCCCGACCTCGACGAGCGCGGGCTCGCACGGGTCCTCGGCGGCACCGCCCGTGCGCTGTTCCCCCGGCTGACCGGTCCGGCCACCTGATCCACCGAAGGAGACCGCACATGCCCACCCTGGCACCCGGCGCGGAGTCGATGCCCCGCTCCGGCATCCGACAGGTGATGGACCTCGCGTGGAGCCTGCCCGACCCCGTCATCGGGCTGCACGTGGGCGAACCGAGCTTCCCGTCGCCCGCCCACGTGGTCGAGGCCGCGAGGGCGGCCTACGCAGCGGGGGAGACGCACTACGTCCCCAACGCCGGCATCGACGCGCTGCGCGTCGCGATCGCCGAGAAGGTCAGCTCGGCCAACGGCTTCGCCGTCACCGCGGGCCAGGTGGTGGTGTCGGCGGGCGGTGCGCAGGCGCTGCACAACGCCCTCTCGCTCACGCTCAGCGCGGGCGACGAGGTGCTGATCCCGGATCCCGGCTGGCCGAACTACGCCATGGGCGTGCAGTTGCTGCAGGCCGTGCCGGTGCGCTACCCGCTGCGGCCGGAGAACGGCTTCCGTCCCGACCCCGTCGAGCTCGCCCGGCTGGTCACCGAGCGGACCCGGGTGCTGGTGGTCAACACGCCGTCCAACCCGCTGGGCACGGTGCTGCCGGCCACGGACGTCGAGGCGCTGGTCCGGCTGGCCGAGGGCCACGACCTGTGGCTGCTCTCCGACGAGTGCTACGACGCGCTCACCTTCGGGCAGCCGCACGTCAGCCCTGGCCGGTTCGACCGCGACGGCCGGGTGCTGAGCGCGTTCAGCTTCTCCAAGACCTACGCCATGACGGGCCTGCGGGTCGGCTACCTGATCACCACCGAGGAGGTGGCGCGGCAGTCCGCCAAGCTCCAGGAGCCGATGCTGGCCTGCGTGAACGCCCCGGCCCAAGCGGCGGCGCTCGCCGCGCTGCGCGGTCCGCAGGACGCGGTGGCGATGATGAGGGCGGCCTACCGGGAGCGGCGGGACCTCGCACTGGCCCAGCTCGACGCACAGGGCATGGGCTACCTGACCCCCGAGGGCGCCTTCTACCTGTGGGTGGACGTCCGGGACCGCAATTCCGGGGACGTCGCGACCTGGGCGATGGACCTGCTGCGACAGCACCACGTCGCCGTGGCGCCGGGCACGACCTTCGGGCCGCGCGGCGAGGGCTGGGTGCGGCTGTCCCTGGCCACCGCCACCGAGGACCTGATCGAGGGCATCCGGCGCATGGCCAAGGCCCGATGACCCCGCGACGCCAGCCGGGACCGGTGGTGCGCGAGACCGGGCTCGTGGCGGTCCTGCACGGGCGGTCGGGCGACCGGCTCGCGATCGCCGCGCCGGAGAACCGGGAGGGTCTGCCGGCCCTGGCCGACCTCGGCGAGATCGCCGGTCCTGCACGCTCAGGGGCCCGTGTCCGGGGGACATCGCCGATCTGGCCACGGAGTGCGGCGGAGGTCGCCGTTCCCGTCCGCCCGTCCACGTAACCTGCTGCCGTGGCTCTGGCGCTCTACCGGAAGTACCGCCCGGCGACCTTTGCCGAGGTGGTCGGGCAGGAGCACGTGACCGCCCCGCTGGTCAACGCCGTCGACGGCGGGCGGATCAACCACGCCTACCTGTTCAGCGGCCCGCGCGGCTGCGGCAAGACCTCCTCGGCGCGGATCCTCGCCCGGTCGCTGAACTGCGAGCAGGGGCCGACGTCCACCCCCTGCGGCGTGTGCACCTCCTGCGTGTCGCTGGCGCCCGACGGCCCCGGCTCGATCGACGTCATCGAGATCGACGCGGCCAGCCACGGCGGTGTCGACGACGCCCGCGACCTGCGCGAGCGGGCCTTCTTCGCGCCGGTGAACAGCAAGTACAAGGTCTACATCGTCGACGAGGCGCACATGGTCACCACGCAGGGCTTCAACGCCCTGCTCAAGGTGGTCGAGGAGCCGCCCGAGTTCCTCGTCTTCGTCTTCGCGACCACCGAGCCGGACAAGGTGCTGCCCACCATCCGCTCGCGCACGCACCACTACCCGTTCCGCCTGGTGCCGCCGACGACGCTGCGCGGCTTGCTGGAGAAGACCTGCACCGCCGAGGGCGTGCAGGTCGAGCAGACGGTCTTCCCGCTGGTCGTGCGCGCCGGCGGCGGCTCGGTCCGCGACTCGCTGTCCATCCTCGACCAGCTGCTCGCCGGTGCGGGCTCCGGCGGTGTCACCTACAAGGACGCCGTCGCCCTGCTGGGCGTCACCGACGACGCGCTGCTCGACGAGACGATCGACGCGCTCGCCGCGCACGACGCGCCGGGCGTCTTCCGCGCCGTCGACCGGGTGGTCGAGGCCGGGCACGACCCGCGCCGGTTCGCCACCGACCTGCTCGACCGGCTGCGCGACCTGATCGTGCTCGACGCCGTCCCGGACGCCGGCGGCAACGGCCTGCTGGACTGCCCGCCCGACCGGCTGGACCTGATGAGCTCGCAGGCCCAGGCGCTGGGCTCGGCCACGCTGTCGCGGATGGCCGACACCGTGCACGCCGGCCTGACCGAGATGCGGGGGACGACGGCCCCGCGGCTGCTGCTCGAGCTGGTGTGCGCCCGGATGCTGCTGCCCGGCACCGACGGCTCCGCGGCGGCCACCCTGCAGCGATTGGAACGCCTCGAACGGCGGCTGTCGATCGCCGGTGAGCACGCCGGCCGGCCGGTGGCCGAGCCGGTCGGCTCCACCGCGCCGGTGCGTGAGGCCCGGCCGGAGCCGGCCGACGCCGCTCCCGAGCAGCCGGCCCGCCCGGTGCGCGAGTTCGTGCGCAGGTCGCAGGCCGCCGCGCAGGCGCCGAGCGCGCCCGCGCAGCCGGCGCCACGACCCGCTCCCGAACCCGCCCGTGCCGAGCCGGCGCGTGCCGAGCCCACCCGGCCCGAGCCCGAGCCGGCGCGCGCCGAGCCCACCCGGCCCGATCCGGCCGCGCCCCGCCCGCCGGGGGACGACGGCTGGCCGGAGACCACCAGGCCCGGGTCGGGCGCCCCGTCGCGTCCCGCCACCGCGGCCGACGACGGCTGGCCCGAGACGACCCCGCCCGGCTCCGGGGCGCCGTCCCGCCCGAACGCCCCCGCTCCGGCAGCCCCCGCTCCGGCAGGCCCTGCTCCAGCAGCCCCCGCTCCGGCTGCCCCCGCTCCGGCAACCCCCGCTCCGGCCGCGGCCGAGGAGCGGCGGCCCCGGGTCGCCGTGGGGGAGCCGGACATCCCGCTGCCGCCGGAACCGACCGACGACGAGGACTGGCCGCACCCCGCCCAGCCGGCCGCGGCCGCCGCCGCGGCGGCGCGGCTCGAACAGCCCCGGCCGGCTGCGACGTCGGCACCCCGGGCCGCTGCGGAGTCCTCGCCGGCGCCGCGCGGTAGCGAGCCGATGCCGGTGGTCACGGCCAACCCGCCCGAGCCGGCCGGCGACGGTGCCCTCGACGCCGGTGACGTCCGCCGGGTGTGGCCCGAGCTGCTGGCCGTCGTCCGCCGGCACAAGCGGACCACCGAGGCGCTGCTGAAGTCCGCGCAGGTGCACGACGTCGCCAACGGCACGCTGACCCTGACGATGAGCTCGCCGGCGCTGGCGAAGATGCTCGGCGACGACCTGAACAAGGACGTCGTCCGCACGGCGCTGCAGGAGCTGCTCGGCGTGCGCTGGAAGGTGCAGACCGTCGTCGACGCCCCCGGCCAGCCCGCACCCGGCCGCACCGTCTCCCCGGAGGCCGCCCGCGAGGCGGCGCGGGCCGCGGAGGCGGCCGAGGCGAGCGAGCTCATGGCCGAACGGGCCGCCGAAGGCGCGGGAGGCGACCGGGAACCCGCGCCGGCGGTCGACCCGGAGCAGGCGGCGCTGTCGCTGCTGCGGACCCACCTCGGCGCGCGCCCCATCGAGTGAAGTAGAAGGACCCCCTGCCCCGAAGGACCCCCTGCCCCCGCCACTCGCAGGCTCGCTGCGGGACCCTGCAGGGGGCCGCCCAAGCCTGCGAGGGGACCAGGGGTCCTGTCCCTAGCCGCGGGCGAGGACCTCGTCGAGGCGCTCGTAGCCCTCGCGGACGCCGACCTCCATGCCGCTGGCCACGAACGCGTCCCGGCCGGCGAAGGAGTCGACCAGCGACGTCGCGGTCAACCGGGTGCGGCCGTCGCCCAGGTCCTCGAGGACGAGCTTCTCCAGGGCCACGCCGTCCGGATCGCCCTCGTAGGTGAAGGTCTGCACGATCAGCTCGTCGGGCCGCACCTCGTGGAAGCAGCCGCGGAAGCCGTACTCCTGGCCCTCGTGCAGGGACACGTACCGGTAGGAGCCGCCGGTGCGGCAGTCCCACTGGTCGACGCGGTTCTGCGTGGACCGCGGGCCCATCCACTGGGCGACCAGCTCGGGGTCGGTGTGTGCGCGGAACACCTTCGCGGGCGGCGCGTCGAACTCGCGGGTGATGCGGATCATGGGGACCTCGGGATCGACGTCGATCCGCGTCTCGTGCGTGGTGCGGCTCATGACGGGTTCCCTCCAGGGGGAGTCGGGTCGTCGGCGGGGTGCGTGGGAAAGACGTCGTCCGGCATGGACGCCAGGACGTCGTCGAGACGGCGGTAGCGCTCCTCGGCCTGCCGCCGGTAGCGCTCGATCCACTTCGTCATGAGGTCGAAGACCTCCGCTTCGAGGTGCACCGGCCGGCGCTGGGCGTCGCGGCTGCGGCTGACCAGACCGGCGTCCTCGAGCACCCGCAGGTGCTTGGACACGGCCTGGACGCTGACGTCGTAGGGCTCGGCGAGCTCCCCGACGGTGGCGTCGGCGACCGCCAGCCGGGCGACCATGTCGCGTCGCGTGGGATCGGCCAGGGCCGCGAAGACCCGGGAGAGTGGATCAGCGGCCATCAGGTGTACTCCTTTCCTCAACCGTCCGGTTGAGGAAAAGCGTGGACCCGTGCGCCGGTGTTGTCAACCATCCGGTTGACGACGTCGACGTCCCCGCACCTGTCGCCCCCTCGGCCTACCCTCGGGTCATGTTCCCCGGAGGCCAGCCCGACATGGCACGCCTGCTCGAGCAGGCGCAGCAGATGCAGCAGCAGCTGGCTGCAGCGCAGGAGCAGCTGGCGCAGGAGGAGGTCACCGGCACGGCCGGCGGCGGCCTCGTCAGCGTCACGATGACCGGGCAGGGCGAGGTCACCGCGGTGACGATCGCACCCGCGGCCGTCGATCCCGACGACATCGAGAGCCTGCAGGACCTGGTCGTCGCGGCCTTCCGCGACGCCTCCCGCGCCGTCAACGAACTCACCGCCAGCCGCATGGGGCCGCTCGCCGGCGGCCTCGGTGGCGGCCTGGGGCTGCCCGGCCTGTAGGGGCCGCGGCGGACCCCCTGACGAGAGGGACACCGTGTACGAGGGGGCCGTCCAGGACCTCATCGACGAGCTCGGCCGGCTGCCCGGCGTCGGGCCGAAGAGCGCTCAGCGCATCGCCTTCCACCTGCTCGCGGCCGAGTCGGCCGACGTCGGGCGGCTGGTCGCGGCGCTGCAGCGCGTGCAGGCCGAGGTCCGGTTCTGCAGCACCTGCTACAACGTCGCCGAGGGCGAGCAGTGCCGCATCTGCCGCGACCCGCGGCGCAGTGACGACGTCATCTGCGTCGTCGAGGAGCCCAAGGACGTCGTCGCGATCGAGCGCACCCGCGAGTTCCGCGGCCGCTACCACGTGCTCGGCGGCGCGATCAGCCCGATCGAGGGCGTCGGCCCGGACGACCTGCGGGTCAAGGAGCTGATGACCCGGCTGATGAACGGCGCGGTGACCGAGCTGATCATCGCCACCGACCCCAACCTCGAGGGGGAGGCGACCGCCGCCTACCTGGCCCGCCTGGTCGGCCCGCTCGGGCTGGCGGTCTCGCGGCTGGCCAGCGGCCTGCCGGTGGGCGGCGACCTGGAGTACGCCGACGAGGTCACGCTGGGCCGCGCCTTCGAGGGTCGCCGCCGCATCGACGCCTGAAGCAGGGCCCCTCTGCCCCGCACGCCTCGCCACCTCGGCGTGGTGCCCTGCAGAGGGGCCGCCTCCCGTGCGCACGTCCGGCAGTCCGGGAGTCGCGCCTGAGCTGCCCCGATACCAGGTCACAGGATGGTGTCGATGCGGCTCCCCGGCTCACCGGGGCGTGGACGACGCGCCTAGGGTCCGACCCACGTCCGTGAGGGCTTGCGCCCTCCGGCCGCGAAGTCGGGAACTCATCCGGCCCACGGGGGCCGAGAAGGCAGGTCTTCCGCGATGCAGCGTCGTCCCCAACGCGCGCTCGCCGCCTCGGCGGCCGCGCTCACCGCAGTCACCCTGGCTGCCTGTGCCTCGAGCGACCGGGACACCGGTGGCGGCGGGGAGGGCGGTGGTGAGGCCCGGTCCGGCGGCACCATGGTCTTCGGCGCCACCGGCGACCCCGCGATGCTCGACCCGGCGTTCGGCAGCGACGGTGAGACCTTCCGCGTCTCCCGCCAGGTCTTCGAGGGCCTGCTCGGCAACGAGCTCGGTGGCACCGACCCGGTCCCCGAGCTGGCCGAGGACTGGGAGGTCAGCGAGGACGGGCTGGAGTACACCTTCAACCTGCAGCAGGGCGTCCAGTTCCACGACGGCACCCCGTTCAACGCCGAGGCGGTCTGCTTCAACTTCGACCGCTGGTACAACTTCGAGGGCCTGGCCACCAGCCCGAGCGCCTCGTACTACTACCAGGCGGTCTTCGGCGGCTTCGCCAGCACGCCGGACACCCCGAGCATCTACGAGAGCTGCGAGGCGACCGACGAGAACACCGCGGTCATCCGGCTCACCCAGGTCACCTCGAAGTTCCCCGCCGCGCTGGCGCTGCCGGCGTTCTCCATCCAGAGCCCGACGGCCCTGCAGGAGTACGACGCCGACAACCTGTCCGGTGCCGAGGACGCCTTGGCCTACCCCGAGTACGCCCTGGAGCACCCGACCGGCACCGGGCCCTTCCGGTTCGAGAGCTGGGACCGCGGCAACGGTCAGGTCACCCTGGTCCGCAACGAGGACTACTGGGGCGAGCCGGCGCTGCTCGACGAACTCATCATCCGCACCATCCCGGACGGCAACACCCGCCGCCAGGAGCTGCAGGCCGGCTCGATCGACGGCTACGACTTCGTGGCGCCGGCGGACTACCAGTCGCTGCAGGACGAGGGCCACCAGGTCCTGGTCCGCGACCCGTTCAACATCCTCTACCTGGGCTTCAACGGCGGGAACGTCCCCGGCACCAGCGCCAACCCGGCGCTGCAGGACCCGCGGGTGCGGCAGGCCATCGCGCACGCGATCGATCGCGACACGATCGTCAGCTCGCTGCTCCCCGAGGGTGCCGAGGCGGCCATCGAGTTCATGCCGCCCACCGTCGACGGCTACGCCGAGGACGTCACGACCTACGACCACGACCCCGACCGGGCGCGGCAGCTGCTGCAGGAGGCCGGGGCCGAGGGCACGACGCTGCGGTTCTACTACCCGACCGAGGTCAGCCGCCCCTACCTGCCGGACCCGGCCGCGATGTTCCAGGTCATCAGCCAGAACCTGACCGACGCCGGCTTCACCATCGAGCCGGTCGCGCTGCCGTGGAACCCGGACTACCTGAACGCCGTCCAGTCCGGCCAGGCCGACATCCACCTGCTCGGGTGGACCGGTGACTACAACGACGCCTACAACTTCATCGGCACCTTCTTCGCCGAGGCGTCGGACAACCAGGCGTCGGCGGAGTTCGGTGCGTTCAGCGCGCCGGAGATCTTCCAGGCGCTCGCCCGTGCCGACCAGGAGCCGGACCCGGCCGCCCGTACCGCGCTCTACCAGGAGGCGAACCGGCTGATCATGGACTACCTGCCCGGTGTCCCGATCTCCCACTCGCCGCCGGCGCTGGTCGTCGCGGAGAACGTCACGGGTCTGGAGCCCAGCCCGCTGACCGCCGAGGTCTTCTCCACGGTCTCCATCAGCGAGTGACCCTCCGCCCGTCCCCGCCGGCGACCTCCGGGCCGCCGGCGGGGACGGTGCCGTGACCGGCCCCTGACCGAGGGAAGGACGACCCGCACGCCGTGCTCCGCTTCATCGTCCGACGGCTCCTGCAGCTCGTCCCGATCCTGCTGGGCCTGTCGGTCCTGCTCTTCGCCTGGCTGCGCGCCCTGCCCGGCGGCCCGGCCCAGGCCGCCCTCGGGGAGCGGGCGACGCCCGAGGCCATCGCCCGCTACAACGAGCTCTTCGGCCTCGACCAGCCACTCTGGGTCCAGTACCTGCGCTTCCTGGGGCGCGCCGCCCAGCTCGACTTCGGGACGTCGTCCCGCACCGGCCGCACGGTGACCACCGAGTTCCTCGAACGGATGCCGGGCACCGTCGAGCTGACGCTGTTCGCCATGGCCTTCGCCATCGGCGTCGGCATCCCGCTCGGCTACCTGGCCGCCCGTCGGCACGGCAGCTGGCTGGACTCCGGCGCCGTCATCGGCTCGCTGCTCGGCGTGGCGATCCCGGTCTTCTTCCTCGCCTACCTGCTCCGGCTGCTGTTCGCCGTGGAGCTGGGCTGGCTGCCCGGGTCGGGCCGCCAGGAAGTGCGCATCGACGCCACGCACATCACGAACTTCTACGTCCTCGACGGCCTGCTGACCCGCGAGTGGGACGCCGCCTGGGACGCCCTCCTGCACCTGGTCCTGCCGGGGATCGCGCTCGGCACCATCCCGCTGGCCATCATCGTGCGGATCACCCGGGCCTCGGTCCTCGACGTGGTCAACGAGGACTACGTCCGGACGGCGAACGCCAAGGGCCTGTCGGCCGACACCGTGCGCCGGCGGCACGTCATCCGCAACGCGCTGCTGCCGGTGTCCACGACGATCGGTCTGCAGACCGGCCTGCTGCTGTCCGGCGCGGTGCTCACCGAGACCGTCTTCGCCTTCGGGGGAGTCGGGTCGGCCATCTACGACGCGATCTTCACCCGCGACTTCGCCGTCCTGCAGGGCTTCATCCTCATGCTGGCGGTGGTCTACGTCCTGGTGAACCTGCTGGTCGACATCTCCTACGGCCTGCTCGACCCGAGGGTGCGCGTCCGATGAGCCGGCGAGTCGGAGCAGCAGCACAGCCGATGAGCCGGCGAGTCGGAGCAGCAGCACAGCCGACGACCCCTGCGGAGACGGACCAGTGGGCACAGCCGATGAGCTCGCGAATCGGACGGGGGCAGGGCCGGTGACCGCGATGGGGGACGTGCGGCGCCGGCGGATCGACGAGCTCGCCGCCCGAGCCGGCCAGGTGCCCGAGGGCGAGGGCGGGGTGTCGCTGGTCACGAGCGCCTTCCGCCGGTTGCGGCGCAACCCGGTGGCGATCCTGGGCGCGGTCATCGTCCTGGTGTTCCTGTTCGTCGCCGCGTTCGCCCCGTGGCTGGCCCCGCGCGACCCGCTGGCGCAGACGCTGCTGAGCCAGGTCCGCCCCGGGTTCATCCCCGGTCCGCAGGAGGGCTTCCCGCTCGGCGCGGACCAGCTCGGCCGCGACCTGCTCTCCCGGCTGGTCTACGGCTCGCGGCAGTCGCTGCTCATCGGCGTGGTGTCGACGGTGCTCGGCGCCGTCGTCGGGATGGCCCTGGGCGTGCTGGCCGGCGCCTTCGGTGGCTGGGTCGACACCGTGGTCATGCGGTTCATCGACATCATCCTGTCGATCCCCAGCCTGCTGATGGCGATCAGCATCTCGGTGCTGCTGGGCCAGAACCAGTACGCGCTGATGATCGCCATCGCGGTCACCCAGGTGCCGGTCTTCGCCCGGCTGCTGCGCGGCTCGATGCTCGCCCAGCGCGGTAGCGACTACGTGCTGGCGGCCCGCGCCCTGGGCGTCAGGCGCGGCCGGATCGTCTTCGGCCACGTGCTGCCCAACTCGCTCTCACCGGTGATCGTGCAGGGCACGCTGTCCCTGGCGACGGCGATCATCGAGGCGGCCGCGCTCTCCTTCCTCGGCCTCGGCGACCCGGACATCGCCCGGCCGGAGTGGGGCGCGATGCTGTCCACCGCGCAGGACTTCCTGTCCGTCCGGCCGGGGCTGGCCATCTGGCCGGCGCTCTGCATCATCGTCGTCGCGCTCGGCTTCACCCTGCTGGGGGAGTCGCTGCGGGAGGCCCTCGACCCGAAGTTCCGGAGGTGATCCCGATGACGACGCCCGAGCGAGCATCGCAGGGAGCGCCAGCGACCGAGGAGCAGAACGAGGTCGGAGTCGAGGAGTGGACGTCGTGAGCATCGAGGCGATGCCGCCGGAGGACGCCGTCCG
The DNA here is from genome assembly GCF_053502585.1 of Geodermatophilus sp. URMC 60. Lineage (NCBI taxonomy): Bacteria > Bacillati > Actinomycetota > Actinomycetes > Geodermatophilales > Geodermatophilaceae > Geodermatophilus > Geodermatophilus sp. URMC 60. Next base: position 1,357,853 of record NZ_CP199958.1, read on the forward strand.
CACCGACGTCCCCGTGCTCGAGGTCGAGGACCTGTCGGTCACCTTCGCCCGGCGCGGCGAGCAGCCCACCCGGGCCGTCGACGGCGTCAGCTTCTCGGTCGCGGCCGGGGAGACCGTCGGCCTGGTGGGGGAGTCCGGCTGCGGCAAGTCGGTGACCTCACTGGCGGTCATGGGCCTGCTCCCTCGGCGCGGCGTGCAGGTCGGCGGCTCGGTGCGGCTCGGCGGCACGGAGCTGCTCGGGGCGCCGGACCGGACGCTGCGCCGGCTGCGCGGGGCCGAGATGGCGATGGTGTTCCAGGACCCGCTGTCCTCGCTCAACCCCACCGTGCCGATCGGCACCCAGGTGACCGAGGTGCTGGTCGAGCACCGCGACATGGGGGCGAAGGCGGCCGCCGCCGAGGCCGCCGAGCTGCTGGACCGGGTCGGCATCCCCGATCCCACCCGGCGGCTCAAGGAGTACCCGCACCAGCTCTCGGGCGGCATGCGGCAGCGGGCGCTGATCGCGATGGCGCTGGCCTGCTCGCCGCGGCTGCTCATCGCCGACGAGCCGACGACGGCCCTCGACGTCACCATCCAGGCGCAGATCCTGGAGCTGCTGCGCGAGCTCGTCGTCGACACCGGGACGGCGCTGGTGATGATCACCCACGACCTCGGCGTCGTCGCCGGCCTCTGCGACCGGGTCCACGTCATGTACTCGGGGAGGATCATCGAGACCGCCGACCGGCACGACCTGTTCGCCCGGCCCCGGCAGCCCTACACCGGCGGCCTGCTGGCCTCGGTGCCCCGGCTGGATGCCGGCCGCGGGGTCCCGCTCACGCCGATCCGCGGCTCGGCCCGCGACGCCATCCCGTGGGCCGAGGGCTGCGCGTTCGCGCCGCGCTGCGACAACGCCCAGGACGACTGCCTCACCGAGGTCGCGGGGAGCACCGTGCCACTGGAGTACGACGGGCCCGGCCGCGAGCTGCGCTGCCGGCACCCGCTGACGTACCCACCGCCCCGCGCCGGGGCCACCGCCTCGGGAGCCGCACGGTGACCGCCGCCGGCGGGCCCCTGCTGCGGGTCCAGGGCCTGCTGGTGCACTTCCCGATCAAGCGGGGGGTGTTCTTCGACCGCACCGTCGGTCACGTCCGTGCCGTCGACGGTGTGGACCTGGCCATCGACCGCGGCACCACCTACGGCCTGGTGGGGGAGTCCGGCTGCGGCAAGTCGACCCTAGGCCGCGCCGTCCTGCGGCTGGTCGAACCCACCGCCGGGCAGGTGCTCTTCGACGGCACCGACGTCGCCTCGCTGAAGGGCGAGGCGCTGCGGACCATGCGCCGGCGGATGCAGATGGTGTTCCAGGACCCGCTGGGCAGCCTGGACCCGCGGCAGGACGTCGAGTCGCTGCTGTCCGAGCCACTGCGGGCGCACGGGCTGGGCGGCGGTAAGGCGGGCATCGCCGCGCGGGTCCGCGACCTGCTGGACGCCGTCGGGCTGCCCGCCGCGGCCCTGCGCCGCTACCCGCACGAGTTCTCGGGCGGGCAGCGGCAGCGCATCGGCATCGCCCGCGCCATCTCGCTGGAGCCGGACCTGCTGATCGCCGACGAGCCGGTCTCCGCGCTCGACGTCAGCGTGCAGGCGCAGGTGGTCAACCTGCTCGAGGAGCTGCAGCAGCGGCTGGGCCTGACCTACCTGGTGATCGCGCACGACCTGGCGGTGGTGCGGCACATCAGCGACGTCGTCGGCGTCATGTACCTCGGGTCGCTGGTCGAGCAGGCGCCCTCCGGCGCCCTCTACGACCAGCCGCTGCACCCCTACACGCGCGCGCTGATGAGCGCCGTCCCGGTGCCCGACCCGGTGGTGGAGGAGCGGCGCGAGCGGATCCTGCTCGCCGGTGACCTGCCCTCGCCTGCTGACCCGCCGAGCGGCTGCCGGTTCCACACGCGCTGCCCGTGGCGGCAGGAGACGCGCTGCGACGACGAGGCCCCGGTGCTGCGCGAGCTCGCACCGGGCCACCTGGTCAGCTGCCACTGGGCCGAGGAGATCAGGGACGGCGTGCTCGCGCCGAAGTCGCCGGAGGAGGTCGCGGCCACCCAGGGCGTGACGGTGCGCGCCACCGGCGCCGAGGCGATCGAGAGCGACGCGCTGGTCCAGGGCCTCGACGAGCCGGTCGAGTGGCGCTGAACGAGGACCCTCCTGCCCCCGTCACTCGGGAGCTCGCGGCCGGACCCTGCTGGGGGGCCGCCTCCCGGGCCCACCCGGCACGACGTCACTCCAGGACGACGTCGTCCCCGCGGCGCAGCACCCGGCGGACCCGCAACCGCAGCACCCGGGCGTAGGCGCGGACGAACTGGGTGTAGCCCGGCGTCGGCCCGTGGTAGCCGAGGAAGCCGTGCGGGCCCTCGACCATCTCGCCGGTCCGGACGTCGTAGCGGCTCTGGTGCCACGGGCAGACCAGGCAGCCGTCGGCGTCCACCGTGCCCTCGGAGAGGTCGGCGAGCTGGTGACGGCAGCGCCGGGAGACGGCGAAGTACCGGCCGTCCCGGTTGCCGACGGCCCAGTCGCCGACGCGGCGGACCGTTCCCGGCGGCAGGTCGGCGGCGGGGATCCGGTCGGGCTCGGGCATGCGTCCTCCACGGGGCTCGGGCTCTGGGCTCACGGGACGCTCCGCTCCTCGCTGCGGTGCGCACGTCCCCGTCCGCTTCCGGCCCTACCCATGAGGACGACGGGTCAGACGGGCCGGCGCGGGTAGGGTCGCCGCACCCGAACCCCCGGAGGTCTCCCCGTGCGCCGGCTGCCCGCCGTCCTCGTCCCGCTGGCCGCCCTGGTCCTCCTCGGCGGGGGGCCGGCGCTGGCCGAGCCGCCGTTCGACGTGCCGGCGCAGCTCACCGACGACGTCGACGTCCTCGACGGTGGGGAGGAGTCCCGCGTCGAGGGTGCGCTCGACGAGCTGCAGTCCACGGACGGGACCCAGCTGTTCGTCGTCTACGTCTCCTCCTTCGACGGGGTCGGGCAGGGGCAGTGGGCGCAGGCGACCGCGGAGGCGTCCGGCCTGACCAGCGGTGATGCCCTGTTCGCCGTCGCGGTCGACGACCGGCGCTACGGCTACTGGGTCCCCGACGACTTCCCGATGACGGACGACGTGATCGACCGGTTGCTGGTCTCCGACGTCGACCCGCTGCTCGCCCAGGACGACTGGGACGGCGCGGCGATCGCGCTCGCCGAGGGGCTCGCCGGGGACGGCGGCTCCGCGAGCGGGAACCCCGGGAACGGCGGCTCCGGCAGCGGGCTGGGCACGGTCGCGGTGGTGGGCGGCATCGCGGCGGTCGCCGGCGGGGCCTACCTGGTCTCGCGGTCCCGCCGGCGCCGGCAGGACCTGCCGCCCACCGAGCGGCTGGAGCGGCCCGACCCGCACGCCGGCGTCCCCACCGGGCAGCTGGAGGCGCAGGCCAGCACGGCGCTGCTGGAGCTCGACGAGGCGGTCAAGACCTCCCGGCTGGACCTGGACTACGCCCGCCTGCAGTACGGCCAGGAGGCGGTCGCGGGCTTCACCGAGGCGCTGGCCGCCTCGGAGCACGACCTGGCCCGGGCCTTCTCGCTGCGCCAGCAGCTCGACGACGAGCACCCCGAGGACGAGCCGACGAAGCGGCGGATGCTCGCCGAGATGCTCCAGCTGACCGCCGCGGCCGACGCCCGCCTCGACGAGCAGGCCGAGGCCTTCGACCGGCTCCGCGACCTGGAGCGCACCGCGCCGCAGGCCCTCGAGGCGCTGGCCTCCCGCGCGACCGCGCTGCGCGGCCGGCTGCCCGCGGAGGAGGAGCGCTCCGCCGCCCTGCAGCGCCGCTACGCCCCGGCCGCCCTGGCGCCGGTCGCCGACAACCTGGCGCAGGCCCGGGCGCGGCTGGACGCCGCCGAGCAGGAGATCGCCGAGGCGCGCGACGAGATCGCGGCCGGGCGCTCGGGCGCCGCGGTCGGGGACATCCGGGTCGCCGAGGACGCCCTCGCCCAGACCGGCACGCTGCTGGACGCCGTCGCCCGGCTGGGCACCGACCTGCAGGCGGCCGAGGCCCGGGTGGCGCAGGTGCGCGCGGAGACCGAGGAGGACCTCGCCGAGGCCCGCGCACTGGTCGCCGGGGGCAGCGGCAGCGGGTTGCGGCCCCAGGTCGCCCGGGCAGAGGCAGCGCTGGCCGCGGCCGACGCCGCCCTGCGCCCCGCGGACGGCGGCCTGCCCGACCCGATGGCCGCTCTCCGCCAGCTGGAGGAGGCCGACATCGCGCTGGAGCAGGCGCTCGGCGTGGCGCGGGACGCCGAGCAGCGGGCCCGGCGGGCCGCGGCGTCGCTGGACCAGTCGCTGCTCACCGCCCGGTCGGGCATCGCGGCCGCCGGCGACTTCATCAGCACCCGCCGCGGCGCCGTCGGCCCGGAGGCCCGCACCCGGCTGGCCGAGGCGCAGCGGCACCTGGACCTCGCGGTCGCGCAGGGCCGCACCGACCCGGTCGGTGCGCTGCGGGAGGCCCAGCTGGCCGACACGCTGGCCCACGAGGCCCTGCAGCGGGCGCAGTCCGACGTGGCCGGGTGGGGCGGCGGCGGGTACGGGCCCGGTGGCTACGGGCCTGGTGGCTACGGCGGCGGGTACGGGCCGGGCGGGTTCGGCGGCGGCTACGGCGGGGGCCGCGGCGGTGTGGACCTCGGCAGCCTGGTGCTCGGCGGGATCCTCTTCGGCGGTGGTGGTGGCGCGGGCGGCTACGGCGGCCCCTACGGGGGCGGTGTCCGCGGGGGGTCCTTCGGCGGCGGGGGCGGGTCCCGCGGCGGCGGGCGCCGCCCGGGCAGCTTCGGCGGCTCGCGCAGCCGCGGCCGCTCCGGCGGCGGGCGGTTCTGACCGGCGTCCCCGAGCCCCTGGGAACTGTCGGTCCCTGGTGCCACGGTGTCCTCCCCCACCCGACGAGGAGGAGCGATGCCCACTCGGAACACCCCGTGGCCGGCCGGAACCCCCTGCTGGATCGACTACGGCGCCTCGGAGATCGACGCCGCGAAGGACTTCTACGGCCGCCTGTTCGGCTGGGAGTTCGAGGGCGGTGACCCCGACTACGGCGGGTACCTCAACGCCACCCGCAACGGTGAGCCGGCCGCCGGCCTCGGCCCGCTCATGAACCCCGGGGACTCCCCGGGCTGGACGACGTACTTCGCGACCGACGACGCCGCGGCCACGGCCGCCCGCATCCGCGAGGCCGGCGGCACCGTCGTCGTGGAGCCCATGGAGGTCGGGCCGATGGGCACGATGGTCATCGCCGCCGACCCGCAGGGCAACGCGTTCGGCCTGTGGCAGTCCGGCGAGCACACCGGCTACCGCATCTTCAACGAGCACGGGTCGCTGGTGTGGAGCGAGGCCGCGGTCGACGACCCGGCCGCCGCGCGCGAGTTCTACACGGCGGTCTTCGGGTTCAGCTGGGCCGAGGTCCCTGGTGCGGAGGGCTACAGCACCTTCGCCACCGGCGACCGCATGCTCGGTGGCCTGGGCGGCCACCAGCCGGGCTCGCCGAAGGGCTGGACGGCGTGCTTCGCGGTCGACTCCACCGACGACGCCGTCGCCACGGTCGAGGCCGGCGGCGGCAAGGTGACGATGGCGCCGATGGACACCGAGTACGGCCGCTTCGCCGTGGTGGAGGACCCGTGGGGCGCGCCGCTGTCGGTGATGGAGCCGGCCGAGGAGAGCTGACCCGGGAGGACCCCCTCCTGGGTCCCCCTCGCAGGCAGGGGTGCCGAGGGGGCCGTGGGCCGGTACGACGGGGGCGCGCCGGCCCACGGCCTCGTCCAGGGGCTCGCCGTGGTCCCGTCCCGGGCCCCGCAGCCCCCCTGCAGGGCCCCGCCGCGAGCTTTCGGGCGGCGGGGGCAGGGGGTCCTTTCTCCGAGAGGTGGGGAGACGGGGTCCTCCTCAGCCGCGCACCTGCCCGTAGGTGTGCTCGGGACGAAGCCGGACGACGAGCCGGCGGTCGGCGACCATGGCCGCGCGGTAGGCGTCCCAGTCCTCGTGCTCGCCGCTGAGGGTGCGGTAGTAGGCCACGAGCTCCTCAACCGTGGCGTCGTGCGGGTCGGCCGCGACCGGGGTGAGCTCGGCGGTGCCCTCGACGGCGACCCACGTCCAGAAGTCCGGCGAGGTCACGTGCAGGGTCGCCCGCGGGTCCGCCTGCAGGTTGCGGGTCTTGGCGCGGTCGGCGGTCACCGAGATGCGGGCCAGCCGCTGCTCGTCGTCCCACGCGTAGAAGAGGTTGGACAGCTGCGGCCGCCCGTCGCGCTTGAGGGTGGCCAGCACGCCGGCGTGCCGGGAGGCGACGAAACCGATCATCCGGGGGTCGAGGGTCATCAGCGCACCCGGCCACGGGCCTTGAGCGGCACCGGCGGCACCGGCGGGGCCTCCAGCCGGTCGCCGTCGTAGCCGACGACCGCGCCGAATCGCTCGTCCTCGGCGTTCCACCGCTCGGCGTACTCGGCGATCTCCTCGCCGGAGCGGCCGACGAAGTTCCACCACATGACGATCCGCTCCTCGAAAGGCTCGCCACCGAGCAGCAGCAGCCGGGTCGGCTCGTCGGCGCGCACCCGCACCCTGCGCCGTCCGGTCCCCAGGTAGAGCATCGCGCCGACCTCCAGCGGCGCGTCCTCCACCCGGGCCGACCCGGACGAGGCCAGCAGGGCGTACTCGAAGTCCGGCTCCAGCGGCAGCTCGACGTCCGCCCCCGCCGCCAGGTCGAGGTCGGCGCCGACCAGCGGGGTGTGCGCGGTTCCCGGCGAGGTCGCCCCGCCGAGGCCGCCCATGAGCACGGTCGCGGTCACCCCGTCGGAGGTGAAGCCGGGCAGCGACGTGTGGTGGGCGAAAGCCGGGGCGGTGTCGCGGGCGGCCTCGGGCAGCGCCACCCAGAGCTGGGCGCCGTGCAGGTACCGCGGGTGCACCGCCGGGGACTGCTCGGAGTGCGCGATGCCGTGCCCGGCGGTCATCAGGGCCAGCTCGCCGGGGCGGATCCGGGCGTCGCTGCCCAGCGAGTCGCGGTGGTGCACCTCGCCGTCGAGCAGCCAGGACACCGTCTGCAGGCCGGTGTGCGGGTGCGGCGGCACCTGCATGCCGGGGGAGGAGGTGATGTCGTCGGGGCCGTAGTGGTCGACGAACGCCCACGCGCCGACCAGACGGCGGCCCAGGGTGGGCAGCAGCCGGCGCACCCGGGTGCTCTCGCCGAGCAGCACCTCCTTGCCCGGCAGCAGGTCCAGCACCGGGCCGGCGGCGGTGTCCTCCCGCCCGCCCAGCTCGCGGGCGGGTGGGCGGCGGTCGAGGTTGCTCATGGCGCGGACCTCCGGATGGCGGGACGGGACGGCGGCGGGTTCATCGGAGCTCCGGCGCGGTCGGGCAGCGCAGCGCCGCGAGGTCCCAGCCGGCGCGCCGGGCCCCGGCCACGTAGGCGCTCTCCAGGAAGTCCAGGACGACGGCACGCGGGTCGGCCGCGGTGCGCACCTCGTCGTAGGGCAGCAGCGCCAGGTGCGCGCCGCGGCTGTCGATCCAGCGTGCCGCAGCCGGCCGCAGCGGCTCCTCGGCCAGACCCGGCGGTTCGGGCGCGGTGTAGGAGTAGAAGGCGGGCTCGGGCACCTGGTCGTCGCCGAACCAGAAGCCGGCGCTGATGACCTCGTGCGAGTAGGCCTCGCGGGTGACGGGGTCGACGTGCGGGGGCTGCTCCACCCGCCGGTCGGAGAAGCGGGTGACGGCGATGTCGAAGGTGTGCCAGAAGTGGTGCACCGGGCTGGTCTTGGCGTAGCTGCGACCGGCGAACTCCTCGAGCACCTGTGCCACCTGGCCCAGCACCAGCCAGTAGCGGGTCACCCGGTCCCGGTCGTAGGACGCGTGGTGCTCGTCCTCGGCGAACGGGGTGCGGTCGGCCAGGTCGAACGGGACGGGGATCTCGACGGCCGCCGGCAGACCCAGGGCCGCGAGCGTGTCGAGCAGCTGCCGGTAGAACGCCGCCACGCTCAGCCCGGGCAGCGGGAACGAGGCCCGCCGTCCGTCGGCGACGGACACCTCCAGCCGGTGGTCGACGAGGTCGAGGTCGATCGCGAAGACCGGGTCGAAGCCCATCGGGCGGGTGGTGAGCCCGCGACCGGTGAGGTGGAACGGGATGTGCCACCAGTGGTTGCGCCGCGGGGCGTTGGCCAGCCGCAGCTTGCCGACGATCTGCAGGAACCGGTGCAGGGTCTCCTTGGTGTCGGCCCACTCGGCCAGCGGCATGGGCGGGAAGACGGGCACGGGCGGCTCCTCCTTCGCGGGCTGGTGTGGCCAGCATGCCGATCCCGGCGGCGGCGCGGTAGCCGCCGACCCGAGCGGCGGGAGCGCCGATCCCGCGCGGCTGGGCGCCGCACGGCGTGCGAGGTGGCCGATCCCGCCGGTGCGTCGAGGAGGACGTCAGGAGGCGCGTCCGCGCAGGTCCTCGTCGTGCAGGGTCGCGAGCGCCGCGGCGGCGACCTCGGCGTCGTCCAGGTGCACCGCGTCGCGCGGGTCGGTGGTGTCCAGCAGCCGCGTCTCGTGCCCGCGGCCCACGACCAGGACGACGTCGGCCGGCCCGGCGACCGCCACCGCGCCGGTGATCGCCTCCCGCCGGTCGGGCACCGTGCGCACCAGCGCCGTCGAGCCGAGCAGGCCGACGCGCAGCTCGGACCGGATCGCGGCCGGGTCCTCGCCGTGGCTGCCCTCGTTGGTCAGCCACACGCAGTCGGCGGCGCGGGCCGACTCGCCCAGCCCCTGGCGCTTGTGGCGGTCGCGCCGGCCACGGGCGCCGAGCACCAGGTGCACCCGCCCGCCGGGACCGGTGAGGTCGCGGGCGGTGCCGACCGCAGCGCCCAGCGCGCGCGGCGTGTGCGCGTAGTCGACGACGACGAGCGGCCGCCCCTGCCCGCCGAGCAGGGTGTTGCGCCCGCGCGGTGGGGTCACCGCGGCCAGCCCGGCGGCGATCCGGTCCGGCGGGACGCCCAGCACCCGGCCGCCCGCCCAGGCCGCGGCCAGGTTGGTCACGTGCACCCGGCCGATCAGCGGACTGTGCACCCGGTGCCCGCCGGCAGCGTCCTGCAGCAGCACCTCGGTGCCCGCCGCGCCGGTCCGCCAGCCGAGCACCCGCACGTCGGCGTCCGCCCCCGACCCGACCCGGGTCACCGGCACCGCTGCCTGGTCGGCCAGCCGCCGACCCCAGGGGTCGTCTGTGACGACCACGCCCGCGGCGGTCCGGCCGGGCTCGAAGAGCCGCGCCTTGCTGGCCCAGTACTGCTCGACGGTGCCGTGGTGGTCGAGGTGGTCCTCCTCGAAGCCGGTGAAGACCGAGACCTCGAAGTCCAGACCGTCCATGCGCCCCATGTCGAGCGCGATGGAGGAGGCCTCCACCACCACCCGCTGCGCCCCCGACTCGACCATCGCGCCCAGCAGTTCGTGCAGCTCGGGCGCCTCCGGCGTGGTCAGGGCCGTGTCCCACGAGAGACCGGCGACCTGCGCGCCGAGGGTGCCGACCACGCCGGTGCAGTCGCCGCCGGCCTCCAGGACGCCACGCAGCAGCGCGCTGGTCGTCGTCTTGCCGTTGCTGCCGGTCACCCCCACCAGCCGCAGCGCCCGCGCCGGGTCGCCGGCCAGCAGGGCGCCGAGCGGACCCAGTTGCGCCCGGACCGAGGGCACGCACAGCTGGGGGAGGGGGCTGTCGACCGGCCGGTCGACGAGCAGGGCCGCGGCGCCGGCGGCGGCCGCGGCGGGGGCGTGGCGGTGGCCGTCGCTGGTCGTCCCCCGGACGCAGGCGAACAGGGACCCGGGGACGACGCGCCGTGAGTCGGTCACCAGTCCGCGGACGGTCAGCTCGTCGCCACCGGACCGCGTGACCGGACCGCCGGGCACCGCGCGAGCGCGGCGCTCGACGTCCGACCAGGTCACGAGGGGTAGGCGCACCGCACCGACGGTAGAGCCACTCCAGGCAGCGCGCCGGTCGGAGCCGGTTCCGGCCGAGCTCGCCCCGCGCCGCGCCGCGCGCCGGTACTCCCCGCGTGCAGCCCCCCCTCGGCCCCGGCAGCACCGGCTCGCGTCGTCAGGTCCCCGACGTCGCGGCGCTGCGCGCGCACCTCGGGATGCGGCACGGTGGTCGGCTCCCCCGCGGCGAACGCCTCCGCGGATACTGGAGGCGATGAGCGCGCCCCTCAACCTGGTCAACCTCGAGCGGGTGCACAAGGCACACGGCACCACCGTCCTGCTCGACGACGTCTCGCTGGGCGTCGCCGCCGGCGAGCGGATCGGCGTGGTGGGGCGCAACGGCAGCGGCAAGTCCACGCTGCTCGGCGTCCTCACCGGCCGCGAGGAGCCCGACTCGGGCCGGGTGACCCGCCGCGGCGACCTCGCCCTCGGGGTCCTCGACCAGTCCGGCACGCTGCCCCCGGGCGCGACGGTGCGCGACGTCGTCCTGCCCGGGAGCCTGTTCGCCGCCGAGCACGAGTGGGCCGCCGACCCGGCGGTGCGCAGCGTGCTGACCGGCCTGGAGCTCGACCGGCTGGGGCTGGACTCCCCGGTCGCGCCGATGTCCGGCGGCGAGCGGAGGCGGGTGGCGCTCGCCGCGCAGCTGGTCCGGCCCCTGGACCTGCTGGTGCTCGACGAGCCGACCAACCACCTCGACGTCGAGGGCGTGGCCTGGCTGGCCGGCTACGTGAAGAACCGGGTCGGCGCGCTGGTCGTCGTCACCCACGACCGGTGGTTCCTCGACGAGGTCTGCACCCAGACCTGGGAGGTCGCCGACGGCCGGGTGCACGCCTACGAGGGCGGCTACGCGGCCTACACCCTCGCCCGGGCCGAGCGGGCCCGGATCGCGGCGGTCACCGAGGAACGCCGGCTCAACCTGGTCCGCAAGGAGCTGGCCTGGCTGCGCCGCGGGCCGCCCGCGCGCACCAGCAAGCCGCGGTTCCGCATCGAGGCGGCGCAGGCGCTGATCGAGGACGAGCCGCCGCCGCGCGACTCGATGGCGCTGGCCGGCTTCGCCGCCCGCCGCCTCGGCAAGACCGTCTACGACGTGGAGGACGTCGACCACACCGTCCCGGGGGACCCGGTGGCGGGCACCGGACCGCGCACCCTGTTCCGCGACCTGACCTGGCACGTCGGCCCGGGCGACCGGATCGGTGTCGTGGGGGTCAACGGGGCGGGGAAGACGACGCTGCTGCGGCTGCTGGTCGGGGAGACCGAGCCCGACAGCGGGCGGGTGGTGCGCGGGCAGACGGTCGCGCCGGCCTACCTGTCCCAGCACGTCACCGAGCTGCCCGGCCGGCTGCGCGTGCTCGAGGCGGTGCAGGAGATCGCGCGGATCGCCCGGATCGGGAACCAGGAGATCTCCGCGTCGTCCCTGGCCGAGCGGTTCGGCTTCCCGGCGTCCCGTCAGTGGACGCCGGTCGGCGACCTCTCCGGCGGCGAACGGCGCCGGCTGCAGCTGCTGCGGCTGCTGATGGCCGAGCCCAACGTGCTGCTGCTCGACGAGCCGACCAACGACCTCGACATCGACACCCTCACCGCGCTGGAGGACCTGCTCGACGGCTTCCCGGGCACCGTTCTGGTGGTCAGCCACGACCGGTACTTCGTCGACCGGGTGTGCGACTCGGTGGTCGCGCTCATGGGCGACGGGTCGCTGGCCGCCCTGCCCGGCGGCGTCGAGGAGTACCTGGCCCGCCGCGCGGCGGGAGAGGCAGCACTGCCCTCGGCCGCCGTGGCCGCCCCGGCGCCGTCGGCTCCCGCGGCCCCGGCCCGCTCGGCCGGTGAGGTGCGCACCGCCCGCAAGGAGGCCGCGCGGCTGGAGCGGCGGCTGGAGAAGCTCACCGCCGAGGAGGAGCGGCTGCACGGCGAGCTCGCCGCGGCGGCGACCGACCACGCGCGGGTGCTGGAGCTCGACGAGCGGCTGCGCGCCGTGCTCGCCGAGAAGGACCAGGTGGAGACCGACTGGCTGACCGCCGCCGAGGTCGCGGAGGGCTGAGAGAGGACCTCCTGCCCCCACCGCTCGCAGGCTCGCGGCGGGACCCCGCAGGAGGCCGCCCGTCCTCCTCGGGGGCAGGTGCTCCTGTCCGCGGGTCGGGTCCGGTCTGCGCGGGTAGAGGAGCACCGGGCCAGCCCGGCCCGTCCGCCGCCGCGGCGGCTGGATCGGCGCGCCGGTAGGCTGGGGACACCGCCGGCCGTCGTCGACCGACGTACCTGGTGTCCCCGAGCCGCCCAACGACTCCCGGAGACACGTGCTCGTCCTGCTGCTCCTCCACCTCATCGCCGGCGTGCTGGCGCCCGTCCTCGTGCGGTGGTGGGGTCGGCAGGCCTTCCTCGCCCTGGCGCTCGTGCCCGCCGCCGGCTTCGTCTGGGTGCTGTCGCGCCTGGGGCCCGTGCTCGCCGGCGACGAGCAGCGCGAGACGGTGCCGTGGATCCCCGCGCTCGACCTCGACGTCGCCCTGCGGCTGGACGCCCTGGCGCTCACCTTCGCCGCACTGGTCACCGGCGTGGGGGCGCTGGTGCTCGTCTACTGCGCCCGGTACTTCGCCCCGGACGAGGAGGGCACCGGCCGCTTCGCCGGCTGCCTCACCGCCTTCGCCGGCTCCATGCTCGGCCTCGTCCTCGCCGACGACCTCTTCCTGCTCTACGTGTTCTGGGAGCTCACCACCGTCTTCTCCTTCCTGCTCATCGGCGGGTCGGGACGCCGGCTGGCCGCGCGGCGCGCGGCGTCGCAGGCGCTGATCCTGACCACCGCCGGCGGGCTGGCCATGCTGGTCGGGCTGATCCTCGTGGGCCAGGCCAGCGGCTCATTCCTGCTCTCGGAGGTCGTCGCCGACCCGGGCAGCGGCACCGCCATGGTCGCCGGGACGGCGCTGGTGCTCGCCGGGGCGGTCACCAAGTCGGCGATGGTCCCCTTCCACTTCTGGCTCCCGGCCGCGATGGAGGCGCCGACGCCGGTCAGCGCCTACCTGCACGCCGCGGCGATGGTGAAGGCCGGCATCTACCTCGTCGCCCGGCTGGCGCCCGGCTTCGCCGACGTCCCGGGGTGGCGGCCGGTCGTGCTGGGGCTCGGCCTCGCCACGATGCTCGTCGGCGGGTACCGCGCGCTGCGCCAGAAGGACCTCAAGCTGCTGCTGGCCTTCGGCACGGTCAGCCAGCTGGGGTTCCTCCTCGTGCTGGTGGGTGGGGGCAGCCGCGAGCTGGCCGCCGCGGGGCTGGCGATGACCGTCGCGCACGCGCTGTTCAAGTCCGCGCTGTTCCTGACCGTCGGGGTCGTCGACCACTCGACCGGCACCCGAGACCTCCGGAAGCTGTCCGGGCTGGGCCGGCGGCTGCCCGTGCTCGCCGGCGTCGGGCTGCTCGCCGGGGCGTCCATGGCCGGCGTGCCGCCGATGTTCGGCTTCGTCGGCAAGGAGGCGGCCTTCACCGCGCTGTGGGAGGGCGGGCTGCCCTCGCGGGCCGCCGCCGCGTTCGAGCTGACCGGCCTGGTCCTCGGCTCGGTCCTCACCGTCGCCTACACCCTCCGCTTCCTGTGGGGCGCCTTCGCCCGCAAGCCCGGGGTCGCCGACACCGAGCTCGCACACCCGCCCGGCGCGCTGTTCCTCGCGGCACCCGCCGTCCTGGCGCTCACCGGGCTGGTCGCCGGGCCGGCCAGCCCGCTGCTCGCGCCGCTGGTCACGGCATACGCCGACACGCTGCCGCTGCTGGCCCCCGAGTACGAGAAGCTGGCGCTGTGGCACGGGCTGCAGCCGGCGCTCGCGCTCTCCGCGGTCACCCTGTCGGGCGGGGCCGCGCTGTTCGCCGCCCGCGCGCCGATCCAGCGCCTGCAGCGCCGGGTGGCGGTGGGGGCCTCGGCCGACGAGGGCTACTGGAACGTCGTCCAGGCGGTCGACCGGCTCTCGGTGCTGGTCACCGGGACCACCCAGCGCGGCTCGCTGCCGGCCTACCTCGGCACCATCCTGGTCGCCGTGCTCGCCCTGCCCGGGACGCTGCTGCTCACCCGCGCCCCGTGGCCGGGTGAGTGGCGGGCCTGGGACACCCCGGTGCAGGCGGTGGTCGGCGTCGTGGTCGTGACCGCCGCCGCGCTGACCCTGCGGATCCGCCAGCGGCTCTCGGCCGTGCTCGTCGTCGGCGTCACCGGCTACGGCATCGCCGTCCTCTTCGCCCTGCAGGGCGCCCCCGACCTGGCGCTCACCCAGTTCCTCGTCGAGACGCTCACCCTCGTCGTCTTCGTCCTGGTGCTGCGCAAGCTGCCCAAGGACATCTCCGAGCGGCACCGGCCGCGCGAGCGCGCCGTCCGAGGCGTCATCGCCGTCGCCGTGGGCGCCTTCATGGCCGCCGTGGGCGCGGTGGCGCTGTCGGCCCGCACCGCGACGCCGGTGTCGGCGGCCTGGGCGGGGCCGGCGTACGACTTCGGCGGCGGCAAGAACGTCGTCAACGTGACGCTGGTCGACATCCGCGCCTGGGACACCCTCGGCGAGATCTCGCTGCTGGTGGTCGCCGCCACCGGCGTGGCCAGCCTCGTCTTCCTCCGGGGACGCACCGGCGGCGTCGACCGGGTGACCCGGGCGGACCTGACGCAGCGCCGCGAGCGCGGCCGGCGGGCTCCCCGGGACCGCTGGCTGGCCGCCACCGCGACGCTCGACCCGGCCCGGCGCTCGGTCGTGCTCGAGGTCATCACCCGGCTGCTGTTCCACACGATCATGGTCTTCTCGCTGTACCTGCTGTTCAGCGGGCACAACGAGCCCGGTGGCGGGTTCGCCGGCGGCCTGGTCGCCGGCCTGGCGCTGGTGCTGCGCTACCTGGCCGGCGGGCGCTACGAGCTGGGCGAGGCCGCACCGGTCGCGCCGGGCCTGATGCTGGGCGGCGGGCTGCTCTTCGCCGGCGGCACAGGCGTGGCCGGCCTGCTGCTGGGCGCCGGGGTGCTGCAGACGGCGATCCTGCAGACGACGCTGCCGCTGCTCGGCGACGTCAAGCTCGTGACCTCGCTGTTCTTCGACTGCGGCGTCTACCTGATCGTCGTCGGACTGGTGCTGGACGTGCTGCGCAGCCTGGGTGCGGAGCTCGACCGCCAGGAGGACCAGGAGGACCCGATCGAGCTGTCCCCCGGGGAGGTGGTGCTGCGATGACCCCCACGATCGTGCTTCCGGTGGTGATCGGCGGGCTCTACGCGGCGGGGGTGTACCTGCTGCTGGACCGCAGCCTGACCCGCGTGCTGCTGGGTTTCCTGCTGCTGGGCAACGCCACCAACGTGCTGGTGCTGTCGACCGGCGGCCCCGCGGGGCTGGCGCCGATCCTCGGCTACTCCGACCCGGAGGCGTTCAACGACCCGCTGCCGCAGGCGCTGATCCTGACCGCGATCGTGATCACCTTCGGTGTCGCCGCGTTCCTGCTGGCGATCATCCACCGCTCCTGGCGGCTGGCCCGCAACGAGGCGGTCGGCACCGACGAGGAGGACCGCCGGGTCGCCGCCCGCAGAGCGCTCGACGCCGACGAGCTGGACCCCGACGAGCTGGCCCCCGAGGACCGCGCCGCAGGCCACGCCGACAGCCTCGCCGAGGACCTCGAGGAACTGGCGGACGACGTCGACCTGCCTGCGGGGAGCGGCACCCGGTGATCGAGGTCCTCGCCCCGCTGCCGGTGCTGCTCCCGCTGCTGGGAGCGGCCGGCGCGCTGCTGGTCTCCGGGCACCCGACCTACCAGCGCACCCTCAGCACGACCGTGCTCGCCGCGGTGCTCGCCGTCTCGGTGGTGCTGCTCCTCCTGGCCGACGCCGAGGGAGCGAGCTCGGTCTCCGTCGGGGGCTGGCCGGTGCCGCTGGGCATCGTGCTCGTCGTCGACCGGCTGTCGGCGCTCATGCTGGTGGTCGCCTCGACCGTGGCACTCGGCGTCCTCGTCTTCGCCGTCGGTCAGGGCGCGGCCGACGGGTCGGAGGAGACGCCGCTGTCGATCTTCCACCCGACGTTCCTGGTGCTCGTGGCGGGCGTGGGCAACGCCTTCCTCGCCGGCGACCTGTTCAACCTCTACGTCGGCTTCGAGATCCTGCTGATGGCCTCGTACGTGCTGCTCACCCTGGGCGGGACGGCGGCGCGCATCCGCGGCGGCATCACCTACATCGTGGTCAGCCTGACCAGCTCGCTGGTGTTCCTGGCCGCGATCGGGCTGGTCTACGCCGCGACCGGCACGGTGAACATGGCGCAGCTGGCGGTGCGGCTCGGCGAGCTGCCCGAGGGCACCCAGGTGCTGCTGCAGTCGATGCTGCTCATCGCCTTCGGCATCAAGGCCGCCGTCTTCCCGCTCTCGGCGTGGCTGCCCGACAGCTACCCGACCGCCCCCGCCCCGGTCACCGCGGTCTTCGCCGGCCTGCTGACCAAGGTCGGCGTCTACGCGATCATCCGCACCCAGACGCTGCTGTTCCCCGGCGGCGCGCTCGACGACCTGCTCCTGTGGGCGGCGCTGGCCACCATGCTGGTGGGCATCCTCGGCGCGGTCGCCCAGAGCGACCTGCGCCGGATGCTGTCGTTCACCCTCGTCAGCCACATCGGCTACATGGTGTTCGGCATCGCCCTGGGGACGGCGGCCGGGCTGGCCGGGGCGGTCTTCTACGTGGCGCACCACATCGCCATCCAGACGACGCTGTTCCTCGTCGCCGGGCTCGTCGAGCGCCAGGGCGGGACCACCTCGGTCGACAAGCTCGGCGGGCTGGCCCGGCGCTCGCCCCTGCTGGCCGTGCTGTTCTTCGTGCCGGCGATGAACCTGGCCGGGATCCCGCCGCTGTCGGGGTTCATCGGCAAGCTCGGCCTGCTGCAGGCCGGGGTCGCCGAGGGCAGCGCCGCGGCGTTGACGCTGGTCGCCGGCGGGGTGGTCACCAGCCTGCTCACCCTGCTCGCGGTCGCCCGCGTCTGGACCCGCGCCTTCTGGCGGTCCCCGAGCCAGTCGCCCGCCGAGGAGACCGCCGCGGCCGCAGCCGCTGCCGCCGTGGAGCGACACCGGCCGGCGTCGGCCGACGGTGCGGGGTCGCCGGACGGGACGGCGTCCCCCGACGGCCCCGCGCGGACCGCGCTGCAGGACGCCTGGCGCCGGCACACGGCGGTGGCGACGGCGTCCGAGGCGGACCTCCCGCCGGCCGCGGGCGCGGTCCGGGCGCTGCGCCCGCTGCCCCGCACGATGATGGGGGCCACGGCGGCCCTGGTCGCGCTCACCGTGGCCCTCACCGGGCTGGCCGGACCGCTGTACGGCCTGGCCGACCGGGCCGCGACGGACCTGATCGACCGGACGCCCTACGTCTCGTCGGTGTTCGGGGAGGGTGAGGTCCCGTGAGCGTCGAGCCCGCGGCGACCCGGCTGCGCCACCAGGTGCCGCTGATGGCGTGGCTGGTGCTGGTCTGGATGCTGCTGTGGGGCACCTGGTCCTGGGCGAACCTGCTCTCCGGTCTGCTCGTCGCGCTCACCGTGCTGACGCTGCTGCCGCTGCCACACGTGGTGGGCGGCAACCGGGTGCGCCCGGTGCCCCTGCTGGTCTTCCTCGGCCACTTCGTCGTCGACCTGTTCGTGTCCGGAGCCGAGGTCGCCTGGCAGGCCCTGCGTCCGGGCGGCCTGCGGCAGACGGCGATCGTGCAGGTGCAGCTGCACGCCGACTCCGACCTGCTCCTGACGATGGTCGCCGAGGCCACCTCGCTCGTCCCCGGCTCGCTGGTGCTCGACCTGGACCGGGAGCACCGGGTCATGACCCTGCACGTGCTGCCCGCGCGCGACCTCGAGGACCTGGAGCGGAAGAAGGCCCACGTGCTGGTGGTGGAGCGGCGCCTGGTCCAGGCGTTCGGGTCGCCCGCGGACGTCGCCGCCCTCGACGGGCACCGGAGCGAGGCGGTGTCGCCGTCGTGACGATCGTGGAGTTCGCGCTGTACGCGCTGATCGGCGGCGGGGCCCTGCTGTCCCTGGTCCGGCTCGCACGCGGCCCCTCGCTGCTGGACCGGGTGGTCGCCACCGACACGCTCCTGGTGATCATCGCGGCCGGCCTGGCCGTCCAGGCCGCGCTCGTGCAGGACCCGACGCTCGTGCCGGTGCTGGTCGTCGTGGCGCTGCTGGCCTTCGTCGGCTCGGTGTCGGTCGCCCGCTACGTCGGCGGGATGCTGCTGCGCTCGGCCACCGGGGACGGCCGGGACCTCGGCCTGCCGGTGGCCGCGGAGGAGCGGGAGGCCGGGTCGTGACCGCGTTGTCCGACGTCGTGGCGTTCGCCTGCCTGCTGGCCGGCGCCGCGCTCTGCCTGACCGCCGGGCTGGGCCTGGTGCGGTTCCCCGACGTGCTGTCCCGGATGCACGCCGGCACCAAGCCGCAGGTCCTCGGCGTGCTGCTGGTCATGGTCGGGGCGGCCATCCGGCTCGACGGCTGGGCCAACGCCTGGATGCTGCTGCTCGTGGCGGCCTTCCAGCTGCTCACCGCGCCGGTGAGCGCGCACATGATCAGCCGGGTCGCCTACCGCCGCCGGCACGTCCGCCGCGACATGCTGCTGGTCGACGAGTTCGGCAGCACCGGTCACCAGGACGTGCGCTACCGGGGCGACGAGCCCGGCGACGCCCCACCGGAGGGCCTTGCGCCGTGAAGGACCATCCTGCCGCCCAGCGGCAGGATGGCCGGGACGGGTCCTTCCTCAGCCCAGCTGAGCCAGCCAGAACGGCAGCCCCTGGTCGTCGCGGCACTCCGCCGTCCGGCCGTAGGACTGCTCCTCGACCTCGCCGGACTGCCCGCCGGCCGTCCGGACCGCGGCGACGGCGACCTCGATGTCGTCGACGGCGTACACGGGCACGGTGCCGACCTCACCGTCCCCACCGCCGATGCCGACCATCGGCACCGCGCCGTCCACCTGCCACCCGTCGGGGACCCGCCCCGGTACCGACGTCCAGCCGAGCACCGACTCGTAGAAGTCACGGGCGCGGGCCCCGTCGGGGACCCGCAGCGTCAGGTACACCGCGTCACCGGGGCGCACGGGCGGGCGCGGCTCCGCGGCGGCGGACGCCGGGGTCTGCAGCATCCAGCGGTGGCCGAAGGGGTCGACGACGACCCCGGTGCGCCCTCCCGGCCCGTCGGACGGCGGCCGCTCCACGGTGGCACCGGCCGCGGCGGCCCGGTCGACCGCGGCGTCGGCGTCGGGCACCGCGAGGTGCAGCGTCACGCTGACCCGGCCCGGGTCCGGCGCGGCCAGCCCGAGCTCGGGGTACTCGTCGGCGAGGTAGAGCGTCGCCCCGCCGACGTCGAGCTCGGCGTGGCCGATGCGGTCGTCGTCCATGACGTACGGCTCGCCGACGAGGTGGGCGCCCAGGGCCTCGGCGTACCAGGCAGTCGCCGCACGGGCGTCGCGCACGGTGAGGTAGGGCGTCAGCTGGGCCATCTCCCGATGGTGCCGTGATCGGAGGCGGGGCGGGGAGTCGTCGGACGCCCCGCCCCGCCGGTCCTCAGCGCTGGGCCCGGTTGACCGCCGACACGACGGCGCGCAGCGAAGCGGTGACGATGTTGGGGTCGATGCCCACGCCCCACAGCACGCGGTCGCCGACGGCGCACTCGACGTAGGCCGCCGCGCGGGCGTCGCCGCCGGCGGACATGGCGTGCTCGGCGTAGTCGAGGACCCGGACGTCGACGTCCACCGAGCGCAGGGCGTCGACGAACGCGGCGATCGGCCCGTTGCCACGGCCCGCGATCGTCATGGGCACGCCGTCGTCCACGAGCTCGACCACCATCTCGTCGAGCTGCTCGTCGCCGTGG
Organism: Geodermatophilus sp. URMC 60; assembly: GCF_053502585.1. Classification (NCBI taxonomy): domain Bacteria; kingdom Bacillati; phylum Actinomycetota; class Actinomycetes; order Geodermatophilales; family Geodermatophilaceae; genus Geodermatophilus; species Geodermatophilus sp. URMC 60. The sequence goes on from NZ_CP199958.1 coordinate 1,377,599, forward strand.
GCCTGGTGCCGGTGGCCGGCCAGCGAGAAGCGGCCCCACGGGGCGTCGGGGTCGGGCAGGTACTCGTTGGTGAACGCCGCCCACATCTGCTGGGCGGTCACCTCGCCACCCTGGTCGTCGGTGTGCCGCTGGACGACCGCGCTGAACTCGATCTGCAGCCGGCGCGGCAGGTCCAGCTGGTTCTCGGTCTTCATGATGTAGGCGACGCCACCCTTGCCGGACTGGCTGTTCACCCTGATCACGGCCTCGTAGGTGCGGCCGACGTCCTTGGGGTCGATGGGCAGGTACGGCACCGCCCAGGGCATCTCCGCGACCGGCTTGCCGGCGGCCTGCGCGTCGGCCTCGAGCGCCTTGAGGCCCTTGTTGATCGCGTCCTGGTGCGAGCCGGAGAAGGCGGTGTACACCAGGTCGCCGCCGTAGGGGTGCCGCTCGTGCACGCCCAGCTGGTTGCAGTACTCGACGGTGCGGCGGATCTCGTCGATGTCGGAGAAGTCGATCTGCGGGTCGATGCCCTGGCTGAAGAGGTTCAGCCCCAGGGTCACCAGGTCGACGTTGCCGGTGCGCTCCCCGTTGCCGAACAGGCACCCCTCGATGCGGTCGGCGCCGGCGCGGTGGCCCAGCTCGGCGGCGGCGACGGCAGTGCCGCGGTCGTTGTGCGGGTGCAGCGACAGGACGACGGCGTCGCGCCGGGCCAGGTTGCGGTGCATCCACTCGATCTGGTCGGCGTAGACCGTCGGCTCGGCCATCTCGACCGTCGCCGGCAGGTTGATGATCGTCGGCCGGTCGGGCGTGGGCTCCCACACGTCCGTGACCGCGTTGCAGACCTCGGCGGCGAAGTCGAGCTCGGTGCCGGTGAAGGACTCGGGGGAGTACTCGAAGAAGACATCGGTGCCGGACAGCTGCTCGGCCAGCTTGCGCACCACCTGCGCGCCGTGGACGGCGATGTCGACGATGCCGGCGCGGTCGGAGTCGAACACGACCCGCCGCTGCAGCGTGGAGGTCGAGTTGTAGAGGTGGACGATCGCCTGCCTCGCGCCGCGCAGGGACTCGAAGGTGCGCTCGATCAGCTCGTCGCGGGCCTGGGTCAGCACCTGGATGGTGACGTCGTCGGGTACCAGGTCGTCGTCGATGAGCTGGCGGACGAAGTCGAAGTCGGTCTGGCTGGCCGCCGGGAAGCCGACCTCGATCTCCTTGTAGCCCATGCGCACGAGCAGCTCGAACATCCGCCGCTTGCGGTCGGGCGTCATCGGGTCGATCAGCGCCTGGTTGCCGTCCCGCAGGTCGACGGCGCACCAGCGCGGGGCCTCGGTGGTGACCTTCTCCGGCCACGTGCGGTCGGGCAGCACGATCGGCGTGAAGGGGGCGTAGCGGGAGATCGGCATCCGCGACGGCTGCTGGGGGTGCCGGACGTGCGGGTGGTTCTGGCTCAGGTTCCTGCTCACGGGTTCTCGCTCCTCTGGGCGCGGGCTGGACGCAGCTCCGGTGGGGCGGTCAGCGGGGCGCCGGGGACGCTCTCGGTCACGGCGAGTCTCCGCGGCGAGGGGGCCGACCTAGGAGAGGGCCTCGCCGCGGCGGGTAAGCAGGAGGCTGCCGCGCACACCGCCACGGTAGCAGCGCCTCAGCCGAGGTCGCAGCCACACGCACAGGCCCCGGCGTGCCTCGGCGGGCCGCAGCCGTCGTCGACCTCGTCGCACTCCGGCGGGCACGTGCAGGTCGGGCCCTCGTCGGCCGGCCGGCCGACGATCGCCCGTCGGCGCTCCCGTTCGTCCGCGGCACGCCGCCGCGCCGTCTCCTGCCGCCGGGCGCGCCGCTCGGCCCGCGAGTCACCCGCTACGGGGACGTCGTGGTCCTCCGGCGTCCCGACCCGCGCTCGCTGGCGGTCCCGCGCGGCTCGGTCGAGGCCGAAGGTGAACCACGGCTGCTGGCGGTCCGGGCGGTGCGCCCACCGGTCGGCGACCTCGTCGGTGTGCTGGGTGTCCAGGTGCGCGGGCAGCCGGCGGCCGGTCGCGTCCCGGGCGCCGTCGGGATCCATGCCGGCCACCTCGCGCCCGTCCGCATCGAGCAGCGCCAGGCGCAACCCGGCGAGTTCGGCCGCTCTGGCCAGGGCGCGTGACGGCAGGTCCCGGGTTCCTGCCTCGGCGTGTGCCACGGCCGACACGCTCAGCCCGGCTGCTGAGGCGAGGCCGCGCTGGGACAGGTCGGCGGTGCGCCGGATGCGGCGGAGCACGCCGCAGAGGTCGAAGCCGTCCGCCACCCGGCCATGGTGCGGTGGGAGACGCACGTGCGGGCCGGGCCGACCGCATCTGTGGACGAGTCCTGGTCGGCTCGAGCCAGGCGCGGAGGGTGTTCCCCCCGACAACCTCAGGCGTTGCTCACCCAGGGAAGCAGGAGCCGACATCTTTCGGGCCCTGCTCACAGGACGAAGCAGGGGTCGAGATCCTCGGGCCCTGCTCACACAGCGAAGCAGGGGTCGAGGTCGCGGGAGGACAGGGTCCGTGCGGGCCGGCCTGCTCCCCGCCGGTCAGAAGGCCTTGCGCAGCCGCATGCTCAACGGGCGGCCGTCGGGGTCGTCGACCAGGCGGTAGACCGGCGTGGCCCAGACCCGCGTGGGCAGGGACAGCCGCGGGGGTCGGTGCTCGCGCAGCCGGCCGCGCGGGCGCGGGCCGCGGCGGCCGCCGGCGTGCCAGGCGTCGAGCTCGGCGGCCGAGGCCTCCAGTGCCGCCACGAACGCCTCGGGGTCCAGCAGGTCGTCGTCCTCGCTGCCGTCGGCCGCCCGGTCCAGGTGCTCGCGGGCCAGTTCCAGGCGCAGGTCGCGGGCGAAGGTGCGGGCGCCGTCGCCGGTGCCGGCCGGGTCGCGGGGCTCGCGTGGATCCCGGGTCGTGTCCAGGACGGCCGAGGAGAGCTCGCTGTCGTGGGTCCAGGAACGCCGGTTGAAGTTGTCGCTGCCGACGCTGGCCCACACGTCGTCCACCACGCAGACCTTGGAGTGCACGTAGACCGGCGTCCCCTCGTGGTTCTCCACGTCGAAGACGTGCACCCGGTTGCGCCCGGCCCGCCGGCACATCTCCAGCGCCTGCCAGCGGCCCACGTACTGGGAGCGCGCCGCGACGGCGCCGTCCTGGTCGGGCACGCGCGGCACCACGACGACCAGGTGCAGCCGGGGGTTGCCGGCCAGCGCCTGGGCGAACAGCCGGGCGACGTCGGCCGACCACATGTACTGGTCCTCCAGGTACACCAGCCGGCGGGCCTCCTCGATGGCCTTCGAGTACCCGCGGGCCACCGACCGCTCGCCGCGCGGCGCGAAGTCGTACGGCGGCCGGATCGCCGGGTAGGTGCGCAGGTTCTGCACCACGTGGGGGCCGCACGGCGGCGGGGGCGGCAGCTGCGGCGGCAGCGGGTCGGGCTCCAGCCGCGCCCCCCGCAGCCGGTCGAGCACCCAGGCGATCGGGTTGCCCGAGTCGGCGTTGGTCGGGTCGTCCCAGCGCTCGCGGAACACGGTGTCGAGGACGCCGACCGTGGGCCCCCGCAGCATCAGCTGGACGTCGTGCCAGGGCGGCCGCTCCCCGTAGGCCGCCGACATCGCCAGCGGCTGCGGATCGCCGGCGTGCTCGGCGTCGTCACGGCGGCCGTGGCACAGGTCGATCCCGCCGACGAAGGCGACGTCCTGGGTCGGGTCCTGGTCGTGCCGCAGGACGACGAGCTTCTGGTGGTGGCTGCCGCCGCGGCGCACCCGCTGGTCGAGGATCACCTCTCCGCCGCCGTGCTCGACCTCGTCGTCCAGCGCCCGGTTCTCGGCCGCGCTGAACGACAGCCAGTCCACGTGCGAGCGCCACACCAGCCCCCGCACGCAGACGCCGCGGCGCACCGCGTCGGTGAACAGCTGGGCGACGGTGGGGCCGCCCGGGCGCAGCTGCTCGTCGGGGTCGCCCCGCCAGTCGGTGAAGAACAGGTGGTCGCCGGCGTCCAGGCGCTCGACGCACTCGACCAGCCGGTCGAAGTAGGCGGCGCCGTGCACGAGCGGCTCGGCGAGGTTGCCCTCGGTGTACGCGGGCAGCGACGTCGCCGGGTTGCCGCGCTCCTCGGCGGTCAGCAACCAGCGCTCCACGTCGTCCACGGAGTGATCACAGCGTCCTGCCCAGGGGGACGCAACCACGGTCGTCGCCGGGTACCTCGGTAGCCTGTCGACCCGTGGCCCTCGTCGTCCAGAAGTACGGCGGCTCGTCCGTCGCCTCCGCAGCGCACATCAAGCGCGTCGCCGAGCGGATCGTGGCGGCCAAGGAGGCGGGCGACGACGTCGTCGTCGTGGTCTCCGCGATGGGCGACACGACCGACGAGCTGCTCGACCAGGCCGCGCAGATCACCGACGACCCGGCCGGTCGCGAGCTGGACATGCTGCTCACCGCGGGCGAGCGCATCTCCATGGCCCTGCTGGCCATCGCGATCAACACCCACGGCTACGAGGCCCGGTCGTTCACCGGTTCGCAGGCCGGGGTGATCACGACCTCGAGCCACGGCAAGGCGCGGATCATCGACGTCACGCCCGGCCGGCTGCGGGACGCCCTCGACGAGGGCTCGATCGTCATCGTCGCCGGCTTCCAGGGCGTCAGCCAGGACACCAAGGACGTCACCACGCTCGGCCGCGGCGGCTCCGACACGACCGCCGTGGCCGTGGCCGCGGCGCTCGAGGCCGACGTCTGCGAGATCTACACCGACGTGGACGGCGTCTTCACCGCCGACCCGCGGATCGTGCCCAACGCCCGGCGGCTAGACACGGTGACGTACGAGGAGATGCTCGAGCTCGCCGCCTCCGGGGCGAAGGTGCTCATGCTCCGCTGCGTCGAGTACGCCCGCCGCTACGGCATCCCGGTGCACGTCCGCAGCTCCTACTCCCAGCTCCCCGGCACCACGGTGACCGGCTCGATGGAGGACCTCACGGTGGAACAGGCCATCATCACCGGCGTCGCGCACGACCGCTCCGAGGGCAAGATCACCGTCTTCGGGGTGCCCGACCGGCCGGGCGAGGCCGCGCAGCTGTTCCGCGTGCTCGCCGAGGCCGAGGTCAACGTCGACATGATCGTGCAGAACGTGTCGACGGCGGCCAGCAAGCTCGCCGACATCTCCTTCACGCTGCCCAAGAGCGACGGGCCGGCGGCCCTCGCCGCGCTGGAGAAGGTCAAGCACACCATCGGCTACACCGACGTCACCTTCGACCAGCACGTCGGCAAGGTGTCGCTGGTCGGAGCGGGCATGCGCTCCCACCCGGGCGTGTCCGCGCGCTTCTTCGGTGCGCTGGCCGACGCCGGTGTCAACCTGGAGCTGATCAGCACCTCGGAGATCCGCATCTCCGTGGTGTGCCGGGACACCGACGTGGACGTCGCCGTCCGCGCGGTGCACGACGCCTTCGACCTCGGCACCGACGAGGCGCAGGCGGTCGTCTACGGAGGGACGGGACGATGAGCACGCTGTCGAGCGGGCATGGCTCCAGCGACGGGTTGCGCGTCGGCGTCGTCGGCGCCACGGGCCAGGTCGGCGGCGTGGTCCGGCAGATCCTCGCCGAGCGCCGCTTCCCGCTCAGCGAGCTGCGCTTCTTCGCCTCCGCGCGCTCCGCGGGCAGCACCCTGCCCTGGGGGGACGGCGAGATCACCGTCGAGGACGCCGCGACCGCCGACCCCACCGGGCTCGACATCGCGATCTTCTCGGCCGGCGCGTCGACCTCGCGGGTGCAGGCGCCGCGGTTCGCCGAGGCCGGCGTGACCGTCATCGACAACAGCTCGGCCTGGCGCCGCGACCCCGACGTCCCGCTGGTCGTCGCCGAGGTCAACCCGCACGCCCTCGCCGAGGTGCGCACCGGGATCATCGCCAACCCGAACTGCACCACGATGGCCGCGATGCCGGTGCTCAAGCCCCTGCACGACGAGGCGCAGCTGGTCCGCATCGTGGCCAGCACCTACCAGGCGGTCTCCGGCAGCGGCCTGGCCGGTGTGGAGGAGCTCGACACGCAGGTCAAGGCGGTCGTCGACAAGGCCGCGGAGCTCACCCACGACGGGTCGGCGGTCGCCTTCCCGGAGCCGGCCAAGTACGTGAGGCCGATCGCGTTCAACGTGCTGCCGATGGCAGGGTCGCTGGTCGACGACGGGACGTTCGAGACCGACGAGGAGCAGAAGCTCCGCAACGAGAGCCGCAAGATCCTCGGCATCCCGGACCTGCGGGTCTCGGGCACCTGCGTGCGCGTGCCCGTTTTCACCGGGCACTCGCTGTCGCTCAACGTCGAGTTCGCCCGCCCGCTGACGGTCGAGCGCGCCACCGAGCTGCTGTCGACCGCGCCCGGCGTGGAGCTGACTGCCGTCCCCACGCCGCTGCAGGCGGCCGGCCGGGACCCCAGTTACGTCGGCCGCGTCCGTCAGGACCCCGGTGTCGACGGCGACCGCGGTCTGGCGCTGTTCGTCAGCAACGACAACCTGCGCAAGGGCGCCGCGCTCAACACCGTCCAGATCGCCGAGTTGATCCTGGCCAACCGGACGGCCTGAGAGCCGACCACCCACGGGTACGGACCAGCAGAGCCGGGTCCGGCCGGGCGGGGCGTCACAGCGGTGGTCCGCTCAGGGCTGCACGTGGCGCAGCGCGAAGTCGAGGGCGACCTCGACCTGGCGGATGGTCTCCTCGATGACCAGCGAGCCGTGGCCGGCGTCGAAGCGGTACACCTCGTGCGGCTTGCCCAGTTCCTCCAGGCGCGCCAGGTAGTTGTCGATCTGCCGGATCGGGCAGCGCGGGTCGTTGGCGCCGGCGACGACGAGCACCGGCGCGGCCACCGCCTCGGCGTAGGTGATCGGCGAGGAGCGCACGTAGACGTCGCGCACCTCGTCCGGTGACCCGCCGAACAGCGCCCGGTCGTAGGCCCGCAGGCCCTCCATCTCGTCCTCGTACGCGGCCAGGTAGTCGGCCACCGGCACCTCGGCGATCCCGGCGGCCCAGCGCTCGGGCTGGGTGCCCAGACCCAGCAGGGTGAGGAACCCGCCCCAGGAGCCGCCCGAGATGAGCGCCCGCGACGGGTCGAGGAAGTCCTCCTCGACCAGCGCGTCGTAGACGGCGGCGACGTCCTCGAGCTCGGTGAGCCCGGGGCGGCCGGTGAGCGCATCCCGCCAGGCGCTGCCGTAGCCGGTGGACCCGCGGTAGTTCACGTGCACCACGGCGTACCCGGCGTCGACGTAGGCCGCGCGGCGGGCGCGGTAGGAGTCGTCGTCGGCCGCCTCCGGGCCGCCGTGCACCAGGAACGCCGTCGCGTACGGTGCCGGTCCGGCCGGGCGCACCACCAGGGCGTGGACGTCCCCGCCCGGGCCGGGCACCCAGCGGTCCTCGACCGGGTAGGCCGCCGGCGGCTCCTCACCGGGTGCGGCCAGCACGACCGGGCCGTCGGCTCGCCGGATGACCGGCGGCCGCTCGGAGTTCGACCAGGCCAGCTCCACCGCGCCGTCCGGACGGGCGGTGGCCCCGCGGACGACGCCGCGCGGGGTGTCCAGCCGCTCCAGCGCGCCGCTGGCCAGGTCGTAGCGGTACAGCTCGCTGCGCGCGGCGTGGTCGTGGCCGACCAGCAGCGCCGAGCCGTCGGGGTACCAGCCGGCGGTCACGTCGCCGGGCAGGTCGAGCACGATCTCGGTCTCGGTGTCGCTGCCGACGTCCCAGACGAGCAGCTCCTCGCGGCCGCGCCGCTCGTGGCCGACCAGCAGCCGGCGGTCGCCGTCCAGCGGGGCGAACTCCAGGGCGTGCAGGCCGCGCCCCTCGCCGTCCCACTTCTCGGCGACGACCGAGGGCGCGTCCTCGGTGGAGGTGTCGGTGCGCAGCACGCGCAGCGCCGGGTAGCGCGGGTCGCCGTGCTCGGAGTGCGAGATGACCAGCAGGTCCTCGTCGTGGGTGAGCGCGTCGACCGACGCCGGGTCCTCGTGCCGGTAGACGACCCGCGGCGTGCCGCCGGAGGGCGCCAGCCACAACTCCGAACCGTCGTCGGTGGAGCGGCCGATGGCGACCACGGAGCGGCCGACCTCCAGGCCCGCCGGGTAGGCCGGCCCGACCTCGGGGACGGCGACGCGGTCGTCCCCGCCGGCGAAGGGCTGGGTCATCCAGACGCCGAACTCGTCACCGTCGGTGTCGGCGAACCACCAGATCGTCCCGCCGTCCGGGCTCAGGGTGCCGATCAGCGTGCCGTTGGCCCGGTCGGTCGCCTGCCGGTGGGCGTCGGTGGTGCGGTCCCACGCGTACTGCTCGACGACGCCGCTGACGTCGGAGGCGTACAGGCTGCGGTGCGGGGCCTCCAGCGCCCAGTCGGGCAGGCTCACCCGGGGCGCGCGGAAGCGGGCCTGCCAGCGGGCGGTGACCTCGGGGGGGAGGGGGGAGGAGGTCGGCTCGTCGATCACCGGCTCATCTTCCCCCGGCGCCGGCACCGGCCTCCGCGCCGCCCCGGGCCGGCTCCTCGAGCCGGCGGTAGGTCTCCGCGGCCGCGTCGCGGATGTCGCCGATGAGCCGCTCGAGCACGTCCTCCAGCGCGACCACGCCGACGGTGCGCTCGCCGTCGAGCACCCGGCCCAGGTGCGCACCGGCGTCCCGCATCGCCGTCAGCACGTCGGGCAGGGCCGCGCCGGGCTGCAGCGGGATGAGGCCGATGACGTGCTCGTCGGCGATCGGCCGGTCGCGGGCCGCGGCGTCCACCCCGAGCACGTCCTTGACGTGCACGTAGCCGAGCAGCGCGCCGTCGTCGTCCCGCACCGGGTAGCGGCTGAAGCCGTGCTCGGCGACGACCGCCTCCAGCTGCCGGGGCGTCGTCGAGCGCGGCACGGTCACCAGCCGGTCGAGGGGGAGGAGCACCGAGTCCAGCTCGTCCCGGTCGAAGGTCAGCGCTCCCGCGGCCAGCTCACCGACCTCGCTGCCCAGGCGCCCCTCCCGGCGCGACTGGTTGATCATCGAGCGGATCTCGGCCTCGTCGAAGCTGGCGGCCACCTCGTCGGTGGGCTGCACGCCGGCCAGCCGGACCAGCCCGTTCGCCGCGGCGTTGAACAGCCGGATCACCGGCCCCAGCACCCGGACGAACGCCGCCAGCGGCGGGCCGAGCACCAGCGCGGCGCGGTCGGGCCCGGCGATGGTGATGTTCTTGGGCACCATCTCGCCGAGCACCATGTGCAGCACGGTCACGATGGACAGCGCGATGACCAGCGCGATCGGGTGCAGCAGCCCCTCGGGGACGCCGAGGGCGGCCATCGGCGCCTCGATGAGGTGCGCCACGGCGGGCTCGCCGACCGCACCGAGGCCCAGCGAGCACAGCGTGATGCCCAGCTGGGCGCCGGCCATCATGGCCGACACGTTGCGCATCGCGCGGATGGTCGTGCGGGCCCGCGCCGAGCCGGCCGCCGCCCGCGGCTCCAGCTGGTCGGGCCGAGCGGTGACCAGCGCGAACTCCGCGGCCACGAAGAAGGCGTTGCCGAGCAGCAGCGCCACCAGCACGAGCAGGCTGAGGACGTCGCTCACGCGGCGGGCTCCTTCTCGGTCTCGGTCTCGACGAGCCGGACGGCGGTCGCCCCCGACGCGTAGCCCTCGCGCATCCGGGCCCGTATGCGGGCCACCCGCCGTCCCTCGATCGTCTCCACGGTCAGCTCCCCGCCCTCGAGGGGCACCGTGTCCCCGATGTCGGGCAGCCGCTGCAGCTGCTCGGCGAGGTAGCCGCCGAGCGTCTCGTAGCGGCCCTCGGGCACCGGGACGCCGGTGCGCTCGCGGACCTCGTCGGGGCGCAGCAGGCCCGACAGCAGCCAGGTCTGCTCGTCGACGCGGCGCAGCAGCCGCAGCGGTCGGTCGGTCTCGTCGGCGATCTCGCCGACGACCTCCTCCACGATGTCCTCCAGCGTCACGACGCCGTGCGTGGCGCCCCACTCGTCGACGACCAGGGCCATCTGCAGGCCCTCCTCGCGCAGCAGGTCCAGCAGCCGCTCGACCCGCAGCAGCGAGGGGACGGTGAGGATCGGCACGGCCAGCTCCTCGGCCATGACGGCGTCCCGCCGGTCCTCGGGGACGGCGACGGCGTGCTTGACGTGCACCAGCCCGGTGACCTCGTCGAGCCCGGCGCCGTAGAGCGGGAAGCGGGAGCTGCCCGAGGCGACCGCGGCGGTGATCACGTCGGCCGCGGTGGCATCGGCGTGCAGCGCCCACATCTGCGTGCGCGGGGTCATCACGTCGGCGGCGACCTTGTCCCGCAGCGCCAGCGAGCGCTCCAGCAGCCGGGCCGCACGCGGCGAGAGATCACCCTCCTCGGCCGACCGGCGGGCCACCGCGGCCAGCTCGTCGGCGCCGCGCGCGGAGTCCAGCTCCTCGCGGGGCTCGAAGCCCAGCCGCCGGACGATCGCGTTGGCCAGGGCCTGCAGCGCGTGCACGACGACACCGGCGACCCGGGTGAACGCGCGCATGCCGGGCGCCACCGCGGCGGCGACCGGCAGCGGGCGGGCGATCGCCAGGTTCTTGGGGCCCAGCTCGCCCAGCAGCATCTGCAGCGTGGTGGCCAGCGCCAGCGCCAGGCCGTAGGAGACGCCGGTGACCCACCCGGCGGGCAGGCCGGCCGCCTCCAGCGGGCCGCGGAGCAGCTGGCCCAGCGCGGGCTCGGCGAGGTAGCCGACGACCAGCGTGGTGATCGTGATGCCCAGCTGGGCGGCCGAGAGCTGGGTGGACAGCGTGCGCAGCGCCGCGACCACGCCACGGGCCCCGCGGTCCCCGGACGCCGCGGCCTGCTCGGCCCGCCCGCGGTCGACGGTCGTCAGCGAGAACTCGGCGGCCACGAAGAAGCCGGTCAGTGCCGTGAGCACGACGGCGGCGAGGAGGAGCAACCACTCGGTCATCGGGGGGCCCGGTGCCCGGAAGTCGGGCGCGCCAACCCACAGCGCGAGCCGGACGACCCCGGGAACGACTCAGGGGCCGCCTTCCGGCGGCCCCTGAGCAGGGTCGGGGTGACAGGATTTGAACCTGCGACCTCGTCGTCCCGAACGACGCGCGCTACCAAGCTGCGCCACACCCCGAGGTGCCGGACGAGTCTAACTCCCCGGTCCGGGCGGGTCGGCGGCGGGGCACGGGAGGGACGAGCAGGAGGGGGGTACTCCTTCAGCCCTGGCGGGCGGTGAGGGTGAGCAGGGTCGCCTCGGGCGGGCAGGCGAACCGGGCGGGCGCGTAGGGGCTGGTGCCCAGGCCGGCGGAGACGTGCAGCCAGGTGCCGTTCGGATGGGCCGCCGACGGCTCCGCCCAGCGGTGCAGCCAGCGGACCCGGGCCCGGTCGATGCCGCAGTTGGTCACCAGCGCGCCGTAGAAGGGCACCCGCAGCTGCCCACCGTGGGTGTGGCCGCACAGCAGCAGGTCGTGGCCGTCGGCGGCGAAGCGGTCGAGCACCCGCGGCTCGGGTGAGTGCGCCAACCCGACGCGCAGGTCCGCGGTGGGGTCGGCGGGCCCGGCAACCAGGTCGTAGCGGTCGCGGCGGAGGTGGGAGTCGTCCACGCCGGCGAAGGCGATCCGCCGTCCGCCGACCACGAGCTCGCCGCGGGCGTTGGTGAGGTCGATCCAGCCCCGGGCGGTGAGCCCGTCGCGCAGGTCCCGCCAGGGCAACTCGTCGCCGTGCACGCGTTTGTGATCGCGCTTGAAGTACTTGAGCGGGTTCTTCGGCCGGGGCGCGTAGTAGTCGTTGCTGGCCATCACGAAGGCGCCGGGCAGGTCCAGCAGCGGCTCGAGCGCCCGCAGCGTCCCGGGGACCGCGTCGTGCCCCGCCAGGTTGTCCCCGGTGTCGACCACCAGGTCCGGCTGCAGTTCCGCCAGCGAGGCCACCCACTCCTGCTTGGACCGCTGCCCGGCGGTCATGTGCAGGTCGGACAGGTGCAGCAGCCGCAGGGGCGCCGAGCCGGGCGCGAGCACCGGCACGTCGAAGCGGCGCAGCGTCCAGCGGTTGCGCTCGTAGAGGGAGGCGTAGGCGATCCCCGCGGTCGCGGACCCGAGGACGGCGGCCGGGAGGGCTGTGGTCGCGCGCACGACAGCCCAGATTACGGGCGCGTCGCGCGAGTGCGCCGTGCGAGGCTGCCACCCGTGTCCGACCTCAAGGAACAGCTGCGCTCCGACCTGACCACGGCGATGAAGTCCCGCGACGAGCTGCGCACCGCCACGCTGCGGATGGTGCTGGCCGCGGTCAGCGCGGAGGAGGTGGCCGGCAAGGAGGCCCGCGAGCTCAGCGACGACGAGGTGCAGGCGGTGCTGCGCCGCGAGGCCAAGAAGCGCCGGGAGGCCGCCGACGCCTTCGCCGGCGCCGGCCGCACCGAGCAGGCCGACCGGGAGCGGGCCGAGGGCGACGTGGTCGCCGCCTACCTGCCCGCGCAGCTGGAGGACGCCGACCTCGCCGCGCTGGTCGCCGACGTCGTGACCCGCACCGGCGCCAGCGGGATGAAGGACATGGGCCGGGTCATGGGTGCGGTGCAGAAGGAGGTCGCGGGCCGGGCCGAGGGCGGCCGGGTGGCCGCCGAGGTCCGCCGCCAGCTGGCCTGAAGACGGACCCCGTCCTCCTCACCCCTCGCGAGCTCGGGGGGAGCCTCTGGACAGGGCCGGGGGAGCAGGGGCCGAACCGGCCGGCGGAACCGGGTCACGGGCCCGCCGGCCGGGGTCCTCGGGAGTCGCCCCTGCTCGGCGTGCGGTCCCGGCGCCTCTCGCGGGGACCGCTTCGGGTGGTGCACCGGTGAAGACGTCGCCATCCGGTGCGGCTGACGAGGACCGCTGGACCGCTCCTCCTGCGTCCGGCGCGGTGTCACCCCTGGTGGGACCGCGGGCCGCTGCCCCGGCGCGCCGGCAGGACCGGCCGACGCGACCCCGCTGTCGTCGTCATGCAGGGACGCCGAGAGCGTCCGGGCAGCGGGGCGGTCCGCCGGGGCGCCGGAGGAGACTGCCGGGCGTACCGTCTCGCGGATGGCGGCCGTCGAGCCGGTGGGGAGCCCGGGAGGCGACTGCGGGTCTGCGGACGTCGCAGCGCTGATCCCGCTGGTGCGCCGGATCGTGGCGTCCCGCGTCCCCGACCGGGCGACCGCCGACGACCTGGTCCAGGAGACCCTGACCCGGGTCCTCGCCGCCGCCGGCCGGGTGGAGCCGGGGATGCTGGAGCCCTACGCGATCGTGACGGCGCGCAACGTCGTCGCCTCGATGTGGCGGGACCAGGACCGGCAGCGACGGCACCAGCACCGCGTCGTCGACCTGCGGCCCCCCGAGGCGCCCGACGAGGACGTCCTCGCGCGCGAGGACCGCGCCGCCGTCGCCGAGGCCCTGACCCGGCTGTCCGACCGCGAGCGGGCGACGCTGCTGGCCCACGAGGTCTCCGGCCAGGACACCCGGTCGCTGGCGGTCGAGCTCGGGTCCACCGCCGGTGCGGTGGCCGCCCAGCTCAACCGCACCCGCGCCCGGTTGCGGGTCGAGTACCTGCTGGTGTCCGAGCGGGTGGAGCCGCCGACGGAGCGCTGCCGCCCGGTTCTGCTGGCCATCTCGGGCGGTGATCGCCGTCGCCAGCGCGAGGTCGACGCCGCCCGCCACCTGCTGGAGTGCGACCTGTGCGCGCGGCTCTCCGAGCCCCTGGTGGGACGCGGGCGGTCCCGGGACGACGCCGTGCGGGTCGCCGTGCGTGCCGACGCCGACGTCGTCGCTGCCCGGCAGGCCGCCCGGGAGGTGGCCACCCGGCTCGGGTTCCCCTCCACCGAGGTCACGCTCATCGCCACGGCGGTCTCGGAGATCGCCCGCAACATCGTGCGCTTCGCGGACTCCGGCGAGGTCGTCGTGGCGGAGGTGCAGGAGCCGAGGGCGGGGATCTCCATCGTCGCCCGCGACGCCGGCCCGGGGATCCCCGACGTCGACCAGGCGCTGCAGGACGGCTACAGCACCTACCAGGGGCTCGGGCTGGGGCTGCCGGGCGCACGGCGGCTGATGGACGAGTTCGCGGTGGTCTCCGAGACCGGCCGCGGCACGACGGTGACGATGACGAAGTGGCGGGGAGAGGCATGACCAGGTACGAGGACCCGAGCGTGACCGTGGCCCCGACGGACGCCACGGGCGACCTCGACGGGGAGACCCTCCTGCCGCAGCTGGTGGCGCACCTGCGCGAGCACCGCACCCGGCTCCGTCAGGAGTGGGTCGGCCGCATCCAGGAGGCCCACCTCCTGCAGGCGATGACCGGCCAGGAGATGTCCGCCGAGACCACGCTGGTCTACGACAACTACGTCGAGGTCCTGGAGACCGGCAGCGTGGAGGCCCTGCAGCACTACGCTCGCGACCTGTCCGAGCGGATCATCCCGCGCGGCGTGGAGACCCACGAGGTCGTCGGCATCGTGCTCCTGCTCCGCGACGTCCTGGCCAGGTCGCTGTTCGAGAAGTACCAGCGGGACTTCGGGTTGCTCAACCGGGTGCTCGACGCCTACGAGCCGGCGGCCAACCGGATCGCCAACACCGTGGCCGTCAGCTTCGTCGAGGAGCGCGAGCGGGTCATCCGGCAGCAGCAGGACGCCATCCGCGAGCTCTCGACGCCGGTCCTGCCGGTCCGCGAGCGGCTGCTGATCCTGCCGATCATCGGCGTGCTGGACCGGGAACGGGCGCGGCAGCTGACCGTGCAGCTGCTCGGTGGCATCCGCACGCACCGGGCCAAGGTGGTCGTCGTCGACATCACCGGCGTCGCGGACGTCGACGAGTCCGTCGCCAACCACCTGGTGCGGACGGTCGACGCCTCGCGGCTGATGGGTGCCAGCGTGATCATCACGGGGCTGTCCCCGGAGATCGCCCAGACGCTGGTCACCATAGGCGTCGACCTGTCGAAGATGAACACCATCGGGGACCTGCAGGGTGGCCTCGAGGAGGCCGAGCGGCTCCTGGGGTACGCGGTGTCCCGCGAGGACGGGAACGGTGGTCCGTGAACGGCGGCCCCCGGCTCTTCTCGATCCTGCGGCAGGGCCCGTACCTGATCGCCTCGATCCACACCGCGCTGGACGACTCGCAGCTGGTGCGGTTCCAGCAGGACCTGGTGGAACGGATCGGCGCCGACCGTGCGCGGGGGGTCGTCATCGACGTGGCCGCACTCGACGTCCTGGACTCCTTCGCGTCCCGGACGCTGCGCGACATCGCCGAGATGGCCCGGCTGCGCGGGGCGGCGACCGTGGTCGTCGGGATCCAGCCGGACGTCGCGTTCGCCATGGTGCAGCTCGGCATGGACACCGGCCGGGTGGTCACCGCACTCGACCTGGAGGAGGGCCTGGCCGAGCTGGACCGGTACGTCGGGGTGCCGCCGGCGCCGCGGACATGACGGTCCGCGAGCCCCTGCTGCGCGACTACCGGGCCGCCTTCCTGCGGTACCTGTCGCGGCACGAGGAGTCCGCGCTCGACACCGGCTACCAGCTGGGGCGCGGTGCCCTGGCCGGCGGCCGGAGCCTGCTCGAGGTCGTCCAGGTCCATCACGACGTGCTGACCGAGGTGCTCCGGGACAGCCCGGTCGACGAGGTCGCCCTCATCGCCCGGTCGGCGTCGGACTTCCTCGTCGAGGTGCTGGCCAGCTACGACATGGCGCGGCGCGGCCCGGACTCCTGAGCCACCCAGCCCGCGTCATCCCCGCACCCCGGGCGCGTCCTCCTCTGCGACAGGTCACCGTCGATCACGAGGAGGTGGCGACCGTGACCGTG
This sequence comes from Geodermatophilus sp. URMC 60, assembly GCF_053502585.1. NCBI lineage: Bacteria > Bacillati > Actinomycetota > Actinomycetes > Geodermatophilales > Geodermatophilaceae > Geodermatophilus > Geodermatophilus sp. URMC 60. The sequence continues at coordinate 1,393,300 of NZ_CP199958.1, forward strand.
CGCGGCGCCGTCGACAGAACTGCAGCCGGGGCCTCCGGACCCCCCGATGGGGGCTCGGCGCCGCCCCGGCCGTCGTTCGAGAACCGCCGGGAGATGCTCGACCTGCTGCGCCGGTTCGCCATCCACGTGGAGACCGCCAACGTGCTGGACGACCGGGCCGGCCGGTGCACCAACCCCCACCTCGCCGCGGTGCTGCGGGAACGCGCCTACGCCCGCAGGCGGATGGCGGAGCGTGTGTGGGCCGAGCTGGTCCGGCAGGGCGTCCCCCTGGTCCGGCGCCGTCCTCCGGGCACGGGGGGAGAGGGTGGCGGGGACCGCCCCGTCGACCGAGGCCTGCGCCGCTGATCCTCGGCGACCGCCGCGGCGGCTCAGCCGTTCGGGTCGCCGTCGCGGTCGCGGTCGCCCACGTCGCCGCGGTCGCCGTTGCCGACCGGGCCGGTGGGCGCCGCGGCCCGCGGAGCCGCCGCCGGGTCGCCCGGAGCGCGCACGGCCGGCGACTGGGCGGCCGGGGCGGCCGGCTCCGGCTGGTCGGCGGCTGCCGGGGCCCGCGTCGAGGCGGCCGGCTCCTGCTGGGAGGCCGCCGGAGCCGCGGTGACGGGTGCCGGCGCGGTGAAGGGCACCGCCGGCTGCCCGGCGAGGACCGGCGCCATCGCGTTGCGCCAGATCGTCGCCGGCATGCCGCCACCGAAGCCCCGGACCTGCTCGCGCTCCTTGGGGTTGTAGATCATGACGCTGGCCGTGTACTGCGGGGTGTAGCCCACGAACGCCACGGAGAGGTTGTCCTGGCTGGTGCCCGTCTTGCCGGCGATCCGGTGGCCGCGGACGGCGGCGTTGCGGCCGGTGCCGAAGGGCGACTCGGTGTCCCCGACCAGCACCTGGTTGAGGGTCGTGGCCACCTCGGTCGGGACCGCGTCGGGCGTGCACCCGTCGTCGCGGACGACCGGCCGGCCCTCGTCGTCGGTGAGCGGCTCGCCGTTGCGGTCGAGGACGGCGGTCACGGGCGTCGGGTCGCACTGGGTGCCGTTGGCCGCCAGCGTCGAGTAGGCGCTGGCCAGGGCCAGCGGGCTGGTCGACTCGGGACCGAAGGTGAACGACCCCCGGTTCTCGTCGATGATCTGCTGCGGCAGGCCCGGGTCGTTGAACTGGAACAGCCCCATCCGCTCCGCCATGCGCACCGGACCCTCCACGCTGCCCAGCTGGTCCTCCAGGGCCAGGAAGTACGTGTTGGACGAGCGCACCAGGGCCTCGGACATCGACAACGTCCGCGGGTAGCTGTTCCCGACGTTCTCGACGTCGTAGCGCCCGGCGCCGTCCCGGTACACGCGGGAGACGTACGGTTCGCTCGCGGTGATCACGTGCGAGACGGGGAAGCCCTCCGCGAGCGCGGCGGCCGCGGTGAAGACCTTGTAGGTGGACCCGGAGCCCTGGCCGGGGACGACGTTGAGGTTCACCGACTCGCACTCGGGGCCGTCGCAGCCGAAGCGGCGGTTGGCGCTCATCGCCAGGATGTGGCCGGTGCCCGGCTCCACGGCGGTGAACGTCCCGGCCAGCGAGTCGCCCATCGCCAGCGAGCCCAGGACCGCCTGGTCACCGGAGCGCTGCAGGTCCGGCCGCAGGGGCGTCTGGATGGTCAGGCCGCCGTTGTCGATGAGCTCCTGGCTCAGCCCGAGCGTGCCGGTGAGGTAGTCGGCCAGGTAGGCGCAGAAGAAGCCGCCGATCGTGGCGTCGATGCAGCCGTTGGGTGGGGCGGCGCCCTGCGCGACCTGCACCGGCTGCGCCGACACCTCGTCGAACTGCGCCCGGTCGATCTGGCCGAGGTCCAGCATCCGCTGCAGCACCTGGTTGCGGCGGTTGACCGCGTTCTCCGGGTTGGTGACCGGGTCGTCGTTCGACGGGCTCTGCACCAGGCCGGCCAGCATGGCCGCCTGCGGCAGGGTCAGGTCGGCGGCGTCGACGCTGAAGTAGCGCTGCGCCGCGGCCTGCACCCCGTAGGCGCCCTGCCCAAAGTACACGAGGTTGAGGTAGCGGGTGAGGATCTCGTCCTTGGAGTACTCCTCCTCCAGGGCGAGGGCGATCCGCGCCTCACGCAGTTTGCGGCCCACGCTCTCCTCGGTGGCCGCCTGCCGCTCCTCGGGGGTGTCGGCGGTCTGCGCGAGGGTCTGCTTGACCAGCTGCTGGGTCAGCGTCGAGCCACCCTCCCGGACCGAGCCGGCCGCCACGTTGGTCGCCAGTGCCCGCAGCGTGCCCTGCACGTCCAGGCCGTTGTGCACCTCGAAGCGGGAGTCCTCGATCGCCACCAGCGCCTGCTTCATGACGGGGGCGATCCGGTCGGAGGCCACCGGCGTCCGGTTGTCCCGGTAGAACATGGTGATCAGCGAGCCGTCGGCCGCCAGCACGCGGGTGTTGCCCGCCGGCGTCTCGTCGGTGAGCTCGACCGGCAGGGCGTCGAGCAGCGAGGCGGAGTTGCGCGCGGCGAGGCCGGTGCCGCCCACGAAGGGCAACAGCATGCCGGCGACCAGGGCACCGGCGAGGACGATCGTCGCGGCGAGCTTCGCGAGGACCCGGGCGCGATCGGGGGCGACGGGAGACATCGGGCGCCAATGTACGTGGCGGTCGGCTCCGGGGCGTCCGCGCTCAGCGACGGCGCGCGGGGAGGATCCGTCGCCGCGGCACACCCGTCGGCGTGTCGCCGTCCGGACCGGTCAGCGCGTCGGCCATACCGCGCAGCCCGTCGAGGTCGTGCACGTCGCCGGCGGCGGCCGGCACGGTCCGGACGGCGACCTCCGGGTGGGCGCTGGTGAACCGGTCGGCCAGGTGCTGCTCGCGGGAGGCCAGCGTCATCCGCTCGGCGTGCACCCGCAGCGCCCCGGCGGCGAGCTCGGCGCCCTCCCCGCCGGCCTCGAGGACCTCCTCGGCGGCCCCGTCGGCGCGCGTCGCCGACAGCGCCGTCGTCGTCGGCGGGTGGGTGCGGTTGAGCACCAGACCGGCCAGCGGCATCTGCTCGGCCGACAGCCGGTCGACGAAGTAGGAGGCCTCCCGCAGCGCGTCGGGCTCCGGCGTCGCGACGACGAGGAACCAGGTGCCCGGCCGGCGCAGCAGCTCGTAGGTCGCGGTCGCGCGCTCCCGGAAGCCGCCGAACATGGTGTCCAGCGCGGCGACGAAGGAGGAGATGTCGCGGAGCAGCTGCCCGCCGAGGATCTTGGAGATGATCCGGCTGAAGAACATGAAGCTCGCGCTCGCGATCCTGAAGCCGGTCCGGCTCGGCGCGGTGAGCAGCCGGATCATCGTGCCGTCGAGGAAGCGGCTCATCCGGTTCGGGGCGTCGAGGAAGTCCAGCGCCGACCGCGAGGGCGGGGTGTCGACGACGATGAGGTCCCACCGGTCGCCGGCACGCAGCTGGCCCAGCTTCTCCATCGCCATGTACTCCTGCGTCCCGGCGAAGGACGAGGACAGCGTCTGGTAGAAGGGGTTCTCGAGGATCTGCTGCGCCCGCTCGGGCGTCGAGTGCGCCACGACGATGTCGTCGAAGGTGCGCTTCATGTCCAGCATCATCGCGTGCAGCTCGCCCTTGACCCCGGGGACGTCGACCCGCCGCGGCTCGTTGTCCAGCTCCACCAGGCCGAGGGACTGGGCCAGCCGTCGAGCCGGGTCGATGGTGAGGACGACGACCGTGCGGCCGGCCTCGGCGGCGGCCAGTGCCAGGGCCGCCGACGTCGTCGTCTTGCCCACGCCGCCGGCGCCGCAGCAGACCACGATCCGGGTGTCGGGGTCGGTGACCAGCTCGGCGAGCTCGAGCGGGAGGGCCTCCGGCGCGGGCGGTGCGGGCGGGCGCGGGTGCCGGCGGGTGCGCTCGGTCGTCTGGGTCATGCCGCCACCTCGGTCCGCAGGTGCTCCTCGAGCCGGCCGGCGAGCTGGAACAGCGCGCCGAGGTCCATCGGGCCGGGCAGCAGCGGCAGCTCGACGGTCGGGCGGCCGAGCGCCTCGACCTCGTCGCGCAATTCGTCCTGGGCCGCCCAGCGCCGGGCGTGCTCGGTGGCCTCGGCAGCCAGCGCGTCGGCCAGCCCCGGGACGTCCCGCAGCCCCGCCGCGGCCAGGGCCGGCGCCAGGTCGGCTCCGCTCAGCCCCGACCCGGCGGCGCGGGCGAGCGCCGGCTCGGGCAGCGCCGGCTCGGCGGCCATGTTGACCACGACCGAGCCGACGGGCAGCCCGACCGCGGTGAGCTCGGCGATGGCGTCGGCGGTCTCCTGGACCGGCATGTCCTCGAGCAGCGTCACCAGGTGCACCGCCGTCTGCGGTGACTTGAGCACGGCCATGACGCCGTCGCTCTGCGTCTTGATCGGGCCGGAGCGGGTCAGCCCGGCCATCTCGCCGGTGACGTTGAGGAAGCGGGTGATGCGGCCGGTCGGCGGGGCGTCCACCACGACGGCGTCGTAGACCGGACGGCCGTCGTGGCGGCGGGTCACCGCTTCCTTGACCTTGCCGGTGAGCAGCACGTCGCGCAGGCCCGGGGCGATCGTCGTGGCGAAGTCGACGGCGCCGACCCGGCGCAGCGCCCGCCCGGCCCGGCGCAGGTTGTAGAACATCTCCAGGTACTCGAGGAGGGCCTCCTCGACGTCGATCGCCAGGGCCTTGACCTCGCCGCCGCCGCGGGCGACGGCCACCCGCCGCTCCTCGTAGGGCAGCGGTGGGGTGTCGAACAGCTGGGCGATGCCCTGGCGGCCCTCGGTCTCGACGAGCAGCACCTGGCGGCCGTCGGCGGCCAGGGCCAGGGCGAGGGCGGCGGCGACCGTGGTCTTCCCGGTCCCGCCCTTCCCGGTGACGACGTGGCAGCGCACGGAAGAGGGGGCCGGACTCACGGACACGAGCCTAAGAGCCGAAGGACCCTCCTGCTCCCCACCGTTCGTCGAAGGACCCCGTCCCTCCCACCCCTCGCAGGCTCGGGCGAGCCTCCGGACGGGGCCGGGACGAGGCCGGAGGGCTGCGCTAGCGTCGCGCCCATGAGCGAACCGGCCCGCGTGAGGTGGGAGTACGCCACCATCCCGCTGCTGATCCACAACACCAAGGCGATCCTCGACTCGTGGGGCGTCGACGGGTGGGAGCTGGTCACCGTGCTGCCCGGCCCGGGCGGGGCCGACCAGCCCGTCGCCTACCTCAAGCGCCCCGCCGGCTGACCGGGTCATGACCAGCCCGCAGACCTCCAGCTGGCACGCCCGGCTGGCCGAGCTCGGCATCCGGCTGCCCGCGGTCGCCGCACCGGTCGCCGCCTACGTCCCGGCGGTGCGCAGCGGCCAGCTGGTCCACACCTCCGGTCAGCTGCCCTTCGTCGACGGCGGCCTGCGCCGCACCGGCAAGGTCGGCGGCTCGGTCGACCCCGAGGACGCCGCGCACGACGCCAAGCTGTGCGCCCTCAACGCCCTGGCCGCGGTCGACGACCTGGTGGGGCTCGACGAGGTGGCCCGCGTCATCCGGGTCGTCGGCTACGTGGCCAGCGCGGAGGGCTTCACCGGCCAGCCGCGGGTGGTGAACGGCGCCAGCGAGCTGCTCGGCCGGATCTTCGGGGAGGCCGGCCGGCACGCGCGCAGCGCCATCGGTGTGGCCGAGCTGCCGCTGGGCGCCCCCGTCGAGGTGGAACTCACGGTCGAGCTGAGGTGAGCGCGGAGCCGAAGCAGGCGGCCACCGTGCTGCTGCTGCGGGACGGCACCCCCGGCCTGGAGGTCTACCTGCTCCGGCGCACCCGCGGGATGCCCTTCGCGGGCGGGATGACCGCCTATCCGGGCGGGGGCGTCGACCCGCGGGACGGCGACGTCGAGACCGCGTGGGCCGGACCGTCGCCCGCCGAGTGGGCGCACGCCTTCGGTTGCGACGAGCGGACCGCACGGGAGCTGGTCTGCGCGGCGGTCCGCGAGACGTTCGAGGAGGCCGGCGTCCTGCTCGCCGGCGCGGCCGACGGCGGCGACGTGGTACCTGACGTGTCAGGGGAGGACTGGGAGACGCAGCGCCAGGCCCTGCTGGCCCGGGAGCTGTCGCTCGCGGAGCTGCTCGCCGACCGTGGGCTGGCGCTGCGGTCGGACCTGCTGCGGCCCTTCGCGCACTGGATCACCCCGCCGGCCGAGCCGCGGCGCTACGACACCAAGTTCTTCGCGGCGGCGCTGCCGGTCGGGCAGGAGGCCCGGCACGTCACCGGTGAGGCCGACGAGGTGACCTGGCTGACCCCGTCCGCGGCGCTGGCCGAGATGAGCGCCGGCACGCGGCCCATGCTGCCGCCGACGATCCACACCCTCGGACAGCTGGAGACCTTCGCCGGCGTGGCCGCGGCCCTCGCCGGGTCGCCGCCGGAGCCGCTGCACCCGATCTGCCCGTCCTTCGCCGACGAGCCCGACGGTCGCTGGGCCGTGCTCCCCGACGGCACCCGCATCCGGATGGTCGTGCCGCTCCCTTCGTGACCCTCCGGGGTCACACCGCGGGCAGTCGAAGGGCCCCGTCCCCTCACCCCTCGCAGGCTCGGGACGGGGCCCACTCGGCACGACGGCCCTGGCCGGATGCGGTGTCAGCGCGCGCGTCGGCGCAGGCGCTCCTCGTCGAGGACGACGACCGACTTCCCCTGCAGCTGGATCCAGCCGCGGTGCACGAAGTCGGCCAGCGCCTTGTTCACGGTCTCGCGCGAGGCGCCGACCAGCTGGGCCAGCTCCTCCTGCGTCAGGTCGTGCTTGACGCGCAGGCCCTCGCCCTCGCGGCTGCCGAACCGGTCGGCCATCTGCAGTAGCGCCTTGGCGACCCGGCCCGGGACGTCGGTGAAGATCAGGTCCGCCACCGAGTCGTTGGTGCGGCGCAGCCGGCGGGCCAGTACGTGCAGCAGCCGCTCACCGACCTCGGGGTGCGCCTCGATCCACGGGCGCAGCACCGACTGCGGCATGCGGGCCAGCTTGACGTCGGTGACCGCGGTGGCGGTCGCGGTGCGCGGGCCGGGGTCGAAGACCGACAGCTCCCCGAACTGGTCGGAGGGCCCCATCACGGCCAGCACGTTCTCGCGGCCGTCGGGCGACCGGCGGGAGAGCTTGATCTTGCCGGAGATGACGATGTAGAGGCTGTCCCCCGGCTCGCCCTCGTTGAAGATCACGCGGCCGCGGGGGAGCGTCACGGTCTCCAGGCGGCTCGCGACCGGGTCCACCGCCTGTTCCGGCAGCCCCTGGAAGAGCCCCGACTGGGCCAGCACCTCGTCCACTACGCGTCCTCTCGCACACACACCTGGGCACACCGGCACGCAGCCGGCCCGGTCTGCGAGCCGCTCCGTCGCGGCGCCGCCGGAGTGAGTCTAGGGGTCTGTGCGGATCGTCACCCGATCGGTGCGTCCTGCCGCCACCCCGAGGGGTGAGGAAGAGCAGGTCAGACGCCCTCCCGGCTCGATCCCGCGGTCGGTACCCGATCGGCGGGGCTGGGAGTCCTCTCTCACACGACGGGCGGCTCGGCCCCGCGACGCACCCGTGACGCGCGACGGCGGCGCCACCGGGACATGGCCCGGCGGATCCCGGAGTTGGCCAGCGTGTCGACCTCGCCGGCGCTCGCGGTGGAGAGGAACTCGGCCACCTCACGGGGGCCGGCCGGCCGGCGCAGCGGCTCCTCGACGCGCTCCATCACCAGCAGGAAGGCGATGACCAGGGGCGGGAACAGGATGACGCTGAGGGCGACCACCGGCTCCTCCTCTCTCCTCGTCGGGGACGCGGACCGGACCTGCCGGTTCGCGCGTGCACTCCTGTGTACCCCGGGGCGCCGCGCGGGACGCCCCGACCACGGCGGTCGCGATGATGACACGGGCCGTGTCAGCCGATCCGCCTACTCTCGATCGCGTGTCCTCGCCCGCCTACGCCCGGCCCGTCCCGCCGCGTGCCCGCCGCGCCGCTGCACGGGGCGGCTCCCCGTTCGACCCGCAGGAGACGCCGCTGGCGCGCACCCGCCGGGCCCGGCGGATGGCCCGCGAGCTGGCGCTGATCCACCCCGACGCGCACTGCGAGCTCGACTTCACCAACGCCTTCGAGCTGCTGGTGGCCACCGTGCTGTCGGCGCAGACGACCGACAGGACGGTCAACCGGGTCACCCCGGCGCTGTTCGCGAAGTACCCCGACGCCCAGGCCCTGGCCGGCGCCGACCGCGCGGAGCTCGAGGAGATCCTCAAGCCCACCGGCTTCTTCCGCGCCAAGGCCAACTCGGTGCTCGGCCTCGCGCAGGCGCTGCTCGAGCGGTTCGACGGCGAGGTCCCGGGCCGGATGGCGGACCTGGTCACCCTGCCCGGTGTGGGCCGCAAGACCGCCAACGTCGTCCTGGGCAACGCCTTCGACGTCCCGGGGCTGACCGTGGACACGCACTTCGGCCGGCTGGTCCGGCGGTTCGGCTGGACGGCGGAGGAGGACCCGGTCAAGGTCGAGTCGGTCGTCGCGGAGCTGCTGCCCAAGCGCGAGTGGACCATGTTCAGCCACCGCGTGATCTTCCACGGCCGGCGGGTCTGCCACGCCAAGAAGGCCGCGTGCGGCGCGTGCGGCCTCGCCCAGTGGTGCCCCTCGTACGGCATCGGCCCGACGGACCCGGAGGTCGCCACGAAGCTGGTCAGGACCCCGGCCGCCTCGGACACCGAATGAGCGCACGCACCACCACGGCGGCCGGCGTGCTGGCGCTCGGGCTCGCGCTCGCCGGGTGCACCCCGGGTGCCGCGGAGGAGCCCGGCGGGACGGCGGCGTCCCCGGCGCCCGATCCGCTGGCGGCGCTGGCGCCGTGCCCGGAGCCGCCCGACCGCGCGGCGGAGGGGGCGCAGACGCTGCCGGCCCTCGACCTCACCTGCCCGGGTGGCGGCTCGCTCGACCTCGGCCGCGCCCCGGGCGTCCCCACCGTGGTGAACCTCTGGGCCAGCTGGTGCGGTCCCTGCCGCGAGGAGCTGCCGCTGGTGCAGCAGCTGGCCGACGCCGGCGGCGACCGGCTGTCCGTGGTCGGCGTCATCAGCAGGGACGGCGCTCCGCAGGCGGGGTCCTTCGCCGCGGACGCCGGCGCCACCTTCCCCAGCGCCTTCGACGGCGAGGGCGAGCTCATGGCCGAGCTGGGCCTGGGCGCGCTGCCCTACACCTACCTCCTCGACGCCGACGGCGGGATCGCCCACGTCCAGGTCGGGCCGGTCGCCGACCTCGCCGAGCTCGAGGGCCTGGTCGCCGAGCACCTCGGGGTGACGCTGTGACCGACGCGCACACCACCGACGCGTCGCTGCCGGAGTACCTGCGCCGGCTGCTCGCCGCGGGCGACCTGCCGCTGCGCCACCGGATGCCCCGGCCGACCTCGACCGCCCGGCGCTCGGCGGTGCTCATCCTCTTCGGCGAGGGCCCGCGCGGCGCCGACGTGCTGCTGATCGAGAAGTCCGCGCACCTGCGCACCCACGCCGGGCAGCCCGCCTTCCCCGGCGGCGGCGCCGACCCCGGCGACGACTACCCGGTGGGCACCGCGCTGCGGGAGGCCGAGGAGGAGGCCGGCATCGACCCCGACGGCGTGCGCGTGCTGGCCACGCTGCCGGAGCTGTTCCTCGGCCCCTCGGACAACCTCGTGGTGCCGGTCGTCGGCTGGTGGGACGACCCGCGCGAGGTCACCGTCGGCGACCCGCGGGAGGTGGCCCGGGTGGCGCGGGTGCCGTTGGCGGAGCTCGCCGACCCGGCCAACCGCTTCCGCATCCGGCACCCGTCGGGCTACGTCGGCCCGGCGTTCGGCGTCGCCGGCATGGTCGTCTGGGGCTTCACCGGCGGCCTGCTCGACGCCATCCTCGAGGCCGCCGGGCTGGCCCGGCCGTGGGACGCGACCGACGTGCGGTCGCTGCCGGCGCTCGGCGCCCGGCGCCCGCAGCTGCCCGGCACCCTCGACCCCGTGGACGACGAGGACGCCGCCGCGCCGACGGTCGCCGACCCCGCGCCCGACGGCCCTCCGGCAAGTACCGTTCCCCCGCGATGAAGGGTAGAAGGGGAAGGACCCCGTCCTCCTCACCGGTGAAGGACCCTCCTGCCCCCCACCGTTCGCAGGCTCACGGCGGGGCCCTGCAGGAGGGCCGGCGGCGAGCCCCTGGACGGGGTGGGGGTCCCTGCAGGCAGGTCGCTGTGGTCGCCGCCGCAGTGGTCCTGCTCGTCGGGTGCGGCGACGGGGGGACGTCGGGTGGGCAGGCGGCGCCGTCGTCCGGTCCGGCGCCGGGCGCGGTGACGACTGCGCCCGACGGCGTCCAGGAGGTCACGCTGCAGACGCAGGACGACTACGTCTTCACCCCGAGCACGTTCACCGTCGCGCCGGGCGAGGTGCGGCTGACCGTGGTCAACGTCGCCGAGCAGCTGACCCACAACTTCCGCTTCACCCCGGACGACGGCCCCGCGCCGATCGAGCCGGAGATCCCGCTGCTGACGCCGGGGGAGACCCGCACCATCGAGTTCACCGTGACCACGCCTGGTGAGTACGGCTTCGAGTGCAGCTTCCACACCCAGTTGCAGCAGGTCGGCACCATGACGGTCAGCGGCTGAGCACCGGCATGTCGATCGTCGACCTGGTCCTCATCGGCCTGGCCCTGGTCTTCGCCTTCTCGGGCTTCCGGCAGGGCGTGATCGTCTCGGCCGCCTCCTTCTTCGGTTTCTTCGGCGGCGCGGTCCTCGGCGCGCAGCTGTCCCGGCCGGTGGCCGACCGGCTCGACGGGACGGCGACCACGCGGGTGTTCGCGGCGCTGGTCGTCGTCCTCGCCGCCGCGCTGCTCGGGCAGGTGCTCGCCGGCGCGGTCGGCCGGGCGGTGCGCCGTCGCGTGACGTGGCAGCCGGCCGAGCTCGTCGACTCGGTGGCCGGGGCGGTGCTGTCGGCGGTCGCGGTGCTGCTGGTCGCCTGGATGGTGGCCACCCCGCTGGCCAACGCGCCGTTCCCCCAGGTCTCCCTCCAGGTGAAGCAGTCGGCGCTGGTGCAGGCGGTCGACCGCACCGTCCCGGCCGGGATCCGCGGGGTCTACGACTCGCTGCGGGAGGCGATCGACCGCAACGGGCTGCCCGACGTGCTCGACCCGCTGACCCCCACCCAGGTCCCGGACGTCGCGGCGCCGGACGAGACGCTGCGGACCAGCCCGGTCGTGCAGTCCGTGGCGGGGTCGGTGGTGCAGATCAGCGGGGTCGCGTCGTCGTGCTCCCGGCAGATCGACGGCTCCGGCTTCGTCTACGCGCGGGAGCGCGTGATGACCAACGCGCACGTGCTCGCCGGTGTCAGCGACCCGGTCGTGACCGCGGAGGGCGCGGAGTACGACGCCGTCCCTGTGTACGTCGACGAGGAGACCGACGTCGCGGTGCTCGCCGTCCCCGGACTCCCGCAGGTCCCGCTGGGGTTCTCGGCAGGGCCGGCCGACTCGGGCGACAGCGCGATCATCATGGGCTACCCCGGCGGCGGCGGGCTGTTCGTCGGGCCGGCGCGGGTGCGCGACCGCACCGACATCAGCGGCCCGGACTTCCGCAACGAGCAGACCGTGGTCCGCGACGTCTACGCCCTCTACGGCGAGGTGCGCGCCGGCAACTCCGGCGGCCCGCTGTTCGACCCGGAGGGCCAGGTGCTCGGCGTCGTCTTCGCCTCGGCCATCGACGACCCGCTCACCGGCTACGCGCTCACCTACGAGCAGGTCGAGGACGCCGCCGTGACCGGCCAGGCCTCCTCCGCCCCGGTGCCGACGGGCGCCTGCGAGTAGGAGGAGGACCCCCTGCCCCCCACCGCTCGCAGGCTCACGGCGGGATCCCGCGGGGGGCCGGACGCCCGGCTTCAGCCGGCGGCCCAGGCGGCCAGCGCCGCGTTGACCTCCTCGGGCACCTCCTCGTGCGGGAAGTGTCCGACGCCGGGCAGCTCCCGCCACTCGTAGGCCCCGGCGACGTAGCGGCCCGACCCGCGGGCGGAGGACGGCAGCACGCAGGGGTCGAGGACGCCGTGCAGCTGCAGGGTCGGCGCGGTGACCGGCGCGGCCATCCGGCGGGCGTAGCGCAGCCCGTCGGGGCGCAGCTGGGAGCGGCCGGCCCAGCGGAAGTACTCCATCGAGCCGTAGGCCGCCTGCGGGATGCGGGCGGCCGAGCGGTAGCGCGACACCGCCTCGGCGAACCCGGGGGTGGCGGTCCAGCCCGGTCCGGCCCAGCGGCGCATGAGCTCGGCCACCGGGTCGTCGTCGGCCCGGGTCAGCCGGCGCTCGGGCAGCCGGGGCAGCTGGAAGCCCAGGATGTGGCGCAGCGCGCGCCGCTGGGCCCGGTCGGTCAGCGCCGCCCGCAGCTGTCGCGGGTGCGCCATGGAGACCACGGCCAGCCGGCGGACGCTGCGCGGGTGCAGCGCGGCCATCGTCCAGGCCACCAGCCCGCCCCAGTCGTGCCCGACGACGGCGGCGTCCTGCTCGCCCAGCGCGCGGACCAGCGCGGCGACGTCGGCGGCGGCGGTCGGCAGGTCGTAGCCGCGCGGCGGCTTGTCGCTGCCGCCGTAGCCGCGCAGGTCGGGCGCGACGGCGCGGAAGCCGGCCGCGGCCAGTGCCGGCAGCTGCGACCGCCAGGCCCACCAGAACTCGGGGAAGCCGTGCAGCAGCAGCACCAGGGGGCCCTCGCCGGCCTCGGCGACGTGCAGCCGGACGCCGTTCGCCGACAGGTCGCGGTGCGCCCACGGGCCCGGCAGCAGGACGCTGGTGGCGTCCGGCCGCTGCTCGTCGGGGCTGCTCACCGGTGCGGGCGCGGGGCGCGCCCGCTCAGACGGTGTAGTTCTCGCTGCCGCGCAGCTGCACGCGGCCGTCGGTCACGGTCGGCACCTCGCGCCGACGCTGGCCGGGGGCCTCGCGGTGCATGACCTCGGGCAGGTCGCGCAGCGTCTCGATGGTGCGCTCGGGCTTCTCGATCTTCTTCAGGGCCCGGCGGCCGATGAGGGCGGCGATGCCGGCCAGCAGCACCAGCAGCACCCAGACGATCAGGTAGGAGACCCAGCGCGGCAGGCCCAGCCAGGTGAGCAGCTCGGCGATCGTGACGAACAGGAAGATGCCGGAGAAGGCGAGCAGCACGCCGGCCGCCGCGAGCGCTCCGGCGCCGATGCCGGCCTTCTTCGCCGACCTGCCGACCTCGGCCTTGGCCAGCTCGATCTCGCTGCGGATCAGGGTCGAGACGTCGGCCATGGCGCTCTGCACCAGGGCGCCGACGGAGGGCTCCTCCGTGCGGGTGGTGGTCCGTGCCCCGGACGGGCTCGACGGTGCGCTGTGGGCCACGAGGGGCACCTCCTGGGGACGACGGGCGGCTACCGGGCCGCCCGACGCGAGCGGACCCACCTGGGGGAATGGTGCCCCATGACCACCGGTCGCGCGCCCCGGCCTCCCGCGGTCGTGCGCGCCAGGCTCGCGGCGGCCCCCCGCAGGGCCCCGCCGCGAGCCTGGCGACGTACTGGGACGGCCGCCCTCCAGCGTCCCGCCGGCCCCGACCGGGTCCCGCCCCGAGCCTGCGAGGGGTGGGCAGGACCAGGTCCTCCAACGGGGCGCGGGGGGAGGTCGGTCCTCCCTCAGTCCTCAGACGAGCTGGCCGGCAGCTTGTCCTTGATCAGGTTCATCACCGACGAGTCGGTGAGCGTCGTGACGTCACCGAGCTCGCGGTTCTCGGCGATGTCCCGCAGCAGCCGGCGCATGATCTTGCCCGAGCGGGTCTTGGGTAGCTCCTGCACGACCATGATCTGGCGCGGCTTGGCGATCGGGCCGATGTCCTTGGCCACGTGGGAGCGCAGCTGCTGGACCAGCTCGTCGCCCGAGTCCTCGGCGTCCCCGCGGAGGATGACGAAGGCGACGATGCCCTGCCCGGTGGTGGGGTCGCTGGCGCCGACGACCGCGGCCTCGGCCACCGTCGGGTGCGCGACCAGGGAGGACTCCACCTCGGTGGTCGAGATCCGGTGGCCGGACACGTTCATGACGTCGTCCACCCGGCCGAGCAGCCAGATGTCGCCGTCGGCGTCCTTCTTCGCACCGTCCCCGGCGAAGTAGACGTTCTTGCCGAACCGCGACCAGTAGGTGTCGACGTAGCGGTCGTCGTCCCCCCAGATGGTGCGCAGCATCGACGGCCAGGGTTCGGTGAGCACCAGCAGGCCGGTGGTGTCGTCGCCGAGCTCGTTGCCCTCGTCGTCGACGACCTTGGCCGAGATCCCGGGGAACGGGGTCTGCGCCGAGCCGGGCTTGAGGGACGTCACCCCGGGCAGCGGGTTGATCATGTGCGCACCGGTCTCCGTCTGCCACCAGGTGTCCACGATCGGGCAGCGGCCGCCGCCGATGTTCCGGTGGTACCAGAGCCAGGCCTCGGGGTTGATCGGTTCACCGACCGAGCCGAGGACGCGCAGGCTGGACAGGTCGAACTTCGCCGGGATGTCCTCCCCCCACTTCATGAAGGTGCGGATCACCGTGGGGGCCGTGTACAGGATCGTGACCTTGTACTTCTCGATGATCTCGAACCAGCGGCCGCGGTGCGGCGTCTCGGGGGTGCCCTCGTACATGATCGAGGTGGCCCGGTTGGCCAGCGGCCCGTAGACGATGTAGCTGTGCCCGGTGACCCAGCCGATGTCGGCCGAGGTCCAGAAGACGTCGGTGTCGGCCTTGAGGTCGAAGGACGCCCAGTGCGAGTAGGCGACCTGGGTCAGGTAGCCGCCGGAGGTGTGCAGGATGCCCTTCGGCGACGCCGTCGTCCCCGAGGTGTACATGATGTAGAGCGGGTGCTCGGCGTCGAACGCCTCGGGCGTGTGCTCGGTCGACTGCCGGTCGACGACGTCGTGCCACCACAGGTCACGGCCCTCGGTCCACTCGACGTCCTGCTCGGTCCGCCGCACGACCAGCACGTTGCGGACGCTGTCGGTGCGCCCGACCGCCTCGTCCACCGCCGGCTTGAGCGCGCTGGGCGCGCCGCGGCGGTAGCCGCCGTCGGAGGTGACGACGAGGACGGCGCCCGAGTCGGTGATCCGGCTGGCCAGCGCGTCGCTGGAGAAGCCGCCGAAGACCACCATGTGGACGGCGCCGATGCGGGCGCAGGCCAGCATCGCGACGACCGCCTCCGGGATCATCGGCATGTAGATGGCGACCCGGTCACCGGCCTGGATGCCGAGCTCGAGCAGGGCGTTGGCCGCCTTGCTGACCTCGTCCTTGAGCTGGGCGTAGGTGATCGAGCGGGTGTCGCCGGGCTCACCCTCCCAGTGGTAGGCGACCTGCTCGCCGTGGCCGGCCTCGACGTGCCGGTCGACGCAGTTGTAGGCGACGTTGAGCTTGCCGCCGACGAACCACTTGGCGAACGGCGGATTGCTCCAGTCCAGGACCTCGTCCCACTTCTGCGCCCAGCTCAGCCGCTCGGCCTGCTCGGCCCAGAAGCCCAGCCGGTCCTGTGCTGCCCGCTCGTAGACGTCGGGACCCACGTTGGCCTGTGCCGCCAGCTGCTCCGGCGCCGGGAACCGGCGGCCCTCCAGCTCGGTCGACTCGCTCATGCGACTCCTCCTGCTCCCCGGCGTCGTCGTCGACGCCCGTCCCTGTCCGGTGGTCGCGGCCGGCACCCGGCGTCCCGGCTCCGGTGCGACGCAGCGTGCTCCATGTCACACCGTATGACCCCGAGGGCTCCACGTCTGCCCGGCGCAACGTCGGCGCAGTGGCTACCGGGTGCGGTCTGCCGGCGGACGGCGAGACTGGGCCGGTGACGGCGGGACTCCAGGCGGCGGTGGCCGCGCAGGTGCCGGGCGCGGCCGCGCTCGGCCTGCTCGCGCCCCCGTCCGCGGCGACCGTCCCGGCTGCGCTGTTCGCCGACGCCGACTGGACGGCCGACCGGCTGACCGCCCTCGGGGCGCGGTACGCCTCCGGCGACCGGCGGGTGCTCGCGACCGTGTGGTGGTACTCGGCGTCCTCGGCGCTGCTCACCCCGGCGCTGGCCGGGCTGGCCACCGGGCAGCCGCTGTCCGCCCGGCTGGCCGACACCTCCGTGGCCCTGCTGGGGGGTGCTACGCCGGTCGCCGCGACGTCGTCCGCCCCCGGCCGGGACACCGCCGCCGAGCTGCGGGAGAGCCTCTCCGCGGTGGTCGACGCCGTGGCCGCGGCGGGCCGGATGCGTCCGCGGCCGCTGTGGGCGGTCGCCACGGACTCGCTGGCCAACCGGTTGCTCGCCCTGGGCCGGGCGCTGGGGGACGAGCGGCGGGTGACCGCGCTGGCCGGGCCCCTGGCGGCCGCCGTCGGGCCGCCGCTGCTGACGCCCCGCTACGTCGACGTCGCCGGCGTGCGCTTCACGCGGCGGGTGTCGTGCTGCCTGCTCTACCGGCTGCCGCCCGAACCGCTGTGCACCTCCTGCCCGCGCAGGCCGGCCGCCGAGCGGCAGGTCCTGCTGGAGGACACCGCAGCGCGGATGCACTAAGCGTCCAGCCGCTGCGCGACCGCCCGGCGCAGCTCCTCGACCCCCTCGCCGGTCAGCGCGGACACCGGGACGGCGTCGGGGTAGGCGGTACGCAGCGCGGCCACCCAGCCCGCGTCGGCGATGTCGATCTTGTTGAGGGCCAGCAGCTCGGGGTGGTCGCGGGCGCCGATCTCGTAGAGCACCCCGCGCACGGCGGTCACCTGGCCCATCGCGTCGGGCGCCGAGGCATCGACGACGTGCAGCACGAGGTCGGCGTCGACGACCTCCTCGAGGGTGGAGCGGAACGCGTCGACCAGCTGGTGCGGCAGGTGGCGGACGAACCCGACGGTGTCGGTGAGCGTGTACGGCCGGCCGTCGGGGGTCTGCGTGCGGCGGACCGTCGGATCGAGCGTGGCGAACAGCGCGTCCAGCACCAGCACGTCGGCGCCGGCCAGCCGGTTCATGAGCGCCGACTTCCCCGCGTTGGTGTAGCCGGTGAGCGCCACCGACGGCACCTGGTTGCGCCGCCGCCGCGCGCGGGTGCGCTCGCGCCGCCGCGCGGTCTCCTGCACCTGCCGGCGCAGCAGCGTCATCCGCCGGCGCAGGTGCCGGCGCCGGGTCTCCAGCTGCTGCTCGCCGGGGCCGCGGACGCCGATGCCCGCGCCGCCCGCGGTGCGCCCACCGCCGACCCGGGACATCTCCACGCCGTGCCCGGTCAGCCGCGGCAGCTGGTAGGCCAGCTGGGCGAGCTCGACCTGCGCCTTGCCCTCGGAGCTGCGGGCGTGCTGGGCGAAGATGTCGAGGATCAGCGCCGTCCGGTCGACCACCCGCGCGCCGAGCCGCTCCTCGAGGTTGCGCACCTGCGCGGGGGAGAGCTCGCCGTCGGCGATGACCAGGCCGGCGTCCCGGTCGCGCACCAGGTCCGCGAGCTCGGCCACCTTGCCCGACCCGAGGTAGGTCGCCGGGTCCGGCCGCTCCCGTGCCTGCACCAGCCGGCCGACGACGGCGACCCCGTCGGTCTCGGCCAGCCGCTCCAGCTCGTCGAGCGGGTCGGCCCCGGAGCCGCCGTCCCGCAGGCCCAGCAGCACCGCGCGGGCGCCGTCCGTGCCGCCGTCGCCGTCCTGTGCGACCTCGCTGCCGAGCAGCCACGTCCCTGGCATGTCCGCCTCCCGGACCCCCGCGGAACGCAGTCTGTTCCGGCGTCCCCAGCCTCCTCACCCGGGCGGCGGACCGCCACCGGAGCGCAGGACCGGACCGGGACCTGCGAGAGGGCCGCGCAGCCGCACGTCGACCTCGCCCGACGCCGGCGGCTAGGGCAGGAACAGCATGGTGTCGCCGAACTCGTGCCACAGGTAGCCACCCGCGGCGGCCCGCGCGTAGGCTCGGTCGACCAGCTCGCGGCCCGCCACCGCCTCGAGCAGCAGCAGGTGGCTGGCGTCGGGCGCGTGCAGCCCGGTGAGCAGGCCGGTGACGACCCGGGCGGGGCGGTCGGGGCCGAGCACCAGGTCGGTCCAGCCGGCCACCGGGCGGAGAACGCCGTCCTCGCCCGTCGCCGTCTCCAGCGCGCGGGTGACGGTCGTCCCGACGGCGACGACGCGGCCGCCGGTCGCCTTCGTCGCGTTGACCAGCCGGGCGGCCACCTCGGGCACCCGGTAGCGCTCCGGCGCCGGCGGCTCGTGCAGCTCGGGACTGGAGACGCCGGCGTGCAGCACCACCGGGACGACGGGGATGCCGCGGGCCATCAGCCGCACCAGCACCCGGTCGGTGAACGGCCGCCCGGCGCTGGCGTTCTCCGCGCTGCCCGGCTCGGTGGCGTAGACGTTCTGCGCGTCGGCCAGCGGGACGGCGGCGCCGAGGTAGCCGTAGCGGATCGGCACGCCGTACCGCTGGAGGAGCCCGGCGGCGGGGACGGCCGGATCGGGGCGGGCCCGCCACAGCCGCGACGTCCGCGCCGCGGTCGGGAAGCCCTCGACCAGCCGCAGCCGGACGCCGCCGGGCAGGTCGAGGACGGTCCCGGGCTCGACGCCGCGATCGGGGCCGCCGTTGTCCGGCCGGCGCAGCTCCACGACCCAGTCGCCGTCGTCCAGCGTCGTGGCGACGTGCAGCGGTGCGCGGACGCCGTCGGCCCGCCGGACGTCCAGGCGGGCCGGCAGCGTCGCCGAGGTGTTGACGACGACGAGGTCGCCGGGTTCGAGCAGCTCGGGCAGGTCGCGGAACGTCGTCTCGGTGAGCCCGTCCGGCCGGACCGCCATCAGCCGGACGCCGTCGCGGGCCAGACCCCGGTGCTCCGGTGGAGCGGCGGCCTCGGCTCCCATCGCGCGGGGGGTCACCGGCCGGCCTCCAGCGGGGCGGCCAGTTCCGCCACGCGGTAGCGGCCGCTGGGCAGGTCGCCGTCCACCAACCGCAGCAGCGCCGGGACGACCGCGGCCGGCTCCGGCAGCCCGGTGGCGTCGGGGTCGGCCGCGCGGTGCATGTCGGTGGCCATGTCGCCCGGGTCGACGGCGTGGACGCGCAGGGCCGGGTGCTCGACGGCGAGGACGGCGGTCAGCCGGTCGAGCGCGGCCTTGCTGGCGCCGTACCCGCCCCACCCCTCGTAGGCCTCGACCGCGGCGTCGCTGCTGACGTCGAGGACCACCCCGCCGGCCCGCTCCAGCGCCGGCAGCAACGCCTGGACCAGGGCGAGCGGGGCGACGGTGTTCACGGCCAGCACCCGCTCGAGGGCTGCGAGCGGCAGGTCGGCCAGCCGGGGGAGCGGGGTCGGGCCGAGCTCGCTGGCGTTGTTGACCAGCAGGTCGAGCCGGTCGCCGACGGCGGCGGCGAGGGCGGCGCGGTGGCCGGGGTCGGCGACGTCCCCGGGGACGGCGGTGACCAGGTCCGGACGGGGCAGCGCGGCGACGGTGGCCGCCAGCCGGTCGGGGTCGCGGCCGTCGACGACGAGCCGCCAGCCGCGGCGGTCCAGGGCCTCGGCGAGGGCGGCGCCGAGCCCGCGGGAGGCGCCGGTGACGAGTGCGGTTCGAGGTGTCATGGGGCTACTGTCGGACCTCAAGTGAACTCGAGGTCAAGGGGAGGCGCCGTGGACGGGCTGCTGACCATCGGGCAGGTGGCCGAGCGATCGGGGATGGCCGTCTCCGCCCTGCGCTACTACGAGGCGCAGGGGTTGGTCACCGCCACCCGGACGGCCGGCGGGGCGCGCCGCTTCCCGCGCAGCGTGCTGCGCCGGCTGGCGTTCGTCCGCGCCGCGCAGAACGTCGGGCTGACGCTGCCGGAGATCCGCGACGCGCTGGCCACGCTGCCCGACGGGCGGACCCCGTCGGCCCGCGACTGGGCCCGGCTCGCGGAGTCCTGGCGGGACCGGCTCGACGAGCGGATCCGGGCGATGGAGCAGCTGCGCGACGGGCTGTCGTCCTGCATCGGCTGCGGCTGCCTGTCGCTGACCCGGTGCGCGCTCTACAACCCCGGCGACGTGCGGGGCGGCGAGGGGCCGGGGGCGCGGCTGCTGTCGCCGGCGCTGCGGCGGGTGCCGCCGACGTCGAACGCGGGGTGACCACCGGGACCGACGCGGGGTGACGGCTCCCGTGTCGCACGTCGGCCGCGTACGGGAGAAGATCGCCGCGTGGGGTTGATGCCGGCTGCGTTCGTCGGCCACGGCAACCCGATGAACGCGCTCGAGGACAACCGCTACACCCGGGCCTGGCGCGCGTTCGGGCAGGCGGTGCCGCGGCCGCGGGCCATCCTGGTCGTCTCGGCGCACTGGTACGTGCACGCGACCGCCGTGACCGCGATGCCGCGGCCGCGCACCATCCACGACTTCTTCGGCTTCCCGCGCGCGCTCTACGACGTCCGCTACGACGCCCCGGGGCTGCCCTCGCTCCACGAGGAGGTCGCCGACCTCGTGCACCCGACGTGGGTCGGCGCCGACCTCGACAGCTGGGGTATCGACCACGGCGCCTGGGCGGTGCTGCGGCACGCCTTCCCCGACGCGGACGTGCCGGTGGTGCAGCTGTCGGTCAACGCGCTGGAGCCGGCCGAGCACCACCTCCGGCTCGGGGCCGCGCTCGCTCCGCTGCGGGAGGACGGCGTGCTGGTGATCGGCAGCGGCAACGTGGTCCACAACCTGCGCGCGGTCACCCGCACGATGCCCGACGCCGGGTTCGACTGGGCGCAGCGTTTCGACGAGGCGGTCCGCGAGGTGGTGCTCGAGCGGCCCGCCGAGGTCGCGACCCTCGACGGGCACCCGGACGCCGGCCTCGCCGTCCCCTCGCCCGACCACTTCGTGCCGCTGCTCTACGTCGCCGGCATGGCGGGGGCGACCGGCACGACGGCCGAGCTGCTGGTCGACGGGTTCACCGACGGCTCGCTGTCGATGGCCTCCTACACCGTCGGCATGACGCCGCCCCCCGACGCCCAGGTGTCCCGGCCGTAGCGGGCCCGCTCGACCGTCGTCGGCCGGGTCCGACGTCCCGGACCGGCCACCGCTCGCGGATCAGCCTGCGGCGGCAGGCGGTTCGGCGGTCCCGGCGTCGCTGATGCGCGGGAACGGCTTCGTCGAGAAGACCACCTCCACCGGCAGGCCGAAGAACTCGGCGATGCGCAGCGCCAGGTGCAGGCTGGGGTTGTACTCGCCGCGCTCCAGGTAGCCGATCGTCTGGTAGTGGACGCCGAGCGCGTCGGCCAGTTCCCGCCGGGTGACGCCCTGCTCGGCACGCAGCAGCG
Organism: Geodermatophilus sp. URMC 60; assembly: GCF_053502585.1. Classification (NCBI taxonomy): domain Bacteria; kingdom Bacillati; phylum Actinomycetota; class Actinomycetes; order Geodermatophilales; family Geodermatophilaceae; genus Geodermatophilus; species Geodermatophilus sp. URMC 60. The sequence goes on from NZ_CP199958.1 coordinate 1,414,392, forward strand.
CGATCCGGTTGTAGACGGCGTCCCCGGGCCGGTCGGCGCTCACCGCACCCACTGGACGGCGGCGTCGCGGGCCGCGGCGACCTGCGAGCCGGACTGCCGCCGCGCCATCCGCCGGAGCACGACCGGCGTCACGAGCAGGCCGGCGACCGCCCAGGCGGTCAGCACGAGGGCGGTCTCCCCGGTCCGCCAGGAGCCGCCGAGCTCGAGGGAGGCGGCGGCGTCGGGCAGGAAGGCCGAGCGCATGCCCAGGCCGATCCAGTAGGTCGGGAAGACCTGCGCCACGGCCTGCACCCAGCCCCACAGCGCCTGGACCGGGACGAAAATCCCCGAGATCCCGGTGATCACGAGGACGGGGAGCATCCCCCAGGTGCCGACCTTCTGGGTGTTCGGCACCACCGAGCCCAGGACCATCCCGATCGGGAGCGTGGCCAGCATGCCGAGGGCCAGCACCCACGCGACGGTGAGCCAGCCGCCTCCTCCGGAGGGCATCACGTGCTCGAAGAGCAGCGCGCTCGGCACCAGGATCACGAGGAACTGGGGGAGGGCGCTCAGCGAGTGGAAGACGAGCTGCCCGGTGACGTAGCCCTCCATGCCGTGCGGCAGGGCCTTGTGCCGCAGCAGCGTGCCGTCCTCGCGCTCCATGGCGAGGGCGAACGCCGGCCCGATGACGACGCCGAAGGCCACCAGGGCGCCGAGGATGCTCGGCAGTGCGACGGTCGGGTACAGCAGCGTCGTCCCCTCGACCGCGTCGCCCCGGTTGAACCACAGGTAGGCCAGGGTGGCGAGCCCCGTGAACAGGAAGAAGCCCTGGTCCTGGGGGCTGCGCACGCTGTTGAGGAACTCCGTCCAGCCGCGGCGGACCCCGAGGCGGACGGCGTGCAGGGTGAGGGTCACCGGGTCACCTCCTCGAGCGGGGTCCGGACGCCGGCCTCGTGCCGGGCGACCATGGCGATGTAGGTGTCCTCGAGGCTGGCCCGCCGGACCTCGAGGTCGACGACCGCGTCCCCGTGCTGCTCGAACAGCCGCCGGACGAACGGCGTCGCGTCGTCGGTCGCGTGCACGAACCGCTCGCCGTGCAGCGTCCAGCGCACCTCGCTCGTGCCGGCCACCTGGCGGGTCAGGGCCTCGGCGCTGCCGTCGGCCACGATCCGGCCGCCGGTGAGGACGAGGATCCGGTCGGCCAGCCGCTCGGCCTCGGCCAGGTCGTGCGTCGTGAGCAGGATGCTGGTGCCCTCGAGGTCGGCGAGCCGGTGCACCAGGTCGTGGAAGTCCCGGCGGGCCTGCGGGTCGAAGCCGGCCGTCGGCTCGTCGAGGAAGAGCAGCTCCGGCCGGCCGACGATGCCGACCGCGACGTCGAGGCGCCGGCGCCGTCCGCCCGACAGGGTGGCGATCTTGCTGTCGGCGTCATCGGTCAGGCCCACGGTGTCGAGCAGCCAGTCGACGTCGTACGGGCGCGGGTGGGTGGGCGTGGAGTAGGGGCGGTAGAAGGCGCCGAGCTGGGTGAGCAGCCGGCGCGGTGTCCAGCGGCCGTGGTCCCGCCAGGACTGCAGCACCACGCCCACCCGCGCCCGCCAGGCGTCGTCGGCCCGGGCCGGGTCGGCGCCGAGGACCGCGACCTCGCCGGCCGACGGGAGCCGGAAGCCCTCCAGGACCTCGATCGTCGTGGTCTTGCCGGCGCCGTTGGGGCCGAGCAGGCAGACCACCTCGCCGGGGTGGACGTCGAGGTCGACGCCGGTGAGGACCTCGTGCGCGCCGTAGCTCATCCGCAGGCCGCGCACCCGGACGACCGGTTGCTCCGACACGTTCCGGGTCATCGCGCCTCCTCGACGTCTTGCCGGTGCGGTGATAGTAGGTGTACTACATCGACAGTACAACTACTCATGGTTCGGACGACAGGAGCTCGGGATGGCCTCGCGGACGGTGCTCCTCCCGACGGTCCGCTGGCTGGCGCTGGTCGTCCCGCTGGCCGACGTCGCCCTGGTGCTCACCGGGGTGCTGTCGCTGCGGACCGGCATCGTCGTGGCGCTGGTGCTGGAGGCGCTGTTCGCCGTCGTCCTGGTCGTCGAGGCGGCCGCCTTCCGCCGGGCGTACCGCGCCGTGCGGCGGGACGGTGGCAGCCGCCGGACGGGAGCGGTGGCGGGCGCCGAGGCCGTGTGGCCGCCGGTGGTGGTCCGGCTGGCGCGCGCGGAGGCCGGTGTGCTCCGCGCGCTGTGGTGGGCCGTCCGGCGTCGCTCGGCCGTGGGGCCGGGCGACGTCCCGCTGCCCTACGCCGGCCGCTTCCGCCTGGTGCTCGGCGCGCTGACCGTCCTCGGTGCGCTCGAGACCGCCGTCGTCCACGTGCTGCTGCCGTGGGAGACCGCGCGGTGGGTGCTGCTCGCGGTGTCGGTGTACGCGCTGGTGTGGGTCCTCGGCTCGGGTCTCTCGCTGTTCCAGCACCCGCACCTGCTCCGCGACGACGAGCTGGTGCTGCGGTTCGGGCACCTGCGCACGGTCGCCGTCCCGCTGGCCGGCCTGGTCGCGGTCCGGCGCAGCGTGGAATCCGAGCACGGGAAGACCCTGCTCCGCGACGGCGACCGGCTGGTGCTGTCGGTCATGGGCGACACGGACGTCGAGCTGCGCTTCGACCCGCCGGTGCACGTCGACGGCCAGGACGAGCCGGTGGCCCGCGTCGCCTTCTGGGCCGACGACCCGCGGGACGTCGTCCGACTGCTGCGCGAGCGGGCCGCCCGCACGCCCGGCGACCGGGAGAGCCCGCCCCGGCTGCCCGCCCGCTAGGTTCCGGGACGTGGCCGCGGAGCCGCCCGCACGGGATCGGGATGCCCAGGGGGTCGAGATCTCGCTGCCGTTCGCGGGGAGGTGGCTGGCCCGGAACAGCCCGGCGCGGCGGGTCCCGAGCCACGGGACCGACCTGTTCGGCGAGCGGTACGCCATCGACTTCGTCGGCGTGGACGACCGCCACCGGCCGGCCGGTACCCGCGACTGGCGGACCCTCGTCGCCACCGAGCCACCGGAGCGCTTCGTCGCCTTCGGCCGGCCGGTCCGGGCCCCGGGCGACGGCACGGTCGTCCACGTGCACGACGCCGAGCCCGACCACGAGGCGCGGCGTTCGCAGCTGTCGCTGGTCCCGTACGCGCTGGGCCAGGCCGGCCGGCTCCGCCGGGGTGCGGGGGCCGCCGCGGGGAACCACGTGGTCGTCCACCTGCTCGGGAGCGGCGCCTTCGTCCTCCTGGCGCACCTGCAGCTGGGCTCGGTGCGCGTCTCGCCCGGCCAGGAGGTGGTCGACGGCCAGGAGATCGCGCGGTGCGGCAACTCCGGCAACTCGACCCAGCCGCACGTGCACCTGCAGGTCATGGACGGCGCGGACCCGTTCGTCGCCCACGGCCTGCCCATGACCTTCCGGCACTTCCGCGAGTGGCCGGCCGGCGGCCGGCAGCCCCGGGTCAGGGAACGGGGGATGCCCGGTGAGGGAGCAGTGGTGGAGCCGGTGCCGGCCGCCGGACCCTGACGACGCGGCCCGCACCCTCAGCGGGGCTGGCCGAGCTCCGCGCCGAGCCGCACGACCTCGCCGACCACCCAGACGGCGGGCGGGCGGACGTCCTCGTCGGTGATCGCCTGCGCCAGCCCGGCCAGCGTCGTGCGCACCGTGCGCTGGGTCGGCGTCGACCCGTCGGCGACGACGGCCACCGGCGTCTCCGGGGCCCGGCCGTGCTCGACCAGCGCCCCCGCGATCGCCGGGGCGGTGTCCACGCCCATGAGGACGACGACCGTGCCCCGCAGCCGACCGAGCGCCGCCCAGTCGACCAGCGACTGCGGATGGCCCGGCGGCACGTGCCCGGAGACGACGACGAACTCGTGGGTCAGCCCGCGGTGGGTGACCGGGATGCCGGCCAGCCCTGGGACGCCGATCGCCGACGTCACGCCGGGCACCACCTCCACCGGCACGCCCGCGGTGACGCACGCCTCGAGCTCCTCCATGCCACGGCCGAAGACGAACGGGTCGCCGCCCTTGAGCCGCACCACCCGCTTCCCGGCCCGGGCGTGCTCGACCAGGAGCGCGTTGATCTGCTCCTGCGCCATGTACCGGCCGCGCGGCAGCTTCGAGGCGTCGATGACCTCGACCTGCGCGGGCAGCGACGCCAGCAGCGACTGCGGCGCGAGGTGGTCGGCGACGACGACGTCGGCCTGCGACACCGCCTGCTGGCCGCGCACGGTGATCAGCCCGGGGTCGCCCGGCCCGCCGCCGACGAGCACGACCGAGCCGGGCCGCCCGCCGGGGACCTCCCGCGCCGCCCGGTCGCGGATGGAGCCGTCGGTCAGACCGGCCAGGACGGCGTCGCGCACCCCGACCGCGCGCTGCGGGTCGCCGCCGCCGTGCACCCCGACGACGAGGTCGCCCTGCCGGCCGACCGCCGGTGTCCACACGCTCGACGCCGACCGGTCGTCGGCGCGGGCGCAGAACACCCTCGACCGCTCGGCCTCCTCGGCGACCGCCGCGTTGACCGCCGGGTCGTCGGTCGCGGCCACCGCGTACCAGGCGCCGTCCAGGTCGCCGGCCTCGTAACGGCGGCGGACCCAGGTGACCGCACCCGGGCCGACCAGTGCCTCCAGCGCAGGGGTCACCTCGGGGCTGACCACCGTGACCCGGGCACGGGCCTCCAGCAGCCCCGCGACGCGGCGGTGCGCGACCTGCCCGCCGCCCACGACCACCACCTTCCGGTCCAGCAGCCGCAGCCCGACCGGGTAGACGACCCCGCTCGCGGGATCGACCGGGGTGGCGCTCACGCCTTCTCCGTCACACCGGCCGTGTCGAACGTCGCGACCTCGCGCAGCGCCCGCGCCGCGCTGGCCACCAGCGGCAGCGCCAGCAGAGCGCCGGTGCCCTCGCCGAGGCGCAGGTCCAGGCCGAGCAGCGGGCGCAGGCCGAGGGCGCGCAGCGCGATGCCGTGCCCCGGCTCGGCGGAGGTGTGGCCGGCGAGCGCGTGCTCCAGCGCCGCCGGGCACAGCGCTGCCGCGACCAGCGCCGCGGACCCGGCGATCACGCCGTCCAGCAGCACCGGCACCCGCGCCGCCGCGGCGCCCAGCACGAAGCCGGCGAGCGCCGCGTGCTCCAGGCCGCCGACCTCCGCCAGCGCGGCCAGCGCGGCCCCCGGCGTCGACGGCCGCCCGGGCACGCGGGCCACCGCACGGCCGACCACCTCGACCTTGCGGGCCAGCGTCGGGTCGTCGACCCCGGTGCCGCGGCCGGTCGCGGCGGCCGGTGGCGCGCCGGTGAACGCGCAGACCAGCGCCGCCGACGCCGTCGTGTTGGTGATGCCCATGTCGCCGGTGATCAGGCAGCCGTGCTCCGCGGCCAGCTCACCGGCCACCTCGATGCCGACCTCGACCGCCCGCCGCGCCTCCTCGAGCGTCATGGCCGCGCCGACGGCGAGGTCGGCGGTGCCGGACCGCACCTTGCGGGCGAGCAGCGCGGGGCTGACCTCGACGGCGTAGGGCGTCGCGACCCCGACGTCCACGACGACGACGTCGGCCCCCAACTGCGCGGCGAACGCGTTGACCACCGCACCGCCGCGGGCGAAGTTGGCGACCATCTGCGCGGTGACCTCCTGCGGCCAGGGCGTGACGCCCTGCGCGTGCACCCCGTGGTCGCCGGCGAAGACCGCGACCGCGGCAGGGGTGGGCACCGGCGGCGGACAGCTGCCCGCGATGCCGGCCAGCTGCGCGGCGACGTCCTCGAGCACGCCGAGCGAGCCCGGCGGCTTGGTCATCCGGTCCAGGCGGTCGCGGGCGGCGCGCTCGGCGGCGGCGTCCCGCGGCGCGACCGCGGCGATCGTCTCGCCCAGGAGGGTGCCGGCGAAGGGGGCGTCGGACGGGGCGGTGGGGCGGCTCAGCGGATCTCCTCGGGGATGCGGGGCAGGTCCCGGAACGCCGGTGTCACGGGGAGCGCGGGGTCCAGGATGGCAGCGAGGTCGGCGGCGAGGGCCACCGAGGTCGCGGGGTCGCGGACGGCGACCCGCAGGTGGTCGGGGGAGAGGCCGGGGAAGGTGTCGCCGCGGCGCACCGCCCAGCCCCGGTCCCGCAGCGCCGCCCGCACCCGCGCGCCGTCGGGTACCCGGAGGAGCACGAACGACGACCGGGGCGTCCCGACGACCGCCACGCCAGGCGGCAGCGCCGCCAGCAGCGCCTCCCGCTCGGCGACCAGCTCGCGCGCGGCGGCCTCCGCCTCCGCCCGCGCCGCCGGGGTGGTGCAGGCGACCAGCGCAGCCAGCGCCGGCGTGGACACCGGCCAGTGCGGCTGCTGGGCGGCCAGCGCCGCGACCAGGTCCGCCGGGCCGAGCGCGTAGCCGACCCGGAGTCCGGCCAGCCCCCACGTCTTGGTCAGGCTGCGCACCACCAGCAGCCCCGGCAGGTCCCGGCGCCCGGCCAGGGACTCCGGCTCGCCGGGCACCGTGTCGGCGAAGGCCTCGTCCACCAGCAGCACCCGCCCCGGTCGCGCCAGCGCGGCGACGTCGTCCGCCGGGTGCAGCACCGACGTCGGGTTGGTCGGGTTGCCCAGCACCACCAGGTCGGCGTCCTCCGGCACCTCCCGGAGGAGGTACCCGGGCGGCTCGAGCAGCAGCCGCTCGACCGGCCGGCCGGCGGCGCGCAGCGCCGCCTCCGGCTCGGTGAACGACGGGTGGACGACGACCGCCCGGCGGGGCCGCACGGCGCGCGCCACCAGGGTGAACGCCTCGGCGGCACCCGCGGTGAGCAGCACCTCGTCGGCCGGGCGGCCGTGGGCGGCGGCGACCGCGGCGCGTGCCGGAGCCGCGTCGGGGTAGGCGGCGGCGTCGTCGAGCGCCTCGTGCAGGACGGCGCGCAGCCACGGCGGCGGCGTCCCCGCGCGGACGTTCACGGCGAGGTCGACCAGGCCGGGCCCGAGGTCGGCGTCGCCGTGGTGGTCGAGGTCCACCCCGCTCACCGCGCCACCGCCACCGTGACCCGGCCGACGACCGTGCGCCCCACCAGCAGCGTCCCGCCGTCCAGCAGCGCCGCCGCCTCGGCGACCGACGCCGTCCCCACCGCCGAGGCCACCCGCGCCGACGGCGACGGCACCGGGACGGCGGCCAGCGCGGCGGCGGAGTGCCCGACGAGGGGCCAGCCCCGGGCGACCGCGGCGTCCACCAGCCCCGGCTCGGCGGCGCGGGCGTCGAGGGTGGCCAGTCGCACGCCGTCCGCGCCGGCCGGCAGGACGGCGTCCACCGCGGCCAGCACCTCCGCGGCGCTCACGCCGGGCCGCGCGCCGATCCCCACCACCGTCACGGGGTGACCCCCTCGGGCAGCGCGGCCAGCAGCGACGCGGCGTCGCGGGGGAGAGCGCCGTCGGGCAGCAGGCCGAGCGCCCGCAGCCGGGCGCCGACGGTCAGCGCCCACGGCCGGTCGAGCCGGGCGCGGGCGAGCAGTGCGTCGTCGGCCAGGACGTCGGCCGGGGCGCCCTGCACCACCGTCCGGTCGACGACGACGGCGACGTCGTCCGCCCACCTCAGCGCCAGGTCGACGTCGTGGGTGCTCATGACGACGGTCGACCCCGACGCCCGCAGCCGCTCCAGCGCCGCGAGCGCCTCGGTCACTGCGGACGGGTCCAGCCCGGCGGTGGGCTCGTCGAGCAGCAGCACGCACGGGCGCATCGCGACCGCACCGGCGATGGCGACGCGCTTGCGCTCGCCGTAGGAGAGCTGGTGGGTGGGCCGGCCGGCCAGGTGGGCCACGCCGAGCAGGGCGAGGGCCTCGGCGACCCGCTCGCGGACGGCGTCCTCGGGCAGGCCCAGGTTGAGCGGGCCGAAGGAGACGTCCTGCGCGACCGAGGCGCTGAACAGCTGGTCGTCGGGGTCCTGCAGCACCAGCTGGACCTCCTGCCGGTGGGCGCGCAGGCCGCGGCGGGTGTGCTGCAGCCGCTGCCCGTCGACGGCGACCGTGCCCGCCGCCGGCTCCAGCGCCCCGGACAGGCAGCGCAGCAGGGTCGTCTTGCCCGAGCCGTTGGCGCCCAGCAGCGCCAGCCGGCGCCCGGCCGGGACGGTGAGCGAGGCGCCGTCGAGCACCCGGCGGCCGCGCTCGTAGCCGGCGACCAGCCCCTCGGCGGTGAGCGTCCGGTGGCTCATGCGACCAGGCCGACCGTGACCAGCGCCGCCAGACCGGCGACCGTGGCGGCGACGAACGCGCGGGACGACGGCAGCACCTCCGGCAGCACCCGGAGACCGGTCTCCATGCCGCGGCCGGCCAGCCCCTCCTGCATCCGGCGGGCGCGGTCCCAGGAGCGGGTGAGCACCGCGGCGGCCAGCGCGCCGGACGAGCGCCAGCCGCGGGCAGCAGTCGAGTAGCCCATCCGCGCCGTCTGCGCCTCGCGGACGGTGTGCAGGCTGGCGAGCAGCACGAAGAGCAGCCGGTAGGTCACCGCGGCGACCTCGATCACCGCTGCCGGCACCCGCAGGCCGCGCAGCGCCGGCAGCAGGTCCGACATCGGCGTGGTGGTGGCCAGCAGCAGCACCGCGGCGCTGCCGGCGAGCGCGTGTCCGGCCAGGGAGCCGGCGCGGGTGGCGGCGTCCGGGGCCCAGCCGAGGCCGCCGGTGCCGAGGGTGACCACCGAGGTCAGCGCACCGACGACGATGAACGCCAGCGGCCAGCGCACCGCCCGGCCGAAGGTGCGGGCGGGCACCCGCGCCGGGCCGAGGGCGAGGACGACGGCGGTGAGACCGACCAGAACGCTGCCCGGCCAGGCCGGCAGGGCGAGCGCGCACACCACCAGGCCGCCGCAGAGCAGCAGCTTGTCGGCGGGGGAGCGGCGGCGCCAGGCGCTGGCCCAGGCGGCGTCGTCCACGGCGAGGCCCGTCACTGGCCCTCCTGGCCGGCGCTCATCGGACCCGTGCCGGCCGCTGCTGTGTCCCTGCGTGACCTCGCGAGCTCGGTCACGTCCCTCCGTCCTCCCGTGACCGCTCGGCCTGCCGGCGGCCGCGCAGCCGGCCGAGCACGTAGCCGAGCACGCCGCCGCCGAGCGCGGCCTGCAGCGCGAACAGCCCCGACTCCACCTCGGACGACGACGGCGAGAAGACCGACTCGAACCACGGCTGCACGCCCTGCTGCTCGGCGAGCTCGGCGGCCGCGGCGTCCGTGCCGGCGAAGTCCGACGTCCCACCGTCGAGCACGAGCGGCAACGCGACCAGCGCGACGACGCCCAGGACCAGCAGCGCGGTGACCAGCCGGGCGCGGGTCACCGCGCCGGCTCCGGGCTCAGCAGGCCGAGGCGCTCCAGCTCGGGGCGGGCGTTGACGGTGAGCACCCGGAACAGCAGCACGCCGAGCAGCCCCTCGCCGACCGCCAGCGGCACCTGGGTGAGGGCGAAGACGGAGAGGAACTTGACCAGCGCGCCGGCCACCCCGGTCTCGGCGTCGGGCAGCGCGAGGGCGAGCTGTCCGGCCGTCGTGACGTAGGTGGCGAGGTCGGCGACGGCCATCGCGGCGAACACCCCCGGCAGCAACCCGCCGCCCAGCCGCCGGGTGAGCCGGTAGGCGCCGTAGCCGGCCCACGGCCCGACGACCGCCATCGCGAACGCGTTCGCGCCCAGCGTGGTCAGCCCCCCGTGCGCCAGCAGCAGCGCCTGGAACAGCAGCACGATCGTGCCCAGCAGCGCCATCACCGGCGGCCGGAACAGCACCGCGCCGGCCCCGGTGCCCGTCGGGTGGCTGGAGCTGCCGGTGAACGAGGGCAGCTTCACCGCGCTGAGCACGAAGGTGAACGCGCCCGCCGCGCCGAGCAGCAGCGTGTTCTCCGGGCGCTCCCGCACTTCCGTCACGACCTGCCGCGCCCCGTGGACGACGAACGGTGCGGCGGCCAGCGTCCAGCCGACCGCGTGCGTCACCGGCAGGAACCCCTCAGCGATGTGCATGCCGTGCCCGACTCCTCTCCCCGCCCGCCCCCGCCGCCGCGCAGGCGGACACGAACCGCTCGGCCAGGGCCGGGGAGCCGGCCCAGTTCAGGTGCAGGTAGGACGCGTGCACGCCACCCGAGACGAAGCCCTCGGGGTGGGCGGGTCCCTGGCGATCGGCCCACCGCCAGGCAGGGGCGGGGCCGGCGGCCGGGGTGGCGACCGTGCGGTGGAACTCGTGGCCGCGCACCCGCGTGCCGGCCGGGGCGAGCACCGAGTCGCCGAGCGCGACCGCCTCGCGGTAGCCGAGGGTCAGCCGCGGCGACATGACCGCGTCGGTGGCGAGGACGCCGCACATCGGGACGCCGTCCAGGCTGCGGGCCAGGTACAGCAGCCCGGCGCACTCGGCGGCGACCGGGCCACCCCGCGCGGCGAGCGCCGCGACGTCCGCGCGCAGCGTGCCGTTGGCCGAGAGGTCGGCGGCGTGCACCTCGGGGAACCCGCCGCCGACCACCAGGCCAGCGGTGCCCTCGGGGAGGGCCTCGTCGCGCAGCGGGTCGACCGTCACCACCTCGGCGCCGGCGGCCTCCAGCAGCTCGGTGTTCTCCGCGTAGCCGAAGGTGAAGGCCGCCCCGCCCGCGACGGCGATCCGCGGCCGGCGCGCCACCGGGGTGACCGCGGCCGCCGGGTCCCACGGGACGGCGTCCAGGGCCGGGGCGGTGCGGGCCAGCCGCAGGACGGCGTCCAGGTCCACCGCGCCGGCCACCACCTCGCCGAGCCGGCCGACGGTCGCCAGCGCCTCGGCCGACCGCTCGGCGGCGGGCACCAGGCCCAGGTGGCGGGACGGCGTGCCCAGCTCCGCCAGACGCCGCACCGCACCGAGCACCGGCACGCCGGACCCGCCGAGCGCGTCACGGAGGATCTCCTCGTGCCGGTCGCTGCCGACGCGGTTGAGCACCACGCCGCCGAGCCGCACGGTCGGGTCGTAGGTGGCGAAGCCGTGCACGAGCGCGGCGACGCTCTGCGCCTGCGCGCTCGCGTCGACCACCAGCACCACCGGGGCACGCAGCAGCCGGGCCACGTGCGCGGTGGAGGCGAAGCCGGGTTCGACGGCCGGGGAGGTCGCCCCGTCGAACAGGCCCATGACCCCCTCGACGACGGCGACGTCGGCGCCGCGCGCCCCGTGCAGGAACAGCGGGACGACGCGCTCCTCGCCGACCAGCACCGGGTCGAGGTTGCGCCCGGGGCGCCCGGCGGCCAGGCCGGTGTAGCCCGGGTCGATGTAGTCGGGGCCGACCTTGTGCGGGGAGACCGACAGCCCGCGGGCGGTGAGGGCGGCGACCAGCCCGGTGGCGACCGAGGTCTTGCCCGCGTTGCTCGACGGCGCGGCGACGACCACGCGCGGGACCGCGCTGTTCACCCGCCCACCCCTCCGGTCACCACTCGATCCCCCGCTGGCCCTTCTGGCCGGCGTCCATCGGGTGCTTGACCTTGGTCATCTCGACGACCAGGTCGGCGGCCTCGACCAGCGCCGGCGGGGCGTCCCGGCCGGTGACGACGACGTGCTGCGTGCCCGGCCGGTCGGCCAGCGTCCGCACGACGTCGTCGACGTCGACCCAGCCCCACTTCAGGGGGTAGGTGAACTCGTCGAGCACGTAGAACCGGTGCGCCTCGGCGGCCAGGTCGCGCTTGATCTGCGCCCAGCCCTCGGCGGCCTCGGCGGCGTGGTCGACCTCGGTGCCCTGCCGGCGCGACCAGCTCCAGCCCGCGCCCATCTTGTGCCAGACCACCGGCCCGCCCTCGCCGGTCTGCTCGTGCAGCCGGCCCAGTGCGGTGAGCGCGTTCTCCTCGCCCACCTTCCACTTGGCGCTCTTGACGAACTGGTAGACCGCGATCGACCAGCCCTGGTTCCAGGCGCGCATCGCCATGCCGAACGCGGCGGTGGACTTGCCCTTCATCTCGCCGGTGTGGACGGCGAGCAGCGGCCGGTTGCGGCGCTGCCTCGTCGTCAGCCCGTCCTGCGGGGTGACCGCGACCCGTCCCTGCGGCACGTCACGCGGCCTCTCGGACGCTGCGCACCGTGGCGGCCAGCGACTCGGCGGCCAGCTCCTCCAGGCGGAGGGTCTGCGCGCCGAGCGCGGTCCCGAGCGCGCCGGCCAGGCCGAGGCGCACCGGCCCGGACTCGCAGTCGACGACGACGGCCGCCGTCCCGTCGGCGGCGAGCAGGCCGGCCGCCCGCCGCGCCTGGCCCAGGTGGTCACCCCCGCGCGCGCCGGTGGCCCGCCCGTCGGTGACGACCACCAGCAGCGGACGGCGCTGCGGATCGCGGACCCGCTCCACCCGCAGCGTCTCGTGTGCCCGAAGCAGGCCGGCGGCCAGCGGGGTGCGCCCGCCGGTCGGCAGCGCGGTGAGCCGGGCCGCGGCGGCCTCGACCGACCAGGTCGGCGGCAGCGCCAGTTCGGCCTCGGCACCGCGGAAGGTGACCAGGCCGACCTTGTCCCGCCGCTGGTAGGCGTCGAGCAGCAGGGAGAGGACGGCGCCCTTCACCGCGGCCATCCGCGAGCGGGCGCCCATCGAGCCGCTGGCGTCGACGACGAAGAGCACGAGGTTGCCCTCGCGGCCCTCCAGCACCGCTTGGCGGAGGTCCTCGCGGGCGATCCGCAGGCCCGGGCCGGTGCGGCCCCGGGCGACCTGGTGGGGCGCCGCGGCGAGCACGGTGCCGGTCAGGTGCAGCCGGCTCACCGTGCCGCTCGGGCGGGTCGCGCCGACGACGCGGCCCCGGTCGCCGCGGGCCCGCGAGCGCCGGCCGGCCACGCCCGCGCCGGTGCCGGGCACCTCGAGGCGGCGGGTGCGGAACGGGTCGGCGGGTGCGACCGCGGCCCGCTCCCGCGCGGGTGCGTCCGCGCTCTCGGCTCCTTCCGCGGGGCGGTCGCTGTCGAGGTCACGTGGTCCCGGCGGTCCGGGGTCGCCGTCGGAGGGCGGAGGCGGGGGAGGCGGGGCGCCACCGTCGCCGTCGGGGCCCTCGGGCGGGTCCTCGTCGGGACGGGAGTCCTGCAGCGCCTGCTCGAGGGTCTCGTCGTCCAGGCCGGGCGCGTCGAACGGGTTGCGCCGCCGGCGGTGCGGCAGGGCCAGCCGGGCGGCGACGCGCACGTCGTCCTCGGTGACCTCCTCGCGGCCGCACCAGGCGGCGTGCGCGATCGCGGCGCGGGCGGTGACCAGGTCGGCGCGCAGCCCGTCGACGTCGAAGGCGGCGCAGACGGCGGTCACCTGGCGCAGGGCCTCGTCGGAGAGCACGACGTGCGGCAGCCGGGCGCGGGCCCCGGCGATCCGGCGCGCCAGCCCGGCCTCCTCGTCGGCCCAGGACGCGGCGAACCCGGCCGGGTCGGCGTCGTACGCGAACCGGCGCCGCACGACCTCGGCGCGCTCGGCCGGGTCACGGGGTGCGGCGACCTCGACGGTGAGCCCGAACCGGTCGAGCAGCTGGGGCCGCAGCTCGCCCTCCTCGGGGTTCATCGTCCCCACCAGGAGGAACCGTGCCGCGTGCCGTACCGAGACGCCCTCGCGCTCGACGTAGGCGGTGCCCAGCGCGGCGGCGTCGAGCAGCAGGTCGACCAGGTGGTCGTGCAGCAGGTTGACCTCGTCGACGTAGAGCACGCCGCGGTGCGCGGCGGCCAGCAGTCCCGGCTCGAAGGCCTTCACACCCTCGGTGAGCGCCCGCTCGAGGTCCAGCGAGCCGACGACGCGGTCCTCCGAGGCGCCCACCGGCAGTTCGACCAGCCGCGCCGGACGGGTGAGCCCCGCGACGCCGGCGTCGTGCGGGCCGTCGGGGCAGCCCGGGTCCGGGGCGGCGGGGTCGCAGGCGAAGCGGCAGCCGGCGACGACGTCCACCGGCGGGAGGACGGCGGCCAGCGCGCGCACCGTCGTCGACTTCGCCGTCCCCTTCTCCCCGCGGACGAGCACGCCGCCGACGGCGGGGGAGACGGCGTTGAGCAGCAGGGCGAGCCGCATGTCGTCCATGCCGACGACGGCGCCGAAGGGGTACGTCATGCGGGGGCACGTGTCCTCTCCCCGGGTGTCCACGCCCGGAGGTGGCAGGAGGCGACGGCGGGAGTTCCTGGCTCTGCCGGCGGGAGCCGGCTCACAGTGGCGGGACCGCGCCGGAGTCGCACCGGGCTTCCTCCACTGCCGTCGCTGTGGCCGCGCCATTCGACCACGACCACCCCGGTGGGTGACACCCCGGTGTCGTTCCTTGACGAAGTGGAAAGTGACCGGGCACTCTTTCCGGCATGGAAAGCGACGCGGTTCCGGACCGCCTCCCCGACGCGGTCTCCGACCGCTCCACCGCCACGGCCGAGCTGGCCGCCCTGCAGGCACAGCGGACCGCGCTGGCCGACCGCGTGACCACGCCCTGGTGGTACGACGCGTTGCTCGGGCTGCTGGTCTTCGGCCTGCTGGCCTCGTACTCCGCCCGCAACCCCTGGGTCGTCCTGGGCGCGCTGGTCGTCTTCGTGCCGGCGCTGCGCGGGATGGTCGTGCTCTACACGCGCCTGACCGGCGTGTGGGTCAGCGGCTTCCGGCAGGGCCCGACGCGCCGCGCGATCAACGTGTGGATCGTCCTCTACGCCGTCGTGCTGGCGGCCTCCGCAGTCGCCGAGTACCTGCTCGACGTGCGCGGGGCGATGGTGGTCGGCGCGGCGGTGATCGGCGTCGGCCTGGCGCTGATCAGCCGGTGGTGGACCCGCATCTACGTCGCGGAGCTGCGGGGCGCGCTGTGACCGCCGCCGAGCGGGACCCCGAGGCGGAGGCCGCGGCTGCGGAGCTGGCCGCCCTGCGGTCCCAGCGTGCCGCGCTGGCCGAGCGGGCGGTGCAGCCGTGGTGGTACGACGCGCTGCTCGGCCTGCTCCTGTTCGGGTTCGTGAGCTCCTACGCCCTGCACAGCACGTGGGTCACCCTGGCCGCGCTCGTCGTGTTCCTCCTGTGCCTGCGCGGGCTGGTCGCCGTCTACAGGAAGCGCACCGGCTTCTGGGTCTCCGGGCTCCGGGAGGGCCGGACCTGGCGGGCGGTGCTCGCGTGGGGCGCGTTCGCCCTCCTCGTGCTCCTCGCCGGGTTCGCCGGCGACGACCACTGGCGTGGCTCGATGGTGGTCGCCGGTGCCGTCCTGGGAGTCGGGGTGGCCGTGGTCAGCCGGTGGTGGACCCGCATCTACGTCGCCGAGCTGCGCGGGCAGCGGTGACCGCCGTCGTGCCGCGCTTCGACGCGGTCATCCACCCGCCACCCCGGCTGCAGGTCTGCGGCCTGCTCGCCGTCGTCGACACGATGGACTTCGCCGCGGTCCGCGACTCGGTCGGGGTCAGCGACTCGGTGCTGTCCAAGCACGTCAAGCAGCTGGAGGAGGCCGGCTACGTGCGCGTGCACAAGGCCACCCGCGCCTCCCGGCTGCGCACCAGCCTGGCGCTGACCAAGGCGGGCCGGGCCGCCTTCGACGCGCACGTGGCCGAGCTGCGGCGCATCACGGGCGGCTGAGACAGGACCCCTGCCCCCCCGTGCGAGGACCCCGTCCTCCTCATCCCTCGCAGGCTCGGGACGGGGCCGGCGGCGGGACCCTGCAGGAGGCCGCGGCGGGGCACTGCAGACGGGTCGGGGAGGGTCGCGCGGCAGAGTGGGCCGGGTGGGCAGGGGTGCGCGGGCGGTGGACCTGGCGCTCGTGGTCGCCGCCGCCCTCGCCGTCACGCTGGCCCTCGACGTCCTCGACCTGCCCTCGCCGTCCCTCTTCGGCGGCCTGGTGGCCGGGCTGGTGCGCGGTCTGGCCGGACGCCGCCGGCTCACCGTCCCCCGGCCGGCCACCACGGCGGCCCAGGGGCTGGTCGGCGTCTCGATCGGCGCGCTGGTCGACCTGGACACCCTCGAGGCGATCGGCCGCGACTGGCTGCCGGTCCTCCTGGTCACCGTCGGCACCCTGCTGCTCAGCGTGCTGGCCGGGCTGCTCATGCGCCTGCAGCCCGGCGTCAGCCCGGTGACCGGGGCGTTCGCCATGGTCGCCGGGGGCGCGTCGGGGATCACGGCGATGTCCCGCGAGCTGGGCGCCGACGACCGGATGGTCGCCGTCCTCCAGTACCTGCGGGTGCTGCTGATCGTCGTCCTCATGCCCGTGACGGCCACGGCCCTGTTCGGCGCGGAGCCCGGCTCCGGGGGGACGACGGTGGACGACGCCGGGCCCGGGTGGCCGGCCGGGCTGCTGTTCGCCGCGATCTGCCTGGGAACCGGTGCGCCGCTGGCCCGGCTGCTGCGGATCCCCGTGCCGACGCTGCTCGGACCGCTGCTGGTCGCCGCCGGGCTCGACCTCGGCGGGCTCTCGGGCGGGGCGGACGTCCCCGCGCCGCTGGAGACCGCGGCCTTCCTGGTCATCGGGCTGGTGGTCGGGTTGAACTTCGACCGGGACGGTCTGCGCACCGTCGGCCGGGCGCTGCCACTCGCGCTCGCCGTGATCCTCGGCCTGGTGGCCGCCTGTGCCGGGCTGGGCGCGGTGCTCGCCGCCACAACCGGGGCCAGCGCGCTGGACGCCTACCTCGCCACCACCCCCGGCGGGCTCTACGCCGTGCTGGCCACCGCCCAGGACGGCGGCGCCGACGCCACCTTCGTGCTCGCCGTCCAGGTGCTGCGGCTGTTCGTGATGCTGCTCTCGGCGCCGCTGCTGGCGCGCTGGCTGCGACGCACCGGGGGGAACTGAGGGACGACCCCGTCCTCCCCCGTCCCTCGCAGGCTCGGGGCGGTGCGCTGGACGGGGCCGTGCCACGGCTGCCGAGCGCGCCTACTCTCGACCGGGTGTCGGAGGAGGTGAGGGAGCTGTCCGAGGACCAGACCGGCGCGGACGCCGGCACGCAGGACGCGGTGCTGCTGTACGTCGGTGGCCCGCTCGACGGTCGGGTGGAGATCCGCGAGGCGCGGCACGGGGAGCCCCTGCCGACCGTCACGCACGTGCACCTGCACGGCGGCCCCAAGGTCGTGCACCGCTACGACCTGACCCCGCTGGGCCCGCAGGCCGGCGTCTACCACCTCCGCCCGCGGCAGGCGGTCCGCGACGAGGTCCGCGACGAGTCCGTCGCCGACTGAAGAAGGACCCCCTGCTCCCCGCCGCTCGCAGGCTCGCGGTGGGGCCTGCAGGGGAGCGGTGGCCGCGGTCACGGGCACCGGCGGGATCCTGGCGGTCCCGGCGCCGGGCCCGGGGTGGCTGCTCCCGGTGGCCGTGGCCACGGAGGCGCTCGCGGTCGCGAAGCGCCGGGTGCACGACGCAGGTGTCGGTGCGCCGGTCGCTCGGCCGGGACGTCCCTGACCGAGCCCGCCGCGCCGGCCGTCACGGGCGGCGGCGCCGAGGGCGGTCAGCGGTGCAGGTCGCGCAGTGCCGTCACCACGTCGTCGAACACCGCCCGCCCGACGGCCGCGCCCTCGCGGCGGGCCGAGCCGGGCGGGACGAGCAGCAGCCGGTCCAGCCGCACCTCGCTGGGCCGGCCCCGCGGGTCCCAGCCGCCGCGGCCGACGTCCATCCACCGGCGGCCGTGCCGGGCCTCGGCGGCGGCGTCCCGGTCGTGGTCCTGGCTGGAGAGCATGAGGCCGACCAGGTCCGGCCCGCGGCGGCCGACGACGAGGACCGGGCGGTCCTTGCCGCGGCCGTCGCCCTCGTCGTAGGGCACCCACGCCCAGACGACCTCGCCGGGGTCCGGCCGGCCGTCGTCCTCCGGACGGTGCACCAGGTCGACGCCGTCGAGGCCCCCGGCCAGGTCGCGCACGCCGCCGGCCGCGGCGGGCGCGACCCGGCTGGGTGCCGCAGGAGGTGCCGGGTGGGGCTCGGCAGGCCCCAGCGCCGTCCGCAGCAGCGACCTGAGCGTCCGGGACCTGAGCACCCGGGACAGGAAGGGTCCGGCCATGCCCGGCACGGTACGGGCGTGACACCTGGGACGGGTGGGGAACGCGGGGTGTTCCGTGTGACACACAGGTACCAATCGGTCACGAGGACGGTTGCGCCGGCCGATGGAGGGGCACCATGTGCGCACGGGGGCCGGGCACAGCTGTCCCCCGGGAGAGGGGGGCCGTCATGACCTCGGCCGAGCCGCTTCCCCCTGCCCAGCCGCGGGGGCGCGAGGTGAAGGCGAGCGTGCTCGCCGCCTTCCAGCTCGTGGAGGACGCCCGCTACCTGGGCACCGGCCGGCGCAGCCGGCACGGGCGCCGGCGGGCGCTCGCCGAACGCACCGTCGCCTACCGGAAACTGGCCCGGGACCTGCGCGTGGGCTGAGGAAGGACCCCTGCCCCCCACCGCTCGCGAGCTGGCGGCGGGACCCTGCAAGGGGCCGCCGTCCTCCCACCCTGCGTCGAAGGGCCCCTGCTCCCCGCCACCCGCGAGCTCGCGGCGGGACCCCGCAGGGGGCCGGCGGGGCCCGGGACGGGGCCGTGCCGGGGCGGCCCTCCCTGACCAGGGTCCTTCCTCAGGCGACGCAGAACTCGTTGCCCTCGGGGTCGGCCAGGGTGACCCACTCGAAGGGGCCCTGCGAGGCCCGGTAGAGCTGGGTGGCGCCCAGTCCGAGGACCCGGGCGACCTCGTCCTCCCGCCGGTCCGCGCCGACGTGCACGTCCAGGTGCACGCGGTTCTTGACCGTCTTGGCCTCGGGCACCCGTTGGAACAGCACGCGCGGCCGGCCCGGGTCGGGCGACCTGAGCGCCGCGCCCGACCGCCACACCAGCGCACCACGGTGGGTGGTGGTGTCCTCGGTCGAGGCCGCACCGGACTCCACCATGCGGCGGATGAACGCCTCGTCCTGCGGTTCGACCTGCCACCCGAGGACCTCGGCCCACCAGTCGGCCAACCCGTGCGGGTCGGCGCAGTCGATCACGATCTGGACGTCGGCGGCCATGTGCGGACGATAGGGCGGCCCACTGACAGGTCCTTCGTCAGAGCTCCTGGGCCGGCTCGGTCGGTCCTCAGAGTTCTGCGGCGAGCTCCGCGCGCATCGCCTCCTGGCCGGGCAGTGGCGTGCTCAGCCCGCAGTGGTCGCGCAGCACCTCGCCCAGCGACGGGAAGGTCGAGCGCTCGACCTGCCGCTGCGGGTCCCACAACCCCGAGCGCATGACCGCCTTGCCGCACTGGAAGTACGCCCGCTCGACGGTCAGCACCAGCACCGACCGCGGCGGGCGGCCGAACTCGGTCAGGTCCAGGCCGAGGTCGTCCGGACCCACGAGGGCCGTCGTCCCGAAGACCTTGAGTGTCTCCTCGAAGCCGGGCACGAAGAACAGCAGGGCGGCGCGCGGGTTGCCCACGGTGTTGCGCAGGCTGTCCACCCGGTTGTTGCCCTGCCGGTCCGGGAGGGCGAGCGTCCGCTCGTCGAGGACCCGCGCGAACCCCGGGTCACCGCCGCGCGGGGAGACGTCCGGCCAGCCGTCGGGAGAAGCCGTGGCCAGCGTGGCGAACGGCGACAGCGCGATGAAGGCCCGGCAGTGCCGGTCCAGGTGGTCGACGACCTTGTCCTGCACCAGCTGCGAGGGCGGGCGGTAGCCGGCCAGGACGTCGGGAGCGGTGTCCACGGGTGCACCGTAGCCCGGCTAGCCTGGCCCTCCGTGCCCGCACAGTGGAGCTCCCCGGTCCGGTACGTCGAGTGCGACCAGCAGGGCGTCGTCTTCAACGCCCACTACCTGACCTGGGCCGACGAGGCCTCCAACGCGTGGTGGACCGCCCACGGCCTGCCGTGGGACGAGCTGGTCGCGAGCGGCGTCGACCCGGTGGTCAAGGCCAGCTCCCTGGAGTGGACGTCGTCGGCGCGCTTCGGTGACACCGTCACCGTGGACGCCGTGACCGAGAAGGTCGGCCGCACCAGCGTGACCGTGCGGTTCACGGTCCGGGTGGGCGAGCGGGTCTGCTGCGTCGTCCGCACCACCTACGTGTGCATGACCGAGGCCGGCAAGGCGCCCTGGCCCGACGACGTGCGGGCGCGGCTCACCGCGGGTTGAGTTCGTCGGACCTGGGTGACGGGTCAGGAGGCCATCGGTCTCATCTCGTCCATCGGACCGCTGTCCGGGACGGCGAGGCCCGGGACGGCGTCGGGAGCGGCGAGCAGGAGCACGCCGAGGACGAGCAGCAGTGCGGCTGTCCCGTACGTGGCCACCCGACGCCACGGGAGGGTTTTCTCGACGGCGATCAGGCCGGCCACGAAGGCCATCCAGGCGACGCTCATGACGCCCAACGCGAACAGCGACGCCATCAGCGCCCAGCAGCAGCCGACGCACCAGGCACCGTGCTGCGCGCCCATCCGCAAGGCGCCCGACAGGCCGTTCCGCCAGGCGCCGAGCAGGAAGCCCAGCGGGCTGCGGCACCTACCGAGGCAGACGTCCTTGAGCGGGGTCAGTTCGTAGAGGGCCGCGACCAGGAGCGTCGAGCCCGCGACCCACCGGCCCGCGCGGTCCCACGCGAACACGTCCCCCGGGATCCGGGTCAGCGCAGACCCGATCAGGAACGCAACCACGCCCGCGCCGGCCCACACGACGAGATAACCCCCCGCGAAAAGCAGAGGCGAGAGCGGAGCCCGCTTCCGGGTCATGCGCGAGTACAGGGCGACCGTCGGCGCGACCGACGGCAGCATCATCGCGGCCATCATCACGACCCACACGCCGAGGAACCAGCCCAGCGCACCGAGGCCGGTCCACGGCCCGTCGTCCATGCCGCGCATCCGATCGGCCGTCCACCACCACCCGACGGCGGCGAAGGCGAACAGGGCGAGGACCAGTGCCAGGCGGACCCGTACCGCGGCGAAGGCGGGGCCGAGGTCCCAGGCACGAGAGAGTTCCCGCGCCTGGATCCTCGACGCGTCAGGCGGCCCAGGAGAACTCGGCGGTCGAGACACCGGTCTTGCCCTCGTACTGGATGCCGAAGGCGTTGATGTGCGAGTGCCGTGCCTCGGCCATCGTCAGGTCGGGCGCGACCGGGTGGAACGCGCCGTCGAACCGTACGGGCCGGCCGGTCTCGGACCCGAACGGCACGATATCCTCGACCTCGAAGTCGATCGCGTCCCCGACCCGGACGCTGTGCCGCAACCCGTCCTGGCTGATCTCGATCGGGGCTCGCTCGGCCCCGAGCACCTCGCCCACGAGCGGGGCCAGGGCGGCCATCGGACCGCCCAGCTGCCCGCCGAACACCTGGACCAGCTTGTCGAACTGCTCGTCGGTCGCCTGCTCGTCGACGAACACACCGAGCCGCCAGTTCCCGTCGGTCATGACCTTCGGTGTGTCGATGATCGCGACGACCTTGCGGCCTCCGATGTCGGTGCCGCCGACCTCCCCCTCACGGATGTCGAACACCAGGGTCGCCCGACAGAAGTCGTAGGTGGCACCGTGGCTGAAGGAGAGGTTGCACGGGCACATGAGCTCGCACGAGCAGGTCTCGAAGTAGCTCCCCCTGAGGTTCCACGACATCGCGGGGCTCCCTCCACGAGGCGGCAAGTGTCCGTCCGGCGGGACAGACGGGTCAACCGCCTCCCGCACCCTCGTCAGGGTCGGCTCACCGGGGGGTGAGCGCGTCCCCGGGCGGGAGCAGCGGCAGGCCGTCGGGGGCGCCGTCCTCGACCAGCCGCCAGAGCGCGTCGGTGTCGGCGTGCTCGGCCACCAGGTCCCCGAGGGCGTCCAGCCGCCGCTCGCGGACGGCGGCGAAGTCGGTGTCCGGGGCGGCCACGAACCGCCGTCCGGCCACTCGCGCGACCTCGGTGAGGAACGCCCGCCGGAAGCCGTCGACCTCCAGCGCCCCGTGCCAGGTGGTCCCGAAGACCGACCCGGCGCGGGCGCCGTCGAGGAAGGGCTCGGCAGGCAGGTCGTGGGAGAGCCAGTCCACGGTCACCACCCCGTGGTGGATCTCGTAGCCGCGCACCGGCTGCCCGAACGCCCTGCCCACCGGCCGGCCGAGGGTCTTCTCGGGCGCGAAGCGGACGTCGGCCGGCAGCAGCCCGAGCCCGGGCACCGTGCCGGCCCGTGACTCGACGTCGTCGGTGATCGTCCGCGCCAGCATCTGGGAGCCGCCGCAGACGCCGAGCACCGCGCGGCCGGCGGCGGCGTGCCGGGCGACGGCGTCGGCCAGGCCGGTGGCGCGCAGCCAGCCCAGGTCGGCGACCGTCGCGCGGGTGCCGGGCAGCACGACCAGGTCGGCGTCGGCCAGCTCCTCGGGGGTGGTCGCGTAGCGGACCAGCACCCCGGGCTCGGCGGCCAGCGCGTCGAGGTCGGTGAAGTTGGACAGCCGCGGCAGCCGGGCGACGGCGACCCGCAGCACCTCCTCGCCGTGCGGGGGCCCGGCCGACGAGACGCCGGTGGGGACGCCGAGGGAGTCCTCGACGTCGACCGCCGCCCCGGGCAGCCAGGGCAGCACCCCGAGGGTCGGCCGGCCGGTGAGCGCGGTGAGCCGGTCCAGCCCCGGGCGCAGCAGCCGGACGTCGCCGCGGAACTTGTTCACCAGGAAGCCCGAGACCAGCCGCTGGTCGGCCGGTGGCATCAGCGCGACCGTGCCGTACAGCGCCGGGAAGACCCCGCCCCGGTCGATGTCGCCGACCACCACCACGGGCAGCCCGGCCGCGGTGGCCAGGCCCATGTTGGCGATGTCGTCGGCGCGCAGGTTGATCTCGGTGGGGGAGCCGGCGCCCTCGCAGACGACGACGTCGAACCGGGACCGCAGGTCGGCGAGCGAGGCCAGCACCTGCTCGAGCAGCGCCGCCTTCATCGGCCGGTAGGACAGCGCGGTCACGTCGGCCACCGCCCGGCCGAGGACGACGACCTGGCTGGAGTCCTCGCCCCCGGGCTTGAGCAGCACCGGGTTCATCGCGGCCTCGGGCTCGACGCGGGCCGCGGCTGCCTGCATGACCTGGGCACGTCCGATCTCCGCGCCGTCGACGGTGACCATGGAGTTGTTGCTCATGTTCTGCGCCTTGAAGGGGGCGACCGACGCCCCCTGGCGGACCAGCCAGCGGCAGATGCCGGCGGTCACCACCGACTTGCCGGCGTCGGACGTCGTCCCGGCGACGAGCAGGGCGCCGCCGGAGGCCGGGCGCCGGGGAACGGTGCCGCTCATGCCGCCGGCTGCCCCCAGCCGGCCTTCTCCTGGCCGGAGAGCTCGGCGATGGCCTCCATGATCCGGTCGGTCACCACGCGGCGGGCGCGGCCGTTGCCCGCCATCCCACGCTGCTCGGGGAAGGTCAGCGGCTTCCCGAAGGTGACCGACACCTTGTGCGGCCGCGGCCAGCGGGAGTCGACCGGCTGCACCCGGTCGGTGCCCGCGACGGCCACCGGGACGACGGGGCAGTCGGCGGTGAGCGCCAGCCAGGCGACCCCGGTCTTGCCCCGGGCCAGCCGGCCGTCGCGCGAGCGGGTGCCCTCCGGGTAGATGCCGAACCCCTCACCGCGTCGCAGCACGCCCAGCGCGGTGTCCAGCGCCTCCTGCGCGGCCCGCGACGTCTGCCGCTGCACCGGCATGGCGCCCAGTCCGGTGAACAGCGTCCGGGTCAGCCAGCCGCCGATCCCCGTGCCGGTGAAGTACTCCGCCTTGGCCAGGTAGTGCACGCGGCGCGGCGCCGACAGCGGGATGACCATGCTGTCGATGAAGGACAGGTGGTTGCTGGCCAGGATCACCGGGCCGGTGGGCGGCACGTTCTCCCGTCCCGTCACGTGCATGCGCAGAGCAACGTGGAACAACGGGCGCAGCAGGAACCGGACGACCAGGTAGAGCACGCCGCGTTCCCCTCTCGGCTCGGGGACCGCCGGCGAGCACCGGCGTCAGCGGCATCCTCTCCTGCGGCCGGGAAGCGATGGCCTCCCGGGGCGCACGGCGCGCCTCAGTGGTGCGGGCGGGGTGGGCAGACGTCCCGGATGAGGGCCTGGATGTCCTCGGGCAGCCCGGCGTGCCCGGCGGCCGACTCGACGATGGCCACCGCGACCTCGCGCACCTTGCGGTGCGAGTTGCTCGAGATGTGCGCCAGCAGGTCGAAGGCCACCTGCTCGCTGCAGCTGGTGAGCAGCATGAGGATGCCCTTGGCCTGCTCGATCGCCGCCCGGCTGCTCATCGCGGTGCGCAGCTGGGCGACCTCGGTCTCCAGGGCCTGCACCCGGTCGTCCCCGGTCCCGGCCGCCCCCGGACCTGCCGCCGGCGGGCGTGGCTCCGGGGGGACCTCGACGAGCACGCCCTCCAGCGCGTCGACCGTCCCGGCTGCGTCGACCACGGGCTCGCCGACGAGGACGGCGGGGCGCTCCAGTCCGCCCCGGCTGCCCAGCCGCACCCGCAGGGCGAAGGGCACGCCTGCGGTGCAGGCGGCGGTGATCGCGTCGAGCGCCCGTGGCCGGTCGCCGGGGTGCAGCGAGTGGACCAGCAGCTCGGTGCACGGGTGCCCACCGTTGCGCGCCAGGTTGAGCAGCACCGACATCTCCGGGGACCAGCTCCACGTGCCGGTGCGCCGGTCGTAGCGGTACCGGCCGGCCATCCGCCGGGCGGCGGGGAGGGGGCGTGCCGGCGGTGCGGTGGGAGCGGCCCGGGAGACGGTGCTCCGGGCGACGGTGGGGGAAGGGGTCGCGGTCATCTCGACTCCACGGGGTGCCACCGGGCCGAACCCGGTCGGGGCGCCGCAGGCCGTGGGTTCGACCTCAGCGGTACGCCGGTGACCACGTGTCACCAGCCGCTCCGTGTCACCGGACCGTACGGTGTCGCGGAGCGACACGCCCGCCCGTCGGTGCCGTTCCGGTGGCGGCTTCGCGTGTCCTCGTGTGCCGGACCGAGAAGCGTGACGCACCGCTTTCGAGCCATGCCGCTGCGTCAGCTTCGGGGCAGCGCCCGGGACGCGGCGGCGAGCGCGGCGGCCGCCGTCCACACCGCGCGGGAGAGCCGCACGGCGCGCGGGACGTCGGAGGCCGCCGGCGCCCGGCCGTCGCCGAGCGTCGGGCGGTGCTCCACCCGGCTGCCGTAGACGTTGCGGCCGCCCAGCCGGAGGTGCAGCGCGCCGGCCAGGGCCGCCTCGCAGCGGCCGGCGTTGGGCGAGGGGTGGGCCGCGCCGTCGCGGCGCCACACGGTCCACGCCCCGCGCGCCGAGCCCCCGACCAGCGGCGCGGACGCCACCGTGAGCGCCGCGGTGAGCCGCGCGGGCAGCCAGTTGGCGACGTCGTCGGTGCGCGCGGCGGCCCAGCCGAAGCGGGCGTACCGCGGCGAGCGGTGCCCGACCATCGCGTCGAGGGTGTTGACCGCGCGGTAGCCCAGCAGGCCGGGCAGCCCGGCCACCGCACCCCACACCAGTGGCGCGACGGCGGCGTCGGAGGTGTTCTCCGCGACCGACTCCACCGTGGCGCGGGCCAGTTCCGGGACGTCGAGCCCGGAGGGGTCCCGGCCGGCCAGGGTGGGCAGCAGGGCGCGGGCGGCCGGGAGGTCCACGGGGTCGAGCGCGTGCGCCATCGCCGTCCCGGCGCGGCCCAGGGAGGTGCCCCCGAGCACCGTCCAGGTGGCGGCGGCGGTGACCAGCGTGCGGACGGCGGGCCGGCCGCGGGTGGCGCGGTCGAGGGCGACGCCCAGGGCGGCCGCCGCGCCGGCCAGCAGCCCGGCGTACCCCACCCCGGCGGCGCGGGTGTCGCGCCAGAGCGGGCGCTCCAGGGCCGCGGCGGCCCGGCCGAACCCGGCCACCGGGTGCCACCGGCGTGGATCGGCCAGCAGCAGGTCGGCGGCGGCGCCCAGGGCCAGCCCCGCGGCGGTCGGGAGGTCACGCGCGGGCAGCACGGCGGTCATCGTGCCAACCGGCCCGCGTGGGGGCGTCCCTAGGATCGACGGTCATGCGCCTGCCCGGCCGTTACAGCGGCGTCGCCCGGCCGATCGTCACCTACGGCAGCAACCCGGTCCTGCACCGGCCGTGCGCGCCGGTGGGCGAGTTCGGCAAGGGCCTCCGCCGGCTGGTCCTGGACATGTTCGCCAGCATGGAGGCCGCCGACGGCGTGGGCCTGGCGGCCAACCAGATCGGCGTCGACGCGCGCGTCTTCGTCATCGACTGCCCGGACGCCGACGGCGAGGACGTCGTCGGCTACGTGGTCAACCCGGAGCTGACGATCCCGCAGCCGCACGAGGGCGAGCCGGCCGAGGAGGTCACCGAGGAGGGCTGCCTGTCGGTGCCCGGCCCCTACGCCGAGCTGCCGCGGGCCTTCCGTGCCCGGGTGGACGGCGTCGACGCCGACGGTGCACCGGTGTCCATCGAGGCCACCGGGATGGCCGCCCGCTGCCTGCAGCACGAGGTCGACCACCTCGACGGCACCGTCTACGTCGACCGGCTGCCGGAGGAGCTCCGCGACCGGCTGCTCGCCGAGGCCGCGGGCCCGGCGGGGGAGCTGCCGGCGTGACGGCCGCCGCCGGAGCACCGCAGCGGGCGCCGGCGCACGGTTCCGTCCCCGGGCGAGGCGGGCGCACCCCGGTCGTGGTCGTCGGCATCGGCGCGGACGGCTGGGACGGTCTCTCGCCGCGGGCCCGCCGGGCGGTCGAGGACGCCGACGTGCTGCGCGGGAGCGCCCGCCAGCTGGCCCTCGTGCCGGCCGGCGTCCCCGCCGAACGGGTGCCCTGGCCCTCGCCGATGGCCCCGGCGCTGGCCGGGTTGCTGACGCAGCACCCGGGCCGGCGGGTCGTCGTGCTGGCCAGCGGCGACCCGATGCTGTCCGGCGTCGGCAGCTCGCTGGTCCGGCTGCACGGCGCCGACGCGGTCGAGGTGCTCCCGCACCCGTCGTCGGTGACGCTGGCCTGCGCCCGGCTGGGCTGGGCGGTGGAGGAGACGCAGGTGGTCCCCGTGGTCGGCCGGCCGGTCGAGCTGGTCGTGCCGCACGCCACCCCGGGACGGCGGCTGCTCGTGCTCGGCTCGGACACCCGGACCCCGGCCGCGGTCGCCGCCGTCCTCGCCGACCGCGGCTACGGCGCTAGCCGGCTGGTCGCCCTGGCCCAGCTGGGCGGGCCGGCCGAGCAGCGCTTCACCGGCACCGCCGCCGGGTGGCCGCACGCCGAGACCGACCCGCTCGTGGTGACCGCCGTCGAGGTGGTCGCCGATGCCGGCACCGTGCTGCTGCCGACCGTGCCCGGCCTGCCCGACGACGCCTACGCGCATGACGGGCAGCTGACCAAGCGCGACGTCCGCGCGGTCGCCCTCGCCCGGCTCGCGCCGCTGCCCGGCCGGCTGCTGTGGGACGTCGGCGCCGGCGCGGGCTCCGTCGGCATCGAGTGGATGCGGGTGCACCCCTCCTGCCGGGCGGTGGCCGTGGAGTCCGACGTCCCCCGGGCCCGGCGGATCGGGGAGAACGCCGCGCGGCTCGGCGTCCCCGGGCTGCAGGTGGTGGAGGGCCGCGCCCCCGCGGCGCTCGACGGGCTGCCCGCGCCGGACGCGGTCTTCGTGGGGGGTGGGCTCACCGGCGAGGGGCTGCTGGAGACGTGCTGGGAGGCGCTGCGCCCGGGCGGCCGGCTGGTGGCCAACGCGGTGACGGTGGAGGGCGAGGCGGTGCTGGCGCGGTGGCGCTCGCGGGTCGGCGGCGAGCTGACCCGGCTGTCGGTCGCGCACGCCGCGCCCGTCGGGAGCTACACCGGCTGGCGGCCCGCCATGCCCGTGACCATCTGGAGCGCCGGGAAACCGGCCAACTCCGCGGAGAGCGCCGGAGGTGCCGCATGACGGTGTACTTCATCGGGGCGGGTCCGGGGGCGGCCGACCTGGTCACGCTGCGAGCCGCGCGGCTGATCGCGTCGGCGCCGGTCTGCCTCTACGCGGGCGCGCTGGTGCCGCGCGACCTGCTCGACACCGCGCCGGCCGGCGCCCGGCTGGTCGACACCGCCGATCTCGACCTCGACCGGATCACCGCCGAGCTGGTCGCGGCGCACGAGGCCGGGTACGACGTGGCCCGGCTGCACTCCGGCGACCCGTCGATCTGGAGCGCCATGGCCGAGCAGATGCGCCGGCTCGACGCCGCCGGGGTGCCCTACGAGGTCGTGCCCGGCGTCCCGGCGTTCGCCGCGGCTGCTGCGTCGCTCAAGCGGGAGCTGACCGTGCCGGGGGTGGGGCAGACCGTCGTCCTGACCCGGACCAGCGCCCGCTCCACCCCGATGCCGCCGGGCGAGGAGCTCGCCGCCTACGCGGCCACGGGCGCGACGCTGGTGCTGCACCTCGCCGTCCAGCGGATCGCCGAGCTCGCCCCCGAGCTCGCCGCGCACTACGGGGACGACGGCCCGGTCGCCGTGGTGGCCCGCGCCAGCCGGGACGACGAGCTGGTGCTGCGCGGCACGCTCGCCGACATCGCCGGGCAGGTCGCGGCGGCCGGGGTGCGGCGGACGGCGGTGGTGGTCGTCGGCCCGGTGCTCGCGGCAGCGGAGTTCCCCGACAGCCACCTCTACTCGAGCGCCCGGTGTCGTTAGTGGGCGGACCCCCTCCCCCCCACCCCTCGGGGAAGGACCCCGTCCTCCTCGCCACTCGCAGGCTCGGAGCGAGCCTCCGGACAGGGCCGGCCCGGGAGGGGGCCGGATCACGACCTGCCGACCACGGTGCCGGCCCGGTCGACCACCACGACGTCGACCTCGACCGGGGCCCCGCGCAGCACACCGACTGCCGTCTGCCGGGCGCCGGCCGCCACCAGGTCGCCCAGCGGCAGCCCGGCGGCCTGGCACTGGTGCAGCGCGTCGAGCGCGGTGTTCGCGCCGCGCACGCCCTCGACCAGCTCCGGCGCCCCGCCGGCGTCGCGCACCATCGCGGCGAGCGACTCCGTCGACACCTGCGAGCGGCCCGAGTGCAGGTCGAGGTGGCCGTCGGCGAGCTTGGCCAGCTTGCCGATCCCGCCGGCCACCGTGAGCCGCGGCACCGGGTGCCGGCGCAGGTACTTCAGCACCGCTCCGGCGAAGTCGCCCATGTCGAGCAGCGCGTCCTCGGGCAGTCCGTACAGCTCGGTGACCACCCGCTCGCTGGTCGAGCCGGTGCACCCGGCGACGTGCGTGTGCCCGGCCGCCCGGGCGACGTCGATGCCGCGGCGGATCGAGTCGATCCACGACGAGCAGGAGTAGGGGACGACGACGCCCGTCGTCCCCAGGATCGACAGCCCGCCGAGGATGCCCAGCCGCGGGTTCCACGTCCGCCGCGCCAGCTCCGCGCCGTTCTCCACCGAGACCTCGACGACGACGTCGCCCGTGCCGCCGTGCCGGGCGGCGACCGCGGCGACGTGCTCCCGGATGAACTGCCGGGGCATCGGGTTGATCGCCGGCTCGCCCACGGGGAGCGGCAGCCCGGGCTTGGTCACCGTCCCGACGCCCTCACCGGCCCGGAAGACCACCCCGGACCCCGGCTCGCCGGGGGTGACCCGGACCGACACCAGCGCGCCGTGGGTGACGTCGGGGTCGTCGCCGGCGTCCTTGACCACACCCACGGTGGCGACGCCGTCCCCGAGGTGTTCGGTCGCCAGCGCGAAGGTCGGGTGCCTGTCGTTCGGCAGGTCGATCTGCACGGGGTCGGGGAACTCGCCGGTCAGCAGCGCGGTGTAGGCGGCGGTCGTCGCGGCGGTCGCGCAGGCGCCCGTCGTCCAGCCGTAGCGCAGCCCCGTGCTGCCCTCACGCCCCGCACCGGTCACGTGATCAGCATGCACGGGCGGCGGGTGTGACCGGCCGGGTGCTGGTCCTGGGCGGGACGGGCGAGGCCCGCCGGCTCGCGGAACGGCTGGTGGCCGAGGGCGTCGACGTGCTCAGCTCGCTGGCCGGCCGCGTGGCCGACCCGGTGCTGCCGCCCGGCGGGGTGCGGATCGGCGGGTTCGGCGGGACCGCGGGCCTGGCGGCGGCGCTCGACGGCGTGGCCGCCCTCGTCGACGCCACCCACCCGTTCGCCGCGACCATGACCGCGCACGCGGCGACGGCGGCCGCGACGACCGGCACCCCGCTGCTGCGGCTGCAACGCCCCGGGTGGACGGCGCAGCCCGGTGACGACTGGCGCTGGGTGGACTCCCTGGCCGACGCCGCGACCGCGGTGGACGGCTGCGACTCGGTGCTGCTGACCACCGGCCGGCAGGGGCTCGCGGCCTTCGCCGGGCTGCGCGCGCACTGCGTCGTCCGCTCGGTGGACCCGCCGGAGCCGCCGCTGCCGGCGCGCGCCACGGTGGTCCTCGCCCGCGGCCCGTTCACCGTCGAGGACGAGCGGGCCCTGTTGACCGCGCACCGGGTCGACGTCGTCGTCACCAAGGACAGCGGCGGGTCGATGACCGCCGCCAAGCTGACCGCGGCCCGGCAGCTCGGCGTCCCGGTGGTCCTGGTGCGCCGGCCACCGCTGCCCGAGGGCGTGCCCGTGGTGCCGACGGTCGAGGAGGCCGCGGCCTGGGTGCTCGGGGGGCGGTGCCCACGAGCCTGACAGCGCCCGTCCCCGTCCAGGGGCCCGCCCCGAGCCTGCGAGGGGTGGGGAGGACGGGGTCCCCTCTCAGGCGGTGGGCGAGCGGAACGCCCAGGCGGTCAGCCAGACCGTGCCCACCGTGATCACCAGGGCCAGCGGCACGTGCGTCGCGATCGAGCCCGAGCTGCCCAGCGCCGCCTGCACGAAGGTGAGCACGAAGCCCGCCGCGGCCAGCGCGGCCGGCCACCACACCCGCGTGCGCCGCCCGTGCAGCACCGTGGCCAGCAGCAGCAGCCCGGTGGTCACGTGCAGGGCGATCGCCCCGGCGCCGTGGCCGCCGGTCGCGTCCTCGCCGACCATGATCCGGCCGGCGGAGAGGAACTGCCAGAACAGCACCAGCACCGACAGCACCGCGGCTGCCTGCACCGGCCGGAGCGTCGAGACGGGGGCTGCCACGGCGGTGTCGTGGGTCCGGGTCATGGGTCCTCCGGGCGGGTGACGGCAGGAGAGGTGCTTGAAGATCGAAGCAGATGACCGCGTTCCGCGCCAGGGGCTCGCTCGCCGCCTGGTGCTGTTCGACCTCGACGGCACGCTGGTCGACTCCGCACCCGGCATCTGGGCCTCGGTCCGCGCCGCGGCCGACGTGCTCGGCCTGCCGGAGCCGACGCCCGAGCAGCTGCGCGGGATGGTCGGACCGCCGCTGCAGGACGGGTTCGCCCTCGTCCTCGGCGTCCCGGCCGACGACGTCCCGCGCGCGGTGGCCGCCTACCGCGCGCACTACGCCGCCGGCGCGCTGCTCGACGCGACCGTGTACCCCGGCGTCCCCGGGCTGCTGGCCGCACTGGCCGGCGCGGGCGCCACCCTCGCCGTCGCCACGAGCAAGCCGGAGCCCTTCGCCGTCCGGCTCCTGGAGCACGTGGGACTGCTGCCGTCCTTCGCCTCCGTGCACGGCGCGACCCTCGACGGCGCCGTGCGGCACAAGGACCAGGTGGTGGCCGCCGCGCTGGCCGCGCACCCCGACCGCGAGCGCCCGGTGCTGGTCGGCGACCGGGCGCACGACGTGCTCGGCGCAGCCGCGCACGGGCTGCCCTGCATCGGTGCCGGCTGGGGCCCCGCGCCGCCGGGCGAGCTGGCCGGCGCCGGAGCGGCGCTGGTGGCGGCCACCCCGGAGGAGGTCCTCGCGGCCCTGGAACTCGGGTGACCGGCCGGCGCGGTTCGCGCATGATGTCCGCCGGCGGTCCGACGACGGGGAGGAGCAGGCACGGTGCGCGCGCTGACGGAGAAGCAGGTGCGGCGGTCCTTCGTCAACTGTTCCCGCGGCGAGGCCGAGGCCCTGACGCTGCCGCGCACCTTCGCGGAGACCCCGTGGGAGGAGCTCGTCGTCCTGGGCTGGCGTGATCCGCGGGCGCCGTTGCGCGGCTACCTGGTGGTCGAGCGCGACGGGCGGCCGGTCGGGGTCGCCGTGCGGGCCGCCGACACCCGGATGTCCTCGGCCACGCCCGCGATGTGCCTGCTGTGCCAGACGGCGCAGGCCGGCAGCGACGTCTCGCTGTTCACCGCGCGCCGGGCCGGGGAGCCGGGTCGGAACGGCAACACGGTCGGCACCTACGTCTGCGCGGACCTGGCCTGCGCCGTCCGGGCGCGCAGCGAGATCCCGCCGTGGCTGCGCGAGCGCGACCCGGAGGAGGTCGCCGCCGAGCGGACCGCCGAGCTCGAGCAGCGGGTGCACGGGTTCCTGGACGCCGTCCTGCGCTGACTCCTCCGGCGCGGGTGACGTGCTGGAACGGTCACCCTCCAGGGGCCCACCGGCCCCGTCCCGGGTCCCGCCCCGAGCGGGCGAAGGGAGGGGAGGACGGGGTCCTTCCACGAGGCGTGGGGGAAAGGGTGGTCCTCTCTCAGACCGGTACGGGCTCGGGACGGCGCTGGGCCGCGCGCCGGTGCCGCTGCAGCCCGGCCACCGCGCCGAGGGCCAGGGCGATCACCACGACGCCGTACACCACGGCGGTCGGCCGCAGCCCCACCGCGCCCGACGCCAGCCCCGCGACGACGGCCGGGATGCTGAAGGCCAGGTAGCCGACGACGAAGACGCTCGAGAGCAGCCCGCCGCGCTCGCCGGGCGCGACGCCGGCGGTCACGGTCGCCACCGCGCCGAGGAAGGCCGCGCCGAAGCCGAACCCGGACACCGCAGCGGCGGCGAAGAACAGCGCGGCGCTGCCGGTGGCCAGCGAGACGATCGTGCCGCTGACGCCCGCGGCGAAGACCAGGCAGCCGGTGGTCATCGCGGTGTGCGGGGCGATGTTGCGCAGGCTCACGCCGCCGACGGCGCCCATGCCCTGCATCGCCACGATGACCAGGCTGCCGACGAGGTGGTCCTCCAGGCCGAAGACGCCGGCGGCGACCGACGGCCCCAGCGAGAGGTAGAGGCCGCCCAGCGCCCACATCGCCACCAGGCACGGCGACGCGACGAGGAACGCCGCCCGGTGGGCGGCGGGCACGTGCACCCGCGGCCGCAGCGAGGCGAGTGCACCCGGGGTGCGCGGCGAGGACTCCGGCAGCAGCAGGGCCACACCGGCGGCGACGGCGAACAGCGCGGTGAGCGTGCCGAACACCCAGTCGGTGGGGGAGGGCACGAAGTCGACCGCCAGCCCGGCGCTCACCGCGCCGAGCGCCAGGGCGAAGCCGGGGGAGGCGCTGTTGACCAGGGCGCCGAGAGGGCGGTCGGCGCGCTGGTGGTCCAGCAGCGTCGCGCCCAGGGCGCCGGTGAGGCAGCCGACCGACAGCCCCTGCACCACCCGCGCTGCCAGCAGCCAGCCCACCGAGTCGGCAGCCCAGAACAGCGCCATCGCGACGACCTGCAGCAGCATCCCGGCCACGATCACCGGCCGGCGTCCGACGTGGTCCGACAGTGCCCCGGCCACGAGCAGCGTGGCGAGCAGTGCGAGGGCGTAGATGCCGAAGACCGTCGTCAGCACGCCGGCCGAGAAGCCGAGACGCTCCTGGTAGACGCGGTAGAGCGGCGAGGGGACGCCGGAGGCCGCGAGCACCAGGACGAGCAGCGCGGCCGCCGTCCAGAACGGGACGGCGCGGGACGCGCGGCGGGCGGGCACGCAACAGCGCAAGCCCGACGGCCGCGCCCGCATTCCCGCGCGTCGGCGCGGCGCGCGGGTCAGCTGCGGGTGAAGTTCGGCGGCAGGACGACGTCCTCGCGGGTCAGGTCGTGCACCGAGGCCTTCCCGAGCCCCAGCAGCGCCTCGTCGATGCCCTGCCGGATGATCGCCAGGACGTTCTGGACGCCACGCTCACCGTTCGCGGCCATGCCCCACAGGTAGGCGCGGCCGATCATCACCGCCTTGGCGCCCAGGGCCATCGCCTTGACGACGTCGGCGCCGCGGCGCACCCCGCCGTCCATGAGCACCTCGACCTGGTCGCCGACCGCGTCGACCACCCCGGGCAGCGAGCGGACCGCACCCGGTGTGCTGTCGAGGTTGTTGCCGCCGTGGGTGGAGACGGAGATGGCGGTGACGCCGGCGTCGACGGCGCGGCGGGCGTCGTCGGGGCGGGTGATCCCCTTGAGCATGAACGGCCCGCCCCACTGCTCGCGCAGCCAGGCGACGTCCTCCCAGGTGGGCAGCGGGGTGCCCATCCACTCGCCGTAGGCGCCGAAGAAGTTCGGCGGCTCCTCGCCGTCCAGCGCGAGGTTCGGGACGCTGAGCTCGGGGATGGCGCCGGAGCGCAGGTAGGTGGCCAGCCAGCGCGGCTTGCGCAGCACCTCGGGGGCGAACTTCAGCGCGTTCTTGACGTCGATCTTCTCGGGGATCGGCGGGCTGCCCCAGTCGCGCCGGGAGGCGAAGGACCAGTCCAGCGTCATGATCAGGCCCTTGGCGCCGGCGGCCCGGGCCCGCTCGGCGCGGGCGAGGATCGTCTCCCGGGAGCCGACCCAGTACATCTGGAAGAACAGCTTCTGCTGGGCCGCCCCGACCTCCTCGACCGGCTTGCTGGCGAACGAGGACAGGCCCATCGCGACGTCCTGGGCCGCGGCCGCGCGGGCCACCGCCACCTCGCCCTCGGGGTGCACCGCCTGCACGCCGGTGGGGGAGACCAGCACCGGCATGGACACCTCCTGGCCCATGACCGTGGTGCCCGTCTCCCGCTTGCCCGGCAGGTCGGCGACGTGCGGCCGCCAGGTGATCTCGTCGAAGGCGGCGACGTTGTCGTTGGCCGTCAGCCCCTTCTCGGTGCCGGCGACCAGCGCCAGGTAGACCGACCGCGGCAACCGCTTCCTCGCACGGTGCTGGGCCTCCTCCACGGTCTCGAACCAGTCCCTGGTGCTCGCCATGAGAGCCCCTCCCGCGATCGCCCGGCCGCCAGCGCCGTCCCCGGGGGAGGGTGACGCACGCCACTGGCGGGCCATCGTGCCAGGCGTGGCACTGAGTGTCACGTGGCCCGTCCCGGGTCCCCGTCGGCCTCCCTGCAGGTGCCACCGCCGGCCCCGTCCCGACCCGAGCGTGCGCGGGGTGAGGAGGACGGGGTCCTTCGACGGTGGGCAGGGAGGTCCTGCTACGAGGGGTGGGGAGGGCGAGGTCCTCCATGGGTGCGAGGTCCTTCATGGGTACGGGGGCTGTAGACGGCGCCGGTGGCGCTGACCCGGGTCTGCGACGAGCCGACGATCACGCAGCAGCGCATGTCGACCGTCTCCGGGTCCAGCTCCCCGAGGGTGGTGACCCGGATGCTCTCCTCGGGGCCGCCGACGTCGCGGCCGACGACGACCACCGTGTCGGGCTTGCGGCCCTCCAGCAGCACCTCCTGCGCCTGGGCGAGCTGGTGCGGCCGGGCCCTGGATCGCGGGTTGTAGAGCGCGAGCACCAGGTCGGCGGCCGCGGCGTGCCGCAGCCGGTCGACGACGACGTCCCACGGCTTGCGGACGTCGGAGAGGCTGACCACGCAGAAGTCGTGGCCCAGCGGCGCGCCGACCCGGGCGGCGACGGCCTGCGCGGCGGTGAGGCCGGGCAGCACCCGCACCGGGACCTCGGCGTAGTCCGGCCGCTCGGCGACCTCGAGCACCGCGGCGGCCATCGCGAAGACGCCGGGGTCGCCGCTGGATACGACCGCGACCCGCCGTCCGGTCCGGGCCAGGTCGAGGGCGTGCGCGGCACGCTCGGCCTCGACCCGGTTGTCGCTGGGGTGGCGGGTCTGCCTGGGGTTGGCCGGCACCCGGTCCAGGTAGGGGCCGTAGCCGACGAGGTCGTCGGCGGCGGCCAGGGCCTCGGCGGCCTCGGGGGTGGTCCAGCAGCGGGCACCCGGGCCGAGGCCGACGACGACGACCTCGCCGGTGCCGGGTGCGGCCTCGTCGTGCCGTTCCGGTCCGGCGGTCGGATCGGTGAGCGGGCTGGGCAGCAGGGCGAGGGAGAAGTAGGGGACGGTCGCCGGGTCGACGTCGGCCAGCGGCATCGTGCGCTGCCGGTCGGTGGAGGCGCGCTCGACGTAGAGGGCCCGGTCGAGCACCCCGGCGGCGTCGAACGCCTCGCGCACGTTGCCGAACGTGCGCCCCAGCTTCAGGACCGCTGCGGCGTCGGTGGTGGCCAGCCACTCGGCGAGCTCGTCGGCGGGCAGCGTGCCGGGCAGCACGGTGAGCACCTCGTCGCGCTCGACCAGCGGCCGGCCGACCGCCGCGGCGGCCCCGCTGACGCTGGTCACGCCGGGCACCACCTCCGTCGGGTACCGGTGGGCCAGCCGTTTGTGCATGTGCATGTAGGAGCCGTAGAAGAACGGGTCACCCTCGGCGAGGACGACCACGTCGCGGCCGGCGTCCAGGTGTGCGGCCAGCCGCGCCGCGGCCGCCTCGTAGAACTCGTCGATCGCGCCCTGGTAGCCGCCGGGGTGGCCGGTGGTCTCGGTGGTGACCGGGTAGACGAGCAACTCCTCGACCTGGCCCGCGCGCAGGTACGGCGCGGCCACCGCGCGGGCGACCGAGCGGCCGTGCTGGGCGGCGTGGAAGGCGACGACGTCGGCGGCCGCGATGAGCCGGGCGGCCTTGACGGTGACGAGCTCGGGGTCGCCGGGGCCCAGCCCGACGCCGTACAGGCGGCCGGTCACCCGATGCCCCCCGCTCCCGCGGGACGCTCCGCTCCTCGCGCCATGCCGTGGGTCGCCTCCGCGGTCGCTCCGCTCCTCGGTCGCAGAGCTCGCTGCGATGCTCACCCCCTGTCGGCTCCGGTCCTCGCTGCGATGCGCACGTCCCTGTCCGCTCATTCGATGTCGCTCGCGATCGCGTTGACGGCCGCCGCGGTGATCGCGCTGCCACCACGCCGGCCGCGGACCACGAGGTGCTCGAGGTCGGAGGCGGCCAGTGCGTCCTTGGACTCCACGGCGCCGATGAAGCCGACCGGGATGCCCAGGACGGCAGCCGGGCGGGGCGCGCCGGCAGCGACCATCTCGAGCAGGTGGAACAGCGCGGTGGGCGCGTTGCCGATGGCCACGACCGCGCCCTCCAGCCGGTCGCGCCAGAGCTCCAGTGCCGCGGCGGTGCGGGTGGTGCCGAGATCGGCGGCCAGCGCGGGGGTGCGCGGGTCGTTGAGCGTGCAGACCACGTCGTTGTCCTTCGGCAGCCGGCGGCGGGTGACGCCCGAGGCCACCATCTCCGCATCGCAGAGCACCGGGGCGCCGGCGTCCAGCGCCTCGCGGGCCCGGGCCACGACGTCGGGTGAGAAGGCGAGGTCCTCGACCAGGTCGACCTGGCCGCAGGCGTGCACCATCCGCACGGCGACGCGGGCGACGTCCGGGGGCAGCCCGGCCAGGTCGGTCTCGGCCCGGATGGTGGCGAACGAGCGCCGGTAGATCTCCGCGCCGTCCTTCTCGTACTCGTACTCGTACATCAGCTCCACCCGACTCGGTATCCGGTCCCGGTCGCCACCACGTCGACGACCTCGCCGCGTGGACGGCCGCAGCGCCGCCCGCACCCGGCCCAGTGCTGGCGGGCGCCCTCGGCCGGCAGTGTGCCGTCCGCCACGGCCCGGGCGGCGTCGGCCCGGACGTCGGCCAGCGACTTCGCACACCCCGGCCGTCCCGCGCAGGCGGTCACCCGGCTCCAGGCGCTGCCGGGGTCGAGCACCAGGCCGGCGGCGGTCAGCTCCGCGGCGGCGGCGTCGTCGGGCAGGTCGGGGACGACGACGCTGCGCCACGGCGTCAGCTGCACCTCATCGGCCAGTCGAGCCAGGAGCTCGGTCTGGTCGGCGGTGAGCCGCCCCAGGGGGACGACGGCGACGAGGGCCACCCGCCCGTCGTCCTGGGGGGTGGTGCCCGCCGGGGTCCTGACGAGCGGGAGGCCGGGGGCCTCCCCGAGGAGGGACGGCAGCGGCTCCACACGACGTGGGGACGGCACCTGGCCGCGGTGCCGTCCGGAGGACGACGGGGTCATCGCCCCGGCCCCCCGCTCGTCGGGCGACGAGGTGGCGATCCGTGCGGCCACCCGCTCCTGACCCCGGGTCAACTCCGCGAGGCGCCACGCGGTGCCGCCCTGGGCGGCGCGCTCGTCGAGGAAGGCCCGGGTGGCCGCGACCGCCAGGGGGACCGCGCGGTCCGGCGTCGTCCGCAGCCCGCTGTCCGCCCCGGCGAGGGTGAGGGCCACGGAGCCGGGGGCGAGGGCCAGCAGGCCGACGTCCCCGCCGAGGCCGGCGACGTCGCCGCGGCCGTCGTCGAGCGTGGCGAGGTACCGGCCGGGCAGTGCGGCGAGCGCGCGGTCGGCGCAGATCCCGGCATCCAGCGCACGCACCCACGGCCGGACGTCGACGTGCCCGCCGGCCCGGCCGGTCAGCGCGCTGGCCAGTACGTTGCGCACCCGCTCGTGCGACGCGCTGGGCAGCAGGCCGGCGGCGGCCAGCCGGTCGCCGAGCCCGGCCTCCGCGCCGTCGGCCAGGCCGCGCAGCTGCACGTTGCCCCGGCTCGTGAGCTCCAGCGCCCCGTCACCGAGGTCACGCGCGGCGGCCGCCAGCGCCCGCAGCTGACCGGCGGTCAGCAGACCGCCGGGCACCCGGACCCGCGCCAGCGCGCCGTCGGCGGCGGCGTGCGTCTGCAGCGCCCCGGGGCACGCGTCGGCGCGGACGCGGGCGGTGGGGCTGGCGGTCATGGCGGTGGCGAGGGTACGTCCCGCCGTCCCGCCCGGTGACCGGTGGCGGCCCGGTTCAGCCGAGTCGGCGCGCCTCGTCGAAGGACATCCACACCCGGCGGCGGTCGCCCCGGCTGTGCACCTGCGCCATGGCCGCCACCCGGCGACGCTGCTCGTTGGTGGCGACGTGCTGGACGACGGCCACCTCGGCGGCGCGCATCGCCTGCTCCGCGGCGACCTCGGCCGGCGTCGTCGGGAGGTCGTCGTCCTCCTCCTCGACCGGCGCGTGCGGGTGGGCGTACGGGCTGTCCTCCGGCAGGTGGCCGCTGATCCGGCCGTAGGCCCCCAGCGTCAGCAGGAGCAGGCCGACGACGACGGAGAAGACGACGTTCTCGAACTCGAACGCGAGGATGTTGAAGGAGGTGCGGAGCACCGCCAGGTTCACCAGGGCGGAGAGCAGGAACAGCGAGCCGGCGACGATCATGATCGTCGAGGTGACCCGCGGGCTGCGCGCAGCGGCGACCAGCAGTACGACCGCCATGACCACCGAGATGGTCGACAGCAGGCCGTTGGACGACAGGCCGAGGATGCGCTCGCCCTCGGTCGAGAAGTAGTCCAGGCCGCCGGCGAAGCCGAGGAGGCCGAAGACCAGGAGGGTCAGCGCCACCAGGACGGCGCCGGTGCGTTGGACGGCGTACACGCGGGCGCCGGGTCCTGGGCGCTCGTCGGTGGTGTCGGCCGTGCGGTGCGGGAGGTGCGGTCGCAGTGCCATGAGGACTCCCGGGGCTGTGGGACGGTGCCCATTCTTCTCCCTGCACCCTCCGTTGGATGCACTACAACGATGCGCCTTCTCGGGGACGCATGGGAAGCCGCGGAGGGGTCGGCGGGTTCTCCTGGCATGACGCAGCGCGACCTGCACTCGGAGTTCCTCCGCGCGGACCTCTTCCTCGCGATGGCGCAGCCGATCGAGGCGGCGCGCCTGCTGGAGCCGCTCGTCGAGGCGGAGCCGGCCAACGAGGCCGCCCTCGAGCTGCTGGCCCGCGCCTACTTCGGCTCCGCTCAGCTGGCGAGGGCGGAGGACGCGCTGACCCGGCTGGTGGAGATGGCCCCGGCCAACGGCTGGGCGCGCCGCGCGCTGGCCCGCACGCTCGAGCGGCAGAGCCGGGCCGGTGAGGCGGTGGCGCACCACCGGGTGGCCGACGCCCTCGGTGCCGCCTGAGGAGCCCCAGGAACGGGAGGGAGCGGACATGCCGAGCCGGATCACCCCGTGCCCGACCTGCGGGCAGCGCAACCGGGTGCCCGCGGCCGCGGCCGGCAGCCCTCGGTGCGGCAGGTGCCGAGCGGCGCTGCCGTGGGTGGTCGACGCCGGGGACGCGGACTTCGCGGAGGTCGCCGAGCACTCGCCGGTGCCCGTGCTGGTCGACCTGTGGGCGACGTGGTGCGGGCCGTGCCGCGCGGTGGGCCCCGCCCTGGAGCGGCTGGCCGCGGCCTTCGCCGGCCGGGTGAAGCTGGTGAGGGTCGACGTCGACGCCGCACCCCGGTCGGCCCGGCGGTTCGGCGTGCAGGCGGTGCCGACGCTGCTCGTGCTGGACCGGGGGAAGGTCGTGACCCGGCAGGCCGGCGCCGCACCCGAGCCCGCGCTGCGCGCCTGGCTCGAGGGCGCCCTCGCCTCCCGGACCGGTGGGTGACGACTACAGCTCGGCGGCCCGCCGCTCGACGAGGCGGATGGACTCGTCGGGGTCCAGCGCCATCTCGGTGAGCAGCTGGAAGGCGCGGCCGTAGCGGTGCACCTCCGCCTCACCGTCGACGAAGGCGATCCGCGTCTTGTTCTCCAGGTAGACGACGTCCGGCGCCCGCGTGGCGCGCGAGTCGAGGACGGAGAACGAGCCCGCCGTCACCGGCGGCAGCCCGGCGTCGAACGGCAGCACCTGCAGCGTGACGTTCGGCCGGCCGGCCACCTCGGCCAGCCACTCCAGCTGACCGCGCAGCACCGCCGCACCGTCGGGCGTTCCGGGCGCGCCCGCGGTGCGGCGGAGCACCGACTCGTCGAGCACGGCCCACAGCCGCATCGGGTCGGCCGCGTCGAGGACCTCCTGGCGCCGCCGGCAGACCTGCACCCGGCGCTCGATCTCCGGCGGGGACGGCCGCTCCCAGGTCGACAGGACCACCTGGCGCACGTAGTCGGGGGTCTGGAGCAGCGCGTGCGGAACCAGCGCGCCGAAGCAGCGCAGCGCCCGTGACCCCGCCTCCAGCCGGATGAGGTTGGCGTACCCGGCCGACAGCGTGTCGGCGTAGGCGTCCCACCAGCCGCGCGGCCGGGCCGACGGGGCCAGCCGGCGCAGCAGGTCGGCGTGGGCGTCGGGCACCCCGTACAGCTCGAGCAGCCGGTCGAGGTCGTCGGCGGCGATGCCGATCCGCGCGGTCTCGATCCGCGACACCTTCGACGGCGACCACCCGAGCCGGGCGGCGACGTCCTTGGCGTGCAGTTGCTCCCCGGTCCGCAGCTGCCGCAGCTCGCGTGCCAGCCGGCGCTCCCGCACCGACGGTGTGTCCCGTTCGACCACGGCGCGACGCTATCGGTCCGTGCAATCGTGCAAGCACGCTCGCGGGGATCCGGCGGGACGTGCGACCGTCGGCGTGCGGCCGCAGCCCCTCTCGATCCTCGACGCGAAGGACGACGGACATGACCGGAACGCACGTCCCCCTCCTCGGCTCCGACCTGTACGAGGTCGCCTACCTGGCCGGCGGGCCGCGCCGGGCCGTCGAGGCCGCGGTCGTGGCCCTGGTCGAGGACGGGCGCCTGCGGGTGACCCGCTCGACCGCCGAGCTGCACGTGGTCGATCCCCGCCGGCGGCACCCCGTGGAGGCCGCCGTGCTCGACGCCGCGGGTCCGCGCGCCCGCCGGTCGATCGACGGGATCGCCTGGCGGGTGCGCACCGACGCCCGGCTGGCCGCCCTCGCCGATGGTCTCCGGCAGGCCGGGCTGGTCTCCCGGCGCGGCGGCGTGGACGCCACGGCGGAGCGGATCTGGACCGCCGTCGGGCTGACCCGGGCCGGACGCCGGGCGCTGCGCGACCTGCGGTCCGACCCGGCGCGCCTCGGCAGCTCCGGGGTCGTCGCGGTGGCGCTCGGCGGGCCCGGGGCGTGGGCCGACGCCGACCTCCGGGCCGCCGTCTTCGCCCCGCCCCGGCCGTACCTGCCGACGACCCCGGGCCCGAGCGTGCGAGAGGTCCGCCGCAGCCACTCCGCGGCGTACGTCGACGGGGGCTCCGGCGGATGGGCCGGTGGCGGCTGGGGCGGTGGCTTCGGCGGCGACTGCGGTGGCGGTGGCGGCGACGGCGGCGGGGGCTGCTGACCCCGCTCAGCCGACCGGCTCGGCCGCGGCCCGCATCGCCTCGAGCGCGATCGGCGGTGGGGCCAGGAAGTCGAAGGCGCGGAAGAGCACCGCGTGCGGCACCCCCATGGGCCGCCCCTGCAGCGCCGTGATCCCGGTGATCATCGCGCGTGGGGGCGGGTGGCCCGGGATGCCGGCGAGGTACTGCCCGTGGGCCTCCAGCGACGCGATGCCCCGCTCCAGCGCCTCGCCGGTCACGTCCACGCCGTGGGTCGGGCGGGGGTCACCGCCGACCAGCAGCCAGCGCACCGTCCACGGCTCCAGCCCCTCGTCGAGCAGCTCGGGGAAGACCCAGCGGTTGCCGGCGTCGCGCAGCGCGTCCACCGCGGCGAGGCCGGCGACCCGGTGGTCGGCCTGGTTCAACCCGGCGACGAACTCGACCTCCCACGAGCCGACGAGCAGGGCGTCGGGGCGGTGCTCGCGGATGACGCGTGCGATGTCCCGGCGCAGGTCCAGGCCGTACTGGAGGACGCCGTCGGGGTGGTCGAGGAACCGGATCCCGCTGACCCCGACCGCATCGCCGGCGGCCAGCTGCTCCGCCGTCCGCAGCCGGGCGGTCTCCTCGGGGCGGAGCGCGTCCATGCCGGCCTCGCCGCGGGTGAGCAGCAGGTAGGCGACGTCGACGCCGCGGGCGGTCCAGGCGGCGACCGCGGAGGAGGTGCCGTACTCGACGTCGTCGGGGTGGGCGACGACGCAGAGCACCCGGGAGAACGCGCCGTCCGGGAACGGCGGCACCGAGGGAGGGGCCATGGCCGGACGCTAGGGCCGCGACCCGGGTCGTCCGGGGTCCTCCGGCGCGTGACCCCCGGTCCCCGGGGCGTCGCCACCTGCCGGAGGCAGCCGGGTCCTCGCCGCGAGGCCCCGCCTCGTCCCGGTAGCGTGCCGTCGGTGTTCACGCTGCTGTCGACCAGCGACACCGACCTCCTCTCCGCTCGCGCCAGCGGAGCCGACTGGCGCCTGGGCAACCCCTCCCGCCTGGACGACGCGGGCATCGCGGCGCTCGCCGAGGGCGCGGAGCTGGTCGTCGTCCGCATCCTCGGCGTGCGGCGGCAGTACGAGGAGCTGCTCGTCCCGCTGCTGGCCGGGCCGGCGCCGGTCGTCGTCCTGGGTGGGGAGGCGCTGCCCGACGCCGAGCTGATGGAGCTGTCGACGGTCCCGATGGGGGTCGCGACCGAGGCGCACGGCTACCTGGCGCAGGGCGGCCCGGACAACCTGGTGCAGCTGCACCGCTTCCTGTCCGACACCGTGCTGCTCACCGGCGAGGGCTTCGAGCCGCCGGTGGTCGCGCCGGACTGGGGAGTGCTGGAGCGGCCGTCCACGGGGACCGGCCCGACCGTCGCCGTCCTCTACTACCGGGCGCACCACCTGGCCGGGAACACCGCCTTCGTCGAGGCGCTCTGCGGCGCGATCGAGGACGCCGGGGGCTCCGCGCTGCCGGTGTACACCTCCTCGCTGCGCAGCGTCTCCGACGAGCTGCTCGACGTCCTGCGCACCGCCGACGCCCTGGTGGTCACCGTGCTCGCCGCGGGCGGCTCGCGACCGGCCACCGCCCAGGCCGGCGGGGACGACGGCGCGTGGGACGTCGGCCAGCTCGCCTCGCTGGACGTGCCGGTGGTCCAGGGGCTGTGCCTCACCCGCTCGCGGGAGGAGTGGCTGGCCGACGACGACGGGCTCTCCCCCCTCGACGTCGGCAACCAGGTGGCGATCCCGGAGTTCGACGGCCGGCTGATCAGCGTGCCGTTCTCGTTCAAGGAGACCGACGACGACGGGCTGACCAGCTACGTCGCCGATCCGGAGCGGGCCGCCCGCGTGGCCGGCACCGCCGTCGCGCACGCCCGGCTGCGGCACACCCCGCCCGCGGAGCGCCGCATCGTCGTGATGCTGAGCGCCTACCCGACCAAGCACGCCCGCATCGGGAACGCGGTCGGCCTGGACACCCCGGCGTCCGTCGTCCGGTTGCTGGCCGCGATGGCCGGGGCGGGGTACGACATCGGCCCGTTCGACGGGCCCGACGCGCTGCCCGGCGTCGCCGACCTCGACGGCGACGCGCTGATCCACGCCCTGATCGCCGCCGGCGGCCAGGACGCCGACTGGCTCAGCGAGGAGCAGCTGTCGGGCAACCCGGTGCGCATCCCCGCCGCGGAGTACCGCGCCTTCTTCGACACGCTGCCGGCCGACCTGCGCGAGGCGATGGTCGAGCACTGGGGGCAGCCGCCGGGCTCGCTGTTCGTGGACCGGGACGACATCGTCTTCGCCGCGCTGCGGGCGGGCAACGTCGTGGTGATGGTCCAGCCGCCGCGCGGCTTCGGGGAGAACCCGATCGCGATCTACCACGACCCGGACCTGCCGCCGTCCCACCACTACCTGGCCGCCTACTGGTGGCTGCGCTCGGTCTTCGGTGCGCACGCGCTGGTGCACGTCGGCAAGCACGGCAACCTGGAGTGGCTGCCGGGCAAGACGGTGGGCCTGTCGGCCTCGTGCGCGCCCGACGCCGCCATCGGCGACCTGCCGCTGGTCTACCCGTTCCTGGTCAACGACCCGGGCGAGGGCTCGCAGGCCAAGCGGCGCGCGCACGCCACGCTGGTCGACCACATGGTGCCGCCGATGGCCCGCGCCGACTCCTACGGCGACATCGCCCGGCTGGAGCAGCTGCTCGACGAGCACGCCAACGTCGCGGCGATGGACCCGGCGAAGCTGCCCGCCGTCCGGG
The DNA here is from genome assembly GCF_053502585.1 of Geodermatophilus sp. URMC 60. NCBI lineage: Bacteria > Bacillati > Actinomycetota > Actinomycetes > Geodermatophilales > Geodermatophilaceae > Geodermatophilus > Geodermatophilus sp. URMC 60. Next base: position 1,458,855 of record NZ_CP199958.1, read on the forward strand.
CGCAGATCTGGACGCTGCTGCAGGCGGCCAAGCTCGACTCCGACCTGGGGCTCTCCGAGCGGCCCGAGGACGACCACTTCGACGAGATGATCCTGCACGTCGACGGCTGGCTCTGCGAGATCAAGGACTCGCAGATCCGCGACGGGCTGCACGTGCTCGGCACGCCGCCGTCCGGGCAGAACCGCGTCGACCTGGTGCTGGCCATGCTGCGCGCCCGGCAGATCTGGGGCGGCGCGGTGGCGCTGCCCGGCCTGCGCGAGGCGCTCGGCCTGGCCGAGGGGGCCGACCGCGTCACCACCGACGCGGTGGAGGCGCAGGCCGAGGCGCTGGTGGCGGCCGTGGAGGCCCGCGGTTGGGTGCCCGAGGCCGTGCCGTCGGTGGTGGCCGAGGCCCTGGGCCGGTCCGACGAGGGTGTCGAGGCGGTGCTGCGGTTCGCCGTCTACGAGGTCGTGCCCCGGCTGGAGCGCACCACCGACGAGATGGACGCGACGCTGCACGCCCTCGAGGGCGGCTACGTGCCGGCCGGGCCGTCGGGCTCGCCGCTGCGCGGGCTGGTCAACGTGCTGCCGACCGGCCGCAACTTCTACTCGGTCGACCCGCGGGCCATCCCGTCCCGTCTCGCCTGGGAGACCGGGCAGGCGATGGCCGACTCCCTCGTGGAGCGCTACCTCGCCGACACCGGCGAGTACCCCGCGTCGGTGGGGCTGTCGGTGTGGGGCACCTCGGCGATGCGCACCTCCGGGGACGACGTCGGGGAGGTGCTCGCGCTGCTCGGCGTCCGCCCGGTGTGGGACGACGCGTCGCGGCGGGTGACCGGCCTCGAGGCGGTCCCGCTCGACGAGCTCGGGCGACCGCGGATCGACGTCACCGTGCGGATCTCCGGCTTCTTCCGGGACGCCTTCCCGCACGTCGTGACCATGCTCGACGACGCGGTGACGCTGGTGGCGGGGCTCGACGAGCCCGCGGACCGCAACTTCGTGCGCGCCCACGTGGACGCCGACGTCGCCGGGCACGGTGACCGCCGCCGGGCGACCACCCGGGTGTTCGGCTCCAAGCCGGGCGCCTACGGGGCCGGGCTGCTGCCGCTCATCGACTCCCGGGACTGGCGCGGGGACGCCGACCTGGCCGAGGTCTACGCCGTCTGGGGCGGCTACGCCTACGGTCGCGGGCTCGACGGCGTGCAGGCCCGGCCGGACATGGAGACGGCCTACCGGCGGATCGCGGTGGCGGCGAAGAACGTCGACACCCGCGAGCACGACATCGCCGACTCCGACGACTACTTCCAGTACCACGGCGGGATGGTGGCGACGGTCCGCGCGCTGACCGGCTCGGCGCCGCGGGCCTACATCGGCGACTCGACCCGACCCGAGTCGGTGCGCACGCGGTCGCTGACCGAGGAGACCGCCCGGGTCTTCCGCGCCCGCGTGGTCAACCCGAAGTGGCTGCAGGCGATGCGCCGGCACGGCTACAAGGGCGCCTTCGAGCTGGCCGCCACCGTCGACTACCTGTTCGGCTACGACGCGACCACCGGCGTGGTCGCCGACTGGATGTACGAGAAGCTCACCCAGACCTACGTGCTCGACCCGGAGAACCGGGAGTTCATGGAGCAGTCGAACCCCTGGGCGCTGCACGGCATCGCCGAGCGGCTGCTGGAGGCCGTCGACCGGGGGATGTGGGCGTCGCCGGACCCGGAGCTGCTGGCCGACCTGCAGCAGGCCTACCTCGACACCGAGGGCGACCTGGAGGGCGGGGAGACCCCGGCGTCGTCCCGTTCCTGATCTCCCGGCGCATCGACCGGTGGGGTCCTGGGTAGCCCTGACGGCATGAGCATCCTCGGACGACTGATGGGCACGGCAGAGAACACTGCGCGCAGCGCCGGCCGCACCGCTGGGCGGTCCGGACGGGGCATGCCCCGCTCCACCGGCCGGATGTCGACCGGTCGCGGCTACGGTCGGGCGACCTCGGGTCGGATGGGCCGTGGGCGATCCGCGACCCCCGCGGCCTCCGGGCTCGGTGGGCTCCTCGGCGGCCTGCTGCGCCGCCGCTGAACAAGGACCCCGTCCCCCTCACCGCTCGCAGGCTCGCGGCGAGGCTCTGGACGGGGCCGTTCCAGCCCCTCACGGCAGGGCGGCCGCGGCCACCAGCAGGGTGACCGCGGCCGTCGTCTCGCCCATCGCACCCATCACGTCGCCGGTGACGCCGCCCAGCCGGGCGCGCGCCCGGCGCAGGAGGAGCTCGGCCGCGAGCAGGCCGGCCGCGGCACCGGCCACCAGGGCCCGGTCCGCGGTGGTCAGCAGCGCTGCGGTGACGAACACCCACCCGGCCAGCCAGCGCGCCGAGACCGTGCCGGCGACCGACTGCCCGAGTGCCGAGCCCGCAGCCATCGGGACGCCGGGCAGCCCGGTGCGGGCCATCGCGAGCCGGGCGACGAGCGGTGCCGTCACGAGCGCGGTCCAGCCCCGGTCGGCCTCGAGCAGGGCGGCCGCGGCGGCGACCTGCAGCAGGACGGTGAGCAGCAGCGCGACCACGCCGAACGGGCCGACGTCCCCCTGGCGCATGACCTCGAGCGCCCGCTCGCGACCGCGCAGCGGGCCCAGCCCGTCGGCGGTGTCGGCCAGGCCGTCGAGGTGCAGGCCACGGGTCAGCGCCGCGAGGACCGCCACGGCCAGCACCGACCCGGTGAGCGGGGAGACCAGGTGTGCGCCGGCGACGCCGACCCCGGCCGCCAGAGCGCCCAGCACCAGGCCGACCAGCGGCGCCCACGGCAGCACGCCGCGGGTGGACGCCGCGGCCCGCGCCGGCACCCGCAGGACGGTGAGCAGGGCGGCGGACTCCAGCGGGCCGGTCCACCTCATCGCAACCGCTGCGGCAGCCCCGCCACCACGAACCACACCTCGTCAGCGGTGCCGGCCAGCCGCTGGTTGACCGAGCCGAGGGTGTCGCGGAACAGCCGCCCGGCGCGGGTCTCGGGGACCACGCCCAGCCCCACCTCGTCCGACACCGCCACCACGTGCGCGGGCGTCATCGTCCAGGCCTCGACCAGTGCGTCGCAGCGGCGGGCCAGGCGGTCGGAGGCACCGGGTCCGTCGGCCCAGACGCCCGTCTCGTCCATCAGCGCGGCCACCCAGGTGGTGACGCTGTCGACCAGCACGGTGCCCCGGCGCAGCAGATCGCTGGGTGCGGTCGTCTCCAGCGTCGTCCAGCCCGCGGGGCGGCGGGCCCGGTGCGCGGCGATCCGCTCGGCCCACTCGGCGTCCCCAGGGACCGGGGGAGAGGTGGCCAGGTAGGTGACGTCGCGGGCGCCGGCCACCAACGACTCGGCGTGCGCTGACTTGCCCGACCGCGATCCGCCCAGCACGAGGACCCTGCTCATGGCTCCTCCCCGGGCTCGTGCCGCACCTCGGCCGGTGCGGTCCGTCGCCTCCGCGGTCGCTCCGCTCCCCGTTCGCCGGCGCTCACAGGACGAGCTCCAGCGGGGTCACCGTGCCGTTGTGCGGGGTCACCGCGGGCATCGCGTCCGGCCCCAGCCCGGCGGCGACCGCCTGTGCGGCCCGGATCGTGTCGCCGTGGGTGACCAGCGCGATCACCTCGGCCGGCGGGTCGGCGAACAGGGCCTTCAGGTAGGCGCCGACGCGGGCGTGCAGCTCGGCCAGGCTCTCCCCGCCCTGCGCCGCCCAGTGCGGGTCGGTCCAGTCGACGACGTCCCACAGCTCCCGCGACGGCCGGCCCTCGAGCACCCCGTAGCCCTGCTCGCGCAGCGCCGGGGTGGTCCTCACCGGCAGCCCCGTCGCGCGGGCGCAGTGCTCGGCGGTCTGCACCGCGCGGCGCAGGTCGCTGGAGACCAGCGCCCCCGGGCGCAGCGCCACCAGCTCGCGCGCGGCCTGCGCCGCCTGCGCGTGGCCGAGCTCGGTCAGCGGCACGTGCGCGGTCCGCCCCTGCAGAAGGCCTGCGGCGTTCCACTCGCTCTGCCCGTGGCGGACGAGCAGGAGGGTCAGGGGCCGGGCCATGGTGGCAGGCAGCCTAGTCAGAGCCCCGGCCAGGGTGCCGCGGGTTCCCGCGGCCCGCCTCGTACCGTCGGGGCGTGACGATCCCCGTGCGTCCCGGCGCCGCCCGTCCGGCGGCTCGTCCGGCTGCTGCCGACCCGCTGGCCCCGCTGCTCGACCTGCCCGGTGTGCGGGACGCCGCCGAGGCCGCCCGCACCGGGATCGACCGGCTGCTCCGCCACCGGCTGATGCGCAACCGCTCGGCCGAGGTCAGCACCGAGTCGGCACTGCGTGGCGCACGGGCCTCCGCCGCCCTCGAGGGGGTCGACGTCCCGCTGGCCGACCTGCGGGCAGGGCAGGTCGACGACCCGGTCGTGCAGGGCGCGCTGCGCGCCTCGGTGGCCCTCGGCTCGATGCAGGAGACCTGGACCAGGGCGCCGGGACAGGTGCTCGCCCGGCTGCACGTGCTGGCCGCCGCGGACCTCGCCGACCGCGCCGACCTCGGCCGGCCCGGTGTGCACGCCGGCCCCCGGCTCGGCGGGCTGTTCTCGCTGGTCACCGGGGAGGGCGCGGTGCCGGCCGTCGTCCTGGCCGCGGTGGTGCACGGCGAGCTGGCCGCCGTCGCCCCCTTCGGCACCGCGGACGGCGTCGTCGCGCGCGCCGCGGCCAGGCTGACCGGCATCACCCGTGGGCTGGACCCGAAGGCGGTGTCGGTCCCCGAGGTAGGCTTCGCCGAGCTCGGCCGCGAGGCGTACGCCCGAGCGCTGGCCGGCTACGCCTCCGGTCGGCCCGACGGCGTCGCGGGATGGCTGGTGCACTGCTGCCGCGCCACCGAGCACGGCTCCCTCGAGGGGCTGGCGATCGCCGAGGCCCTGCTGCGCGGCTGACGGGCGGGCAGACTGGGCCCGTGCGCTACCTCGACGTCGACGGGCTCGGTGCGGTCAGCCGCGTGGGCCTGGGCACCTGGCAGTTCGGCTCCCGCGAGTGGGGCTACGGCGACGCCTACGCCTCCGGTGAGGCCAAGGCGATCGTCCGGCGGGCCCGGGAGCTGGGGACCACGTTGTTCGACACCGCGGAGGTCTACGGCTTCGGTCGCAGCGAGCGGATCCTCGGGGAGGCGCTGGGCGAGGAGCGGGCGGACGTCGTCGTCGCCAGCAAGCTCTTCCCGGTGGCCCCGTTCCCGCCGGTGGTCCGCAGCCGGCTGGCCGGCAGCGCCCGCCGGCTGGGGCTGGACCGCGTGCCGCTCTACCAGGTGCACCAGCCCAACCCGGTGGTGCCGGACTCGGTGACCATGACCGGGATGCGCGAGCTGCTGGACGCCGGGCGCATCGGCGCCGTCGGCGTCTCCAACTACTCGCTGGAGCGCTGGCGGGCAGCCGACGCCGCCCTCGGCCGGCCGGTCGTCAGCAACCAGGTGCACTTCTCGCTCGCAGCGCCGTCGGCCCTCGACGACCTGGTGCCCTTCGCCGAGCGCGAGGACCGGATGGTGATGGCCTACAGCCCGCTGGCCCAGGGCCTGCTCGGCGGGCGGTACGGCGTCGACAACCGGCCCGGCGGCGTCCGCGCGGCCAACCCGCTCTTCGGCACCGAGAACCTGCGCCGCGCCGAGCCGCTGCTCGGCGTCCTCCGCGAGGTCGCCGCGGCCCACGACGTCGCGCCCGCGCAGATCGCGCTGGCCTGGCTGGTGTCCCTTCCGCGGGTGGTCGTGATCCCCGGCGCCTCCGGCGTCGCCCAGGTCGAGGCCAACGCCGCGGCGGCCGACATCGACCTGCGGCCGGACGAGCAGGCCGCGCTCACCGCGGCGGCGCGGGCGTTCCGGCCGGTCTCCGCGGCACGCACGCTCGTGGAGCGGGTGCGGGAGCGCCTGCCGCTCTGAGTGCTGGAACGGCCCCGCTGCAGGAGGAGGACCCCGTCCTCCTCACCCCTCGCGGGCCCGGGGCGAGCCCCGGAACGGGGCCGCGGCGGGGGGAGGGGGTAGCGAGGTCCTCCTTCAGGCGCCGCGGCGCCACCAGCGGCCGGGCGCGGGCGCCGGCGGGGTCTGGGCGACCACCCGGGGAGCGCGCCGGCGGGCGTACCAGGCCAGGCCCACCACGGCGGCGCCCACGCTCATCGCCGCACCGGTGACCACCGGCGCGGACGGGACCGGGAACCGCGAGCGCATGGTCACCGGCCAGGTGAACTCCAGCACCGGCCAGCCGTGCTCGGCCGCCGCCTTCCGCAGCGCCCGGTCGGGGTTGACCGCCGTCGGGTGCCCGACCGCCGCGAGCATCGGCAGGTCGGTGATCGAGTCGCTGTAGGCGTAGCAGTCGGCCAGGTCGTAGCCGCACTCGGCAGCCACCTCCCGGATGGCGACGGCCTTGTTCTCCCCGTAGGCGTAGAAGTCGATCTCGCCGGTGTAGCGGCCGTCGACGGTCACCATGCGGGTGGCCACCACGCGGTCGACGCCGAGCATCTCGCCGATCGGCTCGACCATCTCCGCGCCGCTGCTGGAGACGATGACGATCTCCCGGCCCGCCGCCCGGTGCTCCTCGATCAGGTCGGCGGCCTCGGCGTAGACCATCGGCTCGACGATGTCGTGCAGCGTCTCGCGCACGATCTCGTGCACCGTCGCGACGTCCCACCCGGCGCACATCTCGGTGATCTGCGCCCGCATGCGCTCCATCTGCTGGGCGTCGGCGCCGGCGAGGGAGAAGACGAACTGCGCGTAGGCGCCCTTGAGGACGGCGCGCCGGTTGATCAGCCCGCCCTGGAAGAAGGGGCGGCCGAAGGCGAGGGTGCTGGACTTGGCGATGACCGTCTTGTCCAGGTCGAAGAACGCCGCTGCGCGGGTCACGGTTCACGACTGTAAGTGGGCGCGGCGGCAGTGACGTGTCCCACAGCGCCGTCCACACCCTTTCGGGTCGTCCACAGATCCCGGCCGTCCCTCCCGACACGTCCGTCGCGCCGCTGGGCTGGCAGCCGTGTCCGCGTCCCGGTCCTCGCCGCCCCGCCCGCTCGTCGCCAGTGCCGACGAGGAACTGCTCGACGACCTGTTGCGGCTGCTCGCCGCAGCCGGTGCCGAGGCGGAGGTCGCCACCGGCGGTCCGGCGCTGCGCCGCGCGCACCGGGAGGCGCCCTTGGTGCTCCTCGGCGCCGACGTCCTGGCGTCTCCGCCCGTGCGGGGGCTGCCCCGCCGTCCCGGCGTGGTCGTCGTCGCGGCGGAGGAGCCCCCGGCGCCGGTCTGGGCGTCCGCGGTCGAGCAGGGCGCGGAGCGGGTGGCGGTGCTGCCGGCGGACGAGGGCTGGCTGGTCTCCCGGGTGGCCTCGGCGCTGCGCCGCCCGGTCGACCGCGGCCGGCTGGTCGTGGTCGGCGGGAGCTGCGGCGGGGCGGGCGCGAGCACGCTGGCGGCCGCGCTGGCTCTCACCGCCGCGCCGGGCGGGGACGGCGTCCTGCTGGTCGACACCGACGGCTGGGGCGGCGGCCTGGACCTGCTGCTGGGAGCCGAGCGCGAGGAGGGCGTGCGCTGGCCGGACCTCGCGGGGCTGCGCGGCCGGGTGGCCGGCGACGCGCTCATGGCGGCGCTGCCGGAGGTCGGGGGCGTCTCGGTGCTCGCCGCCTCGCGCTCGGCTCCGGGTGAGGTCCCGGCCGAGGCGCTGACGGCGGTCGTGGAGGCGGCGCGGGCCGGCGGTCGGCCGGTGGTCGTCGACCTGCCGCGCACCGCGGGCCCGGAGGCGGCCGCCGCCGTACTGGCCGAGGCCGACCTCGCGGTGCTCGTCGTCCCGGCCCGGCTCCGGGCGGTCTCGGCGGCCCGGCTGCTCGTCGAGCCAGCCGGGGACGGCCGTCCGACGCCGTGGTCCTCGGCGCAGGTGGTGGTGCGTCCGGTGCCCGGCGGGCTGTCCTCCGACGAGGTCGCCGACGTGGTCGGCCGGCCGGTGCTGGGGGAGCTGGCCACCGACCGCAGCGCGCTGTCCCGGGGCGAGCAGGGCCGGCCGCCGCAGGTGGGAGCCCGCTCACCGCTGGGTGCGCTGTCCCGCCTGCTGCTCGCCGAGCTGGCCGCTGCGGACGGGGCCGCGGCATGAGCGGAGCGCTGGTCGACCGGGTCCGGGCGCGCCTGGTCCTCGAGCCCGGGGTCCCGACGCGGGCCGCCGTAGCCGCACTGGTGCGGGAGGAGTCCGGCGGCCTGCTCGGTGACGACGACGTGCTGCAGGCGGTCCGGGACGCGGTGGACGAGCTGGCCGGGGCCGGTCCGCTGGAGCCGCTGCTGAGCGAGCCGGGGGTGAGCGACGTGCTCGTCAACGGCCCGGACCAGGTCTGGGTCGACCGCGGCAGCGGGCTGGAGCGCACGCTGGTGCGCTTCGCGGACGAGGACGCGGTGCGCCGTCTCGCCGTCCGGCTGGCGGCCGCGGCCGGGCGGCGGCTGGACGACGCCGCGCCCTGGGTGGACGCCGGCCTGCCCGACGGCACCCGGCTGCACGCGGTGCTGCCACCGGTGTCGGGCAGCGGCACGTGCCTGTCGCTGCGGGTGCTCCGCCGGGCCTCGCTGTCCTTCGCCGACCTGGCCGCGCGCGGCGCCTTACCCGGCGCGTCCGGCGACCTGGTGCAGGCGCTGGTCGCCGGGCGGCTGGCGTTCCTCGTCACCGGCGGCACCGGCTCGGGCAAGACGACGCTGCTGTCGGCGCTGCTCGGACTCGTCCCGGCCGGCGAACGGATCCTGCTGTGCGAGGACGCCCCGGAGCTGGTGCCGGCGCACCCGCACGTCGTCCGGCTGGCCACCCGACCGCCCAACGTCGAGGGCGTCGGGGAGGTGACACTGCGCGACCTGGTCCGCCAGGCGCTGCGCATGCGGCCCGACCGGCTCGTGGTCGGCGAGGTCCGCGGCGCCGAGGTCACCGATCTGCTCACCGCGCTCAACACCGGGCACGACGGCGGCTGCGGCACCCTGCACGCCAACCGGCCGGCCGAGGTCCCCGCGCGGCTCGAGGCGCTCGGTGTGGCCGCGGGCCTGGACCGGCTGGCCGTGCACAGCCAGGCGGCCGCCGCCCTGTCCGCGGTGGTGCACCTGCGCAGGTCCCCGTCCGGACGGCGGATCGAGGAGATCGGCGTGGTCCGTCGCGCCGGGGACCTCGTCGTCGTGGAGTCCGGCTGGCGGGCCGACGGCGGCCCCTGTCCGGGCGCACCGTGGCTGTCGGACCTGCTGTCGGCGGGGTCCGGGTGAGCAGCGGGCTGCTGGTGCTCGCCGCCGCCCTGTTCCTGTGGCCGGGGCGCGCGGCGCTCCGCCGAGAGCGCCGACGGTCGCTGAACCGGCGGGCGGACGCCGCTGCCCGCCCGGCCGTCAGGGTCCCGCTGCCCGCGGTCGCCGCGGTCGCCGCCGGCGGCGTCGCGGCGCTGCTGAGCACCCCGCTGGTGGCCGGGCTGGCAGGCGGCTGTGCGGCGCTCGGCGCCCGCGCTGAGCTGCGCCGCCGGGCGGGCCTGCAGCAGGAGGCCCGGGTGGCCGCGCTGGTCGAGGCGCTGGCCGCCCTGGGCGCGGAGCTGCGCGGTGGCCGCTCGCTGGAGGAGGCGACCCGCGCTGCCGTCGCCGCCTGCGCGGACGCGGACAGCGGCCGGTCGCTCGCCCAGGCGGTGCGGTCCCCGGGGGACGGCGGCGCAGGGCCCGAGGGCGAGCTCGGCCGGGCACTGGGACGCGTGGCGGCGGCCGCACGGCTGAGCGCGCGCACCGGCTGTTCCCTGGCTGCTGTCGTCGGCGCGGTGGAGGACGACCTGCGCGCCCGCTCCCGGCAGCGGCTGGAGCTGCGCTCGGCCACCGCCGGGTCGCGGGCCAGCGCGGCGCTGCTGGCGGGGCTCCCGGTCCTCGGGCTGGTCATGGGCGGTGGCGTGGGCGCCGACCCGTGGCGGGTGCTGACCACCACGCCGACCGGCCAGACCCTGCTGGTGGCCGGAGTGGGGCTGGAGGTCGCCGGGCTGGCCTGGTCGGCTCGGCTGGTGTCGCGGGCCGCGCGGTGAACGCCGCCGCGGTGTCGCTGCTGGTGGCGGCGGCGCTGCTGTGCTGGCCGGTCCGCTCACCCGTCGCCGCCCGCGCCCGGTGGATGGCCGGCCGGGGCGGTACGGCGCCCCCACCCGGGCCACCCGGGCCACCTGGTCCCGCCGATGCCCGGCGTCGGTGGCTGCTGGCCGGTGCGGCGGGTGTGGCCGCCGGGCTGCTGGTCGGCGGCGGAACCGGGGTCGTGGTGGCCGGACTGGTCGCGGTCGGCGGTGAGCGGCTGCTGCGCCGCGGCGGCGGGCAGGGGAAGCGAGGGGGGCCGGCGCCCGAGGCGGACCTGCCGGTGGCCTGCGACCTGCTGGCTGTCTGCCTCGAGGCGGGGCTGCCGGCGGGCGGGGCGCTGACCGCGGTGGCGACCGCGGTGCCCGGTCCCCTCGGCCCCGAACTCGCGACGGTGGCCGGCCTGTACCGGCTGGGCGCGGCCCCGCGGAGGGCGTGGTCCGACGTGTCACCGGGGCTGGCCGTCCTCGGCCGGGTGCTGGTGCGGGCCGGCGAGTCGGGGTCGACCGTCGTCCCGGCGCTGCGGTCGCTGGCCTCCGACGTGCGCGCCGGTGAGCGCAGCCGGGCCGACGCCGCGGCCCGCCGGGCCGGTGTGTGGGTCCTGGCGCCGCTCGGCGCCTGCTTCCTGCCGGCCTTCCTCTGCCTGGGCGTGGTGCCGCTGGTGCTCGGCATCGCCGCCGACGTCTTCGGCTGAGGCGCACGGCCGGCGTCCACAGCGAACGGCGGCGTCCACAGATCCACCGCGCACCTGGGCTCGGCTCCCGCACCCGGCGATGGTCGGGAGCGACGGCCCGGCAGGCGGGCCCGACACCGAGGAGGCACCGTGACAAGACCCTGCGAGACCCACCCCGACGGGGAGCTGCCCGACGTGGGCCAGCCCCCCGCCGAGGCGGCTCCCCGCGGACTGCGAGCGCGCTGGTCCCGCGTCCGGGCCGCCGGGGAGGCCGGGATGAGCACCGCGGAGTACGCCGTCGGCACCGTTGCGGCCTGCGCCTTCGCCGCCGTGCTCTACCGCGTCGTCACCGGCGGGTCGGTCGTCGACGGGCTCAGCGCCCTCGTCGCCGACGCGCTGGCCACCCTGTCCTGATGGCCCGGCGTCGGCGCCGCGGAGCTGGACTCCGTGAGCAGGTGGGCATGGTGACGGCGGAGACGGCCGTCGTGCTGCCCGTGCTGCTCCTCGTGCTCGCCGGCGCCGTCGCCGCGGTGACCGTCGTCGGCGCGCAGCTGCGCTGCGTGGACGCCGCCCGGGAGGGGGCGCGGGCGGCCGCCCGGGGCGAGGACGCCGCGCTGGTGACCGCGTTCGCCGGCCGGGCGGCACCCGAGGGAGCGGCGGCCACGGTGGCCGTCGACGCAGCGACGGTCACCGTCACGGTCACCGCGCAGGTGGCCCCGCTGGGCCCGGTTCCGTTCCGGGTGCCGGTGTCGGCCACCGCGGTGGCCCAGCGCGAGCCGGGCACCGCGGGGGAGGTGGGGTGAGCGTCCGGCCCCGGGTCGCGGGGGAGAGGGGCTCGGCGACGGTGTGGGTGGTCGCCCTCGCCGGTGTCCTCGCTGCGATCGGGGTGGCGGCGGTGCTCGTCGGGGCGGCGGTGGTGGGCCGGCACCGGGCCACCACCGCCGCCGACCTGGCGGCGCTGGCCGCCGCCGAGCACGCCGTCCGCGGTGACCCCGGGGCCTGTGCCGCGGCCGGGGAGGTGGCCGGCGCGAACGGCGCCCGGCTGGCCGCCTGCACGGTCGGCGACGGGGCGGTGGTCGAGGTCGCCGTGGCGGTGCCCGTCCGGCTCGGCCCGCTGGGCGTCAGCCGGGCCGGCGCACGGGCCCGCGCCGGCCCGGTGGTGCCGTGAGCTCCGGCTACCCGGCCGCCGGCGGCGCGGCCGACAGGTGCTCGTGCACGGCCGGCCACCGACCCGAGGGCTCGCGGTGGAAGACGATCGTCTCCCGCTCGCGGAGCTCCTCCCGCCCGGCCCGCGTGGAGACCGTGGTGCGCACCGCGTGGGTCAGGACGGCGGTGTCCCCGAGGACCTGGACCTCCGTGCCGGACGTCTCGCAGCCGAGCACACGGAAGCCGTCGTCCCGGACCCACGAGGCCCACTCCTGGCGGTACTCCCCGCGGGAGGCCAGGAGCCCGTCGGTGGTGTGGAACGGGAACGTGGCGTCCTCGCGGAATCAGGCGAGGTACCGGTCCAGGTCGTTGCGAGCGAAGGCCGCCACGAGGACGGCGGCCGCCTCCCGCGCCTCCTCGGCGGCGCCGACGTGCCGGGTCACCGGTCGACCGCCTCCGGGGCGGGCACGACGGAGGAGCGGAGACCGGCGCGGTGCACCGAAGCGCGGGGGTCGCCGGTCACCGGCGGCATCGCGGCGTCCCGGAAGGGCACCAGCCGCGGGCCCTCCGGGCCGAAGACGTACCGGGGCTCGGGGAAGGCGAACAGCAGCGCCAGGTAGACCACCGCGGCCAGGCCGAGCGACATGGGCAGGCTGATGTCCACCCCGCCCGCCGCACTGCGCAGCGGGCCCTCGATCAGCGGCGGGTAGTTGGCGAACAGCAGGCCGACGACCGCGGCCGGGATCCAGGCCACCATGCCACGCCAGTTCACGCCGCCGCTGAACCAGTAGCGGCCGCCGAGCCGGCCCTGGTTGAAGACCTGGACGTCGTCGGGCGAGTAGTACCCGCGGCGCACCCAGTAGCCGATCATCATGATCACCATCCACGGCGTGGTGCAGATGACGATGGCGCCGATGAACGCGTTGACGCTGGCCAGCAGGTCGAAGACCAGCCGCCCGACCAGGATGAAGACGAACGCCAGGGTGCCGATGAACAGCGACGCCTGCACCCGGTTGAGGCGGGGGAAGACCGAGGAGAAGTCCAGCCCGGTCCCGTACAGCGAGGTGACGCCGGTGGACATCCCGCCGAGGAAGGCCACCACCATGAGCAGGACGGCGTACCAGAGCGGCGAGACCTGGATCAGCGCGAAGACGTAGTCGGCCTCGCCGGCCACGAGCGTCGCCGTCCCCACGCCGAACAGGAACGGCACCAGGGTGGCCAGCTGACCCAGGAACGTGGCGGTGAGCAGCCGCGACGGGCGGGTGCCGGCGGGGATGTAGCGCGACCAGTCGCCGAGGAAGGCGCCGAAGCTGACCGGGTTGCCCATGACGATGAGGGCGGAGAGCACGAACGTCGGCCAGAAGCCGCCCAGCGCGTAGGCGTCGGGGCCCGGGTCGTAGGACGGGTCGAACAGCGTCGCGTAGGCGACCAGGCCCAGCAGCATGAGCGTCGTGTTGGCCAGCACCACGATCTTGTTGACCAGCAGCATCAGCTGGTAGCCGTAGATGACGACGACGATCACCAGCGCGCCGAGCACCGCGTAGACGACCCCGCGGAGCAGGTCGGAGTCCCCCGTGCCGAACAGCCGGGTGGCCGCGCCGACCAGGGCGTCGCCGCTGACCCACACCGAGATCGAGTAGAACGAGATCGCGGTCAGCAGGGACAGGAACGAGCCCAGCACGCGGCCGCGGACGCCGAAGTGGGCGCCGGAGGAGACGGCGTTGTTCGTGCCGGTGCGCGGGCCGAACAACCCCATGGGCATGAGGATCAGCGCACCGACCACCACGCCGGTGACGGTCGCGGCCACGGCCTCCACGAGGTCGAGGCCCAGCAGCACCGGGAAGGTGCCCAGGATGACGGTGGCAAAGGTGTTCGCCCCACCGAACTGGATCCGGAACAGGTCGAAGGGCCGCGACGCGCGCTCGGCGTCGGGGATCGTGTCGATGCCGTGCTGCTCGACCTCCGTGGCCCGCGGCCGCCGCTGCTCGGCAGCCAGCCCCGCGACCTCAGCTCCGCTCATGTGCACCCTCCCGGTGAGGCGGTGGATGCACCACCGCGGTGCGCAGAGGCTAGAGGCGAGTTGTCTGCTGAGCAACCAAAGTTGCACAAGCTCCGGAGTCGCATGGTGGGATGTGCGGAGCGAGCCGACCACGAGGGGAGCGCGGCATGGCGGGGGAGGTCCGGCGGCTCACGCGGCCGCACGACCCGGCGGAGGCGTTGGTGGGAGCGCGGCTGCGGGCGGCCCGGCAGGCCTCCGGTCTCACGCTGGCCGCCGTCGCCGAGCAGGCCGGGCTCACCAAGGGGTTCCTCAGCCGTCTGGAGCGCGACGAGGTGTCCCCGTCGGTCGCGTCGCTGGTCTCGGTGTGCGGCGTCCTCGGCATCGGCGTGGGGCAGCTGTTCGAGCCGCCCGCCACCTCGCTGGTCCGCGCCGCCGACGCGCCGCCGATCAACTTCGGCGGCCGCGGTCTCCGGGAGGTGCTGCTCACGGCGGGCACCCAGCGCAACCTGCAGGTCATCCGCTCCGTGGTGCAGCCCGGGGGTGGCGGCGGGGACGAGCTCTACGCGCTCGCGTGCGAGGTCGAGTTCGTCCACGTGCTGCGCGGCCGGCTGGAGCTCCGGCTGCCGGGGGAGTCGGTCGAGCTGCAGGAGGGCGACGCGTTCACGATGCCGGGCGCCACACCGCACACCTGGGTCAACCCCTCTCCGACCGAGATCTGTGAGGTCCTGTGGGCCCTCACACCCGCACCGTGACCGACGCCGAGGAGGCCAGGTGACCGGCTCCGCAGCTCCACCCGTCCGCGAGGTGGTCGACCTCTCGCACCCCCTGGACGACGACACCCCGGTCTACCCCGGCGACCCGGTCGCCCGGTTCACGCCGGCCGCCACGGTCGCGGCCGACGGCTACAACGTCCTGCACGTGCGGATGGGCTCGCAGACCGGCACCCACGTCGACGCCCCGTACCACTTCCTCGACGACGGGGCGCGCATCGACGAGCTGCCGCTCGAGTACTTCCTCGGGCCGGCCGTCGTCGCCGACGTCCGCGGCAAGCCGCCCCACGGGCGGATCGAGTGGGCCGACCTGCAGCCGTGCGCGCACCTGCTCGCCCCCGGGCGGATCCTGCTGCTCCGCACCGGCTGGGACGCGCACTGGGGGACCGACGCCTACTTCGACCACCCGTACCTGACCGGGGACGCCGCCGCGCGGGTGGTGGCCGCGGGGATCCGCACGGTCGGGCTCGACGCGCTGAGCCTCGACGAGACCGTCGTCGGCGGGACGTCCGCGGACGGGTTCGCCGCCCACCTCGAGGTGCTCGGCGCGGGCGGCGTGATCGTGGAGAACCTGCGGGACCTGGGTGCCGTTCCGCAGGTCGACCCGGTGATCAGCGTCCTGCCGCTGCGGTTGGCAGGTGCGGACGGCGCTCCCGTCCGCGCGGTCGCGTTCCGGCTCGACCGCTGAGGCTCAGGGGCGCAGCGGCCCGCCCCGGCCCAGGGTGAGCAGCTGCCCGACCACGGCGCCGGCCGCGTCGCTGCACAGGTAGGACACCGCGGCGGCGATCACCTCGGGGGACACCCCTGCCGCGGTGACCAGCGCGGCCACGGCGCCCAGACGCGCTCCACCCGGTCGACGGCCGACCCGACCGCGGCCGCGTCCGTCACGTCGACCTCGACCCCCAGCGCGGTCTCCCCGCTCGGCCGCAGGTCCAGGCCGGCGACCTGCCACCCGGCGGCCGTCAGAGCACGGGCGACCGCCGCTCCCAGGCCGCTGGCCGCGCCGGTGACCACGGCGACGCGCGGTGCGTCCTGGTCCTCGGCCACGCCACCTCCCGCACGCACCGTCGCCCGTCGGTCGAGCGGTCGGCGGCCCAGTCTGTCAGCCGAGCCGGGCAGACGCTCCGCGGTCGGCCGGCTCAGAAGACGATGTCGTCCTCGACCGGCCCGGTCTCCCGCGCGGTGTCGTCGTCGCCGGCCTCGTCACCGGCCGCCTCCGTGTCGCTCTCCCCGGCCGCCTCGGCCGCGGCCAGCTCGTCGAGGACGACGTCGAGCACCCGCACCGCACCGGCCTTGTCCAGCGGCTCGTTGCCGTTGCCGCACTTGGGCGACTGCACGCAGGAGGGGCAGCCGCTCTCGCACTCGCAGCTGGCCACCGTCGCCCGGGTCGCCTGCAGCCAGCGCCGCAGCACGGCGAACCCGCGCTCGGCGAAGCCCGCGCCGCCGGGGTGCCCGTCGTAGACGACGATCGTGGCCGCACCGGTGTCGGGGTGCAGGGCGGTCGAGACCCCGCCGAGATCCCACCGGTCGCAGGTCGCCAGCAGCGGCAGGATGCCGATGGCGGCGTGCTCGGCGGCGTGCAGCGAGCCGGGGAGCTCGGCGTCGTCCACCTCGGCCCGGCCGACGGCCCGCTCGTCGAGGGTCAGCCACACCGCGCGGGTGCGCAGCTGGCGGGCCGGTAGGTCGAGAGGGAACTCGGCGAGCACCTCGCCGGTGCCCAGCCGGCGGCGCTGGTAGGCCACCACCTGGTTGGTGACGTCGACGACGCCGGTGTGCGCCGTGACCGTGCCCAGCGGCCGCGACCGGTCGGTGGCGACGATCGCGAGGTCGGTGACGTCGCGGGCCACCGTCGTCCATTCGGGACTCTCCGGGTGCACCACCGCGACGGCGTCGTCCACGTCGAACTCGTCGACGACGTAGGTCTCGCCGCGGTGCACGTACACCGCGCCGGTGTGCACCGTCGCGTGCGCCGCGTCGCCGTCCACGGTGCCGAGCAGCCGGCCGGTGTCGCCCTCGATGATCGTCACCGGCGCCAGGCCGCTGCCGCGGATGTCGACGTCCGGCCGACCCCGCCCGGCCCAGTACCAGCCGGTGGGACGACGGCGCAGTGCTCCCTCGGCGACGAGCTCCTCGACCCGCGCCTCGGCCGCCGGGCCACCGAAGTCCGCCAGGTCCTCGGGCACCAGGGGGAGCTCGGCCGCCGCGCAGCACAGCTGCGGCCCCAGCACGTAGGGGTTGCTGGGGTCGGTGACGGTGGCCTCCACCGGCCGGCCGAACACCGCGCGCGGGTGGTGGGCCAGGTAGTGGTCGAGCGGGTCGTCGCGGGCTACGAAGACCACCAGCGACTCCCGCTGCGCCCGCCCCGCCCGGCCGGCCTGCTGCCACAGCGACGCGAGGGTCCCGGGGTAGCCGGCGAGCACGACGGCATCGAGGCCGGCGATGTCGATGCCGAGCTCGAGGGCGTTGGTGGTGGCCACCCCGAGCAGCTCCCCGGCCGACAGCGCCCGCTCCAGCTCCCGGCGCTCCTCGGGCAGGTAGCCGCCACGGTAGGAGTCGACCCGGCGGGCGAGGTCGGCGCGACCGCGGTCGAGCAGCACGTGCCGGGCCTGCTCGGCGACCGACTCGGCGCTGCGGCGCGACCGCACGAACGCCAGCGTGCGGGCGCCCCGCTCGACCAGGTCGGCCAGCAGGGTGGCGGCGTCCGCGGCCGCCGAGCGGCGCAGCGGGGCGCCGTGCTCGCCGGTGCGCTCGGTCAGCGGCGGCTCCCACAGCGCGAAGGTCGCGCCGGGCCGTGGCGAGCCGTCCTCGGTCACGGCGACGACCGGGGCGCCGACCAGGCGGGTCGCTGCCGCGGCCGGCTCGGCCACCGTCGCCGAGGCCAGCAGGAACACCGGCTCGGCGCCGTAGCGCCGGCAGATCCGCCGCAGGCGGCGCAGCACGTGGCCCACGTGGGACCCGAAGACGCCGCGGTAGGCGTGGCACTCGTCGACGACGACGTAGGCCAGCCGGCGCAGCGTGCTCGACCACTTCTGGTGGGCGGGCAGCACACCACGGTGCAGCATGTCGGGGTTGGTGACGATCCAGCGCGAGTGCCGCCGGACCCAGTCCCGCTCCTCCATCGGGGTGTCGCCGTCGTACGCGGCCGGGCGCACCGACGGGTCGGCCAGCTCGGCCACCGACGCCAGCTGGTCGCGGGCGAGGGCCTTGGTCGGCGCGAGGTACAGGACGCAGGCGCGGGGGTCCTCGGCGAGCCGGGTCAGCGCCGGCACCTGGTAGGCCAGCGACTTGCCCGACGCCGTCCCGGTGGCGACGACGACGTGCGAGCCGTCGCGGGCCAGCTGAGCGGCCTCGACCTGGTGCCGCCACGGCGCGGACACGCCCTGGGCCCCGAGCCGCTCGCGCAGCTCCGGGCTGACCCATGCGGGCCAGGGCAGGGTGCGGCTGTCCCGCACCGGCATCCGGTGCACGTGGGTCACCGGCTGCTCCTCCTCCGGTGTCCCGGAGAGGACGGCATCCAGCAGGTCGGCCCCCGGCAGCGGCGTGCCGGCGGGGGAGGGCGAGCCACCCCGGGGAAGAGGGTCCGTACCGGCTGGAGGAGCCGAGCGGACCGGGTGGAGCGTGGTCACCCCACAACTGTCACACCTGCCGACGACGTCTCGCCGGGCGCGAGCGCCGGATCACGGGTGGCTCCGGGACTATCGGTACGGGGTGTGACCTCCCTTACACTCCGGCGGCACCAGCCGTGCGGGCCCGTGCGTGCTGGACACGTACCTCGGCCGACCGGAGCGAGTGTGCTCCGGGGGCAGCCGATCGCTGGGAGGAACACATGCCGGACAGGGCACTCTCCGGTGGCGACGTCGTGCTGGTCGCGATAGTCCTCGCCATCTCGCTCGCCGCTCTCGCCTTCGCGGCCTACCTGGTCCGCGCCGTCATGGCAGCCGACCAGGGCACCCCGACGATGCGCGAGATCGCGCAGGCGGTGCAGGAGGGTGCCGCGGCGTACCTGCGCAGACAGTTCAAGACCCTCGGCGTCTTCGCGGTCATCGTCTTCCTGGTCCTGCTGGTGCTGCCCGTGCACGACGGCGGCTGGGGCACCCGCATCGGCCGCGCGCTGTTCTTCCTGGTCGGCGCGCTGTTCTCGGCGATGGTGGGCTTCATCGGGATGACCCTCGCCACCCGCGGCAACGTGCGGGTGGCTGCGGCCGCGCGCACGGGCGGCTACCGGCCGGCCTTCCGCATCGCGTACCGCACCGGCGGCGTCTGCGGGATGATCACCGTGGGCCTGGGCCTGTTCGGCGCGGCCCTCGCGCTGCTGCTGTTCGACGAGACCGCCCCCGTCGTGCTGGAGGGCTTCGGCTTCGGAGGTGCGCTGCTGGCGATGTTCATGCGCGTCGGCGGCGGCATCTTCACCAAGGCCGCCGACGTCGGCGCGGACCTGGTCGGCAAGGTCGAGGCCGGCATCCCCGAGGACGACCCGCGCAACGCGGCGACCATCGCCGACAACGTGGGCGACAACGTCGGGGACTGCGCGGGCATGGCTGCCGACCTGTTCGAGTCCTACGCCGTCACCCTCGTCGCCGCCCTCATCCTCGGCCAGGTCTTCTTCGGCGCCGTCGGCATGGTCTTCCCGCTGACCGTCGCCGCCATCGGGGTGATCGCCTCGGTCGTCGGCATCCTGGCCAGCAACCCGGGCAAGGGTGACGCGAGCGGCCTGGCGCCGATCAACCGCGGCTTCTTCACCTCCGCGGTCGTCTCCCTGGTCCTCGTCGCGGCCGCCTCGTTCACCGTGCTGCCCGGCGTGGCCGACGTCCCCGACAGCGTCGTCAGCCCGCAGGTGCTCGGCTTCGTCTCGGTGCTCGTCGGCATCGTGCTCGCCGCCGCCATCCAGCAGCTCACCGGCTACTTCACGGAGACCAGTCGCAAGCCGGTGCAAGACGTCGGCCGCAGCTCGCTGACCGGCCCGGCGACGGTGATCCTCTCCGGCATCTCGCTCGGCCTGGAGTCGGCGGTGTACGCGGCGCTGCTCATCGGCGGTGCCGTCTACGGCGCCTTCCTGATCGGCGGCGGCGCCGCGCTGTACGCGGTCGCGCTCGCCGGCTGCGGCCTGCTGACGACGGCCGGCGTGATCGTCTCGATGGACACCTTCGGCCCGGTCAGCGACAACGCGCAGGGCATCGCCGAGATGTCCGGCGACATCGACGACGAGGGCGCCCGCGTGCTCACCGATCTCGACGCGGTCGGCAACACGACCAAGGCCATCACCAAGGGCATCGCGATCGCCACCGCCGTCCTCGCCGCGACCGCGCTGTTCGGCTCCTACAACGCCCAGATCGAGGCCGCGCTCGACGAAGCCGGGACCACGCTGGGGGACGCCTTCAGCCTCGTGAACCCGAACAACGTGGTGGGCGCGGTGCTCGGGGCCGCAGTGGTGTTCTTCTTCTCCGGCCTGGCGATCAGCGCGGTCTCCCGCGCGGCCGGCCGGGTGGTCTTCGAGGTCAGGGAACAGTTCCGCACTCGGCCCGGGATCATGGACTACAGCGAGCGTCCGGACTACAGCGCCGTCGTCGACATCTGCACGAAGGACTCGCTGCGCGAGCTGGCCACCCCCGGCCTGCTGGCCGTCCTCGCGCCGGTCGCCGTGGGCTTCGGTCTCGGTTTCGGGCCGCTCGCCGCCTACCTCGTCGGCGCCATCGCGGCGGGCACGCTGATGGCGGTCTTCCTCGCCAACTCCGGCGGCGCCTGGGACAACGCCAAGAAGATGGTCGAGGACGGCGCCTACGGCGGGAAGGGCAGCGAGGCGCACGCGGCCACGGTCATCGGTGACACCGTCGGCGATCCGTTCAAGGACACCGCCGGCCCGGCCATCAACCCGCTGATCAAGGTGATGAACCTGGTGGCGCTCCTCATCGCCCCGGCGGTGGTCGGGTTGTCGGTGGGCGAGGACCAGAACACGGCGGCGCGCATCGCGATCGCGGTGGTGGCGGCCCTGATCATCGTGGGCGCGGTGGTGGTGTCCAAGCGCCGCTCGGTCGTGGTGGGTGGTGCCTCCACCGACGCCCCGACCTCGCTGACCACCAGCGTCCCCTGACCGCACGCACAGCACCCTCGGGCACGGGCGCGCCGAGCGGCGCGCCCGTGCCCGGGCTGTGGACCGCGACCGGCGCTGTGGACGGACACCCGGGCGGCCCCACCCGGTCGGCCTAGCCTCCCGCCGCACCGGGCCCGCCGTGGGCCCGGACAGACGCCGGGAGGTCCTGACGTGTCCGCAACGATCGCCGCGGAGTTCGACGCCATCGACGGGCTGGCCGCCGAGTTGGCCGGCCTCGCCGCCGCACTCTCCGCGGAGGCACAGCTGTGCCGGTCCACCGCGGCCTCCCTGGGGACGGCGGTGAGCGGGGGAGCCGGGAAGCGCGCCGGCGCCACGGGCTCGGGCTGGGGTACGGCCCTGGAGCTCCTGGGCCGGCAGGCCGGCGCGCTCGCAGCGACTCTGTCCGCGGCCGTCGACTCCTACCGCGCGGCCGACGCCGCGCTGGGCGACCGGGTGCTCGCCCGCCGCCACGTCCCGGCCGCCCGGTGAGCTCCGCCCTCCTCGACGAGGTCGCCGGGTGGGACGTCCCGCTGCTGCGCGGAGCGGTCTGGACCCTGGACTCGATAGCGGGCGGCCTGCCGGCCTGGCGGGCCCGGATGGAGGCCGTCGGCCGATCCCTGGACGACGCGCACTGCTGGTACGGCCCGGCCGCGCAGTCCGCGGGCGCCGCGCTGGTGGAGGTCTCGACGGTCGCCACCGCGGTGACCACGGCCCTCGAGGAGTCCCTCGAGCACGCGCAGCGGCTGCTCGCCGATGCCGAGGCCGCGCAGGAACTCGCCGAACGGGCCCTGGCCGTCGCCGCGTCGGTGCCCGTCGTTCTCGACGGCACCGGGCGGCTCGTGTCACTGCCGGCCGTGCCGGTCGGCGCCGAGTCCGGCCTCGGTGCCGACCAGACCGCCGTCGCGCTGCAGGCGCAGGAGCTGGCCGAGGACGCCCTGGCCGCCGCGGCACGGGCGGACCGTGCTGCAGGTGAGGCCGAGGCCGCACTGGTCGGTCTCGGGATGGCGGGCGGCTCCGCCCCGGCCGCCTTCCCGGACCTCGTCGGGACGGTGCTCGCCGGCACCGGCATGGCGGCGGTCCTCCCGCCGCCCGGCGGACCAGACGAACGGGCCGCGTGGTGGGCCGGTCTGTCCACCGCGCACCGGCTGACCGCCATCTCCGGGATCCCCGGCCGGATCGGCCAGCTGGACGGTGTGCCGGCCTGGGCACGAGACCAGGCGAACAGAGTGCTGCTGGAACGGACGCTGGCCGACCCGTCCCTGCCCGGGCACGCGGTCGCCGTCTCGGTAGCGGCGGAGATCGCCGGCAAGGAGGCGGAGGGCGAGGAGGTGCAACTGCACCGGTTCCAGCCGGCGGAGGGGCTGGTCGCCCTGGCGGTCGGGGACCTGGACACCGCGGACCACGTGGCGTTGCTCGTGCCCGGCACCGGCAACGACCCCGTCGGAGACCTGGACGACCTCGTCGACGACGCGGGTGCCGTCGCGGACGCGGCGACGGGGGCGGCTCCCGCGGCTGCCGTCGCCACCATCGCGTGGATGGGCTACCGGGCACCGTCGAACCTCGCCAAGGCCGCCAGCCCCCAGTACTCCTGGACAGGCGGCCCAGCGCTGGACGCGACCCTGGACGGGCTCGCGTCGGCGCGGGCGGCCACGTCGGGTGCACGTCCGCACACGACCGCGATCGGGCACAGCTACGGCACCCTCGTCATCGACCGAGCGGCCGGTGCACCGGGCCGGCTGGCTGCCGACGACGTGGTGCTGCTCGGCAGTCCGGGGATGGACAACAGGGCAGCCGAGCTTGAGGTCGACGGGGTGTACGAGGCGTCGGCCCCCTTCGACGTCGTGAGTTCCCTCGGTGATCTGGTGAACCCCTCCTGGACCGTGCACGGGTGGCAGACGGACGGTCCGGGATTCGGCGCCGACGAACTGCCGACGGACTGGCGCAACTGGCACACCGGCTACTACGACGAGGACGGTCCGACGGTGGCCGCGATCGGCCGGGTGGTGGCCGGAGTCCGGGAGCCGGCATGACCCGCAGGAGGCCGGGAACACGGCGCGACCCCCGACCATTGGAGCGGGTGACGGCACGCCCACGGTGGGTCGCCAGCGGGCTCCCGGTCGGTCCTGTGGCCTACCGTGGCGTCGCCGAGGGCGCGCGGGGAGCGACCGCGTCGTCCGGCGCCGGACCGCCGGCGCCTGCACCGAGCACCACCGACAGGAGCACCGTGGCACCGACGAAGACCACGAACACCGGCACCTCTGCCGCCGCCTCGACGGCCGGCGGCACACGCACCCCTGCCCGCCGCCGGACCGCAGCGAGCGGCGGAGGGCGGCCGCTGGTCATCGTCGAGTCGCCGACCAAGGCCGGGAAGATCGCCGGTTACCTGGGCAACGGCTACGTCGTCGAGGCCAGCGTCGGGCACATCCGCGACCTGCCGCGCAACGCCGCCGACGTGCCGGCCGAGCACAAGGGCGCGTCGTGGGCGCGGCTCGGTGTCGACGTGGACAACGCCTTCGAGCCGCTCTACGTGGTCAGCCCGGACCGCAAGCAGCAGGTCAGCCGGCTCAAGCAGCTGGTGAAGGACGCCAGCGAGGTCTACCTCGCCACCGATGAGGACCGCGAGGGCGAGGCCATCGCCTGGCACCTGGTCGACACGCTGAAGCCGCGCGTGCCGGTGCGCCGCATGGTCTTCCACGAGATCACCCCCGAGGCGATCGCCCGCGCGGTGGCCAACCCGCGGGAGCTGGACACCGCGCTGGTCGACGCGCAGGAGACCCGGCGCATCCTCGACCGGCTCTACGGCTACGAGGTCAGCCCCGTGCTGTGGAAGAAGGTGCTGCCCAAGCTCTCGGCCGGCCGGGTGCAGTCGGTGGCCACCCGCATCGTCGTCGAGCGGGAGCGGGAGCGGATGGCCTTCCGCTCGGCCGACTACTGGTCGCTGGAGGGCACCTTCGCCGTCCCCGGCCGCCGGGCCGGCGCCGACGAGGGCGAGCCGACGACGCTGCGCGCCCGCCTGGTGAGCGTCGACGACAGCCGGGTCGCGACCGGCCGGGACTTCGACCCCGCGACCGGTCAGGTCACCGGGGAGGTCGTGCACCTCGACGAGGCCGGTGCCCGGGGTCTGGCGGCCCGGCTCGAGGGCCGGCAGGTCACGGTCAGCCGGGTCGACGAGAAGCCCTACCGGCGTCGTCCGTACGCGCCGTTCACCACCTCGACACTGCAGATGGAGGCCGGCCGCAAGCTCGGCTGGTCGTCGGCGCAGGTCATGCGGGTGGCCCAGCGGCTGTACGAGAACGGCCACATCACCTACATGCGGACCGACTCGACCAACCTCTCGACCGAGGCGATCAACGCCGCCCGCACCCAGGCCCGCGAGCTGTACGGCGACGCCTACGTCCCGGCCGAGGCCCGCCGCTACGCGAAGAAGGCCAAGGGCGCGCAGGAGGCGCACGAGGCGATCCGGCCGGCCGGCGACAGCTTCCGCACCCCCGGTCAGCTCGCCGGCCAGCTCGCCCGCGACGAGTTCCGGCTCTACGAGCTGATCTGGCAGCGCACGATCGCCTCGCAGATGGCCGACGCCGTCGGGCAGAGCGTGAGCATCCGGCTGGCCGGGCGCAGCAGCACCGACGAGGCGGTCGAGTTCACCGCCAGCGGCCGCACCATCACCTTCCCCGGCTTCCTCCGTGCGTACGTCGAGTCGCGCGACGAGAGCGGCGCCGGCGACGACGACCACGGCAGCGACGACGCCGAGCGCCGGCTGCCGCGGGTCGAGCGCGGCCAGCAGCTCGACACCCGGGCGCTGGAGGCCAAGGGCCACTCGACGACCCCGCCGTCGCGCTACACCGAGCCGAGCCTGGTCGCGCGGCTGGAGGAGCTGGGCATCGGCCGGCCGTCCACGTACGCGTCGATCATGCAGACCATCCAGGACCGCGGGTACGTGTGGAAGAAGGGCTCGGCGCTGGTGCCGACCTTCGTGGCCTTCGCCGTGGTGAACCTGCTGGAGCAGCACTTCGCCCAGCTCGTCGACTACGACTTCACCGCCTCGCTGGAGAACGAGCTCGACGAGATCGCCGCCGGTGACCTGCGCCGGGTCGACTGGCTCACCGAGTTCTACTTCGGCGGCGAGGGCCGGCACGCCGGCGGGATCGCGGCCTCCGGCGGGCTCAAGTCGGTCATCGGCCAGCAGCTGGAGGAGATCGACGCCCGCGGCGTCAACTCCATCCCCCTGCGCGCGACCGGGCCCGGCGGCGAGCCGGTGGTGGTCCGGGTGGGGCGCTACGGGCCCTACCTGCAGGTCGGCGGGGAGGACGGTCCGCGGGTCAGCCTCCCCGAGGACCTCGCCCCCGACGAGCTGACCCAGGAGAAGGTCGAGGAGCTGCTCGCCGCGCCGTCCGGCGACCGTGAGCTCGGCACCGACCCGGGCTCCGGTCACCCGGTCGTGGTCAAGGCCGGCCGCTACGGGCCCTACGTCACCACGGTCGTGCCCGAGGGCAGCAAGGAGAGCCCGCGGACGGCGAGCCTGTTCTCGTCCATGTCCCCGGAGACGGTGACCCTGGACGACGCCCTCAAGCTGCTGACCCTGCCGCGCTCGGTCGGCACGGCACCGGACGGCGAGGAGATCCAGGCGCTCAACGGCCGGTACGGGCCCTACCTGAAGAAGGGCACCGACTCGCGTTCGCTCGAGTCCGAGGACCGGTTGTTCACCGTCACCCTCGACGAGGCGCTGGCCGTCTTCGCCCAGCCCAAGCAGCGGGGACGCCGGGCCGCCGCCGCGCCGCTGAAGGAGCTGGGCTCCGACCCGGTCACCCAGGGCACGATCACCGTCCGCGAGGGCCGGTTCGGCCCCTACGTGACCGACGGCGAGACCAACGCCAGCCTGCGCAAGGGCGACGACGTCGAGAGCATCACCCTCGAGCGCGCAGCCGAGCTGCTGGCCGACCGGCGCGCCAACCCCAGCACGAAGAAGAAGGCCACCAAGAAGAAGGCCGCCACCAAGAAGACGACGGCCACGAAGACGACGGCCAAGAAGGCGACCACGGCGGCGGGCAAGACGACCGCCCGGAAGGCCGCGAAGAAGGCGCCGGCGGGCAGCGACGCCGTCCCCGCGAGCTGACGGTCCCCGTGCCGGGCGACGAGCTCGACACCGGGACCTGGCGGCAGCGCGGGGCCTCGTTCGGCTCCGTCGCCGCCGGCTACGCAGCGCACCGGCCGGACTACCCGGCCGACGCCGTGGCCTTCCTGGTGGGGGAGCGCCCGCGGCGCGTGCTCGACCTGGGCGCCGGCACCGGGCTGCTCACCGGCGTCCTGCTCGCGGCCGGGCACGAGGTGGTCGCCGTCGACCCCGCCGAGCCGATGCTCGCCGAGCTGCGTGCGCGGTACCCGCAGGTGCCCACGCACGTCGGCGACGCGGAGGCCGTCCCGCTGCCCGACGGCAGCGTCGACGTCGTGGTCGCCGGGCAGGCCGCGCACTGGTTCGACCCGGAACCCGCGGCCGCACAGCTGCGGCGGGTGCTGCGTCCCGGCGGCGTGGTCGGCCTGGTGTGGAACACCCGCGACGAGGACGTGCCCTGGGTGGCCGCGCTCGGCCGGGCGCTGGCGGCCGAGGCGCGCGGCCACGAGGCCGACCAGGGCGTCGTCGACGCCTTCGCCCGTGCACTCGGGGCCCGGGTCGAGCACCACCGCTCCGGCATCGTGCAGCGGCTCACCCCCGAGCAGGTGGTCGCCGGCATCGCCACGCGCAGCTACGTCGCCACGATGGACGACGCCCGGCGGGAGCAGTTCCTGGGCGAGGTCCGCGCGGTGCTCGACACCCACCCCGACACCCGCGGCCGTGACCGCGTCGACCTGCCCTACCGCACCGACGCCTACCGGCTGGACCCCGGCTGACGCCGCCACGGCGGTCGACGACACATCGACTCTGCGGGGTCACCGCCCGTCACGACCGCACGCGGGCCGGCCGGGACGAGACGGTTCCGTCCGCTCGGGCCTTGCGGGCCCGCGGGGCCGCGCACCTAGCCTGCGCCCGTTCTCGACGGAGGGGGCTGGCCATGGCGACGCGCGCAGGCCGACTGTTGACCGCACTGGTGGCCGCCGTGCTCCTCGGCACGGGCACCCCGGCCGCCGCCGACACGGCAGAGCCGGCAGGCTACGCGTCGCAGCCGCAACCGGTGACCGGTGCAGACGGTGTCGCCACCGACGACCTCGACACCGACTACGCCATGGCGCTGGACGCCGTGGACACCTGGTGGCGCACCTCCTGGAACGAGTACTTCCCCGGCCGGTACACCGCGCCGGCGCTCGCCCCGGCCGCCCGCGCCCCCGGGCTCTACGACGCCCCGGCGGAGCAGGTGTACTGCGGCGACCTGCTGCTCCCGGAGGGCAACGCCTTCCACTGCCCGATCGGGGACTTCCTCGCCTTCGAGGTCGACCTGATGCTGATGTCGCAGGAACTGGGCGACGCCTTCGTGTACCTGGTCGTCGCCCACGAGTGGGCGCACTCGATGGTCGCCCACCTCGACCCCGCGCTGGTGTCCGAGGCCTACGAACTGCAGGCCGACTGCCTGGCGGGGGCCGCGCTGCAGGGCGCCGTCGACGACGGGCTGCTGACCCTGGAGTCCGGCGACACGGAGGAGTTCACCGCGTCCCTGACCGCCGTCGGCAGCGAGAACGAGTGGGGGACGGTGTACGTCGACTCGAACGGCCAGCAGCAGACCGAGACCCACGGCAGCGCCCAGGAGCGCATCGACGCCTTCGAACGCGGCGGCGCGAACGGGGTCCGCTCCTGCCTGCCGAACTCCGTCGGCTGACCGGTCAGGCAGCGTGCCCGACGGCGAACACCCGCCGGAAGGGCAGCAACGTGGTCCCGTCCGGGCGCTGCGGGTAGGCCGCCCGCAGCGCCGCGGCGTACTCGGCGGTGAGCTCGGCGGCGTCGTCCTCCTCCAGCTGGCCGAGCACCGGGCGCAGCACGGTCGAGCGCACCCAGGCGAGCACCGGGTCGTCCCCGCGGAGCACGTGCAGGTAGGTCGTCTCCCACGCCTCGACGGCCAACCCCGCCCCGGCGAGGACCTCGAGGTAGCCGGCCGGGTCGAGCACCGCGTCGTCGGCCGGTGCCGCGTTCCCCACGAGCCCGGCCCAGCGCGGCGAGCGGCACAGCCCGGCCAGCAGCGCGTGCGTCGGCGCCCGCCAGTTCCCGGGCACCTGCAGCGCCAGCCAGCCGCCCGGCGCGAGCTGGCCGGCCCACCGGCGCAGCAGGTCGGCGTGGCCGGGCACCCAGTGCAGGACGGCGTTGGTGACCAGGACGTCGACCGGCTCGTCGGGCTGCCACTCCCGGACGTCGCCGAGGGCGAAGGCCACGCGGTCGGGGACGGCGTGCGCGGCGGCCGCGGCGAGCATCTCCGGCGAGGAGTCGACGCCGGTGACCCGCGCGCCCGGCCACCGCTGCGCCAGCGACGCGGTCAGCGCGCCCTCGCCGCAGCCCAGGTCGACGACGGTCCGCGGTCCCCGGGCGCCGACGCGGGCCAGCAGGTCGGTGAACGGCCGGGCCCGCTCGTCGCCGAATCGCAGGTAGCCGGCAGGGTCCCAGGCGGCGGTGCTCGTCACGTCCCGACCCTAGGGCGGCGATCCGGGACCGTCGGCCCCGGCCGGTACCGTGGCTGCCGCCGTGCCGCCACCCATCCACCAGCCCGGGAGCCCCGTGTCCGACGACGGTCCGCCTGCCCTCCCCGTCGAGGCCGCCGGCCGTCCCGGCGGGTTGTTCATCGCGTTCGAGGGCGGCGAGGGCGCGGGGAAGTCCACCCAGGTCCGGCTGCTCTGCGAGTGGCTGACGGCGCGGGGCCGGACCGCGCGGGCCACCTTCGAGCCCGGCGGCACCCCGGCCGGTGCCGCCGTCCGGGCGATCGTGCTCGACCGCGCGCACACCGGCCTGTCCCCGCGCGCCGAGGCACTGCTGTACGCCGCCGACCGCGCCCAGCACGCCCACGCCGTCCTGCGCCCGGCGCTGGCCGCCGGCGAGGTGGTCGTGACCGACCGGTACGTCGACAGCTCGCTGGCCTACCAGGGCGCCGGGCGCACCATCGGCCTGGACGACGTCGCGGCGATCTCCCGCTGGGCCACCCAGGGGCTGCGCCCGGACCTCACCGTGCTGCTCGACCTGCCCCCGGAGACCGGGCTCGCCCGCGCCCGCGGCCGGGCGGCCGCCGACCGGCTGGAGTCGGAGTCGCTGGAGTTCCACCAGCGCGTCCGCGACACCTTCCGCACGCTCGCCGCGGCCGAGCCGGGGCGCTATCTCGTGCTCGACGCCACACGCGGCGTCGACGAGCTCGCTGCCGACGTCCGCGAGCGGGTGGGCGCGCTGCTGGAGGTGCCCGCGTGAGCGGGGTGTGGGAGCAGGTGATCGGCCAGCCGGCGGTCGTCGCCGAGCTGCAGGCCGCGGTGGCCGACCCGGGCGCGATGACCCACGCCTGGTTGTTCACCGGCCCGCCCGGGTCGGGGCGGTCGGTCGCCGCCCGCGCCTTCGCCGCCGCGCTGCAGTGCCCCGACGGCGGCGACGGCACCTGCCACGCCTGCCGCACCGTGCTCGCCGGCACCCACGCCGACGTGCAGACCGTCATCCCGGAGGGGTTGTCCATCGGCGTGGCAGAGGTGCGCGAGCTGGTCCGCATCGCGGGGCGGGCGCCGTCGCAGGGGCGCTGGCAGGTGGTGCTCGTCGAGGACGCCGACCGGATGACCGAGCAGGCGTCGAACACCGTGCTGAAGATGCTGGAGGAGCCGCCGACGCGGACGGTCTTCCTGCTCTGCGCGCCGAGCCTGCACCCCGAGGACGTGCCGGTGACCATCCGCTCCCGGTGCCGCGTGGTCGGCCTGCGCACCCCGCCGATCGACGCGGTCGCCGACGTCCTGGTCCGCAGGGACGGCATCGACCCGGCGCTGGCCGCCTGGTCGGCCGCGGCGGCCGGCGGGCACGTCGGGCGTGCGCGGCACCTGGCCCGCGACGAGAGCGCCCGGCTGGCCCGCAAGGCGGTCCTCGACGTCCCCCTGTCGCTGGTGTCGCTGGCTGCCTGCCTCAACGCCGCCGACGACCTGGTCGGCGCCGCGAAGGAGGAGTCCGACCGGGCGACCGCCGAGCTCGACGGGCCCGAGACCGAGGCGGTCAAGCAGAGCCTCGGCGTCGGCGCCCGCGGTCCCGGCGTGGCCGCCGCGAGCCGTGGGGCCGGGCAGCTCAAGGAGCTGGAGAAGCGGCAGAAGTCGCGGGCCACCCGGCTGGGCCGGGACTCGCTGGACCGGGCGCTGGTCGACCTCGCCGCCCTGTACCGCGACGCCCTGGTGATCGCCACGAGCGGGACGGAGGGCGTCACCCTGGCCCACCCGGACCGTCGCGCCGACGCCGAGGAGCTGGCGCGGCGGATCGGTCCGGAGGGTGCGCTGCGCCGCATCGACGCCGTCCTGGACTGCCGGAGGGCGCTCGAGCAGAACGTGAAGCCGCAGGTCGCCGTGGAGGCGCTGACCGTGGCGCTCCGGCTGCCGGGGTGACCCGCGGGGCCTGCGCCGGGGGAGCCGAGCGGTCACGTAAGCTGGCTGCGCACGTCCGCCGCCTTAGCTCAGTCGGTAGAGCATCTCACTCGTAATGAGAAGGTCGTCGGTTCGATTCCGACAGGCGGCTCCACTCCAGCGACCCCGTCCACCTGGACGGGGCCGCTGTCGTCTCGGCGGAGTCGGCCGCGCTCAGCAGCAGGACGACGCGGCAGCCGGCTCGGCGCCGCAGCAGGCCGGGCCGTCCCCGGGGTCGCCGGCGAAGGTCGGGCTGTCGGCGAGCACCGTGTAGACCTCCCACCGCTCTCCACCGGGGGTGTTCTCCACCCAGAACTTGTCCTGCTTCGCGTAGCAGCAGGTCGTGCCGCGTTCGTCCACCGAGGCCAGGCCCTGGGCCGCGAGGCGGGTCTGCTCGGCGTCGACCTCCTCGACGGAGCCGACCTCGACGCCGAGGTGGTTCAGCGTGCCGCCCTGTCCGGGGTTCTCCAGCAGGACCAGTTTCAGTGGCGGGTCGGCGATGGTGAAGTTGGCGTAGCCGGGCCGGGTCTTGGCCGGCTGGGTGCCGAACAGCGTGGCGTAGAACGCGGTGGCGGACTCGACGTCGTCGACGTTGAGGGCGAGCTGGATGCGGGACACGGGGCTCCTCACAGTTCCTCGACGTTCATCGAACTCCTGTGGCGGAGAGGGTGCCGACGTCTTTGACGTATGTCAACGCCCTTGGGCACGATGGACCCGTGCCCAAGGCCCTACCCGTGATCGACACCCGCGCCCCGATCTGCTGCGCCCCGGTGGCGGCCGCTCCCATGGACGCTGACGTGGCGCTCGAGGTCGCGGTGCGGCTCAAGGCGCTGGCCGATCCGGTCCGGGTGCGGCTGATGTCGCTGCTGCTCGCCACCGTCGAGGTGTGCACCTGCGACCTCGCGCCGGCGGTCGGGCTCACCGAGGCCACCGTCAGCCACCACCTGTCGGTGCTGCGCCGGGCCGGGCTCATCAGCGACGGCGAGCGGCGCGGCATGAACGTCTGGTACCGGGCTCGCCGGGACTCCCTCGGTGCGTTGTGCCGCGTTCTCGATCCGGACTGCTGCTGATGCGTCCGCCCCTGCTCGTCGCCGTCGTCCCGTACGAGGAGGTCCCATGAGTGGCAGGCCGAGCGTCCTGTTCGCCTGCGTCCACAACTCCGGCCGCTCCGTCGCCGCGCAGGTGCTCACCCGGCACCACGGCGGCGACGCCGTCGAGGTCCGCTCGGCCGGGTCCGAGCCGGGCGCCGGGGTCAACCCGGTCGTGGCCCGGGTGCTGGCCGAGCGGGGGCTGCCGGTCACCGACCACGTCCCGACCCGCCTCGACGCCGACCTCGTGGATGCCGCCGACGTGGTGGTCACCATGGGCTGCGGCGAGACGTGCCCGGTCTTCCCCGGCAAGCGCTACGAGGACTGGCCCGTCGAGGACCCGGCCGGTCAGGACCTCGACACGGTGCGGCGCATCGTCGACGACGTCGACGCCCGCGTCCGTGCGCTGCTCGCCGACCTGGTCCCGCCCCGCTCCTAGGTCCGGCGGGACCGTCGGCTGACCCACCGGCAGACGCCGACGGCGGCGCACCCGGTGGGAGTGCGCCGCCGTCGGCGTCCGTCGTGCGCTCGGCGGCCGCTCGGTGAGGGGCCAGGGTGGCCACCCTCCAGGGTCCCGCGCCGAGCGTGCGAGGCGTGGGGGAAGGGTGGTCCTTCTTCAGTGGTGGGGTTCGGCCTCCTCGGCCCGCCGGAGCGAGGCGTTGATCTCCGCCTCGGCATCCTCGCGGCCGACCCACTCGGCGCCCTCGACCGACTTGCCCGGCTCGAGGTCCTTGTAGGTCTCGAAGAAGTGCTGGATCTCCAGCCGGTCGAACTCCGAGACGTCGCCGATGTCCGTGAGGTGTGCCATCCGGGGGTCGGTGGCCGGCACGCACAGGACCTTGTCGTCACCGCCCTTCTCGTCGGTCATGCGGAACATGCCGATGGCCCGACAGGTGATGAGACACCCGGGGAAGGTCGGCTCGTCGAGGATCACCAGGGCGTCGAGCGGGTCGTCGTCCTGGCCGAGGGTGTTCTCGATGTACCCGTAGTCGGCCGGGTACCGGGTTGAGGTGAAGAGCATCCGGTCCAGGCGGATGCGTCCGGTGGTGTGGTCCAGCTCGTACTTGTTCCGCTGGCCCTTCGGGATTTCGATCGTCACGTCGAACTGCACGGGACGTAGTGTGGCGGATCGGACCCCGGAGGACCGCCGGAGGTCGCTTCAGGGGGTGGGCACCATCGCGTCCAGCGGGTCGGCGACCGTCACGCCGAAGTACTCCCGGTTCCGTCGCCGCCTCATCCTCGGGCTGGTCGCGCTGCTGCTCGTGGCGGGCGCCGGCGCCTGGTTCGTCGTCGCTCCGCGGGGGGACGACGACGCCACGGAGGTCGCCGCCGCGGAGGCCCGGTTGCCCGACGTGGAGCCGGCCGCCCCGGTGCTCGCGGCGCTGTCGTCGCAGGCGCCCGCTCCCGACGCCACGGTGCTCGCCGGCGAGCTCGCGCCGCTGCTGGCCGCCCCCGCCCTGGGCGCCGGCGTGGCGGCGCGGGTCGTCGACGTCGCCTCGGGGGAGGTGCTGCTCGACCAGAACGGCGCCGACCCGTCCACGCCGGCCTCGACGGCCAAGCTGCTCACGGCCGTCGCGGCGCTGACCACCCTCGGCCCAGACGCCACGCTGGAGACCACCGTCGTCGCGGGCTCCAGGCCCGACGAGGTGGTGCTCGTCGGCGGCGGCGACCCGACGTTGTCGCGGACCGTGCCCTCGCTGACCTACCCCGGGGCGCCGACCGTCGCCGACCTCGCCGCCCAGGTGCGCGGCAGCCTGCCGCCGGGGACCGCGGTCAGCCGCGTCGTCGTCGACAACTCGCTGTTCGACGGCCCGCTCACCGCCAGCGGCTGGGGACCCGGCGACGCGCCGTCCACCTACGCCGCGCCGGTCACCGCGACCGCCGTCGACGGCGCCCGGGTGAGCCCGACCGAGCTGCAGCGCAGCGGCGCCCCGGGCACCGACGCGGGCACCGCGCTGGCCGTCGCGCTCGACGTGCCCGGCGCGACCGTCGTCCTGGGCGACGCGCCGCAGGGCACGCAGACCCTCGGCACCGTGCGGTCGGCACCCGTGGCCCGGCTGGTCGAGCAGGCGCTGTCCCAGTCGGACAACCTGCTGACCGAGTCGCTGGCCCGCCACGTCGCCCTGGCCGGCGGCCTGCCGGCCACCTTCGAGGGATCGGGCGAAGCGGTCACCCGTGCGGTCGCCGGCGCCGGGTTCGACGTCACCGGTGTCTCGCTGTCCGACGGCAGCGGCCTGTCCGCCACCGACCGGGTCCCGGTCGCGCTGCTCGCCGACCTGCTCACCGGGGCCGCCGACGGCACGCTGGCCCAGGCGTCGCCCGTCCTGTCCGGCCTGCCCGTCGCCGGCTACGACGGCACCCTGGCCGAGCGCGGCGACGAGGACCCGGGGACCGCGCCGGGCTCGGTGCGCGCGAAGACCGGCACGCTGCTGGGCGTGCACGGCCTGGCCGGCACGGTGGTCACCGCCGAGGGCCGGCTGCTGGTCTTCGCCGTCCTCGCCGACGCCGCGCCCGCCAGCGGGCCGGCCGCCGAGGCCGCGCTGGACGACGTCGCCTCGGCGCTGGCCGCCTGCGGCTGCCGCTAGCGGCCCCTGTGACGGCCCTCCTGCAGGGTCCCACCGCGAGCGTGCGAGCGGTGGGGAGCAGGAGGGTCCTTTCTGTACCGTGAGGCCGATGAGCAGCCCCGCACGGATGGTCGACTGGGACCTCGCCGGACGCACCGCCCGCCGCCTGGTCGGCCCCGGGCCGCAGACCACGCGCGAGGAGGCCGCCGCGGTCGTGCGCGAGCTGCACGAGGCCGCCGCCACCGCCGTCGCGCACGTCGAGGGCCTCACCGGCCTGCGCCCCGTCCCGGGCGGCCGGGCGCCCGAGGTCGCCGTCGTCGACCGGCCCGGCTGGGTGGACGCCAACACGCAGGGGATGTCCGCGCTGCTCGACCCGCTGGTCGACGCGCTCGCCGCCCGGCAGGAGCACCGGCCCGGCCCGCTGGCCACCGCCATCGGCTCCCGCGCCACCGGCGTGCAGGCCGGCGGCGTGCTCGCTTTCCTCTCCTCCCGCGTGCTCGGCCAGTACGAGATCTTCGGCACCGGTGGCCGGCTGCTGCTGGTCGCGCCGAACATCGTCGACGCCGAACGCCGGCTGGGCGTCGACCCCAGCGACTTCCGGCTGTGGGTGTGCCTGCACGAGGTGACCCACCAGCTGCAGTTCACCGCCGTCCCGTGGCTCAAGGACCACCTCGAGGCGCAGATGGCCGAGTTCGTCGAGGTCACCGACCTGGACCCCGACGTGCTCCGCGACCGGCTCGGCGACGTGCTGCGCAGCGTCCTCGACGCGGCCCGCGGCGAGGCCGGTGGGGACGACGCCGGGCTGATGGCGCTGGTCCAGGACCCGCGGCAGCGCGCCGTCCTCGACCGGGTCACGGCCGTGATGAGCCTGGTCGAGGGGCACGCCGAGTACGTGATGGACGGCGTCGGCCCGGACGTCGTCCCGTCGGTGCGGACGCTGCGGAAGCGGTTCGCCCAGCGCCGCAAGGGCCGCGGGCCGATCGACCGCGTGCTGCGCCGGCTGCTCGGCCTCGAGCAGAAGATGCGGCAGTACGCCGAGGGCCGGGTTTTCGTCGGCGGGGTCGTCGACCTCGTCGGCATGGAGGGCTTCAACCGGGTGTGGGAGGGGCCGGAGAACCTGCCCCGCATCGAGGAGCTCACCGACCCCGCACGCTGGGTCGAGCGGGTGCACGGCCGCCCGGCCATCCCCGCCTGAGGGCGGACGGGACGGCGGGATGGCGGGTCCGCCGCGGGCCGTCGCGGTCCTGCGGACCGCCGTACGGCCGGGCCTGCGGAGCAGCAGCCGGCCGGTCCTCGCCGCGGTCAGCGGGGGAGCGGACTCCCTCGCCCTGGCCGCGGCCCTGGCCTTCGAGGCCCGCTCCGCCGGCGTCCGCGTCGGCGCGGTGACCGTCGACCACGGCCTGCAGCCGGGCTCCGGGGAGCGGGCCGAGGCGACGGCGGAGCTGCTGCGCGGGCTGGGTCTGGACCCGGTGATCGTCCGCCGCGTGGCGGTCGGGGCGGACGGCGGGCCGGAGGGCGCCGCCCGCGCGGCGCGGTACGGGGCGCTCGCCGCCGCGGCCGCCGACCTCGGCGCCCGCGTCGCGCTCGGCCACACCCTCGACGACCAGGCCGAGACCGTGCTCCTGGGGCTGGGCCGCGGCTCGGGTCCCCGGTCGGTGGCCGGGATGGTCGCCGAACGGACGACGGACGGCGTCCTCTGGTGGCGCCCGCTGCTCGGCGTCCGCCGATCCACCACCCGCCAGGCGTGCGCGGAGCAGGGGCTGCCGGTGTGGGACGACCCGTGGAACGCCGATCCCGCCTACACCCGTGCCCGGCTGCGCGCAGAGGTGCTCCCACTGATGGAGGCGGTGCTCGGCGGTGGCGTCGCGCCCGCGCTGGCCCGCACCGCGGACCTGCTCCGGGACGACCTCGACGCCCTCGACGAGCTGGCCGCGGCGCAGCTGGCCCGCCTCGCCGATGCCGGGCCGTCGCGCGTCCCGTCCCTGCCCGCCCGCGAGCTCGGCGCGCTGCCCGCTGCGCTGCGCCGGCGGGTGCTCCGCGGGTGGCTGCACGGTGGTGGTGTCCCCGACGTCCAGGCGGTCCACCTGCGCGCGGTCGAGACGCTCGTCACGGACTGGCGGGGGCAGGGTCGGATCGACCTACCCGGCGGTGCAGGGGCCCTCCGGACGTCTGGCAGGCTTGAGCTGTCGCCCCCCCGTCGCGCGGGGCCCCCGTCCCGAGGACGCACCCCACACCCGCGAGGAGTCCCGCCCGTGAGCGAGCCCGCCAGCGCTCCAGCAGAGCTCGGCAACGACCACGGCTACGGCCCGGACATCGACCACGTGCTGCTCAGCGAGGAGCAGATCCAGGCCAAGATCACCGAGCTGGCCGACCAGGTCGCCAGCGACTACGCGGGGCGCGAGGTGCTGCTCGTCGGCGTCCTCAAGGGCGCGGTGCTGTTCATGAGCGACTTCGCCCGGGCGCTGCGGCTGCCCACCCAGATGGAGTTCATGGCCGTCTCGTCCTACGGCTCGGCCACCAGCTCCTCCGGCGTCGTGCGCATCCTCAAGGACCTCGACCGCGACATCAGCGACCGGCACGTGCTGGTGATCGAGGACATCATCGACTCCGGGCTGACCCTGTCCTGGCTGCTGAAGAACCTCGGCGGACGGCGGCCGGCCTCGCTCGAGGTCTGCGCCCTGCTGCGCAAGCCCGACGCGGTGAAGGTCGAGGTCCCCGTCCGTTACGTCGGCTTCGACATCCCCAACGAGTTCGTCGTCGGCTACGGCCTGGACTTCGCCGAGCGCTACCGCGACCTGCCCTACATCGGGACGCTCAAGCCCGAGGTCTACTCGAGCTGACCCACTCGTCGAGGCCGCGATGATCAGCTGAGCTGATCATCGCGGGTCCTGGCTCACCGTCGGTCGTGAGCCAGGACCGCAGACGTGAGCTGAGCTGATCATCGGCACAGGGGACGGTGCAGGGCGGCGTACGTCGGGATCGCGGCCAGGCCGCGATGACAGCCCACCCGCCAGGGGGTTGTCAGCCGGGAGGCCGTTGCGGCACAGCTGTCGGACAGGCTCGCCGGTGTACCGTCGATCGCAACGACGCTGCACCGTAGCGCCAGGGTGCCCGCCCGGGCCGCAGGGAGCGTCCCCCGGACGATCAGGAGGGTGGACGGGACAGGCCGGAGCACCCGGCCGCCCGGCATCGGTGTATGGAACGCAAGAAGATCTTCCGCTCCGTGTGGTTCTGGGTCGTCCTCGTCGTCCTCCTGGCGCTGGCGTTCTCCTCGCTGTTCCGCGGCACCGGCGGTTTCCAGGAGGTCAGCACCGCGACCGCGATCGAGCAGATCGAGAACGGCAACGCGCGTCAGGTCACGATCAACGACAAGGAACAGACGCTCGACCTCGAGCTGGCCAACCCGGTCGAGGGCAGCGACCAGATCACCGCCTCCTACCCGCTGGGTGCTGCCGACGACGTCTTCGACCTGGTCTCCGGCCTGGGCGACGGCGAGGGCGTCGACTTCAACACCAACGTCACGCAGGACAGCGTCCTGGTCAGCCTGCTGATCAGCTTCCTGCCGTTCGTGATCCTCCTGCTCCTGCTGTTCTGGCTCTTCAACTCCATGCAGGGCGGCGGCCGCGGGGTCATGGCCTTCGGCAAGTCCAAGGCCAAGCAGGTCACCAAGGACACCCCGAAGACGACGTTCGCCGACGTCGCGGGCGCGGACGAGGCCATCGAGGAACTGCACGAGATCAAGGACTTCCTCGCCAACCCGGTCAAGTTCCAGGCCGTGGGCGCGAAGATCCCCAAGGGCGTGCTGCTGTTCGGCCCGCCCGGCACCGGGAAGACGCTGCTGGCCCGAGCCGTGGCGGGTGAGGCCGGGGTGCCGTTCTTCTCCATCTCCGGGTCCGACTTCGTCGAGATGTTCGTCGGTGTCGGTGCCAGCCGCGTGCGGGACCTGTTCGAGCAGGCCAAGACCAACGCCCCGGCGATCATCTTCGTCGACGAGATCGACGCGGTCGGCCGGCACCGCGGCGCCGGCATGGGCGGTGGGCACGACGAGCGCGAGCAGACGCTCAACCAGATGCTCGTCGAGATGGACGGCTTCGACGTCAAGGGCGGCGTCATCATGATCGCCGCCACCAACCGGCCGGACATCCTCGACCCGGCGCTGCTGCGCCCCGGCCGCTTCGACCGCCAGATCGCCGTGGACCGCCCCGACCTCGAGGGCCGCAAGCGGATCCTCGAGGTGCACGCCAAGGGCAAGCCGCTCGCTCCGGACGTCGACCTGGAGACCGTGGCCCGCCGGACGCCGGGCTTCACCGGCGCCGACCTGGCCAACGTGCTCAACGAGGGTGCGCTGCTCACCGCGCGCAACAACGGCGCGGTCATCACCGACGCGGTGCTCGAGGAGGCGATCGACCGCGTCATCGCCGGCCCCGAGCGCAAGACGCGGGCGATGAGCGAGAAGGAGAAGAAGGTCACCGCCTACCACGAGGGCGGCCACGCCCTGGTGGCGCACGCGCTGCCCAACCTGGACCCGGTGCACAAGGTGACGATCCTGCCGCGCGGCCGCTCGCTCGGTCACACGCTCGTGCTGCCGACCGAGGACAAGTACACCCAGACCCGGTCGGAGATGATCGACACCCTCGCCTACGCCCTGGGTGGCCGGGCGGCCGAGGAGCTCGTCTTCCACGAGCCCACCACCGGCGCCGGCAACGACATCGAGAAGGCCACCGCGATGGCCCGGGCGATGGTGACCCAGTACGGCATGAGCGCCAAGCTGGGCGCGGTGAAGTACGGGAGCGGTGACTCCGAGCCCTTCATGGGGCGGGACATGCACACCAGGCCGGACTACTCCGAGGCCGTGGCCGCCGACATCGACGGTGAGATCCGCGCTCTGATCGAGGCCGCCCACGACGAGGCGTGGGAGATCCTGGTCGAGTACCGGGGCGTCCTCGACCAGCTCGTGCTCGAGCTGATCGAGAAGGAGACCCTCTCCAAGGAGGACATGGCCCGCATCTGCGCGCCGGTCACCAAGCGCCCGTCGCTGGCTCCGTACAACGGCTTCGGCAAGCGCACCCCGTCGGACCAGCCGCCGGTGCTGACCCCCGCCGAGCGGGCGGCGCAGAACGGCAACGGCCACGTCGGCCATGGCAGCACCGCCGTGGGGGACGTCGGCGCCCCCGCGCAGAGATGAGCGAGGTCCCGGCGGAACCGGACGACCTGCTGGACCGGCCGCGGACGGGCGTCGACCACGCCCGGGCCGCGGCCGCCGTCCGGGAGCTGCTGCTGGCCGTCGGCGAGGACCCCGACCGCCCGGGCCTGCAGGGCACCCCGGACCGGGTCGCCCGCGCGTACGCGGAGACCTTCGCGGGTCTGTGGCAGGACCCGGCCGAGGTCCTGGCGACGACCTTCGACGAGGACCACGACGAGATGGTCCTGGTGAAGGACATCCCGATGTACTCGACCTGCGAGCACCACCTGGTGCCCTTCCACGGGGTCGCGCACATCGGCTACATCCCGGGCGACGACGGGCGGGTCACCGGCCTGTCCAAGCTGGCCCGGCTGGTCGAGGTCTACGCGCGTCGCCCGCAGGTGCAGGAGCGGATGACCAGCCAGATCGCCGACGCGCTGGCCGACGTCCTCAAGCCGCGCGGCGTGCTGGTCGTCATCGAGGCCGAGCACCTGTGCATGGCCATGCGCGGCGTCCGCAAGCCCGGCTCGTCCACGGTCACCTCGGCCGTGCGCGGCATCTTCCGGGACAACCCGGCGACCCGAAGCGAGGCGATGAGCCTCGTGCTGGGCCGGTGAACCCGCTCGAGCTGCCGCACCCCGACCACTGCATGGTCATGGGGGTCCTCAACGTCACGCCCGACTCCTTCTCCGACGGCGGCTGCTTCGCCGACGCGGGCGCGGCCATCGCGCACGGCCTGGCGATGCACGCCGGCGGTGCGGATTACGTCGACGTCGGCGGGGAGTCCACCCGCCCCGGGGCCGACCGGGTGGACGCCGCCGAGGAGTGCCGCCGGGTCGTCCCCGTCATCCGCGAGCTGTCCCGCGCCGGGGTGCGCACCAGCGTCGACACCACCCGCGCCGAGGTCGCCGAGGCGGCCCTCGAGGCGGGCGCGGTCCTCGTCAACGACGTCAGCGGGGGACTGGCCGACGAGAACATGGCCGAGCTGGTCGCCGGGGCCGGCGTCCCCTGGGTGCTCATGCACTGGCGCGGGCACAGCCGCGAGATGTACGCCGCCGCCCAGTACGGCGACGTCGTCACCGAGGTCTGCGCCGAGCTCACCGCCCGGGTGGAGGACGTCGTCGCCGCGGGCGTGACCCCCGAGCAGCTCGTCCTCGACCCGGGGCTGGGCTTCGCCAAGCGCGCCGAGCACAACTGGCGGCTGCTCGCCGGCCTCGACCGCATCGTCGGGCTGGGCCTTCCGGTGCTCGTCGGCGCCTCCCGCAAGTCCTTCCTCGGCCGCCTGCTCGCCGACGCCGACGGCACGCTGCGCCCGGCCGAGCAGCGCGACGCCGCGACGCTGGCCACCACGGTGCTGGCCGCGGAGGCCGGGGCCTGGGGGGTGCGCGTGCACGACGCCGCGGCCTCGGCCGACGCCGTCAGAACCGTCGCCGCCGTCCAGGGGGCCCGCCGCGAGGGGAAGCGCCGTGGCTGACGCCCGACCCGACCGCATCGCCGTCCGCGGGCTGACCGCGCACGCCTTCCACGGCGTGTACGAGGCCGAGCGCCGCGTGGGGCAGACCTTCCGCGTCGACGCCGTCCTCGAGCTCGACACCACCGCGGCCGCCGCCGACGACGACCTCGAGCGCACGGTCAACTACGCCGAGCTGGCCCGCGCGCTGCACAGCGTGCTGACGGGGGAGCCGGTCGACCTGCTGGAGACCCTCGCCCAGCGGCTGGCCGACGTCTGCCTGGACGACCCGCTGGTGGACGCCGTCGAGATCGCCGTGCACAAGCCCGAGGCCGACCTCGGCGTCCCCTTCGACGACGTCACGGTCACCATCCGGCGGGAGCGCACGTGAGCGAGGACGACTCGTGACCCGCGCCGTCCTGTCGCTGGGCGCCAACCTTGGGGACCGCGCTGCCGCGCTGCGCACGGCGGTCCGGGCGCTCAAGGACGACGGCGTGCTTGTGGCGCGCTCGACGCTGTACGAGACCCCGCCGTGGGGGCCGGTCGAGCAGTCGCCCTACCTCAACGCGGTGGTCGTCGTCCGCGGCGACCGGGACGCCGCCGGCTGGCTCGCCCGCGCGCACGAGCTGGAGCAGGCCGCTGGGCGCACCCGCGACGTGCGCTGGGGGTCGCGCACCCTCGACGTCGACGTCGTCACGGTCACCGGGGACGACGGGCAGCCGGTCCTCTCCGACGACCCCGCGCTCACGCTGCCCCACCCGCGGGCGCACGAGCGTGCCTTCGTCCTGGTGCCGTGGGCCAGCCTGGACCCCACCGCCGTGCTGCCCGGCCGCGGCCCGGTGCGCGACCTGCTGGCCGCGCTGCCGCCGGAGGACGTCGCGGCCGTCGTCCACTGGGAGCACCTCCGGTGAGCGAGCCCGCGAGCCCACGCCCGGGGGGAGCGACGCCGCGAAGGTGTTCGACGGGCGTCGGCGAGGAGGTCTCGTGACGCCGGTGAACCGGCGCGACCTGCTGGTCCTCGCCGCGGGTCTGGCCGTCGCCGCCTGGCTGGCGGTGGGGGCGGGCTACGGCTCGCTGCCCGCGCTGCGCTGGTGGCTCCCGGTGCCGCTCGGTGTGCTGGCCCTCGCCGAGGCCCTCGGCGCCCGCACGCTGCGCGCCCGGCTGGCCGCCCAGCGGGACCGTCGTCCCCCTGCCGAGCGCGGCGCCGCGCCGGTTCGGCCGGTCGAGCCGATGCTCGTCGCCCGGCTCGCGGTCCTGGCCCAGGCCAGTGCGTACGTCGGCGCCGCGTTCCTCGGCATCTGGGTGGGCGTGCTGCTCTACGTGGGGCCGGCGGTCTCGCGGCTGCAGACCGCCGGGTCCGACGCCGTCACCGGGGTCGTCGGGGTGGCGTGCTCCGCGGCGCTGGTCGTGGCCGCGCTGTGGCTGGAGTCGGTCTGCCGCGTCCCGCCGTCCTCCGACGACGAACGCCCACCGGGAGCGGTCCGCGGTTGAGGACGGCACCGCGGTTGAGGACGGCACCGCGGTCGAGGAGCGACCGGTGCACGCTGTCGGTTGTCGCTCAGGGAGCTGCGCGCCCCACCGACCGGCGAAGCGTGGCGTGCACGGCGGACGGGGTGAGGACGCCGAGGTAGCGGTCGCCGTCGAGGACCGGCACCCACCCGGCATCGGTCTGCAGGATGGCGGCCAACGCCGTCCGCAGCGAGGCCTGCACGGGCACCGCACCGTCCGAGCGGACGAGGGCCGCGGCGACCGTCCCCGCACCCGCGGCGCGCTCGGCGGGCAGCCACCCGGCCGGGCGGCCGCCGGCCAGCACCACCGCCCAGCCGGCGCCGGCGCGGTCCAGCGCGGCTCCTGCCTCCGCGAGACCGTCGGCGAGGCCGAC
This sequence comes from Geodermatophilus sp. URMC 60, assembly GCF_053502585.1. Classification (NCBI taxonomy): domain Bacteria; kingdom Bacillati; phylum Actinomycetota; class Actinomycetes; order Geodermatophilales; family Geodermatophilaceae; genus Geodermatophilus; species Geodermatophilus sp. URMC 60. The sequence continues at coordinate 1,501,242 of NZ_CP199958.1, forward strand.
CACCGGTGGGTGCTCCAGGTCGGCGGGCTCGATCGGTGTCACGGCCAGCCGCTTGAGCCCGCGGTCGGCGCCGACGAAGTCGGCCACCGTCCGGTTGGCCGGCCGGCCCAGCAGCTCGGCGGGCGGGGCGAACTGCTCGACGTGCCCGCCGGTGCTCATGACCGCGATGCGGTCGCCGAGCCGCACCGCCTCCTCGATGTCGTGGGTGACGAAGACGATGGTCTTGCGCACCGACTCCTGCAGCCGGAGGAACTCCGACTGCAGTCGCTCGCGGACCACCGGGTCGACGGCGGAGAACGGCTCGTCCATCAGCAGGACGCCGGGGTCGGCGGCCAGCGCGCGGGCCACGCCGGCGCGCTGCCGCTGACCGCCGGAGAGCTGGGCGGGGTAGCGGTCCCCGTGGACGGCGGGGTCGAGCCCCACCAGGGTCAGCAGCTCCTCGACCCGGTCGCGGATCTCACGGCGGTCCCAGCGGAGCAGCCGGGGGACGGTGGCGACGTTGGCCCGCACCGTCTGGTGGGGGAAGAGCCCGACGCTCTGGATGACGTAGCCGATGCGTCGGCGAAGCCGGTCGGCGTCGACCCGGGTGACGTCCTCGCCGCCGAGCAGGATGCGGCCCGTCGTCGGCTCGATGATCCGGTTGACCATCTTCATCGTCGTCGTCTTGCCGCAGCCCGACGGCCCCACCAGCACCGACAGCTCGCCGGCGGCGAAGGTCAGGTCCAGCTCGCCGACGCCCACGGTGCCGTCGGCGTAGACCTTGCTCACCCCCTCGAGCCGGATCTCGGGGGCGTCACCGGCCGCGGGGTCGGCCGTGCGCAGGGGGAGGGGAGCGGCAGTAGCGTCCACGGCGTGGCCTCCCTGGGTGCGCTGAGCGCGGTGAGCGGCCCGGCGGCCCCGGTGCTCGCCGCGGACGAGGCGCCGAACCCCTGGTTCGACCCGTCCTACGTGACCGACAACTGGGACACCATTGTGGGCCACCTCGGCCAGCACGTCAGGCTCACCGTCGGTGCGGTGGTGCTCGGCGCGCTGGTCGCGCTGCCGCTGGCGCTGCTGGCCCGGCGCACCCGGTTCCTGGCCGGCCCGGTCCTCGGCCTGAGCTCGGTCGTCTACACCATCCCGTCGCTGGCGATGTTCGCCTTCCTCGCGCCGTTCACCGGGCCGCTGTCGGCGACGACGGTCCTGATCGGGCTGACCCTCTACACGCTGGTCATCCTGGTGCGGAACTTCCTCGCCGGGCTGCAGGGCGTGCCCGCCGACGTGCGCGAGGCCGCCCGCGGCATGGGCTACGGCTCCGCGCGGCTGTTCCTGCAGGTCGACCTGCCGCTGGCCCTGCCGGCCTTCATGGCGGGCCTGCGGATCGCCACGGTCTCCACCGTCGCCCTGGTCACCGTCGGGGTCATCACCGGCAACGGCGGGCTGGGACAGCTGATCATCGGCGGCCTCAACGCCAACTTCTACCGGGCCGAGATCGTGACCGGCGCCGTCGGCTGCGTGCTGCTCGCACTGGTCGCCGACGTGCTGCTGGCCGGACTCGAGCGGCTGCTCACCCCGTGGACCCGGGCCGCGACGTGAGCGAGCTCGCGGGTCCCCGCACGGGCAGGGCAGCGCCACGAGCGCGGACGACGGTCGCCGGCGAGGAGGACGGGTGAGTGCCTTCGGCGACGCGTTCGTCTACCTCAACGACCCGTTCAACTGGACCCGGACCGGCGGCATCCTCGACCTGCTGGTGCAGCACCTGCGGATCTCCGCGCTGGCCGTGCTGCTCGCCGCCGTCCTCGCCGTCCCCTCCGGGGTGCTGCTCGGCCGCAGCGGCCGGGGCGCCGGGGCGGTCGTCGTCCTCTCCAACGTCAGCCGGGCGGTGCCCACCCTCGCCCTGCTCACCGTCCTGGCGGTGACCCCGCTGGGCTTCAGCGAGGTCGGCACCGTCCTGGCGCTGGCCGCCTTCGCCGTCCCGCCGATGCTGACCAACACCTTCGTGGGCTTCCGCGAGGTCGACCGCGACGTGCGGGAGGCCGCCCGGGCGATGGGCATGAGCCGCGGCCAGATGCTGACCCGGGTCGAGTTCCCGCTCGCCCTGCCGCTGGTCGCGACCGGCGTGCGGACGGCGGCGGTGCAGGTCGTCGCCACCGCGACCCTGGCCGCGCTCGTCGGTGGAGGAGGGCTCGGGCGGATCATCAACCTCGGCTTCGGGCAGCAGGACCACGGCCTGATCCTCGCCGGCGCGGTGCTGGTGGCCGCCCTGGCGCTGCTCACCGAGCTCGTCCTCGTGCTGGCCTCGGCCGCGGTGACGCCCGGCCCCCGCCGCTGGCCGCTCCGCCCCGTGCGGGCGCCGCGCGCCGGCCAGCCGGAGCCGACGTCGTCCGGCGTGCCGCTGTGACGAAGGACCCCTCCGCCCCCGCTCGCAGGCTCGCGGCGGGTGCCTGCAGAGGGGCCTTCCGTAACAACCGGGCAACAGCTGGCCGGTGTGCGTGGCCGGGCGGGGTGGTCAGCGGTTGCATGGCTGCGCGGGACTCCCCCCGCCAGACACGCGCGCGGACCGTGGGCCGCGCGGGACACAGAAGGCGGACCACATGCGCAGCCGTACAAGGATCCTCGTCCCCCTCGCCCTCACCGGCCTGCTGCTCACCGCCTGCGGTGAGTCCGGCTCCTCGGGCACCGGCGGCGCCCAGGCCAGCGGCGGCAGCGCGTCCGGCGACGCCTGCGCCCCCGTGGCCGGCGACCAGCTGGTGGTGCTGGAGGACGACAAGCAGCTGCAGAACGCCGACAACGTCGTCCCGGCGGTCAACATGGCCACCGCGATGGCCAACCCCGCTCTGCTGCCCGCGCTCGACGCGGTGTCGGCGGCGCTGACCACCGAGGAGCTGATTGAGCTCAACGCCGCCGTCGACCTCGAGCGGCAGAGCGCCGAGGACGTCGCCGCCGCCTGGGTCGAGGAGAACATCGACACCGCCGCCCTCGAGCAGGGCAGCGGGCCGGTCGTGGTCGGCGGCTCGAACTTCACCGAGTCGACCATCCTGGCCAACGTCTACGCCGACGTGCTCGGCGCCGCCGGCTTCGACGCCTCGGTGCGCGAGGTCGGCAACCGCGAGCTCTACCTGCCCGCGCTCATCTCCGGCTCGGAGATCCAGGTCTTCCCGGAGTACCTCGCGACCGTGACCGACGAGCTCAACGAGCTCACCAACGGCCCCACGGACGACGGCCCGGCCACCGGTGACGTGCAGGAGACGCGGACCTCGCTGCAGCCGCTGGCAGAGCAGGCCGGCCTGGTCTTCGGCGAGCCGTCCGAGGCCGCCGACCAGAACGCCTTCGCCGTCACCCAGGCCTTCGCCGAGGAGCTGGGCGTCTCCACGCTCTCCGAGCTCGCCGACGCCTGCGGCGACGGCTCGCTGGTCCTCGGCGGTCCCACGGAGTGCCCGGAGCGGCCGCAGTGCCGGCCGGGTCTGGAGGAGACCTACGGCCTGCAGTTCGCCGACTTCCGGGAGCTCGACGCCGGCGGCCCGCTGACGAAGGCGGCGCTGCAGCAGGGTGAGGTCTCCATCGGTCTGGTCCTCAGTTCCGACGGGGCGCTGGCCCAGTAGGGGAACGACCCCGGCCTCCCCGGGGTGCACGGGAGGAGGCGGGCGGGTGCGCCGCATCTCGGCCATCCGTTCCGTTATCAAGGGGCTCCGCACCGTTACCCTGATCGCCATGCGGGGGGACCGGGAGGACGCGTCGGCGCGCCCGCCCCGGGCGGCGGGTCCGGCCTCCCCGCGACCGCCGACGCTGGGCCTGGTCGCGGGCGCTGTCCTGGCGGTCGTGGCCACCGTCGTCGTCTTCCTGACCGACGACCCGCGGGTGCTGCGGCTGGCCGTCGTCGCCGCCGCCTGGGCCTTCGTGCTGGCCGCGCTCGTCGCCTCCCGGCGCTCCGCCGGGGTCGCTCCGGCGGACGGCGCGGGGCGGGCCGCCGTCGAGCGGGCCGGGGTCGAGCGGGCCGGGGTCGAGCGCGCTGCCGCCGAGCGCGAGGCCGAGCTGCGGCTGGCCTACGAGCTGGAGCTCGAGCGGGAGGTCGCAGCCCGCCGGGAGCACGAGCTGCGGGTGGAGAACGACCTGCGTCGCACCGCCGAGCAGTCGATGCGCGCCGAACTGGAGGCGCTGCGCGCGGAGCTGGCCCCGGTCAGCGAGCTGCGGCGGGAGATGGCCCAGCTGACCGAGCTGCGGCGGGAGATGGCCCAGCTGACCGAGCTGCGCCGCGAGGTCGCCGAGGTCGCCGGGCTGCGCCGGGACCTGACCGGCCTCGCCGAGCTCCGCACCGCCCTCGCCGGCCTCGACCTCACCGCCCTGGCCGACGTGCGCGCCGACGTCGGCCGGCTGCGCACCGAGCTGACCGAGCAGCTCTCCGCCGAGATGCTCGTCGAGCGGGTTCTGCTGCGCACCCAGTCCACCCGGACGACCCCTGCCGCACCCGGGCCCTCGGCTCCCCGGACGGTCGAGGCCGACAGCTGGACCGCTCCCGCGCCGGAGCTGACCGCCGCCTGGCCGGCCGTGCGGGCCGACGAGCCGGCTCCCGGCACCCGCCAGGTGGACGAGCTCCACGTCGAGCCGCGCCGGGCGCCCGCACCGCCACCCCCGCTGGACTGGCTGGCCAGCCGGTCGCTGCTGACTCCACCGTCGTCGGGCGAGCCCGAGCCGCGCCGGCGCCGCACCGACACCCCCGGGTCCACGGCGACGCCCGCGCCGGACGAGCGGCTCACCACCGAACGGCCGGTCGCCCAGCGGCAGCAGCCGCCGGTCCCCGGGCCGGCCGCGGTCGCGCCGACGGCCGAGGCGCCCGACCCCGCAGAGGAGGCCTCCGGGCGGCGACTGGCGGAACTGGTGGCCGAGAGCGGCCTCACCCCGCCGTCCGGCGGTCGCCGCCGGCGCCGCTACCGGGAGGACGACGAGAGCGACGACGTCCTGGCGCGGGTGCTCGGCCGCTGACGCGCTCCCCTGCAGGGTCCCGACGCGAGCCTGCGAGTGGCGGGGCAGGGGTCCTCTCAGGCGGGGCCGCGGGACAGCGCGCCGCCGTCGAGCACCAGCGTCTGGCCGGTGACCCAGCCCGCGCCGTCGCCGAGCAGGTAGGCCGCGGCCTCGCCGACGTCCTCGGGCACGCCCAGCCGGCCCACCGGGTACTGCGCCGCGACCTCGGCCTCCCGGCCCTCGTACAGCGCCCCGGCGAAGCGGGTCTTCACCACTGCCGGCGCCACCGCGTTGACCCGCACCGTCGGGCCGAGCTCGACGGCGAGCTGGGTGACCAGGTTGACCAGTGCCGCCTTGCTCACCCCGTAGCCGCCGATCATCGGTGAGGCCTTCAGCCCGGCCACCGAGGCGACGACCAGCACCGAGCCGCCGTGCTCGCCCATCCAGGCCCGCCACGCCTCCTGCACCAGGCCGAGGGTGCCGACGACATTGGTGTCGAGGATCTTGCGGAAGCCCTCCAGCGGGAGGTCGACCAGCGGGCCGTAGACCGGGTTGATGCCGACGTTGCCGACGAGCATCTCCAGGCTGCCGAAGGTGTCGACGGCGGTGCGCACGGCCTCGGCCCGGTGCTCGGCGTCCCCCGCGTTGCCGGCGACGCCCACCGCCACCTCCGGGCCGCCCAGCGCGGACACCGCCTCGGCCAGCGCGTCCGGCTTGCGGCCGGTCACGACGACCCGCGCCCCGCGCGCCACCAGGCTCTGCGCGATCGCCAGGCCGATGCCCCGGCTCCCGCCGGTGACCAGCGCCGTCCGTCCCTCGAGGTCGCCCACCCGTGTCCTCCCGCCGTGCTCGTCCGCTGCTGTCGGACACCGTAGGCGGCGGCTGGAGTGGCGAGAGGCGGCGGCTGGAGTGGGCGAGCTCGCGAGCCCACCGACGAGCACGGCACCTGGGCAAACGGAACGGCCGAGCGCCGGCGAGGCCGTGCAGTGACCCACCCCACACGGGCGAGGCGTTGCACGCACTGCGAACCGGTCACACACTCGCCTTCGGCGTGACACCCGCGTGACACCTCCGGTCGCAGCGGGCCCAGCGCCGGCACCACCGCAGGACCGCAACACGCGACGGGCTCCAACGGTGGAGTCCGCGACCACCGAGTCCGGTACCCGCGAGGGACTGGAACGAGAGGTGCACCGATGCCTGCTGCCCGCAGGATGCTCCGCGCTGCCGGTCTCAGCCCGGCGGACACCGCTCCCGCCCGTCTCCGCGTCGGCATCGTCGGCGCCGGGCGCGTCGGCGCCGTCCTCGGCGCCGCCCTCACCGCCGCCGGTCACGACGTGGTCGCCGCCGCCGGCCTCTCCACCGCCTCCGCCGAGCGCGCCGCCCGGCTGCTGCCCGGCGTGCCGCTGCTGCCCACCGACGAGGTCGTGGCCGCGGCCGACCTCGTGGTGCTCGCCGTCCCCGACGACAGCCTGGCCGGCCTCGTCTCCGGCCTGGCCGAGACCGGCGTCTGGCGCGCCGGCCAGCTGGCCTTCCACACCTCGGGGGCGCACGGCCTGGCCGTCCTCGCCCCCGCCGCGCGGGCCGGCGTCCTGCCCCTGGCGCTGCACCCGGCCATGACCTTCACCGGCGCACCCGAGGACGCCGACCGGCTCGCCGGCGTCCCCTTCGGCGTCACCAGCGCACCGGAGCACCGGCCGGTGGCCGAGACGCTGGTCCTGGAGATGGGCGGCGAGCCGTTCTTCGTCGCCGAGGCCGACCGCGGGCTCTACCACGCCGCGCTGGTCACCGGCGCCAACCACCTGGTCACGCTGGTCGCCGAGGCCGCGGACCTGCTGCGCACCGCGGGCGTCGCCGAGCCCGGCCGCGTGCTCGCCCCGCTGCTCACCGCCGCTCTGGACAACGGCCTGCGCCGCGGCGACCGAGGGCTCACCGGACCGGTCAGCCGCGGGGACGTCGGCACCGTGCGCCAGCACCTGGACACCCTCGCCGAGCGGGCTCCGGGGTCGGTCGCGGCCTACGTCGCGCTGGCCCGCCGCACCACCGAGCGCGCGCTGGCCACCGGCCGGCTCAAGCGGCACGAGGGCGGTCCCCTGGTCGACCTGCTCGACGGCCACGTCGCGGGTTCCCTCGCGAGCGAGCGAGCGGAGGGCTGAACGTGGTCCTCCCACCGGCCGGCTCCCGGTGAGCCGCTCGCGGCCCGTGGTGGCGGCTCGACCGGAGGTGGCCGAGACGGTCGCCGAGCTGCGCGGGCTGATCGCCGAGCTGCCCGGCCCGATCGCGCTGGTGCCCACGATGGGCGCCCTGCACGAGGGCCACCGCACCCTCGTCCGGACCGCCCGGGAGCGGGCCGGCAGCGTCGTCGTCTCCGTCTTCGTCAACCCGACCCAGTTCGGGCCCGGTGAGGACTTCGACCGCTACCCGCGCACCTGGGACGCCGACCTCGCCGCGCTGGCGGAGGAGGGCGCCGACGTCGTCTTCCACCCGCCGGTGCACGAGGTCTACCCGCCCGGTGCGGTCGGCGTGACGGTCCACCCCGGCCCACTGGGCGACGTCCTCGAGGGCGCCGTCCGCCCCGGCCACTTCGCCGGCGTCCTCACCGTCGTCGCCAAGCTCCTCGGCCTGGTCCGCCCCGACCTCGCCCTCTTCGGCGAGAAGGACTACCAGCAGCTCACGCTCATCCGGGCGATGGCCCGCGAGCTGGCGCTGGGCGTCGAGGTCGTCGGCGTGCCCACGGTCCGGGAGGACGACGGGATGGCGCTGTCCTCCCGCAACCGCTACCTCTCGCCGGAGCAGCGGAGCACCGTCGCCGCGATCTCCCGGGCGCTGCGCGCGGGCGCCGCGGCCGGTCCGCAGGGTGCCGAGGCCGTCCTGGCCGCCGCCCGCGCCGTCCTCGCCGAGGCGCCCGGCCTGGTCCAGGACTACCTGGAACTGACCGATCCGGACCTGGGGCCCCCGCCGGCAGCCGGCCCGGCCCGGCTCCTCGTCGCCGCCCGCGCCGGCAGCACCCGGCTCATCGACAACACCGCTGTGCTCCTCACCCGCCCGGCCCAGCCCTCCGCACGCCCAGCCCGTCCCTCGGGAGGACCGCGATGATGCGCACGATGCTCAAGTCCAAGATCCACCGTGCGACGGTCACCCAGGCCGACCTGCACTACGTGGGCTCGGTGACGATCGACGAGGACCTCCTCGACGCGGCCGACCTGATCCCGGGCGAGCAGGTCGCGATCGTCGACGTCACCAACGGCGCCCGGCTGGAGACCTACGTCATCCCCGGCGAGCGGGGCAGCGGCGTCATCGGCATCAACGGCGCCGCGGCCCACCTGGTGCACCCCGGCGACCTGGTCATCCTGATCAGCTACGGCCTCATGGACGAGACCGAGGCGAAGTCCTCCGTCCCGAGGATCGTGCACGTCGACGCCGCCAACCGCGTCGTCGAGCTGGGCGGCGACCCCTCGGCCCCGGTCCCCGGCGCCCCCGACCAGCAGCGCAGCGACCTGGGCGTACCGGTCAGGTGACCGAGCTGGCGAGGTCACCCGTGAGCACGCTGGCGGCCGGGCGCGTCACCGGGCTCCCGCGGCGCCTCGCCGCGCCGGCGCCCGGCTGGGAGCTCACCGCCGACGTCTGCGTCGTCGGCTCAGGCGTCGCCGGGCTGTGCGTGGCGCTGCACGCCCGGGCGGCCGGGCTGTCGGTCGCCGTCGTCACCAAGGTGCGGGTGGACGACGGGTCGACCCGCTGGGCGCAGGGCGGCATCGCCGCCGTGCTCGACCCCGCCGACACCCCCGAGGCGCACGCCCGCGACACCGAGGTGGCCGGGGTGGGGCTGTGCGAGCCCGACGCGGTCTCCGTGCTCGTGCACGAGGGCCCCGAGCGGCTGCGCCAGCTGATCGGCTGGGGCGCCGCCTTCGACCGCGACCCCGCCGGCCGGCTGCTGCTGACCCGCGAGGGCGGGCACTCCGCCGACCGGATCGTGCACGCCGGCGGCGACGCCACCGGCTCGGAGGTGCAGCGCGCGCTGCAGGACGCCGTCCGCGCCGACCCGGGGGTCACCCTGGTCGAGCACGCGATGGTGCTCGACCTGCTCACCGACGCCACCGGCCGCGCCGCGGGGGTCACCCTCCACGTGCTGGGCGAGGGCAGCGCGGACGGCGTCGGCGCGGTGCGCGCCCGCGCGGTCGTGCTGGCCACCGGCGGCATGGGCCAGGTCTACGCCGCGACCACCAACCCGCCGGTCTCCACCGGGGACGGCGTCGCCCTCGGCCTGCGCGCCGGCGCGGTCGCCACCGACCTGGAGTTCGTCCAGTTCCACCCCACCGCCCTGTACCTGGGCCCGGACGCGCGCGGTCAGCAGCCGCTGGTCAGCGAGGCACTGCGGGGCGAGGGAGCGGTGCTGCGCGACGGGGCGGGGAAGCGGTTCATGGTCGGCGTCCACCCGCTGGCCGAGCTCGCGCCCCGGGACGTGGTCGCCAAGGCGATCACCCGCGTGCAGCTGCGCGACGGCGTCGACCACGTGGAGCTCGACGCGCGCGAGGTGCCGGGCCTGGCCGCGCGGTTCCCGACGATCGTGGCCAGCTGCCGCGCGGCCGGCGTCGACCCGGTCACCGACCTGGTGCCGGTCACCCCGGCTGCGCACTACGCCTCGGGCGGTCTGGTCACCGACCTGGCCGGCCGGACGACGGTGCCCGGGCTGTACGCCTGTGGCGAGGTGGCCTGCACCGGCGTGCACGGGGCCAACCGGCTGGCCTCCAACTCGCTGCTCGAGGGGCTGGTCTTCGCCGCTCGCATTGGCGCGGAGCTCGCCGGGGCCCTGCCGCCGTCCGCTCCCGCCGTGGCGCGCGAGGCCGCGCCGTCCGGACTGCTCGACCCCGCCGGCCGCCGGGTGGTGACCGAGACGATGTCGGCGCGTGTCGGCGCGCTGCGCAGCGGCACCGGACTGGCCGAGGCGACCGGGCGGCTGGCCGGCCTGGCGGCGGAGCTCGGCCCGGACGTCGCCCCCGGCGTGGCCGGCTGGGAGGCCACCGAGCTGCTGACCGTCGCGAGCGCGCTGGCGACCGCGGCCGCGGCCCGCGAGGAGACCCGCGGCTGCCACTGGCGCGAGGACCACCCCGGGACCGAGGAGGACTGGCGGGTGCACCTGGACGTACGGCTCGACCACGACGGCGCCCTGCGGGTGACCCGCCGCCCCGTGGGGACCCCCGTGGTGGGGGAGTGGTGAGCGAGCGGGCGAGCTCACCGCTGGGCGGGCGGGGGCGGGGAGCGGTGACCGGCGACCCGCGCTCGCTGGAGGGGACCGGCCTGTCCGAGGCGTGGGTGGCCGAGCTGGTCGAGCGCACCCTTGCCGAGGACCTCACCGGCGGTCCGCCCCTGCCCGGCGCCCCGGACCTGGCCGTCGCGCACGACGTCACCAGCGCCGCCACGGTGCCGGCGGGGCAGCTGGGCACCGCGGACCTGGTCGCCCGCGCCGACGGGGTCGTGGCCGGCCTGCCGGTCGCCGCCCGCGTCTTCACCCGGCTCGCCCCCGGCGCCACGCTCACCGCGGGCGCCACCGACGGCGACCGGGTGGCCCGGGGCGACGTGCTGCTGACCGTCCGCGGGCCGGTGCGCGCGCTGCTGGCCGCCGAGCGCAGCGCCCTGAACATCGCCGGCCGGGCCAGCGGCATCGCCACCCTCACCCGCCGCTGGGTGGACGCGGTCGAGGGCACCGGCGCCGTCGTGCTCGACACCCGCAAGACCACACCCGGGCTGCGGCCGCTGGAGAAGTACGCCGTCCGCTGCGGCGGCGGGTCGAACAAGCGCATGGGGCTCTACGACGTCGCCATGGTCAAGGACAACCACGTCGCCGCCGCGGGCTCGGTGGCCGCCGCCGTCGCCGCGGTGCGGGAGCGGGCGCCTCGGGTGGCGGTGCAGGTCGAGGTCGACGTGCCCGCCCAGGCGGTCGAGGCGGTGGAGGCCGGTGCGGACTTCCTGCTCTGCGACAACATGCCGCCCGACACCCTGCGCGAGGTCGTGGCCCTGGTCGGCGGCCGGGCCGAGCTCGAGGCCACCGGCGGGCTGACCCTCGAGGTGGCCCGTGCGGTCGCCGAGACCGGCGTCGACTACCTCTCGGTCGGCGGGCTCACCCACTCCGCGCCGATCCTCGACCTCGCCCTCGACCTGCGGGCGGGCTGAGCGGTGCTGCTCACCGTCGACGTCGGCAACAGCCAGACCGTCCTGGCCACCTTCGACGGTGCGCGCCGGGTCGGCTGTTGGCGGGTCACGACGGCGCCGCGGGCCACCAGCGACGAGCTGCGGATGCTCTGGCGCGGGCTGCTGCGCGACACCGAGGTCACCGGGGTGTCGGCCTGCTCGACGGTGCCCGCGCTGCTGCCGGTGCTGCGCACGCTGCTGGACTCCCTGGACGTGCCCGTCGTCCTCATCGGGCCGGGCGTGCGCACCGGCGTCCCCCTGCACGTCGACAACCCGCGCGAGGTCGGCGCCGACCGCGTGGTCACCGCGCTGGCCGCGCACGAGCTGTACGGACGGCAGCCCGACGGCGGCGGTCGCCCGGTCGTCGTCGTCGACTTCGGCACCTCCACCAACGTCGACGCCGTCGGTCCGCAGGGGCAGTTCCTCGGGGGCGCGCTCGCCCCCGGCGTGGAGGTCAGCCTGGAGGCGCTGGCCGCCCGCGCGGCGCAGCTGCGGTCGGTGGAGCTGAGCGTGCCCGCGCACGCGATCGGCAAGAACACCGTCGCGGCGCTGCAGTCGGGTCTGGTGCTCGGCTTCGCCGGGCTGGTGGACGGGCTGGTGTCGCGGATCGCCGCCGAGCTGGTCGCCCAGTTCGGCGTCGCGCCGGTCGTCGTCGCCACCGGTGGGCTGGCGCCGCTGGTCGCCGACAGCTGCCGCTCGATCGGCGAGCGGGAGCCCGACCTGACGGTGCACGGGCTGCGGCTGGCCTTCGAACGGCAGGAGGCGACCGGGCGGCGCGCGGCCTCCCCGTAGGCTCGCGTCCCGTGACCGAGGTACCGCCTGGCTCTCCGGACGACGAACTCCCCGAACAGCTCCGGGTGCGCCGGGCGAAGCTGGACCGGATGCGCGAGGCCGGCGTCGACCCCTATCCCGTCGCCGTCCCCCGGACGACCACCCTGGCGGAGGTCCGCGAGAAGCACCCCGACCTCGAGCCTGACACGATGACCGGCGAGCGGGTCGGCGTCACCGGCCGGGTCATCTTCGTCCGCAACACCGGCAAGCTGTGCTTCGCGACGCTGCGCGAGGGCGACGCCGAGCTGCAGGTGATGCTGTCCCTCGACCGGGTGGGCGAGCAGTCGCTGGCCGCCTGGAAGTCCGACGTCGACCTCGGCGACCACGTGTTCGTCGAGGGCGAGGTCGGGACGTCGCGGCGTGGCGAGCTCTCCGTGTTCGCCGACTCCTGGCAGCTGACCGCCAAGGCGCTGCGGCCGCTGCCGGTGGCGCACAAGCCGATGAGCGAGGAACTGCGGGTGCGTCGTCGGTACGTCGACCTCATCGTGCGCGACGAGGCGCGCCGCACCGTCCGGCAGCGGGCCACCGTGATGTCGACGCTGCGCCAGGAACTGGGCACGCGCGGCTATCTCGAGGTCGAGACGCCGATGTTGCAGACCGTGCACGGCGGTGCCGCCGCACGGCCGTTCCGCACCCACATGAACGCATTCGACCTCGACCTGTACCTGCGCATCGCACCGGAGCTGTTCCTCAAGCGGTGCATCGTCGGTGGGCTGGACCGGGTCTTCGAGATCAACCGCAACTTCCGCAACGAGGGTGCCGACAGCACCCACTCGCCGGAGTTCGCGATGCTCGAGGCGTACCAGGCCCATGCCGACTACCAGGTGATGGCCACGCTCACCCGCGAATTGACGCAGCGGTGCTGCGAGGCGCTGTTCGGCGACCACGTCGCGCGGCACAACGACGGCACCGAGATCGACCTGTCGGGGGAGTGGCGGCAGGTGCCGCTCCACACGCTGGTCTCCGACGCCGTCGGCGAGGAGGTCACCCCCGAGACGCCGCTGGAGACGCTGCGCGGCCTCGCCGAGCGGCACGAGGTCGGCGTCGACCCCGCCTGGGTCCCCGGCAAGGTGGTCGAGGAGCTGTTCGAGGCGCTGGTCCAGGACGCGCTGCAGGAGCCGACCTTCGTCGTCGACTACCCGCTGGACACCTCGCCCCTGACCCGGGCGCACCGGTCCCGGCCCGGGCTGGCCGAGAAGTGGGACCTGTACATCGCCGGAGTGGAGCGGGCGACGGCCTACTCCGAGCTGGTCGACCCGGTGGCGCAGCGCGAGCGCCTGGTCGCCCAGTCCGTGCTCGCCGCGAAGGGCGATCCCGAGGCCATGGCATTCGACGAGGACTTCCTCGAGGCGCTCGAGTACGGGATGCCGCCGACCGGTGGCATGGGGATGGGCATGGACCGGCTGATGATGACGCTCACCGGATTGGGCATCCGGGAGACCATCCTCTTCCCGTTGGTGCGGCCGCTCTCCTCCTGAACGAGGGGGTGCCTTTTCTCACCCCATTGTGCGGCGTCTGTTTCTCTGCGGCGCTAATGGTCTATGGTCTGCACCGGCAGAGAGAACGGATCCGGCCGGGGTGCAAAGGCCCTGACCGCTCAGAGACGTGGGAGTGGAGAAGGCGAATGGCGCGTAAGGTGCAGGTCATCCTCAGTGACGACCTCGACGAGAACGTGCCCGCGGACGAGACGGTGAGTTTCTCGCTCGACGGCACGAACTACGAGATCGACCTGTCGGAGAAGAACGCTCAGGAGTTGCGAGACGCGTTCTCCCGTTATGTGCAGGCCGCGCGCAAGGTCGGTCGTGGCAGCGGTCGCGCCTCCGGCGGCGGGCGGTCGCGCGCCACGGGCGGCGGCGGCCGCATGGACCGCGAGCAGGCCGGCGCCATCCGCGACTGGGCCCGCAAGAACGGCCACGCGGTCAGCGACCGCGGGCGCATCCCGGCCAGCGTCGTCGAGGCCTACGAGGCCGCGCACTGATGTGAGGACCCCCTTGCAGGGTCCCACCGCTCGCACGCTCGCGGCGGGACCCTGCAAGGGGGCCGGTGGTGCCCTGGACGGGGCCACGGTGCAGCTGACGAACGGCCCGGCACCCTCGGCGAGGGTGCCGGGCCGTTCGTCGTCCGTACCGCGGTCGGACGCTCACTGTTGGTCACCGGCGGCCCGCGGTAGGGACGTTGGACCCTGGGGCATTCCGGACTGTGTCGTAACGGTTGTGGCATGAGCCAGGACGCGGCCGAGACCACCGTTCCGCGCGGCCCGGGGGAGCTGGTCGACCGGGGGCCGGTGGATCTCTCGCCCCAGGCCCCGAGCTTCACCGCCAGCCTCGACCAGCACCAGGGCGTCGTCCGCGCACGCGGACACCTCGACGCCTTCGCCGCGGACCTGCTCTGCGGCAGCATCGTCGCCCTCCAGCGCCGGGGGCACCGGCAGGTCACCGTCCGCCTCGAGCCCCTGGCCACCGCCGACGACGCCGCCCGCGAGCTGCTCGCCCGGCTCGCCGACAGGCTGGCCGCCGAGGACGTCCGGCTGGTGGTCGAGTGAGCACCGTCGAGGGCCCCTGGTCGGCCGCCGGACGCCGTCCCGCCGCCGTCCCGGGCCAGGACCGCTGGACCGTCGGCGTGGACGTGGCGGCCCCGCGCTCGCCCTGGGGCGAGACGGCCCCCAGCCGGCTGCACGCGGTCGGGGACGCCGGACTGGTCGCCGGGCGGGCCCTCTGCCTGGCCCCGGTCACCCTCCTCGACCCGGCCCTGTGGGTCTGGCCGGACGACGGCGACGAGGAGTGGCCGCTCTGCTGGGTCTGCCTCGCCCTGACCTGCTGAGAGAGGACCTCCGCGCGGCCGTCGGCGCCGCGCCGTCCGCTCCGGGCGGGGACGGCCCGGACCACCGTCCCGGGTGAGACGAGGCGGTCGGCGACGCGCCGTCCGCTCTGGGCGTAACCGGTTCGGAACACGGCTCCGCCACCATCGGTTGGACCGGGCAGCTCCTCTCCTCCGCACGGGTCGTTGCGCCGACGGAGGGTCGGAGTCCGCGACTACAGTGGAAAGACCGGTGCCCCGCGCGCCGACGGACGTCGGGTGCTCCTCCCCACCGGGGAGGGCAGCGCCGGACCAGCCGGTCAGAGGAGAAGCAGCAGATGTTCGAACGGTTCACCGACCGAGCCCGCCGCGTGGTCGTCCTGGCCCAGGAAGAGGCCCGGATGCTCAACCACAACTACATCGGTACCGAGCACATCCTCCTGGGGCTGATCCACGAGGGTGAGGGTGTCGCCGCCAAGGCTCTCGAGTCCCTGGGCATCTCGCTGGAGGGTGTCCGCCAGCAGGTGGAGGAGATCATCGGCCAGGGCCAGCAGGCCCCGTCCGGGCACATCCCCTTCACCCCGCGGGCCAAGAAGGTGCTCGAGCTGTCCCTGCGCGAGGCGCTGCAGCTCGGCCACAACTACATCGGCACCGAGCACATCCTGCTCGGCCTGATCCGCGAGGGCGAGGGCGTCGCCGCCCAGGTGCTCGTGAAGCTGGGCGCCGACCTCAACCGTGTCCGCCAGCAGGTCATCCAGCTGCTCTCGGGCTACCAGGGCAAGGAGCCGGCCGCGGCCGGTGGCCCGGCCGAGGGCACGCCGTCGACCTCGCTGGTGCTCGACCAGTTCGGCCGCAACCTGACCCAGGCCGCGCGCGACTCCAAGCTCGACCCGGTCATCGGGCGGGCCAAGGAGATCGAGCGGGTCATGCAGGTCCTCTCGCGGCGGACCAAGAACAACCCCGTCCTCATCGGCGAGCCCGGCGTCGGCAAGACCGCCGTCGTCGAGGGCCTGGCCCAGGCGATCGTCAAGGGCGAGGTCCCGGAGACGCTGAAGGACAAGCAGCTCTACACGCTGGACCTCGGTGCGCTCGTCGCCGGTTCGCGTTACCGCGGTGACTTCGAGGAGCGGCTCAAGAAGGTCCTCAAGGAGATCCGCACCCGCGGCGACATCATCCTGTTCATCGACGAGATCCACACCCTCGTCGGGGCCGGTGCCGCGGAGGGCGCGATCGACGCCGCCAGCATCCTCAAGCCGATGCTGGCCCGTGGTGAGCTGCAGACCATCGGCGCCACCACGCTCGACGAGTACCGCAAGCACCTGGAGAAGGACGCCGCCCTCGAGCGCCGCTTCCAGCCGATCCAGGTGGGCGAGCCGACGCTCACCCACACGATCGAGATCCTCAAGGGGCTGCGCGACCGGTACGAGGCGCACCACCGGATCAGCATCACCGACGGCGCCCTCGTCGCCGCCGCGACGCTGGCCGACCGGTACATCTCCGACCGCTTCCTGCCGGACAAGGCGATCGACCTGATCGACGAGGCCGGCGCCCGGATGCGGATCAAGCGGATGACCGCTCCGCCGGACCTGCGCGAGTTCGACGACCGCATCGCGGCCATCCGCCGCGAGAAGGAGTCCGCGATCGACGCGCAGGACTTCGAGAAGGCCGCGTCGCTGCGCGACAAGGAGAAGACCCTCCTGGGCGAGAAGGCCGAGCGCGAGAAGCAGTGGAAGGCCGGCGACATGGACGTCGTCGCCGAGGTCGACGACGAGCAGATCGCCGAGGTGCTGGCCAACTGGACCGGCATCCCCGTCTTCAAGCTCACGGAGGAGGAGACCACCCGCCTCCTGCGCATGGAGGAGGAGCTCCACAAGCGGATCATCGGCCAGGAAGAGGCCATCAAGAGCGTCAGCCAGGCGATCCGGCGGACCCGGGCCGGCCTCAAGGACCCGCGTCGTCCCGGTGGCTCGTTCATCTTCGCCGGCCCCTCGGGTGTCGGTAAGACCGAGCTGGCCAAGGCGCTGGCCCAGTTCCTGTTCGGTGAGGACGACGCCCTCATCCAGATCGACATGGGTGAGTTCCACGACCGCTTCACCGTCTCGCGACTCGTCGGTGCCCCTCCCGGCTACGTCGGCTACGACGAGGGCGGCCAGCTGACCGAGAAGGTGCGGCGCAAGCCGTTCTCGGTGGTCCTCTTCGACGAGATCGAGAAGGCGCACGCGGACGTGTTCAACACGCTCCTGCAGGTGCTGGAGGACGGCCGGCTCACCGACGGTCAGGGTCGGATCGTGGACTTCAAGAACACGATCCTGATCCTCACGACCAACCTCGGTACGCGGGACATCTCCAAGGCCGTGGGTCTGGGCTTCCAGGTCGGCAACGACACCCAGTCGAACTACGAGCGGATGAAGCTCAAGGTCAACGAGGAGCTCAAGCAGCACTTCCGGCCGGAGTTCCTCAACCGCATCGACGACATCGTCGTGTTCCACCAGCTGACCGAGGACGAGATCATCGAGATCGTCGACCTCATGGTCGCCCGCGTGGAGAGCCAGCTGGCGAACAAGGACATGTCCCTGGAGATCACGCAGGACGCCAAGAAGCTGCTGGCGCACCGCGGGTTCGACCCGGTGCTGGGTGCCCGGCCGCTGCGCCGGACCATCCAGCGCGAGATCGAGGACGCGCTGTCGGAGAAGATCCTCTACGGCGAGCTGGCCGCCGGTCAGATCATCGTGGTGGAC
Organism: Geodermatophilus sp. URMC 60; assembly: GCF_053502585.1. Lineage (NCBI taxonomy): Bacteria > Bacillati > Actinomycetota > Actinomycetes > Geodermatophilales > Geodermatophilaceae > Geodermatophilus > Geodermatophilus sp. URMC 60. Next base: position 1,518,728 of record NZ_CP199958.1, read on the forward strand.
GTCGAGGGCGAGGGCGCGGACCAGCGGTTCGTGTTCCGCGGCGAGGCCAAGCCGATCGACCTCCCCGACACCCCGCCGGTCGCCCTCTCGGGTGGCGACGAGGAGGGCCCGGCCGCCCAGGCCGAGTGATCCTCGGGTAGTCCGTACGAAGGGGCCGTCCCCGCTCATCGCGAGCGGGGACGGCCCCTTCGTCGTCCTGTGTCGTCTGTCGTCGGCCCTGTCGCCCTGCCGCTCCTCCTCTCCTCGCCGCCACCGGGTCGTTGATCATGGGGTTGTTGCAGGCGGCACGCCGCGACGCGCCGCAGCAGCGTGCGGCAGTCCCATGATCAACTCGAGCAGAGGTGGCCGGGCGGGGAGGGGCGATCAGGCGGGGAGGCGGAAGCGGCCGTCGGCGGTCTGCTCGACCAACCCGTCGGCGAGCAGCGAGTCCAGGCAGCGGGAGCGCTGGGCGGCGTCGTTCCACGCGGCGTCCAGCAGGGGTGCCGCCACAGGCCCCTCAGCGGCCCGCAGGACGTCGAGCAGCCGCCCGCGCACCTGCCGGTCCGTGCCGGCGAACTTCTGCGCTCTGCGGGGGGGACCGTCGGACGCCGGGCAGCCCGCCAGGCGCCAGGCGCAGTCGCCGCGCACCGGGCAGACCGCACACCGCGGCGTCCGGGCCGTGCACACCAGCGCGCCCAGCTCCATGACCGCGACCGAGAAGCGCACCGCCCGCTCGGGGTCGGCGGGGGCGAGCGCCGCGACGTCTTCCAGGTCGGCGGCGCGCGCCGGCGCGGCCTCCGCCCGGCCGTGCACCAGCCGGGCGACCACCCGCCGCACGTTGGTGTCGACCACCGGCTGCGGCTGCCCGTGCCCGAAGCAGGCGACGGCGCGGGCGGTGTACGTGCCGATCCCCGGCAGTGCCTCCAGTGCCGCCACGTCGGCGGGGACGACGCCGCCGTGTCGCTCGGTGAGGGCGACGGCCGTCTCCCGCAGCCGCAGCGCCCGCCGCGGGTAGCCGAGCTTGCCCCAGGCGCGGATCACCTCGGCCGGCGACGCCGCGGCCAGCGCCGCCGGGGTGGGCCAGCGAGCCATCCACTCCCGCCACACCGGCTCGACGCGGGCGACCGGCGTCTGCTGCAGCATCACCTCGCTGACCAGGACGGCCCACGGGTCGGTGTCCGGCCGGCGCCACGGCAGGTCGCGCGCGGCCCCGGCGAACCAGTCGACGAGGACGTCGCCGACCGGGTCGGACGACGGGGCGAGGGCGCGGGCCGGGCTGTCCACGGGGTCCCAGTGTGCCGCCCCCTGGGGGCGGCGTGCCGCCGCAGGTCGGTGGGCCCGCCGCGCACTACCGTTCTCGGCGTGCTGCACCCGGTCGGCCCCCTGCCCGCGGCCGTCTACTGGCGGCGGCGGCTGCTCGTCCTGACCCTGCTGCTGGCGGTGATCGGCGGCGGTGGCTGGTTGCTCGTCGCCGCGCTGACCGGCGGCGGGAGCGACGGGACGTCGACCGCGGCGGCCGCGACGTCCCGGGCGGCCGAGCCGGCCGCCGAGCCCCCCGCGCTCGAACGGGTGGTGCCCTCGCTGGCCAGCGTGCAGACGCCGACGCCGGCACCCGAACCGTCCGCCGAGCCCGCCGAGCCCGCCGAGCCGGTTCCCACCCCCGGCGGCCCCTGCAGCGACGACATGATCCGACTGCAGGTGCGCGGCCCCGGCAGCGCGCCGGTCGGCGGCAAGCCCACCTTCGAGCTCGTGGTCACCAACGTGTCGTCGGTGCCGTGCGTCCGGGTGCTCGACGCCGGCCTCCAGGAGGTGCTGCTGCTCGACGGGGCCGGCAACCGGGTGTGGGGGAGCAACGACTGCTTCCCGGAGACCAGCAGCGACACCCGCAGCCTGGCTCCGGGGGAGTCGGTGGCCTTCCCGCTCGTCTGGGGCGGCCTGACCAGCGAGCCGTCCTGCACGGCCGAGCGCACGACGCCGGCGCCGGGCCGGTACGCGCTGCGCGGCCGGCTGGACACCAAGGTCAGCGCGGAGGTGCCCTTCACCGTCGGCTGAGGAAGGACCCCCTTCTCCCCACGCCTCGCCGGCTCGGGGCGGGACCCGGGAGGGGCCGCTAGCTGTAGCGGTCGAGGATCGAGGTCTCGGCGAGCCGGGAGAGCCCTTCGCGAATGCCCCGGGCGCGGGCCTCGCCGACGCCCTCGACGGCCAGCAGGTCCTCGATGGTGGCCGCGAGCAGCTTCTGCAGCCCGCCGAAGTGGTCCACCAGGCGGTCGATGATCCCGGCCGGCAGTCGCGGGACCCGGGCCAGCAGGCGGTAACCCCGGGGGCTCACGGGGGAGTCCAGCGCATCGGCGGAGGTCGGCAGCCCGTAGCAGCGGGCCACCGCGGAGAGGTCGAGCAGCTCGGTGGCCGAGAGCGCGCGCAGGTCGGCCAGCACCTCGTCGATGCCCTTCGGGCGGCGCAGCCCGGAGGGCAGGTAGTCGCGCACCAGCAGCGCGCGGTCCTCCTCGACGCCGGCGAGCATCTCGTCGAGCTGCAGCGCGAGCAGCCGCCCGTCGGTGCCCAGCTCGACGACGAAGCCCTCGATCTCGTCGGCGATCCGGCGGACCATCTCCAGCCGCTGGCTGACGCTCATCGCGTCGCGGACGGTGACGAGGTCCTCGATCTCCAGCGCCGAGAGGGTGCTGGCCACCTCGTCGAGACGCAGCTTGTAGCGCTCGAGGGCTGCCAGCGCCTGGTTGGCCCGGGCCAGGATCGTCGTCGGGTGCTCCAGCGTGTACCGCCGTCCGGCGACGTAGACGCTGATGATGTGCATCGACTGGCTCACCGAGATCACCGGGAAGCCGGTCTGGATGGCGACCCGCTCGGCGGTGCGGTGCCGGGTGCCCGACTCCTCGGTGGGGACGGTCGGGTCGGGCATCAGGTGGACGCCGGCCCGGACGATCCGGCTGCCGTCGTAGGAGACGATCACCGCGCCGTCCATCTTGGCCAGCTCGCGCAGCCGGGTGGCCGAGAGGGCGACGTCGAGGGCGAAACCGCCGGTGCAGATGGACTCGACGACGCGGTCGTAGCCGAGCACGATGAGCGCGCCGGTCCGGCCGGCCAGGATGCGCTCGAGGCCGTCACGCAGCGCCGTGCCCGGTGCGATGCGGCCGAGCAGTTCGCGGAGCGCGACCTCGGAGTCCACAGCGGGGGGCACGAGCGCTCCTGACGTTCGACGTGGTGGCGGCTGAGTCTACGTGGACACCACGGTACTGGCGGACGCCGGTGAGCCACCGCGGTGACGCGGGAGCCCCGTGGGCCCCGCCCGCCTCAGAACAGGCGGGCGAAGGCGGACCCGAGGTCGGGGACCTCGACCAGCCGCATGCCCTTGGGCGCACTGCCGGCGTCCTCGGGGACGAGCGCGACCTTGTACCCCTGGCGGGCCGCCTCGGCCAGCCGTCGGCCGGTGCCGCCGACCCGCCTGATCTCCCCGGACAACCCCACCTCGCCCACCGCGACCAGACCGCGGGGCAGCGGGACGTCCTTGGCCGCCGACGCGATCGCCAGCGCCAGCGCGAGGTCGGCCGCGGGCTCGGCGATGCGCACCCCGCCGACGGAGGCGGCGAAGACGTCGGCGTCGGCGAGCTTGACCCCGCCCCGCCGCTCGACGACCGCGTTGACCATGGCGACCCGCTGGGAGTCCAGCCCGCTGACCGCCCGCCGGGGGGAACCGCCGCCGCTGCTGGAGGCGACCAGCGCCTGGACCTCGGCCAGCAGCGGTCGGCTGCCCTCCATGGTCACCGTGACGCAACTGCCCGGCACCGGGGCGGCGCGGCGGGAGACGAACAGGTGGGAGGGGTCGGGGACGCCGACCACGCCGTCGTCGCCGATCTCGAAGCAGCCGATCTCGTCGGCGGGGCCGAAGCGGTTCTTCATCGCCCGGATCAGGCGCAGCGTCGAGTGCCGCTCGCCGTCGAAGGAGACGACGACGTCGACGAGGTGCTCGAGGGTGCGGGGCCCGGCGATCGCGCCGTCCTTGGTGACGTGGCCGACCAGGATGGTCGTCATCCCGCGGCTCTTCGAGACGGCGGTGAGCGCACTGGCGACGGCGCGGACCTGCGTGGAGCCCCCGTCGGTGCCCTCGACGGCGGGGGAGCGCACGGTCTGCACGCTGTCGAGGACCAGCAGCGAGGGGGCGACCTCCTCGACGTGCGCGAGGACGGCCGACAGTTCGGACTCGGCGGCCAGGTAGAGCCGGTCGTGCAGCGCGCCGATGCGCTCGGCCCGCAGCCGCACCTGGGCCGCGGACTCCTCGCCCGACACGACGAGGGCCGGGCCGTTCGTGGCGGCCACCCGGTGGGCGACCTCGAGCAGCAGCGTCGACTTGCCCACGCCCGGCTCGCCGGCCACCAGCAGCACCGCCCCGGGTACCAGCCCGCCGCCGAGGACGCGGTCGAACTCCTCGATGCCGGTGGGGACCGCGCGGGCGGCGGCGAGCTCGACCTGGGCGATGGGCACCGCCGGTGCGGTCACCGGGCCGGCCGCCACGGCACGCAGCGGGGAGGCGGGGGTGCCGACCTCCTGGATGGTCCCCCAGGACTGGCACTCGGGGCACCGGCCGACCCACTTGGCGGAGGTGTAACCGCACTCGGTGCAGCGGTGGGCGGGGCGGGACTTCACTCCGGCAGGTGGCACACCCTGACGCTAACCGCCGGGTACGACAGGACCGGGTGAGGACGCGGCCCCCTGCAGGGGCCCTTGCTCACTCGGTCTCGGTGTCCTGCTCCTGGTCGCGGCTCTCGGAGCCGCCCTCCTCGTGGTGGAAGTCGAAGGGCTCGCCGCGGGGCAGCACGCGCCCCGGCGTGGCGACCAGCGCGTCGACGGTGACCTCACCGGCGCGCTGGAACGTCAGGGTGAGCTCGATGCTCTGGCCCGCGGTGAGCTCCTCGGAGAGGTCGGCGAGCTCGACCGTCGCGCCGCCGGCGCCGCCGAGGAACACCGTGGAGCCGGCGGGGACGGGGATCTGGACCTGCGAGCTCGCGGTCGGCGTGGACGGCGCGGCGGGCACGCTCGGCGTCGGCACCGTGCCGGGGGTGGGGGTCGACCCGGGGGCCGGCGGCTGCGGCTCGGTGCCCGGGGTGGTCGGCGTCGCCGGGGTGGTGGTCGCCGGGGCCGCCGACGGGGAGCTCGGGACGGCGGGGGAGGCGGTGGCCTGCCCGGACACGAGCACGCCGTCGAAGGCCTCGCCCTCGATGCCGACGAGCGTGTCGGCCTCGGTGCCGCCGTTGACGATCGCCAACTGCAGCTCGGCGGAGTCACCCCTCTCGTACAGCCCGTTCTGCGGGTAGGCGAGGGTGATCTGGCGGAGCGTGATGTCGCCGACCGCCGCCTCGGGGCCGACCTTGTCCCGGTTCTGGGTGGCCGTCTGGGCGACCTGGCCGGCGCTGCACGCGGTGAGCGCGACCGGGCTGAGGAGCAGGACACCCACCGTGGCGGCGCGCAGTGCGCGGTTCACAGCCGTCGACCTCCAGGGACGTGCCGGCCACCGCAGGTCGATGGCCCGAGTCGCGCCGAGCCTAACGCCCACCCCACGATGGTCGCCGGGAGGTGAGGCCGTGCCGCAGGACCCGGCGGTGGGCCACGTGGTGCCCGGCATGCCGCGACGGGCCGCGGGCGACCCGGCGCTGGCCGCGTTCCCCGCCCGCGCACCGGACACCCGGCGCTGGTGCTTCGCCGACCAGCTCGGTCCGCACTTCCTCGACCGCCCGGACCAGCCGGTCCTGCTGATCGAGTCGAAGGCGGTCTTCGCGCGCCGCCGGTTCCACCGCCAGAAGGCCCACCTGGTGCTGTCGGCGCTGCGTCACCGCGCTGCGGAGCTGGGGAAGCAGGCGGAGCTCCACCGGGTGCACACCTACGCCGAGGCGCTGGACCGGGTGCGCGAGCCGCTGAGCGTGTGCGCGCCGACCACCTGGAGCAGCCGCGACTACGTCCTGCGCCGTCCGGACCTCGCCGTCCTGGCCGCCCGGGGGTTCGTCGCCACCCAGGAGGAGTTCGCCGGCTGGGCGGAGGGTCGGGGTCGCCGGCGGCTGCTCATGGAGGACTTCTACCGGGACAACCGGCGGCGCCACGACGTCCTCATGGACGGCGCCGAACCGGTGGGCGGGCGCTGGAACCTCGACCACGACAACCGGGAGCCCCCGCCGTCCGGCGGGCGGCTCGCCGTCCCCGAGCCGTGGTGGCCGGAGGAGGACGAGATCGACGAGCAGGTGCGGGCCGACCTCGACCGCTGGGAGGCCGACGGGGACGTCGCCTTCGTGGGGGACGACGGCCCGAGGCTGTTCCCGGTGACCCGGCAGGAGGCGCTGCACCGGCTGCGGGATTTCCTCGACACCCGGCTCGGCGCGTTCGGCCCGCACGAGGACGCGATGCTCGCCGGCGACCGCTGGATGGCGCACTCGCTGCTGTCCCCGGCGCTCAACCTGGGCCTGCTCGACCCGGTCGAGGTGGTCCAGGGCGCCGAGCAGCGCTACCGCGACTCGCTGGCCGAGGGAGACCCGCTGCCGCTCAACAGCGTCGAGGGTTTCGTCCGCCAGGTGATGGGCTGGCGCGATTACATCTGGCACACCTACTGGCACTTCGGACGGGACTTCCGGCACGCCAACGCCCTGGCCGCGCGCGAGCCGGTGCCGGACTGGCTGGCCGACCTCGACGACGGTGCTGTCGACGCCGCCTGCCTGTCCGACGTCCTCCGCGACCTGCGCCGCGACGGCTGGGTGCACCACATCCCGCGGCTGATGGTGCTCGGCAACTACGCGCTGCAGCGCGGTATCGACCCGCTGGCGATGACCGACTGGTTCCACCGCAGCTTCCTCGACGGCTACGACTGGGTGATGGTCGCCAACGTCGTCGGCATGAGCCAGCACGCCGACGGCGGACTGCTGGCCACCAAGCCGTACGCCGCCGGCGGCGCCTACATCGACCGGATGAGCGACTACTGCGGCGGCTGCCGCTACGACCCGCGCAAGCGGCTGGGCGAGGACGCCTGCCCGTACACCGCGGGCTACTGGGCCTTCCTCGAGCGCAACCGGGAGCGGCTGGCGCCCAACCAGCGGATGCGCCGCGCGCTGCAGGGTCTGGACCGGCTGAAGGGCCTGGAGGAGGTCGTCGACCAGGAGCGGCTGCGCGGCACCGAGGCCATCTGAGGAAGGACCTCCCCGCCCCCAGCGCTCGCAGGCTCACGCTGGGGGCGGGGAGGCCGGAGTGCACTCGCCGACCTCGGCTGCCGATCAGGAGGGCATGCCGATCGGGTCGTCCTTCGACGACGTCCTCGCAGCGGCCCAGACGGGCGCCGCGTGGGCCTTCGACGTGCTCTACCGGGACCTCCCCCCGGCGGTCACGGGGCACCTGCGGCTGCACGGTGCCCTGGACCCGGACGACCTGGCGAGCGAGACCTTCCTCGCCGTCTTCCGCGGCCTCGCCGGCTTCTCGGGGTGACGAGGACGGCCTGCGCTCGTGGGGGTGCACCACCGCCCACCGCCGGCTGGTCGACGACCGGCGCCGGCGCAGCCGCCGTCCGCAGCTGGCCGACGAGGCCGGCGACCTGCTGCCCGAGACGCCCGCCGGCGACGTGGAGGACGACGTCCTGACCCGGCTGGCACCGCCTGTGCGGGGGCCTGCCCGGCGACCAGCGCTCGGTCCTGTGCTGCGGGTACCCCCCTGCAGGACCCGCCGCGAGCGTGCGGGTGGTGGGGTGCAGGGGGCCCTTCCTCAGGTGACCGCGGCCCCGCCGGCGAGCAGCAGCACCACGTCGAGGACGGTCAGCAGCATGACCGCGGGGAACGCCAACCGGCGGAACCGTGGGGTGCCGGCCAGCGCCGCGACGACCACGGCGGGCACCGCCAGCGCCAGCCCGGCCCACCCGGCCCGGGTCGGCGGCCCGTCCGGCCCGAGCACCAGCACCAGCGAGGCCGCGCCCAGGACGACGGCCCCCGTGACGGCGGAGGCCCGGGCGCCCAGCCGGTGCGGCAGCCCGCGGACGCCGGTGGCGAGGTCGTCCTCCAGGTCCGGGGCGACGTTGGCCAGGTGCGCCGCGGTGCCCAGCGCGGCTCCGGCAGCGACCAGCCACCACGGCGCCTGCGGAGCCCCCGGCGCCGCCGCGACCACCCCGGCCGGGAGCGCGCCGAAGCCGGTGACGTAGGGCAGCACCGAGACGGCGGTGCGCTTGAGCCCGGCGTTGTAGGCCCAGCCGCTGGCGACCAGCACCAGCAGCAGCAGCCCCGGGACGGGGCCGAGCAGCAGCGACAGGACGACGGCCGCGGCGGCCGAGCCGATGGCGAGCGTGCGCAGCAGCGCGGGCGCGACGACGCCCTGCACGACCGGCTTGTCTGCCCGCGCGACAGCCCGGTCACGGTCGGCGTCGAGCCAGTCGTTGCTCCACCCGATGGAGGCCTGACCTGCGAGGACGGCGGCCGTCAGGAGCGCCGCACGGCCCGCCGGCACCCCCGCGGCCAGGGCCAGGAGACCGGCCACGACGGTGACCGCGACCGCCGGCCCCGGGTGCGTGGCGAGGGCCAGCGCGCGGGGGGTGACCCCTGGTTGCGCCCCTCTGGCACGCACACCCACCATGCTCCTGTCAACCCCTCCCCGGCACTCGGTCTCGCCGCTGACCTGCGGATTTACGAAATCAGGCGCTGCCCTTCGTCAGTTTGCCGTGGTAATCTGTGGACAGCGAAAGGGGTCACACACACATGGGCTTCACTGTCGGCGAGACCGTTGTCTACCCGCACCACGGGGCAGCGCTGATCGAGGCGATCGAGACGCGGGTCATCAAGGGCGAAGAGAGGGCCTACCTCGTGCTGAAGGTCGCCCAGGGCGACCTGACCGTTCGGGTACCGGCCGACAACGCAGAGATCGTCGGCGTCCGTGACGTCGTCGGTCAGGACGGACTGAACCGGGTCTTCGAGGTGCTGCGCGCCCCGCACACCGAGGAGCCGACCAACTGGTCGCGTCGCTACAAGGCCAACCTCGAGAAGCTCGCCTCCGGTGACGTCAACAAGGTCGCCGAGGTCGTGCGCGACCTGTGGCGCCGCGACAAGGACCGTGGCCTCTCCGCCGGCGAGAAGCGCATGCTCTCCAAGGCGCGCCAGATCCTGGTGAGCGAGCTCGCGCTCGCCGAGGGCACCAACGAGGACAAGGCCGAGGTGCTCCTCGACGAGGTCCTCGCCAGCTGAGCTCGTACGCCCGAGCTCTCCCCGCACCTCCAGACCACTCCCGTGCACGCTGTCGGCATCGTCGCAGCGGCCGGGAGTGGTCTGCGTCTGGGGGCCGACCGCCCCAAGGCGCTGGTCCCGCTCGGCGGCCGGGCCCTGGTCTGCTGGGCGGTCGACGCGCTCGTCGACGCCGGGGTGCGCGACGTCGTGGTGGCGGTGCCGGCCGACGAGCACGCCGCGTTCGCGACCGCGCTGCCCATGGACGTCCGGCTGGTCGCCGGCGGCGCCACCCGCACCGCGTCGGTGCGCGCCGCGCTGGCCGCGGTCGGCCCGGGTGCGGACGCCGTCCTGGTGCACGACGCCGCCCGCCCGCTGACCCCGCCGGACCTGGTGACCCGGGTCCTCGACGCGCTGGCCGCCGGGGCGCGGGCCGTGGTCCCGGTGCTGCCGGTCGTGGACACCACCATCGTGGTGGACGACGACGGCGTGGTCGTCGACACCGTCGACCGCGGGGTGCTGCGCCGGGTCCAGACCCCCCAGGGCTTCGCCCGGGACGCCCTCGTCGACGCCTACGCCTGGCTGGCACCCGAGGCCGAGCTCACCGACGACGCCGCGGTGGTGCGGGCCGCCGGCGTCGCGGTGCGGACGGTCGCCGGCGACGAGCGGGCGGCGAAGGTGACCGTCGCGCACGACCTGGCGCTGGCCGAGCTCCAGGTGGCGCGGTGACACTGCCGCGGGTCGGCATCGGGGTCGACGTCCACCCGGTCGAGGCCGGCCGCGACTGCTGGCTCGCCGGGCTGGAGTGGCCGGACGCCGACGGCTGCGCGGGGCACTCCGACGGCGACGTCGTGGCGCACGCGCTCACCGACGCGGTCCTCTCCGCCGCGGGGCTGGGCGACATCGGCCGCCTGCTCGGCACCGACGACCCGCGCTGGGCCGGCGCGCGTGGCGCGGCCGTGCTCGCCCACGTGCGGGAGGTCCTCGAGGCAGCGGGGTGGCGGGTCGGCAACGCGGCCGTGCAACTGGTCGGCAACACCCCGAAGGTCGGCCCGCGCCGCGCGGAGGCCGAGCGGGTGCTCGGCGAGGCGCTGGGCGCCCCGGTGAGCGTCACGGCCACCACGACCGACGGCCTGGGGCTCACCGGGCGGGGTGAGGGCCGGGCGGCCATGGCGACGGCCCTGGTGGTCCGGACGACGTCCGTGGACTCCCCACCCGGCTGATGCTGCGCTCCGTACGCTTCGCGCCGAGCTGCTGCTGCGCTCCGTAGACTCCGCGCAGTGAGCCTCCGCCTGTACGACACGGCCGCACGCGCGGTCCGCGACTTCACGCCCCTGCGTGCCGGGCAGGCCTCCGTCTACGTCTGCGGGCTCACCGTGCAGGGGCCGCCGCACGTCGGGCACGTCCGCGCCGCGCTCTCCTTCGACGTGCTGCGCCGCTGGCTGACCGCGTCCGGCCTCGAGGTCACCTACGTCCGGAACGTCACCGACATCGACGACAAGATCCTCGCCAAGGCCGGCGAGCGCGGCGTCCCGTGGTGGGCGTGGGCCTACACCAACGAGCTGGCCTGCACCCGCGCCTACGACGCCCTCGGCGTGCTGCCGCCGACCTACGAGCCGCGCGCGACCGGGCACGTACCCGACATGGTGACGCTCATGGAGCGGCTCGTCGAGCGCGGGCACGCCTACGCGGTCGACGGCGACGTCTACTTCGACGTCCGCTCCTTCCCGGAGTACGGCGCGCTGACGCGCCAGAAGGTGGAGGACCTCGAGCCGGCCGCGGACACCGACAGCGACGAGCGCAAGCGCGACCCCCGCGACTTCGCGCTGTGGAAGGCGCACAAGCCCGGCGAGCCGGAGACCGCGTCGTGGGCCACCCCGTGGGGCCGGGGCCGGCCGGGCTGGCACCTGGAGTGCTCGGCGATGGCCGAGCGGTACCTCGGGCCGGAGTTCGACATCCACGGCGGCGGGCTGGACCTGCGCTTCCCGCACCACGAGAACGAGCAGGCGCAGTCGCGCGCAGCCGGCGACGGGTTCGCGCAGTACTGGCTGCACAACGGCTGGGTCACCCTCGGCGGCGAGAAGATGAGCAAGTCGCTGGGCAACACCGCGCTGGTCGACGAGGTGGTGCGGCGGGTGCGGCCGGTCGAACTGCGCTACTACCTGGTCGCGCCGCACTACCGGTCGACGATCGAGTTCACCGACGCCGCGCTCGCCGAGGCCGGTGCCGCCTACCGGCGGCTGGAGTCCTTCGTGCGGCGGGCGGCCGAGCGCGTCGGACCGGACGCGGGCAAGCCCGACCTGGCGCCGGAGTTCGCCGCCGCCCTGGACGACGACCTGGGCACCCCGGCCGCCGTCGCGGCCGTGCACGAGGTGGTGCGGCAGGGCAACACCGCGCTGGCCGAGGGCGACGACGAGGCGGTCGCCGGCGCGCTGGGCTCGGTGCGGGCGATGCTCGGCGTCCTCGGCCTGGACCCGCTCGACCCGCACTGGGCGGCAGGCGGTGGGGACGACCAGCTCGCTCGGGTCACCGACGGCCTCGTCGCGCTGGCCCTCGGGCAGCGCCAGGCCGCCCGCGCACGCAAGGACTACGCAACAGCGGACGCGATCCGCGACCAGCTCGCCGCACTCGGTGTCCAGGTCGAGGACACCCCGCAGGGACCGCGATGGGAGCTGAGCCGCTGATGGCCGGTAACAGCCAGCGCCGGGGACGGACGACCGGCGCACACAAGAAGGGCGCCGCCGGGGGCACCGGCGGCAAGGGCCGCCGGGCGCTGGCCGGCCGTGGCGCGACCCCACCGGCGGAGATGCGCCCCGGGCACCCCGCCCAGCGCCGCGCCGCGGCCGACGCCCGCCGGCGGGCCGAGCGCGACCGCAGCCGTCAGCGCGCCGAGGAGGCGCCCGAGCTGCTGCTCGGCCGCAACCCGGTGGTGGAGGCGCTGCGTGCGCAGATCCCGGCGACCGCGCTGTACGTGGTCACCGGCGAGGGTCGGGTGGGTGGCTCACAGCCGACCGACGAGCGGATCACCGAGGCGCTGCACCTGGCCAACGACCGGGGGCTGCCGCTGCTCGAGGTGGGCAAGGCGGAGTTCGACCGGATGTCCGGGGGCGCGCTGCACCAGGGCATCGGTCTGCAGGTGCCGCCGTACCAGTACGCCCACCCCGACGACCTGCTCGACCTCGCCCGCGACTCGGGCCGCCCGCCGCTGGTGGTCGCGATGGACGGCGTCACCGACCCGCGCAACCTCGGCGCCGTCGTCCGCTCGGCCGCGGCGTTCGACGCGCACGGCGTCGTCGTGCCGCAGCGGCGCTCGGTCGGCATGACCGCGTCGGCCTGGCGGACCAGCGCCGGCGCCGCGGCGCGACTCCCGGTGGCCCGGGCGGTCAACCTGGCCCGCGCGCTGGGCTCATACCAGGACGCCGGGCTGATGACCGTCGGCCTGGCCGGGGACGGCGACGTCGACGTGCACGACTTCGACGGCTTCGCCGACCCCTTGGCACTGGTGGTCGGTGCCGAGGGGGCCGGGCTGTCCCGGCTGGTGCGGGAGCGCTGCGACGTCGTCCTGCGCATCCCGATCGCGCGGGACACCGAGTCGCTCAACGTCAGCGTCGCCGCCGGCATCGCCCTGTACGCCGCCGCCAGCGCGCGGCGGTCCTCGGGACCGCACCGCGGCCAGGAGTCCTCCCCCTGAGGCGCTGAGCACGACCGCCGCCTCCTCGCGGACCCTCCGCGCCCACTCCTCGACGGCCCTCGCAGGGCGGCGTCCCGTTCGGTGACCGATGGCCGCCGTCCGATCGGGCTGGTTGGTTGGGGGCATGCCCTCGCTGACGTCCGTCCTCGGAGCCGCCACGGCCACCTTCTCGGCCGCGCTGGTCGTCGCGCCCCGGGTCCTCATCGGGCCCAGCGGGATGCCCGACACCGTGCAGACGCGGGCGCTGGTCCGCGCCCTCGGCGCCCGCGACACCGTGATCGGCGTGGCGATGGTCGCCGCACCGGCGGGCGGGATCCGGGACCTGGCCGCCGCGGCTCGGGTGCTCAGCGACTGCGCAGACGCAGCCGTCCTGCCCGCGGCGGTGCCGGACCGCGGCAGGGCGGCCGTGGTGCGCGCCTCCGCCGCCGTCTGGGGTGGGCTCGCTCTGGCAGCTGCCGTGCTCGACAGGCGCGCCGACCGCTGAACGGCCCCGTCCGGGACCTCCTCGAGTGGGCCAGGAGGACGGGGTCCTCCCTCAGCCGAGGAGCTGGGCGACCGTGTAGATGACCAGACCGGCCAGCCCGCCGACCACGGTGCCGTTGATCCGGATGAACTGCAGGTCCCGGCCGACCTGGAGCTCGATCCGGCGGCTGGTCTCCTCGGTGTCCCAGCGGGCGACGGTGCTGCCCACCAGGTCCGCCAGGTCCCCGGAGAAGCGCTCCACCAGGGAGCCGGCGATGCCGTGCGCGTGCCGCTGCACCAGCTCGCGCACCCGCGGGTCGGTCTGCAACAGTCCGGCGGCCTCGCGGATGAGGCCGGCCACCCGGGCCCGCAACGCGGAGTCGGGGTCGGCGGCCGCGGCCAGGGCGGCGTCCTTGAGGTTGGTCCAGAGCGACCCCGACCAGGTCCGGACGGCGGGGTGCTCGAGCAGCTCCTTCTTCAGGTCCTCCACCCGGGCGGCCGTCGCGGGATCGGTGCGCAGCGCGTGCACGTACCGGCGCAGCCGGGCGTCGTAGACCCGCCGCAGCTCGTGGCGCGGGTCCTCGCCGACCTCCTCGAGGAACTCCTGGACGCCGGTGAACGCGCGGTCGAAGACCCGGTCGTCCACCCAGTCGGGCACCCAGGCGGGAGAGGCGTCGCCCAGCCGGGCGCGGAAGACCACCCGGTTGTCCTCCAGGAACCGGGCCAGGCCGCGCAGCCCCGCGGAGAGGACCTCCTGGTGCCGGTCGCCGTCCACCACCAGCTCGAGGGCCCGGGCCACCGCCGGTGCCGCCGGAGTGGCGTGCAGCTTGCGGTCGACCAGGCTCGCGACGGCCGGCCGCAGCTCGTCGTCGTTCAACAGGCCGGCGACCGAGTGCAGCACCGCGCCGGCGTCCCCGGCGAGGCGCTCGGCGCGCCCTGGCGCGGCGAGGAAGGCGCCCAGCCGGCCGGGCACGTCGATGGTGGTGAGCTTGTCCTCGACCACGGAGCGGGTCAGGAAGTTCTGCTGGACGAAGCTGCCCAGGCTCGCGCCGATCTGGTCCTTCTTGCGCGGGATGATCGCCGTGTGCGGGATCGGCAGCCGCAGCGGGTGCCGGAACAGCGCGGTGACGGCGAACCAGTCGGCCAGCGCGCCGACCATCGAGGCCTCGGCGGTGGCCCGCACGTACCCGACCCAGGCGCCGGTCTCCTCACCGAGCAGCACGCAGGTCAGGAAGACGGCGGCGGCCAGCAGGAACAGGCCGGTCGCCAGCCGCTTCATGCGGGCCAGGTCGCGGGCCCGCTCGGGGTCGTCGAGGGAGGCGGCCAGCGGAGCGCTCGTTGGACTCGACGACACCTCTCCCAGCTTAAGAGGGCGGCCTCGTCCGGAGGCTCACCCCGAGCCTGCGAGGGGTGAGGGGGACGAGGTCCTTCATCAGCCCTCGCTGGCGCCCAGGGTGACCTCGACCTGCTGCGTGTCCTGCCCGCGGCGCACGGTGAGGGTCACCTGGTCGCCCGGGGCGGCGCTGCGGACGGCGGCGGTCAGCTCGGTCGAGGTGGTCACGACCCGGTCGCCGACCGCGGTGATCACGTCGCCGGCCTGCAGCCCCGCGTCGGAGGCCGGGGTGCCCGGCTGCACCTGCACCAGCTGCGCGCCGGTGCCGACCTCGGACTGCTGCGGGTCGGCGGCGGTCTGGGCGCTCACCCCCAGGTAGGTGATCTCGGCCGACCCGTCGGCGATCAGCTCCTGGGCGATCCGCCCGGCGGTGTTGCCCGGGATGGCGAAGCCGACGCCGATGCTGCCGCTCTCGGTCGACTGGCCGGGCGCCCCGGAGGCGACCGTGGCGATCGCGGTGTTGATGCCGACCACCTCGCCGGCGCCGTTGACCAGCGCGCCGCCGGAGTTGCCCGGGTTGATCGCCGCGTCGGTCTGCAGCGCGTCGATCACGGTGGCGTCGCCCTCGGCGGAGCCGGTGGCCACGGCCCGGCCCCTGGCGCTGATGATGCCGTCGGTCACCGTGTCCGACAGGCCCAGTGGGGCGCCGATGGCCACGGCCAGGTCGCCGACCTGCACGTCGTCGGAGTCGGCGAAGGTCGCCGGGGTCAGGCCGGAGGCGCCGTCCAGCTTCAGCACCGCCAGGTCGTAGACCGGCTGGGTGCCGACGACGGTCGCGTCGTACAGGGTGCCGTCCGAGGTGCGCACCGAGACGACGCGCGAGCCGGCGCCGTCCAGACCCACCACGTGGTTGTTGGTGAGCACGTAGCCGTCGTCGCTGAGGACGACGCCCGAGCCGCTGCCCGAGCCGGACGCGCCGGTGACGTAGACGGTGACCACGCTGGGCGCCGCCTTGGCCGCGGCGGCGGTCACCGTGGTCGCCGTCTCGGGGTTGGTGATGGTGACGTTCTGCGCTGCGACCGCACCGCCACCGCTGCTGTCGCCGTCGGGGCCGTCGGCGAGCAGGGCCACGCCGGCACCGGCGCCACCGCCGATCAGTGCTCCGGCGAGCAGTCCGGCGACGCCGATCCGCCACCGGCCGGCCCGGCGGGGCGGCTCGGGTGCCGGCGCGACCGGGCCCGGCTGCTCGACCAGCGGCTGCTGGCCGGGGAGGGTGCCGTGTCCGGGTCCGGGCGACCCCGCCGCCTGCTGACCCGGCGCCGCATGCCCCTGGGCGGGCTGCTGCGGCCAGGTCGGCGGTGCCCAGGTGCCCGGCGCCGAGTGGGGGGTGCCGTAGGGGTCCACGTGTCCTCGTCCTCCTCGTGGGCGGCTGTCCACCGCCCTGCGACGACCACTGTCGTCCGTGCCGCTGGTCCGGTGCTGGTGGTCTGCTGTGAGGTCCCTGGACGTGTCAGCGGGGGACGTCGGGGAGCAGCCGGCCGCGGGCCACCAGCTCCACCACTGTCCACACGGCCGCGACCTGCGCCGCCAGCAGGCCGATGAGCACCAGCAACTGGGCCGCACCGGCCTCCAGCGGGCTGCCGCCACCGAGGAGTACCCCGACGAAGGCGCCGGGCAGCGTGACGAGCCCGACGGTGCGGGTCTGGTCCAGCGGGGGCACCAGCGCGGTGGCCGCGGCCGGCCGCAGCACCTCGCGGACGGCGTCGGGCTGCACCAACCCGAGCGCGAGGGCGGCCTCGACCTCGCCGCGCCGGGCGGCCAGCTCCTCCCGCAGCCGCCGGCCGGCCAGGGACGTCGCGGTCATCGCCCCGCCCACCAGGATCCCGGCGATCGGGACGACCGCCTCGCCGCGCAGCGGCACGGTGCCGCTGGCGAGCACCAGGGCCGCCACCGGGGCCGCGCCGGCCAGCACGGGCACGGCGGCGGTCCCCACCCGGCGGCCCGTGCCCGTGCTGCGCAGCGTCAGCCCGGTGGCCCGCCCGGCCGCGGTGACCGCCGCGACACCGACCATCAGCAGCACGAACAGCGCCGAGAGGGCCAGCGAGCGCACGACGACCAGCAGCACGGCCGACACCGCGGCCAGCTGGACCGTCGCGCGCAGCGCGGCGACGACCACGGGCCGGTCCTGGCCGAGGCCGGAGAGCCGGCCGGCCACCGCGGCGAGCGCGGTGAGCGCGACCAGCACCACCGCGAGCCGCGGGCCGAGGTCGACGACGGAGGAACCCACGGGCGGTGATCATGCCCGGCCCCTGCACCGCAGCGGTGGCGGCTCCCGGCCTAGCCGACGGCGATGATCTCCTCACGCGGCTCGGCCCCGGTCACCCGGTGCACCGGTGGCACGAAGGCCATCGGCGAGGTGCAGTGCCGCAGCAGCCAGCGGTGCAGCCCGTCGAGCGGCCGGTGCAGCAGCCCGCCGTGGCCGGCGCTCATCGCCAGCAGCGGGGTCGGGCAGGCGGCGGCGAGCACCCGGCCGCCGGTCGGGCCGGGCACCGGGGCGTGGGTCGCGCGCAGGTCGGGCCAGCGCTCGGCCCACCGGGAGGAGTCCGCGGCCCACTCGCCCCCGTCGTCCGGCCGCGTGTGCAGCACGAGCAGCGGCCGGCGGGCCCGCAGCGCCTGCTCGGCGGCGAAGACGGCCACCGGGTCGTCGTCCTCCCGCTCGCCGAGGCCGAGCACCGCCACGTGCGGCCGCGACCCGGTGCCGCCCGACCGGGACCGCGGGACGACGACCACGGGGCGCGGCGACCGGGCGGCCACCTTCTGGGCGACCGAGGCGAGCACCATCTCGTCGGCCGCGCCCGTCGTGCTGATGCCGAGGACGACGAGCTGGGCGTCCTCGGCCGAGCGCAGCAGCGCGGCCACCGGCTCGCCGGGGACCACCTCGGTGGAGACCGGGACCGACGGCGCGGTGTGCCGGGCGACGGTGTAGGCCTGCGCGGTGGCGCCACGCGCGCGGGGCAGCTCGGCGGGGGAGCCGGCCACGCCCCGGCGTCCCAGCTGCGGGTTGGCGTGCACGATCCGCAGCGGTGCGTTGCGCCGGACGGCTTCCTCGGCGGCCCAGCGGACCGCACGGAGCCCGCACTCGCTGCCGTCGGCGCCCACCACCAGGGGCGGCGGCTGCGGGTCGTCGTCCGCCGGGCCGGGCGCGGGCAGCGTCCCGGCAGGGGTGGGGGTCGTCGTGGACACGGGCACCTCCGGATGACGGTCGTCCCCCCGTGGGTGTCGTCGAGGTTCCTCGTCCGGGGCACGGGTGGGAAGACGGTTCCGCCACGGAGGGTGCAAGTCGGGTGCAGGATGGGTAGGGGCCCGGCCCGGGCCGCCGCTCGTCGGTGGCCGCCCGGTCCCTCGTGTCCGGCCCCGCCCTGGAGGGTGCCCCGTGTCCACCCGCGGTCCGCTTCCCCGCCTCCTGTTCTGGACCGGTGCCGTCGTCGGCGCCGGGCTGGCCGTCGTGGGTGGACTTGCCCTGCGACCGCCGGGTCTCGTAGCGGTGGGTCTGGCCGCGCTGGTGTCGGCCTGCCTGGCCGCAGGGGTGGTCCGGGAGTCCCGGCCCGGACGGCAAGCCGTCGTCGACGCGGCCTGGAGGGCCGGGGTGGCGACCGTCGTGGTGCTGCTGGTCCTGTCCGGCACGGCCGTCCTCGGCGGAGCCGTGCTCACCCTCCTGGTCGCCGGGGTCGCCGCGGGCACGTGGACCGTCGTCTGGCTGGTCCGCAGCCCCCGGTCGGCGTCCGCGTCCGCCGTCGCCGCTCGGCCCGCCATCCCGCTGCCGCCGGTGTCCTCGCTGTCGACCGAGGCCCTGGGGCGGGAGTGGGTCCGGACGACGACGGCGCTGTCCGGCCCGCTCGACGCCCGCACCCGCGAGGCGATCGTCGTGCGGCGGCAGCAGACCCTCGACGAGCTCGAGCGGCGCGACCCCGACGGCTTCGCCCGGTGGCTCTCCGGCGTCCCGCTGCCCGGCAGCGACCCGAGCGGCGACCTCAGGCACGGCGACGCCGCCGCCTGATCGCAGCCCGCGTCCCCCCGACGACCCGAGGGGGACGCTCGGTCCGGAGGGGCTGGAGCGCCTGGTCCGGGGCGAGCCGCTGTGGCGCGTGCACGAGTGCGTGCCCGCCGTCCTCGCCCTGGGGTCCGAGCCGGTCGACCCGCGGCTGTGCCCCGGGAGTTGCCGCCCCGCCGGGCGACACCGGTCCGGTCAGCCGCCGGTGTCCGGCGTCCTGCTCGGGCGCCGGCCAGCACGGTGGCCAGCGCGACGTGGACGGCGGTCCCGGCGAGGATGCTGATCAGGGCATTGCGCCGCCACACGTGCAGGCCGACGGTGACCGTGGCGGCGACGAGGAACGGCAGCGCAGGGGAGGGGTGGCTCGCCGTCGGACGGCGCCCGCCGAGTCGTCCCTCCGATGTCCCTATCCTTGTACCGGGACCCGTCCCCGCGTCCCGCCGGCGTGGCGCAACTGGTAGCGCACCCGACTTGTAATCGGGCGGTTGGGGGTTCGAGTCCCCCCGTCGGCTCACACCTCGCGTCCGCTCCCGGCGTCCCCGGGCCGGCCCACGACCACCCGCGGTCGGGTGGAGACCTCAGCCGCCGGACTGCCGGGCCGGGACGGCCTCGTCCTCACGTGCCGCCGTCGGCAGGAGCAGGGTGAACACCGGCGGCGACACCCGCGTCAGGGTCAGCCTGCCCTGCTCGGCCTCCGCCAGCCGGCGGGCCAGGGCCAGGCCGATGCCGTGCCCATCCCGGCGGTCGGCCTGGCGGGAGAACAGCACGCCCTCCGGGTCCTGGACCCCGGGGCCCTCGTCGGAGACGTCGACCGCCACGGCGCCGGCGGCCTCCCGCACGGTGATGGTGACCGTTCCGCGGCCGTGCGTGGTGGCGTTGTCGACCAGCACCCCCAGCACCTGGCGCACCGCCGCGCTCGACGCCCGCGCGCCCGGGGCGTCGGGGTCGACGCGCACCTCCAGGTCGCGGCCGTGCAGCGCCAGGCGTGCGCCCCACTCCGGCGACAGCTCTCCGAGGAGGGCGTCCAGGTCCACCGGTCCCACCGGCCCGCCCGACGGACCCTGCCCGGCACGGGCCAGGGCCAGCAGCTCGTCGATGATCGCCTCGAGGCGGTCGGCGTCGACCAGGGTCGCGGCGATCGCGGGCCGGGGGTCCACGTCGGGGCGCTCGAGCGCGGCCTCCAGGCGCAGCCGCATGCCCGACAGCGGGGTCCGGAGCTGGTGGGAGGCGTCGGCGGAGAAGGCGCGCTCGCGGGCGAGCAGCTCGTCCAGACGGATCGCGGTCGCGTCGAGCGCGGCGCCCACCGCGTCGATCTCGTCGATCCCGCCCCGGTGGGTGCGGACGCTGAAGTCGCCGTCGCCCAGTCGCCGGGCGCTGGCCTCCAGGTCCTCCAGCGGCCGGGCCAGCCGGCGGGCCTGCCGCCGCCCGACCAGCCAGGCGATCGCCACCGCGGCGGCCGCCAACCCTGCCATCAGCGCCCACAGGAGGCCCACCTGCCACAGCACGGTGCTACGCGGGGTGGTGACGAGCACGGCGCCGACCACGTCGTCGGAGTGCGTGACGGGAAAGGCGGCGACCAACTGGTCCCCCTCCGTGCGCGACCTCACCTCCCCGTCGAGGGCGCGGGAGAGCAGCCGGGGGTGGTCGTCCGGGACGGTGCCGGCCACGCGGTCGCCGTCCTCGTCGTAGACGGCGACCGCGTAGTCGTCGTCGCTGACCTGGAGGTCCTCGGGATCCACGGGGTCGTCGTCGAAGACGTCCCCGGACACGTCGATGGCCACGTCGCCCGCGGCGCGCACGAGGTCCCCGCGCTCGTGCTGCACGGTGTAGTCGAGCACCGCCACGGCCAGCGGGACGGCGAACAGGCAGATGGCGAGCACGGAGGTCAGCACGGCGAGGGCGACGATCCGGGTGCGCACGGGCGGGTCCTCCCTCCGGCGGTCGGCGGGCACGGGCCTCGGGACCGTCAGCGTGCTCCGCGCGCCGGGCGCTGTCACCGCATCCCGCCGCGATCGGACGGCTCCCGGAGCGAGGGAGGCGGTGGGAGCATGCCCGCATGGCCGGTCGGGTCCTGCTGGTCGAGGACGACACGTCGATCGGCGAGGCGCTCGTGTCGAGCCTGCGCAGCCACGCCTACGACGTCTCCTGGGAGCGGACCGGTTCCGGGGGCCTGGCCTGGGCCGCGGCCGGCCCGGTCGACCTCGTCCTGCTCGACCTGGGCCTGCCCGACCTCGACGGGGTGGAGGTGTGCCGGCAGCTGCGGGCCTCCCAGCCGGGGTGCGTGCTGGTGATGCTGACGGCGCGCTCGGCGGAGATGGACGTCGTCGTCGGGCTCGAGGCGGGCGCCGACGACTACCTGGTCAAGCCGATCCGGCTGGCCGAGCTGCACGCCCGCATCCGCGCCCATCTGCGCCGCGGCGGCAACGTGACGACGGGGCCCGCCGTCCGCACAGTGGGTGACCTGGTGGTCGACGTCGCCCGGCACCGGGTCACGGTCGCCGGTGGCGAGCTGCACCTGCGGCCCAAGGAGTTCGACCTGCTCGCGCGGCTGGTCGCCCAGCCCGAGGTGGCGCACAGCCGGGAACAGCTGATGGCCGACGTCTGGGACGAGAACTGGTTCGGCTCGACGAAGACCCTCGACGTCCACGTCGCGGCGCTGCGGCGCAAGCTGCAGGAGGGCACCCTCCCCGGGTGCCGGGTCCCGCAGATCGTCACCGTGCGCGGGCACGGCTACCGGCTGGAGCTGGCGGCCCCCGGAGACCGATAGCCGGCGGCCGGCAGCCCGAGGACGCCCGCCGCGGCCGGTGTCAGTGCCCAGGTGACGGACCGGGAGACGGTCCCGTCACCGATGTCCGGCACCTCCGCGTCGGTCAGGCGCTCGGCGCTGACCGGCCCGCTGGTCAGGACGGCGTGCACCGTGCTGATCACCGTGTCGAGGTAGCGGTGCGGGTGCGGGGTGTCCCGGGTCACGGAGACCTCGACGGTGAACAGCTCGCTCCCGGCCGGGGCGCCGGGGCGATCGTCGGCCGCCCAGCTCGGGACCAGCGCGGACGCCGCCGGCGCCTCCGCCCACTGCGACGCGGCGGCGTGGTTCAGCAGCAGGCCCACCAGCAGCGGGTCGCGGGTGAGGAGACCACCGACCACGAGGTGCAGATCCGTCATCGCCGTCCTACCGCGGGTGTCCGAGGGCGGGAAGGAGCGCTCCCGACGTTAGACGGTGGCCGGCCAGCGCGGGACCAGGCCCAGGTAAGGAGTCGGTAAAGCCCGTCCCGTGGTGGGGCGGGCGGCACGCCACTAGCGTGAGCGCCCGGCCGGCGGCGAGACGACGGCGCCGGGACCCAGCCCAGGAGGCGGCCCGTGTCCGACCACGTGTACCGGTTGAGCGAGATCGTCGGCAGCAGCCACACCAGCGTCGACGACGCCATCCGCACCGCGATCCGCAAGGCCGCGCAGACCGTGCGGCACATCGAGTGGTTCGAGACCAGGGAGATCCGCGGCCAGGTGGTCGACGGCGACGTCAGCTACTTCCAGGTCCGCCTGTCCATCGGCTTCCGCGTCGAGGACTGAGAGAGGACCCCCTGCAGGACCCCGCCGCGAGCCGGGTGGCCTGCTGGAACGGCCACCCTCCAGGGGCTCCGCGCCGAGCCCGCGAGACGCGGGGAGAGGGTGGTCCTCTCAGTCGAAGCTGCCCGCGCCGTCCCGCCGGTAGGGGGAGTTGCGTTCGAGCTGCTGCCGTTCGCTGCGCTCGGCCCGCAGCCGCGCCGCGGTGCCCGGCGGGTAGCCGGCCTTGGCGACCCGGTGCTCGGTGGTCTCCACCATGAACGCCAGCGAGAAGATCAGGCCCATGAGCAGCCCGCCGGCGGCGGCGGAGAGCCGGTAGACCAGTGGCACGGGGACGACGGCGACGCACAGCACCAGGACCGGCAGCAGCTGCACCACCGCCCGCGTCAGGTGTCGGCGCACCCAGCCGGGTTCGGTCGTGTCGGCCAGCACCCACGGTGAGAGCTCCCGCGGCAGCCGGCCGCCCAGCGCGTAGCGCACCCACTGCAGCGGCGTGGGCCGGCTCGTGTCGGTACGGGTTCGCACGGAGACGACGGTAGGCCGGTCCGGGCGTTGCCGGGGGCCTGTGAGCCGGAGCACACTCACCCCGCGCGTCCCCACGGCGAGGAGGTCCGGCATGCACATCAGTCAGCTGCTCCGCCGCAAGGGAGCCGACGTCGCCACCGTCGACGCGACCGCCAGCGTCCGCACCGCCCTGGCGCTGCTCGCCGAGCACGGCGTCGGTGCCCTGGTGGTCTCCGCCGACGGGCGCCGCGTCGACGGGATCGTCTCCGAGCGGGACGTCGTCCGGGCGCTGCACCAGCGCGGTGCGGAGCTGCTGGCCGACCCCGTCTCCAGCGTGATGACCGCGCAGGTGCACACCTGCGTGCCGGCCTCCGGCGTCGAGGAGCTGGCCCGCACGATGACCGAGCACCGGGTGCGGCACGTGCCCGTCGTCGAGCACGGCGCGCTGGTCGGCATCGTGTCCATCGGCGACGTCGTCAAGGCCCGGCTCGACGAGCTGGAGGAGGAGCGCGCCCAGCTGGTCGACTACATCCAGACCGGCTGAGAGGGGACCCCGCACAGGCCGGGGACGCCGAGGAGGGAGCCAGGCGTAGCGTGCCGTGGGTGGAGGAGCGGCGCGCCGGGATCGCCTCCGGACTGGCCGCCTACGGCCTCTGGGGGCTGTTCCCGCTGTACTTCCCCCTGCTGGAGCCGGCCGGGGGGCTGGAGATCGTGGCACACCGGGTCATCTGGTCGCTGCTCTTCGTCGCCGTCCTGCTGACCGCCGTGCGCGGCTGGCCGCAGGTGCGCACGACCCTGACCGACCGCCGCTCACTGGTGGTGCTGTCCGGTGCCGCGGTCCTCATCGCCGCCAACTGGCTGGTCTTCGTCTACGCCGTCAACTCCGGGCACGTGGTCGAGACCTCGCTCGGCTACTTCATCAACCCGCTGGTCAGCGTGCTGCTCGGCGTCGTGGTGTTCGCGGAGCGGCTGCGCCGGCTGCAGTGGGTGGCCGTCGGCATCGCCGCCGTCGCGGTGGGCGTGCTGACCGTCGACTACGGCCGCCCGCCGTGGATCGCCTTGACGCTGGCCGGCAGCTTCGCCCTCTACGGGCTGATGAAGAAGCTGGTGCGCGTCGCGGCGGCCCCGGGGCTGTTCGTGGAGACGGCGCTGGTCGTCGTCCCGGCGGTGGTGGTGCTCGCCGTGTTGCACGCGCAGGGGGAGGGGACGGCGGGCAACGGCGGGACCGGCCACCTGCTGCTGCTGCTCAGCTCGGGTGTGGCGACGGCGGTCCCGCTGCTGCTGTTCGCCGGCGCGACCCGGCGCATCCCGTTGTCCACGGTGGGCCTGCTCCAGTACGTCACGCCGCTGATGCAGCTGGCGATCGGCGTCTTCGTCTACCACGAGCCCATGCCGCCGGCCCGGCTGGCCGGCTTCGTCATCGTGTGGGTCGCCCTGGCCGTCTTCACCGCCGACAGCCTGCGCAGCGCCCGTGCCGGGGCCCGCCGGCGGACGGCGGAGGCCGCGCCCGCACCGGTCTGAGTCGGCGGGGTCCGGCGGCCCCGGGATGTCGGTGGGCGGGACTACCGTCGGAGGCGTTCCGAAGGAGGATCCCCGTGTCTGCCGAACCAGCTCCCGCGGTCTCCCCGCCGGGGGGCGAGGTGCCTCTTCCCCCGGCGGCCGACCCGACTCCTGCACCCGTCCCCGACACACCCGTCCGGCCCGGCGGCCTGACTCCCCGCGAGCACGACATGCTCGCGTTCGAGCGGCAGTGGTGGCGCCGTCCCGGTGCCAAGGAGACGGCTATCCGTGACCGCTTCGGCCTGGCCCCGACCCGCTACTACCAGGTGCTGAACGCCCTGGTCGACCGGCCGGCGGCACTGGAGGCCGACCCGCTGCTGGTGCGGCGGCTGCGCCGGCTGCGCGCCGCGCGCGGACAGCGGCGATCGTCTCAGTTCCTGGGCAACGGGAGCCGCAGCATCTAGATTTGGTCACCGTGGGCAGGCACGCCGCGTCAGGCGGTGACGAAACTGACCGGGGGAGTACCCCCGTCCCGCACGGACGTCGCCGCACCGACGGCCCGCACGGCGCGCCTCCGGTCGTGCGTGAGCTGAGCGACCAACCGACGGCCCCCAACCGCAGCCGCGCCGACCGCAGGCGTGACGGGCTGTTGGACGCGGGGGAGGACCCAGGCCGCCGCCGTCCACCGCAGGGCCGTCCGGTGCCGCCGGCCGCTGTCCCGCCCCGGGCTGCCGCACCTGTCCGCCCCGCCGTCCCGGCCTCACCGCGCGGCAGCACCGCCGCCCGGCCCGGCAGCCCGACCGCCGGGCCTGCTCGCGTCGCCTCGCCTTCTCCGGGGGCTGCTCGCGCCGCCACCCCGTCCGCGGGGGCCGTCCGCGCTGCGGCCGCTCCCGTCCGGCCGGTGCCCGTCCCGGTCGCCGGTGCGGTCCGCTCCGCACCGTCGGCCGATCGCGCCGCGCCCGCCACCGGGCGCCCTGCTCCGTCCGCGGGGCGCGCTGCTCCGTCCGCGGGGCGCGCTGCTCCGTCCGCGGGGCGCGCTGCTCCGTCCGCGGGGCGCGCTGCTCCGTCCGCGGGGCGCGCTGCTCCCTCCACCGGCCGTCGCCCCCGCCCGACCCCGGCGGGCGACCGGCGCCCCGCGGAGCCCGCACCGCAGACCCGCATGCGCCTGCCGGTGCCGGCGTCCGCCGCCGCCGCGCCGGCTGCACCCGCCGCGCCGGCCGCCCTCCGCACCACCGTCGCCCCGTTCCAGGCGGTGCCCACCCCCGACGCCGGTGACGAGCCGGCACCGGCTCCCGCTGACCGGCCCGCCGAGACGCCGCGCCGCCGCGCCGCGGACCGGGTGCGCCCGTGGGCGGCCGACGCCGCCCCGGCCGGCACGGCGTCGCCGACCGGCCGCCCGGTCGCGGCAGAGCCCGACGACCAGCCCGCCTGGTCCTCCGGCCCCCCTCCGGCCGCCGCGCCGTCCTCCGGCGCTGCCCGTGGCTACCGCGACTGGACCAGCCCCTCCCGGACCCGCGACGAGTTCCCATCCGCGCCGCCGGCCACCGAGGCGATCCCCGACCGCACGCCCGCCGGCTCCTCCCGCGCGGCCGCGCCGGCGACCGAGGCGATCCCCGACCGCACGCCCGCCCACGACGACGACCACGACGACCGGTACGCGGGGAACGACCGGTACGACGACGAGGGCGGGTACGAGGACGAGGACCGGTACGAGGACGGGGACCGTCGCGGGCCGGAGACCGGCAGCTCCACCGGCGTCGTCGGGGGCCGCGCCGCCTTCCGCGCGGAGCGCCAGGCCGCCGAGGCCGAACGGTTGCGCGCCATCCGCGCGGCCCGCCAGGAGGAGGGCAGCTCCGGCGTGCGCCGCGTCGCGGTGGGCCTGCTGGCCGTCGCCGTGATCGCCCTCGTGGTGCTCGGCGTCTACTCCTTCACCTCGTCGGAGGCGCAGGAGGCCGCGCGGACCACGGGCCCCGAGCCCAGCCCGACGGCGCCGGCCCCGGCCGCGCCGAGCTCGGCCCTCCCGCCGCTGGACGTGCAGCCGCTGCCGCCGGTCGACGCCGCGCCCGCCGCGCAGGTCCGCGCGCCCGTGACGGTGCTCAATGCCACGGGCGTCTCCGGGCTGGCGGCAGACGTCGCCGCCGAGCTGACCTCCGGGGGCTGGGAGTCCGCGGGCGTCGCCGAGTACGACGGCGCCGACGTCGCGACGACGACCGTCTACTACACCGACGGCGACGAGGCGCAGTACGACGCCGCCATCCAGCTCGTCCAGCAGTTCCCGCAGATCAGTGGTCCCGCGCTGCGCTTCTTCGAGGTCCCGGACGTCGAGGCGCCCGGGCTCGTGGTCGTGACCACCGGCGAGTGGCTGCCCTGACCGCAGGCCGCCCCGCGCCGCGCCGTTCCCGGAACCAGTGGGGGCGGCCGTCCGTTGGCGGCTCCGTGCGTCCCGTTCGCGGGCCCGTGCGTCCCCGCCCGCGCCCCGGCGCCCGCGCGACGTCGGCCGCCCTGCTCCTGCTCCTCACCCTGGCGGTGGCCGGCCTGCTGCCCGCCGCCCCGGCCGCGGCGGCCGAGGACGTCGCCACCGAGGAGGCGCGGGTCCCCGTCGGCGCCGGTCCCGACGCCGCCGAGCTCGACACCACGCTGTACCTGCCCGCCTCGGCGACCGCCGACGACCCGGCGCCGGCGGTCGTGCTCGCCCACGGCTTCGGCGGTAGCAAGGAGTCGGTTGCCGACGACGCCCGCGACCTGGCCGGCCGCGGCTACGTCGTCCAGACCTACTCGGCCCGCGGCTTCGGGTCGAGCACCGGCCGGATCGGGCTCAACGACCCGCGCTCCGAGGTGGCCGACCTCTCCGCGCTGCTGGATCGGCTCGCCGCGCGCGACGACGTCCTGCTCGACGGCGACGGCGACCCGCGCGTCGGCGTCGCCGGGGCGTCCTACGGTGGGGCGCTGGCCCTGCTCGGCGCCGGCTACGACGACCGCATCGACGCGATCGCCCCGCAGATCACCTGGAACTCCCTGACCGCCGCGCTCTTCCCCTCGCAGGTGGGCCAGCCGGCTCCCGACACCGTCGCGGCCACCCCTCAGGCGCAGGAGGCGGGCGTCTACAAGCGGCTGTGGTCGGGACTGTTCTTCGGTGTCGGGTCGGCCCCCGCCGGCGGCCTGCTGGGCGCGCTCGGCGGCGGGGACGGCGACGGTGACGGGGCCGCCGCGGCCGACGGCCGGCCCGCGGGCCTGCCCGCCGACCTCGGTGCGATCGACCCGGCGTCGGTGGACCCGCAAGCGGTCGAGCAGCTGCTGACCTGCGGCCGCTTCACCGCCGAGGTGTGTGCGGCCTACCAGTCCGCTGCGTCCACCGGCACGCTCACCCCCGGGATCGCCGCCGTGCTCGACCGCGGCAGCCCGGCCACGGTGCTCGACCGGATCGACGCGCCCACCCTGCTGGTGCAGGGCACCCAGGACTCGCTGTTCGGCCTCGGCCAGGCCGACGCCAACGCCCGCGGGATCGCCGCCGACGGCACCCCGGTGAAGGTCGTCTGGTACGCCGGGGGTCACGACTCCCAGGCCTCCGAGCGCACCACCGAGGAGCTGCGCGAGCAGGTCGCCGGCTGGTTCGACTGGCACCTGCGGGACGGGGGCGAGGACCCGGGCACCGGCTTCGAGTTCCCCGCCCCGACCGGCGTGGCCGCGACCGTCGGCACCGTGCAGGGCGGCAACCGCACCGTGACCGCACCGGCGTACCCGGGCCTGGCCGGCACCGAGCCCGCGCAGCGCGAGGCGATCGCGGTCGACGGTCCGCTGCAGCCGGTCGTCACGCCCGCCGGGGGGACGCCGGCCGCGATCACCGTCGTCCCGGGGCTGGGCTCGCTGGCCTCGGCGCTGTCCGGGACGTCGTTCGAGATCCCCGGCCAGTTCGCCGCCTTCGAGAGCGAGCCGCTGAACGGGGCGGTGGAGGTGGTCGGGGCCTCGACGATCGACCTCGCCGTCGCGGCGCCCGGTGGCTCGGCCACCCTCTTCGCCAAGCTCTACGACGTCGCCCCCGACGGGACGGCGACCCTGCCGGCGGGCCTGGTCGCGCCGCTGTCGCTCAGCGGCCTGTCCGCCGACCCGACCGCGCCGACCCGGGTGAGCGTGACGCTGCCGGGGATCGTGCACCGCTTCGAGGCCGGGCACACGATGCGGGTGGTGGTCTCCTCGACCGACCAGGCCTTCGCGCTGCCGACCGAGGCGGCCGTCTACTCCGTCGCGCTGGCCGAGGGCGGGGACGCCGCCGCGCTCGCCGTCCCGGAGGTCGACGGGCGCACCGAGGCCGCAGGTGGCAGCTCCCGCTGGTGGGTGCTGCTCGGGGTGCTGGTGGCGCTGGGCCTGCTCGGCTGGCTCGCCGCGCTCCTCTGGGGACGACGGCGCCGCCGGCGGGTCTCGGTGGTCGAGCCCGACGGCGAGCAGGTGCCGCTCCGCTTCACCGGCGTCTCCAAGGCCTACAAGGACGGCTTCGTCGCCGTCCGGGACCTCTCCTTCGAGGTGCGCCGCGGCCAGGTCCTCGGCCTGCTCGGCCCCAACGGGGCGGGCAAGACGACGTCGCTGCGCATGCTGATGGGGCTGATCCGACCGACCGACGGGCGGATCACCGTCTTCGGCCACGAGATCCGCCCGGGCGCGCCGGTGCTGTCGCGGCTGGGGTCGTTCGTCGAGGGCACCGGTCTGCAGCCGCACCTGTCCGGCCGGGACAACCTGCGGCTGTACTGGGCCGCCACGGGCCGCCCCGCCCAGGACGCGCACATGGAGGAGGCGATCGAGGTCGCCGGTCTCGGTGCCGCCATCGACCGGCCGGTGCGCCGCTACAGCCAGGGCATGCGCCAGCGGGTCGCGATCGCCCAGGCGATGCTCGGCCTGCCCGACCTGCTCGTCCTCGACGAACCGACCAACGGGCTCGACCCGCCCCAGATCCACGCGATGCGCGAGGTGCTGCGCTCCTACGCCGCGACCGGCCGGACGGTGATCGTCTCCAGCCACCTGCTCAGCGAGATCGAGCAGACCTGCAGCCACGTCGTCGTCATGGCCAAGGGGCAGAAGATCGCCCAGGGCACGGTGGAGGAGCTTGTCGGGACCGGCGGGTCGGTGCTGGTCGGG
Source organism: Geodermatophilus sp. URMC 60 (assembly GCF_053502585.1). NCBI lineage: Bacteria > Bacillati > Actinomycetota > Actinomycetes > Geodermatophilales > Geodermatophilaceae > Geodermatophilus > Geodermatophilus sp. URMC 60. The sequence goes on from NZ_CP199958.1 coordinate 1,548,121, forward strand.
CTGGCCGACGACGCCGACGCCGACCGGGCGGCCGCCGTCCTCACCGGGCTGCCCGGGGTCACGGTGGAGCGCACCGACGAGGGGCTGGTGGCCGACCTCGACGGCACCGGTCGCGTCCGGGCGCTGCAGGTGCTGGTGGCCGCCGGCATCGCGGTGGACGCGTTCACGCCGCGCCGCCGACTGGAGGACGCGTTCCTGGCACTGGTGGGGGAGTCATGAGTTCCGCGACCCAGCACGTGCAGCCGACCGGGGCGGTCGCCGGCTACCGGCCCGAGCGCACCCTGCGGTTGTCGGTCGAGCTGCGGCGGCAGTTCAAGCGCCGGCGCACCCTCGGCGTCCTGGTGCTCATGGTCGCGCTGCCGCTCATCCTCATCGCCGCGCTGCAGCTGGGCGGCACCGAGGAGGCCGAGGAGAACAGCCGCATCAACCTCGTCGACGTCGCCACGTCCAGCGGGCTGAACTTCACGCTGTTCGTGCTGTTCGCGACGACCAGCTTCTTCCTGGTCGTCGTCTACGCCCTGTTCTTCGGCGACACGGTGGCCAGCGAGGCCCAGTGGGGGTCGCTGCGCTACACGCTGGCCACCCCGGTGCCTCGGATGCGGCTGCTCCGGCAGAAGTGGCTGGCTGCCCTGGTGCTGGCGGTGGGCGCGCTGCTCACCCTCGTGCTCACCGCGCTGCTCGCCGGCGGCATCGCGTTCGGCTTCGACGACGTTCAGACGCCGGTCGGCGTCACCCTGGGCCAGGGGGAGGGGATGCTCCGGCTGGCCGGGATGGTCGGCTACCTCGCCGTCCACCTGCTCGTCGTCGGCACGCTGGCGTTCTGGCTGTCCACCGTGACCGACGCGCCGCTGGCCGCGGTGGGCGGGGCGGTCTTCACGATGTTCGTCTTCGCGATCCTCGACCAGGTCGAGCAGCTGGGATCGATCCGCGACTACTTCCCGACCGCGGAGGAGTTCGCCTGGACCGACCTGCTGCAGACCCCCGTCGACTCCGGCGACCTGTTCCGCGGCGTCATCCAGTCCCTGGTCTACGCGGCGGTGTTCACCGCGCTGGGGTTCCGCCACTTCTCCCGACGTGACGTCACCAGCTGAGGTGCCGGAGTGCCACGGCGCCGGGAACGGGTCCGTAGCGCTCCGCTACCGGCGCTCGTAGCGGAGCCAGACGTGGCCGTCGCGCAGCTGCTCGACCGAGGTCAGCCGCATCAGGGTCGCTTCCCGGTCGGTGGCGGCCGCGACGGGCCGGGCGCTGCCGTCGCCGCTGCCGGCCACGACCGGCGCGACGATCGTGCTGACGCGGTCGACGAGACCAGCCGCCAACAGGGCCCCGTTCAGCGATCCCCCGGCGTCGACACGGACGTCGGCGACCCCGTAGCGGTCGGCCAGGACCGTGAGTGCGACCGCGAGGTCGACCCGTGCCGCCCCCAGCACCAGGTGCTCCACCCCCGCCCGCTGCAGTCGCTCCAGGTGGCCTGCGGGGGTCGTCTCCGAGCACAGGACCAGGACGTCGCGCCAGAAGGATCGGCGGCGCAGCCAGTCGAGGCGGGAGACCCGGCCGGCGCTGTCCACGATGACCAGCCAGGGCAGCGACGCATCGGTCGGCGGTGAACCGGTCCCGCGTGCTCCGTCGACTCCTGAGAGGTCGATGCCCTCCGCGGCGGCGGCCGCCAGCAGGGTGCCGCTGCCGGTGAGCACGGCCTGTTGCGGCAGCCGGGCCGCGGTCTCGTAGTAGAGCCCCACGTCAGGAGCGAAGCCGTCGAGGCGGCCGTCGAGGCTGGTCAGGTTGTGCAACGTGACCCGGGGACGTGGCACGGCGACCGCCACCTACAGCGACGCGCGGACGGCCTGGGCCCAGCCCTCACCCATGGGAGCGTCGGTCACCCTCACGTTGGGGACGGCGGCCAGCAAGTCGGCCATGCCGTCGACGGTGGCCCCGTTCGCGGTGATCCACAGCCGGTCGACCGCGGGCGCCATCTCCAGGTCGCTGACGCTGTCGCCGATCGCCACCGCGTCCGCCGGGGTCAGCCCGCGCCGCTCGAGGTCCCAGGCGATGGCCGCGCCCTTGGAGATGCCGCGCGGCATCAGGTGGTAGACCCGCGGCGGCAGGGCCTCGGGCGCCAGCGTCATCCGCGACGTCGCCGGGATCGCGCCGTTGTCCTTGAGCGTCAACCAGCCCGCGCCCCGCTCGGCCAACTCGGCGTCCACGGCCAGCGGGTCGACGCGGCCGCGCAGCAGCGCGTCGGTGAGGTGCGTGGCGTGCCAGGGCGCGTGCCACTCGAGCCGACCGGGGTGGCGGGCCAGCAGGTCCTCGACGACGCCCAGCTCGGCCATGACCTCCATCGGCGTCCGGCCGGCGTACTCGTCGGGCAGCGCGCCGGTCAGCCGGTGCACGCCGCGGCCGCCGTCCCAGCTGACCACCGAGCCCAGCTCGGCGATGGCGCCGTCGGCGGCGAAGATGCGCGCGGCCTCCACCACCTGCTCGAAGGTGCGCCCGCTGACCAGCACCAGGGCCACGCCGGCGCGGTGCAGGTCGTGCAGCGCGGCGGCCGGGTCGGCGGTCAGGTCGCGGCCCTCGGTGTGCCAGAACGAGCCGCGGGGGCCGACCATCGTGCCGTCGAGGTCGGTGTAGACGACGCGCGTGCTCACCGGTCCATCCTGGCCCGGCCCACTGCGACGCCCGCGACGTGGGTAGAGTCCTGGGCGTTCCACTCATCCAGAGGGGCAGAGGGACACGGCCCGACGAAGCCCCGGCAACCGCCGCCCGCGCGTCCGCGCAGCGGAAGGGTGCCAATTCCGTCCCGCGCGGCTCGACGGCCCGACGCGGGGAAGATGAGGAGGTAGTCGTCGCATGACCCTGACCGCTCCCGGTTCTCTGCAGGCCGACTCCAGCGCGGGCGGCCCCGTCCCGCCGTCCCCGGCCCGCGGGCTCGTCTGCCGCAACTGCGGCGCCACCTTCGGCCTGGTCGCCGAGCACGCCTGTGCCGAGTGCTTCGGCCCGCTGGAGGTCGACTACGACCCCGAGCTGATGCGGGCGGTCACCCGCGAGCAGATCGAGTCCGGGCCGCAGAACATCTGGCGCTACGCCGCGCTGCTGCCGGTGGGCCAGGACCCGGCCGACCGCGTCTCGCTCGACCCGGGCCTGACCCCGCTGGTGCGCGCCGACCGGCTCGCGGCCGATCTCGGGATCACCGGTGGGCTGTGGGTCAAGGACGACTCGGCCAACCCCACGCACTCCTTCAAGGACCGGGTCGTCAGCCTCGCCGCCACCGCGGCCAAGGGGCTGGGCTACCGCAAGATCGCGGCGGCCTCCACCGGCAACCTGGCCAACTCCGTGGCCGCGCACGCCGCGCGCGTGGGCATCCGGTCGTTCGTGTTCATCCCCAGCGACCTGGAGCCGGGCAAGGTCGTGCAGTCCGCGGTCTACGGCCAGACGCTGGTGGCCGTCGACGGCTCCTACGACGACGTCAACCGGCTGACCAGCGAGCTCGCCGAGACCGACGAGTTCGAGGACACCGCCTTCGTCAACCAGAACGTCCGGCCCTACTACGCCGAGGGCTCCAAGACGATGGGCTACGAGATCGCCGAGCAGCTGGGCTGGCGGATCCCGGCCCAGGTCGTCATCCCGATGGCGTCGGGCTCGCTGCTCACCAAGGTCGACAAGGCCTTCCGCGAGCTCACCGCCGCCGGCATCGTCGAGGCCACCGAGTGGACGATCTTCGGAGCCCAGTCGGCCGGCTGCGACCCGATCGCCACCGCCTTCGACAACGGCTGGGACGTCGTCAAGCCGGTCAAGCCCACCGGCATCGCCAAGTCGCTGAACATCGGCAACCCCGCCGACGGCCCCTACGCCCTCGACGCCATCCGGCGCACCGGCGGCGCCGTCGGCCGGGTGGACGACGCCCAGATCGTGCAGGGCATCCGCGACCTGGCCCGCACCACCGGCGTCTTCGCCGAGACCGCGGGCGGCGTCACCACCGCGGTGCTGCGCCAGCTGGTCGAGGACGGCCGGCTGGACCCGGCGAGGGAGACCGTCATCCTCAACACCGGCGAGGGGCTGAAGACCCTCGACCCGCTGGAGCCGGTCGTGGGGCCCACCCACCGGGTGTCGCCGTCGCTGTCCTCGGCCCGGGCGGCCGGCCTCATCGGGTGATCGGCGGGGTGGGCGCGATCCCGGGTTCGGGGGGCGCCGTCCCCCGAACCGGTGCGGCACGTGCGTGAGCCTGGTCTCACCTGGCGTTTTGTGCTGTACGTTCTCCGGCGGTTCGGTTCCACGTTCGTGATCGACGGGCGGAAGAGCTCGACCCGGTCTCCCCGGTCGGTGGGGAGGCCGTCCGCACGCACGAAACGTGGGAGCACACGTGGCACAGGGCACCGTGAAGTGGTTCAACGCCGAGAAGGGCTTCGGCTTCATCGCCGTCGACGGCGGCCAGGACGTCTTCGTCCACTACTCGGCCATCCAGATGGACGGCTACAAGAGCCTCGACGAGGGCCAGCGGGTCACCTTCGAGGTCGTCCAGGGCGAGAAGGGCCCCCAGGCCGACGCCGTGCGCACCGCCTGACCCGAGCTCGCCGGAGGCCCGGTCCCCTCGTGGGGCCGGGCCTCCGTCGTGTCCGGGGACGGCCGGGTGACGCCTCGTCGCGCCCGGTGACCGGGCGGCTCGCCACGCCGCCGACCGGCCCGTGGCTGCTGGTGCCGACGAGCGCGCGGGGCGGGAGGACGTGGCCCTCGCGCCGGGTGCGCGGGAGGCTCCCCTGCGAGGCGCCCGGCAGCAGTGGGCGGGACGAGGAGGGGCCATGTCGCGTGTCGCGATCGTCACCGGTGGCGCGTCCGGGATCGGACGGGCGCTCGGGACGGCGCTGGTGCGGCGCGGTGACCTGGTCGTCCTCGCCGACGTGGACGGCGAGGCGGCGGCCGAGGTCGCGGCGGGCCTGGGCGCGGAGGGACCGGGCGCGGCCACGGCGGTCGCCGTCGACGTGCGCGACGCCGAGGCCGTCACCGCCCTGGTCGGCCAGGCCGCGGAGCGGCACGGCCGGCTTGACCTGCTGTTCAACAACGCCGGCCTCGGCATGGGCGGGGCGGCGGAGGAACTCGCGCCGGCGCACTGGGACCGGGCCATCGACGTCAACCTGCGCGGTGTGGTGCACGGCGTGCAGGCCGCCTACCCCCTGATGCTGCGGCAGGGGCACGGCCACATCGTCAACACCGCGTCGCTGGCCGGCCTGCTCCCGGCACCCGGGTCCGCCCCCTACGCGACGACGAAGTGGGGGGTGGTCGGGCTGTCCCTGAGCCTCCGTGCGGAGGGCGCTGCGCGGGGGGTCCGGGTCAGCGTGGTCTGCCCCGGCGGTGTCGACACCCCGATCCTCGACAAGGGGCTGCCGGCCGACCTGCCGCGGGTGCCCAGCGTCGAGGGGATCGACGCCCGGGCGGTGGTCACCCGCTTCAGCGGTGGGCGGCTGTACAGCGCCGAGGCCCTGGCTGCCGACGTCCTCCGCGGGGTGGACCGCAACCGGGCGCTCATCGTGGCGCCGCGGCAGGCGCGGGTGATGTGGCGGCTCATGCGCCTGTCCCCGTCGCTCGTCCTGCGCGCCACGGCCGCCATGGTCGGGCGCGAGGCGCAGCGGGCCGGGGTCGGCGGCCCGTCGGTGACGCCGACCGCCGAGGTGTCGCCGGAACGCCGAGCCCGCTGACCTCCCCGGAACACCCGGGCGCCCGGCCCCCGTTCTTGCACTCGGCAGGGGCGAGTGCCAGACTCGGGTTGGCACTCGACAGTGCCGAGTGCCAATCAGGTCGGAACGGTGAGGCACTGGTGTGCGGGCCGACGGAGCGCCCGCGCCGCCGGTGTCGTCCGTCGCGGGCGCCGGTCCCGGCCGTGCAGCGATCCATGCATGGAGGACATCACCACATGGCCAAGATGATCGCCTTCGAGGAAGAGGCGCGCCGCGGCCTCGAGCGGGGCATGAACACCCTCGCCGACGCCGTCAAGGTGACCCTCGGTCCGAAGGGCCGCAACGTCGTCCTCGAGAAGAAGTGGGGCGCTCCCACCATCACCAACGATGGTGTGAGCATCGCCAAGGAGATCGAGCTCGAGGACCCGTGGGAGAAGATCGGCGCCGAGCTCGTCAAGGAGGTCGCGAAGAAGACCGACGACGTCGCTGGTGACGGCACCACCACCGCCACCGTGCTGGCCCAGGCGCTCGTCCGCGAGGGTCTGCGCAACGTCGCCGCCGGCGCCAACCCGATGGCCCTGAAGAAGGGCATCGAGAAGGCCGTCGAGTCGGTCACCGAGTACCTCCTCTCGACCGCCAAGGACGTCGAGACCAAGGAGCAGATCGCCGCCACCGCGTCGATCTCCGCCGCCGACACCGCCATCGGTGAGCTCATCGCCGAGGCGATGGACAAGGTCGGCAAGGAAGGCGTCATCACCGTCGAGGAGAGCAACACCTTCGGCCTCGAGCTCGAGCTCACCGAGGGCATGCGCTTCGACAAGGGCTACATCTCGCCCTACTTCGTCACCGACGCCGAGCGCATGGAGGCCGTCCTCGACGACCCGTACGTGCTCGTCGTGAACAGCAAGATCAGCTCGGTGAAGGACCTGCTCCCGCTGCTGGAGAAGGTCATGCAGTCGGGCAAGCCGCTGGCGATCATCGCCGAGGACGTCGAGGGCGAGGCCCTGGCGACCCTGGTGGTCAACAAGATCCGCGGCACCTTCAAGTCGGTCGCGGTCAAGGCCCCCGGCTTCGGTGACCGCCGCAAGGCCATGCTCGCCGACATCGCCATCCTCACCGGTGGCCAGGTCATCAGCGAGGAGGTCGGCCTCAAGCTCGACACCGCCGACGTCTCCCTGCTGGGCCGTGCCCGCAAGGTCGTCGTCACCAAGGACGAGACGACGATCGTCGAGGGCGCCGGGGACAGCGACCAGATCGCCGGCCGGGTGAACCAGATCCGCGCCGAGATCGAGAAGTCGGACTCCGACTACGACCGCGAGAAGCTGCAGGAGCGCCTGGCCAAGCTGGCCGGTGGCGTCGCCGTCATCAAGGCCGGCGCCGCGACCGAGGTCGAGCTCAAGGAGCGCAAGCACCGCATCGAGGACGCGGTGCGCAACGCCAAGGCCGCCGTCGAGGAGGGCATCGTCGCCGGCGGTGGCGTCGCCCTGGCGCAGGCCACCACCGTCGCGTTCGAGAAGCTCGAGCTCGAGGGCGACGAGGCGACCGGTGCCAACATCGTGCGCGTCGCGCTCGAGGCGCCGCTGAAGCAGATCGCCATCAACGCCGGCCTCGAGGGCGGCGTCGTGGCGGAGAAGGTCCGCAACTCGGAGACCGGTCAGGGCCTCAACGCCGCGACCGGCGAGTACGTGGACCTGGTGGCCAGCGGGATCATCGACCCCGCCAAGGTGACCCGCTCGGCGCTGCAGAACGCCGCCTCCATCGCGGCGCTCTTCCTCACCACCGAGGCCGTCATCGCCGACAAGCCCGAGAAGGCCGCCCCGGCCATGCCGGGCGCCGACGGCGGCATGGGCGGCATGGACTTCTGAGTCCAGCTCCCTCGCACCACCAGCACTGCCCGGCAGGGGCGGTCCCGCACTCGCGGGGCCGCCCCTGTCGGCGTTCCCGGGCACCGCCGGACGGCGAGATCGCCGATCTCGCGGGGACACGGGTCCGCCGGCGATCTCGACGGAGGGACCTCACTCCTCCGGCGCGAAGCAGCAGAACTCGTTGCCCTCCGGGTCGGCCAGCACGTCCCAGCCGATCTCGGCGTCGCGGGCGCGCAGCAGCGTCGCACCGGCCGCCTGCAGCGCCGTGGAGTCGCCGACGACGTCCAGGTGCACCCGGTTCTTCACCGTCTTCGGCTCGACCACCGGGTTGACCCAGATCAGCGGGCCGGCGCCGGTCGGGTCCTCGATCGGCACCGGCCACCCGGGCTCCCGCGGCTCGGCCGAGGGACGGCGGACGTAGCCGAGGGCGGCGCACCACCAGTCGGCCATCGCCTGGTGGTCGCGGGCGTCGAGGCAGAGGTCCTTGAAGCGGGCGGCGCCCGGACGGGCGCCTTCCTCAGTCACGGCGTCCGTCGCCCAGCAGCCAGCCGCACGGCTCGGCCAGCGCCTCGGCCTCCTCCGGGCCCCAGGAGCCCGGCGCGTAGCGGTGCACCTGCGGCGGCCGCTCCTGCAGCGGCGCGAACGCCCGCCACGCGTGCGCCAGGCCCTCGCTGCTGGTGAACAGCGAGCGGTCGCCGACGAGCACGTCGTGCAGCAGGGACACGTAGGGCGGCAGCGGCGTCCCCCCGGGGACGTCGGCCAGCTGCAGCGAGGCCGTCGCGGTGGCGAGGGAGAGGTCGGGGCCCGGCTCCTTGGCGACCACCTGCAGGTCCACCGCGCCGGACCCGGACAACGACAGGGACAGCACGTTGCCGTGGCCGGGGACGTCGGTGACCGGCCCGTCGGGACGGCGCAGCAGCAGGCTGACCCGCTCCTCGCTGGCGGCCATCCGCTTGCCGGTCCGCAGCACGAACGGGACGCCGTGCCAGCGGTCGGTGTCCACCCAGAGCCGGGCGGCGACGTAGGTGTCGGTCCGCGAGTCGTCGGCCACGCCCTCGATGTCGAGGTAGCCGTCGAACTGGCCCAGCACGACCTCGTCGGGGTCCAGCGGCCGGAAGGCGGCGAGCACGCTCTCCCGGGCGTCCTGCAGGTCGGCGGCCGAGAAGTCGGCCGGCGGCTCCATCGCCACCTCGGCGGCCACCTGGAACAGGTGGGTGACCAGCATGTCGAGGGCGGCGCCGGTGGCGTCGTAGAACTCCGCGCGTTGGGCGACGTCGAGGTCCTCCGGGACGTCGATCTGCACCTGCGCCACGTGGTCGCGGTGCCACACGTGCTCGAACAGGCCGTTCGCGAAGCGCAGCACGTGCAGGTCCTGGGTGCCCTCCTTGCCCAGGAAGTGGTCGATCCGGAAGACCTGCTCCTCGTCGAGCACGGAGAGCACCAGGTCGTCGAGTTCGCGGAAGCTCTCCGGGGAGGTCCCGTAGGGCTTCTCGTAGACCACCCGGGCGCCCTCGGTCAGCCCGTGCTGCGGCAGCGCCCGGGTCAGCTTCTCGAAGGCCGACGGGGGGACGGCGAGGTAGTGCACCAGCTGCGGGTCGCCGCCGAGCTCCTCGCGCGCCTCGCCGAGGACGTCGAGCATGCTGCCGGGGTCGGACTCGTCGAAGCCGCCGCCGGCGAAGCGCAGCCGCGCGGCGAACTCGTCCCACGGACCCTGGTCGGGGTGCGGCCCGAACTCGGTGAGCGCGTCGCGCACCCGCTCGGCGAAGTCCTCGTGGGACACGTCGCCGCGGCCGTTGCCGACCAGCCGCCAGTCGTCGGGCAGCAGGCCCTCCTGTGCGAGCTGGAAGAACGCCGGCAGCACCATGCGACGGGCCAGGTCGCCCGTGGCGCCGAAGAGGACGAAGAGGGTCGGGGGGAGGTCGGTCACGCGGGTCCTGTGCCCGCGCGGCGGCAGGGTCACGCGTGCACACCGAGGGCCCGCCCCCGCGAGACGGGAACGGGCCCTCGGTGTTCAGGGTGTGTCAGGGCCCGGGTGCTGCCCCGACGGGTGTGCCGGCCGGATCAGCGCGTCCGCGTCATCGCGGCGACCGTGCTGGCGCCCGAGTCCGAGGTCACGTTGAAGCGGTTGTTGGTCGGCAGCACCGGACCGGTCCGGAGGTCGACCGACCAGGTGCCGTCGGCCAGGACCGGGACGTTGAGCTGGACGACCGCACCGGAGCCCGCGACGTCGCCGATCCGGACGTGCACCCGGTTGGCGGTGGTGTCCTGGGCGGTGCCCGAGATGCGGTACTCCCGCTTGTCGGCGCGGTACTGGGCCCGGCTGACGGTCACGACGTCGCCCGGCTTGACGACCGCGTTGACGCCCGTGGCCGTGGTGCTGCCGGTGCGCTGGGTCCCGGCGAGGGCGAACACCGAGACGGTGTAGTCGACGCCGTTGGCCAGGCCGGTGACCGTGCCCGAGGTGGCCGTGGCCGGGGCCTGCGCCGTCACCGGGGTGGCGGTGCTGCCGGCCGCCGGCGTGGCCACGATCTCGTAGCCGGTGACCGGGCTGGTGGCGTTGCCCGGCTGGGCCGCCGTCCACTCGGCCGTGACCGACTCGTGGCCGCCCAGGACGCGGGTGAGGGACGGAGCCGTCGGGGGCGCCGCGACCGGTTCGGTCGGGGTCTCGCCGGTGCCGCCCCCGCCGGTGCCGCCGCCCGTGCCGCCACCGGTGGTGTCGGGGTTGGTCGGGTCGGTCGCCGGGGTGATGCTGCCGTCGGCGTTGAGCGTGCCGAGTGCCACGACGGGGCTCCACTGGCCGTTGTTGGCCTCGAGGATGAGCCCGTAGGCCTGCCCCTCGACCAGACCGTGGATGGTCGCGGAGTTCGTGCCCTCGTTGGCGCCCTGGCGGACGGCGATCTCCTGGCCGGTGATCCCGTCGACGACGGCCACCCGGTACTGGGTGATCGGGTTGGCGTCCGCCGGCTGGGCCGGGGTGGTCCAGGACAGCGTGACGTCCGTGCCGCTCCGGCCGGCGTCGACGCTCGTGGGCGGCACCGGGGCCTGCGAGGCCGGGCCGGCCGGGCAGCCACCGAAGCCGGGGCCGTCGGTCTCGCCGAACTCGTACAGGGAGTTGCCGAGGGCCAGCTCGCCCGCGTCCTGCATCCAGGAGGTGACCACGTGCTCGCCGTCGAGCACGCGCTCGGCGTCGGCGGCGGAGTACATGCCGAAGGTGACCGAGAAGGCGCCGTTCTCGGCGCTGCCCGTGACCTCGTAGCCGGGGCCGCCGTTGGGCTCGGCCGGGTCGGCCACCGGGGTCCAGCCGATGGCCCGCTCACCGATGAGGGTGGGCGGCGTGCTGGGGTCGGGACGGCGCATCTCCGGGTTGACGACCTCGACGACGAAGCGCGAGAGGTCGAACCGCGTGCCGAAGTCGTCGCCGTAGGTGCCGCTGATGGTCACCGTGCCCTCGACGTCGCCCTCCGCCGCCGTCGCGGCGAAGTCGCTGTGCTCGACCTTCGTGATCCTGGCCGAGCTGACGTACGCGCCGTCGGTGAAGGCGGTCTCGCTGAACCGCACCTCGACGAGGTCGCCGCCCTGGATGTTCGGCGTCACGCCGGTCCAGCAGGAGCCGCCCGGGTGGTTGAACTCCAGGAAGCCGGTCGCGTCGACGACGCCCTCGCCGATGCCGATCTGCTGCCCGTTGCGCGAGACGGTGACGGTCGCCGTCTCACCCGCCTGGTCGGTGTAGCCCTCGAGGGCCACCATGTCGCGCTTGGGGAAGATCTCGATGTTGCCCGGGCCCAGCGGCGGGTTGCCCGCCTGGGCGATCCCCCCGAGGGTCACCGCAGCGCCGGTCACCGTGATGGCGGCAAGGCCGCCGGCGATCAGCCGCTTGGGGGATCGGGACGCTCGCGACGCGGGGGGGACCACAGCCCTGTGCCCACCCCCGCGACCGCCGTGCTGGGTCGGTCGTGTCCTGGTCATCGCCTACTCCGCGGTCGCGCCGGGCCCACACCACCGTGGGCCGGTCTCGTGGGGGTCACAGTCGTCGTGCCGCGGCGCGCCCGGCAGCCGAGCGGAGGGGGAGTGGCTCCCCCCAATCCGGGGGCGCGGCGGGGTCGCGTCGGCAGGCGCCGGGCGGGGTAGGCCGCTGCCGTGGCGGTGGTCATCGGGACGTCGGGCTGGCAGTACCGCGACTGGCGCGGCCGCTTCTACCCGCAGCGGCTGCCGCAGCGGCTGTGGCTGGAGCACCACGCGGAGCACTTCGCCACCGTCGAGAGCAACAACGCCTTCTACCGGCTCCCCGAGCGGACCACCTTCCAGGCGTGGCGGGAGCGCACGCCCGCCGACTACCGCTGGGCGGTCAAGGCCAGCCGGTTCCTCACCCACGTCAAGCGGCTGCGCGACCCCGAGGAGCCGGTCGCCCGGCTGGTGGAGCGGGTGGCGGGTCTCGGCGACCGGCTCGACGCAGTCCTGCTGCAACTGCCCCCCACGTTGAAGGCCGACGCCGGTCTGCTGCGCGAGTGCCTCGCGCAGTTCCCGGCCGGCATCCGCGTCGCGGTGGAGCCGCGGCACGACTCCTGGTGGACCGACGAGGTCCGTGCGCTGCTCGAGCGCTACGGCGCGGCGCTGTGCTGGGCCGACCGGGCCGAGCAGCCGGTCGCGCCGCTGTGGCGCACCGCCGACTGGGGCTACCTGCGCCTGCACACCGGGGACGAGGGCTGGCCCTACCGGCCGGAGACGCTGCAGGCATGGGCCGAGCGGCTGTCGGAGACCTACGGCGACTCCGACGTCCTCGTCTACTTCAACAACGACCCCGGCGGCGCGGCCGTCACCGACGCCGTGGTCTTCGCCGAGGCGGTCCGCCGCACGGGCCGGACGCCGACCCGCGTGCCCACCCCCGACCAGGCCGCCGGACGGGCCTGGGCGCCCCCGGAGACGCCGCAGGCCGGGACGCCGCTCGCGGGAGCGGGCCCCGGCCTGCCGGAGGGGTGAGGGGTCAGTCGTCGTCCGAGCCGCGGCCCCGGTCGTCGGAGCTGCGCTCGGCCTCGCGCTCGGCTGCCTCGCGGGCCCGCTCCTCGGCCTCCTCGGCGGCCTCGCGAGCCTCCTTCTCGGCCTGCTCGGCGGCCTCGCGAGCCTCCTTCTCGGCCTGCTCGGCGGCCTTGCGCGCCTCCTTCTCGGCCTGCTCGGCGGCCTTGCGCGCCTCCTTCTCGGCCTGCTCGGCGGCCTTGCGCTCCTCGCGCTCGGTCTCCCGGGCCTGCTTCTCGGTCTCCCGGGCCTGCTTCTCGGCCGCACGGGCCTGCTCGTCGGACGCGCGCTGGGCCTCGCGGGCCTCCTTGTCGGCGTCGTGGGCGGCCTCGCGGGCGTCCTTCTCGGCCTCGCGGGCGGCCTCGCGGGCCTCCCGCGCCGGGGTCTCGGAGTCGTCGGTCCCGGCCGCGTCGTCGGCGCCGTCCGCGGAGTCGGTGCCCGAGTCGTCGGCCCCCGCGGCGTCGTCCAGGGAGTCGGTGCCGGAGTCGTCGATCCCGTCGGCCCCGCCGGTGTCGCCGGTGCCGGCGTCGTCGGGGGAGCCGGCGCCCGGGTCGTCGGTGCCAGGGACGTCGCCCGGACCGCCGGTACCGGACCCGCCGGTGTCGACGGTGTCGTCGGCCGAGTCCGGCAGGTCGAACGGGGAGACGGTCTGCACGGCGCCGGCGACGACGTCCTGCACCGGCGCCGGCAGGGCGCCGGCGGCTCCGGCACCGGTCACGCCGGCGACGGCGATGCCCAGGCCGGCCACGGCCTGGCTGACGGTGGAGGCGGCAGCCACCTTGGCAGTGAGCGCGGTGAGGGCTTCGACGAGGAACACGCGGGACTCCGGGCACGTCGGGGATGACCGGCCGGGCAGCCGGTCGACGTGACCATCGGCACACCGGGCGGCGCCTTGAGGCAATCCACCCGGATGGGTGCAGTCACCCCAGGACGTGCGGGTCCTCGCGGAACGCCACACCGAGCTGGTCGGCGGCCCGGCCGAGCACCGACTGGACGGCGAGGGTGTCGGCCGGCGGCATCACGGCACTCTCGGTCCGCCCGGCCCGCAGGCACTCGGTCACCTCGGCGAGCTCGTGGCTGTAGCCGGTGCCCGACGGCTCCAGCGTGATCTCCTCGGGATCGGCGCCGGCGCGGTGCAGCACGATGGTGCGCGGGTGGTGGAAGCGGGGCAGGACGTCGATCCAGCCGGTGGTGCCGAACACCCGGGCCTGCCCGGGCGTGGGGTACCGCAGCGAGGTCGTCAGGGTGGCCGACCGGCCGTCGGCGTACCCCAGCAGCAGCGCGGCCTCGGCGTCGACACCCGTGGGGAACAGCGAGCCGGTCGCGGTGACGGTGTCCGGGTCGCCGAGGACCATCTGCGCGAACGAGACGACGTAGACGCCGAGGTCGAGCAGCGCACCGCCGCCGAGGTCGTGTGCGAAGAGCCGGTCGGCCGGGTCGTACTCGCGCGCGACGCCCAGGTCGGCCTGCACCGACCGGACCTCGCCGATCGCGCCCTCGGCCACCAGCTCCCGCAGCCGCACGACCGCCGGCTGGAAGCGGGTCCACATCGCCTCCATGACGAAGACGCCGCGTTCCCGGGCCCGCTCGACCACCTCGCGCGCGCCCGCGGTGGTGGCGGTGAAGGCCTTCTCGACCAGCAGCGCCTTGCCCGAGTCGATCGCGGCGAGGGCGAGCGCGTGGTGCTGGGCGTGCGGCGTGGCCAGGTAGAGGACGTCGACGTCCGGGTCGGCCAGCAGGTCGGCGTAGGAGCCGTGCGCCCGCTCGAGCCCGTGCCGTTCGGCGAAGGCGGCCGCCCGCTGCGCCGACCGGGAGCCGACCGCGACCGGCCGGGCGCCGGGCACGTGCGCGAAGTCGGCGATCACGTTCTCGGCGATGCGGCCCGGCCCGACGATGCCCCAGCGGATGTCCTCGCTCACCGGCAGGACGCTAGTGGGACCGGCAGACTGTCGCCGTGGCGGTGCTGATCGACCCCCCGGTGTGGCCCTGGCGCGGGCGGCGCTGGTCGCACCTGGTCAGCGACGTCTCCTACGACGAGCTGCACGCCTTCGTCGCCACGGAGCTCGGCATCCCGCGGCGGGCGTTCCAGGGTGACCACTACGACGTCCCCGACCAGCTCTACGAGGTGGCGGTGGCCGCCGGCGCCGTGCCGGTCGGCGGGCGGGAGCTGCTCGCCCGGCTGATGGGCGCGGGCCTGCGGCTCAAGAAGAGGCGCGCCCCCTCAGCAGGCTGAGCTCGGCGGCGAGGTTCGCCCGCGCCCGCGGCGTCCACTCGCCGGCGACGGCCGGCAGCCGGTACAGCGCCGGCAACGCCAGCAGGTGCTCCAGGACGGCGGTGCGCCCGGCGGTGAACTCGGCGTCGGAGAGGTGGCCGTACTCCTCCCGGACGGCCGAGGCGTAGGCGGCGTAGGCCTCGGGCGGTCCGGCGAGCACCGCGAGGTCGGCGTCGCAGAGCACGGCGCCGTCCGCGTCGTCCGGCGCCGGGTCGTGCCCGGCGGTGAGCAGCACCAGCCGGGCCACCTCCTCCACCCGCTCCGGCGGCACCAGCCCGCGCAGGCCCGCCCGCGCCCGCTCGGCGCTGACCTGCTCGTTGTCGTCGCGACGGGGGTCGTAGACGACGTCGTGGTACCAGGCGGCCAGCCGCACCGCGTCGGGATCGTCAGCGGCGGCGGCCAGCTCCCCGACCAGCCCCAGGACGGCGGCCAGGTGCCGGAGGTCGTGGTAGCGGCGGTGCGGCTCGCCCCACGCGGCGACGACGGCGGCCCACTCGGTGCGGGAGGTGGGGGAGTCGCCGGCCAGCTCCGCCCACGCCTCGAAGCCGACGAGGGTCATGCCACTCCGCAGGTGCGCAGGATCAGCAGCGCGAGCGCGCGGGCCGCGGTGACCAGTTCGTCGATGGGCACCCGCTCCAGCGGCCCGTGGGCCAGGTGCAGGTCGCCGGGGCCGTAGTGCAGCGTGGGCACTCCCGCCGCTGCGTAGAGGCGCAGGTCGCTGCCGGCCGGGATGGCCCGCTCGGGCGGGACCCCGGCGCCGGTGTCGGCGACCGCGCGCTGGACCGCGGGCAGCAGCGGGTGCCCGGCGGGCAGCGAGCCGCTGGCGAAGGCGCCGCCGGTCCAGGTCAGGCGCACCGGGTGCTCGGCCAGCCACGGGTCGGCGGCACAGATCCCGGCCAGCCGCTGCTCGAGCGACGTCCTCGCGGCGGCGACGTCCTCGCCGAGCCGCACTCCGTAGCGGCCGTCGGCGACCAGCCGGTCGGGCACCGAGCTGGCCCAGTCCCCGGCCTGCACCCGCCCGATGTTGATGCCGTGGGGGAAGGGGGTGCCGCCGAAGCGCGGGTCGGCGCCCTGCTGGCGCTCGGCCTCGAACGCGTGCAGTCCGGCGTGCACCCGCTCGAACAGCTCGACCGCGCTGACCCCTCGGTCGCGGTGGGCGGCGTGCGCAGCGCGGCCGGTCACCTCCAGGCGGAAGGTGAGCGCGCCGGCGTTGGCGGTGACCACCGCGCCGGCGGTCGGCTCGGGGATGACGCACACGTCGCCACGGTGTCCGCGCCGCAGGGTCGCCCACGCGCCGAGGCCGCCGTCCTCCTCGCCGACGACGGCGTGCACCGCGACCGGCCGGGCCAGCCGCACCCCCGCCGTCCGGACCGCGGCCAGCGCGGCGAGGGCGGCCACCACCCCGCCCTTCATGTCGCAGGACCCGCGGCCGTGCACCGCGCCGTCGGCGACGCGCGGGTCGAACGGGTGGCCCGGCCACAGGGCGCGGTCCCCGGGCGGGACGACGTCGGTGTGGCCGGAGAGGACGAGCGCCGGTGTCCCCTCCCCGGCTGCCGGGGCGGTTCCGACGACGCCCCAGGCCTCGGTGCGCTCGACCTCCTGGCCGGGCGCGTCCGGCGCCGTGGCCGCCTCGGCGAGGTCGATCGGCCAGCGGTCGACGGCGCAGCCGAGCTCCTCCAGCCAGTCGCCGACCAGGTGCTGGACCTCGGACTCCGCGGCCGTGCCGCCGACCGAGGGCACGGCCACCAGGTCGCGCAGCCGGGAGACCGCCCAGGCCTCGTCGACGGCGGACAGCACGCGCGCCTCGACGGCGGTCAGATCGGCCACGGGCGGAGTCTGGCACGGCCTCCGGAGGGGCCGAAGTCACCCGCCCCGGCCCGTGTGACCGGGCACCGGCGGGGGTAGCGTCGGAGGTGTCCGGGCCGGGTGCATCGTGCCCCCGGGTGCCATTTGGTTACGCCTTCACGGACTACCGCCCCGACTCCGGTCGGGGGCCTGGAGCCGCGTTGTGCATCTCGCCGCGAGGCGGCCGTCGCCCGGTCCGGACCCCGTACAGCTTCGGCGTGCCGTCGTGCCGCCACCCCCTTACGGTCGATGCCGTCCAGCAAACCGGCGATCGGTGGGGTTCCCATGGCAGGCGCAGTGCGGCAGGGTCCCGGCACGACGACCGAGGAGCGGCACCGGCTGCCGGTGCGGACGCTGGTCTCGGCGAGCATCGGGAACGCGGTCGAGTGGTTCGACTGGACGGTCTACGCGACCTTCGTCGTCTTCTTCGCCGGCCAGTTCTTCCCGGCCGAGAACGAGGCGCTGGCCCTGATCGGCGCGACGTCGACCTACGCGCTGGCCTTCTTCTTCCGGCCTCTGGGCGGCATCCTGCTCGGCCGCTTCGCCGACCTGCGCGGCCGCAAGGCCGGGATGCTGCTCACCATCCTGCTGATGGCCGGCGGCTCGATGGTCATCGCGATCCTGCCCACGTACGAGCAGGTGGGCTGGCTGGCGCCGGTCCTCCTGCTGCTGGCCCGGGTCGCCCAGGGGATGTCGCTGGGCGGTGAGGTCTCCAACGCCTCGGCCTACCTCGGCGAGATCGCCCCGCCGGCACACCGCGGGCGGTACTCGGCGTTCTTCTACATCTCCACCGGTTCGGCGCTGCTGGCGGCGTCCCTGCTGGGGGTGCTGCTGACGAGCACGCTCAGCCAGGACCAGCTGGAGTCCTGGGGCTGGCGGATCGCCTTCTTCATCGGCGGCGTCCTGGGCCTGGTCGGCATGTGGCTGCGCCGGTCGCTGGTCGAGACCGAGCAGTTCGAGGAGAACGCGGAGAAGGCCCGCGCGACGAAGCACCCGCTGCTGCAGACGATCAAGCACCACCCCAAGGCCGTGGTGCAGCTGTGCGCGTTCACGCTGCTGTCGACGCTGTCGTACTACACGTTCTTCAGTGCGTTGACGCCGTTCGCGATCAAGTTCCGGGCCGCGGACAGCACGGACGTGTTCATCGCCCTGTCGATCGGCACCGCGCTGTTCGTGGCGCTCTGCTACCCGTTCGGCAAGCTCTCGGACCACATCGGGCGCAAGCCGCAGCTGCTGATCTGGTCGGGGGCGATGGCGGTGCTGATCGTGCCGCTGTCCTTCCTGGTCCGCGACAACCTGTTCTCGCTGATCGTCGTCTTCTGCACCGGCCTCGGGCTCTACGCGCTGATGGCGTCGATCGCCCCGGCGATCATGAGCGAGCTGTTCCCCACCGAGCTTCGGGCCATCGGGATCGGGTCCTGGTACAACCTCACGGTCGCCATCTTCGGCGGCACGGCACCGCTGGTGATCACCTGGCTGTCGAACAACGACCGGCCACTGTGGTTCTTCTGGTACGTGGCGGTCGCCGCGGCGATCGCGTTCGCCGTGATCCTGACCCTGCGGGAGACCAAGGGCACCGAGCTGCGCTGAGGCCCGGCTGAGGGGTCTCAGCACAGCTCGGCCACCGCCAGGTCTGCCCGACCGACCGATGCCGGGGGCCTGCCCTCAGCACGACCGTCGTCGTCATCGATCCGATGACAGGAGACGGCCGTGCACACCTACCCCAACCCCGGACTCGAGGCCGAGCTGGCCTACCGCCGTGAGGTGCTGCAGCAGCTCGGCCGGGGCACCCGCACGCGGCGCTCCCGGTGGACCTCCCGCTGGACCCGGCGGGCGAGCTGAGGAAGGACCCCCCAGCCCCCACCGCTCCCAGCGGCCCTCCTGCAGGGTCCCGCGGCGAGCCTGCGAGTGGTGGGGGGCAGGAGGGTCCTTCTGCCACGATCGGCGCCGTGCCGCAGTGGGACGACGACCGACCGCTGGTGGGCCGGGACGCGGAGCTCGCCCGCCTGCTGGCCACGGTCGGCCGCGCCCTCGAGGGCCGCGCCGGCGCGGTGCTGCTGGCCGGCGACGCCGGCGTCGGCAAGACCCGGCTGCTCGACGAGCTCGCCGCGCGCGCCGCCGAGCGGGGCCTGCGGGTGCTCACCGGGCACTGCGTCGACCTCGGCGACGTCGGGTTGCCCTACCTGCCGTTCGTGGACCTGCTGCGCCCGGTGGCGGCGGCGTCCGGGCAGCCGGGGCTCCCGGAGCTGCTGTCGGGCCGGGGCGTTCCCGCGGTCCCCGAGCTGCCGGCAGGGGAGGCCGCCGACCTCGGCCGCCCGCTGGTCCGGCGTCCCGTCGCGGACGGTGGACGGCTGCAGCTGTTCGAGTCCGTGGCGGCGCTGCTGGGCGAGCTGGCCGCGGCGACGCCGCTGCTGGTCGTCATCGAGGACCTGCACTGGGCCGACCGCTCCAGCCGCGACCTGCTGCGCTACCTGCTCGCCCGGCTGGCCGACGAGCCGATCGCGCTCGTCGCCTCCTACCGCTCCGACGACCTGCACCGCCGCCACCCGCTGCGCCCGCTGCTGGCCGAGCTGGTGCGGCTGCCCGGAGTCGAACGGCTGGAGCTGGCGCCGCTCCCGGACGCCGCCGTCGGCGAGCTGGTGCGCGGTCTGGCCTCGGGCGTGCCCGAGCAGACGGTGGAGGACGTCGTCGCCCGCGCCGAGGGCAACGCCTTCTACGCCGAGGAACTGCTGGCCGCCGGGCTGGCCGGCGAGACGCTGCCGCTGGGGCTGACCGACGTGCTGCTGGCGCGGGTGGAGCAGCTCGGCGAGGCGGCCCAGCAGGTGCTGCGGGTGGCCGCGGTCGCCGGCCGGCGGGTGCGCCACGACCTGGTGGCCGCCGTCAGCGGGCTGCCTCCGGCCGACCTGGAGGCCGCCCTCGGCGAGGCGGTGCACCACCACCTGCTCGTGGTCTCCGACGACGGCCGCTACCGCTTCCGGCACGCCCTGCTGCGCGAGGCGGTCCTGGCCGACCTGCTGCCCGGCGAGCGGGTCCGGCTGCACGCCACGACGGCCGCCTACCTCGCCGCGCACCCCGGCGCCGGTACCGCCGCGGAGCTGGCCCACCACGCCCGCGGCAGCAACGACCTCGCCGGCGCGTTCTCCGCGTCGCTGGAGGCAGCGGCCGAGGCCTGCCGGGCGGGGGCTCCCGCCGAGCAGCTCCAGCACCTGGAGGCGGCGCTCGGCCTGTGGCCGGCGGTGCCCGATGCCGCCGACCGCGCCGGCCGCGACCAGCCGACCCTGCTGCTCGACAGCGCGGCCGCCGCCCACACCGCCGGGGAGCCGCAGCGCGCGGTGGCGCTGATCCGCGCCGCGCTGGACCTGCTCGGCCCGGACGGCGACCCGGTCGAGCGGGCGCGGGCGCACTACCGGCTGGCCCAGGCGCTGGGCCGGGTCGAGGACCAGGCGGCGGCCTACCGGGAGAGCGGCCGCGCTATGGCGCTGGCGCCGGTCGACCCGCCGTCCGCGGTGCGGACCTGGGCCGCGGCCACCCATGCGCGCACGAGCTGGTCGATGGGCCGGCGGGCGGAGGCCGACGCGGCGGCCGACGAGGCGCTGGCCGCGGCCGATGCGCTCGGCCTGGACAGCGCCTGGGCCGACACCGCGGTCTCGCTGGCCCGGATGCGCGGCGGCAGCGACCTGACCGGGCGGCTCGAGGAGGCGCTGGTGCGGGCCCGGCGGTCGGGTGACACCGACGTCGAGCTCCGGGTGCTGTTCAACCTCGCCGTCGTCCCGTACGAGGCGGGGGACGTCGCCGCCGCCCTGCGCTGGGTCGACGAGGCGCTGGAGCGCGCCGCCGAGCTCGGCGTCGAGTGGTCGTTCTACGGCGCCGAGCTGCGGCACCTGGGCGTGTCCGCCCGCTACGTGTCGGGTGACTGGGACGGGAGCCTGGCGCTGGCCGACCGGCTGGCGCGCGTGCCGGAGATGGCCGCGCACGTGCGCGCCGCCGGGTTGCTGGTGCAGGTCGGCCGCGGGGACCCGTCGGCCGCCGAACGGGTGGTCTGGGCCCGCGGGCTGGCCGAGCGGCTGGACGCGCACGTCCTGCTGCTGCTGGCGACGGCCGGGGCGGAGATCGACCTGGCCGCCTGGGCCGGCGACGCCGGGACCGCCGTGGCGCGGGCGGGCGATGCGGTGCGGCAGGTGCGGGCGCAGTGGGACGTCGACCGGCTCACCGTGCTGCGGCTGGTCGCGACCGCGCTGGCCCCGGTCGGGGACGCCGCGTCGGCTGCCCGGCTGCAGGGCGACGAGGCGGTGGCACGGCGCTGGGTCGAGGCGGGGGAGGAGCTGGTCGCCGAGGCACGCGCGGCGGTCGAGGACCACCTGCGCGACGTCGGGCCGTTCGGCGTGGAGGCGGTCGCCTGGCAGGCCCGCGTGGAGGCGGAGGCGGCCCGGCTGACCGACCGGGCGGATCCGGCGCTGTGGCGGGCCGCGGTCGACGCCTTCGGGTACGGGCACGTCTACGAGCAGGCCCGGTCGCGGTGGCGGCTGGCCGAGGCACTGCTGGCCGCCGATGACCGGGCGGGCGCCGCCGACGAGCTGCGGGCGGCCGCCGAGGTCGCCACCCGGCTCGGTGCCGCGCCACTGCGGTCGGCGGTCACGGCCCTGGCCCGGCGGGGTCGGCTGGACCTGCCCGGGGCGGGGCGGGTGCCGGACGCCGCGGCGGTGTTCACCCCGCGGGAGGCCGAGGTGCTGCGGCTGCTCGCCCAGGGCCGCACCAACCGGCAGATCGGCGCGGAGCTCTACATGAGCGAGAAGACCGCGAGCGTGCACGTCAGCCGGATCCTGGCCAAGCTCGGCGCGGGCGGGCGCACCGAGGCGGTGGCCCTCGCCGCCGCCCGCGGGCTGCTCACCTCCGCTCCGGGCTGACCGACGACGCCAGCATCGGCGCCGACGCGACCGTCGTCCGGGACGTGCCGCCGGGCGCGGTCATGCCCGCCCCGGCCGCCGTGGCCCGGTAGGAGCAGGTCCTCTGCCGGCTCTCCTCGTGGCTTGCCGGTGTTGCAGGACCGGCAATCCACCAGTGGAGCCGGCGATGCGTTCTCACAGCATGGTGCGGAGGCGCTCCCGGCGGGCGCGGAGCACGTCGACCGACGCCGAGGCCGACGGCGGCCCCGGGACGGCCTTGCGCAGGTCCGTGTGCACCACTCCGTGCGGCGTGGAGGTCTTGGCCGCGACCCGGGCGACGAGCCGGTTGACCTCGCGGCGCAGCTCGGCGGCGTCGCGCCAGGAGCGGCCGGCGTCGTCCTCGTCGGGGTGGTCCTCGACGATCGGCAGCTCGCCGGTGTCGTCGTCGTGCGCCCGCTGGGCGATGCGCAGCCGCAGCTCCTCGTCCCGCTGGGCCAGCAGGGACGCCGTCTGCTCCGGGGTGAGCAGGCCGGGGATGCCGAGGAAGTCCTCCTCCTCGACGGCCAGCGGCCCCGCCCCGCCGCCGCCCGACCCACCCGAGCCCTCGCCGGTGTGCGCGGTGCCGCTGTGCAGCACGTGGGCGAAGCGGGCGTCGGCCTCCAGCGCCTCGAACTGCTTTCCGGTGACCGGCTCGCGCTCCTTGGGCGGGAGCGGCTCGAGGTCGAGCTCGTCGCCCTGCACCGTCTTGGGCGGGGGCATGACGTGGTTGCGCTGCTCCTCCATCGACGCGGCGAGGCTCAGCAGCGGCCGGACGGCGGGGAGGAAGACGGTCGCCGACTCGTGCGACGCGCGGGCGCGGACGACGCGGCCGACCGCCTGGGCGAAGAACAGCGGCGTCCGGTAGGAGGTCATCCACGCCAGGACGGCGGCCCGCGGGACGTCGACGCCCTCGGAGATCATCCGCACGCAGACGGCGATCCGGGCCGAGCCGGTGGCGAAGCGCTCGATCTTCTTCGACGCCTTGGGGTCGTCGGAGAGGATCAGCTCGGGCGCCTTGCCGGTGACCCGGCGGACGATCTTGGCGTAGGCGCGGGCGTCGTCCTGGTCGCTGGCGAGGATCAGCCCGGCGGCGTCGGGCATGCCGCCCTCCTCGCGCAGGTGGGTGATCCGGTCGTCCATGGCCGCGATGACGTGCGGCACCCACTGGCCCTTGGGGTCGAGCGCCGTGCGCCAGGCCTGCATCTCCACCGAGCGGGTGCCGGCCTCGGACAGCGAGGCGGCCACCACCTCGCCGGCGGAGTTCCGCCAGCGCGACGTCCCGGTGTAGGCGGCGAAGACGACCGGGCGGACGACGTTGTCGGCCAGCGCCTCCTTGTAGCCGTAGGTGTAGTCGGCGCGGCTGACCAGGCCCATGCCGCCCTCGCCGTCGTCGCCCTCGAAGCCGTCCTCCTCGTACCGGACGAAGGGGATGCGCTCGTCGGGCTTGGTGCGGAACGGCGTCCCGGTGAGGCACAGCCGGCGCGCGGCGAAGCCGTAGGCCTCCTCGACCGCCTCCCCCCAGGAGAGGCCGTCACCGGCGTGGTGCACCTCGTCGAGGATGACCAGCGTCTTGACCGCGGTCGAGCGGGCGGCGTGCAGCATCGGCTTGCCCGCGACCTGCGCGTAGGTGGTCACGTAGCCCTGGGTGCCGGCGCGCACGGGGCCGACGGCGTTGGTCAGCCCCGGGTCCAGGACGATGCCCATCCGGTCGGCGGCGTCGGCCCACTGCAGGCGCAGGTGGTCGGTGGGGCACACGACGACCACGCGGGCGACCTCGCGCCGCTGCAGCAGCCGCGCGGCCAGGGTGAGGGCGAAGGTCGTCTTGCCCGCGCCCGGGGTCGCGGTGACGAGGAAGTCCTTCGGGGACCCCTGCTCGTACTTCTCCAACGCGGCCTGCTGCCAGACCCGGAGCGGTCGGCTGGTCCTCTGCGGGGCGACCGCCTCCGCGCGTGCTGCACTCGCCATGTCGAGGGTCATCCTGCCTGCGGACGAGGCAACACGCCCAACCGGTCACCTCCCGCGCGCGCCGCCCGCGAAGACGTATGGCCGCGGTCCACGGCTTGCTGACCTGCGCGGATGCGGAACGGGGCGGCGGGGTGTGGGGATCGTCATGCGTGGGAGGGACCGGGCCGTCGGTCACGAGGGCCCCGGCCGGCCCACCAGGCCCCAGCCGTCCCCGGCCGGCGTCGCTCGGGGCGTCCCGGCGGCAGCGGTCGTACGCTGGGGTCGGCTTCTCGACCAGGAGGCCCTCCCGGCCCGGCGGGCAGCGGCACACCACCCGCAACCCGGCGCCGTCTCCCCACCTCACCGTGCAGTCCCTCCTGGAGCTCCCGTGTCGTCTGCCGTCGTCTCCCGTCCTGCCCCCGCCCTCGCCGAGCGCCTGGCCGGTGTGGCCAGCTCGCCGGTCCGCGAGCTGCTGGCCCTCCTCGACCGGCCGGAGGTCATCTCCTTCGCCGGTGGCCTGCCCGCGCCGGAGCTGTTCGACCTCGACGGCGTCCGCGCCGCCTACGAGCAGGTGCTCTGGGGCCCCTCCGCCCGCCGGGCCCTGCAGTACGCGCCCACCGAGGGCGACCGGGAGCTGCGGGCGCGGGTCGCCGCCCGGATGACCGCCCGCGGCCTGCTCACCACCATCGACGACCTGCTGGTCACCTCCGGCTCGCAGCAGGCGCTGACCCTCGTCGCGACGGCGCTGCTCGACCCGGGGTCGGTGGTGCTGGTGGAGGACCCGACCTACCTGGCGGCGCTGCAGTGCTTCCAGTTGGCCGGCGCCCGGGTGGTCCCCGTGCGCACCGACGAGCACGGCATCGACCCGGAGGCGCTGGCCGACCTCCTCGGGCGGGAGCGGCCGGCGCTGCTCTACCTGGTCCCGACGTTCGCCAACCCGACCGGGCGCACGATGCCGGCGGACCGGCGGGCCGAGGTCGTCGAGCTCACCGCCCGGCACGGGGTCTGGGTGGTCGAGGACGACCCCTACGGCGACCTGCGCTACCGGGGCGCCCCGGTGCTCCCGCTGGCCGCGCAGCCGGGGGCCGACGACCACGTGCTGCACCTCGGCAGCTTCTCCAAGATCGCCGCGCCGGGGCTGCGGCTGGGCTGGCTGCGGGCGCCGTCGCGGCTGCTCCCTGCGCTGACCGTGGCCAAGCAGGCAGCGGACCTGCACACCTCCACGGTGGACCAGGCGGCAGCGGCGGCGTGGTTCGCCGCCACCGACGTGGACGCGCACGTGATGACGCTGTGCTCGGCCTACCGCGCGCGCCGGGACGCCCTCGTCGAGGCCCTGCCGCGGGCGCTGCCGCAGGGGAGCACCTGGACCGACCCCGAGGGCGGGATGTTCGTGTGGGTGCGCCTGCCCGGGACGCGCGACACCGCCGACCTGCTGCACCGTGCGCTGATCCACGACGTCGCCTTCGTGCCGGGCGCCGCGTTCTACGCCGGGACCCCGGACCGCGCCACGCTGCGGCTGTCCTTCACCACGAACACGCCGGGGCGGATCGCCGAGGGCGTGTCCCGGCTCGGGGCCGCCCTCGCGTGAGCGGGGTGGCCCGGGCGCGGACCGCGCCCGGGCCACCCCCCCGGCGTCAGCGCCGGTCCCGCACCGCCAGCAGGACGCCGGCGGTGAACAACACCGCCGCGACGACCGCGTACAGCGAGGGCTGCCCGCCGCCGAGCAGGTCGTCGACCAGGTTCCCCTCGTTGTTCGAGGCGTTGAACGACGCGTGCACGATCCCGGCGGCCAGCAGGCTGCCGGCCGCGCCGCGCACGGTGGCGCCCACCAGGAGGCGCATCACCACACCGAGCACGAACAGCGCGCCGACGGCGAGCGCGACGCGGCCCGGCGTCAGGTCGCCGGTGAACGCCAGCGGCAGGTGCACCGCCGCGAACGGGACGGCGGTGAGCGCGGCGGCCGGGAGGAAGCCGTGCCGCTGCTCCAGGCGGCCCTGGAAGAAGCCGGCCCACACCGTCTCCTCCCACAGGTGCACGAGCAGCACCGCGGTCCCCACCGAGAAGGCGCCGGACGCGAGCGTGGCGAGCAGGTCCCCGGTCTGCACCCCCTGCCCCGAGGCCACCCCGACGGCGAGGGTGAGCACCGGCAGGGCCAGCAGCACCGCGGCCCACCAGCCGGCGCCGAACCGCCACTGGACGGCGCGGCGGAGCAGGGTGCGGACGGCGGGGCGCCCGTCGGCGACCGCGGTGACCCACAGCGCGGCGGGCAGCATCACGAGGAGCGTGGTCCCGAGGGCGAACGGCTCCTGGGGGAGCGGCCCGCCGGGGAGGACCCCGTGCGTGGTCAGCGCCGGCACGGACATGAGCGGCCACCCGACAGCGGCGACCAGGACGAGGAAGGCGGTCAGCGGGCGCCGGGCGACCCGGCTGCGCAGGCCGCCGGCCCGGGCGCGGACGGGGCGGCGGGCGTCGGTGGTGGACATGTCAGGACCTGCTTCCGGTTCGGGGGAGGGGAGGCCCGCCCAGCGCCCGGGCCGGGGCGACGGACGCGGTGGGCAGGGCGGCCAGGTCGCGGGCGAGGACGACGTCGGCCTCCCGTGCCGCCTGCACGAGGCACAGGCACCGGCACTCGTCGGGGAGCAGCCAGGCACCGCACCAGCGGATCGCCGTCCCGGCCGCACCGAGGCGGGTGACCGCCCGGTGGAGGGCGTGGTGCATCCCCACCGCGTCACCCACCGACGGTGGGCAGCTCCGGAACTGCACGAGGAAGAGCCCCGCGTCCCGGTGCCGCTCGTCCATGCGGTCACGCTCCCGCGGGCCCGGCGGCACGCGCAGCGGGCATCCCCCGGAGAGCGGTACGGGTCCTCCCGCCGACCCGTACCCGCCGCTACGGTGCCCGGCCATGGGGCAGCGGGCAGTCCCCGCGGCGGGGTCGCGGCTGCCGGCCGAGCGCAGTTCGTTCGTCGGCCGGCGGACCGAGCTGGCGCGGCTGCGCGGGCTGCTGGCGGAGTCCCGGCTGGTGACGCTGGTCGGGCCGGGCGGGGTGGGCAAGACCCGGCTGGCCCTGCGCGCGGCCGACGAGCTGCGCCGATCCTTCCCCGACGGGGTCGCGCTGGCCGACCTGACCGCCGTTCCCGACCCCGCGCTCGCCGCCGCGCAGGTCGCCGCCGCCTTCGACGTCCGGGACAGCACCGGCCGCTGGCTCCCCGCGTCGCTGGCCGACGTCCTCGGCGAGCGGCGGGTGCTGCTCGTGCTCGACAACTGCGAGCACCTGCGCGACGCCTGCGCCGTGCTGCTCGACGCGCTCACCCCCGCCTGCCCCGGCCTGTCGGTCCTCGCCACGAGCCGGACGCCGCTGGACCTGCCGGGGGAGGTGCTCTGCGTGGTGCCGCCGCTGCCGGTCGGCGCGGGATCGGAGGCGGTGTCGCTGCTCCGGGAGCGGGCCCGGGCGGCGGCACCCGACCTCGCGCCGACCCCGGCGGACGACGGCACCCTGGCCGAGCTGTGCCGGAGGCTGGACGGCATCCCCCTGGCGATCGAGCTGGCCGCCGTACGCCTGCGGACGCTCACCCCCGCCGAGCTGCTGGACCGGCTGGACGACCGCTTCGGGCTGCTGCGCCGGCCGGGGCCCGCGGGGCCGGACCGCCACCGCACCCTGCGGGCGACGATGGAGTGGAGCGCCGACCTGCTCGGCGAGCGCGAGCGGCTGCTGTGGGCGCGCGCCGCCGTCTTCACCGGGGGCTTCGACCTGGCGGCCGCCGCGGCGGTGTGCGCGGACGACGGGCTGCTGGAGGAGGACCTGCTCGACGCGATCGGCGGCCTGGTCGACGCCTCGCTGCTGACCGTCGTCCGGAACGGCACCGGGAGCCGGTTCGGGATGCTGGAGACCGTCCGGGCGTTCGGCCGTGAGCTGCTCGTCGCCTCCGGGGAGGCCGCGGCGGTCCGCCGGCGCCATCGGGACTGGTGCGCCCGGCTGGTGGCCGACGCGGCGGCGGAGTTCCTCGGCCCCGGGCAGGTCGCCGCCTTCGACCGGTTGGCCGCCGTCCACGCCGAGCTCGCCGGAGCCGTGGAGCACTGCCTGCGCACGCCCGGGGAGGAGGCGGCCGGCCTCGCGACCGTCGCCGACGCCTGGCTGTACTGGGCGGCCCGCGGCCACCTCGGCGAGGGACGGCGCTGGCTGGACCTGCTGCTGCGCGCGGTGCCGGCACCGGGCCCCGAGCGGGCGCGGGGGCTGGTCGTCGCCGGCTACCTCGCCCTCGTCGCCACCGACCCGGAGACCGCCGTCCCGCTGCTGGAGGAGGGACTGCGGACCGCGCGGGAGCTCGACCGGCCGGCGGTGGCCGCGCTGGCCACCCAGTACCTCGGCCAGGCGGCGCTGTTCCGCGGCGACCTACCGGCGGCCGACCGGCTGCTGCGCGCGGCGGCCGCGGGACACGAGGCGGCCGGAGCGCCGGCCGGGGCGTTCTGCTGGGCCGACGTCGGAGTGGTGGCCCTGCTCGCCGGCGACCTCGCATCCGCCGACGCGGCCTTCGGCACGAGCCTCGCCGCCGCCGCGGACCCCTGGACCCGGTCGCACGCCCTGTGGGGCCAGGGGCTGGTGCGGCTCGCGGGCGGCGACCCCGCGGCGGCCACCCGGCTGGAGGAGCAGGCGCTGCGGCTCATGCGCGCGGTCGACGACCGCAGCGGCGTGGCGCTCTGCGTGGCCGCCCTCGGCTGGACGGCGGCCGCGCGCGGGGACGCCGGGACGGCCGCCCGGCTGGCCGGCGCCGCCGACGCGGTGTGGCGGTCGGTCCCCGCCCGGCTGCCGGAGCCGCTGACCGCTCCCGACGACCACTGGACGGGAGTGGCCCGCCGCGCCCTCGGCGAGCAGCGGTGGGCTGCCCGGTACGCCGAGGGCAGCGCCCTGGAGCGGGCCGCGGCGGTCGCCCTGGCGCTGGGCGAGGAGGCGGCAGCCAGGACGCCGGTGCCTCCGCCGTCCGGCCCGCTGACCCGCCGCCAGCAGGAGGTGGCCGACCTGGTGGCCGAGGGGTTGACCGACCGGGAGATCGCCGCCCGGCTGGTCATCTCACCGCGGACGGCGGAGTCCCACGTCGAGCAGATCCTCACCCGGCTGGGCTTCCGCTCCCGGGCGCAGATCGCCGCGTGGACGGCGACACAGGGCTGAGCGGGCCCCGCAGCCTCAGGGCCACCTGGCTGCAAGTACTTGCAGATCTGGAAAGTAGATGCCATGGTAGCGCCCCCATCACCAGGAGGCCCCATGTCCGAGCCGGAGCCCGGCGCGCTGCTCGCCGCCGACTACCTCGCCACCGACGCACGGATGCAGGCCGCGGTCCGCGCGGCGTCGTTCCGCTACGTCGGCTGGCTGGTCGCCTTCGCCGCGCTCAACGTCGTGTACCTCACGGCGCTGGGTCTGCTGACGGAGGACGGCCCGGTGCTCTGGCTGACCGCCGCCTATCTGCTGTGCACCGCCGGGGTCACCGTGAGCTTCCTGTCCGGCCTCCAGCTCACCCCGTCCGGCTTCTCCCGCCGCTGGGTGTGCGCGCTGCTGTCGTGGGGGGCGGTGTTCGCCGCGGTCCTCGTCCTCGGGCTGCTGTTCTTCCGGGGTCAGCCGCTGTTCTGGTTCCCGGCGTCGCTGGTCAGCGCCGTCCCGCTCGTCCTCGGCGCCCGCGCGGAGGCGCGGGCGTGACCAGCGCTCCCTCCGAGGTCCCGGCCGGTGCTGCGCACCCGCGGCACCGGCTGGACGACGTCATCCACGCGCCGGTGCGGTTCTCCGTGGTGGCGGCGCTGGCCGGTACGACGGAGGCCGAGTTCGGCTGGGTCCGCGACACCGTCGGGGTGACCGACTCGGCCCTGAGCAAACAGGTCGGCACGCTGGAGCAGGCCGGCTACGTGCAGGTGCGCAAGGGGTACGTCGGCAAGCGCCCGCGGACCTGGCTGCGGCTCAGCCCGGAGGGCCGGGAGGTGTACACCCGGCACCTGCAGGCCCTCCGCGAGATCGCGGAGGGCGGGGCGCCGTCCTGACAGCGGTCGGCCCCCTGCGAGGCCCCGTCCCGGGCCCCGCCCTGAGCCCGCGAAGGGCGGGCAGGACGGGGTCCTCTCTCAGTCCGCCGGCTCGTCCACCCAGCCGGGGCCGTTGACCTCGCCCGGCCCGGCCAGGTCGGCGGCGTCGACGATCGTGTACGCGTAGCCCTGCTCGGCGAGGAAGCGCTGCCGGTGGGCGGCGTACTCGGCGTCGAGGGTGTCGCGGCTGACCACCGTGTAGAAGTGCGCCTGCCGGCCGTCGGCCTTGGGACGCAGCACCCGACCGAGCCGCTGGGCCTCCTCCTGCCGCGACCCGAAGGTGCCCGACACCTGGACGGCGACCGCGGCCTCGGGCAGGTCGATGGAGAAGTTGGCGACCTTGGACACCACCAGGGTCCTGATCTCCCCGGCGCGGAAGGCGTCGAAGAGCTTCTCCCGCTCCCGGTTGGTCGTCGACCCCTGGATGACCGGGGCGTCCAGCGCCCGGCCGAGCTCGTCGAGCTGGTCGAGGTAGGCGCCGATGACCAGCTTCTGCTCGTCGGGGTGCCGGTCGAGCACCCGGCGGATCACCGGCAGCTTCGAGGTCGCGGTCGCCGCGATCCGGTAGCGCTCCTCGGGCTCGGCGACCGCGTAGGTCATCCGCTCCTCGTCGTCGAGCGACACCCGCACCTCGATGCACTCGGCCGGCGCGATGTAGCCCTGCGACTCGATGTCCTTCCACGGGGCGTCGTAGCGCTTGGGGCCGATCAGCGAGAAGACGTCGTCCTCCCGGCCGTCCTCGCGCACCAGCGTGGCGGTCAGGCCCAGCCGGCGGCGGGACTGCAGGTCGGCGGTGAGCCGGAAGATCGGCGCGGGCAGCAGGTGCACCTCGTCGTAGACGATCAGTCCCCAGTCCTGCGCGTCGAAGAGGTCCAGGTGCCGGTACTCGCCCTTCCGGCGGGTGGTGATCACCTGGTAGGTCGCGATGGTGACCGGGCGGATCTCCTTGCGCTCGCCGGAGTACTCGCCGATCTCGTCCTCGGTCAGCGAGGTGCGGGCCAGCAGCTCGCGCTTCCACTGCCGCCCGGAGACGGTGTTGGTCACCAGGATCAGCGTGGTCGCCTTGGCCTCGGCCATCGCCGCGGCGCCGACCAGCGTCTTGCCCGCGCCACACGGGAGGACGACGACGCCCGAGCCACCCGCCCAGAAGCCCTCGACCGCCTCCTGCTGGTAGTCGCGCAGGTGCCAGCCGTCCTGCGCCAGCTCGATGGGGTGCGCCTGGCCGTCGACGTAGCCGGCGAGGTCCTCGGCCGGCCAGCCGACCTTGAGCAGCGCCTGCTTGAGCCGGCCGCGCTCCGAGGGGTGGACCACGACGGTGTCGTCGTCGATCCGCGTGCCCAGCATCGGCGCGACCCGCTTGGAGCGGACGACCTCCTCGAGCACCGCTCGGTCGGAGCTGGCCAGCACCAGCCCGTGCACCGGGTTGTTGACCAGGGTCAGCCGGCCGTAGCGGTCCATCGTGTCGGCGATGTCGACCAGCAGCGCGTGCGGCACCGGGTAGCGCGAGTAGCGGACCAGCGCGTCGACGACCTGCTCGGCGTCGTGCCCGGCGGCGCGCGCGTTCCACAGCGCCAGCGGCGTCACACGGTAGGTGTGGACGTGCTCGGGCGAACGCTCCAGCTCGGCGAACGGCGCGATCGCCGCGCGGCAGTCGCGGGCGGCGGGGTGGTCGACCTCGAGCAGCAGCGTCTTGTCCGACTGGACGATCAGGGGGCCGTCAGACACGCGGGACCTCTCGGTGAGGGGGGAGGGGATGGTGGCCGCGCGGGCCTCCGACACGGTAACGACGGGGGACGACAGGTCCTTCCCGCCGACCGCTCAGCCGACGCGGTCCTCGTCCTCCACCAGCGCGACCGAGGTGATCCGGTGGACGGCGAAGGTGCGGCTCTCCCTGCGGCGCTCGTCGTACCCCTGCAGGAAGCCGCCGGCCAGGGACACCGGCTGGATGACGCGCTGGCTGCCGCTGCCCTGGGCGTCGACGTAGCCCAGCCACACCGGCACGCCCTCGCGGACCGCCCGCGACAGCAGCTCCAGCGTGCCGGCCGTGGTGACCCCGGGGACCTGCCGCACCGCCTCGCCGCGGCGGGCGGCCAGGGCGGCGTCCCCGGCCCGGATCTCCCGCACCGTGGCGGCCACCTCGTCGCCGGTGAGCGGCCGCGGCGCCTGCGGAGCCGACCCGCCGGGACGGCGGCCCGCGGCGCGCGGCCGGGCCGGCGGGCGGGTCAGCACGGCACCGCCGGGCGACTCGCCGGCCGGGGCGTAGCCCGCCTCGCGCAGCACCCCGAGCACCTCGTCGGCGCCCAGCCCGCTGACCAGCACACCGGGAGCGAGCCGGCGCAGCTCCGCGGCGGCCGTGCGCCGGTCGTTGAGCACCTGGGAGAGCAGCCCGTGGTCGTCGGAGCGCACGTAGCTCTCGATGGCGCCCACCCGCAGCCGGCCGTGCTGGCGGGCGACGTCGTCCACCAGGTAGTCGAGGGCCTGGGGTACCGGGGTCCGCGAGGCGCGGGCGAAGAACTCGTGCAGGTCGGTGGCCGACCAGCCGGAGTCGAGGGCGCGGCGCACGCTGGCCTCCGACACCCGGAAGACCGTCGCCCCGCCGGAGGACTCGACGTCGGCGACGACGGCGAGGGTGTCGGCGAGCTCGGCGATCAGCGGGCCGGGGGCGATCAGTGACAGGTCGGGCTGGGCCAGCACGTGGTCGACCGGGTCGGGCAGCAGCCCGCGCATCCCGTCGGCCGCGCCGTCCTCACCGGTGGCCAGCAGCCCGCGTCCGCCGCTGGACAGCACCCCGCCGACGACGACGCCCAGCCGCGCCGCCTCGGCCAGCAGGTCGGGCACCGGGGCCAGCCGGTCGGCCCGCCGCGGGGTGCGCCAGCGCAGCAGCGCGACCAGCTCGTCGGCGGCCACGCCCCGGCCCGGCGGGCACTCCGCCAGCGCGACGAGCGCCGAGCGCCGGATCGCCGGCGCGGTGTGCCGCACCAGGTCGGGGGACAGCGCGTTGGCCGCCTTGCCGGAGACGTCGCGCTGTCCGGCGAGGGAGGGCAGCCGGACGGCGGCCAGCCAGCCCGCGGCCAGCGTCGCCCACCGGTCGGGCAGCTCCTGCTCCCGCCACAGGTCGAAGGCCCGCGTCGGCAGCCACTCGTCGCGGTGCGGCCCCCCGACGTCGAGCAGGCCGGCCGCGTGTGCCAGTTCCAGCAGCCAGCCGGCCTCGGGCTCGGGGACGTGCAGCGCCCGGGCCAGCCGCTTCTGGTCGCGGACGCCGACGCCTCCGCTGCGCAGCAGCCCGGCCGGTTCCTCCTCGAGCAGCGTCAGCAGCTCGCCGACCCGCCCGATCGCCTCCATCGCGGCACCGGCGGCCTGCCGGTCGACCACGGCCGGGTCCCGCTGGACGACGGCCGGGTCCGGGCGCAGCCGGGGCGGGCCGTAGGGCCGGCTGCCGCGCAGCTGCAGCCCGATCTCGCGGGGGAGCTCCACGTTGAGCGCGTCGATGCGGGCCAGCAGCCCGCGCTGCAGCAGCCGACGGGCGGGGGAGGCGGCACCGCCGTCGGTGTCGGGCAGGTGGCCCACCGGCCGGTCGCCGGCCAGCCGCTCCAGCACGTCGCGTTCCTCGGCCGGCAGCTCGGCCAGCGCCTGGGGCAGGTCGGCCGGCAGCGTCAGCCGCAGGTCGGGCGCCCGCCGTCCCAGGCCGGCCGGGTAGCGGACGGCGCGGCGCACCGGTTCGGGGGCGTGCAGCACGTCGTCCCCCCACAGCAGCGCCCGCGTGGTGAGCCGGTCGACGGCGGCCTCGAGCACGTCGTCGGGGACCGCGGGCAGCGCGGCGGGCAGGTCGGCGGCGGCGACCCCGTCGGTGTCGGCGAGCAGCACCACGTCGAGCACCTGCAGGGTGGCGGCGTCCAGCTCGTCGAGGGCGCGGTCGACCGACACGGGCACGGCCAGCCGGCTGGCGAGGGCGACGACGTCGGACGGCGCGGGACGGGCCACGTCGGGCCGGGCGGCCAGCAGCGCGCCGAGCTGCTCGTCACTGCGGGTCCGCAGCCAGGCGGCGAGCGTCGAGGGGGCTGGCGAGGACATCCGGTCCACGTTACGTCGCCGTCCCGGCCGACGCCCCTGCCAGCATGGGAGGCGTGATCCCGGCCGCCGACGACCCGCAGACCCGCGCCGCGCTGACCGGCTACCAGGCCGGGGCGCTGCGCTGGCTGGCGGGCGGGGTGATCGCCGTCGTCCTCGGGGTGCTGCTGGCCGCCGCCGCGGTCACCATCGCCCGGGACTCCGGGCAGCGGCTGCCCCTGGCCGGCCTCGTCGTCCTCGCGCTGGTGATGGTCGGCACGGTCGCCGCGGTCGCCGGGGCGGGCGCGCTGGCCCGCCACGCCCGCTGGCGGCGGGCGTTGGAGACCGTGCCGTGGCAGACCGGCGTGCTGCGGATCGCGGGCCCCGCGGTGCTGTCCTTCGAGCCGGAGGGCTACGACGAGCTCGACCCCACGGCCGACCCGGTGCGCCTGCGGCTGACGAGCACCGCGGTCTGGCGCACCCGCGCCGTCCAGCAGTTGCACGACGCGGTGGTGCGCGCCGCGCCCGTCGGGCCGCGGGAGTGGGTGCTCACCGCCGACGGCCTGCCGACGGTCTACGGGGCCCGGGCGGTGCGGCGCCACTGACCCGGCGCAGGGGGCGTACCGCGTGCATCCGGGGTATCCCATCCGCCAAGATGCACGACGGACGCGGGCACCGGGCGGTGCCCGCGGGAACCCAGCACAACGGAGGGCACGGCGACATGGCGAAGCGGAACCCCAAGCACGAGCACCTGGTCGAGCCCACCTGGGGGCAGAACGACGAGGGCGGTGCGCCCGTGACGGAGTTCCTCGCGGAGTCGGCCGGCCCGCTGTCGCCCTTCGGCGAGGACCACGACTTCCCGCTGCCGCCCAGCCGCCTCCGGTACGCCCACCCGACCGACAAGCCCAACCGGGCCGGCGTCCAGGCGGGCGAGTAGCCATGACGACGCCCGCACTGCCGTCCTACAGCAGTGGCACCTCGACCGTGCCCCTCCTCGGGGACACGATCGGGGCCGACCTCGATCGGACGGCGGCGCGGGTGGGCGACCACGAGGCGCTCGTCGAGTGCGCCACCGGTCGCCGCTTCAGCTATCCGGAGTTCGTCGCCGAGGTCGACGCCGTGGCCCTGGGGCTCGACGCCCTGGGGGTCGCGAAGGGTGACCGGGTCGGCATCTGGGCGCCGAACTGCGCCGAGTGGGCCTTCGTGCAGTACGCGACGGCGAAGCTCGGCGCGATCATGGTGAACATCAACCCGGCCTACCGCACGCACGAGCTGGCCTACGTGCTCGAGCAGGCCGGCATCTCGGTGCTGGTGAGCGCACCGGACTTCAGGACCAGCGACTACCGCGCGATGGTCGAGGAGGTCCGCGACCGCTGCCCCGACCTGCGCGAGGTGGTCTTCCTCGGCTCCCCCGAGTGGGAGCAGCTGGTGGCCACCGGCCGGGCCGGCGACCGCGCGCTGCTGGCCGAGCGCGAGACCCAGCTGTCGGCCGACGACCCGATCAACATCCAGTACACCTCGGGCACGACCGGCTTCCCCAAGGGTGCCACGCTCACCCACCACAACCTGCTCAACAACGGGTTCTTCGTCGGCGAGGGCTGCGGCTACACCGAGGCCGACCGGATCTGCATCCCGGTGCCCTACTACCACTGCTTCGGCATGGGCATGGGCAACCTCGCGGCCACCTCGCACGGCGCGACCATGGTGATCCCCGCGCCCGGCTTCGACCCGGCCGCGACGCTGCAGGCGGTGCAGGACGAGCGGTGCACCTCGCTGTACGGCGTCCCGACGATGTTCATCGCCGAGCTCGCGCTGCCGGACTTCGCCACCTACGACCTCTCCAGCCTGCGCACCGGCATCATGGCCGGCTCGCCGTGCCCGGTGGAGGTCATGAAGCGGGTCGTCGCCGAGATGGGGATGACCGAGGTGACCATCTGCTACGGGATGACCGAGACCTCACCGGTCTCCACCCAGACCGGGGCCGACGACGACCTGGACCGGCGCACCTCGACGGTCGGGCGGGTGCACCCCCACCTGGAGGTCAAGGTCATCGACCCCGAGACCGGGCTGACCGTGCCGCGCGGGACGCCGGGGGAGTTCTGCACCCGCGGCTACTCGGTGATGCTCGGGTACTGGGACGAGCCGGAGAAGACCGCCGAGGTCATCGACGCCGCCCGCTGGATGCACACCGGCGACCTCGCGGTCATGGACGCCGAGGGCTACCTCAACATCGTCGGCCGGATCAAGGACATGGTCATCCGCGGCGGGGAGAACGTGTACCCGCGCGAGGTCGAGGAGTTCCTCTACACCCACCCCGACATCGTCGACGCCCAGGTCATCGGGGTGCCCGACGAGCGCTTCGGCGAGGAGCTCATGGCCTGGGTGCGGCTGCGGGAGGGCGCCGAGCCGCTCACGCCCGAGGCGCTGCGCGAGTTCTGCGCCGGCAAGCTGGCCCACTACAAGATCCCGCGCTACGTCAAGATCGTCGACGGCTTCCCCATGACGGTCACCGGCAAGGTGCGCAAGGTCGAGATGCGCGAGACGTCGGTCCGGGAACTCGGCCTCGAGGACGCCGCCGCCGTCCGCAACGCCTGAGAGAGGACCCGGGCCCCGCGACGGGGCCGGCGGTGCCCTGGAGGGAGCCCTCGCTCAGGGAGTCGTGCAGGGCACCACGAGGGCCCGGTGGTCCGACAGCGACAGCCGGAGCGCCTCGGCCGGGCCGGTCGCGGCGATGGGCCCGCGGGCCAGCACGTGGTCCAGCTGCCGGATCGGCTCGTCGACCGGGAAGGTCGGCGTCGTGGCCGGTGCGAGCGGGTGCAGCCCGCTGACCCGCACCGCCTGGCCCGCCTGCATGTTGAGGTCCCCCATGAGGACCAGCGGCTCGCGGGTGCCGGTCAGCGAGCGCACCAGCTTCGACAGCTGCAGCGCGCTCCACCCCGGCACGAACGACAGGTGGGTGTTGCAGACGGTGAAGTGCCCTGAGGGCCCCTCGAGGACGGCGGCGACGGCCACCCGCGGCTCGTCGCCGACGAGCTTCGGGCGCGGGGCACCGCGGAACCAGACCGGCACCCGGCTGCGCAGCGCCGGCAACCGGACCACCCGCCAGGACACCACCGGGTAGCGGGACAGCAGCGCGATGCCGTAGCTCGCCGACCCGGGCTGCTCCTCGCCGGTGGCAGCCATCCAGGTGCCGCCCGGGGTGCCGGAGAGGGCCGCGACGAACTGCGAGTCGACCGCGCCCATCGCCTCGGCGGCGACGGCGGTCAGGTCGGCGTTCATCGACCGCGGCTGGTCCCGGTCGACCTCCTGCAGCCCCAGCACGTCGGCGTCCAGGGCCTTCACCGCGGCGGCGAGGCGCTCGACGTCGACGCGGTCGTCGACCGGCGAGCGCCCGTGGAGGATGTTGAAGGTCGCGATCCGCACGAGGGCTCCTGTGCCCCGGGCGACGCCGTCCACACCGCCGTGTTCCGGCGGGCGCACCCCGGGTAGCAGGCGGTGTGTGCAGCCCTCGGACCGCGAAGAGATCCGTGACCTCCTCAAGCGCGTCGCCGTCGCGCTCAAACAGGGCGACGTCCCCTTCGCGCTGTGCGGCGGCTACGCCGCCTGGGTGCGCGGGGCGCCCGAGCCCGACCACGACGCGGACTTCCTGGTGCCGGCGGCGGAGGCCGAGCGGGCCGCCAAGGTGCTGGCCGAGGCCGGGCTGGAGGTCGTCGACCCGGCCGAGGACTGGCTGACCAAGGTCGTCCAGGGCAACTCGTTCATCGACGTCCTGTGGCGCACCTGCGGCATCCCGGTGGAGCAGGACCTCATCGACCGGGCCGAGGACATGCCGGTGCTCTCGGTGCACATGCCGGTGCTGCAGGCCACCGACATCGTCGTCACCAAGCTCATGGCCCTCGACGAGCACTACTGCGACTACGGGCGGCTGCTGCCGGTGGCCCGGGCGCTGCGCGAGCAGGTCGACTGGGGCCGCGTGCGCACGCAGGTGCAGGACAACGACTTCGCCGCGGTCTTCCTCGTGCTGCTCGACCGGCTCGGCATCGTCGAGCAGCCGGTCAGCGGGGGCTGAGCACCGCGACCAGCGCGGCGCCGGCCACGGTGACGACGACGGCGGTGACCACCAGCGCCAGCCGCGGGACCGCCACCCCGGTCCCGCGGCCGAGCGCCCGCACCACGGCCCGGGCCCGCAGCGGCGCCAGCCCGCCCAGCACGGCGAGGCCCATCAGTGCCACGCCGCCGGCCACGGCC
The DNA here is from genome assembly GCF_053502585.1 of Geodermatophilus sp. URMC 60. Lineage (NCBI taxonomy): Bacteria > Bacillati > Actinomycetota > Actinomycetes > Geodermatophilales > Geodermatophilaceae > Geodermatophilus > Geodermatophilus sp. URMC 60. The sequence goes on from NZ_CP199958.1 coordinate 1,585,997, forward strand.
AGCCGCACCGGGGCGCCGCCGGTCACCGCCGCGCGGGCGAGCAGGCCGGCGACGGCGACCACTCCGAGGCCGGTGCGCTGCCAGGACAGGACGGTGCGCTCCGGCTGGGTCTCGCGGGCGGTCGGTGCCGTCGGTTCGCTCCCGCGGAGCGCTCCGCTCCTCGCTCGTTCCTCGCTGACGGGCTTCCGCCCCTGTCCGCTCACCGGCGCAGCACCTCGACCCCGACGAGGACGGCCACGACGACGAGGACGGCGGCCACCGCGGCCACCAGCGCCGGCAGCACGCGGCCGGGCGGCAGGGGCCGGTCGGCCGCGATCGCCTGCTCGTTGCGCCGCCAGCGCACGTACCCGCCGACCGCTGCGCCCAGCCCGGTCAGCACCAGGGCGACCGCGACCGCGGTGCTGCCCCACCGGGTGCCGAGGTCGGGCGCGAACTCGGCGACCGCGACGCCCCCGGCGACGAGCGCCAGACCGGTGCGCAGCCAGGCCAGCAGCGTCCGCTCGTTGGCCAGCGTGAACCGGTAGTCGGGGTGGCCGGGCGGCTGGTCCGGGGATGCCACCGCGTCAGGCTAGGCGCGCACCGGAACGGCAGGCGGAATGGGAGTGGGACGACGCGGCACGACGACTAGCCTGGGCGCAGCGGCCGCCCGTGCCGCGACCGTCCTCCCGGCCCGGTGCCGGGGCCGCCAGCGACCGACTGAGGGATCAACGTGCCCACCGGCAGAGTCAAGTGGTTCAACCCGGAGAAGGGGTTCGGCTTCCTCTCCCGTGAGGACGGCCCGGACGTCTTCGTGCACAAGGACGCCCTCCCGGCCGGCACCGGCGAACTCAAGCCCGGTCAGCGGGTGGAGTTCGGCATCGTCGCCGGCCGCCGGGGCGACCAGGCGCTGCAGGTGCGGGTCCTCGACCCGCTGCCGTCGGTCACGGCCGCGCACGCCGAGCGGACCCGCAAGAAGCCCGACGACCTGGTCCCGATCATCGAGGACCTGATCAAGCTGCTCGACGACGTGTCCAACGGGCTGCGGCACGGCCGGCACCCCGACCGGCCGGTGGCCCGCAAGGTCGCCTCCGTGCTGCGTGCCGTCGCCACCGACCTGGAGCACTGAAAGCGGACCACCCTTTCCCCCACGCCTCGCAGGCTGGGCGCGGGCCCCTGGAGGGTGGCCGTTCCGGTACGAGAGGGACCCCGTCCTCCTCACCGCTCGCACGCTCGCGGCGAGCCCCTGGACGGGGCCACCGGGGGCAGGGCGGTCCGCCCTCAGCCCTGGGGTGCGGGCGGCGTCGACTCCGTCGCCGTCCCGCCCTGGGCGCCGCCGGCGCGCACGAACCCGACCGGCCAGGCCCCGCTGAAGCCCTCGCACTCCTCGACGGCGTCCTCGACGACGACGAGGTAGAACGCGGGCGGGGCGACGTCCGAGGTGTTGATCTTCTCCAGCACGGCCTGACCGGGGTCGACCGGCACCTCGCCCAGCAGTCCCTCGAGCTTCTCGTCGAACACCTGCACGCTCCAGCCGCGCTCGGCGACCGCGTCGGGCACGGTGAGTCTGATGGTGGTGTCGGGGGAGACCTCGATGATCGGCGGCGAGGTGTCGTAGCGCTGGCCCTCACCGTCCGCGCAGTACTGGGTGGGTGCGGCCTCGATCCGCTGCGGCCCGGCCTCCACGACGACGTCCTGCGGCCCCGACGGCCCGGAGCCGCAGCCGGCCAGCAGCAGGACGACGGCCGGGACGGCGACCCGCCTCACGGGACGCGGCCCAGCGGGTCGGTGACGGCGTCCGCAGCGGGCATCGGCGCCGTCGGCGCCGGGGTGCGACGGCGCGGACCCCAGAGCACCAGCCCGACGGCGAGCACGAGCAGGGCAGCGGCCACGGTGAAGCCGAGCCAGCCGGTCGGGGGGAGGGCGATGCCCAGCGCGCCGCCGACGACCCAGGACAGCTGCAGCATCGTCTCCGAGCGGGCGAAGGCCGAGGCCCGCAGGCTCTCCGGCACCTCGCGCTGGATGATCGCGTCGAGGGCGACCTTGCCCAGCGCGTTGGCGACGGCGGCCACGCCGGCGACGAGGGCGGCCGTCGCGAGGCTGTAGAAGACCGCCGCGACGACGGTGATCGCCGCCGCGGTGCCCGCCGACCAGAGCACCACGCGGTCGGGGTCGACCCGGTGCAGCCGGGAGCCGACGCCGGTGCCGAGCACGCTGCCCACGCCGGCCGCCCCGGCGACGGCGCCGAGCGCCAGCGTGCCCTGCCACCCGCCCTCGACCGTGGCCTGCACGAGGAACGCGGAGAAGATCGTCAGGAAGCCGCCGAGCCCGCGCAGCGCCGCGTTGGCCCGCAGCGCGACGACCACGCGCGGGTTCACCGGGCGACGGCGGCGCCCGGTGGTCACCGGCTGGGGCGCGGTGGAGAGGACGTCCGCGGGGAGCTCCCCGGTGGGGACGTCGACGTGGCGGGGCAGCCGCACCGCCAGCACCGCGCCGCAGGCGAACACCGCGGCGGTGGCCCCCAGCAGCCACGGGAAGCCCAGCGCCCAGGCCAGGCCGGCACCGATCCCGCCGAAGACGCCGGCGGTGACCAGGCCGAACACCGACGTGCGCGCGTTGGCCGAGGTCAGCGACATCGCACCGGGCAGCACCCGCGGGACCACCGCCGCGCGCAGCACGTTGTGCGCCTTGGACAGCACCAGCACGCCGAGGGCCGCGGGGTAGAGCCAGAGGTCGTCGAAGTGGGCGGCCATGACCACCGCCAGCACCCCCCGGCCCAGCTGGCTGACGGCCAGCGCCCAGCGGCGGCCGCGCCGCAGCCGGTCGAGCAGCGGCCCGATCACCGGGGCGACGACCGCGAAGGGCGCCATCGTCACCAGCAGGTAGAGCGCCACGTTGCTGCGCTGCACGTCGGTGGTGGCGGCGAAGAAGAGGGTGCCGGCCAGCGAGACGGCGATCATCGCGTCGCCGGCCATGTGCAGCGCGTTGACCCACAGCAGCTTCGCCAGGCCGCTCTCCGCGGCGCCGTCGGCCCGGCTGGCGTTCTGCACCCGGCGGACGGCGGCCCCGGTCAGCTCACGGGTGCGCGACGCCGCGACCCGCGTGACGGTCAGCTTCCGCGGTGGCGGAGGCGGCGGTGCGGCCGGGGGCAGCGCGGTGGTCGGCGGGGGAGGGCCCGCGCCGTCCCCGCCCCACGGTTCGGCTGCCCCGCCTGCGGTCGGCAGCGGCCGGGTGGCCGGCCGTGCCGTCCCGAGCGGTGCCGTCTCCGCGCCCGGGGCCTCCGGCGGCGACGGGCGCCGGCGCAGGGCACGGCGGGGGGCGCCGGGCGGACGGGACGACGACACGCAGCCCATGGTGCCGCACCGACCTGGGAGGACACGGGCAGTGCCCCCGCACACCGGGGCTGCTCGCGGCGTCAGGGAGAATGGCGCCGTGGCCGAGTTCTCCGACCCCGCTGCCGCGGGGAGCGACGCGCCCAGCACCGCGGTCGAGCAGGCGCGGGCCGCGGCGGTCGACACCGCCGGGTCCCCCGAGCTGGTCGGCGAGCACCTCGGCGTCATCCGCGAGTCGCCGTCCGCGGGTACCGCCGGCGAGGACCTCGGCGAGGTGGTGACCCACTCCTTCGCCAGCCGGCTGTCCGGCTACGTCGGCTGGTACTGGGCGGTCACCCTCGCGGCGGTGCCCGGCGAGGAGCACGTCACCGTCGACGAGGTCGTGCTGCTGCCCGGTGAGGAGGCGCTGCTCGCCCCGGCCTGGGTCCCCTGGCACGAGCGGCTGCGCCCCGGCGACCTCTCGGTGGGTGACGTGCTGCCCTCGACCGAGGACGACCCCCGCCTGGTCCCCAGCTACACGACCGACGACGACTCCGCCGACGACCCCGAGGGGTCCGTGGTCGCCTCCGAGATCGGCCTCGGCCGGGAGCGGGTCCTGTCCAGAGAGGGGCGCGAGGAGGCCGCGGCCCGCTGGAACGCCGGGGAGTTCGGCCCCCGCTCACCCATGGCCCGGCAGGCGCCCGGTCCGTGCGGCACCTGCGGGTTCTTCCTGCCGCTGGCGGGCTCGCTGCGGCTGAGCTTCGGTGCGTGCGGCAACGTGTACGCCCCGGCCGACGGGCGGGTGGTCACCGTCGACTACGGCTGCGGCGCGCACAGCCAGGCCACGCTGGTCGCCGATGACGCCACGGAGGTCGTGCGCTCGGCGCGCTACGACACCGGCTCGTTCGACGTGCTCTGACACGGCGGTCCTCCGGACCGCACCGCGGCCAGGTGCTCTCCGCTGCCGAGCTGAGCGCGTCCCGGTCCTCGTCGCGGAGGCCTCCTGCCCCACTCCGGGCGGTGGGGGACTCGTCTCCGGGAGCCTCACCCCTTGCTCACCGGGAGAAGCAGGGGGAGAGGTTCCAGGAGTGCGTCCTCAGCCCCCCACCGGCAGGGGCGCAGGACGGGGGAGGAGGAGCTCCCGCGGCCAGGGGACGGCGGCCGGGCTGAGCGGGGGTCAGCCGCGGCGGCCGATCTGGCCCTGGAGGCGCATCACGCCCAGGCCGACGCCGGCCAGCGCGATGCCGGCGACACAGGTCCAGATCCACATGCGGTCCACCCGGTCGCCGAGGAGCAGCAGCACGACGAGCGCCACCACCCACAGCGCCGTCCCGGCCAGCACCACCCGCACGGTGTCGACGTGGAGCGGGGGCGGGGCCTGCTTGGCCGGTCTGGGCACGGACCGACCCTAGGACCCGCAGGCCCGGGTGCGTGTCACCTGGTCGGAACACGGGTGTGGCACGCTGTCGCCGCTCATCGCAGTCCCCACCGGTCAGCCGGCGCGCTTCCCCCGCCGCCTGCTCGCCCGGCCGCGCGCCCGGGAGTCGTCATGGCAGAGAAGCCCCGCCCGTCCACGGGCACCACCACGGACGGCGGCACGCCCGCCGACGTCGCCGCCGGAGCCCGGCCGGCGCGCCGCAGCGAGGGCCCCCGCGTCAGGCCGAGCAACGGGCTGGACCGCTACTTCGGCATCAGCGCCCGCCGCTCGACGGTCACCCGCGAGGTGCGCGGCGGTCTCACCACCTTCTTCACGATGGCCTACATCGTGGTCCTCAACCCCATCATCCTGTCGGGGGCCGACGTCACCGGCGCCACGCTGCCCTTCGCCTCGGTCGCGGCGGTCACCGCGCTGGTCGCCGGGGCCATGACGATCCTCATGGGCGTCGTCGGGCGGTACCCCTTCGCCGTGGCGACCGGCCTGGGCATCAACGCCATCGTCGCGGTCTTCGCAGCCACGCAGCTGGCCTGGCCCGAGATCATGGGCCTGATCGTCCTCGAGGGCCTGCTCATCACCGTGCTGGTGCTCACCGGTTTCCGCCGGGCGGTCTTCGAGGCGATCCCGGCGCAACTGAAGACGGCGATCGCCGTCGGCATCGGCTTCTTCCTCACGATCATCGGGCTGGCCGACGCGGGCGTCATCCGGCCCGGGACCCCGCTGATCAGCTTCGGCGTCAACGGCCAGCTGGCGGGCTGGCCGCTGCTGGTCTTCGTCGTCGGTCTGCTGCTCACCAGCGTCCTCGTCGTCCGTCGGGTCAAGGGGGCGCTGCTCATCGGCATCGTCGTCTCGACCGTGTTCGCGATCATCGTGGAGGCCGTGGCGGACGTCGGCCCGCGCACCGGCGCCGACGGCAGCGAGGTCAACCCGCGGGGCTGGGCGCTGCAGGTCCCGACGCTGCCCGACGAGGTCGTCAGCACTCCCGACCTGTCGATCGTCGGCGACTTCTCGCTGTTCGGCGGCTTCGAGCGGATCGGCGTGATCGCGGCGCTGCTCATCGTCTTCTCGATCATGATCGCCGACTTCTTCGACACGGTCGGCTCGGTCACCGCCGTCGGCGCCGAGGGCGACCTGCTCGACGAGAACCGCAACCTGCCCCGGTCGCAGCCGGTGCTGCTGGTCGACTCGGTGGCCGCCGCGGCCGGCGGTGCGGCCGGCATCTCGTCGAACACGACCTACGTCGAGAGCGCCGCCGGGGTCGCCGACGGCGCGCGGACCGGGCTGGCCAGCGTGGCCACCGGAGTCCTCTTCCTGCTGGCGATGTTCTTCACCCCACTGGTGGAGATCGTTCCGTCGGAGGCGGCGGCGCCTGTGCTGGTGATCGTGGGCGCGCTGATGATCAGCCAGATCCGCCACCTGGAGTGGGGGGACATGACGGTGGTGATCCCGGCCTTCCTCACCATCGCGCTCATGCCGTTCACCTACTCGATCACCAACGGCATCGGAGCCGGCGTCGTCAGCTACGTGCTCCTGCACATCGCGGCCGGGCGCCGGCGTGAGATCCACCTGCTGATGTGGCTGATCAGCGTGCTGTTCCTCGTCTACTTCGCCCTGGAGCCGCTGCAGCAGCTGTTCTGAAGAAGGACCCCGTCCTCCTCACCCCTCGCAGGCCCGGGACGGGCCTCGGGACGGGGCCGGCAGTTTCTTAGCTAGGCTGACGACTCGTGAGCCGGACGACGCTGGACACCGCGGCGCTGGCCCACGACCTGCGGCTGTCGGTCATGCGGTTCTCCCGCCGCCTGCGCAACCAGCGGGTCGACCGGTCGGTCACGCTGACCCACCTCGCGGCGCTGTCGACGCTCAAGCGGCACGGCGCGATGAGCCCGGGTGAGCTGGCCGGCCACGAGCGGGTCCAGCCGCCGTCGATGACCCGGGTCGTCGTCGCGCTGGAGGGGATGGGGCTGGTCACCCGCAGCCCGCACCCGACCGACGGGCGGCAGGTGGTCATCGACCTGACGCCGGCCGCGGAGGAACTGCTCAGCGCGGAGGCCCGCGCCCGGGAGGCCTGGCTGACCGGGATGCTGCTGCAGCTCACCGCCGAGGAGCGGGCGGTGCTGCGCGAGGCCGCGGTCATCATGGACAAGCTGGCGAGTGGGTGAGGGGCCGGACGACGGACGGCGGCACGTTCCGGTCGCTGCGGGTGCGCAACTACCGCGTCTACGCGGCGGCCAACCTGGTCAGCCTCACCGGCACCTGGATGCAGCGCATCGGCCAGGACTGGCTGGTCCTGCAGCTCTCCGGTGACGACGGCATCGCCCTCGGCCTGGTCACGGCGCTGCAGTTCGGCCCGACCCTGTTCCTCGGCATGTACGGCGGCGTGCTGGCCGACCGCTACCCCAAGCGCCGGGTGCTGCTGGCCACCCAGGCGCTCATGGGGCTCGTGGCCCTCGTGCTCGGCCTGCTGGTGGCCTCCGACTCCATCGCGCTGTGGCACGTGTTCGTGCTCGCCGCCGCCCTCGGCTCGGTCTCGGCGATCGACGCGCCGGTGCGGCAGGCGTTCGTCTCCGAGATGGTCGGCCCGGACCTGCTGACCAACGCGGTCAGCCTGAACTCGACGATCTTCAACAGCGCCCGGCTGGTCGGCCCCGCCGTCGCCGGGCTGGTCATCGGCGCGGCCTCGGGCGACACCGCGCCGGCCTTCCTCGTCAACGCGGCGAGCTTCGTGTTCACCATCGGGGCGCTGCTGGCGATGCGGCCCGGCGAGCTGCACGCCAGCCCGCGGGTCGCGCGCGCCCGCGGCCAGCTGCGCGAGGGGCTGGCCTACGCGTGGTCCCGGCCGGACCTCCGCCTGGGGTTGGGGCTGGCCCTCGTGCTGGGCACCTTCACCTTCAACTCCCAGGTGACCATCGCGCTCATGGCCCGCGAGGTCTTCGACGTGGGCGCGGAGGGGTTCGGGCTGCTCACCACCTGCTTCGCCGTCGGGTCGCTGTCCGGCGCGCTGCTGTCGACCCGGCGCAGACGCCGCCCGCGGCAGCGTTTCCTCGTGGTCGCTGCGGTGGTGTTCGGGACGGCGTCGATCGTCTGCGGCCTCATGCCCACGTACTGGTCGTTCGCCGCCCTGCTCGTGCCGACCGGGGCGGCGGGCCTGGTGTTCAGCGTGGCCGCCAACAGCTTCGTGCAGCTGGGCGTCGACCCGCAGCTGCGCGGCCGGGTGATGGCGCTCTACTTCACCTGCTTCATGGGTGGGACGCCGATCGGCTCGCCGCTGATCGGCTGGGTGGCCGAGCGGTGGGGGGCGCCGTGGGGCTTCGTCCTCGGTGGCGCGGTCGCGGTGGCCGCGGGCGGGATCGCGGCGGCGTGGCTGGCCCGCGGCAGGCGGGTCCGGCTGGAGGCCCACGTCGTCCCCCTGCGGCTGCAGCTCCACGTCTCGTCGCGGACGGTCCCGCCCGCACCCGTCCGGGCCGCGGCGGAGGCCGCGTCGGCGGAGGCACCGGGCACACAGGCGAGCTGACGCCGCCGGACCGTCGTACCGTGACGGCCACCACTCTCGAGTCGTCTGCGGAGGCGGCATGGGGACCTCGCTGCTGCACCTGGGCGCCATCGTCGGCGGTGTGGTGGGCTCGGTCGCCCTCGCCGGCTGGGTGGCTCGCCTGGTCTTCGGGTCGGCGCGCCTGCCCGAGCCGCTGCGCCGCCGGCGGCAGCAGGTCGCGCCGGTCGGCCGCCCGCTCGAGCAGGTGGCCGCCGACCTGCGCCGGCTGGGTGCCCAGCTCGCCCGTGTGCCGGCCGGGGCGCCGATGGCCCGCCGCCGAGGGCTGCAGGCGGCCTACGACGACGTCCTCGTCGAGGCGGCCCGGCTGCTGGAGGTGACGCACTCGCTGGACACCGCCCCGCCCGGACGGCCCCGCGACGTCGAGCGGCTGCGCCTGCAGACCGCGCTCGCCGAGGCGGGCCTGGCGGTGCCCGACTGACCGCGCCCCGGCCGCGGCGGCTGTTCTTCGCGGTGACCCCGCCGGCCGGCGCGCTGACCGACCTCGACCGCGCCCTGGCGCCGCTGCGCGAGGCGCCCGGTGCTCCCCGCTGGACGCCGCCGGAGCGCTGGCACCTGACGCTGCTGTTCCTCGGCGCGGTGCCGGCCGGCCGTGTCGAGCAGCTGGTCGCCGACGCCGCGCCCGCCGTGGCGGCCACCCCGCCGATGACCCTGCGCCTGGCCGGCGCCGGGCGGTTCGGCACGCGCCGCCGTCCGCAGGTGTTCTGGGCCGGCGTCACGGGTGACGACGTCGCGCTCGGCGCGCTCGCCGCCCGGCTGGCCGCCGTCGCCCGCGGGCTGGGCCTGCCGGTGGAGGACCGGCCGTTCCGCGCCCACCTCACCCTCGGCCGCTGGCGGCCCGGCCGGCCGGGGGACGGCGACCTGCCCGAGCGGCTGGCCGGCCACCGCGGGCCGGCGTGGCCGGTGGCCGAGGTGGAGCTGCTGGAGAGCCACCTCGGTCCCGTGCCGCGCTACGACCGGATCTCGGCCTGGCCGCTCGGCTGAGCCCGCGGCCCCGTCCAGGGGCTCGCCGCGAGCTTGCGAGCGGTGAGGGGGACGGGGTCCTCCTGCAAGGGGGCCGTCCTCACACCACCGGGCCGGGCACCGGGGAGGTCGCCGCGGGGTCGGGGGCCTCGCCGGGCTCGAGCAGCTCGGGCTCCGCGTCGTCCTCCGGCTCCTCGACCTCCGGCTCCTCGTCCTCCGGCTCCTCCTCGTGCGGTGCCTCGTCCTCGGTCTCGTCGCCCTCGTCGACCTCGCCGTCCGCGGGCTCCTCCTCCTCGGGGAGCTCGTCCTCCGGCACCTCGAAGGCCCGCGGGTCGATGGCGTCGGCCCAGAGGAGGAAGGAGCCCATCGAGTAGCCGGGGCCGGGGTCGAAGCCGGGGTTGGCCGTGAAGTACGAGGAGGTGTCGCACGCCATCAGCCCGAGGATCACCTCCGCGACGATGGTGCCGCCGACCGGGCCCAGCCGGTGCCCGCCGAGCAGCTCGGCCTCCTTGAGCACGTAGAACCAGAGCGGCGCCTTGCCCTTCCACCCGGGGTCGGTGAGGCCCAGCTGCTGGTTGGTCAGCGGCTTGAGGCCCATCGCGACGGCGACGTCCTGGCCGGCGGGCAGGCCGAGCCGCTTGCCGCGCAGCAGGTTGCGCTCGGCCAGCGAGGTGATCGCCCCGGCCGTGGGCGCCACCACGGTCGGCGGCAGCGTGGACAGCGGCAGCGACAGCTGGGTGTCGATCTTCCGGGCCGCGTTGCGGTCGTCGGGCGTGCTCATGCCGGGGATCTCGAAGAAGTAGTTCCAGTCGATCCACAGGTCGTCGGGCACCGGCCGGTTGCCGCGCAGGTCCTGGTAGCCCTCGTTGGCGAAGATCGGGACGGTGTGCTGGTCGTGCACCTCGTACTCGGCGCGGATCATGCTGTGCCCGAAGCGGTAGGCCGCGCCGGAGTACTCCACCGGCATGTACGGCCGGCGCGGGTTGCGCGGCTTGTAGAACCGCCCGAGGAACTCGATCGGCCCACCGCGGCGGCGGCGCACCAGCCGGTCGACGACGTCCCGGCCGACGATCCGCGGCAGGTAGTCGTTGACGATCAGCCACTGGTAGTGCCAACGCACCAGCTGCTGCGCCTGCTCGAAGGTCCGGCCCTCGTCGCGCAGCTTGTTGTGCAGGCGCAGGAAGACCGCGTGCAGCTGCGCGACGATCAGGTTCTCGTCGTTGCGCGGGTCACCGAGGTAGGCCGCACCCACGTCGTCGCGGGGGAGGTCGCGCACGCCGTCGTGGTCGTTGCAGAGCAGGTAGCCCGGCCGCGACGGGTCGTAGAGCTCGGGGCTGGCGGCCGGGCCGCGGCCGTAGACGCTGGCCAGGTCGAAGCGGGGGCTGTCGTAGTTGGTCATCGCCCGCGGGTCCTGCTGCTGCTGGGTCAGCGGGGTCTTGTCCAGCGTCATGTCGTGGTCGATGAACTGGCCGAGGTAGATGTAGCCGGCCGGCATGCCCGGGATGTCGAAGGCGACGTCGGAGTCCTTGACGTCGGACAGCGGCGCCTTGCCGTCGTTCATCGATACCGCCAGCGCGGTCAGCAGCGCGTCCGGCGGCGCGAAGGCCGGCAGCTTCTTGAACATCAGCCCGAAGCGGGCCTCGGTGTCCCGGCCGGCGCGCACCGCGATGTCGCTGCCGCGCGGGTTGCCGACGGCGTGCGCGCCGCGGGCGGCCCGCGCCCGGCGGACCGGGGGCCGAGGCGCCGGCGAGGGGGTCGGCGTCGGCGGGCGGCGGGGCGGTGCCGCGTGCGCCGTCCCGCTCATGACCGGCAGCGCGGCCAGGCTCGCCAACCCGGCCAGCACCGTGCGCCGGGAGACCCCGCCGCGCGCCGTCTCGCTGCCCGCTCCGCTGAACGGGCACACCCCGGCCGTCTCGTCCCCGAACCCGTGCACGTGCACCCGCCCCCCGGCGTCGCAGAGCCCGCCCCCACGGCCGCTCTCGATGGGTCCGAGGCTCCGGGGAGGACCGGGGTGCCGGGCACACGCGGCAGAGGGGGCCGCCGTCCCCCAGTCCTGGGGGTCCCGAGGACGGCGCGTCGCGTCGGGTGAGCGGGCCGTGACGGTGCGGCACTACGGACGCCGCGAGATCACCAGGCGTACTCCATTGGCGCCGCGCGGTAACCGGGGAAGATCTCGTCGAGCCGGGCCAGCTGGGCGTCGTCGAGCCGCACGTGGAAGGCCCGGAGCGACCCGTCGAACTGCTCCGCCGTGCGCGGCCCGACGATCGGTGCGGTCACCGCCGGCCGGTGCAGCAGCCAGGCGAGCCCGACGTCGGCCGGGGAGTGCCCCCACTCGCGGCAGGCGTCCTCGTAGGCCTGCAGCGCCGGCCGGTGCCGCTCGATGCGCTCGCGGTTGCGCTCGAGGTGGCGACGGTCGCCCTCCTGGTCGCCCAGCACGCCGGCGAGCAGCCCCTGGGCCAGCGGACTCCACGGGATGATGCCGACGCCGTAGTGCTGCGCGGCGGGCAGCACCTCGAGCTCCACGTGCCGGGTGAGCAGGTTGTAGTGCGACTGCTCGCTGACCAGGCCCGGGAAGTGCCGGCGGGCGGCGGCCTCGTTGGCCGCGGCGATCTGCCAGGCGGCGTGGTTGGACGAACCGACGTAGAGCACCTTGCCCTGGGCGACCAGCGTCTCGCAGGCCTGCCAGACCTCCTCCCACGGCGTGGCCAGGTCGACGTGGTGGAACTGGTACAGGTCGATCCAGTCGGTCCGCAGCCGGCGCAGCGAGGCCTCGCAGGAGCGCACCAGGTTGCGGGCGGACAGGAACGTGTCGTTGGGCCAGTCGCTCATGGAGCCGTAGACCTTGGTGGCCAGCACCGTCTTCTCCCGGCGCTCGCCGCCCTGGGCGAACCAGGTGCCGAGCACCTCCTCGGTGCGGCCCTTGCCGGCGTCGAAGCCGTAGACGTTGGCGGTGTCGAGGAAGTTGACGCCCTCGGTCAGCGCCCGGTCCATGATCGCGTGGGCATCGGCCTCCTCGGTCTTCCAGCCGAAGTTCATCGTGCCCAGGCAGAGGCGGGAGACCGACAGGCCGCTGCGCCCCAGGTGCGTGTACTCCACGGAACCCCACCCTGGCAGGCTCCGGGACGTGCCGCAGACCGATGGGAACCCGTCCGCCTTCGACGCCGCCACGGCCGTCCGCCGCGCCGAGGGCGGGGGACTGGTCGCCGACCTCGACCCCGGGTGGGACGTCGGCGGTGGCGTCCTCAACGGCGGCTACCTGCTGGCGGTCGCCGCCCGCGCCGCCGTCCTGGACAGCCCGCACCCGCACCCGGTCGCGCTCTCGGCCAGCTACCTGCGGGCCACCGCCGCCGGGCCGGCCCACCTCGCCGTCACGCCCGGCCCGGCGGGGCGCACGCTGGCGCACTCCACGGTGCTGCTGACCGGGGGAGCCGGCCCGTCGATCGCCGCCCAGGTGACGACGGCGACGCTCGGCACCGAGCCGGCCGAGTACACCGTCAACGCCGCGCCGCAGGTGCCCGACCCCGACGACTGCGTCCTCGCCCGGACCACCGGCGCCGGGCCGGCCGTCGGCCTGGTCCGGCGGATCGACACCCGGCTCGACCCCGCGACGGCGGGCTGGACGGTCGGCCGGTTCTCCGAGCAGCGGGTGCTGCGGTCCTGGATCCGGCTGGCCGACGGCCGCGACCCCGACCCGCTGGCGCTGCTGCTGTTCGCCGACGCCCTGCCGCCCACCGCCTTCGCCGTCGGCCGGACGGGCTGGGCGCCCACCGTGCAGCTGCAGGTGCTGGTCCGCGCGCTGCCCGCGCCGGGCTGGTGCCTGGTCGAGTCGCGCTCCACCGAGGTGGCCGGCGGCTGGTCGGACGAGGAGTGCCGCATCTGGGACGCCACGGGCCGGCTGGTCGCCCAGGCCCGCCAGCTGGCCCGGGTGGCGCGCTAGGAGAAGGACCCCGCTGCCCCCCATCGCTCGCAGGCTCGCGATGGGGGCAGCGGGGCCAGGCCGATCTCCTCAGTGCGTGGCGAGCAGGGCGCGGCCCAGGGAGGTGCCCGAGGTCCAGGCGGCCTGCACCCGCGACGGCGCCGACCACCCGTCGCCGCAGACACCGACGCCGTCGGCCAGCCCGAAGGGCTCCGGACGGGCCTCGGCCGGTCGCGCGTACGTCCAGCGGTGCACCGTCGTCCAGGCCGGCGGGGCGTCGATGCCCAGCGCCCGGCCGACCGCGGCGGCGACCGGACCGGCGGCGGCGTCCGGGTCCTCGAGGTGGGCGGCCGCCAGCTCGGCGGTGGTGTGCGCGACCAGCACCGGGGCGCCGTCCCCACGCCGGTCGCCGTCGTCGGCCACCCAGGTGACCGCCGGGTCGTCGTGGACGAACGCGCCGTGGAGGTCGGCCGGCCAGCGCCGTTCCGGCCACCCGAGGACGACGGACAGCGACGGCTCCCACGGCCGGTCGTCGAGCAGCCGCCGTGCCGTGTCCGCGTCCAGCAGCCGACGGGCCTGGGGATCGGGCATGGCCAGGACGACGGCCGACGCGTCCTCGCCGTCCACCTGCGGGCCGGGACCGACGGCGGTGACCGTGTACCCGCTCACGACGTCCAGTCCCGTGGCGAGGTCGGCGACCAGCGAGCGCAGCCCGGCCGGCGCGGCGTAGCGGAGCGGGCCGGTGGTGGTGGACCGCAGACCGTCGGGTCCGGCGACGGCGAAGGTGTCGGTCCACGGGCGGGCCAGGCCGCGTGCGACCCAGTCGTCGACCACCGCGGCGAAGGGTGAGCCCTCCTGCGCGGTCAGGTAGGAGGCGCCGAGGTCGACGGTGCGCTCGTGCAGCGTCCGCGAGGACATCCGCCCACCCGGCCGGCGCCCGCGGTCGAGCAGGCGGACGGCGATCCCGGCTCCGGCCAGGACGCGGGCGCAGGTGGTGCCGGCGATGCCGGCGCCGACGACGGTCACGGGGGAGGAGGGCACGCCGACGATCCTGCGGGCCGGACGGCGCGGCCGCCCGCTGGAGGTGGCCTGTCAGGATCGGCGCCGTGCCGCACGACCCCGCGACCATCGCCGACCCGGACGACCCGCGGGTGGCCGACTTCCGCGATCTCAAGGCCGGGGACCGCCGGCCGGGCACCGAGCGCGGCACCGGCCCGGTGATCGTGGAGGGCGTCCCGGCGGTGCAGCGGCTGCTGGCCTCGCCCTACCGGGTGCGCGCGGTGCTGGGCGTGCCCGGGCGGGTGGCGGCGCTGGACCTGCCCGAGGGGGTGGCGGCCTACGAGGCGGACAAGTGGGTGCTCTCGGAGGTGATCGGCTTCCGGTTGACGCGCGGCGTGCTCGCCTCGGCCGACCGCCGTCCCCCCGCCGACCTGGACGCGCTGCTGGCCGGGCCGGACCCGGCCGCGCCCCGGCGGCTGGCCGTGCTGGAGGCGCTCAACGACGCGGAGAACCTGGGCTCGATCGCCCGCTCGGCGGTGGCCCTCGGCGTGGACGGACTGCTGCTCGACCCGCGCTGCGCCGACCCGCTGTACCGCCGGTCGGTGCGGGTCTCGATGGGGCACGTGCTGGCGCTGCCGTTCGCCGTGCTGGCCGACTGGCCCGGCGGGCTGGACCGGCTGCACGACGCCGGCTACCTGACCGTGGCGCTCACCCCTGCCGCCGACGCGGTCGACCTGACCGACGTGGACCCGCGGGCGCACCCGCGCACGGCGGTGCTGCTCGGCGCGGAGGGGCCGGGGCTGACCCCGGAGGCGCAGCGTGCCGTGCGGGTGCGGGCGCGCATCCCGATGCGGGCCGGGGTCGACTCACTGGGCGTGGCGGCCGCGGCGGCGGTGGCCTTCGCGACGCTCCGCTGAGGAAGGACCCCGTCCTCCTCACCGCTCGCAGGCTCGCGGCGAGCCTCTGGACGGGGCCACGGCACGACCCTGCAGGAGCGCAGCCTCAGCCGCGGAGCGAGAAGCGGGCCAGGTGTGCCCGTGCCTCCTCGGCGTGGGCGGGGTTGCACATGACGTCGTAGCGGTTCGCGACCACGGCGCTCGTGCTCGTGAAGTCCCGCCGTCCCCGGCTGGCGGAGTAGCCGATCGCGGCGAACAGCATGCCGAACAGCAGACCGATCAGCAGGCCGGTCAGGAGCGAGCTGATCCAGGCCGAGCCGTCGACGGCGAAGATGCCGAGCAGCAGGCCGACGAACAGACCCCACCAGGCGCCACCGGCCGCGCCGGCGGCGAGCACCCGGCCCCAGGTGAGCCGGCCGGTGACGCGCTCGACCTGGCGCAGGTCCGACCCGATGATCGTGACGTTCTCGACGGCGAACTTCTGGTCGGCGAGGTAGTCGACGGCGGCCTGGGCCTGCTCGTAGCTGTCGTAGGAACCGACCTGCACGCCGCCGAGGGGCATGGACACCGAGGCTGACATGCCCTTCGGGGTACCCGGCGGTTCCGCGTGGACACCTGCCGCGGGGTGGCCGACGTCACCGGTCCGGTGCCCACCGGCCCGCGACGTCCCGGTCCGGCAGCCGCATGGCCGCCACGCCTGAGTCCGCAGGTCAGCGGTGCCGGCGGACCCCGAAGACGATGTCCTCCCACGCCGGGATGCGGGCTCGCGGGTCCTCGTCGTCGTCCCCGTCGCCGCCCGGGCGGCCGAGCACGACGGTGTCGTGCTCGCTGATGTCGTCCTCGTCGGCGGGGACGTCGGTGCGCCGGGTGCTCGGGGGGGACACGTCGGCCGGCAGCACGGGCCGCACGTCGTCGTCCCCGGCCGGGTCGTCGTCCTCGTCGCGGGCGAGCCGGGAGGAGGCGGGCGCGGCGACGTCGTCCTCGTCGGGGACGACGACGACCGGCCGGCCGCGCACCGGAGCGGGCCGCTCCGCCGGCACGTGGGGGACGACGCGCACCAGGCGGGTCCCCTCGGCGAAGTCGGTGGTGGCGGCGTCGACCGGGGTGACGGTGCGCGCCGGGATGTCGTAGGCCCAGCGGGTGACGCCGAACTTGGTGCCGGCCTGCCAGGCGGCGGTCACCTGCCAGACGCCGTCGCCGGCGCGGTGGGCGTCCCAGCGGACGGCGTCGAGGTCGGCGCCCAGCAGTCGCAGCCGCTCGGACATGAACTGCTGCAGCGGGACCGACGGCGTGCCCTCGGACAGCCGCACGCGGGCCTCGCGTGCCTGCTCGGCCACCCGCTCGCGCTCCTGCAGCACGGGGTGGGCGAAGCGCATGATCCGCTCGACCCGGATGCCGGAGGCCTGCGCCACCTGCTCGGGGGTCTCCCCGGCGCGGATGCGGGCCTGGATCACCCGCGGCGGCAGCGTCGTGCCGATCTCCACGTCGATCTGGCCGAGCCGGCGGGCGTCCCCGCGCGCGGCGGCGCGAACCCGCTCGTCGATCGGCAGCTCGAAACGCTCGCCCTCCTCGCCGGACTCGGCGCCGTCGAGGGCGAGCACGAGGCTCCTGCCGTCGTCGGAGAGCGCCACCAGCCGCAGCTGACGCATGGGCGGCCTCCTGGGTCGGTGCTCGGGTCGGGACGGCGGGTGGACCGGCCCCGGGATGGGGATGTCCGCTGCCGAGGCTATCCGCGCGCGCGGGAGCGCGTCAGCAGGCTCGCCCGGCGTGGCGCGGCGGCCCCCTGCAGAAAGAGGACCCCGTCCTCCTCGCCGCTCGCGAGCTCGCGGCGAGCCTCCGGACGGGACCGGCGAGTGGCGGGGGGCAGGCGGTCCCTCCTCAGGCGTCAGGGCTGTACTCCGCGATGAACTCCGCGTACCGGCGCTGCCCGGTGCCCGAGGCGACGTCGCCCATCCGGAGGACGGTCAGGCCCAGGTAGCCCCACGTCGCGAAGGCCTCCTCGATGTTGTCCCAGCCCTCGTCGGACCGGACCCCGCCGGCCAGCGCGTTCTCGCCCTTCAGCTCGACCCCGGCGCGGTGGGCGTGGTCGCCGATCCAGCCGACCAGGGTCTGGGCCAGGGAGTACTGCGGGGTGACGTCCTGGTCGTCCATCTCCAGCGCGGTGAAGTGCAGGACCACCTCGCGCCGGCCGCCGTCGAAGCGGTTCGCCAGCTCGACGATCCGCTGGTAGCCGTGCCCGGTGGCCCACGAGTCGAGGTCCACGCTGGTCTGGACCAGCCCGGTGGTGACCTCGGCGGCCCGCGGGTGGGCGGGGTTCGTCATCGACCAGTGGATGCCCGGCACCTTGTAGCCGACGTCGGCCTCCGGGAAGTCCCCGCCCAGGGTCGCGATGACCGTGCGCAGCACCCGCTCGCCGTGGTCGACCAGCGAGCCGTTGTACCAGTCGACGAAGTCGCGGCCGTACTGCGTGTCCCGGTAGGCCAGCGACGTGAAGAAGGCCTCGGCGTCCGCGGGCGGGCCGATCTCGTCCACCGCCTGCAGGTCGGTCCCCCACGCGCGGTTGACCTCCTCCAGCGAGCCGTACCGGCGCACGACCACGTCCTGGAAGTCGCGGACGGCGAGCGGTGAGTAGGCCTGCAGCGCGCCGCGGGTCGGGTAGCCGGTGCCCTGGTCGTGCTGGTTGTAGGACGGGTAGCGCAGCTCGCCGGACGGGCCGAGCGAGACGTTGACCTCGACGACCTCGTCGGCGTAGCGGTCGCCGTACTGCCGCTCGAAGGCCCGGGTGAAGTCCCGGTACTCGCCCATCACGACGCGGTCGGCCCAGCCCTGCACGCTCTCGGGGCTGGTGTTGCCCTGCTCGCTGCGGTGCTGGAGCCCGATCGGGCCGAGCCGGACGCCGCGGTGGGTGACGCCGGCGTACTTCTCCCACAGCCACGACGGCAGCAGGCTGGTGTAGTCGTCGCCGACGTTCCCGCCGGCCTGGTGGAAGGACAGGATCGGCGCCAGGTCCAGGCCCGTGGCCGTGATGGTCTCGAAGACGCGGTCGTAGTAGCCCCAGTCGAAGCGGTTGTCCGCCGCGCCCTCGACGTCGCCCCACCACACGTCGACGCTCACCGCGTCCACCCCGTAGGCGGCCACGCTCGCGAGGTCGGCCTCGAAGGCAGGCCAGTCGGTCACCTTCAGCGGCGCCATCACGTTGGCGGTGAACCGCGGGTCGTCCAGCGCGACGGGCCCGGGTGGCGCCGGACCGCCAGCAGGGGCGGCCTGGGCGGTGCCGGCGCCGGTGAGCAGCAGCCCGAGGACGGCGAGAGCCGTGGTGACGCGTCTCACCCCGCCGATGCTGTCAGCTCGGCGGCGGAGGTCCACCACCGATACCGGAACCGATCGGTCCGGCCGGGCGTGTCGTCGTCGACACGCGGCTCACGGCGGTCCCGTCCCGCGGCCCCCGGGCATCAGAAGGCCCCGTCCGGAGGCTCGCCGCGAGCTAGCGAGCGGTGAGGAGGACGGGGTCCTCCCTCACAGCTCGCCGACGACGAAGTCGATGCAGGCGGTCAGCGCGCTGACGTCGTCCGGCTCGACGGCGGGGAACATGCCCACCCGCAGCTGGTTGCGGCCCAGCTTGCGGTAGGGCTCGACGTCGACGACGCCGTTGGCGCGGAGCACCCTGGCGACCTCGGCGGCGTCCACCGACTCGTCGAAGTCGACGGTGCCGACGACGTAGGAGCGCTGGTCGCGGTCGGCCACGAACGGCGTCGCGAACTGCGACTGCTCGGCCCAGCCGTAGAGCCGGCTCGAGGAGTCCTGCGTCCGCGCCACCGCGCCGGAGAGCCCGCCGAGGGAGAGCAGCCAGCGGATCTGGTCGGCCAGCAGGAACAGCGTGGCGACGGCCGGGGTGTTGTAGGTCTGGTCCTTGGCCGAGTTGTCGACGGCGATGGACAGGTCGAGGAATCCGGGGACCCAGCGGCCCGAGGCCTTGATCTCGGCGATGCGGTCGAGGGCGTCACGCGACATGAGCGCCACCCACAGCCCGCCGTCGCCGCCGAAGTTCTTCTGCGGGGCGAAGTAGTAGACGTCGGTCTGCGTGACGTCGACGGGCAGTCCGCCGGCGGCGCTGGTGGCGTCGACGAGCACGAGCGCGTCGTCGGTGCCGGGCGGCCGCTGCACCGGGGCCATGACGCCGGTGGAGGTCTCGTTGTGCGCCCACGCGTAGACGTCGACACCGTCGGCGGCGGTGGGCAGGGCCAGCGAGCCGGGCGCCGCCTTGGCGATCACCGGGTCGGCGAGGAAGGGCGCCTCGGCCACGCCGGTCGCGAACTTCGACGAGAACTCGCCGTAGCTGCCGTGCGCGCTGCGCTCGCGGATCAACCCGATGATCGCGGCGTCCCAGAACGCCGTCGTCCCACCGTTGCCGAGGACGACCTCGTAGCCGTCCGGCAGGTCGAACAGCTGGGTCAGGCCCTCCCGCACCTGGCGGACCAGGCCCTTGACCGGCGCCTGGCGGTGGGAGGTCCCCATCAGGCCGGCGCCGCTGTTGGCCAGCGCCTCGAGGGCCTCGGGACGCACCTTCGACGGGCCGCAGCCGAAGCGGCCGTCGGAGGGCAGGAGGTCGGCGGGGATGGTGATGCTCATCCGGGAGGACTGCCTCTCAGGGTCTGCGGACGGGTGGCCCCGTCCCGGGTCCCGCCCCCAGCGTGCGAGGGGTGGGGAGGACGGGGCCCTCGCTCAGGCCGGCTGGTCGATGGGCTTGGTCTTGATGGTGTCGAAGCCCTCGACCTCCTGGGGCTTGCGCGGGCCGGGGCCGATGTAGCGCGCGGACGGGCGCACGAGGCGGCCGGTGTTCTTCTGCTCCAGGATGTGCGCACACCAGCCGGCGGTGCGGGCACAGGTGAACATCGAGGTGAACATGTGGCTGGGCACCTCGGCGAAGTCCAGGACGATCGCCGCCCAGAACTCCACGTTGGTCTCGATCGGCCGGTCGGGACGCCGCTCGCGCAGCTCCTTGAGCGCGGCCTGCTCGAGGGCCAGTGCGGCCTCGAAGCGCGGGGCGCCGAGTTCCTTGGCGGCCTTGCGCAGCGTCCGGGCGCGCGGGTCCTCGGCGCGGTAGACCCGGTGGCCGAAACCCATGAGCCGCTCGTGTCGGTCGAGGAGGTCCTTGACGTACTTCTCCGCGTCCCCGGCCTGCTCGACGCCGTCCAGCATGTGCAGCACCCGGGAGGGGGCGCCGCCGTGCAGCGGGCCGGACATCGCGCCGATGGCGCCCGAGAGCGAGGCGGCGACGTCGGCGCCCGTTGAGGCGATCACGCGGGCGGTGAAGGTGGAGGCGTTCATGCCGTGCTCGGCGGCCGACGTCCAGTAGGCGTCGACGGCGGCGACGTGGCGGGGGTCGGGCTCGCCGCGCCAGCGGACCATGAAGCGCTCGACGATGGTGGAGGCCTCGTCGATGCGTGACTGCGGCACCGCCGGGACGCCGATGCCGCGGGCGGACTGCGCGACGTAGGACAGCGCCATGACCGCGGCGCGGGCCAGCTGGTCGCGGGCGGTCTCGGAGTCGATGTCCAGCAGGGGGCGGTAGCCCCAGAACGGGGCCAGCATGGCCAGCGCGGCCTGGACGTCGACGCGCACGTCACCGCTGTGCACCGGGATGGGGAACGGCTCGGCCGGCGGGAGGCCCGGGCCGAACTTGCCGTCGACCAGCAGGGCCCAGACGTTGCCGAAGGTGACCTTGCCGACGAGGTCCTCGATGTCGACGCCGCGATACCGGAGGGAGCCGCCGTCCTTGTCCGGTTCGGCGATCTCCGTCTCGAAGGCGATGACGCCCTCCAGGCCGGGTACGAAGTCGTCGGCCATCTCGCATGCTCCTCTGCGCGCGGGACTCGTGCGCGCATGGGAGCGGCACGACTGCGGTTGCGACCCTAGGCCGTGTCGACGCGCCCGGGACACCCGGGGCGGGCGGAGGACAGCGCCCTGATCCACGTGCCCGGCTGTCAGCACGGGGCACGTGCCCGGCTGTCAGCACGGGGCACGTGCCCGGCTGTCAGCACGGGGCACGTGCCCGGCTGTCAGCATGGAGGTCGTGCCCGACCTCTCCCGCATGCGCAGGGACTACGAGACCCGGGGCCTCCGCGAGGAGGACCTCGCTCCCACCTGGGCCGAGCAGTTCGACCGCTGGTTCGCCGACGCCGTCGCCGCGGAGCTGCCCGAGCCCAACGCCGTCGTGGTCGCCACCGCCGACGCCGACGGTGCGCCCGACGCGCGGATCGTGCTGCTGAAGGGCTACGACGAGGCCGGCTTCGTCTTCGTCACCAGCTACGCCTCGGCGAAGGGCGCCCAGCTGGCTGTCAACCCACGCGCGGCCCTGGTCTTCCCCTGGCACGCGCTGCAGCGGCAGGTACGGGTGACCGGCCGGGTCGAGCGGGTCGGGGACGCCGCCAGCGACGACCTGTGGGACCCCCGCCCCCGCGGCGCACAGCTGGCGGCCGCCGCCTCCCTCCAGTCGACGCCGGTCGACTCGCGCGAGGAGCTGGTCGAGCGGCTGCGCCGGCTGGACGCCCAGACCGGGGGCGAGAAGCTGCCTCGGCCCGAGATCTGGGGTGGCTACCGGGTCGTGCCCGACGCCGTCGAGTTCTGGCAGGGCGGGGCCGACCGGCTGCACGACCGGCTGCGCTTCGTCCGCGACGACGAGGAGGGCGGGGGCTGGGTCGTCCAGCGGCTCGCACCGTGACGAGCCCGATCGACCCGGTCGAGGGCGGCGGTCCGGTCGAGGAGCCGGTGCCCCTGCCCCCGCAGCTGCGCCGCGCCTGGGCGATGGACACCACCCCGCTGCGCAACCCGCACTACCGGCGGCTGTTCTGGGGCGTGGCGGCCACGATGCTCGGCCAGCAGATGACGCTGGTCGCCGTCCCGTACCAGGTCTACGCGCTCACCGGCTCCTCCCTGCTCGTCGGCGCCACCTCGGTGGTGGCGCTGGTGCCGCTGGTGGTCTTCGGCCTCCTCGGCGGCGCGATCGCCGACTCGATGGACCGCCGGCGGCTCATGCTGGTCACCGGCGTCGGCTCGGCGGCGACCAGCGCGCTGCTCGCGGTGCAGGCGCTGCTGCCCGGCGGCGGCAACCTGGCGCTGCTGTGGGCGCTCACCGCCTGCGTCTCGGGGTTCACCGCGGTCAACCAGCCCACCCGCAGCGCCGTCATCCCCGCGCTCGTCGGGGCCGAGGGCGTGCCCGCGGCGAACGCGCTGGCGATGACCGTGCGCCAGGTCGGGGTCATCGCCGGCCCGCTGCTGGCCGGCCTGCTCATCGCCGTCGGCAGCCTGCCGGTCGCCTACGCCGTCGACGCGCTCGGCTTCCTGGTCGCCGTCCTGCTGCTGCGCGGGCTGCCGCCACTGCCCCCGGGGCGGGACGCCGGGCCGCTGCGGCTGGGTGCCGCCGTGCGCGGGGTGGCCGAGGGCTTCGCCTTCCTCCGCACCCAGCCGGTGCTGCTGATGACCTTCGTCGTCGACGTCATCGCGATGCTCTTCGCCTGGCCGCAGGCGGTCTTCCCCGAGCTGTCGGAGGGCCGCTACGCCGACTCGCCGAACAGCCTCGGTTGGCTGTTCGCCGGCGTCTCGATCGGCGCGCTGCTCATGGGCCTGACGTCGGGATGGGTGTCGCGGGTGGACCGGCAGGGCGCGGTCGTCCTCGGGGCCATCGTCGTGTGGGGCGTGGCGATCATCGGTTTCGGGTTCGCGCCGACGCTGTGGCTGGCCGTCCTCTGCCTCGCGGTCGCCGGCGCCGGGGACATGGTGAGCGCGGTGCTGCGCTCGTCGATGCTGCAGCTGGCCGCGCCGGAGGGGATGCGCGGTCGCATGCAGGGCGTCTTCCTCGTCGTCGTCGCCGGCGGTCCGCGCCTGGGGGACCTGCGGGCCGGTGCTCTCGCGAGCGCCGCGGGCGTCACCACGGCGATGGTCTCCGGAGGTGTGGTGGTCGTCGTCGCGATGGTCGTCGTGGCGCTGGTGGTGCCCTCGTTCTGGACGTTCCGCGCCTCCCGCTCGGCGCAACCCTCCGCCCGCGGCTGAGCTGGCCGCCGCAGGGGGCCTCCCTCAGCCGGCCGGGGCCGCCGGGACGACGTGCAGCCCGACCTCGACGTTGCCCGCCGTGGCGCGCGAGTACGGGCAGATGGTGTGCGTCTTCTCCATGAGCTGCCGGGCCTGCTCGTCGTCCAGGTGCGGCAACCGCGCCCGGAGGTCGACGGCGAGTCCGAAGTCGCCGGGCGCCCCGCGCAGGAAGTGCACCTCGGCGGTGACCGAGGAGCCGTCGAGTGCCTGCGGGGTCAGCCCGAGGTCCCGGAGCGCGAAGCGCATGGCGCTGTGGAAGCAGGCGGCGTAGCCGGCGGCGAACAGCTGCTCGGGGTTGGTGCCCGGGCCGCCGTCCCCACCCATCTCCGCCGGGCGGGAGAGGTCCGCGGTCAGCCGGCCGTCGGAGGACCGCACCTCCCCGGTGCGCGCTCCGGACGCGGTTGCCTCGGCCGTGTAGACGCGGTCCATGGCCCGGTCCTACCCGGGAGGCGGCGTCCGTACAGCTCGGTGGCCCCGTCCGGAGGCCCGCCGCGAGCGTGCGAGCGGTGAGGAGGACGGGGTCTTCCCTCAGGCCAGGGCGTGCGCGACCACCCGCAGGTCGGCCACGAGCGCGTCGTAGGCGGCCTCCCGGGCCTCGTCCGGCGTGCGCAGGATCGCCGAGGGGTGGGTGGTGGCGAGCATCCAGGTCTGGTGCGGCGCGTCCTCGTCGTCGTCGGCGGGGGAGCCGTCGCCGGCCTCGGCGCGGGCCACGCCCGGCGGGGTCCAGGGGATCAGCTGCCCGCGCTCCTTGGTGATCCGGAACGACGGCGAGATCAGCGCCTTGGCCGCCGTGGCCCCCAGGCAGACGACCACCTCCGGCTGCAGGACGGCGAACTCCGCCTCCAGCCACGGACGGCAGGCCCGCAGGTGCTCGGGCCCGGGCGTCTGGTGGATCCGCCGCTTGCCCTTCTGCGTGAACCTGAAGTGCTTCACCGCGTTGGTGATGTAGGCGTCCCGACGGTCGATGCCGGCGTCGCCGAGCGCCCTGTCCAGCAGCCGGCCCGCCGGGCCGACGAACGGCTCGCCCTTGCGGTCCTCCTGGTCACCGGGCTGCTCGCCCACGAAGACGATGCGGGCAGTCTCCGGACCCTCGCCGAACACGGTCTGGGTCGTGCCCTGCCACAGCTCACACGCCGTGCACCCGGCGGCGGCCGTGCGCAGCCCGTCCAGCCCGACACCGGTCGGCGGCTGCGCCGGCACGTTCTCCTGGCTCATGGCCCCGATGAGACCGCAGATGCGGCCGCACCGCAGGGCAGACCGTCGCGGCTCGTCCCATCGGTTCCGGGAG
Organism: Geodermatophilus sp. URMC 60; assembly: GCF_053502585.1. Taxonomy (NCBI): domain Bacteria; kingdom Bacillati; phylum Actinomycetota; class Actinomycetes; order Geodermatophilales; family Geodermatophilaceae; genus Geodermatophilus; species Geodermatophilus sp. URMC 60. The sequence continues at coordinate 1,610,416 of NZ_CP199958.1, forward strand.
GCCCGTTGCGCACCGTCCACCTGTCCGGCGGGGGCTGGGACCCGTCGGCGCCCGGCGCCGTCCGCGTCTGCCCGGAGGGCGCCGCCGAGGACCGCCCGGCCGCCGACCGCCACGGCGCTGCGCGTCGGTGATCACCTGCCCTGACCGCGCCCGATAGCGTCCGGACCGGTTTCTCGACACAGGTCCGGGGGGAGCGCGCGTGCTGGAGTTCGAGGGTCTCCACAAGAGCTACGGGGCCAACCGGGTGCTCGACGGGGTCTCGTTCGCCGTCGCCCCCGGTTCGATGTTCGGCTTCTGCGGATCCAACGGAGCCGGCAAGACGACGACGATGCGGATCGCGATGGGGCTGGTCCGCGCCGATGCCGGGGAGGTGCGCTGGCAGGGCCGGCCGCTGGACCAGGCGCTGCGCCGCCGGATCGGCTACATGCCCGAGGAGCGCGGTCTCTACCCGAAGATGCGGGTCGGCGAGCAGCTGGCGTACTTCGCCCGGCTGCACGGCCTGGACGCCGCGGCGGCCACCCGCGCCGCCGAGCACTGGGCCGACCGGCTGGGCCTCGGGGAGCGCCGTCGCTCCCGGGTGGAGGAGCTGTCGCTGGGCAACCAGCAGCGGGTGCAGCTGGCCGCGGCCCTGGTCAGCGGGCCGGAGGTGCTCATCCTCGACGAGCCGTTCTCCGGCCTGGACCCGGTGGGCGTCGACGCGCTGGCCGAGGCTCTGCTGGAGCAGGTGCGCGGCGGTGTCCCGGTCGTCTTCTCCAGCCACCAGCTCGACCTGGTCGAGCGGCTCTGCGACGCCGTCGGGATCCTCGCCCGCGGGTCGATGGTCGCCGTCGGGCCGGTCGCCGAGCTGCGCCGCCGCGAGGCCGGCCGGCTGCTGCGGGTCGACGTCCCGGACGCGCCGCCGGGCTGGGCGGCCGGGTTGCCCGGCGTGCGGCTGGTGTCCGAGCGAGCCGGGGACACCCTGCTGGAGCTCGCTCCCGCCACCGACGACCAGGTGGTGCTCGCCGCGGCGCTGCGCACCGGCCGGGTCGCGCACTTCGCCTGGCGCGAGCCGACCCTGGTCGAGCTGTTCCGCGAGGCGGTCGCCGAGCCGGCCGGGGAGGTCGCCGCGTGATGTCGCCGGGACCCCGCACCCCGGGCAGCGCCGCGCTGGTCCGGATGGTCGCGGCGCGGGAGGTCTCCAGCCGCATCCGCGACAAGAACTTCCTCATCAGCTCGGTGGTCATCCTGGTGCTCCTGCTGGGCGTGATGGCCTTCCAGGTGGTCGTCAGCAGCGGGGAGGGGACCAGCCGGCTCGCCGTCGTCGCCGACGACGGCCGGCTCGGGCCCGCACTCGAGGCGCAGGGCGAGGCGGTCGGTGTGGACGTCGAGGTCGTCGACGTCCCCGATGAGGCCGCGGCGCGCGGCGCCGTCGAGGCCGAGGAGGTCGACGCGGCTCTGGTGGATGGGACCGGGCCGGCCCCGAGGCTGGTGCTCGTCGACCGGGACCCCGCGCTGGAGGCGGTGGTCGGCGGCGCGGTCAGCGGCCTGGCCGTCTCCGACCGGCTGCTCGAGGCCGGCGTCGACCTGCAGTCCCTGCCCGAGGTGGCGGTCACCCCGGTCGGCGACCAGGAGGACGACGGCCAGCGGGTGGTCGTGGCGATCATCGGCGTCGTCGTCCTCTACAGCCTGCTGATCCTGTTCGCGCAGTTCGTCGCGCAGGGCGTGGTGGAGGAGAAGTCCAGCCGGGTGGTGGAGCTGCTGCTCGCAACCATGCGGCCGTGGCAGCTGCTCGCGGGCAAGATCATCGGCCTGGGCCTGCTGGGGCTCGGGCAGATCCTCGTCATCGGCGTCGTGGGGGTGACCGGTGCGCTCGTGTTCGACCTGGTCGACGTCCCCGGGGAGCTGATCGGCACGGTGGCCACCGTCGTGGCCTGGTTCGTGCTCGGCTACGCGTTCTACGCCTGCGTCTTCGCCGTGGCGGCCTCGCTGGTCAGCCGGCAGGAGGACCTCGGCAGCGTGCTCACCCCGGCCTCGATGCTGCTCGTCGGGGGCTTCTTCGTGGCGGTCCAGGCGGCCGGCGACCCCGCCGGCACGCTGGCCACGGTCACCTCCTTCGTGCCCGGCCTCTCGCCGCTGGTCATGCCGGTGCGCCAGGCGGCCGGAGAGGCGGCGGGCTGGGAGGTGGCGCTGGCCGTCGTCCTCATGCTGGTCGCCATCGGCCTGGCGGTCCGCCTCGGCGGGCGGGTCTACGCCGGTGCCCTGCTGCGCACCAGCGGCCGGACGAAGGTGCGCGAGGCGCTGCGCGCCGAGCGGACCTGAGAAAGGACCCCCTGCCCCCCACCACTCGCACGCTCGCGGCGGGGCCCTGCAGGGGGCCGCCCCTGCCCCCCACCACTCGCACGCTCGCGGCGGGGCCCTGCAGGGGGCCGCCCCTGCCCCCCACCACTCGCACGCTCGCGGCGGGGCCCTGCAGGGGGCCGCCCCTGCCCCCCACCACTCGCACGCTCGCGGCGGGGCCCTGCAGGGGGCCGCCCCTGCCCCCCACCACTCGCACGCTCGCGGCGGGGCCCTGCAGGGGGCCGCCCCTGCCCCCCACCACTCGCACGCTCGCGGCGGGGCCCTGCAGGGGGCCGCCGTCCTCCCCACCCCTCGCGAGCTCGGGGCGGGCCCCTGGACGGGGCCCGGCGGGATCGCCGAACTCGGCGCTCGCGACCGGTTCGCGCGGCCGGTTGTCCCCCGCCCACCCGGGGTAGCGCGGCGGCATGGGCATGCAGCTGGGCTACACGATGATGACCGAGCAGGCCGGTCCCAAGGACCTGGTCAGTCACGTGGTCGGCGCCGAGGAGGCCGGCTTCGACTTCGCCGTCAGCAGCGACCACTTCTTCCCGTGGCTGGACGAGATGGGCCACTCGCCCAACGCCTGGGTCACCCTCGGCGCGGCGGCGCAGGCCACCAGCCGCATCGACCTGATGACCTACGTGACCTGCCCGATCCTGCGGTACCGCCCGGCCGTGGTGGCCCAGCAGGCGGCCACCCTGCAGCTGCTCTCCGACGGCCGGTTCACCCTCGGCCTGGGCGCGGGTGAGAACCTCAACGAGCACGTCATCGGTGAGGGCTGGCCGCCGGTCGCCGTCCGCCACGAGATGTTCGCGGAGGCGGTGCAGATCATCCGCGAGCTGCTCTCGACCGACGGCTACACGACCTTCCACGGCGAGTACTACTCCGTCGACGGCGGCCGGATCTGGGACCGGCCCGAGGGCGGGGTGCCGATCGGCATCGCGGCGTCGGGGGAGAAGTCGGTGCGGCTGGCCGGTGAGTACGCCGACGTGCTGATGGCCACGGACCCGGAGTCCGAGCTGGTCCAGGGTTTCGACGCCGCGGGAGGCGCCGGCAAGCCGCGGGTCGGCCAGATGCCCATCTGCTACGACACCGACCGCGACGCCGCCGTGAAACGCGCGCACGAGATGTTCCGCTGGTTCGGGCTGGGCTGGAAGGTCAACGCCGACCTGCCGGGGACGGCTGGGTTCGCGGCGGCCAGCCAGTTCGTCCGCGAGGAGGACGTCGCGGGGAGCATCCCCTGCGGGGACGACGTCGACGCGGTGATCGAGGCGGCCAGGGCCTACGCCGACGCCGGCTTCACGCACCTGGCCCTGGTGCAGATCGGCGGGGACCGCCAGCGGCCCTACCTGGAGTGGACGCAGGAGACCCTGCTACCCGCCTGGCGCGAGGCGTTCGGCGGCTGACCACCGGGCCGGGTGGGCCCCGCGACGGGGGGCGGCTCACCGGTGTGGGACCGGCCCGTCGGCACGGCTGAATCCCCCCGGGTGACCTGCACCGCCTCCGACGGGTGAGACCGCCCGGCCGGGGGAGGACGGCGCGGCGGGACCCCACGATGATCGCCGCATGCGGGAGGACCTCGACGGGCGCCTCCGGAGGCTGCGCGCCTGCCGGGACGCCGACGCCGTCATCGAGCTGGGCTGCGACCTGGCCGATGCCGGGCGTCCCCGGGACGCCGAGCGCTGCTTCCGCCGGGCCGCCGAGCTGGGGGACGCGCTCGGCTGGTTCAACCTGGGCAACTCGCTGGCCGCGCGCGGCCAGGTCGAGGAGGCCGTCGACGCCTACGAGCGGGCGCTGGCCGGCGGCGAGCGCGACGCCTGGGTGAACCTCGGCCTGGTGCTCGAGGAGCTCGGCGACCTGGCCGGCGCGATGAACGCCTACCGGGGCGCCGGCGCCGCCGGGGACACCCAGGGCGGGCTGCAGCTGGCGTTCCTGCTGCACGAGCAGGGCGAGCACGAGCAGGCCATCGCCGTGGCGGCCGAGCTCGCCGCCACGGGGGACGACGTCGCCGCCGCGGTGCTCGCCTGCTGGCGGTGGGCCGCATCGCACGACACCTCGCTGGAGGACGAGCTGCGCACGGGGGCCGACCGCTTCCCCGGCGCGCGGGTGGCGCTGGCCGCGCTGCTGCGCAGCACCGACCGGGTGGCGGAGGCCCGCTTCACGCTCGAGCGCGGCGCCAAGCTCGGCGAGGTCCAGGCGTGGCTGCCGCTGGGCAACTTCTACGCCGAGGACCTGGCCGACGTGGAGGCGGCCGAGGAGGCCTACCGCGCGGGCATCGCCGCCGGCGACAGCTACTGCCACCACAACCTGGCCGTGCTGCTCGCCGACCGCGGGGACCTCGACGGCGCGGTGGAGCACTTCCGGCTCGGCGCCGCGGACGGCGACGACCTCGCCGCCCGGGCGCTGCGCGAGCTCGGCGGCTGAAGGGGAAGGAGGACCCCGTCCTCCTCGCCGCTCGCCGGCTCGCGGCGAGCCTCTGGACGGGGCCGACCCCGGGAGGCCGTGTCGCTGCCGCCGGAGGTCAGGTCGACTGGCGCAGGCCCTCCAGCGGGCCGCGGTAGACCCCCGCGGGCGGACCGGTCACTCCCGGCCGGGCGGTGAACAGCCGGCCGGCGTCGGGCTGCGCGGCCCGCGCCGCGTCATCGAGCCCCTCCGCCGAGGTGCTCACCACCAGCAGGTCGTGCGCGGGGCCGGCGAACGCGCAGCTCGACGTCTGGGCCACACCGGGCACCTCGACGACGGCGAGCAGGTCGCCCTCCGGTGACCAGCGGCGCACCTGCCCGCCGCCCCACAGCGCCGTCCAGAGGCAGCCCTCGTCGTCGACGGTGAGCCCGTCGGCCACGCCGTCGTCCCCGCTGAACTCCAGGAGCACCCGGCCGTCGGAGAACGCGCCGGTGGCGGGGTCGTACCCGAACGCGTGCACCACGCCGGGGCCGGAGTCGGCGAGGTAGGCGGTGCGGCCGTCCGGCGACCAGTCGATGCCGTTGGAGACGGTCAGCCCGTCGAGCACGCGGGTGACGGTGCCGTCGACGTCGAGCCGGTACAGGGTGCCGGCGCCGGACCGTTGGTCGAAGGCCATGGTGCCGGCGTAGAACCGGCCGGCCGGGTCGCAGGCCGCGTCGTTCATGCGGGTGCCGCCGTCGGCCTCGGTGCCGCCCTCGCCGGCCAGGTCGAGCAGGACGCGGGCGGTGCCGTCGGGCGCGAGGTGGGTGAAGCCGCCGTCCGCGGCCAGCAGCCACCCGCCGTCCGCCGCCGGGACGACGGCCCCCACCGTGTTCCCCCCGCGGTGCACCCCGGTCTCGGACAGCGTGCCGCCGGTGTCGACCGCGGCCCGGCGGACCAGGCCGCCCGTGATGTCCACCCACAGCAGCTCGGCGCGGTCGTCGTCCCAGGTCGGGCCCTCACCGTGCTGGGCGGGGGTCAGGCCGGGGACGGGCGTGGCGGTCAGTCGCTGCACCCCTGCATCGTCCCGGCGCGGTCCACCGGCCGCGCGCCGAGCGGCCGTCCGCTCGCCGCCGGCCCCTCCCGAGACGATCATCGGCTGCTGGCCGCCGGACACGCCGTCGGCGACGCGTCCGCCTGCGACGGCCCCATGGTCATCGGAGACAGGAGTCGGATGCAGCAGGCGGGAGCAGGGGACGGCACGGGGCGCGGCGGTGTCCCCACGACACCCAGCCGTCACACGGGCGGTCGATACTCGTCCGGTGTCCGAAGCCACCGTCGACGTCGCCGACCTGCGTCACCACGGGGGAGTCGAGGGCGACGTCGCCGACGCCCCGCTGCGCGAGGACATCCGGCTGCTCGGCCGGGTCCTCGGTGAGGTGGTCGGCGAGCAGTCGGGGGACGACGTCCTCGCGCTCGTCGAGTCCACCCGGGTGGAGGCTTTCCGGCTGCGCCGCTCGGAGGTCGACCGCGCCGACGTGGCCGCCCGGCTCGGCGCCCTCGACGTCCGCTCGGCCAACCACGTCATCCGCGCGTTCAGCCACTTCTCGCTGCTGGCCAACCTCGCCGAGGACCTGCACCACGAGCGCCGCCGCCGTTTCCACCGCATCGAGGGCTCGCCGCCGCAGAAGGGCAGCCTGGCGGCCACCTTCGAGCTGCTGGACGCCGCGCACCTCGACGCCGACGTCGTCGCCCGTGAGCTGGCGGGGGCCCTGGTCTCCCCGGTCGTCACCGCGCACCCGACCGAGGTCCGGCGCCGCACGATCACCCGCGTCCAGCGGCAGATCACCGAGCTGATCCGCCGCCGCGACCGCTCCGCCCCCGACGAGGCCGACGACCCGGCGTGGTCGGCGGAGCTGCACCGCGCGGTGCTCACGCTCTGGCAGACGGCGCTGCTGCGGCTGTCGCGGCTGCGGCTGGTCGACGAGATCGACGAGGCGCTGCGCTACTACGAGATGTCGCTGTTCGAGGTGGTGCCCGCGATCAACGCCGAGCTGCGCCGGGCGCTGCACGAGCGCTGGCCCTCGGTCGTGCTGCACCGGCCGGTGCTGCTGCCCGGATCGTGGATCGGCGGCGACCGCGACGGCAACCCCTTCGTCACCGCCGACGCCGTCCGCCGGGCCAGCACCCGGCAGGCGGAGACCGCGCTGGGCCACCACCTCGCCGAGCTGCTGGCGCTGCACGACGAGCTGTCGATGTCCGACCGGCTCATCACGCCGACACCGGAGCTGGCGCGGCTGGCCGACGCCTCCGGCGACGACTCGCCGTTCCGCGCCGACGAGCCCTACCGCCGCGCCCTGTACGGGGTGCACGCCCGGCTGGCCGCGACCGCGCAGCGGGTGCTCGGGTCGGTGCCCGGCCCGCCGCCGCACGCCGTCCTCGAGCCCTACGCGACCCCCGAGGAGGTGCTGGCCGACCTCGCCACGATCGACGCGTCGCTGCGCACCCACGGCGCCGGTGCGCTGGCCGAGGACCGGCTGGCCCGGCTGCGCGAGGCCGTGGAGGTGTTCGGCTTCCACCTCGCCGGGCTGGACATGCGGCAGAACTCGGCCGTCCACGAGGAGGTGCTGGCCGAGCTGCTCGCCTGGGCCGGGGTCTGCCCGGACTACGCCGCGCTCGATGAGCAGCAGCGGGTGGAGCTGCTGGTCGGCGAGCTGCGGATGCGCCGCCCGCTGGTGCGCCCGGACGCCGAGCTGTCCGACCTCGCCCGCGGCGAGCTCGACGTGCTGCTCGCCGCGGCCGGCCAGGTCCGCGCGCTCGGCCCGCAGGCGGTCCCGAACTACGTGATCAGCATGTGCGAGTCGGTCAGCGACGTCCTCGAGGTCGCCGTCCTGCTCAAGGAGGTCGGCCTGCTCGACCCCGACGGCGAGGGCGGGCCCCGCTGCCCGGTCGGCATCTCGCCGCTGTTCGAGACGATCGGCGACCTGCAGCGCGCCGCCGAGACGATGACCGCCGTGCTCGGCCAGCCCCTCTACCGCTCGCTGCTGCGCAACCGCGGCGACGTGCAGGAGGTCATGCTCGGCTACTCCGACAGCAACAAGGACGGCGGCTACCTGGCGGCCAACTGGGCGCTGTACCGGGCCGAGCTGGCGCTGGTCGAGGTCGCCCGGCGCGAGGGCGTGCGACTGCGGCTGTTCCACGGCCGCGGCGGCACGGTCGGTCGCGGCGGCGGCCCCAGCTACGACGCGATCCGGGCCCAGCCGCCCGGCGCGGTGGCCGGCGCGCTGCGGATCACCGAGCAGGGCGAGGTCATCGCCGCCAAGTACGCCGAGCCCGACCGCGCCCGGCGCAACCTGGAGGCGATGGTGGCGGCCACGCTGGAGGCCACCCTGCTCGACACCGAGGGCCTCGGGGACGACCCCGAGGAGGTCTACGCGCTGCTCGACGACCTCGCCGACCGCGCCCAGCAGGCCTACCGGGCGCTGGTGCACGAGACGCCGGGCTTCGTCGACTGGTTCCGCGCGGCCACGCCGATCACCGAGCTGGCCGAGCTGAACATCGGCAGCCGGCCGCCGTCGCGCAAGGCCGGAGACTCGATCGCCGACCTGCGTGCCATCCCCTGGGTGTTCAGCTGGTCGCAGGCGCGGATCATGCTGCCCGGCTGGTACGGCACCGGCAGCGCGCTGGAGTCGTGGGTCGACGGCGACCCCGCCCGGCTGGCCCGGCTCCAGGAGCTGCACAGGCGCTGGCCGTGGTTGCGCACGATGCTGTCCAACATGGGCATGGTGCTGGCCAAGACCGATCTCGACCTGGCCGCCCGCTACGCCGAGCTGGTGCCCGACGAGCAGCTCCGGCACCGGGTGTTCGACCAGCTCACCGCCGAGCACGGGCGCAGCTGCCGGATGCTGCTGGCGGTCACCGGCGACGACGGGCTGCTGGCCGACAACCCCTCGCTCGCACGGTCGATCCGCAACCGCTTCCCCTACCTGGAGCCGCTGCACCACCTGCAGGTGGAGATGCTGCGCCGGCGCCGCGGGCACGACGGGCAGGACGGGGACGACGACGAGCTGGTCCGCCGCAACATCCAGCTGACCATCAACGGCATCGCCACGGCGTTGCGCAACAGTGGCTGAGCCGCAGCTGGAGGAGCCCGCCGACCCGGAGCCGCTCGACCTCCGGGTGGCCACCGGGTCTCGCGAGGTGCAGGCCGCGGCCCGGGCCCTCGGCGTGGCCCCCGCCGCCCTCGCGACCGCGCTTCCCGACCCCGGTCTGCGGCTGCTCGTGGACGACCTGGGTGCCGTCGCGCTGCTGCGCCGCCAGTGGGGTGCCGACGGGCACGCCGAGGCGGTGCTCCTCCGCCGGCACGGCGCCTGGATCGACCAGCCCGCCGTCCTCGCCGCCGCGTCGGCGTGGGGCTGCGAGCGGGTCCGCGACGGCCGGGGGGACGACGTGCTGGCCGTGCCGGCGCCGCCGGACGACGCCGCGCCTGCGGAGCGCTTCCTCCACCTGGCCGCCCTGGCCGCCACCCGCGTGGAGGTCGCCGTCGCGCTGGCCCGGGACGCCGGTCACGAGTCGACCAAGGCCGACGGCAGCCCGTCGCTGGGCGCCGACGAGGCCGCGCACCTGGCCGCCGCGCACGCGCTGCGCCCGCTCGGGGTGACCGTGCTCAGCGAGGAGCGCTCCGACCGGCCGGTCCCGGGCGACGAGCCGTGGGTGGTGCTCGACCCGCTCGACGGCACCGGGAACTTCCGCGCCGGGCTGGCGCCCTGGGCCTTCTCCGCGGCCCTGGTCCAGGACGGCCGGCCGGTCGCGGGCCTGGTCGCCGACCTGTCGTCGGGCCGCCGCTGGTCGGGGGCGGTCGGTGCGGGGGCGCGGCGCGACGGGGTGCCGGTCCGGCCGCGTGACGCCGGGACGGTCGTCGCGCCCACCGCGCCGTCGGGGTCGGCCGTGGTCGTGCCGGCCAGCGCCCGCCGGGTCCGGGTGACCGGCTGCACCGCGGTCGACGTCTGCCTGGTCGCCGACGGCGCCGCCGGGGCCTGGCAGAACCTCGACCGCAGCGGCACCCACGTGCACGACGTCGCCGGCGGGCTGGCGCTGCTCGCCGCCGCCGGCGGGGTGGCGCTGGGCTCCGACGGCGCGCCGCTGCGGCTGCGGCCTGACACCGAGACGCTCATCCGCTTCGTCGCCGCCGGCACCGAGGAGCGGGCGCGGGCGCTGCTGCGCGAGCTGACCTGAGGCCTACGTCGCCCGGCCGAGCAGGACGGTGTTCCCGGCCGGGTCGGTGCTCGAGGCGAGGCGGAACTGCCCGTCCGGCGTGGTGAACAGCTGCGCCTCGATGCCGCGGTCGACGAGCTGGGCGGCGCGGGCGTCGACGTCGTCCACGCCGAGCACGACGGTGCTCCCGCCGGCGCCGGCCGGGTTCCCGAACACCTGGACGGCGCCGCTGTCGGCCAGCTGCCACTCCGCGCAGGTCGCCATCGGGCGGCGGTCGGGGCCGCGGCCGAAGAACCGCTCGTACCACGCGGCGGCGGTGGGGAAGTCGTCGACCATCAGCACGGCGAGGACGTCGGTGAACTCCATGCAGCACCGACCTGCCGGCGGCGGTGAACTGAGCGGTCAGCGGGCCCGGGCGGCCGCCTCCTTCACGGCGGCCAGCAGGCTCTCCCACTCGTGCAGCGTCGTCCGCGCCCGGCCGCGGGTGGCGCCGAGCGCGACCTCGGCGGCGTCGATGGCCCGCCAGTCCTCGAGCAGCACCGGGTCGGCGCCGTTGGCGCGCAGGGTCGCCACCAGGTCGTCGTCCCCGGTGCCGCCGGGACGGACCACGCCGGCCGCGACGTCGGCCAGCAGCGTGGCCACCGTCTCGCGGGCGTCGTGCTTGTTGGTGCCCACGACCCCGGTCGGTCCGCGCTTGATCCACCCCGCCACGTACTCCCCGGGGGAGGGGTCCCCGCCGCGCAGCACCCGGCCCAGGTCGTTGGGGACGGTGCCGCGACGCGGGTCGAGCGGCAGCTCGGGCAGCTCGCCGCCGCGGTAGCCGACCGAGCGGACCACCAGGTCGGCGGGCAGCACGGTCGTCTCGCCGGTGCCGGAGGCGCGGCCGTCGGCGTCGACGACGGTGCGCTCGACCTCGACGCCGGTCACCCGGTCCTCCCCGAGCAGGCGCACCGGGCGGGAGTAGAAGCGCAGGGTCACCGTCGTCCGGCCCGGCCGGGCCGTGTGGGCGGCCCACTCGCGCAGCACCGCCATGTTCCGCGAGGCCACCCGGTCGGCCGCCACGCGCTCCTCGGCAGCGGCGTCCAGTTCCAGGTGGGCCGGGTCCACCAGCACGTCGGCCTCGGCCAGCTCCCCGAGCTCGCGCAGCTCCTGGGTGGTGAAGGTGGCCTGTGCCGGGCCGCGGCGGCCGAGCACGGTGACCCGCTCGACCGGCGCGGCGGCGAGGGCGTCGAGGACGTGCTGCGGCATGTCCGTGGACTCGAGCTCGGCCGGGGTGCGGGCCAGCACGCGCGCCACGTCGAGCGCGACGTTGCCGACCCCCACGACGACGACCGAGCGGGCACGCGTCAGCGCCGCCTCGACCGTCGCCCGGTCGGCGTCGGGGTGGCCGGTGTACCAGGCGACCAGCGCCGTGGCGGCGAGGCTGCCGGGCAGCTCCTCGCCGGGGATGCCCAGCTGCCGGTCCAGCGCGGCGCCGTAGGTGTAGACGACGGCGTCCACCGCGGAGTGCAGGTCGCGGCACGACAGGTCCCGGCCGATCTCGACGTTGCCGACGAAGCGCACCGCCGGGTGGTCGAGCGCCCGGTGCAGCGTGTCGCGGATGGCGCGCATCTTGGGGTGGTCCGGGGCGATGCCGTGGCGCACCAGGCCGAACGGGGTGGGCAGCCGGTCGATCAGGTCGACGGCGACCGGGACCTCCTGCTGCCGGGTGAGCGCCTCGGCGGCGTAGATGCCCGCCGGGCCGGCGCCGACGACGGCCACCCGCAGCCGCGGGGGAGGGGACGGGGCACCGGGGTCATCGTCGGCCGACACGACATGCATCCTGTCCCGCCCGGGTGGGCGAGCACCAGGCTCCGGGAACCGAGTGCAGGAGGCAGCCCGTGTCCGTCGTCGTCGCCACCGTCACCCGCAGCCAGAGCACGCCCGGGCGGTGCGGGAGGCCGTGCTGACCGCCGTCCCGCAGGAGGGGAAGCTCACCGCCGGCCTCCTGCAGGGTCCCGCCGCCGGCTCCGTCCAGGGCACCGCCCCGAGCGGAGCGAGGGATGGGGAGGACGGGGTCCTTCCACGGTGGTGGGCCGGGGGTCCTCCTAGACGCAGCTGTGGTCGTGGTCCAGCCCGTTGGCCACGTACTGGGTGAGGACCACGTCACCGCCGCGGACCAGGGGAGCGCGCCGGCACGCGGCGTGGGCGCCGGCGAGGGAGGTCGAGCCGGCCAGCCAGCTGTCGAGGTCGTGCAGCGGGCTGTCCTCGGGCACCACGCCGGTGATCCGCCGCCACTGGTAGCCGGTGGAGTAGAGGCCGACCTCGGCGCCGGTGGCGGAGAGGCGGGCGGCCATGCCCTCGAGCGCCGCGCGGTTGCGGGCACGGGCGGGTGCCGACCCGGTCTGCCAGGTGTTCGTGGTCTCGACGTCGAGCCACCACGTGTGGTCGCCCGGGTCGGGGTCGACGTCGGCGGCCTCGGCGGCGGGGACGAAGAACTCCTCGACCGTCACGGCGGCCCGCTCCCACCCGTACTGCCACGAGCAGGCGCGGCTGTTGTCGCCCTCGCACCGGCCGTAGGGCGTGCGGCCGCGTGCCGGCCAGGTGGTCACCTGCTCGCGGACCTGCCCGGGGTTGGCGGTGTTGACGTAGAGCTGCAGCCGCGGCTGCGCCTCCACCTCGCCGGTTGCCTCCGCCGCCGCCCAGGCCAGCTGCTCGGCCAGGCAGGGGTTGGGCCGGGTGGCCAGCCCGCCGTTCACCCCGACGACGACGAACGCCGGCCGGTCGGGGAGCTCGCCGCCGCACTGCGGATAGGAGACGTCGTAGCCGATCGCACCGTCGTCGCCCGGGTCGGCCGCGACGGCCGGCACGCCCAGGGCCAGGGTCGCCGCGGCGATCGCGGCCACCCCGAGAGCACGCCCCCCGCCGGCCATGGCCCCACGATAGGTCCGCGAGTGCGCCCGGTCACCGGGTCAAACGGCCTGACACACCGGGCACCAGTAGAGGTTCCGGCCGACCATCACCTCGGTCCGCACCGGCGTCCCGCAGATCCGGCAGGGCAGCCCGGTGCGCCGGTACACGTAGTGCGAGTCCTCCCGCCGGACGGCGCCGCTGCGGCGGCCGCGGTGCTCCGGGCGGGTGGTGACGATCCGGCCCAGCCGGACACCGGAGCGCATGAGCACCACCAGGTCGGCCCACATCGCCGCCCACGTGTCGGCGTCGACGTCCCGACCCGGTCGGAACGGCGAGACGCCGTGCCGGAAGAGGATCTCGGCGCGGTAGACGTTGCCGACCCCGGCGAGCACCGACTGGTCCATGAGCAGCGCGCCGATCGCGGTGCGGCTGCCGGCGATCCTCCGGTGGGCCACCGTGCCGTCGCTGCGCGGCCGCAGCGGGTCGGGCCCGAGGCGGTCGAGGATGCGGTCGACCTCCGGCGCGGTGAGCACCTCGCAGGCGGTGGCGCCGCGCAGGTCGGTCCACACGCCCAGGCCGTCGGGGCCCTCGCCCTCCCAGCGCATCCGCAGCGCGCCGCGCGGTGCCGGCGGGCTCCCGGTGCCGGCGGTGTAGCTGCCGTAGAGGCCCAGGTGCACGTGGAGGGTGTCGGCACCGAAGCCGGCGAACAGGTGCTTGCCGTAGGAGGTCACCTCGTCGAGCACCCGGCCGTCGAGCAGTGCCGCGCCGGCGGCGAAACGGCCCTGCGGGCTGGTGACGCGCACGGGGCGGCCGGCGAAGGCCCGCGTCTGGTCCCGGGCCAGCCGGTTGAGCGTGTGTCCCTCAGGCACGGGCGGCTCGGCAGGTCATGCTCCCAGCTTCACCCCTGACCAGCAGGTCCGCCACGACGGCACGGTGACCCGGGCGACACCGCAGCGCGCCCCGAGCCGGTCAGCGGTCGCGCACCTGCTCGTAGCGCTCCAGCGCCACCCGGCGCTCCTCGGCGTGGTCGACGACCGGCAGCGGATAGCCGTCGGGGACGCCGTCCGGGGCGAGCCAGGGCTCGTGCACGTACCGCGGGGGGACGTCGCGCAGCTCGGGCACCCAGCGGCGCACGTAGTCGCCGTCCGGGTCGAACTCCCTGCCCTGCCGGGTGGGGTTGAAGACCCGGTAGTACGGCGAGGCGTCGGTGCCGGTGCCGGCGACCCACTGCCAGCCGTGGTTGTTGCTGGCCAGGTCCCCGTCGACGAGGTGCTGCATGAAGTACCGGGCGCCGCGCCGCCAGTCGACGTGCAGGTCCTTGACCAGGAACGACGCGACGATCATCCGGACGCGGTTGTGCACGTAGGCCTCGCCGAGCAGCTGCCGCATCCCGGCGTCGACGATCGGGTAGCCGGTGCGGCCCCGTGCCCAGGCGTCGAACCGCGCGTCGGCGTCCGGACCGGTGTCGTAGGTCATCGCGCGCATCCGCTCGTCCAGCGGCTCGCGGGCGGACCCGGGGCGGTGCCACAGGACGTCGGCGTAGAAGTCCCGCCAGGCCAGCTCGTTGCGGAAGCTCTCGGCGGAGTCGGAGTCGAGGCCCTCGAGGTCGGCCAGCAGCGTGCGCGGGTGCACGCAGCCGTACTTCAGGTAGGCCGACAGCCGGCTGGTGCCGTCGGTGCCCGGGGTGTTGCGGGTGCTCCGATAGCCCTCCAGGCGCTCGGCGCGGAAGCGCTGCCAGGCGTCGCGGGCGGCGGCCTCGCCGGCCGGGGGCAGCCGGACGCCGTCCAGGCCGTGCACCTCCGGCGGGTCCTCCGGGTCGACGCCGGTGCTCCAGCGGACCGGGCCCGGCCGCGCCGCCGGTGCGCGCCAGCCGTGCTCGCGCCAGGCGCGGGCGAAGGGGGAGAAGACGCGGAACGGCGTCCCGTCGGACTTGGTGACCCGGCCCGGCGTCACCGCGTACGGCGAGCCGGTGCGCACCAACGGGACGTCGCCGAGGGCCCGCTCGACCGCCGCGTCCCGCTGCCGGCCGTAGACGCCGGTGTCGGCCGAGACGTGCACGCTGACCGCGCCGACCTCGCGGACCAGGTCGGGCACGACCCGGACCGGGTCGCCGGAACGCAGCACCAGGGCGCCGTCCACCTGCCCGCCGAGGTCGGCGAGGCAGTCGAGGAGGAACTGCCGCCGCGGTAGTCCGGAGGGCCCCCACAGCCGGGGATCGAAGACGAACAGCGGCAGGACCGCGCCGTCGGGCCCGGCCGCCTCGAGGGCGTCGAGCAGGGCCGGGTGGTCGGCCAGCCGCAGGTCGCGGCGGAACCAGAGCAACGCGGTGGGCACCCCGGCGAGCGTAGGCAGCTCCCGGGGGCCGCGCAGGTCAGCCGGTCGAGCGGGTCAGCGGTCGGCGGTGGCCAGGCCGAAGTGCGGCCGGTCGTCCTCGGCGACGAGGTCGACCTCCTCGGGGTGCTGCTGGATGTAGTGACGCACGAACGAGCAGTAGGGCAGCACGGTCAGCCCGCGCTCCCGGGCGGCGGCGAGCACGCCGGCGACGAGCGCCGAGCCGATCCCGCGGCCGCCGACGGAGGGGTCGACCTCGGTGTGCGGCAGCGCCATGGTGCCGTTCTCGACGTGGTAGCTGGCCAGGCCGACGACACGGTCACCGAGCCGGACCTCGAAGCGCCCCCGATCCGGGACGTCGACCACGCTCGTCTCCATGCTGGGTGTCCCCCTCCGCTCGTCCCCGGCGCCGTTGCCGGAACTCGACATGCGTTCAGAGACGGTAACGCGTTGCAGTACCGGAGGGTGCCGCCTCGCCGGGGTCGTGTCGCCCCTGTGGGGGACACGGCCCCGGCCGGGAGGACCCGTGCGCGCCTCAGGGGCGGGGGTGGGTGCGCGTCCAGCCGCGCTCGTCCCGCCGTCCGCCCAGCCCGGCCCGGCAGCGGCGGCACACCTCCTGCACCTCCTCCGCGTGGCGGCCGGACTCCGGCTGCACGTCGGCCCAGCTGACGTGCGGGAAGCGGCCCAGGCGCGACCTGCTCAGCGACAGGCCGCAGACGGTCTCGTTGCGGCCGCGCTCCCACGCGTGGACCTCGCCGGAGGGGTAGCGGATGCCGTCGTCGGGGTCGACCCACTGGCCGGCGGCCGCGACCGCCGCGTTGCGGAGTGCCATGGACGTGCCGGTACCCGCGGATCTGCGCGCCGCAGCAGCCGGTCGGAGGAACTCAGGTCCACGTACGCGCCTCGGCGGTCCAGCGGTCGGCCGACGACGGGACGGCGGTCCCCGGCGCGAACCGGGCCAACTCGTCGGCGCTCGGTCGGCAGCCGCCGGGACAGTCGACCGCGACCGGGACGCCGTGGCGCCACCCGACGGCCGCGCACCGCCCGCAGCGGGGGCAGGTCTCCCAGGTGAGGCGCTCACCGGTGCTCATGCCGGTCACCTCCGGGGGCCGCGGACGTCCGCGAACGAGGGGAGGGACCGCGGTCCGGGCGCGGACCCGTGGTCCCCTGGCACCTGCGTCGGTACCCACCTCGGCTGCGTGCAACCGGAACGGGCGCGGCGGGTCCGGGCCCGCCGCGCACCGGACTCCCAGGCCTCCTCGAGGGCGACGCGGTGATCGATGCCCACGTCACTGGCCAGCGTCCAGGTGGCCCTGTCGCAGGGCCTGGTCCAGCGTCCGGAGAGCACGGGCACCGTCGGGTCGCGGTGTACCGCGGCGTCCCCCTCGACTCGGTGACCAGCACCTCCGCGCGCGTGTCCTGGCAGTCGCGGTCGTCGTCGCTCCAGTGCGAGGAGCACGCCCGGTCGTGGTCGCCGACCAGGACTCGGCGGCCACCGCCACCGTTCCTACCCACGCTCGATCGACATGTCCTGCGCGGCCCGTGTCGGGCGCGGTAGCTGGCGGCGTGGGCGCGGCTGCCACAGATCTCCGGCTCGCAGTAGCGGCGGCGACCGCCACGGCTGGTGTCGACGAACATCCCGTTGCAGTCGGGTAGGGAGCAGCCGCGGAGCCGCCCAGGGCCGAGGATGCGCATCACGGCGAGGAGTCCGGCCGCGGTGGGCAGAGCCAGTTCGTCGGCGGGCCCGGCCTCGGGACCGGAGGCGACGTACCACTGCCACTGCCCGCTGTCGTCGCGTTCCAGCGTCAGGTCCACGCCGGCTCGCGCTGCGAGCGCTCCGGCACCCGCGACGAGTCGGCTCTCGTCCGGGGCCTCGATCAGCCCGCGCAGGATGCGGCGTAGCTGGTGCACGTCGGCAAGGCCGGCGGCAGTGGGCGAAGCGGTGACGCCATCGGGCCACACGCCGTGCTCGACGAGGAACCGGGACAGCGCGTCGGGGTCGGCCAGACCGTCGCCGGTGCTGACCATGACCTCCGGCGCGGTGTTGATCAGGTCCGTGGCGACCTGCGCTTCCGACCGGTAGTCGTCCAGGCGGACGTGCACGTCCTACGCCTCCGTCGTGTCATGGGTGAAACACATCTCCACCCCTGACGCCGGATGGGGAACCCTCAGGTGATGGTGGCCACACGGCGTAGGCGTGCCGGTGATGCGCCGGGTGGTGCCACTGGGTCTACTGGCCCTTCCGCCCGACCTGCGGGCGGCGCCGGCGGGCTGCCCATCGCTGCTGGGGACCGTGCGCGACGAGCTCAGGACCTCGGCGAGCGCGTCGGGCCGGTGCGGTCCGGCGCGGTGCTGGTGATGGCGGCCGGCTCGTCCGCCGGCTCTGCGCTCGGCGGCCGGCTCGGCCTCGAGCGCGCTGGGCGTCGCGGTCGGTGCCGCCGCGGCCGTCGTCGTCCTGCTGTCGGCCACTGGCGCGGTCGCCACCGCGATGGTCGGCATCGGCGACCCGCCTGCCTCCCCTGGCAACTCATCACCGAGCGCAACGAGGAACAGGAGGAATGGTCGTGAACTCGAACGAGCCCTCGATGACGTCCGCCGGCGGGCGCGTGTCGCACGAACAGAGGGTCCTGGTCGGGAATCCGATCGTCACGGAGGCCTACACCTCGGATCCCGCCGTGCTGGTCCAGGACGAGACGGTCTATCTGTACACCGGCCACGACGAGGCGCCGCCGGATGGGCAGACCTACGAGATGAACGACTGGCTGGGCTTCTCCTCCGACGACCTGCTCACCTGGCGTTCGCACGGTCCGCTGCTGGCTGTCGACAGCTTCGAGTGGGCGACGGGCGGCGCCAAGGCCGGCACGGTCACCGAGCGCGACGGCCGCTTCTTCTGGTACGTCGCGGTCGACCACTCGACCACTCGACCATCGACGGCGGCGCCATCGGCGTGGCCGTCGCCGACAGCCCCACCGGCCCGTTCGTCGACGCCCTCGGCTCGGCACTCATCACCAACGACGTGCCGTTCGAGACCGACTTCGACCACACGATCGATCCGTCCGTGATCGTGCACGACGGCCAGGCGTACCTGTTCTGGGGCAAGGAACGCTGCTTCTCGGTCCGACTCGACGACTCGATGACCGCGCTCGCCGGGCCGATCTCCGAGATCGACGTGCCCGAGTTCAAGGAGGGTGCCCACCTCCATGAGAGCAACGGGTGGTTCTACCTCTCCTACGGCTATCAGTACCCGCAGCGCGTCGCCTACGCGCGCAGCCGCAGCCTCGACGGCCCTTGGGCATTCGAGGGAATCCTCAACGAGGTGCCGGGCAATTGTGCGACGAACCGCCCGGGAATCGTCGAGTTCGCCGGCGATTGGTACTTCTTCTACCACAACGGCGTGCTGCCCGGCGGCGGCAGCCATCGGCGATCCGTCTGCGTCGACCGCCTGACCTACGACGACGACGGCCGCATGAACCGAGTGCGCATGACGACCGAGGGCCTCCGCGCAGCAGGTCGGCAGTGAAGGAGGGCGGTGAGATGCGTCTGGTTCTCGAGCTGGTGGCCGCACTCCCCAGCTGCCCGACCTGGACCTGGCGGATCTCACTGGAGCACGAGCACGGATGAGCGCCGGCCTGCGGGAAGGGCGAGCGGTACCGGCTGCGCCTCACTGATCCGTCCGGTCGCGAGGTCACCAAGGCCTCCGACCGCAAGGTCGACGCGCAGCGGTGGCTCGACGAGCAGACCGTGGCGCTCGTGCGGACTGGTTGCGGATCAACACTCGTCCGGCGCCTCACCTGAGGCGCCGGACAGAGCCCGACCCGCGTGGACGCCAGTGGGGTGCTGACCGTCGCGCGGACCAGCAGCGCAGCGCCCGGTGGCGCCGACTTCTCACGCGTCCACGGCGGACTTCTTGCACGCCCGATGGCCGCGTGACCGGGACGGCGGCGCTGCTCCCGGCCGGCACGCGCGGGCGGCGCGCGCCGCTGGTCGCGACGGGGGTGCCGCATCCGCAGGACGGCGACGCCCGGGCCGCGCTGTGGCCGGGGCCCGGCAGGACCGATGCCGCGGCTCTCCGCTGCCGCGGCGGATGCACGCCCGCAAGCGGCAGCTTCCGGGCCCGGCTCGTCAGACGATGGTGCCCTCCGGCGCGCTGCTGGCCGCGCCGGAGGGCAGCCGGCCGATGCCGGGCACGAACCGGCCGGTGCGTGCGGCGTAGGCCGCGTAGGCGTCACCGTGGGCCGCCAGGAGGTACGGCTCCTCGGCGGTACGCACCTGCAGCTGCACCGCGGCGATCAGCGCGACCAGCGCGGTGGCGCTGATCCACGTCGGGACCAAGAGGACGGCGCCGGCCTGGGCGGTGACCATCGCGGTGAAGATCGGGTTCCGCACGTGGGCGAAGACCCCGGTGGTGACGAGGTCGGTGCGCTCGGCGCGGTCGACGCCGATCCGCCACGAGGCGCCCATGCCGGTCTGTCCGGCCAGCGTCGCGGCGAACCCGGCCAGCGCCACCACCAGCCCGGCCACCTGCAGCGCGGCCGGCGGATCGACGGGGGTGACGCCGAGGACGGCCAGCAGCGGCCCGGCCAGGCCCGCGGCCATCGCCACGACGAACAGCACTCCGCCCCACCACTCCGGCTCGGCCGGGGTGCCGGAGATGCCGCGGAACCCGGTCGACCCGGTGCGGCGGTACTGCAGCAGCGAGCGCACGCCGAACAGCACGACGAGCGCGACGACGTACAGGACGAGGGCGGCGGAGATCATCGGAGTTGCTCCCGGGGCGCGACGGTCAGGGCCTGCGGTGCCGGCGGATCGTGCGCGCAGCACGCGTCGGTGCACCCGTCGCCGCAGCCGCACGTCGCTCCCTCGGCCTCCTCGTGGGCGTGGCCGCCCGTGCGGGTGGGAGCGCAGCAGCCCTTCCCGCGCCAGGCCTGCACCGCCTCCCGGGCGGCGACCCCGGCCACGACCAGCGCCGCGACCGGGTCCGCCCAGCTCCAGCCCAGTGTCGCGTTGAGGAGCAGCCCGCCGGCGACCGCTGCGCTCAACCAGGCGCACAGCCCGGTCTGCATGCCGTCGGCGAGCACGGCCGCCGAGCCCAGTGCCCGTCCGGTGCGGCGCTGGGCCAGCGACAGCAGCGGCATGATCAGCAGCGAGGCGACGGTCAGCGCGATGCCGACCGGGGAGGCGTCGGGCTCCACCCCGATGACCAGCGCCCGCACCGACTCCACGCCGACCACGAGTGCCAGCGCGGCGAACGCGACAGCCATCGCCCGCTGCGCCACCCGCTCCCGGGTCTCGGGCAGCCGGTGGGAGAACTGCCACAGGATGATCAGCCCGCTGGACACCTCGACCACGCTGTCGGCGCCGAAGCCGACCAACGCCACCGACCCGGCGACCAGCCCCGCGGCGATCGCGACCACGGCCTCGGCCACGTTGTAGCCGACGCTCATGCCGGCCAGCAGCCGCGCGCGGCGGCCCAGCCGGACGCGCTCGGTGTCTCGGCGTTCGGCGTGCGCATGGGCGTGGGTGGCGTTCATCAGGGCGCCGCCGCACCGGCCACGGCCGCCAGCAACCGCTCCCCGACGCCGGTGAGCCGGTACATCACCAGCTTGCCCTGCCGTCGTGAGTCGGCGAGGCCAGCCGTGCGCAGCACCCGGCAGTGGTGACTGACCAGGTTCTGCGGCAGCTCGGTGATCCAGGCCAGGTCACACACGCACAGCTCCTCGCCCAGCTGGAGCGCCGCGGCGATGCGCAGCCGCGTGGGGTCACCCAGCGCCTTCGCCTGCGCGGCCTGCGCCCGGGCGTCCTCCTCCCCGGCCAGCCGGGCACGGACGGCCTCGGCGCGTGGCAGATCCAGGCACAGCAGGTCACAGCGGTCGTCGCTCATCGGCCCTCCCTCTCTGCGGCATCGCTCATCCCAACGCATCAACACACGTTGCAATGATGTCAGCCCGGGCTTGCCGATCGCATCCTCGCCGCCGTCCGGCCCGACGTCGGCCCGGCCCGACGTCGGCTCGGTCGCCACCGCTCGGCTGCACCAGCTGCGCACCGCCGGCGCGACCCGGCCGCGCCGCCGCCACCACCTGAGCCGGCCCGACCCGCAGGTCGGCCCCGGCAGCCGTTCGGGCCGGCCGCGCAGGCTTGCACCCCGTACCTGGGTACGGGCTTACCGTCTGCGCATGGACCTGCCGCTGGCCGCTCCCCGCCCCGGCCCTGCTCCCGCCGACTGGGTGCCGGTCGACGCCTGCACCCTGCCCCCCACCGAGCAGCCGCTGCGGATGGCCGAGTTCGACGACCTGTTCGCCGCGTTCCTGACCGCGGTGGAACGCTCACCGGACATGGCCACCCGGGCGCGGCTGCTGCTGACCGGTGACGGAGAGCTGCGCGAGCGCGTTCAGCGCCTGGCCGACGCCGAAGCCTCCTGCTGCTCGTTCTTCACCTTCACCGTCACCCCGCTGCCCGGCGGTGACGGAGCCACCGTGGCGCTCGACGTCGAGGTGCCGGCCGCCCACGTCGACGTCCTCGCCGCCCTGGTGACCCGCGCCGAGCAGTCCCACGGGGGCGGCGCATGAGTGCCGCGCCCGGCGGTGGGCTGCGCAGTGGCCAGGTCGCCGCGGCCGCCGGGGTGAACGTGGAGACGCTGCGCTACTACGAGCGCCGCGGTCTGATCGCCGACCCCGACCGCAGTCCCGGCGGGCACCGGCTCTACCCGGAGCAGACGGTCACCGTGCTGCGGGTGATCAAGGCCGCGCAGCGGCTGGGGTTCACCCTCGAGGAGGTCGCCGACCTGCTCGAGGTCGGCCGCCACCGCCACCGGCGCGGCCGGGCCGATGCCGGGCTGCAGGCCCGCGCGCAGGCCAAGCTCGCCGAGGTCGAGGAGCGCATCGCCGACCTGGTCACCATCCGGGACGACCTGCGCGCCGCGGTCGATGCCGGCTGCGCCGACCTCATCGAGTGCGCCGGCAACGACTGCTGCCCCATCCCGTTCGCCACCATGACCGTCCGGCCCGGCGCCGGCGCCGTGGGGGTCCGGCCGTGAGCGGCCCGCCGGCGCCGCGCCGGGCCGGGCGCGTGGGCAGCTGGCCGGCGCGGCGACCGCGCCGTGCGCGGTCTGCTGCGCCGCACCGGTCGCCGCGCTGCTCGGCATCGGCCTGACCGGCGCGGCGGCGACCGCGTTCGCACTCGCCGGCGTCGTGTTCGCCCTGGTCGTCGCCGGCGCCACCGGCGCCGCGGTGGTGCTGCGCCGCAGGCGCGCTCGGCGAACCGACTGCGCTCCGGTCGGTGCGGTTGGGCCGGTGCCGGTCGAGCGGGGCACCCGGCCCGATGCGCCCTGAGCCCGACCGCCGCCGTCCCGCCCGCCGCCGTGTCACCGGCGGCCGCGGCCCGCATCCGGCGCAGGTTGTCTCGCGCCAGCGCCAGCGCCAGCGCCCGGGCGCGGTCGGGGTCGGCGACCACGCGGCCGGCGACCGCGAGCCAACAGCAGGGAGCGCACCTGGTCGCGGGTCAGCTGGCCGCCAGTGCCCCCGGCAGGACTCGAACCTGCGACACACGGTTGAGGAAACCGATCCAGGCGTGGTCCTGACCTGGGCTCCGGTCGCTCATTGCGGCTTTGACCTGCGGTGTTGTGCCGAGCTGATGAGTGCTGTCGACGGCCCTTGACGAACATTCTGCTGACAGAGTGCTGACCAGATGTCCGCAAGCACGAGCAGCCGTGCGTCAGACCCTTCCGCCCTGGGACGCCGTGCCGATGCTGGAGGTGCCGCTTCCCACCCGGTGGCAGTCTTCCGCCTGTCTCGGTCGCCGGAAGGGCGCTCCGCATCCCTGCGGGATGGGCCTCCGGCCCACCCTTCCCCCGCCCCGCGACAGCCGGAGGGACGCCGGTTGTCGGGAAGAGCAGGCAGAGGTGTGGCCGCGCCCAACCGTCGAGACTTAGGACGCGGCCACTGACGCATTCCTACGCACAGTCGGTCGCGGCCCAAGAGCATCGTCCACGCGTGGACAGACGCGGCCGCCCGGCCTGCTCGTAACCGTTGGATCCTGTGCGGGCCTCGGTCCCCGCGGTGGGGCCGGGCATCGGCCCCAGCGTGACCGCCTCAGCGCGGCTGTCTCGCCTCGGCGGCGTTGCTCGGGCCGTGTCCCTGGTCGACGGTGGCGGCGGGTACGGGCGCCACGGCGGCGAGTAGCCGCCGGCCCTCCTCCTCGAGGTCCAGGGGGGAGTTGGCGAAGCGCAGGGTCACGGCGGAGGCCGCGCCGGTCATCTCGTCCAGCGTCCGGTGGTCGATGTTGCTGAGGTCGTCGCACGACGCGTGGTAGCAGAAGTCGTAGCCGATGCCGGCCCGGCCGCCGAACAGCGCGGCCTGTTCCACGGTCTTGATCCCCTCGGCGCCGGTGAAGAGCCCGCCGGAGGCAATGCCCTCGGCGATGAACGGCCCGTAGTCGCTGCGGCCGCTGAACTCGGTCTCGCCCGAGGCCAGGCCCAGGGAGCCGAAGTGCTCGTGGAAGGCCGCCTCGATCGCGGCCGAGCCGGCCGGGGCGGGCACCGAGCCGTCGTCCGGGCCGAACGCCGAGGCGTCGCCGTCGTAGACGAAGCGGCCGTGGTTCGGGGAGCCGATCATGTCGAAGTTCAGGTACAGCGCGACGTTCCCCAGCGTCGCGGGATCGTTGGTCTTGAGGTCCGCGACGTAGTGGCGGGACCCGAGCAGGCCGAAC
This sequence comes from Geodermatophilus sp. URMC 60, assembly GCF_053502585.1. NCBI lineage: Bacteria > Bacillati > Actinomycetota > Actinomycetes > Geodermatophilales > Geodermatophilaceae > Geodermatophilus > Geodermatophilus sp. URMC 60. Next base: position 1,634,254 of record NZ_CP199958.1, read on the forward strand.
TCCTCCGCGCCCCACCAGGCGAAGCGCACGGCGTTGGCGGTCTCCGTGCCCGCGAGCATCTCGGCGATGGCGAGGATCCCCGCGGAGCCGGAGGCGTTGTCGTTGATCCCGGGGCCCTGCGGGACGCTGTCCAGGTGCGCGCCGACCATGACCGTGCGCTCCGGGTCACCCGAGCGGGTCTCGGCGAGGACGTTGAAGGTCTCCCGGCTCTCGGAGACGGTCCGCGTGCTGACCGTCACCTCGCCCCCGCCCAGGAGGGCGACCCCGGCGGCGTAGCTCAGGCCGACCACGGGGACGGTCGTCACCCCCGGTTCGCCCAGGGTGCCGGCGACCGCCCCCTCCGCCCCGGGCAGTCCCGTGTTGAAGATCAGCACGGCGGACGCCCCGGCGGCCGCCGCGTTGGCGGCCTTCACCCCGAAGGCGCACGTGCCCCGCTGGAGCAGTGCGATGTTCCCCGGCACAAAGTCGGCGAAGTCCCCGGCCTCGCACCCGCTGGTGCTCGCGCCCCTCTCGCCGGTCGTTCCCACGGCCTGCACCGGTGCCGTCACGGTCCCGGAGCCGGAATAGGTCATGACCGCGACGTCCGCGGCGGCGAGCTGCCTGCCGCCCGCGCTGACCGTGGCCGGGCTGACCTCCTGGAAGAAGGGAAAGGAGAAATTCTGGACCCGCGGGGCGTAGCCGGCGGCCCTCAACTTGCCGACCACGTAGTCGACGCTGCCCCGGTAGCCGGACGTGCCCGAGGCCCGGTTGCCGTTGTTGGCGTTGGCGATGGCCTGGAACACCTCGAGGTGCTCCAGCACCTTCCCGGGAGGCACGCCCGCCGCGGTCACAGCGACCACTCCGGCGCGCTCGGCTTCGCAGCGGCGGGCCCATCGGCAGAGATGATCAGAGACCAGCGGTCCGCTGCTGACTTGAACGCGGCTTGCTGACCGGGATTTAGTCCGCCAACAACGCCTACCTCGATGTTGTAGCCGTGACCTTCGTTTGCCACCGTCATTCCTCCCTTGGTAATAGCACGGTCTCTGCTGTATCCATGCGGTGAGCGGTAGGAGGCCATCCTCGTCCCCCGTGCCCGGTCTGCGTCGTGATACAAAGCCTCCCGGGCGTGCGTCACCGGCACGTCACCGACTCGCCATCGCTTAAAGCTTGTCTCACGTGGAGAGCTTCTTGTAGCAGGTGAGCGTTGCGGCCAGGGTGAGGAATGCGGTGAACAGCCGGGCGCAGGGTCAGTCGGCGGTAGCCGGTCAGCCAGGCCAGAGAGCGCTCGATGACCCAGCGGTGCCGGCCCAGCCGATCGCTGGTCTCGATGCCGCGGCGGGCGATCCGTGGCGTGATCCCCGACATGATTGTGGCCGTGACGCTGACCTGCGCCGACCTACCTCAGCTGGCCTCTGATCAGCGAGTATAGCGCTGAGTGTGATTGACGGTTGACGGGCGGAAGTGGGCGTTCTGCGGACTATCTGCGGACTCGGGGCGGACTCAGGGCGGACTATCGACGGATCCGAAGGACCGCAGTCAGGAGCGAGGCCGCCCCCGCAGCCGGCCGAGGTTGCCGGCTGCAGCGGGTCGCCGGAAGGGCGCTGCGCGTCCCTACGGGATGGGCCTACGGCCCACCCTTCCCTCGGCCCGCTGCAGCCGAATTGAAGCCGGTTATGGGAAGCGGCCAGCAGTGTGTGGATGGGCTTCGAAGGCCAACGTCTGCGCGAGACGGAGTGTGTTGGGCTCTGACTCATCGACGGACCGTAGCGGCCGTATCTCGACCCGGCGCAGCGCGACCTTCACCGTCCAGGGGATGGTGTAGCAGGCCGGCGATGTTGGTGCGCAGACCGTGCACGGTCGCACTTCGCCTCGGCGGAGGGAGCCGTGCACACCGGCCCGGCGATCCAGAGGTGCGCGGTGTGCCGGTCCGACGCCCGGCTCACGCCGATAATCGAGACAGTGCGGATCGTTCGGCCGGTGTCCGGCATTTTCCGGGCTAGCGGAGACGTCCCCGATCTACTGGACCTGTCCGGCGCATGACGGGTTCTTCGACTCTACGGTGACCTTGGAAACGGGACCGTAGCCGGGTCCTGTCAAGGATTAACGGCGGTGAGCCGGGGCGGCTCCACGACATACGGCTCCGCAAGGCCCTCCATGTCGAGCAGCGTCAGAAGTTGGTCGGCGTCCCCCTCTGTCACGACTGCCTCCACCTCGGTCGGTGACGCATCGGTGACGCATCGGTGACGATGCATGGATACCTTGCCTCTCGTCGTGCCGAACGATGAGAACCGTGCCTGATGTCCGCCAGGAGCGATGATGGCCCGTCAGTGGCCGCGACCGCGTATTCAACGCTGGGTCAATATTGAAGGCCTACGTCACAGTTCGCGTCCACTTCTTCAGTGGAGCGCACAGGACTGCACCCGTCGTTCACCGCCTCCCCATCCACCCGCATTCATAGGAATGCATCATGTTGTCTGGGCGAGGCACCATCTTCTGCCACTGCTGTCCGTATCGAGCTGATGATGGCCGTTAGATTGATGGCGTCAGGCAGTCGGGAGTCGATCGTTGAACTCAGAGCTAGGCTGACCTGAAAAGTTATGCCCGACCGAAGGGAAGGGTGAGCATAAGATGTGCCGCTCCGGTGCGCTGAGCGCGTAGTGGCCTCGGGGAGCGCACTTCAATGCCGCAGCACTGCGTAGTAGCGACAGTAGCACACACTCTGCAATAGTCCCCAGAGTAGGTGAGCAGCATGATGACACAAAAATCATCGACCACGGGCCGCTCTCTCAAAATTTGCCTGACTCTCCTGGCCCTAGTTGTCGCCTTGAATGCCGTCGCCGTGGAGTCGGCTCTTGCAAGACACAACGAAGGATCACCGATCTCTATTGTTGCGACGGACCGATTCGGGATCGACGCCACAACGGTCCCGGACCAATTCAGGTGTCGGTATGAGGCGGCGCCGGTCCATGACTACAGGTGCTCGGATAACGGCACCTTTAGTCAAACCCTGGCGGAGCGCGGCGATTCACCCGGTCTACTCGTCGCAAACGAGGATATCCCAGACGGTAAGACCGTGCGAATTCGAGAGCTGCGCAGCTTCTGGTGTAGTTTCACAGGAGGCCCGGACAGGGTGCCGGGCGCATACAGTTGCAATTACTGGGACAACGCGTCTCAGAGAAGGGGGTCGTTCAATTTGGGCGACGCCGTCTACGTTCAGACGGACCTGGACGCAAACCCGCAGTACGTCTATGTCGAGCCATGCTACTTGCCTGGTTGCCCTCCGCAGTAAGCGTGCATCCCTTGTCTGCGCTGCGCACTGCCGCGGCGGCGCAATTGCACGTGATCATTCGACGGGGAATCGGTGGCCATGGTCTGTCGACTGGCTCCGCTCGGTCGGCGGCGCCAGCATCGCATCAGATGCCGACGGCATTTCCAGTAAGTAGTGTAAGAACGGCCGGGTAGGCATGACGTCGCTCTTCATTAGTCACAGCAGCCAAGATCGGATCGTCGTGGACCGCATCCGGTTGCGGCTGCAGTCGGATGGTTTTGCGGCTCTCTTCGTCGACTTCGACCCGGTGCTCGGCATTCCAGTAGGACGTGATTGGGAGCGCGAGATATACTCGCAGCTGCGACGCAGTGACGGCGTCATCTTTCTTGGCAGTGCCGCCTCCGTTGCGTCTCCTTGGTGTTTTGCAGAATTGAGCCTCGCGCGCTCACTAGGCAAACCCATCTTCCCGGTTGAACTAGAGTCCGGTGTTCGGCTGCCACTCTTGAATAGCGTTCAATGGCTTGACATGGCCACTGGAGATGGGGCATTCGACGCACTTATCGAAGGGTTGCGGAGAGCAGGCCTGGACCCGAAGGATGCTTTTAGCTGGGACCCGGCTCGTCCCCCCTATCCCGGCCTGGACGCCTTTGCCAGCGAGGACGCTGCCGTATTCTTCGGCCGTAGCCAGGAGATACAGCGGCTCATGGAGCTCCTTCAGCCGACCTTGATGAACGAACGCGGGCGCTTTATTGCGATCGTCGGTCCATCTGGCAGTGGCAAGTCCTCGCTCCTGCGCGCCGGACTGCTGCCTCGCCTAGGGCGCATGGGATCTCGGTGGGTAATTCTTCCTCCGGTGCGGCCCGGGGGACAGCCCGATCGAAACCTTGCGCGCAGTCTGGCCGGCGCCTTTGCTACCTGCGGCAATCCACGCCGATGGGTGGAGGTCGAGGAAACCCTGAAAGGAGGCTCGGACCGGCTGAGGGAGTTGCTCGATGAGCTAGCCGAGCTAGCCTCGCGTGGAAACGCCGATCGACCGCGCATTCTCGCTGTGGTCGACCAGGCCGAGGAGTTGCTAACCCGCAGCGGGCCGCATGAACAACGGAAGTTTCTCGAGCTGCTCACAGGAGGGCTGTCCGAGGACGGCCCCTTATGGGTCGTTGCCACAGTTCGCTCTGAATATCTCAGCCGAGCGCCGGAGCGAGCTGGCCTTGCGGAGGCTGTGGACGATCCGCTGGTGATTGAACCGCTCAGTCGAGTCCGACTGCCGGAGGTTATTGGGCGTCCGGCCGAACGGGCGGGCCTGCAGTTCTCCTCCGGGCTGATTGAGCGCATGGTTGAGGATACGGCGGGTGGTGACGCCCTGCCGTTGTTGGCGTACACCTTGCGCGCGTTGTACCAGCGAGCCGGTCCAGACGGCTTCATCGGCGTCGACGAGTATGAACGACTCGGAGGTGTAATCGGCGCTTTGCAGAAGCGCGCTGATCAGCTGACCGATGAACTGGGGCGGCGCGGACTCGGTGACCTGGTGGTGCCCACATTGCTGAAGCTGGCAACTGTGGAAGGCACTAAGGAGCCGGCGCGGCGCCGTGTTCGTCGCGACACGTTGACCGCCAACGAGCAAACCGTCGTTGATGCGTTCGTTGAGGCGCGCTTGCTCACCAGTGGGCGAACAATGCTTGAGTCCGATTCGGAAAATAGAGACGGCGTCGAGGTCGCGCACGAGGCCCTGCTGCGACAGTGGCCGCTCCTGCGCGATGCGATCGAGGGAGCCCGAACGCAGCTCCGCATGCGTTCCGATCTGGAACGGATCGCTGCCGACTGGGATCGAGGGGGGCGAGACGAGTCATTCCTGCTGCGCGGCGCACGGCTGACTTCCTTCGACCGGTGGGCCGAGAGCTCTGCTGACGAAATCGGTTCAGTGGAACGCCAGTTCCTGGAGGCCAGCCGCGCACTGTTCACTCGGGAGCTGCAAGAGACCCGGCGATCGAACCGACGACTTCGAGCGCTGGTCGGCACGCTGGCCGTCCTCCTGGTCATCTCGCTGGCCGCGACCGGACTGGCGATATGGGCGAACCACCAGACGGAGGTCAAGAACCGGCTCGCCCTGGCCCGACAGCTCAGCGCTCAATCCGATCGTCTGTTCGACAGCCAGCCGAACACTGCGATCCTCGCCGGCCTGCAGAGCATGAGCCTGGCACGCGACGAGCCGGTGCTCGGACCGCCGGCAGGGCTCATCGCCGGCCTCGCGCGGGTCACCCATGCGTCATGGACGCTCACGGGTGACGAGGACCAGGTGCACGAGGACCAGGTACACGATGTGGCGTTTAGTCCTGACGGTCCCCTTCTCGCCTCGGCCAGCGAGGACGGGACCGTGCGACTGTGGGACGTCGCCATGCGCCGGGCGCAGGGCCGGCCCCTGGTCGGGCACGAGGGGCGGGTGTGGGCGGTCGCGTTCAGCCCGGACGGCCGGCTGCTCGCCACTACCGGGGCAGACTCCACCCTGCGGCTGTGGGAGGTGGCCAGCGGTCGGCCGGTGGGCGAACCGCTGACCGGTCACGCGGCGGAGGTCCCAGGTGTGGCGTTCAGTCCGGATGGGCGGCTGGTGGCCACGGGAGGCTGGGACCAGGAGGTGCGCCTGTGGGACGTCGCCACCGGCCAGCCGGTTGGTGAGCCGCTGGTCGGGCACGAGGGGCGGGTGTGGGCGGTCGCGTTCAGCCCGGACGGCCGGCTGCTCGCCACTACCGGGGCAGACTCCACCCTGCGGCTGTGGGAGGTGGCCAGCGGTCGGCCGGTGGGCGAACCGCTGACCGGTCACGCGGCGGAGGTCCAGGGTGTGGCGTTCAGTCCGGATGGGCGGCTGGTGGCCACGGGAGGCTGGGACCAGGAGGTGCGCCTGTGGGACATCGCCACCGGGCAGCCGCAGGGCGAGCCGCTCATTGGTCACCAGGGGCCGGTGAGAGGGGTGGCGTTCAGCCCTGACGGCCGACTATTGGCCAGTACTGACACCGCGCACGTCGTACGTCTGTGGGACACGGCCTCCGGGCGCCCCTGGGACCAGCCCATGGTCGGCCACACCGGTGACGTGGCGGCCGTGGCGTTCAGCCCGGACGGGCAACTGCTGGCCACGGGCAGCTGGGACCGCGAAGTGCGACTGTGGGAGGTCGCCAGCTCCTACTCGATCAGCCAGCCCCTGGCCGGGCACACCGATGACGTGATGGACGTGGCGGTCAGCCCGGACGGCCGACTGCTCGCCTCGGCCAGCGCCGACGGCACGGCGCAACTGTGGGACATGGCCACGGGGCAACCCCATGGCGAGCCGTTGTCGGGGGACACGGTTGTTCGATGGTCAACCGCAACTTGTCTGCAGCAGAATGGGAACAGTTGCTTCCCGGTCTTCCGTACGAGCGAACTTGTCCGGAGCTTCCTCCTGGAACAGGTGCACCACCGGACGCACCCGCTGCCACCTATTAGTCACCCGCTGTCGTCTATTAGTCAAGTAGTATAGGCAAGTGACCCGTTGGTTATTGGATCAAGTTGATCCATGCCGTTAAGCCGCCACTAAGTCTGACTAAGAGCTTGTCTCATGTGGATGAGCGCTGACCTGGCCGACGTTGCCCCCTCTCGTGGGGGAACGGATGGGTCAGACGCTGGTGCCCGACGGGCTGTGGGAGATCGTCGAGCCGCTGCTCCCGCCGCAGGCCGAGCGCCCGCAAGGCGGCGGCCACCCGGCATGTCGACGACCGGTCGGTGTTCACCGCGATCGTCGACGTCCTGATCACCGGCTGCGCCTGGCGGTACCTACCAGCGGAATTCCAGGTCTCCAAGGCCACCGCGCACCGACGGTTCGTGGCCTGGACCGAAGCCGGGCTGTGGCGGCGCCTGCACCGGGCGGTGCTCGACCGGCTCGGTGAGCAGGCCGCCATCGACTGGTCTCGCGATGGGGTCGACGCCGCCAGCGTCTGGGTGAAAGGGGGCCCGCTGACCGGCCCGAACCCGGTCGACCGCGGCAAACCCGGGTCCAAGCTGCACGAGCTCACCGACGCCACCGGCCTGCCGCTGGCCATGGCGACCTCGGCGGCCAACACCCACGACAGCCTCGCGCTGATCCCGCTGGTGCAGGCCATCCCCGCCATCCGCTCCCGGCGCGGCCCGCGCCGCCGCCGACCGGCCAAGCTGCACGCCGACACGGGCTACGACTATCCGCACCTACGGCCTGGCTACCCCGACGCCGCATCACCCCGCGGATTGCCCGCCGCGGCGTGGAGAGCAGCAGCCGGCTGGGCCGGCACCGCTAGGTCGTCGAGCGATCCTTCGCCTGGCTGACCGGCTACCGCCGACTGACCATCCGCTACGAACGCTCCGCCCGGCTGTTCACCGCATTCCTCACTCTAGCCGCCACGCTCACCTGCTACAAGAAGCTCACCACGTGAGACGAGCTCTGAACTCGACGTCATTAACACGTGCGACTAAACAGTCGGCATCCTTCATGCAATCAATAGTCGCCAACTACGACGAACAAGTTGACATTAACGACGACTTGCCGCCCATAACGCTCAACCTTCACCGCTAACCCTCAAGCCTTTACTGAAAAGCGGCACGCATGCTACCAATAGCGGTAGCCCGGGCCCCGCTTCGCGGGGCCCTCTGCCGTTTCTGGAGGTGACGTGTTGGTCATTGTTGGATGGCGTTGAAAATGCGCGGCGAAATAAAGGTTTACGCAGGCGAACCGGCGGCGGCCCGCCACTACGTGGAGGCCGACCGGGGCCGGGCCGATGACTATTACCTGACCGAGGGCGCCGGGATCGCCCGCCGCTACACCGTCGACGGCGGGCGGGTGCAGGAGCTCGCCGCGCTGGCCGGGGATGCCTACGAGACGTGGGTGGGCGGCCTGGACCCCGACACCGGCGAGCTGCGCGGTCGGCTGCGCACCGACGACCGCGCGGTGCGGTTCGTCGAGGTGGTGGTCAACGGGCCGAAGTCCTGGTCGCTGGCCGCCGCCCTGCACCCGGACATCGCAGCCGCCTACGACGCCGCGCAGGACCGCACCGCAGTCCAGATCATCGGCTGGCTGGCCCAACACGCCACCACCCGCGTGGGCCCGCGGGGCGGGCAGGTGCAGGTGCCGGTGGAGCGTTTGGATGCGGTGACGGTGCGGCACTACACCTCCCGGGCGGGGGATCCGCACCGGCACCTGCACCTGCAGGTCAACGCCCGGGTGTTCGCCGCTGGGCGGTGGCGGGGGCTGCACACCGTGGGCGTGCGCGACTTCCTCGGCGCGATCAACGGCATCGGACACGCGGCGGTGGCCACTGATCCGCAGTTCCGGGCCGCGCTGGCCGCGCACGGCTATACCCTGAACGGAACGGGCGATGTACCGGAGCTGGCCAGCTATGCTGCCGCGTTCAGCGCCCGGGCGGCGCAGATCGCCCGCAATGCGGACCGCTACGAGCGTGAGTGGGCGGCCGCGCACCCCGGTGAGGTCCCCGGGCCGGGGCTGCGGCGGGCGTGGGATGCCCGGGCGTGGGCTGAGGGCCGCCCGGACAAGGTCACCCCACGACCGGGCACCGGCCTCACCTCCCGCTGGATTGGGGAGCTGGCCGCCCTGGGTTACCGCGACCCCGAGCGACCCGTCGCCCTGAGCCCCACGCCCATCGGCGCGCTGGACCGGGAGGGGGCGGTCGAGCGTGTGCTGGCCCGGCTCGCGGCCGCCCGCTCGGCGTGGAACGCCGCCGATGTCCGCGGCGAGGTCGAAGAGCTGATCGCCGCCACCGGCATCGTCATCGACGCCGGCGTGCGCATCGAGCTGGCCGAGGACCTCACCGCCCGCGCGATGACGCGGTGTGTGTCGCTGCTGGACCAGGCCGGGGCTCCTGAACACATCCGGGCGTGGACCTCCGAGCCGGTGCTCGACGTCGAGGCCGACCTGACCGACCGGCTGGCCGCCCGGAGCAGGACCGCCGCCGCTGACGTGGACGGGCCGACGCTGCCGGATGCCGTGCGCGGACGGCTGGATGCGGGTCAGGCGGCGGCGGTCACCGCGCTGGCCGGTGACCGCCCCCTGGTCGTCGTCGAGGGCGCGGCCGGCGCGGGCAAGACCACCGCCCTGGCCGCCACCCGACAGCTGCTCGAGGCGGATGGGCGCCACCTGGTGGTCGTCACCCCGACGCTGAAGGCAGCCAAGGTCGCCGCTGCCGAGGTCGGTACCGCCACGGCCTCGGCGGCGTGGCTGGCCTTTCAGTACGGCTGGCGCTGGACCGACGACGGTGCCTGGACCCGGCTGACCCCCGGCCAGACCGACCCGGTCACCGGAGTGCCCTACGCCGGCCCGCAGGAGACGGCACGGCTGACCGCGGGGGACCTGCTCGTCGTCGACGAGGCCGGGATGCTCGACCAGGACGCCGCTCGGGCGCTGTTGACCGTCGCCGACGAGGCCGGAGCCCGGTTGGCGCTGCTGGGTGACCGCCACCAGCTCGCCGCGGTCGGCCGCGGCGGTGTGCTCGATCTCGCCGCCGGTCAGGTCGACCCGACAGCTCACCTGGTGCTCGACGGGGTTCACCGCTTCGTCCGCACCGACCAGACCGGACGGACGGCGCCGGACGCGGAGTACGCCGAGTTGTCCTTGGCCATGCGCACCGGCGAGGACCCGGGCGCGGTCTTCGACGCGCTCATGGCCCGCGGCAACATCCACCTGCACGCCGATTCCACCGAGTTGCAGGCGGCGCTGGCCATGCTCGTCGCCGCCCATCACCGCGACGGCGAGCGCGTGGCCGTGGTGGTCGACACCCGCGAGCAGGCCGCCGAGCTAGGTACGGCCATCCGCGAGCGGCTGGTCGCCGATGGCCGCGTCGACGACCGCACCGTGGTCACCACGAGCGCCGGGCAGCGGATCGGCGTCGGGGACCGGATCGCCACCCGCCGCAACGACCGCGACCTCGGGGTGGCCAACCGCGACACCTGGACCGTCACCGCCGTGCATCGCGACGGGGGGCTGGCCGTCGTCCCGGCCAATGTCACCCCAAGAGGAGCTGTCCCGTCCGGTGTCACCCCGGCGTGGGCCGGGGAGCGGGTGCTGCCCGCCGGCTACGTCACCTCGCACGTGGAGCTTGCCTACGCCTCCACCGCGCACGGCGCGCAGGGCGACACGGTCACCGCAGCGCACCTGGTGGTGGGCGAGCACACCGGCGCGGCGGCCGCCTACGTCGGGATGACCCGCGGCCGCACCGCGAACACCGCCCACCTCGTCGCGGTCGACCTCGCCGACGCACGGGAACAATGGATCGCTGCCTTCGGCCGCGACCGCGCCGACCTCGGCCCCGCCCACGCCGCCCAACAGGCCGCCGCCGAAGCGGCTCGCTACGCCACCCCCCGCCCGCTCGAACAGCTGCTGGCCGACCTGCACGCGGCCTGGACGGTCGAGCAGCGCTGTCTCGACCGGCTGGCCGTCTTGGAGCCGTGGTGCGACGTGCTCCGCCGGGCCGTGGCGCTGGAGGCACCCGGCGCCGGCGAGTTGGCCCGGCTGGAGGACCGGTCCCGGCACGTAGCTCACGCCGCTCAGCGAGCCACGCAGCGGGTGCAGGCCGCCGACACTTTCCTCGCCGAGCAGGCCGACCGCATCCGCGACGGCCTGCTAGCCGCCTGGGACGCCGAGCGCGGCACCGCCCGCGCTGCAGCCCGGGTGGTGCTCGATGGGCCCGGCTGGTGGGGTCTCAAGCGTGCACCCGTCGCCCGGGCCGGTGAGCAGCTGGCCGGTTGGGCCGACCGGTGGCGCCCGCATCTGCCCGGACTGCCCACCGACGTGAAGCAGCTCGCGCGGGTGGCTGACCGGGGCGACTACCGGCCCGCGCTGTGGCGGGCGTTCAACGCCATCGCCCGCCGGGCTACCGAACAGCAGCATCCCGGGCACGCTGGGCTGCATGCCGCCAAGGCCGCCCGGCAAGCCGATGAGCAGGCCCAAGCTGCCTTGGCCGAGGCGCAGCGCCACCGCGCCGAGCGGCTCGACCCACTCGGGCCGCTGGCCTGGGCACCCGACCCGGCCGGGCGGCTGGCTGCCCTCGAGTGCTCAGTCGCCACCACCCGGCACAAGCTGGCTGCCGCCCGGGCCCGCAGCGCCGACCTTCAGGCAGACCCCATGTTCCTGGGTCAGCCGCCCGACCGGCTCACCGCAGCCCGCGACGCCTGGCGCGCCCGTTACGACGCCGACCGCCAGCAGCGCCGAGCCGCCACGCCGGGGCCGACCGGCTACCCCGCACCTGTCCCGCGGCCCGAGTCCGAGCGCCACGGGCCACGGCCCGCGCGGGGTGTCACCCCAAGCCTCAGGCGGTGAGCGAGGTTTCTCCCCGGCCTGCTGCGAGGCCGGGCAAGCAGGCACTGCAGGAGAACTGCAGAACAATTGAAGGATCCGCCGACCTCCGGCAGGTGCCTGCCGGAGGTCGGCCTCCTGCCGGACGCCACCACCGAGCGCCGGCCCCGACGGCGGGCCATCACATCGGCGGCTCCCACCTGCCCAGTCACCGGCCACAGGAGAGGCACCGGAGGAAAACAAGAGGTCGACCGGAGAAGTTGGCTGTGAGTTGTCGCCAATTGCCGTGAAACGGCGCCTTCTACAGGTGGACAGCCCGCCAGGATCCGCACAGCTCTCGGAGACAGACATGCCCGACTAGACCCCCGGCCCCGATCACCCCGCCGAGCTGCTTACCATCGCCGAAGCCGCCCTGCTGCTGCGAGCTCCGGTCGCCACGTTGCGGTACTGGCGCCACCTGGGCACCGGCCCGCACAGCTTCCGCTCGGCCGCCGCGTCCTCTACCGCCGTGACGACCTGCACGCCTGGATCGATGCACGGCGCGAACAGGGCACGGCTGAGCCGATTCCGGCTCCAGAGGCTCAGGTCAACGTCGGTGTCGAGCCGCGGACTCTCGTGCCACGTCCTCGACCGCGCAAGGCTGGGCGTGCTTCTGCGGGGACCGAGGCGTCCTACCGGCGTGCGACCAGACCGAAGGGGTGAGCGATGGCATACAAGCGTGGGGACAAGTGGGTTGGCTTCTATCGCGACGCCGCCGGCAAGTAGCACACGAACGGGAACTTCCACCGCAAGCGGGATGCCGACCTCTGGGAGCAGGAGCAGAAGTCGGCGATCAGGAACGACACCTGGGTCGACCCGGGTCGGTCGAGGATGACGGTGGGGCAGTGGTCCGAGATCTGGTGGCCGGCCGAGTTCACCTCAAGCCCAAGACGTTGTCGTCCTACCGGTCACTGCTGGCCACCCGTGTGCTCCCGACCTGGAGCACGGTCCCGCTGACCAAGATCAGGCATTCCGACGTCGTCGCCTGGGTGGCCGCGATGCGCGTGGAACTGTCGGCGTCCAGGACCCGGCAGGCCTACCACCTGCTGTCCTCGATGCTGGACGACGCGGTGAAGGACAACCGGCTGGCGCGGAACCCGGCCACCGGTGTCGGCCTGCCCCGCCTGCCGAGGTCCGATCGTCGCTACCTCACCCACCAGCAGCTCGCCGACCTCGCCGACGGCTGCGGCCCGCATCGCCTGATGGTCCTGGTGGCCGGTTACACCGGTCTGCGCTGGGGAGAGCTGACCGGCCTGCGCGTGCGCCGCGTGCAGCCGCTCAGAGGGCGCATCGACGTGGTCGAGGCGGTCACCGAGGTCGACGGAGAGATGGTCTTCGGTACACCGAAGACACATCAGCACCGGTCGGTGGTGGTGCCCCGCCTCCTTCGGGAGGAACTCGGCCGCCAGCTCACCGGGAAGGCGCCGACCGACCTAGTCTTCGCCTCCCGGGCCGGCACCCCGCTGCGGGTCCAGAACTTCCGCCGCGACTTGTTCGACCGGGCGGCCGATGACGCCGGCCTCTCGGGTCTCACTCCGCACGAGCTCCGGCACACCGCCGCATCCCTCGCCATCGCCTCCGGCGCGTCGGTGAAGGGCGTGCAGTCGATGCTGGGCCACGCCTCAGCGCAGATGACGCTGGACCGGTACGGCCACCTGTTCCCCGACGAGCTGGACGCGGTCGCCGACCGCTTGGATGCCGCTCGTGCTGACCAGGTGCTGACCGAACCCCAGTCTGACGCCCCGTTGGCCCGCCTCCGGCGCGCGGACTAGCCGCTGACCAGCACCTTTGCGGTGCCCCCGGCAGGATTCGAACCTGCGACACACGGTTTAGGAAACCGATGCTCTATCCCCTGAGCTACGGGGGCTCGTCGGCGCGGGGCCGACCGGGGCGTACTCGTCGAGGTTAGCGGGCGGGGCGGCGGACCCGTCCGCGGCGTCCTGCGGTGACTACCGTCGTCCCCGTGGTCGTCCTGCTCCTCGAGCTGGTGGTGCTGCTGGCGCTCGTCGGCCTGCTGCTCTACGCACTGGGTGTCTGGTCGGCTCGTCCGGCCGTCCCCCCGGGCGCCGGCCGCCAGCGGCTGCCCGGGCGGCACCAGGCCCGGCTCGCCGACGCGGTGGCCTCCGCCCGGTGGGCACCGGCACACGATGAGGTGGACGGACGGACGCGGGTGCTGCTGCGGCGTTCCCGCCCGGGCCCCGACGGGGTGCCGGTCGTGCTGGAGGACCGCGTCTACACGACCTTCTCGGCGGCCGACCCGGCCTGGGAGGCGGTCTTCACCGAGGCGATGGCCGGCGCCCGGTTCCGGTGCTCGGTCCTCAACGCGGAGGAGTCCGCCGGCTGACGGGCATGGCGGGCGGCCTCCTCGACCAGCCGCACGATCGTCCGCGGCCGGTCGGACTGGGGCGCGTGCCCGGCCCACGCCAGCGGGCGGAACCGGGACCCGGGGACCAGCGGCAGGTAGCGCACCGTCTGCCCCGAGGCCACCCAGTCGGCCACGCCCTGGACGAGGGTGACCGGGCAGTCGATGCGGTCCAGGCCCCGCGGGACGTCGAGCAGCAGCCCCCAGAGCAGGGTGCGCCAGTAGTCGCGGGAGTCGGCGAAGCCCTCCCGGGCGCCGATCGCCTCGTCGGGAGAGGTGCTCCACGGGCGCGCCTTGAGCGGTGCCAGCAGCGCCGCCCGGCCGAGCGCCGAGCGGGACAGCGGTCCGACCAGCGGCGCTCCCGTGCGCAGGGCCACCCGTGCCAGCGCCATGCTGCTGCCCTGCACGACCCGCTCGAGCGGCACGTTGAGCCCGGACGGCGCGATCGCCACCACCGACCGCGCACGGCCGCGCACGGCGAGCTCGAGGGCGACCCGGGCACCCAGCGAGTTGCCGAGCACGTGCACCAGGCCGACGCCCTGGTCGTCGAGGGTCTGCTCGACGGCGTCGGTGATCGCGGCGACCGTGGGCCGCTCCTCGAGCGCCGGTGAGCGGCCGACCCCGGGCAGGTCGACGTCCAGGACGTCGTAGCGCTCGGCCAGCGGCTCGACGACGGCGGCGAAGTCGCGGCGCGAGCTGCCCATGCCGTGGAGCAGCAGCAGCGGCTCGCCGGAGCCGGTGCGGGTGAGGGAGAGCGAGCGGGTCACCCTCCCGTGGTACCCGGCGTCGGCTCCGGCCGGTGGGTGAGTCTCCTCACGCCGGCCCGCGCCCGGCGCCGGCCGGGGCGGTGCCCGGGGCACCGACCCGGGAGAGCCCCGCCGACAGCGCGATGGCGACCACGATGCCGATGACCGGCGGGATGCCGACGCCCAGTTCCCCGCTGAGCCAGGCGAGGAGGGCGGCCACCGCGTAGGCGAGGAGGTTCGGCCACCGCACCGCGGGCGGGGTGGTCCCGGCGGGGATGCCGCGCCGCCGCCAGCGGGCGAGGAAGTCGCCGATGATCACGCCGCCCAGCGGGGGGATGAACGTGCCGAGCAGCCCCAGGTACTCGACGAGGTGGTTCTGCACGCCGGTGAGCGCGAGCACGGTGCCGATCACCGCACCGCCGATCACGAACGGGCCCTTGCTGGGACGGTCGAACAGCTCGGCGCCGGCCACGCCGAAGGCGTAGGCGGTGTCGGCGTTGCTCTTCCAGAGGTTCCCGAACAGCAGCACCAGGCCCCAGCCGATCAGCCCGAGCTGGTACAGGACGAGCACGAAGTCGCCCTCGCCGAAGGTCAGCGCCCCGATGGCGCCGAAGAACACCATGAGCCCGTTGCCGACCAGGAAGCCGATGACGCAGGCCCACACCGCGTGCGAACCGCGCCGGGCGAACCGGGTCCAGTTGGGCGCCTGGGTGCCGGCGGACACGAACGTGCCGACGACGGTGGTGATCGCCACGGCGACGGCCATCGACGCCGTCGGCCGGACGCCGGTCAGCCCCTCGAGGCCGCCGACCTCCTGCAGCGACCGGCCGACCACCCAGAACGCCAGGACGAGGATCAGCGGGGTGGAGACCAGCGACACCCAGTACATGCCGCGGTAGCCCCAGTAGGCGGTCGCGCACATCAGCACGCTGGTGACCACCATGACCGCGGCCCGAGCACCGTAGGACCGCCAGTCCAGCGCCTCGGCGGTCAGGTCGCCGATGGTGCCGACGACGACGCCGTACCAGCCGATCTGCGTCCCACCCAGCAGGATGGAGGCCAGCTTGGCGCCCCGCGTGCCCAGCGTGTAGCGGGCCATGACCACGGTGGTGAGGCCGGTCCGCGCGCCGACCCAGCCCATCACGGCCACGTAGGCGCCGAGGATGAGCGAGCCGGTGAGGATGACGAGCACGAGGTCGCCGAAGGCGAACGCCGGTCCCAGCGTGGCGCCGGCCAGCATCGTCGGGGTGAAGACGGTGAAGCCCAGGAGGACGACGGCGATGGAGAAGAAGGACTTCCGCGCGTGCACCGGTACCGGCGTGACCGGGTAGTCCGGGTCGACGACCCCCGCGTCGGGAGCCGCCGAAGCGGGACGCCCGGGCGCGGTCACGACTCCTCCCCGATGTCCTCGAGCCACAGCTCCGGCCGCTCGGCGAGCATCCGCTCCATGAGCGCCAGGCAGTCCGGGTCGTCCAGGACGTCGACCTGCACGCCGCGCGAGCGGAGCAGCTCCTCGGAGACCTGGAAGCTGCGGTTCTCCCCGACGACGATGCGCGGGATGTCGTAGAGCAGCGCCGTCCCCGCGCACATGAGGCAGGGGGAGAGGGTCGTGTAGAGGACGCTGCGGCGGTAGACCGCCGCCGGGAGCCGGCCGGCCCGCTCGATGCAGTCGGTCTCCCCGTGCCGGATGGCGCTGGCCATCTGGACGCGACGGTTGCGGCCCACGGCCAGCACCCGGTCGCCGTCCACCAGCGCGGCACCGATCGGGACGCCGCCCTCCTCCCAACCGATGCGCGCCTGTTCGACGGCCAGGCCGAGGAAGAAGCGGTCCCGCTCCTCCGGGGTCAGGCCGGTCGGGACGGTGGGCGGTGGCGGTGTGGTCACGGCTTCTCCTCGCGGGACGGCGGCGGTGGTGATTGTGCAGGTGGGGCCTGGGTGTCCGGCGGGCGCTTACCTGACTGGTCATCGACGGGCGCCGCGGTGGGGGACACGCTGAGGCGGGCCGGTCGCAGGTGGCCGGCTCCCTCATCGCTCATCGTCTTCCCGCACAGGAGGTACCGGACATGACCGTCTCGGGCGTCGACGTGGTCACCACCCCGACCGGAGTGCGCATCGCCGTGGACGACCTCGGACAGGGCCCTCCCGTGGTGCTGACCCACGGTTGGGTCGTCGGTGGGGAGATGTGGGAGTACGTCGCGCTGCGGCTCGCCGACAGCGGGCTGCGCGCCGTCAGCATCACCCGCCGCGGCTGCGGTCGCTCGGGCCGTCCCGGGAGCGGCTACGACCTGGACACGCTCGCCGACGACCTCACCGGCGTCCTCGAGTCGCTCGACCTGCGCGAGGTCACCCTCGTCGCGCACTCGGCCGGCGGCGCCGAAGCGGTGCGGATGCTGGCCCGGTCCGGCGCCGACCGGGTCGCCCGCCTGGTCCTGGTCGCCAGCACGACGCCGGGGCCGCTCGCCGACGACCACGGGAGCCTCGACGCGCTGCTCACTGCGATGCGCACCGACCGCCCGGGTTACGTCCGCGCCGGCGTACCAGCTTTCTTCGGCGAGTCGATCCCGCAGGACCTGGCCGACTGGGGTGTCGCGCTCACCCTGCGCGCCAGCCTGCCGGCCAGCCTCGGTGTGCTGACCGCCGGCCTCGGGACCGACACAGCCGCGGATCTGGCTGCCTGTCCGGTCCCGGCGCTCGTCATCCACGGGGATCAGGACGCCAGTGCACCGCTGGACCTGTGCGGCCGACCCACCGCCGCCGCACTGCGCGACTCCCGGCTGCAGGTGTACGCGGGTGCGGCGCACGGTCTGCCGCTGACCCACCCGGAACAGCTCGCCACCGACATCCGGGCGTTCGCCACCCAGGGGGCTGGCAGATGAGCACCACGCCAAAAGGGGGCCGACCACCTGCGGGACGGGGTCGACGCCTGGGTCCACCGAGGGACTCCGCTCCCGGTGGGCGGCCCGGGGGTGATCGCAGGCCCGGCACGCGGGACGACGGAGGGTCTGCGCATCCGGCAGCCCTGTCGACGTCGGAGGTGGTGGCGACGGCAGGATGGGGGCCATGGGTCAGGTCGTCGCCACCGCGGAACGGGTCGTCCGAGCGCCGGTGGACCGGGTGCGGTCCGCTCTCGCCGACTACGAGGGGACGCGCCCCCGCGTGCTCCCCGAGCAGTTCAGCGGCTACCGGGTCGAGTCCGGCGGTCAGGGCGCGGGCACCCGCGTCGCGTGGCGCTTCGCGGCAACCTCCAGGCGGGTCCGCGACCAGCTGGTCGAGGTCGGCCAGCCCGACCCCGACATCCTGGTCGAGACCGACACCCGCTCCTCGATGGTGACCACCTGGACGCTGCACCCGGCCGACGCCGGGCTGACCACCGTCCGGGTGCGCACCACCTGGAACGGCGCCGGCGGCATCGGCGGCTTCTTCGAGCGCACCTTCGCGCCCAAGGGGCTGCGCCGGGTGTACGAGGAGCTGCTGGGCCGGCTGGACCGCGAGGTCGCCACCTCCTGAGGTCGCGGCGCGGTTTGCCGGTGAGGGGGACCATGGCGGCGTGACCGCCGTCCCCACCGCCGACCACGTCGCCGTCGACCGGCCCGCCGTCGACGCGGCCGCAGACCCCGGGACGCTCGAGGCCCTCGCCGGGCTGGTGGGGGACGGCGACGTCGTCGTGCTCTCGGGTGCCGGCCTGTCCACCGACTCGGGCATCCCCGACTACCGCGGGGCCAGCGGGTCGCTGCGGCGGCACACGCCGATGACCTACCAGACGTTCCTGCGCGACCCGCGCGGCCGGCACCGCTACTGGGCGCGCAGCTTCGTCGGCTGGCCGCAGATCCGCGAGGCCCGGCCCAACGCCGGGCACGCCGCGGTCGCCGACCTGCAGCGGGCCGGGCTCGTGACCGGGGTGATCACGCAGAACGTCGACGGGCTGCACCAGGCTGCCGGCGCGCGGGACGTCCTCGAGCTGCACGGGGGGTTGGACCGCACGGTCTGCCTGGCCTGCGGGGACGTCGCCGACCGCGGCGAGCTCCACGAGCGGCTGCGGGCGGTCAACCCGCACTTCGGGCCGCACGTCGACGAGGTCAATCCCGACGGCGACGCCGAGCTGCCCGACGAGGTGCTCGACGGGTTCGTCATGGTCGACTGCCTCGCCTGCGGGCACGGCCCGCTCAAGCCAGACGTCGTCTTCTTCGGCGAGACGGTGCCGCGCGACCGGGTGGACACCTGCTTCGCGATGGTCGAGCAGGCCGGCTCCCTGCTGGTGCTTGGCTCCTCGCTGACGGTCATGAGCGGCTACCGGTTCGTGCTGCGCGCCGAGAAGCACGGCATCCCCGTCGGGCTGGTCAACCTGGGCCCGACCCGCGGCGATGCGAAGGTCGACGTCCGGGTGGACGCCCCGCTCGGGACGGTGCTGCCCGACCTGGTCCGCCGCGTGACCGGGTGAGCCACGAGGTCAGCCGTACCGAGGACGGCCGCTGGCTGGTCGTCGACGGCCGGCGCTGGCGGGCGGCCGATCCGGCGCTGCCCGACGACGTCCGTGCCCGGCTGCTGCACCACCTCGGCGCAGCGCGCTCCGCCGTCCGGACGGCGGGCGCCGCCGGGGACGGCGCCGCGCTGGCCGCCGCCCGCGCCCGGGTGCGCCTGGCCAAGACCGGGCTGGGGGAGCGCGGACCGGCCTGGTGGGAGCAGGACGACGCCGAGCGCCGCGCCCGCTGGGAGTCCGCCCTCGTGGCCCTGGACGACGGACTTCCCTCCCCGCCGCCACGGCCCCGTCCAGGGCACCGCCCTGAGCGTGCGAAGGGTGGGGAGGACGGGGTCCTTCCACCTGCAGGGAGGCCACACGGCGGTTGACGCCACGCCGGGACGGGCAGGAAGACCGTCGATGCAGACCTTCCTCCCCGTCGCCGACTTCGAGGAGAGCGCCCGGCTCCTGGACTCGCCACGGCTGGGCAAGCAGCGCGTCGAGACCCTCCAGGTGCTGCGGGCGCTGGAGCTGCCCGACTACGGCTGGACGTCGCACCCGGTGGTCCGGATGTGGCGCGGACGCACCCCGGCGCTGGTCGCCTACGGGCTGGCCATGGTCCGGGTCTGGCGCGAGCGCGGGTTCGCCGACACCACGCACACGCTGATCGCCGAGTTCGCGCCCGACGTGGTCGGCGTCCCGCAGGACGAGCTGGCCCGGGCCGGGATGCTCCCCTCCTGGGTCGGGAAGGAGGCCCTGCACCTGTCCCACCGGTCGAACCTGCTGGCCAAGGAGCCGGACTTCTACCGGCCGCTGTTCCAGCCGATCTTCGGCGCCGAGCCCGAGGACCTGCCCTACCTCTGGCCCGAGCCCGACGACCTGCCGCCCGCAGCGGAGCCCGAGGGGACGCGGGTGTGGGTGGTCCGTCCGCGCGCGCACAACGAGCTCGGTGCCTGCCTGGCCGCCGGCGTGGTCGGGCTGGGCACCCAGTCGGGCATCGACGTCGACGCCACCGGGCTGTCCCCGGCCGAACTGCGTGCGCTGTCCAAGGAGATCTCCGGCCGCCGCCCGGCCAAGGACCTGCGCCAGCTCTCGGCCTTCCTCGACGAGGTCCGCCCCGGCGATCCGGTCGCGCTGCCGATCGAGCACGGCGCCGGGCTGCTGGTGGGCGAGGTGCTCGGCGACTACCTCTTCGAGGGCCGCGAGCTCCTGCCGCACCGCCGTCCGGCCCGCTGGGACCGCGTCGTGCCGAGGGCGGCGGCCCGCCCGCCGGCCACGCTGCAGGACCCGCGCGCGCTGTTCTCCGTCGTCATCGACCCCGACGTCCTGCCGCCGGCGCTGGCCGGCACCACCTACCGCGAGCCGGCGCTGCCGCTGGCGTAACGCGCGCCGAGCGCCGCGGCCAGCCGCTCGCCGGCCGCCGGCCGCCGGTGCGGGTGCCCGGTCGCCGCGACCAGCGTCCACGCGGCGGCGTGCAGGCGGCGCAGCTCCAGCCACGGTGACAGCTCCGCGTCGGAGGGGCCGCCGATCGCGTCCAGGGCGGCCCGGCCGTCGAGCCGGGAGGTGCTGCGCAGGCAGGCGAGGTCCCAGGCGCGCGGACCGGGGCAGGTGTCCTCGAGGTCGGTCCACAGCCAGCCGTCGGGGGTGGCGAGCAGGTTGCCGGGGTGCGCGTCACCGTGCAGCGGCGCCACCTCGCCGTCCAGCTGCGGACCGAGCTCGGCCAGCCGGTCCCGGAGGCGGTCCAGCAGGAGCGGCGGAGCGCCCCACGCCCGACCCAGCGAGGCGAACCGGGCGAGGTCGTCGAGCGGGGTGTCCAGCGGCGCGCCGTCCACCGGCATGTCGGCCAGGGCGCCGTGCAGCTCGACCAGCGCGGCGGAGACCTCCCCGGGCGCCGGGGGGTGCGGGAGCACCTCGACGTGCCGCCAGAAGGAGACCTCGAGCCCGGCGTACCGGTGCGGCCCCGGAGGCAGCAGGTCGCTGGGCGCCACGACCGGCGCGCCCGCTCCGGCGAGGGCGCCGGCGACGGCGACCTCGCGGGCGAAGGAGCGCAGCGGCGCCGGTCGCAGCAACGGCGTCAGGGTGCCCACCCGCGCGACGACCGGCTCCGGGGCCAGGTGGACGACGACGTTGACGCCGTCCTGCAGCACCCGGGGCTCCGCCGACCGGACCCCGTGGCCGGCGGCCACCGCCCGGGCGGCGAGCACTGCCCGCGCCACCCGGACGGGAGCCGTCACGCCCCGGGCCGCCGCACGTTCTGCAGCCGCACCTGACCGCGGGCGACGAGCCTGCCGTCGTCGGTCCGGGTGAGCAGGACCTGCCAGAGCTGCTGGGTGCGGCCCTGCTGCACCGGCTCGGCGACGACGTCGAGCCGCCCCTCGGTCGTCGAGCGGATGAAGTCGGTGTTGTTGTTGACCCCGACGGCGAACTGTCCGGAGTCGGCCACCGCCACGCTGGCGCCGATGCTGGCGGCCGACTCGATGACGGCGCAGTAGAGCCCGCCGTGCACGACGCCCCACGGGGTGTGCTGCTCGGGCCCGACCTGGACCGTCCCGGTCACGCGGGTGCCGCTGACCTCGCCGACCTCGAACCCCGTGGCGGCGACGAACCGGCTGGCCGACGCCAGGTCGACCGCGGGCAGGTCGGGGCTCACGCGGCGTCCCACACGAGGCAGAAGGGGTGGCCCACCGGGTCGGCGTAGACGCGGAAGTCGCCTCCGCCGCCGGGCAGCTTGCGCGCACCGAGGGCGAGGGCCTTCGGCTCCGCCTCCTCGATGTCGGCCACCCGGACGTCGAGGTGGAACTGCTGGGGCCGCTCCGGGGCGGGCCAGTCCGGCGGCCGCAGGTCCGGGGCCTGCTGGAACGCCAGCCGGTACCCCTGACCGGTGACGACGACCCAGTCGTCGCCCGGGGAGCCCTTGGTGACCTCCATCCCCAGCAGGTCGGCGTAGAAGGTCGCGAGCGCGTACGCGTCCGGCGCGTCGATGACGACGGAGTGCAGCTGGCCGATCATGGGCCCATCCTGCGGGCCCGGGGAGCGCCGGACCAGCGGGGGTCCGGCCGCTCACCGCGCCGATCCGGCCACCACGGCAGGATCGTGGGCGTGGACTCCTCGACCGCCCCCCGGCTCGGCTCGCTGACCTGGACCCCCGCCGCCGAGCGGCCCGACCTGCTCGCCGCTCCGGTGACCGCGGCGCTGGGCGCGCTGACCGCGCCGGCCTGGGTCGCCGAGATCGATCCCGACCTCGCCGACACCGTTGCCTTCACCGAGGCCTACGGGGTGCCGCTGGAGGTCTCGGCCAACTGCGTGGTCGTCGCCGCCCGCCGCGCCGGGCAGACCGAGCTGGCCGCCTGCCTGGTCCCGGCGACCACCCGAGCCGACGTCAACGGACTGGTGCGCCGCCACCTCGGCGCCCGCAAGGCCTCCTTCGCGCCGCAGGACGTCGCCGTGGCCGAGAGCGGCATGGCGTACGGGGGCATCACGCCGCTCGGGCTGCCGCCGTCCTGGCCGGTGCTGGTGGACCCCGCCGTCGCGGCCGCCGAGCTGGTCGTCGTCGGGTCGGGCACCCGGGGCAGCAAGCTCGCCGTGCCGGGTGCCGCCCTGGCCGCCCTGCCCGCCGCGGAGGTCCTCGAGGGGCTGGGACGCCCGCTGGCGGACCCGGCACCCCCGGTCCCGGCCGCGCGTGCCGAGCGGGCCCCCGACGACCGGGACGTCGGCTGGGGCGAGCGTCCCGAGGAGGTGTCGGCCGCCGACCGGCGCTACCTCGAGGACCGCCCGCCGCACTGGGGCAGCGACTGAGACAGGGCCCTCCTACTCCTTACCGCTCGGATTCCCGCTCGGAGAAGGACCCCGTGCCCCCGCCACTCACGAGCTGGCCACCGCCGCCGACGGGGTCGACCAGCGGGAGCAGAGACGGCTCGGCGCACCGGTCGACGACGGCGGTGGACGCGGCACCGATGACGACGGCGAGCTCGACGACGTTGCCGCGCAGCACGAAGTCCTCGGAGCCCTCGAGCTCGACGCGTCATCCACCCGCCCTCGCCGCCGCCGATCCGGCACCCTCTGTGGAGCGTCGCGGGAGGCTGAGGGTCAGCGTCGCGGTGGTCGCCGCGGCGGCGAGCCGGGCAGCGGTGTCGGCGTCGACGGCCAGCAGCAGCAGCCCGTCGTCCTCCCGCCCCGGGGTGGCCAGCACCGGCGCCCCGGCGGCGACCACCTCGGCCCGGGCGGCACCCGGCGGCGTGGCCAGGACGTCGACCCGGTCGCCGGGCCGCACCAGCGCGCTGACCGCGAGGTCGGCCGGGCGCACCGGTGCGGCGACCTGCCCGGTGCCGAGCCGGTCGGTCAGGCCGGCCCCGACCAGGCCGGTGTCCGTGAGCGGCACGCCGGACCGGACACCGCCGGCGAGCACCTGGCCCACGACCGCGGCCGGGTCCTCGACCGTGCCGGCGGGGCGCAGGCCGGGTGGGTACTGCGCGACGGCGACGTCCCCGGTGGCGAGGACGGCGCCCGGTGCGAGGTCGGCGGCGGCCACGACGACCGGCACGGTGGTCGGCGGGGGAGCCGGTGCCGGAGCTGGGCGGAGGGCCAGGACGAGAGCCGCGGCGGCGAGCAGAGCAGCGAGGACCTGCCGAGCGGTGTGCAGTGGCCGGCGCGGGCGGCGGAGGCGGACCATGTGTCCACGCTGGCCGCCCGCGGCCGGCGGTGGGGCGGCGGATGCCGGGCTGTGGAGCCGGCGACCGCCTGTGGACCGCGGGTCAGCTGGCCGCGGCGTTGCTCGAGGAGGAGCTCGAGCCGCTCGACGAGGACGAGCTCGTGGACGACGGGGTGGGCGCGGCGGGGGAGGCGTCCTTCTTGCCGTTGGACGCGCCCGACTCGCTGGAGGATGAGCTGGACCGGCTGTCGGTGCGGTAGAAGCCCGAGCCCTTGAAGACCACACCGATCGAGCCGTAGACCTTGCGCACCGGGCTGCTGCACTCGGGGCACTCGCTCACCGGGGCGTCGGTGAAGCTCTGCACCACCTCGAACTGGTGCTTCCCGTCGGGGTTGGTGCAGGCGTACTGGTACGTGGGCACGGTGGTGGTACTCCTCGTCGGACGGGCCAGGTTGGCACTCTCACCCAGCGACTGCCAATGATGCGCGTCGCCACGGCGTCCGTCCACGTGCGGACGGCGAGTGTGACGTCCGGGCCGCACGACGGTGTGATCCCGACGGAGGGCCAGAGCGACCCGCCGTCGAGCGGGTGAGCAAGGACACGGCAACCCTCCGCTCACGTGAGGGTAGGGTGTGGGAGCCCGTGGCGCCTCGCGCACCATGGACAGGGCCGACCGCGCGCCGTCGACGGGACGTGACCGCCGGAGCGGCGATGCCGGCCCGTGCTGGTGCGCCGACGCACCCGCCCCGGCCTCCTGGCACCCACCGCGGTGCCGGCCCGCCGCGCCCCTGGGGCGCCCGACCTCGAAGCGGTGGCATGTCCTCTGCTCTGCCTGCGCCTGCCCGGCCGCGGCTCACCCGTCCCACCTGGCTGTCCCCGGAGGTGGCCCGCACCGAGGTGCTCGCCGGCCTGGTGGTGGCGCTGGCGCTGATCCCCGAGGCCATCAGCTTCTCCATCCTCGCCGGGGTCGACCCTCGGGTCGGCCTCTTCTCGAGCTTCGTCATGGCCGTGGTCATCGCCTTCACCGGCGGCCGCCCGGCGATGATCACCGCAGCCACCGGCGCCATCGCACTGGTGGTGGCCCCGTTGGCGCGTGACCACGGCCTGGAGTACCTGCTGGCCGCGGTGGTCCTCGGCGGGATCTTCCAGGTGCTGCTGTCCGCGGCCGGCGTCGCCCGGCTCATGCGGTTCATCCCGCGCAGCGTCATGGTCGGCTTCGTCAACGCGCTGGCGATCCTGATCTTCACCGCGCAGCTGCCCCACCTGGTCGACGTCCCGTGGCTGGTCTACCCGCTGGTCGCCGCAGGTCTGGCGATCATCTTCCTGCTGCCGCGGCTGACCACCGTCGTCCCGGCGCCGCTGGTGTCGATCATCGTGCTCACCGGCCTGACGGTCGCCGCCGGGTTGACCATCCCGAACGTCGGCGACCAGGGCGAGCTGCCCGGCAGCCTGCCGTTCCTCGCGTTGCCCGACGTCCCGCTGAGCCTCGACACGTTGGGCGTCATCGCCCCGTACGCCCTGGGCATCGCGTTCGTGGGGCTGATGGAGTCGCTGATGACGGCCAAGCTGGTCGACGACCTCACCGACACCCACTCGGACAAGACCCGCGAGTCCTGGGGGCAGGGCGTGGCGAACGTCGCCTCCGGCCTGTTCGGCGGCATGGGCGGCTGCGCCATGATCGGCCAGACCATGATCAACGTGAGGTCCGGCGCCCGCACACGCCTGTCGACGTTCCTGGCCGGGGCGCTCCTCCTGGTGCTCGTGGTCGTCCTCGGGGACGTGGTCGCCGTCATCCCGATGGCGGCCCTGGTCGCGGTGATGGTGTTCGTGTCGATCGCGACGTTCGACTGGCACAGCCTGCGCACCGTCCACCGGATGCCCAGGAGCGAGACGACGGTGATGCTCACGACCGTCGCCGGCACGCTGGTCACCCACAACCTCGCCATCGGCGTCGTCGCCGGCGTGCTCGCCGCCTGCGTGCTGTTCGCCCGCCGGGTGGCGCACCTGGCCGAGGTCACCCGTGTCCCCGACCCCGATGGCGCCACCGCGGTGTACTCGGTGCACGGGGCGCTGTTCTTCGCCTCCAGCAACGACCTCTACACGCAGTTCGACTACGCGAACGACCCCGACCACGTGGTCATCGACCTGTCCGGCGCCTCCGTCTGGGACGCCTCCACCGTCGCCGCCCTCGACGCGATCACGCACAAGTACGAGACCCGCGGCAAGACCGTCGAGATCGTCGGGCTCACCGGGCACTCCGCCGACCGCTACGAGCGGCACACCGGCCGGCTCACAGGGGCACACTGATGCCGATGGCGCGCGCGGGGCTGCTGCAGATCGGCCAGGTGGCCGAGCGCACCGGGCTGAGCCTGCGCACCATCCGCTTCTACGAGGAGAACGGGCTGGTCGTCCCCACCGCCCGCAGCGAGGGCGGGTTCCGGCTCTACAGCGACGACGACATCGCCCGCCTCGAGGTGATCAAACGGATGAAGCCGCTGGGCTTCAGCCTGGAGGAGATGCAGCAGCTGCTCACCCTGCTGTCCGACCTCGCGCACGCCGGGGACGACCGGGAGGCGCTGCTCGACCGGCTGAGGATGTTCCACGAGGCCGCGATCGCCCGGGTGACCGCGCTGCGCGAGCAGCTCGCCGTCGCAGGGGGGTTCGCCGAGACCCTCGCCGCGCACCTGCACGGTGCGGGTCTGCCAGATGCTCCCGCCCGCAGCCCGGACCGCTGAGCGGGCACTGCCCCCGCCTAAGCTCCGACCGTGGCCGCCGCCGCGGGAACCCAGGCGTGAGCGTCCAGGGAGCCGTGCTCGGCTTCGGTCTCGTCGCCCTGCTGCTCACCGTCACACCGGGCCTGGACACCGCCCTGGTCCTGCGCGCCGCCATCACCCGGGGACGCGGTGACGCGCTCGCCACCGCGCTCGGGGTGATCGCCGGTGTCCTGGCGTGGGGCGCCGCCGCCGCGGTCGGGGTGTCCGCCCTGCTCACCGCGTCCACGGTCGCCTACGACGCCCTCCGGCTCGTCGGCGCCGGGTACCTGGTCTGGCTCGGCGGGCGGATCCTGTGGCGACTGGTGTGCCACCGTGCCGAGGCGGTCGCCGGCCCCTTCCCCGTCGCGCCGGGAGGAGCCTGGCGGTCGGCCCGCACCGGTCTGCTGACCAACCTGCTCAACCCGAAGGTCGGCGCCTTCTACGTGTCCGTGCTGCCGCAGTTCCTCCCGCCGGAGGCGCCCGCCCTGGGCATGGGCGTGCTGCTGGCCCTCGTCCACGCGGCGCTGAGCCTCGCGTGGTTCGCCGTCCTCGTCCTCGGTGCGGTGGCCGCCCGCCGGTGGCTGCAGCGCCCGGGGGTCAGCCGGACCGTCGAGGGCGTCACAGGGGTCGCCCTGCTCGGCTTCGGCCTGCGACTCGCCCTGCCCGGCGGCTGACCCGATCACGGAGCGCAACCGCTCACACCGTCTGCGTCGAGTACGGACGCCCGGCGTGGCTCGGCGTGTCGCGCGCAAGTACGGTTCCGGATGTGGCGCAGCAGTGGCTCGACGAGGAGCAGCAGCGGACCTGGCGGACGTGGCTGAGCATCGCCGAGCTGCTCCCGCGGGTGCTCGACGCCCAGCTGCAGCGCGACGCCGGCCTCAGCCACGCCGCCTACGTCGTCCTCGCCATGCTGTCGGAGGCGCCCGAGCGCAGCCGGCGGATGAGCGACCTGGCCCGTCGCGCCAACCAGTCGCAGAGCCGGCTCTCCCACACCGTGGCGCGACTGGAGGAGCGCGGCTGGGTGCGGCGCGAGCGCTCCGCCGAGGACGGCCGGGGCAACCTCGCCGTCCTCACCGACGCCGGGTGGGACGTCGTCCGGTCGGTCGCGCCCGGTCACGTCGAGGCCGTCCGTGCGGCGCTGTTCGACCCGCTCACCGATGAGCAGACCCGCGCCCTCGGCGACGCGCTGCAGGCGGTGCTCGACCGGCTCGACCCCGACCACCGCCTCCGTGAGGCGGCCGGTCTGTCGCCGGCCGACAGCGGCGAGGGCATCGCGGTGGGCGCCGGCGAGCGGGGAGCGGCCCGTGGTGCGGCAGCCGGGAGTGCGGCCGCCGGCTGACCGGAAGCCGCGCGCCGGGCCGGACGTTGCCCGAGGGGTGTCCGAGCCGCTGCCGCTGTCCGTCCTCGAGCTGGCCGTTGTCGGCTCGGGGCAGTCCACCGCCGATGCCCTGGCCGCCACCACCCGTGTGGCGCAGACGGCCGACCGCCTCGGTTACACCCGGCTGTGGGTCGCCGAGCACCACAACATGCCGGCCGTCGCCAGCACCAACCCGCCGGTGCTCATCGCCCACCTGGCCGCGGTCACCGAGCGGATCCGGGTCGGCTCCGGCGGGGTGATGCTGCCCAACCACGCGCCGCTCGTCGTCGCCGAGCAGTTCGCCCTGTTGGAGGCGCTGCACCCCGGCCGGGTCGACCTGGGCATCGGCCGCGCACCGGGCACCGACCCGCAGACGGCGATCGCCCTGCGTCGCGACCCCGCCGCGCTGTCGGCCGAGGACTTCCCGCAGCACCTCGTCGACCTGCTCGGCCTGCTCGGCGATCCCCGCGTCGAGGGTGGGCTGGCCGAGCACTTCCGGGCCACGCCCGCGGCTGCGTCGGCCCCGCGGGTCGTGCTGCTCGGCTCCAGCGGCTTCTCCGCGCAGCTCGCCGGTCAGCTGGGCCTGCCGTTCGCCTTCGCCCACCACTTCGGCGGCCCGCACGTGCAGACCGCCGTCGCGCTCTACCGCGACTCCTTCCGGCCCTCGCCGGCGCTGGAGCGGCCGTACACGATCGTGACGGCGAACGTGCTCGCCGCCGACACCGCCGAGCAGGCCCGCCGGTTGGCGCTGCCCGGACAGCTCATGCGGCTGTCGCTGCGACTCAACCGGCTGCGCCCCGTGCCCAGCCTCGAGGAGGCCGAGCGCGATCCCGAGCGCGCCGCCGCGGAGGCGATGCCGAGCAACGCGATCGTCGGGGACCCGGCCGGTGTCGTCGTCCAGCTGCGGCAGCTGGCCGCCGACACCGGCGCCGACGAGCTGATGCTGTCGGCGTCCACCCACGGCGTCGAGGAACGGCTGCGCAGCCTGGAGCTGGTCGCCGCGGCGTGGGGCCTCGCGGCCTGATCCGGCGGACCCGGCCGACGTCCTGGCTCACCGTCGCGGGTCGTGGCTCAGCACTGGTGGTGAGCCAGGCCCGGCGACGATCAGCTCACCTGATCGTCGCCGGACCTCAGTGGCCGAGGTGGCGGTAGCGGTGCAGCCGGGTGCGGAAGCGCTCGCCGTCGTCCCGCCCGAGCAGGCCGGCGAGCTCCTCGCCGAGCACCCGGCCCAGCCGGCGGCAGAAGTCCACCGGCTCGTCGGCGGCGTCCGGCCGCTCGGGGACGACACGGTCGACGATCCCGGCCCGCCACAGGTCCGTCGCCCGCACCCCCTGGTGGGCGGCCATCTCCCCGGCGCGGTCGACGGTGCGGTGCACGATCGCCGAGGCGCCCTCGGGCGGCAGCGGGCCCAGCCAGCCGCTGGCCGCGGCCAGCACCCGGTCGGCGGGCACGAGCGCGAGTGCGCCGCCGCCGGTGCCCTGGCCGAGCAGCACCGCGAGCGTGGGGGCCCGCAGCATGACGAGGTCCTGCAGGCAGCGGGCGATCTCGGCGGCCAGCCCGCCCTCCTCGGCCTCCTTGGACAGCGCCGCGCCGGGGGTGTCGATCAGGGTGACCAGCGGCAGCCGCAGCTCGGCGGCCAACCGCATCCCGCGCCGGGCCTCGCGCAGTGCGCCCGGCCCGAGCGGCGCCGACAGCGACTGCCCGCGCCGGTCCTGACCCAGGACGACGCACGGCGCTCCGCCGAAGCGGGCCAGGGCGAGCAGCAGCCCGGGGTCCTTCTCGCCGGCGCCGGTGCCGGACAGGCCGACGACGTCGGTCGCCGCGGTGCGCAGCAGCCGCCGCACGCCGGGCCGGTCCTCGCGCCGGGAGGCGGTGACGACCTCCCACGCGCTGCGCCCGTCCTCGGGGTCGTCGGTGTCGGTGCCGTCCTCCGCGGTGGGCCGCACGGCGTCGGCGACGTCCCGGTGCCAGGTCTGCCGCGCGGCCAGCACCCGCAGCGCCCGGTCGGCGACCTCGGCGATCTCCTCGTGCGGGACGACGGCGTCGATGAGCCCGTGCTCGGCGAGGTGCTCGGCGGTCTGCACGCCCTCGGGGAAGGGCTCGCCGTAGAGCGCCTGGTAGACCCGCGGGCCGAGGAACCCGATCGAGGCGCCGGGCTCGGCGATGGTCACGTGGCCGAGCGAGCCCCACGAGGCCAGGACGCCGCCGAACGTGGGGTGCCGCAGGTAGACCAGGTAGGGCAGCCCGGCCTCCTTGTGCCGGGCGATCGCCGCGGTGATCCCGATCATCTGCAGGAAGGCGACGGTGCCCTCCTGCATCCGGGTGCCGCCGGACACCGGCGCGGCCAGCAGCGGCAGGCCCTCCTCGGTGGCCCGCTCCACCGCGGCGATGAGCCGGTCGGCGGCGGCCACGCCGATCGAGCCGGCGAGGAAGCCGAACTCGCCGGCGATCACCGCGACCCGCCGCCCGCGCAGCTGTCCCTCGCCGGTGATGATCGACTCGTCCTGCCGGGTCCGCTCCGCCGCCCGGGCCAGCTCGGCGGCGTAGGGCTCCGGGACGTCCCCGACGGGGATGGGGGAGTCCCAGCTCTTCCAGGAACCGGGGTCGAGGACGAGGTCGCGCAGCGCTCGGGCGTCCAAGGACGTCACTGCGCCAGCCAGGCGCGGATCGCCTCGTTCGACGAGCCCAGCACGGGGGGCGCGGCGTGGTCGCGCCGGGTGGTCTCGGTCTCGCCGTCCGGACCGGGCGCGAAGAAGCGCAGCGGCGGGCCGGGGAGGGTCAGCGAGCCGGCCGTGGCGTGCTCGACGGAGATCTTCAGGCCCTGTGAGGCGAGCTGGTCCCAGGCGTAGACGTCGTCCAGCGTCCGCACCTTGCCCGCCGGCACCCCGGCGGCTGACAGCCGGGCGAGCAGCTCCTCGGCCGGGATGTCGGCGAAGACGCCCTCCAGCAGCTCGATGACCTCCTGCCGGCGGGCGACCCGTTCGCCGTTGGTGGCCAGCCCGGGGGCGTCGGGGTCCAGGTCGAACTCGGCGCACAGCCGCCGCCACAGCCCCTCCGACCCGCAGGACAGCTGCACGCTGCCGCCCCCGGCGCAGTGGAACAGCCCGTAGGGGGCGATCGAGGGGTGGTGGTTGCCCTGCGCCTGGTTGACCTGACCGGCCACGGTGTACGCCGTCCCCTGGTAGGCGTGCACGCCGACGACAGCGGCCAGCAGCGACGTCCGCACCACCTGGCCGCGGCCGGTCCGCTGCCGCTCGAGCAGCGCGGCCAGCACCCCGTAGGCGCCGTACATGCCGGCCAGCAGGTCGCTGATCGGGACACCGACCTTCTGCGGGTCCTCGGGTCCCGGCCCGGTCAGGGACATCAGCCCGCCCTCGCCCTGGGCGATCTGGTCGTAGCCGGCCCGGCCGCCCTCGGGGCCGTCGTGACCGAAGCCGCTGATCGCCAGGGTGACCAGCCGGGGGTTGAGCTCGGCCAGCGCGTCGGTGCCGAAACCGAGCCGGGCCAGCGTGCCGGGGCGGAAGTTCTCCAGCAGCACGTCGGCCCGGCGGACCAGCTCGCGCAGCAGCTCCTTGTCGCCGTCGTCCTTGAGGTCGAGGGTGACCGACTCCTTGTTGCGGTTGGCGGAGAAGAAGTAGGTCGACTCCCGTCCGCCGTCGGGGGTGTCGACGAACGGCGGGCCCCAGCCGCGGCTGTCGTCACCACCGTCTGGTGTCTCCACCTTGATGACGCGGGCGCCGAGATCGCCGAGCATCATCCCGGCGTGCGGGCCGGCGAGGGCGCGGGTGAGGTCGACGACGAGGATGCCGTCCAGCGGTCCGGACACAGGTGCCTCTCCTTCGGGTTTCTACAGCCAGCCGGGGACGACGAAGACCAGCCAGGACAGCAGCGGTCCGACGACCACGACGATCCCGGCGTAGGCGAGGATCTGCTTGTAGAAGCGGTCGCGGTCGACGTCCTGGGCGTTGGCCAGCACCAGGGCGCCGTTGGTCGAGAACGGGCTCACGTCGACGATCGTGGACGCCACGGAGAGCGCGACCACCACGCCGACGGCGCTGATGGCCCCGGCCTCGAGGAACGGCACCGCGAGCAGGATGGCGACGCCGATGATCGCGGTCGAGGAGGCGAACGCCGAGACCACGCCGCCGATGTAGGCCAGCAGCAGCGCGATGAGCAGCGGCACGCCGAGCCCGATGACCGCCTGGCCGACGTAGTCGATCGTCCCGGCCTCCTGGAGCACGAACACGAACGTCAGCACGCCGGCGATGAGCAGCACCGTCGACCAGCTGATCTGGCTCACCGCGCCCTTGTGCCGGGCGGCGGCGAACAGGGCCAGCACCGTGGCGACGGTGATGGCGACGAAGCCGATGTCGAGGTCGAACACCAGCGCCAGGACGGCGACGGCGGCCAGGCCGATCAAGGTCAGGACCTGGTCGAAGGTGACCTTCTGCGGGCGTTCGGGCTCGCCGTCCACCGTGCCGTCCCCAGCGTCGTCGCCGCCCCCGACGGCCGGTCCGGGCGGGGCGCCGTGGCCGCGGACGACGGCACCGGCGGGCTCGGCCGCGGCCGGCGCCGCGGCGCTCACCCGCCGGCCGAGCAGCTCGCGGCCGCCGAGCACGAAGAAGAGCACCAGGGCGATGGCCAGGTTGAAGAAGAGGCTGCCTAGGAAGACGGTGATGGGGCTGCTCGGCAGCCCGGCGTCGTCGACGATCTCGTTGACCGTGACGCCGTAGACGCTGATCGGCGAGAACCCGCCGCCCTGTGCGCCGTGGATGACCATCATGCCCATGAGCAACGGGTTGATCCCGTAGCGGGCGGCGAAGCCGAGCGCGATCGGGGCGACGATGGCGACCGCGGCGGGGGAGAGGGCGCCGATCGCGGTGAGCAGCGCGGTGACGGCGAACATGATCCACGGGATGGCGGCGACGTGACCCCTGACCAGCCGCACCGCCCCGCGGACCAGCAGGTCGACGGTGCCGTTGTTCTGCGCGATCGCGAACAGGTAGGTGACGCCGATCAGCGTCACCACCAGCTCGGCGGGGAAGCCGGCGAGGATGTCGTCGGTGCTCAGCCCGACCGACAGCGTGCCGACGAGGAACGCGGCGACGAAGGCCAGCGCCCCCATGTTGATCGGCAGGAACGTCGCGATCGCGAAGATCGCGACGAGCGCCAGGATCGAGACGATCTCCGGTGACACGGGAGCTCCTACGGCGTCGGAGGGCTGGGACACCCGGTGCGGTGGCTCAGCGACCCAGCCACCGGCGCCGGCCAGGCGCCACGCGGACAGCATGCCGGGAGGGGGGCCGTGTCCGCGCCCGGTGGGTCCACGCCGGATCAGGTCAGGTCGAGCCAACCGCCCGATGGGGTGACCACCGCGGTGACGCGCTGGTCGTGCGGCTCGGCCGGCAGCGCGTCGACCAGTTCGTCGTCGAAGACGAGGGCCACCAGCCGCGCGTCGGGACGGGCGTGCCGCAGCGCGCGGTCGTAGTAGCCGCCGCCGCGGCCCAGGCGCACCCCGGTCCGGTCGACCGCGACCGCGGGGACGACGACGACCTCGGCGGCGCCGATCGCGGTGGGCCCCAGCCGTGGCCCGACCGGCTCGAGCAGGCCGAAGCGGCCCGGGGCCAGCCGCCCGGTGTCGACGGCCCAGGTGAGCTCGCGGCCCTCGGTCGGCACCACCGGGAGGAGCACCCGCGAGCGGAGCTGGGTGAACGCCGCCGGCAGCCGGCCCGCGCCGGGCTCGGTCGGGTCGGGCGCGAAGGCGGCCAGCGTCCGGACGCCGGCCAGGCCGCGCAGCAGGGCGGTGGCGACCGCGGCGCTGGCGGCGGCGCGCTCCTCGGCGGGACGGGCCTGGCGGCGGGCCAGGAACCGGGCGCGGAGCGCGACCTTGGCCTCGGTCACGTCGTCCCCGGGGATCACGGCCGCAGGCTAGCCAGCTCACCTGTGTGTCCCCGTCCGACCGGCTCCCCGTGCGGCGAGTGCGCAGTTGCGGGCGGCGTGGTGGGCGTGTCTGCACGTGTCACCGACCGCCGCCGCCCACTCGGCCGGACGCGTCCCGACGCCGACGGTGCCCGGCCGGGGGGAGGACGTCGCCCCGACGGCACCGCGCGGGGGTGGCCCGGCCAGGTCACTAGGCTCGCGCGCATGCCGACTCCGAGCGCCCGCCCGACGCGGAAGGCCGTCATCCCCGTCGCCGGGATGGGGACCCGATTCCTGCCGGCCACCAAGGCGGTGCCCAAGGAGCTGCTGCCGGTGGTCGACCGCCCCGCGCTCCAGTACATCGTTGAGGAGGCCGCCCGCGCGGGTCTCGGCGAGGTGCTCATGGTGACCGGCCGCAACAAGGCCGCGATCGAGGACTTCTTCGACCGGCACCCCGAGCTCGAGACCGCCCTGGAGAAGAAGGGCGACGCCGCCCGGCTCGCGGCGGTGCACGAGTCCACCGAGGTCGCCCAGGTGCACTTCGTCCGGCAGGGCGAGGCGCGCGGCCTGGGCCACGCGGTGCTGCAGGCCGCGGCCTTCGTCGGCGACGAGCCGTTCGCCGTCCTGCTCGGCGACGACATCATCGACGCCCGCGACCACCTGCTCGAGCAGATGCTGGCGGTGCAGGCCGAGCACGGCGGCTCGGTCGTGGCGCTGCTCGACGTCGGCCGGGAGAACATCGACAAGTACGGCGCGGTCGCCGTCGAGCCGGGCGGCTCCGACGTCGTCGCGATCACCGGGCTGGTGGAGAAGCCGCCGGTCGACGAGGCGCCGAGCAGCCTGGCGATCATCGGCCGCTACGTGCTGGCCCCCGAGGTCTTCGACGTGCTCCGCGGGACCGCGCCCGGCCGCGGCGGGGAGATCCAGCTGACCGACGCCCTGGCCACCCTCGTCGAGCGCAGCGAGCCGGTGCACGGCGTGGTGTTCTCCGGCCGCCGCTACGACACCGGCGACCGGCTGGACTACCTCAAGGCCGTCGTCCAGCTGGCCAGTGAGCGCGAGGACCTCGGCCCCGGCTTCCGCGCCTGGCTGGCCGAGTTCGTGGCCGACCTGCCCGCTGCGGGCGCGTCGGAGGCCTGAGCGGAGGCCGTCAGGGGGCAGCATCGACCCCTGTGGTGGGCATGACCGAGGACGGCAGGGACGGGACGGTCCCGGGGTACCGGGACACCACGGCGCTGGACCTGCGCTCCGGTACCCGGGTGCGCGAGGTGCCGGTTCCGTCGCCCGCCGTCGACGCCGCCGGGGCGCCCGCGCACGAGACGACGGCGATCGACCGCGGGGCCGTGCCGCCGCCCCCCGCGACGGCCGAGCCGGCACCGCCGCGCAGCGTCGAGCAGCACCTCGACGAGATCCTCTCCGCGGTGCCGCAGCCGGACCCGATCGAGCTGGCCGTCCTCGACGCGCAGGGCCTGCTCTGCGCGGAGGAGGTCGTCAGTCAGCGCGCGCTGCCCGGCTTCGACCAGGCCGCGCTCGACGGCTACGCGGCCCGCGCCCTGGACGTCGAGGGCGCCACCCCCGCCGAGCCGGCACACCTGTCGGTGGTGGGGGAGACCGTCGCCGGCCCCAGCGGCCCGGCATCGATCGGCCCCGGGATGGCGCAGAAGGTGGCCGCCGGCGCCATGCTGCCGGCCGGCGCGGACGTCGTCGTCCCGGTGGTGTGGACCGACGGAGGCGTGGCCACCGTCGCCGTGCACGCCGGCCCGCTCGCCGGCACCTACGTGCGCCGCGCGGGGGACGACGTCGCACCGGGCACCGCCGCGGTGCAGATCGGCACCCCGATCGGCCCGGCCCAGATCAGCCTGCTGGCCGCCGTGGGCCGCGACCGGGTGCAGGTGCGGCCCCGGCCGCGGGTCGCCGTCCTCTCCGCCGGCAGCGAGCTCGTCGACATCAGCACGCTGCCCGGCCCCGGCC
Organism: Geodermatophilus sp. URMC 60; assembly: GCF_053502585.1. Taxonomy (NCBI): domain Bacteria; kingdom Bacillati; phylum Actinomycetota; class Actinomycetes; order Geodermatophilales; family Geodermatophilaceae; genus Geodermatophilus; species Geodermatophilus sp. URMC 60. The sequence goes on from NZ_CP199958.1 coordinate 1,670,051, forward strand.
AGGTCGTCGACGTCAACAGCTACGCGCTGGCCGCCGCGGCGCGCGACGCCGGCGCCGAGGCCTACCGGTGGGGCATCCTCCCGGCCGAGCCGCGCCGGCTCTCCGAGGTGCTCGAGAGCCAGCTGCTGCGCAGCGACCTGGTGCTCGTCGCCGGCACCTTCGCCAGCGAGGGCGACCCGGTGCAGGAGGCGCTCGCCGCGCTGGGCCCCATGCACTTCTCGCAGGTGATGATGCACCCGGGGCCCGTGCAGGCCTTCGGCCGTCTGGGCCGGGACGCCGTCCCGGTCATCTGCGTGCCCGGCGAGCCGGTCGCCGCGCTGGTCGCCTTCGAGGTGTTCGTGCGCCCGGCGATCCGGATGATGCTCGGCAAGCGCCAGCTCTTCCGCCGCACCGTGCAGGCGATCGCGGCCGAGCGGCTGCTCTCACCGCTGGGCTACCGGCAGTACCTGCACGGCCAGGTCATGCGCCACCCCGACGGCGGCTACGTCGTCGAGCCGCTGGGGGACGGCGACGAGGCGATGCTGGCGCGGATGGCACGGGCGAACTGCCTCATCGTCGTCGACGAGGACGTCACCGAGGTGGCCGCCGGCGGGCTGGTCACCGTCATGCCGCTGCTGCTCGGCGGCTGAGCGGCGCCGTGGTCGACCCCTCTCTGCGGCCCGGCTGGCCCGCGCACCTGAGCTGGGGCCCGGTCGAGCTGCACCCGCCGCGCCGACGGGACGCCGAGGAGTGGAGCCGGGTCCGGCTGGCCAACGAGGCGTGGCTGGCGCCGTGGGAGCCGACCGCGGTGGGGCCGTGGGCCGCGCGCCACACGCCCGGGGCCTACCGGGCGATGCGGCGGGCCGTGCTGCGCCGCGCCGCGATGGGCATGTCGCTGCCGTTCGTCGTCCGGGTCGAGGGCCGGCTCGCCGGGCAGGTGACCATCGACAACGTCGTCCGCGGCGCGCTGCGCTCGGGCAACCTCGGCTACTGGATCGACCGGGCCGTGGCCGGGCGAGGGATGGCCTCGCTGGCCGTGGCGCTGGTGTGCGACCACGCCTTCGGGTCCGCGCGGCTGCACCGCCTGCAGGCCGACATCCGTCCCGAGAACGCCCCGAGCCGGGGGCTGGTGCACCGGCTGGGGTTCCGTCACGAGGGCCTGCTCCGCCGGTACCTCGACATCGACGGCGACTGGCGGGACCACGACACCTTCGCGCTCCTGGCCGAGGACGTGCCCGGCGGCGTGGTCGCCCTGTGGCGGTCCCGCCTACCACGCTGACCGCCGGGACGGCGGGGTCGCCGTGTCGACACGCCGCTCCGGGTGCGGCAGCGAGCACTCCAGTCACACGACGCCCAGTGACACGCCGCGCGCCTCCCTCGAACGGAGGAGTCCAGGCCGTAACTTCGCCCGGCAGGTGACGCATGTGACGGGTGGTGTTCAGGATGGGTTCGGGTGTGCTGCTGGCCGCTCTGGTCGTGCTGTGGTTCGTCGTGCTGGTGCCCATGGTGGTGACCCGCGGTGACTCCTCGGCCGTCCGCTCGACGGGGGCCGACGCCGGCCGCACGCTGCAGCGGCGCCGGTCGGTCGACCCCGCGGTGTTCGCGGAGACCGAGCGGGTCTCCATCGACCGCGCCGCGCTGCTGACCTCCGGCGAGCTGCGGGTCGACGTGCACGCCGTCCGTCGCCGCACCCTGGCCGGCCTGGTGGCCCTGACGCTGCTGGCGCTGGTGGGCGCCCTGGTCTGGAGCCCGTGGCTGTGGATCGCGCAGGGCCTGCTCGACCTCGCGGTCGTCGCCTACCTCATGGTGCTGCGGGCCGCCGCGCGCCGGGAGCGGCTGGCCGCACGCCGCGCCGCCCGGGCCGCCGCGCGCTCCACGCGTCGGCCGGCCGCCCGTCCCGCCGCGCGCCCGGTGCCGGCCCCCCGCCCGGCCCCCGTCGAGGAGGAGCCGGCCGCGCAGGTGCACAACACCGTCGGTCTGCCGCACCCGAGCCTGCCGCTGGCGCCGGTGCACCCGCTGCGCCCGGGCCGGGTCGTGGCCGCCCGCGCCGCCGCCCCGGCCGGGTGGCAGAACAGCGCCGTCGTGGGCCTGGACGACGACGACATCGGGTTCGCCGACATCGACGTCTACCAGCCGCGCCGGGTCGCCAACGGCTGAAAGAGGACCCTCCTGCCCCCCACCGCTCGCAGGCTCGCGGCGGGGCCCTGCAGGGGGGCCACCCCGGTCGCGGCGCCGGCGGAGGCGGACGGTACGCTCGTCTCCGTCAGGGGCTGTAGCGCAGTCCGGTAGCGCACCTCGTTCGCATCGAGGGGGTCAGGGGTTCGAATCCCCTCAGCTCCACCCCGACACCCCAGAGAGCCCCGCCCGGTCCGTCCGGTGCGGGGCTCTCCGGCGTCCGGCCGCGGGTCAGCTCCGTGCCCGCGCCACGGCGGTGACCGCGGCCTGCGAGGCCAGAGCGCCCAGATGGCGCAGCTCCTCGGCACCGAGCACCGCCCGGTGTCGCGCCGACTCGGCCGCCGCGAGGACGACCGGGGCGGCCGTGCGGCCCAGGTGGCGGACCTCCTCCCCGGCGCGCACCGCCCCGTGCCGAGCCGACTCGGCCGCGGCCGCCGCCAGAGGACCGGCGGTCCGGCCCAGGCGCCGGGCGCTCTCCCTCGTCCGCGCGGACACGGCGAGCACCTGCCCGGCGACCAGCTCGGCGGGGGACGGCGGCCGCGGCGCCCACGGGCGACGGGCCCACACCCGCTGTGGCCACGACTGCCGGACGACCGGGCGACGGGCGCGGGCCCGGACGATGCCCAACCCCGCCACCGCGGCGAGTGCGCCAGCGGCCACGACCGTCCCGCGGCCGCTGGATCCCGAGGCGACCGCCGGGGTGGCGACCGCCGGGGTGGTGTCGGCCGGCGCGATGCCGGCCGGGGTGTCGGTCCCCTCGGCGCCGGCAGGCAGCAGGGTCTCCGAGGACTCGCTCGACGCCTCGATGCCGTAGTGCCGGTAGAGGTCGGCCTCCTGGGCCGTCGACAGCTCCCGGGCGCCGCCGACCGACGGCGCAGCGGTGACCTGGGCGCGGGTCACCGCGACCGACACCCTGCCCTCCGAGCCATCGGCGTCCAGCGCCGGGACGACGGCGCTGGCGCCCTCGACCTCGACGTACACCCACTCCGGCCGGCCCGTGGACTCGTCGGCGAGGACGGCGGTGCAGGCACCGAGCTCGGTCCCCTCGCGGTCGACGACGATCCAGCCGATCCACTCCCTGGCCTCGTCGCGTGCTGGCAGGCCCATGATCACTCCTCGTGCCGGCGCCGGTCGGGCCGCCGGCGCTGTCTTCGCCGGTCGAGCCCCCTGCGCAGCCTGGCGATCCTCGCGGCCGGGACGCAACCCGGATCGGCGCGAGCCACGAGAGCCGGTCCGTGGCTCCTCAACGGGGATGTGGGAGAGGTCCCCCACCCGATCGGGTGACGGGCCCCGCCGGCGTCCTCAACGGTCCGGCCGCGGTGTCGATGCCCCTGGTGTCGAGGACGCAGGTCGCCGCGTCCCGCCGCTGACGAAGGAGCTGCCGTGCACCACCGCGCCTCCCGGGCTCGTCGCACCGTGCTCTCCGTGGCGGTGCCCGTGGGCCTGGTGATGAGCCTGGCCGTGACCTGGGGTTCGACCCACGCGGCCTTCTCGGCCAGCACCGGCAACACCGGCAACACGTGGGAGACCGGCAGCGTCACCCTCACCGACGGCGCCCGCGGAGCCGCCCTCTTCACCGGCCCCGGTGACAGCACCCTCAGGCCCGGCTCGACCCGGTCGAGCTGCATCCAGATCGACTACACCGGAGACCTGACCGCCGACATCCGCATGTACGCCGGGACGCCGCCCGACGGCGCGACCTCCCTCGACCGCTACCTGGTGATGAGCGTGGAGCGGGGCGTCGACGCTCCCGCGTTGGGCACGGTGACGGCCGATTGCGCCGGGTTCACCTCCAACCCCACGCGGACGTTCCTCTACAACACACTGCAGGCCGACGGGACCCCGGCCGATCCCTCCCTGACGCTGGCCGACCTCAAGACCACCCACCGGGACTTCGGGAGCGGGCTGGTCGTCAGCGCGGGCACCGCGACGGACACGCACCTGACCCTCCGGATCACCTACGTCGTCAAGAACGAGAACGGGGCGCAGGGCACCCAGTCCAGCGCCACCTTCACGTGGGAAGCGCAGAACACCCCGTGACCGCGTCCACGCTCGATGGCGGCGCTCCGCGGAGCCGTGCGCCCGAGGCAGCGACCCCGGAGCGGGGCCTCGGTGCGGCCACCTGGTGCCGCGTGGTCGTCGCGGCGGTGCTGGTGGCCCTGGCCGGCCTGGTGGTCCTCGCCCTCGCTCCGCGACTCGTGGGTTTCCAGGGCCACGTGGTCGTCTCCGGCTCGATGCAGCCGCGGGTCGCGCCCGGCGACGTGGTGCTGACGCGTCCGGTGCTCCCGCAGGACCTCCGGCCGGGACAGGTGCTGCTGTTCCCGGACCCCGAGGGAGCCGACCGGCTGGTGCTCCACCGCCTCGTCTCCTTCGACGAGCGCGGGGACCTGGTCACGCGGGGCGACGCCAACCAGAGCGACGACGCCACGCACGTGCCGGCCTCGAGCGTCGTCGGTGAGGCCGAGCTGCGCGTGCCCTACGTCGGGCTCCCCGCGTACTGGCGGCTCACCGGGCAGTGGGGTCACGTGGGACTGGTCGCCGTCCTCCTCGCGGCGGCCTCCGTCTTCGCCGCCGGCAGGTCCCGCGGCCGGGTCAGGGGGCCCCGGGGCCTCACCAGCGCCGACCGGCTCGCCGTCTCCCCGGCCCCGGACCGCGTCGTCCGCCGCGTGGGGCTGCCCCCGGTGCCCGCGACCCGAGGGCACCGGGCCGACGCCCGCGGCCGGAGGGCACCGGCGGTCGGCCACACGGTCGCGTGACGGCTGCCCTCCTCTCAACATCCGCTGCGCACGGCCGAAGACATGAGCGCGCCGGACCGGTTCCGATGGCCGGACGCGACCTCGACGGGGGAGGGCAGAGGTGTGCGTCCATCGCCGGTCCCCGCGTCCCCGCGTCTGCCGAGGAGCAGCCGAGCTGCCGCCTGGCTCGTCGGCGCCGCCCTGCTCGCGCACCTGGCCGCGGGGTGGGTCCCCCTGCCGGTGGAGCCGGCCGCGGCGAGCACCAGTGCGGTCAGCCTGGTCGACGACCGGGGTGGCGCGGCGCTGTTCACCTCCACGGGCCTGCGCCCGGGGCGCACCCAGACCGCGTGCGTGGCGCTGGCGGTGACCGGGTCCGCCCGGTCCGCCGGTGAGGTGACGCTCAGCGCCGAGGTCAGCGACGCCGACCTCGCGCCCTACCTGTTCCTCACCGTGGAGCACGGCACGCTCGGGGACCCGACGCGATGTACGTCGTTCACCGGTGCACGCGTCTGGAGCGGGACGCTGGCGCAGCTGCCTCGCACGGCCGCCGCGGGGGTCCCGACCGGCTGGTGGCCCCGGGCCTCGACCTCGGCGACCTACCGGGTCAGCGTCACGGTCCTCGACGACCCCCGGGCGCAGGGTCTGCGGGCCGCGGCGACCTTCGTCTGGGCCCTCGACCTGGAACCCGCTCCCGAGCCGCCCCCGGAGCCGACCCCGACCCCGACCCCGCCCCCGGAGCCGACCCCGGAGCCGACCCCGACCCCGGGCCCGGTGGCCCCGTCGCCCGCGCCGGAGCCCACGCCGGGACCCGAGCCCGCGCCGGGACCCGAGCCCGCGCCGGGACCCGAGCCCGCGCCGGAGCCCGTCCCGTCGCCCGCGCCGGGACCCGTCCCTGCGCCGCAGCCCTCACCCGAGCCGACGCCGACCCCCGGTGTCGTCCCGACGCCGGCACCGACCCCGGCCGTCCCGACGCCGGCACCGACCCCGGCTCCCGCCATCCCGACCGAGGTCCCCGACCCGACCCCGACACGGCCGGGGACCGACCCCGGCGGCGACCCCCCGCCGGGCAGTGGCGGCGGTGACGTCGTCCAGGCGCCGCCGTTGCGGACGTCCCCCGCGACGGTCGGCGAGGTGGTCACCGCGGTGGGGGAGACGGCGCTCGCCGTCGTCGAGGACGGACAGTTCCCGCTGGCGCTGGTCGCCGTGGTCGTGGGCTTCCTCGCCGTGCAGGGCCGGCTCGACCGGCGGGACCCGAAGCTGGCGCTGGCCCGAGTCCGCCAGGAACTCAACGACTTCCAGGACTTCCCCGAGTTGCCGAGGACGACGCCCACATGAGCCAGACACCCGCTTCCCCGCAGGGCTCCCTGGACAACCTGCCCCTGGCCGACCGCCTCCGGTGGCTGCTGGCCGTCCGCGTCGGCGTCGTCGTCCTCCTGCCCGTCGCGGCGTGGGTGATCACGCGGACGGCGGAGACACCCCCGGTGTCGGTCCTCGTCCTGCCCGGGGTGCTGCTGCTGGCCGTGGGCCTCGTGCTGCACAAGCTGTCGGCGCTCGGCCGCCGCTGGGCGGTGGCGGCGATCACGGTGCCGGTGATCCTCGACGCGGTGCACCTCGGCTGGGCGCTGCACGTCGCCGGGGGCATCTCCGGCCCGGTGGTGTACGTGATCGTCCTGCACGTCATCTGCGTCACGCTGCTGGGCTCGTTCCGCACCGGTCTGAAGCTCGCCCTGTGGCACTCGCTCGTGGTGATGTCGGTCCTCAAGGCGGTCGACACCGCCCTGCTGCCCGCGCACGACGTCGTCCAGGGCTTCGACTCCCTGTCCTACGGGGTCTTCCTGGTCGCCGTCTGGGTGACCGCGATGATGACCTCGGGCCTGGGCGCGGTCAACGAGCGCGAGCTGCGTCGCCGTCGCTACGACGAGGAGGCGCTGCGCCGGCTGGCGGGCGCCCTGCACGAGGCCGACACCGGCGCCAAGGTCGCCGAGGCGCTGCTCGACTTCACCGTCGACGCCGCCGACTCACCGCTGGCCGCGGTGCACTGCCACGTGCCCGAGGGCAACGCCGTGCCCTCGGTCGACCTGGCCGTCCGCAAGCGCCGGGACCAGGACGCCGAGCCCCTGAGGGGGGTCGGCGCGCCACCACCGGGGTCGCTGCTCGCCGCGGCGATCGAGCGGGGCAGCACGGTCCTGGCGGCCGTGCAGGGCCCCGACCCGTGGGTGGACGAGGTGCTCGAGGGCGCCGGCCGGGTCGTGGCCGTCCCGTTCGGGCTGGACGGCTCCGGTAGCGGTGTCCTGACCTTCGAGGACGACGCCCGCAGCGGCTCGCGCATCGAGCGGCGCCGGGTCGGCGTCACCGAACAGGCGGTGGCGCACGCCGCGACGGCGTTCGCCCGCGTCGCGCTGCTGGAGCACCTGCAGGCCAGCGCGCTCACCGACGGCCTCACCGGGGTGGCCAACCGGCGCGCCTTCGACGCCGCGTTCGAGCGTGAGCTGTCGCTCGCCGCCCGCACCGGTGCGCCGGTGTCGGTCCTGATCGTCGACCTCGACCACTTCAAGCAGCTCAACGACACCTACGGCCACCAGGCTGGCGATGACGTCCTGCGAGGCGTCGGTGCGGCGCTCCGGTCCTGCGTGCGGCCGGGCGACGTCGCGGCGCGCTACGGCGGTGAGGAGTTCGCACTGGTCCTGCCCGGCGCCGCAGCGGACGAGGCCGTCGTGGTCGCGCGCCGACTGCGCGCGGTGCTGCGGGAGGTCGAGGCACCGAGGCCCATCACGGCGAGCCTGGGCATCGCCTGCCAGCACGGCGCCGGCCTGTCGGCCGCGGAACTCCTCGCCGCCGCTGACACGGCCCTGTACGCCGCCAAGGCCGGCGGGCGGGACCAGGCCCGGCTCGCGGGCGTGGAGGGTCCGGTCACCGGGAGCACCGCCGACCTCGTGCCGCCCATCCCGGTGCCGCGGCCCGTCGGGACGCCCGCGACGGCGTGACCCGCGGCGAGGCCGCCTCGGCCCGCGGAGCCGGCGCCGGTCCCCTCCGGGTCCCCCTCGAGGGGTGGTCGTCCCCGGCGCCGGCCCGCGCGGGCTCAACCCGGCTGCCGGCCCTGCCGATGGCAGGGCGAGGACACCCGCGGCGTGCGGGCCGGACGGAGGTGGCGATGGCAGGGGCGGATCGGCCCGTCCGCCGACTGCGCCGTGTGCCGTCGGCCCTGGCAGCCTGCGTGGTCACCCTGCTGGCCCTGGTCGCGCTGCCGCCGGCGCACGCGGTCTTCTCCGACACCACGGGCAACGCCGCGAACCTGCTGGCCGCCGACCGGCTCGCGCCGCCCTCCGGCCTGAGCGTCACGCAGACCTGCTCGGTGCCGCCCGCCGTCGCCTTCCGGAGCGCGACGACGGCCGCCGGCACCGACTCCCTCACCTTGCCGGTCCCCACGGGCACGGTCGCCGGCGACGTCCTGCTCGCCCAGGTGGTGCACCCCTACACCACCACCGCCGCCCTCTCCGCGCCGACCGGATGGGTGCGGGTCCGCAACGACTCCAGCTCGACGGTGCTGACCTCCGCGCTGTACCGGAGGACGGCGGTGACCGGGGAGCCGAGTGCGACGTTCACCTTCCCCGTCGGGAGCGGCATCGCGATGGTCGGCGGAGTGGCCGCCTACAGCGGTGTCAGCACCACGACGCCGATCGACGCCTCGGCAGCCGCAGGGGGCTACGGCACCACGCCGTACACCCCCGCGGTGACGACCACGACCGCGGACACCATGGTGGTGCGCTTCATCGCGAACTCCACGACATCGTTCCCCGAACCGGCCGGGACGACGCTCCGGTGGCGGTTCCCGGAGAGCGGCACGACCGCCACGGGGGTGACCGCATCGGACGAGCTGTTCGTCGGACCCGGCACTGCACCTCAACGGGACTCAGTGGCCCAGAGCACCACGTCGAGCTACGGGGTGGGGCAGACCGTGGCCCTCCGGCGCACCCCGTCGACCCCGTCGGCCGTCCTCTCGTGGACGGCCACCCCCAGCTCCTGGGCCACGGGCTACCGGGGCCAACGGCTCGTGGGTGAGGTGCTCCAGGGGGAGCAGAGCGTGCCCTCCAGGACGACGACGACCGCCACCGACCCCAACCTGGTGAACGGCACGACCTACACCTACCGGATCTGGGCCTACCGCGGCACGTGGACGTCCGACGTGCTGAGCGCCTCGCTCACCACGTCCTGCTGACCGGACGCGCCCGGCCGTTCAGCGCGCGCCGCGGAAGTCCGGCCGCCGCTTCTCGACGAAGGCCCGCACGCCCTCCCGCCCCTCGGGGTCGGCCGCCGACTCGGCTATCAGCCGGGCCTCGTCGTCCAGGTGCTCGTCGAGCGTGCGGACGGCGGCGCCGCGGACGAGCGCGCGGCTGCGCACCATCGCCCGCACCGGCCCGGCCGCCAGCGCGTGCGCGAGCCCGGTCGCGGCCTCGCGCAGCTCGTCGTCGGCCACCACGCGGGCGACCAGGCCGCAGGCGTGCGCGGCCGCGGCGTCGAGCGTGCCGTCGGTCAGCACGAGGTCCAGGGTGCGGGCCGGGCCGAGGGCGTGCGCGAGGGTCCAGGAGGTGCCGCCGTCGGGGGAGAAGCCGATCGCGCCGTAGGCGGGCCGGATCTTCGTCGAGCGGGCGCAGACGACGACGTCGCAGGCGCCCACCAGCCCGACCCCGGCCCCCGCGACCGCGCCGTGCACCCCCGCGACCACCGGCACGGGGGTGCTCAGGAACGCCCGCACGACCTCGTGCCAGTCGGTGGCCAGCCGGCCCACGGAGGCGCCCGGGTCGTCGGCCGACGCGAAGCCGCGCACGTCGCCGCCGACGCAGAAGCGCTCGCCCTCGGCCAGCAGCAGCACCGCCCGGGTCTCCGGCGGCCGGGTGCGCAGCGCCTCGCCGAGCGCCGCGGCCATGGCCGGGTCGACGGCGTTGCCGGTGCCCGGGGAGTCGAGGGTGACCCGCCAGACGTCGCCGTCCACCCCGGTGCGCACCCGCTCCGTCCCGCCCATCGCCGTCCCCTCGTGCTGGGAGGTGTCCGGCGTCACCGTACGGAACGGCGCCTCAGGCGCGGGCGCGCAGCCGGCCCGGGCTCAGAACCACGAGGGGAACCACATCCGGTCGAGCCACTCCGCGCGCGACAGCGGTTCCCCGGTCAGCACGGGGAGGAAGAAGACGAAGGTCGCCGCCACCACGCCGACGTAGAGCGCGACCGCGCCGAGGCCGACCTGCCGGCGCAGCCGCGAGGCGCCGGGCCGGCCGAGCACGTCCTGCAGCACCAGGACGACGGCCAGCACGAAGAACGGCAGGACGGGTGCGGTGTAGAAGACGAACATCGTGCGCTCGGGGTTGAGGAACCAGGTGCCCCAGCCGGCGGCGACCGCGACGGCGACCACCAGCGCGGCCGGGTCCCGGCGGGCGACCAGCCGCCAGGCCCCCCAGACCAGCGCCGGCGCGAAGGCGAACCAGAGGGTCGGCGTCCCGATCATGAGGATGTAGCGGATGACCGGTTCGCCGGCCGCGTCGGTGAGACCCTGCGGATTCCACAGCAGGATCGGCCGGCCGTTGACCAGCCAGCTCCACGGCCCGGACTCCCACGGGTGCGGCGTGGACAGGCCGTTGTGGAAGGCCAGCCACTCGGCGTGCTGGTGCCACAGCGACCGGAGCGCGTCGGGGATCCACGGGAACGCCGTCTCCGGGTTCTGCTGCGCCCACGCCTTGCCCTGCGAGGTCTCCCCGAGGAACCAGCCGGTGAAGCTGGCGAGGTAGGTCAGCACGGGGACGGCGGCCAGCGCCCACAGCGCCCCCGGCAGGCCGCGGCGCGCGGCGGTGCGGGTGGGGCGCGGAACGCCGGCCTCGCGCCAGGCGGCGCGGTCCCAGAACAGGCTCAGCACCGCGAACGCGGCGAGGAAGTACACCCCGCTCCACTTCACCGCGCAGGCGCAGCCGAACAGGAACCCGGCGGCCAGCCGCCAGCCGCGCGGGCCGATCGGGAGACCGCCGGGGGCCGCCGGGTGCGCCCGGATGCGGGCCCGCACCGTGTCGCGGTCGACGACCAGGCAGGCCACCGCGGAGACGACGAAGACCTGCAGGAACACGTCGAGCAGGCCGATGCGCGACAGGGTGAAGGCCAGGCCGTCGAGGGCGAGCAGCAGGCCGGCGACCAGGCCGAGCAGCGTGGAGCCGGTCAGCCGACGGGTCAGCCGGGTGAGGACGACGACGGCGATCGTCCCGGCGACCGCGGAGGGGATCCGCCAGCCGGAGGAGTCGTAGCCGAACAGCCCGATGCCACCGGCTATCAGCCACTTGCCCAGCGGCGGGTGGACGATGAACGTGTAGCCGCGGTTGTACTCGTGGCCCCACTCGAGCAGCTCGCGCGCCTCCGGCGGGTAGTACGCCTCGTCGAAGAGCAGGTCGCCGGGATAGCCGATCTCCCACAGCCGGATCGCGAGGGTGCCCAGCCCCAGCAGCGCGGTGAGCCCCCACGCGAGGGCCTTGTCGGAGGGCAGCGGCGGGGTGGTGTCGCGGCGCGGCCGGGGGAGCGGACGGCGGCGCGACCGGGCCGGGCGGAGCTCGCCGGGCTCCCGGTCCGTGCGATCGGGAGCCAGCACCGCCATGCGGCCAGGGTAGTGAAAGGACGCGCCTGCCCCCCGGCACTCGCAGGGGGACCCCGTCCTCCCACCCTTCGCGGGGTCAGGGCGGTGCCCTGGGCGGGCCGGCGGGCCCCTGCAGGCGGGCCTCCGGCGGTGGTCGTGACAGGCTCGTGGCATGGGAGGACGGCTCGTGCTCGGTGGGGCACCGCTGGGACAGCCCGGGGACGTCGGTCCGCGGCTGCGCACCGCGATGGCGACCGCCGACGTGCTCGCCGTCGAGGACACCCGCCGCCTGCACCGCCTGGCCGCCGACCTGGAGGTGCAGCTGTCGGGCCGGGTGGTGACCTTCCACGAGTCGGTCGAGCGGTCCCGGCTACCCGGGCTGCTGGCCGCGCTGGCCGAGGGCCGGACCGTCCTGCTGCTCACCGACGCCGGGATGCCGTCGGTCTCCGATCCCGGGTACACGCTGGTGCGCGCCGCGATCGACGCGGGCGTCGAGGTGACCTCGGTGCCCGGTCCGTCGGCGGTGACGACGGCGCTGGCGGTGTCGGGCCTGCCGGTCGACCGGTTCTGCTTCGAGGGCTTCCTGCCGCGCAAGGCAGGGGAGCGGCGGTCGCGGCTGGCCGGGCTGGCCGACGAGCGCCGCACGATGGTCTTCTTCGAGTCGCCGCACCGGCTGGCCGACGCCCTGACCGATGCCGCGGCGGCGATGGGCGAGGGCCGCCCGGCCGCCGTCTGCCGGGAGCTGACCAAGACGCACGAGGAGGTCCGCCGCGGGACGCTCTCCGAGCTGGCGGCGTGGGCTGCCGACGGCGTGCGTGGGGAGATCACCCTGGTCGTGGGCGGCGCACCGGTGGCCCCGGCGTCGCTCTCGCCGTCCGAACTGGCGGTGGAGGTCGCCGCGGAGGAGGCCGCGGGCGCCACCCGCAAGGACGCCATCCGCGCCGTCGTCGTCCGCACCGGGCTGCCCCGCCGGACCGTCTACGACGCCGTCGTCGCCGCGAAGGGCGACTGACCGGCGCTGTGCACGGATGGTGGTCTCGCGCCAGCCGGAGACCACGGACCGGCGCGTCGCCGTGGGGTACGACGGCGTCCGGCACGCCGAACCGGGCCAGTTCGCGAGGGACAGGCAGCGGCTCAACCGGCTGCAGGCGGCCGGCTGGCGGGTGGTGCTCGTGACGGCTGCCGATCTGCACCGACCCGGCGATCTGGTGGCCCGCATCGCCGCGGCCCTGATCCCTGTGCGCTGGGTGTGGTCTCCGACCGGGGCGAGACCACACCCGGCGCACGACGGCGCGGACCTAGAGCCAGCCGTTGCGCTTGAAGCCGCGGTACAGGAGCACGCAGGCGGTCACGATCACCAGCAGGACCAGCGGGTAGCCGTAGCGCCAGCGCAGCTCCGGCATGAACTCGAAGTTCATCCCGTAGATGCCGGCGATCGCCGTGGGGACGGCGATGATGCCGGCCCACGCGGAGATCTTCCGCATGTCCTCGTTGTCGGCCTGCGAGGTGCGGGCCAGGGACGCCTGCAGGATCGAGGTCAACAGCTCGTCGAGGGCGGAGACCTGGTCGCGCACCCGGATGGCGTGGTCCTCGACGTCGCGGAAGTAGGACCGCATCGCCTCCGGGACGACGTCGATCTGCCGCTCGGCCAGCTTCTCCAGCGGCACCTCCAGCGGCGAGACCGCCCGGCGCAGCGACAGCAGCTCGCGCTTGAGCTGGTACAGCCGGCCGATGTCGTCGGTGCGCTCCGGGCTGAACACCGAGGCCTCGAGCTCCTCGACGTCGTCCTCGACCGCGGTCGCGACGTCGACGAAGGCGTCGACCACGCTGTCGGCGACCGCGTAGAGCACCGACGAGGGGCCCAGGCACAGCAGGTCCGGCTGCTCCTCCAGGCCCCGGCGCAGGTCGGCCAGGCCGCCGTGCTCGCCGTGCCGCACGGTGATGACGTAGTTCGACCCGACGAAGACCATGACCTCGCCGGTGTCCACGACCTCGCTCGTGGCGGTCAGCCGGTCGTGCTCCACGTACCGGGCGGTGGTCAGCACCATGAACAGGACGTCGTCGTAGCGCTCCAGCTTGGGTCGCTGGTGGGCGTAGACGGCGTCCTCGACGGCCAGCGGGTGCAGACCGTAGTGCTCGGCGATGGCGCCCAGCTCGTCCTCGGTCGGGGCGTAGAGCCCGAGCCAGACGAAGCCACCCCTGTCGACGGCTGCCTGCAGCGCCTCCTGCGGCTCGACCGGGGGTTCGCGGCGTCCGTCGACGTAGACGGCGCAGTCGACGACCGGACCGACGTCGTCGGGCCGGGACGGCGTCGTGCGCGGCCGGCCATCCGGCCGCGGGCGCGTCGACGGGAGCTCGCGGGGTGCTCCGCGGGGGGCCTCCGTGCCAGGCATCGGCACTCCTCTCGAGCAGGTCGACGGCACAGCGTAGGCATGCGGGCCGGCGGCACTCGTGCCACGCTCGCGGGGTCCGGATCTGACGAGAGGACGGGGCGTCGTGGCCGTCAACACGCGCCGGGTGAAGTCCGTCGAGGACTCCATCCGCGACACCGACGAGCCGGAGCACCGGCTCAAGAAGAACCTGTCGGGCCTGGACCTCACGGTCTTCGGCGTCGGCGTCATCATCGGCACCGGCATCTTCGTGCTCACCGGCATCGTCGCCCGGGACCAGGCCGGCCCCGCCGTGGCGATCTCGTTCGTCATCGCCGGCATCGTGTGCGGGCTGGCGGCGATCTGCTACGCCGAGTTCGCCTCCACCGTGCCGGTCGCCGGGTCGGCGTACACGTTCTCCTACGCCACCTTCGGCGAGTTCATCGCCTGGATCATCGGCTGGGACCTCGTCCTCGAACTCGCGCTGGGCGCGGCGACGGTGTCCGTCGGCTGGTCGGGCTACCTCAACCAGCTGCTCGACGACATCGGCACGCCCCTGCCGTCGTCGATCGCCGGCGAGACGGCGACGGTCAACATCCCCGCGATCCTGATCACGCTGCTGATGACCGGCGTCCTGATCCTCGGGATCAAGCTCTCCTCGCGGGTCACCGCGATCATCGTGGCCATCAAGCTGGCCGTCGTCCTGCTGGTGATCGCGGTCGGGTTCTTCTACACCAAGGCCGAGAACTACACGCCGTTCGTCCCGCCGGCCGAGCCCGCGGCCGCGGGGGAGGAGGGCTGGCTGCACACACCACTGATCTCGCTGCTCACCGGGTTCAGCCCCGGCACGTACGGCTGGGGCGGCGTGCTCGCCGGCGCCGCGATCGTGTTCTTCGCGTTCATCGGTTTCGACATCGTGGCCACCGCAGCAGAGGAGACCCGCGACCCCAAGCGGGACATGCCGCGCGGGATCCTCGGCTCGCTGGCGATCTGCACCCTCCTCTACGTGATGGTCTCGCTGGTGGTCGTGGGGATGCAGAACTACACCGAGCTGAGCGCGACCGCACCGCTGGCGGGCGCGTTCTCCGCCAACGGGATGCCGGTCTTCTCGAGCATCATCTCGCTCGGCGCACTGGCCGGGCTCACCTCCGTGGTGATGATCCTGATGCTCGGTCAGTCCCGCGTGCTGTTCGCGATGAGCCGCGACCACCTGCTCCCACCCGGCCTGGCGAAGGTCCACCCCCGGTACGGCACCCCGTACCGCATCACGATCGCCACCGGGATCGTGGTCGCGCTGCTCGCCGGGTTCGTCCCGCTGACCGCACTCGCGGAGCTGGTGAACATCGGCACGCTCTTCGCCTTCTTCCTCGTGTCGATCGGCGTCTGGGTGCTGCGGCGGACCCGCCCGGACCTGCACCGTTCCTTCCGGGTGCCGTGGGTCCCGGTCCTGCCGATCGTCTCGGCACTCGCCTCCCTGTGGCTCATGTCCAACCTGCCCACCGACACGTGGCTGCGTTTCATCGTCTGGATGGCGCTCGGCGTCGGCATGTACTTCGTCTACGGCCGCCGTCGCAGCCGGATGGCCACCGGAGAACGGATGTCGGCTGCCGACAACATCGCCCGCCGCTGACCCCTCGGAGGGGTGAGGCCGCCCGCCCAGGCCCTCCAGCCGCCCGCTCCGGGGGCCGACCCGACCGGTGACCGACGTCCCCGGCCAGGGAGAGCACCCCCGTGGCGAGCACCGTCCTCGACGCCCGCGAGATCCCGCGCGCGCCGTCGCCCACCGACCGGCGCCGGCCACCGGTCACCGTGCTGGCGGCCGCCGCCGTCGGCGTGGTGGAGGCGGTCGCGCTGCTGGCGGGTGGGCTGACGGGGCTGGACGGGCTGCTGCTGTCCCCGCTGCGGCCGGCGGGGCCGGTCGTGGCCGTCGTGCTGCTCCTCCTCGCCGGGTGGGTGGTGTCGTGCGCCGGCGGCGGGATGCTGCTGCTCGACCGGTCGGGACGGCGGGTCTACGCCGCCGTCGCCACGGCCGAGATCGCGCTGGTCGGGGCGCTGTTGGCGCTCGCGCTGACCACCCCGCTGTTCGATCCGCTGCCGATGGGCCTGCCGCTGCCGGCGCTGGCGCTGCTGGTCCTCGGCCTGCCGGTGGGCAAGCTGCTGCTGGCCGGCGCGCCCTCGCTCGTGGCCTGGGTCGCGGAGGGGCCGCGCGTCCCGGCCCGCCGTCCCGAGCCGGCCGCCGCCGGCCCGCGGACCCGGGCGGCCACGCTCGCCGTCATCGGCCTGGCCCTGGTCGCCGTGGCGCTCAGCACGCCGGTGCCGGCCCCGGCGACCGAGGCCCCGGCGACCGCGGGCACCGGCCAGCACTGAACCGGGTGGACGTCGCCGCCTAGGCTCGTGCCGTGAGTGATCGGCACATCCTGACCGCCGTGGCCTGGCCCTACGCCAACGGCCCGCGGCACATCGGCCACGTCTCCGGCTTCGGCGTCCCCTCCGACGTCTTCAGCCGCTACCACCGGATGGCGGGGAACCGGGTGCTGATGGTCAGCGGCACCGACGAGCACGGGACGCCGATCACCGTGGCCGCCGACGCGGAGGGCGTGACCCCGCGGGAGATCGCCGACCGCAACAACCGGATCATCGTCGGCGACCTGCAGTCGCTCGGGCTGTCCTACGACCTGTTCACGCGGACGACGACGGCCAACCACGCGGCGATCAGCCAGGAGATCTTCCTGGGCCTGCTGCAGAACGGTTACGTCTTCCCGAAGACGACGCTCGGCGCCATCAGCCCGTCGACCGGGCGCACCCTGCCCGACCGCTACATCGAGGGCACCTGCCCGATCTGCGGCTACGACGGCGCCCGTGGCGACCAGTGCGACAACTGCGGCAACCAGCTCGACCCGGTCGACCTGATCAACCCGAGGAGCCGGATCAACGGCGAGACGCCGAAGTTCGTCGAGGAGGAGCACTACTTCCTCGACCTGCCGGCCTTCACCCGCTCCCTGGGGAGCTGGCTGGACAGCCGCAAGGGATGGCGCCCCAACGTCCTGAACTTCGCGAAGAACCTGCTGACCGACCTCAAGCCGCGCAGCTACACCCGGGACATCGACTGGGGCGTCCCGGTGCCGCTGGAGGGCTGGCGCAACCGCCCCGACAAGCGGATCTACGTGTGGTTCGACGCCGTCGTCGGCTACCTGTCGGCCTCGATCGAGTGGGCCCGCCGCTCCGGGGACGACGACGCCTGGCGCCAGTGGTGGCAGACCCCGGACTCCGACGCCTACTACTTCATGGGCAAGGACAACATCGTCTTCCACGCCGAGATCTGGCCCGCCCAGCTGCTCGGCTACGACGGCGAGGGCGACAAGGGCGGCACGCCGGGGTCGCTGGGCCGGCTCAACCTGCCGACCGAGGTGGTCTCCAGCGAGTTCCTGACCATGGAGGGGCGCAAGTTCTCGTCGTCCCGCCAGGTGGTCATCTACGTGCGCGACTTCCTGGCCCGCTACGACGCCGACGCGCTGCGCTACTTCATCGCCGCGGCCGGGCCGGAGAGCCAGGACACCGACTTCACCTGGGCGGAGTTCCTGCGCCGCAACAACGACGAGCTGGTCGCCGGTTGGGGCAACCTGGTCAACCGCACTGTGTCGATGGCGGCGAAGAACGTGGGCGCCGTCCCGACGCCGGGCGAACTGACCGACGCCGACCGGGCGCTGCTGGGCACCACCTCGGGCGCGTTCGGGCCGGTCGGGGAGCTGCTGTCGCGCAACCGGCAGAAGGCCGCCGCCGCGGAGGCCATGCGGGTGGTCGGCGAGGCCAACAAGTACCTGTCCGACCAGGCGCCGTGGAAGCTCAAGGAGGACCCGGCCCGCCGGGACACGGTGCTGCACACGGCCCTGCAGGCGGTCAGCGACTGCAACTCCCTGCTCACCCCGTTCCTCCCGCACTCGGCGCAGAAGGTGCACGAGCTCCTCGGTGGCAGCGGCGTGTGGTCGCCGGCGCCGCGGATCGAGGAGGTCACCGACCTCGACGACGGCTCGCCGTACCCGATCATCACCGGTAACCACTCCGAGGGGCAGGCGGTCTGGGCCTCCCGCCCGCTGCCTCCGGGGACGCCGCTGTCACCGCCCACCCCGGTGTTCCGGAAGCTCGACGAGTCGATCGTCGAGGAGGAGCTGGCCCGGCTCGAGGGCGGCCGGTGAGGGCCAGCTCCGCGGAGACGGCCGACGCGGGGAACGGGGAGTGAGTCGGTCGGCGGCGTCGCGGGCGAACCGGAGGGGGCAGAAGCCGCCGTCGCCGGAGCCGCTGCCCGCACCGGCGGTCGACAGCCACACCCACCTCGACATCGTGCTCAGCGGGTTCCGTCCCGAGGACGGGGAGCCGCCGGCCCCCGAGGACGTCGACGCCGAGATCGCGGCCGCGGTCGCCGTGGGCGTCCCGCGTCTGGTGCAGGTCGGTGTGGACGTCGAGTCGTCCCGCTGGTCGGCCGAGCTCGCCGCCCGGCACCCGAACGTGCTGGCCGCCGTGGCCCTGCACCCCAACGAGGCGGGCGAGGGAGCGGCGACCGACGACGCGCTGGCCGAGATCGACCGGCTGGCGGCGCTGCCACAGGTGCGGGCGGTGGGGGAGACCGGCCTGGACCGCTACCGCACCGGGCCCGACGGGTGGGCGGCTCAGGAGGCGTCCTTCCGGGCGCACATCCGGATCGCCAAGGAGCGCGGGGTCGCGCTGGTCATCCACGACCGCGACGCCCACCAGGAGATCCTGCGGGTGCTCGAGGACGAGGGCGCTCCCGCGCACACCGTCTTCCACTGCTTCTCCGGCGACGCGTCCTTCGCCCGGGCCTGCGTCGAGCGGGGCTTCGTGCTGTCCTTCGCGGGCACGCTGACGTTCGCCAACGCCGGCTACCTGCGCGAGGCCGCCGCGCTGGCGCCGGTCGAGCAGGTGCTGGTGGAGACCGACTCGCCGTTCCTCACCCCGGTGCCCTTCCGCGGGCGGCCCAACGCCTCCCGGCTGGTGCCGCACACGGTCCGCGCGCTTGCCGAGGTCACCGGCGTCGAGCTCGAGGAGCTCTGCGCCCACCTCACCACCAACGCCGAGCGCGTCTTCGGTGGCTGGTCGGGGCTGTGATCGGTCGGCCCACCGGCCGACACCGTCACCAGGTCCCGTTCCTGCCCGGTCGGGACCTCGCGGTCCTCGTGACCGGTCCCCTCGACCCTGCCGTCCCCCGATCTCCCGCGCCTCGCGCCAGGTCGTGACCGCACTCCGTCACGGAATCCGGTTCAGGGGGACACTGGCCCCGTGGGCCGCCTCATCGCCGTCGTGCTCTTCATCGCCGTGCTGGTCCCGGGTGTCCTGCTCGCCCGAGCCTGGGCCCTGGCCGCCGGCCGCCGGGCCGTCGCCGCCGCGGCGGTCGGGTTCACCACGCCCACGCCGGAGGGGCTCGCCACCCTGGCGCGCCAGGCGCAGCACGGACGCCGGGTCCGCCGACTGGGCTTCCTGCTCGGGCTGGCCGGCATCGGCGTCAGCATCGCGCTGTTCGGCGAGGCCTCGGTGTTCCTGTGGCTGCCCGCCCTCGTCCTGGGGCTGTTGCTGGGCGTCGTCCTCGCCGAGGCGACCCGCCCCCGGCCGCGCTGGCGGGCCGGCTCCCCGCCTCACCGGCCGCGTCAGTCCGAGCTGATCTCGATGGTGCTGCTCTGGTCGATGCGCGCGGTCGTCGTCGCCGAGCTGGCCGCGGCCGTCCTCATGTGGCGGCGCGGCGCGCTGCCCGACAGCGTCGGCTGGGTCGCCGTCGCCGTCCCGCTCATCGCCTGGGTGCTCGCCGAGGTGGCGCTGCTCCGGACGCACGTCCGCCCGCTGCCGGCCGAGGGCGCCGACGTGCCGCTCGACGAGGCGCTCCGGACCTGGACGGCGCACCTGGTCACCGCGGCCGTGAGCGTGCTGGCGCTGCTGCCGCTGGGGGCGCTGCTGCTGGCGGCGGGCATCGACCTCGGCGACCGCGTCACGCAGCGCATCGACCTGCTGCCGGTCGCGCTCGTCGCCGGTGGCTTCGCCGCGCTGGCCGCGGGCATCGCGCTCGCCGTCTTCCTGGTCACCTGGCTCAGGCCGGTGCGCGTCGACGACCGCGCGTTGACCATGTGATCGATGGCTCCGCGGTCCTCCGGACCGCGGAGCACCTCCTCGGGTTCCGGCCGACACGGCCGTGCCTCGCGGTCCCCCGGACCGCACCGCGGCCACGTGCCGTGCCCCGGCCGCCGTCCCGGATCGGGCCCACACCGCGACCAGCAGCCGTCCCCGGCACCGTGGCCTTGCTCACGCCGTCGACCTCACGCTGCGCAGCCGTCACACCCGTCTCATCCGGCGCGTCCCTCACGCCTCGTGTCGGCGCGTCCACGAGTCGACACATCGCCCCGCTGGTTCACTCATCGCGCACCGTTGTCAGACGCACCGTGTCCGTTATCGTGTCGTGACCAGCCGGGGTGGGGATCGTCCCGGAGGGCACCACGACCGGGAGCTCCGTCTCCCGGTCGTCTGCCGTCCGGGCCGGGACGCGCTCGGTACCCGCCTGCCGGCGTGGTACCCGTGCGCACCTCCACCCGGGTCTCCCGAGCCCTGGAAGAGTCGTGCCCCGATCGCTGAAGTCCGTCCTCCTCGCCCTGGTCCTCCTGGGACTCGTGGGTGGCTCCGTGGCCTACTTCGCCGCGCAGAAGTCCCTGACGCTCACGGTCGACGGGCAGGCGCGCGAGGTCCGCACCTACGCCGGCACCGTCGGTGAGGTGCTGGAGGACGAGGGGCTGCAGACGCAGTCGCACGACGTCGTCCTGCCCGACGCCGCCTCGGCCGTCGCCGACGGCGACACGGTGGTGGTCAACCGCGCCCGCCCGCTCACCCTCACCGTGGACGGCGTGGAGAGCGAGGTCTACGTGACCGCGCTGTCGGTCGACGAGGCGCTGGCCCAGCTCGGCTACCGCGCCGAGGACCTCGTCGTCTCCGCCAGCCGCAGCGAGCGCCTCCCGCTCGACGGCATGACGCTGTCGATCACCACGCCCAAGGCCGTCACCCTCGTCGTCGACGGCCAGGAGCGCGTGGTCACCACCACCGCGGCCACCGCCGGTGACCTGCTCGCCGAGCAGGGCGTCGTGCTGGGCGCGACCGACCGCACGAGCATGTACCCGGAGCAGGCGCTGCTGGCGCACATGCGGCTGCAGGTCTTCCGCGTGCAGGTCGGCGAGATCGCCGTCCCCACGCCGATCGACCACCCGACCGTGAAGACCGAGGACCCCAACGCCTTCGAGGGCGACGAGACCGTGACCCAGGAGGGCGTCGCGGGCGAGCAGGTGACCACCTACCGGGTCACCGTCACCGACGGCGTCGAGACCGCACGCGAGCAGCTGGCCACCACGGTCACCCGCGAGCCGGTCGAGGAGCGGGTCACCGTCGGCACCAAGGAGCGCCCGGCCTCCAGCGGCAACAAGCCCAGCGCCGACGGCCTGAACTGGGCCGCCCTGGCGAAGTGCGAGTCCGGTGGTCGCCCGAGCGCGGTCAGCGGCACCGGCAAGTACCGGGGCATGTACCAGTTCTCGCAGGCGACGTGGAACGCTGTCGGCGGCAGCGGCGACCCGGCCGCCGCCTCGGCCGACGAGCAGACCTACCGTGCGCAGCTGCTCTACCAGCGCTCCGGCGCCGGCCAGTGGCCGCACTGCGGCCCGCGCCTCTTCAACTGATCGGATCCTGCTGAGCACGCCACCCGAGCCTTCCTGCGGGCTGCTGGGCCCGGCCGCCATCCGCGACCTGGCCCAGCAGCTGCAGCTGCGTCCGACCAAGACCCTCGGGCAGAACTTCCTGCACGACGCGAACACCATCCGGCGGATCGTGCGCACCGCCGAGCTCACCCCGGACGACGTCGTCCTCGAGGTCGGCCCGGGACTCGGCTCGCTGACCCTCGGGCTGCTCCCCGCGGCCGCGCACGTCACCGCCGTCGAGATCGACCCCCGGCTGGCCGCGCTGCTGCCCCGCACCGTCGCCGAGCGCGCCCCGTCGCTGGCCGACCGGCTGGCCGTCGTCGAGGCCGATGCACTGCGCATCCGCGAGGTCCCGGGCCCTGCTCCGACGGCGCTGGTCGCCAACCTGCCGTACAACGTGGCGGTGCCCGTCCTGCTGCACCTGCTCGAGCTCCTGCCCACCCTGCGGCGCGCGCTCGTGCTCGTCCAGGCCGAGGTCGCCGAGCGGCTCGCCGCGGCACCTGGCTCGCCGGCCTACGGCGTGCCGTCGGCGAAGGCCGCCTGGTACGGCGAGGCCCGGCGGGCCGGCAACGTCGGACGTCGGGTCTTCTGGCCCGAGCCCAACGTCGACTCCGGCCTGGTCGCCCTGGACCGCCGTCCGCCGCCGCCCGGGGACCGCGCCGCCACCTTCGCCGTCGTCGACGCCGCCTTCGCCACCCGCCGCAAGGGGCTGCGGGCGGCGCTGGCCCGCTGGGCCGGCAGCCCGGCGGCCGCCGAGGCCCGGCTGCGCGCCGCCGGCATCGACCCGACCACCCGCGGCGAGCAGCTGTCGATCGCGGACTTCGCCCTGTTGGCCTCCACGGAGGCCCCGGCATGAGCTGGTCCTCACCCGGCGGGCCCGGTCGGCTGGCCGGCGGCGGCACCGTCGTCGCCCGGGCACCCGCCAAGGTCAACGTGCACCTCGGGGTCGGGCCGCTGCGCTCCGACGGCTTCCACGAGCTGCGCACCGTCTACCTGGCCGTCTCGCTGTTCGACACGGTGACCGTGCGGCCCGGCGACGGGCTGTCCCTGACCGTGACCGGCGAGGGGACGACGGGCGCCGGGGCCGGCGCCGTCCCGACCGACCGCCGCAACCTCGTGTGGCGGGCCGCCGAGCTGCTGGCCGAGCACGCCGGGGTGCCCGCCGACGCCGCCATCACCATCGACAAGTCGATCCCCGCCGCCGCGGGGCTGGCCGGGGGCAGCGCGGACGCCGCCGCGGCCCTGGTCGCCCTCGACGCGCTCTGGGGCACGCACGCAACCCGGGGCGAGCTGACCGCGCTCGCCGCACGGCTCGGCAGCGACGTCCCGTTCAGCCTGGTCGGCGGGGTGGCCCTGGGCTCCGGCCGGGGGGAGCAGCTGTCGCCGGTGCTGGCCCGCCGCCGCTGGGACTGGGTGCTCGGCATCGCCGGCGACGGCCTGTCCACGCCTGCGGTCTACGCCGAGCTGGACCGGCTGCGAGCCGAGGGCCGGGTGCCCGGCGGCGAGGAGCTGTCCTCGCCGGACCCGGTCATCGCGGCGCTGCGCAGCGGGCCGATCACGGCGCTGGCCGCCGCGCTCGGCAACGACCTGCAGCCACCGGCGCTCTCGCTGCGGCCGAACCTGCGGCGGGCGCTGCGGGCGGCGACCTCGGCCGGCGCGGCGGGGGCACTGGTCAGCGGCTCCGGCCCGACGGTGGCCGCGCTCGCCGAGGACGAGGACTCCGCCGTGCGGCTCACCGCGGCGCTGGCCGGCGAGGGCGTCTACCGCACGGTCCGGGCGGTCCACGGCCCGGTCCCGGGCGCGCGGCTGGTCGGCTGAAGGAGGACCCCGTCCCCTCACCCCTCGCGAGCTCAGGGCGGTGCCCCGGGACGGGGCCGTGGCGAGCCGCTGGACGGGCCTGCCCGCGGCGGGCCCCTGCGCAGGCTCAGGGCACGCCGGGAGGGGGCCTCAGGTGGGCCAGGCCGTTGTAGGCGAGGTCGACCAGGTGCGCGACGACCTCCTCCTTGCTGGGCGAGCGGCGCTCCAGCCACCACTGACCCACCAGGGCCACCATCCCGACCAGCGCCTGGCTGTAGAGCTCGGCCAGCGCAGGGTCGTGGCCGCGGGCGCCGAACTGCGCGCCGAGGATGTGCTCGACCTTGCGGGCCACCTCGCCGATCAGCGACGCGTAGCCGTCGGGCGTGCCGGCGACGGGGGAGTCGCGGGAGAGGACCCGGAAGCCGTCGGTGTCCTCCTCGATGTAGTCGAGCAGCACGAGCGCGGCGCGCTCCAGCAGCCGGCGCGGCGAGCCGCCGGCGGCGAGTGCGGAGGTGAAGCGGTCCAGCAGCCGCTGCATCTCCCGGTCGACGACGACGGCGTAGAACCCCTCCTTGCCGCCGAAGTGCTCGTAGACCACCGGCTTGCTGACGTCGGCGCGCGCGGCGAGCTCCTCGATGGAGGTGCCGTCGTAGCCGCGCTGGGCGAAGACCTCGCGGCCGACGTCGAGCAGCTGCTGGCGCCGCTGGGCTCCGGTCATGCGCACCCGCGGTCGCGCCGCGCCGCTGGGCACGGCGCCCGTGCTCCGCGCGGGCGACCGGCGGGTCGCCGTCCGCCCGCGCGGGGGAGGGGGGCCGGTGGAATCGCTCAGGACGCGGCCGGCGCGGCTGCGCGGCGCTTGGCGGCGAGCCGGACCGGGTCGGGCCACTTGACGCCGTGCGCCCAGCCGAGCTTCTCGAACACCCAGATCACGCGGGCGCTGATGTCGATCTGCCCGCGCAGCACGCCGTGCCGGGCGCAGGTCGGGTCGGCGTGGTGCAGGTTGTGCCAGGACTCCCCGGCGCTGAGGATCGCTAGCGGCCAGAAGTTCGTGGCGCGGTCCCGCGAGACGAACGGCCGGTCGCCGACCACGTGGCAGACCGAGTTGATCGACCAGGTCACGTGGTGCAGCAGGGCCACCCGCACCAGCCCGGCCCAGAAGAACGCCGTCCAGGCGCCGGTCCAGCTCGCCGTCACCAGGCCGCCGATGACGGCCGGCAGCGCCAGGCTGAGGAACGCCCACACGACGAACAGCCGGCTGGCGCGGCGCAGGCCGGTGTCCTTGAGCAGGTCGGGGGCGTAGCGCTCGGCGCTGGTCTGCCGGCGGTCGAACAGCCAGCCCAGGTGCGCGTGCCACATGCCCTTGAGCAGGGCGCGGGCGTCGGTGCCGTAGCGCCACGGCGAGTGCGGGTCGCCCTCGCGGTCGGAGAAGGCGTGGTGGCGGCGGTGGTCGGCCACCCACTGCACGACCGGCCCCTGGATCGCCATGCAGCCGACGACGGCCAGCGCGATGCGCAGCGGCCGGGCGGCCTTGAACGAGCCGTGGGTGAAGTGCCGGTGGTAGCCGACGGTGATGCCCAGCAGGGTGAGGGAGTAGAAGCCGACGGCCAGGCCCACGTCGAGCCAGGACAGCCCCCAGCCCCACACGGCGGGGACGACGGCGGCGAGGGCGAGGAACGGCACGATGACGAAGACGTAGAGGGTGATCTGCTCGAGTGCCCCCTTCTCCTTG
This sequence comes from Geodermatophilus sp. URMC 60, assembly GCF_053502585.1. Lineage (NCBI taxonomy): Bacteria > Bacillati > Actinomycetota > Actinomycetes > Geodermatophilales > Geodermatophilaceae > Geodermatophilus > Geodermatophilus sp. URMC 60. The sequence goes on from NZ_CP199958.1 coordinate 1,695,172, forward strand.
CCGAGGGCGTTCGCCGGGAGCCCGGCGTCGGGGGCGGCCGGCCGGAGGACCGGGGCCGTGGGCCGGGTGCTGGCAGGAGCGGACAAGCGGCCTCCAGGTCGCGTCGTGCGGTCCGGCGAGGCCGCCGTACCGGTACTGGACCGTAAGCTACGTCACCGTAGGGAGCCCCGCCTGCCGGGACCGGGCGCGGGAGCGGGTGCCCGGTGGAGCGGACGCCTAGGCTCTCCTCGGACGCCGGTCCGGCGTCCGCGCCGCCCACGATGGGGGATGGGGTAATCGGCAGCCCGCCGGCCTTTGGAGCCGGGAAGTCTCGGTTCGAGTCCGAGTCCCCCAGCAGACGTCGACGTCGAGGCCGAGGAGATCCGTGTCCGTTCCACAGCCGTCCGGCGCCGCCCACGAGGGCGGGATCGCCGCCGTCGTCGTCCTCGCCGCCGGGCAGGGCACCCGCATGAGGTCCTCGACGCCGAAGGTGCTGCACCCCCTCGGCGGGCGCAGCATGCTCGGCCACGTCCTGGCCGCGACCGCGCCGCTGGCCGCGCGGCACACCCTCGTGGTCGTCGGCGCCGGCCGGGAGGCCGTGGAGGAGCACCTGGCGCAGGTCGCCCCCGGCGCCCGGCCGGTGCTGCAGGAGGAGCAGCGCGGGTCCGGGCACGCGGCGGCGGTCGCGCTGGCCGCCGTCCCCACCCTCGAGGGACCGGTGCTGCTGGTCAACGGCGACGCCCCGCTGCTGCGGCCCGAGACGGTGACGGCGCTGGTCGACGCCCACCGCGGCGCGGGCAACGTGCTCACCGTGCTCACCGCCGAGGTCGACGACCCGACCGGCCTGGGCCGGATCGTGCGCGACGGCGACGGCGCGGTGCGGGCCATCGTGGAGCAGCGCGACGCCACACCCGAGCAGCGCGCCATCCGCGAGGTCAACGCCGGGGTCTACGTCGGCGAGGCCGCCGCGCTCCGCCGGGCGCTGGGCTCGTTGCGCGAGGACAACGACCAGGGCGAGCAGTACCTGACCGACGTCCTCGGCCTGCTCGTCGCCGAGGGCGCCCCGGTCGGCGGCGTCCCCGCCGAGGACCCGGTGGACGTGCTCGGCTGCAACGACCGCCGGGAGCTCGCCGCCCGCCGCCGCACCCTCAACGACCGCGTGCTCGACGAGCTGATGCGCGCCGGCGTCACCGTCGTCGACCCCGCCACGACCTGGGTCGACGTCACCGTGACCGTCGCGGCGGACGCCCTGCTCGAGCCCGGCGTCCAGCTGCGGGGGACGACGTCGGTCGCGACCGGGGCCGTCGTCGGCCCGGACACCACCCTCGTCGACACCACCGTCGAGGAGGGCGCGAGCGTGGTGCGCTCGCACGTCCTCGATGCCGTCGTCGGCCCGCGCGCCACCGTCGGCCCGTTCAGCTACCTGCGCCCGGGCACCCGGCTAGCGGCCGGGTCGAAGGTCGGCGCCTTCGTCGAGACCAAGAACGTCCAGGTCGGCGAGGACTCCAAGGTGCCGCACCTGTCCTACGTCGGTGACGCCACGATCGGGCGCGGCTCGAACGTCGGCGCGGCGACGGTCTTCGTCAACTACGACGGTGTCGCCAAGCACCACACGCAGGTCGGCGACCACGTGCGCATCGGCTCGGACACCATGCTGGTGGCGCCGGTCACCGTGGGGGACGGCGCCTACACCGCGGCCGGCTCGGTGATCACCAACGACGTCCCCCCGGGGGCGATGGGCGTCGCTCGGGCCCGCCAGCGCAATGTGGCAGGCTGGGTGAGGCGGCGCCGTCCCGGGACGGCCGCCGCGAAGGCCGCCGAGGCGGCCGGGGATGCAGGGGCCGAGGCGGCGGCCGACACTCGCGCGGAGGCGTCCGAGTAGGTCCGCAGGTCGCCCGACAGACGCGACGAGTCAGGGGTGCACGAGCCGATGAGCGCGATCCGGCAGACAACCAGCAAGAGCCTGATGCTCTTCTCCGGCCGGGCCTACCCCGAGCTGACCGACGAGATCGCCGGACACCTCGGCGTGACGCCGACACCCACCGCGTCCTACGAGTTCGCCAACGGCGAGCTGTTCGTCCGGTTCGAGGAGTCGGTGCGCGGCTCGGACGCCTTCATCGTCCAGAGCCACACCGCGCCGATCAACACCTGGCTCATGGAGCAGCTGCTCATGGTCGACGCCGCCAAGCGCGCGTCGGCCAAGCGGATCACCGTCGTCGTGCCGTTCTTCCCCTACGCCCGGCAGGACAAGAAGCACCGCGGCCGCGAGCCCATCTCCGCCCGCCTGGTCGCCGACATGTTCAAGACCGCCGGCGCCGACCGGCTGATGACCGTCGACCTGCACACGGCGCAGATCCAGGGCTTCTTCGACGGCCCGGTCGACCACCTCTTCGCCCTCGACCTGCTCGTCGGGCACGTCTGCGAGCGCTGGGGCGACCGCGACATCACCGTCGTGTCGCCGGACTCCGGCCGGGTGCGCGTCTCCGAGCGGTGGAGCGACAAGCTCGGCGGCACCCCGCTGGCCTTCATCCACAAGACCCGCGACCCCATGAAGCCCAACGAGGTCGTCGCCAACCGCGTCGTCGGCGCGGTGGAGGGCCGGGTCTGCATCCTCGTCGACGACATGATCGACACCGGCGGCACGATCGTGAAGGCCGCGGAGACGCTGTTCGACGCCGGTGCCGCTGACGTCATCGTCTGCGCCACCCACGGCGTCCTGTCCGGCCCGGCCGTGGACCGGCTCAAGAACAGCCGCGTCAGCGAGGTCATCGTGACCAACACGCTGCCCATCGAGCCGTCCCGCCAGTTCGACAAGCTCACCGTCCTCTCGATCGCCCCGTTGCTCGCGCGCGCGATCAAGGAGGTCTTCGAGGACGGCTCGGTGACCAGCCTCTTCGGCGGCGCGAGCTGATCCGTCGCCCTACCGGACGACGACCGCGGCCAGGTGCCGCCCCTGCCGAGGTGAGCCTCCACCGTGTCCCGGTCCGGAGGTCCGCTGGACCCCCTCGACGGGGGCACTCCGGCTCGGGTGCCGCGCGCGACTGCCCGGAAGTCGTCGTCCGGTGGGGACGACGGGCAGCGTGTTCTCCGCAACCGTTGGGGCCGGGCGTCCTCCCGGTGCCCGCGGCCGCGTCGTACCGGGGCTGAGGTACCCTCGAACAGTTGCCCGGCGAGGGAGACGGCCCGTCCGTACTCCGTGATCGACGTGCCACGCTCCTGGTGGGGTCGAGCCCCTCGACGGGCGTGCCGCGCCGTGTGCCGGCCACCGACCCGGATCCACCTCCCCGAGGAGCACACCACCGTGGCTGACTTCCGCCTCGTCGCCGAGGCCCGCACCGAGTTCGGCAAGGGCAGCGCCCGCCGCACCCGCCGGGCCGGCCGCGTCCCCGCCGTCCTCTACGGGCACGGCCAGGACGTCGTGCACCTGTCCCTGCCGGCCCGCGAGTTCGCCGCAGCCCTGCGCAACGGCGGCTCCAACGCCCTGCTCACCGTCGTCCTCGACGGCACGGAGCAGCTGGCGCTCACCAAGGCCGTGCAGCGCGACCCGCTGACCCGCCAGCACGAGCACGTCGACCTCCTGCTCGTCCGCCGCGGCGAGCGGACCACCGTCGACGTCCCGATCGTCATCGTCGGGGAGCCCGGGGTCGACGCGATCACCAACCACCAGCTGAACACCGTCTCCCTCGAGGCGGACGCCACGAACCTGCCCGAGACGATCGAGGTCGACGTCACCGGTCACACCGCCGGGCAGAACATCAACGCGGGCGACCTGGTGCTGCCCGCCGGCGTGACCCTGGTCACCGACCCCGAGGCGCTCGTCATCGGCTTCCTCGGCGCGCCCAGCGCCGAGGCCCTCGAGGCCGAGCTCGCCGAGGCCGAGGCCGAGGCCGGCATCGAGCGCGAGGAGTCCGCGCCCGCCGAGGAGGGTGTCGGCCAGGGCGACGTCGTCCCCGAGCCCGTGGACCAGGGCAGTGGCGAGTCCATGGAGTCGGCCGAGAAGGGCTGAGGTCGACCCTGAGCGAGAACACCCCCCGCAGGGGCGCCGGCGACGCCGGCGCCCCTGCGCTCGTGTCCGAGGGGCCCTTCCTCGTCGTCGGGCTGGGCAACCCCGGACCCTCCTACGCCGGCAACCGGCACAACGTGGGCGCGATGGTGCTCGACGAGCTGGCCGCCCGCGCCGGGGTGAAGCTGTCGCCCGGCAAGGGAAAGCGGGCGCGCACGCTGATCGGCGAGGGGCGGCTGGCCGGCCGCCGCGTCGTGCTGGCCCGGCCCACGACGTACATGAACGAGTCCGGGGGCCCCGTCCGTGGTCTGCTCGACTACCACTCCATCCCGGCCACCGACCTCGTGGCGGTGCACGACGAGCTCGACATCCCCTTCGCCAGCGTGCGGCTCAAGCGCGGCGGTGGCGAGGGCGGCCACAACGGCCTGCGGTCGATCTCCCGCGCCACCGGGACGAAGGACTACCTCCGGGTGCGCGTCGGCATCGGCCGCCCGCCCGGCCGCCAGGACCCGGCCGACTTCGTGCTCAAGGACTTCTCCGCGACCGAGCGCAGGGAGCTCGACCTCCTGGTCGCGGAGGCGGCCGACGCCACCGAGGAGCTCCTGACCCTGGGCCTCGAGGCCGCGCAGAACGTCGTCCACCCCCGCACCTGATCGCGCCCCTGGGTGGGTGAGTCGCCGTCCCCAACGGGTGAACGGGGCCGCCTCGCATTGACCCGCCCGTGACTCGCTGTGATGGTCATGGCGATGTCGGGCGCCGTGCCCGGGCGAATTCCCTGGTGAAATTGGGTCCTTGCCCTCGCGCGGGTGACGCCGACTACGCATCGTCACGTGTCTCCGGGGGGAACCGTGCTGCTGGACTCTTCCACCGTCCGACTCGGGTCGGCGGCCCGCGGGCTCGCGGGACCGTTGTCGACGCCGGGCCGTCCCCGGTTGCGGCGGGGCGGGGCCGCCTGGGCCGGCCGGTACTCGCGCGCCCTCACCGCCTTCGAGGTCGTCGCCGCCGCGGTGGCGGCCACCGCCGTCCTCGGCACCCACCCGGAGGCCTCGCCGACGACCTCGCTGTTCTGGGTCAGCCTCGGCCTCGTCGTCGTCTGGCCGGTGCTGCTGCACGCCACCGGCGCGCACGCCGAGCGGGTCTTCGGCACCGGCAGCGACGAGTACCGCGCCGTCGGCACGGCCGGCTTCGTGCTGCTGGCCGTCGCCGGCTTCGTCTCCTACGCCGCCGCCCTCGACCTCAGCCGGGCCCTGGTCGTCGGCGCCGTCCCCGCGCTGGCCGTGGGCACCCTGCTCGGCCGGTTCGCCGCCCGCTGCACGCTGCGCGGCCTGCGGGCGCGGGGGCGCTGCACCAAGCGGGTCGTCGTCGTGGGTCGCGGCACCGCCGCGCTCGAGCTGGTCGACCGGCTGCGCCGCGAGCAGTTCGCCGGGCTGGAGGTCGTCGCCGCCTGCGTCACCCCCGACGACCGCGATCGGGTGGCCCGCCTGGCCGGCGTCCCCGTCGGCGGGCTGGACGACGTCCTGACGCTCGCCGGGCGCCTCGGGGCGGACACCATCGCCGTCACCTCCGCCAGCGAGACCGCCGCGCAGTACCTGCGGTCGCTGTCCTGGCAGCTCGAGGGCACCGGCATCGAGCTGCTCGTCGCACCGGGCCTCATCGAGGTGGCCGGTCCCCGGCTGCACATCCGCCCGTTCGAGGGGCTGCCGCTGCTCTCGGTGGAGCAACCGCGCTTCGAGGGCTGGCAGCGGGTGGTGAAGGGCGGCCTGGACCGCGCCGTCGCCGCCCTGGCGCTGGTGGTGCTGGCTCCGGTGCTGCTGGCGATCGCCGTCGCCGTCAAGGTGACCAGTCCCGGCCCGGTGCTCTACCGCCAGGAGCGGGTGGGCGTGAACGGGCAGGCCTTCACGATGTTGAAGTTCCGCAGCATGGTCGTCGACGCCGACCGCCAGGTCGACGCGCTGCGGGCGCAGAGCATCTCCGACGGCCTGCTGTTCAAGATGCGCGTGGACCCGCGGGTCACCCCCGTCGGCCGGGTGCTGCGCCGGCTGTCGCTGGACGAGCTCCCGCAGTTGCTCAACGTCCTCGGCGGCTCGATGTCGCTCGTCGGCCCCCGCCCGCCGCTGCCCGGCGAGGTCGCCCGCTACGACACCTCGGTCAGCCGCCGGCTGCTGGTCAAGCCCGGGCTCACCGGTCTGTGGCAGATCTCCGGCCGTTCGGACCTGCCGTGGGAGGAGTCCGTGCGACTCGACCTGCGGTACGTCGAGAACTGGTCGCTGGCGATGGACCTGCTGATCCTCGTGAAGACCGTGCGCGCCGTCGTCAGCAGCTCCGGGGCCTACTGACAGCGGACCCTCTAGCCCCTCGTAGGACGACCCCGTCCTCCCGCCCTTCGCATGCTCGGGGCGGCGCACGGGACGGAGCCTTCGGTGTCCTGGAGGGGACCTGCTGGGTGTCCTTGCCCGCTCGGGAGGTGCCCCGTGCGGGTGAGGGCACCCCCGGCAGACCTCCCCGTCGGCGCGGTGTCCGTCGATGCTCACCCAGGGCGACGGGAGCCGTGCGTTCCGCACGAGACGTGGTCCGAGGTGCTCGGACGGAGACGGAGGCCCAGGTGGACCGCTTGAGCATCGCCATGGTCGGCACGCGCGGCGTGCCGGCCCGGTACGGCGGCTTCGAGACCGCCGTGGAGGAGATCGGCCGCCGGCTGGCCGACGGCGGGCACCGGGTGGTCGTCTACTGCCGCACCGTCCCGGGGGCGCAGGAGCCGCCGCCGGCCGAGCACCTGGGCATGGAGCTGGTGCACCTGCCGGCCGCCCGCCGCCGCTCTCTGGAGACCCTCAGCCACACCGCCCTGTCGGTCCGGCACCTGCTGGCCCACCGCACCGACGCGGCCATCGTGTTCAACGCGGCGAACGCGCCGCTGCTGCCGGCGCTGCGGGCCGCCCGCATCCCGGTCGCCACGCACGTGGACGGCCTGGAGTGGAAGCGCGCCAAGTGGGGCGGCACGGGACGCCGCTACTACCGGGCCGCCGAGGCGCTCGCCGTGCGCTGGTCCGACGCGCTCATCGCCGACGCGCAGGGCATCGCGGACTACTACCGCGACGCCTTCGCCGCCCCCACCACGCTGCTGGCCTACGGCGCGCCGCTCATCGAGCCCGGTGCCCACCGGCTGGCCGAGCTCGGCCTCGAGCGCCGCGGCTACCACCTGGTGGTCGCCCGGTTCGAGCCGGAGAACCACGTCGACGTCATCGTCGAGGGCTACGCCGCGAGCGCGGCCACCAAGCCGCTGGTCGTCGTCGGCTCGGCGCCCTACGCCGACGAGTACACCGCCCGGGTGCACGGACTGGCCGACGGCCGGGTCCGCTTCCTCGGCGGCGTCTGGGACCAGGAGCTGCTCGACCAGCTGTACGCGAACTGCGCCACCTACCTGCACGGGCACTCCGTCGGCGGCACCAACCCCTCGCTGCTCCGGGCGATCGGCGCGGGCGCGGCCGTGACGGCCTTCGACGTCGACTTCAACCGCGAGGTCGTCGCTGACGCGGGAAGGTACTTCCGCACACCGGCCGACGTGGCCCGCGAGGTCGTCGCGGTCGAGGCCGACCCGGAGTGGGTCGCGAGCTCCGGGCGGCGCGCCCGCGAGCTGGCCGGCGGCTACGACTGGGACCAGGTCGCCGCCGGGTACGAGGAGCTCGCCCGCGCGCTGGCCGCGCGCCGCTTCCCGGCGCGCCGTCCCTCCGGCCGCCGCCGGCCGACCGCGGCCGACGGCCCGCCGGCCCGGCGCCCGGTGCAGCGGCCGGCGGACGTCGTGCCCCTGCCCGTGCCCGCCGCCGCCCCGGCGGTCGAGGACCTCCCCGTGGTGCGACCGTGACCGCCGTCGTCGATGCCCGCCCCGCCGGTGACCTGCGGACGACGCTGCGCCGGCTGGCCGCCGCGCAGAAGGGCGCGACCGGCGCCCCGGCCTACTCCCGCTTCGTCAACCGGCCGCTGGGCCGGCTGTTCGCCGCGCTCGCCTTCCACGCCGGGCTCACGCCGAACGCGGTCACCGCGGTCAGCGCCGTCTCCACCGCCACCGGGATCGCGCTGCTCGCACTGGTCCAGCCGTCCTGGCCGACCGGTGCGGCCGTCACGGCCTGCCTGCTCATCGGGTACGCGCTCGACTCCGCGGACGGGCAGCTCGCCCGGCTGCGCGGCGGGGGCACCGCGGCGGGGGAGTGGCTCGATCACATGGTGGACGCGGTCAAGCTGCTCAGCCTGCACCTCGCCGTCCTGGTCTGCCTCTTCCGGTCCGAGGCCGTCGGCACGGGTGCGCTGCTGCTCATCCCGGTCGGCTACTGCATCGCCGACGGCGCGCTCTTCTTCGCCATGATGCTCAACGAGGCGCTGCGCGCCCAGCACGGTGTCACCACCCGGGCCCAGGCGTCCGGCCCGACCCCCGGGCTCAGGCGGTCGCTGGTCAACCTGCCGACCGACTACGGGCTGCTCTGCCTGCTGTTCCTGGTGCTGGGCGCGCCGACGGTGTTCCTGGCCGGCTACGGCGTGCTCCTCCTCGCGACGGCAGCACACCTGGGGCTCGGATCGGTCAAGTGGTATCGAGAGATGGGCAGGTTGCCTCGATGAACGTCCCTCCCCCCGCGGCACCCACGCGTCGTCGCGAGGCCGTCGTCGGCGCCGCCATCGCGGTCGTCGTCGCCGTGCTCGTCGCGGTCGTGGGACTGGTCGGCGGCTCCGACGACGGCGACCGGTCGGCCGGCGCGGCCGCGCCCACCCCCACGACCCCGGCGGCCGGTCCGGAGGAGGGAGGTTCCCCCTCCGTCCCCACCGCACCCGAGGCCACCGGGCCCACCGGTCCGGCCGACGTGCTGCCGGTCGCCCTGCCGGCGGTCGCGCTCGACGAGCAGGCGTCGGGGGACGACGGCATCAGCGCGCGGGTGGTCTCCCTGGAAGCCATCGACGGGACCGCCCAGGGCCCCGGCAACATCGCCGGCCCGGCCCTTCGCGCCACGGTCCGCCTGGTCAACGGCACGCCGGAACCGGTGGCGCTGGACCTGGTGGTCGTCAACCTGACGCACGGCGCGGACGCCACGCCGGCGTCGCCGCTGCAGGACGCCTCGCGCGTGCCGTTCAGCGGCTCGCTGGCGCCGGGGGACTCCGCCGAGGGCGTGTACGTCTTCACCGTGCCCGAGACGGGGCGCGACGTCGTGACCCTCACGGTCGGCTACCGGGCCGGCGCCCCCTTCCTGGTCTTCACGGGACCGGCCGACTGACCTCCCCGCTCCTCCAGCTGCCTCCTGCAGGGCCCCGGCGGACGCCGGGGCCCTGCAGGCGTTTCGCCAGCGGGCTACACCTCACCCAGAGTGATGAATGACGGAGAGCAATCGTCTCCGACCTGGGCTTCGTCACCGGATCAGGGGATGCCGACTCATTCCTCGTCACGCTTAGTGTTCGCCCGCTGGTCCGTGGAGACCGGCGATCGTCGTGCTGCACGAGCGGGGGAACATCGCATGTCTTCACTGTTGGCCGCCTGGGGGAAGTCCCTCCTGAGCGGCCTGCTCAGCCTCCTGGTGGGGGTGGGGGTCGTCATGCCGGCGCCGGCGGAGGCCGACTCGGCGCCGCTGGACCCGGCCAACCCGGCCACCCCGGCGACCGTGACCGCCGACGCGCTGCCCACCGTGCAGATCAACGGCGTCGCGTGGTCGCAGGTCGTCGTCGGCAACACCGTCTACGTCGCGGGCAGCTTCAGCACCGCCCGCCCGGCGGGTGCCGCGCCCGGCACGCGGGAGGTGGCCCGGAACAACCTGCTCGCCTACGACATCCGCACCGGCGCGCTCGTCGACTCGTTCGCGCCGAGCCTCAACGCCCAGGCGCTGGCGGTGACCGCCTCTCCCGACGGGTCGCGCATCTACGTCGGTGGCGACTTCACCGCGGCCGACGGCCAGGCCCGCTCCAACATCGCCGCCTACGACACGGCGACCGGGCAGCTGGTCAGCGACTTCAAGCCGGCGTTCAACAGCCAGGTGACGGCCCTCGCCGCCACCAACGACCGGGTGTTCGCCGGGGGCTGGTTCACCGCCGTCGGTGCGAACGTGCGCCGGAACCTGGCCGCGGTCGCTGCCAACGGCACCCTGCTGCCGTGGGCGCCGGTGCCCGGGCCCGGCACCACCACGGAGCCCGCCACGTCCGTCATGGCCCTCGTCGTGACCGGCAACGGCACCCAGGTGGTGGCCGGCGGGCGCTTCGGCACCCTGAACGGCACCGCGGCGGTGGGCGTCGGCGCGCTGGACGCCACCACCGGCGCCACCCGACCGTTCGCGGTGAACCAGGTCGTCACCAATCAGGGCCGGAACTCGGCCATCTACAGCCTGTCCACGGACGGCGCCTCCGTCTACGGGACGGCCTACAACTTCGGCGGCCCCGGCAACCTCGAGGGGTCGTTCAAGGCCACGGCGAACGGCGGGCAGGTCCAGTGGATCAACGACTGCCGCGGTGACACGTACTCCAGCTTCCCGGCGAACGGGGTGCTGTACCACGCCACGCACGCCCACGACTGCGCTCCGATCGGCGGCTTCCCCGAGCAGAACCCCCGGGTCAACCAGTTCGGCACCGCGGTGAGCCTGGCCGCGACCGGGACGGTCGGGAACCGGGTGGCCAGCCTGGCCGGCAAGCCGGCGCCGTCGCTGCTGCCCTGGTACCCGACCTTCTACTCCGGCACGTACACCGGTCAGTTCCAGGCCGGCTGGTCGGTGACGGGCAACAGCCAGTACGTCGTCTACGGCGGTGAGTTCCCGGGCGTCAACGGCAGCGAGCAGCAGGGCCTGGTCCGCTTCGCCGTCCCGGCCCTCGCGCCGAACGAGATCGGTCCTCGGACGAGCACGACGTGGACGCCGTCCACCGCGATGGTCACCGGTGGTGTGCGCGTCTCGTGGCCGGCAGTCGCCGACCGGGACAACGAGCACCTGGCGTACCGGGTGTACCGGGACAGCGACACCGCCGCGCCGGTCTGCGAGGTGGTCCGCCCCTCGACGTGGTGGCAGCTGCCGACCTACTCCTGCACGGACACCGGGGCCTCCGCGGGGACGCACCGCTACCTCGTGGTCGCGAGCGACCCGGCGGGCAACCGGCTGTCCTCCGGCTGGGTCACGGCCACGGTGGGCGCCGCCAACAGCAGCCCCTCCGGGCCCTACAGCGCCCTCGTCTCGGCCGACGGCGCAGGTGCGTACTGGTCGCTGGGGGAGACGTCCGGCTCGCTGGCCCACGACCGGGTCGGCACCATGGACGTGACCGTCAACTCAGGGGTCACCCGCAACCAGGCAGGTGCCATCGCCGGTGACGGCGGGAAGGCGTTCGCCTTCAACGGGACCTCGACGGGCTACCTGGCCACCCGGACGGCGATCCCCGGTCCGCAGACCTTCACCCTCGAGGCGTGGTTCCGGACGACCTCGACCGCAGGTGGGAAGATGGTCGGCTTCGGCAACGCCAGCAGCGGGAACAGCACCAAGGCCGACCGGCAGATCCACATCAACACCCAGGGCCAGGTCCTCTTCGGGGTCTACCCGGGCTCGGGACGGACGGTGGGCACGGCGCGCGCCTACAACGACGGTGCCTGGCACCACGTCGTCGCGTCCCTGAGCTCGAGCGGCATGGCGCTCTACCTCGACGGCCAGCTCGCCGCGTCGCGTGCCGACACCACGTCGGCGCAGGTCTACAACGGCTACTGGCGCATCGGTGGCGACACCCCGTGGAGCGGGACCGGGTCGGGCTACCTGAACGGGCGCGTCGACGAGGTCGCGGTCTACCCGGTCGCGCTCACCGCGGCCCAGGTGCGGGGTCACTACGACCTCGGCACGGGTGTGAACGCGGCGCCGACGGCGGCGTTCACCTCGAGCGCGGCCGGCCTGGTGGTGTCGGTGGACGGCTCGGGTTCGGCCGATGCCGATGGCCGGGTGGCCTCCCACGCGTGGGACTTCGGCGACGGCGGCACCGGCACCGGTGCCACCGCCACGCACACCTACGCGGCGGCGGGCACCTACCAGGTGAAGCTGACGGTGACCGACGACAAGGGCGCGACCGGCACGGTGACCCGCGCGGTCACGGTGACCGCGCCGCAGCCGCCGGCCGAGGAGCCGCCGGCGCAGGGTGCGCCGTTCGCGGTGGACTCCTTCGGGCGTGCGGTGGCCTCCGGCTGGGGCACCGCCGAGGTCGGCGGGGCGTGGACCATCGGGGGCAGCACGGCCAGCCCGCAGGTGGTCGACGGGGCCGGTCAGCTCTCCGGCGCCGCCGGCCGCAGCACCCGGGCGACCCTGGCCAGGGTCTCCGCGCAGGACGTGGCCGTCCAGGCCGAGGTCGTGCTGCCGCAGGCGCCCACCGGCTCGGGGACGTACGTCAGCCTCGCCGGCCGCCGGGTGGGCACCAGCGACTACCGCGCCACGCTGCGGTTCCAGGCCTCCGGGCTGGTGGACCTGCGGCTGGACCGGATCGTCGAGGGTGTGGAGACCGTGCTCGGCACGGTCCGGCTGCCGGGCACCTACACGGCCGGCACCGCGCTGACCGTGCGCCTGGAGCTGACCGGCAGCGGCACCACGACGCTGGCGGCCAAGGCGTGGGCCCAGGGTGCCGCCGAGCCGGCGGACTGGGCGCTGACCCGCACCGACGGCACCGCCGCCCTGCAGGTCCCCGGTGGGCTGTACCTGGAGACCTACACCGCGGCCAACGCCACGCGGACCCAGGTCTTCCGGATCGACGACCTGTGGGCCGGCGCACCGGGCACGGTGCAGACGCCCGAGGCGCCGGAGCCTCCGGCGAACGTGGCGCCGACGGCGGGGTTCACCTCGAGCGCGGCCGGCCTGGTGGTGTCGGTGGACGGCTCGGGTTCGGCCGATGCCGATGGCCGGGTGGCCTCCCACGCGTGGGACTTCGGCGACGGCGGCACCGGCACCGGTGCCACCGCCACGCACACCTACGCGGCGGCGGGCACCTACCAGGTGAAGCTGATGGTGACCGACGACAAGGGCGCGACCGGCACGGTGACCCGCGCGGTCACGGTGACCGCGCCGCAGCCGCCGGCCGAGGAGCCGCCGGCGCAGGGTGCGCCGTTCGCGGCGGACTCCTTCGGGCGTGCGGTGACCTCCGGCTGGGGCACCGCCGAGGTCGGCGGCGCCTGGACGATCGGTGGCAGCACGGCCAGCCCGCAGGTGGCCGACGGCGCCGGGCAGATCTCCAGCGGCGCCGGGCGGGAGTCGCGGGCCTCGCTGGCGGGGGTCTCGCAGCAGGAGGTGGCGGTCCAGGCCGACATCACCCTGCCGCAGGCGGCCACCGGTGGCGGGTCCTACATCAGCCTCGCCGGGCGGCGGATCGGCACCAGCGACTACCGGGCCACGCTGCGGTTCCAGGCCTCCGGGCTGGTGGACCTGCGGCTGGACCGGATGGTCGACGGGACCGAGACCGTGCTGCGCACCGTGCGGCTGCCGGGAACCTACACGGCCGGCACCGCGCTGAGCGTCCGGCTGGAGCTGACCGGGAACGGGACGACCACGCTGAAGGGCAAGGCGTGGACGGCCGGCACCGCCGAGCCGGCGGACTGGACGGTCACCACGACCGACAGCACCGCCGCCCTGCAGGCCCCCGGTGGGCTGTACCTGGAGACCTACACCGCGGCCAACGCCACGCGGACCCAGGTCTTCCGGATCGACGACCTGCGGGCCGGTCCCGCCGGGACCGCGCCGCAGGTCGACTGATCACCCCCAACTCGGGTGAGCGGCGCCGGCACAGCCGTGCCGGCGCCGCACCCGGGCCGTGATCATTCCAGGGTGACCGTGGAATCACCTGTCGTGGCCGAGGCCGCAGTGGCCCCGTCCGCCGCCTCGCGGTGGGCGGGGCCGCTGGCTGTCGTGGTCGTCAACTACGGGTCCTCGGCGCTGCTGCGCCGCAACCTCGTCCCGCTCGGCCGTACCGGCCTGCCGGTGGTCGTGGTGGACAACCTCTCCACCTCCGTGGAGCGGCAGGCGGTCACCGAGCTGGCTCGGCACGAGGGCTGGGAGCTGGTCCTCCGTCCGGACAACGGCGGATTCGGAGCTGGGGTCAACGCCGGCGTGGCCGCAGCCCGTGCCCGCGGGTGCACCACCTTCCTGTTCCTCAACCCCGACGCCGTCGTGCCGCGCGCCGTGGTGGACCGGCTGACCGAGCGCAGCCTCGCCGACCCGCTCGCGATGCTGAGCCCGCGCATCGTCGACTCCGACGGCCGGGTCTGGTTCGCCGGTTCCCGGCTGCGGCTGCGGGACGGGCGCACCGGTCGGCGGGTCACCGACCCTTCCGCTCCGGACTCCGTGCGGGAGTGGCTGACGGGCGCCTGCCTGGTCGTGCACAGCGAGCTCTTCGACCGGCTCGGCGGGTTCGACGACGCCTACTTCCTCTACTGGGAGGACGTCGACCTCAGCTACCGCGCGCAGTTGGTGGGCGGCCGCACCGTGCTGTGCGAGGACCTGGTCGCGGTCCACGACGAGGGCGGCACGCAGCACCGACGCGGCGAGGCGAAGTCCGACCTCTACTACTACTGGAACTGCCGGAACCGGCTCGCCTTCGCCGCCCGTCACCTCGGGCGGCGGGCGATGCTCGGCTGGCTGCTGCGCACTCCCGCGGTCAGCCGCGAGATCCTGCTCCAAGGCGGCCGGCGCCAGCTGCTGCGCTCCAGCCGGCCCCTGTGGGCCGCGGTGCGCGGTTCGCTCCACGGCGCCCGGCTGGTGCTGCGCGCGGCGTTCCGGCGGACCGCGCCGGGCGGCCGGCCACCCGTGCTCGTCGTCCATCCCGGTGCCGACCTCTACGGCGCGGACCGGATGCTGCTCGAGTCGGTGGACGCGCTGCGCACCCCCTTCGAGGTCACCGTGGCCCTGCCCGGTCCGGGGCCGCTGGTGGCGGAACTGCAGGCCCTCGGGGTGCGCGTCGTCCACTGCCCCATGCCGGTGCTGCGCAACGCCGCCCTGCGCCCGCGCGGCGCGGTGCTCCTGGTCGGGGACGCGGTCCGGGGGGTGGTCCCCGCCCTCCGCCTGATCCGGCGTTCCGGCGCGGCCGGCGTCTACGTCAACACGGTCACCCTGCCCTCCTGGCCGCTGCTGGCCCGCCTGGCCCGGCGGCCCTGCGTCGTCCACGTCCACGAGGCCGAGAGGTCCCTGCCCCTCCTGCTGCGCCGCGCCCTGGCGCTCGCCCCGGCCCTGGCCACGCGCGTGGTGGTCAACAGCGCCTTCACCCGGGACGTGCTGGCCGAGGCCGCCCCCGGGGTCGTCGACCGCAGCACCCTGGTGCACAACGCCGTCCGTGGGCCGGCCGAACCGGCAGCAGCGCGGCCGGCGGTGACCGATCCGGTGCGGCTGCTGTTCGTCGGCCGGCTCTCGCCGCGCAAGGGACCCCAGGTCGCCGTGGCCGCCCTCGGCGAGCTGGTCGCGCGCGGGGTCGACGCCCGGCTGGACCTGGTCGGGTCGGTGTTCCCCGGCTACGAGTGGTTCGAGGCCGAACTGCGCCAGCAGGTGACCGCCACCGGGCTGTCGGGCCGGGTCCGCTTCCACGGCTTCCGGTCCGACGTCGGGTCCGCCCTCGCCGCGGCCGACGTCGTGCTCGTGCCCTCCGTGGCCGAGGAGTCGTTCGGCAACACCACCGTCGAGGCGGTGCTGGCCGCTCGGCCGGTGCTGGTGAGCGACTCGAGCGGGCTGCGCGAGGCGGTCGCGGGCTACCGCAGTCCCCGGGTCGTCGAGCCCGGCCTGCCCCAGGCCTGGGCCGACGCCGTCGAGGCGGTGCTGACCGACTGGCCGCGGGTCCGCGCGCTCGCGTTCGCCGACGCGGCGGACGCCCGACGGCGGCACGCGCCGCAGCGCTACCGCGACGGCCTGGTCGGGGTCGTCACCAGCCTCACCGGGCCGTCCGAGGAGAGGCGGACCGCGTGACGTTGTCCGAGGAGACCCAGGTCGGGATCGCGGCGGGGACGGTGCGGGTCACCGTGGCGGTACCGACGTTCCGTCGCACGGACCGCCTGCACGTCCTGCTGCCCCTGCTCCGCGCGCAGGCGGAGGAGGTGACCACGGCATCCTGTGGGCGGTACGTGGTCGACGTCCTCGTCGTGGACAACGACCCCGGCGCGAGCGCCGCGCGCGTGGTCGGCACCGCCGCAGGCCCGGGGATCCGCTACGCCGTGGAGCCGCGCCCCGGCATCGCTGCCGTCCGCAACCGGGCGATGGACGAGGCCTCCGCCAGCCGGCTCCTGGCCTTCATCGACGACGACGAGCGGCCCGACGACCGCTGGCTGGCCGCGCTGCTCGACACCTGGGCGGCCACCGGCGCCGCTGCGGTCTCGGGCCGGGTGCTCGTCGAGTTCGCCCGCGAGCCCAGTCCGTGGCTCCGGGCGGGCGCGTTCTGGGTCCGGCCCGACCACCCGAGCGGTACCGCGATCGACACCGCCGCCACCGGCAACCTTCTGCTCGACCTCGATCAGGTGCGCGCGCTGGGTGCGCGCTTCGAGTCGGCCCTCGGCCTGGGCGGAGGGGAGGACACGCTCTTCAGCCGCTCGCTGGTCCGCGCCGGCGGGCGCATCGTGTGGTGCGCCGAGTCCGCGGTGGTCGACCAGGTACCCGTCGAGCGGCTGACCCGTCGCTGGCTCCTCACCCGCGCCTGGAGCCACGGCAACGCGACGGTGCTCGTGGAGCTGCGGCTCACGGACGGGGTCCTGCCGCGGCTGACCGTGCGCGCCCGCCGCGTCGTCGGGGGGCTGCTCCGGTTGACCGGCGGGGCGGCGCGGTGGGCGCTCGGTCTCGTCACCGGCTCCCTCCGGCACCAGGCCCGCGGGCTGCGCGCGGTGAGCCGCGGCGCGGGCATGGTCTGCGGCGCTGTCGGGGTCGTCTACGAGGAGTACGCCCGCAGCGGGCGCCGCTGGCGGCTGGCCGGCCGGACGGGGTCGCCGGCGTGAGCGTGCTGGGCAGCGGCATGGCGCGCGGACGGCGCGTCGGGGTGCGGGCCGTCCGCCGGGCCGCAGCCCCGCTGGCGGGCTCGGTCGTCGCCGTCCGCACCTCGGCGCCGCAGGTCGCCCTGACCTTCGACGACGGCCCGGAGCCCGGCGGCACCGATCGGGTCCTGGTCGCGCTGGCCGATGCCGGCGCGACCGCCACCTTCTTCGTGCTTCTCACCCGGGTCCGCCGCCACCGGGGCCTGCTGGACGAGGTGGTCGCCGCCGGGCACGAGGTCGCCCTGCACGGGGCGGACCACCGCCCGTTGCCCGCGCTCCCCGTCGCGGAGGTCGAGCGGCTGACCCGGTCGGCGCGGGCCGAGCTCGAGGACGCCGTCGGCCAGCCGGTCTGGTGGCACCGCCCGCCCTACGGCCGGCAGACCCTGGGCACCTGGCGGGCGGTCACCCGGGCCGGGCTCCAGCCGGTTCTCTGGGGGCCGTCGACGTGGGACTGGAAGGACGTGCCGTGGGAGCAGCGGCTGGCCCGGTCCCGCCTCGGGCTGCAGCGGGGGGCCATCGTGCTGGCGCACGACGGCTTCCCCGGACCGGGTGACCTCGTGGACGACGGCCCGGCGCCGGTGCTCGACCGCGGCGCGCTGATCGCGGAGGTGCTCGACGGTTACGCCGAGCGCGGCCTCGCGGCCCGCTCGCTGCGCGATGTGGTGGCCGGCGGGCGGCTGGTGCGGGAGGCCCTGCTCACCGGGTGAGGTCGGCTCGACGGGAGATCCCGCGGGGGTCGTGCGGCACCGGCCGCCAGCGCAGCCGGTGCGCAGCACGGAGGATCGTGACCGGATTCAGCCGGCGGTCCCACCTGCCGCCGGCCACCCGACACCCCTCAGCCGCGGAGGATCCGCAGCGCCCGCCGGTAGGCGGCCGCGTGCGCGTCGCCCACCCGGTCCCAGTCGCGCCGGCTCAGGTCCGGCGGCGTCGTGGGCGGTGCCGCCCGCAGCGCGGCCACCGCGTCCAGCAGGTGGTCGGCGGTGAGCTCGCCGGAGTACCGGTGCACCCATCCGGGGCCGACCTCCTCGGCCAGCCGTTCGTTGACCGGGTTGTCGGGGACGAGCACGGGTCGCTCGAGGGAGAGCGCGGCGAGGGTCGCTCCGGAATTGTGCATCTCGCGGTAGGGGAGGACGACCAGCTCGGCCGAGGTCAGCTCGGTCACCAGGTCGGCGTCGGCCAGGAAGCCCAGCGCCACCGAGACCCGGGGGTCGGCGGTCGCGGCGGCGGTCAGCTCGGCACCCAGCTCCGGGGTGGAGGGACTCCCGGCCACGCGCAGCTCCAGTCCGTCCGGCGTCCGTCCGGCCGTCCCGCCGAAGGCGGCGACCAGCCGGTCGACGCCCTTGTACCGGCGCAGCAGCCCGACGAAGGCCAGCCGCCCCGGCCGCGCGGCGGCGCGGGGATGGGCGGCGAACCAGTCGCGGTAGTGCCCGTGGACGACGGTCTCGGCCGGCGTGCCGGCGGGCACCGGCGTCTGCTCGTTGAGCCGGATGCGCAGCGTCGTCCACCGCTCGGCCCAGCGCAGGAGCGCCACCTCCCGGCGGGAGATGCCGCTGGGCAGCTCCAGGTTGTGCGCCGTGCGCACCAGCGGCGTGCGGGTCGCCCGCAGGCGCAGCAGCAGGGCCACGAACAGCAGCTGGCGCACCACCTTCTTCAGCGGACCGTTCCCGGACACCAGGATCTCCGGCCAGTGCGCGTGGAAGACGGAGTAGCCGCCCCGCAGTGCTCGCCGCCAGGAGAAGGTCAGGACCCTGACGTCGGGCAGCTCGGCGAGGCTGCGGCCGAGCATGACCAGGTACGGGTTGGTCGTCGGCCGTGGGCGCGGGAACGACTGCAGCACCACGAGTTCCCCGTTCCGCCGTCGTGAGCGCACGCAGCGACCTCCTGGGTCGTCGGGCCGGTCCTCCTGGTGGGCGCCGGCGACGGGACCACTCTGCCCGGCGGGCGGCGGCGGGGCCTCGCCCATCCTGGTGATGTCCGCCGGTGACCGGAGCCGGCGGACGGCGGCTCCGTGGTCTGATCCCCGGGCCCCGTGGTCCGGGGGCCCTCCGACCGAGAGAGTCCGATGCCAGGTCACGTCCGTTCCCGTCCGGGTCGACCGGGACCGGGCCGGTGAGCGCCGGGACGGCCGTCCCCGCGCCCCCCAGCGACGGCGCGGCCGACGGTCAGGCGCTCGGGCGTCGCGCGGCCCGGGGCGTCCTCGTCGCGCTCGCGGGACAGGGACTGCGGATCGGCGTGCAGGTCCTCTCCGTCGTCCTGCTCTCCCGGCTGCTCGGGCCGACCGACTACGGCCTGCTGGCGATGGTGATGGCGGTCATCGGGGTCGCCGACGTGTTCCGGGACCTGGGCCTGTCGACGGCAGCCGTGCAGGCGCGGAGCCTCTCCGCGCAGCAGCGCAGCAACCTCTTCTGGGTCAACACCGGGACCGGGCTCCTGCTGAGCGTGCTCGCCGTCGCCGCCGCCCCGCTGGTCCAGGCCGTCTACGGCCGGCCCGAGCTCGGCGCCATGACGCAGGCGCTGGCCGCGGTCTTCCTGCTGAACGGCGTCGCCACCCAGTACCGCGCCGACCTCACCCGGCGGCTGCGCTTCGGCCGCCTCGCCGTCGTCGACGTGTCGTCCCCGGCGGCCGGGCTGCTCGCCGGGCTGGGTCTGGCATCCATGGGCGCCGGGTACTGGGCGCTGGTCGGCCAGCAGCTGACGCAGTACCTCGTCATGACCGTCATGGTCGTCGCCGCGGGGCGCTGGGTGCCCCGGCGGCCGGACCGGCGCACGCCGATGGACGGCCTGCTGCGCTTCGGCTGGCACATGGTGGGCATCGAGCTGCTCGGCTACGCCAGCCGCAACGCCGACTCGCTGCTCATCGGCACCCGGTCGGGAGCCGCCGCGCTGGGTCTGTACAACCGGGCGTACCAGCTGCTCATGGTCCCGCTGGGGCAGGTGCGCGCGCCCATGACCCAGGTCGCCCTGCCGGTGCTGTCGCGGGTGCAGGACGACGAGCAGCGGTGGGCGGCCTACGTGCGGCGCGGCCAGCAGGTCCTCGGCTACTCCGTGGTCGCCGGCCTGGGACTGGTCGTGGGGGCGGCGGAGCCGATCACGGCCGTGTTCCTCGGGGACCAGTGGCAGGGGGTGGCGCCGGTCCTGCGCCTCATGGCCGTCGGGGGCGCCTGCCAGATGCTGGCCTTCGTCGGCTACTGGGTCTACCTCTCCCGCGGGCTGACCCGGTCGCTGATCCGCTACTCGTTGTTCGAGACCGCCGTCCGGCTGGTCTGCATCGTGGTCGGCAGCGGGTACGGGGTGGTGGGCGTGGCGGCCGGGTTCGCGCTCGCCCCGGCCCTGACCTGGCCGGTGTCGCTGTGGTGGCTCTCCCGCCTGGCACCCCTCCCGCTGCGCCAGCTGGTCACCGGAGCCCTGCGCGTCCTCGGGCTCGCATCCGTCGTCGGCGCGTCCGGGTACGCGGCGGCCCGGGCGGTCGGGGACTCGGCCCCGTTGCTCGCCCTGGTCGCCGCCGTGGCCGCGGCGGCGCTCGGCTACCTGCTGCTCGCCGCGGTCGTCCGCCCCGTCCGGCGGGACGTCGTGGACGTCGTCCGAGCGGTGCGCGCCGGCGTCCGGCGCCCGGGCGTCACCGAGGACCGGCCGCCGGCTCACCCCGCGGGGTGACCGTGGCCGGACGCGCCGTGCCCCCGGGTGCCGCCCAGGGGAGAGTGGGCCGGCCCGCCGTGCCCGTGGGCCGGTCCACGAGGAGGAGGGCTTCGACGTGCCGGGTCAGCTGATCGACACACTCGTCGTCCTCGCAGCCGCCGCGGCCGGCGGGATGCTCTGCCTGGTGGTGGCTCGCCGGGCGCCACGGCTGGCCCTCGCCGCGTGGCTCGTCACGGTCTGCGCCGTCCCGGTGTGGCTGGGCTCGGGGGCAGGTGTCCCCCTGGAGCCGCAGGTCGTCGTCGGCCTCGGGGTGCTCGCCGCGTTCCTGCCGCTGCGCGGTGGGGTCCCGGTCCGGCTCACGGTCGCCGATCTGGTCGTCGCCGCCCTCCTCGTCTCCGCGCTGGTGCCGGCGGTGCTCGGCCGCTCGACCCTCTCGAACGTCGTCGTCCTCGGCGCCCAGTGGATCGGGGCGTATCTCCTCGGCCGGCTCGTTCCCCACCGGGTGCCCCTGCGGTGGGTCTACGGGGCGGTGACGGTCGCCTTCACCTGCGTGGCGGTCCTGGCGCTCCTCGAGTGGGCCACCGGCTGGAACCCCTTCCTCTCGGTACCCGGCTCGGGCGGGCTGTACGACTCCTGGGCCACGATCCAGGAGCGTGGCGGCCAGGCCCGGGCCGAGGGGGCCTTCGGGCACTCCATCGCCCTCGGCGGGAGCCTCGCGCTGGCCCTGCCGCTCACGCTGGTGGCCCCGTTCCGGCCGCCGGTGAGGGTGGCCACGGCCACTGTCGTCCTCCTGGCCTGCGCGGTGACCCTGAGCCGGATCGGTGTGGGGACGGCGGTCCTCGGCCTGGTGCTCGCCCTGCTGCTGTTGCCCGGTGTGGACCTCCCGGCCCGGCTGCGCTGGTGGTTGACCGGCGGCCTGGTCGTCACCGCAGCGGTGGTGGCGCCGGTGGTGTCCCGCGTGTTCGCCGCCGCCGGGGACGAGGCGTCGGCCAGCGCGGCCTACCGCGGTGACCTGCTCGCCCTGCTCGACGACGTGCAGCTGCTGGGGCTGGCGCCGAGCTACCACGTGACCCCCAGCGGGCGTGCCTTCTTCGGCGAGTTCCGGTCGATCGACAGTGCGCTGGTGCTCCTCGCGCTCAACCACGGCTGGATGTCCCTGCTGTGCGTCCTGGTGGGGGTGGTCCTGGCGGTCGGCGCGCTGCTGCGCGGCCGCGCCACGGCCCCGACGGTGGCGCTCGTGGCCCAGCTGCCGGCCGTGGCGACCGTCGCGCTGATCACCCAGTACTCGGGGTGGCTGTGGTTCGTGGCCGGTCTGGCCGTCGCCAGCCAGGCCCTGGAGCGTCGCTCCGCCGCGACGCCGCCCGGGGGAGCGTGGCCGTCCGTCACCCCCACGGGTGAGAACCCCCTGGTCAGCGCGGGGATGGCGGCTACGTTCAAGAACAGTTCGTGACCGCCGTGGTCACCATGGGGGGAGGCTCGATCGTGGGCGTTCGTGGCGTGCTGGAGGTCCTTCGCAGGCACGTGGTCGCGATGGTCGTCGCCGTCCTGGTGTGCGGCACGGGCGCGCTGACCGCGAGCCTGCTGGCCACGCCGGGCTACACCGCGACCGCCGGTCTGTTCTTCTCGATGCAGAACGCCAGCTCGGCCGGTGACCTCGTGGAGGGCGGCAACTTCACCCGGGACCAGATGGCGTCCTTCGCCACCCTGGTCACGACCCCCGCGGTCCTCGAGCCGGTGATCGACGAGCTCGACCTGAGGATCGACGTCCCGGACCTGGCCGGCCGAGTCGAGGCCGTGACCCCCAACGGGACGGTGTTCCTGGAGGTGACGGTCACCGACCGGTCCCCGGAGCTGGCAGCCGACGTCGCCAACGCCGTCGCCGCGCAGCTGATCGAGGTGGTCGACGACGTCGCACCGGCCGACACCGAGGGCCGGGCCACGGTGCGCGCGACGACGGTGACCCCGGCTGCCGCGCCGGAGTCGGCGTCCTCGCCCGACACCCGGGTGAACCTGGCGGCCGGCCTCCTCGCGGGGCTGGCGCTCGGGGTGCTGTACGCGCTCGCACGCGAGGCGCTCGACACCCGCGTGCGCGACGTCCACCGGGTCGAGGCGCTGACCGATGCGCCGGTGCTGGGTCGCCTCGCCTCAGCAGGCGCGAGGGTTCCCGACCTGGTCGTGGCCGACGCCCCCCACAGCCCGCAGGCGGAGTTGTTCCGGCAGCTCCGGACGAACCTCGACTTCTCCCGCGCCGAGGGCGAGCCGTTCAGCGTGGCCGTCACCTCGGCGCTGCCGGGGGAGGGCAAGTCGACGGTGGCGGTCAACCTGGCACTGGCCTGGTCCGAGGTGTGCGACCGCGTCCTCCTCGTCGACGCCGACCTCCGCAGGCCCGCCGTCGCGGAGCGGCTGGGTCTGGAGGGCGCGGCCGGCCTGTCGACCGTGCTCGTGGGGCGGGCCGACGTCGAGGACGTCGTCCAGCCGTGGGGGGACAGCGGCCTGACGGTCCTCACCTCCGGTGCGGTGCCGCCCAACCCCGCGCAGCTGCTGGACTCGCCGCGCATGCGCGAGCTCATGGCCGACCTCGAAGGCCGCTACGACGTCGTCGTGGTCGACTCCGCCCCGGTGCTGCCCGTGACCGACGCGCTGCTGCTGTCCAGGTGCACCCGCGGCACGGTGGTCGTCGTCGACAGCCGGCGCGTGCGGCGGCACCAGCTCGTCGAGGCCCTGCGCCAGCTGGCCGCGGTGCAGACACGGCTGCTCGGTGTCGTGGTCAACCGGCTCGTCGCGGGCAAGCAGGTGTACGGCTACGGGAGCTACGGCTCGGCGGCCCCCGCCGCTGACGTCCGCGGACGCAGGACGGCGCCGGCCGTCGACAGGGGCCACCCGGTCCCCGGCGAGCGGGCCGTCGCGGGTGCCCGCGGCCGGTGACGGCCGCCCGGCTGCCGAGCGGCCTCCGCCCGTGAGCGGGCTGCTGGTCGTGTGCCGGGGCAACGTGTGCCGCTCCCCGGCCGCCGAGCACCTGCTGCGCGCCGGGCTGGCCGGGACGGGCGTTCCGGTCAGCAGCGCCGGGACCCACGCCCTGGTGGGTGAGCCGATCGACCCCCTGGTGGCTGCCGCGCTGCGGGAGCGCGGTGTCGACGTACGACCCACGCGCGCCCGGCAGCTCGACCGCGCCGCGCTGCGGGGAGCCGACCTGGTCGTGGTGATGAGCGCGGCTCAGCGCTCCGCGGTCGTCGCGGTGGATCCGGCGGCGGTCCGGCGCACCTTCCTGCTCCGGCAGCTGGCCCGGCTGCTCGCGACCTCGGGGACGGCCGTGCCCGGTGCCGGCGCCGCGGATCGGCTGCGCGCCCTGCCTCCGTTCCTGGCCGCCCGCCGCGCCGCGCGGCCCCCGGTCGGCGGCGAGGACGTCGAGGACCCCTACGGCCGCGACGCGGCCGTGGCCGGCCGGGTGGTGGACCAGATCGGCGAGGCCGTGCGCGGCCTCCTCGGCGCCCTGCTGGAGCCCACCCACGCACCGTGACGCCGGCACCCGGCCGGGGGACGTCGGATGGGGTGAACGGCCCCTCGGGGTGATGACGCACCGTCATCGCCGCCGGTCAACTGGGCGAACCGCATCGCAGCACCACACCGGGGGAATCCACATGACCGTCGTCGGCTACGCGCCGGGCGCGTACGACCTGTTCCACATCGGCCACCTCAACCTGCTCCGGCACGCCGCCGAGCAGTGCGACCACCTCATCGCCGGAGTGGTCTCCGACGAGGTGCTCGTGCTGACCAAGGGCCGGGCGCCGGTGATCCCGCTGGCCGAGCGGATGGAGATCGTGCGCAGCCTGCGCGTGGTCGACGAGGTCCACGCCGAGGTGGTCCCGGACAAGATCGACACCTGGCGCGAGGTCGGCTTCGACGTGATCTTCAAGGGCGACGACTGGCGCGGCACGGAGAAGGGCCTGCGCCTGGAGCGGGACTTCGCCGCCGTCGGCGTCGAGGTCCGCTACTTCCCCTACACGGTGCACACGTCGAGCACGGCGCTGCGCCGGGCGCTGGTCGCGCTCGAGGGCGGCGCGGCCCGCGAGACCCGCCTGCCACGCCCGGCGCTGACCGGGGACGGCCACCGGTGAGCGTCCCGGCGGGGACGGCCGAGGAGCTCGACGCCGCCGGCCGTCGGCCGGTGCGGATCCCGCCCGTGCTCATGTACCACTCGGTGAGCCCGTCGGCGCAGCCCGACCCGCACCGGGTCCGGGTGTTCCCGGAGCGGCTGGACCGCCACCTGCGCCTGCTGCGCAGGCTCGGGCTGCGGGGCGTCTCGCTGGCCGAACTGCTCGCCGCCCGGGAGCGGGGCACCGCGGCCGGTCTGGTGGGGCTCACCTTCGACGACGGCTACGCCGACTTCGTCGAGCACGCGCTCCCCGTCCTCGCACGGCACGGGATGACCGCCTCGCTGTACGTCGTCGCCGGGCTGCTGGGCGGCCGGAACGACTGGGACGACGGCCCGCGGCTGGACCTGCTGGACGCGGACGGGGTGCGGGCCGTGGCCGCGGCCGGACACGAGGTGGGCAGCCACACCCTCACCCACGCCGACCTGCGCGGCGCCGATCCCGCGACCCTGGCGCACGAGGTGGGGGAGAGCCGCCGGGTGCTCGAGGACGTCCTGCAGGCCGACGTGCCCGGCTTCTGCTACCCGTGGGGGCGGTTCGACGCCGCCGCGGCCGACGCGGTCCGCGCAGCCGGCTACGACCACGCCTGCGTCACCGGTGACCACCTGCCCGGCGACCGCTTCACCCTGCCCCGCGCCTACGTCGCCCCGGGCGACGGCGCACCGCACCTGCTGGCGAAGCTCGGCCGGTACCGCTGGCGGATGCGCGCCGTGGACCCCGGCCCGGCCCGGTGACCCGGGTGGTCGGGCGTCCGCGCCGGGCCGGCCGCTCGACGCGGTGGTCGGCCGGCGGCTGCGCCGCGCTCGTGGTGGTGCTGGCCGCCTGTGCGGGACCGGCAGGAGGCCCGGCCGGCACAGCGCCGGTGGCCGGCGCGCCCTCCACCACCGCCCCGACCTCCACCACCGCCCCGACCGCCACGACCACCCTGCCCTCCCCGCTGCCCGACCTCGGCCCGGGGACCCACGAGGTCTCGGTCGCGGGCGAGGCCGCGGTGGTCCGCCTGCCGGAGCAGCCCAACGGCCGGGTGGTCGTCTACGCGCACGGCCTCGAGGCCCGGGCCACGGCGGTGCTCAACGACGAGGCCTTCGGCGCGCTCGCCGACGGGCTCGTCGCAACGGGGTACGCGGTGGCCGCCAGTGACGCCGCCGGGGACGCCTGGGGCGACGCGGCCAGCGTGGACGCCCACGCGGCCCTGGCCGCCGCCGTCACCGACCTGGTCGGTGCGACCGACGTCTACCTGGTGTCCGAGTCGATGGGCGGGCTGGCCGGCGCCCGCCTGGTGAGCGGGCGGCGCATCGCGGGGCTGCGTGCCTACGCCGGCATCTCCCCGCTGTGCGACCTGAGCTCGGTCCACGACGACTACGCGGACTCGATCGAGGCGGCCTACGGGTCCACCGTGGACGACGCCCTCGCGGAGCTCTCCCCGGTCCGTCTCGACGCCGCGGTGCCCGTGCGGTTCTGGGCGTCCGCGGATGACACGACGGTGGACCGCGACCGCAACGCCGACGTCTGCGCGGCCCAGGTCGTCGCCGACGGCGGCAGCGCGGTCGTCGTCCCGGCCGCGGGGGAGCACGGTGACCCCAGCACGTACGACCTGCCCGGTCTGCTGACCTTCCTCGAGTCCACGGCCGGCCGACCCGCCGGCTGACCCCTTGGGGGCAGCGCGGCCGCCGGACCGTTGAGGGACCGCCGGTCTGCCGGTGGACTGGTCGGGACCGGATCCCACCGCGGGGCCGGCCAGGAGGGGTGCCATGACCACGGACACGACGACCCGGCCGACGGTGCGCGCGCGCATCGCGTCGATGGGCCCGGTCCCGTTGCTGGGGGTGCTCGTTGCGGTCGACCTGGCGCTCGTCGTCGCCTCCGTCGTCCGCCTCGTCACGGCCGGCCCGAGCTCCACCGACCCGTGGTTGCTGGAGACCGACGGCGGCTGGGCCGAGTACGTCGGCTACGTCCAGCAGGGCGCCCTGGCGGTCCTCCTCCTGGCACTGTGCTGGGCCACCCGGCACCTGGTGTGGGCCGCCTACGCCGTCCTCTTCCTCAGCGCCCTCGCCGACGACTTCCTGCGGCTGCACGAGAACCAGGGGGCGTGGCTCGCCGACCGGCTGGCCGCGCGGCTCTGGTTCCCCCCGGACGGGTTCCTGGGCCTGCGCGCCAGCGACCTGGGCGAGCTGCTCGTGTGGGGCCTGCTCGCCGCCGTCCCCGTGGCCGCGGCCGTGCTGCTGCACCGGCGCGGCGACGCCTGGAACCGCCGGGCGAGCCTCGGCATGGCCGGCCTGATCGCGGCCTACGTGTTCTTCGGTGCCGTCCTGGACCAGGCGCACGTGCTGTTCCTCGACAGCTGGTTCGGCGACGTCCTCGGCACCCTGGAGGACGGCGGCGAGCTGCTGGTCCTGAGCACGTCGGTCGTGTACGTCGTGGGCCTGCTCCCCACCCGACGACGGGTCCGGACGGGGGAGGGCGACCGGCCCGCGCCGCTGGAGGCCGCCGCGCCGTCCCCGGTCCCCTGAGCCACGGGGTCCCGGCCCCCGCGCGGCGGCGCGGTCCCGGACGGCGGGGCTAACCTGGGGGAACGGCCCCCCGCGCACCCGGCGCGACGTGCGTGGCCACCGGACTCCAGGAGCGATCTACCCGTGACCCTCCGCGGCGTGCTCGACGTCGTCCTCACCGACCCCGGCATGGCCCGCGTCGTGGCCGCGGCCGGGAACGCCGAGCTGGCGGTCACCGCACCGCCGTCCGTGCAGCCGCTGGTGGCCGCCGCCCTCGCTGCCCGGCAGGGTGGTGCCGGCGTGCCCGTCCTCGTCGTGACCGCGGGGGAGCGGGACGCCGACGCCGTGGCCGACCAGCTCCGCTGCTTCCTGCCCGACCGGCGCACCGAGGTCTTCCCGGCCTGGGAGACGCTGCCGCACGAGCGGCTCTCCCCGCGCGCGGACACCGTCGGCCGTCGGCTGGCCGTGCTGCGCGACCTCACCCACCCCGGTGCCAACGGGGCGATCGACGTCCTGGTGGCGCCCGTGCGCAGCGTGCTGCAGCCGCTCGCGCCCGGCCTGGGCGACCTCGTCCCGGTCGAGCTGCGCCCGGGGGACACCGCCGAGCTGGACGACGTCGCCCGCGCTCTCGCCGACGCCGCCTACACCCGCGTGGAGCTGGTCGAGAAGCGCGGCGAGTTCGCCGTCCGCGGTGGCCTGCTCGACGTCTTCCCGCCGACCGAGCCGCACCCGGTGCGCGTGGAGTTCTGGGGCGACGAGGTCGACGAGCTGCGCTACTTCTCCGCCGCCGACCAGCGCTCGCTCGACGAGCGCCCGGAGCGGCTGTGGGCCCCGCCGTGCCGCGAGCTGCTGCTGACCGACGAGGTGCGCGCCCGCGCAGCAGCCCTCGCCGTCGAGCACCCCGGGCTGCTGGAGATCCTCGGCAAGCTCGCCGAGGGCATCGCCGTCGAGGGGATGGAGTCGCTGACCCCGGCGCTCATCGAGGGGGACCTCCAGCTCCTCACCGACCTCGTGCCCGCGGGCACCCACGTGCTGGTCTGCGAACCCGAGCGGGTGCGCAGCCGCGCCGCGGACCTGGTGCGCACCGCCGAGGAGTTCCTCGCCGCGTCCTGGGCGACGGCCGCGGAGGCCGGCGAGGCGCCGCTGGACCTCGGTGCGTCGTCCTTCCGCGACCTCGCCGACGTCAAGTCCGCCGCCCGCGGCCGCGGCCTGCCCTGGTGGAGCACCGGCGCCTTCACGCTGCGGAGCGAGGACGACGACAGCCACGTCACCCTCGACGCGACGACCGTCGAGCGCTTCGCCGGCGACGTCCCGCGCGCGGTCGAGCAGCTGCGCGCCTGGTCCCGCGACGGCTGGCGGATCGTGGTCACCTTCGCCGGTCCCGGCCCCGCCCAGCGGGCGGCCGACCAGTTCACCGAGGCCGACCTCGGCGCGCGGCTGGTGCCCGACGTCGCCACCGCACCCGAGCCGCGGCTGACCCACGTCACCCAGGGCAGCCTGGAGGCCGGTTTCGCCCTGCCGGGCGTGGGCCTGGCGCTGCTCACCGAGCACGACCTCACCGGGCAGCGCGGCACCTCGATGCGCGACGCGGTGAAGATGCCCGCGCGCCGGCGCAACGCCGTCGACCTGGTGCAGCTGCAGCCCGGGGACCTCGTCGTCCACGAGCACCACGGCATCGGCCGCTACGTCGAGATGGTCAGCCGCACCGTCAACGGCGGGCAGCGCGACTACCTGATCGTCGAGTACGCGCCGTCCAAGCGGAACCAGCCGCCGGACCGGCTGTTCGTGCCCACCGACGCCCTCGACCAGCTGACCCGGTACGTCGGCGGCGAGTCCCCGGCGCTGTCCAAGCTCGGCGGCGCCGACTGGCAGAAGACCAAGGGCCAGGCGCGCAAGGCGGTCAAGCAGATCGCCGCCGAGCTGATCCGGCTGTACTCGGCGCGGATGGCGACCAAGGGCCACGCCTACGGCCCGGACACCGTCTGGCAGCGCGAGCTCGAGGACGCCTTCCCGTTCCAGGAGACCCCCGACCAGCTCGCCGCGATCGACGAGGTCAAGGTGGACATGCAGAACCCGGTGCCGATGGACCGGATCATCTGCGGCGACGTCGGCTACGGGAAGACCGAGATCGCCGTCCGGGCGGCGTTCAAGGCGGTGCAGGACGGCAAGCAGGTCGCCGTCCTGGTGCCGACGACGCTGCTGGCCAACCAGCACTACAAGACCTTCTCCGAGCGGTTCGCCCAGTTCCCGGTGACGGTCGAGGTGCTCTCCCGCTTCCAGTCCGACGCCGAGAGCGCCGAGACGCTGCGCCGGCTGGCCGCCGGGGAGGTCGACGTCCTGGTGGGCACCCACCGGCTGCTGCAGCCGACCACCCGGTTCAAGGACCTCGGCCTGGTGATCGTCGACGAGGAGCAGCGCTTCGGCGTCGAGCACAAGGAGTACCTGAAGACCATGCGGACGGCGGTCGACGTCCTGTCGATGTCGGCCACCCCGATCCCGCGCACCCTGGAGATGTCGCTGACCGGCATCCGCGAGATGTCGACGATCCTCACCCCGCCGGAGGAGCGGCACCCGGTGCTGACCTACGTCGGCGCGTGGGACGACAAGCAGATGGCCGCCGCGATCCGCCGCGAGCTGCTGCGCGACGGGCAGGTGTTCGTCATCCACAACCGGGTGCAGTCGATCGACAAGGCCGCCGCGAAGATCCGCGAGCTGGTGCCCGAGGCCCGGGTGGCAGTCGGCCACGGGCAGATGAAGGAGCACCAGCTCGAGAAGATCATGGTCGGCTTCTGGGAGAAGGAGTACGACGTCCTGGTCGCCACCACGATCGTCGAGTCCGGCCTGGACATCCCGAACGCCAACACCCTGATCGTCGACCGGGCCGACACCTTCGGCCTCTCCCAGCTGCACCAGATCCGCGGCCGGGTCGGCCGCGGCCGGGAGCGGGCGTACGCGTACTTCACCTACGACCCGAGCCGGCCGCTGACCGAGACCTCGGTCGACCGGCTGACCACCATCGCGCACAACACCGACCTCGGCGCCGGCATGGCGGTGGCGATGAAGGACCTGGAGATCCGCGGCTCGGGCAACCTGCTCGGCGGCGAGCAGTCCGGGCACATCGCCGGCGTCGGCTTCGACCTGTACGTGCGGCTGGTCGGGGAGGCGGTCACCGACTACCGGGCGCAGCTGGCCGGCGAGGAGCCCCCGGCCGAGCCGGCCGACGTCCGGGTGGACCTGCCGGTCGACGCGCACCTGCCGCACGACTACGTGCCCGGCGAGCGGCTGCGGATGGAGGCCTACCGCAAGGTGGCCTCGGTGCAGTCCGACGAGCAGGCGCAGGCGGTGCTCGACGAGCTCACCGACCGCTACGGCGCCCCGCCGGCGCCGGTGCTCAACCTGCTGGCCGTGGCGCGCTTCCGGGCCGCCGTCCGGCAGTGGGGCATCACCGAGGTGTCGATGCAGGGCCGGGCGATCCGGATCAGCCCGGTGCCGCTGCCGGAGTCCAAGCAGATGCGGCTGGCCCGCCTCGCCGACGGCGCCACCTACAAGGCCGCCGCCGACACCGTCTCGCTGAAGGTGCCGGTCGGCCCGGACCGGCGGACGCCGCTGCGGGACGTCGCGCTGCTGGACCACCTGCAGTCGCTGCTGACCGCCCTCCTCCAGCAGCCGGTCGCCGCGGCTTCGTGAGAAGGGACCCCTCCTGGGTCCCCTCGCAGGCTCGGGGACGCCCGGGAAGGGGGCGAGATGCGGCTCAGTGCGAGCCGGGGACGACCGCTCGCCGCGGAGTCGGCCGGTGGGCCGACGGTGTCACCGCAGGGCGGCCGAGACCCGGGCGGCCAGCGTGCCCACGTGCTGCTCGCTGAGCATGCCCACGCGGTCGTCGTCGACGTCGCCGTGGTAACCGGGGACGACGACCACGGCGAGGTCCGGGGCCATCCGCCGCCACGAGGACAGCGTGCCGCGCACGACGGGCCGGGAGCCCTCGGCCAGGAAGAAGGTCACCGCAGCGGCGACCGGTCCCGGCCGGAAGGCCTCGCCGACCGCCTCGGACCGCCGGAAGAACGCCAGCTCCGGGTCCGCGACCGCGGCCGGTGACGGCGCCGGGCCGGTGGGCGAGGGGCGCAGCCGATCCCGCAGCGCCGTCACGGCCCGGCCGGACCGCAGGGTGCGCAGTCGCGCCCACCAGCGTCGGGCGGCGAGCTCGCGGGGGCTCAGCGCCGCCTCGGGCGGGCGGACGTCGAGCAGGCCCAGCCAGGCGACCTGCTGCCCGTCCGCCTCCAGGGACGTCGTCATCGCGGCGGCCACCAGGCCACCGAAGGAGTACCCGACGAGGCTGTAGGGCCCCTCCGGCTGCACCGCGCGCAGCTCGGCCAGCGCGCGGGCGGCGACCTCCTCGATCGACGAGTGCTCCCCGCCCGGACCGGTCAGCCGCGGCTGCAGTCCCAGCACCGGCCGGTCGGTGGCCAGCCGGCGGACCAGCCCGGCGTAGAGGTTGAGCTGTCCCCAGGCATCGGCCACGAGGACGACCGGCCGGCCCGTCCCGGCGCGCAGCACCGCCACGCCGCCGTCCTCGGTGGACCCGGCGGCGGCCACCGCACGGGCCAGGCCCCGCGGCGTGGGCTCCTGCGCGAAGACCTGCAGCGGCACGTCGGCGCCCAGGTCCAGCCGGACCCGCCGCAGCAGGCTCAGCACCTGGCGGGAGGTCCCGCCCAGGTCGGCGAAGTCGTCGTCGGGCCCGATGCCGCCGGTCCGCAGCACCTCGTCCCACAGCGCGGTGACCGCCTGCAGCAGCGGGTCGCCGTCCTCCGCCGCCGCGGTGTCCTGCACGGGACCGGCGGCCACCGCCGCCCGGATGGCCTCGAGGCAGCCGGGCGAGCGCAGCGCGCCGGCGTTGACCACCGGGTCGCCGTTCACCGCGTCGCGGGCGGCCCGCTCGGAGCGCTTGCCGTTGTGGGTCAGCGGCAGCTCCGGGACGGCGACGACGAGCGCCGGCACGTGCGCGGCCGAGGCCTCCTCCCGCAGCCGGCGGCGGATCGTCCGGTCCAGCCCGCCGGACAGCGCCGTCCCCTCCCGCAGCACGACGAGCAGCACCATCCGGGTCGCGCCGGGGCGGTCGGGGTCGCGCTGCTCGACGGCCATCGCGTCCGCGACCTCGGGAACGCCGCGCAGCACGGTGTAGATCTCGCTCGGCCCGATGCGGACGCCGTCGATGTTGAGGACGCCGTCGGAGCGCCCGTGCAGCCGGGCCGACCCGTCGGGGTCGAACTCGACGAGGTCGCCGTGGGTCCACATCCCGGGGTGCTCGGCGAAGTAGGACGCGGAGAAGCGGGCACCGTCGGGGTCGCGGAGGAAGCCCACCGGGCGGGACGGGAACGGGTTGCGGCACACCAGCTCGCCGATGGCGCCGACGACCTCGGTGCCGTCCTCGTCGACCGCGGCCACGTCCAGCCCGAGGCTCCGGGCCTGGCTGCGGCCCCGGCGCACCGGCTCCTCGGGGCTGCCCAGCACGAAGCAGCCGATGATGTCGGTGCCCCCGGAGATCGACTGCAGCGGCACCGGGCCGACGTGCTCGGCCACCCAGTCGAACTGCCAGTCGTGCAGCACCGCGCCGGTCGACAGCACCGCGCGCACGCGGGACAGGTCGACCCGCGCGGCGGGGGAGTACCCGGCGTCCTGGCACAGCTGCAGGTACGCCGGGCTGGTGCCGAAGACGGTCACGCCCTGCGCGGCGACCAGCTCCCACAGCGTCTCCGGGCCGGTGACCGGGCCGTCGTAGGTGACGACGTGCGCGCCCACCGCCAGGGCCGACAGCTGCCAGTTCCACATCATCCAGGCGGTGGTGGTGTGGAAGTACAGCGTGTCGGCCGGCGTCAGGTCGCCGTGCAGCCGGTGCTCCTTGACGTGCTCGAGCAGGGTGCCGCCCGCGCCGTGGACCATCGCCTTGGGCGGCCCGGTGGTCCCCGAGGAGAACATGACGAACAGCGGGTGGTCGAAGGGCCGCCGCTCCCACGCCGGTGCCGGGCCGGCCCCTGCGACGAGGTCGGCCAGCCGGTCGGCGGGCAGGGTCCCCGGGGGCAGCGGCAGGTCGTCGAGGACGACGAGACCGCGCGCGGTGGGCAGGCCCGCGACCAGTGCGCCCGCCGTCCCCTCCCCCATGGCGGCGCGGTCGAGGACGAGCAGCGCCGGCTCCACCTGCTCGAAGCGGCCGAGCAGGGCAGGGGCGCCCATGTCCGGCGTCGCGGTGGACACCGCCGCGCCCAGTCCGGCCGCGGCCAGGGCCACGACCACCGTCCCGGCGGCGTGCGGGGCGACCAGCACCAGCCGGTCGCCGGACCGCAGTCCCGCCGCGGCGAGGGCCGCCGCCGTGGCCCCGACCTGCTCGCGCAGCTGCCCGCGGCTCAGGGTGTCGGCGGGCCGGCCGGCGTGCACGGCGGTCACCGCGGGGGCGTCGTCCGGGACGCCGGGCAGCGGCCGCAGCAGGGCCTCGGCGTAGTTCAGCCGGACGTCGGGGAAGAACCGCGCGCGCTCGACGTCCCCGTCGGTGAGGACGACGTCCGCCGAGCCCGACCACGGCAGCTCCGTCCAGTCCAGGAGCGTGCGCCAGAAGAGCTCGGGCCGGGCCACCGAGAAGGCGTGCAGGGCGCCGGGCGCGTCCAGCGCGGTGCCGGCTGCCTCCTCGCAGCGGGCGCGGAACAGCGCGACCTGGGGGGCGGCGGGGGCGAGCGTCATCGGCGGGTCTCCTCGTCGGGGGCGACCGCGAGGCTGGCCACCCATCCGTTGGGCACGGGCACGTCGCGGACCGTCCAGCCGGCCACCGTGCCCTGGGCGCGCCCGATCTCGGTGACCGTGGCGGCCGGGTCGTCCCGCAGGCCGGTCCCGCGGGCCTTCAGGACCGCCTCCTTCTGGGTCCAGGCCCGGGCCACGGCGAGCGGGCGGGTGCGCTCCGGGAGGGCGGTGAGCGCCCGCTGCTCGGCGCGGTCCAACCAGCCCTCGTCCAGGACGTCGGGCGTCCACGGCACCACCCGCTCCAGGTCGACGCCCACCCGGCAGCCGCGGCCCACCGCGACGACACCGAGCGGGCCGCTGGCCGAGCAGCCGGCGTCCAGACCGGTGGCCGCGGGCAGCTGCGGGCGGCCGGTGGCGGTGGCCGTGAGCGGCACGTCGGCCGGGCCGGTGCCCAGCTCGGCGGCGAGGGCGGTGCGCAGGCCGGCACGCAGCAGCACCCGGCGCCGGTGGACGGCGGGGGTGCCGCGCCGCGCGCGGGCCAGCTCGGCCGGGCTCAGCACCGCCTCGGCGCGGGCCAGCGCGTCGTCGCCGACGGCCAGGTCGACGAGCCGGACGACGACGTCCGCCCGTGGCGCGCACGACGGCGGGGGGACGGACGGCGGCATGCGGCGATGCTGGCAGCCGGGGCTCCGGGGCGGATCCCTCGTCGGGGGGAGGCGCCCGGGCGGGCACCCGCCCGGGCGACCGGGGCCGTCGCACCCCCCGCGGGGCCTCACCCTCCCGGGGTGGACGGTGTACCGGTCCCGGGCGATCGTCCGGGAGCGTGGGGGCACGCGCTCGTCCGGAGCGTCGTCGTCGCCCAGGGAGAGACCACCGTGCGCACTGGCCGAGACCGCGAGGGAGCGCCCCGGCGCGCCTCGCTCGCCGAGCTGGCATTCCAGGTGAAGGCCGCCACGGTCCGCCGCCGCAGCGGTGCCTTCTCCCGGGAGCTGCTGCAGCAGCAGACCCTGGCGCCCGAGGCACTGCGCGACCTGCAGTGGGAGCGCGCGACCCGGCTCCTCCGGTGGGCCACGGAGGCCACGGCCTTCTATCCGGAGCACTACGCCCGGCACGGCGTCGACGTCGGCGCGATCCGGGGGTGGGAGGACTGGACGGCTCTCCCGATCATCGACCGGACCGTCGTCAAGGAGCACTCCGCCGGCTTCGTCTCCACGGAGGCCGGTCCCGGGACGACCCGCGAGGCCAGGACCGGGGGCAGCACCGGACAGCCGCTGCGGACCATGCAGGACGCCCGCGTGCCGTCGCTGGCGCTGGCCTGGCGGATGTACTCCTGGTGGGGCGTCCAGCCCTGGGACGACCTGGCCCGGGTCGGGCGGTGGGGCTTCGGCCGGGTGGACGCGCTGAGGAACGGCCTCCAGTGGTGGCCCACCCGGCAGAGCTACCTGGACGCCGGGCTCCTGAGCCCCGACTCCATGCGGACCTTCCACCGGCGGATCAGCGCGTCCCCTCCGGCGCTCCTCGAGGGCTACGTCGGGTCGATGCTGGAGTTCGCCGACTTCCTCGAGGCCGAGGGCCTGGAGGTGCCGCCGCTCACCGCGGTCGCGACCACCGCGGCGCCGCTCACCTCGTCGGTCCGCCGGCGGCTGGAGGCCTCCCTCGGCGCCCCCGTGTACGACGAGTACCGCTGCTCGGAGTTCGGCTGGATGGCCGGTGAGTGCCGCGAACGCAACGGGCTGCACCTGTTCGCCGACGTCCGCCTCGTCGAGGTGGTCGACGAGCACGGCCGCCCCGTGCCGCCGGGCGAGGTCGGCGACCTCGTCGTCACGGACCTGACAAACCGCGTCTTCCCCCTGATCCGCTACCGGATCGGCGACCGCGGCGCCCTGGCCGGCACGTCCTGCCCGTGCGGCGTCACGCTGCCGCTGATGCGCCAGCCGGAGGGCCGGTCCACCGACGTCCTGCGGCTCCCGAGCGGCCGGTCCATCGGGCACCGGCTCATGGCGATGTTCAGCGGGCACCCGGACAGCGTCCGGCTGTTCCAGATCCACCAGCGCGCCGACCACTCGATCGTCGTCCGTGTCGTGCCCGGCGCGGGCCCGGACGGCGAGGTGCACGTCGAGGCCGCCGTCGAGGAGCTCCGCCGGCGCATCGGCTACGAGGTCCCGGTCACCACGGAGTACGTCGACCAGCTGCCGTTCACGGGCGGGAAGGTCAAGTACGTCGTCTCCGACCTCGCGCCGACGCCCACCCCGGGCGCGCCGGTTCCCTGACCGCGGGCGTGCCACGCGCACGCCTCCGGCTGCGTGGTGGGTCACAGCCGGTGTGGCACGCTCCGGTCGTGGACACGCGTCGCCTCACCGCATCGCTGGCCGTGGGTCTGGTCGCGCTGGCCGGGGTGGCCGGCTGCCGCACGGACCCGAGCGTGGCCGCCTACGTCGGCGAGGAGCAGGTGACCGTCGACGAGCTGCAGACGGCGGTCGACACCCGCCTGGAGGACCCGGCCCTCGCCCAGGCGGCGGTGGGCCGGGAGGACGAGTTCACCCGCCTGGTCCTCACCCGGCTGGTCACCACGGACCTCTACGAGCGGGTCGCGCAGCGCTACGGCGTCACGGTGGACGACGGCGACGTGCGGGCCCGCCTGGACGAGCTGCTCGCCGGCGAGGACCTGGAGGCGGTGTACGCGCAGGCCGCCGCCCAGGGGGTCGCGCGGGCCGACGTGTTCGAGACCGTCCGCCAGCAGCTGATCCGCCAGCGGGTCGCGGAGTCCCAGGGCCTGGCCGGCGGGCTGAGCGAGGAGGAGCTGAGGGCGGCGTACGAGGAGCAGGCGGCGTCACTCGCGCAGGTCCGGCTCGGCTACGTCAACGTCCCCGACCAGGCCGCCGCCGACGCCGCGGTCGCCGCGCTGCAGGCCGATCCGGCCGCCTACCCCGCGATCGCCGCGCAGCACCCCGGCCAGACGACCCTGCCCGAGGTGACGACACGCGCGCCCGCGGACGTGCCGGCCCCGCTCGCCGACGTGGTGGGCAACGCCGCGCCGAACTCGGCGACCTCGCTCACCCTGCCGGACCTGCCCGGCGTCCTCGTGGTCTTCGTCGGCGAACCCGTGGTGCCGTCCTTCGAGGAGGTCCGCCCGCAGCTCGAGGAGACGGCCCAGGTCGACGCCGACGCCGCCGCCCAGGAGCTGGTAGAGCAGGTACGCGCGGGTGTCGACGTCACCGTCAACCCCCGCTTCGGCGTCATCGAGGACGGGGCGATCGTCCCGTCCGACGGCGGGGTCGTCGACCTCCTGGAGGAGGCGGGCGGCACCGCGCCGGCGGCTGCCGGAGACTGACCGGGTGCCCGTCGCGCTCGCCGTCGTCGTCCACCCCGCCCTCCCGGGCCTGCTCGGCCCCGCGGCCTGGCGGGCGGTGTCGAGCGGCCGGCCGGTCGTCGCGCTGCCCGGCGCCGCCGCGACCGCCGCCGCGCTGCGCGACGGGGGCTGGCCGGTGGACGACGTCCCCGACGCCGCGGCGGCCGCCGGCCGCCCCGACAGCGTGGTCGCCCTGGTGCCCACCGGCGTCGAGGTGGACGCCGGGGAGGTCGTCGACGCCCCGACGCCGCCCGGTGCCCGGCTGCTCGACGTCGTCCGGGTGATGGACGTGCTGCGCTCGCCAGGCGGCTGCCCGTGGGACGCCGAGCAGACGCACTCCTCGCTGCGGGGTTACCTGCTCGAGGAGGCGCACGAGGCCTACGACGCGATCGTCGACGACGACCCGGCCGCGATGCGCGAGGAGTTCGGCGACGTGCTGCTGCAGGTGGTCTTCCACGCGCGGGTCGCCGCGGAGGCGGCCCCCGGCCGGCGCTTCGACGTCGACGACGTCGCCGGTGACCTGGTCGACAAGCTGGTCCGGCGGCACCCGCACGTGTTCGGCGACGCGGGCCCGCGCGACGTGGCGCAGGTCGAGGCGGGCTGGGAGGAGATCAAGAAGGCCGAGAAGCAGCGGCGCTCACCGACCGAGGGCGTCTCCCGGTCGCAGCCCGCGGCGTCGTGGGGGGCGGCGCTGGTGCGCCGCGCGGCCCGCGTCGGCCTGAGCACGCCCGAGCCCGCGGAGCTGGCCTCGGCCAGCCCCGAGGAGCTGGGGGAGCGCCTGCTGGCCGTCGTCGCCGCCGCCGAGGAGCGCGGCTGGGACGTCGAGGACGCGCTGCGCGAGGCGGTCCGCCGCTACGCCGGGGAGCTGGACGCCGAGGCGGAGGCGCGCGGCAGGTGAGTGGCCCGCCCGGGCGTCGCTAGGCTGCTCCTCGTGCCCAGCATCGACGCCGTAGGCGCGCGGGAGATCCTCGACTCGCGCGGAAACCCCACCGTGGAGGTCGAGGTCGCCCTCGACGACGGGACGATCACGCGGGCCGCCGTGCCCAGCGGCGCCTCCACCGGCGCCTTCGAGGCGGTGGAGCTGCGCGACGGCGGCGAGCGCTACGCCGGCAAGGGCGTGACCAAGGCCGTCGACAACGTGCTCGACGTCATCGGTCCCGAACTGGTCGGCTACGACGCCGCCGAGCAGCGCCTGGTCGACCAGCGGCTGCTCGACCTCGACGGGACCCCGAACAAGGAGCGCCTGGGCGCCAACGCCATCCTCGGCGTGAGCCTCGCGGTGGCCAAGGCCGCCGCCGAGTCCAGCGGGCTGCCGCTGTTCCGCTACGTCGGCGGGCCCTCGGCACACCTGCTGCCGGTGCCGATGATGAACATCCTCAACGGCGGCGCCCACGCCGACAGCAACGTCGACGTGCAGGAGTTCATGATCGCCCCGATCGGCGCGCCGACCTTCGCCGAGGCGCTGGCCATGGGCACCGAGACCTACCACGCGCTCAAGTCGGTGCTGAAGGGCCGTGGGCTGGCCACCGGGCTCGGCGACGAGGGCGGCTTCGCCCCCTCGCTGCCGAGCAACCGCGACGCGCTCGACCTCATCGCCGAGGCCGTCGAGAAGGCCGGCTACAGCCTGGGCCGGGACATCGCCTTCGCCCTCGACGTCGCCGCGACCGAGTTCCACGCCGACGGCGGCTACGACTTCGAGGGCCAGACCCGGTCGGCGGAGTACCTCACCGACTACTACCGCGGCCTGGTCGACGCCTACCCGATCGTCTCGATCGAGGACCCGCTGTCGGAGGAGGACTGGGACGGCTGGATCGCGCTGACCGCCGCCGTCGGCGACCGGGTGCAGATCGTCGGCGACGACCTCTTCGTCACCAACCCCACCCGGCTGGCCGACGGCATCGCGCGGAACGCCGCGAATGCGCTGCTGGTGAAGGTCAACCAGATCGGCACGCTCACCGAGACGCTGGACGCGGTGAACCTGGCGCACCGCAACGGCTACCGCTGCATGATGAGCCACCGCTCCGGCGAGACCGAGGACACCACGATCGCCGACCTCGCCGTCGCGACCGACTGCGGGCAGATCAAGACCGGTGCGCCGGCGCGCAGCGAGCGCGTCGCCAAGTACAACCAGCTGCTGCGCATCGAGGAGGAGCTGGACGACGCCGCCCGCTACGCCGGTGCGGCGGCCTTCCCTCGGCTGGGCGCGGCGGCCGGCGAGTGACCGGTCGCGCCCGCCCGTGAGCGCGGCGCGCGGCCGCCGCGGCGGGTCGGGCGCGGCGCCGTCCGGACGACGACGCTCCACCGGGCGGCCGCTGTCGGGTGCGGCGTCCCGCCCCGTGCCGGCCGGCTCCCGCTCGGGGGCGGGCAGTCGCCCGGAGCCGAAGCGGGCCGTCCGCCGCACGCCGCGGACGGGGCCGGCCTCCGGCGCGCCGCGGCGTCCGCTGGTCACCGGCCGCGCAGTGCTGCTGGCCGGGCTGGTCCTGGTGCTGCTCCTCACCCTGGCCGGCCCGGTGCGCCAGTTCCTGGCCGGCCGCGCCGAGCTGACCCGACTGGCCGCGGAGGGCACCGCCCTCGACGAGCGGGTCGAGCAGCTGGAGCAGCAGCTGGAGCGGCAGGCCGACACCGACTACCAGATACGGCAGGCCCGCGAGCGGCTGGCCTACGTCCTGCCCGGTGACCGGCTGGTGGTCGTGGTGGACGGCGAGGCCGTCGAGGGGGACGCCGGCACCGTGCCGGAGCCCGCGGACGGCGACCTGGCCTGGTACGAGGCGCTGCTGCAGTCGGTCGCAGTGGCCGACGGGGACGAGGAGCCCGACGAGTGAGCGAGCTCGCGAGCTCACCGATGTGTCCAGCACCGACGGGAACGCGGCCGACGAGCGCCAGCGAGGAGATCGCGTGACCGAACCGATCACGCCGGAGGAGCGGGAGATCGTGGCCCGCCAGCTCGGGCGGCCGCCGCGTGCCCTGCGCGCGGTCGCCCACCGCTGCCCGTGCGGCCAGCCCGACGTCGTGCAGACCTCCCCGCGGCTCGAGGACGGCACCCCGTTCCCGACGCTGTACTACCTGACCTGCCCGCGGGCGAGCGCCGCGGCCAGCCGGCTGGAGTCCACCGGCCGGATGCGGGAGTGGCAGGCGGCCCTGGGCACCGACCCGGAGCTGGCCGCGGCCTACCGTGCCGCCCACGAGGCCTACCTCGCCGAGCGCGACGCCCTCGGCGAGCTGCCCACCCGCAACACCGCCGGTGGCATGCCCGACCGGGTGAAGTGCCTGCACGCCCTGGCCGCGCACGCGCTGGCCGCCGGCCCGGGGGTCAACCCGGTCGGCGACCGCGCGGTGACCGAGATGGGGGAGTGGTGGGCGAACGGCCCGTGCGCCCGGACTGCCGAAGACGACGGCCGAGCGAGGAGCGGAGCGACCACGGAGGCGACCACGGAGGCGACCGCGGAGGCGACCGACGGCGTGCCCCGAGCAGCGGAACGAGGCCGGGGTCGAGCCGGGGACGAGGACCGTCCATGACCCGCGTCGCCGCCATCGACTGCGGCACCAACTCCATCCGCCTGCTGGTGGCCGACGTCCCGCCGGAGGGTCCGCACACCGACCTGCTGCGCCGGATGGAGGTCGTCCGGCTCGGCCAGGGCGTCGACGCCACCGGCCGGCTCGCGCCCGAGGCCATCGAGCGCACCCGCGTGGTCCTGGGGCAGTACGCCGCGCAGGCCCGCGAGCTCGGCGCCGGTGCGGTGCGCATGGTCGCCACCAGCGCCAGCCGGGACGCGGCCAACCGGGCCGACTTCGAGGGCATGGTCCTGGCCACCCTGGGCCAGCTGCCCGACGTCGTCCCCGGCGACGAGGAGGCCCGGCTGTCCTTCCTCGGTGCCACCGCCTCGCTGGACGCCGCCGTCGCCGCGCACGGCCAGGCGCGGCCCCGCCCGCCGTACCTGGTCGTCGACATCGGCGGCGGCTCCACCGAGTTCGTGCTCGGCGACGCGTCTGGGGTGCGGGCGGCTCGATCGGTCGACGTCGGCTGCGTGCGGCTGACCGAGCGACACCTGCACGGCGACCCGCCCTCGGCCGACGAGATCCAGCGCGCCGAGGCCGACATCCGCACGGCGCTGGC
Organism: Geodermatophilus sp. URMC 60; assembly: GCF_053502585.1. Taxonomy (NCBI): domain Bacteria; kingdom Bacillati; phylum Actinomycetota; class Actinomycetes; order Geodermatophilales; family Geodermatophilaceae; genus Geodermatophilus; species Geodermatophilus sp. URMC 60. The sequence goes on from NZ_CP199958.1 coordinate 1,736,589, forward strand.
CGACGTCGCCGCCGCCGTCCCGGTGGGAGAGGCCGCCACGCTGGTGGGCCTGGCCGGCTCGGTGACCACCGTCGCGGCGCTCGCCCTCGACCTGCCGGCCTACGACCCGGCGGCCATCCACGGCTCGCGGATCCCGGTGTCCGCCGTCCGCGCGGTGACCGCCGGGCTGCTCACCGCCACCCGCGAGCGGCGCGCCGCGCACCCGGTCATGCACCCGGGCCGGGTCGACGTCATCGGCGCCGGCTCGCTGGTGCTGCGGGTGCTCATGGACGCCTTCGCGCTCGACGACGTCGTGGTCAGCGAGCACGACATCCTCGACGGCATCGCGCTGCAGCTGGCCCGCGCCTGACGGGCTACGTGCGCGCCCGCAGGGTGCGCACGGCCTGCATGACCGTGCGGGCGAGGTCGCGCGCCGGGCCGCGCAGCACGCGCCGGGCGAGGGCCAGGGTGGCCTGGCCGACGGCGGCGGCCGGGAAGTACCCCGCGGAGCCGAGCAGCCCCGGGCGGGCCAGCATGATCCGCGTGGCCTCCACCTCGTCCGGACGCCAGCGGAGCTTGTAGTCCTCGAGGCCGCGGAGGAACGAGTACTCCTCCTTCCCGAGCCGGGTCGCGCGCTCGAGAGCCCCGTTGACCAGGAGGACGGCGGTGTCGACGTGCTGCCGCAGCGACGGGGAGATGCCCGCGAGGTAGTAGGACAGCTGTCGGTGCCCGACCAGGTCGATCTCGCTGGCCACCAGCTCGCCGTCCAGGCGGTACTCCACGAACACCGCCTGGCCGCGCTCGATCATCGGCGCGAGCGCCTCGACCAGGTGCCTCCGGAACCGGGCGGTGAGGTGCTCGGGGTTGCCGCGGCGGCCGGCCCACTGGGCCTCGTGGAGTCCGATCAGCTCGGGAACGGCCCGGGAGAGGGAGCCTGGCGCCACCTCCGTCCGCTGCACGCCGAGCTGCTCGATCTTGCGGAGCTTGCGGCGGAGGGTCCCGGCCGTCCGACCCGGCACCCGGGCGAGGACGTCCGTCATCGGGAGCGCGGGCAGCTGGAGGTTCACCGATGCCGCGGCGCGCCGGACAGGACCGGGCCAGGCCTGTGCCCAGTCCTGCGCGGCGGCACCGGGGAGCACCTCGGGGAGGTCGAGCACCCGCCACCCGGGTACCTGCAGCAGTGCCTGGACCAGGCGAGGTCCGGCGTCCGGCACCCGTGGGTCGAGCAGGACGTCGGTGTGGTCGGAGAGGTCCCCGCCCAGCGGGACGAGCAGGCCGATCGGCCCACGGCGGACCCGGTGCAGGGCCGCGGCGGCGACGAGGAGGTCGCCGTCCCACACGGTGACCACCGCGAGCTGCCCGGCGGCGACGTAGGCCCGGGCCCAGGCGCTCGTCCACGCGTGGGTCTGGAACGGGGTGGCGGACGTTGAGCGTGCCCAGAGGGCGTCCCAGGGGACGGCCAGGGCATCGAACTCGGCGTGCTCCCGGATGGTGGTGGAACCCGCACCACCCGGCAGGGGTCGACCAGGGGCTGGGTCCACCCCGGTCGATGCACCTCCGCCGGGGCCGCGCTCGGACACAGGCGCCGTTCCGTACAACGTCCACACTCCTCACCCGCGGCGCGCCGAGCCCGTCGTCCGCCGCGGTCGCTGACTGGGTGTGACGCTAGAGGCGGGCCAGGGTGCTGACGAACCCCGAAAGGGGGATTCGCCGGCAGTTCCTGCTCGCCGGAGCAGCGGGGAGTCGTGGACGTCCGGTCAGGGAGAGCTCTCGTTGAGGCCGGGCGGCAGCTTGCCGGTCAGCGACTGGTAGGCCGCCGCCGCGCCGCGGGCGGCGACCAGCCGGCCGGCCGCCACGGCGACGCCCGACACCGCGGCCCACGCCAGGGCCTCGCCCCAGCCGACGCCCGGCGCGGCCGGGTTCTTGGGCGGCTGGGTGCCGCGCACGGCGTACCACGCGGCGTCGGTGAGCTTGCGGACGGCGATCCCCGCGGGGACCGCCGTACCGGTGCCCAGGAGCTTCCAGGTCAGCGGTGCCTTCTGCTTCTTCGTCCGGGCCACCCTGCGATCATGCCGCCCCGCAGGGGATCCGCGCTCGGCCGGGTGGTCTGCTGGTGGCCATGAAGGACCCCGCTGCCCTCCGTGGAGGACCCCCCTGCCCCCCGCCACTCGCGGGCTCGCGGCGGGACCCTGCAGAGGGCCCGATCGAGGCCCGCGGCGGGCCCCTGCAGCGGGGCCGCCCTGGCGACGCCGACGGCTTCCCCGTCACCCGCAGCCCCGCCGGGGTCGTCCGCTCGGCACGCAGCGCCCGCGATCTCGCCGCCCTCGACGCCCGCATCTCCGGCTGCCGCGCCTGCCCCCGCCTGGTGACCTGGCGGGAGGAGGTCGCCCGGGTGAAGCGGGCCTCCTTCCGCGACGAGGACTACTGGGGCCGGCCGGTGCCGGGGCTCGGCCCGGCCGACGCCCGCATCGCCGTCGTGGGGCTGGCGCCGGCCGCGCACGGCGGCAACCGCACCGGGCGGGTGTTCACCGGCGACCGCAGCGGGGACTGGATCTTCGCCGCGTTGTGGCGGGCCGGCCTGGCCAACCAGCCGACGTCCACCCACGTCGGCGACGGGCTGGAGCTCACCGACGTGCGGGTCGCCGCCGCCGTCCGCTGCGCGCCGCCGGCCAACGCGCCGACACCGGAGGAGCGGGACACCTGCTCGCCGTGGCTGGCGCGCGAGCTGGCGCTGCTGCCGCGGCTGCGCGTCGCCGTCGTCCTCGGCGGGTTCGGCTGGACGGCGCTGTGGCCGGTGCTGGCGGAGGCCGGCTACGCGCTGCCCCGGCCGCGGCCGGCGTTCGGGCACGGCGTCGAGGTGTCGCTGGAGGGGCCGCGCGGGCCGTTGACCCTGCTGGGCAGCTACCACGTCAGCCAGCAGAACACCTTCACCGGCAAGCTCACCGAGCCGATGCTCGACGCCGTCGTCTCCCGTGCGACGGAGCTGGCCGCGACCGTGCCGGAAGCGGCTCCCCGGCCCTAGGCTCGGCACATGGCACAGCGACCCGTGGTCCTGGTCGTCGGCGGCGGCTACGTCGGCCTCTACACCGCCCTGCGGCTGCAGAAACGGCTCTCCCGAGGGCGTGCGGAGGTCGTCGTCGTCGACCCGCAGCCGCACATGACCTACCAGCCCTTCCTCCCCGAGGCGGCGGCCGGCTCGGTGGAGCCGCGTCACGTGGTGGTCCCGCTGCGGCGCACGCTGCCGCGCTGCCGGGTGGTCACCGGAGCGGTGACCGGGCTGAGCCACGCCGAGAAGCGGGCGCGGATCGCACCGATCGAGGGCGAGCCGTACGAGCTCTCCTACGACGTGCTGGTCATGGCCGCGGGCTCGGTGGCCCGCACGCTGCCCATCCCGGGGTTGGCCGAGCACGGCATCGGCTTCAAGAACGTCGGCGAGGCCATCTACCTGCGCAACCACGTGCTGGCCCGGCTGGACGCGGCCAGCTCGACCGACGACCCGGAGGTCCGTCGCCGCGCGCTGACCTTCACCTTCGTCGGGGGCGGCTACGCGGGGGTGGAGGCGTTCGCCGAGCTCGAGGACATGGCCCGCTACGCGATCACCCACTACTACCCGCGGCTCTCGACGGCCGACATGCGCTGGGTGCTGGTCGAGGCGATGGGCCGGATCCTGCCCGAGGTCGACCTGGACATGGCCGCGTGGACGGTCAAGCAGCTCACGGCGCGCGGGATGGACGTCCGGCTCAACACCCGGCTGGAGTCGATCGCCGACGGGTGCGTGGTGAAGCTGTCGGACGGCGACGAGTTCGCCAGCGACACCCTGGTGTGGACGGCGGGCACCAAGCCCAACCCGATGCTGACCGAGACCGACCTGCCCGTGGACGAGCGCGGGCGGGTGGTCTGCGAGCCCACCCTCCAGGTGCGCGGGGTGCCTGACGCGTGGTCGGCGGGGGACCTCGCCGCCGTCCCGGACCTCACCAAGGAGAGCCCCGGCGCCACCACCGCGCCCAACGCACAGCACGCCGTCCGGCAGGCCAAGCGGCTGGCCGACAACATCGTGGCGACGCTCGAGGGGCGCGAGCCCGAGCCCTACCAGCACGCCTACGCCGGCTCGGTGGCCAGCCTGGGCCTGCACAAGGGCGTCGCGCAGGTCTACGGCGTGAAGCTCAAGGGCTGGCCTGCCTGGTTCATGCACCGCACCTACCACGTCAGCCGCGTGCCCACCTTCAACCGCAAGGCGCGGGTGGTCGCCGACTGGACCCTGGCCGCGGTGTTCCGCCGCGAGGTCATCTCGCTGGGCCAGCTGCAGGACCCGCGCCGCGAGTTCGTCCAGGCCGCGAACACCGGCCGGACCGGCTCGCTGCCGCCGCCCTCGGCGGAGGACAAGGCCCAGTCGGGCTCCCTACGGGCGAGCTGACCGCCGGGCTGGCGTGCTCGGCGGCCCCCGTAGCCCAACTGGCAGAGGCAGGCCCCTTAAAAGGGTCCCAGTGTCGGTTCGAACCCGACCGGGGGCACTACCACGTCGCTGCTGGCAGAAAGGCTTGACGGGCTCCGGTCTCATCACCAAGGGTCACAGGTGTTCACAGGGGGTGCGCTCAGCGTCGAGGCGCCCGCGAGCAGAGGGGGATCCCTGCATGATCCGAACCACCTCGCACCGAGCGCGTGCGGTGGCGCTCGGCGCCGCCGGCGCGATGGTGCTGGCGGGCACCGTCGCCCTGGCCGGTCCGGCCGTGGCCACACCGGGCGGTGCCACCGCCTGTGAGAAGCGGACCAACAACACCGTCGCGAAGCTGACCGACTGCGTGACCCTGGACGGGGTCATGGAGCACCTGGAGGCGTTCCAGCAGATCGCCACCGACAACGGCGGCAACCGCGCCTCGGGGACGCCGGGCTACGACGCCTCCGCCGACTACGTCCAGCAGCGGCTCGAGAAGGCCGGCTGGGAGGTCTCCCGGCAGCAGTTCGAGTTCCCGTTCTTCCAGCTGAACAGCAGCGCCTTCTCGCAGGTCGCCCCGGACGCGGCCACCTACGCCGAGGGCACCGACTACGCCGTGATGACGTACTCGGCGTCCGGTGACGTCACCGCGACCGTCCAGGCGGTCGACGTCGTGCTCCCGCCGCCGGCGACGGCCAACGGCAACACCAGCGGCTGTGAGGCCGCCGACTTCGCCGGCTTCACCGCCGGCAACATCGCACTCGTCCAGCGCGGCACGTGCAACTTCGGTCAGAAGGTCGCCAACGCCCAGGCCGCCGGGGCCTCGGCGGTCGTGGTGTTCAACGAGGGCCAGGAGGGCCGCACGGATGTGGTGCAGGGCACGCTCGGCGCGCCCGGGGCCACCATCCCGGCGATCGGGGTGACGTACGCCCTCGGGTCGACCCTCGGCGGTGACACCCTGCGGGTGGCCGTCCAGGCCGTGAGCGAGTTCCGGAACACCGAGAACGTCACCGCCGAGCTGCCCGGCCGTACGTCGGACAACGTCGTCATGGCCGGTGCGCACCTCGACTCGGTGCCGGCGGGGGCGGGGATCAACGACAACGGTTCGGGCAGCGCGGCGCTCATCGAGGTGGCGGAGAACCTCACGAAGTCCGAGCTGCCCAACACGGTGCGCTTCGCCTGGTGGGGCGCCGAGGAGCTCGGCCTGCTGGGCTCGAAGCACTACGTGTCCCAGCTGGACCAGGCGCAGCGCGAGGACCTCGCGCTGTACCTGAACTTCGACATGGTCGGCTCGCCGAACTTCGCCCGCTTCATCTACGACGGCGACCAGTCCGCCTTCACCGTCCCGCCGCCGACCGAGCAGAACCCGTTCTTCGTGCCCGAGGGCTCGGCGCAGATCGAGTACGTGTTCGAGGACTTCTACGAGGAGCAGGAGCTCTTCTACGAGGGCACCGAGTTCAGCGGCCGCAGCGACTACCAGGCGTTCGCGATCGCCGGCATCCCGTCGGGCGGCCTGTTCACCGGCGCCGAGGGCGTCAAGCAGGCCTACCAGGCGGAGGCGTACGGCGGCACGGCCGGGGTCGCGTACGACCCGAACTACCACCAGGTCGGGGACGACATCGCCAATCTCGACCCCGAGGCGCTGGAGCAGAACTCCGACGCCATCGCCTACGCCGTGCTGACGCTGGGCTACGACACCCAGCGGGTCAACGGCGTGGCCGGCAGGCCGGTCCCCGGCGGCACCTTCGAGGGCGACCCGGAGAACCGTCAATACCGGATCTCGGCCGCGCAGGCCAACGGTGGAGGCGGCCTGCACGCCGGGCACGACCACGACCACGGGAGTGACACCGCCTGAGGGACGGGGCCGGGGGCTGTCCCGGCCTGGTGACACGCTCGACGACCGGGTCCGCGGGGCCGGTGGCCGCCAGCCACCGGCCCCGCGGCGTCCCCGCACCCCTCGTCCGGGTGTCCGGTCGGCATCCAGGAACGCGCAGGGCCCTTTGGGCGTTGACCTGGACGAGTGGGGTGCAGGACCGTGGGCCCCACGACAGCCAGGTCACCTCGAGGAGATGACGATGCCCAGCTCCAACCCGGTCTTCGGCCGGGGGCTCCAGAACACGGGCCCCGGCTACGGCCAGCAGTCCGGCCCGTGGGGCGCCGCCCAGTACGGGGCTCCGCAGTACGGGACGCAGGACCCGTACGCCGCGTCGCCTTACGCGCAGTCGCCGTACGCGCCGCCTACCACCCGCTACATGACGATGGACGACGTCGTCCAGAAGACGGGCCTGTCCTTCCTGGTCACCGTCCTCTCGGCCGCCGTCACCTGGGCGCTGCTCCCGCAGGAGCTGGCGTTCGGGCTGGCCCTGCCCGCGATCCTCGTGGCCTTCGTGCTCGGCCTGGTCATCGCGTTCAAGCAGATCGCCAACCCGGTGGCCACGCTGTCCTACGGCGCTCTCTACGGCGTCGCGCTCGGTGCCATCAGCGAGGCGTTCAACCAGCTGTGGCCCGGCATCGTGATGCAGGCGCTGGTCGGCACCTTCGGTGTCTTCGCCGGCATGCTGGTCGTCTACAAGACCGGCGCCATCCGGGTCACCCCCAAGCTGACCCGCTGGATCGTCGGCGCGATGTTCGGTGTGCTGGCCCTGGTCCTGGTCAACCTGGTGGTCGGGTTCTTCGTCCCCGGCGGCCTGGGCCTGCGTGACGGCGGCCCCCTGGCGATCGTCTTCAGCCTGGTCGTGATTGGTGTCGCGGCGTTCTCGCTGCTGCTCGACTTCGACATGGCCGACGAGGCGATCCGCCGCGGTGCCCCGGCCAAGTTCGCCTGGTACATCGCCTTCGGCCTGCTCGTCACGGTCGTCTGGCTGTACCTGGAGATCCTGCGGCTGCTGTCCTACCTGCAGAACGACTGAGAAAGGACCCCGCTGCCCCCACGCCTCGCTCGCTCGGCGCGGGCCCCGCAGCGGGGCCATCACCCGACAAGTGGCCCGGTCCCCGCGAGGGGGCCGGGCCACTGGCCGTTCGTGGGGCCTACCGGCGGCGGGGGACCGCGGGGTCCTCCGTCAGGAGAGGCGCTCCAGGACCATCGCCATCCCCATGCCGCCGCCCACGCACATCGTCTCCAGACCGAAGGTCTTGTCCTTGGTCTGCAGGCCGTTGATCAGCGTGCCGGTGATGCGGGCGCCGGTCATGCCGAAGGGGTGGCCGACGGCGATGGCCCCGCCGTGCACGTTGAGCCGGTCGATGTCGATCCCGAGGTCGCGGTAGCTCGGGATGACCTGCGCGGCGAAGGCCTCGTTGATCTCGACCAGGTCGATGTCGCCGATGCTCATCCCGGCCCGCTGCAGCGCGAGCTTGGTGGCGTCGACCGGGCCGTAGCCCATGATCTCCGGCGAGAGGCCGGTGACCGCGGTGGAGACGATGCGGGCCAGCGGGGTCAGGCCGAGGTCGCGGGCCCTGGTGTCGCTCATGACGACGACCGCGGCGGCGCCGTCGTTGAGCGGGCAGGCGTTGCCGGCGGTGACCCGGCCGTCGGGGCGGAAGACGGGCTTGAGGCCGGTGATGCCCTCCAGCGTCGTCCCCTGACGTGGGCTGTCGTCCTTGGCGACCACGGAGCCGTCGGGCGTGGTGACCGGGGTGATCTCCCGCTCCCAGAAGCCGTCGGCGAGGGCCTGCTCGGCCAGGTTCTGGCTGCGGACGGCGAACTCGTCCATCTCCTGCCGGGAGACGTCCTTGAGCAGCGCCAGGTTCTCGGCGGTCTGCCCCATCGCGATGTAGATGTCCGGGACCTCGCCGTTCTCGCGCGGGTCGGTCCACGCGTCCGCGCCGCTCTCGGCGGTCTTGGCCACGCGGGCCTGCGCGTCGGCGAACGCCGGGTTCTGCGTGTCGGGCAGCGAGTCGCTGTTGCCCTTCACGAAGCGGGAGACCATCTCCACGCCGGCGGAGATGAAGACGTCGCCCTCGCCGGCCTTGATCGCGTGCATGGCCATGCGGGTGCTCTGCAGCGACGAGGAGCAGTAACGGGTGATCGTCGTCCCCGGCAGGTGGTCCATGCCGAGCAGGACGCTGACGACGCGGCCCATGTTGTGGCCCTGCTCGCCGCCGGGGAGGCCGCAGCCGAGGATCAGGTCGTCGATGTCGGTGGGGTCCAGCGCGGGCACCTTGTCCAGGGCCGCGCGCACGATGGTGGCGGTGAGGTCGTCGGGCCGCAGGTCCTTGAGCGAGCCCTTGAACGCGCGGCCGATGGGCGAACGCGCGGTCGCGACGATGACGGCTTCGGGCATGGGTCCTCCACGATGAGGGGCTCCGACGACGGGTCGCCGGACGTCGGTCACCCCCGAAACTACTCCCCGGTAGGGCCCGCCCCGTGCTCAGCCGAGCGGCGTGCCCTCCGCGGCGCGCTCGGCCTGCTCCGGCGTGGGCAGGTCCGGCGGGCGGCGCCGCCGCAGCCGGGCCCACGGACCCTGCGGTCCGGTGTCCGAGCCGCGGACCGCGGTCGCCTGGACCTCGGTGCCGGTCCGGCCGGCGGCCCGGGCGGCGGCCCGGGCGACCGGGCGGACGGTGTCGCGGCGCAGGTTGCGCAGCCCCCGGTCGGCCGCGGCCGGCCAGACGCCGAGGGCGTCGGCGATCGAGGGCAGCAGGACGGCGGCCGCCGCGGCGTAGCCGGCCGCGCTCGGGTGGAACTCGTCGATGCTGAACAGGCCCTCGTCCTCGGCGAAGGACGGCCCGAGCACCGAGCCCAGCGACACGGTGCGCCCACCGGCCTCGACGACGGCGATGGTCTGCGCGGCGGCCAGCTGCCGGCTCCACCGGCGGGCCAGCCAGCGCAGCGGCCGGCCGATCGGGCGCACGGTGCCCAGGTCCGGGCAGGTGCCGACGACGACCTGGGTGCCGGCCTCGGTGAGCCGGCGGACGGCGTCGCGCAGGTGCCGGACGGAGATCGCCGGCGCGGTGCGGCTGGTGACGTCGTTCGCCCCGACCATGATGAGGGCGACGTCGGGGTGCTCGAGGAGGGCCTTGTCGACCTGCTCGTCGAGCTGCCAGGACCTCGCGCCGGAGACCGCGAGCCGCACCAGCCGGACGGGGCGTTCGGCCAGCTCGGCCAGCGCCGCGGCGAGCAGCACGCCGGGGGTCTGGGCGGCGCGCTCGACGCCGAGGCCGGCCGCTGTGGAGTCACCGAGAACGGCGAGGACGATCGGCCGGCCGCGCCCACGGCCGTACACCCCGTCCCCCGGGGGCGGGGCGGACCTGACGGTGCGCGACTCGACGTGGCGCCGGGCCGACCGGGCCTGCTGACGGAGCAGGGCGAGCACCCCGGCCCCGGCCAGGCCCAGCCCCCCGCCGCCGTAGGCGGCACCCGTGGCCAGCCGCCATGCCGTGGTCGCTCGTGTCACCGCCGCCCCGTCCCTCGGATGGAGAAGACCCCTGTCATTGCAGGCTAACCGCCCCCTACGGTCCCCCCGTGGTCGAATCCCTCGCACGGGTCACCAACGGTGACCGCGCTCAGCAGATCGTCGACGTGCTCGTCGACGCCTTCTCCGAGCTGATGACCGCCGACGCGGACGCCTTCCGCACCAAGTTCCGCAAGATGGCGGCCGACCCGTTCGCCTTCTACCGGGGCACCGCCTGCCTCTTCTACGCCGACATGGCGCAGCTGGAGGACCGCTGGTGCGACGAGCGCACCAGCCGGGTGTGGATCCAGGGCGACCTGCACGCGGAGAACTTCGGCACCTACATGGACGGCGCGGGACGGATCGTCTTCGACGTCAACGACTTCGACGAGGCCTACCTCGGGCACGTCAGCTGGGAACTGCGCCGGTTCGCGGCCAGCTTCGCGCTGCTGTCCTGGCGCAAGGCCTTCGGCGACGAGGTGATCTCCGACCTGCTGCGCCGCTACCTGGAGGCCTATCTCGACCAGGTGGCGGCCTTCACCCGGCTCGACGACGACCGCTCGTTCGCGCTGGTCCGCGACACCACCGAGGGCGCGGTGCGCGACGCGATCCTGCGGACCACGGCGCACACCCGCCAGGGGCTGCTGGACCGGATGACCGTCGTCGAGAACTACGAGCGGCGCTTCGCCGACAGTCCCCGCAACCGCAGGCTGGACGAGCGCGAGGAGGTGCTCGCCGCCCTCGACCGCTGGCGGGGGACGGTGCACCCGCCACGCCGGCGCCGCGACGTCGCCTACGACGTCAAGGACGTGATCGGTACCGGCGGCTTCGGCATCGGCAGCGCCGGGTTGCCCGCCTACAACGTGCTGATCGAGGGCTACGACCAGGCGCTGGAAAACGACGTCGTCCTCTCGCTCAAGCAGGGCAACGTGCCGGCACCCAGCCGCGTCGTCCGCGACCCGGAGATCCGGGCGGCGTTCGAGCACGAGGGGCACCGGACGGCGGTGTCGCAGCGGGCACTGCAGGCCAACGCCTCCCAGTTCCTCGGCCACACCGAGATCCGCGGCGTCGGTTTCGTCGTCCAGGAGTTGTCGCCCTACGAGGTCGACCTGGACTGGGAGGACCTGACCGAGCCGGAGGAGATCGCCCCCGTGATGGCCCAGCTGGGCCGGGCGACGGCGAAGGTGCACTGCGTCGGGGACGTCGACAGCGAGCACACGCTCGTGTCGTTCCAGACCGAGGAGGCGATCACCGGGATGGTCGGCGACCGGCGCGAGGAACTCGTCGCCGACCTGATCGACTTCGCGCACGCCTACGCCCGCCGCACGCAGGAGGACTTCCGGCTGTTCGTCGACGCGTTCCGCGCCGGACGGATCCCGGGGATCAGCTCGAGCGGGTCGCACCCGGTGTCTCAGGCCTCGTCCGGAGGCTCGCTGGCCCCCTCCCGGGTCCCGCCCCGAGCGGAGCGAGGGGCGGGGGGAAGGGGGTCCTTCAACGAGCGGTGAGGGGGACGAGCTCCTTGACCATGCCGACGTGCGGGCCGACGCCCGGCTTGTCGTACTCGCCGGTGACCACGGTCAGGCCCATCCGCTCGTAGAACCCGGCGGCGGTCACCCGCGCGTCGCACCACAGCAGGTCGCCGCCGCGCTGCGCGACCACCGCCAGGCACCCGTCGAGCAGGACCCGGCCCACGCCCGTGCCGCGCGCGTCCGGGGCGGTCGCCATGCCGCGCAGCTGCCACGGCGACCGAGCGGCACGCCAGGGGCAGGGGGCGGGGGACAGGCGGGCGACCCCGATCACCTCGCCCTCCGGGCTCCGGGCGGCGAGGTGGACCGTCGCGGGGTCGTCGTCCCCGGGCATGCCGGCCGGGCCGCCGCCGCGCAGGACCGCGGCGCGCAGCGGCAGGACGACGTCGACCGGCACCTCCTCCACGGTGCCGACGGTGCAGCTCACGCGGCCCAGTCTCCCCGATGTGCTCCCGGCAGCGGCTGGAGGCGGCCCCGTCCAGGCGACCGCAGGCCCTCTGCAGGGTCCCGCCGCGAGCTCGTGGGTCGCGGGGGGCAGGGGGTTCCCTCCCCGAGGGGCGGAGGGACGGGCTGCTCCCTCAGCGTGCCCGCCGTCCCCTCCTCGTGCGCAGGTAGTCGGCGACGACGTACTCGCCGAGCCGCTCGCTGTCGGGGGTGAACACCCGCCCGCCGGCCCGCTGGGTGATGTCGTGGACGAAGTGCACCAGCCCGGGTTCCGGGTCGAGGGCGAAGACGTTCATCGTCGCCCCGGAGCGGGCGACCCGCTCCACCTCCGCGACGGTGCGGGCGATCGTCTCCGGCATCGGCGGCCAGCAGAAGAACGGCGTCCCGTCGTCCTCCAGGTGTGCGGTCGGCTCGCCGTCGGTGACCACCAGCACCACCGGCTCGGCGTCCCGGTGCCGGGCGAGGAAGCGCCGCGCCAGGATCAGCCCGTGCTGCAGGTTGGTGCCCTGCAGCGTGTCCACGGACAGCTCGGCGAGGGTCTCCGGCCGCAGCACCTGGGCGGTGGAGGAGAAGCCGATGATCTGGATGGCGTCCTGCGGGAAGCGGGTGGTCACCAGCGAGTGCAGCGCCATGGCCGTCGACTTGGCCGCGCCCCACGTGCCGCGCAGCGCCATCGAGTAGGAGAGGTCGACCAGCAGCGCGACCGCCGCGCCGGTGCGCCGCTCGGTCTCGACGACCTCGAAGTCCTCGACGGCGATGCGCACACGGCGGTCGTCGTCCGCACGAGGCTCGTGCGCGGTCCGCAGGACGGCGTTGCGCACCGTCCGGACGACGTCCAGCGGCTGCTCGTCCCCGAACCGCCACTCCCGCGAGCCGCCGGTCAGCTCCCCGGCCGCGCCCGCGTCGGCGACGTCGTGCTCGCCGCGGCCGGTGGCGTCGAGCTGGGCGAACACCCGGCGCAGCGCGGTCGCGCCCAGCCGGCGCACCGCCTTGGGCGAGAGCTCGAGCCGGCCGTCGGAGCGGTTGAGGTAGCCCTGCCGCTCCAGCTCGCGCTCCAGCTGGCGCAGCGCGCCGAGGTCGTCGACGGCGGGCCGGCCCAGCGCCCGCTCCAGCAGCTCCTCGTCGACGTCGGCCAGTGTGGCCCCGGCGTAGCCCTGGGACAGCTGGTTGGACAGCGCCTCAAGGTCGGCCAGCTCGGCGACGGCGCTGGTGGCGTCGCCCATGCCGAGGGACTGCTCGCCGTCGGGCACCTGCCCGCGCTGTCCCCACGGCAGGTCCGGCCGGGCCTGGCGGAGGGCGTCCTGCAGGTGCGCCATCTCGCTGGCCAGACCCATGTCCTGCATCGTCTGGGCCATCAGGTCGGCGAGCTCGGCCCGTTGCTCGGGCGAGAGGCCGGCCATCATCCGCTCCTGCGCGGCCGCCCGGCGGGCCAGCTGGTCGATCAGCTCCTCGACCGACTGCGGGTCGTCGGGGAAGAACTGCCCGTGCTTGTCCATGAACTGCTGGAACTGCTCGTCGGTGTCCTCGCCGCGGTTGTGCGCGTCGATGAGCTGGGACAGGTCGGCGACCATGTCCTTGACCGCCTGGACGTCGCCCTCGGTGGCGTTCTCCAGCGCCTGCTTCATCGAGGCGAAGGAGCTGTCGAGCACCTCGCGGCGCAGCAGGTCCTGGATCTGCTCGTAGGCCTGGCGGGCCTCGGCCGAGCGCCAGTCGTACTCCTTGAGCGCCCGCACCGCGCCCGCGGTGTCCTCGGGCAGCCCGTCGAGCTCGGCCTCCTTGAGCCGCGCCATGTCGTCGGGGTCGGGGAACAGCTCCCGCCGCTCGGCCTCCACGGCGCGGTCGAGGAGCTCGCGGACCTCCTGCAGGGTGCCGTCCATCCGCCCCGCGTTGCGCGCCTGCCGCAGCCGCTCGCGGACCGACCGGCGCAGCTCGTCCAGCCCGCGCCGCCCGTCCATCCCGCGGCGCAGCAGCTCGCGCAGCGCCTCCCGGACGCCGCTGCCGCCGAGCACCGAGTCGCCGATCTCGTCGACCGCGCTGCCCAGGTCGTAGGGCGGGGCGAGCGGGTCGGGGCCGCCCCGCCAGCGCCCGTACCGGTAGCCCTTCCCGGGCCGCCTCACCACTGCTCCTCCTCGCTAGCGCTCGTCGGGGCAGTGGTGCAGCACGCTGTGCTCGTGCGTGAGCTCGCACGCTCGCCCACGTCAGGCCCCGTAGACCGTGCGCGGGCCGTCGGTGTCCTTGGCCAGCCGGCGGGTCAGGTAGAGGCCCTCGAGTGCGAACTCGACCGCGGCGGCGGCCTGCTCGGCCGACTGCTCGCCCTCCGGCACGCCCAGGCGCCCCAGCAGCTCGGCGAGCTTCGGGATGGTGCCGAGCTGACCGAGCAGGGCCGCGGCCGGCACCAGCTCACCGGACTCGACGGTCTCCCCGCCCGTGAAGTGCTCCTGCAGGCCGGTGAGGTCCAGCCCGGCGCAGCGGGCCCGGAAGGTCTGCGCGGTCGCCTGGCGCAGCAGGTGCTCGAGGACCTCCAGCTCGCGTTCGTCGTCCGGGTCGGAGCCGGAGTCGGCGAACTCCACCTTGCCCCGGCTGGCCGGGACGACGCTCGGCAGGTCGACGACGCGGGCGACCGGCCGGGTCTCCCCGGCGACGGCGGCCCGGCGGACGGCGGAGGCGGCCACCGTCTCCAGACCCGCGATGGCGAAGCGGGCGCTGACGCCGGAGCGCTGGTCGACGTGGTTGGAGTCGCGGACCAGCCGGGTGAAGCGCGCGACGATCTCCGCCAGGTGCTCGGGGACGAGCGGCGCCTCCAGCTGGCTGCCGCCCAGCCAGCTGGTGTGCGCCTCCTGGTGCAGGAGGCGCACCTCGTCGGCCAGCTCGATCGGGTAGTGGGTGCGCACCTCGGCGCCGAAGCGGTCCTTGAGCGGGGTGATGATCCGGCCCCGGTTGGTGTAGTCCTCGGGGTTGGCGCTGGCGACCAGCAGCAGGTCCAGCGGCAGCCGCACCCGGTAGCCGCGGATCTGGATGTCGCGCTCCTCGAGCACGTTGAGCAGCGCGACCTGGATGCGCTCGGCCAGGTCGGGCAGCTCGTTGACGCTGAAGATGCCGCGGTTGGTGCGCGGCACCAGGCCGTAGTGCACCGTCTCGGGGTCGCCCAGCGTGCGGCCCTCGGCCACCTTGATGGGGTCGACGTCGCCGATGAGGTCGCCGACGCTGGTGTCGGGGGTGGCCAGCTTCTCGCCGAAGCGGTCGCTGCGGTGCAGCCAGCCGACGGGGGTGGCGTCCCCGTGCTCGGCGATCTGGCGGTGCGCCCACACGCTGATCGGGGCCAGCGGGTGCTCGTTGAGCTCGCTGCCGGTGAGCACCGGCGTCCACTCGTCGAGCAGGCCGACCAGCGTGCGGATCAGGCGGGTCTTGCCCTGGCCACGCTCGCCGAGGAGGACCAGGTCGTGGCCGGCGATGAGGGCGCGCTCGACCTCGGGGACGACGGTGTCCTCGAAGCCGACGATGCCCGGCAGGGACGGCTCGCCGGCGGCCAGACGGGCGAGCAGGTTGGCGCGGATCTCGGCCTTCACCGGCCGGAAGGTGGCCCCGCTGTCGCGGAGCTCGCCCAAGGTCGTGGGGGCGGGGGGAGCGGAGGCGGGGGTGCCAGGGTCCGTCACCCCCGCCACGGTACGACGCGAGCGGCGACGCGGGCACCCGTCGGTCCCTCCCGACCTGCAGTTCGTCCTGCGATGATCATTGCCATGACATCCCTCGACGTCCCCTTGGTCGGCGGGGCGGACGTCGACGCCGCCGCAGCGCTGCTGGAGGGGGTCGTCCGGCGCACGCCGCTGGAGCACTCCCGGGCGCTGGCCGAGCGGGTCGGCGGCCCCGTCTGGCTCAAGTGCGAGAACCTGCAGCGCACCGGCTCGTTCAAGATCCGCGGCGCCTACACCCGGCTGGCCCGGCTCTCGCCCGAGGAGCGCGCCCGGGGCGTCGTCGCGGCCAGCGCCGGCAACCACGCGCAGGGCGTCGCCCTGGCCGCGCAACTGCTGGGCGTCCGGGCCACGGTCTACATGCCGGAGAGCGCGCCGCTGCCCAAGGTGGCGGCCACTCGCGGCTACGGCGCCGAGGCCCGGCTGGGCGGCGCGTCGCTGACCGAGGCGCTGGCGGCGGCGGCCGAGCACGCCCAGCGCACCGGCGCGGTGTTCATCCACCCGTTCGAGCACCCCGACGTGATCGCCGGGCAGGGCACGGTCGGCCTGGAGGTCCTCGACCAGTGCCCCGACGTCGCCACCGTGGTCGTCTGCACCGGGGGCGGGGGCCTGGTCTCCGGTGTCGCGGCCGCGGTGCGGTCCCGTCGTCCCGACGTCCGGGTCGTCGGCGTGCAGGCAGCCGCGGCCGCCGCCTTCCCGGGCTCGCTGGCCGCGGGCCGGCCGGTGGCGCTGTCGGGGATGACGACGATGGCCGACGGCATCGCCGTCGGCTCGCCGGGGGAGCTGACGTTCGCGCACGTCCGCGCACTGGTCGACGAGGTGCGCACCGTCAGCGAGGAGGACCTCTCGCAGGCGCTGCTGTTCTGCCTGGAGCGGGCCAAGCTCGTCGTCGAACCGGCCGGTGTCGCCGCGGTCGCCGCCGTGCTCGCCGACCCGGCCGCCTTCCCGCCGCCGGTGGTCGCGGTCGTCTCCGGCGGCAACATCGACCCGGTGCTGCTGCTCAAGGTCGTGCAGCACGGCATGGCCGCGGCCGGGCGCTACCAGTCGCTGCGGCTGCGCGTGCCCGACCGGCCGGGGTCGCTGGCGGCGGTGCTCGGCGAGCTGGCGGAGGTCGGCGCCAACGTGCTGGAGGTCGAGCACGAGCGGACGGCGACCAGGCTGGGGCTGGGCGAGGTGGAGGTGTTCGTCGTCCTGGAGACGCGCGGGCCCGAGCACGCGGAGGAGGTGCTGACCCGGCTCGACCGGGCCGGCTACACGGTCACCACCGGCTGAGAGAGGACCCTCCTGCCCCCACCGTGGGAGACCCCGTCCTCCTCACCCCTCGCACGCTCGGGGCGAGCCCCTGGACGGGGCCGGCGGCGGGCCCCTGCAGGAGGGCCGGATGAGCGGTCGGGAAGTGTCGGCCGCGGAACGTAGTTTGCCGGTCATGAGCGACGCGATAGTCGTCGAGGGGCTGGTGAAGCGCTTCGGCGCGACCACGGCCCTCGACGGGGTGGACCTGACCGTGGCCGAGAGCTCCGTCCTGGGGCTGCTCGGTCCGAACGGCGCGGGGAAGACGACGGTGGTGCGGATCCTCACCACCCTGCTGCGGGCCGACGCCGGGCGGGTCCGGGTGGCCGGGCTCGACGTGGTGGACGACGCCGACGCGGTACGCGCCTCCATCGGGCTGACCGGTCAGTACGCCGCTGTCGACGAGTACCTCACCGGCCTGGAGAACCTGGAGATGGTGGGGCGGCTCTACCGGCTGGGGAAGCGGGAGGCGCGGGTGCGGGCCGGTGAGCTGCTCGAGCGCTTCGACCTCACGGGAGCGGCCGACCGGCCGGCCAAGACCTACTCCGGCGGCATGCGACGGCGGCTGGACATCGCCGCCTCGCTGATCGCCCGTCCGCGCATCCTCTTCCTCGACGAGCCGACGACGGGCCTCGACCCGCGCAGCCGGCTGGGCATGTGGGAGTTCATCGCCGACCTCGCCGACGGCGGGACGACGATCCTGCTGACCACGCAGTACCTGGAGGAGGCCGACCGGCTGGCCGACCGGATGGTCGTCATCGACCGGGGGCGGGTCATCGCCCGCGGCACGGCCGACGAGCTCAAGGACCAGGTGGGCGGCCAGCGACTGGAGCTCACCGTCCGCGACGCGGCCGACCTCGGCGAGGTGGGCCGCCGGCTGCGGCCGCTCGGGATCGACGAGCCCCGGCTCGACGCGTCGACGCGTCGGCTCTCGCTGCCGGTCAGCGGCGGTACCGATGCCCTCGCCGAGGCGCTGCGGGTGCTGGCCGGCGCCGGCGTGGAGGTGCTCGACGTGGGGCTGCGCCGTCCCGACCTCGACGACGTCTTCCTCACGCTCACCGGCCACGCCGCCGAGGACGACGAGTCCGCGGCGCAGGCCGGCGAGCGGACGCCGGTGGGCGCAGGGGAGGGGGCGGCGTGACCGCGTTCGGGGCGGCGGTGGCCGACGGGCTGACGATCACCCGCCGGAACCTCATCAAGATCAAGCGGGTGCCCGACCTGATCGTCTTCGCGACGCTGTCGCCGATCATGTTCGTGCTGCTGTTCCGCTACGTGTTCGGTGGCGCGATCGGCGGGCTGCCGCCGGGCGTCTCGTACGCGGAGTTCCTGCTGCCGGGCATCTTCGCGCAGACGGTGGTCTTCGGGTCGACCACGACCGGCGCCAGCATCGCCGAGGACCTGCAGAAGGGGCTCATCGACCGGTTCCGCTCGCTGCCGATGGCCCGCTCCGCCGTGCTGGTGGGGCGCACCGTCGCCGACCTCGGGCTCAACGCCATCTCGATCGCGGTCATGGCGCTGACCGGCCTGGTCGTCGGGTGGCGGGTCAACTCGTCGCTCGGTGAGGCGATCGGCGGCTTCCTCGTCCTGCTCGTCTTCGCCTACGCCATCTCGTGGCTGATGGCGGTGGTCGGGCTGCTGGTCCGGACGCCGGAGGTGGTCAACAACGCCAGCTTCATCGTGATCTTCCCGCTGACGTTCGTGGCCAACACCTTCGTGCCGTTGGAGACCTTCCCGTCGGTGCTGAGGGTCTTCGCCGAGTGGAACCCCGTCTCGACGGTCACCCTGGCGTCGCGGGAGCTGTTCGGCAACATGCCTCCCGGCACCCCGGTGCCGGATGCCTGGTCGCTGCAGAACCCGGTGCTCTACACGCTGATCTGGACGGCGCTCATCCTCGTCGTCTTCGTGCCCCTGTCGGTCCGGCTCTACGAGCGCACCTCGACGAGATGACGAGAGGGGCGGTGGAGGATGGGCTCCGTGCCTGCCTCCGCCGCCCCGTCCACCGGCAACCCGTTGCTCGAGCCCTCCCCGCTGCCGCTCCAGCTGCCGCCCTTCGCCGACGTCAGCCTCGAGCACTGCCGCGAGGCGATGCTGGCCGGGATGGCCGAGCAGCGCGCCGAGGTGGCCGCCATCGTCGGGTCCACCGGGCCGCCGACGTTCGAGAACACCGTCGTCGCGCTGGAGCGGTCGGGTCGGCTGTACCGCCGCGCGGGCGCGGTGTTCCACAACCTCGCCTCGTCGGTCGCGACCGACCGGCTGCGCGAGATCGAGCGCGAGCTGGCCCCGCTGGAGTCGGCGCACGCCGACGCCCTGCGCCTGGACCCCGGTCTCTTCGCCCGCATCGACGCCGTCCACGCGCAGCGGCACGACTCCGGCCTCGACGCCGAGGCGGTCCGCCTGGTGGAGCGCTACCACCTCGACTTCGTGCTCGCCGGCGCGCGGCTCGACGAGTCCGGCCGGGCGCGGCTGACCGAGCTCAACCGCGAGCTGTCGGAGCTGTCGACGGCGTTCAGCCAGAACCTGCAGCTGGCCACCGAGGCCGCCGCCGTCGTGGTGACCGACGCCGCGGAGCTCGACGGCCTGGGGCAGGAGGAGGTCGCCGCCGCGGCCCGTGCCGCCACCGACCGCGGCGTCGCGGGGTACCTCATCCCGCTGCTGCTGCCCACCGGCCAGCCGGCGCTGGCCAAGCTGCGCGACCGCGAGCTGCGCCGCCGGGTGTTCGAGGCGTCGGTGACCCGGGCCTCGGGCGGAGCGCACGACAACGGCCCCGTCGCGGTCCGGATCGCCCGGGTACGCGCCGAGCGGGCCCGGCTGCTGGGCTTCGCCACCCACGCCGACCTGGTGCTCGCCGACCAGACCGCGGGCAGCACCGCGGCGGTCGACGCGATGCTCGGCCGCATGGTCGGCCCGTCGCTGGCCAACGCGCGGGCGGAGGCCGCCGCGCTGGCCGAGGTCGCCGCGCGCGACGGGGTGACCGAACTGGCGCCCTGGGACTGGGCCTTCTACAGCGAGCGGGTGCGCGCCGAGCGGTACTCGGTCGACACCACGGCGCTGCGGCCCTGGTTCGAGCTCGACCGGGTGCTCGTCGACGGCGTCTTCGCCGCGGCCGAGCGGCTCTACGGCTACCGGTTCACGCCCCGGCCGGACCTCGCCGGGTACCACCCCGACGTCCGGGTCTGGGAGGTCACCGACGAGGCGGGGGAGACCGTCGGCCTCTACCTCGGCGACTTCCACGCCCGGGAGGGGAAGCGCGGCGGCGCCTGGATGAGCTCGTTCGTCACCCAGTCGCGGCTGCTGGACACCAAGCCGGTCGTCGTGAACAACCTCAACGTCACGCGCGCGGCCGACGGGCGACCCACGCTGCTCACCCTCGACGAGGTCAACACGCTCTTCCACGAGTTCGGCCACACGCTGCACGGCCTGAGCTCCGCCGTCACCTACCCGCGGTTCGCCGGCACCAGCGTGCCCCGGGACTTCGTCGAGTTCCCGAGCCAGGTCAACGAGATGTGGGCCCTGTGGCCCGAGGTCCTGGCCGGTTACGCCCGGCACGTCGAGACCGGCGAGCCCCTGCCGGCGAGCGTCGTCGAGGCGATCGAGGCCGCCCAGCTGTGGGGTGAAGGCTTCGGGACCCTGGAGTACCTGGCGGCCACGCTGCTCGACCAGGCCTGGCACCGCATCACGCCCGAGACCGAGGTCGGCGACCCGCAGGAGTTCGAGCGGGCCGCACTCGAGGCGGCCGGCGTCGCCTACGACCTGGTGCCGCCGCGCTACCGGACGACGTACTTCCAGCACGTCTTCGCCGGGGGCTACGCGGCCGGCTACTACTCCTACATCTGGTCGGAGGTGCTCGACGCCGACACCGTGGAGTGGTTCAAGGAGAACGGCGGCCTGCGACGGGAGAACGGCGAGGTCTTCCGGTCGCTGCTGCTGTCCGTCGGCGGCTCGGTGGACCCGCTGGCGGCCTTCCGTGCCGTCCGGGGCAGGGACGCCGACCCGACGCCCCTGCTCCGCCGCCGCGGGTTGCTGCCGGCCTGAGGGCCGACACCTCCTGTCGTGACGGGTGGGGACCCGGAGGGTCCCCCGAGGGGCGACGGGAGGGGCTCAGCGGGTCAGGGGGACGGCACCTGGCCGCGGTGCGATCCGGCGGATCGCGGTGTCACAGCCAGGGGAGGCCGAGGACGACGTCGAGGTCGTCGGGGCCGTCGCCCTCGCGGACGAGCCGGTTGGGCTGGCGGTGGCCGCACGCCGTACAGCGGTGGACCACCTGCCAGCCCTTGCCCGACTTCTCCACCAGGCCGATCGGTTCCATCGGCGCTCGGCAGGTGCTGGCCCGGTCGCCGGGGAGGTCGTCGACGTGCAGGGACCACAGGCAGACCGGGCAGTGGTTGCGGTAGTGCCCGTCGGTGTTCGCCGGTACCGCCGATCCGCAGTGGACGCAGGCGAACCCGGTGTTCTCGGCTCGCCGGGAGCGGGCGGACCGGGTCACGTGGCCTCCTCGCTGGCGCTCGTCGGCCCGGTGCCCCTGGGTGCTGCACTCCTGCGTGACCTCGCGAGCTCGGTCACCCGGGGACCCCGGTCAGGGGACGAAGGGCTCGACGGCGACGACGTCGACGGTGATGTCGCGGCCGTTGGGCGCCTGGTAGGTCACCGTCGTCCCGGGCTTCGCGCCGAGGATCGCCGAGCCGAGCGCCGACTCGGGGGAGTAGACCTGCAGCCCCGTCGTCCCGGCGATCTCGCGCGAGCCGAGGAGGAACTTCTCGGTCTCGTCGTCGCCCTGGAAACGGATGGTGATCACCGTGCCGGTGGCGGCGTGCGTCGCCGTCGTAGGCGCGTTGCCGACGCGGGCCTTCCGCAGCAGGTCCTCCAGCTGGCGGATGCGCGCCTCCTGCTTGCCCTGCTCGTCCTTGGCGGCGTGGTAACCGCCGTTCTCGCGGAGGTCGCCCTCCTCGCGGCGGGCGTTGATCTCGGCGGCCATGGCCGGGCGGCCCGCCACCAGCTGGTCGAGCTCGGCCTTCAGCCGGTCGTGGGCCTCCTGGGTCAGCCAGACGCCCTGGTCCTGCTCGTCAGTGGGGGTGGACACGGCAGTGCTCCTGAAAATGTCGGTGGCCGCTCCCCGTCCGGGGAGCGGCCGCGTTCAGAACGGCCAACGTAACACCGTCGGCCGGGTCGGTGTTCCGCTCGCCCCCACCTCGGGGATGCGGAACGTCAGCGTATCGAACAGTGACGAGCGCCACGAACACCCGATCGGGGGCCTGGGCGGCGGCGGGACGTCGTACGGGCGGGGGATGATGTGCCGGTGACCGAAGCAGACCCGTTGCGCCTGCTCGCCGTGCACGCCCACCCCGACGACGAGTCGAGCAAGGGCGCCGCGACCATGGCGAAGTACGTCGCGGAAGGCGTCCGCGTCATGGTGGCGACCTGCACCGGGGGTGAGCGCGGTTCGGTGCTCAACCCGGCCCTGGACCGCCCCGACGTCTGGGAGCGCCTGCCGGAGATCCGCCGGGACGAGATGGCCCGGGCACGGGAGATCCTCGGCATCGAGCAGGAGTTCCTCGGCTTCGTGGACTCCGGCCTGCCCGAGGGCGACCCGCTGCCGCCGCTGCCCGAGGGCTGCTTCGCGCTGGTGCCCACCGAGGAGGCGGCCGCGCCGCTGGTCGAGCTGATCCGCCGGTTCAAGCCGCACGTGATCACGACCTACGACGAGCGCGGCGGCTACCCGCACCCGGACCACATCAAGACCCACGAGGTCTCGGTGCACGCCTTCGACGCCGCCGGTGACCCCGATCGCTACCCCGGGTTGGGCGAGCCGTGGCAGCCGCTCAAGCTCTATTACCACATGGGTTTCACGCTGCCGCGGACGCGGGCGCTGCACGAGGCCATCCTCGCCTCCGGCCAGGAGTCCCCCTACGCCGAGTGGTTGGAGAACTGGGACCCCGAGCGGGACCTGTCCCACCGGGTGACCACGAAGGTGCCCTGCGCCGAGTACTTCGCCGTCCGGGACGCCGCGCTCATCGCGCACGCCACCCAGATCGACCCGAACGGCCGCTGGTTCGCCTGCCCGCTGGAGGTCCAGCAGCGGATCTGGCCGACCGAGGACTACGAGCTGGCCCGGTCGGTCGTCGACTCGACGGTCCCCGAGGACGACCTGTTCGCCGGGGTGCGCAGTGAGGTGGTCGTCCGATGACCGGGTTCGTGCTCCTGGCGGCCGACCAGCAGCTCCCCGAGGACGTCGGCAAGGCCGGTCCCATCGGTGCGCTGCTGACCGTCCTGCTCTTCATCGCCATCCTGCTGCTGGTCAAGTCGATGACCACCCACCTCAAGCGGGTGCCGCGCAGCTTCGACCCCGAGGACGACGGGCCACGGTTCGTCGTCCCCGACACCCCGGCCGACCTGATCGATCCGCGCCCCGAGCCGGGGCAGGACCTGCTGGACACGCTGCGGCGGGCGCCCCGGGCGATCGAGGGGCCGCGCGAGGACGACGGCCGGCCGGGTCCTGCTGCGGGCTGACCGGCCGGCCGCCGTCGGTGAGGGCTACCAGCGGTGGGCGACGTCGATGACCAGCCGCGGGGTGTCGTCGGAGTCGGGCGTCCCGGCGACGCTGAAGACGCGGAACGGCAGCCGGGCACGGACACCGAGGGCCAGCGTGGTCGAGCCCTCGAAGGAGCCGGCCCAGGCCACCTGCCGGAAGGTGGTGTAGCCGCCGACGTCCACGACCTCCCGCCGGTCGGCCGGCTCGAACGTCGGCCGTCCCTGCTCGTCGTACGCCGGTGCGTGCACGACGATCTCGAGGTCCGCGGCGCCGCGGACGGGCACCGGCTCCCCGGAGCCGTCCTGCCGCACGACCGGCACGTACCGCACCGAGTACGAGCCGAAGGTGGTGTCCTCCCCGCCCACGTCGAGGACGAGCCGGTCGAAGCAGGCGTGCCGTCCCGCGCGGACGTCGTACAGCCGCTCCCGGTCGCCGGCGTCCGCGGTCTTCGCCTGCGAGCCCCAGGTGATCCCGCAGTAGGGACTCGCACTCGCCGGAGCGGGCGCGACCACCCCCAGCGTGGCGAGGGCGGAGACGGCGAGGACGAGGAACCGGGAGCGGTTCATGGCGGGCCTCCTCAGGACGGTGCCGACGGCAGGATCCGCCCACCGTGCGCCGCGGCACCACGGGAGTCGACATGTCGACTCGACGAACCGCCGCTCGTCCTCGGGCAAGAGGTGCCAGAGGTCCTGGGCGTGTCGCTGAGGTGATCCCGGCAGCTCGTGCTAAGGGCCCGTCCGGGTGACCCAGCGTCCACGGACGGTGGTCACGCGCCCTACGGCGGACAAGGATGCGGGGAGCGGGAGCCCGACGAGGGCGAGGGCGGCGCCCCCGGGCCGGCGCCGGAGCCTGCCGCGCGAGCGCGCGGGTAGCCGGACGGCGTGCCGCCGGGACGTGCCCGTGCTGCTCGCTGCCTGGGACGCCGGCTGAGCAGCTCCTGACGCGATCCGCACCACCGTCGGGATCCGAGCGCCGACGTCCTCATCGCGAGGGAGCTCTCCACCGAGGTGGCTCCTCCGGCCGGCGGCTCGGTGTCCTCGGGACGGGCCACCCCGTCCTGTCCAGCCCCAACCGTGCGCGCGCAGGCCGTCGACGGCGTCCCCGGTGGGTGGCGGGACTCCACCCCACCCCTTCGAGCGAGGACCGCCAGCAGTCGCTCCGACGACCTCTGGCTCGTGCCGACGCCTTCAGGGACGCCCGCCGAGGACGGCGGGCCTGCCGAAGGGGCACCATGAATTCATCCGCCACGCGCCGTCCGCGCCGTCTCGCGTTCACGGCCGCCGCCCTCGCCGTCGTGGTGTCAGGCGGATACCTGCTGACGTCCACCGTTCCGCCGACCGCGACCCCGGAGGTGACCGGGGCCGGTCCCACCACCGGCGCACAGTCCGGTGGCGCGCGGAGCGTCGAGTCCACCGGCTCCGATCCCGGCTCCTCGGCGCAGCCGGACGCCGCTGCCCTCCGGGAGGCGGGCGTCATCACCCCGACCGCCGCCACCGACGAGGTCGAGGGCGGTGAGCGGGGCGTGGCCCGTTCCCGCACGGTCGCCGTCGACACCGCGGCGCTCCCGCGCACGGCCGCCGAGGCGGCGCAGACGATCGAGCTGCCCCTGTTCGACGACACCACGGTCGTGGCCGACCTGGGCGTCCCGGAGTTCCGCACGGAGGGCGGCTACCGGACGTGGAGCGGCACGATCGCCGGCGACGAGAGCAGCACCGTCGTGTTCGTCGAGCAGGACGGTGTGCTGTCGGGGATGGTGACCAGCAAGGACGCCACGTTCCGCCTGCGCCCCCTACCGGACGGCGGCACCGCGGTCGAGCAGCTCGACGAGTCGCAGTTCCCGCCCGCCCACGACGACGCCGTCGTCCCGCCGGCCCACGACGACGCCGTCGTCCCGCCGGCCCACGACGACGCCGTCGTCCCGCCGGCGGAGGTCGGCGCCGACGCCGGCGGCCGCACCGACGCCCCTCCCGCCGCAGGCGACGCGACCGGTCCGGCCGGCGACGCCCAGGTGGCCGCCGAGCCGACCGCTGAGGCCCCCGTCGTCGACGTCCTCGTGGCCTACTCCTCGGCCGCGAAGGCCCGCAAGGGCGGCCAGGTCGGGATGGACGCCGACATCGCGCTGATGATCGAGCAGACCAACAGCGCGTTCTCGACCTCCGGGATCAACGCGGCCGTCCGCCTGACGCACACCGCGGAGGTCGCGACCAACGCCGCCGTGGACGGCACCACGCTCGGCAAGGTCGCCAACCGCAGCGACGGGGTCTACGACGAGCTGCACGTCCTGCGCGACCAGTACGGCGCCGACCTGGTGGCCCTCATCGTCGACAACCCGACCGGCTCGGCCTGCGGGATCGCGTACCTGATGAACCCCATCGGCCCGTCCTTCGCGTCGCTCGGCATGAGCGTCACCGACGCCGGGTGCGCCACCGGCAACATGAGCTTCACCCACGAGCTGGGCCACAACTTCGGTGCCGCGCACGACCGCGGGGCGTGGGCGGGCACCCCGGCCGTCCCGTACGGCTACGACTGGGTCAACGCGCAGCAGGGCTGGCGGACCGTGATGGCGTACACCAACGCCTGCCAGTACTGCGGCCGGCTGCTGCGGTTCTCCAACCCCGACCAGATCCACAACGGCGCCCCGCTGGGCGCCCCGGCCGGAGCCGCGAACGCCGCCGACAACCGGGCGCTGCTCAACACCACCGCCAGCACGGTCGCCGGCTTCCGCGGAGCGCCGGCGCCGGTGTCGCTGACCGTCACCTCGCCCACCAGCGGGCAGTCCGTCCCGGCGTCGGGCAAGGTGGTCGCGACCTGGTCCACCAGCGGCTACCTGGGGTCCGACGCCAAGGTGGAGCTGCTGCGCGGCAGCACCGTGGTGTCCGTCCTGAGCCCGAAGGTGGCGCTGGGCACGGGCCGCTCGGAGCACGTGGTGCCGCCGACGACGGCCCGCGGCGCCGACTACCGCGTCAGGGTCACCCCGCTGCTCGCCCCGCAGCACGCGGCGACGAGCGACGCGTTCACGGTGACCGACCCGGTCCTCACCCCCTCGTACACGCTGGCCTCGGCCACTCCGGGCGGTAGGGCCCGGGTGGCGTGGACCCACACCGGTGCGCCCGGCGGCACCGTCAAGGTCGAGCTGCTCAAGGACGGCAGGGTCCTCACCACCCTCGCGGCTTCCGCTGCGCTGGGCACCGGCGGTGCGGGTGGCGTGGACGTCACGCTGCCCGCCGCGCTGAACGACGGCGGGGGCTACCAGTTCCGCACGACCTGGTCGGTTCCCAAGGTCGCGGTCCTGACCGACGCCTTCTCCGTGGCCAGCAGCCGCCGGCTGGTGGTCACGAGCCCGACGGACGGCGTCACGCACACGGCCGGGCAACCGATGACGGTCACCTGGACCGCCTCGGGCGACGTCGGCACCTCGGTCAAGGCCGAGGTGGTCAAGGGAGACGTGGTGGTGGCCGCCAGCGCGGCGGTCGCCCCCGGCGCCGGCAGGCTGACCTTCACGCCGCCGGCCGGCCTGCCGACGGGCGCGGACTACCGGGTCCGGCTGCTGTCGGTCTCCTTCCCGACCGTGGTGGCGGCCAGCGACGGCCGGTTCGCCGTGGACGGCAGCTCGCTGACCGTGACGTCGCAGGCGGATCCGACCTCGGTCACGGCAGGCCGACCGCTGACGATCACCTGGACCACGACCGGGGTCCCCGGCACGGCGGTGAAGCTCGAGGCCGTGGCGCCGGGCCGGACCACGGTCGGAATCGCCCCGAGCGCGCCGCTGAAGGCGGGCGCCCACACCTGGACGGTGCCGCTCAACGTGCCGGAGGGGGACTGGACCGTCCGTGCGACGGTGGTGGGCAACACCCTCGTGGCCGACACCTCGGCGTCCCCGGTCACGGTCGCGTGGCCCGAGGTCTCCGTGTCCGCGCCGGCGGCCGCGGTCGCCGGCGCACCGGTCACGGTGTCGTGGGCCTTCACCGACGACGCGGTCGCCCCGGTGAACGTCCGCCTGCTCCAGGGCACCAAGGCCGTCCTCACCCTGGCCACGAACGCCAGGACCGGGACGGACGGGAGCGGCTCGCTCACCGCCACGCTGCCGGTCGGCCTGGCGGCCGGGAGCTACCGGATCGAGGTGACGGCGGCAGTCAACGCCCTGGTCACCGGCACCCCGGCGGACCCGGTCGCGGTGACGCTGCCGACGCTGTCGACGAGCGCCACGCCCGTCGACGTGGCGGGTGACCTGGTGACCGTGTCCTGGCGGTACAGCGACGGCGTCGTCGCCCCGGTCATCGTCCGGCTGGTGCCGGGCACCGGCGCGGCCACCACCCTGGCGTCCGGCGTCAGGACCGCGGCGGACGGGACCGGGTCGGGGTCCTACCGCCTGCCGATCACCCTGGCGCCGGGCACCTACTCCGTCGAGGTGTCGGCGGTGGGTGGTCCGGGGATCGTCGGCAGGGGCACCGCCGCTGCGGTGGCCCGACCCACGCTGACCGCCTCGGGCGCGTCCTCGGTGGCACGGGGCCAGGCGGCCACGATCTCGTGGTCGTTCTCCGGCGGGGCCTCGACGCCGGTCACCATCACCCTGGTGCAGGGCACCAAGGTGGTCGCGGTCAAGAGCGGAGTGGCAACCGGGGCCAACGGGTCCGGGTCGCTGGTCTGGACGGCTCCGACGACGCTGGCTCCGGGCAGCTACACGCTGCGGATCCGGCCGGCGCAGCTGGCGTCGAGCGCCACGATCGAGGGGACGCGGGCCTTCACGGTCTCCTGACCCCGACACCCGTGGGGTGGCGTGCTCTGCGAGCGCGCCACCCCACGGGCACGTCGTCCCCCGTTCGGGCACGGACCGGCGGGGGAACGGAAGGGGCATGCTTAACCGTCTCGCCGGCGCGACCAGCCCCTACCTGCTGCAGCACGCCGAGAACCCGGTCGAGTGGTGGGAGTGGGGCGAGGCGGCCTTCGCCGAGGCGCGCCGCCGCGACGTGCCCGTCCTGCTCAGCGTCGGCTACGCCGCCTGCCACTGGTGCCACGTGATGGCGCACGAGTCCTTCGAGGACGAGGCGACGGCAGCGCAGATGAACGCCGACTTCGTGTGCGTCAAGGTCGACCGCGAGGAGCGGCCGGACGTCGACAGCGTCTACATGGCCGCCACCCAGGCGCTGACCGGCCACGGCGGCTGGCCGATGACCGTCTTCACCACGCCCGACGGCCGGCCGTTCTACTGCGGCACCTACTTCCCGCCCCGGCCTGCGCACGGCATGCCGTCGTTCCGGCAGCTGCTCTCCGCCGTCTCCGACGCCTGGCGGACGCGGCGCGAGGACCTGGAGACGGCCGGTACGCGCATCGCCGAGGGCATCGCCTCCCGGCTGGACCTCGGGACGCCGACCCCGGTGACGGGCGAGGTGCTCGACCGCGCCGTCGCCGCGCTGGCCGAGGAGTACGACGAGCGCTGGGGCGGCTTCGGCGGTGCCCCGAAGTTCCCGCCGTCCATGCTGCTGGAGTTCCTGCTGCGGCACTCCGCCCGCACCGGCGACGCCGTGGCGCTGCGCATGGCGCGCGGCACGCTCGAGGCGATGGCCCGCGGAGGTGTCCACGACCAGCTCGCCGGTGGCTTCGCCCGCTACTCCGTCGACGCCCAGTGGGTCGTGCCGCACTTCGAGAAGATGCTCTACGACAACGCCCTGCTGCTGCGGGTCTACCTGCACCTGTGGCGGGCCACCGGCGACGAGTGGGCCCGCCGGGTCGCCGACGCGACGGCGGCCTTCCTGGTCCGCGACCTCGGCACACCCGAGGGCGGCTTCGCCTCCGCGCTGGACGCCGACACCGAGGGCGTCGAGGGGCTCACCTACGTCTGGACGCCGGCGCAGCTGATCGAGGTCCTGGGGGAGGACGACGGCCGGTGGGCCGCCGAGGTGTTCGAGGTGACCGACGCCGGCACCTTCGAGCACGGCACCTCGACGCTGCAGCTGCTCCGCGACCCCGGCGACCCGGAGCGGCTGGCCTCGGTGCGCGAGCGGTTGAGCGCGGCCCGGGCACGGCGCCCGCAGCCGGGGCGGGACGACAAGGTGGTGACCGCCTGGAACGGGTTGGCGATCGCCGCGCTGGCCGAGCACGGCGTCCTGGCCGGGGCGCCGTCCTCGGTCCGGGCCGCCCGCCGGGCGGCCGAGCTGCTCGCCGACGTGCACTGGGTCGACGGGCGGCTGCGCCGGGCCTCGCGGAACGGCGTCGCCGGAGCCCCGGCCGGGGTGCTCGAGGACCACGGCGACCTCGCCGAGGGGCTGCTCGCCCTGCACCAGGCCACCGGCGAGGGACGCTGGCTGGAGTTCGCCGGCGACCTGCTCGACGTCGTCGCCGACCAGTTCGTGGACGCCGACGGCTGGCACGACACCGCCGCGGACGCCGAGGCGCTCGTGCACCGGCCCTTCGACCCCACCGACGGCCCGACGCCGTCGGGGCTCGCCGCGGTGGCCGGAGCCGCCGTCACCTACGCCGCGCTCGCCGGCGCGCCGCGGCACCGGGAACTCGGCGAGGCGGCCGTCGGCTCGCTGGCCCGGCTGGCCGAGCGCGCGCCGCAGGCGGTCGGCTGGGCGATGGCGGTCGGGGAGGCGCTGCTGGCCGGGCCGCTCGAGGTCGCGGTCAGCGGGCCCGCCGGACCGGAGCGCGACGCCCTGGCGGCCGCCGCCCGCGCCTCGACCAGCCCGGGCGCGGTGGTGGTGGTCGGCGAGCCGGACGCACCCGGGGTCCCGCTGCTGGCCGGCCGGCCGCCGGTGGACGGGCGGCCGGCCGCCTACGTGTGCCGGGGGTTCGTCTGCTCCGCGCCGGTCGCGGACGTGTCCGCTCTCGGCGCAGCGCTCGCCCCTTCCTGAGGTGAGGGCTGGGGCTTACCGTGTAAGTGTGTAATCACCTCACATGGGAGGCCGTCGTGCACGGACACCACCACCGTTTCTCCTCCGACAACCCCTTCGCCGGCATGCGGGGCGGGTTCCGCGGTCCGCGCGGCCGTGGCGCCGGCGGCCGTGGCCGGGGCCCGGACGCGCCGCCCCCGGTCGAGCGCGCCGAGGTCGCCGGCTGGTTCGCCGGGCGGCTGCCCGACGACTGGTTCACCGGGCCGGTCGAGCTGACCGTGGACCGCGACGAGATCACCGTCGTCGGCACCCTGGCCGAGCCGGAGGCCGGCGAGGGCGACGCCGCGGCCGCGCGGGCCGGGCGGATCGCCCGCTTCCGCGAGGAGACCCGCGAGCAGCGCATGGCCGTCGCCGACGCCGCGCAGGCCCGCTACGGCCGCTCGGTCGCCTGGGGTGCGGCCTGCGGGGACGTCCGGGAGGTCTTCACCAACCTCTCGGTGCCGGTGATGACCCGGCTGCGGCAGCCCGAGCGGCTGGTGCTCGACACGCTCGTGGACG
Organism: Geodermatophilus sp. URMC 60; assembly: GCF_053502585.1. Taxonomy (NCBI): domain Bacteria; kingdom Bacillati; phylum Actinomycetota; class Actinomycetes; order Geodermatophilales; family Geodermatophilaceae; genus Geodermatophilus; species Geodermatophilus sp. URMC 60. Next base: position 1,767,250 of record NZ_CP199958.1, read on the forward strand.
CCGGGGTCGCCCGGTCCCGGTCCGAGGCGCTGGCCTGGGCGGTCCGGCTGGTCGCCCAGCACACCGACGAGTGGCTGGGCGAGCTGCGCGCGGCGATGGCCTCGGTCGAGGAGGTCCGGGCCCGCGGCCCCCAGTAGGAGGACCCTCCTGCCCCCACCCTTCGGCCCCCTTGCAGGGTTCCGCCGCGAGCTTGCGAGTGGCGAGGGGCAAGGGGATCCTTCCACTGCACGAGGGCCGGCTCTGCCAGGCTGCCCGGGTGCCTCCGTCGTCCGCCGAGCTGCTGCAGGCCACCTACCGGTCCCTGTCCGCGCTGGTCACGGACCTGCGGCCGGAGGAGACCTGGCAGCCGACCGGGTGCGCCGGGTGGGCGGTCCTGGACCTGACCCAGCACCTGGTCGACGACGCCCGCCGGGGTCTGGTCGCGCTGGCCACCCCGGCGGAGCCGCCGGCCACGAGCGACGCCGTCGCCTACTGGCGGGCCTGGCAGCCGACGGCCGGGCAGGACGCCGACGTCGCCTGGCGCACCCGGGTGCGGGCCAGCGTGGCCGGCGGGCCGCCCGAGCTCGCGGCCGTGCACGCCGAGCTCGTGACGGCGGTGGGTGTGGTCGCCGGCCGGACCGCGCCCGAGGCCCTGGTACGCACCCAGGGGTACGTGCTGCGTGCCGACGACCTGCTGTCCACGCTGGCCGTGGAGGCCGCGGTGCACCACCTGGACCTGGTCGCCTCCCTCGATCGTCCCGGCCCGTCGTCGGACGCGCTGACCGAGGTGCGCCGGGTGCTCGAGGGTCTGCTGGGCGGCCCGCTGCCGGACGGGTGGGACGACGCGACGGCGGCCCGGCGCGGCACCGGCCGGGAACCGCTGACCGACGCCGACCGCGCCGTCCTGGGGGCGTCGGCGGAGCGGTTCCCGCTGTTCGGCTGAGAGAGGACCCCTCTGCCCCCCGCCACTCGCAGGCTCGCGGCGGGACCCTGCGGGGGCCACCCCTGCGTCACGGGTCAGGGACACTCGAGGCGTGCCAGCCAGCGCCGCCGTCCCGACCGACACCGACGTCCTCGTGGTGGGGGCCGGCCCGGCAGGCGCGGCGGCCGCCGCCTGGGCCGCCCGGGCCGGGCACGACGTCGTCCTCGCCGACGCGGCCGTCTTCCCCCGTGACAAGGCCTGCGGCGACGGGCTGACCCCGCGGGCGATCGCCGAGCTGGACCTCCTGGGCCTGGGGGACTGGGCCCGCTCGCGGGCGCGCAACCGCGGCCTGCGCGCGGCCGGCTTCGGCCGGACGTGGGAGCTGCCCTGGCCCGGCGGTGCGTTCCCGGACCACGGCAGCGCGGTGCCGCGCACCGAGCTCGACGCCCGGATCCGCGGGGTGGCGCTCGCCGCCGGCGCCGTCCCGGTGGAGGGGGCGCGCGCCGTCGACGTCGAGCGGGACGGCGACCGGGTGACCGGCGTGGTCTTCGAGACGGCGGAGGAGGAGACGCTCACCGTCGGCTGCCGGCGACTGGTCGTGGCCGACGGCGTCCGCTCCCCGCTGGGCCGGGTGCTCGGCCGCGCGTGGCACCGGGACACCGCCTACGGCGTCGCCGCGCGCGGCTACGTGCGCTCCGGCCGGGCCGACGACGAGTGGATCTCCTCGCACCTGGAGCTGCGCGGCGGCGAGGGTGAGCTGCTCTCCGGCTACGGCTGGGTGTTCCCGCTGGGCGCGGAGTCCGGGCAGGTGAACCTCGGCGTCGGCACGCTGGCCACCGCGCGCCGTCCGGCCGGGGTCCAGCTCAAGGCGCTGATGGAGGTCTACGCCGACGCCCGCCGCGAGGACTGGCGGCTCGACGGGCCGGTGGAGGCGCCGGCGTCGGCGCTCCTGCCGATGGGCGGGGCGGTCTCCGGCGTGGCCGGGCGCAACTGGGCGCTGGTCGGCGACGCCGCCGGGTGCGTCAACCCGCTGAACGGCGAAGGCATCGACTACGGCCTGGAGACCGGCCGCAGCGTGGTGGGCCTCCTCGGCGAGGAGGACTGGACCGCCGCCTGGCCGGCGGAGCTGCGGCGGCACTACGGCGAGGCGTTCTCCATCGCCCGGCGGCTGGCCGGCCTGCTCACCGTTCCCCGCTTCCTGCCCGCGGCCGGCCCGGTCGGCATGCGCTCGCGGGCACTGATGACCGTCGCGCTGCGGGTGATGGGCAACCTGGTCACCGACGCCGACCGCGACCTCGTCGCCCGCGCCTGGCGCACCGCCGGCCGGCTGTCGACGAGGATCGACGACCGCCCACCGTTCGGCTGAGCGACGGTCTCCGCTCAGCCGACGAACGGCGAGTTGTACATCGCGAAGTAGACGGCGATGTAGTGGCAGATCGCGGCCACGACGGTCATCGCGTGGAAGACCTCGTGGTAGCCGAAGACGCCGGGCCAGGGGTTGGGCTTCTTGATCGCGTAGGCCACCCCGCCGAGCGTGTAGAGCACGCCGCCGACGGCCAGCAGCACCAGCGAGGTCACACCGGCGATGTGCAGGATGTCGGTGAGGATGAAGACGGCGACCCAGCCCAGCCCGATGTAGAGGGGCACGCCGACCCACCGCGGCGCGGTCGGCCAGGTGAGCTTGAGGAAGACGCCGGCCAGCGCACCGGCCCAGACTCCGGCGAGCACCCAGTAGCCGGTCGGCTGGTCGACCGCCAGCAGGGCGAACGGTGTGTACGTCCCCGCGATGAACAGGAAGATCATCGAGTGGTCGAGCCGTTTCATGATCTTCCAGCCGCGCGGTGACCAGCGCCGCCGGTGGTAGAGCGCGCTGATCCCGAACAGGCCGCAGATCGTCACGCAGTACACGGCGACGGAGAAGCCGGCGCGGGCGCCGAGCACCGAGCCCAGCGGGATGAGCACGGCCCCGGCGACGATCGCGCCGAAGAAGGAGAACAGGTGCAGCCAGCCGCGCATCCGCGGCCGGGTGTCGGGGTGGTCCCAGTCGCGGTCGCCGAAGTCCTCGGCGGTCCAGGTCCGCTCGACCTGCTCGCCCTCCTGGAGGACGGTGGCCACCGCCGGGCCGGGAGGCGCTTCGAGCTGGGCGCCGTCGGCCTCGACGCGGACGGTCTCGCCCTCGCTGTGGGGGACGCTCATGCGGCGAGGTTACGCACCCGTAGGGAGCGCGGCGACGGGACCGGGATGTGAGCTCCCCGGCACTCCTGCGGACCTTCGCGCAGGTCAGGCACGGGTGCGCGCGACCTCGCGGAGTGGGCCTACTGTGACCCACCGTGGGGATGCGGCAGTGGGCTCGCGACGTCCTCACCCAGGTCTACGAACGCCGGCTGGCCCGGGCGCTCGAGGGAGCGGCGATCCCGCGGCACGTCGGGGTGATCGTCGACGGCAACCGGCGGTGGGCGCGGGCGATCGGTCTGGAGGACCCCAACGCCGGCCACCGCCACGGCGCGGACAAGATCGCCGGCTTCCTCGGCTGGTGCGACGAGGCCGGCGTCGAGGTGGTCACCCTGTTCCTGCTCTCCACCGACAACCTGTCCCGCCCCGAGCCCGAGCTGGTGCCGCTGCTGCGGATCATCGAGGGCGTCGCCGAGGACCTCGCCGCGCCGCACCGGCGCTGGCAGCTGCGCCCGGTGGGTGCCCTGGAGCTGCTCCCCGCCGAGACGGTCGCCGTCCTCAAGCAGGCCGCCGAGGACACGCGCGACCGGCCGGGCGCGACGGTCAACCTCGCCGTCGGGTACGGCGGACGGCGGGAGATCGCCGACGCCGTCCGCTCGCTGCTGGCCGAGCACGCAGAGCGGGGGACGACGCTGGACGAGCTGGTGGGCGTCCTCGACGTCGAGCACATCGCCGAGCACCTCTACACCCGCGGCCAGCCCGACCCCGACCTCGTCATCCGCACCAGCGGGGAGCAGCGGCTCTCGGGCTTCCTGCTCTGGCAGACCGCCCACTCGGAGTTCCACTTCACCGACGTCTACTGGCCCGACTTCCGCCGCGTCGACTTCCTGCGGGCGCTGCGCGCCTACGCCGCCCGGCACCGGCGCTTCGGCGGCTGAGAAACTGCTGGCCATGGCCCGCGCGCTGGACGTCCCCCTGGAGTACGTGCGGCTCGGGCTGCGCTTCGACCGGCTCGAATCCGGCTTCGTCGACGCCTACACCGGCGACGGGCGGCTCCGCGCCGCGGTGGAGGACGAGCCGGCGCCCACACCGCAGGGGCTGCGCGACCAGGCCCGCGCGCTGGTGGCCGAGCTGGCGTCGGCCGACCTGCCGGCCGACCGCGCCGCGTTCCTCCGCGGGCAGCTCACCGGCCTGGAGTGCACCGCCCGGAAGATGGCCGGCGAGCCGGTGTCCTTCCTCGACGAGGTGCGCAGCTACTTCCAGGTCGACCTCACCCTCGGCGACCCGGCCGCCTATGCCGCCGCGCACGCCGAGCTCGACACCCTGCTGCCCGGCAGCGGCCCGCTGGCCGACCGCTACGCCGCGCACCGGCGCCGGGAGGAGTGCCCGCCCGAGCGGCTCGCCGAGGCGGTGCACGCCCTGTCCAGCGCGCTGCGCGACCGGGTGCGCGCCGAGTACGGGCTGCCCGAGGTGGAGACGGTGCGCTACGAGGTCGTGACCGACAAGCCGTGGTCGGGCTTCAACTACTACGAGGGGGACTACCGCTCCCGCGTCGCGATCAACGCCGACCTCCCGCACCGGCTGGGTCAGCTGCCCCACCTGGTGGCCCACGAGTCCTATCCCGGGCACCACACCGAGCACTGCCGCAAGGAGCTGGGCCTGGTGGAGCGCGGCGCCCGGCTCGAGCACACCGTCTTCCTGGTCAACACCCCCGAGTGCCTCATGGCCGAGGGGCTCGCCGACCTCGGCGTGCAGGCCGCCATCGGGAACGGCTGGGGTCCGTGGGCGGCGGAGGTGCTCGCCGATCTCGGGCTGCACTTCGACGGGCACCTGGCCGAGCGCATCTCCGCGGCTGCCGCGCCGCTGAACCGGGTGCGCCAGGACGCCGCCGTCCTGCTGCACGACCGCGGCGCCTCCGCCGACGAGGCGGCCGCCTACATCCAGCGCTGGTCGCTGGTCAGCGGCGACCGTGCCCGCCAGCAGCTGCGCTTCCTCACCCACCCGCTGTGGCGGGCCTACACCACCACCTACGTCGAGGGCTTCGACCTGCTGTCGCGGTGGCTGGACGCCCGCCCCGCCGACCAGCCGGTCGCCGACCGCTTCGTCCGGCTGCTCGACGAGCCCCTCACCCCGGCCGCCGTCGCCGGCGAGCTGCGGGCCGGCTGAGCAGACGGGTGGGGATGACGGGCGGGGGGTGACATGGCGCGGCGCAGTCCGGAGGAGGCCCGGGACCTGGGCCTGTGGACGGCGGGGTGGCTGGCCGTGCTGCTGGTCGGGGGGCTGTGGTGGCTGGGTGACCTGAGGCTGCAGTGGCCGGTCCTGCTGGTGCCGCTGGTGTGGGTGCTGGTCGCCGTCCGGCCGCGCGGTCGTCGCTGAGACGGCTGGTGCCAGAGGTGCCCCGAAGGGGGGACACGCCCCCTCCTCGACATGTTCCTGTCACCTCCCGGGCCTAACGTCCGCTGTGGAGGGCGGGCTCACCTCGCCGTCCACGGGAGGCCCGGTTGGTGCTGACGAACTCGTCGACCAGGGGGGCCGGTACCCGGCCCCTCGGCCGGGGCCCGGCCACCTTCGAGCCGGGGCGCGTCCCGCGCCCCAACGGGAGTCGACCGTGACCACTCGCCGCACGTACGTCCTCGACACCTCCGTCCTGCTCTCCGACCCCGGTGCGCTGCTGCGCATGGGCGCCCACGACGTGGTCCTCCCGCTCGTCGTGATCGGGGAGCTGGAGGACAAGCGCAACCACCCGGAGCTGGGCTGGTTCGCCCGGCAGGCGCTGCGGCTGCTCGACGACCTGCGGGTGCAGCACGGCCGGCTCGACGCCCCGGTCCCCGTCGGTGACGAGGGCGGCACGCTGCACGTCGAGCTCAACCACAGCGACCCGTCGGTGCTGCCGGCCGGCTTCCGCAACGACAGCAACGACAGCCGGATCATGGTCGTGGCGCTGAACCTGCGCGCCGAGGGCGCCGACGTCTGCCTGATCACGAAGGACGTGCCGCTGCGGGTCAAGGCCGCGGCGGTGGGCCTGGACACCGACGAGTACCGGGCGCTGGACGCCGTCGACGCCGGCTGGACCGGGATGGCCGAGGTCTCGATCGACGACGCCGAGCTGGCCGCCCTCTACGACGACGGCGAGGTGTACGCACCGGCCGCCGCGGAGCTGCCCGCGCACACCGGGCTGGTGCTGCTGTCCTCGCGCGGGTCGGCGCTGGGCCGCGTGACGCCGGACAAGCAGGTGCGGCTGGTGCGCGGTGACCGCGAGGCCTTCGGGCTGCACGGCCGCTCCGCGGAGCAGCGGATCGCGCTGGACCTGCTGCTGGACCCGGAGATCGGCATCGTCTCGCTGGGCGGGCGGGCCGGAACGGGCAAGTCGGCGCTGGCCCTGTGCGCGGGCCTGGAGTCGGTGATGGAGAGGCGGGCGCACTCGAAGGTCGTCGTCTTCCGCCCGCTGTACGCCGTCGGGGGCCAGGAGCTCGGATACCTGCCCGGTAGCGAGGGCGAGAAGATGTCGCCCTGGGCGCAGGCGGTCTACGACACCCTGGGCGCGCTGGTCTCCAAGGACGTGCTCGACGAGATCGCCTCCCGCGACCTCATCGAGGTGCTGCCGCTGACCCACATCCGCGGGCGGTCGCTGCACGACTCCTTCGTGATCGTCGACGAGGCCCAGTCGCTCGAGCGCGGGGTGCTGCTGACCGTGCTGTCGCGGCTGGGCTCGGGCTCGCGGGTGGTGCTCACCCACGACGTCGCCCAGCGCGACAACCTGCGGGTCGGCCGGCACGACGGCATCGCCGCGGTGGTCGAGCAGCTCAAGGGACACCCGCTGTTCGCGCACGTGACGCTGACCCGGTCCGAGCGCTCGCCGATCGCCGCGCTGGTCACCGAGATGCTGGAGGACCTCCCGCGCTGACCCGTCCCGCGTCCCTTGCCGGGGTTCCTCGTGCATCGCGGGTCCTGCAGGACCGGCAGTGCACGGGGAACCCCGGCGATGGGTGGCGGCGCAGTGAGGCGACCAGCGCCGGGGGTCAGGGAGCGGCGGGGTCGGGGTCCTCGTCGTCGGGGGAGGAGGCCGACGGGAAGAGGGTGGTGGTCCAGCGCAGCAGCGCCACCACACCCCAGCCCGCCGCCAGGCACCACGGCAGCCGGGTGACGACGTCGTGCGTGCCCAGGTCGCCGCGCAGACCGAGGGCGAGCACCGGCAGAGCCAGGAGGAAGGACACGGCCAGCACGTCCCAGCGCAGCGGGCTCATGCCCCCGAGCTCTCCAGTCGCTCGCAGAGCAGCGAGGCCCAGCGGTGCGCGGTCGCCCGCGCACCGTCGAGGAGGGCCACGGGCGTGGAGGTACGGCTGAGCACCGCGGCCGGGTCGGCGGTCAGGTCGGTGTCCTGGACCATGAGCGCGTCCACGCGAGGGAGTGCGTCCAGCCACGGGCCGACGTCCTCGGGCTTGCGGGTGGCCTCGACGACCGCCCACACGCCGACCGGCGCGAACACCGCGACCATCTGCTCCAGCCAGGCGCCCCCACCGGTGCGCAGCGGGACGTCGACGGCGACGATCGTCAGCGCGCTGGACCGGTCCGCCTCCTGCTTGCGCTCGAGGGCGGTGTCGATGCTGGTGATCCGGTTGCCGCGCGGGGCGAGGGCGGCCAGGTCGCCGCGGGAGGCCCACTGCAGCTGCTCGGCATCCAGCCGCAGCGAGGCGGCCAGCGCGCGGGCGGCGGCGAGGGTCTCGACGCCCGGACCGACGACCAGCAGCACCTCGCCCGCCCCGGAGGGCAGCTCGGGAGCGGCCGGCAGGCCGGCGACCAGTGCTCGGGTCAGCGCGGCGTAGGCGCCGAGCCGGGCGACCTGCACGGCGAAGTCCTCGCCGAGCAGCCGCTCCGGCACGCCGAGCTCGAGGAGCCGGACGATCAGGGCGTCCTCGGCCGCACCGGGCCGCGGGCCGCTGTTCCCGCCGGACGTCGACCGCCCGCGGACCGACGGCACCACCATCGGCGCGGACCGGCGCCAGGCGGCAGCGCGCTTGTCCACCGGCAGGCGGGTCACGGTGGCCAGGCGCGCCTCCGTGCTCGGCGGCGCCACCCGGGCGACCGACTGCCCCGGGGCGCGGCCGATGGCCGGCGGCACCGGCGGGCGGGAGAGCAGCGGCGGAACGGCCAGTGCGGTACCGGGCGCCGGCGGCGGCAGCAGGGACAGCGGCGGCAGGATCGTGGTGGCGTCGGCGGGCAGGGGCAGCGGAGCCGGGTCGCTGGCGGTCGGCGCGAGGACCGCGGCCTCCACCTCCCACTCGTCGGCCTCGGCGGTCGCGTCGACCCACACCGGGATCTCGGCGGTGTGGGCCTCGGGGAAGGCGTCGCCCCATGCGTCGTCGGCGGCGGCCTCGTGCTCGGCCGGCGAGGGGCCGGCCAGCACGCCGCGCAGCAGCTGGGTCAGCGCCGCGTCGGACGTGTCGTGCGCCAGCGCCGCGCGCAGCACCTCGGCGATCGCCTCCTCGCGGGAGGTGATCGGCCCGGTGCTGAAGTCGGGTTCGTGCACCCACTCGGGCACGGCGACCGGCTCGGGCTGCGGCGCCGCGGCCGGCACCGGCGGGACGGCGACAGCGACCGGCTGCGGAGCGGGGGCGGGCCGCGGGGTCGGGGCCGGCGGGACGGGGGCCGGCGCAGCAGCAGGGGCGGGCGTGGGAGCCGAGCCCCAGAGGATGTCGAGCCCCGCGTCGTGGTCCTCGTGGTCGTCGCGGTCCTCGTGGTCGTCGTGGTCCTCGTGGTGGTCGTGGTCCTCGGACCGGACGGCCACCGCGGGCGCTGGGGCAGCGGCGGGCGCCGGCGGGACCACGCGCGCCGGCGCGGGAGCGGGCGCCGGCGCAGCAGCCGCGGGGGCGGGAGACGGAGCCGCAGCGGCGACGGGCGCGGGGGCCGGCGCGGCACGTCGGGCGGGCGGGGGAGCCGGTGCGGCGGCCGGGGCGGGTGCGGCGGCCGCGACGGCGGCGACCGCCTCGTCCACGGCCCCGCGCACGTCGACGTCCCGGGCCACCATCTGCGCCAGCGCCGCGGTGAACGGCGAGGGCGGCAGCGCGGCGTCGTCCACCACGGGAGCAGCCGGGGCCGGGGTCGGCGCCGGCGCCGGCGGAGCACCGGGAGCCGGAGCCGGGGTCTTGCGGAAGCCCTTCGCCGCAGCCGGACGGGCGGCGCGCGGCGCGGAGGTCCGCGAGTACAGCCCCACGGAGGGCTGGCCGGCGCCGCCGAGCAGGTCGGCGACCTCGTCGACCGGGTCGGGCAGCACCGGGTCGCGGCGCAGCGCGGCCTCGATGCGGGCCATCGACTCGGCCTTCGACGCGGGCCGGCGCTCGACGACGGGCGGCGGGGCGGCCTCCTCCACCTCGGCGACGAAGCGCTCGGTGGTGAAGAAGCCCATCACCCCACCGGTGCGGACGCGGCGGATGCCGACGATCCGGACGGACGAGCCGTACTTCTCCCGCGCGGCGGCGATAGCGCCCTCGCGGGAGGCGGCCTCAACGGACGGCAACGGCACCGTTCACCACTCCCAGTGACTCGATCTGGGCCGTGCGGGAGACCTCCGTGTAGGAGATCACCGGCAGGCGGGGAAGGACCTGACGCATCAGCCGGGACAGCGCGGCCCGGACCTGGGGCGAGCACACGAGCACCGGGGCCAGCCCGAGCCCCTCGGCGTCGGTCAGCAGGCCGGAGCAGCCGTTGACCAGCGCGTCGACCGTGCCGGCGTCCAGGGCCAGGACCTGACCGCCCTCGCTCTGCCGCACGGCCTCGAGCAGGCGCTGCTCGAACGCCGGGTCGAGGGTCATGACGTGCAGCCGCTCGTCGGCCGTGACGTAGGGGTGGCTGATCGCCGACCCGAGCGCCGCCCGGGCGGCCTCTACCAGGCCGTCGACGTCGGTGGAGACCTTCGCCCGGACCGAGAGCGCCTCGAAGATGCGCACCAGGTCGCGGATGGAGACGTTCTCCTCGAGCAGCCCGTGCAGCACCCGCTGGATCTCGCCCAGCGTGAGCAGCGTCGGGGTGAGCTCCTCGACGACGATCGGGTGGGTCCGCTTGACCATCTCGACCAGCAGCCGCACGTCCTCCCGGCCGAGCAGGTCGGCGGCGTTCTGCCGGACGACCTCGGCCAGGTGGGTGGTGATGACCGAGGAGCGGTCGACGACGGTGGCACCGGCCATCTCGGCCTGCCGCTGCAGCTCGACGGGCACCCACTTCGCGGGCAGTCCGAACACCGGCTCGCGGGTGGCCCGGCCGGGCAGACCGTCGAGCATGTCGCCGATCGCCAGGACCGTGCCGGCGGGCGAGGTGCCCTTGGCCGCCGGCACGCCGTTGAGCCAGATGACGTACTGCGAGGCGGGCAGGTCCAGGTTGTCCCGGGTGCGCACCAGCGGGATGACCAGCCCGGTCTCCATGGCGACCTTCCGGCGCAGCGCCTTCACCCGGTCGAGCAGGTCGCCGCCGCGGGAGGCGTCCACCAGGTCGACCAGGTCGAAGGCCACCTCGAGCTCCAGCGGGTCCACCCGCATCTTCTCGGCGATCGCCTCGGGGGAGTCCGGCTTCGGCTCGTCGTCCACGGCGGCCTGCGGGTCGGCGTCCTCGTCGACGTCCACGGTGTCCTGCATGCGAGCGGCCATCAGCAGGAACAGCCCGCCGATGAGCAGGAACGGGAGCTTCGGGAGGCCGGGGATCAGGCACAGCGCCAGGGACGCGCCGCCGGCGATCCGCACCGGCTGCCGGAAGCGGCCCAGCTGGGCGAGCAGGTCCGAGCCCATGTCCCCGTCGGAGGCCGAGCGGGTGACGATGATGCCGGTCGCGGTGGACAGCAGCAGCGCCGGGATCTGGGAGACCAGGCCGTCGCCGACGGTCAGCAGCGAGTAGGTCGAGACGGCGTCGGCCGGGGCCATGCCCAGCTGCACGACGCCGATGGCCATCCCGCCGATCAGGTTGATCAGCGTGATGATGATGGCGGCGATGGCGTCGCCCTTGACGAACTTCGATGCACCGTCCATCGAGCCGTAGAAGTCGGCCTCGGCGGTGACCTCGGTGCGCCGCCTGCGGGCCTGCTTCTCGTTGATCAGCCCCGCGTTGAGGTCGGCGTCGATCGCCATCTGCTTGCCGGGCATGGCGTCGAGGGTGAAGCGGGCGCCGACCTCGGCGACGCGGCCGGCACCGTTGGTGATGACGACGAACTGGATGATCGTCAGGATCACGAAGATCACCAGGCCGACGATCAGCGAGCCGCCGATCACGAAGTGCCCGAAGGCCTCGATGACCTTGCCGGCGTAGCCGTCGGTCAGCACCAGCCGCGTCGAGGAGACGTTGAGCGCCAGCCGGAACAGCGTCGCGATGAGGATCAGCGACGGGAAGACGGCGAAGTCCAGGGGCCGCTTGATCTGCATGGAGACCAGCAGGATCAGCAGCGAGGCGGTGATGTTCAGGCCCAGCAGCAGGTCCAGCACCGCGGCGGGCAGCGGCACGACCAGCATGAGGACGATGGCCACCACGCCGATCGGGACGGCGGCCTTCGTCAGTTTCTGCACGGACCCCTCATCGGCAGAGCGCCCACCCCGGGGCACCGCCGTCCGTCCCAGCCGTCACGCCCGTCCCGGCCGCCCCGCCGGCCCTCCTGGAGTGGAAGGACCCTCTTGCCCCCGCCACGCGCAAGCTCGCGGCGGGACCCTGCAAGAGGGTGCGGGGGCAGGAGGGTCCGCTGTCAGCGGCGGGCGCCTGCCCGGGGGAGTCCCTCCACGTCCGGCGCGGCGAAGCCGGGCCGGTGGAAGCCGCCGCGCACGCCGCGGGCCGACAGCTGCATGACGAACGCCAGCACCCGCGCGACCGCGGTGAACAGCTGCGCGGGCACCTCCTGGCCGAGCTCGCACGAGGCGTGCAGCGCGCGGGCCAGCGGGACGTCCTGCACCAGCGGCACCCGCGCCTCCGCAGCCCGCTCGCGCAGCTTGGCGGCGACCTCGTCGGCGCCCTTGGCCACCACCCGCGGGGCGCCGCGGTCGGCCTCGTACCTGAGCGCGACGGCGACGTGGGTGGGGTTGACCAGCAGGACGTCGGCGGTGGCGACCTCGGCCATCATCCGGTTGCGCGACATCGCCATCTGCGTGGCCCGGCGCTGGGCCCTGACGTGCGGGTCGCCCTCGGAGTTCTTGTGCTCCTGCTGGATCTCGTACTTGGTCATCTTGAGCTTCTGCATCGTCTGCCGGCGGACGACGACGTAGTCGGCGACGGCGATCACCAGGCCGGTGACCGCCACGACGCGGATCATGAGGACGGCGGAGTCGGTGAAGGTCGCGGTGATCGCCGAGAGCGGCAGCGCCCCTGCCGACGACACCAGTTCCTGGGCCCTGTCGCTGGTGACCACCACGACGGTGCCCAGGGCCGCGGTCTTGATGACCGCCTTGGTCGCCTCCCAGAGCCCGTGGGTGCCGAACATCCGCTTGATCCCCGGGAAGGGGTTGAGCTTCTTCAGCGTCGGCTTCATCGGCTTGCCGGTGACGTGCACACCGCCCTGGACGGCGGACGCGGCGACGCCGACGACCATGAGGGCGACCGCCATCGGCAGGACGACGGTGACGAAGGTGCTCAGCGCCTGGCCGAACAGGGCCGTGACCTTCTCGATCCCCGGGTCGTCCACGACCACGCCGACCTGCACGAACATGCGGCCGACCTCGTCGAAGGCGTTGCGCACCAGCATCGGCAGCAGGAAGCTCGCCGCCGCGGCGCCGACCCACGTGCCCAGCTCCTGGGTCCGCGGGATCTGCCCTTCCTTGCGCGCCTTCTTGAGGCGCTGGGGAGTGGGGGCCTCCGTCTTCTCCCCACCCGGTCCGTCCTTGGCCACAGCTCACCTCCTCCCGGGACGGGCGGGACCGGCGGTCCCGCACGCGGGGGAGGGCGCAGCCGTGCGGGCTCGCCGGGGGGACGGCGGCGTTCGACACCCGTCCACCGTCACCCGCTCCGGAGGGAGACCATCGCCCGGGCCGCGTGCTCGAGCAGCGAGTCCAGGGCCGGGGGCAGCAGGGGGAAGGTCAGACCCAGCAGGGTCATCGTCAGCAGGATCTTCACCGGGAAGCCGAAGGAGAAGATGTTCAGCGCGGGTGCGGCGCGGGACAGCAGCGCGAGCGCGACGTCGGCGAGCAGCAGCACCGCCACCATCGGCCCGGCGATCTGCAGCGCGGCCAGGAACATCATCGACAGCGCGGTGATGAGCACCTGCGCCAGTTGCTCGGTGGGCACCGACCCGCCGACCGGCATCCCCTCGTAGGAGGTGGCGAAGCCGCGCACGATCAGCAGGTGGCCGCCGCTGGTGAACAGCAGGGTCGTCGCCAGCAGGTAGTGCAGCCGGCCGACCGAGGAGCTGGTCGTCATCGACAGCGGGTCGTACGCCGGCTGCAGGGAGAAGCCGCCGGTGAGGTCGATGAGGTCGCCGGCGTACTGGACGGCGGCGAACAGCACGTGGACGACGAAGCCCAGTGCCGCGCCGATGGCGACCTCGGTGATCGCACCGACCACGAGGAAACCCGTGGTCGGCTCGGGCAGCCCCGGGGCGATGCGGGTCATCAGCGCGACCGACAGGGCCAGCGCCAGTGCCCCCTTCACCGGGGCCGGGATGCTCTTGGAGTTGAACGGCGGGGCCAGCAGCACGAAGCCGGCGGCGCGGGCGGTGCCGAGCAGCAGCGCCGCCATGGTGCCCGCCGGGACCTCGAGGTCCACGGTCGCTACGTCCGGTCGAGCAGCCGGGGCAGCGAGTCGAACAGGCCCTGGGTGAAGGTCACCAGCTCGGAGAGCACCCAGTTGCCCGTGACCAGCAGCGCGATCGCCACCGCGATCATCTTCGGCACGAAGGAGAGCGTCGGTTCCTGGATCTGCGTCGCGGCCTGGAACAGCGAGATGAGGAAACCCACCAGCAGCGCGGTCAGCAGCACCGGGGCGGCGACCTTGGCAGCGACCAGCATCGTCTGGACGGCGATCTCGGTGACGTCGGCGTCGCTCACGACGACTCCTCGCCGGCGCTCGTCGCCGCCGCCCGCGGCGCTGCTGTGCTCGTCGACGAGCTCGCGAGCTCGCTCATCCGTAGCTCCCCACCAGCGCCGTCGTGATCAGCGCCCAGCCGTCGACCACCACGAAGAGCAGCAGCTTGAAGGGCAGGGAGACGATCACCGGCGGCACCATCATCATGCCCATCGACATGAGCGCGGCGCTGACCAGCATGTCCAGCACCAGGAACGGGATGAAGACGACCAGCCCGATGATGAACGCGCTCTTGAGCTCGGAGAGCACGAACGCCGGGACCAGCGTCGTCATGCTCACCGCGGCGGCGTCGGTCGGGGCCTCCTCGCCGGAGAGCCCGACCATCAGAGCCAGCTCGTCCTCGCGGGTGTTGTCGAGGAGGAATCCCCTCAGCGGGACGACACCGACGTCGTAGGCCTGCGACACCGTCATGGCGCCGTTCAGGTACGGCTGGACGGCGGACTCGTTGATGTCGGACAGCACCGGGCCCATGACGAACAGCGTCAGGAACAGCGCGATGCCGGTGAGCACGGTGTTGGGCGGTGACATCTGCATGCCCAGCGCGTTCCGGGTCAGGGAGAGCACCACGATGATCTTGGTGAACGACGTGGCCAGCAGCAGCACCGCCGGCGCGACCGACAGCACGGTGATCGCGAGGATCAGCGTGATCGAGGTGCTGGGGCTGCCGCCGCCGATGGAGATGTCCACGCCGCCGTCGACCGTGGGGACGACGGGAGCGGTCGGGGCCGTCGGCTCGACCGGCGCGGTCGGGGCGGCGGACGCCGGGCCGGCCAGCAGCGCGAGCACGACGCCGAGCAGCGCCGCGAGCAGCAGCACCAGCCCCACGCGCCGGGCGACCGGGACGCCCCGGACGGGAGCGGGGGAGGAGGTCATCAGCGGCGGACCGTCCGCTCCCGCAGCTGGGAGACGAACGTCGTCCACCCGTTGCGGTCGAACACCGAGCCGGCGAGCGCGCCGGGGGCGCCGGCCCCGGCCGGCTGCGCGACGGCGAGCCGTCGCTCGGCGATCGCCTCGTCGACGACGTCCCCGTCCACCTCGGCGAGCAGGGTGACCTGCTCCTCGGTGGAGCCGACGACCAGCACGCGGCCGGCGATGCGGACGACGCTGACGCTGCTGGCCCGTCCCATGCGCTGCCGGGCGACCACCTCGATGAGGCCGTTGCCCTGGCCGAGGCCGCGCTTCTGCGCGACCCGCGCGGCGAACCAGAGGACGAAGCCGATGAAGGCCAGTGAGAGCACCAGCCGGATGACCATCCACGTCACGGTGACTCCTCGCCGGCGCTCGTCGCCCCCGTGCGGAGGCGTGCGGTGTCTGCCCATGACCTCGCGAGGTCGGTCATGCCTACTGGGCTCCGATCTCGGAGGCGGCGTCGGTGACGATCTCGCTGATCCGCAGGCCGAAGTCCTCGTCGACGACGACGACCTCGCCGCGGGCGATCAGGGTGCCGTTGACCAGGAGGTCCGCCGGGGCGCTGGCGGCGCGGTCGAGCTCGACCACCTCGCCGGGGTGCAGCGAGAGCAGCTCGCCGACGGTCATCCGGGTGCGGCCGATCTCGACGGTGACCTCCATGGCCACGTGCCGCAGCAGGTCCAGGCTGCCGCGCTGGGCGCGTGCCTGCGGCAGCGTCACCTGCAGCGCGAAGACCGCCTCGACGGTGCCGTCCCCGGCCAGCAGCGGGACGGCGACGAACATGCCCTTGTCGCGCAGCCCGTCCATCGCGGTGTCCGGGTCCTCGGTGCGCTCGGCGTCGACGCGCACCCGGCCCAGCGTGGCCGCGGCGGCCTCGAGCGCCGGGCGCAGCGCGGTCGCGACGTCCATCGGGCCCACGGGGGAGTTGGCGAGGGCGTCGACGACCTCGGCGGAGAGGACGAGGACGACGTCCCCGCTGACCTCGCCGGACAGCCGCGCGGCGACCGCGGCGGCGGCCGTGGCCGGCGCGAGGACGGCGTCGGGGTCGCTGACCGGCGCCCCGGGGACGAGCTCGGCCGTCGCCGGCACCAGCGCGGCCGCGGCCCGGGCGGCGGAGGCCACGACGGCGATCACGGTCTCGGATGCCTGCGAGTGGTCCACGGTGGCGGTCATGCGGTGTCCTTCTGGGCTGGGGTCTGGGAAGCCGGGATGGGGACGATGGCGGCGGCCAGCCGGCGGCGGTGGTTGCTGGCGATCGCGTACGCGAAGGTCACGTCGTTGGTGGTGACCTCGAGCGGGGCGTCCTGCGGGTGGCGCAGCAGCAGCACGTCACCGACCGCGAGGGAGAGCAGGTCCTCGGAGGAGACCTCGAGCGGCGTGAACCGCACACCGACGTCCACCGGCACCTGGGTGAGCCGCTCGTTGAGGGCCTCGAAGGCGCGGCGCCGCTTGGCCTGGGCCGACTCCGACAGCTGTGGCGAGGCGGCGTTGTTCAGCGGCACCTGGAAAGAGGAGAAGGGCAGCACCAGGGTGGCCTCGCCGGTGCGGCTGCCGATCCCCATGGTGTAGGAGGCCACCATCACGGTGTCGGAGCCGGCGGCGGCCTGCGCCAGCTGGGGGTTGTACTCGATCTCGCTGAGCTCGGGCTGCAGCTCGATGATGTGGGAGAAGGAGGCGGCGAACTCCTGCAGCAGCCGGCCGAGCAGGTGGTTGGTGATCGCCGTCTCCATGACCGTCATCGGCCGGTCGGGCTGGTCGGCCGACCCCGAGCCGCCGAGCATGTGGTCGACGGCGGCCATCGCGATGTGGAGCGGGTAGGCCAGCACGCCCTTGCCGGCCAGCGGCTCGATCGTGAAGGTCGCGAGGAAGCAGGGGTCCGGCAACGAGGCGACGTAGTCGTCGTAGGAGTGCTGCTCGATGCTCAGCAGCTCCAGTCGCGCGCCGGCCCGGAGCATGGTCGTGAGGACCGTCGTCGTCTGCCGGGCGAACGCCTCCTGGGCGATCTGCAGCACCCGCACGTGCTCCCGGGAGAGCTTCGTGGGGCGGCGGAAGTCGTAGGTGCGGGGTTCGCCGCGGCGGCTGCGCCCGGTGCGGGCGGGTCCGTTCTCGGGGCGGGTCACGCACTGGTTCATCGGCGGGGAACGAGTCCGCCCTGACCGGCGGCGCGGGACGCTGCCGGTCAGGGCGGACGGGTGTGACAGGTGGGGCGAGAGAGGCTCACCGAGGGTGTGCCCCCGTGGTCACTGGGTGACGTACTCCGTGAGGTAGACGTGCATGACCATCGGGACGCCGTCCTCGGTGTAGGCCTCGACGATCTTGTGCTCGAGGGCCTCCTTCAGCGCGTCGCGGGCGCCCACGACGTCGGCGGGCTGGGCCTGCGAGTAGGTCGAGATCAGCAGGTCGAGGGCCTTGGACCCGTCGACGCCGCCGCTGCCGTGCCCACCGCTGGCGGCGGCCGCGGTGTACTCCAGGGTGATGCCGATCTTGAGGTAGCCGCCACCGGCGAGGTTGACCGCGACCGGCTCCAGCGCGGTGTAGCCGCCGTGCTCGGGCTCCGCGGCCGCCTCGGCCTCCCCGCTGCCGGCGAACAGGAAGAAGTACGCGGCGCCGGCGACCGCGAGCAATGCGACCAGGCCGATGAGGAGGAGCTTCTTCTTGCCGCCGCCCTTGGCCTCGTCGTCCTCGGGGGTCTCGTCCTTCTTCTTCTTGTCAGCCATGGGTCTCCTCCTGAGGGGTGCCGGCGTCAGGTGTCCCGGCGTCGAGTCCGGGGAGCAGTTCCTTGGCCTCGGCGGAGGCGTCGGACAGGACCACCACGTCGACGCGGCGGTTGACGGAGATGGAGTTCGGGTCCGTCGGCGGGACGAGCGGCCGGGTGTCGGAGTAGCCGTTGGCGACCATCCGGGCGCCCGGGACGCCGTCGGTCGTCAGGTACCGGACGACGGTGGTCGCGCGGTAGGCCGACAGCTCCCAGTTCGACGGCCACGGCCCGCCGGGGGTGACCGGCAGGTGGTTGGCGTGGCCCTCGACGCCGAGGGAGTTGGGCAGGTCGCGCAGCGTGGGGGCGATGGCGTCGAGGATCTGCCGGCCCTCGGGCCGCAGCACCGCCTGCTCGGCGTCGAACAGGACCTGGTCGGCCACGATGTGCACGACCAGCCCCCGCTCGTCGATCTCGAAGCGGGCCGCGCCGGCGTGGCCGGCGGCGGCCAGTGCGGCCTCGATCTGCTCCCGCACCTCGGAGAGCTCCTGGTACTCGGCCCGGGCCTCGGCGGCGACCTGCTGGGCCTCGGCGAGCGCGGCCTGCGCGGCAGCGGCGTCGACCTCCGCCTGCGCGACGGTCTCCTCCGGGGCGATGGCCGAGGCGATGTCGATCGCCCCGGGCAGGCCGTCGAGCACCGAGCCCTCCGGCGTCGCGCCCGGCTGCACGGTGATCGGGCCGCCGAAGCTCGCCGCCAGGCCCTTGGCCAGCGCCGCGAACTTCTGCTGGTCGACCTGGCTCATCGCGTAGAGGACCACGAACAGCACGAGGAGCAGCGTCATCATGTCCGCGTAGGACACCAGCCACCGCTCGTGGTTCTCGTGCTCCTCCTCCTCGTGCTTCTTGCCGCGCCGGCGGCCACCGTGGCCGCCCGAACTCACAGCGCCTCCCCGGGTGGGCTCGCGAGCTCGCTCACGCGGCCTCCCTGGCCAGCTCGCTCGGCGGGATGAGGGAGTTGAGCTTGAGGCGGACCGCGCGCGGGCTGGTGCCGGCCTGGATCTCGGTGATGCCCTCGACGAGGAGCTCCATCTGCGCGGCCTGCAGCTCGCTGACCCGCAGGATCTTGGCGCCCATCGGCAGGAACCAGAAGTTCGCGGCCATGACGCCCCACAGCGTCGCGACGAACGCCGCGGCGATCATCGGGCCCAGCGACTCCGGGTTGCTGAGATTGCCCATCACGTTCATGAGGCCGACGATGCAGCCGACGATGCCGATGGTCGGGGCGTAGCCGCCCATCGCGTTCATGAACTTGGCGGCGACCTTGTCCTCCGCCTTCTTGGCGGAGATCTCGCTCTCCAGGACGGCGCGCAGCTCCTCGGGGTCGGTGCCGTCGATGCCCATCTGCAGGCCGCGCTTGAGGAACGGGTCCTCGATCGCCTTGACCTGCGCCTCCAGCGCGAGCAGGCCCTCCTTGCGGGCCTTCTCGGCGAGGCTCACCAGGGTCTGGATCTGCTCGGTGGCCGGCGGGACCTTGGCCGGCATCACGGCCATCTTGAACCAGGCGGGCAGCTTCTTGAGGTCGTCCATCGTCTGGCTGGACATCGCCGCGCCGAAGGTGGCGACGATGACGAGGATGATCGCGGGGATGAAGAGCAGCGACGTCGGGTCGGCACCCTCCATGATCATGAAGATCAGGAGCGCGACGAGCGAGACGACGAACCCGATCAGGGTGGCCGGATCCACGGGTCAGCGCTCCTCGCGGGCCGGGAAGGGGACGACGGCGGCGTTCCCGTCGACCTCCTCCGTCCGGGACGGCGTGCGGTAGGTGCCACGGTCCATCTCGTAGGCGGTGGCCAGGATGCTGGCGCGGTACTCGCGGATCTCCACGAGCACCTCCTCCACGCTCTCCGTGACGATGTACTTGGTGCCGTCGACCAGGAAGACGACGGTGTCGGGATGGCCCTCGACCCGCTCGACGAGGTCGGGGTTGAGCGCGAACCGCTCTCCGTTCAGGCGCGTCACACGGATCACGGGAGGTCCTCTTGCTCGGTCGGGGAGGGGATGACGGCGACCGCTCGCGGGGTCGCCGGTCTGTCGTTGTCTTCGGCCTGGCGCGGGCCCGCCTTGAGCCGAACAGGCCGCCTCACCCCCGGGGGTGAGGGGTGTGACCTGCGTGGACGCCGGGGCGCCCCGACGACGGCGGCCCGGCCCCCGCAGTGCGGGGACCGGGCCGCGCGGCCTCCCTCCAGGGGCCCGCCGACCCCGTCCAGGGCACCGCCCCGAGCGTGCGAGGGGTGGGGAGGACGGGATCCTTCTACGAGTGGGGAGGAGGGAGGTCCTTACCGCTTGAGGTTGACGAGGTCCTGCAGGACCTCGTCGGAGCTGGTGATGACGCGGCTGTTCGCCTGGAAGCCGCGCTGGGCGACGATCAGCCCGGTGAACTCCTCGGCCAGGTCGACGTTGGACATCTCCAGCGCGCCGGCGATGAGCGTGCCGCGGCCACCGCCCGCGGGCTCGCCGATGGCCGGCTGCCCGGAGTTGTCGCCGACCCGGAAGGAGCTGTTGCCGGCCTTCGCCAGGCCCGCGGGGTTCGCGAAGGTGGCCAGGGCCAGCTTGCCGATCGGCTCGCGCAGGTTGTTGGAGTAGACGCCCATGACGGTGCCGTCGCCGCTGAGCGAGATGGACTGCAGGCTGCCCATCGCGTTGCCGCCCACCCGCGCCGGCGTGAGCCCGGAGGGGCCGCCGAACTGGCGGAGGTCGGCCAGGTCGATGGTGATGGTGCCCGGCCAGCTGCCGGCCATGGAGGCGTCCGGCGTGATCTGGAAGGTCCGCGACGCCGTGGGGAGGGTGCCCTCGACCGGGTCGAACACGAGCGGGTCGGCGGTGCTGGCGAGGACGGTGTCGTTCTCGTCGCGGGCGACGACCTCCCAGGTGTTGTCGCCGGTCTTGGTGAACGACAGGCTGATCTGGTGCGGCGTCCCGAGGGCGTCGTACATCGTCATCTGGGTCTGCACGCCGGTGTTCGGGGCCGCCGCGCTGGACAGGTTGCCGACGACGGCGCCGTTGTCGGTCTCGGTCGGCTGCATGACGTCACCGAACGGGACCCTCAGCGGGCGGATCGGGCCGTTGGTGTTCACGACGCCGTCGTCGGCCATCCAGCCCTGCAGCATCGCGCCGTCCGGGGTGACCAGGTTGCCCGCGGCGTCGTAGCTGAACGACCCGGCGCGGGTGTAGAGCTGCTCGTTGCCTGCCTGGGTGACGAAGAACCCGTCGCCGCTGATCATGAAGTCGGTCGAGCGGCCGGTGTTCTGGGCCGAGCCCTGCTCGAAGTTCGTCGTGATGCCGGCGACCTTCACGCCGAGACCGACCTGGGCGGGGTTGGTGCCACCGGCCTGCGCCGTCGGTGCGGAGCCGTTGCGCATGACCTGGGACAGCGTGTCCTCGAAGACGGTCGTGCTGCTCTTGTAGCCGACGGTGTTGACGTTGGCGATGTTGTTGCCGGTGACGTCGAGCTTGGTCTGGTGGGCGCGCAGACCGGCGATCGCGGAGTTCATGGAACGCAGCATGGGAAGGGGCTCCTCAGGAGGGGGACGGCCGGGAGGGGCGGCGATCTCCGCGGAGATCGCCGGGGGGACTGCGGGTCAGCGGGTGGCGGGCAGCGAGACCTCGGTGAGCCGGCCGAGCGGGACGTCGACGCCGCCGACGACGGCGCTGGGCTCGTCGCCGGTGATCTTCACCGAGCCGACGGTGCCGGTGACCGTGGCGCCGGCACCGTCGGTGTAGCTCACCGTGTGGCCGACGAGGGCACCGGCGGACAGCGAGCGCTGCAGCGCCACCAGTGAGGCGTTCTGCGCGGCGATCTCCTCGAGCTTCTCCACCTGCGTGAAGGTCGCCGTCTGCGACATGAACTCGGTGGTGCTGGCCGGGCTGTTCGGGTCCTGGTAGCGCATCTGGGCGACCAGCAGCTGCAGGAACACGTCCTTGCCCATCTGGTCGGTGCGGGTCACCGTGCTGGTGGCCGGTGCGGTGGCGGCGCCGCCCACCCCGGCAAGGGGACTGGTCATCGGTCGCTCCTCTCAGACCCGGACGTCCAGGCCGGACGACGGGGTGGCGGTGGTCCCGGGGGCGGGGCGGTCCGGGTCGGCCTCGGCGCCGCGCAGCCACGGCCGGCTGCGGCCGTCGGGCTGCCCGTGCTGGCCGGCCCGGTCGCCGGCGGCCTGCTGCTGGGCCGAGGCCCACGACGCTCCGGCGTCCCGGTCGACCGAGGCGTTGGTGCAGGTCAGGCCGGCGCCGGCCAGGTCGCGGCGCAGATCGGGCAGGGCGTCGAGCAGCGCGGCGCGGCCGGCCTCGGTGGCGCTCTTCAGCGTGAGGTCCACCGAGCCCTGGCTCAGGGTCACCTGGACCTCGACCGGCCCGAGGGTCTCGGGGGTGAGCACCACGGTCATGGTGTGCGTGCCGTCCGGGCCGGTGCGCAGGACGGCGACCTGCTGCGCGACCTGACCGGCGACCGGCGGTGCCGGTGCCGGCGGGGTGGCCGGTGCGGCGGTCGCGGCCGGCGTCGCCGTGGGAACGGCCGGGGCTCCCGTCGCGGCCGTCGCGGCGGTCGCGACGGTCGCGGCGGCACCGGGGGCCGGGGGTGGGGGTGGAGCGGGCGGGGCGTCCTGGTCGGGAGCCGAGCCGGTGTCGGTGCCCGCGCCGTCGGCCGGAGCCGGGGCGGCGGCGGGTCGGGGGAGCGGGACGACGCTGTCGGGGGCCGCGAGTTCCGGCGCCGTCGGTGTCACGGGCGTGTCCGCACCGGCGAGCACGACGGTGATCCCCGGGAGCGGGTCGGCGGTGGCGGTCGCCGGGGTCGGCACGGGGGTGCCGGACAGGACGGCGTCGGCTGCCGGGGCGTCCGGGACGGGGACCGCGGCGGCCGGGAGCCCGGTCGTGCCGGGCGCGGGCACTCCGGTGGGCGGC
Organism: Geodermatophilus sp. URMC 60; assembly: GCF_053502585.1. Lineage (NCBI taxonomy): Bacteria > Bacillati > Actinomycetota > Actinomycetes > Geodermatophilales > Geodermatophilaceae > Geodermatophilus > Geodermatophilus sp. URMC 60. The sequence continues at coordinate 1,789,926 of NZ_CP199958.1, forward strand.
ACCGCCGCGGGGACGCCGTCCTGTGGCACGGACGGCGCGGCAACGGGTGCCACGGGCGGTGCGGTCGCGGGACCGGCGGCGGCAGACGCCTCCACGACCGCGGAGCCGGCGGCCGCGTGCCCGACGGCGTCCGCCGGTCCGGTCGCGCCCGGACCGATCCCGGTGAGCAGCGCCCACAGGCTCGGGGGCATGCCGGCGCCGGAGACGGCCGGCTCGATCACGGGCTGCTCGCCGTCCGGGGCGTCCGGGGCCTCGGGAGCCGACCCGGCGGGGGTCTCCTCGCTCGTCGCGGCGCGCTCCTGGCCACGGGGGCCGTCCTGCCCGCGCGACACCGCGTCGTCGAGGGCGGAGGCGAAGCGCTCCGCGCCGCCGGGGGCGTCGGTCGCGGCCGAGCTCGCGGCGGCAGGTGCGGGCGCCGGCGCAGCCGTTCCCAGGGGCGTCGTCATCGGAGGGCCGCTGCCTTGCTCATCACGTTGCGCACGTAGTCCTGGGTCTCGGAGTAGGGCGGGATGCCGCCGTGGCGTCGGACGGTGCCGGGCCCGGCGTTGTAGGCGGCCAGGCCCAGCTCGGTGGACCCGAACTGCTCCGTCAGGTCGGCGAGGTAGCGGGCCGCACCGTCGACGGCCGAGGCCGGGTCGAACGGGTCGACGCCCAGGCCCTCGGCGGTGGCCGGCATGAACTGCATGAGGCCCTGCGCGCCGGCGGGGGAGACCGCCGAGGCGTCGAAGCCGGACTCCTGCTGCGCGACCGCGGCGAGCAGGGCCGGGTCGACGTCGTGCCGGCTGCCGGCCCGGGTGAACAGGTCGGCGTACGGGACGCCGGACAGCGACGCGGCCGACGGCGCACCCGGCGCGGCGGCGGAGGTGGACTGGGCCGGCAGCACCCGGCGGATGACCGACGGGTTCCCGACGTCCTGGACCTTGACGACCTCGCCGGCCTGCGGGGCGGCGATCATCTTGCCGTCGCCGACGTAGATGCCGACGTGGTCGATCCCGGGACGGCCCGAGGAGTGGTCGAAGAACACCAGGTCGCCGGGGCGGGCCTCGGCCAGCGAGGCGACCGCGGTCCCCGCGGTGGCCTGCTGCGAGGAGGTGCGCGGCAGGTCGATGCCGAGGTTGCCGTAGACGAGCTTGGTGAAGCCGGAGCAGTCCAGGCCCTTGGCCGGGTCGGTGCCGCCCCACAGGTACGGGACGCCGAGGTACCTGCGCGCCTCGGTGACGACGGCACTCTCCGAGGCGCTGCTGGCCGTGCCGGTGCTCGTCGCGGAGGTGGCGCTGGTGCCGGTGAGCCCGGCGGCGGTGGCGGCCGCGGTCCAGTCGGCGGAGGCCGCCGGGCGGGGCGCGGTGAGGAAGCGGGCCTGGATCTCGCTGATCCGGGACTGCACCGCGGTCAGTCCGTCCACGCCGCCTCCCCGTCGGTGCGGGTGCGGCGGCCGGAGCGGCCGGTGACGAGGTCGTCCACGGTCCTCTCCTCGGCAGCCTGCTCGGCCAGTCGCACCGCCTGGAGGTGTCGTTCTCGCAGCCGCTCGAGCCCCTTGGTGCGCTGTGCGGCCGATGTCCACGCCGCGCGGACGAGCTCGGCCTGCTCGGCGGACGCGGTCGCCAGCGCCCGGGCCGCGGCAGCGTCCTCGGCGGCCAGCCGGCCGAGCACCATGGCGGCGGCGAAGGCGCCGGGGGTGACCGGGCCCGTGGGCAGCACCGCGGCGACCGCGGCCTCGGCCTCGGTCGCGCGACGGTCGGCGTCGGCGGCGGCGCGAGCGGCCTCGGCCGCGGCCAGCGCGGCTGCGCGCTCCTCCGTGCGCCGCAGCTCGAGGACCGGTTGCAGCCGGAAGGCGGCCCGCTTCACCGGCCGGCCGAGGTCATGCCGACCTCACGATGCGGTTGAGCCACACCCACGACTCGCCGGCGGCGGTGAGCTCGCCGGTGGGCTGCTGCAGGAACGACTCGATGGCCGGCGCCAGCTGGCGGGCGCGGTCGACCAGCGGGTCGGTCCCGGCCTGGTAGGCGCCGATCTCGATGAGCTCCTTGACGTCGCGCAGCGCGCCCAGGAGCCGGCGCACCTCGCGGGCGTCGGCCATCTGCGCCGGCGGGACGACCGCGGTGGCCACGCGGGAGATCGACTCCAGCACGTCGATCGCCGGGAAGTGGCCGGCGGTCGCGAGCTTGCGGGTGAGGACGACGTGCCCGTCGAGGATGGACCGGGCGGTGTCGGCGATGGGCTCGTTGTGGTCGTCGCCGTCCACCAGCACGGTGTAGAGGCCGGTGATCGAGCCGACCGACGCCGTCCCGGCCTTCTCCAGCAGCTTGGGCATCATCGCGAAGACGCTCGGCGGGTAGCCGCGGGTCGCCGGCGGCTCGCCCGCTGACAGGCCGACCTCCCGCTGGGCCATCGCGGTGCGCGTGATCGAGTCCATCATCAGCAGCACGTCGCGGCCCTGGTCGCGGAAGCCCTCGGCGATCCGGGTGGCCACGAACGCCGCCTTCAGCCGCACCAGCGGGGGCTCGTCGGAGGTGGCGACGACGACGACGGTGCGCGCCATGCCCTCCTCGCCGAGGTTCTCCTCGAGGAACTCGCGCACCTCGCGGCCACGCTCGCCGATCAGGCCGATGACCCGGACGTCGGCGTCGGTGCCGCGGGTGATCTGGGCCAGCAGCGTCGACTTGCCGACGCCGGAGCCGGCGAAGATGCCCAGTCGCTGGCCCTTGCCGAGGGGCACCATCGTGTCCAGCACGCGGACGCCGGAGGTCAGCGGCTCCTCGACGCGGGTGCGCGTGAGGGCGTGCGGCGTCTCGCTGGCCAGGTCCACCCACTCCAGCGACCGGGCCAGCGGCGGGCCGCCGTCCACCGGCCGCCCGAGGCCGTCGAGGACCCGGCCGAGCAGCGCCTCGCCGACCGGGACCTGCAGCGGCATGCCCGTGGCGCGCACCCGGGCGCCGGCGTGCACGCCGGAGAGCTCGCCCAGAGGCATGCAGGTCAGCCGCTCCCGGGAGACGGCGACCACCTCGGCGAGCAGGCCGCCGTGCGGCGACGGGTTGATCTCCACGAGGTCGCCGACCGCGGCGACGACGCCCTCGACGGAGAGGGTCAGGCCCATCGCGCCGACGACCGAGCCGGTCACCTGCGGGCGGGCAGCCGCGCGGGCGCGGTCGAGCAGGCCCAGCGTCACGGCGCCAGCACCGCCCGCACGCGCTCCAGCGCGGCCCCCAGCTGGGCGTCGACGCGGGTGGCACCGGTCTCGGCGACGGCGCCTGCGCGCTCGACGGAGAGGTCGCCGACGACCCGGACGGTGTCCGGCAGCTCGGCCAGCGCCTCGGGGGGCAGCTCGGCGAGGTCGTCGGGGTGCAGCCGGACGACGGTGGGCGCGTCGGCCGGGCGCAGCGTCAGCGCCCGGCGGACGGCGTCCACGACGGGGGAGTCGGCCAGCGCGAGCTCGCGGCACAGCACGTCCTCGACGAGGGTCAGCACGATCGTGATGACCGAGTCGCGGACGTCCTCGGCGACCGGCAGGGCGGCCTGCTCGAGCTGGGTGACCGCCGCGCCGAGCGCCGCGGTGGCCGAGACCATCCGACGTTCCCACCGGGCCTGCACCTCGGCCAGGCGCGCCTCGGCGGCGCGCTCGGCCTCGGCGACGACCGCGCCGGCGGCCTTGCTGCCCTCGGCGTGGCCGGCGGCGTAGCCCTCCTGGCGGGCGTGCTCGCGCAGCCGGGCCAGCTCCTCGGCGTAGACGTCGCCGAGCCGGAACGACGTCCGGCCGCCGGGGACCGGCACGTCGGCCGCGCGGCGGACCGTCGTCCGCCGCTCGCCGGTCGGCTGGGGCGGGACCGGCACCGCGCGGGTGTAGGGAGCGCGCGGTGCGGCCTGCGCGGCGGTGCCGCCGCGCAGCAGCGCGGACTCCCGCGCCGACGACTCACGCGACGAAATCGTCCTCACCGCCCCGCGAGATGGTCAGCACGCCCTGCTCCTCGAGGGTGCGGATGACACCGACGACCTTGGCCTGCGCCTCCTCGACCGTGCGGGTGCGGACCGGGCCGAGCAGCTCGATCTCCTCGGCGAGGTTCTCCGCGGCGCGCTCGGAGAGGTTCCGGACCACCTTGTCGCGGACGTCGGGGCGCACGCCCTTCAGCGCGGTCGCCAGGTCGTTGGCCTCGACCTCGCGCAGCACCAGCTGCAGCGAGCGGTCGTCGATGGTGACTATGTCCTCGAAGACGAACATCTGGGCGCGGACCTGCTCGGCCAGCTCCGGGTCGGTGCTGTCGAGCCACTCGAGGATCGAGCGCTCGGTCGGCCGGGGCGAGCGGTTGATGATCTCGACGAGGGTCTCGACGCCGCCGACGGTGCTCATGTCCTGGTGGGCCAGCAGCGAGCCCATCCGGCGGCCGAGCTCCTCCTCGACCAGGCGGACCATCTCCGGGGAGGTGCGGTCCATGGTCGCGATGCGGTGCGCCACCGCGGCCTGCTGCTCCGGGGCGAAGCCGGAGAGCACCTCGGCCGACTGGGCGGCGGTCAGGTGGGCGAGCACCAGGGCGATGACCTGCGGGTGCTCGTCCTTGAGGAAGGTGACCAGCTGGCGGACGTCGGCGTTGCGCAGCGAGGCGAAGGGCACCTCGGTGTAGACGACGTTGAGCCGGGACAGGATGCCGTCGGCCTTGTCCTCACCGAGGCCGGCTGCGAGGATCTCGCGGGCGAACTCGACGCCGCCCCGCCCCACGAACCGCTGGGCGGTCATGAGCTGGTGGAACTCGTCGAGGACGCCGTCGACGTCGTCGGGCTCGACCGAGCCGATCTTCATCAGCTCGCGGGTCACCAGCTCGACCTCCCGCGGGCGGAGCTTCGCCAGCAGCGCGCCGGCCTCCTCCTTGGAGAGCTGGGCGATGAAGACCGCGGCCTTGCGCAGGCCCGGCATGTCCGACCGCTCCCGCACGGCGGGGAGGACGGCGGTCTGCGCGGCGGCAGGGGCCATGCCGACCATCTGCTCGACGGACGCAAGGGTCACGGCTTCTCCTCGCTGACGCTCGTCGGAGCTGCGCCCCGGGGTGCTCTGTCATCTCGTGACCTCGCCAGCGCGGTCACTTCACACCGCTCTCGCTCAACCAGCCGCGCAGCATGGCGGCCACCTCGTCCGGCTTCTCGCTGACCATCGTGGCGATCTCGCCGCGGATCCGGGCCCGCTCGGCGGCCTCCAGCTCCAGGGCGGCGTTGTCGACGACCGGTGTCGCCCGCGTGCTCTCGATGCGGATCCGGTCGAGCTCGGCCATCACGTCGTCGGCGAGCTCCAGGGCCTCGTACTCCTCCTCCTCGTCGTCCTCCTTGCGCCGCGAGCGCAGCCAGACGACGAGCACGAGCAGGGCGACGCCGAGGGCGATGCCGCCGGTCCTGATCAGCGACCACATCTGGGCCTGCCGCTCGGCCTCCTCGGCCGCCGCGAGCTCCTCGGCCGCGGCGTCGGCCGCACTGGTGTCGAAGGCCATGGAGGCAACGGTGATGTCGTCACCGCGGGCGATGTCGAGGCCGACGGCGTTGCCGATCAGGTCCTGCACCTGCGCCTGGTTGAGGTTGCCGGCGACCGCCGCGTCCATGACGACGGAGACGGTGAGCCGGTTGATGGTGCCGGGCGCGGCCTCGACGGTCTCCACGGTCGTGCCGACGGCGTTGTTCGAGGTCGTGGACTCCTTGTTGTACGTGGAGTCGCCGGTCCCGGCCCCCGCGTCGGCCTGGTTCTCCGGGCCGAGGATGCCGCCGACCGCGGCGCCGTTGCCGGCGTACTCCTCGGTCGTCGTGCTCTCCGAGATGGGTGGGGTGCCCTCCTCGAAGGTGTGCGTCTCCGAGGTGGTGCTGCGCTGGGAGAGGTCGAGGTCGGCCCGCACCGAGACCTCGGCGCGGCCCGGCCCGAGCACCCGGGCGAGGATGGCCTCCGCGTTGGCGGCCAGCCGGTCCTCGTAGTCCTGCTCCAGCTGCGAGCGGGCGTCGCCGGCGGCCGCGGTCACGCCCTGGCCGGGGGCCGAGAGCACCGTGCCGGCGGAGTCGGCGACGGTGACCTGCTCGGGGTCCATGCCCTCGATGCTCGAGGAGACGAGGTTGGTGACCGCCTGCACCTGGCCGCTGGCCAGCGAGGCGCCCGGCGCCAGGTCCAGCAGCACCGAGGCGGTGGGCTCGGCCTCGTCGGAGGCGAACACCTCCTCCTCGGGCAGCGCCAGGTGGACGACGGCGGTGCGCACGCCCTCCAGCGACTCCAGGGTCGCCGACAGCTCCTCCTGCAGGGCGCGCTGGTAGGTGACCTGCTGCTGGAACTCGCTGGTGGTGATGCCCTGCTCGTCGAGCAACGCGTAGCCGGTGTCGTTGCCCGCGGGCAGGCCCTTGCCGCTCATCGACAGCCGCAGGTCGTAGACCTGCTCGTTCGGCACCATGATCGTCCCGCCGCCGTCGGCGAGCTCGTAGGCGACGCCGGCCGCGTTGAGCTCGTCGACGATCGCCGACGCGTCGGTCGAGGCCAGGTTCGAGAACAGCGGGGCGTAGGTGGGGGCCGTGATCCACCGGTAGAAGAAGAACCCGCCGAGGACCAGCCCGGCGGCGAGCAGACCGATGACGACCTTCTGGCCGAGGCTGATCGTGGAGAGCGCGGAGCGGATCCGCTCCAGCGGCCCGGCGAGGGCAGCAGGCATCAGACCGGCATCCTCAGGATCTCGTTGAAGGCCTCGACGGCCTTGTTCTTGATGGTCACGACCATGTCGGTGGCGAGCCTGGCCTCGTTCGCGGCGATCATGTAGTCGTGCACGTCACGCAGGTCGCCGGTGGCGGCCTGGACGGCGAGGCCGTCGGAGGTCGCCTGCTTGGCCTGCAGCTCTTCCAGCGAGGACACCAGGACCGACGCGAAGCCGTTGTCGCCGGCCGCGGTGGTCTGCGCGACGTCCGGTGTGGCCGCCGCTCCGGTGACCCCGGACAGGCCGGTGATCGCCGTGGGGAACGAGATGCCGCCGATGGGGGAGGTCATGTCAGCCCTTCCCGAGCTGGAGTGCGGCCTGGTAGGCGTTCGTGGCGCGCTCGACGACGGCGAGGTTCGCCTGGTAGCCGCGCTGGGCCATGATCAGCTGGGTCATCTGGTCGCCCAGGTCGATGTCCGGGTACTTCACGTAGCCGTTGGCATCGGCGAGCGGGTGGTCGGGCTCGTGGACCATCCGGCCCTCCGCGCTGCCGTACTCGGCCCGGGCCACGCGGACCCCGCCCTCGCCGGAGCCGTAGTCGACGGCCTGCGCCACGATCAGGCGCTCCTGGAACGCGTCCTGGTCGGTCGAGGTGACGTCGTTGATGTTGGCGATGTTGTCCGAGACGGCGTCCAGCCACTTGCGGTGGACGAGCAGCCCGGAGCCCGAGATCCCGAGCGAGTCGAACGTGCTCATCAGGTGGTCCGCAGCGCGGTGCGCATGACGTTGTACTTGCCGTCGAGGGCGTTGAGCGCCAGCTGGTAGCGCAGCCCGGTCTCGGTGGCGATGACGGTCTCGGCGTCGAGGTTCACGTTGTTCCCGTCCATCCGGGTCGGCTCCAGGGAGCGGCGGACCGTGCCGGTCGTGGCGGTCGGCGTCTGGCCACCGGCCAGAGCGCCGCGCAGGCCGGTTTCGAAGTCGACGCGGCCGGCCAGGAAGCCGGGGGTCTGCAGGTTCGCGATGTTGTCGGCGGTGACCCGCTGCCGCTGGGCGAGCCCGCTCAGGGCGGAGTGCAGGGCCGACGAGGTGACGTCGCCGATCACCGGGCGGTTCCTCGGGCAGGGCAGCAGGACACGATCGGCCTCCGGGTACGCAGGAGACACTCGCGAGCGAGTGAGTGGTTCGCCGATCCGTGGCGAGAGGTGCGCTTTCCGTGCTCTGCAGTCATCGGCACCGGCCCACCGGCCCCTGACCGCGCGGCCTCCACAGGAGTGGTGCGAGTACGCCGATGGGGTGGACGTGCCGACTGTGACTCGCGGTGCGTCGCGGGGCGGGCGGGTCACGACGACGCCGTCCCGCCCGGGGACGACGAAGCCCCCCGGGGCGCCGGTGGTGGCGCCACGGGGGGCTTCGGGTGCTCGTCCGCGCCGGGCTCAGCGGGACGTGCTGTCGGGCTAGAGCGCCCGGTCGATGTAGGAGGCGACCGGGCGGGGCGGGCCGTAGGACATCCGGGCGGCGACGTCGCGCTGCCGGCGGGACTGGATGATCCGCTCGACGAGCTCCTCGGCGACGGCGAGCTGGTGCTGCAGCAGCCGGGCGGCGCGCTCGCGGAGGTCCTCGGGCACCGGGCCCAGGCCGGACGGCGGGCACCAGTCCTCCGCCCGTCGTCCCCAGGCGGCGATCTCGTCCTCTCGGTCGGACCGGAGCGTGGACTCGGCGGCCAGCACCTCGCCCTCGAGCTCGTCGAGGACGGTGGCCCAGTCCGACGGCCGGTCCCCGCCGGGAGGACGGGGGCCGGTCACGCCGGAGCCGCGGTCAGGCTGGCGGCGGCCTGCCGCCAGGCGTCACGCAGGGGCTCGACCACCTGCAGGCAGGAGGCGACGCGGTTGCGGTCGGCCTTGACGTTGGCCTGCACCAGCTCGCCGAGCAGCCAGCTGTAGAGCGCGGCCAGGCGGGGGCCGCTCTCCCACGCATCGACCTGCAGGCTGCTGCGCAGCTCGAGGACGATGTCCTGGGCGTGCTGCAGCTGGAGGTTGGCCTCGGCCCGGTCGCCGGCGGTGAAGGCTGCCTGGGCGCGCTCGAGGTCCAGGGCCAAGCGGTCGTAGAGCATGACCAGCAGGCGCTGCGGGGATGCGGTGGTGACGGCATCGCCCATGTACCGGGCGCGGAGGGACGCGGCACTCATCGAGCTGACTCCTGGGGGAAGCGGTGGTACAGAGAGGATCGGACGGGCACGCGTCAGCTTGAGCTGGGCAGCGAGTTGAGCTGGCCGGCCAGCCAGGTGGACTGGTTCTTCAGGGAGCTCAGCGCGGTCTCCATGGCCGAGAACTGGCGGGTGAGCACCTCCTTGCGCTTGGCCAGCCGGACGTCCCACGCTGCGATGCGGGTCTCGAGGTCGCGGGCCAGCTTGTCGCGGCTGGTCGCCAGCGCGGTCAGCGTCCCGGTGGCGCTGTCGGAGGCCCGCTTCGTGACGTCGACGAGCCGTTGCGCGACGCCTCCGGCGCCGGACACCAGCTTCTCGGCGAGCGCCGGGTCCTTCGCCAGTGCCGCGGTGAACGCCGCGGGGTCGAAGGTCACCTTGCCGTCCCTGGTCAGCTCCAGCCCGACGACGGCAGGGGAGACGTCATCAGCGGGGGTGCCGGCGGTGCCGGGGATGTCGATGGCGTGCGAGACGCTCTCGAGGAGCTTGGTGGCCAGGCTGCGCAGCTCGGTGTCGCCCTTGAGGACGGCGGTGCTGCCCCCCTTGCTGTTGGAGTAGGTCTTGATGCTGTCGAGGGCGGAGTTCACCGCGTCGACGAGGGTCTTGACCTTCGCCGCGGTCCCCTCGGCGTCCTCGCCGACCTTGACCGTCACCGTGGTGGCGCGGTCGGCCTTCGTGACGGTCACGTTCACGCCGGTGACCAGGTTGGTGAAGGTGTTGCTGGAGGAGTAGGCGGACACGCCGTTGCCGAGGTCGAGCTCCGCGTCCAGTGCCTCCGAGGTCCGGTTGAACGCCGGGCCGCTGTTCGAACTGGTCAGCTGGAACGCCCCGGCGGTGCCACTGGCCTCGCTCCTGATCTGCAGCCGGTACTCGTTCGTCCGGGTCTGGACGACCGTGGCCCGCACCCCGGCGCCGAGGTCGTTGATGGCCTTGGCCGCACCGGCCAGCGTGCCGTCGCCCGCGATCTCGTGCTGGTTGCCGGCCGGGTCGGTGATGGTGATCGGCCAGTCCATCGTCCCGGCGTCGGGCGTGTCCGCTGTCGCGGTGGGGGACGTCCAACTCGCCTGGCTCACCTCGGACTGCGTGGTCGCCAGCTGCGCCACCGCGAAGCTGAGGCTGGTGCCGTTGGCGGCCGCGGCGGTGGCGCTGGCGGTGACCGAGGTGTTGTCGCTCTTCGCCGTCCGGGCGGCGGCCAGGCTGGTGGCGGTGAGGGCCTGGGCGGCGGTGCGGATGGCGTCGAAACGGGTGTTGACCGTCCGGTAGGCCGCCGCGCCGGCGTTCGCGGTGCTCAACTTGGTCTGCAGCTGCGTCCGTGGCGCTGCCTCGGCCTGGACCAGCTGGCTGATCAGGCTGGTGGTGTTCAGCCCGGAGATCAGGCCGTCGACGCTCATGCCTGCCACGGAGTGGCCTCCTGGGGGTCGGTGGATGGGGAGGGGGTCCGGAGAGCCAGTGAGGGGGGAGGTCCGAAGACCTCCCCCCTCACCGGGTGGTGCTGTGCTGCTACGGCGTCAGCTGGTCCCTGGCGGGGATCAGCGGAGCAGCTGCAGGACGCCCTGCGAGGCCTGGTTGGCCTGCGCGAGCATCGCGGTGCCGGCCTGCGACAGGATCTGGCTGCGGGTGAACCCGACCATCTCCAGGGCCATGTCCGCGTCGCGGATGCGGCTCTCGGAGGCCGACAGGTTCTCCATCGCCACGTTGAGCGAGTTGATGGTGCTCTCGAAGCGGTTCTGCGAGGCACCGAGACCCGCACGGGCCGCCGACACGGCGCTGATCTCGGCGTCGATGTCGGTGAGGTCCGTGGCCGTGTCCGGGTCGTACCCGGCCGCGGCCAGGTTGGTGGCGACGGTCGCCACCGCCGTCGCGACGGCCTCGACGTCCGTGAGCTCGACCTCGACGGTCTCGCCCTGGTTCGCACCGGTCTGGAACACCAGCGGAGTGGTGGACGCCGTGTTGGTGAGCAGGTCGGTGCCGTTGAAGTTGGTCCGCGTGGCGATGTTGGTCAGCGCCTCGCTGAGCTGGGTGATCTCATCGGCGATGTAGCCGCGGGCCTCCTCGTTGACCGCACCGGTGTTGCTGGCCTGGACGGTCAGGTCACGGACGCGCTGGAGGATCGAGTGCACCTCGGTGAGGGCACCTTCCGCCGTCTGGACGACGGAGACACCGTCCTGCGCGTTGCGGACGGCGGCCTTGAGGCCACCGACCTGGGCGCGCAGGCCCTCCGAGATGGCCAGGCCGGCGGCGTCGTCCGCGGCCCGGTTGATCCGGAAGCCGGAGGACAGCTTCTCCAGCGACTTGCTCATCTGGCCGTCCGTCACCGACAGGTTCCGGTAGGCGTTCAGAGCAGCGATGTTCTGGTTGATGCGCAGACCCACGGTGTTCCTCCTTGGAATCGGGCCGTTCTTCGTTTCCCGCTGCATCCGTGCTGCGGGTGGTGCATGAGTGGTTACGGCCGGGACGCGATGGGTCTTCAGGCGAACCGGAGAAGTTTTTCCCGCGACCTGGCGGCAGCCGGCCGGGCGGTACCGGATCCCGGAGGCGCCGCCGGTGACGGGCCGGGAGCGCTCGTGAGGGGGAGGTCCGTGGACCTCCCCCTCACGAGGTGGTGCTGTGCCGCTGCTGCGTCAGTCCGTCCCGTGGCCGGGATCAGCGGAGCAGCTGCAGGACGCCCTGCGAGGCCTGGTTGGCCTGCGCGAGCATCGCGGTGCCGGCCTGCGACAGGATCTGGTTCCGGGTGAACTGGACCATCTCCTGGGCCATGTCGGTGTCGCGGATGCGGCTCTCGGAGGCCGACAGGTTCTCCACCGCCACGTTCAGCGAGTTGATGGTGCTCTCCAGGCGGTTCTGCGAGGCCCCGAGGGTGGCGCGGGCGCTCGACACGGAGTTGATCTGGCTGTCGATGCTGGTCAGGTCGGTGGACGAGGCGGCGTACTTGGTCGTGCCGTCGCCCTTCACGCTCGTCGCGACGGCCGTGATGGCGGTGGCGATGGTCGTGACGTTGGTGAGCGACACGCTGACGGCCTCCCCACCGTTGGCGCCGGTCTGGAAGGCCAGGGTGGCGTTGCTGCCGTTGAGCAGCTTGGTGCCGTTGAAGTCCGTCCGGTTGGCGATGTCGGTCAGCGCGCCGGCGAGCTCCTCGATCTCCTTGCCGATGTAGCCGGCGGCGGTCGGGGTGACCACACCGGTGTTGGAGGCCTGGACGGTCAGGTCGCGCACGCGCTGCAGGATGGCGTGCACCTCGGTGAGGGCACCTTCCGCCGTCTGGACGACGGAGACACCGTCCTGCGCGTTGCGGACGGCGGCCTTGAGGCCACCGACCTGGGCGCGCAGGCCCTCGGAGATCGCCAGGCCGGCGGCGTCGTCCGCGGCCCGGTTGATCCGGAAGCCGGAGGACAGCTTCTCCAGCGACTTGCTCATCTGGCCGTCCGTCACCGACAGGTTGCGGTGGGCGTTGAGGGCGGCGATGTTCTGGTTGATGCGCAGACCCACGGTGTTCCTCCTTGGAATCGGGTCTCTCCGGGTGCCGGCTGCAGCCGTGCAGTCGGCGTGGCACGAGCGGCTACGGCCGGAGTGACGCGTTCCTTGAGGACTTCAGCGGGTCTTGGCTCCCGACATCACTCAAGCGGGTCGGGCGGCGCCTCGACTGGCCGCCAGCCAGGGGTTGCGCTGCGGTGGGACCGGGACGGCGCGCGGGGGGACTGCGGCTGGGGGAGCGTTGCGGCCGGCCACCCGGTCGACGTAGGAGCGCTGCTGGTTGCGCGCGCGCACCCCGCCGTCGGCCGGCACCGCCTTGCCCTCCCACACCTCGCTCATCGCCGCGTGCAGCAGGGTCAGCGCGCGGGCGCGCATCTGCGAGACGCGGGAGAGGGTGACGCCGAGGTCGGTGGCGATGTCGGTGAGCGACTCGCCGCCGAAGAAGTTGCGCTCGACGACCTCGTCGAGCCGGTCGGGCAGCTGGCGGATCGCCTCGTGCAGGTACCGGGAGCGCTCGCTGCGCAGCAGCGCCCGCTCCGGTGACTCGCCGGTGTCCGGGAGGTCGAGGGAGGCGCCGTCCGGGCCGGTCTCGGCGTCGATGCTCACCATGACCGCCCGGTGGACGTCGACCTGCAGGGAGTCCAGGTCGCTGGTGGCCATGCCCAGGCTCGCGGCGAGCTCCCCCCGCGTCGGCGGCCGGCCCAGCTGCATCGCGAGGGCGTCGGCGGCGGCGTCGGTGCGCCGGGCGGCGGCCCGCACCGAGCGGCTGGCCCAGTCGCCGGAGCGCAGCTCGTCGAGGACGGCGCCCTGCAGCCGGGCCAGGGCGTAGGTGGCGAAGGAGGCCCCTGCCGACGGGTCGAAGCGCCGGGCCACCTCGACCAGCGCCACGCGCGCGCAGGACAGCAGGTCCTCGCGGCTGACGTGGGCAGGCAGCGAGATGCGCGAGGCGACCGCGTTGACCGCGAACGCGGCCAGCGGCAGGTGCTCGGTCACCAGGGCGTCGACGTCCCGGGGGGAGGTGTCGCGGGACGCGGTGTCCCGGGTCGCGGTGTGCCGGGTCGCGCGTGGCCGGGCGGAGGGGCCGGCGGCCGGAGCGACGGGGAGGCGCGAAGCTGAGGCACTGGACCGCAGGGTCGCCTGTGCACGCGATGGGCTCACGTCCCCCTTCTCGGCAGGCCCGGGCCCGGATGGCACCCCCCGATCGGCGCGGACGTCCCCCGACTTGAGCGCCTCGGCTCAAGGGCCCCCGGATGGTGCCGAAGCTGCTCTCTGAGAACCCGCGGGCAGCACCGACGCCTGCCCCGGGGAGTACGGAGGGACGGTGGGGGCGTGGACTACCAGCACCTGTCGACGTTGCTGTGGCGCGAGCAGGAGCTGCTGGACCTGCTGCTGTTCAAGGCGGAGGAGAAGCAGTACCTGATCGTCACGGGCAAGACCCGCTGGCTGTCGCGGATCGCGCACGAGATCGAGGTCGTGCTCGACCAGCTGCGCACCCTCGAGGTGGAGCGGGCGGCGGCCACCGAGGTGCTCGCCCAGCGGCTCGGCGTGGGGGTGAACCCCTCGCTGCGCAAGCTGGCCGAGGCCGCGCCGGCACCGTGGAACGACCTGTACGCCAAGCACCACGAGACGCTGTTGGTGCTCGTGACGGAACTTCGCGGCCTGTCCGACACCAACCGCGAGCTGATCGAGGGCGGCCTGTCCGCCATCGGCGACGCGCTGCTGTCGGTGAAGGCCCCGTCGGCCGGCACCTATGGGTCGACCGGCCGCAGCGACGAGCGCACGCACCGCGCGGTCACCCTGGACGGTGCCCTGTGACCGAACCGGCGAGGTCGCAGCAGGGAACCAGCGTGCCGCGCACGCGGCCGACGAGCGCCGGCGAGGAGTGCAGGTGAGCTCCACGTTCGGCGGGCTGAACACGGCCCGGACGGCGCTGTGGGCGTCGCAGCGCGGGCTGGACGTCACGGGCCAGAACATCGCCAACGTCAACACCGACGGGTACACGCGCCAGCGGGTGGAGCTGCGGGCCATGGGCGGAACCGCCGTACCGGCGATCCACTCGGTGAGCAGCCCGGTCGGCTCGGGCGTCAGCGCCGACCAGGTCGCCCGCATCCGGGACGTCTTCCTGGAGAGCCGTGGGCAGGTGGAGTCGGCGCGGACCGCCCAGCTCACCGTCGCCAGCGAGGCGCTCGCCCAGGTGGAGGAGGCCCTCCGTGAGCCCGGCAGCACGGGCATCCAGAAGATGCTCGCCGACGTGTGGTCCGCCTTCAGCGCGCTGCACAACAACCCGACCGAGCCAGGGGCGCGCGCCCAGGTGCTCGAACGGCTGGACATCCTGGCCGGCGGCATGCGGGCGACCCGCAACTCCCTGGACCAGCAGTGGTCACAGGCCCACGCCAACCTGCAGTCGCTGGTCACCGAGGTCAACGCGACCGCGACCTCGATCGCCGATCTGAACACCCAGATCGGTCAGGCCACCCGCTCCGGCCTGCCCACCAACGAGCTGTCCGATCGCCGTGACCTCCTGGTGATGCAGCTGGCGGAGAAGGTGGGCGCCACGTCCACGCCGGCGTCCGACGGCATGGTCGACGTCGTCGTCGGCGGCACGACCCTCGTCGCCGGCGGGACCGTGCTGGGCATGCGGGTCGTCGGCGTCGACGACCCCGACGGTGTCGGCGGTGGGAACGACCCGCGGGTCGTGACGGCGCCCGGTGGGACCACGCTGGCGCTCGGCGGCACCGCCGGAGGCCAGGTCACCGTGCTGACCTCCACGGTGCCGCGCTACCGCGCAGCCCTCGACACGCAGGCCCGCGACCTGGTCGCCAACCTCAACGCCGTGCACACCGCGGGGTACGACCCCACCGGGACGGTGGGCGGCGTCCTGATGGACGACGGTGCGGGGGACCCGGCCGCGGTCGACGCCAGGAACATCACCCTCCGCATCGCCGACCCGGCCAAGCTCGCCGCGGCCGCCACCTCCCCGGCCTCGCTGGGTGGGAGGGCGTCGGCGGACGGCGGGAACGCCGACCGGTTCTTCCGGCTCAGCCTCGACCCCACCGGCGTGGACGCCACCTACCGGGCGATGGTCGTGTCGCTCGGTGTCGAGTCCTCCGTCGCCGCCCGGAACCTGACGGTGCAGACGGCGATCACCACCCAGGTGGACGCTGCCCGCGAGTCCGTGTCGGGTGTGAACCTCGACGAGGAGATGACCAACATGCTGTCCTTCCAGCACGCCTACAGCGCCGCCGCCCGCATGGTGACCGCCATCGACGAGGCGCTGGACACCCTGATCAGCCGCACCGGGCTCGTGGGGCGGTGACCTGATGCGCATCACCCACCGGGCCGTCACGCAGACCGCACTGCTGGGGCTCAACAGCAACCTGGCAGCGGTGAACAAGCTGCAGCAGCAGCTCACCTCCGGCAAGCAGATCAGCGCGCCGTCGGACTCGCCGACCGGGACCAACAAGGCCCTGCAGATCCGTCAGGACCAGAGCGCGACGGTCCAGCACGCCGCGAACATCTCCGACGGCCAGAGCTGGCTCGACGCCACCGACAGCGCGCTGACCTCGATGATCGACCAGGTCCAGCGCATCCGGTCGCTGACCGTGACCGGCCTCAACGCCGGCACCATGTCGGCCACCGCGCGCCAGGCGGTCGCCGCCGAGGTCGCCGGGCTCCGGGACGCACTGCTGGGCCTGGCCAACTCGACCGTCAACGGCCGTCCGCTCTTCGGCGGCGCCACGACCGGCAGCACCGCCTACGACACGACGAGCGGCGCCTACGTCGGCGTCGGCGGCGCGGACGGCATCCCGGTCGTGGAGAACGTCCGACGGGTGTCCAACTCCGACGTGGTCCGGGTCGACGTCACCGGTCCCGAGGCCTTCGGCACTCCCGGGGCCGGCGACCTGTTCTCCGTCGTCGCGGACATCGCCGCCGACGTCGTCGACGACCCCGGCTCGCTCGCAGCGGACCTGGGCGCGCTCGACGTCGCCCTCGAGCGGCTGCTCGGTGCGACCGCGACCATCGGCGGCCGAGCGGCCCGGATGGACGCCGCTGCCAGCGTGAACGCCGAGCTGCAGCTGACCCTGTCGAGCCAGCTGGCCGATGTCGAGGACATCGACATGCCCAGGACCATCATGGAGCTGAACCACCAGCAGGTCGGCTACCAGGCCGCGTTGCAGGCCACCGCCAAGGTCATCCAGCCCTCGCTCGTGGACTTCCTGCGATGACGCTCTCGGCGGTCGCGACCCTGCCCCTGCTGGCGATGACCGAGGCACTGCCCGGGTTCCCGGGCCACCGCGACTACGTGCTGGTGACCGCCGACGGCGACGGCCGGCTGTTCTGGCTGCAGTCGATGGCGCCGGAGGGCCCGCGGTTCCTCGCCATCGATCCGGGCATGTACTTCCCGGACTACGCACCGGCCCTGCCCCCGGCCGTGTGCGCGGACCTGGAGCTCGACGACCCCGCACGGGCGCGGCTGTACTGCCTCGTGACGGTGCCGGCCGAGGGCCCGGCCGCGGCCACGGCCAACCTGCGGGCCCCGCTGGTGGTCAACCCGACCAACTGGCGGTCCACGCAGGTCGTGCTGCTCGACGGATCGCATCCCATCCGGCGTCCCCTGCGCCGATAACTGGACAGGCGGACCAGGTCCGCCACCCACGGCCCGCTTCGCGGGCTCGCCACCACCCACGGCCCGCTTCGCGGGCTCGCCACGGACGGCCACCACACACCCATGGAGGGGTTCCACGTGCTCACTCTGACCCGCAGCGTCGGCGAGACCATCCGCATCGGCGACGACATCGAGGTCCACGTCGTCGAGGTCCGCGGCGGCACCGTCCGCCTCGGCTTCAAGGCCCCGCGCGAGGTGACCATCCACCGCGAGGAGGTCTACCGGCAGATCGCCGAGGCCAACCTGCTCGCGGCGCAGGTCACCGCCGACACCCTCGGCGCGCTGGCCGCCTTCGCCCCCGCGACGGCGGCGGCCGACCCGACCGGGCCGATCGCGGGGACCGAGCCGGCGTCCGCCGGTCACGGGCAGGTCACGGAGGACCCCGCGGGCTGACAGAACTGGCCGGGACACGACCCCCGGCTGTTGTGTACTCCTGCCTGCCACCGCACTGTGCGCGGTCGGTGAGCATGCGACACAGGCAAGACCTGCCGAAGAGATGCCCTGACATTGCGTATGGCACAGCGAGAGTTGTGCCGGTCGCCCGGTCGCCGATGCGCGAGAGTTGCCCTCAAGCACGTCACAGGGGGCGATCTCGATGCAACAGAACGCAGTCACTGAGTCCGGCGACCAGGTCGCCGCGGTCGTCGGCTCCGGCGCGGAGTCCGACACCGTCGTCGTGCACGTGCAGCTGCGGCCGCGCCGCGGGTCGACCCGGCGGTGCCTCGCGGCGCTGGCCGAGCTGGCCGGCGCGCACCCCGGGGTGTCCTTCACGCTGACCGGTCTGAGCAAGGACGACCGGGTCGTGCGCGTGACCGTCGGCGTCGAGCTCGGCCCGCGGGCCGCCGTCGCCCGGTTCTCCCCGCAGGCGCAGGCCGCCTACGCGTTCGTCAGCTCGGCGTTCACCACGCTGTACGACCACATGCCGGTCTACACCGTGGAGCCGAGCGAGGCCGAGCGTGCCGCGGCCGCCGACCTCATGGCCCGCCTCGCGGCCGGCCCGGCGACCGAGGCCGTCGTCCCCGCTCCCCGTCAGCCGACTGCGGTCGAGCAGGAGAAGGACCCCGTCCTCCTCACCGCTCGCAAGCTCGCGGCGAGCCTCTGAACGGGGCCGCCCCTCCGTCCGTCGCGGCCACGTCGTCCGCACAGCGCCGTCTTCCCCACAGCGCCGAGGAGTCCCGGTGAACCACCTCCCTGCCACCCCCGACGTCGACACCGCGTCCACCCGCTCCCGCGAGCCGCTGGCCTTCGGTGGCCTCCCCGAGGCCGAGGGCTGGCCTCTCGCGCCCATCACGCCGCGGGACCGGGTGCACTTCCGCACCGACCGCGAGCTGCCGCTCGAGGAGTTCCGCCGCGAGCTGCCCGACGGCGTGACGGTCAGCTACGACCAGGGCGAGGGTCTGTACCGCGTCGACGGCGCCTGCGGCACCGCCTCGGTCCTCGCCGACTGGGTCAAGGCCTGGTGTGCGGGGCACGGGACGGCGACCGTGGGGCTGCGCGCGGAGACCGACGTCCGCCGGCGGGCGCCGCGCGACCTGCCGCCGGCCTTCCTCGACGAGCTCTGCCGGCACTACCTCCCGATCAGCCTCAAGCGCCTGCAGCGCAACTCGAGCACGCTGCGGCTGCACGTGCCCGACCCCGACGACCTCACCCAGCAGGTGAGCGAGTGGATCCTCAAGGCCGTCGAGCAGTTCGACGAGGGCAAGGGCGTGCCCTTCGGGGCCTTCCTGGCCACCCAGCTGTCGAAGTGGGTGCACGACCTGGGCCGCAACGCCCACGGGCGCACCGCCGCCGACACCGAGAACAGGCAGCAGAAGGCGGTCGCCGCCTTCCTCGCCGAGCACCAGCGGCGGCCCAGCGAGAAGGAGCTGGCCGCGTACATGGGGCAGAGCGTGGCCACGCTGCGCCGCAACTCCCAGACCGTGGCCACCCTCAACGGGTTGCGGAACCTGCAGTCCCTCGACGGCGTCGGCCCGGACGGCACCGAGATCATGCTGCCGGACGCGCACGAGGCGCCGGACGAGATCATCGGCGAGGCCGAGCAGACCCTGCTGTCGCACGCGCTGACCGCGGCATGCGCGCCGGACCCCGACGCGCGACCCGACCAGCGGGCCGGCCAGCCCAACGTGCTGGGCTGGGCGACGTGGTACCTGACCACGTGGGGCGGCCGGACGAAGACGCAGCTGTCGGCCGACCTGGGCACCTCGGTGCGCAACATGAACGTGCACGCCGACCGCGTCGAGCGGGCGCTCAAGCTGCGCCTGGCCGAGCTCGCGGACTGAGCCGTCCCTCCACGGAAATCGCGCGGATCCGGGTCGAACGCGGCGCCGGCCTGCCGATATCCCAGGTGTGACAGAGCGCAGGGGAGCCCGCCGCAGCCGCGGTCCGGAGCTGGCCCCGGCCGTGGCAGGCCCGCGGTGAGCGCCCTCGCCGCGGGCGGACCCGCGCCCGACGTCCTCGTTCCGCACTGGCTGACCGCCGGCGAACGCGAGCAGTTGGCCGGCGTCGTCCGCGTCGCCCTGGAGGACGCCGCCGTGCACCCGGTGGCCGCCATCCACCTCTCCGACGTGCTCACCGAGCTGCACGTGGCCGCGGCGCGCGATGCCGTGTGGCCGAGCTCCGCGGCACGCGTGCGCCGGGTGACCGGCTGGGGCGCCGACGTCCTGCCGGTGCGGCTGTCCTCCCGGGAGCTCTCCAGCGTGCTGACCCTGCCCGAGCTCGCGCCGACGCTGCGCACCGCGCTGTGCCAGGACCGCCCGTGAGCGGGGGCCTGTTCGCCGGCTCCGGGCTGCTGCAGCGGCTGCGCTCGGTCCCGGTGACGGTGGCCGACCTGCGGCAGGCGGCCGACGAGGTGCTGCCCGGGCTGGCGACCGACCGGCTGCGCATCACGCTCGCCGACGACCGGGTCGACGGCCCCGTCGTGGTCCTCGAGGAGGACGAGCGCCGGGTGCGCACACCGCTGCGGGACCTGGCCGAGGACATGACCGACGCCCGCGTCGGCTCGACCCCCGAGGAGCTCGCGGCCGCGCTGAGGGCGTGGGTGCGCGACCGGCCGGTCCCCGACGCGGTGGCCGCCGAGGCCGGCGTCGCGGTGCTCGACTGGACCGACCGCACGGAGACCGCCGTCGGCTGGCGGGTCGTCGTCCGCCGGGAGGACCGCGCCCTGCCGTGGACGCCGACGTCGGGTCTGGACCGGTGCGCTGTCGACCGGGTGCGTGGAGCCGCCGCCGAGCGGGCCGCCGCGGTCGGCGGGGAGCTGCGGGTCGAGGGCCCGGTGGCGCTGTGGTCGCACCCCGAGGTGCCGGTGCTCGCCACCGCCGTGCTCATGGCCCCGCAGCTGCTGCTCGACCGGATCGCCGGGGCCGGGCTCGACCTGCACGACCCGCACGTCGTGGTCACGCCGCACTCGCCGCTGGCCTGTGCCGGTGCCGCCGTGGCCGCGCGGCTCGCCGGGGAGACCGGCGAGGCGTGCCAGCGACTGCCGTGGCGGCAGATCGCCCGCCTGCGCTGGGTCTGACCGGGTGTGTCCCATGCCCCGGAGGCGCGACGTCCGGTCATGCCGATGAGGGGTCGTCGGTAGAGGGTGCCTCCGTCGTCGCCGAGCGGAGGCTCACCGGGTGACGGCCGTGAACGCGATGACGCCGGAGCTCATCCGGATCCGCGTCGGGCCTGCTCCAGGTTCGACTGGTGGGGGCCGGAGAGCCAGTCCTGACCCAGACGCGCGTCGACCGGCTCCTCTCCTCGCCGCAGCGCGTCGATGTAGGCATGACCGGCGGCGAGGCGGGCCGCCACCTCGGGACCCTCGGCAACGGCCCCGTGGCCGGGAACCAGGACATCGACGTGCCGGGCAGCCTCACCCAGCCGGTCGAGTGCCGTCTCATAGGCGCCCACCTGATCGGGGGGCGAGGGTCGAGGAGCGGGATCAGGACGTCGGAGAGCATGTCGCCGGCGAGCAGGACGCCACGGTCCGCGAGGAGGACCGCGGCGTGGCCGATGGCGTGCGCCTGGTGCTCGACGATCTCGCCCGGCACGGGTCCCCCGTCCGCGGGCAGCGGGGTGAGGAGCCCGGTCAGCTCGAGAGGGATGCCCGACGCGCTCTCCGCCGCCATCCGCTGCGCCCGCTCCCGGGCTTCACCGGCAGCCTGGGCGCCCGCCGGGGTGGCGTAGCGCGGCCGGTCGCCGAACCGGGGATGCCAGAGCAGGTGGTCCCAGTGCGGATGGGTGGAGAACCCGGCGACCACCGGGATGCCGAGCCGGTCCACGTCATCGGCGAGCTGGTTCGGATCAGAACCGTCGATGCCGGGATCGACCAGGATCAACCCGTCCTCCCCGCGCACCGCGATGGCATTGCTCCAGACCCACTCGCTCTGCCGGACCCAGACGCCGTCGGCCACCTGACTCAGCACCGGTGCACTGTGTCAGGTGTCTCCGCCGGCGAGTCGGGCCCGAGGGATCCGGGCAGGAACCGCCGCTGGCAGCCGGTGCGGGAGGTGCAGAGCATCGCGGCGGTCGCGGCGAACAGGACACACCCCGTCAGGCCAGGTGGTCGAACTCCCAGTGCCACGGTTCCGGCTTCTCGCCGCCCTGCCGCGCCCAGTCGGGCTGGACGAAGCCGAACCGCCCCGCGTTGGCCGCCATCCAGGCCGACTGCGCGGTGCCCGCGACGTTGATGCCGCCGCAGAGATCGACCGCCAGCCCCCACCCGTGGTTCGACGTCCCGGGCACCGCGGCCAGGCCAGGCTTGGCGCGGAAGGCGGTGACCTGCGCGCCGATCGACCGGTACGAGTCGGTGATGCACAGCGGGCTGCCGAAGGCCGCGCGGTAGGCGCCGGCCAGGGCCGCGTAACCGGCGGCGGCGTCGCAGCGCAGGGCGTGGCCGCGGGCGATCGAGCACAGCGCGGTGGCCGGGATCCGGCCGTTCGCCCAGCCACCCCAGGCGGGGCTCACCGGACCGACCGGCGCGGGCGGGGCGCCGCAGGCGCCGCGCTCGGCGGTGCCGGCCGGCAGGGGGGCGTTCGGCTGCGCCGGGGCGGGCAGGGTCACCCGCACGGCGGCGGCGCCGTCGGCGACCGGGCGGACGCCGACCTGGTAGCCGACGGCCGACGCGGCCACGGCCTGACCCTCGCCGAGGTAGATGCCCACGTCGCGGCCGCCGTCGGTGAAGACTAGGTCGCCGACCTGCAGCTGCGGGAGCGGGACGGCGGCGCCGTGGGTCCACTGGTCGCCCGAGGCGGTCGGGATCGCGTACCCGGCGAGCAGCCACGAGGTGGCCGCCAGGCCGCCGCAGTCGTAGGCGTCGGGACCGGTGCCGCCGGCCACGAAGGGCTTGCCCAGCTGGGCCAGCGCGGAGCTGACCGCGGCCACCGTCTCGGCCGGGAGCACGGTGACCGGGCGGTTGCCGGCCACGGCCCAGGCGACGCCCGGGACGGGTTGCCCGGCGGCGTCGAGCGCGGGGGACAGACCCGCGGGCAGCGCGGTCGGGTCGGCGAGGTCGGCCGCGGGCGGCGGCACGATACCGGCGAGCGCCAGCCCGGTGAGGTGGTCCTGCCAGCGGCGCAGCGCCCGCTGGTTGACCTCCTGCTGGGCGGCCGCAGCCTGGCCGGTGCCCAGCGCGGCCAGCTGCGCGGCCACGTCGGTCCGCAGCCCGGCGACCTCGGCACGGACCTCGTCGAGGACGGCGGCGGCCTGCGCCTGCACGGTCGAGAGGGCGGCCTCGGCCACCGCCACGCGGCGGGTGGCGACCGTCAGGTCGACCGCGGCGCGCTCGGCCCGGACGACGTCGCCCTCGAGGTCCTGCGCGGCCCGCTCGGCGATCGCGGTGAGGTGGAGGACGTCGGCAGTGCTGTCGGCGGCGCGCACGTCGAGCGCCACCAGGGGGGTCCGCGCCTCGACCGGCGACCGGTAGAGGGTGGCGGCGCCCGTGCCGACCGTCGTCCGCGCGGCGGCCACCTGCTGCTGCGCGGACCGCTCCGCGGCGCGGGCCGCCGCCAGCTCGGCGTGCCGGGCGGCGAGGGACTGCTCCAGGCCGCGGTAGCGGGTCGCGGCGTCGAGCAGCGTGCCCTGGGCGGCGAGGGCCAGGCCGGTGGCGTCGGTCGGCTCGGCGGCGGTCCCGGGCACCTGGGCGCCCGGGGCCACCAGGCCGGCGAGCACCGGCAGCACGAGGCCGAGGGCGGCGACCGACAGGCGCACCCGCCAGCGGCGGCCGTCGCCAGCGGGCAGCCAGTGCCGGGCGGGCGCCCGGCGGGCCGAGGTCTTCCGCCGCCGCTTCTGGCTCGTGCGGCCGCGGGTGCCGGAGGCCGGACGGCGAGCAGTGGTGGGGCGGCCGGAGGAGGGGGTGCGGCGGGCCGGCACGGCGCCGTCCGGAGCCGCGGCGGCGCGCGCGGCGAGCACGGCCCGCAGCGCCTGCGCCTCCTGCGGGGTGAGCGGCGGGCGGGCGGCGGTGCTGCGGGTCGCGGCGGTGCGGCTCGCGGTGGGACGGGTGCCGGTGCGGGGAGCGGCGGTGCGGGGGACCGACGTGCGTGGTGCGGGCACTGCGGGTCCCCCGGGTGTCTCGTCGTACGTGGCCGGCTCCGCGGGGATCCGCGGTGCGCTCAGACCTCGTATCGACGGGGCGGGGGAGTGGCAGGAGGGAGGGGGGAGGTGGTCTCACCCCTCCGGGTGGGGGTGATCTGCAGGTGGCACCCGATCGGCGTACACGCCCGACGGTGGCGTGGTGCGCTCGGCCGGCGGCCACCAGGCGCCGTGGTGGTGCTCGAGCGGGATGCGCAGCTCCCCGCCGTCCTCGGTGGAGACGACCAGCTCCACCCGGCTCACCCGGCGGCCGGTCCCGCCGACCTGCACCGCCTCGCCGGTCGCCAGCGGCACCGGGGGCAGCACCAGGTCGTCCTCGGGTGGGGACTCGGCCATGGGACTCCCTCCCGGGACGGTCGTTCGGACGCGACGTGGCGGGCCCCATGCTGCCCGAGACGCCGAGGTCCCGTCGTCCGGGGGCGGACGACGGGACCTCGGGCGGGTGGTGAGGTGCTGGAAGGACCCCCTTCCAGAGGCCCGCTGGCCTCGTCCCGGGCACCACCCCGAGCTCGGGCGGCCTGCGTGCAGGGTCCCGCCGCGAGCTCGCGAGTGGGGGGCAAGGGGGTCCTTCGCGGGGAGGACGGGGTCCTTCGACGAAGCGCGGGGTGGACGGGGGTGTTCTGTCAGCGTTGGTCGAGGGGGACGAAGGCGCGTTCGGTGGCGCCGGTGTAGACCTGCCGGGGGCGGCCGATCTTGGTGGCCGGATCGTTGATCATCTCCCGCCACTGGGCGATCCAGCCGGGCAGCCGGCCCAGCGCGAACAGCACGGTGAACATCGGCGTCGGAAAGCCCATCGCCCGATAGATCAACCCGGTGTAGAAGTCCACGTTCGGATAGAGCTTGCGCTCGACGAAGTAGTCATCCGACAGCGCGATCTCCTCCAGCTGCCGAGCCAGGTCCAGCAGCTCGTTGTTGCCACCGAGCTTGGCCAGCACCTGGTCGGCCGTCTTCTTCACGATCGCCGCGCGGGGATCGTAGTTCTTGTACACCCGGTGCCCGAAGCCCATCAGCTTGACCCCGGGCTCCCGGTTCTTCACCCGCGCCACGAACGCGGGAATGTCCCCGCCCTCGCGCTGGATGGACTCCAGCATCTCCAGCACCGACTGGTTGGCCCCGCCGTGCAGCGGACCGAACAGCGCGTTGATCCCGGCCGACACCGAGGCGAACAGATTGGCCTGGCTGGACCCGACCAGGCGCACCGTGGAGGTCGAGCAGTTCTGCTCGTGATCGGCGTGCAGCACGAACAGCATGTCCAGCGCCGCGGCCATGTCGGGATCGACCTCGTAGGGCTCGGCGGGAAACCCGAAGGTCATCCGCAGGAAGTTCTCGGTCAGCCCCAGCGAGTTGTCCGGATACAGAAACGGCTGCCCGGCGGACTTCTTGTACGCGTAGGCCGCGATCGTGGGCAGCTTGGCCAGCAGCCGCAGCGTGGAGATCTCCACCTGCCGGGCGTCGAAGGGATCCAGCGAGTCCTGGTAGAACGTCGACAGCGCGCTCACCGCCGAGGACAGCACCGGCATCGGGTGGGCATCGCGCGGAAACCCCCGGAAGAACTGCTTGAGGTCCTCGTGCAGCAGGGTGTGCCGGCGCAGCCGGGAGTCGAAGTCGGCCAGCTGGTCGGCGGTGGGCAGCTCGCCGTAGATCAGCAGATAGCTGACCTCCACGAAGCTCGCCTGCTCGGCCAGCTGGTCGATCGGATAGCCGCGGTAGCGCAGGATCCCGGCGTCACCGTCGATGTAGGTGATCGCCGAGGTGCACGCCGCGGTGTTGACGAAGCCGATGTCCAGCGCGACCTGTCCGGTCGTGGCCAGCAGCTTGCCGGTGTCCAGGCCATCGGCGCCCTCCGTGGCCGCGACCACGCGCAGGGGCAGTTCTCCACCGGGATAGCGCAGGGACACGTCGGGGTTGCCGACCGCCGCTGCGCTCGCAGTCTCGCTCATCAGAGGCGACGCTACTCAGGTTCCCGGGGGTAGCACCACGCCCCGCCGATCGGCGGGGCGGATCCGTCGGAGGACCCGCCCCGCCGAGCGTCACGGGTGGGTCATCGAGAGGACGTCGAGGGCCTCGTCGAGCTGCTGCTCGGTGAGCTTGCCCTGCTCGACGTAGCCGCGCTCCACCACGACCTGCCGGATCGTCTTCTGCTCGGCCAGCGACTGCTTGGCGACCTTCGCCGCCTCCTCGTAGCCGATGTACTTGTTCAGCGGCGTCACGATGGACGGCGAGGACTCGGCGTACTCCCGGCACTGGTCGACGTTGGCGACGATCCCGTCGACGCAGCGGTCGGCCAGGATCCGGCTCGCGTTGGTCAGAAGCCGGATCGACTCGAGCACGTTGCGCGCCATCAGCGGCAGCGTCACGTTGAGCTCGAAGACGCCGGTGGTGCCGGCGAAGGTGACCGCGGCGTCGTTGCCGATGACCTGGGCGGCCACCTGGATGACCGCCTCCGGGATCACCGGGTTCACCTTGCCGGGCATGATCGAGCTGCCCGGCTGCAGGTCCGGCAGCTGGATCTCACCGAGGCCGGTGCGCGGGCCGGAGCCCATCCAGCGCAGGTCGTTGGCGATCTTCACCAGGCCGACGGCGATGGTCTTGAGCTGCCCGGAGCCCTCCACCAGCGCGTCGCGCGAGCTCTGCGCCTCGAAGTGGTTGCGGGCCTCGGTCAGCGGCAGCTCCAGCTCGCCGGCGAGCCGCTCGATGATGGCAGCGGCGAAGCCGGGCGGGGTGTTGATGCCCGTGCCGACCGCGGTGCCGCCCAGGGGCAGCTCGCCGATCCGCGGCAGCGAGGCCTGCAGCCGCTCGACGCCGTAGCGCACCGCCGCGGCGTACCCGCCGAACTCCTGGCCGAGGGTGACCGGGGTGGCGTCCATCAGGTGGGTGCGCCCGCTCTTCACGACCTCGGCGAACTCCTCGGCCTTGCGCTCGAGGGAGCCGGCCAGGTGCTCCAACGCCGGGACGAGGTCGCGGACGATCGCCTTCGTCGCCGCCACGTGGATCGCCGACGGGAAGACGTCGTTGGACGACTGCGAGGCGTTGACGTGGTCGTTGGGGTGCACCGACGAGCCGAGCTCCTCGGTGGCGAGGGTCGCGATGACCTCGTTGGTGTTCATGTTGCTCGACGTCCCGGAGCCGGTCTGGAAGACGTCGATGGGGAAGTGCTCGTCCCACTCGCCACGGGCCACCGAGGCGGCGGCGGTGCCGATCGCGTCGGCGGTCTCCCCCGGCAGGACGCCGAGGGAGGCGTTGACGGCGGCGGCCGCGCCCTTGATGGCGGCCAGCGCGGCGATCAGCTCGCGCTCGATCGGCGTGCCGGAGATCGGGAAGTTCTCGACGGCGCGCTGGGTCTGCGCCCGCCACTTCGCCCACGCGGGGACCCGGACCTCGCCCATGGAGTCGTGCTCGATGCGGTAGTCGGTGCCGTCCTGCGAGGCGGCCTGGGTCTCAGCGGGCATGGCTGCGGCTCCCGTGTGGTCGTTGGTGACAGTCCTGCGACTACGGACCCTAGATGCCCGTGGGATCGCGCTCCGGACCGCTCCGACGCGTGAGCGGCCCGGACGTGGTCGGACCGCTCGCGGGGAGCGTCCGCTCGGCTACGGTCGGCGCGTGGACCCCGACGCCGTACCCGCCCGGCCCGTCGTCCGTGCCTCGGACGCCGACCGCGAGGCCACCGTGACCCGCCTGCAGCGAGCCGTCGCCGAGGGGCGGATCGACCTCTCCGAGTTCGGTGAGCGGGTCGAGGCCGCCTACGCCGCGAACACGCACGACGACCTGGCTGCCCTCGTCGCCGACCTCCCCCCGGACGCCCCGCCGCCGGTCGAGATCGTGGGCACGCGCGTCCCCGAGGAGCTCAGCAACGTGTTCGGCGACGTGAAGCTCGCCGGCCCGAACGCGCCGCAGCGAGTGAGCGCCGTCTTCGGTGACGTCCGACTGGACCTGCGCGGCCTGCGGACCGACGCCGACCGCATCGAGATCACCCTGGGCACGGTGTTCGGCGACGTCGACGTGGTCGTCGCCGAGGGGGTGGACGCCGAGTTGCGGGGCCGGACGGTCTTCGGCGATCGCAAGACCCAGCTGGCCCCGGTGCCGCGGCTGGCCGGCACGCCACGGATCGTGGTCCACGCGCGGAGCGTCTTCGGGGACCTGCGGCTGCGCAGCCTGACGCCGGGGGAGTCGGCCAGCCGGTGGCGGGCGATGGTCGACCGCCTCGCCGCCCGGCAGCTGGCGCCTCCGCCGACCCCGCCCCTGCCGCCGGTCCCCCCGCCGTTGCCTCCCAGCTGAGGAGCCACCGGTCGTCCCGAGTGGGCCCCGGAGGGGTCCGCGCAGGGACGACTCAGCGGCTCCGCTCGACCGGGGTCGGACCTGGCCGCGGTGCGGTCCGGAGTACCGCAGTGACTCAGTCGTCCGAGCGGTCGAAGCGCACCGCGGAGTAGGCGCGCAGCTTCTCCAGCGAGTGCAGGCTGTCGATGAGCCGGATCGTGCCCGACTTCGAGCGCATGACCAGCGACTGCGTCGTGCAGCCGCCGGCCCGGTACTGGACGCCACGGAGCAGCTCGCCGTCGGTGATGCCGGTGGCCACGAAGAAGACGTCGCCGCGCACCAGGTCGTCGATCTGCAGCACCCGGTCGAGGTCGTGGCCGGCGTCGAGGGCCTTCTGCCGCTCCTCGTCGTCCTTGGGCCACAGCTTGCCCTGCAGCGCACCGCCCATGCACTTGAGCGCGCAGGCGGCGATGATGCCCTCCGGCGTGCCGCCGATGCCCATGAGCAGGTCGACGCCGGTGCCCTCGCGAGCGGCGGCGATCGCGCCGGCCACGTCGCCGTCGGTGATGAACTTGATCCGCGCGCCGGCCTCCCGCACCTCGTGGACCAGCTGGTCGTGGCGGGGGCGGTCCAGGATGCACACGGTGACGTCGCCGGTGGAGCAGTGCTTCGCCTTGGCGACCCGGCGGACGTTCTCGGCGACGGGCGCGGTGATGTCGACGACGTCGGCCGCCGCGGGGCCGACCGCGATCTTCTCCATGTAGAAGACCGCCGACGGGTCGTACATGGCGCCGCGGTCGGCGACGGCCATGACCGCGATGGCGTTGGGCATGCCCTTGGCCATGAGCGTGGTGCCGTCGACCGGGTCGACCGCGACGTCGCACTCCGGGCCGTTGCCGTCACCGACCTGCTCGCCGTTGAAGAGCATCGGGGCCTGGTCCTTCTCGCCCTCGCCGATGACGACGACGCCCTTCATGCTCACCGTGCCGATGAGGGACCGCATGGCGTCGACGGCGGCACCGTCGCCGCCGTTCTTGTCGCCGCGGCCCACCCAGCGGCCGGCGGCCATCGCACCGGCCTCCGTGACCCGGACCAGCTCGAGGGCGAGGTTGCGGTCGGGGGCCGGGCGGTCGGCGCGGAAGCTGCCTCCGCCGTGGATCGGGGGGCCGTCGGGTAGGGGAAGGGACACGCGGACCTCCTGGTTCCGCCACACGGACGCTGGGCGGCGGGGTGGGGCGATGAGTCCTGTCATCCTAGGGGGGTGAGCTCAGCCGGCCCGACCAGTCAGCCCCCCACGCAGGCGTCCCCGCCGGCGATCGAGCGGGCCAACCGGATGAGCGCGGCCAACATGCTCCGCTCGCTGGTCCCGCTGGTGCTGATCTGCCTGGCCCTGGTGGGCTGGATGGCGTTCAAGCAGTCCGACGTCGACACCGTCCGCGAGGTCGACCCGGCCACCACCGTGCAGCTGGCCGCCGCCCGCGCCGGGTACCCGGTGCTCGCCCCTGCCGGCCTGCCCGACGGCTACCGCCCGACCAGCGCCCGCACCGACGCCGGCGGAGCGGACGCCGGCGACCCGATCACCCTGGAGATCGGTTACCTGACGCCGTCCTCGGAGTACGCGGGCTTCGTGGTCAGCGACGACGTCCGGGCCGACGCGGTGGACGGCGTCCTGGCCGGCGCGCAGGAGCAGGGCACCGTCGACCTCGACGGGCAGACCTGGTCCCGGGGGACGACCGAGCGCGGCGAGACCGTGCTGTTCCGCACCGACGGCGACGTCACCGTGCTGGTCACCGGCTCGGCGACCGACGAGGAGCTGGAGAGCGTCGCGCGAGCGGTGCGGCCCTACTCGGGCTGATCACCGGGGGTCGCGGCGGCGAGGCGCTCGCGGGCCCGGTCCAGCCAGTGCTGGCACAGCTGGGCGAGCTGCTCACCGCGCTCCCAGAGGCCGAGCGACTCCTCGAGGGTCAGTCCGCCGGCCTCCAGCCGCCGGACGACGTCGGCGAGCTCCTCGCGGGCCTGCTCGTAGGTGGTCGTCGGCTGGTCGGTCGGCTTCTCGCTCACGGTGTCCACGGTCCGCTCCCGCGGAACGCTCCGCTCCGCGCTCGTTCCTCCCTGACGGGCTTCCGCTCCTGCCCGCTCACGGTCGCCCATCCTCCCTGGCGACCCGCACCGGCAGCCGGCCGCCCGCCACCCGCACCGACAACCGCTCGTCGTCGGCGACCTCGCCGGGCTCCCGGACCAGGGAGCCGTCGGCCCGCTGGACGACGGCGTAGCCGCGCTGCAGCGTCGCGGCGGGGGAGAGCGCGGCGACGCGGGCACGCGCGTGCTCGAGGTCGCGCTCGGCGCCCTCCAGCCGGTGCGCCAGGGTCCGCCGCGCGCGGGTGCGCAGCTGCCCGACGTCGTCGGCGCGGCCGTGCAGCAGCCGCTGCGGGTCGGCCAGCGCCGGGCGGCTGCGGACGCCCTCCAGCCACCGCTCCTGCTGCTCCAGCCGGGCGCCGACCAGGTACCGGGCCCGGGCGCGCAGCCCGTCGACCAGCCGGCGCTGCTCGCCGATCTCCGGCACCACGCGGTGCGCGGCGTCGGTGGGGGTGGCGGCCCGGACGTCGGCGGCGTGGTCGACCAGCGTCGTGTCGGTCTCGTGGCCGACGGCGGTCACCACGGGCGTGCGGCACGCGGCGACGGCGCGGACCAGCCCCTCGTCGGAGAAGGGCAGCAGGTCCTCGACCGAGCCGCCGCCACGGGCGACGACGATGACCTCGACCTCCGGGTCCCGGTCGAGTCGCTGCAGCCCCTCGATGACCGACGCGGCGGCCGAGGGGCCCTGCACCAGGCTGTGGTGGACGGCGAACCGGACGGCGGGCCAGCGGCGCCGCGCGGTGACCAGGACGTCGCGCTCGGCGGCGCTGTCGCGCCCGGTGACCACTCCGACGACGGCGGGGGCGAACGGCAGAGGGCGCTTGCGGACGGCGTCGAACAGGCCCTCCGCGGCCAGCAGCCGGCGGATCCGCTCGATGCGGGCGAGCAGCTCACCGAGGCCGACGGCGCGGATCTCGGTGGCGCGCAGCGAGAAGGACCCGCGGGCGATGTAGTAGTCCGGCCGCGCCCGCACGATGACCCGGGCACCCTCGGTCAGCTCCAGGCCGGGGCGGTCGGCGACGTCCCGGCTGCAGGTGACCGGCACCGACAGGTCGGCGGCCGGGTCCCGCAGGGTGAGGAAGACCGTCGCTCCGCCGCGCCGGGACAGCTGGGCGATCTGCCCCTCGACCCAGACCTCCCCCAGCCGGCCGATCCACTCGGCGACCTTGCGGGCCACCGTGCGGACCGGCCAGGGGGCTTCCGGCGTGGAGGGGGCGGTCACCCCTCGAGCGTGCCAAACGGTGCCGACGCCCCGTGGAGCCGCCCCGGGCGGCCCCGCCCCGAAGCCCGTGCAGGGTCGGGGGCGGGGGCCTGCCTCAGACGCCGCGGGGGGCCAGCGGGCTGTCCTCGACCGCCTGGCGCTCGAGCTTCTCCAGCCGGTTGCGCAGCATCCGCAGGTAGGGCTCGCGGGCCCGGGTGGCCTCCTCGTAGGCGACGAGGTCCGCCACCGTGGAGAGCTGGTAGCCCCGCAGCCGGCCCCGGAGCTGGGCGATGGTGAAGCTGTCATAGCCCTCGATGGGCGCGGAGCCGGCGGCCGCGGCCCCGGTCGTGTCCCCGGCCTCGTCGGCGGTGACCGACTCGTCGACGTCGGTGCGGACGCCGGTCGCCGCCGCCACGTCGGTGCCGCCCTCATCAGTGGCGACCGCCTCGTCGGTGGCGACCGTCTCGTCGGTGGCGACCGCCTCGTCGGTGGCGCTCGTCTCGTCGGTGGCGCTCGTCTCGTCGGTGGTGGCGACCGTCTCGTCGGTGGCGGCGCTCGCCTCGTCCGTCGTGGCCGGTGGGCTCGTGGCCTCGCCGCCGCCGAGGTCGTCATCGACCTGCGCGCCTGCGGCGGTGACGACCTCGTCGCCGCTGCCGGTCGCGTCGTGGTCGTCACCGGCCGGGGTGCCGTCGGTCGAGGGGCGGGTGTCGGCGTCGCTGGCCTCGCTGCCGAACGCCTCGTCGACGCCGGTGTCCTGCCGGTCGGCCTGGGCCGGCGCGCCGGGGGTCTCGTCCGCCGACCCGCTGGGGGTCTCCTCGGCGGGCGCACCGGCGGGCTCCTCGGCGGGTGCCTCGGGCGCGGCAACCCCCTCGTCGGTCACGGTGCCCTCGACGGTCGCGACACCGCCGTCCGGGGTGAGGACGTCGACCTCGGTGGCGACGTCGGGTGCGCCGCCCTCCTCGCCGACGGGGGAGCCGCCCGGGTCGCTCGGCGCCGGCGCCTCGGTGGGCGCCGACGGGTGGACGTCGAACTCGGTGGCCTCGGCGTCCAGCAGGGACGCCGGCGGAGTCGTCGGGCTCTCGGCGATCTCGTCGCTGTCGACGGTGCCGACGTCCCCGGTGCCGCCGTCGACCAGCGCGCTGTCGGGTGCGCCGTCGGCCTCCAGCAGCGCGGTCTCCAGCGCGTCCTCCGTGGTGAGGCCGGACTCGGCGCGGTCGAGGTCGAGGCCCGCGGCGGCCACCTCGTCCGAGATGTCGGCGAGGGCCTCGACGACCTCCTCCGGCGCCGGGTCTGCAGGCAGCCCGGAGACCTCGTCGTCGATCAGCGCGGCGACCTCCTCGGCCACCGCCTCGTCGTCGGCCACCGCCCCGTCGTCGGCCGGCGCCGAGGCGCGGTCGAACGACGTGGGCTGGTCGAAGCCGGGTGCGCGGTCGAAGGCGGAGGTGCGCCCGGGGGTCCGCTCCGGCATGTCCTCGTCGAAGGTCGCCATGCCGGGCTCGGCCTCGCCGCGCAGGCCGGTGAAGACCTCGTCGCCACGGGCGACCAGGCCCGAGTACTGCTGCTGCAGCTTCATCGTGGCCTGCATGGCCAGGCCGATCACGCGGACCGGCAGGCTCGGCAGCGTCCGCGGCAGCTGGAGGGCGTCGTCGAGGACGGTGGCGGCCAGGCCGACCACCGCACGAACGACCTGTGGGATCTCACGCGACATGGCCCCACCCTGCCCCGAAACGACGCGCCCGACACACCCGCGCTGGCGGGGGCCACACGGATGGTGGTACGCGTCTCATCCGCCGTGCGGCCGCGGGCGGCTCCCCTGCAGGGGCCCGGTGTGACCGTGCGAACACCAGGGGGCAGCGGGTCCCTTCTCTACCATGGGGACATGGCTGATCAGCGCGGACGCGTCCTGCTGGCCGATCCCCGGGGCTACTGCGCCGGCGTGGACCGAGCGGTGGTCGCCGTCGAGCGCGCCCTGGAGATCCACGGCGCCCCGGTCTACGTCCGCAAGCAGATCGTCCACAACAAGCACGTGGTGGCGACCCTGGAGCGGCGCGGGGCGGTCTTCGTCGACGAGACCGACGAGGTGCCCGAGGGCTCGGTCGTCGTGTTCAGCGCCCACGGCGTCTCGCCCGCGGTGCACGCCGAGGCCGCCGCCCGGCAGCTGCGGACGATCGACGCGACCTGCCCGCTGGTGACCAAGGTGCACCAGGAGGCCAAGCGGTTCGCCCGCGACGACTACGACATCCTGCTGATCGGCCACCGCGGGCACGAGGAGGTCGAGGGCACCTCCGGCGAGGCGCCCGAGCACATCCAGCTGGTGGACGGCGCCGAGGACGTGGCCGACGTCCAGGTGCGGGACCCGGAGAAGGTCGTCTGGCTGTCGCAGACCACCCTGTCGGTCGACGAGACGCTGGCCACGGTGGACCAGCTCAAGACCCGCTTCCCCGGCCTGCAGTCGCCGCCGAGCGACGACATCTGCTACGCCACGCAGAACCGCCAGCAGGCCGTCAAGCAGATGGCCGGCGAGTGCGACCTGGTCATCGTCGTCGGATCGACCAACTCGTCGAACTCCGTCCGGCTGGTCGAGGTGGCGCTGGAGGCCGGCGCCCGGGCGTCGCACCTGGTCGACTTCGCCTCCGAGATCGACCCGGCCTGGCTCGAGGGCGTCGGCACCGTAGGCGTCACCAGCGGCGCCTCGGTGCCCGAGGTGCTGGTCAGCGAGGTGCTCGACTGGCTGGCCGAGCGCGGTTACCGCGACGTCGAGACGGTGAAGGCCGCCGAGGAGCGTCTGGTGTTCGCGCTGCCGCACGAGCTGCGCCCGAAGCGCACCGAGAGGCCGGCTGCCGACCCGGTCTGACGCTCCTCCGAACGACGGTGGCCCCCTCCCGGTCCCGGGAGGGGGCCACCGCCAGGACGGGGTCCTCGCTCAGCGGCGCGCGGCCCAGCGGACGAGCGCGACGACACCCGCGGCAGCTGTGGCTACCGCCATCGCCGGGAAGCCGCGGATGAGCAGTGTGGCCATCGACGCGAGGTTCAGCGAGGCGGCCGGCGCCAGCGCGGTGTTCAGCACGGCCACGACGATGTAGATCAGCGGCGGGGCGATCACCGGGGTGAGCAGGTCGCGGCGGCGGACCATCACGGCGGCCACGGTGCTGGCCGCGGTCAGCGTCACGACCGTGACCACCCCCAGGCCGCCGCCGATCCAGGACTCGAGGGCCGCACCGGCCAGGGTGACCAGGAAGACGGCGAGGACGGCGACCGCGCCACGCAGCCGACCGCCGCGCTCGGGCGCCTGGGCTGTGGCCCCACGACCACCGGGACGGCGCCCGGCGGGCCGGCGCTCGGGCGAGCGCGGCCCGCGGCTGTCGTCGGCGCCGTCGAGGTCGGGCAGGTCGCGGGAGCGGTCCTCGCGGGCCCGCGGCCGCTCGGCGTCGGGGGAGACGGGTCGGCGACCGGCGTTCCGGGAGGGGCGCGCCGTCCGGTCGGCGGACGGGCGCGGCGGCAGCGCAGCCGGGCGCTCGTCGCGGCTGCGACCGGCGCGCGCCATGTCCTCGGGGAAGGGCGGCAGCTCGGTCGACCGCGTCCGCGCGGGCGGCGGCGGGACCGGTGGGCGGCCGATGCGCGAGACGTAGTCCGCCCCCTCGGGGCGGGCGGCGACGCGCCGGTCGGCACGCCCGCCGGACTCGCGCCAGGTGTCGGCGGTGCTCACCGAGGCCATGGCGGACCTCCCGTCCCCTCGTGGCGGACCTCCCCCCGGAGGCCCCTGTCACGAGCCACGGTAGCGACGGCGCAGGTGGCCACGAGGGAGGACGGCACCGACGCGCGCTGTGCAGAAGTGCCAAAAGTGCAGCCCCAGAGGCACATGAGATGCGGCTCCCGGGACGCCTGTGACGGAACGGTACGAGCGCGACGACGGGGGCATCCCCGGTTGCAGTCCCGGGCTCAGCCGGTGGTGCCGTCGCGCTCCACGGTGCCGGAGTCGTCGCGTGGCGACAGCCCCGCCGGCCGGGGGAGCTCGCCGGGCAGCGGCAGCTCGGTGGGCCGCAACGTGCGGACGGTGGCCTCGACCGGAGGAGGCGTGGGCACCGGCGCTTCGGCGACCCCGAGGTCGTCGAAGCGGCGGGCGGCCACGAGCACCGAACCCTCGTAGGAGCCGACCGTCTCGTTGAAGCGGGTCAGCGTCGAGGACAGCGCCGAGCCCAGCCGGGTGAGGTGACCGGAGAGGGTGGACAGCCGGGCGTGCAGCCGACGGCCGACCTCGAGCACCTGGTCGGCGTCGCGGGCCAGCCGCTCCTGCCGCCACGAGTAGGCGACGGTGCGCAGCAGCGCCAGCAGCGTGCTCGGGGTGGCCAGCACGATGTCGCGACCGAAGCCGTACTCCAGCAGCCCGGGCTCGGCCTCCAGTGCGGTGGTGAGGAACCCGTCGGACGGCACGAACAGGACGGTGAACGGCGCGGCCGGCCGGAACGCCGTGGGGTAGCGCCGGGCGGCGAGGGCGTCGACGTGGGCGCGCAGCTGGCGGGCGTGCGCGGCGATCCGCTCGGCGCGCACCGCGACGTCCTCGGCCTGGACCGCCTCGATGTAGCCGGTGAACGGCACCTTGGCGTCGACCACGACCTGCCGGCCGTCGGAGAGGGTGACCACCAGGTCGGGCCGCACGCCCGCGCCGGCGTCGTTGGTGCCGGAGGGCTGCTCGACGAAGTCGCAGTGCTCGAGCAGGCCGGCCACCTCGACCACCCGGCGCAGCTGCACCTCACCCCACCGCCCGCGGACGTGCGGGGTGCGCAGCGCGGTCACCAGCGCGGCGGTCTCCTGCCGGAGCAGGGCCGACGTCTGCCCGACGGTGCCCATCTGCTCGCGCAGCTCGCCGTGCGCGGTGGCGCGGTCCCGCTCGATGCCGGCCAGCAGCCGGTGCAGGTGGTCGAGCGACTCGTGCACCGGCTCCAGGCCGTCGCCGGCCGGGCGGCGCCGTGCGACCAGCGCGACGACGCCGAGGGTGACCGCGGTGGCCAGGAGCGCCCCCACGAACAGACCGGTGAGCAGCGAGGCGGCGTCCACGCCCCGAGGGTGCCGGACCCGACCGACACTTCCCGGCCGACACACGGCCCGGGCGGCAGCCGTCCAGGGACCCCGGCCCCGTCCGGGGCACCGCCCCGAGCGTGCGAGGGGTGGGGAGGACGGGGTCCTTCAACTGCGAGGCGTGGGGAGGAGGGTGGTCCTCCTTCAGGCGGGGACGGGGGCGTGCGCCGCCTCGTGGTCGAGCAGCCAGCGCTTGACCGGCGTCCCCCAGCGGAAGCCGCCGAGCCCGCCGTCCGAGCCGAGCACCCGGTGGCAGGGGACGAACAGCGCCACGGCGTTGCGGGCGCAGGCGTTGGCCGCAGCGCGGATGGCCGCCGGGCGCCCGCAGCGTGCGGCGAAGGCGGCGTAGGTGTCCGGCTCCCCGGCGGGGACGGTCCGCAGCACCTCCCAGGCGTCCTCGAGGAAGGGGCCGGAGCGCTGCCGCACCGGGACGTCGTCGATCGCGGTCACGTCCCCGGCGACGAAGGCGTCGACCGCGTCGAGCACCGGCAGGTGCTCGGCGGGCTCGACCCAGGCCGGCCGCAGCGCGCGGTGCACCACGGGCAGGAGGTCGGCCACGTCGGCGGTCCAGCCGCTGGCGAGGACGGCGCCGTCGGCGGCCACGACCACGGTGAACGGTCCGGGCGGGGTGTCGACGGTGGCGGAGCGGACGGGAAGCGGGGTCATGAGGCGCTCCGATCGAGGGGGAGGGATCGTGTCGACAGCGCGGGCACGGCGAGTGCCCACAAGTGCATCACTGCGTAGGACCGCCACGGCCGCCAGCGGGTCGCGGCGTCGGCGTCGGAGCTGCCGAGGGCGGCCAGGGAGCGTCGGAGCGCCAGGTCGCCGGGCAACCACACGTCGGGGTCGCCGAGCCCGCGCAGCGCGACCAGCGCGGCGGTCCACGGGCCGATCCCGGGGACGGCGCGCAGCGCCCGGCCGGCCTCCTCGCGGTCGGCGCCCGGGTCGAGGGTCACCGCCCCGGACGCCAGCGCCCCGGCCAGCGCGTGCACGGTGCGTCGGCGCGCGCCGGTCAGGCCGACGGCGGTGAGGTCGGCGTGGGTGAGCGCGGCCGGGCGCGGGAAGGCGTGGGTCAGCGTGCCGACCGGCTCGGGCAGCGGCGTGCCCGCGGCCTGCAGCACCCGGGCGGTAAGCGTGCGGGCGCCGGCGAGGGACACCTGCTGGCCGAGCACGGCGCGCACGGCCAGCTCGTCGGCGTCGGGGGAGGCGGGCACGCGGCGGCCGGGCGCGACGGCGACCAGCCCGGCCAGCGCCGGGTCGGCGCCGAGGACGCCGTCGACCGCGGCCGGGTCGGCGTCGAGGTCGAGCATGCGGCGGCAGCGGGCCACCGCCGTCCCCAGGTCGCGCAGTGCGGGCAGCTCGAGCCGGGCGGTCACCGCAGGGCCGCCGTCCGGGGCGGGGGAGAGGTGCACGACCCCGGGACCGTGCGGCAGGTCGAGCACGCGGGAGAACGTCGTCCCGTCCCACTCCTCCAGGCCGGGGACGGCGTGCACGCCCAGGAACAGCAGCACCTCGGCGGCCTCGTACGGGGCGCGCGCGGCCAGCCGCAGGGTCAGCCGGCCGGGGACGCCCGGCGGGCCGGCCGGCGCGGTCCGCCGCAGCTCGGTCGGGGTGGCGGCGAAGACCTCGCGGACGGTGTCGTTGAACTGCCGGATGCTGGCGAACCCCGCGGCGAAGGCGACGTCGGCCATGGGGAGGTCGGTGGTCTCGATGAGCAGCCGGGCGGTCTGCGCCCGCTGCGCCCGGGCCAGGGCCAGCGGGCCGACGCCGAGCTCGCCGACGAGCAACCGGTGCAGCTGGCGCTCGGAGTAGCCCAGCCGCGCGGCCAGGCCGGGGACGCCGGAGCGCTCGACCTCCCCGTCGGCGACGAGGCGGACGGCGCGGGCGACGACGTCGGCGCGGGCGTCCCACTCCGGCGACCCGGGGACGGCGTCGGGGCGGCAGCGGCGGCAGGCCCGGTATCCCGCGCCCTGCGCGGCAGCCGCGGTGGAGAAGAAGGTGACGTTGTGCGGCAGCGGGGTGCGGGCCGGGCACGAGGGGCGGCAGTAGATGCCCGTGGTGGCGACCGCGGTGAAGAACCAGCCGTCGAACCGGGCGTCCCGGCTGGCGACCGCGCGGTAGCAGCGTTCGGTGTCCAGCGGCGGTGTCACGCGACGAGCATGACAGCGCGCGCGCCGGGGGACTGGCGGTTTCCGGACGCAGCCGTGTGGGGTGACGCCCCAGGTGGCCGCCGTCGCACGCGCGGAGCGCGACCCGGGGCAGCCGGTCAGGAGAGCCGGCCGTCGTCACGGACGATGCGGAGGTGCGGGCCGGTGCGGATGTCAGCGCCGGGATCGTCCACGAGCGGGAGTCCGACCACCCGGCGGACCCGGTTCGGCGGCACGTCCAGGGCTCGGGCGAGGGCCTCGGCCAGCCGGTCGCTGACCGGCCGGCGGTGCCGCCCGCAGGCGATGCGCTCGATGGTCTGCGCGGTGACGGCCCAGCAGGACCGGCGGGCTGCCTCCACGGCATCCCCGCCGAGCTCGAACAGGCGGCGCTGGACCAGGCGCTGCAGGTCGTCGTCGGCCACCCGGGAAGGCTAGGTCGACGCGGGCTCCGATGGCACGCCGGCCGTGCCGAAGGCGTCCACGACCTCCTGGCTGCTGCACCGGTGGGAGAGCAGGCTGTAGTCGAGGCTGGCGAGCGAGCGTTGCGCCGCCGCCGTGTCGACCACCCCGCACGCGTCCTCGACCACCACGGGCAGGAGGCCGAGGTCGGCAGCGTGGCGCGCGGTCGGCTCGATGCCGATCTCCAGCACGGCGCCGACCAGCACGAGGGTGGTCACGCCGCGGTCGCGGAGGACGGCTTCGAGCGGGGTCCCGACCAGGGCTGACATGCCGAGCTTGTCGAACACCGGCTCGCCGTCCACCGGCGCCAGCTCGCCGACGATCTGGGTGTGCGGGGCGTCCGGCGGGAAGGCCGCCGTCACCGCGGCCGCGTCGCGCACCCGCTGCCACGCCATGGCGGTGCGCAGCGCCGTGACCCCCATGTGGGTCGGCGGGAGCGACACGTGCCGGACGTAGAGCACGGGGACCGCGGACTCCCGCGCCGCCCGCAGGACCGCCGAGATCCGCTCGACCAGCCGGTCCCGGTCCTGCACGTGGGCGAGGATGCCTGCCTGCGCGTCGTACACGAGCACTGCCGACGTCGTCGGACGGCACATCTCGCCCACCGTCTCGGGGACCGCCATGCCGAAGGCCTGCTGCATGCGCGGCAGCCTGTCAGTCCCCGGCGGTTTCCCGGCCGGTCGAGCACGCGGTGAGTGTGGACGGCGGCGAGGTCCGGCCGGACCCCGGGCGTCTCAGCCGGCCGGGACGGCAGCGGTCGCGAGCACCTCCCGTGCCCGGTCGCCGGCCAGCAGCACCTCGGGCAGGCCGGCCAGCGCGGTGCGCATCTCCGCCACGCCGCCGAACTGGAAGCCGAGCTGGGTGGGGTAGCAGGCGCAGGCCTCGGCGCGCCGGTCGAGGTCCTGCGGGAGGCGGACCTCGGTCAGCCCGCCCGGCAGCTCCGGGCCGGGGGCGGCGGCCGGGTCGCGCAGCACGTAGGGGCTGTCGCGCCACCAGAGCACCGGCCGGTCCAGCCCCGCCACCGCCCGCAGCACCTGCCGGTGGTCGACGTGCCCGCCGAGGGCCTGCGGAGCCAGCCAGAGGTCGGCGTCGTACCCGTCCAGCGCCGCGGCCAGCGACCGCCACACGTCGTCCCCAGGGTGGACGCCGGCGAACAGGTCGGCCGCGCTGGTGTACCCCCGGTGCGGCGCCTCGGGCAGACCGAGGTACACGGGCTCGGCGCCCAGCCGCGACATCGCGGCGGCGTCCTCGGCGCGTCGCACGGCGAGGTAGTCGACGTCGGCCGGGAGGCCCTTGTCCAGCTGGCAGGCCAGCGCGAAGCCCTCGGGGTCGGGCACGCTCGCCGTGAAGCAGGTGACCACGGTGACGTGGTGGCCCTCCGCGGCGAGTGCCGCGAGGGTGCCGCCGACGGAGAAGGCCGCGTCGTCGAGGTGCGGGCTGACCGCCATGACACGCATCAGGAGGACCTCACAGCGTCCATCGTCCGGCTCCGCACCCGATCCGCTCCTCGGTCGCCGGCGCTCCCTCGGGCGTCGTGCTCACAGGAGGTGCGCCGCGGAGCGGAACCGGCAGGAGAGGTCGACGCCCGAGGGCATCGACCAGTCGGGGGACGGGGTCGTGCCCACCACGGACCGGTGGACGGAGTCGACGGCCCGCGCCAGCACCGGCCAGGAGTAGAGCCGCCGCACCTCCTCGAGCGCCGTCGTCGCCAGCCGCTCCCGCAGCGCGCCGTCCCCGAGCAGGCGGGTCAGCGCGGCCCGCAGCCCGGCGACGTCGCCCGGGGTGTGCAGCAGCCCGTTCTCCTCGTGCCGCAGGCAGTCGACGACGCCGACGCTGTCGGTGCTCACCGTCGGCAGCCCGCTGGCCATCGCCTCCAGCAGCGTGTTGCTGAAGCCCTCGCTGTAGGTCGGGCTGACGAAGACGTCGGCCGAGCGGTAGACCTCCGGCGCCCGCTCGGGCGGGACGTAGCCGAGGAACGTCGTCCGCTCGTCGGCGCGGGCCCGCGCCTCGTCGAGGTCGGGGCCGATGCCGGAGACGACCAGGCGGACGCCGTCGGGCAGCGCCTCGAGCAGGTCCAGCACGCCCTTGCGCCGGTCGACCCGGCCGTGGAAGAGCAGCACCGGCGGCTCGCGCAGCGCGCCCAGCGGCCGCTCGGCCGGCGTGAACCGCCGGGTGTCGGTCGCGCCCGGGACGATCGTGAACCGCGCCGGGTCGCTGCCGAGGTTGCCGACCACCTCGTCGCGGAAGCTGGCGCTGCCGATGAGCACCGCGGAGGAGGCGTCGACGACGGTGCGCATCGCCTCGGCGTGCGTGGTGCAGCAGGTGCCCACCCAGTGGCCGTCGCCGCCCTGGATGCTCACCACCGCCGGCAGCCCGGTCTCGCGGGCGGCGGCCAGCACCGCCAGCCCCGGCGGGTAGCCGTACTGGGCGTGCAGCACGTCGAAGGGCCGCTCGCGGTGCAGGCCGACGACGGTGCGCACGATCTCGGCGATGTCGCCCTCCCAGTCGGCCGGGACGACGGTCTCGCCGCGGCTGGGCAGCGCGACCACCTCGACGCCGGCGGGCACCCGGTCGGGTGGGGGCGGACCGCCGCCGTAGACGCGGGTGCCGGCCTCGTCGTCGCGGTACTGGCTGACCAGCGTGACCTCGGTGCCGAGGGCCACCAGCTCGCGCAGCAGGTTCTCCGCGTAGACGCTCATCCCGCTGACCGCCGGCCAGTAGCGGCGGCTGACGAAGCAGATCCTCACGACTGCTCGGCCTCCCTCAACGTCGCGATCGCGCGCGGCACCATCTCGTGCGCGCGGTGTCCGTCGCGGGAGAGCTCGAGGGTGACCAGCCGCTCGTAGCCCACCTCCCGCAGCGCCCGCAGGACGGCGGGCAGGTCGACGTCCCCCTCGTCGAGGGGCAGGTGGTCGTGCACGCCGCGGCGCATCCCCTCGACGGCGACCGTGCCCAGGTGCGGGGCGAAGGCCGCCACCGCCTGCTGCGGCTCGTACGCCCCGGCGACGACGCAGTGGCCGGTGTCCAGCGCGAGGGTGATCCCGGGGACGTCAGCAGCCAGCCGGGCCCAGCCGTCGCAGTCCTCGACCAGCATCCCGGGCTCGGGCTCGACGGCGAGGGCGTAGGACCGCCCGCCGTGGCTGTCGACCAGCGCGCGCACGCCGTCGACCAGCCAGCCCCACGCCTCGCCGCGGTCCACCCCCGGTCGTGGCACGCCGGCCCAGAAGCTGACCGCCTCCGCGCCGAGCACCTCGGCCAGGTCGCAGGCCAGCCGCAGGTAGGCCAGCCGCCGCGCCCGGCCCTCGGCGTCGGCGGTGACCAGCGTCGGCTCGTGCTTCACCCGAGGGTCGAGCAGGTAGCGGGCACCGGTCTCCACGACGACGCCCAGGCCCAGCTCGTCGCAGCGCGCCCTGGTCTTCTCCGCCTGCGCGAGGGCGTCGGACGCGAACGGGTCGAGGTGGACGACGTCGAGGGTCAGCGCGACGCCCGCGTAGCCGGTGTCGGCGAGGAGGGGCAGGGCGTCGGAGAGCCGGTGCGAGGTCAGCCCGTTGGTGTTGTACGCGTACCTCATCGGGAGAGCACCTCCGCGACCGTGTGCCGGCCGGGCTCGCGGTAGAGCGCGTAGAGGGCGCCCACCCGCCGGTCGGCGCCGGCGCGGTCGAACCAGGCCGGCCCACCGAGGCGCTCCTCGGCCTCGGCGGTCAGGTGCACCCGCGCCCACCCACCGGGGTCGGCCCCGACGGCGACCAGCGGCTCGCCGCGCTCGAGCAGCCGGCGCACCCCGCGCTCGCCGATCCGCCCGTAGGACATCGTCTCGACCTCCAGGCCCGGTACCAGCACCTTGGCCGCGACCGCGTCGCCGACCGAGGGCTGCAGCTCGACCAGCACGTCGTGCCCGGCGGCGTGCAGGGCACCGGTGACGGTCGCGTGCAGGTCGTCCCCGGACCACGTCGGCAGGTCGGCCAGCGCGACGGTCTCCCGGCGGGAGAGGACCGGGTCCCGGAGCAGGTCGACCAGCGCGCCGGTGCCCATCCGGGTCCAGGCGAGCATCGCCTGGAGCGCGCGGTCCTCCTCGACCAGCCGCTCCGGCGGGTGCCCGCCGCGCCAGGCCTCGAGGTAGCCCGGCGGGGTCGCCGGCAGGACGACGTCGAACGCGCCGTGCATGAACGCCTTGCGGCTGCGCGCCGACGCGAACTCGTGCAGCGCCTTGCGGACGGCGGTGTCGCGGTCGGGGTGCGCGGCCTCGCCGCACGCGGTCGCCATGACCGGCACCGGCTCGGACAGGTCCCGCGAGCAGCCGACGGCGTACACGTCGACCACGCCGAACTGCGTCGTCGCCAGCTTGACCACGACGTCGATGCCGGCGGTGTCGAGCCGGCCGAGCAGTGCGAGGGCGTCGGGGTCGCGCAGCCCCGCGAGGTCCACGACGACGCCGCGGTCCATCGCGCGGAAGGAGGTGGCGTTGCCGTCGCGCTGCAGGACCTCCAGCAGCGCGTGCGCGACCGCGCGGTCGGCGTCGAAGCCCGCGCCCTGCCCGTTGGTGACCACCGTGGTCAGCCAGCCGCCGGGGGGCGGGGTGCCGGGCAGGTCGTCGGGCGCGGAGGCGACCAGTTCGGCGGGCACCAGCACCGTCTCGCCGTCCCGCTGCCGGGTCATGGGCAGCCACTGCAGCGGCCGGTCGTCGTCGTAGGCGCTGCCGGCCTCCAGGCAGAGGGTGCGCGGGTCGGCGACCCGGTCGCGGCCGTGCCGGCGGGCCATCTCCGGGTAGGAGCCCTGCTCGCGCTCGACGCCCTGGTGCGCGCGCAGCGACAGCGCCATCTCGGCCATCTCGCCCAACGCACCGGTGCGGGCCTCCTCGCGGGTGGCGCCGTAGCCCAGGCCGCTACCGCCGGGGTGCTCCGGGCTCGGCGGCAGGACGGCGCTGTGCAGCGGCACGTCGAGGACGTCGAGGCCCTCGATGGCGAACTCCTCGACCGGTGTGGGGAAGGAGTCGAGG
Source organism: Geodermatophilus sp. URMC 60 (assembly GCF_053502585.1). Taxonomy (NCBI): domain Bacteria; kingdom Bacillati; phylum Actinomycetota; class Actinomycetes; order Geodermatophilales; family Geodermatophilaceae; genus Geodermatophilus; species Geodermatophilus sp. URMC 60. The sequence goes on from NZ_CP199958.1 coordinate 1,833,737, forward strand.
TACCGCTGCGACGCGGTCAGCGTGCTGGTCACAGCTCCTCCAGCGCGACGGGGGCGGCGTCCGGCGGGCCGGAGAGCAGCCGCTGCACCAGGTGGACGACGTGGTCGGTGGTCACCCCGCGGACCAGCTCGAACGGAGTCGCGACGGCCTCGAAGTCCAGCGCGCCGACCACGGTCAGGTACTCCCGCAGCTCGCCGTGCGAGAGCGGGATCTGGGCGTGGAAGGCCTTGTGCGCGCTCAGCGCGACCGGGGCGCCGGCCTCGTCGAGGTCGACCTTGAGCGAGTCGCCGCAGAAGAGCACGCCACGTCGGCGGTCGTGCAGCACCGAGTGCCCGGGGAAGTGGCCGCCGGTGCGGTGCAGGGTCAGGTCGGGGGCCAGCTCCAGCTCGTCGTCCGCCGGCCAGGTGACCCGGAAGGCCTTGGTCCACTCCAGGTCCCGGACGCCGACGCAGACGACCCGCGGCTCCAGCTCCTGCTGCAGCTGCCACAGCGCCCCGTACCCGTGCACGTGGCTGGAGGCCAGGACGTCGAACCCGCCCGACGCCAGAGCCATCCGCCGCAGCTGGGCGAGCATGTCGGCGGTGTACCAAGGGGCGCACTCGAAGCCCACCAGGCCGGCGTCGCTCTCGATGACCCAGCCGCGGCTGTCCAGGCCGAAGCGCGGGTGCGTCCCGAACTCGGTGACGCCCTCGACGGCGGTCGGGCGGCAGAAGCCCTCGACCGTCTCCTCGACCTGCGCCGGCGTCACGAACTCGAAGCCGTTCGCGGGCAGCGCGTTGCGGACGTCGGCGCAGACCGGGCAGACCAGCGGCCCGGGCGCCGGCCAGCGCTGCCAGTGCCCGCAGTTCGTGCAGGCGTAGGCGGGCAGGTCCGGCAGCAGCCCGCGGTAGGGGTTGGTGTCGACCGGTGTCATCGGGGGCCTCCGGGGTCCTCGAGGGCGGTGAGCAGCAGCCGGTGCAGCGCCAGGTCGCGGGCGGCGTCGTACGGCCAGGGCGCGTGGCCGGCGACCGCGGCGGTGAAGGCGGCGAACTGCGCGGCGAAGGGGGAGTCCCCGGCGAAGGGGACGTCGACCGGGTCGGGCCGGTGCACCGTCAGCGAGCCGCCGGCCGTCTGGCCCATCGTGTCGACGGCGACGGCCATCCCGCGGGTGCCGACGACCTCGAGCCGGCGGCGGGGGAGCGCGTCAGGGGTGTTGAAGGCGACGTGCAGGTCGACCAGCACGCCGCCCGCCGTGCGCCCGGACAGCAGCGCGCCGTCGTCCACCGGGTAGTCCTGCACCCGGCGCTGCAGCAGCGCGCGCAGCTCCACGACGTCCTCGCCGAGGAGTACGCCGGCCAGGTCCAGGCCGTGCGGCGCCAGGTCGATCGCCGCACCGCCACCGGCCCGCGCCCGGTCGACCCGCCAGTTGTCGTGCGGCCGGCCGTCCGGCGTCCAGTCGGTGGGCAGCCAGCAGCAGTAGACGATGCGCACCGCGGTGACCGTGCCGAGCTCGGGCACCAGCTCGCGCAGCCGCACGTGCGCGGGGTGCCAGCGCTGGTCGTACGCCGTCCCGAGGAGGACGCCGACCTCGCGGGCGGCGGTCACCATCGCGCGGGCGTCGGCGACGTCGGCGGCCAGCGGCTTCTCGCAGAGCACCGCCTTGCCGGCCGCGGCAGCCGACTCGACCACCTCGCGGTGCGCGGCGTTCGGGACGGCGACGTAGACCGCGTCCAGTCCCGGGGTCGCGAGGAAGGCGCCGAGGTCGGCGTGTGCCGGGGCGTCGACGGGCAGGCGGGCCACCACGCCGGGGTCGCGGTCGTGCAGCGCGACGACCCGGGCGCCCGGCGTGGCGGCAAGCGCGGGCAACGCGTGGTCGCGGGCCACCCAGCCGCAGCCGGCGACCCCCCACCCGACGGTGCTCACCGCCCCTCCTCCCCGTCGAGATCGCGGATCCTCGCCGGGGGGCGGGCGGCGCTCACCACGCCTCCGGGAGGTCGACGAGCAGCCGTCGGCGGGCGGCGTCGGCGGGCAGCGGGTCGGGCCAGCGGGCCGGCAGGTACGCCGATCGGGGGCCGTACTCGCCGGCGTAGCGCTCGCTGGGCCAGCGCAGCCGCCCGTCGGCGTACAGCGGGTTGGGGCGCAGCGGCGGCAGCGGCTCGCCGAGGTCGACCGGCGCGGGGGACAGCGGGTCGCCGGCGACGAGGGCGACCGCCTCGCTCGCGTGCAGGTCGGCGGCCGGGGCGGGGCGCGGCGCGCGGCCGGCGAGCAGCGCCTCGGTCAACTCGGCGTCGTCGTAGAGCAGGTCGGTGCCGAGCACCGCGGCGTAGCCCTCCGGGGTCAGCGGCTGCCCGTGCGGGTCGGCGACGTGCGCGTGCCCGACGACGACGGTGCCGCCGTCCCCGGCGAGCTCGCGCATCGCTGCCGCGGCGGCGGGCTTGTCGCGCAGGAAGTAGAAGGCGTCGTGGCACAGCACGTAGGCCGGCGTCGGCACGTCGAGGGAGGGCACGCCGGTCACGTCGGCGCAGACGTAGCGCGCGGTCGGGCAGACGAAGCGGCGGGCCAGCCACAGCTTGGCCCAGACGACGTCGACCCCGACCAGGTCGGTGCAGCCGCGGCGGGCCAGCTCGCGCAGGTGCGTGCCGGTGCCGCAGGCGACGTCCACCACCGGCCTGCTCCCCGGCCAGTGCTGCTGCAGCAGCGCCAGGCCCGCCAGGTGCGTGGGGTCGGACCAGCGGTGGGCGAAGTAGTCGGCGACCCGGCCCATGCCCAGCAGGCCCATCGCCTCGCGCAGGGTGCCCGCCGCCGGCACGCGGGCCAGCTGCTCGGGTGGCGGGGCGGGCTCGGTCCACCAGTCGTCGGCGTCGGCCAGCAACGCCACGCGGGCGCGGTCGACGTCGCCGCGCGCGAGCAGGCCGGCCACCTCGGCGCGCAGCTCGTCGCGCCCGGTCCTCGCGTACGGGATGCCGTCGACCACCGGGACGGCGGGTGCCGCCGTGCTCACGGCGTCACCGTTCCCTCCCGCGCGGCGGAGCCGCCAGGTCGACACCGCCGCTCACAGTCCCGCCGCCGCCAGGACGTCGAGGTGGAAGGCCTGCACCGGCCCGGCGTGCACGAGCTCGAGGTCGTCCAGCGCCTGCGACGCGGTGAACGCCGCCGCCCGCGCGTGGTGGTGCACCTGCAGCACCCGGTCGAGGACGTCGGCGGCGTGGAAGGCCTGTGACTCCGGGGCACCGGCGTCCGCGCGCAGCCGCAGCACGCTGCGCAGCCGCTCGGCCAGCGGGCCGGGCAGGGCGGCCAGCTCGCGCTCCTCCAGCGTCGTCATGACCTGGCCGAGCGCCGAGCCGAGCAGCACCTCACCGGCGAACCCGGCGTCGGGCAGCACGACGTTGTGCAGGTGGTGGGCCAGCCCGACGAGGAACGGCGCCACCGGGTCGGCACCGAACACCGGAGCGACGAGCACGCCGTAGACGGCGACGGTCAGGCAGTGGTCGCCGTGGCTCTCCGGCGGCTCGACGACCACCCGCGGCTTCCCCGGGGCGGTGGCCCCGGCGCGCGGCTGGCGGTTGAGCCGCTCGGCGAGCGCGGGCGGCTGCGGTGTCGGGACGGCGAGCGGCAGGGCCTCGCGCAGCCGCGCCCGCAGGCCGTCGTCCAACGGTCCGGCGACCTCGTCGAACCCGCGGCCCAGCACGTCGCGCGCGTCGTCGTCGGCCAGGCCCGCCCTCCGCAGCACCGCACCGTCGATGCCCGCCAGCCGGGCGCGGGCCACGGCCGCCGCCGTCTCCGACAACGCGACCGTGGCCGCGTCCTCACCCGCGGCCAGCCGACCCCAGGCGCGGGCGAAGGCCTGCTCGGCCAGCGACCCGGGGGCGTCGGCGACGCGGATCCGTTTGGCGTCGCCGACCTCGGTCAGCAGCGGGCGGAGCTCGGCGAGGGCGGGGGAGCCGCCCGTCACCGGCCGGCCGGCGCGCCGGCGACCCAGTCCAGCAGCACGCGCTCCTGCCGGTGCAGGGCGTGCTCGGGGGTGCCGCCGTCCGGGGTCATCGGCGCCTTGAAGAACCAGCCGAACTGCGTCTGCACGCCGCCCTGCCCGCGCTGCTGCGCCAGGTCGGTCAGCCGGGCCAGCTCGATCGCCAGCGGCGCGGCCAGGATCGAGTCGCGGCACTGGAAGTCGACCTTGACCTGCATGCGCTGGCCGAGGAAGCCGACGAGGTCGATGGCGTCCCAGGCCTCCTTCTGGTCGCCGCGCGGGCGGTAGTAGTCGATCCGCACGACGTGGTCCTCGACCGGGTAGCCGAGGATCGAGTCCAGGACGCTGCCCTTGGTCTGCAGCTTGCTCGACAGGGAGTCCGGGTCGTCGAGGGCCTGGCCGTCGCGATTGCCCAGGATGTTGGTGGAGTACCAGCCCTCGACGGTGAGCGAGCGGCTGCGGAAGGCCGGCGCGAGCACCGTCTTCAGCATCGTCTGGCCGGTCTTGCCGTCCTTGCCGGCGACCGGGACCCCGCGGTTCTCGGCGAAGGCGACCAGCGCGGGGACGTCGGCGGCCAGCGACGGCGTGAAGTTGACGTAGCCGACGCCCTCGGCGATCGCGGCGTAGGCGTAGACCATCGCCGGGGTGATGGCGCGGTCGCCGGCGTCGAGCCCGGCCTCGAAGGCCTCGACCGTCTGCAGCGCGGGCGCCTCCGGGTCGGGCCAGCGCTCGGTGGAGGCCAGGTTGACCAGCACGAGGCCGTCGAGGTCGTTCTCCTCGCGGAACCTGCGCAGGTCGGCCCGGACGGCGTCGACCTGGGCGCGGCGGCTCTCGGCGAGCACCACGTTGCCCCCGGTCACGTTGCGGCAGAAGTCGGCGTCGCCCGCGGCCGGCCACGGCGTCACCGAGGACAGGTGCGGCCCGGCCTGCTCCAGCTGGTGGGGGTCCAGGACGCCGTGCAGCTCGGCGGCCTTGCGCAGATCCGTGCCGTCGAGGTCCCAGCCCCCGACGACGATGTCGGCGTACCCGGCCATCCCGGTCGCCTCCTCGAGGGGGCGCCCCTCGACCTCCAGCCCCGCCAGCGGCAGCCCGGTCGTGTCGCCCGTGCCGTTGCGGAGCAGTTCCAGCCCCGCCACGGCGGTCGTGGCGACCGCTCCACCGAGGCCGACCACGGCCATTCCGACCCGACGCGGTCCAGCAGACAACTCGATCCCCCTTGCACTCGACACGATGACGCGCGACCCACCGTGGCACGGGTCACAGGTGCCCGCAGCTCGAAAGTGGAGTGAATCCAGTCTTGGAGTTCATTCCAACGTCCTGACCTGCGCGTCGGCGCTCCGAGAAAGTCGTCGGGAGAGCCGCTTCTGGCCGGGCCGCGGTGCACGGCTCGGTCGCCGCTGCGCTCGTCGGCGCACCGGGAGTGGTCGACGCAGCGCCGGGTGGCTCAGCCGGTCTGCCGTCCGCGGACGCGGAGCGGGGGGAGCGTGCGGTCCACGTAGGCTGGACCTCCGTGAGTCTCACCATCGGCATCGTCGGGCTGCCCAACGTCGGCAAGTCCACGCTGTTCAACGCGTTGACCAAGAACGACGTCCTGGCGGCGAACTACCCGTTCGCGACCATCGAGCCGAACGTGGGCGTGGTCGGCGTGCCGGACCCCCGCCTCGGCAGGCTGGCCGAGCTGTTCTCGTCGCAGAAGACGATCCCGGCGACGGTGTCGTTCGTCGACATCGCCGGCATCGTGCGCGGTGCCAGCGAGGGGCAGGGGCTGGGCAACAAGTTCCTGGCCAACATCCGCGAGAGCGACGCGATCTGCCAGGTGATCCGGGTGTTCACCGACCCCGACGTCGTGCACGTCGAGGGCAAGGTCAGCCCGGCCGACGACATCGAGACGATCAACACCGAGCTCGTCCTCGCCGACATGCAGACGCTGGAGAAGGCGATCCCGCGGCTGGAGAAGGAGGCCCGCAAGGACAAGGAGCGGGCCGCGCTCCTGGCCGCTGCCCTGGACGCCCAGAAGGTCCTCGACGAGGGGAAGCCCCTCTTCTCCGCCGGCGTCGACCCCGACCCGCTGCGCGAGCTGACCCTGCTGACGACCAAGCCGTTCCTCTACGTCTTCAACGTCGACGAGGAGGAGCTGGCCAACGAGGGGCTCATCGCCGAGCTTCGGGGGCTCGTGGCGCCGGCCGAGGCGATCCTCATGGACGCCAAGATCGAGGCCGAGCTCGCCGAGCTGCCCGAGGAGGAGGCCGCCGAGCTGCTCGCCGGCATCGGCCAGGAGGAACCCGGCCTGCACCAGCTGGCCCGCATCGGCTTCGCCACCCTCGGCCTGCAGACCTACCTGACCGCCGGCCCCAAGGAGGCCCGCGCCTGGACCATCCCGATCGGCGCGACCGCCCCGCAGGCCGCCGGCGTCATCCACACCGACTTCCAGCGCGGCTTCATCAAGGCCGAGATCGTCTCCTACGACCAGCTGATCGAGGCCGGCTCGATGCAGGAGGCCCGCGCTCGCGGCTGGGTGCGCATGGAGGGCAAGGACTACGTCATGCAGGACGGCGACGTCGTGGAGTTCCGCTTCAACGTCTGATCCAAGGCCGTCTACGCGGGGCAGCGCAGTGCCTCTACCTCCGGAGGCACATCGGGGGCACTCCCCGCCGCGTCGATCGCCGGCGGGTGCGTTCCTCGCTGTCCGGCATCAGGCGGCCGTGGGTCGACAGCACGAGCGAGGCGTTCCCGTGGCCCAGCCGATCGCCGACCACGGCCACGCTCTCGCCCGCGTGCCGCAGATCGGATGCGCAGTGGTGCCGGAGGTCGTACGAGGCCGTCCCCTTCCGGAGTACGGCCTTCTCCACTGACCCGCATCTCGCGAGCGAGGAACCGGAGAGGCCCGCGATGCGCAGGCACGGGCGGCCGAGCTGACCAAACGTGCGTACCACTACGGTCCTGACCGCTGTACTCCTGACCTGGGTGCTCGTTGGGTGCGGGGGACGGGAACACGAGTCGGTCGAGGAGCCGGGCCACGATGTCGTCGAGGACATTGGGCTGGAGTGTCCAGGGTTCACTCAGGTCAACCGAGCGGCTACTCCGCCGGGCACGGCTCGTGTACCGACTCGTCGTTCCCTGACCACGGCTCAGGGCTGGACATCATCGGACCCAACGTGGACCGGGACTGAGAGATCGCCGCGTTCGACGACCTGCCGCTCGACGGGTGCATCGCCTACAGCGACGGCTGGGTCGCGTGACCGCACGGAAGACGCAACGACCCAACTGCCGGATCGTGGCGGACCGCCTGGAGGCCGAGGTCAGGCGGGGGGAGTCGGGTGACCGGCGTTGTGGAGCTGGAGTTGAGCGCGAGGTCTGAGTAGTCGTGCTCAGGTAGCGTGCCGGCCCGCGCTTCTGCTTCAGCCTTCCCACGAGCTGCCGATGGTGCCTTCGTGGCCCGGCTCCTTGTTCGGCGACATCGCGGCCCCCGCTCTTCCGGGTTCAGGAGAACCAGCCTCGAACTCCGCCGCTGACCACGATCAACCGAAGGATCGACATGCACCAGAAGATCAACCGCACCCTGGCGACCATCGCCCTCGTCCTCGGCATCGTGATCATGCTCGCCGTCATCGTGGCCGGGATTTTCGGGCTCTACGCGGCCAACGAGGTGGCCACCACTGTGGGCAACCTGGGCGGGGACACTTCGACCGTCGACCCCGTCGCGCCGGTCCAGCCGGGTGACCCCGGCTACGAGCCCTTCTGCTACGAGACGGAACTGGGCGAGGAGATCTGCGAGTGAGGAGGCGCACCCCCGGCCGAGGGAAGTAGCTGACCCAGCAGTGACTCCTGCCAGGCCGTTGTGCAGCTCCGGGTCGCCTCGACGCTGGCACATCTCGCCGTGTGGGTGCTCCGGAGTCGAGAGCCTGCCCTCCGTCCCCCGGGGCGCATCTGGGGCACAGGAGGTGAGAAGCGCAGGGCATCGTCGGGGACTCTTCCAAGGTCAGGGCGCGGGTAGGGGACGGCCGCGCTGGTCGGCCACCCTCGGGTCGATGTTCCGCTTCGGCGTCCGAGGTGCAGGGCCGTCACCGGCGCAGGTCGGCGACCTCGCCGAGGCGGCCGAGCTCGTACGGGTTCCGCATCGCGTACCTGCGGGTGATCCGGCCGTCCTCGATGACGAAGGCGATCGCCGTGTCGAACCGGCCGCCCTGGTCCATCCGCGCGGCGAACGTGCCGTTGACCAGCGGTGTGGTGATCTGGATGCCGGGCGCCGGCTCCGCGAAGTGGGACAGTGCCGAGGCCACTCGCTCGCCGCCCTCGACCGGACGACGGGCGACGGGGGTCAGACCTCCGCTGCCTGCGACCGCCACGACGCCGGGCGCGAGCACGCCCATCCGGCCCTGCACGTCGCCTGCGGTGAGGGCGGCGAGGAACCGGTCCACGACCCGCTGCTGCTCGATGCGCCTCACCAACGTCCGGGGTCGCCGCGCGGCCACGTGCTCCCGAGCCCGGTGGGCGATCCGCCGCACGGTGGCGCTGGCCTTGTCCACCGCCTCGGCGATCTCGTAGTAGGGCACGTCGAAGACCTCGCCCGATCGCGCCGGCCGCGGCCATGGCCGCGAACGTCGCCAGGTCGCGATCCAGCCGGTTCCACGAGTCGACCTTGCGACCGAAGCCCACCGTGTCCTTGAAGACTGCCGGGTAGTGCCAACAGGACCCCGGCCGCCTCCGGTACCTGGCCGACCATCTCGCGGCTCATCGTCTTCAGCAGCGCCCCACAGATGCCGGTGATCTCGGTCGCGGAAACCCCGGATGCTGCTCGCCATGTCTCCTCCAGGGGTGTGGTGGGTCGACATCGAGACACCGGCCGCACTCCGGGTGTGGCACCTCCGGCGGAGACCCTCCGGGGGAGCCTCGTGCGCCAGCCGCGCCCTTTCGGAACGGCTAGCCCCTGTGGTGTGCTCACCCCCTTCCGCTCCCGCCACGGAACAGCGATGGAGAAGCCGTGACCACACCGACCACGCACCCGCAACGGACCGTCCAGGTCGGCGACATCTCCGTCGCGGTCCAGGAGTACGGCGAGGGCGAGCCGCTGCTGATCGTGAACGGAACGACCCAGTCTCTGGGCTTCTGGGCGGAGAGCGCGCCGGTCCTGGCGAGCCGCCACCGGGTGGTCACCTACGACCTGCGCGGCATGGGAGGGTCCGAACGAGGCTCGGGGGAGATCAGCGTCGCCTCGCTGGCCGCGGACGCCCGCGGGCTGCTCGAGGCGCTCGACATCGAGCGGGCACACGTCCTGGGCTACTCCCTGGGCAGCGCCATCGCGCAGGAGCTCGCGCTGGCCGCTCCGGAGCGGGTGGCCTCGCTCGTCCTCTACTGCACCTGGGCCCGCACCGACGGCTTCCAGCGCGCGGTCATCACGGGGCTCGCGCACCCGTGGCGCACCGGCGACCTCGAGGCCGCGCTCGGAGCCCTCGGCATCGCCTTCTCGCCGCAGCTGCTCGACAGCCCGGAGTTCGGCGAGCTCGTCGAGCAGCTGCTGCCGCTGTTCCCCAGCACCGAGCAGCAGGTCCGGACCACCGTGGAGCAGTGGGACGCCGACCTGGCCCACGACACGCTCGACCGGCTCGGTGGCATCACGGCGCCCACCCTGGTCATCGCGGGCGAGCAGGACCTGCTCACCCCGCCGTGGCACGGCCGGCAGGTGGCCGAGACGATCCCCGGGGCGAAGCTGCACATGTTCACCGGCCCGGGCTCCAGCCACGCCCTCGGTGTCGAGCGCGCCGAGGAGTTCCTGCCCCTCGTGCAGGACTTCCTCGCCGAGCAGCGGCTCTCCTGACCAGCGACGGAGGAGGCCGACAACGCGCCTGACGGGGCGCTGCGGTTCCGGAGACGCTCCTGAGGTGCTCCAGTCAGAGGCTAATGTGACTTAGGTCACTTCCCGGACACTGGAGGTTCCTCATGACGACGACCACCGAAGCGGCAACCGCCCAGGAGCCACTCGGCAACGAGCCGGGGCCCCAGCACGTCGACGTCCTCATCGTCGGCGCCGGGGTCTCCGGGATCGGCGCCGCCCACCACCTCCAGGAACAGTTCCCCGACCGGTCGTTCGTCATCCTGGATGCACAGGACAACCGAGGCGGGACCTGGTGGACCCACCGCTACCCGGGCGTGCGGTCCGACAGCGACCTGTTCACCTACGGCTACCGGTTCAAGCCCTGGCGCGGCCCGTCGATCGCCGCGGGCGAGGAGATCCTCAACTACCTCGACGAGGTCATCGAGGAGGACGGCCTCGATCGGCACATCCGCTACCACCACCGCGCCACCGCGGCCAGCTGGTCGACCGAGGACCGCCGGTGGACCGTGGAGGTCACCCGCGGCGACACCGGGGAGCAGCTGCAGTTCACCACCGACTTCCTGTGGATGTGCCAGGGCTACTACAACCACGAGAAGCCCTACCAGCCGCAGTGGGAGGGCCTGGACCGGTTCCAGGGCCTGGTCATCCACCCGCAGCAGTGGCCCCAGGACCTCGACCTCGCCGGCAAGCGCGTCGTCGTCATCGGGTCCGGGTCCACGGCCGCCACGCTGATCCCGGCCATCGCGCAGGAGGCCGAGCACGTGACGATGCTGCAGCGCTCGCCCTCCTACTTCCTCGCCCCACCCCTGACGCACGAGCTGGCCGTGACGCTGCGCCAGCTGGACATCCCCGAGGACTGGACGCACGAGATCCTCCGCCGTGCCTACGCCGCCCAGTTCAACGAGCTGGCGCGGATGTCGCTCGAGGCGCCCGACGAGCTGCACACCTTCCTCATGGAGTCCCTGAAGCCGCTGCTGCCCGAGGGCTTCGACATCGAGAAGCACTTCACCCCCCGCTACCGCCCGTGGCAGCAGCGCATCGCGATCGTCCCGGAGGGTGACCTGTTCGCGGCACTGCGCGAGGGGAAGGCCTCGATCGTCACCGACACGATCGACACGTTCACCGAGAAGGGGATCCGTGTCGGCTCCGGCGAGGAGCTCGAGGCCGACGTCGTCGTCAGCGCCACCGGGTTCAACCTGTCCGCCTTCGGCGACGTCGCCTTCACCGTGGACGGCGAGCCGGTCGAGTTCCCCGAACGGGTCACCTGGCGCGGCATCATGATCAGCGGCATCCCGAACATGGCCTACGTGTTCGGCTACTTCCGGCACAGCTGGACGCTGCGTGCCGACCTCGTCAGCGACCTGGTCTGCCGGCTGTTCGAGACCATGGAGGCGAAGGGCGCCACCATGGTCGTCCCGACGCTGCGGCCGGAGGACGCCGACATGCAGATCCGGCCGTGGTCGGACCCGGAGAACTTCAACGCCGGGTACGTCATGCGCTCGCAGCACGTCCTGTTCAAGCAGGGCGACCGGGAGCCGTGGACCCACATGGCGGAGCACGCGGAGGAGATGGAGCTCCTGCCCAAGGCCGATCTCGACGACGGGACGCTCGTCTACCGCTGATCCCGGCCACAGGAGGGGCGGGCGGCTGGACGCCGCCCGCCCCTCGCTGTCCCGTCCCCTCCTGCTCCGGCGTCGTGGACCGGGAGCCGGCTCCACGTGCTGACCGACGTGGACGGGCGGTCGAGACCCGCAGTGGCCGGTACGGCTACGCCGGGGTCACGGACGCCCGGTGGGGTCGTCGCCCGACGACTTGGCGGGTGGGATCAGCGGGTCCGGCACAGGACCGCCCGTCCCGCGGGTACCGCCCGTGCCCGATGCCGACGGGGGTGGCGTCACGACGACGTCGACCTCCTCGAGGATGACCGCGTCGACGTCGACCGTGTCGGTGCGCGTGCTCGTGCCCGCCGCAGTGCCCGTCCCGGTCCCCGCCCCAGTGCCCGTTCCGGTGCCCTGGCCGCCGGACGCTCGCCCGGACAGCTTGTCGATGCTGCCCTGCAGCGGAGCCGGAGCGGCGGCCCTGACCTGCTCCAGGGCCTGCTGCACCTGCGGCCGCTCCATGACGCCGGCGGCGGCCTGCCTGATCTGCTCGTACCGGTCCCGCCCGGCGCGCGCGCCGAGCACGTACCCGACCCCGAAGCCGAGTCCCAACGACAACCTGCCCATGACTCTCCTCCAGCTCTTCTCCAGTCGTGCACCGGTCTCGGCGACCACCTCGGGCACCGCCTCGGCTGCCGCGCCCACCGTGAGCACGGCACGTAGACCCGTCCGTCCGGCACGGACGGCACCCGTGGCCATCCGCGGCACCGCTGCCGCGACCGTCAGGGCGACTGCATCGGTGGTCTGCAGGGCCGCGTCCGTCCCGGCTCGGGCAGCCCGCCAGACGGCCTGCCCGGTCGTGGCCAGCAGCGGCGCGAGCTGCGCCGTGGCCGCGTCGGTGTAGGTCCTCGCCGCCGTCGACGCGGCCCGGCTCCGGCGCGCGGCGTCCACGGCCGCCCGACGGACGGACGCCTCCACCACCGGTCCGGCCGCCGCTGCCGCCTGCACGGCTCGGGCGCGGGCGGCGGCTGTGCCGGCCAGGGCGCGCTGTGCGGCCGACCTCGGCGGGGGCGCCCCGCGTCGCAGGAGGCGCGGCAACCCCAGGGTCGAGCCCCGGCGCAGGCGCACCGCTGCGACGACGGCTGCTGCCAGGCCCGCGAGCACGGCCACGGCGGTCGCCACCCCGCGACCGCGCTGCGCGGCGCCACTCGGGACGGGCGGACCGGCGGCGGTGTCCGGTGCGGACCCGACAGGCTCGGCGTCCGCGGGTTCGGCGTAGGCGGGCTCGGCGTCCGTGAACTCGGCCTCGGTCGGTGCGGCCCCCACCGGTGCGGTCTCGGTGGGTGTGGCCTCGGTCGGCTCGGCCTCGGCGGCCGGCAGGAGGCTGTCCGAGGTGGCTGTCGAGTACTCGATCCCGTAGTGCTCGTAGAGCGCCGCCTCCTGGTCCTGGGACAGCTCGCGGGAGGGGCCGAACCGTGGCGCGGCGTCGGCGTCGGCCCGGGTGACCGTGACCTGGACCCGGTCACCGCTCCCGGTCGCGCCGAGGAGCGGGACCACCACGGTCACGTCATCGCGCTCGGCGTACATCCACTCCGGCAGGCCGGTCGCCTCGTCGGCCAGCAGGGCGGCGCACGCCCCGATCTCGGCGCCGTCGCGGTCGACCACCGTCCTGCCGATCCAGTCCCTCGCCGCATCCCGATCGGGCAGTGTCATGGTTGCCCCCTGTCGTGAGCGGCCGGGACGCCGTGTCGACGGCCGTCGCCCGCAGCTACCCAGCAGGTGGCGCGCCAATCCGCAGTCCGTCGGGCACCGGCATCGGCGCGGCCGTCCAGGGCACCAGCGGGACCGCTGACGAGGTCGCGTCACTCGGTGCGGCGGGTGAGGCCAAAGGGCTCGACGGTGTGCGCGGTTGCGCAGTCGGGGCGTCCAGGAACTGCGCATCCGCGCACACCGATGCCGAGGCGCCCGCCGAGGAGGTGGTCCCCGGGGTCGCGGAAACCGTTCAGGCGGCCAGCGGGTGGTGGTGGCAGCGGCCGCCGACGGTGGCGCGGGCGCCGCACGGCGCCCCGGCCTTGGTGCGGCCGCCGCTGTCACCGCAGCGGGCCGGAGCGGCGACGGCCGGCGCCGCCGGCTGCTCGATGGCCGGGCGCGGGAAGGGCAGGACGACGGCGTCGCGCGCCTCGACCGGTGCAGCCGGGGGGAGAGCGGCGGGGGCGGTGGCCGGCGCGGTGTGCGCGGCGCGGCGGTGCAGGACGGTCGCGGCGGTCGAACCGGCGAGGAAGGCGGCGAGGGCGGTGGCGACGTGGCTGGCGCGCATGTCCGCGTCATCGGCAGAACCCGTACCGGGCGGGAACCCGGGCGTCGCACCCGCCTCACGCGCCGCAGCACCCTCAGGGTGGCGTGCATCACCGGTCGCGACGGCGGGTAGCGCGGGTGCTCCGTCGAAAGCGGTTGTCTGCGAGGGAGGACCAGCGAGTGACCACCAAGGTCGAGAAGTCGATCCAGGTCGACGTACCGGTGAACCAGGCCTACAACCAGTGGACGCAGTTCGAGGACTTCCCGCACTTCATGGGCGGGGTGAAGGAGGTCCGGCAGGTCGACGACCGGCACCTGCACTGGGTCGCCGAGATCGCGGGCGTCCGTCGGGAGTGGGACGCCTCCATCCTCGAGCAGGAGCCGGACCGGAAGGTCGCCTGGGCGGCCACCAGCGGCGCGACGAACGCCGGCGCCGTCCGCTTCGAGCCCGCCGGCCCGAGCTCGACGATCGTCTACCTGTCCCTCGAGTACGAGCCCGAGGGCGCGGTGGAGCAGATCGGCGACAAGCTCGGGATCGTGGAGCGGCAGGTCAACGCCGACCTCAGGCGGTTCAAGGAGCTGATCGAGGACGAGGGCTACGCCACCGGCGCCTGGCGGGGCTCGATCAACGAGGACCTCGACGTGGGTACGCCCGGCGTGGGTGACGCCGTCGGCTCGCACGGCGACAGCGGCAAGGCGGGGGTCTCCGGAACGGCCGTCGCCGCCGGCGTCGCGGCCGTGGCCGGTGTCGCCGCGGCGGCAGGAGCGGCCGTGGCCGCGTCGAAGGGGGACGACGAGGCGCCGAGGCCGGAGGGAGGCGCGCGCCAGCCCCAGGAGGTCACCGTCGTCGAGCAGCCACCCCCGGACGCGGTGCGGGACGACGCGCTGACCACGGAATCCGACCCGGCGGGCTACACGGCCCCGTCCTCCACGGAGGGTGTCGAGAAGGGCGTGCGGGAGAGCGGCGACGACCCCATGATCGGCGGCGGCAGCCGCACCTGACTCCCGACGGTCGGTGGAGGCGGGTCCGAGGGGCGCCTCCACCGACCGGTCGCCGTCGACCCATGGCCCCTGGAGGCCGGCCGGCCTGGCAGGCTCGTCCGTGTGATGCGCGTCGGCCTGGTGCTGGGCGGTGGCGGCGTGGTGGGCCAGGCCTACCACTCGGGCGTGCTGGCGGTGCTCGAGCACGACTTCGGCTTCGACCCCCGCACGGTCGACGTGGTCGTCGGGACCTCGGCCGGTTCCATCACCGGCACGCTGCTGCGGTTGGGCGTCTCGGCCGAGGATCTCGCCGCCTGGACGGTGAAGGCCCCGCTGTCGGACGAGGACGACGTCCTCCGTCACGTGGCCGGCACTCCCGTCCCCGAGCTCGCGCCCTTCAACCCGCTGCACGCCCTGCGCCGGCCGCTGCGGCTGCCGGGGCGTCACATGGTGCAGCGTGCACTGACCCGACCGTGGCGGTTCCGCCCGTTGGTGGCCGGCATGGCCCTCATCGCGCCGGGACGGCACGACATCGCCGGACAACTGGCCGCGCTCCGCGAGCTGGAGGGACCGGGGTGGCCGGACCCCGACCTGTGGATCTGTGCCGTTCGCCGGCGTGACGGGCGCCGGGTCGTGTTCGGTCGCCCGGGCGCCCCCGAGGTGCCGCTGCACCAGGCGGTCGCGGCGTCCTGTGCCGTACCCGGGTACTTCGCCCCGGTCGAGATCGGTGGCCACCAGTACGTCGACGGCGGTGTGCACTCACCGACCAACGCGGCGATCCTCCGCGGTCGCGGACTGGACCTGGTCATCGTCGTCTCGCCGATGAGTGGTCCCGCGGGATGGCTCCCCGACGTCTACGCGGCATCCCGTCGGCACTCGGCACGTCTGGTGAGGCACGAGGTCCGGGCGCTGCACCGCACGGGTGTCCGGACGATCGTCTTCACTCCCGGTGCGGCCGAACAGCAGGCCATGGGCAACGACATGATGTCGCGGCACTCCCTCAACGAGGTCATCCAGCGGTCCTTCCTGGCGGCCGGCGCGTACGCCGCCACCCCGGAGGTCTCCGGCCTCATCACAGCGGCGGTGGAGTCGCAGGGTCGCTGACCGGACCGGGGCGAGGTCCCGACGACGGGAACGCCGGTGCTGCAGCAGCACGGCGTCGGGCCCGGCCTCCGCGAGGTCGGCTGCAGCAAGCGTCGGACCATGACAAGGCAAACACTTCGCCAACGCCCCGGCTCGAGCGTCCGCTCGGCGATCGGCCTCCCTAGCGTCCCCGGCCACGAGCGCTGCGGATCTACCAGCACCCAGCGCGCACCTGGTCCGAGGAGCAGTGGTCGGCTGATGTCCGTCTCGACGACAGACCTGATCGTCTTCGGAGCGATCGCCGTCGCGGTCCTGGTCCTGATGCTCGTGATGTGGGTGCTGGCCAGACACCGGTGACGGGCCCGGCCGGATCACCGGGACGGACTCCGGTGCCTGATCTCCGGTGGTGATCACCTCGCCGCTGCGGCAACCTCGCGCGGGACCCCGGACGACAGGAGCACCGTCGTGGAGTACCGCACGCTCGGCCGCAGTGGCTGCTCGGTCTCGGCGCTCGCCCTGGGCACGATGACCTTCGGCGCCGAGACCGACGAGGCGGGCGCGCACGAGCAGCTCGACCTCTTCGTGGAGGCCGGCGGCACGCTGGTCGACCTCGCCGACGTGTACTCGGCCGGCGCCGCCGAGCAGATCACCGGGCGCTGGCTGGCCTCCCGCCCGGCCGGCGTCCGTGACCGCGTCGTCCTCGCCACCAAGGGCCGCTTCCCGATGGGCGCGGATCCCAACGCCCTCGGGACCTCCCGCCGCCACCTGCGCCGTGCGCTCGACGACTCCCTGCGCCGGCTGGGCGTCGACCACGTCGACCTGTACCAGCTGCACGCCTGGGATCCGCTGACCCCGCTCGAGGAGACCCTGCGCTTCCTCGACGACGCCGTCTCCGCCGGCAAGATCGGCTACCCGGGCCTGTCGAACTTCACCGCCTGGCAGGTGCAGCAGGCCGTCGATGTGGCCGAGCACCGGCACCTCGCCGTCCCGGTGACGCTGCAGCCGAGCTACAGCCTGCTCGTACGGGACATCGAGTTCGAGATCGTCCCCGCCTGCCTGCACAACGGCCTGGGCATCCTGCCGTGGGGCCCGCTCGGCGGCGGCTGGCTGTCGGGCAAGTACACCCGCGACCAGCGGCCCGAGGGCGCGACCCGGCTGGGGGAGGACCCCGGCCGCGGCATGGAGGCCTACGACCGGGTCGGCTCCCGGCAGCGCACCTGGGACGTGCTCGAGGCCGTCCAGGACGTCGCCGAGGCCCGCGGCGCCTCCATGCCGCAGGTCGCGCTCGCCTGGCTCGTCGACCGGCCCGCCGTCACCTCCGTCATCCTCGGCGCCCGCACCACGGAGCAGCTGCGGGACGACCTGGGTGTCGTCGACGTGGCGCTCGACCCGGAGGACGTCGCCCGGCTCGACGCCGTCAGCGACCCGGGCCGCGCCGACTACCCGTACGGGGACGTCGGTGCCGAGCAGCGCAGCCGCACCCCGTCCGGAAGCTGACCCGCCCGCAGCGGCTCAGTCCCCGGCCCCGGTCACGCCGAGCTGGGCGACCACGCGGTCCCGCGCCAGCTCGGCGGCGGCCGCGTCGAAGCCGGGGGACCCCCGCTCGGCGAACCAGTGCCGCGACCCCCCGTACCGGTGGACGACGACCTCCGCCCCGGCGCCACGGAAGCCCGACGAGACCTCCGCCAGCTCTTCTTCGGTGAACCAGGGGTCGCCCGGCGCGACGTGCAGCTCCACCCGCAGGGTGCGCACGTCGCCGGCCGGCGGCCGCCCGCCGTAGAAGAGCACCAGCTCGGCGGGTGCCGCGTCGCCCCGGCCGGCCAACGGGCAGGCGAGGAAGGCGCCCAGCGAGAAGCCCATCGCCGCCCACGGGACGCCGTCGGCCGCGAGGGTGTCCGCGCAGCCGGCCACCAGCTCGGCGGTGGTCGGGTCGGCCAGCGCGGCGTCGGCCAGCGTCTCGGCCTCCGCCTCGGTGGCCGGCGTCGCGCCGTCGAACAGGTCGGGCACCAGCACCCGACGCCCGGCGGCGACGAGCTGGTCGACCCACTCACGCACCGCCGGGGTCACGCCCCACCACGGGTGCAGCAGCAGGACGCCGGGCGCCCCGGCCGGGCCGGACGTGAGGACGCGGTCGCTCGTGGGCACCGCTGCACCGTAGTCACCGGCCCCGACACCCGGAGCCCGCACCGGGACCACCCCGAGCCCGCGAACCGGGGAGCGATCCGGGTCTTCCCCGGTGTTCGCGGCGCCCGGTCCGCGCCAGGCTCGTCCCATGACGAACACCCCCCAGGTTCCCGCACCCACCCGCCCCGAACTGCGCCGCAGCGGCACCGACCGCTGGCTCGGCGGCGTCTGCGGCGGCCTCGCCGAGTACAGCGGCATCGACGCCGTGCTCTGGCGGGTCGCCGCCGTCGGCCTCACCGTTACCGGCGGCGCGGGCGTCCTCGTCTACCTGCTCCTGTGGGTGCTGCTGCCGTCGGCACCGCTGCCCGCCGACCGCTCCCCGTCGATCCTGGACGGGCTGGTCGACCGGCTGCACGCCGCCCTCACCGGGACCCGCTCCGGCCCCGCGCCGACCGACCAGGCCTGAGGCCCGGGACCGTCGACCAGCGCAGCCGGCGTCCGATGGGCCACGATGACGCTCCAACACACCTTGACCAGCACGGGAGACCCGACGTGACCGCTCCGCCCGGACCGCAGCAGCCGCCCGCCCCGATGGTGGTGCCGGCCTTCTTCGTCAGGCAGCGGATCACGCTGATGGTCAACCGCTACGAGGTCGTCGGGATGAACCCGGACGGTTCCGAGGGGCCGCTGCTCGCGTTCGCGGAGCAGAAGCGGATGAAGCTCAAGGAGGAGGTGGTCTTCTACGCCGACGCCTCCAAGAGCCGCGCCGTCTTCCGCTTCAAGGCGCGGCAGCGGCTCGACGTCGCGGCCGAGCACGACGTCTTCGACGAGTACGGCACCCCGCTCGGTTACTTCCGCAAGCAGTTCGGCGCCAGCCTGCTGCGCTCGACCTGGGACCTGTCCACCCCGACCGTCAACGCCATCGGCCGGGAGCGCCGGCAGTCGATCGCCGTCCTGCGCCGGGTCTGGGACTTCATCCCCTACATCGGCGACATCTGGGTGCCGTTCGTCTTCCACTTCGACTTCGTCGACACCGCGACCGGTGCGACCGTGATGGTCAGCGAGCGGCAGAAGGCCGTCCGCGACCGCTACACCGTCACGGTGCCCGACCCGCGGCTGGACTTCCGCGTCGCGGCGTCCATGGCCGTCGCCCTCGACGCACTGCAGAGCCGCTAGTCCAGCGACCCCTGTGGATGGCGTCCTCGGCCACCGGGAGCAGCTCCACGTCGCGCTGGTCGCTCACCTGACGCAGGCGCTCGAACGCGGCCTCGTCGGTGAGCCGCCGGGCGACCATGAGGATGCCGATGGCCATGCCGATGCGGCAGGACGTCGCCGGCCGGCCCGGCCGAGCCAGGAGACCCTCGGAGCAGCACCTCCGACGCGCTGTCACCGTTCCTCTCCGCGGGGTGAGGCAGGCCCGGGGCTCGCCCCCGAGCGGTGAAGGCACGCCGCCGGGTGGCCGATGCTGTCCCCGTGGTCCGAGTCCTCGCGCGTGCCCGGCGCGGTCGCGCGCGGCAGCCGGCCGACCACCCGCTGCGGGTCGTCCGCGCCGGCGCGGCCGTCCTCGCGTCGGCCTACGTGCTCTCCGTGGCCGCTCACGGCCTGGGGACCGACGGCGTCCTCGCCGCCCTCGCCGTCGGTGGGAAGTGGGTGTTCCTCGTCGGGCTGACCGCCCTGCTGGTGCTGCGGGCGGTCCCCGTGCGTGAGGACCGGGCGGTCTGGCTGCTGTTCGCCGCGGCCGTCGGGTCCTACACCGTGGGCTCGCTGGGCTACGCGATCGCCGATGCCGGGCCCGATCCGATCGTCCGCCCCGCCTGGTTCGACGTGGCCTTCGTGGGCTTCCACCCGCTGGCCTGCGCCGCGCTGTTCCGCATGCTGCGAACGCGGGTCCGGCGGCTGACGTCGAGCATGTGGCTCGACGCCGTCGTCACCGGTCTGACCGCGGCGGCCTTCGCGGCGGCGTTCGCGTTCGGCGCCTACCTCGACCTCGCGCTGCGCGGCGCCGTGCTCGTCGCCCTCTACCCGGTCGCCGACCTGCTGCTGCTGGTGCTCATCGCCGGCGCCCTCGTCGTGATCGGCCGTGGTGCCGGTGCCGCCTGGTGGTGGCTCACCGCCGGCACGGCGCTGTTCGTGCTCACCGACACCGTCTACGCCTACCAGGTCGCGCACCACACGTACGCCGTCGGCGGGCCGCTGGACGTGGGCTGGGGCCTGGCGTTCGTCTGCTACGGCCTGGCCGCCTGCCAGGCGCCCCGGCTGCGCACCACCGACCCGTTGCCCGGCGTGCGCGCGCTCGTCGTCCCGGGGCTGTGCGCCGTCGGCGCGCTCCTCCTGCTGCTGATCGGCTACGTCCAGAACGGCGACCCGGTGGCCGGCGGGCTGGCCTTCGGCGCCGTGGTGGCCGCACTCGCCCGCGGGACGCTGACCTTCCGCGAGGTGCAGGCGCTGGCCGACAGCCGGCGACAGGCGCGCACCGACGAGCTCACCGGCCTGCCCAACCGCCGCCGCGTCTTCGAGACCCTGCCCGCCGCCGACGCGGGCATGGCGGCCGGGAGTGGCACCGCCGTGCTCGTGCTGGACCTCGACCGGTTCAAGGAGATCAACGACTCCCTGGGCCACGGTGTCGGCGACGCGCTGCTGCGCGAGGTCGGGCCACGGCTGGCCGGCCACCTGCGGTCCGGCGACCTGCTGGCCCGGCTGGGCGGTGACGAGTTCGTCGTCCTGGCCAGCGGGCTGGGTGAGGACGGCGCCCTGGCGCTGGCCCGCCGGGTGTGCGCCACGCTCGGGCGGCCGTTCCAGCTCGCGGGCATGGCGCTGAGCGTGCAGGCCAGCGTGGGCATCGCCCTGGGCCCGCGGCACTCCCGGCACGCCGAGGAGCTGCTGCAGATGGCCGACCTGGCCATGTACGCGGCCAAGGCCGGTCGCAGCGGCCCGATCGTCTACGACGAGCAGCGCCACGGGTCCGGCCGGCACCGCCTCGAGGCCGTCGCGCAGCTGCGGCGGGCCATCGCCGACGGCGAGCTGACGCTGCACTACCAGCCCAAGCTGAGCCTGGCGACCGGCCGGGTCGACGGGGTGGAGGCGCTGGTGCGCTGGCAGCACCCCGAGCGCGGACTGCTGCCGCCCGACGCCTTCATCGAGCTGGCCGAGTCCGCCGGGCTCATGGCGGCCCTGACCAGCCGGGTGCTGGACGCCGCGCTGGCCCAGCGGCGGGCGTGGTCCGACCGCGGTCGCGAGCTGGTCGTCGCGGTCAACGTGAGCCCCTCGAACCTCGTCGACGAGCGCTTCCCCGACGAGGTGGCCGAGCTGCTCGCGCGGCACGGCGTCCCCGCGACCGCGCTGGTCCTCGAGGTGACCGAGAGCCTGCTCGTGGCGGACCGGGAACGCGCCGTCCGCGTGCTCGCCGGTCTGCGGGAGGCCGGCGTCGGCGTCTCCATCGACGACTACGGCACCGGGTACTCCAGCCTCGCCTACCTCGCCACGCTGCCGGTGACCGAGCTGAAGCTCGACCGCACCTTCGTCGGCGCGATGACCGGCAGCGCCCGGGCGGCCTCGATCGTCACCTCGACCGTGCAGCTCGCGCACGCCCTCGGCCTGGTCTTCGTCGCCGAGGGCGCCGAGGACCAGGCGACCGTCGACGCGCTGGCGGCCCTGGGCTGTGACGTCGTCCAGGGGTACCACCTCAGCCGGGCGCTGCCGCCCGCGCAGCTGGAGCAGTGGCTGGAGGTCCGGACCACCACCCCCGTCGGCTGACACCGGCCGGCGCCCGGTCGGGGAGCCGGGGCCTGTTGCGGAACGGAGCGGGATCCCTAGGGTGGCCCCGAGCGGGGCGGCTGGGATCGGACTCGTCGGGCGCGGGACGGGCCGACCTGCCGGGTGGGCCGAGCCGATGCGTCCTGCGACCGTCCGCACCGCCTCGATCTGCGGGGCGCTCGTCGTCCTCGCGGGCTGCACGTCCGCCGGCGGACCTGCGGCGGCGCCCGAGCTCCCCGCCGGTTGCCCGGTGACCGAGCGGGCCGCTCCCGACCCGGACCGGCCGGTCGTCGACCTCGACCTCCGGCTCGCCGACGACCTGCGCACCGTGACCGGCACCGAGACCGTCGCCCTCACCCCGGACCTGGCGGTGGAGGAGCTGTGGTTCCGGCTGGTCCCGAACGCGCCTCAGTCGGCCGGGCACCGGCTCACCGTCGAGGCGGTTCGCGGGGACCTGGTGGCCGGCGGCGGGTACGTCGACGACGGCGCGGCCCGCGGGACGCCGGGCGGCCTCTACCGGGTCGACCTGCGCGAACCCCTACCGGCCGGCCGGACCGTCGTGGTGGAGCTGGACCTCCGGCTGCGGCTCACCGACGAGCGGACGCCGGCCGGCTTCGACCGCCTGGGCGTGGACGACGGCGTGACCTGGTGGGGGAGCGGCGTCCCGCTGCTGACCTGGGAGCCGGGTCACGGCTGGGCGCAGGACCCGATGGTCGAGGTCAGCGGTGAGACGACCGCCTCACCCGCCGCCGACACCAGCCTCCGCGTCTCGGCACCGGGCGACCTCGTCGTCCTCATGTCGGGGGACCAGGCGCCGCCGCGGGAGGAACCGGGCGGGCGCCGGGTCTGGGAGTCGCACGACCCGGTCGCCCGGGACGTGCTCGTCGCGGCGGGGGAGTTCGACACCGCGACCGTCGACGTCGGCGGCACCCGGGTCACCGCCGGGGTGCTGGCCGACGCAGACACCTCCGCCGAGGAGCTGGCCGCGGCCACCGCCGAGGCGGTCCAGGAGCTGGAGGGCCGCTTCGGCCCGTTCCCGTACCCCACCCTGAGCGTGCCGCTGGTGTCCGACGGCGGCGGCGGCGAGGAGTACTCCTCGGCGATCCTGCTGGGGGACGCCGACGAAGGCCTGGTCGTCCACGAGGTGGCGCACATGTGGTTCTACGGCATGGTCGGCAACTCGCAGTTCCGCGACCCGTGGCTGGACGAGGCCTTCGCGACGTATGCCGAGGGGCACGTCCACACCGAGGCCCTGGACCGGCCGGGTGCCGTCGGCGGCTCGATGGCCGACTTCGACGACCAGGACGAGTACGAGGCGCTGGTCTACGGCAAGGGCGCCGCGGCGCTGGCGGTCGCCCGCGAGGCGGCCGGGGAGCAGGCGTTCGACGTGGCGGTGCGCTGCTACGTGGAGAGCCAGGCCTGGACGATCGCCCGACCCGAGGACCTCGCTCGGGCGCTGGAGGGGCTCGAGCCTGCGCTCGACGTCCTGGTCGGGGCCGGCGCGCTGGACCGGCGCGACGTCGAGGCCGCAGGCGACTGACCCCGGTGCGCCGGAGGGCGGGGACCCGGTGCTCGGGTTCCCGCCCTCCGGCGGTAGCCCCGGCCAGAGGCGGGCCCCGCTCAGAGGCTCGCCCCGAGCTTGCCAGGGGTGAGGGGAGCGGGATCCTCCTCGAGGACGCCGGGGTCCTTCTTCAGCTCTTCGGCCGCGCCCCGGCGCGCAGCGCGCCGAGCAGGTCGTGGTTGAGCCGGGAGATGTTCTCCATGGAGATGCCCTTGGGGCAGGCCGCGGAGCACTCGCCGATGTTGGTGCACCCGCCGAAGCCCTCACGGTCCTGCTGCGCCACCATGTTGATCACCCGGTCGTTGCGCTCGGGCTGGCCCTGCGGCATGAGGCCCAGGTGGCTCACCTTGGCCGCGGTGAACAGCATCGAGGAGGCGTTCGGACAGGCCGCCACGCAGGCGCCGCAACCGATGCAGGTGGCCGCGTCGAAGGCCGCGTCGGAGTCCTTCTTCGGCACCAGGATCGAGTGGGCCTCGGGCGCGGTGCCGGTGGGGGCGCTGATGTAACCGCCGGACTGGATGATCCGGTCCAGGGCGCTGCGGTCGACCGACAGGTCCTTGATCACCGGGAACGCGGTCGCGCGCCACGGCTCGATGTCGATCGTGTCGCCGTCCTTGAACTTGCGCATGTGCAGCTGGCAGGTGGTGGTGGGACCGCCCGAGGTGCCCCGGCCGTGCGCCGTCCCGTTGATCATCAGGCCGCAGCTGCCGCAGATGCCCTCGCGGCAGTCGTGGTCGAAGACCACCGGGTCGTCGCCGGCGAGGATCAGCTGCTCGTTCAGGACGTCGAGCATCTCCAGGAACGACATGTCCGGGGAGATGTCCTCGACCTGGTAGGTCACCATGCGGCCCTTGTCGGCCGGGCCCTTCTGCCGCCAGATCCGCAGCGTGAGGGTCATGTCGTGAGGGGCCATGGCCGGGTCGGTCGCCGTGCCGGACGCGAAGCTCGCGCCCTCACGTGTCGCAGTCACTTGTAGCTCCGCTGGGCGAGGTGGACGTACTCGTAGTCGAGGTCTTCGCGGTGCAGGACGGGGGGAGCGCCCTCCGGGGTCCACTCCCACGCGGCGACGTAGGCGAAGTTCTCGTCGTCGCGCAGCGCCTCGCCCTCGGGGGTCTGGCTCTCGGCCCGGAAGTGCCCGCCGCAGCTCTCGGCGCGGTGGAGGGCGTCGACGCACATCAGCTCGGCGAGCTCGATGAAGTCGGCGACCCGGCCGGCGTGCTCCAGGGTCGGGTTGATCGTGTTCTCGTCGCCGGAGACCCTGAGGTTGGTCCAGAACTCCTGGCGGATCTCGGGGATCCGGTCCAGGGCCTTGCGCAGGCTCTCCTCGGAGCGCTCCATGCCGCACAGGTCCCACATCAGCCGGCCGAGCTCGCGGTGGAACGAGGCCGGGGTGCGGTTGCCGTTGATCGACAGCAGCGTCTGCACCCGGCCCTGCACCTCCTGCAGCGCCTCGACGACGGCCGGGTGGCCGTCGTCGACCTTCTGGAACGGGCCGTCGGCGAGGTAGTCGTTGATGGTGTTCGGCAGCACGAAGTAGCCGTCGGCCAGGCCCTGCATCAGCGCGCTGGCGCCCAGGCGGTTCGCACCGTGGTCGGAGAAGTTGGCCTCGCCGATCACGAACATGCCGGGGATGGTCGACTGCAGGTCGTAGTCGACCCACAGCCCGCCCATCGTGTAGTGGACCGCCGGGTAGATCCGCATCGGCGTCTCGTAGGGGTCCTCGCCCGTGATCTGGGCGTACATGTCGAAGAGGTTGCCGTACTTGGCCTCGATGGCCGGCCGGCCCAGCCGCTTCATGGCGTCGCCGAAGTCGAGGTAGACGCCGAGCCCACCCGGGCCCACGCCCCGGCCCTCGTCGCAGACGTTCTTGGCCTGGCGCGAGGCGATGTCGCGGGGCACCAGGTTGCCGAACGACGGGTAGATGCGCTCGAGGTAGTAGTCGCGCTCGGACTCGGGGATGTCCCGCGGGTCGCGGGTGTCGCCGCGCTCCTTGGGCACCCAGACCCGCCCGTCGTTGCGCAGCGACTCGCTCATCAGCGTGAGCTTGGACTGGTAGTCGCCCTTGACCGGGATGCAGGTCGGGTGGATCTGCGTGTAGCAGGGGTTGGCGAAGTACGCGCCCCGCTTGTGCGCCCGCCAGATCGCCGTGGCGTTGGAGCCCTTGGCGTTGGTGGAGAGGTAGAAGACGTTGCTGTACCCACCCGTGGCCAGGACGACGGCGTCGGCGAAGTGGGTGCTGACCTCGCCGGTGATGAGGTTGCGCGCCACGATGCCGCGGGCCCGGCCGTCGACGACGATCAGGTCCAGCATCTCGTGCCGCGCGAACTGCTCGACGGTGCCGGCCGCCATCTGCCGCTCCAGGGCCTGGTAGGCGCCGTAGAGCAGCTGCTGGCCCGTCTGGCCACGCGCGTAGAAGGTCCGCGACACCTGCGCGCCACCGAAGGAGCGGTTGTCGAGCAGGCCGCCGTACTCGCGGGCGAAGGGCACGCCCTGGGCGACGCACTGGTCGATGATGCTGACGCTGACCTCGGCCAGGCGGTGGACGTTGTTCTCCCGCGAGCGGAAGTCGCCGCCCTTCACCGTGTCGTAGAACAGCCGGTGCACGCTGTCGCCGTCGTTGCGGTAGTTCTTGGCGGCGTTGATGCCGCCCTGCGCGGCGACGCTGTGCGCCCGGCGCGGGCTGTCGTGGAACCAGAAGTTCTTGACCTTGTAGCCGGCCTCGCCGAGCGTCGCGGCGGCCGAGCCGCCGGCCAGGCCGGTGCCGACGACGATGACGGTCAGCTTGCGGCGGTTGGCCGGGTTGACCAGGCGCGCGCGGAACCGGCGGGTGCTCCACCGCTCGCCGATCGGCACGTCCGTCGGCGCCTTGGTGTCGGCGATCGGGTCGCCGACGGTGAACAGGTCGAGAGGCATCGCGTTGAGCTCCTTAGCCGACGAGCCCGAAGAGGACGCTGAACGGGACGAGCAGGAAGCCGCCGATCAGCACCACGGAGAAGACCAGGGCGAAGAGGTTGACCGTCCGCTCCCGGCGCTTGTTGCTCTGTCCGAGCGTCTGCGTGGCGCTCCAGATGCCGTGCCGCAGGTGCATGCCGAGCAGGATTAGGGCGATCACGTAGACCGCGGTGATGAGCGGGTTGGAGAACCCGGCGACCAGGCGGTCGTAGGGCGTGGTGCCGGGCCCCTCGGGGTTGGCCACGCCCATCGTGAGGTCGAGGATGTGGTAGACGACGAACAGGCCGACGATCACCCCGCCCCAGCGCATGGTCCGCGAGGCGTAGCTCTGGGCCACCGCCTTCTTGGTGACGTAGCCGTTCGGCCGTGCCCGCTTGGCCTGCCGCCACAGCGAGATCGCCGCCCAGATGTGGGCGATCACGGCGACCAGCAGGACGATGCGGATGATCGTGAGCGTCGTCTGCGCGGGCACGGCCGGCTCACCGATCGTGCGGATCCACTCGGAGTAGCCGTTGAACGACTCGCGGCCCGCGAAGACCTTGAGGTTCCCGATCATGTGGGCGATCAGGTACAGCACCAGGATGATGCCGCTGACCGCCATGATCGCCTTCTTCGCGACCGAGTTGGTCTTGGCGGCCTTGGGGGTCCTGCGCTGTCCCGGCTGCGTCACCGTCACCACGAGGGCAAAGGTAGGCCCCTCGCTCGCTGGCGACCATGTGAACGCGTGGTGACTCAGCTCTCGTAAGGGTGCCCTAACAGGGCTCAGCCGCTAAGGTGCGCCCGCGCACCGGCCGGCGGGCCCGCGCGACGCCTCCCGCGGGGTTGGCGGACGTCCGGGTGGGGGAGGAGCAGGCCATGGCTGGACCCACGCGAGGATTCCTCGGACGGCGCCGCGAGCGCGACCCCCGGCTACCGCCCGGCCAGTACGACGTCGGCCGCGACTGGCCGGTGCTGACCGCCGAGCCGACGCCGCGCATCAGTTCGGAGACCTGGAGCATCACCGTGGACGGCCGGGTGGACAACCCGACGACCTGGACCTGGGACGAGGCCCACCGGCTCCCGCGATCCGAGTACCGCGGGGACATCCACTGCGTCACCACGTGGTCGAAGTTCGACACCTGGTTCGCCGGGGTCAGCGTCGACACCCTGCTGGAGGCGGCCCGTCCGACGGCCGACGCGCATTTCCTCGTCGCCACGTCCAAGACCGGCTACACCACCAACCTGCCGCTCGAGGACGTCACCGGTGGCCGGGCATGGGTGGTGTGGGAGTACGACGGTGGCCCGCTGCCGGTGGAGCACGGCGGCCCCGTGCGGTTGCTCGTCCCGCACCTGTACTTCTGGAAGAGCGCCAAGTGGGTGACCCGGCTGACGCTGCTGCAGCGCGACCAGCCCGGCTTCTGGGAGCAGAACGGCTACCACGACCGGGGCGACCCCTGGCGCGAGCAGCGCTACCAGGGTGACTGAGCAAGGACCCCGTCCTCCTCACCCCTCGCGAGCTCGGGGTGAGCCTCGGGACGGGGCCGGCCGGGCGCCCAGCGGCGGATGGCGCACCGCCACCGTCACCGACGTGCGCCGGCCGGTGCCGCGGGCGGTGGAGCTGCGGCTCGACGTCTCCCACCGGGTGGCGCACCTGGCCGGCCAGCACTACGTCGTCCGGCTGACCGCAGAGGACGGCTACACCGCCCAGCGGTCCTACTCGGTGGCCTCCGCGCCGGGCGACCCGCTGGTGGAGCTGTTCGTCGAGCGCCTCGACGAGGGCGAGGTCTCCAGCTACCTCGCCGACGTCGTCGAGCCCGGGGACCGGCTGGAGGTGCGCGGCCCCATCGGCGGCTGGTTCGTGTGGGAGGGCGAGCGGCCGGCGCTGCTGGTCGGCGGTGGCACCGGCGTCGTCCCCCTGGTGGCCATGCTGCGCACGGCCCGCGACCTCGGCCGCACCGACCTGCTGCGGATCGCCGTCTCCACCCGCACCCTCGCCGAGCTGCCGTACGCCGACGAGCTGCTCGAGGCCGGCGCCCTCGTCGTGACCACCCGCGAGGCGCGCGGCGTGCGACCGGCCGGCCGGCTCACGGCCGCCGACCTGGTACCGCTGTGGGAGCCGGGCCAGACCGCCTACGTGTGCGGGTCGGCCGGGTTCGCCGAGGCGGCCAGCCAGCTGCTCGTCGACCTCGGCATCCCCGCCGCCGACATCCGGGTCGAGCGCTTCGGCGCCAGCGGCTGAGGAGGGACCCCCTTGCCCCCCACCGCTCGCGAGCTCGCGGCGGGACCCTGCAAGCGGGCCGGGAGGCTCCTCGGCCGGGCGGTGCGTTGTCGTGGACGGCGGTGAACCCCGGCTGCGGGGTGGAGACGCCCTCCCGCTCCCGCCACACCCACTCGGCACAGGTCGCGCAGCCCTCGTCCAGCCAGACGCCGACGGCCATCACCGCCAGGTAGGGGGCCATGGGCTCGCGGGCCGCCCACGACCACGTCGTCCGGCCGTCCTCGGTGCGCACGTCCTCCAGCGCCCCGCTCGCGACGCCCTCCAGGCCCTGGGGGCGCCCAGGGACGCGGCGAAGGAGGCGTCGTCCAGCGGGTGCGCGTCGGCCGGGAACTTGTGGGAAGCGACGTCCGGCTGGTCCAGGGCGAGGCGCCGTCGTCGGTGTGGAAGCCCGACGCCCGAGCGGGGGTCCTGGATCGTGATGGGAGCAGGTCACCGTGACCTCGATCCCGTGGTGGTCGCGCAGCGGGCGCTCGGGCGTGACGGTGCGCCCGCCCTCGGCGTGTGCCCAGGCGGCCGGCCGCCCGTCGACGCTGACCGCCGCGACGGTCAGGTCGACGACGTCGAGGTTGAAGGCCGACGAGGACGGTGGCGGTGGCCACCAGTGCAGCGGGTCTGCGGGCCACGGCCCCTCCTCGGTGCGGGCACCGTGTCCCGCGCCGGGGCAGCGGCACGCCTGCACCGCGCGAGCGTGCACGCGGGGATAGCAGGGAGTCACCTCCGGTCGGGGCGCTTCTCCTGATGGGGAGGACCCCGGACCGCAGTTGTGAGGTATCTCACAGTCTGCCCCGGACGGGGGATCGCCCGCATCGGGAGCCGTCCGACGCACCGGGAGAATCCAGCCCGTGGACATCGAGGTACTCCCGGTCGGAGCCGTCGACGAGGAGCTCCGGTCGCAGCTGCTCACCTGCTGGGCGGACGTGACCAACGCCGGGGGGTCGGTGGGCTTCGTGCCCCCGGTGACGGAGTCGGACCTCGCGCCCTACCTCGACGCGGTCGTCGAACGGGTGCACCGCGGGCGCGAGCTGTTCGCCGTGCTGCGCGTGGACGGCGAGTTCGCCGGGTTCGCCCTCCTGTCGCTGCCGGTCAGCCCGCTGCGCCGGCACTGGGCCACGGTGCTGCGCGTGCAGGTGCGCCCCGAACGGCAGGGGCGGGGCCTGGGCCGCGTGCTGTTGAGCGGCGTGCACGCCATCGCCCGCGACCGCGGGCTGGAGTTCCTGCACCTCACCGTGCGCGGCGGCACCGGCCTCGAGGCCTTCTACGCCAGCTTCGGCTACCAGGAGTTCGGCCGGATGCCGGGAGCGATCCGGGTGGCGCCCGGTGACGACCGCGACGAGCTGCACCTGACCTGCCGGCTGTAGGGGTCAGGCCAGCGGGTCGCGCCCGGCCACCGTCCCCTCGGCCGAGAGGAGCGCCAGGCGGGCGAACAGCTCCTCGGCGTACCAGCCCTCCTGCGCGGTGCGGGTGACGACGGCGGCGTGCGGGGCGCGGTCGTAGGCGAAGGAGTTCAGCGCCGACGCGGAGTCCCAGATGCTGAAGGTGCCCTGCAGCCCGAGCGGCGCCTCCCCGATGCCGAGGGCCAGGCGCAACCCCGGGCTCTGGTGCAGGTCGGCCGAGACCGGCGGGACGGCGCGCCAGAACGTGACCGCCTTGCGCGGGGTCAGCCGGGCGCGGGTGACCGCGGCGACCGGCCCGTCCCAGCGCTGCGGCCACGGCTTGCCGAAGGGCTCCTCCCGCGACCACCGGCCCCGCGCGGCGAGCGGCCGCATCCGGGCGCTCCACTGCTCGTCGGCGATCCGCCGCCACCGGGCGACGACGTCCCCGGTCTCGAAGGCGACGGCCGCGCGTTCGTCGTCCCACACCGCCAGCAGTGCCCAGCGGCGGGGGTCGGCGTCGCGCACGGTGAAGCTCCGCCCGCTGCCGGTGCCCAGCAGCTTGGCGAAGCGCAGCCCGGGGCTGCGGCGCAGCGGACGCCGGTCGGCCGCCATCCGCAGCAGCGCGGCGGGCACCGACCGGCCGGGCACGCCCCACACGTGCAGGGTCGCCAGCCGTCGTGTGGTCACGAATCCGATCCTCCCCGTCACGGGCGGGCCGTGCCGCGGCGAGGGCGCCGTCGCCGGTCCCGCGAGGCCGGTACCGCCGCTACCCTGCGTGCTTCCTGTGCTGCAGAGCGGAGGACCGGTATGGCCGACCAGACCGACCGTCGACAGGACCTGCTGAGGCGGGTGAACGCGCGCCGGGCGGGGGTCGAGGCATACCTGCGCCAGCGGCGACCCCGCGCACGGCGGTGGGCCACCGTGACGCTGGTGTTCACGTCCCTGTCGGCGGTCTTCACCGCCGGGCCCGCGCTCGGCGGGACCACGTTCGCCGAGGCGGTCCAGAACGTGCTGGGTCTCAACAGCACCTCGGCGGTGTGGCGGACGCTCTGTTTCCTGGCGCTGCTGGTCTCGGTCGGCGCCACGGTCCTGACCAACATCACCAGGTCGCACGACCCCGTCGCGGAACTCAGCGCGGTCGAAGCGGCCGACGCCGAGCTCGAGGGGCTGGCCACGCTGCTGGAGTTCGGCACGATCTCCGTCGAGGACGGCGTGAAGCTCTACCAGCAGTACGTCACGAAGATCCCGTTCGTGGAGGACGCGCCCGCCGCGACCGCGCAGGGCTGAGCGGCCGCGACGTGTGCAGCTGCGGGGAGCCCGGGTAGCCCCCCACCGGTCGCGCCGGCGCCTCGAACCCCGGGCGGGTCGGTGGGCCGCCGGGAGGAGGCCTGCCGTGGCGCAGTCCGCACGCGAGGAGCTGGGGCGGACCGACGCCCCGGCCGAGGACGAGGTGGTCGAGGCCTTCGACCGGATCGTCGACGAGGGCGCCCAGCGGCTGCACCGCAGCTGGCGGGAGGTGCTGACCACCGGTCTGGCCGGCGGGCTGGAGGTGGCCACCGGCGTGGTCGCGCTGCTGGCGGTGTACGCCGCGACCGGCAGCCACCTGCTGGCCGGGCTCGCGTTCAGCATCGGCTTCATCGCGTTGATGCTGGCCAAGAGCGAGCTGTTCACCGAGGGCTTCCTCGTGCCGGTGACCGCGGTGGTCGCCGGCCGGGCGAGCGCCGGTCAGCTGGGCAAGCTGTGGGCCGGGACGCTGGTCGCCAACCTGGTCGGTGGCTGGCTGGTGATGTGGCTGGTGGTGCACGGGCTGCCCGAGCTCGGCGCGACCGCGGTCGAGTCGGGCCGGACCTTCGTCGAGGCGCCGCTGGACCTGAAGGCGGTCTCGCTGGCGTTGCTGGCGGGCGCCTTCATCACGCTGATGACCCGCATGCAGCACGGCGCGGACTCCGAAGCCGGCAAGCTCGCCGCGTCGGTGGCCGGGGCGTTCCTGCTCGCCGGCCTCGTGCTGTTCCACTCGATCCTGGACTCCCTGATCATCTTCGGGGCCATCCACCACGGCGCCCCGTACGGCTACGGCGACTGGCTGGCCTGGTTCTGGTACACGACGCTGCTCAACGTCGTCGGCGGGCTGGTCGTCGTCACGTTCCTGCGGCTGGTCCGCAGCAAGGAGCTCATCGAGCGCGAGCGGTCCGCCGCCGGCTCCTGAGGACGCCGTCCCGCCGAGCCTCCCGGGCTCGAGGCGTGGCCCTCGCCATGCTGTCGGGCGTGATCGAGCTCGACGGCCTCACCAAGCGCTACGGGGAGCGGACCGCCGTCGACGACCTCACCGTCCGCGTCGAGCCCGGACGGGTGACCGGCTTCCTCGGGCCCAACGGTTCGGGCAAGACGACGACGATGCGCTGCCTGCTCGGGCTGACCCGCCCGACCGCCGGGACGGCGACGGTGCTCGGCGTGCCCTACCGCGCGCTGGACCGCCCGATGCGGCGGGTCGGCGCGCTGGTCGACCCGCGCGCCCGCCACCCCGGACGGACGGCGTACCAGCACCTGCGGGTGCTGGCGCAGAGCAACGCCATCCCACGGCGGCGGGTCGACGACGTGGTCGAGCTCGTCGGCCTGGGCAGCGTGGCGCACGAGCGGGTGCGCGGCTTCTCCCTCGGCATGGGCCAGCGGCTGGGCATCGCCGCCGCCCTGCTCGGCGACCCGGAGGTGCTGCTGCTCGACGAGCCGGTCAACGGCCTGGACCCCGAGGGCATCCGCTGGGTCCGCGAGCTGCTGCGCGAACTGGCCGACGAGGGCCGCACCGTGCTCGTCTCCAGCCACCTGATGAGCGAGATGGAGGACACCGCCGACCACCTCGTCGTCCTCGGCCGGGGCCGGTTGCTGGCAGACGTCTCCATGGCCGCCCTGCTCGGCGCGCACGCCGCCGTCCGGGTGCGCAGCCCGGAGGCGCCGCTGCTGGCGGTGGCGCTGCGGCAGGTGGGCGGACACGTCTCGCTCGAACTCGACGGTGCCCTGCGGGTCGAGGGGCTCGACGCCGAGCAGGTGGGGGACGTCGCCTACGCCGCCCGGGCGCGGGTGCACGAGCTGACCCGGGTGGTCGCCTCCCTGGAGGCCGCCTACCTCGAGCTCACCGGCGGGGACGTCGAGTACCGGGCAGGTGCGGCGTGATCGCGGTGCTGCGCAGCGAGTGGACCAAGCTCGTCTCGGTCCGCTCCACCTGGTGGTGCACCGCCGTCTACCTGCTCCTCGTCGGCGCGGTCGGCTGGCTGGCGGCCGCGACGACCCCGTCCCTGCCGCGCGCCGACCTCGCCGTCGGCGTCACGCTCACCGGCTTCGGCTTCGGCCAGCTGGTGCTCGTCGTCCTCGGCGTCCTCGTGGTGAGCGCGGAGTTCGCCACGGGGTCGGCGCTGCCGTCGCTGACCGCGGTGCCGCGGCGGACCCGGCTGCTGGTCGCCAAGACCGCCGTCGTCACGGCGTGGGCGGTGCTGCTCACCGCGGCCCTGGCCCTGAGCTGCTGGCTGGCCGCGCGGACGCTCACCGCGGTGCCGGGCGGGGTGCCGCTCACCGACCCCGCCGTCCTGCGCGCGCTCGGGCTGCAGGTGGCCGGCGCGGCGCTGGTCACCGGGCTCGCCGTCGGGCTGGGAGCGGTGCTGCGCTCGACGGCCGGGGCGGTCGGCCTCGGCGTCGCGCTGGTGTCCATGGCCCCGCCGGTGCTCGCGCTGGCCGGCGGGGCGGTCGCCTCCCGGCTCTCCCAGGCGCTGCCCGCGCTGCGGGTGGGCGAGGACCCGTTCCTCGCCGTCCCGACGGGGTGGGCCGTGGGGCTGGTCGTGTGCGGGGCGTGGGCGCTCGGCGCCTGGTCGATCGGCGCGGTGCTGCTGGAACGGCGCGACGTCTGAGCCCGCTCACCGCGGCCCGAACGCGGCGGCCCGGAAGTCGGCGAACAGCGGCGGCGGCTCGGGCGGGGACCACATCTGGTTGGTGAGCAGCACCGCCGTGGTCCCGGTGACCGGGTCGGCGAGCACCTGCCGGCCGGCGAGCTCGGGCAGCACGTCGTCCACCGGGTCGTCGAGGCCGAGCCGCCCCTCGTCGACCAGGGTCAGCGCGGCGGCGGCCACCACGGGCTTGGTCGTCGAGGCGATGCGGAAGAGGGTGTCCGGGCGCACCGGGTCGTCCCCGGCCGGTGCGTGCGCCCCGGCCGCTCCGCGGGCCACCTCGCCGTCCCGGCCGACCCACCACGCCGCCCCGGGGACCGCGTCCGCGGCCACGTGCGCGGCCACCACCGCCTCGACGTCCTCCGCCAGTCCCACGCCGCCCTCCTCGGTGGGTCGTCCCCCTGCTCCGACCGGCCGGCGCCACCGGACTCATCGGCCGGCGGCGGCCTCCCGGATCGCGGTCAGGTAGCGGCCGGTGGCCAGCCGCTGCACGGCCGTGCTGACCGGTCCGCCGAGCCGGGCCAGCGGCGAGGCCAGCCGGGCGAACACCCGCAGCGTGAACACGACGTCCCCGCCGGTCCCGAGCCGCACCAGGAACGCCTCCTCGCCGCTCTCCGGGTGGCCGGGCAGCGTGCCGTAGGCGAAGCCGCGCTCGTCGCCGGTCGTCTGCGCCCACACCACCCGGCAGGGGATGTCGTAACCCGGTCGCGGCAGCCCCGCCGTCAGGACGACGACGGTGCCCGGCTCGCCCGCCGGCCCGGTGGCCCGCACCCGCAGCCCGACGCTGCGCTGCATCCGCCAGCCGAACACCGCCGCCGCGGCCCGCTCGAAGGCCGCCCTCCCGGAGCCGACGACGACCGAGCGCTCGACGGTGTCGTAGCCGGCGGGCAGGACCGGCTCCCGCGTCGCGCCCACTTCCGGATAGGTGAACGGGACGTCGGCGAGGTCGGCGGGGTCGAGGACGCGCAGGAGGCCCATCCCCCCAGTGTCGTGGCCGCCGGTCCGCGCGCCGTCCCCGCCGGTAGGGTCGCGGCCACTGTGCTGCCCGCCGTCACCGCCACCCGCTACGTCACCCCGCTGCGCGAGGGTGGCTCGCTGCCGGGGCTCATGGAGGCCGACGACCTGGGCACCTACGTCGTGAAGTGGCGGGGCGCAGGGCAGGGCGTGAAGGTGCTCGTCGCCGAGGTCGTCTGCGGTGAGCTCGCCCGCGCGCTGTCACTGCCGGTACCTGCGCTGGTGACCGTCGACGTGGCCCCGGAGCTGGCGGTGGGGGAGCCCGACGTCGAGGTGCAGGAGCTGCTGCAGCGCTCCGCCGGGGTCAACCTGGGGCTGGACTACCTGCCCGGGGCGCTGGACTTCGAAGCCGGAGTCGGTTCGGTCCAGTCGGAGCTGGCCGGCCGGGTGCTGTGGTTCGACGCGCTCGTGGGCAACGTCGACCGCTCCTGGCGCAACCCCAACATGCTGTTCTGGCACGGTCGGCTGCAGCTGATCGACCACGGGGCCGCGCTGACCTTCCACCACAACTGGCCCGGCGCGGCCGCCGCGGTCGCCCGACCCTACGACGCCGCGCAGCACGCGCTGGTCGAGTGCACGCCCGACGTCCGCGCCGCCGACGCCGCGCTCGGCGGGCGGGTCACCCGGCCGCTGCTCGAGCAGGTGCTGCGCCAGGTGCCCGACGAGTGGCTGGAGGAAGAAGGACCCCGGCCTCCCCACCCCTCGCAGGCTCGGGGTGATGCCCCGGCCGGGGCCGCGCACCGGCCGACCACCCCCGCCGACGTGCGTGCCCGGTACGTGGACCAGCTGCTGGCCCGGCTGGCCGCCCGCGACGCCTGGCTGCCGCCGCTGGTGGCCACCGCGGCCGCAGGCGGATCGCGGCGCAGGGCCCCGCGGGGGGAGAACCGGCCGTCGTGGCTGGGCCCGCCACCGCCGCAGGGGATGAGCCAGCGGTGAGCCGGGAGACCTTCGAGTACGCCGTCCTGCGCGTGGTGCCCCGGGTGGAGCGGGGCGAGTCGCTGAACGCCGGCGTCCTCGTCTACTGCCGGCAGCGCGACTACCTCGGCTCCCGGGTGCACCTGGACACCGACCGGCTGCGGGCCCTGGACCCCACCGCCGACGCCGAGGCGATCCGCGCCGCGCTGCAGGCGGCCGCCGACGTCTGCGCCGCCGAACCCGCGTCGGGCGCCGCCGGGCGCGAGGCTCTGGGCTCCCGGTTCCGCTGGCTGACCGCGCCGCGCAGCACCGTCGTCCAGGCCGGTCCGGTGCACACCGGGCTCACCGACGACCCCGACGCCGAGGCCGACCGACTGCTGCAGCTGCTGGTCCTGCCTGTCTCCGGGTGACCGACCGCGGCCGGCTCCTGACCTGGTCCGCCCACGGCGCGGCCGCGCTGGCGGGGCTGTCGGCCGCGGTGAGCGCCAACTGGCTGACCGGCGGCACGTGGCTGCTCTCGACCGTCGGCGGTGCCGTCGAGCAGCAGGGCCGGCAGGGCGGGGGCCTGGTCACGGCCGGACCGGCCCTGGTCGTGGTCCGTCGGGGCCCTGGCACTGACCGGCGTCCTCGGCGAGCCGGCCGACCCCTCCGCGCTGCGCTGGCACGTCCTCCGCTGGGACCCGTGGTTCCTGCTCCGGGATGTACTGCTCGTCGTCGCCGCGCTCACCCGGCGCCGGTTCGACCGGACCCGCTGACCACCCGCGCCGAGCTGTCCGCCGACCCGGGACGGACCCCGTCGCGGTGAACCGCAGGTGACCAGCGGGTCACGAAGTCCTCGCCTGCGCGCCATGCACGCGTCGTCCCGGCGCATTAGCGTCCGGGCACCGACGTCTCCCAGAGCCGAGGACCCGATGACGGACATCTCCAACTCCCGCCGCCGCCTCTTCCTGCCCCTGCTCGACTCCGTCCGTCACGGGACCCGCAGCCACGCGACCTGCTACTACAAGTGCGGCAACGCCTGCGACGCGGCCGTGCCCAACCGCACCGACAACCCCACGTTCGAGTCCGTCGTCCAGACGGCCCTCAGCCGGCGCGCCCTGCTCAAGGCGGCCGGTGCCGGAGCCCTCGTGGTGGCCGCGGGCCCGTTGTTCCCCGAGCCGGCGGCGGCCGCGCCGGGACGCCGGGGGCCGACCGGGGACGGTGCCCTCACCTTCGAGCCGGTCGAGCAGAACTTCCTCGACGAGCTCGTCGTCCCGGCCGGGTACACCTCCGCCGTCGTGATGCGGTGGGGCGACCCGGTCGAGGAGGGCGCGCCGGACTTCGACGTCGACGCCCAGACCGCCGAGGCGCAGGCCAGGCAGTTCGGCTACAACTGCGACTTCATCGGCTTCCTGCCGCTCGGGCGCCGGCGCGCACTGCTCGTCGTGAACCACGAGTACACCAACGAGCAGCTCATGTTCTCCGGCGTCGCCGAGGAGGAGGCGCCGACCACCGACGAGCAGAAGCGCGTCGCGATGATGGCCCACGGCATCTCCGTGGTGCAGATCCAGCGGCAGGGCGACTCGGGCGTGTGGCTGCCGACCCCCGAGCGCGACCGCAACCGCCGGATCACCGCCTCGACCCCCTTCCGGGTCACCGGGCCCGCCGCGGGATCGGAGTACCTGCGGACGACGGCCGACCCCGAGGGCCGCACCGTCCTGGGCACGCTCAACAACTGCGCCGGCGGCATCACCCCCTGGGGCACGACGCTGCACGGTGAGGAGAACTTCAACCAGTACTTCGGGACGTCCGCGCCGATCACCGAGGACCCGCGCGAACCCCGCCTGGGCCGGTACAGCGTCAGCGCGGAGGACTCGGCCGGTCGTCGGTGGGAGGCCGTCGACCCGCGGTTCGACCTGGCGCAGGAGCCCAACGAGGTCAACCGCTTCGGCTGGGTCGTCGAGGTCGACCCGTACGACCCCACCTCGACCCCGCGCAAGCACACGTCACTCGGGCGCTTCAAGCACGAGACGGCCAACGTCCGCATCGCCGAGGACGGCCGGGTCGTCGCCTACTCCGGGGACGACGAGCGGTTCGACTACATCTACAAGTTCGT
The DNA here is from genome assembly GCF_053502585.1 of Geodermatophilus sp. URMC 60. Taxonomy (NCBI): domain Bacteria; kingdom Bacillati; phylum Actinomycetota; class Actinomycetes; order Geodermatophilales; family Geodermatophilaceae; genus Geodermatophilus; species Geodermatophilus sp. URMC 60. The sequence continues at coordinate 1,871,449 of NZ_CP199958.1, forward strand.
GTCGAAGAAGCAGTACCGGGAAGGCGACGACCGCGAGGCGCGCGAGCACAACATGACGCTGCTCGAGGAGGGCGACCTCTACGTCGCCCACTTCAGCGGCGACTCACCGGCCGCGGAGATCGACGGCAGCGGCACGCTGCCCGGCGACGGCGAGTTCGACGGCACCGGCCGGTGGGTCCCGCTGGTGCAGGACGGCCGCTCGATGGTCCCGGGCAAGGACGTCGCCTGGGTGCTGACCTTCACCCGGCTGGCCGCCGACCGCCTCGGCAGGCAGCTCGACGCCAACGGGGACTTCCCCGACCCGGCCAACCCGGTGGTCATCGACCCGGGGCAGGTGCCCACGAAGATGGACCGGCCGGAGGACATCCAGGTCAACCCGGTCAACGGGCGCGTCTACGCGTCCCTGACGAACAACTCGAACCGGACCGGCCAGGACGGCCGGCCGGGGGCGGACGAGGCCAACCCGGTGAGCCGGTCCTTCGCCTTCGACGCCGAGGACGGCCGTTACGAGGAGCGTCCCGGCAACCGCAACGGCCACGTCATCGAGTGGGAGGAGACCGGCTCGATCGCGGGGGACACCTTCAGCTGGCGGGTCTTCATCCTGGCCGGCAACCCGGAGGACCCCGGGACGTACTTCGCCGGCTACGACAAGTCCCAGGTCAGTGCCATGTCCTGCCCGGACAACCTGGAGTTCGACCCGGCCGGCAACCTGTGGATCTCCACCGACGGCACCGTGCTGTCGACCCGCAACCAGGAGGCGGGCACCATCGGAGGCACGAACGACGGGCTCTTCGCCGTCCCGACCGAGGGAGCGGAGCGCGGGCACCTCAAGGCGTTCCTCACCGTGCCGCTCGGTGCCGAGTGCAGCGGCCCGATGATCCCCCGGGACGGACGGTCGGTGTTCGTGTCCGTCCAGCACCCCGGCGAGACCACCGGCTCGACGCGGGACACACCCTCGAGCACCTGGCCCGACCGGCTGCCCGAGCGGCCGTTCCCGCGGCCCAGCGTGGTGGTGGTCGCCCGCGAGGACGGCGGCCGGATCGGCAGCTGAGCACGGACGACGGCGCCGGACCCCGGACGGGTCCGGCGCCGTCGCGCACGCCGGGCCGGACGGGCCCCCGCGGCTGTCGGCGGCGGACGTCCGCACGGGCTCCCGGCCCGGGGACGCGGACTGCGGCCGGGCGCGGACCCGTCCGGCTCAGCCGACCGTGGCCGCGCCGACGAGCTCCAGCAGCCGCTCCCGCGTGGGACCGGCCGGCGGGGTCGGCTCGTGCTCGGCATCCACCCGCAGCACCCGGTCGGCGAAGCCGGGGCGGGCGAACAACTCCGCGGGCAGCGTCAGGCAGTCCACCACCTCCATGAAGGCGCGGTACACCTCGGCGTCGAAGGCCATCGCCCGGGCCAGGGCCGCGCCGAGCGCCGCCGGGCCCTGCGGCTGGGGCCGGGGCCGACCCTCGCGTGCGGCGTCCATGTCCGCCAGCCGCGTGCGGTCGACGGCGACAGTGGCCCGGTACCACGGGGTCAGCCTGGCCTCGGTCTCCGCGTCCCACGCCGCCGCGAACTCCTGCGGGTCCCCGAGGTGCTCCCGGACGATCTCGCGCAGGCTGACCGCGTGCACCAGGCCGAGCGCGATGCCCCGGCCGATCGACGGGTTCCTGCACGCCCAGGCGTCCGCCACGGTGGCGATGCCGGTGACCACCGGGCGTCCGCCGTCGGACAGGCGGCGGTACCGGTCGAGCACTCCCGCCATCGGCATCACCGCGGTCAGCGGCTCCCCGTCGAGCCAGTGCGCCTGCCGCGGACAGGCCGCGACGACCGCCGTCCAGACGGCCTCGTGCCGCAGCTCCTTGAGCGGCCGGTCGTGGGAGGCCGTGTACAGGGTCACCGACCAGGTGCCGGCGTCGGCCGGGAGCGTGAGCACCGAGAAAGAGCCGACGGCGACGTTCAACCGGTCCCGGGGCTCGGGCAGCCTGCCGTCCCGGGACCGGAAGTAGCGGGTGTAGTAGCTGAACCCGCTGTCCACCGACTCCTCCTGCAGCGGGGCGCTGCCGGCCTCGCGCAGCCACCGCGGCAGCGGCGAACGGCGGCCGGTGGCGTCCACGACCAGGTCGGCGGCTCGTTCGCGGCCGGTGGCGTCCACCACGCCGCCGACGTGGGGGATCCCGTCGAGGGTGCGGGTGCGCAGCCCGGCGACGCTCACCCCCCGCTCGACCCGCAGGTTCGGCTGTTCGTCGGCGGCCCGGCCGACGACCTGTTCGAGCACGCAGCGCCGGGCGGTCACCGTGACGTAGCGCTCGTCGCCCGACCGCCGGTCCAGCGGCGGCACCGTGGGTGGGGTCGTGGTCAGGGTGTCGAAGCGGACGGCGCCGGCGACGGCGAGGGCGGCGCTCACGTCCGGGAGCTCGGCGTCGAGCACCTGCCGCACCCGTGGTTGCAGGTAGTGCGGCTGGCGGAACTGCGCGACGCCGCCGCGGTGCCACCGCTCCCACGCCTCCGCGGGCGTGTCCGGCACCGGGTCGGGGTCCTGCTCGAGAACGGTGACCTCGTGCCCGTCCCGGGCCAGCAGCAGCGCCGAGGCGAGACCGCACAACCCTCCGCCCAAGACGATGATGTCGGCCATCGAGGCCTCCTCCTGGTCCAGGCAGCCGACGGCACGCTAGGTGCGACGGGCCCCGGGCCGGAAGGGGCGTTGGGCCCCGGGGCGGGTGCTCAGCGGGGGAGGAGGGCGTCGATCCGCCGAGCCAGCTCCAGGTCCAGCTCGGTGACCCCGCCCGCCGAGTGGGTGACCAGCGTCAGGTGCAGGGTGCGCCAGCGCAGGTCGACGTCGGGGTGGTGGTCCATCTGCTCGGCGATGAACGCGATCCGCACCAGCGCGGCGACGGCGTCGGGGAAGCCGGGCAGCTCGACGCTGCGGCGGATGCCCTCGCCGTCCCCCGACCACAGCGGCAGCCCGGGCAGGGCAGCGGCGAGCTCGTCGGGGGACAGGCGCGGGGGTCGGGGCACGGCGGTCATCCTGCCGCCCCGGAACGGCCTCGTTCCAGGGGCCCGCGGCGCCGGCCTGTCCCGAGGCTCACCCCGAGCTCGCGGAGGGAGAGGAGGGAGAGGAGGCGGGGTCCTTCGATCGTGGGGTGGGACGAGGTCCTCCAGAGAGGTCCTTCAGAGGTGCAGCCCGCACTCGGTCTTGCCGCGGCCGGCCCAGCGGCCGGCGCGCGGGTCCTCGCCCGGGGCCACCGGGCGGGTGCACGGCGCGCAGCCGATCGAGGCGTACCCGATCTCCTGCAGCGGGTTGACCGGCACCTGGTGCTCGGCGGTGTAGGCGTCGACGTGCTCCTGCGTCCAGGCCGCCAGCGGGTTGACCTTCACCATCCCGCGCTTGGCGTCCCAGTCGACCACCTTGGTGCCGGCGCGCGTGGGCGACTCGTCGCGGCGCACGCCCGAACCCCACGCCGAGTACCCGGCGAGGGCCCTGGCCAGCGGCTGCACCTTGCGCAGCGAGCAGCACAGGTCGGGGTCGCGGTCGTGCAACGCCGCGCCGTACTCGGCGTCCTGCTCGGCGACCGTCTGCTCGGGCTGCACGTTGACCAGGGTGATCGGCATGACGCCGCTGACCCAGTCACGGGTGCCGATGGTCTCGGCGAAGTGGTAGCCGGTGTCGAGGAAGACCACGTTGACACCGGGGACCGCACGCGACGCCAGGTGCGCGAGCAGCCCGTCGGCCATGGACGACGTGACCGCGAAGTCGTCGCCGAAGGTCTCCCCGGCCCACCGCAGGACGGCGAGCGCCTGTTCGACGGGGTCGGCGATGCCCTCGAAGCGGGCGTCGGCCGCTGCCGCCAGTTCTGGGGTGGCGAGCTCCGGTGTGGGCCGGACGGCGGTCGTCATGCCTGCTGCACTACTCCTGTCCCGGTGAGCCGGACGGTGAAGGTCCGGAGGCAGGCGGCGCAGTGCCACTCGCCCCCCTCCCCGTGCGGGGTCAGCTCCTCGTCCCCGCAGTACGGGCAGAAGAACACGGGCAGCTGCCGGGATCTTCCGCCGCCGCCGGCGGTGTCCTCGTCCATGTCAGAGCAGCCAGGCTTCCTCGGCCCGCGTCACGTAGGCGGCGAACCGCTCGCCCGGCTCGCGCCGCTCCAGGTAGCCGCGCAGCACCCGCTCGCAGTAGTCGGCGGTCTCCGCCTTGGTCACCTTGTGGCCGCGGAACTTGCGGCCGAAGGCGGCCTCCGTGCCGAGGTGGCCGCCCAGGTGCACCTGGAAGCCCTCGACCATCTCGCCGGTGTCGTCACGCACCATCGAGCCCTTGAAGCCGATGTCGGCGGTCTGGAACCGGGCGCAGCTGTTCGGGCAGCCGTTGACGTTGATGCCGATCGGCTCGTCGAAGTCCGGCAGCCGCTTCTCCAGCTCGGCGTAGAGGTCCTGCGCGTGCTGCTTGGTCTCCACGATGGCGAGCTTGCAGAACTCCAGGCCCGTGCAGGCCATCGTGCCGCGGCGGAAGGCGCTCGGGCGCACGAGCAGGTCGTGCTCGGCGAGCGCCGACACGAGGTCCTCGACCCGCTCGTCGGGCACGTCGAGGATGACCATCTTCTGCTGCGTCGTCGTCCGGGTGCGCCCCTGCCCGTACTCGTCGGCGAGGTCGGCGATCCGGGTGAGCAGGCTGCCGGTGATCCGTCCGGTGCGCAGCGCGAAGCCGACGGCGTTGGTGCCGTCCTTCTGCCGGGCGACGCCGACGTGGTCGCGCTGGTCGTGCTTCGGCGGTGCGGCGGCGGGGCCGTCGGGGAGCTTCCCGTGGAGGTACTCGTCCTCCAGCACCTGGCGGAACTTCTCCGGCCCCCAGTCGGCCACCAGGAACTTGATGCGGGCGCGGTTGCGCTGCCGGCGGTAGCCGTAGTCGCGGAAGATCGAGGTGCAGGCCGCCCAGACGTCGGTCACCTGCTCGGGCCGCACGAAGACGCCGATCCGCTTGGCGAACATCGGGTTGGTCGACAGGCCGCCACCGACCCACAGGTCGTAGCCGGCCTCACCGGCCTCGTTGCGCACGCCGACGAAGGAGACGTCGTCGATCTCCGGCTCGGTGCAGTGGTCGACGCAGCCGGACATCGACGTCTTCCACTTGCGGGGCAGGTTGCTGAACTCCGGGCTGCCGACGTACTTGGCCACCGTCTGCGCCATGACGTCGCTGGCGTCGAGGACCTCGTCCTCCAGGACGCCGGCCAGCGGGCAGTTGAGCATGCCGCGGGGGGTGTCGCCGCAGGCCTCCGTCGTGGTGAGGCCGACCGCCTCCAGCCGGCGCCAGATCTCGGGGACGTCCTCGATCCGGATCCAGTGGTACTGGATGTTCTGCCGGTCGGTGACGTCGGCGACGTCGCGACCGAACTCGGTGCTGATGCCGCCGATCGTCCGCAGCTGGGCACTGGTGAGCGACCCGCCGTCGGTCCGCACCCGCATCATGAAGTACGAGTCCTCGAGCTCCTCGGGCTCCAGCACGGCGGTCTTCCCGCCGGGGATGCCCTGGGCCCGCTGGGTGTAGAGCCCCATCCAGCGCATGCGTCCGCGCAGGTCGCTCGGGTCGATGCCCCCGAAGCCGGTGTGCGCGTAGATGTCGAGGATGCGCTGACGGACCTCGAGCCCGTCGGAGTCCTTCTTCATCCGCTCGTTGGGGTTCAGCGGCTCCCGGTAGCCCAGTGCCCACTGGCCCTGGCCACGCTGTGGTGTGTCACGACGCGGGGGCCTGTTGCTGGTGCGGGGGGTCGTCACGGTGGCACTTCCTTCTGCGCTGCCCGCCGCGGCGCCGGACCGGACGGGGTGGGCGCTGCCAGATCGAGGGGCGCAGCGGGTGCTGCGGGGGACCGGGGCGTCAGCGCGCGGGGCGACAGACGGCGCTGCTGACCAGCGCCAGGTCGATGTGACGGCGCGCGACGAGGAGCAGAGCGCGACCGGTCACGCCCTCCATCGTCCCACACCGGCGAGGGCGGTGACGCGTGACTCAGCCGACGGACGCGGCGGCCTCGTCCTGCGGCCCGCCGGCCCCCTGCAGGCTCCCGCCGCGAGCCCGCGAGCGGTGGGGGGGAGGGGGTCCTTCACCCATGGCGGCGCGGATGCGGGCGACCGACTCGGGCAGCGGGGTGACCGACGTGTCGATGACCACCTCGGCGCGCGCCGGCGGCTCGTACGGGTCGTCGATGCCGGTGAACCCGGTGATCTGCCCGGCGCGGGCCCGGGCGTACAGGCCCTTGACGTCGCGGCCCTCGCAGACCTCCAGCGGGGTGGACAGGTGCACCAGCACGAACCGGCCGTGCCGCTCGACCAACGCGCGGGCATCCTCCCGGGCGGCCTCGTAGGGGGCGATCGCCGCGACGACGACGGTGCCGCCGTGCTTGACCACCTCGCCGGCGACGAAGCCGATGCGGCGGATGTTGAGGTCGCGGTCCTCGCGGGAGAAGGAGAGCTCACTGGACAGGTGGGTGCGGACGACGTCACCGTCGAGCACCGTCACCGGCCGGCCCTCGGCCTCCAGTTCGGCGACCAGCGCGTCGGCGATCGTGGACTTGCCGGCTCCGGAGAGGCCCGTGAGGAACACGGTCACGCCCTGGCGCTGCTCAGCTGGCATGCCGCCAGTCTCGCCCAGCGTCTCCCGGCAGCACCGCACCGGCCCCGGCTACCGGCGCTCGGCGGAGTTGGCGGCGTCCCCGAAGGAGCGCCACGCCTCCTCGACCGCGATGAGCTCGGCGACCTCCGGGGGCAGCTCGCCTGCGACGACGTCGGCGAGGGTGACCCGCTCGAGCACCCGCCGGTAGGCCTCCCGCGCGGCGACCCACACCGGGGCCAGCGGGGCGGCGGTGCCCGAGTACTCGACGTCCTCGGGGCGCTGGCCGTGCACCTCGGCGAGGAAGCCCTGCTCCACGCGCATGACGCGGGCGATGGAGACCTCCGAGGGCGGCAGGGCCAGCCGGTAGCCGCCCTCGCGGCCGCGCTGGCTGGTGACGAGCCGGGCGTGCTGGAGGTCGCCGAGGATCGACTGGAGGAACCGGGAGGGGATGCCCTGGGCCGCGGCGATGCGGTCGCAGGTCAGGGCTCCGGGTGCCGCCGCGGCCAGCTCGACGGCGGCTCGGACGGCGTAGTCGACCCGGGCGGTGATGCGCACGGTGCCCATCATGCGGGCCCTCCGGCCGGGTCTGCGAGGGTGACACCGTGTCCCAGCTGCGTTTCACCACGTTGGTGGAGGCGCCGCTGACCGTGGCCTTCGACGTCGCCCGCGCGCTCGGCCGCCCGTGGCCGGTGCCGCTGGAGGAGGTGGTGTCGGTCCGCCCGGCCCACGACGTGTACGCCGTCGGGCCCGGCCGCGGGTGGCGCTGGCTGATCCACTCACGCCGGTTCACCGCCACCGGTGCCGGCACCGTCGTCGAGGAGCAGGTCGACTGGGCGACCGCGCTGCCGGGCCCGCTCGGGCGGGTGGTGGACCCGCTGCTGCGGCGGCGCGTGCTCCGCGCGATGCGGGCCCATCTCGACGGTTACGCCGCCGCGGCCGCCCGGCGCGCGCGCGACGTCGTCCAGGTGGTCGGCGCCGCGCTGGTGAACGGCGACCGGGTGCTCGTGGCCCAGCGGTCGGGCGGACCCTACGACGGCTGCTGGGAGTTCCCCGGCGGCAAGGTCGAGCCGGGGGAGGAGGAGCTCGCCGCGCTGGTCCGCGAGATCGGCGAGGAGCTCGGCGTGGCCGTCGTCCCCCAGGCGTTCCTGGGCGAGGTGGTGCTCGACGGCGTGGTCGCCGGCGGGCTGCCCGGCGCCTCGACGTTGCGCGTGTGGTGGGCCCGGGTGGCGCCGGGCAGCGAGGTCACCGCGCACGAGCACAGCGAGCTGCGCTGGCTGGCCGCGGAGGAGCTCGAGTCGCTGGACTGGATCCCCGCCGACCGGCCGCTGCTGCCCGCCGTCCGGGCGCTGCTCGGCCGGCTGTGACCGACTCCGGAGGCGCCGACGGACGCCATCCCCGGAGGGATCGGCGTCCGTCGGGTCCGTGCCGTACCGGAAGGCCTACTTGAAGACGTCCTTGACCTTCTCGCCGGCCTGCTTGAGGTTGCCCGAGGCCTGGTCGGCCTTGCCCTCGGCCTGCAGGTCGCGGTCGCCGGTCGCCTCGCCGACGCCCTCCTTGCCCTTGCCCGAGAGCTCCTCGGCCTTGTTCTTCATCTTGTCGATGCCACTCATGTCGACTCCTCTCGTCGGAGTCTCCTGGGGTACCCACGACAGCGGACCTGACACGCAGGGCGGTCGGGCGGTGGAAGACATCCGGCCCAGCTGTCATCCGGCCGGAGATCCTCAGGAACGACGAGCGCCCGGTGTGTGCAAGCGCGATTCCACCCTGTGAGATGGTGGGCCGAGGTCACAAGTCGGTGTCGGTCGTGGACGCTCTTCGCGGCGCGAGCCTAGGGTCGCGGCTCGTACCGGTAGACCCGGTACCTGTCCGCACGACCCCGGCCGCCCGTCCGTGGACGCAGGCTGCCGGCGAACCAGTCCGTTCCCCCCGCAGAGCGGGATGAGGGAGGCATTGCACGTGAGGTTGAGCAAGCGCTCCGCTGCGCTCATCGCGACCGGGCTGTCCGGCGCGATGCTGCTGTCCGCCTGTGGTGGCGGCGACGACGGCGGTGGCTCGGGGGGTGCCGCCGCGGACGGCGGCAGCTTCAGCATCTACATCGGTGAGCCCGAGAACCCGCTGATCCCGAGCAACACGGCGGAGAGCGAGGGCCACCAGGTCATCTCGTCGCTGTGGACCGGCCTGGTCGAGTACGCGGCCGACGGCGAGGTGCAGTACACCGGCGTCGCCGAGTCCATCGACTCCACGGACAACACCACCTGGACCGTGAAGCTGAAGGACGGCTGGACCTTCCACGACGGCACCCCCGTCAACGCCCAGTCCTTCGTCAAGGCCTGGAACTGGGGCGCGTACAGCCCGAACGCTCAGGGTGCGGCCTACTTCTTCTCGAACATCCAGGGCTACGAGGACCTGCAGGCCCCGACCGACGACGCGGGCAACGTCACCGGCGATCCGGCCGCCACCGAGATGAGTGGCCTGCGCGTCGTCGACGACCAGACCTTCGAGGTCACCCTGGCGACGCCGTTCGCGCAGTTCCCCGTCACGGTCGGTTACAGCGCGTTCTACCCGCTGCCCGAGGCGTTCTTCGGCGACCCCGAGGCCTTCGGCACCAAGCCGATCGGCAACGGTCCCTTCCGGGCCGAGGAGGAGTTCGTCCCGGGTCAGGGCTTCACCGTGACCCGCTACGACGAGTACGGCGGCGAGGAGCCCGCGCAGGCCGGGACCGTCGAGTTCCGCGTCTACACGGACCTCAACACCGGCTACACGGACGTGCAGGGCGGGAACCTGGACATCCTCCCCGACATGCCGACCGAGGCTCTCGCCTCGGCGCCGGACGAGTTCGGGGACCGTTTCCTGGAGGCGCCGTCGTCCGGGTTCCAGTACCTGGGGTACCCCACGTACGACCCCCGGTACTCCGACCCGCGCGTCCGCCAGGCGCTCTCCATGGGCATCGACCGCCAGGCCATTGCGGACGCCATCTTCTTCGGTGGCCGGACTCCCGCCGACGCGGTGATCGCGCCGGTGGTCGACGGCTACCGCGAAGGTGCGTGCGAGTACTGCGTGCTCGACGTCGACCGGGCCAACCAGCTCCTCGACGAGGCCGGCTTCGACCGCAGCCAGCCGATCGACCTGTGGTTCAACGCCGGTGCCGGTCACGACGCCTACATCGAGGCGGTCGGCAACCAGCTGCGGGAGAACCTCGGCCTGGAGTACGTGCTGCGGGGCGACCTCGACTTCTCCGAGTACCTGCCCAAGCAGGACGAGAAGGGCATGACCGGTCCGTTCCGGCTGGGCTGGAGCATGGACTACCCGAGCCCGCAGAACTACCTGGAGCCGCTGTTCGGCACCGCGGCCCTGCCGCCGGCCGGCTCGAACTCGACCTTCTACTCGAACCCGGAGTTCGACCGGCTCGTCACCGCGGGCAACTCCGCGGGCAGCAACGAGGAGGCGATCGCGCTGTACCAGCAGGCCGAGGACGTCCTGCTGCAGGACATGCCGATGATCCCGATGTTCTTCGAGCTCGAGCAGGCGGTGCACTCGGAGAACGTCAGCGACGTCGTCATCGACGTCTTCGGTGACATCGACGTCCCGGCGGTCCGCGTCGCCAGCTGACCGGGACCTGCAGCCCGAACCGCCCGCCGGGGGCGCCGTCCTGAAGACGACGGTCGCCCCCGGCGGTGCGTGTGCTCCGCGGGGAGCACGATGGACACCGCGCCGCCGCTCCTGCGCCGGGGCGCGTACACCCGAGGGGGGACATGGGCCGCTACGTAGCGCGCCGGCTGTTGCTCACGATCCCGGTTCTCATCGGTGCGTCGTTCCTGATCTTCGCGATGGTGTACGCCCTGCCGGGTGACCCCATCCGCGCCCTCGGCGGTGACCGCCCGCTGTCCCCGGCCGTGGTGGCGCAACTGCGCGACGAGTTCAACCTCAACGACCCGCTGCTCGTCCAGTACCTGAAGTACGTCGGTGACCTGGTGCAGGGGGACCTCGGCACCGACTTCCGCGGCCGGCCGGTCCTCGACACGATCGAGCAGCGACTCCCGGTCACGATCCGGCTGACCGTCGTCGCCATCGTCCTGGAGGCGGTCATCGGGATCGTCGCCGGTGTGCTCGCCGGCATCCGCCGCAACGGCTTCCTGGACAACCTGGTCCTGGTCTCGACCACCCTGGTGGTCTCCATCCCGATCCTGGTGCTGGCCTTCGTCGCCCAGTTCGTCTTCGGCCTGCAGTTCGGCTGGTTCCCCATCGCCGGCATCAGCGAGGGCTGGTCGAGCTACCTGCTGCCCGGGCTGGTCCTGGCCTCGAGCTCACTGGCCTACGTCGCCCGGCTGACCCGCACCAGCGTGGCGGAGAACATGCGCGGCGACTACGTCCGGACGGCCCGGGCGAAGGGGTTGCCCAACCGGACGGTGATCGTGCGGCACACGTTGCGCAACAGCCTCATCCCGGTGGTCACCTTCATCGGTGCCGACATCGGCACCCTCATGGGCGGGGCCATCGTCACCGAGTCGGTCTTCAACCTGCCGGGCATCGGCCGGGCCGTCTTCGACTCCGTCCGGGCTCAGGAGGGGGCGGTCGTCGTCGGCATCGTGACCCTGCTCGTCTTCTTCTTCATCTTCTTCAACCTGGTCGTCGACGTGCTCTACGCCGTCCTCGACCCGAGGATCCGCTATGACTGACCAGCAGCAGGCCGACCTGCGTCACGACGAGGTGGCGGCCGGGACGACCACCGGGCTGGCCAGCCCGTCGGTCGACGTCACCAGTGCCCGCCAGAACAGCCTGTGGAGCGACGCCTGGAAGGAGCTCCGGCGCAACGCGCTGTTCTGGATCGGCGCCTTCCTCATGCTCGTGTTCGTCCTGATGGCGCTCGTGCCGCAGGTGTTCGCCCGTGGCGCGGACCCCCGGGCCTGCTCCCTGTCGAACAGCAACCAGAAGCCGTCGGCGCAGCACTGGTTCGGCTACGACCAGCAGGGCTGCGACTACCTGGCCAACGTCGTCCACGGTGCGCGCAGCTCCCTGGTCATCGGTCTGCTGGCCGTGCTGGTGATCCTGGTGCTGGGCGTCCTGGTCGGCGCCGTCGCCGGGTTCTACGGCGGGGCGACGGACAGCGTGCTGAGCCGGATCACCGACGTCTTCTACGCACTGCCGCTGATCCTGGGCGCGCTCGTCGTCCTCCGCAGCGGGATCCTGGGTCGAGGGGTCGTCGCCGTGGCGATCGCCCTGGCCGCCTTCGGCTGGATGACGGCGATGCGGCTGGTCCGCTCGCAGGTCATCGCCGTGAAGAGCTCCGACTACGTCGCCGCGGCCCGGGCGATGGGGGCCTCCAACGGCCGCATCCTGCTGCGGCACATCCTCCCGAACGCGGTCGCGCCGGTGCTGGTCTACACCACCATCACCATCGGGGTGATGATCGCTGCGGAGGCGACGCTGACCTACCTGGGTGTGGGTCTCCAGCGCCCGGCGATCTCCTGGGGGCTGCAGCTCGACGCGGGGCAGCCCCTGCTGCGCAGTGCGCCGCACCTGGTGCTGTTCCCCAGCATCGCCCTGACCCTGACCGTGATGGCGTTCATCATGATGGGCGACGCCCTGCGCGACGCCCTCGACCCGAGGCAGCGCGCATGACCCGTTCCGAACCCACCGCGGCGGGCAGCACCGCCATCGGGGGCGCGCCCCTGCTCGAGGTCGACGACCTGCACGTGGAGTTCCGGACCCGCTCCGGCGTCGTCAACGCGGTCAACGGCATCAGCTACAGCCTGGCCGAGGGGGAGACCCTCGCGATCCTGGGCGAGTCCGGCTCGGGCAAGTCGGTCTCGGCGCAGGCGATCATGGGCATCCTCGACACCCCGCCCGCGGTCATCACCGGCGGGGGGATCCACTTCCAGGGCGACGACCTGCTCACCATGTCGCCGGAGGAGCAGCGGAAGGTGCGCGGCCCGGGGATCTCGATGATCTTCCAGGACGCGCTGTCGGCGCTGAACCCGGTCTACAGCGTGGGCTACCAGATCGGCGAGATGTTCCGCGCGCACCGCGGGATGTCGAAGAAGGAAGCCAGGGCGCGCGCCGTCGAGCTCATGGACCGGGTGCGCATCCCGGCCGCCGCCGAGCGGGTCGACGACTATCCCCACCAGTTCTCCGGTGGCATGCGGCAGCGGGTCATGATCGCGATGGCGATCGCCCTGGACCCGCGCATCCTCATCGCCGACGAGCCGACCACCGCGCTCGACGTCACGGTGCAGGCGCAGGTCATGGACCTGCTCAAGGACCTCCAGCGCGAGACCGGGATGGGCCTGATCCTCATCACCCACGACCTGGGCGTGGTCAACGAGGTCGCCGACAACGTGGCGGTCATGTACGCCGGCCGGATCGTCGAGCGCGGCACCGTGGACGACGTCTTCAGCGACCCGGCGCACCCCTACACCGACGGCCTGATGACCTCGGTGCCGCAGGTCGAGGCCAAGGGCGGCCGGCTGCAGCCGATCGTCGGGCAGCCGCCGAACCTGGCGGCCATCCCGAGCGGGTGCCCGTTCCACCCGCGGTGCTCGCGCCGTCGGCTCGGGGCCGAGGCCGCGCCCGGCCGGGAGTGCGCCACCGACATCCCGCCGCTGCGCCTGGTGGTCCCGGGCCGCGAGGCGGCCTGCCACTACAGCGAGGAGGTCCTCGGTGTCTGAGCCCACGACCGGCGCGACCGCCGCGTCCCGCACCGCGTCGGCCCCCGGCGAGACGCTGCTGGAGATCCGCGGCCTGAAGAAGCACTTCCCGCTGACCCAGGGGGTCGTCTTCAAGCGGACCATCGGCCACGTCCGGGCCGTGGACGGCGTCGACCTGACCATGCGCCGCGGTGAGACCCTGGGCCTGGTCGGCGAGTCCGGCTGCGGCAAGTCGACGGTGTCGAAGCTCCTCGTCGCGCTGGAGAAGCCGACCGACGGGCAGATCCTCTACAAGGGCCGCGACGTCGCGAAGATGAACGGCCGCGCGCTCAAGGCCTACCGGCGCGAGGTCCAGATCATCTTCCAGGACCCGTACGCCTCGCTGAACCCGCGGATGACCGTCGGCGACATCGTCTCCGAGGGCTGGGCCGTGCACGCCGACGTCGCCCCGAGGAAGGGCCGGCTGCAGCGCACCCAGGAGCTGCTGGACCGCGTCGGGCTCAACCCCGACTACGTCAACCGCTACCCGCACCAGTTCTCGGGCGGTCAGCGGCAGCGCATCGGCATCGCCCGGGCCCTGGCGCTGCGGCCCGAGGTCATCGTCTGCGACGAGCCGGTGTCGGCCCTCGACGTCTCGGTGCAGGCGCAGGTGGTGAACCTGCTGGAGGACCTGCAGGACGAGTTCGGCCTGTCCTACCTGTTCATCGCGCACGACCTGTCGGTGGTCCGGCACATCTCCGATCGGGTCGCGGTCATGTACCTCGGCAGCGTGGTGGAGGAGGGCACCGACGCGCAGGTCTACGGCTCGCCGTCGCACCCGTACACGCAGGCGCTGCTGTCGTCGGTGCCGCTGCACGAGCCGCACCTGCGCGGGCAGAAGGACCGGATCCTGCTCCAGGGCGACGTGCCCAGCCCGGCCAACCCGCCCTCGGGCTGCCGGTTCCGCACCCGGTGCTGGAAGGCCCAGGACGTCTGCGCCCAGGAGGCCCCGGCGCTGGTCGACCGCGGCCAGGGCCACCCCTCGGCCTGCCACTTCGCGGAGGCCCGCACGGTGGTCCCCGTGGACGCCGAGTGAGGCGGTGACACTGCCGGCCTACCGGCCGGCACCGCGGCCACGTGCCGTCCCCGGCTCGCGCTGAGCCCCCACCGACGCGCCCGTCGCGGGCCCACCCGATCACGGCACCGCGGGTGCGCGTCCCCGGCTCGGGATGCCCGGGGAGAATGCCTCCTCGTGACCGCTGACCGCCGGCTGCTCCTGGTGCACGCCCATCCCGACGACGAGACGATCAACAACGGCGCCACGATGGCCCGCTACGTCGCCGAGGGGGCCTCGGTCACCCTGCTCACCTGCACCCTGGGTGAGGAGGGCGAGGTGCTCGTCCCCGAGCTGGAGCTGCTGGGCCCCGAGCACGCCGACCAGCTGGGCGGGTACCGCATCGCCGAGCTCCGGGCGGCGATGGAGGCGCTCGGCGTTCCCGACTGGCGCTTCCTCGGCGGCCCGGGCCGCTACCGGGACTCCGGGATGATGGGGACGCCGGCCAACGAGAAGCCGCGCGCCTTCTGGAACGCCGACCTCGACGAGGCCGTGGCGCACGCCGTCGCCGTCGTCCGCGAGGTCCGGCCGCAGGTCGTGGTCACCTACGACGAGAACGGCGGCTACGGCCACCCCGACCACATCCAGGCCCACCGGGTCGCGATGCGCGCGGTGGACGCCGCCGCCGACCCCGCGTACCGCCCCGACCTCGGCGAGCCGTGGGACATCGCGAAGGTCTACTGGTGCTGCGTGCCCCGCTCGGTGATGCGGCAGGGCATCGAGGCGATGGCGGCGCTGGGGGAGGCCTCGCCGTTCGAGTCGCTGGGCGAGGTGGACGACGTGCCCTTCGCCGTCCCGGACGAGCTGGTCGCCGCGGCGGTCGACGGGCGTGCGTACGCCGGGCGCAAGGACGCCGCCATGCGTGCGCACGCCACCCAGATCACCGTCGACGGCCCGTTCTTCGCGCTGTCCAACAACCTCGGTCAGGAGGTCCTCGGCACCGAGTACTACCGGCTGGTGCGCGGGGCGCGTGGCCCGGCGGCGACGCCCGAGGGCTGGGAGGACGACCTGTTCGCCGGCCTCCACGCGTGATCCGGGGGCTCGGCGCCGCGCTGCTGGTCACCGTGCTGGCGGCGTGGCTGGCGCTCGTCGAGGTCTTCTGGCTGCCGCTGCGGGTGTTCGGCGTCCCCGTGCCCGTCTCGGTGGTCGCCGCGGTCGTCGGCAACCTGCTGCTGGTCGACCTGGCCGCGCGGCTGAGCGGCTCGCGGCCGGCCGCGGTGCTGCCCGCCGCGGTCTGGCTGGTCATCGCGGTCGGGGCGAGCCTGCGCCGTCCCGAGGGCGACCTGCTGCTCACCGGCGGCGGCGTCCTCGGGTTCTTCTCGCTGGCCTTCCTGCTGGCCGGCGTGGTGGCCGCGGCCTTCGCCGTGGGGAAGGTGCTCGCCGCACCCCGGGACGGCGTCAGGCCGGTGCGTACCGGTAGTGGTACCGGTGGTGCTCGATGAAGCCCGCCTGCCGGTAGAGCGCCCGCGCCGGGGAGTTCGACGCGGTCACCTGCAGGTAGACCCAGCGTGCGCCGCGGTCGGCGCCCCAGCGCTGCAGCGCGGCCATGACGGCGGTCGCCAGCCCCTGCCGGCGGTGGCGTTCCTCGACGGTGACCGCGGCGACGCCGAGCCAGTCGTCGGTGACCACCCCGCGGGCGACGGCGGCCAGCGGGGCCGGCGGCGGGTCGCGGCGCACCGAGGCGAAGACGACGTCCTCCGCGTTGACGAGCACGGCGCGGGCGGAGGGCGGCAGGGACCGGCCGCGGTGCCGGTAGCCGGCCAGCCAGGCGTCGTCCGGCTCGGGGGCGAGGTCGACCGGGACGCCATCGGCCGCCGCCGGCGTCAGCGGCTCGGTCAGCACCAGCACGTCCTCGTCGCGCTCCCACCCGGCCGCGGCGAAGGCCGCGTCGGCGGCGCGGGACTGGCGGCCGGGCAGCATCGCGCACGGTCGGAGCCCGCGGTCGGAGTACCAGCGCGTGACGGCCTCCACCGCGCCGGGCAGCGGGAGACCCGGGTCGCCGACGACCAGCGCGGAGTTGGCCCGGCCGGTGAAGCCGCCGCCGGCGCGCAGCAGCCAGTCGCCCAGCCAGGTCTCCTCCGTGCCGCGCCAGCCGCGCGCGGCCAGCAGCTCCAGGCCTGCGACGTCCAGGGGTGACCGGCTCTGTCCCACGGTCCGATCCTGCGGTGTCCGCGCGGGCGCTCCCCGGCGGGGTCTCACCCGGCCGGGGCCACCGGGCCACCCGTCGCGTTTCCCCGCGTGCCCACGGGCCATACTCAAGGCCGGAACGACCGGCCGTCGCGCCGGCGGAGCAGCTCCGCACGTCCCCGGGAGGGAACCACCGTGACCTACGTCATCACCCAGGCCTGCGTCGACGTCCTCGACAAGGCGTGCATCGACGAGTGCCCGGTGGACTGCATCTACGAGGGCGACCGGATGCTCTACATCCACCCCGACGAGTGCGTCGACTGCGGTGCCTGCGAGCCGGTCTGCCCGGTGGAGGCCATCTACTACGAGGACGACGTCCCGGACAAGTGGAAGGACTTCTACAACGCCAACGTGGAGTTCTTCTCCGACCTGGGCAGCCCCGGTGGTGCCGCCAAGACCGGCAAGATCGGCAAGGACCAC
This sequence comes from Geodermatophilus sp. URMC 60, assembly GCF_053502585.1. Taxonomy (NCBI): domain Bacteria; kingdom Bacillati; phylum Actinomycetota; class Actinomycetes; order Geodermatophilales; family Geodermatophilaceae; genus Geodermatophilus; species Geodermatophilus sp. URMC 60. The sequence continues at coordinate 1,888,373 of NZ_CP199958.1, forward strand.
CCGCTCGTCGCCGCCCTGCCGCCGCAGGGCGAAGGTCACTGACGGCCCCGACGCCGGTGGAGCCGGTCCCCGGGACAGCGGCCGGCCGACTGCCCGACTTCCCCTGGGACTCGCTCGCCGGTGCCCGGGCCAGGGCGGCGCGGCACCCCGGCGGGGTGGTCGACCTGTCCATCGGGACGCCGGTCGACGACACCCCTGAGCTGCTGGCGACCGCGCTGGCCGGCGCGGGTAACGCGCCGGGCTACCCGACCGCGCTGGGCACCCCCGAGCTGCGGACGGCGGCGGTCGGCTGGCTGCAGCGCCGGCTCGGCGTGCGGCTGGCCGACCCACTGGGCGCCGCTCCCTCGGTGATCCCCACGGTCGGCTCCAAGGAACTCGTCGCGCTGCTGCCCACCCTGCTGGGGCTGCGCGGCGCCGGCACGGTCCTGATCCCCGAGGTCGCCTACCCGACCTACGAGGTGGGCGCGGTGCTGGCCGGGCTCACCGTGCGGCGGACCGACACCCCACCGGACGACGTCGCGGGCGTGGTCCTGGTGTGGCTGAACTCCCCGGGCAACCCGCACGGCCGCGTGCTGAGCGAGGAGGAGTTGCGCGCCTGGGTGGCGTGGGGCCGCACCCACGGCGTGCCCGTCGTCGCCGACGAGTGCTACGCGACCCTCGGCTGGGACGTCACACCGCGGTCGATCCTGCACCCGGAGGTCGCGGGGGACGACCACGCGGGGCTGCTGGCGGTGCACTCGCTGTCCAAGCAGTCGACCGCCGCGGGCTACCGCGCCGGGCTGCTGTCGGGGGACCCGGCGCTGGTCCGCCAGGTGTGGGAGGTGCGCCGGCACCTCGGGCTGCTGGTGCCCACGCCGGTGCAGGCCGCGATGGCCGCCGGGCTGGCCGACGACGCCCACGTCGACGAGCAGCGCGAGCGCTACCGCGCCCGCCGCGACCGGCTGGCCGCCGCCGTCCGGGCCGCCGGCGCGCGCATCGACCACTCCGAGGCCGGGCTGTACCTGTGGGTCACCCGCGACGAGGACTGCTGGACGACGATCGAGTGGCTGGCGGGTCTGGGCATCGTGGCCGCGCCGGGCTCCTTCTACGGCCCCGCGGGCGGGCGGCACGTGCGCATGGCCCTGACCGCCACCGACGAGCGGGTCGACGCCGCCGTCGAGCGCCTGGCCGGCTGACCGCCGCGGCCTCAGCGGGCCAGTTCCAGGCGCACCGCGTCGGGGCCGGCGTCCGAGGGCGCCCACCCACCGGCCGGCGTCCACTCCGACCCGGCGAAGGCGATCGACCGCAGCCCCAGGCGCTCGGCGTGCGCGACCGCCCAGGTGACCGCCGGCCAGCCGGTCGCCGGGTCGACCTCCACCGCGCCGAAGCGCTCGGTGGTGGTCGCGCCGAGCTCCCGCTCCACCACCGCGGCGACGGCAGTGGCCCGCTGGCTGAGCCGCCCGCCGGGGGCCGTGGGCTCGTAGCTGCAGGTCAGCCGGCCCGGCTCGGGGGCGGAGAAGGCCGCGGTCAGCTGCTGGGCCAGCGGCTCGTGCTTCTGGTAGGCCTCGGGGAAGCCGCTGCGCTGCACGCGCTGGGCGGCATCGGTCAGGCGCAGGGTCTCCCAGTTCCGCACCCGCACCAGGCCGTCGTAGAACTCGCCCGCCGCGTAGACCGGGTCGGTCACCTGCTCGGGGGTGCCCCAGCCCTGCGAGGGCCGCTGCTGGAACAACCCGAGGGAGTCGCGGTCGCCGTAGTCCAGGTTGCGCATCGTCGACTCCTGCTGAGCGGTGGCCAGGGCGATCACCACCGCGCGCTCGGGCAGTCCGCGGGCCCGTCCGACCGCCGCGATGGTCGCCGCGGAGGCGGCCTGCTCGGCGGTCAGCGTGAGGTCGGTGCCCGCCACGGTGCAGGAGCCGGTCAGCACCACAGGGTCCGGTCCGGCCGTGTTCCTCACCAGCGTCACCACCCCCAGGACGACGAGCCCGACCAGGCCCAGCGGCAGCCACGAACGCCACGACCGGGTGGACGCGCCCCCGCCCCCGCGCTTGGCGGGCGGCCGCCGGCGGGGGGCCGGGCGGCGCGCCGGCGGGCGGCGGGCGGCCGTCGTCCGCCGTGCCGTCGCGCTCCGCGTGCTGCTCATCGCCCGCGACTGTAGGTGCGGTTCCTGGACGGATCCTGGAGTCGCGGCGAGGTGTCGGCCTCCTGCAGGGTGCCGCCGTGGCCCCGTCCCGGGTCCCACCCTGAGCTTGCGAAGGGTGGGGAGGACGGGGTCCTCTTTCAGTTGCTGTGCAGCGCGGCGTTCAGCTCGCCCCAGGTACCCGTCCGCGGCAGCGCCTCGAGCGCACCGGACACCGAGTTGCGGCGGAACAGCAGCCCGTCCCGCCCGGAGAGCTCGGCGGCCTTCACCACCGAGCCGTCGGGCAGGCTCACCCGCGAACCGGCGGTCACGTAGCAGCCGGCCTCGACGACGCAGTTGTCGCCGAGGGAGATGCCGATGCCGGCATTGGCGCCCAGCAGGCAGCCCGAGCCGATCGAGACGACCTGCTTCCCGCCGCCGGAGAGCGTGCCCATGATCGAGGCGCCGCCGCCGATGTCGCTGTCGGGGCCGACGACGACGCCCGCGCTGATCCGGCCCTCGACCATCGACGGCCCGAGGGTGCCGGCGTTGTAGTTGACGAAGCCCTCGTGCATGACCGTCGTCCCCTCGGCGAGGTGGGCGCCGAGCCGCACGCGGTCGCCGTCGGCGACGCGGACGCCGGAGGGGATCACGTAGTCGACCATCCGCGGGAACTTGTCGACGCCGTAGACGGTGACCTGGCCGTGCGCGGCGCGCAGCCGGTGCGGGTTGAACGACGCCGCCTCGACCGGGCCGACGCTGGTCCAGGCGACGTTGGTGAGCAGGCCGAAGACGCCGTCCATGTTGATGCTGCGCGGGGTCACCAGGCGGTGCGAGAGCAGGTGCAGCCGCAGCCAGACGTCGTGGGTGTCGGCCGGCGCCGCCGCGAGGTCCGCGATGACCGTCCGGACGGCGACCACCTCGACGCCGCGCGACTCGTCGAAGCGCACCAGGCCGCCGTAGTCCGGCCCGAGCTCGCCGGAGATCTCCAACGCGCCCAGCCGGGCGGTGCCGGTCCCGGCACCCTCGGGCGCGCCGAGCCGCGGCTCGGGGTACCAGGTGTCGAGCACCGTCCCGGCGGGGGTGATGGTGGCCAGACCGGCGGCGACGGCGGAGGACGGGGCGGGAGCGGTCACGGGGACGACGCTACCGAGCGCCGGTCGTGCGCCGCCGACTCGGTCGGGGGCTGCGGGGACCGGTCCCGGGCACCCCTCGCCCTGCCTCCGCCGCTGCCCACCGTGCGGGGAGGAGGGGAGGCGCCGGGAGAACGGGTGCCCATTCGGCCGGGTGCGGTGAACGGCAGGCGACGAGCCGGGGGTGTCCGCGCGCTGCGGCGGCCCGGCCCGGACGCCGCCCGTAGGCTCGGGAGTCGTGACCGACCTGCCCCCGCTGGACCCCACCGCCGACGTCCTGACGCTCACCCGCGCGCTGGTCGACGTCCCGTCGGTGTCGGGCAGCGAGGCGCCCCTAGCCGATGCCGTCGAGGCGGCGCTGCGGGCGCTCGGCGGTCTCGAGGTCGAGCGGGTCGGGGACGCGGTGCTCGCCCGGACCGGCCTGGGCCGCCCGACCCGTGTCGTCCTCGCCGGGCACCTGGACACCGTGCCGATCGCCGACAACGTGCCGAGCCGGCTGGACGAGGCGGCCGGCCGGCTCTACGGCTGCGGCACCAGCGACATGAAGGCCGGCGACGCGGTGATGCTGCGGCTGGCCGGGCGCTTCGGCGTCCCCGGTGCCGAGCCGGCGCACGACCTCACGTTCGTCTTCTACGACAACGAGGAGGTCGAGGCGGTGAAGAACGGCCTCGGCCGGGTCGCGCGGGAGCGCCGCGGCTGGCTCTACGGCGACCTCGCGATCCTGCTCGAGCCGACCGACGGCGAGGTGGAGGGCGGCTGCCAGGGCACCCTGCGGGCGGTGCTGGAGGTCCCCGGCCGGCGGGCGCACAGCGCGCGCAGCTGGCTGGGCGTCAACGCCATCCACGGCGCGGCCGGCATCCTCGCCACCCTCGCGGCCTACGAGGCCCGGGAGGTCGACATCGACGGCTGCGTCTACCGCGAGGGGCTCAACGCCGTCGGCATCGAGGGCGGGGTGGCCGGCAACGTCGTCCCCGACGCCTGCACGGTGACGGTCAACTTCCGCTACGCCCCCGACCGGGACGAGGACGCCGCCGAGGCGCACGTCCGCGAGGTCTTCGCCGACGCGGTCGCGGCCGGGGCGACGCTGACCGTCGTCGACAACGCCGGCGGGGCGCTGCCGGGCCTGTCCGAGCCCGCGGCCGCGGCCTTCGTCGCGGCGGTCGGCCGCCCGGCTCGGGCCAAGCTGGGCTGGACCGACGTCGCCCGCTTCGCCGCCTTCGGCATCCCGGCCCTCAACTACGGCCCCGGGGACCCGCAGCTGGCCCACACCCGCGAGGAGCACGTCCTCGTCGACCGGCTGCAGCCGGCGGAGGACGCGCTCGTCGCGTATCTCACCGGAGAGGCCGACCGATCGCCCACCGACCAGGAGCGTGCATGACGACCACCCCCGAGCCCGCCGCGGGCCGCAAGCCGCGGCCCACCCGCCACCGCGGCCCGGTGATGCTGCGCGGCGGGGAGCCCGACCCCCGCCTGCAGGGGACGACGACCGACGCGCGGCTGCTCGACCGCCGCGGCCCCACCGACTGGGTGCACACCGACCCGTGGCGGGTCCTCCGCATCCAGAGCGAGTTCGTCGAGGGCTTCGGGCTGCTGGCGGAACTGCCGCGCGCGGTGAGCGTCTTCGGCAGTGCCCGCACGCCGCAGGACTCCGCGCACTACGCCTCGGGCGTCGAGATCGGGGCGGCGCTGGCGAAGGCCGGGTACGCCGTCATCACCGGCGGCGGACCGGGCGCGATGGAGGCGGCCAACCGCGGCGCCTCGGAGGCCGGCGGGCTGTCGGTGGGCCTGGGCATCGAGCTGCCGTTCGAGCAGGAGCTCAACGAGTGGGTCGACGTCGGCATCGCGTTCCGCTACTTCTTCGTCCGCAAGACGATGTTCGTGAAGTACGCGCAGGCCTTCGTCATCCTCCCCGGCGGCTTCGGCACCCTCGACGAGCTCTTCGAGGCGCTCACCCTGGTGCAGACGCGCAAGGTGACCCGCTTCCCGGTGGTGCTCTTCGGGTCGGACTACTGGTCGGGGCTGGTCGACTGGCTGCGGACGACGATGGTGCCCGCGGCCACCATCAAGGACACCGACCTGGACCTGTTCACGGTCACCGACGACGTCGACGAGGTCGTGCGGATCGTCCAGGAGGCCGGGAAGGCGCGGACGGCCGGCGACAACGGCGGCGGGATGCGGGCGCTGCCGGTCGACGACTCGCCGAGCGACGCCTGATGACGGCCGAGGGGACCGCCTGAGGTGTTCGAGGCGGTCCTGCTCGTCCTCACCGTCGCGGTGGTCGGCGGGCTGCTGTTCCTCGGCGGCTCGGTGCTGCTGGGCCGGGGTGAGACCCAGCCGCCTGCCGACCCGGACCGCTCCCCGCTGGAGCTGCCCGAGGACCGGCCGGTCACGGCGGACGACGTCCGCGGCGTGCGCATGTCGGTGACCGTCCGGGGCTACCGGATGACCGAGGTCGACTGGCTGCTCGAGCAGCTGGCCCAGGCGCTCGAGGAGCGCGACGCGGAGGTCGCGGCGTTGCGCGCCCGCCTCGACGAGGCCGGGCGGCCGGTGCCCGGTGCGGAGGACGCCCCGGCGGGCGGGAACGGAGCGCGGACGGATGCGTGAGCTGGTGGAGACGGTGGTCGTGGACGCGCCGCCGCAGCAGGTGTGGGCGGCGCTCACCGACTGGACCCGCCAGGGGGAGTGGATGCTGCTGACCGACGTCGAGGTCACCGGCGGGGACCCGCACGCGGTCGGCGGCCGGCTGTCGGCACGCACCGGCCTGCCCCTCCGGGGACGGCGGCGCGGCGTGCTCGACACGATGGTCATCACCGAGTGGGACCCCCCGCGGCGCGCCGTCGTCCAGCACACCGGCCGGCTCGTGCGCGGGCCGGGGATCTTCGAGATCACCCCTCAGGGCGCGGGCTCCCGCGTGACCTGGACCGAGCAGCTGTGGCTGCCCTTCGGCCCGCTCGGACAGCTCGGCTGGCCGCTGGTCAAGCCGGCCGCGGTGGCGGGCGTCCGCCTGTCGCTGAAGCGCTTCGCCGACTTCGCGCGCCGCCACACCGGCCGCGCTTGACCCGGCCCCTGGGGCCGGCTCCAGGGTGGGCGGCGTGGACGAGCACCTGCTGCGGGTCGGGGACTTCCTGCGCCGCACCCGTCTGTCGCCCAAGGCGCTGAGGCTCTACGGCGACCGGGGCCTGGTCGCCCCCGCGCGCGTCGACGGGCACTCCGGCTACCGCTGGTACGCCCCGGCCCAGGTGGCCCGGGCCCGCCTCGTGGGGCTGCTGCGCCAGGCCGGCATGCCGCTGGCCCGGGTGCGGGAGGTGGTCGACCTCGAGCCCGCCGACCGGCTGGCCGCGGTCGACCGCTGGTGGCGCGACGTCGAGGAGGACGTCGCGCGCCGGCGGGCGCTCGTCGGCTCCCTGCACCGGCGACTCGCCGGCGACCACGATCACCCGGAGGCCCCCGTGCACGACGTCGCACTGCGCACCACCGACGAGCTCACGCTGCTGACGACCCGGCGGCGGCTGACGGTCGAGGAGCTCGGCACCTTCGTCGCCGACGCCGCCCGGGTCCTCGAGGAGCACCTCACCGCGTCGGGTGCCACCCGCTCCGGTGCGCTGCGCGTCGTCTACCACGGCATGGTCACCGCCGACAGCGACGGCCCGGTCGAGGTCGCCGTCCCGTTCACCGGCACCGTCCGGCCGGCGGGCGAGCTGCGGGTGCGGCGGCAGCCGGCCGGTCGCGAGGCGGTCACCGTGCTGACCCGCGCCGAGGCCGAGTTCCCGCGCCTCCTCGACGCCTACGACGCCGTCGCCCGCTGGTGCGACGCCGCCGGGCTGGCGCGCTCCGGCAGCCCGGTCGAGGTGTACCTCACCGGCCGGGACGTCGGCCCCCGGGAGCCGCACCTCGAGGTCGCCTGGCCGGTCAGCTGACCGCGTCGCGCCGGGAGCGGGCGAAGTCGAGCGCCTCGCGGGCCAGCGGCAGGTCGGTGGCCGGCTCGCCGTCGGCCAGCGCGACCCACTCGCGGTAGGGCCGCCCCCGGCCGCCGAAGGGTCCGCCGCGCCCGTCGGCGAGCAGCGCGGCCACCCGGTCCTCGGGCAGCTTCAGCACCAGCGCACCCCGCACCACCATCGCGAAGGCGGCGCCGTCGACCTTCAGCGCCCGCGACCCGAACCGGCGGGGGGCCGTGGAGTCCGGCGGCGTCACGTCGGGCTCGCCGGCGAGGGTGTCGACGAGGGCGGCGAGGCGGTCGGCGGCGTCCACCCGCTCATGCTGCCCCGGTGGCCGCCGCCGCGGGCGCTCCGGCGGCCCGGACGGCCGCGCGGCCGGTGTACCAGCGCCGCCACAGCACCACGGCGACCACCAGCGTGACGACGGTGCCGCCGTCCCACATCAGCCGCGCGCCCTCCTCGGCGTGCGCCACGCCGGACGGGGGCGCGGCGTAGAGCCACTTCGCCAGGACGTCGTGGGCGGCCGCGCCGGCGGCCAGCGCAGTGGCCCGCACACCGATCCCGCGGCGGTGCGGCGCCGGGTCCACGGCCAGCACCGCGGCGGTCGCGAGGTACCCGCCGACGAGCAGGTGCAGCGCCACGAGCGCGGCCGGGCCCGGACGGTGGACGACGGCCGCGTGCCACCCGGTGCCGTAGAGCAGCCACAGTCCCGCGGCGTTGACCGGGACGGCGACCAGCGGATCGGTCGCCCAGCGCAGCGGCGGGGTCCGCAGCAGGCGGGCCAGCCGCCGGGCCACCCCGACCGGCAGTGCCCGCAGCGCGAGGGTGACCGGGGCGGCCAGCACCAGCAGCAGCGGCGCCGCCATGCCCAGCAGCAGGTGCCCGGCCATGTGCACGCGCAGGTCGCCGTGGGCGGTCGAGAGGACGGCGCCGGTACCGGCCGCGCCCAGGCCGGCCAGCCAGGACGCCGTCCGCCGGAGCGGCCACGGCGCGCGCAGGCCGGCCGCGACGTAGAGCACGCCCGCGGCCAGCAGGACGAGGACGGGGAGCGCGGTCACCGGGCGGCGGGACGCCGGCGGGCGCGCAGCAGCAGCCCCGCGCCGGCGGCGAGGAGGACGACGGCCGAGGCGTTCCAGGCCAGGTCGTAGCCCGTCAGGTCGACGCCGTAGCGGACCTGGTGCACCCGCAGCAGCTTGTGGTCGACCACGCCGTCCCACAGCTGGAAGGCCCCCGCGCCCAGCAGCACCATCGCCCACCACCGGCGGGCGTCGAGGGCGCCGCGGCGGCGGAGGTCGGCCAGCAGCGCCAGCCCGGCGACGACGGCCGAGAGCGTGGCCGCGTGCAGCAACCCGTCGGAGACCAGGCCCACCGTGCCCCCGGCGCGGTCGTAGAAGGAGTGCCAGCCCAGCAGCTGGTGGAAGACGATCTCGTCGACCGAGCCCATGAGGCCGGCACCGAACAGCAGCCCCGAGGCCGCCAGCCGCCGTCCGGGTGGGGGAGGGGCAGCGCGCACCGTCGGGCGGTGCCCGGTGCGAGGGCCGGGAAACGCGGCCCCGGCGGCCCGGGCAGGATGGCGGCGTGCGGGAGTGCGGCGGAGCGCGGGGGCAGCGGTGAGCCGACGGGGCTGGGTGCTGTTCCTGGCGATGTCGCTGATCTGGGGCGTGCCGTACCTGCTCATCAAGGTGGCCGTCGAGGAGTTGCCGCCGGTGGTCGTCGTCTTCGGCCGGTGCGTGCTCGGGGCGGCGCTGCTGCTGCCGTGGACGGTCGCCCGCGGCCAGCTGCGCCCGGCGATGCGGCGCTGGCGGCCGCTGCTGGCCTTCACCGTTCTGGAGATGACCGGCCCGTGGCTGCTGCTGGCGTACGCCGAGCAGACGCTGTCGAGCTCGCTCACCGGCCTGCTCGTCGCCGGGGTGCCGTTCGTCGCCGCGCTGGCCGGCCGGCTGGCCGGCGACGAGGAGCGGCTCACCCGCGTCCGGCTGCTCGGCATGGGCCTGGGCGTGGCCGGCATCGCCGTGCTGCTCGGCCTCGACATCGAGGGGCTCGCGCCCCTGCCGCTGCTCGCGGTCGGGCTGGTCGTCGTCGGGTACGCCACCGCGCCGATGATCGTCAGCCGCGCCCTGCCCGATGTGCCCGGCGTGGCCGCCAGCGCGGTGGCGCTCACGCTCACCTCGCTGGTCTACGCACCGTTCGCCGTCCCCCGGCTGGGCGGGGCCGCCCGGGCGCCTGCCGACGCCCTGCTGGCCGTGCTCGTCCTCGGGGTCGTGTGCACCGCTCTGGCGCTGGCGCTGTTCTTCGCGCTGATCCGCGAGGTCGGGCCGCAGCGCGCGCTGGTCATCACCTTCCTCAACCCGGCCGTCGCCGTGCTGCTCGGCGTGCTGCTGCTCGACGAGCCGTTCACCCTCGGGCTCGCGGTCGGCCTCCCGGTCGTGGTGCTCGGTTGCGTGCTGGCCACCCGCCGCAGTCCGGTGCGCCGCGACCGCGCCGACCTCGGCGACGTCGACGCCGCCGTCCCCTGATCCACCCCTCCGGGGCCGAGCCCGCGACTCGGCTCAAGGACCGCACCCCGGGTGCCGAGGACCGGATCGGCACCCGCCGGTCCGCGGGGCCTCCGGCAGGGGGGACGCGACAGATGCGGGACGTCGGCTCTGCTCGGTGGGCTGCCCCGTGCCCGCGCGGCCGGCTGCTGCGGTCGCTGGCCGTCGTCCTCGCGGTCCTGACGGTCGCGCTGTCCGGGCAGCCGCCGTCCTCGCCGCGGCTGGAGACGGTGAGCACCCAGGACCCCGCCCCGCCGGCGAGCGTCGCGGTGACCGGGATCGACCGCGCCCTGTCCGTCTCCTGGACCGCGTCGGCCGAGACCACCACGAGCGGCTACCAGGTCTTCCTGGACGCCGAGACCACGCCCCGGGTGACGACGGACGCCGCCACGCGGACCGCCACCCTGACGGAGCTGGTGAACGGCCGGGCCCACACGGTCACCGTCCGGACCGTGACGACGGAGGTCGTCCTCCTGCTCCCCACCACGTACGTGGGACAGCCCAGCGCCCCCGTGCAGGGCACCCCGCGGGACGGCGCCGCACCGGCCGCGCCCACCGGGGTGGGGGCCGTGCGCGGTGACGGTCGGGTCACGCTGTCCTGGACGGCGAACAGCACCGACCCCGACGTGGACGGGTACCGCGTGCTCCGTGACGGTGTGGAGGTCGCGACGGTCACCGGCACCACGTATCCCGACACCGGGCTGGTCAACGACCGCACCTACGCCTACACGGTGCAGACCTCCGACACCTCGGGGAACCGGTCGGCCCCCTCGGCACCGGCGGTCAGCGCGACCCCGACCGACCTCACGCCGCCCGCCGCGCCGACCGGCCTCGCCGGTGGCCGGGGGGACGGCCGGGCCGGCCTGTCCTGGACGGCGAACGCCGAGCCCGACCTGGCCTCCTACCGGGTGCTGCGCGACGGCGTGGAGGTCGCGACGGTCACCGGCACCACGTACCTCGAGACCGGGCTGGTCAACGACCGGACGTACACCTACACGCTGGTCGCCGTCGACGGCCACGGCAACCGGTCGGCGGCCTCGACCCCGGTGGGCGTCACGCCCACCGACCTCACCGCGCCGGCCGCTCCCACCGGCCTGACCGCCGTCCGCGGCGACGGGCAGGTCACCCTGACCTGGACCCCGAACGCCGAGCCCGACCTGGCCTCCTACCGGGTGCTGCGCGACGGCGTGGAGGTCGCCACGGTGACCGGCGCGACGACGTATCGCGACACCGCCCTGGTCAACGACACGACCTACCGCTACACGCTGGCCGCGGTGGACACCCACGGCAACCGGTCGGTGTCCTCGGCCGCCGTCACCGCGACGCCGCACGAGCTCAGCGCCCCGGCTCCGCCCACCGGCCTGGTCGCCACCCCGGGCGACCGCCGGGTCGACCTGGCCTGGACGGCGAACACGGAGACCGACCTGGCCTCCTACCGGGTGCTGCGCGAGGGCGCCGTCCTCGCCACTGTCACCGGCGCGACCACGTACACCGACACCGCCGTCGTCAACGACAGCACCTACGGCTACGCGCTCGTCGCCGTCGACACCCACGACAACGCCTCCGCCCCGTCGGAGACGGTGCCCGCGACGCCGGCCGACCGCGTCGCCCCGGCCCGCCCGTCCGGCTTCACCGCCACCCGCGGCGACCGGCGCGTGACCCTCACCTGGACGGCGAACGGTGAGACGGACCTGGCCTCCTACCGGGTGCTGCGCGAGGGCGCCGTCCTCGCCACCGTCACCGGCGCGACCACGTACACCGACACCGCCGTCGTCAACGACACCACCTACGGCTACGCGCTCGTCGCCGTCGACACGTCCGGCAACGCCTCAGGTGCCGCGACGGCGTCGGCCACCCCCACCGACCTCACCGCGCCCTCCGCACCCAGGGGCGTGACCGCGGTCGACGGCGGTGACCGCGTCAGCCTCTCCTGGACGGCGAACCCCGAGCCGGACCTGGCCGGGTACCTCGTGTTCCGGGACGGTGCAGAGATCGCGAGGGTCCCGGGGACGACCCACGTCGACAGCAGCCCCGTCGACGGCGCCGCCCACAGCTACGCGGTGGTCGCGGTCGACACCCACGGCAACCGGTCGGCCCCGTCCACCGCGGCGACGGTGGCCCCCGCGGACCGGAAGGCACCGGCCGCACCCACCGGGCTGGTCGCCACCGCCGGCGACGGGCGGGTCACGCTCGTCTGGTCCGCGAACAGGGAGCCCGACCTGGCCGGGTACGCGGTGCTGCGGGACGGGGTGCAGATCGACACCCTGACCGGCACGACGTTCACCGACACCGGGCTGGTCAACGGCAGCCTCTACAGCTACGAGATCGTTGCCGTCGACACCTCGGCCAACGCCTCGAAGCCCTCGAAGCCCGAGGTGGCGCGGCCCGTCGACTCCACCCCGCCGGCCGTGCCCGCCGGGTTCACCGCGGTCCGCGGCGACGGGCGGGTCGCGCTCTCCTGGACGGCCAACGGCGAGCCCGACCTGGCCGGGTACGTGCTGCTGCGGGACGGGGTGCGGATCGACACCCCGACCGGGACGACGTACACCGACACCGGGCTGGTCAACGACCGCACCTACGCCTACGAGCTGGTCGCCGTGGACGCCCGCGGCAACCGCTCCGACGCCGCGACGGCCAGCGCCACCCCCACCGACCTCACCCCGCCGGCCCGGCCGGCCGGGTTCACCGCCGTCGCCGGCGAGGGGTGGGTCACGCTGACCTGGACGGCGAACGGCGAGCCCGACCTGGCCGGGTACGTGCTGCTGCGGGACGGGGTGCGGATCGACACCCCGACCGGGACGACGTACACCGACACCGGGCTGGTCAACGACCGCACCTACGCCTACGAGCTGGTCGCCGTGGACGCCCGCGGCAACCGCTCCGACCCCGCGACGGTCGACGCCACGCCCGTCGACCTCCCCCCGGCCGTGCCGGAGGGGTTCACCGCGGTCCGCGGCGACGGGCGGGTCGCGCTCTCCTGGACGGCGAACGGCGAGCCCGACCTGGCCGGGTACGTGCTGCTGCGGGACGGGGTGCGGATCGACACCCCGACCGGGACGACGTACACCGACACCGGCCTGGTCAACGACCGCACCTACGCCTACGAGCTGGTCGCCGTGGACGCCCGCGGCAACCGCTCCGACCCCGCGACCGCGAGCGCCACGCCCACCGACCTCACCCCGCCGCCGGCCCCGGCCGGCGTGGCCGCCGTCCCGGGGAACCGGCAGGCCGAGCTGCAGTGGGACGCCGCGGGTGCCGACGTCGTGGAGCACCGGGTGCTGGACGCCGACGGTGGCACCGTCGCCACCGTGCCGGCGCCCGGGACCTCGGCGACGCTGACCGGCCTGACCAACGGCACGACGTACGCCTTCACCGTCGTGGCGGTCGACGCCAAGGGCAACGTCTCGGCGCGCTCCACCGAGGTGTCGGTGACCCCGCTCTACGCCATCGTCCCGGTCGAGGGCGCCGGGGAGAGCGGCGGCGTGGCCGCCAGCAGCGATGGCCGGTTCGTCGTCGTCGGCACCCGCGCCCGCCTCGAGCCGTCGGACACCAACACCGCCTACGAGCTGTACCTCGTCGACCGCACCACCGGCACCCGGACGCGGATCGCCCCGCTGCCGGCGACCGCCACCGGCGCGGGCGACGCGACGAACACCAGCGTCCCGGCGGTCAGCGACGACGGGCGCCACGTCGTCCTGGCCACGACCGCGGCGCTCGACCCACGCGACACCAACCGGCTGGCCGACGTCTACCGCCTCGACGTCGCCGCCCGCAGCTGGACGCTGGTGAGCGTCCCGCAGGGCGGCGCCGCGTCCCCGTCGGTGGCCGGCACGCTCCTGCAGGCCGGGCCCTCGGTGTACGCGACCGCCCCGTCGGTCGCGGTGTCCGCCGACGGCCGGCTGGTGCTCTTCCACTCGGCCCGGGCGGACCTGGTTCCCGGCGACACCAACGGTGCCGTCGACGTCTTCGCCAAGGACATGGGAACCGGCGCGGTCACCCGGGTGTCCACCAGCGCGACCGGCGGCAACCTGCCGCGCACGCCGATCGGCCCCGCGCTGGCGCTGACCCCCGACGGGCGGTACGCGCTCTTCACGGCCACGTCGTCCACCGGTCCGGTGGTGCTCTACCGCAAGACGCTGTCCGGGCCCGACGCCGGTGCGGCCACCGTCGTGTCCGCGGTGACGGTCGGTGGTCGGCGGACCGAGTTCGGCGTCTACCGCGACGCCGGTGACGTCGCGATCAGCGACGACGGGCGCTACGTCGCCCTGGTGACCGCCAACAAGGTGACCACCAGCTCCCCCAACCAGACCTGGTCGACGGGCCTGGCCCACCGCGTCGACACGGTCACCGGCGCCGTCGTCCCCCTGGGGAGCGGACAGACGACGGTGTGGGAGCACCAGGTGGAGCTCGACCCGACCGGCCGGTACGCCTTCTTCGCCACCGCCGCGGCGGCGCTGCCGATCGACCGCAACGGCCACACCGACCACTACCGCCGGGACCTCGACGGTGGCGTCGCCGGGCCGCTCGCGCTGGTCACCGCCGATGCCGCCGGGCGGGCCACGACCGGCCCCGCCGGTACGATCACCCCCGCCGAGTACGGCCGGCTGCTGGCGGTCACCGGCGACCGGGTGCTGGTGACGACCTCGCAGCCGCTGTCCGCGACCGACGTCAACCTGCTGCGCGACCTCTACACCAAGGACCTGCTGACCGGCACCGTGGGCGTGGGCCTGGGCTGACCGCCGTCGTCGGTGCCGGTGGCTAGCGTGCCGGGCGTGGACGAGCACACCCGCCGTGCAGGGCTGGTCAGATGTGCATGGGGCGACAGCGCGCCGGAGTACGTGACCTACCACGACGAGGAGTGGGGGACGCCGCTGCACGGCGACGACGCCCTCTTCGAGCGGCTCTGCCTCGAGGCGTTCCAGTCGGGGCTGTCCTGGATCACCATCCTGCGCAAGCGCCCGGCGTTCCGCGCCGCGTTCGCCGGCTTCTCGATCGACGCGGTGGCCGCGTTCGGTCCGGACGACGAGGCGCGGCTGCTCGCCGACGCCGGCATCGTCCGCAACCGCGCCAAGATCGCCGCCGCCATCTCCAACGCCCGCGCCGCGCAGCGGGTCCCGGAGGGGCTCTCGACGCTGCTGTGGTCCTTCGCGCCGACGGCTCCCCGGCCCCGCCCGGCCACCCTCGCCGACGTCCCGGCCACCAGTCCGGAGTCGACCGCGATGGCCCGCGAGCTCAAGCGCCGCGGCTTCGTCTTCGTCGGCCCCACGACCGCCTACGCCCTCATGCAGGCCACCGGGATGGTCGACGACCACGTGGCCGACTGCTTCCGCGCGACCGCCTGAGCGGCGTCCCGCGGTTAGCCCCGTCCAGGGCACCGCCCCGAGCTTGCGAGCGGTGGGGAGGACGGAGCCCTTCCCCCTCGGGTTGGACCTGCGCCGGGGATACGGGATCATGGGGGGTGGAGCTCACAGCATCGACGACGCCGTGCGCGGTCCACGGGCCGCGCACGGCCGACGAAGGAGGCACGCATGGCGGCCATGAAGCCGCGCACGGGTGAAGGTCCCCTCGAGGTCACCAAGGAGGGGCGCGGCCTGGTCATGCGCGTACCGCTCGAGGGCGGCGGCCGCCTGGTCGTCGAGCTGTCGCCCGACGAGGCCGCGGCCCTCTCCGAGGCACTGAAGGGCGCGACCAGCTGAACACCCCCGCGAGCCTGCCCCCGGGCAGCCCCGCACAGGACGACACGGCCCCGGCCGCCGGCAGCACGCCGGCGACCGGGGCCGCGCCGTTGCCGCGGGTCGAGGTCCTGTCCGCCCTCCCGGCGCTGGGTGAGGACGACGTCCTGGCCGTGCCGGTCGGCAGTGGCGCCGCCCTGCCCGGCTGGCTGACCGCCCCGGACGCGCCGGTCGACGCCGCCCTCCTCGGCGGCGCGCTGGCCGACACCGGCAACACCGGCCGCCCGGGCAACGTCACCAACCTGCCGGTGCCGGGACGCCACCCGCGCAGCGTGGTCGCCGTGGGGATCGGCGATGCGACGCTGCCGGACCTGCGCGGTTACGTGGCCACCGCCGTCCGCCGCGCGCAGACCCTGGCCGAGCACGGCGCGCGCCGGCTGGTGCTGCCGCTGGACGACGCGGCCGCCCCCGCCGGCGCCGAGGAGGTCCGCGCCGCCGTGGAGTCGGCACTGCTGGCCGGCTACCGCTTCCGCGAGACCTCCACGCCGCACCCGCCGCGGCTGCGGACCGTCACGGTCGTCGCCGCCGACGGCACCGACCCCGCGGTGACCGCCGCCGCGCGCGCGGGCGAGGTCACCGGGCACGCGGTCGCCTGGGCCCGCGACCTGGTCAACACCCCCAGCAACACCAAGGACCCCGCCTGGCTGGCCGACCGGGCCGCCGAGCGGCTGGGCGGGCTCCCGCACGTGACGGTCACCGTGCTCGGCCCCGACGAGCTGCGGGCCGGCGGCTTCGGCGGTGTGCTCGCCGTCGGCGGCGGCT
Organism: Geodermatophilus sp. URMC 60; assembly: GCF_053502585.1. Lineage (NCBI taxonomy): Bacteria > Bacillati > Actinomycetota > Actinomycetes > Geodermatophilales > Geodermatophilaceae > Geodermatophilus > Geodermatophilus sp. URMC 60. The sequence continues at coordinate 1,904,564 of NZ_CP199958.1, forward strand.
CGGCGAGCCCGCCGCGGGTGGTCGTGGCCAGCTCCCGGCCGCCGGGGGCCCGCGCCGGGCACGTCGTGCTGGTGGGCAAGGGCATCACCTTCGACACCGGCGGCATCTCGATCAAACCCAACGCCGGCATGCGCGAGATGAAGACCGACATGGCCGGGGGCGCCGCCGTCCTCGCCGCGGTCGACGCCGCCGCCCGCCTGGGGCTCCCGGTCGCCGTGACCGCCGTCGTCCCGGCCGCGGAGAACGCCGTCTCCGGCTCGTCCTACCGCCCGGCCGACGTCGTGCGGCACGTCGGCGGCCGGACGACGGAGGTGCTCAACACCGACGCCGAGGGCCGCATGGTGCTCGCCGACGGGCTGGCGTGGGGGCGGCTGGAGCTGGGCGCCACGGTGCTCGTCGACGTCGCCACGCTCACCGGGGCGATGAAGGTGGCGCTCGGCACCCGCACCGCGGGGTTGTACGCGACCACCGACGGCCTCGCCGACGCGCTGCGCACCGCCGCCGGGCACGCCGGCGAGGCGGTGTGGCGGATGCCGCTGGCCGAGGAGCACGCCGACCTGCTGGAGAGCACCGTCGCCGACGCCAACAACGCGCCGGGCAACCCGGGCGGCACCACCGCCGCGCTCTTCCTGCGGCCCTTCGCCGGGGACCTGCCGTGGGCCCACCTGGACGTCGCCGGTCCGGCGCGGGCCGGGTCCGACGACGCCGAGGTGGTCAAGGGCGGCACCGGGTTCGGCGCCCGGATCCTGCTGCGCTGGCTGGAGGCCGGCGCCCCGGTCGACGCCCCCGTGGTGGTCGACTGATGGCCGACGAGGGCGTCGTCTTCCCGGCCGGGCCGGACGGGCGGCGCAGCACCGCGGCGCTGGGCCGGGCGGTCGTCGCCGACGCGCTGCGCCCGGTCGACCCGCCCGGTGCCGGTGCGGCCGAGCGGGAGACCAACTGGCGGGCCGGGTACCTGCCGCACTTCCGCCGGCTGGTGGAGGTGGGGCTGCCCTCGCGGGAGGCGGCGCTGACGGTCGCCGACGCCGGCCTGGCCTCGCTGCACCGGCGGATGCGGGTGGCCGGCCCGGACGGCACGGAGACCGGCCTGGAGGAGCTGGCCACCGTGCCCGCGGGCCGGGCTCTCGTCACGGCGGAGGTCACCGGCACCGCCGAGCCGGAGCGGGAGCTGTCGCTGCCCTTCCGCGGCGAGCGGCTGCGCGGCGACGCGCTGCTGCGCCGGCTCGACGCCTGGGTCGAGGGCGGCATCGCGGAGCCCTCGGCGGCGGAGGCGGTGCGCACCGTCGCCGCACACCCGGAGTGGCTGGCGCTGCCGGGCGCCACCGTCGTCGTGCTGGGCGCCGGTGCGGAGATGGGGCCGCTGACCGCGCTGCTGCGCTGGGGTGCGCGGGTGGCGGGGGTCGACCTGCCCCGCCCGGCGCTGTGGGAGCGGGTGCTCGACACCGCCCGCCGCGGTGCCGGCACGCTGCTGTACCCCGACGGCGGTGCGGACCTGGTCACCGAGGTGCCCGCCGTCGCCGACTGGGTGACCGGCCTGCCGGGGCGCGCGGTGCTCGGCAACTACGTCTACGCCGACGGCGCCACCAACGTGCGGGTCTCGGCGGCGGTCGACGCGCTCACCGTGCGGCTGGCCGCGGCCCGGGACGACCTCGCACTGGCCTTCCTCGCCACGCCGACCGACGTCTTCGCCGTCCCGCCGGAGGCCGTGGCGCAGTCGGTGCGCGCCTACGCCGGGCGGTCGCGGGCGGCGAAGCTGCTGGGCCGGCCCCTGCGGACGCTGTCGGCCGGACGGCTGCTGCAGCGGGCGTACCTGCCCGGCAGCGACCCCGGCGTCGTCGACAGCCTGGTCGCCCAGCAGGGGCCGAACTACGCGCTGGCCAAGCGGCTGCAGCGGTGGCGGGCGACGGTGGCCCGGGCCGCCGGGGCGACGGTGTCGATGAACGTCGCCCCGCCGACCCGCACCCGGTCGGTGGTGAAGAACCGCGCTCTGGCAGCGGCCTACGCGGGAGCGCACCGGTTCGGCGTCGAGGTGTTCGAGCCGGCGACGTCCAACGTGCTCATGGCCGCGCTGCTGGTGCACGACCTGCACACCGGCGGTGGTCCGGCGCACGAGCACCCGTGGCAGGACGAGGCGCACGCCGCGGTGCACGGCGGGCTGTGGCGGACGGCCTACGCCCCGCGCAGCGCGCTCGGCCTGGCCGCCCTGCTCGGCTACGGTGCCGCCCGCAGCTGAAGAAGGGCCTCCCCCGCCGCTCGCACGCTCGCAGCGGGGAGGGAGGCCGACGGTCGCGGCAGGGGGTCCTCTCTCAGCCGCGCGGGACGGTCGCGGGCCGGCGCAGCGCCTGTCGCACCGAGTCGAGGACGTCGGCCTCCGCCAGGCCCAGCCGGCGTGCCGCGGCGACCAGCCGGCCGGTGGCCTCGGCCAGCTCCAGCTCGTCCGCCGTCGCCGCCGCGCTGACCACCGCCCCGCGGCCGCGGCGCAGCTCGATCAGGCCCTCGTCGCGCAGCTGCTGGTAGCCGCGCAGCACGGTGTGCACGTTGACGTCGAGCGAGGTGGCGAGCTCGCGGGCGGCCGGCAGCCGGTCACCGGGACCGACCGCTCCCGAGGCGATGTTGCGGCGGACCGCCGCAGCCACCTGGTCGCCCAGCGGGACCGGCGAGGCCGGGTCGATGCCGATCAGCACACGCGGCTCCGCTCGGCGAGGGTGTTGACCAGGGCGGCGGCGGTCGCGGCGTCGTCGACGGTCACGAGGAAGCGGGAACCGTCGGCGAGCTCCAGGTCGAGCGCCTCGCCGCTGCGGAGGACGACCGCCGTCCGCCGGCCGCGCACCCGCAGCCCCCAGCCGCCCAGCTCCCGGGCCCGGACGTCGGACCGCCCGGCGCGGACCACGCGGGCCAACGCCACGTGCACGCGGGGGTGGGGGACCAGGGTCGGACGCGCGCTGACCCCGGTGGAGTCGACGGTGACCCGGACGGAGGTGGTGGCGCCCAGCAGGACCGCCACGACCAGGGCCGGGACCCCCGCGGCCGGGCCGACGACGACGCACAGCGCGAGGCCCAGCCCGGCCGCCACCAGAGCGCCGACCAGCATCGGCGGCGCCACGACCACGCGCGTCCACACGGCCCGGCTCCCCTCGGGCAGCTCGACCCGTGGCGCCTCCCGCGGCGGCGGCTGCCGGGCCTCGGCCGGAGCGGGTCCCCGTGCCAGGGCCCACCCCAGGAGGCCGCCCCCCACCAGTGCCAGGGCCACCATCGGGAGCAGCCACCCGGGCGCGGGCTCGTCCAGGAGGGCGGTGCGGTCGAGGCTGACCACGAGCAGGGCCCCCGGGCCGGCGGCCAGCGGGGCGGCCGACCCGATCGAGGCGGCCGCGAGCACCCGCAGCCCGGCCGGGTTGCCCCGCACGCTGCGTGCCACCAGGCCGTACAGCAGCGTCAGCCCGGCGCCGAGGACGAGTGCGGTCGCGGCGAACGCTCCCGCCGTGGTCACGCCGTCGACGAGTCCGCCGGGACCGATGTGCGTCGCCACCCCGCCGGGGAGCCGGTCCCGCCAGGCCGTCGCGGCCGACGCCACCGCGCCGGTGACCAGCAGAGGGGATCCGACCGCGACCGCGACCGTGCGCTGCACCCTGACCTCCAGTTGTTCGTATTCAACTAGAATAACTCTGGCACATGGCAGCATGATCCACAAGGCCGGAGAGGGACTGCGTCGGTGGCCCACCGTCGAGCGGAGTCCCGGCCCCCTGCAGGATCCCGCCGCGAGCCTGCGAGCGGTGGGGGCAGGGGGTCCTCTCTCAGGCGGGGCCGACGAGACCGGCGACGATCTCCGCCGACAGCGCGACCAGCGGCAGGCCGCCACCGGGGTGCGAGGAGCCGCCGACGAGGTACAGCCCCGGCACGGGGGAGGCGTTGCCCGGCCGCAGGAACGCCGCGCGGGCGCCGTTGCTCGACGTCCCGTAGATCGAGCCGCCGACGCTGCGGGTGTCGCGTTCGAGGTCGGCCGGCGTCCGGACGACGCACCAGCGCACCCGGTCGCGGACGTCCAGGCCGCGGCGGGCCATCACGTCGAGCACCTGCTGCGCGTAGCGGTCGGCCAGGCCGGGGGCGTCCCAGTCCACGCCACCGGCCGGGTCGTGCCCTGCACCATGGCGAGGCGCGTTCACCAGCACGAACCAGGACTCGCTGTCGTCGTCGGGGCGGGTCGCCGGGTCGTCGGGCGCGCTCACGTACACGGTGGGGTCGGCGACCGGCTGCGGTGCGCCGCGGTGCCGGCCGACGCCGAAGACCGCGTCGAACTCGGCGTCGTAGTCGTCGGGGAACAGGACGGTGTGGTGTGCCAGCCCCGGCGTCCGCCCGCGGAGTGCCAGCAGCAGCACGAACCCGGAGAGGGAGGGCGTGGTGCGGGCCAGGTCGCGGCGCACCCGCCGGGTCGCCCGGGAGGCGGGCAGCAGGTCGGCGTAGAGCGCCGCGGCGTCCGCACCGGAGACCACCACGTCGGCCCGCAGCACCTCGCCGCCGGCCAGTCGCACACCGGCGGCCCGGCCGCCCTCGACCAGCACCCGCTCGACGAGGGTCCCGGTGCGGACGACGGCGCCACGCTCCACCGCCCGCGCAGCCACCGCCTCGGCCAGCCGGCGCAGCCCGCCGCGCACGTACCAGGAGCCGAACTGCTGCTCGACGTGGGGCACCGTGGCCAGCACGGCCGGGGCACGCCGCGGGTCGGAGCCGGAGTAGGTGGCGTAGCGGTCCAGCAGCGTGCGCAGCCGCGGGTCGCGCAGGTGCGTCGTCCCCAGGCCGCGCAGCGTGCGCCACGGCGCGACCGTCGCGACGTCGGAGCCGCTGCGGGCCAGCCGGGCCAGCGTGGCCGCGCCGGCCAGCGGAGAGCGCAGGAACGGCTGCTCGGTGACCCGCCACATCTCCGCGGCCCGCGCCATGAGCGCCGCCCACTGGGCCCCGGCCCCGGCTCCCAGTGCGGCGTCCAGGGCGCCCGGGACCGCGGCGGCGTCCCCGGGCACGGACAGCAACGTCCCGTCGGCGAAGCGGTAGGCGACGGCGGGGTCCAGGCGCACCAGGTCCACCGCGTCCTCGAGCGGGCCGCCGGTGGCCGCGAAGAGGTCGCGGTAGAGCTGGGGGAGGGTGACGAGGCTCGGCCCGGTGTCGAAGCCGTGCCCGTCGCGGGCGTACCAGCCCAGCTTGCCGCCGACCTGCGGCGCCTGCTCGAGCACCGTCACCGCATGGCCGAGGGCGGCCAGCCGGGCCGCGGCCATCAGGGCGCCGAGGCCGGCGCCCACCACCGCCACCCGCGCCACGCCGCCACGGTACGGCGAGGCGCCGGCGACCCCGGGGGCGATCCCCGTTCCCCCGCTCGGGGGGCGGCCGTTCGCCCCGCGAGCGGGCCGGGGTGCCACCTCGGCGAGGCCGACCCCGGCGTGGCCCGTCCCGGGTCCCGTCCTGGGCCTGCGAAGGGCGGGGAGGGCGGGGTCCTCCCGCCTGCAGGAGGGCCGGTCCCAGGCCGGCGCGGGGCTTCAGGCCGGGACGGCGAGGGCGAGGACGGCGAGGTCGTCGGCCTCGTAGCGGGAGTCGCGCAGCCGCTCCTCGACCGCGGCGGTGATCGCCTCGACGGTCGCCTCCGCGTCCCGGCAGCCCTGGGCGAGCACGCGCCGCAACCCGTCCTCGCCGAACTGGGCGCCGGCGTCGTCGCGGGCCTCGGTGACCCCGTCGGTGTAGAGCACCAGAGTCGATCCCGCTGGCAGCTCCACCGCGACCACCGGGACGTCGAGGTCCGGTGTGATGCCCAGCGGGCGCCCGGGCACCCCGATCTCCCGCGACCCCTCGGGGCAGACGAGCACCGGCAGCGGGTGCCCGGCCACGCCGACGGTCGCGCAGACGCCGTCCGGGCCGGGGGAGAGCACCAGGCAGCAGGCGGTGACGAAGCGCAGCGGTCCGTCGGTCCGCGCGCGCAGCAACGCCGCGTTCACCGCGCGCAGCACCTCGGCCGGGCCGGCGGTCGTCTCGGCCGCGGGGCTGGCCGCCGCGCGGGCGGTGTGCCGGGTAAGCGCGGTGACCGCGGCGGCCTCCGCGCCGGTACCGCAGACGTCGGCGATGAGCACCATCCAGCGGCCGTCGGGCAGCGGCATGACGTCGTAGGTGTCGCCGCCGACCAGCCCGGCGCCCCCACCGGGGCGGTAGCGCGCGGCCAGCTCCACACCGCGGATGGCGGGCAGGTGCGAGGGGAGCAGGCTGCGCTGGAGGGTGTCGGCGAGCTGGCGGACCTCCGACTCGGCGCGCAGCCGGCCGAGGAACTGGCCGATCTGGCGGCCGGCGTGGGCGAGGACGTCGAGCAGCTCGGCCGGCACCGGGCGCAGCTCCCGGGAGAACAGCTCGCACACCGCGAGCAGCTCGTCGCCGCGCAGCACGGGGAAGGCGACGCCGGTGCGGAGCCCGTCGGCGCGTGCGGCCGCGAGCCGGGTGAGACGGGGCTCGGCCCACAGGTCCTCGATGACGACGGGGACGCGGCGGGACCAGACCAGGCCGGGCAGCGCCTCGCCGCGGCCGATCCGGTGGGTGCGGGAGGCCTCGTGGAGGGCCGGTGCCTCCGACCCGGGGGTGGTCCAGGTGCCGACGTGGTGCAGCGAGCGGCTGGCGCCGTCGGGCTCCCAGAGGGTGGCGGCGTCCCAGTCGAGCTCCGTGCAGAGGGTCGGCAGCAGGTCCCGGAAGGCGACGTCGGCATCGGGCGCCTCGGTGAGCGCGGCGGTGACGCGCAGCGTCGCCGCCAGGTAGCGGCTCACCAACAGCTGGCGCTCGAGCAGGATCGTCGTGCTCGCGTCGCGGAGGACGGCGACCACCCCGGCCTCCTCCGGCCCGGCACCCTCCGGCGGCGGCACCATCGCCAGCGTGACGTCGACGGTGATCTCGTGACCGTCGGCGTGCAGCGCCGGCAGCTGGGTGGTGCGCCCGGCGAGCTCGCCCTGCCCGGTGGCCAGGAAACGCGAGTAGTCGCCGCCGTGGCCGCGGCGGAAGCGCTCGGGCATGAGCACCTCGAGCGGCTGGCCGAGGACAGCGGCGGGCTCGTAGCCCAGCAGCACCCGCACGTGCGGGTTGACGTAGGCGATCCGGCCCGCGGCGTCGGCGACGACCACGGTGTCGGGCAGCGCGGTCAGCAGGGACGGCGCCGTCACCGCGGCCTCGTGGTCGAACGCCATCCCCTCTCCTTCCGTCGGGGTCACCTCCCAGGGTCGCACACGTTGCGTCAGCGACCCAGCACGGGCCGTCGACGGATCGACACGGGAACCGGCCGTTGCGCTAGAACGCGTACCGGATGCGCAGCCACGGCGCGTGCGCGGCGACGAGCTCCTGCACCCGGGTCACGCCGGCGCGCTTGACGTCGTTGCGGTAGCGCACGTTCCAGCTGCCGTTCTGGCTGCGCTTGGGCTGCTGCAGGTCCGGCCGCCAGAGCAGCTCCTCGGCCTTGGGGTGCCAGCCGAGGTTGACCTGGTGCAGGTCCCGGTTGTGGGTCAGCAGGATGACCTCGGCGGCGGCCTGCGCCTTGGCGGTGGGGGACAGCTCGTCGTCCAGCCGGCGCAGCAGCTGCGCCCAGTCGGCCTCCCAGCCCTCGCGCAGCACGACGGGGGAGAGGTTGAGGTGCACCTCGTAGCCGGCCTCGACGAAGTCGTCGACCGCGGCGATCCGCTCGGCCACCCGGCTGGTCCGGATGTCGAGCACCTTGGCGTCGTCCTCGGGCATCACCGAGAAGCGGACGCGGGTGCGGCCGCGCGGGTCGAGCTGGAGCAGCTGCCGGTTGACGTACTTGGTGGCGAAGGAGGCCTTCGCGGTCGGCAGCTCGGCGAAGGTCGCGACCAGGTCGGCGACGTTGTCGCTGACCAGCGCGTCGACCGAGCAGTCGCTGTTCTCGCCGAGGTCGTAGACCCAGGCCTCCGGGTCGCACTGGTCGGGCTCGGTCTTCGGCCCCTGCCGCGCGACGTGCCGGCGCAGGTACCCGGTGATCTGCTCGATGTTGGTGAAGACGGTGATCGGGTTGGCGTAGCCCTTCTGCCTCGGGACGTAGCAGTACGCGCAGGCCATCACGCAGCCATTCGCCGTCGAGGGCGCGATCCAGTTCGCCGAGCGGCCGTTGGGCCGGGCGGTCAGCGACTTCTTGACGCCGAGCACCAGCGTCTCGGACTTGACCCGCACCCAGCGCTCGACGTTGCCCTCGTTGCCGTGCAGCTCGGGGATCTTCCAGTGCGAGGGGACCTCCACCACCTCCGCGCCGGGGAAGCGGGCCAGCACCTGCTGCCCCCGGGGGGAGGCCAGAGCGGCGGGCTCGGCGTAGACCTGGCGCACCTGCAGGAGGCGGGCGAGGTCGGGGGAGGAGGCGGCAGGGGACGGCGAGGTGACGGGGCTTCCCACACCCGGTGCAGCAGTCGGCGCCGGAGCGCTGTTCCCGCAGGTCGGCGCGTCACCGGGGGATCAGCAGCCGGCGGACGGCGAGGGCAGCGCGCCCGGGGCGGGCCACAACCGGGCCGCCACCGTGCCGACGAGCGAGGAGGCCGGCACCGGGCCGAATGCGCGCGAGTCGATCGTCCCGTCCCGGGAGTCGCTGAGCAGGAACAGGTGCCCTTCCGGCACGGGGACCGGACCGAACCAGACTCCGTCGAGCCGGGCGGGGTCGATGGCCGGCTCGCAGACCGCCGCCCCGTCCACCACCAGGACGCCGTCCTCGATGGCCACCTCGTCGCCGCCCACGGCGACCGCCCGCTTGACCAGCATCCCCTCGCCCAGCGGGTCGGTCACGGCGACGACGTCCCCGCGCTGCACCGGCTGCTGCCCGTGCCGCACGAGCAGCAGGTCACCGGGCGAGACGGTCGGCGTCATGCTGTCGGAGTCCACGCGCATCGGCTGCAGCGGCAGCAGGCCGGAGATCGCGGCCACGAGCAGCAGCGCCGTCCCGGTGGCGAGCCACAGGACGGCGCCGCTCAGCCGCCGCCACGGCCGACCGCCGGAGCCGGCGCCGGCTCCGGCGGTCGGCCCGGGGGCCGCCCCGGCACGGGGCGCCCGGTGCCGGGGGGAGCCGCCGCGGTCCCTGGTGCGGGGGTCACCGGGGACCGCGGCGGCAGTTCGGAGGGCGGTCCTCACCCGAGGACGCCGGTGAGCCACAGCACCCACGCCGACCCGCCCAGGAGGAGCAGGCCGTCGAGTGCGCGGCCACGCCAGGACGCCGGCAGGAGGGCGGCGAGCGCCGCCACGGTGAGCAGCTCGGCGGCGACCACCGCCGTGCCGACCGCCTCGGGGCCGTGCCCGCCGGAGGCCGTGGGGAGGCCGTCCATCGCCACGGGTCCGGAGGAGCCCAGCGGCATGCCCTGGGCGAACTCGACGCCGGTCACCGGGTCGACGGCCACGGTCTCCCGGCCGGGGACGTCGTGCAGGTGCCCGGTGGCCGTGGCGTCGTGCACCGCGAACGCGTCGAGCAGCCCGGTGGTGTGCGCGAGGACGTAGAGGGTCAGCAGTCCGACCGTGCCCAGCAGTGCCGTGGCCACGAGCTGCCGGCCGGCGTGGGTGCCGGCCCAGGCGCCGAGGACCAGCCAGGCGGCCAGCCCGGCCTGGGCCAGCGCGGTGAGCAGGAAGAAGCCGACCGCGAGCGAACCTGCGGACAGGTGGTCGACCGCGGCGGCCACGTGCAGCCCCGCGGCGCCGGCCAGGCCCAGCGCCGCGCTCAGCTGCCACCAGGCGGTGTGGCGCCGGGCCCGCAGCACCACCCGGGCGGCTGCCGGGGCCGGCGCGACAGCGGTCACCGCGTGCCCCGCCGGGCCGTGCCGGTCGTCGTCGGCGCCGGGGCCGTCGTGGTGGCGGCGCCGCGGCGGGGCGGAGCCGACGTGGTGGGTGCTGCCGGCGGAACGGACGTCGTCGGCGCGGCCGGGGCCGGGGCCGTCGTCGGGGCGGCGGGGGCCGGGGCCGTCGTCGGGGCGGCCGGAGCGGGAGCCGTCGTGGTGCCGGTGCCCGTCCCGCCGGTCGTCCCCGTGCCGGTCACCGGGGGCGGCGTCTCGGCGAGCTGCTCGGCCGCCTCCTCTGCGGCCTCCTCGGCCGCGTCGGCCGCGTCGTCCAGGGCCTTCTCGTACGCCTTGAGGACCTCGTCCGGGTCGGCCGACTCGAAGTCGTCGGGCGTGCCCCGCGTGGGAGGGCAGGTGTTGATCGAGTCGCAGTCCACGTCGTGGTGACCCACCTGGTACTGGGTCATCATGTCGTGGTCCTCGTGCGAGAGGTTGTGGCAGTGGATCATGTACCGGCCCTCCTCGTGCTCGAAGTGCAGGAGGAGGCGGACGGTCTCGCCCTCGCCGACGTAGACGACGTCCTTGGGGCCCAGCTCCTCCGGCCGCGGCGGGCGGCCGTTGCGGCTGAGCACCTGGAAGTCGACCAGGTGGACGTGCAGCGGGTGGAACCAGCCGCCGGAGGAGTTCTCGACCTCCCAGATCTCGGTGCTGCGCGGCTCGACCGCGGCGAAGACGTGCTCGTACTTGCTCTTCACGACGTCGTCCCAGGTCTCGCCGTTGATGACCCACAGGCCGTTGCTGCGCTCCAGCCGCATCCGGCGGGTTGCCTTCGACGTGGCGGGGTCCAGCGTCATCACCGGGTGGGGGGCACCGAGCGTGCTGGGCACGGTGTTGCCGTCGGTGCTGGTGACGGTCTGGCCGACCTCGAACTGCATGACCTTGCCGGTGTGGTCGTAGTCCCGGGCGTTCTTGACCCCGCCGTTGAGCAGCTGGACCTTGGTGCCCTTGAGGTCGGCGAAGTCGATGACGATCTCGTAGCGCTCGGCCATGCCGATGGTCAGCGTGGTGACCGTCTGCGGCTTGTGCATGAAGCCGCCGTCGGTGGCGATGACCTGGAACGGCTTGCCGTTGCTCAGCCTGAGCGTGTAGCCGCGCGCCAGTGAGCCGTTGAGCACCCGGAAGCGGTACTTGCGCGGCTCCACCTTCATCGTCGGCCACGGCACGCCGTTGACCAGGATGACGTCGCCGTAGAGGCCGGACTCGCCGTCGTCGTCCCACATCAGCTGGCCGTTCCTGGCGAACATGACGTCGCTGATGATGAGCGGGAACTCGTACTGCGGCCGGCCCAGCCGGGCCTTCTCCCGGTCGTACCGGGGGATGCCGAGGTCGCGTTCGAGCTTCTCGTCGACCAGGTGGTACTGGGCGGCCAGGCCCATGTACACGTTCTGGGCGGTGTGGTGCACGCCGTGGTCGTGGTACCAGAGCGTCCGCGGCGAGCAGTTGTTCGGGTACATGTAGTTCTTCCACTCACCCGGGTCGGTGAGGTCGCCGGCGTAGCCGTCGAACTGCGGCTTGGACGGCGAACCGTGCAGGTGGGTGGAGGTCCAGGGGACGTACCCCATGGTCGGGTGCTTGGCCGGCAGGTTGTTGATCTGCTGCATCACGACCCGGCGGCTCTGACCGGTGTTCACGAAGCTGTCCTGGTAGACGCGGATGGTGGGCCCCGGGACCTGCCCGTTGTAGCCCCACATCGTCGTCTTGATGCCCTTGATGAACTCGACCTGGGTCGGCTTCTGCTCGATCTTGTAGTAGTCGGTGCCGGTGTAGGCGGCGCCCACGATCGGGGCGCCGGTGCCCGGGACGGCGCCGTAGCTGTTGCCCGGCTTGTTGTCGGACCGGTACGGCGCCAGCACCGGCGGAGCGGTGAAGGCAGCGACGTAGGGCCGAGGCATCTTCTTCTCGTCGAGCTCCGAGGCGGTCCGCGCCGAGAGGACAGCCTGGTAGGGCAGGGCCATGGCCGCGGTCCCGGCCAGCGACACCTTCAAGACGTCGCGGCGGTTCAGGCTGGGCGTCTGCATCGGGGGGGCTCCTCACTCACCGTTCGTGATCGATGGAGGAACACTCCCGCGTCCGCCCCTCTCGTCACAGCCGGAACGTGGGGGGCGGGGGGCTCCCGCAATTGGGGGGTCCGCGCAGGTCAGCCGCTCGTGGCGTCACTGTCCGTGGTGCAGTGGCACCACAGCGGTCAGCAGCGCGCCACCGCCGATGCGGTCACCGAGGGTCACCGCGCCCCCCAGGTCGACGACCCGGTCGCGGAGCAGCGACAGCCCCAGGTGGCCCTCGGCGCGCTTGTCGGTGGACGCCGGGAAGCCGATGCCGTCGTCGGCGATCTCGAGTCGCACCGCGGGTCCTCCGCGCAGCTCGGTCTCCTCGAGGGTGATCCAGACCCGCTTGGCCTGGGCGTGGTGGGCGACGTTGGCCAGGGCCTCCTTGGCGGTGCGGTAGAGGACCGCCGTCACGTCCGGCGCCGTCTCCGGCAGCGGGGCGGCGTCGATGAGCACCTCGATGCCGGCCGCGCGCAGCGGCTCGGCGCTGTCGGCGATCGCCACGCCCAGCCCCGGTCCGCTGAGGTCGGGCGGGTAGATGTCGATCATGAGCCGGCGCAGCGAGTGGACGGCGTGCCGGACGGCGCCCACCAGCTTGTCGACGGTCGGCTGCCGTTCCTCGGGCAGGCTGCCGCGCAGCGCGGACAAGGCGTAGCTCACGCCGGCGAGGTCCTGCACGGGCCCGTCGTGCACGTCGGCGGCGATGGCCCGCCGCTCACGGTCGGAGGCCTCGATGTTGCGCTGCACGAGCGCGGTCCGCTCGGCCTCCTGGCGGCGGACGCGGCGGGCCAGCGACGTCGCGATCGGCAGCTGGACCAGCTGCAGGACGACGAGCGCCCCGATGGCCATCGGGATGATCTGGCCGCGCAGCCGTGCCGCCTGGCGGTCAATACCGTCGTAGGCGAAGTACGCCTCGAAGACCAGCCGCTCACCGGCGACGGTCAGCGGTGTGTAGACCTCCAGCAGCGTCTGCGGTCCGCCGCCCGGCGTAGTCTCCGGTTGCTGGTCGACCTCCGAGACGGTGTCGCCGCCGATCGCGGCCAGCAGTCCGTCGGAGGGCGGGATCACCCGGCCCTGCTGCCCGGTCTCGGTCGAGTAGACGATCTCGCCGGTCGCACGCCAGACGACCATGCGGATCACCGACCCGTCGCTCATCCGGTTCCGGACGTCCCGGTCGAGCTCCTCCCACCGGCCGGGGACCCCCGCCAGCGCGTCGGCGAGGACGGGCGCCACCAGCAGCTCGCCCAGCCGCTCGGCGGTGCCCTCGGCCTCCTCGAGCGCGTTGTCCCGCGCGATCCGCTCGCTCAGCCAGACCGTGCCGGCCGAGACGGCGAGCAGGACCAGCAGCGCGACCGCGCAGAACACGGCCAGCTCGCGGCCCCAGGCGGTGCGGCGACGGGCGGGAACGGCCCGTGGAGTGGGGGAGGAGCCAGGCTCAGCGCTCATCCGCGGTGCCGAGGAGTCCCAGCTGCTGGGCCTTGACGACCGCCTCCAGCTGCGATCGGACACCGAGCTTGGCGTGCAACGACTTCACGTAACCCCGGCAGGTCTCCAGCGTGATGCCCAGCACCCGGGCGATCGCCTTGACCTGCATCCCGCGGCCGAGGCAGTCGAGGACCTCCTGCTCGCGCCGGGTCAGCTGGGGCACCGAGCCGCCGGTGCCGGCTGACGGGGTGCGCGGCGCGCCGCCGGCGAAGGTCGAGGGTGCGACGAGCATCTGGCCCGGCTGCACCCGGGAGAGGACGTCGATCATCTCGGCCAGGGAGCCGTCCTTCGGGATGAACGCCGAGGCGCCGGCCTGCGCGGCCCGCACGACCCAGTCGGGGTCGCGGTGCGCGGTGACCACGGCGACGACGGCGTCCGGCGCGACCTCGCGGATGCGGCGGGTGGCAGCCAGCCCGTCCTGGCGCGGCATCTCGATGTCCATCACCACGATGTCGGGCTGCAGTTCCTGCGCCATCGCCACGGCCTGCGCCGCCGAGTGGGCGGTGCCGACCGCATCCATACCGGCCGAGGCCAGCGCCCCGGAGAGGAGCTCGGCGAAGGTGCGGTGGTCGTCGACCACCAGGACCCGCGCCAGGTCGGTCGGCCGCTCCAGCTGGGCAAGCGTCATGAGAACCCCCGTTGTCATCCCGTGCCCCGGCCCGCCACTGCAGGGGGAGCATGATCATGGGACCCGACGTACGCCCTTCTCACCAGGGGCGATACCCCGAAATGGGACTTAAGTCCCGGGTGCTCCGTGTCACGTCCGAGCGAGTCACGACTCTACGTGACGGGAACAGCGGTGTTGCGTGTGGGGCGGCTCACCCGGAGGAGTGAGGCGCCAGGGCGGTCCCGGACGGCCGTGGGGTCAGTTGCCGGCGATCGCGGAGGTGGCAGCGGCGCTCCAGGCGGTGCCGCCGGCGGCCACGGTCCGCACGTGGCCGGGCAGCGCCCCGGGGTCGTCGTCCTTGAGCAGGTACCCCACGACGCCGATCTCGCGGGCCTCCCGCACCAACGCCGGGGTCAGGGAGCCGGTGAGGACGACGACGCGCGACTCCGGGCGCTCGTCGAGCAGTTCGCGGGCGGCCTGCAGGCCGGTCACGCGCGGCATCGCCAGGTCCAGCAGGACGACGTCGGGCCGGGTGCGCCGGGCGGCGTCGAGCACCTGCGCGCCGTCCTCGCACTCGGCGACCACGGTGAGGTCACCGCTGGCGCTGAGCAACTCGACCAGGGAGTCGCGGACGAACGCGTGGTCGTCCGCGAGCAGCACCGTGATCACACGTCTCCTCCCCGCTGTCCGCACCGTTGCGGTCGTGTCCCCGCAGCCGGGGCGTCGACTGCGGTGCCGCTCCAGCGGCACGTGGGAAGTGTGCCGATCGGCTCCGGCCCGGCACAGCCCGACCCCGGGGGTGTCCGACCCCCAACCTCGGGGGCTACGGGAACGGGACGACGATCCGGCGTCCGGTCCGCCGCTCACTCGTGCACGGTCGGGGTGTGCTCGTCCGGTTGCGGGAGGTCGTCGGGGTCCACGCGGCCGGCGACGACGTCCCCGGCGAGGTCGTCCACCGTGCGCCCGCCCGCCCGCGCGGCGGCACGCAGCACGTCGAGGGCCGCGGGCTCGGTCAGCTGCCGGGTCAGGACGACGTGGCCGATCGCGGTCCACACCAGGCTGCGGTCCCGTGCCGCCGGGCCGTGCAGCCACGCCGGGCCGCCCTCCGGTGACCACGGCGCCCAGACGGCGGCGTCGCCGAGCGCCGCGCAGGCCAGGTCGCCCACGGCCATGGCCTCGAAGACGTCGAGTTCGGTGACGGTGCTCTCGTCGGTGAAGAACAGATCCATGGCGCCGGGGCCGGCCAGGGTCTCGCCGATCGGCAGGGCCACCACCGCCCGGTAGGGCGTGTGCTGGGCCAGCAGCCGGGCGAACGGCCGCCAGCGGCGCTGCAGGTCGGAGAACGTCGCGAACACCGGCTCCTGGTAGCGCTGGGCGGACTCGCAGGGCCCGTCCCCGGCGGTGAACTGCAGTCGCTCGGCGAGGGAGGCGGTGCCGGAGCTGGCCCCGAGGGGTACCCGGGCCTCCCCGGCGCTGCCCACGCTCAACCCCACGCCCTCCACCCCGAGCGTCCGGGCGCAGGCACGGGCGAGCCGCACGGGGAGCAGTTCGGGGTCGGCGGGCTCGGGGACCCCGTCCAGCGCGACACGGAAGCGCGCGGCTATCGACACACCCCGATCATCCGGCATGCCCGCAACCGGGGGTGCGTGGATCCTGATCCGGATCGGTGCGCCGGCTGCTCCGATGCGCAGGCGCCCCCGGCACCAGCGGCTGCGGTCAGCCCCGGGCCGCGACCACCGCGGTGTACACGTCCACGGTCTGCCGGGCGATCGCCGGCCAGCCGAACTCGGCCAGCACCCGCTCGCGGCCCGCGGCGCCCATCCGGGCGGCCCGCTCCGGGTCGTGCAGCAGCTCGGTGACGCGCGCGGCCAGGCCCGACTCGAAGGCGGCGACGTCGTCGGGGTCGTAGGGCACCAGCAGGCCGGTGCTCCCGTCGGCAACCACCTCGGGGATGCCGCCCACGGCGCTGGCGACGACGGCGGTGCCGCACGCCGCGGCCTCCAGGTTCACGATGCCCAGCGGCTCGTACACCGAGGGGACGACGAACACCGTCGCGCCGGTGATCAACGGCACCAGTCGCTCGCGCGGCAGCATCGCCTCGATCCACACCACGCCGTCCCGCCGGGCCTGCAGCTCGGCCACCGCGTCGGCGACCTGCTGCCGCTCGGCCGGGGTGTCCGCGGCGCCGGCGCACAGCACCAGCCCGGCGTCGGCAGGCAGCTGCTCGGCCGCCCGCAGCAGGTGGACCACGCCCTTCTGGCGGGTGATCCGGCCGACGAACAGCGCGTACGGGCGATCGGGGTCCACCCCCAGCGAGCGGACGACGTCGGCGTCGGGCACCGGCCGGTAGGCCTCGGCGTCCACCCCGTTGCCGACGACGTGCACCCGGGCCGGGTCCAGGTCGGGGTAGGCGTCGAGCACGTCGTCGCGCATGCCGTGGCTGACCGCGATGACGCCGTCGGCGGCGAGGTAGGCGGTGCGCTCCACCCACGAGGACAACCGGTAGCCCCCGCCGAGCTGGTCGGCCTTCCAGGGCCGGCGCGGCTCGAGCGAGTGCGCCGTCACCAGGTGCGGGGTGCCGTGCACGAGCGAGGCGAACAGGCCCGCGCCGTTGGCGTACCAGGTGTGGCTGTGCACCAGGTCCACGCCGGCCAGCGCGCCGGCGATCTCGACGTCCACCCCGAGCGCCTGGAGCGCGCCGTTGGCGCGCTGCAGCCCGGCCGGGACGTCGTGCCCGGTCGCGTCGCCCCGCGGTCCGCCGAAGCAGTGGACGTCGAGGTCGGGACCGTCGGGCAGCGCCCGCAGCGCCGCCGCGAGGTGCTCCACGTGCACGCCTGCGCCGCCGTAGACGTCCGGCGGCCACTCCCGGGTCACCATGCCGATGCGCACGCGGGCCACCCTAGGGGTGAAAGGCGCGCACCGCGGTGGAGCGCCTGCGTCGCTCAGCGGATACGTTGCGACCCATGCGTGGCGGTCCTCGGGTTCTCGGCATCGTCCTGGCCGGTGGTGAGGGCAAGCGGTTGGCCCCCCTGACGCAGGACCGGGCCAAGCCGGCGGTGCCCTTCGGGGGCAACTACCGGCTCATCGACTTCGTCCTGTCCAACCTGGTGAACGCCGAGATCCGGCAGATCGCGGTGCTGACCCAGTACAAGAGCCACAGCCTCGACCGGCACATCACCACGACGTGGCGGCTCTCGCAGATGCTCGGGAACTACATCACCCCGGTGCCTGCACAGCAGCGCCTCGGTCCGCGCTGGTACACCGGCAGCGCGGACGCGATCTTCCAGAGCCTCAACCTGATCTACGACGCGCGGCCGGACATCGTCGTCGTCTTCGGTGCCGACCACGTGTACCGGATGGACCCGGCGCAGATGATCGACCAGCACCTGCGCACCGGTGCCGGTGTCACCATCGCCGGCCTGCGGGTGCCGCGGCACGAGGCCACCGGCTTCGGCGTCATCGACGCCGACGGGGAGGGCCGGGTGCGCGGCTTCCTGGAGAAGCCGGCCGACCCGCCGGGGCTGCCGGACTCGCCCGACGAGAGCTTCGCCTCCATGGGCAACTACGTGTTCACCACCGACGCACTGCTCGAGGCCCTGCGCAAGGACGCCGAGGACGAGCACTCGGTGCACGACATGGGCGGCTCGATCATGCCGATGCTGGCCGAGACCGGGGACGCGTGGGTCTACGACTTCTCCACCAACATCGTCCCCGGCGCCACCGAGCGCGACCACGGCTACTGGCGCGACGTCGGGACGCTCGACTCCTACTTCGACGCGCACATGGACCTGGTGTCGGTCACCCCGATCTTCAACCTCTACAACGACCGCTGGCCGATCCTCACCCTGCCGCCGCAGCAGCCGCCGGCGAAGTTCGTGCTCGGCGGGCGGGCCGAGGAGTCGATGGTCAGTGCCGGCGCGATCATCGGTGGCGGCTCGGTGCACAACTCGGTCGTCTCGCCCGGGGTGCGCGTCGAGCGGGGCGCGCGGGTCGAGGACAGCGTGCTGATGGACGGCGTGTACGTCGGTGAGGGCGCCTACGTCCGGCGGGCCATCCTCGACAAGAACGTCGTCGTCCCGGACTGGACGCGCATCGGCGTCGACCTCGCCGCCGACCGCGAGCGCTACCACGTCAGTACCGGCGGCGTGACGGTCCTCGGCAAGGGTGCCCGGGCCCAGCGCTGAGCGAGGACCACCCTCCTCCCCCCGCCTCGGGGGAGGACGCCCTGCCCGCCGCCCCTCGCGAGCTCGCGGTGGGAGCCTGCCGGGGGCCGGCAGGACCCGGGACGGGGGCGATCCGGTGACGTCGTCCGAGCCCTTGATCGTCACGCTGCTCCTGGACCCCGACGCCCAGGAGCGGCTCGACCGGCTGCGCGCGGCCCACTTCCCGGCCGACCGCAACCACCTCGCCGCGCACGTCACGCTGTTCCACGCGCTGCCCGGCGAGCACGTCGACGCGGTGTCCGCCGACCTCGCCGCCGCGGCCCGGCGGCCGGTCTTCGACGTCGCCGTCGCCGGCCTGCGGCTGCTCGGCCGGGGTGTGGCCTACACGCTGGACGCACCGGAGCTGACCGCACTGCGCGCGGGGCTGGCAGCGGCCTGGGAGCCCTGGCTCACCCCGCAGGACCGGCAGCGGCACACGCCGCACGTCACGGTGCAGAACAAGGTCGAGCCGGCGGTCGCCCGCGCGCTGCGGGACCGGTTGGCCGCGGAGTTCGTGCCCCACCGGGTCGGCGCACGCGGCCTGGGCCTGTGGCGCTACCTCGGCGGGCCGTGGGCGCCGGTCGCCGAGCACCCCTTCCGCTGAGCGGCCCCCTGCAGGGTCCCGCCGCGAGCCTGCGAGCGGCGGGGAGCAGGGGGTCCTTTTTCAGCGGCGGCGGGTGGCGACGAGCAGGCCCGCCCCGATCGGCAGGACGGCGGAGGTCAGGTCCTCGTCCTCCCGGACCGCGCGGGCGACGTCCCGCCAGGTCGCCGTCTGGTCGTCGCGGGCGCGGGGGTCGGCGATGCGGTCCCCGTCCAGCAGCCCGTGGCAGACCACGGTCCCGCCGACCCGGACGAGATCGACCAGCGCGTCGAGGTGCACGGCGTACTGGGTCGGCGCCCCGGCGCAGACGACCATGTCGTAGGCGCCCGGCGACAGGCGGGGGAGGACCTCGCCGGTCGTCCCGAAGATCATCCGGGTGCGGCCGGGCGGGTGGCCGGCCTCGGCGAAGGCCCGGCGGGTGGCGCGCAGGGCCTCGGCGTCGCTGTCGAGGACGGTGAGGACGCCGTCGGGCCGCATGCCCTCGAGCAGCCACAGCCCGGCCACGCCGCCACCGCTGCCGATCGACACGACGGTGCGGGCCGCGGCCCCTGCGGCCAGGACGGCGAGGGTGGCCCCCACCGACGGGGTCACGGGCGGCGCGCCGGCGAGCCCGGCCGCGCGGGACCGGGCCGACACCAGCGCGGGGGTCTCGGCGGCGAAGCGGTCGGCGTACGCCGCGCCGGTCTGCCCGGGTGCCCCGGTGCTCACCGCTCGACCCCGGGCTCGTTCCGCGCCCGCTCCGCGCCTCGCCCGCTGCCGCCCGCTGCGGCGCCCGCTCGCCGTCGACTCCCGGCAGCTCGCTGCGATGCTCGCTCGCTGATCGTCCTCGCGGCGCTCATCACCGGCCGAGGGTAGTGGCCGGGCGCGTCCGGACCCGTCCGGCCGCGCAGCTGTGAGGTCCCTGTGAACGGGAACACCGCCCCGAGCCCGGCCCGTTGGAACCATCGTGCGCCCCGAGAGAGCCAGCCCCGCCCGACCCACCGACGCCGGGGGGTCGACGACGGCTCCGGTCTGCGATCCTGGAACCGTGCCCGACGCCGTCGAGACCACCCCCGCCGCGACCGAGGCCTGGGTCGCGCCGACCTGGGAGCAGGTGGTGCGCGACCACTCCGCCCGGGTGTACCGGCTGGCCTACCGGCTCTCGGGCAACCCGCAGGACGCCGAGGACCTGACCCAGGAGACCTTCGTCCGGGTCTTCCGCTCGCTCGCCGACTTCTCGCCGGGCACCTTCGAGGGCTGGCTCCACCGCATCACCACGAACCTCTTCCTCGACATGGTGCGGCGCCGGCAGCGGATCCGGTTCGACGCACTGCCCGAGGACACCGAGCGGCTGCCCGGGACGGCGCCCAGCCCCGAGCAGGTCTACTCGGACACCCACCTCGACCCGCAGGTGCAGGCCGCGCTCGACGCGCTCTCCCCGGAGTTCCGCGTCGCCGTCGTCCTGTGCGACATCGAGGGACTGACCTACGAGGAGATCGCGGCGACCCTGGGCATCAAGCTCGGCACGGTGCGCAGCCGCATCCACCGCGGCCGCGTCCAGCTGCGCGAGGCGCTCGCGCACCTGGCCCCCCGCCGGCCGGTGAGCAGCCAGGACGCCGTCGCGGAGGGGAGCGCGGGGTGAACATCCAGGAGAGCCACCTGGCCCAGGAGGCCATCGCCGCCCTCGTCGACGGCGAGCTCGGCGGCGGTCCCGCCGCCCGGGCGGCTCGCCACGTGACCGGCTGCGCCCAGTGCCGGATGGCCGTGCAGGCGCAGCGGGAGGCCAAGGAGGCACTGCACGCCTCGTCGGACGTCGCCGTCCCCGGTGACCTGCTGTCCCGGCTGCGCGCCATCCCGTTCACCGCCGACGTGCCCGGCGCCGGCGGCGGGCTGGGTGCGCTGAGCGCCGGCCCCGGCCAGCTCACCGTCAGCGGCAGCACCGGCTCGTGGTCGGTGCCGCTGGACCCGGGCCCGGCTGCCGGCGACCGGCCGGGGCACGCCCGCTGGCTGCGCCGCGGCTTCGTCGGGACGCTCGGCGCCCTCGGCATCGGGGTGACGGCCCTGGCTCTGAACCTCCCGGCCGGCAGCCCCGACGGCCCCCGCCCGTCACCGGACTCGGTGGCCCGCGGCTCGTTCGAGGAGCGCACCGAGATCGTCCCCCCGGTGGTGCGCGCCACGACCGTCGGCACCGGCGTCGCGCCCACCGCGAACCCGGGCGGGACGCCCTGACCAGCCCAGCCGGCACCCCGTCGGGGGAGGACCCCCTGGACCCGCGGACCGCTGACCCGTCGGGCGGCGACGGCCGCCCCGAGCCGACGGCCCCCGACGAGGCCTTCGCCCGGCCCCGGGACGGCGTCGGCGGCTTCGACCCGCCGTCCCGCCCGCAGCCCGCACCGGCGCGGACGCCCGCGCCCAGCCCCGCCCAGCAGGCCGCCTTCGGGCGGCCCGCCGCCGTGCAGGGCGGCTTCGCCGGCGACCGGCCCGTCCCGCCGGCCCGCCCGCTGCCACCGCCGCCGCCCGAGGCGGTGCTGCGCGCCTTCGCCCCGGGATCCGGCCAGCGCGGCCTGCAGGAGCCGCCCGGCGGCAGGCCGGGACGCCGGCGCACCGCCACGGGCCCGTGGTGGAAGTCCGACGCCCGCTCCGACCCCTGGCGCGACCCGCACGCCCCGGCCGGCCTCACCGGCCCGGCCGTGTTCGAGGAGCCCGAGCAGCAGGCCGGCCCCGTCGTCGTGGACGCGAAGGGACGCCGGCGGCTGCGGCTGGCCGACGTGTCGATCCGGCTGGCCGTCCTCGCCATGATCGCGGTTCTCCTCACCGGCCTGGTCGGCGGCGCCGCCGGCTACTGGCTGACCCGCACCGCGGACGAATCGCCCCTGCTGGCCCCGGGCACCCAGCTCAGCGAGACTGACGAGGGGATCGCCCGCGAGCCGGGGTCGGTCTCCGACATCGCCTCACGGATCACCCCGGCCGTCGTCTCGGTCGAGGTCCGCATCGGCGAGGCCGGCGCAACCGGGTCCGGGGTCGTCGTCGACGGCGAGAACGGCTACATCGTCACCAACAACCACGTCATCTCGGGCGCCGACGGTGTCGAGGGCGCCGAGATCCGCGCGGTGTTCTCCGACGGCAGCGGGTCGGCGGCGCGCATCGTCGGTCGCGACCCGGCCAGTGACCTCGCCGTCCTCAAGGTGGAGAAGCCCGGCCTGCTCACCGCCGCGCTGGGCGACTCCGACGACGTCGTCGTCGGCGACCCGGTGGTCGCGATCGGCTCGCCGCTGGGCCTGGCCAGCACGGTCACCAGCGGCATCGTCAGCGCGCTCGACCGGCCGGTCCGGCTGGCGGGCGAGGGCAGCGACACGAACGCGGTGATCAGCGCGGTGCAGACCGACGCCCCGATCAACCCCGGGAACTCCGGCGGCGCGCTGGTCAACGGCGCCGGCGAGGTCATCGGCATCAACACCGCGATCGCCTCGCTCGGCGGCGGCAGCGTCGGCCTCGGGTTCGCCATCCCCGTCGACACCGTCCGCGACATCTCCGAGCAGCTCATCTCGACCGGGCGCGCGGTGCACGCCTCGCTCGGGGTCAGCGCCCGCTCGGTCACCGACGGCACCCGGGACGGCGCGCTGGTGGTCAACGTCGAGCCGGGCAGCGCGGCGGCCGACGCCGGCATCCGCGAGCAGGACGTCGTCATCGCCGTCGACGGCGAGCCGGTGGGCAGCTCCGAGGAGCTGGTCGTGGCGGTCGACTCCCACGACCCCGGCCAGACGATCAGCCTCGAGGTGGTCCGGGGCGGGTCCTCGACGACGGTCGAGGCGACGCTCGACGAGGCCTGAAAGAGGACCCCCTCCTCCCCACCCCTCGCAAGCTCGGGGCGGTGCCCTGGAGGGGGCCACCTTGCCCCTGCCACACGCAGGCTCGCGGTGGGACCGGGACGGGACCCCTCAGATCGGGGCACTGACCGCGGCCACCACGCCGCCTACGCTGGACACGCACGACGACCGGACCGGGCGCACGAGGAGGGGGAGCGGCGGGTGTTCGACTCGATCGGCTGGGGCGAGATCATCGTCCTCGCGCTCGCTGCGCTGTTCATCTTCGGGCCCGACCGGCTCCCGGACCTCGCCAAGGACGCCGCTGCGGGGCTGAAGAAGGTGCGTTCGGCGGTCACCGGTGTCCGCGCCCAGGTCGACGAGTCCCTGGGCGACGACCTGGCCAAGCTGCGCGACCTCGACCTGCGCCAGTACCACCCGCGGACCTTCATCCGGAACCAGCTGCTCGCCGACGACGACGCCCCGCCACGGCGGCCGTCCGGCGCCACGGCCGCGACCACGGTGGCGGCCGCCGCCGCCCGCACGCGGGACGCCTCCGCCCCGCCCCCGTTCGACCCCGACGCGACCTAGCCACGACGACGGTGGCGTCCTCCGGACGACACCGCGGCCACGTGCCGCCCGCTCTGCCGACGTCGTGCGTGCTCTGCCGGTGGGATCGCGCCCGCAGGGTGGGCAGAACGCCGGTGGTGCAGCCCCGGGGACGGCGAGAGGCCCGGCTCCCGATGGGGAGCCGGGCCTCTCGCCGTCCGTCAGCTCAGTGGCGGACCGGGGTGAGCCCCAGCGACATGCCCGACAGGCCGCGCTGGCGGGTGGCCAGGCCGTCGGCGATCCGGGCCAGCGCCTGGGCGGCGGAGGACTCGGGGTCGGCCAGCACGACCGGCGCGCCGGCGTCCCCGGCCTCGCGCACCCGGGTGTCCAGCGGGATCTGGCCGAGCAGCGGCACCCGCGCGCCGAGGGCGCGGGTCAGCGCGTCGGAGACCGCCTCACCGCCGCCGGAGCCGAAGACCTCCATGCGGGAGCCGTCGGGCAGGTCCAGCCACGACATGTTCTCGATGACCCCGACGACCTGCTGGTGGGTCTGGGTGGCGATGGCGCCGGCCCGCTCGGCCACCTCGGCGGCGGCAAGCTGCGGCGTCGTCACCACCAGGATCTCGGCGTTCGGCAGCAGCTGGGCGATGGAGATCGCCACGTCGCCGGTACCGGGCGGCAGGTCCAGCAGCAGGACGTCGAGGTCGCCCCACCACACGTCGGCCAGGAACTGCTGCAGCGCGCGGTGCAGCATCGGCCCGCGCCACACCACGGGGGTGTTGCCCGGGGTGAACATGCCGATCGAGATGACCTTCACGCCGTAGGCCTGCGGCGGCATGATCATGTTGTCGACCTGGGTCGGCTTGTCGTCGACCCCGAGCATCCGCGGCACCGAGTGGCCGTAGATGTCGGCGTCCACCACGCCCACCGACAGGCCGCGCTTGGACAGCGCCGCCGCCAGGTTCACCGTGACCGACGACTTGCCCACGCCGCCCTTGCCCGAGGCGACGGCGTACACACGGGTCAGCGAGCCGGGCTGGGCGAACGGGATGACCGGGTCGGCCGCATCGGTGCCGCGCACCGTGCGGCGCAGCTCGGCGCGCTGCTCGTCGCTCATCACGTCCAGGCCCACCTGCACCGCGGTGACACCCGGGACGGCGGAGACGGCCTGGGTGACCCGGTTGGTGATGGTCTCGCGCATCGGGCACCCGGCGACGGTCAGGTAGACCTCGACCCGGACGGTGCCGTCCTCGGCGATCCGGACGTCCTTGACCATGCCGAGCTCGGGGAGCGGCCGGTTGATCTCCGGGTCCTGGACGGTGGCCAGTGCGGCGTTGACGGCGTCGAGTGCCGGCGCGCCGGTCAGCGGGGCGGACATGGTGTGCGTCTGTCTCCTTCGACGGGGACCCGGTCGGTCCGCCGAGGAACGGCGGTGACCTGCGTTCACGGGCCTCCTGCCACTGTACGGCCGTCGCGCGGCCCGGCCGTCGTCCGGAGGGTGATCTACTGCTCAGCCGCCCACCGGCACCGGGGCCGTCGGCGTCCACGGGCCGGCGCACACGGCGTTGCGGGTCGCCTTGGCGCGGTAGAGGTGCGCGTCGGCCTCGACGGTGAGCCGCTCGGGCACCGCCTCGCGCCCGGAGGCGACCGCCACCCCCAGCGACAGGGTCAGCGAGCCCGGTCCCCTCCCGGACAGGCCCAGCCCGAGCGCGGCGGCGCGCAGCTCCTCGGCCAGCGCGATCGCACGGCCCGGGTCGGTGCCCGGCAGCAGCACGGCGAGCTCGTCCCCGCCGAGGCGGGCGACGACGTCCCCGTCCCGCACCCGGGCAGTCAGGGCGCTCGCGATGAGCCGCAGCGCCTCGTCCCCGCCGGTGTGGCCGTGCCGGTCGTTGACCTGCTTGAAGCGGTCGACGTCGACGAGGACGACGGCCAGCGACGTCCCCGCCCGGCGGGCCGCGGCGCAGGCCTCCGTCAGCTCGGCGTCCCACCGGCGGCGGTTGGCCAGGCCGGTGAGCGGGTCCTCGTGGCTGAGCCGGTCCAGCCGGGCGAGCAGTGCCCGCGTGCGCTCCTGCTCCTCCTCGAGCGCGGTGCGGGCGGCCGACTCCCGGGTGGTCAGCCGGTAGCGCTGGGAGTGGGCGAGCACGCCGACGACGGAGGCGGTGCCGAGGTAGAACCCGGCGGCGAGCACCTCCTGCGCCGGCATGGACGTCGGCGCGGTGAGGACGGCGACCCCGAACGCCGTCCAGGTGACGGCGACGAGCGTGCCGGTCCACACCGGCCGGGCGACCACCAGGCAGCCGCTGGCCATGACACTCAGCGTGAAGCCGAGCAGGTAGACCTCGGTGTGCTCCACCCGGGGGACCATCCAGGCGATCTCCGACTGCACCGACACCAGCACGGCGCAGACGAGCAGCTCGGGTTGCCGGCGGCCGATCGGCAGCCGCCACAGCGCCCAGACGGCCAGCAGCATGGGCAGCAGGCAGACCAGCCGGGCGGTGACCAGGTCCCGGGCGATCTGCGGCTCGAGCGCCAGGTCGAGACCGGACCACAAGGGGGCGACGACCGTCGCGAGACCCGAGGTCCACAGGGCCGACTCCCGTGCCCGGGCCAGCCGGTCCTCGGCGAGGGTCGGCCGGTGCGGCGGCCGGGGAGTGCTCACGCCTCTGCATCGGGACCCGGGGGGTCCTCCTGCAGCCCGGCAACCCGCCCCTGCCCCCTCGGAGGGGTGCCGGGGGAGGGCGGACTCCTGGCTAGCCTCGCTGCCGTGTCCGCCGCACGCACCGCCACCCTCCGCGACGCCGTGGGCCTGGGCCTGGCGGTCGGCCTGTACGGAGTCGCGTTCGGCGCCGCCGCGGACGCCGCCGGCCTCGACGTCTGGCAGGCGCTCGTGCTCTCGGCGGTGATGTTCACCGGCGCCTCCCAGTTCGCGCTGGTCGGCGTCCTCGGCGCCGGGGGCGGCGGGCTCGCCGCGATCGGCAGCGCGCTGCTGCTGGGCACGCGGAACACCGTCTACGGCGTCCGGCTCGCACCGCTGCTCGCCCCGCGCGGCGTGCTCCGCCGGGTCGGCGCCGCGCACTGGGTCATCGACGAGACCACCGCGATGGCCGTCGCCGCCCCCGACCGCGAGCTGGGTCGGCTGGCGTTCTGGGCCACCGGGGCGACGATCTACGTGGGCTGGAACCTGACCACGGTCCTCGGCGCACTCGGTGCCTCGGGGCTCGGCGCGACGGCGCAGGCCGCGCTCGACGCGGTCGTCCCCGCGGCGTTCCTGGCGCTGCTGTGGCCGCGGCTGCGGCGGGGATATCCGGAGGCAGCGGTGCAGCGGCGGGTCGCCCTCGGCGGTGCGGTCGTCGCGCTGCTGCTCACCCCGGTGGTGCCCGCCGGGGTGCAGGTCGTGGCCGCCGTCGTCGCGGTGGCGCTGGCGGGGCGGCCGCGGCCGGAGGTGGGCGAGCTCGCGAGCTCCCCCGACGACGGAGCAGCCCCGCGGACGCGGCCGACGAGCGCCGGCGAGGAGGACTCGTGAGCAGCGGGACGCTGTGGGTGGTGGTCCTCGTCGCCGCCGTGGGGTGCTACCTGCTCAAGCTGGCCGGGCTGTCAGTGCCGGCCGGCTGGGTCGAGCGGCCGTGGGTGACCCGCGTCGTGGAGTTCGTCCCGGCGGCGCTGCTGGCTGCGCTGGTCGCCGTCCAGGCGGCCACGTCTGGTCCGGCGCTGGTCCTCGACGGGCGGCTGGCCGGACTGGTGGTCGCCGCACTCGCGCTGGCGCTGCGGGCACCGTTCATCGTCGTGCTGCTGCTGGCGGGGGTGACCGGCGCGCTGGTGCACGTCCTCGCCGGCTGACCCGGCGCGGCGGCTCGATCGGCTCCGCCGCACGTCAGAACAGCCGGTCCGCGCGCTGC
The DNA here is from genome assembly GCF_053502585.1 of Geodermatophilus sp. URMC 60. NCBI lineage: Bacteria > Bacillati > Actinomycetota > Actinomycetes > Geodermatophilales > Geodermatophilaceae > Geodermatophilus > Geodermatophilus sp. URMC 60. The sequence continues at coordinate 1,931,555 of NZ_CP199958.1, forward strand.
TCCAGGTCGAGCAGGAAGCGCTTGCGAGGTAGCCCCCCGCCGAACCCGACCAGCCTGCCGTCGGCGCCGATCACCCGGTGGCAGGGCACCACGACCGCGATCGGGTTCCTCCCGTTCGCCGCGCCGACGGCCTGGGCGCCGCCCGGCTCGCCGACCGCCGCAGCGACGTACCCGTAGGAGCGCGTCTCGCCGTACGGGATGCGGGTCAGCTGGTCCCACACGGCCAGCTCGAAGGGGCTGCCGACGGGCCGCAAGGGCAGGTGGAAGGCGGTCCGCTCGCCGGCGAAGTACTCGGCGAGCTGGCGTGCGACGTCCTCGAACCCCGCGTCGGCCCGCTCGCCGAGCGCGTCCGCCGCGAGCGCGCCCGGAGGCGACATCGCCAGCCGCACGAGCGCGCCGTCCTCGTCCCGGACGACGGTCAGCGGGCCGATCGGCGACGGCACCACGGTGTGCGTCCTGCTCATCGTCAACGTCCCCAGGCCCGGTAGACGACCGATCGGCGCCGGACGTGAGGTCCTCCTCGGGTGGAGACGGTAGAGCGGGGGACCGACAGCAATCAGCCGCGCTGCCCACCTGGCCGGCCGGCCGGGGCCTGGCCGTCCTCGCGGCGCTGCTCGGCTGACCCCTCAGCAACCGTCCGGGAACCGGCGGCGGGAGGCGTCCTCCTGGGCCAGCCGGCGCAGTGCCAGCAGCACCGGCTCGAGCAGCACCGTGTTGACCACCACGAAGCGGACGGCCTCGGCCACGGAGGCGGTCGGCACCCCGGCGACGTCCTGCTCGCCGATGCGGCCGGCGGCCTCGGCGTAGCGGTCCAGCAGCTCGTCGGTCGGCGAGGCTCCGGCGGCGCGCAGCGCCTCGAGGGCGGCGGCCAGCGCGACGAGGGCGGGGGAGTCGTCGGCCACCCGCCACCCGTGGCGGCGCAGCAGGTCGTGGGCCTGCCCGACGTCGGTCGGCCCCTGGGAGCCGACGCCGGGCAGCGCCCGGTGCGCGGCACCCAGGGCCGCGTGCACCGAGGTGTCCGGGGCGTCGACGGCGGCCAGCACCGCGCGCGCCCGCGCCACCGACAGGCCCCCCGGGCCGAGCAGGGCGCGGACCAGCCGCAGCCGCTCCAGGTGCTCCTCGTCGTAGCGGGCGCGCGTGGCGCCGGTCAGCTCGCCGGGTGGCACGAGCCCCTCGCGCAGGTAGTACTTCACGGTCGCCAGCGGGACGCCGGCTCGACGGGCCAGTTCGGAGATCTGCACGCGCCCCCCTAGACATTGGATAGTGTCACTCTCTAGAGTTGGACACTGGCGCTATCCAATCAGGAGGACGGCATGGCACGCATCGCCCGGGGCCGCTGGACCCACACCCACGAGGGGGACCTCACCGTCTTCCTGATCGGGATGCGCATCAACGCGCTGCACCGCCCCGACGCCTGGCTGCCCACCCTGGCCGCGATGGGCCCCATGCTCGCCGAGCTCGCGCGGGACCCCGACTCGGGCTTCCTCGGCTACCGCATGACGCTGGGCCTGCGGGGGCCGGTGCTGGTCCAGTACTGGCGCAGCGTTGAGGACGTCTACCGCTACGCCACCGACACCGGGGCCCGGCACCGCCCCGCGTGGACCGCGTTCAACCGGCGCGCCCGCCGCATCCCGGGCGCGGTCGGCGTCTGGCACGAGACCTACCAGGTCGCCCGCGCCGAGAGCGTCTACGTCGACCTGCCGGTGCAGGGGCTGGCCGCCGCCACGGGAGCCCGCCAGGTGACCGGCCGGCTGGACCGGGCGGCGGCCCGCCTCGCCGGCTGAGAGGACCCCGCTGCCCCCCACCGCTCGCAGGCTCGCGGCGGGACACTTGCGAGGGGGCCGCTCAGCCGGTCGCTTCGCGGGCCGCGGCCTCCCGCTTCCTCCGGGCCTTGCGCTCCCGCCGCTCGGCCTCCTCGGGGCTCTCCTCGGTCAGCCGGTTGAGCTCGCCGCGGATGAAGTCGCGGGTGGCCAGCTCACCGATGGCCACCCGCAGTGCGGCCAGCTCGCGGGCCAGGTACTCGGTGTCGGCCCGCGTCTGCGCCGCCCGTGCCCGGTCCTCCTCGGCCTGCACCCGGTCGCGGTCGGCCTGCCGGTTCTGCGCCAGCAGGATCAGCGGCGCGGCGTAGGCGGCCTGGGTGGAGAAGGCCAGGTTGAGCAGGATGAACGGGTAGGGATCCCACTGCAGCCGGACGGCGAAGACGTTGAGCAGGATCCACACCACCACGACCACCGTCTGGACGGCGAGGAACCGGCCGGTGCCCAGAAACCGCGCGATCCCCTCGGCGAAGCGGCCGACGGCGTCGGGGTCCAGCCGCAGGAAGTCACCGAAGCCCCGGGCCCCCCTCGGGACGTCGAGCCGGCGCCCCTCAGCCACGGCGGGCCCGCTCCCGCCAGTTCTCGGGGAGCAGGTGGTCGAGGACGTCGTCCACGCTCACCGCGCCGACGAGTCGCCCCTGGGCGTCGACGACCGGGGCGGCGACCAGGTTGTAGGTGGCGAAGTACTGGGTCACCTCGGCCAGCGGGGCCTCCGGCCGCAGCGGCTCCAGGTCATCGAGCACCCCGCTGACCAGGGTGGACGGCGGTTCGCGCAGCAGGCCCTGGATGTGCGCGAGGCCCAGGTACCGGCCGGTGGGGGTGGCCGACGGCGGCCGGCAGACGTACACCTGGCTGGCCAGCGCGGGGCTCAGTGCCGGCTCGCGGACCCGGGCGAGGGCCTCGGCGATCGTGGCGTCCGGGGTGAGGATCACCGGCTCGCTGGTCATGATCCCGCCGGCGGTGTCCTCGGAGTACTTCAGCAGCTGGCGCACCGGCTCGGCCTCGTCGGGCTCCATGAGCTCCAGCAGCCGGTTGCGGTCGACGTTGGACAGCTCGGCCAGCAGGTCCGCGGCGTCGTCGGGGTCCATGACCTCGAGCACGTCGGCCGCCCGCCCCTCGTGGAGCGTGCCCAGGATGGTGATCTGGTCGGCCTCGGGCAGCTCGCCCAGCACGTCGGCCAGCCGTTCGTCGTCCAGCGCCTCGGCGACCTCGTGCCGCCGTTGGATCGGCAGGTCCTGCAGCGCGTGGGCGAGGTCGGCGGCGTTGAGCTCGCGGTAGGTGGCGATCAGCGTCTCGGCGCCCTGCCCGGTCTGCGGCAGCGCCAGCCCGGTCACCTCGTCCCAGTCGAGCTGGTTCAGCTGGCCCCGGCGGCCGAGCCGGCCCGGCTCCTGGACGGCGAGGCGGGAGAGCACCCAGTCGCCGGTGCGGGTCTGCTCGATGCCGGCGTCGACGACGGTGGCCGGCCGGCCGGACTCCGCGATGTGCACCCGGCGGTCGAGCAGCTCGCCGAGCACCAGCGTCTCCCCGCGCCGCTGCTCGAAGCGCTTGAGGTTCAGCGTGCCGGTGGAGAGCACGACCGAGCCCGGGTCCAGCGTGGTCACCCGGCCCATCGGCACGAAGATGCGGCGTCGGGCGACCACCTCGACGACCAGGCCCAGCACGCGCGGCGCCGCCGTCCCCACGCGCAGCGCCACCACCACGTCCCGGACCTTGCCGACGCGGTCGCCATTGGGGTCGAAGACGGGCAGCCCGGCGAGCCGGGAGACGTACGCCCTGGTCGCCGTCGTCACGGGTCCTCCTCGCTGGCGCTCGTCGGCCCCGTGCCGGGGTGCTGTGCCCGTGCGTGACCTCGCCAGCCCGGTCACCGAGCGCTGAGGCTACCGTCGGCCCGTGGCCGTCCCCGGTGAGCTGTACTACGAGGTCGTCGACGTCTTCGCGCCGCGCGCCTTCGCCGGCAACCCGCTGGCCGTGGTGTTCGACGCCGACGAGCTCACCACCGAGCAGTGCCAGGCGCTGGCCGGCGAGTTCCACCTGTCGGAGACGTCGTTCCTCTCGGCACCCACCGGGCCGGGCGCGAACCACCCGGGGTCGGCCGGCGGTCCGAGGGCCGACTACCGGGTGCGCATCTTCACCCCGTACGCGGAGCTGCCCTTCGCCGGGCACCCGAGCGTGGGCGCGGCGTCCGCGCTGGTCCGCGCCGGCCGGCTGCCCGCCGGCACGCTGCGCCAGGAGTGCGGCGCCGGGATCCTCGACGTGGTCGTCGACGACGACGGCGCGACGCTGTCCGGCGGCCGCCCCACCCTCGAGGACGGCCCCGACCCGGCCGCGCTCGCCGCAGCCCTGGGGCTCGCCGGGGCGGACGCCGTGGGGCTGCCCGCGCACGTCGCCGGCTGCGGCCTGCCCTTCGCCTTCCTCGCCGTCCGCCCCGAGGTGGTGGACGACGCGGCGCCGGTCCCCGCGCTGCTCGGCGAGCACGGCGTGGGGGAGGGCGTCTCGGTGCTCTCCTGGGACGGCGCGACCGCGACCGCCCGCGCCCGGGTGTTCGCCGCCGACCTGGCCTGGGGCGAGGACCCGGCGACCGGCTCCGCGGCGCTGGGCACCGGCGTCTGGCTCGTCGCCGCCGGCCTGCTCGCGCCGGAGGGGACGTCGTCCTACGTCGTGCACCAGGGCGAGGCGATGGGCCGGCCGTCGGTGCTGTCCTGCACGGTCACCGCCTCGGGGGGCCGCGCGGTCGCGGCCACGGTCCGCGGCGCGGTCGTGCCGGTTGCCCGCGGCCGCATCCGGGTCCCGTGACGTCGACGGACCCATGAAGGACCCCCCTGCGCCCCACCACTCGGAGGAGGACCCCGTCCTCCCCACCCTTAGCAGGCTCGGGGCGGGACCCGGGACGGGGCCGGGGACCCTGCAGGGGGGCCGCCCGGCCGGCGCCTGGGCGCTGCACCGGCCCGGGGGGCGGGACGTCGGGATCATGGCGGTCGCGGTCGTCGGCGTCTCGCTCTCGGCGCCGCTGACCACGATGCTGGCCGCGCCGATGCTGGCGCTGGCCTTCTGGCGCAACCTCGGCGGCGCGGCGGTCCTGCTGCCGGTGCTGCTGCTGCGCGAGCGGTCGGTGCTGGCCGGGCTGCGGCCGCGCGACCTGACCAGCTCCGTCGTCGCCGGCCTCTTCCTCGCCGCACACTTCGCCGCTTGGCTGCCCAGCCTCTCGATGACGACGGTCGCCGCCGCCACAGCGCTGGTCACCACCACCCCGATCTGGACGGCGCTGGTCGCGCGGGTCAGTGGCGTGCGGCTGCCCTCGGCGACGTGGGCGGGCCTGGTGCTCGCGGTCCTCGGCGTCGCCCTGATCGCGGGGGTCGACGTCACGGTGAGCCCGCGCGCGCTCGCCGGTGACGGGCTGGCGCTGCTCGGCGCCATCTGCGCCGGCGGCTACGTGCTGGCCGGGGCACGCGCCCGGCAGCGGCTCTCCACCTCGGCGTACGCGGTGGTCTGCTACTCGGTCTGCGCGGCGACCATCGCCGTCGCCGCCGTCCTGGTGGGGGACCCGCTCGTCGGCTTCTCCGCGCGGGACTGGGCGCTCATCGCGGCGATCACCGTGTGCGCCCAGCTGCTCGGGCACACGCTGTTCAACCTGGTGCTGTCCTCGGTCGGCCCGACGATGGTCAGCCTGGTGATCCTGCTCGAGGTGCCCGGCGCCCTGCTGTTCGCCCTCGTGCTGCTGCAGCAGGTGCCGCCGCTGCTGGCGCTGCCCGGGGTGGCGCTGGTGGTCGTCGGCGTCGGCCTGGTGGTCCGGGCCAGCCGCCCGGCGGGCCTGGCCGAGCCGGGCACCTGAGCGCGGTAGGAGCCCGTCGCTACCCTCCGGTGGCGAACCGACCCCGATCCAGCGGAGGCACCGTGGCCGAGCTCCGATCCCGCCGTTCCAACCTCGCCGTCCCCGGCAGCAACCCGCGCTTCCTGGAGAAGGCCAAGGGCCTGGGTGCCGACCAGGTGTTCCTCGACCTCGAGGACGCGTGCGCGCCGCTGGCCAAGCCCGGTGCCCGCAAGAACATCGTCGCGGCCCTGAACGAGGGCGGCTGGGGGGAGAAGATCCGCACCGTCCGGGTCAACGACTGGACGACGGAGTGGACCTTCACCGACGTGATCGAGGTCGTCGGCGGCGCCGGCGCGAACCTCGACTGCATCATGCTGCCGAAGGTCCAGGACGCCGCTCAGGTGCAGGCCCTCGACATGCTGCTCACGCAGGTCGAGAAGGCCAACGGCCTGGAGGTCGGCCGGATCGGCATCGAGGCGCAGATCGAGACCGCGCAGGGCCTGATCAACGTCAACCGGATCGCGTTCGCCAGCCCGCGGATCGAGACGATCATCTTCGGCCCGGCCGACTTCATGGCCAGCATCAACATGAAGTCGCTGGTGGTCGGCGCCCTGCACCCGGACTACGCCGGCGACCCGTTCCACTACATCCTCATGCAGATCCTCATGGCCGCCCGCGCCCGCGGCGTGCAGGCCATCGACGGGCCCTTCCTGCAGGTGCGCGACGTCGACGCCTTCCGCGAGGTCGCCAAGCGGTCGGCCGTCCTGGGGTTCGACGGCAAGTGGGTGCTGCACCCCGGCCAGGTCGACGCGGCGAACGAGATCTACTCCCCGTCCCAGGAGGACTACGACCACGCCGAGCTCATCCTCGACGCCTACGACTGGTCCACCTCGGAGGCCGGTGGCAAGAAGGGCTCGGCGATGCTCGGCGACGAGATGATCGACGAGGCCAGCCGCAAGATGGCACTGGTCATCGCCGGCAAGGGCCGCGCCGCCGGCATGCAGCGCACCTCGACCTTCACCCCGCCGGAGGGCTGAGCCCCCGCGTACGGACCCCTGCAGGGGCCCGCCGGCCTCGTCCCGGGGTCCCGCCCCGAGCCTGCGAGGGGCGGGGAGGACGGGGTCCTCTCAGGGGGCGAAGGCGCCCGAGGAGCCGGCCGCGGCCAGCGCGAGGATGAAGAACAGGAAGCCGAGCACGGCCAGCGCGGTGCCGATGCCGCCCACGATGATCCCGGCCAGCGCCAGGCCGTCGCCCTGCTCGCCGGTCTGCCGGATCTGCCGGCGGGCCACGATGCCGAGCACCAGCCCGACCGGGCTGAAGACGAACGCCATCACCAGCGACAGGATCGCCAGCGTGTTGGTCGGCCGCGGGTAGCCGTAGCCCGGCGGCGGCCAGTAGCCGGGCGGGCCGTAGGCGGGCTGGCCGTAGCCGGGCTGGCCGCCGTACCCGGGCGGCGGGCCGTACGCGGGCTGCCCGTAGGCGGGCTGGCCGCCGTACCCGGGCGGTGCGCCGTACCCGGGTCGGGGCCCCGAGCCCTGCTGACCGGCCGCGCCGGTCCCCTGGCCGGCGGCGGTGGAGCCCGGTGCGCCGTAGGAGGGCACCGGCGGGTGACCGGGCTGCCGCGAGGCCCCGCCGCCCGCGGACGGCGAGGGGTCGGGGGCGCCGCGGTGGGCGTCGTCCTGCGTCATCGTCGTCCTCCGGCGGTCGGGATCTGCTGGTGCGAACGCTAGACGCGTACGGCTCCCCTGAGTGAGCAGGCACACGCGGACGGCGTCCCGCGGTGCTCCATACTCACCGGTAACCCGGACACCGGAGTCCCCGGAGGAGCGACGCGATGACCCGTCTGGCGCAGACCGCCGACCTGACCGACGTCCAGCAGGAGATCCTGTCGACCGTCAGGACGTTCGTCGACAAGGAGATCATCCCGCACGCCCAGGAGCTCGAGCACGCCGACGAGTACCCGCAGGAGATCGTCGACGGGCTCAAGGAACTCGGCATCTTCGGGCTGATGATCCCCGAGGAGTACGGCGGGCTCGGGGAGTCGCTGCTGACCTACGCCCTGGTGGTCGAGGAGATCGCCCGCGGCTGGATGAGCGTCTCCGGCGTCATCAACACCCACTTCATCGTCGCCTACATGGTCCTCCAGCACGGCACGCAGGAGCAGAGGGACCGCTTCCTCCCGCGCATGGCCACCGGCGAGGTGCGCGGCGCGTTCTCGATGTCCGAGCCGGGGCTGGGCTCCGACGTCGCCGGCATCCGCACCCGGGCCCGGCGGGACGGGGACGGCTACGTCATCGACGGCCAGAAGATGTGGCTGACCAACGGCGGCAGCTCCACGCTGGTCGCCGCCCTGGTGCGCACCGACGAGGGCGCCGAGAAGGCGCACCAGAACCTGACCACCTTCCTGGTCGAGAAGCCGGCGGGCTTCGGCGAGGTCGTCCCCGGGCTCACCGTCCCCGGCAAGATCGACAAGATGGGCTACAAGGGCGTCGACACCACCGAGCTGGTGTTCGACGGCTTCCGGATCGGCGCGGACGCCGTCCTCGGCGGGGTACCGGGCAAGGGCTTCGCGCAGATGATGGACGGCGTCGAGGTCGGCCGGGTCAACGTCGCCGCGCGGGCCTGCGGCATCTCGATCCGCGCCTTCGAGCTGGCCATCGCCTACGCCCAGCAGCGGGAGACCTTCGGCAAGCCGATCGCCCAGCACCAGGCGATCGCCTTCCAGCTCGCCGAGATGGCGACCAAGGTCGAGGCAGCGCACGCGCTGATGGTCAAGGCCGCGCGGCTCAAGGACGCCGGCAAGCGCAACGACGTGGAGGCCGGCATGGCCAAGCTGCTGGCCAGCGAGTACTGCGCCGAGGTGACCACCCAGTCCTTCCGCATCCACGGCGGCTACGGCTACTCCAAGGAGTACGAGATCGAGCGGCTCATGCGCGAGGCGCCGTTCCTGCTCATCGGCGAGGGCACCAGCGAGATCCAGAAGACGATCATCAGCCGGGGTCTGCTCAAGGAGTACGCCCTCAAGCGCTGAACGAGGACCCCTGACGACCGCGGCCCCGGCGTCCTCGTGGAGAGGACGCCGGGGCCGCGGTGTGTCCGCCGAAGGCCCCCTGCAGGACGGAGGACCCCGTCCTCCCCGCCCTCCGCGAGCTCAGGCGGTGCCCTGGACGGGGCCGGGGCAGGGGTATTCCTCAGCCGGCGCTGTCCGCCGGCTCGTCGAAGGTGACCTCGACCTGCTGGACGCCGAGGGAGCGGGCCAGACCGGTCAGCATGTCGCGGGTGTTGACCTCCGCGCGCTCGCGCAGGTCGCTCGCCACGGCCGCGGTGGCCAGCCGGTCCTCCGCCAGCGCGTACAGCTCGCTGTCGTCGACCGGGTTGTCGCCGAGCGCGTCGCCGACCCGCTCGACCAGCCCGCGGTCGCGGTCGAGGACGCGGCTCTCGGCCGGGTCGATGCGCACCTCGCCCAGCCGCGGGGCGGGCAGCGCGATGCTGGCCGACGTGCCGTCGGGGGAGAGGGTGACCCGGCCGGCGTCCAGGCCCGCGAAGTCGACGTAGGCGTCGGCGGTGCCGGTGGCCAGGAAGCTGACCGACTCGCCGCTGATCACCGACGGCACGTACCGGGTGTCGACCTCCCGCTCCACGACGACCTGGAAGGTGCCGGTCGCGGCGTGGTACTCGGAGAGGTCCTCGAGAGCCAGCAGCAGCGGAGGAGTGCTGGTGTCGACGACGTCCTGACCCAGCGGCTGGTCGGGCAGCCAGTCGGCCACCTGCACGCCGACGGGCACGAGCACGGCCAGGCCGATCCCGGCCGCCACCAGCTTCGGGCGGAGGCGGCGCCGCCGGCGCGGACCCGGGTCGAGGGAGACGGGGCGGGACGACAGCAGCGTGGGCATGCTCGGCCTCTCGGGTCGGGGCGGGCGTGCGGTGCTCAGGTCGTGCGGTGCTCAGGTCGTGCAGCGACCGGCACCCGCCCACCATTCCCGACACGCCGGTCGTGCGGTACCACCCCGCCGGAGCGCGGCCGGCCGGTGTCGGCGAGGCTGCGGGCATGAGAGCCGTCGGGGTGACCGAGTTCGGTGGGCCGGAGGCCCTGCACGTCGTCGACGTCCCGCCCGAGCCGCTGGGGCCGGGTCAGGTGCGGCTGCAGGTGACCGCGGCGGCGGTCAGTCCCACCGACACCCACCTGCGCGAGGGCGCCTACGCCGGGCGCGACCCGGTGCAGGAGTTCCCGTACGTGCCCGGCATGGACGCCGCCGGGGTGCTCGCCGAGATCGGCCCCGACACCGACACCGACCTGCGGGTGGGCGACCGGGTGATGGCGGTCGTCGTCCCCTCCGGCGCACACGGGGCCTACCGGGAGGACCTGGTGCTGCCGGCCGCCTCGGTGACCCGCTCGCCCGAGGGCAGCACGGACGCCGAGGCCTCGACCCTGCCGATGAACGGCCTCACCGCGCGGCTGGCGCTGGACCTCATGGGGCTGCAGCCGGGCCAGGTGCTCGCGGTGACCGGCGCGGCCGGGGCCTTCGGTGGCTACGTCGTCCAGCTGGGGAAGGCCGACGGGCTGACCGTCGTCGCGGACGCCTCCGAGGCCGACGAGCAGCTCGTGCGCGACCTGGGCGCGGACGTCGTCGTCCGGCGGGGGGACGACGTCGCCGCGCGGATCCGCGAGCAGTTCCCGGACGGTGTCCACGGGCTGGCCGACGGCGCGGTGCAGGACGCGCTGGTGCTGCCCGCCGTGCGCGACGGCGGGGCGGTGGCGACCGTGCGCGGCTACCGCGGCACCGGCGAGCGCGGGCTGCGGGTGCACCCGACGCTGGTGCGGCGGGTGGCGCAGGACCGGGCGGCGCTGGACCGGCTGCGCCAGCAGGCCGAGGACGGCGTGCTGACCCTGCGCGTGGCCGGCACGCTGCCCGCCGAGCAGGCCGCCGAGGCCCACCGGCGGCTCGCGCGCGGCGGCGTCCGCGGACGGCTGGTGCTCACCTTCTGAGAGCGCGGTCCCGCGGTGGCGGGAGGTCGTCCTGTCCTGACAGGGTGAGGGCGGTCCCGGGCAGCGGAGCCCGGCCTGGTGCGGAGGTGCGGCAGATGGTGCACAGACTCGTCGTCAGCTACGGGCAGCCCGACGACCCGGCGGCGTTCGACGCCTACTACCGCGACACGCACACCCCGCTCGCCACGAAGATGCCCGGCCTGGTGCGGCTGACCACCGGTTCCCCGCAGGCGCTGGACCCGTCGCAGCCCGCGCCGTACCTGGTGGCGGAGCTGGACTTCGAGTCCGAGCAGGAGATGGGTGCCGCGTTCACGTCCGCGGAGGGGAAGGCGGCCGCCGAGGACGTGGCCAACTTCGCCACCGGCGGCGCGACCATGACGCACTACGAGGTGAACGAGGTGCACGCCGCCCGGTGAACGGCGCACAGGCACTCATCCGGACCCTCGTCGGCGCGGGGGTCGACGTCTGTTTCGCCAACCCCGGCACGTCGGAGATGCACTTCGTCGCGGCGCTCGACGACGTGCCCGAGATGCGCGGCGTCCTGACGCTGTTCGAGGGCGTCGCGACCGGCGCCGCCGACGGCTACGCGCGCATGGCCGGGAAGCCCGCGGCCACGCTGCTGCACCTGGGCCCGGGGCTGGCCAACGGCCTGGCCAACCTGCACAACGCCCGCCGCGGCCGCGCGCCGCTGGTGAACGTGGTCGGCGACCACGCCCGCTCGCACAAGCGGCTGGACGCGCCGCTGGAGTCCGACCTCGACGCCCTGGCCGGCGCGGTGTCGGGCTGGCTGCGCCGCTCGCTGTCGCCGGCCGACGTCGCCGCCGACGCCGCCGAGGCGGTCGCCGAGTCCGCCCGGCGCGGGATCGCCACCCTGGTGCTGCCCGCCGACGTGTCGTGGGAGGACGGCGCCGAGCCGGCTCCGCCGCAGCCGGTCCGCCCGGCTCCGCAGGTGGCGCCGTCGGTGGTGGACGACGTGGCCGCGGTGCTGGCCTCCGGCGAGCCGGCCGTGCTCTTCCTCGGCGGGGACGTCGTCGCCAGCGAGGAGGCCCTGCTGGCCGCCGGGCGGGTCGCCGCCGGCACCGGCGCGCGGCTGATGGCCGAGACGTTCTCGGCGCGGGCGGTGCGCGGCGCCGGCCTGCCCGACCTCCCGAAGCTGCCCTACCCGCCGGAGATGGCGATCGCCGCGCTGGCCGGCACCCGCCACCTGGTCCTGGCCGGCGCCACGTCGCCCGTGCACTTCTTCGGCTACCCGGACGTGCCCGGCACGCCGGTGCCGGCGGACTGCACCGTGCACGTGCTGTCCGCGCCGGGGGAGGACGGCGTCGCGGCGGTGCGGGCGCTGGCCGGGGTCGCCGCACCGGACGCACGCGCGGAGGTGCTGGAGGCCTCCCGGCCCGAGCTGCCGAGCGGCAAGCTGACGCCGCGGGCGATGTCGGCCGTCGTCGGGGCGCTGCTGCCGGAGCGGGCGGTCGTGGTCGACGAGGTGCTGACCTCCGGCGTCGGCCTGGCCGAGCTGACCGCCGGGGCCCCGCGGCACGACTGGCTGGCGCTGACCGGCGGCGCGATCGGCGACGGGCTGCCGATGGCCGTGGGCGCGGCGGTGGCCTGCCCGGACCGGCCGGTGCTCGCCCTGCAGGCCGACGGCAGCGCGATGTACACGATCCAGGCGCTGTGGACGATGGCCCGCGAGCAGCTCGACGTCACCGTCGTCGTCTGCGACAACGGCTCCTACGCGATCCTCGAGCACGAGCTGTCGCGGGTCGGTGCGGCCGAGGACGGCAAGCGCGCCGGCGAGCTGCTGCACCTGGGCGGGCCGTCGCTGGACTTCGTCGCGCTGGCCACCGGCATGGGCGTGCCCGCGACCCGTGCCACGACCGCGGAGGAGCTGGCCGAGCAGCTGCGGGCGGCGCTGGCCGCGCCCGGCCCCCACCTGGTCGACGCGGTGCTGCCCGGCCGCAGGTGAGATGCCCGCACGGGGTCCGGTCCGGCGCCTGGCCCGCACGGTGGCCGTCGTCGCCGTCGTCCTCGCCGTGCTGACCGGTCTCCTGTGGGGGCTGCAGCGGCGCCTGGTCTACCTGCCCGACGACGGCCCGGTCCCCGCGGCGGCCACGGTGCTGCCCGGTGCCCGGGACGTCGTCCTGGAGACCTCCGACGGCCTGCGCCTGGGGGCCTGGTTCGTGCCGGGCCGCGACGCGGCGGCACCCGCCGTGCTGGTGGCCAACGGCAACGGTGGGCACCGCGGGCTGCGGGTGCCGCTGGCCGCGGCGCTGGCCGGGCGGGGGCTGGCGGTGCTGCTGTTCGACTACCGGGGCTACGGCGGCAACCCCGGCAGTCCCAGCGAGGAGGGGCTGGCGCGGGACGTGCGCGCCGCCCGCACCCACCTGCTGGAGGAGGCCGGGGTGCCGCCGGACCGGCTGCTGTACCTCGGCGAGAGCCTGGGAGCCGCGGTCGTCACCGAGCTGGCGACCGAGCACCCGCCGGCCGGGCTGGTGCTGCGCTCGCCGTTCGTCGACCTCGCATCGGTCGGCGCCGAGCACTACCCGTTCCTGCCGGTGCGTGCGCTGCTGCGCGACCGGTACCCGGTGGCGGAGCGGGTGGCGACGATCCGGGTGCCGACCACGGTGGTGCTGGGGGACGCCGACTCGATCGTCCCGCCGGCGCAGAGCCGCACCGTCGCCGCGGCGGCGGTCGGTCTGCACCGGCTGGTGGAGGTTCCCGGCGCCGACCACAACGACCGCGTGCTGCTGGACGGCGACGCGCTCGTCGACGCGGTCGTGGAGCTGGCCGGCCGCTGACCGGGGTGGTCGCCGGTCTGCTCAGGCGGTCCCGCGGTAGAACGCGTACCGGCCGACCCAGCGGTGCACGTCGGACCCGGTCTCCACGACCTCGGCGAGGCCGGCCCGGCGGAGCAGGCCCGGGATGTCGTCGACGAGCAACTCCCGGGGGATCCGGTGGCGGTGCCCCCGGCCGTGGGCCGCGCCGTCCTCCCCGCCGGCGTCCACCAGGTGCAGCGCACCCCCGGGCCGCAGCACCCGGAGCGCCTCGCGCAGGGCCGCCTCGCGCTCGCCGGCCGGCAGGTGGTGGAGCATGAAGGAGGAGAGGACGACGTCCACGCTGTCGTCGGCGTAGGGCAGCTCGTCGGCGTATCCGCGGTCCAGCTGGACGGCCAGTCCGCGGCGGCGGGCCTTGCGATGGGCGCGCGCCAGTGCGGCGAGGTCGGGGTCGAGTCCGACGACGACCGCCTCGGGCTGGGCCCGCTTGGCCGCGAGCAGCAGGTTGCCGGTGCCGCAGCCGATCTCCAGCACGCGCTGGCCGGGCCGGAGGCCGGCCTGGTCGAGCAGTAGCCGATGGATGCGCCCGACACCGGCCAGCCGGGTGAACGGGTCGTAGAGGGGCAGCAGCCACTCCTGCCGCATCCCGGGGAGGAAGCTGCGCTCGCCGCCGGTCACCGCCGTCCGCGTGCCCGTGCTGCTGGTCGTGCCACTCATGCCGATCCCCTCCGTCGTGGACGATCCTCTGGCCGTCAGCGCTACCCTCGACCGCCACACGCGAGACGACAAGGGCGGGACATCGGTCGGGATGGGACCATCTTCCGGACCTCGGCGGCCCGTCGGCCGGCCGATGACCGGGCGCCGGGTCGACGGTGCGCCGGTCTACGGGTACGAGCGGGTCGCGGGACGGCCGCCGGTGACCGTCACCCGGCTCGAGGGGACCCACGGGCCCGTCCCGGACCGGCTGCGCGGGGCGCACGCGCACGACTTCCTCGTGCTGAGCCTGGTCGAGCGCGGCACCGGCCGGCTGTGCCTCGACGGCCGGTGGTGGGAGGTCACGACCGGCGACCTCTTCGTGGTCGCTCCGGGGGAGGTGGTGACCCCGGAGGTGAGCGGGTTCCCCGCCGAGGCGGCGGTGTGGTCGGCCTTCTTCCCGCCGGACGCGGTGGAGCGGCGCAGCCCGGGCTCGTTCGGGTCCTGGCGGGCCCACCCGCTGCTGTTCCCGTTCGTCGGCCACCGGGTCGGTGGTGTCCAGCGGCTGTCGGTGCCCGAGGCGGACCGGCCCGCGTGGTCCCGACGGTTCGCCGAGCTGGACCGCGAGCTGCAGGAGCGGCGAGAGGGCTACGCCGAGGCCGCGCTGGCCCAGCTGACCCTGCTGCTGGTGGAGCTGGCCCGGCTGGCGGCCGACGTCCCGGGACACCTGCGGCTGCGCGACGACCCGCTGCTGGCCGCGGTCTTCGACGTCATCGAGCGGCGGTACGCCGAGGCCATCTCGCTGCGCGAGGTCGCCGACGCGGTGGGGCTGTCGGCCGGGCACCTGACGACGGTGGTCGGCCGGCGCACGGGGCGGACGGTGCAGCAGTGGATCACCGAGCGGCGACTCGCCGAGGCCCGCCGGCTGCTCGCCGAGACCGACCTGACGGTGCAGGCGGTGGCCGGCCGGGTGGGTTACGCCGATGCGGGCTACCTGATCCGGCGGTTCCGCGCCGCGCACGGCGTCCCGCCGCAGGAGTGGCGCCGGGCGGGCCGCTCGCGCTGACGGGCTGCGGGACCGCTGACACCGCCGGTCGGTGGCCGCAGCCGCACAGCGGGGTGCGGAACGCGGGAGTTCCGCGACGGGCGTCGTCCGCCCGTCCGCCGGGTCCTGCCCGGAGGTGTGGCCTCCGCGGCCGACGAGCCGGCGGCGGGCGGGCACGACGCCTCCGGGCACGACGCCTCCGGGCACGACGGCCGCCACGACCGACCTCGCACCGGGGGACCGGGGACCCCGGTCCCCTGGCGGTGCCCGCTGCGCCCGGCGAGCATGGGGCCCTCGACGACACACGGAGGCCCGGGATGGACGCCGCAGCGCTGCGGGACCTGCAGGCACCGCTCAAGCAGCAGTACCGCGACGACCCGGCGTCGGCCTGCGTGAGCATGCACGCCGAGGCCGCCTTCGCCGATCCGGGCGTCACCTGCACCGTGCAGACGTGGGCCGGCCCCGCCCGTGCCGGACTGCACACCTCGACCGGTGGCGACGGCAGCGACGCCTGCTCGGGGGACATGCTGCTGCAGGCGCTGCTGGCGTGCGCGGGGGTGACGATGCGCAGCGTGGCGACGGCGATGGGCGTGGAGATCCGCTCGGCCCGGCTGAGCGCTCGCGGCGAGATGGACGCGCGCGGGACGCTCGGTGTCTCCAAGGAGACGCCGGTCGGGATGGGCACGATCACCGTGGACGCCGAGCTCGACACCGACGCCGACGACGCCACCCTCGACCGGCTGGCGCAGCTGACCGAGCGCTACTGCGTGGTCGCCCGGACCCTGGCGCAGCCGCCGCACCTGACGGTCCGCCGCGCCTGACCCGGCGGCCGTGTGGGTGGGCCGCGCGTCCGCACTCCCCGCCCACCATGCGGGGCAGAGGCGACGGCCGGCGATGAGACGACGTTCCGGTCGGGCGGGCGCAGCCGGCCGGGACGTCCAGGTGGTGGTCCGTCGCCCCTAACGGTCGGAGGCCGGTCGGTACCCACGGACCTGGCCGACCTCGGCGAGCTTCGGATAGGCCGCCGGGTCCCTGCCGGCCCCGGCGGGGAACTCGAACAGGTCGACCATCAGCACCAGCGGGTAGGCGAGGCCCTGCGGGACCACCCGGACGAGCTCGTCGTCGACGTAGAACCGCGTCTCACCGGCGTCCCACGCCACGGCGTAGGAGTGCCAGTCCGTGGCGTCGAGATCGAGGGCGACGTCGGCCATGTCCGTCTCGAGCCGGGGGTCGTGGTGGGCCTTGACGCCCAGGCGCACCGTCGAGCCGCCCGGGCCGACGGCGTGGCCGTACAGCTCGGCGATGCAGATCTCGCCGGCCTGGTCCGGCGCGGCCTCCTCCAGGCCCACGAGCCACACCGCGAGCATGCAGGTCGGGTCGGAGGTGGCCCGCAGCCGCGCCTCGACCAGCCCGCTGCTCGGCGTGTACAGCCGACGGGTGGGGGCGGCGGTCGCGACCCGGAGGTCGGGTCGGTGACGGTGGGTCCCGCGGTCGGACCCCACCCCGCCGGAGAACGACCCGGTCTGGAGGTTCGACACCCGCAGCTCGCCGTCGTCGGAGCGCCACGCGGGCTGGTCGGCGTCGATCCGGAGCCGGAGCACCCCGGGGAGCAGGTCGTACCGGGCCGCCGACCGGTCGGGGGTCGTCCAGTGCGGCAGGTAGCGGGTCATCCACCGGCGCGGGTCGACCTCCGCGCCGGTGAAGTCCTCGGCGAACTCCAGGTCGTACCCGGAGCGGTCCAGCCGACCGGGGCCCGCGGTCGGCGGGGTCACCTGGCCGGCGGGGCGTCGTCGAGCCACGCGCGTGCCAGCCGCCGGGGCGCCCGGGCCAGCCATGCCTCCGTCACCAGCTCCTCGAGCTCGCCGGGGTCGATGCGGTCGAGTCGGGCGAGCACGATCGGGTGGCCGTCGAAGTGCGGCGTCGTCAGGTAGGTGCCGGGGTCGTCGGTCAGGAGCGCCTCCTTCGCGCCGAGGTCGGGCACCCACGCGCCCAGCGGCGGCGCGTCCGGTGCCCGGTCGCCCAGGTGGGCGAGGTCGGCCCTGCGCAGTGGCCGCTCCCAGACGAACAGCCGATCGCGCACCCGCCACTCGGGATGACCACGCGATGTCCGCTCGCCGACCTCGGGGAGGGCGAGGGCGAGGGCGCGGACGTCCTCCCAGCCGGGCACGCCGGCAGGCTAGCCCGACGCGGCCGCCCCGGGGCCCGTCCTCGCCCTCGCCGTCCGCGAGGTTCCCGCTGGGTCCGCTGGTCGCGATCCGGAGCACTCCTCGACGGCGGTGGTGGCCCCCAGCAGGCACACTCGTCGTGGTCCGGCCCGTAGCCAGCGTCGGCCGGAGCCACAGGGGTGCGGCGCCCCGGCTCCCCCACAGGGGTGACCGGGCGAGCAGGGTCGTACAGCGGGAGCCGGCGCTGGTCGATGCGGTCCGCGACAGCATCGACGAGCGAGGCGGTGGCGGGGTGAGCGCAGGGTCGTCCCAGCGGGCAGGCCGGCGCGGACCGGCGTCCGGGGGCCGGCTGGCGCTGGTCGCCGTCGTGCTGACGGCCCACGCCGCCGTGTACGGGACCGGAGCGGCCGACGCCCTCTACCTCGGGGTGATGGCGGCGGCCGCGGGAGCAGCCTCGTGGGGCGCGCTGCGGCAGGGGCGGCGGTCGGCCGCCGCGCTGGTCGCGCTCGGCGTGACCCTCACCACCGTCGGCGACGTGGTGTGGTTCGGCTACAGCTGGACCGGTTCGGTCCCCGACATCTCCGTGGCCGACGTCGCCTACCTGGGTGGCTACCTCGCGCTGGCCCTCGGCCTGTGGCGGATGGCCAACACCCGCGGCCGCTCGCGGGGACAGCAGGTCGACGGCTGGCTCGACGGGGCCGGCGTGTTCGTCGCGATGCTCCTGGTCGTCTGGCAGCTGTCGGTCGCCGGCACGGTCGGCGACGGCTCCCTGCCGGTGCTCACCCGCGTCGTCTGGGCGCTCTACCCGGCGCTGGACGCCGCCTTCATCGGCCTGGTGTTCCGGCTGGTCGTCACCCGCTCCCGCGGCGAGCGTGCGCCGCTCGCGGTCGCCGCCGGCGCCGCCTGTTGGTTCGGCTCCGACCTGGGCTTCCTGCTCGTGGCCGACCCCGAGGTCTCCAGCGTCTGGTTCGACACCGGCTGGCTGCTCGGCGCGCTGCTGCTGGCCGCCGCTGCCGGCCACCGCGGCCGGCCGGAGCGCGCTGCGGCCGAGCCGGTCGACGCCGTCCCCTCGCTGGCCCGGCTGGCGGTCAGCCTCGGCGCCCTGCTCGTGCCCGCCGGGCTCGAGGTCGTCCGCGGGGTGACCGGCACCGGGGGGGCGCCGATGACCGTCTTCGGCGGCACCCTCGTGCTCGCCCTGCTGGTCTTCGTGCGGGTCGCCCGCGTGCTGCGCGCCGAGGCCGCCGCTCGGGCGCTGGTCCGCTCGCAGCAGCGCTACAGCGCCGCCCTGGCACGGCACTCCTCGGACGCGGTCGCGGTCTTCTCCGTGCACGGCCACCTGCTCAGCCACCCGGCCTCGATGCGCAGCGTCCTCGGCGTGGAGGCCGGGGAGGAGTTCACCTCCGGCGACCTCGTGCGGCTGTCCGGCGTCGACCGGGCACAGGCCCGGCGCGTGTTCGGCGAGGCGCTGTCGGCCGGCGGCGCGGTCGTGGACGCCGAGCTCCCGTGCCGGCGCGACGACGGCGTGCAGCGGTGGATCGGCGTGCGGCTGGCCGACCTGAGCACCGACCCGGACGTCGGCGGCGTCGTCGTCCACATCACCGACATCACCGACCGCAAGCGCGCGGAGGAGGCGCTGACCCACCAGGCCTTCCACGACGCCCTCACCGGCCTGGCCAACCGGGCGCTCTTCTCCGACCGCGTCGGCCAGGCCCTGCGCCGCCGTGACCGCGGGGACGCCTCGGCGGCGGTCGTCTTCATCGACCTCGACGGCTTCAAGGCGGTCAACGACACCCTCGGCCACCAGGCCGGCGACGCGTTGCTGCGGGAGGTGGCCGAGCGGCTCCGGTCGGCGGTCCGCACGGGGGACACCGTCGCCCGGCTCGGCGGGGACGAGTTCGCCATCCTGGTCGAGTGCTCCGGCGACGGCGCGGACGCGGCCCGCACGACGGCCCACCGCGTGCTCGACGTCCTCGCTCACCCGGTGGAGCTGGCCGGCCAGCGGGTCACCGTCAGCGGCAGTGTCGGCATCGCCCTGGCGGGGGAGGACGCCACCGGGGAGTCGCTCGTCCAGGAGGCCGACATCGCCATGTACGCGGCGAAGGTCTCCGGCCGGGGCCGCCTGGTGGTCTTCGACCCGGACATGCGCGCAGCTGCCGTCGAGCAGCGCCGGCTCGAGCAGGAGCTGGCCGGCGCGCTCGCCGCTGACCAGTTCCGGTTGGTCTACCAGCCCGTCGTCGACCTGGCCGACCAGCGGGTGCTCGGCTTCGAGGCGCTGCTGCGCTGGCAGTCGCCCACCCTCGGCGCCGTGCCGCCCAACCGCTTCGTCCCCGTCGCCGAGGACCTCGGCCTCATCGGTGAGATCGGCGCCTGGGTGCTGCGCGAGGCCTGCCGGACGGCGGCCACCTGGCGACGCGAACACCCTGCGGCCGCGGACACGACGATGTCGGTCAACGTCTCGGCGGTGCAGCTGGCCTCGCCCGAGCTGTTCGACCACGTCCGGACGGCGCTGGCCGCGAGCGGCCTGCCGGCGTCGGCCCTCGTCCTGGAGGTCACCGAGACCGCACTCGTGAGCGATCCCGAGCGCGCCGCCGAGTCCCTGTCCGCGCTGCGGGCCCTCGGCGTACGGCTCGCGCTCGACGACTTCGGCACCGGCTACTCGTCCTTCGGCTACCTGCGGCAGTTCACGGTCGACGTCCTGAAGATCGACCGGTCCTTCGTCGCCACGATCACCGGCGACGGCGGGCTGCCCCCGATCGTCCGCGGCCTGGTGGACCTCGGTCGAGCCCTGGACCTCGAGGTCGTGGCCGAGGGTGTGGAGTCGGAGGCCCAGCGCGCCCGGCTGCTCGACGGCCGCTGCATCAGCGGGCAGGGTTTCCTCTTCGCCGCGCCGCTGGAGGCCACGGACGCCGAGCTGCTGCTGCTGGGCCAGCGCCCGGGCGCTCCCGCTGCCGAGCTGCCCCGCACCTGATCGGGCGTCGGCCCGCCGAGTTGCGCTGTACTTCCGCGGCGTGTCCTGAACGCGCCCGGAACCGCCGGGTGAGATGGCTCGGGTCGGCGAAGCCGTAGGCGCGGGCGGCGCCGTGATCGATCACCGCCGCTGGCGTCGGGTGACACCCGACCGGGTGGGGCCGCGCGTCCGCTGTCCACAGATCGTGGTGACCGGCGCCCGCGGACTGCCCGGTCCTCCTACTGTCCGTCGTCGTCCTGACCGGGTGAACGACGGGGGTGCCGTGCCGACTGCGACCAGTGCGCTGGAGGACGTCGATGGCGAGGTGCGGGAGCTGATCCGCCGGCGCGGGCTGGACCCGTTCACCGACCCCGGTCCGGTGCGGCTGCTGGTGCGTGACGTGGTGGCCGACTACTCCGAGCGGTCGCTGACCTCGGCGCTGCCGCCGATCGGCGACCCCGACGTGGTCGTGCGCGACGTGCTCGACCGGGTGGCCGGGTTCGGGCCGCTGCAGCGGTGGCTGGACGACCCGGAGGTGGAGGAGACCTGGGTCAACAAGCCCGCGATACGGTTTTCGCAGCTCAAGGACCTACTGCGCGTCCTTGGTCCGCACTGAGTCCGCAGAAGCACCGAAAACGAGATCCGTCAGGCTGGCGGCGCCCGCGCGGGTGCGGTCCTCGGCCGAGGGCCACAGGTGGGAGTAGGTGTCCAGCGTGGTGGACGGCGATCGGTGCCCCAGCGCCCGCTGCACCGTCACAACGTCGCAGCCAGCGGCGATCAGGCCGGAGGCGTAGAAGTGTCGGAGCCCGTGCAGGTGCAGACCCGGCGTCCCCGCAGTCCGGGTGGTGGACTGCCACCACGAGTTGGCGGTGCTGGGCGGGATGGCACGCCCGTCGCTGATGTAGAACAGCCAACCCTCGGCCGCCGCCCCGGTCCGTTCGACGTGTCGGGCGAGCATCTCGACAAGCCGGTTCGGCAGGTAGATCGTTCGCTCGGATCCGTACTTGGGCTGCCGGAGTTCAGCGGGACCACCCCGGCGGCGCTGCACCTGTCGGCGCACGTGCAGTCGGCGCCCGAGGAAGTCGACATCCTCCAGATTGACCGCTGAGGCCTCGCCCAGGCGAAGGCTAGCTTAGGCGCAGACACCCAGGTATGCCTGCATGGTAGGGCGGGAGCCTTCAATCAGCGCTCGGATTTGTGCGGGTGTCGGAATCTCCATGGCGTGCCCGGCGCGTCGTCTAGCAGGAAGCCGAATTCCTGCGGAGGGGTCGATGGCGATGACCCGATCCCGTACTGCGGACTTGAGGGCCGCACGTACGGCGTTAACCCGCGTGGTCACCGTATTCGGCGCGTACCCGTCCGCCACCATCGCCTCAACTCAGGTTTCCAGGTGCGAGGCACGGAGGGCTGCCATGGGCACCGAGTCGAACGTCACCTTGCGCCAGACTAAATCCATCTGCACCTCGGTCATCGGCGCCCACACCTGCCGCTCCGACCAGGCTCGACAGTAAGAGTCGAATGTCGCGCGGCCAGCCTGCGGATCGACGTAGCTGCCGGTGACCACCGAAGCCGTTACTTCGTCTAGCCACCGCTGCGCGTCGGCCTTTCGCTTGAAGTGCCGGGCATGTTCCTTACTGTTCTCATCCCGGTATCGCAGGCGGTACGTGCCGTCAGGCCTTCTTGCGATCGACGCCACCGCTGACCGCCTCCATCTCCTTGTGTCGGACCCCCGGCCGTCACAGTCTGGGCTCCCTCACTGACCGGAACGCTGCCACCGCGCGCACCCGAGTTGGTGCCCGGCTCCCACGCCCCCCTGGCTGGGGCAGGCCATCCCTCCATGTTGGCCGCTTACGGCAATCTCAAGGGTCAGCGGTGGCCGGCCGTCTCGGCGCGCTGGCGGTCGATCCAGCTGCGGAGGTCGTCGCGGCGGTAGAGCACGCAGCGGCCGAGGCGGACGCTGCGTGGGCCGGTCCCAGGTGCCGCCAGTACCGGAGGGTGGCCACGGGGGCGCAGGGGAACTCGCTTCGGTGATGGTGAGTAATTCGGGCTCGCGGCTGGCGGTCTGGTCGGACATGCCTGGCTCCTGGTGTGGCCGGTTGGGTTGAAACCCGTCACCGGAGAAGGCGCCAGATCAGGGCTGGTCCTGACAGCCCACCGCAGGATCCTGCAGAAAATCTCCAGTCGTTTCCTGCAACCGCTCCTGAGGTGACCCCTGTCGGCTGAACATGCCCGCCTGACGGGGGGCACTGCAGGAAGGAATGCGGTGATCAGCCGGGCGCCCACTCGTACCGAAGGCCAGCCGGCGGTAGCCGGTCAGCCAGGCCAGCAAGCGTTCCACGATCCAGCGGTGCCGACCTCGGCCGGACCCGTGGGGATCATCCGGCGGGCGATGTGCGGGGTGATGCCGGGGTGACACCTCGGTGACGGTACGGCTGCAAGCCTCCCTTGGCCGGAGCGGGCACGGTCCCGATGTAACAGATGCGCCAGCAAAGGGGCGGGGTCAATGGCCTCGGTGTTCATCAGCCACAGCAGTCGGGATCGGGCCGTCACCGAACGGGTGATAGAGCGGCTGCGGGCCGCAGGATTCGCCGCGTTGTTCGTTGACTTCGACCCTGAGCAGGGCATTCCCGTCGGTCGTGACTGGGAGCGCGAGCTGTACGCCCAGCTGCGGAAGACCGATGCCCTGGTGTTCCTGGCAAGTGAAGCCTCGGTCGCTTCTCGGTGGTGTTCGATCGAGATCGGCCTGGCGCGCTCGCTGGGGCGGCCGGTGTTTCCGCTGCGGCTGCATTCGAGGGTGGCGTTGCCGCTGCTGACCGACGTGCAGTGGACCGACCTGACCGGCACCGAGCAGGGGATGACCCGGCTGCTAGCCGGGTTGCGTTCGGCCGGGCTGGATCCGGCCGACTCCTTCGCCTGGGACCCGGCCCGCTCGCCGTATCCGGGCCTGGTGCCGTTCGCTGCTGAGGATGCGGCGGTGTTCTTCGGCCGCCAGCCGGAGACACACCGGCTGGTGGAGCTGCTGACCCCCACCCTGCAGCGCGGCCCGGGCCGGATGGTGGCCGTGGTCGGCCCGTCGGGCAGCGGCAAGTCCTCGCTGGTGCACGCCGGGTTGCTCCCGCGGCTGGCCCGGCAGCCGGAGCGGTGGGTGGTGGTGCCGCCGCTGCGGCCCGGGCGGCAGCCCACCGCCGCACTGGCCAGCTGCCTGGCCCGGGCGTTCGCCGCCCGCGGCCGCCCTCGCCCGGCCGAGGAGCTGGCCGTGGCCCTGGATCGGGGGTCGGCGGGGCTCGTCGAGCTGGCGGGTGAGCTGGCCGACCTGGGCGCGAACGGCGCCGGGCGGCCGGGTGTGCTGGTGGTCGTCGATCAGGCCGAGGAGCTGCTCACCCGCACCGGCGCCCACGAACAGCGAGCGTTCCTGCAGCTGCTGGCCGGCGCGCTGCACGAGGACAGCCCGGTGTGGGCGGTGGCCACCCTGCGCTCGGAGTTCCTCAGCACCGCCCCCGACCGTGCCGGGCTGGCCGAGGCCGTCGACGACCCGTTGGTCATCGAGCCACTGAGCCGGGCCCGGCTGGCCGAGGTGATCGCTCGCCCGGCGCAGCGGGCCGGCCTGGACCTGGAGCCCGGGCTGGTCGAGCGGATGGTGGAGGACACCGCCGGCGGGGACGCGCTGCCCCTGCTGGGCTACACCCTGCACCAGCTCTACCAGCGGACCGGACGAGACGGCACCGTCACCGCCGACGACTACGAGGCCGTCGGGGGTGTCGTCGGTGCGTTGCGGCACCGGGCCGACCGGCTGACCGACGAGCTGCACCGGCGTGGCCTGGGCTCCCTGGTGCTGCCCACGCTGATCCGGCTGGCCTCGGTCGTCGGAGACGAGCAGCCGACCCGCCGGCGGGTGCGCTGCGACGCGTTCAGCGCCGAGGAGCGGGTGGTGATCGACGCCTTCGTCGACGCTTCCCTGCTCGTCAGCGACCACGACCAGGCCAACCCTGGCGCAGAGGCGGTCGTCGAGGTCGCGCACGAGGCGCTGCTGCGGCAGTGGCCGCCGCTACGTGACGCGATCGAGGCCGACCGGACCCTGCTGCGGCTGCGCTCGGAGCTGGAGCGACTGGCCGCCGACTGGCAGCACGGCCGGCGCGATGACTCCTATCTGCTGCGCGGGGGGCGGCTGGCCGCGATCGAGGAGTGGGCGGCTCAGCACTCCGGAGAGCTCGGTCGGCTGGAGGAAGAGTTCCTACAGGCCAGCCGATCGCTGGCGACCCGAGAGCTGGAGGCTACCCGCCGCTCCGTCAGACGGCTGCGCGGGCTCGCCTGCGGCTTGGCGGCGCTGTTGGTCGTCGCGCTAGTGGCCGTAGGGCTGGCCATGAGCGCAAGACAGGAGGCTCAGGCGCAGACCCGGCTGGCCCAATCCAGACAGCTCGCCGGAGAGGCGGAGCGACTGGTCGACAGAAACCGGCCGGACATGGCGATCCTGGCCGGCTTGCAGAGCCTCAGCCTGGCCCGCGACCAGTCACCGCGGCCCTCGGTCGGGCTCATGACCGCGCTGGGCCGGGTCACTCACGCATCACGGCTGCTCACCGGCCACACCGACGGGGTGCACGGGGTGGCGTTCAGTCCGGACGGGCGGCTGCTGGCTACCGTCGGCTTGGATCGGACGGTGCGGCTGTGGGACGTGGGCACCGGCGAACCCCACGGCGCCCCGCTGGAAGGCCACACCGACTACGTGTGGAGCGCGGCGTTCAGCCCAAACGGACAACTGCTGGCCACCGCCAGCCTGGATCGGACGGTGCGGCTGTGGGACGTGGCCACCGGCCAACCCCACGGCGCCCCGCTGGAAGGCCACACCGAGGCGGTGACCGGAGTGGCGTTCAGCCCCGATGGTCAACTGCTGGCTACCACCAGTTGGGATCGGACGGTGCGGCTGTGGGACGTGGCCACCGGCCACCCCCGCGGCGCCCCGCTGGAAGGTCACACCGGCGCGGTGATGGACGTGGCGTTCAGTCCGGACGGCGCCCTGCTGGCCACCACCAGCGACGATCAGACGGTGCGGCTGTGGGACGTGGCCACCGGCCAACCCCACGGCGCCCCGCTGGAAGGCCACACCGGCACGGTGAATGGGGTGGCGTTCAGCCCGGACGGCGCCCTGCTGGCCACGACCAGCACCGATCGGATGGTGCGGCTGTGGAACCCCAACACCGGCCAACCCCACGGCGCTCCGCTGGAAGGCCACACCGGCACGGTGAATGGGGTGGCGTTCAGCCCGGACGGCGCCCTGCTGGCCACGACCAGTAACGATGAGACGGTGCGGCTGTGGGACGTGGCCACCGGCCAACCCCACGGCGCTCCGCTGGAAGGCCACACCGGCACGGTGAATGGGGTGGCGTTCAGCCCGGACGGCGCCCTGCTGGCCACGACCAGCACCGATCGGATGGTGCGGCTGTGGGACGTAGCCGAGACATACTCCATCAGCCGACCGCTGACCGGCCACACCGCCGGGGTGTGGAGCGTGGCGTTCAGCCCGGACGGCGCCCTGCTGGCCACCACCAGCGACGATCAGACGGTGCGGCTGTGGGACGTGGCCACCGGCCACCCCCACGGCGCCCCACTGGAAGGCCACACCAACACGGTGCAGGACGTGGCGTTCAGCCCGGACGGCGCCCTGCTGGCCACCACCAGCGACGATCAGACGGTGCGGCTGTGGGACGTAGCCACCGGCCAACCCCACGGCGCCCCACTGGAAGGCCACACCGGCGAGGTGTACCGGGTGGCGTTCAGTCCGAACGGCGCCCTGCTGGCCACCGTCAGCCGGGACAAGACGGTGCGGCTGTGGGACGTGGCCACCGGCCAACCCCACGGCGCCCCACTGGAAGGCCACACCGACTACGTGCGCGGCGTGGCTTTCGGCCCAAGCGGCGCCCTGCTGGCCACCACCAGCGACGATCGGACAGTGCGGCTGTGGGACGTGGCCACCGGCCACCCCCACGGCGCCCCGCTGGAAGGCCACACCGACTACGTGTGGAGCGTGGCTTTCAGCCCAAACGGACAACTGCTGGCTACCACTAGTTGGGATCGGACGGTGCGGTTATGGGACGTGGCCACCGGCCAACCCCACGGCGCCCCGCTGGAAGGCCACACCGACTACGTGTTTGACGTGGCGTTCAGCCCAAACGGCGCCCTGCTGGCCACCACCAGTAACGATGCCACGGTGCGGCTGTGGGACGTGGCCACCGGCCAACCCCACGGCGCCCCACTGACCGGTCACACAAGCTGGGTGCATGGGGTGGCGTTCAGCCCGAACGGACAACTGCTCGCCACTACCAGTGGGGATACCACGACACGACTATGGGATCCGCTATTTACGTCCTGGGTGACGGTCGGCTGCAAGCTAGTCAACCGCAACCTGTCCATGGCCAATTGGAACCAGCTATTGCCAGGGGTTCCATACGAGCGCACCTGTCCCGACCTGCCTTCTGGCCAAGGTGCACCATCCAATGCCCCAGCGGCCCAATACTCAGATAGCTCGTGGTAAGGCTCAACTAGCACAAGCCTTCATGTTGCCGGGGTAACTGACCGCGCCCAAAACAGTAAGCAAGCCCGTCCCGAAGCATATGATGCGTCTGTACCGCTCGGGGAGGATCCCATGTCGATTACTGGTATCGCCTCCAACTATCGGCCAGAAAGGTCGGCAGTCCACAAGGTTCGAGGCGAACTGATTACGCGGTGACGGCGGGATGGCGCCGCGGCCTGCCGTCGGTCCGGCGTTGCGGCTGTTGCTCGAGCGAGGACCCGCTGCACCGTGCCGGCGCTTGCCTCGCTGGAAGGCGATGGTCCTCGACATACAGGATGGCGGCGATCTAACGCTGGATCGGGGTGCACCGGAAAGGAGTTCAACTTGCCCAGGGCGAAAAGGATCTTCGTTAGTGCGGTCGTTGCCGCGACCGCTGCTTTCACAATTATGGGCATCGGCCCGGCGCAGGCTGCGGCGGACGGGGACCACGCCGTTGCCCTCTCCGGCGCGGCGACGGTGGACGACGGCCGCGCCCCGGACCGGATCGCCGGTGCCAAGGCCGTCGAGTGGCCCGCGGCGAGGTCGGCGCTGGCAACCATCCAGGCGCGGATCGCTCGCTACGTCGCCACCCATGACGCCAACTACATGTTCGGCAATTACGTCGATCCGGACACCGGCAGGATCATTCTCAACACGGATGCGCCGGCGGACCTCGTGTCCTCGCTGACCGACCTATCCGGCGCGTCGTTCGACCAGCGGCAGGCGGCGAGCCAGCTGCAGCTGCGCCGCACCACCACGACCGAACAGCTGCGCCGCACCACCACGACCGACGAGGCGAGTCGCCGCGACGACAGCCCGCCGTTCTTTGGCGGCGCTGGCCTCGCGGTCGGGGATACCGTGTGCTCGTCCGGCTTTGCCGTGCAGGACTCCGCCGGGACTAGGTTCATGACCACCGCCGGTCACTGCTTCACCGACGGCGCCACAGTCCTGACCGAGTCCGGCGGACAGACAGTCGGCACCGTCTCTGACCGGCACGAACTCACAGACCCCGGCGCGACCATGGACGTGGAGCTCATCGGCGGCCAGTTTTACGAGGGCCGGGTCTTCACCGGCGGCGTCACCAGCAGCACCAGCGCCCCCGTGGTTGGGGCCGGCACCGTCGACGTCGGCTTCGACAACTACTGCCACAGCGGTCGAACCACCGGCGAGCACTGCGGTCACACGGTGACTGCCACTAACGGGCAGTACTGTGGATCCTCGGGCGGCTGTGCCTCGCCCGTCATCGTCTACACGGGTGGCACCATCTCGGAGCACGGTGACTCGGGCGGCGCCTTCTACTACAAGGACACCTCCGGCGGCATCTGGATCTGCGGTCAGATCATTGGTGGCACCACCACCACGGACTACGTGCAGCCGTGGAGTGTCGTAGCCTCCGCGCTAGGCGTCAGCCTCGTGACCGGCTGAGCCATTGGCCGCAAGCGAACGGCCGGGCGTCGCGCCCACGATCCCGGCCGTTGGCGTGTCAGCGAAGCTCAAGCGACCATGGCCCGCCGAAGCACTCAATGCCCGTTCCGTCATCCGGGATGATTATCACCCGCGCATACAGCTGGTAGGTGCCGGGGGGTACGGAGCCGCCATCGGGGTCGCAGGATGAGAGAGTCGCCTCACCGGACAGGCGCTTGGGCTCTCCCGGAGCGAGATTCCATCGGACTCCGATCCGATTCTGCGCCACCGGAACGGTCGCGATGCGGCCGTTCCGGACAAGGAACACGTCAGCGCGCGGAGCGCTCACCCCCCGGACGGCCTCCCGACTAACAATCTCGACCATGCCCGTAATCGCCCGCTCGTCAGCCGGCGCGATGGCGGGAAACCGCCCGGTCAAGGTCAGCCCGCCGGCGGCTGGCGGCTGGAACGGCCGCCCGCACTCAAGGGGTGTGGGGCTGGTAACGGGTATGGGGGGTTGCGGTCACATGCCTCTCCCGTGACGCTCGGTTTGGTTCAACGTTCGCAGTGGCACCGCCCCCGCAGCCGACGGTAGGGGGACGATGACGAGCAGGAACTTCGCCGTACGACCGGCGCACTTCCGCCGGTCCGACATGCCTCTCCGCTCTCGGTGTCCGAACTGACCTACCTCTTGGACGTAGCGCGCCCACCCGGTTCCGGGGGCGCGAAGTCGTATCTGCTTCCCCACCCATGGAACCGTCGGCCCCGATGAGAGGGACCGGCGTTTGCTGTGGCCACAGGTCGTCCTCATCTCAGGAACAATCTCCATCTGACTCGGGAGGATCCACGTCAGCGGAACTCCGTCCGCCGTCCCTGATTGCAGCCTTCTATCGTCAGTAGGAAGGACAGCCCGAGGGGATTGAGTGATTCGACGTGCATCATCGTCGGAAGCCATCGCCGCGACGGGGCAAGTGCAGGTGTATCCCCTCGCTAGCGCTGGCAGCTGAGTAGTAGAGAAATCGGCCTGCCTCTGTCTGACTGTCCTCCGATCCAGCGCGTACGTGAAGGGGTCTGCGAGCGCGCCGGAATCCTTGAGTGGGCCGCTTGGGGCGAACATTGCCTGCCGCGGTGCCTGACGCGGTGCCTGCTGGCGGCCCGCCGGCTACGGAGGCACTGCCTATCGCCTAAGGCCTGGGGTGGTGGTCCAGCGGTCGACGGTCGGCTTGAGGCGCTCGGGATGCGGGCGAGGATGCCTGAGGTTGAGGCGGTCGGCCGCGAGGGAGGGGTTGCGCGCCGCTGGGCGTCGGCGTCTCGGGCTGCGCGCCGGGCGTGGCGCTCTGCGGCGAGCCGGTCGGCCGGCTGGCCGAGAAGGGCCGGTTCGGTCGTCAGCTGGGCGATGCGCGCCTGTGCCCCGGCCAGTTCGTGCTGGGGGCGGCGATCTGACGGTCGAGGTCGGCCAGCGCCGCCACTGGGTCCGGGGTTTGGCCGAGTGCTCCGTACCGGCCGAGCTGTTGGTCCCGCCGGCGGCCGGCCTCGGCCACGGCCTGCCGCGCCTGCTCGTATGCGTGCTCGGCGGCGCGGGCGGCCGCACGCAGCGTGGCGTGCTCGGGGTGGGCGTCTTCGGCGGCGCGGCGGGCGACGGCGCCCAAGGCCGCCACAAGCGCCGGGCGGTTGTCGGGCCGGCCGGCGTCCTGCGCGAGCCGGCCGGGGTCGGTGGGCAGGTCTGGGAGGTACGGGCGCCACCGGTCGGCCCAGTCGGTGAGCTGGTCGGTGGCACGGGCCACGGCGGGCCGGCGCAGCCCGAACCGGCCCGGGCGGCCCAGCACCACGGTGGCCGCTGCCCGTGCGGCATCGCGCCCGCTGTCCCAGCGAGCGAGCAGCCTGCCCCGGAGCTGGTCGGCCTCGGCGGCGACCATCACCCGGCTGGCGGCGGCCCGCTCGGCCGCCTGCCGCGCGGCGGTCTCGGCCTGCCGGCGAGCGTCGGTGAGGGCGGCCAGCTGATCGGCGGAGTCCTGGTGCAGCGGGATGATCTCCTGCAGGGTCTCGCGCATCGGCTGCAGGACGGCGAGCCGGGTCAGGCAGCGCTGCTCGGCGGTCTACGCCTCGTACTGGTCGGCCAGGACCTGCGTGAGCGGGCGGGATGCGGCGTAGTGGGCGGCGGCGAGCTGGGCGGCGTGGCCGGGGCCGAGGTCGGCCCGGTCGCGGCCAAAGGCGGTGATCCACTGAGCCCGCGCCTCGGCCAGGTCCGCGGCGACGAGGTGGGCGGTGTTGGCGGTGCGGCCGCGGGTCATCCTGACATAGGCCGACGCCGCGCCGGTGTGCTCGCCGATCACCACGTGCGCCGCCAGCACGGTGTCGCCCTGCACTCCGTGCGCCGTGCTGGCATACGCCAGCTCCACATGTGAAATGACGTAGTCGGCGGGCAGCACCCGCTTTCCCGCGTCCGCCGGGGTGACGGCGTTGGGGTGACGTCAGCAGGAGCCGCGTCGGCCGGGGTGACAACGACGTCGCCGTGGCGGCCGACGGCGGTGACGGTCCAGGTGTCGCGGTTGGCCACCCCGAGGTCGCGGTCGTTGCGGCGGGTGACGATCCGGTCCCCGGCGCCGATCCGCTGCCCGACGCGGGTGGTGACCGCGGCGCGGTCGTCGACGCAGCCGTCGGCGACCAGCCGCTCCCGGATAGCGGCGCCCAGCTCGGCGGCCTGCTCGCGAGTGTCCACCACCACCGCCAGGCGCTGGCCGGCGCGGTGATGGGCGGCGGTGAGGGTGGCCAGCGTCTGCTGCAGTGCGGCGGTATCGGGGTGCAGGCGAATCTGGCCGCGGGCGGCCAGCGCGTCGAACACCGCGCCCGGGTCGTCCCCCGTGCGCATGGCCAAGGTCAGCTCGCCCTACCCCGGCTTGATCAGCATCGTCTCGCTGGCGCGATGAGCCCGCGGACGCGACAGGAAGGACGCAGCATGCCGTTGTTCACGGGGGTCCTGGCGGCGCTGGCCGCACTGGCCGACCGCTTGCGCGGGGACGACGCCGAGCGGGGCGACGTGCCCGGCTGGGTGATGATCACGGTGATGACGGCGGCGCTCGTGCTGGCCATCCTCATCCCGTTCCGCGAGGCGAAGTCGCCGCGGTCACCAACGCCCTGGCGTCCGTCACCACCGGTGGCTGAAGAAGGACCCCTTTGCCCCCTGCCGACCTCCCTGCAGGGTCCCGCCGCGAGCTTCCGAGCGGTGAGGGGCAGGGAGGTCCTTCCACCTGCAGAGGGGTCGTCCGCGGAGCGCGGCTCGGCGCTGGTCGAGTTCACGTTCATCGCGATCGTGGTGTTCGTGCCGCTGGTCTACATCGTGGCCGGGCTCTCGGCGGTGCAGCGCGGGGTGTTCGCCTCGACCGCGGCCGCCCGTGAGGCCGGGCGGGCGATGGGCACCGCGCCCGACCCGGTCACCGGGGCGGCCCGCGCGGAGGCCGCGGCCCGGCTGGCGGTGACCGACCAGTCGATCGAGGCCACCGACGTCCGCGTCGCCTACGCCCCGGCCGGTGCCGGCTGCGACGCCGCGGGCGGGTACGCGCCGACGCTGACGCGGGGGAGGAGTTCTCCGTGTGCGTGACCGTGACGGTGCGCATCCCGCTGCTGCCGGAGTTCGTCGACGCCAACACCGCCACCGGCCAGTTCCTCGTCGAACGCGACCGCTACGTCGACCCCTGACCACGCTCCGCCGGGCGACTACCCGAAGGCCCCCTCGGCCAGCTTGCGCAGCGCCCCGATCCCCGGCGCGAACAGGTACTCGCAGCCGCGGGTGACCACGAGGTCGGGCCGCACCTCGACGAACCTCGGACGGCCCTCGGGCATCGGGATGGTCATCTTCTGACTCCCCCCGGCGCCCCCGATGAACCAGTCACGGTCGTCGCCGAGGCCGAAGGTGTCGCCGTCGTTGCACCAGTGCGCCTGCACTGTCTCGAACTGGCGGGCGATGTCGGCGTTGAAGCAGATGAACAGCAGCCCACGGGGGCCGGCGGCGCCGTCGTGCTCCGGGTCGTAGGGGTCCCCGTAGGGCATGCCCCGGCGGATGATCCGGTGCCGGGCCGTCAGCCTGCCGCTCTCGCGGAGTGCACCGCCGAAGTCCAGCGCGTCCCGGGGGTTGACCCGGCGGACGTGGGCGCCGAGTGGGCAGCGGTGGCCGTCGCGGTCGTCCGGCAGGTACCGGAAGTCGTTGGCCGGCTGGTCGGTCGCGACGTCGGTGAGGTCGCCCGGAGGGGTGCGGTAGGGGTGGGTGGCCAGCGGCGTCCCGTCCCGCCAGCGGCCCATGATTTTCGCCGCGAGGAGCTCCGGCGCCAGCCCCGTCCGGCGCGCGGCCTCGGCGAGGAACGCCTGGAAGCCGGGCACGTCCTGCTCGAGCTTGCGGTAGACGACGTAGGTGCCGTTGCGGACCAGGTCCGCGTCGGGCTCGGTGTCGACCTGACCGTCCTCGTCGGGGTGGCCGAGGAGGAACTCGCCGAGCTTCACCGGCTCCCACCCGCCGTCCGGGAGGGGGACGCCGACCCCGCTGTCCCAGGGCGCCCGGTGGTGGCTGGGCCGCTCGACGCCCTCGATGTCGGGCTGGGAGAACCCGTCGGCGTAGCCGAAGTGCTCCCGCCGGTGCGCCAGGTCGTGCGTCTCCTGCTCGACGGCGACCGTCAGACCGGGGATCGCCTCGACCTCCTCGCGCAGCCGCCGCCACTCCGCCGACAGGTCGTCCCGCTCCCGCGCGCAGACGGTCAGCGCCAGGTGCACGTGGCCGGTGCCCAGGTGCTCGTCCCATCCCCCCGGGTCGCTGCGCCCGACGTCGCCCAGCTCGGCGGCCCGGTCGCGGGGCCTCTCGCGGAAGGCCTCCGGGAACCGGGCCAGCAGCGCCGGCGGGAGCCCCAGCCGCGCGAACCCGCTGTGGGTGACCGCGACGTTGAGGGTGGTGCAGGGGCGGTCGTCCGCCGGCCAGCGGACCGCGGTCGTCACCCGGCCCTCGACCTGCCGGAGGCACTGCCGGGCCGCCTCGGCGGTGTCCGCGTGCAGCAGCAGGTGGACGGCGTGACCGAAGCCGTACCCGTTGAGGATGTTGCCCTGGACGTCGTCCAGGGCGAGCACTGCGCCCATGGCTCAGGTCCCGTCGTTCCCGAACTCGGTGAGGAAGGCCTTCTGCAGGTCGAGGTCGTCGACCTCCTGCGCCTGCATCGCGAACCGGGCGTGCCGGCGCCGCAGGTCGAGGGCGTCCCCGACCTCCCGCACCGTGGCCTCGTACGCGGCGAACCACCGGTGGACCGGCAGCCGGTTGTGCAGCAGGTAGCGGCGGAACTCGGCGGGATGGTCGTGTCCGGGATAGCCGACGCAGTGACCCCACACCGCGTCGGCGTCGCTCCCGAGCCCGGTGCGGAGGTCCTCCACGTGCTCCTCGGGCCGGCGGTTGGCGGTGCTGGTGAACAGCAGGTACTGCATCCGCAGCGGCCGGGTCCGGCGGGGCAGACCCCGGTACCGCCAGGGCGCCCCGGCGATCACCACCCAGCGGGCGAAGTGCGTCTCGGCGACCCGGCTGAAGGGACTGTCCGCGGCCTGCGGGAGCCGCGCCAGGGCCTCCCGGAGCGCGCCCTCCCGACCGGGGACCACCGGCGTCAGCACGGTGAGCGGCGTGGCGGGCCAGGTGTGGCTCACAGGTCCCCCTCCCGTCGGGCGAGGAAGCCGCGGTAGAGCACCGCGAACTCCTCGGGGCTGGTGGTCCGGGCGGCCCGGGCGAGGTACCGGTGTTCCTTCGCGACCTCCAGCGCCGAGAGGACGGTGCGGACGGTCGCCTCGCGGTGGGCCGACCACGAGTGGGCGCCGGGGATGCCGAGCTCGCCGATGTAGCCCGCCAGCGCGGTGACCGACCCGGTGCCCGGGAACCCGTACGAGGTGCGCCAGATCTTCCGGACCTTGTCGCCGACCGCGTGCACGAACGTCTCGACGTAGGGCTCCGTCGGTGCGCTGTAGACGGTCTCCCAGAGCAGGAGCCGGTGGGGCAGGCGCTCCCGGACCTGCGGTCGCCCGTTGTACGGCAGCCGGGGGACGACGGTCCACCGGATGAAGTGGACCGACCTCAGCGGGCCGAGACCCGTGAGCGCCGGGATGCGGCGGGTCAGCGCGAACAGCACCCGCAGCCACAGGGCGCCCAGGGGCTCGACCGCCGTCAGCACGGTGATCATCCCCGCCCGGCCGGCGGTGTCGGGCCGCAGTGCGGCCGTCCGGGGCGCCACGGCCACGGCCGGCGGGGCAGCCTGCTGAGCCCGGGCGACGGCGAGCCGGCCCGGAGTCGGGAAGGAGCGGTAGCCCACGGTCTCAGGTCCTCTCGCCGAACTCGACCTCGAGGCGCCCGGGGAACAACCCCTCCCAGCGGGTGCGTCCGGCCCGGCCGGGCGCGCGCCGCAGTCCCTCCGAGCGGAGCAGCGGCGCCAGGAGCGCCGGCAGCTGGACGCCCATCACGTGCTCCCCGGGGCACTGGTGCGGACCGCCCCCGAAGACCCGGTACTGCCCTGCAGCCCGCGTGGCGTCGAAGTCCTCGGGATCGGGCACGGCCGTCTCGTCCCACATCGCCGAGTGGGTGCCCACGAAGACCGTCGTGTCGCGGGGGATCGGCCGGGCCCGCGGGGTGCCGGCGGCCAGCGTCGTCTCCGCGGTGCACCGTCGGGAGATCCGCGGCTGGACCGGCCGGAACCGGTAGACCTCCCACAGCAGGCGGCGCAGCTGCTCCAGGTCGCCGTCCCCCGCGGCCTGCCGGGCCGACTCCAGGGCCGGGGGACGTCCCAGCAGCTCGTCGACGCCGAGCAGGGCCGCCCGGGCACCGTGCCACAGCCAGCCGATGGCCATCCCGATCACGTTGCCGCTGATCCCCGCGTCGTCCAGCGCGGTCCCGGGATCCGACTCCTGCCGCTGCACCAGTCGCCGCAGCAGGGTGTCGGGGCCCTCCGGGGTCCGGCGGACCTCCTCGACCTGCGCGGCCAGGTGCGCCTCCCACCGTCGCCAGGCGACCTCGGCCCGCTCCGCGACCGACCGGATCTCCCCGCGGTTGAGGAAGATGTGCTCGAACAGGTCGCGGCCCCACTGCAGACGGGTCACCGGGTCCGGGCCGGGGCACCCGACGTAGTCGTCGAGGACGACGTCGAACACCGGCTGGACCAGCTCGCCGACGACCTCCATGCGTCCGGTGCGGCGGGCGCGTTCGACCCGTTCCTCCGCCGCGACGCCCACCAGCCGGCGGAGCCGCTCGGCGTCCTCGCAGCGCAGCACGGCGTCGATCTCGGCGCGCTGCCGGGGGTGCTCGGCGGGCCCGGACCCGAGGAGGAACGCCCCGGGCAGGTGGTGCGCGTAGGGGAAGGCGAAGGCCTCGGTGTGGTCGAGCACCTCGTCGACGTCCTCGCGGCGCGTCACCACGACCAGGGACCGGCCCACCCCGGACAGCGGCCGGTGCCGGCGCACGGGCCCGAGGCCGGCCACCCGGTTCCGGCTGAGCACCCTCGCCAGCCCGGACGCGATGCGTCGCCGGACCTCGTCGACGAGGAGCGGGGGTGCGGTGTCGACCCGCTTCCCGGGCACCTGCACGGTGGTCACCGCCCCTCGGTCGCCGTCGATCCGCTTCGGGGAGCGGACAAGCTAGTGGCCGGACTCGCCGGCGGTCGAGGCTCCCGTGACGGACTCCTGGTGTCGGTCGGCGTTGCGCAACGAGACGACCACGTCGAGCCAGCAGAAGGCGGCCCGCCCCGCGGTGACGACGGCCTCCAGGGAAATCCCGGCCGGCTCGTCGTCCTGCGCGGCGGACGTCGGTACCTCGGCACGGTCGTCCTCCTCGTCGTCCTGCGCCCCGGTCAGGAGCGCCACGAGCCGGTCGTCGGCCCACCACCCGCCATCCGTCCCGCTCATGACCGCCTCCCTCCTGACGTCCGGGCGCACACCGGCGGACCGAGGAGCGCCAGGCCGGGTCCCGATGAGGTCGGTTCTGCACACAGAGGCGCGAGCCCCCCGCGCTGATACACCGGCGGGAGGAGATGTCGTCAGCGGCGCGTCAGCGACGCGGAAGCGGGTGTGTTGACACGCGCGTGGTCCCTAGAGTCGGCTCCATGAGCCGGGCGCTCAGGTACATGCCGCCCCTCGCCAGCCGGGACCTGATCGTGCGGCCGCGGCTGCTGGACGTCCTGCGGAGCCGCTTCGAGCGTCCCCTGACCGTGGTGGTCGCACCCGCCGGCTTCGGCAAGACCTCGCTGCTGGGTCAGGCGGTCAGCGAGAACGCGCTCTCGCCGGCGGGGGAGGACCGGTGGCTGACCTGTCAGCCGGACGACACCACGCTGTCCGTCCTCGCCTCCGGCGCCTTCGCCGCGGTCGGGCTCTCCGCTCCGGTGCCCGAGGACCCGCAACAGGCCGCGGTCGCGGTGGCCCAGTCGCTCTGGAGCGCCGCTCCGCGCCAGATCGCCCTCGTCCTCGACGACGTCCACCTGGTGACGCCGGGATCGCCGGCCGGCCGGTTCCTCGGCCACCTGGTCGAGGAGCTGCCGAGGAACGGTCACCTCGTCCTCGCCTCGCGGCCGCCGTTCCCGCTGTCGGTCTCCCGGCTCGTGGCCAACGGGGACGCCGTGGTCCTCCGGGAGGACGAGCTGCAGTTCCGCGAGGACGAGGTCGCCGCGTTCGCCGAGTCCCGCGGCGTCCCGCCCGAGCTGCTCAGCGACGTCGGTGGCTGGCCGGCCCTGGCCGAGCTGACCGCGACGGCTGGCCCGTTCGCCGTCAGCGGGTACGTCTGGGAGGAGCTGCTGGCCCAGCTGACGCCGGAGCGCCGCCACGCGCTGGCGCTGCTCGTCGCCGTCGGCGGCGCGGACGAGGAGATCGCAGCCGCGCTGCTCGGCCGGGACGTGGACCTCCGGTCCCTGCTCGACGGGCTGCCCCTGGTCGTGCACTCCCGCTCGGGGTGGTGGTCGCTGCACGGGCTGTGGGCAGCGGCCCTCCAGCACCACCTCGACTCCGGACAGGTGGCCGAGGCGCGGCGGACCGCGGCCGACGTCCTGCGCGGCCGGGGGCAGTACCAGGAGGCGATGGGCCTGCTGCTCGACGCGAGGGCGTGGGAGGACGTCCGGCGGCTGGTCGTCGAGGTGTGCGAGTGCTGCACCGCGCTCGTGCCGACCGACGTCCTCGAGTCGTGGCTGCGCCGGCTTCCGCACGAGGTGCAGCGGAGCCCGGAGGGGCTGCTGCTCGCCGCCATGGTGGCGGAGCCGACCAGCCCGGGCGCGGCCGAGGAGTTCCTCGCCCAGGCGCTCGCCGGCGGGGAGACGGTCGACGGCGTGCGCTACGCCTGCCTGAACGCACTGGTCCAGCTGGCGTTCTGGCGGAACGACCGGCGCCGGATGGAGGCCCTGCTCCAGGAGCTGCAGGAGCTGGCACGGGACGGGCACCCGGGAGCGTCCGCCATCGTCGCGCTCCTCCAGGGCGTCCTGGCGCACTCCACCGACGAGGTCCGCTCGGCGCTGGCGGTCCCGAGCCTGATGTCCCGGACGCCCCTCAACCCGGTGCAGGAGTGGCTGCACGCTCAGCTCGTGCTCCTGAAGCTCGGCGACGCCCCGGCCGGCGAGGTGCTGGCCCGGCGGTCGCTGTCGCACCCGGCGACGACGATGCACGGCGTCTCGCGGTGCCTGCTCCTCGAGTCCTTCCGGCTGCGCGGACGCCTGGACGAGGCGGAGCGGCTGCTGCCCTACCTGCTCGGCGACATGCAGCCGGACAAGGTGCTCACCTCCCCCGAGCTGGTGACCTGCGCGGTCTCCCTGCTCGACGTCCTGGGGCGGCACGAGGAGGCCGAGCAGCTCCTCGGCACGTCCCGGCCGGTCCTCGCCGCCTCCCCGGTCGCGTGGGCACCCCTCGCGGGGACGCTGGCGGAGGTCTTCCACGCCCTGTCGGTGGGCGCCGAGGAGCAGGCGACGGCCACGCTGCGGTCGATCGCCCCGTCTAACGGCGGGCGCCTCTCCGGCGCGGTGCGGGTCTCCCCGGTCGCGCTGCCGCTGCTCTACGTGCTGGTGCCCGGGATCCGGGAACGGTGGGACGCCGACCCGCCACCCGGCTCCCTCGCCGACCTGCACACCGGGGCGCGAGCGCTGGTCGAGCTGCGCGAGCGCGGGTCGACGGCAGCGGCCGGCGCCGTCCCACCCAGTGCCTGGCCGGTCCTGCGTGCCCTGCTCCCGGTGCCGTGGACGACCGAGCTGGCCCTGGGGATGGTCGCCGCCGGTCAGGACGGCGCCCGAGCGGTCGTCGAGGCCCTCGGGCCCGGCGCCCGGCCGACCCTGCGAGCCCAGGCCGCAACCGCCTCCTCCGCCCCGCTCGCGGCCACCGCGCGCGCCCTGCTGCGCACGATCCCGGCGGTGCCGACCGCCCGGCTGCACCTGCGGGCGCTCGGCCCGCTCGAGCTCCGCCGCGACGGAGTGGTCGTCACGGCTCCGGAGCTGCGCAGGGAGCGGGTGCGTCAGCTCCTCGGCTACCTGCTCGTCCACGACCGGCCGACCCGGACCGCCATCACCTCGGAGCTGTGGCCGGACCTCGACGACGCGGCAGCCGGCAAGAACCTGCGCGTCACCCTCGCCTACCTGCAGAACGTCCTCGAACCCCAGCGCGGCGAGCTCGACCCGCCGTACTTCCTGCGCAGCGCCGGCGCGGTGCTGCACCTGGTGGTCGACGAAGCACTCCAGATCGACGTGCTGGAGTTCGAGCGGGCCCTGGACGAGGCGGCCCGGCTGGAGCGCCAGGGCGCGCCCTCGGCTGCACTCTCGGCCTACCTGCAGGCGGCGGAGCTGTGGGGTGGGGACCTCCTCGCCGACGTGTCCGGCGGGAGCTGGCTGGAGTGGGAGCGGGACCGCCTGCGCAGCAGGTTCGTCTCGAGCGCCGTCCGGGCCGGCAACCTGCTGCTCGCGCGCGGCGACACCCCGACCGCCCGGATCCTCGCCGAGCGGGCCCTGCGGGCCGACGACTGCTCGGAGGACGCGTACCAGCTCCTCGTCGCGGTCCACCTCGCCGAGGGCGACCTCGTCGACGCCCACCGGGCACTCCGTCGCTGCCAGCGGATGCTCCACGAGCTCGGGGTGCCACCCCAGCCGCGGACCCGGGCGCTCGCCCAGCAGCTCGCCGCCCACCGCTGACGACGGCGCCCCGCCGCAGTCCTGCCCCTCTGACCAGCGGCTTCGTCCGGCTGGCGTTCCGCTAGCGCGGCCCCCCGAACCTCTCCCGTGTCGGCGCGGTGCGCCGAGCGGACGAGAGGAACGGGAACATGGAGCCTGCCGAGGTCACCGTGCTGGTCCACCGTGCTGCCGAGGGCGACCCGGTCGCGTGGAACGCGATCGTCGACGAGTACGCCGGACTGCTGTGGTCGGTGGTCCGCGGGTTCCGGCTCAACGACGCGCAGGCCGCGGACGCGGTGCAGACGACGTGGCTGCGGCTGGTCGAGCACGTCGCCGACCTCAGGGAGCCCGAGCACGTGGCGGGGTGGCTGAAGACGACCGCCAGCCGGGTGTGCCTGCAGGTCATCCGGCAGGGGGGCCGTGAACAGCTCGTCGACTGGGACGAGGACCGCGGCCCCGTGGGCGGCGTCCGGCCCGACGGCCCCGAGGAGGACGGGCCCGAGGCCACCGCGCTCCGGCGGGAGCAGCAGGTGCTGGTCCGTCGCGCGCTGGCCGAGCTCCCCGACCGGCACCGGCAGCTGATGGAGTTGCTGGTCGCGTCTCCTCCGATCAGCTACCAGGAGATCAGCGCCCGCCTGGGCATGCCGGTCGGCAGCATCGGTCCGACGCGCGCCCGGATCCTCGCCCACCTCAG
Source organism: Geodermatophilus sp. URMC 60 (assembly GCF_053502585.1). Classification (NCBI taxonomy): domain Bacteria; kingdom Bacillati; phylum Actinomycetota; class Actinomycetes; order Geodermatophilales; family Geodermatophilaceae; genus Geodermatophilus; species Geodermatophilus sp. URMC 60. The sequence goes on from NZ_CP199958.1 coordinate 1,971,562, forward strand.
GGAGTCGCTGGCGACGGTCGGGCTCCGGGACCTCGTCCTGAGCTGATGGCGCAGGGATCCGACCAGGGTCGCCGTCCTCGACCACTGCCCACCATGCGCGGCGGCGGCGGGGTTCGGGCCGATCCCCACGGGTGGGAGGCACGTCCACCGCCGGGAGGGACATGGTCGGAGCAACCTCCACCGCTGCTTCCAGGAGGAAGCAGCGGTGGAGGTTCCGGGAAGGAACCCCGCGGGCGGCCGCCACGGTCTGCGAGCCCCCCGGTCGCTGACGCGCGTGTGGGGATCGCCCCGGCGTCCTGCCCAGGACCCCGCGAGCAGGAGCGGGCCGGCGGAGCCCGCGGACGCAGGGCTCTGTGCCCATCCGTCATCCGGGCGGATCGTCTGTTCACGCGTCCTTCCGGTGGAGATGGGGAGCGATGACCGAGCTGAAGAAGTGCGACCTCGTGCTCGAGGGCGGTGGCGTCAAGGGCATCGGTCTCGTCGGCGCGGTCTCGGTGCTCGAGGAGGCCGGATACGACGTCCAGCGGGTCGCCGGGACGTCGGCCGGAGCGATCGTCGGGGCGCTGGTCGCCGCGAGGACCCCTGCGGCGCGCCTGGCCGAGATCATGGCCGGTCTGGACTGGCGCCGGTTCCAGGACAGGAGCCTGGTGGATCGCATCCCGTTCCTCGGCCGGGCGCTGTCGATCGCACTCGACAAGGGCGTCTACGAGGGGCGGTACCTCCGCGAGTGGTTGGCCGAGCGGCTGGCCGAGCGCGGGGTGAGGACCTTCAAGGACTTCGAGATCACCCAGGAGCAGGACCCGGGCTCCGCCCTGCCACCGGAGAAGCGCTACCGACTGACGGTGATCGTCTCCGACGTCACCTGCGGCGTGATGCGCGCCTTCCCGGTGGACTACGACCGCTACGGGCTCGTGGCCGGCGACGTCCCCGTCGCGGACGCCGCCCGGGCCTCGGCCTCCATCCCGTTCTTCTTCGAGCCGGTGACGCTCAGGGACGTCCGGGCGAACAGGGACGTCGTCCTGGTGGACGGCGGGATGCTGTCGAACTTCCCGGTCGAGGTCTTCGACCGCCGCGACGGTCGACCACCGCGCTGGCCGACCTTCGGGATCAAGCTCTCCGCCAAGGGCCCGGCCACGCCCCCCGGATTCGAGGTGACCGGCCCGGCGAGCCTGAGCCTGGCGCTGCTGAAGACCCTGATCGGCCACACCGACCGGGCGCACCTGAACGACCCGGACGTCGTCGAGCGGACGATCTTCGTCGACACCGACGGCGTCCAGGCGACCGACTTCGACCTCGACCGCACGACCGCCGACCGCCTGTACCAGAACGGCCGCACCGCGGCGCAGAAGTTCCTCGACAGCTGGGACTGGGACGCCTACCTCGCCCGCCGCACCGCGTGGCTCGCGACCGAGCCGGCGATCCCGCAGCCGGCGCCGGCTCCCGACACGCGAGAGCCGTCCCGCGCGGCTGACACGGCCCGCACGTAGCGAGGGGCAGCGCACCGACCGTTCGGCGTCGCACCGAGGACGACGCCGCCCGGGTGCGGGCCGCCCTGGAGCGGGACCGGGGCTCGGTGCCGGTCGCCCGTCCGCAGGGACGAGTGCGAGCTGGTTCCGCTGGGGACGGCGGTCGAGAGCCGGGGCGTCGGCCAGGCCCTCGTCCGGACCTGCGTCGAGCACGCCCGGGCCGCGGGATGCCGCCGGCCGTGGCTGATCGCCACCGACGACGGCCTGCAGGCGCTGCCTCGCCGAGGCAGCTGCCTGCCCTCTCGCTCCACCGTCGCCGGCGTCGGGTGACACCCGACCGGGTGGGGCCGCGCGCCCGCTGTCCACAGATCGTGGTGACCGGCGCCCGCGGACCGCCCGGTCCTCCTACTGTCCGTCGTCGTCCTGACCGGGTGAACGACGGGGGTGCCGTGCCGACTGCGACCAGTGCGCTGGAGGTCGTCGACGACGAGGTGCGGGAGCTGATCCGCCGGCGCGGGCTGGACCCGTTCACCGACCCCGGTCCGGTGCGGCTGCTGGTGCGTGACGTGGTGGCCGACTACTCCGAGCGGTCGCTGACCTCGGCGCTGCCGCCGATCGGCGACCCCGACGTGGTCGTGCGCGACGTGCTCGACCGGGTGGCCGGGTTCGGACCGCTGCAGCGGTGGCTGGACGACCCGGAGGTCGAGGAGATCTGGGTCAACGAGCCTGGCCGGGTGTTCGTGGCGCGGCGGGGCCGGTCGGAGCTGACGACGACGATCCTGGCGCCGGGTGAGCTCGCCGACCTGGTGGAGAGGATGCTGCGCTCCTCGGGCCGGCGGATCGACATGTCGACGCCCTTCGTGGACGCGATGATGCCCGACGGGTCACGGCTGCACGTGGTCATCCCCGACATCACCCGCCGGCACATGGCGGTCAACATCCGCAAGTTCGTGCTGCAGGCGCACTCCCTCGACGAGCTGGTCGCCCTCGGCACGCTCACCCCGCAGGCGGCGGGCTTCCTCGAGGCGGCGGTCGTCTCCGGGCTCAACGTGCTGGTCGCCGGCGGCACCCAGGCCGGCAAGACCACGCTGCTGAACTGCCTGTGTGCGGCCATCCCCGCGCGCGAACGGGTCATCACCTGCGAGGAGGTGTTCGAGCTTCCGGAGTCAACGCAAGTACACAAGTCAGCTCAAGTGGCGGCCCAGCGCGTGCTGGCGTCTGGCTCAAGGGCAACGAGGCTACGGACGATGAGCAGGGGATGACGCGCTTCGCCCGTGTGGTCTCCGTGCCGCTGGCGGCCCTCGTTATTCTCCTGGCTGGCTGCGAGGCGGGCGAGGCGGACCGCGTGGCCTGTGACGGTGTAGCTGACCTTGATCTCAGTAGCCGCATGGGCGGTCGGAGCGGTCAGCAGGAGGTAGCGAGCCGAATCCTGGGCCAGCTCTCCGGCTATGCACCCGGCGACGACCGGTTGGTCCGCGCCATGGATCAGGCGCGCGAGGATGCGCTAGCTGTTGCCTCTGCCACGCATCCCGTTGAGATCGGCGCGGCATTCGCGGCGCTGAAGGGCAGTCTCTCCGCAGTCCAGAGTGTGTGTGACGACCTAACAGCCTGAAGCCCGGGAATAGCTTCCCGGCTCGCGGTGAAGGTCTACGACCCGGCCCACGCAGCAGGGAAGGTCGCCGGATCGGCGGTGTGCCGCTGGTGCAGGCGCTGCAAGCAGGTGGCCGACCGGACGTCGGTCGACACGTTGGCCCGAGGTGCTGCGCGCCCAGGCTGCCGAGGTCCGGGAGGCCGACAAGCGCCGGCCGCTCGAGGCCGGCGGGCCGCCGCGATGATGGTCGCAAACGTGCGACGCCGCCCTTCCTAGCGCAGGATCGTTGGCGACCTGCCTGGCTAGGGACAAAAAAAGACCCGGCCCACGAGGGGCCGGGTGAGTAAGCACGTTGACTGTAGCCCCAGGGTCTACGTGCTGTCTACCGGTAGACAGTGCGGCGCGTCACCACCCCGCAGGGCGAGTGAAACCTCCAGCGGGGTCGGGAAGCTGGTGGCGGCGGTAGGTCGCTGCCTTCAGCTTCCACCACCAGTGTCCACCGACTCCATCCGTCTTCTTCCCGGTGAGGTCGCCCGCGAAGTAGGTCCCCCTGGGGTTGATCAAGCCAACCGGGACACGATCGCGTGCCGCTCTAATGGGGAAGGCGAGGTCACTGTCGTTGGACACAACAACGACCGCATCGACTGCTTGAGACAGGACATCGAGCAGCAGGTGCGACGCCACGTTGACGTCGCTGCCCTTCTCCTCGAGGTGGAGATACCGGACCATGAACCGGGCGTTCGGCACGTCGGCCGCCGCTGCGTCCTTAACCATGATCGGCCAGGCCGAGTGTGCGATGACGGGCTTCTTCGTCTGCGGGTCATCCGTTGCAAGTAGCCCCGTCTTGGTCCGGGCGACATAGTTCCCGTACTCGATCCAATCGACGCTGCTCGTTGCTCGCAGCGCTTTGAGGTAAACGTCCTGATCTGCGTGAGCCGACGGGTTCGTCACGGCGTCCACCCGTGCTGTGCAGTACACGATGCGATCAACTGTCACATTTGACCAGCTGCCCTGACTGTTGATGGCATCCGTGACGAGCCCTCGGACGTCGATCCACTTCCAGCCGCCCGCACCCCGACCGCAGCAGTGCCGCCCGCCGTAGTACAGATTGTAGCCGTCCACGTACACGCCGACCCTCATCGGCGCAGGGTAGCCGTCACCCGCGCGGCCGAGCTGGCCATGGATGGCCGAGGCCCGAACTGGGCCTCCTCCGTCCGGCCCACCACTGGCCAGGCCTGTCCTGATCCTGATCGTCGTATCAGCTCGCGGTCGGGCGGATGCGGACGAGGGCGGCCGGGACCGGGCGCGGCAGCCCCCCGCCGGGGCGGACCGGCTCCCCGGCGGGGTCTGTCCCCCTCGACAGAGTCCGTTGCTGGCGACTCAACCGCAGGACGAGGGGCGCTCGTGCCCCCCATGGCTCCAGAGAGATGTGCGTCCTGCTCTTCAAAGATCTCAGGCTGCGAGCAACTGTCAGTGGCGCCCTCTATCGTGCGGCGGCATGACGACGACCTTGTGCCGGTGGGAGGGCTGCGACCGCGTCGCACAGACGTCTGGCTATTGCAAGCGGTGCTATCAGCGCGCCCGCCGGCGAGGCGACACCACCGGCCCGATCCGCCGCTACGTCCGCCAGGCCGCCGAGTGCTCCGAGGAAGGATGCGATCGTCCCACCAAGACTCGCGGCTTGTGCCGGATGCACTACCTGCGCTGGTATCGCACGGGCGACCCCGGCGTCGTCCGCATGGAGAAGCGACCCGAGACGTGCACCGTCGAGGGCTGCGCCAACGAACACAAGTCGCGCGGGTACTGCGAGGACCACTACAACCGCTGGAAGCGCCACGGCGACCCGCTTGCTGAGGTCCAGCGCCGACAGCGCAACCTGGGCAAGACCTGCGAAGGTCCGGGCTGCGCTCGCGCGGCCATCTCCGGCGGCCTGTGCGGGACGCACGCCCAGCAGCGGTACTCCGGTCACCCGCTGACCCCTGTTAGGGACTACAAGCCCAAGGGCGTCCCCTGTGAGGTCAAGGACTGCGACGGTCTGTCCCATACCCAGGGGCTCTGCCAGACCCACTACCGACGCCAGTTGGCCGGCAAGCCGGACTGGGACGCCCCGATCAAGCGGCGCGCTCCCAGGGGCGCGGGTCACCTGGACCCCCGCAACGGCTATCGAGTCATCACGGTCAACGGGAAGACCGTGCGGGAGCACCGATACATCGCCGAACAGGTGCTCGGCCGACCGCTGCTACCGACCGAGGACGTGCATCACCGCAACACCAACCGGTCGGACAACACCACGGACGGCCCATTCCAGCTGGTGGACGGCAACCTGGTGTCTGGCAACCTGGTGATCTGGCTGCATAAGAAGGGACAGCCGCGGGGCGGCGAGGCCGGACCTGTGCTTGAGGAGATTCGCCGACGAGCCGCGGCTGGCGAGGCCGATGAGCAGGACCTGGAAATACTGGGACTGTACGAAGACCTGCCGGAGAAGCCCTAGCGTTCCGGCCGGGCGGTGGTCGGGCTCGCCCAGCAGCTCGTGTAATGGAAGCCGGGGCTGGCCAAGGGCGCGCGGGTGCCAACGCCCGGCTTCGGTCAAGGCCGCCAGACGGCGGTTGATCAGGGCAGCGGCGTCACCTGGGGGTCGTTGCTCCGAGGTAGCGATTGAGGCTTCATGGGTGTACCCAGGAAAAGATCCCACCTGGAGTGAGTCAGGCGAGCGTGCGTTCGCGTGTTCCTCCACTAAGATCCCAGAAGCCCGAGCATGGACGCCAACACAGGCATGCCGGAGGGTAGCTCGGCTCCTTTCCCTTCGGTATGGGAAAGGAGAACTCGGATATTCGCGCCAGGGGGTCGCGTGGCCGGTAGACAAGACTAACTTCACGAAGGTCTATGTCGGCAATCATCACCGACGGCCACATCAGGACTGTCTCGCCAACCTGGTGATCACAATCAGATAGGCCACAGGCAGTGCATGTGTCGCCCACGCGGCCAACTTTGGTGGCGTACACCCTTCCCAACAAGTGCTCACATACGTCGAGCGGCTTGCGACAGATGGAGCATAGCCTCGCAGCCGTGAAGCCCATCGACATGCCCATCCGAAAGTGCAATAGCGACAAAGGGCAGTCGTTGATGAGCCTCCGGTCCTTGACGGTCACGGGACACCCGAACAATCCGCTCCGCAGCTCCCCTATGGCGTGGGCAAGGGTGTGGACGCAGTCCTCTTCGGGCTCGTCTTCCAAGAAGTTGTAGGCCGCGACTGCTGCTTTCAGCGCCTCCTCCAACCGTGCGCGAATGCCGGCTAGGGTGGCCGCCTCGGCGGCTGGCAACTCAGCCAGACGTCTGCGCAGGAGTAGCCACTCGGTGCCAACCCGGGTGTAGCCCTCTAGTGTGAGCTCTGACGTCGGCCATCTGTGCGGGGCGTTGTAGGGAGCGCGCGGCAGGATGTCTGGCGACAAACCCTGAAGAGATCTCAATGCGCTACCAAATTCTCGGCGAGCATTACGCAGTGTGCTTGTGCCGTCCCGCCTTAGCATCGCGGTTCGGTTTGGCCCCGCGGCAGGCGGCAATGGGACGCCTGTTCGCACAACCAGTCCAGACCACCGGATGCCCTCGTCGTCGTTAGGCACCAGTCGTGCTCGCGTCGCCGTTGGAGTCGGTATCCAGAATTCCGTTCAATGTCGGAGCGATTCCTTCGACCGGCCCAGAGTAAGACAATCCGCGGAGTCGCACCGCCCCGCCTTCCGTGATGTCCAGTTCATCTATACTCAGCCGCACCTGAGCTTCATCGACGGCCTCGTCGCTGCGGTGTAAGGCATTCATGACCCGCAGGCGAACCAGAGTTGCAATGGTCAGTATTGAGTCATACGTGAAGTTTCCGGCAACGCCAAGCACTATTGACGAGACTATCTCCGCAGCCCCGTACTCGCTGAGGTAGTGTGGTGGATGCGAGATGTTGGCGGCGCGGACATTGTGCCCTTGCGCCTGAAGCGTCTTGACGACTCCTACAGCGTCGTCGTGGAACATGGGACCCGCCGCCTCGTCGATCCGATCTGGCAGCATTACCACGGCGCCTTCGGGCGTGGACGGGTCCACGAACGGCACGAGTTGACCGTTTCCCTCATAAACAATCAATTCCGGAGGTATGGGTTGACCCCTGCCGCCTCCGGCGTCCTGCTTCACCTTGTCCCCCGAGTCCATGTCGGTCATTCTCCAGCACGGCCGCGGCTGCGTCTTGGCCAGGGCCGGTCAATGGCATGAGTAGGAGCACCTAGTCTGGTCACGTAGGTCCGTGACCCCACGGCCGGGCAGCACGACGCGCCAGCGACGCACCTCGACGAGGGACTGTGGCCCAACGGGTCCTCCCGTCTAGCGGGGCTTGATCTTTGAAGCCAGACCCGTGACCCTGACCCACCGGCACCGCCGGACCCCTTCTGACCCCCGGGCAGGTCGAAGACCTCATCCGGCCCGTCCTGACCGGGTCCGTGGCCCTTACCCCGTTGTGCTCGCGGGTGCTGCGGCCGACCGCCCGTTCCGTCCGGCCGCCTGCCGTCACCGCCTTCCCCAGCCGGCTGCCTTCCTGCGCGCCCGCGGGCGGGATTCCCGCCAGTATCACGAGCCCCATGTGTCACAGATTGCGGGATGCTGACTGCGGTGGGTGACCCTGTCAGGTAAGAACCCTCCGGACGGCGTCGATCCGAAACGGTCGGCGAGCAACAGCCGACCGGGAGATCACACGCGTGCAGGGCTTCGAGGGCAAGGTTCAGTTCGTCTGGCAGGTCGCCGATCTTCTGCGAGGTGACTACAAACCGGCCGAGTACCGCGGAGTGATCCTGCCGCTGCTCGTGCTGCGCCGGCTGGACGCCGTCCTGGAGCCCACGAAGCCGGCGGTGCTCGCCCGTGCCGAGCAGTTGAAGGGCCTCACCGACACCCCGGACCTGTTGCTCAAGCAGGCGTCGGGCGTGCCCTTCTACAACACAAGTCCGCTGACCTTCAGGAAGGTGCTCGAGTCACCGAACAGCCTGGCCCAGGAGCTGCGCGCCTACATCGGGGCCTTCTCGCGCAGTGCGGCAGAGGTCTTGGAGAAGTACCGATTCGACGAGCAGATCAGCCGTCTGGACGACGCAGGCCTGCTCTACCTGGTGCTGGGCAAGTTCGCCGAGCTGGACCTGCGCCCGGAGGTCGTGCCGAACCATGCCATGGGCTACGTCTTCGAGGAGCTGCTGCGCCGGTTCTCCGAACTCTCCAACGAAACCGCCGGTGAGCACTTCACCCCGCGCGAGGTCATCCGGCTTATCGTCAATCTGCTCTTCGGCGAGGACTCCGAGGTCCTGACCGGCACCGCCCCCGTGCGCTCGATTTACGACCCGGCCTGCGGCACGGGCGGCATGCTGAACATCGCCGACCAGTATCTGACGCGGCTCAACCCGAAGGCCCGGCTGGAGATGTTCGGCCAGGAGCTCAACCCGGAGACCTGGGCGATCGCTCGATCGGACCTGCTGATCCAGGGCCAGGATCCCGAGCGCATCGTCCTGGGCAACACGCTCACGAACGACGGGCACGGGGACAAGCGGTTTGACTATTTGCTCGCCAATCCACCGTTCGGCGTCGACTGGAGCAAGTCCAAGGCTGTAATCGATGCCGAGGCCAAGCAGCCTGAAGGTCGTTTCAGCGCCGGCCTGCCCCGCGTCTCCGACGGCTCCCTCCTGTTCTTGCAGCAGATGATCGCCCGGATGAAGCCCGTCGAGGACGGAGGCAGCCGGATTGCGATCGTCTTCTCGGGCAGTCCGCTGTTCGCCGGGGCCGCCGAGTCCGGGGAGAGCAACATCCGCCGCTGGATTATCGAGAACGACTGGCTGGAGGGCATTGTCGCCCTGCCTGACCAGCTGTTCTACAACACCGGCATCAGCACCTACGTCTGGATCGTCACCAACCGTAAGAGCCGTGAACGGGCCGGCAAGGTCGCGCTGGTCGACGCCCGTAGCGAGTGGTCGAAGATGCGCAAGTCGCTAGGCGATAAGCGCAAGTACTTCGACGACGACCACATCGCCGCTGTCACCCACCTCTACACCGATGCCCTGCAGCTGGCCGGCGTCGACGACCGGGTCAAGGTCCTCAATAACGACGCCTTCGGATTCCGGCGGATCACCGTGGAGCGGCCGCTGCGCCGCCGCTGGCTCGTGACCGAGGGGACGATCGCAGCCGTCCGCGCCTGCAAGTCGGTGGTCGCGCTCTCCATCGGTCACGACGACGCGCGGCGGATGCACGACGCTTTGATCGGCGCGCTGACCGACCTGGTCGGGACGTCGGAGGAGACCGAGAGCGCCTTCACCAAGCTGCTGTTGAACGCATGCACCGCACGTAAGCAGGTTGGGCTGCCACCCGCGATTAAGAAGGCGGTCCTTGCCGCAGCAGCAGTTGCCGCCCCCGACGCGCCCATCGTGATCGACCGCAAGGGTCAGCCGTTACCTGACCCAGACCTGCGGGACAACGAGAACGTGCCGCTCGCCAAGGACGTCGACGAGCACGTGGAGCGCGAAGTGCTCCCGCATGTTCCAGACGCCTGGGTTGACCACACTAAGACCAAGATCGGCTACGAGATCCCGTTCACTCGACTGTTCTACAAGTACGTGCCCCTACGCCCACTGGTCGCTATCGACGCCGAATTGGAAGCCGTGGAAGCCGAGATCCAGCACGTGCTTGCAGGGCTGAAGCGATGACCTTCAATGAGGTGCCCCTGCGCCGCCTAGCCGAGTGTCTGGATGGAACGCGCGTCCCACTAAATCGGGAACAGCGCGCGGATATGGCCGGCGACGTGCCGTACTGGGGATCCGGCGGGATCGTAGATCACATATCGAAGCACCTGTTCAATGAGACCTTGGTCCTCCTAGGCGAGGACGGAGCCCCCTTCTTCGACAAGACACGACCGGTGTCCTTCGTGATCGACGGTCCCTCGTGGGTAAATAACCACATTCACGTACTGAGGCCACGCGCCATCGATCCGCGATTCTTGCATTATGCACTTAATGCTGTCGACTATGGTCGCTACATCTCGGGCTCGACACGCGACAAGCTCACACAGGAAGAAATGTGGACAATCCGCGTCCCCTACCCCGCCGCGGATGAGCAGCGGCGAATCGCGGACTTCCTTGACGACCAGGCCACCCGTCTCAACAGCGCCGTCGCACTCCAGCTGGGCCAGCAAGCCCGTTCGGCTGACAGACGGCAGTCCTTCATCGCCGAGCGCCTCGGCGTATCGGATCGGCTGCTCGAAGTAGCGGAGGGCTCCGCCACTAGTTGCCACGGGTGGCCGACCCGAAAGCTGTCGCAACTGCTGGCGGAATCTCTGGGCGGTGGAACGCCTTCGACGAGCGACTCGTCGTACTGGACGGACCCGCCTGCCGGAACGCCGTGGATCAGCATCGGCGACATGCAGGAGGGCGGGACAACGTCTCCTCCGCTGAAGCACGTCACGGAGGCAGGCCTTGAGGCGGCTCGCCTCCGACCCGCCCCGGCCGGCACCGTGCTGTTCGCCATGTACGCCAGCGTCGGCAAAACCAGCATCGCGGCGACACGGAGCGTCTGGAACCAGGCCATTCTCGGTCTGGTCCCTGGCCCAGACCTGCGCCCCCGCTACCTCTTGTACTGGCTCGAGCTCATCCGTCGCGTCCTCACCGCAATCGCCCGGTCGTCGACCCAAGACAACCTGAACGGAGAGCAGGTGAGGTCGCTTCATCTGCCGCTGCCGTCGCTGCATGAGCAGGACGACCTGATCCAGGTCATCGCCGCTGAGGACGCCGCCGCGACCGAGCTTGCCAGTCTGAGGGAACGCCAAATCGCCCTGCTCGAGGAGCGCAAGCAAGCCCTAGTTGCCGCCGCTGTGACCGGGCAGCTGGACGTGACCACTGCGCGGAAGGTGGCGTAATGGCCGGGCACACTGAGTCCGACTTCGAGGCTGCAATCGAGGCACACCTTCTCAGCAACGGCTGGCGGCACGGTTCACCGACCGACTACGACGTGGCGTTTGGGTTGGACGGAGTGCAACTGCTCGGATTCGTTCAGGAGACGCAGCCGCAGACCTGGGCTAAGCTGGCCCAGCGGTACGGGTCCGCGGTCGTCGCGAAGGTGACGAAGCGGATCGCCGAGGAGATCGACGCGCACGGTGTGGTTCACGTGCTGCGCCGCGGAGTCAAGGACTCCGGCCAGCGAATCCAGGTGGCCTTCTTTCGTCCCACGCACGGACTGACCCCGGAGCTGGTGGCGAAGTACGAGAAGAACCGGCTGCTGGTTTATCGGCAGCTGCGTCACAGCGAGAGCAACAAGCATCAGTCGCTGGACCTGATGCTGGCTGTTAATGGCATCCCGGTGGCCACCGCGGAGCTGAAGAACCACTTCACGGGCCAGACCGTGGAGCACGCCAAGGCGCAGTACCGGGACCCCAAGCAGCGCAACCCCGCGGACCGGATCTTCGCCCGCCGCTGCCTGGCGCACTTCGCCGTCGACCCCGACCTCGTGTTCATGACCACGAAGCTGGCCGGCGCGGACACCGTCTTCCTTCCGTTCAATCAGGGCTCCGCCGGACCTGGGGGCAATGGGGGGCAGGGCAATCCGGTTAACCCGCACGGGCATCGCACCGCTTATCTGTGGGAGCAGGTATGGGCGCGGGACACCTGGCTGGACCTGTTGCACCGCTACGTGCAGGAGACGGTGCCCAAGCACGGTGCTCACTCGGTGGTTTTCCCCCGCTACCACCAGTGGGACGTCGTCGAGAGGCTGACTGCCCACGCCGCGAAGCATGGCGCTGGGCACAGCTACCTGCTGCAGCACTCCGCCGGCTCGGGCAAGTCCAACTCGATCGCCTGGCTGGCCCACCGACTCGCAGACCTGCACACCCCCAGCGACCCCGCGCTGCTGGCCGCCGACGCCGCGCTCGGACCCGACGAGCTGATCTTCGACAAGGTCGTGGTGATCACCGACCGGCGGGTGTTGGACAAGCAGCTGCAGGACACCATCGCCGGCTTCGAGCACGTCCAAGGCTTGCTGCAGCGCATCGACCAGGACTCCCAGCAACTGCGTGCCGCGCTGCTCGATGCCCGTACGAAAATCATCATCACCACGCTGCAGAAGTTCCCGGTGATCGCCAAGGATGCCGCGGTCGAGGGCAAGCGGGTCGCCGTCATCGTGGACGAAGCGCACTCCTCGCAGACCGGCGACGCCGCGCAGAAGGTCAAGCAGGTGCTCGGTGGTGCCGAGGCGCTGGCCACCGCCGAGACCGAGGCCGTTCGCGCCGAGGCCGCCGCGTCAGACGAGCAGGATGAGCTGTACGCGACGCTCAGCCCAGTCGTCCACTCGGCCGAGGCCCGGGGGCGCAACGGCAACCTGTCGTTCTTCGCGTTCACCGCCACGCCCAAGGGCAAGACGCTGCAGCTGTTCGGCACCCCCCGGGACGAGGCCGGCACCACGGTCTTCGAGCCGTTCCACCTCTACTCGATGCGGCAGGCCATCGAGGAGGGCTTCATCCTCGACGTGCTGGCCCACTACCTGACCTACAAGCGCTACTACCGGCTGGCCAACGGGCTCTCCAGCGACGACCCCGAGGTGGAGAAGGGTCGCGCCGCGGTCGCCCTGGCCCGGTTCGTGGATCTGCACCCGTCCAACCTCGACCAGCGCGCCGAGATCATCATCGAGCACTTCCGCAAGGTCACCGCCGACAAGATCGGCGGCCAAGGCAAGGCCATGGTGGTCACCAAGAGCCGGCTGCACGCCGTCCGCTACGCCGCCGCGATCGACCGCTACCTGAAGAGGAAGCAGCTCACCGGCATCAAGGCGCTGGTCGCCTTCTCCGGCAGCCTGACCGATGAGGACGTCCCCGGCGAGACGTTCACCGAGGCCGGGCTCAACGGCTTTCCCGAGGCCCAGACCAAGCAGCGCTTCCACGACGAGGGTCAACTGCTCATTGTCGCGGAGAAGTACCAGACCGGCTTCGATGAGCCGTTGCTGCACACCATGTACGTGGACAAGAAGCTCGAGGGCGTCAAGGCGGTGCAGACCCTCTCCCGGCTCAACCGCATCCACCCCGGCAAGGAGGACACCTTCGTCCTCGACTTCGTCAACACCGCCGAGGAGATGCGCGAGCAGTTCGCACCGTTCTACGAGACCAGCTGGACCGAGGAGACCGACCCCAACCTCCTCTACAACCTGCAGACCCGGATCGAGAAGCACGCCGTCATAGACCCCGAGCAGCAGCAGAAGGCGGTCGCCGCGCTGCTGGCCGGCAACGCCGCCACCCATGCCACGGTTTCCGCCCACGTCGACCCAGCCGTCGTCCGCGCCGGCAACCTGCCCGAGCACGAACAGACCGACCTGATCGACGCGCTCAAGGCGTTCGTCCGCGCCTACGCCTTCCTCGGCCAGGTCATGAAGTTCACCGACGAGGAGCTGGAAAGCCTCTACCTCTACGGCAAGCTGCTGCTCGCCAAGCTCAAGACCCCCGCCACCGAGACCGGGGCGATCGACCTCGGCGCGACCGAGCTGGCCTTCCTGGGTCACCAGCGCGGCGTCGAGACCAAGGCCAGCAACGCCCCCGGCGAGGTCACCGGCGAGATCCAGACCTTCACCGGCGAGGGCCGCGGCGGCACCGTCGAACAGGCGCTGATGATCAAGCTGTCGGAGCTGATCAAGTCGTTCAACGCCACCTTCGGCTACGACCTGTCCGAACCCGACGGTCTGGAGATCTACGTCGGCCTGCCCAGCCTCCTGTCCGAGAGCGAGGACGTGCAGCAGCGCGCTGCGGACAACACCGAAGAGCAGTTCGCCCTCACCATCAAGCCCGACGACATCGTGGGGGCCCTGTTCGCCCGGCAGGAGGGCTCCCAGCGGCTGCTCAAAGCCATGCTTGAGGACCAGGCCTTCGCCGACGCCGCCCTGCAGGTCATCACCCGTGAGACCTACCGGGCCGCCCGCCGTAAGCACGCTGAGAACGCCGCATGAGCACACCCGCCATCGCCGCGTGGGAACACCGTCTGGCCAACCTCTGGGCCGACTGGGCCACGCTGGATGACCGGCGCGCCCAGGCCGACCGCGCCACGGTCGCCAACTGGACCGCGCGGCTGGACTCCATGGCTGGAGAGATGGCTTCGCTTCGCGAACAGGGCGACTGGCTCGGCGGTCCACGCACGCTGCTGGAGGCCGCAGGCCTGGAACGCAACGAGCTGATTCTGACCGCCGGCCTGGCTTGGGTTCTTGATCCGGAAGGTTTCCATCAGCTCGGCGACCGGGTGCTGGTTGGCTTCCTCGATCGGCTCGGCGTGGAGAGGGCCAGCACGCATCCTGTGCGACTCGTCCGGGAGGAGCAGCGCAACGACACCCGAGCGGACCTTCTAGTACGGGTTCCCGGCGTCACGATCCTCGTCGAGTCGAAGGTGGGGGCTGGGGAGCAGCATGATCAATGCATCCGACTGGCCGCTGAGTGGGCTGATGAGAACCCCGTCCTGGTCTTCCTGACCCGCGACGGACGCCCACCGACAACGGCCGGGGAGGGCTTATCCGACTGGTGGTGCCTGCGCTGGGCTGACATCGCCGCCGTCGTCGAGTCGGCTATCAGTGTCCTGCCCGCCGGGCGTGATGCCGCGCCCGGGGTCCACGACTACCTGACCACTCTGCATCATCACCACGGGGAGAAGCTCGCGTGAGTACCGATGAAAAGACGGCCTTCTATCTCCGCCACCGGGCCGTGATCGAGGAGTGGGCGGCCCTTCGCGATGTCGCCCGCTCCTCGTTCATCACACGGTTGCGGGGGCTCAACGACCAGCTGATCTCCTGGGCTGATTCCCCGGAAGCCGTTCTCGTCGAGGAGGACGGCACATGGTCCAAGGTGGGGCTGACCAAGCCGGCCTGGAACGAGGCCGGCTGGCGGCTGTCCCTGGTCCTCGCGTGGAACAAGGGTCAACTGCTCACCCCGGCCAGAATCGAATGCCCTTACGTCGGCATCCACCTCGCATCCGGCTGCATCGATCGTCGCGCTCGGTCGCAGCTGCTCCGGGAAGAGTGCGCATCGGCGGCGGACGTTCTCGGTTGGAAGGAGCCCTGGGAGGAGGCCTTCCCCCACTGGCGCTGGGTCGATCAGCCTGAGGATTCGACGACGCTCGAGCCGTGGGTCGACCAGTGCATGACGACCTTCCAGGCCGGCTGGTCTTCCCTGCACGGGGTGCTCGACGAGGTCGTGGACAACTACACAACGATCGCCTGATCGCTCCAGCCGCCGCCCAGCACCACGATCTCGACGCCACGGAGGCTGTCCATGGGAGACCTGAAGTTGTTCCAGCTCGACCAGGGCAAGGCAGTCGAGCTAAGCGGTACCGCGATGACGCTCGAGAAGTCGCTGCAGACGCTGATCGAGCACAACATGGAGACGCTGTTCGGCGTCCGATGCCTGGCCAGCGAGTACTCCACCGGCAAGAAGCACGGCGGCCGGATGGACTCGCTCGGCATCGACGAGAACGGCAATCCGGTGATCTTCGAGTACAAGCGGGCGGTGAACGAGAATGTCATCACCCAGGGCTTGTTCTACCTGGACTGGCTCATGGACCACCGCGGGGACTTCGAGCTGCTGGTCCTCAAGCAGTTGGGCTCCACGGTCACTGTCGACTGGTCGAACCCGCGACTGGTCTGCGTGGCCGGTGACTTCACCCGCTACGACGAGCACGCCGTCGGCCAGATGAACCGCAGCATCGAGCTGGTCCGCTACCGCAGCTACAACGACCGGCTGCTGGCTCTGGAATTGGTTGCCTCGACCGCCGCAAAGGCCACCGCGGCCGGCGAGGCCACCATGCAGACCTCCCCGACGGCCAGTGCCACCAAGACAGTCAGTCAGCTGCATGCGGCTGCCTCGGAAAGGTTGAAGGACGTCTACGACGCGCTGGAGCAGTACCTGCTCAACCTTGGCGATGACGTCACCAAAATCGTTAACAAGAATTACTACGCATTCCGTCGGTTAAAGAACTTCGCCTGCGTTGAGGTGCACCCGCAGTCCGGGAAGGTGCTCGTTTACGTCAAGGTCAACCCCGACGAGGTGTCCTTAGTGAAGGACTTCTCCCGGGACGTCCGCTCCATTGGACACTTCGGCACCGGAGATCTTGAACTGACCCTCACCAACACCGAAGACATCACGCGGGCCCAGCGCCTATTGGACCTGAGCTACGCAGCGAGCTAGCACCGCATCTAGCAAGGTTTGCTTAGGGCGGTGCGGGACATTTGTCCGCCCCTATGAGGGGAAGGTTGCGCTCGTCCAAGATCTTCTAGCCTCCCCTTGACCCGAACCTCCGCGGGTGTGCTGGCGCTGAGGTCGCGGTCGCGGAAGTAGCCGCCACCCGCTCAGGCGGGCATCAGGGTTTGGCCTTTCGTCGGGGGATGCGTCTCTCGCCTGCCACTCTCCAGACAGTAGAGTCCCAGCGTGACACCAGCGTGGGTACTCACCATAATCGGCGGCCTCATCGGTGGCTTCTTCGGAATCAGCGGCACACTGTTGGGAGCCTGGATCGCTGGAAGGCGCGCGCGAAGAGAGCGCGAGCAGGAAACACGGCAGGCCATACTGCGAGTTCTGCCCAAGCTGCGTATTGCGCTTACGCATGAGGCTGCAAAACGGGATGCTGACTATGCGGAACTCCAGGCCGCAACTGCTACCGTCGACGAGCTCTCGGGAGAGCTCTTTGCGCTTGTAGGTGGCCTGTCGAAAAAGCTTCGCGATGATGCATTCATCCTCATCGATGCTTTGGACGAACGCTGGTCGCTTGATCTGAGCCCAGACATTGCTGGACGTCGGGTGCTCTACGCACTTAAGGAGATTGTCGCCGCCAAGGAACGTAAACGCGTCCCGGCGTCGTGGGTTTCCCAGGCACTCAGCGAACTTGCCGCTGACGTCGCTGAGATCCGCTCTGACCGCGAAGAGTCATTTCGAGCGCAGGATGAAGAGGAGCGGGCAGAACTGGAGCGTCGCACTGCCGAGGGGCCGAAGTAGGCGTCTGGACCGCTCGGGAAATTTCCCCGTCAGTCGACTCCGCGCGCTGGCTGGGACCCACAGGCCGGAACCTCGTCAACCTGCGTCCAACTCAGCCACGGCAATGGCCAGGTCCGTCAGTGCCTGGCGGGCTGATGCGTTGCCGACCCGTGCAGCGGCCTCTGCCGCTCCGCGTGCTCCGGGCCCGGTGAAGAGGTCCTCCAGCGTCCACTGCCGCGAGATCCTGGCGACGGCTACAAGGCTTTCTGCAGTGAACCGTCGTCGGGCCTCGGCCAGTCCCTTCTCGCCGACCGTCACGACGCCACGGGTCCCATCGTCACGGTCACCCCGCGGGCAATCGCCAGGGGCCGGCGGACGGGATGGGAGGGCTTCGTCCGCGAGTCCTCGATCTGCTCAACCTCAGCGGACTCCTCTGGGGGCAAGCCGGCCAGACGCCGCAGCCGATCCTGCAGCGACGCCTTATTCGCCGCGGCGAGCCGGTCGCGCTCCAAGGCCAGGCGCTGGGTCTCAGCATCGGCGACCTTCGCTAGCTGGTCGGCCAGGGCCTTGTCTCGGGCGGCGGCCTGAGCGGCCTCGCCGGCTGCTTCCAGCCGTCGCCGCGCCTCCTCAAGATCGGCACACACTTGGGCCTCCACTCGCGCCGCGGCCTCTGCGCGCTGGTGCGGTCGGCGCTGCTCGGCCTGGGCCCGCGCCAGGTGCAACTCGGCGACGGCGAGGCGGGCGGCGTCCAACGCCGCCGGTAGCTCAATCTCGATGCGCGGTCGCAGCGCCAGCACGCTGTCGACATCCGCTGCCGCGACCGCGGCTTCCGCGTCACTGAGCACGCTCCTGCGCTCAGCTTCGAGTCGAGCGAGAGTCCGTTCCGCCTCATCGAGCTCGGACTGCCGCTCGAAGACAGTCAGCGCGTGGTCAAGCGCCCGCAGCACGGCGGGGATCTCATTCCGCGCTCGACCGCGGAGCGCGTCCAAGGAAGGGATGAGTTCGGGCCGGCGACCCGTCGAGGTGTTCAGCGCCGCGTAGGCGGCCGCAAGGACCGGCTCGGCGGATCCCGGGCACAGCCGGTCGAGTGCACGTCGAAGCGCCTCGGCCGGCTCGGTCAGATCTGGCCGCTGAGGCAGCCGCTCGATCGCCGTCCGCAGCGCTGTCATGAAGGCGTCGGCGGCCTCCTCGGCGACCGCGTACGGGTCGGGCTCGTCTGCGTTCTCCCGAGTCTTGGACGCTGTCGTCACGTCCATGGGCTTTGCCTTCATGGTCTCTGCCTTCACAGTCTTCGTGTCCGTGGTCGTAGGCGTGGACTTCGTCGTCTGCGTGGTCATGCCGCCGTCTCCCTGTCCTCTCTGGTCGAGCGCGGGGCCAGCCCGGCGACATATCGGTCGACGTCGGCGGTCCGCACCCGGCTGTTGCCGACGCCGACCGTCACCGCCGGCAGTTCACCGCGGGCGATCAACCGCTTCACCGTGGAGATCGACACCGCCAAGACGGCGGCGGTCTGCTCGACCGTCAGCATGCGTGGGGCCACAGGCGCAGCGTCCGCCACGTTGGGGGCTGGGTCGATCGGTGACCCGGGCTGACCCTGATTGACCCATCGCAGTGTCTGGAACAGCTGGTCCAGCTGCGTCAGCGGGGCCGGCGTGCCCGTCACAGCGCAGCGCTTTCGGTAGTCGTGCACGGCGATCGCCAGGTGTCCGGCCAGCCGCGGCGACACCTGCATCAGCAAGAGGCCGACGTCTTGTCCGTGCCCCGGGGCCGGCGGAGTCACCACTGATTCCGCCCTCGGATCGGGATGCCCGTCCACCATCCGACGGTCAGCCCCCTGGCGATGTCCTCGGCGAAGGCGCGCTGCGCCCAGGCCGGCCAGTCGGTGGGGTGCGTGAAGACGACGACCCGTGGATCGAGGCCTTCAAAGCGTGGTCCGACGGCCGGGGACTGGGGACGTGGATCAGCCGCCCGGTCCGGCCCGTCCTCGGATCGCGGCTGGGGAATCCTCCTCGCCATCACGTCGTCCCGCGTCGGGCTTGGTTGTGCGTCCTCCAGCGGGTGCGGGTGGCCCGCTGCTTCGTCGAGTCCTTGATCGACGCGGCCTCCAGCGCGATGCCATCGAGGAGACGTGAGATCGCGGCGACCGTAGCCCGCTCGGCGGCCAGCAGCGGATGAGGTTTGGCCCCGCCCGTGGCGGTCGGCGTGGTCAGGCCCTCCCGCGCCAGCTGCTCACGGATGGCCTCCAGGCGATCCGTGAGGTCGGCAGCCTGGTGCAGCCGCTCGGCCTCGCGGACGTCAGGCTCGAGTTCGTCCCGCGCCAGCTCGGCCAGCACCGCCGCCACCAGCCGCTCGCCGGCAGGGCCGTGCGTGGACCGCTTCGTCGTCATCGTCGTACGGCTCCGATTTCAGGTCGGCCTGCAGTGCAGGGAGAAAAATCCGCGCGCTTGTCGGTGTCCGCGGTAGGCCGGGGGGAGGGGTTCCCCGCCTGGTGACATCTCGCGATAGTCCTGACCTGGCCCCGCATGGGCACAGGCCGAACACCACGAGCAACATCACGGCGTAGAGGCCGAGCACCAGTGGCAGCATCGGGCCGCAGAGCCCGAGCACTACGAGGGAGCACCGCGGTCATGACGCGACCTCGCGATGCATGCAGGTCGGACACAGCCCGAGCAGCACCAGCAGTGCGCCTGACGGGTCGAGCGAGGTCATCCCCGGATGGAGCTGCCCGGCCTCGGCGATGACGCCGCAGCGGTCACACCTGCGGTCCTCGTCGCCGGTGACCGCCAACATGGACAGGCAGGCGGTGCAGACCAGCTGGTCGGGTGCCCACAGCGCGGTGACGACGACCATGCCTGGGCGCAGATGCGGGCAGCCCCTGATGGTTCCGGCCATGATCCTGGCCCGGAGGTGCCCGATCGCGTCTCCGAGCCAGGCAGATGCCTCGTGGTTCGGCTCGAATTCCAGGCCACCGGCGTCGGCGAGCACCTTCAAGCGATCCACCGCGGATGGGGGCCGCAGGCGACGGCGGTTACTCATGCCTGGTCCTCCTCGACGTCAGTTGATGCGAGTACTCGCTCACGCAGGGCGCGGCCCACTTCGGTGATCTCCTCGCGGCTCTTGCCGACGAGGGTTCTTCGCCGGGTCGTCCAGTCGTCCGGCTCGGTGGTCCGGTCCGCACCGTCCGCGGATGACCCGGACGATCCGGACCACTGACCCTGACCTGGGGAAATAGACCGAGTCGTCCGTCCGGGGGTCTCCCCAGTGGTCCGAGTCGTCCGGGTGGTGCGGCTGTCGACGGAGCCGGGCGACCGGCCGGACGACTGCAGGCGGGGAGCGAGTGACCAGTAGGAGCGCCGGTAGGGGACCCCGTTGTCCTGGCCCTTCTCCTCGCGGCTGTGCACCGGGATCTTGCCGGCCGCCGTGGTGATCGCGGTCCGCTTGAATCCGGCCTCCGCGCCGTCGTCGAGCACCTTTTGGCGCAGCGTCTCCCCGCGGGCGGCCAGGTAGTTGCTCAGCCACTCTTGAGCGGTCGGCTGCTTGTCGATCTTGGGGACGAGGGCGGCCCGCGCGATGGCCCGGCCGTCCCCCTCGACCTGGCCGATCCACTCGGCCACGCCGCAGCTGGCCGGCCTGTCGACCAGCTCGCCGGTCCGCCGGTCGACCTCGCTGACGGTGTAGTGCGCCGACCGGATGCGGTAGCGCAGCCCCGGAACATTCAGCGTTCCGGCGTTGGCCTTGTCCAGGGCCACGATGCCCTGCTGTGGCCCGCCCTCCTCGGCGTCGGGGTCGGCGACGATGAGCAGCAGCGAGCGGACGGCGGTGCGGAAGGCGCGGCTGTCCATCATCCGCAGGGCGGTGTCGCCTCCAGCGTTCTTGTTCAGGTGCCAGGGGGCGACCAGGGCGACCCGTTGGGCCTCGGTCCAGGAGCCGATCTCCTTCATCGCCTTGGCGACGTCCTTGTAGCTGATGGTCTTCAGCTCGTCGGGCAGCACCGTGACCAGGGAGTCGACCCACACCAGAGCCGCGTCGACCTGGCGGATGACGTCGGTCAGCAGCGGCAGGTCGCGCGGGAGGATGACGCTGTCCTCGTCCTCGCCTTCCTGGCGGCTGATCACGAAGTGGACCCGGTCGAGATCGGCTCCGGCCTCTCGGAAGCGGGGCTTGACCACGTCCTCGAGGCCGTCCTCGGGGGCCATCACCACCACGTCGCGCGCCTCGCCGTGGAACTCGCCGGACAAGGTTCCCTGGGTGAGGTCGGCCATGATCCGCACACCGACGGTGGTCTTGCCGATGCCCTCCTCGCCGGGCATCAGCGTCGGCGAGCCGATCGGGATGCGCCCGTCCCAGACGTAGGCGACTCGGCGCTCCTGCACCTGGCTGGCCGTGATCACCTTCAGCCGGGGCCCAGCCTTGGCGACGTCGACCGGGACGAAGTCCTCGACCCCGTATCCGGCGAGGACGTGGTCGGTGGCGTCCTTGCCTTGGGCGGCCTTGACCACGGTGACGGTCGCGGGCGGGGTGAGCTGGCGCAGCGAGGCGGCGACCTCGGCGGCGTGGGCCATGCCCGTCTTGTCGTTGTCCGCGACGATCACGACGTCTGCGCCGGCCAGCGGGGTCGGGTCGACCTGGCTCCAGCTGCCTGCACCCATGGGGTTCGTGGTTGCGGTGTGTCCGAGGTCGGCGAGTACATCGGCGTCCTGCTCGCCCTCGACGACGTAGACCGTCCGGCCCTCGGCAACGGCGGCCTTCACCTCGGACAGTCGGTACAGCTCCGGCTGGGCGTCGGTGTTGGCCTGGATGAATCGCTTGTCCGGGGTCCGACCAACGAGGCGGTTGTTGTCGTAGCGGTAGTTCGTGCCGCGCGGGTCGTCGAACAGGTAATCCCGGGGCAGCCCCAAGGCGTCCACAACGGCGGTGTAGTCGCAGCCGGCGTGGCACAGCACCAGCACGCGCTCCCGGACTTGCCGGAAGCTCAGCGAGGGATGCCGGTCGTCATGCGCCGGACAGCGGGCCGACCAGTTCCCAGTCGACCCCGGACCTCGGGGGCGACAGTCCCGCTCCGACAGGGCGTCGAGCACCCGGTCGATCGCCCGGTCATGTCGGAGGGGGTCGCCACTCTTGAGCTTGATCGGCGGGACGGCCAGATCACCAACGGGCGGCGCGCCCCCCGAGGGGGGCGCGCCGTTCGTCGTCGCGGTCATCCGTTCCCGGCCTTCGCCAGGGCGTGGAGCACCTTCTGGAGGTCGTCGACGGCACGCTCGATCTCCCACCGGGCAGCGCCAAGGTTTGGTGCGTTGGCGCGGAAGCGGTCGTCCTGAGTAAGTCGCACCAGGCGAGCGGCGACCTTGTCGAGGTCGTGAGCGGCTCCGCGGGATGCGTCGGTCAGGGGACGACGCCGGCTCTTGGACTCCGGCTCCGTGGTGTAGCTCTTGCCGTCCGCGCCCCTCACCCGACGCACTGACTTGGAAGGCTGAACCTCCACGCCGTGGTCCTCGGAATCATCCGCCGTCACCGGGGCCTCGGCCTCAACGTCCCCGACCTCGACCTCGACCTCGACGTCCTCGGCCTCGTCGGCCTCGGCCTCGATGTCCTCGAACTCGACGTCCTCGACCGCCTCGGCCTCGACGACCTTGGTGGTCGCAGCCTCGGCCTCGGTCGAAACGTTGGACTGCGCGTTGGCTTCGGCCCCGACCAGGTCAGGCTTAGGGCAAGGTGCGCGATTTCGCGCACCTGCTGCCCGGTCCGCACGGACGGTGGACTCGGACACCCCGATCGCGACCGCCGCGGCGCGGTTGGACATGGGCTGGTCGCCACTGGTCAGTTCAGCGACGGCTTCCCGCCGCAGCTCCTTGGACAGCCGCGTCAGGTGGCTGCCGAACTCCTTGGTGCAGTAGGCCTCCCAAGACGCGTACCCGAGAGCGGCCCAGGCTCGGCGCTCGAACGCCTCCTTGATCAGCCTCCAGGACTGTTCCAGCGAGCCTTTGATCTCTCGGGTTAGGCTCAAGGCCGTCTGCTTGTCGCACTGACCCGGGACGGCGACCGCAGTGTCTGCGACCGCGACCTCTACGGCTGCCGCGGTCACCGCTGGCCCCCCATAACCTGCTGGGCGAGCCGGGCCCGCCGCTGAGCGGTCCGCGGCGGCTGGCCGCCGGTGAAGTCGTCGCCTCCGACCTGTCCGGCGGGTGGCCGGTGCAGCAACAAGGCGAGGCGGTCGCGCTGGGCGTCGGTCAGGGCCGGCGCGGCGTCGACGGTCGTCCTTATGTACTCCTCGAGGCGTGCGGCGCGAAGATCCCGGCGGGCGTCGAGGAGGTCAGGGTCGTCGGCTGCACGATCACGGGAGAGCGCGGCGACGCGGGCGCGGTGATGAGTCCACTGCGGCATTTCGTTCCTCAGGCATGCGAGGCGAGCCTCGCTCATCGGGAGGCTCAGAAATGCCGGCGTCGGGGATGACGCTGCACCGGGTCCGTTGCCCGGCACGGCTCACGAGGAGCAACTGCAGGGTAGCTGCCCGGGGCGGCTAGCTCTGGGCGTACCTCCTCAGCGTGTCGAGCTGGATCTCGGTGACGCCGTGGTCCCGCAGGGCGTCCAGCATGCGGAAGAGGGTGTCCGCCCCAAAGGTGTAGCGACCGAACCGGTAGACCTCCCGGTAGCCGGGGATGTCCGGAAGGGGGGTCCTGCTCCACTCGGGTCGGTAGGCCTTGGCGAACGGCTCGTTGCCGATCAGCTTCACGAGGTGGCTCCCGCCCTGCGGCGCGTGCCCGCCGTCGTCCCTGCGGTGGATCGCCGCCTGCTCCTCCGGCGACAGATCGGCCAGTTCCTCGGCCCGCTGGTTCAACAACCGGGACTGAGCCCGGGACATGTGCAGGCGCTCGCTCCACCGACCCCCGACGTGGTGAAACACCGCCTCCACGTGCCGGCCGACCATGATCCGGACGATTGGATGCTCGGACCCGGTATTCGTCACGACGCCTTCCAGTCGATCACGACGGTCTCCGGGCGGAAGGCGCGGGCTCCCCGGCCGGGTGTCAGCAGGGTGACGGCCATGAGCGTGTCGATCACCGCTCGTCGGCGGTCGAGGTCCCCTTCCATCGCCTCCCAGACAGCCTGCACATCGTCGGCGTCCACGAGGTCGGCCAGGACCGACACGCGGCCGGCGTCGGCCAGGCGCTCCTCGACCGACTGCAGCGCGGAGCGAGTGCGCTCGGTGCCGCGGGTCAGCTGGGCGGCCGTAATACCACCGTCGGCGAACAGGTCGGCCAGTTCGTCGAGGCGGCCTCGTAGTGCTGTCGCCTCCTCGCGCAGCGCCGTCAGGTCCGGACCGCCACCGCGGACCATGAGCAGCTCGACGGCGTCCGGCCGCGACAGCCGCTCGATGATGAGGCCGGTCACCAGCTTGTCGATCGGCTCGGCCGCCCGGGACAGGTGACCGCGAGACTGGCCGCACCGGTAGGTCCGCCGCCCGTGCTGGGTCCGACCGGTGGTCACCGCGGCCCCGCAATGACAACGGGCCAACCCAGCCAGCAGATACCGGCGGGCATTCGTCGGCGTGGTTCGGCGCGTGGGATCGTCGAGTAAGGCGACGGCGGCCCTATAGGTCTCCTCCGGCACGATCGGCGGCCACGCGCCGGGACCGACCTCGTCGCCGCGGTAGACGACCAGACCCGCGTTGCGGGGGTTGCGCAACGTGTACCGCACCCCATCGGGTCGCCACCTGCCACCGCGCGCCGTCAGGAAGCCCTCCGCGTTCCACCGGGCGGCGATGCCGCGCAGGCTCGCCCCGGCCAGCAGATCGCGGTAGCCCTGCCGGATCAACTCGGCCTCGGGCTCGATCAGCCTCATGCCGGTCGCGTCGTAGCCGACCGCCCGGACGCCCCCCGCGGGAGGCTTGCCCATGCTCGCGCGCTGCTGGTTGGCGGCCCGCTGGCGGGCGCTCTTGCGCTCCACCTCTGCGCGAGCCACCGCGCCCTTGATTCGGGCGAACAGGCGGCCGTTGTCGGTGGACAGGTCGACGTCCCCGCTGACGGTCGCTAAGGCGAGCTGATGCTTGTCGGCCAGCTCCATGAAGTGCTCCAGCTCGATGGGGCGGCGATGCAGGCGGTCCAGGTCCCAGACGACGACCGCCCCGATCCTCCCGGCGGCGATGTCGGCCAACATGCGGGTGTAGCTGGGGCGGGTTTTCCCGTTCGACGCAGACACGTCGTTGTCGACGTACTCCACCGGCTCCCAGCCGCGGTCGGCGCAGAGCTTCGCGCAGGCCTCGCGCTGCCGTGCTACCGCCAGTCCGGTGCCGTCCCGGTCCATGGACTGGCGCATGTACAGAGCTGCCCTCACCTGTGCAGTATCTACGACACCGGCTCCGGGTCCCGCTGCCCGATGTGGTCGCGATGCAGACCCGCCAGCCCAACCTGGAGGGTGCCGGGGAGATCCCGCTGCGCCGGCTGGTGAAGGAGGCGCTGCGGATGCGGCCCTCCCGCATCGTCGTCGGCGAGGTGCGGCAGGAGGAGTGCCTCGACCTGCTCATCGCCCTGAACTCCGGCCTCCCCGGCATGTGCACGCTGCACGCCAACAGTGCCCGCGAGGCGGTCACGAAGATGTGCACCCTGCCGCTGCTGGCCGGCGAGAACATCGGCCACGCGTTCGTCGTCCCCACGGTGGCCGCCAGCGTCGACCTGGTCGTGCACGTCGGCAGCGACCCCGACGGACGGCGCCGGGTGCGCGAGGTCGTCGCCGTCCCGGGTCGGGCCGAGGACGGCGTCATCGAGCTCGCCGACGTCTTCACCACCCGCGACGGCCGGCTGGTGCGCAGCACCGGCTACCCGCCGCACCCCGAGCGCTTCGCCGCGCACGGCTTCGACCTGCCCGCCCTGCTCGACGACGCGCGGTGGCGCGGGTGACGGGCCCCTTGCTCGGACTGCTGCTCGGCGTCGGCCTGCTGCTGATCTGGCGCAGCGGTCCGCGCGCCCCGCAGCGCCGGGAGCGTGTCCGCAGGCCGTCGCGGCGGCAGCAGCAGCTCGCCGCGGCCGGCCTGACGGGCATCAACGCCGCCCAGCTCGCCGCCCTGCAGGCCGGGCTGGGACTGCTCGCCACGGTCGTCGTGCTGCTCACCACCGGCACGGTCACGGTGAGCCTGCTGTTCGGCGCCTTCGCCGCGGCGCTGCCCGCCGTCCAGGTCCGCCGGCTGGCGGTCAAGCGGCGGGCGGACCTGCGCGAGGTGTGGCCGGAGGTCGTCGACAACCTCGCCTCCGCCGTCCGGGCCGGGCTCTCGCTGCCCGAGGCGCTGTCGGCGCTGTCCACCCGCGGGCCGGAGGTGCTGCGCCCACCCTTCGCCCGGTTCGCCGCCGAGTACCGCTCCAGTGGCCGGTTCGGCGACTGTCTCGACCGGCTCAAGGACGACCTGGCCGACCCGGTCGGCGACCGGATCGTCGAGACGCTGCGGGTGGCCCGCGAGGTCGGCGGCAGCGACCTCGGCCGCGTGCTGCGCACCCTCGCCTCCTTCCTCCGCGAGGACGCCCGCGCCCGCGCCGAGCTGGAGACCCGGCAGGGCTGGGTGGTGCAGGCCGCGCGGCTGGCCGTCGCCGCGCCGTGGGTGGTGCTGCTCCTGCTGGCAACCCAGTCGACGACGCTGGAGGCCTACGACTCACCGCTGGGGACGGCGATCCTGCTCGGCGGCGCCGCGGTCTGCCTCGCCTCGTACCGCCTGATGCTGCGGATCGGCCGGCTGCCGCAGGACGTGCGGGTGCTCCAGTGAGTGCATCTGTGGCGGGGATGCTGCTCGGGCTGGGCGCGGCGGCCGGCGTGCTGCTCGTGGTCACCTTCGCGCCGCCGTTCCGCTCGGTGCGCCTGGTCGACCGGCTGGCGCCCTACGTGCACGACACCCCGCCGCCGTCCCGGCTGCTGGGCACCGCGACCGAGGCCGGGCTGCTCACCGCGGCCCGGCGGTTGTTCGGCCCGGTGGTGGCCGACGGCGCCCGCTTCGTGGACCGGGTGCTCGGCGGCCGGACGGCGGTGCGCCGGCGGCTCGACGCGTTGGGCAGCGACGCAGGTGTCGAGGACTTCCGGGTCGAGCAGGTCGTGTGGGGCGGCTTCGGGCTGCTCGGTGCGGCGCTGCTGGCGACGGTCGGCTCGCTGGTCGCCGGGGACGTCAACGTGCTGTCGGTGGCGCTGCTGTGCGTGGCCGGGTTGGTCGGCGGCGTCCTCGGGCGGGACTGGTGGCTCACCCAGCAGGTGCACCGGCGCGAGGAGCTGCTGCTGGCCGAGTTCCCGGTGGTCGCCGAGCTGCTGGCGCTGGCGGTGACCGCGGGGGAGGGCCCGACGGCGGCGATCGCCCGGGTGACCCGGCTGTCGGGTGGCGAGCTCGCCGCTGAGCTGGGCGCGGCGCTGGGCCGGGCGCGGGCCGGGGTGCCGCTGGCCGACGCGCTCCAGCAGGTCGCCGACCGCACCTCGCTGGACCCGCTGGCCCGCTTCGTCGACGGTCTGCTGGTGGCCCTCGAACGCGGTACACCGCTGGCCGAGGTGCTGCGCGCCCAGGCGGCCGACGTCCGGGAGGCCGGCAAGCGCCGGCTGCTGGAGGCCGGCGGGCGCAAAGAGATCGCGATGATGGTGCCGGTCGTCTTCCTGGTGCTGCCGGTGACCGTCCTCTTCGCGCTCTACCCCGGCTTGATCAGCATCGTCTCGCTGGCGCGATGAGCCCGCGGACGCGACAGGAAGGACGCAGCATGCCGTTGTTCACGGGGGCCCTGGCGGCGCTGGCCGCACTGGCCGACCGCTTGCGCGGGGACGACGCCGAGCGGGGCGACGTGCCCGGCTGGGTGATGATCACGGTGATGACGGCGGCGCTCGTGCTGGCCATCCTCATCCCGTTCCGCGAGGCGATCGTCGCCGCGGTCACCAACGCCCTGGCGTCCGTCACCACCGGTGGCTGAAGGACCTCGCTGCTCCGCACCGCGCGCAGGCTCGCAGCGGGCCCCTGCAGCGAGGCCGTTCCGGCAGCGCGACGGCGAGCGGGGTGCGGCGGTCGTCGAGTTCGTCTTCGTGTCGGTGCTCGTCGTGGTGCTGCTGCTGGCGGTGCTGCAGGTCGCGGTCTACGTGCACGTGCGCAACGTGGTGACGGCGAGCGCGCAGGAGGGCGCGCGATTCGCGGCGAATGCCGACGTGCCCTCGTCGGCCGGTGCCGACCGCACGGTCGCGGTCGTGGCGCGGGCGACCTCGCAGCAGACCGCCGACGGGCTGGTGTGCAGCTCGGCGGAGGAGGTCGACGCCAGCGGCCTGACGCTGGTGGTGGTCCGCTGCTCGGGCGCGGTGCCGCCGCTGCTGGCCGGGCTGGGTTCGCTGCTGCCGGTCGCGGTCACCGGCCGGGCGGTCGAGGAGGCCGGATGAGCCGGCTGCGGGCCCGGCTGGGCATGGTCGCCGGGGAGCGCGGCTC
Source organism: Geodermatophilus sp. URMC 60 (assembly GCF_053502585.1). NCBI lineage: Bacteria > Bacillati > Actinomycetota > Actinomycetes > Geodermatophilales > Geodermatophilaceae > Geodermatophilus > Geodermatophilus sp. URMC 60. Next base: position 2,000,025 of record NZ_CP199958.1, read on the forward strand.
GGCGCTGGTCGAGTTCACGTTCATCGCGATCGTGGTGTTCGTGCCGCTGGTCTACATCGTGGCCGGGTTCTCGGCGGTGCAGCGCGGGGTGTTCGCCTCGACCGCGGCCGCCCGCGAGGCCGGGCGGGCGATGGGCACCGCGCCCGACCCGGTCACCGGGGCGGCCCGCGCGCAGGCCGCGGCCCGGCTGGCGGTGACCGACCAGTCGATCGAGGCCACCGACGTCCGCGTCGCCTACGCGCCGACCGGTGCCGGCTGCGACGCCGCGGGCGGGTACGCGCCGACGCTGACGCGGGGGGAGGAGTTCTCGGTCTGCGTGACCGTGACGGTGCGCATCCCGCTGCTGCCGGAGTTCGTCGACGCCAACACCGCCACCGGCCAGTTCGTCGTCGAACGCGACCGCTACGTCGACGCCTGACGGGATGGTCGCCCTCAGGACGTGAACGGTTCTGTGGCGATCAGTGGAAACGGGTGCGAGCATCGCGACTGCTTCGGCGAGACGAAACCGTTTCGCCACGGGGAAGGCGTGCCTGGGGGAGCGCATGCGACAGCTTCGAGCCACGGTCGTCGCGGTGGTGGGTGCGGCAGCGGTGCTGCTCGCACCTGGGGTCGCCACGGCCGACGACGGACATCAGGACTGCGACCCGCCGTGGTTCTGGTGGATACCGCTCCCCTGCGTGTCCGAGTAGCCCTGACGGGCCGTGCGTGCGTGGGGTGCGGGACGGCCGGGGGCGCGCCGGGATGACCGGACGACGACCACGGCGCGTGACCACGGCCACCGGCTCTCAAAGGCGATGATCGTCACACCGCGCAACGGCGATCGTCGCTCCGTGGTGGCACGCCGGATCCAGTGACCCTGGCCACTCCACGCGAGCACGCCGGGTTTCCTCGGTGGTGCCTCTCTGTCCTCCGGGTGACCACACCGGGTGACTGACATGCGCCGGCGACGTCCCTCGTTCGGGTGCTCCCTCGGATTGGTTGGCGGCGGCCGGACGAGCATGCCTACGGTGCGTGTCGGTGCCCGACGGGTGCCCGCGAACGACGTGGAGTACCGAAGGTCCCACCGACGCCATGCGCAGGTGCACGGGGGGAGAGGGCGGCGACGGTGCCGCGGTCCTGTCCGGTCCCACCCGCCTGGAGAGGGAGTGCCCTTGCCGTGCCTGCCGCGTCCGAGTCCTCGTCCTCACCGGTCCCGTCAGCGCTGACGCCGGCCCCCTCCACCACCGCTCGGCCGTCCACCTGAGCTGAGCGCACGCCGCTGCCGGGCGTGCGAGCACGTCCGTCGTGCTGCGCTCCCCGACCCCGGCAGCACCCGGCCGACCGAACCGGCCCGGCTCCACCCAGGACGCCCGCCCGGGATCTCGGCCTGCCCGCGTGACCTCCCCGTCCCCTCACGAACGGTTGCCCCATGCCCTCACCCGCCCTAGCGCTCCGCCGGCCCGCGTCCCCGACGCCCTCCCGCCCAGGAGGCAGCCTCCCGGTCACGTCCCGGCGTGGCTGAGCGCAGCTACCCCTACGCCGACTTCAGCGAGCTCGCCGGCCCGCTGGAGGAGCCGGCGGAGGACTCCCGCGTCCGGTTCCGGTCGGTCTCCCGCGGCGGAGCGCGCGTCCGGGCCTGGCTGCTGGTGACCGCGGCCCTGCTGTTCGAGGTGCTCTTCCTCGTCTTCCTGCTGCGCCCGGCGCACCACCCCGAGTGGACCGGTGACTGGCGGTCGGTGCTGGTGCTGGTGCTGATCGGCAACATCGCGGTCATCGAGGTCCTGCGCCTGGTGAACGTCTTCACCCTGGCGGTGGCGACGCTCAACGCGCGCGACCCGATCCCGCTGAACCCGCTGACCGGTCAGCGGGTCGCGTTCATCACCACGATCGTGCCGAGCAAGGAGCCGATCGAGATGGTGCGCCGGACGCTGGCGGCCGCCAGCGCCGTCCGGTACGAGGGCACGCTCGACGTCTGGCTGCTCGACGAGGGCGACGACCCGGCGGTGCGCGCCATGTGCGCCGAGCTGGGCGTCCGGCACTTCAGCAGGCGCGGCGTCCCCGAGTGGAACCAGCCCACCGGCCGCCACAAGGCGCGGACCAAGCACGGCAACTACAACGCCTGGCTCGACGCGCACGGCGACGGCTACGACTTCTGGATCTCGGTCGACTCCGACCACGTGCCGCTGCCGAACATGGCCGAGCGGCTCATGGGCTACTTCCGCGACCCGGACGTCGCCTTCGTGGTGGGCCCGCAGGTGTACGGCAACTACGACAGCTTCGTCACCCGCGCCGCCGAGTCGCAGCAGTACCTGTTCCACAGCGTCCTGCAGCGGGCGGCGAACCGGTTCCGCACCGCCATGTTCGTCGGCACCAACAACGCCGTCCGCATCTCGTCGCTGCGCGACATCGGCGGCTTGCAGGACTCCATCACCGAGGACGCCGCGAGCAGCCTGGTCTGGCACGCCACCACCAACCCGCGGACCGGTGCGCGGTGGCGGTCGGTCTACACCCCCGACGTCCTGGCCGTGGGCGAGGGACCGAGCACGTGGCGGGACTACTTCACCCAACAGGGCCGGTGGGCCCGCGGAACCGACGAGATCGTCCTGCGCCGCTTCTGGCGGCTGGCCCGGCGGTTGTCCTTCCCGCAGCGGGTGCACTACGGGCTGCTCATGTCGTACTACCCGGCGACCGCGATCAGCTGGGTCCTCGGCGTCACGAACCTCGCCGCCTACCTGGTCACCGGCGTGGCCGGCCTGCTGGTCTCGGCCCAGCTGTGGCTGATGCTCTACGTCAACGCCGCGGTGCTGCAGGTCGCCGTCTACTTCTGGAACCGCAGGCACAACGTCAGCCCGCACGAGGAGGAGGGCTCCTCGGGCGTCAGCGGGATGGCCATCTCGGTGATGTCCACCCCGCTGTACGTCAGCGCGCTGTGGGCCGCGATCCGCAACCGCGACACCGGCTTCGCCGTCACCCGCAAGGGCGCGGTCGGCGGGAGCAGCCTGGCCGCCTTCGCCCGGCACCTCGCCTGGGCGGCCGTGCTGCTCGCCGCGCTGACGGCCTCGCAGCTGCTCGGCCACACCCACCCGGCGATCCGCGCCTGGGCGCTGCTGGGCCTCGTCATGTGCCTGCTGCCGGTGGCGATCTGGGCCACCAGCATGGCCCGGGAGCGCCTGCGCGCCCCCGAGCGGACGCAGTCCCTGCCCGCCCCGGCCGTCCCGGACGCCGTCACCGCCGTCCGTCCGCGCAGGCCGGCCGTCAGCTTCGCCGGCAACCACGTGGTCGACGTCCCCCAGACCCAGGAGAGCACCCGATGAACCGCCCCAAGCCGAGGCGCAGCCGCCGGCTGCGCAACGCCGCCCTGGTCGCCGCGACGGTGGCCGGGTTGGTCGCGGCCAACGGCCCGGTCGTCACCGCCGTCGCCCAGGAGGCCTACGACGACTTCCAGCGCAACCGGCCGGACTACAAGGCGCAGCACGGCTCGTGGGAGACCATCGAGCTGCCCGAGGAGTACCGCACCCGTGCCGTCCACGCCGCCCTGCTGCACACCGGCAAGGTGCTGCTCGTCGCCGGGTCGGGCAACGACGCCGAGGACTTCGCGGCCGGCAGCTTCCAGACGATCGTCTGGGACCCGGTCACCGGCGACACCGAGGAGGTGCCGACGCCGGAGGACCTCTTCTGCTCCGGGCACGCCTACCTGCCCAACGGCAACCTGCTGATCGCCGGGGGGACCAGCGAGTACGAGGTCCTCGCCGACGACGTCACCAGGGCTGCCGGCGTCCTCACCGTGAAGAACGAGCGCCTCGACGGCCCGGTCACCCTGCCGTCGGGCACCCGCGTCACCGCGCGCGGCAACACGTACGTGTCGGCGGAGGAGGTCACCGTGCCGCCCGCGCACACGATGGCCGACGGGACGCACATGGCCGGCCAGCAGGAGGTGTGGATCGAGGCCGAGGCGGAGGGCGAGCAGTACGTCGTCACCGGCGGCCAGCAGTTCCAGGTCGAGGGCCTCGACGCCGACGAGCGCTCCACTCTCTACGGCGTGGGCGACACCATCACCCTGGACAAGCAGAACTACCGCGGGCTCGACGCCTCCTACGAGTTCGACGTCGCCACCGAGACCTACCGCAGGGCCGACCGGCTGACCGAGTCGCGCTGGTACCCCACGCTGGTCGGACTGGAGGACGGCGGCGTGCTCGCCGTCTCCGGCCTCGACGAGTACGGCCAGGTCGTCGACGGGGACAACGAGGTCTACGACCCGGCCACCCGGACCTGGGAGGACCGGCCCGAGCTGGAGCGCTACTTCCCGACCTACCCGGCCCTGTTCCGCCTGGCCGACGGGCACCGGCTGTTCTACAGCGGCTCCAACACCGGCTACGGCCCGGCCGAGGAGGGGCGTCAGCCCGGCATCTGGGACCTCGAGGACAACAGCTGGCAGGACGTCCCGGGCCTGCGCGACCCGGGGTTCAACGAGACCAGCTCCTCGTTCCTGCTCGCGCCCGCGCAGGACCAGCGGGTGGGCATCGTCGGCGGCGGAGGGGTCGGGGACAGCGAGGAGTCGACGGCGCGCTTCGACGTCGTCGACCTCGGCGGGCCGGAGCCGCGCTACGAGCCGGCCGCCAGCGACTACCCGAGCCCCGCGCGGTACCTCAACGCGGTCACGCTGCCCGACGACACGACCCTGCTCACCGGTGGCTCGGTCGGCTACCGCGGCAACTCGCAGAGCGACCTGCACCTGACGACGAGGTACGACCCGCGCAGCGGCCACCTGCACGAGGCGGCACCGAACGAGGTCGGGCGCAACTACCACGCCACCGCGCTGCTGCTCCCCGACGGCCGGGTCATGACCATGGGCTCGGACCCGCTGTTCTCCGACGAGGAGAACACCATCCCCGGCAGGTTCGAGACCCGGATCGAGATGTACTCCCCGCCGTACCTCTTCGCCGGCGACCGCCCGGAGATCACCGGCGCGCCGGAGGAGGTCGCCCGGGGCAGCTCCTTCCCGGTCACCGTCGACGGCGAGGTCGCCGGGGCCCGGCTGATGCGGCCCAGCGCGGTGACCCACCAGACCGACCCCGAGCAGCGCTCCGTCGCCCTCGACGTCCGACCGGCGTCCTGCCCGGAGGCCGGGGGGGACGACCCCGCAGCCGGACACGCCGGGCACTGCCCGGACGGCTGCTGCGGCAGCGGGTCCTACGAGCTGGGCGTCCCCGAGGAGGAGGGCCTCACGCCGAACGGCTGGTACATGTTGGTCGTGGTCGACGAGAAGGGCGTCCCCTCCCCGGCGCGCTGGGTGCACGTCGGATGAGGACACGCCTGCACGCCCGACGGTCCGTCCGGGTCACGGTGCTGGCCGCGGTCGCCGGCACCGCGGTCGCCTGCGGCGGCGCCGACACCCCGGAGACCCCGGCGCCGGAGTCCAGCCGGCTGGCGGGGGAGGAGCTGTGGCTCAACCCCGAGGGGCACGGCCCCACCGCGGTCCGGCAGGCCCGCGCCGAGGGGCGGACGGCGGACGCCGAGGCGCTGGCCCCGCTGGCCGACCAGCCGACCGCCACCTGGATCGCCACGCCGGACAACCCCTATCCGGCGGTCGAGGAGATCTCCCGGGCCGCGGCCGCCGCGGACGAGCTGCCGGTGCTGGTGGCCTACAACGTGCCCGGGCGGGACTGCGGGTCCTACTCCGCGGGCGGCGCCACCGACGTCGATGCCTACCTGTCCTGGATCGGCAGCTTCGCGGCGGCTCTCGGTGACCGGCCCGCGGTCGTCGTCCTCGAGCCGGACGCCGTCCCCCAGGCCCTCGTCGGGTGCGAGGGCGTCGACCCCGCGGCGCGCTACCAGGTGCTCGCCCAGGCCGTGGACATCCTCGACCGGCAGCCGGAGACCCGGGTCTACGTGGACGCCGGCAACGCCACCTGGGTGGACGACCTCCCCGCGCTCGCCGACGCCCTGCGCCGCAGCGGCGTCGACCGGGCCGACGGGTTCGCCCTCAACGTCTCCAACTACGAGACCACCGAGGTGAGCGCGGACTACGGGCTGGAGCTGTCCCGGGAGCTCGAGCAGGGCGCACCCGAGGGGACACCCACCGCCCACTTCCTCGTCGACACCAGTCGCAACGGCGCCGGTCCGCCGGAGGACGCCGCGGGTGGGGAGGGCCGCTGGTGCAACCCGCCGGACCGGGAGGTCGGCGCCGCGCCGACGACCTCGCCCGACCTCACCCGGGTCGACGCGCTGCTCTGGGTGAAGCAGCCGGGTGACTCCGACGGCACCTGCGCGGGCGGTCCGCCCGCCGGCCAGTGGTGGCCCGAGATGGCCCTGGAGCTGGTGGACGGCGAGGAGGGCTGACGGAGGGCCTCTCCGGCCCCACCGCTCGCGAGCTCGCGGCGTGAGGTCGTCCCGCTCGCGACGGGGTCCTCCGGTGGCCGGTCGCGGTGCGGTGGCCGGTCAGCCCGCGACTCCGCCGCGGCACTCGCGGAGGTAGTCCGCCCAGCTCCAGCCGGCCAGGAACTCCCGGGCTGCCGTCGTCCCCGCGGCGACGAGCCGCGCCCGCTCGGCCGCGCTGACGTCGAACTCGGTGAGCCCGGTGCCGCTGGTGTCGACGGAGAACGCGCGGCGCCGCACGCAGGGCTGGGCGAGGTAGCCGCGGTCCCGCGCGGAGACCGTGGTCGCCACGAGCGAGTCCAGCAGCTTCAACGGCGGCGGCAGCAGTGCGCGGCCGGGGAAGATCGTCGCGTCCTCGTCCGAGAGCGTGTCCCCGACGCCGATGCCGAACGTGGGCCAGCGCGGCGCGGCGGCGTCGGTGCGGTCGAAGGTCTCCACCGGGAAGTTGGACAGCACCCCGCCGTCCACCAGCGTCGAGCGCCGGCCGGTGCGGGGGTCGCGCAGCATCTGCGGGGAGAAGAAGTAGGGGATGGCCAGCGACGCCCGGACGGCGTCGGCCACGGGTTGGGCGTCGGGGTCGAGGCCGTACTCGCGGTAGTCCCAGGGCAGCCGCAGCAGCCGGCCGCGGGTGACGTCGGTCGCGGTCACGACCAGGCGGTAGCGCTGCCACGGCGCCAGCGCCGGGTCGTCGCCGGGGTCGTCGCGGCGCAGGTCGCCGAAGGTGCGGACGCCGAGGTCGGCGAGCTCCCGGCGCACCCACTCGGTGACGTAGCGCCCGGGGTGCAGTCCGGACCGGGTGAGCAGGCCGACGGCGGGGGCCACGAACGGCACCGGCGCCCACGCGTCGGGTACCCGGTCGTACTCCAGCCGGGACGCCCGCTCCAGCACGCCGTCGGCGTCCAGCCCGGTGGCGAGGAACGCGGCGAGCAGGGCGCCGGCCGAGGAGCCGGCGACCCGTTCGAACCGGTAGCCGCGCAGCAGTTCGACGGCGGCGCCGACCAGGGCGACGCCCTTGACCCCACCACCCTCGAGGACCAGGTCGGCCGGGAGCCGGTCGGGAGGGGGCACGCCCGCACCGTAGGCACGGACCCTCCCGGTCCGCTCAGCCGCCGCGCTGCACCTCCGCGGCCACCACGCCGCGCACCGCGAGGACCAGTGCCTGGTCGGAGGAGTCCCCGCGCTCCAGGGCGCTGCGCGCGTCCTCGGGCAGTGTGGCCACGTCGACGTCCTCGAGCCAGGTCGTGTCGCCGCCGACCCGGCGGCCCACCTTCAGGTTGTCGCCCTCGGGGCGGACCAGGTACTCCTCGCTGTCGACCGTGATGGTCATCTCGTCGCTCATGGCCCCGCTCTACCCCGTGGACCTGTCACTCCACCCCTGGAGGATGACCGCGTGGCTGAGGACGTGTGCGAGATCGTCGTCACGGGAAGTGACGCCGAGTGGCTGAACGGGTACACACGGACACTGGTGGAGGAGAGACTGGTGGCGTGCGGCCACCAGCTCGCCGCGATCCGGTCGATCTACCGCTGGGAGGGTGCCGTGCACGACGAACCCGAGGCGCGCGTCGCCCTGCACACCCGCCGGTCGCTGGTGCCGGAGGTCGTCGCACGCACCTCCGAGCTGCACCCGTACGACGTCCCGTGCGTCATCGCCCTGCCGCTCGCCGGGGGGAACCCCGACTACCTGGACTGGGTGGTACGGGAGACGCGCGAGCCGCGGAGCCGGACACCGGTCCCGGGAGGCGGGGCTTGAGCGCCGTCGGCGTGGGCACTGTGACAAGCGAGACCGACGAGGACCGTTCGGACCTGGCAGGAGAACGCGTGGGACGACGACCGGAGGAGCCCGAGCTGCCGCTCGACGTCCGCCGCCGGGCCGACGGGCCGTCCCAGTCCACCGTCGTCGTCGAGGCCGTCCTCGACGCGCTGCCCTCGCCGACGCTGCTGATCGACGCCGGCGGCACGGTCCTGCTGGCCAACACCGCCTGGGAGAAGGCCGCCGACGTCCTCGGCGACGACCGGGTGCGCATCGGGGTGGACGGCGACTACTTCGCCATGGCCCGCCGCCTCAACGGCGACGACACCACCTCGACGCTGATCGAGCAGCTGCGCGCGCTCTCCCGCGGGGAGCGGCCCTCGGTGAAGGCCGACTACGCCCTCGAGCTGGCGGGCGGCACGCACTGGATCCACCTGCAGGCCTCCCGGGTCGACCAGGCCGGCCAGGTCGTGGTCACCCACACCGACGTCACCGGCCGGGTCGCCGCCGAGCGCGCCTCGCACTGGCGGGCCCGCCACGACACCCTCACCGAGCTGCCCAACCGCGCCCACCTGCACGAGCTCATCGACGCCGAGCTGCAGCAGCACGACCGGGGTCCGGTGTCGGTGCTGTTCCTCGACATCGACGGCTTCAAGGACGTCAACGACTCCCTCGGCCACGACGCCGGTGACGACCTGCTGCGCCAGGTGGCCGGGCGGCTGACCGGCTCGACCCGCGCCGGCGACACGGTCGGCCGGCTCGGCGGCGACGAGTTCGTCGTCCTGTGCCGCGACTGCGACACCTCCGGCGCGGAGGCCCTGGCCGACCGCTGCCGGGCCAGCATCGACCGCCCGTTCGACCTCAGCGGCCGGATGGTGCGGCTGGGCGTCAGCATCGGCATCGCCACCGCGCCGGAGTCCGGGTCGGTGCGGGTGCGCTCCACCGACCTGGTCCGCGACGCCGACATCGCCATGTACGCGGCCAAGGCGGCCGGCCGCAACCGGGTCCGGCTGTTCACCGCCGACCTGCGCGCGGCCGCCCAGCACAAGGCCACCGTCGCCTCCGAGCTGCGCGACGCGGTGGACGACGGCCAGCTGGTGCTGCACTACCAGCCGGTGCTGCACCTGGCCTCGAGCCGGTGCACCGGCGTCGAGGCGCTCGTCCGCTGGCGGCACCCGCGCCGCGGTCTGCTCGCCCCGGCAGACTTCCTGCCCACGGCGGTCCAGCACGACCTGATGACGCCGATCGCCCGCTGGGTGCTGCACACCGCGACCCGGCAGACGGCGGCGTGGGCGGCGGCCGGGCTGCCCCTGGTCACCTCGGTGAACATCAGCGCCAGCCACGTCGCCGCCGGCACGCTGGTCGCCGACGTCCACGAGGCGCTCGGGGACTCCGGGCTGCCGCCCGAGCAGCTCGTCGTCGAGCTGGCCGAACGGTCGGTCGCCGAGGACGTCGAGCGCACCGCCGCACAGTTCGCCGAGCTGCGCCGCTCCGGCGTCGAGGTGTCGATCGACGACTTCGGCAGCGGGTTCTCCTCGCTGGGTCAGCTGGTCTCCATGCCCACCGGGCTGCTCAAGATCGACCGCAGCCTGGTCGCCTACCCGGAGGGGCGCCGCAGCCAGGCGGCCGCGGCGATCGCCGCCGTCGTCGCGCTGGCCCGGGCCTGCGGGGTGCGCACCCAGGCCCAGGGCGTGGAGACGGCCGAGCAGCTCGCGCTCGCCACCGAGCTGGGCTGCACCTTCGCGCAGGGCTTCCACCTGGCCCGGCCGATGCCCGCCGAGGACCTCACCGGCTGGCTCGCCGGGTACGCCGGCCCGCCGGCCGCCGCCCTCTTCTGAGGGCGCCCACGTCAGCCCGGCCCGGCCGCGGGCGGCCTCCCCGGGCTCAGCCGGGTTCGCCACGCATCTTGCGACGGGCCACCACGACCAGGTCGACGGCGGCCACCGCCGCGAGCACGAACAGCACGACCGCCGCCCAGACCGGCAGGCCGGCGGCCAGCCACAGGATGCCGCCGCCGATGCAGACGACGAGGCCGAAGGCGGCCAGCACCAGCCGCAGGGTCAGGGCCGACTGCGCCGGCGGCGCGCCGCCGATGCCGGCCGTCGGGTCGTGGTGGTCGGGCAGCCCCTTCGAGTAGTCGACGGGACCACCGCCGTCGTCCTCGCGGGAGCGGGGTCGGTGCGGGTCGCTCATGCCGTGGCTGCCTACCCCCGCCCGAGGCGCACTACCCTCGGTAGACGTGGCCGTTGACTTCTCCGTCGTCCTGGACGAACTCGACACGACCCTGAAGTCGATCGAGGCCGTCCTCGACGTCGACCGTCTGCGCCGGGAGGTGGCCGAGCTCGAGCAGCAGGCCTCCGCGCCCGACCTCTGGAACGACGTCGAGGCCGCGCAGGCGCTGACCTCCAAGCTCTCCTACCTGCAGGGCGACCTGCGCCGGGTCGAGGAGCTGCGCAGCCGGCTGGACGACGTCGGCCTGCTGCACGAGCTCGCGCAGGAGGAGGACGACGCGGCGACCCTGGCCGAGACCGAGCGGGAGCTGGAGAGCCTGCGCCAGGCGATCGACGAGCTCGAGGTGCGCACCCTGCTCTCGGGCGAGTACGACTCCCGCGAGGCGCTGGTGACCATCCGCTCCGAGGCCGGGGGCGTCGACGCCGCCGACTTCGCCGAGATGCTCATGCGGATGTACCTGCGCTGGGCCGAGCGGCACAAGTACCCCGTCGAGCTGTACGACGTCAGCTACGCGGAGGAGGCCGGCATCAAGTCCGCGACCTTCGCGGTCAAGCAGCCCTACGCCTACGGCACGCTCTCGGTCGAGCAGGGCACCCACCGGCTGGTGCGCATCTCGCCGTTCGACAACCAGGGTCGCCGGCAGACCTCGTTCGCCGGCGTGGAGGTGCTGCCGGTCGTCGAGCAGACCGACCACGTGGACATCCCGGAGAACGAGATCCGCATCGACGTCTTCCGGTCCAGCGGCCCGGGCGGGCAGAGCGTGAACACCACCGACTCCGCCGTCCGGATCACCCACCTGCCGACCGGGATCGTCGTCTCCTGCCAGAACGAGAAGTCGCAGATCCAGAACCGGGCGGCCGCGATGCGCGTCCTCCAGGCGCGGCTGCTGGCCAAGCGGCAGGAGGAGCAGCGGGCCGAGATGGACGCGCTGCGCGGAGAGGGCAGCAGCTGGGGCAACCAGATGCGCTCCTACGTCCTGCACCCGTACCAGATGGTCAAGGACCTGCGCACCGAGCAGGAGACCGGCAACACCGCGGCCGTCCTCGACGGCGAGATCGACCCGTTCATCGAGGCCGGCATCCGGTGGCGCCGTCAGCAGGAGGCCGTGCCCTCCAGCTGAGGGGGGACCCGGAGGGGCCGACGGGACCAGGCGTCCCGTTCGTCACACCCGTCGCACGGCCGGACGCCGGATGAGCCACGCTGGGTGACGGGCGTCCTGGGCCCCTGGCGGAACTCCTCACGCTCCGTCGGGACCGGACGGCGGCCGACCGCGCGTGACACTCCAGTCTCCCGGGTTCGAGAGGTACCGTGGCCCCTCGTGATCGAACTGCAACACGTCACCAAGCTCTACCCGGCCAGCTCCCGGCCGGCCCTCGAGGACGTGTCGACGGAGATCGACAAGGGCGAGTTCGTCTTCCTGATCGGGTCCTCCGGCTCGGGCAAGTCGACCTTCCTGCGGCTGTTGCTCAAGGAGGACGACCCCACCAGGGGCAACGTCATCGTCAACGGCAAGACCCTCAACACGATGAGCAAGTGGCAGGTGCCCAGGCTCCGCCGCACCATCGGCTGCGTCTTCCAGGACTTCCGCCTGCTGCGCAACCGCACGGTGGCCCAGAACGTCGCCTTCGCGCTGGAGGTCATCAACAAGCCCCAGCGGACCATCAAGCGCGTCGTCCCCGAGGTGCTGGAGATGGTGGGCCTGGAGGGCAAGGCCGGCCGGCTGCCCAGCGAGCTCTCCGGTGGCGAGCAGCAGCGCGTCGCCATCGCCCGCGCGTTCGTCAACCGGCCGCTGGTGCTGCTGGCCGACGAGCCCACCGGCAACCTCGACCCGGAGACCAGCGAGGGCATCATGCTGCTGCTGGAGCGGATCAACCGGACCGGGACGACGGTCGTGATGGCGACGCACGACTACCACATCGTCGACTCCATGCGCCGCCGCGTCATCGAGCTCAACGGGGGAGTCCTCACCCGCGACCAGTCGCGCGGGGTGTACGGGGTCGGCCGCTGACCGGGCCACCCGCTCCTCCACCTGCCTGACCTCACGACAGGGAATCCATGCGCGTCAACTTCGTGCTCTCCGAGGTGGCCACCGGGCTGCGTCGCAACCTGACCATGACGGTCGCGATGATCCTGACCACGGCCATCTCGCTCGGCCTCATGGGCACCGGCCTGCTGATCGCCGGGATGATCTCCGACATGAAGGAGATCTACTACGACAAGGTGCAGGTCTCCATCTTCCTGGCCGACGACGTCACCGACGAGCAGCGGTCGGCCATCGACCAGCAGCTGTCGGACTCGCCCGAGGTGGCCAGCCACATCTACGAGTCCAAGGAAGAGGCCTACGCCCGCTTCCAGCAGCAGTTCAGCCAGCAGCCGGAGCTCGTGCAGAACACCCCGCCGGACGCGCTGCCCGAGAGCTTCCGCGTCGAGCTGGTGAACCCCGAGCGCTACGAGCTCATCGCGACGGAGTTCCCGAACGGGCAGAACGGCGTCGACCAGGTCCGTGACGAGGGCGACTTCCTCGACCGCCTGTTCAGCCTGCTCAACGGCGCCCGCAACGCGACGATCGCCGTCGCCGTGGTCCAGGCGCTCGCGGCGTTGCTGCTGATCTCCAACACGATCCAGCTGGCCGCCTTCAACCGGCGCAACGAGACCAACATCATGCGGCTGGTCGGCGCCTCCCGCTGGTACACCCAGCTGCCGTTCATCCTCGAGGCCGCGCTGGCCGGGCTGATCGGTGCGCTGCTGGCCATCGGCGGCCTGGTGGTCACCAAGATGCTGTTCGTCGACAAGACGCTGGCCGGGCCGATCCGGGCCGGGATCATCCCGCCGGTCGACTGGGGCGCGATCGCCTTCATCAGCCCGGTGATCGCCGCCGCCGGCGTCGGCCTGGCCGCCGTCGCCGCCTACGTGACGCTGCGCCTGTACGTGCGCATCTAGCACTCCCGTCGAGATCGCCGATCCCGCACGCCCGTGCCTTCCCGGTCGTGCGGGATCGGCGATCTCGCCGTTCGAGGGCGCCCAGTAGCCTGGGGGCATGCCGCGTGAACAGGGGCGGAAGCTCATCGCCCAGAACAAGAAGGCGCGGCACGACTACTCGATCCTCGACACCTACGAGGTGGGCCTGGTGCTCACCGGCACCGAGGTGAAGAGCCTGCGTGCCGGCCGTGCGTCCCTCGTCGACGGCTTCGCCACGGTGGACGACGGCGAGGTCTGGCTGCAGCACGTGCACATCCCCGAGTACGCCGAGGGGACGTGGACCAACCACGCCCCGCGCCGCAAGCGCAAGGTGCTCATGCACCGCGCCGAGATCGACAAGCTGATCGGCAAGACCAAGGAGGGCGGCCTGACCCTGGTGCCGCTCGACCTGTACTTCAAGGACGGCAAGGTCAAGGCGACCCTCGCCCTGGCCAAGGGCAAGAAGTCCTACGACAAGCGTCAGGACCTGGCCGAGCGCGACTCGCGCCGGGAGATCCAGCGGGCGTTCGGGCGGTACGTGAAGGGACGGCGGTAAGTGCGGGTGAGTCGATGAGAGGCGTGGCCTACGACCGGTACGGCGGCCCCGAGGTCCTGACCCTCCGCGACGACCTGCCCGACCCCCCGGTCGGCCCCGACACCGTGCTGGTGCGGGTGCACGCGGCCGGGGTGAACCCCGTCGACATGGCCATCCGCCAGGGTCATCTCTCCGCGTTCTACCCGCACCACTTCCCGATCGTGCCGGGGTGGGACGTCGCCGGGGTCGTCGAGGCGGCGGGTCCGGCGGTCACCGCGTTCGCCGCCGGTGACGAGGTGCTCGGCTACGTCCGCCGGGACGACGTCCAGTGGGGGACGACCGCCGAGCTCGTGCCCGCGCCGCAGCGCTGCCTGGCGCACAAGCCGGAGTCGCTGTCGTTCGCCGAGGCGGCCGGGCTGCCGCTGGCCGGGCTGACCGCCTACCAGGCCCTGACCGAGGCGCTGGAGGTCGGCGAGGGCGACCGGGTGCTCGTGCACCGCGCCGCGGGCGGGGTCGGCTTCAACGCCGTCCAGATCGCCGTCGCGCTCGGCGCGCACGTCATCGGCACCGCCGGCCCGCGCAACCACGGCTTCCTGCGCGACGCCGGGGCGGCCGAGGTGCTCGACTACTCGGCCGGGCCGATCAGCGGGCAGCTGTCCGAGCCGGTCGACGCCGTCCTCGACCTGGTCGGCGGCGACACGCTGGCCGACGCGCCGCAGCAGGTGCGCGACCGCGCCCGCATCGCCTCTGTCGTCGACCCGGTGGTCAACGAGATGGGCGGCCGCTACGTCTTCGTCCGTCCCGAGCACGAGCACCTCGAGGAGCTCGGCCGGATGGCCGACGCCGGACAGCTGCGGGTGCCGATCGCCCGGGCGTTCCCGCTCGAGCAGACCGCCGAGGCGCAGGATCTGGTCGCGGGCGGGCACGTGCGCGGCAAGGTCGTCGTCACGCTGCGCTCGTGACCACGGGCATGGTCACGCTCCGGTGACGGGCCCCGAGCCGCCGGCCGACGACGCCGACGTCCCCCGGTACTGGCGCGAGCTGGGCCTGCCCGGGCTGGTCGACGTGCACGTCCACTTCCTGCCCGAGCGGGTGCAGGCCCGCGTGTGGGAGTACTTCGCGCAGGCCCGGACGCACTACGGCGCGGCCTGGCCGGTGCAGTACCCGCTGCCGGAGGACGAGCGGCTGGCGGTGCTCGACCGGCTCGGCGTCCGGGCCTTCCCGACGCTGCCCTACCCGCACAAGCCGGGCATGGCCGCGTGGCTCAACGACTGGTCGGCGCGGTTCGCCGTCGCGCACCCGCGGGTGCTGCAGTCGGCGACCTTCTACCCCGAGCCGGAGGCGCCCGCCTACGTCGAGGCGGCGCTGGCGGCCGGTGCGCGGGTGTTCAAGGTGCACGTCCAGGTGGGCGCCTTCGACCCGCGCGACCCGCTGCTCGACCCGGTGTGGGCGCGGCTGGAGCTGACCGGCACCCCCGTCGTCATCCACTGCGGCTCCGGCCCGCTGCGCGGCGAGCACACGGGGCCGGCGCCGATGACCGGCCTGCTCGAGCGCCACCCGCGGCTGCAGCTGGTCATCGCGCACCTCGGCATGCCCGAGTACGCGGCCTTCCTCGACCTGGCCGAGCGGTACGAGCGGGTGCACCTGGACACCACGATGTTCGCCACCGACTTCACCGAGCGGCTGATGCCCTTCGACCCGGCCCTGCGGCCCCGGCTGGGCGCACTGCAGGACAAGGTCGTGCTCGGCAGCGACTTCCCGTCCATCCCGTACCCGTACGCCCACCAGCTGGCCGCGCTGCACCGGCTGGAGCTGGGGGAGGAGTGGCTGCGCGCCGTCCTCTGGCACAACGGGGCCCGTCTCTTCGGGCTGGCCGGCTGATCCTCAGCGGGGGCCGGGGGAGTAGTCGGGGTGCAGCTCGGCCGCCCGGTCGACCTGCTCGGGCGTCAGCAGGACGACGGTCCGCACCGTGGCGACGCCGCCCCCGGTGATGGTGAGCGACAGCGCCGCGGCGGCCGCGCTGTCGGGCAGGTCGACGATCGCGTAGACGTCGGCGTCCCCGAGCGCGAAGTCGAAGCTCTCCAGCCGTCCCTCCAGGTCCAGGACGGCGTGTGCGAAGGCGCTGCGCCGGGCCGACCCGCCGGCCGCCATCACCGCCCGCGCGCCCTGCGCCTCGTACCGGGCGATGAGCAGGAAGCGGGGCACGGAGCCCTCCTCTCGGCGGCGTGCGCCGATGCTGACGCCCGCCCGCACCCGGCCGCAAGGGAGCCCCCGGAACCCGGTCGACCGCCGCGGTCGCCGCCCCTACGCTGCGCGGCGTGCGCGACCTGCCCGGCGGCCTCACCGCCCGCCCGCTGACCGCCGACGACCTCCCGGCCGTGGCCGAGCTGCTGGCCGCCGCCGAGCCGGTCGACGACACCGGCGAGCACCTGGACGTCGACGACCTCGCCGAGTGGTGGGTGGGCGACCTGGTGGACCTGTCGCGCGACGGCCGTGCCGTGTGCACCGCCGACGGCACCCTGGTCGCGGTCGCCGTGGTGCTGTCGATCAGCGGCGCGCGGGAGGACCACCGGGTGATGCTCGAGGGTCGGGTGCACCCGGCCTGGCGCGGGCGCGGCATCGGGCGGGCGCTGCTGGACTGGGAGCTGCACCGCGGCGCGGAGGTGCACCGGCGCGACCACCCCGAGCTGCCCGCCCGGCTGACCGTCTCGGTGTACCCGGGCATGGCCCCCCTGGAGTCGCTGGTCCGCCGCGCCGGGTTCACGGCCGAGCGGTGGTACGCCGACATGGCGCGGCCGCTGACCGGGCTGCCCGAGGTCCCGGCGGTGCCCGGCGCCCAGCTGGTGCCCTTCGCCTGGGACCGGGACGACGAGGTGCGGCGGGCGCACAACGCCGCCTTCACCGACCACCACGGCTCCGGCGAGCGCGACGCCACCACGTGGCGGGCCTGGTTCACCGGGTCGCGCGCCTTCCGGCCCGACCTGTCGGTGCTCGCCCTCGTCGACGGTGCGGTGGCCGGCTACGTGCTCACCTACGTGTACGACGCCGACACCCGCGCCACCGGCGTCCAGCAGGCCCACCTCGGGCAGCTGGGCGTGCTGCGCCCCGCCCGCGGGCGCGGCATCGCCTCGGCCGCGATCGTCGCGGCCCTGCAGGCAGCTGCCGCCGCCGGCTGCGACACCGCCGGGCTGCAGGTCGACACCGAGAACCCGACCGGGGCCTTCGGGCTCTACCACCGGCTGGGCTTCGCACCGGTCCGCACCCGCGTCCAGTGGGCCCGCACCCGCCCGCCCGGGACATGAGCTGGGACGACGACGCCGGGCTGGTCGAGCTGCCCGGCGGGGCCCGGGTCCGCGGCCGCCGGCTGGGCGCGCCGGCGTCGCCGGCCGACCACGCCGTCGTCCTCGGCAGCGGCCCCGTGCCGCCGTGGCCCGCGCGCCGGGTCCGCTGGCCGGACTTCTGGGTGCCGCTGGACCGCGCCGACGCGCTCGCCGCGCTGACCGAGGCGCTCGGTCGGGCGCGGGCGGGGGAGCGGGTGGAGGTGGCCTGCCACGGCGGGATCGGCCGCACCGGCACCGCGCTGGCCGCACTCGCGGTGCTCGACGGTCTGCCGCCCGCCGACGCCGTCCGATGGGTCCGCGACCGGTACCACCCGCGTGCGGTGGAGACGCCGTGGCAGCGCCGGTGGCTGCGCGGGCTCGGCCGGGACGCCGGCCCTCCTGGGTCCGACCCCCCTGCACGGTCCCGCAGCGAGCGCGCGAGTGGTGGGGGTCAGGGCGGTCCTCTTAGGGTCCGGCGCATGGTCAACGCCGATCAGCCCACCCCCGACGTGGCCCGTGCCCACCGCGCCGTGGAGCCGCTGCACAACCACGTCTACTTCTCACCCGAGCAGGACGAGTACCTCAGCGCGGTGGGGCTGCGCCCCGGCCGGATGTGCTACTTCGCCGGGCGGGCGGCCGCGATGGGGGCGGTCGGACCGGGCACCGTGACGGCCACCTTCGCCAACTTCGCCCCGACGCTGGTGGCCCGGCACGTGCCGCGCGCCTGGACCCTCGCCACCCCCGAGCAGGTGCTCGCCGCCCGGCTCGACGGCGCCCGCACCTCGCTGACCCGGCTGCTCGGCGGTCCGGAGGCGGCCGCCGCGCCCGAGGTGGCCGAGCTGGCCGGCCTGCTGAGGGAGGCCTGCACCGCGCTGACGCCCGAGGGGCGCCCGCTCTACGCGGCGCACGCCGACCAGCCCTGGCCCGAGGAGCCGGTGCTGTCCCTGTGGCACGGGGCGACGCTGCTGCGCGAGCACCGCGGCGACGGGCACGTCGCCTGTCTGCTCCGCGCCGGGCTGAGCGGGCTCGAGTCGCTGGTCACCCACACGCTGACCGGCCGCGGCTTCACCGAGGCCGCCGCGAAGGCGACCCGCGGCTGGAGCGACGAGGAGTGGTCCGCGGCCGCCGACCGGCTCGCCGCGCGGGGCCTGGTGGCCGACGGCGCGCTCACCGAGGCCGGGGTGGCCCTGCGAGCCGGGGTCGAGGCCGGTACCGACGAGGTCTCCGCGGCGCCGTGGGTGCACCTGGGGACGGAACGGACCGCCCGGGTGGTCGAGCTGGGCCGCGCACTGTCGGCCCGGCTGGTCGCCAACGGCGCGTACCCGACCGGCGTCTTCGCCGCCCGGTGAGCGAGCCCCGTGCGCCGGAGTCGGGGGACGACGGGCCGCCGGTGGCCGAGGGCTGAGCGCCCGGCTCGGCACACGAGGTCGTCGTCCCCGCGGAGGTGTCCGCCGGCGTCCGGGAGCACCGGATCGCCCCTGCGCTCCCTATGGTCTGCGTCACAGTCCCGAGGAGGGCGTCATGACCGCGACCGAACGGCAGCGGGGGTCCGGACCGCGGACCGACGTCGACGCCGCGTTCCGCGGCTCGGCCACCTACCGCAGCCTGGGTGAGCAGCAGCTCAGCCCCGCCGAGGAGCGCTTCGAGAGGGGACGCCGCACGGTCGGGCTCTTCCTGGCCCCGATCGTGACCCTCGTCTTCGCCCTCCTGCCGCTGGATCTGCCGAACCAGCAGCAGCTGCTGGCGGCGATCCTGCTCGGCGTCATCGTCCTGTGGATCACCGAGCCGGTGCCCATCCCGATCGGCGGGCTGATCGGCGTCGGTGCCATCGTCGTCCTCGGGGTGGTGCCCGCCGACGACGCGGTGGCCCCGTTCGGCTCGACGACGGTGTTCACCTTCATCGGCGCCTTCATCCTGGCCGCCGCGATGCTCAAGCACGGTGTCGCGCGGCGCTTCGCGATGACGATCCTGTCGCTCAGGTGGGTCGGCGGCTCGACCGCCCGCGTCATCATCGCGTTCGGGCTGATCACCACGCTGCTGTCGGCGTTCGTCTCCAACACCGCCACCGTCGCGATGCTGCTGCCCACGGCGATCGGCATCCTCTCGGTGATCGCCAAGCTGCTGCAGGACAAGGAGCTGGTGGCGCCGGACTTCGACCCGCTGCGGTTGCGGGTGGGCGTCGCGCTGATGCTGATGCTGGCCTACGGGGCCAGCGTCGGCGGGCTGATCACCCCGGTGGGGACCCCGCCGAACCTGATCGGCCGCGGGCTGATCGAAGAGGCGACGGGGGAGCGGATCGGGTTCCTCAGCTGGATGCTCATGGCGCTGCCGATCTGCGCGCTGATGTTCGTGGCGCTGGCCGCCGTCCTCCTGCTGCTCAACCGGCCGGAGATCAAGCGCATCGAGGGCGTCCACGAGTACGTGCAGCAGGAGCGCGCCGAGCTCGGCCCCGTCACGAGGGCGGAGAGGAACACGCTGGTGGCCTTCGGCGTCACCGTGGCGCTGTGGATCTTCCCCGGCGTCATCGCGCTGACCGCCGGCACCGACTCGGCGCTCTACGAGACGGTCGGCGACCGGGTCAACGAGGGCATCGTCGCCGTCCTCGGGGCCTCGCTGCTGTTCCTGCTGCCCACGGACTGGAAGCGCAGGGAGTTCACCCTCAACTGGTCGGACGCTGCCAAGATCGACTGGGGCACGATCCTGCTGTTCGGCACCGGGATCATCTTCGGCTCGCTGCTGGCCGACACCGGACTGGCCGAGACCATCGGCAACGGCTCGGCCGACCTGCTCGGGCTCACCAATACCCTCGCCATCACCGTCTTCGCGGTGATCCTCGCCATCGTCATCTCCGAGACGACGAGCAACACGGCCTCCGCCGCGGTGGTCGTGCCGATCATCATCCCGGTGGCCGTGGCGTCGGGGATCAACCCGTTCGTGCCGGCACTGGCGGCGACCTTCGCGGCGTCCTTCGGGTTCATGCTGCCGGTGTCGACGCCGCAGAACGCGATCGTCTACGGCTCCGGCGTCGTGCCGATCACCAGGATGATCCGGTCGGGCATCTCCTTCGACGTCCTCGGCGCGCTGCTCATCGTGGTGATGCTGCCGGTGCTCATCGACCTCGTGCTCGACGTCTGACGTCGTGTGACGTTCACCCGGCCGGGGGAGCCGGGTGGACACAGCACGTGTCACGATGGACGACGGCCCGGCGAGCGGGCCGGCCCCACGGACGACGGGAGGTGCTGTGCCATGCCCAGTGAACCGCCCAGTACCGGCACCGGGGGCCGCACCGCCTGCTGACGGACCCCGTCCTCCCCACCCTCCGCACGCTCGGGGTGGGACCCGGGACGGGGCCGCACGGGGGCGGACCTCCGACGAGTCCCCCGCTCCTGCGTCCCCCTGGGAGTCCGCCGTGGTCGACCGCCGTCGCGCGTCCCTCACCGCCCTGTCCACCCTGACCCGCCGGCCGCGGCCCGAGCTGGCCCTCGCGCCCGCCCCGCAGCCCGCGGCTCCGGCCGCGCCGCAGCGGCAGTCGCTGATCGTCGACAACGCCGTCTACTCGTCGGGACGGCGGGTGGCGACGCCGGACAGCGTCGCCGAGAGCCACGAGTGGCTGGTCGAGGACCCCGACCGGTTGGTGTGGCTGGGCCTCTACCGGCCCGAGCCCGCCGAGCTCGGTGAGCTGGCCGAGCAGTACGACCTGCCCGAGCTGGCGGTCGAGGACGCGATCAAGGCCCACCAGCGGCCGAAGTTCGAGCGCTACGGGGACACGCTGTTCGTCGTCCTCAAGGCCGCCCGGTACCTCGACGCGGCCGAGGAGGTGGAGTTCGGCGAGCTGCACCTGTTCCTCGGCCGGAACTTCGCCATCACGGTGCGGCACAGCGAGTCCCCGGACCTCTCCCGGGTGCGCCGGCGGCTGGAGAGCGAGCCGGCGCTGCTGGAGAAGGGCAGCGAGGCGGTGCTGTACGCCATCCTCGACGCCGTCGTCGACGGGTACTCGCCGGTGGTCGCGGGCCTGGCGACCGACATCGACGAGATCGAGACCGAGGTCTTCCGCGGCGACCCCGGCGTCTCGCGGCGCATCTACGAGCTCTCGCAGGAGGTGCTGGAGTTCCAGCGCGCCGCGCAGCCGCTCACCGGCATCCTGGCCGCCATCGCCGCCGGCTTCGACAAGTACGGCGTCGACGAGGACCTGCGCAGCTACCTGCGGGACGTCGAGGACCACGTCGTCCAGGTCAACGAGCGGGTGGAGGGCTTCCGGCTGCAGCTGCGCGACATCCTCACCGTGAACGCGACGCTCGTCGCCCAGCGGCAGAACGAGGAGATCCGCGAGCTCACCGAGGCCTCGATCGCGCAGGGCGAGGAGGTCAAGAAGATCTCCGCGTGGGCGGCCATCCTCTTCGCCCCGACGCTGGTCGGGACGGTCTACGGCATGAACTTCGAGGACATGCCGGAGCTGTCGTGGCACCTGGGTTACCCGTTCGCGCTGGTGCTGATGGTCGGGGTGAGCCTGGCGCTCTACGTCGTCTTCAAGCGCCGCGGCTGGATCTGAGGAAGGACCCCGTCCGCCACCCTTCGCGGGCTCGGGGCGGGACCGGGACAGGGCTGCAGGGGGATCCCGCAGCGGCGCGGGAACACCCCGCCGGCGGGTGCCGTTACGCTGTCCGTACAACTGCACAGGGGGTGAATGGTCTCGACTGCGGTCGGGTGACCAGGGGAAGCGAGCCGAGGAAGCCGACGATGAGCTCGTTAACCACGCGTCGGAAACAACACAAGCGCCGACTCCAGTCGCGCTGACTTCGCCCTCGCTGCCTGATAGCAGCGTAGGCGGGTCTGTCAGCCCGGGTTCGTCATCGGCCCGGATCCTGGCATCAGCTAGATGACTCACCGTGCGTGCCGGTCGCGGGCGCGCGCGGGACACCGAACAGCGACTGGGCCCGTCACATCGACTCGTCCGTGAGATCGATGGGGTCGAGCAGAGACACAGCGGACTGCGCTCGGAGAAGCCCTGGTGATGCGTCGTAGGACGCGGGTTCGATTCCCGCCACCTCCACCCCTGGGTTCTCCCCAGCCTGCGCTCTCCCCGAGCGCAGGCTGGGGAGAACCCGCAGCTCGGCCACGTGGGGCCCGGTCAGCCGACCGGGCCCCACGTGCGTCTTCGCCGTGTGCCTCACGGTCGGCCCGCCGGGTGGTGGTCCCCGTCGAGGGCGGGCCACGCGATGCGGCGGGAGCGGTCGGCATGGGCGCCGCGGACGGTCGCCACGAAGGTGGCCCGCGCAACCGGCCCGGTGAAGTCAGTGGTCGGGTCGGTGACGTGGACCAGACCGGCGCTGGTCTCGGCGGGTCCGGTGACCGCGATGACGCTGTCGCGTCGTCGGCGGCTGGCACGGATGCGAGCGCCCAATGACCCGTCGGTGTCCAGTCGGGCGCGAAGTCCAGCGGCGCGCAGGTCGTCGACCACTGCGTGGGCGTAGTCGTCCTGGGCGGGCCCGACCGGCAGGACGCAGACCTGGACGGGTGCGAGCCACAGCGGCAGCCGGCCCGAGTAGCGCTCGAGGAGCGCGGCGACGATGCGCTCCATCGCGCCGAGGGTGCCTCGGTGGATCATCACGACGCGTTGGCGGGTGCCATCCGCGGCGTCGTAGCCCAGGTCGAACCGTTCGGGCTGGTTGAAGTCCAGCTGGACGGTCGCGATGGTCTCCTCGTGCCCGCGCTGGTCCCGGACCTGCAGATCGAGCTTGGGCCCGTAGAAGGCGGCCTCGCCGACGGCCTCCACCAGTGGGGGGTCGTCCGCGCCGAGCACCTCGGCGGCCGCCGAGCGCAGCGCCTGCTCCGCCTCCTGCCACTGGGCGGCCGAGCCCAGGTAGCTGTCGCTGGCGTCGCGGCGGGACAGCCGGACGTGGTCGACGGGCAGGCCGAGCAGCCGTTGGGCCCGGAGCGCCGAGCGCAGCGCTCGGGCGAGCTCGGTGGCGGCCTGGTCGGGGCGGCAGAACACGTGGGTGTCGTCGAGCGAGATCTGCCGCACTCTGCTCAGGCCGCTCACCACCCCGGAGCGTTCGGCGCGGAACATGGACCCCAGCTCGTTGAGCCGGATGGGTAGCTGCCGGTACGAGCGTGGTTCCGCGGCGTAGATCATCGCGTGGTGCGGGCAGTTGGCCGGGCGCAGCACCAGCTCATCGCCGCCGAGCCGCATCGCGGGGAACATGTCCTCGCTGAACTTCTTCCAGTGCCCGGACCGCTCGTAGAGCGCACGCTTGCCCAGCACGGGCGAGTAGACCGGTAGGCACCCGTCGCGGTGAGCGATCTCCCGCCCGAGCTGCTCCAGTTCCTGCCGGATGACGGCACCCGCGGGCAGCCACAGCGGCAACCCGGCGCCGACCATGGGATGGGTCGCGAAGACGGACAGGTCGGCGTTGAGGTCCCGGTGATCGGGCGCCGGGCGTTCCGGCTCCGGATGACGGGTCACGGTGGCTCCTCCGTGGTCGTGCCACCGGAGCCCGGCCTCGGGACGAGTCAGCCCCGGAGCGGTGCTCCGGGGCTGAGTGGTTGCTTGCGAGGCAGCAGCTAGCGCCGGAGACGATCCGGCGTCGTGGTGAGCTGCTGGTCGGACATGGCGGCACCATAGGGCACAGCCGGCCGGCCGAACAGGTCCAGCGGGGTGAGACCGCAACCGGTCGCTCTGCACGTGCGCTCGACGATCGCCAGGCGCCGCCGTCCGTTCTGCGACGGTCACAGCGACGGCCGACAGCCGCCCTGGGGGGTGGTCACCGCGCCGGCGGACCAGCGGGACCGAGCTCGGGAGCCGGCTCGTCGGCGCGGCAGGAGCGCACAGCCGGCCCGACGCAGGGAGGCGATGCGGCGCAGGGGTCAGCCGCCGGGGCGGAGGCTCACCAGCAGGGGGATCTCTCCTTCCTGGACGTCCTCGTCGCGCTGGTTGAGGAGCGTGAAACGCCGCCGCAGGATGCCCGCGTCCCCCTTGCTGGTCAGCCTGGTGTCCAGGATCTCCACGCGGCAGCGCACCGTGTCCCCGAGCATCAGGGGCCGCGAGAACCGCCAGCCGTCGATGCCCAGGAGCGCGATCGAGCAGGACTCGAACACCCCGAGCCGTGACGCCAGCCCCATCGCGACGGACAGCCCGAGGAGTCCGTGCGCGATCCGTTCCCCGAACCGTCCGTGCCGGGCGGCTTCCGCGTCGGTGTGCACGGGGTTGGTGTCCCAGCTCCAGCCGGCGAAGGTGACGACGTCCGCCTCGGTGATGGTGCGCGCCTGGCTCAGGAACACCTGACCGGGCCGGAAGTCCTCGTAGTGGTGGGTCACCGTTCCTCCTCTCGTTCGCGCGCCGAGGTTGCCTCGTCGGCCTCGGACCGCGCCCCAGGTGTCGGTCGGTCGAACAGGGCGGCCGCCGGGAGCCGTCCGTGATGGCAGGCCGTGGCGACGGCTCGCGCCCGGGATGCCGTCGGCTAGCGGACGCGGACGAGCACCCTCCCCGCCGCCCGGCGCTGGTCGATCTCCCGGATCGCGGTCGCGACCTGGTCCAGGGCGTACACCGAACCGATGGGTGGGTCGATCGCCCCGGACTGCACCAGCGGCACGAGCTCGCGCCACTGCCGGCCGGCGTAATCAGGCTCGACCCGCCAGAACTCGGCCGAGGCCGCCCCCATCACCGTGGTGTTGGCCAGCAGCAGCCGGTTGACCTTGACCGTGGGGATCTCGCGGCCGGTGAAGCCGAGGACGACCAGGCGGCCCTCCCGGGCCAAGGAGCGCAGTGAGTCGGTGAACCGGTCGCCGCCGACCGGGTCGACGACGACGTCCACGCCGCGACCGTCGGTGAGCCGGCGGACCTCGTCGCGGAAGCCGTCGACCGGCACGACCTCGTGCGCCCCGGCGGCCCGGGCGACCTCACCCTTGTCCGGGGTGGACACGACCGCGATCACCCGCGCCCCGTAGGCCGCCGCCAGCTGGCACGCCGCGGTGCCGACGCCGCCTGCCGCGCCGTGCACCAGGACGGTCTCGCCGGTCTCCAGCCGCGCGCGGCGGGTGAGCGCGAAGTGCATGGTCAGGTAGTTCAGCGGCAGCGCCGCTCCCTTGTCGGACGGCACGTCGTCGGGCAGTGGGAAGACCATGCCCGGGTCGACGGCGACCGTCTGGGCCAAGCCGCCGATGACCGGCATCGCCGCCACCCGGTCACCGGCCCGGAAGCCGCAGGCGTCCTCGCGCACCACACCCGCCACCTCCCACCCCGGGGTGAAGGGCAGCTCGGGACGCAGCTGGTACTCCCCGCGGGTCTGCAGCACGTCCGGGAAGACGACGCCCGCGAAGTCCACGTCGACCACCACCTGACCCGGCTGCGGCACGGGGTCGGGAACGTCGCGGACCTCGACGGCGTCCGGACCGGTCAGGGTGGTGATGAGTGCTGCGCGCACGGGTCTCTCCTCCGGTGCCGGGGCGTCGGGACGGCGGGGCGGCACGGAGGCGGGCCCGACCCGACCCCGGGCCGCGGCTCGTCCCCAGCACGTCCGTGGCGCAACTGTGGCAGGACGACGGAGGAGTCGAGGGTCTGCCGGTACGACGGGAGCTCGGTTTCGTCGCACGCAGCGCGCGGTCGGACCGGGCGCTCCACGACGGATCAGCTGTCGAGCGTTCCAGTGGTGCGGGTCCCCGGGTCACGCCCGGATCAGCGTGCGAAGCCGGTCGGCCTCCTCGTCGGTCCAGTCCGGCGGGCGGAGCAGCAGTGCCCAGGCGTCCACCGACTCGCGGGTGTAGCGGTGCCCGTGGCCCTCGGGGACGTCGAGGGAGAAGGGCATGTCGAGGGTGACCTGCCAGAAGGTGACCAGGGGGATCCAGGTCATCTCGGGGAGGACGTCGCGCCCGGGTGGTTCGGCCAGCCAGTCCGGGCGGTCGAAGAGCAGCGACGGGCTCCACCAGGTGACCGGGTCGGAAGGGTGCTGCAGGATCAGCACGCGGGACCCGGTCCAGGGGGCGTCGGCCGGCGGAGCGCCGATGTCGGTGCTGAACCGCACCGTGCGGCCGCCCCGGTACACCGGTTCCACCTCGCGGCTGCCGGGGTCGCGGTTCTCGCGGAACTCGGTGTGCAGTGCGTTGAAGTTGGGTGGGCCCACGAACAACGCGCCGGTCACGCGGTTGCGCAGGTCGTACTCGCCGCTGAACGCCGCCTCGGCCCCGAACGAGCCGAGGCTCTCCCCGAAGACGTACAGCTCGGGCCGCTGGTCCGGCGGCAGCGCGGTCCACCGCTCGTAGACGGCGTCGAACAGCTCCCGTCCGGCTGCCCGGGCCCGGGACTGGTCGATGAGATAGGACAGCCCGGAGGGGACGTAGGAGTACTGCATCGCGACGACCGCGGAGTTCCCGCCGGCGATGTACTCGAACGCGGCCAGCGATCCGGCGTCCAGCCAGCCGCGACCGGTGGTCGTGGCTGCCAACAGCCGGGCACGCTCGAAGCCGCCGGCCCGTTCGAGGTCGTCAACGGCGCGCTGCGCCCGCGTCTCGACGTCGTCCGCGGTCGCCACGCCGGAGTAGATCCGGATGGGCTCGGGCGCCGCCGCGCCGGTGAACGCGCCGATCTCGGCGGCCGACGGGCCACCGGCGACTAACGTCCGTCCTTCCCGGCCCAACGTGTCCCAGCCGATCAGCGAGCCCGGTCCCCCGGAGCGCAGGGCGCTGTCCGGTTGCTCGACGCCCTCGGCCGTCTCCCGGTCCTCCAGCGCGAAGGTCCGGTCGGCGGTGGCCAGCAGTGCGTCGAGGGCCACGCCGCTGACGAGGAACACCGCCAGCGCGGCGACGCACACGCCCCCGAGGGCCCGGGCCGCGGACGGGGCGATCCAGCGGGACAGCAGCCAACCGATCCCGCGGCCAGCGGCGCGCACTCCACGGGACACAGCGACCAGCACGGTGCAGACGACCAGGGCGACGAGCGGCGCGAGCAGCGCGCGCCACAGCGGCTCCGTCGGCATCCCCATGAGCGCGCGGAGGTCACCCTGCCACCGTCGGCCGAGGACGCAGAACACCATGAGCAGCACGGTTGCGCTGACGAGGAACACCCGCCACGCCCAGGGCCGCGGTGGGCGAGGGCCGCGATCGGCGAACGCCCGCCAGGTGACCGCGGCCAGGACGCCGAGCCCGTACCCCATCGCCGCGCTGATCCCGCTGACCACGCCCTGTGCCACGCCGCTGCGTGGCAGCAGCGACGGTGTCAGCGACACGCACACCAGCAGCACCGCGCCCCAGCTGCCCGGCAGCGACAGCCGCAGCCGCCACCCCCCGCTGCCGGCGGTCTCCTGATGCGACTCGCTCCGGTCTGCCGGCGGCGCGGCGGGTGCTGCGTCCGGCTCGACCGTGCCCGGCGCGCTCATGCCTGTGGCCGGGCAGGTGCGGCACCGGTGGCGTCGTCGCGGAACATCGCGGTCTCCCTGACGGATCAGCCCGGTCGGCGAACGCCGCGCGCAGCATGTCCTCCGGCTCCCGGGACGAACCGGAGTGCAGCAGGTCGGCGCGCTGCCCGGTGAACACCTCCTGCACCCGGTCCAGGACGGCGTCGGAGGTCAGGACCAACCCGGCCACGTGCCGGGGGTGACCTCCTCCCTCACGCGCTCGATGGACGTGTCGTCGATCCCGACGCCGGTCAGCCGGCCGGCGGGCGCGCCGACCGCGGCGCCGGTGGCCTCGTCGGCCCCGGGGCGTATCGGAGCGCCACGCGCTGGAAGGGGACATCGGGGCTCCTGTCCCGGGGGTGCGTCTGCCGCAGCATCCTCCGGGCTGCCCGCCCCACGCTGCCTCACCTGCTCGGGGTGAGAGCTGAGCGCCGGGGACCGTGGCAGGGATCGGTGTCGCCGCCTCTCACGAGGAGGGGTGGCCCGACCGGGGACCGCTCGAGCCGGTCGGCGCTGACCCGCCGAGACCACCAGAGACCGTCCCGGCCGCCCTGGCCTCGGCTTGCCCCGCGCGGCGCCTGCCACCGACCGCCTGGCGACGCCGCCCGTCCAGCGCTCCGGCCGGCGTCGCGGCCCCTGCTCCCGACGTCTCTCCCTCACCCAGCACCGGTTCGGTCGTTCCTCCTCGGCGGGCACGAGGCACAGCGCCGGCGGAGCGCCCACCATGCCGGACGCGAGGTTCCCGGGGGACGGCGCACTCCTCAGCACATCTCATCCCCCCCGGACGAGGCCGGTCGGCCGCGCAGGGGAGCAGCTTGCAGCCGCAGAGGAGCTCTCCTCCCGCGAGGGCGCCTCGTCCTGCCCTGGTCCGGTGCCCACCGGTCCTCTCTCGAGCGAGGAGCGTGCGGACGATGACCGACACCACGATCTCCCGGGCGGGCACGGGCGTGCCGGTCGCCACCTACGGCGTGCACTCCGAGGTCGGCGTGCTGCGCAAGGTCCTGGTCTGCGCACCGGGCCTGGCCCACTCCCGGCTCACACCGCGCAACTGCGACGACCTGCTCTTCGACGACGTCCTCTGGGTCGACAACGCCCGCCGGGACCACTTCGACTTCGTCGACAAGCTGCGCGGCCGGGGCGTCGAGGTCGTGGACCTGCACGACCTGCTCGCCGAGACGATGGCGATCCCCGAGGCGAAGGCGTGGCTGCTGGACCGCAAGATCACGGCCAACGAGGTCGGCCTCGGGCTCGTCGACGGGACGCGGGCCTTCCTGGAGTCCCTGGACGACCGCCGGCTGGCCGAGTTCCTCATCGGCGGGCTGGCCACGGTCGACCTGCCCCCCGACTTCCGTTCCGGCTACCTCGCCCTGGCCCGGGAGTCGACCGGCATCCGCGAGTACCTGATGCCGCCGCTCCCCAACACCCTCTACACCCGCGACACCACCTGCTGGGTCTACGGCGGCGTCACCCTGAACCCGCTGTACTGGCCGGCCCGCCACGACGAGACCCTGCTCTACAAGGCGATCTACACCTTCCACCCCGACTTCGCCGGCGCCACGGTCTGGTGGGGCGACCCCGAGCGGGACTGGGGCCTGGCCACCATGGAGGGCGGCGACGTCATGCCGATCGGCAACGGAGCGGTCGCCGTCGGCATGAGCGAGCGCACCTCCCGGCAGGCCATCACGCAGTTCGCCGCCGCGCTGTTCGAGCACGGCGCCGCCACCCGTGTGGTCGTCGCCGGCATGCCGAAGCTGCGGGCGGCGATGCACCTGGACACGGTGTTCACGTTCGCCGACCGCGACGTCGCGACGGCGTACCGCGACATCGTCGACGGGATCCACACCTTCAGCCTGCGGCCCGGCGACAAGGAGCCGGTCGAGGTCACTGAGGAGAAGCGGTCCTTCCCCGACGTCGTCGCCGATGCACTCGGCCTTCGGGAGCTGCGGGTGCTGGAGACCGGCGGGGACGCTTACGCGAACGAGCGCCAGCAGTGGGACAGCGGCAACAACGTGGTCGCCGTGGCACCGGGGGTCGTTTTCGCCTACGACCGCAACACCCACACCAACACCGTGCTGCGCAAGGCAGGCATCGAGGTGATCACGATCGTCGGCGCGGAGCTGGGCCGCGGTCGTGGCGGCGGGCACTGCATGACCTGCCCGATCATCCGCGACCCCGTCGACGTCTGAGCCGATCGCTCGTCGAGCCGGGCACCGTCCGGCTGCGCACCGAGGAGAGCCTCGGTCAGACCGCTGGGTGAGTCCGTCACCGAGCGTGGCGTACGGGCCTCGGCTCCACGATCGAGAGACACGCCATGGCAGAGCGAGATGTCCTGACGGCGCGACGGCCGTCGCTCGTCGATGCCCTGCTGCCCCTCGTCGCCCTGGCGGTCCTGATCGCCAGTTCCCTCGTGCTGTTCGGCCTCGATGCGCTGGACGGGCCCATCCAGGTGGCTCTCGTGGGTTGCGCCGCGATCGCGGCCTTGATCGTGCGCGGGAACGGGCACAGCTGGGAGGAGGTGGGGCACGCCGAGCAGGAGGCGATCGCCTCGGTGACGAGCGCCCTGTTCATCCTGCTGGCCGTCGGCGCTCTGATCGGCACCTGGAACCTGTCCGGCACCATCCCGACCCTCGTCTTCTACGGGATCCAGGTGCTCTCCCCGTCGTGGATCTACGCCGCCACGGCGATCATCTGCGGGATCGTCGCGCTGAGCATCGGCAGCTCCTGGACCACCGCCGGGACGATCGGCGTGGGCCTGGTCGGCATCGCCAGCCTGCTCGACGTCTCGGTAGCGATCACGGCGGGTGCGGTGATCTCGGGGGCGTACCTGGGCGACAAGACCTCGCCGCTGTCGGAGACCACCATCCTGACCGCCCAGATGGTGGGAGTGGACCCGCGCGAGCACATCAAGCGCCAGGTCTGGACCTCCGTGCCGGCCTTCGCAATCGCGCTCGTCGTCTTCCTCGTCCTGGGCTGGGTCACGGGCCCGGACGTGCGGGACGCGGTGCCGACCAGCACGGAGCTGGCCGATCTGGACCAGCTGTTCTGGATCAGCCCGGTGAACCTGCTGCCCCTGGTGCTGCTGGTGGTGCTCTCGTTGCGCAAGGCGCCCGCGTCGCTGGCGCTGCTCGCGTCGGCGCTGTTCGCGGGCGTGCTCGCGGCTTTCACCCAGCCCAAGGTCGTCGCCGACTTCGTCGCCGGGCAGGGCAACGTGGTGGTGGAGTCGATCAGGGCGGGCTGGCAGGCGATGGCCACCGGGCTCACCGTCGACACCGGCGTCGCCGACGTCGACCGGCTCGTCTCCCGCGGCGGCATGTCGAGCATGCTGTTCACGCTCTGGCTGATCTTTGGGGCGGTCACGTTCGGAGTCCTGCTGGAGCGGTTCGGCCTGATCTCGCGGCTGATCGACCCGATGATCGCCGCCGCGAAGAGCACCGGGCGGCTGTTCGCCACGGTGTTCGCCTGCGCCTTCGGCCTGAACGTCGTCGCCGGCGACCAGTACATCGCCTTGGTCCTCCCCGCGCGCATCTTCCGCGTCGAGTTCGCGCGGCGCGGTCTGGCGCCGACCAACCTGTCCCGGTTGACCGCCGACAGCGGCACGGTCACGTCCCCGCTGGTGCCGTGGAACTCGTGCGGGGCGTTCATGGCGGCCACCCTCGGCGTCTCCACGTTCCTCTACCTGCCGTGGGCCATCTTCTGCTACGCGAGTCCCGCGCTGAGCGTCCTGTACGGAGTCACCGGCTTCAAGATCGAGACGGTCGAGCCGGTGGCGCTCGGCCGGTCCCCAGGACAGGAGTGACTGCGATGGTCGACACGGCCCCACGGGCTGCCGGCGCGGTTGCCGACGCCCCGGTCGCGACGCCGGGAAAGATGTCGCTGCCCACTCTCACCGCGATGGTGGTCGGCAGCATGGTCGGCGCGGGCGTCTTCTCGCTGCCGGCGCGCTTCGGCGTGGCGACCGGCATCCTCGGGTCGCTCATCGCCTGGGCGATCGCGGGCACGGGCATGCTGATGCTCGCCTTCGTGTTCCAGAACCTCGCGATCCGCAAGCCCGAGCTGGACTCCGGGGTCTTCATCTACGCCAAGGCCGGCTTCGGCGACTACGTCGGGTTCAACTCCGCGATCGGCTTCTGGGCCAGCGCGGTCTCCGGCAACGCCTTCTACTGGGTGTTCATCACGGCGACCCTCGGCGCGTTCGTCCCCGCGTTCGGTGACGGCGACACGGTCCTCGCGGTGGCGCTCGGCACGGTCGGTGTCTGGTTCTTCCACTACCTGATCGCGCGGGGGGTCCGCGACGCCGCCGTGATCAACCGGATCGTGACGATCTTCAAGATCCTGCCGATCCTCGTGTTCGTCGTCGTGCTGTTCGTGGCGTTCGACGCCGGCGTCTTCTCCGACAACTGGATCGCCACGGGCTACGGCGACCTCGGCTCGCTCGACGAGCAGGTGCGCAACACCATGATCATCACGACGTTCGTCTTCATCGGCATCGAGGGCGCCAGTGTCTACTCGCGCTACGCCAGGAGGCGCGAGGACGTCGGCAGGGCGACCGTCCTGGGCTTCCTCAGCGTGCTGTCGATCTTCGCCCTGGTGACGCTGTCGAGCTACGCGGTGATGCCACAGCCGGAGATCGCCGCGACCCGCCAGCCGTCGATGATCGGCCTGTTCGAGTCCGTCGTCGGCGACTGGGGCCGGTGGTTCATCAGCATCGCCGTCATCGTCTCGGTCCTCGGTGCCTACCTCGCGTGGACGCTGATGGCTGCCGAGGTGATGTACATCCCGGCCCGCAACGAGGACCTCCCGGCGTTCCTCGGCAGGGAGAACGACAGGGCGACACCGATCACGGCACTCGTCGTCACCTCGCTGGCGGTGCAGGGGCTCCTCGCCGCGACGCTCGTCCTGACCGATGCGCTGAACTTCATGCTCGATCTGTCCACCTGCCTGGCGCTGATCCCCTACTTCCTCGCCGCCGCGTACGCGCTGAAGCTCGGCCTCACGGGGGAGGGCTACGAGGACGTGACCGCCAGGACGCGCCGGAAGGAGGCGATCATCGCGGGGATCGCCACCGCCTACACGCTGTTCCTCTTCGAGGCCGCCGGCCTGAAGTTCCTGCTGCTGGCCACGGTGATCCTCGCCCCGGCCACCCTGCTGTACGTCAAGGCGCGCAGCGAGCGGAGCCGCCGGCTGTTCAGTCCCACCGAGATGGCGCTCTGCGCCGTGATCGTGGCCGCCGGCATCACCGGCGTCGTCGGCCTGTGGACCGGCTTCATCGCCATCTGACCCCGCGTCCGTGAGCCAACTGTCCCTGACTCGAGCCCGATCCCTGGAGTCACCATGAACCGCACCGCAGTCGTCGGGGCGATGCTGCTCCTCCTGCTGGCACTCGCCGGCTGCGGCGCAGGGCAGGCAGGCACCCCGAACCTCGACCGGGCCAGGATCGGGCTCGACAGCGTCGACGGGCAGGTGGGCCCGCTCCGGCTGCTCAGCGTGACCATCGCCTCCCCCGGCACGCGCGGCAGCCTGCACATCGCCGGGGACAGCGCCGCGCTCCTCCTGACCATCGCGAACGACAGCGAGGCCGACGACGTGCTCACCGGGGCCGCGGCCGAGGTCGCCGAGGAGGTCGTCCTCCGGGACGGCGACGAGGAGGCGGAACCGCGCCTGGACGTGCCGGTGCCCGCTGGCGGGGTCGCGGTCCTCCGCGAGGTGGGCGGCCTCCACCTGGAGCTGACCGGGTTGCGGGAGGGCCTGCGCAGCGGCTTCAGCGTCCCGGTCACCTTCGAGTTCCGCGACGCCGGCTCGGTGACCCTCTCCGTGCCGATCCGTACCTACACCGACGTCCGGCCGGACAGGTTCCTGGAGCCCGTCGCCGTGACCACTCGCTGACTCGTGCCGAGCCCGGCTGAGCCGTCCCCCCTCGATCGGATCGGCCCCATCTCGCGGACGTCCGGAGGCCTGGCATGCGCGACACCACGTCCGTGGAAGAGGTCGCCATCGTGCGGTGGCAGCTGGGTCCTCGTCATCCTCGGCGAGACCGACCACCAGTGGTCCGGCACGGCGGTGCCGGTGACCAACGCCACGCTGGCCGCGATCTCGACCGGCCGGCTCCCGGCCTTCGACCGCATCGAGCAGCTCCTCCACCAGGCACATGAGCTGTTCCGCGACGTGGCGGACGGCCGAGTCGCCGACTACATCCCCGCTCTCGCGCACGCCGATCCACGGCTCTTCGCCATGACCGTTGCCGAGGTCGACGGGACGGTCCACGATGCCGGCGACGCCTTGCGGTTCGCCGCGGCCGAGGCACGCCTGCGCGGCGGCGAGCTGCACGTCGTCCACGCCTGGATCGACAACCTCTCCGGCTACGGCGGTCCTCCCTGGGCGCGGCCCGCTGCGACGCTGCGGGAGCAGGCCGACACGACACTGCTGGAGAGCCTGCGGGCGGCCTGGCAGAACGGGCCCCCCGAGGTCCGCGCCGAGACCATCGAAGGCGCGGAGTGGGACGTCCTGACGGAGTTGGCCGAGGCGGCCGACCTGCTCGTGGTCGGTTCGCGCGGTCGGACCGGCCGGTCGAGCTCGCTCCTGGGATCGGTGGCCCTGCGCTGCATCACCCAGGCGCCGTGCCCTGTGGCGGTGGTCCGCCCGCTCCGTTCCGCGGCGGGAACCGTCGGACCCAGCGCTTCTCCTCGTCTGCTCGTCCCGACGGGCTGACGGCCCGGCGACGTGGCGGGCGGACCATCGGCCGAGCCGGACAGGGGTTGCTCCACCACTGCGCCAGGTCGGCTGGTGATCGGCGCTGCTAGGGCTGCACCTCGTGCAGGGCCACGACGTGTAGCCCGAGGTCCTGGATCAACGCCAGCACGCCGTGCAGGTGGGCCTCGTCGATGACCTCCCCGTAGATGATCGTCTCCGGTGGAGCCTCCATCAGGACCATGTCGGGAAACGCGCCGCGGGCCCGATCGGACAGGCGCCCGGCCACACGGAACTGGTAGTGCGACGTCACGTCCCCCCTCCCGGTCACTTCGCTGTCACGGTCGCGCGTCCTCCGGCAGGGCGCCTCGTCCGTCGGGGACGGGGTGACCGGCCCGCGATGGCGATGTCGTCGATGCCGCCCGACGGGACGCGGTCACCGCGCCCGGCGATCGGTGCGACGCAACAGGCCCGGACCGGAGGGCTCATCCGCTCCGGAGGAGGCCGGGGCACGGCGGCAGGCCACCGTGCGGTTCCTCCCTCGCCGATGCGCAGGTCCCGCGGGGAGCCCTCAGCGGAGGTGATGAGCCCAGCCATGGAGGAGTCCCGCAGCTCCGTCCAGGTCACCGGCGTGCTCGGGGTGATCACCGCGTGGGCTGTTGCCCGCACCGGCATGCTCGTGCTCGCCTTCGTCCTCCAGCGCCTGGACATGCGCAGACCGGATCCCGACGTCGGGATGCGGGTCTGCGCCAGGCATCCGGCTACTAGGCCGGGGCGTCTCGGCACTGTGCAGATCGTCGCGCTGGTCGTAGCTTGCTCTGTGCCATGGCTGTCGCCGGTCCAGCGGAGGGCTCGAGCCCGGGCGCGAGGCGCCCGGGCGTGCCGAGGGTGAAGACGGCGGTGCCGCGGCTGCCCGAGCGGTACGTGGACCGTCCCCGGCTGATCGCCGCGATGGAGGCCGCGGCCCCGGGGCAGGTCACCCTCGTGTGTGCGCCCGCCGGGTTCGGCAAGACGTTGCTGATGGCCGATTGGGCGTCCCAGCACCCGGACGCGACCGCCTGGATGTCGCTCGACGCCGACGACAACGACGACCACCGCTTCTGGTCGGCGGTGCTGACCGCCCTCGCGTCG
Source organism: Geodermatophilus sp. URMC 60 (assembly GCF_053502585.1). NCBI lineage: Bacteria > Bacillati > Actinomycetota > Actinomycetes > Geodermatophilales > Geodermatophilaceae > Geodermatophilus > Geodermatophilus sp. URMC 60. Next base: position 2,035,374 of record NZ_CP199958.1, read on the forward strand.
TGCCCGGCCGTCCCCGAGGACAGCGCCGTGCGCCGGCTCGTCGTCCCCGCCCGGCCGAGCCGGGACCCGACGTTCCTGGCCGCGGTGGTCGACGCGGTCGACCTCGTGCCCGGTCCGGTCCGTCTCGTGCTCGACGACGTCCACGAGCTCACCGCACGGGACTCGGTGCACGGTCTGGCCTGCCTGGTACGCGACCGACCGCCGGGACTGCACCTCGTGCTCGGAGGGCGGAGTGATCCACCGCTGGCACTGGGCCGGATGCGGCTGAACGGCGAGGTGTGCGAGATCCGAGCCGAGGCACTTCGGTTCTCGGTGCCCGAAGCGGACGAGATGCTGACCGGGACCGACGTCGTGCTCCGCCCTGACCAGCTGCGCCTGCTCGTCGAGCAGACGGAGGGCTGGGCGGCAGGCCTGCGGCTAGCGGCGCTGTCCCTGCGCGAGGCCGACGACCCTGACCGGTTCCTCGCCGACTTCGCCGGCAACAGCCGCGCCATCTCCGACTACCTCGTCGGCGAGATCCTCGCGCGACTGCCGGTGGAGGTGCTGGACCTGCTGCGTGCGGTGAGCGTCTGCGACCCGCTGTCGGCGACGCTCGCGGCGGCGCTGTCCGGCCGCCCGGATGCGGGCGAGGTGCTCGACTCCCTGGAACACGGCACCTCCCTCATCCTCAGCTCCGGACAGGGCCGGACCTGGTACCGGGTGCACCCGCTGCTGCGGTCCCACCTGGTCGCCGACCTCCGGCGACGGAGACCCGACCTGGTGCTGGACCTGCACCGACGAGCCGCCGACTGGTACGCCGCGCGGAGCCAACCCGTCCCGGCGCTCGCGCACGCCCGCCAGGCCGGGGATCCCGACCAGTTGGCCCAGCTCTTGCGCCTGAACTCCGCCTCGCTGATCGCCGACGGAGCGCACCGTGCCCTGCGGGAAGCCCTGGACGGGCTCGGCGGCCGGTACGTGGCCGAGGACCCGTGGCTGTCCCTCGTCGCCGCGCTGGTGGACGTGGAGACCGGGACACTGGCGGCAGCCGACGCCCACCTCGACCGTGCCGACGCCGTGTGGCCGGCGGAGCCGAGCGCCGACCTCGCGGCGCTGCGTGTCCTCGTGCACGCGCGGCGGGTCAGCCTGGCCGGCGACCCGCTCGAAATGGTTCAGGTGACCGAGGGTCTCACCGCGGTGTCCGGAGAACCCCTCGGGCTGGCCGTCATGGGAGACCTGGACCGCGCCCTGGCCCTGCTCACCGTCGACCGCCCCGTCGAGGCACGGGCTGTCGCCGACGCCGCGACGCAGCGGGCGCGCCAGTGGGACCAGGCCTACCTCGTCGCGCGCGGACTGGCGGTGCTGGCGGCGGTCGAGTCCGTGCGCGGGGACTACCGGCGGATGGTCACCCTCGCCGAGGAGGCCGACGAGATCGTGCCCGGCGCCGACTGGCAGGCCACGGCCGGAGCGGTGCTGTCATCGATCCTGCGCGCCTACGGGGCGCTGCTGAGAGCCGAGCCCGCCGCCTGCCTGGACCTGCTCGGCCCGGCGCTCGCCTTCGGCGACCCGCCCCAGAACGGCCCGCTGGGCGCGGTGGACCCGACGACCCGGGGGCTGCGCGGGGCCGCGCTGGTGGACCTCGGACGCGTTGCCGACGGCCTCGACGAACTGCGGCGCGCGCGCACGGAGACGGTGTGCCATCCCCGGATGGCGGCGGTCAGCGCGCTCCTCGCGTCGCTGGAGTACCCGGCAGCGGCGCTCTCCGGGCGCCGGGAGGTCGCTCGCACCGTCCTGGAGTGGGCCGAGCACAGCCTCGGCCCCTCCGGGGAAGCGGTCCTGATGCGGGCGCAGCGGCTGACCGCGATGGGCAGGCACGACGCCGCCGCCGAGGCCCTGCGGCCCCTCCTCGACGGGACATCTCCTGTCCTCGTGCCCTGGGTGGTGCTGGAAGCCCGGGTGCTGGACTGCCGCCTCGCCGTGCTCGCGGAACGCCGGGAGCACGCCCGCGTCTCGCTGAACCGCGCGCTGGAGTCGAGCGAGGTGACCGACGTGCTGCGGCCGCTGGCGTTCGGCCCGGCCGAGGTCGCCGCTCTGCTCACCAGCCTGCTGGGCAGCTTCGGCGCCCGGGAGCCGATCGCGCGCCGGGTCCTGGGCGCCCGGCGTGCTCTCGGCGCCCACGACCGGAGGGTGGGCATGACCGAGCGGGAGCGAGCGGTCCTCGACCTGCTGCCCTCGCAGCGCTCGTTCGGCGAGATCGCGACCGAGCTGGTCGTCTCGCACAGCACCGTGAAGACGCACGTCCGGGCCATCTACGGCAAGCTCGGCGCCAACTCCCGGCGGGAAGCCGTCGACCAGGCCCGCAACCGCGGCCTCCTCTTCCCTGGGACGTCGTGACCTCGACGCGGCCACCTCGGGTCCGCTGTCCGGCCCGGCGCACGCCTCATCTGCTGCGGAGGGACGCCTGGGTGGAACCCCGCTCGCGGAACGCTGCAGTGCAGGCGGCTGCCGGCGGTCGTGGGTTGGCAGTACGTCACTGCCGTCGCGCAGCTCCTCGATGGCGGCACTGCGGCCGGCGCCGGACGGCACGGCTGGTCGTCTCCCGTGGTGCCCGGCGGTCCCCGCAGGGTCCGCGCGAGGGGGACCAGCGCTGAGGACGGCGTTCCCTCAGCGCGGTCGCGAGTAGTACAGGACGGCGTTGCCGCCCGGGAAGCTGCGCAGGTCGTCCAGCTGGAAGGCGGTGGGCGCGAACCGCGTGCCGAAGGCCGTCCGGCCCGCCCCGGCGACGACCGGGTAGAGCTTGACGACCAGGCGGTCGATCTCGTCGAGGAGCTCACCCGCCAGTTGACCACCACCGGCGAGGTAGACGTCGAGCCCGGTGTCCTCCTGCTTGAGCGCGCGGACGGCTCCGACCGGGTCGTCGCGGACGACGGTGACGTCCGGGTCCGGCGACTCGAGCGTGCGGGAGACCACCACCTGGCGGAGGTGGGCGTACGGGCTGGTGATGCCTAGCCGGAGGGCGGGGTCGTAGGTGCGCCGGCCCATGACGACGGTGTCGAAGCGCCGGTTGGGCCCCGCATCGATGCCCAGTTCTCGACGGAGATGCGTGGGCAGCGCGTCGGCGAACTCCGTGGTCATCCACTCCTGGTACGGCTCCGACGTCGGGTAGAAGTCGGTCTCGTCATCGGGCCCGGCGATGAAGCCGTCGAGGGAGACCCCGATGTAGTAGACGAGATCCCGCACGCCGTCCCCTTCCCGGTACTGAGGCCGGCCTGCGGCGCGGTGCGCCCGCTCCGCCGCCGGTCTGCGGAGTGCAGATGCGGTCAGCGTGCCAGCTCTCCGCCCGCGTCGGCCTCGGGTGCGCGGGCCCGTCCCGCGTACGGTGCGCAGGATGAGCGAGGTGGCCTTGGTGATCGAGGTCCTCGCGGTGCTGATCGGTGTACCTGCGGGCTGTGCGTGGCTCGGACGCCGTGCCCGGCGCCGCGGCATCGGGGGCTCGGTGCTGGCCCCGCTCGAGGAGGTCTGGGACCCGGGGGCACACCGGACCAACATCGAGGTGCAGGTACTGGCCGAACGCGCGGCGCCGACGTCGGTGCCCGGCGATCGGCGGGTCCGCGCCCGGCCGCCTCACGTGTAGGCCAGTTGCTCGTCCCAGTCGGTGCCGCGCCCGTCCGGGATGAGGTCGAAGAGGTTCCACAGCGGCTCGATGGTCCCGACGTGCCGCGGGTCCTGTCCGGGTTCCGTGGGCGCGTACAGCAGCTCCGACCCCCAGAAGTGACGGATCTGCTGCTGCTCACGGTGGAAGACGTTGAGCATGGGCCGCTGGTGCCCCTCGGCGGTCTCGCCGAAGTAGTCGCGGTTGTAGGTGGTGCCCAGCGACGAGAGCAGCCGCAGTCGGCGCCAGCCGCGGTCGGCGGCGAAGCCGACCATGTGCTCCAGCGGCGCCTTGCCGACCACGACGAGGTCCACCCGCTGGGCGACGTGACCCGCAGCGCCGTCGAGCTGGTCCAACAGCGCCGTGCAGGACGGGCACGGGCCCTGCAGCAGGGGCAGCAGCGCGGTGCGGCCGCCCGACGGTCCCGGGCGCTCGTCCCCGGGATCGCGGGGGAACATCATGCTGTAGACGACCAGCGAGTTCCTGCCGGGCGCGAACAGCTCCGACAGCCGCACGTCGGCAGGGGCTCCGTCCGCACCGAGTCCCCGGAACACGTAGTCCTGCGGCACCGGTCCGCCCGGCGGCAGCCGCCGCCTCGCTGCGGCCACGTCCTCCATCGTCCGTCGCAGGTCGATCTCCTGCTGCAGCAGCCGGTCTCGCGCGGCGCGGTACTCCGCCGATTCGCCGGGGAACCTGAGGCCCATCGTCGTCCCTCCTGCCGAGTCGGTCCGAGAGGTCTGCGCTTTCCCTGTGAGACGTCGGGAGGCCGTGCGACTCATCGCTGCCGGCGGTTGTCATCCGCCCCGTGGCCCGGTGCGGCGACCCTGCGGTTGGTCCCGCGGCGGGGTCTGGCCCGGGGTCAGGCGCCGCAGGCCAGACGGGCGGCGTCCCCGGCCCCGATGACCACGGTGATCCGCTCGACGTCCCCGGCCCGCGCGGCCCCGGACAGGCCCAGCGCGTCGGCGAGCGCCGTCGCCCTCTCGCCCTGGCCGTCCGGGTACAGGACGGCGGAGGTCGTGTCCTGCGTGGCGCTGACGTCGCCGACCGTGCCGCCCGCCTGCTCGACCCGGGCACCGACCTCGGTGGGCACGGCCGGGTCCGCGGAGCCGTTGCGGATGTCGACCGTGCCGAGCGACGCAACTGCCGGGGTGCTGCACCCAGGCGTCGTCGTCGGCGGAGTCGTCGTGACCGGCGGAGTCGTCGTGACCGGCGCGGTCGTGGTCGGGGGCGTCGTCACCGGCGGCGGCTCCGTGACCGGCGGGGGCGTCGTCGGCGGGGTCGTGACGGTCGGCGGGTTCGTGCTCGGCGTGGTCGACGGTGGCGTGGTCGACGGTGGCGTGGTCGACGGTGGCGTGGTCGACGGTGGCGTGGTCGACGGTGGCGTGGTCGACGGTGGCGTGGTCGACGGTGGCGTGGTCGACGGTGGCGTGGTCGACGGTGGCGTGGTCGACGGTGGCGTGGTCGACGGTGGCGTGGTCGGCGGGGTCGTGACGGTCGGCGGGTTCGTGCTCGGCGTGGTCGACGGGGGCGTGGTCGACGGGGGCGTGGTCGACGGGGGCGTCGTCGAGTGTGGCGTCGTCGAGGGTGGCGTCGTGACTGCCGGGGGAGTCGTCGGCGGCGTGGTGGTCGGCGGGGTCGTGCTCGGCGGCGTCGTGCTCGACGAGGACGGCGTGATCGGTGGGGACGTCGGCCGGGGGCTCGGCGACGGCGCGGCGGAGGACGACGGGCTCGCGGCCGGCTCCACCGCCGGCGGAGGCCCCGGGTTGGCCGGCGGCTCCGACGCCGGCGGCACCGCGTCGGTCGGCACGGTGGGTGGCGGCGTCCCGGCGTACCGGGCGGCGAGCGTCAGGACCGTCGCCACGTAGCTGTCGGAGTGGTTGTACGCGAGGACGGCGCGACGCTGCCCGTCCACGGTGGTGAGGTCTCCACCGGCAGCGCACAGGTACCGGGCGGTCGCACGGGCGGCGTCCTGGATGTCGAAGGGGTCGCTGCTCCCGTCGCCGTCCCCGTCGCTGGCGTAGCGCGCCCAGGTGGACGGGATGAACTGCATCGGGCCGACGGCGCGGTCGTAGACCGCGTCGCCGTCGAGGCGTCCGCCGTCGGTGTCGCGGATCACCGCCGTGCCGTTCCCGTTCAGCTGGATCCCGATGATGCGGGGCGCCGACCGCCCGTCGGTCCGGAGCACCGCCCCGGCGAAGCGGCCGTGGTCGGACTCGACGCGGCCTATGGCGGCGAGCAGCGACCAGCTGATGCCGCAGCCGGCCGGTGCCGCCGCGGCTGCGGAGTCGTAGGCGGCCTTGGCGACCGACGGGATCCCGCCTGCCGCCAGGCCCGACGCGGCAGCCGCCGCGCTCGAGGACGGCGAAGCGGTCGTGGCGGGAGCAGTCGTGGCGGGAGTGGTCGTGCCCGGTGCGGCGTACGGGGAGGACGCGGAGCTGCGGGTCGGGTCGGCGAACGTCTCGACACCGGCCGGTGACGGGTCCTGCCGGGTGCTCGCGGTCGACCGCGCGGCGCTGTCCCCCTGCGCGGTCGCCATGATCGTGGCGGTGGCGACCACCACGGCCGCGCCCTGCCACAGGCCCGGCCCCTGCCGCCGGGACGTGGTCGGCACCCGGGGGACGAGCGAGCGTCGCTGGCGCGGACGTGCACCGCGACCGGCCCCGGACTGCTTCGACATCGATCCGTCCCCCACGACCCGACCCGTACGCATCGCTGCTGTCCCGGTCAGTCTCTCCCGGGGCGGCGACCGCCGCGCCCGCCAATCCGGGGGGTGCGGGTGGCACGGACGGGCGTGCCGCAGCAGGCGGGCCCAGGGGCCCGCACCGCCCGGTCACCGGGCAGGAGCGGCACCAGGTCGCGCCCCCGCGCACTCGGCGTCGACGAGCACCTGGTCGGGTGCGGGGGGCGCGTTCCGGCCGCTCCTGGACCTCCACGGCGTCCGGGCCTGTGGGCGCTGTGATCACTGCTGCACGCGTGACCCCGGCCCGAGCCGCCCAGCGGCGGCCCACCAGGAGGAGGGGCGCGCTGCCCGTCCGCGGTCGCCTGCGGCGGTGTGCCGTCCACCCCCTCGGGGTGACGTTCGCGTTGCACGACTGGACCTCCGTGCCGTCGGTGCCGACCGTCCTGGCAACCGATGGAAGGAGCCGTCATGCGGAACATGGCGTGCAGGGCCGTGGCCCAGGCCTCGCTGGTGGCGACGACGGCCTCGCTGGACGACGAGCAGGCGTGGCCGTTGCTGCTGGTCGCCGGCTGGCTGACCACCGCAGCCGACCTGGTGCAGCAGGCCGATGCCCTGGAGGCCGTCCTCGTCTGAGGCCCGGCTGCGGGGTGCGGCCCGGTGACGACGGGGGCCGTGCACGACCTCCTGGCTCCCGCATCGGGTCCAGAAGCGACGTCCCCGCCGCGGCCCGCTGTCTCGACGCGGGGGCGTGGGGCGCCGGTCCTCGTGCTGCTCGTCGTCGCCGAGCTGCGCGGCCACCATCGCCCCACGCGCCACCATCGCCCCACGCGCCCCGGGTGCTCCGCGCCGACCGACCACCGCAGCTCCTCACGCTGTCAGTGCGCGGTTGCACGCGGCTGACCTGCCGCTTCCTCTTGTGTCGAGACCTACTCGAACATATGATCGAACGCGTGGGCGGTGGGACGCGGACGGGCACGCTGGGTGCTGTGGCGCCTGCTGTGGGCTGGGCGTCCGGCCCGTTGGGGGCGGTGCAGGCCGCGGCACGGGAGATGAGCCGGCAGGCGGCCGTGCGGGTGCGGGCGGTGGCGGCGTTCGCCGCGACCCGCCCGGCGAGCACCGACCGGGCGCAGGGTGAGCGCGGGGCGATGTCGGCCGAGCGGTGGGCGGCGCGGGCCGAGGTGTTGCGGCCGGTGAGCGAGTGGGCCGCCCAGGAGCTGTCCATCGCGTTGAACGTCACCACCCAGGCCGCCGAGGCGGAGCTGGAACGCTCGGTCACGCTGGTGACCCGGCTGCCGCGGGTGCTGGAGGGACTAGAGGCCGGGCTGCTGCACGAGCGGCACCTGTGGTGCCTGCTCGAGCACGTCGCGCCGATCGCCGACGACGCCCGGCGGGCCCGAGTCGAGCACGAGGTGCTGGAGTGGATGGCCGCCCGCAACCAGGTCACCACCTCGGCCGCGCTCGGCGACCGGGTGCGGCGGGTGGTCGCCCGGCTGGGCGCCCGGGACGCGGCGCAGGATCTGGCGCGGGCACTGACGCGGCGGGGGATCTCGCTGCGGGCCGACCGCACGCCGGGGATGTCGGTGCTGACGGTGGTGTGCACCACCCCGGAGGCGCAGGCGTTACACCGGGCGCTGGGTGCCTACGCCGACGCCCTGGAGGCCGAGCCCGGTGACGGGCGCACCCGGGGGCAGCAGCTGGTGGACTGCCTGATGGACCTGGTGCTGCGCCCCGGGCAGGCCGAGCTGCCGCCGGTGCAGGCGCTGCTGACCATCGTCGCCTCGGTGCACACCGTCCTGGGTGGAGACCAGCTCGGTGAGGTCGACGGCAAGCCGGTGCCCGCTGAGATGGCCCGCCAGCTCGCCCGCGCCTTCGCCGGCCTGCACCCGACCCCGCTCGCCGCTGACGGGACCGCCCGGGCCGCCGAGGACACCGGCGCCCGGTCGACCGCCACGGCCGACTCCGCGGCTTGCTCCGCCACCGAGGGCATCGGCGTCGAGTCGGCCGCCCGCGACTCGACCACTCAGGCCGCACGTGCCGACGTCGCGTCTGCTGCCGGCGGCGTTCCGTGGCCGGTCGACGTCGAGGGCGGCCCGATCGAGCGGGCCGCGGCCGAGCTCAGCGACCCCGACTTCGACCGGTGGCTCGATGACCTGGTCCGCCGCGGCTTCGGCGACGACCCCGCCCCTGGTGACCCGGGTTGGGAGCCCGGCGGACCACCCGAGCCGGCCGGGTGGGACGTCGGCCCGTGGGTCGACCCGTGTGAATGGCTCGACGACCTGGCCGACCTCGAGGAGTCGGGCGAGGACCATCCAGCTCCACCGAGGAGCGACTCGGCTGCTCCATCAGGGGATGCGGGGGCCACTTCCCGAGGTGGCTGGTGGGCTGCGGCCGACCGCGCCGTGGCCGACGTCGGCGATGCGGTGCACGCCGCCCGCATCGCGCTGGGGGCCGCGCAGCGGATGGTGCGCACCGCGCAGCGCGCCGACGCTGCTGACGAGGCCGCCTGGCAGGCGGGTGCCGCCGGGCGGGTCAGCACCGCCGAGGACACCCTCGGGGCGCTGGCCACGGCCGCCGACACCCAGCGCGAGGAGCTGGCCGCCCTCCTCGGCGCCACCGCCGGGGGTGGGCTGGCCGACCGGCCGCGGATCGCGGTCACCGACGCGACCACCGGCGCCCTGCTGGCACTGACCGACCTGACCGAGCTGCGCCGCGCCGGCACCTGCGGGCGACCGGCGTGCCGGCGGCGGCCGGAGACCTGCGGTCACGACCTGACCGGCCGGCCCGGCGCCGGTAGCCGCGGCCATCCGCGGCTACCGGCCCGCCGCGCCGCTGGACCGCTTCGCCCGCGCCCGGGACCGGCACTGCCGCTTCCCCGGCTGCCGCCGCCGCATCCCCGCCGCCGGCGAACTCGACCACGTCCGCGCCTGGCCCGACGGCGACACCGCCGCGGCCAACCTCGCCGGCTTCTGCACCGCCCACCACCGCGGCAAGCACCAGGCACCGGGCTGGACCTACGCCATGGCCCCCGACGGCACCCTCACCGTCACCACCCCCACCGGCCTGACCGCCGTCACCGAACCACCCCCGTACTGACCGGACGACACCATCCCGCGGCATCGAGCGCGGTCCCCACGGACACGGCGAGACCCTGACCCGGGGACGGATCGGTCCTCCGCAGCGGCACGCACCCTGGCCGCGCGCCCCGGGATCGGGCCGCGACGAGGGGCAGTCAGCCGACGGCGATCTGGCCGCCCGGCGGGTGCGACCGCACGACGACGAGTACGTCCTCGGGCTCGAGCGTGCCGATCAGCGGGTCGTCGAAGCGCAACGTGCGCCCGCCGCGGGTCACCGACAGCACGATGTCGCGCAGCTGCCGCGGACCCAGGCCCACCTCGCCGGCGCTGACCCGGCGCTGCTGGAGGTCGAGTCCTTGGCCGCCGGTGACGAGGTCCTCGACCGTGGCCACGACCCGCGGGGCGTCCGTGGACAGGCCCAGCAGCCGGCCCGAGGTCGCCGAGGTCGTGATGACCGTGTCGGCACCCGACTGGCGCAGCAGCGCGGCGTTCTCCTCCTCGCGTACCGACGTCGTGATCGGCACGCTGGGGTTCAGCTGGCGCACGGTGAGCGTGATCAGCACCGAGGCGTCGTCCCGGTTGGCGGCGACGATCACGGCGCGGGCGCGCTCGACGTGCGCTCGGCGCAGGACGTCGGTGCGGCCGGCATCGCCGACGATCCCGTGCAGCCCCACCGAGTTGGCCTCTTCGATCGCCCGGGGCTCGGGGTCGACGATGACGATCTGCTCCAGCGGCGTACCGCTGGCCTGCAGGGAGCGGATCGCGCTGCGGCCCTTGGTGCCGTAGCCGCACACGATGACGTGCTGACGCACGCGGGACCTCCAGCGGCGGATGCGGAACTCCTCCCGCGAGCGCGCGGTGAGCGCCTCGAGGGTGGTCCCGATGAGGACGATGAGGAAGAGCACGCGCAGCGGCGTGATGACGAGCAGGTTGATCAGGCGGGCCTGCTCGGTCACCGGCGTGATGTCGCCGTACCCGGTGGTCGAGAGCGTGACCGTCGCGTAGTACGCAGCGTCCAGCAGGGTGATGTCACCCAGGTCGTCGAGGTCCCGGTAGCCCTCCCGGTCGAGGTAGACCAGCAGCACCGTGACCACGAAGACCACGACGGCGAAGACGATCCTCCGGGCGACCTGGCGGATCGGCGAGGGCTCGACGTGCGCGAGTTGCACGCCGGTGTGCTCGGTCCCCGACTGGATCTCGCTCGCCACCCGCCGGACGATAGTGAGCGGACCGCGATGCTGCCTGCACGCCGCACCCGTCCGGGTGAGCGGACGGGCGCGGCGAGTGGGGCGACGGGCGGCTGCTCCCGGAGGTCAGCTTCCGGTGACGGCGGACCGCTCCCGCGCGGCGAGCTCCCGCTTGAGCACCTTGCCCGCGGCCGACACCGGGATCGCGTCGATGAAGACGACGTCGCGCAGCCGCTTGTACGGCGTCACCCTGTCGTTGACCGCGGCCATCACCGACTCGGCCGTCAGCGCGGCGCCGGCGTCGTCGGCCTTGCGGACGACGTAGGCCACCGGCAGCTCGCCGGCCTCGTCGTCGGGCCGGCCCACCACCGCCGCCCCCGCCACCCCGGGCACGCCGAAGAGCAGCTCCTCCAGCTCGCGCGGGAAGACGTTGTAGCCCTTGTAGAGCAGCATGTCCTTGGTGCGGTCGACGATCGCCAGGTAGCCGTCCTCGTCGAGGACGCCGACGTCCCCGGTGTGGAACCAGCCGTCGGGATCGATCGACTCGGCGGTCGCCTCCGGCCGGTGCGCGTACCCCCGCATCACCTGCGGCCCGCGGATGCACACCTCGCCGCGCTCCCCGGGCGGCAGCGGCTCCCCGCCGCCGAGCGGTTGGATGCTGATCTCGGTGTCGAAGATCGGCACGCCCACCGTGCCGGCCTTGCGCGTCCCCGACCGGTACACCGGGTTGCCGGTGGCCTGCATGGTCACCTCGGTCAGCCCGTACCCCTCGCCGATGACGGCGTTGGGCAGCACCGCCTGCAGCCGCTCGATGAGCGTCACCGGCAGCGGCGCGGCACCCGAGGAGACCCCGCGCACGCCGGACCAGTCGGCCTCCAGGAAGCCGGGCACCTGGAGCAGCGCCGCGAACACCGGCGGCGCCCCGCCGATCGAGGTCACCTCGTACCGGAGGGCGTCCTCGACGTAGCGCACCGGGTCGAAGCGCATGTGGATCACCGTCATCGTCCCGGACATCACCATGCCGTTGAGGTAGCCGATCGCCCCCATCGCGTGGAACCACGGCGTGAGGTTGATCAGCCGCGCCTCGCCCAGTGCCGTCGGCTGCTCGTCGCGCCCCAGCACCTGGCGCAGCGTCACGTTCCCGGCCTCGTCGAGCGCCGGCACCGAGCCCGACGACCAGCAGGCCGACTGCAGCACGTTGGTGACGACGGCGCGGTGCGGCAGCTCGACGCCCTTGCTCACGCCCGTGGTGCCGCCCGTGTACGCCAGGTGCGCGAGGTCCGCGGCCGGGTCGACGCCGGCGTCGAGGTGCCGGTCGGTGGGGTCGCCGGCAAGCAGGTCGGCGAGGTCGACGTCCCCGTCCTCCAGCTCCAGGCGCGCGGCGAGGTCCAGGGTGTGCGCCTCCCCGGTGACGACGACGGTCTCGACCGGCGTGGCCGCCAGCGCCGACCGCACGAACGGCAGCACCTGGTCCCAGGTGACCAGCACGCGGGCACCGGCGTCGGTCAGCTGCGCGGCGAGGTCGGCGGCCGGCAGCAGCGGGTTGGTGGGGGAGAAGGTCGCCCCGGCCAGCAGCACCCCGTAGTAGACCGCCGGGTACTGGCGGCAGTTCGGGATGTGCACCGCGACGACGTCCCCGCGCCCGACGCCGGCGTCGGCCAGCCAGTTGGCGACGGCGTGCGCGCGGGCGCCCAGCTCGGTGTAGGTCAGCGGGACGTCGTGGTCGACGAACGCCGTCCGCTCGCCCCAGCGACGCACCGCCGCCCGCAGGATCGAGCCGACCGGGACCTCGGGGTAGTCCAGGGACCGCGGCAGGCCGGGCGGCCAGCTGTGCGCGGTCGGGGTCGGGGCGTCCTGCGTGGCGGTCATCCGGGTCCTTCCTCTCGCGAGGACCACAGCGTGGCGCAGGTCACTACCCGTGTCGAGACCGGACTGTGGGTGAGGATGGCGGGATGAGCGACCAGCGCACGGCCCTCGTCCTCGGCGGCGGCGGCATCACCGGCATCGCATGGGAGATCGGCGTGCTCGCCGGCCTGGCCGAGGCCGGCGTCGACCTCACCGGTGCCGACCTCGTCGTGGGCACCTCCGCCGGCTCGGTGGTCGGTGCGCAGCTCACCAGCGGCGCGGACCTCGAGGCGCTGTTCGCCCGCCAGCTGGAGCCGCCCACCGGCGAGAAGGCCGCCCGGATGACCCGCTCCGCGCTGCTCCGCTACGGCCTGGCGATGCTGCGCAGCCGCAGGGACGACGTCGCATTCCGCCGCCGGATCGGCGCGCTCGCGCTGGCCGCCGAGCAGGCCGGGCTGACCCCGTCCGAGCAGGAGCGCCTCGACGTCATCGGCTCCCGGCTGGTCGGCACGCAGTGGCCCGACCGCGACCTGCGCGTCACCGCCGTCGACGCGGAGACCGGCGAGTTCCGGGTCCTCGACCGCACCTCCGGCGTCCCGCTGCTGCAGGCGGTGGCGGCCAGCTGCGCCGTCCCCGGCGTGTACCCGCCGGTCACCATCGACGGCCGCCGCTACGTCGACGGCGGCATGCGCTCGACGGCCAACGCCGACCTCGCCGAGGGCTGCGACCGGGTCGTCGTCCTCGCGCCCATCCCGCGCGGCCTCGGACCGCTGGCCAGCGTCGACGCGCAGGTCACCGGGATGGTCGCGCGGGTCGCCGTCGTCTCCCCGGACGAGGCCAGCCGCCGCGCGATCGGCCGGAACGTGCTCGACCCCGCCGCCCGTGCGGGCTCCGCGCGCGCCGGCCGCGCGCAGGCCGGCGGCGTGGCCGCGGAGGTCGGCGAGGTCTGGGAGGGCTGAGCCCGCCAGGTGACAGCGGGCCGGCGGTGACCCGTCGACCGGCCGACCGGACCGGCGCGCGGTTCACGGTCCGTTCGCCACAGGTCTCGACAGCGGCCACGTCGGCGGGCTGGGATCGGGCCGGGCCGGCGACGACGGTCGTCGTCCGAGCCCGGGGGAGAGACCCGTGAGAGCTGCCCACCGCCGGACCGCGCTGCTGACCGCCTCCGTGCTCGCCGTCCCGCTGCTGCTGACCGGACCGGCCGCTGCGGCCCCGCCGACGGAGGAGACCGGCCCCGGCGCTGACGAGCTGCTCGTCATCGGGCACCGCGGCGCGTCGGGCTACCGGCCCGAGCACACGCTGGCCGCCTACGAGCTGGCTGCGCGGATGGGCGCGGACTACGTCGAGCCCGACGTCGTCAGCACCTCCGACGGCGTGCTGGTCGCCCGCCACGAGAACGAGATCTCCGGGACGACGGACGTCGCCGAGCGCCTCGAGTTCGCCGACCGGCGCACGACCAGGACCATCGACGGCGAAGAGCTGACCGGCTGGTTCACCGAGGACTTCACGCTGGCCGAGCTGCGCACGCTGCGCGCGGTCGAGCGGCTGCCCGACGTCCGCGAGGAGAACACCCTCTACGACGGCCTGTACGAGGTGCCGACCCTCGACGAGGTGCTCGAGCTGCGCGAGGAGCTGTCCCGCGAGCTGCGCCGCGAGATCGGCGTCTACATCGAGACCAAGCACCCGACCTACTTCGACTCGATCGACCTCTCCCTCGAGGAGCCGCTGGCCGACGACCTCGACGAGGCCGGGCTGGACCGACGCGACGCGCCGGTGTTCCTGCAGTCGTTCGAGACGGCCAACCTGCGCGAGCTCGACGAGGTCGTCGACGTCCCGCTGGTGCAGCTGATGTCGGGCACCGGCGCCCCGGCCGACCTCGTGGCCGCCGGGGACCCGCGCACGTACGCCGACCTGGCCACCGCCGAGGGGTTGGCGGAGATCGGGGAGTACGCCGACGGCGTCGGCCCGGACAAGACCCTGGTCATCCCGCTCGAGGCCGACGGCACCCTCGGCGAGCCGACGTCCTTCGTCGAGGACGCGCACGCCGCGGACCTGCTCGTGCACCCGTACACCTTCCGCAACGAGAACCAGTTCCTCCCGGCCGACCTGCGTGATCCGGGCGAGCAGCCCGACGACTACGGCCGGGCGATCGACGAGCAGCTGGCGTTCTGGGCGACGGGCATCGACGGGCTGTTCACCGACAACCCCGACACCGGCCTGGTCTCCCGGGAGCTGTTCCTCGACGGCGCCTGAGGTCCGTTCACGGCGACTGCCCCGGGTCGCCGGTGCCGGCATCACCATCGACTGCGTGGGAGCCGGTGCCGGCGGCCTGGGTCAGGTACACCGTGACCGGATGATCGGGGCCGAGTCCCCGTCGGCAGCGCGGCAACGTGTCATCGCCCAGGGCGCGGGCCTGCTCCGCCGCACCGAGCCGTACCAGGGCGTGGGTCAGCGCGCTGGCCGTCCACAGGGTGATCAGGTGGTCCGGGCCGAGCAGCCGGCGGCAGCGCTGCAGGGTGTCCTCGCCCAGGGTGCGGGCCGGATCCCCCTCGTTCAGCGCCGCCAGGGCGACGGTCACGGCGGCCGCGGCCGACAGGGTGATGAGGTGGTCCGGGCCGAGCAGCCGGCGGGCGCGCTGCAGGGCGTCCTCGCCCAGGGTGCGGGCCGGATCCCCCGCACCGAACTGGGCCAGCGCCCAGGCCAGGACCGTCGCCGCCCACAGCGTGAGCACGTGATCCGGGCCGAACACCCGGCGGCAGCGCTGCAGGGTGTCCTCGCCCAGGGCGCGGGCCGGATCCGCCTCCCCCTGCTGGGCCAGCGCCGAGGTGAGGGCGGTCCCCGCCGCCAAGGTGGTGGCGTGGTCCGGGCCGAGCACCCGGCGGGCGCGCTGCAAGGTGTCCTCGCCCAGGGCGCGGGCCTGCTCCGCCCTGCCCAGTTGGTCGAGCGCGAGGGTGAGGGCGGTCGCCACCCCCAGGGTGGTGACGGGGTCACGCCCGAGCACCAGGCGGGCGCGCTGCAAGGTGTCCTCGCCCAGGGCGCGGGCCTGCTCCGCCTCGCCCAGCTGGACCAGGGCGAGCGTCAGGGCGGTCGCTGCCTCCAGGGTGGTCGGGTGGTCCGGGCCGAGCCGCCAGCGGCAGCGCCGCAGGGTGTCTTCGCCCAGGGTGCGGCCCGCCTCTGCCTCGCTCAGCCCGAACAGGGCGATGGTGAGAGTGATGGCCCCAGCCAGTGCGTCGGGATGGTCGGCGCCCAGGACCGCTCGCCAGCGGTCCAGCCACTGCTCGCCCACGGACCGGCTGCCGTGGACATCGCCGCGGGCCAGCAGGTAGCGGACGGTGTTCAGGACCAGTTGCCGACCGGCGGGTGAGGAGTCCCCCATCGGGGCGGTGGCCAGCACGTGCGGGGCCAGCGTGGCGTAGTCAGCCCAGCCGGCCGGATCCTCGGGGTCACCAGGGGCGGTGGCGGCCAGCAGCGCCACCACCTGCTCGGCGGTGGCCTGCTGCCGATCAGGGGGCAGCTGGTGGCGGATGACCGCCTGCACCAGCCGGTGGAGCTGGAAGCCGTCGGGGGAGCGGCGGGCCAGCGAGTAGCCGACCAGCGTGCCGACGGTGTCGGCGAGGACGTCGGGGTCGGCGGCGACGCCGCGCAGCGGCTCCTCGAGCAGGTCGGCGTGGCCGCTGAACACGCTGAGGGGGATGGGCTCAGGGGCGAGGAAGGCGGCCAGCTCCAGCAGCCGGACGGCGGCCGGGTCCTCGCCGCGCAACCGCTCCAGCGACAACGCCCAGGTGGTGTCGAGCCGTCCGGAGTAGCCGACCACGTCGCCGCGGGAGAGCAGGGTCGCCCGGCGGGTGCGGAACCGGCGGAGGTAGTCCGCCGCCGACAGGTCGGTCTGCTCCAGGTAGCCGGCTGCCTGCGCCGCCGCCAGTGGCAGGTCGCCCAGCTCGGCTGCGATCTTGTCGGCCAACTCGTCGCTCAGGGTCGGGATCCGGGCGCGCAGGAGTGCGATCGTCTCTGCGCGGGCCAGCACGTCGACCTCCAGCCGCCCGCCCAGCGCCCCCCAGCCGGGGCTGCGGGAGGTGACGATCACGTGCCCGGTGCCGCCGGGCCGGTAGTCGGCGACGTCGGCCGGCCGTTCGGCGTTGTCGAAGACCAGCAGCCAGCGGGCCCGGCCGCGCAGCTCGGCCAGCAGCCGCTCGGCGGTGTCGGTCACCGTCGGCCCGGGACCGAGGTGCAGCCGGGTGGCCAGTGCGGCGAGCTGGTCGGGGATGAGCACCGGCTGCGCGGCATCGATCCACCAGACCAGGTCGTAGTCGGCGGCGAAGCGGTGCGCGTACTCGATCGCCAGCTGGGTCTTGCCCACCCCGCCCAGCCCGTACAGGGCCTGCACCGTCAGCGTGCCCTCACCCGAGTGCAGCCGTCGGCGCAGCTCGGCGAGCATGCCGTCCCGGCCGGTGAACCGCGGATTGCGCGGCGGCACCTTCCACACCCCCGGCAGCGTGCCGGCGAACCCCGGCTTCCCCGCCGGCACCGGCCCGGCTCTCGGGAACGGCGGCGCGCTCGCCGGCCGCCCACCGGCCAGCCGGGCCCGCAGCCGGGTGGCCGCCGTGGCCTCGTCCAGGCCGGTCAGGTCCAGGTGGACCAGGCTGGAGTACAGCGGCGGCAGGGTCACCGGCTCGACGAGCACCGGCACGATCCGCCCCTGCGCCGCTGCGGATGCGGCGAACGCCGCCCGCAGCTCCGCGGCGCCGAACGTCGACGCGAAGTAGGCCTCGGTGCACACCGCCAGCAGCCGGTCCGCCCGCTCCAGCGCCTGCTGCATGCGGGCCACGAAGTCCTCGCCCGGCGCCCAGTCCCACACGTCCAGCTCGACGCGGTAGCCGGCCTGCTGCAGCTGCCAGGCCAGCCACTCGGCCCAGGCGGTGTCCCGGCCGGCGTGGCTGATGAAGAAATCGGTCCCCCGACCGCTCACGCACCAGCCCTACACCCATCACCCGCCGTACGCGATACCCGGCGCCCCCGCCATGATCGCCGGGAAGGGCTGGGCGGTACGCCGGCGTTGGGGCCGGGCGTGAAGGTGGAGATCTGGTCCGACGTCGTCTGTCCCTGGTGCCACATCGGCAAGCGCCGGTTCGAGGCCGCCCTCGAGCGGTTCGCGCACCGGGACGCCGTCGAGGTGGTGTGGAGGGCCTTCGAGCTGGACCCCGGTGCGCCGTCGGCCGCGGCGGGCGACCCTGTCCCACCGACCGAGTACGCCGAGCGGCTGGCGCGCAAGTACGGCACCTCGGTGCCGAGCGCGCAGCAGATGACCGACCACATGACGCAGCAGGCCGCCGCCGAGGGGTTGGACTTCCGGTTCGACCGGGCGGTGCGCGCCAACACCTTCGACGCCCACCAGGTGATCCACCTGGCCGGCGAGCGCGGGGTGCAGGACGCGGTGGAGGAGCGGCTGCTGACCGCCTACTTCAGCGAGGGGGAGGCGGTCGGCGACCGCGAGACCCTCGTCCGGTTGGCCGCCGAGGCGGGGCTGGACGCCGACGAGGTGCGCGCGGCGCTCGAGGACCAGCGCTACGCCGGCGCCGTCCGCGCCGACGAGGCCGAGGCCCAGGCGCTCGGCATCAGCGGCGTGCCGTTCTTCGTCGTCGACCGCAGGTACGGCGTCAACGGGGCCCAGCCCGCCGACGCGCTGCTGCAGGTGCTCGAGCGGGCCTGGGCCGAGCGGACGCCGCGCATCCCGGTCATCACCGGCGGCGAGGCCTGCGGCCCCGACGGCTGCTGAAGGACCCCGTCCCGGATCCCTCGCAGGCGCGGGGATGCCGAGGTGGGGCCGCTAGACGACCGGATCGGCGACCAGCGAGCCGGCCGAGTGCTCCGCCCGCAGCCGGGTCTTGAGCACCTTGCCGCTGGGGTTGCGCGGCAGTGCGCTCACGATCGAGTACTCCCGCGGGTTCTTGTAGCCCGCCAGCCGCTCCCGGCACCAGGCGGTCAGCTCGGCCGGTGTGGGCGGGTCGGCCGCGTCCCGCGGGGCGACGACGGCCAGCGGCGCCTCGCCGTAGCGGGCATCCGGGACGCCGATCAGCGCGACCTCGCCGACCTTCGGGTGCGCGGCCAGCACGTCCTCCACCTCGGCGCAGTACACGTTCTCGCCGCCGGTGATGATCATGTCCTTCTTGCGGTCGACGACGTAGAGGTAACCCTCCTCGTCCTGCCGCACCAGGTCGCCGGAGTGGAACCAGCCGCCGGCGAACGCCTCCGCGGTGGCCTCGGGCTTGCCCCAGTACTCCGCCATCACCATCGGGCTGCGGTACACGATCTCGCCGACCTCCCCCTGCAGGACGTCGGCCATCGCGTCGTCCACCACGCGGACCTCGACGTTGAGCATCGGCGTCCCGATCGAGCCGATCTTGCGCACCGAGTCCTCGCCGCGCAGGAAGCAGGTGACGGGGCTGCACTCGGTCTGCCCGAAGGCGGTGACCACCTCGGCCTGCGGAAAGGCGTCGATCATCGTCCGCAGCAGGGCCGTCGACGCGGGCGCCGCCCCCCAGGAGATGCGCCGCAGCGACGACAGGTCGCGCGAGGCGATGTCGGGGACGGCGACCACGGCCGCCCACATCGCCGGCACCAGGAAGATGCTGCTGACCCGCTCCCGCTCGATGAGGTCCAGGGTCGCGACCGGGTCGAACCCGCCCGAACGCAGGATCACGTGCGTGCCGCCGAGCAGCAGCGACGGCAGGCCTCCGGCCAGCCCGGCGATGTGGAACAGCGGCGCCCCGGGGACGGCCACCCGGTCGGCGGGGTCCCACCCCAGGTGGGTGACCTGGCTGAAGACGTGCATGAGCAGGTTGCGGTGGGTCAGCACGGCGCCCTTGGGTCGACCGGTCGTGCCCGAGGTGTACATGAGGAAGGCGGCGGCGCCCTCGTCCACCTCGACGTCGAGCGGCTCGGTGCCGGCTGCGGCCAGCGCCTCCTCGTAGTCCCCGCCGATGGTGAGCACGGTGCGCACGCCGGGCGCCTGCTCGCGGGCCACGGCCGCCACCTCGGCGAGGGCGGTGTCCACCACGAGGGCCACCGCGCCGCTGTCGGTCAGCACGTAGGCGACCTCGTCGGCGACCAGCCGGAAGTTGACCGGGACGACGATCGCGCCCAGCCGCACGCCGGCGAGGTAGGTCTCCCACACCTCCAGCCCGTTGAGCCCCAGGACGGCGACGCGGTCGCCGGCCCGGACCCCGCGCTCGGCCAGTGCGCGCGCCAGCCGGGTCACCCGCACGTCGAGCTCCGCGTAGCTGCGCCCGGCGCCCTCGAACCGCAGCGCGACGGCGTCCGGCGTCCGCCGCGCCCACCGCGCCAGCTGGTCGCTCGTCGTCATGCCACGGCCCATCAGCCGGGGGATCTCTCCGCTCACCGGTCCTCCTGACCGCCGGACTGGAACGCGCGTCATGCTGGCGGCGGTGGTCGCGCGTGGTCAACAGCCGGTCGCCGTTGACCACTCCGGGTGACGCTGTCACGCTGCGGCCGACCCGCCGGACCGAGGGAGGCGCCACTCGTGGACTTCGACGACACCCCCGAGGAAGCGGAGTACCGGGCCGGTGTCCGCAGGGCGCTCGAGGAGCACGCCGCTGAGCTGCTGCACGTCAGTGCTGGCGAGGAGGCGGTGGACGCCGCCACCGCCGAGGCCGGGCTGCGCCGCACCCAGCGGGTGCTGTACGAGGCCGGCCTGGTGGGGGTCACCTGGCCCCGCGAGCACGGCGGGCAGGGCGGCACGCTGGTGCAGCAGGCCATCGTGCAGCAGGAGCTGGCCCGCGCGAGGGTCCCGACGCTGATCAACCACATCGGCCTGGGCATGTGCGGACCGACGGTCATCGCGCACGGCAGCGACGACCAGCGGTCCCGGTACCTGGCGCGCCTGCTGCGCGCCGACGACGTCTGGTGCCAGCTCTTCAGCGAGCCGGCGTCCGGCTCCGACCTCGCGGCGCTGCGCACCACCGCCGTCCGGGACGGCGACGAGTGGGTCGTCAACGGCCAGAAGGTCTGGACGACGCTGGCGCACGTCGCCGACCGGGGGATCCTGCTCACCCGCACCGACCCGGGGAAGCCCAAGCACGCGGGCCTGACGATGTTCGTCGTCGACATGCACGCCCCGGGGGTGACGGTGCGGCCGCTGCGGCAGATGATCGGCTCCGCCGGGTTCAACGAGGTGTTCTTCGACGACGTCCGGATCCCCGACAGCGAGCGGCTGGGGGAGCCCGGTGAGGGCTGGCGGGTCGCGCTCACCACGTTGATGAACGAGCGGGTGGCCATCGGCGGCGCCGGCAGCGACCTCGGCGTCCCGGTCGAGACGCTCGTCGCGCACGCCCGCCAGCGGCTGCCGCGCCTGGACCCCGAGCGGCAGGTGCTCGCCCGGCAGGCGGTCGGCCGGGCCGTCGTCGCGTCTCTGGCGACCCGCTACACCGGTTACCGCCGCTTCACCGAGCTCAGCCGGGGTGGGCTGCCGGGCCCGGAGGCCAGCGCCGGCAAGCTGGCCGGCACCGCCGCGGCCAAGCTCGTCGCCGACGCCGGCGTCCGGCTGCTCGGGGACGACGCCGTGTACGCCGCCACCGCCGAGGGTGACGAGACCTGGCAGCGCAGCCAGGGCTTCCTGCCCGGCCTGGCCATCGCCGGCGGCACCGACCAGGTGCTGCGCAACATCCTCGGCGAGCGGGTGCTCGGCCTCCCGCCGGAACCGCGCGCCGACAAGGCTGTGCCCTTCTCGAGCCGGCCCGCCGGGGGTGCGCGGTGAACTTCGACCTCGGCCCCGACCAGCGCGACGCCGCCGCCGGCGCGCGCGACTTCTACCGCGGCTCCACCTCCCCGTCCGCCGCCCGGGCGGCGCTCGAGGGCGGCGCCGTCGCGCCGGGCCGCAAGGCGCTGGCCGACATCGGCTTCCTCGGCATCACCGTGCCCGAGTCCGTCGGCGGCGCGGGTGGGTCGCTGCTCGACCTCGCCGTCGTCGCCGAGCAGGGCGGGGCCGTGCTGGCCGGCCCTTCCCTGGTGACCGCCGCCCGCGCCGCGGTGCTGCTGGCCGGGGCTCCCGACCTGGCCGCGCAGCTGGCCGACGGGTCGGCGGCGTTCGCGGTCGTCGACGGGCCGCTCACCGGCTCGTCCCCGGCGATCGACGCCGCCGGGGCGACCTCCTTCCTCGGTCTGGACGACGAAGGCGCGCTCGTCGTCGGCGAGGGCGAGGCCACCGCCGGGGCGCCGCTGGACGCCACCCGGGGGCTGGCCTCGGTGCGGCTGACCTCGCGGCGGGTGCTCGTGGGGGACGCCGCGCAGCTGTGGTCCCGCGCGCGGCAGGTGGCCGCCGTCGTGCTCGCCGCCGAGGACCTCGGTGCCGCCGACGCCGCCGTGCGGATGGCCGTCGGCTACGCGCAGCAGCGCGAGGCGTTCGGCCGGCGGATCGGCTCCTACCAGGCGGTCAAGCACATGCTCGTCGACGCGTGGGTCGGCGTGGACCAGCTGCGCTCGCTGGTGTGGTGGGCCGCCTGGGCCGCCGACGCCGCGCCGGACGAGCTGCCCCTGGCCGCGTCGGCCGCCAAGGCGCACGCCGCCGAGGTGCTGGAGCGGGCCGCCGAGACCTGCATCCAGGTGCACGGCGGCATCGGCTTCACCTGGGAGCACGACGCGCACCTCTACTGGCGGCGGGCGAAGGTCGACCGGCTGCTCCTCGGCGACGCCGCCGAGCACCTCGACGCCGTCGCCCGGCTGGCCGTCGCGGGCGCGCTGGGGTGACCCCCACCCAGCTGCGCTACGCGGTCGCCGACCGCGTGGCGACCATCACCCTGCACCGGCCCGAGCGGCGCAACGCGTTCACGGCCACGATGGCCGACGAGCTCGCCCGCGCCTGCGCGGTCGCCGACGCCGACGAGGCGGTGCGGGTCGTGCTGGTCACCGGGGCGGGGGCGGACTTCTGCGTCGGAGCCGACCTCAGCGGCGGCCGCGACACCTTCGCCGGCGCCCGCACCGACGACCGCCCCGAGGGCCCGCTGACCGAGTCGATCGGCGGCGTCCCGCGCGACCGCGGCGGCGTGGTCTCCTTGGCCTTCGCCGCGCTGCGCAAGCCGGTGATCGCCGCGGTCAACGGCACCGCGGTCGGCATCGGCGCGACGATGACCCTGCCGATGGACGTCCGCATCGCCGCCGAGTCGGCCCGCTTCGGCTTCCCGTTCACCCGCCGCGGGATCGTGCCGGAGGCGGCGTCGGGCTGGTTCCTGCCGCGGGTGGTCGGGATCAGCCAGGCCATGGAGTGGGTGGCGACCGGCCGGGTCTTCGACGCCGCGGAGGCACTGCGCGGCGGCCTGGTCTCCCGCGTCGTCCCCGACGGCGAGCTGCTCCCCGCGGCGCGGGCCCTGGCCGCCGAGATCGTGGAGAACACCTCGGCCGTCGCCGTCGCCGCGGCCCGCGAGCTGCTGTGGTCGATGCTCGGGGCGTCGTCCCCCTGGGACGCGCACCGCCTCGAGTCGCGGGCGCTCACCGAGCTCGGCCCGGGTCCCGACGCCGCCGAGGGCGTGCTGTCGTTCCTGGAGAAGCGGCCGCCCGCCTTCGGCACCCCGCTCGGGGACGGGCCGGCGGTGGGGGGCGTGCCCCGCTGGCCGGCCCCGCCCGACGACGTCACCTGACGCGGCGGGCCGGACGGTCCGGCGGGCCGATCAGCGCGGGCCGAGGTGGCGCAGCAGCGTCTCGCCGATGTCGCGCATCGCCGCCACCTGCTCGGGGGAGAGCTGGTCGAACAGGTGGGTGCGCACGCCCTCGACGTGGACCGGGGCAGCGGCCTCGAGCGCCGCGAACCCGTCGTCGGTGAGGACGGCGAGCTGGCCGCGGCCGTCGTCCGGGCAGACCTGCCGGCGCACCCAGCCGCGTTCCTCCAGCCGCGACACGGCGTGCGACAGCCGGCTGCGCGAGGACAGGCAGCGGTCGGCGAGCTCGCTCATCCGCATCCTCCGGCCCTCGGCCTCCGACAGGGCGACGAGGATCTCGTAGTAGGCGTGCGAGATCCCCGTCGCGTGGGTGAGCTCGCGGTCGAGGCGGTCCTGCAGCAGCTGGCTGCTGTAGAGCCAGGCCCGCCAGGCCTGCTGCTCCTCGGCGTCGAGCCAGCGGGTCCCCCCGGTGTCGGAGCCGGGGTCCCGGGGGGCGAGCGACACGTCGGCGGTCATACCCACGAGGGTACTGGCGGAATAGATGAGCGCTCAACTACAGTTGCCCCCAGCAGCTAGTCCAACGCTCAACCACTTGGAGGCACGCATGACCACCGCCACCCAGATCCCCGGGTACGTCGTCGGCACCTGGGACATCGACGCCAGCCACTCGACGGTCGGCTTCTCCGTCCGTCACATGATGGTCAGCAAGGTCCGCGGCTACTTCACGAAGTTCTCCGGTGAGATCGTCACCGCCGAGGACCCGGCGCGGTCGACCGTGACCGCCACCGTCGACATGGACTCGATCGACACGCGGCAGGAGCAGCGCGACGCGCACATCCGCTCCGCCGACTTCTTCGACGTGGGCAACCACACCCACTTGACCTTCCGCTCGACCGAGGTCCGCACCGACGGCGCCGACTGGACCGTCATCGGTGACCTGACCATCAAGGGCATCACCAAGCCGGTCGAGCTGGCCCTCGAGGTCAACGGCTTCGGCCCCGACGCCTACGGCGGCACCCGCGCCGGCTTCAGCGCCAGGACCGAGATCTCCCGCAAGGAGTACGGCGTCGACATCGACATGCCGATGGACGGCGGCGGCGTCGTCGTCGGCGACAAGATCAGCATCGAGCTCGAGATCGAGGCCGTGCTCCGCACCGCCTGAGCGAGGACCCGCCCTCCTCGCGCTTCGCACGCTGGGGGTGAGGGCGGGAGCCGGTGCGAGGGCCCCGGGCGATCCGCCCGGGGCCCTCGCCGCGTCCAGGGGCCGGGACCGGTCGCGGGAACCCCGGTGCCGTCTCCGGCGTCTGGCAGTTCACACCGTGCGGCGCGGCGGCCGGTCCGGCGTCCCGTGCGGCGGGAGGGGGCATGGCCGTGCGGGTCCTCGTCGTCGGAGCCGGCATCGCCGGGCTGTCGGCCGCCCTGCGGCTGCGCCAGCTGGGCGGGTCCCCGACCGTGGTGGAGGCCGCGCCCGGTCCCCGGGGCGGCGGCTACATGATCGACTTCTTCGGTCCCGGGCTCGACGCGGCCGAGCGGCTGGGGCTGCGGCCCGCGCTGGAGCGCATCCACGCCCCGATCGAGCGCCTGGTGTTCGTCGACGAGTCCGGTCGGTCACGGGTCGCCATCGGCTACCCGGCGCTGCGCCGCCGCGTGTTCGGCGGCCGGCACCACAACTTCCTGCGCGGCGACCTGGAGGCCGAGCTGTACGCCGCGGCACGGGACGCCGGGGTCCGGCCGTCGCACGGTCGCAAGGTGGTCGGCGTCCAGCCGGCCGCGGCGGCGGGGGACCCGGTCGTCGTGCGCTACGCCGACGGCGCCGAGGAGGAGTGGGACGTCGTCCTCGGCGCCGACGGGGTCCACTCGCGCGTGCGCGACGCCCTGCTGCGGCCGGACGAGTGGAGCAGCCGCGACCTCGGTCACGCCGTGTGGACCTGGATCCTGGACCGCAGCCTGCCCGGAGTGCGCCGCGAGGACTTCGTCACGCTCACGACACCGGGACGCATGGTGGCGGCCTACCCCGTGGTCGAGGGCCGCACTGCCGCCTTCTTCGTGCACCGGTCACCCGACGGCGGGGGCGAGCCCGATGCGGAGCTCCCCGCGACGCTGCACCGCCGCTTCGGAGACCTCGGCTGGCTCGTCCCCGAACTGCTCGCGGCCCTCCCGTCAGCCGTGGACCGCTACACCGACCGGACCGTGCAGGTCCGCGCACGGGTGTGGCATCGCGGCCGGGTCGCGCTGCTCGGCGACGCCTGCTGGTGCGTGTCCCTGCTCGCCGGCCAGGGGGCGTCGCTCGCCCTGGCCGGTGGCGCGACGGTGGCCGAGGAACTGGCGACGGCGTCGGTCGTCGCCGACGTCCCCGCCGCACTGGACCGGGCCCACGATCGACTGGGGCCCCTCGTGACGCGGCTCGCCGACACGGGCGCCCGCACGGCGTCCTGGTTCGTGCCCGAGGAGCGGTGGCGGATGACCGTGCGGGACACGTCGCTGCGCGCATCGGCGTGGCCGGTCGTCGGCCCGCTGCTCGGCCGACGGTTCGGCCTCGTCCGCCCGGCCGCATAGCCCTGTGCCTGATCCGGCCGGACCCGGCCGGGGGGAGACTGGACGGCATGACCAGCTCGACCCTGACCCGTGCACGCACCCGCACCCCCTCCGCCCTCCTGGTCGCCGTCGGCCTCGCGGCCGGCTTCGGCGTCGCGCAGGGCACCGGGATCCGCGCCCTCGGCGGCGTGGTCTTCGCCCTCGGCGGGCTCGGCGCGGCCTGGCTGTGGGTGAAGCACCGCGGCTGGGCGGTCGCACTGGGTCTGGGTGCCCTCTACATCGGCGCCTTCGTGCTCGCGCACGTGCTGGCACTCGGCGTCGGGATGGCGTCCTGGCTGGCGGTGGCCCTGGTGACCCTCGTCGCCGCCGGGGTCACCTACGCGGTGGCCGACCGGGCCTGAGCGACGGTCGGCCCCCTGCAGGGCCCCACCGGCCCCGTCCGGAGGCCCACCCCGAGCCTGCGAGGGGTGGAGGGACGGGGTCCTTCGACGAGCGGAGGGGGCCGGGGGTCCTTCCACTAACATGGGAAGGTCGCCGGGCCGGCGGCTGTTGACCCTGGTGTCTGGGCGCTCCGCAGCAGAGACGGATGCGCCGACCCCCTGATCTCCCCGAGGTGCCCTTCCGCATGCCCACCCGCGACGACCTGCGCAACGTGGCGATCATCGCCCACGTCGACCACGGCAAGACGACCCTGGTCGATGCACTCCTCCGCCAGGCGGGCGCCCTCGGGCGCGCCAAGGGGGAGGGGACGGACAACGACTCCACGCAGGACCGCGTCATGGACTCGATGGACCTCGAGCGTGAGCGCGGCATCACCATCCTCGCCAAGAACACCGCCATCCGGCTGGCCGACGAGAACGGCAACCCGGTGACGGTGAACATCGTCGACACCCCCGGCCACGCCGACTTCGGCGGCGAGGTCGAGCGCGGCCTCTCGATGGTGGACGGCGTGGTGCTGCTCGTCGACGCCTCCGAGGGCCCGCTGCCGCAGACCCGCTTCGTGCTGCGCAAGGCGCTGGGCAAGGGGATGCCGGTCATCCTCGTGGTCAACAAGACCGACCGGTCCGACGCCCGCATCGCCGAGGTCGTCGACGAGACCTACGAGCTGTTCATGGAGCTGCTCGAGGACAACGGCATGGACCCCGAGGCCCTCGAGTTCCCGATCGTCTACAGCAACGGCAAGACCGGGCAGGCCTCGCTCACGCGGCCCGCCGACGGCACCAGCCCCGACAGCCCCGACCTCGGCCCGCTGGTCAAGACGCTGCTGGACACCATCCCGGCGCCGACCTACGACGCCGAGGAGCCGCTGCGCGCGCAGGTCACCAACCTCGACGCCTCGCCCTACCTCGGCCGGCTGGCCCTGCTGCGCATCCACTCCGGCACGATGAAGAACGGCCAGCAGGTCGCCTGGTGCAAGACCGACGGCACCATCCAGCGGGTCAAGATCACCGAGCTGCTGGTGACCGAGGGCCTCACCCGGACCCCGGCCGAGAGCGCCGGCCCGGGCGACCTGGTCGCCATCGCCGGCATCGAGGACGTCATGATCGGCGACACCCTCGCCGACCCGAACGACCCGCGCCCGCTGCCGCCGCTGACCGTCGACGAGCCCTCGATCTCGATCACCATCGGGATCAACACCGCGCCGCTGTCCGGCCGGTCGGGCAAGAAGCTCACCGCGCGGCTGATCAAGAACCGCCTCGACCAGGAGCTGGTCGGCAACGTCTCGGTGCGGATGCTGCCCACCGAGCGCCCCGACACCTGGGAGATGCAGGGCCGCGGCGAGCTGGCGCTGGCCATCCTCGTCGAGCAGCTGCGCCGCGAGGAGTTCGAGCTGACCGTCGGCCGCCCGCAGGTGGTCACCAAGGAGATCGACGGCAAGCTGCACGAGCCGGTCGAGCGGGTCACCATCGACACCCCGGGCGAGTACGTCGGCACGCTGACCCAGGCGCTGGCCACCCGGCGGGGGCGGATGGAGAACCTCGTCCACCACGACACCGGCTGGGCGCGGATGGAGTACATCGTCCCCTCCCGCGGCCTGATCGGGTTCCGCACCGAGTTCCTCACCGAGACCCGCGGCACCGGTGTCCTCAACCACAACCTCGAGGGCTACGAGCCGTGGCTGGGCGACATGCGCGCCCGCCCGACCGGCTCGCTGGTCGCCGACCGGCAGGGCGTGGCGACGTCGTACGCGATGTTCTCGCTGCAGGAGCGCGGCTCGATGATGGTCGCCCCGGGCACCGAGGTGTACGAGGGCATGATCGTCGGCGAGAACTCCCGGCCCGACGACATGGACGTCAACATCACCAAGGAGAAGAAGCTCACCAACATGCGGTCCTCGACCGCTGAGGAGCTCGAGCGGCTGGTCCCGCCGCGGATCCTGAACCTGGAGCAGGCGCTGGAGTTCTGCGCCGAGGACGAGTGCGTGGAGGTCACGCCGGCCGCCGTCCGGGTGCGCAAGGTGATCCTCGACCAGAACGAGCGGGGCAAGGCGAAGAACCGCAAGCCCAAGGCCTGACGACAGCCGCGGAAGCACCGCAGCGAGCTCTGCGAGCGAGGAGCGGACTGCGGCGCGGAGCCGGGCCCGTGAGCAAGGCCTGGAAGAGGACCCCGTCCGGTGACCCCGGGCGGGGCCTCTCGCGTTTCGGCAGGTGGGAGGCGCGGGTCCGTTGACACCCCTTCCGGGGCCTCCCTAGCGTCGGGCGGCGTTCAGGGGCCACGCCACGGGGGAGCCGGGCGCACGCCGTCCCACGGGCGGGCTCGGCAGTGGTCCTGCCACCGAGCGACGACGCCGGTGGCCCACCCACGGACACCCGGAGTACCCATGCCCGGACAACCACAGCCCACTCCGCTCCCTCCCTCCGGCCGGCGCGCGCGCCGCCGCGCGCTGGTCGCCGTCCTCGGGGCGGGCCTCCTGGCCGGTGGCCTCGCCTCCCCGGCGGGCGCGACCGAGGATGACACCGGGGACGACGGTGGCGGTCCGAGCACGAGCGTCGAGCCCTTCGGCACCACGCCCGACGGCACCGCGGTCGAGCGCTGGACGCTCGCCAACGGCGACACGACGATGCGGGTGCTGACCTTCGGCGGCGTCATCCAGACCCTGGAGGTGCCCGACGCCGCCGGCGAGGTCGAGAACGTCGTCCTCGGCTTCGCCGATCTGGAGGGGTACTACACCGAGGGCGACCCGTACTTCGGCTCGCTCATCGGCCGCTACGGCAACCGCATCGCCGAGGGCCGGTTCACCCTGGACGGCGAGACGTACCAGTTGCCGCTCAACGACGGGCCCAACACCCTGCACGGCGGGCCCGGCGGCTTCTCCGAGCGGGTCTGGACCGCCACCGACGTCAGCGACGGCGAGGTGGCCGCCCTGCAGCTGGAGCTGGTCAGCGAGGACGGCGACCAGGGCTTCCCCGGCACGCTGACCACGACGGTCACCTACCGCCTGGACGCCGAGTCGCGGCTGACCGTGCACTACGAGGCCACGACCGACGCCCCGACCGTCGTCAACCTGACCCAGCACACCTACTGGAACCTGGCCGGCGAGGGCTCCGGGGACGTCTACGACCACGAGCTCCAGCTCGACGCCAGCGGCTTCACACCGGTCGACGAGACGCTCATCCCGACCGGGGAGATCGCCCCGGTCGAGGGCACGCCGTTCGACTTCCGCGAGCCCACCCCGATCGGGGCGCGCATCCGTGTGGCCGACCAGCAGCTGCTCTACGGGCAGGGTTACGACCACAACTGGGCGCTGGACCGTGAGGACGACGGCGCTCGGGAGGGCTCCGACAGCGAGGACGCACTCGAGCAGGCCGCGGTGCTGCACGACCCGGCCAGCGGCCGGACGCTGACGATCTCCACCACCGAGCCGGGCATCCAGTTCTACTCGGGCAACTTCCTCGACGGCACGCTCGTGGGCACCGGCGGCGGGGTCTACCGGCAGGGCGACGGGCTGGCGCTGGAGACGCAGCACTTCCCGGACTCGCCGAACCAGCCGGACTTCCCCTCCACGGTGCTGCGCCCGGGTGAGGTCTACGACAGCACGACGGTCTTCGAGCTCACCTCCTGAGCTCCCGGCACCCCCGCGGACGCGTAGGTCCGCGGGGGTGCCGTGACCGTTCCATGACCGGACGTGACGGCGAGCCGGGGGACGCCGACCCGCCCACGACACGCTCACCCGGACCGGTCGGCTCGGCTGCCTACGTTCTCCTCGGCGCCGTGTAGGCGGGGCACGGGGATCGACGAGGAGGCGACGCTGATGGGGACCACCCGGCACACGCTGGCGGCCGAGGGGCACCGCGGCGGGATCGACGTCCGGGTGAGCCTGCGCAGCGACGCGGGGTCCGGCGAACAGGCCTTCGACGGCGCCTGGTTCCCGCGCAGCCGCGACCTGGCCGTCGAGCTGCCCGAGCTGGTGGCCGCACTCGACAAGCGGGGCCTGCACATCGAGCGCTTCACCTACCCCCTCGACGCCTGGTCGCCGGCGCCGCGCAAGGTCGTCGTCGGCGGACGGGTGGTCCGCACCGGCGGTTTCCGCAGCATGGACGCCGGTGTGGTCTGCCTGACCTGGGCCGGCGGCATCCGGCGCGCCGACCTGCTCGTCGTCCCGCCGGAGACCGACGTCATCACCGGCGCCCGGGCGCTGCGGTTGTGCACCCGCCGCGGCCTGCCGCGCTCCCCGCAGATGGTGCTGGCCGCCGCCCGCTCCACCCCGCTGCCGCAGGTGCCGGTCGGGTCGCCGTACACCCGGGCCGTCTAGGAGGAGGCCCGACAACGGGCCTGCTGCGCCGAGAGTGAACCGGCTGGACGGCGAGGAGCGGCTGGGCTGGGCTGACGGGCATGCGACTGCTCGTCCTCGGCGGCACCTCCTTCCTCGGCCGGCACGTGGCGACGGCGGCCCTCGACCGCGGCCACGAGGTGGCGACGTTCACCCGCGGCGTCTCCGGTGTCCCACCGGCCGGCGCCCGCGCGCTGCACGGCGACCGTGACGACCCCGCCGCGCTGCCGGCCGCCCTCGACGGCTGGGCGCCCGAGCTCGTCGTCGACACCTCCTGCCAGACCCGTGCGGGCGCGCGCAACGCCGCGGCCGCGCTGGGCGGCGTCCGCGGGTACGCCTTCGTCAGCAGCCTCAACGCCTACGCGACCTGGCCGCCCGGCCCGATCGGTCCCGAGGACGGCGAGCCGACCTGGCAGACCGACGAGGACGAGTACGGCCCGGTCAAGGCGTTCGCCGAGCGGGAGATCGGCGCCGCGGTGCCTGGCCGGTTCCTCACCGCCCGGGCCGGGCTGATCGCCGGCCCGGACGACCGGGTGGACCGGCTGGGCTGGTGGCTCCGGAGGATCGCGCGCGGCGGCCGGGTCGTCGTCCCGGCCGAGGGGTGGGACCAGCCGATCGCCGCCGTCGACGTCCGCGACCTCGCCGGCTGGCTGGTGGAGATGGCCGAGCAGGGGGTCCCCGGCGCGGTCAACGCCACCGGGCCGAGGGGCATGACCACGCTCGGCGGGCTGCTCGAGCTCTGCCGCGAGGCGACCGGCGGCGACGCGGAGTGGGTCCGGGTGCCGGAGGCCGAGCTGCTGACGGCCGGCGTCGAGCCGTGGCTGCACCTGCCGCTCTGGCTGCCGGCCGAGACGGCCCGGACGGCGTGGGACGTCGACACCACCCGGGCGCGCGAGCTCGGCCTGCCCAGCCGGCCGCTGGCGCAGACCGTCGCCGACACCTGGGCCTGGCTGCAGACGGTGGATGAGCTACCGCCCCCGCCGCACGGCCTGCCCCGACCGGGCCTGCCGCCCGAGCTCGAGGCCGCGCTGCTGGCCGGACGCTGAGACGGCGAGGGGCCCGCCCGGCAGCAGCCGGACGGGCCCCTCGTGCGTGCAGCTGTGGCCCCCTGCAGGGCCCGCCGCGAGCCTGGTGACGTCCTGGAACGGCCACCCTCCAGGGGCCCGCGCCGAGCATGCGAGGCGGGGGGAGAGAAGGGTGGTCCTCCTTCAGTCGCGCGGGTCGCTGGGCCGGCCCGCCGTGACGTCGCGCCGCAGGTCCGCGGCGTCGGCTGCGTCGGCCGGGAGCTCGATCTCGTCGTGCGCCCGGGCCGCCTCGGCGGACAGGGCGTCCGCGGACTCCAGCGCGCGGTCCTTGCGGTACTCGCGGAAGGAGTGCACCACTGCCGCCACCCAGATCGCGCAGATGACGGCGTAGACCGCGTACCGGACCGGGTCGGAGGCGTCGATCCAGTCGCTGCGCAGCAGCGTCCGGGTGTTGGTCAGCACGATCATGCCGCCGACCAGCGAGCCGAGCATCCGCGGCGGGACGTGCCGCACCAACCAGGCAGCGAGCGGCGCGGCGACCAGCCCGCCGGCGAGCAGCCCGAGCGCCCACGTGGCGTCGACGCCCTGGGAGCCCAGCGCGACGAGGAAACCCAGACTCGCGGCCACGGCGATGAGGAACTCGGAGGTGTCGATCGAGCCGATGACCTTGCGCGGTTCCATCCGCCCGCTGGCCAGCAGTGCCGGCGTCCCGACCGGACCCCAGCCGCCACCGCCGGTGGCGTCGACGAAGCCGGCCACCAGGCCCAGCGGGCCGAGGAAGCGCTTGCGCACCGGCTTGCCGAGGTGCCGGCGGTCGATGCCGCGGAGGGTGAAGCGCACGAGCAGGTAGGCGCCGAGCGCCAGCAGGATCAGCGACATCACCGGGGCGGCGACCTCGGTCGAGAGGCTGGAGAGGACGTTCGCGCCGATGAAGGCGCCGACCGCACCGGGGACGCCGACCTTGGCGACGACCTTCCAGTCGACGTTGCCGAACTTCCAGTGGGCGAGGCCGGACATCAGGCTGGTGCCGATCTCGGCGAAGTGCACAGTGGCCGACGCTGCGGCCGGGTTGGTGCCGATGGCGAGCAGCAGGGTGGTCGACGTCACGCCATAGGCCATGCCGAGGCTGCCGTCCACGAGCTGCGCACCGAGGCCCACGAGGGCGAGGAGGACGAGGGTCTTCACGGGCTGGTTCTCCGGATCCGGGGAGGTCCGCGGGCGCGCCCAGAGGCGCAGCGCAGCGCGGGAGGAAGAGCGAGAGGGTGCGCGGGGCGCAGGAGGTCAGCAGCCCGGACAGCAGGCGGTGCAGACACGCAGCAGGTCGACGTGGATCCGCCCCACGAGGAGCACCGTCGTCGCCGCCACGGACGCAATGTCTACCAGATCGATGGGTTTATGCCCAAAGCGCGTCCCGGCTGATGGGACGGGCGCTGCGGATCAGGCCCGCGCGGTCGCCGCCTCGTCACCGAGGGCCTCGACCAGGTCGGCCCGGGCCCGCGCCACCCGCGACCGGATGGTGCCCACGGGGCAGCCGGCGACCTCCGCGGCCTCGGCGTAGGGCAGACCCAGCAGCTGGGTGAGCACGAAGGCCTCGCGCCGGTCGGCGGAGAGCCGGGTCAGCAGGTCGGCGACCGCGGCGCCCTCGCCCACCCGGTCGGCGTCGTCCCCGGGGGTGAGGGCCTCGAGCTCGGCGCCCTCGCGGACGAGGGTGAGCCGACGGCGCCGGCGGGACCGGACGGCGTCGGCGCACACGCGCCGGGCGATCGACAGCAGCCAGGTGCGCAGCGACGAGCGCCCCTCGAACCGGTGCAGGGAACCGAAGGCGCGCAGGTAGGTCTCCTGCGTCAGGTCGTCGGCGGACTGCCGGTCGCCGAGCGCCGCGCACAGCCGCCAGACGTCGGACTGGGTGGCGCGCACCAGGGCCGCCGCGGCGAGGGGGTCGCCGTCGACGGCGGCAGCCGCCAGCCGCTCCAGCTCGTCCACGCGTCCCATCCTCCCCGGTGAACCGTCCTCCGGGCTCCACCCGAAAGGAGGGGGAACCAACCGACCCCGGGAGACGACAACCCCATCATGCAGTGCACCCCGTACCGCGAGGCGGTCTCGGCCCGGCTCGACGGCGAGTCGCCCGGCCTGCCCGCCGACGAGCTCGACGCGCACCTGGACGCGTGTCCCGCCTGCGCGGCCTGGGCCCGGCAGGTCGAGCTGGTCACCCGCCGCGCCCGGCTGGCCCCCGCCCCGGCCGTGCCCGACCTCACGGCCACGGTGCTGGCCGCACTGCCCCGCGAGCTGCCGGGCACCGTCGCGGCCGCCCGCGCCCGGCTGGCCACCGCCGCGCTCCGCCTGGCCCTGCTGGCCGTCGGCGTCGCGCAGATGGCCTTCGCCTGGCCCTCCGTCGTCGCCGGCACCGCCGCCATGAGCGCGCCGGCGCACATGGCGCACGAGACCGGTGCCTGGAACCTCGGCATCGCCGCGGCCTTCCTCGCCGTGGCCGCCGCCCCGCGGCTGGCCGCCGGTGCGCTGCCCTTCCTCGGCACGTTCGCCGGGCTGCTGGCCGTGCTCACCGTCGCCGACCTGCGGGCCGGGCACGTGCACGCCGAGCGCGCGGTCACCCACCTGGTGCTGCTCGCCGGCGTGGCGCTGGTCGGCGCCGTCGCCTGGCGCGGACGCCGCCGCCGGACGGTGCCCGCCGTCGGCCGCGAGCGGGTGCCCGCATGACCGAGCTCGCGAGGTCACGAGAGGGCGCAGCACCCGTGGGGAGCGTGGACGACGAGCGCCGGCGAGAAGGACACGCGACCCGCCGCGCGCCCGGGGCGCTCCTGCTCCTGCTGGCCCTGCTCGGGCTGTGGTCCCTGGCCGGGGTGGCGACCGCGCCGCCCGCCGCGGCGCACGCCGAGCTGGTCTCCACCGACCCGGCCGAGGGCGCCCGGCTCCCCGAGGCCCCGGCCCGGGTCACGCTGACCTTCACCGAGGGCGTCTCCCTCGGCGCCGGCTACGCCCGCGTGCTCGACGCCTCCGGCGAGCGGGTCGACGCCGGGGACGCCAGGGTCGAGGGCGACGTCGTGGTCGTCCCGCTGCGGGCGGACCTGCCCGACGACGGCTACCTCGTCACCTACCGCGTGGTCTCGGCCGACTCGCACCCCATCTCCGGCGCCTTCTCCTTCGTGGTGGGCGACGGCGAGCTGGTGTCCGCGGACGCCGTCGCCGGCACGGGGGGCACCGACCCGGTCGTCGCCGCGGCGCTGCCGGCAGCGCGCTGGCTGGGCTTCGCCGGGCTGTCCCTCGCGATCGGCGTACCCGTCCTGCTGCTGGTGGCGTGGCCGGCCGGCTGGGCCTCGGCGCGGCTGCGGCGCATGACCACCGTCGGGCTGGTCGCCGTCGCCGCGGGCGCTGCGCTGTCCCTCCTCCTGCAGGGCCCCTACGCCGCGGGCAGCGGGCTGTCCTCGGTCGCCGACCCGGCCCTGCTGGGCGCCACCGCCGCGTCGGGCAACGGTGCGGCGCACGTGGTGCGGATCGTCCTGGTGGCCGCGCTGGCGGTCGTCCTGCGCACGGTGTGGCGGCGGGGCAGCCCCTCCCTGCCGGACGTGGTCGCCGGGAGCGTCCTCGCCGTCGCGCTCGTCGGCACGGTCGCCGCCGTCGGCCACCCCGTCGCCGGGCCGCTGCCGGGCCTGGCGGTCGCCTCCGCGGCGGTGCACGTCGCGGCGATGGCCGTCTGGCTGGGCGGGCTGGCCGGGCTGCTGGGCGGTGTGCTGCGGGGGGAGGCCCCCGCGGACGACGTCGCCCGGGCGCTGCCGCCGTTCTCCCGGCTGGCCGCCGGCTCGGTCACCGCGCTGGTGGTCACCGGCGTCGTCCAGTCGGTGCGGGAGGTCGGCTCGCCGGCCGCCCTGGTGACGACGACCTACGGCTGGGTGCTGCTGGCCAAGCTGGCCCTGGTCCTCCTGCTGCTCGCCGCGGCCGGCGTCTCCCGGGTGTGGGTGCAGCAGCACCTCGGCGTCCGGCGGCCCCGGTCCGCCCCGCGCCGCCGGGTCACCGCGCACGCCTTCTCCGCGTCCGAGGAGACCGAGCCCGACCCGGTGGTCGCCTCGGCCGCCGGTGCGCGTGCCGAGGTGCTGGCCGCCGCGGCCGCCGCCGAGCGGCCCGCACTGCGCCGCTCGGTGCTCGTCGAGCTCGCGGTCGGCCTCGTCGTGCTGGCGCTGTCGGCCGTGCTCGTCGGCACGCCGCCGGCGCGGGCGGAGGTCGCCCAGCCGGTGGACGTGACCCTGCCGGTGCAGACCGCGGCGGGGGAGGACGGCAGCGTGCAGGTGTCGGTCGACCCGGCCGCCGCCGGGCCGAACACGCTGCACGTGTACCTGCTCGACGAGCGGGGGCAGCTGAGCCAGCCCGTCGACATCCGGGTGACCCTCACCGAGCCGGCGCAGGAGATCGGCCCGATCGACGTCGCCCTCGAGCCCGCCGGTCCCGGCCACTACGTCGGCGACGGCATGACGGTCCCCGGCGCCGGCACCTGGACCCTGGCCGTCACCGTCCGGCTCGACGAGTTCACCGCCGGCACCGCCACCACCACCTTCCCGGTGCGCTGACCCCGGATCCCTGCTCCACCCCGTCCCGACAGGAGAACCGTGTCCTCATCCCTGCCCCGAC
The DNA here is from genome assembly GCF_053502585.1 of Geodermatophilus sp. URMC 60. Classification (NCBI taxonomy): domain Bacteria; kingdom Bacillati; phylum Actinomycetota; class Actinomycetes; order Geodermatophilales; family Geodermatophilaceae; genus Geodermatophilus; species Geodermatophilus sp. URMC 60. The sequence goes on from NZ_CP199958.1 coordinate 2,071,421, forward strand.
CCCTCGCGCGGCTCGGCGTCGTCGTCGTGGCCCTGCTGACGGCGCTGGCCGCCGCCCTCGCCGGAGCGGGTGCCGCCTCCGCGCACGTCGGCGTCTCCTCGACCGACGCCACGGCCGGCGGGTTCGGCAAGCTCACCTTCCGGGTGCCGAACGAGAGCGACACCGCCAGCACCGTCGCACTGCGCATCGCCATCCCGGAGGAGTCCGCGATGGCCTCCCTGCGGGCGCAGCCGGTGCCCGGCTGGACGGTCGGCATGACGACCTCGGACCTGCAGACGCCGCTGGAGAGCCACGGCGAGCAGGTGACCAGCTACGTGTCGGTCGTGGAGTTCCGCGCGGTGGACGGCGGCGGCATCCGCCCCGGCGAGTTCCAGGAGTTCGCCCTCTCCGGCGGGCCGTTCCCCGAGGCCGACCGGCTGTCCTTCCCGACGGTGCAGACCTACGGCGACGGCACCGAGTCGGCGTGGATCGAGCCGACCGTCGAGGGCCAGGCCGAGCCGGAGCACCCCGCGCCGGTGCTGACGCTGAGCGGGGCGGCGACGGACACCGCCACGACCGCCGACGCCGCCGGTCACGACGGAACCGAGACGGCGACCGACACCGCGGCGGCGAGCACCGGCCACGTCGACGCCGGCCCCGGTGCGCTGGCGCTGTTCGTGTCGATCGTGGCGCTTCTCACGGGTGTGGCCGGCGTCGTCCTGGGGTGGCGGGCGGGTCGTCGTACCGTGTCCTCGTGACTCCGTTCCCCCGCAACCGGCTCGCCGCCCTGACCGTCGCGGCCGGGCTCCTGCTGGCCGGCTGCGGGGGCGCCGCCACCGACGGGAGCGCGTCCGCCGAGGGCCACGACCACGGCGGCGCACCCGCGGTCGTCGAGGGCCCCGAGGACCGCTACGCCGGGCTGGACCTGCCCGATCCCTACCAGCGGCCGTCGTTCACCCTCACCGGCCCGGACGGGCAGCCCTACGACTTCGGCGCCCGGACCGCCGGGGCACCGACGCTGCTGTTCTTCGGGTACACCAACTGCCCCGACATCTGCCCGACGACGATGGCCGACGTCGCCGTCGCGCTGCGCGGGGTCGACCCTGCGCTGGCCGAGCAGGTGCAGGTGGTCTTCGTCACCACCGACCCGGCGTTCGACACCCCCGAGGTGCTGGCCGAGTACCTTGGCCGCTTCGACGCCGACCTGCCGACCCGCTTCGTCGGGCTGACCGGGGACCAGGCCGCGGTCGACCGCGCGCAGCTGGCCGCGGGCGTGCCGCTGGCCGAGGACACCGGCCGGCTGCACTCCTCGCTGCTGCTGCTGTACGGCGCCGACGACCTCGCCCACGTCGCCTTCGACGCGGGCAACACCAGCCGCGACATCGCCGGCGACCTCGGCCTGGTGGCCGGGGCGTGACGCGCGCAGCGGCCCGCCTGCTGGTCGTCGTCCTCGGCGCGCTGGCCGCGCTGCTGCTGGCCGGTCCGGCACAGGCGCACGTCGGTGGCGGGGCGGCGGGCAGCGACTACGACGGCCGGGTCCTGTCGGTGGACCCGGCGCTGCCCGATGTGGCGGTGCGGGTGCTCTCCTTCGGGGACGAGTTCGAGGTGGTCAACCCCACCGCGACCGAGGTCGAGGTGCCCGGCTACTCCGACGAGCCGTACCTGCGGATCGGGCCGGACGGCGTGTGGCGCAACGCCAACAGCCCGGCGACCTACATCAACCTCGACCGGTTCGGCCGGGTCTCCCTGCCCGAGAACGCCGACCCCACCGCCGAGCCGGACTGGGTGCAGGTGTCGACCGAGCCCGGCTACGTCTGGCACGACCACCGCACCCACTGGATGAGCGAGGACCTGCTGCCGCCCCAGGTGGCCGCCGATCCGACCCGCGAGCACCTGGTGTCGTCCTGGGTCGTGCCGATGACCTACGGCGGCACCCAGGTGCAGGTGCGCGGCGAGCTGACCTGGAGCCCGCCGCCGCCGGCCTGGGTGGTGTGGCCGCTCTATGCCGTCCTGGGACTGGCCCCGCTCGCCGCGGCGCTCGTCGGCCGCGGTCCCCGGCCGCTGGGCGTGCTGCTGGTGGTCGGTGGGAGCGCCGCGGTCTACCACGCGGCGACCACACCCGAGCCTGCGGCGAGCGTCTCCTCGCACGCCGGCGCGCTGGTGTCGGCGCTGCTGCCCGGGCTGGTGGCGCTCGCCGTCGCCGTCGGTGGCCTCGTCGCCGCCACCCGGGGCCGCGGGGGGCTGACCGCGCTGCTGGCCGTCTTCCTGGGCTGGCTGCTGCTGGTGCAGGGCCTGCCCGACGTCGACGTGCTGTGGACGGCGAACGTGCTGGCCGACGGGCCGGTGCTGCTGACGCGCGCGGCGGTGGCGGTGCTGGTCGCCCTGGGCGCCGGGTGCGTGGTCGGCGGCCTGGCGGCGACCCGCCGCTTCCGGGACGGCCGCCGTCCGGCCGACGAGTCCCTGCCCCTGGGCTGGGACCCGCCGGCCGGACCAGGGCTCAGGAGGGGTCGCCGGTGACCGGCTGCAGGTGGCTCCGCTCGGCGAACATCGCGTTGGCCCGCTCGAGGTCGGCCTCGAAGTCCACCTCGACGGCAGCGTGCTGCGAGATGTCGAGCGGCCGGACGCGCAGCCCCGCGGAGGCGATCGCGGTCTCGATGCCGCGCTCGAAGTAGTCCTGCTCCGCGCAGGTGGCCAGGTGCTCGATCAGCACCGACTTGTGGGCGGACGACACGTGGTTGATGCCGACCGCCTCGCCGAGGCCGCCGACCACGGTCTTGGACAGCTGGTCGATCCAGCCCTCGGCGTCGACGGTGTACTTGACCTCCTCGTCGGCGACGGTGGAGGTGTCGACGCACACGAAGCTCTCGTCGGCCCGCAGCGCCGGCAGGGCGGTCTCGAGCACCGCCGGGTCGAAGACCACGTCGCCGTTGAGCCACAGCACGCCGCCGTCACGGGTGTTCCGCAGGGCACGCAGCAGGCTCTGCGAGGTGTTGGTGACCCGGTAGTCGGGGTTGTAGGCGAAGCGCACGTCGGGGACCGCCCGCATGACGCGCTCGGCCTCGAAGCCGACGACCACCGTGATGTCGACCGAGGAGCCGAGCACCGAGCGCAGCCCGTCGAGCTGGCGCTGCAGGATGCTGCGCCCGTCGTGCAGCGGGGTCAGCGGCTTGGGCCAGGGCCGGCCCAGCCGGGTACCCATCCCGGCGGCCAGAATGACGACCTGGACGGGAACGTCCAGGGCCGGGGCGGCAGGGGCCGACCCGGTCAATTCGGCGGTGGTGGCGCGGTCAGCGAGCACGGTCGTCCCCTCCTCGGGTGGTGGTCCCGGCGGCCGGTGCCGGCGGGAAGAGCAGGTCGAGGACGCGCTCGGTGGCGTGCCCGTCCTCCAGGTGGCAGAAGGTCTGCTGGAACTCGGCGTAGCGGGCGGCGTAGCGCTCCCGCACCCCGTCGAGGTCGGCGATGGCGTCGATCAGCTCCTTGCTGGTGGACAGCATCGGCCCGGGGGCGACGTCCTCCAGGTCGAAGTAGAACCCGCGCAGTTCGTCGCGGAAGTAGGCGAGGTCGTAGGTGAAGAACAGCATCGGCCGGCCGGTGATGGCGAAGTCGAACATCGTCGAGGAGTAGTCGGTGACCATGGCGTCGGCGGCCAGGTACAGGTCCCGGATGTCGGGGTGGCTGCAGACGTCGTGCACCGGCGAGCCGGCGACGACCTCCAGCCGGTCCATGACCATGTTGTGCAGCCGCAGCAGCAGCACGTGGTCCTTCCCCAGCCGGGCGGTGAACTCCTCGAGGTCGACGGGGAACTCGAAGTCCTGCGGACCGGTCTTGTTGAACACCAGGTCGTCACGCCAGGTGGGCGTGTAGAGGACGACGGTCTGGTCGTCGGAGATGCCGAGGTCGGCGCGGACGGCGGCCCGGACGGCGTCCCGCTGGGGGCTGCTGAGCAGGTCGTTGCGCGGGTAGCCGGTCTCGTGGATCTCCCCGCGGTAGCCGAAGGCGTTGCGCAGCCGGGGGGTGCTCGCCGCGTTCGGGGAGAGCAGCAGGTCCCACTTCGCGATGTCGTGCTCCAGGTAGGCCAGCCGGCCCTCCGGCGCCCAGCGGACGTCGTTGTGGATCCGCTTGAGCGGCGTGCCGTGCCAGGTCTGCAGGTAGCGGGCGCCGGCCTTCTTCTCCCAGTCCAGCGGGATGTGGTCGTTCGAGACGACCAGGTCCGCACTCTCGAGCGCCGTGATCGACTCCGGGCTGCCGAAGGTCACCGTGGCGATGTCGTCGGGGAAGGTCGCCTGGGTGTGCGGGGCCGAGAGCCACGTGTGGCTGGCCTCGACGCCGCGCTCGAGCAGTCCTTCGTAGAGCGCGCGGGGGCTGTCGGAGAAGTGGCCGCGGAAGGCCACGTAGACGATGTTCACTCAGCTCCTCCCGTGGGGGTCAGGTCGCCGGCGGCCCGGCGGGTGAGCACCGGGAGCAGCAGATCGGCCAGCTGCTGCCAGGAGTCGACCACGGTGAGCACGCCCGCGTCGAACAGCGCCGCTGCGCGGGCCGCGCGCTCGGCCTCCGGGACGAAGAGCAGGTTGCCGACGGTGGGGCAGCCGGCCCGCACCGCTGACAGGGCGCCGGGGACGGAGTCCTCGACGGCCAGCCCGGCCTCCGGCGCGATGCCCAGCTGCTCGCAGGCGTACAGGTAGACGGCGGGGTCGGGCTTGCTCGTCGGCACGGGCAGGGAGTCCTCCGCGCTGAACCGCACGGTGGGTGGGATGAGCTCGTCCAGGCCGGTGGCGGTGAAGCAGGCGGCCAGCCGGGTCAGCGCGCTGGAGCTCACGGCGGCCGGGCGCAGGTGCGCCGACAGGGCGGTGAGCGCGGACGTCGTCTGCTCGTGCGGGGTGAGGGTGGCGCCCAGGTGTGCGGTCACGGCCCGCTTCTCCTCGGCCACCCACGGCTCGACGTCGAGGTCGGGCTGCCCGGCCTCGGCGGCCAGCCTTCGCGACGTCGTCCGGAAGTTCATCCCCGTCGTGGCCAGCCGCAGTTCCTCCGGTGTGAACCGGCGGTCCACGCCGAGGTCGGCGAGGAGGCGGTTGGTGACGTCCGCCGAGGCGACGAAGGCCGGTTCCTCGGAGGGGAACAGGTTGCCGTCGGCGTCGCAGAGCAGCGCCTCGAGCCGCGCGACGAGCGGCTCGGGGAGGGCGGGCATAGGGGCGGTACCTCCGGGAGGGGCTGTGGTCATGGGGCTCCTGGTCATCGGGGCAGGCGCAGGGTCGGGACGGCGAGGGCGGCGGCGACCCCGGCACGGGCACCGAGCCGGTCGAGGCGCTCGAGCGTGGCGCTCAGGTCGGCGACGAAGGCCGGGTCGTCGCCGAGGTCGCCGAACACGGCGCGGACGCCGAGCAGCGGCCGAGGGTCGTCGCCGCCGGCCAGTGCCAGGGCCCGGAGCCCGTCGGCGCGCGGGTCCTCGAGCGGGAGCCGGCGGCCGGCGTCGTCGGTGCCGCGCAGGTACCGGCACCAGCCGGCCACGGCCAGGGTGAGCAGGGGAGCCGGGCGGCCCGCGGCGCGGGACTGGCGCAGCGAGGGCAGCAGGTGCTGCGGGAGCTTGGCCGAGCCCCGCCGGCACAGCCGGGACAGCGTGTCGGCGATGGCCGGGTTGGCGAAGCGCTGCAGCAGCGTCCTCTTGTAGTCCGCGAGGTCGACCCCGTCGGGCTGGTGGAGCAGTGGGGTGACCTCGTCGTCCATGAGCCGCTGGACGTACTCGGTGAACACCGGGTCACCCATCAGCTCGTCCATGCGGGTGTACCCGGCCAGCGAGCCGAGGTGGCCCAGTGCCGAGTGGCTCGCGTTGAGCAGCCGGGTCTTCATCAGCTCGTAGTCGCCCACGTCCGGGACGAAGCGGACCCCGACCTCGTCCAGCGGCGGGCGGCCGTGGCTGAACCTGTCCTCTATGAACCACTGCGAGAACGGCTCGGTGACCACCGGCCAGCGGTCGTCGACCCCGTACCGGGCGGCGAGGGCGGCGCGCTCCTCGGGCGGGGTCTGCGGCGTGATCCGGTCGACCATGCTGCTGGGGAAGGCGACCCGGTCGTCGATCCAGCGGGCGAGGACCTCGTCGCGCAGCCGGGCCAGGCCGACGACGGAGGCGCGGGCGGCCTCGCCGTTGCGGTGCAGGTTGTCGCAGGAGACGACGGTGAACGGCGCCAGGCCCGCGCGCCGCCGTCGGTCGAGGGCCTCGACCAGGTAGCCGAAGACGGTGGCCGGGGCGTGCGGCTCGGCCAGTTCGCGACGGACGTCGGGGTCGTCCGCGGCGAAGGCACGGGTGTGCGGGTCGAGCAGGTAACCGCCCGGGGTGATCGTGAGGGTGACGAGGCGGGTGCGCGGGTCGCTGAGCCGGTCGAGGACGGCCGCGGGGGCGTCGGGCGCGTAGAGGTAGTCGACCATCACGCCGACGACGCGGGCGCGCTCACCGTCGGGGCTGCGCTCGACGACGGTGTAGAGGTGGTCCTGTGGCGCGAGGGCGTCCTGCAGGTGCCGCTGCCGCAGGCCGACGCCGACGACGCCCCATCCGGTGGAGATGCGCCGCTCGGCGAGCTCGTCGAAGTAGATGAGCTGGTGGGCCCGGGAGAAACCGCCCACGCTGAGGTGGACGACGGCCGGGGTGAGCGCGCTGCGGTCGTACGTGGGGACGGCCAGCCGCGCGTCGTGGGTGTGCAACGTCGCCTGGGTCAGCGGGCGGACCTGCAGCGCCCCCGGTCCGGGGACCGTCGGGAGGAGCGCGGCGGCGACCTGGCTGTGGGCCGGCGCCTGGGGTCCCGTCATGGGCTCTGCCGTGGTCATGCGGCGTCGGTCCTCCTTCGTGCAGGTCGTGCGGTGACGTCCCCCTCGGGGCGGTCCTCGAGCGGCCCCGGTGACACGTGGGACCGCGCACGGTGCGGCGATGATCATGACTACACGTGACAACTAGGGTCCGGCCAGTCCCGGGCCGTCCCTCGGTGGCGTGAGCCGCGATGGGCGCAGGGCGTCGAGGCGCGGTGTTTTCACGCCGGAGCGCGAACCTAGCCGCACCGGGGCCTCTCCAAACAGACTCGCCGTCACTCGCCCTGTGACATGGCGGACGTGTGCGACATCACTGGCGGCGTGTTCCGAAGGACACGCCGAGCAGCCGGTCACGGATCCATCACGGAGTGTTTGGATCGGCGGCAATCCCCTCGAGCCCGGCAACGGGCCGTTCTTCCCACGAACGGGTAGGTGCATGGCCGGTCGGCGTCGCGCTCAGCGCCCCGGGGACCCCCGGGTCCCCGCTCCCTCGCGGGCCCGGCGGCCGGCAGCGGGCCCGCGCCGCGGCCCGCTGCTGCTGACCGCACTGGTCGTGGGCGGGCTGGTCGCGGGGATGACCGGGGTCTCGAACGCCTCCGACGTCCCGACCGGGTCGACCTCGGTGCTCACCGCGCAGATGGAACTAGCCGACGTGGCGGAGGACGTCGAGGCGCTGCCCATGGCCTCCATCACCGAGGCCGAGGCGCAGGCCCGGCTGGCGGAGGTCGCGGCCTCGCGTGCCGAGCGCGCCGCGGCCGAGGCCGCCGCCGCCGAGGCGGCCCGCGAGGCCGCGCGGCCCAAGGCGGTGCTGCCCGTCGACGGCGCCCGCTTCACCAGCGGTTACGGGGGCCGGTGGGGCACCTTCCACTACGGGATCGACCTGGCGGCTCCCATGCGGACGCCGGAGTACGCGGCCATGGACGGCGTCATCCTCCGGGCGGGGTCGGCCAGCGGCTTCGGCCTGGCCGTCTACGTCCTCCACGAGAACGGTGACGTGACCGTCTACGGCCACATGGACCAGATCCTCGTCGAACCCGGCCAGTACGTGGAGGCCGGCGAGACGATCGCCCTGCTGGGCAACCGCGGCCAGTCGACCGGCCCGCACCTGCACTTCGAGGTGCACCAGGGCGGCATGAACGGCAAGCGCATCGACCCCGTCCCGTGGCTGGCGGAGCGCGGCGTCGAGGTCTGACCGCGTGGTGGGATCGCGTCCGTGAGCCGTGGGGTCGAGGACGCGAACCGGCGGATGCTGCGTGCGCGCGACGCGATGGACCGCGCCTACGCCGAGCCCCTCGACGTCCCGACCCTGGCCGGCATCGCCCATGTCTCGGAGGCGCACTTCATCCGGACGTTCCGTGCCACCTTCGGTGAGACGCCCAACCGGTACCTGCAGCGCCGCCGGGTGGAGCGGGCCATGTTCCTGCTCCGCTCCACCGACCGCAGCGTGACCGACGTCTGCATGGCCGTCGGCTTCAGCAGCCTGGGCACGTTCAGCCGGGTGTTCCGGGACGTCGTGGGGGAGTCGCCGTCGGCCTACCGGCGTCGCGGCCCGCTCCCGCCGGTGCCGACGTGCTTCGCGATGGCCTGGGCCAGACCGAGCAGTTTCGGAGAAGCACCCCAGGTGTGATCTTCCCTAGCGTCTCTCCCATGCTGACCGCCATCACCATCACCCAGATCTACGTGCCCGACCAGGACCAGGCACTCGACTTCTACGTCGGGAAGCTGGGGTTCGAGGTCCAGGCCGACATGCACTTCGGCCCCATGCGGTGGCTGACCGTCAACCTGCCCGGTCAGCCCGACCGCGCCGTCCTGCTGGAGAAGCCGGGCCCGCCGTCCCTCAGCGACGAGACCGCCGCGCAGGTGCGGGAACTGATCTCCAAGGGTGCCGCCGGCGGGCACCTGTTCTTCGCCTGCGACGACGCCCACGAGACCCACGCGGAGCTCAAGGCCAAGGGCGTGGAGATCACCGAGGAGCCGGTCGACCAGCCGTACGGCATCGACTTCGGCCTCCGCGATCCCTTCGGCAACCACATCCGCATCGCCCAGATGAAACAGGCCTGACCCGCCCTGCCCCCCTGCGTCGGCGTGCCCGCGCGGCCCTGTACATTGGTCCACGGCTCGGAGACCAGACCGGGCTGTACGCGGGGCTGTGGCGCAGCTGGTAGCGCACCACACTGGCAGTGTGGGGGTCAGGGGTTCGAGTCCCCTCAGCTCCACCCCGATGACCAGGCCGTTCCCCTCCGGGGAGCGGCCTGAGTCGTCTCTGGTTGCAGTTGTGGTTGCAGTTTGCCCACCCTCACCCGGCAGCGGCAGGGTGCCCATGCGGTCGGCCGCCTCGCGGGCGAGCGCGGGCATGACGTGGCTGTAGATGTCCATGGTCGTGCGCATCTGGCTGTGGCCGAGCAGCTCCATGACGACCCGCGGGTGCACGTTCTCGCTCAGCAGCAGGGTGGCCGCGGTGTGCCGGCCGTCGTGCAGCCGGACGTGCTGGACGCCGGCTCTTTGCAGCAGGCGGGTCCAGTCGTCGTAGTCGGTCTTCTTGTCGATCGGCCGGCCGTTGGGCTGGGCGAAGACAAGGTCCTCGTCGCGCCACTCGGAGCCGGCGAGCATCCGCTCGCCGAGCTGGGCGGCCTTGTGTTCCCGCAGTGCGTCGAGCAGGGGCAGCGGCAACGCCAGCGTGCGCGGGCTGCGGCGGGTCTTGGGCTCCTCGTAGACGAGCCCGCCGCCGCGGACACGGTGGATGCTGCGCCGCGCGGTGAGGGTGCCGGCCAGCGGGTCGACGTCCTTCCACTGCAGCGCCAGCGCCTCGGACTGGCGCAGGCCGAGGGCGAGCGCGACGGTCCAGCGGGCAGAGTTGCGGACGCCGACCGCGGCGTGCAGCACGGCGCGGGCCTCGCCCAGGTCTAGGGCGGTGGCCAGGTCGCTCGGCCGCTGCGCCGGTGGGTCGACGAGCGCGGCGACGTTGCGGGGGACGTGGCCGCGCTGGACCGCGACCGTGAGGGCCCGGGACAGGATGCGGTGGTGCCGGAGCACTGACGCGGGGGAGTAGCCGGCGTCGAGCAGGGCGGTGTAGCGCTGGTCGAGGTGCTCCGGACGCAGTCGGTCGAGGCGGTGCCGTCCGATGCCTGGGATGAGGTGCTTGCGGACGGCGGATTCGTAGCTCTCCAGCGTCCGCTGTCGCACCCGGCGCGGAGCGATGGTGGTCAGCCAGTGCTCGAGCCACCAGGCGACAGCCGGGGTCGATGTCTCGCCGACCGTCCCGGAGTCGCGTTTGCGTTCGAGCTCTCGGACCTTTGCGACCACGACGCCGCGGCTCTTGCTGCTGACGTGCCGGCGCTCGAGCTTGCCGTCGAGCGTGAAGCCGACAGAGACGCACCCGTGCCAGCGCCCGTCGGCGCCCTTGTAGATCGTCGACTCGCCGTTCGATGCGCGTGTCGCCATCGGTCACCCCTGGGTGGTGGCTGGAGGTTCAGTTGGGCTGCGCGCTCGGACGCGGACAGGCGCCCTGTGGACCCACGCGGCATCGGGCGACGGCGGGCCGAACTTGACGAGTCCCCGCTGGTCCGTGTCGGTCCGGGTCCGTCGCGGCGCCCGAGGAGTGGTGCGGGGGGCTTCCAGGCCCGGACTCGGCAGGTCGTGAGGGAGCCCCGGGTCAGGAGCGGAAAGGCGCAGGCGTGCTCACCGGGACCTCTGCTGGCCCCGGGCGAGGAGGGCGAGGCCGCCCACGACGACCACGATGGGCACCCACGACGGCAGCCCGAGCGGTCCGAGCAGCAGGCCCACGACAGAGAGCACGAGCTGGAAGCCGAGGAAGAGGCCCAGCGCTACCAGTACCCAGAAGATGACGGGCTGCTCGGCCTGCAGTCGGCGCAGGTGGTTCATGGCGTCTCCTCGGTCGTGTCAGTTGGCGCGGGTCCACGACGCAGCCTCTCCGTGGACGGCCGGCTTGAGCCACCGGGGCACATCGCGGAGGCGGGACTCAGGTCGACTGTGCACCGGAGAACGTCCCTCGGTGAAGACGGCGTTCCCACCCCTGTTCGCGCCAGGGGCCTGGTCGAGCGCCTTTGCGTGGTGCCACGGTGGTGGCCGCACCGTGCCGTTCACGGTCGCCCGCAGGGATTCCCTGACAGCCACACCCGGCGCTGACCTGCAGCAATGAACAACGGCGGACGTCCGCGGACCCCCACCAGCCGCTCTGGCAGTGCCGCCCGACCACAGGCGGGCGCCGGTTTCGGGACTGCCACACGGGGCGAGCAGATCGTCGGCTGTCGTCAGTCCGGCGTCCGCGAGGCCGTTCCGCTCCACGGCCAGCAGGAGTGCGGGGACGGGCGCTGACCCGCTGCCTCAGGTCCGCCGGAGCGCCGCGACCTGCTCGGGCGTCAGCGGCCGCGTCCGCCGCCCGTGCAGCAGCAGGTGGATGCGGGCGGTCTCTTCGAGTTCCTCGACTGCATCGGCGGCCGACGCGAGATCGGCAGCAGAGACGACCGGCCCGTGGTTGGCCAGCAGCATGGCGTGCGACGCGCGGGCCGTCCGTTCCGCCAGCTCCTCGAGCGAGCGGTCGCCCGGAGCGTGGTACGGCAACAGCGGCAGCCGTCCCACCCGCATGACGTAGTAGGCCGTCAGGGGCGGCAGCACGTCGTGCGGGTCCAGGTCGGCCAGGCAGGACACGGCGGCCGCGTGGGTGCTGTGCGTGTGCACCACCGCGGAGTCCTGCGGCCGGGCCCGGTAGACGGCTGCGTGCAGGAACGCCTCCTTGGAGGGCCGTGGCCCGTCGAGGTGGCAGCCCCGCAGGTCGACGAGGCTGAGCTGGTCGGTCGACAGCTGCCCGAGGCTCGCCCCGGTCGGGGTCACCAGGAAGCCCCTGGGTACGCGCACGCTCAGGTTCCCGGTACGACCGGCGGTCAAGCCGCGGGTGAACAGCGACGCGCCCAGCGCGACCACCTGCCCGCGCAGCTCCGGGTGGTCCGTCACGTCCCCGTCCCCCCGCCGTCCGCTCAAGCCCGCGGGGACTGCGTACCGAGCAGCAGCGCCAGCTCCTGCACCAGTTCGCGTACCCGTCCGAGCTCCTCGCCCCCGCCCGCCCCGGGCGGACGGGGCCCGACGTGCGCGTCCACGTCGAACACCGTGTCCGGCCGGTGCCAGGCGGTGAACCACTCGAGCCCGCGCCCGTACTGGTCCCGGGTCACCCCCTGCAGCAGCAGGACCGGCACGCCGACACGCAGGTCCAGGTGGGCAGCCACGGCCTCGTCGGCGGGCACCGCCTGCAACTGGCGCGGGCCGCCCTGCGGCGCGACACCCCGCGCCCGCATCCAGTCGTGCAGGGAGCCGCCGTCGAGGTCCTCGGCCGACAGGTGCGGGAAGAGCTCCCTCGGCAACCACGTGCGCATGAACACCAGCGGCTCGTCCTCCACCCGCCGGATCCGCTCCAACCGCCAGGTGTCGGTCACCCCGAGCGCGGCGGCGGCAGTGGACGGCGCCTGGTCGAGCGCCAGCCCGACGATCTCGGTGCGGAGGTGGTGGCCACCGGCCTCGATCTGCTGGCGGAGGCCGCCGGCCTGGTCCGCGCGCCGCCGGTGCTCGAGACGTGGTGCCACGACGCTGCCGCGGCCGCGCTGACGGACGATCAGTCCGAGGTCGGCGAGGTCGCCCAGCGCCTGCCGGACCACACTCCGCGAGACGCCGTAGCGCGCCTGCAGCGCCTCCTCGGTCGGCAGCGGTGCTCCGGGCGGCAGGGAGTGGCTGTCGATCTGCTGCCGGAGCGCATCGCGGATCTGCGCGTACAGGGGCACACCGGCGGCGCGGCCGAGCTCCAGCGGCGGCGGAACGTCGTCCGTGGCCTCGGACGCCATGGACCCCTCGACGGACATCCCGCACTCCTCTCCCGCTGAGCGCCGCGGCGACGCAGCGGCTGCCACCCGTCCCAGCATCGTGCCTTGTCTGGCGCAGGGGGTTGACGACGTGGCGCACGTCACCTTACTTTCGTACGGACAAATTGTACGGACACATTGTCCGGTCGATGGAGGTCACCGTGAGCGATGTCCTGCGGACGAGCCCGTCCAAGTTCCCCATGTTCGAGGCGATGCGCCGGGTCCCGGGCGGCCTGATGCTCATCCCGCTGACGCTCGGCGTTCTCATGAACACCTTCGCGCCGGACGCACTCGGGATCGGGAGCTTCACCACCGCCCTGTTCAAGGAGGGCGCCCTCGCCCTCATCGCCTTGCTGGTCCTGGCCACCGGGGCGTCGATCACCGGCACGCACAACGGCAAGGGCGCCGCGGGGACGACGCTGGTCGTCCTCCTCGCCAAGACCCTCATCCCCATCACGCTGTGCGTGGTCCTCGGACTCACGGTCGGCGTCGACGGGATCGTCGGCGTCTCGATCCTCGGGCTGATCGCCATCTTCGGGAACAGCAACGGCGCCATGTGGCTCGCCTTCGCCGGCGAGTACGGGGACGAGCGGGACCGCGGCGCCTACGTCGCCAGCGCCTTCGACGACGGCCCCTTCCTCGCGCTCGTGTTCCTGGGCGCCTCGGGCCTGGCCGACATCCCCCTCCTGGCGCTGGTCGCCGCGCTGGTGCCCTTCCTCATCGGGCTGTTCATCGGCGCGGTGGACCGCGAGTGGACCAAGGTCCTGGACGCCGTGCCGAACGTCGTCATCCCGTTCATGTCCTTCGCGGTGGGCACCGGCATCGACCTGCGGACCGTCCTCACCGGGGGTGCCGCCGGTGCCGTCCTGGGTGTCGGCGTCGTCGTCCTCACCGGCGGGCTCACCTACCTCGGCTACCGGTTCCTGCTCCGCCGGGGCCGCGAGAGCGGCATCGGCTTCGCGGCCGGCACCACGGCCGGCAACGCGGTGGCCGTTCCTGCCGCCGTCGCCGCCGCGGACCCCAACTTCGCGCCCTTCGTCGCCTCCGCGTCCGCCCAGGCCGCCACGGCCGTCCTCGTCACGGCCCTGCTGGCCCCCACCGTCGCGGCCTGGGTCATGAAGCGGGCGGGAGCTCTCGAGCCCGTCCCCCTGCCCGTGGTCCCACCGAAACCCCACCACGCGTGACCGCGCCATCCCGCCCGCACCGATCGGAGGACCCCGACATGCGTGACCCCCGCCGTATCCGCTGCACCTACTACATCGAGGCCGTCGACGTCGCACGCGCCGCGGCCGCTCTCGCCGGCGAGCAGTCGAGCGGGACCTTCATCGCCGTCCCCGGAGAATCCGACCGGATCCGCGAGCGCCATGCGGCCGAGGTCGTGGAGATCCGCGAGCTCGGCGAGTGCGCGCCCTCCCTGCCGTCGAGGCGCCGGCCGGAGCGGGTGACCGCGGCCGAGGTCGTCGTCGAGTTCCCGATGGTGAACATCGGTACCGACATCGCGACCCTGCTCACCGCGGTCGCCGGCAACCTCTTCGAGCTCGTCGAGCTGTACGCCTGCCGGCTGCAGTCGATCGAGCTGCCCGACGAGTTCGTCGCGGCCCACCCCGGCCCCGCCTTCGGCGTGGCGGGCACCCGCAAGCGCATGGGCGTGCCGGACGGCGTGCTGATCGGCACGATCGTCAAGCCGAACGTCGGCCTGCTGGAGGACGAGTTCCGCGGCGTGGTGCGCGAGCTGGCCCGCGCCTCGATCGACCTCATCAAGGACGACGAGCTGATGACCGATCCGGCGTACCTCCCCCTGGAGACCCGCGTCCGCGTCGCGCTGGAGGAGATCGGGGACGCCGAGCAGGTCACCGGGCACCGGACGATGTACGCCTTCAACATCACCGGGGACCTCGCCGGCCTCCAGCGCCGTCACGACCTGGTGGTCGAGGCGGGCGGGAACTGCGTGATGCTCAACGTCCCGGTCATGGGCCTGCCGGCGCTCGCGTGGCTGCGCGGCTTCGCCCAGGTGCCCATCCATGGCCACCGGGCCGGACTGGCCGCCTCGATGCGCTCCCCCGCCCTGGGGGTGGACTTCACGGTCTGGCAGCAGCTGGCCCGCCTGGCCGGTGCCGACCACGTCCACGCCAGCGGGCTGGGCAGCAAGTTCTACGAGCGGGACGAGCAGGTCGCGGCGAACATCCGCAGCCTGCAGGCGCCGCTGGGGACCACGATCGCCCCGCTCCCGACGCTGTCGTCCGGGCAGAACGTGCACACGCCGGGTCCGACGTTCGCGGCGGTGGGGTCGACCGATGTGCTCATGCTGGCCGGCGGCGGGATCGCCGGCCACCCGGACGGGCCGGCCGCCGGTGTCCGCAGCCTCCGCCAGGCGTGGACCGCGGCGGTGAGCGGGAACCCGTTGGCGGACGCGGCCGCGGCGCACGCGGCTCGTGGCGACTCCGCCCTCGCACACGCGCTGCAGACCTTCCCGGCAGGTGCCTGATGGCCGACATCGGGTTTCTCGCCGACGACCTGACGGGCGCCAGCGACGTCCTCGCGCAGGCGCACGCCCACGGGCTCGACGCCATGCTGGTCCTCGACCCCGGACGGTCGACGCCGGACGACGCCGACGTCGTGGGCATCGCCGGACCGGCCCGCTCGCTGGCCGGCGACGCGCTCGACGAGGCGGTGCGGTCCGGCCTCGCCCCGCTGGCGTCCCTGGATCTGTCCGTGCTGCTCTACAAGGTCTGCTCCACGTTCGACTCCTCGCCTACCGTCGGCAGCATCGGGCGGGGGATCGAGCTCCTGCACGAGCGGTTCCCCGGACACGGACCGGTGCCCGTCGTCCCCGCGCAGCCCGGCTTCGGTCGCTACACCGCCTTCAGCCAGCACTTCGGCGCCTACGCGGGCGAGGTGTACCGGCTCGACCGGCACCCCGTGATGGCCCGCCACCCGTCCACGCCGATGCGCGAGGCCGACCTGCGGCTGGTTCTGGCCGAACAGCTCGCGAGCCGGCGTCCCGTCCCCGGCCTGCAGCTGCCGGCCCACGCCGACGGAACCTTCGACGACCGGTGGGCGCAACTGCGTGAGGCGGCCGGCACCGAGGCCTTCGTCGTGGACGCCGTCGACGAGGCGCAGATGGACACCGTCGCCAAGGTCCTGCTCCGGGACGCTCGTCCCGCCGAACCGGCGCTCGTCGTCGGTTCCGGGGGCATCATGGCCGCGCTGGCCCGCCTCCGTGGCGGCGCCCCCCGTAGACCACCGGCTCCCACCGCCTCCCGTGGCCCGACGCTCGTCGTGTCGGCGTCCGCGTCCACCACGACCGCCGGCCAGATCGCCGACGCCGTCCGGCACGGCTGGGTCGACGTCCCGATCCCGGCCGGGGACTTCGCCGGCGACGTCACCGGAAAGCCGTGGTCGGCCGCCGTCGAGGCGGCACTCCGGGCCGGCCGGGACGTCGTCGCCCACACCACGCAGGGTCCCGACGACCCCCGGCTGAGCGCCGGCTCGGTCACCGCCGCCGAGGTGGGCGGGACCATCGGCCGGCTCGCCGGCGACCTGGCCCGCCGGGGACTGACCCGGGATGTCGTCGTCTGCGGCGGCGACACCTCCAGCCACGCCCTGCTGGCCATGGGGGTCGGCGAGCTGCGGGTCAGCGAGCAGTTCGTCACCGCCGGACCCATCTGCACCACCGATGACGCGGCGGCCGTCGCCGGCTGCCGCGTGCTGCTCAAGGGCGGTCAGGTCGGACCCCCCGACCTGTTCCGCCGCTTCGCCGGCCTCGTCTGAGCCGCGCGGGACACCCCACCGATCGATCAGGAGGACACCATGAAGGCCGTCGTCAAGCACGCAGCCGAGCGCGGCATCCAGGTCCGCGAGGACTGGGCCGAGCCCGTGGCCGGCGCCGGGCAGGTGCTGCTCGAGGTGGCCGCCGCCTCGCTGTGCGGCACCGACCGCGAGCTCTACGAGTGGACGCCCTCGGCACAGGCGTTCGACCTCACCCCGCCGGTGGTCCTCGGCCACGAGGGCTCCGGGACGGTGCTCGCCGTGGGCGCGGGCGTCGAGAACGTCACCCCCGGCGACCGGGTCGCGCTGGAGAGCCACCTCATCTGTGGCCGGTGCTACCCGTGCCGGACCGGCAGCGCGCACA
Source organism: Geodermatophilus sp. URMC 60 (assembly GCF_053502585.1). Taxonomy (NCBI): domain Bacteria; kingdom Bacillati; phylum Actinomycetota; class Actinomycetes; order Geodermatophilales; family Geodermatophilaceae; genus Geodermatophilus; species Geodermatophilus sp. URMC 60. Next base: position 2,088,194 of record NZ_CP199958.1, read on the forward strand.
CCTGCGAGCGGACCGGCATCCTCGGCATGCACATCGACGGCGTCTTCGCCGAACGCGTCGCCGTCCCCGCGGGCATCTGCGTGCCGCTGCCCGAGTCGGTGTCGCTCGAGACCGGCGCCCTGCTGGAGTCGGCCGGGGTGGCCATGCACGCCGTCCAGAGGTCCGGCTACGCCGTGGCCGGGCAGTACGTCCTGGTCAACGGCTGCGGGCCCGTGGGTCTGGTCATCGCACAGATCGCCCTCGCCCTGGGAGCCGCGGCCGTCGTCGCCGTGGAACCCAACCCGTTCCGCCGGAAGCAGGCGGAGTCGATCGGCGCCCGGGTGCTCGACCCGTCGGACGACGTCGTCGGCGTGTGCCGCGACCTGGCCGGCCGGCGCGGCGGCTTCGATGTCGCGTTCGAGGTCTCCGGCGTGCGCGGAGTGCTGCCGCCGCTGCTGGAGGCGCTGCGGCGGGAGGCCACGCTGGTGACGGTCGGACACCCGAGCGAGCCGGCCGCGATCGACATCGCGGCGTTCGTGAACAAGAAGGGCATCACCCTGCGCGGCATCTTCGGCCGCCGGCTCTGGGACACCTGGGAGCAGTTGCTGGTCCTGCTGCAGTCGGGTCGCATCGACCTCGACTGGCTGATCACCCACCGCCTGTCCCTCGACGAGGCCGAGGCCGCGGTCGAACTGCTCACTGGTGATGCCGGGAAGGTGCTGCTCGTCCCGAGCACGAACCGACGGTGATCCAGCGGGGTCGGGCCAGCACCCCGCCGGCCCGACCCCGTCCGCGCTGACGGACCAGCTCGTGGTGGTTGCAGTTCTGGTTGCAGTTGCCAGGGATCCACGGCTGTTCACCTCCGTCCGCTGCCGTCCCGGACCCCTGTGAATCTGCTGCTGAGGGCGTCGTTGCGAACGTCGGCGGATGTCTGCGAACGCGATCACGACGGCCTGGCAGTGTGGGGGTCAGGGGTTCAAGTCCCCTCAGCTCCACCCCGATGACCAGGCCGTCCCCCGTTCCGGGGGGCGGCCTGAGTCGTCTCTGGTGCCGGCGTGGTGGCCACTGGCGCGGATGCGGTGCCAGGTCGGTCCAGAGCGCGCTTCCCATGCGGTCTGCCGCGTCGCGGCCGAGGGCGGCATCACACGTGGCTGCAGGTGTCCGTCGTCGTCTGCATCTGTGCTCGATCGGCCGACCGTTGGGCTGGGCGAAGACCGAGTCGTGGTCCTGCCACAACGGGCCGGCGGCGATGCGCTCCTCGAGTCGGGCTGCCCGGTGAGCCCGGAGCGCCTCGACGAGTGGGGCGGGCAGGGCCACGGTCCGGCGGCTGCGGTCCGCCTTCGGCTCCTCGTAGACGAGGCCCTGCCCGCCGACGCGGTGCAGGCCGAGACGAACGCTCAGCGCGCCCTTCTCCGGGTCGACGTCCGCCCATCGCAGGCCGAGGGCCTCCGACTGCCGCAGTCCCACGGCCAGCGCGACGGTCCGTCGGGCGGAGTTGCGGTGGGTCTGAGCGGCCGCGATCACCTGTCGGGCTTTCGTAGCGCTGAGGGGGACGCAGGTGCAGCCGGATCGTGCTCCGGTAGCTCTCCAGCGTCCGTGCCCGGACCTTCCGTGCGGCGATGTTCCCCAGCGGTGGTCGGCGCGGACCCGCTGCACCCGGGTCCGCGCCGACGACCGCTCACGTCCCCACGGTGTCAGCCACGTCGGAGACCGCCTGCCTCGGCAGCACGGCGCCCTTCGTCCGCACGGTCATGCTCGCGGCGGGGGCGGAGATCGCCTCGATCTCCAGACCCGAGGCTGTCCCGTCCCACCACCTGCTGCTGGGTGTCGTCCCGCTGCCGAAGGTCGGGGCGGTCGGTCCGCCGTGGAGGTCTCCGCTGTCCCCGGCGTTGACTCCGCGCTCCAGGTCGAAGCGGCCATCCGCCTGCTCGAGCGAGAGCTCGTAGTGCTTTGCCGGTGTCATCTGCTCGTTGCTGTTCTTTCCGTTCTCGTCCACGTGCCAGATGGCTAGTCCGGCGTCCGGCAGATGAGCGTCGCGGCCCGACTGCTGCCGGTTCTCGAGGATGAAGTACTCGGTCGCGTTGCGACTGTGGATGAGGAAGTGGTTGGTGCCGGCCGCGACGGTGACCATGGATCCTGGGGTGAGCTTCGTGAGCTTGCTGGTCCAGGCCGCCTCGTTCTTCAGGTAGGCGTCCACCTGCACCGGGTTGGTGTCGGATCCGCCGTAGCACATGAGGCTGTAGTGGCCGACCCCGTGGCTCTCCCCGCCGTAGTCGTAGAGGTCCGGGAAGTCGCAGACCATGTGCCCGTTCTCGTGGCAGAAGGTCCGCAGCGTCAGCTGGGAGCCCATGTCGGTGATCTGGTAGTCGCTGAACTTCTTGCCGGGAGCGACCTGGTACGGGCTGCTCAGGGACGACTGGTGCGGCCACAGTCCCTCGCCCCAGTTGTTCACCCTCGGGCCCGCGTAGAAGATGTTGAGCGCGTAGATGAAGCCCGAGCTGTCGCTCGTGAGCTTGGAGAAGTCGTAGCCGCCGGACTTCAGGGCGGTCAGCGCCTCGACGATGAGTTCCCGCGCACGGACGCCGAACGGCACCGTCCGGTCGGTGTAGTAGCTGCGATTTCGAGCGGTGGTGTAGTAGGCGGTGACCTGGTTGGTGTAGCGGAGCCTCCCATCCGACACCTGCCGGAAGTAGTCGTGGACCGATCCGTTGTTCCCGAAGCCGGTGTAGCCGGGCTGGTTGCAGAAGTCGGTCACCTGCTGGCGGGTGATGGTGCCGGGGACGTCCCGGAACTGCACGAGGATGCACAGGCCGACGTAGTCACCGACGGGCGCGGCCGCCTCGGCGTCCGATTCGGCCTCGGACGTGTCCTGGGACTGCCTGCGTTCCCGCCGCTGGGCCCGGCGCACCTCCCACCGCCGCTGCGGCTCCTCGTCGAGAGCCGCCTCGGCCCGCCTGCGACCGGTCGTGCCAGGTTCGCGCAGGTGCTGGGGCAGCCCCGCCGTCTGTGGGTCCCCTTCTCCCACGCGGGTGCCGGACGGGAGCAACTCGCTCCCGTCCTCGGACAGGACGGCGTAGTGGTAGTAGCCGCTCTGGGGGTCCTCGACCACGGTGTAGCCGTCGAGCGTCTCGAAGACGGCCTGGAACTGGTTGCCCCAGCCGCGGACGGTGAACTCCGTGCCGTCCGGGTTCGTGAAGCGGAACTCCTGGCCGTCGAAGGGGAGTGGCATGACGCCTCCTGTGCGTGGTGAGGGATGCAGATGTCGAGGCGGACCGCGTGATCGCCGTCCGTCACCCGGCAGAGAGGGCGGTGTGACCGCCCGGGGCGAACTCTCTCGGCGGAACGTCACGGCACCATCACGGGCGGATCACCGGTCCTACAGCGCCGGCACCGCACGAGGACCCGCAACCCACGTCGACGACACGGGTGACTCGGCGGGGACGCCGCGCACTGTGGCGCTGCTCGACGCGGAGCCAGGCTCAGGAAGCGGTGGGCGTCGATCATCACGCTCTACCCGGGTGGACACCGAACAGGGGGCGAGCACGTGGAGCGGTGGACCCGCTCGCCCCGTCCGTCGACCGTGGGGGCGACGGGTCGTGGGCGAACTGGCGCGCGCAGGCATCTCCGAGGTTGGGCAGGATCGACACAGGCGGGGAAGCTGACCACGTGACGACGGAGTCCATGGCACTGGAGCAGGGCGAGCCTCCAGCGGGCCCGTGGCGGGTCGTGCCGCTGAGCGCTCTGGCCGAGCAGCTCATATCAGCGGCTGGTTCGCCCGGAGGCCGGCCCCGCATCATCGCGATCGACGGCCGCGGTGGAGCCGGGAAGACGAGACTCGCTGAGCAACTCCTGGCCCGTGTTCCGCGATCGGCCGTCGTGCACACGGATGACCTGGCCTGGCACCAGTCGTTCTTCGGCTGGGCCGGGATGTTGGCCGATCACCTGCTGGAGCCGCTGCGTGCAGGAGCGTCCGTCGACTACCGCCCGCCCGCCTGGGCCGAGAGGGACCGCCCCGGATCGATAGCCGTGCCCGCTGGACTGGACGTGGTGTGGGTCGAGGGGTCCGGTGTGCTTCGCCGGGAGCTGGCGCCGCTGCTGGACGCGTCGGTGTGGATGCAGGTCGATCGCCGCGAAGCGGAACGCCGGCTCCTCGCTCGGGATGGTGACTCGCCGGCTCAGCTCCAGCTCATCGAGGACTGGGCGCGCGAAGAACACCCGCTCATGCTCGAAGAGCAACCCTGGAAGCACGCCACTGTCGTGGTTGCCGCGGGGTCGGCCCTGGTCGACACGCCGCCCGCGCACGTGGCCATCGCAGCGCCGGTGCTCTGAACGCGGTGAGCAGCTGGGTCGTTGACGCGACTCCCCGTGTCATCCGGTGTGCGCTGGCCGTGCCTGCGGCGGCCGGCACCACAGCGCTTCGAGGTCGCCGTCGATCACCAGGGAACCGGCCTGGTACGGGACGAGCACCGTGTGCCCGGCGCGGACCGGCAGGTCACGGCCTTCGTCCGCCTGGCGCAGGTCCCCCTGGCCGCGGGTGATCACGAGTACGGCGAAGCCGGCGTCGAGGACGGCGCCGGCCGCGACTCGGTCGACCCGGAAGAAGTCCGCCGCCCGCTCCGGCAGGACGGGACCGGTGCCCACCCGGCGCGACACCAGGTCCTCGATCTGCTGGGCGGAGTAGTCGGTGAGGTCGGTCGCCCCCAGTGCCAGGTCGAAGCCGAGGCCCAGGTGCCCGTCACGCTCACCGTCGATGGCGAAGCCTCGCCACTCCAGGAGTATCGACAGGTCCTCGGGCTCCTGGACCTCCACCAGGAAGTTGCCGGCGCCGATCGCATGCGGCATCCCGGCCGGGACCAGGACGGCGTCACCGGTGGAGACCTCGAACTGGTGCATGGCCGCCAACAGGTTCCCGACGTCCTGCTCGTGCACGAGTCGCCTGAGGTCGTCCGGCGACAGGCGGTCCTTGAAGCCCAGGTGCATGGTGCCCCCTCGGAGCACCACCCAGGCCTCGGTCTTGCCGTGTGCGCGGTGCAGGTGATCGGCGGCGAACGTCGCGTCGGGGTGGATGTGCACGGGGAGTCGCTGACCGGCATCGAGCAGCTTCGTCAGCAGCTTGGTGTCGGCGCCGAACCGAGCGGTGTGCCGGGGCCCCAGCCACGCCGACGGGTCGTCGGCGATCGCGTCCCGCAGGAACCGTCCGTCGGGCAGCACGGACAGGCCCAGCGAGGGCTCGCCGAAGAGCGTCGTGGTGGCCCCCACCCAGTCCTCGGGGATGTTGCCGCCGTGCCAGGGCAGTTCGCGGAAGGCGGCGATCTGCTCGCCCCCGGCATAGAAGCGGTCCGGGGGCTGGTTGGCCGCGAGGACGATCGGGGTGAAGGCCATGGGACTCCCTCGGTCCAGGTGTCGGGCGGACGGTCTCCGATCCCGTCAGCAGGGTCTCCGATCCCGTCAGCAGGGAGGACGTCCACCCCGATGCGAGCGGGGCGGGTGTTCGAGCTCCGGCGGGTCGGGGACGGACGCGACCACGCGGGCCGGCGCGACGTGCTCGCCGGAGGCCGTGGCAGCCGGATGACTCCGGTCGCGGGGTTCCGGTGTCGTCAGCTGCCTGCCGCCCCTACCCTGATCGCCGCATGGGGACTCCGACGCCGGGCGTCCGAGTTCACGACTGAGTCGACGTTCGCAACGGAGGAAGACGATGCTGTCCACCTCGCGGCCACGGGTGATGCCCGCAGCTCTCATCATGACGGGTGCGCTGGCGCTGACCAGCTGCACCAGCGGAGACGCCCCTGCGGCCGGCGGGGGCGGCGGCGGGGGCGAGATCGAGATGGTGGGCCTGATGCTCCAGGACATCTCGAACCCCTTCTTCGCCGTGATGCAGGACAGCATGCAGCAGGCTGCAGAGCAGGACGGCTTCCAGGTGAACGTGCAGGACGGGCGTCAGGACCTCGGCCAGCAGAACGACCAGGTCGACGCGCTCATCCAGCAGGGTGCCGACCTGATCCTGCTCAACGCGGTGGACAGCGCCGGCATCGCCTCGGCCGTCGCGCGCGCTCAGGCGGCCGGCATCCCCGTCGTCGCCGTGGACGTGGACGCCCAGGGCGCGGACGCCGCCGTGACCACGGACAACGTGGAGGCCGGCCGGCAGTCCTGCCAGGCCCTCGTCGACGAGATCGGCGGCAGCGGCAACATCCTCATCATCGAGGGCACTCCCACCTCGGCCCCCCAGGACCGCGTGAAGGGGTGCGAGGAGGTCCTCGCCGCCAACCCCGGGGTCCAGGTCGTGGGTCGTCAGGCCGGCAAGAACGATCGCGACAGCGGCCTGCAGCTGGCCACGGACATGCTGACGGCCAACCAGGACGTGCGAGGCATCTTCGCGATCAACGACCCGGAGGCGCTCGGCGCCGATCTCGCGGTGCAGCAGGCGGGCCGCAGCGGGATCGTGATCACCGGCGTCGACGGTTCTCCGGAGGCCGTCAAGGCGCTGCAGGACCCGAACTCGAACTTCTACGCCACCCCGGCGCAGGACCCGGGCGGCATGGTGCTGGAGGCGCTGGAGGTCGGGCGCGGGCTCGTGGCCGGCAACCCGCCGGCCGAGCGGATCACGCTGCTGGCGCCGGAGCTGGTCACCCGCGACACCGTGGGGTCCTACGAGGGCTGGTGAGTCGCCGTACCGACCGGCAGGAGGAGGTACTGGTGAGCGAGACGAGCCCGGCGGACCCGCTGCTCGAGGTCCGCGGCATCAGCAAGCGGTTCGGTGCGACCCTCGCCCTCTCGGACGTCAGCTTCGACGTACGACCGGGCGAGGTCCACGCCCTCATGGGTGAGAACGGCGCCGGCAAGTCGACGTTGATGAAGATCATCTCGGGGATCTACCACCCGGACGCAGGCCGGATCATGATCAACGGGGCTCCCGTCACCATGACGTCGCCCCGCGATGCCATCGCCGCAGGCGTGGCGATCATCCACCAAGAGCTCAACACCATCCCCGAGATGACCGTGGCCGAGAACCTGGCCATCGGGCACGAGCCACTGAAGTTCGGGGTGCTCGACCGCGCGGCGATGAACGAGCAGGCACGGGAGAAGCTGGCCCGGGTCGGCGCCGACATCGACCCCAGGCGCCCGATCGGGCGGCTCAGCGTCGGCATGCAGCAGATGGTCGAGATCGCCCGGGCCGTGGCCGAGGACGCCAAGGTCCTCGTGCTGGACGAACCGACGGCGGCGCTGTCCCGTACGGAGTCCGACCAGTTGTTCGCACTCATCCGCGCCATGCGCGCCCGAGGGATGGGCCTGATCTACATCAGCCATCGCATGGAGGAGGTGTGGGAGCTCGCCGACCGCGTCACCGTCTTCCGCGACGGCCACCTCATCGGGACCCGGGACATGCGGGGCGCGGGGCCGGACAAGGTGACCCCTGGTGACATCGTCCGGATGATGGTCGGTCGGGAGATCAACGACCTGTACGTGCACACCGACCGCCGTGCCGGCGACGTGCGGCTGGCCGTGCGCGACCTGACGGGACCCGGCGGGATAGGTCCCGTCTCCTTCGACGTGCGAGCCGGCGAGGTCGTCGGGATGGTCGGCCTGATCGGGGCCGGCCGCACCGAGGTGGCCCGGCTGATCTACGGCGCCGATCGCAGGACCGGGGGCACGGTCACGCTCGACGGCGAGGCGCTGCAGGTGGCGAACCCGATCGATGGGCTCCAGGCCGGAGTGGGCCTGCTGCCCGAGAGCCGCAAGGACCAGGCGCTGTTCCTGGACCTGACGGTCAAGGACAACATCAGCATGTCCACGCTGGGTGGGTTCAGCAGCGCCGGCGTGATCCGGGGTGGCGCCCTGACCAAGGCCGTCCGCGGTGTCATGGAGCAGCTGAAGGTCCGCGCGAACGCGCTGGGCCTGGAGTCACGGGCCCTGTCGGGCGGGAACCAGCAGAAGCTGGTGCTCGGCCGGCTGCTGCTGCAGAAGCCCAAGGTCCTGATCCTGGACGAGCCCACACGGGGGGTCGACATCGGCGCCAAGAGCGAGATCTACCGGATCATCAACGACATCGCCGGAACGGGCGCGGCAGTGCTGGTCATCTCCTCGGACCTCCCCGAGGCGCTGGGCATCAGCGACCGCCTCCTGGTCATGCGGCGCGGCCAGCTGGTGGCCGAGCTCGACGCGGGGACCGCCACCGAGGAGTCCGTCATGGAACACGCGACAGGTGTCTACGCAGAGGGCACCCCGTCGGTCCACGCAGCGGGGACGACAGCATGAGCGCCACTGCCACCGCCGACGTCGCTGTCGGCGCCAAGCCTCCCGGCAGGGGAGCCGCGTTCGGCTACTGGTGGGATCGCGTGGGCATCGCCCTCGTGCTCCTGCTGCTCATCGTGCTGATGGCCGTCCTGGCGCCGAACTTCCTGACCGTGGACAACGCGCTCAACGTCGCCCGCGCGGTGTCCATCAACGCGATCCTCGCCGCCGGACTGACGTTGATCATCCTGACCGGGGGGATCGACCTCTCCGTCGGTTCCATCGTCGCGGTCTCGGGGGTCGGCGGGGTGCTGCTGTGGAGCAGCGGCACCCCGACGCCGCTGGCCGTGCTCGGTGGGGTGGCGATCGGCGCCTTGGCGGGCATGGTCAACGGGGCCTTGGTGGCGTGGCTGGCCCTTCCTGCGTTCATCGTGACCCTCGGGTCCCTGACGGCCCTTCGAGGACTGGCGTACTCGATGCTCAACGGCCAACCCCTGGTGGCCAGCGAGCTGGGTTACCGGGGACTGGGCAACGGCAGCGTCGCCGGCATCCCGCAGCCGGTCGTCATCATGGTGGTCGTCTACGCCGTCATCTGGTTTCTGCTGGAGCGCACCAGGTTCGGCCGCCACGTGTACGCCGTGGGCGGGAACATGGAGGCCGCCCGACTGGCCGGCATCAACGTCAAGCGCATCCTGCTGACCGTCTACATGCTGGGGGGCGCGACCGCCGGCGTGGCCGGGGTGATCTTCTCCGCCCGGGTGCTCTCCGCCCAACCCACCGCGGGCACCGGGTACGAGTTGGACGCCATCGCCGCCGTCGTCCTCGGAGGGACGGCTCTGGCCGGCGGCCGCGGGCGCATCCTCGGCACGTTGGTCGGCGCCGTCATCATCGGCGTGCTGTCCAACGGCCTGGTCCTCATGAACGTGCCGTTCTTCTACCAGCTGATCATCAAGGGCCTCGTGATCATCATCGCCATCGCCCTCGACAGCCTGAAGCGGTTCGGTCGCGGAGGCACCTGATCTGCGGTCGCTGCCGGTCCCCGGGGCCATGCAGCCGACTCGGGCCGCTCTCCCGTTCGGGAGGGCGGCCCGAGTCGTCCCGGAGGCGGCAGGGCCGAGCTCGATGCGGGTGGGAGTGCATGACCTGGTGTGGCTGGGCGGCGGACGGGTGGCCCGCTCCGGGGGCGCGCCGGTGAGCGGCTGGGCGTCGGTCACCACGACGAACGTGCGTGCCGGATGGACGGCGAGCACCCCTCGCGCCGACGTGGGCGTCTCGGTCCACTTTGATCAGCTCGCCGCGACGGAGCCGACGGCCGGGTGGTGGTGGCGCCACCAGTACCGAGGCTGCCGTTGTCCGCTCGGCGGCCTGCTGTGAGAGTGGAGTCCCGTGGACGGCATCGCGGCACTCAGTGCGTTCGTCGGGCGTTGGTTCGCCCTGATCGTCGTCGTCGCCGGCGGCATCGCGCTGGCGACGCCGGACACCTTCGCCGGGGGCGCCGGGCTGGTGCCGTACCTGCTCATGGTGATCATGCTGGGGATGGGCATGACCCTGCGCGGGTCGGACTTCGCCGTCGTGGCGCGGCGGCCGTGGGCCCTGCTGCTCGGCGTCGCCGCGCAGTACGTCGTCATGCCGGGCGTGGCCTGGCTGCTGACCCAGGTGCTGGACCTGCCCCCGGCGGTCGCCGCCGGGGTGATCCTGGTCGGGGCCGCCCCGGGCGGGACGGCGTCCAACGTGATGGTCTACCTGGCGAAGGGGGACACGGCCCTCTCCGTGGCGATGACGTCGGTGTCGACCCTGCTGGCGCCCCTGTTCACGCCGCTGCTCGTCCTGTGGCTCGCGGGGGAGTACCTGCCGGTCGACGCCGGGGGCCTGTTCACCTCCATCGTGCAGATCGTGCTGGTGCCGGTGGTCCTCGGCCTGGTCCTGCGGCTCGTCGTCCCCCGGCTGGTCGCGCGCGTGCTCCCGGCCCTGCCGCTGGTCTCGGTGGTCGGCATCGCCGCGGTCGTGGTCGTCGTCGTGGCCGGCAGCGCGGACACCATCACGTCGGTCGGCTTCGTCGTCGTCCTCGCCGTCGTGCTGCACAACGGCATCGGCCTGGCACTCGGCTACGGCATCGCCCGGGGGTTCGGCATGGACGTCTCGGCGCGGCGCGCCGTCAGCATCGAGGTCGGCATGCAGAACTCCGGGCTGGCCGCCGGTCTGGCCACCGTGCACTTCAGTCCCGCGGCCGCGCTGCCGGCGGCCGTCTTCTCGGTCTGGCACAACGTCTCCGGCTCCCTGCTGGCCGGCTGGTGGGCCCGGCGGGACCCCGCCGGCCTGCCCGGCCGCGAGGAGGCGCTGCTGCGGGAACGGTGACGCGGGCGGGTCAGCCCACCTGCGCGCGGCGCTGCTCGCTGCGGTGCGTGCGGTGGTGCACCCACAGCACCAGGCAGCGCAGCGCGGCGTAGCCCTCGGCGGAGGCGTAGCCCTGCTCGAACCGGGCGGCCTCGACCAGTTCGTCGCTGTCGACGCTCCCGCCGGCGGCGAAGCGGTCCAACACGTCGCCGGACAGCGACGTGCTGCGGAACAGCCGCGCGATGCCCAGCGCCACCGAGTCGGACACGGTGAGGCTGAACGGCGGGTGCTTCATCGCCGCGCGGCGGTCGAGCAGCTGGACGACCTCGCTGTACACCTGCGCGTCCGTGGCCGGCAGCCCGCGGGCGGTGATCTTCAACGGCGTCTCCTCGCTGGTGCGGTGCCCGCTCGGAACATCGACCGCGCCGCGAGCGGTGTCGACCCCGGACGGGATGAGCCCCTCCCTTCGAGGGGGGCGTCGTCAGGGCAGCCGGATCGGCACCACGGGAGCGGGTGCGTGCGCCTGCGGCGGGACGTCGGAGCCTCGGCGGTCCATCGGGTCGGCGTCCTCACCGCGGTCGAGCACGTAGCAGGCGGCGATCACGCCGGCGCGGTCCTCGACGATCCGGCCGATGACCTGGTCGAGGCTCTCGCGGACGCAGTAGGAGCTGCCGTCGGTCGTGATCACCACGGTGTCCGCGCCGGCCTCGACCCGCTCGATGTGGTCGGGGTCCAGGCGGCAGTACTCGCCGGTGTGGCGGGTGAGGCCGATCATCGCGGTCCTCCGGCTGGGCGGGGCATCGGGCCCCGGCGGCTCCCTCAGGAGTGAGGTGCCGGTTGCTTCGACCCCGCGGCGCCCGGGGTTGAGCCCGCGCCGCACGGTCCGCCCCGTCGGGGTGAGAGCCCTACGGTGGGCGCCGTGGCCGCGTCGGCGCGACAGACCTGGGCCGCCGGCGTCGTCGCGCCGCAGCCGGGGGAGCGGGTGCTCGAGGTGGGCTGCGGACACGGTGTCCTCGCGGCCCTGCTGGCCGAGCGGGGCGGCGAGGTGCTCGCCGTCGACCGCTCGCCGACGATGGCCGCCGCGGCCGGTCGCCGGAACCGCGCGGCGGTCGAGGCCGGCCGGGTGCGGCTGCAGGCGGCCGCGCTGTCCGACGCCGACCTCGGGTCCGCCCCGTTCGACGTCGTCGTCGCCTTCGACGTCCGGGCCTTCTCCGACCCCGGGCAGGAGGCGACGTGGGACGTCGTCGACCGGGTGCTGGCACCCGCCGGCCGGGTCGTCGTGGCCTTCTCGGTGATGACGCCGGGCGCGGAGGACGACGTCGTCGCGACGGTCACCCGGCTCACCGGCGCCCGCGGGCTGGTCCTCGCCGCCGTGCACCGCCGGGCAGGGGCGGCGGGCATCGGCTCGGCCGCCGTCGAGCTGCGTCGTCGCGCCGCAGCCGCACCTCCTCCCTCCGGGTGACGCCGGCGCACCGCGCTCAAGGCGGCTCGGGCCACCGCCGATCACCCGGTCAGGTGACGCCCGCCTGCCGGTCGGCGTCGGTCGCCCATGCACGAGGAGGAGACGTCGTGTCCGAGCAGTCCGTGCTCGTCGTCGAGGACACCGAGGAGATCAGGGAGCTGGTCTGCACGGTCCTGCGCCGGGCGGGGATGGACGTCCGCGCGGTCGCGTCCGGCGCCGAGGCGCTGGCCGAGGTCCGGCGCGCGGCGCCCGACGTCGTCGTCCTCGACCTGGGCCTCCCGGACGCAGACGGCACCGAGGTGTGCCGGCAGATCCGCGCCGAGAGCGAGTGCTACGTCCTCATGCTCACCGCGCGGGCCGAGGAGGTCGACCTGCTCATCGGGCTGGCCGTCGGCGCCGACGGGTACATGGCCAAGCCGTTCTCACCGCGCGAGCTGGTCGCGCGGGTCCAGGCGATGCTGCGCCGTCCGCGCGTGCCCGCCCCGCGTCCCGCGCCGGTCGAGGAGTCGGTGCTCCGCCTCGCCGAGCTCGAGGTCGACGAGGACAGCCGCGAGGTCCGGGTGGACGGCGTGGTCGTCGACCTGACCCGAACGGAGTTCGACCTGCTCGCCGCGCTCGCCTCGCGCCCCGGCCGGGTGCTGCAGCGCGAGACGCTGCTGCGCGAGGTCTGGCAGACCGACTGGGAGGGCAGCGTCCGCCTGGTCGAGGCGCACATGTCCAACCTCCGCCGCAAGCTGCAGGCCGCAGGCCTGTCCTCGCCGTCGATCCGCACCGTGCGGGGGGTCGGCTACCGGCTCGTCGCCTGAGGGAGCACCGGCCCCTCGCAGGGCCCGGCCGCGGCCGTCGGTGCGGTCAGCAGCTGACGACGACGGTGGCCGAGGTGGCCGTCCAGCCGTAGTCGGTCAGCGTGTCGATCGAGACCCTGGGCCGGTACTGCAGGACGTCGGCGTCGTACTGACGGGTCATCGACGTCGCGATCGGACCGGGGTCGCCGATGGGGACGGCCCCGATGCTGGTGTGCGCGGTCATCCGGTACCCGGTCACGCGGGCCGACGTGCTGAGGTCCCAGCGCGCCGTCGCGTAGAGCTCGGTGTCCTTGGTGACGGTCGTGACCGTGACCTCGTCCGGTCCCGGGCCGTTCGTGGTCGTCTGCGTGGTGCCCCCCTCGTCGCCCCGGGCCGTCGACGTGGTCGTGACCGGCGTGGAGGAGGAGACGAGGGTCCGGTTGCCGAGGGAGTCGACGCGGTAGACGCGGCGCACCTCCGTCGCGGTCGTCTCGCAGCGGGCGTCCACCCGGACCTTCATGGCCGGCGCGACCGTGCCGGTGCCCACGCTCACCGACCGCAGCGCGGCGGAGTCGGAGAAGCCGGCCTTCGCGGCGGTGGTCCCGGTGCCGAGGACGGTGACGGCGAGCACGGCGAGCACGACCAGGGCCCGGGTGCCCCAGCGGCCGCGGTGAGCGGCCGCCGGCGGCAGCGTGTGGGCTGCCGCCGGGGCGCGGAGCGGGAGGACGGCGGTCATGGCGGTCTCCGGTCGGTGGTGGGGGTGGTCAGCGGGTGGTGGCGGCGCGCTGGACGCCGGAGAAGGTGAGGCTCAGGGTGCTGGTCTTGCCCTGGAAGTCGTTGCCGGCGGTGGTGGGCAGCGCGATGGTGACGGCCAGGTGGTCGACGCCGCCGGGGGTGAGGCTGGCCGCGCCGGGAACGGGGCGGTCGCCGATCGCAGAGCCGGAGTGCACGAGGGTCTCGGTGCCGCTGCAGGTGGTGGCCGCGCCGTTCTGGGTCCAGGGCACCGTGCAGGACTTGAGCGCCAGCTGCAGGCCGTTGGTCCTGTCGGTGGTGAGCACGGTGGGGGTGGTGGTGGTGACGCCCAGGTTGACCGAGGACAGCGGGCTGTTGCCGTCGTTGGTGAGGGTGACCGGGCGGGTCAGCGAGTCCCCGGGCAGGAAGCCGGCGGTGGTGGCCGGGATGGCGACCGGCTCGGAGAGGTTGATCGAGACCGTGCCGGAGGTGACCTGGGCCGAGATCGGGGTGGTGGAGTCGGTGAAGGTGCCGAAGGTGCCCAGGCCGGCGACCGCGGCGGCGGTGCCGATGACGGCCAGGGAGCCCAGGACCTTGCGGGTGGTGGCGGCGCGGTCGGTGCTCATCGGGAAACTCCTGCGTTCGGGGCCGGGATCGGGGTGATCCGGCGACAGGAACGACCCTGACCGCCCGACCGCAGGACACCCGCCCGCCGACCGCAAGGCATCCGCAAGATCGAGGACCGCCGTGCCCCCACCGGTGGCGGGCCCGCGCCAGGCCCCCCACCGACGGACCGGAGTCCTCTCTCAGCCGCCCGCGACGGTGCGCAGCTCGACGACGAGCTCGTGGGCGAGGACCCCGCGGCGGGCGTCCTGCGCGATGGCCCGGCAGACCGCGGCGACCTCGGGGTGGCCCAGCTGGGCGCTGGTGCCGGCGAGCGTGGCCGAGGCCCGGGCGAGTGCCGGGGCGTCCCCGGTCCGGGCGCCGTCGGCGATGGCGGTCAGCCGGTCGGGCAGCGCGGCGGCGTAGACCTCCTGCAGCCGGTCCATGAGCTCGGCGTCGGCGTCGGCTCCGGACACGTCCCCGGTGGCGGCTCGCTGGGGGCCCGGCGCCCGGCGGGCGAGCAGGCCCACCAGCAGGTGGGCGTCCACCGGCCTGGGCAGGCAGGCCAGGGCGCCGGCCTCGAGGGCGGCGGCCCGCACCGGGGCGCCGGCGTCGGCGGTCACGGCGAGCAGGTGGGCCCGGCTGCCGACCAGCCGCAGCCGGCGCAGCAGGGCCGGTGCCTCGCCGGCCGGGCCGTCCAGGTCGACGACCACCAGGTCCAGCTCCGCGCGGCGGGCCAGGCCGAGCGCCTCACGGGTGCCGGCGGCCTCCCGCACGTCCCACCCGGTCAGCTGCAGGAGGCCGGCGACCGGTGCCCGGCCGGCGGCGTCGGCGCCGACGACGAGAGCGGTCGGGACGGCGCTCACGACGCGTCGTCCTCGCGCGGCCGCCAGATGCTCAGCAGCAGCCAGCCGGCGAGCAGCGCGGGAGCGCCGTAGACGAGGGCGTGGTTGACCGCGGGGGTGCGGAGGGCGGTGATGAGGTGGCCGATCTCGGGGATGACGGCGCGGACCTGGTAGGCGGTGTCGCCCTGCAGGACGGCGCTCCACGGGTCGACGTGGTCGTTGGCGTCGCCCTTGGTCTGCACGGTGACGCTGCCGTCGGGGCCGTGCTCGACCGCGGTGACGCGGTGCGTGACGACCCGGTGGTCGTCGATGGGGATGTGGTAGCTGATGACCATGCCCGCGGTGACGTCGGTGACGGCCAGGGGGGTCGTGACGACGACGTCGCCGGGGTCGATACCCGGGGACATGCTGGCGGTGAGCATGGTCATGGTGCGGTAGCCCAGCAGGTGCGGGCCGACGGCCAGGACGGCGAAGGCAGCGACCGCCGCGGCCACCAGCAGCCGCACCGACCAGCGACCCACGAACGCCGCGGTGGAGCGCAGGACGCGCAGGGCGGCCGGGGCCGCCGGCGGCAGCGTGTGGGCTGCCGCCGGGGCGCGGAGCGGGAGGACGGCGGTCATGGCGGTCTCCGGTCGGTGGTGGGGGTGGTCAGCGGGTGGTGGCGGCGCGCTGGACGCCGGAGAAGGTGAGGCTCAGGGTGCTGGTCTTGCCCTGGAAGTCGTTGCCGGCGGTGGTGGGCAGCGCGATGGTGACGGCCAGGTGGTCGACGCCGCCGGGGGTGAGGCTGGCCGCGCCGGGAACGGGGCGGTCGCCGATCGCGGAGCCGGAGTGCACGAGGGTCTCGGTGCCGCTGCAGGTGGTGGCCGCGCCGTTCTGGGTCCAGGGCACCGTGCAGGACTTGAGCGCCAGCTGCAGGCCGTTGGTCCTGTCGGTGGTGAGCACGGTGGGGGTGGTGGTGGTGACGCCCAGGTTGACCGAGGACAGCGGGCTGTTGCCGTCGTTGGTGAGGGTGACCGGGCGGGTCAGCGAGTCCCCGGGCAGGAAGCCGGCGGTGGTGGCCGGGATGGCGACCGGCTCGGAGAGGTTGATCGAGACCGTGCCGGAGGTGACCTGGGCCGAGATCGGGGTGGTGGAGTCGGTGAAGGTGCCGAAGGTGCCCAGGCCGGCGACCGCGGCGGCGGTGCCGATGACGGCCAGGGAGCCCAGGACCTTGCGGGTGGTGGCGGCGCGGTCGGTGCTCATCGGGAAACTCCTGCGTTCGGGGCCGGGATCGGGGTGATCCGGCGACAGGAACGACCCTGACCGCCCGACCGCAGGACACCCGCCCGCCGACCGCAAGGCATCCGCAAGATCGAGGACCGCCGTGCCCCCACCGGTGGCGGGCCCGCGCCAGGCCCCCCACCGACGGACCGGGTCCTCCCACGGTGAGGAGGACGGGTTCTCGTACCTGCGAGGGAGCCGCGGGCCTCAGCGAGGGATCGTCAGCGTGAAGGTGGTGCCCCGACCCTCGACGCTGGCGACCTCGAGGGTGCCGTCGTGCGCGGCGGCGATGGCCCGCGTGATGGCCAGGCCCAGCCCGACCCCGGGCACCGCGTGCCGTCGGGCGGTCGAGGCGCGGAAGAAGCGGGAGAAGAGCTGCCCCTGCTCGCCGGCGGGGATCCCGATGCCGGTGTCGCTGACCGCCAGCCGGGCCACGGGCACCGCGTCGTCCTCGGGGGCGTCGACCACCGCGCCGTCGGCCGTCCTCCAGGCCGAGCGCAGCGCCAGGGTGACCCGGCCGCCGGACGGGGTGAACTTGACGGCGTTGGAGACCAGGTTGTCGCAGGCCTGGCCCAGGCGGACGGCGTCGCCGTGCACCGTCGGTCCGCCGTCGGGCACGTCGACGACGACCTCGACGCCGGTGGCCGCGGCGGTCACCCGGACGGTCTCCTCGGCGGCCCGGACGACGGTCGCCAGGTCGACGACCTCGGGCTGCAGGCTGAACCGGCCCGCGTCCACCTGTGCGGTGAACAGCAGGTCGCCGACCAGGCGCAGCAGCCGGTGGGCGTTGCGCTCCACCGTGCCCAGGTGCGCCCGCGGCTCCTCGCCCAGCGACGGGTCGTCGAGGACGAGTTCCAGGTAGCCGAGGATCGAGGTCAGCGGCGTGCGCAGCTCGTGGCTGATCAGGCTCACGAACTGGTCCTTCATCCGTTCGGTCGCCCGGGCCTCGGTCATGTCGGTGCCGACGAAGTTCCAGCCGGCGTGCACACCGCGGTCGTCGGTGCGCGGGGTGACCGCCACGGAGACGGTCAGCTCGGCGCCGTCCGCGGCGACGTACGTCCAGTCCCGGACGTCGCTGCCCTGCTCCTGCGCGTTGCGCACGAGGGCGGCCAGCCCGCCACCGGCCTCATCGAGTTCCTCGGGCAGGTGGAACTCGGTGATCGACCGGCGGCGGACGACGTCGGCGCGGGGGAGGCCGAGCATCCGTTCCGCGCCGGGGTTCCACACCCGGATCACGCCGTCCACGTCGGTGCCGATGATCGACTGCTCGGTGACCGCGTCGAGGACGCTGGTCATCGTCCGGGCGCGGGCCTGCAGCATCCGCGTGGCGACCTCGAGCTCGTCGTCGCGGTGCTGCATCTGCGCCCTCAGCGCGGCGTTCTCCGCGCGCAACCGGGCCACCTCCCCGTCCAGCGCGCGTCCCAGGACGGTCACGCGGTCGCTCCGCAGGTCAGCTCGTGCACCCGGGCGACGAGTGCGGCGACGGAGAAGGGCTTGGCCAGGTAGGCGTCGGCGCCGGCAGCCAGGCCGCGGGCGACGTCGTCGGAGGAGGCGCCGGCCGACAGCAGCAGCACCGGCACGCCGGCGGTGGCCGGGTCGGCGCGCAGCGCCGCGCAGACCTCCAGCCCGGTCGCGCCGGGCATGGAGACGTCGAGCACGGCGAGGTCGGGGGGATCGGTGCGGGCGGCGGCCAGGGCCTGCGTCCCGTCGGGGACCTCGGTGGCGACGGAGCAGCCGGCGCGGTGGACGGCGAGGCCCACCAGTGCCCGGATGTCGTCCTCGTCGTCGGCGACCAGGACGCGCGGCGCTGCGGTCGGCACGGTCGGGGCTCCCTCGCTCGGGCGGTGTCGTCGCGGTCGACGTCGGCACCCGCGGCAGCGCACTGCAGCCCGCCCGCGGCGGCCTCACCCCAACAGGGGACCCGGCCGCGAACGGCAGCGCGCCCCGCCGGGAGGACCCGGCGGGGCGCGCTGGTGGAACCGAGCGGCCTCCCTGCTGGGGTTGGCCGCGGCCCCGTCCCGGGTCCCACCCCCAGCTGGCGAAGGGGGGGAGGACGGGGTCCTCTCTCAGCTGCCCGACTGGCTCTGCACCGTCTGGCGGGACTGCTGGGCCTGGCCCTGGACGTCCTGCGCGGCGGACTGGCCCTCCTGCTTGACGGTCTGGGCGGCGTCCTGCGCGGTGGACTTGACCTCCTGGACCGCCTGCTGGGCGGCCGGCTGGAGCTCCTCGCGGATCTCCTGCGCGGCCTCCTTGGCCGGCTGCAGCAGCGTGTCCTTGTGCTCGCGCACCGCGGACTCGGCCTGCTGGGCCAGCTGGCGCTCCCGCTCCGAGGCCGGCAGGAGGCTGGAGACCAGCCAGCCGACGCCGAAGGCGATGAGGCCCGCGGCCAGCGGGTTGCCCTGGGCCTGCCGGACGATGGTGTCCGGGGCCTGCTGCACCGCGTGCGCGGCCTGCTGCGCGGCACCCTGCACGGTCTCGGCGGCACCCTGCGCCCTGTCCTGCACCGTGCCCGCGGCGTCCTGCGCCCGGTACTGGGCCGAGGCCCGGGTGTCCTGGGCGCTGCCCATGACCCGGTCCCTGACGCGGGAGACGCGGCTCTTGGCCGCGCTGACCCGACGGTCCATGACGCGGGAGGGGTTCACCTTCTCGTTGAGGGCGTCGACGTCGTAGCTCAGCTCGCGCTGGGTCTGCTCGATCTGGCGCCGGATGGCTTCGGGGTCGTTGCTCGTGGTCATCTCTACTCCGATGTCTGAGAGGGCCGCAGGGCCGTGGTCAGTTGGGCTTCAGAGCGCTGGGGACCTCTGAGAGCGTGTCCACGGTGCGCTCGGGCTTGGGGTTCACCTGCTGCAGCTTCTTCTTGCCCATGGAGAAGGCGACGGCACCGACGATGGCCCACAGGACGGCCACGATGAGCGCGGCCAGACCGGCGTCCATCACGTTCTCCAGCGCCCACCACAGGGCGTTCGAGAGGAAGAGCACCGTCAGGAACCCGGCGAGCGCCGCGGCGGCCATCATGCCGGCGCCCTTGCCCGCCTTCTTGGCCTCGGCCTGGACCTCGGCCTTGGCCAGGGCCACCTCCTGCCGCATCAGCGTGGAGAGGTCCTTGGCCAGCTCGCCGAACAGCTGCCCGACCGAGGTGCCCTCGACGTCCGGACGGCCCTCGGCGGTCGTGGGCGTGCTCATGGAGCCGCTGTGCTCGCCGTAGGCCTGGTCGGGGGAGACGGCGTAGTTGCCCTGGGCGTACGGGTCCTGGCCCGAGGGCGAACCGACCGGCGTCGCGCCGGAGTAGGGAGAGCTCATCGGTCAGACCCCCTGGCCGGGACGGCGGGTCGGGTCGTCCCAGCCGGCCGGGGTGGTCGGCGGGACGGCGGCACCCGCGGGCGGGACCGTGCCGTACGGCGGCGGCGGGACCGGCGTGCCGGTGGCGGCCGTCTCGCCGTAGCCGGTTGTCGTCTCGTAGGACGTCGTCTCCGCGTAGCCGGAGTAGGCCGGCGCCGGGTCGACGTAGTTCGTCTGCGCGTAGCCGGAGCGGTACTGCTGCGAGCTGGTGCCCGAGGAACCGTCGCTGTGCGCGGCCTTCACACCGCTGGTGAGGCGGCCGGCGAGGACGCCGGCGAGCGCGGCCCCGAGCAGGAAGGCACCGGGCCTGCGCCGGGCGAAGGCGCGGACGTCATCGAGCAGGTCGGCCGGCTCGCGGTTCTGCAGCCGGTCGGCGAACTGCTCGACGTAGCCCGAGGCCTGCTGGAGCAGGTCGCGCGCCGGGCCGGGCGCGCCCTGGCTGCTGCCGTCGGCCAGGCCGCGCAGCTCCTGGGCCAGCGAGGTCAGGCCACTGGCGGCCTTCTGCTGCTGGGCCACCGTCTGCTGGCGCAGCTGCTGACGGCCCTGGTGCAGCAGGTCCTGCGCCTGTCGCTGGGTCTCGTGGGCGACCTCCCTGGCCTGGTCGGCGGCGGTCGAGGCGACCTGGCTGCCGGCCTGCGCGGCGGTCTGACCCACGTTGCGGGCCTCGTCCTTGGCCACGTCACTGGTGGACGGGGAGCCCGTCGACTGGGTGGTGGTCGACTGGGTGGTGGTCGCCCCGCTGGTCGCGCCCGAGCCGGGGGAGGGCGGGGGCGGGAACGGGGTGTCGATCGAGTGAGTCATCGTTCCTCCTCGGCAAACGTCGTGGTCAGCCGAGGCGATACCCGTCAAACGATCACCCACACATGCCGGGTGTCCGTGGCCGTCGCGATCCCGTCTGCGGGGACGCCGGTGCACCGGGGTCCTGCGGCCCGGGTGGCCCCCGGTGGCTCGCCGCGGGGAGCGTGACCTGCGCTCTCGGACGACGACTAAGGTGAGCCTTGCCTATCAGCGCTCGACCCCGAGGGAGCCCCGCCATGGCCGACAGAGCCCCGCGCCGCCCGCGCACCCCCCGGCTGGCCACCGTGCTGCGCACCTCGCGCCCGACCCCCCACCTGGTCCGCGTGGTGCTCGGCGGGGAGGGCCTCGCCGGATTCGCGCCCGAGTACACCGACGCCTACGTCAAGCTGGTGCTGCCGCCGGCCGGCGCGCCGTACGCCGCGCCGTTCGACATGGACGCCGTGCAGAGCGAGCACCCGCGCGAGCTGTGGCCGTGCCTGCGCACCTACACGGTGCGCGCCTGGGACCCGGTCGTCCGCGAGCTCGTCCTCGACGTCGTCGTCCACGGTGACGAGGGGCTGGCCGGGCCGTGGGCCACGGCCGCGCAGCCGGGCGACCGGGTGCAGCTGCTCGGCCCCGGCGGTGCCTACGCGCCCAGCGGGGACGTCGACTGGCACCTGCTGGCCGGTGACGAGACCGCGCTGCCGGCGATCGCCGCCTCGCTGGAGCGGCTGCCCGCGGGAGCCACGGCACGGGTGTTCGTCGAGGTCGCCGACGCAGCGGAGGAGCAGCCACTGCCGCTGCCGGCGGGAGCGCAGCTGACCTGGGTCCACCGCGCCGGGCTCCCGGGGGAGGCGCTCGCCGGCGCCGTCCGCGGGGCGGCGCTGCCCACCGGCTCCGTGCACGCCTTCGTGCACGGCGAGGCCGGGTTCGTCCGCGAGCTGCGCCGCTTCCTGCGGGTCGAGCGTGCGGTGCCCCGGGAGCGGCTCTCCGCGTCGGGCTACTGGCGGCTGGGCCGCACTGACGAGGGCTGGCGGGCCGAGAAGGCGGAGTGGAACGCCGCCGTGGAGGCCGACGAGCAGGCCGTTCCGCACGTGGCCTGAGGCAGTCCTTCCGCAGGTGGGAGGACCGCCTCCTCGGGTCCTGCTACAGGTCGTCGGTGGCGAAGGTGTCGCACTGCGCCGGGTCGCCGGTCTCGTAGCCGGTGGTGAACCAGCGCTGCCGCTGCTCGGACGAGCCGTGCGTGAACGCGTCCTGGTCGACGGTGCCGCCGCCCAGGTTCTGCTGGATGAAGTCGTCGCCGATGCGGGCCGCGGCGTCCAGCGCCCGGTCGATGTCGTCCTGGGTGATCTCCGCGATCAGCGGCTGGCCGGACTCGTCCGGGACGTTCTCGGCGTGGTTGGCCCACGTGCCGGCGTAGCAGTCGGCCTGCAGCTCCAGGCGCACGGTGCCGCTGGTCGGGCCGGTCTCGCCCGGCGTCACCTGCTGGTTGGTGCCGAGCAGGTTCTGCACGTGGTGGCCGTACTCGTGGGCGATGACGTAGGCGTTGACGAACAGGCCGCCCTCCGCGCCGAACTGCTGCTGCAGCGTGTCGAAGAAGGACAGGTCGATGTAGACCTGCTGGTCGCCGGGGCAGTAGAAGGGCCCCGAGCCGCTGGTCGCCCCGCCGCAGTCGGTCTGGACCCCGCCGTTGAAGAAGACGGTGTCGGTCGGGCGGTAGTCCGGGCCGAGCACGCCGGACCAGTAGTCCTGGATCGACTCGATGTCAGCCACGACGGCGCAGTCGACCGACTCGTTGGCGTCGGCGCCCGTCCGGCACTGCTGCTCGAGCTGGGTGTTGTCGGCGGTCCGCCCCTCGCCGAGGCCGCCGAGCTGACCGCCGAGCTGGCCCAGCGCCGCGCCGGTCCCGCCGCCCTCGCCGCCGCCGAGCAGCTGGAAGAGCACGAGGACGACGACGCCGACCAGGCCCAGCCCGCCGCCGCCGACCGCGAGCCCGCGCCCGCCGCCGAGGCCGCCACCCCGGCGGTCCTGCACGCCCGACGGATCGAGGTCTGCTCCCTCGCTGTACCTCATGGCTGGGCACCCTCCCGGTCGTGTGGCACGCCGAGCCGGTGCCATCCGCAGCGGCGGTGCCCCCGCGAGGAGCGGGTCATGCGCGCTCGGCGGCCTCCCCGCCGGTCGGCGCCCGGCTGGGCTGCTCGGCCGGCTGGTCGCGCAGGAACAGGTACCAGTAGGACGTCGAGACGAAGACCACCGCGCCGACCAGGTTGCCCGCACCCGCCATCAGCCAGTTGAGCAGCACGTCGCCCCAGCCGAGCTCCGGGACGCCGGCGAAGATCGCGGCGGGCAGGAAGAACATGTTCGCGACGACGTGGTCGAAGCCCATCGCCACGAACGCCATGATCGGGAAGAAGATGGCGAGGACCTTGCCGGACACCGACTGGGCGGCCAGCGACATCCACACCGCCAGGCAGACCAGCCAGTTGCAGCCCACGCCGCGCAGGAAGACCTGCCACGGCGACTCGTGCAATCCCTTGGCTTCAGCGATCGAGGCCAGCCGGTCGTGCGTGAGGGCAGCGCTGCCCGTGGCCCCCGGCGCACCGATGACCCCGGTCTGCACGGCCAGGAAGTAGGCCACGAAGAGGGCGCCGATCAGGTTGCCCACCAGGACGAGGGTGAGGTTCTTGGCCACGTCGCCCATGCTGATCCGGCCCTGCATCGCGCCGAGCGGCACCAGCATCATGTTGCCGGTCGCCAGGTCGGACCCGGCGATGAGCACCAGGACCAGGCCCAGGGTGAACGCGGCGCCCATGAACAGCGTCGGCAGGGTGCCCCAGGTGGCGGGGTCCAGACCGGAGGAGACCGTGATGGCGACGAGCGCGCCGAAGGAGATGTAGGCCCCGGCGAGGAAGGCGCTGACCAGCACGCGGTCCCAGGTGCGGTGGACCTTCTTGGCGCCGGTCTCACTGGCGACCTGGGCCATCTCGGGTGGTTGCCGGTCGGACACCGTCGCCTCCACAGACCCGCGCGGATTCTGGCTCCTGGACCGTACGACCTCGATCCGGATCCGGCACCCGGGTGCGGCGCTGACCGCCGGCGACCGCGGCGATCTAGGGTCGGCCGACACACCACGGACACCGGGAGAGCACATGGCAGTCTCCAACCGCGTCCGCAGCGCCCTGACGACGACGGTGCTGGCGACCGCGGCCACCGGTTTCCTCGCCGGCTGCGGCACGGACGAGGAGGAGCAGGCGCAGGAGCAGGAGCAGGTCGCCTACTGCACCGACGAGGACGGCGAGATCGTCGACGACGACTACTGCGACGACGACTACCGCGGTCCTGGCGCAGGGCTGTTCTTCCTGTACCTCGGCGGCTTCCGCCCCGGGCTCCCGGTCGGCACCGTGCTGCCCCGCGGGGGCACCCGCATCAACCCCACCGACACGGCGGCCCGCCAGCGCGCCGGCCTGCCCTCCACCGGGCGGGTCGCCGCGGGCACGCGGGTCACCGGCGGCATCGGCTCCGGGGTGGGCGGCAGCGACTCGGGCACCCGGTCGCGCACCGGCACCGGCGCGGGCAGCTGAGGCCGCACCTGCGGCCGGGGGGAGGAGCGACGGGGTGAGGCGCGTCGAGGCAGGGGTGGTCCGCCCGGGCTGGGAGGCCGAGGTCGAGGCCCAGGGGCTGGTCTACAACCGGACGACGACCCCCGGCGGCGAGGTGCGCAGCTACTGGCGCGAGGGGCCGTTCTACGACTTCACGATGGCGGAGGTCGAGCGGCTGGAGGGCTGGGTCGCCCAGCTGTTCGAGATGTGCGTGGCCGCCGGGGACCACGTCGTCGAGCACGACCTGTTCGACCGCATGGGCATCCCGCCGATCGCCCGCCCGGAGATCCGGCGCACCTGGGAGACCGAGCCGCCGAGCATCTACGGCCGCTTCGACCTGCGCTACGACGGGCAGGGCCCGCCCAAGCTGCTGGAGTTCAACGCCGACACCCCGACCGGCCTGGTCGAGTCCGCCGTCACCCAGTGGAACTGGCACCTGTTCACCGGGCAGGGCCGCGACCAGTGGAACGCCCTGCACGACAAGCTCGTCGCCGCCTGGCAACGCAATCTCCTGCGCTGGGAGCGGCGGACCGGCGTCCGCCCACAGGTGCACCTGGCCTGGACGTCGGAGGAGCGCTCCGGCGAGGACCGGATGACCGTCGCCTACCTCATGGACACCGTCGTCCAGGCCGGCTACCAGGCGATCGAGCTGCTGGTCGAGGACATCGCGCTGGACTCCGGGGACGGCCGCTTCTACGACCCGCAGGGCCGCCACCTCGACGTCGTCTTCAAGCTCTACCCCTGGGAGTGGCTCCTCGAGGACGAGTTCGGCCCCGCCGTCCTCGCCGACGCCGCCCGCCCGGGCGGCACCACGTGGGTGGAGCCGGCCTACAAGATGCTGTGGAGCACCAAGGCGCTCCTGCCGGTGCTGTGGCAGCTGTTCGGCAGCGACCCGGCGCTCTCCCCGCTGCTGCTGCCGGCCTACTTCGCCGACGAGATGCCGTCGTCCTGGCAGACGTTCGTGCGCAAGCCGCTGTGGGGCCGGGAGGGCGCGAACGTGCAGATCGTCCGCGACGGGCAGGTGGCCGTGGAGCTGCCCGGCCGGTACGGCACCGAGGGCTGGGTCGTGCAGGAGTTCGCGCCGCTGCCGGACTTCACCGGGGTCGACGGCCCGCACCACCCGGTGCTCGGGGCCTGGGTGGTCGACGGCGAGCCGGCCGGGCTCGGCATCCGGGAGAGCGACGGGCTGGTCACCGACAACCTGAGCTTCTTCGTGCCGCACACCATCGACTTCTCGGCTCCGCAGGCCGGCCGCCGCTAGCCGACCTACGGTCGGGGCATGCCGCTGGAGGGTGAGTACGAGCCGAGTCCCGAGGCCTGGGTGCGCGAGCAGGTCGAGCGCTACGAGGCCACGGGTGGCCGGGAGGCCAACACGCTGCGCGACACGGGGATCCCGGTCGCCATCTTCTGGACCCGTGGTGCGAGAACCGGGAAGGTGCGCAAGAACGGTCTGATGCGGGTCGAGCACGCGGGCGCCTACGCCATGGTCGGCTCGCAGGGCGGCGCGCCGAAGGACCCGGCGTGGGTGGCCAACCTGCGTGCCCACCCCGACCAGGTCACCGTCCAGGACGGGCCCGAGCCGTGGGACGGCGTGGCGCGCGAGGTGACCGGCGAGGAGAAGCGGCAGTGGTGGGAGCGGGCCGTCGCGGTCTATCCCGAGTACGAGCGGTACCAGGAGCGCACCGACCGGGAGATCCCGGTCTTCGTCGTCGAGCGGGCCGACCCGGTCAACCCGGAGTAGGCAAGGCTGTCCTAAGTTCCTCGTGTCGCCGGAGGGGCCGGCGACACGAGGAGGACGGCTGTGCGGACGAGGTGGGCGACGCTGGCGGTGGCGTCAGGACTGGTGCTGGCCGGCTGCGGCTCGGCGGGCGAGGGGGCGACGGCATCGGCCCCGTCCACGTCGGCCGAGGAGGTCCGCACGGTCGGGCACGCCATGGGCACCGCGGAGATCACCGGCACCCCGGAGCGCGTCGTCGTCCTCGACACCGGTGAGCTCGACGCCGTCCTCGCGCTCGGCGTCACCCCCGTCGGGGCGGTACGCACGTCGGTCAGCGACGAGCTCCCGGGCTTCGTGGCCGAGGCCGGCGTGGACCCGGCCGGCATCGAGAACGTCGGCACGATCGAGGAGCCCGACCTGGAGGCCATCGCCGCCCTGCAGCCGGACCTCATCCTCTCCAACGTCGTCCGGCACGAGGCCCTCCACGACCAGCTGGAGCAGATCGCGCCGACGGTCATGGCCGAGAACGTCGCCGTGACGTGGAAGGACAACCTGCGGCTGGCCGGCGAGGCCCTCGACCGGGGCGACGAGGCCGGGCGGCTGCTCGACGACCACGAGGCCCGGGCCGACGAGGTGGGTGCTCTCTTCGGCGACCCGGCGGCCACCGAGGTGAGCGTCGCGCGGTTCATCGACGGCTCCTCGGTGCGGCTCTACGGCGAGGGGTCCTTCATCGGGACCGTCCTGGCCGACGCCGGCTTCGCCCGGCCGCCGGTGCAGCGGGTCGACGACTTCTTCGTCGAGGTGTCCCAGGAGGAGGTCGGCCAGGCCGGCGGGGACCTCCTCTTCTACGGCGCGTACGGCGAGGACGGGCAGAACGCCCTCGAGCGGGTCACCGGCGCGGGCCTCTGGCAGGGCCTCCCGGCGGTGCAGGGGGGCCGATCGTTCGAGGTCGACGACGACCGCTGGTTCCTCGGCCTCGGACCGCTGGGCGCCGGCCTGGTGCTCGACGACCTGGAGCGCTTCGCCCAGCAGCTCGAGAGCTGAGCCGGGTCAGCCGGGGAGCCGCCGCGCCGGGGACGCCACCCGGGCGCGGCTCCGCGGGCCTGGACGCTGCGGGTCCTCCCGAGGAGCATGCCCGGCACGACCACCGACCGGCTGCTGCGCGCCGCCCTGCTCCTCAAGGGACTGGACGGCGCGGTCGAGCTGCTCGCGGGCGTCGCCCTCGCTTCGGTGGGCCCACGGGAACTGGGAGAGCTGACCCGGCGGGTGGTCGCGCACCACCTGCTGGGCAGCCCGCGCGGCGCCCTGGCCGAGCGGTTCACGGCCGGGGAGGCCGCGCTGGGCGGTGGCGACCGGACGTTCGCCGTCGTCTACCTGACCCTCCACGGCCTGGTGAAGCTCGGCCTGGTCGTGGCCCTGCTGCGCGAGCTGCGCCCCGCGTACCCGGTGGCGATCGCCGTCCTCACGGTCTTCATCGGCTACGAGGCGTACCGGGCGGCGCGGACCGGGTCGTCGGTGCTCTGGGCCGCTGCCGCGCTCGACCTCGCGATCGCCGTGCTCGTGGTGCGCGAGTACCGGCGCCTCACGGGAGGGCGGCCGCCACCGCGGGGATCGCGGCGGCGACCTCGTCGGGGAACGTCGTGAACGGTGTCGCGGTGACCGTGCGCCTCGGCCCCCGGCCCTGCCAGGCCCACGTGCCCAGCACCCGCCCCCGGTGGACGACGGTCGGCCGGAAGACGCCGTTGCGGCCGGGCACGATCCGGTCGGCGAACTCGGGCGGGACGGCGCAGCTGCGGTCGGCGTAGCCGAGGACGAACTCGTCGAAGCCGGGCAGCAGGAGCAGCCCGGCGGCCTCGGCCCGGTGCGCGGTCAGCAGGTCGGCGGTCTCGGGGGCCAGCAGGAGCTCGCGGCCGTCGACCTCGACGGCGGCCAGCCGGTCCCGGACGGCGGCCACCCCGGCCCGGACGTCGGTGAGCGGCAGCCCGGCCCAGCGCGCGAGGTCGGCGACGGTCGCCGGGCCGTGGCCGCGGAAGTAGCGCAGCGCCAGCTCGGCCAGGCCGGCGTCCCGGTCCAGCCGCCGCGGCGCGGTCACCCACTCGTCGAGCAGCACGAAGGCCTGCTCGCCGCCGGCCATGGGCCCGAGGCAGAGGGTGCCGGTCTGCGCCAGGTACCAGAGCAGGTGGTAGCCGCGCTGCCCCGTGAGGGCGACGCCGCCGTCGGCCACCGCGGCGAGCAGCTCCTTCCGCCCGCAGCGCCGTCCGCCGGTGAGCGCCGCGGTGACCAGCTCGCGCGCCCGCTCGGTGTCGGCCTCGGTCAGCCCGAGGGCGGCCCGCCGCTGGGCGGCGCCGGCCAGCACCCGGGGGCCGAGCAGGTCGAGCATCCAGGGCAGGTCCTCGGCGGGCAGCAGGTGCAGCGTGCCGCGCATCGGCCAGGAGCGGACCACCTCGCCGGCGTCGAGCGCCGCCTCCACCCCCGCCCGCGTGCGCTCCGCCGTGCGCAGGGCCACGGAGGTCAGCGCACCGGGCAGGTCCTGACCCTGCACGCAGGTGAGCAGGCGGACCGCCTCGGCCGCCGTGGCCGGGTGGGGCCCGGCGACCCGCTGGGCCACCAGCCGGAGCAACGCCAGGTCGCGGGCCGTCGTCATGTCCGGGGAGCCTGCCAGCGGGGGGCGACGGGACGGGCGGCTGAGACACTCCGCGCGTGCAGGCAGCGGACTGGGACGCGCGCTACGCCGCGCAGCAGCAGTGGTCGGCCGAGCCCAACGCGCTGGTGGCCGAGCTGCTGGCCGACCTGCCGCCGGGCGCGGCGGTGGACCTCGCTGCGGGGGAGGGGCGGCACGCGCTGTGGCTGGCCGGGCGCGGCTGGCGGGTGACGGCGGTCGACTTCTCCGCCACCGGGCTGGCCCGGGGCCGCGGCCGGCCGGGCGCCGACCGCGTCACGTGGGTGACCGCGGACGTCCGGGAGTGGGAGGCGCCGACCGGGTCGCTGGACCTCGTGCTCGTCGCCTACCTGCACCTGCCCGAGCCCGGGACGACGGCGTTGCTGCGCCGCACGGTGGGGTGGCTGCGGCCGGGCGGGCGGCTGCTGGTCCTGGGCCACGACGCCGACAACGTCCGGTACGGCGTCGGGGGCCCGCAGGACCCGGCGATCCTGTACGGCGTCCGGCGGCTGGCCCCGGTGGCCGAGCTGCTCGACGTCGACCGGCTGGAGCAGGTGCGCCGGGACACGCCCGCGGGCGCCGCGCTGGACACCCTGCTGTGGGGGCGGCGCCCCCGTGCCCGTACCGGGTCGGCCCCGTCCGGAGGCTCGCCGCGAGCGTGCGAGCGGTGAGGAGGACGGGGTCCTCCCACCGGCGGTAGCGTGCCGCCCGTGATGGGGATGGGCGGGGCCGGCGGCCCGGAGGCGGAGCGGCGACGGCGGCTGGTCGCCGCGGTCGTGGTGCTCGCGCTGCTCGTGACCGCGGCGGCGACGGTGCTGTCCATCGCGCTGGGCTGAGTCGACCGCGCTGGGCTGAGGAGGCAGGTCGTGGACGCCGGGATCGAGGACTGGTTCGCCACGGCGGGCCCGCGCGAGGCCGAGCTGCGGGCCGCCGACGCGCTCGTCGTGGCCGCCGCGCCGGGCATCGACCGGCAGCTGGTGCCGGTCGGGTCGGGGCAGATGCTCGGCTACGGGCTCATGCCGTACCGGCCGCGCTCGGCGCGGGAGTCGACGACGTGGCCGCTGATCGCCCTCGCGGCGCAGAAGCGGCACCTGTCGCTCTACGTCTGCGCCGTCGTCGACGGGGCCTACCTGGCCGAGGCGCGCGCCGACCGGCTGGGCCGGGTCTCCTGCGGGAAGAGCTGCATCCGCTTCACCTCGCTCGACCGGGTCGACCACGCCGAGCTGACCGCGCTGCTGCAGGACGCCGTCGCCGCGACGGAGTCCGGCGCCAACGCCTACTCCTCGAGCTGATCGCCCCGCCGCCGGGCCGGGGTCCCGGCGGGTGCCCCGCCGGCGAGGTGCGTGGCGAACCAGTCGCGGGCGAGCTCGGCGGCCGCGCGCAGCGTCCCCGGCTCCTCGAACAGGTGCGAGGCCCCGGGCACGACGGCCAGCCGGTTGGTGCACCGCAGCCGGGCCTGCGCCTCCCGGTTGAGCTCGAGCACCTGCTGGTCGTGACCGCCCACCACGAGCAGCGTCGGCGCCCGCACGTCGGCCAGCGCCGGGCCGGCCAGATCGGGCCGGCCGCCGCGGCTGACCACCGCCCGCACCGCGTCGTCCCCCGCCGCCGCGACCAGGGCGGCGGCGGCACCGGTGCTGGCGCCGAGGTACCCCAGCGGCAGGCCCGCGCACGAGGGCTCGGCGGATGCCCAGCGGGCCACCCCGGTCAGCCGCCCCGCCAGCAGCTCGACGTCGAACACCGGGCCGCGCGCGGTCTCCTCGGCCGGGCTGAGCAGGTCGACCAGCAGCGTCGCCATCCCCGCGGACCGGAGCACCTCCGCGACGGCGCGGTTGCGGGGGCTGTGCCGGCCGCTGCCGGTCCCGTGGGCGAACACGACCAGCCCTCCGGCGTGCTCGGGGACGGTCAGGTGCCCGGGCAGTCCCTCGGGCCCGGCGTCGGCCACCACGTCGTCGTCCCGCGGGGTGGGGGTGCTTCCGGCGAGCGCCGGGGCCGGCCGGCGCAGCAGCGCGAGGACCTCCTCGTCGTCGGTCGCCCGGAAGTCGGCGTACGCCTGTCCGACCGCGGCGAAGCGCTGCGGCCTCTCCAGGCACACCACCTCGTCGACCGTGGGGGCGATCTCGTCCAGGGCGCGCGGCGAGCCGACCGGGACGGCCAGCACCACGCGGGCCGCGCCGTGCGCCCGGACCACCGCGCAGGCGGCCCGGGCGGTGGCGCCGGTCGCGATGCCGTCGTCCACCACCACGGCCGTCCGGCCCTCGAGCGGGAGCCGGGCCCGGTCGCCGCGCAGCTGCCGGGCCCGCCGCTCGAGCTCGGCGCGCTCGCGCCGCTCGGCGTCGGCGAAGGTCGCCTCGTCGACCCGGCCGGCCTGCACCACGTCGTCGTTGACGACGACCACGCCGTCCTCACCGACCGCGCCCATCGCCAGCTCCGGGCGCCGCGGCAGGCCGAGCTTGCGCACCAGGACGACGTCGAGCGGGGCGCCCAGAGCCCGGGCCACCTCGGCGGCCACCGGCACCCCACCGCGCGGCAGCCCGAGCACGACGACGTCCCGGCCGGCGAGCGGCGCCATCCGGCGCCCCAGCTGCCGGCCTGCGTCCGTGCGGTCCTGGAACGGCACCCGAGCCTCCTCGCGTCGGCCCCATGCTCACCCTCGTCCGGTCCGCCCGGGATACGCAACCACGGGTTGCGGGCATGACTTAGGTCCCTGGTGTGGCCGGCCCTCACCGGTCACCGTTGGACGCCGGCGCCGGAGGGCGCCAGGCCGGACCTGATCCCGCGCGCACGGAGGCGCCCCCGCATGACGCTGACCGACGACCCCGCCGTCGAGCAGGCCGTGGCCCGACTCGCCGACGAGTTCCGGACGCGGTTGCGCCCACAGGTCATCGGCACCGTGGTCCGAACCTGTCGTCAGGACCTCAGCGGGGTGCCCGCCACGGCGCTGCCCGAGCTGGTGGAGCGGCTGGCCCGGGAGCGGCTGCAGTCCGTCGGCTGACGAAGGACCCCTGCCCCCACTGCTCGCGAGCTCGCGGCGGGACCCTGCAGGGGGCCGCGAATCCGCTTGGCACGATCGGCACGATGTCGGTGTGGGCTTCGTCGACGTGACCGGGGTGCGGCACACCCTCCCCGACGGCCGGGTACTGCTCGACGGCGTCTCCTTCCGGGTCGGTGAGGGCGCCCGTGCCGCGCTGGTCGGTGAGAACGGGGCCGGCAAGACGACGCTGCTGCGGATCGTCGCCGGCGACCTGGTCCCCGAGGCAGGGGCGGTGGCCCGGAGTGGTGGCCTCGGCGTGATGCGCCAGTTCATCGGCTCGGTGCGCGACGACACGATCGTGCAGCGCTTCCTCGTCGACCTCGCGGCACCGGCGGTCCGCGCCGCGTTCGAGGCGGTGGAGGCCGCGGAGCTGACCCTCATGGAGACCGACGACGACACCGCGCAGCTGGCCTACGCCGACGCGCTCGCGCAGTGGGGTGATGCCGGCGGCTACGACGCCGAGGTCACCTGGGACACCGTGACCGTCGCCGCGCTCGGCCTCCCGTACGACCGGTGCAAGTACCGCGAGCTGTCGACCCTCTCCGGCGGGGAGCAGAAGCGGCTGGCGCTGGAGGCGCTGCTGCGCGGTCCCGACCAGGTGCTGCTGCTCGACGAGCCGGACAACTACCTCGACGTCCCCGGCAAGCGCTGGCTCGAGGAGCGGTTGCTGGAGACCCGCAAGACGGTGCTGTTCGTCAGCCACGACCGGGAGCTGCTGGCGCGCGTCGCCGACCGGGTGGTCACCGTCGAGGGCGGGACGGCGTGGGTGCACGGGGGCGGGTTCGGCGACTACGCGCAGGCGCGGACGGCCCGGCACGAGCGGATGGCCGAGCTGCGCCGGCGCTGGGACGAGGAGCACGCCCGGCTGGTCGAGCTGGTGCGCACGCTGCAGCAGCAGGCGGCCAACTCGCCGGACATGGCCTCCCGGTACCGGGCCGCGCAGACCCGGCTGGCGAGGTTCGAGGCGGAGGGGCCGCCGCCCGATCGACCCCCGGAGCAGCAGGTGGCGATGCGGCTGCGCGGCGGGCGCACCGGCGTGCGCGCGGTCATGGCCGAGCAGTTGGAGCTCAGCGGCCTGATGCGGCCGTTCGACCTGGAGGTCTGGTACGGCGACCGGGTCGCCGTCCTGGGCGCCAACGGCGCGGGCAAGTCGCACTTCCTGCGGTTGCTGACCGGCCAGGACGTCGCGCACACCGGCTCGTGGCGGCTGGGTGCCCGCGTCGTCCCGGGGTTCTTCGCGCAGACCCACGCGCACCCGGAGTGGCTCGACCGGACCCTGGTCGACCTGCTGTGGCACGGGGAGCCGGGTCGGCCGGGCGTCGACCGTGGCCGGGCGATGGCCGCGCTGCGCCGCTACGGGCTGGCCGGGTCCGGCGACCAGACCTTCGGCACGCTCTCGGGCGGTCAGCAGGCGCGCTTCCAGGTACTGCTGCTGGAGCTCTCCGGCGCCACGCTGCTGCTGCTGGACGAGCCGACCGACAACCTCGACGTGCTCTCGGCGGAGTCGCTGGAGGAGGCGCTCGCCGCGTTCGAGGGCACGGTGCTCGCCGTCACCCACGACCGCTGGTTCGCCCGCTCGTTCGACCGCTTCCTGGTCTTCGGCGCCGACGGCCGGGTCTACGAGTCCGCCGAACCGGTGTTCGAGGAGACGCGGGTGCAGCGCGCCCGCTGAACGTCGCGTCAGGCCGTCTTGACAGTCAGGCTGGCCTGACGGATGCTCGGGTATGGCCGACATCGACGCCCTCGACCGGGAGCACACGCTCGCCACCGCCGTCCAGCGCTTCGACGAGCTGCGCGGCCGGGACTCGCTGGCCGACCCCGACGACCCGGACGGTCCCCGCCCCCTGGGCCGGGCCGAGGCGCTGGAGCTGTTGGCCCTCGGCGAGGTGATCGCCCGCAAGGCCGGCCAGGGGCGCCAGCTGACGGTGCGGACAGCTCGGGGGACCGGGGCCTCGTGGGCGGAGATCGGGCAGTCCCTCGGGACCACCCGCCAGTCGGCGTGGGAGGCGCACCGCCGCTGGATCGACGGGCAGGTCGCCCAGCGCGGGGCGATCGGGGCCATCGGCTTCGACGCGGACGACGCCGCGGCCGCCCGGACCCTGGCCGGCGACCGACCGCGCTGACCTCGCGGTCCCCTCCGTCGCGCCCCTGTCCGCCGCCGGGTCGATCACCGGGTTCTCGCCGCCTCCGCCGGCGTGCCCGCTCGTGTCGCCGGCAACGACCCCGTGATCGAGCCGGGGGGCGGAGGGGACGCGCTCACGGAGCCGGGGTGCCGCCGATGTCGTCGAGATCCTCCAGCTCCCGGGGGCCGAGCACCAGCATCCCGGCGGTCAGGTTCTCCTCCAGGTGGGCCACCGACGAGGTGCCCGGGATGAGCAGCAGGTTGGGGCTGCGCGCCAGCAGCCAGGCCAGCGCGACCTGCATGGGGGAGGCCTCCAGCCGCCGGGCCACCGTCTCCAGCGCCGCGGACTGCAGCGGCGTGAACCCGCCCAGGGGGAAGAACGGCACGTAGGGGATCCCCTCGCGGGCCAGCGCGTCGATCATCGGGTCGTCGTCCCGGTGCACCACGTTGTAGTGGTTCTGCACGCACGCGACGGGGGCGATCGACCGCGCCTCGGCCAGTTGCTGCGTCGTCACGTTGCTGACCCCGAGGTGCCGGACCAGACCTTCCTGCTGCATGGCGGCGAGCGCCTCGAACGGCTCGGCCAGCGACCGCTCGACCGGCTCGGAGAAGCCGGGCATGCGCAGGTTCACGACGTCCACCACGTCCACGCCGAGGTTGCGCAGGTTGTCCTCGACCGCCCGGCGCAGCTGATCGGGGGTCAGCGCCTCGGGCCACTCGCCGGCCGGGGTCCGCTCGGCCCCGACCTTCGTGACGATGGTCAGGTCCTCGGGGTAGGGGTGCAGCGCCTCGCGGATGATCTCGTTGGTCACGTGCGGGCCGTAGTAGTCGCTGGTGTCGATGTGGTCGACGCCGAGCTCCACCGCCCGGCGCAGGACGGCGACGGCGGCGGCGCGGTCGGCCGGCGGACCCATGACGTGCGGGCCGGCCAGCTGCATCGCGCCGTAGCCGAGCCGGTTGACCGGCCGGTCGCCGAGGGTGAACTGGCCGGAGCGTTCCGCGGTGGGGGTCGTCATGACCGGGCCCTACCCCGGTCGTCGGCCGGTCAGGCGGCGGCGCGGTACTCGGCGGGGACGGCGTCTGGTGCGGCCGCGGGCACCCGGTCGCGCCGCCCGGCGGCGCGCACGACGGCGGCGATGCCGGCGCCGACCAGCGCCAGCACCGCGCCCACCCAGATCGGCGCGGTGTAGCCCAGACCCCCCGACAGGACCGCCGCGCCGAGGGCGGCCCCGAGGGCGTTGGCCACGTTGAACGCGCCCTGGTTGGCAGCGGAGACCAGGCTGCCGCCGGGCACCCGCGCGGCCTCGATGACGCCGTTCTGCACCACCGGGCCGAGACCGAAGGCCAGCGTGCCGAACAGCACGAGCAGCACGACCGCGCCGACCGGGGTGCGGGCCAGGACGGCGAACGCGGCCAGGACCACGGCGGTGGCCAGCAGGCCGACCGCGACGAAGGAGAAGCCGTAGCGGTCGCCGAGCCGGCCACCGACGAGGGTCCCCACGGTGGTGCCGACGCCGAACAGCGCCAGCACCGGCGTCACCCACTCCACCGGGATGCCGCCCAGCTCGGTGAGGATGGGGCTGACGTAGCTGTAGACGGCGAACAGCGCGGAGAAGCCGACCATCGTCAGGCCGAGCACGAGCCACACCCGGCCGCGGCGGAAGGCGGCCAGCTCGGTGCGCAGGTCGGCCGGCTCGCCCAGCTCGCGTGGCATCCAGGCCACCAACCCGGCGATCGTGACCAGGCCGATGACGGCGATCGCGGCGAGCACCAGCCGCCAGCTGGTCTGCTGCGCGACGAACGTGCCGAGGGGGACGCCGACGACGTTGGCCACGGTCAGCCCGGTGATCATCAGCGAGATCGCGCTCGTGGCCCGTCCGGGCGCGACCAGCCGGCGGGCGGCCACCGCGCCGACACCGAAGAAGGAGCCGTGCGCCAGGGCGGTGAGCACCCGGGCGGCGGCCAGCGTCTCGTAGGTGGGCGCCACCGCCGACAGCGCGTTGCCGACCACGAACAGCACCATGAGGGCGACGAGGGTCCGCCGCGGCGGGAAGCGCACGCCGAGCGCGGTGAGGGTCGGTGCCCCCACGACGACGCCGACGGCGTAGGCCGAGATCAGCAGGCCCACCGACGGCACGGAGACGCCGAGGCCGCCGGCGATCTCGGGCAGCATGCCCATCACGACGAACTCGGTGGTGCCGATGCCGAAGGCGCCGATGGCGAGGGCGAGCAGGGCGCGGGGCACGGGGCGGCTCCAGGACGGTGCGGTTCCGGGTGGGGCTCGGACTGCGTCGTCCTGCCGCGGGGTTCCCTCCCGACCCTGCCAGGGTCCTTGGTCCCGCGCTCCCGGCAGAACGGGTGCGACCGGTCACACGCCGACCGGGCGGCCACCGGTCCGGAGCCGGCGGATCGCCTCCCGGCACGCCGCGGGGGCCGACCGTGGCGGCCGGCCCCCGCGGCGTCCGGTCAGGGCCTGAGCAGGACCTTGACCGATCCGTCCTTCTTCTCGCGGAAGTCCGCGTAGGCCTGCGGCGCCTGCTCGAGCGGCACGTGGTGGGTGGCGAAGTCGTCGACGCCCAGCGGGTCGCCCTCGGTGAGGATCGGGAGGATGTCGGGCACCCAGCGCCACACGTTGGCCTGTCCCATGCGCAGCTGGATCTGCTTGTCGAACATCCGCATGAGCGGCAGCGGGTCGGTCGCCCCGCCGTAGACGCCGGAGAGCGAGATCGTCCCACCGCGGCGCACGGAGTCGATGGCGGTGTTCAGCGCGGCCAGCCGGTCGACGCCGGCCACCTGCATGACCCTCTCCATGATCGCGTCGGGGACGACCGCCGTGGCCTTCTGCGCGATGCTGGCCAGCGGCGAGCCGTGCGCCTCCATGCCGACGGCGTCGATCACGGCGTCGGCACCGCGGCCGGCGGTCGCGTCCTGGATGGCCTGCACGACGTCGTCCTTCCTGGTGGAGCGGATGACGTCCGTGCCGCGGGCGGTGGCCCGGGCGATCCGCTCCGGGACGACGTCCGAGGCGTACACGTTCTCGATGCCCAGGTGGTGGGCGATCCGGGTGCACATGTCGCCGATCGGCCCCAGGCCCAGCACGAGCAGCGTGCCCCCGGGCGGCGTCGCCGCGTACTGGACGGCCTGCCAGGCGGTCGGCAGCACGTCGGAGAGGTAGACGAACCGGTCGTCGGGCAGGCCGTCGGGGACCTTGATCGGCAGCGTGTTGCCGAAGGGCACCCGCAGGTACTCCGCCTGGCCGCCGGGCACCTGGCCGTAGAGCTTGGTGTAGCCGAACAGGGAGGCGCCGAAGCCCTGGTCGCGGTTCTGCGTCGTCTCGCACTGGGACTGCAGGCCCTGCGAACACATCCAGCAGGTGCCGCAGGAGATGTTGAAGGGCACGACCACCCGGTCGCCGGGCTTGACCGCGGTGACCTCACGGCCGACCTCGCGCACCACCCCCATCGGCTCGTGGCCCATGACGTCGCCCACGGTCATGAACGGCGCCATCACCTCGATCAGGTGCAGGTCGGATCCGCAGATGCCGCTCGAGGTGACCTCGACGACGACGTCGGTGGGGTCCTGGATCGTGGGGTCCGGGACCGTGTCCACCCGGACGTCGGCTCGGCCGTGCCAGGTCACTGCGCGCATGGAAGTTGGGCTCCTCTGGGGGTCGTCGACGGGCTCGGACAAGGGACTTGTGCCCCGACGTGACGTCCATCGCGCCTCGCTGCGCCTCTCGGCGGCGTGTTGATCACCGTTGGTCAGGTGGGATCGACGCACGGTCGACGGTCAACCGTGCGATCCCGTGATCCCGGTCACCGATCCGGACCCTATTCCCCTTGGGAAAGGTCACGAAATGGTCACGACGTGTTTACATGGCTTCCGTCCGCTTCCCCCGGACCCCGCACGACGACCCTGTTCCCTCCGGAAGCCAGGTGCATGAGCCAGCTCCACAACGACCGTCTCGTCGACGAGCACGAGGCGGCCCCATACCCCGTCCCGACGCAGCGCACCGGGGATGCGCGACCGTCGGACACCACTCCCGAGGAGCCGCGGCTCACCGAGGTCACCGACCTCGCCGGCCTCACCCAGCAGGCCGAGGCCACCGCCCGCGCCGGCATCGAGGGCGTCAGCCCGGCCTCCGCCGTCCCGGCCATGACCGACGGACGGCGGAGCCGCCGCAGCCGCGGGATCCCGGCGCCGGCCCGCCGTCCGGCCCGCTACCTCGCCGCGGCCCTCGTCGGGGCCGGTGGCCTCGGGCTGCTCCCGGTCGGCGACCGCGCCCAGACGGAGGGGACCGGCGTCGTCGAGAGCTCCTCGGTGGGTGTCGCCGAGGAGCTGGGGATCGACGTGGGGTCGCAGCCCGCGGTCCCCGAGGCCGACGCCGCCGCCCGGCTCGGTGAGCTGACCGCGAGCCGCACCGCGCGGGAGGCCGAGCAGGCCGCCGCCGCGCAGGCGCAGTCGCAGGCCGACCGGCTCGCTGCCGAGGCGATCGCGGAGGCGGCCCGCCCCGACGCGGTGCCGCCCGTCGACGGCGCCCGGTTGACCAGCGGCTTCGGGTCCCGGTGGGGCACGGCGCACGCCGGCATCGACCTCGCCGCCCCGATGCGCACGCCCGAGAAGGCCGCGATGGACGGCGTCGTGCTGGAGGCCGGCCCGGCCAGCGGCTACGGCCTCGCCGTGTACGTCCAGCACCAGAACGGCGACGTCACCGTGTACGGCCACATGGACGAGATCCTCGTGTCGGCCGGCCAGGTCGTCCGGGCCGGCGACACCATCGCGCTGCTCGGCAACCGCGGCCAGTCCACCGGCCCGCACCTGCACTTCGAGGTGCGCCTCGGCGGCCTCGGCGGCGAGAAGGTCGACCCGGTGCCCTACCTGCGGGAGCGCGGCGTCCCGCTCTGACGAAGGACCCCCTGCCCCCGCCACTCGCAGGAGAAGGACCCCGTCCTCCCCGACCCTCGCACGCTCGGGCCGGGACCCGGGACGGGGCCAGGGTCCCTGCGGGCAGCCGTTCCGGTCCGCCACCAGGGCGGTGCGGGACACTCGGACCGTGCGCGACGCGACGGCGGGGGAGCGGTGAGGGGGCACGGGCACGACCACGGTGCCCCGGCGGCGACCGCGTCGGCCGCGCACCGCCGCCGGCTGGCCGTCGTCCTCGGGCTCACCGTCGCGGTGGTGGTCGCGGAGATCGCCGGCGCAGTGGTCTCCGGGTCGCTGGCACTGCTCGCCGACGCCGCACACATGGCCACCGACGCGCTCGGCATCGGCCTGGCGCTCGGCGCGGTCTCCCTCGCCCAGCGCCCCGCCCGCGGACGACGGACCTTCGGCTGGCAGCGCGCGGAGATCCTCGCCGCCGTCGCCAACGGTCTGCTGCTGGTCACCGTCGCCGGCTACGTCGTCGTGGAGGCGGTCCGCCGCATCGGGGACCCGCCCGAGATCGACTCCGGCGTGGTGCTCGCCGTCGCCGCCGTGGGCCTGGCCGTCAACCTCGCCGGGCTGGCGCTGCTGCACTCCGGCCGCTCAGCGTCCCTCGCCGTCCGCGGCGCCCACCTCGAGGTGCTGGGCGACGCGCTGGGCTCGGTCGCCGTCCTCGTCGCCGCCGTCGTCGGCGCGACCACCGGCTGGACCCCGGCCGACACGGTGGCCTCCCTGCTGATCGCGGCGCTGGTGCTGCCGCGGGCCTGGTCGCTGCTGCGCGAGGCGGTCGACGTGCTGCTCGAGGCGGCCCCGCGCGGCGTGGACCTCGACGAGGTGCGCGCGCACGTCCTCGGGGTGGACGGCGTCGTCGGCGTCCACGACCTGCACGCCTGGACGATCACCTCCGGCCTGCCGGTGCTGTCCGCGCACGTCGTCGTCAGCGACGAGGCGCTGGCCGACGGCCACGGCGGGCGGGTGCTCGACGCCCTCTGCGCCTGCCTGGGCGACCACTTCGACGTCGAGCACTGCACCTTCCAGCTGGAGGCCGAGGCGCACGCCGGCCACGAGGCGCCGGTGCACGAGTAGAAGGACCCCCTCGCCCCCACGCCTCGCTCCGCTCGGCGCGGGGCCCTGCGAGGGGGCCGTTCCATCACGTCACCTGGTGGGACAGTGGGGGCGCAGGCGCACGGCAGGGCAGGAGGCAGCGGTGGACCACGGTCATCACTCGGGCATGTGGGTGCCCGTGGAGCCGCCGACCTGGGGGCGGATGTTCCTGCCGCACCTGGACGGCTGGTCGTGGCTGGCGGTGCTGGGCCTGGTCGGCCTCGTCGGGTACCTGGTCGCGGTCGTGGTGCTGCGCCGCACCGGCGTGGCCTGGCCGTGGTGGCGGACGGCGTCCTGGGCATCCGGCTGCGTCTCGCTGTTCGCGGTGACCGGCACCTGGTTCAACGGCTACAGCATGGTGCTGTTCAGCCTGCACATGGCCCAGCACATGGTGCTGTCGATGGTGGCGCCGATCCTGCTGCTGCTCGGCGCCCCCGTGACCCTGGCGCTGCGGACCCTGCCGCGCGGCAAGCGGCTGGCCGGCGTCCCACGGGCGCTGCTGCTCGACGCGCTGCACAGCCGGGTGGCCCGGGCGTTCTCGCACCCGGCGTTCACGCTGCCGCTGTTCCTGGCCAGCCTCTACGCCGTCTACTTCACGCCCCTGTTCGACGCGCTGATGGCCAACCCGGTCGGCCACCAGTTCATGCTGGCCCACTTCACGGTGACCGGGCTGCTGTTCTTCGGGCCGATCCTGGCCCAGGACCCCTGGCCCCGGACGGCGGGCCACGGCGGCCGCATGCTCGAGCTGCTCATCCCGATGCCGTTCCACGCCTTCTTCGGCGTCGCGATCCTGATGGCCGGCTCGCTGGTCGTGGAGACCTTCGCCAACCCGCCGGCGGGCTGGGGCGTCGACCCGCTCGCGGACCAGAAGACCGCCGGGAGCATCGCCTGGTCCTTCGGCGAGATCCCGACGGTCTTCGTCCTGGCGCTGGTGCTCTTCGCCTGGATGGGGTCGGAGCAGCGGAAGGCCCGCAGGCTCGAACGGGTCGCCGACCGCACCGGGGACGCCGAGCTCGTCGCCTACAACGAACGCCTCCGGGCCATGGCGGCGCGGGGCAGGTGAGGGCGGGCCGTCCTGGCCCACCGTCGCGGCTCCGGGCTCACCTCTGGTGGCCAACCCGGAACCGCGGTGATCAGCTCAGCTGATCACCGGGTCACCCGGCGTGGACCGGGGTGCCCTCGGCGGGACGTCGTCCCTGGTCGCCCGGATCAGCACCGCGGGGACCGGCGCGCCCCGGACGCG
Organism: Geodermatophilus sp. URMC 60; assembly: GCF_053502585.1. Classification (NCBI taxonomy): domain Bacteria; kingdom Bacillati; phylum Actinomycetota; class Actinomycetes; order Geodermatophilales; family Geodermatophilaceae; genus Geodermatophilus; species Geodermatophilus sp. URMC 60. The sequence continues at coordinate 2,128,934 of NZ_CP199958.1, forward strand.
CGGGCCGGCGAGGGGTCCGTCCTGGAGGTCCTCGGGGGTGGTGCCGGAGCAGAGGCCACAGCGGGGCCCGGGGGGAGGTGGCCGCCTGCAACCATGTCCACGTGCCGGTATCGCTGGTGTTCACCGCGGACACGCACGTCCCGAAGCGGGCGCGCGACGTACCTCGTGCGTTGTGGGCCGCGATCGACGAGGCGGACGTCGTCGTGCACGCCGGCGACTGGGTGGACGTCGCGCTCCTGGACCGCTTCGAGGAACGCGCCCGCCGGCTGGTCGCCGTCCACGGCAACAACGACCACGGCGCGCTGCGCGAGCGGTTGCCCGAGGTGGCCCGCGCCGAGGTCGGCGGCATCCGGCTGGCCGTCGTCCACGAGACCGGCGACAGACGAGGCCGCGAGGCCCGCTGTGCCGCCCGCTTCCCCGACACCGACCTGCTGGTGTTCGGGCACAGCCACATCCCCTGGGACACGGTGACACCGAGCGCGGGCGCGCCATCCGGCCTGCGGCTGGTCAACCCCGGTTCGCCCACGGACCGGCGCCGGCAGCCGCACTGCACCTTCGTGACCGCGGTGGCCGACGACGGCGTGCTGCGCGACGTGACCTTCCACCCGGTGGGGAGGTGAGGGCGGCCGACGCCCGCTGGCGCCACCTCGGGATCAGCCTGGTCGGACTGGTCGCCGCGTGCGCGGTCCAGAACGGGCTGCCCTTCCTCACCGTGGCCCTGCGCGAGGAGGGGCTCCCGCTGGCCGCGATCGGCCTGCTGGTCAGCGCTCCCACGGCCGGCCTGGTGCTCAGCCTGCTGGCCTGGGGCGCGGCGGCCGACCGGTACGGCGAGCGGATCGTGCTCGGCGCCGGGCTCGGCGTCGCCGCGGCCGCCCTGACCGGCGCCGCGCTGGCCGGCACGCCGGTGGCGACCGGGCTGTGGCTGCTGCTCGCGGGTGCGGGCAGCGCCTCGGTGCACGCGGCCAGCGGGCGGCTGGTGCTGGGCTGGTTCCCGGCCGAGCAGCGCGGCCTGGCCATGGGGGTGCGCCAGGCGGGGCAGCCGATCGGCGTCGGGGTGGCCGCGTTCGCGCTGCCGCGGCTGGCCGAGAACGGCCCGGGGACGGCGTTCGCCGCGCTCGCCGCCGGGTGCGCGGTCGCCGCCGTCCTCGTCGGGGCGCTGGTGCGCGACCCGGCGCGGCCCGAACGGTCCCCGGGCGCGCCCCGGGCGGCCTCGCCCTACCGCTCGCCGGTGCTGTGGCGGGTGCACGCGGCCAGCACGCTGCTCGTCGTCCCGCAGTTCGTGGTCGCGGCCTTCAGCTTCGACTTCCTGGTGCGGGAGGCCGGGTGGTCGACCGCCGGGGCCGGCACGCTGCTGGCGGTCACCCAGTTCGGCGGGGCGGCCGCGCGGCTCGGTGCGGGCGCGTGGTCGGACCGCGCGGGCAGCCGGGTGGGCCCGTTGCGGCTGGTCGCGGTCGCGGTGGCCGCCGTCGTCGGAGCGCTGGCCGTCGTCGCCGTCCTCACCCCGGACGTGCTCGCCCCGGCCGCCGTCGCCGCGGCCGTCGTCCTCTCCGCGATCGTCACGGTGAGCCCCAACGGGATCGCCTTCACCTCGGTGGCCGAGCAGGCCGGCAGCGCCTGGGCCGGACGGGCGCTCGGCGCGCACAACACCGTGCAGAACCTCTCCGCCTCCCTGACCGTGCCCCTGGCCGCGCTGCTCGTCGACAGCGGGCCCGGCTACCCGGCGGCGTTCGCGGCCGGCGCCGTGGCGGCGGCCCTGGCGGTCGGCGTCGTGCCGGGCCGGGCGGTCGAGGCGTCCTCCCGCGGGGCGCCGCGGGCCGCCGACCCCGCTGCGAGCCGGTGAGTCCGCGCCGCCCGTGGCCCGCCGGGGCGGTCGAGCTGCTCGCCTGCCCGGTCTGCGCGGCGCCCCTGGCCGCGCGGGACGAGGCCGGGCTGGTCTGCCCGGCCGGGCACTCCTTCGACCGGGCCCGGCAGGGGCACGTCACGCTGCTGCCGCCCGGGCACGTGCCGCCGTCCGGCGACTCCGCGGCGATGGTCGCCGACCGGGTCGCCTTCCTCGCCTCCGGCCACTACGCCGGCGTGACGCGCGCGCTGGCCGACGCCGTCGTCGCGGGGGACGACGCCCCGCCCGGCAGCCTGCTCGACGTCGGCGGCGGAACCGGTCAGCACCTGGCCGGCGTCCTCGACCGGCTGCCCGGCGCGGTCGGGGTGGTCCTCGACTCCTCCCGGTACGCCGCCCGCCGCGCGGCCGGTGTCCACCCGCGGGCCCTGGCGGTGGTGGGCGACGCCTGGGCCAGGCTGCCGGTCCGCGACGCCGCCCTCGACCGGGTGCTGGTCGTCTTCGCTCCGCGCAACGGTCCGGAGACCGCGCGGGTGCTGCGGCCGGGTGGCCGGCTGGTCGTCGTCACCCCGGCTGCCGACCACCTCGCCGAGCTCGTCGGCCCGCTCGGGCTGCTGCGGGTCGACCCGGACAAGGCCCGCCGGCTGTCGGCCACCCTCGAGCCGCACCTGCGCCCGGTCGCCGCGACCGGGCACTGCGAGCGGCTGGAGCTGGACCGGGCGACGGTGACGACGCTGGTCGGCATGGGGCCGCACGCCCGCCACCTGAGCCCCGAGGCGCTGACCGCGGCGGTGGCGGGGCTGCCCGACCGGACGCCGGTCACCGTGTCGGTCGACGTCACGACCTGGACCCGGAACGGCTGACCGGAGCCCGCCAGGTCACGATTCGGACAAGGGACCGGCACAGCCGAGCGGCGGGGACCGGCGCGCCTCAGGCGTCGGCAGGAAGGGCGTCGCGGGAACCGTCTAAGCTGCGGCCGTGACGATCGCACCGGCGCCGATCGTGAGCCGGCCGAGCCCGGTTCACCAGGCGGAGAAGGGCTCGCGGCTCTCGAACCTGCTGCGGACCACCGACCACAAGACCATCGGCCTGATGTACCTGGCCACCTCCTTCGTCTGGTTCGCCGTCGGCGGGCTGATGGCGTTGCTGATGCGCGGGGAGCTGGCTCGGCCGGGGCTGCAGTTCCTGTCGCCGGAGCAGTACAACCAGCTGGTCACCATGCACGGCACGGTGATGCTGCTGTTCTTCGCGACGCCGCTGTTCTTCGCGTTCTCGAACCTGATCATGCCGCTGCAGATCGGCGCACCCGACGTCGCCTTCCCGCGGCTGAACTCCTTCTCCTACTGGCTGTTCCTCTTCGGCTCCACCCTCGCGGTGTCGGGCTTCTTCACGCCGGGTGGTGCGGCCGACTTCGGCTGGTACGCCTACACCCCGCTGTCCGACGCGACCAACAGCCCCGGCGCCGGCGCCGACCTGTGGATCGCCGGCCTGGCGGTGTCCGGCCTGGGCACGATCCTCGGTGCGGTCAACTTCATCACCACGATCGCCTGCCTGCGGGCGCCGGGCATGACGCTGTTCCGGATGCCGATCTTCACCTGGAACACCCTGGTCACCAGCCTGCTGGTGCTCTTCGCCTTCCCGATCCTCACCGCCGCCCTGTTCGGCCTCCTGGCCGACCGGCAGCTGGGTGCCCTGGTGTACTCGGAGGAGAACGGTGGGCCGATGCTGTGGCAGCACCTGTTCTGGTTCTTCGGGCACCCCGAGGTCTACATCATCGCGCTGCCGTTCTTCGGGATCATCACCGAGGTCATCCCGGTGTTCAGCCGCAAGCCGCTGTTCGGCTACAAGGGCATGGTCCTCGCGACCCTCGCCATCGGTGGTCTCTCGCTGACGGTGTGGGCGCACCACATGTACGCGACCGGTGCGGTGCTGCTGCCGTTCTTCGCGTTCCTGACCTACCTGATCGCCGTGCCGACCGGCATCAAGTTCTTCAACTGGATCGGCACCATGTGGCGCGGCCAGCTGACCTTCGAGACGCCGATGTTGTTCTCGATCGGCTTCCTGGTCACCTTCCTCCTGGGTGGCTTGACCGGCGTCCTGCTGGCCAGCCCGCCGCTGGACTGGCACCTGAACGACAGCTACTTCGTCGTGGCCCACTTCCACTACGTGGTCTTCGGGACCGTCGTGTTCGCCGCCTACGCCGGCGTCTACTACTGGTTCCCGAAGCTGTGCGGCCGGATGATGGACGAGCGGCTGGGCAAGCTGCACTTCTGGCTGACCTTCATCGGCTTCCACGGCACGTTCCTGGTGCAGCACTGGCTCGGCGGCGAGGGCATGCCGCGCCGGTACGCCAACTACCTGGTCAGCGACCAGTTCACCACGCTGAACACGGTGTCGACGATCTTCTCCTTCATCCTCGGCGCCTCGACGATCCCGTTCTTCTACAACGTGGCGAAGTCGTGGCGGTACGGCCGGCTGGCGCTGCGGGACGACCCCTGGGGCCACGGCAACTCGCTGGAGTGGGCGACGTCGTCCCCGCCGCCGCGGCACAACTTCACCGAGATCCCGAAGATCCGCTCCGAGCGGCCGGCGTTCGAGGCGCACTACCCGCACCTCCTGGAGCGCCTGCAGCGCGAGGCGCACGCGGGCAAGCGGCACGAGCCCTACGCCGGTGTCAGCGAGCTCGGTGGCACCGCCGGTCCCCGGCAGGGGCCGAACGACCCCGACCCCACGTAGTCGACGCTCCACCCCGCCACGCCCCGTCGGCCTCGGCCGGCGGGGCGTCGCCGCGTCCGGGGGCGGCTCGGCCGCCCGCCTCCGACCGGTGGCAGGTCGCCCGACGGCGGTGCGGGAGGATGACCGCCGTGCCGCTCGACCCCGCCCCCCGCACGTCGCCGACCGCCGTCTCCACCCCGCGGGCGCTGCTGACCGTCTCCGGAGGCGACCGGCGAGGGGTCACCGCGCGGCTGTTCGCCGCCCTGGCCGCGCCCGCAGGGGAGCACCCGCCGGTCGAGGTGGTCGACGTCGAGCAGGTCGTCGTCCACGGGCAGCTGGTGCTCGGCGTCGTGGTCGGGGCGCTGCCCGCGGAGGGCGGGCCCGTGGAGGAGAGCCGGTTCCTCGCCGCGCTCGAACGGCTGGCCGCCGACGTCGCGGAGGCGACCGGCCTGCGGGTCCAGGTGGAGTCGGCCGCCGATGCCGGGCTCGACGCCGCCCCCGAGGGCCGCCCGCACCACGTCATCCTGCTCGGCCGCCCGGTGCCTCCGGAGGCCGTGGCCGGCGCCGCATCGGCCATCGCCGGCATCGGCGGCAACATCGAGGCGATCCGCCGGCTGTCGGACTACCCGGTGACCAGCTTCGAGCTGACCGTCTCCGGTGCCGAGGCCACCGAGCTGCGCACCGCGCTGGCCGCGGTCGCCTCCACGACGGGCGCCGACATCGCCGTGGAGCAGGTCGGCCTGGCCCGCCGCAGCAAGCGGCTCATCGTGCTCGACGTCGACTCCACGCTCGTCCGCGGCGAGGTCATCGACGAGCTCGCCGCGCGGGCCGGGCGAGCGGCAGAGGTCGCCCGGATCACCGCCGCCGCGATGAACGGGGAGCTGGACTTCGCCCAGTCGCTGCGGGCGCGCGTGGCCGCGCTCGAGGGGCTGCCCGTCGAGGTGCTCGACGAGGTCCGCGAGGCCCTGGTCCTCACGCCGGGCGCGCGCACGCTGATCCGCACGCTCAAGCGGCTCGGCTTCCGCTGCGGCATCGTCAGCGGCGGCTTCACCCAGATCACCGATCCGCTGGCCGAGCAGCTCGGGCTGGACTTCGCCGCCGCGAACACCCTCGAGGTCGCCGACGGGCGGCTCACCGGGGGGCTGGTGGGGGAGATCGTCGACCGCGCCGGCAAGGCCCGCGCGCTCGCCCGCTTCGCCGACGAGTACGACATCCCGCTGGACCAGACCGTGGCCGTCGGCGACGGCGCCAACGACCTCGACATGCTGAACGCCGCCGGGCTGGGCATCGCCTTCAACGCCAAGCCCTACGTGCGGGAGCAGGCACACACAGCGCTCAACCAGCCCTACCTCGACGCCGTGCTGCAGGTCCTCGGCTTCACGCGCGACGAGGTCCTCGACGCGCTGCCCACGTCATCCCCTGGATGAGACCGCGGGCAGGTGCCGTCCCCGGGCAGCCCGTCCCGTCGGCGCGACCGCGGGGAGGTGCTGCCCGGGCGGTCGACCGGGCCTGAGTCGGCCGGAGTCGTCCGTGGGTCAGGCTCGGTGGACGGTGCCCTCCAGCTGGACGCCGGCCGTGCGCAGCCGCTCCAGCGCAGCATCGGTGGTCGCCTCGCTGACGCCCGCGGTGAGCGGCAGCAGCACCCGGGTCGCGAAGCCCTCGGCGACGGCGTCCAGCGCGGTCGCCCGCACGCAGTGGTCGGTGGCGATGCCGACGACGTCCACGGCGTCCACCCCGTGTGCCCGCAGCCAGTCGGCCAGGGGGACGCCGTCCGAGCGCCCCTCGAAGCCGGAGTAGGCGGCGGCGTGCTCGCCCTTGTCGAACACCGCCTCGATGGGCTTCCGCTCCAGTCGAGGGTGCAGCTCGACGCCGTCCGTGCCCACCACGCAGTGCGCCGGCCAGGTGTCCACGTAGTCCGGCTGCTCGGCGAAGTGGCCGCCGGGGTCGACGTGGTGGTCGCGGGTGGCCACCACGTGCGCGTAGTCGGCGGCGTGCGCGCGGACGTGCGCACTGATCGCGGCCGCGACGTCCGCGCCACCGGCGACGGCGAGGCTGCCGCCCTCGCAGAAGTCGTTCTGCACGTCCACGACCACCAGGGCGCGGGTCATCGCCGTCCTCCTCAAGCCGTCACGGTCTCGATGGCGCAGTCCCCGCGGGACAGCGCGAACGCCTCCGCCGGCATCGCCGCACGCGCCTGCTGGTGGTGCGCGCGGGCGGCGGTCAGCGCCTCCCGCGGCGCGGCCGGCACGCAGAGCTCCCCGCCGCGGACCAGCTCCACGATCAGCGACCGGTCACCCTCCCGGGCGAGCACCGGCTCGCTGGTCACCACCTCGGCCGTCGCCGTCCCGGAGCCGTCGTGCCGGCGGACGGCGTACTTGCGGCCACCGACGGAGTTCTTGCCCTCCGAGCGCTTGGCCACCGGGACGCCGTCCCGCTCGACCAGCTTGTAGACCATCCCGGCGGTCGGCGCGCCGGAGCCGGTGACCAGCGACGTGCCGACGCCGTAGCCGTCGACCGGCGCGGCCATCAGCCCGGAGATGGCGAACTCGTCGAGGTCGCTGGTCACGATGATCCGCGTGCCGGTCGCGCCCAGGGAGTCGAGCAGCTCGCGGGCGTGCGTGGCCAGCGTGGGGAGGTCCCCGGAGTCCAACCGGATCGCGCCGAGCCCGGGGCCGGCCACCTCGATCGCCGTCCGGATGCCCTGGTCGACGTCGTAGGTGTCGACGAGCAGCGTGGTGCCGACCCCCAGGGCGGCGACCTGGGCGCGGAAGGCGGCGGCCTCGTCGTCGTGCAGCAGGGTGAAGGCGTGCGCGCTGGTGCCCGTCGTCGGCACCCCGTAGCGGCGACCGGCCTCGAGGTTGGAGGTCGAGGCGAAGCCCACCAGGTGGGCGGCCCGGGCGGAGGCGACGGCGGCCTCCTCGTGCGTCCGCCGGGAGCCCATCTCGATGCACGGGCGTTCGCAGGCCGCGGCCACCATCCGTGCCGCTGCCGACGCGATCGCGCTGTCGTGGTTGAGCACCGAGAGCACCAGAGTCTCCAGCAGCACCCCCTCCGCGAACGGCGCCCGGACCGTGAGCACGGGGGAGCCGGGGAAGAACAGCTCACCCTCGGCGTAGCCGTCGACGTCCCCGCTGAACCGGAAGCCGTCGAGCCAGTCCAGCAGCCGCGGGTCGGTGAGCCCCTGTTCCTGCAGGGCGGCGAGGTCCTGGTCGGTGAACCGGAACGAGGGCAGCGCCTCCAGCAGCCGGCCGGTGCCGGCGACCACGCCGTAACGACGGCCGTGCGGCAACCGCCGGGCGAAGACCTCGAAGACGCAGTCGCGCTCGGCGGTGCCGTCGGCCAGGGCCGCGGCGACCATGGTGAGCTCGTACCGGTCGGTGAGCAGGGCGGGACCCGTCGGCATGGCTGAGGAGCCTAGGCGGGGCCGACGTGGCTCACCGCCCGAGCGGGTCTCCTAGAGTGGAGCCGTGGCCGGACCACTCGCGCCGACACGGACGCCGGAGGAGACCGTCGAGGAGCACGGCGACCTCGACCGCCCCTGGGTCACCATCGTCTGGAACGACCCGGTCAACCTCATGACGTACGTGACCTACGTGTTGCAGGAGCTGTTCGGCTACGACGAGCCGACGGCGACCACGCTGATGCTGCAGGTGCACGAGGAGGGCAGGGCGATCGTGAGTTCCGGGCCGCGGGAACGGATGGAGCACGACACCAGCCGGCTGCACGCCTACGGCCTGTGGGCCAGCTACCAGCGCGACACGTGAGCGAGCTCGCGATCCCACCGATGGGCCCAGCCGGCCGGCGAACGCGTCCCACGAGCGCCGACGAGGAGGTCGCGTGAAGCCGTTCCGCCGCAGGGGGGACGAGCTGGTGGCGCGGCTCGATCCGGCCGAGGCCCGCGTCGTCGCGCTGCTGCTCGACCAGCTCGAGCAGCTGCTCACCGCCGAGGCCGAGGACGTCGCCGGCGACCCGGTGATCGCCCGGCTGCTGCCCCCGGGGCACCGCAGCGATCCGGAGCTGGCCGCCGACTACCGCGAGCTGACCGAGTCCACGCTGCGCGCGGGCAAGGCCGACGACCTGGCCATGGTCCGCGCCAGCCTGCCACCGGACGGCGGGACCGTCCGGCTGGACCCCGAGCAGGCGACCGCGTGGCTGCGCACCAGCAACGACCTGCGCCTCGCGCTGGGCACCCGGCTCGACGTGCAGGAGGACACCGAGCCGCCGGAGGACCTCGCCAGCGAGGACGGGCAGCAGCTGGCCGTCTACTACTGGCTCACCGGGCTGCAGGGGTCGCTCGTCGACGCACTCGCCGCCGGTCGCGCCGGCCGAAGGTGAGCACGACCAGCGCCGCGAGCAGCAGGTCGAGCACGAAGAACACCGACACCAGGCCGGGCATCTCCAGGTCCCGCACGATCGCCCCGACGGCGCACACCAGGACGACGAGCGAGAGCACCGAGACCAGCAGCAGGGCGAGCAGCTGGATGGCGACGACCAGCACGAGCGCCACCCGGTCGGTGCCGACGGCACGGCCGTAGTGCCTGCTGCGGCGGCGCAGCCCCTGGGCGCCGCGCACCAGCGCGGGCACGGCGACGGCCAGCACACCGGCGACCATGAGCAGCTCGAGGACCACGAACGGGCACCGTATCGGGCGGCCCCCTGCAGCGGCCCACGCCGGCCCCGTCCCGAGGCCCGCCCCGGGCGTGCGAGTGGTGAGGAGGACGGGGTCCTTCCCGGTGCGGTGCAGGGGTCCTCCTAGACTGAGGGGCGTGCTGCGCATCGACCGCGCGACCTACGACGCCATCGTGGCCCACGCCCGGGAGGACCACCCGGACGAGGCCTGTGGCGTCGTCGCCGGCCCGGAGGGCAGCGACCGCCCGGAGCGCTTCATCCCGATGCTCAACGCCGCGCGGTCGCCCACGTTCTACGAGTTCGACTCCGGTGACCTGCTGCGGCTGTACCGGGAGATGGACGACCGGGGCGAGGAACCGGTGGTCGTCTACCACTCGCACACCGCCACCGAGGCGTACCCGTCGCGGACCGACATCAGCTACGCCTCGGAGCCGAACGCGCACTACGTCCTGGTCTCCACCCGTCACCACGGCGACCAGACCGGCCTGTCCGGCGACGAGGTCGAGTTCCGCAGCTTCCGCATCGTCGACGGCGTCGTCACCGAGGAGGACGTCGAGGTCGTCGAGTCCTACCTGTTCGGCCACTCGCCGACCACCGTCGTCTACGACTGAGAGAGGACCCTCCTGCCCCCGCCGCTCGCGAGCTCGCGGCGGGACCCTGCAGGAGGGCCACCGGGGACCACTTCCCGGAATGCCCCACGTCGAGCGGGCGTTGCCCGTCGGAGACGCACGTCCCGCTGCGCGGTCGCGCAGCAGCACACCCGAGTCCCGAGGAGAACAGACACGCCATGGCCATCGAGGTCCGGATCCCGACCATCCTGCGCACCCACACCGGCGGCAACAAGACCGTCGAGGGCAACGGGGACACCCTGGCCGCGCTCGTCGACGACCTCGACGCCAAGCACCCGGGGCTGAAGAACCGCCTCGTCACCGAGGAGGGCAAGCTGCACCGCTTCGTGAACGTGTACGTCAACGACGAGGACGTCCGTTTCACCGGTGCGCTGGACACCCAGGTGAAGGACGGCGACTCGGTCACCATCCTCCCGGCGGTCGCCGGCGGCTGCTGAGCGCCCGACGCTCGCAGCACCCCCGTCCGTCTCCCCGGAAGAGCTCCCCATGGCCCGCTTCGCCTCCCTCGTCGACTCGCTCGGCAACACCCCGCTCGTGGGGCTGCCGAGCCTGTCGCCGACCCCCGACGTCCGGCTGTGGGCCAAGCTGGAGGACCACAACCCCACCGGGTCGATCAAGGACCGGGCCGCCATCTCGATGATCGAGGCGGCGGAGAAGGAGGGGAAGCTCAAGCCGGGCGACACCATCCTCGAGCCCACCAGCGGGAACACCGGGATCTCGCTGGCCATGGTGGCCCGGCAGCGGGGCTACCGGCTGATCTGCGTCATGCCGGAGAACACCTCGGTCGAGCGGCGCCAGCTGCTGGAGATGTACGGCGCGCAGATCATCAGCTCCCCGGCGGCCGGCGGCTCCAACCAGGCCGTCGCCGTCGCCAAGGGGCTGGCCGCCGAGCACGACGACTGGGTGATGCTCTACCAGTACGGCAACCCGGCCAACGCCGAGGCGCACTACACCGGCACCGGTCCGGAAATCCTGGCCGACCTGCCCTCGATCACCCACTTCGTCGCGGGGCTGGGTACCACCGGCACGCTGATGGGCGTCTCCCGCTACCTGCGCGAGAAGAAGCCCGACGTGCGGGTCATCGCAGCCGAGCCGCGTTACGGCGAGCTGGTCTACGGGCTGCGCAACATCGACGAGGGGTTCGTCCCCGAGCTCTACGACCCGGCGCTGCTGGACTCCCGGTTCAGCGTCGGCCCGCAGGACGCCGTCCGCCGCACCCGGCAGCTCGTCGAGCAGGAGGGCATCTTCGCCGGGATCTCGACCGGCGCGATCCTGCACGCGGCGCTGGGGATCGCCGACAAGGAGGTCGCGGCCGGCCGGAGGGCCGACATCGTCTTCATCGTCTGCGACGGCGGCTGGAAGTACCTGTCCACCGGCGCCTACGCGGGCACGCTGGAGGAGGCGACCTCCGCGCTGGAGGGCCAGCTCTGGGCGTGAGCGAGCTCGCGAGCTCACGGGTGGGCCGCGCAGCCTGGGCGGACGTCTCCGGCGGGCGCCGGCGAGGAGTGGGCGTGAGCCCGGTCTCCCGGACCCTGCGGTTAGCCTGACCTGCGTCGTTGTCGTCGCAGCAGGGGGCGGTCGAGTGAGGCTCACGGTGGTCGGCTGCTCGGGCAGCGGCCCGGGGCCGGCGTCCCCGGCGTCGTGCTACCTGGTGGAGCACGACGGCTTCCGCGTGCTGCTCGACCTGGGCAACGGATCCTTCGGCGCCCTGCAGGCGCTCGCCGACCCCGACACCGTCGACGCGGTCTACCTCTCCCACCTGCACGCCGACCACTGCCTGGACATCGCGCCGTTCGTCGTCTGGCACCGCTACTCCGGGCGGGCCACCAAGCCGCTGGTGCCGCTGTTCGCCCCGGTCGGCGCCGAACGCCGGCTGGCCCTGGCCTACGACCCGGACGGCGACGGTCTCACCGACGTCTTCGACTTCGTCCTGGTGGGCGCCGGGCGGCTCGAGCTGGGGCCGTTCGCCGCGGAGCTGGTCCGCACCGCGCACCCGGTCGAGTGCTACGCCATCCGGCTCACCGCCGGGGGCCGGTCGCTGGTCTACACCGGCGACACGGGTGCCAGCGCCGCCGTCGTCGAGCTGGCCCGCGGCGCCGACGTCCTGCTGGCCGAGGCCGCGCACCCCGACGTCCCCGGGCTGCCGCGGGACCTGCACCTCACCGGCCGGGAGGCCGGCGAGCACGCCGCCGCGGCCGGCGTCGGCCGGTTGCTGCTCACCCACGTGCCCGCCTGGGTGGACGCCGCCGGTCAGCTCGCGGACGCTCGGGCGGTCTTCCCGGCCGCCGAGCTGGTCGCGCCGGGCGTCAGCTACGACATCTGAGGAAGGACCCCGTCCTCCCCACCCCTCGCGACTTCAGGGCGATGCCCTGGACGGAGCCGCTCCCGGGTCACCTCCGCTTGCTCCGCTGCCGGCCGGCGGGCACGGTGGGCCGGTGGTCGACGACGAACGGGACGGCGTCCGGCTGACCAGCCTCGACGCCCCGCTGGGCGACGGGCTGGAGGTCACCAAGGGCGAGCTGGTCGACCACCTGGACGCGTTCGCCGACCGGCTGGTGCCGCAGCTGGCCGGCCGGCCGCTGTCGGTGAAGCGCGTGCGGCCGGGCCAGGAGCCGTTCATGCAGCGCAACGTCCCCAAGGGCGCCCCGGACTGGGTGCGCACCGTCCCGGTCTGGTCGTACGGCGCGCACCGCGAGGTGCACCAGGTGCTCTGCGACGACCGCCGCACGCTGCTGTGGCTGGCCAACCAGCGGGCGGTCGAGTTCCACGTCCCCTTCTTCCGCGCCGGTGAGGAGACCGAGCCGACCGGCATCGTGCTCGACCTCGACCCGCCCGAGGGCGCCGACTTCACCGTGGTGGTGCAGGCCGCCGAGCTGGTGCGTCGCGCGCTCGCCGATCGCGGGCTGGCCGGGGCGGTGAAGACCAGCGGGTCCAAGGGCGTGCACGTCGTCGTCCCGGTGCGGGGGGTCGGGCCCGAGGACGCCGCCGCCGCGACCCGCGCGCTGGCCGCCCGCGCCGCCGCGCTCGACCCGGACCTGGCCACCACCGCCTACATCCGCGAGGACCGGCACGGCCGGGTGTTCCTCGACTCCACCCGCTCGGGCTCCTCGACGATCGTGGCCGCCTACAGCCCGCGCATCCGACCGGGGCTGCCGGTGTCGGCCCCGGTGGCGTGGGAGGACCTGCCCTCGGTGCGCCCCGGGAACGTGACGGTCCGGACGGCACCCGAACAGCTGGGGGACGGCGACCCGTGGACGGCGCTGCTGCCCGACCGGCAGGAGCTGCCCGCCGACCTGGTCGCCGAGGGCCACACCATCCCGGTCGCCCGCGTGCAGGCCATGCACGAGGGCCGCCGCCGCGCCCGAGCCCGGCGGGCGGAGGCGGAGGACTGACGGTCCGCGGCTCCCTCCACAGCGGCCGCGCCGTCCACAGCCCGCCGGCAGGGCGGCCCTCCACCCGGGCACCCTCCGCGCATGCCGCTCGCCCGCAGACGACGGCCTGGCTCGACCAGGAGGACGCGCACCTCGCCCGGGTGATCCGCCGGCACCGCTGGGGGGTGCAGTACGTCGGCTCCGGCGAGGAGGACGACGAGCCCTGCTTCGGCTACACCATCGGCCTGTTCGGGCTCGGCCACCCCGAGCTGCTGCTCGTCGGGCTGAGCGCGGACACCACCCACGGCCAGCCGCGCCCCGGCACCTGGCGGGCCTGAACCGTGCTCACTCCAGGCCGAGGTCGCGGCGCAGCTTGGCGACGTGCCCGGTCGCCTTGACGTTGTAGGCGGCCTTCTCGATGCGGCCCTCGGCGTCGACGACGAAGGTCGACCGGATCACGCCGACGACCTCCTTGCCGTACAGCTTCTTGGTCCCGTACGCGCCGTAGGCGGCGAGCACCTGCTTCTCCGGGTCGGAGAGGAGGGTGATCTGCAGCCCCTCCTCCTCGCGGAAGCGCAGCAGCTTCTCGGTCGGGTCGGGGGAGATGCCGATGATGTCCAGGCCGGCCTCGGCGAGGTCGCCCGCCGCGGCGGTGAAGTCGACGGCCTGCGTGGTGCAGCCCGGAGTCAAGGCCGCGGGGTAGCAGTAGACGATCACCCGGCGGCCGCGGTAGCCGGCGAGCGACACCGGGTTGCCCTCGGCGTCGGGCAGCGTGAACTCCGGCGCCGGGTCACCGGGGGCCAGGCGGACGGGGGCGACGTCGGTATCGGTCACGCCCGTCATCCTGCCGTGCCGAGGGCGCGGGGATCCACGGGGCGCACCCGACGGGGTCGGCCGGGCATGACCCCGGCCGGCTGCCGCGCCCCGGTCCGCTCCTCGCTCGTCCCTCGCTGCGCTGCTCCCGGGGCTGTCAGCCGGTGACGAACGACAGCCGGACGTGCCGCTGCGGGTTGTCGGTGTTCGTGTCGACCAGGCAGATCCGCTGCCAGGTGCCCAGCTGCATCCGGCCCTCCAGCACCGGGACGCTCGCGTGCGGCGGGACGAACGCCGGCAGGACGTGGTCGCGGCCGTGTCCCTTGCTGCCGTGCCGGTGACGCCAGCGCTCGTCCCGGGGGAGGAGGACGTCGAGCTGGGCCAGCAGGTCGTCGTCGCTGCCGGAGCCGGTCTCGATGATCGCCACGCCCGCGGTCGCGTGCGGCACGAACACGTGCAGGAGGCCGTCGCCCTCGGCGCGCACGAACTCCGCGCACTCGTCGGTGAGGTCGACCACCGTGGGCACGCCACCGGTCCGGACCGTCCGCAGCTCAGATCGCATGGCGCGATTACACCGCGACCCTCCGGGTCGCACCGCGACCAGGAGCCGTCCCCGGCTGAGCTGAGCCGCTGCCGGCGTCCCGGGCGGGAGACCCTGCAGGCCCGCGCCGGTCCACCCCGCGGCACGACCGGCCCCGCGAGGGCGCACTACTGTCGGCGTACGTGACCGCAGCAGCCGCGAGACCGCGCCCCGACGGCCGGGCGGCCGACCAGCTCCGTCCCGTGAGGATCAGCCGCAACTGGCTCGACCACGCCGAGGGCTCGGTGCTCGTCGAGTTCGGCCGCACCCGTGTGCTCTGCGCGGCCAGCGTCACCGAGGGGGTGCCGCGCTGGCGCAAGGGCTCGGGCCTGGGCTGGGTCACCGCCGAGTACGCGATGCTCCCGCGGGCCACGCACACCCGCGGTGACCGCGAGTCGGTCAAGGGCCGCATCGGCGGGCGCACCCACGAGATCAGCCGGCTCATCGGTCGCTCGCTGCGCGCCGCGATCGACCTGGGCGCGCTCGGCGAGAACAGCGTCGCCATCGACTGCGACGTCCTGCAGGCAGACGGTGGCACCCGGACCGCGGCCATCACCGGTGCCTACGTCGCCCTGGCCGATGCGGTCTTGTGGCTCGGTGAGCGGAAGAAGCTGGCCAGGAAGAACGCGATCGTGCAGTCGGTCGCGGCGGTCAGCGTCGGCGTCGTCGACGGTCAGCCGCGGCTGGACCTGGCCTACGAGGAGGACGTCCGCGCGGGCACCGACAT
Organism: Geodermatophilus sp. URMC 60; assembly: GCF_053502585.1. Classification (NCBI taxonomy): domain Bacteria; kingdom Bacillati; phylum Actinomycetota; class Actinomycetes; order Geodermatophilales; family Geodermatophilaceae; genus Geodermatophilus; species Geodermatophilus sp. URMC 60. Next base: position 2,144,235 of record NZ_CP199958.1, read on the forward strand.
GAACGTCGTCTGCACCGGCGACGGCAGCTTCGTCGAGGTCCAGGGCACCGCGGAGAACGGCGTCTTCGACCGCGCCACACTCGATGCGCTGCTCGACCTGGCGGTCGGTGGTTGCGCCGAGCTGACCCGCATCCAGACCGACGCGCTGCAGCGGGCCGGCGTCCGATGAGCGACCGGCTGCTCCTGGCCACCCGCAACCCCGGCAAGCTCGCCGAGCTGCAGCGGCTGCTGGAGAGCGCCGTCCCCGGGGTCGCCGTGGTCGGCCTGCGCGACGTCCCGGAGTACCCGGAGGCGCCGGAGACCGGCGCGACGTTCGCGGAGAACGCGCTGCTCAAGGCCCGTGAGGCCGTTCGGTACACCGGGCTGCCGGCGGTCGCCGACGACTCGGGCCTGACGGTGGACGCGCTCAACGGGATGCCCGGCGTCCTGTCGGCGCGCTGGTCGGGTCGGCACGGGGACGACGCGGCGAACACCGCGCTGCTGCTCGGGCAGTTGGCCGACGTCCCTGACGAGCGTCGCGGCGGGGCGTTCGTGTGCGCGGCCGCGGTCGTCACGCCGGACGGTGCCGAGCGGGTGCTCGAGCGGTCCTGGCGCGGCCAGGTGGTCCGCGAGCCGCGGGGTTCCAACGGCTTCGGCTACGACCCGGTGTTCCTGCCGGACGGGCTGGAGCGCACCGCGGCGGAGCTGACGGCGGCCGAGAAGGACGCGCGCAGCCACCGCGGCCAGGCCTTCGCCGCGCTGGTCCCGCTGGTCGCGGAGCTGCTCGGCCGGTCCTGACCGCGCTCACCCGTTCGGGGGACGAGCGCGGCTGTCGCGTACACCCGTCCCTCGCGGCACCCGATCCCGGTCCTGTCACCCGCACTCGGCGGGTGCGGCGACGACGAGGGACCATGCCCCCCAGCTCCTGGCTCACCCGCACCGGCTCCCGCGGCCTGCCCACGCCCCGGGCACGGCGCGGCGGGCGGCTGCGGCTGTCGACCCACGCCGCCACCGCCGGCCTCGTCGCCGTCCTGCTGGTGCTCACCGCCTTCTCGGTGACCGCCGCGGTGGCCAACGCCTGGGCTGCGGCGGAGGCGCAGGAGAGCGCCGCGGTGTCGGAGTGGTCCGGGGAGGCCGAGCGCGGCCTCATGCTGCAGGAGTCGCTGGTGGACCAGCTCGCGCTGGACCCGGACGCCGAACTGCTCGCCGAGTACGAGGAGACCAGCGCGGCCATCCGCACGGCGATCGAGCAGATGGGTGCCCTCGCGGCGGGGGACGAGGAACACCGGGTCGACGAGTGGTTGCAGCTGCACGCCCGCTACGAGACCGCGGTCGACCAGCTCCTGGACGCCACCGCTCGGAACCCGGCCATCGCCGAGCAGTTCGAGGAGATGTACCTCGACCCGCCCTTCGATCGGCTCGAGGACCAGATCCGGGCCGCGGCCGAGCAGCACTGGGAGGACGCCGGGGAGTCGATGGCCTTCATGGGCACCGTGCAGCAGGTGCTGCTGGTCGCCACGCCGGTGCTGTTCGGCGTCGGGCTGGCCCTCGTCGCCTGGTTCACCCTGGTGCTCACCCGCAGCCGGCGCGAGACCGTCGCGCAGGCCGAGCGGAACCGGCAGCAGGCGCTGCACGACGCGCTGACCGGCCTGCCCAACCGCACCCTGCTGCGCCAGCGTGCCGACGCCGCGCTGGCCGGCCCCGGCGCCGGCGCGGTCGGGCTGATGCTCATCGACCTGGACCGGTTCAAGGAGATCAACGACACCCTCGGCCACGCCTACGGCGACGTCGTCCTGCAGGCGGTGGCCGACCGGCTGCAGGCCACGGTCCGCGGCAGCGACACGGTGGCCCGGCTCGGCGGCGACGAGTTCGCCATCCTGCTGGCCAGTGTCGAGGACGAGGAGTCCGCGCGGCAGCTGGCCGGCCGGGCGCTGATCGCGATGGAGGCGCCCATCGAGGTGGAGGGCGTCTCGCTCGACGTGGACGCCAGCATCGGCATCGCGCTGTCCGGTGCCCACGGGAACGGCGTCGAGTCGCTGCTGCAGAACGCCGACATCGCGATGTACTCCGCCAAGGACCGCGGTCTGGGCGTGTGCGTCTACGACGTCTCGCTCAACGACCACAGCCCCGAGCGGCTGGGTCTGCTCGGCCAGCTCCGCCGGGCGATCGACAACGGCGAACTGGTCCTGCACTTCCAGCCCAAGGTCGCGCTGCCCGGTGCGGACGTGTGCGGTGTCGAGGCGCTGGTGCGCTGGCAGCACCCGCAGCGCGGTCTGATCCCGCCGGGTGACTTCATCCCGCTCGCCGAGCACACGCCGCTCATCCGGCCGCTGACCCGGTTCGTGGTGAACGCCGCGCTCGAGCAGTGCGCCCGGTGGCGGGACGCCGGCCGGATGCTCACCGTGGCGGTCAACATCTCCGCGCGCAACCTGCTGGACGAGCACTTCGTCGAGGAGGTGCAGGAGCTGCTGGCGCACTGGCAGGTGCCGGCGTCCTGCCTGGAGCTCGAGGTCACCGAGAGCGCGATCATGGCCGACCCGGACCGGGCCCGGCGGATCCTCACCCGGCTGGCCGGCTGCGGCGTCACCCTCTCCATCGACGACTTCGGCGCGGGCTACACCTCGCTGGCCCAGCTGAAGGACCTGCCGGTGCACCAGCTGAAGATCGACCGCTCGTTCGTCGCGCCCATGGCGGCCGACCCGAGCAACGCGCTCATCGTGCGGTCGGTCGTCGAGCTCGGGCACAACCTGGGGCTGACCACCGTCGCCGAGGGCGTCGAGGACGCGGCGACCTGCGACAGCCTGGGTGCGATGGGCTGCGACGTGGCCCAGGGCTACTACGTGTGCCGCCCGATGGCGGCCGATCAGCTGGAGGCCTGGTTCGACGCGACGGTCGCCGTCCGCACCTGAACACACGGACGCCCGCGACCCCGGTGCGCACCGGGGCCGCGGGCGTCTCCGCGTCGCGTCAGGAGGTCGGCTCGGCCTCGGCGGCCGGCGGCGCGTCGTCCTGGGACGACGGGTCCTGCGAGGTGCCGTTCTCCGACGAGTCCTGCGAGCTGCCGTCGTCCGACGAGCCCGTCGGCTCGCTGTCGGTGGTGGGCTCGGCCTGCGAGGACCGGGTCGGCCTCGCCGACCCGGTCTCGTCGCCGTCGGACTCCTCGGCCTCGTCCTCGTCCGACGTCGAGCGCTCGCCGGCACCGGTGGTCGGCGAGCTGGTCCCGGTGGCCGGCGCGGTCGTGGTGGGGGACGACGGCGACGACGGGTCCTCGTCCTGCTGCTGCTCGGAGGACGACGACGCGTTGGTGAGTGCGCTGAGCGTCGTCGTCCGGGACGTCTCGGTGCCGCCGACGAGCGCCGACACCGGCTGCTGCCCGATGAGCTCGATGCCGGTGACGACGCCCATGGCCATGACGAACACGGCGGCGGCGTAGACGGCCACCCTGGTCCACCGGGGCCGGGTCCGCCGGGCCGGAGCGCGACGCGGGTCGAGGTGGGCGGGCAGGACCTGGGTCGCGGGAGGCGCAGGTGCGGCCGGCGCGACCCTGGTCTGCTCGACCGGCGCCTGGCGGCCGGTGACCTGGCCGCGGGCGCGGCGCAGCTTCTCGTTCGTCTTTTGCAGGGAGTTGCTGTAGAGGGCGGCGCTGACGGTGCTGATCACGCTGGCCAGCGCGGCGCCGATCAGGGTGCCGGCGAGGCCGAAGAAGGAGGCCACCACAGCCGAGGACACCGCGGCCAGGGCACCGGCGGTCACCTGCGTGGCACTCAGCTGGACGCCCTGCTGCTTGTCCTTGTCCTCGATCTGCTCGGTTCGGTCAGTCGTCTCGGGGCGCGGGGAGGTCATGAGCTCCGACGGGGGTCGTTGACGTGCAGGGAAGGAGCGGCCTGGCCGGGCAGCACTGCGCGACGGGCCTGTCCGACCAGGCTACGGGCTCCTGTCGCTGGGCGTCCAAGGTCGCTCACGCTCAGCAAGCCGCTGAACTGCACGGATGCGCGGCTGTGATTCCGCTCTCGGAACGACGCGCCCTCACGCGGTGCGCTGGCCCGGGAACGGTGGTGGATCGTCGTCCCGCGGCGACGGCGCCCGGTCGGCCACCGTCGCGCCGAGGCCGGACCCGCTCCCGAACACGTCCCGTGCCGGGCGGGGTACGCCAGCTCCGCGCGGCCGACCAGGACGAACGGCACGGTCGCGGGCAACAGCTCGCGGAGGCACAGTGGCGGTGTGCTCATCTCGGTGGACGGCGTCCGTGCGCTGCACTTCGACGACGGGACGCCGGTCACCGCGGCCTCCGCCGTCGCGCCGCTCGGCGAGGGTTGGCTGATCGCCCAGGACGACTCGACGTCCGGCGCGTGGTGGCGGTCCGGCTCGGTCGGCCCGGTCCGTCTCGTGCCGCCCGTGGAGGGGCACGACCGGTTCAGCGAGGCGGCCGGGACCAAGCGCCTCAAGCCCGACCTCGAGGTGGCCTGCCCCGCGGAGGTGGACGGCGAGGCGGCGGTCCTCCTGCTGGGCTCCGGTTCCACGGACCGGCGCATGCGCGGCGTGCTGGTGCGCCTGGACGACGGGCAGCCGGTCGCACGGGCGGGGGAGCTCGCGCCGCTCTACGCGGAGGTGGCGCGGTGCCTGGGGCTCACGGCGGACCAGCTCAACCTGGAGGGGGCCGCCCGGTGCGGCGGCACCGTGCGCTGGTTCAACCGCGGAAACCTGGCGGCGGGGGTGCGCACGGGCAGCGTCGACGTCCCGCTGGCCGGTCTGGTCGACGCCGTCCTCGGCCGGGTGGGCGCCGCGTCGGTCCCGGTCGACCGGCCGCGGTTCCACGAGCTCGGCGAGGTGGCCGGCGTCGGGCTCGCGGTCACCGACGCGATCGCGCTACCCGACGGACGGATGTTGCTCAGTGCCGCTGCGGAGGACTCGCCCAACGCCGTCAACGACGGGCCCGTGGTGGCCTCGGCCCTGGTGCTGGTCGACGGGGACGCCGTGCTGGACGTCAGCCGGATGCCCGAGGTGGACGGGCGCGTGGCCAAGGTGGAGGGGCTGGCCCTGCGCGCCGTCCGCGACGGTGCGGCGCACCTGCTGGCCGTGGTGGACGACGACGACCCCAGCCGGCCGTCCACGGCGCTGGAGCTCCGGGTCGCACTCGGCTGAGTCGTGCGGGAGGGGGGAGTCGAACCCCCACGCCCGAAGGCACCAGATCCTAAGTCTGGCGTGGCTGCCGTTACACCACTCCCGCGTGACCCCCGAGCATAGGGAGCGCGGCGACCGGGTTCCGCGAGCCGCCCGTGCGGGTGGCCTCCGGTCGACGAACGCGCCCCGGACGGCGCCGTCTGGCAGGCTGTCGGCCGTGCCTCGCGACCCTCGACAGATCCAGCTGGAGATCGACGCCGCCCGTGAGTCGCTCGCGGCGACCCTGGACCAGCTGGTCCACCGGAGCAGCCCCCAGCGACTGAAGTCGAAGGGGCAGGCCGCCGTCCAGCAGTTCCTGCAGACGCCGGCCGGCATTGCCGCCGTCGGGGCGCTGGGTCTGCTGGTCACCCTGGTCATGGTCCAGAAGGTCCGGCACCGCAACGACTGACGTGCGGCACCCACGCCCCCACCCGGCCGGCCCGGGTCAGGAGTCGGTCTGGGACTACCCGCGCCCGCCCTCGGCCGAGGTGACCGGGCGTCGGGTCGTGGTCGAGCTCGGCGGCCGGGTGGTCGCGAGTACCGACCGCGCGGTGCGCGTCTGCGAGACCAGCCACCCGCCGGTGTACTACGTCCCGCGGGAGGACGTCGCCGAGGGCGTCCTGCAGCGCGCGGCCGGCAGCTCGTGGTGCGAGTGGAAGGGGGCGGCGACCTACTGGGACGCCGTCGTCGACGGGCGGCGGTACCCGGGCGTGGCCTGGTCCTACGAGGACCCGGTGGAGCGCTACGCCCACCTGCGCGGTGCGGTCGCCTTCTACCCGAGCCGGGTGGACCGCGCCCTGGTCGACGGCGAGACCGTGCGCGCGCAGGCCGGCGACTTCTACGGCGGCTGGATCACCGACGAGGTCGTCGGCCCCTTCAAGGGCGAGCCGGGAACGCTCGGCTGGTGAGTCAGCCGGCCGCCGGGCGCGCGTTGCGCAGCAGCGGCAGGACGACGGTCTCGAACACCTCGTCGACGTAGGCGCTGTCCAGCGGCTCGCCGGTCAGCAGCCAGCGCTGGACCAGCAACGCGCTGATGGCCTCCGCCGTCACCGAACGGTCCATGCCGGCGTGCACCTCGCCGCGCTCCTCGGCCCGGGCCCACATCGCGGAGAACGCACCGCGCCAGACGGCCAGCGGGCCGTTGCGGAAGGCCTCGACCAGGGCCGGCTGGTACTGCATCGCCGGCAGCAGCGAGCGGATCGCCGCACCCGCCGGGCTCTGCACGGTCGTGACGACCAGGTCCATGAGCGCCCGCACGTCGGTCTCCACCGACCCGGTGTCCGGCGGGACCGCGATCGCCCGGTTGATGTCGGACAGGGTGTCCACCACGAGGTCGTGCTTGGTGCGCCAGCGGCGGTAGATGGTCGCCTTGCCGACCCCGGCCTCGGCGGCCACCGCGTCCATCGTCAGCGCGCCGTACCCGACCTCGGCCAGGAGGCGCAGGATGGCCGCCCGGATCACGCCGTCCCGGCTCGGGTCACGGGGGCGTCCACCGCGCGAGGAGCGCACCGGCCCGGCTTCCTGCACAACCACCATGAGTTGACCTTAGACATTCAAGTGAGCGGCGACGACGGTTCGGGGCTGCGCCACGACACTCCCCGTTGCTCCCACGCCATCATGGCCGACAGCGCGCCTGTCGACCGCGCTGGCGCGCCTCGGTCATCCTCGTGCGGTGGCGAGCACCGACGGACGACTCCGGCGCCGGGAGTACTGGCACCTCCCCGCGCGAGCCACCCGGGTCCTGCTGGCGACCCCCGACGCGCACCTGCTGTCCGAGGTGGCGCGGATGGCGCGGGTCCTCGGGCTGGCGGTGTCGGCGTCCCCGGACCTGCTCGACCTCGACGACGAGGACGGCGGCCGCGGCGTCGACCGGCTGTTCCACCGGCTGGCCCGCGAGCTGACGACGGCGGAGGCCGAGGACCTGCGGGTGGCCACGGATCCGCCGGACGGGAGAGCGGCCCTGGCCGCGCGGCTGCTCACCGCCCCCACGCTCGCCGTGGAGCTGGCCCGCCGCGGCGTCACCGCGGACATCGGCCTGCTGGCAGAGGCGGAGCTGTGGTCGGTGTACCAGCCGATCGTCCGGCTGGCCGACGGGGCCGTGGTCGCGCAGGAGGCGCTGCTCCGCGGGACGGTCGACGGCCGGGAGGTCGGCGGGGAGGACCTCTTCTTCGTCGCGGAGTCCGCCGGCTGGCTGCCCCGGCTGGACCGCATCGGCCGCGAGTCGGCGATCACCGGCGCGGTGCCCTGGCTCGGGGACGCCGATCTCTTCGTCAACTCCGACCCGGCGTCGGTGCACCGGCCGCGGGTGGACCTGGCCGGCACCGCGCAGGCCCTGGAGGACGCCGGCATCGACCCGTCCCGGCTGGTCGTCGAGGTGGGCGAGGTCTCGGCGGTCAGGGACCGCGGGCACCTGCTGTCGGTGCTCGAGCACCACCGCTCGCGGGGCTGGCGGGTCGCGCTGGACGACGTCGCGGCGGGCTGGTCGAGCCGTTCGCTGATGGCCACGGTCCGGCCCGACGTCGTCAAGCTGGGCCGGGCGCTGGTGCAGTCGCTGCCCGATGACGGTGCGCGCACGATGGTCCGCTCGGTCGTCGACCTCGCGCACGCCCTCGGCGCCCAGGTCGTGGCCGAGGGCGTGGAGACGGAGCGGATCGCCGACGAGGTCACCCGGCTCGGCGCCGACCTCGGTCAGGGTTGGCTGTTCGGCCGGCCCGTCCCGCCGCCGGCCGCGCGGGTCAGTGCAGGCCCCAACCGGTGAGTGCCGGCCGGGCGTGCTCGTGCCCGAGGATGCCGTAGGAGCCGGCCGGTAGTGCGAAGAGGGCCCCCGCACCGGGCTCGAGCCGCAGCCAGCGGGCGGTGAGGATGCGCAGCACGTGCCCGTGCGCGACCAGCGCGACGTCGCCGTCCTCGAGCAGCGGCCGCGCGCGGTCGAGCACCCGGTCCACCCGCACGCCGACGTCCTGCAGGGTCTCGCCGGGCGTCTCCCCGGGGACGGTGCCGTCGACCCACACCGACCAGGTGCGGCCCATCTCCTCGCTGATCTCGGCCGTCGTCCGGCCCTCGTAGCCGCCGTAGTCGAGCTCCACGAGGTCCTCGTCGGTACCGGTGGGGACGAGCCCCGCCAGCTCGGCGGTCCGCCGGGCCCGCAGCCGGGGGCTCACCCAGACCGCGGCGAACCGGCGGTCCCCGAACGTGCCGCGCAGCCGGCGGGCCTGGTCCTCGCCCTCGGGGAGCAGCGGCAGGTCCGTGACGCTGGTGTGCTGGCCGCTGAGGCTCCACTCGGTCTGCCCGTGCCGCAGCACGACGATCTCGCCCATGGCCCCTCCTCGCTGTGTCGGCGGTCACATCCTGGAAGAGCAACGCCCGCTGCGGGTGCTGCCGCGGACGGCAGACCCCGTGGCACCGGCCGCGGGCCGACCCCTGGAGGCAGCATGACCGCCGTCGCGCCCAGCGACACCTTCTCGATCGGCGGGGACCTGCCCGTCCACCGCCTCGGCTACGGGGCCATGCAGCTGCCCGGCCCCGGCGTGTGGGGCGAGCCGGCCGACCCGGAGAACGCCCGCCGGGTGCTCCGCGCCGCCGTCGAGCAGGGCGTGGACTTCATCGACACCGCCGACTCCTACGGCCCGGTGGTCAGCGAGCGGCTGATCGCCGAGGCGCTGCACCCGTACCCGGAGGGCCTGGTCATCGCGACCAAGGCCGGCCTGACCCGGCAGGGCCCCGGCATCTGGACGCCGGTCGGCCGCCCGGCCTACCTCAAGCAGCAGGTGGAGCTGTCGCTGCGCACCCTGAGGCTGGAGCGCATCGACCTGATCCAGCTGCACCGCATCGACGCCGAGGTGCCGCTGGCCGACCAGCTCGGCGCCTTCAAGGAGCTGCAGGACGAGGGCAAGGTCCGCCACATCGGCATCTCCGAGGTCTCCGTGGCCGAGCTGGAGCAGGCCCGCTCGATCGTCGAGATCGTCAGCGTCCAGAACCTCTACAACCTGACCAACCGGCAGTCGCAGGACGTCCTGGACCACGCCACCGAGCACGGCATCGCCTTCATCCCGTGGTTCCCGATCGCCACCGGTGACCTGGCCGCGCCGGACAGTCCGGTCGCCGACATCGCCCGGGAGCTCGACGCGACGCCGTCCCAGGTGGCGCTGGCCTGGCTGCTGCACGAGTCGCCGGTCGTGCTGCCGATCCCCGGGACCAAGTCCGTCGAGCACCTCACGGAGAACCTGGGCGCGGCCCGGCTGCGCCTCTCGGACGAGGACATGGCCCGGCTCGACGCGCTGGCCTAGAGGGGGATCCGCCGGAGTGGCCCCGTCCCGGGTCCCGCCCTGAGCTCTGGTGGCGGCCCACGTGCAGGTCCCGCCGCGAGCTCGCGGGTGGCGGGGGGCAAGGGGGTCCTCCAAGGGGAGGACGGGGTCCTTCTTCAGCGCCAGCGGCGCAGCGTCCCCGGGCGCACCCGTCGCCGGAGCGGCCGCTCCTCGGCGCGCCGCGCGGGCCGTCCCTGGTACGGCGGAGCCGCGCGGCGCGCCGGGGACGGCGTCCGCGGCCCGGGCAGCGGGGCGGTGGGGCGCGGGTCGACCTCGTCCACGGGCCCGTCGAGCTCCAGCCGGTCGCCGAGACCGGCCGAGCGGACCAGCCGTCGGGTGGCCGCGGGCGCGCCCACCACCCGGCAGCTCCGGCCGACGGGGATCAGTGCGTCGGAGAACAGGGCCAGGAGGCGCAGGCCGGAGGAGTCGCGGAACCGGGCGCCGGCGACGTCCACGACGACGGCTCCGCGCCCGGCCACGGCGGCCTCCTGCAGAGCCCGGTCGAGCCGTCCGGCGGCGGGGGCGTCGACGTCACCGGTCAGCCGGACGACGACCTGGTCCGGCCCGCGGACCACGGCGATCTGCAGGTGCGGCACGGGTACTCCGACAGGTGGTGCGCACCGCCGCGGTCTCGGGCGGTACACCGACGCTAACGCCCCGACGACGGTGACGACAAACGGTGCTCGGCTGATTGCGCAGTGCGCTGGGCGTGTCGCCGGGACCCGCCGCGCAGCCGGACGGGGAGCGCGGCACCATGGCGGCGTGGACGCCGAGGACTTCCGCCAGGTCAGGGACGCCGTCCGGCAGCTCGTGCGGGAGGTCGTCGTCCCGCTCGAGGAACGGATCGAGGACGAGGACGGCATCCCCGACGAGCTGCGCGCCCGGGCCGCCGAGATGGGCCTGTTCGGGTACGCGCTGCCCGAGGAGCACGGTGGCCTGGGCGTCACGATGGCCGAGGACGTCGAGCTGGCCTTCGAGTTCGGCTACACCACCCCCGCGTTCCGCTCGCTGTTCGGCACCAACAACGGCATCGCCGGCCAGGTGATCGCGAAGTTCGGCAGCGACGAGCAGAGGAAGGCGCACCTGCCGCGGCTGGCCTCCGGGGAGCTGATCGGCTCGTTCGCGCTCACCGAGGCCGAGGCCGGCTCCGATCCCGCGGGGCTGCGCACCACCGCCCGCCGCGACGGCGACGGCTGGGTGCTCAACGGGGCCAAGCGCTACATCACCAACGCGCCCATCGCCGACCTGTTCGTCGTCTTCGCCCGCAGCGACCCCGAGGAGAAGGGCGGGCGCGGCATCTCCAGCTTCGTCGTCGACGCCACCACGCCCGGGGTCACCGTCGGGCCCAAGGACAGGAAGATGGGCCAGGCCGGCGCCTGGACCGCCGAGGTCTTCCTCGACGACGTCCGGGTGCCCGCCGACGCGCTCATCGGCGAGGAGGGACGCGGCTACGCCAAGGCGCTGACCGTGCTCTCCCGCGGGCGGCTGCACATCGCCGCGCTCTGCGTCGGCATGGCGCAGCGGGTGCTCGACGAGTCGGTGGCCTACGCCGCGACCGCCAAACAGGGCGGCGCCCCCATCGGCCGGTTCCAACTGGTGCAGGCGCAGGTGGCCGACATGCACGCCGAGCTGCTGGCCGGGCGCGCGATGGTCCGCGACGTCGCGGCCCGCTACGACACCGGTGAGGACACCTCGATCGGGCCGTCGTCGGCGAAGCTCTTCTGCACGGAGATGGTCGGCCGGGCCGTCGACCGCGCGGTGCAGGTGCACGGCGGCCTGGGTTACCTGCGGACGACGCCGGTCGAGCGCTTCTACCGCGACGCCCGGCTCTACCGGCTCTACGAGGGCACCAGCGAGGTGCAGCGGGTGATCATCGGCGGCGGGCTGCTGCGCGACGCCGGCATGCCGCGTGGCTGAGCGAGGACCCTCCCGCCCTCGTGGCGCCCCGTCCGGAGGCTCGCCCCGAGCAGCCTGCGAGGGGTGAGGGGGACGGGGTCCTCCCACTGGTCGACGTCGCCGTCCGCACCGAGGTGCCGGCCGAGGAGCTGGGTGTTCGCGTCGGTGGACCGCTCGGTCGGCGCCTGGACGGCCCGCTGGCCGGCCCGGCGTCGGAGGCCCTCAGGAAGGGCGTGGTCCGGGCACGTTGGCCGGATCGCCGCCGGGGTCGCGCTCGGGCCCGCCGGCCGGCTGCAGCAGCGGGCCGGGCGCGCCCTCGCCGCGGCCGAGGGCGGCGACGAACTGCCGCAGCACCTCGTCCCCCGGGTGGGCCGGCGCCCAGTCCAGCAACCGGCGGGCGCGGGAGCTGTCCAGCGCCGGCGCCCGCAGGGCGAGGTCGAGCCAGCCGGGCTCGGTCGGGACGACGCGGGCGTGGAAGGCGGCTGACAGCGCCGTCCGCAGCGCGATCGCCGGCACCGGTACCCGCACCGTGCCCAGGGCGCGGGCGAGGGAGTCGGCGTCGAAGGTCGGCCCGGCGGCGAGGTTGAACGGTCCGGCAGCACGGCGGTCGAGCATCGCGACCAGGGCGTCGGCGACGTCGTCGGCGTGCACGAACTGCACCCGCAGCGACGGCAGGGGCAGCGGCAGCAGCCTGGCCACCTCGCCGGGCAGCAGGCGGGCGGCACCGAACAGCAGCGGCCCGAGGAAGTAGCGGCCGATCTCGCTGCTGGCCTCCGGCTGCAGCACCAGCGTCGGGCGCACCACGGTCAGCGTCGTCCCCTCGCGGGAACCGAACTGCTCACGGACGACCAGCTCGGCCTGGGACTTGTCGCGGCTGTACTGGGAGCTGGGGATGCCGGTGGCCGGCCAGTCCTCGGCGACCTCCCTGTCGCCGCCGCCGGCGGCGTAGGCGCCCAGCGAGGACAGGTGCACGAAGTGCTCGACGCCCGCGCCGGCGGCGGCGCGGGCCAGCCGGCGGGTGCCGTCGACGTTGACCCGGTGCAGCCGCTCGGGCTGCCGGCCCGGCTGGAGCGCCCAGGCCAGGTGGACGACGGCGTCGACGCCGTCGAGGAAGCGGGTGAGCTCGTGCTCGCTGCGGGTCTCGCCGAGGTCGGCCAGGTACCACCGGACGCCGTCGTAGGGCGCGAGCGAGGGCGGCTCCCGCCGGACCAGCCCGCGCACCTCGGCCACGCCGCTGCCGGGTGCGGTGAGCCGACGCAGCAGTGCCGTCCCCACGTTGCCGCTGGCGCCGGTGACGGCGACCTTCAGGCCCTGCAGGAGGTTCCGGGTGGGTTCAGCCATGTCCCGCCGCTACCCCCGGCGCGGCCGGTGTACCCGGGACCGGCGCCGCGGAGTGCCGCGGGCGCAGCCCGAGGGACACCAGCGCGACGAGCAGCAGCGCCCCGGCGGCGGCGAGGAAGCCGGCACCGGTACCCGCCGCCTCGGCCAGCCGCGTCAACCCCAGCGTGCCGCCGAGCGCGCCCACCTGGAGCGCCAGCGAGGACGCCGACAGAGCCGTGGCCCGCTGTCCGGCGCCCACCTGCCCGTGCAGCACCTGCTTCCACAGCGGCCAGGCCGCCGCGTTGGCCACGTGGAAGACGGCGAACAGGCTGCCCAGGGCGAGCGGCCCGGCGAGCGCCACCGCCGCGACGGCGAGCGCACCGAGCACGGCCAGGCCCGTGGTCGCGCCCGCCACCGAGCCGCGGGCCAGCCGTCGGACGGCCGGCGCCAGCAGGGCACCCAGCCCCGCCGCGGCGTACGAGACGGCCATGACGACACCGAAGACCGCGGCGCCCTCGGTGCGGCTGCCGGTGAGGTCGGCGACGTGCAGGGGGCCGAGCAGCTCCAGCGTGGTCAGCACGGCCCCGACCAGCAGCGAGACGGCAAGCACCCGCCGCAGCAGGCGGTCGCGCGCGACCAGCCGCGCGGTGTCGCGGACGACGGCGGGCACGGCGCGCATGCCGGCGCGCAGCGCAGCGGGGCCCGAGCCGCGGCGCGTGCCCAGGGGGACGACGAGGACCGCGACGGCCGCGACCGAGACGAGGGCGAGCGCCGCGGCCACCAGCACCGGCAGGACGAGCACCGCGTCGCCCGTGCCGTCGGCGAGCAGTGGCAGCAGCCCGCCGAGCGCGGCGCCCAGGCACAGGCCTGCTCCGTCGGCGGCGCCCGCCCGGGCCAGACCCGGGGTCACGTCGGCCGCGGCGTCCGCGGCGCGGACCGCGTCGACGTACCAGGCCTCCAGCGGCCCGGAGTCCAGCGCCCGCCCGACACCCTTGAGCGCCCAGGCCAGGGCGAAGGCCGCGGTGCTGTCGGCGACGGCCAGGAGGAGCAGCCCGGTGGTGGTGAGCAGGCCGGCGAGCACCAGCACCGGCCGGTGGCCGAGGGCGTCGGCCAGGCCGCCCGTGGGGAGCTCGAGGACCAGGACCACGGCGGAGTAGACGGCGAAGACGACCCCGATGTCGGCGGGGGACAACCCCCGGGCGGAGGCCAGCAGCACGGTCACCGGTGCGCTGAGCCCGACCGGCAGCCAGTGCAGCGCGGTGAGCCCGACGTAGCGGCGGGTGGCGGCGCGGACGCCGATCACGACGGGTACTCCGCGAGCCGGAAGACGTCGACCAGCACGTGCACCAGCGGCCGGCCGGGCTCCTCCCGCTCGGCGCGCCACCGCTCCACGACGCCGTTGAGCTCGTCGACCAGCGCCCGGGCCGCGGCGGGGGAGAGGTGCAGCGCCCAGTCGTTGAGCGAGGTCGTGTCCCGCCAGGCGTCGTCGAGCTGCTCGCGCTGCCCGGCGTGGGCGGCCAGCAGCCGGCGCTGGGTGGCCAGGTTCTGGTGGGTCAGCTCCTCGACCACCTCGCGCCCGCCGGGTTGGCCGACGACGTCCTCGGTGTTCCAGCGGGTGCTGCGGTGCAGGGCCCGCCACCACCGCTCGCGGCCGGTGCCCTCGCCGGGCACCTCCTCGACCAGGCCGAAACCGGCCAGCTGGCGCAGGTGGTAGCTGGTGCTGCCGCTGCTCTCGCCGAGCCGCTGACCGAGCCGGGAGGCGGTCGAGGGGCCCTCCGCGCGCAGCAGCGCCAGCAGCGTCGCGCGCAGCGGGTGGGCCAGTGCGCGCAGCGTGCGGGCGTCGCGGACGTCGACGGCCGGGGTCGGCGGGGTCTGCTCGGTCACGCCCTCGAGGCTAGGGTGCAAAGGAACCTTTGCAAAAGAACTTCTGCCTCCGAGGGCGGGTGGGGGAGCGGGCGGGTCAGGCGACAGGGGCCTCGAGCGACTCGCCGCGGCGCTCGGGCAGCGCCCAGCCGGCCAGCGCGGCGAGCACGAAGAAGGCGGCGAAGGTGCCGAACACCAGGCCGTTGCCGCCGGCGGACAGCAGCGGCGGCACGCACAGCGGTGCGGCGATCGAGGCGATCCGGCCGAAGCCGGCAGCGGCGCCGGCGCCGGTGGCGCGCAGTGCGGTCGGGTAGACCTCCGGCGTCACTGCGTAGACCGCACCCCAGGCGCCCAGGTTGAAGAACGACAGCACCATGCCGGTGACCAGGACGGCTGTGTCGCCGTCGGCCAGCGCGAACAGCCCGGCGCCGACCGCGGAGCCCACCAGGAACACCACGAGCGTCGGCCGTCGGCCCCAGCGCTCGATGAACAGCGCCGCGGCGGCGTAACCGGGCAGCTGGGCCAGCGTGATGAGCAGCGTGAAGCCGAAGGAGCGCACCAGCGAGAAGCCCGAGGCCACCAGCAGCGTGGGCAACCAGATGAAGGCGCCGTAGTAGGCGAAGTTGATGCCGAACCAGACGGTCCACAACGCCGCCGTCCGGCGCCGGGAGCCCGCCGCCCACAGCGCGCCCGGC
The DNA here is from genome assembly GCF_053502585.1 of Geodermatophilus sp. URMC 60. Lineage (NCBI taxonomy): Bacteria > Bacillati > Actinomycetota > Actinomycetes > Geodermatophilales > Geodermatophilaceae > Geodermatophilus > Geodermatophilus sp. URMC 60. Next base: position 2,159,452 of record NZ_CP199958.1, read on the forward strand.
CCCGGCGCCGGCACCGGGCGGGCCGGGGCCGACGGCACGGGCGGCACGCCGGCCGCCGACTCGAAGCGGCGCACCGCGGCCTCGGCCTCGTCGGTCCGGCCGCGCAGCTCCAGGAAGCGGACCGACTCGGGCAGCCCGCGGCGCACGACCACCGCGTACACCGCCGGGACGGCGCCCAGCGCGAGCGCCCACCGCCAGCCGGCGTCGCTGCCCGGGACGACGAGGTAGCCGATCAGCGCCGCCAGCAGCCAGCCGACCGCCCAGAACGCCTCCAGCGCCACCACCACGCGGCCGCGCACCCGGGCCGGGGCGTACTCGCTGACCAGCGTCGAGGCGACCGGCAGCTCGGCGCCCAGGCCCAGCCCGATGAGGAACCGGAACACCAGCAGCGAGGCCACCGACCACGCCAGCGCGGCGGCCCCGGTGGCCAGGCCGAACACCAGAAGGGTGAGCGCGAAGACCTGCCGCCGGCCGATCCGGTCGGCCAGCAGCCCGCCGAGCGTGGCGCCCAGCGCCATCCCGACGAAGCCGATCGAGCCGATCCAGGACAGCTCGGTCGGGGTCAGCGACCACTGGACGGCGAGCGCGGCCATCACGAAGGAGATGAGGCCGACGTCCATCGCGTCCAGCGCCCAGCCCAGGCCGGAGCCCACGACGAGCCGGCCGTGCTCGCGGGTGAACGGCAGCCGGTCGAGCCGCTGCGCGCGGCTCGCCGAGGTGGTGGTCGCGTCGGTGCTCACGGGCGGGCGCCTACCCCGGGCCGACGGCGGTCACGCGGTGCGGTCAGCCGTCCCCGTCCTGGTCGCCGCCCTCGACCTCCTCCTCGACCTCGTTGCCGGCGTCCTCGACCTCCTGCTCGACCCCGTCGTCCACGGTGTCGGAGCCGCACGCGGCGGTGGTGAACGAGGTCGCGGCGATGGCGACCCCGGCGGCGGCGAGGCGCCAGCGGCGGGTGCGGGTGGTCGTCACGGGGTCCTCCTGGAGGTCGTTCGCGGATGTGTCCCCGATGTGCCCGCGGGAGGCCCGCTCCATGCGAGCAGGGGCTACGGTCGCCGTCGTGATCGGACAGCTCGGGGTCGTCGAGGCCTGGCTGGACGCGGTGGACCGCGCCGACGCCGCGGCCGCCATGGCGCTGTGCGCGCCGGACGTCGAGGTGGTCGGGCCACGGGGCAGCGTGCGGGGCCGCGAGGTGCTGGGCCCGTGGATGGCCCGGGCGGGGTTCACCGCCCGCTCGCTGCGCTGGTTCTGCGGGGCCGGGGGCGCCGTCGTCGTCGAACAGGACGCCACCTGGGCCGACCCGGCGACGGGCGCCGGGCGGGGGCGGGCGGTCGTCGCGTCGCGGTTCCTCGTGGCCGACGGCGTCATCAGCCGCTTCCAGCGCCACGACGAGGGTCTGCCCGCCGCGCTCGCCGCTGCCGGGCTGGGGGACGCCGACGAGGTCACCGCGCGGGCCTGACCGGGGTCCCCGGGTCGTACCGGGCCGGCGCCATGACGGGTGGGTCGTCCGCGACCCGTGCGCCCGCGGACACGTCACCCGGCGAGGCCGCCGTGGTCCGGGGAGGGCGGCAGTCAGGGCCGCTGCCCCAGCTCCCCGGCCGCGTCCGGGTGCTCGCGCAGGTACTGCTCGTGGGCCTCGGCGACCCGCAGGTCGTTCCCCCTCGTCTCCCCGGCGACGGTCACCGCCACGAAGGAGACGACGCAGAGAGCCATGATGTAGATGCCGACCGACCCCGACCACCCGGTCGACTGCAGGAGGAGTTGAGCGATCATCGGGGCGAAGGCGCCCCCCAGGATCGCCCCGAGCGCGTAGCCGATGGACACGCCGGAGTAGCGGACCGCGACGGGGAACATCTCCGCGTACATGGCCGACATCGGCCCGTAGGAGAGCCCGAGACCGACGGTCAGCAGGAAGAGCGCCACCCCGTACAGCCAGATGTTCCGGGTGTCGATGAGCAGGAACATGGGGATCATCCAGAGGAACACCAGGGCGTAGCCGATCTGGAAGGTGCGCACGCGGCCGATCCGGTCGGACAGCGCGCCGCCGTACATGGTGAAGACCAGCCAGCCGAACGAGGCCAGCGTGGTCGCCAGGAGCACCGACTCCCGCGGCATCTCCAGGGCCCCGGTGGCGTAGGCGATGAAGAACGCGATGAGCAGGTAACCGGCCGCGTTGTTCGCCACGAAGATGAGCGCGGTGAGGACGACCTCCCTGGTGTTGCGCCGGAAGAGGTCGCGCAGCGGAGCTGCCGACTCCTTCTTGCGCAGCCGCATCTCCTTGAAGACGGGGCTCTCCTCGACGGCACGCCGGATGAGGTAGCCGATGACGATGAGGACGACCGACAGCAGGAACGGGATCCGCCAGCCCCACGACTGGAACTGTTCCGGTGTCGTCACGGTGCTCAGGACCCACAGCACGCCCGTCGCGAGGATCATCCCGATCGGCACGCCGATCTGCGGGTACGCGCCGAAGAACCCGCGACGGCCGACCGGTGCGTGCTCGACGGACATCAGCGCCGCGCCGCCCCACTCCCCGCCCGCCGAGAAGCCCTGCAGGACCCGCAGGAGGACGAGCAGCGCCGGCGCGGCGATGCCGATCTGCCCGTAGGTCGGGAGCAGGCCGATCAGGGCGGTCGCGGCACCCATCAGCACGAGGGTGAACACGAGCATCCTCTTGCGGCCCAGCCGGTCGCCGAAGCGCCCGGCGACGATGGCGCCCAGGGGGCGGAACAGGAAGCTGATCCCGATGGTCGCGAGTGAGATGACCGTGGCGAGCCCGGGCGAGTCCTCGCTCACGGGCGCCAGGAAGAGCGGCGCCAGGACCAGGCCGGCCGCCTGGGCGTAGATGAAGAAGTCGTACCACTCGATGGTGGTGCCGGCGAGGGTGCCCGCGAGGACCTTGCGTTCCTCGGAGCTCATCCGCTGACGGGTGGGCGGTGCGGTGGCCGTTCGAGCCGACATCGGGACCCCAGGAGTGCGACCGGGCTGTTGCTGACCGAAAGGTCAGTAATCGGACGGCGCCAAGGTATCGGGGTGTGGCGGTGGGCACAACGGCCCCCGGTGACGGTCCGTGTGGCGGCGTCCGCTCGACGCGCGTGCCGCGATCACACCCCTACGGCGTGGTCACCCGTGCCGACCTCCGACCAGGAGATCGCCGTGGCCGTCCCCCGGAGCCTCGCGCGACCGACAGCCCCGAGCTGCCCGTCCGCCGCTCGGGGAACGCCCGGTCGTCCCCCGACGCCCGACCGTGGCCGGGTCAGCCCGCGGCGCGCGAGGGGTCGCCCGGTCCGGCTCGGCCGAGGCGTTCGCGCGCCTCCCGCCCGATCCGCGCCTCCAGCGTCTCCAGCGGGAGCACGGCCTGGACGGTGGTTCCGCGTCCCAGTTCTCGGCCGTCGACGCCACTGGCGCTGCACTCGCAGATGAGCCGGTTCCCCCGCACCTCCACGCAGCGGGCCGTCACCCGGAGGGCGTCACCGACCCAGCTGGGACCGAGGTGCTCGACCGACACCGACCGCCCGATGCCGGCCTCACCCGGTTCGAGGTACTGGAGCAGCAGCTTCCGTCCGGCCTCCTCGAAGTGCTTGGCCATCGAGTAGGTCGCGTACACCGGGTGGACGGGACCCAGCTCGTCGAAGCGGACGGTCATGTCCGGCGCCACCACCACGTCGAGGACCGCCGACTCGCCGACGGGGACGGGTCTCATGCGGGCACCCAGGGGGCGGGCCGCTTCTCGCGGGAGGCGGTGATGCCCTCCTGGCCCTCCTCCCCGGCGAAGAAGCGCGCCGACGAGGTCAGCAGCTCCGGGAACTCCTCGGCCAGGGGTCCGGTGCGCACTGCGCGCAGCAGCCGTTCGGTCCCGGCCAGGTCCATCCCCGAGCAGAACGCCCGCCCGGTGCGGTCGAGCACGACGACCCGCACGGGGTCGTCGGTGATCGCCTCGGTCGGCGCCGAGCGCAGCTGGGCGCGCACCGCCCGCGGGAGCGCGTTGCGGTTGGCGGCGGAGTCGAGCGTCAGCGTGGCGACCCCGCGCCGACGCTCCACCTGCAGGACCCGGTCGCTCATCGACGTCAGGCGTCGAAGTCGACGGTGACGGCGTCGGAGAGGGGCACCGTCTGGCAGGTCAGCACGTAGCCGGCCTCGACCTCCTTGGGCTCGAGGGCGTAGTTGCGCCGCATCTCGACCTCCCCGTCGGTGACCCGCGCCCGGCAGGTGCCGCACACCCCGCCCTTGCAGGCGAACGGCAGATCCGAGCGCACCCGCTGGGCGGAGTCGAGCACGCTCTCGTCCTTGGGGAGGGCCAGCGTGGTGGAGCGGCCGTCGAGGACGACGGTGACCTGGCTGCTGGGACCGGTGACGGTCTGATCGTCGCCGCGGACCGGCTGCGGCGGGACGTCGTCGACGTAGAACAGCTCCTGGTGCACCTTCTCCGCAGGCACCCCGAGCTCGGCGAGGAGGTCCCGGGCGTCGCTGACCATGCCGTGCGGACCGCACAGCCACCAGTGGTCGACGCGCTCGGCCTCGACCAGGTTCTCGACCAGGGCGCGCAGGCGGGCGCCGTCGAGCCGCCCGCTGGTCAGTTCCGCGTCGCGCGGCTCGCGGGAGAGCACGTGCACCAGCTGCAGGCGGGTGCCGTAGGCGTCCTTCAGGTCGGCGAGCTCGTCGGCGAACATCACCGTGCTGGTGCGCCGGTTGCCGTAGAAGACGGTCACGGTGGACTCGCCGTCGCGCAGCACGCTGGCCGCCAGCGACAGCGCGGGGGTGATGCCCGAGCCGGCGACGACGAAGACGTGGTCGGCCGGCGTCGACAGGTCGGCGGTGAAGGTGCCCGACGGTGGCAGCACCTCGATCGCGTCGCCGGGCTTCACCTCGTGCACCAGGTAGGAGGAGAAGAAGCCCCCGGGGACCTCGCGGACGCCGACCCGTGGCGCGGCTCCCACCGGCGCGCAGATGGAGTAGGAGCGGCGCTCGTCCCGGTCCCCGTCGATCCGGCGCAACGTGAGCGCCTGGCCGGGCTTGAAGCGGTAGTCCTCGGCCAGCTCGTCGGGGACGTCGAAGGTGACCGCGACCGCGTCGTCGGTGAGCCGCTCGACCTCGGCCACCGTGAGCCGGTGGAACTGCGGTCGCCGCCGGGGACGGGCGGGGGCCTCGGCGGGCGCGGTCATCAGATCTCCTTGAAGTGCTCGAACGGCTCGCCGCAGCTGCGGCAGCGGCGCAGGGCCTTGCAGGCGGTGGCGCTGAACTCGCTCTGCTCCACGGTGTCGGGGGAGCCGCACTGCGGGCAGGCGGCGGTGCGGCGGGTGGGTCCGAGCTGCAGCGGGACGGGGCCGGGGGAGTGGACCGGTGCGGTCCCGGGCGGGGCGATGCCGCCGGCGGCGAGCTTGCGGCGGCCGTCCTCGCTGATCCAGTCGCTGGTCCACGCCGGGGAGAGCACCGTGCGGACGTCGACGTCGGGGAAGCCCGCCGTGTGCAGGGCGTGCAGCAGGTCCGCGCGCATGACGCCCATGGCCGGGCAACCGGAGTAGGTGGGCGTGATCTCGACGACGACGGTGCCGTCGTCCTCCGTGCGGACGTCGCGCAGCACGCCGAGGTCGGCGAGGGTCAGCATCGGCAGTTCGGGGTCGGTGACCGTCTCGGCCACGGCCCGGGCACCGGTCCGGGTGGCCCGCTGCAGGGTCACGGCGGTCACCAGGTCGCCGCCGGGTGCTGCCGGGCCAGCCCCTGCAGGGTGTCGAGCAGCTCGGTCAACTCCGGTCCGTGCTCCCCGAGACGGCCCCGGGGCGCGGTGTCGGCGGGCCACCCCGGCACGGAGAGCGTGGCCCGTTCGAGCACCTGGGTCAGCACGTCGCGCACCTCGTCACGGACGCCGGCCGGGTCGACGGCGACACCGGCCGCGGCCAGTCGGGTCTCGACCTCGGTCGCCGTGAACAGGTCGGCCAGCAGCGGCCACACCGCCTCGACGCCGTCCTGGGCGCGGCGGTGGGACTCCTCCGTGCCGTCGCCCAGGCGCACCACCCAGCGTGCCGCGTGGTCACGGTGGTAGGTCAGCTCCTTGACGCCCTTGGCGGCTATCGCGGCGAGCACCGGGTCGCGGGAGTCGCGCAGCCGGGCGAAGACCGCGAGCCGGACCGAGGCCGCCACGAGCAGCCTGCTCATCGTCCGGGCGAAGTCGCCGTTCGGCGCCGCGACGAGCGCGGTGCTGCGGAACTCGTCGGCGTCGCGGAAGTAGGCGAGTGCGTCCTCGTCCGGGATCGAGTCGGTGGCCAGGCCGCGGGAGCGGCCGAGCACTCCGACGGAGCCGGCGCGGGCGAGCAGCAGCCGGGCCTGGCCGAGCAGGTCGAGGCCGATGTTGCCGATCGCGACCTCCTCCTCCAGCTCCGGCGCGTTGGTGATCCACTGCGTCAGCCGCTGCGCGAGCACGAGCGCGTCGTCGCCGAGCATCAGGCAGTAGGTGCCCAGGTCGTCGGGGTCGATGCCGTCGGGGACGGTGGTGTCCACCCCGGCCAGGGGCTCGTCGAAGCCGGTGCCGAAGGCCCAGTGCCCCTCGTCGCCGTGGGCGTTGGACAGGGCCTCGTAGACGGTCTCCTCGTGCACTCGAGAACGCTCCTTGCGTCTGGAACGGTGGACGGTGGCCCGCCTCCAGGGGCCCGCCGCGAGGAACGAGTGGCGGGGAGGAGGCGGGTCCTTCACATGTGCGGGACGTTCTCGGGGATCTCGTAGAAGGTCGGGTGGCGGTAGACCTTGTCGCCGCTGGGGGCGAACAGCGGGTCCTTCTCGTCGGGGCTCGACGCGGTGATGTCGGCGGCCTTGACCACCCAGATGCTCACGCCCTCGTTGCGCCGGGTGTAGAGGTCCCGTGCGGCGTCGATGGCCATCTCGTCGTCCGGGGCGTGCAGCGAGCCGACGTGCACGTGGTTGAGCCCGCGCTTGCCGCGGACGAACACCTCGTACAGCGGCCAGTCGCGCCTCACGGCCCGGCGGCGGGGCTCCACCGGCACTTCGGGGCCGGTCGGGATCGCGCCGTGCCCGCCCTCGGCGGTGACGGTGCCCGTCGGCTCGACCCCGCCCTCGTCCCGCTCCTCGGTCGCCGGCGCTCCCTGGGTCGTCGCCCTCGCGTCGGGGGAGCTCACGCGACGGCTCCCTCGTGCTTGCGGGCGTAGGCCGTGGCCGCCTCGGTCACCCAGGCGTTGTCGTCGCGGGCCGCGCGCCGGCGGGCGAGGCGGATGGCGTTCATCGGGCCCTGGCCGCCGACGACCCGCTTGAACTCCTCCCAGTCGAGCTTGCCGAACCGGTAGTGGCCGGTCTCGGGGTCGAACTCGAGCTCCGGGTCGGGGAACGTGACGCCGAGGACCTCGGCCTGCGGGACGGACATGTCGACGAACTTCTGCCGCAGCTCGTCGTTGGTGTGCCGCTTGATGCCCCAGGCCATCGACTGCGCGGTGTTGGGGCTGTGCTCGTCAGGGGGGCCGAACATCATCAGCGTCGGCCACCACCAGCGGTCGACGGCGTCCTGCACCATCGCCCGCTGCTCGTCGGTGCCGCGCATCATCGTCATCAGCAGCTCGTAGCCCTGCCGCTGGTGGAAGGACTCCTCCTTGCAGATGCGGATCATCGCCCGGGCGTAGGGCCCGTAGCTCGAACGGCACAGCGGCACCTGGTTGCAGATCGCCGCGCCGTCGACCAGCCAGCCGATGACGCCGACGTCGGCGTAGCTGAGCGTCGGGTAGTTGAAGATCGAGCTGTACTTCTGCTTCTGCTCGATGAGCTTGTCGGTCAGGTCGGCTCGGTCGGCGCCGAGGGTCTCCGCGGCCGAGTACAGGTACAGGCCGTGGCCGGCCTCGTCCTGCACCTTGGCCAGCAGCACCGACTTGCGCCGCAGGCTGGGGGCGGCCAGCAGCCAGTCACCCTCCGGCTGCATCCCGATGATCTCCGAGTGGGCGTGCTGCGCCACCTGCCGGACCAAGGTCTTGCGGTAGCCCTCCGGCATCCAGTCCCGCGGCTCGATCCGGTGGTCGGCGGCGATCGTGGCGTCGAACTGCTCCTGCAGCGCGGCCTCGTCGGGCGCGGGCCGTTCCAGGGTGGGCGCGGACATCTCGTCCCCTCGGTGGTGTGACGGCGACCGGTCATTTACTGACCGGATGGTCGGTAATCAGTGTGCACGACACCACCCCACCGCACAAGTCCCTTCCGGGAGGTTCCTGCAGGGCTTGACAGAGCGACCGGGGAGGGGTTGATTACCTGACCATCTGGTCGGTATTTGGGGCTTGTCCCGTCCGCCGACCGTCCGGCCACGACGCTGCACCACGGAGGCACCGGCCATGACGGCTGCGACGAGCGGGACCACGCGGCGCCTGGGGGCGCCGCCTGACGAGGCGCTCCTCGACCCGGTGGAGCGCATGTCCGTCGACGAGCTGCGCGCCCTCCAGCTGGAGCGGCTGCAGTGGACGTTGCGGCACGCCTACGAGAACGTGCCGCACTACCGGCAGGCCTTCGACGCCGCGGGCGTGCACCCCGCCGACTGCCGGGAGCTGTCGGACCTCGCGCGGTTCCCCACCACGAGCAAGGCCGACCTGCGGGACAACTACCCGTTCGGCATGTTCGCCGTCCCCCAGGAGCAGGTCCGGCGGGTGCACGCGTCCTCGGGCACGACCGGCCGGCCCACGGTGGTCGGCTACACCGAACGCGACCTCGACACCTGGGCCACCGTCATGGCCCGCTCCATCCGGGCGGCCGGCGGGCGGCCCGGCGACAAGGTGCACAACGCCTACGGGTACGGCCTGTTCACCGGCGGACTGGGTGCGCACTACGGCGCCGAGAAGCTGGGCTGCACCGTCATCCCGATCTCCGGCGGCATGACGCCGAGGCAGGTGCAGCTGATCACCGACTTCGAGCCGAGGGTGATCATGGTGACGCCGTCGTACATGCTCACCGTCATCGACGAGTTCGAGAAGCACGGCCTCGACCCCAGGGCCAGCTCCCTCGAGATCGGCATCTTCGGCGCCGAGCCGTGGACCGAGCAGATGCGCCGCGAGATGGAGGACCGGCTCGACATCCAGGCCGTCGACATCTACGGCCTCTCCGAGGTCATGGGCCCGGGCGTCGCGCAGGAGTGCGTGGAGACCAAGGACGGCCTGCACGTCTGGGAGGACCACTTCTACCCCGAGGTCATCGACCCGCTCACCGGCGAGGTGCTGCCCGAGGGAGAGCAGGGGGAGCTGGTCTTCACCTCGCTCACCAAGGAGGCCATGCCGGTCATCCGCTACCGCACCCGCGATCTCACCCGGCTCCTCCCGGGCACCGCCCGGCCCGGCATGCGGCGGATGGAGAAGATCACCGGCCGCACCGACGACATGATCATCCTGCGCGGGGTGAACCTCTTCCCCACGCAGATCGAGGAGATCGTCCTCCGGACCCCCGGTCTCTCCCCGCACTTCGCCCTGGAGCTGACCACGCGCGGCCGGATGGACCACCTCACCTGCCGGATCGAGGCGCGTCCCGACTGCCCGGCCGAGCGCCGGGCCGGCGCCGCGGCCGAGGTGGCCAAGGCGGTCAAGGACACGATCGGCACCAGCATCGAGGTGCTCGTCGTGGACCCGGAGACCCTGGCCCGGTCGATGGGCAAGCTCAAGCGGCTCTACGACAACCGGGACCGCGCGTGACGTCCACCGCCGACCCCGCCCGGACCCGGCGCGGCCGCCCGGGGCACTCGCTGGACTCGCTGCTGGACATCGCGGTCGCGGTGTTCAACGAGCGCGGCTACGACGCCACCAGCATGGACGAGCTGGCCACGCGGCTCGGCGTCACCAAGTCGGCGATCTACCACCACGTGTCCAGCAAGGTCGAGCTCCTGCGGCTGGCCCTCGACCGCGCGCTGGACGCCCTGTTCGCCGTCACCGAGGAACCAGGCGCCACCACCGGCCCCGCGATCGACCGGCTCGAGCACGTCGTCCGCGGGTCCGTGGGGGTGCTCGCGGCCGAGCTCCCGTTCGTCACGCTGCTCCTCCGGGTCCGGGGCAACTCACCGGTCGAACAGGAGGCCCTCCGGCGACGTCGTCAGTTCGACCGCGTCGTCACCGACCTGGTCCGGGCGGCGGAGGAGCAGGGAGACGTCCGCCCCGACGTCGACCCCGCCGTCACCAGCCGCCTGCTGTTCGGCACCGTCAACTCGCTGACCGAGTGGTACCGCCCGGACGGCGGCCTGTCCGCCGACGACCTCGCCGACGCGCTCGTCGCCACGACCTTCCAGGGCCTGCGCGCTCGGCCCGCATCGGCGCCACGGCCCTGACCCGATCCGCCCCTCCGCGGAGGGGCACCAGAGGAGTCCCCCGATGACGACCGCACCTCTTCTCGAGAGCCACGTCGCCGGGCGCTGGTACGCCGCACCCGACGACGGCACCCCCATCGCCGACGCCGTGACCGGGGAGGCCGTCGCCCGCATCAGCAGCACCGGCCTCGACGTGCCCGCCATGCTGCAGCACGCCCGCACCGTCGGTGGCCCGGCGCTGCGCGAGCTGACCTTCCACCAGCGGGCTGGCCTGCTCAAGCAGCTGGGCCTGAAGCTGATGGCCGACAAGGACGCCTTCTACGCGCTGTCCCGCCGCACCGGCGCCACCGATCGCGACAGCGCGGTCGACATCGACGGCGGCTTCGGGACCGTGCTCTCCTACGCCAGCAAGGGCCGCCGCGAGCTGCCCGACGACACCGTCGTCCTCGACGGCGGCGTCGAGCCGCTCGGCAAGGGCGGCACCTTCGTCGGCCAGCACCTCTACACGCCCCTGCGCGGCGTCGCCGTGCAGATCAACGCCTTCAACTTCCCCGTCTGGGGGTTCCTGGAGAAGCTCGCGCCGGCCTTCCTCGCCGGCGTGCCGACGATCGTCAAGCCGGCCAGCCAGACCGCCTACCTCACCGAGGCGGTCGTCCGGAGGATCGTCGAGTCCGGCCTGCTGCCGGAGGGATCGCTCCAGCTGCTGGCCGGCAGCCCGACCGGTCTCCTCGACGGGCTGGCCGGCCAGGACCTCGTCTTCTTCACCGGTTCGGCGGTCACCGCCCGAAAGCTGCGCAGCCACCCGGCGGTGGTGGCCAACTCCGTGCGCTTCAACGCCGAGGCCGACTCGCTGAACTGCTCCGTGCTCGGCCCGGACGCCACCCCGGACACCCCCGAGTTCGACCTGTTCGTCGAGCAGCTGGTCACCGAGATGACGGTGAAGGCCGGGCAGAAGTGCACGGCGATCCGCCGCGCCCTCGTGCCGCGCGACCTGATCGACGACGTCATCGAGGCGACCCGGGACCGGCTGGCGGAGGTCGTCGTCGGGGCACCGGATGCCGAGGGCGTCCGGATGGGCGCGCTGGCCAGCCTCGACCAGCGCGAGGAGGTGCTGCGCTCGCTGAAGGCGCTGCGCGGCGTCGCCGAGCTGGTGGTCGGCGACCCCGAGCACTTCGAGGTGGTGGGCGCCGACCGTGACCGTGGCGCGTTCCTCCCTCCCATGCTGCTGCGCTGCGACGACCTGACGGCCGCCGAGCCGCACGACGTCGAGGCGTTCGGGCCGGTCAGCACGGTCCTGCCCTACGACGGCGTCGCCCAGGCCGTGGAGCTCGCCGCCCGCGGTCAGGGCAGCCTGGTCGGCTCCGTGGTGACCCACGATCGGCAGTTCGCCCGGGAGTTCGTCCTCGGCGCCGCCCACGCGCACGGCCGGATCCTGGTGCTCGACCGCGACGACGCCGAGGAGAACACCGGGCACGGTTCGCCGCTGCCGGTGCTGGTGCACGGCGGCCCGGGCCGCGCGGGCGGTGGCGAGGAGCTCGGCGGCATCCGCGGTGTGCTGCACCACATGCAGCGCACCGCCGTGCAGGCCTCGCCCGACCAGCTCACCGCGATCGGCGGACGCTGGGTCGCCGGGGCCGAGCGCAACGACGACGGCGTCCACCCGTTCCGCAAGTCGCTGGCCGAGCTGCGCATCGGCGACTCCATCACCGCCGGCCCGCGGACGGTGACGCTCGAGGACATCGAGCACTTCGCCGAGTTCACCGGCGACACCTTCTACGCCCACATGGACGAGGAGGCCGCCGCGGCCAACCCGCTCTTCGGCGGCCGGGTGGCGCACGGCTACCTGCTCGTCTCGTTCGCCGCCGGCCTGTTCGTCGACCCGGCCCCGGGGCCGGTGCTGGCCAACTACGGCGTGGACGACCTGCGCTTCCTCACCCCCGTCAAGCCGGGCGAAGAGCTGACCGTCACGCTCACCGCCAAGCAGATCAGCCCGCGCGGAGGCGCCGACCACGGCGAGGTCCGCTGGGACGCCGTCCTGGTCAACGCCGAGGGCAAGCCGGTGGCCACCTACGACGTCCTGACGATGGTGGCCAAGACCTGGCCGCCGGCGGCCCAGGGCGCGGCCACCACGAGCTGATCGGACGTCGCGGCCCGGGGGATCGCCGAACCGGCGATCTCCCGGGCCGCGACGTCGTCCGGGGAGGGGCGATGGGACGCGTCAGCCGGCGGCGACCCAGCGCACCGGCAGCCGCTTGACCCCGCGCTGGAAGGTCGACCGCAGCAGCGCCGGCGGCCCGTCGAGCTCGAGGCTCTCGGTTCGACGCAGCAGTTCGCCGAAGAGCGCACGCATCTGCGCCCGGGCCAGCTGCCCGCCGAGGCAGAAGTGCGGCCCGTGCCCGAAGGACAGGTGCGGGTTGGGGGATCGGTGGACGTCGAAGCGGTCGGGATCGGGGAACACGGACTGATCGCGGTTGGCGGACGTGAAGGACACGACGACCTTGTCACCGGCCCCGATCCGGACGCCGGCGAGCTCGACGTCGCGGGTCGCGGTGCGTCGGAAGACCATGACCGGCGTCCACCAGCGCAGCATCTCCTCGACCGCGCCCGGCAGCAGGGACGGGTCGCTGCGCAGCACGGCCAGCTGCTCGGGGTGCTGCAGCAGGGCGATGAGGCCGCCGGGCAGGCCGTTGCGCAGGGTCTCGTTCCCGGCGACGGCGAACAGCCAGAACAGGTTCTCGAACTCGGCGTCGCTCACCTGCCCGCCGTCCTCGTCGACCTGGGCGAGCAGGACGGACATGACGTCGTTCCCGGGCGCCCGCCGCTTCTCCTCGGCCAGCAGCCGGGCGTAGGCGTAGAGGTCGGGCATGCCGGCCCGGGTCCGCGGATCGGGCATGCGCCCGTCGGCGTCGGGGACCGGCCGCAGCGCCAGCGCCTCCTGTGCCATCGCCGTTCCACCGGTGCCGTCGAAGGCGGCCGACGTGGCGTAGTCGGGGTCCTGCCAGCCGATCACCCGGTTCGACCAGTCGAACATCAGCCAGCGGTCCTCGGCGGGCACGCCGAGCACGTCGGCGAGGGTGAGCAGCGGCAGGTCGGCAGCGACGTCCTTCGCGAAGTCGGACCGGCCCTCGCGCGCGCCGGCGGTCATCCGGTCGACCAGCCGTGCCGCCGTCGCCTGGATCGCCTCCGTCAGCGCTGCGACGGCCCGGGGCGTGAAGGAGCGGGACAGCAGGCGCCGCAGCCGGCTGTGGTCCGGCGGGTCCATGTTGAGCATCATCCGGCGCACCCAGTCGAGGTCGGCGGCGTCGCGGACCTGGGTCGCGCCGAGCCACGAGGAGAACGTCGCCGCGTCGCGCAGCACCCGCTCGACGTCGGTGTGCCGCAGGACGAGCCAGAACCCCGGCCCGGCCGGCTGACCGTGCAGGGCGGGCTCGTCGACCCACGCGACCGGCCGGTCCGCCCGCAGCCGGCGCAGCAGGTCGAACGGCGGGCCGGCCTCGTAGGTGACCGGGTCGACGAGGCATGCGGTGTCCGCTGGTCCGGCCGTCATCGCGCCTGCCTCCGGCTCAGTCGTAGGTGTGGAACCCGCGCCCGGTCTTGCGGCCGAGCTCACCGGCGGCGACCTTGTCGCGGAGCAGCTGCGGCGGGGCGAACCGCTCACCGAGGGTCCGGTGCAGGTACTCGGCGATCGCCAGCCGCACGTCCAGGCCGACCAGGTCGGTGGACCGCAGCGGGCCCATCGGGTGGCGGTAGCCCAGCTCCATGGCGGTGTCGATGGCCTCGGCGTCCGCGACGCCCTCCTCGAGCATCCGGATGGCCTCCAGGCCCAGCAGCACGCCCAGCCGCGAGGAGGCGAAACCGGGCGAGTCCCGCACGACGATGCCGGTCTTGCCGAGGGCGCCCACCCAGCCGCGGGCGGCGTCGACCAGCACCGGGTCGGTCTCCGGCGCGACGACGAGTTCGACCAGCTTCGACGCCGGCACCGGGTTGAAGAAGTGCATCCCGAGGAAGCGCGAGGGGCGCTCCAGTGCCGCGGCGAGCTCCGTCACCGACAGCGAGCTGGTGTTGGTGGCCAGGACGGCGGCGGGACCAGCGGCGGCCGCCGCCGCGCCCAGCACCTCGGCCTTCAGGTCGGCCCGCTCGGGGACGGCTTCGATCACCAGGTCGGTGTCCCGACCGAGGTCGGCGGGGGTCGCGAGGAGCGTCAGCCGGCCGAGGACCTCGTCGGGGTCCCCGGCCAGCCTTCCCCGCCTGGCCGCCTCCTCCAGCCCCTCCGCGACCCGCCCGCGGGCGGCCTCGGCGGCCTCGTCGCCGGCCTCCACGACGGCGACGTGCGCGCCCGCGGCGAGGAAGACCTGCGCGATGCCGGCGCCCATGCGGCCGCCACCGATGACGCCCACCCGGGTGGGGACCCCGCTCACACCTTCGGTGGACCCCCGGGGCATCGGCACTCCTCGGACGTGTCGGGGCGCCTCGGCAGGAGGCGTCGACACAACTTCCCGACCGAGCGTTCAGTAATTGCGTGGCCAGTTTGGCGGACGGTCGGCGGCCGGTGCAAGCCTCGCCCGCGTCTGCAGGCGGGGAACTGCAGGCGCCGCCAGGACGCATCCTGCCGGTTGCCGACCGGGCCGTTCGGGACCCGCGGGTGGGAACCCCGGCGCGACGGGTCCGGAAGGTGGCGCGAGCTCCGGGCGCCGACCTCCGTCCCGCCGCAGGCCGCGCCCTGGTGACCGGACGGCGTCCGGGGTGGCGGTCGTCGAGGCCTGCGAGCACATGTCGTCGAGGCCTACGAGGACATGCAGGGCGGCGAGGACGTCCGCGGAGTCGTCCTCGACCGAGGACCACGCAGGGCGGGCCCCGACCGCACGCGACGGTCGGGGCCCGCCGTCGTCTCAGGAGCTCGTGGGCTCGGTCCCGCCCGGCCGCCGCATGCCGGAGCGGCCGGCGCCCGGTGCGGCTCCGGACTCGAGGAGGGATCGCGTCCGCCATGGGACGAGCTGGGAGAGCGCCACGACGCTCGTCGAGCGCATCACCGCCGAGGAGCGGTTGAGGTCGACGAGGACCTGCTGCAGGGCCTCGTGCGAGCGGGCGGCCACCCGGCACAGCACGTCACCGCTCCCGGTGGTGGCGTGGGCCTCCAGGACGCCCGGGATGGACTCCAGGTCGTGCCGCATCTCGTCGATCGCGCCCTGGGCGATCTCCAGGGTCACGAAGGCCTGGACCCCGAAGCCGGCCGCGCGGACGTCGACGTCCGGCCCGTACCCGGTGACGACGCCGGCGGCCTCCATGCGCTGCAGGCGCGCGGTCACGGTGCCCCGGGCCACCCCGGTGATCCGGGACAGCTCGAGGTCGCCCGCGCGGGGGTGGTCCTCCAGTGCGGCCAGCAGGGCCACGTCGAGGGCGTCGAGGCCCCGGTCGTCGGTCATCCCGCGCGCCCTCCTGCTCCGGCATCGGCTGTGCAGTCCGGTGAGTTTAAGTGCCCGGCTGCTGTGCTCGATGAGCAGCCAGCCCAGGTGTCACCGAACTCATTGCGCAGCGCCCTCACCGGGTGTGTGGTGCAGACGACACCGACCGGCGTCCGGAGGAGGAGCCCGGCATGAGCCTCGAGCAGACCCTCAACGACGACGAGCGCCTCGCGCGGCTCGACCTCGACCAGCTCCGGCAGTTGGTCGGACTCGTCGAGTACGACGCCTCGGGCGACCCGTTCCCCGTCTCCGGCTGGGACGCGCTGGTGTGGGTGGTCGGCAACGCCACGCAGGCGGCGCACTTCTACCAGTCGGCCCTCGGCATGGAGCTGGTCGCCTACTCCGGTCCGGAGACCGGGAACCGCGACCACCTCGCCTACGTGCTGCGGTCGGGCGCGGCCCGCTTCGTCGTCACCGGTGCCTACGACCCGGCCAGCCCGCTGGCCGACCACCACCGCCGGCACGGCGACGGCATCCGCGACATCGCGCTCTCGGTACCGGACGTCGACCGCTGCATCGCGCACGCGTCGGCGCAGGGCGCGACGGTCCTCGAGGAACCGCACGACCTCGGCGACGAGCACGGCACCGTGCGCGTCGCCGCGATCGCCACCTACGGCGACACCCGGCACACCTTGGTCGACCGCTCCCGGTACACCGGCCCGTACCTGCCCGGCTACGTGGCCCGGAGCTCGCCCCACGAGCCGCGACCCGGCCGGCCGAAGCGGTTGTTCCAGGCGATCGACCACGTCGTGGGCAACGTCGAACTCGGCGCCATGGACCGCTGGGTCGACTTCTACAACCGGGTCATGGGCTTCACCAACATGGCCGAGTTCGTCGGCGAGGACATCGCCACCGACTACTCGGCGCTGATGAGCAAGGTCGTCAGCAACGGCAACCACCGGGTCAAGTTCCCGTTGAACGAGCCCGCGACGGGGAAGAAGAAGTCGCAGATCGAGGAGTACCTCGAGTTCTACGGCGGCCCCGGCGCCCAGCACGTGGCGCTGGCGACCAACGACATCCTCGCCGCCGTCGACGCGATGACCGCCGAGGGCGTCGAGTTCCTCCCCACCCCGGGCTCCTACTACGAGGACCCCGAGCTGCGGGCCCGCATCGGCACCGTGCGGGTGCCGGTCGAGGAACTGCAGCGGCGCGGCATCCTCGTCGACCGGGACGAGGACGGCTACCTGCTGCAGATCTTCACCCGGCCGATCGGGGACCGGCCCACGGTCTTCTTCGAGCTGATCGAGCGGCACGGCTCACTCGGCTTCGGCAAGGGCAACTTCAAGGCGCTGTTCGAGGCGATCGAGCGGGAGCAGGCCAGGCGCGGCAACTTCTGACCGTGAGGGCGGTCCCCTGCAGCGTCCCCGGCCTCGTCCCGGATCGGCCCCGAGCCCGCGAGGGGAGTGGGGACGACGGGGTCCTTCTCCCAGTGGCGGGGCAGGTGTTCCTTCTTCAGCGCAGCCCGGCGCCGACCTTCTCCGCGGCGGCGGTCACGGCCTGCCCCACCCGCTGGGCGTCCGCGCTCTCGTCGACGAAGACCACGGCGAGTGCGGCGCGGGCGCCTCCGTCCGGTCCCAGCACCGGTGCGGCGATCGACCGCATCCCGGCGATTACCTCGCCGTGCGAGCTGGCCCAACCGACCCGGCGCGCCTCGCGCAGCGCCTCCCGGTCGTCCGGTGACGGGGCCTCGGGCATCAGCAGGGCCAGGCCGGGCGCCCCGCGGCCGACGGGGTGCCGCGTGCCCGGGCGGTAGACGACGTGCGCGGCCGTGTCCTGCGGCTCGACGCTGGTCACGGTCACGGCCTCGTGGCCCGCACGCACGACCAGGAACGCGGTCATCCCCAGCTCCGCGACCAGGGCGTTGAGCCACGGGAGGGCGGCGGTCTGCAGGTCGGCACGCACGCCGCGCGCCAGTCCGGCGATCCCGAGGCCGAGCCAGTAGTGCCCCGCGGGGTCCCGTTCGACGAGCTGGTGGTCCTCCAGGGTGCGCAGCAAGCGGTAGGTGATCGACCGGTGCAGCCCCAGGGCCTGGCCGATCTCCGCGATCGGCTGCGGTCGGCCCACGGCGGCCAGGTGCTCGAGGACCCGCAGGCCCCGGTCCAGCGTCTGCGACTGCGGCGTGCCCCCGCCTTGGCCCCCGTCGTTGCCCTCGGTCATCGCCGGCCCTCCCGTGGCCTCGTGCCCGCCAGCCTACGGTCGCCACCCCCGGTGCCCGGGCAGGCGTGGGGAGCAGGACGGGGCGTGCAGGCGGCACGCTCACCGGGTCGGCTCGATCCGGCCGGTGACCTCGCCGAAGGCGATGCGCGTCCCGTCCGGACCGGGTGCGGTGGCGCTGATCGTCACGACGTCGCCGTCCTCGAGGAACGTGCGCGTCGACCCGTCCGACAGCGTCAGGGGTTCCGTGCCGCCCCAGGACAGCTCGATGAACGAGCCGCGCTGGTCGCGCTGCGGGCCGGAGACGGTGCCCGACGCGTACAGGTCGCCGGTGCGCAGGCTGGCGCCGTTGACGGTCATGTGGGCCAGCTGCTGGGCCGGGGTCCAGTACAACGAGTCGAACGGCGGGCAACTGATCAGCTCGCCGTTGAGCCGCACCTCCAGCGTGAGGTCCAGGCCCCAGGGGTGACCGGTGTCGTCGAGGTAGGGCAGCAGCGGGACGTCGCGGGCCGGGGCGGCGACGCGAGCGGCCTCCAGTGCGGCCAGCGGCACCACCCACGGGGACACCGAGGTGAGGAAGGACTTGCCGAGGAAGGGGCCCAGTGGCACGTACTCCCAGGACTGGATGTCCCGGGCGGACCAGTCGTTGACCAGGCAGACGCCGAAGACGTGCTCGGGGAAGGCGGCCAGGGGCACCGGGCGGCCGAGCTCGGACGGCGTGCCGACGACGAAGCCGACCTCGGCCTCGATGTCCAGCCGCTGCGACGGCCCGAACGTCGGCGCGTCGTCCGCCGGCGCCTTGCGCTGCCCGTTGGGCCGCACGACCGGGGTGCCGGAGACGGCCACGGTGCCGGCGCGACCGTGGTAACCGATGGGGAGGTGCTTCCAGTTGGGGGTCAGCGGCGGGGAGTCCGGTCTGAACATCCGCCCGAGGTTCTCGGCGTGGTGCTGCGAGCTGTAGAAGTCGACGTAGTCGGCGACCTCGACCGGCAGGTGCAGCATCACCGTGTCACGCGGCAGCAGGTGCGGCTCCACGGCGCCGCGGTGCGCCTCGTCGGTGAGCCAGGCGGTGAGCTGCGCGCGCAGCTGCGCCCACGCCTGCGGCCGGCGGGCCAGGAAGGCGTTGAGCGAGCCGGTCGCGTGCGCCGCGTCCCCGGTGGCCGCCGCCAGGTCCAGGACGGAGTCGCCGATGGCAACGCCGGTGCGGGGCGCGGTGCCCGGGGTGGAGAAGACGCCGTAGGGCAGGTTGTCGAGCCCGAAGCCGGTGCCGGGGGGCAGGTCCAACCAGGTGCGGCTCATGCGGGTGTCCGTTCCACGGAGGGCAGCAGGCCCAGGGCGAGGAGGTCGTCGACCGGCTCGAGCACGCTGCAGGTGCCGAAGGAGGTGAAGACGGCCCGGACGCGGGTGGCGCGGTCGGCCGGCCACGTCCGCAGTGCGGTGACCAACGCAGCGGGATCGGTCTCGGTCAGCCAGGCGGTCGGCGTCGCCTTCTGCGTCATGAGCGCGTCGACCGCCAGCAGGACGTTGAGGAAGCCGTGGTGCGCGAACCCGGTGGCCGGGTCGGTGTGCCGGACGGCGGAGTGCAGGCCGGCGGTGCACTTGAGTGCCACCCCACGCGTGACACAGGCGGCCAGCGTCGCGGCGAACTCCTCCGGGGAGGGGAACAGCGCGGCGCGCAGGCCGCCGGTGCGCAGCTTGGCGCGGTGGCGGGTCCCGGCGAGGACGTCGAGCACCTCGTCCCGGGCGGGGTTGCGGGGCAGCTCGACGGCCGCCGGCACATCGGCGGGCAGGACGTCGTCGAGAACCCGGACCGCCTCGCGGGCCGCCGCCGCGTCGGTGGCGACCGGGACCTCGACGGCGGCCAGGGTCAGCCCCGGCTGACGGGTGACCCGGGCGGCGGCGGCCGGCAGGTCACCGGCCGCCGCGATCGGCGACACGTGGATCGGTCCGCCGTCGCCCGGCTCGGCGATCAGCTCGCCGAGCCGGGCGGCCGGCACGACGAACGGCCCGACCAGGTCCCCCAGCCGCTCCCGCAGCTCCCGGTGCGCCGGGACGGCGGCGGCCATCGGCGCGTCTCCCGGCGGGAACAGCGCCGCGTCGTCGAAGAGGCCGGTGAACAGGTCGCTGGACAGCGCCGTCACGCCGACGGTCCCCGCCCGGACCAGGTCCAGGCGTACTTCCCGTCGTCGACGGCGGTGCCGGCCTCGCCGAGGTCCAGCGGCCGGAAGGTGTCGACCATGACGGCGAGCTCGTCGAAGTACTCCACGCCCAGGGAGCGCTCCACCGCACCCGGCTGCGGGCCGTGACTGTGCCCGCCGGGGTGCACGGAGATCGAGCCCTTGCCGATGCCCGAGCCCTTGCGGGCCTCGTAGTCGCCGTCGACGTAGAACATGATCTCGTCGCTGTCGACGTTGGAGTGGTAGTAGGGCACCGGCACCGCGAGCGGGTGGTAGTCGACCTTCCGGGGCACGAAGTTGCAGATGACGAAGTTGTGGCCTTCGAAGACCTGATGGACGGGCGGCGGCTGGTGCACCCGGCCGGTGATCGGCTCGTAGTCGGCGATGTTGAAGGCGTATGGGTAGAGGTGCCCGTCCCAGCCGACGACGTCGAACGGGTGCTCGGGCAGCACGTGGACCGTGCCGGCCAGCCCGCCGGGGCCGTTGCCGCGGTGCTTGACGTACACCTCGACGTCGGAGCCCTCGGCCAGCAGCGGCTCGGCCGGCCCGCGCAGGTCGCGCTCGCAGTACGGCGCGTGCTCGAGGAACTGCCCGTACTTCGAGAGGTAGCGCTTGGGCGGGGCGATGTGGCTGTTGGCCTCGACGACGTAGGTGCGCAGCGGCTCGCTGCCGGTCGGGATCCAGCGGTGGGTGGTGGCCCGCGGGATGATCACGTAGTCGCCCTGCCCGACCTCGAGCGCGCCGAAGACGGTCTCCACCGTGGCCGCGCCCCGCTCCACGTAGACGCACTCGTCGCCGGTCGCGTTGCGGTAGTAGGGGCTCGGCAGGGAGGAGACGGCGTAGGAGATCCGCACGTCGCCGTTGCCGAGCACCAGCCGCCGGCCGGTCACCGCGTCGACCGCCTTGTGCTCCTCGCCCGGGAACAGGTCGTGCAGCTTCAGGTGCCGGGGCACCAGCGGCGCGTTGGGGGTCAGGCTCTGGTCGGGCAGCTCCCACGGGCGGGCGTCGACGATCGCCGACGGGACGCCGGAGTGGTACAGCAGAGCGGAGTCCGACGAAAAGCCCTCCTCGCCGACCAGCTCCTCGTAGTACAGGCCGCCGTCGGGACGACGGAACTGGGTGTGCCGCTTCGGTGGGACCTCGCCCACCTGCCGGTAGAACGCCATCAGGGATTCCTCTCCTTCAGATCGTGGACACCGGGACCGCAGGGGTCCGCCGCCGGCCCTCCTGCAGGGGCCCGCCACGAGCTTGCGAGTGGTGGGGGGCAGGAGGGTCCTTCTCCGGTGGGGGGCAAGGGGGTCCTTCGAGGGCGAGCAGCCGGGCCACCGCGGGGGCGACCTCGGCGGGATCGGTGAGCACGGCGGCGACGTGCGCGTCGGGACGCAGCACCCAGACCTCGTCGGAACCGGCGCCCAGGGCCTCGCTGAGCAGGCCGCTGGGGTCCAGGTCGCCCATCCGGTGCACGTTCACCGGCAGAGGAGGACCTCCCTGCCCCCCGCCACTCGCGAGCTCGTGGCGGGCCCCTGCACGGAGGCCGGCGGGCAGGGTCGGCAGGGCGGCGTCGTCGCCGAGCAGGACGGTGACGCCCTCGCGGGCGAGCTGGCGCAGCCGGACGACCTCGGGCCGGCCGGGCACGGTGACCGGGCAGTCGGGCACGAGCACGCCGGGGGCGGGCACGGGGACGTCACCGCGCGCCGGGCGGCCCGGGAACGGGCGTGCCGGGTCGGGGGTGGTCAGCGGTGAGTCGACGTACCAGAACGGTTCGGCGAGCCGGCCGGAGTCGACCTCCGCCCGGGCGCGCGGGTCGGTGGCGGCCCGCTCCAGGACGTCGAGACGGCGGCGGGCCTCCTCCTCGCTGCCCGGCACCAGGAAGCGCATGGTCGCGCCGGTGACCTCGATGTTCTCCAGCGCTGCGGCGTGCCGCTCGTCGTGGTAGCTGTCCAGCAGCGACTCCGGGGCCCACCCGCGGAGGACGAAGGCGACCTTCCAGGCGGCGTTCTCGGCGTCGAGCACTCCGGAGTTCAGGCCGCGGGCGCCGAACGGGGAGACGAGGTGCGCCGCGTCGCCCGCGACCAGCACCCGGCCGACCCGCATCCGGTCCACCACCCGGGAGTGGAAGCGGTAGACCGACTTCCACACGACCTCGTAGGGGCGGTTGCCGATGACCTGGCGGATCCGCCGGTCCAGGCCACCGGAGGCCTCCTCGGCGGCCAGGTCGAAATCGGGCGGCACCTGCCAGTCGATGCGGAAGGTGGAGTCCGGGCAGGGGTGGATGAGCACCTGTCGGCCCGGGTTCCACTCCGGGTCGAAGTAGAAGCGACGCTCGGTCTCCCAGCCGGGCAGGTCGGTCCGGATGTCGCAGATGAGGAAGTGGTCGTCGAAGGTCTCGCCCTCGAAGGTCAGCCCGAGGGCCGATCGCACGGCGTCGCTGCGGGGGCCCGCACAGGCGACGGCGTACGACCCGCGGACCGTCTCGCCGTTCGTGCAGGTGACCGTCACTCCCGTGTCGTCCTGCGCGATGCCGGTGACGAGATGACCCCAGCGGACGTCGATCAGGGGCTCGGCGGCGATGCGCTCGTCGAGCAGCCGCTCGGTCTCGCACTGCGAGATGTTGACGAACGGCGGGAACGGGGACCTCCCGCGGTCGGCGAACTGGAAGCTGAACAGCTCGGCGTCGCGGTGGAAGGTGCGGGCGGTGGTCCAGGTGACGCCGCGGCGGGCGATCTCGGCGCCGACGCCGACGGCGTCCCAGACGTCGAGGACGTCGCGCTGCTGGCAGATCGCCTTGCTGCCGATCGCGTCGCGCTCGGGCCGGCCGTCGAGGACGACGACGCGCAGGCCCCAGCGGGCCAGGAGCAGCGCGGTGGTCTGGCCGACCGGGCCGGCACCCAGGATGAGGACCGGCAGCTCGGGGCGGGGAGTGGCCATCGGGGGACTCCTCGTGGTCGGGCGGCCGGTCAGCCCTGCAGCTGGTCCCACACGGCGCGGTCGCGCTCGGCGGTCCAGATGACGGGGCGCTCGGTGCCGGAGAACTCGTCCCACAGCCGGGAGACGTCGAAGGGCAGGCAGTGCTCGAAGATCGGCCAGCGCCCGTACTTCGGGGCGAGCGCGGCGTGGGTGGCCTCGAAGGCCTGCTTGAGGGTGCCGCCGGCGCGGTGCACCTCGCCGACGGTGCGCTGCATGGTGAGCAGGAAGTCGCGGGTCTGCTCGATGGCGGCGTCGACCTCGTCGCGGCCGCGCGCGATCTTCCCGCGGCCGCCGATGAGCTGCTGTGCGCCGAGGGCCTTGACCCGGTCGAGGGTGCCGGCGGCCCAGTCGAAGTGGAACGCGTCGCCGGTGTAGAGCGCGGCCTGGGACTCGACGAGGTCGCCGGCGAAGAGGATCTCCTGCTCGGGCAGCCAGGCGACGATGTCGCCCTCGGTGTGCCCGCGGCCGAGGAACTCCAGGACCAGCTCGCCGCGGTCGCCGCCGAGCTCGACGGTCAGCTTGTCGCGGAAGGTCATGGTCGGCCACGTCAGGCCGGGGATGGACTCCGGCTCCTCGAACAGCCGGGGCATCCGGCCGTACTCGCTCTCCCAGTCCTGCTGGCCGCGCTCCTCGATGAGGTGCTTGGTCTGCTCGCTGCTGACGATCACCTCGGCGTCGAAGGCGCTCGCGCCCAGCACGCGGACGGCGTGGTAGTGGGACAGCACCAGGTAGCGGACCGGCTTGTCGGTGTGCTCGCGCAGCTTGGCCAGCCAGCGGCGGGCGGCCACGGGGGTGGCGAGGGCCTCGAAGCAGACGAGGAAGTCCTCGCCCTCGACAGCGCCCAGGTTGGGGTCGCCCTCCGCGGTCAGGGCGTAGACGCCGTCGGCGAGCACCTCGAGGGTCTGCTCCTTGACGCCCAGGTCGGCGGAGGAGGCGAAGGGCTTGGCTGCCATGGACGGGTCTCCAGAGGCTCGGTGCCCAATAAACGGACAAGCTATTCATTTACCGGTTACACGGTAGGGCGCTGCAGAGGGCGATACAAGGGGGTGGCGGGGAGGTCGGGACCGGCTCGGGCAACAGACGCGGCGCATGGGGAGACGACACACCCTGCACCGGCGCGCGCCGCGCTGGCCGGCGCGGGCCACTGCCGGGTGGAGACCGTCATGGTCGACCACGTGCGGCGCGACCAGACCGGGGTGCCCGCGGGTGGGATGTGCGAAGGCGGCACCCGACGATGCCGCGCCGGCCGGACTGCGGTAGACCCATGGGCGACGCGAGGCCCCACTCGCGGCGCATTGGTCGGAGTGGTGCGGGTGCAGGGGAGGCGCGGCGGTGACGGCGTGCGCCGGAGGTCGCCGCGGCTCGACGCTCGGACCACCGAACCGGGAGTTGCCAGCAGCAGCCGCCGGTATTCGGATGGGGACACCGTCCGCGCCACTCAGACGCAGGACAGTCGGGAACGGGACAGCAGTCCCGGGGAGAGGGAGACGGGCATGGAGAACGTGAACGACGGGACCGGGACCGGTGGGCTGCAGGTGGACCCCGCACTGCGCGACTTCGTGGCCGACGAGCTCGTCGCCGGTCTGGACCTCGAACCAGCACGCTTCTGGGCGATCGTCGCCGAGCTCAACGATCGCTTCGCCGGCCGGGTCGAGGCACTGCTGCGCCGCCGCGACGAGCTGCAGGAGCAGATCGACGGGTGGCACCGCGAGCACGGGGTGGGCGACGTCGAGGAGCTGGAGGCGTTCCTCACCGAGATCGGCTACCTGGTGCCCGTCGAGGAGCCGAGCGTCCGGGTGGACCGCGTGGACCGGGAGATCGCCGAGGTGCCCGGTCCGCAGCTGGTCGTGCCGGCCACCGTCCCGCGGTACGCGCTGAACGCGGCCAACGCCCGCTGGGGCTCGCTCTACGACGCGCTCTACGGCACCGACGCGCTGCCACTGGACCACGAGCTGGAGCGCGGCTACGACGAGCGCCGCGGCGCGCAGGTCATCGCCGAGGCCGACCGCCTGCTGGACCTCTACTTCCCGCTCGCGGACGGCAGCCACGCCGACGCGACCGCCTACCGGGTGCCGTCCGCCGGCGAGCTGGCCGTCGAGACGGCGTCCGGGACGACCGGTCTGGCCGACCCGGCGCAGTTCGCCGGCCACCGGCCCGGCGACGGCGACCGGCCGGGCGCGGTGCTGCTGCGCCGGAACGGGCTGCACCTGGAGCTGACGATCGACCCGTCGACCCGGGTGGGTGGCCAGCACCACGCGGGGGTGTCCGACGCGGTGCTGGAGTCCGCGGTGACCACCATCGTCGACCTGGAGGACTCGGTCGCCACGGTGGACGGCCCGGACAAGGTGGGCGCCTACCGGACCTGGCTCGGGCTGCGGACCGGTGAGCTGACCGCCTCGTTCGGCAAGGGCGGGCGCACCGTGACGCGCGAGGTGAACGGCGACCGCAGCTACGTCGGCACCGACGGGAACGAGCTCACCCTGCCCGGCCGCTCCCTGCTGCTGGTCCGCAACGTGGGGCACCACATGCGCCTGGACGCCGTCCGGACCGCCGACGGTGAGCCGATCCTCGAAGAGGTCCTCGACGCCCTCGTGTCGGCGACGGCCGCGGTGCACGAGCTGCGCGGCCGGGGTCGGTACTCCAACACCCGGACCGGCAGCGTCTACATCGTCAAGCCCAAGATGCACGGCCCCGACGAGGTGTCCCTGTCGGTGGAGCTCCTCACGGCGGTCGAGGAGGCGCTGGGCCTGGAGCCGACGACCCTCAAGATCGGCATCATGGACGAGGAGAAGCGGACCTCGACCAACCTCGAGACCTGCATCGCCCGGGCAGCCGAGCGGGTCATCTTCGTCAACACCGGCTTCCTCGACCGCACCGGCGACGAGATCCACACCGACTTCGAGGCCGGCCCGGTCGTCCGCAAGGACGACCAGCGGTCGCAGACCTGGCTGAAGACCTACGAGGACCGCAACGTCGACGTGGCCCTCCGCGCGGGCTTCGCCGGGCAAGCGCAGATCGGCAAGGGCATGTGGGCCAAGCCCGCGGCGATGCGGGAGATGCTCGACACCAAGGGCGGCCACC
This sequence comes from Geodermatophilus sp. URMC 60, assembly GCF_053502585.1. Taxonomy (NCBI): domain Bacteria; kingdom Bacillati; phylum Actinomycetota; class Actinomycetes; order Geodermatophilales; family Geodermatophilaceae; genus Geodermatophilus; species Geodermatophilus sp. URMC 60. The sequence goes on from NZ_CP199958.1 coordinate 2,185,551, forward strand.
CGAGGGCCGGGGCGAACACCGCCTGGGTCCCCTCGCCGACCGCGGCCACGCTGCACGCGCTGCACTACCTCGAGACCGACGTGCTCGCGGTCCAGGAGGAGGTCAAGCAGCGTCCCCTCGCCGACCGGCGCGGCCTGCTCGTGCCCCCGGTCCTGCCCGAGGGGGGCGCCGGGCTGTCCGACGAGGACAAGCGGCACGAGCTGGAGACGAACGCCCAGTCCATCCTCGGTTACGTCGTGCGCTGGGTCGGGCTGGGCATCGGCTGTTCGACCGTGCCCAACCTGGAGGGCGTGGGCCTGATGGAGGACCGCGCGACGCTGCGGATCTCCAGCCAGCAGATCGCGAACTGGCTGCACCACGGGCTGGTCGACGAGACCCAGGTCAGGGAGACCTTCGCCCGGATGGCCGCCGTGGTCGACGAGCAGAACGCCGACGAGCCGGGCTACCAGCCGATGTGCGCCGACCTCGACGCCAGCCCGTCCTTCCAGGCCGCGCTGGATCTGGTCTTCTCCGGACGCCGGGAACCCAACGGCTACACCGAGCGGGCGCTGTCGACGTGGCGGCAGCGCGCCAAGGCGAGCGCCGGCAGGGATGGGGAGCAGCCGACGCGCGAGGCCGTTCTCTCCGACCAGGCACCGAGCCCGGCGCCGTGAGCGGCACGATCGGCAGGCCGCCGGGACCGAGGGGCCGGCCACGGGCCATCGACCTGCAGGGCGGGCCGTGACATCGGACTCCCGTCCGCACGCCGCCTGCGGCTGAGCCGATGACGACGGGGACGGGCCTCGCGGGCACCCAGCGGGCGGGTCGCTCGTCGCGGAAGGCGGCGATGCCCTCCTGGCCCTCCTGGCCCTCCTGGCCCTCCTCGCCGGCGAGCGGACGCGCGGACAGGTCCGGCAGAGGCGGGAACCGCTCGGCCGGTGGCCCGGTCCGTGCTGCGCGCAGCCGCTCGGTCCTGGCCGGGGCCAGCGGCGCACCCTTGCCGAGGGCCTCGACCTGCGCGGCGACGCAGACGTCGAGGTCCTCGGCGGGGACGACGAGGTCCACGAGCCCGCCGGCCAGCGCCTGCGGGGCCTCGAACACCTCTCCGGTGAGCAGCAGCCGGTGCGCCGTTCGGCACCACGCGCGGGAGGACGACGGCGGAGATGACCGCCGGAGCGATCGTCAGCCGTGCGCGCGGACGTGCTCGGCGACCAGCTCGGCGACCCGCTCGGGCGCCAGCTCGGGGATGAAGTGGGTCAGGCCCTCGAGCACCTCGAGCCGGTAGGGGGCGTCGACGAACCGCCGGCTCTGCTCGGTGGCGGTGCGGCCGAGGGCGACGTCGCGGGTGCTCCACAGGTGCAGCGTCGGCACGCGCACCGTGCCGACGGGGTCTCGGGCGTCCAGCGGCAGCGCGCGGTACCAGGCCAGGGCCGCGCTGAGTGCGCCGGGTTCCTGCATGCGCCGCACGTAGTGCTCGGACAGCTCGGGCGACAGGCCGCTGATCAGCAGCATCCGGCGCAGCGCCGCGCCGTCCCCGGCCAGCAGCAGCCGCTCGGGCAGCAGCGGGAGCTGGAACAGCCCCATGTACCACGAGCGCAGTGCCTGGTCGCTGGTGACCATGGCGCGGGCCATCGCCGCCGGGTGCGGCACCGAGATCGCGGTCAGCGTGCGCACCCGCTCCGGGTGCCAGGCGCCCAGCGCCCACGCCACGAGGCCGCCCCAGTCGTGCCCGACGACGTGCGCGCTGCCCAGCTCGGCGGCGTCGAGCAGCGCCAGGACGTCAGCGGTCAGCTCCCGCAGCCGGTAGGCCGCGCGCCCCGACGGCCGGGCGCCGGGGGAGTAGCCGCGCTGGTCGGGGGCCAGGGTGCGCAGACCCGCGCCCTGCAGCCGGTCGGCGATGGCGGTGAAGGCGGTGGCGTCCTGCGGGAAGCCGTGCAGCAGGACGACGGGGGCGCCGTCCGCAGGGCCGCCGTCCCGGACGTCGAAGACCAGACCGTCGCGCGTGAAGCCGTCCACCCCCGGCACGGTGCCCGGCCGGGCCGGCCGGCGCCAGTCGGTCGCCCCTCCTCAGGCCGTCGGCTGGGTTCCGCCGTAGCGCAGCGCGCGGGCGATGAGCAGCTCCGCCGTCGCCAGCTCGGCCGCCCGGTCGCGGTCGGGCTCGGGGTAGCCGCGGGTGTGGAAGCCGTCGGTGAGGGTCAGCACCCACCGGGCCGCGGTGGCCGAGGGCATGCCGGGATCGGCCAGCCCGTCCTCGCGCAGCCGATCGACCAGGTCGGCGATCCCGCGCATCATCCGCCGGTCGCCGTCGGCCACCAGGTCGGCGACCTCGGGGTCGCGGTGCGCCTGCGCGAGGATCTCCACGATGAGCCCGGCGACCAGCGGGTGGGCCGCCTCCGCCGCGAGCCGCTCGACGACGCCCATGAGCGCGGCCCAGGGGTCCTCCTGGGCCCGCGCGGTCGCGAACGCGTCGTCCCACTCCGCCCGGTCGGCCTCGAAGAGGGCCAGGAAGACCGCCCGCTTGGACGGGAAGTAGTGGAACAGCGCTCCGGTGGAGATGCCCGCCGCCCGCGCGATCTCGGCCGTCGTGGTCCGCGCCAGGCCGCGCGTGGCGAACAGCTCCAGCGCCGCCCCGACGATGGCCGTCCGGCGCTCGGAGTACCGCTCGGGGTCAACCGTGCGCGCCAGGCGTCCCACCTCCTGTCCCGCCGTCGACGCGGATGGGGGACTCGCGGCGCTTCTTGCGGACCTCGTGGGCGGCCACGGCGACCGCCACCAGCACCGGCCCCCAGTACTTCGCGGTGTTGAACACGGCCTGCAGCCAGCCGGGGATCGAGAGGTCCGGGAGGTCGACGTCGGGCCAGGGGATCGCGGGCAGGTCGACGTCCGGCCAGGGGATGGACGGCAGGTCGACGCGTGGGAGCAGGCCGGTCAGCCACTCGAGCAGCGGGCGGACGAGCGCCTGGAGGAGGACGGCGAGACCGAGCACCGTGGCTGCCACCTTGCCCACGGCCAGGACGACGTGGCGGGACGCCCACAGCCGCGGGCGCCGTTCCTCCACTTCCCGCAGCCGCGCCGCGAACGTGCCCGGTGCCGGGTCGAACGCGTGGCGCTGCGCATCGGCGAGGTCGGCAACCCGCCGCGCCGGGTCCGGCGGGTCCTCGCCGGCGCTGTCGCCACCGGGGTCCCCCTCCTCGGACGGCCGTGGGACGGGGAGCAGGGCGCGTGCCACCACCCCGGGGGCCGGGGTGAGGACGAGCACGGTCGGCGCCGGCTCCGGAGCCCCGGGCAGGGGCATCAGCACCTTGAGGAGACCGGTCGCCTCTCCGGCGAGCTCACCGTCGCGCAGCAGCGTCACCGTCGTCCGCAGTCCGGTCCGGCGCGCACGGACCTCGAGGACGTCGCCGTCCCGGATGAGTCGTGGCCCCGTCACGGATCCATAATGCGACCGACTGGCCGGTTTATCCGGGCTCCGGCGCGTGGTCACGTCGCGCCGCCACCGGGCGCGCTCGGAGGCTCACTGGGAAGTGCCGCGGAATGGCTCAGCGGCGGTCGGCACGGCTCCCGGCCGCGGTGGGAGTCCGGTAGGACGACAATGGACAGGGTGACGGCCCCGGAGGAGCTCATCGTCCTGCTCGACGACGACGGGACGGCGATCGGCACCATGCCCAAGCCGCTGGTGCACCACGGGGAGACGCCGCTGCACCGGGCCTTCTCCGCGTACCTCTTCGACGAGGCCGGCCGGCTGCTGGTCACCCGTCGCGCGGAGGGCAAGCAGACCTTCCCGGGCATGTGGACCAACACCGTCTGCGGACACCCCGGCCCCGGCGAGGACGACGCCGCCGCGATCGCCCGCCGCGCCGCCTTCGAGCTGGGCCTGCAGGTCGACGAGCTGCGCCCCGCGCTGCCCGGTTACCGGTACCGCGCGGAGTTCCGCGGTGTCGTGGAGAACGAGATCTGCCCGGTCTACCTGGGCCGCTTCGCCGGCACGCCGGCGCCGGACCCGGGCGAGGTCGGCGAGTGGGAGCTGCTGGGCTGGGCGGCCTTCCGCGCGCGCCAGGAGTCCCAGGACGGCGACGCCTGGTCGCCGTGGTGCCGCGAGCAGGCCCGTCTCATCGAGGAGGCGGGCCTGGTCCCGGTCGGCTGACCCGGGTCTCAGAGCACCGAGAAGCCCGCGGGGAGTGCGGCGCGGCCGGTGACGGCGAGGAGGACCCGTCCGGCGAGGCCGTCGGAGACGGCGAGGTCGGCGGCCAGCCGCAGGGCCTGCGCCGCCGCTGCAGCCGGGAGGTCCAGCGGCGCCCCCAGCGCGGTGGCGAGGTCCGCGGTGTGGACCGCCAGCTCGAACGTCCGCGTGGGCAGGTAGTCCGCCAGCCGCATGCCGCCCGCGATCGTCGTCAGGAGCTCCGTGCCGTCCCTGGCCTCGACCAGCGGCAGCACGCGCCCGGCGATCTGCGCCACGGCGGCGGCCGGATCGCTGCCCAGGGCGGCCCCGGCGTCCCGTCCGCGCGCCGCGACAGCCGGGTCGGCGGCCGCCGCTCGCGTCGCCCGGAAGTAGTCGCCGGCCGAGGGGACCTCGACGGCCGTGGCGGGACGGGCCAGGTAGGCCTCGACCGTCAGGAGCGAGCGGCTCGTGTGGCCCACCAGGGCGCGGACGTCCCACTCGCCCAGGGCGGGCCGGGACCACCGGTCGTCGACCAGGGCGGCCGTCCCGACGAACCACCGCGCGGCGTCGGCGAACGCCTGGCGCGAGTCGTCCCACCCGACGTCCATGCGGGCGACGCTAGCCGGACGCGGGCAGGCGTGGACAGTGCCGCCGACGACGCTCACGACGAGCCGCTGGGCACGCCCGGTGACCGTCGAGGCACGGGCGGTGCCAGCCACCCGGGGGCCTCGTGTCGCTGCGCGGACGCGCCGGTGTCCCTCCCTAGCGTCCGCCGCATGGAGCGCCGTCGGTTCCTCCTCTTCCTCGCCGCGGGGGTGGCCGGCACGGCCGTCGGTCGTGGCACGGTCGGCCTCGTCGACCCGGCACGGGCGCCGGTGAGCACCGCCGCGGCCGCCGAGCCGGTGGCGCCGCCACTGCTGCCCGGCGTGCTGCCCGCGCCCGTCGGAGTCGTCGACCAGCTGCCCGGGGACGGCACGTCGCTGGCCCTGACCATCGACGACGGCACCAGTTCGGAGGTCGTCGGGTCGCTGTGCCGGTTCGCCCGGGACAGCGGCGTCCGACTGACCTTCTTCCCCAACGGCCGCTACTCCTCCTGGGAGGAGAACGGCGAGGTGCTGCAGCCGCTCATCGACTCCGGACAGGTCGCCATGGGCAACCACACCTGGTCGCACCTGGACCTGACCACGCTCTCAGACGACCAGGTGGCCGAGGAGATCGGCCGCAACCGGGACTGGATCGAGAGCACCTTCGGCATCCGCACGCCGTTCATGCGCCCGCCGTTCGGGGCGCACGACGAGCGGGTCCTGCGGATCAGCGCCGACCTCGGGCACCCGACGGTGGTCATGTGGAACAGCACGCTGGAGGACAACCGGCTGCTCACACCCGCCGAGCTGGTGGACGCCGCCGACCGGTGGTTCACCGCGCAGGCCGTCGTGGTCGGCCACGCCAACCAACCCACCATCACCCAGGTCTACGACGAGCTGGTGGAGTTGATCGCCGAGCGCGGGCTGCAGACGGTGACCCTGGCCGACGTGTGGGGGACGGGCCTGGGTGGCGTGCGGACGGCGTCCGGGAGCGCCACCACCGTGTGATCGTCCGACCTGCGGCGGGCGGCGGCATCCACCAGGCTGGTCGGCGACAGCACGACCGGCAGACGGAGGAGCGGATGGCCGACAGCAGGGCGTTGCAGGGGCGGGTGGCCCTGGTCACGGGCGGGGCGAGCGGACTGGGCCGGGCCACCTGCGTGGCACTGGCCGAGGCCGGCGCGCACGTGGCCATCGCCGACATCGACGAGGGGGGCGCCAAGGGCACGGCGGAGCTGGTGGCCGACGCCGGTGGGTCCGCGGAGGTCGTCGCGCTCGACGTGACCGACGACGCCAGCCGCCGCGCGGTCGTCGCTGCGCTCTTCGACGCCCACGGCGACGCCTTCGACATCCTGGCCAACGTCGCCGGCATCGACCGTCCCGGCTACGTCACCGACATCGACCTAGCGGACTACCAGCGGGTGCAGGCCGTCAACTGCGAGGGGCCGGTCTTCCTGACCAGCGAGTTCGTGAAGCGGGTGCAGCACCTGCCCGAGGACCGCACCGCCGACGTGGTGCACATCGTGAGCCTCTCGGCGATCACCTCCGGCAGCGGCGCGATCGCCTACAACGGCTCCAAGGCCGGCTTCCTCAACGCGACCAGGTGCATCCAGCGGGAGCTGCGCGAGAAGGCCGTCACGGGCGAGGACGGCGTGGAGCGACCCTTCCCGTGCCGCGTGCAGGCGGTCATCCCCGCGGCCATGGACACGCCGATGATGGAGCAGTGGGGCATCCCGGCCCACCTGATGATGCCGCCGTCGGCGGTCGCGGAGATGGTGCGCTACCTGGTGACGCTGCACCCGGCGGCCTTCGTGCCGGAGATGCAGATCGTGCCGCGTCTCGAACCCAACTTCCCGCGCTGACGGGCACACGCCCGAGGAGGCGACGATGACCAGCCCGGACGACCTCGACCCCGACTCGGCGATGGCCAGCGGGTCGGATGCCGGCGAGCCGGGGGAGCACCTCGGCGCCGGCGACCTGACCGAGGACGAGCGGCGGGTGCTCGAGGAGCTCGAACGCGACGCCCCGACCGGCCGTGAGGACGACGACATCGCCGACGACGCCGTCGTGCGCGCGGCCGAGGACGAGGCGCCGCTGCCCGGGGAGGGTGGGGACCAGGGAGACGGGCTCAGCGCCCGGTTCAGCTCCCCGCCCGGGGAGGGCCAGGCCTGAGGCACGGGTTCCTGGCGACCCGCCGGGAACCCGTGCGCGGGAACGGTGCGGCGTGGGTACCGCTCGGGGCCAGGACGCCCACGACGGAGGACCGACCGTGACCGTTGCCAGCCAGATGCTCGACACCTACCCGGCCGACCTCGGCGGCATCGACAGGCAGAAGCTCGTCGCCTGCATCGAGGCCTGCTACGAGTGCGCGCAGGCGTGCACCGCCTGCGCCGACGCCTGCCTCAGCGAGGAGATGGTCGACCAGCTGCGGACGTGCATCCGCACCAACCTCGACTGCGCCGACGTCTGCGGGACCACCGGCCGGGTGCTCTCCCGGCACACCGGCTACGACGCCAACCTGACCCGGGCGGTCCTCGAGGCCTGCGCCACGGCCTGCCGGGCGTGCGGTGACGAGTGCGACGGCCACGCCTCCATGCACGAGCACTGCCGCGTCTGCGCCGAGGCGTGCCGGCGCTGCGAGAACGCCTGCCGCGAGCTCCTCGGCTCCCTCGGCTGAGGGCGTCCTCGGCCCGGAGGCGCCAGGAGGCCGGACGGCACGCGTCACGGCGCCATCCGGCCTCCTGCTGGCGCCACCGTCGTGGTGCAGCTCCGTCGCACGACGGCGCAGGACTCGTGCTGTCGGGCAGCGGTTCGGCAGCGGTTCGGGCGATCGGCCGAGGTGACCGGGCCATCGAGCAGCACGCCTCCGACCACAGCGGGATCCGCTGCGGAAGGCGACGTCGGGCTCGCCTCCGGCCCGGGACCACGACGGTCGCACGGGTCGGACCCTGATGACCCTCGTGATCCTCGTCCGGATGCACCCGCACGCGAGCGCCGCCCGGACCCGTAGCGCGGGCTACGCAGGCCTGCACAGCAGGGGCAGCGCGATCATGCCGCTGTTGGCGAGGGTGCGTCGGACGTGGCGGTGGAAGCTCGGGCGGCTCAGCTGGTTGAGCATGAAGTGTGCGCTGCTGCCGGGGAGGCGGACGTAGTTGATGAGCGCGTACGGGCTGGCGCCGGTGGGCTGGAGGAGCGTGGAGTTGTCCACGCCGATCTTGGCGGTGTACCAGCCGGCGAGGGTCTCCCAGGTGGTCACCGCGGTGGTGGTGTCGGCGGCGGTGAAGTGGTTGAACAGGAAGGTCGCCGACCGCGTCCGCTCGGTGTCACCGATCCGCCGGGTGTTGCGGGCGGTGATGACGAGGTCGGGTTCCAGCTGCGACCACAGGTCCGCGCGACGCACCTGTGTCAGTACGTCGGGCGTGGTAGCCCGCACGAGCAGCGTGACGTCGAACCGTGGCACGCCGGGTACCGGTGGGACGAGCACCGTCTCGAACACCCTCGCGTCGGCGACTCCCTCGATCCGCTCGACCTCCTCGACCAGGGCGCGACACCGGTCGAGGACTCGATCGCGTCGGGCGCTGCGGCGCACCACCGGGACATGCGCGGGAGGGTCGACGGTCAGCCCGATGTAGAGGTATTCGTGCGGCAGCGGCGAGATGAACTCCGGTCGCGGGTGGGCCATGGTCACGGCTTCCTCCACCGAAGGCACTCAAGGTTGGGATACCCCAACACTTCGGAAAGGCAAATATATGGATCCACGGAGTGAGTGACAAGGACCACGGGGTTCCAGGGGTGCCTCAGCCACGGGACCTGGAGGTGTTGGGGGTCGTGCCGCTGTTGGAGGCGTACTTCCGTCGGGCCCCGAGCGAGATGCCGGACGAGCTCGCGATGCTGTTCGCCGCTCACGGGCTGACGGCCCGCCATGGGGCGGTGCTGGCCCAGCTCTCGGCAGGCCGGTCCATCAGCGTCACCGATCTCGCCCGGCGCTTGAACGTCTCGTTGTCGACGGCGAGTGAACTCGTCGGCGAACTCAGCCGGGCCGGGCTGGTCGAGCGCCAGGAGGACCCGGGCAACCGCCGTCGCACTCTGGTCGATCTCGCCGAGGCCCATCGGGACGTCGTTCGCAGCTTCGTCGCCCAGCGCGCGGTGCCTCTGCTCAAGGTGCTCGACGGGCTCGCTCCCCGTGACCGGGAGGGGTTTGCCCGGGGGCTGGCGGCCTGGGCACGCGAGGTGCGCAACTGGTGAGACGACGTCGAGCCGGCGACCGCACCCGTCCGTTCGAGGAACCTCCCACGGGCCACACGATCACGGACTGGCGATGCCGGCGGCGATCCGGTGCTACGCCTCGGTCGGATTCCGCCCCGTCGGGATCATGCGGCGCTACGAGCGCGACGTCCGGCGCGGGGGCTGGCACGACGGGCTGCTGATGGAACTGCTGGCCGAGGAGCTGCAGCGCGGCACCTCCACCCCCAGCGATGGCACCCGGTGAGCGCCGCCGAGGGCCACGACGGCGGCTGGACCGAGCTGCGTGTCGCGCACACCGCGGACCTGACCCCGGAGGACCTGCTGGCGGTCCGCGTGCTCTTGGACGGGGCGTTCCCCGCGGACGAGGCGTACACCGAGGAGGACCACGAGCACGCGCTGGGCGGCGTGCACGCCCTGCTCTGGGAGGGCCAGGAGCTCATCGGGCACGGGGCGGTCGTGATGCGCCGCCTCCTGCACGACGGGCGGGCCTTGCGCACCGGCTACGTCGAGGCCGTCGCGGTACGCGCTGACCGGCGCCGCCGCGGGCACGGCGACCTCCTGATGGGGACGCTGGAGCGCGTCATCCGCCAGGGGTACGTGCTCGGGGCCCTCAGCACGAGCGGCATGGCCGGCGCCTTCTACGCCGCGCGCGGCTGGAAGGTGTGGACCGGCACCGTCTCGGTGGTCACCCCGCACGGCGTGGAGCGTTCCGAGGACGAAGAGGGCGGCATCTACGTCCTGCCGGGCAGCGCGTCACTGACCGCCGGCGGGGACCTCGCCTGCGACTGGCGCGACGGCGAACCCTGGTGATCCGGAACCTCGACGGAGCTGTCGACCACGAGGCATCCCTGAGCCGTCATCGGCACGGCAGTGTCATGGGCTGTGAGCCGGCCTGCTCGTTCGGCCCGGCGAGCACCAACGCCTTCGTCCGCACGCCGGCCACCCGCGGGTCTGTCGGCTTGGTGGGCCGGGTCGGCGCCTGCGGGGTCTACCGAGGGCACGGCAGTCGGAGTACGGGGATGGGCGGCCGGTCGTGGGCCGAGGGCCTGCGCGGTGATCGGGCCGACGCGTGCATCAAGGCGTCAGCGCACCACGCAGGACTTCCTCGAGGGCCCCTCGGTCGCCGTCAACCGACACGCTGTCAAGGCCGAGCCGGCCCCACAGGAGCAGCAGGACGGTGGCGGCGTCGGCTGCGACGGTGGCGACCGGCTGAGGGTCGCGACTGGCGGACGAAGCGAGCACCCGATGCTGCCCGCCGACCCGCAGACGAACCCAGCGCGACGACTCCTTCACGCGCCGGAGACGCACTTGCCGCGGCAGCATCACGGTGAGCACCTCGTCTATGCCGTCGAGCGCGACCTCGGCGTCGATCAGGGCCGGCCGGCCCAGCGCCTGCTCGAGGTCCCAGCGGTGCACGGCAGTCTCGTGAAGCTGGCGCCGACGCCAGAATCCGACGCTGCGCGGTTCAGCGAGAGTCCAGCAGGATCGGTCCGGGTCGATGGACAGTGCCTCGACGAGTTCGGCAGCGCTCGAGGCGTACCAACGAGCCAGGACTGTGTCGTCAAGGCCCTGCGGTTCTTCCGGGTCCGGCACTCGTCCGTCACGCGGCGTGCGCGTCGCCGCAGCCGCCCAACGGTGAACGGCACCCAGGTGGATGACGAGGTCGTACACGGTCCAGCCCGGGCAGGAGGCGACAGGCGCGGTCAGGTCGGCGTCGCGCACCAGCCGCTCCACCTGGGCCGTCTCCTGGGCGAGCACGCTGAGCATGTCCACGGCTGATTGTGGCGCGAGCCGGTCCGCTCACGGCACACGAACTACGGCACCCCGTCCGCGGACGGCCCGTGCGACGACCGGCTACCGGCACGGCCGGGTGTGCCGTGAGCCGAACCTCGTGCGGGCGTCGTCAGGAGCCTGGGTCATGGGCAGCGGAGGTCGTGAGCCGCCAGTGGGGCCATCGTCGGTGCCTGGTCGGCGTGCCCGGCGGCTCGGTGGTCCTGCGTCGTCGAAGCTCCAGTGCGTGCGGTGCGGCTGCCCCTCCGCGAAGACCCGATCGACGCGGACGCGTCCGCCGCAGAGGGGCGGAGGTCCGCTGCTGGTCAATGGGGAACCGATCGGGCGACGCGGAAGCCGACGTCGTCGATCCGGAAGGTGGGATGACTTCTGCGCCGTACCGAGGCCCGACAGCTCCAGTGCTCGTCGAACCAGCCACCGCCGCGGAGCACTCGGTAGGTGCCGTATGTCTCGGCGTCGTAGACGTCCCAGCACCACTCCCAGACGTTGCCCAGCATGTCGAACAACCCCCAGGCGTTGGGCCGCTTGCCGCCCACCGGGTGCAGTCGTCCCCCCGAGTTGCCGCGGTACCACGCGACGTCGTCGAGCTCCCCATACCGCGCGGCGCCGGTCCCGGCGCGGCAGGCGTGCTCCCACTCGGCCTCAGTAGGAAGCCGGTAGCCATCGGCGGACGCGTCCCATTCGATGCCCTCGCCGTCGGGATCGAGCCGGTAGGCGGGGACCAGCTGCTCCTGTCGGGACAGCGCATGGCAGAACCGCACCGCGTCCCACCACGAAACCCCCTCCACCGGCAGCCGGTCGCCACGCGCGGTGCTCGGCCATTCCCCGGTGACCTGCGCGTACTGCGCCTGGGTCACCGGAAGAGCGGACATCTGGTGCGCCGCGACCTCGACCGCCCAGCTGCGCCGCGACCGTCGGTCCGTCAGCACCACGCTGCCCACCGGGACGGGGACCATCGCGCTTTCCGCACCCGTCCTCATGAGGCGGGGACCTCTCTCAGCTCTCCAGGATGGCGTCGAGGGTGATCTCGTCGACCCCGGCGAGCGCGCGGCTGACCGCGCAACCGGCCTTGGCGGCCAGAGCGGCCTGCTCGAACCCCGCGGCGTCGAGGCCCTCGACCTCGCCATGGACGCTCAGCGCGATCTTCGTGATGGTCGGCGCGCCGTCCTTCTGACCGAGGGTCACGTCGGCGGAGACCTCCAGCGACCGGGGCGTGCCGCCGGCGCTGGCGATCTCGTAGGAGAGCGCCATGGAGAAGCACGACGAGTGGGCCGCCGCGATCAGTTCCTCGGGGCTCGTGGTGCCGCCGGCGTCCTCGGCCGTGCGCCTGGGGAAGGAGACGTCGAACGTGCCGACCTCGGAGCTGCTGAGCTCGACCTGGCCGGACCCCTCCTGCAGGGTGCCGTTCCAGGCGGTACGGGCGGTGCGGATGGCCATGGGGCTCCTCCTCGGCTCGGGGCGGCCGCGTCGATCGGGCGGCCGCGCAGGCATCTCGCGGTCGAACTGTGGGGTGGTCCATCCGCCGCGCTCGAATCCGCTGCTGCGGTCCCCGTCCGGCGCGCCGACCCCCTGCATCACCCCGGCGGCCGAGACGAACGTGGGAGTGGTCAGCTTCATGGCGCGGCTGGCTTCTCGATGGCTCCGCCGTTCGACGGACCGCGCCGATCTCGTCGCCGGTGCTGCGCCCGCTGCAATCGCAGCGGAGAACGGGTCCGCGCCTGGCTCATCGGATCAGGACCTCGTCGGTGCGGGTGACCTGCCACATGTGGCCGTCGGGATCGGCGAACGCGCCGGCGTAGGCATCTGGGCTCTGCGGCTCCGCGTGGTCGTCGCCCACCGAGACGGGGCCCCAAGTCCGGGCTCCGGATGCGAAGACCATCTCGGCGCCGGCTTCCTGTGCGCGACGCATCAGCTCGTCGACCTCGGCATCGGTGGTCAGCCCGATCACGACGAGACACTCATGAGCACTCCGGGGCGATCGTCGCCGGCGACCGATGACCCAGCCGAAGCCGACCGCTGGGATCAGCAGCACACGCAGTCCGACGCTGATGTCGAGCTGCAGGGGCTCGGGAAGGCCGTCGTCACCCGGCTCACCCACTGCCACGAACCCGAGGGCGGTGTAGAAGGCGTGCGATACCGAACGGTCCTCGATGGGCAGGAACACAGTTGCTCGGTCGAGTCTCACGATGCCCTCCTGTCTCACGATGCCCTCCTCAGGACGATCCGGCTTCCTCAGCACCGACCCGACGGGGTCCCAGGATTCATCGCTCGGTCCGCCGTCCTCCTGCGACTGGACCGGCATCCCGCCATCCGCCGTCCTCATGGGCTGGCGTCCGGAGGCCGAACCCGCTACGGCGACGTTCGGAGGGAGCGGGCCGCCAACCGCTGGTGCCCCGTAGGGGATCGGTCAGCGGACGGGACGCGTGCTGGCCCTCACTGCTGCCATGTGACACAACGACCGCATCGACGGCCCTGGAGCGGCGCTCGCCGGCCTACGACCGTCGACCCGCCCAGGACCGCGAGGACGACGCCCGACGTCTCGAGGATCTTCTGCACGTCGAGTCCTCGTCTCTCCGCTCCGGTGCTGGCGCGGATCCGTGCCGGGCGCGTCGCCGGTGGTAGGCGCCCGTCGGCGGTCAACTCGCGGGTTCGGCGCGGTGGTCGGCCACGGTGCGCCCGTCTCTGAGCACGAGCGCGACCCGCCGGATCGCGCTGATGTCGCGGTGAGGGGCGCCGTCCACCACGAGGAGGTCGGCGGCGCGTCCCGGGGCGACGACCCCGACGCGGTCCGTGCGGAGGACGGCGGCGGCTCGCACGGTCGCTGCCTGCAGCGCCTCCTGCGGTGACAGGCCCGCCTCGACCAGCAGCTCCAGCTCGCGGTGCAGACCGCCACCGAACGGCACTCCTGGCATGCCCGCGTCGCTGCCGGCCACGAGCGTGCCTCCTGCGGCCGCGTACTCCGCCGCCCGCTGCCGCAGCGCCCGGTGCGGCTCCTGGGGCAAGGCCACCTCGGTGACCGCCAGGGTGGGGTCCAGAGCGACCCCCCGGTCGATGAGGGCCGTCAAGGATCCGTCCGGCCAGCCGTCGAGCAGCTCGCGGGCCTCGAGGTGCTCCAGCCCGTCGACGCCGGCGGCGAGGACGTCTTCCAGGTCGGCCAGGGAGCCCCAGTGCGCCACCACGGGCAGGCCGTGTGCGTGCGCCTCTTCGACGACGGCCCGCAGCACGGCCGGGGCGAGCGGCGTGAGGGGGCGGTCCTCCGACCCGCGCTCCTGCACCACCTTGATCAGGTCCACCGGTGTCGGTCCCGCGGCGAGCGCGCGCACCATCCGCTGGGCCTCCTCCGTCGACTCGGGGAGCCGGACGGCGTCGGAGCCGGGCTCGGCGCCGAGGGTGGCCACCGGGTGGCCGTTCCGCGTCGTGAACAGCGGCCCGGCAGCGAACAGCCGGGGCCCCTCGAGCTCGCCGTCGCGCAGCATCGAGCGCATCTGGATGACCCACGCGTGGTCGTCGCCGAGACTGCGCACCGAGGTGACGCCGGACTCGAGCAGGGCCCGGCGGGTCCCCGGGACGAAGCGGACCGAGTCCGCGACCAGTTCCGGCCAGCGCCACCATGCCATCTGCTCGTCGGCCGCGAGCTCGGGCGACCCCAGGTGCACGTGGAGGTCGATGAGCCCGGGCAGGACGGTGTGACCGGTCACGTTCACCACGTCGGCGCCGGCCGGCAGCTCGACCTCGGCGTCGGGGCCGACGGCGGTGACCACGCCGTCGGTGATGAGGACGGTGGCGCCCTCGAGTGGCTGCAGGTCGGCGCCGGTCAGCACCGTGCCGCCCCGCAGCGCCAGCGAACCGCGGTGCGCCTCGCCCGCCGGGTACAGCGTGAGCGCGTAGACGGTGACACCACCGCCGACCACCAGCGCCAGCCCCAGCATGCCGGCCAGCAGCCGTCGACCGATCCGCCGGTCCGCGCCCTCCGAGATCATGCCTTAGTCAAGCGTCTAGGATCCTCGTTGTGCAACCAGGAAATGGTGGGGACGGTCCACAGCGGTCCTTCGTGGAGGCGGCGCGCCGGGCGCAGATCGTCGAGGCCGCCATCGCGACGATCGCGGAGGAGGGGTACGCGCGGGCGTCCTTCGTCCGGATCGCGAAGCGGGCGTCGATCAGCCCTGGGCTGATCAGCTACCACTTCTCAGCCAAGGACGAGCTGATCATCGAGGTCCTGCGCACGGTCGAGCAGCGCCTGGACCGTGCGATGGCAGGCTCGGGCGAGGCAGCCAGCTACGTCGAGGCGCTGCACCGGATCGTGTCGGGCTACGTCCGCCACTGCGCGGCGTGCCCGCTCGAGGTGAAGGCACTGCAGGAGGTCCGTGCTGCCGCGGCTTCCCCTGCCGTGCAGCGGCTCGTCGCCGAGCAGCGACGCTCCGGCATCGAGGAGCTCAGGGCCTTCATGGCCGAGGGTCGAGCGGAGGGGGAGTTCCGCGCCGGGGACCCGGCCGTCTTCGCCGATACCCTCTGGGCCGCCATGCACGGCGTCCCCTCCAACCTGCAGGGCCGGACCGGTCCGGAGTGCGAGGAGTACGCCGCCGAGCTGGCCTGGCTCTTCGTGCACGCCGCGGCGGCGCCTGGCACGACCGGCCTGCGACGCCTGCAGCGCACCCGACGGCTCCGGACGTCCGACGCCACCTCGGAGCGGCCGCCCGACCCACCGTGACGCATCGGCAGCGCAGCAGCCGCACCCGAGCCCCAGCCCGACCGGACCCGCCTCGGTGAGGGCCCCTGACGACCGGCCGCCGCCGGTCAGGCCTCTGACTCGTCGCGGGCTCGACGCCACGTGACCGAGGGTCGGTCACGGTCGAGGATGCAGTCACCGCGGACCCCGAGGACGTACAGCTCGTCGATCCCGCAGGACCAACGGTGATCGGGACGGGTCGCACCTCGGGTCAGGGGGCAGGTCAGGCGGGCCCAGAGGGGGTGAACGGTCAGGAAGCGCCGGGACCTCCTGGACGTCCTCCGCTGGGAGACCATGACGGCGGCTGTTGCGACCACCCTGATCAGGACCCTCGCGAAGAGCGCGAGGGCGGCCAGTCCACGACGGAGGGCGCATGGGACACGCTGCGGTTGTCGTCGGGGCCGGTATCGCGGGCCTGGCCTCGGCCATCTCGCTTGCGCGGACCGGGTGGCAGGTCACGGTCCTGGAGCGGTCGCCGGAGCTCGGTGAGGTCGGGGCAGGCCTCGCCATGACCCCCAACGCCGTGGCCGCGTTCCGCGGGCTCGGCTTCGGGGACGAGAACGCCGCTGCGCTCGGGTACCCGACCGTGGCGGGCGGCATCCGGGACCAGGAGGGCCGGCCGATCCTCGCCCTCCCGGACACCCCTGTCATGCGCCAGGCGGTGGGGCTCGTCGGGGTGCACCGCCGCCGTCTGCACGCCGCGCTGCACCACCGGGCCCTGGCCTGCGGCGTCGGGATCGTCAGCGGCATCCCCGTGGCCACCGTGGATCCGGGCGAGCCGGAGGGGGCACCCGCCGTCGTCGAGGGACGGGAGGCGGACATCGTCGTCGGCGCCGACGGCATGCGGAGTGCCGTGCGGGCGGTGCTGTTCCCGGCCAGCCGCCCGGTCTACAGCGGGTACTCGAGCTGGCGCGGCATCGCGCCCGGGGCCCACGGGTGCACGCCGCTGCAGCAGTACTGGGGCCCGCACGCGGAGTTCGGCATCGTGCGCGTCGCCGATGACGAGACGTACTGGTACGGGTACGTCGCCATGCCCGAGCGCACGACGATCGCCGACGAACTCGGTGCGGCCGGGGAGCGGTTCGCGGGCTGGGCGAGCCCGGTGCAGGAGGTGATGGCCGCGACGCCGCCCGAGGCGGTCCTGCGGCACGACGTCCACCACCTCTCCGGTGGGCTGCCGCGCTACACGACCGGCCGGGTCGTCATGGTCGGGGACGCCGCCCACGGCACTCTCCCGACGACGGGGCAGGGAGCCGCGACAGCGCTCGAGGACGGCCTCTGCGTGGGCCTCCTCGTCGGTGCCCCCGTCGCGACAGGCGGGCGGCTGGCCCCCGCCCTGGACGATTTCGACGCCGTCCGCAGGCGTCGATGCCGCACCCTGGCCCGGGCCTCGGTTGCATCGGGCCGCTTGGGATCCCACCTCGGCGGCGGCTGGCGCCAGACCCTGCGGAACAGCGTCATGCGCCTGATACCGGCCGGCGCCATCACGCGCGGGTCCCGTGCCGCGATGGGCTGGACCCCGCCCCAGCCGGCATCACCGGTCCTGGGAACGCCGGCCCCCTGAGGGACCTGCCTCGCCCTCGACTCCCGCGGCGGCTCGCCCCCGCGAATCGGAGGCACCGTCACCGTCAGCGAGGAGACCTTCGGAGTGATCGCCGACGGCCTCGGCTTCTGCGCTGCTCAGCGCCGGCAACGCTGACATCCACCACGACTCCGGCGTCGCCCCGTCTCCCGCGGTCTCATCCACGCGTGCGTCGCCGCGGCCGGGCGGCACGCGGAGGCAGCGACCAGCGTCCCGCAGGACGAACGCGCTACGGCGACGCCACGAGGCTGGGGCAGCCAGCTACTGGTGTCGAGCGGGCCGTCACTCGTGGAACTGCTCGAACATCAGCTCGTAGCCGTCTGGGTCCAGTCCGTAGAAGATCACCGCAAAGCCGACGTCCTCGGGCTCGAGGGTGACTTGCAAGGACTCCCGGCGCCACAGCTCGCGCACCGCAGCGATGTCGGTGGTGGGCACGGCCAGGACGAAGCCGCTGCCCACAGGCCCCGCCTTCGCTGCGCGCTCGCGTTCGGCGTCGTGATAGCCGTGAGAGAAGCGGCTCGACAGGATCAGCCAGGTGTGTCCGAAGGTGAGGTAGCGAAGCTCAGGTTGCTCATCGTTGGGGATCTTCCTGAAGCCGATCTGCTGGTACAGCGAAGCGGAGCGATCCAGGTCATCGACCCGGAGCCCCACCTTCAGCTGCTTGGCGCCCATGACCACGTCCGGTGGCTCCCCACTTCCGCGCCGTGCTGGCGAGTGCAGCGAACACCTCCACGGCTTCCGCCCGCCAGGTGCCCGGTGCCTCATCGCTCGGCGGTGACGATCAGGAGCCGGGGACGAGGCAGTCCAGTACTTGATGGATCGGCCGTCTGCTACGCGGAGGATGTCGAGGTCATGTGGCCAGGTCGCCCGAGCGGCGGTCGTCCCGCAAGCCGAACGGTGAGCGGGACGGTCGAGCACGTCGCAGCACGAGCGGAGGCTCGCTGCGGAGGTGCTCCGATGACGCACGAGCCGTACGCGGGGCTGGCGGTCACGGCCTACGACACGGCCTACGACACGGCCGCCGAGCTGTACGAGCGTGCACGGGCCGGCATCGACGACGTCGGCGTCAGCCGATCCGCTCGGCCAGGGCCACGATGATCCCCTCCGGCCCGCGCACGTAGGCCATGCGCCAGATGTGCTCGTACTCCCCGATGCCGCCGACCAGGCCGTAACCGTCCGTGGCCAGTCGGTCGACGACGGCCTGGAGGTCGTCGACCTCGAAGGCCACGTTGCGGAGCCCCAGTTCGTTGGCCATGGCAGCGGGCGATCCCGGCTCGGAGTCGGGCCGGACGAAGCTCGACAGCTCCAGCCGGGTACCTCCGTCGGGCGGCCGCAGCATGGCGATCTCGGTGCGGGAGTCGGGGATGCCGATGACGGTGTCCAGGAACTCGCCCTCGACGGTCTGCCTGCCCTCGACCTCGAGACCCAGGCCCACGAAGAACGCCATCACCGTGTCGAGGTCCGCGACCGTGATGCCGACATGGTCGAAGCGTCGCATGTGTGACATGGGGTGCATCCTCCGGTGCTCGTCTCGGCGGTCCAGCCCAGGGACGGAACCTACGGCGGATCCTCGACACACGGGAGAGCAGGCTGACCGGGCACCCGGCCGACAGTCCGACACGTGGGAGGCGCGTCCCGCGAGACCGGCCCGGTCACGCTGTCCGCACAGGGGCGTCGACCGGGACGGGTACCGAGCAGTCCTCGTCGGGGAAGTGGGCCCGGCCCCGTCCAGAGGCTCGCCGTGAGCCTGCGAACGGGGAGGAGGATGAGCCCTCCTTCAGTCGCTCAGCCGGACGGCGACCAGCGCTACGTCGTCCTCCGCGCCCTCGGGCAGCATCCGGCCGATCAGCTCGTCACAGGCCGCCTCGAGCGGCCGGTCGCGGACGGCCGCCAGCTCGGTGGCCAGCCGCTGCACGCCCGCGTCGAAGAGCTGGTCGCGCCGCTCGACGAGCCCGTCGGTGTAGAGCAGCAGCGTCGAGCCCGGCTCCAGCAGCGCCTCGGACTCGGTGCGCCGCGCCGCCGGGTCCACGCCGAGCAGCAGCTCGGCGCGTGGGGTGGTCAGCGTCAGCACACCGTCGCCGGGCTCGGCGAGCAGCGGCGGGAGGTGGCCGGCGCTCGACCAGCGCAGCCGGGCGCCGCCGGTCCCGGCATCGGGGGTCAGCCGGCCGACGAGCACGGTGGCCAAGGCGTGCAGCCCGAGGCCCGCGACGGCGGAGTCCAGCCGGCGCAGCACGGCGGCCGGGCCGTCGGCGCTGTCGTACGCGATGCCCCGCAACAGCCCCCGCAGCTGGGCCATGTCGGCCGCGGCCGCGGTGTCGTGCCCCACGACGTCGCCGATCACGACCACCGTGGAGCCGTCCGGCTGCTCGAACACGTCGTACCAGTCGCCACCGACCTGGGCCTCGGTCGTGGCCGGCACGTAACGGACGGCGACGTCGTGGCGGTCCGACTCCGGCGGCTCGGTGAGGTGGCTGCGCTGCAACCGCTCGGCGGCGCGCACCACGCGCCGCGATCGCGCGTACAGCGCCTCCAGCAGGTGGGTGCGCAGCTCACCGACCTCGGCCACTTCCTGCGCCGTCCACGGCTCGGACCGGTCGCGGACGGTCTCCCGCCACCGCTCGAAGCTCTTGCGCGGGCTGAGCCGGACGGAGTCGCCCTCCCGCTCGGCGATCGCCTTGTTGTGCGGGTCGCCGCCCCAGTCGACCGTGCGCGTCGTCTCGGCGCGGTGCCAGAGCACGTACTGCCCCTCCAGCAGCGGCAGCACGAGCACGCCGCACGCGACGTCCGCAGGCACCCGCAGTCCCGGCGCGGACCGGCGCAGCGAGTCGGTGGCGACGACGTCCTCGCTCCGGGCGGCGGCCCATTCGGCGATCGCCTCGGCCGTGCCCTCGGGCAGCGGGGTGCCGCGGCTGCCGCGGTGGCCCTGCAGCTGCACCACCACGCCGCCGGCCGGCAGCAGGTCGAGCAGGTTGGGCGTGCCGAGCAGCGCGTCGGCCAGCGGACGGTCCTCGTCGAGGGTGGCCGCGGTCAGCCAGGCCAGCGTCGAGCGCACCTGCAGCGCGCGGTGCACCTCGTCCTCCTCGGCGCGGTCGACCAGGCGCAGCGACAGCGTGGAGCCGAGGAACTCCGCGGCCGCCCGGGTGGCGTAGGGCGGGGCGTGCGGACCGGAGTAGTGGTGGCAGGCGATGAGGCCCCACAGCCGGTCGTCGCGCAGCAGCGAGATCGACATCGAGGCGCGCACGCCCATGTTCTGCAGGTACTCGACGTGCACCGGCGAGACGCTGCGCAGCGTCGAGAACGTCATGTCCAGCGGTGTCCCGGTCGAGGGCACCAGCACCGGCCGCAGGGGCACCGGCCGGTAGTCGACGTCGGAGATCAGCCGGATCCAGTTCTTCTCGTACAGCGCCCGCGCCTGCGCCGGGATGTCGCTGGCCGGGTAGTGCAGGCCCAGGAAGGAGTTCAGCTCCGCCGCCTTGGCCTCGGCCACGACCTCGCCGTTGTAGTCGGCGTCGTACCGGTAGACCATCACGCGGTCGAACCCGGTCAGCTCGCGCACCGCCTGGGCGGTGATGTCGTGGAGCTCCTGCAGCGAGGTCGCGCGGTTGAGCTCGCCGACGGTGCCGCGCACCGCCTGGTAGGTGTTGGGGAACGAGAAGGGGCGGGGGCCGCGGGCGGGCTCGAGCTCGACGACCAGCAGCGCCGTCGTCGGGGTTGCGGCGTCCCCCGGGCCGACCACCGCGCGGTGCAGCAGCGCGTCGACCGGCACCGGGCTGCCCCCGACGTCCAGGGTGATCTCCACCGGGTTGCGCTCCCGCAGGTCGCCGAAGGCGCTGGCCGAGCGGGCCACCGCCTCGGCCGCGACCACACCGAGGACGTCGGGCAGCCGCCGGCCCAGCGCGTCGGCGGGGTCCACGCCCGCCAGGTCGGCGAGGTTCTCCGAGACCTGCTCGACGACGAGGTCGGGCTCGGTGACCGCCAGCAGCACACCGCGCGGCTGGATGCTGCCGGGGACGTGGATCGGCTCCCGCTCGCAGTTGGAGAGGTCGATCGGCGTCCCCGCCGGCAGCAGGTCGGTCTCGGAGCCGGTCACGGAGCCGCCTCGCCGGGGTTCGTCGCCACCGTGCCCGGAGGTGCTGTGCCCGGAGGTGCTGTGCCCGGAGGTGCTGTGCCCACGCGTGACCTCACGGGCTCGGTCACGCGGATGCCCCGACCGGCGCGCACCAGTCGGCCAGCGCCGTGAAGGTGGCGCGCGCGGAGCCCACCACCCGGCCGGCGTCGCCGCCGGTGGCGACCCGGTCGCGGGTCACCCGGCGGAAGGCGTGCCACATGGCACCGGTCTCGCCGCCGTACGGGGAGAAGGCGCCGAGCCGGACGTCGGGGCCGAGCGTGGGCAGCGTGGCGAGGTGGCGGGAGATGAACGTGCCGCCGAGCGTGGAGCCCTCCAGGACGTAGAGCCGGCCCAGGGCCTGGTCGGTGTCCTCGACGGGCGGCAGCTCGGGGCTCGCGCCGACAGGGGGCTCGGCGCGGAGCGCACGCAGGTCCTCGGCGAACAGGTGGGCGCGACGTCGCCGCGACCAGTCGACGGTCTCGGCGTCCGCGGGGGAGCGGCGGGCCCACGCGTCCAGGCCCGCCTCGGCGGCGGTCCAGAACGCGTGCAGCCGGGTCAGGACCGCGACCAGCCGGTCCCGGCCCAGGTGCGGGTCCATCAGGCCGAGGGTGGACTCCACCTGCTCGTGCTCGACGGCTGTCGCCGTGCGCAGTTCGGTGAGGACGTCGGCGCTTCCCGCATGTCGAGGCAACGCCTCTCCTCCCGCCGCCATACCGATCCCGAGAGTAGGCGACTCCCGCCGCGGTGGCGCGAGCTGAGCGGGACGTGTGAGACCGGTCACGGCGCGGTCGGCGCGGGTGCTCAGCGGCGACCGGGCCGGCCCCCGGACGACGCGGCCGTGGTCCCGGGCGGACGGTCGAGCAGCAGGTCGGCGGCGCGGGCGAGGACCTCCACCCGGGTCCGATCGCCGTGGTCGGCGGCCAGGAAGTGCTCGCCGATCGCCACGCAGAAGGCGAGCAGGCTGCGGGCCTCGACCTCGTCGGGGTCGGGGCAGAAGGTGCCGATCATCTCGCGGAGCAGCGCCATGCGCCGGTTGTCCACCCGTCGCAGGCGCACGGCGACGGCCTCGTCCCGCCGGGCCCAGTCCCGGACCGCCAGGTCGATCGGCAGCAGGCGGTCGTCGGAGAAGGTGAGCACGCCCGCGCGATGGATCTTGGTGCGCGGATCGCCGCCCTCGCGCTCGACGCGGTCGAGCACGTCGTCGGTGCTCTCCCGCTCCCAGGTGTCCAGCATCGCCTCCAGGAGCGCGTCCCGGTCGGCGAAGGACCCGTAGAACCCGCCCTTGGTGACGCCCAGTTCCTTCGCCAGCGCCTCGACGCGGACGGCGTCCGGACCGCCGGCGGCCAGTGCCTGCAACCCCTGCTCGATCCACCGCTCCCGCGGCGTGCGGGTCACGCCCACGACGCGCCCCTCCCATCTCTTGTACGCCACCGTATAGAAGCGCTAGCGTGCTCGTGTACGGCAGCGTATACGAGAGGGAGGCAGGGCGATGAGCGACAGGGTCGTCAGCGGCGCCGTGGAACCGGACGAGGTCCGCGGATCGGTCCGCGGGATCAGTTCCCTGCCCGGGATCGACTACGCCGACCGCTTCACCCTCGCCACCGACGCGGAGGCGACACCGGAGCAGTGGGCCCGGGCGATGTTCGGCGACGTCCCCGGCGTCGCGGGGTGGTTCATCTGGCGCGGTCTGCTCGGTCTCCGGCTCCGCCGCGGGCGCTCGCCGGCCACCGTCGCGGGATGGCAGATCGGTGGACGTGGCGAGGACTGGATCCGGCTGGAAAGCGCCTCCAGCTCCCTGAGGGCCAACCTCGTCGTGCAGACGGCGGAGGGCCGGGTGTCGCTGACGACCTGCCTGCACCAGGGCCGGCGCCGGGACGAGATCGTGTGGCACCCGTTGTCCGCCGTGCACCGCCGGCTGGTGCCCCGGGTGCTCCGCGACGCCGAGAGGAGGATCCGAGCAGCCCGGTGAGAACGCTGCCCGTCACGGGAGCCGGGCCCGGCGCAGCGAGGCGTGCAGCAGCAACCGGGCGTCGCCGTCGGCCAGGTCCAGGCCGGTCAGTGCCTCGATCCGCCCGAGCCGGTGGTACAGCGTCTGGCGGTGCACGTGCAGCGTCGCGGCCGCCCGCGCCGGGCGGCACCCGGCGTCCAGCCAGGTCTCGGCGGTGGCGGTCAGCACGGGGTCGGCCAGCAGGGGGCGGACGGCGGGGTCGGGGCCGGGCAGCGCGGCGGCCAGCCGCCACGCACCCAGCTCGCCCCAGTGCGCCACCGGGGAGAAGCGGGGGACGGCTGCGGCGACCCGCGCGGCGGTGCGCGCCTGCTCCCACCGCTCGGGCAGGGCGTCGGCCCCACCGCCCACGGCGGACAGCCCGGCGGTGCTCCCGGGCGGCAGGCCGGTGAGCGCGGCGGCGGTGACCGCGGCGGCCGGGCGCAGGTCCGCCGGGCCGGGCAGGGGGACGGCGACGGCGACCAGTCCCTCGCCGGCCAGCACCGCGCTGACCGCCCCCGCGGCCGGGGCCCGCCACGGCGAGGGCAGCCCCGCGCCGGCGGGCCGCAGCGCGACCAGCACCACCGGGACCCGCTCGCCCCAGGCCCCGGTGAGCGTCCGGGCCGCCTCGGCCCGCGCCGCCGCTGTGCCGGTGAGCGCGGTGGCCAGCGGGCGGCCCAGGTCGCCGGCGTCGGCCTCCCGCTCCGCCAGCAGCCGCCCGGCCTCGGCGGCCAGCTCCACCGCCGCGGCGAGCCCGGGGTCGTCGGCGGCGGGGTCGGTGCGCCCGCCGTCGAGCAGCCACAGGTAGCCGCGGGTGCGCCCACCGTGCCGGACCGGCAGCACCAGGCGGGTGAGGATCCCGGCCTCGGGGTCGCCCGGCGTGCGCAGCGGGCCCTCGGCGACCGCGATGCCGAAGTCCTCGAACCAGCGGCGGGTCTCCGGCGTGGACCCGCGGCCGAGGATCGAGCGGGTGCGCACGGCGTCCATCACGGGCGTCCGCGCGCCGTCGACCGGGTGGGCGCAGAAGGCCAGCAGGGTGAAGTCGGCGTCCTCCAGGGTCGCCGGGGCGCCGAGCAACCCCGCGACCCGGTCGACCAGCTCCTGCAGCTCGTCGCGCACGCCGTCGTCCTCCTGTACAGGTGTATGACACGAGACGGCGGGAACAGTACGTCTGTCGCTGGTCGCGCGACCCGGGGCTGCCTAGCGTCGGAGGCGTCGGGTCCCCGGTGCCGGAGGTGGCGCGTGCTCTCTCAGAAGACCCTGCTGCTCGGCGCCTCCCGGCGCCCCGAACTGCGCCGGCTGGTCATCGGCACCCCGGCGACCCGGCGGGTCGTCGACCGGTTCGTCGCCGGCGAGACCCTCGACGACGCCCTCGCCGTCGTCCGCCGGCTCACCGCCGAGGGGATCACCGTGACCCTCGACCACCTCGGCGAGGGCGTGACCGACCGCACCGAGGCGGTGCGCTCCCGCGACGCCTACCTGGCGCTGCTCGACGGGCTCGCGCCGCTGCGGCTGGGCCCCGCCGCCGAGGTGTCGGTGAAGCTGTCGGCGTTCGGCCAGGCGCTGCCCGGTGGCGGCACCGACCTGGCGCTGGAGCTGGTCCGGCCGGTCGCCGAGGCGGCCTCGGCGATCGGCACCACGGTCACCCTCGACATGGAGGAGTCGGCCACCGTCGACTCGACCCTCGCCGTCCTCGCCGAGCTGCGCCGCGAGCACCCGGGCACCGGTGCGGTGCTGCAGGCCGCGCTGCACCGCACGGAGGACGACGCCGCCGCGCTCGCCGTCCCCGGCTCCCGGGTGCGGCTGGTCAAGGGCGCCTACGACGAGCCGCCGTCGGTCGCGTACCAGGGCCGCGCCGAGGTCGACGCCGCCTACGCCCGCTGCCTCGGCGTGCTCATGCGCGGGCCCGGCCACCCCATGGTCGGCTCGCACGACCCGCGCATGGTCGACCTCGCGCAGCGGCTGGCCGCCGAGTACGGCCGGACGCCGGACTCGTGGGAGGTGCAGATGCTCTACGGCATCCGCACCGGCGAGCAGCACCGGCTGGCCGCCGAGGGCCTGTGCGTGCGGGCCTACGTCCCCTACGGCGCCGACTGGTACGGCTACTTCATGCGCCGGCTGGCCGAGCGCCCCGCGAACCTGCGCTTCTTCCTGCGCTCCCTCGTCAGCAGCAACTGAGCCTTCCTGCGCTCCCTCGTCAGCAGCAACTGAGCCGGCCCCGCCCCACCACCCCGAACAAGGGAAGTCCCATGGACGCCGTCACCAACGTCCCCTCGCCCCGCAACGAGTCGGTGCTCACCTACGCCCCCGGCTCGCCGGAGCGCGCCGCACTGCAGCAGCGGCTCACCGAGCTGGCCGGCGAGCCGCTCGAGCTGACCATGACGATCGGCGACAAGCAGCGGATGGGCGGGGGCGAGCGCTTCGACGTCGTCCAGCCGCACCGGCACGCCGCCGTCCTCGGCACCGCCGCGAACGCCACGCACGCCGACGCGGAGGAGGCGGTGGCCTGCGCCAAGGCGGCCGCTCCCGCGTGGCAGGACCTGTCGTTCGACGACCGGGCCGCGGTGTTCCTGCGCGCCGCCGAGCTGCTGTCCGGGCCGTGGCGGCAGACGCTCAACGCCGCCACGATGCTCGGCCAGTCGAAGACCGCGTACCAGGCCGAGATCGACTCGGCCTGCGAGCTCATCGACTTCTGGCGCTGGAACGTGCACTTCGCCCGCGAGATCGTGTCCGCGCAGCCGGTGTCCTCGCCCGGCGTGTGGAACCGCAGCGACCACCGGCCGCTCGAGGGGTTCGTCTACGCCGTCACGCCGTTCAACTTCACCGCGATCGCCGGCAACCTGCCCACCGCGCCGGCGCTCATGGGCAACACCGTCGTCTGGAAGCCCGCCCCCACGCAGCAGTTCGCCGCCCACTTCGTCATGCGGCTGCTGGAGGAGGCCGGGCTGCCGCCGGGTGTGATCAACATGCTGCCCGGCGACGGCATCCCGGTGTCCGAGGTGGTGCTCGCCGACCGCGACCTCGCCGGCATCCACTTCACCGGGTCGACGGCGGTGTTCCAGCACCTGTGGCGGACGGTGGGGGAGAACATCGCCTCCTACCGCGGCTACCCGCGGATCGTCGGGGAGACCGGCGGCAAGGACTTCGTCGTCGCCCACCCCTCGGCCGACGTCGACGTGCTCCGCACCGCCCTGGTCCGCGGCGCGTTCGAGTTCCAGGGGCAGAAGTGCTCGGCGGCCTCGCGCGCCTACGTGCCGCGGTCGGTGTGGGCGCGGCTGCGTGACGACCTGGTGGGGGTCACCGAGTCGCTGGAGATGGGCGACGTCACGGACTTCTCCAACTTCATGGGTGCGGTGATCGACCGGAAGTCGTTCTCGAAGCTCTCCGACGTCCTCGACCGCGTCGACGACGACCCGGCGCTGTCGATCGTCGCCGGCGGCCAGGCCGACGACAGCGAGGGCTTCTTCGTCCGCCCGACGGTCATCGAGGGCACCGATCCGGGGCACGAGGTCTTCACCACCGAGTACTTCGGGCCGATCCTCGCGGTGCACGTCTACGACGACGCCGACTACGAGGCCGTGCTGACCCAGATGGAGTCGGCGGCGCCCTACGCCCTCACCGGCGCCGTCATCGCCCAGGACCGCGCGGCGATCGCGCACGCGCAGCGGTTCCTGCGGTTCGCGGCGGGCAACTTCTACGTCAACGACAAGCCCACCGGCGCCGTCGTCGGCCAGCAGCCCTTCGGCGGCGGGCGGGCCTCGGGCACCAACGACAAGGCCGGCGCGGCGCAGAACCTGCAGCGCTGGACCTCGACCCGGTCGATCAAGGAGACCTTCGTGCCGCCGACCGACCACCGGTACCCGCACATGGGATGAGGGCCCTCCCGCCCCCGCCACTCGCGAGCTCGCGGCGGGACCCTGCAGGAGGGCCGTTCCAGCACGTCACCGGGCGGGCCAGTGGACCACGCCGTCGGGGGACACCACCGCGCCCTCGGACGGGCGGTGCTCGGCGAGCCGGCCGTCGGGCATGAGGTGGTGCACCGGCACACGACGGCCGAGGACGGCGACGTCGGCGACGATCCGCCGGTGGCAGCGCCACCACACGCTCTCGCTGCACATCACCGCCACGGTCGCGCTCGCCGCCTCGGCCAGGACCTCGTCGAGCGCCGCGGCGAACTCCGGCGTGCGGCTGTGCGCGGCGTAGGCGGCGAACTGGGCGACGGTCCACCAGCCGTCGGCGACGGGCGCGTCCTGGGGCAGCCGGCGACGACCGCCCAGCCGCGCGTCCCAGCGGTACCCGACGCCGGCGGCGGGCAGCCACTCCTCGAGCGCCTCCCGCCGGACGTCGGGGTTGCTGCGGCTGCCCGGGATCCGGCGGACGTCGACGACGAGCCCGATCCCGGCGCCGGTCAGCCGGGCGCCGAGGCGGGTGCGGTCGTCCGGGCCGTGGCCGACGGTCAGCAGGGGCACCCGCCCTGCCTACCCGCCCGCGGTCGGCCCGGTCGGCGGGCGACGCCGAGCACGTGCGGCGTGGCCGGGAGGGTGAGGCGGGAGTCGGGGAAGCGCAGCCGGCGCAGGGCCGTGACCTCGAACCCGGCCCGCTCGACGAGGCCGACCGGGTCGACGGCGGTGTGGCAGCCCCCGGCCAGCAGTGGCCACAGCGTGGCGTCGGCGAGCCGCTGGACCGCGCGCACCCGCCGGGTCGGCCCGAGGCCGTGCTCGAGGAAGGCCAGGGTCCCCCCGGGGCGCAGCACGCGGGTGATCTCGGCGAGCGCCCGGTCCCGATCCGGCAGCGAGCACAGCACCAGGCACAGCACGGCGGCATCGGCCTCGCCGTCCGGCACCGGCAGCGCCTCGGCGGTGCCGGCGACCACGATGACCGGCACGGGCGCGGTACCGGCCGCCCGCGTCGCCAGGTCCCGGAGGTGCGGTTCCGGCTCGACCGCCGTCACCCGGGTCACCGCCGCCGGGTAGCGCGCGAAGTTGCGGCCGTTGCCGCAGCCGACCTCCACCACCGACCCGGAGAGCGGCGCGAGCAGCTCGGTGCGCAGCGCGGCGAGGCCCTCGGCGTCCATCCCCTCGCTGATCCGCGCGTACACCCGGCTGAACACCGGGCGGGGACGGTCCGTCGACGGAACGGGCTGGCGCGTGGGCACCCCCGGATGGTCCACGGACGCCGACCAGCGCGCAGCCCCCGCGGACCTGGTGGCGCACGGGCACGCCCGGCCGGTCATGCTGGTCGGCCGGGCGACGTGGCCCGGTCGAGGGGAGCGGTGTGGCGCGGCGGACGACGGGAACGCGGGCGTCGCTGTGGCGGCTGCCCGCGGTGCGGGCGCTGGTCGGCGCCACGGCGCTGGGCTTCACCAGCTTCAGCCTGACCCTGGCCTCGCTGCCCGCCTACGCGGTCGCCGGTGGCGCTGCCGCCGACACCGCCGGGGCGGTCACCGCCGTGTTCCTCGCGGTCACCGTCGCCGGGCAGTCGGTCGTGCCGGCGCTGACCGCGCGGTACGGCGCGGGGCCGGTGCTCGCCGTCGGTCTGGTCGCCCTCGGCGCCCCCTCGCCGCTCTACGCGGTGGACGACGGGCTGCTCTGGCTCTCGGCGGTCTCCGCGGTGCGCGGCGTCGGCTTCGCGGTGCTCACCGTCCTCGGGGCGACCCTGGCCGCGCGGGTGGCCCCGCCGGAGCGGCGCGGGGAGTCGATCGGCCTCTACGGACTGGCCATCGCGGTGCCCAACCTGGCCTTCGTCCCCGCCGGGGTGGCCCTCGCGCTGGGCGGGCACGCCGGCTGGCTGGCCTGGCTGGCCGCCGCGCCGGTGCTCGCGCTGCCGCTGGTGCCCGGCGTGGTCCGCGGGGCGCGCGCGGACCCGCCTGCCGGTACGTCGTCCTCCCGGGCCGCGGTGCGCGCCGCGCTCGCGCCGTCCGCCGTGCTGCTCGTGGTCACCCTCGCCGGCGGCGGGCTGGTGACGTTCCTGCCGATCGAGCGGCCCGACGGCGCGCTGGCGACGGCGGCGCTGCTCGTCTTCGGCGTCACCGCGGCGCTGTCCCGGTGGCGGACCGGGGCGCTCGCCGACCGGACGGGCACCCGGCTGCTGCTGCCGCTGGCGCTGCTCCTGTCCGCGACGGGCCTGGCGGCCGTCGCGCTGGGGCTGGGGACAGGCGCCGGGTGGGTGCTGGCCGGGGCCGCCGTCTTCGGCGCGGGCTACGGAACGGTGCAGAACCTGACGCTGCTGGCCGCCTTCGCCCGCGCCGGCGAGGGCGGGGCCACCGCCGCCAGCGCGATGTGGAACGCCTCGTTCGACGCCGGGACCGCCGTCGGCGCGCTGGTGCTCGGCCTGGTGGCGGCCGGGGTCGGACTGCCGTGGACCTACGTCCTCGTCGCCGGGGCGCTGTTGCTCACCCTCCCGCTCGCGCGGGTCGCGACGCGGCCGGCCTGACCGGGGGCGCCGGGCCCTGCCCACGCCGGCCGGCCGGGTGTAGACGTCGGTGGTGAGCGGCTCCGAGGTGCTCGACCTGTTCCGTCGCGCGGTGGCCGACGACGACGCGGTCGCCATGCGGGCGGCTCTGGACCGGGTGCTCGGCACGACCTCGGGAACGGGGCTGTCGGCGGAGGACGAGTACCAGGTCCGGCACCCCGACTACGTGATGGAGGTGCCGCAGTCGGGCGAGCGCATCCGCGGCCGCGAGGCGATGCGGGCGATGCAGGAGGCGTTCCCCACCCCACCGACGCTCACCGTGCGGCGGGTGGTCGGCGCCGGCCACGTGTGGGTGCTCGAGGGCGTCAACGACTACGGCGGGGACGTCTGGCACGTCGCGCTCGTCCTCGAGTTCGACGACGAGGGGCGGATCGTGCGTGACACCCGCTACTACGCGCAGCCCACCGAGCCGCCCGCCTGGCGGGCTCCGTGGGTCGAGCCGCTCGGCTGACCGTCAGCCGGTGACGCGGACGGCGGCCTCGCGCAGCGCGCGGAGGAAGAGGACCTCCTCGGCCGACCGGCGCAGCCAGGTCCGCAGCCCCTCGGGGTCGTGGCGGTGCCTGTCGCGCAGCTGGCCGAGGTTCAGCTGCCGGGTGCTGGCCTGCGCGCGCTGGGCCGGCGGCAGCTGCCGGCCGTCGGCGCGTGCCATCGCGGTCAGGCCGGCGCCGACGAACACGAGGTCGCGGACCTCGGCGATGCCGGCGAGCAGTTCGTCGGCCCCGGCGCTGTCGTCGTCGGTGAGCCGGCGGACCAGCTCGTGGGCGGTCTCCCGGCCGGCGGCCTGGGGGTCTGGTGCAGTCACCCGCACCATTGTCGTCCTCGGGACCGCCGGGTCCCCGCGCCCCCTGCCGTTGATCACGGGGTCGTCGCCGACGGCGCCGGCGTGTCCGGCCGTGTCGCCTGCAACGACCCCATGATCGACGAGGAGCGGGCGGTCACGCGTCGCGGCGGGTGAACACGACCGCGGCGAGTGCCAGGACGGCGGCGACCTCGGCGACGAACACCGCGAAGCCCACCCACGGGTCGAGCAGCAGCGGGTTGAACGACTCGGGCGTCGCGATCGCCGATCCGGCGTTGCCCGGCATCAGCTTGGTCGCCCACTCGCCCCAGGCGCCGGGCAGCACCATCACCAGGTTGCCCAGGACGAAGACCAGGCCCAGCACGATGGCCAGCGCCGCGGCCGTGTGCCGCACCAGCAGGCCGACGCCGGCGGCGAACAACCCGAGGCCGGCCATGTAGAGGCCGCTGCCGAGCAGCGACCGCAGCACGCCGTCGTCGCTCAGCGCCAGGCCGATGCCCTCGCGGTCGAGGAACCAGTTGCCGCCGAGGTAGCCGGCCACCGCGGTCAGGGTGCCGGCGACGAACAGCGTCGAGGCGAGCACCGCCGCCTTGGCCGCCAGCACCGCGCCGCGCCGCGGGGTGGCGGCGAGCGTCGCGCGGATCATCCCGGTCCCGTACTCGCTGGTGACCACGAGCGCCCCGAGGACGACGGCGGTGACCTGGGCGAACACCACGCCCCAGGTCACGAAGGCGCCCACCGGCTCACCGACGTCCCCCCGGGCCAGCGCCTCGGCGCTCAGCGCGCACACCAGCGTGGTCAGCCCGGCACCCAGACCGAACATCGCGGCCAGCGACCAGGGGGTCGAGCGGACGGTCCAGAACTTGACCCACTCCGCCCGCAGCGTGGCACCGGGGCCGGGCGCCGCCGGGGTCTCGGTGCGGGTCCAGGCGTGCGTGCCCACGGTGGCGGTCATCGAGAGGCTCCTGCGGGGGTGGCGGCGTACTCGACGCTGTCGGCGGTGAGGGTCATGAAGGCGTCCTCGAGCGAGGAGCGCACCAGGGTCAGCTCGTGCAGCAGCAGGCCGGAGCGGCCGACCAGCTCGCCGACGGCGGCCGCGTCCAGGCCCCGCACCCGCAGCTCCTCGCCGTGCGCGGCGACGTCGAGGCCCTCGCGGCGCAGCAGGGTGGCGACCTGGTCGTGCTGCGGGCTGCGCACCCGGACGTGGGAGGCGGCGTGCTGGGCGACGAACTCCGCCGTCGAGCAGTCGGCGAGCACCCGGCCGCGACCGATCACGACGAGGTGGTCGGCGGTCAGTGCCATCTCCGACATCAGGTGGCTGGAGACGAACACGGTGCGTCCCTCGGCGGCGAGGTCACGGGCGAGCGTGCGCACCCAGCGGATGCCCTCGGGGTCCAGGCCGTTCACCGGCTCGTCGAGGACGACGACCGGCGGGTCGCCGATCACTGCGGCCGCGATGCCCAGGCGCTGGCCCATGCCCAGGGAGAACCGGCCGACCCGCTGGTCGGCGACCGCGGTGAGACCGACCAGGTCGAGCACCTCGTCGACGCGGGTCCGCGGGATGCCGTTGCTGGCCGCCAGCCAGCGCAGGTGGTCGCGGGCCGAGCGGCCCGGGTGCAGGGCGCGGGCCTCGAGCAGCGCACCCACCTCGCGCAGCGGGGCGGGGTAGTCGGCGTAGCGGCGGCCGTTGACGGTGACGCTGCCCGAGGTCGGGCGGTCCAGGCCGAGGACCATCCGCATCGTCGTGGACTTCCCCGCGCCGTTGGGGCCGAGGAAACCGGTCACCCGGCCGGGCTCGACGGTGAAGCTGATCCCGTCGACGGCGGTGCGGGTGCCGTAGGTCTTGGTGAGGCGGTGCGCGGCGATCACGAGGTCACCGAGCCGTGGGACGTCGGGGAGGTCGGGGAGGTCATGGCGTCGAGGCTCTCGGTCGCCGCTGGACGGCGGTATCAGGGAACGCCCTGGACCGACCCTGATCGCCCCCGGAGCCGTTCCCTCCGCTCCCCGCGTCGCGTGCACGCGATCGCGCACGCTGCGAGCCGCGGATCCGTGCGGGATCCCCTGACCCCGGCGCCGGTCGGGTCGGGGGTCGCTAGGCCGAGCGGGGCAGCGCCGCCGCGGGGTGCAGCAGCCGGCGCAGCGCCACCGCGGCCTCGCGCCCCGCCCGGTTCGCACCCACCGTGCTCGCCGAGGGGCCGTAGCCGACCAGGTGCACCCGCGGCTCCCCGGCCACGTGCGTGCCCTCCATCCGGATCCCGCCGCCGGGCCCGCGCAGGCCCAGCGGTGCCAGGTGGCCCAGCGCCGGGCGGAAGCCGGTGGCCCACAGGACGGCGTCGGCGCGGACGGACCGGCCGTCGTCCCACGCCACGCCGTCGGGGGTGAGCCGGTCGAACACCGGCAGACGGTCGAGGACGCCGCGGGCGCGTGCCTCCCGCACCCACGGCGTGACGACCAGCCCGGTGACGCCGACGACGCTGCCGGGGGACCGGCCCTCGCGGACGGCGTCCTCGACCAGCGCGACCGCCGCCCGCCCCTCCTCGGGGCCGAACGGCTCCTCGCGCCAGACCGGCGGGCGCCGGGTCACCCAGGTGGTGGCGGCGACCTCGGCGATCTCCCCGAGCAGCTGCACCGCCGAGGTACCGCCGCCCACCACGACCACCGACTGCCCGGCGAACTCCTCGGCGCCCCGGTAGTCGACCGGGGTCAGCTGGCGGCCGCGGAACACCTCCTGTCCCGGGTAGCGCGGCACGAACGGCCGGGTCCAGGTGCCGGTGGCGTTCACGACGGCGGAGGCGGTCCAGTCCCCGTCGGTCGTCTCGACGCGGAACCGGTCGTCGGGGGTCCGGCGGACGGCGCGCACCCGCACCGGCCGGTGCACCGGCAGTGCGAAGTGCCGCTCGTAGTCGGCGAAGTAGGCGGGGACCGCGTCGGCCGCCGCGACGTCGTCCCGCGCCGGCGGGAAGGGCAGGCCGGGCAGGTCGTGCACGTGGTGGGTGCGGGCCAGCGTCAGCGACGGCCAGCGGTGCTGCCAGGCGCCCCCGGCGCGTGCCTCGGCGTCGAGGACGACGGAGTCGAGCCCCAGCCGAACGAGGTGGTGCGCCGCGCTCAGCCCGGCCTGGCCGGCCCCGATGACGACCACCTCGACGTCCCTGTCCACGACGGGCTCAACCGCAGGCGGCTCCTGCGGCTTCCGTCGCCGGCCACAGCCGGTCGAGGTCGGCGCCGGTGAGCGTCGCGGTGTCCTGCGGGTCGTACCCGAACCGGACGGTCACCGCGCCCGGCCGTGCCTCGACCAGCCAAGCGGACCGCTCCGCCGCCCACCAGTTCGCCGTCCTCCGCGCGGTGGACCGGCGTCAGTTCCTCGGTCCGGGTCACGTCCCGACCGCAGGGAGGCCCGCAACGCCGTTTTCCGGTTCTTGAGGGTTCCTTGCGGTCGCCCGGCGGGTGCCCTGCGGATGGGCCAGCAGAGTTCTCCCCGTCACCGGGACGACGAACACCGAGGGAGCCACCGTGACCGCCCAGACCACAGGACGGTCCCGCCGCACGCGGGCCCGCATCGCCGCGTCGATCGCCGTCCTGGGGGCCGCCGCCTCCGTCGCCGGCCTCGGCACGTTCGGGACCTTCACCGACAGCACCACCCCGGTGGTCAGCCGGCTCGACACCGGCGTGCTGTCGATCGCGCTCACCGAGGCCGCGCACACCGCCACGGTGTCGCTGTTCGACCACGGCGTGTTCCTGGCCGGCGACGTGGAGAGCTCGCCGATCGACCTGGTCAACGACGGGACCGCGCCGCTGTCGGAGCTGCGCCTGTCCTCCGTGGCCACGGGGTCCAGCGTGCTCGACACCGACCGCGTCCACGGCCTGCAGCTGACGCTGGAGTCCTGCTCGCAGGCCTGGGCCCCCGTCGACGGCGGCTGGGCCTGCGGGGGGACGACGACCCGTCACCACGCCGGCCCGATCGTGACCGACGTCGCCCTGCGGGACGCGACGTCCCTGGCGCCGGGCGGCACCGACCACCTGCTGCTCACCGCGAGCCTCCCGTCGACCACGAGTGCCGACCTGGTCGAGGGCGCCACCAGCTCGCTGGACTTCGTGTTCAGCGCCGGCCAGCGCGAGGGCGTCGCGCGGTGAGACCGGCCCCGACCGGGGCCTGAGGACAGCCGGCGTCTCCATCGCACGGGGGGACGGAGCCGCCGGCGCATCGGCCGGCGGCGTCGTGGGGGACGACGCCGCCGGGCACGGCGACCGGCACGACCGTGGGGGACGGGAGCGCCGGTCGAGGGGGACGCACGGGGCCGACCGCGGGGACCGCGGCCGGCCCCGCGGCGTTGCGGGCAGTTGGCTCCTGGCATGCGTCCGGGTTCGACCGCGGAGAGTTGGGAACAGCGGCGTGTCCTCCGCCCTGCAGCGTTCCGGAATACGCGTTACGTTCATACGGTGACACCGGGTGACGAGACGGCGCCTGCACCCTGCCCGACCCGCACGCGGGCGGGAGGGCGCCGGCTGGACGCGTCGCGCGACGCCGCGATCGCCTCGGCCGTGCTGGAGGTGCTCGGCCGCGCGGGCTACGCCGGCCTGACCATGGACGCCGTCGCGACGGCCGCCGGGGTCGGCAAGGCGACGATCTACCGGCGCTGGTCGAGCAAGGGGGAACTGCTGCTCAGCGTCATGGACGTGGTCGGCGCGCCGGTGCTGGAGGTACCTGACACCGGGAAGCTCCGCGAGGACCTGGTCGCCGTCCTGACCGAGGTCGTGGAGCTCTTCGGCGGCCCCTCGGGCCGGGCGATCCGCAGCCTGCTCGGTGCCGTCATCGACGACCCGGTGCTGCAGGGGGGCTGCCGCCGCCCGCCGCTGGCGAACTGGGACGCCGCCTGGGAGACCGTCGTCGCCCGCGCCGTGGAGCGCGGCGAGGTCTCCGCCGACGGGGGCCATTCGGTCGCGGCGGAGATCGGCCCGGCGGTGCTCGCGCTGCGCTGGCTGGTCACCGGGCGGCCGCTGGACGACACCGTGGTGAGCGACCTGGTCGATCGTGTGATCATGCCGCTGTTGCAGCGTCCGTAGCGCGGGAGGACTCCAGCAGCGATGCTGTGGTCCGACCCCCGGGTGCCGGGGCCGGTGGGCGGAGGACTGCGTGAACCTGGAGAAGGTCGTCTTCGGGTTCTTCGTCCTGCTCGCCGCGACGCTGAACTTCGGCTTCTTCCTCGGCGACATGCGCGATCCCGACCTGCACAACCCCTTCGAGCTGTTCGCCTCGGTCGTGGTCAACCTCATCGCCCTGGTGCTGAAGTTCGGCGACCGCACGCAGATCGGCGCCGTGCACCTCGCGACCAGCCTGGTGGCGAGCCTCCAGCTGGTCGGGGCCGCGCTGATGTACGGCTACGCCGAGTACGTCTCGTCGGCCGGCATGACCGAGGGGTGGACGTCGAGCGTCGTGTCCCTGTCCGGTGGCGCGCTGCTGGCCAACCTCGTCTCCGTCGTCCTGCTGGTGATCGAGACCGTCTCCTTCCACCGCGGGTGAGCCGGGAGGCGCCGTGGGAAATCCGCTGCTGACGTTCTGGGCGCGCCGGAACCGGCGCGAGGAGGAGGAGCGGCGGGCCCGCCGCGCCCGGCTGCTGGCGGCCGCCGCGTCGGCCAACCGGGCCTCGGAGACGATCTTCCTGATCCTGCGGCGCATGCGGGCGCCGCTGATCGTGCTGATCGCCATCTTCTCGATCAGCGTGGTGGGCCTGACCCTCATCCCCGGTCAGGACGACGAGGGCCGGCCCTTCGACATGGGCTTCTTCGACGCCCTCTACGTCATGAGCTACACGGCGACCACGATCGGCTTCGGCGAGATCCCCTACCCGTTCACCTACAACCAGCGGATGTGGGTGACCATCTCGATCTACCTCACGGTGGTCGGCTGGGCCTACGCCATCGGCTCGCTGCTGGCCCTGCTCCAGGACCGGGCCTTCCGCTCGGCCCTGGCGCTGCAGCGCTTCACCCGCAAGGTGGCCCGGCTCGCCGAGCCGTTCGTCCTCATCGCTGGCTACGGCCGCGCCGGCGAGCTGCTCGGGCACTCGATGGACGCGCTGGGCCGCCGGGTCGTCGTCCTCGACCGGGACGACGAGCGGATCGACGGTCTGGAGCTGGAGTCCTACCGCGGCGACGTCCCCGGGCTGGCCGCCGACGCCCGCGACCCCGGGCACCTCGGGGTCGCGGGCCTGGACCACCCCTGCTGCGAGGCGGTGGTGGCCCTCACCGACGACGACGAGGCCAACCTCGCCGTCGTCATGACCACCGCCCTGCTGCGCCCCGACCTCCCGGTGATCGCGCGGGCGACGACGCGGGTCATGGCCGACCGGATGCGGGTGTTCGGCTCGCCCAGCGTGGTCAACCCCTTCGACCTCTTCGGTGACCACGTGCAGCTGGCGCTGCGGGCGCCGGCGTCCTACCAGCTGCTGACCTGGCTGGAGAGCGGGCCCGGGGCCGCGCTGCCCCCGCGGGGCGCACCGCCGCGCGGCGGCCGCTGGGTGGTGTGCGGGTACGGCCGGCTCGGCCGGGAGCTGACCGCGGATCTGCGCGCCGAGGGCATCGAGGTGACCGTCGTCGACCCGAGCCCGCACGACGACGTGGACGACGTCGTGCAGGCGGGCGGGTTCGAGCCCGGCGCGCTGGCGGCGGTGCGACTCGAGGAGGCCGTGGGCTTCGTCGCCGGGACGGACAACGACATCACCAACCTCTCGCTGGTGGAGACGGCCCGGCGGGCCAACCCCGGCCTGTTCCTCGCGGCCCGCCAGAACCGGCCGGCGAGCGCGCCGCTGTTCGCCGCGATGGAGCTCGACGCGCTGCTCGTCCCGACCGAGGAGATCGCGCACGAGGTGTACGCGCAGCTCTCGACGCCGCTGCTCTGGCGCTTCCTGCGCGCGCTGCCGGCCATGGGGGACGACTGGGCCGCCGAGCTGGTCGACCGGCTCACCGACCTGTGCGGGCAGCACCTGCAAGCGCTGTGGAAGGTGCGGCTCACCCAACGGGAGGCCCCGGCCCTGACGTCCTGGCTGGCGTCGGGCGATGCGCGGCTCGGCGACCTGCTGCGCAATCCGGAGGACCGGGACGAGCCCCTCCACGCGGTCCCCCTGCTCCTCCTGCGCGGCCACGACGCCACGCTGGCGCCGGGCCCCGACGTCGTCCTCGCGCCCGACGACGAGCTCCTGCTCGTCGGCTGGCCGGCCGCCCGGCGGGCGCTGGAGGTCACCCTCGTCGTGGACGCGGTCCGCGAGTACGTGGTGACCGGTCGCCGGGTGCCGTCGAGCTGGCTCTGGCGGAAGGTCACCGGCGCCTCCGGGGTCGACGAGGAGGCCGAGCCGCGGCCCACCGTGCCCACGCCGTCCTGACCCGGCCGGTCCAGGGGTCCAGCCGGGCTCCGGGGGTCAGAGCCGGAAGACGTTGTCGGGGCTGATGACCTCGGTGATCGCGGTGCCGAACGCCGACGACGACTGGGTCACGTCCCCGCTGAGCGGCGGTGCGTCCGAGTTGAGCAGCACCACCAGGCTGGTCTCCTGCGTCGGCAGGTGGATGGTGAGGCTCTGGTACCCGGGCAGCGACCCGTTGTGCCCGATCCACCCCTGGACGACGAAGATGCCCAGCCCGTAGCCGACCCCGGGGGAGGCGCCCGGCGGTGCGGCGGTCTCCAGGCGCTGGGCCTGCGTCTCCGGCTCGAGCAGGGCGCCCGTGGCCACGGCAGCCGCCCACGTCTGCAGGTCGTCGAGGGTCGAGGTCATCGCCCCGGCCGCCCACCCCCAGGAGGGGTTGAAGTCGGTTGCCACGACGACCTGGCCGTCGAAGGCGGTGTAGCCCTCGGCGTGCGGTTCCGGGAAGGCGTTGTCGGTCGGGAGGACCGTGTCGTCGAGGGCGAGCGGCTCGAGCACCTCCTGCTCGAGGTACTCGTGCAGGGGCAGCCCGCTGACCTGCTCCACGACCAGCCCGAGCAGGATCGTGTTGGTGTTGCTGTACTCCCAGCCCTCACCCGGCGGGAAGTTCAGCGGGTGGGCGAAGGAGTACTCCAGCAGCTGCTGCGGGGTGAAGCTCCGGTACGGATCGCTGGCGAGGGCCTGGAAGAAGTCCTCGTCGGCGCTGTAGTTGAACAGACCGCTCTGCATCCGCGCGAGCTGGCGCAGCGTGATCCGGTCGCCCTCCGGCACCCCCGCCACGTACTCGCCGATC
Source organism: Geodermatophilus sp. URMC 60 (assembly GCF_053502585.1). Classification (NCBI taxonomy): domain Bacteria; kingdom Bacillati; phylum Actinomycetota; class Actinomycetes; order Geodermatophilales; family Geodermatophilaceae; genus Geodermatophilus; species Geodermatophilus sp. URMC 60. Next base: position 2,224,181 of record NZ_CP199958.1, read on the forward strand.
GGGTCGTCCAGGCCCACCGCGCCGTCGTCGACCAGCTGCAGCAGTGCGGTGACCGTGAAGGTCTTCGTCTCGCTGCCGATGCGGCTGTGGAAGTCCGTGCGCATGGGCTCCCCGGTCGCCGTGTCGGCGACTCCGAACGCCTCCTCGTACCGGCAGTCCGGACCCGACACCCCGACGATCACCCCCGGGACGCCGGTCCGCTCCAGCGTCGCGGTGACGACCGCGTCCAGCTGCGCGGCGACGCTGCTGTCGCACCGGAGCTCCGTGCCGCCCGGGTGCGCCACCGGATCCGCCCGGGCCGCGCCGCCCAGGGGGGCGAGGACCAGGGCGCCGGTGGTGACCCCCGCCGTGAGCCAGCGGCGCCACCGCGGGCGAGGAGGACGACCGGTTGCTGCGACCATGACGGCCTCCACCCTCGTGGCTCGACTGGCGGCGACCTTGGGGCACGCGCTCCCGGGGGGTCAAGGAGGCCCTGGGGTGGGCACGGTCCGCCCCGCGTGTCCCGACGTCCCGTGGGGGGCCGGATCACGACGCGCTCGGTCCGGACCTGCCGGACGCCCGGCCTCCCGCCCGGCGACGGAGGCCTTACCCGGTGGGCCGGCTGGTGCTTCACTGCGGTGTCAGCGGGGCCGGCTCGGCGGGCGCGTCCTGGGCGCGGCGCCGGCGACCGGCCCGAGGCCCAGTGGCACGGGCGAGGAGCCGCAGATGCACACGCTGACCGCACCGCTGACACCCCGGACCGGCCCGGCAGCCGAGCCCTGCGTGGCCGGGGACATCGGCCCCGAGCGCCGGGAGATCGAGTGCGAGCCGCTGGCCGACCCGGCGCCGGCCGCACCGAGCCCTGAACCCGCCCCAGCGGCACCCGCCCCGACGGCACCCGCGCCGGCGTGACCCTCCCGGCCTACCCCGGCTCGGACCCGCCGGCGCTGGTCCCGGGGGAGCTGCGGGGCTATCGGCGCTTCCTCCTGGCCGAGGACGGACTCCGCCCGCCGGTGCACGTCGCCGCCGGGCCCTGGAGCTGGCCGGTCGAGCACGCCCGGTGCGCGGTGGACGACGGGCACGTGCCGCCCGCGCGCGGCTGCGGCTGCGGCCTCTACGGCTGGTACCACCCCAGCCACACCGGCCTGGGGACCGGCTGGGGGGACGTGACGGCGGTGGTCGCCGCGCGCGGCCGCATCGTCCTCGGCGACTCCGGCTTCCGCGCCGCCGCGGCCCGCGTCCAGGCCGTCAGCCTGCCCCGCCGTGCCCGCCTCTCCCGACGCCGTCGCCGCCGGTGCGAACGGGTGCTGGCCGAGCGGTACCCCGGGGTGCTCGTGTACCGGTCGCGGCGGGGGATGCTGCGCCGGCACCCGCCCGAGGACCTGTCGGCCCTGGGCATCGTCGTCCGCCCCAGCCGGGCGCCCCGCTACCGCTGGACCGCGCTGGTCGTGTGGCTCGCGGGCGTCCTGCTGCTGTGCTCGGTCGCCGTGGTCCCGCGCCCGGTGCTCGTGGCGATCCCCCCGGCCGGGTGGCTCGGCGTCCTGGGCTGCTTCGTCCTCTGGCAGGTGGCGCTGGTCTGGCTGGTGTCCCGGGCGTCCCCGCTGCCCGGTCAGGCGCCGCGGTAGGTGCCGACCGTCCAGAGGTTGCCGTCGGCGTCGCGGACGTCGAACTGGTGCGAGCCGTAGTCGGTGTCGTGCAGCTCGCGCAGCACCTCGACGCCGGGCAACCCGCGGACGCGCTCGAAGGCGGCGTCGACGGTGGCCGGTTCGGCGGCGACGACGTAGACGCCCTGCGGTCCGAGGGCGCCCCAGTCGCCGGGCTTGCCGCGGCTGCCGAACATGACGCCCCCGCCGTCGGGCCAGCGCGCCTCGGCGTGCGCGACGGTGCCGTCCTCGTCGCGGTAGCAGGCCGTGACGGTGAAGCCGAGCCCCTCGGTGAGGAAGCGGATGCCGGCGTCGACGTCGGTGAAGCCGACACTCGGCCAGACGGTGGGAGCGGGTACGGTGGTCGTGGTCGCATCGGTCATGCGGGAGAGGGTGCTCCTCCTCCCGGGGCGCCGTCTTGGACGAACGGGAACTCCTCGCGCAGCCACGTGCCGACGCTGCACCCGGCCAGCGCCCGCCACTCCCGAGCCAGGTGCGGCTGGTCGGCGTAGCCGCACCGGGCGGCGACCTCGGCCAGCGGGGGGCGTCGCGGGTCGACCAGCAGCCGGCGGGTGGCCTCGAAGCGGGCGATCCGCGCCGCCTGCTTGGGCGGGACCCCGGTCGCGAGCCGGAACTGCTCGCTCAGGTGCCGCCGGCTCCACCCGACGTGCGCGGCGAGGTCCTCGACCCGGCACCGGCCGGCGCTGCGGTGCACCACGCGCCAGGCCTCCCGCACCTCCGGCGGCACGGGAACGACGCGACCGGAGAGCCGGTCGACCAGCGCCGCGTCGAGCCGGGCGAACCGTTCCGCCCAGCCGGGCGCCGCCACCAGGTCGTCGACGAGCCGGTCCGCCGCCCGGCCGAGGACGTCGGCCAGGTCGACGGTCCGCTCGGCGACCTCGGCCGCGGGGAGGCCGAGGAGGGCGCCGGCCGCCAGCGGGGTGAGGGCGTACTGCAGGCCCTCCTGGGGGCGGGAGGCGTCGATGAGGGCCGGCCGCGTGTGCAGGCCGCCGACGACGGCGTGGGCCGCCACGGCCGGACCGGTGCCGCTGACCCGCAGCGGTGCGGCCAGTTCCACGACGAGCGTGAGGTGCCTGGAGGGCAGCCCGCGGTGCAGGCCCGTCGGCATGGCCGGGGAGCGGTACCCGTGCGCCGCCGCGACGAACGGGCGCAGGGGGGCTGGGACGACGTGCCGGACGAGGGACACGGGTCGGCCCCTCCTCCCGTTCGCCTCCGGTGGTCCCGCCATCCTGCCGCTGACGTGGGCCGACGGGCAGGTGCCCGCGCTCCCCGACGTGGACCCCGAGGCCGTCGCGACCCGCATGTCGTGGGACCGGTCCCGGACGCGAGGACGGCGCGGCCGGCGGCTGCTGAGCGTCCAGCCGGTCATGCGCTCCGGTTGGCTGAGCAGACCGCGCAGATGGGCCGGCACCCGGGCCCGTGGCTCGGCGCGGGAGAACGCGCCGGTGACCGGCCGGTGGATCTCGGTACTAGACGTCACGGCGGCGGTCGAGGTGGCCAGGAGTTGGTCCTAGACGGGCGCGGGCTACGACGTGAGCAGGGCTCGGCCTCACGTTCCGGTGGTGGCCCATTGAACGCCGGGGCCTGGTGGCGCTTGGCCACCCTCGCGGTGGTCTACCGGCCCGCGCGGCGGCGAGCCACGCGCAACCCCCGGCGGACGGCGGCGGCGCTTGCTCAGCGGCGAACCAACACGTGACGCAGCGGTGACGATCCCGTGACGGCGGCAAGCTAGCGTTGATTCCGCCATCCGTCCCCTCCGGAGAGCTGATAGCAGCGAATGACGGATGGTGACCATCCGGGCATGGATTCTGCGCCGAGCGCCCAAGCCTCGATGGGATCCTTCTCGCAGGGGCCCATGAGCCCCGGTGGAAAGGATGAGCGGCAGGCCAGCGAATGGCCTGGGCTTCCGGGCCAAGAAACCGTGCGACAAGCCCCCGGGGACTCCAGGGGAGACCGGCCATCTTTGTCCTGTACGACTGTCAGGCGTGGCTGGCGCGTATGTGACGAGCGTGGGATCCACTTGCTGGGGGTCGCTGGGAACTCAGCCGTGATGCGAAGTGTCAAGACGGCGTTTCAGGAGCCCCCGGTCATGAACTCGCCAAACGTCGAATCGGCCTGATCCGAGAGAGTGCGGATTCTGGTCGTCGGACTCGTATGTACGGCCGCGCAGCGCTGGGCCGGAAGGAGTCAGAGGTGCCGGTGACACCCACCTATCCCGGGGTCTACATCGAGGAGATCCCCAGCGGGGTCCGGACCATCACCGGCGTCGCGACGTCGGTTGCCGCGTTCGTCGGCTATTTCAACCGCGGGCCGCTCGACACTCCCGTCCAGCTGTTCAACATCGGTGACTTCGAGCGCGAGTGCGGTGGCCTTGCGCGCGACGACGAGACCGGCTACGGCATACGCCAGTTCTTCAACAACGGCGGATCGCACGCATACGTGGTCAGGGTGGCGTCCCCTTCCCTCGAGGTTCCGGAAGTTCCCGAGGTTCCGGAGGGCTCCGAGGTTCCCGAGGTCCCCGCGGCTGTGCTTGTTCCCCCCGCGGCGGCGGAGGCCACGCTCGGAGCGGACGTCGAGGGGGCCGCGACGCCGATGCTTCGCGCGTTCGCCGGTCGCCAGGTCCGCGGTCGTTCGGTCGAGGACCCGGGCGTGTGGGGTAACGAGATTCGGATCACCGTCGACTACGTCACCCGCGATCCCGTCGATTCGGCGCTGTTCAACATGAGCACCAGCGAGGTCGCGAGTCAGGACGGGCGGCGGGTGGTGCTGCGCACCGAGTCCTTCCTGAACTGCAGCACCGACCCGGCCAGCAGCGACTACGTGATCGACAAGGTCAATGCCGGATCCCGGATCGTCCAGCTGGCGCCTGTCGTTCCGCCACCCGAGGCGCTGCTGCGGCCTGCGCAGACCGGCACGACCGGAATACCGATACCGGTGAATGACAGCGCCTCCTTCTCGGGGGATTCGAAGCTGAGCGTCACGTCGGGTGGGCAAGACGACATGCAGGAGGTCACCCTCACGGACCTGACCACTGACACGAAATTCGATGACAATCCAACGCTCATTCGGCGGGCGCTCGAACGGGGGATCCGGGCGGCGGGTGTCGCGGCGTCCGACCCGTACCTGTCGGGCGCCACCGTGACCCTCCAGAGCAGGACGTTCCGCATCGTCGCCGGTGGCTTCGACCGTGCAGACCTCGAAGGGCAGCCCGTGCTGACCTTCGCCGACGCCGGTGGCGGCAACGTGGCCACCGATCTCGGACTCCTCGGCGGCGACGTGGTCACCAACGTCCAAGAGTATCGGCTCGGCTTCTCAGCCGCGGGATATCAAACGGGCGGTGTTGCCGGCACCAGTGGCGCACTGCCCGACGCCGCTGCACTCCTGGGAAGCTTCGACGAGAAGACCGGGATGCACGCCCTGCGGGACGTGGATCTGTTCAACATCCTCGTGCTGCCCGGCGCGGTCGCCCCTCACGTGGTGGACCAGGCGCCAGCCGTCTACGCCGAGGCGCTGGCGTTCTGCGAGGCCGAGCGGGCGTTTCTCATCGTCGATCCTCCTGCCGACAGGAACGAGGTCCAGGAGGTCAACGACTGGGTCGACGACGCCGGCATCCGGCACCGCAACGCCGCGGTGTACTTCCCGCGCGTACAGGTGCCCGACCCCCTCAACGACAACCGGCTCCGCAGCATTGGCCCCAGCGGGACCATGGCCGGGGTCTACGCCCGGACCGACGGCGAGCGGGGCGTGTGGAAGGCGCCGGCGGGGCTCGACGCGGTGCTGCGCAATGTCGGGGGCCTCGACGTGCCGCTCACCGATGACGAGAACGGTGTGTTGAACCCGAAGGCCGTCAACGCGCTGCGACAATTTCCGATCCACGGACGGGTCGCTTGGGGCGCGCGCACACTTCAAGGCGCCGACGTCCAGGCGTCGGAATGGAAGTACATACCGGTTCGACGGCTGACGCTGTTCCTGGAGGAGACCCTCCTCCGGGGTCTGCAATGGGCGGTGTTCGAGCCCAACGACGACTCGCTGCACGCGCAGATCCGGCTCAATGTCGGAGCGTTCATGCACAACCTGTTCCGTCAGGGCGCGTTCCAGGGTTCGAGCCCGCGCGACGCCTACTTCGTCAAGTGCGACGCCGAGACCACCACGCAGAACGACGTGGACCTCGGCATCGTCAACGTCGTCGTGGGCTTCGCACCGCTCAAGCCCGCCGAGTTCGTGATCATCAAGATCCAGCAGATGGCCGGGCAGATCCAGACGTAGCAACGGAGCCGACATGGCCCAGTTCACGGTCAACGCGAGCCGGTTCGACCCCTACAAGAACTTCAAGTTCAGGGTGAGGTGGGACGGCAGGTACGTAGCAGGCGTCAGCAAGGTCAGCGCCCTGAGTCGCACGACCGAGGTCGTCGAGCACCGCGAGGGCGGCGACCCCAGTACGAGCCGCAAGTCGCCCGGCCAGACCAAGTACGACGACATCACACTCGAGCGCGGCCTGACTCACGACCCAGAGTTCGCGAGGTTCATGAACAAGGTCTGGAACTTCGGTGCCGGGCTGGGGTCGGAGGTGTCCCTCGCGGATTTCCGCAAGGACATCACCATCGAGCTCTACAACGAGTCCGGCCAATTGGCGGTTGCCTACAACGTGTTCCGGTGCTGGGTCACGGCGGCGACGGCGCTGCCGGATCTCGACGCGGGCGCAAACGCGGTGGCCATCGAGACCATCAAGCTCGCGCATGAGGGCTGGGTGCGCGACCCCGACGTGACCGAGCCGTCCGAGCCCTCCTTCACCGAACCGCCTGCGTAGCCGTGGACGAGATCGTCGAGGTCCGCGTACCCGGCGGCGTCGTTTCTGATGGCGACCGGCTGACGACCGCTGGACTGCGCCGGCTCAACGGCCACGACCAGGAGGCGCTGCTCGGCCTGACCGGCGCATCGTCGGCGCAGGCGGCGCGCCTGCTGCTCGACCGCTGCCTGCGGACCATCGGTGGACGAACGGCACACGCAGGCACGGTCTCCGAGCAGACCATCGGAGACCGGGAGGCGCTCCTGTGGCACCTGCGGTCGATCAGCTTCGGCGACCGCATCGCTGCGGTCGTCGAGTGCGCGCAGTGTCACGAGAAGCTCGACGTCGACCTGAGTGTGGCGGACCTGCTGCAACCTGCCTATCCGCGCTGGACCGGGACCTTCACCGAGAACGTCGCCGGCCATCGAGTCAGGTTCCGGCTACCGACGGTCGCCGACCAGGACGCCGCCGGCGGGGTGGCGCGGACCGATGGCGAGACCGCGGCAGAGCTGCTGCTCCGACGGTGCGTGCTGGCCGTGGACGATCACGCCGCCACCGACGACGAGCTGGCCCTGGTGCGGACGGTGATCGACGACCGGATCGCGGCGCTCGATCCGCAGGCCGAGGCGCTGCTCGACATCCGCTGTCCGCAGTGCGACGCCAGCACGCCACATGTGCTCGACGCCGGCCAGTTCCTCATGGAGGAGCTCGCGAGGACCGGCCGGTACCTGTACTCCGAGGTCCACACGCTCGCGTGGTACTACCACTGGTCCGAAGGCGCGATCCTGGACCTGCCCGTCGACCGGCGCCGGCGCTATCTGGACCTCATCGCCGACACCGTCGGGGCGTCGACATGAGTTACCTCCGGCGCCTGGCGACCCGCGCGGCCGGTGCTGTGCCGGCGCCGGTCCGGCCGGCCATGACGCCGGTGTTCCCCCCGGTGGTCGGGCCGTCCGTCGATCCCGGGATGCAGCACGGTCCGGCGCTCCCGCCGATCGAGCTCGGCGTCCGCCCGGTCGACGCGCCGGCAAGCGCGGCTGGGCGTCTGGTGCAGGAGTCGCCTGCGCCGACCGAGCCGCGGCCGCCGGCGATGCAGGCCCCGGCTCTCCCGGGGCCGTCCCCGCTCGCCGGGCACGCCCCTGCTCGCCCGGAGCCGCACCGACCCCCCAGCACGCCGGACCCGCCGCACGTCGCCGCCCGCCCGTCGACGGACCCGACACCAGCGCTGCCACGTCCCGGACCACCTCCGCCGCCCGACACGACGACGTCTCCACCGGGATCTGCCCCGCGTGAGCGCCCGCACGCGCCTCCTGACCCACCCGACCGTCCCGCGGACCGCGAACGCATGCACGGGAGCGGCGCAGCATCCCCTCCCGAGGCGGTCCGCAGCCGGCCGGACGCGCCCGTCCGGTCAGCGCCGAACGGTGCTCGGCCCGCCCCGGCCGCCGCCGAGCGGTCACCGCAGGGCGACGCCCTGCGGCAGCCCGGTGCGTCGGCGACGGTCAGGCCGGCGGTCGCCGCGCCGTCGGCGAAGTCGACGGTGACGCGCGCGGAGTCACCGGACGAGGACACGCCGCACGTGCGGCTACGGCCGGAGCCCGTCGGCGTGGTCAGCGTCGCTCGGCGGGAGCCGCCGGCCCCCCCGGCGACGGCGCCCGACCGCCCGGTCGAGGTGCACATCGGGACGATCGAGATCACGGCCGCCGCACCACCTCCGCGGCAGGCTCGCGGTCCCGTGGGGTTCGCCGCCCACGAACGGCTCCGCACCTATGCGTGGGACGACTGAATGGCGGATTTTACCGGCATCCAGGCCGTCACGGAGACCGTCCGGCAGCTCCTGCTCGAACGGATGCAGGAGCACGCCGCACTCACGGACGTCACGACGCTCCACCCGGACGACGACGACACGCCCGACGGGCCGTGGGTCAACCTGTTCCTCTACCGCGTCACCGAGAACGCCGCGCTCAAGAACCAGGACCTTCCGGGACGGGGCGGACCGCTGTCGCTGGGCCGCCCGCCGCTGTCGCTGGACCTCCACTACCTGATCACCGCGATGGGGCTCGACAGCGCCGACACCCGCGGTGCACAACGCGTGCTCGGCGACGCCATGGTCACGTTGCACGACCACCCCGTCATCGCCAAGGACGACCCCGTGCTGGATCCGGCTTTGCACCAGGAGGTGGAGCTGCTCAAGGTCACCTTGCAGCCGCTCGCCACGGAGGAGCTGGCCAACCTCTGGACCGCGACGACCTCGCCACTCCGCCTGGCGGTGGTCTATCTCGTGACCGTGGTGCAACTCGAGTCCGCGGTCCCCCGGCAGATCGCGCGACCGGTCGGTGCACCTCCCGGCGCAGGTCCGCGGGTCTACGCCGTCCCGCTGGACCGGCCGCAGATCACGGCCGTCGGCGTCATCCGCACGGCGGACGATCCCGCTGCCGAGGCAGTGGAGTCCATGCCGCACGCCCGCATCGGCGACACCCTGGTCATCGAGGGGGCGCGGCTGTACCCGGGGCGGCGGGTCCTGCTCGGTGACGTCGACGCCAGCGGCGCCATCGCCGAGCCATCGACGGCAGCGCGTGTGCTGGTCCAGGTGCCGGACGAGCCGGCCCTGCAGGCCGGCATCCAACGACTGCAGCTCGTCGGCGACGTCCCGATCGGGGAGCCGCCACGCGACATCGCCGTCATGCGCTCGAACGTGGCGGCCTTCGTGCTGGTCCCGATGGTCCGGTCGACGTTCCCGGCGGCGGGTGACGCGGGAACGACGGTGACCATCACCGGCGAGCGGCTCCTCGCCGACCGCGGACCGACCATCGTCCTCGTCGGTGATCACGCGATCGCGCCCGAACCCGGCGCGACCGCCACGCAGGTGGCCGTGACCGTGCCGGCCATCGCCCCCGGCGTCTACGCGGTTCGCGTCCGCGTGAACGGTGCGGAGGGCATCGACCCCGCGAGCTTCGAGGTGACCCGGTGAGCGCCGGGGCGGACACGACGTGGGACAAGGTCCACGACGCCTATCTCGAGGCGCTGCTGCACCTGGTGCACCTGCGCGCGCAACGTCACCTCCGCCGACAGCACGACACGGGCGGCGATCAGGTGGGTGACCCGGGGGCGACCATCGACGCGCATCGGCAGCGCCTGCAGGACCTCGACGACGAGCTCGATGCCCTCGGGGCGCCTGCCGCGATGACCGCGCTGCGGCGCACGCTCGGTCTCAGCGACATCGAGGTCGAGGCGGTCGTCCTTGCGCTCGCCGTGGAGCTCGACCCGGGCGCCGGCCCACAGTTCGCCGCGGTCCACGACGACCCGCGGTCGGCGTGCGCGACGTCGGGCCTGGTCGGGGCCTTGTTCGGTCACTCCGCCACCGAGGTGGCGGTGCTGCACGCGTCGACTTCACCCGTCCGGCGCTTCCGCATCCTTTCCCCTGGGGACGACGCGACGCCCGCATCGCGCCGGCCGCTGCGGCTCGACCCGCGGGTCGTGGACTACCTGTGTGGACGCAACCGCCTCGACGAGCGCCTCGCCGGGCTGGTCGAGCCGCTCTCGAAGGTGCCACTGGTCGCGGCGCATCGCGCCGTGGCGTTGCGCATAGCGGGCTGGCTGACCGCGCCGGACACCAACGCGCCACCGCGCGTCAACCTCGTCGGGCCACCCGGTCAGGGCCGCGAGGCCGTCGCCGTGGCGCTCGCACAGGAGCTCGGCATGCACCCGGTTCGCCTGCACGTCGAGCGCGCGGCCGGCCGTGCCGAGCGCCGAGACCTGGTTCGGCTCGTCGAACGCGAGGCCGCGCTGCTGCCGGCGCTGCTGTACGTGGACGCCCCCGAGAACGTCGGCGGCGACGCCGCACTGGAGTCCGCCGCGCGGGAGATCATCACCGACCTCGGAGGCGTCCTGGCGATCGGCAGCCGTGACCCCTGGGATCCCGACACCGATGTCATCCCGGTCGACGTGCCGCTGCTCTCGGCGGCCGAGCGGACCGACCTGTGGGCACAAGAGCTCGGCGACGCGGCCGCGCAACTCGATCTCGACGGGCTGGTCGAGCAGTTCCCCCTGGGCCCCGACGGCGTGCGTCGCGCCGTCACTCGCGCGCATGCCGCAGCCGAGGTCGCCGCCGGCACCTCGGGCTCCTTGACCGACCACGACCTCTGGGAAGCGTGCCGGACGCTCATCGGATCCGAGCTCGGGCAGCTCGCCCGGCGGATCCGTCCGACGGCCGGTTGGAGCGATCTCAAGCTGCCCGATGCCGAGGTGACGCTGCTGCGACAGATCGCCGCGCAGGTCGGCCAGCGGGCGCGGGTGTACGGACACTGGGGGTTCGGCGAGCGCCTCTCCAGGGGGCGGGGCATCAGCGCGCTATTCACCGGCCCGCCCGGGACGGGCAAGACGATGGCCGCCGAGATCCTGGCCGCCGACCTAGATCTCGATCTGTACCGCATCGACCTGTCGGCGGTGGTCAACAAGTACATCGGCGAGACCGAGAAGAACCTGCGGCGCATCTTCGACGCCGCTGACCAGGGCGGCGCCCTCCTGCTCTTCGACGAGGCCGACGCGCTGTTCGGCAAGCGGACCGAGGTTCGCGACAGCCACGACCGACATGCCAACGTCGAGATCAACTACCTGCTGCAGCGCATGGAGGACTACGCCGGGCTGGCGATCCTGGCGACCAACCGCAAGAGCGACCTCGACCCCGCCTTCCTTCGGCGCATCCGCTTCCTGGTCGCGTTCCCCTTCCCCAAGCCGCCGTACCGCCGGCGCATCTGGGAGGCGGTGTTCCCTCCGGACACGCCTCGGGTCGATCTGGATCTCGACGCCTTGGCGCGGCTCGAGATCGCCGGCGGCAACATCCGCACCATCGCGGTCAACGCCGCATTCGCCGCCGCCGACGAGGGGCGACCCGTCGACATGCACCACGTCATGCACGCCGCTGCCCACGAGTACCGGAAGCTCGACCGCCTGCCGACGGCCGGTGAGTTCGGCCGCTACGCCGAGGTGCGTCATGTCTGACCGCACTGGCCGCGTGGACACGGTGCGCATCGACCGCCTGGTGCTGCGGGGCGTCGATCTGGACATGCAGGACGCCGCCGCGCTGCCGGCCCGCATCGCCGCCGAGCTGGAGCGCCGGCCATCAACCGAGGCGGTCCCTCCGCCCGCGCCAACCGGCCATGACGTCGCGCGGCACGTCGCTCATCGCATCGCCGCAGAAGTCCGCGGCCGGGGACGCGAGTGATGACGAACGCCTCCGCCGAACGAGCCTCACGGTCGTCGGCGACGCTTCCGGCCAAGTTGAAGGTCGGCGCGACGAATGACCCGTTAGAGCATGAGGCGGATGAAATGGCCAATCGCGTCATGCGTATGCCCGCCCTGGGCCCGTCACTGTTGCAGCGTTGCGCGGGCGGCTGCGTCGGCGACAAGATCGCGTGGCGGCCTGCGCTCCCGGCGGAGCGATTAGGGACCACGGCGGTCAACGGCGGACGCGTTCGCCAGCCGACCGAGCGGGCGACCGGTCGGAACCGCGGTGGCGGAGCGCCGCTACCCGACTCACTGCGTGGCTTCTTCGAGCCACGCTTCGGCGTCGACTTCGGTGACGTGCGTGTGAACACGGGGTCCGGAGATGCCGCGCGCGCACGAGCCCTGAATGCACGCGCGTTCGCGTTGGGTTCAAGCATCTCGTTCGGCGTTGGCCAATACGATCCCTGGTCGGGAACGGGACGTCGCCTTGTCGCCCACGAGTTAGTGCATGTGCTTCAAGATCGCCGTGCGCGGGGAACCGGGTTGGCCGGCAGTGAGACAGTCCGGCGCAACGGCCCCGTCGAGCCCGAGATGGGGGAGACCGGTCAGGATCAGCCTACCGGCGACGAGCTGAACTGGGCCGCGCAGTTCCTTGCGGGAGCGCTGCTTGGAGACTTTTACGAGGACCCCACCTTTTGGTCCACGGTGGGGCAGATTGCCGTGGGCTTCATACCCTATGCCGGCCAGGTCGCAGACGTCAGGGACCTGCTTGCATCGTTGAAAAAGATTGTCTTCGAGGGCGGCTGGAACGATCCATGGGAGTGGTCGAACCTAGTTTTAATCGTCGTGGCGTTTATACCGGGCCTGGGTGACGTAATCAAAGGTGTTGGTAAGGCTGGCATGCGATGGGCGCGAAAGGTCAATCTGATCGATGAGGTTTTCGGTGCAATAGACCGTTGGATTGTGGATCCCACTCTCACCCTTGTGTTGCAGCCTGCAGTCACACTGTTTAAGACCATGCTGCGCGAGGCGCTTGATGTGGTCGGAAAGAGGCTGCCTGATGGTGTCGTTGAGAGGCTGCCTGACGCCATCGTGGAGTGGTTGAGACGAGTACCGCAGAACCCCGAGGTGGCAAAGCGTAGCGACAGATTCCTCAGAGAAAAGATGGCGGACGCTGAGCGGAAAGCTATCCAGACGGGCCACTCGGCTACCAAGGAAGTGACCGACCCGGACCTACGGGCCTGGTTGGATGGCAGTGACATCCTAGGTCAGGGCCGCTCGGAGGAGTTGCTGAAAAAGCGTCGTAGGGAGCTGTCCTTCGAGCCTGGCATTCCGGCGCGCGGAAAGTGGACGAACAACTCGGTGATGGAGGCTCAGGGTGCATTGGAGGCGGAGAGGCTGGGAATTCTACCAGGCCCAGTCCGCCGTGATCCTCACGGGGGTGGCGACTTTATTGACGGCCTCGGGCGCGATTGGGACGTCAAGGGCCACCCTGATCCACACTCGATTGTCGAAGAGCTGACAACAACCAAACCAGCCCCGCTTGTACTGCTCAACGCCACCAGGATGAGTAACGGCGAGGCGGTGGACACGCTCTATGAGGTGCGCGTTCTTCTCCGGCAAATGGGCAGGTTCGATCTCTTGAAGCATGTCACCTCTGTGCCAGACCTCGCGCAGCTTGATCCGGTCGGAGCGGAGCGTGCTATGCGGGTCATCGAGGCAGATCAGCAGAGTGATGAGGAGTGATGACTAAGCTTGAGGTCCGTCTGGTAGAGCACGCTTCATGGCTGCGCAGCCGTTGGACGGCGGAGCGTGAACTCGTGGCACGAGTGAACGACGGGCGTGGAGTGGAGTCGCGCGTGCGTATATCGCCAACGCGACCCTCATCAGTGTTCAGGGTGACGGTGTGGACGTGCGTGAAGCGCAGCTCGACAGCGTGCGGCTGGAGGAAGTCGCCTCGCGAGAGATCCGCCGTGAGGATGCGTCCTCCATCCAAGCAACACTCGTGGCCGCAGACTGCGGCCAGGCGCGTATGGCAGGGGTCGAGCGGGGAGGCGCACGACTGGAATGGTGCAGCTTCCGCGGCGCAATGCTCGAATGGGAGAACCCCACTACGACCCCCGTGCGTGACAGTGGCATACAGGGCGCGGCACTCCCCGGCGCCCGACGCCTTCGGATCGCTGCGTTCAATGGGAGGCTCAAGCGAGCGGGCCTACGGGAAACAGATCCGCGCAGACCGGTGTCGGAGACCAACTGGCGTTATGCGAAGCCAGCGCGGGTTCAGCTCGGAGCCGCGACTGTCAATGGCGAAGATTAATGGTGTGGAAGGACTTGAGGCGACGCTGGGCGACCTGATTTGCCAATACATCGACGTCAGCCGGGCCGGTGGCGTTAGCCGGATTATCCATGGCCATGGCGCTGCTTTCCTTGCTTCTGGTGTGGCTGGTGTCGTCATGATGCGATCTGGAATTGTGTTGTGAACCGGGGTCGAGTCCTGCTGGTTGCTGCGGCGTTCGGCCCACCGCCCCTGTCGCCGCGGCGGAGTTCTGCCACGGCGAGACGTGAAATTAGCCATCACGATGTTCGAGAGGCTGGTTCGGGATGGTGTCTGAGTTCACCGGCCGGCCGAAGCTGCTGAAGGGCGCGCTGGTCGCGTTCCGGTCGCAGCTGATCCCCGGCGTGCCGACGGTCGTGGTGTTCCAGTACAACCCCGAGAACCTCACGCGCACGCTCAAGCAGCGCAGCGCCAGCGGGGGCGAGTCGGCCGGTGGTGGGTCGTCCGCGGCGCAGGAGGTGCTCCAGGTGACGGGGCCACCGGACGAGCAGATCTCGATGACGGCCGTCTTGGACGCGGCTGACCAGTTGGAGCAGCCGGGGCAGAACCCCGACACCGTGCTGACCGGGCTGCACCCGGCGCTGGCCACGCTGGAGCTGCTGCTGTACCCGCCATCGGAGCAGATCCTGGCGAACGCGGTCCGGGCGGCGCTCGGAGCGCGGCAGATCACGACCACCGACGCGCCGCTGACCCTGCTGGTGTGGGGACCGGCGCGGGTCGTGCCGGTGCGACTCACCGGCTTCACCTTCACCGAGAAGGCGTTCGACCAGCTGCTGAACCCGATCCGCGCCGAGGTGCGCATCGACGTGGGCGTGCTGACGTACCGGGATCTCGAGCCGAAGTCCATCGGTCACGGCGTCTCCGTGGTGCACCACGTGTCCAAGGAGGTCCTGTCGGCGGTGCACCAGGTCAAGACCGCGATCGAGATCGTCGGCTCGCTGCCCTTCTAGGAGGTTCCGATGTTCTTCCGAGGCAGTCGCTACGAACAGGTGACGACGGTGGACCACGTGGCGCCCGACGGCCGCATCATCCGGTACAAGGCGATCCGGCCCATCCCGCCGACGTCACCCCTCGGGCGGCACGTCGTCGACGAAGGCGAACGCCTGGACCACATCGCCTTCCAGCACTACCGCGACGCCGAGCGGTTCTGGCGCATCTGCGACGCCAACCTCGCGGTGTGGCCCGACGAGCTGACCGCACGGTCCGGTCGCGTGCTGGACATCCCGGCGTCGGAGGCCTGACCCCGTGGCCGGGATCACCTACACGGTCATGATCGACGACGCCCCGGCGGCCGCCGAGATCATCGACGCGATCGAGCACATCGAGTGCGAGGACGACCTCGGCAAGGCGGCGCTGCTCCGGCTGCATCTCGGCACCGCGCTGAGCGAGGACGGCGAGCAGTGGTTGTTCGCCGACGACGGCACGTTCGCCCGCCTCAGCCGCGTCCAACTGCTGGTCGCGACGGGAACCGGCCTCCCAGCCGTCGTCTTCGACGGCTATGTCGTCCAGACCGAGCTGTCCCTGTCGGAGGACCCCGGGGGATCGGCGTTCACGGTCATCGCCATGGACGCCACCGCACTGATGAACCTCGAGGAGAAGGTGCGGGAGTGGCCGAACATGCCCGACTCGGCCATCGCCACGGCCATCCTCGGTGAGTACACCCTGGCCCCGGTCGTCGACGACACCCAGCCGGTGCGCACCCAGGTCGACACGACGGTGATCCAGCGCGACACCGACATCCAGTTCCTGCGGCACCTCGCCCAGCGCAACGGCTTCGACGTGTACGTGCGCCCCGGCCCGGTACCCGGGGTGGTCGAGGGGCACTTCCACCGTCCCGCGGTGGACGACCCGGCCCAGGGTGTGCTCAGCGTCGCGATGGGGGAGGTCTCCACCCTGCGCACGTTCTCAGCGCGGTACGAGATGCTCCGGCCCGCAGCGGCCACCGCGTCCGGGGTCGACGCGCGCACCGTCACACGGCAGCCGGCCGAGTCGACGGCCGGGAACCTGACCGAGCTCGGCGCGACGACCCTGCTCGACGGGAACCGTCCCCGCACGACGCTGCTGCGGAGCACCGGCGAGTCCCAGGCGGGCGCGCTGCAGACGCTGACGCAGGCGGCCGTCGACCGCTCGACCTGGGCGGTGACGGTCGATGGCGAGCTCGACACGGCCATCTACGGCGACGTGCTGCGCACCGGTGGGCCGGTCCTGCTGCGCGGTGCCGGCTCCACCTACAGCGGGACGTACTACGTCCAGACCGTCCGTCACCGCATCGAGGGGGAGCGCTACACCCAGCACGTCAGCCTGCGCCGGAACGCGGTGACGGCAACCGGGCGCGAGGACTTCCTGCCGAAGCTGGGACTACCGACGTGACGGCAACGACGAACCGAACGGAGCCGACCGTGTCGGCAACACCGGAGAACGCAGGGCCGCGCACGCGGTTCTACGGCAAGTACCGCGGCATGGTCCGGGACAACGAGGACCCGCTGGCTCTTGCCCGCATCCGCGCCGACGTCCCCGCCGTGCTCGGCGACGTTCCCACCGGCTGGGCGCTGCCCTGCCTGCCCTACACCGGCGACGGGAGCGGGTTCCACGTCATCCCACCCGTCGGCAGCGGCGTCTGGGTCGAGTTCGAAGGCGGTGACCCCGACTACCCGATCTGGACCGGCGGGTGGTGGGGGGAGGGCCAGGTACCCACCGAGGCGACCGGCAAGCCGACGCAGCCGGCGCTGAAGGTCCTGCGCAGCGAGCAGGGCCTGATCGTCGCACTCGACGACGACAACGAGGCCATCACGCTCAGTGATGCCGACGGCAGGAACCTCCTGACCATCGCTGTCGGTGAGGGCCGGGTCGTGGTGCAGGCGTCGACCACGGCGACCGTCGAGGCACCGGCGATCGAACTGGTCGAGAACGCCTCCCATCCGGTGGTCTTCGGCGACTCGCTCCTGCAGTACCTCGGCCAGCTGGTGAGCCTGTTCAACGCCCACCTGCACGTCGGCGAGACGGCGGCGGGTGTGCTGCCCGTGACCCCCGCTCCACCCGTCACCCCGTTCCCGCCCCCCGATCCCGGGTTGCTGTCGACCCGGGTCACCGCCGGCTGATCGATCACGGAGGAGCCATGGGCGACACGCTGCGGGCAGGCACCGGCGCACCCGGGGAGCACAGCCTGGCCACCTATCTGGAGGAGGCATTCGACGAGGTGCGCGTCGACCACGGCCTCCCCGCGCTGCCGGAGGCGGGCCATGACGACCGCGTGCTGCTCTTCCTGGGCATCGCCCGCGGCCTCCTCAAGTACCTCGGGGAGCACTCCGAGGCGTTCGTCATCGAGTCGCACCGGACGGCCGACGACGACCAGGACCACCGGCACGACGAGGACCACGACGGCTACGTCCGCATCCGCGTCGACGACGTGTTCCCGAGCCATCCATGACCCGGGATCTGGACTTCCCGTTCCATGTCGATGGTCGCGGACGGCTGGCGGCCACCGATGCCGACGACCACGTGCGGGACATGATCCAGCAGGTGCTGTTCACCGGTCCCGGTGAGCGGGTCAACCGGCCCGACTTCGGCTGCGGCCTGCTGCAGATGGCGTTCATGCCCAACAGCGGGGCACTCGCCATCGCGACGCAGTTCACCGTGCAGAGCGCGTTGCAGCGCTGGTTGGGCGACGTCGTCAGGATCGAGCGCGTCGACGTCGCCGCCGAGGAGGCGGTGCTCCGGGTGAACGTGGCCTACCGCCGGGTGCTCGACGGCGCGCAGGGCACCGCCGAGTTCCAGCACTCGGTGTCCACGGTCGGGCCGACATGACCAGCCTGATCTGTGGGAACCCGGAGCGTCGGCAGCAGCTGCTCCGCTCCGATCTCGACGGCATCGACGCCATCGAGGTCCCGTTCGATGACCAGACGCACATCCGCGTCTACTTCGTCAAGGGCCCGCCACCGGCGGTCGACGCATCGAACGTGCACGTCGAGGGTGGCGTACGGATCCGCGACATCGACGTGCTCGCCGTCTCGACCGCGACCGACGGCAACGGCGAGGACCACCTGGTGGTGACGGTCGACCGGGCCGGTGATTTCTCGCCGTACCTGCTGCGGATCGACGCACCCGGTGTGCTCGATCCCGTCTACGACCACGGGGAGTTCGGCTTCAAGGTCGGCTGCCCGTCGGACTTCGACTGCCTCGACGGTGCGGTGTGTCCACCCGAGCCGGGCGAGACGCCGGTCATCGATTACATGGCCAAGGACTACGCCAGCTTCCGGCAACTGCTGATCGACCTGATCCCCGCCAAGGTGCCCGAGTGGACCGACCGCCACGAGGCCGACCTGGGCATGACGCTGATCGAGCTGCTGGCCTATGAAGGCGACCACATCAGTTACGCCCAGGACGCCGTAGCCCAGGAGATGCACCTGGAGACCGCGCGGCAGCGCGAATCGGTGGCTCGCCACGTGCGGCTGATCGACTACCGGATGCACCACGGCAGCAACGCCAAGGCCTTCGTGCAGCTGACCGTCCAGACGGCCGGGACCGTTCCCGCAGGGTCGCTCCGCTGCCCTGAGCGCACCGTTCGGTTCCTCACCAGGATCGGTGAGCCGATCGATCCGGCGTCGCCGGTGCCGCCGGGATCGGTGATCGCCCATGAACTCGGGGTCCGCGCGCTGGCGGCGACCGACGCAGCCTTCGAGCCCGTGGACACCACGCACGTCGACCCCGTACTGAACGAGGTCCCGATCCACACCTGGGGGAACACCGACTGCTGCCTCCCCGTCGGGACCACCACCGTGGACCTGGTCGGTGAGGTCCCGCTCAGGTGCGGCGATCTCCTCCTGCTCGAGGAGGTACGCGGTGTCCGCACCGGCCTGCCCCAGGACGCCGACCCCACCCATCGCCAGGTCGTCCGGATCAGCGCACTCGGTGAGCCTGGCACCGACACGCCGCTGCAGGACCCGCTGTACACGCTCGACCCGGACGCGGACGGCGGCGTCGGCCCGCGCGAGGCGACGGACGATCCGCTGCCGGTCACCAGGGTGCACTGGGATCCGCAGGACGCCCTGAGGTTCCCGCTGTGCGTGTCGACGACCGACCTCGCCGACAACCCCGTTCCCGTGGTGGCGGTGGCCCGCGGCAACGTGGTGCTGGTCGACCACGGTGTCACCGCGACCGAGCAGCACGTGCCCGACGAGTCGCGCATCCGCTATTCGCGCATCGGCTACCGGTTTCGCCTGGACGGCGCCCCCCTGACGTTCGGGTTCGGCCGGGACTTCGTAGCCGGCGGCCCTGTCGCGGAGCTGCAGGCACTGTCCCCCCGCGCCGCAGCGCCCCAGGTCGTGGTCATCGACGGGAACGGCGCCGGCTTCACCTGGCTGCCTGAACCGGACCTGCTCGGATCCGATCCCTTCTCCCGCAGCTTCGTCGCCGAACCCGATCACGGCGGACGGGCGCTCATCCGCTTCGGCGACGGCACGTTCGGTCGCCAGCCCTCGTTCCCCGAGCTGCCCGAGGACAGCGAGGAGAGCCGCCTGGTCGTGCACTACCGCGTCGGCAACGGGCGCCAGGGCAACGTCGGCCGGGACACCGTCGTGCACCTGCTCGAAGCCGAGCAGCCGAGTGCCGACGCGCCGGTCGTCCGGGCGGTACGCAACCCGCTGCCCGCATCGGGCGGAGAAGACTACGAATCGATCGACCAGGTCAAGCGCCTCGCCCCCGATGCCTACCGTGCCGAGTCGTACCGCGCCGTCACCGCGGACGACTACGCCCGGGCGGCGGAACTGCTGCCGCTCGTCTCGCACGGGCAGGCGAGCTTCCGCTGGACGGGCTCGTGGCACACGGTCTTCACCACCGTGGACCCCGTCGGCACCGACACACTGTCCCCGGCGACCGAGGCCGTGGTGCGCAACCACCTCAGCCGCTACAAGCTCGCCGGCTACGACCTGGAGATCGACCCGCCGCAGTACGTCGCGCTGGAGATCGGTGTGGTCGTGTGCGCCGCGCTCGACCACTTCCGCGCCGACGTCGGGCGCGCGGTCCGCGACGCGCTCTCGGCCGGGACGCGGCCGGACGGCAGCCGCGGGTTCTTCCACCCCGACAACTTCACGTTCGGCCAGCCGTTGCACCTCAGCAGGGTCTACGCCGCGGTCGAGTCCGTACCGGGTGTCGACTCCGCGGAGGTGGTGACCTTCCAGCGGTACGGCGTCCAGCCGTCGGGGGAGCTCGCCGCCGGCCGGATCGCCGCCGGCCGGCTCGAGGTGCTGCGCCTGGACAACGACCCGAACTTCCCCGAGCACGGCGTTCTGCACCTCGACATGCGGGGAGGCAAGTGATGCACGTCGCCGGGTCGTGCGGTTGCTGCCTGCCGCCGGCCACCGTCACGCCCGAGACGCTGGCCAACCGGCCGGCTCTCGACGAGGTCCGCTACCGGGTCGGCAGCTACCCGACGTTCCGCCAGGCGATGATCGAGCTGGTCGGTGTCCTCGGCGGCCGTCTGACCGCCGAGGCAGGGCTGGCCGCTCGGCCCCTGGAGCGCTGGACGGCACGCGACAGCGACGACTACGGCATCGCGGTCCTCGAGATGTGGGCCACCGTCGCCGACATCCTGACCTTCTACCAGGAGCGGTACGCGAACGAGGCCTGGCTGCGGACCGCACGGCAGCGCAGCTCGGTGCGGCGCCTCGCCGGGCTGCTCGGCTACCGCCCCAAGCCGGGTGTGGCCGCGGCGACGCTCCTCGCGGTCACTGTGGAGGAGGGCGCCGCGCTGACTCTCCCCGCGGGTACGCGGGCGCAGAGCGTCCCGGGCGACGGCGAGAAGCCCCAGCAGTTCGAGACGGACGAGGCCCTCCTCGCCACCAGCAGTCTCAACCGGGTACCCGTCTTCGGCGGCATCCTGCCGGTGACGCCGTTGTCGGCCGGACAGCGGATCGCCACGCTGGTCCCGGGCACACCGGTACCGGCGCCTCGCGATCGGGCGCTGCTGTTCACCGACGGAGGCAGCCGGCTGGAGGAGCGGGCGGTCGACGCGGTCGTCGTGGTCGACGAGCGGCCGGTCCTGCGCTGGTCCCGCGGCCCGGAGCACGACCACGAGCGAGCGTTCCTGCGCCGCCGGGCATTCCGGGTCTTCGGTCACACAGCCCCGGCGTCGTGGCTGGCGGCGTCCCCCGCGACCACTGGCGCGTTCCTCGACTGGACCCAGGAGACCACCGACTACGTCGGCACCGGGCGCAGGATCCACCTCGACGGCGCTGTCGACGGCATCGAGGTCGGCAGCCGTGTCCTCGTCGACGCCGGCGGGATCACGCACCTGCGGACCGTCGAGGCATCCGGGCAGCAGACCCGCACCGTGGGACCGCTGACCGGCCCGGCCACCGAGCTCGTGCTCAACGAGAGCACGGAGCACGACGCTCGCACCACCGTCGTCTACGAGCTGCTCGACGAGCTGGAGTTCCAGGACTGGGAGCTGCCGCGCGACCCGATCCCGTCGGGGACGACCACCATCTTTCTGCCCTACCCCGAGGTGGCGGCGCTGGAGGACGGGCGCGCGCTGGTGCTCGACGACGATGCCCAGAAGCCGCTCCGGACGACCGTCGACGGGGACGCGGAGCCGTACAGCCCCGACGACGAGCCCGAGTTCCTCCAGGTGCGGCTCGCCGATGCCACCACCCGTGACCTGGATCACCGCTCGGCCCACCTGCTCGGCAACGTGGTGCCGGCCAGCCACGGTGCGACGATCCCGGCGGAGACGATCGGCGACGGCGACGCGTCCGTCACGCTGCAGACGTTGCCGCTCGCGAAGCACCCTGTGACGCACGTGAGTGACGCCCTCGCACCCGGAGGCGCGCGCAACACGCTCGAGATCCTGGTCGACGGCGTGCGCTGGCTGGAGCGACCAGGGCTGCACGGCGCCGGACCGCATGACCAGGTCTACGTCACCGAGATCGCCGACGACGCGAGCATGACGGTGGGCTTCGGGGACGGTCGCACCGGCGCACGGCTGCCGACCGGTCGCGCGAACGTGGTGGCGACCTATCGGCAGGGCCTGGGCCGCGAGGGCAACGTGCGTGCCGGGCAGATCACCACCGCGCTCCACCGTCCGGCCGGTCTGGCGGGCGTCGTCAACCCCCTGGCGGCCGACGGCGGTGTGGACCCCCAGACGACGGACGAAGCCAGGCTCA
Organism: Geodermatophilus sp. URMC 60; assembly: GCF_053502585.1. Taxonomy (NCBI): domain Bacteria; kingdom Bacillati; phylum Actinomycetota; class Actinomycetes; order Geodermatophilales; family Geodermatophilaceae; genus Geodermatophilus; species Geodermatophilus sp. URMC 60. The sequence continues at coordinate 2,246,330 of NZ_CP199958.1, forward strand.
ACGCGCCCGACGCCGTCCGCACGTTCGACCGAGCCATCTCGCTGTGCGACTTCGCCGACCTGGCGCGGGAGTTCGCCGGTGTCGCCAAGGCCCTGGCCACCTGGGTCTGGGACGGCGAGGAACGCGTGGCTCACGTCACCGTCGGCGGTGAGGACGGTGCGCCGCTCGGGTCGCTTTCCGAGGTGCGCGCCTATCTCGACCTGCGACGCGACCCGAACCGTGCCCTTCGGCTGGGGGAGTACCGACCGGTGCCCTTCGTCGTCGCGGTCACGATCGAGGCCGAGCCCGATCACCGGAACGACGACGTGACGGCCTCGGTCGCCGAGGCCATCACCGCGTACTTCGACTACGACGCGCGGACCTTCGCGCAAGCCGTGCACTCCAGCGACATCTACGCCGTCATCCATGAGGCGACGGGCGTGGTCTCGGCGGTGATCACCGAGCTGCGGTACAAGGACGCGGCGGACGCGGCGTCCCACCCGCCCCCACCGGCGCCCGTCCTGCACCGCCCCCCGCTGGCGGGCGGTGCAACGACGGTCACGATCCCGACGGTGCTCTTCCCGCGGCCGTCCCTCGTCCCGGCACCCTTGGTGCACGCTCCGATCCTGCCCGCCCGCCACGACCCGGAGACGGCTGCGATCGTGCCGGCGGAACTCGCCGTGCTCGACCCCGCTGACCTCACCGTGGACACCAGCGGAGGTCTGACGTCATGACGGCCATCGGCAGCAACCGCCTCTACCAGCTGCTCCCGGCCCTCCACCGGCTACGCGACATCGACGAGGGCCGTCCGCTCCAGACCCTGCTGCAGGTGATCGCCGAGCAGGCCGAGATCGTCCGCCAGAACGTCGACCGGCTGTGGGACGACTTCTTCATCGACACCTGCCAGGACTGGGTCATCCCGTACCTCGGCGACCTGGTCGCCAACAACCTGCTCCACGACGTCGGCTCGCGACGGCGCGTCGACGTCGCCCGGACCATCTACTACCGGCGACGCAAGGGCACGCTGCCGATGCTCGAGGAGCTGGCCCGCGACGTGACCGGCTGGGGCGCCCATGCGGTCGAGTTCTTCGAGCTGCTCGGCTGGACCCAGCACGTCGACCACATCCGCACGGGAGGTGGATGGCCCGACATCCGCGACATCGACCGCATGGACCGGATCGACGGTCCCTTCGACGAGGTCTCCCACTCGGTCGACATCCGCACACCCCGCACGGTCGAGGGCTGGCACAGCATCCGCACCATCGGCTTCTTCCTGTACCGCCTTCAGAGCTTCCCGGTGCAGGGTGTGGTCCTGACCGACGCCGGTGGCACGGAGCACACGCTGCGACCCCAGCCGCGCCGGGCCGGTCCCGGGCATCTGTTCCACTTCAGCTCACTCGGCGCGCCCACCCCCCTGTTCACCAGGTGGCGCCGGGAGGGCGACGAGACAGGCGTGGCAACCGAGCCGTTCGTGCCCGGTCCCATCCGGCCACTGGCGTTGCACCGGGACCTTCAGCTCCTTCCCGAGAGGCCGCCCGGCGAGTCGGTGTACTACGGCGCGGCGGGGCTCGCAGGCGCCGAGCTCGACGAGTGCGTGACCACGTCCCGGGTGGCACGGTCGGGTGGCAGCCTGGCGGTCTTCGTCGAGGGGGCGGAGGTGGCCGCCGAGCGGGTCGTGTGCAAGGACCTCTCGACGTGGCAGGCGCCGGCCGCCGGATCGGACGCCGTCGCGATCGATGTGCGGCTCGGTCGTCTGGCCTTCGCACCCGACGCCGCTCCCTCCGAGGTCACCGTCGAGTACCACTACGGCTCGGCCGGGGCGATCGGCGGCGGTCCGTACGACCGGCGGCGATCCGAGCCCACCCACTCGCGCTACGCCGGCTGGGGCCCCGACACCGTCGCCGACCCGCGCGGTCTGGGACCCGAACCGATCACGGTCGCCGGCGCCGCCGCCGACTACGGGACAGTGGCCGAGGCGGTCGGCGAGTGGCAGGCGAGCGCCGACATCGGACCGCTTCCCCCGGTCGTGATCCAGATCGCCGACGACCGGACCTATGTGGAGAACCTGACGATCGACGTGACGGCCGCGTCGCGGGTGGTCCTGCAGGCCGCCAACGAGCGGCGGCCGACCCTGGTCGGGACCGTGACGATCTCCGGGGGCAGTTCCGACGCCCGTGTCGCGCTCGATGGCCTCGTGATCGAGGGCCATGTCCTGCTGACCGGGAGCGTCGGCGAGCTACGGCTGTCCCACTGCACGCTGGTGCCGGGCAGGTCACTGGACCACGACGGCCGGCCATCCGAGCCGCGGGCCCCCAGCATCGATGCCGCTAGCAGCAACACCGCGCTGCGCCTGGTTCTCGATGCGTGCATCGTCGGGCCGTTGCGGCTCCCGGCCGAGATGTCCGGCGCGATCATCACGCGGACCGTCGTCGACGGGGTCCGCACGGCGGCGATCGCGGCTACCGGCACCGATGACGGCGCGGCGGCGCGGGCGACGCTGCGCGAGGCGACCGTCATCGGGCCGGTGCATCTGCGCACCCTCGATCTGGCGAGCGATGCGATCTTCACCGCCCCGGTCCGGGTCGAGCGCACGCAGGAGGGCTGCATGCGCTTCAGCTACGTCGTGCCCGGCTCGGTCACTCCCCGGCGTCACCGCTGCCAGCCCGACCTCGCGTTGGGGATCGACGGGCTCAGCGCTCAGGACAGGCAGCGGATCCGCGCCGCGCTGCAGCCCGCGTTCACATCCACCCACTATCCCGATCCGGGGTACGCCCAGCTGGGCCTCAGCTGCCCCGCAGAGATCGCCACCGGCGCGGAGTCCGGCGCGGAGATGGGTGTGTGGTCCTGGCTCCGCAACGTGCAGCGCGAGGCCAACCTGCGGCTGCGCCTCGACGAGTACCTCCCGTTCGGGCTCGATCCGGCACTGATCTACGTGACCTAGGGGCGGCAGTGAAAGGCGACTTCACCAGGTTCAGTCACCAGCCGCCCCGGCAGTACGCCGGCGTGCTGATGCAGCAGGGCCGCGTCACGCTGGACGCCGACTGGAACGAACAGTTCGACATCGACGACCACCGGTGGCGGGCCCAGACCATCGACACGATCGGTCGCGCCTGCGCGCCCGTCGACAACGCAGGCTTCGATCTGACGCCCACGCCCGACGGCAGGGATCTCCTCATCGGGCCAGGGCGGATCTACGTCGACGGCATCCTCGTCGAGTTGCCGGAGGGCACGGCGACCGGTGTGGTATCCGTCGACGGCGCCACGCTGGTCCTGCGGCATCTGACGCCGGACGGCCGGCCGTTCGCCGCGGGCCAGTGGGTCGCGGTCCACAGCGGCAGCGCGGGGGAGCCGGAGCTGCGCACGGTGGCGCGCATCGAGACCGTCGTCACCGAGGCCTCGCAGCTGGTGCTGTCGGAGGACGCCGGCGGGCACGCCGACCGGTCGAGCGTGACGGTGCGTCGGCTGACGACCTACCGCACCCAGCCGCACTTCCCCGCGGATGCCGCCGAACCGTTCGGCGAGAGCTTCGATCCGCAGGCCTGGGTCGGATCCACGCACCTGTTCTATCTGGACGTCTGGCGTCGTCACGTCACCGCGATCGAGGATCCGGCGCTGCGGGAGGTGGCACTCGGCGGGCCGGACACGGCGACGCGCGTGCAGACCGTGTGGGCGTTGCGGATCCTGCGGAACGCCGAGGGCGCCCCCGTCGACGCGAGCGGCATCGGGTGCGCCGACCCGCATCCGGCGTGGCGTGCCCTGACCGCGCCGAGCACCGCGCTCATGTCGGCGCGTGCTGAGGCAGCACCCGACCCCGATGACCCGTGCGCCATCCAGCCCGCGGCGGGGTACCGGGGACTGGAGAACCGGCTGTACCGGATCGAGATCCACGAGCCGGGCCCGCTCGGCACGGCCACCTTCAAGTGGTCACGGGACAACGGCTCGATCCTGAGCACCATCGTCGCGTTCGAGAGCAGCAAGAAGATCCGCGTCCACAGCCTCGGCAAGGACGCGGTGCTGCGGTTCGGCGCCGACGACCGCGTCGAGGTGCTGAGCAACGAGTCCGAGCTGAGTGGCCGGACGGGGACGATGGTGTCGGTCGTCGGTCCGCCCGACGAGGACGAGCGGATCATCACGCTCGACAAGGATGTATCGGTCTACGCAGATCACACCGCGCCGAGAGTGCGGCGCTGGGACCACGGCGGCACCGAGTTGGCAACGGACAGCAACTGGACCGGGCTCGAGGACGGCATCCAGGTGCGGTTCGGCGCCGGCCCCTTCCGGACCGGCGATCACTGGGTCATCCCCGCGCGTGTCGCCACCGGGGATGTCGAGGGATTCGTCGACGCGCCGCGGCGCGGGATCGAGCACCACTTCGCGCGCCTCGCGCTGGTGACGTGGGCAGCTGCCCCCCTGAGCGAGGTCGTGGAGTGCCGCTCGACGTTCTCACCGCTGTGCGGCCTGGTGGCGGGCGGCGATGCCTGCTGCACGGTGAGCGTGGGTGAGGACGGCGACGTCGCGACCTTGCAACAGGCGGTCGATGCCGTGGCCGACACCGTCGGATCCGTCCGCATCTGCGTGCTGCCGGGCGTACACATCCTCCCCGCGCCTGTGGTGATCCGGCGTGGCAGCATCACCGTCTCCGGTTGCGGTCAGCAGTCCCGCGTCATCGCCACAGATGGCCCGGCACTCGTCCTTCGCGATGGGGCCGACGTGCGCGTCGAGCACCTGTGGCTGTTCTCGTCGACAGAGCGCGCGACGGTCGAAGCCGGCGAAGTCACGCGGTTCGACGTCGTGGACTGCCTCGCCGCCAACGTCGGGACCGGTCAGCACCTGGCGCGTGTGGGCGTGATGTCCCCCGATCTCGCAGCTCTCGAGGGCACCGGTTCGGCCCTGTCGGTCGCCCGGGCAACCGACGTCCGGATCCTGGGCTGCACATTGATCGGCACTCCGGCTGCGTCGCTCTCAGGTGCCGGGTTGCGGATCCAGCACAACCGCCTGGCGGCCGGCGGCGTGTGGATCCGCGAGGGCAGCACCCGGACCGACGTCGTCTCGAACGTGATCTCGGGCGGTCGTGGCGCGGGGGTGCTGCTGGGCGGCCTGGCCGACGGTGAGAAACCCAGCGGCCTCATCGACGGTGTCACCGCGACCGCGATCACCGGCAACCGCATCGAGGGGATGTCGCGGGAGGGCATCAGCGCACCGCTCGAGGAGGAGCGACTCAGTGGAGAGATCGAGGAACTGCGAATTGCCGGGAACGACATCCGCAAGTGCGGCGGCGCACCGCTCGGCGACGGGATGGCCATCGGGGGCGGTATCTATCTGCGGGACGGCACCGGTATCCGACTGATCGACAATCACGTGGAGGACAACGGACCCCCCCAGGACGCGAACGCGCGGTTCGTGATGGGCTTCGGGATCAGCTTGGTCACCTGCCAGGACGTGGCCATCCGGGGTAACACGGTCGTGCACAACGGGCCCACGAGCACCGTCCAGGACGAACGCGTCGTCCTCAACCTCGGCATCTCGGCATTGGCGGTGACCGGTGTGGGCGGAGGAGGCGGGCCCCTCGCACCCCTGCAGGTCGGCGCCCCCGCCGTGGTGATCCACGACAACGTCGTGGTGACGCCCGGTGGGCCGGCCGTCATCGCCTACGGCGCCGGGCAGATGTCGATCAAGGACAACACCCTCGTCTCCCAGCTGGTCGGGTCCAGCGGGTTCCGGATCGGCCGTACGGTGCTGGTCTGCAACATCAGCGTCTCGCCGGATTTTGCGGTGATGCCGGCGCTCGATGGCCGCGAGTCGCAGTCACGTGCGCTGCACGGCGCGGTCCAGCTCGACGACAACCAGATCACGACGCAGTCCGTCGCATCGGGCCTCGGACCGTCCGATGCGGTCGACCCCGATTCCGTCCCACCGGCGGACCTGATGCTGGGGTCGGCCGTGCTGGCCTTCACCTATGACGCCTTGTCGATCGGGTGCAACCACGTACTCAACGAGGAGTATCCGCCGGGGGTCGCCCAGCAGACGATCCGCTCCAGCATCTGGGCCCTCGGGGGCACCCTGCAGACGACCGACAACCGGGTGACCGAGTTCCGCCGGACGGCGTTGCTCTCGTACTACGGCATCGCCATCGCCCAGGTCGTGACGGGCAACGTGACCACCCACTGCATCCGCGTGGACGATCCGACGGGGGCCAGTGTCGAGCACGGCAACATCGCGGCGTTCTGCGCTCGATCCGACGCCATCACCGTCGGCCGGCACCACACGATCATCGGAAGGTGAGTGCTGTGGCGGACATCATGCTGGTGGACCTGCTCCGCAGGTTCCAGGACGAGGTCACCGCGCACCTCGCCGACGACGACCCGGCGCTCATGCAGACGTTCGGGCGCCTGACCGCCACCCGCGCCAACCGCCTGGCCGCGACGCGGCGCCGCCTCGAGGCCGAGCTCGGCCCCGAGCATCCGCGAGTGCTCGCCCTGGAGGAACGCCGTGCGTACCTCGTACGGCTGGCGGAGGAGGTCGACGAGGTCGCCCGCCGACGCGTGGGCGCACACACTCCACGGCCGCAGGAATGGCTCGTGCAGGGCCGGGTCGTCGATGCGCGCGGCGCAGCCGTACCCGACCTGCGCATCCGCTTCGTGACTCGTGGGAGCGACCTGGAACTCCCGGACCACCCCGTCACCGATCGACGCGGTGAGTTCACCACGACGTACCACATCAGCGACTTCGGGGATCCCGGGAATTCGCAACTGCAGGTCGACATCGTGGTCGCGACCGCCCGGGGACAGGTCCTGTTGACCTCTGACACGCCACTGCACCCAGCGGTCGGGCAGAGCGATGTCGTCGAGATCGTGCTGGCGCACCGCCCGCGAGATGACGGCACGGAGCGGGAGCGCTGCGCGGCGACGACGGCGAAGGGTGACCCCTGCCGCAACCTCGCCGGATCGGGCAGCCGCTTCTGTCGGCTCCATCGCGGAGATCGGGAGCCGCGAGCATGATCCGGTCACGGCGAGGGCGTGACCGGGCCCAGGTCATCCCCTCCGTGACCACGGAGGCCGGCGTCGATCTGCGGTGAACCGCCGCCCGGGCGAAGCGGTCATCGAGTCAACGCCGCCGGTGCACAGGCTCCGTCTGCGCCGGAAGGCAGCCCGGGTGGGCGAAGTCACGAATCAGCCGTCGCGGGACGCTCGGCCAACCGGGCCGCACGATGTGGCCCAACGGGCTGGACGCGGAGTTCCGCGGACTGTTTGCAGACAGCTCGCCGCCTCCCAGCTGAGGTGATCTCGACCTGCAGGGCAGAGCCGCAGGCCAGCCACTTGCTGCGTGGTGCGCCGTCAGGGACTCGAACCCCGAGCCCGCTGATCAAAAGCCGCTATTGAGCGCCATTCCGCCTCCATTGCGGACTGCGCGCCCCTGCTGCTCAGGGGGCTGTTGCGCGCCGCTGACCTGGGGCAACGTCGGCGCCGAGGTGATGACGATAATGTTGATGGTGGTTGGCCGACGTCGGCCGGAGATGGTTGGAAACGGCTCTGCTGCGGACTCCCTGCGGACAGCTGCACTTGTCGGTTCCGCTGGCGGCCGCGATCGGCGGGCGCCGGCGGCGCGCGTCTGCGGCAGCGTCGCCGGGGCCTGACGGTGGCAGCATCGCCCGCCGGCCCCAACGGGCAGTGGCGGTCCCGCTACCGCGACGCGGCGGGCAAGGAGCACGCGCGGCACTTCGAGAAGAAGGCCGACGCGCAGGCGTGGCTGGACTCGGTCACCACCTCGGTGCTCACCGGCGCTTACGTCGACCCCAAGCGGACCCGGGTCACCCGGCCGAGTGGGCCGGCCAGTGGCTGGAGAGCAAGGTCGACCTCAAGCCGACGACCTACCGCTGCTACGAGGTCTCGCTGCGGGTGCACGGCCGGTGCCACCTGGCTCGATCAGGAGATCGTCCGGGACGGGAACCTCACCACCAGTAGAGGGCCCCAGGATATGGCGGCCTTCGTCCCCGCGATGCTGGCTGCCTTCGCCAGGACCGCGCCGGAGCCGTCCCCGACAGCGCCGGGGCAGGCATCCGATCCGCAGCGCACCGCACCCCCCGGCATGGCCGTCGCCGCGCTGCGATGGTCGCCCAAGCCGTCGGTCACGGCCGTGGTGGGCGGCGGCTTGGTCGCTGCCGCGTGGCGAGCTCTGCGTGACCCGGCTGCGCCGAGCTGAAGGCTTGGCCGCTGACCGTCACCGCTGACGTCGTCAGCGGTGACGGTGGCTGTGTGCGGTGGCGAAGGCAGCATCGCCAGTGCACGTTGTCAAAGCCCCCGACTCCCACACTGTCGGCCCCGACGGGTAGGTCAGCACCACTGTTACTGGGGGCCGAGCGTGGCCGCTACTGCCGCGACCGCGAAACCCCATCTATATCGATGAGTCCGTCTGCATCGGACCGTGGAGCCGGTAACCGACGACCTCGCTGGCGAGAATCACGGCGTTCTCGCCGAGCGTGAGGTGCTTGAAGCCGATGGCATCGGGGGACGCCCAGGCCTCGTGTAGGGCGTTCGCGAACATGTGGTCCTGGCCGTCCTCCAGCACTAGGTCAATGGTGTGCCCACTGCGGACGAAGACTTCGACGCGGGACGTCATCGCAAGAGCGTAGGACTCAGCGTGGGGCTTGGAGGAACAGATAGAGCTGAGCCACGACCGTTCGGGTGCGGCGCCCCGCAGCCCGCGGCGACCGACGGGTCACGCTCGCTGCTCCGCGGCAGTGTGTGGCTCAGTGGTCGACCGGCCAGCGCTGGGCAACCCGCCGCCTCGCTGTGACGCGGTGAGAGCAGCCGGCGCCGCGCCCATCTACGCGGAGCAGCCCCGTACTTCCGCAAGCGGGACCGGGACGGCGATGGGGTCCCTTTCGAGTAGCGCTCGCGAGCTCTGGCTCAGCCCCTGGCGCGGGGGTGCCCGCGTCTCCGCTCGCGCGTCAGCCTGCCGTGGCCTGTTCAGTCGACGGGGCCAGCGTCTCGCGTGTTCACCTCGGCTTGGTACTCCCACCACACGGTCAAGTCCGCTGGCGTGGTGTGTGGCGGCTACCGCGTGATCTTCGGTCTGGTCAGGCGCTGAGCGCCGGAATGGTCACCTCCTCGGTGGTCTTGTCGGTGTCGTCGACCGGCCGCAGTCGGCAGCGGGCGAGGACGTCGAGGCCGAGGTAGCGGCGGCCTTCGGTCCATTCGTCGTGCTGCTCGGCGAGCACCGCGTCGACCAGGCGGATGAGCGCGTCGCGGTCGGGAAAGATGCCGACGACGTCGGTGCGCCGGCGGATCTCCCGGTTGAGCCGCTCGTTGGGGTTGTTGGACCAAGATCTGCCGCCAGACCTCCTTCGGGAAGCCGGTGAAGGCCATCACGTCGGCCCGGGCGGCCTCCAGATACTCGGCCACCTTCGGGAGCTTGTCGGTCAGGGCAGCCATGACGTGGTCGAACTGGGCGTGCACGGAGGCGGCGTCGGGCTGCTCGTAGACCGAGTGCGGCAGCGCCCGCACCCAGGTCCAGGCGTTCTTCGGGGTCACCGCCATCAAGTTCGCGGCGTAGTGGGTGCGGCAGCGCTGCCAGGCCGCACCCGGCAGGGTGGCGCCGATGGCGTCGACCAGCCCGCGGTGGGCGTCGCTGGTGACCAGCTGGACTCCGGTCAGGCCGCGGGCGGTCAGGCCTCGGAAGAAGGCCAGCCAGCCGGCGCCGTCCTCGGCGGAGGTGACCTGCAGGCCGAGGATCTCTCGGTGCCCGTCGGCGTTCACGCCGGTCGCGACCAGGGCATGCACATTCACCACCCGGCCGCCCTCGCGGACCTTGAGGACCAGGGCGTCGGCGGCCACGAACGTGTACGACCCGGCGTCCAGCGGTCGGTGCCGGAACGCCGCCACCTGCTCCTCGAGGTCGCGGGCCATCTCGCTGACCTGCGACTTGCTCAGCCGGGTGATCCCGAGGGACTCCACGAGCTTCTCCATCCGCCGGGTGCTCACCCCGAGCAGGTAGCAGGTCGCGACCACCGTGGTCAGCGCCCGTTCTGCCCGGCGGCGGCGCTCGAGCAGCCAGTCGGGGAAGTAGGAGCCGGTGCGCAGCTTGGGAATCGCGACATCGAGGGTGCCGGCGCGGGTGTCGAACTCCCGGGACCGGTAGCCGCTGCGGACGTTGATGCGCTCGGCGGAGCGGGCGCCGTACTCGGCGCCGCCGACCGCGTCGGCCTCGGCCGACATGAGCGTGTCGATGAACGTGGTCAGCATCTGCCGGAGCAGCTCCGGGCTGGCCTGGGCCAGCTGCTCGTGCAGGAAGTGGGCAGGGTCGATACTGCTCGGTGCGGTCATCGCGTCGAACTCCTGAAGGACTGTGAGAGGTCTCCAGAAGATCACGCGGTGGCCGCCTCGACATTCAGGGCCGGCTACTCACCGGGCCGTCGCACACCACCCTGGTGGACGCCACTCACCACACCCAGCCGGTGGCGTCGGTAACCTCCGCCCGCCGAGGGGCCGCAGCTTGGCCCAGTCCGGCAGCTCGCCGGTGCCCAGTTGGAGCTGCAGCTGCGCGCAAAGTCCCGCCATCGCCTGCTCCGGGTGCGGGTACGGCAGCGCGCTGGTGGCCGTGTACGTCCGGAACACGACGGTGATCGTCCTCGCCACCTGCTGGCCTGATCGGTCAGCGGACACAGGTGTCACCCAGCGGGATGACCGCGGTGGCGCGCTACTCGCAGACGGGGAGGCCGTCCGGGCCCCAGTCTTCCGGAGGAGCAGTTCACTTGGCACCCGGCGGCCTGGTGCGTCCGGCCGACAACATATTCAGGGAGAGCCGACCGGTGGTGCAGCCGCTGGCGGCTGACAAAGGCTCAGTCACCGATAGAGCACCTTGCCCCCGCAGTGGGAGCAGTACCCGGATGAGGCAGTTGCTATTTGGCTCCCGCAACTACAGCAGTAGGGTTCTGTGTTGTCCTGAGCATTTCCTGAGCGTGCCACGCCGCACACGGAGCAGTACTTGGACGTTACGGTCGAATATTCTTCGCCGCAGTCGGGGCAGTAACCGGGTCGAAGCGCAGTCGAGGTATACGGACGATCGGTTCCGGGCTTGCCACATTGAGGACAGAATCTTGTGAAGCCTGATTTGTTTCCGCACTGGTCACAGTATGTGTGCCGTATCTCTCCCATGATGCATGGTAGCTGGACCGTCAAGAATCAGGACCCGTGGTGGTTCCTCCCCGTCAGAGCACGCTGGCGGTTTGTGCTCTGTGACATCCATTTTTCGCCAGGCCTGCGATGGAAGCACTTTCGTGCGGCGTTTTACTCCAAGATGTCAGGCCACCGTCGGCCACGCCGACCTGCGCACGACTACCCCGCTCTCTCGTGATCTTGCTGAGGTCGGTCATTGAGCGGGTCGTGACCGCCGCGGCGGTGATTTGGGTTCGGGTGGGACAGATCGCCCCGTAGCGTCGGGGTCCAGTAGGGTCCGCGATGCGGCTCCAGCCGGACCACGGTCAGGACACAGCCAGCCCCGTCCGCGTCGTCGACGCATGCCGTGTCGGACCGCGTCATCGGCCCGTAGGCGCACCCTTTGCCGGCGTCCGCGTCATTCGCTCAGCCGGCGCGGTGGGGCTGGCGCGCCTTGGTTGACAACCGGGGAGGGCGACGGCATTGCATTCAGGATTCCCCGCCCATCTCCGCATCGTCCAATTCCTGCTGCCGATGCCGGTCCTCCTCGATGTCGGCGCGCTCCTCCGACCTCTTGGCGAGGGCCTCCTCCGAGGTCCGCTTCGTCGCGGCCTGATGCTCGGTCCAGGCGTCGGGGTGTTGCTGCTCAGTGCTCATGGTGGGGTGCCCTTTCGGAAAAGGGGGGCATCCTCCGAGACAGGGATCCGTCGGGGCCCTATTGCTGGGGCCGGTGAGGACGGCGACTCTCGACGGGCCGACGATCCGACTTTGCCCTGTTCGGGTCAAGAAGACTGACAGGTCAGCTCGGATCGTGAGGCGCGGCTGCGTGGGAACATAAGCATGAACGACGGTGACCTTGCGAGTGTGACTGGAGTAGGGGTCGCACGAGGCCAGCAGGTCGAGCGCCGATGCGCCTAGCTGCATATCTGCGCCTGGCCCTGAGGACATTGGCGTCACAGCTGGAAGTCGCTGAGTGCGGTCAGCCTGCGCCACGCGTGTGCCGGGGCGGACGACGGAGAAGTCCCGGTGGTCGAGCGTGGCAACTTCGTGCAGCCCGAGCCGTTCGGTGAGCGCGACGACCGAGGCGTCCACCGTGCCCAGCGGCAGGTCGGCGTAGCGCTCGACCAGCTCGGCGATGCGGTCGAGGTCCGGCTCGAGGTCGTCCACCAGCCGGAAGCGGCCGGCCCGGACGTCGGCGAGGAAGGCCAGTCTCGCCTGCGTGCCGCGCCGTCGTTCCAGCAACAGGCACACCTCGGTGACGACCGTGGCGGGGAGCAGCAGGGGACCAGGATGGGTCTCCAGGAAGTCCCGGCAGCGCTCATGGTGGTCGTCGCGGTCGTCGACCAGCGCGACCGGACCGGTGTCGACGACGATCAGGCGCTGGATGCGTCGCGCCCGCCGACGGCGTCAGGGTCGCCGTCGCTGCGCAGGACGTCCTCCGACCGCTCGGCCAGGTCGTGCTCGGCCGACAGGGTGCCGGTGCTGGCGAAGCGACGCCGCTCCGTCGGGTCGGTGTCCGCGAGGCCGGCCCGGAGCAGCTGTTCGACCGCCGGCAGGCGCGCCGCGGGCAGTGCGTCCACCAAGCGGTGGATGTCCTCGCGGCTGGTCATGAGGCCGAGTGTGGCGGAGCCGGCGGCCTCCACCGCCGCGCCGTGGGTCCGGATCGGCGTGGCCGCGCAGGTCGTTCCAACACCGCTGATCGCGCACTTCTGCGGACTGTTTGCGGACAGCTGGCCGGCCCGACGCCTCGATGATCTTGCGGTGGTAGGCGAACCCGCTGGTCAGCGGCTTGCCGTGTGGTGCGCCATCAGGGACTCGAACCCCGAACCCGCTGATTAAGAGTCAGCTGCTCTGCCAATTGAGCTAATGGCGCGTGTCCTCCGGCTGCGCCGGGCGACAGAAGGGAACGATACCAGCGCCCCGGAGCGCGCCGACGGGGTGGTCCCGCAGCGCAACGGACGAAACCGTTCCGACTCGGCAGTGGACACTGGTTGGTCGGTGCAAGCTGTCGTTCCCGGGGAGCGACTGTCCAGGACGCGGAGGGGATCGCGATGCGGAGGACGTCTGCGCTGGTCACGGCGACGGCGTTGGTCCTGCTCGCCGGCTGCCAGGGTGGCGGCGGCGACAGCGCGGCCGCGGCGGCGGTGGCGCCGACCACCGCCGAGGCGCGCCCGGTCGTGGTCGAGGTCTCGCCTGCCGATGGCGCGGTCGACGTCTCGCCCACGGTCCCGCTGGAGATCTCCGTCACCGACGGCGAGCTGACCGGCGTGCGCGTCGTCGACGGCGCCGGGGCCGAGGTCCCGGGCTCGGTGGCCGACTCGCCCGGGGACGCGGCCGTCGACGTCTGGACGCCGGAGACCCCGCTCGACTACGGCACCGAGTACACGCTGACCGCCGCCGCAGCGGGGGAGGGCACCGAGCCCGCCGAGGCCGCGACCACCTTCACCACGGTCACCCCGCGGACGCAGCTGACGCCGTCCATCGGCCCGCTCGACGGCCAGACGGTCGGCGTGGGCATGCCGATCCGCGTCTACTTCGACCAGCCGGTCACCGACAAGGCGGCCGTCGAGCGCGGTCTGGAGGTGACCAGCTCGACCCCGACCGACGGCGCCTGGAACTGGTTCAGCGACACCGAGGTGCACTACCGCCCGTCGCAGTACTGGCCGGCCGACACCGACGTCACCCTCGACGCCGACCTCTACGGCGTGGACTTCGGCAACGGCGTCTGGGGCGAGACCGACCGCACGGTCTCCTTCTCGATCGGCGCGCGGCACGTGTCGATCGCCGACGCGGACACCCACCAGATGGAGGTCTACGACGGCGACCAGCTGGTGAAGACCTTCCCGATCAGCGCCGGCAGCCCCGACAACCCGAGCTACAACGGCGCGCACGTGGTCACCGAGCTGAACCGGGACCGGGTCATGGACTCCAGCACCTACGGCGTCCCGGTCGACAGCCCCGACGGCTACCGCACGCCGGTCGAGTACGCCGTCCGCATCTCCGACAGCGGCGAGTTCGTGCACGCCGCGCCGTGGTCGGTGGCCCAGCAGGGCCGGGAGAACGTCTCCCACGGCTGCATCAACCTCTCCACCGAGAACGCCCGCTGGTTCTTCCAGTTCTCCCAGCCTGGCGACATCGTGGAGATCCGGGGCTCCGACGCCGGCACGCTGCGCTCGGACGTCTACGACTGGACCATCCCCTGGGCCGAGTGGCAGGCCGGCAGCGCGCTCACCTGAGCGTTTCCCCGCGTCACGCCCGGGGAATGATCACCCGGTCCCCGAGTCGAGGAGAGTGCCGTGGACACCTGGGTGATCGTGCTGATCGTCGTGGTCGTGGTGGCGTTGCTGGCCGTGCTCGCCCTGACGATGGCCAAGCGCAACCGCATCAACGGGGCCCGCAAGCGGGAGCAGGCCCGCGACCACCTGCGCGAGGCGGAGCTCCGCGCGGCACAGGCGGAGAAGGAGCAGGCGGCCGCCGAGGAGCAGGCAGCCCGCGCCCGGCGGGAGCGCGCCGAGGTCGAGGAGCGCACCCGGCTGGCCGAGCAGGAGGCGCAGGAGCGCGCGAGCCGGGCGGGTGAGCACGCCTCGGCAGCCGAGCAGCTGCGCGCCAAGGCCGAGAAGCTGGCCCCGGGCCTGGCCGACCAGCACGGCCGGCACTCCGACGGCCGCGCGCCGCAAGCCGCCGACGACCGGACGCAGACGTACCAGCAGGCCACCGACCCGGACCAGCCGAGCGGCGGCGCCACCCGCCGCTGAGTTCCGGCCCCTCGGACGGTCTGACGTCCGAGGGGCCGACCGAGGCCCCGCCGATCCCGGGGGGGCGCCATGACCGACCTGCTCGCCATCGGCACGCGCAAGGGTCTGTGGCTGGCCCGCAGCGACGACGGCCGCCGCACCTGGACGCTGGGGGAACCGCACCTGCTCGCGCAGGAGGTCGCCGCGGTCTCCATCGACACCCGCGGCCCGGCGCCACGGGTGCTCGCGGGCATCCAGTACGGCCACTGGGGCCCGACGGTCATGTGGTCCGACGACCTCGGCGCGAGCTGGCAGGAGACCGGGACCGGCGCCATCCGCTTCCCGGAGGACACCGGCGCGGCGCTCGCCCGCGTCTGGCAGCTCCGCCCCGACGGCGCCGACCGGCCCGACGTCGTCTGGGCCGGCTGCGAACCGCACTCGCTGTGGCGCAGCACCGACGGCGGCCGCAGCTTCGACCTGGTCCGCGGGCTGTGGGACCACCCGCACCGGCCGACCTGGGAACCCGGGGGCGGGGGAGCAGCGGTGCACACCGTGCTGCCCGACCCCGCCTCGGACCGGGTGACCGTCGCGATGAGCACCGGCGGCGTCTACGTCAGCGAGGACCGCGGCTCGAGGTGGGAGCCGCGCAACTCCGGCATCAGCGCCGTCTTCCTGCCCGAGCCCGCGCCCGAGTACGGCCAGTGCGTGCACAAGGTCGCCGTCGACGCGGCCGGTCCGGACCGCATGTACGCGCAGAACCACTTCGGCGTCTTCCGCACCGACGACGCGGGCAGGTCCTGGACGTCGATCGCCGCGGGCCTGCCCGCCGACTTCGGGTTTCCGGTCGTCGCCTCGCCGTCCACCCCCGGCACCGCGTGGGTGGTGCCGCTGGTCGCCGACGTGCAGCGGGTGCCGCCCGAGGGCCGGCTGCAGGTGCACCGCACCCGCGACGCGGGCGGGACGTGGACCGCGCTGACCACCGGCCTGCCCGGTGCCTGTTGGGCAGCCGTGGTGCGCGACGCATTCTGCGCCGACGAGGCCGAACCGACGGGGCTCTACCTGGGCACCCGCGACGGCTGCGTCTACGTCAGCGCCGACGAGGGGGACACCTTCACCATGGTCGCCGACCACCTGCCCGACGTGCTCGTCGTCTGCGCCGCGCGGATCTGACCGTGGGCGTCGAGGTGGTGCTGCCCGGTGTCCTGGCCGATCTCGCCGGCGGCACGAGGCACCTGCAGGTCGAGCCCGGGGGCGGCACGCTCGCCGACCTGCTGGACACGCTGGCCGTCGTCCACCCCGCGCTGGCCCGCCGGATCCGGGACGAGGCCGGTGCGCTGCGGCGCTTCGTGAACGTCTACGTGGACGGCGACGACGTGCGGTACACCGGCGGGCTGAGCGCGCCGGTGACCGACGGCACCGTCGTCCAGGTGCTGCCGTCGGTGGCCGGCGGGTGACTCAGAGGACGGCGAGCTCGGCGCACTCCGCGCACAGCTGCGCGCTCTCGTAGTCCGCCGGCGGCCACACGGTCTGCTCGTCCACCGCCACGTAGGCGCCGCACAGCGCCTTGCGGCTGCGGCCGTTGACCTTGCCGATGGTCGCGTGCGCCGGCCCGATCTGCCGCGGGACGAGGCCCTCCGCGCTGCCCACCGAGCCGACCATCACGACGGCGTGAGCGGTCCCGTAGGAGTAGGCGAGAGTCATGGCCCCAGGGTCACCAGCGGGAGCCGGACCGGGCCAGCACCCCGGCAGCGCGTGTCCGGTGCACCCGTCACACGCGTCGCTGCTGTCGCAGGAGTGCGGCTGGTGGGAAGCGACGAGGGTTCGGACTCAACCACCCCGGACCAGCAGCCGAAGAGGTGGCGTGACCACGGATCCCGTGCGCTCTGCGCACCCAGACGATGACGTCCGGAGCGGGTTCTGGGCAGCCTTCCCCCGAGGCGCCCGGCTCGACGCCCGCAGCTTCGCAGCCCGCCACCGGGTGACCACGGGGATGCTGGTCGCCCACGTGCCCGTCCTGGCGCTGATCGGCGTGGTCCGCGGGGTGGGCGGGTGGCTGCTGTGGGGGCAGCTCGCCGTCATCGCGGTGACCGTGGCGCTCGCCTTCGCCCTGCGCGGCCAGGTCGCTCGCGCGAGCGCCGTGGGCCTCGGCCTGATGGTCGGTGCCGACGTGCTGGTGCACGTCGGCGGAGGGCTCACCGACCTGCACATCTGGTTCTACGTGCTGCTCCCGCTGGTGGCGCTGTACCAGATGTGGACGCCGTTCCTGCTGGCCGTCGGCTTCGTCGCCGTGCACCACGCCGTGGCCGGCATCTGGGCGCCCGAGTCGGTGTTCTCCCCGCACGCGCACCACGCCCCGATGGCCTTCGTCGCCCTGCACGCCGTCTTCGTGCTGCTCGAGGCGACCTTCCTGGCCTACGGCTGGAAGTTCGCCGAGCGGCTGGACCGCGAGCGCCGCGCGCAGCAGCGGCTGGCGGAGGAGCAGCAGGTCGCCCAGGCCCGCGCGGAGCTCGAGCTCGCCGAGGAGCGCGCCCGCGCCGCCGACGAGGCCGCCCGGCGGGCGCGGGCGCGGGAGGAGCGCGCGGCGCGGCTCGGTGAGGGGATCGACGGCCTGGTGGACGCCGGACGCCGGCTGGACGGCAACGTCGCCACCGCCACCGAGGTGATGGAGGGGCTGCGCTCGGCGATCGCCGAGATCGCCGCCGCGGCCAGCGGCGCGAGCACCACCGCCCGCGAGGCGAGCGCGCAGTCGCGCACCGGGGCGCAGACCGTCGAGCGGCTGGCCGGGACCATGGCCGAGATCGACCAGATCGCCGGCAGCATCTCCGCGATCGCCGACCAGACCAACCTGCTGGCCCTCAACGCCACCATCGAGTCGGCCCGTGCCGGCGAGGCGGGCAAGGGCTTCGCCGTCGTCGCCGGGGAGGTCAAGGACCTCGCGCTGGAGACCGCCCGGGCGACCGAGCGGATCCGCACCGTCGTCGACGCCGTCCGGCACGAGGTCGACACGGCCGGGACCGCCCTGGGGGGCGTCCAGGACGTCATCCGTGGCGTCGTGGACGCGCAGGCCACCATCGCCGCCGCCGTCGAGGAGCAGAGCGCCGCGACCGCGCAGGCGCAGGAGGCCATCGCCGGTGCCTCGCGCGAGGCCGCCTGCATGGCAGCGGACCTGCAGCGCATCGTCGCCGGAGAACGCTGACCCGCGGGACGCTCGACCCCGGCACCCGCCGGGCGGGGCCCCGGGGACGGACGCAGGATGGGCGGCGGGGCGGCCGAGCAGAGGTCGCCCCGGTGCGACACCAGGGGGAGTGCCACGTGCTGTCCCACCGAGCCCGCCCGGTGGTGGAGGCGACGCTGCCGCCGGTCGCCGAGAACATCGGTGAGATCGCCCAGCGTTTCTACGCCCACATGTTCACCGCCCGCCCCGACCTGCTGGACGGGCTGTTCAACCGCGGCAACCAGGCCGAGGGCACCCAGCAGGTGGCGCTCGCCGGCTCGGTGGCGGCCTTCGCCAGCGCCCTGGTGAAGACGCCGGAGCAGCTGCCCGAGCAGCTGCTGAACCGGATCGCGCACAAGCACGCCTCCCTCGGGCTGCGCCCCGACCAGTACCAGGTCGTGCACGAGCACCTGTTCTGGGCGATCGCCGACGTGCTCGGCGACGCGGTCACGCCGGAGGTGGCCGCCGCGTGGGACGAGGTCTACTGGCTGATGGCCTACGCCCTGATCAACCAGGAGCGCGGCCTGTACAGCGCGCGCGGGGTGCGCCCGGAGACCGTGTGGCGCGACTGGCAGGTGGAGGAGAAGACCGCGGAGACCGACGACGTGGTGACCTTCCGGGTGCGGCGGGTCGACGACCGGCTGGTCAAGACCTCGCTGCCGGGCCAGTACGTGTCGGTCAAGGTCCGCATGCCCGACGGGGTGCACCAGCCGCGGCAGTACAGCCTGACCGCCGCCGACGATGGCGAGCACCGCCAGTTCTCGGTCAAGCGGGTCCGCGGCGACGGCAAGCCCGCCGGCGAGGTGTCCAACCACCTGTGCGACACCGTGCAGGTCGGCGACGTCCTGACCCTGTCGCTGCCCTTCGGTGACGTCGTGCTCGACGACTGGCGGCCGGCGGTCTTCGCCAGCGCGGGCATCGGCGTCACCCCGATGGCGGGCATGCTCTCCCACCTGCGGCACGCCGGCTCCGGGCTGCCGATCACACTGCTGCACGCCGACACCGACGAGGCGTGCTTCGCCCTGCGCCGCCAGGTGGTCGACGACGTCCGCGCGCTGCCGAACGCCGCGGTGCACGTCTGGTACGAGTCCGGCGCCGACAGCGCGCTGCCGGTCGACGGCGTGCACGCCGGCACGATGGACGTCGGCGCGGTCGACCTGCCCGAGGGCGCGGCATACTACCTGTGCGGTCCGCTGCCGTTCATGCAGGCCGTGCGCAGCGCCCTCATCGACCGCGGTGTGGCGCCCCGGGACATCCAGTACGAGGTCTTCGGGCCGGACCTGTGGCAGGCCGACTTCCGCACCGAGCCTGCGCCTGGCAGCCGCGCGGGGGCGTGAGCGACCCACCGCCGGGAGTGCGGCTCACGGCTACGGCAGCAGCTGGGCCTCGTCGCCGGTCTGCCACTCCAGGACCACGATGCTGGCGTCGTCCTGGAGCTGGTCGGCCTGGTGGGTGAGGACGTGGCGCATCAGCTGCCGGACGGTCTCGGGCGCGGGTTCGCCGGCGGCGACGGCGGTGGCGATGAAGTCGGCCAGCCGCTGCTCACCGAAGAACTCCCCGCTCGGGGAGCGGGCCTCGGTGATGCCGTCGGTGTAGAGCAGCAGCCGGTCACCGGGCTCCAGGCGGGTGTCGCAGCAGGTCGGCTTGGTCTCCTGCAGGCCCAGCGGCCGGCTGGGTGGACAGCGTGGCGGCTGCACGAGCGAGGAGCCGCGCAGGATGAGCGGTTCGGGGTGCCCGGCGTTGATCCACCGCAGGCGTCCGGTGGCGATGTCGAGGCGGGCGAGCACGGCGGTGGCGAACTGGCTGGCGCCGAACTGGCCGGCGACGGCGGCGTTGATCTCGGTGGCGATGTCGGGCAGGTCGAGTGCGTTGCGGCGAGCGTGCCGGTAGGCGCCGATGGCGACGCTGGCCAGCACCGTGGCCGGCAGCCCGTGCCCGACGGCGTCGATGACCATGAGGTCGGCGGTGCTGCCGTTGACGGCGTAGTCGAAGGAGTCGCCGCCGATGTCGTAGGCCGGCTCCAGGCCGCCGGTGATGACCAGCCGTTCGGTGCCGAAGCTCATCGGCGGCAGCAGCTCCCACTGCACCTCGGCGGCCAGGCTGAGGGTCTTGCGCCGGCGCAGCCGGGAGAAGACGTCGCCGTAGGCGTCGTGGGTCACGATGAGCTCGGCGACCAGGGTGACGAGGTCCCCCAGGTCCTGCCTGAGCTCCTCGGTCGGCACGGCCGGCAGCTCCAGCTCGGCGACGCCCAGCCGCTCCACCCCGTCCAGCAGCGGGAGCCACAGCCGGTGGGTGCCCGGCGTGGCCGTGCTGTCGACCACCTCGACCCGCCGGAACGCCCGTCCGGCCATCGTGCCCTCGATCGGCAGCTCCTGGCGCTCCGGCACTCCGGCACCGGGCAGCGGGAGCAGCGTGGCCTGCTCGTAGTCGGCCAGGTAAAGCACCGTCTCCCGGACACCGATCCGCCGGGCGGCCGCGGCCGCCGCGGCCGCCAGGTCGTCCGGTGCGAGCAGGTGCGACGCCCGCAGCAGCGCACCCAGGGCGTCGGTCACCGAGCGGGCATCGTCTGTCGCGCGATCACGCCCGCAGACGCTAGCGCCCGCCTCCACGTGCGTGTCCGTCCCGGTCACGGCGACGTCGATGGCACGCGGAGCTCGTCGACCCCCTGGTGTCGACCGCTCCGCCTGGCGCCCGTGGCACCAGTCAGGGCGGGCGCGGTTGCGCCGGCCACCGGCTGCGCCCCGATGGCCGTCCTGTGCACGGGTGGATAGCGTCGCGACAGGTCCAACACGCGGCCACCTCCCGCAGTGCTGCGGGCGCCGGTTCTCTCTCCATCGCCGGCGATCATGTTCGTCCGCCGAGGTGATCGTGGTGGCCCTGCACCCCGTCGTCCCGACCGGGCCGCGGCCCGGCGACGTCCCGGAGCTCTCCGCCCACCTGGACCTCGTCACCGGTCGCGTCGAGCTGGTCGGGCGGCTGGACCGGGTGACCGCGCACCTGCTCCACGACGCCGTCTCCGCACTGTTGCTGACCAGCTGCCCGCAGTGGACCGTCGACGTCACCGGCGCGACCGTGGGTGACCACCACGGTCTGCGGGCTCTCGCAGCTGCGTACCGACGGGCCGGCCGGCACCACCGGCAGCTGGTCCTGCTCGGGTCGTCCCCCACCGTCCACCGTGCCGCGCTGCAGCTCGGCGGCAGCGAGCACGCGGTCGCTGCCGGCCAGGTCCGCCCGAACTGACGGCTCCTCACCGCGGGCAGGAGCCGGCGGTCCGGCGCGTGCCTCCGTCCCCACCGCGCGCCGGGCCCGCCGCCTCGCGGTGCCGAGTAGCTTGCGCGCATGGCGGCAACGCAGGACGACCCCGCAGGGGGCGCCGGCGCCAGGCACGACCTGGCGGACGTGATGAGCCGCACGGCACGGCGACTCCGGGGGGAGCACGGCGACGTCGAGGGCACGATGCGCGCCATCACCACCACGGCGGTCAAGGTCGTGCCGAATGCGGAGGAGTGCAGCATCATCTACGTGATCGGCCGCAGGAAGATCGAGCCCCGTGCGTCGACCAGCGACCTCGCCCGGGACCTGGACGCCCTGCAGGAGCGGCTCGGGCAGGGACCGTGCCTGGACGCGGTCTGGGAGCACCAGGTGGTCCGGGTCGACGACGTCGGCGTCGACGACCGGTGGCCGGAGTTCGCCCGGCAGGCATCCGAGCTGGGTGTCGGCAGCATGCTGTGCTTCCAGCTCTACGTCGAGGGCGACCAGCTCGGGGGTCTGAACCTGTACGCGGGCAGGCCGGGCGCCTTCGACGACGAGAGCCAGGACATCGGGCAGATGTTCGCCGCGCACGCGGCGGTCGCGGTGGCCGGCGCGGAGCACGAGGAGAACCTGCGCAACGCGGTGAGCAGCCGGGATGTCATCGGGCAGGCGAAGGGGATCCTGATGGAGCGGCACAAGCTGACCGCCGACCAGGCCTTCGGTGTGCTTGCCCGGGTCTCGCAGGAGCTGAACCGCAAGCTGGCCGACGTCGCCCGCGAGGTCAGCGACACCGGAGCCGTTCCCGGCGCCGGCCGCCGCCGGGACTGAGCTCCGCGTCGGCCAGCTGCGGCTCCGTGGACCTGGTGCCCCCAGGAACCCCTACTCGCGGACCACCCACACCTCGGCCGGCCCCTCCGCGGTGTTCTGCACCTGCACGGGCTCGAACCGCTCGTAGACGCCGAACCAGCGGGGCCCGTCGTAGACGAGGATCGCGGACGCCAGCAGCTCGGGCGGCACGTCGTCGACCTCGCCGTGCCGTGGACCACCCCAGTGGAAGATCAGCGGCATGCCGGGGACGGTAGTGGAGTCGGCGCGGACGCGGCGGGCCCGGGGGTGCCGGCCCGGTGTGCCCGTCTGAGCCGCCGCGGGGACCCGCCGATCGTGCCGGCCGGTGGTCAGTGCTCGCTGCCGGCGTCCTCGCCCAGCTGCCGGGCGGTGAGCCGACCGGCGAGGAGGTCGGCGGCGAGGGCGTCGACGGTCCGGTCGGAGCCGTAGGCGCGGCTGCGCAGCACGGCCAGCGCGTCGGCCGTCTCGAGCCGCAGCGCGAGGCTGACCATGCCGGTGGCCATCCAGACCCGAGCCCGTTGCCGCGCGGGCTCGCTGTTGGTCCAGGGCGGACCCTCCGTCTCGGTCCACTCCGTCCACGCCGCGGCGTGGCTCAGGTGGGCGGACACCAGTTCGGCCACGCAGCGCGCCTCCACCGCGTCGAAGGCCAGGATGCCGACGGGGTGGGTCAGGAAGAGGTCCATGCCGCCGGCGCCGCGGAGGTCGCCGGGCAGGGAGAGGGCCACCACGCTGCGGAACGGTGTGTGGGTCACCAGCAGGTCGTGGAACGGCGGCCAGCGGGTCCGCAGGTGGTCCTCGGGGGCGAAGACCGGCCAGCCGGAGCGCGCGGCGAACGTGCACGGGCCCGAGCCCGCGGTGAACTGCAGTCGCTCGGCCGTGGTGGCTGCCTCGTCGCTGGCTCCCAGCGGCGTGCTGTGCCCGGCGGTGTCGTGGATGCTGAGGCCGACCCCGTCGACGCCGAGCGCCGTGGCGGCCGCCCGGGCCAGTTGCACCGGCAGCAACTCCGGCTGGTCCCCGTCCCGGGCCCACTCGCCGGCCAGTGCGTTCCCGAACTCCTGCTGGATGTCCACGATCACCCTCCCGAGCCGTCCAGCGGAACGCGCGGTCGGCGGGGTGCCGATCGCCACGTCCAACCGCGAGCCGGGTGAGGGTCGCGGTGACCGGTCACTGCACGGCTCGGCCGGCCGACTGGGTGGTGGTCCGACAGGTACCCGAGCGAGCCGCGCCAAACGTCATCCACCGCACGGGCCACCTCGGAGGGCCGCCACCGACGGTCGTCGCCGACGCCGGCGGGCCCCGCGGCCGCGGTACCCGGCCGACGCCGGGCAGTCGCCGAGCAGGTCCCGACGGGACGGTCTACGCCGCCTCCGGGGTCAGCGCAGCAGTCGCTCCGCGTCGGCCCACGACTCGACGACCGCGGCCACCCCGACCTCGTGGAGTGCCTCGGCCCGGTCCCGCCGGTCGGCTGCGGGGACGAACTGCAGGATCCCGACGGTCGGGTACCCGGCGGCCACAGCCGACAGGGCGCCGTTCACCGAGTCCTCGACGGCGACCGCGCCGGCCGGGGCCACCCCGAGGGTGCGGCCGGCGTGCACGTACACGGCCGGGTCCGGCTTGCTGGTGGGTTCGGCCAGCGAGTCCTCGGCGCTGAACCTGCGGTCGGCGTCGAACAGCGCGGCGAGGCCGGTCACCTCGAGACAGGCGGCCAGCCGGGAGCTGGCGCTGGAGGTGACCGCCGCGAGCGCGAACCGGCCGGACAGGCGCTCCAGCGGCCCGCGCACCGCCGCGTCGGGGCGCAGCACGGTGCGCAGGTGGGCGGTGACGACGTCCTTCTCCTCGGCCACCCAGTGCTCGAGGTCGGCGCGGGTCAGCTCGCGCCGGTAGCCGGTGGCGAGCTCCGAAGCCGCGGCCCGGAAGTTCTTGCCGTTGGTCATCCGCTGCAGCTCCTCCGGGGCGAAGGCCCGCTCCGCCCCCAGCCCGGCGAGGAACCGGTTGGTGACGTCGGCCGACGCGGCGTACGCCGGCTCCTCGGAGGGGAAGAGCGTGCCGTCGGCGTCGCAGAGCAGGGTGGTCACCGCGGCCGGGTCCAGGGAGGGGGACCGCTCGCCGGTCACGCGGCCGCACCCGTGGCGAGGAACTCCTCGATGACCTCGCGCGGCCCCTGCCGGTCGAGCGCGGAGAGGGCCCGCTGGACGCACTCGGCGAAGCGCGGGTCCTGGCCGATGTGGTCGAAGACCGACCGCTCCGACAGCAGCGGCGTGGCGTCGCCGCCCGCCTCCTGCGCGATCGGCACGAGGTCGGGGCGCGGGCCCTGGATCGGGACCTCCTCGCCGGCGTAGTCCGCGCCGCGCAGGAAGCGCAGCCAGCCGGCCACCGCCAGGCACAGCAGCTGGTGCGGGCGGCCCTCCTCCATCGCCGCCCGCACGGACGGCAGGACGTAGTTGGGGATCTTGCTCGAGCCGCGCCGGGAGAGCCGCGCGAGCTGGTCGGCCATCCGGGGGTTGGCCAGCCGGTCGAGCAGCGTGGCCTGGTACTCGGCCAGGTCGACGCCCGGGACCTCCGGCAGGTGCGGGGCGATCTCCTCGGCCATCAGCCGGGTGAGGTACGTGCGGAAGACCGGGTCGGCCATCACGTCGGAGGTGGTCCGGTAGCCGGCGAGGTAGCCCAGGTAGGCGATGGCGCTGTGGCCGGCGTTGAGCAGGCGGGTCTTCACCGTCTCGTAGGGCGACACGTCGTCGACGAACCGGACGCCGACCTCCTCCAGCGGCGGCCGGCCGTTGCAGAAGGAGTCCTCGACCACCCACTGGCGGAACGGCTCGGTGATCACCGGCCACCGGTCGTCGACGCCGGTCGCGGCGGCGATGGCGTCCCGGTCCTCGGGGGTGGTGTTGGGGGTGATCCGGTCGACCATGCTGCTGGGGAAGGCGACGTGCTGGTCGATCCACCCGGCGAGGTCGTCGTCGCGGAGCCGGGCGAAGGACACCACCGCAGTACGCGCCGCGGAGCCGTTGCACTGCATGTTGTCGCAGGAGAGCACGGTGAACGGTGGCAGGCCCGCCTGCCGCCGCCGGTGCAGCGCCTCGACGAGGTAGCCGAAGACCGTCTCGGGGGTGCCGGGGTCCTCGAGGTCGCGGGCGATGTGCGGGTCGTCGGCGTCGAACTCCCCGGTGTGTGGGTCGACGCGGTAGCCGGTGCCGGTGATCGTCAGAGTCACCACGCGGGTGCGCTCGTCGGCCAACGCGGTGAGCACCGCCTCCGGGTCGTCCGGGGCGTACAGGTACCCGGTGAGTACACCCACGACGGTGGCGCGGTCACCGTCGGCCGCACGCTCGACCACGGTGTAGAGCCGGTCCTGGTCGGCGAGGACCTCACCGATCGCGCGGCTGTGCAGGCCGACGCCGGTGACGCCCCAGTCGGTCGATCCCCGGCGGGCCAGTTCGTCGAGGTAGACGGCCTGGTGGGCGCGGTGGAAGCCACCGACGCCGATGTGCACGATGCCGGGACGCAGCGCGGCGCGGTCGTAGGTCGGCGTCGAGACCTCCGGCGGGAGGTCGGGGAGGGTCCGGTCGGACAGGGGGACGGCGGAAGCCGTCGTCGAGGTCGTGGCAGACGTCATCAGGAGCTTTCGGGAGGAGGGGCGGGCCGGGGTGGCTGTTCACCCGTGCCCGCCTCCGCACCATGCCCAGCGGTCCGCCGTGCGAACCGGCGCGGCGCGGATGTGGTGCATCCCTCGGTCGGTGGGGAGGGGTCGCGGCCTCGAGCTCACGGGGACGTCCCAGCTTCGGAGCCACCGTGCCCGTTCTGCCTCCCCCCGGCAGGCCCGCCGCACGGCGGGTCCGGACGGACCTGTCCGGCGCGGGCGTCCGGGTCCACGCCCGGACGTGGCCGGCCCGGCTAGTCCCCGTGGCGGGGGTCGCGTGCTGGTCGTCGCCGCCCGGTTGTTACGGAAGTGTTTCGTCCGCAGCGGAGCGGGGCATGGTCTCCCGACTCGGCCGGGGTGCAGCACACCGCCCACGGGCCGGGCACGACTCCGGGTGGCGGCACATCGTGTGGACCAGTACGCCTCGGTCGACCTCCTGCCCACGAGGGACGCAGCACGGCGGGGAGGTGGCCCGTGGTCGCGCGGCCTGAGCTGCGCCGGCGACCGCTGGGGGCCGTCCCGACGATCACCGGCACCCCCTGGCACCCGCCGTCGGAGCACCAGCTGCGCGGCATGGACACCGAGGCCGCGCTGGACCTCGGCTGGGGCCGGCTCGTGTTCGGCCAGACGTTCGCCGATCCGCAGCGGCTGGTCGAGGCGCTGCGCGGGGAGGCCGAGGGCCACCGCGACATCTGCATCTACCCGCGCGACCCGCAGGTGCTGCTGGGCCTGGCGCCCGGCGAGCTGTTCCTGGACCCCTCGCTCACCTTCCGGCTGGACCTGCACCGGTACCGCCCGCGCCGCGAGCTGGTCGAGAACGTCTTCGTGCGCACGGTGACCTGCCCGGACGACGTCGCCGAGATGGACCGCATCCTCACGCGCACCGGCATGGTCCCCGGGGACCTCGCCACCGTGTGGCACAACCACTCCACCCGCACGGTCCGGTACCTCGTCGCGGAGGACCGGCGCACCGGCCGGGTCGTCGGCACGGTCACGGGGGTCGACCACGTCCGCGCGTTCGGCGACCCCGAGGGCGGCAGCAGCCTGTGGTGCCTGGCCGCCGACCCGGGCGAGGCCCCGCCGGGCACGGGCGAGGCGCTGGTGCGCGTGCTCGCCGAGCGGTACCTCGCCCGGGGACGCGGCTACCTCGACCTCTCGGTGCTGCACGACAACGCCGCCGCGATCGCGCTCTACCGCAAGCTCGGTTTCCGCCAGGTGCCCGCCCTGGTGGTCAAGCGCCGCAATGCGGTGAACGCGCCGCTGTTCGTCCCCGGCCCGGCCGGGCTCGACCTGCTCAACCCCTACGCCCGGATCCTCGCCGACGAAGCGCTGCGCCGGGGCATCCGGGTCGAGGTGACCGACGCCGCCCACGGCGAGATGCGGTTCACCCTCGGCGCACGCGGCGTGCTGACCCGCGAGTCGCTCTCGGAGCTGACCACGGCCGTGGCCATGAGCCGCTGCGACGACAAGCGGGTCACCCGCCGGATCATGGCTGGTGCCGGGGTCCGCGTCCCCGTCGGCGCCGAGGTGGCCGGCGACGACCTCGGACCGGCCCTGGCGCTGTTGGAGCGGTTCGGCGAGGTGGTGGTGAAGCCGGCCCGCGGGGAGCAGGGCAAGGGCATCACCGTCGGGGTGCGCGACGAGGCGGGCCTGCGGTCGGCGGTCGCGCTGGCGCGGCAGCACTGCCCGGACGTGCTGGTCGAGGAACTGGTGGCGGGGGAGGACCTGCGGGTGGTCGTCATCGACTCCGAGGTGGTCGCCGCCGCGGTGCGCCGGCCGGCCACCGTGGTCGGCGACGGCGTCTCCGACGTCACCGCGCTGATCCGCCGGACCAGCCGGCGCCGGGAGCGGGCGACCGGCGGGGAGTCGCGGATCCCGCTGGACGACACGACGGCCGCCGTCGTCGCCGAGGCGGGCTGGGCGATGGACGACGTCCCGCCGGCCGGTGAGCGGATCCGCGTCCGGCGGACGGCGAACCTGCACACCGGCGGGACCATCGAGGACGTCACCGGCCGGCTGCACCCCGAGATCGCCGCGGCCGCCGTCCGGGCCACCCGCGCCATCGGCATCCCGGTGACCGGCCTGGACTTCCTCGTTCCCGACCTCGACGGGCCGGAGCACGTCTTCGTCGAGGCCAACGAGCGGCCGGGGCTGGCCAACCACGAACCCCAGCCGACCGCCGCCCGCTTCGTCGACCTGCTGTTCCCGGAGACCCGCCGCCGCTGACCCCGCCGGAACCACCGGCACCCGGCAGTCGATGGACAGCCACGTCGGGCTGACCGCCGACGGCCCGAACCCGCGACCCCGGACGGCAACGCCTGTGCGGGAGGGGCCGCGCGGCCGTCGCGGCGGCCGGATCGCGAGGACCCAGCAGCCCGGTGTCGGTCCTACTTGAAGGCGTCCTTGACCTTCTCGCCGGCCTGCTTGAGGTTGCTCTTGGCCTGGTCGCGCTTCCCCTCGGCCTCGAGGTCGGGGTCGCCGGTGGCGCGACCGACGGCCTCCTTGCCCTTGCCGGCCAGCTCGTCGATCTTGTTGCTGATCTTGTCCTCACTGCTCATGCTAGTGTCGCTACCCGGCCGCCATCGAGGGCATGCCGCCCGGTGCCGCCGTCGATCCGACAGCGCGTAGGTGCCTGTCGCGCGCGTTGTGACGTCACGGACACGCATCGAGCCGTTTCCCGCGGCTGGGGAGCAGGTACAGATCGATCATGATCGGTTTTCTCGTCGCGGGCCTCCTCATCGGTGCTCTTGCTCGGCTGATCAAGCCCGGCAAGCAGCACCTGAGCATCATCGCGACCCTGCTGCTGGGTCTGGTCGGGTCGGTGATCGGCGGCACCGTCGCCAACCTCCTGGGGACCGGCGACGTCTTCGAGCTGAACGTGCTCGGCTTCGTCGTCGCGGTGATCGCCTCGGTGCTGCTCATCGGTGTCGCTGAAGGCATCGCCGGCTCGCGTCACCACTCGGTGCGCTGACCACTCGGTGCGCTGACCACTCGATGCGCTGACCACTCGGTGCGCTGACCACTCGGTGCGCTGACGACCCAGGTACGGCCGGGACCCGAGCGGGACCCGGCCGTACCGCTGTTCAGGCCGCGGTGGTCGCCCGCTGCGGGAACAGCCTGCGCAGCACGTCCGACAGCGTGATGACGCCGAGGACCGCGCCGGCGTCGGTGACGACGGCCAGGTGGTTGCGCGTCTCGCGCATCGCCTTGAGCGCGGCGTGCACGGTGGTGTCGGCCTCGAGGCAGAACACCGGCCGGCCGAAGGGTCCCGCGGGCGCGTGCTCGTCCGCGGTGAGGGTGTCGCGGACGTGGACCACGCCGGTCAGCCGCGCCTCGGTCCCGAGCAGGATGCGCAGGTGCGCGGTGCGCCGGGTGAGCTCGCGGACGGCGCCGACGGTGGCGTCGGCGGGCACCGCGGCCAGCGGCGCGCCGGCGGTGACCAGTTCGCGGACGGTCATCCGCTCGAGTTCCAGCGCGCCGGAGATCTGGGTGGAGAAGCTGGCGTCCAGTGCGCCGACGTTGGCCGAGTGCTCCACCAGGTGGCGAAGCGCATCGGGACTGTGCCCGACGGCCAACTCGTCGGAGGGCTCGACCCCGACCCTGCGGACCAGCCGGTTGGCCGCGACGTTCAGCAGCCGCAGCAGCGGCCGGAACACCGCCATGAACGCCCGCATGGGTGCGGCCAGCAGGGTGGCCGAGCGCTCCGGGTGCGCGATCGCCCACGACTTCGGGGCCATCTCGCCGACGACGAGGTGGATGAACGTCACGATCAGCAGCGCGAGGACGAAGCCGGCGACGTCGGCGGCGACCAGCGGCAGCCCCCAGGTCTCGAACAGCGGGGTGAGCCAGTGGTGCACCGCCGGCTTGCTGATCGCACCGAGGGCCAGGGTAGCCGCGGTGATGCCCAGCTGGGAGCCGGCCAGCAGCAGGGTCAGCTCCGAGGAGTTGCGCAGCGCGGCCCGGGCCGAGCGGCTGGTCGGCGCGGCCTCCTCCAGCCGGTGCCGCTTGGCAGCCAGCGCGGCGAACTCCACCGCCACGAAGAACGCGCTCAGCGCGACGATGACGACGGTCGCGGCGACGACCACCCAGGGGTTGTCGCTCATCGGGAGGTCTCCTCGGCGGTGGCGGCCGTGCGGACTGCATCGGCGGTGTCGGTGCGGGTGGCGTCGGTCGTGCCGGCCGGCACGCGGTCGGGCAATTCCAGGCGGACCCGGGCCGGCACGTGCCGCTCCACCGCGAGGACCTCCACAGACAGGTGTCGGCAGGCGGGGTCGTCGGCGTGGACCAGGTCGCCGGGGTCCGGGGGCAGCTCGACGGTCAGCGTGGCGCCGGGCTCGGGCAGGGTGCCGGCGGCGGCGATGACCAGGCCGGCGATCGTCTCGTAGTGCCCGCGCGGCAGGTCGACGCCCAGGGCGCGCTCGACCTCGTCGACGTGCACGTCACCGGCCATCTCCCACACGCCGTCGCCCTCGACCGGCACGTACTCCGGGTGCTCGGCGTCGTGCTCGTCGGTGATCTCCCCGACCAGCTCCTCGGCGAGGTCCTCCAGCGTGATGACGCCGGCGAACCCGCCGTACTCGTCGATGACGCAGGCCATCTGGTTGCTGCTGTCGGCGAGCTGGCGCAACGCGTCGGGCAGCGAGGTGAAGGTGGACACGACCAGGCACTCGCGGGCGATGGCGGTCACCGGTGCGGTGTCGGGCTCGGGAGTGGTGAGCAGGTCGGCCAGGTGCACCACGCCGACCACGTCGCCGGTCTCGGCGTCGAGCACCGGATAGCGGGAGTGGCCCGACGCCATCAGCGCACGCAGGTGGCCCAGGGTGTCGGTGTCCTCGACGGTGCCCACCCGCGGCCGGGGGATCATCGCGTGCTCGACGTCGCGGTTGGGGAAGTCGAGGATCCGGTCGACCAGCATCGACAGCTCCGCCGGCAGGTTCCCGCTCTCCCGGGACTCCTCGACGATGTGCTCCAGGTCGCGGGCGGTGGCAGCGTGCTCGACGTCGTGCACCGGCTCGATGCGCAGCGCCCGCAGCAGCAGGTTCGACGCCTGGTCGAACACCCAGATCAGCCACCCGAATGCCTTCAGGTACAAGGTGGTGGAGGCGCCCAGCCAGCGGGCGACCGGTTCGGGCCGGGCGATGGCGAGGTTCTTCGGGAACAGCTCACCGAACAGCATCTGCACGAGCGTGGAGAACAGCAGCGCCAGCACCGCACCGATGCCGACGCTGACGGCGGTGGGGATGCCGACGCCGCCGAGCAGCGCGCCCAGGGACTCCCCGATCAGCGGCTCGGCGACGTAGCCGACCAGCAGACCGGTGACGGTGATGCCCAGCTGGGCACCCGAGAGCATGAACGAGGTCCGGCGGGTGACCGCCAGCGCCCGTTCGGCGGCGGCGTCACCGGCCTCGGCGCGGGCGGCCAACACGGAGCGGTCGACCGCCATGTAGGCGAACTCCTGCGCCACGAAGTACCCGGTGACCGCGGTGATCGCCAGGACGACCAGCACACCGAGCGACAGGGAGAGCACTTCGGTCACCGGCCACGCACCCCCTCACCGAGGTCGGGATGCGCGGCCTGGGGACTGTGACAGGGGCTCATGGCTCTCTTCGACGGAGGTGGCGGGGGCGGACAGGAGGCCCCCGCACGTCAACGCGGCGGGGACGGTCGACGTTCCGGTCGGTGGGCCGCGCCACGTCGTCGGCACGGACGCGGTCAGGGTTCGATCAGGCCTGTGCGGATCGCGTACCGGGTGAGCTGGGTGCGGTCCCGCATCTCCAGCTTGGCGAGGACGTTGGCCCGGTGCCGCTCGACGGTCTTCACGCTGATCACGAGCAGGTCCGCGATGTCCTGCGAGGAACGGCCCTCGGCGATGAGCTTGACGACCTCTTCCTCGCGGGCGGACAGGATGCTGCCGGGCAGGCGTTCGCCACGGGCAGCCCGCTGCAGGTACTCGCGCATCAGCGCGGTCAGCGCATCGGGGTAGATGAACGGTTCCTCGCGCATGACCGCGCGGCAGGCCTCGACCAGGTCCCGGTCGGCGACCGACTTGAGGACGTACCCGGAGGCGCCTGCGCGGAGGGCCTCGAAGAAGTACTGGTCGTTGTCGTACATCGACAGCAGCAGGATGCGCGTGGCCGGGAAGCGGCGGGACAGCTCCCGGGCGGCCTGCAGGCCGGTGAGCCGGGGCATCGCGACGTCGAGGACGGCGAGGTCGATGGCGTGCACGCGGGCCAGCGCCAGCGCCTCCGCACCGTCGCCCGCCTCGGCGACGACGGTCAGGTCCGGCTCGTTGTCCAGGATCAGCCGGACGCCGCGGCGGACGAGGGCGTGGTCGTCGGCGAGCAGGATCCGGATGGGGTTCGCGGGGCGGGTCACCGGCCGTCCCCCGGCTGGGGCACCGGGACCAGGAGCCGCAGTTCGGTGCCGCCCTCCTGGTGGCGGCCGACGCTGAGCGTGGCGGCGACGAGCATGGCCCGCTCCCGCATGCCCCGCAGCCCGGCACCCTCGCAGCTGTCGCCGAGGCCGCGGCCGTCGTCGGCGACCCGCAGCTGCACGACGTCGCCGGCGAAGGAGGGCGTCAGGTCGACGCAGACCCGCCGGGCGTCGGCGTGCCGGGCGACGTTGGTCAGCGCCTCCTGCGCCACCCGGTAGACGACGAGCTCGGCGTCGGGGCCGAGAGGCGGCAGGTCGGCGGCGAACCGGCGGCACACCTCGGCGCCGGTGAGCCGGGCGTGCTCGGTCACCAGCGACGTCAGGGCACTGACCAGGCCCAGGTCGTCGAGCACTCCGGGGCGCAACCGCCGGACCACCTGCCGGACCTCGTCGAGGCTGGCCCGCGCGGCCTCTTGCACGAGCAGCACCTCATCCTGCAGCTCCGCCGGTGCCCGGTCGGCCACCCGCCGCAGGCCGAGCAGGACCGCGGTCAGGCTCTGCCCGACCTCGTCGTGCAGCTCCTGGGCCACCCGGCGGCGTTCGGCCTCCTGGGCGGCCAGCGCCTGTCCGCTGGAGGCGGCCCGCTCGGCCTCGAGCCGGGCGAGCATGGCGTTGAAGCTGCCGATCACGTCGGCGACCGGCCCCCGGCCCTGCTCCGGTAGGCGCTGGCCGGGGCGGAGCAGGTCGACGTCCTCCATCAGGCGCTGCAGCCGGTCCAGGGGCGCCAGCATCGCGCGGAGCAGCAGCCCGTTGGCGACGAGCATCACGGTCAGGCCCACGGCGAGGATCAGCGCCTCCCGGGCCAGCACCGGCGTCGAGACGGTCGCCGGCGACGCCGCCAGCACCGCGGTGCCGACCGCGAAGACGGCGCCGTTGACCAGGCACACCCGCCAGAACAGCGGCAGACCACGACCGGTCGCCAGCCGTGCCTCCTGCGCCATCCGCCCCACCGCCCCGCTGCCGTGATCGACGACGTCGAGCCTCGGGCATGTCAGGCCGTCGGCCAAGAACCCGCGCGGAAGATGGGGCCCAGCACCCATGACCTCCGGCAGGCACCCGAAATGGGTGGTGCCACGGATTCCGCCCCAGCCACCCGTGCGGTGAGGATCGTGCGCCGGCCGACGGTCGGCGGGCGGAGGAGGACGTCCCCGAGGAGGCTGGGTGCACCACGTCGCCGAGGCACTCCTCGCCCTCGGCGGCGCCTTCCTCGTCTGCGGCCTGGTCGCCCGGGCCGGTGTCCCGATCGGGTTGCCGACCATCCCGCTGTTCATGCTCGCCGGCGTGCTGCTGGGGCCGCACACCCCCGGCTTCGTCCTGGTCGGCGACCCGGCCGACCTCGAGCTGGTCGCCCGCCTCGGCCTGGTCTTCCTCCTCTTCTACCTGGGGCTGGAGTTCTCCGTCGCCCAGCTCGTGTCCGGCGGGCGGCGACTGGCGGCAGCCGCCGGCGTCTACCTGTGCCTGAACATCGGCGGCGGCCTGGCGCTGGGCTTCGCGCTCGGCTGGGGGACGTCGGAGGCGTTCGTGATCGCCGGCATCGTCGGCATCTCCTCCTCCGCCATCGTCACCAAGCTGCTGATCGAGACCCGGCGGCTGGGGAACCCCGAGACCCGCGTCATCCTGGGGATCATCGTCATCGAGGACCTGTTCCTCGCGCTCTACCTGGCCCTCCTGCAGCCGGTGCTGGGCGGCGCCTCCGGCGTGGCCGAGGCCGCCACCGGCATCGGCATCGCCTTCGCCTTCCTGCTGGTGCTCTCCGTGGTGGCGCGGCACGGCACGCGGTGGGTCAGCGCGCTCATGAGGACGAAGGACGAGGAGATCGTCGTCGTCCTCGCCCTGGGGCTGGCGATCACCACCGCCGGCGCCGGAGAGCACCTGGGCGTCTCCGACGCCATCGGCGCGTTCATGATCGGCCTCATCCTGGCCGCCACGCCGACGGCCCGCCGCCTGCGGCAGCTGACCCATCCGCTGCGGGACGGCTTCGGCGCGATCTTCTTCTTCCACTTCGGCCTGACCATCGACATCGGCGACGTCCTCGCCGTGCTCGCGCAGATCCTCCTCGCCGCCGGGACGACCGTCGTGCTCGCGGTCGTCGCGGGCATCGTCGCCGCCCGCCTGCACGGCCTCGGTCGCCTGGGAGCGGCCAACATCGGCCTGACCGTGCTCACCCGCGGCGAGTTCTCGCTGGTCCTCGCCTCGCTGGCGATGGCCGCCGGGCTCGACTCCCGACTCGGTTCGTTCACCGCCGGCTACGTCCTCGTCCTCGCCGTCCTCGGCCCCATGGCGGTCTACTCCTCCCCACGCCTGGCCCGCGGGATCCCGCGGCGGCTCCTGCCCGGGGTCCCGGAGCCGGCCGGGGGATCGAACGGCGTGCCCCTGGACATGGACGTCGGCACCTCGTCCCTGCACGAACTGGGCGCCGACCTCCTGCAGGTCCGGGTCCTGCCCGGCTCCCGCCTGCACGGCGTCTACATCAACGAGCTCCGGCTGCCGGAGGGCGCGACCCCCGGCCTGCTCTCGCGCGACGGCGCCACCTCCGCGGTCGCTCCGCACACCCGGCTGCGCACCGGCGACGTCCTCCTCGTCTTCACCCAGCCCGACCTGCGCCACGACACCGAACGCCGCATCCTCGCCGTGCACCGCAGCGGCAAGCTGGCCCACTGGCTCGGTGACACCGGATCGTGAGCGCAACCCCACACCCCGGTCCGGCATCCTGCGCACCCGGTGTGCGGGAACATGAACACCGCGTGAGGTCCGTGCGGGTGGAGCCGACGAACAGGCCGGGCCGGCGAACCGGCCGGGGAGGGGCACGCGTGCACCGACCGAGCGCCCGCTGTCAGGTGCTGCTGGCTCCGGTCCTCGGTGTCCTGCTGGTGCTCGCCGGTCTCGCCACCTCGGAGGGCGGGGGCCCCGGTGCCTCCCCGGTCCCGGGCCTCCGGGTGTCCAGCGCCGTGGCACCGGCGGTGGCGTCGTCCTCCTCCGGTCCCGGCGTCCGCACCACCGGACGGCCGGCGACCGGGCGGCCGGTGATCGACACCGGCCCCCACCCGGCAGTTCCCGTGGCCGGCCGCATCACCCCGCTCGTCGAGCGAGCGGCGCCGGAGCAGCACGGGACGCCCCCGGGGCTGGGAGACCTCACGATCGGGCCGGCCGCCGGTGTCCAGGCGGTCCCCACAGCGGCTCCGGCGTTCCCGGAGGACATCGCCGCGACACCGCCGAGTGCACCCTCCACCGCGATCGGCGCGCGGGCGCCACCCGTCTCCTGATCGATCCTGCGCGCCCCCTGCGTCAGCCGCAACGGCTGCTCGTCGGCTGGCCCCCAGCCGACGATCGGCGCCCGCCTCCGTCCGCGCCCCCGTGTCGCTCCCACGTCGACGAGACCGCCGCGCTGTGCGGAGCCGCGCCGCACCCCCATCCCTGCGGGCACCGCCGCGTCCGCGGCTGCCCGCGTCCTGCCCTCCTGGAGACATCCCGTGAGATCCCCGTCCCGGCGCGCCGAGAGGCCGCCGATGGCGCGCCCCCTCCTGGCACGCGTGATCCTGTCGCTGGCCCTGTTGGTGGCGGCCACCGCCGCCGTGCTCACCTCGGCACCCACCCTCGGGCTCGACCTGCGCGGCGGCACGCAGATCGTGCTGGAGGCGCAGGACGCGCCGACGGCGACCGCCGACGCCGCGGCCACCGACCGGGCGCTGGGGGTCCTGCGGCGGCGCGTCGACGCCCTCGGCGTCGCCGAGCCCACCCTGGTCCGCTCCGCAGAGGACCGCATCGTCGTCGAGCTGCCCGGGCTGACCGAGCCGCGGGAGGCGGTCGAGGTGATCGGCCGGACCGCCCAGCTCGCCTTCCACCCGGTCCTCGGCACGGCTCCCCCGGGTGAGGAGGCAGCCGACGCGGAGGGGGTGGTGCCCGGCGAGCCGACGGTGCTGCGCGACGAGGGCGGCGCCCCGCTGCGGCTCGGGCCCGCCGCGCTGACCGGCGAGGCCGTGGACGGAGCCGCCGCCGGCGTCGACGTGCAGACCTCCGGCGCCTGGTTCGTCACCGTGGACTTCACCGGCCCCGGCCAACGGGCCTGGGAGGTGCTCACCGGGCAGGCGGCCTGCGCGGCACCCGGGGACCCGACCCGCCGGGTGGCGATCGTGCTGGACGGCGAGGTCATCTCCTCGCCGTCGGTCGGTGCGCAGGTGCCCTGCGGCGTGGGCATCACCGGCGGCACCACCCAGATCACCAGCCGGTTCACCCAGGACGAGGCGCAGGACCTGGCCGCGCTGGTCCAGGGCGGGGCCCTGCCGGTGCCGGTCGAGGTGATCGAGCAGCGCACCGTCGGCCCGACGCTCGGCGCGGCCGCCATCGACGCCAGCGTGCAGGCGGTGCTCCTCGGCGTCGCCGCCACCGCGGCGTTCATCGTGGCGGTCTACCGCCTCATGGGCCTGCTCGCGGTGGTGGCGCTGCTCTGCTACGCGGTGATCTCCTACGCGGCCCTGCTGACGCTGGGCGCCACCATCACCCTGCCCGGCCTCGCCGGGTTCGTCCTCGCGGTCGGCATGGCCGTCGACGCCAACGTCCTGGTCTACGAGCGGACGCGGGAGGAGTACGTCCAGCGGGGGCGATCCCTGCGCAGCGCGCTCACCACGGGGTTTCGGCGGGCGTTGTCGGCCATCGCCGACTCCAACATCACCACCCTGCTCGCCGCCGGGCTGCTGTTCTTCCTCGCCTCCGGCCCGGTCCGCGGCTTCGGGGTCACCCTGGCCGTCGGTGTGCTCGCCTCGATGGTCTCCGCGCTGGTGATCACCCGGGCGCTGGCGGAGCTGGCCGCCACCCGCCGGGTGCTCACCCGCCGGCCGCAGCTGACCGGTGTGCACACCCTCGGGCGGGTGCGGACGTGGCTGGTCGGACGGGACCGGCGGCTCTACACCCAGCCCCGCCGCTGGCTGGCCGCCTCACTGCTCGTCGTGCTGCTCGCCGCCGCGGGGACCACCGTGCGCGGTCTGCAGCTCGGGGTGGAGTTCACCGGCGGGCGCAGCATCCAGTACGCGACCAGCGCGCCGCTGGACCCGGAGACAGCCCGCCAGGCCGTCAGCGCCGCGGGCTTCCCCGACGCGGTGGTGCAGGAGGCCGGCGACGGGGACGTCGGGGTCCGCACGGGGCCGATCGGTGACGCCGAGCAGGAGTCGATCCGCGACGCCCTCGCTGCCGAGGCCGGGGGCGCCGAGGTGGTCAGCGACGAGCTCGTCGGCCCGACGCTGGGCTCCGAGCTGCGGCGCAACGCGCTCATCGCGCTCGGCGTGGCGCTGGCCGCGCAGCTGGCCTACCTGGCGGTCCGGTTCCGCTGGACCTACAGCGCCGGGGCCGTCGCCGCGCTGGCGGCCAACGTGGTCGTCGTGGTCGGCGCGTTCGCCTGGACCGGCCGGGCCGCCGACGGGGTGATCCTCGCCGCCGTGCTCACCGTCATCGGGTACACGGTCAACGACTCCGTCGTCGTCTTCGACCGGATCCGGGAGACCCGGTCGGCCGCTCCGAGGGGACGCCCGTTCCCGGCTCTCGCCGGCGAGGCGGTCCTGCAGACCCTGCCGCGGACGGTCAACACCGGTGCCTCGACGCTGCTGGTACTGACCGCGCTGCTCGTGCTCGGCGGCGAGTCGCTGACCGGTTTCGCCTTCGCCCTGATCCTGGGCATCGTCGCGGGCACGGTCTCCACGGTGTCGGTCGCCGTGCCGCTCACCGTGGCGCTGGACCGGCGCTGGCCGCCGCGGCCAGCGGCACCCATCCCCGCCGCACGGCGGGCCCCCGGTGCCCGGAGGAAGGACGCTGCGGTGGTCTGAGGCCGGCCGGTCGACCAGGACATCGCGGATCGACACGCGGGGTCCCGGTCGACGGCGCCGGAACGGACGGAGGCCCTGGTCAGTCGCCTGACCAGGGCCTCCACCGCTGGGGTGAGTGACGGGGCTCGAACCCGCGACACCCAGGATCACAACCTGGTGCTCTACCAGCTGAGCTACACCCACCACGTCTCCGGGGCGGCCGCTGGACAGCGGGTCGTCCGGGGAACGGACCCAACGATACCGGAGACCCTCAGGCGTCCGACGCGGCCGGGGGTTCCTCCCCCGGAGTGCCTGCGTCCTCGGCCGCGAACAGGCCGGCGAAGGACGCCGTGACCCGCGAGGCGGCCGCCTGCGCCTGGGACGTCGAGGGCCCGGGGCCGTCGACGAACAGCGTCTGCCGGTAGTAGGTGAGCTCGCGCACCGACTCGATGATGTCGGCCAGCGCGCGGTGGGCCAGCCCCTTCTGCGGCTGGGCGAAGTAGACCCGGGGGAACCAGCGGCGGGCCAGCTCCTTGACCGAGGAGACGTCGATCATCCGGTAGTGCAGGTGGTCGTCGAGCTCGGGCATGTCGCGGGCCAGGAAGCCGCGGTCGGTGCCGATCGAGTTGCCGCACAGCGGCGCGGTCCGTCGTTCGGGGACGAACCGCTTCACGTAGGCCAGCAGCTTCTGCTCGGCCTCGGCGACGGTGAGCGTCGAGGCCCGCACCGCCTCGGTCAGCCCGGACTTGGCGTGCATCTCGGTCACGACCTCGACCATGCCCTCGAGCGCGGCGTCGTCGGCCGAGATGACCAGGTCCAGGCCGGGGTCCAGGACGTTGAGGTCGGAGTCGGTGACCAGCACCGCGACCTCGATCAGCTTGTCCCGGGTGAGGTCCAGCCCGGTCATCTCGCAGTCGATCCAGACCAGGTGCCCCGCGCTGTCCGCCACGAGCGCCGACCCTACGTCCCACCCGTCCCGGTCGCCCGCACGGTAGGCCCTTACCGCACCCGCCACTCCGGTGCCACTCGGGGAGCCGGGATCGGGGCCCGCGCGCCGCTAGGCTCCGCGGACCGCCCCGAGTCCAGGAGTACCGCCGTGCCCCACGCCGCCCCCGTCGCCGACCGAGCGGCCCCACCGGCCCCTGGCTCGGCGAGGACCGCGTTCCGCCACCCGGTCGCGACCCTCCGGTGGCTGTGGCCGGCGTACGTCACGCGGGGACGCCCCGGCCGCCCGACCACCCAGCAGGAGCTGCGCTGGATCTACACGGCCTGGTCGGGCGCCTTCCTGCTGAAGATGCTCGGCTCGACGTGGGACGTCTCCTGGCACTTCAGGTGGCTGCGCGACGACCTCGCCCCGCCGCACCTGCTCAACTCCGCCGGCACCGTCGTGGTCGTCGCGCTGGTCCTCTTCTCCAGCTACACCGGCTACGGCGTCGACCGCCGCGCCCTGCGGCTGATGCAGGTGGGCACCGCGCTCTTCCTGGTCGCCGTCCCGGTCGACATCGTCAACCACCGGGTCAACGGGCTCGACATCACCAGCTGGAGCCCCAGCCACGCGCTGCTCTACCTCGGGACGGCGGTGATGCTGGCCGGGGCGCTGCGCGGCTGGTGGCTGTACGCCGCGCCGGGCCGGGTGCGGGACGGCGTCGCGCTGGGCCTGTGGCTGCTCTTCGCGGAGAACGTCCTGTTCCCCAACCAGCACCAGGAGTACGGGGTCCTCTCGCTGCGCGCCTACGAGGCCGGCCGGACGACGGCCGAGCCCCAGCTGCTGGACTTCGCCGTCGCCCAGGCGCAGAGCCCGACGTCGTTCATGCTGCCGGTGCCGGCGTGGGTGCACCCGGCCTGGCTCCTGTGTGCCGGGCTGACCACCCTGGTCGTCGCCCGGCGCGTCACCGGCCTGCGCTGGGCCGCCACGACCGTCGCGGCCGCCTACCTGGCCTACCGCGCGGTGATGTGGCTGGGCCTGGTGGCGATCGGCTTCCCGCCCTCGGTGCTGCCGCTGGCGCTGCTCGCCGGCGCGGTCGCCGTCGACCTCGCCGGAACCCGCCGGCTGCCCGGCTGGCTGGCCGGTCCGCTGGTCGCCGGGGTCACGTACCTGGCCGGCGCCGGGCTCGACGCGGCCGGCGCCCTGCCGCCGTGGGACTGGCGGCCGGAGGTCGTCCTGGCCACCGCACTGGCGTCCACGCTCCTGTGGACGTTGCTCGACGCGGTCGCCCGGAGCCGGTGGCTGGCCGCCTGGTGCGTGCCGCTCGACGAGCACGGGCGCCCGCCCGCCGTCCCCGCGACGGACGGCGCGCCGACCCGCTGAGTGTTCCGGACCGGCCCGTCACATGCCGTAGCGTCGGGTGCAGCCCCTCCCGGTGACCGCGCCGCGACCCGGCGCTCCGCGGCGCCACGCCGTACCACCGCCCCTGCTCCCCGCCCCGGAGGACCGACGTGCTGGCCCTGACCCCCAGGCCGCTGCAGACGGCGGGGGAGCGTGCGCTCTTCGCCGAACTGGCCCGCTGGGACACCGGCGGGGCGGTCCGGGGTGCGGTCGTCGCCTCCCTCCCGGTCGTCGACGGGCCGATGGGCCGCCGGCTTTCCGACGCGGTGCTCTTCGTGCCGGAGGGGCTGGCCGTCGTCCGCATCGCCGAGGTCGTCCGCCAGCGCGGCGTGGTGACCGCGCTGCCCGAGGGCTCGTGGACGATCGGCCCCGAGGCCGGCCGTCCGGGGGAGGTGCTGCAGCTCGCCGGCGGCGGCTCCACCCCGCTCGACGGGCTGATGCGCGCCGGCATGGACACGGCCGTACGACTGCGCCGCGCGGGCCTGGAGCCCGGCCGGATCGGCCGCCTCACCGTGCTGGTCGGCGACCTCACCGGCCTGGTGCCCGCGGACGGCGACCTCGGAGAGGGCGACCAGGTGGCGCTGCTCGAGCCCCGCTCGCTGCTGCTCGGCATCGCCCGCTCGTCCCGCTACACCGGCGTCGCGAACCCGCGACTGTGGACGACGGCCGACGTGCGCGCTGCACTGGACGCCCTCGAGCTCGACGGCCGGGCGCCGACCACCCAGGAGCTCAACGGCGAGGGCTTCCCGTACTCGCCCTACGTGCTCCGCACGCCCGAGCTGCTCGCCCCGGCCGCGATGGCGGCGGCCGTGTCGGAGATGGACGACGCCGTGCCGCCGCCGCACCACCCGGCACCGCACGCCGCCGCGCCGGAGCCCGTGCGCCCGCTGGTCGACCCCGCCGCGGCTGCGGCCGTGGCCGCCGCCGCTGTCCGCGCGGACGAGCAGGCTGCGCGCGCCGCCGCCCCCGCCCAGGACCTCGCCGTGGCGCCGGTGGTCGTGCCCTCGCCCGCCGCCGCGCCCGTGGTCCCGTCGCCCGTCCCTGCCGGGCGGGACACCCTCGTCGGGCCCACGGTCGGCGTCCGCGAGGAGGGGACCGGCGGCCTCGGCGGGCTGTTCGCCGACGCCGAGCCGGTGCCCGCTCAGCGGGTGCCCGCCCAGCCGGGCCCCGCCCAGCCGGGCCCCGCCCAGGCGGTCGCCGTCGCGCCGGTCGCTCCCCGGCCGGCCGCCGCGGCGCCGCCGGCCTCCGTCGAGCCCCCGGCCGCCCCGCCCGCCCTCTCCGCTGCCCGGGCCGCCGGCGTCCCGCTCGTGGGACCGCGCCGGCGCGAGCGCTCGGTGCAGCGGACCGCGCTGCTGGTCGCGGCGGGCCTGCTGCTCGTCGTCCTCCTCGTGGCGGGCGTGACCGCGCTGTCCGGCGGGGACGACGAGGCCACCGCCGGCGCCCCGCCGTCCACCGCCGGGCAGGCCGCGGCGCCCGCCGAGGCCGTCGCCGGGCCGGAGCCGGGGCAGATCGAGACGGTGGACGGCCGCACCTTCGTCGTCCAGCGGGTGCAGACCGACCCCACCTGCGTCGGCAACAGCTACGGCTCGGTGGCCGACTTCTTCGCCGCCACCGACTGCGCGGGCCTGGCGCGGGCGCTGTACTCCACCGAGGTCGGCGGCCGGCCGGTCGTCGTCTCGGTGTCGGTGGCCGACATGGGCGACGCCGACGGTGCCCGGGCCCTGCGTGCGCTCACCGACCGGAACGGCAGCGGCAACGTGAGCGACCTGCTGCGCGAGGGCGTCCGCTACCCGGGCGGCCCCAAGAAGCTCTCCGGCGCGCAGTACGCCAGCGCCGTCTCCGGCAGCGCGGTGACGATCGTCGAGACCGCGTGGGCCGGCAGCGGGTCGACCGGCTCGAGCACGGACCTCGACGTCGTCGCCTCGACCGCGCTGGTGCTGCCGATGCCGCAGCCCGCCCCCTGACCGGCGTCGCTCTCGCGACGATCAGCCGAGCTGACCGTCCGGCCTCCTGGCTCAGCCCCGGTCGTGAGCCAGGACCGGTGACGACCAGCTCACCTGATCATCGAGGAGCGTGCCTCAGGCGGTCGCGGCGGCCTCGGCCATCGCGGCGAGCAGCGCGGCCGTCCGCCGGCGGGGCAGCCGGCCGGCGCTGTGCGGGGTGGAGTTGACCAGCCCGAAGACGGCGTGCGCGCGGGCCCGGTTGGTCGAAGCGTCCGAGGCCGGGTGCACCCGGCCCAGGACGTCGACCCACACCTCGACGTAGCGGCGCTGCAGTCGGCGCACCTGGGCGGCGTCGTCGTCGGCCAGCGAGCCGAGGTCGCGGTCGTGCACGGTGATCAGCGCGGGGTTGTCCAGCGCGAAGTCGACCTGGAAGGCGATCAGCGTGCGCAGTTGCGCCATCGGGTCGTCCCCGGCGGCGGCCACGCGGGAGGTGCCGCCCTCCAGCAGCCGCTCGCTGATGCGCAGCAGCATCTCGGCGAGCATCGCGTCCTTGCTGGCGAAGTGCCGGTAGATCGCCGGCCCGGTCACGCCGACCGCAGCGCCGACGTCGTCCACCCCCACGGCCCGCGAGCCGCGCTCGGCGAACAGCTGCGCGGCCGCCCGCAGGATCTGCTCGCGGCGCGACGGGCGAGCCGCGTCCGTGTGCAGCGCGGTGTTGGTGTCCGTCACGGCCGGGATGTTAACGGTCGTTGACCCAATTCGTGAACCCCGGTTAACATCCCGCCGTGGACGCCCCCGTGCTGGCCGGCAGGCCGACGACCGACGGCGCGGCCGCCGCGCGGAACGCCGAGGCGCACGCCGCGCTCGTCGCCGACCTGGCCGCGCAGCTGCGGCGGGTCGCCGAGGGCGGCGGGGAGCGGGCCCGCGAGCGGCACACCGCGCGGGGCAAGCTGCTGCCGCGCGAGCGGGTCGACGCCCTGCTCGACCCGGGCAGCCCGTTCCTCGAGCTCTCCCCGCTCGCCGCGCACGGCATGTACGGCGGCGAGGCGCCGGCCGCCGGGATCATCACCGGCATCGGCCGG
The DNA here is from genome assembly GCF_053502585.1 of Geodermatophilus sp. URMC 60. Classification (NCBI taxonomy): domain Bacteria; kingdom Bacillati; phylum Actinomycetota; class Actinomycetes; order Geodermatophilales; family Geodermatophilaceae; genus Geodermatophilus; species Geodermatophilus sp. URMC 60. The sequence continues at coordinate 2,289,723 of NZ_CP199958.1, forward strand.
GTCGCCGGGCGCGAGGTCGTCGTCGTGGCCAACGACGCCACCGTCAAGGGCGGCACCTACTACCCGATGACGGTGAAGAAGCACCTGCGGGCGCAGGAGGTGGCCCTGCACAACCGGCTGCCCTGCGTCTACCTGGTCGACTCCGGCGGGGCCTTCCTGCCGATGCAGGACGAGGTCTTCCCCGACCGGGAGCACTTCGGCCGGATCTTCTTCAACCAGGCCACGATGTCGGAGGCCGGCATCCCGCAGATCGCCGCCGTCCTCGGCTCGTGCACCGCCGGTGGGGCGTACGTGCCGGCGATGAGCGACGAGGCGGTCATCGTCCGCGAGCAGGGCACCATCTTCCTGGGCGGTCCGCCGCTGGTGAAGGCCGCGACCGGTGAGGTGGTCACCGCCGAGGAGCTCGGCGGGGGAGACCTGCACAGCCGGGTCAGCGGGGTCACCGACCACCTGGCGGAGGACGACGCGCACGCCCTCCAGCTGGTGCGCCAGATCGTCGGCACGCTCGGCCCGCGGGCGCCCCGGCCGTGGGACGTCGAACCGGTCGAGGAACCGCTGCACCCGCCGGAGTCGGTCTACGACGTGGTGCCGCCGGACCCGCGCACGCCCTACGACGTCCGCGAGGTCATCGCCCGGCTGGTCGACGGCAGCCGGTTCGCCGAGTTCAAGCCGCTCTACGGGCAGACGCTGGTCACCGGCTTCGCCCGGCTGCACGGCCACCCGGTCGGCATCGTCGCCAACAACGGCGTGCTGTTCGCCGAGTCGGCGCTCAAGGGTGCGCACTTCATCGAGCTGTGCGACCGCCGGTCGATCCCGCTGCTGTTCCTGCAGAACATCTCCGGGTTCATGGTCGGCCGCGACTACGAGGCCGGCGGCATCGCCAAGCACGGCGCGAAGATGGTCACCGCCGTCGCCTGCGCGCGGGTGCCCAAGCTGACCGTCGTCATCGGCGGCTCGTTCGGCGCCGGGAACTACTCGATGTGCGGCCGCGCCTACTCGCCCCGGTTCCTGTTCACCTGGCCCAACTCCCGGATCTCGGTCATGGGCGGGGAGCAGGCGGCCTCGGTGCTCGCCCAGGTGCGCCGCGACGGCCTCGAGGCCCGCGGCGAGGAGTGGCCGGCCGACGAGGAGGAGGCGTTCAAGAAGCCGATCCGCGACCAGTACGAGACCCAGGGGCACCCGTACTACGCCACCGCCCGGCTGTGGGACGACGGCGTCATCGACCCCGCCAAGACCCGCACCGTGCTCGGCCTGGCGCTGTCCGCCTGTGCCAACGCCCCGTTGGAGGAGGTCGGTTATGGCGTCTTCCGGATGTGAACGGCGGGTAGAGGCCGGCTCAGGCCCCCGCGACCGGGGGCGCGGTGGGGTCGGCGGCCTCAGCAGTGACCTCCCGGAGCACGTAGTCCTCGATCGTCTCCAGGTCGTGGGTGGAGCGCTTCACGATCGTGAGCAGGTCGCTCATCTTGCTGACCTCCTCGATCTGCTCCTTGATGAACCACTGCATGAACTGGTCGGAGGCGAAGTCGTTCTCCCGCCGGGCGACGCCGATCAGGGCGTTGATCTGCTCGGTGACGCGCTTCTCCTGCTCCAGGGCGAGGGCGACCGGCGCGACGACGTCGGCGAACTCGTTCACCGGGGCCGGGATGCCGGGGATGCGGACGGGCGCGTCGGAGTCGAGCAGGTAGCGCACCATCATCATGGCGTGCTCGCGCTCCTCGAGCGCCTGGTCGAAGAACAGCTGCGCCGTCCGGGGCATCGTCAGTTCGTCGAAGTAGACGGCGCACGCGACGTACTGCTGGTGGGCGGCGAACTCGTTGCCGATCTGCGTGTTGAGCAGCTCGACGAAGGCGGGGGCGGCCATCGGGTCTCCCGGGCGTGTGGGGTGGCGTCCACCGCACGTTATCCGGTGACACGCCGGTGCCCGTGGAGCGCCTGGGAAGGGAAGGCTAGCCTCATCGTGTGGCCAAGTCCGGGCGCATGCCCAAGAAGAAGTGCTGCCAGGACAAGCCGCGCTGCAAGCGCTGCCCCTTGCGCGCGCTCGCCGAGGGGACGCTCCCCCCGGGGTACACCGTCAAGAAGCGCCGCCTGGTCAAGTCGGACAAGGCCGACGAGGTCCTCGCCAAGCGCGCCCGCAAGGCGGCCTGACCCGTCCCGCTCGGGTCGCACCCCGGCCGGGGGGTGCTGAGCCGTGTTCGACACCGTCCTGGTGGCCAACCGTGGCGAGATCGCCGTCCGGGTCATCCGCACGCTGCGGGCCATGGGCATCCGCTCGGTCGCCGTGTACAGCGAGGCGGACGCCGGTGCGCGGCACGTCCGCGAGGCCGACGTCGCCGTCCCGATCGGCCCGGCGCCCGCGGCGCGGAGCTACCTGTCGATCGAGCGCGTGCTCGACGCCGCCGCCCGCACCGGCGCCCAGGCGGTGCACCCGGGCTACGGCTTCCTGTCGGAGAACGTCGAGTTCGCCCGGGCCTGCGAGAAGGCCGGCGTCGTCTTCATCGGCCCGCCGGTCGCCGCCATCGAGGCGATGGGCGACAAGATCCGGGCCAAGCAGACCGTGATGGCCGCCGGCGTCCCCGTCGTGCCGGGGCGGACCGAGCCGGGCATGTCGGACGAGGAGGTCGCGGCGGCCGCGGTCGAGGTCGGCTTCCCGGTGCTGCTCAAGCCCAGCGCCGGCGGCGGCGGCAAGGGCATGCGGGTGGTGCAGGCGGAGGCCGAGCTGGACGACGCGATCGCCGCCGCCCGGCGCGAGGCCCGCGGTTCCTTCGGCGACGACACCTTGCTGGTCGAGCGCTACGTCGGGTCGGCGCGGCACGTCGAGGTGCAGGTGCTCGGCGACAGCCACGGCACCGTCGTCCACCTGGGCGAGCGGGAGTGCAGCCTGCAGCGCCGGCACCAGAAGGTGGTCGAGGAGGCGCCGTCCCCGCTGCTGGACGCCGCCCAGCGCGCGGCCATGGGCGCCGCCGCCGTCGAGGCGGCCCGCGCGGTCGGCTACACCGGCGCCGGGACCGTCGAGTTCATCGTCGACGCCGACCGGCCGGGCGACTTCTTCTTCCTCGAGATGAACACCCGGCTGCAGGTCGAGCACCCGGTCACCGAGATGGTCACCGGGCTGGACCTCGTCGAGCTGCAGGTGCGGGTCGCCGCGGGGGAGCCGCTGCCGCTGGCCCAGCACGACGTCGTGCTCGACGGGCACGCCATCGAGGCCCGGCTCTACGCCGAGGACCCGGCCCGCGGCTTCCTCCCGCAGACCGGCACCGTGCTCGGCCTGCGCGAGCCGGCCGGACCGGGCGTGCGCCTGGACAGCTCGCTGGCCGTCGGCTCGGTCGTCGGCACCGACTACGACCCGATGCTCGCCAAGGTGGTCGCCTGGGGCCCCGACCGGGAGACCGCCCGCGCGCGGCTGGTCGGCGCGCTGGGCCGCACCGCCGTCCTCGGGGTGCCGACCAACACCGCGTTCCTGCGGGCACTGCTCGCCGACCCCGACGTCGTCGCGGGGCGGCTGGACACCGGCCTCATCGAGCGCCGCGGCGGGTCGCTGACCGCCACCGAGCCGCCGTCCCCGGCCGTCTACGCGGCGGCCGCGCTGGCGCTGCTGGTCGAGGACGAGCCGGCCGGGCCGGTCGTCGACCGCTGGGACGTCCCCGACGGGTGGCGGCTGGGCGAGCCGGCCTGGACGGTGCGCCGGCTGCAGGCCGCCGGCGGCGAGCCGGTGACCGTGCGGGTGCGCGGCCGGTCGTCGGCGGCGGAGGTGCGCGTCGGGGACGCCGACCCCGTGCCTGCGAGCGCGCGGCGGGACGGCGGTGAGCTCACCGTGACCCTCGACGGCGTCACCTCCCGCCACGCCGTCGTCCACTCCGGCGGGCAGGTCTGGCTGGCCGCCGACGGCCGGGTGACCGGGCTGCGCGAGCACGAGCGGCTGCACGCGGCCGCCGAGGGCGCGGCCGGGGACGGCGCCGTCACCGCACCCATGCCCGGGACGGTGACGCTGGTGCGGGCAGCGGTCGGCGACCGGGTCGAGGCCGGTGCCCCGCTGCTCGTCGTCGAGGCGATGAAGATGGAGCACGTGCTGACCGCACCCCTCGCGGGGACGGTCACCGAGCTCGGTGTGACGGCCGGCCAACAGGTCCGGCTCGACGAGCGGGTGGCCGTGGTGACCCCACCGGCCACCTCCCCTGAGCAGGAGACGTGATGCTGGACTACCGGCTCGACGAGGAGACCGAGGCCCTGCGCAAGGTCGTGCGCGAGTTCGCGCAGGACGTGATCGCCCCGCAGATCGGCGCGTTCTACGAGGCCGACGAGTTCCCCACCGCGATCGTGCGGCAGATGGGTGAGCTGGGCCTGTTCGGCCTGCCCTTCCCCGAGGAGTACGGCGGCTCGGGCGGCACCTACTTCACGCTGTGCGTGGCGCTCGAGGAGCTGGCGCGGGTCGACTCGTCGGTGGCGATCACCCTCGAGGCCGGCGTCTCGCTGGGCGCGATGCCGATCTACCGCTTCGGCACCGAGGAGCAGAAGCAGCAGTGGCTGCCCCGGCTGTGCAGCGGCGAGGCGCTGGCCGCGTTCGGCCTCACCGAGCCCGGCGGTGGCTCGGACGCCGGCGCCACCCGCACCACCGCGCGCCTGGAGGACGGCCACTGGGTGGTCAACGGGTCCAAGGCGTTCATCACCAACTCGGGCACCGACCTGACCGAGCTGGTCACCGTCACCGCCGTCACCGGCACCCGGCCGGACGGCGGCAAGGAGATCTCGGCGATCGCCATCCCGTCGGGGACGCCGGGCTTCACCGTCGGCAAGCGGTACTCGAAGGTCGGCTGGAACGCCTCGGACACCCGCGAGCTGTCGTTCAGCGACTGCCGGGTGCCGGCGGAGAACCTGGTGGGGGAGCGCGGCCGCGGCTACGCGCAGTTCCTCTCCATCCTCGGCGAGGGGCGGATCGCGATCTCCGCGCTGGCCGTGGGGCTGGCCCAGGGCTGCGTCGACGAGTCGGTGAAGTACGCGGCGCAGCGGGAGGCGTTCGGTCAGCCGATCGGCCGCAACCAGGCGATCCAGTTCATGATCGCCGACATGGAGGTGCGTGCCTCCACCGCACGGCTGGCCTACTACCGGGCCGCCGAGAAGATGCTCCGCGGTGAGCCGTACGCGCGGGAGGCCTCGATCGCCAAGCTGTACAGCTCCGAGGTGGCGATGGACAACGCCCGCTACGCCACCCAGGTGCACGGCGGCTACGGCTTCATGAACGAGTTCCCGGTGGGCCGCTTCTACCGCGACGCGAAGATCCTCGAGATCGGCGAAGGCACCAGCGAGGTGCAGCGGATGCTCATCGCCCGCGACCTCGGCGTGGGATAGGCGTCGTCCTTCCGGCGACATCGCCGATCTCGCACGCCTCGGACCCTGTCTCCGTGCGGGACCGGCGATCTCGCCGAGTCAGGTCGTCCCCCCGCACGGCGGTAGGCACCGCGCAGCAACCTGCCGTCCCGCAGCCGGACCTGGGGCTATGGTCGCGGACGCCCGAGCCCAGGGCAGCCCGATCACACGGGGACGACGGAGAGCGCGCATGTGCACAGAGCACACCGGCAGGGTGGCGCAGCGGTGCGGCGACGGGACGGGGGCCGGCTTCTCCCGGCGGGCCGCGCTGGTGGGCGGGGCGGCCGCGGCCGTGACCGCCGCGCTGACCGGTACCGCTCGGGCCGAGGACCGGGCACCGCGAGCCCCCAGCTGGGGCCGACGCGGCCTGTGCGACCTCACGCACCCGTTGACCACGGGCCTGCCGATGTTCGTGCCGACCGAGGCGCCCTCGCGCCGCACCGTCGTGACGATCGAGCAGAACGGCTACTACCTGCAGGAGTGGCGCGTCTTCGAGCACACCGGCACCCACGTCGACGCGCCGGGACACTTCACGCCGGGCGGTCGCCTGGCACCGGAGCTGCGGATCGACGAGCTGATCGCGCCTGTCGTCGTCGTCGACATCAGCACCCGTGCGGCGGACGAGCCGGACACCGTCGTGACGATCGACGACGTCCGCGCGCACGAGCGGCGCCACGGCCGCATCCCGGACGGCGCCGCCGTCCTCATGAACTCCGGCTGGGGCACCAGGATCGGCGATCCGGAGGCCTACCGCGGCGCGGACGCGGCGGGGACGCTGCACTTCCCCGGCTTCGGTGCGGACACCTGCGAGTGGCTGCTGGAACGCCGACGCATCCGCAGCCTCGGCGTCGACACGCTCAGCATCGACCCAGGCGTGTCCACGACCTTCGACACCCACCTCCTGCTCACCGGAGCCGACCGCTACGGGCTGGAGAACCTCGCCCACCTCGACCGCATCCCACCCACGGGCGCGACGATCGTGGTCGGCCTCATCCCGTTCGAGGAGGGTTCGGGCGGTCCCGCGCGCGTCTTCGCCTCCTGGTGAACCCGCGGGCGCGGCCTCGGCGCGGCAGCACGTCCCGAGCCTCCCGTCAGGGAGAGGCCGCACCCGGGGTCGACAGGTGCTCGGCGGCGATCCGCTGCGCCAGCCGCTCCAGCAGTGGGCCGGCCTCGGCCATGCAGCGCTCGGGGTCCGGCTCGAGGTCGGTGAGCGCGGCGGCGGCGTCGATGCCGGCCTCCTGCAGGGTCGCGTCGTCCAGGTCGCGGCGCCCGCAGACAGCGACCACCGATCGCACGCCGGCCGCCCGGGCCCGCCGGGCGACGCCGACCGGCGCCTTGCCGCGCAGGCTCTGCTCGTCCAGCGACCCCTCACCGACGACGACCAGGTCGGCGTCGGCCACCAGCCGGTCGAAGCCGAGCAGGTCCAGCAGCAGGTCGATGCCCGGCCGCAGCTGTGCCCCGAGGACGGCGAGCGCCGCGAACCCGACCCCACCGGCTGCGCCCGCGCCAGGCTCGTCGCGCAGGTCCCGGCCGGTGGCCTCGGCGACCGCGTCGGCCAGCCCGGCCAGGCAGCGGTCGAGGTGGGCGACGTCGTCGGGGTCGGCGCCCTTCTGCGGGCCGTAGACCGCCGCGGCGCCCGAGGGGCCGGTGAGCGGGTTGTCCACGTCGCAGGCGACGACGACCTCGGCCCCCTGCAGCGCGGCGGCGACCCCGCTGACGTCCACCCGCGCCAGCCGTTCCAGTCCCGCGCCGCCGGGCGGGACCGGTGCGCCGTCCGCGTCGAGCAGCCGCGCGCCGAGGGCCTGCAGCAGCCCGGCGCCGCCGTCGGTGGTCGCGCTCCCGCCGATGCCCAGGACGACCCGGCGGGCGCCGGCGGCCAGTGCCGCGGCGACGACCTCGCCGGTGCCCCGGCTGGTGGCGGTGCGGGGCGCGAACCGGCCTCCGGGCAGCCGACCGAGCCCCGAGACGTCGGCCATCTCGACGACGGCGACGTCGCCGAGCCGGGCGTAGGCCGTCCCCACCGCCTCGCCGGTGGGGCCGGACGCGGTGACCGGGACCGCCTCGTACCCCGCGGCCAGCGCGGCGGCGAGCGTGCCGTCACCGCCGTCGGCGACGGGCAGCCGGTTCACGTCGACGTCCGGCCGTCCGGCGGTGAGACCGCGCGCGACCGCGTCGGCCACCTCGGTTGCGGTCAGCGATCCCTTGAACTTGTCCGGGGCGACGAGGACGCGAGGCACGCCGCGATCCTGTCAGGCCGTCACGTCGACCAGCACCTTGCCGACGGCGCCGTCCTCCACCGCGCGGTGCGCCTGCGCGGTCTCCGCCAGCGGGAAGACGTGCAGCGGCAGGCCGGCGTCCTCGCCGACCCGCACCGCGCCGTCCAGGACCGCGGCGTTGACGTCCTCCACGGCGATCGCCTTGGCGCGCTCGGGCTCGGTGTAGACGAGGACGAACTGCCAGCGCGCGTTGGGGACCATCTGCGCGCGGACCGGCACGGTGACCTCCGCGCCGCCGTCGTCGGCGTACATCGCGACCGCCCCGTGCAGGCCGATCACCTGCGCGTCGACGGCGGCGTTGGTCGCGGCGGACACCTCGACGATGGCGTCCACGCCCTTCGGGGCGACCTTGCGGACCTCGCGGACGACGTCCTGCTCGCGGTAGTCGACGACGTGGGAGGCCCCGGCCGCGGCGGCCAGCTGGGCCTTGCGCGGGCTGCTGACCGTGGCGATCACCGTGGCGTCGGCCCAGCGGGCCAGCTGGATCGCGGCGTTGCCCACCGCGCCGGCGCCGCCCTGCACGAGGACGGTGCGGCCGGTCAGCGCCCCGGGGCCGAGCCGGTCGGGCAGGGACTCGGCGACGGTCAGGCAGCGGTGCGCGGTGAGGAACGGGATGCCCAGCGCCGCGCCGAGCTCGAAGGACGGCTCGGCGCCGAGCAGCACGACCTGCCGCGCCGGGACGACGGTGTACTCGGCCGCCGTCCCGTGCGGGCGCTGCCAGGCGGCCTCCCACACCCACACCCGCTCGCCGACCAGCACCGGGTCGACGCCCTCGCCGACGGCGTCGACGGTGCCGGAGCCGTCCTGGTCGGGCACCTGGCCGTCGGCGCCGGGCGGGTTCGTGCGCCGGGACTTCCAGTCGGTCGGGTTGACGCCGGAGAAGGCCAGCCGCACCCGCACCTCGCCCGGGCCGGGTTCGAGGTCGGGGCGCTCGACCAGCTGCAGGACGTCGGGGTCGCCGTTCTCGGTGTAGACGATGGCTCGCACGGTTCCGTCCTACCCGGTACCGCCGCGGCATGCGCGGACGGTCTGGTGCTGCAACGGCCTGGTACCGAAACTACCTGGCACCGTAACGGCCTGGTCCTGCAACGGCCCTGCAGAGCGTCGATCCTCTGAGGTGCGGGAACGGCGTGCGCCGTCCGAGTCCACAACGGCCCCCTGAGCCCTGAGCTGCTGTCGTCGCGCCGGCCACTGGCACGCGTCGTGGCGGTATTAGAACCCCAGGGCCCGCCAGGTGGCAGGCTCGACGACGCCGTCGGCCACCAGCCCGGCACGCCCCTGGAGATACCGCACCCGAGCGTCCGTCCTCGGACCGAAGTCACCGTCGACGGCCAGTGCCGGGAGGCTCGGGTACCAGCGATCCAGTGCCTCCTGGAGGCTCCTCACCGCATCCCCGCTGCTCCCCAGCCGCAGCACCGGCATGGGGGGCGGAGCTGGGGGCGGAGGTGTGCCGCCCTGCATGACCTCGTTGAGCCGGTCCACGGTCAGCCCACCGTTCGCGGCCCACCACATCAACTCGACGTGCCCGTGATCGGTGTGCGGTGAGGACCCGGAGTACGGACGCCAGTCCGGGGCGATCGACGACCAGATGCGCCGGTCGTGGATGACGCACTGGAGACCGAGCTCCTGGGAGTTGAGGCGGAAGGTGTCCATCACCCCCCAGGACCAGGTGTTCCCGACCGGTGTCCCCAGGTCGGCGGCCCGGCCCTCCGCATGGAGGCTGAGCACAGCTCCGCCACTCACCGGACGACAGTTGTAGATGCCGAGGTTCGTCGCGCCGCGGTTCCCGTAGGCGCCGAGCCACCAGGACATCAGGTTCCGTGCGCCCTGCGTGGGACCTCCGGTGCAACTCCGTGCACCCTGGTATCCCCCGATCTGGATGGTCACCGACCGGCGTCTCCCGGTGCGGGCACCGCATGTGACGCCGGCTCGACGTAGTCCGGGTCCTCCGGGTCATCGATGGGTCCAGAGACGGGTTCGGCACCTCCATCATCGGCTCCGAGGGCCATCTGCGGGTCGACCTCGAGCTCGTTCGGTAGACCGGGGTCACGGTCCGACACGAGGCACCTCCTTGCTCTCGTCGGGAACACGGTCCCCTGCGGGTGACCTCGTCAGGGCCCACCCGGGTGACCGGGCAGTTCAGCATCCGCGCTGCGCACTCTGCCCGCGTCGGCCGGTGGTTGACCACGGCTGGTCGCCGCCTTCCCGGCTCGGCGAGCCGGCCCTCGGGCCGGCCATCACGAGGAGGTCCGCACGGCGCTACCCGACGTGCAGGCGAGGACGTGCTCGGTTGCAGTACTAGGGCAGGTTGAGCTGCCAGGAGACCCCGAAGCGGTCGTTGACCCAGCCGAACCGGCGGCTGAAGCCGTGGTCGCCGAGCTCCATCAGGACGGCGCCGCCCTCGGACAGGCCCGCGAACAGCCGCTCGAGCTCCTCCTCCGACCTCGTCTCGACGAAGATCGAGAAGGACGGCGTGAAGGTGAAGTCGTGGACCGGCGGGCTGTCGAAGCAGCGGAACACCTGGCCCGCGATGGAGAAGGTGGCGCCCTGCACCGTGCCCTCGGCACCGGGGCCGTCCGCTCCCCACCGGGTGAGGTCCACGACGCGCGCGTCGTCGAACAGCGACGTGTAGAGGTCGAGCGCCGGCCCCGCGTCGCCCTGGAACATGAGGAAGGGGATCACCTGCTGCGGCATGCCGGTCACCGTAGGGGGAGCCACTGACGGGAGCGCTCAGCCCAGCCGGTCGGCGACCGCCGCCAGGTGGTCGTCGATGACCGGCCCGACGTCGTCGCCGCCCTCCGCGGTGAGGACGACGAGCACGACCACCTCCTCGGAGTGCACCAGCCGGGTCTCGCCGACTGCCGGGTCCGGTCCGCGGACCTCGCTGCGGATCCTGACGCCGGTCCACCCCGACCCCGTCCAGTCGTCCACCGACCGGGCGGTCCAGGCACCCGGGTCGGCGTCCGTGGACGGCGGCGCCGACGCGCAGTCCGGTGCCTCCATCCCGGCCTGGTCGAGGATCGCCTCCGCCACCATCGGAGCCGACGTGGCCCAGGCGTAGGCGTGCAGGGTCATCCCCTCAGCGGCGTGGCCGACGGCCACCGGCTCCCCGAGCCCTGGGTCCAGGCGGGGTGCCCGGGTGCCCGGCACCGTCGTGCAGAGCTGCCAGGGTGGCGGGGGCGGGTCGACCGGCCGCAGACCGGGGACCGGCACCGACAGCGCGGCCTCGAGATCGGGCGGCCCGCCGGGGGAGGCGGTTCCCTCCACGGTCACCGTGCAGGCAGTCAACCCGAGGGCGACCGCCGCCACGACCCAGCCTCCGGTCGCCGTCCGCACCGTCGTCCGGTACCCCGCGACCAGGGGGCACGCGGACCGCGGCGTGCGGTTGCCGGTCGCCGTCCCGGCTGTTGGGGTTGGGAGGTGCTCGTCCCGCGCTCCGGCGCCCTGCCCGCGCCGGTGCGCCGGACCCTGCTCTACCGGCAGGCGACCGGGCACCTGCCGCCGCTGCTGCGGCCGCGCACCTTCACCGAGAAGCTGAACTGGCGGATCACGTTCGACCGGCGCGACCTGCTCGCGCCCACCTGCGACAAGTTGGCGATGAAGGAGCACGCCGGCACGGTCGCACCGGGCCTGGTGCGCGTCCCGGAGACCCTCTGGGCCGGCACCGACGTCGGCGAGCTGGCGGACGTCGACCTGCCCGGCCACTGGGTGCTCAAGCCCAACCACTCCTGCATCCGGCGGCTGTTCGGCCGCGGGCCCGCCGACGTGGCCGAGCTGCGCCGGCGCACCGCGGGCTGGGTGGGGGAGCGGTACTGGCGCAAGAGCGAGGAGTGGGCCTACCGGCGGGCGCGGCCGTGCCTGCTGGTCGAGGAGTTCGTCGGCGTCCCGGGCGTGGTGCCGGCCGACCTCAAGGTGCTCGTCGTCGGCGGGGAACCCCGGCTGGTCGAGCTGCACACCGGCCGGGGCGACGACCACCGGATCCGGCTCTACGCGCCGGAGTGGGAGCCGCTGCCCTGGACGATCGGCTTCCGGCCCGGTCCCGATGCCGACCCTCCCGAGCGGCTCGACGACCTGCTCAAGGCGGCGACCGCGCTCGCCGACGGCTTCGACATGCTGCGCGTCGACTTCTACGAGGTGGACGGCGAGCTGTGGTTCGGCGAGCTCACCCCGTACCCGGGCGCGGGTCTCTCACCGGTGGAACCCGACCTCGACGCCCGGCTGGGCGCGGCCTGGACCCTGCCGCCGCTCCGGTACGCCCGAGGCTGACCCGGCCCCCTCCAGGGGTCCGCCCTGGGCCTGTGGAGGGTGGAACGCGGACCCCCTCGCCCCCACCGCTCGCGAGCTCGCGGTGGGACCCTGCAAGGGAGCCAGGGGTCCCTCCTCAGACCGGGGTGATCGACAGGTCGAGCGCGCGACGGCCCTCCTCGGACCGGGCGGTCGCCAGGCGCTCCGCCGACGGGGTGCCGTACTCCGTCGTCCGCTGCCGGGCCGGGCGGCCGATCGCGGCGGCCACGGCCTCCAGCTCGGCGATGGTCTTCAGCGAGCCGTTCTGGCTGCCGGCCATCCGGCTGATCGTCTCCTCCATCAGCGTGCCGCCGAGGTCGTTGGCCCCGCCTTGCAGCACCGCCTGCGTGCCGACGTCCCCGAGCTTGACCCACGACGTCTGGACGTTCGGGATCCGGCCGTGCAGCAGCAGCCGGGCGACGGCGTGCACCGCCCGGTTCTCCCGCACCGTCGGCCCCGGGCGGGCGACACCGGCGAGGTAGATCGGCGAGCTGTGGTGCACGAAGGGCAGCAGCACGAACTCGGTGAAGCCACCGGTCTCGTCCTGCACCCGCGCCAGCGTGCGCAGGTGCGCCACCCAGTGGGCGGGGGTGTCGACGTGGCCGTACATCATCGTCGACGTCGTCGGGATCCCCACCCGGTGCGCCGTCGTGATGATCTCCAGCCAGGTCGCCGTCGGCAGCTTGCCCTTGGTCAGCACCCAGCGGACGTCGTCGTCGAGGATCTCCGCCGCCGTCCCCGGGACGGAGTCGAGGCCGGCCTCCTTCGCGGCGGTCAGGAAGTCGGCGAACGACAGCCCGGTGCGGGCCGCGCCGTTGACGATCTCCATGGGGGAGAAGGCGTGCAGGTGGATGCCCGGCTGCCGCTGCTTCACCTCCCGGGCCAGGTCGAGGTACGCCGTGCCGGGCAGGTCGGGGTGGATGCCGCCCTGCATGCAGATCTCGGTCGCCCCGGCGGCCCACGCCCGGTCCACGCGCGTGCCGACCTCCTCGAGGGAGAGCGTGTACGCGTCGGCGTCGGTGCGCCGTTGGGCGAACGCGCAGAACCGGCAGCCGGTGTAGCAGACGTTGGTGAAGTTGATGTTCCGGTTCACGACGTAGGTGACGTCGTCCCCGTTGACGTCCCGGCGGACGGCGTCGGCCAGCTCGCACAGCGCACCGAGGTCCGGGCCGTCCGCGCCGAGCAGCGCCAGGTACTCGGCGTCCGAGAGCCCGGCCGGGTCGGTCTCGGCGTGCCGCAGCGCGGCGTGCACCGCCGGATCCCCGGCGGCCAGCGCGGTCGAGTGTCCGTCGCGGGCGCTCTCGGTGCGGGAACGCAGCTCGGCCCAGTCGCCGTAGACGGCGTCGAAGTCGCTGCGCCGGTCGCCGGTGCGCCCCGTGGTGTCGACCTCCACGTGCAGGTCGGTGCGCCCGGACGACGTCCACGCCTCGTCGGGCTCCTGCCACGGCAGCCCGGCCGGCTCGCGGCCCTCCACCGCCAGTCCGTCGGGGCCGGCCAGCGCCGCGACGTGCGGTCGCACCCGCGGGTCCAGCCACGGCTCGGGGGAGAGCACGTACGGCGGTTGCGCGGCCAGCCGCTCGCGCAGCTCGTACCCGGCCTCGGCCGACAGCGCGGCCAGCTTGTCGGTGTTGGGCCACGGTCGTTCGGGGTTGACGTGGTCGGGCGTCAGCGGCGAGACGCCGCCCCAGTCGTCGACGCCGGCGCGCAGCAGCAGGCCGAGCTCGGTGGAGTCCGACAGGTTCGGCGGCGCCTGCACCCGCGCCCTGGGGCCGAGCAGCAGCCGGGTGACGGCGACCGCGGCGACGTACTCCTGCAGCGCCAGGTCGTCGTGCGCGGCCATCGCCGTGCGGGGCTTGGCCCGGAAGTTCTGGACGATGACCTCCTGCACGTGCCCGTGCCGCCCTGCTGAGGCCCGGATCCGCAGGACGGCGTCCACCCGCTCGGCGGAGTTCTCGCCGATGCCCAGCAGCACGCCGGTGGTGAAGGGGACGGCGGAGCGGCCGGCGTCCTCGAGCACGCGCAGCCGGACGGCGGGCTCCTTGTCCGGGGAGCCGAAGTGCGGGCCGCCGGGCTCCGACCACAGCCGGGTGGCGGTGGTCTCGAGCATCATCCCCATCGAGGCGGAGACGGGCTTGAGCCGCTGGATCTCCTCCCAGCTCAGCACCCCGGGGTTGAGGTGCGGCAGCAGCCCGGTCTCCTCCAGCACCCGGATCGCCATCGCGCGCAGATAGGCCAGGGTGGAGTCGAAGCCGTGCGCCTCCAGCCACTCGGCCGCGACCGGCCAGCGGTCCTCCGGGCGGTCGCCGAGGGTGAACAGCGCCTCCTTGCAGCCCAGCGCGGCGCCGGCCCGGGCGATGTCGAGCACCTCGTCGGGGGAGAGGTACGGCGCCTTGCCGTCCTTCCGCAACTGCCCGGGCGTGGTCACGAACGTGCAGTAGTGGCAGCGGTCGCGGCACAGGTGGGTGAGCGGGATGAACACCTTGCGGCTGTAGGTGACGACGCCGGGCCGCCCGGCCGAGGCCAGGCCCGCGTCGCGGACCCGGCCGGCCGCGGTGAGCAGCCGGTCCAGCGGCTCGCCCTGGCCGAGTCCGCGGGCGTGCAGCAGCGTCTCGGCCTCGACGGCGTCCAGGGTCACCCCGCGCTCGGCACGGGTCAGTGCACGGCGGACGGCGGACTCCGACGGGTTCAGCGGCTCGGTCATCGCACCCGACGCTAGTTGACGGACCCCCTCACCCCCACTGCTCGCACCCCCGCGGCGGGACCCGGCACAGGGGCCGGTCGGGACGGGGCCGCGGCGGGACCGTGCAGGGGCGTGGGGAGGACGGGGTCCTCTGGGAGCGCGTCCGTGGACTCGTCGGCCCGACGTGGTCCGTGCCCGCCCGGCCGAGGGCGCCCCCTGCCGCGATGAGTTCCGGCCGGGTCGCGGGTCTGTCCTGGTGACCGTCGCAGGACGTCGTACGACGCCGCCCGGCACGAGACGCCACGGAGGACGCCATGACGACCACGCCGAGTACCCCGACCACCGCGCTGCCCGGCCGCCCGCCCGTCGTCGACCTGGCCACCTGGCAGGCCGCCCGGAACGAGCTCCTGGTCCGCGAGAAGGCCCACACCCGCGAGGGTGACGCCCTCGCCGCGGCCCGCCGCCGGCTGCCGATGGTGGAGCTCGACGGGACGGTCGAGGTCGTCGGACCCGACGGCCCGGTCCCGTTCCTGGCCTTGTTCCAGGGCCGCGACGAGCTCGTGGTCTACAAGCACATGTGGTACGACGGCGCGCCGCACCAGGGGCAGTGCGAAGGCTGCACCACCACGGCCTGGCACCTGAAGGACGCCGTCTACCTCAACGCCCGCGGCGTCTCCTTCGCCATCCTGACCACGGGCCGGTGGGACGAGGTGGCCTCCTACGTCGAGTTCATGGGCTACACCCAGCCCTGGTACTCGGTGCGCGACGTGGACGCGCCGGTCGGCGACAGCATGGGTTCCATCACCTGCTTCCTGCGCGACGGCGACCGCGTGTTCCTCACCTACTCCACGACGGGACGTGGCAACGAGCCGGTCAACGGGTCCTTCGGCCTGCTCGACATGACGCCCTACGGCCGCGGCGAGGCGTGGGAGGACGACCCCGAGGGCTGGCCCGAGGGGCGCCAGGCTTGCTGGTACTGGCGCTCGGACGCCGACGGGAACGCCACCTGGGGCCCGACCAGCCGCCCGGTGCCGCAGTGGACCCGCCCCGGCGCGACCCCCGTGGACACCCTCGGCCGGCACGGCCACCACCACTGACTCGCCTTCGTCGACGGCATCGGCGGAGGTGCCAGGTGCCGGGCGGACCTCCGGACGATGCGGGGTCCGCCCGTGCGCTCGGTCGGCGGGTGTCCGCCCGAGGTGTTCTCGGGACCTGGCCGTGGCGATCGTCGAGCGCCCCGACGGGGCCATGACCCGGCCCGCCGCGACCTGGCAGCTCAGCAACCGCCTCACCCGCCGGTCAGTTCACGGACCTCTCTCAGAGGTCGCGGCGCGAGAAGGCGAGCGCGGCCAACCCCCAGACCATCGCCACCCACACGACCGACCACGCCAGGTACGCCGCGGTGAGCGGGGCCTCGCTGAGGAAGGGGAACCCCTCCATCTCGACGCCGAACTGGGTGAGCGCGGACGGGTCCTGGAGCGAGTGCATCGCCCCGCGCCAGAGCCCGTCGGTGGGCAGCAGGATGCGCGACACCGTGCCGACCCGGGCGACGCCGTCGTTGCCGAGCGCCTGCCCGATGCCGCCGACGACGCCGGCGATCCAGGTCGCGCCGAACAGCCCGACGGCCACCACCCCGGACGCCATCGGGGACACGACGGTCGACAGCAGCAGGCCCAGGGTCAGCAGCACCGTGGTCTGCCCGGCCAGCAACGCGAGCGCGCCCACGATGTCCGGCGGCCAGTAGCCGACGGTCAGCTCGACGACGAGGCACTGCGCCAGGCCGGCGAGGACGACGAAGCCGCTGCCGAAGGCCACCAGCCCCAGCCACTTGCCGAGCAGCACCGTGGAGCGGCGCACCGGCCGGGCGAGCATCGTGAGGGAGATGCCGCTCTCCACCTCGCCGGAGAGGGTGGGGCCCGCGAGGAACGCCGTCCCCAGTGCCGCGATCAGGCTCATCCCGAACATGACGAGGTTGAGCAGCTGCGAGGCCACCAGCCGCGCCTGGCCGCTGGTCATCGTCCCGAACTCGGTCTCGACCCCCGCCAGCCGCGAGAAGCCCCAGCCACTCAGGGACAGCAGCGCGACGGTCAGGGCGGCGAGCGCCCACAGCACCCGCCGCCGGGAGGCCTCGCGCAGGGTGAGCCCCGCGATGGTGAGGACGGTCCGCGCGGTCACGACCGGTCCTCGGCCCCGGCCCGCAGGATGCCGAGCAGCCGCTCCTCCAGGCTGATCCGCGCCGGCTCCACCGCGTGCACCCGCACGCCGAGCGCCACCAGGTCGCCCACCAGGTCCGGCACGGTGACTCCGTCCTCCTCGGCCGGCAGCCCGACGGTGAACCACTCGCCCTCGCGCTCCACCGGCCCGGCGGCGGCCAGGCGCGCCTGTCCGTCGGGACCGACCCCGGTCAGGTGCAGCCGCACCTCGCGCCGGCCCAGCAGCTCGGCCAGCGTGCCGGAAGCGGCGACCCTGCCCCGGTCCAGGACGACCACGCGGTCGCACACCCGCTCCACCTCGCCGATGAGGTGCGAGTTCAGCAGCACCGCCACGCCGCGCTCCCGGAGCGAGAGGACCACGTCGCGCACGTCGGCCCGGCCGAGCGGGTCGAGGGCGCTGGTCGGCTCGTCGAGCACCACGAGCTCGGGGCGGGCCACCAGCGCCACGGCCAGGCCCAGCCGCTGCTGCATGCCCTTGGAGAAGCTCCCGACCCGGTCACCGGCGCGGCTGCCCAGCCCGACGAGCTCCAGGCAGCCGTGCCGCTCGTCCCGTGGGACGTCGGCACCGGCCAGCCGGACGTGCAGCTCGAGCACCTCCGCCGCGGTCAGCCAGGGCTGGTAGCGGAACAGCTCGGGCAGGTAGCCCACCCGGGCACGGGCGGCCGGGTCGCTGCCGGGCCGGCCGAGCACCATCACCTCGCCGGCGTCGGGACGGACCAGCCCCAGCAGCATCTTGATGACCGTGGTCTTGCCTGCCCCGTTCGGTCCGAGCAGGCCGACCACCTCACCGCGGCCCACCGCGAGCGAGACGCCGTCCACCGCCGTGCGCCGTCCGTACCGCTTGCGCAGGCCGTCGCACCACAGGGCCGGGGCCGGCGGCAGGTCGCGGACCAGCTGCGCCGCGGCCCGGACGGCGGCGTCGCCGGGTCCGGCGACCGCGGGCGCGTCGGCCGTGCTCATCACAGGTCCCCGGCCACGTCCAGCACCTCGTCGGCGCCGAGTGCGCCACCGACGAGGGTGACGACGCCCTCGTCGACCCAGACCACGGCGGCCAGGGCCTGATCGCGGGACTCGAGCACGGTGGCGGGCACACCGCCGACCTCCGCCGTGGAGGTCTCCACCAGGTCGGCCGGCACCGGGATCGGCAGGGTCGACCCGTCGGCGGTGAAGGTGCGCAGCTGGGCCGCCAGGTCGTCGGGCAGGCCCGGCAGCGACAGCAGGAAGTCGCGGACGGTCTCGAAGGGGACGCCGGACGAGGACGCCGACGGCGCGACCGCACGGCCGACGACCAGGGTGGGCATCCCGGAGGCCTGCGACCACACCGCCGCGACTCCCGGACCGGCGGTGAGCCGCACCCGGCTGCCGTCGAGGCCCGCGGGCACGGGCGGCAGGGGCTCCCCCGATGCCGCCGCGGCCTCGGCCGCCTTGGCGGCGGAGAACGTGAAGACGCCGCTCAGCTCGCCGACCGCCTGGTACGTGGGTTCGCCCTCCACGCCCACCGGCAGGGCGTCCACCTCGGGGACGTCCAGGCCGGTCTCGGCGCGGGCGGCCGCGGCGTCGGGAACGGCGTGCGGACCGTCGTCGCCGGTCAGCTCGACGTCGCCGTAGGCGGTGAGGTCGGGCAGCGCGACGAGGTCGGCGGTGCTGACCTCGAGCGGGGCGACCTGCTCGGTGCGGAAGATGGGCAGCCAGTCGTTCGCCGCGGCGACACCGGCGCCGGAGAGGACGACGACGAAGGCGAGCGCCGCGGCCACCGGGCGGTGCAGCAGTCCGCTGCGCCGCCGGGGAGCCGGCGCCGGTGTCGCGGCCCGGGCGGGCAGCGCGGAGGACAGGCGCGCCCAAGCGGTCGCGGGGTCGGTGTGCCCGGCGCCCTCGGAGCGCAGCGCGGCCCCCACGGCAGCGGCGTCCTCGCGGGCGGCGGCCAGGCCGACGAGGCACACGGGGCAGTCGGCGACGTGCTGCCGGTCGGCGTCGGAGACCCCGGCCGGTTCGTCGACGAGGCGGCGCAGCACGCCCTCAGTCGGATGACGCATGGCGATCCAGCTCCTTCCGCAGCGCGGACTCGGCGCGCCGCACGGTCGTGCCGACGCTCCCGGGGGACAGGTCGAGGGCCGCCGCGACGTCGGCGTAGCCCATGCCGCTGTGCCGCAGCACGAGGGCCACGGCCTGTCTGCGGGGCAGCCGGGCGAGCGCGGCCCGCACCCGGCGGCGTTCCTCGAGGGTCACGACGGCGTCGGCCACGTCGGGCGCCACGACGTCGTCCGCCGCGGCGGCGGTCTCCTCCCGGGAGGCACGGCGGCGTCCCGAGCGGAGCAGGTTCAGCGCGGTGTGGGCCGCGGCGACCGAGAGCCAGCCGCGGGCCTCGCCGGCCGGCACCGACGAGCGGGCGAAGGACAGGAACACGTCCTGCGCGACGTCCTCGGCGGAGTCCCGCGACCCCAGCACCCGGGCGGCCACGCCGACCACCCGCGGGTACTCCTGGCGGAACACCTCGCCGAGGTCGGCGCGCACGGCCACGGGAACCGCCCGCGGAGCCGCCACGCCGTCGGTCCCCCCGATCCCGCCCGTCGCGCTGCGCTGCCCCGCACCCGGGAGGGCCAGGGCGGCCTCGGGTCGCGGGTGTCGAACGAGCTCCATGTCCCTACAGCACCGCCCGGGGCCCAGATGTGACATCCGTGGCCGCAGTGTGCCGGAGGGAGCGGGGGATCAAGCGCGTCCGGCGGGCTCACCGGTCGCGTCGACGTAGCGGCCGCGCAGTCGCAGCAGCGGGGCGCCACCTCCGGCGAGCACGGGGACGCCGGTGACCTCCAGCAGCGCGAGCACGTGGTCGCCGGCCTCGACCAGCCGCTCCAGCCGGCAGTCCAGCGCGGCCAGCCCGCCCTCCAGCACGATCCCCCCGCTGTCCTCCGCCCGCCGCCACGGGACCGACTCCAGCAGGTGCCGCGCGCTGGGCCGGCCGGCGGAGGAGAACCGGCTCGCCACGATCGCGTGCTCGGCGGCCAGCACGGTCACCGCGCACCGCCCCACCTCCTCGAGCACCTCGGCCGGGTAGCCGCCCGCGGAGAGGCCGACGGCGACCAGCGGCGGCTGGGCGGACACGCTCATGACCGAGGAGACCGTGGTGCCGACGTCGTCGATGTCGTCGCGGACGGTCAGCAGGCACACCCCGGCGGCGTACTGGCGCAGGGCCTCGGCGAACGAGGCGGGGTCGACCGGCATGGCGGCCAGTCGACCACACCGCGACCGGCCAGACGGGGGAGCACGGGCGCGTGGAGTCCGCGGCGCGACGCCCGATCGCCCGGATCGGGCTGGTCCTGCACCCCCGGCGGACGCCGGCCGCCGCGGTCGCCCGCGTCGCCGCCTGGACCGCCGGCCACGATGCGAGCTGGTCGAGCTGCTGCCCGACGACGTCCGCCGCCGCCGCGACGCGGCCGAGGACCCGCGGGGTCAGGAGGACCGGTCGAGCAGCAGCAGCCCGTAGGCGGCCATGCTCGGCCCGTCGGTGAACCGGCCGTCGCGGACCATCGCCCGCAGCTCGGCCTCGCTGACGAAGGCCGACCGCATGTCGGCCTCGGTCGCCTCCCGCGCGGTGGGTCCCTGGGTCAGCTCGGTGGCCAGCCAGACGTCGAACTCCTGGGTGGACAGCCCCGGCGCGAGGTCGAGGTGGCCGAGGTGCCGCAGCGACCCGGCGCGCAGGCCGGTCTCCTCGGCCAGCTCCGCGCGGGCCAGCTCCTCGGCCGATCCCTCCGACCCCGACGTCCAGGTGCCCTGCGGGAACTCCCAGGCCCGCCGGCCGACCGGGTGGCGGAACTGCTCGACCAGCCAGAAGCCGTCGCGCTCGGAGGGCAGCACCAGGGCGAAGTGCGGCTTCTCGACCACGCCGTAGATCCCGGTGCTGCCGTCGGCGCGTTCCACCACGTCCTCCCGCACCCGGATCCACGGGTTGCGGTAGACCTCCCTGCTGCCCGTCGTCCGCACGCGCCCATCCTG
This sequence comes from Geodermatophilus sp. URMC 60, assembly GCF_053502585.1. Lineage (NCBI taxonomy): Bacteria > Bacillati > Actinomycetota > Actinomycetes > Geodermatophilales > Geodermatophilaceae > Geodermatophilus > Geodermatophilus sp. URMC 60. Next base: position 2,310,527 of record NZ_CP199958.1, read on the forward strand.
CAGGTAACAGGGCCCCGTCCTCCCCACCCCTCGCGGGCTCGGCGCGGTGCCCTGGACGGGGCCGGTCGGCGAGGTGGTCCTCTCCCGGGGCGGGCGGCTGTGTGCCCGGTCACCGTGCTGGAGTGGAGGCGTGCAGCTCGGACCCTCCCGCACCTCCTGGCGCCGCTACGTCGCCCTCGGCGACTCCTTCACCGAAGGGCTGGCCGACCCCGATCCGCAGCGCCCCGGCGAGTTCCGCGGCTGGGCCGACCGGCTGGCCGAGCACCTGGCGGCCGCGGCCGCCGGGGACGTGGAGTACGCCAACCTGGCCATCCGCGGCCGGCTGCTCGGCCAGGTGCTCGGCGAGCAGGTGCCGGTCGCGCTGGCCGCCGAGCCGGACCTGGTGAGCCTGGTGGCCGGCGGCAACGACCTGCTGCGCCCCGGCGCCGACCCCGACCGGCTGGCCGCGGACCTGGAGGACGCCGTCGCCCGCTTCCGCGCCGCGGGCGCCGACGTGCTGCTGGCGACCGGCGTGGACCCGCGGCAGACGCCGATCCTCCGGCGCACCCGCGGGCGGGTCGCGGTCTTCAACACCTCGCTGTGGTCGATGGCGGCCCGGCACGGCGCCGTCGTGCTCGACCAGTGGGGTGCCGGGTGGGTGCAGGACTGGCGGATGTGGGACAGCGACCGCATCCACCTCACGGCCGAGGGCCACCGGCGGACGGCGCTGGCCGCGGCGACCGCGCTGGGGCTGCGGGTGGCCGACGACTGGCGCACGCCGCTGCCGCCGCAGCCACCCCGCGCGCTGCGGACGGCGCTGGCCGAGGAGGCCGCGTGGGTGCGCGGCTTCGTCGCGCCGTGGATCGGCCGGCGGCTGCGCGGCCGGTCCTCGGGGGACGGCCGCGCCGCCAAGCGGCCGGTGCCGCTGGCGCTGCCGCGCGGCTGAACCACTCCGCGTCGGGAGCGCGCCCCTAGTCCGCGTCGAGCCGGCGGTCCTCGGTGGGCAGGCCCTCGGCGGTCAGCTCGTCGACCGTCATCGCCCGGGTGGTCGGCGGCTCGGGAGCGGGCACCGGCGGCAGCCCGGAGGTGACCAGGACCTCGCCGTCGAGCACGTCCTGCACGGTGACCTCGCCGGGCGGCAGGGTGCCGGTCAGGTCGACGTCCCCGGTGCTCGGCACGGTGGCGGGTAGCGGCGCCGGCCGGCCGAAGGCGTAGCCCTGGGCCATCTCGCAGCCGTGCTCGCGCAGCCAGTCGGCCTGGTCGAGGTCCTCGATGCCCTCGGCGATGACCTGCAGGCCCATGCCGATGCCCAGCTGGACCAGGCCCTGCACCAGCGCCGCGGTCGAGGGCTCGGTGACCACGTCGGCGACGAAGGACCGGTCGATCTTCACGGTGTGGATGGGCAGCCGGTGCAGCGCGGTGATCGCCGAGTAGCCGGTGCCGAAGTCGTCCAGCGCCAGGGTGACGCCGGCGTCGGTCACCTCGGAGACCGCCTGCAGCGTGGCATCTGCGGCGAACAGCGCCGTCGACTCGGTGATCTCCAGCTCCAGCCGCTCCGGCGGTAGGCCGGACTCGGCCAGCGCGTCGGTGACCAGCTCGGGGAAGCCGGGCTCGGCGAGGTGGCGGGCGGAGATGTTGACGTGCACACGCAGGCCGGCCGGCCAGCCGGCGGCGTCGAAGCAGGCCTGGCGGAGCACCCAGGCGCCCAGCCGGGAGGTGAGCCGGTTGTCCTCGGCCGCGGTGAGGAAGGCCCCCGGCGGCAGCAGCCCGCGGGTGGGGTGCTGCCAGCGGATGAGCGCCTCGTAGCCCAGCAGCGTCTCGTCGGCCAGCGACACGATCGGCTGGTAGAAGAGCCGCAGCTCGTCGGACTCCAGGGCGTTGCGCAGGTCGGCCTCCAGCTGCAGCTGGTCGACCTCGCTGTCGGACAGGCCGCCGTCGTGCACCTCGATGCGGGCGCGGCTGCCGTCGGCCTTCGCGCGGGTGAGCGCGGCGTGGGCCTGGCGCAACAGGTCGTCGGGGGCGACGTCGGTACCCAGGGTCAGGCCCACGCTGGCCGACAGCACGATCTCGCGCTTGCCGATGAGGAAGGGGTCGTCGAGCACGCCGAGCAGCCGGTCGGCCATGGTGCGCAGCCCGTCGAGGTCCTCGACGTCCTCGGCGAGGATGAGGAACTCGTCGCCGCCCAGCCGCACCGCGGTGTCCTCGGCGCGCGTGCTCCAGCGCAGCCGGTCGGCGACCTGGATGAGCAGCTGGTCGCCGGCCTCGTTGCCGAGGACGTCGTTGACCGCCTGGAACCGGTCGAGGTTCAGGTGCACCAGCCCGACCTGCAGCCCGCGGCGCCGGGAGAGGGCCAGGGCGTGGTTGAGCCGGTCGTTCAGTGCCCGCCGGTTGGGCAGGCCGGTCAGCGGGTCGGTGAAGGCCCGCCGGACCAGGTCCTCCTCGGCGCGGCGGCGGTCGGTGACGTCGACCAGCGAGAGGACGACGAACTGCGGCGCCCCGGCGCTGGTGTGGATCACCTCGTGCGACTGGGTGGCCCACAGCTCCGTGCCGTCGGCGCGGCGCAGCCGACGCTCGCCGTCCACGCGCAGCCACGGGTCCAGCGGACCGTCGGCGCTGTCGGGCACCGGGGCCTCGTCCGGGTGGGCGAGCAGGTCGACGTGCCGGCCGACCATGTCCTCGGGCGTGCGGCCGGTCATGGCGCACAGCGCGTCGTTGACCACGAGCAGGTGGCCGTCGAGGTCGACGAGGGCCTTGGGGATGGGGGCGGCGACGAACAGGGCGCGGAAGAGCTGCCCGCGGTCGGCCAGCAGGGTGTCGATCGCGCGGAGCCTCGAGCCGGCGGCGGCGCCGGCGGTCCCCTCCTGGGGACGCGACACGTCGGGGGCGCTCAGGTTCACCCGGACAGCGTGCGGGACCGGATCCCCCGAGGCCGGGAACCCGGGGACGGAGAGTCGTGGTCGATCGGTCACACATCGTGACATTCTGTGCACGGGGAGGCAGGGGAGGCGGCTGGGGCTGCTGAGGTCGCCGTCCGGGGGAGCGCCGACCGCCCTCGGGAACACGCGCGGGACTCCCGGTGCTCGACGACAGCAGAGCGACGAGGGGTGAGGGTGATGGAGAAGCGGATCGGGTTCCTGTCCTTCGGGCACTGGCAGCCGATCCCGGGCTCGCAGGTGCGGACCGGGAGGGACGCGCTCGTGCAGAGCGTGGAGCTGGCGGTCGCGGCCGAGGAGGTCGGGCTCGACGGCGCCTACGTGCGGGTGCACCACTTCGCCCGGCAGCTGGCCTCGCCGTTCCCCCTGCTGGCCGCCATGGCCGCACGCACCCGGCGGATCGAGATCGGCACCGGCGTGATCGACATGCGCTACGAGAACCCGCTGTACATGGCCGAGGAGGCGGCGGCGACCGACCTGCTCAGCGACGGCCGGCTGCAGCTGGGCGTCAGCCGGGGGTCGCCCGAGACGGCGCTGCGCGGCTCCGAGGCCTTCGGCTACGTCCCGCCGGAGGGTTCGACCGACGCCGACCTGGCCCGGCAGAAGACCGCGCTGTTCCTGGCGGCGGTCCGGGGCGAGCCGCTGGTGGACGCCGACCCGCGGATGACCGGCGGCATGCCCGGGAGACTGCCGGTCCAGCCCTTGTCGCCGGGCCTGGCCGAGCGCATCTGGTGGGGTGCGGGCACCCGGGCGACGGGGGAGTGGGCCGCCCGGCAGGGGATGAACCTGATGAGCTCCACGCTGCTCAGCGAGGACACCGGCGTCCCCTTCGACGAGCTGCAGGCCGACCAGATCGCCCGCTACCGCGCCGCCTGGGAGGAGGCCGGCTGGGAGCGGACGCCGCGGGTGTCGGTGAGCCGCAGCGTTCTGCCGGTCACCAGCGACCTCGACCGGCAGTACTTCGGCGAGCGCTCGGGCGAGGACCAGGTCGGCCTGCTCGAGGGCGTGCGGGCCCGCTTCGGCAAGAGCTACGTCGGTGAGCCCGACCAGCTGGCCGAGGAGCTGGCCAAGGACGCCGCCGTTCGCGAGGCCGACACCCTGCTGCTCACCGTGCCCAACATGCTCGGCGTCGAGTACAACGCCCGGCTGCTGGAGACGCTCGCCCGCCACGTCGCCCCGGCGATCGGCTGGGTCCCGCCGGAGCAGCGGAGCCGCTGATCCGCGGGCGTCACCCGGGCGGGTGGCGCGCGGACGGCTAGAGGCGCTGCGGCCCCGTCCGTGGGTGCTGCGGCCGGCGTCCGACGACCAGCCGGTGCCGCCCGACGCCGGTGCCCGCTGGGCCGAGGCGGAGCGACTGCTCTCCGGCACGCCGGACGCGGCTGCCGAGCGGCGGCTGCGCCGGACGCGCCGGCGGCAGGTGCTCGCGGTGCTCGGTGCCTGCCTCGGTGCGAGCGTCCTGGCGTGATCGGTCTTCCTGCTCGTGGACGACGGTGGCGGGGGCGTTGCGCCCGACACCTCCCTGGGGCAGGCGGTCACCGGGTTCGCGCTGGCCACGGTCGGGCTTCTCGGCCGCCCGTCCCGCCGACGACGCCTGACTCGTCCCGCGCGGGACGTCAGGCTCTCGTAGGCGCGCCCGGCAGGGATCGAACCTGCGACCGACCGCTTAGCTGTCCCGCTCTTGCTCCGTGGTCACGCGGAGTCCCGTGGGGCCACCTGACCAGGCCCTTCAGCGACGGCTGAACTCCTGGAGGTTCACTCGCCGTACCGCCGCTTCCTGGGCTGATGGGTAACAGAGCCGGTAACGAATCGGCGTCCTCAACAGGGCCTCAAGGCGACCTGGCTTCGGCGACGCGAGTCTGAGCCCCGGGCTGGGTCTGTCCCTGAGTCCCCTCGCGGACAGACCCAGCTGCTCCGCTCCGCTACGGCCCAGCCCCGGCCAGACCGGGCGGGCCCGTCAGTTGGAGACTGACGCATAGGTTCGTGGGTGTTGTGAAACCGGGCGCGCTCGAAGCTGACGTAGGGTTCCACCTCGGTCGCGTTGTGCAACAAGGGGGCGTGCTCGCATGGCAAGCGAACTGGCCAACCCAGTTCTGAACGGTCCCTACGACCCGCCTCAGCGCCACTTCGAAGTAGGTCCTGATGGTCCGACTGGTGAGGTACTTCCTGGGCGTAGGGGCAGCGAGTCGTGGGTCCCCATCCCCGCGACGCGCAAGGGCAAGAACACGGTGGCCGTTCAGGAGGTTCTTGACTTCGACGTCACGGGCGAGCGGCGCGAGCCGAACAGCCTGATCAACGACATACGCACCGCCGTCGACAAGTGGCGCAACACGTACGACGGCGTCACCCCGATCACCCGCAAGCTGTTGGAGCACTGGTCGGATCCTTCCCGCGGCGAAGAGCGCGTCCTGTTCTGTCAGCGCGAAGCAGTCGAGACGGCGATCTTCCTCGCGGAGGTCGCGGGACGAGGCCGCTGGTCAGGCTCAGACTGGCGGCGTCGAGTGGACGAGGCGAACGCGGTGCACAACGCGGGCCTACCTCGGACGGCCCTCAAGATGGCGACCGGCTCCGGCAAGACGGTTGTCATGGCAATGCTCATCGCTTGGCAAACCCTCAACCGCGCTCACAATCGGCGGGATGCGCGCTTCACCAACCGATTTCTTGTGGTGACACCGGGCATCACCATCCGGGACCGGCTGCGCGTGCTCTTGCCCAGCGATGACGACAACTACTACAGGCTCCGTGACCTGGTCCCCGCCGACCTTTGGGGGGCGCTACACAACGCGCATGTGGTCATCACCAACTATCACGCCTTCCTGCCGCGGGACCGGCGCGAAATCCGAGGCGTCGCCCCAAAGACGCGTCAGATTCTTAACCAGGGCAGGACGGTCGACCCGTTCAAGGAAACCGCTGAGGACGTCGTTTCCCGGGTTCTTCGCGACTTCGGCACAGGCGCCGGTTCAGGGAAGGGCGGCGCCAAGGTCCTGGTCCTCAACGATGAGGCGCACCACTGCTACCAGGACAAGCCGCTTGTAATAGAGGACACGGCCAGCCGGAAGGACGCCGAGGCTGAGGAGCGCAACGCCGCAGCCAGGGTCTGGTTCGCGGGCTTGCGAGCCATCAAGTCGAAGGTCGGACTGAAGGGCATCTACGACCTGAGTGCAACGCCCTATTATCTGTCGGGCTCGGGCTACAACGAAGGCTTCATCTTCCCCTGGACGGTCAGCGATTTCTCGCTGATGGACGCCATCGAGTCGGGCATCGTTAAGGTCCCGCGACTGCCGGTCGATGACGATGCGCCCGGGCAAGAGGTGACCTATCTCCGGCTGTGGGACAGCGTCGGTAAGGAGTTGCCCAAGCGCCGGGCGAAGCAGGCCGTGGTTGGCGGAAGTTGGACGATGCCGGCCACCCTGCAAGGAGCGATGGAAAGCCTCTACCGCTCCTATCAGCGGGCCTGGGACCACTACGAACGCGAGCTGGCGTCGCTCGGCGAGCCACCCCCCGTGTTCATCGTCGTCTGCCCAAACACCGTCGTGTCCAAATTGGTCTACGACTGGATCGCCGGCGAAGAGATCAAGACCTCAGGCGACTCCACTGTGCTGCGTGCGGGCAATCTGCCCCTGTTCTCCAACGTCGTAGACGGCACCTGGGCCAGACGACCACGCACACTGCTCATTGACTCGGCGCACTTGGAGTCCGGGGAAGCACTCACCGAGGACTTTAAGAAGGCCGCGCACGCGGAGATCGACGCCTTCAAGGCTGAGTACCGGCGGCGCTTTCCTGGGGCGGACGTCGACAAGCTTACCGACGAAGACCTACTCCGCGAAGTGATGAACACCGTCGGCAAGCCCGGCCGGCTCGGAGGCGACGTGCGCTGCGTCGTTTCCGTCTCCATGCTGACTGAGGGCTGGGACGCCAACACGGTCACCCATGTCTTGGGCGTGCGCGCCTTCGGCAGCCAACTGCTCTGCGAGCAGGTCGTCGGACGTGGACTTCGCCGCCGTAGTTACACGCTCAATGAGGACGGCAAGCTCGAAGCTGAGTACGCCAATGTCTATGGCGTGCCCTTCTCCTTCGTGGGCGGTGCACCTGGTCCAGATCCGAAACCGAAGCCGCCGGCCACTGAAATTCACTCGGTTCCGGGGCGCGAGCACCTGCGGATCAACTTTCCGAAAGTCGACGGCTATCGGCTTGAGATACCTGACGACGAGCTGGTCTTCGACACCCGCGACGCGGAGCGGTTACCAGTGCGTCGCGAACAGGTAGCCACGTGGACGCGGACTGCTGGTATCGCAGGTGCCGAGGAAGACGTAGACCTCTCGCACTTCACCCAGATCCGACCGCAGCAGGTTGCTTATGACGTCGCGACGGTAGTCGTCGAGTCACACCTTCGGATCGGTGAAGATCGTCGGCCGTGGCTGTTTCCCCGAGTCGCCGAGTTCACCCGTCAGTGGTTGGCGACCCATGTTGACCCGGAAGACGGCCTATCAGTCGGCTTTGTGTCGCTCGCTGAGTACCGAGCACTTGCGGCGGAAGCAGTTGCTCGATCGATCTCCAGCATTGATGGCTCGCGTCGGGCACGCCTGGTTCCACTGTTGCGCCGCTTCGATCCTCAAGGTTCAACGGCGAATGTGTCCTTCCCGAGCCGGAAGAAGCACATCCCGACCGAGAAGTCAGAAGTAAGTCACGTCGTTCTCGACGGAGTAGGCGGCAACACGTGGGAGCAAGTGATCGCCACAGAGTGTGAGCTGCACCGCGACGTTGCCTCCTACGTCAAGAACGACCACGTCGGCCTAACCATCCCCTACGTGCACAAAGGAGTCACGCACTCCTACGTCCCGGACTTCCTAGTGCGGCTGCGTCGGCGCCCAGGTGACCCCATCGATCACGTCCTCGTGGTCGAAGTATCCGGTGGCCAGAAGAGCCCAGGCCCGACCACGGTTAAGGCCCGCACAGCGCGCGACATGTGGTGCGCCTCGGTCAACAACCACGGTGGCTTCGGTCGCTGGGGCTACGTGGAGATTACCGATATGCCAAGCGCCCGCGAACGACTCGCAGAGGCTATCGAAGCACTTTACGCAGACGCGCCCATCGTGGGCGACCCCGACCTGCTCGACATCAAGGCCTGAGGAGCACTCGCGTGCCACGCCGTCAGAACGCTTCCCTGGGCGCTACCCCGGTCGAAGCAATCCAGCACGCCGATAAGCGTGTCAACCTGCCGACCGCCGACGCCCAGGACTTCATCGACCCGGAGGTCGAAGAGATCAAGCACCTCCGTTGGGACCGGGATCCCAGCCTTGACCCTCAACTCGTCTGGCGAGGCAAGGACGACGTTGCAGAGGAGCTCCTTGCGGATGCGCCGCCCATCTACATCCAAGAGAAGATCGACCCCCGGGTGCTCGTGGAGAACCTTCGCCAGACAGCGGCAGAGGGACAGGAGGAGCCTGAGGCGACTCTCTTCGACACCTTCGACGGCCTAGACGAACTCGACCTCGTCGACTTCTACCGCCACCCCGCCAATTGGTCGAACCGGATGGTGCTGGGCGATTCGCTGCCAGTGATGGCGAGCCTGGCCGAACGGGAATCGATGCGCGGCAAAGTGCAGATGGTTTACATCGATCCGCCCTATGGGATCAAGTTCGGATCGAACTGGCAAGTATCGACTCGGCGGCGGGACGTGAAGGACGGCAAGCTGGAGGACGTAGCGCGTGAGGCGGAGCAAATCAAAGCCTTTCGCGACACCTGGGAGTTGGGGATCGGGTCCTATCTCAGCTACCTGCGCGACCGGCTGGTCGTTGTGCGCGACCTCCTGACTGAGAGCGGCAGCGTTTTCGTCCAGATTGGCGACGAGAACGTGCATCTAGTCAGAAGCTTGCTTGACGAGGTTTTCGGTTCCGAGAACTTCGTCAGCCTTATCACCTTCACCACTACGGGCACCACGACCGGACGCTACTTGTCCGGGACGGCTAGCTACATCGTTTGGTATGCCCGCGACCTCGACTCCTTGAAGTTTCGTCAGCTCTACCAAGACAAGGCGCTGGGCGGGGCGGGGGCCGCAAAGTACGACCAAGTCGATGGCGCGGGACGCCCTTACCGCCTGGACAACCTGACGTCGCCTCGCATCAGGGCAGGTCGTACAGGCTTCTACCCGGTAACAGTCGACGGGCGAACCTTCACTCCGCTTTCTGGGGAGTGGAAGACGCACCCCCAAGGCATGGCCCGTCTTGTCGCGGCCGGGCGCGTGCGTCCGACGCGGAACTCACTCGCCTACGTCCGCTATCTCGATGACTTTCCCGCCTTCCCGCTGAACGACGTCTGGCCTGATGTTGGCGGCATCCAAAGCCGTGCGGACCCGAAGATCTACGTAGTGCAGACGTCTACGACGATCATCAGTCGGTGCATGTTGATGTGCACGGATCCCGGCGATCTCGTCTTGGATCCCACCTGTGGCTCGGGCGCGACCGCGTACGTCGCCGAGCAATGGGGCCGTCGTTGGATTACGATCGACACCTCTCGGGTGGCTCTGGCTCTTGCGCGCCAGCGGCTGATGGGCGCGCGCTTCCCCTACTACATCCTTGCGGACTCCGAGTCGGGACGCCGCAAGCTTGCCGAGCTGACGGCGACGGCAACGGCAACGGCGCAGGGTATCGAGGGCAACGATACCCGGCAAGGCTTTGTTTATGAACGCGTGCCGCATGTGACGTTGAAGTCGATAGCCAATAACCCCGATATCCAGGAGGGGATGGGACGGTCCGAGATCGACGCCGCGATCGCGCGATATGCCGATGTTGAGTTGCTTTACGACAAGCCGTACGAGGACAAAAAGACTGTTCGCGTAAGCGGTCCGTTCACTGTAGAAAGCCTGTCGCCACACAGGTCGCTGTCGTTTTCTTCTCAGGCCGCAGGGGAGAGCGGGGGAGAGACGAGAAGCGAGCAGAACGCGGCACTCGATGCAGGGGCCACGACTTTCGAGCAGACGATCCTGGACAACCTGGTCCGCGCTGGCGTTCAGAACGGCCGCCGGGCAGAGCGAATTGAGTTCGCCAGTCTTCAGGCTTACGCGGGTGCCTACATCCAAGCCGTGGGCGAGCGGCGAGAGAACGAGGCGGATGACGTTGAAGGAGCGTCGCCCTTCCGAGTGGCGGTTGCAGTCGGACCCCAGTACGGCACAGTCAGCCCAGCGTTCATCAAGGCTGCAGCCCGCGAGGCAATCAACATGGAAGACGTCGACCTGCTGTGCGTACTTGGCTTCGCCTTCGATCCCACCGCGCTGAATGCCACTGAGGCAGATGGCGTGACCGTGGAGGCCAGTGAAGAGGGTTTCGCGAACGTCGCAGGCGTCCGACGGATGGGGCGGATCCCAGTGCTCTTCGTGCGCATGAACGCGGATCTGCTGATGGGTGAGGATCTCAAGAAGACAGGCGCCGGCAACCTCTTCACTGTGTTCGGCGAGCCCGACATCGAGGTCCGAAGCACGGACGATGGCCGTCTCGTCGTGGAGTTGCTTGGCGTTGACGTTTACGACCCGACAACGGGTCAAGTGCGAAGCGGCGGGACGAATCAGGTTGCCTTGTGGATGGTCGACACCAAGTACAACGAGGAGTCGTTCTTCGTTCGCCACTGCTACTTCACCGGCGGCAACGATCCACTCAAGCGGCTGAAGGGTGCGCTCAAGTCGGAAATCGACGTAGACGCCTGGGCAAGCTTGTACGACACAGTCTCGCGAGCGTTCGACAAGCCAGAGACTGGGAAGATTGCAGTAAAGGTCATAAACGACTACGGCGACGAAGTCATGAAGGTCTTCACGCTATGACGAGAGGACGTGGTGCTCAACTAGGTGATCTCTGCCGTGGGGCACGGCCGTCGGCGGCTTCGCCGATAGGGGAGTGACGGCATGCCCGGGCGAAAGATTCTGGACGAGCAGGAGGTCATCCGCTGGTTCCGCGAGGGGCTGACCTACGAAGAGATGAGCCGTCGCTATAGGGAGAAGTACGGGATCGAAACCGTACCCTCGCTATGGAGTAATTTCAGGCGTCGCCGCGGCCTGCCACGACGGACTGTGCGCGACGACCACCTCATCCCATGGGCGATTCAGCCTCAGCATCGTGGCGCGCACGCTTTGCAGATGCTGCGTCTTGAAGCGCGCGCTCGGGCCGGCGAGCCGGTCCGTGAGATTGACGCGGCCAGGCATCAGAACTTCATGCGTCGACTGGCTGACAAGGGCCTAGTCGTCGCCTACGAGCCCGACACCGCTGAGGGCTTCCGGTTGGTTCCCCGTCTGCCGGACGACACGGACGTCGTCCGGCGCCCCCAGGTCGGGTTGACGGTCAAGCGCCGAGCCGACTGACCTACTCGGACACCTGGCGGGCGGGGAAGCAGCCGCGGCTGTCAGCCAGGTCACAGTGGTTGGTCTGACCGAGGTGTGTATTGTCTTGCGTGACGGAGCGATCACGCTGGGTGCCGCTCAACCCATCACCTGAAGGGCCGTAGGCTGATCATGACCGCAGGCAGTACCAGTACGAACCGGCTAGTGCGCGAGGCAGGGCCCATCGAGTCGCTTGACGGTAGCCGCGCGTTCCTGCGCCGCGAGGCCGCCGCGCGCTTCCTCGGGCTGGCACCTGGCACCTTGGCCAACTGGGCCAGCGCAGGTAAAGGCCCGGGGTTCCATCGAGTCGGGCGTATCCCCCTGTACGAGGTAGGGGAGTTGCGCCGCTATGTCGAAGCGCGGCGGGTGATGACGACGGAGGCGGCATGATCAGCTGGCAGTGTGTAATCGCTTGCGCCGTCACGTTGCCCGAGGCCTCCGGCATCGGTCGAGGGACGGACCGAGTTGCGAGTACTCGCTGAGTGGGCGCCCGTATCGACTTCGGTCATGGCGTTCCTTGGGCGGCTGTCTCGCAGATCGAGTACCGGCGCATGGCCCAGGACAACAGGCATCAGCTGGCGTACCGGGTCTATTTCGCTGCGTTGGGATGGGCCAATCGGATCGGCCATGCTCAGTTCGGGGAGGGCGCGCTTGGTCGCATCCTCTCCGACGAGAGTGGCAACCCCCTAGCCGCGCCAAGCGTCAGCAATGCGATTGACCGCGCGAAGAAGAGGGGGCTGATCGGATCTGAGTCGGGCACACGCTGTCTGGTCCTCGGAAGTTGGCAGTTCCAGAAGGCCGGACTCGGCTCAGGGAGTTGCCTCACCCACGGACTTCGAACGACATGATCGCGAACCTTCATGGCCAGCATGAAGTAGCTTCACGCTTGACGTTAGGAGTAAGCCCGGGATACTGCGGAAATCTGGGCAACCCTCTCTTTCTATTTAGCAGCGGCATGAAGGAAGGATGACACACGAGACAGGTCTAGTTCTTACGGTTATGGCCCCGACTCCGTCGGGGCACCAGTCGCAACGCCAGGGTAGTTGGACGCTACGCCAATGGGGAGGGCGAAGCCCGACCCCAACGGTAAAGCGGTCAGGCGCTACGGCTATGGCCCCGACTCCGTCGGGGCACCAGTCGCAACGCCAAGGTAGTTAGACGCTACGCCAATGGGGAGGGCGAAGCCCGACCCCAACGGTAAAGCGGTCAGGCGCTACGGCTATGGCCCCGACTCCGTCGGGGCACCAGTCGCAACCCTAAACGCTTTAGGGCTATCGGTTGTGCGTTCATTGTTCCGTCGCCGCCAGACTCTATAAAACAACACCTGTCAGTAGGCAGGTCTATTCAGCATGCCCAAGACAGGGCAGGCTCCCCAAACAGCACCCGGGCGTCGTCTCCCAGACGCCGAATAGTGGCACAAGCCGTAAGGCCCGACCACCGAAACCTCTTGCCGTCGCAAAGGCGACGCCAACCCAGAGGCGAGAACTCATGACAACCACCCCGACCTCCGCCGAGCTGTTCCGGCTGGCGCTGGCGGACGCCGAGGCCATGCGCGCCGAGGCCCAGACCCTGACCGACGACCGACGACCGTCGAACCGCCGCCGAAGAACTGCGGACGTTACCTGCCCAGCGGGCAGGCCAAGCTCTCTGAGCTGAACATCTACGCCGACCAGTGGAGTCGCACCTTCGCCTCTGAGCAGGTCGCTGACTGGCTGGCCGAGTGAACGCAGAGGCGGAACTACCTGCGCAGTCCAGCGACCTACCTCGGGCCAGCGTGCGGAGGTCTTCCTGTCTGGCGACCTTAACGGGCGTCGTGCGTACGCCGAGACGGTTAGTCACCGCAACGTCACCCAAGGGACGGTCGATGACGGATACGTCCCCTTGGCGGTCGAGACGGTCCACGAGGTCAGCCCCGACGCCCTGTTGGCGGGTCAGCCGACCGCGGAGATGCTGCGAGGCGCTGTCCGCAAGCAGGCCACCAGCCTGTCCCACTGGTCGGTCCATCCGACCGCATGTGCCCACTCCCTTACTTCGTCCGCCGTCGAGTGCGAAATCTTGCTCGTCATAGCCGGGACTCTAGGCACATGCAAAAATGGCTGTCCACAACGATGCATTCCTTTTTACGATACCCCGCCTGACATGCGCGTTCGGACCGGAAATGTCCGGCGTTCGACACATTCCTTTTGCTATACTTGATTTCGAGATTCCCCAAGCCTGTGGAAACCTGTGGACCGTCGGCCTTGGAACCGTGGCAGGATCCTGGCTGCTAAGAACTGGCGATGGCCGATCGGGCGGCGCGGGGGTCAGACCCCCGGGGTCTGCTGATTGGGTCCCGTCTCAGACTGCCGTGTCGCCATGCAGCAAGACATTGCTCCCTGCCCCTGCTCGAGCCTTCAGCACTCCGTGTCAGTCGCCCGATAGTCTCGGGGCCACCGAGGCGATGGGAGACATTGCGTGTCTGAACTTACGGTTGAAGCTTCTGTCCCAGTCGATGACCGAGGCGGCGAGGGCGAGGACGACGTCATCAACCGGCTGGGGGCGCAGCGAGCGAACGTCACCTCGGCCGACTGGACGATCGAAACGATCGTGACGCAGCTCGTGAAGGGGCGCATAGACCTCGATCCTGCGTTTCAGCGTCGCTCGGCATGGACGCCAGCCCTCAAGAGCAAGTTCATTGAGTCCTGCATTCTGAATTACCCCATCCCTCAGATTGTTCTGGCTGAAAAGGCGGATCGCCCGGGACACTTCTACGTCATCGACGGAAAGCAGCGACTGCTATCGCTCAGGCAGTTCTATGCGGGCCTCGACGAGTACAACAACGGAACCTTCGACTCTTTCCGCTTGTCGACGGTCACCGTGTTGGGTGATATCAAGAACTACGGAATCGAACGGCTGGGTCGGGAGCGGCCCGACTTCTTCGACCAGTTCGAGACGCACACGATCAGGACAGTTGTCATTCGTAATTGGGGCTCCGAAGACTTCCTCTATGCCCTCTTCCTTCGCCTCAACACGGGTAGCGTTCCGCTGTCCCCTCAGGAGCTTCGACAGGCTCTAGTCCCCGGGCCCTTTGTCCGATACATAGACGAGGCGTCAGGTATTAGCCCGGGCCTACGAAGCCTGCTGGGGAACAAGGGTCCGGATCGTCGAATGGTCGACGCGGAATTGCTCGTTCGCTTGATTGGACTTTTCGCCGGTGCAATCCAGTATCGGGGTAACCTCAAAGACTTCCTCGACAAGACCTGCGGGCATTACAACGAAGCCTGGGACACTTCTGAAGTCGAGATTGTTGAACTAGCGGGTCAGATGGAGGCGGCCATCACCACTGCCGAGTCCATCTTCGGCGAGTCGAACGCCTGTCGCAAGTGGACGGGGGGAAAGTACGAGCGCGCCTTCAACCGCGCTCTTTTCGACGTTCAGATCGGGTCCCTCCTGAGTCCGCAGGCGCGTGAGGCTGCGGTGAAGGCGGCGGACGAACTGCGCGCCGCCTACAAGTCACTCTCGGAATCAGACGTCGACTTCGGTCGAGCGATCTCGTCTACTACGAAGACTGTCGACGCCTTCACTACGCGATTCGAGGCGTGGTATGGGGCGTTCGAGCGGGCGACCGGCGTTGCACCCCCGTGGCCATCAAGCCTTGAAGACCCCAGGGAGGCAATGACTCAAGGGTCGCCCGCGTGACCTCCCCTGACTGGGCTGCGACACTCCGTGAGGACATTGGGGCGCTCGCCGACATCCTCTTAGCGGATGAATCGGCGCACGCTTCAGAGCAAGACGACGATCCGACCTCCGGTGTACCTGACCAAGCAGGGAGCTTACGGATTAGAGCGTTCCTGATTCTCTCGCACGCAGCCATTGAGGAGCTCTTCGAGCAGCAAATTTATGAGACGGTCAAGGGTTGCGTTGAGTGCTTCGACCAAGCCCCGCCCGCCGTTGCGCTTGCCCTCGCGACCAAGTACTCAGGCGAGATAATTGGTCAAAACTCGGGCAAGGTTCCCTCTGCGATCGAGATTGCGCGAAAGCTATCAGGGCTATACTTCAGTAAGGTGATCAAACCAAACAATGGTATCCGCCGAAGTGCGATCGACGGGATGTGCAAGCCTCTGGGGGTTAGTGTTGGGGATCTCGGGACGGATGTTGAAGCAGGGCTCGCGCAACTTGACACCCTTGGCGCCAAGAGAGGGTCTGCCGCGCATACATTGAGAGGCACGACCGAGGAAGTGATTCTTGAGTCAGATGCGCGCACTTGGGTCAATGAGGCAATGGACGCAGTGGAGATCGTCATACCCCGGATACTCGAAGCTATCGGCCAGAGAGAGTTGAGTCAGGAAACGCCTTAGAAGGCGTTACGGAAGTAGGTCCTCGGGCTCTGCCCGCCGGTGCAGCGTCGGCGCAGGCTGCGCGCCATGTCGTCGCCTGGCGTCTTTCCGGCCGCCGTGGCTGATCAGTGACGAGCTGTGGGGGCTGGTCGAGCCGCTGATCCCACCGCAAGCCGGCCGTGCACGGCCGCACCGGACGGCCCCGCACCTCCGACCTGGATGTGCTCGAGGGCATCGCCTTCGTGCCGTCCACCGGCATCGGCTGGACCAAGCTGCCCCGCGAGCTGGGCTACGGCTCAGGCGGGACCTGCTGGCGCGGGATGCACGAGTGGGTCAACGCCGGTGTCCTCGACCGCCCGCACCACGCCGTGCTGGACCGACTGGGTGAGCAAGGCCAGCTGGACTGGTCGTGGGCCAGCCTGGATTCGGTTAGCGTCCGGGCGAAATGGGGGGTGCGCTGACCGGCCCGAACCCCACCGCCCGGGGCAAGGCACGCAGCAAGTACCAGCACCTGCACATCGAGACCCACGGGCTCCCAGTGAACGTGCTGGTCTCGGTCGCGAACCGGCACGACAGGATGCTCGTCAAGCCGATGCTGAACTTCATGCCCGGGGATCAGGAGCGGCGACCGCGGCCACCCCCACCGCCGACCGGCGAAGCTGCACGGCGACAAGGGCTACGACAACCCGCGGGTACGCCGCTACCTGCGCCGCCGCGGCATCACCGCCCGCATCGCCCGGATCGGCATCAAGTCCAGCCAGCGACTGGGCCGACACCGCTGGGTCGCCGAGCGCACGCTGGGCTGGCTGTTGTCCTACAAACGCCTGGCCCTGCGCTACGACCGCACCGCACTGACCATCACCGCGCTGGCCCACCTGGCCGTCGCCCTGATCTGCGCCGGGCGCCTTCCGGGGAACTAATGCAACGTCCCACTAGTATGCCGGGGCACGAGCGCAGGCAGCGAATGCCCAGCCCCCGAAGACCGCCATTCGTACGACGGGCCTAGCCGACCCATTAATCGCCCCGTACCCCTTAGCGGCTTACTACGCGACAAATCGCCACGCGCGTTAAGAGCGCTGCCACGACTCAGACGAACAGTCGCACTTGACCATCCTCCGCCCGCACAGAATCTTAGAGATCAGGAAGTTGCTTTCCGAGCCAAACGCGCGATGATTCGCGGAGGCGTGGCTACGGCGACCGCAGCACGCGCCTAGGCCAGCGAAGCCTTGGCAACCGGAGATGCATGGGGATAAGGGGCATTCGGATGGTGCGAAGGGTGTAGCGCGCGATCTCGTCGTGGTACAGCCGAAAGGGTCCAGCCGGTTCGGTGGTGTCAGCCCGCCGGTAAAGCCCCACCTTGAGGTACATCAGAGGGGGATTGAGGGGCGGAGGCGCATTAGGGGGACGCTTCTTGTGCGGGTAGAGGGTTCCCAGGTTAGTCAAGGTGTCTGTTGGAGCCGTGGGATAGTCAGGCTCACCTGGACTATCGGGCGTCTGGGGATTAAAAATGACGGGGCTGCCGTTGTGCCAGACCTTGATGGATCCGTCCGTAAGATGCCACTTGATCTCGGCAGCGAAGTCGTGCCAGGTTCCCCGTGCCATCGGGGCTATTGGCCACCTCCCGACATGGATGGACGTCGTCTCGTCGTTGGGATCGTGGCGATGCACAGTCAGTCTGATGTACCCATCCCAGATAATGAAGCCTATGGACGGAGAGCCGCCGACGTCGTCCCCTGACTGGTGCCATTGGAAAATGACCTGCCAGATGCGTCTACGGTGGTCTGCGTGCTTGGGATGATTGGGGTCGGGGTAATGAACGCGGGGATCCGTGGGGTAGCCTGGGTCGAGCATCGTCGACCACTCGTAGCGAATAGGAGTGTCACCTTGGAACTCCAGATACGGCCCTTGCGCCGGCTGTGACGCTTCGGCGCGCCAGCCCCCTGATATCGGGGTGCGTGTGTCTGGGTTCCAGGCGATATCGCCATGGAGAACCTCCACCCGCATAGCGTTGCCTCGTTTAGCGGGCTGCACTGCAGCGCTCTGCAAGCGATCGATCGTGTCCTTCGGAATCTCGAACTTGCGGAATTCCTTGCCTCGAGTCGTCACGTCGTCACACGGAGCATGCCATGTTTGCTGCCAAAAACTAAGGCTCCCAGCTCGTCGTATTCGCAACATTATTCCTCCAGTCACGCCTGGATGGTAATCCCTGAGCGGTGGCGCACCCTAGACATATGGCGACCCAGGCGACATTTGTTCGCAGATAGTTGGAGCTCCCAACGTCGCCGTTCCTGCTGGTTCTGTAGAACTTCACTCTACTCGGCGACAAGGTCGTGTGCAATAGACAAGGTCGTGTGCAATAGGGCCAGAGCGTAAATTCAACCCAGCGCCAAGCTTAGCCAAATCGTTCGACATCGGGCGGGACGTCCATGACCGAGAGGTCGGTGCCATAGGGCGGCCAGGTCCGGGTTTCGACCGTCCCGGTCCATCCAGTAGCGGAGGCAATGTCGAGGTCCGGAGATATTTCGGCGGTAGCTGACCGGACATGCCGTCCTGGAGTCGACTCGAATGCGCGTTGCGCAAACAAGGCGTGCACCGTATCCACAATAGCCGGTTATCGCGGATGAGCGTGACGATCAGTCGAACCACAGGCGTTGATGGCTAGCGAGTCAGCCAGGCTCGACCGCGTTATTGGCGTGCAGCCTCAAAGCCATTTTAATCACCTAGCCAGCCCTTGATGCCTGGCTGCAGCCACGCAGGCAGCGTCAACGACTCCGGACGAGGGCGGCCGGCTCCGACCGCAACACCGCTCACGCGTAGGCGTACCCTCCGCCCGAATACTCTGAATAGCCGTCGGCTTGCGCCACCTTGTCGCTTTGACAAGCTGCACAAACTACTGTCCGACCTCCGTCCCTGCCTCGTATGGTAAGCCAGGCGCCGTCTCTACCCGCGAGAACATCCCTCACTTCAGGTCGTGTGTGGATTCCAGCGTCGACCGCCGTCTTGACGAAGTCAAGCACGGTCAGATTCCGCTTACAAGACGGGCATGCCTTGTCCACCACCCGAAGAGGGCGTTGCAACTCATCGGGCGCAGCACCGAGATAAGAGGTCAGTTCAAGGACCTCGTCTTCGGTCATCTCGCGTAGTGGAGGTTGACCTTCTTCTCGCGGCAACTGGGTGAGCCAGGCTCGTTGCACGCGGTAAGTATGCGTCTCGGCCGGTCGATCAGCCAGCATTCTCCGAAGGTCCTCGAGGCTCTCAATCTCACGCACAATCTTCTCCCCTCCGCGCAGCGCGCCAGGCGGTCTTGCCATGCTGCGCATGCAGCTAGTGTTCGTACGCCAGGGTCAGGGTGTTTCACAAGCGAATCTAGGCCGACAACTGCCCTACAATCTTGATGCTTGAGTTTCCGGCGCTACTCCCTTCGCTGACCATCACAATTTGAGGACCGCATCCCCCGGGTCCGCTTCAGGCGCATGGGGCATCAATAGCTGTATCCGGCACGAGCATTTCCCGGGTAAGACGGGTTGATGAGAAAGTCCACGTAGGGATGGAACTTCTGGTCGCCGAGGATGTCCGGGAGTCCCCATGCATCACCGCTGTACCGAGAGTCGAGGGGATAACTTGCGTCCATCACCGTCACCTGCGTCATTCCTGCGTTTCGGTACCTGGCCCGGTAGTCAAAAGCTCCCCAGAGCGCGTCCATATGCCGCCAAGTCGGACTTGTTGGCGACCCATCATCGAGCCACTCGACCACGCCATGAGCCTCCGCTTTGCTCGTACCTGGATTGAGCCATACGAGCCACTTGATCACGGCAGGGATGCCTAGGGCTCGGAGCATGGTTACCTGAACAACAGCCCATTCATCGCAGATGCCGCTCCAGTTGTTCTGGCGGATGGCAAGGTTGTCCGACCATGTGAACTCACTGATCCCAAAGATGGCGCCATTATACGTCATGACTTGCCCGATGCTCGCGAAGATCTCGAAAGCACGATCAAATGTTGAGGTCGCCGGCCCCACGATCTGTAGTGCCGTGTCTCGCCATTCTAATAGGTGGTGGCACTCGTTGGACTCAAGCCAGTCGGGACCCGCGGCGCCAATGGGTCGCTCCGTGCTCCTTAATGTCGAGGCTTGTCTCACTCCGACACTCTTGACCGCCTGAGACGAGTCGACATGGAATGTTTCAATGTTTCCCTCCCTCTCTATCTCTACCACCCAGAAGACAGCACCTCGGTCTGCACTGAAGTCGACCATCGGCCTTGCCGAGTGAACTTTCGCGTCTGCCGCACCAAGCTCGCGCCGTGTGGCCGCGATTGCCCCAGTAGGACCTAAGCCTTGTGCTACGAGATCGAATGCGACCGAATCAGACACGGTGCTTTCGAATGTTCGCAGATCCCGGTTCAGCGATCGGTGGAGTCGAGCGGCAAAAGCGTGCAAGCCATCGAGCGATTGCACTACGACTGTCGCATCGCCCTCGTCCGACGCCTTCGTTTCATGCCAGACTTGTGCGCCATTGGCGCTGAACCAGGACAGGAAGTTGTCGTCGCTTGCCAGCGCAGGGTAGCGCCCTCGAAGATGCGTAGAGTGTGAGAACATGAGATTTTCTCCGTCTTGTGATCGGGATCCGTGACATAGTCCTGCAGACGCCGACGTCCTGAGCGAGAGCGCACCCAGCGTGCGGGGCCAGCGTCACGAAAGCGTCACCGGAGTGTCACGGGCATCGCGTCGCTACTAGTCGTTGATGTCCGTTGCACTCCTCGTTGCTTCCTAAGCTGACGCCCCACTTTGTCCCCGGCTGGCCTCGCCGCGTCGCTGCAGGATGTAGGACCGCGTGTTACAGCTGAAGCTGATCAGCGACCAATTAGGGGAGCTGGTCGGGGCGCTAATCTCGCCCCATCCTCCGGCGGTTGCTCCGGCGCACCGGGATTCCCCGCACCCCGATCGGAACGTCTTTGCGGGCATCGCGTGCGCGGTCTCGTCCGGGAACGGCTGAGTTAAGAGCTCGTTCAAGATGACCGCGGTTGGCGATAGAAGACGAGGACGTCGGCCAGTGCGGCAACTCAAGGTGAAAATTGACGCGGTGCCCATAGCGAGTCGGCAGCCGCTTCAAGAAGACGCTGCGGAGGTAAGGCTTCAGGTTTTATTCCGTCCTGACGGGGGCAGCAGCTGTGATGGGGCGGGCCAGCCGCAGCTGGGTGTAGGCGGCGAGGATGAGCCAGGTCCAGCGGTCGGCCTGCTCGGGGGTGCGGATCCGCGGGGTGGTCCAGCCCAGAGCCTGCTTGCAGAAGCGGAAGGTGTGCTTGAGGTCGAAGCGGCCAATGTAGGCCCGCCAGGAGAAGTTGAGGTCCGGCGTGCCGGCGCCAGCCCCTCCATAGGCACAGCGTCTTGACCGCCCGTCCACGTCGGCCGGGCAGGTGCTTGACCTGCACCCCGGATCACCGTCCGGCCACGATCGGCGGCGGCTCACAGTTGGTCCAGCGGCCGCGGCCGGCCAGCCTGCGATGCAGCCCTGTCCGGCCCCTCACCTGCACCCGGCCGTACTGCTCATCGTCGACCTGCAGGGTCCTGAGAGGGTGATAGGGCGTCCGCCGTCGACGAGTTGTGGCAGCGTGTGTAATCCCTTGCGCGTGGGTCGACGTGGGCTTGAGCTTGGCGAGCGGGGCCAGATCGACGTCTCGCCTCAGCGCAGGGACGATCAAGGCAAGTGGAAGCGGGCGCCGTCTGGCCGCAGTGCCGAGCGGTGGCGGGCGCGGTGCTACTTCCGTCGGTTCGACGGGGTGAACGACGAGCGGTCGAGAGTCGCGCCGTCGAAGGGTGAAGCAGTTGCGGCGGTGGAGGCTGCCGTCACGGAGGCCCTGAACGCCGTGGGGGATGTGCCCATGACGGCAGGCATGCCGTTCGTGGCTGCCGGCGAGCTGTGGTTGGTGGGGATCCGGCGTACCGACTCCGGGCTGAGTCCCCGGACTGTGGACGACTATGGGCGGACGTTCGTCAGGTACATCGACAAGCCGGGGTCGTCGGTGCGCGGGCTCACCTTGGCCGAGGCGAACAACACTCAGCGCCTCCGAGCCTTCCTGCAGACCGTGGCCGACACGCACGGCACCGGGGCCGCAAAGATCACCCGCTCCGTTCTCCTGGGGATCCTGAACTTGGCCGTGGACAACGGCACGCTGACCGCGAACGCGCTGCGCCAAGTCCGGGCGGTGAAGGCGCAGACGGTCAAGCCGACTCCGGAGGGCCGCGAGCCCCGCGACACCACGCGAGCTTTCACCCGGGAGGAGCGAACGGCGCTGGTCGAGTACGCGGACAAGCTCGCCGCTGCTGAGAACGTCCTCCCGCAAACCACCCGAAAGCGGCAGGCGGTGGCCGATCTCGCTGCCTTCATGGCCTTTACGGGCGTGCGCATCACCGAGGCTCGGTCGCTGCGATGGGACGACGTCCAGTTGCCTCCGGTCAATGCCGACGTGGCGGCAGGTGTGCTGATCCGCGGCACCAAGTCGAAGACCTCACGTCGTCGGCTGCCTCTGCCTAACACCCTCGCCTCCCGTCTGCTCCGACGAGCGGAGCGGACGGGAGCGACCGGCTTTGTGTTCGCCTCGCCGCACCTGAACGACACCGAACGGGTCTGGGACCAATCCAACTGTGCGAAGGCCCTCGCCGACCTGTTCGCCGACGCCGGGGTGTCCTGGGCGACCCCGCACACCTTTCGCCGGACGGTTGCCTCCCTACTGCACGAGGCTGGCGTCCCCCTAGTGCAGATCGCCGACCAGCTCGGGCACGCGGACCCAGCGATGACCGCTCGGGTCTATCTGGGGCGCGACCTCATGGGAGACCGTCAAGCGGTCGCTGACGTCCTTGATGGGTAACAATTTCGGTATCGACCTCAGGTCGCGCTGACTCAGCCTGCCATCACCCCAGGCCAACGCTAGCTATGCGCGCCCGGCAGGGATCGAACCTGCGACCGACCGCTTAGAAGGCGGCTGCTCTATCCGCTGAGCTACGGGCGCTCGGGCTCCGATCATCGCACCCCGGCGGGGGCGGGCAGGTCGGCGTGTGGGGACGGGCGTCGTCATGCGCGGCAGTCGAGCCGCAGGTCCGGACGATCCCGCCCTGCCCGTCCACAGCCGCCGACCCCGTCCACAGATGGCGGCGGGCGGTCCCGCCGAGTCCGGCCGCGCCGCAGGGTCCTCGGTGCGCCGGCACCGCGCCGGTCCCCGCCGGATGAGGCGGACAGCCCTTGAGGAGCACCGTGAACGACACCCACGTCACCGTCGTCGGCAACGTCGTCGACTCGCCCCGCCGCGTCAGCCTGGAGAACGGCGCGGTCACCAACTTCCGCTTGGCCTCGACCGCACGGCGCTTCGACGCCCAGACCCAGCAGTTCATCGACGCCGGCACCTTCTGGGTCGACGTCGAGTGCTGGAACGAGCTGTCCGGCAACGTGTCGGGCAGCGTGAGCAAGGGCGACCCGGTCATCGTCCAGGGCACGCTCACGACGCACAGCTGGGAGGGCGAGAACGGGCGGCGCAGCACGCCGCGCATCCGGGCCGCCGCCGTCGGCCACAACCTCGCCCGCGGTCTCGGCGTCTTCAAGCGCAGCCGGCCGGTCCGCGCGGCCGAGCCGGTGCCGTCGGCTCCCGTCGGCGACTTCCCCGGCGTAGCCGAGGAGTTGGTGCGCGGCCGGGACTACGAGGACGGTCCCGAGACGTTGCACTCGGTGGACACCGCCGACCTCACCACGGAGCCCGCGCACAACTGAGCGCCCGGGCTGGGAGGATCGGAGGGGAGAACGCACGGGGGCGGGCCGGCACCGGCCGGCCCGCCCGCCACTCGCGAACCGACGGAAGGCCTCGAAGCCCAGTGGCTCAGTACATCTACACGATGGTGCGTGCGCGCAAGGCGCACGGCGACAAGGTGATCCTGGACGACGTCACCCTGTCGTTCCTGCCCGGCGCCAAGATCGGCGTCGTCGGCCCGAACGGGGCCGGCAAGTCGACCGTCCTCCAGATCATGGCCGGCATGCAGCAGCCCTCGAACGGCGACGTGATGCTGGCACCGGATGCCACGGTCGGCATCCTGCTGCAGGAGCCCCCGCTCAACGAGGAGCTCGACGTCCGCGGCAACGTGGAGGAGGCGGTCAAGCCCCTGCGCGATGCGCTGACCCGCTTCGAGGAGGTCAGCGCGGCGATGGGGGAGCCCGACGCCGACTTCGACGCGCTGCTCGCCGAGCAGGGCGAGCTCATGGAGATCATCGAGAACGCCGACGGCTGGGAGCTCGACGCGCGCATCGAGCAGGCCATGGACGCGCTGCGCTGCCCGCCCGGCGACGCCGACGTCACCGTTCTCTCCGGTGGTGAGCGCCGCCGCGTCGCGCTGTGCAAGCTGCTGCTCGAGGCGCCGGACCTGCTGCTGCTCGACGAGCCGACCAACCACCTCGACGCCGAGAGCGTCGCCTGGTTGGAGCAGCACCTGGAGAAGTACGCCGGCACCGTCGTGGCCGTCACCCACGACCGGTACTTCCTCGACAACGTCGCCCAGTGGATTCTCGAGCTCGACCGCGGCCGGGCCTACCCCTACGAGGGCAACTACTCCACCTACCTCGAGACCAAGGCCACCCGGCTCAAGGTCGAGGGCGCCAAGGACGCCAAGCGGCAGAAGCGCCTCAAGGAGGAGCTGGAGTGGGTCCGCTCCGGCGCCAAGGCCCGGCAGGCCAAGAGCAAGGCCCGTCTGCAGCGCTACGAGGAGATGGCCGCCGAGGCGGACAAGTACCGCAAGCTGGACTTCGAGGAGATTCAGATCCCGCCGGGCCCGCGGCTGGGCAGCGTGGTCGTCGAGACGAACGACCTCACCAAGGGCTTCGGCGAGCGGCTGCTGATCGACGACCTGTCGTTCACCCTGCCTCGCAACGGCATCGTCGGGGTCGTCGGCCCCAACGGCGCCGGCAAGACCACGCTGTTCAAGATGCTGGTCGGCGAGGAGAAGCCGGACGACGGCGAGATCAAGGTCGGCGAGACCGTCAAGGTCTCCTACGTCGAGCAGAACCGCGCCGGGATCGACCCCAAGAAGACCCTCTGGGAGGTCGTCTCCGACGGGCTGGACCACATCCAGGTGGGCAACGTCGAGATGCCCTCGCGGGCCTACGTCGCCGCGTTCGGGTTCAAGGGCCCGGACCAGCAGAAGCCGGCCGGCGTGCTGTCCGGTGGTGAGCGCAACCGCCTCAACCTCGCGTTGACCCTCAAGCAGGGCGGCAACCTGCTGCTGCTCGACGAGCCGACGAACGACCTGGACGTCGAGACGCTGAGCAGCCTGGAGAACGCGCTGCTGGAGTTCCCGGGCTGCGCCGTCGTGGTCAGCCACGACCGCTGGTTCCTCGACCGCGTGGCGACGCACATCCTCGCCTACGAGGGCGACTCCAAGTGGTTCTGGTTCGAGGGGAACTTCGCCGACTACGAGAAGAACAAGGTCGAGCGGCTCGGCGCCGAGGCGGCCCGTCCGCACCGGGCGACCTACCGGAAGCTCGCCCGCGACTGACGGACGACCACCCTTCCCCCCACGCCTCGCACGCTCGGCGGGGCCCTGAAGGGTGGCCGTCCTCCGCACCCCCAGCGAGCTCGGGGTGGGACCCGGGGACGGGGCGCTGCGGCGCCCTGCAGCGGGGCCCTTCCGGCACCTCACCGGCGGCCGGCCGGAGCACCCGCTCCGGCCGGCCGTCGTCGTCCGCGCCACAGCCCTCGGGCGGCGGGCCGCCGTCCGAGGGCATGCGGCAGGGTGTCGGTCGTGAGGCACACCGTGCAGGTCCCCATGCGCTGGTCGGACATGGACGCCTACGGCCACGTCAACAACGTGGTCTTCCTGGCCTACTTCGAGATGGCCCGAGTCGACCTGTTCTTCGACCGCGCCTCGCTGGAGGAGCAGACCGGCCTCCGGCAGGGCACCGTCGTCGCCGCGCACGACGTCCAGTACAAGCTGCCCGTCGTCTACTCGCGCGACCCGCTCGACGTGCAGATCTGGGTGTCGGGCATCCGGGCCGCGGCCTTCACCTGCCACTACGAGCTGTTCGACCACGGGCGCCGGGCGGTCACCGGCAGCACCCTGCTGGTGCCCTTCGACTTCGCCATCGACCGGCCCCGCCGGCTCACCCCCAGCGAGAAGACCTTCCTCGCCCGCTACACCGACGAGCAGCCCGCAGCCTGAGCCCGACCCCTCACCCGCCGCCCGGGGCGACCGGACCGTGGAGGCGTGCCCCCTCGGTGGCCAACCGCTGGTCGTAGGCGTTCCCGAGGTCGGCCAGGGCCTGCGCGCAGTCCCCGGCGAACGCCGGGCCGTGCATCAGCCCGAGCGTCGCCGGCCGCAGCTCGGCCAGCGCCCGGATCGTCGGCCCCGTCGCCGGTGTCAGGCAGGTCGCCCGGAACAGGTCCTCGGCCTGCAGCGCCGGGCCGGTGATCTCCTGTTCGGTGATCGCCGGGCCGGCGCCCACGGCCGTGAACAGGTCACCGCACAAGAGGGTGCCCGTGGTCTCCTCGTACACCAGCCCGGCGTCCCAGCCGTGCGGGACGTGCGGTGTCTCGATGCGCCGGATCCTGCGCCCGCCGAGGTCGATCACCTCGCCGTCCTGGAGCGGACGCGGCGGCCGGTCCGCCAGGTCGGCGACGGACACCGCGCACCCCAGTGCGCCGTGCGCCACCTCGGCCCGCGGCGCAGCCGCCAGCCACAGGTTCATGGCGCCGCACTCGTCGGCCTCGACGTGGCCGAACGTGATCCAGCGCAGGCTCGCCACGGGGACGACGCGCGCGACCGCCGCTGACACCAGGGGGAACAACGCCCGGGGCCCGCTGTGGAACAACAAGGGCTCGTCGGCGGCGACGAGGAACTGGTTGAAGACGATGCCCGCATCGGCGACGTAGGTCGACAACCGGTAGACGTCAGGGGCGATCTCGGTGACCTGAGTCTCCATGGAGGGCTCCTCGAGGATGGTCCGGAGCCGGGGAGTGTCCTCCCGTGCGAGTCGACCGGACCACACCTCCGCGCGTCGGTCGGCTCAGCGGACCGGCGCGCCGTGCGCCACGGCACCGCCGGCGTGCATCCAGTCCCGCGGCGGGGCGGTCTCCACGACGCGCTTGCCCAGCGGGAACAGGCCCACCGCGGCCAGCTTGAACGAGGCCACCCCGAACGGGATGCCGATGACCGTCAGGCAGAAGCCGATGCCGGCCACGACGTGGACCAGCGCCAACCACCACCCGGCGACGAGGAACCACACCAGGTTGCCCACCGCCGAGGCCACGCCGGCACCCGGCGCGCGCACCGTCGTCCGGCCGAAGGGCCACACGACGAAGCCGGCCAGGCGGAAGGCGGCGATCCCGAAGGGGATGGTGACCACCAGCAGGCAGGCGATCAGCCCGGCCAGCGCGTAGGCGATGGCCAGCATCCAGCCGTGCAACACCAGCCACACCAGGTTGAGCAGCGTCCGCAGTCCGTCCACATCCGTTCGACGGACCTGGGAACGCCTCGGTTCCCCGACGCTCGTGCGGATCCCCGGCAGGTGGTCAGCCGTCGACGATCCGCGGCACCGGGCGGCCGGCCCCGGTGGGCGCGCCCCGTCGCGCGGCCTCCTCCTCGGACACCGGCCGCACCGCGGACCCCTCCGCGATCGTCGCCGCGGAGAAGACCGCCGCGTTGATGCCACCGCGGTGCACCATCGCCTTGACCAGCCGGGCGCCGGTCAGCCGCTCCAGGTGCGTGCACGGCGGGCAGCGCTTCACCCCGAACAGCAGCGCGTCCCCGACGGCGAACCAGCGGCCCACCAGCGAGGGCAGGTCGATGCCCGTGGTCACCAGGTTCCGGCGGGTGTCGCCCGGCGTCAGCGGCACGCCCACCTCGGCGGCGACCGCGGCGACGTCCGCGGCGTCGATGAGCGTCAGCTGCTTCTCCAGGTCGGGGTACTGCGCCCACGTGCCGCCGCCCAGCGCGTAGCGGTCGCCCTCGAGCCCGCGCCCTGCCAGCAGCCGTGCCGAGGGGACCCGCCGCATCGGCGCGGCCGCCTCGGACGTCAGCCAGATCCCGGTCACCACGCCGCCGTCCATCACGCCCTCCTCGGCCGGCGCGCCGGCACGTCGTCCGCCCCCCGCGCGTCCAGCGCCTCGCTGACGTCGTGGGCCATCTGCAGCAGCTGCACCAGCAGCGGGGCGACCGTCGTCCGCAGCGCCCGCACCCCCCGGGGCGCGCCGCCGCGGGCCGCCTGCGCGGCGCGGATCCGGTCGGCCCGCTCGATCAGCACCGGGATGAACCGCAGCGCCATCGCGATCAGCAGGCCCACCCGCTCCGGCCGCCCGCCCACCAGGCGCAACGGCGCGCAGAGCCGCTCGACCACCGCCACCATCTCGGTCACCCGCGTCGTCGCCGTCACCACGGCCGCGGCCAGCACCAGGGTGACCAGCCGGAGCACGGTGTGCGCACCGGTGGTCACGCCGGTGGTCAGCGCGTGCACGACGAAGAGGGCGAGCAGGATCCACCGCAGCGCCCACACCTGCCGGGTCAGCACGGCGATCGGCAGCCGGGCCACGCCCAGCCCCACGAGCAGCGTGCCGGCCAGGGCGGCGCCGGCCACCGTGAGCGTCGGCCGGGCGAACAGCAGGACGGCGAGCGCGGCCAGGCACAGCAGCTTCACCCCCGCCGGTAGCCGGTGCACCGGGCTGGTCACCGGTACGTACAGCGCGAGGGTCACCGGTGCTCCATGAGGGCGCGGTAGGCGGCCACGGCCGGACCGGGGGGGGCGTCCTCGACGACCCGGCCGCCGTCGACCACCAGCACCCGGTCGAAGCCGTCGAGCAGGTCCAGCTGGTGGGTGACCACGACGACCTGCTGCTCCAGCCCGGCGATCAGCTCCGCGACACGGCGGGCGTTCACCAGGTCCAGCAGGGTCGTCGGCTCGTCGAAGACGATCCGGGCCGGCCGCATGACCAGCACCCCGGCGATGGCGAGCAGCTGCTTCTGGCCGCCGGAGAGCAGGTGCGCGGGGTGGTCGGCGTGCCCGGTCAGCCCGTACCGGTCCAGCACCTCGGCGACCCGGGCCGCCCGCTCGTCGGGGGGCACACCCTGGTTCTCCAGCCCGTAGGCGACGTCCTCGGCGACCGTCGGGTGCACGATCTGCGCGTCGGGGTCCTGGAAGACGAACCCGACCCGGCGGCGCACCGCGCGCACCTGCGTGCGGGTGTCCAGCCCGTCGACCAGCACCTGCCCGTCGGTGGGCACCACCAGGCCGTTGAGCAGCCGTGCGAAGGTGCTCTTGCCCGACCCGTTGGCGCCCACGACGCCGACGCGCTGCTCGGTCAACCGCAGGTCGATGCCCCCGAGCACCACCCGGTCGCCGTACCGGTGCCCGACCCCGCGGAGCTCGATGCCACGGCCGGGGTCGGCGACGTCGGCGTCCGCGGTCGCGGCAGCGGAACGGCGGAACCTCACCGGGTGCCGGCGGTCCGGCGGGGACGCTCGATGACCGGGTAGCTGCGCCGCACGACGTCGGCGATCGCCGCGGCGATGACGGCCTTGACCAGGTCGCCGGGGAGGAACGGGACGGCACCGCCCGCGAGCGCCTGGCCCCAGGTCAGCCCGCCGACGGCCTTGAGCACCGGCACGCCGACGGCGTAGATGACGACGATGCCGCCCACGACGTTGATCAGCGTGCCGCGCAGGACGTTGTAGCGGTCCCAGGCCCGCTCGGTCAGCCAGCCGATGACGAACGCCGCCACCGGCCAGCTGTAGAGGTAGCCGGCCGAGGTCCCGACGAAGGGCGCCAGGCCGCCGGCACCACTGGCCAGCAGCGGCAGCCCCAGGGCCACCAGGACGAGGAACAGCAGGACGGCGAGGAAGCCGCGGCGCGCCCCCAGGACGGCGCCGGCCAGCATCACGCCGAGCGTCTGGGCGGTGATCGGCACCGGGCCGACGGGGATGGCAGGGATCGCCCCGAGCACGGCGATGACCGCCGCGAAGAGGGCGACGTAGGCGAGGTCCCTGGTCTTCACGGCAGTCTCCTCCCGGGCGCGACGGGCCGCGCAGCTCCCGGCGGAAGGTACCCGAGGACGACGGGCCACCGGGCGGCGCGGGTGGGGGAGCGGCTCCCGGAGGTCCCCCCTCTCCGGTGGCCGTCGGTGCCTGCGCGCTCACCTGCAGAGACGCCTGCCGGTTTGCCGGGCCTACCGGGGACGTGTTGTCTGGAGTTCCTGAGCCCCTCGGCGAAGGCGGAACCAGAGGCATGGCAACCGGGTGGTGGGCGTCGCTGTGGTCGTGGGGACGCCCCGCGGCCCACGAGCTCCCCGCGGAGCGTCCGCAGGACCCGGACCGGGAGCCCGACACGGGGCATCACCGGCCCGTGCGGACGGTGCCGCCCGAAGCGCCTCCCGTCGTCGACGGGACGGCTGCGCACCGCGCTCCGGCCGGTGCGACGCGCGCCTCGGCGGCACCGCCGCCCGGGGACACCGCGCACCCCCAGGCGTCCGGTCCGTCCGGTCGATCCGGGTCGCACCCCGACCCGGACCGCAGCACCCCGCTGCGTCTTCCCCTCGAGAGGACAGGAGTCCCATCCGTGGCCCAGCTCGACAACGTCATCGCCGACCTGCTCGCGATCGACGGCGCCAACGGCGCCGCGATCGTCGACATCGACAGCGGGATGGCCCTCGCGGCCGGCGGCACCCCCGGGTTCGACCTCAACGTCGCGGCCGCCGGGAACTCGAACGTGGTGCGCGCGAAGCTGCGCACCATCCAGGACCTCGAGCTGAAGGACGAGATCGAGGACGTCCTCATCACGCTGCGGAACCAGTACCACCTGATCAACGTGCTCAAGGGTCAGGGGAACGCGGGCCTGTTCATCTACCTGGTGCTCAACCGCGTGACCGCCAACCTGGCGCTGGCCCGCCACAAGCTCCGGGCCGTCGCGGCCACCGTCGCCGTCTGAGAGAGGACCCACCTGCCCCCGCCGTGGAAGGACCCCGTCCTCCTCACCCCCTCGCATGCCCGGGGTGAGCCTCGGGACGGGGCCAGCGGCGGGACCCTGCAGGAGGGCCGAGGACGGCGCCCGGCCCGGACGGGGCCGGGCGCCGTCCCGCCAGGTCGGTCTCCCTCAGGCCGCGGTGGCGGCCTCGACGATCCGGTCGCGCACCGCGTCCACGGCCAGCTCGCGGGTGTCGATCCAGCGGGCCACGCGGCCGCCGGCCACGATGCCCACCCGGTCGCAGCACTCGGCCAGCTCGTCGGGGTCCACCGAGACCACGACGACCGACGTCCCGTGCGCCGTGGCCTCGTCGAGCAGCCGGCGCACCTGCTGGCGGGCCCGGACGTCGAGCCCGCGGGTGGGCTCGTGCAGCACGACGACGTCCTGCGCCGACGCCATCCAGCGGGCCAGTGCGAGCTTGTGCTGGTCGCCGCCGGACAGGGCGCCGAAGACGGTGCGGATGCTCAGCGTCTTGACGTCGAGCCGGTGCACGGTCTCGATGACGCCGCGCAGCGAGGCGATCTCACTGCGGACGTCGGTCAGCGCGCCCCACGGCTCCCGGGTGAGCGTCCGGGCGATCGTCTCGCCCGGGTCGACCCCGTAGGCGTCGTCATCCGGGCGGTACGCGGGCAGCCGCAGCGCCGCCCCGTCCGCCGACGCGCGCAGTGACCGCGGCTCGCCGTGGAGCACCAGCTCGTCGCTGAGCGCTGGCAGCTCCCCGGTCAGGGCGCCGGCGATCTCCTGCACCCCTGAGGAGCGGTGCCCGGTCAGCCCGACCACCTCGCCCTGGCGCAGCAGCAGGTCGACCCCCTCGACCCGGCCGGGCACCCGCAGGTTGCGCACGCGCAGCGCCACGTCCTCACCGGAGGAGGCCGGCCACGTCGAGGCCCGCGCCGGGACGTCGTCCTGCCCGGACCGCGCCGAGGCGGAGGCCACCCGGGGCGCCGGCAGCGACACCGGCTCGCCCACGGTCTCCGCGGCCAGCCGCACCGGGTCCAGGGCCTCCGCCGGGCTGTCCAGGGCGATCACGCCGTCGCGCAGCACCAGCACGCGGTCGACCAGCTCGAGCATCTCGGGCAGCCGGTGGCTGATGTAGAGGACGCCGCGGCCCTGCCGGCTCAGGCGGCCGGCGACTGCGTGCAGCCGGGTGACCTCCACGGGCAGCAGCGCCGCCGACACCTCGTCGAGCACGACGAGCCGGGTGTCCTCGGCGAGCACCCGCGCGGTCTCCACCAGGCCGTACACGAAGTGCGGCAGGTCGCCGACGAGGGCGTCCGGGTCGACGTCCAGGGTGACCTCGGAGAGCAGCGCCCGCGCCGGCTCGCGCAGCTCCGCCTGCGGGCGTCCGGCCTGCGCCGTGCCGCGGAAGACCGCCTGCGCGACGGTGAGCTTGGGGTCGATCCGGACGAGCTGCTCGACCACCCCGACGCCGAGGTGGCGGGCGTCGTCCGCCGACAGCGGCGCGTACGGGTGGCCCTGCAGGGTCATCACCCCCGCGTCGGCCGCGGTGATGCCGGCGATGACGTCACCCAGGGTCGACTTGCCGGCGCCGTTGCTGCCGACGAGCCCGACGATCTCGCCCTCGGCGACGCCGAAGGAGACGTCGCGCAGGACGCGCCGGGCTCCGAAGGACTTCCTCAGCCCCTCGACCTCCAGCAGCGCCATGGGCGGGCGGGCCTCCCCCGAACAGAGCCCCGACCCCGGGTCGGAGAGCGAGCCGTCAGCGTCCCCTGCGACGCTGTGTCACCACGTGGATGCTACCCGCCTCGGGGGTCGGCGCCTGTCGGAGACGGCGACCCCCGAGGGGTACCCCGTCACGGGTGCAACCACACCGCGGCGTCGTCCGGCACCACGCCGCCGCCGGTGTCCACGCTGGCCAGGAGCACACGGCCCTCCGGCAGCGGGACCGGGGCGCCGGAGAGGTTGAGCAGGCACACCAGACCGCCGGGACGGCGGAACGCGAGACAACCCTCGGGTGCCGGTACCCAGTCGAGGCCCTCACCGGCGAAGGCGGGCGAGGTCCGGCGCAGGGCGAGCGCACGTCGGTACAGCGACAGCACCGAAGCGGGGTCGTCCTCCTGGGCCGCGGCGGTCAGCGGCCCCCAGCCCTCGGGCATCGGAAGCCAGGTCCCGGCGCGCGAGGAGAAGCCGTACGACGGCTCGGTGCCCGACCACGGCACCGGGATGCGGCAGGCGTCGCGCCCGCGCTCGGTGTGTCCGGACCGTTCCCAGATCGGGTCCTGCAGCGCCTCGTCGGGCAGGTCGACGTCGGGCATGCCCAGCTCGTCGCCGTTGTAGAGGTACGCCGCACCGGGCAGGGCCAGCTGGAGCAGCGCCGCCGCCCGCGCCCGCCGGGTGCCCGGCTCGCCTCCGCCGTAGCGG
The DNA here is from genome assembly GCF_053502585.1 of Geodermatophilus sp. URMC 60. Taxonomy (NCBI): domain Bacteria; kingdom Bacillati; phylum Actinomycetota; class Actinomycetes; order Geodermatophilales; family Geodermatophilaceae; genus Geodermatophilus; species Geodermatophilus sp. URMC 60. The sequence continues at coordinate 2,343,480 of NZ_CP199958.1, forward strand.
GTGACGTGCCGGGGCCGGTCGTGGTTGGACAGCACCCAGCAGGCCGGCGCCGGGGTTCCGGCCACGGTGGCCAGCGAGTGGACGACGGCGTCGCGCAGCTCGTCGACCTGCCAGTCGGCGGTCAGCAGCTTGAAGTTGAACACCAGCTGGAGCTCGTCCTCGCGCAGGTACAGCGCCAGCCGGTCGTCGTCCCTCACCCACACCTCGCCGACGGCCATGGTGCCGGGGTACTCGTCGAGGACGCTGCGGATCCGGCGGTGCACGTCGTGCACGGCGTCGTCGTCGAACCGGTGGTCGCCGGCGCCGTGGTCGTCGAGCAGGCCGGTGTCCTCCATCGGCTGCATGTCCGGCATCCCCTCGGGCTTGGCCATGCCGTGGGCGACGTCGATGCGGAAGCCGTCGACGCCGCGGTCGAGCCAGAACCGCATCGTCGTCTCGAGGTCGGCGACCACCTCGGGGTTGGTGAAGTCCAGGTCGGGCTGCTCGGGCGCGAAGATGTGCAGGTACCACTGGCCGTCGTCGACCCGGGTCCACGCCGGACCGCCGAAGACCGAGGGCCAGTTGTTCGGCGGCTCGGCGCCGTCCGGGCCGCGGCCGTCGCGGAACACGTAGCGGGCCCGCTCGGGCGACCCGGGGCCGGCGACCAGTGCCGCCTGGAACCAGGCGTGCCGGTCGGAGGTGTGGTTGGGCACCAGGTCGACGGTCACCCGGATGCCGAGCGCGTGGGCCTCGGCCAGCAGCGCGTCGAACTCGGCGAGGTCGCCGAAGACCGGCTCGACGTCGCGGGGGTCGGCCACGTCGTAGCCGTGGTCGGCCATGGGCGAGGGGTAGAACGGCGTGATCCACAGCGCGTCGACGCCCAGCTCGGACAGGTGCGGCAGGCGGGCGCGGATGCCGGCCAGGTCACCGACACCGTCGCCGTTCCCGTCGGCGAAGCTGCGGATGTAGACCTGGTAGAACACCGCGTCGCGCCACCAGTCGGCGCCGGTGCGGCGGAACGGGCCGGCGGCCCCCTGCAGGGGCCCGCCGCGAGCTCGCGAGTGGCGGGGGGCAGGGGGTCCTTGTACCGGGCTCACCGGGCTCCTCGGGGTGGGGTGTGCGGGTGGTGCGGTGGCGGCCCCCGGAGGACCCCTCCGTCCCCACCGCTCGCAAGCTCGCGGCGGTGCCCGGGAGGGGGCCGGACGTGGGGGACGGGGTCCTCGGTCAGACGGTGGAGAGGCCGCCGGGCGCGTCCTCGGGCCAGCGGTTCTGCATGCTGCGCGCGGCCATCTCCATGTACCCCCACAGGGTCGCGTCCTGCTCCGGGGTCAGCTGCAGGGAGTCGACGGCGTCCCGCATGTGGCGCAGCCAGGCGTCGCGCTCGGCGGGGCCGATGGCGAACGGCGCGTGGCGCATCCGCAGCCGGGGGTGGCCGCGCTCCTCGGAGTAGGTGGTCGGGCCGCCCCAGTACTGCTCGAGGAAACCGCGCAGCCGGGTCTCCGCGCCCTCCCAGTCCTCCTGCGGGTACAGCGGCGCGAGCACCGGATCGGTGCGCACCCCGGCGTAGAAGCGTGCCACGAGCCGACGGAAGGTCGGGGCGCCGCCGACCTCCTCGTAGAAGGTCCGCGCCGACGGCAGTGATCGGCTCATGAGTCCGATGGTCCCGCAGCCGATGGGGCCGCTGCCACGTGACCCTGGGTACGCACGTAGCCCAGCAGCGGCGGGGCGACGGCCAGCAGGCCGAGCCCCCCGACCAGCGCGACCACTCCGCCGGGGGCCAGCCCCTCGGCGGCGGCACCGGCGGCGAGCACCCCGATGCCCTGGACGCCGTAGAGCCCGCTGACCGCGACACCGAAGGCGCGGCCGCGGTAGGCCGCCGGCACCGCCTGCACGAAGGCGACGTTGAGCGGGATGCTCCAGGCACCGCCCAGCCCGGCGACGAACATCAGCGCGACCACGGCGGCGTAGGCGCCGGCGCCGGGCGCGCCCCACTCGGTCACCAGACCGGCCAGCAGGACGGGCGCGAGCGAGAGCGCCACCAGCGGTGGCACCAGCCGCTCGCGGCGCTCCTGGGTGAGGCCGCGGGCGATGAGCAGCCCGCCGACGGTGATCCCCGCGGGGTTGGCCGCGAGCAGCACGCCGACCTGTGCGGGGCCCTGACCCAACTGCTCGACCAGTGGCGCGGCGATGCCTTCCGGTGCGTTGCCGAACAGCGACCCCACCCAGGTGACGGCGATGATCATCAGCAACCGCGGCGTCCGGCCGATCAGCCGCAGTCCCTCCGCGGCGTCCCGCCACATCGACCGCGGTCCCTCGGCACCGCCGCCGTCGTCCGGGGCCGGACGGCGTTGCAGCCGCGCCCACAGCCACACCGCCGAGACGGCGAAGGTGGCCGCGTCGAGCAGCAGCGCGGCCGACGGGTCGAGGACGGCGACGAGCGTGCCGCCCAGGACGAACCCGAGGACCTGCGCCACCTGCGACCCGACGTTGGTCAGGGACGTCGCCAGTGCGTACCGGTCGCCGTCGAGGACGTCGGCCATCAGCGCCGAGCGGGCCGACTCGAACGGTGGCCCGCACACCGCGACGACGAGCAGCAGGCCCAGCAGCAACGGCAGCGGCGTGCCCGGGACGGCCATCCCGGCGACCAGCAGGGCGCGCGCGGCGTCGGTGGCGATGAGGACGCGGTGCCGCGGGAACCGGTCGGCCAGGGTCGACAGCAGCGGTCCGCCGAGCAGCCACGGCAGGTAGCTGATCGCGAAGGTGACCGCCGACAGCAGCGGCGACTCGGTGCGCTGGTAGACGAGCACGGTCAGCGCGACGCGGGCCAGCTCGTCGCCGGTCGTCGACAGCAGGTAGGTGCCGAACAGCGGGCGGAACTCGCGGACGGCGAAGAGACCGCGGAAGGTCGCCGGGCGGTGGGACGCGCCGGCCGGCGCGCTGCCGCTCATGGGGCCCCCGCCGGGGAACCGGCCGCGGACAGCAGCGGCAGCGGCGTGCGGATGCCCTCGACGGCGAAGCGCTCCTTGAGCCGCAGGCGCAGCTCGCGGCCGACCCGCCACTGGTCGGCGTTGGTGGTGCGGATCTGCAGGCGCATGACGACGCCCTCGGTCGTGATCAGCTCGACGCCGAGGGACTCGGGCTCGGACAGCAGCACCTCGGCCCACTCCTCCTCGGCGTACATCGCGTCGGCGACCTCCTGCATGACCGTCCGGCAGCGCTCCAGGTCGGTGTCGTGGGCGACCGGCATGTCGATGACGACCTGGGCGTAGCCCTGGCTCTTGTTGCCGACCCGCAGGATCTCGCCGTTGCGTGCGTACCAGACCACGCCGTTGACGTCGCGCAGCCGGGTGATCCGCAGGCCGACGGCCTCGACGGTGCCGGTCGCCTCCCCGAGGTCGACGACGTCACCGACGCCGTACTGGTCCTCGAGGATGATCCCGATCCCGGCGATGAAGTCCTTGACCAGGTTCTGCGCGCCGAAGCCCAGGGCGACACCGACCACCCCGGCGCTGGCCAGGATGGGGGCGAGGTTGATGCCCAGCTCGCCGAGCACGAGCACCACCGCGATGGCCAGCACCACGATCGAGGCGCAGCTGCGCAGCACCGACCCGATGGCCTCGGCCCGCTGGGTGCGCCGGGCGGTCACCTGCTCCGCGCCGTCCCCCAGGGCGGTGGCGCGCAGCCGGCGGGCCCGCAGGATCGACGGCAGCGGTCCCACGGTGGTCGAGTCGGTCAGCCGGCGGATCGCCCGGTGCGCCAGGTACCGCACCAGGACGGCGACGACGACGATGAGCAGGATCCGGGCCGGTGTGGCGATCAGCGCCCGGGCGTTCTCCGCGAGCAACTCGGCGCCCGACCACTCGTAGACCTGCTGGCAGAGCCAGTAGTCGGCGCAGTCCGGCATGGAGGCGGTCTCGTCGTCGGCAGCAGTGATCACGGACGGTGAAGCGGTCATCACGGCGATACTCTCAGGTGCAGGAGGAGCAACCCAGCGTTGCTGTCGTCGCGGGACGGCGTGGCGCCGCGCACAGCCCGGGGATCAACCGGTCAGGCCGGTGTGCGCGGCGAGGAAGGCCAGCTGGTCGGCGGCCAGCCCCACGGTCCGGCTGACCGCCCGGGCGCCGTGGCCGACCGAGGTCTCCCGCCGCAGCAGGACGGGCGCGTCCGACGACGTCGCGTGCTGCAGCGCCGCGGCCAGCTTGCGGGCGTGCAGCGGGTCGACCCGCGTGTCGGACTCGAAGGTCGTGAACAGCACGGCCGGGTAGGCCGTCCCCTCCACCACCCGGTGGTACGGGGAGTAGCCCAGCAGCCAGCCCAGCTCGGTGGGGTCCTCGGCGGTGCCGTACTCGTCGTTCCAGGTGCGGCCCAGGCCGAAGCGCTCGTAGCGGACCATGTCCAGCAGCGGCGCGCTGCAGACGACGGCGGCCGCGAGGTCCGGACGCTGGGTGAGGGTCGCGCCGACCAGCAGGCCACCGTTCGAGCCGCCCATCACCGCCAGCTGCGCGTGCGTCGTCCACCCCGCGGCGACCAGGTGCTCGCCCGCGGCGGCGAAGTCGTCGAAGACGTTCTGCTTGCGCTCCCGCATGCCGGCGCGGTGCCACTCCTCGCCGTGCTCGGAGCCGCCGCGCAGGTTGGCCACCGCCCACACTCCGCCGGCCTCGACCCAGGCCAGGGCCTGCGCCGAGTACCCGGGGGTGAGGGCGACGTTGAAGCCGCCGTAGCCGTAGAGCACGGTGGGGCGCGGGGTGTCCGGGGCCCCGGCCCGCGAGATCACGAACAGGTGCACCGGCGTCCCGTCCGCGGAGGTCGCGTGCGTCTCCACGACGCGGACGTCGGGGACGTCGCCGGCGACCGGCGCCTGCTCCCAGACCTCCAGCCGGGCGGGGTCGGCGGCGTCCCAGCGCAGCACCGACGGCGGGGTCGAGTGGTCGGTGAACCCGACCCACGCGGTGCCGCCGCCCTCCGGGGGCGCGCTCACGCCGGACACGCTGCCGGCGCGCAGGGCGCTCACCTCGGCCCGCCGGCCGGAGCCGTCGGCGGCCCACACCGAGAGGCGGTCGGTGGCGTCCACCGAGTGCACGGCGAGCACCTGCAGCCCGCCGTCGGGGCCGTCGACGAGGGCGACGTCGGTCAGCACGCCGTCCTCCTGCTGCGGGACGACGTCCTGCCACGAGCCGGGGGCCCACGTGGCCGGGTCCGCCGGGTCGGCGACGGCCAGCCGCCAGCGGGGCGTGCCGCGGTCGCTCATGAGCCACAGCCGGCCGTCGCGGGCCACCCACGCCGCGGTCTGCGCGTCGACGCCGACCTGCAGCTCCCGCAGGTGCGCCGGCCCGCCCTCCGGTGACATGGCGAGGTCGGCCAGCCAGACGTCGTCCCGCGGTGCGGTCCCCACCGAGGCGGAGACGACCAGCCAGCGGCCGTCGCGGCTGGTGCGGGCGCCGAAGTAGGTCGCCGGGTCGCTGCCCTCGCCGTGCACGAGGACGTCGCCGTCGGCGTCGGCGCCCACCCGGTGGCGCCAGACCCGCCGGTGGAACTGCTCCTCGCCGGCCGGCACCAGGCCGGGCGCGAGGCGGCGGACGTAGAAGAGCTCCTCCCCGCCGGGCAGCCAGGCCACGGGGGAGTAGCGGCAGCGGTCGATCGGCCCGTCCAGCTGCTCCCCGGTCGCGACGTCGAGCACGTGCAGCCGCGACTCCTCGTCGCCGCCGGTGGAGAGCTGGTAGGCAAGCCGGTCGCCCTCCCAGGACGGCGACCAGGCGTCGAGGGTCGTGGTGCCCGAGGGGTCGACCGCCATCGGGTCGACGAGCACCCGCTCGCTGCCGTCGGGCTCGCGCACCCGCAGCACCGCGTGCTCCTGGCCGGGGTCGCGCCGGGTGGAGAAGGCCCGGCCGGCCCGCCAGACCGGGACGCCGACGGCGCCGGCGTGCACCAGCTCGGCCAGCCGCGCGGCGAAGCGGTCGCGCAGCGGCAGGGTGGCCAGCGCCCCGGCGGTCAGCTCGTCCTGGGCGGCGGTCCAGGACGCCGTCCGGGGGTCGGCGGGGTCCTCGAGCCAGCGGTAGGGGTCGGCGACGGCGTGTCCGTGCAGGTGCTCGACGAGGTCGAGCCGGGGGGCCTCGGGGTAGCGCACGCGGCCCACGGTAGTGACGGCCGGGACGCCGCTCCGGCCCGCAGGACGGATCCCGGGAGCGCGGGAGCGCCTCCCCAGGTCAGAATGGGGGCGCCCACGGGTCGCACTGCACCCGGCGCGCGGCCCCGGGCGCCCGGAGGTGCCCCGTGCCGCGTACCGCGTCCGGGTCGTCCGCAGGCCATCCAGGTCCGCGGCGCGACCACCACTCCCATCCGATGAGCCCTGTCCCGGCGCGGGCCACCGCCGCCGCGACGCTGCTGCTCAACGCCACCTACGAACCGCTGTGCGTCGTCTCCAGCCGCCGCGCCATCGTGCTGGTGCTCGCCGAGAAGGCGGTCTCGGTGCACAGCGCGCCCGAGGAGGTGCACGCCGAGACGGTGGTCCTGCCCGTTCCGGTGGTGGCGCGCCTGACCCGCTACGTGCGGGTGCCGTATCCGGCGCAGGTGCCGCTGTCGCGGCGCGCGGTGTTCCACCGCGACGCCTCGACCTGCGTCTACTGCGGTGGGTCGGCCACGAGCATCGACCACGTCGTCCCGCGCAGCCGCGGGGGCACGCACACCTGGGACAACGTCGTCGCGGCCTGCCGGCGCTGCAACCACACCAAGGCCGACCGGTCGCTGGCCGAGCTCGGCTGGAAGCTGCCGCACCCGCCGCGGACCCCGAGCGGCGCGGCCTGGCGGCTGCTCGGTGCGCGCAGCGTCGACCCGCGCTGGCGGGAGTGGCTCGGCATGCCGGAGAGCGTGTCGGCGTGAGGAAGGACCACCCTCCCCCCCACGCCTCGCGCGCTCGGCGCGGGACCCTGCAGGGTGGCCGTTCCAGCACGTCACCGGGCTCGCGGCGGGGCCCCGCAGCGGGGCCGTTCCGGTGAGCTCACCGGCGACGGCGCGGCGGCTGTGGGCGCTGGGGGAGCCGTACCACGCGCTCACTTACTTCGCCGACGAGTGCCGGTCGGCGGCCGAGGCGACCGGGCTGCGCGGCTTCTGGAGCACCTACTTCGCCATGCGCGCCGCGCCGCTGGGCCCCGTGGGGGCCGAGGTGGTGACCGCGACCTTCTACAACTTCGCGCCGGACTTCGTGGCTCGCCGCGTGCCCGGGGTGTGGCAGGTGGCCGACCCGGCCTCGGTGCTGGACGCGCGGCTGGCCGGGATCGACGCCGCGGTGCGCCGGGTGCTGGGGGAGGAGTGGCCGGTCTCGGCCGCGGCGGCGGAGACCGCCGGGCTGCTCACCGCGGCAGCGGCAGAGGTGGACACGCCCGGCCGGCCACTGGCGGCGGCCAACGCCGGGCTGCCCGTGCCGGCGGAGCCGCACCTGGCCGTCTGGCAGTCGCTGACCACGTTGCGGGAGCACCGCGGCGACGGGCACGACGCCGCACTGCTGCAACGGGGGATCTCCGGCGTCGGCGCGCACGTGCTGGCCGCCGCGGCCGGCCGGACGACGCGGGAGTGGCTGATGCGCGCCCGCGGGTGGGACGACGTCGCGTGGCACGTCGCGGCCGACGAGCTCGCCGCCCGCGGCTGGCTGGCCGGCGGGGAGCTCACCGTGGAGGGAGCCGCGATCGTCGCCGCGGTGGAGGCCGACACCGACCGGCTGGCGCTGGGGCCGTGGCAGGCGCTCGGCGACGTGCGCTGCGACCGGCTGGCGGAGCTGCTGACACCGGTCCGCCGGGCCGTCGTCGCCGCGGGCACCTGGCCCGAGCGCAACCCGATCGGTGCCCCCGACCCGACCTGAGCCCCGTCCGGTTCCCGCGTGTCGCAAGGTCCGGTGTCCTCCCGATCGCTCAGGGTTACCGACGACGGCGCAGCCGAGGCGCCCCGCCGAGAGAGGCACTCCGCCGCGATGCCCCCGTTCCAGAACTCCCGCGTCCGTCCTGTCCGCGGCACCGTGGTCGCCGCTGCGGCGGGAGCGCTCCTGCTGACGGGTGCGCCGGCCGCGATCGCGGCTCCGATCGCGGCTCCGGTCCTGACCGTGCCCCTCGACCCGCCGGACGTCATGGTCCTCCTCCTGCCGACCGAGAACCTCGAGGGCCTGGAGGAGGCGCCGGCCGAGGACTGGGTGCCGTCGGCGGTGACGGTGCAGTGGGAGGGGTCGGTGACGGTCGAGCTGCCCGAGCCGCTCGACGCCGGGACCGCTCCGCTGGTCACGCTGGAGATCGGGCACGAGGAGGACCCCGCGCCGCTGGTCACGTACTCCAGCGACCCGGCGACCACCGACCCGGCGGCTCCCGACCCGCTGGCCGTGACGCCGCTCGGCGACGGCGCGTACGACATCGCCATGCCCGCGGACGACGGTGCCGGTGGGGAGGTCGCCGTCCTCACCGTGGAGGACGTCGTGGCAGAGGAGGCCACCGGCATCGAGGTCCTGCCGGTCTCCTACCTCCTCCGACTCGACGCCGACGCCGACGCGAGCCGCACCCTCGCCCCGCAGGTGCTCGCCCTGTCCTCCCCGTCCTGCCCGCTGAACACCGCCGACGACTGCAGCGGGTACGAGGTGACCGCGGGCGACACCCTGGAACTGACCGTGCCGGAGCGGTCCCGGCTGCGCGCCCTGGGCCTCGGCACGCTGACCGGCCTCCAGGCGGGGCTGGAGTCGATCGACGAGGAGAGCTGGAGCGACGAGCCGGCCGACACCGACGAGAGCACCGCGGTGCTGGCCGCGGCGGCGGCGTACACCGAGGTCCCGGAGCTCGCCGGCCTCGCGGCCGGGAGCGCGCCGACCGGCGCGGCTCCCGCCTTCACCGCCTCGGCCGTCCCCGCCCCGGTGGGGGCAGCGGAGCCGCTCGGAGGCGTGCTCGAGCCGACCGAGGTCCGGAGCCTGCCGGTCGACTCGGCGGAGCCGTACCGGGCGACGGTCACCGTGCCCGCCGACACGGCGGCGGGCTCCTACGTGCTGGGTCTCACCGAGGTGGACCCGGACACCGGCAGCGCCTCGGTCACGGTGCTGGTCCTGGAGGTCGCCGCGGCGCCCGTCGCTCCGCCGCCTGCCCCCGAGGCGGTGGCTCCGGTGACCGCGGCTCCGGTCCTGAACCCCGGGCTGCGCTCCAACACCGGCGTGGTGGCGGCCCCTGCGGTCGGGACGTCATCCGGCGGCTCGGGAACGGTCGCCGTCGGCGCGGGGCTGCTGCTCCTCTCGGGCGTGGGCGGCGTCGCCGTCGCCCGCAGCCGCCGCCGTCCGGCAGCCGGGTGCGGATCCTGACCCGGCCCGGGCGGCGCGCCGCCGTCGCGGCGGTCGTCGCCCTCGGCTGCGCCGGGGGCGCGGTGCTCGTGGTCGGCCTGGCCGGCGGCGAGCAGTCGGCCGTGCGGACGGCGTCGGCCGACCCGGTGCCCGCGGCCACCGCGGCCCCGCCCCTCGCCGAGGAACCGCAGCCCACGCTGCCGGCCGTGGCGGCGCTGCCCACGCCCTCCTCGGCCGTGCACGTCTCGGTCCCCGCGCTGGACCTGGACCTGCCGGTGCTGCCGCTGACCCCGCGCGACGGGACGATCAACCCGCCGACGCTCACCGCCGCCTACTGGATCGAGCCCTACGGCGACCCGGTGGGCTCTGCCGAGGAGGCGGACAACACGCTGTACCTGGCCGCCCACTCGACGGGCACCGGCGAGTACGGCTTCGACCCGCTGATGGGGTCCGACGGCGGGGGCAGCACCCTCGAGGCCGGTGACGTCATCGAGGTGAGCACCCCGCGGGGCACGGTCGGCTACACCGTCGAGCGCACCCGGCGGTACGCGAAGGGCGAGCTGCCCGGCGCGACCGAGGTGTGGGAGGCCTCGCCCGGACGGCTGGTGCTCATCACCTGCTCCCAGCGCGGCGGGAACCGCGCCCCGACCGAGAACCTGGTCGTCTTCGCGGAGTCCTGACGAAGGACCCCGTCCTCCCCCCCTCGCAGGCTCGGGGCGGGCTCCGGGACGGGGCGGCGCCCTAGGTGACCCGGGCGCGCACGGTGGGGTACCGCTCGTGTGCCCTGCTCACCAGCACCTCGCGGACGCAGTCCAGCGCGTCCCAGACGTCGACGAAGCGGGTGTAGAGCGGCGCCGGGCCGAGGCGGATCCGGTCCGGTGTCCGGAAGTCGGGGACCACGCCGCGGTCGACCAGCGCCTGGGTGAGCCGCCAGGCGTCGGGATGGGCGAGGGTCACGTGCGAGCCGCGGCGGGCCGGGTCGCGGGGGGAGGCCAGCACCACCCCGTGCGGCGCCAGCCAGGCGTCGGCGAGGGCGACGACGAGCTCGCCGAGCGCCCGTCCCTTCGCCGCCAGCCGGTCGACGCCTGCCTCGGCCACCAGCCGGGCGCCGACCTCCACCGCCGCCGTGGCGAGCACCGGCGGCGTCCCGACGCCGAAGCGCTCGATCCCCGGGACGGGGTCGTAGGCCGGGCCCATGGCGAACTGGTCGCGCTGGCCGAACCAGCCCCAGATCGGCTGCCGCAGCTGCTCCTGGAGCTCCCGGCGCACGTAGAGGAAGGCCGGCGCGTCCGGACCACCGTTCAGGTACTTGTACGTGCACCCGACGGCCAGGTCGGCCCCGTTCGCCGCGAGGTCCACCGGCACCGCGCCCGCGGCGTGCGAGAGGTCCCACAGCACGAGCGCCCCGGTCTCCCGCGCCGTCCGCGTGACGGCGGCGACGTCGGCGAGCGCCCCGGAGCGGTAGGCGACCGCCGACAGCACGACGACGGCGACCCGCTCGTCCAGCGCCGCGGCCAGCACCGCCGGGTCCAGGCCCTCGTCGACGTCGGCCGGTACCTCGCGCACCGTCATCCCGCGGGCCCGTGCCACCCCCGCGACCACGTAGCGGTCGGTGGGGAAGTCGTCGGCGCAGCAGACCAGCACGTCGCGGCCCGGCCGGGCGTCGGCGGCGGCCACCAGCAGCTTGTAGAGGTCGACCGTCGTCGAGTCGCCGACCAGGACCTCCCCGGGCCGCGCACCGAGCACGCCGTCGGCGAGCAGGTCGCCGACCCGGGTGGCGGCGCCGATCCACGAGGACCAGGAGCGCACCAGCCCCCGCGCCCACTCCTCCTCCACCACCCGCGCGAGCGCCGCCGGCGTCTCCACCGGCATCCGGCCCAGCGAGTTGCCGTCCAGGTAGAGCAGCCCGTCCTCCCCGGCGCCGGCGAACCGCGCGCGGAAGCCGGCCAGGGGGTCGGCGGCATCGAGGGCCTCGGCGGCGGCCCGGGTCAGGTCCACGCTGCTGTGTCTACCCGGCTACGGTCGCCAGCCGTGACCCCGGGGACGCACCTCCACGACCTGACCGCGCTCGAGCAGGCCGCCGCCGTCCGGGCCGGGGAGGTCCGCCCGGTCGAGCTGGTGGAGCACGCGCTGCGCCGGGTGGAGGCCCTCGACGCCGGCCTCGGCGCCTTCATCACCCTGACCCCCGAGCGCGCCCTGGCCGCGGCCCGCCGCGCCGAGCGGCGGGTCCGCGCAGGGGGCGAGCTGCCGCCGCTGCTCGGCGTCCCGACGGCGATCAAGGACCTCAACAACACCGCCGGCGTCCGGACGACGTTCGGCAGCACGGTGCTCGCCGACAACGTGCCCACCGTCGACGACGCGGTGGTGACCCGGCTGGCCGACGCCGGGACGATCAGCCTCGGCAAGACCAACACCCCCGAGTTCGGCTTCCCCTGCTACACCGACAACCTCCTGGTCGGCCCGGCCCGCTGCCCGTGGGATCCCACCCGGCTGGCCGGCGGCTCCAGCGGGGGAGCGGCGGTCGCGGTCGCCGCCGGGATGCTGCCGTTCGCGCAGGGCAGTGACGGCGGCGGGTCGATCCGCATCCCGGCGAGCATCAACGGCCTGGTCGGGCTCAAGCCCAGCCGGGGCCGGGTGAGCAACGCGCCCTTCGGCGGTGACGTCACCGGGCTGGGCACCAACGGCCCGCTGGCGCGCACCGTCCGCGACGCCGCGGCGATGCTCGACGCGATGGCCGGGCCGGTGACCGGCGATCCGGCCTGGGCGCCTCCGCTGCCGCCGGGGGAGACCTTCCTCGGCGCGGCCGACCGTCCGCCGGGCAGGCTGCGGATCGGCCGGTACCTGGAGTCCCCCATGGCCGACGCCGGTCTGGAGCCCGAGGTGCAGACGGCGTTCGACGACGCCGCCCGCCTGCTCGAGGAGCTCGGCCACGAGGTGGAGGACGTGCCACCCGGGCTGCTCGGTCCCGACGTCCTGGCCGCCTTCGAGCGGGTGTGGAGCCTGTCGGGGACGCTGCTGCCGGTGCCGCCGGAGCGGGAGGGCGAGCTGCGGCCGCTCACCCGGGAGCTGCGGGGCCGCGGCCTGGCGCTGTCGGCGCAGCAGGCCATGGAGGCGCTCACCGCGCTGCGGCTGTTCGCCCGCCGCTTCGCCACCGCGACCGATCGCTACGACGTGCTGCTCGCGCCGGTCACCACGATGACGCCGCGGCCGCTGGGCTGGTTCGACGCCGACGGGGACGGCGCCGCGGACTTCGAGCGGCAGAAGCGCTACGCCGCCTTCACCGCCGTCTTCAACGTCACCGGACAGCCCGCGGTCAGCGTGCCGCTGCACTGGACCGACGACGGGCTGCCGGTCGGGACGATGCTCGTCGGGCGCCCGGCCGACGAGGTCACGCTGCTCGCGCTGGCCGCCCAGCTGGAAGCCGCCCGCCCCTGGGCGCACCGCCACCCGCCGGGCTGGGACTGATCAGGAGGACGGGGGCGACTGCCGGTAGGTTGAGGGGCGTGACCGTCGTCGAGACCATCCTCGTCTACGCGGGGATCCCGCTGGCCGTGGTGGCCGTCCTGGCCCTCCTCACCCTCGTCCCCGGGCGGCGCAAGAAGGCGCGCTACAAGCCCGGTCAGCCGTGGGAGCACGAGCCGGTCTGGTACGAGCCGCACCCGGTCGGCGGCGGGGGCCACGGCCCCACCGAGGCGCACGGCCCGGCCGGAGTCCCCGGTGACGGGACGACCGCGCTCGGCTCCTCCATGTACCCGGAGCAGCACGGCCCGGGTGCTCCCGGTCAGTCCGGCGCCCACGGCGGGGGCGACTCGCACGGCGCCACCGGCGTGCGCGCCCTGGCCGCCGGACCTTCCGCCGCGGCCGCCGCACGGCCCTTCGGCGGCGCGCGCGGCACCTGGTGACCGGCGTGAGCGTCCACCGCAGCACCCCTGAGACCCCCCACGGAGGCCGGAGATGACCCGCGTTCTCGAAGGGACGTCGCACGACACCGCGACGTCCGCCGGCACCATGGCGACGCGCACCGACGAGGCCGAGGCGCCCGACTCGGTCTTCAGCTACCGCGAGCTGCTGCGCATCGACGAGGCGCTGACCATGTCCTCCCGGGAGACCGGCCTGCGCTTCACCCTCTACATCGGTGACCTCGGGCAGCAGACCCGGGCCCGCGCCGAGGAGCTCTTCGAGCACTCCGGGCGCGACCTGCCGGAGTCGGTGCTGCTCGCCATCTCGCCCGGCCAGCGGGTCGTCGAGGTCGTCACCGGCGCCGCGGCGGCGCGCCGGCTGCCCGACCGTGCCTGCGCGCTGGCCGTGCTGTCGATGACCAACGCCTTCGCCTCCGGCGACCTCGTGGGCGGCATCGTCAACGGCCTGCGCCAGCTGTCCGACCAGGCGGGCCACCCGCGCGGGTTGCGCACGCACTGAGGAAGGCCCCCGCCCTCCGCCAGGGAAGGACCCCGTCCTCCTGACGCCTCGCGAGCTCGGCGCGAGCCTCGGGACGGGGCCGGCGGCGGGACCCTGCAGGGGGCCCGTGGCCCGACGTGAGAGGCCCAGGACCCGTAGGGGTCCTGGGCCTCTCACGTCGGCCGGTGGGCCGGCAGGGCTTCAGCGTTCGGCGGCGTCCCGCTCCCGGGCCCGCAGCGACCGCGCGATCCCGTCCCGGCCCTCCGCGATGAGCCGGCGCAGGGGCGCGGGGTGCTCGTCCCCGGCCAGCCACTCGTCGGCAGCCCGGACCGTGCGCAGCTCGACCACCGGCGGGAACAGGTACTGCACCGCGTTCTTGGCGATCTCGCCGGGACGGCGGTCCCACAGCGGGCGGATGTCGGCGAAGTACCGGTCGACGTAGCCGGCCGTGAGCTCGCGCTGGGCCGGGTGCCAGAAGCCCTGCAGCATCGCCTCGTGCACCGCGTTGGGGATGGTGTCGTCGGTGAAGGCCCGGGTCCAGGTCTCCTCCTTGGCCTCCGGCGTCGGCCGGAGCGCCCGCGCGGTCGCGGCCCGCCGCTGCCCGGTCGCCGTGGCGTCGCGCGCCTCCTCGGCGGCGATCTCGGCGTCCCCGGCCGCGCCGATCGCGACCAGCCCGTGCAGGAAGGCCCACCGGGCATCGGCGTCCACCGGCAGCCCCTCGACGACGCGCGAGCCGTCGAGCAGACCGCGCAGCACGGCGGCGTGCTCCTCGGTGCGGGCGGCGCCGGCGAAGGTGCGCGACCACTGCAGCTGGGTGTCGCTGCCGGGCGCCGCGGCCTCCAGGGCAGCCAGCGCCTTGTCGGCCAGCGCCTGCCAGCCGGTCTCGGCCCAGCGCGGGTCGGCGTAGTTGGCCAGCGCCGACTGCACCCGGGCCAGCAGTGACTGGACGACGCTGATCTCGGTCTCGGCGTCCACCCCGGCCAGCACCAGCGCGACCCAGTCGCGGGCCGGCAGCTCGGCGTCCCGGGTCATGTCCCAGGCCGCCGACCAGCACAGCGCGCGCGGCAGCGGGTCGGGGATGGTGCCGATCGCCTCCTGCAGGGTGGTCAGCGACCGTTCGTCGAGCCGCAGCTTGGCGTAGGTCAGGTCGTCGTCGTTGACGAGCACCAGGTCCGCCACGGGGTGGCCGGCGAGCTCGGCCACCTCGGTCAGCTCGCCCTCGACGTCCAGCTCGACCCGGGTGCGCCGGGTCAGCCCCTCGGGACCCCTGTCGTAGAGGCCCACGGCCAGCCGGTGCCGGCGCAGCACCGGGTGCTCGGGCACCGCCGTCTGCTGGATCGCGACGCGGGCGTACCGGCCGTCGTCGCTCAGCTCGAGGACCGGCCGCAACGTGTTGACCTGGCTGGTCTCCAGCCACTGCCGGGACCACTCCGACAGGTCGCGGCCGGTGGCCTCCGACAGCGGGTCGAGCAGGTCGGCCAGGGTGGTGTTGCCGAAGGCGTGCTTGCGGAAGTAGCGGCGGATGCCGGCCAGGAACTCGTCGCGGCCGACGTAGGCCACCAGCTGCTTGAGCACCGAGGCGCCCTTGGCGTAGGTGATGCCGTCGAAGTTCACCTCGACCGCGGCGACGTCGACCATGTCGGCGGCGATCGGGTGGGTCGAGGGCAGCTGGTCCTGCGCGTAGGCCCACGCCTTCTCGGTGTTGGCGAACGTCGTCCACGCGGTCGTGTACTCGGTGGCCTCGGCCTGGCACAGCGTGGAGATGTAGGTGGCGAAGGACTCGTTGAGCCACAGGTCGTCCCACCAGCGCATGGTCACCAGGTCGCCGAACCACATGTGCGCCAGCTCGTGCAGCAGCGTCTCGGCGCGCCGCTCGTAGCGGGCCCGGGTGGCCCTGGACCGGAAGACGTAGTCCTCCAGGATCGTCACGGCGCCGGCGTTCTCCATCGCGCCGGCGTTGAACTCCGGCACGAACAGCTGGTCGTACTTGTCGAACGGGTACGGGTAGTCGAAGACCCGGTGGTAGAAGTCGAAGCCCTGCTTGGTGACCCGGAACAGCTCCTCGGGGTCGAGGTACTGGGCCAGCGAGGCGCGGCAGTACAGCCCCAGCGGGATGCCCCCGTGGGAGTCGGTCACCCTCGCGTAGGGGCCGGCGATCAGCGCGAGCAGGTAGGTCGACAGCCGCTCCGTCGGCGCGAAGTGCACCAGCTGGGAGCCCGCGGGACCGGCCTCGACGGTGCGCTCGCCGGTGTTGGAGACGACCTGCCAGTCGAACGGCGCGGTCACGTGCACCGTGTAGGTGGCCTTCAGGTCCGGCTGGTCGAAGCAGGTGAAGACCCGCTTGGCCTCGGCCGGCTCGAAGTGCGTGTAGAGGTAGACCTGCCCGTCCTCGGGGTCGACGAAGCGGTGCAGGCCCTCGCCGGAGTTGGAGTACCGGCAGTCGGCCTCGACGACGAGGGTGTTCTGCGCGGCCAGGCCGGGCAGTGGCAGGCCGCCCTCCTCGGTGTAGGTGGAGACGTCGAGCGGCTCGCCGTTCAGCGTGGCCGACCGGACGGTCTCGGCCACCAGGTCGACGAAGGTGCCGGCGCCGGGCTCGCGGCAGGAGAACCGCACGGTCGTCGTCGACCCGAAGGTGTGCTCGCCGGCGTGCCCGGCGCCGTCGGTCAGGTCGAACTGGACGTCGTAGCTGTCGACCGACAGCAGTCGGGCGCGGGCGGCGGCGTCATCGCGGGTCAGGTTGGGTACGGCCACGCAGGGGAGCTTCCCACGGCCCCCCGACACGCCCCGGCCTGACCGGGACCCCGCCCGGGCGGGCACGGGAACAACGGCCACCCGCGCCGGCTTGGCACGGCAGAGACGACCCCGGCGTGCCCGTCACCGGGCAGCGACGACGCGAGGAGCAGAACGCATGACCGAGGCAGTGCAGAGCGCGCCGGTGAAGGCCCGCGTGGACTTCTGGTTCGACCCGCTGTGCCCGTGGGCGTGGCTGACCAGCCGCTGGGTGCTGGAGGCGGCGAAGGTCCGTGACATCGACCTGCACTGGCACGTCATGTCCCTGGCGGTGCTCAACCGCGGGCGGGACCTGCCGGAGGAGTACCAGGAGATGATGGAGAAGGCGATCGGCCCGGTCCGGGTCGCGATCGCCGCGGCGCAGCAGCACGGCGACGAGGTCCTCGGCGACCTCTACACGGCCATGGGGACGCTCCGCCACCACGAGGACGTCGAGCTCGACGAGCTGATCGCCCCCGCGCTGGAGCGGGTCGGCCTGCCCGCATCGCTGGCCGAGGCCGCCACCTCCACCGAGTACGACGAGGCCCTCGAGAAGAGCCACCACGCGGGCATGGACCCGGTCGGCGACGACGTCGGCACCCCGGTCGTGCACATCGACGGCGTGGCGTTCTTCGGCCCGGTCATCAGCAAGGTGCCCACCGGTGAGGACGCCGGCAAGGCCTTCGACGGCGCCGTCCTGCTGGCCAACCTGCCCGAGTTCTGGGAGCTGAAGCGGACCCGGCTCTCCGGCCCCGACATGGTCTCCGTGCCGGCCGACGCGCTGGAGATCACCCGCCGCTGAAGAAGGACCCCGTCCTCCTCACGCCTCGCGAGCTCGGCCTGAGCCTCGGGACGTGGCCGGGGGCGGGCCCCTGCAGCGGGGCCGGGGTGCGGCATCCTCAGCGGGTGCCGCACCCCCTCCGCCAGCGCATCCTGGTCTCCGGGGCCAGCTCCGGCCTCGGCGAGGGCATGGCCCGCCGCTTCGCCGCGATGGGCCGCGACCTCGCGCTCGCCGCCCGCCGCGCCGACCGCCTCGAGGCCCTGCAGCAGGAGCTGGGCGCCGCGCACCCCGGCATCCGGGTCGAGGTCGCGGCGATGGACGTCGACGACGCGGCGTCGGTCGCCACCGTGGTGCCGCAGCTGGCCGAGCGGCTCGGCGGCCTCGACCGCGTGGTCGTCAACGCCGGCATCGGCAGGGGCGGGTCGGTCGGCACCGGGCACGCGGCCGCCAACCGCGCCGTCCTGCACACCAACGTCCTCGGCTCGCACGCGCAGTGCGAGGCCGCGATGGAGCTCTTCCGCGCCCAGGGCGCCGGGCACCTGGTGCTCATCTCGTCGGTCGCCTCGATCCGCGGGATGCGCGGCACCCGCACCGCGTACGGCGCCAGCAAGGCCGCGCTCAACTCCCTCGCCGAGGGCATCCGCTCCGACGTGTATGGCACGCCGATCGCGGTCTCGACGATCCTGCCCGGCTACATCGCCACCGACATCAACGTCGGCCGCCGCGGCCCGTTCACCGTCGACCTCGACACCGGCGTCGACGCGCTGACCGCGGCGATCGAGCGGGAGCCGGTGCGCGCCCACGTGCCGGCCTGGCCGTGGCGCCCGATCGCCGGGCTGCTGCGGGTGCTGCCACTGCCCGTCGTCCGCCGGGTCACCTGAAGGACCACCCTTCCCCCCACGCTCGCACGCTCGGCACGGGGCCCTGAAGCGTGGCCGTCGCAGCACCTCACCAGCAGATCCGCATCGGCCGGCCGCGGGCGTCGATCGCGCCGTCCCCCACGCACTCGGCGGTGCCGTCGGCGATCCGACGTGCCGACCAGGCGGCGGCGCACGCGTCGAGCGCGTCGACCGCCGGCACCCGCGGTGGGGCCCCGGCGAGCGCGTCGAGGACGTCCATCACCGACTCCAGTGCGCGGATCCGCTGTCCCTGCCCGCGCGCGCTCGACTTGGGGTCGCACACCCGCTCGTCCAGCGCGCGGAACGCCAGTTCGGGGTGCACCTCGACGACCGGCCCGGCGGGTGAGCCGTCCAGCGCGTCGTCGAGGGCGCGGATCGCCGCGACCAGCTGGAAGGACTGCGCCGACAGGGAACGGCCGCCCGTCGCGCGGACTGACAGCTGCCGCGCCTCGGCGTAGTCGCGTGCGCGGAGGACGGCCCGCACCGGCGCCGGGAAGACCGAGCTGCCCGCGCGGCCCAGTCGCCTCCGCGCCTCCACGTCACAGGCCCGCACGCCGTCGTCCGACAGCCCGATGGGCATGTCGATGCCCACCACCTCGACGTCCGGCACCGCCAGGACGGCGGCGGCGTCGGGGAGGGCCAGCAGCTCGACGGTCCGCCCGTCCAGCCGGGCACCGACCCAGGCGCCGCGCCAGCCGTCGACACCCAGCACCGCCACTGCGGCAGCCTGACAGACTCCCCGCCATGCGCGTCTTCGTCGGGACCGACCACGCCGGCCTGGAGTTCAAGGAGCACCTCAAGCAGGCGCTGGCCGACGCCGGCCACGAGCCCGTCGACTGCGGGGCGTTCGAGTACGACGCCGAGGACGACTACCCGCCGTTCTGCTTCGAGGTCGGCGAGCGGACCGTGACCGAGCCGGGCAGCCTCGGCGTGGTCATCGGCGGCTCCGGCAACGGCGAGCAGATCGCGGCCAACAAGGTGCCCGGGGTGCGCGCCGCGCTGGTCTGGAACCGCTCGACCGCCGAGCTCGCCCGGCAGCACAACGACGCCAACGTCGTCTCGATCGGTGCCCGCCAGCACAGCGTCGAGGAGGCCACCGAGCTGGTGCTGCACTTCCTGGCCACGCCCTTCAGCGGCGACGAGCGGCACGCGCGCCGGATCGGCCTCGTCACCGACTACGAACGCGACCGGCGCCGCCCGGCGGGCGGGCTCCCCACCCGCGAGGAGTCGGTCTAGAACTCGTCCGGGCACCACGGGGGAACCGGCCAGCGGAACGCCGTCCCGGCCTGGGTGACCGCGCCCGGGCTGACCTCGGTGACCCGGCCGGCTGCCTGCAGCGTCGCCAGCGAGACGCCGCCGAGATAGGCCGCGCCCAGTGCCTCGACGTCGACCACGAGGTCGGGGTCGGCGTCGGTCTCCGAGCAGAAGGCGCCGGCCGGGTGGCCGACCAGGGCCCAGCGGCCGTCGTTCCACGGGCAGAAGCGGTCGCGCACCTCGAGCACGAGGTTGACCGGCGCCGGGTAGCGGCGGGCGGCCAGTGCGCGGCCGACGTCGACCAGGCGCACCCACAGCCCGTCGTAGGGCTGGGCGCGCAGTGCCCGCGGCTCGGCCAGCAGGTGGCGCAGCGGGTCGTCCGGCGACGCGCTCGGCGCCCGCATCGTGCGCACGAGGTCCAGCGACAGCAGGAACCGCCACAGCGCCGCGTAGGCAGGCGTGGTCAGGGCGCGCACCTCCTCGACGACGACGGTGCCGTCGGACTGGCCGTCGTCGGTCCACGCCGGCCGGACGCGGTAGGCGGCGTAGCCGGTTCCTGCGCCGTCGGGCTCGACGTGCCGCACGAAGCGCCGTTCGGACGCGCCGTGGCGCTGGGCGGGGTCGTCGAGCAGGCCGCGGTCCCACCAGCGGACGTCGCGGGCGAGGTTGCCGGGCACGAACCGGCGCACCCGGTCGTGCAGGCCCACGGCGGCCGCCCGGTACTCCTCGACCCCGACCTGCTCGACCGTCCCCTCGCCGAGGTCGACGTCCGGCCGCAGCACCAGCCGGGCGACGTCCCCGGAGAGGTTGCCGCGCTCGGTGGCCGGTGCGTAGCCGAAGCGGCCGTAGATCGAGGACTCCGAGGCCCACAGGGCCGCGACCGGCTCGCGGCCCTGCTCGTGCAGGTCGGTGAGCTGGCGGCGCATCAGGGCGGTCAGCACGCCGCGGCGGCGGTGGCTGGGCGCGACGCTCACCCACGTCACCCCCGCGCAGGGGACGACGCCGCCCGGCACGGTGAGCTCCCGGCTGTAGACGCCGGACGTCGCGACCACGCGGTCGCCCTCCCACAGCCCGAGCGAGCGGTCCAGCTCGGCGTGCGCGGGGACCGCGTCGACGAAGGACGCCGGCGGCTCCTCGGCGAAGACGGTGAAGAAGGCACGGCTGAACGACGGCCACTCCTCGGGCGTGGCGGGGCGCAGCCGGTCGGCGATGTCGGTCACCGGAGCTGTCTACCGGGAGCTGCCGACATCGTGCGAGCCGTCAGCGGACCACCGTGGCACCGGCGGTCAGCGTCCCGGGCGCCACCTCGGTGCGGCCGGCGTCCCGGATGACGACGTCCATCGCGGCCACCTCGTCCGGCCGGCCGCCGAGGACGACGACCCGCCCGTGCGGGATGCCGAAGGCGGCCAGGGCGGCGTGCACGGCCTGCGCCGCGGCCTTGTGCCTCGACATGGACACGTTGGTGTTGAGCAGGACGCGGACCTCGGGCTCGTCGTCGGGTTCCACGGTGGGTGACCTCCCGGTCAGCTGCGCAGGTAGGCGAGGGTGGCCATCACCCGGCGGTGCTGGTCCTCGTCCCGGGTCAGCCCGAGCTTGGCGAAGATCCGCTGGGTGTGCTTCTCGACCGCGCCCTCGGTCACCACCAGCCGGCGGGCGATCGCGCCGTTGGAGTGGCCCTCGGCGATCAGCCCCAGCACCTCCCGCTCGCGCGGGGTCAGCCGCCGCACCGGGTCGCCGGCCCGGCGGCGGGCGAACAGCTGGGCGACCACCTGGGGGTCGAGCACGGTCCCGCCGCCGGCGACACCGCTCAGTGCGGCGAGGAAGGCGTCGAGGTCGGTGACCCGGTCCTTGAGCAGGTACCCGACCCCGCCGCGGCCGTCGGCCAGCAGCTCGTCGGCGTAGGCCACCTCGACGTACTGGGAGAGCACGAGCACCGCCGTGCCGGGGACGGCGGCCCGGGCCTGCACCGCGGCCCGCAGCCCCTCGTCGGTGTGCGTCGGCGGCATCCGGACGTCGACCACGGCGACGTCCGGCCGGTGCTCGGTCACCGCCCGGACCAGCGAGGGGCCGTCGCCGACGGCGGCGAGCACCTCGCCGCCCTCCTCCTCGACCAGCCGCACCAGGCCCTCGCGGAGCAGCACCGAGTCGTCGGCGATCACGATCCGCACGGCAGCTCCGCGACCAGCCGGGTCGGACCTCCGGGCGGGCTGTCGACGGTGAGGGCGCCGTCCACCGCGCGCAGCCGGTCGGCGAGCCCGGCCAGGCCGTGCCCCGGCACCACCACCGCGCCGCCGGGACCGTCGTCCTCGACGGTGACCCGCAGGGCCGGGCCGGCGGCGACCACGACGACCTGGCAGGTCGTCGCGCCGCTGTGCTTGGCCACGTTCGCCAGCGCCTCGCTGACCACGAAGTAGGCGGTGTTCTCCACCGCGGGGGCCAGCCGTTCCCGCGGCAGGTCGACGGCCAGCTCGACGGGCACCGGGGAGCGTGCCGCGACCGCGGCCAGCGCGGCGGCCAGGCCGCGGTCGGCAAGCACCGGCGGTGCGATGCCGCGGGAGAGCGCACGGAGCTCCTCCAGGGCCTCGCGCGCCAGCCCGGCAGCCTCGCCCAGCGTCACGCGGGCAGCGGTGGGGTCGCGGTCGAGCTGGCGCTGGGCGCGGGAGAGGTCCATCCCGAGGCGCACCAGGCGCTGCTGCGGCCCGTCGTGGATGTCGCGTTCCAGCCGGCGCAGCGCCACCGCCTCGGCCGCCACCGCGGCGTCGCGCCCCTCGGCCAGCCGGCCGAGCTCGGCCTGCGTGGCGGCGCGGGAGGTCAGCAGCACCCTCCCCAGCTGCGCCTGCAGCAGCGCCGCCCCGCGGACGACGAACGGCAGCAGGACGGCGAGGACGACGCCGATGAGCGTGTAGAAGGCGACCCGCGACCACGAGGACGACTCGAACCCGAGCAGCTCGAGCAGGTCGGTGTTCCCCGGGTCGGTGGAGGCGTCGGGCAGCGCCCAGTCCCACAGGCCGTAGGTCAGCCCGCCGAGCGCGCCGGCCCAGGCGGTGACCGTGACGACGAACGACAGGATCGCGAACGGGAACCGCAGGACGGCGTGCAGTGCGTCCAGCCAGCACTGGGGGTCCCGCAGCGGCGTGGTCAGCCGGCGGAGCGCGCGGCCCTCCGCCCTCCGGTAGGCCGGGTGGGGCACCGGGGTCCCGAGGACGGCGGGCAGCCAGGTCCGCTCGACGCCGGCGAAGCCCCGGGCGGCCAGCAGGGTCCCGGCCAGGACGGCGACGCCCACCCACACGACGAGCAGTCCGGTGCCGGCCGCCAGACCGGCGACCACGACGGCGAAGCCGACGACGGCCAGGGGGAAGGCGAGCAGCGAGTAGCGGGTGTCGGTCCCGAGCTGCCGCAGCCACCCGCGGGAGCCGGGCGGGGCGGCCGGGGTGGGGGACGCGGTCGGCAGCACGGCGGTGTCGGTGGTCATGCCGTCGAGCCTGGTCGCGGGCGGGGACCGGACCCATCCCGCCAGCCGGTCGATCGGGTGTCGGGCTGGCCCGACAGCGCGGGGCTGCTCATCTCGGTCCCGATGCTCCCGAGGCGGACGGCGCACTGTCCAGGGCCGTTGCCTCGTTAGGGTCGCCCGGGGACCGGGCGCGGCCTCCGCCGTCGCGCTCCCGCGCGACCGTGCGCCCGGCAGGGGGAGGGAGCCGTGCGCTCTCCGACGGTGCCGATCGCCGTGACCGCGGCGTTGCTGGTCAGCGGCTGCGGCGCGGCCTCGGGCGAGGACGCCGAGCAGGCCGGGGTCGCGACCTCCGCGCCCGACGCCCGCCTCACCCTCGTGGCCGACGAGGACGCCGTCGCCTCCGCCGCGTCCGCCAGCCGGGCCCTGTTCGACAGCGCCGAGGTCGTGGTCGTGGCCCGCGACGGCGACGCGGCCGGCACGCTGCTGGGCGCCTCGGCCGCCACCGGACTCGGCGTCCCGCTGCTGCTCGAGCCGGCCGGCGGTGGCCCCGCCGACGCGCTGAGCAGCGAGCTGGAGCGCCTGGGGACCACGACGGTGCTCGCCGTCGGCGCGGCCGAGGGCGGTGCCGGGAGCGAGGGCGGCCCGGAGGTGGTCGCCGTCCCCGCCGCCCCGGACGCCGTCGCGGAGGTCGCCGGTGTGGAGCTCGGCGAGGCGCAGCAGGTGGACGGCGACGGCGCGGCGGCCGCGGTCGCGGCGCTGGACCCCGGGCGGCCGGCGGCCCTGCAGCCCGCGGACGCCGAGCCGGCCACCGGCGACGCAGGGGACGGCGAGCTGCCCGCCGTCGAGCGCGCCGAGCCGCTCGACGACACGGTCGTCGTGACCACCGGCGCCCCGGAGGCACTGGCCGGCGTGGCCACCGCCCGGGCCGCCGGGGCGCGGGTGCAGCTGACCGGCGGGGGCACCGACCCGCGCGGCTCGGCCGAGCTGGTGGGTCTCCTCGCCGAGCAGCAACCCGGGACGGTGGTGGCGCTGGGCGCCGGGTTCGGCGCCGAGGAGGGCCTGGACTGGAAGCTCGAGACCGCCGCCACCGGGGAGCAGCTGCCCGGCGGCGGCCAGCTGCTCTTCCCGCGGCACTTCATCGTCGCGCTCTACGGCAGCCCGGGCACCGGGGCGCTCGGCGTCCTCGGCGAGCAGGACCTGCCGGCGTCCATCGAGCGGGCGCAGGCGCACGCGGCCGACTACGAGCCGCTGGTGCAGGACGCCACCGTCGTCCCCGCCTTCGAGGTCATCGCCACCGTCGCCTCCTCGGTGGCCGGCCCGGACGGCAACTACTCGACCGAGCTGCCGGTCGAGGAGCTCCGGCCGTGGGTCGAGGCGGCCGGCGAGGCGGGGATGTACGTCGTCATCGACCTGCAGCCCGGGCGCACCGACTTCCGCACCCAGGCCGAGAAGTACCGCTCGCTGCTCGAGCTGCCGCACGTCGGGCTGGCGCTGGACCCGGAGTGGCGGCTGGGGCCGGGCGAGGTGCACCTGACCCAGATCGGCTCGGTGCCCATCGACGAGGTCAACGAGGTGGTCACCTGGCTGGCCGACCTCACGCGGGCGGGCGACCTGCCCCAGAAGCTGCTCCTGCTGCACCAGTTCCGGGTGGACATGATCCCGGACCGGGACCGGCTGGACACCTCGCGCGACGAGCTGGCGCTGATGGTCCACGCCGACGGCCAGGGCGGTCAGGGCGACAAGCAGGCCACCTGGCGGACGCTGCGGCAGACCGAGCCGGACGAGGTCGCCTGGGGCTGGAAGAACTTCTACGACGAGGACGTCCCGATGCTCAGCCCGGAGGAGACGGTCGCCGTCGAGCCGCGCCCGGACTTGATCAGCTACCAGTAGCGGGAGCACCCGTTGTGTCGGTGTCCTGTGGTGAGCTGTCGCGGCCCACGCCGGAGGAGGACCCGTGACGACAGTGCTGACCGACGAACTCGACCCGCGGCTGCTCGAGCACCGGAGGGAGCTGACCGGTTACTGCTACCGGATGCTCGGGTCGGCCTTCGACGCCGACGACGCGGTGCAGGAGACGATGGTCCGCGCCTGGCGCGGCCTGGCCGACTTCGAGGGCCGCTCGGCGCTGCGCTCCTGGCTGTACCGGATCGCCACCAACGTCTGCCTCGACCAGCTCTCCGGCCGGCAGCGGCGGGCGCTGCCCATGGACCTCTCCGGCTCGCCGTGGCAGCCGGTCGAGGCCTCGCTGGCCTCCCGCCGTCCGGGGACGGCGTGGGTCGAGCCGGTGCTCGACCGGCAGGTCGTCGCCGAGGACGCCGACCCCGCCGAGCAGGCCGTGCAGCGGGAGTCGATCCGGCTGGCCTTCGTCTCCGCGCTGCAGCACCTGCCACCGCGCCAGCGGGCCGTGCTGCTGCTGCGCGAGGTGCTCCGCTGGCGGGCCGACGAGGTCGCCCAGCTGCTCGACACCACCGTCGCCTCGGTCAACAGCGCGCTGCAGCGGGCCCGCGCGACGATGGCCGAGGTCGGCGGCGAGGCCGAGACCGAGCCGCTGGACGACACCCACCGGGCCCTGCTCGAGCGCTACGTCGACGCCTTCGAGCGCTACGACGTCGAGGGCCTCGTCGCGCTGCTGCACGAGGACGCCACCCAGCACATGCCGCCGTTCGAGATGTGGCTGCGCGGCCGAGCCGACATCGGCACCTGGATGCTCGGGCCGGGTTCGGAGTGCCGCGGTTCCAAGGTGCTGCCGACCCTCGCCAACGGGGCGCCGGCGTTCGCGCAGTACCGGCCCCGCGCAGGCGGCGGGCACGAGCCGTGGGCGCTGCACGTGCTGGAGGTCCGCGACGGCCGCGTCGCGCACATCTCCAGCTTCCTCGACCTCGACAACGACCTGTTCCGCCGGCTCGGCCTGCCCGTCGAGCCGGCCTGAAAGAGGACCCCGTCCCACTCACCCCTCGCAGGCTCGGGGCGAGCCTCCGGACGGGGCCGACCCGGGACGGGGCCGCGGCGGGACCTGCAGGGACCACCCCGCCGGCTCAGCCCTCCCGGACGCCCACCAGCGGCAGGGTGAAGGCGCCGGACTGGATGCCGGCCAGGTCCAGGGCGAGGAACCGGAAGCCGGCCGCACGCACCACCCGGACCGCCTGCTCCCGCAGCGGCTCGGCCACGAGCGCCGGCAGGTCCTCGACCGCGACCTCGAGGCGCGCGACGTCCCCGTGGTGGCGGACCCGCAGGTCCCCGAGCCCGAGCCGCCGCAGCCCGGCCTCGGCCTCCTCCACCTGGGCGAGCTTCTCGGGTGAGACCTCGCTGTAGTGCGGGATCCGCGAGGCCAGGCACGGTGCCGCGGGCTTGTCCGCGCAGAGCAGGTCCAGCGCGCGGGCGATCCGGCGCACCGCGGCCTTGTCCAGGCCGGCGTCGGCCAGCGGGCGGAGGACGGCGTGCGCGGTGGCCGCGCGGGACCCGGGGCGGTCCGGTCGCCGCGCGTCGTCGGCGTTCTCCCCGTAGGCGACCGCGGTCAGGCCGTACCGGGACACGACGTCCTGGGAGATCCGCTCGAAG
The DNA here is from genome assembly GCF_053502585.1 of Geodermatophilus sp. URMC 60. Taxonomy (NCBI): domain Bacteria; kingdom Bacillati; phylum Actinomycetota; class Actinomycetes; order Geodermatophilales; family Geodermatophilaceae; genus Geodermatophilus; species Geodermatophilus sp. URMC 60. The sequence goes on from NZ_CP199958.1 coordinate 2,369,864, forward strand.
AGCTCGTCCTTGCAGTGGAAGCAGCGGTCCGGGCCGTTGCGCCGGTAGTCGGCCCGGTCGCCCTCGAAGGTGGGGACCTCCACCACGGGCACCCCCACGTGCGCGGCCACCCGGTGGGCCGCCTCGCGCTCGTCGGACGCCAGGCTGGGCGAGACGCCGAGGAGCGCGAGCACCCGGTCCGGGCCGAGGGCGTCCACGGCGAGGGCGAGGAGCACCGAGGAGTCGACGCCCCCGGAGAACGCCACCCCCAGCCTCGCCGTGCCGGCCAGCCCCTCCCGCAGGCCGTCGACCGCCCGGCGGTCCTCCGGCCGGAGGTCTGTCAGGGACACGTGCTCACCCGTTTCTCGTCCGTACCGACCGTGCCCGCAGTGCTGGGCGCCGTCGGACTCAGCTGATGTCGGCCAGGAGCTCCGTGCTCACGTACGGGATGGTCTGCGGCCCCTCGGGCAGGACGCACACCCGGGCGTCGGGCCCCGCCGCGTCGAGCAGCTCCCGGACCGTGGCGCCGATGTCGTGGGTCTGCTCCAGGTGCGCCGCCTCGAGGGCGTGGTCGGAGAGGTAGGAGGTGTGCATGATCACCCGAGCCCGGCTCTGGATCTTGGCCTGCACCTGGACCTGCCACTGGTCGGGCACGGTCTTCGGCCGGTTCTCGATGAGGTCGAGGAGCGCCTGCGGGGACTCCGCGGACTCGAGCACCTCCCGGTAGGAGCCGTGGTTCGGGAACCCGTCCCGGCACTCCGCCGCGCAGATGATCGCGCCGCCGTCCTTGACCACCGTGGCCGCCGCGGAGATGCCCTTCACGGCCTGGTACAGGTTCTGGTCCAGGGGGTAGCCGGAGTTGGTCGTGACCACCACGTCGAAGAGCTCCGGCACCGGGGCCATCGCCAGCTCCCGCGCCGCCTCACGGGCGGCGGCGTGCATGGCGAACAGCTCCCCGGCGAACGCGCCCACCACCTGCTGGTCCCGGTTGAGGGTGACGTCGAAGCCGAAGTGCACGCCACCGACCGCCGCGACGACCGCACGGATGTCGTCGTGGACGGGGTTGCCCTCGCAGATGCCCCACACGGCCTGGGGGGAGCCGATGCGCTCGGCGTCGTGCAGGGTGAGCACGGTCTCCAGGCCGGCCAGCCCGGGGACGGCCAGCTTGGGGCCACCGCTGAACCCGGCGAAGAAGTGCGGCTCGACGAACCCCGTGGTGATCCGCACGTCGGCCTCGACCCAGTGGCGGTCGAGCCAGACGGGCACGCCGTTGCCGTGGGTGCCCATCCAGACCAGGGACGCCTCGTCGCGCGCGTCGTGGTTGAGCACGTGGACCCGGTCGACCACGTCGTCGCCCAGCATGCTCCGCAGCTCGGCCTCGGTGTTGCCGCGGTGCGTGCCCGTGGCCACCAGGATCACCACGTCGTCCAGGCCGACGATCCCGTCGAGCTCCTCGAGCACGGCCGGGACCATGAGGTCCCGCGGCTGGGCGCGGGTGCCGTCGCAGACGGAGATGGCGACCTTCTGCCCCGGCCGCACGATCTCGCGCAGCCGTGGCCCGGCGACCGGTGCGCGCAGGGCCGACCGCAGGACCGCCGCAGCGTCCTCGGCACCGGGCACGTAGCGGGGCTCGACGACCGTCGTCCGGTCGTCGGGCAGGTCGACGGTCAGACCCTGCTCGCCGTAGGCCAGTTGGACCCTCATCTGATCACCCGTCCTGCCGTCCGGTCGGTTGAGCCTGCTCGGACCCTAACCGGGAGCGCCGGTCCCGGCGCCGTCGCGGGCCGTACCAGGAGGGGGCCGCCTGGGCGGCCCCGCTGTGGGCGGCCGGCCGCTGCCGTGCAGGATGCCGCTGTGGACGGCGAGGAACGCGACCCGGGGTACGTCGACCTCGGGTTCGCGCGGGTGGACACCGATCGGCTGTCCCGCACCGGGGACCCGGAGGTGGTCTACGCCGCCGGGAAGACGCCGGAGGAGGTCGTCGCCATCGTCGGGACGCTCCGCGAGGCGGCCCCCCACCGGCCGGCCCTCGTCACGCGGGCGGACCCGGCGACGGTGGCAGCGGTGCGGCTGCGGTGGCCCGAGGCCCAGGTGGAGGCGACGACGGTGGTCGTCGGGGACCCGCCGCCGGCCAGGGGTCTCGTCGCGGTCGTCACGGCCGGGACGTCGGACTCGCCGGTGGCGGCGGAGGCCGCGACCACCGTGCGGGTCTTCGGCGCCGACGTCGTCCGGGTGGTCGACGTCGGGGTCGCCGGGCTGCACCGCGTGCTCGACGCCCGCCCGGTGCTCCAGGACGCCGACATCGTCATCGTGGTGGCGGGGATGGAGGGCGCGCTGCCCAGCGTGATCGGCGGGCTCGTCGGGACGCCGGTGGTGGCCGTGCCGACCAGCGTCGGCTACGGGGCCAGCTTCGGCGGTCTGTCCGCGCTGCTGGGGATGCTGAACTCCTGCGCCGCGGGCGTGGTCGTCTGCAACATCGACAACGGGTTCGGTGCGGGGGTGTTCGCCGCGCGGATCGCGCGCAGCATCCACGCCGGTGGCTCCGGCGTCGTGGAGCCGCGGTGACCCGGGTCGGGTGGCTGGACCTGGGCAACGGCGTGGCCGGCGACATGCTGCTGGGTGCGGTCGTGGGAGCGGGCGTGCCGCTCGACGACATCGCCGCGGCGCTGGACCCCCTGCAGCTGCCCATCACGCTGCGCGCCGAGGACGTGCAGCGCGGGGGACTGCGGGCGGTCCGGATCGTGGTGACGGCCCCGGAGGCCGGCCAGCCCGCGCGCCGCTGGTCCGACGTCCGCCGGCTGCTCGACCGGCTCCCCGATCCGTTGCGCTCGTCGGCGGTCGAGGTGTTCGGCGCGCTGGCGCGAGCCGAGGCGGCGGTGCACGGCGTGCCCGAGGAGGACGTGCACTTCCACGAGGTGGGCGCGCTGGACGCGATCGCCGACGTCGTCGGGGTCTGTGCCGGGATGGCCGCCCTGCGCCTGGACCGGTTGGTGGCCTCGCCCATCGCACTCGGGGGAGGGCGGGCGAGGACGGCGCACGGGACGATCCCGGTCCCCGGGCCGGCCGTGCTGGCCCTCCTCGAGGCAGCGGGGGCACCCGGGCGGGGCGGCCCCGACGAGGTGGAGCTGGCCACGCCGACCGGGGTCGCGCTCGCCACCACCCTGGCGGACGGGTTCGGTCCGATGCCGGCGCTGCGGCCGATCGCCACCGGCACGGGCGCCGGCACCCGGGACCCCGCCGGCCGGCCCAACGTGGTGCGCCTGGTGGTGGGCGAGGAGACGCCGGGTCCGTCCGGCACCGTCGGGGGTCTCGACACGACGACGGCGGTGGTCCTCGAGGCCAACGTCGACGACCTCGACCCGCGCGTCTGGCCGCTGGTCCTCGTCGCACTGCTGGACGCGGGCGCGCTCGACGCCTGGCTGACCCCCACGCTCATGAAGAAGGGCCGGCCCGCCCACGTCGTCGCGGCCCTCGCCGGCCCGGCCGAGGTGGCCCGGGTGCGGGACGTCCTGCTCCGCGAGACGACGACCCTCGGCGTCCGCGAGACGCCCGTCGTCCGGCACGCCCTCCGGCGCACGTTCGGCACCGTCCACGTCGACGGGCACCCGGTCGCCGTCAAGCTCGGGTGGGGTCCCGACGGCTCGGTGGTCAACGCCATGCCCGAGTGGGAGGACGTCGCCCGGGCAGCCGCCGCGCTCAGCCGACCGGTCAAGCAGGTGCTGGCGCAGGCCGTCGGGCTCGCCGAGGCGCTCGGGTCCGCGGGGGTGACGGCTGGTCGGGTCGGTGGGCAGTTGCCGCGGCGGCCGCCGGGGCGGTAGGTGTGGGCCCGCTGTCGCAGGCACCCGCCTGATGCAGCCGCCCCGCCCGACGACCCGGGAACTGGACCGATCGACTCCACCGGCCCCATCCGTCCTGGCCCCCGAGCTGGGGTGCCCGCCGAGCCGGTGGCGCGTCCGCCGCCCCTGCCGCACCATGGTCATTCGACACGGGCCGTCACCAGGGGATGACTGCATGCCGAAGCCTGCAGAGCCGGAGCAGGAGGCGTCTGCGGCGGGCGCGCCCCGGGTCTTCCACGAGTTGTTGCGGTGGATGGAGCGCACAGCCGTCCCGGCATCCCGACCGGATGCCTCCGCGGCTGACGAGGCTGCGGGACTCGTGATCCTGGATCTGTCCCTCCGACTCGAGCACGTGTCCCGGGTGACGGACAGCCTGCGCGTCATCGACAAGAGCCACGTCCGACGACTGGTCACGCTGGACGTGGACCTCCGCGGCCTGACCGGCGAACAACGTGAGGCGCTGACCGTTCGGCGCGGCCTCACCCCGCCGGACGCCCCCTCCGAGGCGGACGGCGCAACGAATCTGTGGGTGCCGGTCTCACGGCACAGCCGCATGGACCTGAGCCCCGTCGTCGTCCGTGACGCCTCCGACCAGGTGTTGCCACGACTGACCCAGGGGGCGGCGTCCAGGACCCTGGTCGCCGGGCTCAGCCGGCTGCTCAAGTTGATCCGGGCGTCGAAAGCCGAGCGACTGTCGCCACGAGCGATGTGGTTGATCCTTCGAGCGCTCGAGTCGCTGATCGAAGAGGGACCGCTCGGCCTCGGCCCGCGCAGCACGCCGACGTCGGCAGGCACCTCCGGGACAGAACCCGCCACGGACTACCACACGGAGGCCGAGGACTTCCTGAGCGCACTGCACCCGGATCTCCAGCAGTCCCTGGACCGGCTCATCGAAGTCGCCTACACCGAGTACGTGCTGGTGGTGATGCTCCCGGCCAGGACGTCGCAGGGGCACCTGCAGTTCGAGGCGCCACTGATCCCCGCCGCGCTCCAGTCGACGCCGTGGCCGGGGCGGGTGACACCCGGCAGGGAGTACACCATCGACTACCGCACCGAGATCGCTCGATCCCTCGGCTCCTACCACGTGACGGTCGAGGTCGCGGAGGAGATATACGTACGCCGGTACATCTTGTGCAGCGATGCGGACAAGGCTGCAGTAGCGGAACTCGGCCGTGAGATGACGATCCTATCCGCCGCGCTCGCGGAGTACGAGTCGTCGCAGCCGGCGGTCGACGCGTCACGTCGGCGTGACACCGTGACTTCCCCAGGAGCCGGCGCCACCGCTGGTGAGAGCGGCGGACCGGAGGCGGCCGAGCACGAGGCGCTGTGGTTGGAGCTCGAGTCAGTCGTCTCCAAGCTCGTACAGCTGGGGCGCCGGCGCAACCTCGAGTACCGGCGGTACCGCGCGTACATCGAGAGCCAAGAACTGGGCACCGCGTTCATGGAACCCGCGGGCGTCGAGGTCTCCGCGGACGAAGACTCCCTGCTCGCTGACCTGGCCGAGGGCGAGACCAGTCTGGCCGCACTGGACCGGCTGGCCGACGTCTTCTCGATACGCCCCTTCCGCGATCGGCTCGAGGATGCGGGCCTGCGGCCGAGTGACTTCGTGGAGGGTCTGCCGAGGATCGCCCAGTGGCTGAGCGACGCCAGGCTCGGCGATGATGTGGTCGTAGAGAACGACCCTCGGGAGAACGGGGCGCACGCGCAGTGGCGTCACCGGCCACTCGGTTTCGGGACCCCCAGTCTCGAGCCCATCCGGGCGCGGGTCTTCCTCACCCTGGCCGACGAGAAGCCGGCCCTGGCCGACAGCGTCCGGCACATGCTCTGGGGCTTGACCGGTGTCGTCGCCGGCCTCGGTCTCCTCCTGCAGTGCAGCGGGACTGCCCCGAGCAAAATTCAGGCCGACGCATTGGTCGCCGTGCTGCTGCTCGTTCCGGGCATCCTGCTGTCCCGTCTCGACATCCCGAACACCAACTCGGTCCTGGGGCAGCTCAGGGTCGTGCCGCGCAATGTCGCCTATCTCTCGGTGATCCTCACATCCGGTCTGGCGGTGGCCGTCGCCACGGGATGGACGCCGCCACGCCGCCTGGTGCCGTACGGGCAGGACCACCTGCAGCCGTACGTGTGGGTCTCGGCGGCTCTCCTCATGTGCCTGCTGTTCAGCTTGGGGGAGAAGCTCCAACGGCGCCGTCGGAGGAACCGTGCCATCCCGGACTCGGCGGACGTGCCCTGGTGGTTGCGGCACCCCTGCGCCGGCCCACGAGAGGCCACCCAGGAGGAGAAGCGATCCGCCGACGTGGTCTTCGACGCCATCAGCCGTCCGCCGTCGCGCGGTGTCCGGCCGGACCGGTTCGCGACCCCAGCGCAGGAAGGGGGCCGGCACAGCGGGGAGATCGCAGTCCTCGAGCACCAGGCATTCCCGCTCTGGAGCAGTCCAGCAGTGGGCGACACGTCGGGGCAGGCGGACGAGCGGACCTCGACGGGCAGACGGTCACTGCGCGGCGCAGAGCTGGCACGTACCGCCGCTCGTGCCGTGACTGCCGGCAGGTCGGGTGTCGAGCTGCTCGTCGAGCACATGCCCGCCGAGCAGCACGACGCACATCCCCGCCTGACGCAGGGCGCGGGCTACGTCAGGTCCACCAGGGCGGAGCCCTTCGACGAGCGGTCGGCGGACCGACTTCTGGCGTCGGGTGTCGGGACGACGTCCGCCCCAGCACGACCGCCGTCGGAGGCCGAGCCAACCGAGACCCTGATGAGCCGCGCGGGTCGGTTCACAGTCCGCGTCCAGGCCCGTCCGCTCACCGGCGCCGCTGCCGACGGTCCACGGATGACCAGCGCGGCCCCCAGCGCCGGTGGGGGCCGCTACGTCGTGGCAGCGCCTCTCGGACCCGGCGCCTTCGCCGAGCCCCTCAGCACCTTCGACTTCCTCATCGAGCTGCCGGATGAGAGGACGGGAGCGGAGCTGCTCGAGCGCCTCCTGACCGACGAGTCCGGCACGCCCCGGTCGACCGAGGTGACGATCAGAGAGGTGCAGTTCCCCGGAGCGCCCAGGATGGCCGGCACGGAGGTGGCGCTCGCTGAGTGCCGGGACGAAGAGGCTCACGTCCTGCGTCTGTCCGTCGCCCTGCCGGACAGCGCGGTCGTCGCAGGAAGTGAGGCGGCGTCTCGGGAGAGGAGCGACCTGCCGACCACGGATGACCCCGGGCGACGTGCGGCAACCGAGCGAGCACGCGGGAGGCAGGTGGGCCGCCTGGCTCTGACCCGGTACCTGGCGAGGCTGTGCGCCGGAGAGAATGCGCGTCTCTACATCCCGGACACGTCGACCAGCACAGGGCCCCACTGGCGGCCGACCGTACAGGGCTCAGGGCCCACGAACCGTTCGACGGGCGTCTCCGGGTGTCGAGCCGGGAGTGCCGCGACCGAGAACGGGAAGGGCCGTCATGGCGAGGTGGCACTCGTGACGCTCGTGGGTTCCGCGAATGGCTACGACGCGAAAGCCGCCGTCAGCATGTGCAGCTTGGTCAAGAAGACCGGAGTGAGCGTTCTTGCCGTATCGGTGACGCGGTTGCAGGATCAACCGTTGATCTCTTTGGTCATCAGCAGATGCAGGGAAACGTCGCCATCGCCGAGTGCGTCGACCCCCGACGCGGGGTCCCGAGCGGCGGTCGCATCGCTCGCGGGATTCCTCGACATCAGCCAGTCGGACGACGATCTCCTGTGCGCTGTCGAAGGTCGCGCCCTGATGGTCACTCGACTGGACGTCGCGGAGGGGCCGCTCGGCGCAGGAAGAACCCCCGTGCCGCCGGAAGAGACGCTCTGGTTGCAGTGGAGCTGGCCGGGCGGGCACCCCGATCCCGCGGCACTCGACCCGGCCCAGCTGGTGCTGGACGCGCTGGGAAACGCCGTCGCGGGGGCTCACCTGGTGCATCACCGTTCCCGCCGGGACCGCGACGGCCGCGTCAAGGGACACGCTCGGCTGCTGGTCCGAGGGCCGAGCGGGGACGAGCTCGGAAAGCTGGCCTACGCCGTCGAGCGCACCGTGCAGCAGACACTTGCCAGGACCCACCGCAGCCCGCACGAGGTCCGGCTACGCGTGGTCAGGGACGAGGGTTGGCTGCCGCGAAGATGACGGACCCCTACGCCTTCGGGTGAGCGCGCGGACCAGAGCACCGAGTCACGCCGGACCCGCGACGCACGGCAGTGGATGGAGCGGCCCATCACGATCGGCGGAGGCTGCCGTTCCACGAGCTGCCGACCGGTGTGGATGCCGCGGGGGCGTGCACACCTCTTGCTCATCATGGGGAAACCAGCGTGGCGCCCCGAGCAGACCGAGGTGATCCGGCGCATCGAGGTCTTCCGACCTGAGTTCCGCGTTCGATGGCGGTCAGCACGAGTGCGGCGTCGGCAATCGCCCTCCCGATTCGGATCGACTCCGCGGATCGAGGTCCGCGCCCGCCGGAGGGTGACCTCCGGTGGACGTGGAGGCATCGGACGTGCGCCGGTCCGTACCGGCGACGGTGCCGAATTCCTTCTGCGCGGCCACCCCTGCCCGCGAGCGGGTGGTCACCCGCAGAGAGGTCTTCGAGCCGCGTCGTCGCCTGCCGTACCTCGTCACGCGGCCCTACCCGTCCGCGTCACTCCGCTCCATCCCGGGCGCCGCATCGGCATGGGCGCCAGGGGGCCGCCGCCGTCACGGCGCCTCCCAGAACACCTCGACCTCGGTGCCGTCGGGATCCCAGCATCGGAAGGTCACGTACGCCTCGCTGGGTCGGAAGTCCTCGAGCTCGGTGGTGCGCACGGCGGCCGCGGCCAGCGCACGGTGCAGGTCGGAGACCGCATCCGCGTCGCGCAGCCCGAACCCGATGTGGAAGCCGTCGGGGAGCGGCTGGTGCGCCGCCGCCGGGACCAGCGCGAGCAGGAACCCGTCGTCGTTGCGGACGAAGTACCCGCCGTCCGCCTCGAACGCCGGACGGAAGCCGAAGTGCCGCTGGTAGAAGTCGCGGCAGGCTGCGGCGTCCCGCACCCTGAGGTTCAGGTGGTTCAGGTCCATGCGCGTGCAGGGTGCCAGCCTGCCCGCCGCACCCGCATCCACACGACCTCGGCCCCTCGTGCTGCGCGGCGCCGTGTGTGCGGCAGCGCGACGCGCAACGGCCCACCGTGCAGCACCTCCGGCTTCGCGGCCCGCGTGTTCCCTGCCTGACGTCCGCGGTGCGGCGGCCCTGGGTCACGCCGACGCCGGCCTGGTACAGGGGCGCCAGCTCGGCGGACACCCCGACTGGGTGACCGGCTCAGTGCTGCGTGATCCGCCGCAGCGTCCAGCGCCGGCCGAAGGCCACCGCCCAGAATCCCTCGGACAGCGCCAGGGAGCGGGCGAGCCCCACATCTTGTCGGTCAGCAGCACCGCCGTCCCAGCCGAACGACCCGGCGTGCCGGCCGCCCGGCTCGTCGGCGAGGCGATGGCGCCACCACTCACCGCTGGCAAGCAGTCACGAGGGCTCCCTGAGCCACGTATGACCCGCAACCGTGTCCCGCATGGCGAACCCGCTCCGGCCACGTCGGCGCGGTTCCCGTCCCCGTGGCGCCAGCGTCCGCTCCAGCCGGGCCGAGCATGACGACGTTCGGTCACACGCCCTTGCAAGGGGCTGCACAGCCGAGTGGCGCGGACCCCAGGTCGGCCGTCTGCGGGTCCAGGGTGCGTTTGCCGACTGGGCTCCGGCTGCGGTGGGGCCGCCAGGGTGGTGACGGTCCGGAGGCGCGGGACCCACCAGTGGGGTCCGTTAGCGTGGCGCTCGTGACGGACCTGCCGGAGCGTCCTGACGACGGCTGGGGGCGCCCCGGGCCCACGCGCGCGCAGCGGCGTACCGACGTACGCGTCGGCCTCGCCCTTGCTGCGGCGACCGTGGCGAGCTTCGAGCTCACACGCAGCGCCGGGCCGGTGCTGCCGACATCGCCCGGGCTGGTCGAGCAGGTGGCGTGGGCGCTTGCAGTGTCGCTGCCGCTGTGCCTGCGCCGGGTGCAGCCCCTCGCCGTCCTCGTCGTGGTCGCGGCGGCGTTCATCGCGCTGCAGGCGCGGGGTGTGCTCGAGGCCTTCATGACGTCGGTGTGCCTCTTCACGGCCCTCTACACGGCCGGGGCCTGGGCGCGGGACCGCCGCGCGGCGAACGCGGTGCGGCTCGTCGTCGTGGTCTCGATGTTCGCCTGGTTGGTGATCTCGCTGACCGCGACGCCGCTGCAGGAGCTGCTGCCCGACGACGGCGAGCGCTCGGGCTCCATCGACCCCCTGGCCGCACGCCTGCTCTACGGCGTGGGGCTCAACGTCTTCTTCTTCGTCGGCGCCTGGCGCTTCGGGGACGCGGCCCGGCGCGACGCGCGCAGCCGCGCCGAGCTCGAGCAGCGCAACGAGGAGCTGCGGCGCGAGCGGGAGGAGCGGGCCCGCCGTGCGGTGCTCGACGAGCGGGTCCGCATCGCACGGGAGATGCATGACGTCGTCGCCCACCACGTCAGCACGATGGGCGTGCAGGCCGGCGCGGCGCGGCGCGTCCTGGACGTCGACCCGGCGGCCGCGCGCCGGGCGATCGGCGCGGTCGAGGGCAGCAGCCGCACGGCCGTGGAGGAGATGCGCCGGCTGGTCGGCGTCCTCCGCGAGGGGGACGGCGCCGTGGAGCCGCCGCCCGACCTCGGCCGCCTCGACGAGCTGGTCCGCGCCGAGCGGCCGGGCCTGGAGGTGGATGCCCGCGTGCTCGGCGAGCCCCGCCCGCTGCCGCCATCGGCGTCGGTGAGCGCGTACCGGGTGGTGCAGGAGGCGCTGACCAACGCCGTCCGGCACTCCGGCGCGCGCCGCGCGTCGGTGCGGCTGCGCTGGCTCGACGACGCCCTGGAGGTCGAGGTCGTCGACGACGGCCGCGGCGGCGCGGGCGACGGCGGCGGCCACGGGGGTGGCCTCGGTCTTGTCGGCATGCGGGAGCGCGTCGACCTGCACGGCGGCCAGCTGGACGTCGGTCCGCGACCGGAGGGCGGGTGGCGCGTACGGGCGCGGTTCCCGTTCAACGCGGTGGGGGCCGGGGTGGCGTCGTGACGGTGCGGGTGCTGCTCGTCGACGACCAGGACCTCGTGCGCGCCGGGTTCCGCATGATCCTCGGGATCGAGCCCGACCTCGAGGTCGTCGGCGAGGCGGCCGACGGCGAGGCCGCCGTCCGCGCGGCGCGCGAGCTCGCGCCGGACGTCGTCCTCATGGACGTGCAGATGCCCGGCACCGACGGCCTCACCGCTACGCGTGAGGTCGTGGCGACGACGGACTCTGCGGTCGTCGTCCTCACCACCTTCGACCGCGACGACTACCTGTTCGCGGCGCTGGAGGCCGGCGCGTCGGGCTTCCTCCTGAAGAACGCCGTCCCGGAGGACCTGGTCGCGGCGGTCCGGCTCGTCGCCGCCGGGGAGGCCCTGCTCGCCCCTTCGGTGACGCGGCGGGTCATCGAGCGGTTCGCGCAGCGGCCTGGCCGGGCCGCGCGGCCCGACCTGCTCGCCGGGCTCACCACGCGCGAGCGCGAGGTGCTCGCCCTGGCGGCGCGCGGGTGGTCCAACGCCGAGATCGCCGAACGGCTCGTGCTGGGCGAGGCGACGGTGAAGACCCACGTGTCCCGGGTGCTCGCGAAGCTCGGGCTCCGCGACCGGGTGCAGGCTGTCGTCCACGCCTACGAGACCGGCCTGGTGCAGCCGGGTGAGCTTCCTCCGCCGCGAGGCTGACCCCGCGGATCCACCTCGCGGTGGACGCGTGGGGGTGTGTGCCGCCCCTAGCGTCGAGCCGTGCTGGAGCTCAGGGGAGTGACGAAGCGCTACGGGGAGAAGGCGGCGCTGGACGACGTGTCGTTCGCCGTCCGGCCGGGGCGCATGACGGGGTTCGTGGGCGCCAACGGCGCCGGCAAGACGACCGCGATGCGCGTCGTCCTCGGCGTCGTCCCCGAGGACGACGGTGAGGTGCTGTGGCGGGGGAGCCCGCTCGACCTCACGGCACGGAGCGGCTTCGGCTACATGCCGGAGGAGCGCGGGCTCTACCCGAAGATGCCGCTGCTGGAGCAGCTCGGCTTCTTCGCCCGCCTGCATGGCCTCGGCCCGGAGGAGGGGCGGCGCCGGGGGCGGGAGCTGCTCGAGGAGCTGGGCCTCGGCGACCGGGCGGGCGACCGGCTGGAGTCGCTGTCGCTCGGCAATCAGCAGCGCGTGCAGGTCGCGGCGGCGCTCGTGCACGAGCCGGAGCTGCTCGTGCTCGACGAGCCCTTCAGCGGACTGGACCCCCTCGCGGTCGACGCGATGGCCGCGATGCTCCGTCGACGTGCGGCTGCCGGTGTGCCCGTGCTCTTCTCCAGCCACCAGCTCGACCTCGTCGAGCGTCTCTGCGACGACCTCGTCGTCCTCCACCACGGTCGCGTGGTGGCAGCCGGACCGGCCGACGACGTCCGCCGCGACCGCACGCCCCTGCGCTACCGCGTGGTCGTCGAGCCCGACGCCGGCTTCCTCCGCGAGGAGGGGCTGCGGGTCCTCGACGTCGACGGGGCCCGGGCGCTCGTCGAGCTCGAGCCCGAAGCGGCCGGCGACCTGGTGGCGGCCGAGCAGCGCCTCCTCGCCCGGCTCACCCGCGCCGGTGCCGTCCGCGAGTTCCGGCCCGTCGTCCCCACGCTGTCCGAGATCTTCCGGGAGGTCGTCCGATGACCACCACCACGCCGGCGCGGTCCGCGACAGCGGCCCCGGACAGGCCGTCGCGCGAGAAGCCGCGCCGCGCGCTCGGTCTCGCCGCGGCGGCGCGGGTGATCGCCGGCCGGGAGGTCGCGGTCACGCTGAGGGACCGCGGCTTCATCATCTCGACGCTCGTGACGCTGGTGATCGTCGCCGGTGCCACCGCGCTGCCCGCGATCCTCTCCGGCGGCACGGAGACGAGGACCGTCGCGGTCGTGGACGACGCCGGCGCCGCCCTCGTCCAGGCCGCCGACCAGCTCGCGGCCGCAGACGCGCCGCTGGGCGAGGAGCCCGCGGTGAGCCTCGAGGTCCTGGAGACCGGCGGGGTCGGGGCCGCGGAGGAAGCCTTGCGCGAGGACGAGGCCGACCTCGCCGTGCTGCCCGGGAGCGAGGACGTCGAGCTCGTGGCTCTCGACGGCGTCCCGGGCGACGCCGCGGACATCCTCTCCCGTGCGGCGTCTGCGCAGCGTGCGGCAGCGGTCGCCGACGAGTTGGGCGCCACCGACGCGCAGGTCGCTGCGCTGCAACCGGTCTCGCTGGAGCAGCGACGTCTCGGCGGCGGGCTCGACCCGACCATCGCCTCGGTGGTTGCGACCGCGTTCGGCTTCCTCTTCTTCTTCACCGTCTTCGGCTACGGGATGATGATCGCCCAGCGCGTGACCGAGGAGAAGCAGAGCCGGGTCGTGGAGCTGCTCGTCGCCGCCGTGCCGATGCGGGCGATGCTGGTCGGCAAGGTGATGGGGGTCGGCGCGCTGGCCCTCGGACAGGTCGTGCTGACCGTGGGGATCGCGGCCATCGGCGCATCCGTCTCGGGGCAGGGCCAGCTGCTCCAGCTCCTCGCCCGCAGCAGCGGCTGGTTTCTCGTCTTCTTCCTCTTCGGCTTCGCGCTCCTGGCGTGCCTGTTCGCCGCGGCCGGGGCCATGGCGCCGCGGCAGGAGGACCTGCAGCAGACGGTGAACCCCCTGTCGATGGCGCTGATGCTGCCCTTCTTCGCCTCGGTCTTCATCACCGACCGCGGGCCGCTGCTGACCACGCTGTCGTACGTGCCGCTGACCTCGCCGCTCACCATGCCGCGTCGACTGCTCATCGACGACGCCGCCTGGTGGGAGCCGGTGCTGTCACTCGGCGTGCTCACCGTCAGCGTCGCCGCCCTCGTGGTAGTGGGCGCCCGCCTCTACGAGCGAAGCCTGCTGCGCACCGGCAGCGCCATCACGTGGCGGTCGGCGCTCAAGCGCAACGCCTGACGGCGTCGAGCAGGACGACGAAGTGAGGTACCTCGGCCGCGCCGACGTCGAGGTCGACGACGAGCAGGGGGACGGTCGTGGCTGAGTCGACGAAGTCCACGAGGAAGCGGAGCCACCGGTACTACACGTTCTGGCGGTTCGTCACCGCCGGGCTGCTGCTGTTGATCGCCTGGGACGTGCGCCGTCCCGGGAACGTCGCCTGGGACGACGACGCGTGGTGGCCGCTGTTCGCCGTGATCGGCGTGGTGTACGGGCTGGCCGGCGTGCGGTCTCTGGCGCTGTGGGTGCGGGAGCGCCAGGCCGCCGACACGGGGGAGGGGACGGCGTGAGCACCATCCGCGAGTAGCTGTTGCAGGCGCGCAGCGAATCCGGGGGACGTCTCGCGGGCGTTCGGCGGGCGCCTCGTGGCAGTCGTCCATCCTGAGCATCCGCATCCCGGCGACGATTCCGGTCAAGAGCAATCAGCGAGAGCATCGCCGCAGGTGAGGATCGGCCGGCGGTCGCCCGCTGGCGTTCGACCCGAACCTTGCGCGGTCCACACGGTCACGGACTCAGGATGGCCGGGTCGTCGCTCAGGGGACCTGGCCTGCGGGACAACCCGGCAACCGCCGACAGCGGGAGTCAGCGCCGCGTGCCCGTGCCTCCTGCTGTCGTGCGGCGACCGTCGCCTCCTTGGGCCTGGTCTCGTTGCAGGGCGCGGTGGACCGTGGAGCGGGCGACGCCGAAGAGGTCGGCCAGCTCGGCGGTGCTGTGCTCGCCCTGCCGACAGAGGTCCACCTGGTGGGCTTCCTGGCGAGGATTGAGTTCCGGCTGCATGCCGCGCAGCTCCCCCCTGGCCTTCGCCACCCGCATGCCCTCGCGGGTGCGCAGCCGGATCAGATCGGCCTCGAACCCGGCGACCATCGCCAGCACGTCGAACAGCAGCTGGTCGACCGGCCCCTCGTCGCAAGATCACTCGAGCGGACGACAACTCGAGGCGCCCGAGGTGACTCTCTGCAGGCATCCGCAACCGAGGTCTCGGCGAGGTTCGTGCGTCGCCGCAACGGGTTCCCTTCGCGACGACGAGCGTGGCCGTGTCTCGACTCCTGCGATGGCTGAAGGTCTAGCGCTGTCAACACGCGGCCGGGGGTTCGCCTGAAGCCTGGGTCACAGCCGTGACGTCGCCGACGTCCTGGACGTCACTCGAGCCAGCGTTGCCATCGAGAGGGCCCGGGTTCATGCGCTGGCTCCTGGCCCAGCGCGCGGGCAGCCTCGGCGACGTCGTCCGCGGTGAGCGTCGTTACGTCGGCACGGTCGAGCGCATCCACACTCCGGTCCTTGTCGCGCGTCAGCCGCAGCGCCTGGCGGTTGAGCGCCTGCTCGAACAGCGTGCGGGCGAAGCGCGCGTTGCCGGACTCTTCACCAGGGCGGAGGCCACCGAGGATGCGGCGGAGCGTCTCTTCGGCGCCAGGCTCCAGCGCGTACTCGTGCTGGGCGACGATTTTCGTGAAGATTGCTTCGAGTTCGTCCGTCGAGTAGTCGGGGAACCTGACCTCGCGAGCGAACCGGGAGCGGAGGCCGGGGTTCGAGAGCAGGAACGACTCCATCAGCCGGGGATAGCCGGCCACGATCACCACCAGGCGATGGCGGTGATCCTCCATGCGCTTGAGCAGAACCTCGACTGCCTCGGGTCCGAAGTCCAGCCGGCCGTCGCCCTCCGGGGCCAGCGAGTAGGCCTCGTCGATGAACAGGACGCCGTCGAGTGCCCGGCGGATCACGCGGTCGGTCTTGATCGCGGTCGCACCGACGTACTGCCCGACCAGAGCGGCCCGATCGACCTCCACCAGGTGGCCCTTCTGCAGCAGGCCGACCGCCCGGTACATCTCGGCCAGGAGCCGCGCCACCGTGGTCTTGCCTGTGCCCGGGTTTCCGAGGAATACGAGGTGCTGGGACGTCGCCACCTCGGGCAGGCCGTGTGTCTTGCGGCGCGCCTGCACTTGCAGGAAGGCAACGAGCGCCTGCACCTGCTCTTTCACCGTCTCCAGTCCGACGAGCCCATCGAGCTCCGCCTGCACCGCCGAGAGCGGCCGAGCCGGCCCGGGCCGGCTGCCGAAGAGGTCGCTCACCAGGTCGTCCACGCCCCGCAGACCGGGCCGCGGAAGTTGATCGCCCAGGCGACCGACAGTCTCACGCAGGTCATCGAGTGGCTTGCGGCCGGAGGCCATGCCGGGAGCCTAGGGCCACAGAGGTGGAGACGCCCTCGTGAGAGCCCAGGAGTTGGTCGTCGGTGGGGGTGGATGACCGCCCACCGCAGCCCTGGTTCGGCGAGCTGACCGGTTCGCGTGGCGCGGCGGCAGGCAGCAGGGTCACGCTTGGTGCAGACGCGCGCTGCCCCAGTGGAAGCGCTAGATGTCGGGGTCTTTGAACGCCTCGACAGGCGTGACGCGTCCTGAGGGTGCTACAGCTGCGGCAGCAGGCGTTCCCCGCGCAGCGGATGGTCCGGAGCCTTCCAGTGCGCCCATCACGCGACGGAAGGCGACGCCCGCCGCGAGGGCGTCGCACCGGTGTGTCGCCTGAGAGCGACTGCCGCACTGCCCGGTCGCGGTGGAGGACTGGCGACGCAATCAGGACGGCCGCTGTCCTGCAGACGATCGGTCAACGGCGCACCCGATAGCGCAGGTGAAGCACCCGGTTGCCCTGGATCATCACGTCAGGATCCTCCAACAGGTGCTGCGCGTCGACCGACCCGAAGTAGCGCTTGCCGGACCCGAACACCACGGGTACGACGTCCATGCGCACCTCATCGACCAGACCCGCGGCAAGCACCTGGCCACCGACCTCGCCAGCGGCGACCTCTATCAAGCGGTCACCTGCAAGCTCCTGCGCCTTGGCCACGGCTGCCTCGACGCCGTCGACGAAGTGGAACGGCGCCTCGGGGTCCCAGCCCTCGGGCTGCGGCCGGTGTGTCACGACGACCACGTGGTCGATCCCGCTCGGAGCCTTTCCGTCCCAGCCGTCCGTCATGTCGAAGACGTGGCGGCCGACGATTGTCGCCCCGATCTGGTCCCAGTACGAGCGGGTGTAGTCGTAGGAGGTCTGCGATACCTTCACCTCGCCGCTCTCGTCCAACGGGACGTCACCGCTGGACAGCCAGTCGAACAGTGGTCCGGGCTGGTCGTTCTCGTCCGCTATGAAGCCGTCCACCGACACCGAGCTGTACATGACCACCTTGCCCACAGGGGCTCTCCTTTGCTTCGGGGTGCCTGAAATGATCGTGTCGTGGGTTGTCGCTCTTGTAGGAAATCAATCGGCCGGCCGTCCAGCGCGTGGCCGGGATGTTCGCGCAGGAACTTGCTGCGGCGACGTAAGCGCTGCCCGTGGCCGTCGCGCCGGCGTCCCGAAGGGGATCGAGGGGCGCGGGTGCGGCGAGGTGATCGCGCTGCCGACGCCGTTCATCGCACTGACTCGGAGCGGTGCGTCAAACTTGGGGGATCGACGGCCCGCGTCGCGGGACTGTCGGCCCGGCCTGAGCCTTCGGGACCTGGCCGATCCCGATCTCGTTGCCGTCGGGATCGTGGAAGACGAACTTGCGTGCCTCGCCGTAGTCCTCGAGCTCGGTCGGCTCGATGCCGCGCTCGCTGATCGCCTCCGCCGTCGCGTCGAGGTCGGCGACCATGATGGTGACGAGCGCGCTGCCGGCCTTCGGCGCGTCCTCGAGGAGATAGAACCAGCGGTGCTCGCCGACCGCCCACACGGCCTCGACATCGTTGGGGAAGAATGCGGGCTCGCTTCCGAGGAGCCGTTGGTACCAGGCGCGCCCGCCCGCGATGTCACGGACCCGCACGCCGGCGAAGAGCTCGGTGAAGTCCATGCTCATACGACCGCTCCGGAGCCCTGAACCTGTCGGTGGGGACGCCTCTTGACTCAAGAAGTCGTTGCATCAGTTGGGTAGAAGGCGTCGGGCGCAGATGAGGACGACGGCCAGGCGGACCAGTGCGGTGATCGTTGTAGCGCTGCGGTCGTAGCGCAGAGCCAGGCTCGCGAACGACCCTGAACGCTTCACTTTGACCACTGTGGTGGCACCGCCCAGAGGCCGCCTGACCTACGTCCCCCGCCGTGCTCTCTCACGACAAGGCGCACGAGTTCCGTAGGTCCACGTTCACAGCGTCCGACTCGCACCGTCCGCAGCAGCATCGCCACCCAGCCGAAGGCGGCCGATGCTGGCGTCCTGCGTCAGGTACAGCGTGATCGGGTGCTCCGGGCCCAGCACCCGGCGGCAGCGCTCCAGCGTGTCCTCACCCAGAGCGCGGGCCGACTCGGCCTCACCGATTCGCGCCAGGGCGCCGGTGAGGGCGGCGGCCCCTAACAAGGTGATCGGATGGTCCGGGCCGAACACCCGGCGGCAGCGTTCCACCGTGTCCTGGCCCACGGCCCGGGCCGGTTCCGCCTCACCCAGCTGGGCCAGGGCGTGGGTAAGGGCGCCCGCCGCCGTCAGGGTGATCGCGTGGTCCGGGCCGAACACGTCCCGGCAGCGCTGCACGGTGTCCTGGGCCAGGGCCCGGGTCGGCTCCGCCTCGCCCAGCTCGACCAGGGCGTGCGTCAGTGCTGTTGCCGCCCCCAAGGTGGTGGCGTGGTCCGGGCCGAGCACCCGGCGGCAGCGCTGCAGGGTGTCCTCGCCCAGCGAGCGGCCCGGCTCCACCTCACTCAGCAGGTTCAGTGCAAGGGTGAGGCCGCCCGCGGCCCAGAGGGTGGTGACGTGGTCCGGCCCGAGGACCCGGCGGCAGCGCTGCAGCGTGTCCTCACCCAGGGCGCGCGCCGGCGCTGCCTCGCCCACCGCGAACAGGGCGAGGGTGAGATCGCTCGCCGCAGCCAGGGTGTCGGGATGGTCAAGGCCGAGATGCGACCGCCAGCGGTCGAGCAGTTGTTCGCCGACGGCCCGGCTGCCGTGGCTGTCGCCGTGGGCCTGCAGGTAGCGGATGGTGTTCAGAACCAGGCGCCGGCCAGCCGGAGACGGGTCCCCCAGCGGGGCGGTGGCCAGCACGTGCGGGGTGAGCTCGGCGTAGGCAGGCCAGCTGGCCGGGTCGTCCGGGTCGCCGGGGGTGGCGGTGGCCAGCAGCGCAATGACCCGCTCAGTGGTGGCCTGCTGACGGTCGGCGGGTAGCTGGTGACGGATCACGGCCTGCACGAGCCGGTGCAGCTGGAAGCCGTCGGGGGAGCGGCGGGCCAGGGAGTAGCCGACCAGCGCGCCGACGGTGTCGGCCAGCGCGTCGGGGTCGGCGGCGGTGGACCGCAGGGGCTCCTCGAGGAGCTCGGCGTGGTCGCCGAAGAGGGTCAGGGGGACGGCCTCGGGGGCGAGAAAGGCAGCCAGCTGCAGCAGCCGCACGGCGGCCGGGTCCTCGCAGCTGAGTCGCTCCAGCGACAGCGCCCAGGCGGTGTCCAGCCGCCCGGAGTAGCCGACCACCTCGCCGCGGGCCAGCAGGCCGGCCCGCCGGGTGCGGAAGCGGCGCAGGTAGTCCGCCGGCGGCAGGTCGGTCTGCTCCAGATAGCCGGCCGCCTGGGCGGCGGCCAGTGGCAGGTCGCCGAGTTCGGCGGCAAGCTTGTCCGCCAGCTCCGGGTCCACACCCGAGATCCGCGCTTGCAGTAGCGCGATCGTCTCGGTGCGGGCCAGCACGTCGACCTCCAGCCGGCCGCCCAGTGCGCCCCAGCCGGGAAAGCGGGAGGTGATCAGCACATGTCCGGCCCCGCCGGGCTGGTAGGCGGCGACGTCGGCCGGGCGCTCGGCGTTGTCGAAGATCAGCAGCCAGCGGTCCCGGCGCCGCAGCTCGGCCAGCAGCCGCTCGGCGGTGTCGGTCACCGTCGGCCCGGGACCCAGGTGCAGCCGGGTGGCCAGCGCGGCGAGCTGGTCGGGGATGAGCACCGGTTGTTCGGCGTCGATCCACCAGGCCAGGTCGTAGTCGGCGGCGAAGCGGTGGGCGTACTCGATCGCCAGCTGGGTCTTGCCCACCCCGCCCAGCCCGTAGAGGGCCTGCACCGTCAGCGTGCCCTCGCCGGTGCGCAGCCGCCGCCGCAGCGCGGTGAGCATGCCGTCCCGGCCGGTGAACCGTGGATTGCGCGGGGGCACCTTCCACACCGCCGGCGGGGCGCCGGCGAACCCCGGCCGGCCCTCGGGTCCCGGGTGGCCGGCCGGGGCCGTATCACGGCGCGGGAACGGCGGGGGGCCGGTCGGACGGACCCCGGCCAGCCGGTCCCGTAGCCGCACCGCCGCCGCAGGCTCGTCCAGACCGGTCAGATCCAGGTGGATCAGCGGCGCGTACAGCGGCGGCAGGGTGACCGGCTCGACGATCACCGGCACGATCCGTCCCTGCGCCGCCGCGGGCTGCGCGAAAGCCGCCCGCAGCTCTGCGCCGCCGAACGCGGAGGCGAAGTAGGCCTCGGTGCACACCGCCAGCAGCCGGTCCGCGGACTCCAACGCCGCGGCCATACGGGCCACGAAGTCCTCACCCGGCGCCCAGTCCCACACGTCCAGCTCGACGCTGTAGCCGGCTTCCCGCAACTGCCAGGCCAGCCACTCCGCCCAGGCGGTGTCCCGCCCGGCGTGGCTGATGAAGAAATCGGTCTGCTCACCGCTGATGCGCCACGGGGTCGCGCCGCCAGCTGCGGCGCCCGCTGGCCCACTCACGGTCACGGCTGTCCCCCCCTTGCGCGCAGCTAAGGAGATCGAGCGTCGAACCAGCCGGTCTGATACGGGGGACTCACCGTTCTCACGAGGAGTCGCATGAGTTCCGTAGGTCCTCAAGTGTGTCCTGTTCGTCGCATTGACCTGTCGATGGCGACGCCCGTCGTACTAGGTTGTGCCGCCCCGCCCGGGCCTTCGGTTCAGTGGGCTGGGCGGCGTCCTCGGGTGGCAGTGCAGGACGAGGCCGTTGGGTGACGATGTCGCGGTGACGAAGCGGGAGCGCATCGACCGGGACGTCCTGCATCGCCGCGCTCAGGTTGCGGTGCTGTCCGGCCTGACTCGGGGCGACGACGTCTACGACCTCGTGGCGGCCGCGGCTCCCAGCCATGTGCCTGGGTGGTTCACCCCGGACGTCGCTCTGCTGCAACTGGCCGTCACGGCGCTCGACCTCGCATGCCCGGCCGGCGTCGAGCCGTTGGAGTACGAGGAGCTGCGCGAGCGCTTCCTCCCCGAGGTGACGTTCCGCGGCCGTGTGGAGGCTTCATCAGCACCGAGCACCTGAGCCGGATCGAGCTCCACACCTCCGAGTCGACGGACGCTCACAAGTTCCTAGTTGACCGGCTGCTCGAGGAGCATCCGCGATCAAGGGTCTGGGAGGAGGAGCGTCATGGCCGCCTCCCAGGCTGGTCGGTGCGGCCGATCTACCGGCTCCTGATCCCGCCGATCCGGTTCCTCAGCGCCCGGGGCCGCCGGCGCGCCCTTGCTCCGGAGTGACTCGGAGGAACCGCATCTGGGCCTCCTCGGTCTCGTGCGGTTGAGCTCGTGGTGCGGCTCGCGGGACTGCGCCCACATCGTCGTTGCGGGTTCGACAACCGGGACTTCCGACGAGCGCGACCCGTTCGTACTCCAGCCTGCGCCCGACAGATCTGCACCGCCCGGTCGGCCTCGGGAGCCCGGGCCCGGCTGCGCGATGAGTTCGGCGGAGGTGGCGGGTCTTCACCTACACCAGCAGCCCCGCCTCCGTCGGGAGGCGGTCACCTACGCGGGACAGCCGTGCATCACTTTGCTCGGCGCGGCCACGCTGTGGCCACCCGCGGCGACAGGCCCCTAGAAGAGGGTTCAGAGGTAGTGATGCGAGACGTCGTTTCGTACATGTCGATGTCCCTGGACGGGTTCGTCGGCAGCGACCGTGAGCATCCCGGGATGGCGATCCCCGAGGGCGTCGAGCTGAAGCAGTGGAAGCTCGACGGCATCAGCGAGGCCGGTGCCCACCTCATGGGCCGCGTCACCTACCAGGAGATGTCGTCGTACCGGCCGCAGTCGCAGGATCCCTACGCCGCGCCGATGAACGACATTCCCAAGGTGGTGATCTCGAAGACGCTCTGCGACGCCGAGGCCACCTGGCCGGTGACCCGAGTCGCGCGGCGACCTGGCGACCGAGATCTCGACCATCGCGGCTGAGCATTCGTCGGGACCAGCGGCCGGCTGACGGACATTCGCTTCCGGGTTCTGGCGGGCAACGGCGCCGCCGCGGCGTGATGGGCTCGACTTCTTGGTTCGCCGGCCGGCCTGCGGAGGGGAGGAGCCGCGTGCGGGGTCACCACTTCAGGAGCGAGGGCTTCGTGCCTGTCGACGGCGCGCAGCTGTTCTACACGGCACGAGGCGCCGGGCGCCCGCTCGTTCTGGTCCACGGCGGCCTCGCGGCGGGAGCTACCTGGGCGCCGATCGCCGCAGCTCTCGCCGGCGAGTTCCTCGTCCTGACGCCGGACAGTCGTGGGCACGGCCGCTCGACCATCCCGGCGGTGTCCTGTCCTACTCCGCCCTCGCCGACGACGTGGCCGCCTTGATCGCGGCGCTGGGGCTCCGCGAGCCCGTCGTCGCCGGCTGGAGCGATGGCGGCCAGATCGCCCTCGAGGTCGCCGTCCGCCATCCCGAAGCCGTCGCAGCCTTGATCGTGGGAGGCGCCTATCCTGAGTTCAACGACAGCGGGCTGCGCGCGGCGCACCGCGACCTGCTCGCAGAAATCAACGCCGATCCCGATGGGCCCGAGCTCGCCGGGCTGCGTGCCCTGCACGATGACTGGCCTGCGCTGCTCGAGCAGACCACCGGGATGTGGCTGCAGTATCGGGGACTCACCGACGCCGACGTCGCCGGCATCACGCAGCCCACGCTCGTGCTCGCCGGAGACCGCGACGAGCTGGTCG
The DNA here is from genome assembly GCF_053502585.1 of Geodermatophilus sp. URMC 60. Classification (NCBI taxonomy): domain Bacteria; kingdom Bacillati; phylum Actinomycetota; class Actinomycetes; order Geodermatophilales; family Geodermatophilaceae; genus Geodermatophilus; species Geodermatophilus sp. URMC 60. The sequence goes on from NZ_CP199958.1 coordinate 2,392,509, forward strand.
GCCCGGACCTCGCCGCGGCGCTGTTCCGTGCTCTGGCACACGGCGAGCTCGCCGTCGTGCCCTACGCCGATCACCCGGCGCCAGCGACCGCCGAGCGCGGGCATGTATTCGCGGACCTGATCGCCGACTTCGCCCGCCGGCACGGGACGACGGCAGCGGCCGGTCTACGAGGTCGCGTCGCGACGCGCCTGCCCGCTCAGGACCTCGAGCGGGCCCGCCGCTTCTACTCGGACAAGCTTGGTCTCGAGCCGGCCGAGGAGCGCCCCGGCGGGCTGCTCTACCAAACCCTCGGCGGCGCCTTCGCGCTCTTCGAGTCGCGCGGGTCATCGCCTGGGACGTTCACCCAGATGGCCTGGGACGTCGACGATGTCGAGGCGACCGTGCGAGTGCTGAGCGAGCGCGGCGTGGTGTTCGAGCACGTCGATGCGCCTGGCTTGCGGACCGTCGGTGGCATCGCCGACGTGGAGGGCCACTACCCCAGCAAGGGAGGCCGAGGTGAACGCGCCGCCTGGTTCCGCGACAGCGAAGGCAACCGGATCGGCCTTGGCCAAGCCGTCTGATTGCGCGGCACCCCCACCATCGGCGGGCCGGCGTATCGCCTGGGGTCCTACCAACCGTGGACACGCCCGCTGGCCCCTGGCCGAGGATCGCGCCAACGACGCGGCGACCGTCGTGCCGACACCCCTCGCAACCACCCGCGGTCTCCCTGCTCCAAGCGCTGTGCCACCCGCGCAGCCTCGCGGCCGGCGAGCACGCCATGGAGGCCGCCACGATGACGTCGGCTCAGCCGCGTCCCGGTGACGGATCCTCTGAGAGACCCCGACGGCTGGCTGCTCCGACCCCCTTGAACGTCGCCGAAGCAGCTTCATTCTTCGGGTCGACCCGCTCCGCAGCGGCTCGTTGACGGCCGTCTGCGACGGGAAGGCGATCAATCGCTGAGGTCTTGGCGCAGCCCCGTCCTTGTCGGCAGGCCGTGGCGTGGGTGATCAGATTGCCGCCCGGTTGTCGGCCTTCGGCGTGTCATCGAATGCGGCGGAGCTCCACCGTCGGCCGGCCTCACCCTCGTCGTGGTGCAGGCTGCCGGGGCAGCCACCCGCGCCGGGAGGACGGAGATCGTCGTGACGGAACCTGTGCACCAGCGGTCGAAGGCGGCGCTGGACGCCGACATCCGCGCCCGGCGCCGCACCGCGCTGGTCGTCAACGTCCGGTCCCGCCGGGGACGCCGTCACTTCGCCACGGTGCACCGGCGGCTGCAGGCCACCGTGGAGCTGGTCGACGTGCGCCCGGTCGCCGACCCTCGGGGCCTGCCCGAGGCGCTCGCCGCCGCGGCCGACAGCGGCGCCGACCTCGTGGTGGTGGGCGGCGGCGACGGCACGCTGAGCGAGGCCGCGCACCAGCTCGCCCACCGCGACGTCTGCCTCGGCGTGGTCCCGCTCGGCACGACCAACAACTTCGCCCGCGGCCTCGGCCTGCCGCTCCGCCTGCCCGCCGCCCTGCGCGTGCTCACCGGCGGCAAGGTCGCCGACGTCGACCTCGGCCACGTGGCCGGGCAACACTTCGCCAACCTGACCAGCCTGGGGCTGTCGGTGCAGGTCGCCGAGCACGTCCCGCACCGGCTGAAGCGGGTGCTCGGCCGCGCTGCCTACCCGCTGACCGCGCTCGCACTGCTGCCCGACCACCAGCCCTTCACCGCGCGCCTGCGCATCGGCGACGAGGTCCACGAACTCGCGACCCACCAGCTCAACATCGCCAACGGCAGCCACCACGCCGGCCGGGCGATCGCCCCCGACACCGACCTCGACGACCGCCAGCTGGTGGTGTACCGGCTCGGCGACGCCAACCGGCTCGGGCTGAGCCTCGCGACCGTCCGCCAGACGGTCATCGGGCCCCGCCGGCCGCTGGCCCGCACCCGGTTCCTCACCGCCCGCGAGGTGTGGTTGGAGACCGACCCGCCCCTCGCGCTCGACGTCGACGGCGAGATCCGCGGACGCACGCCCGTGCGGATCGCGCTCGAGGCCAACGCGCTGCGGGTGATGGTCGGCACGGGCTTCCCGGACCGCTGATCACCACTCTCCTCGCGATCATGGACCTCTCCTGGGACGAGGAGCGCCGGTTCCTCCCGCGACGGGCAGGGTGATCCGTCCAGATCGCCGTCCGCGTGGATTTCCTGTTCTGCGCGTCGGTGACCGTGCCGTGGCGATCGCTCGCGCCCTGCAGGCGCGGACGTGGGCCGAGCAGTTCTACGACCCGCCTTACCGCGGTCGTCGAGGGCTCCGTCGGCTACCGGGGGACCCTGGGCGGCAGGCGGAGACGCGATCCCGTCAGGGGGACCTGCTACGGCGACGTTCGGACGAGGCGTTGGTCGCCGGGTCCCGTAGGGGATGGCGGTTTCAAGCGGTCGTCGCAACGACTGGTTTGTTGGGGTCGGACAGTAGCCGCTGCATGGCTTCGGCTGGGGTGGTGAATCCGAGGGTCTGGCGGGGTCTGCCGTTGAGTTCGACGGCGACGGCGTCGAGGTCCTCAGCGTTGTGGACCGAGAGGTCGGTGCTCTTGGGAAAGTACTGGCGCAGTAGACCGTTGGTGTTCTCGTTGCTCCCGCGCTGCCAAGGCGAGTGCGGATCGCAGAAGTAGATCGCCATATCGGTGGCGAGCGTGATGGCCTGGTGCTGGGCCAGCTCGGTGCCCTGGTCCCAGGTCAGCGAGCGGCGCAGCTGCTCGGGCAGGGTCTGAATCGCCGCGACCAGCCGGTCGCGGACGGTCTGGGCGCCGTGCCCGTCGGGCAGGTGCACCAGCAGGCAGAACCGGGTCTGGCGTTCGACCACAGGGTGCCGATCGCCGAGCGGCAGTGCTGGCCCAGGATCAGGTCGCCTTCCCAGTGGCCGGGCACCGCCCGGTCGGCGGCTTCGGCCGGCCGTTCGCTGATCGAGACCATGCCGGAGATCTTCGCCTGGGTCGGGCCGGAGAACCCGTGGGGCCGGCGCCAGGCCCGACCGGTGCGCAGATGCCGATGTAACTCGGTGCGCAGCTGGCCGCGGCCCTGCACGAACAACGCCTGGTAGATGGTCTCGTGGCTCACCCGCCTCACCGCCTCGTCGCCATGCTCGCCGGCCAGGTGCGCACTGATCTGGGCTGGGCTCCACTTCCGGCACAACTTGTCCTGCACCGCCAGCGCCAGCCGTGCGTCCTCCAGCTTGAACGGCTTGGCCGCCGCGCCCGCAGCCCGGCGCGTCTGTGCGCGGCGTACGGGGCGTATCTGGCCCGCCTCGCCCGCCCGGCCGCCGGCACGGGCCCGTTACGGCGCAGCTCGCGACTGATCGTCGATGGCGCGCGGCCGAGCTGAGTCGCGATCGCGCGCATCGACGCGCCGGCCAGATGCAGGTCGGCGATCTGCAGCCGCTCCTCCAGCGACAGATACCTCGCCGACACCACCCGCGGTGCCGCCGGCGGTCGACCGCCCGAGGCGCGTCGCCACCGATATCCCTGCCGCCGATCCACGCCGACAGCCTCGCAGGCCTGGGAGAAGGCCGATCCCGACTCGACCAGCTCCCAGAACCGCTGCTGCCGCCTATCCCGAACCCGCCGCCACTCCGAAACCACCACAACACCTCGCACTCGAAGGGTGTTGCGACGACCACCTGAACGCGCCGATCCCCTGCGAGACACCGGTAGCTGGCCGCCCCTGCTCGCATGAACGTCGCTGTAGCGGGTTCCCCCCGCGGTGGTCTGCCTCGCGCAATCGGCGGCCGTGGCTCGTGGCCGCTGACCGCTAGGCCAGTGGGACGTCCACACGCCGATGACTGGCGGAGGCGACTCGTCTGCGCTGGCCGCACGCACTTCTCGGGGATGATCTTGACCGGCTCTTGGCTGCGGCCATCGGTGAGACCCCGGCCGTGCTGTGCCGCCGGTGCTGCTCGAACGCCCAGCGTGGCAGCCTGCGCACGGGTACACGACCGCTGACGTCGCGGCCGGCGCCGGCTATGGCCCGACCGCGGCGTTCTCCCGCGCCTTCGCCCGCGCCCACGGCAGCCCGCCGAGCCGGCACAGTGGCCTGTTCGTCATCACTGGCCACCACCCGCTCCTGTCTCAGCCGGAGGCCGTCGCCGACCTGCTGCTCACGCTGTCCGGCTGACGCTGACGGGACCGTGCTGGCGCTCGGAGCGCGGACCCGCGCTCGACCTCGCCACGCTCGGACGCCCCGCCCCGCCGTGCCGACGATCTCCTAACCCGTGGCTGTGGGGGGTGTCGCGCGCATGTCGACCCCAGCGGGCCACGGCTGGGGAGATCGTGGCGCGGCGGCGGACGGCTAGGCGGCAGGGGCGGCGCGGCGGCCGGCACCGAAGGGCCTCAACGGTGATGTGCAGAAGGGCTTGACGGGGAGCGCCAGGGAGCATATACAACCAGTCAGTTGAGTAACCAGCAGGTTGAGCAAGAGGAGGGTCGTGTGACCACAGCGCAGCGGTGGGAGAAGCTGTCGGCGGGGTTGACCCGCCGGATCGAGGGGGTGCCCGAGGGCCGCTGGGAGTCCCCGGCCCCGCCGGAGGGCTGGGTGGCGCGCGACGTCGTCCGGCACCTCGTGGAGTGGATGCCAGGGCTCTACTTCGGCAGCACCGGGCTGCCGGTGCCCGAGGCGCCGTCGGTCGACGAGGACCCGGCGGGGGCCTGGGGAGCGGTCGACCGCGCCGTCGCGGCGGTGCTTGCGGACCCGAAGCTCGGCAAGCTCCTCACCCGCTCGCCGGCCGGCGAGATGACCCTCGAGGAGCTGGTGGCCATGACCGGCCTGATGGACCTGCTCGTGCACACCTGGGACCTCGCCCGGGCGACCGGGCAGGACGAGCGGCTCCCGCCGGACGAGGTGCACGACTTCCTCGTCGGTATCGAGCCGTGGGACGCGGCGCTGCGCGCGAGCGGGCAGTACGGCCCGCGGGTCGCCGTGCCGGACGACGCCGACGAGCAGACCCGGCTGCTGGCCTTCACCGGGCGGCAGCCGTGACCGCCGCTGCCCCGGACACCGGGGACGCTCGCGGACGCGCCCCGCTCAGCGCGGTGTTCGCCGCGCTCGCCGACCCCACCCGGCGGGCCATCCTCGCCCGGCTGACCCAGGGCGCGGCGTCGGTGGGGGCGCTGGCCGCGCCGTTCGCGATAGGCGGTCCGGCGATCAGCAAGCACCTGCGGGTACTCGAGCGCGCGGGAGCGGACGTGGGCTCTCATCGTCGATGGTCGGGTATTCGTCCGCGCCGCCAACGGCCCGTCATCCAGCCGGTAGACGGCCGGGCCCACAGTGTCGCCTTCACCGGATCCCTGGCCGCCCAGCTGGACGAGCGCCAGTACGACAAGGGCTTCGGTCCCACCTGCTGCTTCTCCGCGGTGCGCACGGCGGCAGGTTGATCCAGTAGCGGGTCAGATCGCACAGCGCCCGGATGGCCGGCGGTGGCTCGAAGCTGGCCCGGAGCGTCTGCCGCTCGGCGACCTTGCACAGCGACACCGCGTCCAGCTGGTCGATCCTCGGCCTCCCGGTACGTGCTTGACGTCGCCGACGTTGACCAGCCACGTGTCGAACCGCGCGGACGTATGCCTTTGACGCCCGCCTACACACTGCTGGCCGCTCCCCATGACCGGCTTGGATCCGGCTGCAGCGGACTGGGGGAAGGGTGGGCCGTAGGCCCACCCCGCAGGGACGCACAGCGCCCTTCCGGCGACCCGCTGCAGCCGGCACACTCGGCCGGCTGTGGAGCGGTTGTCTGGCCCCTCTGAACGGCTCGCGGTGGCCCGCGGATCACGCCAGCTGAGTCCGCACACAGTCCGCAGGGTCCGCAACTCACCCAACATCGGTCGTCGTCGGCCAACAGCGCCCAGCCATGAAGCTGCAGGTCAAGCCGACATTCCATCGACCACCGAATGCAGCCGTGCATCACGGGTCAGTTCTGGGTCAACGAGCCCGGCTGGGTCTTCGTCGCCCGGTGCGGCCGGTCGAAGCAAACGAAGACGGTCCTCGCGTCGGGCTTGTCTAGCCCTATGACTGCGCCTTCCACAACGGCGACCTGGCTCGCGCCCGGGAACGGCCCGGGCGACGCCGGCAGGCGCTGGCCCGTCCCGGGATCGCGTTCAGCGCAGCGTGACCGGTTCGAACCGCTCCTGCCACGTGTGACCTGAGTCCGTGGCCGCCGGCGGAACCTGGCAACTGGGCCGGCAGAGGGAACTTTGCGACCCAGCTGAGTCACAAAGTCATCTCCGGCGGGTCCGGCAAGGTCCTCACCAGGCTGCATGTGGCTCGGCGGCGTGACCCATCCATGACCCACACCTGCGCAGCGGAGAACAGGGATCATGACAGCGTTCCTATGAGCCGTCTGAGCCTCTCCAGAACTTCTCCAGGAGGTCTGACGGGCCCCTTGACCTGCGGCTTTGCGTGGAACGGGTGACGGGAATCGAACCCGCATGGCCAGCTTGGAAGGCGGGACCCCGTAGGGCCATCTGCCCTGCCCAGCGGCCTGTCTCGATGTTCTAGAGGGCCCCACGTGACCCATCGGATCTCAGCGGCTGTTACTCAAGCTGCTCTGGCTCATCGGCTGATGATGCGTTGACTGCGCCCCAGCACGGCGGCGGAGGAGTGCCCGAGCCGGCGCATCAGCTGTTTGTGGGAGCACCCGTCGCCGTGGCCAGGATGGCGCCGTGTGGCGGAGCTCGTGGGGCGGCACCGGTGGTAGGCCGATGATGTCGGCGGCGCGGCGGAAGCCGAGTTCCAGTCGCCGGGGCGAGGTAGCCGCCGGACCCGGGGCTGAGCAGGAGGACGTCTGGAGAGCGGGGACGGGGTTCTTCGGGTGCTCCTCCAGTAGGGCCGCGATGGCGGCGGGAGAGTCACGGCGCGATGCCCGGCCTGGGTCTTGGGCTCCCCGATAACCCACCGTTCGCCGACGCGTCGGACCGAGCGCTCCATGCGCAGCCGACTGCCAAGTAGGTCGGTGGACAAGTTGAAGGTCTCGGCCCGCCAGGGCTGCACGTCGAAGCAATGCCAATTCAGACCAGGGCGGCGTGTGGAACCGGCGTGCCCGCTGCTGCCAGGCGCGGCGGTCGACAGCCGCCAGGACCGGTGCCTGGCGCCGTAAGCGGTGGGTGGCGGGGTTAAGTGACCCCGTCAGGCGGACGCCTCGTTCTGTGTCACCTGCTCCGTGAGGATCTGTTCGTATGCGCGTCGGAGTGCTCTCCGCACTACCCTGCAGGCGTCTGGCTCATTGCCCATGATCGGTGCGATCGCTCGCGATTACGCCGATCGGCGACCACCGACGGGATGCGTGACGGATGGCCACGGCAGGCGGAGAACGCGAACTCGTCGCAGCCATGGCGGCTCTGATCACCGGGCAACAGGTGGGTGATGATCAATTTAGCCGTCTTCTCACCGCCGACGATGCTTCCTTCATCAATGCGACGGCTGAGCTGCTGACGGGATTGCTGAGCCGAATTAACGCTTACGAGTTGGAGAACTCGGGCCGGACCTTCCGGGCGGCGGCCGATGAGGCGGTCGCCACCGCCCGCCAGCGGATGACCAGCGAGGCGGACCTGGCTGACGCGGGGCGGCGTGCTCGCCTCCTAGGAGCGCTGGCAGCTGTCGCCCTGACGACCCGGCTGATGCAGCGCAGACTGTCGCCCCCTACCCGCCCATCGACGCCTCACGACGATGACGTCGCGGACCTGTTCGCCCCCGACCTTGGACTCCGGCAGAGCATCTATGCCCTCTATGACCCGGACATTCCGGTGATCCGATCGGTCGGTGCATCCTTTCCGCGAACGCCTCTCAACCCACGCGTCAGGCGGGAATGGGAAAAGCTTGTCCCGGGGACGTTCACGTACCATAAGGCAGGGACGACGTCCTTCATCCTCCGCTGCCACACAGACGAATGTCGGGATCCACAGGGTCGCGCCAACGACTGCCACGACGATAATGGTGTGTGGTTCCCGGGATGCCAGGCGCTGAAATGCGTGCTCTACCCGTGGAACGAGGTACCGTCGATTGCCAGCGCGACAGTCGAATACGCTGACAGATATCGAAACGCCCCCGCTATTGTCGTCGAGCCGATAACGTCGAGCGCACGGTGGATCCTCATGCCGTTCGTCGAAGGAGAAACGCTTGCTGATCGACTCGCCCGTCGAGGTAACGACGAACTGGAAATACATGCCCGGATTGCGCTGGCAGCCGATGTCGCCCACACACTCGTGGGTGCCCTTGATGAATTGGCTCGCGGGAGGCGCTTGGCCGACGTCAAGGAGGCGCACCAACATCTGGACCTCTCGCCGAACAACATCATCGTCACGCGCGCCGCTGCACAGGCGACTCCAAGTACAGTCCGGCTGATCGATCTCGGCGCGAATCACCTGTACACCCGCCAGGTAGGGCTTACCGAGCACGGCGACTCGGTGTACGTATCGCCCGAGGTGAAGAACCGCGGATTGTCTGTCACCAGCGACCTCTACAGCGTCGCGACCATTCTGGTGAGCGTCTTAGCCACGGAACCGCCACTCGACGGTAGGGTCCCTGATGAGGTGTACGAAGTCAGTCCAGCACTGGGCGCGATGCTGGACGACTTCCTCGACGAGGACCCCGGTCTGCGACTGGTGCTCGTCCCGAAGTTGGCCGAGTGCACGTTCGACGATCTGCGACGGCGCATCGACCAGACGTTCAAGCTGGTCGGGGACGAGCCTGTGGCCCGGCGCAGCGCTGTCAGCCGGCTGATCGCAAAGTACGCTCCCGCATCCCGAGAGCCCTCATCACTCATCCGTCAGTATTGGGACAGTCGGCAGGACCTCGCGTTCGGCGAGAGCCCCGGCTCCGCCGCCTACCAAGCGTTTTGGAGTGTCGTCGCGGCGGGCGCATGGTGGTTTGTCTTCGCCGCCACTGCACTATTTGGCTTCGACGACTTGGTCGTTGGCGACGTCGAGGGGCTGCCCCGCGGGATGGCGTTGTCCGCGGCGATCATCGGCTTCTGCCAAGGACTGACCGCGTCGAAGTTCTACCAGACCATCCTGGCCAGATTGACGGTCAAGTCGACCCGGGAACGGCCGAGCGACTGGCTGCCAACCGAGGTTCTTCTGCGGGTCGCCACGCTCGTCGCGGTGCCTACTGCGGCACTCGCGGCGTTCGGACACGCCGAGTACTGGGCGTGGAGTTGCGCGGCGGGCGCACTCCTCCTCACCCTGTGCAACACGGCGATGCGCCGGTTCGCCCATCGGTCGAACAGGGAGGGAGCCGCGGTTCCCTTCACCACCGTCCCCAGCCAGGGCAAGAAGGCCCTGGGCCAGTTCGAGCAGTGGCCGTTCACGATGCTGATCTACGCCGTGATCATCTTCGTCATTGCCGCAGGTCTGCAGTGGAGCTTTCTTGAGGATCTCCCTGCGTACACAGCCGGCTTAGCCTTGGTAAGCGTGGGGATCCACTACGTCAGCAAGAGCGCCATCGCGGGTCCGTCCGTCCGCGGAGTCCTCACTCGGGCAGTAGCGACGGCGCGACGCGTGCACGCGCTACGGAACGCGCCCCCTGGGGAAATCCCCGGCTGCCGGGAGGCCGTGTACGCCGGACGGGGGGGCAGAGACACCACCTGATCCTCCGAACCGGTCCGGATCGTCGTCTGATGACTCGCTGGCCGCACCCAGCATGGCGTCGAGGGCACGGGCGATCTCGGCGTCGCGGTCGTCGGCGGCGTGCTGGTAGAGCAGAGCGGCGGCGGGGGATGAGTGGCCGAGCCAGCGCATGAGCTCCTTCGTTGTCGCGCCCGTCGACGCGGCCAAGGTGGCGCCGGTGTGGCGGAGTTCGTGTGGCCGGACCGCCGGCAGGCCGATGGCGTCGGCGGCGCGGCGGAAGGTCGCGTTCCAGTTGCTGCGCGCGACGTAACCGCCGGAACTGGTGGAGAACAGGAGGGCGTCCGGAGAAGCTGCGACGTGCTTCTCCAGGTGCTCCTCCAGTACGGCCGCAACCGCGGCGGGGAGGGTCACGGTGCGATGCCCGGCATCGGTCTTCGGCTCGCCGACCACCCACCGTCCGGCGACGCGTCGAACCGATCGCTCGACGCGCAGCCGGCCGCCGGACAGGACGTCGGACCGGCGCAGCGCAGTGGCCTCACCGAACCGGAGCCCGCCGAAGGCGAGGACGAACAGCAGTGCGCGGTACCGAGCGGTCCTCCGGTCCCGCCCAGTTGCTCGGCGAGTTGCAGTGCCTCTGGGGCGGTGAGTGCGCGAGACGGCCGGGTGGCCTTCGGCGTGCCGGCGCCCCGCAATCGGCATGGGTTAGCCGCGATGGCTTCATCGGCGACCGCGACGTTGAGGATGGCGCGCAGGAGCCGGTACGACTGAGCCAGTGCTGTCGGGCCCGTCATCCGGCCGGCCTTGGCATGCCAGGAGCGGACGGCGGCGGGGGTGACCTCGTCAACGGGGACGTCGCCCATGGCTCGGCGAGGTGGTGACGCCACAGGCCCGTGTAGAGGACGCGGGTGCCCTCGCGGAGGTCGTTACGGGCGAGGTAGTCCTCGGCGTACTCGCCGACGCTCCGGCTACTGGCGTTCGGAGCCCGCCAGCTCTTGCGGAGGAGGTCGGTCTGCTGACTCGCGAGCCATGCCCAGGCGTCGGCCTTGGTGTCGAGAAGCTTGGTGTGCCGCTGACCATCGGGGCCGAGGTACCGGGCGCGGTAGCGGCCGCTCGGGAGCCGGTCGACCGACCCGAATGTTCGCTTGGCCACGCCGCGACCCTGGCGGGAGCGTCAGCGGTTGTCCGCCGTCGTCACCGCTACCTGTGGACGCGGCCGGCATCCACAAACGCTTCTAGCGTCGAGCGCTCGAGGCGCACATACTTGCCGATTTTGACGTAGGCGATGCGGCGCTCGGTGATGAGTCGGCGGATGAACCGCTCGCCGGTACCCAGGTACTCACCGGCCTGCGCGACGGTCAGCAGCGGGTCGCGGTCGAGATGCTGACCCTGTGCCGCTCGCGTCGTCATGAGATCGAGCGTCGCCGACGTCCTCCAGTTCTCCTCCGGTCGTCCCTACTGTCACCGTCTCACCGTGTGACCAAGGCACAGTGGCGACCGCAAGTCTCGGAGTCCGTCGGAAGTGCTGCAGATGAACAACCTCACGCGGGAGCAGTACTACGGCTTCTTGCATGACGCACCCGCAGGGTTGGACGGGGTCGCTAACGAGAGGGCGCCTGACGGCCTCACAGGGGCGCGTCCTTCCGCGACGACATGGGGCTGTCCAGTGACCTGAAGCATCCACTCCCGATGCCGCCGATGCTGAGACTGCTGAGCAGTTCGCCACCGCAGTCATGCCTGTCCGTGGACATTCGCACTACGTTGCGCATACGCACTCTGTGGGGGACGGCATGCACCGCATCGTCAAGGGGCTGGGATGGCGCGTGCGGCATGCGACCGTTCCGCTGCTGTTGCCCGGCTTGGTGCTGGTGCTGGCTTCGGCCCTGGGGCAGGCGCTCAACGTGGCCGGAGTGAACGTGCCGGCGCTGACGGCAGGCGCCTCACGATGGGCCACCGGTGGGCTCGGTGTGCTGTTGATCGGGTTGGCGCTGGTGGTTGGGGTTCCGCCACCGGCCCGGCTCGGGGGCGTGCGGGGCGCGTGGCCGCAACTGCCACCCCACCACGTGCCACGGCCGGAACTGCAAGAGCGGCTGTGGCAGGCACTGCACGAGCCGACTGACGGCCAGCCGTGTCGGGTCGGGGTGTGCGGGATGGGCGGCAGCGGCAAGTCAGTGCTCGCGGCCGCGCTCGGATGGGATTCCGCGGTGCGCCGCCGCTTTCCCGATGGCCTGGCGTGGGTGCGGCTGGATCCCCCTACCGGCGATACCGCGGCTCGGCCAAGCTCTCTGATTCAGAAACAGCAGGAACTGATTGCGAAGCTGAACGGAGACGGTGCCGTCGCAGGCCAGCTCGCCACCGTGGAGCAGGGCAGGGATCGACTGGCCGAGGTGCTCCGGGGTCGTCGGTGCCTGCTCGTAATCGACAACGTGTGGACCACCGAAGACGTGCATGCCTTCGATGTGCTGGACAGGCGCGGCGCGCTGGTGCTGACGACGCGAGATGCCGGGCTCGCCCGTCGGGCCGGCGCGGTCGAGGTCGAGGTGGCGGAGCTCACTGACGAGCAGGCGCGGCAACTGGCCGCCGGTTGGGCCCGCGTCGGTACGGACGCGCTGCCGAAGGCGGCAGCGCAGACGCTGCGCCTGGTCGGCAACCTCGCGTTAGGCGTGGCGACGGTCGCTGCGCAGGCTGAGGCAGGCGTCCAACGCTGGCCCGAGTTCACCAATCGACTGCGGGCAGCCGACCTCGCCGCTCTTCAGGTGCCGTTTCCCGGCTATCCGCACCAGACACTCCTCGCCGCACTGCAACTGGGGCTGGACTGCCTGGGCCCGTCAGAACGGCAGCGCTACCGGGAGCTCGCGGTGTTCGCAGGCCGGGGCCCAGTGCCCCGGTCGGTCGTCGAGGCGCTCTGGACACCCAGCGGCATGTCCGGCGCCGCGATTAGCAGTCTGCTGACGACCCTCCAGGAGCGGGCGTTGCTGTCTCGAGACCCGGTCACCGACCGCATAGACCTGCACGACCTACAGTTCGACGTCGTGCGCGCCGACCTCGACGCGGCGCTGCCGGCAGCGCATGAGCAGCTGCTAGCTGGATACGCAGCACGCTGCCCTCGCGGATGGCCGTCTGGCCCGGATGACGGCTACTTCTTTCAACACCTGGCAGAGCATCTGGCCGCGGCGGGGCGGCATTCGGAGTTAACGGTGTTGCTTGGCGACATCGAATGGATGCGGTCCCGGCTGGCCGCCGGGGGCGTGACCGGGCTGCTCGCGGACTACACCATCCTCCCCAACAATACCGAGCTAGCGCTGGTGCAGGCAACCATCCGACTGTCCGCGCATGTACTCGCCATTGATCCCGACCAGTTACCGGCCCAACTCGCCGGACGCACTATCGGTCGGGCGGAGCCAGTCCTGGCCCGCCTGCACGCCGGGGCGCGGACCTGGCCGCACACATCCTGGTTGGAGCCTCTATGGCCCACCCTCGCTCAGCCCGGTGAAGGCCTCCAACAGACCCTCACCGGTCACGGCGGCCGGGTGCTGGGAGTGGCGGTGAGCGCCGATGGGTCCACCGTGGTCAGCGGCGCGGAGGACGGCACGGTCCGGGTGTGGCAGCCAGGGAGCGCTGCCGGACCGCGGGTGCTCACCGGCCACACCGGTTCGGTGTGGAGCGTGGCGGTGAGCGCGGATGGGGCCACCGTGGTCAGCGGCGGCAAGGACGGCACGGTCCGGGTGTGGCAGCCAGGGAGCGCTGCCGGACCGCGGGTGCTCACCGGCCACACCGGTTCGGTGTGGAGCGTGGCGGTGAGCGCGGATGGGGCCACCGTGGTCAGCGGCGGGGAGGACGGCACGGTCCGGGTGTGGCAGCCAGGGAGCGCTGCCGGACCGCGGGTGCTGACCGGCCACACCGGTTCGGTGTGGAGCGTGGCGGTGAGCGCGGATGGGGCCACCGTGGTCAGCGGCGGGGAGGACGGCACGGTCCGGGTCTGGGAGCCCGGCGGATTTGCCCTGCCGGAAGTGCTTACCGGCCACACCGGCTGGGCGCGGGCGGTGGCGGTGAGCGCGGATGGGGCCACCGTGGTCAGTGGCGGGGAGGACGGCACGGTCCGGGTGTGGCGGCCCGGCGGCACCACCGGGCCGTGGGTGCTGACCGGCCACACCTCCTGGGTGTTGGGGGTGGCGGTGAGTGCGGATGGGTCCACCGTGGTCAGCGGGGGCGAGGACGGCACGGTCCGGGTCTTGGAGCCCGGCGGATTTGCCCTGCCGGAAGTGCTTACCGGCCACACCGGCTGGGTGCGGGGGGTGGCGGTGAGTGCGGATGGGGCCACCGTGGTCAGTGGCGGGGAGGACGGCACGGTCCGGGTGTGGCGGCCCGGCGGCACCACCGGGCCGTGGGTGCTGACCGGCCACACCTCCTGGGTGTTGGGGGTGGCGGTGAGTGCGGATGGGGCCACCGTGGTCAGCGGCGGGGAGGACGGCACGGTCCGGGTGTGGCGGCCCGGCGGCACCAGTGGGCCGGAGATCCTGACCGGCCACACCGGTTCGGTGCGGGGGGTGGCGGTGAGTGCGGATGGGGCCACCGTGGTCAGCGGGGGCGAGGACGGCACGGTCCGGGTGTGGCGGCCCGGCGGCACCACCGGGCCGCGGGTGCTGACCGGCCACACCGGTTCGGTGCGGGGGGTGGCGGTGAGTGCGGACGGGGCCACCGTGGTCAGCGGGGGCGAGGACGGCACGGTCCGGGTGTGGCGGCCCGGCGGCACCACCGGGCCGCGGGTGCTGACCGGCCACACCGGTTCGGTGCGGGGCGTGGCGGTGAGTGCGGACGGGGCCACCGTGGTCAGTGGCGGGGAGGACGGCACGGTCCGGGTGTGGCGGCCCGGCGGCACCAGTGGGCCGGAGATTCTGACCGGCCACACCGGTTCGGTGCGGGGGGTGGCGGTGAGTGCGGACGGGGCCACCGTGGTCAGCGGGGGCGAGGACGGCACGGTCCGGGTGTGGCGGCCCGGCGGCACCAGTGGGCCGGAGATTCTGACCGGCCACACCGGTTCGGTGCGGGCGGTGGCGGTGAGTGCGGACGGGGCCACCGTGGTCAGTGGCGGGGAGGACGGCACGGTCCGGGTGTGGGACGTCGCTCGTAGCCGAAAGCGAGTGAGCTGGATAGCCGACGCAAGAGTGACATCCGTTGCTCTCACGGCCATGACTATTCTTGCCGGGGATGCTGCCGGACAGGTGCATGCCCTCCGATTGCAGATGCCCGCAGTGGCGCCCGTGTGACGGCGTCCCTCGGCGTTGGCCGTGGGCAGCAACTAGCCGGACGGGTTGCCCAGGAACCGCTGTACCTCCGATGTCCATTTTTTCTTCCCGGCAACTTGTGGCCCTCGTCGTTGTCGATGGCCCGGGCCTGCACGTGATGCACCATCTCGCCTCTCCTGCGGGGAAGACAGAATCAGACGAGACCAACCGTCCCATCCAGGCACGCAGCCGCAAACCCCGGCGGCTGAGTCACCGATGCGGGGCGGTGGTTAGCAGCCGCGGCACTAGGTAGCCCGCCCTCGAGGTTGCCCTGGCAACGCACGCGCTCCTGTCGACGTGGGCGAGGATGTACTGGTTGCGCATCAGGCAGGAGTGACGTTGTGGCAGTACACGAGAAATACCAGCGGTTGTTCGAGCACCTGCGAGACGCTGCGGAAGGAGGAGAACAGATGATCGCCCTCCCCATTGCCGAGGTTGACGCCCTAATCGACGGTCTGCCGCCGGCAGCCCTGACGAGTAAGCAGTGGTGGAGCCGAACCACTAGTGTGCAAGCGCGAGCGTGGAACGCCGCAGGCTGGCGTGTTGAGGTGGTCGGCTTCCGCCAACAACGGGTCGCCTTCCGGCGACTCGACTGACGACTGGTGAGTCGTCGAAGATGGGACCGCGCGGGCCGAAGTCGGTCGGTTCTTGCCGATGTCGGTACAGCTCGCGGCCGACGCCGGGTTAAGTCACCGAAGCCCGGTCAGGAGCGCAGGTGTTGCTGCAACTGCTTGGCCAGCACGCCGCGGGACTGACCGTCGGCGAACCGGCAGTGCGTGCGGGAGATTGAACCGCCCCGGGTCTGATGGGGGCTCTGGGGTGCCCCCGGTTCGGTGGAGGATGAGAGTCATGGCGGCACCGAAGAAGTGCCCCGACGAGCTGCGGGAGCGGGCCCCGATGGCAGTCGACGGCCGGCGTGACCCGGTCACCCGCGCCGGCGCGCTGGCCCGTATCGGCAAGCAGTTGGGCATCAAGCCCGAGACCCTGCGCAGTACCCGGTACCCCGAACCCGGCAGCACGCACTCGCACTCACACTGCTGCAGAGCCCGGCCGGCGGGTCCGGGCCCATTCCCGCGAGACGGGCGGGACGGGACGGCCGTCGGCCCGAGGGCGCAGCGGCGCGGGCGGCAGCGTCGTGCCTTATCCGTGCCTTAGCATCGGCCCAAGCCGGTGGTCAGCGGTCAGCAGGGGTCAGCACCCTCAAGGCACGGAAGCGGCGCCAAGGCCGCGCTGAGCTGCGCAGACGGGCATACCAGCTGGTCAATACGTGGAGCGGGTGACGGGAATCGAACCCGCATGGCCAGCTTGGAAGGCTGGGGCTCTACCATTGAGCTACACCCGCGGAGGTGCACGGACAGCGTAGCCGCCCTGGTGCAGCCCCCTCTCGCAGGTCTCACGAGGCCGGCGCCATCGGGGCACCTCGATACGGTCCGTCGGTGGTGAGCGCTCCGTCCAGGCGGCCGGACCCGATCCGGTTGCTGCAGGTGAACGCGTTCGTCAGCATCCTGGACCGCTTCGCGATGCCCCCGCTGCTCATCGCCATCGCCGCCGACCTCGACGTCCCGCTGTCGGCGGTGGTGCAGGCGGCAGGCGCGTACTTCCTCGCCTACGGGGTCGGTCAGCCGGTGTGGGGGCTGGTGTCGGACAGCCTGGGACTGGTGCGGACCATGCGACTGGCCCTGGTGGTCGCCGGTCTCGCCGCCGTGGCCGCCGCGTTCGCCTGGACCCCCGTCGTGCTCGGGATCGCGCGAGGGGTGGGCGGCGCCTTCTTCGGTGCTGCCTACCCGGCGGGGATCGTCTACGTCGGTGACACGGTGCCGGCGGAGCGTCGCCAGCGGGAGCTCACCCGCCTCATGGTGGGAGTGGCCCTCGGCACCGCTCTGGCCTCGGCGGGGGCCGGTGTCGTGGGGCAGCTGTTCACGTGGCGGGCGGTCTTCGTGGCCACGGGCCTGGCAGCGCTGGCCCTGTCGCTGGCGCTGCGCCTCCTCGACGAGCCCCCGCGGACCCGGGACCACCGCAACGCGATGGCCCCGTTCCTGGCCGTCGCCCGGTCCCGGACGGCGCTGCTCGTGCTCGGCCTGGCCTTCGTGGAGGGCGGCGTGCTCATTGGCGTCCTCACGCTGCTGCCCTCCGCCATCGAGGCGGCCGGCGCCTCTATCGCCCTCGCCGGGGGGATCGCGGCCGTCTACGGCATCGCCGTCCTCGTCTTCGCGACCGCGGTGGGCCGGCTGTCCCGGCGTCTGCACCCGTCTCGGCTGATCGCGCTCGGCGCCGCCGCGGCCGGGGCGGCCTGCCTGGTGCTGTCGTTGTCCCGGGCGGCGCCCGCGGCGGTCGCCGTCACCGTCCTGCTCGGCCTCGCCTGGGCCGCCATGCACTCGTCCCTGCAGACCTGGGCCACCGATGTCCTGCCGGCGGCGCGCGCCACCGTCGTGTCGCTGTTCGCGGGGGCGTTGTTCTGCGGCAGCGCGTTGGCCGCCGTGGCCGTGGCCGACCTCGCCGCCGCCGGCCGCTACAGGACCATCTTCCTGGCCGCCTGCCTCGCGGTCGTCCCGTTGGGGATCGTGGCGGTCCGGGGACGAGCGCGCTGGCGGCCGCCCGCCTGAGGAGGCTGTGCGGCGGGCAGCCTGCGGCCGGAGCCGCGTCCGGACGGCCCGCCTAGACTCGGTCCGCCACGGGGTGTGGCGCAGCTTGGTAGCGCACCCGCTTTGGGAGCGGGGGGCCGCAGGTTCAAATCCTGTCACCCCGACCGTCTCCGTCCTCCCGGTCCGCCGGACCGGCACCTCCGCGGCTGTCTCTAGACTCGTGGGTCGACCCGGCGTCTCCCGGCGCCCGTCCCTGTCTGTCGATCGAGGAGCACTGCCGCTGTGAAGAGCACCATCGAGGAACTGGGCCCCACGCGGGTCCGGATGGCGATCGAGGTGCCGTGGGGGGACCTGGACCACGCCTTCGGTGAGGTCTACAAGGAGCTCGGCCGCCAGGTGCGCGTGCCCGGCTTCCGCCCCGGCAAGGTGCCCAACCGGGTGCTCGACCAGCGCGTCGGCCGGCCGCTCGTGCTGGAGCAGGTCGTCCAGCACGCCATCCCGGAGGTCTACTCCGAGGTCGTCCGGGAGAACCAGGTGCGCGTCCTGGGCCAGCCCGACATCGAGGTGACCCGCCTCGACGACAACGACACCCTTGCCTTCACCGCCGAGGTCGACGTCGCCCCCAAGGTCGAGTTGCCGTCGCTCGACGCCCTCGCGGTCACCGTCGACGACGTCGAGGTCACCGACGAGGAGATCGACCAGCAGATCTCGGTCATGCGTGAGCGCTTCGGCATGCTCACCGGCGTCGACCGCCCCGCCCAGGACGGCGACTTCGTCTCGATCGACCTCGAGGCCAAGCTCGGCGACGAGGTGCTCGAGGACGGGTCGACCACCGGCATGTCCTACGAGGTCGGCTCCGGCAACCTCATGGAGGGCCTCGACGACGCCGTCCGCGGGCTGTCAGCCGACGAGTCGACGACCTTCCAGACCGCGCTGCTGCAGGGCCCGAACGCCGGTGAGACGGCCGACGTCACCGTCACCGTCCGCTCGGTGAAGACCAAGGAGCTCCCGGAGCTCGACGACGAGTTCGCCTCCACCGCCAGCGAGTTCGACACCCTCGAGGAGCTGCGGGAGGACGTCCGCACCCGGCTCGCCCGCACCAAGGTGCTGCAGCAGGGCGCGCAGGCCCGCGACAAGCTGGTCGAGCACCTGCTCGAGACCGTCGAGGTGCCGATCCCGGAGAACCTGGTCGACCGCGAGATCGAGTGGCGCAACCAGGCCATGCAGAACGAGCTGGCACAGGCCGGCATGGACTGGGACAGCTTCCTGCAGATGTCCGGCGTCGAGAGCCAGGAGGCCTACGACGCCGACCAGCGCAAGAACATCGAGGAGGCGGTGCGCACCCAGTTCATCCTGGACGCCGTCGCCGACGCCCGTGAGGTCACCGTCGACAACGAGGACCTCTCGGCGCAGATCATGGCGCAGGCCCAGCGCAACCGGATGAGCCCGGAGCAGTACGCCCAGCAGCTGCAGGAGGGCGGCAACATCGCCGAGTTCGTCGCCGACGTCCGCCGCACCAAGACCCTCGCCCAGCTGCTCGAGGAGACGACGATCACCGACGCCTCCGGCAACGTGGTCGACCTCGAGGCGCTCCGCCCGCGCACGGTGCAGGCCCCCGCCGCCGCGACCGCGGACGCCGAGGACGCCGACGCGGAGGACGCCGACACCGCCGACGCCGCCGACGTCGACGAGGCCCCCGACGCCGAGGTGGCCAACGCGACCGCCGTCGAGGCGACCGAGGGCGCCACGGCCGACACCGAGGACGTCACCAAGGGCTGACGGAGACCCCCGGAAGGGGCCCTCGCACCACCGACGCCGTCCCACCCCGCGACCCGGGGAGGGACGGCGTCGCGCGTTCCCGCAGGGTGCCTCGCCGCCGGTCGCTGCGCCGACGGCGAACACCCCCCGCGTCGGGACTGCCCCCTCCCGCGCGCGCGTTAGGGTCGACGCAGACCCAGGCCGGCACCGGGTACACCGCACCACGGCGGCGTGCCGGGTCGGCACCACCAGCCCCGCCCAGCGAGAGCGACTGCCCGACAGTCCAACGGAGGTCACCGCACCCGTGAGCACCAACCCGAACCAGGCGAGCGCGCCGCTCCTGCGTGGCGCCGCCGGGGGGATGAACCTCGGCGACTCCGTTTACGAGCGGCTCCTGCGCGAGCGCATCATCTTCCTGGGCACCCAGGTCGACGACGTCATCGCCAACCAGCTCGCCGCGCAGATGCTGCTGCTGTCCGCCGAGGACCCCAAGCGCGACATCCACCTGTACATCAACTCGCCCGGCGGCTCGGTCAGCGCCGGCATGGCCATCTACGACACGATGCAGTTCATCGACTGCGACGTCGCCACCTACGGCATGGGCCTGGCGGCCTCGATGGGCCAGTTCCTGCTGACCGCCGGTACCAAGGGCAAGCGGTACGCCCTGCCGCACGCGCGGATCATGATGCACCAGCCCTCCGCCGGCGTCGGCGGCACCGCGGCCGACATCGCCATCCAGGCCGACCTGTTCCGCCGCACGAAGCGCGAGCTCAACGAGCTGCAGTCCTTCCACACCGGGCAGAGCGTCGAGCAGATCGCGAAGGACTCCGACCGCGACCGCTGGTTCACCGCGCAGGAGGCGCTCGAGTACGGCTTCGTCGACCACGTCGTCAGCCGTGCCGCCATGACCGACCAGGCCAACCCGGTCACCGACAACTGACGGTTCGGAGGAGAACTGCCATGAGCTTCCAGATGCCCTCCAGCCGTTACGTGCTGCCCTCCTTCGTGGAGCGGACCAGCTACGGCATGAAGGAGTCCAACCCCTACAACAAGCTTTTCGAGGAGCGGATCATCTTCCTCGGGGTGCAGATCGACGACGCGTCGGCCAACGACGTCATGGCCCAGCTGATCACGCTGGAGTCGAACGACCCCGACCGCGACATCACGATCTACATCAACTCGCCCGGTGGCTCGTTCACGTCGCTGATGGCCATCTACGACACGATGATGTTCGTCCGGCCCGACATCCAGACCGTCTGCATGGGCCAGGCCGCCTCGGCCGCCGCCGTCCTGCTGGCCGCCGGCACCCCCGGCAAGCGCCTCGCGCTGCCGTACTCGCGCGTGCTGATCCACCAGCCCTCCGGTGAGGCCGGCGGTCAGGTCTCCGACCTGGAGATCCACGCCGCCGAGATCGAGCGGGTGCGCAGCCAGATGGAGCAGATCCTGGCGCGGCACACGGGCCGCACCCAGGAGCAGGTCCGGTCCGACATCGACCGCGACAAGATCCTCACGGCCGCGGAGGCCAAGGAGTACGGGATCGTCGACGCGGTCATCCAGAGCCGCAAGCTCAACGCCCTGCCGGCCTGATCTCCCGAAAGCGGTACGGGCCGAGTGCGCGCGTGTCGGGCACTCGACCCGTACCGTCGGGGGACGCGGGACGCACGTGGTCGCAGGCGCCGTCCCCGCCGGGCGAGTCATCGCCCTGCGAGGCCGGTGCCAGCAGGTACGGTCGGCGAACGCCCGATCCCCGGCCCCCACGTGCCGGGAGGAGGACCTCGCCGGAGCGGGGCCGAGCACGGGACATCAGCACCATCAACAGGCGGGCCCCTGAGACACCAGGAGCCTGGAATCCCCCCGAGGTGGAGGTCAGCAGGTGGCACGAATCGGTGAGAGCGGTGACCTGCTCAAGTGCTCGTTCTGCGGGAAGAGCCAGAAGCAGGTCAAGAAGCTCATCGCTGGCCCCGGGGTCTACATCTGCGACGAGTGCATCGATCTCTGCAACGAGATCATCGAGGAAGAGCTCTCGGAGTCGTCGGACCTGAAGTTCGACGAGCTGCCGAAGCCCAAGGAGATCCACGACTTCCTCGAGCAGTACGTCATCGGCCAGGACAAGGCCAAGCGTGCGCTCTCGGTCGCGGTCTACAACCACTACAAGCGGGTGCAGGCGGGCAACGCCGGCAGCCGCGACGACACGGTCGAGCTGGCCAAGTCCAACATCCTGCTGATGGGCCCCACCGGCTGCGGCAAGACCCACCTGGCCCAGACCCTGGCCCGGATGCTCAACGTGCCGTTCGCCATCGCCGACGCCACCGCCCTCACCGAGGCCGGCTACGTCGGTGAGGACGTCGAGAACATCCTGCTCAAGCTGATCCAGGCCGCCGACTACGACGTCAAGCGGGCCGAGACCGGGATCATCTACATCGACGAGGTCGACAAGATCGCCCGCAAGAGCGAGAACCCGTCGATCACCCGCGACGTCTCCGGCGAGGGCGTGCAGCAGGCGCTGCTGAAGATCCTCGAGGGGACGACGGCCTCGGTGCCCCCGCAGGGTGGCCGCAAGCACCCGCACCAGGAGTTCATCCAGATCGACACGACGAACGTGCTGTTCATCGTGGGCGGCGCCTTCGCCGGGCTGGAGAAGATCATCGAGCAGCGGGCCGGCAAGCAGGGCATCGGCTTCGGCTCGGAGATCCGCAGCAAGAAGGAGATCGACGAGGCCAACACCTTCGCCGAGGTCATGCCCGAGGACCTGCTGAAGTTCGGGATGATCCCCGAGTTCATCGGCCGGCTCCCGGTCATCACCAGCGTGGAGAAGCTGGACCGCGAGGCGCTGATCAACATCCTGACCGAGCCGAAGAACGCCCTGGTGCGCCAGTACCGGCGGCTCTTCGAGCTCGACGGGGTGGACCTCGAGTTCAGCGACGACGCCCTCGAGTCGATCGCCGACCAGGCCATCCTCCGCGGCACCGGCGCCCGCGGGCTCCGGGCGATCATGGAGGAGGTCCTGCAGTCGGTGATGTACGACGTTCCCAGCCGGGACGACGTCGCCTCCGTGGTGATCTCCAAGGAGGTCGTGCTGGAGCACGTCAACCCGACGATCGTGCCGCGCAAGCCGTCCCGCGAGCGCCGCGAGAAGTCCGCCTGACGAAGGACCCCGTCCTCCCCACCCCTCGCCGGCTCGGGGCGGTGCCCTGGACGGGGCCGCGCGACGGCCCGTCTCCCACGAGGGAGGCGGGCCGTCGCCGTTCCCGGACCGGACTGCGTGCGCCGTTCGGCAGGTCGTAGCGGACGGGGTGCCGATCGGCGCACGTGGTCGACCCCGGCTGTCCACAGATCCGCCCGACCGGCCTGCGGCGGCCGCCCCGCGCAGCACCCTCCCGGCATGGCGTTCGACGTGTCCCTGGTGGTCGGTCCCCGAGGCTGGGTGACCAGCGAGGAGCTCCTCACGCAGGTGAGCCCGCGCACCGTGGGCTCGTGGGTCGCAGCCGGGAAGCTGGTCCGACTGCGTCCCGGCGTCCTCGCCCTCCCGTCCGCGGCGCAGCAGTGGCGCGCCCGTCTGTCCGCAGCACTGGAGGGACGGGAGGCGGTGGCTAGCCACGGCACCGCGCTGGCGCTGTGGGGCCTCGCGGGACACCCGAGCGGTCCGGTGCACGTCTCCGTTGACACCTCGATGAGCGCTCGCGGCTCCGCAGGGGTGGTGGTTCACCGCGCTCCGGCCATCTGGGCCGAACGGCGACGTGTCGACGGGCTGGCGGTCACCTCCGTCGAGCGGTCGGTGGTCGACTCCTGGCCGCGCTCGACTGGGCTCGACCGCACGGTCGTCCGGGCGGCAGCCATCACCGCGGTGCGGGATCGGCACTGTTCACCGCGAGACCTCTCGGCCGAGCTGGCGCGCCGACCCCGGCTCAGTGACCGCGTGGAGTTGTCGCGCCTGGCGACGCTGCTGGCCGACGGCTGTCGCAGTGAGCTGGAGATCTGGGGCTGTCTCCAGGTGCTGCGCGCGCCGGGGATGCCCCCCTTCGTGCAGCAGCGCCGGGTGACGGTCGCCGGGCGGACGTTCGTCCTCGACGCGGCGTACGACGACGTCTTGCTGGCCGTGGAGATGGACGGCGCCGCATGGCACGGATCGCGGGCCCAGCGGGAGGCCGACATCGCCCGGGACGCGCTGCTGGCGACGATCGGCTGGCAGACCCTCCGCTTCGGCTACGCGTGCATGATGTCGGCCCCGGACGCGTGTCGTCAGGAGATCCTCGCCGTACGGGAGACCCGGTTGCGGCTGTTCGCCGCTCACCGTGTGCGCTGATCGGCAGATCCTGAGCTGACACCTGCCGACCAGCGCACCGGGACGCCCGGGGAAGGGATTACTCGGCGGGTGGGGCGAGGACGACGTCCACGGCGAGCGGACCCTCGCCGGCGACGACGGCCAGCGAGGCGATCCGGCCGGCCTCGGTGAGGTCGGTGCGCGCGGCCTCCACGAGCGGCACCTGCTCGGCCGGCGCGGTCACCGTCGCGGACTCGACGTCGGCCCGCATCGAGACCTTGGCGTCGGACTTGGCCTTGCGGACCCCGGCCAGCGCGGTCGCCACCACCGACACCACCGCGGGGTCACCCCCGGCCGGCAGGTCGGTCGCGGCCGGCCACGGCGCGCGGTGCACCGAGCCAGACTGCCACCAGGACCAGACCTCCTCGGTGACGAACGGCAGCACCGGCGCGAACAGCCGCAGCTGCACCGACAGCGCCAGCGCCAGGGTGGCCCGGGCGGACTCGGCGGCCGGCCCCGACCCGTAGGCGCGGGACTTCACCAGCTCCACGTAGTCGTCGCAGAACGACCAGAAGAACGCCTCGGCGACCTCGAGCGCGCGGGTGTAGTTGTAGGACTCCATCGCCGCGGTCGCCTCGTCGACCACGCCCGCCAGCCCGGCCAGCAGCCCGCGGTCGATCGGCTCGGTCACGTCCGAGGCCGACAGGTCGGCCGACGCGCCCAGCCCCAGCACGAACTTGCCGACGTTGAGGATCTTGATGGCCAGCCGGCGGCCGACCTTCATCTGCGCCTCGTCGAACGGCGAGTCCGCCCCCGGCCGGGCGCCGGCGGCCCGCCAGCGCACCGCGTCGGTGCCGTAGCGCTCGAGCACGTCGATCGGCGTGACGACGTTGCCCTTCGACTTCGACATCTTCTTGCGGTCCGGGTCGACGACGAAGCCGGAGATCGTGGCGTGCGTCCACGGCACCGTGCCGTGCTCGAAGTGCGAGCGGACGACGGTGGAGAACAGCCAGGTGCGGATGATGTCGTGGGCCTGCGGCCGCTGGTCCATCGGGAAGACGTGCGCGAACAGCTCCGGGTCGGTGTCCCAGCCCGAGGCCACCTGCGGGGACAGCGACGACGTCGCCCAGGTGTCCATGACGTCGGGGTCGGCGACGAACCCGCCGGGCACGCCGCGCTGCGACTCGTCGTAGCCCTCGGGGACGTCGGAGGACGGGTCGACCGGCAGGGATGACTCCGGCGCCAGGATCGGGTCGTCGTGGACCGGCTCGCCCTCGGGGTCGAGCCGGTACCAGACCGGGAAGGGCACGCCGAAGAAGCGCTGGCGGCTGATCAGCCAGTCGCCGTTGAGCCCCTCGACCCAGTTCTCGTAGCGGTGCCGCATGTGGTCGGGGACCCACTGGATCTCCCGGCCGCGCTCGATGAGCGCGGACCGCAGGGCGTCGTCCCGGCCGCCGTTGCGGATGTACCACTGCCGCGTGGTGACGATCTCCAGCGGCCGCTCGCCCTTCTCGAAGAACTTCACCGGGTGGGTGATCGGCCGCGGGTCGCCGTCCAGGTCCCCGGACTCGCGCAGCATCTCCACGATCCGCTGCTGGGCGCTGAACACGGTCTTGCCGGCCAGCTCGGCATACGGGTCCGCCGGGACGCCGGACGGCGCCTCGGGCAGCAGCCGGCCGTCCCAGCCGACGATCGCGCGGGTGGGCAGCTGCAGCTCGCGCCACCAGGTGACGTCGTTGAGGTCGCCGAAGGTGCAGATCATCGCGATGCCCGAGCCCTTGTCGGGCTCGGCGAGGCGGTGGGCGACGACCGGCACCTCGACGCCGAACAGCGGCGTCCGCACCGTCTGGCCGAACAGCGGCCGGTAGCGCTCGTCGTCGGGGTGGGCGACCAGCGCGACGCAGGCGGGGATCAGCTCCGGCCGGGTGGTCTCGATGAAGACGGGCCCGTCCGCGGCGTGGAACGAGATCCGGTGGTAGGCGCCGGGGCGCTCCCGGTCCTCGAGCTCGGCCTGGGCGACCGCCGTGCGGAAGGTGACGTCCCAGAGGGTCGGCGCCTCCTGCGCGTAGGCCTCCCCGCGGGCGAGGTTGTGCAGGAACGCCCGCTGGGCGGTGGCGCGGGAGGTCTCCGAGATCGTCCGGTAGACGTTGGTCCAGTCCACCGACAGCCCGACCCGGCGCCACAGCTGCTCGAAGGCCAGCTCGTCCTCGGCGGTCAGCCGCTCGCACAGCTCGACGAAGTTGCGACGCGAGACCGGCAGCTGGTCCTTGCCCGGCTTGGCCGGCGGCTCGAAGCCCTCGTCGTAGGGGAGCGAGGGGTCGCAGCGGACGCCGTAGTAGTTCTGCACGCGGCGCTCGGTCGGCAGGCCGTTGTCGTCCCAGCCCATCGGGTAGAAGACGTGCTTGCCGCGCATCCGCTGGTAGCGGGCGACGATGTCGGTGTGCGTGTAGCTGAACACGTGCCCGACGTGCAGCGAGCCGCTGGCCGTCGGCGGCGGGGTGTCGATCGACCAGGTCTGGTCCCGGGGCGCGGAGAGCGCGGCCGCGCGGTCGAAGGCGTAGGTGTCGGCACCCGCCCAGTGGGCGGCCCACTTCTCCTCGAGCCCGTCCAGCGACGGCTTCTCGGGTACACCGGCGCCCGCTCCGGGGACGGTGGTCTCCGGGGTGTGGATGTCGGTGGTCATGCTCCTCATCGTAGGTAGTGGGTGACTGGCATCCTGGAGAGGATGAGCAGCACGGTGGACTCCGATCTCGCCCGCGTCGAGGCGGAGCTGCTGGCCCGCTGGCCGGAGACCCGTCTGCAGCCCTCGCTGGGCCGGATCTCCGCCCTGGTCGACCTGCTGGGCTCCCCGCACCGCGCGTACCCCGTCGTCCACGTGGCCGGCACCAACGGCAAGACGACGACGGCGCGGATGGTCGACGAGCTGCTGCGCGGCTTCGGCCTGCGTGTGGGCCGTTTCACCAGCCCGCACCTGCAGTCGGTCCGCGAGCGGATCGTGCTCGACGGCGAGCCGGTCGGCGCCGAGCGCTTCGTCGAGACCCACGACGACATCGCGCCCTACGTGCAGATGGTCGACGCCGCCGGCGAGCACCCCATGAGCTTCTTCGAGGTCATGGTGGGCATGGCCTACGCGACCTTCGCCGACGCGCCGGTCGACGTCGCCGTCATCGAGGTCGGGATGGGCGGCACCTGGGACGCGACCAACGTCGTCGACGCCCGCGTCGCCGTGGTCACGCCGGTCGCGCTCGACCACGCCGAGTACCTGGGGCCCGACGTCGGCACCATCGCCGGCGAGAAGGCCGGGGTGATCAAGCGCGACGCGGTCGCGGTGCTGGCCCGCCAGCAGCCGGCGGCGCTCGACGCGCTGGTCCGCCGCGCGGTCGAGGTGGAGGCCGTGGTCGCGCGCGAGGGCACCGAGTTCGGCGTGCTCGACCGGAGGGTCGCCGTCGGGGGGCAGCAGCTGCGCCTGCAGGGTCTCGGCGGCGAGTACGAGGAGGTCTTCCTCCCGCTCTTCGGCGCGCACCAGGCGCAGAACGCCGCGACCGCGCTCGCCGCCGTCGAGGCGTTCCTCGGGGCCGGGGCGGCGACCGGGCCGATCGACCAGGAGACCGTGCGCGCCGCGTTCGCCGCCGTCCGCTCGCCCGGCCGGCTCGAGCGGGTGCGCACCAGTCCGACGGTGCTGGTCGACGCCGCGCACAACCCGGCCGGCATGACCGCGACGGTCGACGCGATCCGGGAGTCCTTCGACTTCACCCGGTTGGTCGGCGTGGTGGGCGTGGTGCGCGGCAAGGACGTCGAGGGGATGCTGCGCGAGCTCGAGCCCGTGTGCGCGGAGCTGGTGGTGACCCAGAACAGCTCGCCACGGGCGGTGCCGGCCGACGAGCTGGGTGCGCTGGCCGTCGACGTCTTCGGCGCCGACCGCGTCAGCGTCTCGCCGCGGTTGCCCGAGGCGCTGACGGAGGCGATCGAGCTGGCCGAGGCCGGCCCGGACGACGCACTGGGCGGCTCCGGCGTGCTGGTCACCGGGAGCGTCATCACCGCGGGGGAGGCCCGCGCGCTCATGGGCGGGACGACGCCGTGACCGCCCCGGACCCGGTGGGGGCGGCGCGGGCCCTGCGGGGGGCCGCGGCCGGCGTGCTGGTGCTGGAGGGCATCGCCGTCCTGTTCGTACCGCGCGGGATCGCGCAGACCGAGGAGGGCCTCGACGGTGTGCGGCTGACGCTGCTGCTGGTGCTCTCCGTGGTCCTGGTCCTCGCCTCGGGTGTGCAGCGTCGTCCCTGGGGCCTGGTCGCCGGCACCGTGCTGCAGGTCCCGCTGCTGGCGACCGGCTTGCTCAACGGCGCCATGTGGTTCGTGGCCGGTGCGTTCGTACTGATCTGGCTGTACCTGCTGCAGGTGCGCAAGGAGCTGCTCGGCTCCCCGTTCGGTGGGCCTGGGCCGGCGCGCCTCCCGAGGGAGGACGACGCCGGCCCGACCGGCTAGCGCCGCGGGGTGACGGTGGCGCTCAGCGCGGAGGCGCGGCCGGTCCCGGCGGCGTTGACCGCGGCGACGGTGAACCGGTAGCCGGTGCCGTTGACCAGGCCGGAGACGGTGTGGCTGGTGCTGCCGGCGCGGGCGGTCACCGTCTTGACGACCGCCGTGCCGCGGTACACGCGGACGGAGTAGCCCGTGATCGCGGCGCCGCCGGTGTCGGTCGGGGCGGCCCAGCGCACGGTCACCGCCGAGTTGCCCGCCGTCGGCCGGCCGATGACCGGGGCCGACGGCACGGTGCGCGGCGTGACGGTGGCGCTGAGCGCGGAGGCCGGGCCCGCGCCGACGGCGTTGGCGGCGGTGACGGTGAACCGGTGGGCCTTGCCGTTGACCAGTCCGGTGACCGTCGTGAGCCGGGCGGTGGCCGGCACGGTCAGGGTCCGCACCAGGGTCGACCCGCGGTAGGCCCGCACGACGTAGCCGGTGACGGGGGACCCCCCGTCAGAGGTCGGGGCGGTCCAGCGCACGACGGCGGAGGCCCGGCCGGCGGTCGGCGTCCCGATGCGCGGGGCCACCGGGACGGTGCGCGGCGTGGCGGCCGCGCTCAGGGCCGATGCCGGACCGGTGCCCACCCCGCTGGCAGCCGTGACCGTGAAGCGGTGGGCGACGCCGTCGGACAGCCCGCGGACCACGACGCTCGTGGCGCTGCCGGGAGCGGTCGCCGTCGCGACCACCGTGGAACCGCGGTACGCGTGCACGGTGTAGGAGGTGATCGCCGACCCGTTCGCGGCCGGGGGCGTCCACCGGACGGTCACCGACGACCGGCCCGCGACCGGGGCGCCGATCCCCGGTGTCCCCGGGACCGTCGCCGGCGCCTGCGGGGCGACGGCCGCGCTGACGGCTGGGCTCCCGCCGACGCCGGAGGCGTTCCGGGCGACCACGGCCAGGACGTAGGTCGTCCCGTTGGTCAGCCCCGTGGCCAGGTGGCTGGTCGCCGTGGCCGCCGCGGTGGACGTGGAGACCACGGTGGAGCCCTGGAAGGTCAGGACCTCGTAACCGGTGATCGGGCTGCCGCCGTCCGAGGACGGGGGGCTCCAGTGCACCCGCACCGATCCGTCGCCGGGCTCCACCCGCCCGATCGTCGGTGCGCCCGGCGGGGTGGCGGGCACTCGTGGGGTGACCGACTGGCTGCGGGCGGACTCCGCGCCGGTGCCGGCCGCGTTGGTGGCGGCGACGGCGACCTGGTAGGCGGTGCCGTTGGTCAGCCCGGTGAGGGTGTGCGTCGTCGTGCCGGCCGCGACCGTCACGGTCCGCGCCGGAGTGGTGCCGCCGGCGTAGGCCGAGAGCACGTACCCGGTCAGCGGTGAGCCGCCGGTGGCGGCGGGGGCGGTCCACCGGACGACGAGCGAGGCGTCGCCGGCCGTGACGGAGCCGATGGCCGGAGCGCCGGGCACGGTGGGCTGCGCGGGTGCCACCGCGGCGGAACGTTCGCTGGTCACCACCGTGGTGCCGGCGGCGTTGCGCGCGATGGCCTGCACCACCAGCTGCTTGCCCAGCTCGGCGGAGGTGATCCGGTGCGTCGTGCTCCCGTCGAGGGCCGTGCAGACGTCGCCGGCGCAGGCCCGCCAGACGTGCTCGACGGTGTCGGCACCGGTGAAGGCCGCAGGCGTGCTGACGGTGCTGCCGACGGTCAGGTCGCCCACCACGCGGGGGGCGACGGACAGGACCGGCCGCTCCGCGACGGCCGGACCCTGCACGGCCACGCTCGCCGAGGGCCCGGCCTGCTGCCACGCGTCGACGGCGGACACCGCGTACGTCCGGGTGACGCCCGGCGGGGGTGCCGGGAGGGTGGCGCCCGCGGTGACCGGGGACGCGACGACCGACCCCTCGGCGCTGACCCGGTAGGTGTGGGCGGTCCCCTGGTCGTCCCACGTCAGCAGCACGTCCGTGCCGTCCACGTGGCCGGTCAGGCCGGTCACCGCGGCCGGAGGTGCCGGCGTCCCGGAGCCGGTGGTGACGGCGTTGGAGTCCGGGCTGCTCCGGCCGAGGTTGTCCAGTGCGCGCAGCTGCCACCGCGTCTCCGTGGTCGGCATGCGGCCGATCCCGATCGTCAGGGTCCTCGGCGTGGCGTCGAAGATGTAGGAGACCGTCCCCATGCTCACGCCGTCCCGCACGATCGCGTACCGCCCGCTGGGGGTGCCGGTGACGGATGCGGAGAGGCCGATCGTCGCGCTGGTGCTCGTGCCGCCCAGGGACGCGCTGTGCAGGACCGGGGTGGGCGGGGCCGGCGCCCCGACGGTGGCGAGCGCCGGGCGGCTGCGGTCGCCGGTGTCCGGCTGGACGTCGACGGCGACCTGGTTGCCGTTGGTCAGCCCGGTCACGGTCGCGCTGGTCCCGGCGACCTGTGCCCGGACGACGCCGTCGACCCGGACGGCGTAGGAGGTCGCGCCCGGGACGGCGTCCCAGCTGACGGCCAGGGCGCCGGGGGAGGCGACGACCGTGGGCGCGGCGCCGGTGCGGTCCGCGACGGCCATGGCGGCCGGCACGTCGAGCCGGCCGGCGCCCCAGGCGCGGTCCCAGGACGCGCTGTCGGCGCCCGCCTGCAGGGCGGCCTGCACGTCCTCGGGAGCGATGCCCGGGTGGGACGCCCGCAGCAGGGCGACGGCGCCGGCCACCGCGGGGCCGGAGAAGGACGTGCCCGAGCCGGTGGCGTAGTCGTCGCCGGGAAAGGTCATGAGGACGCTGTCGCCGACCGTCGAGACGTCGACCTGCCAGCCGTGCTGCGCCCAGTCCGCCGGGGCGCCGGTGCCCGTGGTGGCGGAGACGGCGATGACGCCGCTGTTGGCGGCCGGGTACATGACCGGGTTGCCGTTGCGCCCGTCGTTCCCGGCGGAGGCGACGACCGAGATGCCCCGGTCGAGGGCGTACCGGATCGCCGCCGCCGTCACGTCGGAGTAGGTGGAGCCGGCGAGGGACATGTTGATGACGTCGGCGCCGTGGTCGGCGGCCCAGAGCACCCCGCGCGCCACGGCGGCCGACGTGCAGCCGCCGTCGTTGCAGACCCGCACCGGCATGACCCGTGCCTCGGGGGCCATCCCGGCGCCGCCGATCCCGTTGTCGGCGCGGGCCGCGACGACCCCTGCCACGCCGTAGCCGTGCCAGGGTTCGCCGGCGCCACCGGCGACGTCGGTGCCCGCGACCACGGCGCCGGACAGGTCGGGGTGCGAGATGGTCGCGGCGGTGTCCAGCACGGCGACGATCTGGCCCTCACCCCGGCTGCGGTCCCAGGCCGCACGCACCCTGCCCGCCTCGCCCGGGTCGTCGGCCTCCCAGTACGGGTCGGGCGAGCCCACGACGTCGTAGGTCACCGACGGGCTGGCGGCCACCACCTCGGGGGAGTCCTCCAGCCGGTCCGCCGTCGCCTCCGCCTGCGGAGCCGGGACCGCCACCGTCTCGACGACGTACTCGCCGTCGACGAGGGTCAGCACGTCCACGGTCGCCTGCTCCTCCGCGTGCGCGGGAGCGGCGACGACCACGGACAGGACGGGGAGCAGCACGGCGGTGAGGGCCACGCGGGCGGACCACGAGCGGGACGGCATGCACGCGTCATCGGCGCGGACCCTGCGGACCCGTAGCGGGTCCACCCCCTCGGGTGAGCACGGCGTCCCCCGTAGGCTGCCGCCCCGTGACCGATCGCACCCTCGTCCTCGTCAAGCCCGATGGCGTCGCCCGCGGCCTGGTCGGCGAGGTGATCTCGCGCCTGGAGGCCAAGGGCCTGCGCCTGGTCGCCGCCGAGCTGCGCACGCTGACCCGGGAGGTCGCCGAGGAGCACTACGGCGAGCACCGCGAGAAGCCGTTCTTCGGCTCGCTGGTGGAGTTCATCACCGGCGGTCCGCTGCTCGCCCTGGTCGTGGAGGGCCCGCGGGCGGTCGAGGCGTTCCGCGCGCTGGCCGGCGCCACCGACCCGGTGAAGGCCGCCCCCGGCACCATCCGCGGCGACTTCGCCCTGGAGGTGCAGAGCAACATCGTCCACGGCTCGGACTCCGACGAGTCCGCCGACCGGGAGATCGCGCTGTTCTTCCCGCAGCTGGGCTGAGGTCCGCGACGGCGTCGGCAGTCCCGGCGGGGTGGGCGTCCGTGCCCGGCGAGACCGCCGACGTCGCTCCCGGCGAGCCCGGGCGTGGGATCAGTCCTCGAGGTCGGCGTCGGTCGGCTCCTCGGGCGCCGTCCAGGCCAGGTGCCAGTAGGCCAGCAGGCCGGCGGTGAACCAGAGCAGGAACCCGAGGCAGAGCGCCATCGCGACGTGGTCGGTGAGCGCGACGACGGCGACCGCCCCGGTCCACGCCGCGAGGGTCAGTGCCGTGCCGGGCCAGCCCATCGCGCTGTGGGACCGCTCCCGCAGGCGCTGCTGGTGCTCGTCGAGTGACCGGTCGTCGCGGTCGAACACCCCCCGGATGCCCAGGTTCAGCACCGAGTGCAGCGGGATGAACCCCAGCATGCCGACGGTCCAGGCGACGAAGTACCACGTCGTCCAGCCTTCGCGCGTCGACGCCGCGGCCACCGTGACGGCGACGAGCGCGGCCAGCAGCACGGCCTGGGCGACGACGGTGCGGCGGCGTACCCGTCGCGTGCGCGCCCAGGCGTAGCGCCCGTCCTCGAAGGTGCGGGCGAGGTAGGTCTGGTCGGGGGAGATGCTCACGACGTCCTCCTGAGGAGTTCCTGGCTGAGCGAGGGCAGCGGGTCGAGCGAGAACACCGCTTCGACCGGCAGGTCGAAGAAGCGGGCGATGCGCAGGGCCAGCGCCAGCGACGGGCTGTAGTCGCCTCGCTCCACGTAGCCGATCGTCTGCGGGTGGACGCCGACGGCGTCCGCGAGTTCCTTCCGGCTCACCCCGCGGTCGGCCCGCAGCACGGCGATGCGGTCGTGGACCTTGTCCGCCTCGGACTTGCGCTGTCGTCCCATGCGACGCAACGTAGCATTATTGCTACGAACTGAGTCAAGCGACGAAGCCCTGGGTGCACGAACGCGGCGTGCCGACGCGCTCGGGTCGCGCCCTCGGGAGTGGCGGGTGCCCGGTTCCGGCCGGTCCGGGCGTGGGGGAGGAGCGCCGGTCGCCGTCTACCCTGGACGGGTCATGAACGGTGAATCGCTGTACCCCCGTCTCGAACCGCTCCTCGCGCAGGTGCAGAAGCCGATCCAGTACGTCGGCGGTGAGCTGAACGCGCAGGTCAAGGCGTGGGACGACGTCGCCGTCCACTGGGCGCTGATGTACCCCGACGCCTACGAGGTGGGGCTGCCCAACCAGGGCCTGATGATCCTCTACGAGGTGCTCAACGAGCGGCCCGACGCCCTGGCCGAGCGCACCTACGCGGTCTGGCCCGACCTCGCCGCGCTGATGCGGGAGCACGGCGTCGGCCAGTTCACCGTCGACTCCCACCGGGCGGTCGCCGACTTCGACCTGCTCGGCGTCAGCTTCGCCACCGAGCTGGGCTACACGAACCTGCTCGAGGCCCTCGACCTCGCCGGGGTGCCGCTGCACGCCCACCACCGCGACGAGACGCACCCCGTCGTCGTGGCCGGCGGGCACGCCGCGTTCAACCCCGAGCCGATCGCCGACTTCGTCGACTGCGCCGTCCTGGGCGACGGTGAGCAGGTCGTCGGCGACATCACCGACGTGGTCCGCGCGTGGAAGGAGCAGGGCCGCCCCGGTGGGCGCCTCGAGCTGCTGGCCCGCCTCGCGCGCGTCGACGGCGTCTACGTGCCGCGCTTCTACGCGGTCTCCTACGGCCCGGACGGCGCCATCGCGGCGGTGACCCGCACCCGGGACGACGTGCCCGCGCGGGTCGGCAAGCGCACCGTTCTGGACCTCGACGAGTGGCCCTACCCGAAGACGCCGCTGGTGCCGATGGCCGAGAGCGTGCACGAGCGGATGAGCGTGGAGATCTTCCGCGGCTGCACCCGCGGCTGCCGGTTCTGCCAGGCCGGGATGATCACCCGGCCGGTGCGCGAGCGGACCATCACCGGCATCGGCTCGATGGTCGACCAGGGCCTGCGCGCCACCGGCTACGAGGAGGTCGGGCTGCTGTCTTTGTCCAGCGCCGACCACTCCGAGATCGGCCAGGTCGCCAAGCAGCTCGCCGATCGCTACGAGGGCACCAACACCGGGCTGTCGCTGCCGTCCACCCGGGTGGACGCCTTCAACGTCACCCTCGCCAACGAGCTGTCCCGCAACGGCCGGCGCTCCGGCCTGACCTTCGCCCCCGAGGGCGGCAGCGAGCGCATCCGACGGGTGATCAACAAGACGGTGTCCAAGGACGACCTGGTCCGCACCGTGACCACGGCCTACGCCAACGGCTGGCAGCAGGTGAAGCTCTACTTCATGTGCGGTCTGCCGACCGAGACCGACGAGGACGTGCTGGAGATCGCCGAGCTCGCGGTGGAGGTCATCCGCGCCGGCCGGGAGGCCAGCGGCCGCAAGGACATCCGGTGCACCGTCTCGATCGGCGGGTTCGTGCCCAAGCCGCACACGCCGTTCCAGTGGGCCGGGCAGGCCGGCGCCGAGACGATCGACTCCCGGCTCAAGCTCCTGCGGCAGGCCATCAACGCCGACCGCCGCACCGGCCGCTCGATCGGACTGCGCTACCACGACGGCAAGCCGGGCATCGTCGAGGGCCTGCTCTCCCGGGGCGACCGCCGGGTCGGCCGGGTGATCGAGCGCGTGTGGCGCGAGGGTGGCCGGTTCGACGGCTGGAGCGAGCACTTCTCCTACGAGCGCTGGACCACCGCTGCGGCCGACGAACTCGTGCCGCTCGGCGTCGACCTGGACTGGTACACCACCCGCGAGCGCGGCCAGGAGGAGATCCTGCCCTGGGACCACCTGGACTCCGGGCTGGACAAGGAGTGGCTCTGGGACGACTGGCAGGACGCGCTGTCGGAGGAGGAGGTCGCCGACTGCCGGTGGACCCCCTGCTACGACTGCGGCGTCTGCCCGACCAACGGCACCGAGATCCAGATCGGCCCCACGGGGCGCAGCCTGCTCCCGCTCACGGTCGTCGGCCGCTAGTGGCCCGCCAGCCCGAGGGGCCGCCCCCGCCGCCCACCGTGCAGAAGCTGCGGCTGCGCTACGCCAAGCGCGGCCCGCTGCGCTTCGCCTCCCACCGCGACCTGGCCCGTGCCCTGGAGCGGGCGCTGCGCCGCGCGCGCGTGCCGATGGCCTTCTCCGCCGGCTTCTCGCCGCACCCGAAGATCTCCTACGTGGGCGCGGCGCCCACCGGCGCGGCCAGCGAGGCCGAGTACGTGGAGATCGGCCTGGCCGAGCCACGCGATCCCGAGGAGGTGCGCGCCGCGCTGGACGCGTCGCTGCCCCCCGGCATCGACGTCCTCGAGTGCGTGGAGGCCCTGGGCTCCGGGTCCCTGGCCGACCGGATCGACGCCGCGGCCTGGCGGGTGGAGCTGCCGGGGGTGGCGCCGGCCGAGCTGGCAGCGGCCGTCGAGGCGTTCCTCGCCGCGGACGTGGTCACCGTCGAGAAGCGCACCAAGAACGGGCTGAGGGACGTCGACGCGCGGGCGGCCGTGGTCAGTGCGGCGGCGGCCGAGGAGGCAGGTTGTGCCATACTGCACATGGTCGTCCGGCAGGTGACGCCCGCCGTTCGACCCGACGACGTGTTGGCCGCCCTGGTTGCCGTCGCCGACCTGCGCCCGCCGTCGCCCCCTCGGGCCGTGCGTGAGGCGCAGGGCCGGCTCGACGACACCGGGACCGTGGCCGACCCGCTCGGCCCGGACCGCGTCGCGGGCACCCGCTGCCAGGGGGAGCCCGCCGCAGTCTGACCGGTGGGCCCCGGGGCCGCACGACGTCGAGCGGCACGGCTGCCAGACGTGACGCACCCCGAGAGCTCGCACCACCGAACGACCCGCACGACCGGCGCCCGGCCGCGGCAACTCCTCGCCCGGACACCGGCCCCCAGACTTCGCGGGTCGCGCCTGCCGCCGTACCCGGCGCGGGGGCCCGACCCGTCCGACCCCGTGCTCCTGCGCGGCCGCCAGTCCCTGTGATCGGCGCCCGGGAGCACCACACAGGAGGCGAGCCACGCGTGGCCGACCAGACAGACGACAGCACGACCACCCCGGCCGACGAGGGCCTCGACCCCACCGCCCTGCCGCAGGGCACGGGGACCGCCGGGGCCGAGGACGAGCTCCGCGCCGCCGAGGCCGGTGAGGACGACGACGCCGGCGAGCAGGCCGCCGCCGTGAAGGAGCTCGCCGCCGCCGAGGAGGACGCCGAGAGCCTCGAGCCGGCCACCGAGCCCGAGGAACCCCCGGTCTCCCGCTTCGGCGCCCAGTTCAGCTCCCCGGAACCCACCGCGGTCATCGCCCGCCCCCGCCGGCGGGCCACCCGCCCGGCCGGCGCGGCCGACCCCGGTGACCACCCGCCCGTGACGGCCGCGGCCCCTCCGATCCCGGCGTTCGTGAGCTTCGTCGCGCCGGCCGAGACCGACGTCCCGCCGCCCCGCCGGCGCAGCCGGCGTCCGCTCGCCGAGTCGCCGACGGTCGAGGAGACCGACGTCGAGCCGGCCGAGGACGCCGAGGACGAGACGCCGGCGCCGCGCTCCCGGCGCAGCCGCTCCCGCCGCCGCTCCGGCGCGGACGAGACCCCCGCGCCCAGCGAGGACACCGACACCGACGAGGACGGCACGGCGGACGCCGAGGCCGATCCCGACACCGGCAGCGACGACGGCGAGGACAACGGGTCCGGGGGCAGCCGGCGCCGCCGTAGGGGCCGCCGGGGCCGCGGTCGCGGGCGCAGCGGGGACGACGCCGCCGATGCCGAGGACGACGAGGACACCGGCGACGAGGACACCGGCGACGAGCAGGACGCCGACGAGCAGGACGCCGACGACGCCGAGGAGGACACCGACGCCGACAGCGGTGAGGACACCGCCGAGGGTGACGAGGGCGAGGGCGGCTCCAGCACCCGTCGCCGGCGCCGCCGGCGCCGCCGCGGGAGCACCGGGGAGGCCGGCGAGGTCACCGCGGAGAGCGACGACGACCGTCCCGAGCGCGCCGGCCGCAACGGCCGCACCACCAGCGACGACGACGTCAAGGGCGTCACCGGCTCCACCCGCCTGGAGGCCAAGCGCCAGCGCCGCCGTGACGGCCGGGACAACGGCCGCCGCCGGGCGCCGATCCTCACCGAGGCCGAGTTCCTCGCCCGCCGCGAGGCCGTCGACCGCAAGATGGTCATCCGTCAGCGGGGCGAGCGCACGCAGATCGCCGTCCTCGAGGACGACGTGCTGGTCGAGCACTACGTGACCCAGGCGCAGGCGACGTCCTTCGCCGGCAACGTCTACCTCGGCCGGGTGCAGAACGTGCTGCCCAGCATGGAGGCGGCGTTCATCGACATCGGCAAGGGCCGCAACGCCGTCCTCTACGCCGGCGAGGTCAACTGGGACGCCGCCGGGTTGACCGGCAAGCAGCGCTCCATCGAGCAGGCGCTGAAGTCCGGCGACAAGGTGCTGGTGCAGGTCACCAAGGACCCGATCGGTCACAAGGGCGCCCGGCTCACCCAGCAGGTCAACCTGCCCGGCCGCTTCCTGGTCTACGTGCCCGGCGGCTCGATGACCGGCATCAGCCGCAAGCTGCCCGACACCGAGCGGCAGCGGCTCAAGGACATCCTCAAGAAGATCGTCCCCGAGGACGCCGGTGTGATCATCCGCACCGCCGCCGAGGGGGCCTCGGAGGAGGAGCTGACCCGCGACGTCGCCCGCCTGCAGGCGCAGTGGGACGTCATCCAGAAGAAGGCGGAGTCCTCCTCCAACGCCCCGTCGCTGCTCTACGGCGAGCCCGACCTCGCCATCCGGGTCATCCGCGACGTCTTCAACGAGGACTTCAAGGAGCTCGTCGTCCAGGGCGACGACGCCTGGGACACCGTCGAGGCCTACGTCGCGCACGTCTCCCCGGAGCTGGTCGGCCGGCTGGGCCGCCACACCGGCGAGGGCGACGTCTTCCGCGACCTGCGCATCGACGAGCAGCTGGCCAAGGCGCTCGACCGCAAGGTGTGGCTGCCCTCGGGCGGCTCGCTGGTCATCGACCGCACCGAGGCGATGACCGTCGTCGACGTCAACACCGGCAAGTTCACCGGCTCCGGCGGCAACCTCGAGCAGACCGTCACGCGCAACAACATGGAGGCGGCCGAGGAGATCGTCCGCCAGCTCCGGTTGCGGGACATCGGCGGCATCATCGTCATCGACTTCATCGACATGGTGCTCGAGAGCAACCGCGACCTGGTGCTGCGGCGGCTGACCGAGTGCCTGGGCCGCGACCGCACCAAGCACCAGGTCGCCGAGGTCACCTCGCTGGGCCTGGTGCAGATGACCCGCAAGCGGGTCGGCCAGGGGCTGCTCGAGGTCTTCTCCGAGCCGTGCGAGCACTGCCGCGGCCGGGGCGTCATCGTGCACGTCGACCCGGTGGACGAGAAGCGCCGCGGCAACGGCGGCGGGGGCACCGGCGGCGGCAACGGTCGGCGCGAGCAGCAGCGCGGTGGCGGTGGCGGCGGCAAGGACAGCGCCGCGCCGGAGGACGCGAAGGACGCCGTTGCGGCCGAGCCCGTGGCGGTCGGTGCCGAGGCGCCGGCTCCGGGCAGCGCGGACGGCGACGGCGAGGGCCAGCGCTCCGGCGGCGGCCGGCGCAACCGCGGTCGCCGCAACCGCAGCCAGTCCGGTGAGGAGCGGGCGGCCGAGGATGCCGCGGTGCTCGCCGCCGTCGGTGAGTCCGGGGACGCGGAGACCGCGGACGCCGAGCCGGCTGCGGTCGAGCCCGACCAGCCCGCTGCCGGAACCCCGGAGGCGGCGCCCGAGCCCGTCGCGGAGCCCGCGGCCGAGGGGACGGCCGCCGCCGAGCCGGTCGCCGAGCAGCCGGCCGCCGCGGAGGCGGCGCCCTCGGAGCCGGTCGCCGCGGAGCCGGTGCCCGCAGTGCCGGCGCTCGCCGAGCCCTCGCCGGCCGAGCCGGCGGACCAGGCCGTGGACACCGGGCGGTCCGACGACGAGGACGTGCCCACCGGCGCCGGACCGGACGACCCCGGTCCCATGGACGACGAGCCCCCCGCGGAGCAGGCGCCCGCCGACACGC
Source organism: Geodermatophilus sp. URMC 60 (assembly GCF_053502585.1). Lineage (NCBI taxonomy): Bacteria > Bacillati > Actinomycetota > Actinomycetes > Geodermatophilales > Geodermatophilaceae > Geodermatophilus > Geodermatophilus sp. URMC 60. The sequence goes on from NZ_CP199958.1 coordinate 2,431,553, forward strand.
CGTCCGGCGGCGCGACGGGCGAGACCGGTGCGCCGGTGGCCGACGACGGCAGCGGGACCGCCACGCCGGTCACCCGCCCGCGCCGCCGTCGGGCTGCCAGCCGGCCGGCCGGACCGCCGGCGTCCTGAGGAGGAGGACCCCCTCCTGCCCCCTCGCCAGCTCGGGGCGGGGCCCGGGAGGGGGCCGGGGCGGAGCCGGGGGTCCTCCCCCTTCCCCCGTTCGACCGGGTCCCCGCCGCTCGGGTACGCTGGTCGGGTTGCACCGCCCTGGTCGCGCGCACCGTCTGGTGCCGCCTGGGAGGCGGGCAGCCCGTCCAGCACCCGGCGCCCGACGTCCGGGCGCACGCAGGACATGACAGAGGCGATCGAGGAGTTCAGTGGTGTACGCAGTCGTGAAGGCCGGTGGCCGGCAGCACAAGGTGGCCGTGGGCGACCGGTTCACGGTCAACCGTCTCGTGGGTGAGGCGGGCGACTCCGTCACCCTCCCGGCCCTGCTCCTGGTCGACGGCGACACCGTCACCAGCGACGCGGAGACGCTGGCCGGGGTGACCGTGACCGGCGAGATCGTCGGCCACGGCAAGGGCCCGAAGATCCGCATCCACAAGTTCAAGAACAAGACCGGCTACCACAAGCGTCAGGGGCACCGTCAGCCCCTCACCGACGTCGTGGTCCGCGACATCACGAAGGGCTGACGACGACATGGCACACAAGAAGGGCGCCTCGTCCTCCCGCAACGGCCGCGACTCGAACGCGCAGCGCCTCGGCGTCAAGCGCTTCGGGGGCCAGGTCGTGAAGGCCGGCGAGATCATCGTGCGCCAGCGCGGGACCCACTTCCACCCGGGCCTGGGCGTCGGCCGCGGCGGCGACGACACGCTGTTCGCGCTGCAGCCCGGTGCGGTGACCTTCGGCACCCGGCGGGGACGCAAGACCGTCTCCATCTCCGCGGTCGAGGCCTGATCACAGGACCCCGCCGCTACCACCGCTCGTAGAAGGACCTCCCTGCCCCCGCGACTCGCGAGCTCGCAGCGGGACCCTGCAGGGAGGCCAGCGGGACCGGGGACGGGACCTCAGCACACACGTACCGCGACGAGCGCACGGGCCGCCGGCCCGTGCGCTCGTGGCGCTTGACAGCGAAGAAGCAGGAGGCGGCGCGGACATGGCCGCTTTCGTCGACCGCGTGGTCGTGCACGTCGCCGCCGGCAACGGCGGGCACGGCGTCGCCTCGATCCACCGCGAGAAGTTCAAGCCGCTCGGCGGCCCCGACGGGGGCAACGGCGGCAACGGCGGGGACGTCGTCCTCGAGGTGGACCCCAGCGTGCACACGCTGCTGGACTTCCACCACCGCCCGCACCAGAAGGCCGGTAACGGCCGCCCCGGTGAGGGCAGCAACCGCCACGGCGCCCGCGGTGAGGACCGCGTGCTGCGCGTTCCCGCCGGCACCGTGGTCAGCACCCCCGACGGCCGGGTGATCGCCGACCTCGTCGGCACCGGCACCCGGGTCGTCCTGGCGCACGGCGGCAAGGGCGGCCTGGGCAACGCCGCGCTGGCCAACGCCCGCCGGAAGGCGCCGGGCTTCGCGCTGCTCGGGGAGCCGGGCGAGGCCTTCGACGCCGTCATCGAGCTCAAGAGCATCGCCGACGTCGGCCTGGTCGGCTTCCCGTCGGCGGGCAAGTCCTCGCTGATCGCGGCCATGTCCGCGGCGCGGCCGAAGATCGCCGACTACCCGTTCACCACGCTGGTGCCGAACCTCGGCGTCGTTCGCGCGGGCGACACCGTCTTCACGATGGCCGACGTCCCCGGGCTCATCCCCGGCGCGTCCGAGGGTCGCGGGCTGGGCCTGGAGTTCCTCCGCCACATCGAGCGCTGCGCCGTCCTGGTGCACGTCGTCGACATGGCCACGATGGAGCCCGGCCGCGACCCGGAGAGCGACATCGAGGCGCTGCAGCACGAGCTGGCGCAGTACCGCGGGGACCTCGTCGACCGGCTGCGGGTCGCCGTCCTCAACAAGATCGACGTGCCCGACGGGCGCGAGCTGGTCGACCTGGTCCGCGAGCCGCTGGAGCAGCGCGGCCTGCAGGTGTTCCCGGTCAGCGCCGCGACCGGCGAGGGGCTGCGCGAGCTCGGCTTCGCACTGGCGCAGGCCGTGGAGGAGCACCGCGCCGCGCTGCCCGAGCCCGAGCCGGTGCGGGTCACCCTCACCCCGCGCGCGGTCGACGACAGCGGCTTCACCGTCGAGCGCGACCCGGAGGACGAGGGCGCGTTCACCGTGCGCGGGACCAAGCCCGAGCGCTGGGTGCGCCAGACCGACTTCACCAACGACGAGGCCGTGGGCTTCCTCGCCGACCGGCTCAACCGGCTCGGCGTCGAGGACGCCCTGCAGGAGGCCGGCGCGCAGGAGGGGGACACCATCGTCATCGGCGACGTCGCCTTCGACTTCGTGCCGACGCTGCCGGCCGGCACGTTGAGCGTCGAGGAGACCGCCGGGCTCGGCGGGCGCGGCACCGACTCCCGCATCGACGCCCCGCACCGGGTGCGCGCCGAGGAGCGGCTGGCCGCCAAGAAGGCCCGCCGGGTGCCCTACGAGCTCACCGAGACCTGGACCGACGAGGACCTGCCCGGGGACGACGACCTGCCCGGGGACGACGGGTGAGCCTGCGCCCGGAGATCGCCGGTGCGCGCCGGGTCGTGGTCAAGGTCGGCTCCTCGTCGCTGACCAGCCTGCCCGGCGGGCTGGACGAGCAGCGGTTGGCCGCCCTGGTCGACGTCCTCGGCGCGGTGCACGCGCAGGGCCGCGAGGTCGTCCTCGTCTCCTCCGGAGCGATCGCCGCCGGCCTGGCCCCGCTGGGGGTCGCCGGCCGGCCGCGGGACCTCGCCACGGCCCAGGCCGCCGCCAGCGTCGGCCAGCTGCGCCTGGTGCAGACCTACGCCGACGCCTTCGCCCGGCACGAGGTGACCGTCGGGCAGGTGCTGCTGACCGCCGACGACCTCACCCGACGCAGCCACTACCGCAACGCCCAGCGCACGCTGGAGCGGCTGCTCACCCTCGGCGTGCTGCCGATCGTCAACGAGAACGACACGGTGGCCACCGAGGAGATCCGGTTCGGCGACAACGACCGGCTGGCCGCGCTGGTCGCGCACGTCGCCCGAGCCGACGCGCTGCTGCTGTTCAGCGACGTCGACGGCGTCTACGACGGCGACCCGCGGCAGGGGCCGGCGCAGCTGCTGGACACCGTGCGCGACCCCGCCGACCTGGGGGAGGTCACCCTCGGCACCGCCCGCCGCAACGGTGTGGGCACCGGCGGGATGGCCACCAAGGTCGAGGCCGCGCTGATCGCCGCGCACGCCGGCGTCCCCGTCGTCGTCACCTCGGCCGCCCAGGCCGCCGCCGCGCTGGCCGGCGAGCCGGTCGGCACCCGCTTCGCCGTCATGGGGCCGCGGCCCCGGGCCCGCCAGTTCTGGCTGCGCTTCGCCACCCGGCCGCGCGGCCGGCTGCACCTCGACGAGGGGGCGGTCCGGGCGGTGCGCGAGCGCGGCGCCTCCCTGCTGCCCGCCGGCATCACCGGGGTGGCGGGGGAGTTCCTCGCCGACGACCCGGTGGAGCTGGTCGGTCCCGACGGCGTCGTGGTGGCCCGCGGCCTGGTCGCCTACGACGCCAAGGAGCTGCCACCGCTGCTGGGCCGCAAGACCAGCGAGCTGGACCCGGAGTACCAGCGCGAGATCGTGCACCGCGACGAGATGGTGCTGGTGCGGCGCCCGTCCCTGGGCTGAAGGAGGACCTCGCCCCTCTCCACCCTCGGCGAAGGACCCCGTCCTCCCCACCCCTCGCCAGCTCGGGGCGGGACCCGGGACGGGGCCGGAGCCTGCGGGCGAGGCCGGGCTGCGAGCGGTGTGGGGCAGGGGGTCCTTCAGGGGAGGACGGCGACGGCGTCCACCTCGACGAGCAGGTCGGGTTCGCCCAGGGCGACCACCGGCAGGAGCGTCACCGGCTTGGTGAGGTCGGCGCCCAGGCGCTCGGCGGCCCGGCCCACTCCCGCGCCGAGGGCGGGGAGCTTCTCCGGCGACCAGTCCACGACGTAGACGGTGAGCTTGGCGACGTCGGCGAAGCTGCCGCCCACCGACTCCAGGGCGGTGGCCACGTTGAGGTACGCCTGCTCCACCTGCGCGGCGAGGTCGCCGGCGCCGATCGGCTCCCCGTCCGCCGTCCGGGCGACCTGGCCGGCCAGGTAGACGGTGCGCGAGCCGGTGGCCACGGCCATCTGGCGGTAGAACTCCGGGGCGGGGATGCCGGGCGGGTTGGAGAGCTCGATCGGCACGGGAACTCCTCGGTCGGATGATGTGACGGTGTTATGTAACACCATTGCGGTATGGTTGGCAACATGCCCCGCACCGCGGATCCCGCCGTCCGTCTCGCCCTGCTCGAGGGAGCCGCCGAGCTGCTGGCGCGCCGCGAACCGGTGACCGCGCGGTCGCTCGCCGACCGCGTAGGGGCCTCGACGACGGCGCTGTACACCCACTTCGGCGGCATGCCGGGGCTGTGGCGGGCCGTGCGCGCCGAGGGCTTCGCCCGGCTGGCCCGGCGCCTCGCGACGGTGCCGCGCACGGAGGACCCCGTCCGGGACCTGGCCGCGCTGGGCGCCGCCTACCTCGACAGCGCCCGCAGCGACCCGTTCCTGTACCGGGCGATGTTCGACGCGGCGGCCGACCTCGAGGACCCGGCGGTCGCCGACGACGCGTTCGCACTGCTCGTCGAGGCCGCGGAGCGGGCGCGCCGGGCCGGCCGTCTCACGGTCGCGTCGGATCCGCTCGCCGTGGCCACGCGCTACTGGGCTGCGGGGCACGGGCTGGCCATGCTCGTCGTGACCGGCGTGCTGCCGGCCGAGGCCCTGACGCAGCACGGCCCGGAGATGGCGGTCGCGGTCCTCGTCGCGGCGGGTGACGAGGCCGACCGCTGCCGCGCCTCGGTGTTGTCGGGCTGGGCCGGCGCCCGTGCCCGGGCGGGGGACACCGGGCTGAGAGACTCGCCGTCGTGACGATCCGTCCCATCCGCGAACTCGGTGACCCGGTCCTCCGCACACCTGCCGACGAGGTGCGCAGCTTCGACAGGGAACTGGCCGCGCTCGTCCGCGACCTCGAGGACACCGTCGCCGACCCCGGGCGGGCCGGCGTCGCCGCGCCGCAGATCGGCGTCGGGCTGCGCGCCTTCTCCTACAACGTCGACGGGCGCATCGGGCACGTGGTCAACCCCCGGATCGTCGAGCTGTCCGAGGAGACCCAGGACGGCGACGAGGGTTGCCTGTCCATCCCCGGCCTGTGGGCGCCCACGGTCCGGGCGATGCACGCCGTCGTCGAGGGGTTCGACGTGCACGGCGAGCCGGTGCGCGTCGAGGGCACCGGTCTGATGGCCCGTGCGCTGCAGCACGAGGTCGACCACCTCGACGGCAAGGTCTTCCTCGACCGGCTCACCGGCGAGGCCCGCAAGAACGCGCTCCGGGCGCTGCGGGACAGGGGCTGACGTGGCGGGGCTGGCGCCGGTGACGCTGGCCGGCGAGCTGGTGGTCCTCGAGCCGCTGCGGCGCGGGCACGCCGACGAGCTCGCGGCCGCCGCGTCCGACGGCCGGCTGTGGGAGCTCTGGTACACCTCGGTGCCCACGCCGGCCGGCATGGCGGCCGACGTCGAGTCGCGGCTGGCCCGGCAGGCGGCGGGGGAGATGCTGCCGTTCGTCGTCCGCCGGACCGCCGACGGCGCGGTGGTCGGGGCGACGACCTACTGCAACGCCGACCTCGCCGTCCCGCGGCTGGAGGTCGGGTACACCTGGACCGCCGCCTCCGCGCAGCGGACCGGGGTCAACGCCGCGAGCAAGCTGCTGCTGCTCACCCACGCCTTCGAGACCGTCGGCTGCCTCGCCGTGGAGTTCCGCACGCACTGGCACAACCACCAGTCGCGGACGGCGATCGCCCGGCTCGGCGCCAAGCAGGACGGCGTGCTGCGCAACCACCGGCGGATGCCCGACGGGTCCCTGCGGGACACCGTGGTCTTCTCGATCACCGACGCCGAGTGGCCCGCCGTCCGCAGCGGGCTGCGCCACCGGCTCGCACGCCACGCCGCCTGACCCGGTCGTAGCGTGGCCGGCATGACCGACCTCGCCACCCGCGCCCGCACCCTCCTCGACCTGCACACCGCCCCGGAGATCCTGGTCCTCGCCAACGTGTGGGACGTCGTCTCCGCGCAGGTCGTGGCGGCCACCGACGGCGTCCGCGCCCTGGCCACCGCCAGCCACGGCATCGCCGCGACGTTCGGCTACGAGGACGGCGAGAACATCCCGCTCGACCTGCACCTGGACATGGTCGGCCGGATCACCGCCGCCGTGGACCTGCCGGTGAGCATGGACATGGAGGCCGGCTACGGGGACCCAGGCGAGACCGCGCGCCGCGCCATCGGGCTCGGCGTCGTCGGCGGCAACCTCGAGGACCAGATGAAGCCGCTGGACGAGGCCGTCGCCGCGGTCGAGGCGGTGCTGCGCGCGGGCCGGGACGCCGGCATCGACTTCGTGCTCAACGCGCGCACCGACACCTTCGTCCGCGCCGCCGAGGGCGCCGACCGCGGTGAGCTCGTCGCCGAGGCGATCCGTCGCGGCCGGGCCTACCTCGAGGTCGGTGCGCCGGTCGTCTTCGTCCCGCGCCTGGTCGACCGCGACGAGATCGCGGCGGTCGTCGAGGGCCTGGGCCGCAACAGGCTGACGCTCATCAGCGTGCCCGGGGCCTCCCTGCCCGCCCGCGAGATGCAGGAGCTCGGCGTGGCCCGCGTCTCCACCGGCCCCTTCACGCAGCGGGTCGCGCTGACCGCGCTGCAGGACGCCGCGGCCGCGATGGTCGCCGGCGGCACCCTCCCTCCGGGCACCCGCGCGCTGAACTGACCGCTCGCTCGGGTGGCCGGCCGGGGCGTGAGGCGGCTACCGGGGGGTAACGAGCCCCGGGACGACGCCGTTCCGAGAGGGTGGACGCATGTCCGAGCTGCTGACCGGGGACTTCTTCGGCTACGAGTCGCTGATGTCCGACGACGAGCGCAAGGAGCTGCAGGCGCTCCGCGAGTTCCTCGAGGCCGAGGTGCGGCCCCGGGTGAACGCCGCCTGGGCGGCCGCCGAGTTCCCGATGGACCTGGTCCCGCGCTTCGCCGAGGTCGGCGCGGTGGGCCGGGGCTACGAGTGGGACGGCCGCCCCGCCTCCTCCCGGCTCTACAACGGCTTCCAGGCCCTCGAGCTCTCCCGGGTCGACCCGTCCATGGCCACGTTCCTGGGCGTGCACAACGGCCTGGCGATGGGCTCCGTCGTGATCCTCGGGTCGGAGGAGCAGCGGCAGCGCTGGCTCCCGGCGATGATGCGGCTCGAGGCCGTCGGCGCCTTCGCGCTCACCGAGCCCGGGGGCGGTTCGGACGTGGCCCGCGGCCTGCGCACCACCGCACGGCGCGAGGGCGACGAGTGGGTGCTCGACGGCGCCAAGCGGTGGATCGGCAACGGGACCTTCGCCGACCACGTCGTGGTGTTCGCCCGCGACGTGGCCGACGACCAGGTCAAGACCTTCGTCGTCGACAAGGGCACCCCCGGGTTCACCGCCACCAAGATCGAGGACAAGTTCGCGCTGCGCACCGTGCAGAACGCCGACCTGACCTTCACCGGCTGCCGCATCCCCGCCGACCACAAGCTGGAGGGCGGCAACTCCTTCAAGGACGTCAACAAGGTGCTCAAGGTGACCCGCGGCGGAGTCGCGTGGTCCGGCGTCGGCTGCCAGATGGGCGCCTACGAGACGGCGCTCCGCTACGCGGGGGAGCGCGAGCAGTTCGGCCGGCCGATCGGCTCCTTCCAGCTGGTCCAGGACCTGCTGGCCCGCATGCTGGGCAACGTCACCGCCTCGCTGGGCATGGTGGTGCGGGTCGCCCAGCTGCAGGAGGCCGGTGACCTGCGCGACGACCAGGCGGCGCTGGCCAAGAGCTACGTCACCACCCGGGGCCGGGAGACCGTCGCGATGGCCCGGGAGGTCTTCGGCGGCAACGGCATCGTCCTGGGCAACGACGTCATCCGGTACTTCGCCGACGCCGAGGCGCTGTACTCCTACGAGGGCACCCGCGAGATCAACACCCTCATCGTCGGGCGGTCGATCACCGGGCACAGCGCCTTCGTCTGAGCCGGCTCTCAGCGCCCGGCGGCGCAGGCGGCGCAGGTGCCGAAGACCTCGAGCTGGTGCTGGACGTCGGCGAAGCCGTGCTCGGCGGCGACGCGTGCCGCCCAGCGCTCGACCGGCGGGTCGGCCACCTCGACGGTGCGCCCGCAGGAGCGGCACACCAGGTGGTGGTGGTGCACCGGCGAGCACCGCCGGTAGGCGGCCTCGCCCTCGGTGCGCAGCACGTCGACCAGGCCGTCGTCCACCAGGGCCTGCAGCGCCCGGTAGACCGTCGCGAGGCCGACGGCATCGCCGCGTTCGCGGAGCAGGGCGTGCAGGTCCTGGGCGGTGCGGAAACCGTCCTGGTCGTCGAGCAGGGCCAGGACGGCGCTGCGCTGCCGGGTCTGGCGCCGCGGCGCCTCGGCCGGTCCGGACGCGGTCACGCGGTCTCCTCGCTGACGCTCGTCGGCCGCGTTCCCCAGGGTGCTGTGCTGCTGCATGAGCTCGCCGGCTCGCTCATGTCCGCCCCACCTGTTCCGCCGGCGGCGCGTGCTCGCCGTGCTCGTCGTAGTGGACGCCCGTGCCGGTGCGGTGCGGGGCGTGCAGGTGGCCGTCGTGGTCGTAGTCGACGTGGTCGCCGTGCAGGACCGCCGGGTGCCCGCAGCCGGCACCGTGCTCGTGCGGGTGGGCGGCGTGCACCTCGGCGCGGCGCCGGTGCCGGCGGCGGGCGGTCGCCTCGCGCACCGCGACCGCCGCCGTGGCCAGCAGGAACAGCGCGATCGCGAGCAGCACGATCGTGCCGCCGGAGGGTGTGCCGGTGTAGTAGGAGGCGGTCGTGCCGGCGACGCTGGTGACCAGGCCGATGGCGCAGGCGAGGTACACCGTCTGGCGGAAGCTGCGGGCCAGCTGCTGGGCCACCGCGCTCGGCACGATCATCAGCGCGCTGATGAGCAGCAGGCCGACGACCCGCATGGACAGGACGACGGTCGCCGCGACCAGGGCGGCGAGGACGACGTTGAGCGCCAGGACCGGCAGGCCGACCGCTCGGGCGTACTCCTCGTCGTCGCTGACCGCGTACAGCCGCTGGCCGAGCAGCCAGACGACGCCGAGCACCACGACGGTGATGACGCCGAAGACCGCGACGTCGGCGGTCGTCGTGGTGGTGATGGCGCCGAACAGGTACGCCTCGAGGTTCGTGGCCTGCCCGCGCGGGGCGAGGCTGAGCAGCACGACGCCGCCGGCGATGCCGCCGTAGAACAGGACGGCGAGGGCGACGTCCCCACTGGTGCGGCCGCGGGCGCGGACCAGCTCGATGAGGACCGCGCCGAGGACGGCGGCCACCAGCGCCGTCCCGACCGGAGCGGTGGAGGTGAGGACGCCGATCCCGACACCGGTGAGGGCCACGTGCCCGAGGCCGTCGCCGAGGAGCGAGAGGCGGCGCTGCACGAGGAAGACGCCGACCGCCGGCGCCACCAGCCCGACCATCAGCGAGGCCAGCAGTGCCCGCTGCATGAAGCCGTACTCGAGGACCTCCACCTCAGCGCACTCCGTCCGTCGTCACCCGGGGCTGGTCCTGCCGGTACCCGCGCGAGGGTGGCAGGCCGGTGCCCTCGGGGTGGTGGTGCCCGCCGGCCTCGGCGTCGGCCGCGGCGCCGGCCAGCGGGCCGTCGTAGGCGATCCGGCCGTGGTCGACGACGACCGCGCGGGTGAGGACGCCGGCCAGTGCGGCGGTCTCGTGCGTCACGACCATCAGGGTCGTGCCGGCGGCCGACACGTCGGCCAGGACGGCGGCCAGTGCGTCCTGGCTGGCGGTGTCCACCCCGGCGGTCGGCTCGTCCATGACCAGCAGCTCCGGCTCGGCGGCGAGCGCGCGGGCGACCAGCACCCGGCGCTGCTGACCACCGGAGAGCGAGGCGACCGGGTCGCCGAGCCGGTCGGCCAGCCCGACCGCGGCCACGGCGTCCTGCACCGCCGCGCGGTCGGCCGGGCGCAGCCGGCCGAAGGGGCCCAGGCGGGCCAGCCGGCCCACGCCGACGACCTCGCGCACCGTCGCCGGGACCGCGCCGCTCACCGTGTGCCGCTGCGGCACGTAGCCGATCCGGCCGCGTTGGGCGGGCGGGGGACGACGGAGCCGCCCGACCGGGGCGCCGAGGACCTCGACCTCACCGCCGAGCACCGTGGCCAGGCCCAGCAGCCCGCGCGCGAGGGTGGTCTTGCCCGACCCGTTCGACCCGAGGACGGCGACCGCCTCGCCGTCGGCCACGGTGAGGTCGACGCCCTGGACGACGGCGACGTCGCCGTAGCCGATGCGGGCGTCGTGCAGCCGGACGGCGCTCATGGACAGGACTGACCCTCCCGCAGCGTGGCCAGGTTGGCCCGCATGACCTCGAGGTAGTCGCTGCCGGCCGACTCGCCGGTGAGCCCCTCGAGCGGGTCCAGGACGGCGGTGCGCACGCCGGCCTCGGTCGCGACGGTCTCGGCGACGGCCGGGTCGACGAGGGTCTCGGTGTAGACGGTGGTCACGCCGCGCTCCCGGACCAGCTCGGAGATCTCGGCCTGGGCGGCCGGGCTGGGCTCGGAGGAGGGACTGAGCCCGCTGATGCCCACCACCTCGAGACCGTACCGGTCGCCGAGGTAGCCGAAGGCGTCGTGGCCGGTGACCAGGGTGTCCACCGCGCAGCCGGTCAGGCCCGCCTGCATCTCGGCGTCCAGCGCCTCGAGGTCGGTCCGCAGCGCCGCGGCGTTCTGCTCGTACGTGGCCGCGCCGTCGGGGTCGGCCTCGGCCAGCCGCTCGGCGAGCGCGTCGCCGACGGAGGCCAGCCGGACCGGGTCGAGCCAGAAGTGCGGGTCGACCGCCTCGCCGTCCCCGGCGTGCTCCTCGTGCTCCTCGGCGGTCTCGCCCTCGTGGGCGTCCTCCTCGGCGGTCAGCGTGAGGTCGGCGGCCCGGCCGGCGTCCCACGCGGTGTCCGCGGCCTCGTTCTGCGCGGCCTCGTCGAGGGCCGGCTGGAAGCCCCCGAGGTAGACGAGCAGGTCGGCATCGGCGACCGCGGCGACGTCCCGGGGCGCGAGCTCGAGGTCGTGGGCCTCCGCGCCCGGCGGGGTCAGCGAGGAGACGTCGGCGCGGTCGCCGCCGACCCGCTGCGCCGCCCACTCCAGCGGGTAGAAGCCGGCGACGACGGTGAGCCCGTCCCCGCCGCCGCCCGCGGCCTCGTCGGAGCCCCCGCAGCCGGCCAGGGCGAGGGCGGCGGCCGAGGCGGTGGCGGCGGTCACGGCACGCGTCGTCCAGGTGTTCATGGGAATCATTCTCACATATCCGGCGGGATCCGAGGCGGCCGGGGAGCTCCGCCCGCCCGCGTAGGCTCGCGGACGTGTCCGACGTCTCCGGCCTGCCGCTGATCGGGGCCGCGGCGCTGCGCGCCCGCGCCGCCGCCCGGGTGCTGCGCACCCTGCCCACCGACACCAAGGACGCCGCGCTGCGCGCCATGGCCGACGCGCTGGTCGAGCGCGCCGACGAGGTGCTCGCCGCCAACGCCGCGGACGTGGAGGCGGCCGCGGCCGACGGCACCCCGGCGTCCGTCCTCGACCGGCTGCGGCTCGACACCCGCCGCATCGCCGGCGTGGCCGACGCGCTGCGCCAGCTCGTGGCGCTGCCCGACCCGGTCGGCGACGTCGTCCGCGGGTCGACGCTGCCCAACGGGCTGCAGCTGCGGCAGGTGCGCGTCCCCCTCGGTGTGGTCGGCATCGTCTACGAGGCCCGGCCGAACGTGACCGTCGACGCCGCGGGCCTGTGCCTCAAGAGCGGTAACGCGGCGCTGCTGCGGGGCTCGGCCTCGGCGTTCCGGACCAACACCGCCCTGGTCGCCGTCCTCACCGAGGCGGCGGAGAAGGCCGGGCTCCCGGCCGGCTCGGTCGAGTTGCTGCCCGCCGACCGCGCCTCGGTCGGCGAGCTGCTGAACGCCCGCGGCCTGGTCGACGTGGTGATCCCGCGCGGGGGCGCGTCGCTGATCCAGCGGGTGGTGCGCGAGGCGCGGGTGCCGGTCATCGAGACCGGCGAGGGCAACTGCCACGTCTACGTCGACACCTCGGCCGACCCCACGACCGCCGAGGCGATCGTGCTCAACGCCAAGACCCACCGGGTGAGCGTCTGCAACTCCGCCGAGACGCTGCTGGTGCACCGCGACGTGCCGTTCCTGCCGCGACTGCTGTCCGCACTCGTGGACGCCGGGGTGACGCTGCACGGCGACGAGCGCGCCCGGGCCGCCCATGACGCCGTCGTCCCCGCGACCGACGAGGACTGGGCGACCGAGTACCTGTCGATGGACATGGCCGTGCGCGTGGTCGACGACCTGCCGGCGGCGCTGGACCACATCGAGCGGTGGGGGAGCGGGCACTCCGAGGCGATCGTCGCCGACTCCGCGCGCGCCATCGCCGACTTCACCGCCGGGGTGGACGCCGCAGCGGTGCTGGTCAACGCCTCGACCCGGTTCACCGACGGCGGCGAGTTCGGCTTCGGCGCCGAGATCGGCATCTCCACCCAGAAGCTGCACGCCCGCGGTCCGCTGGGGCTGCCGGAGCTCACCTCCACCACCTACGTCGTGACGGGCAGCGGCCACACGCGCTGAGCCCCACATCCGGCCCACCCCGCCACCCGATCGAGGAGCCGCATGCCCCGCCCGCCGTCGCAGTCCCCGCAGTTCTCCTCGGTCTCCGACGTCGGCAAGCGGCTGGCGGCGGCCGGCTACCTGCCCGACGCCCAGATCTCCACCACCGTCTTCCTCGCCGACCGGCTGGGCAAGCCGCTGCTGGTCGAGGGACCGGCGGGCACGGGCAAGACCGAGCTGGCCAAGGCGCTGGCGGCGTCCACCGGCGCGGAGCTGATCCGGCTGCAGTGCTACGAGGGCCTCGACGAGGCGCGGGCGCTGTACGAGTGGAACTACAAGAAGCAGCTGCTGCGCATCCAGGCCGCGCAGGGCACCGACGGCGCGGACTGGGGCACCGTCCACGACGACATCTTCGGCGAGGAGTTCCTGCTCGCCCGGCCGCTGCTGACCGCCATCCGGCGCACCGAGCCGACCGTGCTGCTCATCGACGAGACCGACAAGGCCGACGTCGAGGTCGAAGGCCTGCTGCTCGAGGTGCTCAGCGACTTCCAGGTCACCATCCCCGAGCTCGGCACGGTGACCGCGGCGCGCCGGCCGATGGTGGTGCTGACGTCCAACGCCACCCGCGAGCTGTCGGAGGCACTGAAGCGACGCTGCCTGTACCTCGCGCTGGACTACCCGTCGGCCGAGCGGGAGCGGGAGATCGTGCTCTCCCGGGTGCCCGACCTCGCCCCTGGTCTGGCCGAGCAGCTGGTCCGCACGGTGCGGGCGCTGCGGGCGCTGGAGCTGAAGAAGTCGCCGTCGATCTCGGAGACCCTCGACTGGGCGCAGACGCTGCTCGAGCTCGGCCTGGACACCCTCGACGAGACGGCGGTCCGCTCGACGCTCGGCGTGGTGCTCAAGCACGCCAGCGACCAGGAGCGGGCCGCGGCCGAGCTGCGGCTCAACTGATGCCGGCGGCGGGTGGCGGGACCGGAGGCGTGGCCGGGGGCGGGACCAGGGGCGTGGCCGCTCCCGGCGGGCTCGCGGGGCACCTCGACGGCTTCGTCCGCGCGGTGCGCGACGCCGGCATCCCGGTCGGCATCAGCCAGGCCGTCGACGCCGCCGAGATCCTCACCGTGGTCGACCTCCTCGACCGCGAGCAGCTGCGGCACGGGCTGGCGGCGGTGCTGCTGCAGCGGGCGGCGCAGCGACCGGCCTACGACGTGCTGTTCGACCTGTGGTGGCCGCTGTCGGACCGGCCGGTCGCCCTCTCCGCCGGCGACGAGCCCGACGGGGAGCCGGGCGAACCCGGCGAGCCCACCCTCGACCTGCCCGACGGCACCGACCTCGCGCAGCTCATGCGCGAGGAGCTGTCCCGGCTGCTGCTCGACGGCGACGAGGAGGCGCTGCGCCGCTTCGCCCGCGAGGCGGTCGACCAGCTGGGCCGGACGGCGCCGTCGCCGTCGGGCCAGTCCTTCTTCAGCTACCGCGTGATGCGCGCCCTCTCACCGGACACCCTGGTCGCCCGGCTCCTGGCCGGCCTGCTCGCGGACGGCGAACGCGGCGGGCTGGCCGAGCAGGTGGCCCGCCAGACGGTGCGCGAGCGGCTGGCCGCGTTCCGCGCCGCGGTGGAGGCCGAGGTCCGGCGGCGGACGGCGGCCGAGCGCGGCCGGGACAAGGTGGCGAAGAACGCCGTCCGCCCCCTGGCCGACCAGGTCGACTTCCTGCGCGCCCAGGCCGCGGACCTCGCCGAGCTGCGCCGGACGGTCGCCCCGCTGGCCCGGCGGCTGGCCGTGCGGCTGTCGGCGCGACGGCAGCTCGGCCGCGAGGGTCGGCTGGACTTCCGCAAGACCGTCCGGGCGTCGCTGGGCACCGGCGGCGTGCCGGTGGTGACCCATCACCGGCCGCGGAAGGTGCACAAGCCGGAGCTGGTGGTGCTGTGCGACGTCAGCGGCTCGGTCGCGGGCTTCAGCCACTTCACGCTGATGCTGACCCAGGCGCTGCGCGAGCACTTCTCCGGAGTGCGGGCCTTCGCGTTCGTCGACTCCACCGACGAGGTGACCCGGTTCTTCCGCCCCGGTGTCGACGTCGCCGATGCCGTCGCCCGGATCGGACGGGAGGCCGACGTCGTCGGCTTCGACGGGCACAGCGACTACGGGACGGCGTTCGAGGCCTTCGCCGACCGCTGGCCGTCGGCCGTCGGGCCGAAGACGTCGCTGCTCGTGCTCGGGGACGGGCGCACCAACTACCGCCCACCGGGGCTGCCGGTGCTGGCCGACCTGGTCCGCCGCTCCCGCTCGGCGCACTGGCTCAACCCCGAGCCGCGCCGTCTGTGGGGGAGCGGGGACTCCGCGGCCGACCGTTACGGCGAGGTGGTCGACATGGTCGAGTGCCGCAACGCCGCCCAGCTCGCGGACTTCGTCACCACGCTCTAGCGGGCGGGCCGTAACCCGGTCCACCGAGAGTCGTTGTACCCGATGGGTGCCGGGCGTCCCGGCGCCGGTGGCGTCTCCCGTGCGCAGGAGTCGCGGCCGGCCGTGACCGGCGGCACGGGGAGGCCGGTCGCGGAGGGCCCACGCTGGTCTCCGGTCCGGGGTACCTGGCGGGGAGGCCCCGTGCCCGCTGTCCGGGGCCGGTCCTCACGGGCCGGCCCCGGACCGCCCGGATACGCTCGATCGGTGGCGGGTCGGCGGGTCGGGGTGATGGGCGGGACGTTCGATCCCGTCCACCACGGGCACCTCGTGGCCGCGAGCGAGGTCGCGGTCCTCTTCGGTCTGGACGAGGTGGTCTTCGTGCCCACCGGCCAGCCGTGGCAGAAGAGCGACCGCGACGTGGCACCGGCCGAGGACCGCTACCTCATGACCGTCATCGCCACCGCCTCCAACCCGCGGTTCTCGGTGAGCCGGGTGGACGTCGACCGCGGCGGTCCCACCTACACGATCGACACGCTCACCGACCTGCAGCGGCAGCGGCCCGACGACGAGCTGTTCTTCATCACCGGCGCCGACGCCCTCTCGCAGATCCTCAGCTGGCGCGACAGCGACCGCTGCTTCGAGCTCGCGCACTTCATCGGCGTCACCCGCCCTGGCTTCGACCTGGGCGCGTCCCACCTGCCGGAGGGGGCGGTCAGCCTGGTCGAGGTGCCGGCGCTGGCGATCAGTTCCAGCGACTGCCGTGACCGGGTCGGCCGGGGGATGCCGGTCTGGTACCTGGTCCCCGACGGCGTCGTGCAGTACATCGAGAAGCGCGGGCTGTACCGGTCGGGCGTCGGTGCCCGCGCCGTCGCCCGAGAGGGCATCGCCGCCCGGGGCGGGGCCGGCGACGCCCCGCCGTCCGGGGACCGCCCGACCTACGACCGGCCGCCCGCGACGGCGCCCCGGACCGAGGGTCCGTCTCCCGAACCACCGACCACCGATCCCCAGGAGGTACCCCGATGACCGCCTCGACCGAGGCGCGGGAGACCGCACTGCTGGCCGCCCAGGCCGCCGCCGACAAGCTGGCGACCGACGTCGCGATCGTCGACGTCAGCGAGCGGCTGGCCATCACCGACGCCTTCGTGCTGGCGTCGGCGCCCAACGAGCGCCAGGTGCAGGCCATCGTCGACGAGGTGGAGGAGCGCCTGCGGCAGCACGGCGTCAAGCCGGTGCGCCGGGAGGGCGTGGCCGAGGCGCGCTGGGTGCTGCTGGACTTCGTCGACGTCGTTGTGCACGTCCAGCACGCCGAGGAGCGCGCCTACTACGCGCTCGAGCGGCTCTGGAAGGACTGCCCGACGATCCCGTTCGTCGACCGCTCCGCGCCGCAGGGCGACGGGGCGGCTCGCGGCACCGCGGCGCTGTCGGCCGACGACGTCGACCCGGCCGGCGCCGACCTGACGCCACTGGCCTCCGAGCCGGGCGACGGGGATCCGGCGGGCGGCGGTGCCCTCGAGGACGAGGACCCGGCCGCGCCGGAGGCGGCCGACCGGTGAGCGGCGTCCCGGCGCTGCCGGTGCCGAGGCTGGTCCTCTGGCGGCACGGGCGCACCGAGTGGAACGCCGCGGGCCGCTTCCAGGGCCAGCTGGACCCGCCGCTGGACGAGGTGGGCCGCCGCCAGGCGCTGCGGTCCGCGCCGCACGTGGCCGCGCCGCTGCCCGAGGGCACGGTCGTCGTCTCCAGCGACCTGGGCCGGGCCGCGGAGACCGCGGTGGCGCTCACCGACGTGCTCGGGGTGCCGCTGCGGCTGGACGCGCGGCTGCGCGAGGTCGGCATGGGCTCCTGGGAGGGGCTGACCCGCGAGGAGGTCGCCGAGCGCCACCCCGAGCAGTACGCCGACTGGCTCGCGGGGCGACCCATCGTCGGACGCGGCGGTGAGGACGCCGCAGACGTGCCGGCGCGGGCGCTGGCAGCGCTGCGCGACCTGCCCGAGGCCCCGGCGGTCGTCGCCGTCACCCACGGGGGGACGTCCGCGCGCCTGATCGAGGCGCTGCTCGGGCTGGGTCCCGAGCACCGCCGCGTGCTGGGCCCCCTGGCCAACTGCGCCTGGAGCGAGCTGGCCGAGCAGAGCGGCCGGTGGCGGCTGCTGCGGCACAACACCACGGCACCGGAGCTGGCCGACGGGCCGGTCCCTCCGCCGCAGCCGGGCGCGCGTCGCCCGGATGCCGGCGCCAGCCCCGAGGAGGGCGCGCCGGGCCCCACCCAGGACGCCGACGCACTCTGACCCCCGCCGTGGCCGGTCGGCCGCGAGAGGGCGCGGGCTAGCCTCGCCGGGTGTCCGTCGCCGTGGTCACCGACTCCTCGGCGTACCTGCCTGCCCGCTTGCTGGAGCAGTACGCGGTCGAGGTCGTTCCGCTCTACGTCGTCATGGCCGGTCACTCCGGCCGCGAGGGGGACGAGATCGGGCCGGCCGACGTCGCCCGCGCGCTCGGCGCCAGGGGCCAGCGCGTCTCCACCTCCCGGCCGACACCGGGCGACTTCGTCGCCGCCTACCGCCGGCGGCTGGCCGCCGGGGCCGACCGCATCGTCTCCGTGCACCTCTCCGCGGAGCTCTCCGGCACGGTGGACGCCGCCCGGCTGGCCGCTGCCCAGGTCGGTGAGCACGTCGTGACGGTCGTCGACTCCCGCTCGGCGGCGATGGGCAACGGGTTCGCGGTGCTCGCCGCGGCCCGCGCAGCGGCACGGGGGGAGGACATGGCCGGCGTGGCCGCGGCCGCGCGGGACACCGCCGCGGCCACCCGCACGCTGTTCGTCGTCGACACCCTCGAGCACCTGCGCCGGGGCGGGCGCATCGGGCACGCTGCCTCGATGATCGGCACCGCGCTGTCGGTCAAGCCGATCCTGCACGTCGCCGACGGCCGGGTGGTGCCGCTGGAGAAGGTGCGCACGACGGCTCGGGCCCTGGTTCGCCTGGTCCAGCGCGCGGTGGAGGCCGCGGCCGGGCAGCCGGTCATGGTCGCCGTCCACCACCTGGCCGCACCGGACCGGGCCGAGCGGCTGGCCGCCGACCTCGAGGAGCGGGTGCCCGGCCTCCGCGAGCTGTACGTCAGCGAGCTGGGCGCGGCGATCGGCGCCCACGTGGGCCCGGGGGCGGTGGGCCTCGTCGTGGCACCGGCCGGCCCACCGCCGGTGCCCCCGCAACAGCCGGAGGCCGCGGACCTTCCGCAGGAGTCGGAGGACCGGTAGCGGACACGGGCGGCGGGGCACCGGTGCAGCCTGCCCGTCCGACCCACGCCCGGGCCCTCCGTGTCCACAGCGGTCGCGGACGTCCACAGTCCGCCGACGGCCCGACCGACCGGGGCCGCGGCTCCCTAACGTCGCGCCGGTGCGCCTCCCTCCCCGTCGCAGCGACGACGCCGACCTGATCCGGGAGCGGCTGCGCGCCCTGCTGCAGGAGAGCCGGTCGCCCGGCTGGGTTCCCGACGACGACCTCGATCCCGAGCCGGATGAGGAGCAGCTCCCCACCGCGGGGGCGGAGGACGGGCTGCCCGACGGCATCGGCCGGCACCGTGCCCCCGGCAGTGCCGTCCGGCTGGCGCCGGATCGCCGCGCCGCGTGGTCGCTGTGGGCCGCCGGCCTGCTCGCCGCGCTCCTCGTGGCCGGCGGCACCTGGCTGAGCCGCCCGCAGGTGCAGCCCGCGCCGGTCGAGCCGGCCCCGGCAGCGACGCCGGCGGTGGAGGAACCCGCCGCCCCTCCGTCGGTGGGCGTCGCGGCCGACTCCGACTCCGCGGCCACGGTGGTCGTCTCGGTGGTGGGCTCGGTGGCCCGGCCGGGGCTGGTCACGCTGCCCGCGGGCGCACGGGTGGCCGACGCGGTGGCGGCCGCCGGCGGCCTGCTGCCCGACACGGACCCGGCCTCGGTCAACCTCGCCGCGGTCGTCTCCGACGGCCAGCAGGTGGCGGTCGCCGTCCCCGGCGCGGAGGTGGTCGGCGGCGCCGCCGGGGCGGGCGCAGCCGGCGGCGCGGGCACAGCGGCCGGTGCCGGTCCGGTGGACCTCAACACCGCCACCGCCGCCGACCTCGACGCGCTGCCGGGCATCGGTCCGGTGCTGGCCCAGCGGATCGTCGAGCACCGCGAGCGCAACGGGTCCTTCCGCAGCGTGGAGCAGCTCGACGACGTCCCCGGCATCGGCCCGACCACCTACGCCGAGCTGGCCGAGCTGGTGACCGTGTGAGTGCAGTCCGGGAGCGCTGGTCGTGGCTGGACCTGCGGCTCGCGCCCGCGGCGGGAACGGTCTGGACCGTCACCCTCCTCGGCCCGCTCCTGCCCGTCCCGGTCCTGGCCGGCGCGGTGCCGGTGGCCTTCCTGGCCGCGGTCGCGGTGTCCCGCCGCGGCCGGTCGCCGGCGGCGGTCGTGCTGCTCGGCGTCCTGGCTGCGCTCGCCGTCACCGCGGCCACGGCGGCGGTGCGGGAGTCGTCGCGGGAGGCGTCCCCGCTGGCCGGGGTCGCCGACGAGCGGCGGACGGTCGAGCTGGTCGTGGAGCTCGACGGGGACCCCACGACGGTGCGCGGGGTGGGTCCGCCGCGGGCCGTCATCGAGGCCACGGTCACCGCGCTGGACGACGGCGGCACGCGCACCCTGCTGGACGACGCGGTGGTCCTCTTCGGCCCGGCCGACGAGTGGCGCGGGCTGCTGCCGGGTCAGGTGGTGCGGGTCCGGGCGGCGGTCGCCCCGGCCGCCGCGGAGGAGGGCGTGGTGGCGCGGCTGTCGGCGCGGGCGCCGCCGGTGCCCGTGGGGGAGCCGTCGGCGCTGCAGCGGGCCGCCGGAGGACTGCGGGAGGAGCTGCGCCAGTTGGCCGGCCGGGTGCTCGGGCCGGAGGCGGGTGGGCTGCTGCCCGGCCTGGTCGTCGGGGACACGCAGGCGATGGACCCGGTGCTCGTCGAGGACTTCCGGCGGGCCGGGCTGGCGCACCTCACGGCCGTCTCGGGTGCCAACGTGGCGATCGTGCTGGCCGGGGTGCTGGCGCCGCTGCGGCGCCGGGCGGTCGACCGGCGGGTGCAGGCGCTGGTCGCGGTGGTCGCCCTGGCCGGGTTCGTCGTGCTGGCCCGGCCCAGCGCCAGCGTGGTGCGGGCGGCGGCCATGGGTGCGGTGACGCTGCTGGCGTTGGCCACCGGGCGGTCCCGGGCGGCGCTGCCCGCCCTCGGCGCGGCCGTCGTGGTGCTGCTGCTGGTCGACCCCCGCCTCGCTCGGGACGCCAGCTTTGCCCTCTCCGTCGCGGCCACCGCGGCCATCGTGCTGCTGGCGCCGGGCTGGTCGCGCCGCCTGCGCGGCCGCGGCTGGCCGCCGGTCCCGGCCGACGCGGTCGCGGTCGCCGCGGCCGCCGGTCTGGCCACCGCGCCGCTGGTGGCGGGGCTCTCCGGTCAGGTGAGTCCGGTGTCGCTGCCGGCCAACCTGCTCGCCGCGCCGGCCGTCGCCCCCGCCACCGTGCTCGGCCTGCTGGCTGCGCTCGCGCTCGCGGTGGTGCCGCCGCTGGGCGACGCGCTGGTCTGGCTGGCCGGGTGGCCCGTGCGGTGGCTGGTGGTCGTGGCCCAGCGCGCGGCGGCGCTGCCCGACGGGGCGACCGGTTGGCCGGCCGGCACCCGCGGCGCGGTGCTGCTGACGGTGCTGCTCCTGGCGCTCGGCTGGCTGCTGTGGCGCTTCCCCCGCGCCCGGCCGCTGGCCGTCGCCGCCCTTCTCGGCGTCCTGGTGCTCGGCTGGCCGCTGCGGCAGGTCACCCGCGGGTGGCCGCCCGAGCGGACGGTCCTCGTCGCCTGCGACGTCGGCCAGGGCGACGCGCTGGTGCTGCCGACCGCGCCGGGGGAGGCGGTGCTCGTGGACGCCGGGCCCGACGTCGGTCCGGTCGACCGCTGTCTGGACCGGCTGGGCGTCGACACACTGCCCCTGGTGCTGGTCACCCACCTCGACGCCGACCACGCCGGCGGGCTGGCCGGGGCGCTGTCCGGGCGGGACGTCGGTGTCGTCGCCACGGGCACGCTCTCGCCCGCCGAGGACCGCGCCGGCGCCCTGGAGGCGACGGTGCGGCGGGCCGGGGCCGAGCGTGCCGTCCTGGTCCCCGGCGACCGGCGGACGGTCGGGACGGCGACCGTCGAGGTGCTCGCGCCGCCGCCGGAGATCGCGACGGCCGCGGTGCCGGCCAACGACCTGTCGCTGGTCGTCCGGGTGACCCAGCGCGGGATCCGGGTCCTGCTCACCGGCGACCTGAGCGGCGCGATGGAGGCACGGATCGTCGCGCGCGGCGTCGACCTGCGGGCCGATGTGCTCAAGGTGCCGCACCACGGCAGCGCCGACGCCGACCGCGGCTTCTTCACCGCCACCCGGGCGCGGGTCGCGCTGGTCTGGGTGGGCGCGGACAACACCTACGGGCACCCGACGGCCCGGGTGCTGTCCTGGCTGGCGCAGCAGGGCGTCCGGGTGCACCGCACCGACCGGCAGGGCGACCTGGCCGTGGTGGGCGACGCCGGCACGTGGGGCGTGGCCGTCCGCGGGCCGGACGGCGGCGTCGCCGCGGCCGGCGCACCGGGGGAGGGCCTCCCGGCGGACCCGGTCGCCGGGCACACTGCCGTCCGTGCGGGACGACGGGAGCGTCGCCCCCGCGTGACACCATGCCGGTGTGGCAGCAGCACCCCCCGCACCGACCTCCCGCCTGCGCGCCGTGGTGGGCGAGGAGGAGCTGCTGCGCTCGCGGGCGGTCTCCGCCGTGCGGGCCGCCGTGCTCGAGCGCCACCCCGACGCGGAGCTGCACGACCTGCCGGCGCAGGGGCTGCCGGTCGGGCAGCTCGCCGACGTCCTGGCCCCCTCGCTGTTCGGCACGCACCGGCTGGTCGTCGTCACCGGGGTGCACGAGGCCGCCGGGGCGCTCGCCGACGCGCTCACCGGCTACGCCAAGGACCCCGACCCGGATCTGACCCTGGTCATCGTCCACTCCGGCGGCAAGCGCAACGAGGCCCTGGTCAAGGCGTTCACCGCCGCGGGGGCGGCCGTCGACGACTGCCCCAAGGTCAGCTCCGTGGGGGACCGGATCGCCTTCGTGCGCAACGAGGTCCGCTCGGCCGGCGGCCGGATCACCCCGGACGCCGCCTCGGCGCTGGTCGACGCGATCGGTGCGGACCTGCGGCAGCTCTCCTCCGCCGCCAGCCAGCTGGTCTCGGACTTCGGCGGCACGATCGACGCCGACGCCGTCGCCCGGTTCCACCGGGGGCAGGCGGAGGTCACCGGTTTCACCGTCGCCGAGCGGGTGCTCGTCGGCGACCGGCAGGGCTCCCTGGAGATGCTGCGCTGGGCACTGCAGCGCGGGGTCGCGCACGTCCTCATCGCCGACGCCATCGCCGACGGGGTGCGGACCGCGGCTCGCGTGTCCTCGGTCCGCAGCTCCAACCCCGGCGACCTCGCCCGCACGCTGAGGATGCCGCCCTGGAAGGTCAAGCGGGCGCAGTCGCAGGCGCGCGGCTGGAGCATCGACGGTCTGCAGCAGGCGATCGGCGTGGCCGCCGAGCTCAACGCCGACGTCAAGGGCGCGGCGGCCAGCGCCGACTACGCGCTGGAGCGGGCGATCCGGCGGATCGTCGCCATCCGCCGGGAGACCGGCCGCAGCGTCCGCGGCTGAGGGAGGACGGCCCCCCACCGCTCACAGGCTCGCGCCAGGCCCCGTCCAGAGGCTCGCCGCCGGCCCCGTCCCGGGTCCCGCCGGCCTCCCTGCAGGGTCCCCGCTGCGAGCTTGCAAGTGGCGGAGGCAGGGAGGTCCTGCTCCGAGGGGTGGGGAGGACGGTGTCCTTCCACGGTGAGGAGGACGGGGTCCTCCTACCTGCAGGGGCCGTCCTCCTACCTGCAGGGGGCACAGCCCCGGGAACGCGACGAGCCCCCGTCCCGCGAGGGGAGGGGGCTCGTCGGACGGCCGCGGGGACGCGGCCGGAGGTCAGCTGGAGAGGCCGGCCAGCTGCCGGGCCATGCCCGACTTGCGGTTCGCGGCCTGGTTCTTGTGGATGACGCCCTTGCTGGCGGCCTTGTCCAGCGCCTTGCTGGCGGTCTGCAGCGCGGTCGTCGCGGCCGCGGCGTCCCCGGTGGCAGCAGCCGTGCGGAAGCGGCGGACGGCCGTCTTCAGGGCGGACTTGACGGCAACGTTGCGCTGACGCGCCTTCTCGTTGGTCTTGTTCCGCTTGATCTGGGACTTGATGTTCGCCACGCGTGAGCCTCGGGTGTGTCTCGGAGGGGGTACTTCTGGACAGTGCGTCCGGACGGGGTGCGTCAGCGGACCGGTCTGCCAAGATACCAGCGTCGTCCACACGGCCCCAACCCGCCGGTACGCGTCCCGCCCGAGCGGTGGCTGGACGACGCGGCCGGCCGTGGGACCATGGGGGCACTGTGACGACTCCCGCCTCCACCGACCCGGCCCGCATCCGGAACTTCTGCATCATCGCCCACATCGACCACGGCAAGTCGACGCTGGCCGACCGGATGCTCGAGGTCACCGGGATCATCGAGGCGCGGCAGATGCGTGCCCAGTACCTCGACCGGATGGACATCGAGCGCGAACGCGGCATCACCATCAAGGCGCAGAACGTGCGCCTGCCGTGGCAGGTCGGGGACACCGAGTACGTCCTCGACATGATCGACACCCCCGGCCACGTCGACTTCACCTACGAGGTGTCCCGCTCGCTGGCCGCCTGCGAGGGGGCCGTGCTGCTGGTCGACGCCGCCCAGGGGATCGAGGCCCAGACGCTGGCCAACCTCTACCTGGCGCTGGAGAACGACCTCACGATCATCCCGGTCCTCAACAAGATCGACCTGCCGGCGGCGCAGCCGGAGAAGTACGCCGCGGAGATCGCCCACATCATCGGCTGCGACCCCTCCGACGTCCTCAGGGTCAGCGGCAAGACCGGTGAGGGCGTGCCCGCGCTGCTCGACGCGATCGTCGAGCAGATCCCCGCCCCGGAGGGCGACGCGCAGGCCCCGGCCCGGGCGATGATCTTCGACTCCGTCTACGACATCTACCGCGGCGTCATCACCTACGTGCGGGTCGTCGACGGCCGGATCTCCGCCCGCGAGCGGATCAAGATGATGTCGACCGGCGCCACGCACGAGCTGCTGGAGATCGGCGTCATCTCACCCGAGCCCAAGCCGGTTGACTCCCTCGGCGTCGGCGAGGTCGGCTACTTCATCACCGGGGTGAAGGACGTCCGCCAGTCCCGCGTCGGCGACACCGTCACGCTGCAGCACAAGCCGGCGGCCGAGCCCATCGGCGGCTACAGCGACCCCAAGCCGATGGTCTACTCCGGCCTCTACCCGATCGACGGCAGCGAGTACCCGCTGCTGCGCGAGGCGCTGGACAAGCTGCTGCTCAACGACGCCGCGCTGACCTACGAGCCGGAGACCTCCGCCGCGCTCGGGTTCGGGTTCCGCGTCGGCTTCCTCGGCCTGCTGCACCTGGAGATCGTCCGCGAGCGCCTGGAGCGCGAGGCCGGCATCAGCCTCATCTCCACCGCGCCCAACGTCGTCTACCGGGTGGTCATGGAGGACGGCTCGGAGATCACCGTGACCAACCCGAGCGACTGGCCCGAGGGCAAGATCGACCGGGTCTACGAGCCCATCGTCAACGCGACGATCATCGCGCCCAGCGACTACACCGGCGTGATCATGGAGCTCTGCCAGAGCCGACGCGGCCAGCTCGGTGGCATGGACTACCTGAGCGAGTCCCGGGTCGAGCTGCGGTACACGCTGCCCCTCGGTGAGATCATCTTCGACTTCTTCGACGCGCTGAAGTCGCGCACCCGCGGCTACGCGAGCCTCGACTACGCCGAGGCCGGCGAGCAGGAGTCGTCGTTGGTCAAGGTCGACATCCTGCTGCAGGGCGAGGCCGTCGACGCGTTCAGCGCGATCGTGCACAAGGACAAGGCCTACAGCTACGGCGTCATGATGGCCGGCAAGCTGCGCGAGCTGATCCCGCGGCAGCAGTTCGAGGTGCCGATCCAGGCCGCCGTCGGCTCCCGGGTCATCGCACGGGAGACGGTCCGCGCCATCCGCAAGGACGTCCTCGCGAAGTGCTACGGCGGTGACATCACCCGCAAGCGGAAGCTGCTGGAGAAGCAGAAGGAGGGCAAGAAGCGGATGAAGATGGTCGGCCGCGTCGAGGTCCCCCAGGAGGCCTTCGTGGCGGCGCTCTCCACCAACGAGTCCACCGCCTCCAAGAAGTGACCCGCGGCCGCCTCGACGCGGTCTGCGTCTCCGGCGCCGAGCTGCTCCCGCTGCCCGGCCGTCGTCCGAACCGCAGCGGCATCGACAAGCGGCCGGTCGCCGGGCGGGTCGCCGTCCACCCGCTCGGCCTGGACGGCGACGTCCAGGTCAACCGGAAGTACCACGGTGGCGAGGGCCAGGCGGTCTACGCCTACGCCCAGGAGGACGCCGACTGGTGGGCCGCCGAGCTGGACCGCGAGCTGCCGCCCGGCCGGTTCGGCGAGAACCTGCGGACGACGGGTCTGGACCTCACCGGCGCGGTGCTCGGCGAGCGCTGGCGGGTCGGGACGGCGCTGTTCGAGGTGACCGCCTGCCGCATCCCGTGCGCCAACTTCGAGCGGTTCTGGGGCGTGCCGCAGCTGGTCAAGCGGTTCACCGCCCGCGGGGCCAGCGGCGCCTACCTGCGGGTGCTCGAGACCGGGGACGTCGGCGCGGGCGACGCGGTCGAGGTGGTCTCCCGTCCCGACCACGGCGTCACCGTCGGCCTGCTCTTCCGGGCGACGACGACGCAGCGGCGCCGGCTGCCCGAGATCGCCCCCGCCCTGGTGCACCTCCCGCTCAAGGACCGGCCCAAGCTCGCGGCCCGGATCGAGCAACGGCTCGCCGCACGCTCCTGACCCCGTCCGGCGCTGCTCAGTGCAGCCAGGGCGCGTAGGACAGCCCGACGACCAGCCCCTCCAGGCTCTGCAGCCGGGCCACCGTCTGGCCCCACGGCTCGGTGCGCGCCGGGTGCAGCAGCCGGTACCCCTGCCGCTCCAGTTCGGCTGCGCCGCCGGCCACGGCAGCGGCGTCGGCGAGCTCGAACTCGATGCTGGCCTGCGGCACCGGCCGGTCGGCCGGCCACCCGGGGGTCCCGAAGCAGGCCTGCGCCGCCTCCGTGAGGGGCCAGACGCCGAAGTGCCTGCTGCCCTCGATCCGCTCGCTCGCGAAGTACTCGCCCTCCAGCCGCTCCAGCGGCAGGCCCAACGCGTCCACGTAGAGCGCCCGGCTCGCCACGGGATCCGGCGTGATCACGCTGATGCTGGCGATGAACAGCACGTCCACGGCACCAGCCTGGACCCGCCGTCGCGACGGCGGAACCCGGCCGCCTGCGGTCCGCGCCGGTCCTGCTGCGCGAGAGAGCCCTCCCCTGGACGGCGGGTCCCTGTCCACGTCGCCGCCGTGGAGGCTCACCGCGCCGGGCCGCTCCTCCTTCCCGGCGCCACGGCCTCCGTTCACCATCGGGGCGTCGGACAGGTCGTCCTGGGGAGGAACCGATGACCGGAGCACGGTCCCGCCACGGCGTCCCGGTGCAGGGACGCGGGTCCCCGGACGTCGACGTCCTGGTCGTGGGCGTCGGTCCGACCGGTCTCACGCTGGCCTGCGACCTGCGCCGCCGCGGCCTCGCCGTCCGGGTGGTCGACCGGCTGCCGCGGCCGGAGGTCAAGTCGCGCGGCAAGGGCGTGCAGCCGCGCACCCTCGAGGTCTTCGACGACCTGGGCGTCGTCGACCGGGTGCTCGAGGCCGGGTGGTCCCGGAACCTGAGGGTGCGCTGGTACGTCCAGCAGGAGCTGCTCGTCGACCTGCACCTGCCGGGGCGTGACCCGCTGCCCGACGTCCCCCACCCGAACCTCGTGCTCATCCCGCAGTGGCGCACCGAGCAGGTGTTGCGCGAGCGCCTGACGGAGCTGGGCGGGGCGGTCGAGTGGAACTGCGAGCTGGTGGGCCTGGAGCAGGAGGGGGACGGCGTCCTCGCCCACGTGGCCACGTCTCCCGACGGCGCCGTGGAGACGATCCGGGCCGCCTGGGTGGTGGGCTGCGACGGCGGCCACAGCCGGGTGCGGGACCTGCTGGGGCTGGCACTGGAGGGGCACTCGCGCGAGGAGCGCTTCCTGTTCGGCGACGTGGAGATCGAGGGGCTGGAGCCGGTCGACAGCGGATTCGTGTGGTTCGACGGCGGGGAGTACCTCGCGGCCAGCCCGTTCCGCGGCCTGCGCTCGTGGCAGGTGCAGGCCAGCCTGCCCACCGCGGCCGACGGGACGGAGCAGCCGGAGTCCCTGGAGCTGCTCCAGCGGCTGTTCGCCCAGCGCAGCGGCCTGGCGCACGTCCGCCTCTCCCGCCCGACCTGGCTCTCCACCTGGCACAGCAACGTGCGGCTGGTGGACCGCTACCGGGTGGGCCGGGTGCTGGTGGCCGGCGACGCCGCGCACCTGCACAGCCCGGTGGGCGGCCAGGGGATGAACACCGGCATCCAGGACGCCTACAACCTCGGCTGGAAGCTCGGGCTGGTGATCCGCGGCCGCGCATCCGACCGGCTCCTCGACACCTACGAGGAGGAGCGCCGGCCGATCGCGGAGGCCGTCCTCGGCGGCAGCGACCTCGGGTACCGCGCGGTCTTCGGGGCCGACCCGTTCACCACCTTCCTGCGCGAGCACGTCCTGACCCCAGCGCTGCGGATCCCGGCCGTGCAGCGGGCCGTCCTCGCGGGCGTCAGCGAGCTGGACCTCGACTACCGGGAGAGCTCCCTGGCGGAGGAGCACCGCACACCGGTGACCCGGACGCGATCGATCCCCGGTCGCGACGACGAGCGCGCCGACGCGGTGGACCAGGTGCGGTTCGCTCGAGGCGTCCGCGCGGGGGACCGAGCCCCCGACGGCACGGTGCAGGACGCGGTCACCGGTCAGCCCGCGCGGCTGTTCGACACCTTCCGCGGCCCGCAGTCCACCCTGCTGCTCTTCGACGGCGGAGCCCGCACCGACGACGGCTACACCTCGCTCGCCGGGATCGCCGACCGCGTCGAGCGGCTGTTCGGCGCCGACGTCCGCCCCTGGGTGGTGGTGCGGGGACGGCAGTCGCCCACCGAGCTCGCGGGACGGCGAGTGACCCTCGACCCGGACGGCGCGACGCACCGGCGCTACGGTGCGACCGCCGAGGCCCTGTACCTCGTCCGCCCGGACGGCCACGTCGGGCTGCGCGCCCAGCCGGCCTCGGAGGAGGTCCTCGTGCGCTACCTGGGGCGGGTGCTCGACCGCGTGGGTGCCGACGTCCGGCCGGCGCCCACCTCCCCGACGGGGAGCCCGCGGTGAGGGCGGCGAACCGGCTTCAGGCGTTGGCCGCCTGGGCCTGGGCCCGGCACCACAACGTCCTGAGCTGGTACGTCCGCCCGCTGTTCCTCCTGCCGCTGGCGTGGTCGGCCCACCGGCGCAGCCCGGCGGGCATCGCGGTCACCCTGGTCGGCCTGGCGACGAGCATGGCCTGGTTCCCGGCTCCCGCCCGGGTAGACCCCCGCGTGGCCGAGTTCCTCCGCTTCGAGCGGGAGTGGCTGACCGGGGAGTGGACCGGCCGCAAGGTGCTGCTGACGATCCTCTCGCCGCTGAGCCTGGCCGGGTTCTGCCTCGCCTTCTGGCGCCGGTCCCCGGAGTGGGGGCTGGTCGTGCTGAACGCGATGGCCGCCGGCAAGGTGCTGTGGGGTGTGGTCTCCGGTCGGGGCACCGGCTGGGCGATGCTCGCGCCCGCCGGCGCAGGGCTCGCGGTCGGCGACGTGGTCCTCGTCGTCGCCGTCCGGTCCCTGCGCCGGGGCGGGCCGAGGGAGCACGCGGCCCCTTCTGCGGCGTGACCCCTGAGCAGGGCGGTGGTCGCGGATTCAGGAGTCCAGCAACAACTCGAGCTCGTTCCGCAGGGCGGGGAGGTCGACCCCGCGGTCGTGCAGCACCTTGGCCGCCAACCCCTGGCCCTCCCGGATGAGGCCGAGGGTGATGTGCCCGTCGGTGATGCGGTTGGACCGCACCGCCAGGGCCTCGCGCAGCGAGAGCTCGAGGACCGTCTTCGCGCGGGACGTGAAGGGGATGTGCCCCGGGCTCCTCCGCCGGCGCCCGCGGCGGGGGCTGTCGAGCGCGCCCGGCCCGAAGGTCGCCTCGGCGACGTCGCGGACGGCGTCGAGGTCGATGCCCAGGGTCCGCAGCGCCTCGGCGTCCAGGTCCTCGCCCCCGAGGTGGGCGGCCACCGCCTCGGCGACCTCGGCGTGGTCGAGCCCGTGCCGGCGCAGGACGGCGGTCGTCGGGGTGTCCAGCCGCAACAGGGCGAGCAGCAGGTGCTCGGTCCCGATGTGGCCGTGCCGCAGGGCGCGCGCCTCCTCCTGGGCCAGGACGACGACCTCGCGGGCCGGGGGCGTGAAGCGTTCGAACACGGTCAGTCCCTCCGCCGGAGCGGCCCGCGGCCGCCTGCGTACTTCTTGTGCACCGCCTGCCTCGTGACGCCGAGCAGCTGGGCGATCTGCTCCCACGTCCAGCCCTGGTCGCGGGCGTTCTCCACCTGCAGGGCCTCCAGCCGCTCGACCAGGGTCCGCAGCGCGCGGACCGCTCTCAGCCCGACCGCGGGGTCACGGCTGCTGGCGGCGGAGGCCACCTGTGCTGTGTCGGCCATGCCGTCAACTGTGGTTGACGCGATGGGCGGTTGTCAACCGCCGTTGACGCGTAGAGCGGTCAGTGGACCCGGTGGTGGGTGACGACGCGTTCCCGGTCGACCAGCCAGCGGTCGTCCTCCGGGTAGAAGACGGCCCTCGAGACGTCGTCGCCGGCGAAGGCGCGGACGGCGTCCAGGGAGGTCCGGAAGCTGAGGGTGACGACCTCGGTGCGGCCGTCGTCGAGGTCCCGCGTGAGCAGGTGCGCCTCGATGTTGCCGGGGGTGGCGCGGTACTGCGCGATGCCGGTGTCGCGGACGTAGGCGACGTAGGCGTCGCGGTCCTCGGTGCGGACCCAGCCGCGCCAGGTGCGGGCGATCACGGTCCAGCCCTCCAGGTGTCAAGCCACGGCGGCCTCGTCGCCTCCGGTCAGCCGCAGCAGGTCGGCGTAGGTGAGCGCGACCATCGTGTGGTGGTCGCCGCCGCCTGCCCAGAGGAGCGGGTACGCCGCGAGGTCGACGTCCACCAGCGCGCGCAGCCGGGCGGGGTGGCCGGTCGGCGCCACCCCGCCGACCTCCTGGCCGGTGGCCGCGAGGACGAGGTCAGGGTCGGGCCCGGCGCACCCGCTGCGCGCCGACGAGCGCCGCCACCTTCCCCGTGTCCACCCGGTGCGCGCCGCTGGCCAGCACGAGCAGCGGCGCGCCGTCGGCGTCGAAGACGAGGCTGTTGGCGATGGCGCCCACCTCGCAGCCGAGCGCCTCGGCGGCGGCGGCCGCCGTCGGCACCGGCTGGTCGAAGCGACGCACCTCGGCGTCCACCCCGGCCTCGCGGAGCGCGGCGACCACCCGGTCGACCGCGCTCACGGGAGCGTGAAGACGATCTTCCCCGCCGTCCGGCCCTCGAGCATCCGCTCGAAGCCCTCGCGCGCCTGCTGCAGCGGCAGCTCGACGTCGATCACCGGGCGGACGCCGGTGGCCGTGCACATCCGCATCAGCGCCTCCAGCTCCTCGCGGGTGCCCATCGTCGAGCCGATGACCGACAGCTGGGTGAAGAAGACCCGGTTCAGCTCCGCGCCGGGGTTGAACCCCGTGGTCGCGCCGGACGTGACGATGACCCCGCCGGGCTTGAGCGACTTGACGCTGTGGCTCCAGGTCGCCTCGCCGACGGTCTCCATCACGCCGTCCACCCGCTCGGGCAGCCGCGCGCCGGTCTCGAACGCCTGCTCCGCGCCCAGCTCGAGCGCCGCCTGGCGCTTCTCCTCGCTGCGGCCGGTCACCCAGACCCGGAAGCCGGCCGCCCGGCCCAGCACGGTCAGCGCGGTGGCCACGCCGCCGCTGGCGCCCTGCACGAGCACGGTGTGTCCCGGCCGCAGCCCGGACTTCACGAACAGCATCCGGTAGGCGGTCAGCCAGGCGGTCGGCAGGCATGCGGCCTCGGCGAAGGAGAGCTCGGCCGGCTTGCGCAGCACGTTGCGCCGGGGGACGGCGACCCGCTCGGCCATCGTGCCCTGGTACAGCTCGGAGAAGAGCGTGCGCTTGGGGTCGAGCGTCTCGTCGCCGGTCCAGTCCGGGCTCGCGACGACGCCGTGGACGACGACCTCGTTGCCGTCCTCGTCGAGCCCCGCCGCGTCGGTGCCCAGGATCATCGGCATCCGCTCCTGCGGCAGGCCGATCCCGCGCAGGCTGAACAGGTCGTGGTGGTTCAGCGAGACGGCCTTGACCTGCACCGTCGTCCAGCCGTCGGGCACCTCCGATTCGGGGCGCTCCCCGACCTCCAGCACGGAGAGCGGGTCCTTCGGGGCGGGTGTCGAGACGAAGGCTGCGAGCATGCCCGGACTATGTCACTGCGACCCTCCGGCTCGCACCGCGGCCGGTGACCGTCCCGACCTGCGGGAAGCCGGTGCCCGGGTCCCCGGCGGTCGCCTCCGGGCACGCGCCGGAGGTCCGGAGCCGCGCCTGCAGGGGTGGGCAGACCCGTCGCCGTCCGGGACGATCGGACGTCCTGGACCCGCCGACGGGAGACGGCGATGACCGTGCCGGCACAGCCGCAGCCCCCGGTCGTCGACGCCCTCAACGCCGACATGGCCAGCGCCTGGAACGGCGAGGAGGGCGAGGACTGGGCGGCCCGGGCCGACCGCTTCGACGCGGCCTCGGCGGCCTTCGACCCGGCGCTGCTCGGCGCCGCCGGGATCGCCGCGGCCGACCGGGTGCTCGACGTCGGCTGTGGCGCCGGGATCTCGACCCGGGCCGCCGCGCGGGTGGCGGTCGACGGGCGCGCGACCGGCATCGACCTGTCGGCCCCGCTGCTGGCCGAGGCCCGCCGGCGCAGCGCGGTCGCTGGGCTGACCAACACGACGTTCGTGCAGGGCGACGCCCAGGTGCACCCCTTCGAGCCCGGCGGGCACGACCTGGTCATCAGCCGGTTCGGCGCGATGTTCTTCGGCGATCCGGTCGCGGGCTTCGGCAACATCGCGCGGGCCCTGCGACCCGGCGGGCGGCTGGCCCTGCTGTCGTGGCAGCCGCTCGCCCGGAACGAGTGGCTGCTCCTGATCCGTCGCGCCCTGGCCGCCGGCCGTCCGCTGCCCGAGCCGCCGGGCGACGCGCCCGGACCGTTCGGCCTGTCCGACCCCGACCGCGTCCGCCGCATCCTGACCGCCGCCGGGTTCGAGGCGGTCGAGCTCACCGAGGTGCCGGGGGTCGTCCGGCTGGGCGCCGACGGGGAGGACGCGTTCGACTTCGTCTCCGGGCTGGGCCTGACCCGGGGGCTCCTCGGCGGCCTCGACGACGGCGCCCGGCAGGCCGCGCTCGACGAGCTGCGCGCCGCGCTGGTCGAGCACGAGACACCGGACGGGGTGCTGCTGGACGCCTGGGCCTGGCTGACCACCGCCCAGCGGGCCTGACCGAGGTGTCGTGACGAGAGGGGCCCGGTGGGTCCCGCGAGGAGCGACGGTGGTGCTCAGCGCACCCGGGGGACGGCACGTGGCCGCGGTGTCGGCCGCGCGGTGTCGGCCGGTAGGCCGACGATGTCACCTCACGACGATGTCACCTCACGACGACGACGTGCTCCCCGCGCGGGACGAACTCGCCGATCACCGGGGCCCCGGCCACCTCGCCGCCGAGCAGCAGTCCGCCGGAGGTCTGCGCGTCGGCCAGCAGCAGCGCCTCGTCCTCGGAGACGGCGGACAGGTCGGTGTGCGGCCGCACCCAGTCGAGGTTGCGCCGGGTGCCGCCGGAGACGAAGCCCTCGGCGAGCGCCTCCCGCGCGCCGGTCAGGTAGGGGACGGCGGCGGCGTCGACCACCGCGGTCACCCCGCTGGCCCGGGCCATCTTGTAGAGGTGGCCGAGCAGGCCGAAGCCGGTGACGTCGGTGCCCGCGCGGATCCCCGCGGCCACCGCGGCCCGGCCGGCGTCGCGGTTGAGCGTCGTCATCGCCGCGACCGCCTCCTCCGACACCTCGCCGGTGGCCTTCATCCGGTTGTTGAGCACGCCGATCCCCAGCGGCTTGGTCAGCGACAGCGGCGTCCCGGCGACCGCGGCGGAGTTGGTGATCACCCGGTCGACGTCGACGACCCCGGTCACGGCCATGCCGTACTTGGGCTCGGGGTCGTCGATGGAGTGCCCACCGCCGACGTGGCAGCCGGCCTCCTGTGCGGCCTCGAGCCCACCGCGGAGGACCTCGGCGGCGAGCTCGGCGGGCAGCACGTCGCGCGGCCAGCCGAGCAGGTTCACCGCGACGACGGGCGTCCCGCCCATCGCGTAGACGTCGGAGAGCGCGTTGGTCGCGGCGATGCGGCCGAAGGTGTGGGCGTCGTCGACGACCGGGGTGAAGAAGTCGGTGGTCAGCACCAGCCCCTGGCCGCCCGCGATCCGGACGACGGCCGCGTCGTCGCCGTCGTCCAGGCCGACGACCAGCTCTGCGGCCGGGTCGGCCGGGCCGGCAGTGGTCAGGCCGGCCACCACGGACTCCAGCTCTCCGGGCGGGATCTTGCAGGCGCAGCCGCCGCCGTGCGCGTACTGGGTGAGCCGGATGCGGGCGGGCGCGGTCGTCACGCAGCCACCGTAAGCTCCCTCGCGGAGGCGTCAGGGCGCCTGGTGGCCCCCGCGGCCTCTAAAGCCGACGTGGCCGAGCACCTCGGTCAGGCGGGTTCGATTCCCGTCCGCCTCCGCCAGCCGTCCCGCCGCCGCGGGTCGCCGCCTACGCTCCCGGGCGATGAGCGACGACCCGCGGCGGCGCGTGCCGCGCACCGACATGCTGCTGGCCGACCCGCAGCTCGCCGCCGCCGCGGACCGGCTGGGCCGCGACCTGGTGAAGGCCGCGGTCCAGGAGGTCCAGCAGCGGGTCCGCACCGGCGCGCTCGCCCCGGCCGACGCCGTGCGCGCCGTCCTGACCGCGTTGCCGACGACGGCCGGCAGTCTGCGCCCGGTGCTGAACGCGACCGGCGTCCTCGTGCACACCAACCTGGGCCGCTCACCGCTGTCGCCGGCCGCCGTGGCGGCGGTCGTCGCCGCCAGCGGCACCACCGACGTCGAGCTCGACCTGACCACCGGCCGGCGCGGGCCGCGGGGCGAGGCGGCGCTGGCCGCGCTGCGCGACGCCGTCCCGGCCGCGGAGGCCGCGCTCGTGGTCAACAACTGCGCCGCCGCGCTGGCCCTGGTGGCCACCGCGCTCGGCGGTGAGCTGGTCATCGCCCGCGGCGAGCTGGTCGAGATCGGTGACGGATTCCGCATCCCCGAGCTGCTCGAGGCCACCGGCGCGCGGCTCCGTGAGGTGGGGACGACGAACCGGGTCGCACTCGACGACTACCGGCGGGCGCTCGGCCCCGACACCGGCGCGGTGCTCAAGGTGCACCCGTCGAACTTCGTCGTCCGCGGCTTCACGCGGGCGGTGCCGGTGGCCGAGCTCGCCGCGGGACTGGCCGGCAGCGGCGTCCCGCTCGTGGCCGACGTCGGCTCCGGGCTGCTGCGCCCGCACCCGGTGCTGCCCGACGAGCCGGACCTGCAGACCACCCTCGCCGACGGCGCCGACCTGGTGCTGGCCAGCGGCGACAAGCTGCTCGGCGGCCCGCAGGCGGGGATCGTGCTCGGCCGCGCCGACCTCGTGCAGCGGCTGCGGCGGCACCCGCTCTACCGGGCGTTCCGCGTCGACAAGACGACCCTCGCGGCGCTGGAGGCCACGCTGCGCGGACCGCGGCCACCGGTGCAGCAGATGCTCGCCGCCGACCTCGACGGACTGCGCCGCCGGGCTGCCGCGCTCGCCGCCCGGCTCGCCTCCGCCGGGCTGGACGCGGTCGCGGTGGACGCCGAGGCCCGCGTCGGCGGGGGAGGGGCGCCGGAGCACCCGTTGCCCAGCGCGGCGGTGTCGCTGCCGGCGGAGTTCGCGGTGCCGCTGCGCGCCGGCACCTCGCCGGTGGTCGGGTACGTCGCGGGGGACCGCACACTGCTCGACCTGCGCAGCCTGCCGCCGGCGGACGACGAGGCGCTGGCGACCGCGGTGCTGGAGGTGGCCCGCCGGTGGACGTGACCGCTCCCGGTCCGTCCGGGATGGACGTCCTCGCGACCGCCGGCCACGTCGACCACGGCAAGTCCACGCTGGTCCGCGCGCTCACCGGCATGGAGCCCGACCGGTGGGAGGAGGAGCGCCGCCGCGGCCTGACCATCGACCTCGGCTTCGCCTGGACGACGCTGCCGTCGGGCCGGCGCCTCGCGGTCGTCGACGTGCCCGGCCACGAGCGCTTCGTGGGCAACATGCTCGCCGGGGTCGGCTCGGTGCCCGCGGCGCTGGTGGTGGTCGCGGCGGACGACGGGTGGTCGGCGCAGACCGCCGAGCACGTCGCCGTCCTCGACGCCCTCGGCGTGCGGCACGCGCTGCTCGCCGTCACGAAGGCCGACCTCGCCGACCCCGCGCCGGTGCTCGCCGACGTGCGGGAGCGGCTGGCCGCGACGTCGATGGGCGAGGTGACCGGGGTGGCCGTCAGCGCCGTCAGCGGCGCCGGCGTGGCGGACGTCGTCGCCGCGCTCGAGTCGATGCTCGCCGGGCTGCCCGCGCCGGATCCCGACGCGCCGGTGCGGCTGTGGATCGACCGGGCGTTCCCGGTGAAGGGCGCGGGCACGGTGGTCACCGGCACCCTCGCCGCCGGATGCGTCACTGCCGGCGACCGGCTGCAGCTGAGCGGCCGGGAGGTCGGCGTACGGGGGGTGCACTCGCTCGGGCAGCCGGTCGAGCGCGCCGAGGCCACCGCACGGGTGGCGCTGAACCTGCGCGGCGTCGCGGTCGAGGAGCTCTCGCGCGGCGACGCCCTGCTCACCCCCGGCGCGTTCCGCGCGACCGCCGAGCTGGACGTCTCCCTCGTCCGCGCGCCGGAGGACCGGCTGCCCGCCGAGGTGGTCGTGCACGTCGGCTCGGCCGCGGTCGGCGCGCGACTGCGCCCGCTGGAGGGGACGGCGGTGCGGCTGCGGCTGGGCACGCCGCTGCCGCTGCGGGTGGGCGACCGGCTGCTGCTGCGCGACCCCGGCGCCCGCCGGGTCCTCGGCGCCGACGTCCGGGACGTCGACCCGCCGGAGCTGCGCCGCCGCGGAGCCGCCCGTCGGCGTGCCGCGGAGCTGGCCGCGCAGCCCGCCGGCACGGCCGGGGCCGCCGCCGAGCTCGCCCGCCGCCGGTTCGTCCGGGCCGCCGACTTCGCCGCGATGGGCTGGCCGGTGCCCGAGGAGGCGACGGCCGTGGGGCCCTGGCTGCTCGCACCCGGGCTGGTCGACGAGCTGGCCGCGGCCCTGCCCGGGATCGTCGCCCGCTACCGGCAGCTGCGCCCGCTCGAGCCCGGCCCGCCGGTGGCCGTCGCCCGCCGGGCACTGGAGCTGCCCGACGACGAGCTGGTGCCGGCTGCCGTCCGCGAGCCGCTGACCCTCCGCGAGGGCCGGGTGGTCGTCGCGACCGCCGGCCTGCCCGCCCCGGTGCAGCAGGCGGTCGACCGGATGCGCGCGACGCTGGCCGCCGAACCCTTCGCCGCACCGGACGCCGACCAGCTGCGCGCCGCGGGGCTGGGCCCGCGGGAGCTGGCCGCGGCGGTCCGTGACGGGCAGCTGGTGAAGATCGCCGACGGGGTCTACCTCGCGCCCGGGGTGGCCGAGCAGGCGCGGGCGCGGCTGGCCGGCGTCCCGGCGCCCTTCACGCTCAGCCAGGCCCGCTCCGCGTGGGGGACCAGCCGACGGGTCGCCGTCCCGCTGATGGAGTGGCTGGACGCGCGCGGCGTCACCGAGCGGCTGCCCGACGACACCCGCCGGCTGCGCTGAACCCGTGCCCTCCGGGGACCCCCGGACCCTGCACGGGACCCGCCCGTTCGCGTCACCACCCCGGGGCACGATGACGGACATGGCCGAAATCCCTGAGCACCATCACCACACCGTCGACTACGTCGAACTCACCGTCACCGACCTCGCGGAGGCGAAGCGGTTCTACGCCGATGCCTTCGGCTGGGGGTTCACCGACTACGGAGCGCAGTACGCCGGGATCCGCGACGGGTCCGGAGCGGAGGTCGGGGGTCTCGCGCTCGGCACGGAGGTGCGCCCGGGCGGGCCCCTGGTCCTGCTGTACTCGGCCGACCTCGACCAGACCCTCACCTCGGTGACGTCCGCCGGTGGCCGGGTGGTCAACGGTCCCTACGGGTTCCCCGGCGGACGGCGGTTCCACTTCCAGGACACCAGCGGTAACGAGCTCGGCGTCTGGTCGGGGGTCTGAGCCGCCTCCCCTCCGGTTCCGCCCACCGACCGCGCAGGTCGTCGAGCAGGTGCGCTCGACCGCGGCGCGGTGCGGCCTGGCGCCCGAGGAGTGGCGGGACGAGGGCTCGACCGGCGTCCGGCCGAGCGTCAGCCGCCGGCCTGGCGCAGGAACACCTCGCGCTCGTCACTGGCGTCCGCGGCGGGGACGGGGGAGGTGTCGACACCCTCGACCGTGTCCTCGAGTCGCACGGGCTCGGGGAGGGAACGGAACCGCTCGCGCTGGTCGGGCTCGGTCATGCCCGAAGGGTCCTCCTGCCGGTGGGCCGGGAGCAAGAACACACCAAGAGTCCGTGCACCGGCGACCTACCGTGACGCGGTGATCGACTTCGGCAACGGTTCCGTCTTCAAGCTCAACCCCGCCTCCCCGCAGGAGCTCGGTCCCGAGGTGGCGCCGCTGCTCGTCCCGGGTGAGCAGGTCGTGGCCTGCTTCAGAGCCGTGCGCGACTTCGTCGTCTTCACCGACAAGCGGCTGATCGCCGTCAACGTCCAGGGCGTGACCGGCCGCAAGAAGGACTTCACCTCGCTGCCGTACAGCAGGGTGCAGGCCTTCTCGATCGAGACCGCCGGCACCCTCGACCTCGACGCCGAGCTCGACCTGTGGTTCAGCGGGCTGGGCACGGTGCGGCTGGAGTTCAGGGGCAACGCCGACATCCGCGGCCTCGGTCGGATGATCGCGGGCTACGTGCTCTGATGCGGCCCCCTGCAGGGTCCCGCCGCGGCCCCGTCCCGGGCCCCGCCGGCGCCCTGCAGGGTCCCGCCGCGAGCCTGCGAGCGGCGGGGAGCAGGGGGTCCTGCTCCGAAGGGTGGGGAGGACGGGGTCCTCCCCGGTGGGGGGCAGGGATCCTCCTCAGTCGGCCGCGGGCACCCAGCGCGCCGGGCGCTTCTCGCGGAACGCGGCGATGCCCTCCTGGCCCTCCTGGCTCGCGAAGAACCGGGCTGACAGCTCCAGCAGGTCGTCGAACCGCAACGGGGGAGTCCCCGCCCGCAGCAGCCGCTTGGTCTCGGCCAGCGCCGCCGGCGCCCCGGCGGCGAGCGCGGTCACCTGGCCGGCCACGGCGGTGTCGACCTCGTCGTCGGGCACGCGGAGGTCCACCAGGCCGCCGGCGGCCGCGGTCGCCGCGTCGAACACCTCGCCGGTCAGCATCAGCCGGTGCGCCGTGTGCGGCAGCATCCGCGGCAGCACGACGGCGGAGATGACCGCCGGCACGATGCCCAGCCGCACCTCGGAGAAGGCGAAGGTCGCCGAGGCCGCGGCGACGACGACGTCGCAGGCGGCGAGCAGCCCCACCCCACCGGCGCGGGCCGGGCCGCGGACCGCGGCCAGCACCGGCTTGGGCGAGGACCAGATCGCCTGCAGGATCTCCGGGAACTCGCGCACCCCCTGCTCCCGCGCGCCGCCTCCGGCCGCCTCCGACAGGTCCATCCCCGAGCAGAACACCCGGCCGGTGTGGTCGAGCACGACCACCCGCACCGCGTCGTCGGCGAGCGCGTCGGCCAACGCCGTCCGCAACCGGGCGCGCATCGCGCGGGAGAGCGCGTTGCGGTTGGCGGGGGAGTCCAGGGTGAGGGTCGCGATCCCCCGGGACGTCGAGACCTGCAGCACGGTGTCGTCGCTCACGACCGGGATCCTGCCCGGCCACGGCACGAGGGGGAGCACACTGGGATCAGATGAACACCGTCCTGCCGCTGCTCGAGGCCCCGCCGCGGACCCTGCAGCTCCCCGACAGCGCCCGCCAGGGGGTGGCCCGCACGCCCTTCGGGCTGTACGTGCACGTGCCCTTCTGCGCCACCCGCTGCGGCTACTGCGACTTCAACACCTACACCTCCGACGAGCTGGGCCCGGGCGCCAGTCGCAGCGAGTACGCCGGCACCGCGATCGCCGAGCTCCGGCAGGCCGCCGAGACCCTGGGCCCGGACCTGCCGACCGTCTCCACCGTCTTCGTCGGCGGCGGCACGCCCACGCTCCTGGCCGCCGAGGACCTGGCCGACGTCCTGGCCGAGGCGCGCCGGCTGTTCCCGGTCGCCCCCGACGTCGAGGTCACCACCGAGGCCAACCCCGAGACCGTGACGCCGGCGTCCCTCGCCACCCTGCGCGAGGCCGGCTTCACCCGGATCAGCCTGGGCATGCAGTCCGCGGCCGAGCACGTGCTCGCCGTCCTCGACCGGCGGCACACCCCCGGTCGCCCCGTCGAGGCCGCGAGCGAGGCCCGCGCGGCCGGGTTCGAGCACGTCAACCTCGACCTCATCTACGGGACGCCGGGGGAGACCGACGCCGACTGGGCCGCCTCGCTCGACGCCGTCCTCGCCGCCCCGGTCGACCACGTCAGCGCCTACGCCCTCATCGTCGAGGAGGGCACCCGGCTGTCCCGCCGCATCGACCGCGGCGAGCTACCCGTGCCCGACGACGACGTCCTCGCCGACCGCTACGAGCAGGCCGACGCGACCCTGCGCGCCGCAGGCTTCGACTGGTACGAGGTCTCCAACTGGGCCCGCGGCGAGGCCGCCCGCTGCCGGCACAACGAGCTGTACTGGGCCAACGCCAACTGGTGGGGCGTCGGGCCCGGCGCCCACAGCCACGTCGGCGGGCTGCGCTGGTGGAACGTCAAGCACCCCGCCGCCTACGCCGGCCGGCTGCTGCGCGGGGAGAGCCCCGTGCAGGACACCGAGCTGCTCGACGACGACGACCGCGCCCTGGAGACGGTGATGCTCGGTCTCCGCCTGCGCGAGGGGCTGCCGCTGACCGCGCTGTCGGACACCGGCCGCGCCCGCGCCGCCGACGCCGTCGTCCGCGGGCTGCTCGAGCCAGGGGCCCACACCGCCGGCCGCGCCGTCCTCACCGACCGCGGTCGCCTGCTCGCCGACGCCCTGGTCCGGGACCTCACGGACTGAGGGAGGCCCCCCTGCCCCCCACCCCTCGCAGGCTCGCGGCGGGGCCCTGCAGGGGGGTCGCCTCGTCCCCACCCTCCGCGGGCTCGGGGCGGGCGCTGCAGGGGCTGCCGTCCCCCGATCCCTCGCGAGCTCGGGGCGGTGCCCGGGACGTCAGGCCGGGGGCTCCGCTGCGACCGCGGCCAGGCGCGGCAGGACCACGTCCCGCCAGCCGGGGCCCATGCGGTCGAGCGCGTCGCGGTCCCGCTTGGTCTCGAGGTCGAAGCCGGTGTGCTGCAGCAGGAGCCGTGTCCCTCGGCCCTCGGGGACGAGCCGCCACGTGAGCGTCCAGCTCTCGTTGAACGTGTGGACGAGCAGCTCGGGCTCGACCACCTCGAGCACCTCGCACGGCACCGCACCCCAGCCGGGCATGTCGAGGTGGAACCGGTGACCGACCTGCGGGGCGATGTCCCCGGGCGCCCACCACCGGGCGAGCAACTCCGGCTCGGTGAGGGTCCGCCACACCCGGGCGGGGTCGGCGTCGACGAACTGGTCGACCTCGATGCTGCCCGTGCGGGCGCCTGCGCCGGTTCCGGTCACGTGTCCTCCTCGGCGACGTCAGCGAGCGAGCGCAGCCGCGCACGCCAGAAGTGCTCGAACGGGTGCAGCCAGTCCTCGACCTCGGCGAGCGGCCCGGCCGTGAGGTGATAGCGCCGCTGACGCCCCACCGGCTCGTCGCGGACCAGGGCAGCCCGCCGCAGCACCTGGAGGTGTTCGGCGACCGCGGGACGGCTCAGGTCGAACTGCTCGGCGAGGTCGCCCGCCGTCCGTGGTCCCTCGGCGAGGATCTGCAGGAGCCGCCGACGCACCGGATGGGCCAGCGCGAGGAAGACTCCGTCGTCGGGCACACGGCAAGAATGCGTCGGACATTCCCGACATGTCAACTCCGCCCGACACGTTCGGCCCGGGCTCCGGTCGTCGCCGGTCCCCGGGGCGACGGCTGACAGATGTCAGACGGAGATCGCGACGTCCCGCACTACTGCGGACACCTCGCTGACCAGCACGCTCGTCGCGTGCCTCCCGACGCCCTCGACATCACCGACCTGACCGTCCGCCACGGAGACGTCCTCGCCGTCGACGGCCTCGACCTGCACATCGGCCGCGGTGAGACCGTCGCGCTGCTCGGCCCCAACGGCGCCGGGAAGTCCTCCACCGTCAGCGCCGTCCTCGGGCTGCTGCGCCCGGACGCCGGCACCGTCGAGGTGCTGGGCCGTACCCCGGCCGACGCCGTCCGCGCCGGCTGCGTCGGCGCGATGCTCCAGCACGGCGGCCTGCCCGGCGAGGCGCGCGTCGGCGAGGTGCTGCACCTGGTCCGGCACAGCTACGGGCGGGCCGGGCTCGCGGGGGCGTGGCCGCTCGACGACCTGGTGGCCACCACCGGCATCGGCGGGCTCCTCGGCCGCGACGTCGACGCGCTCTCCGGCGGCCAGCGGCAGCGGGTGCTGCTGGCCCTGGCCCTGGCCGGTCAGCCGCCGCTGCTGCTGCTCGACGAGCCCACCTCGGCCATGGACGTCGAGGGCCGCCGCGCCTTCTGGACGACGATGCGCGACCTCGCCGCCCGCGGCACCACCGTCGTCTTCGCCACCCACCACCTCGAGGAGGCCGACGCCGTCGCCGACCGGGTCGTGGTCATGGCCGCCGGCCGGGTGGTCGCCGACGGACCCTCCGCCGCGATCCGGTCGGCCGTCGCCGGGCGCACCGTCCGCTTCTCCGCACCCGACGGCGCGACCTTCGACCGCGTCCCCGGCGTCACCGGCGCGAGCCGGCTGGGCGGCACGGTCGCCCTGGCCACCGCCGACGTCGAGGCCACCCTGCGAGCGCTGCTCGCCGAGGGCGTCGCGCTGACCGACCTCGAGGTCCGCGGCGCGAGCCTCGAGGACGCCGTCCTGTCCCTCACCACTCCCGGAGTCGCGCGATGAGCCCGCTGTTCGTCTTCCAGCTGCTCGTCTTCCAGCTGCGCCGGGTGGCCCGCAACCGGCAGTTCCTGTTCTTCACCGTGCTGCTCCCGGCGCTGTTCACGGTCTTCTTCACGAAGGTCTTCGCCGGGACGCCGGGCGGCGTCAGCCCCGAGCAGGCCGCGGCCACGATGGTCTCGATGATGGGCTACGGCGCGATCGGGGCGGCCCTCGGCGCGACCGTGCGGCTCTCCTTCGACCGGGCGTCGGGCTGGCTGCGCCAGCTGCGCGTCACGCCGGTGCCGCAGACGTCCGTGGTGGCCGTCGACGTGGCCGTCGGGATGCTGCTGACCCTGCCGCCGCTGGTCGTCGTCGCGCTGACCGGCCGGTTCGTCAACGGCGTGCGGCTGGCGCCCGGCGAGTGGGCCGGCCTGATCGGCGTCCTGTGGCTGGGGTCGGCGGTCTTCGTCGCGCTCGGCCTGCTGCTCGGCTGGGCGCTGGAGGAGAAGGCCGCCGGTGGGGCCGTCGGCATCGTCGGGACGGTGCTGGCCGCGCTCGGCGGGCTGTGGGTGCCGGTCGAGCTGTTCCCCTCCGGTCTGCGCGCGGTGGCGCACGGGCTGCCCTCGTACTGGTACGCCGAGACCGGCCGCGCCGCCGCGGGGGGCGATCTGCCGCCCCTCCCCGCGGTCGCCGCGCTGGTCGCGTTCGCAGCGGTGTTCGGCGCGCTGGCCGTGCTCGTGGCGCGGCGCCGCCCGCTGACCGCGGTCGCTGGCTGATGGAGCTACGGTCGGGCGCCGTGGACCCCCGCCCCCGCTGGTACCGCGTCGGCTGGGCGCTGCCCTGGCTGCTGTTCCAGTTCTTCCCGGTCGCCGACCTGGTCACCACCGACCGGCCGATCGTGGTCCGGCTGGTCGCCGGCGCCGGCCTGCTGGCCTTCACCGTCGTCTACCTCGACGTCTTCCGGCGCGCCTTCGGCGGTTGCTGGAGCGGGTCGGTGCTGGGCCGGCTGGCGGTCGTCGCGGGGCTCGGCCTGGGCCTCGCCCTCTGGATGGGGCCGTCGTGGGCCGGGCTGCTGATCTACGTGTCGGCGGCCTCGGCGGCGGCGCTGCCGCAGCGGTGGGTGTGGCCGGCCGTCGTCGCGGCGGCCGCCGCCAGCGCGGCGGTGGTCACGGTCGACGGCGAGGGAGGGCTGCTCATCCTCCCGGCGCTGTGCCTGCTGACCGCCTTCGCGCTGCGCGGCACCCGGCACCTGGTCTCGGTCAACGCCGAGCTGGCCGAGGCCCGCGAGGAGCTGGCGCGCAACGCCGTCGCCGAGGAGCGGCTGCGCTTCGCCCGCGACCTGCACGACCTGCTCGGCCACAGCCTGTCGCTCATCGCGCTCAAGAGCGAGCTGGCCGGCCGCCTCGCCGAGGCCGACCCCGCGCGGGCCAGGGCGGAGATGGCCGACGTCGAGGCCGCCGCCCGCCGCGCGCTGGCCGAGGTCCGCGACGCGGTCAGCGGCTACCGGCAGGTCAGCTGCGCCCAGGCGCTGGCAGAGGCCCGCGCAGCGCTGTCGGGCGCCGGCATCGCCGTCCGGCTGCCCGCCCGGGTGCCGACGCTGCCCGGCCCGGTCGACGCGGCACTGGGCTGGGTGGTCCGCGAGGCGACGACGAACGTGCTCCGGCACAGCGGCGCCCGCTCGGTCACCGTCACGCTCACCGAGGACGGTGCCGAGGCGGTGCTCACCGTCGCCGACGACGGTCGCGGCCCGGCCGACGACACCGAGCCGGGCTCCGGTCTCACCGGCCTCGCCGAGCGGGTGGGCGCGCTGGGCGGGGCGCTCACCGGCGGCGCCGGGCGGGAGGGCGGCTACGAGCTGCGCGCCGTCCTGCCGCTGGCGCCGGTGCCCGCCGGGGCGGCGCGGTGATCCGGGTGCTGGTGGCCGAGGACCAGTCGATGGTCCGCGGCGCGCTCCGGGCGCTGCTGGAGCTGGAGGAGGACATCACCGTCGTCGCCGAGGTCGGCCGCGGCGACGAGGTGCTCGCGGCGGCGCGGGAGCACCGTCCCGACGTCGCGCTGCTCGACATCGAGATGCCCGGCCGGGACGGCATCGAGGCGGCGCGGGAGCTGGCCGCGCAGCTGCCGGACGTGCGCGCCGTCGTGCTCACGACCTTCGGCCGGCCCGGCTTCCTGCGCCGCGCCATGGAGGTCGGCGCAGCCGGGTTCCTGGTCAAGGACGCGCCCGTCGCCGAGCTGGCCACGGCCATCCGCGCCGTCGTCGCCGGTGAGCGGGTG
Source organism: Geodermatophilus sp. URMC 60 (assembly GCF_053502585.1). NCBI lineage: Bacteria > Bacillati > Actinomycetota > Actinomycetes > Geodermatophilales > Geodermatophilaceae > Geodermatophilus > Geodermatophilus sp. URMC 60. Next base: position 2,476,231 of record NZ_CP199958.1, read on the forward strand.
ATCGACCGGGAACTGGCCGCCGCGGCGCTGGCCATCGGCGCCACGCCGCTGTCGACCCGGGAGGCCGACGTGCTCCGGGAGGCCGCCGACGGCGCGACCGTCGCCGACATCGCCCGCCGGCTGTTCCTCTCCGAGGGGACCGTGCGCAACTACCTGTCCTCCGCGATCGGCAAGACCGGTGCGCGCACCCGCGTCGAGGCCGCCCGCGTGGCGGCCGACAAGGGCTGGTTGTAAGAGGACCCTCCTGCCCCCCGCCACTCGCGAGCTCGCGGCGGGACCCTGCAGGAGGGCCGTTCCAGCACGTCGCGAGGGGTCCTTCTACTGCTGGAGGTCAGGCAGCGGCCGCTGGGCGGGGATCGCCGCGGTCGTGGGACCCGTCTGCTGAGCCGGGATCAGGGTGTCGAGGTCGAGCACCCGGACGTGGATGACGGTGCGCTGCTGCAGCGCGGCCCGCAGCGCGCGGTGCAGGCCGTCCTCGAGGTAGAGCTCGCCCCTCCACTGGACGGCGTGCGGGAACAGGTCGCCGTAGAAGGTGGAGTCGTCGGCGAGCAGGGTGTCCAGGGCCAGCTCGCGCTTGGTGGTGGTGAGGGTGTCCAGCCGGATCTGCCGCGGCGGGATCATCGCCCAGTCCCGCGTCGACAGCCCGTGGTCGGGATAGGGCCGGCCGTTCCGGACCGCCTTGAAGATCAGGGGATCGACCTCCGCTCTACGCCGCCCGGTGCGGGCGCTGGACCGTCGGCCACCCTATCGGGCGACGCCCGCGGAGGGTGCCACGAGCCTCGTCCGCTCCGCGACGGGACCGCCGTCCCGACGTATGCTGATCTGGCACTCTGTCCGCGCGAGTGCCAGCGCCCGCGACCCGTCGTCCGGGCGCCGGGGGCTCCGGGAGGAGCGCCGCCCGACGCGTCGACCGGTACGGGGAGGTGTCACCGTGGCGCACGACGAGCGCCGCCTGCAGGTCCTGCGGGCGATCGTCCAGGACTACGTCTCGACCAACGACCCGGTGGGCAGCAAGGCCCTCGCCGAGCGGCACGACCTCGGCGTCTCGCCGGCCACCATCCGCAACGACATGGCCGTGCTCGAGGAGCAGGGCTACATCACCCAGCCGCACACGAGCGCCGGCCGGGTGCCCACCGACAAGGGCTACCGGCTGTTCGTCGACCGGCTCTCGGCGGTCAAGCCGCTGTCGGTGGCGGAGAAGCGGGCGATCGAGCGCTTCCTCGACGGCGCGGTCGACCTGCACGACATCCTCAGCCGGACGGTGCGCCTGCTGGCCCAGCTGACCCACCAGGTCGCCGTCGTCCAGTACCCGACGCTGTTGCGCAGCGCCGTCCGCCACCTCGAGGTGGTGCAGGTGGCCACCGCCCGGCTGCTGCTGGTGCTGATCACCGACACCGGCCGGGTGGAGCAGCGGCTGGTCGAGTGCCCGCTCGACGTCGACCGCGACGACGTCGCAGAGCTGCGCGCGCTGCTCAACCAGAGTTTCGCCGGAGCCCAGCTCGCCGACGCCGCCGCCCTGGTGCCCGACCTGCTGGAGACCGCGCCGCCGCACCTGCGCCGGCTGGTCGCCGCCATCGGTGCCGTCCTGGTCGAGACGCTGGTGGAGCCCGGGGAGGACCGCCTCGTCGTCGGGGGGACGGCGAACCTCGCGCAGGTCGCGGTCGACTTCCCGGGCAGCCTGCGCCCGCTGCTGGAGGCGCTGGAAGAACAGGTCGTCGTCCTGCGGTTGATCAGCGAGGTGGACACCGGGGGCGCCGTGCTCGTGCGGATCGGCGAGGAGAACGCCCACGAGGCGCTCTCCGGCGCGTCGGTGGTCTCCGTGGGGTACGGCTCGGGGGACCGCGCCCTCGGCGGACTGGGCATCGTCGGCCCCACCCGCATGGACTACCCGACCAACATGGCCGCGGTGCGCGCCGTGGCCCGCTACGTCGGCCAGATCCTGGCCGAGAGCTGAGGTAAGAGACTTCTCGATGGCAACCGACTACTACGGCGTGCTGGGCCTGTCCCGCGGAGCCTCCGACACCGAGATCAAGAAGGCCTACCGGAGGCTGGCCCGGGACCTGCACCCGGACGTCAACCCCGACCCCGGGGCCAAGGAGCGCTTCCAGGAGGTCAGCCGCGCCTACCAGGCGCTGACCGACCCGGAGAAGCGCCGCATCGTCGACCTCGGCGGCGACCCCTTCGACAACGGCGCAGGAGCCGGGACCGGCGGCTTCGGCGGGGCCGGCTTCGGCGGTCTCGGCGACATCATGGACGCCTTCTTCGGCGGCGGGGCGACCACCCGCGGCCCGCGCAGCCGGGTCCGTGCCGGCGGTGACGCGCTGATCCGTCTCGACCTCGACCTCGACGAGACGGTGTTCGGGACCACCAAGGACATCACCGTCGACACCGCCGTCCTCTGCGACGGGTGCACCGGCGCCGGCACCGCGCCCGGCACCCACCCGACCACGTGCACCACCTGCTCGGGCCGCGGTGAGGTGCAGAGCGTGCAGCGCTCCTTCCTCGGCCAGGTGGTGGCGACCCGCCCGTGCCCGACCTGCGCTGGTACCGGCCAGGTCATCCCCGAGCCCTGCCCCAAGTGCGGCGGCGACGGGCGCGTGCGGGCCCGGCGGACCATCCCGGTCAAGGTGCCGGCCGGTGTCGAGGACGGCATGCGCATCCGCCTCACCGGCCACGGTGAGGTCGGCCCCGGCGGCGGGCCCGCCGGCGACCTGTACGTGGAGATCGCCGAGCGGCCGCACGACGTCTTCACCCGGGACGGCGAGGACCTGCACTGCCGGGTCACCCTGCCGATGACCGCCGCCGCGCTCGGCACCACCCTCACCCTCGAGACCCTCGACGGTCAGGAGGAGGTCGACATCCGGCCGGGCACCCAGTCCGGCAGCGTGCTCACCCTGCGCGCCAAGGGTGCCCCGCGGCTGCGGGCCACCGGCCGCGGCAACCTGATGGTGCACGTGGAGGTCGAGACGCCGACCCGCCTGGACGCCGAGCAGGAGAAGCTGCTGCGCGAGCTGGCCTCCTTGCGCGGCGAGGACCACCCGGCCGCCGCCGGTGCCGAGGGCCACGGCGGCCTCTTCTCCCGGCTGTTCAAGTGATCCCATGAGCACCGTCCCCACCGACGACCGGCCGCCCGAGCTGGACGGTGCCCCGCTGTTCCTGCTCGACGAGCTGCCCGACGCCGTCGACCTGCTGGTCGACGGCGCCGAGGGCCGGCACGCCGTCGACGTGCTGCGGCTGGCGCCGGGCGAGCGGGTGCGCGTGGGCGACGGCCGCGGCAGCGTCGCCGAGGGCGAGGTGGTCGCCGCCGGGCCGCAGGGCCTGCGGGTGCAGGTCTCGGCCCGGCACGAGGTGCCGCCGCCGGCCCTGGAGCTGGTGCTGGTGCAGGCGCTGCCCAAGGGGGAGCGCGGAACGCTGGCCGTCGAGCTGGCCACCGAGCTCGGGGTCGACCGGATCGTGCCGTGGGCGGCGTCGCGCTGCGTGACCCGCTGGCGGGAGGACCGCGCGGCCAAGGGGGTGGCCAAGTGGCGCGCCGCGGCCCGGGCGGCCAGCAAGCAGTCCCGCCGTCCCCGCGTGCCCGAGGTCACCGACGTGCTGACCACCCGCCAGGTGTGCGGCGCCCTGGCCGACGTCGACCTCGCCCTGGTGCTGCACGAGCAGGCCCGCCACCCGGTGGCCCGCGTCGACCTGCCGACGTCGGGTTCGATCGCGGTGATCGTCGGCCCCGAGGGCGGGCTCAGCGACGGCGAGGTGGTCGCCCTGGCCGCCGCCGGCGCCCGCCCGGTGCGGCTCGGCCCGGAGGTGCTGCGCACCTCGACCGCCGGCGCCGCCGCCCTCGCCGCGCTGTCGGTCCGCACCCGCTGGGCCTGACGCGGTCGACATCGTCGGCCTACCGGCCGACACCGCGGCCAGGTGCCGTTCCCGACCTGCGCTGAGCTCCACCGTCGCACCCGCCGAGGACCCTCCGGGCCCATCGACGGGCCCGACACCACGGCCAGGCGCCGTCCCCGACGTCGGCGGACCACGCACCTCCGCCGTGACGCGTCGTGCACCGTCACGGCAGGCATCAGGTGGATCAGCGGCCGCCGGTCAGGGCCCGGTACGAGGAGTGCCACAGCCACTCCACCGGGCCGCGGTCGAAGCGGCGCAGCCACAGGTGGGCGAACGCGACGACGACGGCGACCACCGCCAGGTAGACGGCGATCGTCGCCGGCACGCGGACGCCGGGGTCCAGTCGCGACGCCAGGCCGAGACCCCAGCCGTAGCAGAGCGCCGAGGCGACGACGTTCTGCAGCACGTAGCTGCTCAGCGCCATCCGCCCGACGTCGGCCAGGCGCCGCCCGGGTGCGCCGAGATGCCGGCGCCGGTCGATCACCTCGACCACCAGGGCCAGCAGGCCGAGGGCGACCAGCGGCGCCGTGCCGTACCGGGCCAGCAGCAGCCCGGCCGTGCCGCCGAACACCCCGAGCGCCAGGTCGACCGGCAGGGCCGCCGCGCCGACGAGGAGCAGTCTGCGGCGCAGGCCGGCGCCCTCGGGAGCGAGCACGCCGGCCCGCAGCAACCGGGCGCCCAGCAGGAACACCGCCACCGACATGGCCTGGATGAACACCGGCTCGATCCGGAACAGCAGGGCCTGGTCCACCCGGAGCAGCACGAGGTCCCACCACGACCCGTCGGCATAGGGGTTCGGCAGGACGACATGGGCAGCCGGCTGCGCAGGGACGGCGGTCAGCGCGGCCGTGACCAGGCCGAGCAGGACGACGTGCACGCCGGCGGCCACGACCATCCAGGTGCGCTGGGCGCGCTCGCTGGTGACGAGGACGTAGGCCACGACGGCCCCGGTGACGGCGTAGCCCATGAGGACGTCGAACTCGACGACCAGCAGGTAGTGCAGGACCCCGTCCAGGAACAGCAGCGCGGCGCGGACCGGGTACCGGCCGGGCCAGCGACGTCCCGCCCGCAGCGCCGACCGGCGCTGGATCTCCAGTCCGATGCCGAACATCAGCGTGAGCAGCCCGAGGAACTTCCCCTGGGCGAGCTGCTGGAGCAGCGCCTCCACCCACGCCCAGCCGGCCGGGGTGGTGGCCGCGGTGTCCCCGAGGAGGTAGCCGATGAAGCCGGCGGGGTCGGTGAAGATCCAGACGTTGGTGGCCAACGTGCCGAGGATCGCCACACCGCGCAGCACGTCCAGCGACACGATGCGGGCGGACGACGTCGCCGCGGGCAGGGGGGTGGTGCGCGGGGGGATGCGCGTGGCCATGGCCGAGCAGCGTAGCCATACGATCGTATGGTCGTCGAGGATGTGACCATGTCGGGTGTGGACGAACCCTCCGACCGCCTCCTCACCTGCGTGCTCGACCTGCTGGTGACGGAGGGCTACGAGGGCATCAGCATCCGGCGGGTGGCGAGCGCCGCCGGGGTGTCGATCGGGGCGGTGCAGCACCACTTCCCGACCAAGGACGCCCTGCTGGCCGCGGCCATGGACCGCGTCTCCCGGCAGTTCGAGGAGCGGCTGGACCGGCGCATCGCGCCGGGGGCCGGACCCGCGGAGGTGCTCCGCGCGGTCGCCCACGAGCTGGTGAGCACCGGGGAGGAACGCCGTCCGGCCAGCGTGATCTGGCTCGTGCGCCTCGCGCGCGCCGCCGTCCACGAGCCGACCGCAGCCGTGCACCGTCGGGAGTGGCAGCAGGTCGAGGACCTCCTCGCGCACCTGATCGCGGCTGCCCGTCCTGACCTCGCCGAGCAGGCGGCCCGGGACGAGGCGACGGTGCTGCTGGCGTTGCTGGACGGGCTGGCCGGAGCGGTCGCCGTCGAGCCCGGCCGGGTGCCGGCAGCACGGGCCGAGGCGCTGGTGGCCCGGCACCTCGACGTCCTCGTGGGTCCCGCCTGAGCCGCGGTGGGCCGGACGCTCAGCGCAGAGCGGCGCGGGCGCGGTCGCTGACCACGTCGACGGCCCAGGTCAGGACGACGACCGCGGCCAGCACGGTGGTCACCGCGGCCCAGTCGAAGGTCGCCAGCTCGGAGGCGAGCACCGCACCGAGCCCGCCGGCACCCAGCAGCCCGACCAGCACCGTGTCGCGGACGGCGACCTCCCACCGGTAGAGGGTGTGGGCCAGCACCGGCCCGGCCGCCTGGGGCAGCACCCCGTACAGCCACGCACCCGCCGGCCGGGCGCCCAGCGCGGTCAGCGCCGCCCGTGGTCGGGGGTCGAGCTCCTCGGTCGCCTCCGCCGCCAGCCGGCCCAGCACCCCCAGCGTGTAGACGCCGAGCGCCAGGGCGCCGGGCAGCACCCCGGGCAGCAGCACGAAGAGCAGCACCAGCGCCCACACCGGCGGTGGCACCGCGCGCAGCAGGAGCAGCCCGCCGCGCAGCAGCGCACCGGTGACCCGCCGTGCGGGAGTCGGCCGCCCGGCCGGCCGCGCCGCCGGGCCGGCCAGCAGCAGGGCCCCCAGCAGCGCGACGGCGACCGCGATGACCGACGTCTGCACCGTGTCCACCGCCGACGCGCCGACCGTGCGGAGCAGGTCGCCGCCGGTGGCCGGCGGCCAGGCCGCGTCCAGCACGTAGGTCAGCTGGGCGACGGTGCGCTCGGACACCAGGGACGCCGGCGACAGCGCCAGGTACCAGCAGGACCACCCCACCAGGACGGCGGTGCCGACGACGGCCGCGGTCGGCACCGGGTCCCGGCGGGCGGAGGACGGCGGCGCGGCCAGTCGCCGGCGCAGCGCCCGCCCGGCGACCTCGGCGAGAAGGCAGAGCAGCGACAGCGCGTAGACCGCGCTCCACACCTGCTCCCAGCGCAGCGACGTGAACGACAGCGCCAGCTGGTAGCCCAGTCCGCCGGCGCCGACCATGCCGAGGACGACGGCCGAGCGGACCGCGCACTCCAGCCGGTAGAACGCGTACGAGAGCAGCCCGCCCGCGGCCGGCGGCAGCAGTCCGTAGAGCGCGGCCGCCGTGCGCCCGGCCCCCACGGCGAGCAGCGCCCGGTACGCCCCCCGCGGGACCTCGTCGACCAGGTCGGCGAGCACCTTCGCGGTCACCGCGCCGTAGGGCAGCCCGATCGCCAGCACGCCCACCCACGGGTCCAGCCCGAGCAGGTTGACCAGCAGCAGCCCCCACACCGCCTCGTGCAGCCCCCGCGGGACGGCGAGCACACCGCGGACGGCCAGCCAGCCGGCCCGGCGCCGTCCCCACGTGGTGCGCGAGACCAGCACCGCACCGGCCGCTCCCAGGGCGAGCGCCAGCGCGGTGCCGGCCGCGGCGTAGGCGACGGTGACCAGCGCGGAGCGGGCGAGGACGCCGAGGAAGGCCGCGTCCACCGCGGGCTGCACTGCGGCAGAGGCGAACCGGCCGAGCTGCGCCGTCCCGCCGGGGTTGAGGACGTCTCCGGTGAACAGCCCGGCGCCGGCCAGCGACCAGACGAGCACCGCCGCCGCGCCCAGACCCCAGGCCCAGCGGCGCCGGTCCCGGCGCAGTGGGAGCGCGGCCGGCCGGACCGGACGGTCCAGGCTCCGGGTCACGACGCCGCCCCGTAGAGCTCCGCGAGGTCGGCGGCCGACAGCGCGGCCACCGGGGCGTCGAGCACCACCCGCCCCCCGGCCAGCCCCACCACCCGGTCGCAGTGCCGCCGCACCAACCCGGAGTCGTGCAGCGCCGCGACCAGGGCGCCGCCGCGGGCCGTCGCCAGCTCGCCGAGCAGCGTCAGCGCCCGGTCGGCGAGCACCGGGTCGAGGGCGGACGCCGGCTCGTCGGCCAGCACGAGATCGGGCTGCTGGACCAGCAGGCGCGCGAGCGCCACCCGCTGCCGCTGGCCGCCGGAGAGCCGCTCGGTGCGCTCGAAGGCGCGGTCGGCCAGGTCCACCCGCTGCAGCGCGGCCAGCACCTCCGGCAGCCCCTGCGGGCGCACCAGCGACCAGGCGGCCCGGGCCGCCGACCAGTCCGCCAACCGGCCGGCGTTGACGTTGTGCACCACGCGCAACCGGCCGACGAGCTCCAGCGACTGGTGCACGGTGCCCACCCGGGCCAGCAGCCGGCGCCGGTCCCGGCCGGACAGCCCCGCGGGGTCGGCGCCGAGCACCCGCACGGTGCCGGCGGTGGGCGGCACCGAGCCGTTGGCCAGCGCGAGCAGCGTGGACTTGCCCGCCCCCGAGGCGCCGACGAGGGCGACCCGCTCGCCGGGACCGACCGCGAGATCGACCCCGGCCAGCGCCGTCGTCCCGCCGTACCGGACCGTGACGTCGTCCAGCCGCAGGACGGCGCTCAGCTGACCAGCCCCAGCTCGCGGCCGATCTCCTCGATCCGGTCGTGGTCCGACGTCCGCGCCGGCACGAACGCCCCGGCGCCGAAGAGCTCCAGCACCGGGGAGCCGGCGGGCAGGCCCGTGAAGAAGTCGAGCAGCCGGTCCCGGAGGTTCGGGACGCCGGTCCGGGCGGCGGCGCGGGGGCCGAGCAGCCAGTGGTAGTCGGAGTACGGCGGGCTCTCGGCGTAGCGCACGACCGCCGGGTCGACCGCGCCCTGCTCGGTGCGCGACCGCCAGACCTGGGCGTTGAGCACCCCGGCCTGGTAGGTGCCCGAGGCGACCAGCGCGAGCGTCGCGTCGTGCGAGCCGGAGAAGCCGGGACCGCCCGGGAAGCCCTGCGGGTCGACGCCGGCCTCGCGCAGGAACCACGCGGGCATCAGCCGGCCCGACGTCGAGGTCTCGCTGCCGTACGTGAACCGCAGCGGCGCCAGCGCGGTCAGGTCGTCGGACGGCGCCAGCCCGGTGCCCGCGTTGACCACGAAGACGGAGGTGAACGCCTCGTCGATGTCGCGCTGGGCGACCGGTTCGGCGCCGGGGGTCTGCAACCGGGCCTGGACGCCGGTGAGCCCGCCGAACCAGACCAGGTCGAGGTCGCCGGTGCGGAAGAGGGAGACGGCGGCGGCGTAGTCGGTGACCGGCGCGTACTCGACCTCGATGTCGAGCGCTGCGGCCACCGCGTCGGCGACGGTGCCGTGGAGGCGCTGCAGGACGTCGGGGTCCTGGTCGGGGATGGCGCCGATGCGCAGCGCGCCGGGGGAGGGCGAGGCGGCGGAACGGCCGCAGCCGGTCACCGCGGCGGCGAGGGCGACGCCGGCGCCGGCCAGCAGGGTGCGGCGGGAGAGGGAGGTCGGCAGGGGCTGGACTCCGGGGCCACCCGACCGGGCGGCACGTCGACTGCCCACTACGTCCTCGAGCAGGGGTGCGGAGCGGACACGGGAGACCTCCGGGAGACGGGAACGGGGCCCCCATCCTGTACCGCGCGTGGCCCTGCCGCGCCGGACGGTCCCGGCCGCGACCGTCCCAGGTCACGTTCTGGGCACGGTGGTCCGGCCCCGCGACGGACCACCGCCCGCAGGTGCTTACTGTGTCGGCTGCCACGGGTCGCCCGGACACCGGCCGGCCCCACGACGTCCGCGCGGAGGGGCCCGGTCCCCGGCCGGTCGCCGGGCCGCGACGCGGATCCGCCGGGCCGGCGCGGCCGCCGTGCACGACCAGGGGAGAGACATGCGCGTTTCGTTCAGCACCGCCGCCGCGGCCACCGCGGCGGCCTTCGTCCTCGCCTCCTGCGGCTCCGGCGACGGCGGCGGCGGTACGGCTGCCTCGGGCGAGCTCAGCGGCGAGGGCGCCGGGGACTCCTGCGCCATCGAGGGCGAGGTGCCCATCGGCGCCGTGCTGAGCCTGACCGGCGCCGCGGCCAGCTACGGCGAGTCCCAGCAGCGCGGGCTGGAGCTGGCTGCCGCGCAGCTGGCCGAGAAGGGCGGCGTCACCTACGACCTGCGGATCGAGGACGACCAGACCGACCCGCGGCAGGGCATCACCCTGTTCGACCAGTTCGTGTCCGACGGCGTGAGCCTCATCATCGGTCCCACCCTGTCCAACGCCGCGGTGCAGGCCGACCCGATCGCCCAGGAGGCGGGGGTCCCGGTGCTGGGCATCTCGAACACCGCCGCCGGCGTCACCGAGATCGGCGACTACATCTTCCGGAACTCGCTCACGGAGCAGGCGGTGATCCCGCAGACCATCGCCGCGGCCACCGAGGAGTTCGGCCTGCAGGACGTGGTCGTGATGTACAGCAACGACGACGCGTTCACCGAGTCCGGCTACCAGGCTTTCGCGGCCGCGCTGGAGGAGCAGGGCGTCACGGTCAGCGAGACGATCACCTTCTCCAAGGCCGACACCGACTTCCGCGCCCTGCTCACCCAGGCCCAGCAGAGCGACCCCGACGCGATCGTCGTCTCGGCGCTGATCGAGGCCGCGATCCCGCTGGTGACCCAGGCCCGCGAGCTGGGCATCGACGTGCCGATCATCGGTGGCAACGGGTTCAACAACCCGCGCCTGATGGCCGACGCCGGTCAGGCGGCCGAGGGCGTCGTCGTCGGTGCGGCCTGGAACTCCGCCTCCCAGAACCCCGAGAACACCGCCTTCCTGGCGGACTTCGAGGCCGAGTACGGCGCCCAGCCCGACCAGTTCGCCGCCCAGGCCTACGCCGGCCTGATGCTCGTCGACCACGCCGTCCGCGCCAACTGCGCCGCCGACCGCGAGAGCCTCAAGCAGGCGCTCGGCGAGCTGGAGAACGTCCCGACCGTGCTCGGGGAGTTCTCCATCGACGAGAACCGGGACGCCGTCCACCCGGCCGTCGTGCAGGTCGTCCGCGACGGGACGTTCGCCGTCCTGGAGTGACCGGGCAGCCCCCTCCGGCCGGGTGACCGGCCGGAGGGGCCTCCCGGTGCCTCCCGCGCGGGTGGGCCGGTACCCGCACACCCCACCAGACAGGAACGGCTGTGCAGCAGCTCCTCAACGGCATCTTCATCGGTTCGATCTACGCGCTGTTCGCCATCGGTTTCACCCTGGTCTTCGGGATCCTGGACCGGTTGAACCTGGCTCACCCCGCGGTGTTCGCCGCCTCGGCCTTCGTGGGCATCGAGCTGGTCGAGCGGGGCGGGCTGTCGCTCTGGGCGGCGCTGCCCGTCGTGTTCGTCTTCGGCGCGGTGCTCGGCCTGGTGATCGAGCGGCTGGCGTTCCGGCCGCTCAAGGGCCGGGCCGACGCGCACTTCGCGGGGCTGATCTCCTCGATCGCCCTGGCGGGGATGCTGATCGCCCTGCTGCAGTGGCGCTACGGCCCGGACACCCGCCGGTTCCCGCCCGGGTCGTTCCCCGACACCCGGTACGAGGTCGCCGGCGCGCAGGTGACCCTGGCGCAGGTGGTCATCCTGGGCGTCTCGCTCGCCCTGATGGTGGGGCTCACCTACATGGTCACCCGGACCCGACTGGGCCGGGGCATGCGCGCCGTCGCGGAGAACCCGACCGCGGCCCGCGTGCTCGGCGTCAACGTCGACCGGATCACCGCCGTCACGTTCGCCATCTCCTCGGCGCTGGGGGCGGTCGCCGGCGTGCTGTTCGCCATCAACGTGAACACCGCACAGCTCGGCATGGGCTCGGCCATCGAGCTCAAGGGGTTGGCCGTCATCATCGTCGGCGGCATGGGCTCGCTGCCCGGGGCGCTGATCGGCGGGCTCGTGCTGGGGCTGGCCGAGGTGTTCGCCGTCCAGTACATCGGGTCGTCCTGGCGTGACGTGATCGCCTTCGGGCTGCTGTTCCTGATCCTGCTGGTGCGCCCGCAGGGCCTGCTCGGCGCCCGCAAGGTGCGGGAGGTCTGATGCTCGCGCAGTACGCCACCACGCTGACCTTCATCGCCCTCGGTGCTGTCTTCGCCTACTCCTTCTACGCCGTCCTGATCGCCGGCCAGCTGAGCCTGGGCCAGGCCGGGTTCGCCTCCGTGGCGGCCTTCTCGGCCGCCACCCTCGCCCCCAGCGGGGACGACGTCGGCGACGTGCCCGCGTTGCTGGTCGCCGTCGTCATCGGCATGGCCGTCGGCGCACTGGGCGCCGTCGTGCTCGGCCTGCCGACGATGCACCTGAGGGGCGTATTCCTCGCCATCGCCACGCTGGGGTTCGCCGAGGCGGTGCGCGTCGTGCTGCTCAACCAGGAGTGGACCGGTGGTGCGCAGGGGCTCGCGGTGCCCCGCATCCTCACCGTCGGGATGGCGTGGACGGCGCTGGCCGTGGTCGCCTACTGGTTCTGGCGGATGGGCCCCTCCCGCTATGGCCGGGCGCTCGAGGCGATCCGCGAGGACGAGCTCGCCGCGCGGTCCATGGGCATCGACGTGGGCCGCCACCGGCTCGCCACCTTCGTCACCTCCGGCGCCGTGGCCGGCCTGTACGGCGTGCTCTTCGCCTACTACGTGCGGCTCATCGCACCCGGTGACTTCGACTTCACCGCTGCCGTGGACGGCCTGGTCACGGCCGTGGTCGGCGGCTCCACCATGTTCCTCGGCCCGCTGCTGGGCAGCGGGTTCCAGACGGCGATCCCCGAGATCCAGCGGGCGGTGGGGGTGGAGGCGGGGTGGATCCGTCCCTTCCTCGCCGGCTTGCTGCTCCTCGTGGTGATCCTCTTCCTGCCGGGTGGGCTGACCAGCCTGATCCCGCGGCGCACCCGGGTCCCGTCGTCGCCGGGAGGCCGGGGGGAGGGCAGCGATCCCGCGCCACGCCTCGCCTCCCGCCGCCACCCGGCGGCCGGGGAGACGGTGGTCAGCCTGACCGGCCTGGCCAAGGAGTACGGCGGGGTGCACGCCGTCCGGGGCATCGACCTGGAGGTCCGCAGCGGCGAGGTCGTCGGCCTGATCGGTCCGAACGGCGCGGGCAAGACCACCCTGGTGAACATGATCAGCGGCCTGGTGCCGCCCAGCTCGGGCAGTGCCACGGTCCTGGGGACGACGATCGGGCGGACCCCCGTGCACCAGCTGGCGGCGGCCGGGGTGAGCCGCACCTTCCAGCACTCCAAGCTGTTCAACCGGCTGTCGGCGCTGGAGAACGTGCTCGTGGGGGCGCACCTGGCCAGCCGCCCCACCTTCCTGCGCCGGCTGCTGTGGCTGCCCTCGGCCCGGCGCGACGAGCGGGCGGCCCTCGAGCACGCGGCCGGCTGCCTGCGGCGGGTGGGGCTCGGGGACCTGGCCGGCAACCGGGCGTCGTCGCTGTCCTACGGCGACCAGCGCCGGCTGGAGATCGCCCGTGCGCTGGCCTCGGAGCCCTCCCTGCTGATCCTCGACGAGCCGGCGGCCGGCATGAACCACGTCGAGGCGGCGACCCTGTCCGAGCTCATCCGGTCGCTGGCCCGGGACGGGTTGACGATCCTGTTCATCGAGCACAACGTCGGCATGGTCCTGGAGACCTGCACGCGGGTCGTCGTCCTCGACTTCGGGGAGGTCATCGCCAGCGGCTCGCCGGCGGAGATCGCCGCCGACCCGGCCGTGATCGAGGCCTATCTCGGATCAGGCGACGACCAGGCGGCCGGTGGGTCGGTCGCCGACGGGTCCCTGCCCGGCCCGACCGGGGGCAGCGGGAACGGCACCGCGCCCGGCGCCGTCACCAACGTGAACCCGAGCGCGGCCGGCACGCTGGATCCCCCGGACACCACCTCGAGGAACGCGACATGAGCAACCCCATCCTGGACGTGGACGGCCTGCGGGTCAGCTACGGGCGGGTCGAGGCCGTTCGCGGGGTCTCCTTCTCGGCCGAGCAGGGCTCGCTGGTGACGCTGGTCGGAGCCAACGGCGCCGGGAAGTCGTCGGTCATCAACGCCGTCTCGGGGATGCTGCGCCCGGCGGGCGGGCGGATCACCCTCGAAGGACGCGACGTGACCCGGACGCCGGCCCACAAGCTGGTGGGCCGCGGGCTGGTGCAGGTCCCGGAGGGGCGGCAGATCCTGTCCACGCTGACCATCGAGGAGAACCTCCAGATGGGCGCGTGGCACACCGGCGGGAGCGCCCAGCGGTCCATGGACGCGGTGTACGACCGCTTCCCGGTGCTGGCCGAGCGCCGCACCCTGCCCGCCGGGGCGCTCTCCGGTGGTGAGCAGCAGATGCTCGCCATCGCCCGCGCCCTGGTGGCCGCGCCGACGGTCATGCTGATGGACGAGCCGTCCATGGGCCTCGCTCCCAAGATCGTCGACGAGGTGTTCCGGGTCATCGAGGAGATCCGGGCGTCGGGCACCACCGTGGTGCTCGTCGAGCAGAACGCCCGCCGGGCGCTCCGCGCAGCCGACCACGGCTACGTGTTGCAGAGCGGCGAGATCGTCCACTCCGGTCCGGCGGCCGGACTGCTCGCCGACGAACGGATAGTGCAGGCCTATCTCGGGGTCGAGAGCCCGCCCGGCCCGGCCCCGTCCAGAGGCTCGCCGTGAGCCTGCGAGCGGTGAGGAGGACGGGGTCCTCTTAGGGTCTGCGCGTGACCGACTGCATCTTCTGCCGCATGGTCGCCGGCGAGATCCCCGCCGACGTCGTGCACGAGACCGACCGGACGCTGGCCTTCCGGGACATCAACCCGCAGGCGCCCACCCACGTGCTGGTGGTCCCCAAGGACCACCACCCGACGGCGGCCGCGCTGGCGCAGGCCGATTCCGACCTGCTCGGCGCCGTCGTCCGCGCGGCGGGGGCGGTCGCGGTCCAGGAGGGCCTGGCCACCGAGGACGGCGTCGAGCCCGGCTACCGCGTCGTCACCAACACCGGTCCCGCGGCCGGGCAGACCGTGCACCACGTGCACCTGCACGTCCTCGGCGGGCGGCACCTGAACTGGCCGCCCGGCTGAGCGACGGCCCGCTCAGCGCGGGTTGCGGCGGGCGATCGCCGCGGTGAGCGCGGCCGCGAACGACGTCCACGCCGCGTAGGGGACCAGGGCCGCGCCGGCCCGGCGGTCGAGCACCCACGACCGCCGGGTCAGGTCGGCCGTCGACGCGGCCAGCAGCACGGCCTCGGCGGTGGCGGCCGCCGGTCGCCGGGCACGGAAGAACAGCCAGGTCCAGCCGGCGTTGAGCGCCAGGTTGGCCAGGTAGGCACGCAGGTACCGGCGCCGCTCCTCCCGGCCGCCGGCTGCCAGTGACCGGCCGCCGGCCAGCGCCAGCAGGACGTACAGCGCCGTCCACACCGGGCCGAAGGCGGACGCCGGCGGTTGCCACGGCGGCTTGTCCAGCCCGCGGTACCAGCGGGTGCCGGGAGCCGTGCCGATCCCGCCGAGGACGGCGGTGGCGGTCACGGCGGCCGACGACAGCGCATACGGGGATCGGTCGCTCATGCGACCGCGGGTACCCCGCACCCGCGTCTGCCAGGCTGCGGGCATGACCGACACCACGACCAGCGACACGGTGCCCGTGCGCATCGAGCGGGACGGCGACGTCGCCGTCGTCGTCCTGGACCACCCGCCGCTGAACCTCTTCGACGCCCCGGTGTTCGACGCGATCGAGGCGGTCGCCGACGAGCTGGTCGGGCTCACCGACCCGGCCGACCCCGCGCGGGCCCGGGCGGTGCTGGTCGAGGCGCGCGGCAAGGTCGTCTCCGGCGGCGTCGACGTCACGGTGTTCCGCGACATCGCCGAGGGCCCCGAGCCGGCCGAGCGCGGCGCCGACCTGTGGCGGCGGCTGCTGCGCGTGGCGCAGACCTTCGAGGACCTCCCGGTGCCCACCGTGTTCGCCGCGCACGGGCTGACCCTCACCGCTGCGTTCGAGCTGGCGCTGGCCTGCGACGTGCTGCTGGCCGCCGAGCGGGCGTCGTTCGGGCTGGTCGAGATCGTCGTCGGGCTGACCCCGTCGATGGGCGGGCCGCAGCGGCTGGCCGAGCGGGCGGGGTCCGCGCGGGCCAAGGAGTTCGTCTTCACCGGCGAGCGCTACCCGGCCGCCGTCCTCGAGCGGTGGAACGTGGTGAACCGGGTGCTGCCCGACGAGGGCTTCGCCGAGGCCGCCCGCGCCTACGCCCACCAGGTCGCGGCCGGCCCGACGGTGGCGCACGCGGCCACCAAGCAGCTGGTCACCACCGCCGTCCGGCAGGGCGCGCGGGCCGCGGACGACCTGGTGCCCGACGTCTCCGGTGCGCTCTTCGCCACCGAGGACCTGCGTGGCGCGGTCAGTTCCTTCCTCGCCGACGGACCGGGGAAGGCGACCTACGCAGGGCGCTGACGTCCCCCGATGGTCCGGAGGCTCCCGCTGACGGACCGGGGAAGGCGACCCACTGGGGCAGGTGAGCGGTGATCCGGACGACGGTTCCGGGGCTTCACGCGCGGGTAGACTCGGGAGGGTCCGCACCTCCTCTCGCAGGAAGGCAGGGTCGAGGGTTCTTGCCCGACTCCTCCCCGAACGTCCCCGTGCCCGGAGCGCCCACGTCCCGTGAGGCCTCGGCGCAAGCCGCAGCCGCCGACGGTTACCCCGGACAGCCCGCCCTGGGGGACGTCGCCCCAGCCGCCGTCCGGACCACCATCACCGTCCCCGACTCGGTTCCGATGGTGTCGCTGCTCGGCTCCGGCGACGAGCTGCTGCGCCTGGTCGAGAACGAGGTCGACACCGACGTCCACGTGCGCGGCAACGAGATCGCCGTGACCGGCCAGCCGGCCGACAACGCCTTCGCCGTCGCGGTGTTCGACGAGCTGATCGCGCTGCTCGGCACCGGTCAGGTGCTGCGCCCGGACTCGGTGCGCCGGGTCATCGGAATGCTGCGCGCCGGCGGCTCCGAGCGGCCGGCCGACGTCCTCAGCCTCGACATCATCAGCCGCCGCGGGCGCACGATCCGGCCCAAGACGCTGAACCAGAAGCGCTACGTCGACGCCATCGACACGCACACCATCGTCTTCGGCATCGGCCCCGCCGGTACCGGCAAGACGTACCTGGCGATGGCCAAGGCCGTGCAGGCGCTGCAGACCAAGCAGGTCAACCGGATCATCCTCACCCGCCCGGCCGTGGAGGCCGGCGAGCGGCTCGGGTACCTGCCCGGCACGCTCAGCGAGAAGATCGACCCGTACCTGCGGCCGCTCTACGACGCGCTGCACGACATGGTCGACCCGGAGTCGATCCCGCGGCTCATGCAGTCGGGGACGATCGAGGTCGCCCCGCTGGCCTACATGCGCGGGCGCACCCTCAACGACGCGTTCGTCATCCTCGACGAGGCGCAGAACACCACCGCCGAGCAGATGAAGATGTTCCTCACCCGGCTCGGCTTCGGCTCCAAGATCGTGGTCACCGGTGACGTCACGCAGGTCGACCTGCCCGGCGGCGCGCAGAGCGGGCTGCGGATCGTGCGCGAGATCCTCGACGGCATCGAGGACGTGCACTTCTCCAACCTGACCAGCGCCGACGTCGTCCGCCACCGGCTGGTCGGGGACATCGTCGACGCCTACGAGCGCTGGGACAGCGCCCACAACCAGGGCCGCCCGGGGGCCGCCCAGCCGCCGGCCCGGCCCGCACGGCCGCGCCGCCAGGGGAGTTGAGCGCCGTGCCCGTCGAGGTCGCCAACGAATCCGAGATCGCCGTCGACGAGTCCTCCCTCGCCGCCATCTGCACGTACGTGCTGGGGGAGATGGGTGTGAACCCGATGGCCGAGCTGTCGGTGCTCTGCGTCGACACGGACTACATGAGCACGCTGCACGAGCGCTGGATGGGGGAGAAGGGGCCGACCGACGTCCTCGCCTTCCCGATGGACGAGCTGGACACCGGCCGCCCCGACGAGCCCGACCCCGGCCCGGCCCTGCTCGGGGACGTCGTGCTGTGCCCGTCGGTCGCCATCAAGCAGGCCCGCGCGGCCGGCCACACGATGGACGACGAGCTGATCCTGCTCGCCACGCACGGCGTGCTGCACCTCCTGGGCTACGACCACATGGAGCCCGAGGAGGAGAAGGAGATGTTCGGCCTGCAGACCAGGCTCCTCGACGGCTGGCGCGCCGCCCCACGGGCCCCGATGACCGGCGAGGCCGTCCCCCGGGGACCGGTCGACCGATGACCTCCGGCGAGATCACCCTGCTGGTGATCGCCGTCTGCCTGATCCCGCTCGCCGGCCTGTTCGGTGCGATGGACGCCGCGCTCCAACGGGTGTCCAAGGCGCGCGTGGACGAGATGCGCCGCGACGGCGTCAAGCGGGCCGGCGTGCTCTCCGACGTGGTGGCCGAGCGGGCCCGGCACGTGGCGCTGCTGCTCCTGCTGCGGATCGCCTGCGAGATGGTGGCCGCCACCCTGGTCGCGGTCATCCTCTACCGGATCCTGGGCGGGGGCTGGCAGCCGGTCCTGGCCGCGGCCGGGGTGATGACCGTCGTCAGCTACGTGCTGGTCGGCGTCGGCCCGCGCACGCTCGGCCGCCAGCACGCCTACGGCACGGCGCTGGCCGGCGCGGGCGTGGTCCGGCTGCTGGGCCGGGTGCTCGGGCCCATCGCCACGCTGCTCATCCTGATCGGCAACATGATCACGCCCGGGCGCGGCTTCCGGGACGGGCCGTTCTCCTCCGAGGTCGAGCTGCGCGAGCTGGTCGACATGGCCGAGGAGCGCGGCGTCGTCGAGTCCGGCGAGCGCAACATGATCCACTCGGTGTTCGAGCTGGGCGACACCATCGCCCGCGAGGTCATGGTGCCGCGCACCGACGTCGTCTGGATCGAGCGGAACAAGACCCTCCGGCAGGCCCTCGCGCTGTCCATGCGCAGCGGGTTCAGCCGCATCCCGGTCATCGGCGAGAACGTCGACGACGTCGTCGGGATCATCTACCTCAAGGACCTCATCCGCCGGACCCAGGGCGGGCAGGACCCGAAGAACACCGTGAAGGTCGAGGACCTCATGCGTCCGCCGACGTTCGTGCCGGAGTCCAAGCCGGTCGACGAGCTGCTGCGGGACATGCAGGCCCAGCGCATCCACATCGCGATCGTGGTCGACGAGTACGGCGGCTTCGCCGGGTTGGTGACGATCGAGGACATCCTCGAGGAGATCGTGGGCGAGATCGCCGACGAGCACGACCGCTTCCAGCGCCCGCCGGTCGAGGAGCTGCCCGACGGGTCGGTGCGGATCACCGCCCGGCTCCCGGTCGAGGACCTCGCCGCCCTCTTCGACGTCGAGCTGCCCGAGGACGACGACGTCGAGACCGTCGGCGGGTTGCTCGCCCGCGAGCTGGGCGTGGTGCCCATCGAGGGTTCCGAGGCGGAGGTCGCCGGCCTGCGGCTGGTCGCCGAGAGCACCGGCGGACGGCGCAACCGGATCGACACCATCCTGGTCTGCCGGGTGCCCGAGGAGGCCGAGTCCACCGAGGGCGAGGAGCCCCAGGCGCACGGGGCCACCGCCTCAGGGGCGACCGCCTCAGGGGCGACCGCCTCAGGGGCGACCGCCTCAGGGGCGTCGGCGTCGGGCGCCACCCGTGTCGAGGAGCCCGCCGGCGCCGTGGAAGGGTGACTCGTCGTGAGTGACCTGGACCCC
This sequence comes from Geodermatophilus sp. URMC 60, assembly GCF_053502585.1. Lineage (NCBI taxonomy): Bacteria > Bacillati > Actinomycetota > Actinomycetes > Geodermatophilales > Geodermatophilaceae > Geodermatophilus > Geodermatophilus sp. URMC 60. The sequence continues at coordinate 2,495,513 of NZ_CP199958.1, forward strand.
GAGGACGCCAAGCTCGTCACCCTGGCCCGCTCCGCGCGCGGCCGCACCGGCGCCCCGGAGGGCGCGGCGGTCCGCGACACCGACGGCCGCACCTACCTGGCCGCCACCGTCTCCCTGCCCTCGCTGCAGCTCTCCGCGCTGCAGGCGGCCGTCGCCGCCGCCGTCTCCAGCGGGGTCGAGGGGCTGGAGGCGGCCGCCGTCGTCTCGGCCGCCGACGGCGTCGAGGACGCCGGGCTGGCCGCCGTCCACGACCTCACCCCGTCCGCTCCGGTGCACCTCGCCGGCCCGGACGGCGCCCTGCGCACCACCGTCTGAGGAAGGACCGCCCGCCCGCGCGACGTCCGCGCGCAGCCGCCGGCCCCCGGGCCGGCAGGTGTCCCCCACCGTCCTCCACCCCTGCTCACAGCTGTGAGCAGGGGTAGAGGATCGCCGGAACGACCGGCCACGGGGCCGATCCGCCCAGCCGGGCCTCCGGCGATCCCCGCGGGAACCGCCGGGCTGGGCGGGGGTGTCGTCCCCGGGTGGGAGGATGGAGGGCGTGACGCCACCGGACCAGCCGCCGTACCGGAGCGGTTTCGCCTGTCTGGTGGGCCGCCCCAACGCGGGCAAGACCACGCTGACCAACGCCCTGGTCGGCGAGAAGGTCGGCATCGTCAGCAACCGCCCGCAGACCACCCGGCACGCCATCCGTGGCGTCGTCCACCGGCCGGGCGGGCAGCTCGTGCTGGTCGACACCCCGGGCCTGCACAAGCCGAGGAGCCTGCTGGGGCGCAGGCTCAACGACGTCGTCCGCGACACCCTGTCCGAGGTCGACGTCGTCGTCTTCTGCGTGCCTGCCGACCAGCCCGTCGGCAACGGTGACCGCTTCATCGCCCGCCAGCTGCGCGAGGTGGAGGCGCCCGTCGTCGTGGTCGTCACCAAGACCGACGCCGCGAGCAAGAAGCAGGTCGCCGAGCAGCTGCTGGCCGCCAGCCGGCTGGTCGAGGCCGCCGAGGTCGTGCCGGTGAGCGCCGTGCGGGGCGACCAGGTCGAGCTGCTCGAGGACCTGCTGGTCGGCCTGCTGCCGGAAGGACCGCCGCTCTACCCGGAGGAGCAGACCACCGACGAGGACGTCGAGCGGCAGATCGCCGAGCTCGTCCGTGAGGCCGCCCTGGAGAAGGTGTTCCAGGAGGTGCCGCACTCCCTCGCGGTCACCATCGAGGAGATGACCCGCCGTCCCGACCCCAAGCGGGAGGGCGGCGAGCTGGTCGAGGTCCACGCGCTGCTGCACTGCGAGCGCCCCAGCCAGAAGCCGATGCTGCTCGGCCGCGGTGGGCAGGTCATCAAGGCGATCGGCAGCGAGGCGCGGCCCGGCATCGAAGCGCTGCTCGGCGCTCGCGTGCACCTGGACCTGCACGTCACGGTGCTCGGCGAGTGGCAGGACGACCCCAAGAAGCTGAACAGGCTCGGGTACTGACGTGAGCACCACACCGAAGGCGCTGTACCGCGACGAGGGCGTCGTCCTGCGCACCCAGAAGCTGGGCGAGGCCGACCGCATCGTCACGGTGCTCACCCGCCGGCACGGCAAGGTGCGTGCGGTGGCCAAGGGCGTGCGGCGCACCAAGAGCAAGTTCGGCGCCCGGCTGGAGCCCTTCAGCCACGTCGACCTGCAGCTCTACACCGGCCGCACCCTCGACATCGTCAGCCAGGCCGAGTCGATCCGCTCCTACGGCCAGTCGATCGTCGCCGACTACCCGGCCTACACCGCCGGCACCGCGGTGCTCGAGACCGCAGACCGGCTCACGGCCGAGGAGAAGGAGCCCTCGCTGCGGCTGTTCCTCCTCGTCATCGGCGCGCTGCGGGCACTCTCCGAGCGCACGCACCCGGCACCGCTGGTGCTCGACGCCTTCCTGCTACGGGCCATGTCGGTCGCCGGGTGGGAGCCGGCGCTCGGCGGCTGCGCCCGCTGCGGCGAGGAGGGCCCCCACCGGCACTTCTCGGTGCCCGCCGGTGGCATGGTGTGCCCGCCCTGCCGGCCGACCGGCTCGGCGATGCCCAACCCGGCCACCATCGAGCTGCTCGACGCGCTGCTCACCGGTGACTGGGACGCCGCCGAGGCCAGCCAGGGCACCAACCGCCGTGAGGGCAGCGGGTTGGTCGCCGCCCTGCTGCAGTGGCACCTGGAGCGCGGGCTGCGCTCGCTGCCGCTGGTCGACCGGTCCGATCCGACGGCGCCGCGCCGGGAAGCAGGTCTGCTGAGTGAGGCGTGAGGTCCCGCGTCGTGATGTGAAGGCCCCCGATCCGCATCCCTCAGGCGCCCGCCCGCCGCAGCTGCCCCCGGACAAGGTGCCCGGCCACGTCGCGATCGTGATGGACGGCAACGGCCGCTGGGCCGAGCAGCGCGGGCTGCCGCGCACCGCCGGGCACGAGGCCGGGGAGTCCTCGCTGTTCGACTGCGTCGAGGGCGCGATCGAGCTGGGCGTCACGGCGATCAGCGCCTACGCCTTCTCCACCGAGAACTGGCGGCGCAGCCCCGAGGAGGTCCGCTTCCTCATGGGCTTCAACCGCGACGTCATCCGCCGCCGCCGCGACGAGATGCACGAGCTCGGGGTGCGGGTGCGCTGGGCCGGCCGCCGTCCGCGGCTGTGGCGCAGCGTCATCAAGGAGCTCGAGGTCGCCGAGGAGCTCACGAAGGACAACGACGTCCTCACGCTCACCATGTGCGTCAACTACGGCGGCCGGGCCGAGATCGCCGACGCCGCCGCGGCCATCGCCCGCGAGGTCGCCGCCGGCCGGCTCGATCCGGGCAAGGTCGACGAGGACACCATCGCCCGGTTCCTGGACGAGCCGGACATGCCCGACGTGGACCTGTTCGTGCGCAGCTCGGGCGAGAACCGGACCAGCAACTTCCTGCTGTGGCAGTCGGCCTACGCCGAGTTCGTCTTCCTCGACACGCTGTGGCCGGACTTCGACCGCCGGCACCTGTGGGCCGCGTGCGAGGAGTACGCCTCGCGGCAGCGCCGCTTCGGCAGCGCCTGAGGGAGGACCGCGCCCGGCCCCCCTGCCCAGGCTCCGGACGGGGCCGGGCCGAGGAAGGAGATCGACCGTGTTCGTGGTGACCCGGCTGCGGGTGCCCGAGGCCGACGCCGACGCGTTCGCCGCCGGCGTCGACGTCCTGCTGGCCGCCCTCGCCGCCCGCCCCGGCTTCCGGGACGGCGAGCTGGGCCGCTGCACGGACGACGACGGACTGTGGGCGCTGGTCACCCGGTGGGACGGCGTCGGCGCCTACCGCCGGGCGCTCTCGGCGGCCGAGGTGAAGCTCGCGGGCGCGCCGGTGTGGGTGCACGCGCTCGACGAGCCCGGCGCCTACGTCCCGAGGGAGCAGCCGGTCGAGGCGTGAGCGCGCCCTCCGTGGGCACCCACCGTGCTGAGGCACCTGGTGTCGACCACGGAGGACGCGTGATGAGCGAGCCCAGGCGGGACGACGCGGCACCCCCGACGTCCGCCGAGCCCACGAGGGAGGTCCAGCCTCCTCCCGTGCCCGGCCGAGCGGTGCGGGCGCAGCTGGCGCGCGGCGAGCTCGCGACGCCACCGATCCGGCCGGACGAGCCGACCGTCACGCTCGACCGCCCGGCGCCGGGGGACCCGGAGCGCACGCTGGAGCTCGGCGGCCCGCCGCCGACCGGAGTTCCCGTCGAGCCGACCTCCGGACGACGCCGGCGCACCTGGCCGTGGATCCTCGCCGTCGTGCTCGCGCTCGTGGTGCTCGGCGTCGTCCTCGCGGTCATGCTGTGGCGAGGGGCGACCATCGACCCGGACAGCCGCCTGTTCAGCGGGCTGCCGGTGACCGGCGACCTCGTCGGGTGGTCCGGTGGGACTGCTCTCCGCTGACCTCCACCGCTGCTCCGCACCGTGGGTGGGGGATGAGGCCCCACCGAGGATGGTCGGTCGTCGGCGTCCGGAGCCGGCGCCGTCGCTGGGCCGGGCGGCCGGTGAGCAGGCGAGCAGTGGCAACTACCGTGGACGGGTCAACCCGCCGACCGCCAGCCGGATGGAGCCCCGCGCCGTGAGCGACAGCCCCGCCAAGCACGACCCCGCCCGCCTCGACAAGGTGGTGAACCTCTGCAAGCGCCGGGGGTTCGTCTTCCCGTCGGGCGAGATCTACGGCGGCACCCGCTCCGCCTGGGACTACGGGCCCCTGGGCACCGAGCTCAAGGAGAACATCAAGCGGCAGTGGTGGCGCACCGTCGTCCAGGGCCGTGACGACATCGTCGGCCTGGACTCCTCGGTGATCCTGCCGCGCCAGGTGTGGGTGGCTTCCGGCCACGTCGGCGTCTTCACCGACCCGCTGACCGAGTGCCAGAGCTGCCACAAGCGCTTCCGGGCCGACCACCTCGAGGAGGAGTTCGAGGCGAGGAAGGGCCGGCTGCCGGAGAACGGCCTGGCCGACATCGCCTGCCCGAACTGCGGCACCAAGGGCGCGTGGACCGAGCCGCGCGACTTCAACATGATGCTCAAGACGTACCTCGGCCCCGTCGAGGACGAGTCCGGCCTGCACTACCTGCGCCCGGAGACCGCGCAGGGCATCTTCGTGAACTTCGCCAACGTGATGGGCGCGGCGCGGAAGAAGCCGCCGTTCGGCATCGGCCAGATCGGCAAGTCCTTCCGCAACGAGATCACCCCCGGCAACTTCATCTTCCGGACGCGCGAGTTCGAGCAGATGGAGATGGAGTTCTTCGTCGAGCCGGGCACCGACGAGCAGTGGCACCAGTACTGGATCGACGAGCGCACCCGCTGGTACACCGACCTGGGCATCTCCCCGGACAACCTGCGGCACTACGAGCACCCCAAGGAGAAGCTCTCCCACTACTCGACGCGCACCGTCGACATCGAGTACCGCTTCGGGTTCCAGGGCTCGGAGTGGGGTGAGCTCGAGGGCATCGCCAACCGCACCGACTTCGACCTGAAGACCCACTCGGAGCACTCCGGCGCCGACCTCACCTACTTCGACCAGTCCTCCAACAGCCGCTGGACGCCGTACGTCATCGAGCCGGCCGCCGGCCTCACCCGCTCGTTGATGGCCTTCCTCATCGAGGCCTACACCGAGGACGAGGCGCCCAACGCCAAGGGCGGCGTCGACACCCGCACCGTGCTGCGCCTGGACCCGCGGCTGGCGCCGGTCAAGGCCGCCGTCCTGCCGCTGTCGCGCAACGCCGACCTCTCACCGAAGGCCCGCGACCTGGCCGCGAAGCTGCGGCAGAGCTGGAACGTCGACTTCGACGACGCCGGCGCGATCGGCCGCCGGTACCGGCGGCAGGACGAGATCGGGACGCCGTTCTGCCTCACCGTCGACTTCGACACCCTCGAGGACGACGCGGTGACTGTCCGCGAGCGGGACTCGATGAGCCAGGAGCGCGTCGGCCTGGACCGGGTCGAGGACTACCTCAAGACCCGCCTGCCCGTCTGCTGAGTCCCGGGCGGCCGTCCCCGTGGGGACGGCCGCCCGACGCTCAGTCGCGCCAGCGGTACAGGTCGCGCAGCAGCGCGATCTCCGCGCCGTGGTGCAGCACCTCACGGTTGACGTGCAGGACGAGCGCGACCACGGGAGCGTCGGCCCAGGGCCCCTCGGCCGGCCCGCACCGCCGCCGCAGGCCCTCCTCGTCCAACCCGCGGACCCCGGTGGTCCAGGCGGCGTAGGCAGTGTCGAGCTGGGCCAGCGCGGTGGCCGCGTCGCCGGGGTACTCGTGGCTGTCGTAGTCCATCGGGGGCGCGCCGAAGTGGCTGGCCGCCCGGGCGCCGAGGACGCCGACGACCAGGTGCCCGATCCGCCAGGCGATGGTGGTGACCGGTGCCGGGTCGGGCTCGGGCACCGCGAAGTCGATCGTGAAGTCGCCCCGTCCCGCCTGGATCGGCGCCGAGCCGGTGCCTCGCGGGCGGACGTTCCACGCGCCGCGGACCGGCTCCCACCGGTACTCCTCGTCGGTGAGCCCGTCCAGCCGCGGGCGCAGCTGCGTGCGCCAGTGCCGGTCCAGCTGCTCGACCAGTTCGTGCGTCCAGTCCACCGTGGTCCGTGTCGTCTCCATGCCAGCACGCTAGGGACAGATGCGGTCAAATCCGGTCCGCATGGGGGCCACCGTCCGCACCGTGCGCCGTGACGTCGAGCGGCTGCGCGTGGTGGATCCGGCCGCCTGACGGCGCTCGGTCCGGGACCGGGCCGAAGGTGGGCCGGGCGGGCCGCTGCTGCCCGGCCGTCACGGAGCGGGGAGGTACGCGGCAGGCCTGCGCCAGAGGAGCAGGTAGCGCCAGAACAGCAGCCGCCGCACCCGGGCGCCGGGCAGCAGGCGGGCGGCTTCGGCGCGGACCTGCCGGATGGTGCGATCGGGCTCGGCCACCGGCATGGCGGCGTGCGTGGCCTCCGGCCGGAACAGGTCCGCCCCGGTGAGCGGCCGCAGCGCGGCGAACCCCAGGCCCAGCGCGGAGTGCGCCACCGCCGCCGCCAGCTCCACCCCCAGCTCCCGGGGCAGCTCGACGCGGGGGAGGGCCACGGCGGCGAGCACGCCTCCCGGGCGCACCCAGCCGGCCATCCGCGGCAGGACGTCGGAAAGCGTCAGGTGGTGGAGCAGGGCGGAGCTCAGCACGGCGTCGTAGTGCCCGGCGGGGAGGTCCGCCGTCCGCAGGTCGGCGAGGTGCAGCGTCAGGTTGGGCGGGGCCGCGTGCGCGGCGGCGGCCACCATCGCGGGGGAGCGGTCGACCGCGTCGACGTGGTCGACCCGCGAGGCGAGCCGGCGGGCTAGCGTCCCGGCGCCACAGCCGACGTCCAGCACCCGGGTGGCGTCCGGGGCGACCTGGGCGAGGAGCAGGCGGTGGTACCAGCGGTTGTGGTCCCAGTCGGTTCCCCGCACGGGGCACCCCTCCCGTCGCGCGCCGGGTGACGTGGCTCGCCACCTACCCTGGGGATCGTGAGCAGCAGCGTCCTCGAGCGGCCGTCGTCCCCCGTGACCGGCCCCGCTCCGCTGCGCCTGGGCGCGCTCACCGTCGACCCCGCCGTGGTGCTCGCGCCGATGGCCGGCATCACCAACCCGGCCTTCCGCACGCTCTGCCGCGAGTTCGGTGCCGGCCTCTACGTCTGCGAGATGATCACCACGCGGGCCCTGGTCGAGCGCAACGAGAAGACGCTGCAGATGGTCCGGGCGACCCCCGACGAGGCCGACGCCTTCTCCGTCCAGCTCTACGGCGTCGACCCGGCCACGGTCGGCCGCGCGGTGGAGATGCTCGTCGACGAGGGCGTCGCCGGCACCCGCCCGGCGCACGTCGACCTCAACTTCGGCTGCCCGGTGCCCAAGGTGACCCGCAAGGGCGGTGGCTCGGCGCTGCCGTGGCGGCGCGTCCTCTTCCGCGGCATCGTGCGGGCCGCCGTCCGCGCCGCCGGCGACGTCCCGGTCACCGTGAAGACCCGGATCGGCATCGACGCCGACCACGTCACCTACCTCGACGCCGGCCGCATCGCGCAGGACGAGGGCGCCGCGGCGATCACCCTGCACGGGCGCACCGCCGACCAGCTCTACAGCGGTACCGCCGACTGGACGCCGATCGCCCGGCTGGTCGAGGCCGTCGGCATCCCGGTGCTCGGCAACGGCGACATCTGGGAGGCCGACGACGCGCTGCGGATGGTCGCCGAGACGGGCTGTGCCGGCGTGGTCATCGGCCGCGGCTGCCTGGGCCGGCCGTGGCTGTTCGGCGACCTCGCCGCCGCCTTCGCCGGGCGGACCAGCCGCGCGCTGCCGACACTGCGCGAGGTGGCCGCGGTGATGCACCGGCACGCCACGCTGCTGTCCGAGGAGCAGGACGAGCTGCACGGCTGCACCGACTTCCGCAAGCACGTCGCCTGGTACCTCAAGGGCTTCTCGGTCGGCTCCGACGTCCGCCGCGCGCTGGCGATGGTGAGCTCGCTCGACGAGCTGGCCGAGCTGCTGGCCGGCATCCCCGACCAGCCCTACCCGACGGCGGTGCTCGGCGGGCCTCGCGGGCGCACCAGCCCGCCGCGTCCGGTGGCGCTGCCCGAGGGCTGGCTGGCCGACCGCGACGACCCCCGGCCGCCGGCCGGGGCGGAGCTGCTCGTGAGCGGCGGGTGAGTGTCATGAGCGACGGTCCCTACCTGTACGACGACGACCCGGCGCCGCTGCACACCGGCACCCCGCGCCCGGCGCGGGCACTGATCCTCGCGGTGATCGGCGGGACCGTGGCCGTCGCCGTCGGCATGGCCGTCGGCCTGCCGCTGGTCAAGGGCAGCCCCGAGGAGCAGGCCCGCGAGGTCTCCGGGGTCTTCCTCGCCGCGCTCGCCCAGGACGACCTCGAGACCGCCCACGGGCTGCTCTGCGCGGAGGAGCGGGCGCGGCTGGCGCCGCAGGCGGTGTCCACCGAGTACGCCCGCGGCGGCAGCGGCGAGGTCACCGGCACCATCGCCGACGAGGTGGGCGGCGCGCCGGTGCAGCGGGTCGAGGTCGCCTGGAGCGACGGCAGCACCTCCACGCTGACCGTCGTCAGCGAGCAGGGCACCCGCGTCTGCGGGACCGCCGCCGGCTGACGGAGAACCACCCCTCCGCGCCTCCCCAGGCCCGGCGCGGGTCCCTGGAGGGTGGCCGTTCGGTCCGTCACCAGGCTCGCGGCGGTGCCCCGGACGGGGCCGCCCTGCCCCGTCGCGCGCGGGCTCGCGGGACCCAGAGGGCCGCGTTCCCGGTGGCCGTCGGTCTGGCGCCCACCCGGGAGGTGGGCCACGATCGCTGTCTGGCCCTGAGCGGACGTATGAGACGTCTACCTCTGGGCCGGGCTCGCCGGGGCGGCGACGGGGGACCCCGGGGCGCCGTCCCCGGCACGCGGGAACCAGCCGGCGGACGAGCGCGGAGGTGCACGGTGGGCAGCGGTACCGGGACGGCCACCTGGGTCTACGACTTCAGCGAGGGCAACAAGGACCAGAAGGACCTGCTGGGCGGCAAGGGCGCCAACCTGGCCGAGATGACCAACCTCGGGCTGCCGGTGCCACCCGGCTTCACCATCACCACCGACGCCTGCCGCTTCTACCTCGAGCACGGCAGCACCCCGCCGGAGCTGACCGACCAGGTGACCGAGCACCTGACGGCGCTGGAGAAGGCGATGGGCAAGACCCTCGGCGACCCGTCGGACCCGCTGCTGGTGTCCGTGCGCTCCGGCGCCGCCGCCTCGATGCCCGGGATGATGGAGACGGTCCTCAACGTCGGCCTCAACGACGAGTCGGTCCGCGGGCTGGCCGCCCAGTCCGGCAGCGAGCGGTTCGCCTGGGACTCCTACCGCCGGCTGATCCAGATGTTCGGAAAGACCGTCCTCGGCCTCGACGGCGAGCTGTTCGAGCACGCCCTCGACGAGGTCAAGCGCGAGCGGAGAACCGAGTCCGACCTGGACCTCGACGCCGAGCACCTCGAGGACGTCGTCGGCCGGTTCAAGGCCATCGTCCGCGAGCAGTGCGGCCGCGACTTCCCGCAGGACCCCCGTGAGCAGCTGGACCTGGCGATCAACGCCGTCTTCGACTCGTGGAACTCCGAGCGGGCCATCCTCTACCGCCGCCGCGAGCGCATCCCCAGCGACGCCGGCACCGCGGTCAACGTCTGCTCGATGGTGTTCGGCAACCTCGGCATGGACTCCGGCACCGGTGTCGCCTTCACCCGCGACCCGGGCACCGGCGAGCAGGGCGTGTACGGCGACTACCTGCAGAACGCGCAGGGCGAGGACGTCGTCGCCGGCATCCGCAACACCGTGCCGCTGCCCGAGCTCGAGCGGATCGACGAGGGCGCCTACCGCGAGCTGCGGTCGATCATGAGCACCCTCGAGTCGCACTACCGCGACCTGTGCGACATCGAGTTCACCGTCGAGCGCAACAAGCTCTGGATGCTGCAGACCCGCGTCGGCAAGCGGACGGCGGCGGCGGCCTTCCGGATCGCCACCCAGCTGGTCGACGAGGGCCTCATCGACATGGACGAGGCCGTCCGCCGGGTCACCGGCGACCAGCTGGCCCAGCTCATGTTCCCGCGGTTCGTCTCCGGCGGGGACGCCACCCAGCTGACCCAGGGCATGAACGCCTCGCCCGGCGCCGCCGTCGGCAAGGCGGTGTTCTCCTCCGAGACCGCCGTCCAGTGGGCCGACCGCGGCGAGAAGGTGGTGCTCGTCCGGCGGGAGACCAACCCCGACGACCTCTCCGGGATGATCGCCGCCGAGGGCGTGCTCACCAGCCGGGGCGGCAAGACCTCCCACGCCGCCGTCGTGGCCCGCGGCATGGGCAAGACCTGCGTCTGCGGCGCGGAGGAGCTCCAGGTCGACACGAAGAACCGCCGCTTCACCGCGCCCGGGGGCGTCACCGTCGAGGAGGGCGACGTCCTCTCCATCGACGGCTCCACCGGCAAGGTCTGGCTCGGCGAGGTGCCGGTCGAGGCCCCCGCCGTCGTCCGCTACTTCGAGGGCGAGATCGACCCGGACTCCGCCGAGGCCGACGACCTGGTGCGCAGCGTGCACCGGGTCCTCACCCACGCCGACGAGGTGCGGCGGCTGGACGTGCGCACCAACGCCGACACCCCCGAGGACTCCGCCCGCGCCCGGCGCTTCGGCGCCCGCGGCATCGGCCTGTGCCGGACCGAGCACATGTTCCTCGGCGACCGGCGGCAGCTGGTCGAGAGGCTGATCCTCGCCGAGGACGACGCGGGCAAGCAGGCGGCCCTCGACGCGCTCGCGCCGCTGCAGAAGCAGGACTTCCTGGAGATCTTCGAGGCCATGGACGGGCTGCCGGTGACCGTGCGGCTGCTCGACCCGCCGCTGCACGAGTTCCTGCCCGACCTCACCGACCTCTCGGTGCGGGTCGCGGTCGCCGAGGCCCAGGGGCACCCGGACGAGGCCAACCTGCGGCTGCTGACCGCCGTCCGCCGGCTGCACGAGCAGAACCCGATGCTGGGGCTGCGCGGCGTCCGACTGGGCCTGGTGGTCGGTGGGCTGTTCGCGATGCAGGTGCGTGCGATCGCCGAGGCGGCCAGCGAGCGCAAGCGGGCCGGCGGCGACCCGCGGCCGGAGATCATGATCCCGTTGGTCGGGGCCGTGCAGGAGCTGGAGGCGATCCGCGAGGAGTCCGAGCAGGTGCTCGCCGCGGTGTTCGAGGAGTGCGGCGTCGAGCTCGACGTCCTCATCGGCACCATGATCGAGGTGCCCCGCGCCGCGCTCACCGCCGCCGAGATCGCCCACTCCGCCGAGTTCTTCTCCTTCGGCACCAACGATCTCACCCAGATGACCTGGGGCTTCTCGCGGGACGACGTCGAGGCCGCCTTCTTCCACGCCTACCTCGACAAGGGCATCTTCGGGGTATCGCCCTTCGAGTCGCTGGACCGGCCCGGCGTCGGCCGCCTGGTGGAGGTCGCTGCCCAGGAGGGCCGGTCGGCGCGGCCGGACCTCAAGCTCGGCGTCTGCGGCGAGCACGGCGGCGACCCGGACTCAGTGCACTTCTTCCACGAGGTGGGGCTGGACTACGTGTCCTGCTCGCCGTTCCGCGTGCCCGTGGCCCGGCTGGAGGCCGGCCGTGCCGCGTTGGGAGCCGACCGCGCCGACTCCTGATCGGGTGGCCCGGGACACCCGGCGCAGCGGCTCCGAACCGACGGGCCCGCGTGGTACCCATGACGGGTGGGTGTGCGCGCGGGGAGCCTGGTGGGCCGGGTGGCCGGCGCCCTGCTGCTCGCCGTCGTCCTGCTCGTCGTCTCCACCGCGACGGCGATCTGGTGGACCGCGCGGCAGGACTCCCAGCCGCCCTCCGACGCGATCGTGGTGCTCGGGTCGGCGCAGTACAACGGCGTCCCGTCGTCCATCTTCGAGGCGCGGCTGGAGCACGCGCTGGAGCTGTTCGAAGCCGGGGTCGCGCCGGTGGTCGTGACCGTCGGCGGCAAGGCCGACGGCGACCAGTTCACCGAGGCGGAGTCCGGCCGCGCCTACCTGGTCGAGGCCGGGATCCCCGAGGGCGCGCTGCTCGCGGTCGAGGAAGGCGTCGACACGCTGGAGAGCATGCGGGCCGTCGGCGACGCGTTCGACGAGCGCGGCTGGTCCTCGGCGGTCCTGGTGACCGACCCGTGGCACGCGATGCGTGCTGAGCGGATGGCCGAGGACGCCGGCATCACCGCCGACAGCTCGCCGACCCGGCAGGGCCCGGCGGTGCAGACCCGCACCACGCAGTTCCGCTACATCCTGCGCGAGACGGCGGCCTACCTGCTCTACCGCGCGACCGGCGAGAGCGTCGCGGGCGCTCCGGGGATCGGGTGAGGCACGTGCTCGAACTGGGCAGGGCCGGCACGGCCGGGACCGAGAAGGGCGTCCGCCCCGTGCTGCGCGACGCCCTCGTCGTCGCCACGTTGCGGGCATCGAACTGGAGGGAGGCGGCCACGGCCGTCGTGGACGGACGCGAGTGGGTGCTGGCGAAGGACGGGCGCGAGCTCGTCGGCCGCTGGCCGGTGGACCCGGCGGGGACGGCGCGACTGCGCGCCCGGCAGACGTCGTGGTGGCGCGGCACGTGGGACGTCGACCTCGAGGGGCTGGTGCTGCAGGCGGCGCGGGCGTCGATCTGGCGCAGCAGCCTGCGGTACAGCGACGACGGCCGGCAGGTGGCGCTCGGCGGGTCGACCGGCGGCTGGTCGCCCCGGCCGACGCTGAGCGCCGACGTCGCGCTGCCGCTGCACCAGCAGGTCTTCCTGCTGTGGCTGGAACTGGTCATGGACCGGCGCACGCAGGCCGCCGCGGCAGGAGGCGCCTGATGGCCGGGCGGGGACGAATCCGGGCCGCCGACATCGCGCTGGTCCGCGAGCGGTCGCGGATCGACGAGGTCATCGGCGACCACCTGCAGCTCAAGCGCGCCGGGGGCGGCAGCCTCAAGGGGCTCTGCCCGTTCCACGACGAGAAGTCGCCGTCGTTCCACGTCACGCCCAGCCGCGGGCTCTACCACTGCTTCGGCTGCGGTGTGGGCGGCGACGTCATCCGGTTCGTGCAGGAGATCGACCACCTGTCGTTCACCGAGGCCGTCGAGCTGCTGGCCGGGCGGGCCGACGTCGACCTGCACTACGAGGACGACGGCGGCCGCCCCACCGGCGCCCCGGACCGCTCGCAGACCGGGCAGCGGGCGCGGCTGGTCGCGGCCAACACGGCGGCGGCGGCCTTCTACGCCGAGCAGCTGGGCAGCCCGGAGGCGGCGCCGGCCCGGCAGTTCCTCGCCGACCGCGGCTTCGACCGCCAGGTGGCGCTGGACTTCGGCTGCGGCTTCGCCCCCGGTGGCTGGGACACCCTGACCCGCCACCTGCGCGGGCAGGGCTTCACGCAGCAGGAGCTGGTGACCGCCGGGCTGGCCAAGGAGTCCAGCCGCGGCACGCTCATCGACCGCTTCCACCGGCGGCTGGTGTGGCCGATCAAGGACATCACCGGCGACGTCATCGGCTTCGGCGCCCGCAAGCTGATGGACGACGACCAGGGCCCCAAGTACCTGAACACCCCGGAGACGCCGCTCTACAAGAAGAGCAGCGTGCTGTACGGCATCGACCGGGCCAAGCGGGACATCGCCCGCCGTTCCCAGGCCGTCGTCGTCGAGGGCTACACCGACGTCATGGCCTGCCACCTCGCCGGCGTGACCACCGCCGTCGCCTCGTGCGGGACGGCGTTCGGGCCCGAGCACATCGGCGTGCTGCGCCGGCTGCTCATGGACCAGGACGAGTTCCGCGGCGAGGTGATCTACACCTTCGACGGGGACGCCGCCGGGCAGGCCGCGGCGATGAAGACCTTCGCCGAGGACCAGCGCTTCGTCGGCCAGACCTACGTCGCCGTCGAGCCCGACGGCCGCGACCCGTGCGAGCTGCGGCAGGCGCACGGCGATGCCGCCGTCCGCGACCTGGTGGGCCGCCGGACGCCGCTGATCGCCTTCGTCCTGAAGACCACGCTGGCCGGCTACGACCTCGACACCGTCGAGGGCCGCGTCGCCGCGCTGGAGAAGACCGCGCCGCTGGTCGCGCAGATCAAGGACCACGCGCTGCGTCCCGCCTACGCCCGCCAGCTGGCCGGGATGATCGGCAACACCGACGAGGCCGAGGTGCTCGAGCGGGTGCGCCGGTTCACCGGGGACAGCGGCGGCCAGCCCGCGCGCGGCCGGCCGCGGACGCCGAAGAAGAGCCCGGACGACGTCGCGGTCGAGGTCGAGCGGGAGGCGCTGAAGGCCGCGCTGCAGGTGCCGGAGCTGGCCGGGCCCTCCTTCGACGCCATCCCGGTCGCGGCCTACACCGACCCGGACTACGCGGCCGTCGCCACGGCGGTCGCGCAGGCCGGGGGCGCGGCCGCCACCCGGGTCACCGGCCCGGCCTGGCTGGACGAGGTGGCCGCCCACTGCACCCGGGAGAGCGCCACCGCGCTGCTGACCGCGCTGGCCGTCGAGCCGATGCGCTCGACGGGCGAGGCCGACGCCGGTTACGTCAACGCGGTGCTGGCCCGGCTGGAGGAGATGCACACCGTCCGCCAGGTGGCCGCGCTCAAGGGTCGGCTGCAGCGGATGAACCCGGTCGAGGCCGGCGACGAGTACATGAAGGCGTTCGGCCGGCTCATGGCGCTGGAGCAGCAGGCGATCTCGCTGCGCAAGCGCGCGATGGGCGGGCTCGGCGCATGACGCTGCTCGACCGCGTGCGGCAGCGGTTCACCCGGCCGCCGGAACTCGTCCGCGCGGTGGTGCTCGCCTCGCCCGACCCCGATGAGCGGGTGCTGGCCTGGGGGACGCTCGTGCGCGACGAGGGCTGGTTGGTCGCGACGTCCCGCGGGCTACGCCGGGTGCCGGCCGGCCTGCCGCTGCCGCAGGCCGGCGAGGTCGACGTCCTGCCGTGGCACCACGTAGGCACCGCACGGTGGACGGCGACCGGCGACGGCGGCGGCCGCTTCGAGGTGACCCCGCTGACCGAGGTCGAGCCCGGCGTGCAGGCGCGGCTGCCCGTGGAGCGGCACGCGCTGGCCGACGCGGGAGGCCTGCCGCCCGTCGTCCGCCGGCGGGTGGACCAGACGGTGGTCGCCAGCCGGCGCGCCCCGCTGCCCGGTGGGGGAGGGGTCGTGCTCGTCGCGCGGCGGCTGCCCGGTCAGGCCGAGCGGGAGTGGACCGTCGTCTTCGACGACGACACCGACCGCAGCGACCCCACCGCGCGGGAGGTCGCCCGGCAGAAGCTGGCCGAGGCGGTCGCGGCCGACCAGCCGGACTGAGCCGGCCGCGAGCGCCCCGGGATCAGAGCCCGCCGGCGGTGTCCGGCGGCGGCAGCGGCGTGTCCGACGCCGCGGTCGTGCGGGTGGCCGTGCGGGCCCGCGGGACCGAGCCCGGACGGGACGCCGTCGAGCGGTCGCCGGAGTCGCCCAGGCCGACCCGGGCACGGGCAGAGTTCAGCACGCCGTCGGCTCGGGCCTGCGCCATGCCGGCCAGACCCTGCAACTGCGGGTTGTCCTTGGCCTGCTCCCACGCCCGGCGGATCTGCTCGTAGCGCTCCGTGCCTGCCTTCGCGCCGAGGACGTAGCCGGCACCGAAGCCGACGAGGAAGGACAGCTTCGCCATGGAGAACCTCCAGGTAGGACGCGGGGACCGGACGATCACGTTAGCCGCGTTCCGGTGTGGCGCGCGACGCGGAGGGCCCTGCGCGGCTCCGCGGACGGCGTGGGGTAACCTCATCCCTGCGCGCGGGCACGCCCGCCGATCCCCCGTAGCTCAATTGGCAGAGCATGCGACTGTTAATCGCAGGGTTATTGGTTCGAGTCCAATCGGGGGAGCAAAGCTCCAGGTCAGCGGCTCGCGGGCGCCTTCAGGCCCGAACCAATATTCGCCGGACTCGCAAGAAACCCGTGACTTTGGGGTGCGCGACGGCGCTGGGGGAGCCCTCGGGTGGGACCTCGCCGTGAGCCCGGCCGGCGTCGCGGGGCCCTGTCGGAGAGCCGACCGGGGGAGTGGCTGCCGTCGGCACGGACTCCCTGCAGCGGTGATCGGCGAGGAATCCTCGCGGGCGCGGAAGGCGCAGGGCGTTACAGGGTCCGCTGGACGACCGCGGCGGTCCTGGGGCTGGCGGTCCCGCGGCCGAGGTAGACGTCCTGGGTCAGGCTCGGGCGGCTGTGACCGAGGTGGTCGGCGATCTGGCGGGCGGACAGCCCGGCCTCATCGAGCCGGGTGGCCACGGTCTTGCGGAACGTGTGCGAGGTGACCCAGGGGAAGCCGGCCCGGTCGAGGGCCTTGCGCAGGTCGCCGCTGGTGTTGCTCGGGTCGCGGAGGCGCCGCTGCGGGCTTGGAAAGATCACCGGCGGGTCCTCGGCGGTCGCCGGGGCGGTGAGGCGGCGGCGGAGCAGGTCCACGGTCAGCGGTGGCAGGGCGATGGTGCGCCGGCCGGCGGTGGTCTTGGGGACGTCCTGGATGAGCAGGCCGTGACCTCGCTCGCGGATGACGGTGCCGGTCACGGTCAGCGTGGCGGCGGCGAGGTCCACATCCAAGGGACGGAGCGCGCAGGCCTCGCCGATGCGCAGGCCGGTGCCCAGCAGGAAGGCGACGAGGTCGGGCAGGTCCTGGCGGGCTGCCGCGACGTCGGTGGCCAGCCGTGTCTGCAGCAGATGCGTTTCCTCGACGGTGAGCGCCCGGGGGCCGCGGGCGGCGCGTGCCGTGCGCCGGGCGGTGGCGTCGCGGACCGGGTTGGTGGTCAGCAGGCCATGGCGCACGGCCAAGCCGAGGATGCCCGAGAGGACGCTGCGGGTGGACTTGGCCGCGCCGGGGCCATGCTCGGTGTGAACCGAGGCGAGCAGCCGGTCGATGGCCGGGACGGTGACCTCGCGCAGCCGCAGCTCCCCGAGTCCGGGCAGGACGTATGCGTGCACGGCGAACCGGTACAGGCGCTTGGTGCCGGCGGCCAGCTCGCTGTCGTCGACGTCGGCCAGCCAGAGGGCGGCCATGGCGCTGAGCCGGCTGTCGGCGGGCACGGGTGGAGATGAGGCGGTGCCGCGGTCGCGGAGGGCTTCGCGCAGCCGCCGCTCGGCCTGCGCCCGGCTCTGCCCGAAGCGGACGACGTAGCGACGGCGGCCGTCGAGGTCGCGGAAGCTGGCGCCAGCCTGCACCCGATGCCTGCCGAGCACCTCGAAGCGGATCCTCCCGAAGGTCCCCACGGGCAGTGGCGGCCTTCCCATGAAGACTCCTCGGGCCTCCGCTCCGCACTGCGGTCGTCGGTGCCGCAGCCCGGTCAGCTTCCGAGGCAGCGCACGCCGTGGCGACCGATGCGGCCGAAAGCTGGGGATGGACGGAGACCTGTGGAAACCCGGTCAGGCAGGGCGGGATCGCCCTTGCAGGCTCTTCCGGTCCCGGATCCTCGGCGGTCACCTCCTCGGTACCCACGCTGCCGACGAGGCTCCGGTCGTTCTCCAGGTGGGGGAGTCGTTCGCCGGCGCGGTTCACGGCGCGCCCGGCCTGAAGCGGGCTCTTCGACGTTCGGGCTCGGCAGGTCTCCGCGGCCCTGCCTCGAGGAACTGGAGCCCGACCGGAGAAGGACTGGAGCCTCGGGCAGGGAGATCGGTGAACATCGAGAACGGTCGACAGCGCGCGCGTGAGGTGAACGCCCGCACGAGGAAGGACTGCAGCTCGCTGTCGTGGGAGGCGACCAGCGCGTCGTCGTCCGTGTCAGCGGATGACAACCACGGTGACACCGAAGTCGTCGGCCCAGTCCTCCCAGTTGCGGTCGCTGGTGTAGACCGGGCTCGACAGGCTCCGTCCGAGGGCCAGGCAGACTCGATCCGCCAGGCTCAGGTTCGACCTGTGCCGGTAGAAGGACGCCGCGAGTCGGGCGTCGAGCCGCCCGAAGGGCGTGACGGTGATGTCCAGCTCGTCGAGTCCGCGGTCGATCTCCTCGGCGGCGATGCCGACCCGGGCCGTCTTCTGCAGTACCTCGGAGTAGTTGACCGCGCTGATCGTGGCATCGTCGCTGGCAGCGGCGCGGGCCACGACCTCCCAGCCGGGCTCCTGGTTGACCAGGGCGAGCAATGCAGAGGCATCCAGGACGATCACTCGCCGCGTGGCCCGCCGTCTTGCGACGAGGGACCGGCGCCACCCTTGCGGACGACCTCATCGCGGAGGCCGGCACGGTCGGCCGCAGCAGCTTCCAGGTGGCGTTCGGCTACCAACTCGTCGCTCAGGCGGACCTCGCCCGCAGCCCCTCTGAATCGCTCCCACAGGCGCTCTAGGGAGGCGCGGCGTCTCGGGTCCCACCCCGCGAGGGGATCCTGCACCGTGCCGCTCTCGCTCATGAAGCGGACAGTAGTCGCCACCACAGGGCTTGATCCTTGCTGCAGCGACCGCGCCGCCCATGAGCTCAGCGGTGCGACGGCGCACCGAGATCAGCGGGGATGAGCCGGTGCCCTTGCTCCGGAGCCCACGTCGGCCTGAGCACATCTCGGGAGGCGCGTTGCTGAGCGGTCCGGCTCACCGGACTGTTCCGGCGAGGCATGAGGTGTGATCCTTTGCGATCTTGATCGCTGTCCGTGCGGATGAGAGTGCTCCGGTCGCCCGGCGACGCCGTGACCCAGTGGCGTGGGAGAGCCCGCTGAGGTGTATGGCGCGGGGTCCTCGGGTGCCCGTGATTGCTGCCGTGAGCGCGTGGGTCTGTGTCCTGGCAGAGGGCCCTCCGGACGACGCCTGTCGGTCGTCGACCGGAGGAGGTATCGAAGCGCCCCGGCGAGTCACTACTGCTGATGCCGCCGGCTGGTTCGCCCACGCCGGCTACCCCACCCGCCAAGCCACCCAAAATCGCTGTCAGAATCCAGTAACCCGGCAACGGGAAACAGGAGGCACACCAGAGCCTCCACTGAACTCGGGGCGGTTCAGGGGCGCCCGCGGTATTCGCGGTCGAGGCCTGCACGGCTGGCGGTTCGTCGTGGAGGAGCCGCACCGTGCCGGAGTGGAGGCGCATCTGGCCGAGCCGGCCGACACCGCCGCCGCCCGCGGGCCGAAGCGGCGGGCCAAGACCGACCGCACCGATGCCCGGCATCTGCGCCAGCTGCTGGCCGTCGGGCGCCTGCTCGAATCTTGGATCCGCCGGAGCAGGTGCCGGAGATGCGGGCAAATCTGGAGCTGTTCAAGGACTTGCGCGAGGAGCACACCGCCTGGGTGCAGCGCATTTACGCGATCTTGCTGCACCAGGGCGCTCCGGCGATCGCAGGCGACCTGCTCGGAGCCGGCAACCGTCGCCGGCTGGCGTCCGGCGAGCAGCTCTCCGAGGCCGGCCGGCAAGCGGTGGCCACCGCGCTCCGCATGCTGGACGCGCTGGACGCCGAGCTGGCGCCGCTGCGTGAGCAAACCTCGGCCTTCGCCCGCCGCCAGCCCGGCTGCAAGGCGCTGCAGGCCCAGTACGGCGTCGGCGAGATCACCGCGGCCGCGCTGTGGGCCGAGCTCGGGGACACCCGGCGGTTCACCTCCTCGCGCAAGACGGTGCGCCACACCGGGCTGGACATCACCGTATACTCCTGCGACGGCAAGCGGACCCCGGGCAAGCTGTCCCGGCAAGGCTCGCCGCTGCCGAGCAGACCGACGGCCAATGCCCGTGTCGGCATACCGACCGCTTCATCCCATGGTGACTCTGTTCGCCGAGAGACTCCAACGCGCGGCACGACTCCAATGACGCAAGGCTTCTGATGTCCAACCCTTTGGAGAGCGCCGCGCCGGACGGATGTCTATCGCGCCCGTCCGGCGCCTAGATCAAGAGTGGGAGCAGCTTCGTGTCTTGAATAACCGCGATTGCGTCCCAGTCTTAGGACGAGTCTGGCGTCCCACGTTCGTCCCATAAACCGGCGAAAGATCCGCGGCTCGATTTTCCTCGCGGGTCAACCCGTCGTGTGAGAACGAGGCTGCTGAGCCCAATAGCGGCTTCCTGTGCATATAATCAAGTCATTTAGGTCCGCGCAAAGCAGCAAGATCCAAAGACTCAATCGGACGAGCCGACTCCAGGGGCCTCACGATCCGGGCAAGCGTCACGATCAAGTATCGCCCAGCTATGAGGAGTGTCGCGTTTGGTCACCCAGCGCGAGCGGGCGCCTTGCCCGTACACTCTTGTGCTTCGAGCGATCCTAGGAGCCCCACCGACATGTCAGTGCCAGTCAGGCCGCCCAGTGCATCCGCGCTGACCAATCAACTGTGGACCTACTGCCACGTTCTTAGGCATGACGGAGTTGACTATGGTGATTACATTGAACAGCTGACCTATCTCATATTTCTCAAGATTGCCCGAGAGCGAGGAGTGCGACTGCCCGAGGGCTGCTCTTGGGAAGACATCAAGACGATCGACGCCGAGCACCTGTCTCGTTACCAAGAAATACTCTCGCGCCTTGAACACGAGACAGGGATGCTCGGGGAGATATTCCATGAAGCCCGGAGTAAGTTGACACACTCCTCCAGCTTTACTCGACTGGTTCAAGTTATAGACGAAGTGGACTGGTCCAGCCTAGGCATAGATGTCCAAGCCGCTGTCTTCGAAGGCCTTCTCGAGCGTGCCGCCGCCGAAGGTAAGAAGGGGGCCGGTCAGTACTTCACTCCTCGCCCCCTAATTCAGTCCATAGTCCGATGTGTCAAGCCGGATCCACGAGGTCACGCGTCCTTCAGGATCGGAGATCCAGCATGCGGCACCGGCGGCTTTCTTGTGGCGGCTTATGAATGGCTTTTGGAGCAGGAGCGGATTGACCGCAAGTCGATCACGCCTAGGATCAAAAGCCAGACTTATGCAGGCGTTGAATTGGTCCAGCGTCCGCGCCGCTTGGCGCTAATGAACCTGCATCTCCATGGCATAGACCCCGACATCATCCTCGCTGATGCAATCTATGGACCTCCTGACCGGCGCAAATGTGATGTGATCCTAACCAACCCGCCTTTCGGTACTAGGGGGGCGGGTGAGCGACCTCCTCGCCCTGAATTTGCCATCGCAACTAATAACAAGCAAATAAACTTTGTGCAGCATGCGGTTGCCACTCTAAGGGACGGAGGACGGGCAGCGATCGTGGTGCCTGATAACGTCCTCTTTGGAAGCCAGGCCACTCTGCTCTTCGAGCTGCTGACGCAACACTGCGACATACACACGGTCCTTCGCTGCCCAGATGGCACCTTCAGCCCTTACACCGAAGGCACGAAGACTAACGTCGTCTTCTTGACTAAGGGACCTCAGACTAAAAAGACGTGGATCTACGATGCCCGCACCGGCGTGCCCCGCCTGAACAAGCGCACGCGCCCACTTCTTCACGACGCCTTTCATCAATTTGAGAAATGCTTCGGCAGCGATCCGAACGGTCTCGCCGAGCGCACCATCTCTGATTCTGCCGAAGGACGTTGGCGGGATTTTGATATTGACGAGCTCAGAGCGCACGAATACAAGATCGCATCCCTGCGTTGGCTCGAAAGTGAGCCGGAACTACCGGCCTCGTCCGCCGACCACCTTGCGGAAGCAGCACGCAACGTTGAGAGCCTCTTGCAAGGGATACGCTCTCTGCGGGAAGTGCTTGACGGGCAGCGCCCATGACTTCAGTGTCAGAATGGGAGGTTCGCTCAATTGAAGAACTGACCAAGCCCTTCCAAGTGGCGTACGGAGTGGTAAAGGCCGGCCCGCATGTGGCGTCGGGAATTCCAATGGTTCGCGTGGGCGACATCCGAGACGGCACGATAGACACGTCGCAGATTTATCGCATATCGGAAGCGGTTGCAGGACAGTATCCGAGGTCTCAGCTCGACGTCGGTGATGTATTGATAACGGTGCAGGGCAGTGTCGGACGCATAGCCATAGTGCCTTCCGAACTAGCGGGGGCGCAAATCTCGCGGACCGTTGCCGTTCTCCGTTTCGATGACACGGGTCTAGCGAGGTGGGTCTCTGCCGCTTTGCAATCCGGTCCGTTGCAACAGCAGATTAAGCAACTCGCTATGGCGAGCACGAAGGACCTACTCAATCTTCGAGACTTGCGTCAGATCCGCGTCTTCATACCACCGCCGGAAGTGCGAGACGCTATCCTCACACAAGTAGAGGCGGCGACCACGAGTTACCGTCGGGCCATGGCTGCCGCTACCAGGGTCAGAGAATCGCTAGAACACTTTCTTGAACAGCTGCCGGTAGACGCATACAAGGGTCGGTTGGGTCACCCCGCTGAGTCCTTGGAGAGTGATGTTCCGGTGCGTCGGCTCGCGGAAGTGGCGGAATCCGCTCTGGGTAAGATGCTCGACCGGTCCAAGAATCAAGGCGTCCTTAGACCATACCTCCGGAACGCGAACGTTCGCTGGGGGGAGATCGACACATCGGAGGTTCTCAGTATGAGAATCTCGGCGAAGGAGGCCTCCCGCTATCGCCTCTCGATTGGAGATGTGCTGGTTTGCGAGGGAGGTGAGCCTGGGCGTGCCGCGGTGTGGCGAGGTGAAGAGGAGATGTACTACCAAAAAGCGCTTCACCGAGTGCGATGCAAGCCTGATCTCGACCCTGAGTGGCTCGTCCTTGCGTTACAGGCCAGTGCCGTGGACGGTTCCCTCGCACGCCACTTTACAGGCACTGGGATCATGCACCTTACGGCGGCGTCTGTTGCTAAACTGCCGATAGCCCTACCGCCAGTGGCCGTCCAGCGGCAAGTCTTGGACCTCATGATGCGCCTAAGGCGGGATGGGCAGCAGTTGATGCAGAACGTTGCCCGAGGCGTGGAACACTTAACGGCGGCATACGAAGGCTATTTGGCGCGGCAGTTGTTTCCGCCCGATCATGAACCGGAAGACGTAGAGGTAACGTCGCGAACGAGCAAGCCTCAACGGGTGAGTGAGCGGGAGGCGCAGCGCATGGAGTACCCCAGATTGGCCGGGCACGGTGGACGAGATGAGGCGGCTGAAGCCGTTCTAGTTAGCATTCGCTCTATTGTTGAGTCCTTGGGTGGATCGGCCACCGCGACCGAAGTCTTAGGTGCGTCGCCATATACAACTGACGTCGACAGCTTCTATATGCGATTGCGTGCCGAGATAGACGCTGGGTCTATCCGGGAGGTCGTTCTTAGTGACCATGAACGAGTAATCAGGTTGGCGACATGAGAATCGACTGGCTTTCCTTGCCCAGCTATCGGAATCTGGTTGATTTTTACATCGACTTTGATGAAACGCAATTTGCAACGGTTCTGATCGGTGAGAATGGTACGGGCAAGTCCAACCTTTTTGAAGCAATCGTTCAAATCTTCGGCGGTCTCGACCTGGCGGAGAAGCCTAAGTTTGACTATGAGATTGTGTATCGCTGTCGCGGCCGGCGTGTGCATGTTACAGGGGAGAAGGGCCAACGTCAGAGAATCAATGTCGGGCCGGAGGGTGACGAGAAGCTGCTGACCTGGGCCGGGTTTGAGCGTCGTAAGGAAGAGTTGCTTCCGCGTTATGTCTTCGCATATTACTCAGGGCCTTCTGAGCGCCTTCAGTCGTACTTCCTACAGCACCAGCGTCGCTTCTATGATTTGCTAATCAACGACACATCGGGGGAGCCACCGCCGATTCGACGACTTTTCTATTGTTTGCCGGAGCATAGTCGTTGGGTTTTGCTTGCGTATTTCTTGCGCCAGGAAGAGCCCGCTCCCTTCTTGAAAGAGCTGTTCGGCATTGACGGGTTTGATTCGGCTCTGCTGGTCTTAAGAAAACCTACGTGGGCTTACAAGTGGACGGCAAAGCGGCCTCCCGTGGCCGCTATCGCCGCCCTGGGCGATGACAGATTCTGGTGGTCTCGGGGAGTCGTCAAAACGTTCCTGCAGCGTCTTTGGGACCTTGCCTTGGCGCCGATCTCCGTGTCGGAGACGCATCGTCAAGACTACCGAAGCAGAGATGTACAAGAAGAAAGACTCTACCTTTTCATACCTAATGTTGCGGCTCTGCAGCAGTTGAACGCAGCGTATCACGACGAGGCCGCGCTATTTGCCGCCCTGGAAAGCACGGAGATTTCGGATCTTGTGCGGGATGTCCGGGTGCGGGTGCGAAGAGGTGAGCGCTCGATCGCTTTCTCGGCACTGAGTGAAGGTGAACGCCAACTACTCACGGTCATAGGTCTCATGCAATTTACGCGGCATGAGGAATCGCTGTTCCTCTTGGATGAGCCCGATACTCACTTGAATCCTAAGTGGAAGCTTCGATACTTGCGTGAGTTGACGCGTCAATCCGGTCTTGCGGTTGAAGGTGGAGAGGAAGATGAGTGGCTGGATCGGACGAGCCAGATGATCCTTGCTACTCATGATCCGTTAACTATCGCTGGCCTTGTGTCGAGCCAGGTTCAAATCTTCGAGCGGACCCAGGGAAGCACCGTCGTGCGAGCACCTGATGAGGATCCACGTGGTATGGGAGTGGCCGGCGTCCTAATCCAACTATTTGGCTTGCCTTCGACGCTTGACCTTGCGACGCAGGAAAAGATTGACTTGCGCAACGATTTATCTCGTCTCACTGACCGAAGTGAGGCACAAGAAGAAGAACTCAAAGCTCTAGCTTCAGAGCTGAGCGACTTGGGGCTAGCGTACGAGTCGAGGGACCCCGATTATAGGCGTTACCTGCAGGCGTTGCATAGGTGGGAGCGAGGTAATGAACGTAGTATCGCCACGTTGCCGCCTGCAGAACAGGAGAGCATTGTAGATTCTATCCTCGACGAAATATTCGGAGAATCTGCATGATCCACGTCAAGCCACGACCGGAGGAAATTCCGGCGGATTGGATAAGGCGGGCGCGAACCGTTACCGAGCAGTTGGACGCTTGCGAGGATGACGGCGAGGATGTTGAGGAGAGTAAGCGTCTAACCGCGCATGAGAAGCGAGCCAAGATTGTTGAGCGGAATTCGACGCTTTGGTCAGAACTTAAGATCATCCTACTTTCCTGGTCGCACAACAAGTGCTGGTACTCGGAGTTGCGGGACGATGGCTCCGACTATCACGTCGATCACTTCCGGCCAAAACTTCGCGTAAGAAACTTCGGGGAGCCGGAGCGGGATGGGTACTGGTGGCTTGCATTTGAATGGACGAACTATCGCATCGCTGTGTCGTGGGTCAATTCGGCGCACAAAGGTGTGGATGGTGCGGCTAAGGGCAAGCAGGACCAGTTCCCCTTGCTTCCCGGTTGCACGGTTGCCGTCTGCGGTGGAGATATAAGCCAAGAGGTTCCGGTACTGCTCGATCCCATGTGCGAAGACGACACCCTGCTCCTCGACTTTGACGAAACGGGGCTTCCCAGAGCAACTGCAGGCGGCTGGAACGCGGAGCGCGTGCGCATTAGTACGCATATCCTGCACCTTGATTGTCAGCGAATGGTAGAAGCGCGTCAAGACATGTGGAGGAGATGTGTCCGGCTGCTCGGCAATGCGGCGGAGGCTTTGAATGTGCCTAGTAGTGAATATCGACCTCGAGACGGGAAGACGGCGAAGGATTGGATAGAGGAGATCTGCGATCTCCTAAAGCCGGACTCGCCGCTGTCGAGTGTCGCTGTGGCATGCGTGTCCAAAAGTGAGCATGCGTGGGCTCGCCGATTGCCGCAAAGGGTCGCTGCTGCGCAAATGGCGAGCGCTTGAGTGTCGCAGGTCAGGTTCGTCGCGCTACCTGTTGTTCATGGCGTAGCGTTCTGCGATGAGCTGGGTGGACATACGAGGAGGGGCTTGGTGGAGTGCGAGTAGGAAGCGAGCAGCTCCACTCGGGGTGCTCCTGCGCTCGGTGGGGGCGCCCGCACCGTGCGCTAGGTCGCGGAGGCTCGCTAGCCGAAGCCGCGGACCGCAACCGGAACCGGAACGCGACTTGGACTCTTACGGACGGTCGCGTATGTCACCGGACGCCGCACCCCTTGCCACCTGCGTAGATGGCACGCAGGCGAACGTCCATGGACGGGAAGAAGTTGTCTGGGGGTCAACGGATGTCCGGCGCGCGGGGAACTCGGCCGGCCTGGATGAAGCCGTCCAGGACTGAGCGCTGCACACGGACGTGCTTGCCGAGCTTGACGTAGTTGATGCGGCGCTCGGCGATGAGGCGGCGGACGAACCGTTCACCGGTGCACAAGTAGTCGCCGGCCTGGCTGGGGGTCAGCAGCTCGTTGGTACCGGCGTGGGGGATGCCGATGGTCTGGTCGGCCACGACTCGGGTCTCCATGCAGGAACGATGCACGGGTGGCCTCCTGCTCTCCTCCTGTCCGCTCGTCGACGGCCACGGTCTCCAACGGCAGGACGCGCCGCTCCAGCTCTGCGCTGCGGACTATGCGCGAACCGGAGCTGCACCGGAGGACCACTGCGGGGCCGTCGTCTCGTCACCGCATGCGGTGTCGTGTCAAGAACCCGAGGATGCGGTCGCCTCCTGCGTACAAGAACCCACCCGATGCCCCGCGTCGGTCGTGCGCATGACGCGATCGATGCCGTAGCGCGCCCGGCCCTCTCAGTCTCGACCGTCGTCCAGCCACTGGGCGGAGCCCGTGGGTCGTAGTGCTTCGAGCGCCGCCGCGGCGCCGGTGGAGGCGACCTGGCGACCGAGGTAGACGTCCTGGGTGAGGCTCGGGTTGGCGTGGCCCAGTTGATCGGCGATGGCACGGGCGGACAGGCCGGCGTGGTCGAGCACCGTAGCCGTCGTCTTGCGGAGCACGTGGCTGGTGACGTGGCCGAAACCGGCGTCGGAGAAGGCGGCTCGCAGGTCGGCCTGCGTGTTGGAGGGATCGCGCCAGCGCCCGAGCGGCGCGGCGAACACCGGTCCCTCTGCTCCTGCACCCTGTCCCGAAGCGCTCGGACGGGCAGCCCTGCTCCGCAACCTCTCGACACACCAAGGCGGGAGCAGGAGCGTGCGGGCGCCGGAGGCGGTCTTGTTGCTCTTGCGGATGAGGCCCTGCCCGGTCACCCGGACGATCGTCGCCCTGACGTCCGCGGTGCCGGCGTCGAGGTCGAGGTCGCCCCAGGTCACGGCTGCGGCTTCGCCGATGCGACAGCCGCTGGCGAGCATGAACGCCACGAGGTCCGGCATGCCCCGACTGCGGGCTGTCTCGTCGGCGTCGAGCTGTGCCAGGAGCTTGCGGGCCTCGTCTGCGGTGAGCGCCTTCGGCGCCTTCTTGGTCGGGGCCTTGAGACTGCCGGTGTCGCGGACGGGGTTGCGGTCCAACGCGTCATGACGAGCGGCTAATCCGCAGATGCCGCTCAGGACGCTCTTCGTCATCTTTCCCATGGCCGGGCCGTGCTTGTCGGAGACGAGGCGCAGGTGCCGCTCCACCGTGCCCACGCTGAGCTCTCGCACCCGGAGGTTGCCCAGCCCAGGGAGGATCTGTTGG
The DNA here is from genome assembly GCF_053502585.1 of Geodermatophilus sp. URMC 60. Classification (NCBI taxonomy): domain Bacteria; kingdom Bacillati; phylum Actinomycetota; class Actinomycetes; order Geodermatophilales; family Geodermatophilaceae; genus Geodermatophilus; species Geodermatophilus sp. URMC 60. The sequence continues at coordinate 2,522,820 of NZ_CP199958.1, forward strand.
TCGAGGCGCTTGCGGTATGCCTGCAGCGTCGTAGGACTGAGGTTTTCGAGACCGGAGAACCACGCTTCCGCCAGAACGTCCACTCGCGTGTCCGGAGTGATGTCCCCGTCGACATTAAGGCGGGCACGGTCGCGTAGGGCAAGCCGCAGCGCCGCCTGCGCAGCAGCCTTGGTCTTCGCGTGTCGCTCGACCTGCCGGCACTTGCCGTCGTAGTCGCGGTACCAAGCGACGGCGCGATGCCCGGACGGCGTGGCGTGCACGCGGATCTTGCCTGCCGTGCCGAGTGCCAGACCGGGCCTGCCCATGATCTACCCCTGATAAACAGCGGATGGCGGTGGGGCGTCACGGTATGACACGGACCACCCTGAGCACTACATCCGCGCACGTCAGGGGCAAGTACGGCTACCTGCGGTAAACCACGGTAAGGCTCTACCCGGCAATCGCAGGGTTATTGGTTCGAGTCCAATCGGGGGAGCAACGCCGCAGGTCAGCGGCTCGTGGATGCCTCCGGGCCGCAACCAAAATTCTCCCGAGTCGCAAGAAGCCCGTGACTTTGTGGTGCGTGACAGCGCTGGGTGAGACCTCGATGGGCTGCGGACACGGACCTGGCCAGCTCCACGAGACGCTGCCGGAGCGCCGGTCAGGGGAGTGACTTCCGTCGCGTGGACACCCGGCAGTGTGAGTCGCCGGAGAAGGCTCGGACTGCGGGGCCCTAGAGAGTCCGGCGGATGACCGCGGCGGTCCTGGGGCTGGCGGAGGTCGCCGCTGGTGTTGTTGGGGTCGCGCAGGTGTCCGTTCGGGCTAGGGAACACCACCGGGTCGCGGTCGTGTGGCGGCAGGGCGGCGAGGCGGCGGCGGAGCAGCTCAACGGTCCCTGGCGGGATTGGGATGGTGCGTCGCCCGGCGCCGGTCTTGGGCACGTCCTGGATGGGCAAGCCTCGACCGGGCTGACGGATGACGGTGCCCGTGACGGTCACTGTGCCGGCGGCGAGGTCGACGTTGGCGGGGCGGAGGGCGCAGGCCTCACCGATGCGTAAGCCAGTGCCGAGGAGAAGGTCGACGAGCCCGGGCTGGTCCCGGCGAACCGCGGCGGCGTTGGCCGCCAGCCGGGCACGCAGGAGGTCGACGTCGGCGACGCTCAACGCACGGGGACGCCTCGAGTTGCGACCGGTGCGTCTGGCTGTCGCGTCGCGCACGGGGTTGGTGGGCAGCAATCCGTGGCGCACAGCAAGCCCGAGAATGCCCGACAGCACGCTGCGGGTGAATTTGGCTGCGGCCGGGCCGTGGTCGGCGTGGACGGTGGCGAGCAGCCGGTCGACGGCGGAGACGGTGAGTTCGCGCAGCCGCAGCTCACCGACGGCGGGCAGGACGTAGGAATGGACGACGAAGCGGTACAGGCGCGTGGTGCCGGAGGCTAGTTCGCTGGCGTCGACGTCGGCGAGCCACAGGGTTGCCATGGCGCTGAGCCGGCTGTCGGCCGGCAGGGGAGGGGAGCCGGCGGTGGCGCGGTCGCGGAGGGCTTCGCGCAGCCGCCGCTCGGCCTGCGCGCGGGTGGGGCCGGTGCGCAGGACCTGACGCCGTCGACCGTCGGAGTCGCGGAAGCTGGCGGCGGCCTGCACGCGGTGCTTCCCGAGCCCCTCGAAGTGGATTTTCCCGAAGGTCCCCACGGCCAGCGGTGGCCTTCCCACGAGATCCCCTTCCTGTCGCCCGGACGCACCGATCGCCCGGTCGCGGGAAGCCTGAGTGGGGAGCGAGCTGGTTCGGGGGTCGAGCTCCGGATCTGAGGAAGGTGCCGAGGGCCAAGCTCGCCGAGGGCGCCATGCCCTCGCTCGGTTGATCACGCCGCGCCGGACCCACCGAGGCTCCCACCCGCCGGGCAGGGGCGGAGCGGGGGTCCATCGGCCCTTGACAGTTCCTGCTGAGAGCCGTGCGTGACTCGGGGTGCCAACAACGAGCCGGCATCCGTCCGTTCCACGTGGAGGTCCCGGAGGAGGCGCTGGCCGACCTGCGCCGTCGCCTCGCCGCGACGCGCTGGCCGTCCCGGGAGCTGGTCGAGGACCGCTCGCAGGGCGTGCAGCTGGCGACGATGCAGGCGCTCGCCCGCTACTGGACCACCGACTACGACATGCGCCGGGTCGAGGCGAGGCTGAACGCGCTGCCGCAGTTCACCACCGAGATCGACGGGGTGGACATCCACTTCATCCACGTCAGGTCACGGCACGAGCGCGCGTTGCCGTTGATCATGACGCACGGCTGGCCCGGCTCGGTCATCGAACTGCTGGAGACCGTCGGACCGCTCACCGACCCCACCGCGCACGGCGGCCGCGCCGAGGACGCCTTCCACCTGGTGCTGCCGTCCCTGCCCGGCTATGGCTTCTCGGGCGAGCCCACCGAGCTCGGCTGGGAGAACGGCCGCATCGCGCGCGCGTGGGCGGAGCTGATGAACCGCCTCGGCTACATCCGCTACGTCGCCCAGGGTGGCGATGTGGGCAGCGACGTGACCGATGCGATGGGACGCCAAGCACCCGAAGGACTGCTCGGCATCCACGTCACCCTGCTCGACGGGGTGCTCCCTCTGTTGCCCCAACTGCCGAAGGACACCGAGCAGGAACGCGCCGCGCAGAAAGCGATCGAGACGTTCCTGGCCGAGGGTTTCGGCTACTTCCTGGAGCAGTCCACCCGGCCGCAGACGATCGGCTACTCCCTGCTGAACTCACCCGTCGGGCTGGCGGCCTGGATGCTCGACCACGACACGGACGCCTACTACAAGATGTCCCGCGCATTCGTCGACGGGCAGCCGACGGGCAACCTCACCCGGGACCACATCCTCGACAACATCACGCTGAACTGGCTCATCGGCACCGGCACCGGCGCCTCGTCCGCCCGGTGGTACTGGGAGACCAGGCAGGCCCAGGCGGCCGGCCAGGCTCCTCCGCCGATGGCGGTTCCGGTCGGCTTCACCACCTTCCCCGGCGAAGTCTTCGCTGCCCCGCGCAGCTGGGTCGAGGCGGTCTACCCAGGCCTCGCCTACTTCAACGAGGTCGACAGGGGCGGCCACTTCGCCGCCCGGGAGGAGCCGGAGCTCTTCTCCGCCGAGGTGCGGGCCGCGTTCCGCCCGTTGCGCACACCGGAGATCCCGTGCGGCCGAGGGAGACGTCGGTGGTCATGGAGGTGTTGGCGTGGCCGGGCTGGTCGGCGGTGGCGCGGGGGATGCCCGGCCTGGTCCATGAGGGTGGCCACGGTCTTGCGGAGGACATGGGAGGTGACCCCGGTGGCCGAGGTCGGCGTCGAGGCCGAGTGGGCCACGTACTTCCAGGCGTGCACCTTCTTCCAGGCGTGCACCTTGACCTGCTACCGCCCGGAGCTCAGGGGTCGGCTCCGTCACGCGCAGCCCTTCGACGACAGCTGAACCGAAACAGAGAGGACGGCGTGCGATGCGGATCGCGGTGGTCGGCGCGACTGGCCTGGTGGGGGCGTCGACGGTCAGCGCCTTGGAGCACGGAGGCCATGTCGTCGTCCCGGTGTCCCGCTCGACGGGCGTGGACCTCAGCACCGGAGAAGGCCTCGACGCAGCCCTGGACGGCGTCGAAGCAGTGGTGGACGTGACGAACACGGTCGCTGCCGATCGGGCGGGGGCCGAGTCGTTCTTCGCATCCGCCACCGGCAACCTCCTCACGGCCGAGGAGCGTGCCGGCGTCCGCCACCACGTCATCGTGTCGATCGTGGGGCTCGACCGGATCCGCGGCAACGGCCACTACCACGGCAAGCGGCGACAGGAGGCCCTGGTGGAGCGGGGGCCCGTGCCATGGACCATTCAGCGCGCGACGCAGTTCTTCGAGCTCCCTGCCATGGTCGTGAGCTGGCCCGCCAGGCAGGGGGCCGCGACGATCCCGCCGCTGCTGGTGCAACCCGTGGCTGTCCACGACGTCGCCGCCGTGCTCGCAGAGGTGGCCACCGGTCCGCCACGTGGCCGGACTCGGGACCTCGCGGGGCCGGAGCCGCACGACTTCGTCGACATGGCGCGGCGCATCCTCACCACCCGCGGGGACCACACCCGCTTGGTGCCGAGCTGGCGCGACGGTCCCTTCGGCGTGGAGGCGGCAGGCGAGGTGCTCCTCCCCGAGCCGACGGCGCGGCTGGGGTCCACGACGTTCGACTCCTGGCTCGCCGGGCAGTGACGGAGGAGGTGGACATGGCCGCCCCTGCCCGTCATGCGGCGCGTGCCTCAAGCGGCGACGTCGGAGCCGGCGTGCCCTTCGCGATCGTCGACGTCTTCGGCACCGATCCGCTCACCGGCAACCCCGTGGCCGTCGTCGACCTGGCCGGCGTCGACGCACCCGAGCCGCAGCAGGTGCTGTGGATGCAGGCGGTCGCCCGGGAGTTCAACCAGGCCGAGACGACCTTCGTGCTGCCCCCCACGGACGAGCGCGCGCACCGGCGCCTGCGCTCCTTCACCGCGGCCGGGGTCGAGGTGTTCGGCGCCGGCCACAACGCACTCGGCGCATGGTGGTGGCTGGTGCACTCCGACTGATCGCGTCATAGTCCAGCCCGCAGAAGACCGCCCACGGCGAGCTACAACACCGGGCGGCAGGTCACCGGTGGCTCCAGCGCGGGATGACAGCCCCTTCCCCGCAGGTGCTGCGCGAACTGGTCGAGCCGGGGGCAGGCCCCGGAGTTCCGGCGAGCGGCCACCGTGGTGGATCGGCGGACAGGCACCGCCCGCAGTTGTGACCGGCGAGCGGGTTGGGGACGACTGCTGGTGGCGCGCGCATGCTGGGACGATGCCGGAGAAGCGCAGCGACGGGACAGGCAACGGCGCTGAGTCCACGATCCCCGCGCCCGCGCCCGCGTTGCGGCGCAGCGCCGCCCGCCGGCTGCTGATGCGCACGATGGGCAACGCCTGGACCGACGACATCTTCACCGAGTCAGCAGCGGCGGCGTTCTGGCAGACGCTCTCACTGCCGCCGTTGCTCCTCGGCCTCTTCGGCATTCTCGGCTACGTCGGCGGCGCATTCGGGCCCGACACCGTCGCAGCGGTTCAGCAGTGGATCATCGAACTCACTGGCGGGGTGTTCAGCCGCAACGCCCTCGAGGAGATCATCGTCCCGACCGTCGCCGACGTCCTCGGCACCGCCCGTGCAGAGGTCATCTCGGTCGGGTTCGTCCTCTCGTTCTGGTCCGGCTCATCGGCGATGGCCTCGTTCGTCGACGCCATCACCCGCGCGTACGACCAGTACGAGGTGCGCAACCTCGTCTGGCAACGAATCCTGTCGGTGCTCCTGTACCTCGTCAGCCTCGTCACCGGGATCCTCGTCCTGCCGCTCCTCGCGCTCGGACCCGAGCGGGTGCTGCCGGTGCTGCCCGCCTCTTGGCAACGCGGCGCGGGCACAGCCTTCGACACGCTCTACCACCCAGTGCTCGGCGTTGTGCTGTTGCTGGTGCTCACGACGCTGTACAGGGTGGCGTTGCCGCTCAAGCCCCCGTGGTACCGCGGACTACCCGGGGCGATGCTCGCCGCGCTCGTCTTCCTCGCCGGGTCGACCGGACTGCGGCTGTACCTCGACTGGATCACCGGCAGCGGATACACCTACGGCGCGCTGGCCGCGCCCATCGCGTTCCTGCTGGCCACCTTCTTCATCGCGTTTGCGATCATCTTGGGGGCACAGCTGAACGCCGCCATCCAAGCGCTGTGGCCGGTCCCGTTGCGTGACCGCCGCGGCCGGCTCGCGAGGTCCGGACCCGGGACGCCGGAGCTGCGGCGAACGGTGCGCGACGACCCGGAGGCGGCCGCCGCGGTGCTCGAGCAACTCGCCTACACGGTGGAGCGTCCCGCATCGTCGGCACGCCGGGACTGATGGGCGGTGCGGTGCATTCGATGGGCCGCTTCCGGAGCGTGGCCTGTGGCAGGGTGGGCGTAGCGTGACGGTGTCGGTCCGCCTCTGCGCAGCTTCGATGCGGTGCCGGATCCGACGTTCCTCTACCCGCCTCTTCACGGCGGAGTCAGGCGGCCGCCATGACCCCCCTCGCACGGGCACGCGCGACGAGCGCCACCCCCGACGCCAGGTCCCCTGTCGAGCGGATGCAGCAGCTCGCTGATAACGCACCCCAACCGCTGGAAGCCGCAGATTGCGCTGTGTGTCCGCACCCGGTGGCCCGCCACGACTCGATGGGGCTCCGGTTCTGCCACGCCACCCTCAAGGGCGCCATCGCTCGAGGCTGCATCTGCCGATCCTCCTGAGCCGGCTGGCGTGATGTGCCGCCGTCCGGGTGATGAGACCGGCTCGGTAGCGCCAACTGTCCCTACGCAGTCCGGCCAGTCCAGCCGATTGCCGCTGTCCCTCTGCTTCGCTTCCGGTGTCCAGCGCGTCCTGCCACGGTCGCGAACACCTCCCAAGCCGTCGGGCACCGGGAGGCCGACATCATCGATCACGTCGAGGACCGCTGTGACGGATCACCAGGTCCTGTCCGGTGAGCTCTTTGCCTCTGCCGTCTCGCAGGCGGTGCTGTCACGGTCGGAGGCGTCGACCGGCAGGTGGACCGACCCGCTCACCCAGAAGTCGGCCACTCGACGGGAGGTGGTCTCGGTGGACCTCGCCTGGAGGGTGCGGATCGCGGTCTTGCGGCTCGTCGTCGCGGTCTGCCAGTCAGCCGGCATGACGCTGGTCATGTTCGAGCAGGGAGCAGCTGCACGGAAGCTCGTCGTCGGCTGCCATGACGGCTGCTCCGACTCCTCGGCGCACGATGCCGTGCTCGTCGAGGATGTTGTGCCCGGTACCCGAGGACCTGACCGGATTGATGAAGGCGTCCAAGACCCCAGCGCCGCCTATCAGTGACAGCCCCGCGCCCGCCGCCGACCTCGGGTACCTCGTCGGCGTCGCTCGGCGGCCGGCAGTCCCGACACGCACTGCACGGTGTTCGCGGAGACCGCCAGCGCGGCGGTGCAGGTGGCACGACCGGGCACAGCGGGATTCCCGGTGGCGAAGCGATCCGTGAGAAGACGCCACTCCTACCGGGGTCCTGCACTGACTCCCCGCAACTGCCGGCCGTCGGCGTGTCCACCTGATCTGCGCAGCCACCCGCTACCGGGACGACTCCGTGGGCGCTGATCAGGCCGCCCCTGCCGGTGCGCAGCAGCCGCGGCGGCACCCGCAGTGGGCGCCCGCCTTCGTCGAATCACCGCCCCTTGAGGGTCTTCGACCTCCGGCACAGCGGTTTGACGTTTCGGTGATGACGCGGTGATGCCGTCACAGCCACCTTGGGGGCACGAGAACGGGCCAGGGCAGGCCTGGCTGTGCCGATGGCTGGTCACTTCGTCCAGATCGCCACTGAGGAGGAGTCAGGTGAACCTCGATCCGCGGCTCGACTGCCTGATCAAGATGAGCGACCCTGAGCGACAATACGCGCGGGAAATGGCCCGCCACCGCGTCGGCCTCCTCACCGACTCGGCGGAGGCGGTCACCGCACCGGTCACCGTCCGCGTGTTCGTCCAACTGACCGACGCTGCCGCAAACCGTCCGGGCGGACTCGGCATCACCGGCGTCACACCACGCTCGCGGCTGGGTGACCTGCTGACCGCCGACGCCACCCCGGAGGGTCTGCAGGCACTCGCGGATCACCCTGACGTGCTGTTCGTCGAACAGGCCGCGCCGCTGCTCAGCGCACACCGCGACCCCGAACCCGGCGGAGAATTGGCACCTGGGGTCACCCTGGACATTCCGTCGGGTCCGCTGACGCACACCGGCAAAGGGGTCATCGTCGGGATCATCGACTGGGGTTGCGACGTCACCCACGACGACTTCCGCGACGACGCCGGCAACAGCCGCCTGCTGCGGTTGTGGGACCAATCCGCCAAGCCCGGCCCCGGGCGGCAGCCGCCGGCCGGATACCGCACCGGCGTGGAGTTCACCAACGAGCAAATCAACGCCGCCCTGCGCGAACCCGATCCGTTTGCCGCTCTTGGCGTGGAACCGCCCGAGCTCGCCGCGCACGGCACACACGTGCTCGGCATTGCTGCCGGCAACGGTCGCGGCGACCCGCAGGCGGGCATCAAAGGGATGGCTCCCGACGCCGATCTCATCTTCGTGCAGCCCGACACCAGCGACGTGAACATCGTCGGCGGATTCGGCGACTCGGTGCACCTGGCCGAAGCGGTCAAGTACATCTTCGACCAGGCCAGCGCACGGGGCCGGCCCGCCGTGGTGAACCTGAGCATGGGCACCAACTCCGGGCCACACGACGGCTCCACGCTGGTCGAGCAGTGGATCGACCGGTTGCTCGGCGTCCGGGGCCGGGCGGTGGTCCTGGCGCTGGGCAACGAGCACCACGAACGATTCAACCGCACCCACTCCGAGGGTCGGGTCGGCCCCGCCGACCCCACGGTGCTGTATTGGCGGGTGCTACCCAATGACCGGTCTCCGAACGAGGTGGAGGTCTGGTACAGCAGCCGGGACCTGTTCGAGCTGGAGGTCGTCCTGCCCGACGGGCGGCGACTTCCGACGGTCGCGCCCGGCGAGTCCACCATCACCGAGATCCCGGGCTCGACGACCCGGGTGTATCAGTCCAGCGTGGTGTGCTCGCCCCTCAACGGCGACAACCAACTCAACGTGATCGTGATCGGCTCGAACACCCAGCCGATCGAGGCGGGCGCCTGGCAGCTGCGGCTGACCGCGCGGGTGGCCCGCGAAGGAACCTTCGACGCCTGGATCGAGCGTGACAGCATGCGCACCCCGGCGCGGATGTCGAGTTTCCTCGGCGGGTCGTATGTGCGGCGCAAGACCCTCGGCAGCATCCAGTCGGCCCGGTTCGCGATCACTGTGTCCAACTACGACACGTTGACCACCACGCTCGCCGACTCCACGAGCTTCGGTCCGACCCGCGACGGGCGGCGCGCCCCGACCCTGGCGGCGCCGGGTGTGGACATCCTGGCCGCCAAGGCGATGTGGCGTACCGACCAGGCCGATCGGACGCCGTACACGCGCTCGACCGGCACCAGCATGTCGGCGCCGTACGTGGCAGGTGTCGTCGCCTGCATGCTGCAGAAGAACCCCACGCTGACTGCCGCCCAGATCCGTGGCCTTCTCGTCAGGGCGGCGAAGCCGGCACCGGGGTTCAGCGATGAGTGGCGCATCGACTGGGGGCACGGACGCGTCGACCCGGTCGACACGCTCACCACGACGCCGGCGCTGGCCGCCCCGTCCCCGGACCGGCAGCCACAGGAACAGCCGGCCGCGGCGGCGGACGGCTGCCCACCCACCGACGACCACGTGGAAAGGTCGTTCCACCGGCCAGGCACTGCTCCGACCTGTACCCCGCCGACAGCCAGGGTCCGGTCTTGACCGTCGAGGGCACCGTCCCCGGCGCGAACTGCCAGCCGCTGCCCGGCGCCGAGCTCGAGGTGTGGCACGCCGACGACCTGGGCCGCTACGACAACGATGACCCGGACGACCCGCCGGCGGCAGATGAGTGTCGCTGCCGCGGCCGCCTGCGCGCCGACGCCGAGGACTGCTTCCGGCTGCGCACGGTTCTGCCGGCCAACTACCGCCCGGTGCCCGACGCCTCGTGCAACCGGGTCGAGCACCTGCACGTCAGGCTCTCCGCCCCCGGCTACACGCCGTTGACCACCGAGATCGGACTGCTGCGCGACGAGCACGTGCACGACGACGTCCTCTTCGATCCTGATCTGGTGGTTGGGCCGGAGCCGGTGCCCGAGGGCGACGGCGGGCGGCCGGCGTATCGGGCCCGGTGCGAGTTCGTGCTCACCGCAGTGTCCGGCGCCGGGTACGCGCAGGCGGCCGCCCGCCTCGGATGCGCCGTCCGCGCGCACCGGCCGAACCACGATCGACGGAGTGGACCTACGCCATGACACCCAACCCGTTCACCGGAGCATGGACGTACCGCAGTTTCCACAACAAGCCCGAGGTGGTCGACAGCTTCGATGACATCCGCCTGGCCGAGGCGGTGCTGACCCTGGAGGAGGTCGGCCCGGACCTGGTGAGCGGCCGGTTGGCGTTCGGGGACGCCTACCTCGCCATGTCCGGCACGGTGCAGGACGCCGATCCGCCGACAGTGCGACTGCGCGCCACCGGCGTGGACGGCACGCCGACCGCGGAGTGGATGTACGACTACGTGGGGTACCTGGCGCCGTCCTGGCCGGACGGAGACGCCCAACGCCCGGCGATCGTCGGCACCGTCCTGCGGACCGTGCCGCACGAGCCGCGGCGCCCGGCCGGATACAGCGCTTCCTTCGTTGCGGTGTCCCGGGACCGGCCCGTCGACGCGTACCGGCTGCCGGAGACCGTCGTGACGCACTTCGCCGACCGTTTGCACCGACTGCACCACGCGGTCTGGCACGGGCTGCGCAACACGTGGGACAACACCTCCCCCGGCAAGCAGGCCGCCATCGAGGAGCTGGGCTGGCGGCCGGCCCGCCCCGCGCGCCAGTACGCCAACGGTGCGTACAAGCGCCCTCACATCACCAACGGCAGCGGCGAGGACTTCCTGTACTTCCACCGCGAGATGATCGTTGCCTATCGCACGTTGATGGACGCGGCCGGACTGCCGCCGGTCATCTGGGTGGAGATCCCGCAGCCGGGAGACAGCCGCCCCGGCAACGAGGTGCCGCCCGCATGGGCGATCCCGCAGGACCCGATGTTCGAGCGGCGGATCGCGGCCGTCAAGAGCGACGAGTTCTACTGGAGCCGGATGCGTTGGTGGGACCAGCAGTACAAGGACCCGACCTACCTGGCCACCCTGACGCTGGGTGAGCTCGGCGCGCTGCTGGAGTTCAGCGTTCACAACGACATGCACATCCGCTGGTCGTCGCTGCCGCGTGACCCGGACACGAATGCCGCGCTGCCGCTGGGGCGGCCCATCACCCCCCAGGTCTCCGCGAAGTGGGACTCGCCCCGCTACGACACGCTGCTGGAGTTCTACTCCTCGCACGTGCATCCGGTGTTCTGGCGGTTGCACGGCTGGATCGACGACCGGATCAACGACTGGTACGAGGCCCATGAGCGGATCCACCCGGGCGAGGTGGTCCGCCGGCAGTGCGGCGACGTGTCGTGGTTCGCCCCGGGCCGCTGGGTACAGGTCGCCGACCCGTGGGTGTGGCCGGACGACTTCACCAGCGGCCATCCGGGCGGGCCCGCCGAACCCCGATCGCCCACCCGCCATGACGGGCACGGCGGGCACGAGGGACACGGTGAGCACGAGGGACACGGCGGGCACGAGGGACACGGCGGGCACGAGGGACACGGCGGGCACGGTCCCCTCGACCCGCGGGAGCGGCAACGCCGCATCGAGTCGATGGAGAAGGTCCTCACCGTGCTCTACGGGCCCGAGCCTGAGCCGGCCCGCCGGGACGCAGCAGCGGTGGCGGCGGCCCCACCGGACGGGTTCGACCCGGCGCTCACACTGCCCGTGTGACCGCTCCCTGGGGTCGCCGGGCCGGTATCACCGGGCCGGTCGCTGGACACGAGCAGGTCGGCCGGATGCTGCCGGGCCCCGCGCCGTCGCGGTGCCCATGACCACATCACCCGCGGGTATGTCAACGCCGTCGTCGAGGCCGTGCTCATCCCTGGCCCGCGTCCGCCTCGGGCCGGCATCCCGCAAGCCGTCCTCGACCACGGGCCCGGGCTGCGGCCGTGACTTCCCGAGGTCGGGGCGGTCGAGGCCAGCCCCGAACCGCCGAACACCAGCGTGGCGCCCGGAAGACCTCCCGGCGCCACCCCGGTGTTCGGCGTGAGTGGTGACTCAGGGCAGGCCGGCGTGCGGAACGTCGACGTCGACGGCCAGCAGCCGGCCCTCGCGGGCGTTCTTGCGAGCCTCCTCGTGGAAGTCCGGGGCGGCGCACAGGAAGAGCGTGCGTCCGTCGTCGCCGCCGAGCATGCAGGCGAAGACCCCGGTGCCCGGCTGGACCGACCGCTCGATGGTGCCGCCCTCGAGGACCCGGATCGCCCGGCCGCCGATCGCGTCGGCCACCCACAGCGCGCCCTCGGCGTCGAGGCCGCAGCCGTCCGGCCCGACCACGAGCTGTGCCAGCGCCGGCTCCAGGTCGCGCTCGGTCGGCGCCGGGCCGAACTCGGCGAATGCGCGCCGGTTGCCGAGGCTGCCGTCCTCACCGATGTCGAACGCGGTCACCCGGTTGCCGAAGGTCTCGCAGACCAGCAGCCCACCGTCGTCGGTGATCACGCTGCCGTTCGGGAAGAGCATCTCCTCGGCGACGACGCGCACCGTCCCGTCGGGCTCAACGCACAACAGCCGAGCCGCCTGGACCGGCGCCCCGGCCATCAGGTCGAAGCCGAACTCGCCGACATAGGCCCGCCCGCTGGGGTGGATGACCATGTCGTTGGGATAGCCGCCCACGTGGCGCGAGAGGTCGGCGTACTCGCTGAGGCTGCCGTCTTGCTCGACCGTCACGAGCCTGGCGTCCCGCATCGAGACGATCAGCAGCCGGCCGTCGGGCAGCCACCCGATCCCGGACGGTTGCTGCGGCACCTCCACCTCGACCCGCAGGTCGTCACCGTCGGCGGCCGCCGAGTAGACGGCGTCGGTGTAGAAGTCGGAGAACCAGATGCGGCCCTCGTGCCAGCGTGGGCACTCCAGGTAGGTCAGGCCGTCGACGATCGTGCGGTGCTCGCTCATGCGTCCACCTTCCTGGCGCCCGCGGGATCGGACGCCACGTCATAGAAGCGCTCCAGCTCGCGGTCGATCTCGGGTCCGCAGGGCTGATAGACGATCTCGGTGATCCCTGCGGCGCCGAGCTGCGCGAGCTTGCTGCGTACCTGCGCCCGGTCGCCGCTGAGAGTGACGTCGCGCAGTGTCACGTTGCCTCCGGCATCCCAAGCGGCGTCGTCCGCGTCGTTGAGGCCGACGCAGTGCTGGAGGTGCACGGCGAGGTGCCGCTCGCCCTCCGGCATCCGCTCGACCACCTCGAGCCACTGCGCACCGCCGGGCAGCTCGCGTACGGCGTCCGGCCCGCCGAACTCGAAGGCGCCGTGCAGCGACAGCGCCCAACCCGGCCCACCGGCCGCCCGGGCATGGTCGGAGTCGTCCGACTCGTCGTCGTCGAGCACCGTGCCCCACGCCAGGTACGCCGACCAGGAGTAGTCGCCGGCGAAGTCCGGCACCTGCAGCGTGGAGAAGAGTCCGTCGCCGAGCTCCTTGGTCACCACGTTGCCCTTGGGGCCGAGGGCGCTGATCAGGATCTGCACCTCCACGGGACGCTCGGGGGCATGGCCGTCGGGGTGGAGCATCTGCATCCGCGCTCCCTCCCACTCGATCACCTGGCCGCTCAGCAGCCCTCGATAGGCACGGATGTAGGCGTCCATGAACGCCCAGGTGAGCGCGCCATAGCCCATACCACGCCGGCCGGTGAACCCGGTGCCGAAGGCCACCGCGACCCGGCCGGGTGCCAGGTCGCACAGGGTGGCGGTCGCGGCCGCGTTGACCATCGGGTGCCGCAGACTCGGCACCAGCACGCCCGGTCCGATGCCGATCCTCTCGGTCCGCTCGGCCGCCAGGGCCAGGGACATCCAGACGTCCGGACTCTGCTGGGGAGTGTCATAGATCCACGCCCGCTGGTAGCCGATCCGCTCGGCGACGGCGATCTTGTCGGGCGTGTCCGAGGTCGTGGGGAGCGCACACGAGATCTGCATCGCTACCTCTTCTCTCCGGCGCCTCGGCCACCCTCCGGGGATGGCGGCGGAGCGCTCAGCTGGTGACCCGGGTCATGAGCGCAGTGAGCAACTGTCGGCCGGTGGCTGCAGCTCGGCGGCCAGTCGCAGGTGCTCCCCCTCACTCGATCGACGTGGAGAAGCGGTCAGGCCGCAGGAATGGCGAGGGCGATCACACCGCCTCGGCGTGCCATCCTGCGTGCCTCCTCGTGGAAGTCCGTTGCGGTGCCCGAGCGAACCTCAAGCGGGAGACGGTAACGACACCGACCGGATCGACCGGCACATCGTGACCCGGTTGGTCCGCGACTGGCTACGCCTGGAGCAGCGGTGGAGACGAGCACGGGCAGGTCGCCGCCCGGATCGCCGGACGGCCGGCGCAGCATCCGCTGCGCCGGCTCGAGGAACTCGCCCGGGTCGGGCCGGTCGGTCGCCATCCGTTCGCCGCTCGGTCGGTGGTCAGCACGTCGTGCGGACCGGAGGATGGCCGTTACCGGACGACGCGACCGACTCACGGCCGACAACCGCCCTCCTCAGCCAGCGACACCCGATGACGTCCGGTGATCGAGGACCCGGCTGACCTGCGCATCCATCTCTCCTCGGTGAACTACCGTGCAGCCGGCCAGGCTCCGTCCGCGCGTCATCGGGCAGGGGTGCCGGTCGTCGTTCCGAGGCAGCGGAGGCCGGGCAGGTCCCGTGCGATCCGTGCGTCGCTACGATCGCCCCACCACCGCCGCTCGGCGGAAGGGGCAGCCATGACATCGGCGACCGGCACTCGGGGGGACCGTCAGCTCCTGAGGGAGAGCGGTGCCCTGTTGCTCGGCGGATTCGTCCTCGCGACTGCCGTGACGGTGTTGTTCCATCCGGGCGGGGACGAGGACGTCCACGAGGTGATCTTTACGGAGTACGCCGCGAGCGACTCGTGGGAGTGGGTCCACTTCGCCCAGTTCGTCGGAGTCCTGGCCGCCCTGGGCGGGTTGATCGTCCTGCACCGGGTGCTGCGGTCGCGGGCGCCCGGGTTGTCGGCGTTCGCCGCAGGGCTGACCGTGGCCACGGCCGCGGTCTGGGCGGTACTGCAGGCCGTCGATGGGATCACCCTCAAGCAGGCCGTCGACGCCTGGGTTGCCGCCGACGGGCCCGAAGAGGCCGTCCGGTTCGCCGACGCGGAGATCGTGCGGTGGACCGAGTGGGGCGCGCAGAGCTACTTCCGCCTGCTGCTGGGCGGGGCTCTGCTGCTGTTCGGGGCGGCGATCCTGACCACGCACGTGCTGTCCGCCTGGGTGGGCTGGATCGCCGTGCTGGCCGGGGGCCTCTCGGTGGCGGTCGGGGTGGACATGGGCTACAGCGGCCTGGACAGCGGGATCCAGCGGATCGCCGTACCGGCCTTCCAGGTCGTCATCCTGGTGTTCGGGGTCGGCGTCCTCGTGGCCGCCGACCGCGGACGGGTGGACGAGCCGGCCGTCGGCTGACCACACGCGTCATCGGCGGCCGAGCCGCACCGCACCCCGTGCGTGACGAGGGCCGCGAACAGCAGCAGCACCGCCGTCCGGCCTCGCCCTGCCATGTCCCCACTCCCCTTTCCGAGGCCGCGAGCCCTCCCCGGCGGCCGCCGGGGAGGGCTCGGTGCCGAGCTCAGCGGGACACCGGCTCCGGCTCGGGCGCCACGGCGGTGGTCGCCGCAGGCGTGTCCGGGGCGGGCAGCCGGAGCCGCTTGAGCAGCAGCGCGTTGACCGCGACCAGGAAGCTCGACCCCGACATCGACAGGGCGGCGATCTCCGGCCGCAGGACGAGTCCGAAGGCGGGCTCGAACACGCCGGCGGCGATCGGCAGCGCGATGGCGTTGTAGCCGATGGCCCACGCCAGGTTCTGCCGCATCTTGCGCAGCGTCCCTCGGCCGATGGTCAGGGCGGTGGGGACGTCGAGCGGATCGGAGCGCATGAGGACGACGTCGGCGGTCTCGATGGCGACGTCGGTACCGGCGCCGATGGCGATGCCCAGGTCGGCCTGCGCCAGCGCCGGGGCGTCGTTCACCCCGTCGCCGACCATCGCGACCCGCTTGCCCGCCCGCTGCAGCTCGGCGATCTTCGCGGCCTTGTCGCCGGGGAGGACCTCGGCGATGACGGTGTCGATGCCCAGTTGACCGGCGATCCGCCGAGCGGTGGCCTCGTTGTCGCCGCTGAGCATGACCACCTCGACGCCGGCCTCGTGCAGCGCGGCCACGGCCGCGGCCGAGGTCTCCCGCGGGGCATCGGCCAGCGCGACCACACCGACGGCACGCCGGTCGACCGCGACCAGGACGGCGGTGCGGCCGCTGCTGGCCAGCTCGTCCCGGCGCGCGCCCAACGTGCCGAGGTCGACGCCCTCGTCGGCCATCAGCGTGGCGTTGCCGACCAGGACCCGGCGTCCGGCGACCTCGGCGGACGCCCCGTGACCGGGGACGTTGCGGAAGCCGCCGGCGGCCAGCGCCGGCACGCCGACGGCGTCGGCGTGCCGGGCGACGGCGGCGGCCAGCGGGTGCTCGGACTCCCGCTCCACGGCGGCGGCCAGCGCCAGGACGTCGTCGCGCTCCATCCCGTCGACGACGACGTCGGTGACCTCCGGCTCGCCCTTCGTCAGGGTGCCGGTCTTGTCCATCACCACCGTGTCGATCCGGGCCGAGGACTCCAGCGCGGTGGCGTTCTTGAACAGCACCCCCCGGCGCGCGCCCAGCCCGGTGCCGACCATGATCGCCGTGGGGGTGGCCAGGCCCAGCGCGTCCGGGCAGGTGATCACCACGACGGTGATCGCGAACAGCATAGCCATGGCGAAGGTCGCCCCGGCCAGCAGCCACACGGCCAGGGTGAGGCCGCCGCCGACGAGCGCGACGAGCACCAGCCAGAACGCCGCCCGGTCGGCCAGCCGCTGCCCGGGCGCCTTCGAGTTCTGCGCCTGCTGCACCATCTGGACGATCTGCGCCAGCGCGGTGTCGGCGCCGACTTTCGTCGCCCGCACCCGCAGCGTGCCGGTGGTGTTCACCGAGGCGCCGATCACCGCGTCTCCGCCCGCCTTGTGCACCGGCAGGCTCTCGCCGGTCACCATCGACTCGTCGACCTCGGAGTCGCCGTCCTCGACCACGCCGTCGACGGGGATCTTCGCGCCCGGCCGGACGAGCAGCAGGTCGCCGACCACGACCTCGGCGGTGGGCACCTCCACCGGCTGCCCCTCGCGCAGCACCACCGCGCGCGGCGGTGCGAGCTCCAGCAGGGTGCGGATGGCGTCGTTGGCGCCGCCACGGGCGCGCATCTCGAACCAGTGCCCGAGCAGCACGAAGGCGGTGAGCACGGTGGCGGCCTCGTAGAAGACCTCGCCGCCCCCGGTCAGCGTGATCACCAGGCTGTAGCCCCAGCCCGCGCCGACCGCGACGGCGACCAGCACCATCATGTCCAGCGTCCTCGCGCGCAGCGCCCGCCAGGCGCCGTCGAAGAAGATCCAGGCGCTGTAGCCGATGACCGGCAGCGACAGGAGCAGCGAGAAGACGTCGTCACGCAGCCCGAACGGCGCCGGCGTGGAAAAGCCCAGCACCTCCCGGCCGATCGGCGACCACAGCAGGATCGGGACCGACAGCAGCGCCGCCACCAGGAACCGGTTGCGCATGTCGCGGGCCATGTCGTCCATGGACATGCCGGCGTGGTGGCCGCCGTGGCCCATCGCGTCCTGCGGCGTCATCCCCCCGTGCCCGCGGTGTCCCGCCTCGTGGCCGCCGTGGCCGGCCTCCCCGTGGTGGGCCTCGCCGGCGTCCGCGGCGTCCGCGGCGTCCGCGGCCGGCCGGTGGCCGTCGTGGCCGTGCGGCTCCGTGGCGGGGTCGCACACGTGCTGGGGCACCGACTGCCCGGCGCAGTGGTAGCCGCACTCGCGGACCCACGTGGACAGGTCGGACACCGAGGTCCGTGCCGGGTCGTAGGTGACCGTGGCGGTCTGGTTCACGGGGTTGGACTCGACGCCCAGTACGCCGGGGCGCCGTCCGAGCACCTTCTCGGCGACCGCCTTCTCCGTCGCCCAGTGCGCTCCGGCGACCTCGAGCACGACCGTTCGCTGCTGCATCGACATGACCTGCTCCCCACGGTGTCCGGTCATCCCGGCGACCCGGAGCATATACCCCTGGGGGGTACTAATGCCAGGGCCGTCGCTCGTGGACGCGACGGAGTCGCACACCGTCTCGCGGAGCAGATCAGCGGTGCGGTTCCTCGAGGTCGTGGGGACCGCCGCCCGGAGGCGCTGGGGGAGGAGGTGCACCTGCGCGGGCCGACGGGCCGTCCTCGGAGCGGTCCGTCAGTCCCAGGCCCGTGCCGGTCCGGGAGTTCCTCGAGGGCTCAGGTGCCGTCCACGACGGTGACGGTGCCGGCGCCACCGTCGACCCGCACGCGCTGGCCGGTGCGCAGCCGCCGGGTCGCGTCGGGCACGCTGGCCACGGCGGGGATGCCGTACTCCCGGGCCACGATCGCCCCGTGGGAGACGACGCCGCCGAGCTCCATCACCAGGGCGCCGGCGAGGTGGAACAGCGGCGTCCAGCCGGGATCGGTGCTGGCGGCGACGAGCACCTCACCGGGAGCCAGCGCGGCGCCCACGGGGGAGTCGAGGACCCGCACGACGCCCTCGTGCACCCCTGGTGACACCCCGGTGCCGACGAGGGCGCCGGGCGCTCCCCCCGCGCGTGCGGCCGGTGCGTACACCGTCTCGCCGTCGCTGGTCAGGACCAGCGGGACGGCCCGCCGGCCGAGCTCCCGCTCGTACTCCCGACGCCGGCGGTCGGCGCGTTCGGGCAGGTCCGGCGCCGTGCCCTCCACCCCGGCGCGCAGGTCGGCCGGGTCGAGGAAGAAGACGTCATCGGCGTCGTCGAGACGCCCGGCCGTGACGAGGGCGGCACCGACCCGCTGCAGGAGTTCGCGACCGAGGGCGAGCACCCGCACGAGGTCGAACTTGGGCCGCTCCCGCAGCCCGCCGAGGGCCCGGTACCGGACGAGCACCGCGCGCAGCAGCCGAGCCCGGACCCGGCCGCGGGCGCGGCGCACCGCCGCGACCAGGTCCCGGGAGGCCGCCCCGGCCTGTTCGGCACCCCGTTCCTGCCGGGCGAGCAGCTCGGCGGGGTCGCCGGCGGCGAGGTAGCCGCGGACGAGCTGCACCACGTAGGACGGGTCGTCCCGCAGGCGCGGCAGCCCGAGGTCGATCTCCCGGTCCGGGGCCCGGTGCCCGAAGGTGGCCAGGAACCCGGCCATGCCGGGATCGTCCCGTGACGGCTCGACGCCCGCCTCGCAGCAGGTCCGTGCCAGCCGGGCCAGGGCGGTGCCCATGGCGAGCGTCGGGTCGTGGGGAAGCCAGCGGCGCACCGGCTCGAGCCCGGCCGAGGAGCCCAGCCACCGCTGGCACAGCCAGTCGGCCAGCGCGCCGGCGAGCAGGCCCACGTACACGGGCGGCAGCTGGGCCCAGGCCACGTCGAGGGTGCGCTGCGGCAGGGTCCCGAGGACGAACTCCACCTGTTCCCGCGGCCCGGACAGCGCTGCGGCCTCCCGGTGCAGCCGGGCGACCTGGTCCTCCGCGCGGGCGAGCAGTCTCCGTCGGGCGCGGTCGGGGGCGGCGGCCGCCGCCAGCAGCCCGGGGACCTCACGGCCCACCCACACCGACAAGCCGACCGGGATCGCCGGGCCGCGGGACCCAGTCAGCCGGGTGCCCTCCCGGTCCGACCACTCCCGGAGCGCCGCCGAGGTCGCGGGGTCCTTCAGCGCCATCCGGTCGGCCAGGCGCCGGCCCAGGCGTGGGGAGGCCAGGAGCGGGGTGATGTCGTAGAAGAGGCGTCCGGCCACCAGGGTCACCCACGGCGGGAGCCCGTGCGGCCGGCGGCGGCCGAGGGACCACAGGGACGAGACCGCCGTGGCGAGCCCGGCGAACACGGCGTTGCCTGCCGGGGTCATGGGCTCGCTGATCCCCTGAGCGGCGAGGGTCAGCGGGATGTACACGCGCAACCCCGGTCCCGCCGGTGGGCCGGGGGGCAGGGGGAACAGTGTGGTGATCGGCCGGGACTGCAGGAGCCAGCAGCGCTCACCGATGGTGGCCCACTCCACGTCCTGGGGTCCGCCGGACAGCGTGGCGGCGGCCAGGCCGAGTCCGGCCAGTTCACGCAGGCGCTCGGGGTCCAGCAGGTGCCGGGCGGCGCCGTCGGGTCCGTCCAGGACGGTGCGCGTGCCGGCGTCCAGGACCCACCGCTGCGGGTTCACCCGGCCGCTCACCAGAGCGTCCCCCAGCCCGCGCACGGCCTCGACCACGACGCGGTCGCGGCGCCCGGTCAGCGGGTCGGCGGTGAACAGCACCCCGGCGACGTCCGCGGGCACCATCCGCTGGACGACGACGGCCACGGCGGCCTCGGTGTGCGAGGCCCCCTGGCGGGTGCGGTAGGCCAGGGCCCGCGCCGTCCACAGCGACGACCAGCACTGCCGGACGGCGTCCAGCACCTGCTCGTCGCCGGTGACGTCCAGGACGGTGTCCTGCTGGCCGGCGGAGCTGGCTCCCGGCAGGTCCTCCGTGGTGGCCGAGGAGCGCACGGCCACCGCGCCCCCGCCCAGGCGGCGCCAGGCCGCGACGATGGGGCCCGCGAGGTCCTCGGGCACCGGCGCCGCCTCGAAGGCGGCCCGCAGCCTGGTCGAGGCGGCCGCCGTCCCGTCGACGCCTCGGGTGCCGAGGTCTGCCGTGACCTGTTCGACGAGCGGGGCGAGGCCGGTGGCGACGACGAAGCGCCGGTAGGAGTCCGCCCCGACGACGAACCCGTCCGGCACCGGCAGGCCGGCCTGGCGGAGTCGGGCGAGGCTCGCGCCCTTGCCACCGGCGCGGGCCAGGTCCACCGAGCGCGGGTCGTCCAGCCCGGTGACCACCGGCAGCGACGCACCCGTCGCCCCCGGCGCCGGGGACTGCGTGCGCAGGACCAGGTGCGGTTCGGTCATGACGTCGGCTCCCTGCCGCCCGGCGTTCCGTGACACCCCACCGTGGACGGCGCCCGCGGGGCGTCCACAGGGTCCGAGGTCCATCTCGGTGGATGACCAGGTGCCAGCCGGGGTCCGACGTCCGCCGGCCTCGGGACCGTCGGTCTGCCGGTGGGCGGCACCCCGGGGACAGCCTGGTCGCAACGGGGTGACCGTCCTCCGGCAGACCGAGGAGCAGCCCATGACCGCCACGTCCCGCCCCACCGACGGGCCCGCTCCCGACGTCAGGACCGCCCGGCCGCCCCGGGCGGGCCGCCACCGTCGCGCCGCCGGGCTGCTGCTGTCCGTCGCCGGCGCCGCGTCACCGCGTCGACCGCGGCGTCGGGGAGACCGCACCGGTGAGCGTCGTCGCGATCTCGGTCGCCCAACGTCGAACGGCGTCCCAGTCCCGGAAGTCGCCGACCGGTGCCCGCATCGCCGTCACCACGGCTCGTTCCGGAGCGCTCAGCAGCGTCGGCTCCAGCCGCCCGGGAAACACGCGGTGGCCACGGGGGGGCGAGCAGCGCGGTCAGGGTGGCGGTGTCGTACGGCTCGTCCGGCGGGAACGGCGGCTCCCCGATGGGGCCGCTGGAGAACAACCACAGCGGCCGGGCCCGCAGGACGGCGGCGTGCCGGTGGGCGAGCTCCCGGGCCGGCTCGAGCCAGCTGCCGCCGTAGACCCCGCTGCCGAGGACGACGGCGTCGAACGCGGACGGGTCCGGGCGGTTCTCCGCGTGCAGGGTCGCCGCGGTGAGGCCCCGGTCCCCGGCGGCCTCCTGCAGCCCGCGGGCCAGCGCGTCGGCGATCTCGTGGGTGGACCCGTGCCTGCTCGCCGCCGTCACGAGCACGCGCGGCCGCGCCGGCGTCATCGCCCGCACTCCCGACGCCGTGGTGCGGCCCGGTGTCCTGGGTCGCTGCGACGCGCGCAGGAGCCGGAGGACGTGCTCGGGACGAACAGGGCCGTCCGCGACCCCTCGGCGGGCAGCACGTCCGGCGAGCCGTCCACGGGCGCGACGAGGGGGAGGAAGCGCGATGTCACAGCCACGTCGTCCCCCCGCGGCCGTCGGACACCAGGTGGTGCGCTGACCGGGCCTCTCGCCGTCCTGGCGGCCAGCCCGTCGGTGTCGGGACCGCCTGGGTACGACACGGCTCGGGAGGCCGGGTGCTGTTGCGGACGACGTCGTCGCGGGCCGGCGCGGAGCCGCCACGGGGTCGTCGGCGTGCCCGATCCTCAGCAGCACCTGGGGGTGGGCGTCCCAGGTCAGGGCCGCCCGGAGCTGGGTGCGGGTGAGCGGGACCTCGACGGCCTGCGTGACCGGGCTGGCCACCCACCCGTGCCGGGTCAGCTCGAGCAGCACGTGCTGCAGCGCCTCGCCGCACCGGAGCCAGTCGAGCGGGAGGTCGGTGCGGGTGGCCAGCAGCACCAGCGTGCGCTCGGCGCTGTCACCGGTGTCCGCGGGCAGCCTGCCCTCGCCCCGGGTGTCGAAGTCCCCCTGCGGCAGGTCGTCGCGGGACGGGCCGTCCACGCGGGGGACCGAGCACACCGGCACGCCGTCGCCCTCCTCCGTCGGCCGGGTCGTCCAGTGCCGGATCCCGGCCTGGTAGGCGCGATCGGCGTCCTGCAGCTCGTCGGCCTGCTGGGTCAGCCGGGCGACCAGGCGGCGGTGGTCCTCCCGGGACACGGGCACCAGCACCGTCGCCTCCGCAGCGGCGAGGTCGACGAGCTCGCGGAGCAGGTCGGCCGGGACGGGGTCGCCGCTCAGCGGGCGCCGGTTGGTCCGCCGGAGGGGGATGGCCGCGTCGTACTCGGCGAGGGGGACGTCGGGCGCGCCCTCGACGGCGCGCACCACCGCGAGCAGGTCCGGGTCGCCGGGACGCGGTCCACCGCCACGGCCCACCCGCGCGCCGACAGGGCGACGCGCAGGTTGAACAACGCCGCCCCGACGCTCTGCACCAGCTCGCGGCCGCTGCCGGTCATGGCCGCGCTCTCGGGAGCCGATCTCGTGGTCCTGGTCAAGGACCACGCTGCCAAGAGCTGGTGGCGCAACTTCGGCTCCTCGCCGCAGGAGGTGCAGGTGCTCCTGCGCGGGAGGGACGAGCGCCGTGGTGCACGACGGCTCGTTCCCGGTGACGTCGGCCATGCCGAGGCCTTCGAGGCCTACGTCCGCGAGTTCCCCCGGGTGCGCGTCGACCGGGACGCCCCCGTCGTGCTCCTGTCGGACCGGGGCCGTCGCCCGGGGTGACGGCCGACCGCCGTGCGGGGTGCTGCCGGACTGCCCGAGCCAGGACCGGATCCTGCGGACGGCCGCCACGGTCGCCGTGCCTGGTGCCGCACGCTGCCCGTGGGCGAGGGACCTCCGTCCCGCCGTCCCGTGGACTCATGGCGGTGTCCGGCACCGAGGGAGCCGCCGGAGGCTCGGGACATCCCACCACCGGCCGGCACGACCGCGCGGACGGAGTGGGCGAAGCGGAGGTGGACACCCGTGACCGAGACCCATCCGCCCTACCCGGTGCGGGTCGACGCGTCGCTGGACGCGCCGCTCTCGCGCTGGCTGTGGTTGGTCAAGTGGTTCCTGCTCATCCCGCACTTCGTCGTGCTGGCGTTCCTCTGGATCGCGTTCACCGTGCTCACGGTGGTCGCCTGGTTCGCGATCCTGTTCACCGGGCGCTACCCGCGGGCGCTCTTCGACTTCGACGTCGGGGTGCTCCGCTGGAGCTGGCGGGTGCACTACTACGGGTACGCCGCCCTGGGGACCGACCGGTACCCGCCGTTCACCCTGGCCGACGTGCCGGACTACCCGGCCCGGCTCGACGTCCCGTACCCGGAGCGGCTCTCCCGGGGGCTGGTGCTGGTCAAGTCGTGGTTGCTGGCCATCCCGCACTGGCTGGTGATCGCGGTCTTCGCCGGCGGCGGCCTGTGGATCAGCACGTCGCCCGCGGACGACGTGCGGTGGGACGACAGCTGGGGGGCCGGCGGGCTGGTCGGGCTGCTGGTGCTGGTGGCCGCGATCGTGCTGTTGTTCACCGGCCGGTACCCCACCCCGCTCTACGACTTCGTGCTCGGCATGGACCGGTGGGTGCTGCGGGTCGCGGCCTACGTCGCGCTGATGACCGACCGGTATCCGCCGTTCCGGATGGACATGGGCGGCACCGATCCCGGCACGCGCCCGGTGGGCCCGCACGGTCCGGTGCCGCAGCCCTCGACCGGGACCCCACCGACGGCTGTCCGCGGGCACCCGGGTCGGCAACCGTGGAGCGGCTGGAGGGCGGGCCCGGTGCTCGCCGTGGTCGTCGGCGCGACGCTGCTCCTGGCGGCCACGGGCCCGCTCATCGGCGGCGCCGGGCTGGCGTGGGCCGACACCACCCAGCGCGAGGACGGCTACGTGTGGTCGGAGACCGACGACCTCGCGACCGCCGGGTACGCGCTGACCACCGACGACATCACCCTGGACACCGCGGGGGAGGAGTGGGTGGTCGACGACGTGATCGGCGACGTCCGCGTCGAGGTCACCACGGTCGAGCCCTCGACCGACGTCTTCGTGGGCGTCGCCCGCGCCGCCGACGTCGACCGGTACCTGGCCGGGGTCGGACACGGGCGGGTCGGCGAGCTCGGCCCGGACGGCGGCCTCGGCACCGCCACGGGGATCCGCGGCGGAGCACCGGCGTCCCTCCCCGGGGACGAGGACTTCTGGGTCGCCCAGGTGCAGGGGCCGGGCACCCAGGCGCTGCAGTGGACGCCGTCGGACGGGGACTGGACGGTCGTGGTGATGCGGGCCGACGGCTCGGCCGGCGTGGACGTCGACGCGCGCGCAGGCGTGACCGTGCCCGCGCTCCGCTGGCTGTGGGCCGGGCTGCTCGCCGCCGGCGGGGTGCTGGCCGTCGTCGGGGCACTGCTCGTGGCGCTGGGCGTGCACCGGGCCCGCTCGGAGCCCGCCGGGCCCGTGCACCGGCAGCACGCCCCACCGCCGGGGCTGATCGCACCGCCGCCCTCGCCGCGTCCAGCCCCTGCGGACGCACCGCAGGTCGGCACCGTCCCGGGGAGCGAGCGGTGACCCGCCGCGTCCGGAGGCGGACCCGGCAGCAGGTCGTGCGGGCGGTGGCCTCCGGTCCGCCGCGACGGGGGCGCCGGCCGTCGGCGGGCCGGCCGTCGGGTCCTCCGCCGGGTGAGCTCGGCCGACCTCGCCGTGCAGGCCGTCGACACCGGCGGGACCCTGTCCGCGCGGTTCACCGCGGTGCTCCTGCTCGTGCCCGGCCCCACCCCGGACGACGCGCTCGGCGGGGTGGTGGCCGACCGGCCGGGCGGAGTGCCCCGGTTGCGGCAGCGGCTGGTTCGGGTCCTCGACCTCCCGGTCCTGACCGCTGCTCTGCAGGCCCGGTCCGCCCCGTCCCCGCCCGGCGGGGACGTCCCGGCCCGGGTCCCTGACACAGGACCTCGGTCCCTGCCCCCCGGACCAGGTGCCGCGCCTAGCCTGTCGCGACGGCCTCGCTGCAGCGTGCTGGCGGGGGCGCGGTGCGCTGTCGGGAGGGAGTGGGTGGCCGGTGGCCGAGGGAACCGGGGTGGTCAAGGTCTTCCTGCTGGACGACCACGAGGTCGTCCGCCGGGGGGTGGCCGACGTCCTGCAGAGCGACCCGGGCATCACGGTGGTCGGCGAGGCGAAGAACGCCTCGGAGGCCCTGTCCCGGGTGCCCGCCCTCAAGCCGGACGTCGCGATCCTCGACGTCCGGCTGCCCGACGGGGACGGCGTCTCGGTCTGCCGCGAGCTGCGGTCGAGGATGCCGGAGCTCAAGGTGGTCATGCTGACGAGCTACAGCGACGACGAGGCGCTCTTCGAGGCGATCATGGCCGGCGCCTCGGGCTACCTCCTCAAGCAGATCCTGGGCCAGGACCTGGTCACCGGTGTCCGCACCGTGGTGGCCGGAGGCTCGCTGCTGGACCCCACGGCCGCGACCGCGGTCATGGCGCGACTGCGGCAGGCCGCGGAGCCGGCCGGCCCGCTGGCCGAGCTCAGTCCCCAGGAGCGCACGGTGCTGGAGCTGATCGGCGAGGGGCTGACCAACCGGCAGATCGGCGAGCGGATGTTCCTCGCCGAGAAGACGGTGAAGAACTACGTCTCCCACCTGCTCGCCAAACTGGGCCTGGAGCGCCGCACCCAGGCGGCGGTCCTGGCCACCGAGCTGCGCGGCGGGACGGCGACCACCCGCCAGAGCTGACCCCTGCTCCGGGTCACCTCAGCGGCGCCCACCAGCGCAGCCGGGTGCCGCCCTCGGGCAACGCCGCCACGCTCGCCCCACCGCTGCGCCGGACGGCGCGCTCCTCGAGGTTGCGCAGTCCGCTGCGGGCGGCGCGGGAGTCGATGCCCCGGCCGTCGTCGGTCACCTCGAGCACGACCTCGTCGGTGACGTCGAGGGTGACCGTGACGTGGTCGGCGCCGGAGTGCCGGGCGGCGTTGCTCACCGCCTCCCGGGCCACCGCCTCGACGTCGGCGGCGAGGTCGCCGGTGACCAGGTTGTCCACGGCGCCGGACATGCGCACGGTCGGGTGCAGGTCGGGTCCTGCCGTCTCGGTGACGACGTCGAGCACCCGCCGCCGCAGACTCGTCGACCGGTCGACGTCCTCGGTGCTGTGCAGGTCGAAGATCGTCGTCCGGATGTCGCGGACGGTCTCGTCGAGCTGTCCGACGACCTCGCCGATCCGCCGTCTGGCGTCCGGGTCCTGGATGCGGAGGACGACCGACTGCAGGCTCAGACCAGCGGCGAACACGCGCTGGATGACGTGGTCGTGGAGGTCACGGGCGATCCGGTCGCGGTCCTCGTACACGTCGAGCTGGCGCGCGAACCGCTGACGGGCCGCGAGGTCGAGCGCGGCGGCCGACTGGTCGACGAAGGCGGCGATGAGGGGAGCCGTGGTCCCGTCGAACACGGGGGCCCCGGCGCGTCGGGCGGCGACGACGACGGCGTGCTCGCTGTGCGCAGCCCGGAGGGGCACCGCGATGCAGTGCCCCCAGTCCACGTGGGCGTTGGGTCCCCGGTAGTCGGTGCCCCGCAGGTCGACGGTGACGACGCCGTCGGTTCCCGCCACGGCGTCCAGCACCGGGTTGTCCTCGGTCGTCAGCCGTCGGCCGGTCAGGTCGTCGAGCCCCTCGGCGACCTGCACGCGGACGTCGAAGGTGCCGTCGGCGGGGGAGGGGCCGACCACGATCCACACCCCCTCGGCGCCGGTGAGCTCCTTGACCCGCGTGGCCACCAGTCGCAGCGCGTCGTCGGGCGACGGGGCGTCGAGCAGGCCGGCCCGCACCTCGGAGATCGCGGTCGTCCACCGCCGCCGCTCCTCGGCCTCCTCGTACAACCGGGCGTTGTCGATGGCGATGCCGGCCGCCCCGGCGAGCGCGGTGAGGACAGCCTCGTCCTCGGCGGTGAACTCGCCGTTCTGCTTCTCCGTCAGGTAGAGGTTGCCGAAGACCTCGCCACGGACCAGGACCGGGACGCCGAGGAACGTGTGCATCGGCGGGTGGTGCGGGGGGAAGCCCACGGAGGCCGGGTGCCGGCCGAGGTCGGCGATGCGCAGCGGGTAGGGCTCGGTGATCAGCTGACCGAGCACGCCCTTGCCCTCGGGCAGCGACCCCATCCGGGCGGCCAGGTCGTCGTCGATGCCCACGTGGGTGAAGGCCGCCAGCCCGCCCCCGGGCGCCAGCACGCCCAGTGCCCCGTAGCGTGCCTCGACGAGGTCGGTGGCCGCCTCGACGATGCGCCGCAGGGTCGCCTCGAGGTCCAGCCCGGTCGAGACGGTGAGGAAGGCGTCGAGCAGGTGCTGGACGCGGGCCTGGCTCGCGGCCACGGTCGCCAGGCGTTCCTGGACCTCCTCCAGCAGCTCGCCGAGCCGCATGCCGGCCAGGGGCGAACTCGTGGACGGGGCGTTCGGGCGAGTGGCGTGGTGCCGGGTCGGCATGGTGCGGGTCACCCCCTGCCGCCCGAGGGTGGCACGCAGCCCCGCGCGGTGGAACCGGGTTCGTCCGCGGACGGTGGGACGCCGCTCCCCGGTGTGTCAGAGCGACCCCGGCGGCGTCGCCTCAGCCGGCACGGGTCTCGGTGCGCCACCCGCTCAGCATCCCGATCCGTACCGCCACGTAACGGTGACCGCACGTCGCCCCCGGGGCCGGCCAGGGGAGGGTGTCGAGGACGGCCACCGCGGCCGGGTCGTGGACCGAGCGGGAGGGGCCGACCACGGTGACGCTCCACCCGGTCGGGGTCGAGTCGTCGTAGGAGTCGACGCCGAAGGCGACGACCGCTCCCCAGGCACGGGGCGCGAAGGGGCTGTCCGGCAGGGCCGGGATGACGACCTCGCCGTCGTGCATGCGGTAGGACACGGGCTGGATCGCGGGAAGGGCGTTCCGGGTGAAGGCCAGCCGGCCGATCCGGCCGCCGAGCAGCAGAGCCCGGCACTCGGCGTCGCCGAGCGGCACGACCACCCGGTCCGGGCCGGTGGTGGGCATGGTGGTCCGGCCGCCCGACGTCAGCGGGGGGTCCCGGCGGCGACCGGGACGACCGCGACGGGGCACCCGGGCCGGTGCAGGACGCCGTGGGTCGTCGACCCGAGCCAGTCCCGCGCGCGGCGGTGGTGGTGCCCCACCACCAGGAGCTCAGCGGTCAGCGCCACCGACACCAGCGCCCGTGCGGTCCGCTCCCGCAGCACGACCTCGCGGACGAGCACGTCGGGTTCCCTCTCCCGCCGGCCGGCCACCGCCTCGGCGAGCAGTGGCGCGTGCCGCCGCCGGGCCTCCTCGATCGCGAACGTGAGAGCCGCCCGGCTGCCGTCGGAGCCGCCGACCCCGACGACCACGGGACTGGATCGCAGCGTGGTCATGGTCGGCCCCTCAGGCGTTGGTGGGCTGAGATCGGACCTCGCCCTGGGGCTGCAGGTCCGCAGCGGGGAGGACCCGCACACCCACGACCCCGCCGACCGTCCGGGCGAGCGTGGAGAGCGCCCGCTGCTCGACGTCCGCCGACGGCTCGGGGCGGCCGCGGGTGCGCCGGATGGTGGCCACGCCGTCGCCGACCACGACCTCCCACGCGTCGAGCTCACCGGTGTAGCCCTCCACCAGCCGGAGCAGCTCGTGCCGGATCTCCTCGTCCGGGCGGACCAGTGCCCGCAGCAGGTCTCGACGGCTCACGATGCCGACCAGCCGGCCGCCGTCGACCACCGGCACGCTGCGCAGCCGCTCGTCGACGAAGACCCGCGCGACGTCGGCCACGTCGGCCGCAGGCTCGACGCACCGGACGTCGGACGTCATCACCCCGCGCACCAGGAGGGACAGGGCCCGGTCGTCGGCTCCGTCGTCCCGGCGCAAGTGGAGCCGGGGGTCCGGTGGCATCCGGTCCCGCAGGACGTCGGCCTCGGCCATGATGCCGACGAGCTGGTCGTCCTCGTCGACGACCGGCAGGGCCGCGAAGCCGTGCTCGGCCATGACCTCTGCCGCGTACTTCGCGGGAGTCTCGGGTCCGACGGTGACGACCTCGCGGGTCATGACGTCTCTGGCCTGCACGGTTCCTCCTCCACGGCGGGTTCCTGCGCCGGACGCTAGGAGACGGGCCGGCGGGCCCCCAGGGTCGCCGGGCGCACCTCGGACGGGACCTCCGTCCCTCCTCCTGGGCCGAGGGACCAGCGGCCCTGCCGGGCGGGACGCACGACCCGGGACGGTGCCCGCTGCCGCGTCCAGAGTCGCAGGCGACGACCCGGCGACCCCGCCGGGCAGGACCGAGGAGGACCCATGGACGTCGGTGCGGACCCGGCTCTCCCGTCGGCGGGCGGCACGGTGGTGGTGGGGGTGGACGGTTCCCCCGGTTCACGGGACGCGCTCGGGTACGCCCTGACGGCGGCCGCGCGCCGTGGCGCCGTCCTGGAGCTCGTCGCCAGCTCCGCGGGCGAGCTGTACTGGATGAGCGGCGCCCCGTTCGCCTTCCGGGACCTCGCCGAGATCCGCGGGGACACCGAGAAGCGGGTCCTGGACCTGCTGCACGAGGTGGCCGGACAGCTGGGCATCCCGCTGGACGGCGGCGCGGGCTCCGTGCGGACGCAGGTGGTGGCCACTGTCGACCCGGCCGCCGTCGAGCTGACCCAGCGGTCCGGGGACGCCGCCCTGCTGGTGGTCGGCAGCCGCGGGCGGGGCGGCGTCCGCAGTACCCTGCTCGGCTCGGTGGCCCTGCACTGCGTGGTGCACGCCTCCTGCCCGGTGCTGGTGGTCCGTCCGGAGCCGTCCGGCGTGGTCGTCCCCGAGCAGGCTTCCCGCGTCCCGGCCCGCGTCTGACCCGCCGGCGGGGAGCAGCGGTGCGGGCCTGGGCGGTCGGCGTGCCGGGCCCGGTCGACACCGGTCCCCTCCGGCGGGTCGACCGGGACGAACCGGTGCCCGGGCCGGGTCAGGTGCGGGTCGACGTGACCTGCTGCGGCGTGTGCCGCACCGACCTGCACCTGGC
This sequence comes from Geodermatophilus sp. URMC 60, assembly GCF_053502585.1. NCBI lineage: Bacteria > Bacillati > Actinomycetota > Actinomycetes > Geodermatophilales > Geodermatophilaceae > Geodermatophilus > Geodermatophilus sp. URMC 60. The sequence continues at coordinate 2,552,944 of NZ_CP199958.1, forward strand.
CGAGGGCGACCTGCCACCCCGGCGGGCCTCGGTGACGCCGGGGCACGAGGTGGTCGGGCGCGTCTCCGCTCTCGGCTCCGGCGCGAACCGGTTCGCCGTGGGAGAGCGGGTCGGAGTGCCCTGGCTCGGTGGCACCGACGGCAGCTGCCGGTTCTGCCGGCGTGGCGAGGAGAACCTCTGCACCGCGCCGGTCTTCACCGGCTGGGACGAGCACGGCGGCTACGCCGACGCCTGTCTGGTCGACGAGGCCTTCGCGTACCCGCTGCCGGACGGGCTGGCCGACGAGCAGGCCGCGCCGCTCCTGTGCGCCGGGATCATCGGCTACCGGGCCCTCCGGTGCGCCGACGTGCCACCCGGGGGGCGGCTGGGCGTCTACGGCTTCGGCGGGAGCGCGCACCTCACCGCCCAGGTCGCGCTCGCGCAGGGGTTGCGGGTGCACGTCCTCACCCGCGGCGAGCACAACCGGCGGCTGGCCGAGGAGCTCGGCGTGGACTCGGTGGGGGCGGCGACCGACCCGCCACCCGAGCCGCTGGACGGCGCGATCCTGTTCGCCCCGGCCGGCGAGCTGGTCCCGGTCGCGCTGCGGGCCCTGGACCGCGGTGCGACGCTGGCCGTCGCCGGCATCTGGCTCCCCCGCATCCCGGCGCTGGACTACGCCAGCGAGCTGTTCGGCGAGCGCCGGCTGCGCAGCGTCACGGCCAACACCCGCCGCGACGGCGAGGAGTTCCTCCGGTTGGCCGGCCGGCTCGGCGTCCGGGCCACCACCGTCGCCTACCCCATGGACGACGCCCCGCGGGCGCTGTCGGACCTGGCCCACGGACGGTTCGGCGGTGCGGCGGTCCTGCACACCTGAGCTCCGGTCATGGAGCCGGGCCGCCGCACGGAGGTTCTGGTCCCCGCAACCGAGGTCCCGGAGCGAGGGGTCCTCCGGTCACGGGACGTGCCTCTCGGCGACCGTGCGTCCGGCTCGTCGCCGACGTCCCGCACCCCGCTTCACCGCCGTCTGCCCGCGAGCCAGAGCGTGAACCCGAGCACGAGGATCAGCGCCGCGATGAGGATCAGGACCACGACGTCTGTCTGTGTCATCCGTTGCTCCCAGCCTCTCGGTCTCGATGGATGCGGTACGTCCCCCGCTCATGGCCGGCCGGCGTGCGGGTCATGGCATGCGGCCACGTGGACCTGGAGGGCACGGGTCGGCTCAGGGCGTGTCGGCGCGACGCGCGGTCCGCGCCATCCCGGAGGACATCCCCTGCTCCGCCGCTCGCATGGCGCTCCACGTCAGGAGTCGCTCCAGCGGTCCCCTACCGAGGAAGAGGCGCCAGAGCGTGGCGGTGGCGGTGGTGACCACGACGAAGGCGAGCCACGCGTGGTTGGTGGTGTAGTCGAGGGTCCCGTTGACGGCCACGGCGACGATCCCGCCGGCGTACGCGGTCAACGCCATCGATCCCACCGCTGCCATCGGGAAGACGGTCCCCGGCAGCCGGTCGGCGACGACGAGGCACACGGCGATGACGGCGAGGGCCACGCCGACCGAGCCGACGATCTCGAATGTCGTGCCGCTGTGCGGGAACGCGCCGGTGAGCAGAGCGGGATCCGATGTCTCCGGGCGTGCGGTGTCCTCGACCGGCCAGCGCTGCGGCTGCCCGTCCGCCCAGGCCTGCGTGGACAGCCAGCCGCCGCCGTACCCGAGGACGGCGAGGGCCGCACCGGCGGCCACCAGCTGCCTCCGGACCCGCGCGGTGGTGAGGTCGCAGCGGCCCACGGCCAGGCCTACGAGGATGAAGGTCCACCAGATCAGCGCCGGGTAGGGGCCGGTCACCGCCAGCCAGGCGAACGGGGTGCCGTAGGCGTCGGTGGCCACGACGACCTGCGTGAGGACCAGATCAGCGGGTGGCGTGACCACCGCCAGCACACCGGCCGCCAGCAGCAGCCGCTGGGGTGTCCAGCGCAGGAACGGCAGGGCGAGGACGAACAGGACCGCGTAGACGCCGAGGATGACGTCGATGCCGGTGCCGAGGGCCTCGAGCACGCCGCCGATGGCGAAGACCCACGCGGCCCGGACCAGGATCCGCACGCGGGCGCGGACCAGGTCGTCGCCGGTGACCGGTGCGGTGCGCCCCGACAGCAGCGCCATCGAGATCCCGGCCAGGACGGCGAACAGGATGGACGACCGCCCGTTGACCAGGCCCGGCCACGTCGACGGCGACGCCCCCACGTCGGGCGTGACGGAACCCAGGTGCGCACCGAGCATCCCGAACACCGCCAGCGCGCGGGCGACGTCGAGGCCGACGATCCGGCCGCGCCGGTCACTCGGAGGTCGTGGGGGCAGCGACGGAGCGGCGGTACGGCCCGGGCTGATGGCGGGGGTCATGGCCGGGCACGGTAGGCGGCACCGCAACGGGGGGTAGCGCCCGCCGCGATGCTTTGCCCCCTGCTAACCGTTCGATGGCGTCCGCTTGGTCCGGGGCCCGGCACCTCCCCGGCCGTCCAGCAGAATCGCGTCCCGGCCTCACTGCCAGGGCAGGCGGCTCCGGGTCTCCCAGTAGTCCTTCGGGGCCTGCGGCTCGACCAGTCCGCCGACGTCGAGGTCGGCCACCCGGGTCGCCTCGGCGTTGCTGGTCAGCTGGGCCACGGTCACCGCGCCGCTGAGCACGACGTCGCACCACGGCTGCGCGAGCGCCGCCCCCAGCGCGACCGCGTCGACCCCGACGCCGGAGTCCCGCGCGGCCGTGGCGAGCGGGCTGCCGGCCGGCAGCCCGTGCTCGGTGAGGCGCCCGTTGGCGACGCCTTCCTTGACGATCACCCGCAGGCCGGCGGCGTGCGCCTCGGCCAGCGCCCCGGCCGCGGACGTCTCGAGCAGGTTCCAGGTCGACTGCACGCTGGAGAACAGCGGGAGGCCGTCGACGGTGAGTTGCAGGCCGCGGCGGACGGCGGCGGCCTGCTCGGGCCCGGACGTCGAGAAGCCGATCCCGGTGCCCGCGTCCCGGACCTCGGCCAGCCGGCGCTGCAGCGGCTCGTCGTCCCACAGCGGGCTCTCCGAGGTCAGCGAGTGCACCTGGTAGAGCCGCAGCCAGGGGCCGAGCAGCTCGGTGCTCTCCCGGAACTGGCGCTCGAACGCCGCCGCGGTGTGCTCCTTGACCTCGTGGCGTTCGGCATCCGTGCGCCAGCCGGCCGTGTACCGGTAACCCCACTTGCTGGCGACGAAGGGCACCTGCTCGCGACCGTGCAGCCAGGCGGCGAGGAACTCCTCGGCGCGCCCGTAGGACCGGGCGGCGTCGACGTACCGGATGCCCAGGGACGCCGCGGTGTCGAGCAGCTCGTGGGCACGGGCGCGCAGCGCCGCCGGGGAACGGTCGGCGGGCAGGTCGCGGTCCCGGCCGAGGGTGAGGTAGCCCGGCCGCCCGATCGCCGCCAGGCCGAGCCCGAGCACCGCGGGGGGACCGGACGCCGGCGGAGGGCCTGGGGTCATCGTCGTCCTCCCCTGGGGGGTCAGCCCGCGACCTGCACGTCGAGCTCCACGGGCAGGACGCCGGACGACGGACCCACGTGCAGCCGGAACCGGCCCGCCTCGGTGGCCCACCGGTGCCCGGCCTCGTCCCAGTGCTGGTAGGTGTGCCCGGGCAGGTCGACCGTCACCGCGACCTCCTCGGCGGGGTCGGCCTCCACCACGGCGAAGCCGGCCAGCCAGCGGACGGGGCGCTCCACGGCGCTGTCCGGGCGGCTCGCGTAGACCTGGACGACCTCCCGTCCCCGCCGGCCGCCGGTGTTGCGCAGCCGCACGGTGACCGCCGAGCCGTCGTCGGCCTCGGCGGACAGGTACTCCCACGTGGTGTAGCCCAGGCCGGAGCCGAACCGGAACCGCGGCTCCCGCCCGTCGCGGTCGTGGCCCCGGTAGCCGACGAACAGGCCCTCGTCGTAGCGCAGCGTCCCCTCGACCGGCCGCGGGGAGGGCAGGCCCTCCTCGGTGGCCGGCCAGGTGACCGGCAGCCGGCCACCGGGCTCGACGGCCCCCAGCAGCACGTCGGCGAGCGCGTTGCCGCACTCCTGCCCCGGGAACCAGGTCAGCAGCACCGCCGGCACGTCCTCCGCCCACGGCAGCAGCACCGGGGCGCCGGAGTTCACGACGACCACCGTTCGCGGGTTGGCCTCGACCACCCTGCGGACCAGCTCGTCCTGCCGGCCCGGCAGCGCGAGCGAGGTGCGGTCGAAGCCCTCGCTCTCCACCTCCTCGGTGGTCCCCACGACGACGACGGCGACGTCGGCGTCCCGGGCCAGCGCCACGGCCTGCTCGAGCTCGGCGTCGTCATCGGCCTCACGGGCGACGTTGACCTGGAACGTCACCGAGTCCACCTCCGTGTCCTCGAAGCCCCCGGCGGGCTCGGGCACGTGGCCGACGACGACCTCGACCTCCTCGCCGGCCCGCAGCTCCACGGCCACGGACTCCTGCGGGGGCCGCATCATGCCCTCCACCGGGTCCGCGCCCGGCGGCAGGCTGATCCTGGTGTCGAGGCGGACCTCCCCGCCGATCGTGACCCGGAACGGGCCCACGCCGGACGCGCCGATCCGGTGGGGGCCGTCCTCCTCGGCCCGCACGCGCGTGTGCACCTCCACCGACCGCACCCGGTCCATGGGCAGGCCGGGACCGTAGGAGCTCTGCCAGGTGAAGGCCGCCGCCTCGCGCTCCTCCGTGCCCAGCACGGCGCCCTCCGCGTCGAGGAAGCGCACCTCCACGCCGCGTCCGCCGTCGGGGCGGCGCAGCAGGTCGGGGCCCGCCGGCGGCAGGCGGTGCGTGCTGCGGCCGCCCCGGCCGTGCACGACGTCGACGTCCGGGCCGAGGGCGGCGCGCAGCCCGGCCAGCGGGGAGACGGTGTACGGCGGGAACACCGTCGCGCTGCCGCCGCCGAGGGTGCGGGCCTCGACCGCGTTGGGCCCGAGGACGGCGACCCGCCGCAGGGTGCCGCGCTCGAGGGGTAGCACCGGGCCCTCCCCGGCGACGGCCGGCTGGTTCCGGGCCAGGACGAAGCCCGCCGCCGCGGCGGCCCGCAGCTCCGCGCTGACCTGGTCCGCGGTCCAGGGGGTGGCGTCCCCGCCCGGGACCCCCTCCAGGGCGCCGACCCGCGCGGCCAGCCGGAGGATGCGGAGCACCTTGTCGTCGACGGCCGACTCCGGGACCTCCCCGGCGCGCACCGCCGCGACGAGGGCGTCGCCCCAAGGGCCGCGCGGGCCGGGCATCACCAGGTCGAGCAGGCCGCTCCCCGCCGCGGCCGGCGACCGGGCCGCGAACCAGTCCGACACGACGATCCCGTCGAAGCCCCACTCGCCCTTGAGGACGTCGCGCTGCAGCGGGCTCTCGGTCATCGTCGTGCCGTCGACGCCGTTGTAGGCGGCCATGACCGCCCACACGCCGCCCTCGCGCACGATCGCCTCGAACGGCGCCAGGTACAGCTCGCGCAGCACGCGCTCGTCCGCCCGGACGTCGGCGGAGAAGCGCTCGGTCTCCTGGTCGTTGGCGACGAAGTGCTTGACGGTGGCGCCGACGCCCTCGTCCTGCAGCCCTCGCACGTAGGCGACGCCGATCCGGCCGGTGAGCAGCGGGTCCTCGCTGAAGCACTCGAAGTGCCGCCCGCCGTAGGGGGTGCGGTGCAGGTTCACCGTGGGGGCGAGCAGCACGTCGACACCCCGGCGCCGGGCCTCCGCGGCCAGCAGGTGGCCGAGGCGCTGGATCCGGTCGACGTCCCAGGTCGCGGCCAGCGCCGTGGGGGAGGGGACGTTCGCGGAGGTGTCGCGCTCGTCCCAGCGTTCGCCGCGGACGCCGGCCGGACCGTCGGAGACCACCAGGCGGCGCAGTCCGACGGCCGGCTCGGGGTGCAGCGACCAGACGTCCGCGCCGGTCAGCAGGCGCACCTTCTGCTCGAGGTCGAGCTGGTCGAGCCGCTTCCGGAGGTCGTCGTCGTGCACGGCGGTTCGTCACCTTCTCAGCGGGGGTGGTCAGCGCGCCGGCCGGTGGGCGTGCTGCGGCGCGAGGCCTCCGCAAGGTGTAGTTCGGGCGGGCGGGCGCGGTCAAACCGAGCGCCGTGCGCGGGACGTCGTCCCTCGGGCAGGCTGGTCGCCGTGAAGCTGCTGCTCCCGGACTCCGTCCCGCTCGACCCCGCGCTGCCCGAGGAGGTCGAGGCGGTGCGCTACGACGCCGGGGCGCCGGTGCCCGACGAGCACCTGGACGCCGAGGCGCTGGTGGTGTGGGGCAACCGCCCGGGCGACCTGCGCGCCGTCGCGGGCCGGATGCCGCGGCTGCGCTGGGTGCAGACGCTGGCGGCCGGGCCGGACGTCGTCCTCGGCGCGGGCTTCCCGGACGACGTCGTCGTCACCTCCGGCGTGGGCCTGCACGACCGGCCGGTCACCGAGCACGCCCTCGCCCTGGTGCTCGCGCTGCTGCGCCGGCTGCCGCAGGCGATCGCCGCGCAGGCCGAGCACCGCTGGGCCGGCGAGCTCGGCGGCCTGCAGCCGCTGCACCCCGAGGGGGCGGTCACCACGCTGCTCGGCGCCCGCGTGCTCGTCTGGGGCTTCGGCAACATCGGGCAGAACCTCGCCCCGCTGCTGCAGGGCCTCGGCGCGCAGGTGCGGGGCGTGGCGCGCAGTGCGGGGGAGCGGGCGGGGTTCCCCGTCGTCCCCGAGGACCAGCTGGAGGCCGAGCTGCAGCAGACCGACGTCCTGGTGATGATCCTGCCCGCCACCGAGGCCACGACCCACGCGCTGGACGCCGCCCGGCTGGCCGCGCTGCCGCGGCGCGCGTTCGTCGTCAACGTCGGCCGCGGGACGACGGTCGACGAGCCCGCCCTCGTCGCCGCGCTCACCGGGGGGCGGATCGCCGGCGCCGCCCTCGACGTCACGGAGGTCGAGCCGCTCCCGGCCGACTCCCCGCTGTGGGACGCGCCGAACCTGCTGCTCACCCCGCACGCCGCCGGCGGCCGGCCGGTCGGTTCCGACGAGCTCGTCGGCGCCAACCTCGAGGCCCTGCTCGCCGGCGGCGAGCTGCGCAACGTCGTGGCACGCTGACCCCCCTGCGGGTGCTGCTGTCGACAGTCGGCACGGACGGCGGGGAGCGCGTCGGTACGATGACGGTCGACGAGGAGGCTGCTGCGTGAGCGTTGAGTCACTGTCGGCACTGGACCGGAGCACCCTGCGTGAGCGGTCCCTCGAGGCGCTCCGGTCGGCCATCCTGTCCGGCCGGTACCGGCCCGGCGACCACCTCGGTGAGGTGGAGTTGGCCGGATCGCTCGGGGTGAGCCGCGGCACGGTGCGCGAGGCGCTGCGCCACCTCCAGCAGGAGGGCCTGGTCACCGCCGGCAACCGCGGGATGCTGCGGGTCAACAGCCTGACCTCCGCCGAGGTGTACGAGCTGTTCCGCGTCCGGGCCGCCCTCGAGGGGCTCGCCGTCCGCGAGGTCATCGCCTCGCGCCGGCGCGAGGCCGCCGCGGAGACGCTACGGGCCGCCGTGGAGCGGCTCTCCGACGAGGGTGAGCCCGCCGCGCGGATGGAGGCCGACCTGGCCTTCCACCTGCTGCTCTGCCGGCTGTCGGGCAACTCCATGCTCGTCGAGGCCTGGCAGCGGCTCGAGGGCCGGATGCGGGTCGCCATCCTCAACGGCGCGGCCTGGCAGGCGCCGATGATGGCCCGCGACCGGCACGTGCCGATCGTCGAGGCCATCGAGCGCGGGGACGTCGAGGCGGCCGTACGGGTCGTCGACGAGCACATGGCCGGCGCCGCGGAGCACTTCGCCCAGGCGACCGAGTCCGCATAGGGGAGCACTCCCGCTCGCCCCCTCACGGGTTCGGGGCGGCGGGACCCGGGACGGGGCCGCCCTGAGCCCACCGCTCGCAGGCTCTCGGCTGGACCCTGCAGGGGCTGCCCCTCCTCACCGCTCGCGAGCTCGGGGCGGGACTCGCAGGGCTGGGCCGCTCTGCCCCTCGCCGGGCTGCCTCCGCACCGACCTGCGGCGATGCAGGCGCCCGGAAGTGAGCCTTGACACCGTGACCCGCACCACCCACTCTAGTCGGCAGTTGACTGTCAACAGTCAACCAACGGGGATCCGACGCCCACCGCCCACCGGAGACCACCATGACCGAGCGGCACCCAGCACTCCACGACCCACACCTCGAGGACGTCGCCGTCCGGCACCTGTTCGAGGGCTCCCCGACCGCGGGGGTCACCACCGGGTGCCCCGTCGGTGCGACGATCGGGACCCCGCAGCTCCACCGGCTCTCGCAGGTCGGGGGACTGACATGACCGACACCACGCTGCTCCTGCTGCACACGGCGATCACCGTGGCGATCGTCGTCGGCCTCATCGTCCTCGCGAAGATCAACCCCGTCATCTCGCTGGTGATCGGGGCCCTCTATCTCGGCATCGCCGCAGGGCTCGGCTACGAGGGGACGACGGCCGCCGTCGTCGAGGGCTTCGGCAACCTGATGGCCGAGGTGGGCCTCATCATCGGGTTCGGCGTGATGCTCGGGACCCTGTTGTCGGCCATGGGGACGCTCCACCGCGTCGTGGACGGGATGCTGCGCCTCGTGGGGGCCAAGCGCTCCCCGTACGTCATCGGCCTGACCTCGGGGATCGTCTTCCCGGCGATCTACTTCGACGTCGCGCTCGTGATCCTGGGGCCCATGGCCCGGTCGATCGCCCTGCGGACCGGGCTCAGCATCGCGCCGCTGGCCGGCGCACTGGCCATCGGCCTCGAGGTGGCGCTCCTGATGGTCCCGCCCGGTGCAGCCGCGCTCGCCATCGCGGCCGCCCTCGACATCCCGCTCGGCACCATGCTCCTGTGGGGGATCCCCTTCGGCGTCGTGGTGATCATCGCCAGCGTCGCGCTGCACACCCTGCTGATGCGCTTCACCTGGAACGAGCAGCGCGACGACGACCCGCTGACCGATCCGGAGCACACCGGTGAGATCGCCGGCTACGGCGGTCCGTCCGCCGCTGAGTCCACCGGTGGACAGCCGGTCGCCCCGGGTGGCCAGCCGGCCGGAGAGCCAGGGCGTGGCGGCAGCGCGACGGCCGTCGCACGCGACCCGCATCCCGTCGGCACCGGGACGCCGGGCAGGCAGCTGCCCCTGTTCGTCGCCCTGCTGCCGCTGCTGGTGCCGCTGGTGCTCATCGTGCTCGACACCACCACGAGCGCGTTCGGCGCGGAGGTGGGCCTGCTCGGGTTCCTCGGCAACCCCGTGGTGGCGCTGCTCATCGGCCTGCTCATCGGGTTCTTCATCGCCATCCCGGCCCTGGGCCGGGAAGGTGTCGAAGAGGTGGTGGTGCGGGCCGCCGGGACCAGCGGCGTCATCCTGCTCTTCACCGGCGTCGCGGGATCGCTCGGGCAGGTCATCGCGGAGACCGACGTCGGGAACCTCGTGGCCGGCCTCTTCAGCGCCAACGCGGCCTACCCGCTCGTGCTGGCCTGGCTGGTCGCGGCGCTGCTGCGCCTCGCCCAGGGCTCCGGGTCCGTGGCTGCCATCACCGCGGCGTCGCTGCTGGCACCGGTCGTCGGGAGCCTGGGGCTCAACCCGGTGCTGATCTGGCTGGCCGCCGCGTCCGGGGCCGCCTTCGGCGGGCACGTCACCGACAACACCTTCTGGATCTTCAAGACGCTGCTGGGCCTGTCCGTGCGCGGCGCCTTCCAGGTCTACACGGTCGCCCAGGCGGTGCTGTCGTTCGTCGGCCTGGGCGCGGTCCTCGTGCTCGGCATCTTCGCCTGACTGAATCGAACAAGGGAGGAACACGTCATGACCTCGCTGACCACACCACAGGCGGCACCCGCCGCCGGCGACCGCGCGGAACGGATCGAGCGCATCCGCCGGGCCGCCTACCGGATCCGCCGCAACGCCCTCGACATGGGGGAGGTGCAGGGGCAGGGCTACATCGGGCAGGCGCTCGGCGTGGCCGACGTCCTGGCCGCCGTCTACACCGACCAGCTCCGGTACCGCCCGGAGGACCCGCACTGGCCCGACCGGGACCGCTTCCTGCTCTCGATCGGCCACTACGCCATCGCCCTCTACGCGGCGCTGGCCGAGGCCGGGACGATCCCGGCCGACGAGCTGGAGACCTACGGCTCCGACGACTCGCGGCTGCCGATGTCGGCCATGGCCTCCTACACGCCGGGCGTGGAGATCTCCGGCGGGTCGCTGGGCCACGGGCTGGCCGTGGCCGCCGGGATGGCCCTCGGATTGCGCCACCAGGGCAACGGGGCGCGGGTGTTCAACCTGCTCTCCGACGGGGAGCTGGACGAGGGCTCGACCTGGGAGGCGGCGCTGGGCTGCGCCCACCACGGCCTGGACAACGTCACCGCGATCGTCGACGTCAACGCGCTTCAGGCCGACGGCCCCACCGCCGGCGTGCTGCGCACCGAGCCGGTGACCGACAAGTGGCGGGCCTTCGGCTGGCACGCCCTGCGCGTCGACGGCAACGACGTCGCCGCGCTCGTCGACGCCTTCGACGAGCTCCGCGCGCACCGCGGGTCGCCCGGGGTGCTCGTCTGCGACACCCGCATCGGACGCGGGGTGCCACTGCTCGAGGGCCGCGAGAAGGCCCACTTCATGCGGGTCGAGGCCCACGAGTGGCAGCTCGCCCGCACCCAGCTCGAGGAAGGACTGGCCCGATGACCAGCACCGCGCCGAAGAAGCGGCTCACCACCTCGGCGATGATCGCGTCGTTCGCCGACCCCGGTCAGCGCACGACCAGCGCACCGTTCGGGCACGCGCTCAACCGGCTGGCCGAGCAGCGGCCCGAGGTCGTCGGGCTGTCGGCCGACCTGGCGAAGTACACCGACATGCACGTCTTCCGCGACGCCCACCTGGACCGCTTCTTCCAGATGGGCATGGCCGAGCAGGCGCTCCTCGGGGCGGCGGCCGGGATGGCGGAGGTCGGGCTGGTGCCCTTCGCCTCCACCTACTCGGTGTTCGCCACCCGGCGGGCCTACGACTTCCTCTGCCTGGACATCGCCGAGCCCGCGCTCAACGTCAACGTGGTCGGGGCGCTGCCCGGTCTGACCACCGGGTACGGGCCGAGCCACCAGGCCACCGAGGACCTGGCGATCCTCCGCGGCTGCCCGGGCCTGACCATCGTCGATCCCTGCGACTCGGTCGACATCGAGCAGGCCGTGCCGGCGCTGGCGGACGCACCGGGCCCCACCTACCTCCGGCTGCTGCGGGGCGCGGTGCCGACGGTGCTCGACGAGTACGACTACCGCTTCGAACTCGGCAAGGCCGCCGAGCTGCGCACCGGCCGGGACGTCGTCCTCATCTCCACCGGGCTGATGACCATGCGTGCGCTGCAGGCCGCGACCCGCCTGGAGGCCGACTCCGTCGACGTCGCCGTCCTGCACGTGCCGACCATCAAGCCGCTGGACACCGAGGCGATCCTGCGGGCGGCCCGGACCGACCGGCTCGTCGTCACGCTGGAGAACCACACCGTCGTCGGTGGGCTGGCCGAGTCGGTCGCCTCGACGCTGGCCTTCGCCGGGGTGGGCACCCGCGTGGTGCCCATCGCCCTGCCCGACGAGTTCCTCGCCGCCGGGGCTCTGCCCACGCTGCACGACCGCTACGGCCTGTCGACCGACGCCGTCGTCGCCCGCGTCAAGGCCGAGCTGGGCGGCGGCGCACACGCGCCCTGGGCCGCCGACCCCGAGCCGGCCACGGCCTGACGCCGACAACCCGAACCCGACCACCCGATCACTGGAGGAGAAACATGTCCGTCTCCGACAAGACCGTCGTCGTCACCGGCGCCGGCTCCAAGCGCGGCATCGGCCGCGCCACCGCCCACGCCCTCGCCGCCGCCGGCTGGAACGTCGCGATCCTCGACCTGGACGAGGCCAGCGCCAAGGACGCCGCCCACGAGGTCGCTGAGCGGAACGGCGTCCAGGCCGTGGGCGTCGGCTGCGACATCACCGACGAGGCGTCCGTGGAGAACGCGCTCGGCGCCCTCGACGGCGCGCTGCCACCGGTCGGGGCCCTGGTGAACAACGCCGGGATCACCTCGCCGACGCCGTTCCTCGAGGTCGGCGGCGAGGAGTGGGACCGCATCTTCGCCGTCAACGTGCGGGGCGCGTTCAACGTGACCCGCCGCCTCGCGCCCGGCATGGCCGAGCGCGGCTTCGGCCGGATCGTGTTCCTCTCCTCGGTGTCGGCCGAGCGGGGTGGCGGGGTCTTCGGCGGGGTGGCCTACTCCGCCGCCAAGGCCGCCGAACTCGGCTTCACCCGGGCGCTGGCCCGGGAGCTCGGGCCGCACGGCATCACCGTGAACGCCGTCGCGCCGGGGCTGATCGACACCGACATCACCGGCGGTGCCCTGGAGGGGGAGCGCAAGCAGCAGCTGGTCGCCGGCATCCCCGTGGGCCGCAACGGCCGGCCTGCCGACGTCGCCGACCTCATCACGTACCTGTGCCGCGAGGAGACCGGCTACGTGACCGGCGCGACCTACGACGTCAACGGCGGGTCGCACATCCATTGAGGACCCCGTCCCCCGCACCGCTCGCAAGCTCGTGGCGAGCCTCTGGACGGGGCCGTTCCAGCACCTCACCAGCGCGGCCCGTCCCCTCGGGGACGGGCCGCGCTGCCGGGTCAGGAGGTGACGCCCGCCGTCGGCGTCCGCGGCGCGTCCTCCCCGGTGACGCGGCGGTCCCAGTCGGCGAGCACCTGCGGGTCCGTCGGCCCGGAGGTGAGGCTGCCGGCCACGTAGCCCACCAGGGCCGCGGCGAGCCCGAAGTAGATCGGCTCGTTGGCGTAGATGTCGCCGACGACGACCATCGTGGCGAGCGTGGCCAGCGTGCCGGCGGCCATCGAGACCAGGGCGCCGACGTTGGTACCGCGCCGCCAGACCAGCCCGCCCAGGATGGCCACGAGCAGGCCGCCGACCAGGATGTCGTAGGCGATGGTGAGCGCGGCGACGACGTCCTGCAGCGCGCAGGCGACGGCGATCATCACGACCCCGAAGCCGGCCACGTAGAGCCGGTTGCTGCGGACGTGCTCGTGCTCGCTGCCGGCTTCGGGGTCACGGCCCCGCAGCCGCGCGACGATGTCCTGGCTGAAGACGGTGGCGGTGGCGATGAGCGCGCCGCTGGAGGTCGACATCACCGCGGCGAGGGCGGCGGCGAGCACGAGCCCGGCCAGGAGCGCCGGCATCGTGGCCTCCACGACGGCGGCGAACGCGTCGTCGCGGGCGTCGAGGGCGGGCAGAACGACCCGGGCGGCCATGCCGATCACGGCGCCGGCCACGCCGTAGAGCAGGCAGTAGACGCCGGAGGCAGCGCCGGCCCACTTGGCGACGCCGGGGCTGCGCGCGGTGAACACCCGCTGCCAGATGTCCTGCCCGATCAGCAGGCCGAAGGTGTAGATCACGAAGTAGGTGACGATCGTGCCGCCGCCGATCGTGGTGAGCGAGAGGGCGTCCGCGGGCAGGGCGTCGGCCAGGCCGCCGAAGCCGCCGGCCTCGACCACCACGACGGGCAGCAGGATCAGGAAGATCCCGACGGTCTTGATGACGAACTGGACGAAGTCGGTCAGGGTGATCGACCACATGCCGCCGAGCGTCGAGTAGAGGACGACGACGCTGCCGCCGATGACGATCGACGGCACCCGCCCCAGGTCGAGCAGGGCACCGAAGATCGTCGCGTAGGCGATCGTCGAGGTGACCGAGAGCATCAGCGTGTAGCCGAACATCACCACGCCGGAGAGCACGCTGGAGCCGGGGCCGTAGCGCAGCTCGAGCATCTGGCTGACGGTGTAGACGCCCAGGCGCTGGATGCGGCCGGCGAACAGCAGCGAGAGCGCGAGGATCCCGGTGCCGATCGCGACGACCAGCCACATCCCGGACAGGCCGTACTCGTAGCCGAGCCCGACGCCGCCGATCGTGGAGGCGCCGCCGAGCACGATGGCGGCCATGGTCCCGGAGTACAGGAGCGGACCGAGCCGCCGTCCGGCGACCAGGAAGTCGGACTGGGTGGTGGCGCGGCGCTTCCCCCAGAAGCCGAAGGCGATCATGGCGGCCAGGTAGAGGCCGACGACGGCTGTGTCGAGGTGGCTGTCCACGTTCCTGCTCCTCCGGGTGTGCGGGTCACTGGCGGACGTCCAGGTGGACGAGGGTCGGGCGGTCGGCCGACAGGGCGCCGGAGACCAGGTCGGTGAGTGCGCCCGGGTCGGCGGTGCGCGCACCGTGCGCGCCCATCGCCGTGGCGATCGCCGCGAGGTCGGGGGTCGGCAGGTCCACCGCGGTGGGCGGGATCCCGCGGGCGGCCTGCTCGTCGCGGATCTCGCGGTAGCCGCCGTTGTCGACGACGACCACCGGGACGGGCAGCCCCAGCTCGGTGAGGGTGGCGAGCTCCTGCAGCGAGAACATCAGCGCGCCGTCGCCGAGCAGCACGGCGACCGGGTGTCCGGGCCGGGCGAGCGAGGCGCCGACCGCCGCGGGCAGGCCGTAGCCGAGCGTGGCGTAGCCGGGGGTGTAGCAGAACCGGCGCGGCGCGGGCAGGTCGAAGAAGTGCACCGAGCCGAAGTAGGTGACCTGGGAGCTGTCCCCGGCCAGCACCGCGTCGGCGGGCAGCGCGGCCCGGACGGCGGCGTTGACCGCCTCGTTGATCCCGGCGTCGGCGCGGGCTTCCGCACGGCAGGCCGCGCGCAGGTCCCCGGCGCGGCGGGCGCCGTCGCGGGTGCGGGCGGGCAGCGCGGCGCCGAGGGCCCGCACCGCCTGCGCCGCATCGGCGTGCACGGCGACCGTGGCCGGGCAGTTCTTGTGCAGCTGGCCGGCCTCGACGTCCACCCGCACGACGGCCCGCGCGCTGATCCGCCCCTCCCACAGGTCGGAGTCGCCGAGCTCGCTGCCGACGACGAGCAGGACGTCGCAGGCCGCGGCCTCCTGCTGCAGGGCGCGCAGGCGCACCGACGCTCCCACCGACAGCGGGTGGTCCTCGGCGACGACGCCCTTGCCGTTCACGGTCGTGGCGACCGGCGCGCCCAGCGCCTCGGCCAGGGCGGTCAGCCCGGCGGCGGCGTCCACGGCCCCACCCCCGGCCACCACGAGCGGGCGCTGGGCGGCGGCGAGCAGCTCGGCGGCGCGGCGGACGGCGTCCGGGTCCGGCGTGGGCGCGGGCGCCGGCTCGGCGGTGCGCGCGGTCCCGGTCCAGGCCTGCTCCAGCACGTCGACCGGGACCTCGACGTGGACCGGCCGTGGCCGTCCTCCGGAGAAGGAGGCGAGGGCATCGGTGACCGCCTCGGCGGCCTCGTCGGCGCTGCGGACCCGCCGGCTCCACCGCACCAGCCGCTGCATCGCGCCGCTGGCGCCCTTGACCTCGTGCAGCAGGCCGAGGTCCGCGCCCTCGGTGCCGGTGGGCACGCCGGGGGAGAGGAGGAGCACGGGCTGCGACTCGGCGTGTGCGGTGGCCGCGGCGGTCATCGCGTTGGTGAGTCCCGGGCCGCTGGTGGTCACCACGACGCCCGGCCGGCCCGAGACCCGGGCGTACGCCTCGGCGGCGTAGCCGGCGCCCTGCTCGTGGCGGGGGGTGACCGGGCGGATCCCGGCCGCGCCGAAGTGCCGGTACAGCTCCAGGTTGTGGGTGCCGGGGATGCCGAACACCGTGTCGACCCCGTGGGCGGCGAGCGTCTCGACGACGGCCGCGCCGCCGTTGCGGTGGGCTGCAGGGGTCACGACGGCGGCTCCTCGCGGCGGCGTCCTCCGGGTGCGCAGAGGGTCCCGTGCCGGACAGGGGAGCAGAAGGGGACGTTCCGGCGACCCGCACGGAGCCGGGTCGCCGGAACGTCGAGGAGCCGCGGTCGGCTCGGGGGTGCCCGGTCCGCGCCGGCGCGGTTGGTGTCGGCACGCATCGCGGACCACGATGGGCCCGTGGACGCCCTCGCCAGCCCCCGCTCCGCAGCCCGGGCCGCTGTGCGGTGCCGGTCGTGACCGCCGACCGCCGCACCGCGGTGGTGACCGGCGCCGGCTCCGGACTCGGCCGCGCCGTCGCCCGGGCGCTGCGGGCCGACGGCTGGTCCGTGGCGCTGCTGGGGCGCACCCGGCCGTCGCTGGAGGAGACGGCCGGGGGCGGGGACGGCGTCCTCGTGCTGCCCACCGACGTCGCCGACGAGTCGCAGGTGGACGCGGCCTTCGACGCCGTCCGGGACACCTGGGGCCGGCTGGACCTGCTGGTCAACAACGCCGGCACCTTCGGTCCAGCGGGCGAGGTGGACGAGATCGCGGTCGCCGACTGGCGGGCGACGGTCGACGTCAACGTCACCGGCGTCTTCCTCTGCGCCCGCGCCGCCGTCCGGCTGATGAAGGCGCAGGACCCACCGGGCGGGCGGATCGTCAACAACGGCTCGATCTCCGCCCACGTGCCCCGGCCGGGCAGCGTCGCCTACACCGCCACCAAGCACGCCGTCACCGGCCTGACCAAGGCGATCGCGCTCGACGGCCGCGTGCACCGGATCGTCTGCGGGCAGATCGACATCGGCAACGCCGCCACCGAGATGACCGCCGGGATCGCGCACGGGGCTCGGCAGGCCGACGGCTCCGTCCGGCCGGAGCCCACGTTCGACCCGGCGCACGTCGCCGACGCGGTGGTGCAGATGGCCCGGCTGCCGCTCGAGGTCAGCGTCCCGTTCACCACGATGCTGGCCACCGGCATGCCCTTCCTCGGGCGGGGCTGAGGGGAGCCCGGCGCTGGGCCGGTTGCCGTACAGCGCGTTGTACAGCCGCACGCCCAGCCGCTCGCCGATGCCGACCGTGGCGGCGACCGCGTCGCGCCACTCGGCCTCCCGGGCGCTCGCGGGCGGGCGACGGCGCGGATCGGCGGCACCGTGCTCCTCGAGCCGCTCAGCGCCGCCCCCCGGTATCCGCTGCGGACGGCGGAGGACGCGCTCGCCGTCGTCGACCGGGTGGCGGCGGGGACCGGGGTGGACGCGCTCGGCCTGCTGCTCGACCTCCACCACCTCGCGGTCAACGGCGAGGACCTCGACCGGGTGGTCGCCGTCCACGGCCCCCGGGCCGCGCACGTGCAGGTCGCCGACGCACCCGGTCGCGGTGCGCCGGGAAGCGGGGAGCTCGACCTCGTGCGGCGCCTGCGCCGGCTCGAGGACGCCGGCTACGCCGGCTGGACCGCCCTCGAGCACCTGCCGGGGGACGGCGACCCGTTCGCCTGGCTGCCGCGGGAGCGGCGCGCGGCCTGACCGCGTGCCACGGTCTCCCGCGGCGGGCGGTTCAGCGCGGGGTGGCCTCTCCGGGACGGAAGGGCGCGCCGTGGCCGGGGACGACGAGCGTGGCGAGCTCGAGCACCCGCTCCCGCTGGCGCCGCAACTCGTCGCGGTCGGGGGAGTAGGGGTCGTCGGCCGGGCCCTCGCCGGTCCACCACAGGTGGGTGAGCGCGACGACGTCGTCGGCCGTGCCCACCAGCGTCGTGACGTCCTGCGGGGTGTGCCCGGGGGTGGCCAGCAGCCGGACCGACGGCGTGAGCTCGACCCCGTCGGCGGGCCGCCGGGTGAACACGTCTCCCTCGATGACCGACTGGAAGTCGTGCACCGGCACCACCGGGAACAGCGCCACGTTCAGCGTGTGGTCGAGGTGGTGGTGGCTGAGCACGACGTCGGTGACGTCCTCGGGCGCGACGCCGAGCTCCCGCAGCGGCCGCAGGATCAACTCCCGGTCGGCCACCATGCCGGGGTCGACGAGCACCACCCGCCCGGCATCGCGCACCAGGCTCACCGTCCCCGCCACGTGCGGGAGGCGGGCGTAGCCCTCGACCAGGACGTCGACGCGGGCGGTGCGGGAGAGGTCGGCCACCCGCGGACCGTAACCCGGGGTCAGCCCGCCAGCGACCGGCGCAGCGCCCGACCGCGCTCGTCCCGGCGTCGGCCGTGGCTGTTCCGGACGACGTCCCTGCGAGTCCCCGCGGCTCACGGCGGAGAGGCGGCCGGCGTGCCAGGTCGGTGCGCCCGAACCCCTCCGGGTGGACGGACCGGCACTGGCCCGGGAGCCGCAGGATCTCGCAGATTCGGCGTCGACACCGCCCACGTCCCGAGGAGGACGCATGACCACCCCCTACTGGGTCGCCGGGGAGCCCCGGACCGGCTCCGACGTCGTCGAGGTGCGCTCGCCGTTCGACGGTGCCGAGGCCGGCCGGACGACGAACGCCACCGCCGAGGACGTCGAGGCCGCGGTGTCGGCCGCTTCCCGCGCGCGCGCCGCCTGCGCCGCGCTGCCCGCCCACGCGCGGGCGGCCGCTCTCGACCACGTGTCCCGCCGGCTGGCCGAGCGCAGCGAGGAGGTCGCCGCGCTGATCACGGCGGAGTCCGGCAAGCCGCTCAAGTGGGCCCGCCTGGAGGTCGCCCGCGCCGTGTCGACCTTCCGCTGGGGCGCGGAGGAGGCGCGGCGCTGGTCGGGCAGCCTGCAGCGGCTGGACACCGACCCGGCCGCCACCGGGCGGATGGCGCTGGTGCGGCGCGTGCCGCGCGGCCCGGTGCTGGGCATCGCGCCGTTCAACTTCCCGCTCAACCTGGTCGCCCACAAGGTGGCGCCCGCGATCGCGGCCGGGGCGCCGATCGTCGTCAAGCCCGCGCCCGCGACGCCGCTGACCGCGCTGCTGCTCGGTGAGGTCCTCGCCGGGACCGACCTGCCGGCCGGCGCCTGGTCGGTGCTGCCGGTGCCCAACGAGGTCGCAGCAGATCTGGTGCAGGACCCCCGGCTGCCGGTCGTCTCCTTCACCGGGTCGGTGCCGGTCGGCTGGTCGATCCGCGAGTCGGCGCCGCGCAAGCACGTCACCCTCGAGCTCGGCGGCAACGCGGCGGCCGTCGTCGCGCCCGACCAGGACGACGCGGCGCTGGACTGGGCGGCCTCCCGGATCGCGACCTTCGCGATGTACCAGGCCGGGCAGTCCTGCATCTCGGTGCAGCGGGTGTTCGCCCACCGCGCGGTCGCCGACGCGCTGACCGCCCGCGTGGTGGAGGCGGTGGAGAAGCTGGTGACCGGGGTCCCGACCGACCCGGCGACCGACGTCGGGCCGCTCATCGACGAGCAGGCCGCCCGGCGGGTGGAGAGCTGGGTCGCCGACGCGGTGGCCGCGGGCGCCCGCGTGCTCACCGGCGGCACCCGCGACGGGGCCACCTACGCGCCCACCGTCCTCGCCGACGTCCCGGCCGACGCGAAGGTGTCCCGCGAGGAGGTGTTCGGGCCGGTCGTCGTCCTGGACACCGTGGACTCCGTCGACGAGGCCTTCGCGCGGGTCAACGAGAGCCGCTTCGGCCTGCAGGCCGGCGTCTTCACCCGCGACCTGCAGGTGGCCTTCCGCGCGGCCTCCGTGCTCGACGTCGGGGGAGTGGTGGTCGGCGACGTCCCGAGCTTCCGCGCCGACCAGATGCCCTACGGCGGCGTGAAGGACTCCGGCACTGGTCGCGAGGGCGTGCACGCGGCGATGGAGGACCTCACCGAGGAACGCGTCCTCGTGCTCACCGGCATCGACGTCTGAGCACGCCGTCGTCCTACCGGGCGACACCGCGGCCAGGGGCAGTTGATCATGGGGTCGTCGCAGGATCGGGCGGTGTGCCAGCGCGTGTCGCCGGCAACGACCCCATGATCAACTCGCCGGGGTGCTGGGGGCGTCGAGGTGGACGCCGGGAGCGGCGCAGCCCCGGTGGGGACTCCCACCGGGGCCGCGCCGTGCCGGCTCAGCTGTCGAGGTTGGCCATGACGTGCTTGACGCGGGTGTAGTCCTCGAACCCGTACATCGACAGGTCCTTGCCGTAGCCGGAGTGCTTGAACCCGCCGTGCGGCATCTCGGCGACCAGCGGGATGTGCGTGTTGATCCAGACGCAGCCGAAGTCCAGTGCCCGGCTCATCCGCATGGCCCGGCCGAAGTCCCGCGTCCAGACGCTGGAGGCCAGCCCGTACTCCACCCCGTTCGCCCAGGCGAGGGCCTGCTCCTCGTCGGAGAACCGCTGCACGGTGATGACCGGGCCGAAGACCTCCCTCTGCACCAGTTCGTCGTCCTGCCGCAGCCCCGCCACGACGGTCGGCTCGACGAAGAAGCCGCGGTCGCCCAGCCGGCGGCCACCGGCGGTGATCTCGGCGTGGTCGGGCGCGCGGTCGAGGAAGCCGGTGACGTGCGCGAGCTGGTTGGCGTTGTTCACCGGCGGCACGAGCGCGTCCTCGTCCCCGGCGCCGCCCTGGTACGTCGTCCGGGTGTTCCTCGCCTGCTCGGTCAGCGCCGCGACGAAGTCGTCGTGGATGCCCGGACCGGCCAGCACGCGGGTGGCGGCGGTGCAGTCCTGCCCGGCGTTGAAGTAGCCGGCCACCGCGATCGCCTCGGCGGCGGCCTCGAGGTCGGCGTCGTCGAAGACGACGACCGGCGCCTTGCCGCCCAGCTCCAGGTGGACCCGCTTGACGTCGCGCGCGGCCGACTCGGCCACCGCCATGCCCGCGCGCACCGACCCGGTGATCGAGACCATCTGCGGCGTCCTGTGCTCCACCAGCGCCCGGCCGGTGTCCCGGTCGCCGCAGACGACGTTGAGGACACCCGGCGGGAGGAACTCCGCGGCGAGCTCGGCCATCCGCAGCGTCGTCGCCGGGGTGGTGTCGCTGGGCTTGAGGACGACGGTGTTGCCGGCCGCGATCGCGGGCGCGAACTTCCAGACCGCCATCATCATCGGGTAGTTCCACGGCGTGACCTGCCCGATCACCCCGATGGGCTCGCGCCGGATCCAGGACGTGTGCCCGGCCAGGTACTCCGCGGCCGCCCTGCCCTCGAGGTTGCGGGCGGCTCCGGCGAAGAACCGGATCTGGTCGACCATCGGCGGGATCTCCTCGCTCGCGGTCAGCCCGAGCGGCTTGCCGGTGTTGCGGCTCTCCAGCGCCACCAGCTCCTCGGCGTGCGCCTCGATGGCGTCGGCGATGCGCAACAGCGCCAGGGAGCGCTCCGCGGGGGTGGCGTCCCGCCAGCCCGGGAAGGCGCCGGCCGCCGCGGTGTAGGCGCGGTCGACGTCCTCGGCCGCCGACACCGGGGCCGAGGCGAACACCTGGCCGCTGGCCGGGTCCACCAGGTCCATCCGGCGGCCGTCGGTGGCGTCGACGTGCTCCCCGCCGACGAAGTTGCGCAGCTCGAGCTTCTCGCTCACCGGGGGTCCTCTCATCGGGTGTCTCGGCGTTCCCGAGACCGCTGATCCGGCGGCAATGGTCACCGGGGACGGTCGATCTGTCCAGCCTCGGAGCCGGACGACGACGGATTCCTCAGGACGAGGGCGGGTGCAGTGCCAACCAGAGCTCGGCCCGGGCACCGGGGGAGTCCAGGTCGCGGCCCAGCAGCTCGCCGGCCCGCCGGATCCGCTTGCGCAGCGTGTGACGGTGGACCCCCAGGCGCGCCGCGGCCGGCTCCCACTGCCCGTGGGCGGCCAGCCAGATCCGCAGCGACTCGACCAGGTCGCCGGGGCCGGCCCGGTCGGCGGCGACGAGCGGCGCGAGCGCGGCCTCGGCGAAGGCGGCGGTGGCCTCGCGGTCGAGCAGGGCGGACAGGCCCCGGCCGCCGAGGTCGGCGAAGGCGGTGACCGGCGCTCCGGCGACCCGGCCGTGCCCGGCCGCCTGCCGGGCCTGGCGCACTCCGTCGGCGAGCCGGTCCCACGTCACCGGTGGCGCGGTCCCGAGGACGGCGCCGGGCACCCGCTCGGGCAGGACGGCCAGCCGCCCGGCCAGCGGACCGTCGGCCGACACCAGGACGACGAGGGCGTCGTCGAGCTCGGCCGACAGCAGCGGCTCGCCGACGTGGGCGGCCTCGTCGGCGGCCACGTCCACGGCGGCGGCCCGCTGCTCGGCCGTTCCCAGCACGGCCAGCGCCAGCACCGGTTCGGCCGGCAGCCGCTCGCCCAGCGCGGCCACGACCGGCCCGGCCGCGGCGACCTGCCCGGCGAGCAGCAGCTGCAGGATCGCCGCCCGCAGCGCCGCGGTGCCGCTGTCGAGCGCGCGGGACTGCTCCAGCCGCAGGGTGAGCAGCAGCGCGGCGGCGTTGACCACGTGCCGGTCGCCCGCGGGGAACGGCCCCGGCCGCCCGACGGCGAGGAAGCCGCGGACCCGCGCGCCGGTGCCCAGCGACTGCAGCAGCACCGTCTCGCCGGGCTGGGTGAGCGCCGCGCCGGCCGGGGGCCGCGCCGTCCGCAGCCGGTCGACCGCCGCCGCCAGGCTGCCGGCACGTCCCCGTGCGGAGGGCGGCGCGGCCTCCAGTGGCGTCCCGGCGGCGTCGACGAGCAGCGCCCAGCCACCGAGGTGCCGGGCCAGCCGGTCGACGACCGCGCCCGGGGCGCCGGGGGCGACCGCGGCGCGGGTCAGCTCCCGCTGCACCGTCGACGTCCGGGTGACCGCCGCGTACTCCTCGGCGGCCAGCGCGCTGGAGACCGCCCGCGAGAGGGCGATGAACGGCGTCTGCCGGGGCACCTCCAGCACGGCGACCCCGTGCTCGTCGGCCGCGGCCACCAGCTCGGCGGGCACCTCCGCGTGGCTGAGGCCGGTGCCCAGGCCGAGGCCGACCACGCCGGCCGCGGCCAGCCGGCGGACGTACTCGCCGGTCGTCTCCGGGGCCAGTGCCAGGCCGGTGGTCAGCAGCAGCTCGCCGCCCTCGAGGAACGGCGTGGGGTCGGCGAGCTCGCTGACGTGCACCCAGGAGACGGCACGGTCGACCGGCGCGCTGCGGGTGTGCACCTCGAGCCCGAGCGACGCGGTGCCGAGCAGGGTCGCGACGGTGACCGGCACGGGCTGACCTCTCGACGAACTGGACACCCGGACGCCCCGGGAGTGCCGGTCCGGAAGGTACCGGCGGAGACGGGCGCCACGGACCCTGGGCACGAGGACCTCCCCCGTCGGGGGAGGCCGGCCCCACGAGGAGACAGTGATGACCGACGTGCTCACCGGCCCCCACTCCGTCGCCCAGGAGCGGCGCCTGGTCACCGAGCTGCCCGGCCCCCGCTCGCGCGAGCTGGCCGCCCGCCGGGCCGCCGCGGTCACCTCCGCCGTGGGCAGCGTGCTGCCGGTCTACGTCGAGCGCGCCGCGGGCGGTGTGGTGGTCGACGTCGACGGCAACTCCTTCATCGACCTGGGCTCGGGCATCGCCGTCACCAACATCGGCCACGCGGCGCCCGAGGTCGTGGCCGCCGTCCAGGCGCAGGTCGCCGCCTTCACCCACACCTGCTTCATGATCGGGCCCTACGAGGGCTACGTCGCCGTCGCCGAGGAGCTCGACCGGCTCACCCCCGGCGACCACGAGAAGCGCACGGCGCTGTTCAACTCCGGCGCCGAGGCCGTGGAGAACGCGGTCAAGGTGGCCCGGGTGGCCACCGGCCGCTCGGCCGTCGTCGTCTTCGACCACGCCTACCACGGCCGCACCAATCTCACGATGGCCCTGACGGCGAAGAACATGCCGTACAAGCACGGTTTCGGGCCGTTCGCCGGCGAGGTCTACCGGGTGCCGATGTCCTACCCCTACCGCGACGAGCCGGGGATGACCGGCGAGCAGGCCGCCGCGCGGGCGTTCGACCTGATCGAGACGCAGATCGGCGCCGCCAACGTGGCCGCGGTGCTCATCGAGCCGATCCAGGGCGAGGGCGGCTTCGTCGTCCCGGCGCCGGGCTTCCTGCCGGCCCTGGCCGACTGGTGCCGCCGCTCGGGCGCGGTATTCATCGCCGACGAGGTGCAGACCGGCTTCTGCCGCACCGGCGCGTGGTTCGCCTCGGAGCACGAGGGCGTCGTCCCCGACCTGGTCACCACCGCCAAGGGCATCGCCGGCGGCATGCCGCTGGCCGGGGTCACCGGCCGCGCCGAGCTGATGGACGCCGTCCACACCGGCGGCCTGGGCGGCACCTACGGCGGCAACCCGGTGTCGTGTGCCGCCGCGCTGGCCAGCATCCGCACGATGCGGGAGCTGGACCTCAACGCCGCCGCGCGCGGTATCGAGGCCACCATGCTGCCGCGGCTGCGCGCGCTGCAGCAGCGCACCGACGTGGTCGGCGACGTCCGCGGCCGCGGCGCCATGCTCGCCGTCGAGCTCGTCGAGCCGGGCACGGACGTCCCCGACCCGGCGCTGACCAACGCCATCTCCAAGGCCTGCCACGCCGAGGGCGTCATCACCCTGACCGCGGGCACGCACAGCAACGTGCTGCGCTTCCTGCCCCCGCTGGTCATCGGGCAGGACCTGCTCACCGAGGCGCTCGACGTCCTCGACGCCGTCTTCGACGCGCACGCCGGGAAGTGAGCGCCCCGGCAGCCGGTGCCCGTCGGCTGACCCTGCGTCCCGAGGGCCCCGCCCGGAGCGACCGGGTGGGCGGCCTGGTCACCTGGCCGGCCGCCCGGCCGCTGCTGGCCGACGTGGTGCCGGTCTTCGACCGGCTGGGGTACGGGTGGCCGACGCCGCTGCCGTCCCCGGGGACGACGGCGCGCCGGCCACCCGGCTGGAGCTGCTCCTGCCGCCGGGCACGGCGCCGGCGACGGCCCTGCCCCGCCTGGAGCAGGCCCTGGCCGCGGCCTGGGCCGGGGAGACCGAGCTCGACGGGCTCTCCCGCCTGACCGTCGGCGCCAGCCTGCCGGTCCGCGACGTCGCCGTCCTCCGCGCTGCCTGCCGCTACCTCGCCCAGGTCGGGCTGGGGCTCTCCCGCGGCTACGTGGAGGAGACGGTGCTCGCGGCGCCGGAGTTCGCCCGCGCGCTGCTGGAGCACTTCGCCGCCCGGCACGACCCGGACGCCGCCGACCCCACGGCCGCCGCCTCGGCGGCCGACCACCTCGCCGAGCTGCTCACCCGGACGACGAGCCTGGACCAGGACCGCAGCACAGCTCGCCGGCGGGGACCCGGACGCGGGGGCGCCCCGGCCGGCGCTGGGCGGTGCGCGAGCGCTGGCCCGACCGGGTGGCCGGTCACCCGCTGGCCCGGGAGATCACGGCCACCCAGCTGGCCAACGACCTGGTCAACCGGGTGGGCCCGGGCTTCCTGCTGCGCCTGGAGGAGCGCCACGGCGTCCCCACGCCGGTGGCGGTCCGTGCCTACACGGTGGCCACCCGGGTGCTCGACCTCGACCCGCTGTGGGCGCTGGTGGACGGCCTCGTCGGTGAGGGGGTGCCGCTGGCGGTGGAGCGGCTGGCGCTGCCCGAGCTGCAGGCGGCCACCGAGCGCGCGGCCGACCGGCTGCTGGCGGTGCACCGCGACCCCGCGGCGCTCACCGCGGCGGCGCCCGCCCTCGCCGCCGTCCTGACCGAGCTCGACCCGGCCACGTGGCTGGCCGGGCCCGGTGCTGCGGGTGACCGTGCCCGCGCGCTGCAGGTCGAGCTGACCGCCGCGGGCGCGGGTCCGGAGCCGGCCGCACGGGTGGCCGTCCTCGCGTGCCAGGCCGACCTCGTCGACCTGGCCGGCGTCGCCCGGACCGCGGGGGTCGCCGTCGGCCGGGTGGTCGAGGCCGACGCCGCCGTCGAGGGGCTGCTGGCGCTGCCGCGGGTGCACGCCTGGACCGCCGAGCAGGCCGGCACCTCGCACTGGGTCGTCGCCGCCCGCGCGGCCCTGCGGGACGAGGTCGACCAGCTGCGGTGGGCCCTCGTGGCGGCGCTGCTGCGCGACGCCGACGGTGACGCGGAGGTCTTCGCGGGCCGGCACGCGGCCGCGCTGGCCCGCTTCACCGCGGTTCGGGAGCAGGCGGCGTCCGCCCGCGACGACGTCCTGGGCCGGGCGTGCGTGGTGGTGGCGGAGCTGCGCCGGCTGGTCCGCACGGTCGGCTGAGCAGGATGGCCGGCCGGAAGTGGCCCCCGTGCCGGGCGGCCCGTCCAGGCACCGCCCCGGGCCTGCGAGGGGTGGGGGGACGGGATCCTCCTACTGCGAGCGGCGGGGGCGAGGGGGTCCTTCCTCAGCCGCCCTCGCGCATCCCCCAGGGGGAGCCGTAGGCGGTCAGCAGGTCGAGGAACGGCACGGCGTCGAAGGCCTCCGGACCCAGAACCCCGCTGCCCCGCCACTGTCCGGTCGCCAGGAGCTCCAGGGCCACCACGGGGTTGACCGCGGTCTGCCAGACCACCGCCTGGGACCCGTACTCGGCCATCGACCAGGCGTTGTCGACGACGTGGTAGAGGTACACCTGGCGCGGCCGGCCGTCGGTCCCCGTGCCGCTCACCCGGAGACCCGCGCACGTCCTCCCGGTCATCAGCTCGCCGAGCGAGGCCGGGTCGGGCAGTGCCGCGGCGACCAGGTCCCGCGGCGCGACCTCGACGTCGCCCACACGGACCGGCGTGGTGGAGTCCAGCCCCGTCTCGTGCAGCACCCGGAGCACCTGGACGACGTGCGAGCCGAGGCCGTACTTGAAGGTCACCCGCCGGGCGTCGACCCAGCGCGGCATGAGGAGCACCTCCTCGTGCTCCACGTTGACGCACTCGACCGGGCCGATGCCCTCGGGGAAGTCGAAGACCTCCGGCTCGCTGAACGGCTCGGTGGTGTACCAGCCCCGGTCCCGCTCCCACACGACCGGCGGGTTGAGGCACTCCTCGATCGTCGTCCAGACGTTGAAGGACGGCGCGAAGTCGTGGCCCCGCACGGTCAGGTCGGACCCGTCCCGGACACCGAGCTCGTCGATCGCGGAGAACAGGTGGTCGGCGGCGTAGCGGGCGAACACGTCGGAGAGGCCCGGTTCCACGCCGATGCCGACCAGGGCCAGCCGGCCGGCCGCCTCCCACTCGGGGGCCAGCGCGAACTGCTCGTCGCCGAGCTTGACCCCGGTCTCCTCGTACGGGCGCTCCGGGTGCGGACGCGACAGGGACATCGCCATGTCCAGGTAGTCGACGCCGGCTGCCAGCGACGCCCGGAACAGCGGCATCACGAACCGCGGATCGGTCGCGTTGAGCAGCACGTCGCAGCCGTGCTCGGCGAGCAGCGCCCGGACGCCGGCCTCGTCGGAGGCGTCGACGCGAGCGGCGACGAACCGGGGGTCGCCCGTCGCGGCGACGGCCTTCTCCGCGCGGGCGGGGTCGAAGTCGGCGACGACGAGTCGCTCCAGGAAGCCCCGGCGCGTCGCGATCGCCGTCACCGCGCTGCCGACACCGCCGGCGCCGACCAGCAGGATGCGCATGTCCACCTCCAGAGGTGCCGGACACCCTAGCGACGAGTTCCGCAGTTGAGGCCGGTCCGCGAACGCCGAACCCTTGTCGGACGGTGGTTCTGCTGCGATAACCGTCGGATGCAGACGGACCCTCCGGACTCCGCCGTCCGCCCGGGCGAGGAGACCACGCTCCGCCCGGGCGCCATCGGGTTCCTCGACGCCCTCGTGATCGGTCTGGCCTCGACCTCGCCGGCCTACTCACTGGCGGCGATCATCGGCGCACTGGTGGCGCTCACCGGGGTCAACGCCCCCGGCGTGCTGCTGGCCTCGTTCGTGCCGATGCTGCTCATCGCGTCGGCCTTCGCCGCGCTCAACCGGGTCGACCCCGACTGCGGGACGACGTTCTCCTGGGTCACCCGGGCGATGGGGCCGTGGGCCGGCTGGATCGGCGGCTGGGCCATCACGATGACCGGCGTCCTCATCATCGGGTCGCTGGCCAACGTCGGCGTCGTCTTCACGCTGCGCACGCTCGACCTCGACTCGCTGGCCGAGAACACCGCCGTCGTGCTCGTGCTGACCGTCGGGCTCGTCCTGCTCATGACGTGGATCTGCGTGCTCGGCACCGAGCTGTCGGCCCGGCTGCAGAACGCGCTGATCCTCGCCCAGACCGTGGCCCTGCTGGTGTTCGCCGCGGTCGCCATCTACCGGGGAGTGACCGGCGACAGCCCACTCGGCGGGCTGGATCCCGCCTGGAGCTGGCTCGACCCCTTCGGCGCCGGCGGCGCGGCGCTCACCGGCGGCCTGCTGCTCGGCGTCTTCGCGTACTGGGGGTGGGAGTCGGCGGTGAACCTCACCGAGGAGACCCGCGACTCCACCTCGACGTCCGGCCGCGCCGCGATCGCCTCGACCGTCGTCCTGCTGGTCACCTACGTCGCCGTCGCGATCGCCGTCCTGGCCTTCGCCGGCACCGACTACCTGGCCGACAACGCCGACGAGGAGGAGGCGATCTTCGCCCTGCTGTCCACCGAGGTGATGGGCGGCTGGGACTGGGTGGTCCTCCTGTCCGTGGCCACGGCGGCGATCGCGTCGACCCAGACGACGATCCTCCCGGCGTCGCGGACGGGCTTGTCGATGGCCCGGCGGCACGCGCTGCCACGCCGGTTCGGGCACATCTCGCCGCGCCACCGCACCCCCGACGTCTCCACCTGGTGGGTCGGCGTCATCGCCAGCGTCTGGTTCGTCGCGGTGAGCCTGCTCAGCGAGAACGCGCTGTTCGACTCGATCACCGCGCTGTCGCTGCTCATCGCCTTCTACTACGCGTTGACCGGCATCGCCTGCGCCGTGTACCACCGGCGGCAGCTGACCCGCAGCGTGTCGGCGTTCCTGCTCATCGGGGTCGGGCCGCTGATCGGGGCCGGGTTGCTCACCTGGCTGCTGGCGTTGTCGATCCGCGACCTCGCCGACCCGGAGAACTCCTACACCGGGCAGGCGTGGCTGGGCGTGGGCCCGCCGCTGGTGATCGGCGTCGGGATCTTCGTCGTCGGACTGGTGCTGATGGTCGTCTGGCGGGCGAAGGACAGCCGGTTCTGGCAGGAGCGACCCGGGGTCGCCGGCGACCGCGTCCACGTCGACGAGGACCTGCGGTGAGCATCGTCCTGGGCTACGACGAGTCGCCGGGGTCCCGGCCGGCCCTGGCCATGGCGATCTCGCTGGCCACCCGGTTCGACGAGCCCCTCGTCCTCGTGTACGGCGTCGAACCGCCCGGTGGGCTGGGTGAGGAGTTCCAGGCGCACCAGCGGGCGCTCACCGAGATGGGCCGCACGGCGGTGTCGCACGCGGTCGCGGAGGCGGAGGGGGCCGGCGTCCGCACGGTCGTCGAGGTGCTGCCCCAGAAGCCGGCCCAGGCGCTGATCGACGCGGCGCACCGGCACGACGGCCGGGTCATCGTCGTCGGCACCCGGGGTGAGAGCCCACTGCGCGGTGCCGTCCTCGGCTCGGTGTCGCACAAGCTGCTGCACCTGTCCGACCGCCCGGTGCTCTGCGTGCCGGCGGGGGAGGACACCTAGGGACACGCCTCCCTGGTCGACCGTCGACGGCGGGCTGCCGGACACACCAGCGGGGGTGACACGCCTCCCTGATCAGGGGACGGCGGTCCTGAGCGGCCCGCTGCGTGCGGCCTTCGCCGCCTGCGCTCGGCATCGGAGGTCGCGGTGTCCCGACGGGACCGGGGACGGCATCCCGCGGACCACCGTTGCTCCTCGCTGCGCACCCGCGTCGCCGCGCTCGCACGAGCGGCGTGGGCACCCGACGCTGGGGCAGGAGCCGGCCGACCACGGGACCACGCCAGCCGAGGCGGATCTGCCGGCTCGACCGCCGGGCGCGGCTGCACCGATCGCGATGCGGTCGGCATCGTGGCCTCGTGGATCCACGTGGACGGGCGCCGTGGCACCGAGCCGCTGCCGTTTCCCTCGTCACGGACTCCACGAGATCCCTCCACCGCCGACTGGTGGAGGATCGGCTGACCGCCGTGTCCCGCACGACGGACGAGTCCTGGGAGGACCTGTCGGTCGGTCGGCCCGGCCTCGACCGGCGGCACCGATCGAGGGCTGTGGGATGGGGTCGGCTGCAGGGACCGCGTAGCGCGCTCGGAGCGAGCCGCCGGGCCAGGTCTCGCTGTCCCGCAGCGTCAGGCGCACGGTGGGCCCGGCCGGATCGAGCAACGGCGTGCCTGCGCCGAGCAGCACCGGTGCGACGAACAGTTCGAGGTCGTCCACCAGCTCGGCGCGCAGCAGAGCGCGCATCACGGTGATGCTGCCCCAGACGATCGTGGTCCCGGTCGCGCCGGCCGTCCGGCGCGACCGGATGTGCCCGACGGCGTCGGGAACGATCCGTGCCGGTGGGTGCTCACCCCACGGCGCGGCGCCGAGCGTGGTCGACGCGACGGTCTTGGGCAGCGCGTTGACGAGTGGGGCGAGCGCTTCGCCCTCGGCCGTGGGCCAGTACTGGACGAACTCCTCGTAGGTGCGTCTGCCGAGCAGCACCTCGTCGACGGAGTCGAGCAGCGCCGTGTTGTGCCGGTCGGAAGCGGAGAAGTCGGTGACGGCGTCGAAGATGTCGGTCTCGCCGTTCCGGCCGGCGACCATACCGTCGACGGAGACCCACTGCTGGACCAGAACGCGGTGCATGCGACCTCGCTCAGCACGTTCCGCGGCCGGTCCGCGGACCCACTGCGGAGACCGTCCGAGGCCCGGGCACTCATCGCTCCCGTGGCGACGCATCGTCCTGCGTGCAGTCGGTGGCGCAGCGGGGTCCTCCCCTCGTCGTCGAACACCCGCTGGGCGGAGCGCAGGCAGAGGTCGGCGCCGACGGGCTGACCGGGCGCTGCGACATCCCGCTCGGTGGCGGTCGTGGCTGCGGATCCCGTCGTCGAGAGCGGCCCGGGATGCCAGAATCGAAGGGTTGGGCCAGCCCGACGGGCCACGTCGTCAGCGGCGGCGCCTGGCTACGATCCGGGGACCCGGGTCCGCCGGGACCACGTGCGGGGGAGGGGCTGGCATGAGCATCCGTCGGCGGTTCGTGCTGGACGACGTCTCACGGGCGATCATCGAGCAGCTGCAAGAGGACGGCCGCCGTCCCTATGCGCGCATCGCCGCGGCGGTGGGGCTGTCGGAGGCCGCCGTCCGGCAGCGGGTGCAGCGGCTGCTCGACGCCGGGGTCATGCAGATCGTCGGGGTCACCGACCCGCTGCAGGTCGGCTTCTCGAGGCAGGCGATGGTCGGCGTGCGCACCAGCGGCGACGCCCGCGCGGCCGCCGACCGCATCGCCGCCTTCGGCGAGGTGGACTACGTCGTCATCACCGCCGGGTCGGTCGACCTGCTGGTCGAGGTCGTCTGCGAGGACGACGACCAGCTGCTCGACGTGGTCGCCCGCATCCGCGCGGTGGAGGGTGTGGAGTCCACCGAGACGCACCTCTACCTGGGGCTGGCGAAGCAGACCTACGCCTGGGGCACCCGCGGGCCGCAGAGCCACGCATCGCCCGACGCCGGGCTCTGAACCTCAGGCGCCGGCGCGGTCGAGCGACAGGACCGACAGCAGCTCGTAGCCCACGTGGGCCGCGGCGATGCCGGTGAGCTCGGCGTGGTCGTAGGGCGGGGACACCTCGACGATGTCGGCGCCGACGACGTCCAGCCCGACCAGTCCGCGCAGCGTGTTGAGCAGCTCGCGACTGGTGAGCCCGCCGGCCTCCGGCGTGCCGGTGCCCGGTGCGTGCGCGGGGTCGAGAACGTCGATGTCGACCGACACGTAGACCGGGCCGCCGGCGAGCCGGCCGCGCATCCGCTCCACGATGCTGCGCACGCCGTCGACCTCGTAGTCGTCGGAGCGGATCACCTGGAAGCCGAGCACGGCGTCGTCCTCGAGGTCCTGCTTGCTGTACAGCGGGCCGCGGATGCCCATGTGCAGCGAGCGCTCCAGGTCGACCAGCCCCTCCTCGCTGGCGCGGCGGAACGGCGTGCCGTGCGTGTACGGGGCGCCGAAGTAGGTGTCCCACGTGTCGAGGTGGGCGTCGAAGTGCAGGACGGCGACCGGTCCGTGGTCGCGGGCCAGCGAGCGCAGGATCGGCAGCGCGATGGTGTGGTCGCCGCCGATGGTGAGCAGCTGGGCGCCGTCGGCCCTCAGCGCGGTCACCTCCCGGTCGATCGTCTCGATCGCCTCGCCCAGGTCGAACGGGTTGACGCCGATGTCGCCGGCGTCGGCCACCTGCTGCGTGCCGAACGGGGTGGCGTCGAGCGCCGGGTTGTAGGGCCGCAGCAGCTTCGAGGCCGCCCGCACGTGCCCGGGGCCGAACCGGGCGCCGGGCCGGTAGCTGACGCCGGAGTCGAAGGGCACCCCGAGGACGGCGACGTCGGCGCGGGAGACCTCGTCGATCCGCGGCAGGCGGGCGAAGGTGGCCGGGCCGCCGTAGCGGGGCACCCGGGTGGCGTCGACGGGGCCGATCGGGGTCTGCTCCTGCACGGGCTCTCCAAGGGCTCGGGGCGGGGTCGCGTCCCCCGTCCGGGTCGGCCGCCACTGTCAACTCGTGTTTCCCACTTGTCAACTCCCGGCGTCGGCTGACTAGTGTCCCTGGGGACCGGGGAGGTGGCATGACGGCGGTTCCGGACGGCACGGCGCGTGCGGACGGTGTGCCGCGCATCGGCGGACGGCTCAAGGCCGTCCGGCTGGCCCGCCGGCTCACGCTCACCGACGTGGCCGAGGCCAGCGGGCTGACCAAGGGCTTCCTCAGCAAGCTCGAGCGCGACCAGGCGACCGCCTCGGTGGCCGCCCTGGTCCGGGTGTGCGCCGCGCTGGGCATCTCGCCGGGGAGCCTGTTCGAGGCCGCGCCGGGCGGGGAGGCCGTCCGCGCCGGCAGCTACCCGCCGATCGCGTTCGGCGGCCGGGGGCTGACCGAGTACCTGCTCACCCCCTCCGGCGAGCGGCGGCTGCAGGCGATCCTCTCCGAGGTCGCACCCGGTGGCGGGAGCGGTGCGGGGACGTACGCCCTGCCCGCCGAGGTGGAGTTCGTCTTCGTCCTGGAGGGCGAGCTCGAGGTGACCGTGGCCGGCGAGGTGACCGTGCTGGGGCCCGGCGACGCGTTCACCTTCTCGCCGGGCACCGAGCACGGCTTCCGCTCGCTGCGCGCCGACGGGACCACCCGCGTGCTGTGGGTGTTCGCCCCGGCACTCCCCGACGGGCGGATGGCGCCGGCGTAGTCCGGCCAGGAAACTGTGGTTGACATATGGGCAACCACTGATGATGCTCCCTGCGACCCACGCCACAGGTGTCCGTCGGAGGACCCTGGTGGCAGGACGCCGATGCCGGGACACGGCCGCAGAGGAGCGCACGTGGAGACAGTCGAGGGCGGAACGGGCGGCGCGGCTCCGGCCCGCAGCCAGCTGTTCCGGCTCAAGCCGGTCGACGTCATCGTCGCCCAGCACCAGGAGGCGGGCGGGCACGGGCTGCGCCGGTCCATGGGCCTGCTGCAGCTCACCGCGCTGAGCATCGGTGCCACCCTCGGCACCGGCATCTTCGTCATCCTCGGCGAGGCCGTGCCGCTGGCCGGTCCCGCCGTCGTCCTCGGCTTCGTGCTGGCCGCGGTGACCGCGCTGTTCTCGGCGCTGTCCTACGCCGAGCTGGCCGGCAGCATCCCCGTCTCCGGGTCCTCGTACTCCTACACCTACGCCACGATGGGCGAGCTCGTCGCCTGGGTGTGCGGCTGGTGCCTGATGCTCGAGTACGGGGTCTCGGTGGCCGCCGTCGCGGTCGGCTGGGGGGCCTACATCGACGACCTCGCCTCGGGCACGGTCGGGGCCGTGCTGCCCGAGGCGCTGTCCGCGCCGCCCGGTGACGGCGGGGTGTTCAACGTCCCCGCCCTGGTCGTCGTCCTGCTCGCCATGGTGCTGCTGCTGCGCGGCACGACCGAGAGCGCGCGGGTCAACACCGCGATGGTCGTGCTCAAGGTCGGCGTCCTGCTGTTCTTCTGCGTGGTCGCCTTCACCGCCTTCCGCGCCGGCAACCTCGCCCCGTTCCTGCCCATGGGCATCGCCGGGGTGACCGCCGCGGCCTCCCAGGCCTTCTTCTCCTACATCGGCTTCGACGCCGCCTCGACCGCCGGCGACGAGGCGCGCGACGCCCGCCGCGACCTCCCGCGCGCGATCATGCTGTCGCTGCTCGTGGTCACCGTCGTCTACGTCCTGGTGGCGCTGGCCGCCGTCGGCGCGGTGCCGTGGCCGCAGATCAGCGGCTCGGAGGCCGCGCTCGCCGACGTGCTGAGCATCGCGACCGGGCAGACGTGGACCGCCGTGCTGCTCTCCCTGGGTGCGGTCATCGCGATCGCCAGCGTGGTGCTCACCGTCCTCTACGGGCAGACCCGCATCCTCTACGCGATGTCCCGCGACGGCCTGGTGCCGCCGGTGTTCGGCCGGGTCAGCGCCCGCCGGCGGATCCCGGTGGCCAACACGGTCATCGTCAGCGTCGTGATCGCGCTGTTGGCCGGCCTGGTCCCGCTCGGTGAGCTGGCCAACGCCACGAGCATCGGCACGCTGTTCGCCTTCGCGCTGGTCAACGTCGGCGTCGTGCTGCTGCGTCGCACCCGGCCCGACCTGCCGCGCAGCTTCCGCACGCCGCTCTACCCGCTGACCCCGGTGCTGGGCGTGCTGTTCTGCGTCCTGCTCATGTTCGGCCTGGGTTCGGCGACCTGGCTGGTGTTCCTCGCCTGGATGCTGGTCGGGCTGGCCGTCTACTTCGGCTACGGGTACCGCCACTCGGCCCTGCGGACGGGTGCGGACGCCCCGACCGCGCCGGGGGCCTGACCGTGCGGATCGCACTGCTGCAGGGGCCGGCCAGCACGCCGGACCCGGAGGCCGGCCTGGCTGCCGTGGCCTCCGCCGCCCGCCGCGCGGCGGAGGCCGGCGCCCGGCTGCTGGTGACGCCGGAGATGTCGCTGACCGGCTACGCCATCGGCGCCGAGCGGGTCGCCGAGCTGGCCGAACCGGTCCCCGGGCCGCTGACCGACCGGGTGGCGGCCATCGCCGCCGAGTCCGGGCTCGCCATCGCGGTCGGGCTGCCGGTGCGCACCCCGGCCGGGGTGGCCAACTCCGTCGTCGTCGTGGACGCCGACGGTGCCCTGCTCGCCCGCTACGCCAAGACGCACCTCTACGGCGACGTCGACCGCGACGCCTTCGTGCCCGGCGACGTCGGGGTCGTCCAGTTCCGGCTCGACGACCTCACCGTCGGGTTGCTGGTCTGCTACGACGTCGAGTTCCCCGAGGCGGTGCGCGCGCACGCCCTCGCCGGGACCGAGCTGCTCGTGGTCCCCACCGGGCTGATGGACCCCTACGGCCACGTCGGCACGGTGCTCGTGCCGGCCCGCGCCTACGAGAGCCAGGTGTTCGTCGCCTACACCAACCGCACCGGTGCCGAGGGGGAGTTCGTCTACTGCGGCGCCAGCTGCGTCATCGCCCCCGACGGCACCGAGCTGGTGCGGGCCGGCCGGGGCGAGGAACTGCTCGTGACCGACGTCGACCCCGCCGTCCTCACCGCCTCCCGCCGGGTGAACACCCACCTGGCCGACCGCCGTCCCGAGCTCTATCCCACGGAGAAGCCCGCATGACCTCTGCCATCCCCGTCGCCGCGCACGAGCCGGGCGAGGAGAGGCCGATCCGGCCGCTGACCATGTTCGGCCCGGACTTCCCCTTCGCCTACGACGACTGGCTGGCCCACCCGGCCGGGCTCGGCGAGGTGCCCGAGGCCGAGCACGGCACCGAGGTCGCCGTCATCGGCGGCGGTCTGTCGGGCATCGTCACCGCCCACGAGCTGATGAAGCTCGGCCTCAGGCCGGTCGTCTACGAGGCCCACGAGATCGGCGGGCGGCTGCGCTCGCTCGGCTTCGAGGGCCACCCCGGCGTGGTCGCCGAGATGGGCGCGATGCGCTTCCCGCCCTCGTCGACCGCCTTGTTCTCCTACGTGCACCGCCTGGGCCTGTCGACG
Organism: Geodermatophilus sp. URMC 60; assembly: GCF_053502585.1. Classification (NCBI taxonomy): domain Bacteria; kingdom Bacillati; phylum Actinomycetota; class Actinomycetes; order Geodermatophilales; family Geodermatophilaceae; genus Geodermatophilus; species Geodermatophilus sp. URMC 60. The sequence continues at coordinate 2,588,532 of NZ_CP199958.1, forward strand.
ACGCGCTTCCCGAACCCGCTCGACGTCGCCACGCCCAGCACCGTGGTCGACCTCAAGGGGGAGACGCACTACGCCCGCACCCTCGACGACCTGCCGCCGCTCTACCGCGAGGTCGCCGACGCCTGGCACGAGACGCTGGTCCGCAGTGCCCGCCTGGGGGAGATGCAGCAGGCGATCCGCGACCGCGACGTCAAGACCATCAAGGCCATCTGGGACGAGCTGGTCGAGCAGCTCGACGACACGACCTTCTACGGGTTCCTCGCCGCCTCGCCGGCGTTCCGCTCCTTCCGGCACCGCGAGGTCTTCGGGCAGGTCGGCTTCGGCACCGGCGGCTGGGACACCGACTACCCCAACTCGATGCTCGAGATCCTGCGGGTGGTCTTCACCGCCGCAGACGACGACCACCTGTCCATCGTCGGCGGCTGCCAGCAGCTGCCGGTCGGGCTGTGGCGCGAGGAGGTCGAGGCGCCGGTGCACTGGCCGGCCGGCACCAGCCTGGCCTCGCTGCACCCCGGCGGGCGGCCGCTGCCCGGGGTCACCCGGCTGCACCGGACCGCGCCCAACTGCCTGACGGTCACCGACCAGGCCGGCGGGATCCGCACCTACAAGGCGGCGGTGTTCACCGCGCAGAGCTGGAACCTGCTCTCCCGCATCGTCTGCGACGAGGAGCTGTTCCCGATCGACCACTGGACGGCGATCGAGCGCACCCACTACATGGGCTCGACCAAGCTGTTCTGCCTGGTGGACCGGCCGTTCTGGAAGGACGTCGACCCGCAGACCGGCCGGCACCGGATGAGCATGACCCTGACCGACCGGATGACCCGCGGCACCTACCTGCTCGACCAGGGGGAGGGGAAGCCGGGCTTGATCTGCCTGAGCTACACGTGGGCCGACGACTCGCTGAAGTGGCTGCCGCTGTCGGCGACCGAGCGCATGGAGGTCATGCTCGCCTCGCTGCGCGAGATCTACCCCGACGTGGACCTGCGCCGGCACGTCATCGCCTCGCCGGTGACGGTGTCGTGGGAGTCCGAGCGCGACTACATGGGCGCGTTCAAGGCCAACCTGCCCGGCCACTACCGCTACCAGCGGCGGCTGTTCACCCACTTCGTGCAGGACGAGCTGCCCGAGCGGTACCGGGGCCTGTTCCTCGCCGGCGACGACATCTCCTGGACCGCCGGCTGGGCCGAGGGCGCGGTGCAGACGGCGCTCAACGCGGTGTGGGGCGTCGTCCACCACCTCGGCGGGCGCACCCACCCGGACAACCCCGGCCCCGGCGACCTGTTCGACGAGCTGGCACCGGTGCGGCTGCCCGAGGACTGAGGGGTCCTCAGGCCCACGGTCGCGCTCCCCGTGCTGGTCGGCTCGTGGGCGTGGCGACGAGCCGACCAGCGGCCCGGCTCCGGTCAGAAAGGTGGCCGGGCGGTGTCGCCGGGCTGGTCGGTCCGGCCCGCGAGCGCGTCCAGCGCAGCGTGATGGTCAGGTGGGTGGTGACCGCGGGCCGGCCGGTGTCCCAGGGCCGGCGGATGAGGTCGGCGAGCACCGCAGCGCGCCGATGGGGCGGGGGTCGCCGTCGGTCTCGAGCATCGCCGCCAGCCGGTCGACGTGTTCCAGCACTCGGCCGCCACCGGCGTGGGCAGCTCGGTGGCCAGGGTGGAGACATTCCCGCCAGAGGGGAGGGGTAGGTGCGCACGTCGGCCTGCCGAGGCGCGTCCTGACGGCGGGCGTCGACGGCGTCGGCGTCGGCGCCTCGTGACTCGTCGCCGGGAGCGGGGACGGGTGCCATGGTGGCGGCTGAGGTCACCGTAGGCGGATCTCGGCGACCAGCTGTGCGTGATCCGAGACGATCCGGTCGCGGCGGTCGTCGCTGAGCTGGCTGTCGAACAGGTGGTCGTTGAAGTACCGAAGGTCCACCACTTCCGCGATCCGTTGCGGATTGCGCTCGTAGAACTCCTGGCTCACGAGGATGTGGTCGAGGTTCTCGTAGCGCCCGTTGAAGATGTGCGTGTAGCTCACGTCACGTCCGGTCCGGCGAACGGTGAGTTCATAGGCCGAGTACAGGAGTCGGTCCCAGTAGGCCTGCCTGTCCTCGGGGTCCCTCGGCCAGAACCTCGAGGGTGAGTCACCCATGATGATGTCCGTGGTGACCGCGCGGGCGGCGTCGTTGAGATCCCCGAGCACGATCACGGGTTGCGCGTTGCCGATGGTCTCCTGCAGCACGAGGAAGCGCAGGGCCGCCGCTTCGGCGGCGCGGCGGATGAGCGCCCGCGCCTTGCCGAGTGCCTCCTCGCGCGGATCGTGCTCCGGTGCCTGCGGGTCACGGATCGGCCGCTTGGACTTCAGGTGGGCGACGAAGACCGTCGAGGTCGCGCCCTGTTCCGGGTCGAGGACCACGCGGGTGCGCAGGATCGGGCGACTGAACGTCCCGACCGGCAGGGCGAGACCTCCCGCTTCCGCCCCCATCCCGGCCGGGAAGTCGGTGATGGTCGTGACCGGCTCGTCGATGGGCAGCCCACTGGCCAGGCCCAGCCGTGGACCACTGGCCCCGTCGGCGCCCGGTGCCACGACGGTGCCGTCGGGGAACTGACCCGACCGGTCGCAGACATCACGCAGGGCTTCCTCGTGGAAGACCTCCTGGAAGCCGACCAGGTGCGCCTTCATGCGGGTCAACTGCCCGGCGATCCACGTCGCCTTCTGGTCGTACTCGGCGGCCGAGTACGGCTCCTCGTCGGGGTAGTAGCGCTCGCCTCGCCGGGCCAGGTTGAGGACGTTGAACGTGCCGACCTTGACGGCCATGTCCCGGCCACCCCCATCCTGTCTCGCCGACATCCTGGGCCGGAGCGTGTCACCGCCACGTCACCGAGCGGACCGCCACGGACACGGCCGTCCACGTACCGCTTCGCCGAGGCGCCTCGTGCGAGTGCACGACGGTCCGTCTCCGCGGCTGGACGCAGACTGCGGCGAGGGCGCGTCGCGATCGTCGACGAGCCGCCGATGGGCACCGGAGACCTGTCCGAGGCGTCCCTGGGGCCCGGCTGGCAGGCTGCGTTCCTCGTGACTCCGGGCAACCGGCGTCGTCAGACTGAGCCGATGACGGGGACGACCTCGCGGGTCCAGACGCTGGGTGGGCCGGCGCTGTTCGTCCTGCTGTGGAGCACAGGTTTCGTCGGCGCCAAGTACGGGCTGCCCTACGCCGAGCCCTTCACCTTCCTGAGCCTGCGCCTGGGCGTCGCCGCGGTCCTGCTCGGCGTCCTGGCCGTCGCACTGCGCTCGGCCGGCATGGCTGCCCGCCCGCAGTACGGCCACGCCTCGATCGCCGGGCTGCTGCTGCACGGCGGGTACCTGGGCGGCGTCTTCTACGGCATCTCGCTGGGCGTGCCCGCGGGGGTGTCGGCGGTGGTCGTCAGCCTGCAACCGGTGCTCACCGCCGTCCTCGCCGCCCGGGTGCTCGGCGAGCGGCCCACGGCACTCCAGTGGCTCGGACTGGCGCTCGGCGTCGCGGGCGTCGTACTGGTCGTCGGCCCGGGCATCGCCGACGCCGGCACGGCCGAACCCCTCCCGGTGGCCGGTGTCGTCGCGTGCCTGGTGGCACTGGGCTCGGGGACGCTCGGCACCGTCTACCAGAAGCGGCACGGCGACCGGATCCCGCTGGTCTGGGGGACGGCGGTGCAGTACGCGTCGGCCGCGACCGTGCTGCTGGCGGTCGCGGTGGCGACCGAGGACATGTCGATCCGGTGGACCGACGAGTTCGTCGCCGCCTTCGTCTGGCTGGTGCTCGTCCTGTCGATCGGCGCCGTCCTGCTGCTGCTCCTGCTGCTGCGCCGAGGGACGGCCGCAGGCGTCTCCAGCCTCTACTACCTCGTACCGGTGGCCACCGCCGTCGAGGCGTACCTGCTCTTCGGCGAGCGGGTCAGCGGGCTGTCGTTCGTGGGGATCGGGGTCACCGCTCTGGGCGTCGCGCTGGTGGTGGCTCCACCGGGCAAGCGGTGACACGCGACCACCGGATCAGCGGGTCCACTCCTGGCGGCGTGTCACCCGGGATGCCGCCGGGATGTCCCTGAGGCCGCCTCCGGTGCGAACGCCGCCTGCCGAGGTACCGATCGGGCGGGGCCCCCATCGAGGACGGCGGCAACGGAGGACTGCTGACCAGCACACCGCTGCCGACGCTCAGCCGATCCGGCGCACCGCGCCGTACCCCGCACCGCGCCGTACCCCCGCACCGCCGCGAGCAGCAGCGCGACGACCGCCAGCAGACCCGCGACCGGCCCGGCCCAGGCGGCCAGGCCGGTCGCGGCGTGGTGGGTGGGCACCACGGGCGGGTGGACGGCGAGCATCGCCGTCGTCAGGACGACGTGCGCGCCCCACGCCGCCCGGCCCGGCCGGCGCCACAGGTGCACCGCGCACAGCAGGCAGGCCGCCGACAGGAGAGCGGTGCCGGAGTGCGGCGCAGCGACCAGTCCGAGCGCGTGCACGGCGGCGCAACCTCCCGCGGCCCCCGCCGCGCCGTGCGCGAGGAACCGCGGCAGGGCCGCCACGCCGAGCGGCTGCGTCATGCCGGACCCCCCTGCAGGAGCCCCGGCCCCGTCCCGGTTCCCGCCCCGAGCCTGCGAGGGGTGGCGAGGACGGGGCCCTTCTCCGAGCGGCGGGGGGCAGGGGGGTCCTCACCCATCGCTAGTGGCAGGCGCCCGGGGCGGGCGGCACGTCGAGGGCCGGGTTGCGGTCGAAGAAGCCCACCGGCTTGAGCTCGAAGGACACGACGTCGACCGGCATGACCGGCCAGTCCTCGGGCCGGGGGACGTGGTGGATGCCGAAGACGTGCCAGAGCACGAGGTCGGTGTCGGCGACCGGCCGGTCGGCCTTCGTCCACTCCGGGAGCCCGGCGTCCCGGCGGCTCTGGTTGCAGAACTCGCCGGAGGGCCAGCGCTCCTCCTCGTCGTACCGGCTCACCCACACCGGGTGGTCGATGACCTGCGCCCGCTGCCGGAACGGCGCGCTCGGGTCGGCCAGCGCGGGCAGCGCCGAGTTGACGTACAGCTTGTAGCCGGGCGCCGTCCCGAGGCGGTTGGGCTTGGTCCGGTTGACGACCTTGAAGCTGCGCTGGGTGGCGAAGTCGACGTCCAGGCGCCCCTCGGACTCCGTCTCCACCGCCCGGCTGCGGGTGACGACGGCGAGCCCGTGGGGGTTGTCCTCGGACACCGGCAGCGCCTCGCTCTCGGTGACCACGACGGTGTTCTCCGGGCCGTCGACCTCCATGTCGAGCCGGGCGACGACGAAGTGCTGGTGGATCGGCGCGTAGGTGCGCTCGTCGACCACGGTCCCGTAGGCCGGCGGGGTGTCCTCGTAGGCGCTGGTCACCATGATCCCGGTGGCGCGGACCTCGCACTGGATCGTGCCGTCCTGGTAGAAGCGCCAGTAGGTCAGGTACTCGTAGTTGGCGACGGTCGCGTGGAACGACACGACCATCCGCCGTGACCGCCGGACCTCGGCGCCGGCCTGCTCGTCGACGTGCTTCCACAGCACGCCGTCGTCCTCCTCGTGCAGGCAGATCGCGTTCTCGATCGTGTAGGGCTCGCCGCGGGTGTCGTGCAGCACGGCGTCGACGTAGGTGATGTCGCCGAGGCAGTCGCAGCCGAGCTTGAGCGACGTGGTCATGAAGCCCAGGCCCCACTCGCCGATGTCGAACGCGGTGCGGCGGTGGTGGTCGGGGCTGGGGTCGCGGTAGGGCACGACCATCTCCGCGAACGACATCCGGTGCGCGATCGGCCGGCCGTCGTAGGCGACCCGGTGGATCACCAGGCCCTCGCGGTGGTTGAAGCCCAGCCGCATCGACCAGTTCTGCCAGCGCAGCTCGGCGCCGTCGAGGGTGAACGAGACGCCCTCGGGCTGGGTGATCTCCAGCGGCTTCACGTCGGTGCGCTGCTCGAGCCCGGGGACGAGGGAGGGCACGTACTCGCCCATGACGGCGGGCTGCGCCGGCGGCGGGTTGTCCTCGACGTGCAGCAGCTCCATCGTGTTGAGGTCGACGACGAAGTGCAGGCCCATGACCGGGTTGGCATAGGGGTTGCCGCCGCGCACCGAGCGGCGCCACACGTCGGTCCAGCCGACCCGGCGGTCCTGCAGGCCCTGGGGGATCAGCGAGTGGCCGTAGGCCCAGGTGTCGATGAGCACCAGGTCGAGGTCGGTGATGCCCCGCTCCGCCAGCGCCTCGACCACTGCCGGGTGCTCGATCAGCACCTCGTGCGCTTCGTGCCACTCGTCGAGGGTCATGTTGGCCTGCTCGCCGGGCATCGCCTCCCAGGAGACGACGGCGTCGTCGGTGAGGGAGACGACCGCCTTGCACGGCGTCCCCTCGTCACGGCTCCAGCAGGTCACCCGGGCCTCGCGGCGGATCGGGTCGCCCGGGGAGAACGCGCGGACGACGTCCTTCGCCGGCTCGCGCAGCTCGATGGAGGCGAACCGCCAGCGCTCGTCGACCCCCTTGTCGCGGCGCAGGATGCCGGCGGCGGCGCGGAACTCGTCGGCGGTCAGGGGGTCGAGGGGGTGCGGGGTGCCGGCGGCGCGCGCGCCGGCCGTGCCGGAGCCGTGGCAGGACGTCGCGAGCTCGGTCATGACGGGTTCTCCTGGGTGGTGTCGGGGCGGTTCGCGAGCAGGGGGACCGACGGGTCCCAGCGGGTGCCGTCGCGGGCGTCGCGACGGCGGCGGGCGATGGCCGAGAGCGCCTCGAGGACGACCCGGTTGGCCAGGGCCGCGGTGATGTCGGCGTGGTCGTAGGGCGGGCTGACCTCGACGACGTCGATGCCCACCACGGGCAGCTCGAGGCACAGCCGGCGGACGGCGTCCAGCAGCTGGCGGGCGGTGAGCCCGCCCGGCTCCGGTGTCCCGGTGCCGGGTGCGTGCCCGGGGTCGCAGACGTCGATGTCGACCGAGAGGAAGACGCCGTCGCACTCGTCGGTGGCGATCGCCGAGGCCTCGGTGAGGCAGGCGTCGAGCCCGCGGTGGCCGATCTCGGTCATCTCGTAGGAGCGCATCCGCTGCGCCGCCATCCAGTCCAGCGTCTCGGGGGGCGGCCAGTAGCCGCGCAGGCCGACCTGCAGGAAGCGGTCGCCGCGCAGTGCCCCCGACTCGATGAGCCGCCGCATCGGCTGGCCGTGGCCCCACAGCGAGCCGAACTCGATGTCGCCGGTGTCGGCGTGCGCGTCGAAGTGGATCATCGACACCCGCCCGTGGCCGAGCACGTCGGCCACGCCCTTGGCGTCGGCGAAGGCGATCGAGTGGTCCCCGCCGAGCACGACCGGGATGGCGCCGGAGCGGGTCACCGTCTCGACGGCGGCCTCCAGCGAGCGCAGCGCCGTCTCGATGTCGCCGGAGTACATCTCCACGTCCCCGGCGTCGAGCACGCGCAGGTCGCGCAGGCCGTCGGTGCGCAGCGCCAGGCTCGGCCGCGACCCGTCGTGGGCGAGGTAGTCGGTCATCCGGATCGCCTGCGGGCCGAAGCGGGTGCCCGGACGGTGCGACGTGCCGCCGTCGAACGGCGCACCGAGGACGACGACGTCCGCGTCCGCGAAGGACGCCGGGTCGCCCAGGTCGCAGCGGTCGACGCCGAGGTAGGTGATGTCAGGCCCGAACTGGGCGCCGTAGCGCGTCATCGCGTGGAGGTCCGATCGGTCGTGCGGTTAAGGCTGGACGCGTCAGGCGAGCCACCATGACGACGGAATCCGTACGTGCCGAGAGGTTAGGCGACGGTTTCCGTGTTGCCAAGCCCGTGAGAATGTCCTCGGCGCGGCGATCGACGTCCTCCCGGAGGAACGGCGGGACGGGCGGCCCTCGGCCTCCTCCTGGGGCGGGGTCACCCGACGGAATGGACGGGTGCGCGTCCGACACGCACGCGAAACAGTCGTGGTGCATGCTCCTCGCGCTCGGATCCGTGGACGACGGCCATGCCGGAGTGTCGACGGGGCCCGAGTCGGGTGTACACCGTGGCGTCTTCCGCGATCCGTGCCGACCTGGCTGGCTGTCGCGTGTGAGGCGGAGCACACCCGCCTGCTGACGACATGCCGCGGGAGCGGCGCGGAGAGGAGGACCGCATGGCGGTGGAACAGAGGCCGGCGACCGCCCGGCAGGCCGACCTGCGGGCCAAGGGGTTGTCGAGCAACTCGGTCGGCCTGCTGGCCAGCGTGGTGCTCGGCGTCTCGAGCATCGCGCCGGTGTACGCGCTGACGGCCACCCTCGGTCCCACGGTGACCGAGGTCGGCCTGCAGATGCCGGCGGTCTTCCTGGCCGGCTTCCTGCCGATGCTGCTGGTCGCCTACGCCTACCGGGAGCTCAACCGGGTGGCGCCGGACTGCGGGACGTCGTTCACCTGGACGACCAAGGCGTTCAACCCCTACGTCGGCTGGCTCTGCGGCTGGGGCGCGCTGCTGGCCACGGTCATCGTGCTGTCCAACCTCGCGGGCGTGGCGGTGTCCTTCTTCTACCTGCTGCTCGGTGAGCTCACCGGCTCGGAGTCGGTGGCGGCGCTCGGCGACGACACGCTCGTCAACGTCCTCACCTGCGTGGCGTTCGTCGCCGTCGCCACCTGGATCACCTACCGGGGCGTGGAGGCCACCAAGCGCGTGCAGTACCTGCTGGTCGGCTTCCAGATGGCCGTGCTCGCGGTGTTCGCCGTCCTGGCGCTGGCCAAGGCCGGCTCCGCACCGGGTGCGATCCCGTTCGAGGCGTCCTGGCTGGACCCGACCGCCATCACCTCGTTCAGCGCGTTCACCGCCGGCCTGTCGCTCTCCCTGTTCATCTACTGGGGCTGGGACACCTGCCTGACGGTGAACGAGGAGACCGCCGGCACCGCCCGCACCCCGGGCCGCGCGGCCCTGCTGACCATGGTCGTCATCATCGTGACCTACCTCGGCGTGGCGATCGTCGTGCAGATGTACGCCGGCGTCGGCACCGAGGGCACCGGCCTGGGCAACCCCGACACCAGCGACAACGTGTTCGCCGCGCTGGCCGGCCCGGTCATGGGTCCGGGGCTGGCGTTCCTGCTCTTCCTCGCCGTCGTCGCGAGCTCGGCGTCGTCCCTGCAGACCACGTTCCTGCCGACGACCCGGACGATGCTCGCCATGGGCACCTACGGGGCCCTGCCCCAGCGGCTGGCAGAGGTGCACCCGCGCTTCCGGGTGCCCTCCACCGCCACGCTGGTGGCCGGGGCCGCCACGGCGGCGTTCTACGTGGGCATGACGCTCATCAGCGAGAACGTGCTCATCGACACGATCTACGCGCTGGGCCTGATGATCTGCTTCTACTACGGCCTGACCGCCTACGCCTGCGTGTGGTATTTCCGGCACGAGCTGCGCCGCAGTGCCAGGGACCTGGTGTTCAAGGGCGTCTTCCCGCTGCTGGGCGCGCTCATGCTCACCGCGGTGTTCGTGCAGACGGCGGTCGACACCCTCGACCCCGCCTACGGCAGCGGCTCCTCGGTGTTCGGCGTCGGCAGCGTCTTCGTCATCGGGATCGGCCTGCTGCTGCTCGGCGCGGTGCTCATGCTCGTCTGGCGGGCGCGGCACCCGGAGTTCTTCCGCGGCCAGACCCTGCGGGTCGACACCCCGTCGCTGGTCTTCGACGAGTGACGCCGGACCGGTCCGGGTAGCAACGCGGCCCGCCTCCCCGAGGGAGGCGGGCCGCGCTGTCGGGGGGAGGTCAGCGCTCGCCGGCGCCGACCACCTCGCGCTGCTCGACCTGCGGCCGGGCGGTGCGCCGCTCCAGCGCGGCGCCCTCGACGTCGAGGGTGGGCAGCCAGCGCAGCCAGCGCGGCAGCCACCACGCCTTGTCCGCGAGCAGGGCCAGCGCGGCGGGGACGAGCACCATGCGGACGACGAAGGCGTCGAAGGCGATGCCCGCGGCCAGGGCGAAGGCGATCGACTTGATCGTCGCGTCCCCGGAGGGCACGAAGCCGGCGAAGACCGAGAACATGATCAGCGCGGCCGCGACGACGACGGGGGCGGCCTGGCGGAACCCGGTGCGGATGGCCTCCATCGGCGCGGCGCCGTGGCTGTGCGCCTCGTGCATCCGGGACACCAGGAAGATCTGGTAGTCCATCGCCAGCCCGAACAGGATGCCGATGACCAGGATCGGCGTCAGGCTGATCAGCGGACCGGTGCCGTCGAGGTTGACCAGGTCGGCCAGCCAGCCCCACTGGAACACCGCGACGGTGGCGCCGAGCGCGGCCCCGACGGTGAGCACGAAACCGAGGACGCCCACCAGCGGCACCAGCAGCGAGCGGAAGACCAGCACGAGCAGCACCAGGGCCAGGCCCACGACCAGCGCGAGGTAGACCGGCAGTGCGGCGTCCAGGCTGGAGGCGACGTCCACGCTCACCGCGGTGGCGCCGGTGACCGAGGCCTGCGCGCCGTCGACGTCGGCCAGCAGGTCGCGCAGGTCGGCGACGAGCTGCTCGGTGGCCGGGTCGGTCGGCCCGGACTGCGGGATGACGCTCAGCAGGGCGGCGGTGCCGTCGGCGTCGGGCACCGGTGGGGCCACGAGCGCGACGTCGTCCAGACCGGGGATCTCACCGGCGGCCGCCGCCGCGGCCTGCACCGCGCCGTCGCCCTCGAACAGCACGGTGAGGGGCCCGTTGAAGCCCTCGCCGAATCCGTCGGCGAGCAACTGCTCGGCCCGGGCCTGGCTGCTGTCCTCCGGCGGGTTCTGCACCAGCGTGGTCTGCATGGAGAAGAACGGGACGGCGATGGTGCCCAGGGCCAGGACCGTCAGCAGCAGGGCGACCAGGCGGTGACGGGTGACCGTGGTGACCCAGCCGGCCAGGAAGCCCCCGTCGGCCGCGTGGTGGGTGTGCGCCTCGCCCCGCTGCCTCCTCGGCAGCGCCCGCAGGCCGAGGAAGCCCAGCGCGGCGGGGACGAGGGTCAGCGCGACGAGGACGGCGACGACGATGGTCGCGGCCGCGGCGAGGCCCATCTGGGTGAGAAACGGGATGCCGGCGACGAACAGCCCGGTCAGGGCGATGACGACGGTGAGCCCGGCGGTGACGACCGCGGAGCCGGCGGTGCCGACGGCCGTGGCGACCGCGGTGCCCACGTCGGCGCCCGAGCGCAGCTCCTGGCGGAACCGGCTGACGATGAACAGCGCGTAGTCGATGCCGACGGCCAGGCCGAGCATCGCGGCCAGGATCGGGGTGGTCGACGACAGGTCGGTGAAGCCGGTCGCGATCGTGATGCCGAGGACGCCGATGCCGACGCCGACGACCGCGGTCAGCAGGTTCATGCCGGCCACGACCAGCGAGCCGTAGGTGACGGCGAGGACGACGAGCGCGACGACGACGCCGATCACCTCGGCGGGGCCGCCGATGTGCGGGGGCGCCTGGATCGCCTGGCCGGTGACCTCGACGGTGAGCGGGCCGGCGCCGGCGTCCTCGACGGCCGCGGTCAGCGCGTCCTGCTGCTGGGGCGTGACCTCACCGACCGGCGCCTCGTAGGTGACGGTGCTGTAGCCGGTGGTCAGCTCGGGGTTGACCGAGGGGGCGGCCGGGTCCAGCGGGTTGCTGGCCGACGCCACGCCGGGCAGCTCGCCCAGCTCGGCGACCAGCGCACCCACGGTCGCGGCGTTCTCCGGCGTGGCCAGCGACGCGCCGCCCGGGGCGACGACCACCACCTGCGCCGTCGCACCGCCCGCGGCACCGAACTCCTCGCTGATCCGCTCCAGCGCGGTCGTCGACTCCTGGCCGGGGATCGAGAAGCTGTCCGACGTCTCGCCGGCCAGGGTCCCCGCTCCCACGCCGCCGCCGACGAGCAGCACGAGCCACACGAAGACGACGGCGACGCGGTGCCGGTGCGAGAAGGCACCGAGTCGGGACAACAGAAGTGCCATGGGGGATCAGGCCTCCACCTGGTCGGGATCGGGAAGAGCGGCGTCCGGACGGCGGTGGCCGAGCGCGTCGAAGCAGGTGGCGACGATGTGCTGCCGCCACGCGGTGGTCCGGTCCTCGGCGTGCGCGGCGAGGGTCAGCACCGCCAGCGCGGCGAGCGCGCCGATGACCCGGACGAGCCGGGGTGGCTCCGTGGTCTCGGGGTCGACGCCGAAGGCGTGCAGCACCGGGCCGGTCACGGCCGGGTGCGGCTCGGCGTCGAGATCGGTCACCGGCGCGAGCACCAGCGCGACCAGCCCGGGGTGGGCCAGGGCCACGTCGACCAGCACCTCCAGCGCGTGCCGGTCCCGCGCCGGGCCGGGGGGCAGGTCACCCACCTGGTCGAGCACCCGCTGGCCCAGCGAGCCGGCCTGGGCGAGCACCGCCGCGTGCAGCGCGTCCTTGCTGGGGTAGTGGTGCAGCAGCCCGGTCTTGGACAGGCCCACGGCGTCCGCGACATCCTGCACCGAGGTCTTGGCGAACCCGCGCCGGGCGAAGAGGGCGGCGGCCCGGTCGAGGATGCCCTCGTCGACCTGCTGCCGGAACGGTCGTGTCACCCGACGGACGGTACGGGATCACCGACCAGTTCGGTCGGTGTACCGACCGGATTGGTCGGTATCCTTCGTCACACCCGGGCGCGCGCCGCTCAGCCGGTGCGGGTCAGCGACGGGACGAGGGCCGGCAGCGACTCGTAGCCGCGCAGGACGATCGTGCCGCGGCGGCGACCGGGGCCTGCGGCGGCGAGGTCGGGGAAACGCTCGAACAGCGCGCGCAGCGCCACCTCGCCCTCCATGCGGGCCAGCGCGGCGCCCAGGCAGAAGTGGGTGCCGCTGGAGAAGGCGACGTGGTCGCGGGCGTTGGGCCGCGTGACGTCGAAGGCGTGCGGATCGGGGAACACCCGCGGGTCGCGGTTGGCCGCGGCCAGCAGGCACAGCACCAGCTCGCCCTCTGCGATGGGCACCCCGTGGACCGTCGTGTCGCGCTTGGCCCGCCGCCCGGTCCGCTGCACCGGGGACTCGACGCGGAGGACCTCGTCCACGGCGTTGGGCCACAGCGACGGGTCCTCGGCCAGCAGCTGCCGCTGGTCGGGGTGGGCGAACAGCAGCGCGGCGCCGTTGGCGACGAGGTTGACCGTCGTCTCGAAGCCGGCGCCGAAGACGAGGGTGGCCGTGGCGAGCAGCTCGTGCTCGGTGAGCCCGCTGCCGTCGTCGTCGGCCGTGGTCACGAGCGTGGAGAGCAGGTCGTCGCCGGGGGAGCGGCGCAGCTGCCGCAGGTGGCCGCGGAACCAGGCGTCGAGCTCGCCGAGGTGGCGCTCGACGCTGCGGTGGGTGCGCAGGTCCAGCCCCATGTCCAGGCTCGGCGTGGCGCCGTCGCCCCAGGCCAGGAACTGCTCGCGCATCGACACCGGGACCCCGAGCACCTCGGAGATAACCGTGACCGGCAGCAGGCTCGCGTACCGGGCCACCAGGTCGAACCGGCCGCCGTGCGCGGCGGCCTCCCGCTCGAGGTCGTCGAGCAGCTCGTCGGCGATCGCCCCGGTGCGGTCGCGCAGCCGCGCGACGGCTCGGGCGCTGAAGGCCCGGCTGACCAGCCGGCGGTAGCGGGTGTGCTCCGGCGGGTCGACGGCGAGCATGGACGGGGCGTCGATGGGGCCGACGCTCGGCCGCGGGCCGGCCAGCCGCAGCGCCCCGGCGAGCAGGACCGGCAGGCCGTCGGTGCGCGACCCGCCGATCTGGCCGAAGTCGTCACTGCGCAGGACGTCGGTGCAGACCCCGTGGTGGACGCTCACCCGTGCGAACGCGCCGCCCGCGAACGGTGCCACGGTCCGCAGCCGCTCGTAGTGGGCGTAGGGGTCCTCGCGGACCCTCGGGTCGACGAGCACCTCGGCGTCCGGGTTCCCCGCCCGGGCGCGGGCCCGGATCGCCAGCCGCATCGCCCCCTGGGTCGCGGCCCAGCGGACCGTACTGCGCACCACCACGTGTCGCCTCCCGTCACCAGGACCCCATCCTGCGTGACGCGGCTCACGACTCGCAGGTCGCCGCACCGACCTCCGCAGCGCGAGCTGCAGGATGCACCGGCGGGCGCGTCGGGCGGGTCCGCGCGCGGCTCACGGGGGTGCCGCACGACGGGCGGTGTTCTGGGAGGCTCGTCGCGCCGTCCCGACCCGGAGGAGAGCTGTGTTCACCAAGGTGCTGGTCGCGAACCGAGGCGAGATCGCGGTGCGGGCGTTCCGCGCGGCCTACGAGCTCGGCGCCGAGACGGTGGCCGTCTTCCCGTGGGAGGACCGCAACTCGGTGCACCGGCTCAAGGCCGACGAGAGCTACCAGATCGGCGAGGAGGGGCACCCGGTCCGGGCGTACCTCTCGGTCGACGAGATCGTGCGGGCCGCGCAGCGGGCCGGTGCCGACGCGGTCTACCCCGGCTACGGCTTCCTGTCCGAGAACCCCGAGCTCGCCGAGGCCTGCGCGCAGGCCGGGATCACCTTCGTCGGCCCGCCGGCGTCGGTACTGGAGCTGACCGGCAACAAGGCGCGCGCGATCGCCGCCGCGCGCGACGCCGGCCTGCCGGTGCTCGCCTCCACCGAGCCCAGCGCCGACCTCGACACCCTCCTGGCCGCATCCGAGCAGCTGCCGTTCCCGGTGTTCGTCAAGGCGGTCGCCGGCGGCGGCGGGCGCGGCATGCGGCGCGTGGAGGACCCGGCGGAGCTGACCGGCGCGGTGCAGGCGGCGATGCGCGAGGCCGAGTCGGCGTTCGGCGACCCGACGGTCTTCCTCGAGCAGGCGGTGGTCGAGCCGCGGCACATCGAGGTGCAGGTGCTGGCCGACGGGGCGGGGGACGTCGTCCACCTCTTCGAGCGCGACTGCTCGGTGCAGCGCCGGCACCAGAAGGTCGTCGAGCTCGCCCCGGCGCCGAACCTGGACCCCGCGCTGCGCGAGCGGATCTGCGCCGACGCGGTCGCCTTCGCCCGGGCCATCGGCTACGTCAACGCCGGCACGGTGGAGTTCCTGCTCGACGCCGAGGGCCGGCACGTGTTCATCGAGATGAACCCGCGGATCCAGGTCGAGCACACGGTCACCGAGGAGGTCACCGACGTCGACCTGGTGCAGAGCCAGCTGCGGATCGCCTCGGGGGAGACCCTCGCCGACCTGGGCCTGTCGCAGGACACGATCCAGCTGCGCGGCGCGGCGCTGCAGTGCCGGATCACCACGGAGGACCCGGCCAACGGGTTCCGCCCGGACACCGGCCGGATCACCGCCTACCGCTCGCCCGGCGGGGCCGGGATCCGGCTGGACGGCGGCTCGTCGCTGGGCGCGGAGGTCGGTGCGCACTTCGACTCGATGCTGGTGAAGCTGACCTGCCGCGGGCGGGACTTCCCCACCGCGGTCGCCCGTGCCCGCCGGGCGGTGGCCGAGTTCCGCATCCGCGGCGTGGCCACCAACATCCCGTTCCTGCAGGCGCTGCTCGACGACCCGGACTTCGCCGCCGGGCGGGTCACGACGTCGTTCATCGAGCAGCGGCCGCACCTGCTCACCGCGCGCAGCTCGGCCGACCGGGGGACCAGGCTGCTCACCTACCTGGCCGACATCACGGTCAACCAGCCGCACGGGGAGCGCCCGCACCTGGTCGACCCGGTGCAGAAGCTGCCCCGCGTGGACCTGGGCACCCCGCCGCCGGACGGCTCCCGCCAGCGGCTGCTGGCCGGGGGCCCCGAGGCGTTCGCGGCGGAGCTCCGCGCGCAGACCGCGCTGGCGGTCACCGACACCACCTTCCGCGACGCCCACCAGTCGCTGCTGGCCACCCGGGTGCGCACCAAGGACCTGCTCGCCGTCGCCGGGCACGTCGCCCGCACGGCCCCGCAGCTGTTCAGCCTGGAGGCGTGGGGCGGGGCGACCTACGACGTCGCGCTGCGCTTCCTGCACGAGGACCCGTGGGACCGGCTGGCGTCGCTGCGCGAGGCGGTCCCCAACCTCTGCCTGCAGATGCTGCTGCGCGGCCGCAACACCGTGGGCTACACCCCCTACCCCGAGGCGGTCACCGACGCCTTCGTCCGGGAGGCGGCGACCACCGGCATCGACGTCTTCCGGGTCTTCGACGCGCTGAACGACGTCGCGCAGATGCGCCCGGCCATCGACGCCGTCCGGGCGACGGGGACCGCGGTCGCCGAGGTGGCGCTGTGCTACACCGGCGACCTCTCCGACCCGGGTGAGGACCTCTACACGCTGGACTACTACCTCCGGCTGGCCGAGCAGATCGTCGAGGCGGGCGCGCACGTGCTCGCGATCAAGGACATGGCCGGTCTGCTCCGCCCGCCGGCGGCCGCCCGGCTGGTGACCGCGCTGCGCGAGCGTTTCGACCTGCCGGTGCACCTGCACACCCACGACACCGCCGGCGGGCAGCTGGCCACCCTGCTGGCCGCGTGGTCGGCCGGGGTGGACGCCGTGGACGGCGCGGTCGCCTCCATGGCCGGGACGACGAGCCAGCCGCCGCTGTCGGCCATCGTCGCGGCGACCGACGCCACCGAGCGCGCCACCGGTCTGGACCTCGCCGCGGTCAACGACCTGGAGCCGTACTGGGAGGCGGTGCGCCGGGTCTACGCGCCGTTCGAGTCCGGCCTGGCCGCGCCCACCGGGCGGGTCTACCGGCACGAGATCCCCGGCGGGCAGCTGTCCAACCTGCGCCAGCAGGCGATCGCCCTGGGCCTCGGGCAGCGCTTCGAGGAGGTCGAGGACGCCTACGCCGCCGCCGACCGCCTGCTGGGCCGGCTGGTCAAGGTCACGCCGTCGTCCAAGGTGGTCGGCGACCTGGCGCTGCAGCTGGTCGGCTCCGGGGTCAGCGTCGAGGACTTCGCCGCCGAGCCCGGCAAGTACGACCTGCCCGACTCGGTGATCGGCTTCCTGCGCGGCGAGCTCGGCGACCCGCCCGGCGGCTGGCCCGAGCCGTTCCGCACCCGGGCGCTGGAGGGCCGCCGTCCCGCCGAGCCGCCGGCCGAGCTGTCGGCCGACGACGAGCGCGGCCTGGCCGAGGCGCCGCGGGAGACGCTCAACCGGCTCCTCTTCCCCGGACCCACCCGCGAGTTCGAGGCCCACGCGGAGCAGTACGGCGACGTCTCCGTGCTGCCCACGAAGGAGTTCCTCTACGGCCTGCGGCCCGGCGACGAGCACGCCGTCGACCTCGAGCCCGGCGTCACCCTGCTCGTGGGCATCGAGGCGATCAGCGACCCCGACGAGCGCGGCATGCGCACCGTCATGTGCACGCTCAACGGGCAGCTGCGGCCGGTGTCGGTGCGCGACCGCTCGGTCGACGCCGCGGTGAAGGCCGCCGAGAAGGCCGACCGCAGCGACCCCGGCCAGGTCGCGGCGCCCTTCGCCGGCGTGGTCACCCTGCAGGTCAAGGAAGGGGACACCGTCGAGTCCGGGCAGCCGATCGCCACCATCGAGGCGATGAAGATGGAGGCCTCGATCACCGCGCCGGTCGGCGGCACGGTGGAGCGGCTGGCGATCAGCGAAGTCCAGCAGGTGGAGGGCGGGGACCTGCTCGTCGTCCTCCGCTGAGGAGGAGGGGCCGGCCCCCGCGCCGGCCGGCCCCTCCCCGGGCGACGGTGCCACCGCGCGCCTTCCGCAGCCGGTCCGCTCCTCGCTCGCCGGCGCTCGCTGCGAGGCTCCCGGCGGCGTCAGACGACGAGCACCACGACCAGCGTGCGCGGGCCGTGCACGCCCTCGACCCGGTCGAGCTCGATGTCACTGGTCGCTGACGGACCGCTGACCATCGTCAGCGGCGCGTTCGGGTCGAGCCGGCCCAGCGCCTCGGGCACCCCGCCGACGACCTGCTCGGCCTCGACCACGCAGACCAGGCAGTCGGGCAGCAGCGAGACCGCCCGCCGTCCCGACAGCGGACCGCCGTCGAGGACCAGCGTGCCGGTCTCGGCGATCGCCACCGCCACCCCGGTCAGCGTCGCGGCGAACGCGGTGAGCTCCACGGCCGGCCGGCCGTCGTCCTCGGTTCCCCCGTCGGGCCGCCAGCCGGCCGGGACCCCCGGCGCCACGACCACCGACGCCGGATCCCAGCCGGGACCCAGCCCGGTGTCGAGGGCTGCGGCGACGGTGGCCCCCACCTCGTCCGGGCCGCACCGCAGCACCGAGGCCTTGTAGTCCTCCAGCCGGTCGACGAGGACCTCGCGCAGCTGCTCGGCCGGGCGCTCGTCGGCGGTGCGGTAGTCGCGGGGGACCACCACGTCGGGACGGCGCTCGCCCAGGGCGGTGCGGACCCGGCCGAGCACCTCCTCGCGCGCGCTCGTCACTGCCGCCCCCCGTGCTCCCGGGCCCACGCCTGCGTGAACGTCTCCTTCGGCGGGGTCGGCAGGTCGCGGCTGCGGGTCCAGGCCGACGCGGGAGGTGGCAGCGCGGCCGGCAGCGTCGGCCTCCCGCGGGCGAGGAGGCGGCCCAGGCCGGCGGCCCGCTGGGTCAGCCGCCACAGCCGCGGGTTCGACATCGCCTTCGACAGCGCCCGGAAGGCGACCGCCTCGGCGGTGACCTTCTCCTGCGCCTCGACGTGCTCGCCCCGCAGGTGCACCAGGATCGAGGGGATGTCGATGGCCACCGGGCAGGCGTCGTAGCAGGCGCCGCACAGCGACGAGGCGTACGGCAGCGAGGCGTTGTCCTCGACCCCGGTCAGCTGCGGGGAGAGCACCGCGCCGATCGGGCCCGGGTAGACCGAGCCGTAGGCGTGCCCGCCGGTGCGCTCGTACACCGGGCAGACGTTGAGGCAGGCCGAGCAGCGGATGCAGTGCAGCGCCTCGCGGCCCACCTCGTCGGCGAGCACCGCCGTCCGCCCGTTGTCGAGCAGCACGAGGTGGAACTCCTGCGGGCCGTCGCCGGGACTCACGCCGGTCCACATCGAGGTGTAGGGGTTCATCCGCTCGCCGGTGGAGGAGCGGGGGAGCAGCTGGAGGAAGACCTCGAGGTCGCGCCAGGTCGGCACCAGCTTCTCGATGCCCATGACCGTGATCAGCGTCTGCGGGAGGGTCAGGCACATCCGGCCGTTGCCCTCGCTCTCGACGACGGCGAGGGTCCCGGTCTCGGCGACGGCGAAGTTGGCGCCGCTGATCGCCACCTTCGCGCGCAGGAACCGCTCCCGCAGGTGCGTGCGGGCGGCCATGGCCAGCCGGCGCGGCTCGTCGGGGAGGTCGCGGTCGGCGCCCGGTCCCTGGAACTGCGGCATGGTGCGCAGGAAGATCTCGCGGATCTCGGCACGGTTCTTGTGGATCGCCGGCACCAGGATGTGGCTGGGCGCGTCGTCCCCGAGCTGCACGATCAGCTCGGCGAGGTCGGTCTCGTGCGCGGTGATGCCGGCGGCCTCGAGCGCCTCGTTGAGGCCGATCTCCTGGGTGGCCATCGACTTGACCTTGACGACCTCGTCGGTGCCGGTGGCCTGCACCAGCCGCGTGACGATCGCGTTGGCCTCCTCGGCGTCGCGGGCCCAGTGCACCGTGCCGCCGCGGGCGGTGACCTGTTCCTCGAGCTGCACCAGCAGCTCGTCGAGCCGCGCCATCGTCGACTGCTTGAGCGCCTTGCCGGCCTGGCGCAGCTGCTCCCAGTCGGGCACCTCGCCGACGACCCGGGCCCGCTTGGCGCGGATGGTGCTGGTCGCGTGGCCGAGGTTGGCCCGCAGCTGGCCGTCGCGCAGCGCGTCGCGGGCGGCCTCCGGGAAGGGCCGGTCGCCGCGCAGGTGGCCGACCCCGCGGGGCGCCGTCGGCAGGCCGAGGAACGTCGTCCCGGACCGGGGGGCGCCGGGGGCCAGCGGCGTCTGATCGGTGCGCAGGTCCTCGGGGGTGGTGGTCATGCCGGCACCTCGGCGGTCTCTGCGGAAACGGCCGGCTTCGTGGTCTGGTGCGGGCTCACGGCGTCCTCCGTCGAGGCCAGGATCTCGGCCAGGTGCACGGTGCGCGTCCCCGACCGCAGTCGGGACAGCCCACCGCCGATGTGCATGAGGCAGGAGGCGTCACCGGCGGTGCACACCTCCGCGTGGGTGGACAGCACGTTGGCCATCTTGTCGGTCAGCATCGCCGTCGAGGTGTCGGAGTTCTTCACCGAGAACGTGCCGCCGAAGCCGCAGCACTGCTCGGCGGCCGGCAGCTCGACGAGCGTCAGCCCGCGGACCGCGCGGAGCAGCTGCAGCGGCCGGTCGCCCACCCTCAGCAGCCGCAGCGAGTGGCAGGTCGGGTGGTAGGTCACCCGGTGCGGGTAGTAGGCGCCGACGTCGGTCACGCCGAGGACGTCGACGAGGAACTGGCTCAGCTCGTAGGTGCGCCCGGCCAGGGTCTCGGCCTCGGCGGCCAGCTCGTCCTCGCCGGCCCGGCGCAGCACCATGGCCTGCTGGTGGTGGATCGAGGCCACGCACGACCCGGACGGCGACACGATCGCCTCGGCGCCCGCGAAGGCACGCACGTGGTTGGCCACGATCGGCACCGCCTCGCGCCGGTAACCGGTGTTGACGTGCATCTGCCCGCAGCAGGCCTGCCCGGCCGGGACGACGACCTCGTGACCCAGCCGCTCCAGCAGCCTCGCCGTGGCCATCGCGACCTGCGGCGCCACCGTGTCCACCAGACACGTGGCGAACAGCGCCACCCTCATGCCGCTCCCTCCCGGTGGGCCGCGACGTCGCGGCGCACCATGCTCGACTCCCGGACGACCGGGCCGATCCGGCGATCGGCCCGGTCGCCCCGGGCCCCTCGTGGGACTCTGCCAGGAACGGCCCTCCGGCGCGGCCGCGCGGTCGATGCCGTTCCGGGTACGCACGCGGGACGGAGGCCCGGCCGCGGCAGGTCAGGTGCGGTCGCGCCGGCGCTCGATCGCATCGAGCACCGTCTTGCGGCCCTTCCCCAGCTCCCGCTCGGCCCGCTCGGCGCGGTCGAGCTGGGAGTCGCCGCTCATCGCCGACACCCGCCTGCGCGCCTCCGCCGCGTCGGCGTCGACGAGCTCGGCGGCCCTGCGGGCCTCCTTGGCCGCGTCGGTGTTGGCGACGTGCTGCTCGTCGCCCTCCCGCTTCCGGCGGTCGGTGGCCGCCTTCTCGTCGTCGCTGAGCAGCTGCCAGGCGACGTCGGGCAGGTAGCGCCGGGTCCCGTCGGCGTCGCGGGCGCGGTTGCCGCCGTCCGCGGTGTGCCACTCCTGCTCGGTCCACTCCTGGAGGTGCTGCTGGGCCTCGGTGCGCTTGCCCTCGTGCCGGTAGCCGCCGCCGTGCGCCTCGTACTCGTGCGTGAGCAACTGGCTCTTCCGGGCGCTCCACTGCCCCGGTCGGCCGCCGCGGTCACCCGCCTTGATCTCCTCCTTGAGCCGCGCGCGCAGCTCCGGGTCCGTGTAGTCCTCCGCGTAGTCCTCCGCAGACTTCCCGCTCATGGGTGCCGGGATACCCCGGTGTAGCCACTCCACTCAGGTCGTCCGGAGCTCCCGCCCCGGCTCCCCGTGCCGGTCAGGTGCGGGCGGGGCCGGGCGGCCCAGGGGGCCGTCCGGGCGAAGGACACGACGGACTGGTCCTACGGCCACCACGCCGGGGTCCGGGAGGACGCCGGCTGTCCCCGCTGCACGCCGACCTGACCGGCCTGCCGCCGGCGGTCGTCACCGCGGGGGACGACCCGCTCCGGGACGAGGGCGAGGCCCACGGCGAGCCGCTGCAGGCCGCCATCGACGGGAGCTGCGCGCGCTTCGGGGAGCTCATCCGGGGCTGAACCGTCCGGCGTCGTCCGGCGGGCACCGCGGCACCCGGCTGGGCGGTCAGTGCGTGCCGGCGCCGGCCTCCCGGCCGGTCAGCACGCGCGTGACCGCGGGGGAGGGGCGCAGCTCCACCGGGCGGCCGGCCAGCTCGGCGGCCTCGACGTGGTCGAGCAGCAGTTCGCGCCCGGACTCGGACAGCGCGGTGACCGAGCGGGCGTCGATGCGGTCGATGCGCGCGGGTTCGCGGCCGTAACGCCGCCAGAACGCGTCGACGGCCGCGGCGTCGACCGCGCCGGCGAGGCAGAGCAACCGCCCGCCGGTGGTGTTCAGCAGGCGGACGACTCCGCGCCTGCTCCCGGGGCTGTCGGGGATCTCCGGACTCACGACCCCAGTGTGCGGCGACGGACGGCGACCGGCCGCCGGCGTCGCGGGGGTCCCGGCGCGCTCCGCCGTCCGTCGCGGAGGATGGACGTGTGGACACCACCGTCGACGTCGTGGACCCCGGGACGGCGGAGCGCCTCCTCGCCGAGGTGGAGGCGGCCGCCCGCCGGCTGGCCGGTGTGGTGGAGCGGACGCCGCTGCAGCGCAACGCGCGGCTGTCCGCGGCGACCAGGGCCGACGTCCGGGTCAAGCGGGAGGACCTGCAGGTCGGCCGGTCCTACAAGATCCGCGGCGCGTACAACACGATCAGCCAGCTCGACGCCGCCCGGCAGGCCGCCGGCGTCGTGTGCGCCAGCGCCGGCAACCACGGGCAGGGCGTCGCCTACGCCTGCCGGGCCCTGGGGGTGCACGGCTCGGTCGTCGTCCCGGGGACGACGCCGCGGCAGAAGCGCGACCGCATCGCCGCGCTGGGCGGGGAGAGGGTCGACCTGGTGGTCACCGGGGACACCTACGACGAGGCGGCGGCCGCGGCGCTCGCCCACGCGCGGGACACCGGCGCGACGCTGGTGCCGGCCTTCGACGCCGTCCCCACCGTGGTCGGGCAGGCCACCGTGGCGCTGGAGGTCCTCGAGCAGCTGCCCGCCCCGCCCGACGTCGTGGTGCTCCCGGTCGGCGGCGGTGGCCTGCTGGCCGGCTGCGCGACGTGGCTGCGGCGGCACAGCCCCGGCACCCGGGTCATCGGCGTCGAGCCGGCCGGGGCGGCGAGCATGGCCGCGGCGCTCGTCGCCGGGGAGCCGGTGGAGCTGCCGCAGCTCGACACGTTCGTCGACGGTGCCGCCGTCCGCCGGGTGGGGGACGTGACCTTTCCGCTGGTGCGCGACTCCGGGGCCGAGCTGGTCGCGGTCCCCGAGGGCCAGATCTGCACCGAGATGCTCGACCTCTACCAGGTGGACGGCGTCATCGCCGAGCCCGCCGGGGCCCTGGCGACCGCCGCACTGACCGGCGGGTTGGTCCCGGTCGAGCCGGGGCAGACGGTGGTCTGCCTGCTGTCGGGCGGCAACAACGACGTCAGCCGGTACGGCGAGGTGGTCGAGCGCTCGCTGGTGCACCGCGGTCTCAAGCATTACTTCCTCATCGAGTTCCCGCAGGAGCCCGGAGCACTGCGGCGCTTCCTGGACGAGGTGCTCGGCCCCGACGACGACATCGTGCTGTTCGAGTACGTCAAGCGTGACAACCGGGAGACCGGCGCCGCACTCACCGGTATCGAGCTCGGCAGCGCGGACGACTTCCCCGGGCTGCTGGCGCGCATCGAGGCCAGCCCGCTGCGCATCCAGCACCTCGCGCCGGGGACGACGGCCTACCGGTTCCTCGTCTGAGGTCGGCGGGGGCGGCCCCGCCACCGGCCCCGGCACCGGGCCCCGGATCGCCGACGGTCGACGGGGCGCTGTGGTTGACACCGCTTTCGGGGGCGCAGCATGCTGCACGAGCCGGTCGCCGCGACGAGGCACTGCACGCACGTGACGAGGGCCGCATGACCGGTCGCGGCATCCGCGTGCCGAGCGAGTCCTGACCACCCGGCCGAGCCCTGGAGCAGCCGTGTTCACCGTGTCGTTCGTGCTGTACGAGAAGGCCGGCACACCCCGCGAGGAGGCCCTGCGCTACTGGCGCGAGCAACACGGGCCGATCGTGGCGCAGGTCCCGGGCCTGCGCCGCTACGTGCAGCAGCACGCCGTCGCCGCGCCGGAGGGGGAGCCCCCGTTCCTCGGCCTGGCCTGGATCTCCTTCGACGACCAGGAGTCCTTCACCTCGGCGGCCGCCGGCCCGGAGTTCGCCGCCGCGGTCGCCGACGTGTCGAACTTCGCCGACGAGACGAGGCTGCCCACGGCCTTCGTCGAGGAGGTCACGATCCTGGGCTGACCCCGACCCGGTCGATCTGCGCGGCCAGCGCGTGCAGTCGCGCGCCGAACACCGGGTCGAGCGAGTCGGCCCAGGCCACCCGCCCCAGGACGTGCTCGCGGAAGGTCGCCGGGTCGTGCCCCCGGGTCTGGGTGACCCAGCCGTGCCGGGCGCAGTTGTGCAGCAGGGCGCGTCGCGCTCGGGCCGGGGCAGTGTGGGCCGGGTGTTGACGACGGCGCCCAGCACCCGCTGCCGGGAACCGGCGCCGGCGACCCGGGTCTCGGCCGGGTTCACCCGGAACCCCTCCTCGGTGGCGACCGCGGTGACCGCCGAGGCGGACCGGTCGCCCCTGATCCGCCGGTCCCCGGAGAAGGTCAGGTCGTCGACGTAGCGGGTGTAGCGGGCGCCGAACCCGGCGGCCAGTCCGGCCAGCCGGCGGTCGAGGCGGAGGCGGACGAGGTTCCCCAGCGCCGGCGAGATCGGGGCGCCCTGCGCAGGTGCGCGACCGGCTCGGTCAGCAGCCGCACCCCGCCGCGCCGCTCGACGGCGTGCCAGCGGTAGCGGCGCAGCGGCTCCTCGACCGTGCACTCGAGTCCGCGGACGTCGGTGAACCAGGCGAGCTGGCCCTGGTCGAGGTCGAGCAGCCGGGCCAGCGCGGCGGCGTCCGGCAGCGCGGGGACGCCGAAGCGGTCGCCACCACCGCGGTGGCCCTCGGACGCCGACGGACGACGCGCGGCGGAGCGACCGCCCCGACCTCGAGCGGGCCGGGACGAGCCGCTCCGGAGCGGGTCAGGACGGCGTCAGGTCGGTGCGGTGCAGCACCCGGCCCCCGACGTCCCGCAGCTCCACGGTCATCACACCGCTGTCGCCGTCGATGCGGACGTGCCCGAGGAACTGGGAGAAGTCGTTCGGCTCCTCGCCCGCCCGCCGACCGGTGCGGGAGAAGACCGCCTCCGGGCCGAACGTCCCGTCGAGCTCGCTCGGGCCGAAGGTGCCCGCGTGCAGCGGTCCGGAGACGAACTCCCAGAACGGGTCGAAGTCGTCGAAGGCGGCGCGCTCGGGGGAGTAGCGGTGCGCTGCCGTGTAGTGGACGTCGGCGGTCAGCCAGACGACGTTGCGGACGCCGTGCCGCCTGAGGTCCGACAGCAGCCGGGCGATCTCCAGTTCCCTGCCCAGGGGCCGACCGGGGTCGCGGTTGGCGATGCCCTCCTGGGTGACCTCGCCGTCGGGGACGACCAGTCCGATCGGCATGTCCGAGGCGACCACCTTCCACAGCGCCCGCGACCTCGTGAGCTGCCGGGTGACCCGGGCCAGCTGCTCATCCCCGAGGATCCGGGTACCCGGCCCGTCCGCGGCCAGGTTGTCGGTGTTGGGGCCGCGTTGGGTGCGCAGGTCCAGGGCGACGACGTCCACCAGGGGCCCGTACGGCAGCACGCGCTCCACCCGGTCGCCGCCGATGGGCGTGTACTCGCGGAAGGCCCGGCGGGCACGGGCGGCCAGCGTATCGACGTCGCGGACCGTGTACCGCTCGTCGGTGAGGACCTCGCCGGGATACCAGTTGTTGGTGACCTCGTGGTCGTCCCACTGCACCACCAGCGGTACCTCGGCCGCCATGCCGCGCACGTTGGCATCGAGCAGGTTGTAGCGGTACTGGCCGCGGTACTCGTCGAGCGTCTCGGCCACCTTGCTCTTCTCCGGCGTGACGACGTTGCGCCACACCGTGCCGTCGGGCAGGACAACGCTCTCCTGCAGCGGCCCGTCGGCGTAGACGTTGTCGCCGGAGTGCAGGAAGAAGTCCGGCTGCAGGCGGCGGATCGCCTCGAACCCGGTCATGCCGCCGGTGTCGGGGCTGATGCCCCATCCCTGGCCGGCGACGTCCCCGGACCAGGCGAAGGTGACGTCCCGCCGGTCGTGCGGCGCGGTGCGCAGCCGGCCGACCACCGGCTCGCTGTCCTGCCCGTCGGCGTCGAAGTGCACCCGGTAGAACAGCTCGGTCCCGGCGGGCAGCCCGTCCGCGTGCACCCGGCCGGTGTGGTCGGTGTCCGGCCCGACGTCGAGTCGCCACCGTCCGCGGGGACGGCGGAAGTCGGCCGTGGCCGCGACCTCCACCAGCATCCGGGCCGGGCGGTCGGTCTTGGACCAGATCACCGCCGAGTGCGGCGTGACGTCGCCGCTCTGCACGCCCCACCGTGCCTCGGGCCGCGACCGCACCAGGCCGGGTGTGCCGGACGCCGTGGGCGCAGGACCGCCGAGGGCGCCCAGGCCCACCCCGGCGCCGAGGACCGCGGCGCCCTGCAGCAGGCGCCGGCGGGACAGGCCGGGCTCGGCCGGGTCGCGACGGGCGTCGGGGGAGTGGGACACGGGGGACTCCGCTCTCAAGGTGCTCGGGCCGGGCCCACGCTGCTGACCCGATCGGACGCCGGGACGACGCAGCGGTGCACGGACCCGGAGCAGCGGGTGAACACGGAGAGCCCCATCGTGGACCGGTTCCCGGCGCACGGGTGCACCCACGCGCCCGGCCGGAGGACCGGGTCGCGGAGACCCCGATCCCCAGCGAGGCCACGGGGCGCTGCCAGCTCCGTCACAGGTTCCGGTCCGACCATCTCCTCGAGGGCTGGACACGCCGGCCGCAGACCGAGGAGACCACCGTGCGCAAGAAGTTGGTCGTCGCCGCCGCCGCGGGCGCCCTGACGCTGACCGGGCTGGCCGTGGCCGTCCCCGCCGTCGCCGCCACCGAGGACACCGACGGCACGTCGACGTCCGTCGTGGACCGCATCAAGGACGCACTCTCCGGCCTCGTCGACGACGGGTCGATCTCCCAGGAGCAGGCCGACGAGGTGGCCACCACGCTCGGCGATACCGGCTTCGGCAGGCACGGCGGTCACGGCGGCTGGTTCGGCCTCGAGACCGCCGCCGAGACGCTGGGCATGACCGAGGACGAGCTGCGCACCGCGCTCGAGGCCGAGGGGGCCACGCTCGCCAAGGTCGCCGACGAGAAGGGCGTCGCGGTCGACTCGCTCGTCGATGCCCTGGTCAAGGCCAAGCAGGAGGGCATCGCCAAGGCGGTCGAGGAGGGCATGCCCCAGGAGGTGGCCGACCAGCGACTGGCCGACCTGGAGAAGCGGGTCACCGAGTGGGTCAACTCCACCCGCGAGGACATGCCGTGGGGCGGCGGTCACCGCTGGTGGGGCGGTCCCGACAACGACTGACGTCCCGACGCGACAGCGGCGCCGTCCCCGGTGGGGTGGCGCCGCTCTGCTGCCCGGCGGGGGGTGGACGGCGGCGTGGGACGGAGGTTAGCCTCGCCTTACCGCGTCCGAACGGGCGGGAGCGTGAGGCGAGGAGATCCGCGTGGGGCTGCGACTGCCGGTCGGCGACGTCACCGTGCTGCTGGGCCCGGCTGCTGCCCGCCGCCGGGTGATGGCCGCGCTCGACGACGACAGCGGCCGCTGCGCCTCCGGGCACTCCGCCGTCCGCGTGCACCGCCTCGCCGCCTCCGCGGGCGACGGCGTGCACCGGCGCGTGGCGGCGATCGAGGCCGTGCGTGAGGCCGAGGCCACGATCGTGCTCATCGACCGCCTCACCGACGGGCTGAGTGCGCCGGACCGTCGCACCGTCCTCGCGGCTCTGCGCCCGGTGGCGACCAGCGGCCGCGCGGTCCTCGTGGACGACGACGACCCGGTCGCCGCACTGGCCGTGGCCGACGGCGCGCTCCGTGCCGACCCGGCCGGCGGGCTGTCGGCCGAGTCCCTGGGGGACCTGGACTACCTGGCCTCGTAGGTCAGGCAGTCGGCCGCGTCGGTGCCCGGCCCGACGCGGACGCTGGGTGCGTGGCACTCGAGCTTGTCGTTGTGGACGCAGTCGGAGCGGTGGCAGGCCCCGACCAGCCCGTTGCGGTCCAGCCCGGCGCGGAAGCTGATCTCCACGAAGGTGCCGCAGTGGGCGTGATCGCCGCCCACGGTGATCGCGCCGGCGTGACAGCTGTGCTCGGCGTTGTACGAGCAGCTGTCGACCGAGCAGTCCTGGACCTGGGGCATGTCCTGCAGAGAGGTCATGCCCCAGGTTGGCACGCCCCGGGGGACCCCGCCAGCAAGCTGAGGCTTGCCTCAGCCGCAGGTCAGCGGCCTGTTCGCGGAACGTGAACGGCCGCATCCCACAGCGACCTCACAGCCGTTGCACCGCGGTCTCCGAGCCGTGGCGGGGACCATGGGGCAGGGACGGGAGGAGGTGACCGCACGTGGTCGTGCAGACCGGATCGGCCCCGACCGCGGCGCGCCGGGCCCGCGGGCAGGAGGTGCCGCAGGGTGCCCTGGTGGTCGTCGGCGGGCTCCCCGGCAGCGGCAAGACGACGCTGCTGCGCAGGCTCCTGGCCGGGCGCGTCCCGGGGGTCGTGGGCCTGGACTCCGAGGACGTCGCAGCCCGGCTGCAGGCCGTGGCCCCGCGCCTCCCCTACCGGGTGGTGCGGCCGCTGGTCCACGCCTGGCACCGGGTGCGGGTGCTGCGCGTCGTCGCCGGGCCCGCACCGGTCGTCGTCCTCACCGATCCCTGGACCCGACCGTGGTGGCGGGCCGTCGTCCTGTCCGCCGCGCGGCGGGCCGGACGCTCGGTGCGGCTGGTGCTGCTCGACGCGTCACGGGAGCTGGCCGAGAGCGGGCAGACCGCCCGCGGACGGCAGATCCCGGCGCGGTCGATGCGCCGGCACGCCATCCGGTGGGGCACCCTGCTGCGGGCGGTCGCGGGACCCGACGGCGGCAACGGGCTCGACGCGGTGACCGTCGTCGACCGGATGCAGGCCGACCGGCTCGCGCTGGCCGACGTGCTCGGCCGTCCGGCGGCCTGAGGCCCGGGCCGCCCAGCGGCACCGGCGCGCCCGGGAGCGGGCGAGGGCCGCCGTCCCCGCCGGGGAGCCGGCTCGTCCGCGCGGCGGCGCGGCGTCCAGCCAACCGACGACGAGGACGTGCGGGAGGGTCAGCGCGGCCAGCAGCGGCAGGTCGGTGGCCACGAACGCGCGCCACCCCCCGGCCGCCGACCACAGCAGGACCAGCACGACGAGGACGGCGGCCGTCGGGAGCGCGGCCCGGACGGCGAAGCGGCGCAGCGGCCGGCCCAGCCGCCCGGCGGACAGGTCACCGGCCGCGGCCGGGTCCTCGGCCACGACGCGCGCCACGTGCCGCACCGCGTGCCAGCAGCCGAAGTACACGCCGAACGCCGCCAGCGGCGGGACGACGAGCACCAGGGCGGTCAGCCCGGCCAGTTCGGCGGCCTCCAGCCGCTGCCCGTGCCGCAGTCGCTGCCCGGCCAGCAGCACTGCGGCCGGCAGGACGACGGCGAGGACCGCCGTCCGCACGCCCGCGGGCAGCGTCCCGTCGGAGCCGGGGACGAGGGCGGCGACCACCGCGGCGGTCTCGGCCGTGCCGCGCACCAGCGGCACGAGGAGCACGACGGCCCCGACGACGAGGGCCGCGGCCGGCCGCCGCCGCACCGGGTGGCCGGCCCGCAGGTCGGCGAAGGCGGTCTCCCCGGTGCCGAAGTGCCACGCCGAGACGGCGACGAACAGCAGCAGCGCGGGGCCGGGCCAGGCGCGGAAGGCGAGCCACGCCGCGGCGGCCAGCGCGGCGTAGGCGGCGGCGAAGAGGGCCACCCGGGACGGTGACCAGCGCAGCCGCGCGGCCGGGACCAGGTGGTCGACCGCGCCGTGCGGCAGGCCGAGCAGCAGCCCGGTGACCAGCAGCGCGGGAGCGGCGTCCCCCCATCCGCCGGGGACGGCCACCTCGACCAGCAGGACGACGGCCACCGCCGCGCCCGAGACCGCCGTCGCCACGCGTGCCGGGGCGGCGAACGGGGTCGCCGGTCGCGCCGAGGCGACCCGGGAGGACACGGCCACGCGGCGGCCGGTACCCGCTCCGGAGGGCGCAGTCACCCCGTGCGCCCCAGCGGAGACCGAGGACCCGGTCGTAGGGTCGCCGCCATGCTGCCTCCCGTCGTCGGCGCGTCCTGGCTGCGCGAGCACCGCGAGGACGTCGTCGTCGCCGACGTCCGCTGGTACCTCGACGGCCGGTCCGGCCGCGCCGCCTACGACGCCGGTCACCTTCCGGGCGCGGTCTTCGTCGACCTGGACCGCTGGCTGGCCGCGCGCGCCGAACCCGGCGCTGGGCGGCACCCGCTGCCGGAGCCGGAGGTCTTCGCCGAGGGGATGGCCGCGCTCGGCATCGGCGACGACGATCCCGTGGTGGCCTACGACGACGCGGGCGGGGTGGTCGCCGCCCGGCTGGTCTGGATGCTGCGGGGAACCGGGCACGACGCGGCGCTGCTCGACGGTGGTGTCGCGGCCTGGGACGGCCCGCTGGAGCAGGCGGTGCCCGAGCCGGCCCCGGCGGTGTTCACCGCGCGCCCGTGGCCGGCGCAGCGGCTGGCCGGGCCCGAGGACGCCGTCGACCCGGCCGCGGTGGTGCTGGACGCGCGCGACCCCGAGCGCTACCGCGGGGACCACGAGCCGGTGGACCCGCGGGCGGGTCACGTGCCCGGGGCGGTCAACGTGCCAGCCCGGGCCAACCTCGGGGCCGACGGCCGCTTCCTGCCCGTCGAACAGCTGCGCGCGACCTTCGCCGCGGCCGGGGTCACCGCCGGCAGCGACGTGGTGTCCTACTGCGGCTCCGGGGTGACGGCCTGCCACAACCTGCTCGCGCTGGAGCTGGCGGGCCTGCCGCAGGGCCGGCTGTACCCGGGCTCGTGGTCGCAGTACAGCGCCGATCCGGACCGGCCGATCGCCGTGGGCGACCGGCCGTGCTGACCAGGGCCGGTCAGGCTCGTCCGGCGAGCAGCGTCCCCGGGCGGGGCCGCGGGATCCCCGCGGGGACGGCCGGCGCCTGGGCGGAGGCGGGCAGGGGGCGGCCGAAGAGGTAGCCCTGTGCGTGCGAGCAGGCCAGCCGGCCGAGGACGGCGTGCTGCTCCTCGGTCTCGACGCCCTCGGCGACCACCTCGAGGTCCAGGCTGCGGGCCAGCTCGATGATCGAGGCCACCAGGGTGGTCGACCGGCCGCCCGAACCCAGGTCCTGCACGAAGCTGCGGTCGATCTTCACGACGTCCGCGGGCAGCCGGCGCAGGTAGGACAGGCTCGAGTAGCCGGTGCCGAAGTCGTCGATGGCGATGCGGACGCCGAGGCCGCGCAGCGCGCGGAGGCTGCCGACCACGGCCTCCACGTCGTCGATCAACACGCTCTCGGTCAACTCGAGGGTGAGCTGCCCGGCGGGCAGCCCGCTGTCGGCCAGCGCCGCGCGGACGGTGGCCACCACGTCGTCGTCGAGCAGCTGCCGCGGCGAGAGGTTGACCGCGATGTCGATCGGCCGGCCGGCCTCCTTCGACCAGCGCGCGGCCTGGCCGGTGGCCTCGGTGAGCACCCAGCGGCCGATCTCGACGATGGCGCCGCTCTCCTCGGCCAGCGGGATGAACTCCGTGGGCGGGACCAGCCCGCGGGTGGGGTGCTGCCAGCGCAGCAGCGCCTCGTAGCCGGTGGTCGCGCCCGCGGTGAGCTCGACCGTCGGCTGGTAGTGGACGGCGAGCTGCCCCTCGGCGACGGCGGAGTCGAGGTCGGTGACCAGCTCCGCCTTCGACTGGGCGGCCCGCTCCATCCCCTCGGCGTAGACGACCACGCGGTTCTTGCCCGAGGACTTGGCCAGGTACATCGCCAGGTCGGCGTTGCGCAGCAGCGTGTCGGCGGAGCGGTCCCCGGCCGAGACGGAGTCGGCGACGCCGATGCTCACCCGCACGTGCACCGGCCGGCCGTCGACGACGACCGGCTCGGCCAGGGCGCTGAGCACGCGCCCGCCGATCTCCGCAGCCGTGCAGGCGGAGCCGGCGACCACGACGGCGAACTCGTCGCCGCCCAACCGGGCCACCTGGTCGACCGAGCGCACGCAGCTCTCGAGCCGCTGGCTCACCGTCGTCAGCAGCTCGTCGCCCGCGGCGTGGCCTCGGGAGTCGTTGATGTCCTTGAAGTCGTCGAGGTCGAGGAACAGCACGCTGGTCGGCCCGGACCGCCGGGCCAGCATCCGGTCGGTGGTCTCCAGCAGCAGCGTGCGGTTGGCCAGGCCGGTGAGCGGGTCGCGCAGCCCCTGCTGCTCGTTGAGCCGCCAGGCGGCGAGGTGGGCCAGGCTCGCAGCGAGCACGAAGGCCCCGTGGACGAGGGCCCAGGTCCACGGCGAGTGCTGCGCGCTGCCGTGGCCGAAGACCGACTGCGGGAACAGCGTCCCGAGGACGCCGTGGTGGGCGAGGACGACGGCCAGCGCCATCCCGAAGGGCACCCAGTTCTGGTACAGCGCCGAGAGCCCGACCATGACGAAGAAGTGGAAGTGCGCCTCGGTGAGGCCCTCCATGAGGTAGACCAGGACGACCGAGGCGGCGAGCAGGCTGGCCGTGGCGGCTGCCGAGCGCAGACCGCGGCCGGCCCCGGGCAGCACGGTGAACACCAGGGGATAGGCGACCGCCAGCGTGAGGAGCAGAGCGAGCAGCGGCGACCGGCCGAGCAGCAGCGCCAGGACGCCCAGCCCGCCCGCCTGCGCGGCGGCGACCCGGACGACGGCCCGGTGACGCCGGTGCCAGACCTCCTGGGGCAGGTGCCGGCCCTGGGGCAGGGCCGTCGTGAGCGGCCGGTGCAGTGCCTCGAGCATGCAGGTGTCCTCGGCGTCGGGACCGGGGGTCTCCAGCTCACTCCCGCCCACCTCACCCGTCCGGGGGACCGGTGCCCCGACTGGCCGCCGGCCGGCGGGTCGGTCAAGGTGCGGGAGGGCGCCGGGCAGCCGACCCCGGCCAACGGGTGGGTGTCGTCCCGGCACCCGGAGTCCGAGGAGGGCGTGCGATGCGGGCCATGGTCTACCGGGGTCCCTACAAGGTGCGGGTCGAGGAGAAGGACGTGCCCGCCATCGAGCACCCCAACGACGCGATCGTGCGGGTCACGCTGGCCGCGATCTGCGGCTCGGACCTGCACCTCTACCACGGCCTCATGCCGGACACGCGGATCGGGCACACGTTCGGCCACGAGTTCATCGGGATCGTGGAGCAGGTCGGGTCGTCGGTCCGGAACCTGCAGGTCGGCGACCGGGTGATGGTGCCGTTCAACATCTTCTGCGGGTCGTGCTGGTTCTGCGCCCGCGGCCTGTACTCCAACTGCCACAACGTCAACCCGAACGCCACGGCGGTCGGCGGCATCTACGGCTACTCGCACACCACCGGCGGCTACGACGGCGGCCAGTCGCAGTACGTCCGCGTCCCGTTCGCCGACGTCGGTCCGGTCCGGATCCCCGACTGGATGCACGACGAGGACGCCGTCCTGCTGACCGACGCGGCCGCGACCGGCTACTTCGGCGCGCAGCTGGGCGACATCGCCGAGGGCGACACGGTCGTCGTCCTCGGCGCCGGGCCGGTCGGCCTGATCGCCGCCCAGTCGTCGTGGTTGATGGGCGCGGGCCGGGTCATCGTCGTCGACCACCTGCAGGAGCGGCTGGAGAAGGCGCGGAGCATGGCCCACGCCGAGACGCTGGACTACGACGAGTACGACGACGTCGTGGTCGAGCTGAAGAAGCAGACCGACTTCCTCGGCGCCGACGTCGTCATCGAGGCGGCGGGCGCGGAGGCCGACGGCAACCTCCTGCAGCAGGTGACCGGGACCAAGCTCAAGCTGCAGGGCGGTTCCCCGGTCGCGCTGAACTGGGCGATCGACGGGGTGCGCAAGGGTGGCACCGTCTCCGTCGTCGGCGCCTACGGGCCGATCCCCAACGCGGTGAAGTTCGGGGACGCGCTCAACAAGGGGCTCACCCTGCGGATGAACCAGACGCCGGTGAAGCGGCAGTGGCCGCGGATGTTCGAGCACGTGCGCAACGGCCACCTGACGCCGCGGGCGATGGTCACCCACCGGTTCCCGCTGGAGCACATCGCCGAGGCCTACCACGTGTTCTCCGCGAAGCTCGACGGCTGCATCAAGCCGCTGGTCCTGCCCGACGCGGCCTGAGCGAGGAGGAACGATGACCGACCCCGAGATCCCGAGCGCCTACGTCCGGGACAAGCGCCCACCCCGCGAGACGCCGGAGCAGCTGCGGGCCCGGATCCCCGGCTGGGGGGCCGACCTCGACCCCGCCGACCGACCCTCGTACCCGAAGCTGCAGTACCCGGCCGACACCGGCGCGCACTGGGACTTCCCCGAGCGGCAGCCGGAGAAGTGGCCCCGGGAGCGGTCGATCGAGCACGCCTTCGTCACCCCGGTCTTCGGCACCGCGCAGCCGCCCAGGGGGCTGTCCGGGGCCATCCGGAAGCTGGCCTACCGGCGCTTCAGCGAGGGCCGCCTGGCGCACTGGCTGCTGCTGATCGTCGGCGACCGGGTCGACGCCTGGGGCAGCCACCTGCGCTCGTTCGCCACGCTGCACCCGGACAACCCCCTGACCCAGACCGGCGTGAAGGCCGAGTGGACCCACGGCGGGCTGCGCTCGCGCCGCGGGCGCTCCGACGCCCGCCACCACGTCATCGACCCGGTGATCGTGGCCGGGCCGTGGGTGGCCGGCGCGGTCGTGGCCTGGACCGGCGTCCGCCGCCTGGTGCGGGCCCTGCGCCGCTGACGCACCGAACGGCGCCGTTCCCCATCGACGTGCCTCGGTCGCAGCGGTGGAATGGACGGGCACGGCCTGCTCGACCCCCGTCCTGGAACAGAGGGACGCCATGCCGCCCATCGGGGTGCCCCGCCCCCGCAGTGCGCCTGTCGGGACCGTGCCCCTCCGCCCGACCGCGCGCGTGTTCGGTGCCGGGCCGGCCCTGATCGGGCACCGCGGTCTGGGCTGCGGGGTCGTCCGCGGCCACCGGGAGAACACCCTGGCGTCGTTCACGGCGGCGGCCGACCTGGGGATGACCTGGGTGGAGGCCGACGTTCGGCGGACGGCGGACGACGTCCTGGTGGTGGCGCACGACGAGGCGTACCCGGACGGCACCCGCGTGGCCGACGTCGACGCGGCCGAGGCCGATCGGCGCGGCACGCTCCAGCTGCGCACGCTGGTGGAGCGGCTGGTCCCGGGGGTGGGACTGGACCTGGACCTCAAGTCCGCCATCGACGACAGCCTGCGACCGCCGGCGCGGACCACCGCGGCCCTGCTCGTCCCCGTCGTCGCGGCCGAGGTGCGCCGCCGGCCGCTGATGGTCACGTCCTTCGACCCCGCGGCGCTGGGTCTGCTGCGCGCCCGGGTGCCCGCGCTGCCGCTGGGTTGGCTCACCTGGCGCCACTTCCCCCTCGACGTCGCGGTGGCCGCCTGCGCGCACATGGACGTCGACGTGCTCGGGCTGCACGTCGGATCACTCGCCGACCGCGGTCCCGGGACGGTCGACCCGGCCACCGTGGCCGGCACGCTGCCGTTCGTCCACGGCGCCGGGCGCCGGCTCATGGTCTGGTGCCCGGACGCCCACCTGGCCGGCGCGCTGCTCGAGGCGGGCGCCGACGCCGTGGTCCTGGACGACGTCCCGAGGGTCCTCGAGCTCCTCGGACCCAGGGCGCCCGGGACCCTCGAGGGGTCGGCGGCAGGCGGTCGTCGGTGACGCGTGGAGCCGCACACGAGCCGTGAGGCGCGGGTGCCTCGCAGGCTGCGGCTGTCCTGACCTCCAGCCGACTCCCAGGCGTCGTCCAGCTGAGGTACGGAGATGGCCTCTACCGTCGCCGTCAGTGACGAGGACCCAGGAGAACCCGTGCAGCACCCGCGACAGGACCTGACCCCCACCTACCAGGGCCGCCCGCTGCCCCGGCCCGACGAGGAGCTCGTCGACCAGGGCCTCGGCTTCGACGTCGGCACCCTGCTCAGCCGCCGCCGGTTGCTGACCGTCCTCGGCCTCGGTGCGGCGTCGGCGGGCCTGGCGGCCTGCGGCCCGGGCGGGTCGACGAGCTCGTCCTCGGCGTCGGCGTCCGCCGCCACGACGGCCTCCGGCGAGATCCCGGAGGAGACCGCAGGCCCCTACCCGGGCGACGGCTCCAACGGCCCCGACGTGCTGGAGCAGAGCGGCATCGTGCGCAGCGACATCCGGTCCAGCTTCGGGGAGTACAGCGGGACCGCCGAGGGGGTGCCGATGACCCTGGAGCTGACCATCGCCGACCTGGCGAGCGGCGGGGTGCCGTTCGAGGGCGTCGCCGTCTACGTGTGGCACTGCAGCCGCGAGGGCGGCTACTCGCTCTACTCCGCGGGCATCGAGGACCAGAACTACCTGCGCGGCGTCCAGGTCGCCGACGCCGACGGCCTGGTCCGCTTCACCAGCGTCTTCCCGGCCTGCTACGACGGGCGCTGGCCGCACGTCCACTTCGAGGTCTACCCGGACCAGGCCGCCATCACCGACTCCGCGAACGCCATCGCCACCTCGCAGGTCGCGCTGCCGCAGGACGTCTGCGAGGCGGTCTACGCGACTGCCGGCTACGAGGCGTCGGTGGGCAACCTGTCGCGGGTCAGCCTGGCCGGCGACAACGTCTTCGGGGACGACGGCGGCGCCGGCCAGCTGGCCACCGTGACCGGCGACGTCGCCGGCGGCTGCACCGTCCGCCTCGCGGTCGGCGTGGACACCTCCACGACCCCGACCGGCGGTGGGCTGGGCGGCGACGGCGCACCCTCCGGCGTCCCCGGTGGCGCGCCGCCCCGCGGTGGACCCGGCGGCACCGCGCCGCCCGCCCCGCCGGGCAACTGACATCCCGGCGGCCGTCGACGCCGCAGCAACCGCCCGGTTGGAAGATGGTGGGCACCGTGGTCCGAGTGGGGAGGCGTTCCGGATGAGGACGGTCGCGATCGCGTGCCAGGGCGGCGGCAGCCACACGGCGTTCACCGGCGGCGTGCTGCAGCGTCTGCTGGCCAGCAGGGACCACCGGGTCGTCGGGCTGTCCGGCACCTCGGGCGGCGCGGTCTGCGCTCTGCTGGCCTGGTACGGCCTGCTGACCGGCGGCGCGGCCGAGGCCGGCCGGCTGCTGGAGCGCTTCTGGGAGGCCAACTCGGCCACCACGCTGAGCGGGAAGGCGGCGAACGCCTGGCTGGTCGGTCTGGCCCGGCTGGAGGGACGGGTATCGCTCCCGGCGGTGAGCCCCTACGTCTATCCGGCCTTCGCCGGTGCGGCCTTCACCGACCTGCTCACCCGTTCCGTGGACGTCGACCGGCTGGCCCGGCTGCAGGAGTCCCCACCGGAGGACCAGCCGCTGCTGCTCCTCGGCGCCGTCGACGTCCTCAGCGGCGACTTCAAGGCCTTCTCCAGCCGGCGCGGGGAGATCACCGTGAACGCCGTGCTGGCCTCGGCCGCCGTCCCGTTGCTCTTCCGCGCCGTCGAGGAGAGGGGCCGGTTCTACTGGGACGGGCTGTTCAGCCAGAACCCGCCGGTGCGCCAGCTACCCTACGCCGGCCCGGAGGAGATCTGGGTGATCCGGATCAACCCGCGCGCCCGGGCCACCGAGCCGAAGACGGTGGGCGACATCGCGGACAGGCGGAACGAGCTGGCCGGCAACCTGTCGCTGGAGCAGGAGCTGCATCTCATCCGCAAGGTCAACGAGTGGGCGGACCGTCTCGGCGATCCGTACCGGCGCATCGAGATCCGCGAGATCGGTCTCGACCTCGACCTCGACGTCGCCAGCAAGCTGGACCGCCGGCCGGCGTTCATCCGCCGGCTGTTCGACGCGGGACGGGAGCAGGCGGACGCATTCCTGGCCGGGCTGCCCGGCTGACGCAGGCCGCCGTCGCGGCCGCACGGGACTGCCGACGATCACCCGTTCGCGAACCTGGAACCGGAGCAGGCGGCCGCGCTCGGTCCAGCGGCAGCCACGAGCGGCACCTGACACCGCGGCCGGGTCGGCCCTCCCGGGCGTGGACCGATGCACCCTCGGTCGGTGCCCGTAGCCGCCCGCGGGGCGACGCGCGATCCAGGTGGTCGGAGCCGGGTGGCGACACCGCCCGTCAGCGGGCGGCGAGCGCCGCGCCCATCCGCTCGACGGCCTGCACCAGCACCGGCCGCGGGGTCGCGACGTTCAGCCGGACGAACCGTTCACCGGCGGCGCCGCACAGCAACCCCTCGGTCAGGGCCACCCCGGCGCGCTCGAGGAAGAAGGCGCCGGGCTCGGGCAGACCCAGCTCCCGGCAGTCGAGCCAGGCCAGGTAGGTGCCCTCGGGCGGGGCGTACCGGACGCCGGGCAGGTGCTCGGCGACCAGGTCGGCCAGCAGCCGGCGGTTGCCCTCCAGGTGGGCCAGGACCTCGTCCAGCCACTCGGCACCGGCGGTGTAGGCGGCGGTGTTCGCCACGACGCCGAGGGTGGAGGCGCCGTGCTCGGCGTGCAGGCCCACCCGGGCCCACCTGGCGGCGTCGGCGTCGTTCGACAGCACCAGCTGCGCGCACTTCAGGCCGGGCAGGTTCCACGCCTTGGACGCCGAGGTCGCGGTGACCGTGTGCCCGGCCGGCACCTCCCCGAGCGAGGCGTAGGGGACGTGCCGGTGACCGTGGTACACCAGCGGCGCGTGGATCTCGTCGGAGAACACCCGCCCGCCGTGCCGCTCGACCACCTCGGCGACCGCGGTCATCTCCGCGGGCTCCAGCACCCGGCCGATCGGGTTGTGCGGGTTGCACAGCACGAGCAGGTGCGCGCCGGCCCGGAACGCCGCGTCGAGGGCGTCGAGGTCGTAGACGTACCGGTCGCCGTCCCGGGCCATCGGCACCTGGACGACCTCGCGGCCCAGCGCGGGCGGCAGGGTGAGGAAGGGCATGTAGGCCGGCGTCGGCAGGATCACCGGGCTGCCCGGCCGGGAGAAGTGCTCGGTCGCGGCGACCAGCCCGGCCAGGACGTCGGCCACCGGGCGCACCCGCTCGGGCGGCACCGCCCAGCCGTACCGGTCGGCCGACCACGCCGCGTACGCCTCGGACATCCCCTGCAGCAGCGCCGGTGGCAGGTAGCCGAAGGCCGCGGAGTCCACCGCCGCGTGCAGCGCCTCGGTGACCGCCGGCGCGGTGCCGAAGTCCATCTCGGCGACGAACGCCCCGATCGCCTCCGGGTACAGCGACCACTTGAGGCCGCCGCGGCGCCGCAGCTCCTCGACGGTGAGGTCGTCGAAACCGGCCACCTCAGACGCCGGTGGCCCGGGCCAGCAGCTGGGCCAGGTGCACGCCGTCGCGACCGGCGAGCTGGTCGAGCTGGGTGCGGCAGGAGAAGCCGTCGGCGAGGACGACGGCGTCCGGTCCCGCGGCCCGGACGGCGGGCAGCAGCTGCTGCTCGGCGATCGTCACCGACACCTCGTGGTGGCCGCGCTCGACCCCCCAGTTGCCGGCCAGCCCGCAGCAGCCGCCGACCCGGGTGACCGTGGCGCCGGCCTCCCGCAGCAGCCACTCGTCGGTGGCCCACCCCAGGACGGCGTGGTGGTGGCAGTGCGGCTGGGCGACGACCGCCACCCCGGCCAGGGACGGTGGCCTCCAACCCGGGGTCTCCCGGAGCAGCTCGGCCAGCGTGCGGGTGCCCGCGGCGACCCGCTCCGCGGCCACCCCGCCCACCAGCTCCAGCGCCTCGTGCCGCAGCACCGCGGTGCAGGAGGGCTCCACGCCCACCACCGGGATCCCGTCGTCCACCAGCGGGGCGAGCAGCTCGACGGTGCGGCCCAGGGTCCGGCGGGCGGCGTCCAGCTGGCCGGTGGTGATCCAGGTCAGCCCGCAGCACGCCTCGGCCGGGGGCACCTGCACCCGGTAGCCGGCGTCCTCCAGCACCGCGGCGGTGGCGAGCGCCACCTCGGGCGCGAAGTGGTCGGTGAAGGAGTCCACCCACAGCGCGACTGCTCGCCCGCCCGCCCCACGGCCGTCCCTGGCCGGGGCCGGCCGTGGGGAGGGGCGGGAACGCCATTGCTCCCGGAAGGTGCGCGAGGCGAACGCCGGCAGCGAGCGGCGCTGGTCGACGCCGGCCCCCCACTTCGCCAGCCGCCCGCCGAGGCGCGACCTCGTGACCGCGTTGGCCAGCCGGGGCGCGCGTGCTGCGACGTCCGCCCAGCGCGGCAACCAGCCCAGCGTGTAGTGCGCGCGTGGGCGCAGCCGGCGGCGGTAGCTCTGGTGCAGCACCTCGGCCTTGTAGGAGGCCATGTCCACGCCGGTGGGGCAGTCCCGCGAGCAGCCCTTGCAGGACAGGCAGAGGTCGAGGGCCTGGTGCACCTCCGGCGAGCGCCAGTCCCGCACCGGCCCGCCCGGGGCGAGCATCTCCTGCAGCACGCGGGCCCGGCCGCGGGTGGTGTCCTTCTCCTCCCGCGTCGCCGGCCACGACGGGCACATCACCCCACCGCTGGCCTGCAGGTCGGCCCGGCACTTGCCGACGCCGGTGCAGCGGTGCACCGCCGCGGAGAAGTCGCCCCCGTCGTGCCGGTAGGCCAGCGCGAGGTCCGTCGTCCGCC
Organism: Geodermatophilus sp. URMC 60; assembly: GCF_053502585.1. Taxonomy (NCBI): domain Bacteria; kingdom Bacillati; phylum Actinomycetota; class Actinomycetes; order Geodermatophilales; family Geodermatophilaceae; genus Geodermatophilus; species Geodermatophilus sp. URMC 60. Next base: position 2,628,821 of record NZ_CP199958.1, read on the forward strand.
GGGGTGCGGCGGCGACGCGGATGTCGTCCTCGACCCGGGCCGGGCGGACCAGGACGCCGGGGTTGAGCACGTCGGCCGGGTCGAACAACCCCTTGACCCGCTCAAAGAGGCCGAGGACGTGCGGGGAGTACATGTGCGACAGCAGCTCGCTGCGTGCCCGGCCGTCGCCGTGCTCGCCGGAGACCGACCCGCCGTAGCGGGCTACCAGCGCCGCGGCGTCCTGCACGAAGCCGCGGTAGGCCGCGCGGCCGCCGTCCTCGCCCCGGCCCAGGGGGAAGTCGATGCGCACGTGCACGCAGCCGTCGCCGAAGTGGCCGTACGGGACCCCCTGCAGGCCGTGCCTGGTGAGCAGGGCCTCGAACTCGCGCAGGTAGGCGCCGAGCTGCTCGACCGGCACCGCCGCGTCCTCCCAGCCGGCGTGCGCGGGGCGGCCCTCGGAGGTGCGTCCGGCCAGCCCCGCGCCGTCCTCGCGGATCCGCCAGATCGCCGCGGCCTCAGCCACGTCGGTGACCACCATCGAGTCCAGCGCGCCGGCGTCGGCGAGCACGCCCCTCGCCTTGGTCTCGACCTCGGCGACCGTGTCGCCGGTGAGCTCGACGATCAGCCACCCGTCGCCGCGGGGGAGGTCGGGCACGACCGCTGCGGGGACGTCGCGGAGCCGTTGCACGATCCGCTGGTCGAGGCCCTCGACGGCGGTGGGCTCGTGCGGCAGCAGCCCCGGGGTGGCGTCGGCGGCGTCGGCCATCGACGGGTAGCCGAGCACCACCAGACCGCGGAAGGGAGCGTCGGCGACCAGCCGCACGGTCGCGCCGAGCACCACCGCGAGCGTGCCCTCGCTGCCGACGAGCGCGCGGGCGACGTCGAAGCCCCGCTCGGGCAGCAGGTGCTCCAGCGAGTAGCCCGACACCTGCCGGCCGAAGCGGCCCAGCTCGGTGCGGATCGCCGCGAGCTCGCCGTCCACCAGCCGCCGCAGCTCGTCGAGCACCCCGCCGCTCGTCGGGCCGTCCGCCCCGAGCCGGAGCCGCTCGCCGGTGCCGGTGACGACGTCGAGGCCGACCACGTTGTCCGACGTCCGGCCGTAGCCCAGGGCGCGCGAGCCGCAGGCGTTGTTGCCGATCATCCCGCCGATCGTGCAGCGGTTGTGCGTGCTCGGGTCGGGTCCGAAGCGCAGCCCGTGCGGCCGGGCCGCGGTCTGCAGCGCCGCCTGCACCAGGCCCGGGTCGACGGTCGCCGTCCGTGCCTCGGGGTCGATCGCGTGCACCCGGGACAGGTACCGGCTGGTGTCGAGGACGACGCCGGGGCCGACCGCGTTCCCGGCGATCGAGGTGCCCGCGCCGCGGGCCGTGAGCGGGACGCCGAGCTCCCGGCAGACGGCGAGGGTGGCCTCGATCTCATCGGGGTGCCGGGGGCGCACCACCGCGCGGGGCAGCACCCGGTACAGCGAGCCGTCGGAGGAGTACAGCGACCGGGCCAGGCCGGAGTCGTCGACGTCGCCGATCCCCGCGCGGCGCAGCGCCGCTGTCAGGTCGGTCGCCACCTCCGGTGCCTGTGTCATCAGCGCTCCCTCGTCGCGTCGGTGCCTCCTCCTTGTACACCGCACCGGCCCGTCGACGGGACGTCGGCCCCTGGGCGGGTCGGCCGAACCGAACCAGCATGGGGCGATGGCCTTCGACGTCGAGCGGCTGCTGCGGCTGTGGTCGGACCCCCTGCCGGTGGACGACGCCGCCGCGGCTGACGCCTTCCGCGAGCTGTACGCCGACCCGGTGACGGTCAACGGCACGGCAATCCGCCCGGCCGACCTGGTCGTCCGGGCGCGGGCCGTGCAGCACACGTTCGACCCGGTGCGGCGGGAGGTCCTGTCGGTCGTCGAGGAGGGGGACCGGGTCGCGGTCGCCTTCCGGATGGGCGGCCGTCAGGTCGGCACCTGGACGACGTCCGCCGGTCCGGTACCGGCCACCGGGCGGGAGCTCTGGCTGCGGGTGATCGACGTCCTCACCGTCGCCGACGGCCGGATCACCGACATCGTCATGGTCGCCGACGAGCTGGGGGTCCTGGTCGGTCTGGACGCCGTCCGGCTGCGCACGCCCGCCGACGCGGTCACCGGGGACTGACGGTTCCGGTACCGAGGGCTGACCGGACGCCGGGGCGCTGGAGAGCCGCTGGTGCCCACGGGCGCCCGCCGGGGTCAGGCGTGGGCGACCTCTCGTGCCAGGCCGGCGATGTGTGCCGAGGCGGCCCGCGGCTCGATGCCCAGGGCCCGCAGGCCCTCGACGCCTCCCTCCGCACACACGTCCCTGTACAGGGCGATGCCGAGGGCCGAGGCGAGCTCCGGCCGACGCCGGCGCAGGGCCCGGGCGCCGAACGCGAGCACCGGGCGGGGGACGACGACCCGGCGCATGCGCACGCCGAGCGCGCGCTCGAAGGCGTCGACGACCTCGTGCCGGGTCAGCGCCTCCGGTCCACCGAGGTCCAGCGCCTCGGGCGGGTCGGCCATCGTGGCCAGGCGCACGCAGGCCTCGGCGACGTCGTCCTCGGCGACGTACGGCACGGGTGTGCGGCCGCGACCGTGGATCACGGCCAGTCGCTTGTCCGGCCGGATGCCGGACTCCGGTCCGAGCCACGTCTCCTGGAACGCGGCCGGCCGGACGAGCACCGACCGAACGGGCGAGGCCTGCAGCAGCCGCTCGGTGGCCCGCTTCGCGGCGAAGAGGGGCACCAGGTCCACCATCGCGTCGGTCATGCCCTGCGAGGAGACGAACACGAACCGCTCGACGCCGGCCGCCTCGGCCGCCCGCACCAGGGCGGCGTTCCCGGCGAGGTCGACCCGCTCGATGGACACGTCCCTCGCCCCGGCCAGGTTTCGTCCCATGCCGTTGGCGGTGGTGACGACCGTGCGCACCCCGTCCAGCGCCCGATCGAGACCGGCCGGGTCGGTGAGGTCGCCGACGCTGAGCTCGACACCGGACGACCGCAGGGCGGCGGTGTCGCCGTGCGGCCGGACCAGCGCCCGGAACGGGATCCGGCGCTCGGTCAGCCGGACGGCGATCCGGCCGCCCAGGTCGCCGGTCGCGCCACAGAGCAGGAGCTCGGCCATGATTCCTCCCGGGGTGATGACCCAGGCAGGCACGGTGCCAGACCGCCGTCAACGCCCCGTCACGTCCGCCGGCGGCCGGACCCGGAACTCGCTCCGCCGTTCCGGAACTCGGTCCTCGCGCACCCGGACGGCGCTGTCCGGCTGTCACGGCGAGGCCGTGCGCCCGTTCGCGGACACGAGGTGCCCGGACCCCAGGCGGCGTCCACCGCCGTTCCCTCTGTTGGGTGACCGTCCCGGTGGGGAGGGTGATGCCGGGCCGCGTGTCCGCACCGCCGCCGGCGACACGCGGGATCGCAGGAGGTCCCTGAGCGGAGGTCGTCGATCCTCGGTCGCCATGACGGGCTGGCATGCACTCCTCGGGGCCGAGATCCCGATCGTCACGGCGGTGACCCGGCTGGACTACCTGAGCCGGCGGGACAGCGCGGCGACGGTGGAGCGTCCCGATGTCAGGCCCTCGTACTCCTGGACCGACCACCTGCGCGGGCAGGTCGAACCGCTGGACCTCGAGGAGTCCCTGGAGCTGCTGGACCTCGGCATCGGCGTCGCCCGGCGCGCCTACGACGCGCAGCACCGGGGCATCCACGCCGCGCGGCGGGCCGGCGCCTCGTGGGAGCAGATCGGGGCCGTGCTCGGCACCACTGCGCTGACCGCCTGGAACGGCCACCAGCGGTGGATCGAGGAGCAGGTCGAGCTCTTCGAGCTGACCGGACGGGGCGGGCTGGACGACGTCGGTGCGGTCGAGGCGCTGCACCTGGCCGGCGAGCGCCCGGTGGGCCTGGGCTACGTCGCGCGGACCGCTCACCCGGAGGACTGACGGTCCCCTCCCTGGCACCGCCCGGGCCTGGTGACGTCCTGGAACGGCCCCCCGCAGGGTCCCGCCGCGAGCCTGGTGACGTGCTGGAACGGCCCCCTGCAGGGTCCCGCCGCGAGCTTGCGAGCGGCGGGGGCAGGGGGTCCTCCTTCAGTCTTCGAGCACCCAGACGGCGCTGTTCGGCGGGAGCGCCACCGTGCCGCCGGAGCGCCGGACCGCCGCGGTGGAGGCCAGCAGCACCTGGCCGGGGCAGCCGGCGAGCACCGTCTCGCCGCCCATGTTGACCACGCAGCGCACCGCCTCGCCGCCGCCGACCGAGCGGATGGTCAGCACGTCCCCGCGGGTGGTCACCGTCGCCGCGCCCGAGGCGAACGCCGGGTGCGCCTTGCGCAGCGCCAGCGCCCGCCGGTGCAGGGTCAGCGTCGAGCCGCCCTGCCCGGTCTGTACCGAGACCGCGTGGCGGCCCCAGTCGGCGGGGATCGGCAGCCACGGCTCGGCTGCACCGTCGGGGGAGAAGCCGACGCCGTCGGTCGGGTTCCACGGCATCGGCACGCGGCAGCCGTCACGCCCGGCGCGGGCGCCGCCGCTGCGGTGGAAGATCGGGTCCTGCTTGGCCTCGTCGGGAACGTGCGCCTGCGGCAGGCCCAGCTCGTCGCCGGCGTAGAGGTAGGCCGAGCCCGGCAGCGCGAGGGTGAGCAGCGCCGCGGCGCGGGCCCGGGCGGTACCGACTTCGCCGCCGCCGAAGCGGGTGACCTGCCGCTCCTTGTCGTGGTTGCCCAGCACCCACGACACCGGCGCGCCCACCCGCCCGTAGGCGTCCAGGGCACTGGTGATCGCCTCGGCGAACGGCGCGACGGCCCAGGGTGACTTCAGCAGCCGGAACGACAGCGACTGGTGCAGCTCGTCGGGCCGGGAGTACAGGGCGACCTGCTCGAGGTCGGCCAGGCAGACCTCGCCGACCAGCATGGTGTCGGGGTACTCGTCGCAGATGGACCGCCAGCGGCGCCACACGTCGTGCACCTCGGGCTGGTTCCAGGTCATCGCCTGCTCGGGGCCGTGGCCGAACAGCGTGGGGGAGTAGCTGCCCGGGTTGTCCCGCAGACCGGCGTCCTTGTACAGGCCGTAGGCCACGTCGACGCGGAAGCCGCTCACGCCGCGGTCGAGCCAGAAGCGCAGCGTCCGCTCGAAGTCCTCGGCCACGACCGGGTCGCGCCAGTTGAGGTCGGGCTGCTCCGGGGCGAACAGGTGCAGGTACCAGCGCCCGTCCGGGGTGCGCGACCAGGCCGGCCCGCCGAACAGCGACTGCCAGTTGTTCGGCGGCTCCTCCGACGGCGGGGCGAAGTGGTAGCGCGCGGCCTCGGGGGAGTCCGGGTCGGCCAGCGCCGCCCGGAACCACGGGTGCTTGTCCGAGGTGTGGTTGGGGACGACGTCCAGCACGACCTTCAGACCCAGCCCGCGGGCGTCGTCCACCAGCGCCTCGAGGTCGGACACGTCGCCGTAGTCGGGGTCCACGGCCCGGTAGTCGACGACGTCGTAGCCGCCGTCCGCGCCGCCCGAGGGGTAGTGCGGGTTGATCCACACCGCGTCCACGCCGAGCCAGGACAGGTAGGGCAGCCGCTGCCGCAGCCCGCGCAGGTCGCCGATGCCGTCGCCGTCGCTGTCGGCGAACGAGCGCAGGTACACCTGGTAGACGACCGCGTCCCGCCACCAGGGGGCGGGCGCGGCCGCGGGGGCAACCCGGCGCCGGGTCTGGGTCCTCGCGAGGGAGAGGCGGCGTGCCATGCCGCCACCATCGGCACATCCGGCGCGGAGCCTGTGCGGCAGATCCCACGAATTGGTGAGGGGCCGCTGGCAGATCCCGCCAACCACCCAGCTCGCCTGTGACGCCCGCGCCTGGTGTGCCGTACGAGGTGCCGGCCGACGCGCCGGGAGGTGTCCCGTGCGCGATCGTCTGGTCCCGCGGCCCGGGGTCCACGACAGTCGGTCCGTGCTCTCGCGACCGCTCGCGCTCGTGTCCGCAGTGCTCGCCGGTGTGCTGACGGGCGGGATGGTCCTCATCGAGGTGGTGCTGGTCCCGTTCTGGCGGGCCTCGCCCCCCGCGGAGTTCCGCGCCTGGTTCACGGCCCACTCCGGTCGTCTCCGGGCGCTGCTGGTGCCCCTGGGAGCCGCCACCGGACTCGCCTGCACGGCGTCGGCGGCGGCGCGGGTGGCCGGCGGACGGCGGGGCGCTCCAGCCGCAGTGGCAGCAGCGGGAGCTGCCGCCGGCGTCATCGCCGTGACCGTCACGGTGAACGAGCCGGCCAACCACCGGTTCACCGCGGGCACGTTGACCGACCCCGAGACGACGGAGCTGCTCCGCCGATGGGCGCGCTGGCACCACGTCCGGGTCGTCCTGGGGCTCGCGGCCACCGTGGCCGCCGCGAGGGCGCTCGTCGACGCCGGGGACCGGGTCGGCCGCCGTAGCCCGGCGCGTTTGCGAGGCGCCCGGGGCGGGGACCACGTGGAGTGAGGCCGCTCGCCCGGCCCCGAGCAGTCCGTCAGCCCAGGACCCGCGACGACCGAGGGTGGCCATGGACCCCGATCCCCGGCCCGGTGAGGACGACGTCGACCGCGACGACGCGCAGGCGCTGACCCGGGCCACCGGCGGCGAGAGCGAGGAGCCCGACGCGTCGGGCACCACGGGCACCGGTGGGTCCGCCGACTTCGTCGGGCGGGTGGCCGGTCAGGACGTCGGCTACGCGGGGGAGACCGGGGCGGAGCGCCGGGCCGCCGCCCAGCAGGACGACTGAGCGAGGACCTCCCTGCTCCCCACCGCTCGTGGGAGGGCCCGTCCGCCCCGCCCCTCGCCAGCTCGGGGCGGTGCCCCGGACGGGGCCGGTACGCGACGGGGAGGCCGGGGGACGCTTCCCTAGTCCGGGCGGCGCCGACGGATCTTCGACCCGAGCCAGGTGAGCGGGTCGTACTTCCGGTCCACGACCCGCTCCTTGAGCGGGATGATCCCGTTGTCGGTGAGGTGGATGCCCTCGGGGCAGACCTCGGAGCAGCACTTGGTGATGTTGCAGTAGCCGAGGCCGAACTCCGCCTGCGCCGCGTCCCGCCGGTCCACGACGTCGAGCGGGTGCATGTCGAGCTCGGCGAGCCGGATGAGGAAGCGCGGCCCGGCGAAGGCGGCCTTGTTCTCCTCGTGGTCCCGGATGACGTGGCAGGTGTTCTGGCAGAGCCAGCACTCGATGCACTTCCGGAACTCCTGCGGCCGGTCGACGTCGACCTGCTGCATCCGGTGGTTGCCGTCGGGGTCCCGGGGGCGGGGGGTGAACGCCGGGATCTGCGCGGCCTTCTCGTAGTTGTAGGAGACGTCGGTGACGAGGTCGCGGATGACCGGGAAGGTCCGCAGCGGGGTGACCGTCACCGTCTCGTCCTCGGCGAAGGTGCTCATCCGGGTCAGGCACATCAGCCGGGGCCGCCCGTTGACCTCGGCGCTGCAGGACCCGCACTTCCCGGCCTTGCAGTTCCACCGGACGGCGAGGTCACCGGCCTGCGTGGCCTGCAGGCGGTGGATGACGTCGAGCACGACCTCGCCCTCGTTCACCGGGACGGTGAAGGTCTGCAGCTCCCCGCCGGAGGCGTCGCCCCGCCAGACGCGGAAGGTGGCGTCGTAGCCGCCGCGGCTCCCTCGCCGGCCCTCGTCGACCGCGCCGAGGCTCGGTTCTCCCGGTTCGGTCACGTGCCCTCCCCGCTGCCGCTCGTCGCGCTCGTGCCCGGCGGTGCTGTGTCCCTGCGTGCCCTCGCGAGCTCGGTCACGGCTGCTCCTCGAAGACCTCGGCCAGCTCCGGTGGCATCTCCGGCAGCGGCTGGCGGGCCACGGCCACCCCGCCGTCCGGGGTCCGGGTGCAGACGAGGTTGAGGCGCGCCCACCCGGGGTCGGCGGCGGGGAAGTCGTCGCGGGTGTGCCCGCCGCGGCTCTCCTCGCGGGCGAGCGCGGCCCGCGCGACGCACTCGCTGACCGCCAGGAGGTGCGGCAGGTCCAGCGCCAGGTGCCAGCCGGGGTTGTACTGCCGGTGCCCCTCCACCGACAGCGCTGCGACCCGCTGGCGCAGGACGGCGATCCGCTCCAGCGCGCGCTCCATCTCCGGGGCGGTGCGGATGATGCCGACCAGGTCGTGCATCGTCTGCTGCAGCTCGGACTGCACCGCGTAGGGGTTCTCGCCACCCTCCCGCTCGAACGGTTCGAGGGCCGCACGCGCCGCCTCGGCCAGCGCCTCCTCGCGGAGCGCGACCAGGCCGGCCCGCTTCCCCGCGTGCTCGGCGGCGGCGGCACCGGCGCGCCGGCCGAAGACCAGCAGGTCCGACAGCGAGTTGCCGCCCAGCCGGTTGGACCCGTGCATGCCCCCGGCGACCTCGCCCGCCGCGAACAGCCCCGGGACGGACGCCGCGGCGGTGTCCGGGTCGACCTCGACGCCGCCCATCACGTAGTGGCAGGTCGGGCCGACCTCCATCGCCTCCGCGGTGATGTCGACGTCGGCCAGCTCCTTGAACTGGTGGTACATCGACGGCAGCCGCCGGCGGACGTACTCGGCCGGGCGCCGACTGGCGATGTCGAGGAACACCCCGCCGTGCGGCGAGCCGCGCCCGGCCTTGACCTCGCTGTTGATCGCCCGGGCGACCTCGTCACGGGGCAGCAGCTCGGGCGGGCGGCGGTTGTTCTTCTTGTCGTCGTACCAGCGGTCGGCCTCGTCCTCGGTCTCCGCGGTCTCCTTGCGGAAGAAGTCGGGGATGTAGTCGAACATGAACCGGTTGCCGGCCGAGTTCCGCAGGATGCCGCCGTCGCCCCGGACGCTCTCGGTCACGAGGATCCCGCGCACCGACGGGGGCCACACCATCCCGGTGGGGTGGAACTGGACGAACTCCATGTTCACCAGGCCGGCGCCGGCCTGGAGCGCCAGGGAGTGCCCGTCACCGGTGTACTCCCACGAGTTCGAGGTGACCTTGTAGGCCTTGCCGATCCCGCCGGTGGCCAGCACGACCGACGGCGCCTCCCAGGCGAGGAACCGCCCCGACTCGCGCCAGTAGCCGAACGCGCCGGTGATGCCCTCGGCGTCGGTCAGCAGCCGGGTGACCGTGCACTCCATGTAGACGTCCACCCCGAGGGCCACGGTGCGCTGCTGCAGGGTGCGGATCAGCTCCAGCCCGGTGCGGTCGCCGACGTGCGCGAGGCGGGCGTAGCGGTGGCCGCCGAAGTCGCGCTGGCTGATCAGCCCGTCGGGCGTGCGGTCGAACAGCGCGCCCCAGTCCTCTAGCTCGCGCACGCGGTCGGGCGCCTCCTGCGCGTGCAGCTGGGCCATCCGCCAGTGGTTGAGCATCTTCCCGCCGCGCATGGTGTCCCGGAAGTGCACCCGCCAGTCGTCCTCGGGATAGGCGTTGCCCATCGCCGCGGCGATGCCGCCCTCGGCCATGACGGTGTGCGCCTTGCCGAGCAGGGACTTGCAGACGACGGCCGTACGCGCACCGGCCTCGTGCGCGGCGATCGCGGCCCGCAGGCCCGCGCCGCCGGCTCCGACGACAACGACGTCGTAGCTGTGCCTCTCGAGCTCCATCAGGAGATCTCCGTCATCAGAAGAACCGGGGGTCGCTGATCGTGCCGGTGGCCAGCAGGAAGACGTAGAAGTCGGCGAACGCGACGGTGAACAGCGAGATCCAGGCGTACTGCATGTGCCGGGCGTTCAGCTTCGACACCGCCGTCCACGCCCTGTAGCGCAGGGGGTGCTTCGAGAAGGTGTTCAACCGGCCCCCGACGATGTGCCGGCAGGAGTGGCAGGAGACCGAGTACAGGAACAGCATCACCGCGTTGACCAGCAGGATCACCGTGCCCAGGCCCATGTGGCCCCACTCGCCGGTCTCGTCGCGGAATCCCCGGAAGGCCTCGTAGAAGAGGATCACGTTGAAGAGCAGCGCGGCGTAGAGGAAGTACCGGTGGACGTTCTGCCCGACCAAGGGGAAGCGGGTCTCACCTGTGTAGCGGCGGTGCGGCTCGGCGACCGCGCACGCGGGCGGGGACAGCCAGAACGACCGGTAATAGGCCTTGCGGTAGTAGTAGCAGGTCAGCCGGATGCCCAGTGGCAGCACGAGGATGTAGATCGCCGGGGAGATCCAGGCCGGGCCGGTGAAGAACTCGGGGAAGCTGTCGCCCTCGCACCGCGTCGTGATGCACGGCGAGTAGAACGGCGAGATGTAGGGCGAGGCGTAGTAGTGCGCGTTCTGGAACGCCCGGAACGTCGAGTACGCGATGAAGAGCACCAGGACGACGACGGTGATCAGCGGCTGCACCCACCACCGGTCCGTCCGGAGCGTCCGCGCCGCGATGGCCGCACGGCCCGGCGCCGGCCCTCCGCCGCCGCGTCCTGGAGAGGCCGCCCCGGTCCCGCGCGGCGCGGTCGTCGTCACCGGACGCTGCGGCCGGACCCGCCGGGTCCCGGGTCGTAGCCGTCGTCCCACACGACGGCCGGTGAGCCCGGGGCGCCGGGGGCCGTGCGCGCCGCGCCGCACAGGAGGGCGAGGTCGTCGCGCAGCCGGGCGACGTCGACCCTCAGCCGGCGCGCGTCCACGGTGTCCCCGAAGTACCGGGAGAGCGGGGTGCACGCGTCTTCCAGCGCGTCGACGGCCCGGCGGGCCGCCGCCACGTCCTGCTCCAGGGACATCGCTGCCTCCAGGTGCCGGTTCCACCGCCGCCGAGGACGGTCCGCGCAGTCGACCACGGAAGCCCGGCCCGCGGAAGGTGTTCGGCAGCGGGCGGGCGCGCCCGCCCGCCGGCACCGACCCCCACGTGCCCGGCGGCCTAGCATCAACGCCCGTGCGGCCCTTCCTCCTGCTGGCCTCGCGGCCCGAGGACGAGGCCGCGGACGACGAGTACGCCGCCTTCCTCCGCGCCACCGGCCTGGAGGAGCACCAGCTGCGCCGGATCCGGCTGGAGGCCGGGCCGCTGCCGGAGCTGGACCTCGACGACTACGCCGGGGTCCTCCTCGGCGGCGGGCCGTTCAACTCCAGCGACCCGGCCGAGGACAAGTCCGCCGTCCAGCACCGGATCGAGGCGGAGCTGTCGGGGTTGCTCGACGAGGTCGTCGCCCGCGACCTGCCCTTCCTCGGCGCCTGCTACGGCATCGGCACCCTCGGCGTCCACCAGGGCGGGGTGGTCGACCGCACCCACGGCGAGCCGGTCTCCTGCGTGCCCGTGACGCTGACCGACGCCGGCCGCGCCGACCCGCTGCTGGCCGGGATGCCGGAGGTGTTCGACGCGCTGGTCGGGCACAAGGAGGCCTGCCGGGTGCTGCCGCCGTCGGCGGAGCTGCTGGCGACGTCGGCCGGCTGCCCGGTGCAGATGTTCCGGGTCGGCCGCAACGTCTACGCCACCCAGTTCCACCCCGAGCTCGACGTCGCCGGCGTGGTCACCCGGGTGCGGGTCTACCAGCACGCCGGCTACTTCCCGCCCGCGGAGATGGAGGAGCTCATCGCCCGGGTCAGCCAGGTGGTGGTCACCGAGCCCAGCCGGGTGCTGGCCAACTTCGTCGCCCGGTACGGCTGAGCCGGTGACCCGGGGACCGGTCGTGCCGGACGGCGGCCTGCGGATGGGCACCCCGCAGGGCCGGTGGGTGCTGCTGGCGACCGTGCTCGGGTCGAGCCTGGCGATGCTGGACGCCACCGTCGTCAACGTCGCGCTGGAGCGAATCGGCACCGAGCTCGACGCCGGCTTCACCGGCCTGCAGTGGACGGTCAACGCCTACACCCTCACCCTCGCCTCGCTGATCCTCATGGGCGGCTCGCTGGGCGACCGGTTCGGCCGGCGGCGGGTGTTCGTCGCCGGCACCGTGTGGTTCGCCGCGGCGTCCCTGGTGTGCGGTCTGGCTCCGGACGTCAACACGCTGGTCGCCGCCCGGGCGCTGCAGGGCGTCGGCGGCGCGCTGCTGACCCCGGGCAGCCTGGCGCTGATCTCGGCGTCCTTCACCGGCGCCGACCGGGCCGCGGCCGTCGGCGCGTGGTCGGGGCTGGGCGGGGTGGCCGGCGCGGTCGGGCCGTTCCTCGGCGGCTGGCTGGTGGGCATCGAGTGGCGGTTGGTCTTCCTGCTCAACCTGCCGCTCGCGGCGGTCGTCGTCGCCGTGGCGGTGCGGCACGTGCCGGAGTCGCGCGACCCCCAGGCAGCGCAGCACCTGGACTGGTCCGGGACGGCGCTGGTCGCCGCCGGCCTGGGTGCCCTCACGTACGGCCTGACCGCTGCCGGCGAGCCCGGGCGCGGCCCAAGGGTCTGGGGCTGGGTGGCGGCGGGGCTGGTCGCGCTGGCCGCCTTCGCCGCAGTCCAGCGCCGCTCGCCGGCGCCCCTGGTGCCCCCGGCGCTGTTCGCCTCCCGGCAGTTCACCGCCGCCAACGCCGTCACCCTGCTCGTCTACGCCGCGCTCGGCGTGGTCTTCGTGCTGCTGGTGCTGCACCTGCAGGTGGTCGCCGGGTACGACCCGCTGCCGGCCGGCACCGCCGTGCTTCCGGTGACCGCGCTGATGCTGGCCTTCTCCGCGCGGGTCGGCGCGCTGGCCCAACGAGTCGGCCCGCGGCCGCTGCTCACCGCCGGGCCGCTCGTGGCCGCCGCGGGGGTGCTGCTCATGGCGCGGATCGGCCCGGACGCCGGCTACCTGACCGACGTGCTGCCCGCGACGGCGGTGTTCGGCGCCGGCCTCACGCTGCTCGTCGCGCCGCTGACCGCGACGGTGCTGGACTCCGCGCCGGACCGGCTGGCCGGCGTCGCCTCGGGGGTGAACAACGCCGTGGCGCGTGCCGCCGGACTGCTCGCCGTCGCCGTCGTCCCCGCCCTGGCGGGGCTCGGCGGCACCGGGGTCGGCGACCCGGCGGCCTTCGCCACGGGGTTCCGCACCGCCATGCTGGCCTGCGCCGGGCTGCTCGTCTCCGGCGCGCTCACGGCCGCGGTGCTGGTCCGCCGACCACTGGGGACGGCGGAGCCCGGGCCGCGGCAGCGGCTGCCGCTCGAGGAGTGTCCGCACTGCGGCGTCACCGGGCCGCAGGTCCACCCGGCCACGAGCGGAGAGGGGATGCGGTGAGCACGAGCGCCACCCGCCAGTCGACGTCCGGCGGAGCGGGCCTGCTCGCGCGGGTGGCCCCGCTGCGGCAGCGGCTGCGCACCGAGGCCGGCAGCGCCGGGCTGCTGCTCGTCGCCACCGTGGCCGCGCTGCTGTGGGCCAACTCGCCGTGGGGCGAGAGCTACGACGGCTTCTGGCACACCGAGTTCGCCGTCCGCTTCGCCGGCGCCGAGCTGGCCCTGGACCTGCAGCACTGGGTCAACGACGGCCTGATGGTGTTCTTCTTCTTCGTCGTCGGGCTGGAGATCAAGCGCGAGCTGGTGATGGGCGAGCTCACCGACCGGCGGCGGGCCGCGGTGCCCGCGCTGGCCGCGATCACCGGCCTGGCGGTGCCGGCGCTGGTCTACGTCGCGTTCACCCTCGGCGACGAGGCGGCCTCGGCGTGGGGTGTGGTGATCTCCACCGACACCGCGTTCCTGCTCGGCGTGCTCGCCCTGGTGGGGCCGGCCTGCCCGGCGCAGCTGCGGCTGTTCCTGCTCACCCTGGCCATCGCCGACGACGTCGGTGCGTTGACCGTGATCGCGCTCTTCTACACCGAGGACCTGGCGGTCGGCCCGCTCGTCCTGGCGGTGCTCGGCCTGGCCCTCATGATCGGCCTGCGCTACCTCAACGTCTGGCGCGGCCCGGCGTACCTGGTGCTCGGCATCGCGGTGTGGGTGGCGATGTACCTCTCCGGCGTCCACCCCACCCTCGCCGGCGTGGTCATCGCGCTGTTCACGCCCGCCTACCCGGCCCGCCGGGAGGAGGTCGAGGACGCCGCCCGGCGGACGCGGGCCTACCAGCAGTCGCCCAACCCGGAGTTCGCCCGCGCCGCCCGGCTGTCGATCGACCGGTCGGTGTCGGCCAGCGAGCGGCTGCAGCAGCTGTGGCAGCCGTGGACCAGCTTCGTCATCGTCCCGGTGTTCGCCCTCGCCAACGCCGGCGTGCCGCTCACGGGCGAGACGCTGCGCACCGCGGCCACCTCGCAGGTCACCCTCGGCGTCGTCGCCGGGCTGGTGCTGGGCAAGCTCGTCGGCATCCTGCTGGGCACCGGCCTGGCGGTCCGGCTGCACCTGGGCGAGCTGGCACCCGGGCTGACCTGGCTGCAGCTGGCCGGCGGGTCCGCGCTGTCGGGCATCGGCTTCACCATCTCGCTGTTCATCGTCGACCTGGCCTTCGACGACGAGGCGCGGGCCGACCAGGCGCGGGTCGGCGTCCTGGTCGCCTCGGTGCTGGCGGGGCTGCTGGGCTGGGCGCTGTTCCGGCTGGCCGACCGCCGCCGTCCGCCCGGGGCCGGGGCGCGACCGGTGCTGCTCGACCCGCCGGTCGACGTCGAGCGCGACCACGTCCGGGGGCCGGCCGACGCGCCGCTCACCCTGGTCGAGTACGGCGACTTCGAGTGCCCGTTCTGCGGTCGCGCCACCGGGAGCGTCGAGGAGCTGCGGGAACGGTTCGGCGACCGGCTGCGCTACGTCTTCCGGCACGTGCCGCTGGTCGACGTCCACCCGCACGCCCGGCTGGCCGCGGAGGCCGCCGAGGCGGCGGGGGCCCAGGGCCGGTTCTGGGAGATGCACGACCGGCTGTTCGCCGGCCAGGACCGCCTGATGCCGAACGACCTGCTGGAGCACGCTGCGGCGGCCGGGCTCGACGTGCCCCGCTTCGCCCGGGACCTGGGGTCGAGCCGGTTCGCCCGCCGGGTCGAGGAGGACGTCGAGTCGGCCGAGGTCAGCGGCGTCACCGGCACCCCGACCTTCTTCGTCAACGGCCGCCGGCACACCGGCCCCTTCGACACCGACTCCCTGGCCGCCGCGCTGCTGGCCGCCGCGGGGGAGCAGGGCCTGCCGCCGTCGAGCGACGACGGACTGACCGGGCTGGTGCTGCCGGCGCTCGGTCAACGGCGCGGTGAGCTGCGCCCGGAGACGGTCGACGTGCCTGCATACGTGCCGGCCGACCTGCCCGAGACGCCCGACCGGGACGGCGCCTTCCCCCGGCTGACCGACGAGCAGATCGCGCTGGTCGAGCGCTCCGCCACCCGGCTGCACTGCGCGCCGGGGGACACGCTCTTCCGCGAGGGCGACACCGGGTACGCCTTCCACGTCGTCATCTCCGGGACCGTCGCCATCGTGGAGGACCACGGCCGGCCCGATCAGCGGGTCATCTCGGTGCACGGGCCGCACCGCTTCCTCGGCGAGCTGGACCTCTTCAGCGGCCAGCCGGTGTCGCTGACCGCGCTGGTGCTGCAGCCGGCCGAGGTGCTGCGCGTCGAGCGCGCGCAGCTGCGGCAGGTCTTCACCGCCGACCCGGCGCTCAAGGAGCAGGTGCTGCGGGCCTTCCTGCTGCGCCGCTCGATGCTCCTGGAGCTCGCTGCCGACCTGCGCATCGTCGGACGGGGCGGGTCACCGGACAGCCGGCGGTTGCAGGACTTCGCCCGCGAGCACCGGCTGGCGGCCACCTTCGTCGACCTGGAGAGCACCGGCGACGGCGCGGTCCTGCTGGCCGAGCTGGGGATCTCGGAGGAGGACCTGCCCGTCGTCGTCTGGCGGAAGGGCCGGGTGCTGCGCAACCCGACCGACGACGAGGTCCTCGCCGCGGTCGCGGCCGGCGCCTGAGCGGCGCCGGGCCCGGGTTCCCCGGGCGCCGGCCCTGCCGTACCGGCGACGTCCGCCCGGACCGACCGATCCGGGATCTTCACTGCCGGGTCACCGACACGGCAGGTGCCGGTCGATCCGCCGACCCGCTGGACGGCGAGCGTCCACGCCATGCGCGTCATCGGCCACCGCGGCACGCCCACCGGTCCCCAGCACGTCGAGAACACCCTCCCGGCGATCCGCGCCGCGCTCGAGGCGGGCGCCGACGGGGTCGAGGTCGACGTGCGTGCCACCCGCGACGGCGTCCTCGTCCTCGCCCACGACCCCGACCTCGGCCGGGTCCTGGGCTCCGGCACCGGGACCGGCCCGCTCGTCGCGGACACCCCGTACCCCGAGCTGCGGGCGCTGCGGCTGCCCGGCGGCGCGCACGTCCCCCGGCTCGGGGAGGCGCTGGCCCTGGCTGCCGCGCACCGCGCGCACGTCGTGACCGAGGTCAAGGCCGGTGTCGGCAGCGACCGTCTGCGCACCGCCGCCCTGCTCGCCACCCTGCTCGCCGATCGGCGACGCCGGCAGCCGGGTGCCGACCGGGTGACCACCTCCTCCTTCGACACCGACAGCGCCCGGCTGCTCGCCGGGCGCGGCACCGTGGGCGGCGCGGTCATCCTCGAGCCGTGGCAGGACCCGCGTGCGGCTGCCTCCTGGGCCCGGCGCCGGGGGCTGACCGAGCTGCACCTCTCCGTCCGGCACGTGCGCCGGGACCCCGCTGTCGTCGGGGAGCTGCACGGGATGGGCCTCGGGGTCGCCGCAGGGATCGTCGACGACCCGGAGGAGGCTGCCGGCCTGGACCGGCGGGGCCTGGACCTGCTGTGCACCGACGCGCCCGGGCTCGTCACCCACCGGAGGGGAACAGTCGGCCGAGCCCCCCGCGCGTCGGCGGGGTGAACGGCCGCCACCCCTCGCGCGTCTGCGCCAGCCGGTCGGCCACCACCCAGAGGACGGCGGGGTCGTGCCCCATGCCCAGGTGGCTGGCGTGGACAGCGACGTTCTCGCTGCGCGGGCCCTCGTCCTGCAGGCAGGCCCGCCAGTCGACGATGCCGTCCCACCGGGAGTAGACCGACGTGCTCGGCACCGGCAGCGACCCGGCCACCCCGCCGCGCGCCGAGGAGATCCGCCTGCTGCCCTGCAGGTGGCGGTAGCGCTGGGGGACGCGGGCGCCCGGGCTGTCGTCATCCGGGCGCTCGACGAGCCGGAACGGTGAGCCCAGGGTCACGACCTGGCGCACCTGCCGGGGCACCCGCAGCGCCAGCCGGCGGGCGAAGATGCCGCCGAGGCTCTGGCCGACGATGCTCACCGGCGTCCCGTGCCGGTCCGCCAGCCGCTCCACCAGGCCCGGCAGTGCCTCGACCACCTGAGGGGTCGGGCCGCGGTTGCGGCCCAGCTCCCAGCCGACGACCGGGTAGCCCAGCCCACGCAGCCAGCGTCGCAGCGGCACGGTCGACACGTCGGAGGCCATCAGGCCGGGAAGCACCAGCACCGGGTGCGGCTCGCCGCGCGGGGCCAGGCGCAGCAGCGGCAGACCGGCCGCCAGCGCGCCAGCGCTGACCACCGCGCGGGCGGGCTCGGTCGCCGCGAGCAGCCGGCGACGCCGGGCGGAGGGCTGGTCGGGAGGCGCCATGCGTCGAGGCTCACCCGGACGCCGGTCGGGCGCCACCTGCGGGCCGGAGTGGACGGGTTCACCCGGTTCGTCGGCCCCGGGCCGTGCGGGCGACCACGCCGGTCCGCGTCGCCGGGCCGTGGACGGCCCGGGGCTGTCGCGGGGTCGGCGAGCTGACGCGTGCGCCGGCCGCCCGGGAGGGCGACGGCCGGGTCAGTCCGTGGACGGCGGCAGCAGCCGCGGCATGAACACCTCGTCGATCGGGCGCGGGCCGACGTACTGGCGGCAGGTGCACGGCACCCACTGGTGACCCGACCAGCGGCCCCGCTTGTCGTAGGTGTCGCGCCGCAGCTCGGCGTAGCAGGTGTTGGTCTCGGTGTCGTGCTGGCTGAGCGTGTGGCCGCACCCGCACAGCGGCGCGGGCGGCGCCGACGGGGGAGTGGGCCGACGGCGGCTGAGCCGGCCGCCGAGGAACCCGGCCGCGAGCAGCGCCGCACCGACCAGCAGGGTGACAGGTTCCACCGACGTGCTCCTCCCGATCGCGGCACCTCGACGGTAGCGCGCGGGAGAAGCCGACGGTGGCCGTCAGCCGGTGTGCTTCCCGCGGCCGCTGACGGCGTCGCGCAGGTGGTCGATGAGGCTGGCGAGCGGCCCGGCCACCGCGCGGACGGCGCCCTCGTTCGGTGTCATCGGGTGCGGCCGGGTGGGCGCCATGGCCTTGACCCGCTCCACGTCCTGCGCCATCTCCACCAGCTGCTCGCGGGTGAACGCCGCCCGCAGCTCGGTGAACATCCGGCCCTCCTCGTGCTCGACGTGGTGCCGGATCTCGCGGATCAGCGTGGCCACCTCGGTGTCGAACTGCGGGTCGCCGGGGTCCATCCGCTCGAGCCGCTTCATGGTCTCCTCGGCCTCGGCGTGCTCGTGCTTGGAGTTCTCGGCCTCCTCGCGGTCGACCTGCTGCTCGACCTTCGGGTAGACGCGGGTCTCCTCGGCGACGGAGTGCTTGACGAGGCCGATGGTCACCTCGTCGACCAGTTCGCGCTTGCGGCGCAGGACGTCGGGGTCGCTCTGCCCGAACAGGCCCTCGAGCTCGGTGAAGATGCGGTCGAACTCGCGGTGGTCGGCGCTGAGCAGGTCCACCACGTCGCGCTGGCTGTCGGTCTGGGTCACGGCTGGCTCCTGGGGTGCGGGGGACTCTTGCAGAGTGCCCTGCGGCGGACGCGTGCGCACCCTCGTGCGTCGCCCGTCGGGTACGGGGGACGTGGGTTTCCACAGTGTGAGGCGGGGCACAACAGGGTTGTGGAGTCCTACGCCGTCGGGTTCGCCCGCCCGGACCGCTGGTCCCGGGAGCGGCCCACCGAAGAGAGCAGACCCTGGCACGCCGTCGAGGCCCACCGGCCGCCGACCGAGCTGGACGGCGAGGTGGAGCTGGCCGCCTGCGGGGCGATCGTGCAGGTGTGGGGTTCGCAGGACTGGAACCGCGTCGGTACCGGCCGGACGGCGTGCCCGGCGTGCCGTGAACTGACGTCGGTGGCGCGGCCGCTCAGCCGGGTCGGCTGAGCGGGCCGGCACCACCCCCGTCCCGGTCACCGGGGCTCGGATCGCCGTCCGCTGATCGCCGAGAGGCCGGTGATCTCCCGGCCCACGATGAGCGCCTGCACCGAGTCGGTGCCCTCGAACGTGAAGACGGCCTCCATGTCGGCGTGGTGGCGGGCCACGTGGTGGTCGATGAGGATCCCGTCGCCGCCGAGGATGTCTCGGGCGTCGGCGACGATGGCCCGGGCCTTGGCGGCGTGGTTCATCTTGGCCAGTGAGGCCATCGCCGCGGTCATCCGGCCGGCGTCGGCGAGCTTCGACAGCCGCCAGCACATCAGCTGCATCGCGGTGATCTCGGCGAGCATCCGCGCCAGCTTGTCCTGCACCAGCTGGTAGCCGGCGATCGGCTGGCCGAACTGCTTCCGCCGCAGCGCGTGCGCCAGCGCCAGCTCGTAGGAGGCGGTGGCCAGCCCGAGTGCCCGCCAGGCGACGGTGTAGCGGGTGCGGTCGAGGACCTGTGAGACGTCCTTGAAGCTGTGGCAGTTGGCCAGCTTGTTCTCCGCGGGCACCCGGACGTCGTGCAGCGTGATCTCGGCCTGCCAGACCGCGCGCAGCGCGGTCTTGCCGGTCATCACGCGTGCCTCGTAGCCCGGCGTCCCCTTGTCGACGACGTAGCCGCCGACCGCGCCGTCCTCGCCGCGCGCCCAGATGATCACGTGGTCGGCGATGGTGCCGTTACCGATCCACTTCTTCTGCCCGTTGAGCACGTAGGCGTCGCCGTCGCGGCGGGCGGAGGTCTCCAGGCCGACGGCGTCCGAGCCGTGCGCGGGCTCGGTGAGGCCGAAGGCGCCGACCTCCTCCAGGCGCGCCATCGCGGGCAGCCAGCGCTCGCGCTGCTCCTCGTCGCCGAGCATCGCGATCGACTGCATCGCCAGGAAGCTGTGCACGCCGTTGAACGTGCCGATGCTGCCGTCGGCACGGGCCAGCTCGGCGGCGACCAGACCGGCGGCGACGTTGCTCATCCCGGGGCAGCCGTAGCCCTCGATGGTGCCGCCGGCGATGCCGATCTCGGCGAGCTTGGGCACCAACTCGAAGGGGAACTCGGCGCGCTCCCAGTAGTCGTTGATCCGGGGGATGACCTCCTTCTCGCAGAAGGCGCGCACGCGGTCGCGGATTTCGATCTCCTCCGGCTCGAGGAGTTCCTCCAGGTCGTAGAAGTCCGGGGTCAGCTCGCTCATGCGACCGACGCTACGACCCGATCCGGTCCGCCGCCCGGCGCTCGCTCCCCGTTCCCGCGCGCGATGACTCCCGGCGGTGACGGGCGGCTTCTCCTGCAGTCGGTGGAACCCTCGCGTCCGCAGCCGCAGGGGCACGGTCCGTGGGGGACCACCAGGGCTCCAGCGGGGCCAGGGCGGTGTCGTGCAGCTGCACCGGGCGCAGCGCCCGACCACTCCCACGCCCGCTCCTCCGCGGCGCACCGGCCGACCCGCACGACGCCCGGAGCTCGGGGCTACCCCGGCGGCGCCGACTCCTCGGGGACCGTGACGGCGGAGGCCGTGCCGGCCGGGGTGGTGCCGGCGGCGGGGGTGGTGCCGGCCGGGGTGGTGCCGGCGGCGGGGGTGGTGCCGGCCGGGGTGGTGCCGGCGGCGGGGGTGGTGCCGGCGGCGGGCGTGCTGCCGGCAGCGGGAGTCGTACCCGGGTCGGGGGTGGTGCTGGCGGAGGGCGTCCCCTCGGGGCTGGAGCCGGCGGAGGTCGTGCGCTGATCGATCGGGGGCCCGTCGTCCGGGCCGGTGGTCGTGGGCGTGGCCGACGCGGGGGAGCCGGTCCCCGTCGCGCTTCCCGACGTCGGTGCGCGGGAGTCCTGTTCGGCCGCGGCCTCGCGGGAGAAGTCGAGGGCCACCCGGGCCGTCTCCGGATCGGTCGGGCCGTCCTCGTCGCCGCGACTGCCCTGCGGCCGCTGGACGGCCACGGTGGCGTCCTGCGTCTCTCGGACGATGACGAAGTCCTCCACGACGGCGGGAGCCGGCCGGACCACGGTCACGGGCCAGCTCTCGAGCTCCGGCCACGTCTGTCCCTCGTAGCGCGCCCGGTTCCGCGGCGCGGGATCGTCGAGCGGGTTACCGCAGGAACACCGCACCCGAGGAACGCCGCGATCGTCGACCAGCACCGCGGTTCCGGCTTGCAGGACGGATTGGAATGCACTCGCCCGGCCGTCGCGGTGCCCGTGGTTGGTGACGGCCGTGTCGGCGCGGAGCACGACCGGGGTGAGTGACACCAGGAACGATCGGATGTCCTCGCGCTGGATGCCCTGTGCGCCGGCCCAGGTCATCGCCTTGGCCGGGTGCGCCTCGAGGTGGGTCGCCAGCTCGTCGGAGTCGCAGGCTTCGGCGCCCGTGCCGCCGTACAGGCCCACCGTGTCCCCGGGCACGGGCACGCTGGCCGGCGGCCGAGCCGTTCCGCCTCCGGGGCTGCTGCCGGCCGCCACGGAGGTGGGGGCCCCCGGGGACCCGGGTGCCGCGTCCGCGTCCGGTGCCACGAACGGGTCCTCGCCGGTGGAGGTCGCGGGCTCGGCCTCGACCCGCACCGCCTCGACCCGCACCGCCTCGACGGACTGCAACAGGTTGACGCCCACCGCGACAGCTCCTGCCGCGAGGACCATGAGGGCGACGACGAGCACCCGCGACACCAGGCGTCGCGACCGACGACCCGACTCGGGCCTCCTGACCGACGCGCCGGTGATCGCCATGGCGGGCGCCGGCTGGGGCAGGTCCACCGACACCGTCACCGCGGCGGCCGAGGAGGTGGTCCCGGGACCACGCAGGGCTGCGGCAGCGGCGGCGGCCAGTTCACCGGCGCTCTGGTACCGCCGGTTCGGGTCCTTGGCCATGCCGCGTGCCACGACCTCGTCGAGGTCCGCCGGGACGGTCGGCTCCCGCTCCGACGCCCTCGGTGGCTCCCGGCTCAGATGGGCATACATCAACGCGGCGATCTCGCCGGTCTGGAACGGCGGGAGCCCCGTGAGGGTCTCGTGCACCAGGCACGCCAGCGAGTAGACGTCGACCCGGTGGTCGGTGGGGCCGCCGAGGAGCCGCTCGGGCGCGATGTAGTCGATGGTCCCGACCGTCGTCCCGGTCGTGGTGTGCGGTCCGCTGCCGCCCATGGCGGCGGCCACCCCGAAGTCCGCCAGGTAGCAGTGCAGTCCGTGGCCGTCGTCGCCGAGCAGGACGTTGGACGGCTTCACGTCCCGGTGCACGAGGCCGGCCGCGTGAGCGGCATCGAGCGCGGCCGCCACCTGGCCGATGACGGCGACGGCGCGGACGGGTGTCATCGGCCCTCGAGCGGCGAGCACCTCCCCGAGGTCCCTGCCGTTGACCAGCCGCATGTCGAGGTAGAGCCGGCCCTCGATCTCGCCGAAGTCGTGGATCGGGATCACGTGCGCCTCGGTGAGCTGCGCGGCTCGTCGGCACTCCGCCAGGAACCGCGCGCGCAACCGCTCGTCAGCGACGAACTCCGGGCGCAGCCGCTTGAGAGCGACCATCCGTTCGCGCACCGTGTCGTATGCGCGGTGGACCTCACCCATGCCCCCGCGGCCGAGGAGTTCCTGGAGTTCGTAGGGGCCGAAGGGCTCCACGACCATGATCGCCGTCCAGGGGTCGGAGGCGCTGGCTGACCCGCTGGTCCGCGGGGGCGGCCAGTCTGGCTCGGCCGTCTGGACCGTGTCCAGGGTCGGCCGACCCGGCCGTCCCTCCGGGACGGAACCGCGCTCCGGCTGCTCAGTGCCTGTGCCGGCGCCGACGTGGCTCGTGGCGCCGCAGCACCGTGCCCACCAGGACGACCAGCAGGAGGACCATGCCGCCCAGGACGAGAGCGTCCGCGAGCCAGGTCGTGGCGGTGTGCCGCCACAGCGGATCGTCCGTCGACGGCTGGGTCACACGCAGGTCCATCGTGACCGCGCCCATGGCGTAGGCCCACCGCGAGGGGACGGCCCAGGAGAGCTGCTCGAGCCCCGTCCGTCCTGCGAGGCCGAACAGCCCGCCGGACAGGATGAACTGGACCATGACCACGACCACGAGCAGGGGCATGCCGCGGTCCGCGTTGCTGATCAGCGCGGAGATGACCAGTCCGACCACCATGGAGGCGACGGTGACCGCCACGACCGCGAGCGCGACCTCCAGCCGGCCCCAGGGGAGCAGCACCGCGCCGTCCGGACCGGGCCTGCCCACCATCGCGAGCGCCGCGAACGCCGCAGCCTGGACGGTCGTCACCGCTGCGAGCACGGTCACCTTGGCCGCCACGTACGCCGCACGCGACAGCCCGATCGCTCGCTCGCGGTGGTAGATGGCGCGCTCCTTGACCAGCTCCCGGACCGAGCTGGCCGTGCCCATCAGGGCGCCCCCCAGGATCAGCACGAGCAGGAGTTGACGGGCCTGCACCGGATTGGCCCCCGCGACGGAGAGCCCTCGGGGGGCGGTCATGGTGTGGGCCAGGCCGCTCAGCAACACCGGCAGGAGGCCGAGGAACGCCAGGTACGTACGGTCGGCCAGCAGGACGTCGAGCGTGCGTCGGGACAGCACGCGGTACTGGAGGAGCGCCGAGCCCCTCGGCGGGGGGACGGTCCCGGTGGGGAGCCGATCCGGTAGCCGGCCGGAGAGCCGGTGGTCGGGGCCCGAGCGCCGCAGCCGGTCGTGCCAGTCGACCGATGTCTCGCGCTCCAGCAGCAGGAACACCTCGGCGAAGTCCGTCACCCCGAAGTACTCCAACACCCCGTCCGGTGGACCGTCGTAGGCCATCCGACCGCCGGGCGCGAGGACGACGAGGTGGTCGCAGATCTCCAGGTTGAGGACGCTGTGGGTGACGACGACGACGGTCCGCCCCGTGTCCGCCAGCCCTCGCAACGTCTGCATCACCTGCTTGTCCAGCCCCGGGTCGAGTCCCGACGTGGGCTCGTCGAGGAACAGCAGGGAGGGCCGGGTGAGGAGCTCCAGCGCCACACTCGTCCGCTTGCGCTGACCACCGGAGAGCTTCTCGATCCGCTGGTGCGCCTTCTCGGTGAGCCCGAGCTCCTCCAGCACCTCCCCGATGCGCCTGGTGCGGTCCTCCCGCGTCACGTCCGGGGGGAACCGCAGGCGGGCAGCGTGGGACAGGGCGCGCAGCACGCTCAGCTGCGGGTGGAGGATGTCGTCCTGAGGGACGAGTCCGATGCGGTGCCGCACCTCGTCGTAGTCCGCGTACAGGTCCCGTCCGCTGTACCGCACCACGCCCGCGTCGGCCGGTCGGGTCCCGGTGAGGGCGCCGAGCAGGGTCGACTTGCCCGAGCCGCTGGGTCCGAGGATCGCCAGGAGGCTGCGCCCGGCGACCCGCAGGGCGAGGCCGTCGAGCAGGCGGCGTCCGTCGCGGGTCACGACCAGGTCCGCCGCCTCGATGTCGACGTCCCCCTCGTCCTGGTACGCCACCAACCGCTCTCCGGACAGCTGGAGGAGTGCGTGCCCGATGCCGATCAGGTCGCCCTCGACCACCTCGACCGCCTCGGCCCCGGCGACCCGCTGCCCGTTCAGGTACGTGCCGTTGGCGCTGCCTGCGTCGCGGATGCGCCACCTCCCGCCGGCGCACTCGAGGACGGCGTGGTGCCGGGAGACGAGGAGGTCGTCGATGACGACGTCGTTCTCGGGGAGCCGCCCGACGGTGATCCGGGAGCCGGCGATGTCGTGCACCCCGGTCCTCGGGGCGTGGGTGGGTGCTGCGGACCCCGGCCCCGCGCCGCCCCGGACCGGGGCCAGGGTGAGCACGATCCCGTCGACCGGGTGGCCCAGCGCCACGGCGGTCGGGGTGGTGATCAACACCTGTGGCGTCCGACGACCGTCCAGGAAGGTCCCGTTGCGGCTGTGGTCGACGAGGAGCCATCCCTCGGCCGTGGCGCCGACCGTGGCGTGGTGCCGGGACACCTGGGCGTCGTCCACGGGGATCGAGGACGAGTCGTCGCGACCGATCGTGAGCGACTCCTCCACCGGGACGACCCAGCGCTGTTCCCCCAGGCGGACCTCCAGGGACACCGGCCAGTCGCGGACGACCGTCTCCCGGTCCATCTCGACTCCCGTGCTGGGGCCACGCGGTGGCTGTGCGGTCGCACTGCCCGAGCAGACCGATGAGACTCCCCGGCCGACCGGGAGCGCAAGGTCGTCGGCCTCGCCACGGACCGGACGGGCCATCGACATCCCGCCCGCGGCGCGGGGAGCGACCCGCCGACCGGCGGCCCTCCTCCGCTCCGCCACCGATTCGTGATCGACATCCGCTACGTTCCCCCGCGTCGTCGACGGGAGGTCCCAGGTGCCGTTCCTGCTCGCGCGCCTGGCGCGCCTGCTGCGCGTGAAGCTGCCCGGGTGGCGGCTGCCGCTGACCGTCGCGGTCGGGGTCTTCCTGACCAGCTGGGCGGCCATGGCCCTGGTCGAGCCGGCCGGGACCGGCATCGCCTCGCCGGGCACCTACTGGTGGTACTTCGTCGTCACCTCGGCCACCGTGGGCTACGGCGACGTCTACCCGGCCTCGATCGGCGGCCGCGTCGTCGGCGCGTACGTCATCGTCGGCGGCATCGTCACGCTCACCCTGCTCTTCACGCAGCTGTCGGCCGCGCTGCAGTCGGTGAGGGGCAAGAGACTGAGGGGGCTGGTCGAGCTGGACCTCGCCGACCACGTCGTCCTCCTCGGCTACACGCCGGGGCGGACGTCACGCATCGTCGCCGAGCTGAGCGCCGAGGACCGCGGGCCCGTGGTGCTGTGCACGTGGGACGACGACGTAGCCGAGGACCCGCTGCCCGAGCGGCTGGACGTGCACTTCGTCCGCGGCGACCTGACCTCCGAGGACGTCATGGCGCGCGCCTGCGTGGCCCGCGCCCGGACGGCGGTCGTCGACGTCCGCGACGACAACGAGGCCCTGGCCGTCGCACTGGCCGTCGCCCACGCCAACCCGCGGGTCCACCTGGTGGTCGCAGTGCGCGACCTCGGCCGGCTGAGCACCCTGCGCTACGTGCACCCCGACGTCCAGGCGGTGCAGTGGCACATGCCCTTCCTCCTGACCGAGGAGGCCAACGACCCCGGCATCGCGCAGGTCTACAGCGACCTGATGACCAGCGGCGGGCACGGCAACACGTACTCGACCCCCGTCCCGGCCGGCTTCCCGCACCGCACGTTCGGCGAGTGCCAGACCTGGTTCGGCCGCACCTTCGGCGCCACGGTGCTGGCGCTGCGCACCGACGGCGGGCCGCTCGTGGTCAGCCCCGGCTGGGACACGCCGGTGTCCGAGGGCGCGACCCTCTACTACGTCGCCGGGCAGCGCATCGAGACCGCCCGCCTGCACGGTGGCCGCTGAAGGAGGACCCCGTCCCCCACCGTGGGAGGACCCCGTCCTCCCCACCCCTCGCGAGCTCGGGACGGGGCCCGGGACGGGGTCGCGGCGAGCCTCTGGACGGGCCCTGCCCGGGACGGGGCCGGCGGGGAACGGCGTCAGGTGCCCAGCAGACCGCGCACGTAGGCCGCCTGCCCCAGGTGCTGCAGGTCGTCGGAGAGCACGCTGACCAGCCGGACGCCGAGGGTGACCGGCGGGTCCCAGTTCGTGTCGACGACCCGGTCGAGGTCCTCGTCGGACAGGCCCCGCAGGAACTCCGCCGTCCGCGCGTGCACGGCGCGGGCATAGCCGATCAGGAGGTCGGCCGACGGCACGCGGACGGCGTCGACCTCCTCCTCGCCCATCCCGTAGCCGGTCGCCGCGTCGTCCACGGGCAGGCCGAAGCGCCCGGCCCAGCCGTCGGCCGTCCACACCTGCTCGGTGCCGGCGACGTCGGCGATGTGGTCGTCCTGCACCCGCAGCAGGTGCCAGGCGAGCCAGCCGATCGGGTTGGCGCCCGGCTGCACCCGGCGGGCGAGGTCGTCGGGGCCCAGCCCCTCGACGACGGTGCTGGTGAACGTCTCCTCGACCTGCTCGTAGGCGTAGGTCAGGACGTCGCGGCTGCGCATGGTCGACCGCTACCCGCGGGCTCCCCGGTCACTCGCCGTCCGGGCCCTCCTCCGGCTCGCTCTGTGCCTCGAGGTCAGCGGCCTGCTCGGGCGTCTCGAGCTCCAGGGCGATGTCGCGGGGCTGGGGTGTGTCGGCGGGTGGCGTCGTCATGGCCCCGAGCCTGCCCCAGGACGCCTCGGTCCGCGTCACCAGCCGAGGAGGCTCCTGGCGAGGACGACGACCCCGGCCACCACGGCGAGCAGCACGAGCACCACGAGGACCAGCGGGACGACGACCCAGCGACGCCGGAACCGGCGCCGCCGCGGGCGCTGCTCCCCCCGCCGGGTCGCGACGGGCGGCGGGGGCGGCGGAGCAGGCGACGGGGGAGCGGTCGCCTCCGCCGTCTCCGCCCGGCGCCTCCGTTCCCTCCGGCGCTCGGCCAGGTGGCGCGCCTGCTCGCGGGCGTCGCGGGCCACCGCCCCGAGCGCGGTCGCCGACGCGGCTGCCAGCGCCCTGAGGTCCGCGGCGTCGATGCGCTCCACCCGGTCGCCCTCCGGTGCGGGGGCCGGCCGGTGGTCGGCCGGCCCGGGCGACCAGGAGTCGGTCCCGGAGGCGCCGTCGAGGGCTGCGTGCAGCGCCCGGCGCGCCTGCTCGGCCGTCATCCGGTCGGCCGGGTCCTTGGCGAGCAGCCCGCGCAGCACGGGCTCGAGCGGGCCGGCGCGGGACGGCGGTGGGGGCTCCTCGGTGACGACGGCCATGAGGGTGGACATCGGCTCGGCGCGGGCGAACGCCGGGCGCCCCTCCAGCGCGGTCCAGAGCGTCGCGCCGAGCGACCACAGGTCCGCGGCCGGGCCCGGCCGCTCGCCGTGGGCGCGCTCGGGGGCCATGTAGGAGGGCGAGCCGATGATCGCGCCGGTGGTGGTGAGCGTCGGGTCGCCGGTGGCGGTCGCGATGCCGAAGTCGGTGAGGCAGGCCCGCCCGTCGGGGGCGATCAGCACGTTGGCCGGCTTCACGTCGCGGTGCACGACCCCGGCCTCGTGCGCGGCGGTCAGCCCGGCCAGCACGTCCAGTCCGATGCGGGCGACCGCCGGCCACGGCAGCGGGCCCTCACCGTCGACGACCTGCTGGAGGCTGCAGGACTCGACGAGCTCCATCACCAGCCAGGGCCGCCCGTCCTCCTCGACCACGTCGTAGACCGAGGTGACGGACGGGTGGTCCAGGCGGGCGGCGATGCGGGCCTCACGCAGGGTGCGCTCGCGCAGCACCCGGCGCTCCTCCTCGGACAGGTGCAGCGCGAAGGTGACCTCCTTGACCGCCACGGACCGCTCCAGCCGCAGGTCGGTGGCCAGCCAGACGACGCCCATGCCTCCGCGACCCAGGACATCGGTCAGCGCGTAACGCCCGGCCAGCAGGCGGTCGGCGGACGGCTCCGCGGTCATGGCCGGACGGTACGCCGGGGCGGCCGTCGCCGGGCCCTTGAACGCGCGCGGTGACCGAGGGCCCTGTCGGCGGGCCGGCCGGCCGCGCATGCTCGGCGGTGCCGGTCGCCCGTGGGCACCCGGGCTCTCGGCCGCCCGGCTCGAGGAGGCCGGCATGACCGAGCAGGCCGCACGCGTCGAGGAACCCCAGGCGCGCGGGTCACGGGTGGTGGTGGGCGTGGACGGTTCGGCCGGGGCGCGGGCCGCGTTGCGGTTCGCCATCGAGGACGCCGTCCGCCGGGGCGTGCCCGTCGAGGCGGTCACCTCCCACCTGCCGCCCGAGGCGTGGATGGACTTCGACGTCATCGGCGAACGCCACTACGAGCAGGCCGAGGCCGCGGCGGTGGAGCGGGCCGAGAGGTTCATCGCCGAGGTGCTCCGCGAGATCCCGGAGCCGCACCCGGTGATCCACGTGACGGCCGTCCTGGGCTCGGCGGCCGACGCGCTGATCCGGGAGTCGGCCGGGGCGGACCTCCTGGTCGTGGGCAGCCGCGGTCACGGCGGCTTCTCGAGCATGCTGCTGGGCTCGACGAGCATGCAGTGCGCCCTGCACGCGTCGTGTCCGGTCACCGTCGTCCACTCGCCCGAGTCGCACCGCGAGCGGCTGCACCTGCGCCGCCGCAGCGGCGGCGAGCGGGTGCGTGCCCGGCGGCGGCGCTTCCGGGGGGCGACGGCAGACTTCAGCGGCCCGTGACGGGACCGGTCAGTCGGGGGAGCCCAGCCAGCGGCGCAGCACGTCGTCCTCGCGGCGCAGCACGACCATCGCCAGCTCGCGGACGGCGGCCTCGGCCTGGCGGCCGACCACCGGCGCGGCGACCTCCGCCTCCCCGGTGACCGTCGAGCGGGTGCCCTCGGCGGTCGGCCGGAGCCGGCGCTCGCCGCGCACCACCGCCGTCCGGCCGAAGATGCGGGACTCGACCTGCAGGACACCGCGGTGCCCACCGTCGCGGTCGGGCATCCAGCTGCGCCGGTCGGCGACGGCGACCTCGCGGCCGACGAAGCGGGTGAACACCGCCGGGACGCCCAGCGTGGGGACGACGAGCCGCAGCGCGGTGCGCGGGCTGCCGCCGTCCGGGGTGCTCTCCACCGACTCGAGTCGCGCGCCGAGGGCCTGCGCGTAGTCGCGGAGGAAGGCCTCGTCGGTGAGGACGGCGAGGACGTCGTCCGGACCGGCCGGGAACGTGGCGGTGTGGTCGATGGGCACGCGCCATCCTGCGACGGCTCGCGCGTCCGCGCCCGTCGAGCGGCGACGCGCCCGGACCCCGCCCGACCCGGAGGTCGGCCGTCCTGCCGGGTGCGACCCGTCCGGGCGGTCAGCCGGGTGTGCCCGCAGGCGAGGTACCGCAGGGCGGGTCGGTCAGTCCCGGCGGGCGGTGGGCAGGCGACGCGCGACGGCCGGGACGACGATCGCCGCGGCGACGAGGTGGGTGACCATCAGCAGCACCCGGGTGTCGGTGGTGGCGTCGGCGACCAGGTCGGGGACCAGCGACAGCGCGGTGAGCACCACGGTCGTGCGCACGAAGGTGCTGCGCGGCTGCCGGGCGCGGCGGGCCAGCACGGCGGCCAGCGCCACGCCCACCAGGGAGAACACGACGGTCAGCACGGCGAAGCCGGACACCGGGATCGGCGCCCCGCTCACGTCGAGGCTGATCCCGGCGGTGGAGCCCCCGGCGGCGACCGCGCTGGTCGCGAGGGCGGCGACCGCCGTGGCGGCCAGGCCGGCGCCGACGATCGAGCCGGTGCCGCGGCGGGTGGTGGTGAGCGTGGCGGTCATGACGTCCTCCGGGGGAACGACCGGCTCCGTACCGGTCTCTCACCAGGACGTCGAACGGCCGCGGCCCGGATCGACACGGTCGCCAGGAATTTCCCGGCGGCGTCTCCGGTGCCACCGCTCGGCGAGCCGGAGCAGGCCGGACGCCGCGACGTGCGTGCCAGCCGGCCTCCTCCTGCGGGGTCCGCGGACCGGGCGGCTCACCCGGGGAAGAGCCACGCGAAACTGCGCCGGGCGGCTCCGGCGTACTCCGCCCGGCCGGTCCGCAGGCCGTACTCCAGGTCCTCGAGGGCGGCGCAGCGCGCGAAGAACTCGATGCGCGGGCCGGCGCCGGGCAGGGCGCCGTAGGCGTCCAGCGCCTCGGCGAGGAAGGCGGGGCCGAAGTCGCGGTACGGCCGCGCGAAGTCCAGGGCCGGGTCGGTCACCGCGCAGTCCGACCAGTCGATCACGCCCGTGACACCCGTCCCGTCGGCTAGGAGGTGCTCGGCGCCCAGGTCGGCGTGCGCCAGGACCCGCAGCGCGGAGGGGCGGGGCACGGTCGACCGGACCACGCCCAGCAGCTCGGCGGGTCCGTCGAGGTCCTCGAGCCACTCGGCGGGGTCGGCGTCGTCGACGTCGACGAGCGCGCCCACCTCGTCCGGAGCGGTGGCGTGCAGGTCCCGCAGGAAGCGGCCGAGGGCCGCCGCGGTGCCCGGTGGCGGCGTCCGCCCGAGCAGCGGCCGTCCCGGCAGCAGCCGGTAGCCGAGGACCCCGGCGTCCCCGTCGGCGAACACGGGGACGGGGACGGGGAGCGGTAACCGCGGACCGAGGAACTCCAGCAGGCACGCCTCGCGCTGCACGTCGGAGCCGGCGGCGACCCGGAGGACCAGGTCGCCGGCGGTGAAGGCGGTGTTGTCCAGCCCGCGGCCCAGGTCTCGGAGCGGGAGGTCGGCGAGCTCGGGGACGTGCGTCCGGAGCGCCCGGGCGGCCCGGACCGCAGCAGCCCCGGTCACGGGCCCGGTGTCCCCACCGCTCCGCTCACTCCCGGGGCCGGGGGGCCACCCCGCCCGCGTGGAGGGGGCTGTCCGGGTTCAGCAGCGAGTGCCGGCGGCCGTAGGTGGCGTAGAGGACCAACCCGATGGCGAGCCAGACCCCGAAGCGCGCCCAGGTCTCCCAGGGCAGCTGATAGATCAGGAACGCCGAGGCGAAGACCCCGAACGCGGGGACGACGGGCATCAGCGGCAGGCGGAACGAGCGGGGTGCGTCGGGCCGGGTGTAGCGGAACAGGATGACGGCGACGCACACGACGACGAACGCCGACAGGATGCCGATGTTCGTCAGGTCGGCGACGGCGCGGATCGGGAAGACGCCGGCGAGCACGGCCGACCCGATGCCGGCGATCCACGTCACCCGCTGCGGGGTGCCCTTCCCGTCCACCTTGGCGAACCAGGGGGGCAGCAGCCCGTCGCGGCTCATGGAGAACCAGACGCGGGTGACGCCGAGCAGGAACGTCAGCATCACGGTCAGGATGGACAGCACGGCGAAGACCGAGATGATGCTGGCGATCACCGGCAGGCCGACGCTGGTGAACGCCGAGGCGAACCCCGCGGTCGGGTCGATCTCCCGGTAGTCCTGCATCCCGGTCAGCACCAGCGTGGCCGCGACGTAGAGCAGCATCGCGATGACCAGGGACAGGATGATCGCCTTGGGCATGTGCCGCTTGCCGTCCTCGGCCTCCTCGGCGGCGGTGCTCATCGCGTCGTAGCCGAAGACCGCGAAGAAGACGGTGGCCGCGCCGGTGAGCACCGGGCCGAAGCCGGCCGGCAGGAACGGGTCGTAGTTCGCGGTGTCGACGTAGAAGACGCCGAGCCCGATGATGAAGAGGATCAGAAGGATCTTGATCCCCACCGCCACGAGCTCGAACCGGCCGAACGTCCTGGTCCCCCGGCTGAGGATGAACGTGACGAGCAGGCAGATCAGGACGGCCGGGACGTTGACGACACCGCCCTCCTCAGCGGACGCGGTGACCGACACCGGCAGGGCGAGCCCGAAGCCGTCGAGGAACGCCTCCAGGTAGCCGGAGATGCCGATGGCCACCACCGCGACGATGGCGATGTACTCCAGCAGCAGGTCCCAGCCGATGAACCAGCCGATGACCTCGCCGAGGGCCACGTACCCGTAGGTGTAGGCGGAACCGGCCCGCGGGATCATGCCGGCGAACTCGGCGTAGGACAGGGCCGCGGCCGCGGAGGCCAGGCCGGCGATGAGGAACGCGATGACCACGGCCGGCCCGACGCCCGGGTTGTCCTCGTCGCCGTGCGCCACCAGCCCGGCCAGGGAGAAGATCCCGACGCCGATGATGCCGCCGACGCCGATCGCGGTCAGCTGCCAGAGCCCCAGGCTCTTGGCCAGCGCGCCGGCCCCGCTCTCCGCCTCCAGTTCCTCCATCTGGTCGATCGGCATGCGCCGCCAGATGGAGTGCCTCGCCTGCGTGCTCACGCGTTCCCCCTCGCGGTCGGGCCCAGGGACGGTCGGTCAGGCGCCTCCGCGCAGCTCGCGGCGGAGGATCTTGCCGGTGACGGTCTTCGGCAGCTCGTCGACGATCTCGACGCTGCGCGGGTACTTGTAGGCCGCCATGCGCTCCTTGCAGTGCGCGATGAGCTCGTCGGGTGTGGCGCTCCCGCCGGGCACGAGGCTGACGAAGGCCTTCACCGTCTCCCCGCGCTTCTCGTCGGGGACGCCCACGACCGCCGACTCGCGGACCCCCGGGTGCTCTGCGAGGACGTCCTCCACCTCGCGCGGCCACACCTTGTAGCCCGACGCGTTGATCATGTCCTTCTTGCGGTCGACGATGAAGACCCAGCCCTCGGGGGTCATGAAGCCGACGTCGCCGCTCTTGAGCGCGCCGCCGGGCAGGTTGGCGGCGGTTTCCTCCGGCTTGCCCCAGTAGCCGGCGACGACCTGCGGCCCGTCGGCCACGATCTCGCCGACCTCGCCGAGCGGGAGGTCCTTGCCGTCGTCGTCCTGGATGCGCACGACGGTGTTCGGCGCCGGGACGCCGACCGACAGCGCGCCCGAGGTGGGGTCGACCGGGGACGGTGAGCCGAACGGCGTGACGGTCATGGGCGAGGTCGTCTCGGTCAGCCCGTAGGCGTTGTGCACCTGCTTGCCGGTGGCTTCGAGGAACCGCCGCTCCGCGGCCGGAGAGATGGGCGCGCCGCCGGAGTAGATCGACGTGAACGACGCGAAGTGGTCCCGGGTCACCCCGGGTGCGTTGAGCAGGGCGCTGAACGCGGTGATCGCGCCGATGGTGAACGCCGGCCGGTGCTCGAGGAAGGCGTCCAGGACGACCTGGGGCTCGAACCGGTAGGCCAGCACCAGCGGCGCCGGGACCAGCATGCTGACGGCGATGTGCCCGATGAGCCCGGTGATGTGGAACAGCGGGGCGATGCCGAAGATGGCGCCGTCCCGCCCGGCGTGCACCCAGTCGCGGTAGACCTGCGCGGTGAAGACGACGTTCCGGTGGGTGTTCATGGCGCCCTTGGGCACGCCCGTCGTCCCCGAGGTGTAGGTCAGGAACGCGACGTCGTCCGGGCCCAGCTGCACCGGTGGCGGCGCCTGCCCGCGGTGCTCGGCCAGGAACTCGCCGAGGTCCGTCGTCCCCTCGTGCCGCTGACGACCCAGCCCGGCGAACAACCGCTCGTCGTCGCGCGTCTGGAATTCCAGCTCACTCGTGGTGAGCACCAGCCGGACGGCGGTGTCCGGCACGACGTCCCGGGCGACCTGGTCGTACAGCGACTCCAGGGAGACCAGGACGGTGGCTCCGGAGTCCTTCAGCAGGTAGGCCAGCTCCCGCTGCCGGCTCATGGGGTTGATCGACACCATGATCCCGCCGGCCTTCCAGGCCGCCACCATCGCGACGACGAACTGCGGGACGTTCTGCAGGTAGACCGCGAGCCGGTCGCCCGGGGCGAACCCGTTGGCCAGCAGGCCGCTGGCCAGGGCGTCGCTGAGCTCGTCGAGCTCCCGGCGGCTGACCACGCCGTCGAAGTACCGCAGCGCGTCGCCCGAGGGGTCGCGGGCGAGCCCCGCGCGGAACATGCTCAGGGCGTCGTCGAACTCGATCTCGTAGTCGGCGGGCTGGTCGCCGTAGAGCGCCAGCCAGGGGCGCTCGTCGTAGTCGCTCACGGCCGCCTACTTGATGACGACGGGGTTGACCGGGGAGCCGCTGCCCTTCGCCACCTTGAGCGGCGCGGCCACGTAGAGGAAGGCGTACTGCCCGTCCTCGGCGCAGTCGGCGGCGAGCTGCTCGAGGTCGGCGATCTCGGTCAGGGTGACCCCGAGGTTGCGCATCAGCGCGTTGTGCAGGACCAGGGCGACCCCGGTGTCGGGGTCGAAGGTCACCTCGTTGGCGATGGTGTCGGTGACCAGGTTGGGGATCTCCATGTCCTGGAACCACTGCACCAGCTCGGGGCTGTAGACCAGGCCCGGCTCGTTGAAGCCCTCGTAGAACGCCTCGCCCTGCTCGAAGAACAGCTGCAGGAAGTTGGTCCGGATGACCAGGATGTCCCGCTTCTGGATCTCCACGCCCTGGGCCTGCGCGCAGGCCACCAGGTCCTCGTGCGTGAAGGTCTCGCCCTTGTCGAGGGTCTCCTTGCCGCGGAATCGCGCCATGTCGAGCAGGACGGCCCGGCCGACGACACCGCGCTGGGCGATCGGCTCGACGCTGGCCTTCTCCAGGCCGCCGATGGTGGTGCGGGCGTCGTAGCCGTTCCAGATCTTCCCGCCGTACCAGACGTGGCCCAGCCCGTCGTACTGCGTCGAGCCCTGGAGGAAGGCGTTGATCTTGTCGTCGGCGTAGTGCAGGCCGCCCGGGTACTGCGGCGCGTCGGGGGAGTCCCAGGTCGACTCGTCGAGGATCTGGGTCCGCTCCGCCGGGGTGCGGCCGGGCCACACCGGGTCGCCCTTCGGGTCGCCGATCAGCCGCTGCAGGGTGAAGACCTTGCCCGAGCTGACCAGCCGGGCGGCCGCGAGCACCTGCTCCGGGCCGAGGTAGTTCAGCGAGCCGACCTCGTCGTCCGGACCCCACTTGCCCCAGTTCGTCGGCGCGTCGGCGAGCAGGTCGTCGAGGGCGGGGGCGGCGGGGGGCGCGTCGGTCACGGGTACCTCCTGGGCTGGGAGCGGCTGGCGGCGGGACGGGCGGAACGGTGTCGTGGACTATTCCGTCGGTGTGGTGCCGACCACAAGCACGTGCAACATTCGGCGCAACGCCGCCCAGCCACACCCGTCCGACCGCAGAGAGGGACGTCATGAGCACCGTCTCGCCCGCCAACCCCGAGTCCGTGTTCACCTACGGAGCGCCGCAGCTGAAGTTCGGCAGCGGGTCCTCCGACGAGATCGGCTACGACCTGAGCCGGTACGGCGTCCGGCGGGTGCTGGTGGTGACCGACGCCGGCCTCGCGGCCACCGGCATCCCGCAGCGCGTGGCCGACCAGATGGCGCAGTTCGACATCGAGGCGCGCGTGTACGACGGCGTGCACGTCGAGCCGACCGACGTCAGCCTCGTGGCCGCGATCGAGGAGGCCCGCTCCACCGGGCCCTGGGACGCGTTCGTCGCCGTCGGCGGCGGCTCGAGCATCGACACGGCCAAGGCGATCGACCTGCTGACCACCAACCCCGGTGAGCTCATGGACTACGTCAACGTGCCGGTCGGCAAGGGGCAGGCCCCCTCCCAGCCGCTCAAGCCGCTGATCGCCGTCCCGACGACGACGGGCACCGGCTCGGAGAGCACCACGATCTGCGTCATGGACGTGATCTCGGCGCGGGTCAAGACCGGGATCAGCCACGCGATGCTGCGCCCGACCCTGGCCGTGATCGACCCGGACCTCACGCTGACCCAGCCGCCCGGGGTGACGGCGGCGTCGGGCATGGACATCCTGTGCCACGCCCTGGAGAGCTACACCGCGCGCTGGTACACGACCTACGAGCACAAGACGCCCGAGAAGCGCGTGCCCTACTGCGGCTCGAACCCGATCTCGGACATGTGGGCGGAGAAGTCGCTCACCCTGCTGGCCGGCTCCTTCCGGCGGGCGGTGCGGCACGGGGACGACGAACAGGCCCGCGCCGACATGTCGATGGCGGCCACGTTCGCCGGCATGGGCTTCGGCAACGCCGGCGTGCACATCCCGCACGCCAACGCCTACCCGATCGCCGGGCAGGTGAAGGACTTCCACCCCAAGGACTACCCGGCTGCCGAGCCGATGGTCCCGCACGGGATGTCGGTGGC
The DNA here is from genome assembly GCF_053502585.1 of Geodermatophilus sp. URMC 60. Classification (NCBI taxonomy): domain Bacteria; kingdom Bacillati; phylum Actinomycetota; class Actinomycetes; order Geodermatophilales; family Geodermatophilaceae; genus Geodermatophilus; species Geodermatophilus sp. URMC 60. The sequence continues at coordinate 2,665,117 of NZ_CP199958.1, forward strand.
CCTGACCGCGCCGGAGGCCTTCCGGTTCACCTTCGAGGCCTCCCCGGAGCGGCACGTGCGGGCGGCCCAGCTGCTGGCGCCCAACGCCGGCCTCCCGACCGACGCGGTCGACTTCCTGCCGATGGTCCTGACCGACCTGATGCGCGACATCGACATCCCCAACGGCGTGGGGGCGGTCGGCTTCGAGGAGGGCGACATCCCCGACCTGGTCGAGGGCACGATGAAGCAGCAGCGGCTGCTGGCGACCTGTCCCCGCGAGGTCACCGAGGACGACATCGCCGGCATCTTCCGCCGGTCCATGTCGCTGTGGTGATCACCCGAGGCGGACGACGCTCTTGGTGACCTGGCCGGCGGCGACGAGCTCGCCGTCCACCACGGCCTCGGCGCGCATGAACGCGACGGCGCGGCCGCGGCGCAGCACGGTCGCGGTGACGTCGACGCGCCGGTCGGCGGCCACCGGCCGCAACAGCGAGACGGTGAGGTCGTGCGTCACCGCGTGCTCGGCGTCGGACAGCCGGGGGAGCAGCGCCAGGTAGCTCGCGGTGTCGAGCAGCGTCGTCACCACGCCGCCGTGCAGCACCGCCGCCTGGTTCTGCGCCGAGGGGCCCACCGGGAACCAGAGGCCGGCGGAGGGGTCGGCCGGGTCGCGCAGCTGCATGCCCAGGAAGCGGTTGAGCGGGATGTCGAGGACGGCCTGCACCCGGGCGGCGGTCTCGGTCTCGGACGGCACGCGGGCCACCTCTCGTCGGGGACCCGCCGAGCCTCGCACGCGCCGGTCGTCGGCCGCCCGGCCCACCCGGTGTCCGCGCCAGGGCGCGGAGGCGGCGGCCTGACGAGTTCGGTCACTCCGCGGGCGGGGGGACCGGCTCCTCCAGCCAGTTCCAGCTGTGGTGGCTGAACAGGGTCTTGTTGCCCTCGGCGTCGTACACGACGAGGTGACCGGTGGCGGTGAAGCTGAAGCGGGCGTCGTTCCCGAAGCGCATCACTTCACCATCGGCCCGGTAGAGGTCGAAGGCCATACCCGGAGCCTGGCACGAGTGGAGCCGGCCCGTACCGATCCACCGTGGTGCGTCGACGGCGGCCGGCACGGCGACGTCGTCGGGCTGCGGGTCGTCCTCAGAGCCGGGCCGTCCGCGTCACCCACAGCGCCGGGGTGACGAGCACGCGCCCGGACGGCGGCGTGGAACCGGGCACGACGCCGAGGTCGGTGCTGCGGTCGCCGAGCCGGAGGGTGAGCGGGTCGGCTCGCTGGTCGAGCGTCAGGCGCACCTCCACGCCGTCCGCCGGCACCGCCTCCAGGACGAACCCGAGGTCCCAGGACCCGCGCGGCCCGTGCACCGCGAGATCGCGCCCGGCGACGCGGGCCGAGCGCACGGAGGCGCCGGCGGTGTCCACCCACAGGCCCACCGCGGGCGCGCCGCGGGCCGAACGCAACCGCAGGACGAGCTCGCGCTCCGGACCGCGCCGCGTGTCGGAGAGGACGGCCACCTCGGGGGCCGGCAGGTCCACGGCCGGCGCCGGCCCGTGCGCGAGCAGACGCCCGTCCGTGTGGGGGAGGACGGCGTCGAGCGCCGCGGGCGGCTCGGTCAGCAGCGAGGCGCTCCACGCGCTGGGTGGCTCACGCCAGGAGGCCCACAGCGCCCGGCCGGTGTCGGCGTCCAGGCCGTAGACGAGCTGCTCCTGGCGCGGCGGCGTCGCGCCCTCGCGGTTGACGGCCAGCCCGGCTCCGGTGAGCACCACCGCGAGGACGAGCGCTGCCACCGGCGTCCCCACCGTCCGCCAGCCCGGCCGCCTCCCGGCCCGTGGCGGCGGCCAGGCGAGGCCCACCACCGGCAGCACCAGGAGCGCCAGCAGTCCGGCCAGCACCGCACTGAACGGCCCGCCCAGCCCCAGGCCGACGTCGAAGCCCAGCCAGGCGCCCGGACCGAGCAGCACGGCGACGCCCGCGGACGCCAGGACCAGGACCGCGGCGCGCAGACCGGTCCACCGCCGCGGCAGCAGGTCGTGCACGGCGGCCCCGGCGGCAGCGCACAGGGTCGGCAGCACCAGCACCCCGGAGACGCCCGGGACGGTGAGGGCGACCAGGGCCCCGGTGACCGCGAGGACCGCCAGCGCTCCGACGGCCGTGGCGTCGGGGCCCGTCCAGCGGCGCAGCAGCCCCACCACCGCCAGCACCGCTCCGACCGCGGCGAGCAGCACCGCCGCCTGGTAGAGCACGGGGCGGTACGGCTCCCCGACCACCGCGGAGGCCTGCCCGGGGTCGACCGCGAGCGCTGCCCGCCAGACACCCCACCCGGCCAGGCCTGCGGCAGCGAGCGCCGCGACCGCTCCGAGGCCGCCCAGGGCCGTGCGGGGCAGGGTCAGCGCGCCCTGACGCCGCCGCAGCACCAGCACGACGAGGGCGAGGGCGAGTGCGGCCAGCGCGAGGGGGACCTCGAGCCCCTGGGGGTAGCGCAGCAGCCCCCACGGCAGGGTGGTCACCACCTGCTCGGCGCCGCGGGGGACCGCGGTGAGGTCGGTGGCGGCGAGCTGACGGGTCACCGCGAGGCTGACCTCGCCCATCTGCTGCACCGATGCGGGGCTGAGGTGCTCCAGGTCGTCGACCGGGGAGTGGTAGTGCGCTCCGCCGGCGGAGATGGCCGTGTCGAGCCCGTGCAGCCCGGCCGCGGCGAACGGGGTGAGGTCGCTGTCGTTCGGCAGGGCCTCGAACGCCGCCTCGGAGGCGGATTCCGCCATGGCCCCCGGGGAGCGGGCGAGGGCGTCGAGCAGGGCGCCGTTGGGCGACGTCGTCCGGAAGGTCGCCGGCGTCCCCCAGGCGCCGCGGGCCTCGTGGTTGAGCACCACGGTGGTCCCGAGGGAGGCGGCGCGCTCGCGGGTGAAGGCCTCGGCGCCCAGCAGTCCCGGCTCCTCGGCGTCGGTGAGCAGGACCACGACGTCGTTGCGTGGTCGCGGGACGCCGTCGGCGGTCAGCGCCCGTGCGATCTCGAGCAGCACCCCCATCCCCAGGCCGTCGTCGCCGGCCCCGGGTGAGCCGGCGACCGTGTCGTAGTGGGCGGCGAGCAGCACCGTGCCCGTGGGGTCCGTGCCGGGCAGGGTCGCCACGACGTTGCGCACCAGCGCCACCGGTTGCGTGCCGGGCTCGCCGACGTCGGTGGCCCCGACTGCCTGGTGCACCTCGGTGCGCCACCCGAGCGCGTCGAGGGCGGCCAGCAGGTGGTCGCGCACCCGGGCGTGCTCGGCCGATCCCACCGGGCGCGGCGCGACGGCGACCTGCTCGAGCCCGTCCATCGCCCGGGCGGCACTGAACTCCTCGGCCGGAGTCCCGGTGCCCCGTGGTGCGGCAGGGGCGAGGACCAGCACCGACACGACCGCCACGACCAGGAGCCCCACCAGCGCGAGGACGCCGGCCGGCCGGGGGATCCGCTGTTCCTGAGGAGTCGTCATGCCGGACAGGCTCTCGCCGGGCCGGCGAGCGGCACACCGGTTCGCGAGCCGGGGGGCGACGTCAGGAGCTCGTGAGGACGACGAGTTGCCGGGTCGCCCTGGTCATCGCGACGTACCGGTCGACCGCGCCCTCGATGCCCGTGCCGAACCGCTCGGGGTCGACGAGGACGACCAGGTCGAACTCGAGCCCCTTGGACAGCACCGGGGGCAGCGACCGGACGCGGGACGTGGCCCGGAACGCGGGGTCGCCGATGACGCAGGCGGTCCCCTCGGCGTGTGCGGCGAGCCAGGTGTCGAGGACCGAGCCCAGGTCCGACGCAGATCCGTGCACGACGGGGACGCCGCTGCTGCGGACGGAGATCGGCACGTTGGCGTCCGGGAGCGCGGTCCGGATGACCGGCTCGGCCTCCGCCATGACCTCCTCCGGCGTCCGGTAGTTGATGGCCAGGGGGGCGACGGTGATCCGGTCGAGCCCGATCCGCGCGAGTCGTTCCTGCCACGACTCGGCGAACCCGTGCCTGGCCTGGGCGCGGTCCCCGACGATGGTGAAGCTCCGGGACGGGCAGCGGAGCAGCAGCATCTGCCACTCGGCGTCGGTCAGCTCCTGGGCCTCGTCCACGACGACGTGCGCGAACCGGCCGGCGAGCAGGTCCGGGTCGGCGCCGGTCAGCACGTCCTCGTCGACCAGGGCGTCCCGGAGGTCCTGTTGGCGCAGGCTGGTCACCAGGCCCTCACCGTCGTCATCGGCCTCGATCAGGCGGTCGATGACGGTGGCCATGCGCTCGCGTTCCGCGGCGACCGCGGCGTCGTGCCGCTGCTTGCGCCGGGACGCCCCCGGGTCGCCGAGCCGCTGCCGTGCCGCGTCCAGGAGCGGCAGGTCGGACACCGTCCAGGCACGGGTGTCCTCGCGCTGCAGCGCCCGGACGTCCTCGGGGCCGAGCCAGGGAGCGCACTTGCGCAGGTAGGCCGGCACCGACCACAGGTCCCCGACGACGTCGGCCGCCTCGAGCAGTGGCCACGCGCGGGTGAAGGCCGTGCGCAGCTCCCTGTTCTGCAGCAGCGAGGTGCGGAGCTCGCCGGCCGGGACGTCGTCGTCGTGCTCGTCCGCCAGGATCGCGAGCAGCTCCTCCCACACCCGGTCCCGCGCCTCGTTGTGCGGAGTACCGGGATCCGGTGCCTCGAACGCCTCGGCCCAGTCGTCGGCGTCCAGCCAGACGTCGGACCAGTGGGTCTCGACCGACATCCCCGTGCGGGGCGGCTCCTCGTGGAACCGGACGGCCGTCTCGATGACCGATCCCACGTCCATGGACGACTTCAGGCGGGCCACGTGCGGATCGGTCTCGGTCGTTGCTGCGGCTCCCTCGGGGACGAGGTCCCGCAGGGTGCAGGTCTGCACGCCCTCCTCGCCGAGGCTGGGGAGGACATCGGCCACGTAGGCGAGGTAGGGCTGGTGCGGGCCGACGAACAGCACGCCGCCCCGGCGGGAACCCAGACGGGGGTCGGAGTGGAGGAGGTAGGCGGTCCGGTGCAGGGCGACGACGGTCTTCCCGGTACCCGGGCCGCCGTCGACGACGAGGGCGCCCTGGGATCCCGCGCGGATGATCGCGTCCTGGTCGGCCTGGATGGTGCCCAGCACGTCCCGCATCCGGGGCGACCGGCTGCCGCCCAGGCCGGCGATGAAGGCGGACTGGTCGTCGAGCGCCGCGGCGTGCCCGTCGAACCCGTCCGGGGTGAACACCTCGTCCCAGTAGTCGGTGATCCGCCCGCGGGTCCAGCGGTACCTGCGGCGGCTCGCCAGACCCATCGGGTCGGCGTGGGTCGCTCCGAAGAACGGCTCGGCCGCGGGGGAGCGCCAGTCCACCAGCAGCCGACGACCTGCGCCGTCGGTGAGGCCGAGTCGGCCGACGTACACCGGCTCGGGGTCGTCCGCGCGCACGAAGTGTCCGAGGCACAGGTCCAGGCCGAAGCGGCGCAGCGCGCGCAGCCGAGCGGTCAGCCGGTGGACCGCCAGGTCCCGGTCCAGCGCCTCCTGGCCGGTGCCGCCGGGCGCCCTCCGCTCGGCATCGAGTCGGTCGGACAGGTCGGCGATCGACTGCTCGAGGCTCTCCGCGATGACGGCGAGGCGCTGCTCGTCGTCGGCGATCAGCGTCGGGTCGGCCTTCGCGACGAGGTGCTCGGGGAGGTCGAACGCTCTGGTGGTCACGGGGTTCACGTCATCGGCTCCGATCCGAGGTGGCTGGCGACCGTCGCGAGCAGCGAGGCGCCGGGACCGGCGGAACCACACGCACTCGGCGGCTGCCGTCTCCGCAGGTCCCGGCCTCGGCCGGCGATTCTGCGGCAAGGCCAGGGTCTTGCCGCAAGCCCCCTGGTGCGCTATACGTTGGAGTGGGAGGAGTGGGATCCGTTTATCTGCGGGCTCGATCCCGCCTCCACCGCGACGACTCCCGACCTGCACTCCGGACTCCCGAGCTCCCGGCTGTCAGCTGAGTGCCTGCTGCAGCACGTCGGCGTTGTCGAGGTACCAGCGGCGCGTCCGTTCGGCCCGCTTCATCGCCCCACCGGTCCAGTAGGCGGAGAAGGCTGCGTGTCCGTTCGCGGCCGCGGTGCCGATGATGTCGTAGGACCACTCGTGGTTGTGCCGGACCGCCGACACGAGCCTCGCGCGGTCGGTGTCGGACAACCCGTAGCTGTCGGCGAAGAGCCGGAAGCGGGCCAGCGCCCGGCCTCGCCGGGCGTCGTCGATGTAGCGCTCCGGCCGCAGCGGAGCCCACAGCCGGGCGGCGCAGGCGACGTCCCAGACGCGGGAGCCGGGACTGGCCAGGTCGAAGTCGATCAGTGCGACGGCGCGTCCGTCCCGGAAGACGATGTTGTCCAGGTTGGGGTCGTTGTGGCTGACCAGCTCCCCCGCGAAGGGGGCGGGTGGGGACGACGGCCAGGCGTACGGACGGGGGTCGAACGAGCTGACCGCCTCGTGGAAGTCGCGCAGCAGGTGGGCCACGCTGGCGAGCGCCTCGTCGGTCAGCGCCCAGGCCGGGTACGGCGGCGTGATGGCGGTCCCGGGGACGTAGGAGAGGACCTCTCGGCCGAGGTGGTCCACGCCGAGGAAGCGGGGCGCCCCCGGGAAGCCGGCGTCGGCGAGGTGGCGGAGCAGGGCGTGCGTGGCCGCGCCCGCGGTGCGCTGGGGCCGTCGGACGGTGTCACCGACCCGTACGACCTGTCCGCGGTTGGCGGTGCCGCCCACGAGGAGGACCTCGGGTTCGCTCTCGCCCGGCATCGGCCTCCTCCCGGTCGTCCGCGGCCGGTCGTCGCAGCCGCTCACTCCCCGAGGACGGCGTGGGCCAGGGCTGTGTGCGTCACGATGCCACCGACGAGACCGCTGCGGAGCGCGGCGCGGACGGCGGGGCCCTTCGACTCGCCGTAGGGGATGACGATCACCTCCGGGATGGCCCGCATCTGCTCCGCGTCGATACCGATCATGCGCTCGGACAGCTCCGTCCTGATGGCCTCGCCGTCGGCCGTGAGGAAGACGCCGGACACGTCGGCGCAGACCCCGAGCCGGTGGAGCGCCGTGCGGTCGTCCTCGGACAGGGCGTCGTACAGGGTCGACTGGCCGGGCTTCCAGAGACCGACGCCGGCCACGGCCTTGGTCACGAGCGGGAGTTGGGCGAAGGCGCGCGCCACCTGGGGGTGCCCGCGGAGGGCCTGCGCGGTGGCCGCGTCGGGGACCGTGAACGGTGCGTAGAAGACGTGCGCCGCGCCGCCCGAGGAGCTGGCCACCTCCCTGACGACGTCGACCGAGGTGTCGGGTCCGTCCGGTAGGGAGAGCGCTCCGGTGAGCTGGACGACCGGCGTCCCGGGCAGCGGCGGCAGCGCTCGGGCCATCGCGCTCACCGCCCGGGCCCAGGCGAGACCGAGCACGTCCTGCGGCGTGATGATCTCCGCGAGCAGCCGGGCTGCCGCCCGCCCGAGGTGCCCGCGGAGCGAGTCGGCGTCGTCGTCGGGTGTGTCGACGACGACCGAGTGCTGCAGTCCGAACCGGTCCTGCAGCCGCGCCGACAGGTCGACGTCGATCTCGCCCTGGTGGCGGATCTCGATGCGCACCAGCCCGCTCGTGCGCGCCGCGTCGAGCAGCCGCGCGACCTTGAAGCGGCTCAGGCCGAACTCCTCGGCGATCTCGACCTTCGACCGGCCGTCGAGGTAGTACCGCCGTGCGACCGATGCCGTGAGGACGACCTTGGCCGGGCCGTCGGACACCTCTGCCATGTGCCACTCCTGCTCATCTGAGCGTTCAGCTGCTCACTATGGCACACGTCTTGACGTCACCCGCCGACCGGATGAGACTCACGCCACACACATCTGAGACCTCCTCCGCTCATTTGAGCGGGCGCGTGGTCGTCCTGGGGAGGACTGCATCGTGCACAGACACGTGCGACCTGCACTCGCCGCCGCGACGGCGACCGCACTGGCCCTGGGGGTCGGCGGGTGTGCCGGCTGGGGTGGCGGTCCCAGCGGAGGCGGGCCGGACACCATCAACGTGCTGATGGTCAACAACCCGCAGATGGTCGACCTGCAGCAGCTCACCGCGGAGCACTTCACCGCCGAGACCGGCATCTCCGTCAACTACACGGTGCTGCCGGAGAACGACGTCCGGGACAAGATCAGCCAGGAGTTCTCCAGCCAGGCGGGGCAGTACGACGTCGCGACGCTGAGCAACTTCGAGATCCCCATCTACGCGCGGAGCGAGTGGATCGCGCCGCTGGACGAGTACGTCGCGGCGGATGCGGAGTTCGACCAGGACGACGTGCTGGGGCCGTTGACGGCGTCGCTGTCCGGGGACGACGGCCGGTTGTACGGCGAGCCGTTCTACGGCGAGTCCTCGTTCCTGATGTACCGCAAGGACGTCCTGGAGGCCGCCGGCATCGAGATGCCGGCGAACCCGACGTGGCAGGAGGTCGCCGGCATCGCGGCCGAGGTCGACGGCGTCGAGCCCGGGATGGCCGGCATCTGCCTGCGCGGCCAGCCCGGGTGGGGTCAGCTGTTCGCGCCGCTGACCACCGTGGTCAACACCTTCGGCGGCACCTGGTTCACCGAGGACTGGCAGCCCCAGGTCGACGGCGAGGAGTTCCGCGAGGCCACCCGGTTCTACGTGGACCTCGTCCGGGAGCACGGCGAGGTCGGTGCGCCGCAGGCGGGCTTCACCGAGTGCCTGAACAACGTGGTCCAGGGCAACGCCGCCATGTGGTACGACGCGACCTCGGCCGCCGGCTCCCTCGAGGCCGCCGACTCGCCGGTCAAGGGCAAGATGGGCTACGTCGCCGCTCCCGTGGTCGAGACCGACAGCTCGGGCTGGCTCTACGCGTGGTCCTGGAGCATCCAGCAGGCCAGTGCGAAGAAGGACGCGGCGTGGGAGTTCATCTCCTGGGCGTCCAGCCGGGAGTACGAGGAGCTCGTCGGTGCGGAGCTCGGCTGGTCGAAGGTCCCCGCCGGCAAGCGGGCGTCGACCTACTCCAACCCGGACTACCTCGCGGAGGCCTCGGCGTTCGCCGAGCCCACGCTGGCGGCCATCGAGGCCGCCGACCCGAACGACCCCGGCGTGCAGCCCCGTCCCGCACCCGGCATCCAGTTCATGGGGATCCCGGAGTTCCCGGACCTGGCCACCCAGGTGTCGCAGGACGTCAGCTCCGCGATCGCCGGGCGGATGACCGTGGACGAGGCGCTCCAGCGCGGGCAGCAGCTCGCCGAGGACGTGGCCGAGCGCTACCGGGATCGGGAGTCGAAGTGATCGAGCCGGCAGGACGACGCGAGGGGAAGGCAGCGGGATGAGCACCACTCTCGAGACCAGCCGCGGGCGCGGTCAGCAACCGCCGACACCGCCTCCGCCGTCACCCACGCCGTCGCCGGGTGGAGCGCTCCGCCGGTCCTCGGACTGGGCCCGCCGGGCGCCGCTGCTGCCCGCGCTGGTGTTCACGATCATCGTCACCCAGCTGCCGTTCGTGGTCACGCTGATCGTCTCGTTCATGGACTGGAACGCCTACTACCCCGACGAGCGCGGCTTCGCCGGGTTGAGCAACTACGCGAGCGTGCTGACCGACGTCAACATGCGCCAGGCCATCCTCACCACGGTCATCCTGACCGCGGTCGTCGTCCTGGTCAGCCTGCTGCTGGGGATGGTCATCGCGCTGCTGCTGGACCGGCAGTTCCGCGGCCGGGGCGTGGTGCGCACCATGATGATCACGCCGTTCCTCATCGTCCCGGTGGCCGCGGCGCTGCTGTGGAAGCACGCGCTGTTCAACCCCGAGTACGGACTGCTCAACGGAACGCTGACCGCGATCTGGCGGCTGTTCGGCTCCGACAACGCGCCGCAGCCGGACTGGATCACCGCGGCGCCGCTGGTCTCGGTCGAGGTCGCCCTCATCTGGCAGTGGACGCCGTTCATGATGCTGATCCTGCTGGCCGGGCTGCAGAGCCGGCCGCTGGACGTCATCGAGGCGGCGCGCATCGACGGCGCGAGCAGCTGGCAGATCTTCCGCTACATGACCTTCCCGCACCTGCGCCGCTACCTCGAGCTCGGCGGGCTGCTGGGGTCGATCTACATCGTGCAGAACTTCGACGCGGTCTTCACGATCACCTCGGGCGGCCTCGGCACGGCGAACCTCCCGTACGTGATCTACCAGACCTTCTACCAGGCCCACGACTACGGCCGGGCGTCCGCCGCCGGCGTCGTCGTCGTCATCGGCACGATCGTCATCGCCACGCTGGCGCTGCGGACGGTGTCGACGCTGTTCCAGGAGGAGAACGCGCGATGAGCTCCGTCACCGATGTCGCACCCGTCGCCGCCACCCGCACGCCCGAGGGCGCACCCCGCCGGCCGCGCAAGCCGCGGTCCGGTGCCCTGCTGGGGCTGGCCGCCTGGTTGATCGGCTTCCTGTTCGTCGTGCCCGTGCTGTGGATGGTGCTGACGTCGTTCCACAGCGAGGAGGCCGCGGCCACCAACCCGCCCTCGCTGCTCGCGCCGCTGACCTTCGCCGGCTACCGGGAGTTCTTCGGCGTCGGCACGGGCACCAGCCCGTGGCCGTCGCTGCTCAACTCGCTGACCGCCAGCGTGGTCTCGACGATCATCGTGCTGCTGCTGGCCATCCCGGCCGCCTACGCGCTGTCGATCAAGCCGGTGCGCAAGTGGACCGACGTGATGTTCTTCTTCCTGTCCACCCGGATGCTGCCGATCGTCGCCGGATTGCTCCCGATCTACCTGTTCGCCCAGTGGAGCGGCCTGCTGGACAACATCTGGCTGCTCATCGTCCTGTACACGGCCATGAACCTGCCGATCGCGGTCTGGATGATGCGCTCGTTCCTGGCCGAGGTCCCCGTCGAAATCCTCGAGGCGGCCTCGATGGACGGCGCCGGGCTGCTGCTGACCCTCCGCCAGGTGGTGGCGCCCATCGTCCTGCCGGGCATCGCCGCCACCTCGCTGATCTGCTTCATCTTCAGCTGGAACGAGCTGCTGCTGGCCCGGACCCTGACCGGCACCGTGGCCGGCACCGCGCCGGTCTACCTGACCGGCTTCGTCACCAGCCAGGGGCTCTTCCTCGCGCAGGTCTGCGCGGCCGCCTTCGTGGTGTCGCTGCCGGTGCTCGTCGCCGGCTTCGCCGCCCAGGACAAGCTGGTGCAGGGCCTGTCGCTGGGAGCGGTCAAGTGAGCGCAGCGACCGGGACGGTCCCGGGGACCGGGCACCTCGGTCCGGCGGCCACGATGCGCGCCTCGGTCCTGCGCGGGCCCGGCGACGTGGTCGTGGAGGAGCGGGCCGTCCCGCAGCCGGGGCCCGGCGAGGTGGTGGTCCGCGTCTCCTCGGTCGGGGTCTGCGGATCGGACACGCACTACTACGACCACGGACGCATCGGCCGGTTCGTCGTCGAGTCCCCGCTCGTGCTGGGACACGAGGCAGCGGGGGAGGTGGCCGCCCTCGGCCCCGGCGTCTCCACGCTCGCCGTCGGACAGCGGGTGTCGGTCGAGCCCGGGGTCCCGGACCTGACCTGCCCGCAGTGCCTGGCCGGGCGCTACAACCTCTGTCCGAACATGCGCTTCTTCGCGACCCCGCCGATCGACGGCGCCTTCGCCGAGTACGTCGTCGTGCACGCGGCCTTCGCCCACCCGGTGCCCGAGACGATCAGCGACGACGCCGCCGCACTGCTGGAACCCCTGTCGGTCGGCATCTGGGCCTGTCGCAGGGGCCGGGTGGGTGCCGGCTCCCGGGTGCTGATCACCGGGGCCGGACCGATCGGGCTGGTCAGCGTCCAGGCGGCGCTGGCCTTCGGTGCCACCGAGGTCGTCGTGTCCGACGTCAACCCCGCACGGCTGGCCCTGGCCCGTGACCTCGGGGCCACCGAGGTCGTCGACGCCCGGACCGCGAGGGTCACCGACCTGCCCCGCCCGCCCGAGGTGCTGCTGGAGTGCTCCGGTCACCCCGCGGCGACAGGCGAGGCCATCCGCGCGCTCGACCGGGCGGGCCGGGCGGTGCTCGTCGGCATGGGCGGGGACGAGCTGGCCCTGCCGTTGTCGGTGGTGCAGGAGCGCGAGCTCGAGGTGACCGGCACCTTCCGCTACGCCGGGACCTGGCCGACGGCGATCGCGCTGGTCGGCGCCGGACGGATCGACCTCGACCGCCTGGTCACCGGCACCTACCGCCTCGACCAGGCCGAGGACGCCCTGACGGCCGGTCGCCGCGACCCACAGTCGGTGAAGGTCGTCGTCCACCCCCAGACCTGACGTCCCCCTGACCTCTGGCTCCAGCAAGGAGAGATCCCATGGCCTCCGTCACCTACGATCGGGCGAGCCGCATCTACCCCGGCTCCGACAAGCCCGCGGTCGACGCCCTCGACCTCGAGATCGCCGACGGCGAGTTCCTCGTCCTGGTCGGCCCCTCCGGCTGCGGCAAGTCCACCAGCCTCCGGATGCTCGCCGGACTGGAGGACATCGACGACGGCGCGATCCGCATCGGGGACCGGGACGTCACGCACCTGAAGTCCAAGGACCGGGACATCGCCATGGTGTTCCAGAGCTACGCGCTCTACCCGCACATGACGGTGGCCGACAACATGGGCTTCGCGCTCAAGATCGCCGGGGTCGGCAAAGAGGAGATCGCCCAGCGGGTCCGGGAGGCGGCGAAGATCCTCGACCTCGAGACCTTCCTGGACCGCAAGCCCAAGGCCCTCTCCGGCGGTCAGCGCCAGCGCGTCGCCATGGGCCGGGCGATCGTGCGCTCGCCGCAGGTGTTCCTCATGGACGAGCCGCTGTCCAACCTCGACGCCAAGCTGCGCGTGCAGACCCGCACGCAGATCGCCGCACTGCAGCGTCGGCTGGGGACCACGACGGTCTACGTCACCCACGACCAGGTCGAGGCGATGACGATGGGGGACCGCGTGGCCGTGCTGCGGGCCGGCGTCCTCGAGCAGTGCGACACGCCCCTGCGGCTCTACCAGGAGCCGGTCAACGTCTTCGTCGCCGGGTTCATCGGTTCCCCCGGCATGAACATCGCCGAGTTCCGGCTGGACGACGGGCACGCGGTGCTCGGGAGCGCCCGCCTCCCGCTGACCACCACAGCCCTGAGCGCGCTCTCGGCGGAAGGGGCCGACCGCGTCGTCGTCGGCTTCCGGCCGGAGGCCCTCGACCTCGCCACGGAGCACGACGCCGGCGCCTTCGCCGTGGACGTCGGGGTGGTGGAGGAACTCGGCTCCGACGCGTTCCTGCACGGGACGTTGCCGGAACTGGTGGAGGCATCGGGCCCGCTCGGCGAGAACATCGTCGCGCGGGTCGACCCCGCCCGGCCACCCGCGAAGGGGGAGCGGGTGCACCTGCGAATCCAGCCGGGCAAGGAGCACCTCTTCTCCCCGTCGACCGGACACCGGATCCCCTCCTGAACGCGGCAGGAGGACCAGCCGTGCAAGAGCTCAGCACCGCGAACCTGACGGCCCTCGCCGGCTCGCTGCCCGTGCCGTCCTACGACCGGTCGCAGGTGCGGACCGGGATCGTGCACCTGGGGGTAGGGGCGTTCCACCGGTCCCACCAGGCCATGTACGTCGACCGGCTCCTGGAGCAGGGGGAGGCGCAGGACTGGGGCATCTGCGGTGTCGGCGTGCTGCCGTCCGACCGCCGGATGGCCGAGGTGATGGCGGCCCACGACTGCCTCTACACGCTGGTCGTCAAGCACCCCGACGGCGCCATGGAGCCGCGGGTCGTGGGCTCGATCGTCGAGTACCTCCTCGCGCCCGACGACCCCGAGGCGGTCGTGGAGAAGATGGCGGCCGAGACGACGCGGATCGTGTCGCTGACGGTCACCGAGGGCGGCTACAACATCGCCGCGATCACCGACGAGTTCGACGCGACCCATCCCGACATCGTCTCCGACCTCCGGCCGGGCGCTGCGCTGCGGACGTCGTTCGGCCTGGTGACCGAGGCGCTGGTGCGCCGGCGCGACCGCGGTCTGGCGCCGTTCACCGTGGTGTCCTGCGACAACATCCAGCACAACGGCGACGTGGCCCGCCGCAGCTTCGCCGCCTTCGCCGCCCTGCGGGACCCCGACCTCGGTGCCTGGGTGCAACGGGAGGTGCCCTTCCCCAACTCCATGGTCGACCGGATCACCCCCGCGACCACCGACGACGACCGGGCGGAGGTGGCCCGGCGGTTCGGCGTCGCCGACGGGTGGCCGGTGGTCTGCGAGCCCTTCACCCAGTGGGTCCTCGAGGACCGCTTCAGCCTCGGGCGCCCGCCGCTGGAGGACGCCGGTGTCCAGATCGTCGACGACGTGGACCCCTACGAGCGGATGAAGCTGCGGCTGCTCAACGCCGGCCACCAGGGGCTGGCCTACCTCGGTCGGCTCGCCGGCTACCGGCTGGTCCACGACGCGGCGCAGGACCCGCTGTTCCAGGCGTTCCTGCTCGGCTACATGGAGGAGGAGGCGACCCCGACCCTGCTGCCGGTCCCCGGCATCGACCTCGACGACTACCGGCGGGAGCTCATCGCCCGCTTCTCCAACCCCGCCGTCCGCGACACGCTCGCGCGGCTGGCCTTCGACGGCTCGGAACGGCTGACCAAGTGGCTGCTCCCGGTCGTCCAGGACAACCTGGCCGCCGGCGGCGAGGTGCGCCGGTCGGCCGCGGTCGTCGCCGGCTGGGCGCGGTACTCCGAGGGCGTGGACGAGCAGGGCGAGCCGATCGAGATCGCCGACCGGAGGCGGGAGTCGCTCAGGGCCGCCGCCCTCCGCCAGCGGGAGGACCCGCTCGCCTTCATCGCCGACCGGGAGCTGTTCGGGAACCTGGTCGACGACGAGCGGTTCACCGGCCCCTACCTCGCGGCGCTGACCTCGCTGTACGAGCGCGGGGCCCGGGCCACCCTCGAGGCGTTGGTCGAGCAGGGGCGGACGCCGTCGACCGCGCTGGGCAGCACCGGGCGCTGACACCGGTATTCGTCGTCGTCGGGGAGGCGCTGGTCGACCTGGTCGGGGAGCAGGGCAGCCGCGCGTTCGTCGCGCACCCCGGCGGGAGCCCGGCCAACGTCGCCCTCGGTCTGTCCCGGCTGGGCGAGGCCGTCACGCTGGTGACCCGGCTGGGCGCGGATCCCTTCGGGAAGATGGTGTCCGCCCACCTGCGGGCCAGTGGCGTCCGGGTCGACGCGGATCCCCGGCCGGGGACCAGGACCAGCCTGGCCATCGCCACTCTCGCGGCGGGCAGCGCCACCTACGACTTCCGCATCGAGTGGGACGTCGGGGACCTCGGGCCCCTCCCGGACGAGACCCTCTGCCTGCACACCGGCTCCCTCGCCACGGCACTGGCGCCCGGGAGCGGCCGCGTCGTCGAGCTCCTCGAGCGCGAGCGGCAGGAGGGCCGGGTGACGATCTCGTACGACCCCAACGTGCGGCCGGCGCTGCTGGGCGAGCCGGACGACGCCCGACCCGGCATCGAGCACGTCGTCGGGCTGTCCGATGTCGTCAAGGTCAGCGACGAGGACCTGGCGTGGCTCTACCCGGACCGCAGGGACGAGGACGTCGCACACGACTGGCTGGGCGCGGGACCGGGTCTCGTCGTGGTGACCCGGGGCGCGGGCGGTGTCCTCGCGGTGAACGCCGAGGTGCGAGTGGAGCTGCCCGCGAGGCCGGTCGAGCTGGTGGACACCGTGGGGGCAGGGGACTCCTTCACCGCCGGGCTGCTGCACTCGCTGCGCCGTGCGGACCTCCTCGGCGGTCCGCAGCGCGAGGCGCTGGCGGCGGTCGACGAGACGACGCTGACCGGCGTCCTGGCCGAGGCCGGCCGGGTGGCGGCGATCACGTGCTCCCGCCCGGGGGCCGATCCGCCGACCCGAGCCGAACTCGACGCCATGTGACCATTCACCGACTCCCGGGTCGCACAGCGGCGGGGTGCCGGATCCAGCGGTGCGGGAGCCCGGCCGGTGAGGCGCGCGCCGGTGACCGGCCGCAGCGCACGGGGACCCGGGTGCACTCAGTCCCACTGCCACCACTGGGGGGATCGGGGCTCGAACCCACGACCCAGGGATCATGAGGACGTTCAGGCAGCCGGATCGGGGATGGGTCTGCCGTGGGGACGGAGGAGGCCGAGGTGACCGAGACGACGGTCGCTCAGGTGATGGCCGAGCTGGCCGAGCTCGAGGACCCGAGGATCCGCGAGGCCAACGAAAGCACGGTGGCGACCACGGGGTGAACCTCGGCGAGCTGCGCGCGCTCGCAAGCGCCTGAAGACGCAGCAGGAACTCGCGCGCCGGCTCTGGGCGACGGATGACACCGCGGCGAGACTGCTGGCGCTCCTGATCTGCCGCCCCAAGGCGTTCGAGCGGGACGAGCTGGACGTCATGGTGCGCGAGGCGCGCTCTCCCAAGGTGCACGACTGGTTCGTGAACCACGTGGTGAAGAAGCACCCGCACGCCGAGGAGCTGCGCCTGACCTGGTCCGCCGATCCGGATCCGGTGGTCGCGAGTGCCGGTTGGGCGCTGACCACCGAGCGGGTGAGGAGGAGGCCTGAGGGCCTCGACCTCGCCGGACTGCTCGACGTCATCGAGGCGGAGATGAAGGACGCCCCGGATCGCCTGCAGTGGGCGATGAACGAGTGCCTGGGGCACATCGGGATCGAGCACGCCGAGCACCGCGCCCGTGCGATCGACATCGGTGAGCGCCTGAAGGTGCTCGAGGACTACCCGACGTCCCCGGCTGCACGTCTCCGTTCGTGCCCATCTGGATCGCCGAGATGGTCCGCCGCCAGCACGACCAGTAGCAACGTCCGCGCTCATGCTCGTGCCGGATCGGCTGACGGCCTCCCACCGGCGCACGCAGGACGACTGCCGTGGGCGGGTGGGCTCGAACCCACGACCAGGGATCAAGGACCCGCAGAGGTCCAGCATCGGCTCCGCTGGCTGTGGACCCCCGGTCCGGCCCGGCACACGGGGGAGCAGGGACGACACCCGCTCCTCCGTCGTGGATCGTCAGGCCGACGTAGCGCTCCGTCGCGGCGATCGCTCGGACGGGACGGCTGTGGCCGCCGGGCGGGAAGCGTCGTAGGTCTCCCGGTCCAGGAGGACCTGGCCCATGTCCGATTCGGCCCAGTCCTCCGATCCGCGCATGACGTGATGGAGCGACAGGCCGAGGTCGGTCAGCGCGTACGAGACCGTCACCGGCACCCGCGGGGAAGCGGGCAGGAGTGTGGACGCGCCGAGTCGTCGGGACCCAGGACGGGACCACCGACGACGTCCAGCGCGCAAGATCATGATCGGGATGGAGTCATCAGACAGTCGGTGGTCCGCCTCGACCGTTACGCTGGCCTTGCGTCGCAGAATGCGGAGGTAGGTCATGCGGTCACGCATCGGCTGGACTCTGCAGCGGATCGCCGTTCTCGAGAATGTTGCCGACGATGATGTGATCGGTCGTCGGACGTTTCGTCAGGCCGGGCTGAGACTCGATGACGGACCCATCGCGGTACTGAACGAGGGTGAAGGCTGCCACCGGCCCAGCTACTCGACAAGCAGAGGTCCGCCCTGCGCGCCAAGGAGATCGACCTCGAGATAGCTCGCAAACAGCGCAAGCTGGCCGAAACCGAGATCGAGGGCTTCGAACGCCGCCGGCTCGCGGGGCAGGACTCCAGCTCCGCGCAGGACCATCAAGGACCTGCGATCCCATCAGTGACCTGCGATCCACTGATCAAGGAAGTGGCATCATGAAGCGGACCATCATCTGGGCCCTGATAGTCGGCGCCGTCGTGGCACTCATCCTGGTCGTCACGGCCGTCAGCATGTCGGCATCGGGCTTCCGGCTCGACGTGGAGCGCTGGGTGCTCATCGGCGCTTTCCTGGTTGTCATCTCCATGGCGACTGCCGTGATGGTGTCAGTGCTTACCACGCTCCAGGATGTCCGGCAACAGACAGCTGGAAACACCACCGGACGCAGGACTGGAAACGACAGCGGGGACGATGAGTCCGGCAAGCTCTAGGGATGCCCGCGCCCCTTCGGGCGCTCGATGGCGTCCATGAGACAAACGAGTTGCACCGGCAGCTCATGCACATCATCAGGGCTATCAGGTACCGGAAGCGGTCGGTGTGCCGTGTGACTGGCACCAGGCTCGAGTCCGGACCCCTTCTGTGACCCCACCCGCAAGAATTCCTACGCGGCATCGTGGGCCCTGATGGACCCCACGGCCATGATCAGGGCGCCAGGAAGGTGCGCCATCCGTCGGGAGGTGGTTGACCCGGCGAGAGCGTCCGCAGCCGGGCGAGCGTGGTCGGGTCCTGGGCTTCCAGCCAGGCGACGAGTTGGCGGAAGGACACCAGGCGGACGTCAGGCTGTTCGGCCATCTGGCGCAGGGCCTCCTCGACGGCGTCCATGTAGATGCCGCCGTTCCACTGCTCGAAGTGGTTGCCGATGAACAGCGGCGCCCGGTTGCTGGTGTAGGCGCGTTGGAAGCCCGCGAGGTAGGCGTCGCGGGCCTGGGCTCGCCAGGTCGGGTACATGCCCGGGTCGCCGTCCGTATCGCCGTTGGTCTGCTTGTACATGATGTTGTAGTCCATCGCCAGGGCGTGGCGGGCCTTACCGGCGGGGGCATCGGGGAACGGCACAGCCTGCAGTGGGAAGTCCCACAGGCCCGACCGCCGACCGGGCCAGACCTGCACTCCACCGGGTGAGCTGGCGTCGTACTTCCAGCCCAGCGCGGCGGCGGTGGGCAGCAACCCCTCCCGGCCCTGCAGGCAGGGGGTGCGGCCGCCGATGAGCTCACGCTCGTAGTCGAAGGGGAGCGGCGCCACGTCGGGTCGGCCGGTCAGCCCGGTGGTGGTCTTCCAGGTCTGCACGAACCGCTTGGCCTGGGCGATCTCCTCGGCCCAGTCGGCCGGCGTCCACAGCGCGACCCCGTTGTCCCCACAGAAGTGCCCGTTGAAGTGGGTGCCGATCTCGTGGCCGTCCAGCCACGCGGCGCGGACCTCGCTCATGGTGGCGACGACCTCGGCGGTGGACAGGAACTCGATGTCCGAGGCGCCCACCGGATGCCGTGGCGGGGCGTACAGCATCCGGTGTTCGGACGGCAGGGCGTAAATGCCGCTGAGGAAGAAGGTCATCGCCGCGCCGTACTCGGCCGCCAGCGAGCGGAACCGCGGGAACAGCCCGGTCTCCAGGTTGGCGGCTCCGTCCCAGGAGAAGACGACGAACTGCGGCGGCGTCTGTCCTGGCTCCAGCCGCTGGGGCACGGGCTGGTTGGGCTGGGGACCTGTGTCGGCGGTCGACCCGTCGCCGATGAGCCGCTCGGTTCTGCCACTGCTCTCGGCAGCAGGGTGGTGCCCGGTCAAGCCACGACCCAGGCCGATCCCCAGCACTGCTACCGACGCATATTCCAGGAACTCCCGCCGAGACAACCCGCTCATGTGGCCGAGCCCCTTCCGCTTGGCATCGTGTGCGGATGTCGAGTCCGACCGGGCTCGAACGGCATCCGCAGGTCGGCCGCCACCATCAGCGCGGCCAGCTGCTCGTGGACGAAGCGGTCGCGGGGCCATCGTTCACGCGCTCCAGCGTCAGCCGGTGGTGACGCGCCGAGCATCTGGACGACTGTCCACGAACCCGTCACGAGGTGTCCTCGTCGACATGGACCGTTCATCGACGCGTGTCGGCCGTGTCGTCTCAGAACGCGTCTCGGAACTCGCTCACCGTGCTTGCCGATCCAGGCCAGGGTGCGTTCCACGACTCAGCGGTGGGGCATGACCTGGCAGCCGGTCAGGTCATCGGTGCGCTCGACGATGCTGACGGTGAGCGCGAGCACCGTCTGCGCCCAGCGCACCAGGCGTCCGGCGTAGCCGCTGTCGGCCCAGATCAGGACGATGGTGGAGGACTTGGCGCGCAGCGCGGCCCGCAGCCGGACCGCGCCGTCGCGGTCCTGGATGCCGGCGATGGTGACCACGACCGTCAGCAGCAGCCCGCCGGTGTCGACGGCCAGGTGCCGCTCGCGGCCGTTGATGCGCTTGCCGGCGTCGTAGCCGCGCGAGCGGGCGGGGCACGGTGTCCGCGCCACGGACCGAGGCGGAGTCGATGGCCGCCGCGGTCGGGTCCGGGTGCCGTCCGGCCCGGATGCGGGCCCGGTCGCGCAGCGCGTCATGGATGCGGGCCCACGCGCCGGCGGCCGCCAACGACAGAACAGCCCGTAGACGGTCTTGGCGGAAACTCCGCGGGTAGCTGCCGCCAGGCCAGCCCGCCGCGGACCAGGTGGAAGATCGCATCCAGCATCCGGCGGCGCGGCTGCTGCCAGGGCCGTCTCACCGTGGCCGGCGGTGTTGCCCGGCGCCGGGAGCAGCAGCGGCTCCAGCAGCGCCCACCGAGGTCTTCTCACCAGGTCCGTGCCCGTTGAAGGCTGCGAGCGACGCCGTTGGCCAGGCCTGCAGCGAGTCGTCAGTGACTTCCAGCGCGGCCCCTCGGAACAGGATCCCGCCAAGAAGCACTCGGCGCTCGGCCGTCTCGCGGCGCTGACCTGCAGAGATGCCTCTCTGGCCCGTCCGTGGACGGCGAATCCTGGTGAGAAGACCTCACTACCTCAGTCCAACGAACGAGGCACCGAGTACCTATTCGAACGAACAAGGTAGTGAGTGGTGGTTCGCGATGGGGCGGGTGGGGCTCGAACCCACGACCCAGGGATTATGAGTGCTCACGCACTGTGCGCTGTGCTCAGCTGGGAAGACGCAGGTCAGCGTGGAGCGACAGGCGTCGAGTACTCGGGTCTTCTGACAGACGGCGACGAACCTCGAGGGCAAACGACAGCGATCGAAAGGATCCTGACCCGGCTCCAGTCGTACTTGACGACGGGACGCCGTGGTGACGTTCCGGTGACGCGGTGGACTCACACTCGGAGGGGGAGTAACCCCTCCCTACAGGGACCAAGAAGGTCGGTGGACCGATGAAGCAGCCTACTCGTCGCACCAAGGCTTTGGTGGTGTTCCTCACCCTAGCGTCACCCCTAATTGCCGCCCCTTCCTGCGGTGGTGCTGGCAGCAGAGTGTTGGACTCCGGGATCACCCTAATTGAGAATGGGGATGCTGTCATTCGCGATCATCCTGGAGGAGCAGGCGCCGGAGGCCTCGGCACCGGCGGCGCATACTGCGGGGTGTCAGGGGATTGCGACTGATAACAGCCATAGAGCTGGGCGCCGCACTGGCACCGCAAGAATACCTAAGCGCCATGAACCAGTCCTCGGCGCAAGACAAAGACGTCTTCATCAGTTATCGCCGAGCGGAGTCCGATCCCGCAGGGCGGCTGTACGAGCATCTTTTGGGACGCCACCTCGGTTGGAACCTGTTCTTTGATGTCGATACAGCAGAACCCGGTTCAAACTTTCTACATCAGATTGACCAGTTCCTGAGAGGTATCGATCATCCTCTTGATCGCGGCGTTCTGGTTCTCGCGCTGATTGGGCACCAGTGGAACCCTATTGTTGACGAGGTTCGCGGACGGCGGCGGTTGAACAGCGATCGCGACTACGTACGGCATGAACTGGAGGTTGCGCTAAACCGAGGCGTCCCAATATTGCCTATCCTGTTCGAAGACGCAAGGATGCCTGGCCCGGACGAGCTTCCTGATTCACTCAGCGAGCTATCTCTGATAAGTGCTCTACAGTTACGTCACCGAAGCTATAAGAGTGATATGGACGAAATTGTAAGTAGAGCCAGCGCGATTCTTGATAAGCAGCAGGGGAAGTCGGTTAAGGTAAAGCTTGAGCATAGCGACTCGCGCAGCCGGTCTGTGACTGTGATCCTTCGCCGAGAGCAACACCTGATCTATTACCGGACTCTACACTCGGGCAGGCATTTCCTATCAGTCGATGGCCGCGCACTGACCGAACCTGAGTTGCACACTGCGAGCGCCGGGCAACGACTTCTGTATCGCATCGCATGGAACAGATTCGAGCTCAGCGATGGCCCAACCTCAGTATTAGGGGAAGTGAATGTTCGATACATGACGGACTTTCTGCGAATCCGGGCCTTTGAAGTAAAGATCGACCAAAAAATCGTCTACTCGGAAGGGAAGGTCACTTGATCACACGTGGACGTGTCAGTCCTCAGGCTTACCCTTATGCGTACCAGCAATCGAGCTCCTCCGCCTGTGGAAGCTGCCGTGGTCCAACTTGCTTACGGCCCGATAAGGACTCGGGCGTCATATCCGAGTTGTGCAACTTCCTCTGACGGAGCTTGCGCCGCCGCCCTGCGTTGGATGGCTCGGTACGGTGATGACTCACGGGCAGCTGTGAGGGTGGTACCCGACTGGCGCGCTGCACTTCCCATCCTCAGGTGTCAGGTGGTCCGCTGGGCGATCACCTCGAAGTGGTGCACCAGTTGGCCGACGATGTGCGGCTAGACTTCGCCCTGGAGCTCCAACGTCATGCCGCGCCAGCGCACCGCGTCGGCCGGGGTGATGTCAGTGGCCGACGCGGGCAGGAACACCCGGTAGCGGGTGGACACCGGCCCCTCGATGGGCTCCTGCGACCCGAGCGGGCGCACCTCCGCCGCGTAGGGGTGGCCTGCGCAGCGAGGTCGCGGTGGTGCGGCCACCAGGAGCTGCGTTGGCTGGTCGGGCCCAACCATCGAGCCTGGCCCGACGAGCTACTCCTCGGGCTCCTCGAACTCGGAGGTAGCTCGTTCGGCAGGGGACCCGTTTGGTGGCAGGCTCGTGGCCTGCGCCCGGTGCTCGTCGGGCTCAAGCACACCGCGTTCCTCGTCCACCACCGTGGGGGGCTTGCGCCGCGCCCGTGCCGACCGCAGGGCAAGGCGTGCGAAGCAGGCCTTGCCCTGCGGTCGGCCCGACGTGCCCGCTCGGCCGGTGACAACACGCCATCAGGGTCGACCCGGCGCTCAAGCCGGTCCAACAGGGCACGACGCGCTGCGGCTGTCCGCGCACTGGGGTCAGCGGTGTTGGCCCACGACTCATGTGCAGCGAGTCGCGCGATGAGGGAGCGGTCGGCGGTCATGTCTCAGAGGCTTGCCGCCCCTCTCCAGCTCTTCTCCAGGGACTTCGAGAGCGCAGGCGGCGACGCCGACTTGCTGGTGGATTCTCCGGTTCGTCTCCGGTTTCTCTCTTCCTTTCCTGACCTACCCCTCGCAGCACGCCGCTTCCCTCCAGGGAGAAGGCCGCTGGCCGCGACTCAGGGAATTTTGGGAGAAACGGCTGTCAGCGCAGCCCTCGACCATCCCTGAAGCTCGTCGCTACGCTGGCGATCGGCTCTCGGCTGTGCGGGTGAGAAGCGTAACCGACCGAGTGCTTCAGTTCGGCGTGAAGAACTAGAGACATACTGGAGGGCGTCGCTCAACCGGCGGTCCGCTCCTCGGTCAAGGCGTCGATCGCGGAGATGCTGCGCGGCTCGCCGTAGTGGCGGGCGTACCGCTCGATAACGCCTCTGCGTGACGACCACCTTGGCCTTGCGCTCGACCTGTGAAGCCGAGGCCGCCGTAGATGGGGCAGCGGATTACGCCCTTCACCCTCGAAGGGCCAACGTGACCTGTAACAGCACGGCGAACGCAGTCTCACCGGCGTGGCGGCCCCAGTCGCTCAGAGGATCCTGGCGCTCACCGCCGACATCTGGCACGGCCACGCCACGGGCCAGCCAATCCCCCGATCACTGCTTGCCTACGACCAGTGACCGACCTTCAGACTTGTTCGTCATAGGCGGCACGCCACGCAAACCGGAATGAAACGCCGAGCGGTCCGGGGTCATCGCCGCCGGCATGTGGAGGTTCCGTTGCAACAGGCCTGCAATGGAATCCGCGTAGTCCCCCGACGCTTGCCGTCGTACTTGGCATACAACGAGCATTACGGTCAAACGCCCGGACAGCCGCCGTCACCCAAGCCCGCCTCGAGCTCCTCAAGCGCCGGGAGATACGAGGGCGGTGCGGTGTACTCGGCTGCCGCCTCGTCGATCCATAGGTACTCAGCATGGAAGGCACGCCAACGCGCGTACACGGCGCAGTAGTCCGCCGACGACACGTTCTTGATGCAGTGCCAGAATTTCGTTGCAGGGTGGTTTGCTTGCCAACTCGGGGGTGTGAAGTTCATGTAGCTATCAAGCTTCCCCTCGAACGACATGAACGTGTCGGCGAGGTCGATCATCGGCTCAGGGAAGTCAGTACCTGGATTCTGAACGACATACAGGCCTCTGTCGTGAACGTATGCGTAGATCGCGCCATAGTAGCCTTCATCATCGGCGTCGCCCGAATGCATCTCGTCAAAGAAGAATCCCTGCAGCGTGGGGTAACGCTGGAGGTACAAGTCGATCTCGTCCCGGACGTTCTGTATATTCTCAGGCGAGCGCGATATTCCTAGCATGTGCCTTCCGCCGCCGTCGGTACTGATGGCCTCCGAATTACCGGCGAGAGCATTGGGTTGGCTGTCTGCTAACCGGAACCTCTCCGCGGTCGCATCAGGGATTACCCAGTAGTTGGTCCGCTCCGTCAGCCCCGAAGGGAGCGCCCCCTCGGAGGTGACCCAGACCGGGCCAAAGCCCGCAGGCAGGCCGTGCTCTACGGGCTGGAGGTTGCCGCTCCCGTCCTCCCTAAGCGCCGTGAAGCTGTCGGTCGCGTGGCTGGCGGCGAACCAGAACTGCCGCTGAACATCGAGCTGATGATCATGATAGTTCGTCGTGACATATGCCAGTACCGTATGGCCGAGGCGCTGCGAGTCAACAATTTGGCCTGTGTATGCCGTGTGGGTCGAACCCCCCTCGGTGAAGGCTCTACCGTAGCCTGGCCCCGAGTTGGGGTTGATGATCAGCCAAGCCATGACCCGGGGGTCGACGTTGTCGCTGACCGCTTCCCACTTGGAGCCACCAGGAAAGTAATACGACACCGCGGCCAACATCTACCCTCGCCTCACAGATCTCATCTCCGGAGAAATCGGCACTAGCCTCACCTGTGTCGAGGACGGGGCGAGGCCAGCGCGGCGCCGCAGGTCTAGCAGGCAGTAGACATCCTCCTGCGACTACATCACCGCGGCGTCACGTAGCCGTCACCGCCGGGCAGGAACCGGAGGCTGGCTGCCGACCCAGTACTGGGAACAGGCAGGGTCCCATGGCATGCCGTTCGCCTTGCGATGACCGTCCCTTATGACCCGCCTGATGTGGAGTCGCGTACGGGGACGTAAACCGGCACGCATGCCGTGGGCTGGCCGTGGTGCTGGCCGTGATCGCTTCACTGTCGAGCGCGGCCTTGTGAACGGTGCTGGGTGGTAAGCCGAGGCCGGCCGCCAGCCCGGCCCGGACTTGCCGTCGTCGTGGTCGTCGGGCTGACCCTGGCCGTGGCGCGCGCCCTATGCCAGGGCCAGTGGGTGGTCGGGGAGTGCTGGCCCTCGTCGGACTAGCGGCGGTGCTCTGTCCCTTGGCGGACGCCGCGATCAGCCGACGGTCCGAGTTCGCCGCCGACCGGTTCGCCGCCGATCACGGCCTCGCACTAGATTCGGCTGCCGCGGTCCATGCATTGAATGACGGCAGCGCTGCCTGCGGATGGTCGCGGCGGCTTCTGGCATCCCACCCGACCCCCGATCGGCGGATCAGCGCGATCTTGACGACGACCGTCTACCGGCACGCCTGACCCTCGTGTTGGAGGAGCGGGTCGCTGCGTGATGTCGCGGTCCCACGGCTCCCCGCTGCCGTCCCCAACGCGGCCATAGGAGTGCCCGCCGAGCGTGGTGACCTGAGGTCAATGTTTGCCGCTGTGTGCCAGCGGAGCTTGTCCACCACAGTCCCGGCAGGTTCCTTGTCGTCCGGGCGGGCTCATTCACCTGGGGATTCGATTTATGTTGACCTACCAGGAATTGCGGCCCTTCGAACTGTTAAATCACAGGTTAGTGGTTTCGTACCCCGTCGCTCAATGTCGGCGTTGCCGGTTGGGTCGCTGGTCGCAATCTAGAGTCGATCCCCAAGCGCCGCTCGATGGAACGCGGCGCGGGCGCGCTCGTCCGCGGCGCTGGCCGCGTACCGGCCGACCATCTCTCGCGATCGCCAACCGGCCAGCCGCATCAAGTCCTGCTCCTGACCGCCGCTGGCCAGCCAAGTGTGGGCGTAGGTGTGTCGAAACCGGTGCGGGTGGACGTTCGGGACGCCGGCCTCGGCGGCCCGGCGCTCGAGGATCTGCCGAACGCCGGAGTCGGTGACCCTGCCCTTCTTCCCGAGCCACAACGCGGTAAGGGCGGCCTGGGGATGCTGTGTGCGGGCACGGAGGTACCGGCGTAACGCGTCGGCGGTCTTGGCCCCGTAGGGGACCGCTCGGCCGCGGCGCCCCTTTCCCATCACGAGCGCCACGCTGGTCTTGCTGTCGAGGTCCCCCAGATTGAGCCCGGCCAGCTTCCCGGCGCGCATCCCGGTGTCGATCAGCATGCGCAGGATCGCCATGTCGCGACGGTTCTCGAAGGTGTTGCCGCGGCAAGTGTCGAGTAGGGCACGCAGTTCGTCGTCGCTGAAGATGTCGACCGGCTGCTCGGGAGCCGCGGGCGGGCGCATCCGCTCCATCGGCGAGCGCGGGATCTCGCCGTCCTCGACCAGCCACCGGAACAGCTGCTGCATCGACCGGTAGTGCTTGGCGACGGTGGCGGGAGAGACGCGCTCAGTCAGCGCAGCCAGGAAGCCCTCGAGGTGCTCCCGTGCGATGCCGGACGCCGTTGTCGGCATCCCGGCCTCGGTGAGCCACGCCAGCAGGTTCTCGCCGACACGGAGATAGTTCGCGATCGTGCTCGGCGCGACATTGCGGGCCCGCAGGTGGGTCCGCCAGTCGGGCAGGAGGACGGAGAGGTCATCGACAGCAATGGAGGCGGTGCGCGCATGCGCCATGTCCGCCCTCGTGGCACAGTCCCCGGCTGTTCGAGCGCTGTGCGGGACTGAGTACCTGTGTATTGCCTGGTGGTGGGGCGGGTGGGGCTCGAACCCACGACCCAGGGATTATGAGTCCCATGCTCTGACCGGCTGAGCTACCGCCCCTCGGCGCCCCAGCCTGCCAGACGCTGGGGCCGTCTCAGGACGCGGTGCCGATGGCGTCGATCGCCGTTCGGGCCTGGTCCCGGAGCGCGTCGGAGATCGGCGCGGAGCCGGCCACCTCGGCGGCCGCGGCCTGGCCGTCCTCGCTCGTCACGTACGTCATGAAGTCGGCGACCAGGTCGGCGGTCGGCGCATCCTCGTACTCGATGCAGCCCAGGTGATAACTGACCAGCACGATCGGGTAGCTGCCGGACTCGGTCGTCGTCCGCTCGAGCTCCAGGGCGAAGTCGTACGGACCGCGGCCGGGCAGCGGCTCGGACCGCTCGACGACGGCCGCCGCGGCCTCCGGGGTCGGCGCGACGAAGTCCTCGCCGACGCCGATGCGTGCCACGCCGAGGTCGCCGGCCTGGGAGAGGTCGGCGTAGCCGACGGTCCCCGCGCCGCTGGCTACGGCGGCCACCACGCCGGAGTTGCCCTGGGCGGACTCGCCGCCCTGCACCGGCCACTCGCCGTCCGGCTCGAACGGCCAGGCGTCGCCGGCTGCGGCGGCCAGGTACTCGGTGAAGTTCTCCGTCGTCCCCGACTCGTCGGACCGGTTGACCGGGGTGATCGGCAGGGCGGGCAGCGCGACGCCGGGGTTGTCCGCGGCGATCGCGGGGTCGCCCCAGGTCGTGATCTGCCGGGCGAAGACCCCGGCCAGCGTCGCGGAGGAGAGGGCGAGATCCGCGACCCCTGGGACGTTGTGCACCACCGCGATCGGCGAGATGTAGTTCGGCAGCTCGAACACCTCTCCGCCGCAGCGCTCGCGTGCAGTGACGAGCTCCTCCTCGTCGAGCGGAGCGTCGGAACCGGCGAAGTCGATGCCACCGGCGGTGAACTGCTCGCGGCCGCCGCCGGAGCCGACGGGGTCGTAGTCCACGGTCACGCCCGGCTGCACGGCCGAGTACCCGGCGGTCCAGCCCTGCATCGCTGCCTGCTGGCTGCTCGCCCCGGCGCCCACGAGGGCGCCGCTGAGGTCCCCGGTGGCCACGGCGCCCTGGCCGCGTTCGTTCGGGGGCACGTACTGCGACAGCGCCACCGCCGCGCCGGCCACCGCGGCGACCCCGACGGCAGCGGCGACCTTCCTCCGGGCCGACACCCGTGTCCTCCCGCCATCCGGCCCCGCGCTCCGCGCCGGGCGTCCTGGCACGACCCTAGGGCGTGCCTGGCGGACCGCCAGCCTCGCACGAGCCCGTCGGATACGCCCTGGGCGTCGCCCCCGGCCCCTGACGATCGGCACCCGCAGGTGCCGCTACACGGGTTCCGCGTCCGGCGCCGGGGCCTGTGGACGACGCTCGGACGGCGTCCACAGGCCCCCGATCGGATCAATTCGTGCGCGGCATCACAGCGAACACGGGGTGTCAGAGCCCGTCCGGCCGGGAATCCGCAGCATCTTGGTGTTCCTGCTGGTCGTCTCGCGAGTCACGGCTGCACCAGCGGTCACTGCTCCGCGCTCGGGTGCTGACGCCGCGTAGTGAAGACGGTGCCCGCACGGCGAGCGGCACCCTCGGTCCGTTACTCGATCGTGACCAGAGCCCGGGATCCGTGTAGCTTCTCCGACGGCCCTGCCGGGCTCAGCTCCTCGGGAACCGAGGGCCTCGGCACGGCCCCGCCGAACCGCCGGCGTCCCGATCCGGGACCGAGGCGGACCGGGGACCCACCGAACTCCTGGGGTGAGTCCTGCCTGCGCAGGTGCTGCGCAGGCAGGTAGGGCGCCGTCCGGCCCGAACCCGTCAGCTAACTCGGTAGGCGGTCGCGAGGATGGGAGAACCGTCGCCTTGGCGACCCTGCACCGCCTGAACGCCGTGGTCCGCTGCGCCACCTCACCCCGCAGCCGCTTGCGCTCCCCGCGCCGGGCCGTCGTCGTCGCCGCCGCCGTGGCCGGGCTGCTGGCCGGCACCCCCGTCGTCGCCGGTGCCGCGCCCGCCGCCCCGGGGCAGGCCTCGCTCGAGGAGCAGGTCGCCGCCATCGAGGAGCAGGTCAGGGCCGCCGAGGAGCAGCTCCAGCGGATGACCGTCGAGGCCGAGGCCGCCGCCGACACCGCCCTCGTCGCCCGCGCCCAGCTCGCCCACGGCCAGGCCGAGGCCGAGCGGACCGCCGCCGAGCTCGCTGCCGCCCAGGCCGACGTCGCCCAGGCCGAGGAGGACATCGCCGAGCTCGGCCGCGAGGCCTACATGGGCGCCGACGACCGCTACGGCGACCTCGAGCTGCTGCTCGACGCGCAGAGCCCCACCGAGCTGCTGCAGCAGGCCGCCACCATGGAGCAGCTCGGCGACCACCGCGCCGACCAGCTGCAGGAGTTCCTCACCGTCCAGGCGCGCGTCGAGGAGGCCGACCGCGCCGCCAAGGCCGCCGTCGCCCAGCTCGGCGAGCTCGCCCGCAAGGCCGACGAGGCCGAGCGCGCCGCCAACGAGCACCTCGCCCGGGCGCAGGCCGACTACGACGCCCGCGCGGCGGAGAAGGCCCGCCTCGACGAGGAGCTCCGTCTGGCCGGCGAGCGGCTGCTCGCCTCGCAGGGTGCCGCGGACCCCGGCGCCGCCTGGAGCGCCCGCCAGGCGCTGGCCAGCTCGGCCGACGTCTCCGGCATGCCGACGGCCGGGCGGCTGACCTCCTGCTACGGCCCGCGCTGGGGGACCATGCACCAAGGCGTCGACATCGCCGCGCCCATCGGCACCCCGATCTACGTGCCCGAGGACGGCGTCGTCCTGCAGGCCGGCCCGGCCAGCGGCTTCGGCCAGGCCGTCTACGTGCAGCACGGCGACGGGCAGATCACCCTCTACGGGCACGTCAACCAGTTCTTCGTCGGCGCCGGCCAGGTCGTGCAGGCCGGGGACCACATCGCCGACGTCGGGAACAAGGGCCAGTCCACCGGGCCGCACCTGCACTTCGAGGTGCACCAGGGCGGGCTCTACGCCAGCCGGGTCAACCCGATGCCGTGGCTCAAGGCGCACGGCATCTCGCTGGGCGCCTGCTGAAGAAGGACCCGTCCTCCTCCCGGAGGAGCTCGCGGCCGGCCTCTGGACGGGGCCTGGTGCGGGCCCGGGCATCCTCCGTCAGCGCCGTCCGCGCAGCCGGCCCAGCAGCCCGCCCACGCCGCCGAGGGTCTGTGCCGCCAGCGCCAGGATGGGGCCGCCGGGGATGCCCGGCGCCGACTGCACGATCGGCGCCAGGGCCATCAGGCCGCCCAGCTCGTGCACCCGCAGCCTGCGCCGGGCCAGCGCGGCGACCGGGTTCACCCGGCCCGAGGCGGCCTCCAGGAGCAGGTCCGCCGGCGCCTCCACCGCGGTGCCGCGGACGTCGCCCGCGGGGATCCGGCGCACCGTCCAGCCGGAGTCGTCGGCGGCGAAGGCCCAGCCGCCCTCCGGCGTCGCCAGCGTCGCCCCGCCGCTGACCCCCTCGCGGGCCGCCAGCGCGCCGGTCACGTCGGCCAGCGCGGCCAGCCCGGACTGCAGCACCGCGGGCGGGGGAGGGGCCGCCCCGCAGGGCACCAGGTCCAGGCCGTGCACCGCCAGCTCGTAGGCCTGCCCGAGGACCACGCTGAGCAGCGGCAGCCGGCCGACGACGGCGACCGCCGGTGCGGTGTCGAGCTCCGCAGGCTCCTCCGCCAGGTAGCGCGCGGTGGCCTCCCGGTTGCGGCACAGCGCGGCCAGCACCTCCTCCCGGGAGGCGTCCCGGTGCGCGGCGGTCACCCGCGCGTTCGTCGCGTCGACGTCCGGAGGTGTCCCCGCCCCTCCGGCCCGCGCCGAGGCGATGAGGTCGGGCAGGGCGGCGTGGTCGTCCCAGCAGCCCAGGTGCACGCAGACCTCGTGCGCGCGCCACCCGGGCAGCCGGGTCGGCCGCTCGAGGTCGACGGCCGCCGCCTGCTCGAGGAAGGCGTCCCACGCGCCGAGCACCATCGGCCCGACGGTGTCGCGGCCGGCGTCGGCCATGCCCCGGTGCTGGGTGTCCCCGGTCAGCGCCATGGCCGCCTCCTACCCCGGGACGACGGCGGCAGGCGTGGCGTGGGTCTCGCCGCGCTCGGGTCGGCCCCCTCGGCGGGGTGAGGGTGGTCAAGGTGGAGTCGGTCCACGTCGATGGTGCGTCCATGGACGAGAGGCCGGTGGCGGACCGCCGCTCCCGCCGCGACGACGTGCGGAGCGGCCGCTGGACCGCGCTCCGCGCCGCGCTGTACCGCCAGCTGGCCGACGACGACGACCGCGCCGCCTACTGGGTCCGCCACGTGCGGCTGGGCGTCTGGCTCACCGAGGCGTCCGCCCTGGCGGTGGTCGGTTACACGCTCCTGACCCCGGGCACCGTCACGCGCACCGTCGTGCTCCTCGCCCTCGCCGGCATCGCGATCCTCGCCGGGCCGCTGCTGCTCCTGCTCCCGGTGGCCGCGATGGTGCGCGACCGCCGCGGCAGCCTGCTGTTCTACGGCTGGAGCCTCGCGGTCACCGGCCTGGTCACCGTCGGCTCCCGGGTGGACGGCGGAGCGGCCAGCCCGCTGTTCGCACTGCTGTTCATCACCCTCGGCTTCCTGGCGGTGGCCTACCCGCCGTGGGGCGTCCTCGCGATGGGTGCGGTCATGACCGGGGCCTACCTGGTCTGCGTCGCCGGCAGCGACCTGGACACCGCGGCGTCCTTCATCGGGGCCGTCATGGCCACCTACGTCGGGCTGTGCGCGATGGCCTCGGCCAACCAGTGGGAGTCCTACGAGCGGCAGCAGCTGCTGCTGCGCACCTCCGAGGTGCTCGCCGCCACCGACCCGCTGACCGGGTGCCTCAACCGCCGCGCCTTCCTCGACCGGCTGGACCGCGCGGCGGCCGCCGGTGCCGGCTGGGTGGTCTGCCTGGTCGACCTCGACGGGTTCAAGGGGGTCAACGACCGCAGCGGCCACGCCGCCGGGGACGCCGTCCTTCGGGCGGTCGCCGTCGCGATGAGCGGCGTGGTGCGGGGGACCGACACGGTGGCCCGGCTGGGAGGTGACGAGTTCGCCGTCCTCGCGCAGGCCGACGCGGGCGGGAGCGAGGCCCTGGCCGTCCGGCTGCGCGAGGCCGTGGCCCGCGCCGGGGCCGACACCGGCGTCACCGCGAGCGTCGGCGTCACCGAGGTCCGCCCCGGCGACGAGGGGGACGAGGTGCTCAGCCGTGCCGACCAGGCCATGTACCGGGCCAAGGGTGCCGGCGGCGACCGGGTGACCGTGCTCGCCACCTGACCTCCGGCCTGGCGAAACGGGTCCCGTC
Organism: Geodermatophilus sp. URMC 60; assembly: GCF_053502585.1. NCBI lineage: Bacteria > Bacillati > Actinomycetota > Actinomycetes > Geodermatophilales > Geodermatophilaceae > Geodermatophilus > Geodermatophilus sp. URMC 60. The sequence goes on from NZ_CP199958.1 coordinate 2,697,296, forward strand.
CACGGACCGCGGCTACGCTGCGTGAGCGTTTTCCGGTACGGGTCCGTTCGTAGGGTCACCGTCTGTGGACCCGCGGGGGAGATCCTGTGGACGGTGTGTGGGGTGGCGGTGGATCCGCCGCCAGTGGGTCCGATCGTCCGGTACCGCCGCTGACCAGCACGTAGGGCCGGAGGGCGAGACCGTCCCGTCACATCGGTCCCAACTGTCCCGCCCGCACTGGCGCGATCGGGTGACCATCGTGCACACTGTCACCAGGACCCCTGGTCCGAGATCGCCAAACACAGCCTGTCACCGAATCGATCGTCCGTTGGGGAAGACGAGACCGATCGAGTCGATGGAGGTGCCTCGTGCAGCGACGGTCTACCCAGGGTGTCGTCTTCGTGCACGCGTGCCCGAAGGCGCTCTGCCAGCACGTCGAGTGGGCGCTCGAGCGCGTCATCGGCGCGCCGGTCTCCCTGTCGTGGGCCGACCAGCCCGCGGCACACGGTTCCTTCCGTGCCGAGGTCGCCTGGACCGGGGCTCCCGGTACGGGCGCCAAGCTGGTCGCTGCGCTGCGCGCGTGGCCGATGCTGCGCTTCGAGGTCACCGAAGAGGCCAGCTACGGCAACGACGGTGAGCGCATGTCGTACGTGCCCGGCCACGGTGTCTTCCGCGCGCCCACGAGCGCCAACGGCGACCTCGTCGTGAGCGAGCAGCAGCTGCGCAACCTCGCGGCCAACGCCACGTCCATCGAGGCGTTCCGGCACGGCGTCGACGAGCTGCTCGGCGCCGCCTGGGACGCCGACCTCGAGGTCTACCGGCACGCCGGCGACGGCAGCCCGGTCACCTGGCTGCACCAGGTCGTCTAACGGCCCGGCCAGAGGCTCGCCTCGAGCTCGCGAGGGGTGAGGGGGCAGGGGTCCACCGACTTCATCACAAAGCGGCCACGACCGGGCGGCGGCCCCGTACCTCCCGTCGTAGGCTCACAGCGGTCGTCCGGACGTCGTCGGGGAAGCGGCGTCCGGACGACCTGACTCCCCCACACGACCGGGCCCGGGACCTCCGCGGAGGTCCTGGGCCCGGTCGCGTGCGCTCACAGCGGGATGTTGCCGTGCGCCCCGCGGCCGGGCGGCGCCGCCGCCAGGGCGGCCACCAGCCGCCGCTTCGTCCGTGCCGGGTCCACCACCTCGTCGACCACGCCGATCTCCAGGGCGCGGTTCACGCCGCCGGCGATCCGCTCGTGCTCGGCGGCCAGCTCGGCGTGCAACGCCTCGCGCTCGCCGGGCGGGACGGCGGCCAGCTTCTTGCGGTGCAGGATGCCGACGGCGGCCTTGGCGCCCATGACCGCGACCTCGGCCCCCGGCCAGGCGAAGACCGTCGTCGCGCCGAGCGAGCGGGCGTTCATCGCGATGTAGGCACCGCCGTAGGACTTGCGGGTCACCAGCGTCACGCGGGGCACCACCGCCTCGGCGAAGGCGTGCAGCAGCTTGGCGCCGCGGCGCACCACGCCGTCCCACTCCTGGCCGACACCGGGCAGGTAGCCGGGGACGTCGACGAGCACCACCAGGGGGACGCCGAACGCGTCGCACATGCGCACGAAACGGGCCGCCTTCTCCGCCGAGGCGGAGTCCAGGCACCCGCCCAGCCGCAGCGGGTTGTTGGCGATCACGCCGACCGTCCGGCCGGCGAGCCGGCCCAGCGCGGTGACGACGTTCGGCGCCCAGCGCGGGTGCAGCTCCAACGACGGGCCGTCGAGGACGGCGGCCACGAGCGGCTTGACGTCGTACGCGCGATTGGCCTGCTCGGGCAGCAGCGCCCGCAGGTCGACGTCCGGCTCGCACTCGGCCGGGGCGAAGACGCCCTGGGCCGCCAGCAGGTCGACGGCCTGCCGCGCGGTCTCCAGCGCCGCCTGCTCGGAGTCGGTCACCACGTGCACGACGCCGCTGCGCCGGCCGTGGGTGTCCGGCCCGCCCAGGCTCTCCATGTCGACGTCCTCGCCGGTCACCGACCGGACCACGTCCGGGCCCGTGACGAACACCCGGCCGGCCGGGCCCATGATCACCAGGTCGGTGAGCGCCGGGCCGTACGCGGCGCCGCCGGCGGCCGGGCCGAGGACCACCGAGATCTGCGGAACGCGTCCCGAGGCGCGGACCATCGCCTCGAAGACCTCGCCCACCGCGTGCAGCGCCGTGACGCCCTCGGCCAGCCGGGCGCCACCGGAGTGCCAGACGCCGACGACCGGCATCCGCTCGCGCAGCGCCGTGTCGATGGCATCGACGATGTGCCGGCAGCCGTCGACGCCCATGGCGCCGCCCATGACGGTGGCGTCGGTGCAGAAGGCGACCGCCCGCGTGCCCGACACCGTGCCCCGGGCCGCCACCACGCCGGACGTGTCGCGCGGCGCCAGCAGGCACATCGAGCCGGTGTCGAAGAACCGCGCCAGGCGGTCCTCGGGGTCGCGCGGGTCGGCGGTGGTCTGGGGAGCGGCTTGCAGCGTGGTCATGGGACCTCTCCGGGCCGGACGCGGGCGTGCGGGGACGGCCCGGGCGGGTGCGGCCCGCCCGGGCGCTGTGGCCCCGTCCGGAGGCTCGCCCCGAGCCTGCGAGGGGTGAGAGGGACGGGGTCCTCTTTCAGGCGGTGGTGAAGACCAGCGCGATGTTGTGGCCGCCGAAGCCGAACGAGTCGTTGACCGCGGCGGTGAGCTGGGCGCGCCGCGGCTCGCGGCGCACGATGTCGAGGGACTGGACGGCCGCGTCGTCGTCCGGGTCGTCGAGGTTCGCGGTGGCCGGCACCAGCTGCTCGCGCAGCGCGAGCACGGTGAAGATCGACTCCAGCGCCCCGGCCGCGCCGAGCAGGTGGCCGGTCTGGCTCTTGGTCGCCGTGACCAGGGTGTGGTCGCCCACGGTGTTCCGGATGGCCGCGGCCTCCGCAGTGTCGCCCACCGGCGTCGAGGTGGCGTGCGCGTTGACGTGGCCGATGTCGGCGGGCGTGAGACCGGCGTCGCGGACGGCGGCGGCGATGGCCCGGCCGGCGCCCTCACCCTCGGGGTGCGGGGCGACCAGGTCGTAGCCGTCGGCGGTGCCGCCGGCGCCGGCCAGCCGGGCGTGGATGCGGGCGCCGCGGGCGCGGGCCGCGTCGCCGCGCTCGAGCACCAGCGCGCCGGCGCCCTCGCCGAGCACGAACCCGTCACGGGCCTTGTCGAACGGGCGGGAGGCGCGCTCGGGCTCGTCGTTGCGGGTGCTCATCGCCCGCATCGCCGCGAAGCCGGCCATCGGCAGCGGGTGCACGCAGGCCTCCGCGCCGCCGACCAGCACGACGTCCGCGCGGTCGAAGCGCAGCAGGTCCAGGCCCCAGCGGATGGCCTCGGCGCCGGAGGCGCAGGCGCTCACCGGGGCGTGCACGCCGCCTTTGGCGCCGACGGCCAGCCCGACCGCGGCGGCCGGACCGTTGGGCATGAGCATCGGGATGGTGAAGGGGGAGACGCGCTTGGGGCCCTTGTCCTCCAGGACGTCGTCCTGCCCGAGCAGGGTCAGCGCGCCGCCGATGCCGGTACCGAAGACGACGGCGACCCGCTCGGGTGCGACGCCGGCGTCGGCGGCCCCGGAGTCGCGCCAGGCCTCCTCCGCGGCGACCACGGCCACCTGTTGGCTGCGGTCCAGCCGGCGGGCGCGGACGCGGTCGAGCTGCCCGGCCGGGTCGGCGGCCAGCCGGGCGACGAGCTGGGCCGGGAAGTCCTTGACCCAGTCGTCGGTGATCCGGCTGACCCCCGACCGCCCGGCCAGCAGCGCGTCCCACGTGCTCGCGACGTCGCTCCCGAGCGGCGTGGTGGCACCGAGACCGGTGACGACGACGTCGCCGACGGACGTGCTCATGACGGGTTCCTCCTGGGACGTGCGGCCGGGGGCCGGGGGTGGTGACCGGGCTCGGTCAGGCCTTGTTCTTCTGGATGTAGCTCATGGCGTCGCCGACGGTCTTGATGTTGGCCAGCTCGTCGTCGGGGATGGCGACGCCGAACTTGTCCTCGACCGCGGTGGCGATCTCGACCATCGACAGCGAGTCGACGTCGAGGTCCTCGGTGAACGACTTCTCCGGGGTGGCGTCCGCGGGCGCCACGCCCGCGACCTCCTCCAGGATCTCGGCCAGTCCGGTCTGGATGTCCTCGCTCACGCGCGGTCCTCTCTCTCGGGTGGGGCGGGGGCTCCCGCCGTCGGGCCTCTGTGGCCCGGGGTCTGTGGGGCCGGTCAGGGCAGGACGACGACCTGGCCGGCGAAGGTGAGACCGGCGCCGTACCCCAGGAGCAGGGCGAGGTCACCGCTCTTGGCCTCACCGGACTCCAGCAGCGCCGACAGCGCCAGCGGGACCGAGGCCGAGGAGGTGTTGCCCGACCGCACGATGTCGCGGGCGATGACGGTGCGCTCGGGCAGCTTCAAGCGCTTGGCCATCAGCTCGACGATGCGCAGGTTCGCCTGGTGGGGGGCGAAGACGTCGATGTCCTCGGGGCCGACGCCGGCGCGCTCCATCGCCGTCAGCAGCGTGGCGGTGAGCCGGGTGGTGGCCCAGCGGTACACGGCCTGGCCGGCCATGCTCATCGCCTTCTCACCCTCGGGGATGGCGATGGCGCTGGACTGGTCGCCGTCGCTGCCCCAGACGACCGGCCCGACGCCGGGGGTGTCCGACGGCCCTAGGACGGCGGCGCCCGCACCGTCGGCGAAGATCACCGCGGTCGTGCGGTCGGTGAGGTCGGTGTAGTCGGTCAGCCGCTCGCCGCCGATCACCAGGGCGTTGCGCGCCGAGCCGCCGCGGATGGCGTCGGCGGCGGCGCTGAGCGCGTAGCACCAGCCGGCGCACCCGGCGTTGAGGTCGAAGGCGCCGGGGCGCTGGGCGCCGAGCCGGTGCGCGACCTCGGGCGCCAGGCCGGGGATCGGCCGCGGCAGGCTGGCCGAGGCGAGCAGGACCAGGTCGACCTCGGAGACGTCCAGGCCTGCGGCAGCCAGGGCCTTGCCGCCGGCGGCGACGCTCATCTCCAGCAGCGTCTCGTCGGGCTCGGCCCAGCGGCGCTCGGCGATGCCGACCCGGGCCTGGATCCACTCGTCGCTGGTCTCCATGGACTGCGCGAGCTCGTCGTTGGTGACCCGGCGGCGCGGCCGGTAGCTGCCGAAGCCGAGGATGCGTGCGCCGGGCGCCCCCGTGGTCAGCTGGAGTCCGCTCATGCCTGCACCTCCGGGTAGAGCCGCGCGATCGGGTCGCCGGCGTCGACGAGGTCGCCCTCCTGGACCAGCCACTCGGCGAGGACGCCGTCGTACGCCGCGGACACGTCGGCCTCCGCGCGCCGGCTGCTGATGCGGCCCAGCGGCGTGCCGGCCGGCAGGCGGGTGCCCTCGGCGATGGCGGCGGGACTGACCGTGCCGCGCACGGGGGAGACGACGACCCGCCAGTCGGGCAGGTGATCGGGCTCGGGGCGGCCGCGCTCGGCCTCGATGAGGGCGCGGGCGCGGTCGAGGTCGGCCGGGCCGCTCACCGCCAGGACCTCGATGTCGCTGCCCTTCCACTCACGCTTGGCCAGTCCGGCCAGCGCGCCGGCAGGAGGCAGCTCGATGACCGCGGTGACGCCGAGATCGCGCAGGGTCGCGAGGCACGCGTCGAACCGCACCGGGCTGGTGACCTGGCTGACCAGCCGGGACAGCACCTCCCGGCCGCTGGTCACCGCGGCGCCATCGGCGTTGGAGAGCAGCAGCCGGCTGGGCTCGGCCGGGCGCAGGCCGCCGACCAGGCCCTCGAGCTGCATCCGGGCCGGTGCCATGTACTCGGTGTGGAAGGCGCCGGCCACCGACAGCGCCATCACCCGGGCCTTGGCCGGGGGGTCGGCCTTGAGCGCGGCCAAGCCCTCGAGCGGACCGGCCGCGACGACCTGCCCGCCGCCGTTCAGATTGGCGGCCGTCAGCCCGTGCTTCTCCAGGACCGGGGTGAGCTCGTCGGGGTCGCCGCCGAGGACGGCGGACATCCCGGTCGGCGTCTGCGCGCACGCGGCGGCCATCGCCCGGCCGCGGACGGCGGTCAGGGCGATCGCCGCCTCGACGCTCAGCACCCCGGCGAGGGCGGCCGCGGTGAGCTCGCCGACGCTGTGCCCGGTGATGACGACGTCCCGGCCGGCCTGGGGCGTGTGCGCCACCGGGCCGGGCAGGCCGCCGAGCTCGCGGGCCACGAACAGGCTCATCGCCACCACCAGCGGCTGGGTGACCGCGGTGTCCTTGATGGCCTCGGCGTCTCCGGTGGTGCCGAGCGCGAGCAGGTCGGCGTCGGCGATCGCACCGGCCCAGCGGAAGAAGGACTCGGCTCCGGGGAGCTCGAGCCAGTCGGTCAGCATCCCGGGCTTCTGGGCACCCTGTCCGGGAGCGAGGACGGCCAGCACCACCTCACCGTGCCAGGGTCGGTGGAGCCGCGTACTGGCGAGCGGTACGAAAGCGCACCGCTGGTCTTTGGAGGGTTCCTACAACAGGACCGGGTTCGAGCGGAGTGTCGGACGGGTCGTCGTGGTGGGAACCGCACTGTGCGCCGTGCGGCCCCCCTCCTCGCAGGTGGGAGGACCCCTCCTCCCCACCGTGGGAGGACACCGTCCTCCTCACCCCTCGCCGGCTCGGGGCGAGCCTCGGGACGGGGCCGCGGCGGTGCCCGGGAGGGGGCCGATCGCGGCGGGGGGAGGAGGAGGTCCTCGGTCAGTGCCAGAGGGAGCGGTCCGGGTCCAGGGCCGCCAGGGCGAGGGCCACCTGCACGGTCCACCCGCCGCGCGGGTCGGTGGCCGACACCCCGGTGAGCTCGGTGGCCCGCCTCAGCCGGTACCGGACGGTGTTGGGGTGCACGAACAGCGCGCGGGCGCTGGCCTCCAGGTTGCCCCCGCTGGCGAGCACCGCCCGCACCGTCTCAAGGACCTCGCCGCCGGCGCCCTGCAGCGGCAGCGCGATCCGCTCCTGCAGCGTCGCGCGGGCGGCCGGGTCGCCGTCCAGGGCGCGCTCGGGCAGCAGCGCATCGGCGGCCACCGGGCGCGGTGCGCCCGGCCAGGCGCGCACCGCGCGGAGCCCGGCGAGCGCGGCGCCGGCCGAGTCGCCGGCCCGGCCGAGGCCGTCGACCACCGGTCCCATGACCACCGGGCCGGAGCCGAACTCGTCGCTGACCCGCTCGACCGCCGACTGCAGGTCCGGTGACCCCCCGAGGACGACGACCAGCTGGTCGGCGTGCACACCCACGAGCACCTCGCTGCGCACCTGCCGCGCGGCCCGGCGGGTGGCGCCGTGCACGTCGCCGTCCGGCGGCGCCGCGCCGACCAGCACGGTCACCGGGCTCATCGCGGCCCAGCCCAGCGCCGAGGCCCGGCCGGAGAGCTCCTCGGAGCGCTCCCCGCGCACCAGGGCGTCGACGAGCAGGGCCTCCAGGCGGGCGTCCCACGCGCCGCGGCGCTCCGCGAAGCTGGCGTAGACGTGCGCGGTGGCGAAGGCGACCTCGCGGCTGTACTGCAGCACCGCCAGCCGCAGCACGTCGGCGTCCCCCGGCTCGGCGACCGTGCCGACGAAGTCGTCCATCACCTCGACGGTCACCCGGACCAGGTCGACGGTGTGCTTGAGCGGCACGACGCGGGCCAGCTCGCGGGGTGCGGCGCCGAAGACCTCGCCGGTCAGCCGCGGCGGGCGGTCGGGGCTGCGGCACCACTCGACGAAGGAGGCGAGCCCGGCCTGCGCCACCAGCATGACCCAGGAGCGCTGGTCGGCGGGCATGGTGCGGAACCAGGGCAGCTCGTCGTCCATCCGGGCCACCGCGCGGGTCGACAGCGAGCCCGACGCGCGCTCCAGCCGCCGCAGGGTGGCTGCGGAGGGCGGGCGCCTGCTGACCCGGTCGGACACGCGGCCAGCGTGGCACGCGGGTCGCCGTGAGGGAGAGTGGGGGAGTGGACGTGCTGCAGCGGGACCCCCGGCGGACGACCGTCCGGCGGGCGCTCGCCGCGGCCGGGGCGGGCGTCGCGGTGGTGCTCGCCCTGGGCGCCGGGGTGCTGGCCGGCTGGGCGCCGCAGGTCCGGCTCGACGACGCGGTCAGCCGTGCGCTCTACGCCGGCGACGACCGCTCCGCCGTCACCGGCGGGCTGCTGGAGGTGCTGACCACACCGGGCGTCGCGTGGTTCCGGGTGGTGGTCTCGCTGCCCGTGCTGTTCTGGCTGGGCACCCGGAAGGCGTGGCGGACGGCGGGCTGGGTGGTCGCGGCCAACGTCCTGGTCGCCCCCGTCACCGTCCTGCTCAAGGAGGCGTTCGGCCGGCTGCGCCCGGCGTTCGAGAACGGCGGCGCCGCCTACGAGGGCCTGAGCTACCCCAGCGGCCACTCCTCGGGCATCGCCACGATCGTCGTCATCGCCCTCGTGCTCGCCTGGCCGCGGCTGGGCGCGCAGCAGCGCCGGCTCGCCGTCGCGGCCGGGGTGGGGCTCGTCGTCCTCGTCGGGCTGACCCGGATGTGGCTGGGCGTGCACTTCCTCTCCGACGTCGTCGGCGGCTGGGCCCTGGGGGCGGCCTGGACGCTGCTGGTCGCCGTCGCCTTCGACGCGCTGCCGGGTGGCCGCGGCGCCCTCCCGCCCCAGGAGGCCCCGTGACCGGCCCGGTTTCCGACGTCCTGCTGGAGCCCGACGACGGCTCGCTGGGCCCGCTGCTGCGGATGGCCGACGACCGGCTGGCACCCGGCACCGGCTACGGGCGACACCCGCACCGGGCGGTCGACGTCGTGGCCGTGGTGCTGGCGGGCTCGCTGCGGCACGCGTGGGGAGGTGGCGCGGTGCTGGTCACCGGCGACGTCGCCGTCCTGCGCGCCGGCACCGGCCTGGAGCACGACGAGGTCGCCGGGGACGACGGCGCGCACGTGCTGCAGACGTACCTGCGCAGCGCCCGCCCGGGGGACGACGCCGCGCACGAGGTGCACGCGAACGCGGACGGCTGGGTGGACCTCGGCCGGCCCGACGCCCGGCTCTGGATCGAGACGGTGGCGGGCGGGACGTCGGCGACCGTGCCGCCGGGGCTGCTCGTGCTGACCGGTCCCGGCGGCACCCGCGTCGAACGGCAGGACGGCGGACCGGTGCAGGGCCCCGCGACCGCCGTGGTGTGGCAGCTGGACGCCACCCGGCCGGCCTGGGCCCGCGACTGAAGGAGGACCACCCTTCCCCCCGCGCCTCGGTGGAGGCCCCCGTCCTCCCCACCCTCCGCGGGCTCGGGGCCGGGCCCGGGACGGGGCCACGCCGGGCCGTGTGAGAGTGGCGGCATGAGCAGTCCCGCCGCCGCCCTGCTGGCCGCCGCCCGTGCCGACGCCGACCGCACCGTGGAGCTGCGTCGTCGGCTGCACCGCACCCCGGAGATCGGGCTGCACCTGCCGCGCACGCAGGCCACGGTGCTCGAGGAGCTCGCCGACCTGCCGGTGGAGGTGACGGTCGGGTCGAGCACCACCTCGGTGGTGGGTGTGCTGCGCGGCGCCCGCCCCGGGCCCACGTACCTGCTGCGCGCCGACTTGGACGCGCTGCCGGTGCACGAGGACACCGGCCTGCCGTTCGCCTCCGAGGTGCCCGGCGCGATGCACGCCTGCGGCCACGACCTGCACACCGCGATGCTGCTGGGTGCCGCCCGGCTGCTGGCCGAGCGCCGGGAGCAGATCGCCGGCCAGGTCGTGCTCATGCTGCAACCCGGCGAGGAGGGCTTCCACGGGGCCCGCTACATGCTCGAGGAGGGCCTGCTGGACGTCGTCCCGGAGGCCCCGGTGGTCGGCGCGTTCGCGCTGCACGTCTTCGCCAACCAGCCCAGCGGGGTGGTGAGCGTCCGGCCCGGCCCCATGATGGCCGCCGCCGACCACTGGGAGGTGACCGTCCGCGGCCGGGGCGGGCACGCCTCGATGCCGCACGCCGCCGCCGACCCGGTGCCGGTGGCCGCGGAGATCGTCCTGGCACTGCAGGCCATGGTCACCCGCCGCGCGCCGGTGTTCGACCCGGCGGTGGTGACGGTGGCGCAGGTGACGGCGGGCTCGACGGACAACGTCATCCCGGACACCGCCCACCTGCAGGGCACGATCCGCACCCTCTCGCCCGAACGGCGGGCCGACGTCGTCGCCTCGGTGCGGCGGGTGGCCACCCACGTGGCCGCCGCGCACGACATGGGGGTCGACGTCGTCCACCGGGAGGGGTACCCGGTCACGGCCAACGACCCGGAGGTGGCGGCGCGGGTGCAGCGGGCGGCGGGCGAGCTGGTCGGCCCGGAGCGCAGCGTGCTCGCCGCCGAGCCGCTCATGGGTGCAGAGGACTTCGCCTACGTGCTGCAGCGGGTGCCCGGCGCGATGGCGTTCCTGGGCGCCTGCCCGCCGGGTGCCGATACGGCGACCGCCGCCGGCAACCACTCCAACCTGGTGGTCTTCGACGAGGACGTGCTGCCCACCGGGGCCGCTCTGTACGCCGCGATGGCGCTGGAGGCCCTCGCCGGCTGAGGGACCCCGGCCGGCGCAGCGGCCCGACGGCTCAGGCGGAGGCCCGGCGGACCAGGTGGGTCGGGCAGACCCGCGCCTGGACCTCCTCGTCGCCCTCGACCTGGCGCATCAGCAGCTCGGTCATGAGGCGGGTCATCTCGCCGAGCGGCTGGGCGACCGTGGTGAGCGGCGGGTCGCAGGTGGCGGCCTCCGCCGCGTCGTCGAAGCCGACCACGGCGACGTCGCCGGGTACCGATCGGCCGGCCTCCCGGAGCGTCCGGAGCGCACCGACGGCCATGGGGTCGGAGGCGACGAAGACCGCGTCGAGGTCGGGCGCCTGCTGCAGCAGGGCCGCCATCGCGCGGGCCCCGCCGGCCTCGGTGAAGTCCCCCTCGGCGACCAGCTCCGGGGCCTCGGCCAGACCCGCGTGCGCCAGCGCCTCGCGGTACCCCTCGTACCGGTCGATGCCGGCGATCATGTCGCGGGGGCCGGTCACCGTGGCCACCCGTCGTCGTCCGCCCGCCAGCAGGTGCTCGGTGGCCGCTCGCGCGCCGCCGGCGTTGTCGGCGTCGACGTAGCACACCCGGCGGCCGTCCAGCGGCCGGCCGGAGAGCACCAGCGGCACCCGCGCGTCGGCGAGGACGTCGGGCAGCGTGTCGTCCCTGTGCAGGGACATGAGGATGACCCCGTCGACGTGCCCCTGCCGCACGTACCGGCCGACCTTCGCCTGCTCCCGCTCGTCCCGCGCGGTCAGGAGCACCAGGTTCATGTCGGTGTCCGCGAGCGCACCGGACAGCTCGCGGACGACGCGGGCGAAGAACGGGTCGGAGAACACCTGGGTGTTCGACTCCGAGAGCAGCAGGGCGATCGTGTCGGTGCGCCGGGTGACCAGGCTGCGGGCCGCGGGGTTGGGCACGTAGCGCAGCTCGGCGATCGCGGCCTCGACCGCCCGGCGGGCCTCCGGACTCACCCGCGGGGAGTCGTTGACGACCCGGGACACCGTGGCCCGGGAGACCCCGGCGAGCTCGGCGACCTCGTCCAGCGTGGGCGAGGGGCCGCGACCGTGGACCGTCGTCATCCGTTCCGCCTCCCCCGGTGCCGCGCCGTTCGTGAGGAGCAGGGTAGGCGCTCGACCGGGTTCATGGAAGCGCTCCCATGAACCCTTGACAGTCGACTGTGACCTGCACCACTCTCTGCCGCAGCCGTTGTGGAAGCGCTCTCACGGCGATCACCGCCCCGGGGACGGGGACCGACACAGGAGGACCGATGACCGTTTCCACCAGACGCCGGGCGGGGCTTGCCGCTGCGCTCGCCGCGACCCTGCTGGCCGCCGGCTGCGGGGCCGACTCCGGCGACGACGGCACCATCACGCTCGACGTGGGCCTGTTCGGCACCTTCGGCTTCGAGGAGGCCGGGCTCTACGAGGAGTACATGCGGCTGCACCCGGAGATCCGCATCGTCGAGGGGTCGGTCGAGCGGTCGGCCGACTACTACCGGGCGCTGCAGACCCGGCTGGCGGCGAACTCCGGCCTGGCCGACGTCCAGGGCATCGAGATCGGCTTCGTCGCCGACATCGTCGCCAACCACGCCGACTCGTTCGTCGACTTCGCCGCGACCGAGAACGCCGACCAGACGCTCGGGCACTTCTACGACTGGAAGGTCGAGGAGGCCACGACCCCCGACGGCCGTGTGGTCGGACTGGGCACCGACGCCGGACCGGAGGCGATGTGCTTCCGCCGGGACCTCTTCGAGCAGGCCGGCCTGCCCACCGACCGGGCGCAGCTCGGCACGCTCTGGGCGGACTGGGAGGGCTACCTGGAGCTGGGCCGGCAGTACGAGGCCTCGCCCACCAAGCCGGAGGGCAGCTCGTTCGCCGACAGCCCGGCCAGCATCTTCTCCGCGGCGGTCTACCAGGGTGAGACCGCCTACGACGACGCCGACGGCAACCCCATCCCGGAGTCCAGCGACGGCGTGCAGGGGGCGTGGGAGGACGCCAGTTCGGCGGCCGCCGAGGGGCTGACGGCCAACCTCACCCAGTTCGGCGACGAGTGGAACTCCGCCTTCGTCAACGGGGCGTTCGCGACCATCGCCTGCCCGGCCTGGATGCTCAGCTACATCACCACGCAGGCCGGCCCGGACGCCGCGGGCACCTGGGACGTCGCCCCGCTGCCCGGCAAGGCCAGCAACTGGGGTGGCTCCTGGCTCGGCGTCCCCGAGTCCAGCGAGCACCGCGAGGAGGCCATCGCCCTCGTCGAGTGGCTGACCGCGCCCGAGCAGCAGGTCACCATGTTCACCTCCCAGCAGCACTTCCCCTCGAGCCGGACGGCGGCCGAGGACCCGGCGGTGGCGACGGCGACCAGCGACTACTTCAGCGGCGCACCGGTCGGCCAGCTGTTCGCCGACTCCGCGGCCAACCTGCGGTTCACGCCCATCGGGCCGTTCGACACCCAGATCCAGGAGGCGTTCACCAACGCGCTGACCACGGTCGGGTCGGGGGAGCGGGAGCCGGACGACGCGCTGACCGACGCCCTCGAGGAGATCGACCAGATCATCGGCTGATCCCGGGCCGGTCGCCCGAACGGCCGCGACCCCACGGCGGTGCCCGGGGCTGACCACCCCGCCCCGGGCACCGGCCGTGGCCAGGCTCCCGGCCACACCTCGCCCATACCCGCCCACCCAGTGAGGCCACGCGCATGACCATCGCCACCGATGACCCCAGGGTCGGAGCGGTCGCCGCCCCGCCGCCGGCCCCGGACCCCGCGCCTCCGCGCCGGCGGCGCTCCCGGCTCGGTTCCAACCGCTGGGGCTACGCCTACGTCGCCCCGTTCTTCGCCCTCTTCGCCTGCTTCAGCCTCTACCCCTTCCTCTACACCGCCTGGATCTCGCTGCACGAGGTGCGGCTCTCCGACATCGACGGCGCCGAGTTCGTCGGGCTGGGGAACTACCGCGAGCTGCTGCAGAACGAGTTCTTCTGGAACGCCGCGAGGAACACCCTGACCATCGGCATCCTGGCCACGGTCCCGCAGCTGTGCATGGCCCTCGGCCTGGCGCACCTGCTCAACTACCGGATGCGCGGCCGGACCTTCTTCCGGGTCGCCATGCTCATGCCGTACGCGACCAGCATCGCCGCGGCGACCCTGGTGTTCGCGCAGCTGTTCGGCCGCGACTACGGGCTGATCAACGCCGGCCTGCAGGCGATCGGGTTCGACCGCGTCGACTGGGAGGGCGGCAGCTGGACCAGTCAGTTCGCCATCTCGGTCATCGTCACCTGGCGCTGGACCGGGTACAACGCGCTGATCTACCTCGCCGCCATGCAGGCCATCCCCGGCGACCTGTACGAGGCGGCCACCCTCGACGGCGCCAGCCGCTGGCAGCAGTTCCTGCACGTGACCATCCCGTCGCTGCGGCCGACGATCCTCTTCACGATCGTCGTCTCCACGATCGGCGCGGTGCAGCTGTTCGGTGAGCCGCTGCTGTTCAGCGGCAACGGCATGACCAACGGCGGGGCGTCCAACCAGTACCAGACGCTCGGCCTGCTCATGTACGACCAGGGGTGGACCAACTTCCACCTCGGTCAGGCCGCCGCCACCGCGTGGGCCATGTTCCTGATCATCCTCGTCGTCGTCGGGGCGTACGCGCTCGTCGCCCGCCGGCGCGCCCGGGCCGAGCGCTAGGAGCTCCCGTGACGACCCTCGTGCCCACGCCGGAGGAAACCGTGCCCGTCCCGGTCGGCGTCCCCGCCCCGCACCGCCGGCGCGCCCGTGCCGCCGGCCGGACCCACCGCGCCGGCCCGGTCACCTACGTGCTGCTGGCGCTGACCGCCCTCGTGTCGGTGTTCCCGCTGTACTGGACGGTGGTGGCCGGCTCGCACACCAACGCCGAGATCGCCGCCACCCCGCCGCCGTTCCTCCCGGACGCCGACCTGTTCACCAACATCGGCCGGGCGATGGAGCAGGCGCCGATCGGCCTGGCGATCGTCAACTCGTTCGTCGTCGCCGGCTGCATCACCGTCGGCACCGTCCTGTGCAGCACGCTGGCCGGGTTCGCCTTCGCCAAGCTCCGCTTCCGCGGCAACGGCGTGCTGCTGGCCCTGGTCGTCGGCACGATGATGGTGCCGACCCAGCTGGCGATCATCCCGCTGTTCATCCTCATCGCCGAGCTCCAGTGGGTCGACCAGCTGCAGGCGGTGGTCCTGCCCACCCTGGTCAGCGCGTTCGGCGTCTTCTTCATGCGCCAGTTCCTCAGCCAGGCGGTGCCCGACGAGCTGCTCGAGGCCGGCCGGGTCGACGGTGCCTCGACGCTGCGCATCTTCTGCTCGATCGTCGTCCCGATCGCGCGGCCGGCCATGGCGGTGCTGGCGATGCTGACCTTCCTCACCGCCTGGAACGACTTCTTCTGGCCGATCATCGCGCTGACCACCGGCAACCCCACCGTCCAGGTCGCGCTGGCCGGGCTCGGCGGCGGTTACGTCCCCGAGCGCGCGGTGATCATGGCCGGGACCCTCCTCGGCACGCTGCCCGTGCTGGTCGTCTTCGTGGTCCTCGGCAAGCAGATCGTCGGCGGGATCATGCAGGGCGCGGTGAAGGGATGAGACCTCCCGGCACACGTCCGAACCCCCTCCCTCCCCACCTCCCGAGAGGCACCTGAGCCATGGCCACCGTGACCTTCCAGCAGGCGACCCGCATCTACCCCAAGGCCGAGCGGCCGGCCGTCGACACCCTGGACCTGCAGATCGCCGACGGGGAGTTCCTCGTCCTCGTCGGCCCGTCCGGCTGCGGCAAGTCCACCTCGCTGCGCATGCTCGCCGGGCTCGAGGAGGTGGACGCCGGCCGCATCCTCATCGGCGACCGCGACGTCACCGACGCTCCGCCCAAGAGCCGCGACATCGCGATGGTGTTCCAGAACTACGCGCTCTACCCGCACATGACCGTCGAGGAGAACATGGGCTTCGCGCTGAAGCTGGCCGGCGTCGGCAAGGCCGAGATCGGCCGCCGGGTGACCGAGGCGGCACGGATCCTCGACCTCGAGCCGTACCTGCGCCGGCGTCCGCGGGCGCTCTCGGGCGGTCAGCGGCAGCGGGTCGCGATGGGCCGGGCCATCGTGCGCAGCCCGCAGGTCTTCCTCATGGACGAACCGCTGTCCAACCTCGACGCCAAGCTGCGGGTGCAGACCCGCACCCAGATCGCCGCCCTCGTGCAGCGGCTGGGCACCACCACCGTCTACGTCACCCACGACCAGGTCGAGGCCATGACGATGGGCGACCGGGTGGCCGTCCTGCGCGACGGCGTCCTCCAGCAGTGCGACACGCCGGGGACCCTCTACGACCGGCCGGCCAACGTCTTCGTCGCGGGCTTCATCGGCTCGCCGGCGATGAACGTCGTCACCGGCCCGGTCGTCGACGGCGGCGTCCGGCTCGGCGGGGCGGTGCTGCCGGTACCCCGCGAGCGGCTCGAGCGGGCCGCGGCCGACAACGGCCGGGTCACCGTCGGCTTCCGCCCCGAGGCGCTCGAGCCGGCGGCGCCGGGCGACGGCGTGCCGGTCGTGGTCAACGTGGTGGAGCAGCTGGGCGCCGACGCCTTCCTCTACGCCACCCTCGGCAGCTCCGACGACGGCGACGTGCTGCACACCGCCGACGTCGTGGTCCGCACCGAACCGCGGCGTGCCGCGGCCGTCGGGGAGACCCTCTGGCTGCGGGTGCGCGAGGGCTGCCTGCACGTCTTCGACCCGGTCACGCAGCTGCGCGTCGACTGATCCGCCCCCCGACCCTGCGAAGGAGCAGCACCGCCATGACCACCACCGACGCCCGCGAGGACCTCCTCGCCGGCCTGTCCTTCCCACCCGGCTTCGTCTTCGGCGCCGCGACCGCGGCCTACCAGATCGAGGGCGCCGTCACCGAGGACGGCCGGGGACCGTCGATCTGGGACACCTTCAGCCACACCCCCGGCCGCACGTTCGGCGGCCACACCGGTGACGTGGCGGTCGAGCACTACCACCGCTACCGCGAGGACGTCGCGCTGATGTCCGACCTCGGGCTGTCGGCCTACCGGTTCTCCGTGGCCTGGCCGCGGGTGCTGCCCGAGGGCGCCGGCCGGGTGGAGCAGCGCGGTCTGGACTTCTACCGGCGGCTGGTCGACGAGCTGCTCGCGGCCGGCATCGACCCCTGGCTCACCCTCTACCACTGGGACCTGCCGCAGGCGCTGCAGGACCGGGGCGGCTGGGCCGACCGGGACACGGCGGCCCGCTTCGCCGACTACGCCGCGGTCGTCGTCGACGCCCTCGGGGACCGGGTGCGGCACTGGTCGACGCTCAACGAACCGATGTGCAGCGCCCTGATCGGGCACCGCTCGGGGCAGCACGCACCCGGCCTGCAGGACCCGGTGGCCGCGGCCCGCGCGGTGCACCACCTGCTGCTCGGCCACGGTCTGGCCGCCGCGCGGCTGCGGGAGGCCGGCGTCGGTTCGCTGGGGATCACGCTGAACTTCACGCCGATGACCCCGGCCAGCGACGACCCGGCCGACCTCGACGCCGCCCGCCGGCTCGACGGTCAGCAGAACCGCGTGTTCCTCGAGCCGGTGGTGCACGGCGCCTACCCCGCCGACGTGGTGGCCGACCTCGAGGCGGCCGGGGCGCCGCTGCCGGTGCACGACGGCGACCTGGCGGTCATCGCGGCCCCGCTGGACTGGCTGGGCGTCAACTACTACTTCGAGCAGACCGTGCGGGCCGGTACCCGTCCGCCGGGCAGGCCGCCGACGTCGTTCATCGGCGGGGAGCAGGTCGTCGAGCTCGAGCCGGAGGGGCCCACGACGACGATGGGCTGGGGGGTCAGCCCGGGTGCGTTCACCGACCTGCTGCTCCGGCTGCGGGACCGCGCCCCCGGCCTGCCGCTGGTGGTCACGGAGAACGGCTCGGCGTGGGACGACGAGGTCGACGGCGAGGGCGCGGTGCACGACCCCGAGCGCGTCGGCTACCTGCTGCGCCACCTCGCCGCGGTGGTGGAGGCCGTGGACCGCGGGGCCGACGTCCGGGGGTACTTCGCCTGGTCGCTGCTGGACAACTACGAGTGGGCCCGGGGGTACGCGCAGCGCTTCGGTCTGGTCCACGTCGACTACGCGACCCAGCGGCGGACGGTGAAGGACAGCGGGCACACCTACGCCGAGGTGCTGCGCCGGCACCGCGCCGCGGGCTGAGCGGCGTGCGGGAGCGCAGGATCCCTGTGCTCCCGCACTCCGCTCAGGCTCAGACCAGCGCGGCGACGTCGGCCGCGCACCCCCAGGACAGGGTCACGCCGGCGCCGCCGTGCCCGTAGCAGGCGACCACTGACCGCCCGCCGAGATCCAGCCGCTCCAGCCGGACGGTGGGCCGGCCCGGCCGCAGGCCCACCGCCCGCGACAGCACCGGCTGTCCGCGCAGCCCCGGGACCAGCGCGCACGCCCTCGCCAGCACCGCGGCCTCGACCGCCGGGTCGGGCTCGGTGCCGGTGGCGCCCTCCACCGCCGTGCCGCCGCAGACGACGTCCCGCCCGCGGGGGACGACGTAGGTCAGCCCCTCCGGGTGGTCGTCGTCCAGCACCCAGCCGGTCAGGCCGGGGTCGGCCAGCCGCACCACCTGGCCCTGCACGGGCACGCAGGAGTCGTCGCCGAGGAGCTGCCCCGAGGCCAGGCCCGCCGCCACCACGACGGCGTTCCCGGCCACCTCGTCGAGCGCGGCCACCCGGCCGGGGACCGTCTCGACCCCGGCCGCCGAGCAGGCGGCGGCCAGCCAGGGCAGGTAGCGGCCGGTGTCGACGACCGGCAGCGTGCAGCGGGTGCCGGCGGGGGCGCCGGGCGGGAGCTCCTCCTGGGTCGCCGGTCGGACGTCGGCCACGCCGGGCGTCCACCAGAGGTCGGGGTGCGGGGTGCGGTGCACGAACGTCCCCGGCCGGAGCGCCACCCCGGTCGCGGGGTCGGCGGCCAACCGCGTGAGGACCTCCAGGGAGGCGGCGCCCCACCGCAGGACGGCGTCCGCGGGTGCCGCCCGGTACGGGAACCAGATCGCGGCGGCCACCGCGGAGGTGGTCGCCTCCAGCGGATCGGCGGTGTGCACCCGGACCCGGTGACCGGCGCGGGCGAGCTCCAGCGCGCAGGTCAGTCCCACCACCCCGCCGCCGAGGACGGCCACCTCACGGCGGCCGTCCTCGGCGGCGGTCGGTGGCCCCGTCCCTGGCCCCGCCCCGAGCTCGCGAAGGGTGGGGCCAGGGACGGGGTCCTCCATCAGGTGGCCGGGCTCGGGTCCGACCGCTCCTCCGCGGGCGCGGCCTGCACGTCGCGGATCTGGTACTTCTCCACCGCCTGGCGGACGACGTCCCGGTCGACCTCGCCGCGCTGGGCCAGCGAGGCCAGCACCCGGACGACGACCGACTCGGCGTCGACGTGGAAGTGCCGCCGCAGCGCCGGACGGGTGTCGGAGAGGCCGAACCCGTCGGTGCCCAGCGTCGCCATCCCGCCGGGGACGTACGGCGCGATGAGGTCGGGCACGGCCCGCATCCAGTCCGACACCGCCACGACCGGCCCGGGGGCGTCCTGCAGCCGCTGGGTCACGTACGGGACCTGCGGCTCGTCCTCCGGGTGCAGCAGGTTGTGCTCCTCGGCCGCGTCGGCCTGCCGCCGCAGCTCGTTCCACGACGTCACCGACCACACGTCGGCCGACACCCCCCAGTCGTTCGCCAGCAGCTCCTGCGCGCGCAGCGCCCACGGCACCGCGACGCCGGAGGCGAGCACCTGAGCCTTGTGGCCGTCGCCCTGGCCCTGCGCGTAGCGGTACATGCCCGCGAGCAGGCCCTGGAGGTCCAGACCCTCGGGCTCGGCCGGCTGGTTGTACGGCTCGTTGTAGACCGTCAGGTAGTACATGACGTCGGGCGAGCGGGAGCCGCCCAGCGGGGCGCCCGGGTCGTCGCCGTACATGCGCGCCAGCGCGTCCTTGGTGATGTGCCCGACCTCGTAGGAGAACGCGGGGTCGTAGCAGACGACGGCCGGGTTGGTGTGCGCCAGCAGCAGCGAGTGGCCGTCCTCGTGCTGGAGGCCCTCGCCGTTGAGCGTCGTCCGGCCGGCGGTGGCGCCGAGGACGAAGCCGCGGGTCATCTGGTCGGCGGCCGCCCAGAAGGAGTCGCCGGTCCGCTGGAACCCGAACATCGAGTAGAAGATGTAGATCGGGACCATCGGCTCGCCGTGCGTGGCGTAGGACGTGCCGACGGCGGTGAACGACGCCGTGGAGCCCGCCTCGTTGATGCCCTCGTGCAGGATCACGCCCTGCTCGGACTCCTTGTACGCCAGCATCAGCTCGCGGTCGACCGAGGTGTAGCGCTGGCCGGCCGGGTTGTAGATCTTCTGCGACGGGAAGAGGGAGTCCATCCCGAACGTGCGTGCCTCGTCCGGGATGATCGGCACGAAGCGCGGGCCGAGCTCCTTGTCCTTGAGCAGCTCCTTGAGCAGGCGGACGAACGCCATCGTCGTCGCCACCTCCTGCTTGCCGGAGCCGCGCCGCAGGACGTCGAGGGCCTTGTCCTCGGGCGCCTTGAGCGTCTTGAACTCCGACCGGCGCCGGGGCACCGCGCCGCCCAGCTGCCGGCGCCGCTCGAGCATGTACTGCATCTCGTCGGAGTCCGGGTCCGGCTTGTAGTACGGCGGCAGGGTCTTGTCGAGCTGCTCGTCGGGGATCGGCAGGTAGAGCCGGTCGCGGAACGCGGCGAGGTCCTCCGCGGTCAGCTTCTTCATCTGGTGGGTGGAGTTGCGGCCCTCGAAGTGGCTGCCGAGGGTCCAACCCTTGATGGTCTTGGCGAGGATGACCGTGGGCTGCCCCTTGTGCTCCACCGCCGCCTTGAACGCCGCGTAGACCTTGCGGTAGTCGTGCCCGCCGCGGGAGAGGTTCCAGATCTCCTTGTCGCTCATGTTCTCCACGAGCTTGCGGGTGCGGGGGTCCCGGCCGAAGAAGTGCTCGCGGACGAAGGCGCCGTCCTCGGCCTTGTAGGTCTGGTAGTCGCCGTCCGGCGTCTGGTTCATGAGGTTGACCAGCGCGCCGTCGCGGTCGGCGGCCAGCAGCGGGTCCCACTCCCGGCCCCAGATCACCTTGACGACGTTCCACCCGGCGCCGCGGAAGAAGGACTCCAGCTCCTGGATGACCTTGCCGTTGCCGCGCACCGGGCCGTCGAGCCGCTGCAGGTTGCAGTTGATGACGAAGGTGAGGTTGTCCAGCTCCTCGCGGGCGGCCAGGCCGATCACGCCCAGCGACTCGGGCTCGTCCATCTCGCCGTCGCCCAGGAAGGCCCACACGTGCTGGTCGGAGGTGTCCTTGATGCCGCGCGCGTGCAGGTAGCGGTTGAACCGTGCCTGGTAGACCGCGTTCATCGGCCCGAGGCCCATCGAGACGGTCGGGAACTCCCAGAAGTCCGGCATCAGCCGCGGGTGCGGGTAGCTCGACAGCCCGCCGCCGGGGTGGCTGACCTCCTGCCGGAAGCCGTCGAGCTGATCCTCGGTGAGCCGGCCCTCGAGGAACGCGCGGGCGTAGATGCCGGGGGAGGCGTGGCCCTGGAACCAGATCTGGTCGCCACCGCCGGGGTGGTCCTTGCCGCGGAAGAAGTGGTTGAAGCCGACCTCGTACAGGGAGGCCGAGGAGGCGTAGGAGGAGATGTGGCCGCCGACGCCGATCCCCGGCCGCTGCGCGCGGTGCACCATGATCGCGGCGTTCCACCGGATGTAGGCGCGGATCCGGCGCTCGACGTGCTCGTCGCCGGGGAACCACGGCTCCCGCTCCGGCGCGATGGTGTTGATGTAGTCGGTGCTGCGCAGGGACGGCACGCCGACCTGCTGCTGCCGGCTGCGCTCCAGCATGCGGAGCATCAGGTACCGGGCCCGGCCGCGGCCGGCGTGGTCGACGACGGCGTCGAGGGACTCCAGCCACTCGGAGGTCTCGTCGGGGTCGGTGTCGACCAGTTGGCTGGGGAGACCGTCGGTGATGACCGCGCGGGCCCGTCCGGTCTCGTTGCCGGCGTCGCGGGCGGGGTCGCCGCCCGACTGCTGCGGAGCACTCATGCGCACATCGTCCCCCGCCGGTGGGGTGCGCGTCACGCATCCCGCTCACCTGGCGGGACGACGGCGCCCGCGGGCCGCTCTCCGACGCACTTGCACGTGACCAGGCATGCCCTACGCTTCCGCCTACGCCGGCCGTGGCCTCGGACGACCGAGGCGGGGAGGACCGGTGCGGACGGGAAGGGGTGACATGGCCGGGCTGCGGGGGAGATCTCCCGCTGGTCGTGTCCTGCCCCGCTGCCGTCCGCCGCACCTCGCACACCCGGCCGCGCATCCCGTCCCCACGACACCCCGCCGGCGCGGACACGGACGTGCCCCCCGGTCAGCATCGGAACCCATGGAGGAACAGCAGGGATGAGCGTCGACTCGGGCAGCGCCAGCATGGCGGCCCGGCTGGGCATCAAGCCGGGCATGGTCGTGCAGGAGCTCGGCTGGGACGAGGACGCCGACGAGGACCTGCGGGACTCCATCGTCGAGGTCTCCGGCAGCGAGATGGTCGACGAGGACACCGACGAGGTGGCCGACGTCGTGCTCCTGTGGTGGCGGGAGGACGACGGCGACCTCTTCGACGCGTTGACCGACGCGATCACGTCGCTGGCAGACGACGGTGTCGTGTGGTTGCTGGTGCCCAAGTCCGGTCGCCCCGGCCACGTCGAGCCCGGCGACGTCACCGAGGTCGCCCCCACCGCGGGCCTGTCGCAGACCAGCAGCGTCTCGGCGGCCAAGGACTGGTCGGGCATCCGCCTGGTCACCCCCAAGGCGGCGCGCAGCCGCCGCTGAAAAAGGACCACCCTTCCCCCCACGCCTCGCAGGCTCGGCGCGGGCCCCTGAGGGGTGGCCGTTCCAGTGGGTCACCGGGGCCCTGCGAGGGGGCCGTCCCAGCACGTCACCACGTGGGGCACGATCAGCCCATGAGCATCTCCGTCGGCGACGTCGCGCCCGAGTTCAGCCTGCCCGACCAGGACCGCCAGGTCGTCTCACTGGCCGACCTGCGCGGGACGCCGGTCCTGCTGGTCTTCTACCCCTTCGCCTTCTCCCGGATCTGCACCGGCGAGCTGTGCCAGCTGCGCGACGAGCTGTCGACCTACACCGACGCGGGCGTGCGGGTGCTGGCGATCAGCACCGACCCGGCCCCCGCCCTCAAGGCGTGGCGCGAGCAGGAGGGCTTCGAGTTCGCCCTGCTGTCGGACTTCTGGCCGCACGGCGCCGTCGCGCAGGCCTACGACGTGTTCAACGACCGGGCCGGCATGGCCGTCCGCGGCACCTTCCTGGTCGACGAGGAGGGTCGCATCGCCTTCGCCGAGGTCAACGGCCCGGGGGATGCTCGCGAGCAGTCCGGCTGGAAGGACGCGGTGGCCCAGCTGGCCGCCTGAGGAGGACCACGTCCTCCTCACTCCTTGCACGCCCGGGGTGAGCCCCGGGACGGGGCCGGAGGGGGCCGCGCGGCCGGGGCACATACCCTGGGCGCGCGGGGCGCGTAGCTCAGCGGGAGAGCTCTCGCCTTACAAGCGAGCGGTCGCCGGTTCGATCCCGGCCGCGCCCACCCTGCATCTTTGACCTGCACGTTTGCCAGCGGAGCGTAACGCGCTGGCGGTTGACGGTGCCCAGTGACGACGTAACAGTGCGCGCCATGGAACAGGAATGGACGGCGCTGCGACGCGACTTCGCCACCACCCTGCGAGCGGAGAACAAGTCGCCTAACACGGTGCGGCTGTACACCGGAGCCGTCGACAAGCTTTCGGCCTGGTGCATGGAAACCGGTGGACCTGCGTCCCCGCTGGCGGTGACGCGCGGAGACCTCACCCGGTTCATGGCCGACATGCAGACGGAGTGGAAGCCGGGCACGTGCAGCCTGGTGTACCGAGCGCTGCAGCAGTTCTTCGGGTGGATGGTGCGTGAGGAAGAGATCGAGAAGTCCCCGATGGAGGGAATGCGTCCGCCGCACACGCCCGAGGTGCCCGTGCCGGTGCTGACAGACCTGCAGCTGCTTGAACTGCTTGCAACGTGCAACGGCAGGAGCTTCATGGACAGGCGTGACCACGCCATGATCCGGCTGTTCGTGGACACCGGATGCCGTCGGGCAGAAATCGCCGAGCTGGCGGTGGACAGCGTGGACCTGGCGAACCAGACCATCCAGGTGCTCGGCAAGGGACGCCGGATCCGGGTGGTCCCGTTCGGCTCCAGGACGGCGCAGGCGCTCGGTAGGTACCTCCGGATGCGGGACAAGGACCCGTGGGCCCACACGGGGCATCTGTGGCTGTCCGAGAAGGGCCGTGGACCGCTGTCACCGGGTGGGATCGTGCAGATGCTGGAGCGCAGAGGGTGTTCGGTCGGCATCACGAACCTGCACGCCCACCAGTTCCGTCACACCGCTGCCCACAGATGGGGAGCCAACGGTGGATCCGAGACAGACCTCATGCGTCTCATGGGCTGGCGGTCACCGCAGATGCTTCGCCGGTACGCCGCCAGCACCGCCGATGAGAGAGCGAGGGACGCGCACCAGCGAATGGCCCTGGGTGATCAGCTCTGACATTTGCCCTCAGCGCCTCTAGTGCTCCGTTGCGGTGATCTTGATGTCATCCGGGTCGGGGGCGGCCATGAGCAATGGTCACTCCGACCGCGGATCACATCAAGGAGTATTGCTACGGAGCACTAGCGGCTATAACTCCCTCAAACCCGGGGGAGGCTGCGGCTCGACGCCCCAGCGCCGTCGCCTCGTCGGCGGACGAACCGCCGGGTCGCTCTGACCTGGGCAGGAGGAGGTCGCTCTGACCTGGGCAGGAGGAGAACGCCCCAGCTGCGGGTCCGAGCCACAGAGGTTTCTGCAGAGGCTGGGCGAGGGCGCCGGTCAGGATCACCGCAGGTTGAGCCCACGATTCTGACTTTGCCTCGGCCCTGCTCCTCACCCGATCACCTCATTCCTTACGTGGACAGTGATCCGTGCGTAGTCCCCGCCCTCGTCCTGGTTATCGACCCTCAAGTACCGTTCTACGGTTTGGCCGTTAGGGATAGAAAACCACTCTGTTTCAGCAGTGCCATCCAACTCGGTGGAACCACAGGTACTTGTCGTGTTCTCGTACAGCCTCAGTTCGATTCTCGCTTGAGCCGCGCCATTCCCATTACCCCGAACTGGTACCCAAAGGTCAATCCCAACTTCACTACCCCTAGGGTCGCAAAACGAGTGGGGGCTGCCGGGATAGCGCCATCTCACATCGCCGGGCAGGGAAACGTCGAATGTCTTCGCCGGGACGCCGACGTTGCCTCCACCCTCGCCATCGTTATAGATATAGATCTGGTCGTCCGTGGCCGAAACCGTGATCCGGTGTTTACCCATCGACTTCTCCTGTGATAGGCGCGATCGTTTTCTCGATCGCGGTGCGCATCGGGCGGTACCGCCGAGGATGGGGGTCGTGCGTCACCACCTCGTCACATTGCCGTCACCGCAGGATGGTCCCGTGCGCAGGGCTGCTGCAAAGGCGTGAGATGAGCCCGTCAGCTGCCCGGAGCACGGCAACCCGGCCCGTGACCGGCCTCGGCGATAGGTCGTCCTTGCGGCGGTTCCGCACCAACGGCCCGGTCGAGGCTCGCCAACCAGCGGCGCCAAGCGTGAGCGGCATCGCTGCATCACGCTCGACGAGAACCTTGCCTTCGGCCTGCGCCCCGCTCACGGCCGTCACTGGCTGCTCCATGCCGACATCGCTTGTAGGCCTAGCACTCCAGCGCCGTGACGCTGGGGCACCGGGGGTGTCATGACCGGGAGGGTCCCACAGGGGACCGACGCCGTCTTGGCATTGGCCGGGCGACTCATCGATCAGGGTTAGCGATTGCGCTCCAGGCGGTCCGGGGCTCCTGATCAAGCGAAGTAGGCCGTGACGGCGTAGGTGGCGTGGCGGTCGAGGGACTCCCGGGAGCGGTCGTAGCGCATGGTGGTGCGAGGGTCGGCGTGTCCCATGGCCGCATGCACGTCCCGCAGCGCCACCCCGGCATCCAGTGCCGCTGTGGCGAAGGTGTGCCGAGCGCTGTGCAGCGTGATTGCCGCTGCGCTGCGCAGTCCCGCCTCCTGTGCCAGGCGGCGCATGACCCGCCCGGCGTGACGGCGGCCCCAGCGAGCACCGGTGGCCGTGACGAAGATCGGCCCCTCGGTGCGCTCGCCGATGCAGGCGCCGAGCACCTCGGCCGTGGCCGGGGCCAGCGGGGCGGTCTGGACCCGCCCACCTTTGCGCTCCAGGCGCAGCGTGCGGTGTCCCCGCTCCCAACCCAGGTGGCCGATGTCTCGGCTCAGCGCCTCGGTGATGCGCAGCCCGTTGTGCAGCAGGAGCGCCACCAGGGCATGAGAACGTGCCCCGTCGGCAGCGGCCGCCGAGCGCAGGGCAGCGGCCTCGTCTCGGGTGAGCCCCACCGAGGTCGACTCGTTGCTGATCTTCGGCCGAGACACCGCTACGAAGGGCGACTCGGCCAGCAGTCGGGCCTGCACCACGTAGCGGTAAAAGCTGGCACAGGCGGCCAGACGTCGGGCGACCGAGGAGGGCGACAACTGGCTCTTCGACGAGCACCCGGGCGAAGGCGTCGGCATGGTCGAGTCCGGCGGCGAGGGGATGGACGCCGAGGCGGGTACAGAAGGCGGCCCACTCGGCGAGGTCCCTCCGGTAGGCGGCCCGGGTGTTGGGGCCGAAGCGGAGCAGGAACCGACCCACCAGCGCCTCGTAAGCATCGATCCCCGGTGGTAGCTCTCCCAGGCGCACCCGGGGCGGCGGTGCAGGCACTCCCGCCGCCGGCTGCACCGCTGCTCGTTCCAACTCGGCCGGGCCGGGCCGGAGAGGGAAGGGACGGGGTTGGCCGTTATCTCGAACATGGGCTGCGGTAGCCCAGAAAGGGCGTATGGGGCACGGTCGGGACCGTAGTCGGAGGGTGCGACAGCGCCGGTGGCGACTCGTCCATTCGATGCCATAGAGCGGCGAAGGCTCGCCAGTCGGCGTCGGGCCAACACACCAGCTCCAGATGCCCGTCGTTCACCCAGCCCTCGGCTACCACCTCACCGTCTCGCATCAGCACGTAGGGAGACGGCGCCGGCGTAGTTGCGGGCGTGCTTGTCGGAGCGGGTCGCCAGCCCGTCGTATCAGGGCGGGGCTGTGGCTGCTCCTCTTCATCGGAGCCGCACGGGCGGTGAGCTGGTGAGGCGAGGACGGCCTGCTCCTCCGGCCGGTTCGGTTGGCTTCTGTCCCCGCACGTTCCGGCAGCGACCGTGCCGGGAGGCAGGGTCCCCCCGTTTCCTTCCCATCGAGGAGCTTGTCGATGACGCCGATGTCTGGTCCACGACGCCGGTATCTGCGGCCGCTGCCCTGGCTGGCAGCCACCATCGTGCCCGCGTTCATCCTCACCGCACCTGCCGTCCTGGCGGCACAGGCAACCCCCAACGATTCGGACTGCGCCCCAGCGACCCTGCGTGGCACGGACGACAACAACAGTGGCTCGGGCAGCTTGGAAATCCCGGGCAACCTGACCGGCACGCCGGGGGTCGACCGCATCGACGGCCTCGGCGGTGACGACTTCCTCTCCGGCCTCGGCGGCGACGACGAGCTGTGCGGCAACGACGGGAGGGACAACCTCCTCGGCGGGAACGGCAGGGACGTCCTCAAGGGCGACCGGGACAACGTGGTCGACGAACCGGACGACACCCTATTCTTCGACGACTCCCTCTTCGGCGGGGGGAGCGACGACTTGCTGCAGGGCGGGATCGGCCGCGATTTCCTCAACGGCGGGGACGGCAGGGACAGCCTCCAAGGAGGCGAGGACGCCGACACGATCGACGGCGGGAACGGCGACGACTTCCTCGTCGACGGCGAAGCCGGGGACGACGTGATCAACGGCAACGCCGGCAGGGACGAGATCATCGGCGGGGCCGGCGCCGACACCGTCAACGGCGGTACCGAGGGCGACCTAGTCAACGGCCGCGCAGGCGTCGACACGATCGACGGCGGGGACGGGGACGACGTGGTCAACGGCGAGGGCGGGACCGACCGCATCTCCGGAGGCGACGGCAATGACGCCCTCCGTGGCGGGCCCAGCAACGACACGCTAATCGGCGGCCCGGGGACCGACATCCTGAACGGCGGCGCGGGCATCGACGCCTGCATCGGCAATTCCTCCGTCGACACCTTCGTCAACTGCGAGTTTATCCAGGCCGGCTGACGTGCGGCCGCCGTCGCCGTCGCCGTCAACGGATGGGACCTGGCGTTGCCCGCTAGTGCTGCGTAGCGGTACTCCTTGATGTGATCCGCAGTCGGAGTAACCATTGCTCATGGCCGCGCACGTGCGGACCGTGGAAGTGTCCGACGCCGATCGGCGGCAGCTGCAACGGCGGGTCCGGGGCAAGGGAGCGCCGGCCCGGGAGGTCGAACGCGCCCGGATCGTGCTGCTCGCCGCTGGAGGCGTGCCGGGCAAGCAGATCGCCGCGATCGTCGGCTGCGCCGAGCCGACCGTGGTCACCTGGCGACGGCGCTACGCCGAACGCGGGCTGGCCGGCCTGGCGGACCTGCCCCGGCCGGGCAAACCGGCGCAGCTGCCCAAGGCGCTGCGCGATCGGGTGCTGGAGCTGACGCTGACCTCACCGCCGACCCAGTTCGGCGCCTCCCACTGGTCTTCGCGGCTGCTGGCCTCGGCGCTGGCCGGCGAGGGGACGCCGATCTCGCACACCACCATCGCCCGGATCTGGCGCCGCTTCGGCGTGCAGCCGTGGCGGGCGCAGACGTTCAAGTTCTCCACCGACCCCCAACTGGAGGGCAAGGTCCGCGACGTCGTCGGGCTCTACCTGCATCCGCCGGAGAAGGCGGTCGTGCTCTGCGTCGACGAGAAGCCGCAGATCCAGGCGCTGCAGCGCACCGCCCCGACCCTGCCGGTGCGGCCCGGGCATCCGGAGGTGGCCAGCTTCGACTACGTCCGACACGGCACCACCACGCTGTTCGCCGCGCTGGGGGTGGCCACCGGCAAGGTGACCGAGGCGTGCACCGAGCGCCAGCGCCACCCAGAAGTTCCTGGCCTTCCTGCGCCAGGTCGCTCGGACCTATCCGCGCCGCCGCTTGCACGTCGTCTGCAACAACCTGGCCACCCACAAGCATCCGGCGGTGCGCGCCTGGCTCGAGCGCCACCCTCGGGTGACCCTGCACTTCACGCCGACCTCGGGATCGTGGCTGAACCTGGTCGAGGCCTTCTTCTCGATCATCACCCGCCAGGCGCTACGTCGGGGCAACTTCCCGACCGTGGCCGACCTCCGCCGCCATCGAGCGCTTCATCGCCGCCTGGAACGACCGCTGCCGGCCGTTCACCTGGACCAAGGACCCCGACACGGTCATCGCCAGGGCCACCGACCCGCGACGCCGCAAGGCACAAACGACGTCAGTTGCGGAGCACTAGGAGCTTCGCAAAAGCCAAGACTATGTATTCCAGGCGGAGGACCCTGTCTGCGCCCGGCAGAGGCGCTTTCAGGGCGATTCTGAACGGTGAGACGTCGTGAGGACATCTTGCGAAAAGCGCGCATGGGCACGCAGGCAGGGGAACTGACGTGGGCGCGCAAGATTTTCAGAATTTGAGGAAGCCCCTAAAGAGGAAGTTGATCTTGAAGCCGGCGATCCGGGCCTCAATGTCGCGGTGAATGAGGACGCCGACGGCGAATCGAGCCGGAGAGCAGGACGAGGACCACGAAATAGCGCCTGCGGCCAAGGACGACGGCTCTCCGGTCACTGAGCCTTTCCCAGTAGCCGAGGGTTGGTAGGTCAGGCGGGACACGTCGAGGGGTGGGCGGATGACCGGGAGGAGCGCAGGAACTCGGCAGGAGGGACATCTTCTCACGGATCGTCTTCCCCACCCGAGGTCCTGCTGTGTCCGATTCTGTCAGCTACACCGCCGTGCTTCTCCTCGCCGAGCAGACGGTGCAGTTCGTGTTGGGCCTGCTGGCCGCCGAGCGCCGTCGCCGGGAACCCGAGGTCGACGCCGGGCGCTGGGCTGTTACCGGCAGGCGGTGCTGATCTTGCGCTGGTTTCTCGATGGCACCCGGCTGGCGCAGCCGGCCTGCGACCACCGGATCGGCCGCTCGACGGCCTACCGGTATCTGCACGAGGGCATCGACGCCCTCGGCGGTCCGGCTGACCAACGCCCACGGGCAGTGACCCTCGATGCGCGTAGATGATGGCGGCCGTGACGAAGTGGCTCCGATGAGCCCTGCGCTCCCCGGTCGTCTAACCACCATGACCACACAGACAGCCACGCTCACGGGGATCTCGACCGTCGCCATCGCCGTGTCGGATCAGGACGCCACGAAGCGGCTCTTCGAGGAGCTGGGTTTCGAGACACGGTTCGACGGGGACGTCAATGTCGACTTTCGCTGGATCGACATGGCTCCACCTAGTGGAGGCACCACGCTGAGCGTGATCGCAACCATCGACGCACTGCCCACCGGCATCGACACCGGCATCCGCTTCATCACCCCTGATGCCCGTGCGGCGCATGCCCGTCTCGTCGACCTCGGACTGAGGGTCGGTGACCTCCTCGATTGGCCCACAGCACCGTTGATGTTCGAGTTCTGGGACCTCGACGGGAACACGATGTACGTGGCCGAGCCAGAGTGAGCAGTCAAGGTCTCCCCGGCAAAGCCGGACCACATGATCAACACGCAGGCCGAGCCGTTGCTGGGAATGGCTCACTGAGCCATTCCCAGTAACGGGTGCCACAGATTGCTAATAGGATTGCTGGTATGTTGACCCGAGTTCATTCCAGACCCGGCGCTTGGGGCGCCTGACCGGGGCTTCTGCGGCACTCCTGGGCCCGCCTGAGCACACCGGTAACATTCGGCGTCAACTTTCGAGCAATCCCTTCAGTACGCGTTCCGAGCTAACAGTGGCGACGCGCTTCTTCAAGCCCTTCTTGTGGCATTAGGCGCCGCGCCCGGCGCTAAGACTGACGAACCCGCAACCACCGAGGCGCCGACGGCAATACATCTTCATGATTAACGAAGTAGGCGACAGGAACGAATAGGGACATACCCCTCCCTGACGTAGAGGGTCGGGAGTACGGGATGGAGTCTGCTGACGTGGCGTAGCAGGGGCGGTCACATCCTGTAATCTGTCAAGTCGGGCACTGTACGCTGGACTAGTAGACCGTCAATGCGATCCTTGAAGTTACCCACGGACGTGAAGCGGGGGCGAATCTCAAGCGGCGCCTGACATAGTCGCCCGTCTAGCGGATCCCATCACTTCGAAGACCACATATACGGTCAACTAGCGCTTGCAGTACTAGGATTTCGCCTCCCTTTGGGAACCAGTGTCCCCCGTGTTCGGTCATCCTCTTGGTACTCGACACGCCACCCGTCAGGCCATACCCGACGCCCGTCCTTACTGAGGTCGAAATCGTCGATGTGCAGAATGTCCACCTTATCGAACGACGCGTCACCAGAGAACGTCGCCGCCCCGAAAAACGCGAAACTGGCAAAGGTCACCTCATCGAACGAGGTGTCGCCATAGAACTGGGCGCCTTTGAACCGGGCTTGGTCGTGGAAGGTTGCTAGGTTGAACCCGGCGTCGCCGAAAAACTGCGCCGAGTCGAAATCGGCTAGGGTAAAGAACCGCACCCTATGGAAGTCGTGGCGCTGACCGTCGGAAAACTTAGCCCCGCTGAACGAGGCGCCCAAGGGAGAGGATGAGGAGAAGGACGACTCGCCAAACTTGGCTTCGCCGCAGAACCTCGCCTTGATGAATGAGGCGCCATTGTCGAAAACTGCATCCTTGAACAAGGCTTCGCCTTCGAATACTACTCCACCGAAGTCGGCGCTGCCAAAAAACTTCGCATCATCGAAATGGGCGTTGCCGTAGAAGGTCGCCCCGTCGAACTGGGCGCCGTCGCAGAAGGTCGCCCCGTCGAACTGGGCATCGCCGCAGAACCTCGCTTTGGTGAAGGCTGCGTGGACGACTGAAATCCTCGTCAGGTTGAGGTCGACCAGGGTGGCACCGGTGAGGTCGAGGCTGATACCCGGCCAGAAAATCTCCTCGGGGGACTCCTGGATGTCCTGGGCGGCCTGGCCCGACCTGCCCTGCGGAGGACGGAGGTAGTCGGCGAGGAGGCGCTGGGCGGTCTGGCGGACCAGCAGCTCCTCGGCTGCGCTCCGTTCCGACTCTTGGTCGGGGGCATCTGACGGGGACGGATTCCCGGGGTCCTCGCTCCGTGACTCGGTGGCCGGCTCATACCGCTTGGGGGGCTTGAAGGGCATCCGCAGGTAGGCGCAGAGCACATCGACGACGGCAGGGCGAAGCTCGAGGTTGTCCTGGGCGAGGCGCACAAGCGAATACATGGCACCTAGCCGGACAGGGGCGTTGGCATGGCCGAGCTGCTCGGACGCCTTGGCGTACCGGTCGCGTCGATCGGTCTGGCGGTTTGCCTTCTGTGTCTCCTCTAACGCCCGCCGGGCCCGTTCGCCGGCTTCCCGGTTCTCCTTCTGTGTCTCCTTCAACGTGTGCGCGGTGAAGTACAGCCCGGCCCCGGCGGCAGTTGCCGCGATCAGTGCTGCGGCAACAGTGAGAATCCCGCCCCGGGTAGTGGCTGTGGCTTGCGCCGCGCCGGCTTGCGCCGCGCCGTCCTTTGCTCGATACAGGTCCGGGGCTCTGATCCATAAGATCACCAGTCCGGTGATCAGCAGCAATGCCAGCAGCCCGGCCGCGATCCACCACCCTCGGTGCTGCGAGCGAGGCTCGTCGGTCGGCCCGTCGGCTGTCATGGTCACTTGTTCTACCGTGACGTCCCTCGATTGTCAGCGCGCCCGAGTCCACCGGCTCCACGGCCGGCGTGTTCCACACAACCGTCCGGATTTGCTTTCGGCCGGGACGGGCCCCATAGGACCATTGGCAGGCTGACTTGAGTCAACCCCCGGATCCGGCGCATGCACGGCATCACCTGGGTTCTTGGCCGACCCTGGCTTGCTCCGTGTCACCGGTGCCAGTCGGAGTCGACCTACCAGCAATCCTTTTAGGAGACGTTGCGGAAGTCCGATTCGGTCCACCCAGCCGACAGCAGGCGCAGGTGAGGCGGCCGTGGCGGCGTGGCGACTCCGCTGGCCCACTTCCGCAACGGCTTCTTAGTAGGAGGACACGCCGACGCGAGCACATGAGGGGAGACGGCGCAAGACCCCCGGTAGGAGAGACGTCATCTCACGGACCGCCTTCCCACCCGAGGTCGTGGGCGTGTCCGGTCCTGTCGCCTACACCGCCGTGCTTCCGGTCTCCGAGCGACGTGCTCTTCATAGACGGCCTGCTCGCCGCCGCCGAGCTTGGGCGGGAGATGATCGCGTAGCGAACCCGTGACGGCCCGTGGTGGCGACCGCTGGTGGCCGTCCTCGCACACCTGCGGCCGGTGGCGCGACGGCTGCCTACCGGGCCGGTGCGCCGGTCTCCACCATCGCTGCGCACGGTCGCTGGGCCCCCACGTCGCCGAGCGTGCTCGGCTACATCCGGGCGGTTGACCAGTGGGCCGACAACCCGCTGCGCGGGGCCGGTCCGTGAGGCCGGCCTGCTGAGGGGCCCAGTGTCAAACACCAGGGGTCAGGAGGTCGACGGCCAAATCAAAGCCGCCTTGAGGAGCCTCAGGGCGTTGGGAGGCGTATGAGGTGACTGTTCAGGTGGGGGAGTCCGGGGGGTGCGCGCCGCGCTCGTCGTCCTCCACCCGCCGCATGTTGACTTGGGACAGGCCCGACAGCCGCTCCGCCACTGCACTCATTGGCCACTTGAGATTGGTGTCGTGCACTCCCGCTGGCCACGACTCGGCTTGAATGCCCAGCTCCTTCCGCAAGACAATCCTTACCGCCGTCTCCAAGGCGTAAAAGCCCTCCTTAAGCAACTCCGGCTGCTCCTCGCCATGATGACGATTCTGGCCCTCAGGCCCGCGCATCGACCAATCCGAGGATTCCACGTGGCCGGATCGAAGCCAGCGGCAGAAAGAGCATCCTCTAGGCCGCGTACGTCACTGGACTTTCCGCCACCTTGTGCGGGCACCAACGCCTCCAAGGCAATCCACAGGTAAACGATTGCGTCTGGCGTTGGCCCGCGCCAGTTGCGCGTAAGTAGCAACGCGCCGCGACATGGCTTGGAGTTTGGGCATCATTAGGCCCATCAGCAAGCTTCCGCAAACCTAGATGCTGCGCAGAGGCAACCCGCTTGGTCGGTGCGAAATGACGGACCCGGGTAGACATATCCACCATGGCCACAGCCTCTAGCCCGGCTGAGTCGAGAACGATGAGATCCTCTAACACCTCCTCCTGGGCAATTCTCTCGTCCAGCAAGACGGCAACGACAGCGATAGCCGCCAGAACCTCGTCCCGCCACATTTCGAAGTAGGGCGACATGTGCTTACCCGTTGGGATCGTTACCGGTAGATGGCAGACAGTGAGCACTAACCCGTCACCTACGATGACCGGCCCCTTGTGCGTGGTCTTATCAAATTGGGGAACCCAGCCGGGTCGCTGCACAATGTGCGTCGTTTGCGTTCGGATGGGCCCAGGCGTTTGGGTGATTACGACACGGCCCGATGAGAACCTGTCCGGCAAACCCGGAACAGACATGGCTGCAAAAGCCATTCTGAAAACGGCTGAAGATCCGTCAGATGATTCGACCTCAGGAGGGCGGCTCGCGGCCAAATCTGCGTCCGCCTCAGGCTCACCTTGACCAGATGGGGCGGGACCGTAGTCGTACGCAGAAGCGCTGACCGACGCCATGCTCAGTAACGACCCTGTGCATGGTCAGCGGCCGGCGGTCGCTGTGCTGGCCAGGAGATTCGATCACCTGGCGGTGCCGGCCGGTCGAGCTCTCGGTGAGTGGCGGAGCTGGACAGCTCGTGGGGCTCGTTCCTGGCTGCAAACGAGTCCGGCGATCGCGGGTTACCCCGATACTCGGTGCCTCGTTGGGACTCCGCCTCGGCAGGCTCCGAGAGCCTGGGACCCCTCCCGCGAGTGACCGCTCAACTGAGGCCGGAACGCTAGGCGAAGTAGGCTGAAGATGCAGGTCAGCACAGCGTTCACGCGTGTCCTGCTTACAAATGAGCGAGTGGTCGTTCGCTTAGGTCGTTCCATGTGGGACATGCGACGCTGACGTCGTGAGTTGAGTCAGGGCCAGATCACTAGCTGTATGGCGAGCCCACGGACGCGGCAGAGCCTTGGTAGGGGCTGCCTGTAGGTCAACCCCGTTCAAGCGACTTCAGCAGTCGCTCATAAGCTCCAGGAAGGAAGAGGTCTGCCCATTGTAGGCGTTTCAGCCGATCTGGTACCTCGCACCTCTCGAGACGGACTGGGATGAGGAAAATGGAGCCCTCGGGCTGTTCGTCGGCAAGGTCAAGAGCTCGCTTCAGCTCCTTCTGTACGTAGCCAGCCTTGGTGAGGGAAGCATTCGACAGGCAGGCGAGAACGTAACGGCAATCAGCGAGTGCCTTCGTGATCTCGCGTTCCCAATCTTGGCCCGGCAGAAGGTCCTCCTCGTCGAACCAGCATGGGACGCCATCTTGTGTCAGTCGATGATATAGGTCTCGGACCTGTTCCTTGTCCCCGGACGAATGGCAGAGAAAGACTCTGTGGTGTCCTGGGCCTGTTGTGACTAGTTGCTGCTTGTCGCGTGAATCACGACTGCGATCCACCAGTTCGAGTCTCCGTACGCTCGGCTTATAGGCTGGTTCGCCTCTCCCAGTGGCGTCATTCAGCTCCCTAAAGAAGTGTTCCGTGCTGCCCCAGTACAGGGAGACGCGGGCGCTCTGGAAGTAGCTCTCCAGGTACCGCCGGGCTCGCCCGGCGTCGATCGTGGCGCCCTCCTCCGGATCGATCTGGACGGCCACGTGCGTGTACTCGATGTGCCGCCGCCCGCCCTCGGACCTCAGCAGGTTGCGGTAGAGAGCGCGGAAGTCCCACTGGTCGAGGCGGAAACCCACGAACATGAGCGCCGAGTCCGACAGCCGCCGGCGCACCACCTTGGGGACGACGTCCTGGTTGCGGGTTACGCTGCTAAGGAAGTCGAAGAAGTCGTCCTCGGTCAGCACGAGGGACTGGGGCTCGTCGAAGGTTCCGTGCAAGTGGTAGATCAGCGGGCGCTCGGGCGTGGGCCGGTAGCCCGGCTCGCGGTCGAACACCGACTCGGGCCAGTCGGCGTCCTCGTGCCAGCGGCAGAGCTCCACCTCCGGCCTCCGCCCAGCATCGGTCAGGGCCCGAGCCAGCAGGCGGGTGTACACGGTCGTGATGTAGACCGGCGCCGGCAGCTGGGCCAGCACCGAGAAGGGATCGACCTCCTCGCGCCGGTGCCGCGCTGACCACGCCCCCGCGATGAGGTCCTCGAGGGACGCGTGCTCGCGCCGTAGGTCCGCGCGCAGGTCGTCGCGGTAGCGCTCCATCAGGGTGCGGCGCAGGTCGCTGGCTAGCTGCAGGCGCGGGTAGCTCCGGTTCTGGTTGACCGACAGGTACTGCGCTACCTCGGGCAGGCTCTCCCGGTTGTGCGGCGCCATGGGGAACCGGTAGCTCTGCGCCCATTCCCTGGCCATCTCCTGGCGGGTGCCCAGCAGCGTGTCGGTGATGCCTGGCCCGATCACCGGGGTGCACATCCCGACCTCGAGGTGGGTGACCAACGACGGCCACTTGTCGAACCGCTCCCCGCCGGGAGCGGTTCCGGGCTGGTACCAGAGCCGTCCGCTCTTAAGCCGCATGAACAGCGCGGGCACCCACCAGTCCGACCGGTCCCGCACGGCCGCCCGGGCGACCGCGGTCGCGCGGTCCACGAGCCCGTCCTCGTCCAGGCTGTCGAAGAAGGCCCGGGTGAACGCGGCCGAGGTCGTCATGGTGATGTTGCCCTGCATCGCCACGACCGCGGGGACGCCCGCCTCGGCCAGCCGGGGCCCGAGCGCGGCCAGCACGCCGGCGTCCTCGCTGCGCCGGTCGGCGCCCGCGCCCGCGCTCTGGCACGGTGCCAGGAACACCAGCCGGGGCAGCCGGGGGAGGTCCCGCAGCTGGCCGATCAGCTCACTGGCCAGCAGCGGTGCGGCGTCGCCGTCCTCGTCGACCAGCAGGAGCACCGGCTCGTCGCGGACGACGTAGCCGTGGCAGACCAGGTAGAGCACGTCGACCCCGCGGCGCACGTGGTCGAGCAGGTTCGCCGCGGTCGGGGCGGCGGACCCGGGCAGCGTGGTCAACGCCAGAGAGCCGAGCCCCTCACGGGCACGGGCCAGCTCCTCGTCGACGCGGACGGGGGCCAGCGGGCGTCCGGCGTCGATCGAGCCGAGGTCCGAGGGCCCGGCCACCACCGCGAGCGCCCGCAGATCCCCCCGGGGCCGGACCCCCACGGGGCGCCAGTCCTGGCTGCTCAGGTACCGGGAGAACAGCACGTTCTCGTTCGTCAGCAGCGTGGAGTGGTCGATGGGGCTGCGCAGCGTCTCCCACCGCAGCCCGTGCAGCGCGGCGGCGCTGCTGCCCATCACCAGGCGCACGCGCAGCCGCACACCCTGGCTCTGCGCGGTCACAACCGCCGTCTGGAACGCGGCCCCGACCCCGTGGCCGAACAGACCCGAGCCCAGCGCCAGGCCGTACTCCTCGTCGTCGTCGAGGGCGTCGAGCTCGCGCGGATCGATGTGGGCCAGCAGCGGTCCGGAGACGTCCAGCTGCGTCTCCGCGTCGGTGCGGGGCAAGGAGAAGCGGAGCTCCACGGTCCAGGTGACGGCGTCGCGCCGGTGGAGGCCGATCTCGAGGTCGGCGTACTCGTCCACCGCGCTGCGCGGACCCGTGAGGACGGTCATGCACACCTGGCGAGATGCCGTGGACACATCAGCGGTCGCGTCGAGCATGCTCCTCGGACCACCGCCGCGGAACCGGCCGTGGTTGGTGACAGCGGACAGCAGCCGACCCGACGCGTCGGTGACCCGTGTCGGAGAGCGGGAACCGCGATCGCGCCGACTCCCTCGCCGAGTCGCACGAGTCCTTGCACGGCCGGCTGAACCCGAGCGACGGCCTGCTCGAAGCTCTCCCGTGCCTGCTCGAGCACGCGCCGGTCCCGGTCGGCCCAGCCGCGAGTGACCTCAGCGTCCCCACCGTGCCCGTCCTCGACCTGGATGAGCACGCTGCCGCCAGCCTCCAGCGGATACTCCAAGAGTCGCACCATCCTCGTACCCCCACATCCAGCAGCCGAGGACGTCGCTGTCGCGACGCTACTGCGGAGTCCGCACGAAGTCAGCCAGATACGCGCAGGCTCCGAGGGTCTTGCCAGACATCGAGTCGAAGGGAGGCGGCGCCGACGGTCCAGTCACCTGAGAGGTGGCAACGGGTCGCTGGCGCGGCCAGAGGGCTACGGTTGCAAGCGCCCCCAGGCGTCCGAAGACAGCTCGAACAGTGACTGCTCAACTTTGCCCCCGATGCTCAGGGCAGTGCAGCAAAGACGCAGGTCAGCACAGCGTTCGCGGGTTCCCTGCTTACAAGCGAGCGGTCGCCGGTTCGATCCCGGCCGCGCCCACCCTCGCCCCCGGCAGTTCCTTGCCCCGAAAGGTCCCGCGAGAAGGAGCCTCCCGGGCAGGGCGCTGCGGCTCGGAGGGGCGCGGAGGCCGCGATCAGGCCTGCGCAGTGGCCGGGCGGGAACCGATCCGTTCCAGCGCCTGCAGCAGATAGCGCCGGAACACCTCGTGGTTCTCGCTCATCGGGAAGTGGCCGATGTCCTCCATCTCGATGAAGTGGGCGTGCTTGATGTGCTCGGCGGTCCGGCGCCCGTCGTCCGGGGTCGTGAGGTAGTCATAGGTGCCGGTCAGCATGACCACGGGGCACCGTTCTCCGTCGATCTGGTCGAGTTTGTCCCGCAGGTCGTGGTCGACCGAGTAGAAGTAGAGGTCGCCCTTGAACGACTCCGAGCCCTGCGTGTAGTAGAACCACGTCTTCCACCGGTCGGCCTCCGGGGACTGCGGGGCCATGAGGTCCCAAACCCCGCTGGCGCACACCTGCGCCGCGTTCGCGTGCGGATGCTGCCACCAGTCCAGGTAGAAGCCCGGGGAGTAGTCGGCGCCCTCGACGGGTACCACGGCCCGGAACCGGTCGGGATACCGCAGCGCCAGTTGCAGAGCCACGTTCCCGCCGAAGGACGACCCCATGAAGATCGGCTGGTCCAGCTCCAGTTCGTCGCAGAGGGCGACGATGAACTTCGTGTAGTGGTCCGCGGTCAGCCGGTACTCCTCCTTCCACCACTCCGTGTTCTCGGGTGGGTCGGACTTGCCGTGTCGGGGGAGGTCGTAGGCGATGACCCGGTGGTCCCTGGTGATCTCCTCGTCCTCTAGCAGTCCGCGCCACTGGTGGTTGTGGCAACCCGCGGTGTGCTGGCACAGGAGTGGTTGACCGCTGCCGTTCTCCAGGTAGAAGACCTTGTACTGGACGTCGTCGACGTCGACGGTCACGTAGCGCCCGGTGACGGGGGAGATCCGTGGCATGGGAAGACTCCAGGAATCAGACGGGGACGCGGACGGTGCGGAGCAGTTCGATCTGGCGGGTGATGCAGCGCAGGTTCTGCATGAGGACGAGCACGTCGCCCTCCAGTTTCATGTCCCGGCGGAAGGTCGCTGCCCAGATGCCGTGGTACATGGGTGCCGGGATGTCAGCGGCGAAACCGCGCCACGTCTCGGCGCTGGCGCGAATCGCGAACTGGTAGCCGACGTCGAGGGGGCCCGGGTCGACTGCCAGCTCGGCCACTCGGCCCGAGGTCATCCGTACGACGAAGTGGTGGTTCTCCATGTCGAGCAGGTAGCCGCAGGTGAAGTACTTGCCGTGCGCTCGGATCTCCGGGTCGTTGTCGGAGGCGTCGATGAACGAACGAACCCACTCCTCGACGGGAACGGTCGAGGAAGAAGCGGTGGTGGTCACTGGAGGTCTCCTGACCTGGCTGTGCCGGACCGGGCGCGGGGCGGCGAACGCCGTCGATCCCGCGGGCGCCTGGACCGGGCGGT
The DNA here is from genome assembly GCF_053502585.1 of Geodermatophilus sp. URMC 60. Taxonomy (NCBI): domain Bacteria; kingdom Bacillati; phylum Actinomycetota; class Actinomycetes; order Geodermatophilales; family Geodermatophilaceae; genus Geodermatophilus; species Geodermatophilus sp. URMC 60. The sequence goes on from NZ_CP199958.1 coordinate 2,736,781, forward strand.
TACTCGAGGACGTCCCGCGGCGAGCCCACCGGACAGGGGCGCCGGGGCGATCGGACGTGACGGCGGTGCTGGCCCGAGGGGTCCGCAACGGACCGGGGGTCCGGAGCGGCACAGGGCGCGCAGACCTCGTTGACGGGCTCACGGCGGCGACCGCTCCGAGCACGACGTCAGGTCCTGCATCGCGACCTCGATCCGGACGCTCCGTTCCGGCTGGGGTGATCGCGACGCTACTCCGGGTCCCTCGTGCCCGCACCGGAGCGAGAGGCCGCTGAGGAGTGGGTCGGGACGCGACGACAGGCCCTGCGTGCCAGGTCGTCGCCCAGGGGCCGGCACGCTGGCGCAGCATCCATCGGGAGAGCGCCGCCTCCCCTGCGATACGCGCGACGAGGTCTAGGGCCCGCTCCGGCAGTACGCGGTTGAGGTCGTCACCGAGGGACGGCCGGCGACGGCCGACCCGGAACCGGGGCCCGCGTCGTGACGACCGGGTACGCCCTGCCCTTCGGCCTGCAGGGCGCCGAACCGGACTCGCTGATCGTCGGAGTCGGACGACCCTCGTGGGGTCCACCTCCCGTGACGCCGGTGGTCGACCAGCCGTGCGCCGGCGGCGTCGCCGTCGAGCCGGAGCCGTTCCAGCGGGTGCTGACGGACTCCGTCCCCGACCGGTGTCCAGGACGCAGCGAGGGCCCGGCGACCGCGCGGTCGCCGGGCCCTCGTCGTCGGCGGCTCAGGCCGCGGTGGCCTCGTCGGCCCGAGGCTCGGGGGTGGCGGGGCGCGGGAAGGCCGGGCGCAGGAACAGCGGCGGCTGGAACGGCCGCCAGGCGCCCTCGGGCTGGGCGAGCCGGTCGGCGATCGCCCAGAGCGCCGCCGGGTGGTGGCCCAGACCGAGGTGGCTGGCCATGACCGCGATGTTCTCGCAGCGCTCGCCCGGGGTCTCCAGGCAGGTCCGCCAGTGCACGATGCCGTCGTAGTGCGAGTAGATCGACGTGCTGGGCACCGGCAGCGGTGAGCCGTCGGCCTCCAGCGGCAGCGAGCGGTGCTCGACGTGCAGGTGGGAGTACCGGTCGAAGGCCCGCGACGCCCGGCTCTGGCTGTGCCGGGTGAGCCGGAACGGGCTGCCCAGGGTGATCACCTGACGGACCGAGTCCGGCGTCCGGCGGGCCAGGTCGCGGGCGAAGATGCCGCCGAGGCTCCAGCCGACCAGGGACAGCGGCCGGCCGTAGCGGTCGCTGAGGTCGTCGATCCGGTCGCGCATCCCCGCCACGCAGGCGCCGGTGGGGCCGATGTTGCGACCCAGCCGCCAGCCGTGGACCCGGTAGCCCAGCCGGCGCAGCGTCGCGCGCAGGACCCTCGTCGACGCGTCGTCGGCCATGAAGCCCGGCAGCACCAGGACCGGGTGCCCGTCGCCCTGCGGCAGCCGTGGCATCAACGGCCGCGCCGCCAGGTACAGGCCGAAGTCGGCCATCGCCCGGCTCGGTTCGCTCAGGTAGAGCGGCAGAGCCGGTCCATCGCCTCGCGTCACGTCGTCCTCCTCGTCAGCCGGCCGTCGGGGCGGCTGGCTACTCCCAGTACCCACAGGGTGCCGTCCGTGACACGCGCGGACGTACCTGGGACACACATCGGCAGTCTCACCGTGAGGTGTGACACATCCCGGGGGCGGTGCCAACCCGGCGGAGTGAGGGGCGGGCGGTCGTGTCACGGTACGGACATGGACGCCGAGACCCACCCCGGGATGCCCCCCGGGCGCAACCGCACCGTGGACATCGACGGCCCGGTGCACCACGTCGACTTCGGCGGCCGGGAGGACGGGCCGATCGTCGTCCTGGTGCACGGGCTGGGCGGATCGCATCTCAACTGGGACCTGTTCGCCCCGCTGCTCACCCCGCACGCCCGGGTGCACGCTCTCGACCTGCCCGGCTTCGGCCGCAGCGAGCCGGGGGAGCGGACGGCGAACGTCCGCGACAACGTGGTCGTCCTCGACCGCTTCGTCCGCGAGGTGACCGGCGGGCCGGTCGTGCTGGTCGGCAACTCGATGGGCGGGATGGTTTCGGTCCTGGAGGCGCAGCGCTCGCCGGCGAAGGTGAGCGGCCTGGTGCTGGTCGACCCGGCGCTGCCCGGTCCGCGGGGGCGTCCCGATCCCCGGGTCGCGGCGGCGTTCGGCCTCTACGCCCTGCCCGGCGCGGGCCAGCGCTACCTGGCCGGCCGTCGCCGCAGGCTCGGCGCGCGGGGCACGGTCCGCGAGATGCTCGAGCTGTGCGGCGTCGACCCCGACGCCGTCCCGCCGTCACTCGTCGACCGCTCGGTCGCGCTGGTCGACGAGCGCCGCGACGTCTCCGGCATGGACCGCGCGTTCCTCACCGCGGCACGCTCGCTGCTCCTGCTGCTGGCCGACCCGCGGCTGATCCGCCGGGCGATGGCCGGCGTGCAGGTGCCGGTGCTGCTCGTGCACGGCGACCAGGACCGGCTGGTGCCGGTCTCGGTGGCGCGGGACGTCGCCCGGCGGCACCCGGACTGGCGCTACGTCGAGCTGCGCGGCGTCGGGCACGTGCCGCAGCTGCAGTGCCCGGAGCTGCTGGCCGAGCACGTCCTGGCGTGGCTGCCGTCGGTGGCGCGGGTGCCCTGAGGCTCACCCGAGCGTCGCCCGCAGGGCCTCCCGCCCGGTGTGCTGCGGCCGCCAGCCCAGCTGGGTCTTGGCCTTGGCGGTGTCCATGATCACCGGCCGGGTGAACGCCTCCACCCACTCGGCGACGGGGGGCAGGAACGGGACCCGGGTCACCGCGCGGGCGGCCAGCTCGGCGGGCGCGGCCGGTACGGGCAGGGGGAACGCCCCGAACTCGCGCAGCACGTCGGCGGTGGTCAGCACGCCGTCCCCGGCGATGTTGTAGGCCCCGGCCGGACCGGCGCCCACGACGCACAGCTGCAGCGCGCTGCCGACGTCGTCCTCGTGGATGAACTGGAACCGCAGTTCCGGCGCGAGCACCGGCACCGGGAGCGGCAGCCGCCGCGGGCGGCTGAACAGCGCCCGCCCGATCGGCGCGAGCGGGCCGGGTAGGACGTCCTTGGCGCCGATCGCGTGGGGGCCGAGCACCACCGGCGGGCGCAGCAGGTACAGCGCCAGGTCGGGGGTGGTCGCGGCCTCGGTGTCTAGAAGCTGCTCGAGCTCGGCCTTCTCCTGGCCGTAGAACAGCCGGGCGGCCGGGCGCACCGGCCAGTCCTCGCGGATCCGCTCGGGGTTGTCGGGGTGCCAGCCGTAGGCGGCCACCGAGGACGCGTAGACGAACCGGCGGGCGCCTGCGGCCGCGGCGGCGCGGAAGACGTTGAGCGTGCCATCGACGTTGATCGCCCGGGTGGTCTCCCGGGACGCGTTGCCGGTGATCAGGAAGGCCAGGTGGACGACGACGTCGGCGCCGGCGAAGGCCTCCTGCAGGGCCGCGGGATCGCGGACGTCGCCCCGCCGGTACTCCATCTTCGTCCAGCCCCGCTCGGCCGGGTCGAACGGCCGGCGCGCGATGCCGACGATCCGCCCGACGCGGTCGTCGGCCTGGAGGAGCGGGACGAGGCCGTTGCCGAAGGTCCCGGTGGGACCGGTGACGGCGACGGTGAGGTCGGTCTCGGGGGCTGCCACGCCGACCGGCTACCCGGCCGGCGCGGCGGCCAACCCGGTCAGGTCGCGGCGCCGGCGGGCGCGGCCGCCTGAGCCGCCTCGAGCAGCTCGCTCACACCCGCGCAGATGCCGCGGGACAGGACGTCGACGTCCGGGAAGGCGTCGAAGTCGGCGTTGATCCCGAAGGTCATCGAGCTCAGGTAGGAGAAGATCCCGATCGACACCCGGGTGCCGCCGGCGATCGGCACGTAGGCGTGCGCGGAGCACATCCGGCGGCCCAGCACGTAGAGCGGCACCCGCGGGCCCGGCACGTTGGTGGTCACGGCCTGGCACCACGTCTGCCCGGCGGCCAGCGCGGCCCGCACGCCGAGGGAGAGCATCGTGGGTGCGACGAAGTCGCCCATCGCGATGATCGAGCGGGCGTCGACGGCCTGCATGAGCTGCTTGTGGTCGTCCATCTGCCGGCGCACCGAGGTCAAGCGGGCCACCGGGTCCCGCTCGCCGACGGGCAGGTCGACGAAGACCGCGGCGACCTGGTTGTCCAGCTGGCCGCGCTGGTCGGGCTGGCGGACCGAGACCGGCACCATCGAGCGCACGACCAGGCCCTCGCGCAGCGAGCCGCGGCGCTCGAGCAGGTCGCGGAACCCGCGGGTGATGGCGGCGAGGACGACGTCGTTGACGGTGCCGCCGAGCGCCGTCCGGACCCGCCGCAGGTCCTCGAACTCGGCGTCGGCCCAGGCCCAGCGCCGGTGCGGGCCGATCGGCCCGTTGAGCGAGCGGGCGGTCGGCGTCGCCAGCTGGCGGGCCAGGGAGGGGACGCCGGTCACCAGCGACCGGCTGGCCTGGACGGCGCTGCGGCCGGCGCCGCGCACGCCCTCCCCACCCGAGATCCGGGTGAGCTCGCGCAGCGGGTGGGTGACGGCGTCCTGCACGGCGCCGGCGACGACCTCGAGGGCCGACGGGCTGCGCTGCGGCGTCCAGTCCTGCGGCTCGCCGGGCGTGGCGTCCGGCGCCAGGTCGAACATCAGCTGCATCAGGTCGGTGCCGGCGATGCCGTCGACCATGCAGTGGTGGACCTTGGAGATCAGCGCCCAGCGGCCGTCCTCCAGGCCCTCGACGAGCCACAGCTCCCACAGGGGCTTGGCCAGGTCCAGGCGCTGGCCGAGGACGCGGCCGGCCAGGTTGCGCAGCTGCTCCTCGCCGCCCGGGCTCGGGACGGCGGTGTGCCGGACGTGGTACAGGATCTGGAAGTGCGGGTCGTCGACCCACAGCGGGCGGCCCAGGTTCATCGGCACGGTGCGCACCCGCTGCCGGTAGCGCGGCACCGCGGGCAGCTTGCTCAGCAGCAGCCGCACGACGTCGCCGTAGGAGGGGGCCGGGCCCTCGAACACCGCAACGGAGCCCACGTGCAGCGGCGTGTTCTCGCTCTCCGCGTAGTAGAACCCGGCATCGGTCGGACTCATGCGGTCCACGGTCAGCTCCCTCCACCCCGCCGGCCGGCGGTCGTCGCAGCTCCCCGGGGGCTTCCGGAACGCCGTCGCCCCCGCGGGGTGGCCCCTACCCGACCACGTGGCGCCGGTCACGTCCACCGGAGACTCAGGCCGCCCGGGCGGCGTCCTCCACGCGGTCGAGCAGCCGCAGGAACGCCGCGTCGACGACCGCGGTGCGGGTCAGGTTGACGCTGTGCCCGGCGCCGTCGACGACGACCAGTTCGGCCGACGCGCCGATCTCCTCGGCGAGCCGCCGGCCGTGGGGGAGCGGGGTGAGGCGGTCGTGGGTGGCGGCGACCACGGTGACCGGCACCCGCCCGAGCACCTGCAGCGCGGCGTGCTCGTCGTGGTCGGCGAAGGTCGCGTAGAAGGCCATCGTCACCGGCAACGGCGTCTCCTCGAGCAGGTCCTGCACCCTCCGGACCTGCTCCGGGTCGGCGTCGTCCCTGCCGAACAGGTAGCGGCGGGTGTACCAGCGCCCGATCCGGGTGCCCCGCCGGCGGAAGCGCTCCAGCAGCGGCGCCCACAGCTGCAGCAGCCACAGGTAGAGCGGCAGGAGGTGCAGCGCGCGCAGCACGCGCACCCCGAGCCCCACGACCCCGTCGCTGACCAGCCCCCCGGCGGAGGTGGCCAGCAGGAAGGCGCCGACGACGCGGGGGCCGAAGAGCTCGGGGCGCTGGCGGGCCAGGGCCATCACGCTCATCCCGCCCATCGAGTGGCCGGCCAGCACCACCGGCCCCTCCGGGACGACGGCGTCGAGCACCTGCCCCAGGTCGCGGCCGGTGCGGTCGATCGTCGCCCGGGTCAGCGGCGTCCAGCCGGAGCGGCCGTGCCCGCGCTGGTCCCACAGCACCAGCCGGGTGCGGGTGCGGAGCGCGTCGCGTTGCAGGTCCCACTCGCCGAGCCGGGCGGTGAACCCGTGACTCAGGACGACGGTGAGCGGGGCGCGCTCGTCGCCGTCGGTCTCGACGTGCAGGTCGACGCCGTCGTCGGTGCGGACGGTCAGCTCGCGGGGGGTCACCCGGCCATCCTCACCCGGGTGGCGCCGGCCTACTCGTCGGCGACGGCGGTGCCGGGCCGGCGGCCGGGGGCCGCGTCGCGGACCAGCCGGCGGGCGGCGTCCACCTCGCGGGCGACCGGGGCGAGCACGCCCTCGGCGTGGATCTCGGCGTCGTCGGGCGGCCGGTGCGCGCGGATGTCGTCCTCCAGCTCGCGGATGGCACGGCGGAGGACCGCGACCTGGGCGAGGTCGGGCGCCGGCTCGCCGTGCCGGGTGGCGATCACGGCCTCGGTGACGGCGTCCGACGTCCGTTCCAGCTGCACGATGACCGGCCAGAAGGCGGCGGCGCGGGTGCTCACCGGGGGTGGCTCGGCCAGCCGGCGCTGCAGCTGGGTCTGCAGCTCGGTGAGGGCGCGGTAGCTGCGGCGGCGGGCCCGGCGACGCTCGGCCGGGCTGCCGGTGAAGGCCGCCTCGACGAACTCGTCGAGGGCGTGCGCGGCATCGCGCAACGCCTCGTCGAGCGGTGCCCGCCAGGTCTGCGGCCACAGCAGGTAGCCGAAGACCAGCACGATGGCGCAGCCGATGAGGGTGTCGAGCAGCCGCGCCCCGACCAGCCCCGGGCCGCCGGGCAGGGCGAGGTCGAGCAGCAGGATGATCACCGGCGTCTGGAAGACCGAGAACAGGCCGAAGTTGGCGCCGCGCGCCCACGGCAGCAGGGCCGCGGCCGCGGCCATGGCGACCAGCACCCACGCGTTGCGCGGCAGCGCGGCCAGCAGCAGCGAGCCGAGGAGGACGCCGACCAGCGTGCCGGCGCCCCGCTGGACGGCGCGGGTGAACACCGACCCGAAGTCGGGCTTGAGCACGATCGCGACGGTGAGCAGCACCCAGTAGGGGCGCTCGATCGGCAGGTACTGGCGGGCGATCTCGGCGATCGTCATGCACAGCGCGAGGCGGACGGCGAAGGCGCGGGTGTCGGGGCTGCCCACGGTGCGGTCGACGAGGTCGTGCAGGCGCAGACGCCAGTCCGGCCGTGGCTGGGGGACCGCGGCGCCGGCCCGCTCCTCGGGGTCGCCGACGACGTTCCACGCCAGCCGCAGCCCGTGGCGCACCGCCCGCCGGATGGGCTCGCCCTCCTGCAGGGGCTCGGGCCGCTCCCCGGGCAGCTCCTGCCGGCCGGCCACCGCGGCCGAGAGGGCGTGCACGGCGCCGACGTCCTGCGGGTCGGCGGGCACCCCGGCGCGGGCGGTGGCCACCGCGCCCTCGACCAGCGGCGCGGCCGCGTTGAGGACGCCGGCCAGCTCGGAGAGCGCGCGGCTGCGCCCGGCGCTGCGGCTGCGCGAGCGGATGACCCGGTCGTAGGCGTCGTTGAGGGCGGTGGTCAGCTCCCGGCGCGCGTCCTCGGCCTGCGGCGTCCCGGCCGCGGCGAGCAGCTCGCCGATGCGGGTGAAGACGGTCGCGACCGCCGTCCGGTCGGGGTCGCCGGGCTCGGTGGCGTACTGGACGAGCGTGGTGAGCGTGGCCCACGCCGCCCCCGCGACGAAGCACCCGACCTCGGCGGCGGGGGAGAGCGGCGTGACCAGCCCGGAGGCGAGGGCGGTGTAGACCAGCAGCTGCAGGGAGCCGAGGGACAGTGCGGAGTTCACCGCGCTGATGAACGCGGCCAGCGCTGCCGCCACCGCGACGACGACCACCGGCAGCCACCCGCCGCCGGAGGCGAACTGGCCGACGAGCAGCCCGATGCCGCCGAAGACCGTGGCCGCGGCGGTGCGGCGCAGCCGGTCGCGCAGCGGGCCGGCCTGCGGGGCGAGGCTGCCGGCGAGCGCGCCGGTCGTGGCGAAGACGCCGGCGCCGAGCACCGGGCCGGGCTCGATGCCGCCCTCCACGGCGACCGCGACGGCCAGCGGCGCGGGCACGGTCACGGCGAAGCGGACGACGTCGCGCCACGGCACCGGGGGTGGTGTCGTGCGCACCAGCTCCTCGAGCCAGGCCGGTGCACGCAACCCCCGCTCCGCCACGGGTCCTGAGCTTTCCACGCCGTCGGACCGGCTCTCCGCAGCGACCACGTATCAGGCGGGGCGGGTCCCGCATCCGTCCTCCGAGTGGCCGCTGTCCGGGCGGCGCGACCAGGAGGTACCGATGACCCTTCCCACTCCCGGCCGGGACGGCACCGCCGTCGTCGTGGGGGCGAGCATGGCGGGGCTGCTCGCGGCCCGCGTCCTGGCCGAGCACGTCGGCCAGGTCGTCGTGCTGGACCGCGACACGCTGCCGGACGACGCCGTCCCGCGCGGCGGGGTTCCGCAGTCCGCGCACGCGCACGGGCTGCTCGCGCGGGGACGGCGGGGGCTGGAGGAGCTCCTCCCGGGGCTGACCGCGGACCTCATCGCGCGGGGTGCCCTGTCGTCCGACATGCAGGAGGACTTCCGCTGGATCAACGCGGGTGTGCCGATGGCCAAGGGCACGTCGGGGCTGAGCGGCCTGCTGGTGAGCCGGCCGCTGCTCGAGCGGGAGGTACGCCGCCGTGTCCTGGCCGACCCGCGGGTCAGCGTCTGCGAGCGGGTCGTCGTCCGGTCCCTCGACCACGACGGGACCGGCCGGGTGACCGGCGTCGCCGGGGTGGTCCGCGACGACCCGGCGGGCTCCGTCCGCCGGTGGGACGCCGACCTCGTCGTCGACGCGTCCGGCCGGCAGTCGTCGGCGCCGGAGTGGCTGTCCGCGCTGGGCTTCGAGCCGCCGGAGGAGGAGCGGGTGGAGGTGGACGTCGCCTACGCCACGCGGCACTACCGCCGCGAGCCCGGCCACCTCGACGGCGACCTCGGGCTCGCCATGGCCGGGACGCCGGAGAACCCGCGGGGCGGCGTCCTGCTCGCCCAGGAGGGGGACCGCTGGATCTGCGGGCTCGGCGGGATCCTGGGGGACCGGCCGCCGCTCGACCCGGATGGGTTCGAGGCCTACGCCGCGACCCTGCCCTCGCCGGTGCTGCACGAGGTCATCCGCTCCGCCGTGCCCCTCGACGAGCCGCGGCGCTTCCGGTTCCCGGCGTCGGTGCGCCGGCGGTACGAGCGGCTGGCGCGCTCGCCGCGGGGGCTGCTCGTCACCGGCGACGCCATCTGCAGCTTCAACCCCGTCTACGGGCAGGGGATGACGGTGGCGTGCCTGGAGGCGCTCGCGCTGCGCGACGTCCTCCGCCGGGGGCTGGACCGGCCCTCGCTGGCCCAGGAGTTCTGGCAGGCCTGCGCGCCGATCGTCGACGTCCCGTGGCAGATCGCCGCGGGCGGCGACCGGCGGTTCCCCGGCGTCCCCGGACCGGTGGACCGGCGCACGCGGCTGCTCAACGGCTACGTCGCGCGGGTGCAGCGCGCGGCCGCCGTCGACCCCGCGGTGGGGACGGCGTTCCTGCGGGTGGCCAACCTCGAGGCGGCGCCGTCCAGCCTGATGTCGCCGGCGCTCCTAGCCCGGGTCGTGCGGGCGTCGCGCCGTCCCCCGGTGGACGCCCGGCGTCCGGTGCCGGCCGGCGTCTGAGGGCCGACCGGCCGTGCTGCGCGGTCGCGGCGCTCCCTCCCCGGGTGCGCCGCGACCGCGCGGTGCCCTCGCGCGGCCCTGCCTCCGGGATGCTGCGCGCGGAAGCGGTGTCGTCGTCCGGGTCGCCTCGGCCGCCGACCTGCTCGAGCTCCCGGCCGTGGAGGGGGCCGCCGACGAGCTGTTCCGGGCGCGGGGCGTGCTGGACCTGCCGGCTCCCGAGCCCGCCTCGTCCCGGGCCGTCGCGTGGCGGGTGCTGGTCGTCGGGCGGCCGGTGGTCGGGTTCGCCGTCCTGGAACGGGTGGACGGCGACGTGCACCTCGAGCAGCTGTCGGTGCACCCCTCGGCGATGCGGCGGGGAGTGGGTGCTGCGCTGCTGTCGGCCTCGGTCGACGCGGCCCGGGCGGCCGGCGCGCGGCGGGTCACCCTGCTCACCTACGCCGACGTGCCGTGGAACGCGCCCTGGTACGCCCGGCACGGGTGGCGGGGAACCGACGACCTCGGGCCCGAGCTCGACGCACTCGCCCAGCACGAGGTGGAGCTCGGCCTGACCCGGCACGGCCGCCGCGTCGCCATGGCCCGGCCGGTGCAGCCGGTCGGCCGGCCCCCTGCTGCCGGCGCCCGTGCCCGCGCCGACAGGGCCCCCGGCGGTGTCGATCACGGCCTCGTCGCGGCCCGGAGCCGGACCGGGCCGACCTACGCTGCCGCGGTGACCGTGACACTGGGGGAGGTCGTCGCCGCGCTGGAGGCGCGCTACGACCCCGCGCTGGCCGAGGACTGGGACGCCGTCGGGCTGGTCTGCGGGGATCCGGGCGAACCGGTGGAGAAGGTGCTGTTCGCCGTCGACCCGGTGGCCGCCGTCGTCGACGAGGTCATCAAGACCGGCGCCCAGCTGCTCGTCACCCACCACCCGCTGTTCCTGACCGCCGTCCACGGCGTTCCGGCCGACGACCCGAAGGGCCGCCTGGTGCACCGCCTGGTCCGGTCCGGCGCGGGGCTGTTCGTCGCCCACACGAACGCCGACCGCGCACCGGGCTCCGGCGTGAACGACGCCCTCGCCGCCGCGCTCGGCCTCGTCGGCACCGGCCCGCTCCAGCCGGCCGCGGGCGACCCCCGGGCCGGGCTCGGCCGCGTCGGCCGGCTCCCCGAGCCGGTGACCCTCGCGGAGTTCGCCGAGCACGTGGCGGCAGCCCTCCCCGAGACCGTCGGCGGCGTCCGCGCGGCGGGCGACCCCGGACGCCGCATCGAGACCGTCGCCGTCTGCGGCGGCAGCGGCGGCTCGCTGCTGCCCGCCGCCGCGGCGGCCGGCGCCGACGTCCTCCTCACCAGCGACCTGCGGCACCACCCCGTGTCGGAGGCGCAGGAGATGCGCGGCCCGGCTGTCTGTGACGTGGCGCACTTCGCCTCCGAGTGGCCCTGGCTGCCGGTGGCGGCCGACGTCCTCGCCCGGGACCTGTCCGGCCGGGTGGAGGTCGCCGTGTCCCGGCGGCGCACCGACCCGTGGACCGCGCACGCCGGGGCCAGCCGCTGACCCGGTCGCAGCCGCGGCCGGACGGGGCTGGGCGGGCGGGACTCCGGCACCTGACCGGACCGCCGGTCGGGCGGACGCCTTCCGGGAGCTGCCCGCCCCGCTGGAGTCGGCCACCGGGAGCGGCGGGGGAGAGCTCGGCCCGCAGGTGGTGGGAGGACCCCCGTGCCCCCCGCCACTCGCGAGCTCGCGGCGGGGCCCTGCACGGGGGCCGGGACCGGGGCGGTGCCCCGGTAGGTTGAGCGGGTGAAGGCCGACCACTTCGACCAGCAGAAGCTCCTGGCCCTCGCCGCCGAGGACGTCGCCCTGGGCCAGCTGGCCCACCGCCGGCGCACCCTCCCCGAGAACGCCGCGGTCGAGACCGCGGCCCAGGCGGAGCGGGAACTGGCCACCGCCGTGGTGCGCATCGAGACCGACGTGCGCGACCTGCAGCGGGAGGTCAAGCGGCTCGAGGGCGACGTCGAGACGGTGCGCGCGCGGGTGACCCGCGACCAGGGCCTGCTGGACTCCGGCAGCGTCTCGGCCAAGCAGATGACCGACCTGCAGCACGAGATGCAGTCCCTGGCGCGGCGGCAGTCGGACCTGGAGGACCAGGAGCTCGAGCTCATGGAACAGCTCGAGACCGCCGAGGCCGCGCTCAGCGAGGCGCAGCAGGGCCACGGGACGGCGAAGGCCGAGCTGGAGCGAGCCGGGCAGCTGCGCGACGACGCCCTGGCCGACATCGCCGACGGGACGGCGAAGCACGAGGCCGCCCGCGCCGAGGCCGCCGCTCGCATCCCCGCCGACCTGCTGGCGCTCTACGAGCGGATCCGCACCCAGACCGGCGGCACCGGCGCGGCGGTGCTCAAGGCCCGCCAGTGCCAGGGCTGCCGCATCGAGCTGTTCGGGAAGGAGCTCGCCGCCGTCCGCAACGCCGACCCCCACGAGGTGGTCCGGTGCGACAACTGCGGCCGGATCCTGGTGCGCACCGCCGAGTCGGGCCTCTGATGCGCAGGCTGGTCGTCGAGGCCGACGGTGGCTCGCGCGGCAATCCCGGCCCGGCCGGTTACGGCGCTCTCGTGCGGGATGCGACGACCGGGAAGGTGCTGGCGGAACGGGCCGAGTCCGTCGGGCGGGCCACCAACAACGTCGCCGAGTACGGCGGCCTGGTCGCCGGGCTGCAGGCCGCGCTCGACCTCGACCCGACCGCGGACGTCGAGGTGCGGATGGACTCCAAGCTCGTCGTCGAGCAGATGTCGGGTCGCTGGAAGGTCAAGCACCCCGACATGCAGAAGCTGGCGCTGCAGGCCCGGCAGATCGCCCGGCAACTGGGCAGCGTCCGCTACACCTGGGTGCCGCGCGCGCAGAACGGCGCCGCCGACGCGCTGGCCAACAGCGCGATGGACGGCCGGCCGGTGCACCGCGACCTCGCCGCCGAGCCGACCACCGCCGGGGACGACGTCCAGCCGGTGGCCCCCCGCGCGCCCGCCGTCACCACGGTGACGCACCTGCTGCGGCACGGCCGCACCGAGCACACACCGGAGCGTCGTTACAGCGGCCGTAACGACCTGCCGCTGTCGGCCACCGGCCGTGCCGAGGCGGAGGCCGCGGCGAAACGGGCTGGGGAGCTCGGCATCGACGTCATCGTGGCCTCGCCGCTGCGGCGCACCCGGGAGACCGCCGAGGTGGTCGCCGCGGTGCTCGGGCTGCCGGTGGAGTACGACGACGACCTGGTGGAGCTGGACTTCGGCGACCTCGAGGGCCTCACCGCCGAGGAGGCCCGGCAGCGGTACCCGCTGGCCGCCCGGCGCTTCGCCGAGGACATCACCGTCGCGGCGCCCGGCGGGGAGTCGATCGCCGGCGTGAGCGACCGGGTCGCCCGAGCCCGTGCCCGCATCCTGCGCGGGCACGCCGGGAGGACGGTGCTCGTCGTCACCCACGTGACACCGATCAAGCTGCTGCTCGCCGCCGGCCTCGACGTGCCCGACGACGTCGTCCACCGGGTCTTCCTCGAGGCGGCGTCCCTGAGCACCGTCGCCTGGCGCTCCGACGGGCGGGCCGTCGTCCGCCTGGTCAACGACACCGGCCACCTGCGCTAGTCCTCAACCGATGAGTTACCGACGGCTGGGAGGGCGTGCCGCCGGCCGGTGAGCACGTCGTCGTCGTCACCCACCGGCCGGTGGCGGACTGGCCGCACCTGGGCACCGCCCCGTTCACCTTCGGCCCCGACGTCCGCAGCGCCATCGAGCAGGCAGGGACCTCGCCGGTGACGGCGACGTGTCCGTGGCCGCGGGGGACGTCGCGGCCGGGCGTTCCAGGAGGGGCTCATCGACCGGGTGGTGCTCGACCTGGTGCCCGTCGTGCTCGGCTCCGGCCGGCCGTTCTTCGGCTCCGACGGCTCCGCCGAGGTGCTCCTCGAGGACCCGCGGGTGGTGGAGGGCCGGCGGGTCACCCACCTGCTCTACGACGTCCGGCGGTGACGGGAAGGGCGGACGGCGGGGCGGCGTTGCACGCGGTGCCCCGCGCCACAGCCGCCGTTCCGCGCGAGGGACCATGTGGCCGCACCCCACCCAGCCGAGGAGCTCCGTGACCGCCACCATCGCGCCCGCCACCCCCGCCGTCGCCGGCGACGAGCGCACCCTCTCGCCGGCCGAGTACGAGACGTGGGCCGCGGAGGTCCGCCGGCTGGCCGAGGAGCGCGGCGCGGTGATCCTGGCGCACAACTACCAGGTGCCCGAGATCCAGGACGTCGCCCACGTCACCGGCGACTCCCTGTACCTGTCGCGGGTCGCGGCGCAGACCGACGCCCGCGAGATCGTCTTCTGCGGCGTCCACTTCATGGCCGAGACCGCGAAGATCCTCTCGCCGGACAAGACCGTGCTGCTGCCCGACCACGAGGCCGGCTGCTCGCTGGCCGACTCGATCACCGCCGGGCAGCTGCGCGAGTGGAAGGCCGAGCACCCCGGCGCCGTCGTCGTCAGCTACGTCAACACCACCGCGGCGGTGAAGGCCGAGACCGACATCTGCTGCACGTCCTCCAACGCCGCCGACGTGGTCCGGTCGATCCCCGAGGACCGCGAGATCCTCTTCTGCCCCGACCAGTTCCTGGGCGCGCACGTCAAGCGCGTGACCGGCCGGGAGAACGTCCACGTGTGGGCGGGGGAGTGCCACGTGCACGCCGGCATCAGCCCCTCCGACGTCCGCGCGCAGGTGGCCGCCCACCCGGACGCCGAGATCCTCGTGCACCCCGAGTGCGGGTGCACCACCTCGGTGCTCGACCTGGTCAGCCACGGCGACCTGCCGGCCGAGCGCACGCGGGTGCTCTCCACCGGCGGCATGGTCGAGCAGGCGGCCAGCACGAAGGCCGGTCAGGTGCTGGTGGCCACCGAGGTCGGCATCCTGCACCAGCTGCGGGCGCTCAACACCGGGACGCAGTTCATCCCGATGAACGACCGCGCCGCCTGCCGCTACATGAAGATGATCACGCCGGCCAAGCTGCTGCAGACCCTGCGCACCGGCGAGGGTGCGGTGGACGTCGACGCCGGGACCGCCGCCCGGGCCCGACGTGCCGTGGAGGCGATGATCGCGATCGGGGAGCCCGGCCGCGGCGGCGAGTGAGAGGACCCCGTCCTCCCGCGCTTCGTGGAAGGACTCCGTCCTCCTCACCGCTCGCAGGCTCGCGGCGAGCCTCTGGACGGGGCCGGCGGGGCCCCTGGAGGGTGGCCGGTCCAGCACGTCACCGGGCCCGGGACGGGGCCTCCTAGCGCAGGACGTCGTCGGAGATGTCGGCGACGATCGCCCGGAACGTGCGGGTGTCGACCTCGTCGTCCACGGTGACGCGGACGATGTCGGAGACCTGCTGCTCGGACGTGGGCCGGACGGCCGCGGCCCGCGCGGCGGCGATGAGGTGGAGGTGCTGGACCCGGGCGGTGTCGTTCGCGTTCCGGACCGGGGAGAGTCGGTTCTCGCGCATGCCCCGACGTTAGGCACGGGTCAGGGCGGTGCGGGGAGGCGAGGGGCGTGTCCACGACCGGGTGGACCCCTCCGTCACAGCCGCCCCAGGGGTGACCCGGGCCACTGCGGAGGTCGGGCGGCGTGCCGGCTACGACCTCAGGAGCTCGGGCCTCGGGGACGTGCCGGTGCGGTCCAGCCAGGCCTCGAGCCGGTCGGCCGGTAGCGGCGGGGAGTGCAGGTAGCCCTGGCTCTCGTCGCAGCCCAGGGCGGCCAGGCGGGTCAGGGTCGCGGCCTGCTCGACCCCCTCGGCCACGACCCGCAGCCCCAGTCGGTGGGCCAGGCCGATCGTGCTCGCCACGATGGCCTCGGTGCGGGGGTCGGTGAGCAGGCCGGCAGTGAACGAGCGGTCGAGCTTGAGCTCGGCCACGGGGAGCTCGCGCAGGTAGGACAGCGACGAGTAGCCGGTGCCGAAGTCGTCGATGCTCACGGTGACCCCGAGGTCGGCGAGCCGGCCGACCACGGCCAGGCTGCGCTCCGGGTCGCTGATGAGCACGCTCTCGGTCACCTCGAGCACGAGGTCCCCGGCCGGCAGGCCGGCGTCACGCAGCAGAGCAGCCACCCGCGCCGGCAGGTGGATGTCGAGCAGGTTGCTCGCCGAGAGGTTGACCGACATCCGCAGCCGCCGGCCGGCGCCCCGCCAGGCCGCGGCCTGGGCGACGGCCTGCCGCAGGACCTCCTCGGTCAGCGGCCCCATCAGCCCGTGCACCTCGGCCAGCGGCAGGAACTCCGCCGGGCCGAGCAGGCCGCGGTCCGGGTGCGCCCAGCGGACCAGCGTCTCGACGCCGACGGTGCGACCGGTGGCGACGTCCACCTGCGGCTGGTGGTGCAGCACGAGCTGGCCCGTCCGCAGACCCTCGCGCAGGTCCTCGACCAGCGCGAGGTGGCCGCTGCCGTCGCCGTGCCGGGCGGCGTCGTAGACGGCCAGCGTGGTGCCGGAGCGCTTGGCGGAGTACATCGCGGCGTCGGCCTGCTGGAGCAGGAGCTGCGCGGTGCCGGACTCGTCGTCCGTGGTGCCGGTGCGCAGGGCCAGCCCGATGCTGGCGGCCACGTGCACCGACATCCCCCCGACGTGGAAGGGGCGGGCCAGCCGCTCGCCCAGGCGCCGACCGAGGGACTCGGCGGCCTGCTCCGGGTCGGTGCCGGCGTCCAGGACGGCGACCACGGCGAACTCGTCCCCGCCCAGCCGGCCCAGCATGTCCCCGGTCCGCAGCACCGGCTGGAGCCGGTTGGCGACCAGGCGGAGCAGGTCGTCGCCGGCGGCGTGGCCGAGCCCGTCGTTGACCTCCTTGAACTTGTCCAGGTCCAGCAGGGCGAAGACCAGCGGGATGCCCTCCCGGCACACGTCCTCGACCCGGCGCAGGACGGCGCGGCGGTTGGCCCGGCCGGTGAGCTCGTCGGTGAGCGCCTCCTGCCGGCTGACCGTCAGCTGCGAGAGCTCGCGCACGTTGACCAGCAGCCGCAGACCGGCGCCGGTGGCGGCCAGGGCGGCACACCAGGTGGCCGGGCCCGCCGTCCCGGTGACGGCGGCGGAGACGAGCACCCCCGTCGAGACCAGGATGACGACGAACGCGCCGATGGTGGACGCCGCGGGGTCGGTGGGCTGGGGGGCGACGCGTCCGGGGCGCAGGACGGCCGCCACGCCGAGGCAGACCACGCCGATCGGCTGAGCGGCGGACAGCCAGGTCACCGGCACGCCGCCGGCGACCAGGGTGCCGAGGCTGCCCGCGGACGAGACGGCGAAGGTGCCGGCGACCAGCCAGCTGCGCGGGTCGCGGCCCATGGCGCCCAGGCCGATCACCGACAGCGCCGTCCCGAGGAGGACGACCCCGGTGGCCGCCTGCCCGAGCAGGGCCTGGCTGTGCCACCACGGCAGGTCCAGCAGGGGGCTGCCGGCGCCGGCCGCCACGGCGTTGCCCAGGGCCACCGCGGCGAGCACCGCGGAGGAGCCGTTGAGGACGTCGTTCGGGTCGGCGAGGGTGGTGCCGAAGCGGTTCCAGCGGACCAGCCCGCCGTAGACGAAGGGGAACGCGAGCACCGGCGCCCAGGCCAGCGGGACGGCGGCCACGGCGCGGGTCGCGGGGACCAGGCCGAGCACACCGGCGCAGAGCGCGCACGCGGTGAACACGAGGGCTGACAGGGCCACCCTCACCCACACGACCCGTTCCTGCTGCGTGCCGAGGGCCCGGCGGACCAGCAGCACGCACAGGCCGCCGTGCATCGCCAGCGCCGGCAGGAAGTGCGCGGGGGCGAGCGGGTCCGGCGCCGGCACGAGCACCACGCCGACGGCCCCCGCGGCCGCCAGCGCGACGACGACCGCCAGCGCCCATCGGGGCGTGCCCGGCAGGAGGCGGGGCGAGGCGGAGACCGGCATGTCCTCGTCATCGGACGCCACCGACTGAGGATGGACCCCAGTCACCCCTCCGGGCCACAACGGCCCGCGATCAGATGCGTGTGAACAGGTAGACCGACACCGCGATCCCGAAGGCGACGATGAAGACCCGCAGCGGTGTGGCCGGGATGCGGGTGGCGATGCGGGCACCGAGGAAGCCGCCGAGCAGGCTGGCCGGGGCGGCGACCGCGACGACCTGCCAGTCGACCGGTCCGAAGAGGCCGAAGACGACGACGGTGACGGTCGCGGTGACCGCCGAGAGCGCCGACTTCAGCGCGTTGGCAAGCTTCAGCCGGTGCAGGCCCACCCCGAGGACGCCGACCAGGATGACCCCGAGCGCCCCGCCGAAGTAGCCGCCGTAGACCGTGGCCAGGAACAGCGCCACGTACAGCCATCCCGGGTCGCGCCGCGGGCCGGCGTCCTCGGTCCGCTTCAGTCGCCGGGTGAGCAGCGGCTGCACGGCCAGCAGCAGGCTGGCCACCAGGACCAGCACGGGGACGACGACGTCGAAGGCCGCGGTGGGGGTCGTGAGCAGCAGGACGCTGCCGGCGACGCCGCCGAGGAGCGCGACGAGGCCGAAGCGGAGCAGCCGGCTGCGCTGGCCGGCGTACTCGGACCGGAAGCCCAGGACGCCGCCGAGGTAGCCCGGCCACTGGGCGACCGAGTTGGTGACGTTGGCGGCGACGGTCCCCAGCCCGAGCGCGACGAGGGTGGGGAAGAGGATCAGCGATCCGCCGCCGGCGACGGAGTTGACAGCGCCGGCGACGAGGGCGACGCCCGCCGCGATGGCCAGGTCGAGGGCGGACACGAGGCGCGAGCCTACGGTGGCCGCGTGGGACTGACGCGGGCAGCGGCGGCACTGGCGGCGGCGTTCGGCGGGTCGGGGGTGCTGCACCTGGTCCGGCCGCGGACCTACGAGTGGCTGGTGCCGCCGGAGCTGGGGAACGCCCGCGCCTGGGTGTACGCCAGCGGGGTCGCCGAGATCGCAACCGCCGGGCTGATGGCGGTGCCGGGGACCCGGCGGGCAGGGGGCTGGGCCGCGGCCGCGCTGCTGGCCGCCTTCGTGCCCGCGCACCTGCACACCTTCCGGGTGGTGCCGCGGCGGGCGCTGCCGATGACGGTGGCCGCCGTCCGGCTGCCGCTGCAGGTACCGCTCATCCGCATCGCGCTGAAGGTGGCGCGGGCCCGGTGACCACCGTCGTCCTCGTGGCGGGGGCCTGGCACGGCGCCTGGTGCTGGGAGCGGGTGGTGCCGGCGCTGGAGCGGGCCGGGCACCGCGTCCTCGCCGTGCCGCTGACCGGGGTGGGGGAGCGGGCGGCCGAGCTGTCACCGGCCATCACGCTGGACACACACGTGTCCGACGTCGTGACCGCGGTGCTGGACGCGGGCTGCCGAGGCGCTGTGCTGGTCGGGCACAGCTACGGCGGCCTCGTCGTCACCGGTGCGGCCGACCGGCTGGGCGAGGCGGTCGGCCGCCTGGTCTACGTCGACGCCGTCGTCCCGACGCCGGGGCGGAGCTGGGCCGACTGCATCCCGCGGGAGGTGCGGGCCGCCCGCCGCACGGTGATCGCCGAGCAGGGGCACCTCCCCCCGCCGCCGGCATCGGCCTGCGGGCTCACCGGGGACGACGCGGTGTGGGTGGAACGGCGGCAGACCCCGCAGCCCGGTGGAGTGTTCGAGGACCCGCTGCACTTCGACGCCGACCGGTGGGCCGCCCGGCCGCGCACCTACGTCGACTGCACCGCGCCGGCACTGCCGACCATCGACCCCTCGCGCCGGCTCGTCCGGTCGCAGCCGGGGTGGGAGGTCGTCGAGCTGGCCACCGGCCACGACCCGATGGTCAGCGCGCCGGACGCGCTGGCCACCGTCCTGCTGGAGGTCGCCGGGCGCTAGCCGAACCGGCGCCGGTGCAGCTCGTGCACCTCCTCGTCCAGGCCGGGCACCGGGCCCTCGACCGGCACTCCCGGGGCGACCTCGCTGATCGGCAGCGGGCGGACCGGTGCGGGCGGGGCGCCGAGCGCGGCCCGCCAGGCTGCGAGCTGCGCCGAGGAGCTGGCGTAGACGATGCGGCCGAGACCGACCCAGGCGTGCGCGGCGGCGCACATGGGGCAGTGCTCGCCGGAGGTGTAGACCGTCGCCGCGGCCCGCTCGTCGGGGGTCATGTGCTCGGCGGCCCAGCGGGCGATGGCGAACTCGGGGTGCCGGGTGGCGTCGCCGCCGGCCACGTGGTTGGAGTCCTCGAAGCGGACCCGACCGTCGCCGTCCACGAGCACGGACCCGAACGGCTCGTCGCCGGCGTCGAGGGCCGCGCGGGCGAGCTCCACGCAGCGGCGCATGTGGGCGAGGTCCACGTCGTCGACCATGCGCCGATCCTGGCGCGTACGGAGGAGGTCCGCTGCGCCACCGGCCTGGCACGCTCGGCGGATGGGCAGTGGAGCCGCGGCAGCCCGACGGCAGCGCGCGGTGGCGGCGGCCGTCGCCGCCGGTCGTGCGGAGGGGCTGGACGTGCGGCAGCCCGAGGTCCTCTACGACGTCTTCTCGGTCGTCGTGCACCTCGCGCCGGCTCCGGTGGTGGTCCGGGTGCCCACCGTGCTGCCGCGCACCGTCCGCGCCGACCCGGCCGGGCAGCGGGCGCAGATGCAGCTCGAACTCACCGTCTGCGCCTGGCTCGCCGAGCGTGCCTTCCCGGCGGTGCGCCCGGCAGCGACCCGCCCGTGGGTCCACGACGGGCAGGCGATGACCGCGTGGGACCTCGTGGAGGTCAGCGCCGGACCAGTGCCCGAGCAGGAGCAGGGAGCCACGGCGGCCCGCCTGCACGCGGTCCTGGCCGACTGCCCGGTGGAGCTGAGCTGGTGGTTCCCGCTGGACGCCTCCATCGCCGACGGGCTCGACGGGCTGCCCGGGTTGCTGCCGGAGGCGGACGTCGAGCGTGCCCGCGCCGAGTGGGGGCTGCTGCGCCCCTTGGCCGAGGACCCGGCCGCGTTCTCGGCCGCCTTCCCGGACGCGCACGCGCAGCCGGTGCACGGGGACGCGCCGTTCTACAACCTCCTCCCGACGACGACCGGGCCGGTGGTCTCGGACCTCGAGCACGTGCACCGCGGCCTGCGGGAGCGGGATCTGGCCGGGGCGCCGCCGGCCGTGCGATCGGGGTACGCCGCCGAGGCCGCCCGGTTGGGACTCCCGCCGCTGGACGACCGGCTGGCCGCGGTGGCCGAGCGAGGTCGCGACCTGCAGCTGCTCGCCGTCCTGCCGCTGGACGCCGAGCTGCCCGGGCTCTCCGACGGGCTGACTCCGCTGGTGCAGGTCTGGCGGGAGAAGCCCCCGCTGGGCGACGTCCTGGGGTGAGCGCCGACGGGTCGCCTTCCGTCGTCCCCGGGGAGCAGACTGCCCGCCATGCCGCCTCTCCCGATGCCCGACGACTGGCAGCGCGCCCTGGTCGTGGCCGCGCACCCCGACGACATCGAGTACGGCGCGGCCGCGGCCGTCGCCGTCTGGACGGCGGCGGGCAAGGAGGTGCACTACCTGCTGGCCACCCGCGGCGAGGCCGGGATCGCCGGAATGGCGCCGGCCGAGGCAGGCCCGCTGCGGGAGGACGAGGAGCGCCGCTCGGCCGCCGTCGTGGGCGTCTCCGAGGTCGAGTTCCTCGACCACCGGGACGGCGTGCTGGAGGCCGGGGTGGCGCTGCGTCGCGATCTGGCCGCCGCGATCCGCCGGCACCGGCCCGAGCTGGTGCTGACCATGTACGGCGGCCCCACGTGGACCCCGCCCGGCGTCACCCCGGGTTACCTGAACTCCGCCGACCACCGGGCGCTGACCCAGGGTGTGCTCGACGCGGTGGCCGACGCCGCCAACGAGTGGATCTTCCCGGACCTGACCGAGGAGCGGTGGTCCGGCGTCCAGTACGTCGCGGTGCACACGATCGACCCGGACCCGCCGCACGTGATGGACGTGTCCGCGGGGGTGGAGAAGGCGGTGGCCTCCCTGACCGAGCACCGCCGCTACCTCGAGGCGCTCTCCGACGAGCCGGTCGACGAGCAGGCACGTCGACAGATCGACATGGCGACCCTCACCGAGGACGGCGAGCGGCGGGTGGGCTTCCGCCTCTACTGGGGCTGACGCCGGTCCCCGGACTGGTCAGCACGACGACGCCAGAGGCGGTTGGACGCTCGCTGCGTCCCACCGCATACACGTGTGCAGGCACGGGGAGGCCCGAACGGGGTCCCCGTGCCTGATGACCGGAGTCCTTGACATGTCCCGGGCATCGGTCTGCGCTTGCCTTCCCACCCCCGGACAGAGGGGGACCGATGCCTGCTCTGTTCATCAGTCACAGCAACCAGGACCGGGTCGCGACGGAGCGAGTGAGCAGCTGGCTGCAGAGAGCCGGCTTCACCACGGTCTTCGTGGACTTCGACCCAGAAGACGGCATACCGGCGGGGCGCAACTGGGAACGCGAGCTGTACGCCCGGCTGCGTCGCACCGAGGCCGTGGTCTTCCTCGCGAGTCGCACTGCGACGGCGTCCCGGTGGTGCTTCGCAGAGCTCAGTCTGGCGCGCTCGTTGGGGCACCCCGTCTTCCCCCTGGCGCTGGAGCCCGGAGTGCGACTCCCGCTCCTGGCGGACGTGCAGTGGATCGACCTGACCGACGCCGATCTCGCCTCCGACGGGCACGACGGGGACGGCACCGGCCGGCCGCCGGGGCTGCGCAGGCTCCTGGCGGGTCTGCGGGCGGCAGGTCTCGACCCGGCGGATGCGTTCTCCTGGGACCCGACCCGGTCGCCCTACCCGGGGCTGGCTCCCTTCGACCCGGAGGACGCCGCGGTCTTCTTCGCCCGGGAACGGGAGACCGAGCGGTTGCTCGAGCTGCTGCACCCGACCCTGCAGCACGGCGCAGGCCGGTTCGTGGCCGTCGTCGGCCCGTCCGGGAGCGGCAAGTCCTCGCTCCTGCGTGCCGGGCTGCTGCCCCGGCTCGCCCGGTCGCCGACGCACTGGATCCTCGTGCCGCCGCTACGCCCGGGGGGCCGCCCCACCCACCACCTGGCCAACTGCCTGGCCGAGGCCTTCACCGAGCACGGGCACCCCCGTTCCACCGCTGATGTCGAGGGCGTCCTCAGCCGTGGGTCGGAGGGGCTGGTCCTGCTCGCCCGGGAGCTGGCCGATCTGGCCGGGAGGGGGACCGGTCAGCCGGCCTCGCTGGTGGTGATCGACCAGGCCGAGGAACTGATCACGGTCAGCGGAACGCGAGAACAGCAGTCGTTCCTCAGGCTGCTGGACGGTGCGCTCGGCGAGGACACACCCCTGTGGGTGGTCGCCTCGGTCCGCTCCGAGTTCCTCGCCACCGCACCGGAGCGCGCCGGGCTCGCCGAGGTGATCGACGACCCCCTCGTGGTGGAGCCGCTCGGTCGCGGCCGACTTGCAGAGGTGATCGCCCGACCGGCCCAGCGGGCGGGGTTGGACCTGCAGGCGGGGCTGGTCGAGCGGATGGTCGAGGACACCGCCGGCGGGGACGCCCTGCCGCTGCTGGCCTACACCCTGCGGGAACTGGCGGAACGGTCCGGGCCCGATGGCCGGATGAGCCTGGCGCAGTACGACGCCGTGGGCGGAGTGGTCGGTGCCCTCCAGCGCCATGCCGACCGCGTCAGCGACGAGCTCACGCGCCGCGGGCTCGGCGCTCACGTCGTCCCCACATTGATCAAGCTGGTCACCGTCAGCCCCGAGGGGGAGACGACCCGGCGCCGTGTGTCCTGCAGCGCGCTGGCCGACGAGGAGCGCGCGGTGGTCGACGCCTTCGTCGACGCCCGGCTGCTCGTGAGTCACGACGAGACCTCCGGTCCAGGTGGTGATCGAGCCACGGGAGATGCCGTGGTGGAGGTCGCGCACGAGGCGCTGCTGCGGCAGTGGCACCCGCTGCGGGACGCCGTCGAGGCCGACCGGTTCAGTCTGGAGCTCCGGTCCGAACTGGAACGGCACGCCGCTGACTGGGAGCACGGCGACCGCGACGAGTCCTACCTGCTGCGCGGCGGGCGGCTCGCGGCCATCGGCGTGTGGGCGGACGAGCACATCGGCGAGCTCGGACCGGTCGAGAGCCGGTACCTGCAGGCCAGTCGAGCGCTGGCCGCACGCGAACTGGAGACGGCCCGACGCTCGAACCGGCGACTACGGGCACTGGCCGCCGGTCTGGCGTTCTTGCTGGTGGCAGCCGTCGCCGCCGGGGGACTGGCCCTGCAGCAGAACCGCGAAGCCCAGGGTCAGGCGCGGCTGGCCATGGCGCGCCAGATCGCGGCCGAGGCGGACGATCTCGTCCAGGGCAAGCCGGACACGGCGATCCTCGCCGGCCTGCACAGCATGAGCCTGGCCGGCGGCGAGCGGCCGGGCCCGATACCGCCCGACGGGCTGATCACCGGCCTGGCCCAGATGACGCACACGTCCCAGCTGCTGACGGGGCACACCGGCCCGGTGTGGGGTGTGGCGTTCAGCCCCGACGGTCGTCTGCTGGCCACCAGCAGCGGGGACCGGACCGTACGGTTGTGGGAGGTCGAGTCCGGTCGGCCGGTCGGTGATCCGCTGACCGGGCACACGGCCGCCGTCAGGGACGTGGTCTTCAGCCCTGACGGGAATCTGTTGGCCTCCGCCAGTGGGGACCAGACGCTGCGACTGTGGGACGTGGCGACCGGGCGACCGCTCGGGCGGTCGTTCTCCGGCCACGCCGCCGGTCTCTGGGCGGTCGCGTTCAGTCCCGACGGGAGCCTGCTGGCGACGGCGGGAGCCGACCACACGGTGCGGCTGTGGCACGTGGCGACCGGACGACCGCAGGGCTCGCCGCTGACCGGGCACACGGACGAGGTCCGCGACGTCGCGTTCAGTCCGGACGGCGTCCAGCTGGCGACCGTTGGCGTGGACCAGACGGTGCGGCTGTGGGAGGTGGCGACCGGACGGCCTCTGGGAGCGCCCTTGACCGGACACCAGGACGAGGTCTGGGGAGTTGCCTTCAGCCCCGACGGGGCTCTGCTGGCGACCGCCAGTGCCGACTGGTCGGTGCAGCTCTGGGACGCGGTCACCGGGCAGCCCCTGGGGCAGCCGCTCGGTGGCTACTCGGGCCCCGTCTGGGCGGTGGCCTTCAGCCCGGACGGCGGATTGCTGGTCAGTGCGACCGAGAACGGGACGGTGCAGCTGTGGGACACCGCGTCGGGACAACCCCACGCGCAGGCGCTGGTCGGGCACACCATGTGGGCGGATGGCGTGGCGTTCAGCCCGGACGGGTCCCGCGTCGCCAGCGTCAGCCTCGACCAGACCGCTCGGATCTGGGACGTGACCGAGACGCACTCCGTCAGCCGGCCGCTCGCCGGCCACACCGCCTGGGTGAACGGGGTGGCGTTCAACCCGGACGGGGATGTCCTGGCCAGCGCAGGCGGTGACGCGACGGTGCAACTCTGGGACGCCGAGAGCGGCCAGCCGGCAGGACCGCCGCTGTTCGGCCACGACGACTGGGTCGGCGACGTCGCCTTCAGCCCGGACGGGACCCTCCTGGCCAGCGGTGGTGGCGACCGGACCGTGCGGCTGTGGGACGCAATGACAGGTGAGCCGTACGGTGAGCCGTTGACCGGCCACACCGACGGGGTGAACTCGGTGGCGTTCAGCCCGGACGGGGAGCTGCTGGCCAGCGTGGGCGAGGACCAGACAGTGCGGCTGTGGGGTGTCTCGACGGGTGGGCCTCGCGGTGAGCCGTTGACCGGCCACACGGACTGGGTGAGCGGGGTGGCGTTCAGCCCGGACGGGACCCTCCTGGCCAGCGCCAGTGGCGACCAGACGGTGCGACTGTGGGACGTCATGACCGGTCAGCTCCGGGGTGAGCCGTTGACCGGCCACACCGGTTACGTGCAGGACGTGGCATTCAGCTCGGATGGTCGACTGCTGGCCTCGGGCAGCACCGACAACACCGTTCGACTGTGGGACGTCACGTCCGGACAGCCACACGGAGAACCCCTCAGAGGGCACACCAACACCGTGCTGGGTGTGGCGTTCAGCCCGGACGGTCGATTGGTGGCCAGCGTCGCGGACGACCGGACGCTACGGCTGTGGGACGTGGCGACCGGGGAGCCCCATGGCCCCTCGCTGACGGGACACCGGGAAGAGATACGAGCGGTGGCGTTCAGCCCAGAAGGTCGGTGGGTGGCGACCGGCAGCCGTGACGGCTTGGTACGGCTGTGGGACACGGAGTTCTCGTCCTGGGTGGAGGCCGGCTGCCGGATGGTGAGCCGGAACCTCTCGATGACCGAGTGGGAGCAGCTGGCCCCTGGGATGGCCTACGAGCGGACGTGCCCCGACCTACCCGCGGGAGAGGGGGCGCCACCGGACGCCCCTGTCGCTCGCTACTCGAACTGACGCACGTGCCGTCAGGCCGCAGTGCACCCGCTCCGGCTGTCCCGACCGCTCACGGGGGCCGGCGAGCGGCGGGTGGGCTTCCGCCGTCACTGGCCTGACGGGGACGACCGTCGTCGACCGGCCCCGCGGGGCTCGGCCGAGATCGCCGCGGCGCCGAGCCGACCGGTAGATGGCGACGCCCGGCGCGAGGCCGACGGCGATGACCCCGAGCACGATCGCGGTCTCGGGCCGCCCGGCGAGCAGCTGGGACAGCGCCGCGAGCACGACCACTCCGAGCACGACCACTCCGAGCACGACCACTCCGAGCACGACCACTCCGAGCACGACCACTCCGAGCACGACCACTCCGAGCACGACCACTCCGAGCACGACCACTCCGAGCACGACCACTCCGAGCACGACCACTCCGAGCACCGTGGTGGCGACGTCGACGTGGCGCGTGGCCGGCCGCATGGCCGGAGGTAGCGGTCTCGGCACTAGGATGGTCGGCACGACGGACGAGTCGGCCGGGCGGTCGCGTCGGCGGGGGAGACCCCGTCGCCGAGGAACGTCCGGGCTCCACAGGGCAGGGTGGTCGCTAACGGCGACCCGGGGTGACCCGCGGGACAGTGCCACAGAGAACAGACCGCCAGCGGCTCGCCGCTGGTGAGGGTGAAACGGTGGTGTAAGAGACCACCAGCGCACCGGGTGACCGGTGCGGCTCGGTAAACCCCACCCGGAGCAAGGTCGAGAGGGACGGCGGTCGCACCGCCGTCCTGCGCAGGCGTTCGAGGGCTGCCCGCCCGATGCCTGCGGGTGGACCGCTGGAGCCTGCCGGCAACGGCAGGCCTAGATGGATGGCCGCCCATCGGGATGCCGTGAGGCACCCGTGGACAGAACCCGGCGTACAGGCCGACTCGTCCGTCGCCCGGCTCGGACCTGCAGGTCCAAGCTCAGAGTGCCGCGTCAGTCCGCACAGGGTCCGGGACTCGGCCGAGCGCTACCCCGCACGCAGGCCCGCATCGTCGGCTGTGGGCCAGGCGGGTCGCGGTGCGCTCAGGCGCCCGCCGGCTGCTCGGAGGCGCGGGAGGCCATCGGGACGCTGCCGATCCGGTTCCCGCCGCCCTCCGGCAGGCGCATCCCCGCGCGGCCGTGCCGGGCGAAGGCCGGCGGGACCGATGAGATCGTCCGCGTCGGGCGGTCCGAGCTGCCGGACCGGGTCGTGGATCAGGAGGACGCATGCGGAAGATCGTCGTGCACATGATGCTGTCGCTGGACGGCTACTTCGAGGGGCCGGACCACGACCTGAGCTGGCACCTCGTCGACGAGGAGCTGCACGCGCACTTCAACGAGCAGCTCGCGACCAACAGCGCCTTCATGGAGGGCCGGGTCACCTACGAGCTCATGGAAGCGTTCTGGCCGACCGCCGACCAGGACCCGGACGCCCCGCCGACCATGCGTGAGTTCGCCGGCATCTGGCGGGCGGTGCCCAAGATCGTGTTCTCCCGCACGCTGCGGGAGGTCGGCCCCAACGCCTCGCTGCGGGCAGAGGTGGACCCCGACGAGATCCGCGCACTGAAGCAGCAGCCCGGCGGGGACATGACGCTCGGCGGGGCCGACCTGGTCGAGACCTTCCGCCGGCTGGACCTGGTCGACGAGTACCGCCTCTACGTCAACCCGGTCGTCATCGGCCGCGGTCGACGGCTGTTCGAGACCGCCGACGACCCGACCGCCCTGGAGCTGGTGGAGAACCGGCGGTTCGGCAACGGTGTCGTCCTGTTGCGCTACGCCGTCCGACGGCCCTAGGTGTCCGCGTCGAGCGGTCCGAGCAGACGGGTGGGGCGTCTGGGAGCACGTGGCCGTGCTGCGCCCGGAGCCGGTGTGGCCCGGCAGGTACGTGGCGGACCAGGCCTCGGCCTCCCGCGCGGCCCGCCGTCGGCATCCGGGAACAGCGGCGGCCCCCGGCGTGCTGTCCACCGTGTGAGCGTCGCCCCCGCACCGACCGTCTCCTTCGACGACCGCTTCGCCCGCGAGCTGCCGGAGATGGCGGTCCCGTGGCAGGCCGACCAGGCCCCGGACCCGCAGCTGCTCGTGCTGAACGACGCGCTGGCCGCCGAACTGGGGCTCGACCCCGAGGCGCTCCGCGGCCCCGAGGGCGTGCGGCTGCTGCTCGGCACGTCCCTGCCCGCCGGCGCGAAGCCGGTCGCGCAGGCCTACGCCGGGCACCAGTTCGGCGGGTTCGTCCCGCGCCTGGGTGACGGCCGGGCGCTGCTGCTGGGTGAGCTGACCGACGTCCACGGGCGGCTGCGCGACCTGCACCTCAAGGGCTCGGGCCGCACGCCGTTCTCCCGGGGCGGCGACGGCCTGGCCGTCGTCGGTCCGATGCTGCGCGAGTACGTCATCAGCGAGGCGATGCACGCCCTCGGCATCCCCACCACGCGCTCCCTCGCCGTGGTGGCGACCGGCCGCCCGGTGCGCCGCGAGACCCTGCTGCCCGGCGCCGTCCTGGCACGGGTCGCGGGCAGCCACCTGCGGGTGGGCAGCTTCCAGTACGCCCGCGCCACCGGGGACGTCGAACTGCTGCGCCGGCTCGCCGAGCACGCCATCGCCCGGCACCACGCCGCAGCGGCGGACGCCGGGAACCCCCACCTCGCGCTGTTCGAGGCCGTGGTCACCGCCCAGGCCTCGCTGGTGGCGCAGTGGATGCTGGTCGGCTTCGTGCACGGCGTCATGAACACCGACAACACGACGATCTCCGGCGAGACCATCGACTACGGGCCCTGCGCGTTCCTCGACGCCTTCGACCCGGCCACCGTCTTCAGCTCGATCGACGCCGGCGGGCGCTACGCCTACGGCAACCAGCCGATCGTGGCCGAGTGGAACCTCGCCCGCTTCGCCGAGACGCTGCTGCCGCTGCTCACCGACGACCAGGAGCAGGCCGTCGCCCTGGCGGTCGGGGCGCTCGAGCGGTTCCGCCCGCAGTACAACGCCGCCTGGACGGCGGGGATGCGCGCCAAGCTCGGCCTGCCCGAGGGGCTGGACGACGACGTGACCACCGCGCTGGTCGAGGAGCTGCTCGCTCTCATGCAGGAGAGCCGCGTCGACCTGACGTCGTTCTTCCGCGCCCTCGGCACCGCGGCCCGGGGCGACGCCGAGCCCGCCCGACTGCTCGTCCTGGACCTGGCGCGCTTCGACGCCTGGCTCGAGCGGTGGCGCGCCCTCGGTCCGGACGCCGAGGCGATGGACCGCGCCAACCCGGTCTACATCCCGCGCAACCACCTCGTCGAGGAGGCGCTGGAGGCCGCCACGACCGGCGACCTGGCCCCGCTGCGGCAGCTGCTCGAGGTGCTGGCCGCGCCCTACGAGGAGCGTCCGGGTCTCGAGCGCTACGCCGCCCCGGCCCCGGGCGGCACCGGCCCCTACCGCACCTTCTGCGGTACCTGAGCCGCCGGGGTGGACGGCCCGTTCACCCCGGCGTGACCGGGTGCGCGTCGCCGTCGCCGCCTGCAGCCGGTCTCCAGCCGGCGGCCGTCCTGCGCCGCAGCAGTCGTCGTCTTGCCGAACCAGCAACGATCCTTGCCGGTCGAGCGCTGTCCGTCGCACCGTGGTCCCGGAGGTGGTCACGGTGACCGATGAACTGAGGAACGAGTACGACGTCGTGGTGGTCGGCGGTGGTGCCGCCGGTCTGAACGGGGCGCTCCTGCTGGCCCGCTCGCGGCGGTCCGTGGTGGTGGTCGACGCGGGCGCACCGCGCAACGCACCGGCGGCCGGCGTGCACGGGCTGCTGGCGCGCGAGGGGATGCCGCCGGGCGAGCTGCTCGAGCGCGGGCGGGCCGAGGTCCGCTCCTACGGCGGCCAGGTGGTCGACGGCGAGGTCGTCGGCGCGGACCGGGACGGCGACGGCTTCACCGTCGGGCTGGCCGACGGGCGGACCGTGCGGGCTCGCCGGCTGCTGGTCACCACGGGGCTGGTCGACGAGCTGCCCGACGTCCCCGGGCTGCGTGAGCGCTGGGGCCGCGACGTGCTGCACTGCCCGTACTGCCACGGCTGGGAGGTCCGCGACCAGGCCATCGGCGTGCTGGCCAGCGGGCCCATGGCGGTGCACCAGGCGCTGCTGTTCCGGCAGCTCAGCGCCGATGTCGTCCTCTTCGCGCACACCCAGCCGGCGCCCTCCGGCGAGCAGGCCGAGCAGCTGGCCGCCCTCGGCGTCCCGGTGGTGACCGGAGAGGTGGCCGGGCTCGAGGTCGCCGGCGACCGGCTCGTCGGCGTGCGGCTGGCCGACGGCACGGTGGTCGAACGCCACGCCGTCGCCGTCCAGTCGCGGATGGTCGCCCGCGCCGGCTTCCTCACCGGTCTGGGCCTGACCCCGGTGCCGCACCCGTCAGGGATGGGGGAGCACCTGGTGGCCGACGCCACCGGGCGCAGCACCGTCCCCGGCGTGTGGCTCGCCGGCAACGTCACCGACCTGTCCGCGCAGGTCGGTGCGGCCGCGGCGGCGGGCGCAGCCGCAGGAGCCCAGGTGAACTACGACCTCGTCCTCGAGGACACGCGCCGGGCGGCCGCCGCCCGCGAGCCGCTGGGGGTGTGAGCGGTCACGGCCAGGAATGGACGGCGCCGGCGCTGCCTTGGCTCCTGACATCCGGCCAGCGTGGGCCGTCCGCACACCGCCTGGACGAATGGGACGACCGTGACCGACCTGCAGGACCGCGCCGCGACCGCGACGCTCGCACCGACGACCGAGGCCGCGCCGCCCAACCGGGCGCTGCTCGCCCTCCTCCTCGGCGCGTTCGTCGCAGTCGGGCCGCTGACGATCGACATGTACCTGCCGGCGCTACCCACCATCAGCGCCGAGCTGGGGACGACGTCGGCGATGGTCCAGCTGACCCTCACCGGCACGCTCGTCGGCCTGGCGATCGGCCAGCTCGTCCTCGGCCCGCTCTCCGACACGTTCGGGCGGCGCGGGCCGCTGCTGGCCGGCACGGCGCTGTACGTGGTGGCCTCGCTGCTGGTGCTGGTCGCCCCGAGCATCGAGGTGCTCGGCGTGCTGCGCCTGCTGCAGGGCGTGGGGACGGCGGCCGGCGCGGTGGTCGCGATGGCCGTCGTCCGCGACCTGTTCACCGGACGGGCGGCGGCCACGATGCTGTCCCGGCTGTTCCTCGTGCTCGGTGCCGCGCCGGTGCTGGCGCCCACGCTGGGTGGGGAGCTGCTGCGGGTCACGAGCTGGCGCGGCATCTTCGCCGTCCTCGCCGTCTACGGCCTGCTGCTGCTCACCGTGGGCGCACTGGCCCTGCGCGAGACGCTGCCGCCGTCCCGGCGCAGCGGCCACGGCGTCGCCGGCACGCTGCGCACCTACCGCGGGCTGCTGCGCGACCGCACGTTCGTCGGCCTGGTGCTCGTCGCCGGGCTCACGATGGCCGGGCTGTTCAGCTACGTCTCCGGCTCGTCGTTCGTCTTCCAGCGGCAGTTCGGCCTCGACGAGCAGCAGTTCGGTCTGCTGTTCGGCGCGGGCGCGTTCTGGCTGATCGCGGCCACCCAGCTCAACCCGGTGGTGCTGCGCCGGTGGTCGCCGGCGCAGGTGCTGGTCACCGGCACCGTCTTCGGCGCGGTCGCCGGCGCGGCGCTGCTCGTCCTCGCCCTCACCGGTACCGGCGGGCTGGTCGCGGTCGTCGTCCCGCTGTGGGCGATGCTCTTCGCCTCCGGCCTCGCGCTGCCCAACGCCCCGGCGCTGGCGCTGTCCCGGCACGGGGAGTCGGCCGGCTCGGCCGCGGCGTTGCTCGGCGCGGTGCAGTTCGGCGTGGGCGCCGCGGTCTCCCCGGTCGTCGGCCTGCTGGGCAACGACGCCGCGGCGATGGGCACGGTCATCCTGGCCGCGCTGGTCCTCGCCATCGCGGTGCTGATGACCGTCGTCCGCCCCTGGGAGCTGACCGACGAGCCGGCACCCGCTGCCGCGCACTGACCCTCGGCCGGTTGACGACCGGCGCCCGCGCGGCCACGGTCGCCTGGTGCGGAGCGGGCGGCGGGGCGGCAGAGCCGCCTCGGGCGGGGTGGTGGTGGACCGACGCGGGCTGGCCCTGCTGACCGGCAGCCACGTCGTGGACGACCTGTACCAGGGTGCGGTGCCCGCGCTGCTGCCCTTCCTGGTGCTGGAGCGGGGCTACTCCTACGCCGCCGCCACCGGCATCACCCTGGCTGCCACCGTGCTCTCGTCGGTGGTCCAGCCCGCCTTCGGCGTCCTGGCCGACCGCCGCCCCCTGCCCTGGCTGCCCGCGGTGGGGCTGCTGGTCGCCGGGGTGGGCATCGGGCTGGCCGGCCTCGGCGACTCCTACTGGTGGACGTGGGCGGCGGTGGCCCTCTCCGGTCTCGGCGTGGCCGCCTACCACCCCGCCGCGGCCCGGGCGGCGCGCGCGGCTGCCGGCGCCTCCGCGCAGGGGATGAGCTGGTTCGCCGTCGGGGGCAACGCCGGTCTCGCCCTCGGCCCGGTCGTGGTCACGCCCGTGCTGCTGGCGTACGGCGTGGCGGGGACGCCCCTGCTGGCGCTGCCGGCCCTCGGCACGGCCGCCGTCCTGCTCGCGCTCGGCCGCCGGGCCCGCGCCCGCCCGCGCGCCACCGCCGCGGCCGGCGGGGCACGGCAGCGGGACGACGACTGGCGGTCGTTCGGCTGGCTGACCGGGCTGGTGGTGATCCGCTCGATGCTCTACTTCGGGGTGTCGTCCCTGGTCGCGCTGTACGTCATCGACCGCTTCGGCCTCTCCGCCTCCGCCGGCTCCGCAGCGCTGGCGACGTTCCTCGGCGTCGGGGCGGTCGGCACCCTCGTCGGCGGCTGGCTCGCCGACCGCTGGGGCCGGGTACCGGCCATCCGGCTGGGCTACGCGGTCGCCGTGCCCGGTCTGGTCCTGCTCGTCGCCGCGCCGTCCTGGCCCGGGGCCCTCGCTGCCGCCGTCCTGCTCGGCCTGGGGCTCTACCTGCCCTTCTCGGTGCAGACGACCCTCGGGCAGGAGCTGCTCCCCAACCGCGTCGGCACGGCCTCCGGAGTCACCCTCGGCCTGGCCGTCTCGGCCGGCGGTGCCGTGACACCCCTGTTCGGGGTGCTGGCCGACGCGCACGGCCTGGTGTGGTCGGTGGCCGCCCTCCTCCCACTGCCGGTGCTCGCGCTGCTGGTCAGCCTGCGGCTGCCCGGGCCGACCACGTCGGCGCGCGCGGCGTCGTCCCGCGCGGAGAGCCGGCCGGGATCCCCGCCCGAGCGGGCCGCACCGCACCGCTGACGCGCAGCCCCGTGCGGCAGGGGGGCGACCCGCCGCGAAGCGCGGCCGGGACCTGCGAATACTGGCCGGGTGACGGAGGAGGGCGCGGACCGGCGGACGTCGTTCTGGCCGCGCACCCGGGTCCGCCGTCCCGCTGACGGGGTCGAGCTGGCGCTCGCGGCCGGCGCGCTGGTGCTCCTGGTCCTGCTCGCCCTGCGGGTGCCGGACGTGCCCACCCCCGGGACCGACCTCGCCGACGCGGTCCTCGGCGGACTGCCGCGCACGGTGCTCTCCGTCGCCAACGGGGTCGCATCGCTCGCCGTGCTGGCGCTGCTCGGCGCCGTCCTGCTCGACGCGCTGCGGTGGCGCCGCTTCGCGCTCACCTCCGCCGTCCTCGCCTGCGCGCTGGGGACGGGACTCGGCGAGGCGGCCGAGTGGCTGCTGGGCGGGAGGAACCTGCTGGGGCCGGCCGCGGACGCGGCGGTCACGCCGATCGCCGCCGCCGTCGGCCTGCTGCTCGGGGCCGACCTGCAGCGGCGCCCGCGGTGGACGACGCCGGCCAGGCTGGCGGTGGGTGCGGCGCTGCTGTGCGCCCTGGCCCTGGGCAGCCTCACCCTGCTCAGCGGGGCGATCGCCGTGCTCGCCGGGGCGGTGGCCGGCCTCCTCGTCCGGGTGCTGGTCGGCGTGCTGCCCGCGCGTCCGGACGAGGGGCGGATCCGCGCGGTCCTCGCGGCGGCCGGGCTCCCGGTGGACGAGCTGTGCCCGCTGCCGCACCCGGCGGAGAGCCTGCGCTACGCCGCCACCTCGCCCGGCGGGGACCTCGAGGTGACCGTCGTGGACCCTGACCGCCGCGGCGTCTCGCTGGCCCGCCGCGGGGTGTCGCTGGTGCGGCTGCGGTCGTCGGTCGTCGGCCGGCCCGCGCTCACGTTGCGCGGCCAGCTCGAACGGGAGGCGCTCTGCGCCGCCATCGCGCGAGCGGCCGACGTCCCCGCACCCTCGGTGCTGACGCTGCTGTCCACGGGACCGGCGCTGCTGTCGGTGGCCCGGCCGCTCGCCGGTACCCCGCTCTCGGACGCGGACGGCGCGGTCCCGGAGGAACTGCGGGCCGCCTTCGCCGCGCTCAGGCGGGTGCACCGGGCCGGGATGGCCCACGGCGCGCTCACCGCGCGGTCGGTCGTCCTGATGCCGGACGGCCGGGTCGGCTTCAGCCGGTGGCGGTCCGCACAGCCGGCGGCCAGCGAGCTGCAACGCGAGCTGGACGTCGTGGCGCTCCTGGTGACCGCGGCCGCGCACGCCGGTGTCGAGGCCGCGGTGGTTGCGCTGCGCGCCGGCTACGGGACCGGGACACCGGCCGAGGCGCGGCTGGCGGCGCTGGCCCAGCCGCTGGTGCTGCCCCCGCCTCTGCGCGAGGCGGTGCGCCGGACCAGCGTCGTCAGCGACCTGCGCGCCGCCCTGACCGGACCCTCGGGAGCGGCTCCGGCCACGGCGCCGCGCCTCGAGCGCGTGCGGCCACGGACGATCGTCACGGTGCTGGCGGCGACGGTCGCCGCGTACGTGCTGGCCTCCCAGCTCTCCGAGGTCAGCCTCGGCAGCACGCTGAGCGCGGCCCGCTGGGAGTGGCTCGCGGTCGCGGTGCTCGGCTCGGCCGTGACGTACGTCGGCGCGGCGCTGGCGCTGCAGGCCTTCGTGCCCGCGGACCTGCCGCTGGGTCGCACCACGCTGGTGCAGGTCGCGACGGCCTTCGTCACGCTGGTGACCCCGCCGACGGTGGGGCACGTCGGGCTCGGCATCCGCTACCTCCAGCGCGCCGGCGTCCCCCTGGCGACGGCCGCGGCCAGCGTCGCCGTGAGCCAGGTCGTCACCGTCGTCGTCACGGTGGTCGTGCTGCTGGTGTGCAGCTGGGTGAGCGGCGTCTCGGCGTCCCGCCCGACGCTCCTGCCCAGCGGTGAGGTGCTCGTCGTCCTGCTGGGGGCGACGGCGGTGCTCGTCGCCGTGGGCCTGCTGCCGCCGACGCGGCGGCTGCTGCACCGCCGCGTGGAGCCGCTGCTGCGCCAGACGCTGCCCCAGCTGCTCACCGCGCTGTCCCAGCCGCGCCGGCTCGGGACGGCGGTGCTCGGCATCCTGCTGCTCAACGGCGGCTACGTGGTGGCGCTCGACGCCTCGCTGCGCGCCTTCTCCGCGTCCCTGTCCCTGCCGACGCTCGTCGTGGTCTACCTGGCGGCGTCCACGATCGGATCGGCGGCGCCCACCCCCGGCGGGCTCGGCGCCGTCGAGGCCGCCCTCGTCGGCGCCCTCACGGCGACGGGTGTGCCGGTGACGGCCGCGCTCACCGCCGTCCTCGCCTTCCGGACGGCGACGTTCTGGCTGCCGGCGCCGTTCGGCTGGCTCGCCTTCCTCACCCTCCAGCGCAGGCAGCAGATCTGAACCGCGTGGCCCGAGCTGCGGTTCTCCCTCGCCGCGCCCCGAGCAGCCGGACCGTCGGGAGCCGATCGCAGTCGGGTCGCCCGGGTCGAGGCTCGGGGCACCGGTCGGCGCGCGACCCCGAACGCAGGAGCAGCCGGACTGCCGGCGCGGTCAGAGCGCCAGGAACCAGCCCAGCGCCCCCGCCACGACGCCGACCACGAGCAGGACAGCGGCGGCGGCACGGTCGAACCGGTTGTCGAGCAGGGTGTCGAGCAGGACGGCGAGGTCACCGAGCCGGACGGGGGTCTCCGGCCGGTGCCCCGCCGGGCTGCTGTCGCGCCAGCGGCGCAGAGCGGCGCCGGTCCTGCGGGCGTCCGCGACCAGCAGCGCCAGGCCGGTCACCTGAGCGAGCACCGCCACGGCGAAGCAGACGACGGCCAGGGCGACCTGCGCGGTCTCGCTCATGCCGCTGAGGGTGCCGGAAACCACCGACCGGTGGGACGACGGACCCGTGCACCCGATCAGGCGCACCGCTCCCGTGCCGTCCACCGATCGGTGGCGGTCCCGCATCGGCGGGCGCAGTCGTGCCATCGTCGCTCCGTGCTCGCCGCCCTCACCGTCGTCGCCCTGCTCCTGGGGGCGGCCGCGGGGGTGCTCGTCAACCGCGCCGCTGGCCGCTTCCCCTGGCCGCCGGACACCGGTGCGCGGGAGCTGGTGGGCCCCGGTCCGGTCGCCGTCCGGCCGCCGCTCGTCGAGGTGGCGACCGGGCTGCTGTGCGCTCTGACGGTGCTGCGCTCGGGGCTCTCGTGGGAGCTGCCGGCGTTCCTGCTCCTCGCCGTCGTGGGCGTGCTGCTCGCCGTGGTGGACCTGCAGAACCGGCTGCTGCCCAACCGCGTGGTGCTGCCCGCACTCGCCGCGGGGACGGCGCTGCTGCTCCTCCCGGCCCTCGCCGACGGCGCCTGGGACGCGCTGCTGCGGGCGGTGCTCGGCGCGGCGGCCCTGTTCGCGGTGTACCTGGCACTCGCGCTGGTCTCGCCCGGCGGCCTGGGCATGGGTGACGTGAAGCTGGCCGCACTCCTCGGCCTGTACCTGGGCTGGCTCGGCTGGGCGGCGGTGGTGCTGGGCGCGCTCGCCGGCTTCGTCGTCCAGGCGGGGATCGCGCTGGCGCTGCTGGCGACCCGGCGGATCGGGGTGCGCGGTGAGCTGCCCTTCGGACCGGCCATGCTCGCCGGCGCCGCTCTGGTGATCGGCGGGGCGGCGCTGCTGCCCTGAGCCCTCCGGCGGTTTCCCGCGGAAAGCGGCGTGTGGCGCCGGTCACGTGGCGTGACGTCCGCCGGCGGGCGGTCCCCCGGGCGGGCGGACGCTGTCGGCCGACCGGATGACCCGGCCTCAAGCGGGCCGACCGTTCGGACGACACCCCCTGGCAAGTGCCGCGACGTCCGGGTCGCCCGATCCGGACCGGCCGGCACCGTCCCCCAGGGAGTCCCCGTGCTGGACCTCGTCACCAACCCGCTGGCCACCCTCGCCACGCTCTGCTCCTTCGCCGAGGAGCGCCTCAAGCGCGAGGAGAAGGGCGCGACCGCCGTCGAGTACGGCCTCATGGTCGGCCTGATCGCCGTCGTGATCATCGCGGCCGTGATCGCCCTCGGCGGTCGCCTCGACGAGCTCTTCACCTCGATCGTCGAGGAGCTGGGCGGCACCGTGCCCGCCGCCGACTGATCCCTCGCACCCACGGCGCAGCGGCCCCGTCCCCCCGGGGCCGCTGCGCCGCGCCGCACCCGGGCAGCGACGACCCAGCGGGAGAGGAGGTGGGGGACCGGTGCGCACCCGACTGCGCGACGAGCACGGCGCCGGCGCCGTGGAGTTCGCGATGATCGTGCCGCTGCTGCTCGTCCTGGTGCTCGGCATCGCCGAGTTCGGGCACGCCTTCCAGGTGCAGGGCACCCTGTCCGCCGCCGCCCGCGAGGGCGCCCGCGCCATGGCCCTGCAGAACGACCCGGCCGCGGCGCGCACGGCCGTCCGCGACGCGACCCCCACGCTCGACCCGGCCATCACCGACGCGCAGATCACCGTGACACCGCAGACCGGCTGCCCGATGACCGGCACGACGACGCAGAACGTGCGCATCACCGTCGACTACCCGATGCCGTTCCTCACCGGCTTCTTCGGCGCGGACATCGACCTCACCGGGACGGGGGTCATGCGGTGCAACGGCTGAAGAAGGACCCCGTCCTCCCCACCCTCCGCTCCGCCCAGGGCCGTGCCCGGGACGGGGCCGGGCAGCAGGGCGGCCGCTCTGCCCTTCGCCGCCGGCTGGCCGGCGAGCACGGCGCCTCGGCGGTGCTCCTGGCGCTGCTGCTCGTGCCGGTCCTCGGCTTCACCGCCATCGCCGTCGACATCGGCGCCCTGTACGCGGAGAGGGCCCGGCTGCAGGTCGCCGCCGACGCGGCGGCGCTCGCCGTCGCCGCCGACTGCGCCAAGGGCGCCTGCGGCGACATGCAGGCGACCGCGCAGGGCATGGTGGACGCCAACCTCGGCGACGCCACCGCCGCTCCACCGGTCCTGGCGTCGAACCCCCACCGCGTCACCGTCTCCGGGCGCACCCCGCAGGAACACTGGTTCGCCCCGGCGATCGGGCACGACGCGACCGCCGTCTCGGCCACCGCCACGGTGGCCTGGGGCGGTCCGAGCGGGGGCACCGCCGTCCTGCCCCTGACCTTCTCCTGGTGCGAGTTCTCCCAGCAGACCGGTGGCGGGCTGCCCTCGGGCACCACCGAACGGACCATCTTCCTGACCAAGTCCTCGACCACGATCGAGGACTGCACCGGGCCGTCGGACAACATCGTGCCGGGCGGGTTCGGCTACCTGGTCAGCGACCCCGGCGAGTGCCGCGCCACGAGCGCCAGCGACGAGCGCTCGTACTCCTCGACCGGCAACACCCCGCCGTCCCAGTGCTCGGCCGCCGACTTCGCCTCCTGGGTGGGCCGCACGGTGCTGCTGCCGATCTTCGACCAGTACGGCGGCACGGGCAGCAACGCCTGGTACCGCGTCTACGGCTACGCCGCCTTCCGGCTGACCGGCTACCACCTCGGCGGCCAGTTCGAGTCCCAGCCGCGACCGTGCAGCGGCAGCGGGCGCTGCGTGACCGGCTACTTCACCCGCTTCGTCGACCTCGGCGAGGCCTTCGACTACGACCCCGACGCCCCGCAGCTGGGTGCCTGGGTCCTCCGACTCGTCCGATAGGGGCCCTCGTGAGACGCCGACTGCTCGCCGCCCTGGCGGCGCTGCTCCTCGCCGCCACCGGCGCCGTGGTCCTGCTGGCCTACGTGCGCGGTGCCGACGCCCGAGCCCTGGCCGGGGTGGAGACCGTGGACGTCCTCCTGGTCGAGCAGCCGGTCGCCGAGGGGACGCCGGCCGAGGAGCTGGCCGACCTCGTCCGCACCGAGCGGCTCCCGGCCAAGGCCGCCGTCCCGGGCGGGGTCGCCGACCTCGACCAGCTGGCCGGGCAGGTCGCCACCGTCGACCTGCAGCCGGGCGAGCAGCTGCTGGCGGCCCGCTTCGCCGCCCCCGCGGACCTCACCGTGCCGGGCACCGTGACCCCGCCGGAGGGGGCCTCGGAGGTCAGCATCCTGCTCGAACCGCAGCGCGCCGTCGGCGGCCGGCTCGCCGCCGGGGACACCGTCGGGGTGCACGTCTCCCTCGAGGGCGAGACGCACGTCGTCCTGAACCGCGTGCTGGTCACCCAGGTGCAGGGCGCCCCGGTCCGATCCGAGGCGGGCGACGAGACGCAGACCGCGTCCTCCGGCGGCGCGGCGCCCTCGGCCAGCCTCATGGTCACGCTCGGGCTGCTCCCGGAGGCGGCCGAGGCGGTCGTCTTCGGCATGGAGCACGGCACCGTCTGGCTCTCCCTCGAGCCGGACGGCGTCGACACCACCGGCACCGAGGTCGTCACCCCCGAGAACGTCTACGAGAAGGACTACTCATGAGCCGCGTGGTGCTCGGCGCAGCCGACGAGGAGCTCGTCCTGCGCGTCGAGGAGGCGACCGACGGCGACGTGCACGTGCTGCACGCCGGCCGGCTGCCCGCCGACCCGGCGCGGCTGTTCGAGCAGCTGGTCGACGGCGAGCTGCCCGACGTCCTGCTGATCGGCCCGGCGGCGCCGCTGTCCGAGGTGTTCGGCCTGGCCGCCCGGCTCGACGTGCAGTGCCCCGGCATCAGCGTCGTCCTGCTCGCCCACCCGGCCCCGGAGACGTGGCAGGCGGCGATGCGTGCCGGGGTGCGCGACCTGCTGCCGCCCACCGCGGACGCCGGCGAGATCCGCGCCGCCGTCGAGCGCGCCGGCTCCAGCGCGGCCGGACGGCGACGGGTGCTGCGCCCGGTCGAGGAGACCGCCCGCTACACCGGCCGGGTCATCACCGTGGCCTCGCCGAAGGGTGGCGTCGGCAAGACCACCGTGTCGGCCAACCTCGCCATCGGGCTGACCGCGGCCGCACCGCAGTCGACGGTGCTCGTCGACCTCGACGTCCAGTTCGGCGACGTCGCCTCCGCGCTCGGACTGGCGCCGGAGTACGCGCTGCCCGACGTCGTCCACGGCCCGGCGGTCGAGGACACGATGGTCCTCAAGACCTTCCTCACCCAGCACCCCAGCGGCCTGTACGCGGTGTGCGGGGCGGAGTCCCCGGCCGCCGGCGACACCGTGACCGCCGCCGACGTCAGCCGGCTGCTCACCTCGCTGGCCCGCGAGTTCCGCTACGTCGTCGTCGACACCGCGCCGGGGCTCTCCGAGCAGACCCTGGCCGCGCTCGACCGGGCCACCGACGTGGTGATGCTGAGCAGCATGGACGTCCCCGGCGTCCGCGGGCTGCGCAAGGAGCTCGACGTGCTGCGCGAGCTGTGCATGATCCCGGCCGGCCGGCACGTGGTGATGAACTTCGCCGACGCCAAGGGCGGGCTGTCGGTGCGCGACGTGGAGACCGCGATCGGCACCGGCGTGGACGTCGTCCTGCCGCGGTCGGCCGCGGTGCCCGGGTCGACCAACCAGGGCGTGCCGATCCTGGCCTCCGGCCGGCGGGATCCCGTGGTCAAGGAGCTCCGCCGGCTGGTGTCCCGCTTCGCCGCCACCCCGATCGTGCGGCCCGGCCGGTACCGCGCCAAGCACCGGGCGGCGTCGTGACCTCCGCCTCCGTGCACCGGGCGGCGTCGTGACCTCCGCCTCCGTGCACCGGGCGGCGTCGTGACCTCCGCCTCCGTGCACCGGGCGGCGTCGTGACCTCCGCCTCCGTGCACCGGGCGGCGTCGTGACCTCCGCCTCCGTGCACCGGGCGGCGTCGTGAACCTCGCGTCCCGCCTCGCGGCGGCCCAGGGCCGGCACGCCGCGCCCGAGGCCGATGCGCCCTCCGCCCTGCCGGCGCCCCGGGCCGCCGCCCCGGTGGCCGTGCCGCCGCCCACCGACGCGCTCACCCGGCTCAAGGACCGCGTCGCCAAGGCGCTGTTCGAGCGCATGGGCAACCGGATGAACGACCCGTCGCTGTCGGAGGAGCAGCTGCGCGCCGTCGTCCTCGGTGAGCTCGACGAGGTGGTCGAGGAGGAGCGGGTCCCGCTGTCGGCCGACGAGCGGGCGCGGCTCACCGCCGAGCTGGCCGACGACGTCCTGGGGTACGGCCCGCTGCAGCGGCTGCTCGACGACCCGAGCGTCACCGAGATCATGTGCAACGGCCCGGACGCGGTCTACGTCGAGCAGGAGGGCCGGCTCGTCCGCACCGGCGCACGGTTCACCTCCGAGGAGCACCTGCGCCGGGTGATCGACCGGATCGTCTCCCGGGTGGGGCGGCGGATCGACGAGTCCTCGCCGCTGGTCGACGCCCGGCTGGCCGACGGCTCCCGCGTCAACGCGATCATCCCGCCGCTGGCCTTCAGCGGGTCGACGCTGACCATCCGCAAGTTCGCCAAGGACCCGTTCACCGTCGACGACCTGATCGGCTTCGGCACCCTCTCACCGGAGATGGCCGAGCTGCTGCGCGCCTGCGTCGAGGCCCGGCTCAACGTCATCGTCTCCGGAGGCACCGGCACCGGGAAGACGACGCTGCTCAACGTGCTGTCCTCGTTCATCCCCGAGGGCGAGCGGATCGTCACCATCGAGGACGCCGTCGAGCTGCAGCTGCAGCAGGACCACGTCGTCCGGCTGGAGTCCCGGCCGCCCAACATCGAGGGCCGGGGCGCGATCACCATCCGCGACCTGGTGCGCAACTCGCTGCGGATGCGGCCCGACCGGATCGTCGTCGGGGAGTGCCGCGGTGGGGAGTCGCTGGACATGCTCCAGGCGATGAACACCGGCCACGACGGGTCGCTGTCGACGGTGCACGCCAACTCCCCGCGCGACGCCATCGCCCGGCTGGAGACGCTCGTGCTCATGGCCGGCATGGACCTGCCGCTGCGCGCCATCCGCGAGCAGATCGCCTCGGCCGTCGACGTCGTCGTCCAGCTGACCCGGCTGCGCGACGGCACCCGCCGGGTGACCCACGTGACCGAGGTGCAGGGCATGGAGGGGGAGACGGTCACGCTGCAGGACGCGTTCCTCTTCGACTACTCCGCGGGGGTCGACGCCGCCGGCCGGTTCCTCGGCAAGCCGGTGCCCACCGGGGTCCGGCCGCGGTTCACCGACCGCTTCGAGGAGCTCGGCATCCGGGTCTCACCGCGGGTCTTCGGCACCGTCGAGGCCCGCCGGGGGTGGACCTGATGTCCCCGTTCCTGCTCGGCGTCGGGCTGCTCGCGGTCACCGGCGCGCTGCTGCTGCTCGCCCTCGTCGTCCTGCCGGCCGGGCCGCGGCGGGTGCCGCTGTCCCGCCTGGACCCCGCGGTGGCGCCACCGGCGTCGGCACTGGCCGGGGCCTCGGCCGCGGCCGGTGCCGCGGTCGAGCGGGTGCTCGCCCGGCGCGGGCTGGTGGCCCGCGGCACGGCCGCGCTGGAGCGGGCCGGGGTGGCCACGGCGCTGTCCGACGTCGTCCTGCTGGTGGGCCTGGGCACCGTCGTCCTCGGCGCGCTGGGCCTGCTGCTCGGCGGGCTGCTGCTCGGCCTGGTGCTCGCGGCGCTGCCCCCGCTGGGCGCCAAGGTGCTCCTGGGGATGCGGCGCGGACGGCGGCAGGCGGCCTTCGCCGACCAGCTCGACGACTCGCTGCAGCTGATGGCCAGCAGCCTGCGCGCCGGGCACAGCCTGCTGCGCGCGGTCGACGCCGTCTCCACCGAGGCCGCGTCCCCCACGGCGGAGGAGTTCGCCCGGATCGTCAACGAGACGCGGGTGGGCCGCGACCTCGGCGACGCTCTCGACGAGGTCGCCGAGCGGATGGCCAGCGACGACTTCCGCTGGGTGGCCCAGGCGATCGGCATCCACCGGGAGGTCGGCGGCAACCTGGCCGAGGTCCTCGACACCGTCGGGCACACCATCCGGGAGCGCAACGCCATCCGCCGTCAGGTCAAGGCGCTGTCGGCCGAGGGCAAACTGTCCGCGATCGTGCTGATGACCCTGCCCTTCGGCATCGTCGGCTTCCTGTCGGTGACCAATCCGGCCTACCTCGCCGGCTTCACCGAGGGACTCGCCGGCCACCTGATGATCGCCACCGTCGTCGTGCTGCTCACCGTCGGCGGGCTGTGGCTCAAGAAGACCGTGGCGATCCGGTTCTGATGGTCCCCGCCCCCGTGCTCGCGGCCGCCCTGGCCGTCGCCCTCGCCGTCCCGCTGCTGGGCTGGGCCCTGCTGGCCCGCCCGCAGGACGCCGCCGCACGCGCCCGCGCCAACCTGACCCGCGGCCTGGAGCTGCCCGGTGCGGCCGCCACCCGGCCACGTGCCCGGCTGCTGCCCAGGCTGGCCGGCGCCCTCACCCCTGCCGGCACGGTGGCCCGGCTCAACCGGCTGGCCGGCGCAGCGGGACGCCCGGCCGAGTGGCCGGTGCCCCGGCTGGTGGCGGCCAAGCTGGTGCTCGCCCTCGTCGCCGGGGCGCTCGGGCTGCTGGTGGTGACGGCGAGCCCCGGTCCGCTGACCGTGCTCATGGCCGTCGTCGTGACCGGGGTGGCCCACGTCGTCCCCGAGCTGCTGCTCTACAGCCGCGGGCAGGAGCGGCAGCAGGCGATCGCGCTCGAGCTCGCCGACACCCTCGACCAGATGACCATCGCGGTGGAGGCCGGGCTCGGCTTCGAGGCGGCGATGGCGCGGGCCGGGCGCAACGGCCGCGGAGCGCTCGCCGAGGAGCTGGTTCGCACGCTGCAGGACATCGCCGTCGGCCAGCCGCGCCGCGAGGCCTACCTGGCGCTGGCCGAGCGGACGGCGGTGCCCGACCTGCGCCGCTTCATCCGCGCGGTGGTGCAGGCCGACGCGTACGGGGTCTCGATCGCCGACGTGCTGCGCACCCAGGCCGCGGAGATGCGGCTCAAGCGCCGGCAGCGGGCCGAGGAGAAGGCCATGCAGATCCCGGTGAAGGTGATCTTCCCGCTCATCCTGTGCATCCTGCCGACGCTGTTCATCGTGCTGCTCGGCCCCGCCGTCCTCGACATCGCCGCGGCCTTCGGCGGGGAGTGAGGAAGGACCTCCCTGCCCCCCCGCCACGCACGGGCTCGCAGCGGGCCCCGGCAGGGAGGCCGTCCTCCTCCGGGTCAGCCGGTGCTGCGGGGCTGGGCCGGGTTGGTCGGGTCGCCCTGGGACGGCGGGTTGATCACCGGGCCGGTCGTCGCCTCGGAGACCTTCGAGCCGGTCGCGGCGTGCACCGGGTCGTCGACGGCCGCGGCGGCCGGGTCCCCGCCGGAGGGCTGGGCGCCCTCCCGCAGCGCGGCCAGGCGGTTCTCCATGATCGTCACCACCTGCAGCCGGTCGGCGTGCGCGCGCTCGTACTCCAGCAGCGTCTCCAGGCCCGCGGCGTCCAGCGTGCGGATCCGCGACGTCAGTCCCTCCACGGGGAGGTGGTCGTAGTCGGGCAGCGGCAGTTGGTCGTGCTCGGTCATGGCCGACCGCCTACCCCCGCCCCCC
The DNA here is from genome assembly GCF_053502585.1 of Geodermatophilus sp. URMC 60. NCBI lineage: Bacteria > Bacillati > Actinomycetota > Actinomycetes > Geodermatophilales > Geodermatophilaceae > Geodermatophilus > Geodermatophilus sp. URMC 60. The sequence continues at coordinate 2,781,310 of NZ_CP199958.1, forward strand.
GGATCCGACACCGGGTGTGAGGGCACGGCCGGTGGGTAGGCGGCGGAGGCGGGACAGCCCGGGGTCGCAGTCCCCGCGACCCGAACCCCCGACCCGACCCACATCGATCGAGGAGTGGTCCCACCCCCATGGACGTGTCCTTCCTGGAACCGGTCTTCAGCGCCTCCGGGCCCTACGCCACGGTGTGCGCCGACGTCACGCACACCACCGAGAACGCCGACACCGAGGTGGAGCTGCGCGTCCGTGCCCTCACCGAGCAGCTCACCGACCAGGGTGCGCCGGAGGCGGTGGTCGAGGCGGTCCGCAGCCGGCTGCTCGAGGCCAACGAGGGCGGGGACGTCGCCACCCTGCGGGGCCGCGCGCTCGTCGTCGCCGCTGACGGCAGCGTCGTCCTCGACCAGCCGCTGGTCGGCGCACCCCGGCAGGAGGTGGCCGAGTACTCGCCCGCGCCCGACCTGATGCCGATCCTGCGGCAGCTGCCCGGCCGCGTGCCGCACATCGTCGTCGTCACCGACCGGGTCGGGGCCGACATCTCGGTGGCCACCCTCGTCGGCCGGCCCGAGATCGAGGACGAGGTCGAGGGGGACAGCTTCCAGATCCGCAAGTTCCAGGGCGGCGGCTGGGCCCACCACCGCTACCAGCACAACGCAGAGAACAAGTGGATCCACAACGCCGACAACGTCGCCGAGCGGATCGCCTCACTGGTGCGCCGGCTGCACCCCCGGTTCGTGCTCCTCGCCGGCGACATGCGGGCACGGCAGATCCTCACCGACCGGGCCAGCGACCTGTGGTCGGAGCTCATCGTCTCCATGGACGAGGGTGGCCGGGCTGCCGGCGCCGACCGCGAGCCGGTCGACCTGCGGACCGCCGAGCTCGTGGCCGAGCACGAGGCCCGCGAGGAGGCCGACGCGGTGGAGAAGATCCAGTCCGCGGCCGCGCACGGCCTCGCGGTGACCGGCACCGCGCCGGTCGTCGAGGCACTGCGCAAGGGCCAGGTCGAGACGCTGGTGCTCGCCGACCAGCCGGACGACGAGAAGCTGCTGGTCGGGCCCTCGCCGCTGCTGCTCGGCACCGAGCAGGGGGACATGGACGCCCTCGGTGTCCAGGAGGTGCACTCGGTGCCCGCGGACCGCGCCCTGCTCGCCGCGGCGGTGGCCGGCAGCGCCGGTGTCGTCGTCGTCCCCCGGGCGGCGATGCCCGGTGACATCCCGGTCGCGGCCATCCTCCGCTACACCGACGACTCCACGCCGACCCCCCAGTGACCCCGACCCCCCAGTGACCCCGACCCCCGATCGATGGGAGACCCCGTGACCGACCCGCACCAGCCCGCCACCGCCCCCGGAACGTCGACCGGCGACGTCGAGCGCCGCGCCGCGCTCGCCGAGGCCCTCGGCAAGGAGGTGTGGCCCGCCGACAAGGACGCGCTCGTGGCCAAGGCCCAGGAGGGCAACGCCCCCGACCGCGTGCTCTCCGACCTGCGCCGGCTCCCGTCCGGCCAGCAGTTCGAGAACGTGCAGGACGTCGCCCGGACCCTGGGCATCGGCACCGAGCAGCAGCGGTTCTGAGGTGACCACCAACAAGGAGCCCAGCCCCGAGGCGCTGGCCAACGTCACCGAGCACAACGTCCACACGCGGGCGGACCTGCTGCCCGAGGAGGAGGAACTCCACGGCAGCGGCATGGAGGAGGTCGCCGCCGAGGTGATCCTGGCCGAGTCCGAGGAGCGGACCGTCCACCCCGACCCGGACGACGCCCAGGGCGCCCACCGCCAGTCCGCAGAGACCGCGGACCTGCCCTGAGCACCCCGCACGAGCACACCGTCCAGCTGCGCTGGTCGGACCCGGACTCCCTCGGTCACGTCAACCACGCCCGGGCACTGAGCCTGGTCGAGGACGCGCGGCTGGCGATGGCCGAGGGGGCGCCGGGGGACCGCGGGCTGATCCTGGCCCGGCTGGAGGTCGACTACCTGCGCCAGCTGTACTACCGGGTGGGTGAGCGGCTGTGCGTGCGCAGCACGGTGACGCGGCTGGGGACCAGGTCGCTCACCCTGCGCCAGGAGCTGGTGCAGGACGACCAGGTCGCGATCCGCGCCTCCGTCGTCATGGTGCTGTTCGACTTCGCCACCGACACGAGCCGGCCCATGACCGACGCCGAGCGCGCGCACTGGTCCCGCTTCGCCGAGGGCTGAGGTGGGCTTCTTCGACGGCTTCGGCGAGACCACGGCCGACGGAGCGGACGGCGTCCGGCTGCGGGTGCGGATCGGCGGCCAGGGCCCGCCCGTCGTCCTGCTGCACGGGCACCCACGCACCCACACCACCTGGCACCGCGTCGCCCCGTTGCTCGCCGCGGCCGGGCACACCGTCGTCTGCCCGGACCTGCGCGGCTACGGGCGGTCGTCGAAGCCGCCGACGACGGAGGACCACGCGCCCTACGCCAAGCGCGCGATGGCCCGCGACGTGGTCACGCTGATGCGGGGCCTGGGGCACGAGCGGTTCGCCGTCGTCGGGCACGACCGCGGCAGCTACGTCGCGCTGCGCACGGCCCTCGACCACCCCGGCGCCGTCACGCACCTCGCCGTCCTCGACTGCATCCCGATCGTCGAGCACCTCGACCGCGCCGACGCCCGGTTCGCCACCGCCTGGTGGCACTGGTTCTTCTTCGCCCAGCCGGACAAGCCCGAGCGGGCGATCCTCGCCGACCCCGGCTCCTGGTACGCGGGCGACCCGGGGGTGATGGGGGCGGAGAACCACGCCGACTTCCGCCGGGCGACCTCCGACCCGGCCACCGTGCGGGCGATGCTCGAGGACTACCGGGCCGGCCTCGGCGTCGACCGTGCCGCCGAGGAGGCGGACCGGGCCGCCGGACGCCGGGTGGCCTGCCCGACCCTGGTGCTCTGGTCGGCCCGTGACGACCTCGAGGAGCTGCACGGCGACCCGCGGGTGATCTGGGCTGAGTGGACCAGCGACCTGCGTGGCGGCGGCCGGATCGACAGCGGCCACCACGTGGCGGAGGAGGCCCCGGAGGAGCTCGCGGCGACGCTGGTCCCGTTCCTCGCGACGGCGCCGCGGAGGGCTGACGGTCCCGGCAACCCGGCGTAGCGTCCCCGCATGGCCGCTCCCGTCGCGCCACCCTTCGCGCAGCACCACGACGGCGGGGAACGGCTCGCGTTCTGGGGGACGACGATCGTCGTCCGCGCGGCGGCGGACACCACCGGCGGTGCCTTCACCCTCTTCGAGGAGGAGACACCGATCCTGGACACCTCGCGCCACGTGCACCGGGACACCGACGAGCTGTACTACGTCGTCGAGGGCGAGCACGTCTTCGTGTGCGGCGACCGGGAGTTCACGGTGGGGCCGGGCGGGACGCTCTACCTCCCGCACGGTGTGCCGCACTCGCACCGGCGGGTGGTCCCGCGGACCGGCCGGCTGCTGTGCATGACCTCCCCGGCCGGCTTCGAGGGGTTCTTCCGCGTCCTCGCCGGGGCCAGCCGCACCGGGGCGCCGCCCGGCGAGGCCTACGAGCGTGCCTCCCGGGAGCACGGCGTCACCTGGCTGGGTGACGGCGACTGACGCCCACGGACGGCGGGTAACCGCACGGCATGCCGAAGACGACGAAGCGCGGGGACGCGAAGCAGTCCGAGATCCCCAGCACCCTGCAGCGGTCGGACGAGAAGGCGCAGCGGACCTTCGCCAAGACCCACGACTCGGCCATGGACTCCTACGACGACGAGCAGCGCGCCAACCAGGTCGCCTGGGCCGCGGTCAAGCACACGCACGAGAAGGTCGGCGACCACTGGGAGCCCAAGGACCACAAGGGCCCGAGCGACGCGCAGGCCGAGGGCGGCCGGGACACGAACCGGGAGACCAAGGGCGGCGTGGACGCCAACGCAACCAAGGAGCACCTGATGGACGTCGCCAGGCGGCTCGACGTCAGCGGCCGGTCGAGGATGACCAAGGACGAGCTGGTCGACGCCATCCAGAAGGCCAACGACAAGGCGACCGCGGAGGCGCGGAAGAGGAGCTAGTCCTCACCTCACCGGACGAGGAGCGAGGGGCCGGTCCTACTTGATCGGTCGACCTGCGTCGTCCCGTGCCCGAGGGGTGGCGTCCTGCACCAGGCCGACGGTGCCGAGGATCGCGACCACCGCCGCTGCCGCCCACAGGAACGGGGACACGTCCCCGTCGCTGCGCCATGCCGAGATCGTGAGTGCTGCTGCCCCGGCCAGGAGGGCCACGCCCAGCACGATCCCGACGACGTCACGTCGCTTCCTGTCCTCGTCTTCGATGATGCGCGCGACCTCGTCGTCCAGGTGCCCCAGCATGCGCTTGTACGCAGCGCTGTCCGGCGGGAGCTTCGCGAGCAGGTCCGCGTCACCGACCAGCCGACCGCGGCGACCCTGGACCGCACTCCGGAGGAGCTTGGCCACGGCGCCCACCACCGGGATCGCCGCGAGCACGACCTTGGACCAGTCGTCCGGGTCCACTACGAGGACTCGGCGGACGGGCGCCGGCTGCCGTGGCCGCCACCGGCGGGTCTCGCCATGGGGGAGGTGCCCACGAGCGGACTCTAGCGACCTCGCCGACCGCTCACGCCGACCGCTCACGCCGGCCGGGAACGCCTGGCGGGTCGGCACCGCCGACCCGGTCGTCCCGGCCGAGGAGGTGAGCGGCCAGGACCTCGGCGCCTCCTCCGCCACCGGGATCGGCACGCCGGTCACCCGGTGGCCTCGAGCGCGTTCGGACACCGGCCCGCCGGGTAGCGCAGCAGCATGGCCGACACGCGACCTCCCGTCAGCGACCAGGTGGTCGTCGTCCTCGGCGCCTCCAGCGGCATCGGACGGGCGACGGCGCTCGAGTTCGCCCGGCAGGGCTGCACCCGGATCGTCGTCGCCTCCCGCGGTGAGGAGGCCCTCGGCACGCTGGTCGAGGAGCTCACCCGCGAGGGCGCGGAGGCGGTCGCCGTCCCCACCGACATCACCGACCAGGCCGCCGTCCGGGCACTCGTCGACGCGGCCGAGGCCCGCTTCGGCCGGATCGACACCTTCGTCACCGTGCCCGGCGTGGGCATCTGGGGGTCGGTGAAGCAGATCGACCTCGACGAGTTCCGCCGGGTCACCGAGGTGAACTACATCGGCCACGTGGCCGCTGCGCAGGCTGCCGTCCCGGCGCTGGAGCGTGCCGGTGGCGGCGTGCTCATCGGCATCGGCTCGGTGGAGGGCTACCGCTCCATCCCGCTGCACGCGCCGTACTCGGCGAGCAAGTTCGCCCTGCGCGCCTTCTACGACGCGCTGCGGATGGAGCTGGCCGAGGAGGGGTCGCCGGTCGAGGTGAGCCAGATCCTGCCCGCCGGCATCGCCACGCCGTTCTTCGAGCACGCCCGCACCAAGCTCGGCTCGATGCCCAAGCCGCCCCCGCCGGTCTACGCGCCCGAGCTGGTCGCCGAGGCGGTCGTGCGCGCATCGGTGCACCCGCGGCGGGAGATCCCCGTCGGCGATGCCGCGCTGGGCTTCATCGCCGGGCAGCGGTTCAGCCCTGCCCTCACCGACGCACTGCTGTCGGTGACCGGCCGGCAGCTACAGACCACCGACCGCCCCGACGACGGCACCGACATCCTCGACACCCCGACCCCGGGGCCGGGCCGGGTGCGCGGCGCCTTCACCGGCCAGGTGCTCACCAGCAGCCCCGTCACCCGGGTCGCCGGCGCCGTGGCACGGCCCGGCGAGCTCCTCCTGCGGGCCATCCGGCGGCGCCCCTCGGCCTGAGCAAGGACCCCGTCCTCCCCGTCCCTCGTAGAAGGACCTCCCTGCCCCCCGCCACTCGCGAGCTCGCAGCGGGACCCTGCAGGGAGGCCGGCGGTGCCCCGGACGGGGCCACCCCTGGAGGGGGCCCTAGGCGCCGGGGATGAGCAGCAACTCGGTCTGCCGGTCACCGAGGTAGCTCACGCCGTCCTCGGTCAGGGCCACGCCCTCCTCGAGCGCCATCCGCACCGGCTGGCCGCCCCACTCCGGCACCGGCACGTGCACGCACAGCTCGAGGGCGTAGACGGTGTCGGGGTGCAGCACCCGGTCGCCGGCGCCCGGGACGCCGCGCTGGTCGTCCCAGCGCCCGATCGCCGGCCCCGCGCCGTGGCCGTGCACGCCGACCGGGTGCGAGTAGATGACGCCGTCGATGCCCTCGGCCTCGGCGGCGCACCGGGCCGCGGCCAGCACCTCGTTCCCGGTGCGGCCGGGTACCAGCTCGGCCGTCGTCAGGTCCTGCAGCCGGTTGCCCACGGCCAGCGCCCGGCGCAGCCCGGCCGGCGCCCGGGTCTCACCGCGACGCAGCACGTAGCAGTTGCGCTGGCTGTCGGTCCTCAGGCCCAGGCTGGACAGGCCGACGTCGCAGTGCACCAGGTCGCCGGGCTCCACCGGCACGTCGTAGCGGACCGCCGGCAGCAGGGCCCCGTGCTCGCGCAGCGGCACCACCCCCGCGCGCTGCACGTCGACCACCGGGTGGAACCACGGCTCGACGCCCAGGTCGGCCAGCCGCTGGCGGATCCACCACGCCAGGTCGGTGGCGGTGGAGACGCCGGCGGTCAGGACGGCGGGGGAGAAGGCCTCCTCCACCACCTCGAGCACCCGGTGGTTGAGCCCGTCGAGCGCGGCGATCTCCTCCGGCAGGCGCGTCTCCAGCCAGCCGACGGCCAGCTCCTCGGCCGACACCAGCCGGTCGGCCCACGGCCCCAGCGCCTCGGTCAGCAGCCGGTGCTCGGTGTGCGAGAGCCCGTCGGCGAGGGCGAAGTCCGCGGAGACGTCGACGCCGATCCGCCGCGGCGCGGCCTGCTCGACGATCCGGCGCACCTCGGCCCACTGGCTGTCCTCGGCCGGGGGCCGCCCGCCGTCCTCGGGGGACCAGGCAGGCAGGAACTGGCCGACCGGGTAGCGGGAGACCGCGGCGGCGGTGACGCCGTCGTCGCTGCGGTGCAGCACGAGGATGGTGCGGCGGCGGGCCGAGAGCCAGGTGGCCGGCAGGAGGGTGGCCAGGACCGGGTCCTCGTTGTACTCACGGCCGACGACCAGCCACAGGTCGATGCCGGCGCGGTCCATGAGTCCGGGGAGGACGTCCAGCAGCCGCTGGGTCAGCCACCGGTCGCGGACGTCGGCCTGCTCCCGGAGCGGCAACGGCACCGTCCGGGTCGGATCCGGCGCGACGAGCGTCATGGGAAGAGTGGAGCAGAGAACCGGCGTCCTCACCGGTCGAGCGGTGCGGCCCTCCGCCGGGGCCGGCGCCGGCCCCGCCCCGGCCTGCGAGGGGTGGGGAGGACGGGGTCCTCACATGGCGGGAGGGCAGAGGGTCCTTCAGGCGCTCGGGCGACCGGCCGGCGGGATGCTGTCGGCGAACCGCACGGAACGCTGCCGCGGCAGCACTGCGGCCACCCGGTCGCGGCCGGCCTGCTTGGCCTCGTACATGGCACCGTCGGCGCGGTCGACCAGCCGCCACATCGCGTCGGCAGGGTCCTCGCCGTCCACCGGACGGGCCAGGGCGATGCCGATCGAGGCGGTCACCGAGTGGCCGTCGTCCGTGCGGCTGGTCCGCACCGCCGCGCGCAGCCGCTCGGCCAGCTGGTGGGCCTCGGCCGGGTCGCTGACCAGACCGAGCACGATCAGCTCCTCGCCGCCGATCCGCGCCAGCACGTCGGTGGGCCGAACCGTGGCCGCCAGCGACGACGCGACCGCCCGCAGCACCGCGTCGCCGGCGGCGTGCCCGTGGGCGTCGTTGAGCCGCTTGAAGTGGTCGAGGTCCAGGACCATCGCGGCCACCCGCGAGCCCTCGCGGCGGGCCTGCCGCCAGACCCGCGGGGCCTGCTCGACGAGGAAGCGCCGGTTGGACAGCCCGGTGAGCGGGTCCTGGTGGGAGAGCGCCTGGGTGGCCTCGAGCAGCCGCTGCACCCGGCGGCGCAGCACGTAGACGCCGAGCGCGGCGCTGTTCAGGACGCCGGCGCTGATCACCACCTGAACGGCGATCGACAGGGCGCCGTCGTAGGTGTGGCCCAGGGCGACCGTGCAGGCCGCCACCGTCGCCAGCATGGTGGCACCCAGCATCCACGGGCCGAGGAACCAGGCCGCGATGAAGGAGGGGAACAGGAGCATCAGCGGGGTCGCCTGCGCCGGCACGGAGACGCTGAAGACGACGATCACGTAGACCACCTCGGTCAGCACGACCAGGCCGAGGGTCTGCCACGGGCCGGCCCGCTGGCGGACCGCCAGTGCGGCGGCGGCCACCAGGCACGCGGTCATCGCGACCGTGTAGGTGGTGCGGGTGGCGCCCTGGTGCAGCGTCCCGTCGACGAAGAGGTTCGCCGTTCCGATCAGGCCGGCGACGAAGGTGAGCGCGGCGAGGGTGAGCGCCGCGATCCGGTGTTCCGGCCCCCGGCTGACGGATGTGTCGTACCTCCGTAGCAGTGTGTCGGTGTCCTTGCGTCGCCGCCCGCTCACGGAAGCAGCATGCCGTACTCGGCAGTTCCGCAGGTAGTCCTGTTGCACTCTCGTCACCATGTGTTCGGCGACCGGGACGGTCGACGTCGTCGCACGCCGATGCCATGGTGGCGGCCGTGTCCCACCCCGACCCCGGCACGGCCGTCGTCCGCACCCTCGCCGAGCACCCGATGGTGGAGTCGGGGGCCAGCGCGCTGCGCATGGTCGCCCCCGGCTCGCACACCGCCGGCCGTTTCGGCCTGGTCCAGTACCGCCTCGCGCCGCACAGCCCCGGGGCGGCGCCCCACTACCACCAGACCTTCTCGGAGTCGTTCTACGTCCTCTCCGGCCGGTTGACCCTCTACGCCGGCGGCGGCTGGCGGCCCTGCTCGGCCGGGGACTTCGCACTGGTGCACGAACACGGCGTGCACGGCTTCCGCAACGACGGCGACGAGCCGGCCGACTTCCTCATCCTCTTCGCGCCCGGCATCGCGCGGGAGCACTTCTTCGCCGAGATGGCCGAGCTGCGCCGCAGCGGCCGGACGCTCTCGCCGGAGGAGATGACCGCCTTCTACGCCCGCCACGACCAGGTGATGGTCGACGTCTGACCGGGCCTGCGGACGCTCCGGGGTCCGCCGACACGCCGGGGCGCACATCCTCCCCGCACCGGCCTCGTTGAGCCCGGCGGGACCGGTCGCGGTCCCGGGAGGCCCGGCCGGGGCCGTGCGGAACGAGGAGCGGCGTGCGCGACGAACGCATCACCTGGACCGACTGCCCCACCTGCGGCGCCCGCGCGGCGGTCGGCTGGCAGATCTACCGGAGACCGGACGGCGCGGTCCGCGAGGCCCCGACGACGTTCGACTGCGGCAGCGGCTGCACCATGACCGACCTGCAGGTCGTCTACTGGTTCGGCGGCGGACGCGTCAGGGACCGGTCCTCGTCGCGGTAGCGGTCTCGTCGTCCCTCGGGAACCGGGGCCGGCGCGACGGCCGGGCGTACCGTCCACCGTGACCTCGAGGACCGCACCAGGAGGACGAGATGGCGCAGGGGCCGTGGTTCTACTGCCTCAAGCACCACACCGTGGAGGACCGGGACGGCTGCGCCGAGCGGCACCGCCTGGGCCCGTACGCGACCCGTGAGGAGGCCGAGCACGCGCTGCAGTCGGTGGCCGAGCGCGAGGAGCGGCTGACCGCCGAGGACCGCGCCTGGCGGGACGGCGACTGAAAGGGGGCCCCGTCCCCCTCACCCCTCACGAGCTCGCGGCGAGCCCCCGGACGGGGCCGCGGGCGCGTCGGGGCATGATCGGCATGACGCCGGGCGGTCCGGCGGCGCGGGAGGTGGGACGTGTCGGACGGACGCTCGGTGGAGGACCTGGTCGTCGGCGTGCTGGGCGGCACCGGTCCGCAGGGCCGCGGGCTCGCGGGCCGGCTGGCCGCGGCCGGGCAGCGGGTGCTGCTGGGGTCGCGGGACGCCGAGCGGGCCGCTGAGGTCGCCGCCCAGGTCGCCGAGCGGGCCACCGCCGCGGCCGGGGGCTGCGAGGTCTCGGTGACCGGCGGGTCCAACGTCGACGTCGCCGGTGCGGCCGACCTCGTCATCGTCGCGGTCCCGTACGCCGGGCACGCCGACACCCTCGCCGAGCTCGCGACCCCGCTGGCCGGGAAGGTCGTCGTCGACTGCGTCGTCCCCATGGCCTTCGACGAGCTCGGCGCCTACGTGCTCGACGTCCCCGAGGGCTCGGTGGCCCAGCAGGCCGCCGCGCTGCTGCCCGACTCGCACGTGGTCGGCGCCTTCCACCACCTGTCGGCGCGGCTGCTCGAGGACCTCTCCAGGCCCACCCTGGACGGCGACGTGATGGTCGTCGGCGACGTCCGCGAGGCGACCGACACCGTCCAGGCGCTGGCCGGCCGGCTGCCGGGCATGCGCGGCATCTACGCCGGGCGGCTGCGCAACGCCCGCCAGGTCGAGGCCCTGACCATCAACCTCGTGTCGGTCAACCGCCGGTACAAGGCGCACGCCGGCATCCGCGTCACCGACGTCTGAGGCCGCGGCCGGTGCCCCGATCGCCGGCGTCATCCGTGCACCGACACGGCTGCAGGACCGGCAACCCGCGAGGAACCCGGCGGAGCCACCGCAGAGCCGGGCTGGAGCCGCGCCGGCTACTCGAAGGAGTGCTCGGGGCCGGGGAAGACGCCGCCGCGCACCTCGTCGGCGTACTCGCGCGCCGCGCGCAGCAGCTCGCCGCGCAGGTCGGCGTACTTCTTGACGAAGCGCGGCACCCGCCCGCTGGTCAGCCCGGCCATGTCCGGCCAGACCAGCACCTGGGCGTCGCAGTCGGCGCCCGCGCCGATGCCGATGGTGGGGATGGCCAGCTCCTTGGTCACCTGGGCGGCCACCGGAGCGGGCACCATCTCCAGGACGACGGCGAACGCCCCGGCCTCCTGGACGGCGTGCGCGTCGGCCAGCAGCTGGTCGGCACCGGCGCCGCGGCCCTGCACCCGGTAGCCGCCGAGGGCGTGCTCGCTCTGCGGCGTGAACCCGACGTGCGCCATGACCGGGATGCCGTTCTCGGTCAGCATCCTGATCTGCGGGGCGACCCGCACCCCGCCCTCGAGCTTGACGGCCTGCGCGCCGCCCTCCTTCATCATCCGGACGGCGGTCGCGAACGCCTGCTGCGGCGACGCCTCGTAGCTCCCGAACGGCAGGTCGGCCACGACCAGCGACCGCTTCGTGGAGCGGGTGACCGCCTTGGTCATCACCAGGAGGTCCTCGACGGTGACCGGCACGGTCGAGCTGTGCCCGAGCACGACGTTGCCGGCCGAGTCGCCGACGAGCATGACCGGGATGCCGGCCTCCTCGAAGACGGCCGCGCTGAAGGTGTCGTAGGCGGTGAGCATCGCCCACTTCTCGCCGCGCTCCTTGGCCTGCTGCAGGTGGTGCACCCGCACCCGGGCGGTCGACTTCCCGCCGTAGAGAACCGGTTCGGTCATGACTCCTCCTCGCTGGCGCTCGTCGGCCTCGTGACCGGCGGTGCCGTGGCCCCGCACGAGCTCGCCAGCTCGCTCACGGGTGGGCTGCCGCTCCCTCGCGGACGGTGGGCAGCGTCTCCCGCCACCGGTTGGTGATGGGCAGCCGCCTGTCGCGTCCGAACGCCTTGAGGCTGATCTTCGTTCCGGGAGCCGACTGCCGGCGCTTGAACTCCGCGGCGTCCACCAGGCGCAGCACCCTGGCCACCACCTCCGGGTCGTGGCCGCGCTCCAGCAGGTCGGCCATCCCGAGGTCGCGGTCGACGTAGTCGGCGACCACCGCGTCGAGCTCCTCGTAGGAGGGCAGCGAATCGGTGTCGACCTGGCCGGGCGCGAGCTCGGCCGACGGCGGCTTGTCGATGGAGTTCTGCGGGATCGGCTCGGTCTCGCCGCGGCTGCGCGCGTACTCGTTGCGCCAGCGGGCGAGGGCCCAGACCAGCGTCTTCGGCACGTCCTTGATGGGGGCGAACCCGCCGGCCGAGTCGCCGTAGAGCGTGGAGTAGCCGACGGCGATCTCGCTCTTGTTGCCGGTCGTCAGCAGCAGGTGCCCGTGCTGGTTGGACAGCCCCATCAGCAGGGTGCCGCGCACCCGGGCCTGCAGGTTCTCCGCGGCGACGCCGGAGAGCTCCACCGACGAGTGGTAGGCGTCGACCATCGGCGCGATCGGGACGACGGAGTAGTGCAGCCCGGTGCGCCGGGCGAGGTCCTCGGCGTCGGCCAGGGAGTGCTCGCTGGAGTACCTCGAGGGCAGGCCGACGCCGTACACCCGGTCGGCGCCCAGCGCGTCGACGGCGAGGGCGGCGCACACGGCGGAGTCGATGCCGCCGGAGAGCCCGAGCACCACCGAGGGCATGCCGTTCTTGTCGATGAAGTCCTTGAGGCCCAGCACCAGCGCGCGCCAGACCTCCTCGGGGTCCGACAGCGGCTCGGCGACCGACGCCGGCCGCGGTTCGAACGCCGGCACCGGGTCCTCGGACAGCACGTGCCGGGTGACCGTCATCGGGCCGACCCGGCCCTCCCGGCGCCCGGGCACGGACGACGGGTCGATGCGCAGGTCCACGCACATCAGGTGCTCGACGAACTGCGGTGCCCGGCCCAGCAGCTCGCCGTCGGCGGACACGGCCATCGAGTCGCCGTCGAAGACCAGCTCGTCCTGGCCGCCGACCTGGTTGCAGTAGACGACGGTGGCGCGCGCCTCGGCCGCCCGCCGTCGCACCAGCGGCAGCCGCAGGTCGTCCTTGGCGCGCTCGTAGGGCGAGGCGTTGGGGGAGACGACCAGGTCGACGCCGGCCTGCCCGGCGACGCCGCACGGACCGCCCTCGACCCAGAGGTCCTCGCAGACGGTCAGCGCGACGTCCACGCCGTGCAGCCGCACGACCGGCAGCTCGGTGCCGGGCACGAAGTAGCGGGCCTCGTCGAAGACGCCGTAGTTGGGCAGGTGCCGCTTGTAGTAGCGGACGACGACCTCGCCGCCGTGCAGCAGCGCCGCGGCGTTGCGAGGCGCGCCGTGGCGCGGGTTGGCGTCGGCCGGACGCTCGTCGTCCCCCGGCATCGACTCCGTGGGCGCCGGGCCGCTGCCCTCGGTGTGCGCCAGGTAGCCGACGACCACGGCGGTGTCGCCCAGACCCCGCCCGGCCAGGTCGGCCGCGAGGTCGACCAACGCGGTCTCGCTGGCGCGGGCGAAGGACTCGCGGAGGACGAGGTCCTCCGGCGGGTACCCGGTGAGGGTCATCTCGGGGAAGACGACGACGTGGGCGCCGGCCGCGGCGGCGTCCGCCGCCCAGCGGGTCACCAGCGCGGCGTTGCCGGCGATGTCGCCGACGCGCGTGTCGACCTGGGCCAGGGCCACCCGGAGCTGTACCGGCGCGGAATCGGTCACGTCCCCATCCTGGCCGCCGCTCCGACGGTCCGGCCAGGTGGGAGGGCGTCAGGGTGATCACGCACCACGCCGCCCGCCCGCTACCGTGCCGCGCACGTCCCTGCCCTCGATCCTCCGTCGCTCGGCGGCAGGGGCCTACGCCGCGATCGGCGTCGTCGCCGCCCTCGCGCCCGCACGGGTGCCGGCCCTCTTCGGCGGTGCCGCCGGCACGGCCGTCGCGCGCCTGGCCGGGTGCGTGGCGGAGCGTCGGCCCACCGTCTGGCCGAGCGGCGCCTTCCTGGCCCTCGAGGCGGGGCTGGCCGTGGCACCGCGGGTGGCGCGGCGGCCCGGAGCCGTCGGCTCCGCGGCCTGAGCGCCGGGCGGACCGGCGCGGCGGTCAGCCGGCGGCCACCGGTGGGGTCGTCGGCCGCGGGAGGGGGACGCCGTTCACGACCGTCCCCTCGGAGTCCGGAGCCGGGGGAGTGGTCCGCTCGAGGAAGCGGAGCAGCTCCACCGGGAACGGCAGCACGACCGTCGAATTCTTCTCCGCCGCCACCTCGACCATGGTCTGCAGCAGGCGCAGCTGCAGCGCGGCCGGCTGGGCGGCCATCACCTGCGCGGCCTGCGCCAGCTTCTGCGAGGCCTGCAGCTCGCCCTCCGCGGTGATCACCCGCGACCGGCGCTCCCGCTCGGCCTCCGCCTGGCGGGACATCGACCGCTTCATCGACTCCGGCAGCGCGACGTCCTTGATGTCGACGCGGTCGATGTGGACGCCCCAGTCGACGGCCGGGTTGTCCAGCATCAGCTCGAGGCCCTGGTTGAGCCGCTCGCGGTTGGAGAGCAGGTCGTCGAGGTCGCTCTTGCCGATGATCGACCGCAGCGACGCCTGCGCGACCTGGGCGATCGCCGCCTGGTAGTTCTGCACGTCCACCACGACGCGGACCGGGTCGAACACCCGGTAGTAGACGACCGCGTCGACCTTGACGGTGACGTTGTCGCGGGTGATCCCCTCCTGCGCCGGCACCGGCATGGTGACGATCTGCATGTTCACCTTGTGCAGCCGGTCGACGCCCGGGGCGATGACGGTCAGGCCCGGCGGCCGGGCGTCGCCGAGCAGCCGGCCGAAGCGCAGGACCACCCCGCGCTGGTACTGGGTCACCACCCGGACGCTCGCGCCCACGAGCACCAGCAGCCCGAGGACGACGACGAGGACCACTGCGAGAATGACGTCCATCTCGCCCTCCGCCAACGGCGCCGCGGCCGGACGCGGGGTCGTGCCCGTGGCCGCGCCGCCCTCGTGATGGCGCTCCCAGGGTAGATCCGGAACGGTCAGCCGGGTGGCGGTGGTGTCGCCACTCCCGGAGAGGGCAGGCTGAGGGGCGGACGTCACCCCACGGAAACGACTGGACGCGATCATGGCGAGCATGGACCGACAGCAGGAGTTCGTCCTGCGCACCCTCGAGGAACGCGACATCCGCTTCGTGCGGCTGTGGTTCACCGACGTCTCGGGCTACCTCAAGGCCGTGGCCGTGGCACCGGCCGAGATCGAGGCGGCCTTCGCCGAGGGCATCGGCTTCGACGGCTCGGCGATCGAGGGCTTCGCCCGCGTGTACGAGTCCGACATGCTGGCCAAGCCCGACCCCGGCACCTTCCAGGTGATGCCGTCGTCCAGCGGCCGGCCCAGCGACACCGCCCGGATGTTCTGCGACCTCACGCTGCCCGACGGCTCGCCGTCGTGGGCCGACCCCCGGCACGTGCTGCGCCGGGCGCTGTCGAAGGCCGCCGAGATGGGCTTCACCTTCTACACCCACCCCGAGGTCGAGTTCTTCCTGCTCAAGGACCAGCCCAGCGACGGCAGCCCGCCCGAGCCGGCCGACAACGGCGGTTACTTCGACCTCTCCACGCACAACGTCGCCCACGACTTCCGCCGCGAGGCGGTCTTCGCCCTGGAGGCGATGGGCATCTCGGTGGAGTTCAGCCACCACGAGGTCGCACCGGGCCAGCAGGAGATCGACCTGCGCTACGCCGATGCGCTGTCGATGGCCGACAACATCATGACGCTGCGACACGTCGTCCGGGAGGTCGCGCTCGCCCAGGGCGTGCACGCCACCTTCATGCCCAAGCCGTTCACCGAGCTGGCCGGCTCGGCGATGCACACCCACCTCTCGCTGTTCGAGGGCGACCGCAACGCCTTCCACGACCCGGCCGACCCCATGCGGCTGTCGACCACCGCCAAGCAGTTCATCGCGGGGCTGCTCACCCACGCCAAGGAGTACACCGCCGTCACCAACCAGACGGTGAACTCCTACCGGCGCCTGCTGGCCGGCACCGAGGCGCCGACGGCGGCCACCTGGGGGCGGGCCAACCGCTCGGCGCTGGTGCGGCTGCCCTCCTACAAGCCGAACAAGGGCCAGTCGGCGCGGGTGGAGGTCCGCTCGCCGGACTCCGCCTGCAACCCCTACCTCACCTTCGCCGTGCTGCTGGCCGCCGGGCTGCGGGGTATCGAGAAGGGCTACGAGCTGCCGCCGGAGGCCGAGGACGACGTCTGGTCGCTCACCGACACCGAGCGCCGCGCCGCCGGCTACGAGGACCTGCCGGTGTCGCTCGGCGAGGCGCTCACCGCGATGCAGGGCAGCGAGCTGGTGGCCGAGACCCTCGGCGAGCACGTCTTCGAGTTCTTCCTGCGCAACAAGTGGGCCGAGTTCAACGCCTACCGGCAGAACGTGACCCCGTGGGAGCTCGTGCGGTACCTCCCGGGTCTGTAGCGGAAGCACCCCGTCGCCCCCCGCACCTCGCGGGCTCGGCGCGGGTCCCTGCGACGGGGCCGTTCCAGAGGCAGCAGGGCGACGCTCACTACTCTTCGAGGCGTGGCCCGTCTGCTCGTCGTCGTCCCCTCCGACACCGACCCGCCGGCGCGGCTCGGGCAGTGGCTCAGGGACGCCGGCCTGGAGCTCGACGAGCGCCGGCCCGGCGCCGGCGACGACCTCCCGGCGACCCTCGACGGGTTCGACGGGCTGCTCGTCCTCGGCGGGCCGCAGTCGGCGATGGACGACGAGGCGACCAGCCCGGAGCTGGTGGGCGTGCGCCGCCTGCTGGCCGAGGCGCTGGCCGGCGACGTCCCGACCCTCGCGGTCTGCCTGGGCGCCCAGCTGCTCGCCGAGGTCGGGGGCGGCCGCGTGCGCGAGGGCGTCGACGGGCCCGAGGTCGGTGCCACCCTGGTGGCCAAGCGCGACGCCGCAGACGCCGACCCGCTGTTCGGCCCGGTGCCGCTGTCGCCGGACGTGATCCAGTTCCACCACGACGAGATCGCCGAGCTGCCACGGGGGGCCACCCTGCTGGCGAGCAGCCCGATGTACGCCCACCAGGCCTTCCGGGTGGGCCGGCACGTCTACGGCCTGCAGTTCCACATCGAGACGACGCCCGAGATGGTCGAGGAGTGGGCCGGGCGGGACACCGTCGGCGTGGCCGCCAGCGGGCTGGACCGGGAGACGATCTGTGCCCGCGCGGCCGCGGTGCACCCGGACCTCGAGGAGGTGTGGGCGCCGTTCGCGGGCCGCTTCGCCGCCCTGGTCGGCAGCCGCGCCCGGGCCGGGGCGGGGACGGCGTGACCGCCAGCAGCGCACCGGAGATCCCGCGCCGGGCCGTCGTCCGGCTGGTCCGGTTCGGGTTCCTCGACGGCGAGCGGGCCGCCCACCTGCTGTCCGAGCCCGAGATGGGGCTGTGGGACCTCGAGCGCAACGAGCCCGCCGATCCCGAGGCCGGCCCGGTCGTCTCCGCGCTGGCCCGCACCGGCGACCCCGACCTCGCCGTCCGCTCGCTGCGCCGGCTGATCGAGGCCCTGGACACCGCCGACCCCACGGGCGGTTCGGCCGCCGCCCTGCTCGCCCGGCTGCGCGGCTCGGCGCTGCTGCGCGCCCGGCTGCTCAGCGTGCTGGGTGCCAGTTCAGGCCTCGCCGACCACCTGGCCGCCCACCCCGGCGACTGGACCGTCCTCGACGGGGAGGATGACGGCACCTCCCGGGGCCCGACCCGGCCCACGCACCAGGCGCTGGAACGGCAGATGCTCGTCGCCGTCGGCGCCGACCCCGACGACCCGCCGTGGGGGGTGCGGCTGGGCAAGGGCGCGCCCGACGCGTCACCGCAGCGGGTCGCGGACCTGCGGCTGGCCTACCGGCGGGCGGTGCTCTCCGTCGCCGGACGCGACCTGGGCGAGGGCCTGGCCGCCGAGGACGTCGCCGCGGAGCTCGCCGACATCGCCGCCGCCGTGCTGACCGCCGGCCTGGCCGTCGCCGTCGCCGAGCAACCCGCCGACGCGGCCGCCTGCCGGCTCGCGGTCATCGCCCTGGGCAAGACCGGTGGTCGCGAGCTCAACTACGTCAGCGACGTCGACGTGGTGTTCGTCGCCGAGCCGGTCGGCCCGTCGGGGCAGGCGGGCGAGGAGCTCGACGCCGGCCCCGCGGTGAAGAGCGCGACCCGCGTGGCCGCCGCGCTCATGCGGATCTGCCACGAGGCGGCCTGGGAGGTCGACGCCGCGCTGCGGCCCGAGGGCAAGGCCGGCGCACTGGTGCGCACGCTGGCCAACCACGCGGCCTACTACCGCAGCTGGGCCAGCACCTGGGAGTTCCAGGCGCTGCTGAAGATGCGCCCGGTCGCCGGCGATCCCGACCTGGGCCGGGCCTACGTCGAGGAGCTGTTCCCGCTGGTCTGGCAGGCCGGGGAGCGCCCCGGCTTCGTCGCCGAGGTGCAGGCGATGCGCCGGCGGGTGCTGGAGAACATCCCGCCGGCGCAGGTCGAGCGGGAGCTCAAGCTCGGCCGCGGGGGACTGCGCGACGTCGAGTTCGCCGTCCAGCTGCTGCAGCTCGTGCACGGCCGGGTCGACGTGCGGCTGCGGGTCGGCGGCACCCTGCCGGCGCTGCACGCGCTGCGCGCCGGCGGCTACGTCGGCCGCGGCGACGCCGACACGCTGATCGCCTCCTACCGGTTCCTGCGCACCGTGGAGCACCGGCTGCAGCTGCTCCGGCTGCGCCGCACCCACCTCCTGCCCACCGACGAGCAGCAGCTGCGCTGGCTGGCCCGGTCGCTGGGCTACAAACCCGACCACCGCGGGGATGCCGTCGCCGTGCTCGACGCGGAGCTGTCGCTGCACACCCGCGAGGTGCGCCGGCTGCACGAGAAGCTGTTCTACCGGCCGCTGCTGTCGGCGGTGGCCAAGGTGCCGCCGGAGGCCGCGCAGCTGGGGTCGAAAGCGGCCGGCGACTGGCTGCGCGCGCTGGGCTTCGCCGACCCCGACGGCGCGCTGCGGCACATGGCCGCCCTCACCGGCGGGGTGTCGCGGTCGGCGTCGATGCAGAAGTACCTGCTGCCCGTGGTGCTGCAGACCCTCGCCGACTGCGCCGACCCCGACGCCGGGCTGCTGGCCTACCGCAAGGTGAGCGAGGCCCTCGGCGGCAACCAGTGGTACCTGCGGCTGCTGCGTGACGAGGGCCAGGTCGCCGAACGTCTGGCCGCGCTGCTGGGCTCCAGCCAGTACGTCGCCGCACTGCTCACCCGGACTCCCGAGGCGCTGCGGATCCTCGCCGCCGACGACGAGCTGCGCCCGCGCACCGCGGCCGCACTGGCCACGGCGTGGCGGCAGGCCGCGGGGCGGGCCGCGGACCCGACCGACGGCATCCGGGTGCTGCGCGGGCTGCGCCGCTCCGAGCTGCTGCGGGTCGCCGCCGCGGACCTGCTGGGCATGGTCGACGTCGCGCAGGTCGGCCGGGCGCTGACCGACATCGCCGTCGCCACGCTGCAGGTCGGCCTGGACGTCGCGGTGCGGGCGCACGCCGCCGAGTCCGGCACCCCGCCCGAGGCCCTGCCCACCGACCTCGCCGTCATCGGCATGGGCCGGCTCGGCGGTGGGGAGATGGGCTACGGCTCGGACGCCGACGTCCTGTTCGTGCACCGGCCGCGGCAGGGCGCCGACGAGGGCAGGGCCACGGCGGCTGCCAACGCCGTCGCACACACGCTGCGCCGGCTGCTCGGCGAGCCGGCGCCCGACCCGGCCTTCGAGGTCGACGCCGACCTGCGTCCCGAGGGCCGGCAGGGCGCGCTGGTGCGCAGCCTGGACTCCTACCGGGAGTACTACGACCGCTGGATGTCGGTGTGGGAGGTGCAGGCGCTGCTGCGCGCCGTGCCGGTCGCCGGCGACGAGGCCCTCGGCGCCGCGTTCGTCGAGCTCGTCGACCCGATCCGCTACCCGGCGGACGGGATCTCGGCCGAGCAGGTCGCCGAGATCCGCCGGATCAAGGCCCGCGTCGAGCGCGAGCGGTTGCCGCGCGGCGCGGACCCGACCACGCACACCAAGCTCGGCCGCGGTGGGCTGGCCGACGTCGAGTGGACCGTCCAGCTGCTGCAGCTCCAGCACGCCGGCGAGCACCCGGAGCTGCGGGTGACCTCGACGGTCGGGGCGCTGACCGCGCTGCGTGAGGACGGGCTGCTCGACGGCGACCGGGCCGAGGCGCTGCAGCGGGCCTGGGAGCTGGCCACCCGGGCGCGCAACGCGGTCTTCCTGGTGCGCGGCCGGCCCAGCGACCAGCTGCCCCGGCCGGGTGTGGAGCTCGCCGGCGTCGCCCGGGCCAGCGGGTACGGCCCGGACGCCGACCCCGGCCAGTTCCTCGACGACTACCGGCGGGCGACCCGGCAGGCGCGCACCGTCGTCGAGCAGGTCTTCTACGGGCAGCCCGCCGCCGGCTCCTGAGGCGGGCACGCCGCCCGCGGGCGGCGTGCCCGCGGTGGCCGGGGGTCTGGAACCTCGGCCCCGCGAGGAGGACGATCGGGGCAGGCCCCACCGTCCGGGAGGAGAGCGCGATGTCGGACCCCGTCCACCGCTCGCCGGAGCGCCCGTCGGGTGCGGACACCATGTCGGTCGCCGAGAAGCTGGCCGCTGAGTGGGAGGCCCGCCACGACGTGGCCGCCCGCGGCGGGCGGATCGACCCCGCTGCGGCGCTCCAGCACTACCTGAGCCACAGCAAGTGCGCGGAGGAGCTGCACCACCGCGACCACCCGCACCCGCGGCGCACGGCGCGGCAGCGCAGCGCAGCGCAGGAGTTCGCGGCGCAGCACCCGCTGCTGGCGTCGTGGGTGCGCTGGGGCGAGGACCGGCCCTGACGCGGTAGCCGCCGCCGGACGCGCGTGTGCGCGGGGCCCGGCCGGGGCAGGGGAGGGGCGTGCCGCAGCCCGCCGCCCCCGAGGACCCCGCCCCGACGCCCGGTGGTGGCGCCACCATCACGCCCTACCGGGACGGCCCGCTGATCGTCCGCGGCGACTTCCGGCTGCTCGACCAGGACGGCGACGAGATCGATCCGGGCCGCGAGACGATCGCGCTGTGCCGTTGCGGCAAGTCCGGCATCAAGCCGTTCTGCGACGGCTCGCACAAGCGCGCCGGGTTCTCCGCGCCCAGCGCGCCGAGCCGCCCGCGGCCGGCGGCCGTCCTCCGCAGCGAGGGGCGCCTGGAGGACGACGGCCGCTGAGCAAGGACCCCCTCTCCCCTTGGTGACGTGTCGGAACGGCCACCTTTCAGGGGCCCTCCGCCTGAGCCTGCGAGGCGTGGGGGGAGGGTGGCCGTTCCTCAGGCGGCGAGGGCGCCCTCCCGGCGCAGGGCCGAGCGGCCGGCCTCCCAGGCGGTCAGCAGCGCGTGCGCGGCCAGGCCGTCCATCGCCAGTGAGCAGGCGGCACCGAAGAGGACGTCGGCGGTGAGCCGTGGGTCCTCGGCGACCAGGGAGCCGCACATGTCGACCGAGGCGATCTGCTCGTGGACGGCGTCGGCCTCCACGTGCTCGTCGTAGAAGACCGTCGTCGTCTCGCCGAAGCCCAGCCGGCGCAGCCCCGCGGAGTAGCGGCGCGAGGGCTCGGAGGACGTCATCTCCACGCAGGCGAGGTGCCCCAGCGCCGCACCCCGCCAGCGCCGGTGCAGGCCGAACAGCGACATCGTGTTGACGGAGGCGAAGGCCGCCGCGGGGGCGTCGTCCCAGAGCGCGCCGTAGGTGTCGTCGAGACCGAGGTCGCGCATCATGCCCGCGAACAGCTGGCTGTGCATGCGCGCTGCCGACCCGCCGCCGTACTCGTCGGCCTGGATCTCGACCATCGCCGCCTTGGCCCGCCCCGACAGCCGCGGGACGGCGAAGGTGTGCGGGTCGCCCTCCTTGAGGTGGTACACCGAGCGCAGCGCGAGGTACTCGCGCCACTGCTCGAGGGTGCCCGTGCGCGACATGTAGGACGACAGCGAGGGGCCGTCGTCGGCCGCGATGAGCGCGGTGAGCTGCCGGTCGACCGGCTCGTCGGTGACCTCGGGCACCCCGGCCAGCGCGCGCAGCGCCGCGGTGTGCGCCCGCTCCAGGTGGGCGCGCAGCCGCAGCAGGTCCGGGTCCCACTCCCAGTCCTCGCCGACGCCGTCGAACCCGCGGTAGTGCAGCTCGTAGCAGATCGCCAGGGCCAGCTGGAGGTCCTCGTCGGCCAGCGGGTCGGTCGCGGCGACCGCCGTCCGTGCGGCGAGCTCGACGGTCGCGGGGGCGAGCGTGCCGCTGGACAGGTCGGTGCAGAGGGCGGTGGTCAGGGGGCCCCGGGGCTCGGGCAGGCGCATGGCACCGAGCATGCCCACCGCCGGGCCCGTCGATGCACGCCGGGGGTGTGGTGTCCGTCCACGGGTAGAGGGACTCCATGGACTCCAGTTCCGCGGCCCGCGTCGTCCTCGTCACCGGCGGCAGCGCCGGCATCGGCCGCAGCACCGTAACCCGGCTGGCCCGCGACGGTGCCGCGGTGGTGACCTGCGCCCGGGGCGGCGACCGGTTGGAGCAGTCCGTCGGCGGGCTGCCCGGGGTGAGCACGGTCGTGGCCGACGTCGCCGAGGCCGCCGAGCGCGAGCGGCTGCTCGACCGCGTCCTCGACGAGCACGGGCGGCTCGACGCCGTCGTCCTCAACGCGGGCCTGGGCTGGGCCGGGCTGGTGGAGGACATGCCCGGGGAGGCCGTCGAGCGGCTGATCGGGCTGAACCTGACCGGCGTCGTCGAGCTCACCCGGATCGCCCTCCCGCACCTGCTGAGCGCGGCGGCGCAGCGGGGGAGGGCCGACGTGGTCACCATCGCCTCGGCGGCGGCGTGGTCGCAGGTGCCACCGCTGACCGTCTACTCGGCCACCAAGGCCGGGGTGCACGGGTTCGTCAAGGGGCTGCGACGGGAGGTGACCGCCCGGGGCGTCCGGGTGCACACGGTCAACCCCGGCCCGGTGCGGACCGAGTGGCTGGCCCGCGGGCACGGCTCGCCCCCGGTGTCGGACGACGACGCCCGCGGCCGGCTCTCGCCCGGCGTGCACCCCGACCGGGTGGCCGCCCAGGTGGCGAGCTGCCTGACCGCGCGCCGGCCGCGCACGGTCGCCGTCCCGCGCTGGATGGGGCTGGCGCGGCTGGGGGAGGTGCCGCCGGTGGACCGGGTCCTGGACCTGGTGCTCTCCCGGCAGGCCGACCGCATCCGCCGCGTCGCGGCGCGGATGGTGGAGGAGCGCACCGGCTGACCCGGCCGCGACCTTGACGAGGGGGTCCGGCCCGGCGACGGTGAGTTGCTCGTCCGGCCTCGGGGCTGACACGCGGTGTTCACCTCCGACTACATAGAGTCGGGTCGTGCCGGAACGGTCCGGCCCGTCTCCCTGGGAGAACCGATGCGACCCACCGTCCGCCGCGCCACCGTCGCGGCCGCCGTGACGACCACGATCGCCGGCCTCGCCGTGGCCGCGGCCGTGCCCGCTGCCGCTGCGCCGGGCCGTTCCGGCGACGCACCCGACGGGGGCCCGCCCGTCGACGTGCAGCTGCTCGCCCTCAACGACTTCCACGGCGCCCTGGAGCCGCCGAGCGGTTCCAGCGGCCAGATCCGCACCGGGACCAACCCGGACGGCACGCCGGTCACCGTGCCCGCCGGCGGCTCGGCGTACCTGGCCACCCAGCTGGCCCAGCTCGCCGAGCAGCAGGAGGAGGACAACACGATCACCGTCGCCGCCGGTGACCTGATCGGCGCCTCGCCGCTCCTGTCGGCGGCGTTCCACGACGAACCGACCATCGAGGCGCTCGGGCTGGCCGGGCTGGACTACGCCAGCGTCGGCAACCACGAGTTCGACGAGGGCTCCGCGGAGCTGCTCCGCATCCAGGACGGCGGCTGCCACCCGGTCGACGGCTGCGCCGACGGCACGCCCTACGAGGGCGCGGACTTCCAGTACCTGTCGGCCAACGCCTTCGTCACCGAGACCGGCGAGCCGCTGCTCGAGCCCTACGCCGTCCACGAGGTCGACGGGGTCGAGATCGGCTTCATCGGCATGACCCTCGAGGGCACCGCCGACATCGTCAGCCAGGCCGGGGTGGCCGGGCTCGACTTCGCCGACGAGGTCCAGACGGCCAACCAGTACGCCGCCGAGCTCCAGGACCGGGGCGTCGAGGCGATCGTCGTGCTGCTGCACGAGGGCGGTGCCCAGACCGGGGACCAGGCGTGGGACGTCGACGGCTGCAACGGCCTGGGCGGGCCCATCGTCGACATCGCGAACGGCATGAGCGACGCCATCGACGTCGTGGTCAGCGGGCACACCCACCAGGCCTACAACTGCCGCATCGACCACAAGCTCGTCACCAGCGCGAGCTCCAACGGCCGCCTCGTCACCGACATCGACCTGCGGGTGAACCGGCAGACCGGGGACGTCGTCCGGGCGACCGCGGACAACACCGTCGTCACCCGGGACCTGGTCGCGGACCAGGCGCAGACCGAGCTGATCGCGCGCTACCGCACCGCGCTCGGCCCGATCGCCTCCGAGGTCGTGGGCGCGGTGGCCGACGCCCTCACCCGGGCGCAGGAGGACCGGCTGGACGGCGCGGAGTCCACCCTCGGCAACGTCATCGCCGACGCGCAGCTCGCTGCCACGGACGACGAGGCGGGGGCGCTCGCGGCGTTCATGAACCCCGGAGGCGTCCGCGCCGACCTCGCGGCAGGGGAGGTCACGTACGAGGAGGCGTTCACGGTGCAGCCGTTCGCCAACAACCTGGTGACCCTCGACCTGACCGGCGCGCAGCTCAACTGCCTGCTGGAGCAGCAGTACCAGGTGGGCCGCGTCCTCTACGCCTCCGCGACGGTGTCCTACCAGGTCGACGCGGCAGGAACGGACGCGGCGGCCGGCGCGGACCCGTGCACGGGTACCCGGGTCGTCGACTCCTCCGTGGCGATCGGGGGGACGGCGGTCGTGGCCGAGGGCGTCTACCGGGTCACGGTGAACAACTTCCTCGCCGGCGGCGGCGACGGTTTCTCCGTGCTGACCGGCGGGACGAACGCCGTCACCGGGCCGATCGACCTGGACGCCTTCACCGCCTACCTGGGCGCCGACTCACCGGTGCAGGTCCCGAGCCTGGACCGGGTCACCCGGGCCGGCTGACCGCACGCGCACGGCACGGCGGCGGCTCCCCTCGCGGGGGCCGCCGCCGTGGTGCCCGTGCCGGTCGCGAGCCGGTGTCCGGGCGGTCCGCCGTGGACGTCGCAGGGCTCCCTGCGAGGTCCTGCCGAGCGGCCGGCGCGTCACGATCGGACATCGATGCCGGGCGGGCGGGTTCGGGACGTCGCCCTCCTGGGCAGGGCAGGGTCGTCCGCCGACCCCGACCGGGAGGACGCCGAGCCCGTGCGCCACCTCCGCGCCACCGCTGCCGCCCCTCTGCTCGCCCTCGCCGCCTGCGCCTCCCCGGCCACCGGCCCGGCGCCCCGGGCCGTCGACGTCTCGCCCGCCGCGCAGGCGGTCGCCGCGACGCAGCCGCAGGACGGCAACGCCTGCACCAGCCCCGACGGCTACCGGGTCGCGTACCCCGCCGACTGGTCGACCAACGCCGACGGCGTGCTGCCGGCCTGCAGCTGGTTCGGGCCGGGCGAGGTCGTCGTCCCCGAGGCGTCCGACGCCCGGACCGCGCCGGTCACCCTCCGGGTGGTCGACGCGCCCCTGGCCGAGGTCGCCGGACCGGTGCCCGACGAGGTGGCGCGGACCGAGCTCGAGGTGGACGGCCGGCCGGCGGTGCGCACCGAGCAGGTGACGACCCTCGGCCTGTACCCGGAGGGCACGCACATCACGACGTGGGCGCTCGACCTGGACGGTCGCACCGTGGTCGCCGACGCCGTCGAGCTGCCCGGCGGGGACCACGAGCGCGCGGTCGCCGTCCTCGACGAGATGGTGCAGACCCTGGAGCCGACCGCCGGCTGACCCCCCTCGTCGGCTCGGCGCGACGCGCTGTTCCCTGTTCGTCACATTCCTCGTGCACAGTGCTCGCACACCGAGCGGGGGACGAGGAGGGGGCGATGGACTTCCTGCAGCCGTCGTCGTGGGACGAGGCGCTCGCGGTCCGGGCCGAGCGGCCCGACGCGCTGCCGATCGCCGGCGGCACCGACGTCATGGTCGAGCTCAACTTCGACCGCCGCCGTCCCGGCGCCCTGCTGGACCTGACCCGCGTCGGCGAGCTGCGCGAGTGGTCGGTGGAGGAGGGCAGGGTCCGGCTGGGCGCGGGCGTCCCCTATGCACGCGTGATCAGCGAGCTCGGGGACCGGCTGCCCGGCCTGGCGATGGCCTCGCGCACCGTGGGCTCGCCGCAGATCCGGGTGCGCGGCACGGTCGGCGGCAACCTCGGGTCGGCGTCCCCGGCCGGCGACGCGCACCCGCCGCTGCTGGCCGCCGGCGCCGAGGTCGAGGTGGCCTCGGCCGCCCGCGGCACCCGGCGGGTGCCGGTCGCGGAGTTCTTCACCGGCGTCAAGCGCAACGTCCTCGCGCCCGACGAGCTCATCGCCGCCGTCCTCGTGCCCCCGGCCGCGGGGCCGCAGCAGTTCTGCAAGGTCGGCACCCGCAACGCCATGGTCATCTCGGTGTCGGCGTTCGCCCTCGCCCTGCACCCCGACCGGCAGGCCGTGGGCACCGGCATCGGGTCGGCCGCACCCACCCCGCGGCGCGCCCCCGGGGCGGAGGAGTTCCTGGCCGGCGAGCTGGACTGGGCCACCCGCCGGCCGTTGCCCGAGGGCCTGGCGCAGGCCTTCGGCGAGCGGGTGGCCGCCGCGGCCGCACCGATCGACGACGTCCGGGGGACGGCGGCATACCGGCGGCACTCGCTCGCGGTGCTGGCCCGCCGCGCCGTCACCTGGGCCTGGGACGACCTGAGGAGGGCCGCCTGATGCGCGTCACCACCACCGTCAACGGCACCGAGCGCACCGCGGACGACGTCTGGCCCGGGGAGAGCCTGCTGCACCTGCTGCGCGAGCGGCTGGGCCTGCCCGGCGCCAAGAACGCCTGCGAGCAGGGCGAGTGCGGCTCCTGCACCGTCTACCTCGACGGCGAGCCGGTGTGCGCCTGCCTGGTCGCCGCCGGGCAGGCGATCGGCCGCGAGGTCACCACCGTGGAGGGCCTGGCCGACGGGCAGGCGCTGCACCCGGTGCAGGAGGCCTTCGTCGAGGCCGGCGCCGTCCAGTGCGGCTTCTGCACCCCGGGCCTGGTCGTGGCCGCGCACGACCTGCTGGCCCGGGTGCCCGAGCCGTCGGACCCCGAGATCCGCGAGGCGCTGGCCGGCAACCTGTGCCGCTGCACCGGCTACGAGAAGATCCTCGACGCGGTCCGGCTGGCCGCCCGGCGGCAGGCGACCCGATGACCACCACGCAGACCGGGACCCGCACGACCGGCCGGGTCGGCGAGAACGCGCAGCGTCCCGACGGCACGCTCAAGGTCACCGGCGAGTTCGCCTACGCCAGCGACCTCTGGCACGACGACATGGTCTGGGGCGTCACGCTGCGCAGCCCCCACCCGCACGCCCGCATCCGGCGCATCGACGTCACCGAGGCGCTCACCGTGCCCGGGGTCAGCGCCGTCCTCACCGCCGACGACGTCCCCGGGGAGAACGCCTTCGGTCTGGAGCACGCCGATCAGCCGGTGCTCGCCGCCGACGTCGTCCGCTACGAGGGCGAACCGGTGGCGCTGGTCGCCGCGGACCACCCCGAGACCGCGCGCCGGGCGGCGGCGCGCATCCGCGTCGACTACGAGGTGCTGCCCGCACTCACCGACCCCCGCCGGGCCCTGGACGACGACGCGCCGCAGGTGCACCCCGGTGGCAACCTGGTCCGCCACCTGCGGCTGCGCCGCGGCGACCCCGAGCCCACCGCGCCGGTCGTGGTCAGCCTCGACTTCGAGGTCGGCATGCAGGACCAGGCCTTCCTGGGGCCGGAATCCGGGCTCGCCGTCCCCGCCGAGGACGGCGGCGTCGACCTCTACGTCGCCACCCAGTGGCTGCACGTCGACCAGCGGCAGGTGTGCCTGGCCCTCGGCATGCCGCCCGAGAAGGTGCGGCTGACCCTCGCCGGCGTCGGTGGCGCCTTCGGCGGCCGGGAGGACCTCTCGGTGCACGTGCACGCCTGCCTTCTGGCGCTGCGGACCGGCCGGCCGGTGAAGATGAGCTACGGCCGGGAGGAGTCCTTCCACGGGCACGTGCACCGGCACCCGGCGACGATGACCTACGAGTTCGGCGCCGAGCACGACGGCACGCTGGTCTACGCGAGGGCCGACGTGCTGCTCGACGGCGGCGCCTACGCCTCCTCGACCGCCGCGGTGGTCGGCAACGCCGGGCTGCTGGGCCTCGGCCCGTACCGCGTCCCTTCGGTGGCCGTCGACGCCCGCGGCGTGTTCACCAACAACCCGCCGTGCGGGGCGATGCGCGGCTTCGGCTGCGTCCAGGCCGCCTTCGCGCACGAAGCGCTGATGGACGAGCTCGCCGCCGCCGTCGGTGTCGACCCGGTGGAGATCCGCCGGCGCAACGGCATGCGGGAGGGCGACCGGAACACCACCGGCCAGGTCATCGACTCCGCCGCGCCGGTCGCCGAGCTGCTCCAGCGGGTCGCCGACCTGCCGCTGCCGCCTCCGCTGCCCGAGCAGCCCGATCTGCGGTCGCTGCCCGGCGCGGTCGGCAACACCACCCACGGCGAGGGCGTGCGCCGCGGCGTGGGCTACGCGGTCACCTACAAGAACATCGGGTTCTCCGAGGGGTTCGACGACTACTCGACCGCGCGGGTGCGGCTG
Organism: Geodermatophilus sp. URMC 60; assembly: GCF_053502585.1. Lineage (NCBI taxonomy): Bacteria > Bacillati > Actinomycetota > Actinomycetes > Geodermatophilales > Geodermatophilaceae > Geodermatophilus > Geodermatophilus sp. URMC 60. The sequence goes on from NZ_CP199958.1 coordinate 2,809,734, forward strand.
CAGGTGGTCGCCGGCGAGGCGGTGGCCACCGTGCACACCGCGGCCGCCGAGGTCGGTCAGGGGCTGGTCACCGTGCAGCAGCAGATCGCCCGCACCGAGCTGGGCGTGGGGCGGGTGGTCGTCGTCCCGGCCGACACCACGGTCGGCTCGGCGGGGTCGACGTCGGCGTCCCGGCAGACCTACGTCACCGGCGGCGCGGTGAAGGCCGCCTGCGAGGCGGTGCGGACGGCGGTGCTGCAGCGGGCCGCCGTCGCCCTCGGCCGGCCGGTCGCCGGGCTGGCGTTGGACGGCGACAAGGTCGTCGGCGCCGGCGGCGAGGTGCTCGCCGGGCTGGCCGACCTCCTCGGGGACGACGCCGTCGAGGAGACCGTCGAGTGGCGGCACCGGCCCACCCACGCCGTCGACCCGGAGACCGGTCAGGGCGACGCGCACGTGCAGTTCGCCTTCTCGGCACACCGCGCGGTGGTCGACGTCGACGTCGAGCTCGGGCTGGTCAAGGTGGTCGCCCTCGACACCGCCCAGGACGTCGGCAGGGCGATCAACCCCGATGCCGTCGTCGGCCAGATCCACGGCGGGTCGGCCCAGGGGATGGGGTTGGCGCTGATGGAGGAGGTGGTGGTGGCCGACGGCCACGTGCGCAACCCGTCGTTCACCGACTACCTGCTGCCCACGATCCTCGACATGCCGCCGATGCAGGTGGAGGTGCTCGAGTACGCCGACCCGCACGCGCCCTACGGCGTCCGCGGGGTGGGCGAGCCGCCGACCATCTCCTCGGGCCCGGCGGTGGCCGCCGCGGTGCGGGCGGCCTGCGGGCGGCCGCTGCGCCGGGTGCCGATCCGGCCGGAGCACATCACCGGCACCTGACGTCGAGCGCCGGTGGACCCGAGCGGTCCACCGGCGCGCACTCGCCCGGGATCAGCTGCTGATGGGGATCCGTCGCGGCTTGGCCTGCGCCGACTTCGGGACGCGCACCGTCAGCACGCCGTCGTGCAGCTGGGCGCTGACGTCGTCCGCGTCGACATCACCCGGCAGCGTCACCGAGTAGTGGAAGCGACCGACCCTGCGGGCGCGTCGGTGCAGGATGCCGGTGCGCTCCTTCTCCTCGATGTTGCCGGAGACCGTCAGCCGGCGGTCGTCGAGCTGGATGTCGACGTCCTCGCGCGCCACGCCGGGGAGGTCGATCTCGACGGTGTAGGCGTCGTCGGTCTCCTCGACGTCGGCCAGCGGGGACCAGTGCTCCAGGGCGCCGCTCAGCCCGGACTGCCACAGCGTGTTCATCCGCTCGTAGAGCTCGTCCAGCTCACGCACGGGATCCCACCGCGCGGCGGAGCGGGACGGGGAACGGACGGGGAGCGTCATGGTGCGTCCTCCTCTCGAGATCTCGTCGTCGTGTCCGACACCTCGGGAAACCATCAGTGGCCGCTGTAGATTTCCGGTCGACGTGGGTCACCGGCATCTGGCCGACGGTCGCTCGGCCCGCGATCATCGTCGGGTGGCTGCCCCCGCCGGCGTGTCCGCCGGCCACCCGCCGATGACCGACCCCGAGGAGCGACCGGCCATGACCGCCGCCGTGGACGTCCCGGTCCCGACCCTGGTCGGGCAGAGCGTGGTGGTGGATGCGGACGCCGTGCGGATCCTCGATCGCCGCGTCTTCCCGTTCCAGCGCCGGTGGGTGACCTGCCGCAGCCACGAGGACGTCGCCCGGGCGATCGAGGACATGGTCACCCAGAGCCTCGGTCCGCTGTTCGCGGCGGGCGGCGGGATGACGCTGGCCGCCCGGGACGCCGACCGGCTCCCCACGGCGCAGGCCCGCCGCGACTTCCTGACGGCGGCCGGCCACCGGCTGGTGTCCACCCGGCCCACGAACAACGGCATCCGGGACGTCGTCGCCGAACTGCTGGTGGTCGGGACGGCCGCGGTGGACGCCGGGGAGCTGCCGGGGCCCGCCGTCGAGCAGGCCGCCCAGGCCGCCGCCGAGCGGCAGCGGGCCGGCCACCGGCGCCTGGGCGAGCACGCCGCCGCGCTGGTCCCGGACGGCGCCACGGTCCTGACCCACTGCTGGGCGGAGTCCTACCTCACCGAGACCGTCGCGGCGGTGCTGCGCTCGGGCAGGCGGATCGACGCCGTCTGCACCGAGACGCGCCCCTACCTGCAGGGTGCCCGGCTGACCGCGGAGAGCCTGGCGGAGATGGGCGTGGCCACGCGGGTCGTCACCGACGGGATGGCCGCGCACCTGATGAGCCGCGGTGAGGTGTCCGTGTTCGTGACCGGCGCCGACCGCGTCACGATGGACGGCTCCGTCGTCAACAAGATCGGCACTCTGCAGATCGCCGTCTCGGCGCACGCGTTCGGCGTGCCGTACCTGGCCCTGGTCCAGGCCCCGGATCCCCAGGCGCCGGACGCGGCCGCCGTCGAGCTCGAGGACCGGGACGGGCGCGAGGTGCTGCACTGCCTCGGGCACCGCACGGCGTCGGAGCTGGCCACCGGCGTCTACCCGGCCTTCGACGTCACTCCACCGCGCTTCGTCAGCGTCGTGGTCACCGACCGGGGGCGGTTCGCGCCGTCCGACGTGGCCTCCTACTTCTCGGCGTGAGGGCGCCCACGACCCGCGACGAGGCGGTCGGCCAGCTCGTCGAGGTGGGCCGGCTGGCGGTCGAGCGCGGTCTGGCCCTGGCCAGCGGCGGCAACCTCTCGGCCCGGTTGCCCGGTGACAGCGAGTTCCTCGTGACGGCGGCCGGCACCTGGCTCGACCGGCTCACGCCTGCGGACCTCAGCGTGGTGACCCTGGACGGCGAGGTCACCGGCGGGGCCGAGCAGCCGTCGAGCGAGTGGAAGCTGCACCAGCGCACCTATCTCGCCCGGCCCGACGTGAACGCCGTCGTCCACCTGCACCCGCAGCACGCCGTCCTGGTGGACGCGCTCGGCCACCGGATCCGGCTGATCACCCTCGATCACGCCACCTACGTGCGGTCGGTCGGCACGGTCCCGTACCACCCGAACGGCTCCGACGAGCTCGCCGACGGTGCTGCCGAGCAGGCGCGGCAGCACGACTGCATCGTGCTGTCGCACCACGGCTGCTCGGCGCTGGGGCCGGACGTCGGCATGGCCTACCGACGGGCGCTGAACCTGGAGGAGGCGGCCACGGCGACCTACCGCGCCCTGCTGCTCGGTGACACGACGTGCACCTTCCCGCCGGAGGGCCTCGACGGGCTCCGCCACGGCCCACCGTGAGCCGGGCTACCGGCTGATCCGGGCCTCGAGGTGGTCACGCAGGACGACGGCGTTGTTGTGCTCGCGGTCCCGGGCGGCGTAGAGGAGGACGACGTCGCCCTCGGCGGCCGCGGCTCGCAGCGGCGCCCAGGTCTCGGGGTGCGCATCGAGCTCGGCGACGTACCGGCGGCGGAACTCCGTCCACCGAGCCGGGTCGTGACCGAACCACCGGCGCAGCTCGTCACTGGGGCGGCGTCGCGCAGCCAGCCGTCCAGGGCCAGGGCATCGCGGGCGATGCCGCGCGGCCAGAGCCGGTCGACGAGGAACCGGGCGCCCGGGACGCCGGGGTCGAGCTCGTGGACCCGCACGATCCGGATCACCGGGGTGCACCCGGAGCGGTCAGCCGCGGACGGCGTCGAGGTAGTCGGGGTAGCCGGCGACGACGTCCTCGATCTCGACGATGTCGGGGAAGTCGGCCACCTCCTGGTGGCCGAGGAGGAAGCGGACGGTCCGCCGGACCAGCTCCTCGTCGTCCAGCTCCAGGCCGAGCTCCTCGCGCAGCCCGGGGCTGAGCCGGAACCAGGACTCCGTCTCCCCGCCGTCGCCGCGCAGTCGCACGAGGAACTCGGACTCGCCCTGCGTCTCGATCTCGAAGGGGTCGGTCATGTCCCTCGCCTACCCACCAGGGGAGCCGGGGCACCGTCGAGGGGCCGGGTGCTGGGCCGGCCGTGTCCGATCCGCCGGTCGCCCGGCGTCCGACCACTGGCGGGGCACGGCTCCTTGTGGACGGCGACAAGCCCGGCGCCTGCGAGTGGTGGCCTCGCCGGTCGACGGACGCGGAGTCGCTGGCTAGCGTCCCGGCGAGCCGGTCCGCGACGGAGCGGACGGCCCCGACGTGGGGAGCCGCAGGCATGGCGATCACAGTGGCGAAGTTCCGGGACGTCGCCGACGGCACGCAGCCCGGCCAGTTCCAGGTGGGCGACCACGAGGCGGTCGACAGCCTCGAGGACCTGGACCCCGTCTACAAGCAGCTCATCGACGAGCCGGTCACAGCGGTCGTCGCGGTCATGGGCTCGACCGGGCGGCCCAACCTCACCCCCGTCTGGTTCGACTACGAGGGCAACACGGTCCTGCTGAACCTCGCCACGCACCGCAAGAAGGTCGACTGGCTGCGTGCCGACCCGCAGGCGACCTTCCTGCTCATGAACCCGGCCAACCCCTACCACTGGCTCAGCATCAAGGCCACGGTCACCCGGGAGGTCTCCGAGGACGACCCGGAGGAGGGCCCGCGGGTGACCGCGCAGCTGGACCGCATCTGGCGGAAGTACACGGGGAACGAGGGGCCCTACGGGCTGCGTGACCCCGGTCGCGACGAGCGGCGGGTGCTCTTCGAGCTGCGCGTCGACACCATCGCCACCTTCGGTCGCCCCTGACGCGGCCGGTCGCCGACCAGCCGGCGCCGGAGCTGATGCGCCGGCGCCCGGCCTCGGCCAGGCTCGGGGCATGACCGACTCCTCCGGACCGCCGTTCCGCGCCGACCACGTCGGCAGCCTGCTGCGCCCCCAGCGCCTGCTCGACGCGCGGGCCCGCTTCGCCGCCGGCGAGATCGACGCGGCCGAGCTGCGCGGCGTCGAGGACGAGGCGATCGCCGACGTCGTCCGCATGCAGGGGGACGTCGGCCTGCGCACCGCCACCGACGGCGAGTTCCGCCGCGCCTCGTGGCACATGGACTTCATCTACGCCATCGACGGCATCACCAAGGTGACCGGCGAGGACATCGTCGTCCACTTCAAGAACGCCGACGGGACGATCGACTTCACCCCGGCCGGGCTGCACGTCGACGGGCCGCTGTCGATCGACGAGCCGATCTTCGGCGCGGACTTCGCCTACCTGCAGGGGCAGGTCTCCGAGGGCCAGACGGCGAAGCTCACGATCCCGTCGCCGTCGATGGTCCACTACCGCGGCGGTGCCGCGGCGATCGACCCGGCCGTCTACCCCGACGAGGACGCCTTCTGGGACGCGCTGTCGGCGGCCTACGCCCAGCAGGTGCAGGGCATCGCCGCGCAGGGCTGCACCTACCTGCAGCTCGACGACACCAGCCTGGCCTACCTCAACGACCCGGCGCAGCGCGCCGAGCTGGCCGCGCAGGGGCGGGACGCCGAGCACCAGCACGAGCGCTACATCCGGCAGATCAACGCCGCGCTGGCCGGTCGGCCGGAGGGGCTGACCGTCACCACGCACATGTGCCGGGGCAACTTCCGCTCCTCGTGGGTGGCCGAGGGCGGCTACGACTTCGTCGCCGAGGCGCTGTTCGGCGGCCTGGAGGTCGACGGGTTCTTCCTGGAGTACGACGACGCCCGCTCCGGCGGGTTCGAGCCGCTGCGCTTCGTCCCGCCGGGCAAGCGCGTCGTGCTGGGCCTGGTCACCACCAAGCGCCCGGACCTGGAGAGCAAGGACGACCTCAAGCGGCGCATCGACGAGGCCGCCCGGTACGTGCCGCTGGAGCAGCTGGCGATCTCGCCGCAGTGCGGCTTCTCCTCGACCGTCGAGGGCAACGCGCTCACCCGCGACGAGCAGGTCGCCAAGCTGGCGCTGGTCGTCGAGACCGCCCAGGAGGTCTGGGGGTGAGGACCCCGGCCCCCTCGTAGGGCCCGGGGGCAGGGAGGGCCTCGATCACGGGCCGGTCACGACCCGGCGGCCGGCCGGCCTCCTGGCTGGTGGGGCGGGCCGCGCCCTTGGCATGCTCCCTGCGTCCACAGGACAGCGTCGTCCGGGCGCTGTCTGCGCACGCAGGGAGGGACGCACGTGTCCACCACCGTCAGCAGGCCCGACACCGACGGAGGACCCCCCGGAGGGGGCGGCCGTCGTCGTCCGTCACTGAAGAGCATCCTCGTCTGGACGGCGGTGGCCATCGTCGGCGCCGTCGCGTGGACGGTGCTCGCGCTGGCCCGCGGGGAGACCGTCTCGGCCCTCTGGATCCTCTTCGCCGCGCTCTGCTCGTACGCCATCGCCTACCGCTTCTACGCGAAGTTCATCGCGCGCCGCGTGCTCGGGGTCGACGACCGGCGGGCCACCCCGGCCGAGCGGCTGCACAACGGCATCGACTTCGACGTGACCGACCGGCGGGTGTTGTTCGGGCACCACTTCGCCGCGATCGCCGGTGCCGGGCCGCTGGTCGGACCGGTGCTGGCCGCGCAGATGGGTTACCTGCCCGGCACCATCTGGATCATCGTCGGCGTCATCTTCGCGGGCGCGGTGCAGGACATGACCGTCCTGTTCTTCTCGATGCGCCGCAACGGCAAGAGCCTCGGCCAGATGGTCCGCGAGGAGATCGGGATCGTGGGTGGCATCGCGGCGCTCATCGCCGTCTTCTCCATCATGATCATCATCCTGGCGGTGCTCGCGCTCATCGTGGTCAACGCGCTCGCCGAGTCCCCGTGGGGCGTCTTCTCCATCGCGCTGACCATCCCGATCGCGCTGTTCATGGGGGTCTACCTGCGGGTGCTCAGGCCCGGCCGCGTCCTCGAGGCCACCGCGATCGGCGTCGTCCTGCTGCTGGCCGCGGTCATCGGCGGCGGCCTGATCGACGACACCGGGCTCGGCGAGGCGCTGACCCTGTCGAAGGAGTGGCTGGTCCTCGCGCTCGTCGTCTACGGGTTCGTGGCCTCGGTGCTGCCGGTGTGGCTGCTGCTCACCCCGCGCGACTACCTGTCGACGTTCATGAAGATCGGCGTCATCGTCCTGCTCGCCATCGGCCTGCTCCTGGCCCGGCCGGTGCTGCAGGCCGACGCGATCAGCGAGTTCGCCCGGGAGGGGACCGGACCGGTCTTCGCCGGCTCGCTGTTCCCGTTCGTCTTCATCACCATCGCCTGCGGCGCACTGTCGGGCTTCCACGCCCTGATCTCCTCGGGGACGACGCCGAAGATGGTGGCCAAGGAGAGCCAGGTCCGCCTGATCGGCTACGGCGGCATGCTCATGGAGTCCTTCGTCGCCATCAGCGCGCTGATCGCGGCGGTGGTCATCGACCAGGGGCTCTACTTCGCGATGAACGCGCCGGCCGCCGCCACCGGCGGGACGCCGGAGACGGCCGCGGCCTACGTGACCGGGCTGGGGTTCCCGACCTCGGCTGAGGACCTGGCCGCGGCGTCGGCCGCGGTGCAGGAGCCGAGCCTGGTCTCCCGCACCGGCGGCGCCCCGACGCTGGCCGTCGGCATCGCCAACATCCTGTCGCAGGCGTTCGGCGCCGGGATGGCCGCCTTCTGGTACCACTTCGCGATCATGTTCGAGGCGCTGTTCATCCTCACCGCCGTCGACGCCGGCACCCGGGTGGGGCGGTTCATGCTCCAGGACACGATCGGGAACGTCTGGAAGCGCTTCGGCGACCTGTCGTGGCGGCCCGGCAACATCATGGCCAGCGCCGCGGTGGTCGCGCTGTGGGGCTACATCCTCTACGTCGGGGTCACCGACCCCCTCGGCGGCGTGAACCAGCTCTTCCCGCTGTTCGGCATCGCCAACCAGCTGCTGGCCGCCATCGCCCTGACCCTCGTCACCGTGCTGCTGATCAAGCACGGCAAGGTCAAGTACGCCTGGGTGACCGGGATCCCGCTGGCCTGGGACCTCATCGTCACCATGACGGCGAGCTGGCAGAAGGTGTTCTCGGCCGACCCGAGGGTCGGCTACTTCGCGCAGCGGCAGCGGTACGCCGACGCACAGGCGGCAGGGGAGCTCGTGGCGCCGGCGCAGAACGCCGATCAGATGGCCCGGATCATCTACAACTCCACGCTGAACGGCGTGCTCCAGGCCGTCTTCGCCCTGCTCGTCGTCGTGGTCCTGGTGAACGCCGTCGTCGTGATCGCCAAGGCGCTGCGGGCCCGCGGCCCGGTGCCCACCACCGAGGAGCCGGCCGTGCCGTCGGAGATCGTCGAGCCCTCGGGTCTGTTCGCGACGGCGGAGGAGAAGGCCGCCATGGCCGAGCACGAGCGGCTGGTCGGCGCGGGTGCGCGGGGCCACGGCACCTTCACGGAGGAGGGTCCGCCACGGTGACCGGGGGGATGGCTCCCGCCGCCCGGTCGGCCGCCGCTCGGGCCCTGAGAGGGGTGCACTGGTACCTCAAGGAGCTCACCGGAGAGGCACGGTGGGACGAGTACCTCCGGCACTGCGCCGAGCACGGGCACGAACCGATGAGCCGGCGCGAGTTCGAACGGCGTCGCGCCGACGAGCTCGAGCGCAACCCGGTCAGCCGCTGCTGCTGAGCTGACGGGTGCCACGCGGCCCCGGCCCCCGCAGAGGGGACCGGGGCCGCGTCGCGTGCGCGGCGACCCCGGCTCGCCCGTCACGGGAGACCCGCGGCGTCACATCCGTGCGCGCAGCCGTCCACCCGGCGCCCCGGGCTGCCGAGATCGAGGGCACGTTGCCGTGGCCCCGCGGGCCCGTCCGAGAGGTGGCACCCGTGTCCGTGCCGTCGTCGCCCCACCGTCGCAGTCGCCGCACCGAGCTGCGCACCGGCATGTCCCTGCTCACCAGCGCGGCCGCCGACCTCGGGGTCGGTGCTCCGCCCGAGGTCCGCGTACTGCCGGACGGCCGGCTCCTCCTCGTCGAGCTCGGGACGGCGGTGAGCGCGGCGGACGTGTACCAGGCCGCCCGCGGGCTGGTCGCCGCCCAGCTCCACGCCATCGCCGACGTCTCGGGCCGGCCGGTGGAGAACCACGCGCTCTCCTGGCTGGTGACCCTGCAGACCAACGAGGTCATGGTCGGTCTCGAGGACCTCGACCTGGAGGACGACGCAGCCTGAAGAAGGACCGCCCTCTTCCCACGCCTCGGGGAGGACCCCGTGCTCCCCGCCCCTCGCGAGCTCGGGGGCGGTGCCCTGAAGGGGCCGGCGGGCTCCTGGAGGGCGGCCGTTCCAGACGCCACCGGGCTCGCGGCGAGCCCCTGGACGGGGCCGCCGGCGGACCGTGCAGGGAGCCGACGTGGCTCAGCGGGCCGCCGGCGCGGGTTCGGGCCGGGGCTCCTCCGCGGGGCCCGGCTCCTCCCGCCGGCGCCGCAGCGTCACGGCACGCAGCGCGAGCGCGGCGGCCGGGGGCAGGACGGCCAGTGTGGGCAGCACGTAGCGGAAGTCGAACGAGGCGGTCGCCGCCGGCCCGGCCATGAGCGTGAGTCCGACCAGGGACAGCAGCGCCGGGTCCAGCCGGTCCCGCCAGTCGCGCCGGCGCAGGAACAACGCACCCAGGCCCACGAGCACGCACACCCCCAGCACCGGGCCGGGGGTGTAGAAGTAGCGCTGGTACGAGCGCAGGTTCCCGACCATCTCCTCGTCGTAGCCGTACGGCCCGGGAGCGAGCACCGGCGTGCAGTCGTACTGCTCCACCGGTTCCGGGTACGGGAACGCCCACCACGTCGGGCAGGTGTCCTGCGGGCCGGAGACCCGGCCGGGCTCGACGTAGTGCACGGTCTCCGAGAGCAGCTGGCGCAGGTAGTCCCACGGCTGCCCCGTGATCGCGATCGTGGCGAACTCCGCGAGGTCGTCCTCCGACCACACCCGCTCGCCGTCCACCACCGCGTTGGCCGGGCTGTCGGGGAACCAGACGAACTGGTCGCCGGGGCGGCGCTCCTCGGGCGGCTGCGTCGGGCACAGGGGCTGCAGCCGCTCCGGCACGTCCAGCTGCTCGCACTGCACGAAGGTGGCGACCCGCCCGTAGAGGAAGTGGCCGGTGTAGTCGGTGAGCCCGAACGAGCCGTGCACGCTGCCGAACCAGGCCGCGTAGGGCACCAGCACCGCGGCGACGCCGCCGAGGAACGCGACGACCGCCGGCCAGCGCAACGTCCGGACCAGCAGCCGCACGACGAGGTAGACGAACACGACGCCCACGAGGAAGAGCCCCACCGTGCGGGTGAGCGTCAGCAGGCCGAGGACGACGCCGACCGCCGCGACCAGCAGCGGTCCCGGCCGCTCTCGCACCAGCAGGAGCACCAGTGCGAGGGCCATGAGGAACACGAAGAGCGTCTCGGCCAGGATGAAGTGCTCGATGTCGAGCAGGTAGGCGTCGAACCCCAGCGGCAGGACGGCGAGCACGCTCAGCCAGCGGGGGACGCCGCGACGCTGCAGCAGCGCGTAGACCAGCACCATGACGGCCAGGCCCAGCACGTGCTGGACGACGGCCACCTCGCGGAACGTGGTGACCGGGTCGAGCAGGGCCAGGAAGGCCGAGTAACCCCAGGGGCGGTCGATGGCGGGTTCCACCCACGCGGCGCGGTCGACGTAGGTGCCCGAGTCGGGGAACCACAGCGCCGTCGAGTACGCAGCGGTGACGTAGCCGCGCGCGACCGCGGCGAGGACCAGCACCACGAGGAAGACGGCGTGCCGGTGGGCCAGCCGGAGCGTGCGGGTCGCGGGGCCCGGCCGGGCGGCGACGGTCCTCCCCGACGCGGACGCGCCCGCCGCCGGCCCGGGGTCCTCGGGGGAGTCCGGCCGGCGACGGGCGCCTGGTGCCTGGGTCACGCGGCGGTGGGGCGGGGACTCCCGTGGTCGTCCGCCGTGGCGTCCGGGCGCTGCGACGAGGCCTCCTCGTGGTAGTCCTCTTCCACGTTGACGTCCCAGATGTCGTGGCGCGTGCCGTCGGCGATGTTCTGCACGGTGAGCATGGCCGTGAGCATCGAGTGGTCCTGGTTGTTGTAGCGGAACATGCCGTTGCGCCCGACCGGGTGCAGGTTCGGCGTGTTCTCCTCCATCCAGTGCCGGATGACCTCGACGTTGTCCTTGTACCCGGCGTCGTAGAACGGGTACGCCTTCGGCATCCGGACGACGAAGCCGCGCTCGACATCGGCTGCCTTGGCCAGCCCGAGCTGCTCGAGCTCGCGGGCACCCTGGGCGATGAGGTCCTCGTCGGACCGGTTCCAGGTGTCGTCGCCGACGTTGACGAAGAACTCCAGGCCCAGGCAGGTGCGCCCGTCCTTGACCAGGTACGGCGACCAGGAGCCGAAGTTCTGGATCCGGCCGACCTGGACGTCGGGGGAGTGGATGTAGATCCAGTTGTCGGGGAAGCCGGCCTCGACCGGGAGCACGAGCGCCACCGTGAGGAAGTCGCGGTACTTCAGGCCGTCGGCCGCCGTCAGCACCTCCGCCGGGGGCTTCGGGTCGAGGGCGTGCACCAGCGAGGAGAACGGCATCGAGCTGATGAAGTGGTCTGCCTCGTAGTGCTTCTCCGCGCCGATGTCGCTCCGGCTGGCCGCGGGCGCACCCGCGCCGGCACCGTAGCCGCCGGTGACCACCGTGGTCAGTCCGGTGACCCCGCGACCGGGCTCCCAGTGCACGGTGCGGACCTTCTCCTCCATGACGACCGTGCCCCCGCGCTCCTGCACCTTGCGCGCGGCGGTCTCCCACATCATCCCGGGCCCGTACTTCGGGTACTGGAACTCCTCGATGAGGGAGGTGATCTCCTTCTGGTTGCGCTTGGGGGTCAGCGCATTGACCACCGCCCCGACCAGCGACAGGTTCTTGATCCGCTGGGCGGCGAAGTCGGCCGGCAGCTGGTCGACCGGGACGCCCCAGAGCTTCTCGTTGTAGGTCTTGAAGAAGTGCTGGTACAGGCGCCTGCCGAAGCGGGCGACGATCCAGCCCTCGAGGGTGTCCTGGTTCCTCGGCGGGCGGACCCGCGCCCACAGGTAGGACGCCACGCACCGCACGGCCTCGACCGGGCCGAGGTTGCCCAGGGCGTTGCTCGCCTTGAGCGGGTAGTCGAAGAGCTTGCCGTCGTAGAAGATCCGGCTCATCCGCGGCCGGAGCAGGAAGTCCTCGTCGGGGAGGATCTCGTGCCACAGGGCCTCGACCTCGGGGACCTTGGTGAAGAAGCGGTGGCCGCCGATGTCGAAGCGCCAGCCCTCCCGCTCGGCAGTGCGGCTGATGCCGCCTACCATCGAGTCACCCTCCAGGACGGTGACCGGTACCTGGCGACGGACCAACTCGTAGGCCGCGGTCAGCCCGGCGGGGCCGATCACGGCCACACTGGTGCGGTTGCCGTCGGGGGTCATGAACTCTCGCCTTCTCGTTGCTGGGCCCACGACGACGAGGCGGCCCGGACGGCTCCGGCCGGCCCGGACCTCGTCCCATGGGATCGACACATCGACCTGCACGGTACGTGGGCGTCCTGGGGGCGGCCACGCCGCCTGCGCGCCCATGACGCACCGCGGCCCCCGTCCTCACGCAGAGGACGGGGGCCGCAGTGGGACCGAGCCGGATCAGATGTCCGAGCGGGATCAGATGTCCGAGCGGGATCAGATGTCCGAGCGGGATCAGATGTCGTAGTACATCGCGAACTCGTGCGGGTGCGGGCGCAGCCGGATCGGGTCGATCTCGTTCTCCCGCTTGTACTCGATCCACGTCTCGATCAGGTCGGGGGTGAACACCCCGCCGTCGATGAGGTACTCGTGGTCGACCTCGAGCCGGTCGAGGACGGCGTCCAGCGAGGCCGGCACCTTGTCGATGCCCAGGGCCTCCTCGGGCGGCAGCTCGTAGAGGTCCTTGTCGACCGGCGCCGGCGGCTCGATCTTGTTCCTGATGCCGTCGAGGCCGGCCATCAGCATCGCCGAGAAGGCGAGGTAGGGGTTGGCCGACGGGTCGGGCACGCGGAACTCGATGCGCTTGGCCTTGGGGCTGTCGCCGGAGATCGGGATGCGGCAGCAAGCCGAGCGGTTGCGGGCCGAGTACACCAGGTTGATCGGCGCCTCGTAGCCGGGCACCAGGCGGTGGTAGCTGTTCACCGTCGGGTTGGTGAAGGCGAGCAGGGACGGGGCGTGGGCCAGCAGGCCGCCGATGTAGTGGCGGGCGGTGTCGGACAGGCCCGCATACCCGGTCTCGGCGTGGAAGAGCGGCTCGCCGTCCTTCCAGAGCGACTGGTGGCAGTGCATGCCCGAGCCGTTGTCGCCGAACAGCGGCTTCGGCATGAAGGTCGCGGTCTTGCCGGCCGCCCAGGCGGTGTTCTTGATGATGTACTTGAACAGCATCAGGCTGTCGGCCGACCGCAGCAGGGTGTCGAACTTGTAGTTGATCTCCGCCTGGCCGCCGGTGCCCACCTCGTGGTGGCCGCGCTCGAGCTCCAGGCCCGCGCGGGTCAGGTTGAGCATCATGTCGGCGCGCAGGTCGCTCTGGTGGTCGTAGGGCTCGACCGGGAAGTAGCCGCCCTTGGGCCGGGTCTTGTAGCCCAGGTTGGGGCCGCCGTTCTCGCCGGTCGTCGAACCCGAGTTCCAGGAGCCCTCGACCGCGTCGATGTGGTAATAGCCCTCGTTGATGCCCGTCGAGTGCCGGATCGAGTCGAAGACGTAGAACTCCGCCTCGGGGCCGAAGTACGCGGTGTCGGCGATGCCGCTGCTGGCCAGGTACGCCTCGGCCTTCTTCGCCACGTTCCGCGGGTCACGGCTGTAGGCCTCGCGGGTGATCGGGTCGTGGATGAAGAAGTTGACGTTCAGCGTCTTGTGCTTGCGGAACGGGTCCACGAAGGCGCTGTTGGCGTCGGGCAGCAGGAGCATGTCCGACTCGTTGATCGCCTGGAAGCCGCGGATCGAGGAGCCGTCGAACCCGAGGCCATCGGAGAACGTGTCCTCGCCGAAGGTCGACGCGGGGATCGTGAAGTGCTGCATGACGCCGGGCAGGTCGCAGAAGCGGACGTCGACGAACTCGACGTCGTTGTCGCGGATGTAGGCGGCGACCTCGTCGGGACTGGTGAACATCGATCCTCCGGGTTGGGGCGGACAGCCGGTGGCGAACCTACGAGCGGGCGGTTGCCCTCGGGTGTCCCGGGTGTTTCGTGCCGGTAACAACGCCTCGCGGCGTGTCGCGGTCGGTCGCGCCGCCGTTCAGGCGGGCGTTCTGCGGGCTCCTCCTACGCTGAGGGCCATGGTCGGGGATGCGCAGCAACCCTCTCAGGAACGCCCGCGTGGCGCCGCTCTGGGTCTGCCCGCCCAGGGGCCCGGTTCCCTGGCTCCCTTCGGCCGCCGGATCGGCGCCTTCCTCGTCGACGCCGTCGCATCGGCCCTGGTCGCGGGCCTGTTCACCGCGCCATCGCTGCCCGGCAACTGGAGCCTGCTGCCCTTCGTGCTGATCACCGTGGCCACCCTGGTCGCCTTCGGCCAGACACCGGGCATGCGGCTGCTGGGGCTGCGGCTGGCCCACCCGCGGCCGGCGGAGCGGCTGGCCCCGTGGCGGGCCGTCGTCCGGACGGCGCTGCTCGTGCTGCTGGTCCCGGCGCTCGTGGTGGACGCCGACGGCCGCGGGCTGCACGACCGGCTGACCGACACCGCCGTGGTCCGCGACGCGTGATCGTCCGCCGGGAGCGACCGGGTGACGACGCCGCCGTCCACGCGCTGCACGCCGCCGCCTTCCGGCCGCCCGGCACGCGGCTGGACGCCGACGTCGTCGAGGCCCGGCTGGTGGACGAGCTGCGCGAGGACGCCGGCTTCCTGCCGCACCTGTCCCTCGTCGCCCTGGACGGCGGTTCGGTGATCGGCCACGTGCTCGCAACCCGTGGCTGGCTGGACCCTCTCGGCGTCCCGGCCCTGGGGCTCGGCCCGCTCGGCGTGCTGCCCGCGGCACAGGGCAGGGGTGTGGGCACCGTGCTGGTCCACGCGCTGCTCGCCGTGGCCGAGGCGGCCGACGAGCGGCTGGCCGCGCTGCTCGGGGCGCCGGACTACTACCGGCGCTTCGGCTTCGTCGCCGCCGCCACGGTGGGGGTTGCTGCGCCCGACCCGGCGTGGGGCGAGCACTTCCAGGCGCGCTGGCTCGGCGACCGGCGCACCGGGGGGACGTTCCGGTACGCGGAGCCCTTCACCCGGCTGTGATGGCCTCCCTGCAGGGGCCCACCGCGCTTGCGAGCGGTCGGGGCAGGGTGGTCCTCTCTCAGCGCCGGCGGACCTGGCGCTGGCTGACGCTCATCTGCCGGCCGCCGGGGAGCGGGCCGCCGGGCACCGGCATCCGCGTACCGCCGAGCGCGGCGACCCGCTTGCGCAGCGCGTTGAGCTCACCGCCGGAGAGGTTGCGCGGCAGCTTCATCACGTGGGCACTGAGCTTGCGCAGCGGCACCTGCCCCTCCTCGTCGCCGACCAGCACGTCGTAGATGGGAGCGTCACCGGAGATCCGCGCGAGGCGCTTCTTCTCCTGGGCCAGCAGCGGGCGGACCCGCGACGGTGCCCCCTCGCCGACCAGGATCACGCCGGGACGGCCCAGCACCCGGTGGACGGCGTCGAGCTGCGTGGTGCCGGCGACGCCGGAGGTGACCTGCCAGTCGCCGCGCATGCCCTCGAGGACCCACGCCGCGGCGCCGGGCTGGCCCTCGACCTGGCGGTAGGCCGAGCCCTGTGCGCGGCGGCCGAAGACGATCAGGGCCGCCAGCGCGCCGAGGACGAGGGCGAGGGGCAGGAAGAGGAACGGCGAGTCGAGCAGGATGCCGATCAGCTCGACGACCGCGGCGACCGCCACGAAGACGATCAGCATGATCCAGGGGAGCTTGGGGTCGTTCTTGCGGGTCAGCGAGTAGGCCTGCTTGATCATGCGGGCCTGGTTGCCGACCTTCTTGAGCCGGCCGACCTTGGGCCGGCCGTCCCCCCCGGCCCTGGTCGCGCCCCGGCCGCGGCCCTTGGAGCCGGGCCCGGTGGCGGCCTTGCCGGTGCCGGGCGGCGCGGGGGGGTCGGTGGGCCTGCTGCGTGCCATGTCCCCAGGATAGAGCCGCGGGCGACCGGTCCCGGAGGACCGGCCGCGGCGTCCTCAGATCGAGCGGGTCAGGCCGCGGGCCTCGACGGCCTGCTGGTACAGGCGGCCGGCCCGGTAGGAGCTGCGCACGAGCGGCCCGGCGAGCACGCCGGGGAAGCCGATCTCCTCGGCCTCCTGCTGGAAGCCGACGAACTCGTCGGGCTTGACCCAGCGGACGACGGGGTGGTGCCGAGGTGAGGGGCGCAGGTACTGGGTGATCGTGAGCAGGTCGCAGCCCGCGTCGTACAGGGCCCGCATCGTCTCGACGACCTCGTCGGGCTCCTCGCCCATGCCGAGGATGAGGTTGGACTTGGTCACCAGCCCGGCCTCGCGCGCGGCGGTGATGACCGCCAGCGACCGCTCGAACCGGAAGCCGGGGCGGATCCGCTTGAAGATGCGCGGCACGGTCTCGACGTTGTGCGCGAGCACCTCGGGCCGGGAGGAGAAGACCTCGGCGAGCTGCTCCGGGTCGGCGTTGAAGTCGGGGATGAGCAGTTCGACACCACAGCCGGGAACGGCGGCGTGGATCTGCCGCACCGTCTCGGCGTAGAGCCAGGCACCGCCGTCGGGCAGGTCGTCGCGGGCGACGCCGGTGACCGTGGCATAGCGCAGCTGCATGGTGGCGACGCTCTCGGCGACCCGCCGCGGCTCGTCGGCGTCGAAGTCGGCGGGCTTGCCGGTGTCGATCTGGCAGAAGTCGCACCGCCGGGTGCACTGGTCCCCACCGATGAGGAAGGTCGCCTCCCGGTCCTCCCAGCACTCGTAGATGTTGGGACAGCCGGCCTCTTCGCAGACGGTGTGCAGGCCCTCGCGGCGGACCAGCGACTTGAGCTCGGTGTACTCCGGGCCGGTCTTGAGCCGGGTCTTGATCCACTCGGGCTTGCGCTCGATGGGGACCTGGCTGTTGCGGACCTCGAGGCGCAGCAGCTTGCGGCCGGAGGGCGCCGCCGGGGTGTCGGTGGAGGGGGTCGGGGCCACCGTCTCGCTCATGATCGACCACGGTACCCCCGGGAACGGCAACGCCCGCCTCGACGGAGGCGGGCGTTGCTGCTCCGGGGCGGGGTGGGGTCAGGTCGCCGGGTTGCGCGGGTCCTCGGAGTCGGAGCCGATCCCGCCGGAGGCGGTCTGCGGCTGGTCGTTCGGCGAGGCGGTGGCGGTGTCCAGCGCCGGGTCGTCCGCACTGGTCGTGGCGGTGCCCGGGGTGGCGGAGCCAGGGGTTTCCGTGGGCGTGGACTGCTGCGCCCACGAGCCCGCGTCGGTGTCGGGCGGGGTGGCGTCGCCGGGCGTGGTCTGGGCGGTGGAGACGGTCTTGCCGGAGTTGCTCGGGGAACTGGGCACGGGGTCCTCTCGGTAGCTCGGGACGGGCCCGTCGCCGGTGGGCGCGGGGGTCCACAGGTCGTCGGAGCCGCTGCGGCGGCGCAGCACCACCGCCACGGCGGCGGCGATGCCGAGGACGGCGAGCAGCCACGGCCAGCGCCGCGGCCCGGACTCGTTCCCGACCTTCCGCTTCACTCCCTTACCCGCCTTGGCGGCCTTCCTCCCCAGTTCCCGGCGCTTCTTCGCCGCCGCCTTCTCCAGCTCGGCGCGCTTCTTCACGGCCTTGGCGGTGGCCGCGGCGAGCTCCAGGCGGCGCAGCTCGAGCTCGTCCCTGGCGCTGCCCAGCCCCGAGGTGAGCGACGCGCGGGTGGTGTCCAGGACCGGCGTCACCGCCTCGCGGGCGGCGAGCACCCGGGGGGCGGCGTAGGCCAGCGTCGCCGCCTGGGCGGCGGTCAGCCGGGGGACGACGTCCTCCACCAGCGCCTTCTGCGCCGACTCGCGGGCCGCCCCGACGCGGGGGCTGACGTCGGCGGCGGCCTTGGTGGCCGCGGCCTGGGCGGCGGTCACGGCAGCGGTCAGGTGGGGCATGGCGGCGTCACGGGCGGCCTCGACCCGCGGGGTCAGCGCGTCGCGGGCGGCCTCCACCCGGGGGCCGAGGTCCGCGGCGGCCCTCGTGGCCGCGTCACGGGCGGCCTCCACGTGCGGGGCGAGCGCGTCGCGGGCGGCCTCGACGGCGGGCGCGGCGACGGCCACCGCGGCGGCGATCCTGGGCGCCACCGCGCCCATGGCGGCGTCCAGGGCCGGACCGCTCGCCTCGCGGGCGGCTTCCACACGCGGTGCCAGCTGTTCCGCTGCTGCCTGCCGGGCCTCCGCCACCGCCGTGCCGATGTGGGCGAGGCCCTCCTGCAGTTCCTCGCCGATGATCTGGCCGTGCGTCTTCTTGCGGAACACGGGATGCACCTCCGGTTGATCGTGTCGGCGGCCATCCTGCCCGGTCACCGCGGACGGCACACCCCGGGTGCGATCTCCGGAACGGCGGCTGCGGAGGGGCCGGACGACGTCGGCGGGTGCAGCCGCGGACGTCCGCCGGACCGCAGCGGGGCGTCACCCACGACGGCCTGCCGACCGTGGCGCGGAGACGGTCCGGAGGAACGGTTACAGGGGCTGTACCGGAGTGTGCACCCGGGCCTCCAACCAGCGGAGGAACGCGTCGACCGGCATCGGGCGGGCGATCGCGTAGCCCTGGGCGACGTCGCAGCCCAGGTCCGCCAGCACCCTGGCGGTGGCCGCGTCCTCCACGCCCTCGGCGACGAGGCTGAGACCCAGCTCGTGGGCCAGTGCCACCGTGTGTTTCACGATCGCCGCGGCCCTGGGGTCCCGTCCGGCGTCCAGCGTCAGGCTCCGGTCGAGCTTGAGCTCGTCGGCCGGCAGGTGCCGCAGGTAGGCCAGCGAGCTGTAGCCGGTGCCGTAGTCGTCGATCGACGTCCGGATCCCGAGGCGGCGCAGCTCGCCCAGCACGGTCCGACCCCGCTCGGGATCGGCCATCAGGGTGTCCTCCACCAGCTCCAGGGTCAGCGCCCGGGCGGGCAGCCCGTGGCGCAGCAGGGCGATCGCCACCTTGCCGGGCAGGTCGACATCGGCGACGTTCGCCGCTGACAGGTTCACCGAGAGCGGCACGCGCGTCGACTCCCACCAGCCGGCGACCGCCTGCAGGGAGAGCTCCAGGACCCTGTCGGTCAGCGGGCGCAGCAGACCGGCCTGCTCCGCTGCCGGGAGCAGCTGCGCGGGGGCGAGCAACCCGCGGCTCGGGTGGTGCCAGCGCACGAGGGCCTCGACGCCGACCACCCGCCCGTCGGCGAGGTCGACCTGCGGCTGCAGGTGCACCACCAGCTCGTCGTCGCGGGTCAACGCCGTCCGGAGCTCCTCCATGGTCCGCAGTCGGTCGCCGGTGCCGCCGCGCGGATCGGGGACGTACACGCGCACGCCCTCGCGGGCGGACTTCGCGGCGTACATGGCGACGTCGGCACAGCGGAGCAGTTCCTGCACCGTCGCGGCGGGGACCGGGGCGGTCGCGACCCCGATGCTGACGCCGACGTGGACCCGGATCTCGTCCAGCTGGAACGGCTCCACGAGGAGCGCCTGCAGATGGTCGGCCCGGGCCTGGGCCTCGTCGAGGTCGGCCGCCGGCAGGAGGACGGCGAACTCGTCGCCGCCGAGCCGGCCCAGCACCTCGCCCTCGCGCAGGGCCGTCCGCAGCCGAGGGCCGACCTGGCGCAGCAGCTGGTCGCCGGCCGCGTGCCCGAGGCCGTCGTTCACCTCCTTGAACCCGTCGAGGTCCAGCAGCAGCAGGGCCGCGGGCGCCGATGCCGTGGCGACGGCCAGCACCTGCTCCGCCCCCTCGAGCAGGGCCCGGCGGTTCGCCAGCCCGGTGAGCTCGTCGGTGTGGGCCTGCTGCCGCACCTCGTGGAAGGTGCGGACCTCGCGCAGGCTGACGACGGTGCGGACGATCGCCGTCATCACGCAGGCCATGGCCAGCCACGCGGCCGCAGCCGGCAGCTGGTTCTGCCAGCCGTGCGCGAGGACCGTCAGGCTGGCCAGGTTGCAGACGAGCGGGAGCGCCAGCAGGCGCCACCCGAAGACGGGACGACGCCGGGTGGGTGACGCAGCGGCCGGGTGGGCCCGGTGCGCGGCGACGACGACGAGCAGGACCCCGGCGAGCCAGGTCAGCTCCAGCGGACCGCCGTCGGTGTAGCCGCCGGCCATGACCGCGGAGAAGACCGCCAGGTCCCCGACGCAGACGGCGCAGAGCGCCGCGGTCAGGGCGAGGAGCGTCCGGTCCAGGCGGACACCGAGCACCGCGGCCAGGGCCACCAGCACGGCGAGCAGGACCAGGTCCATGGTCGGCCAGAGCAGCGCGACCAGCTCTGCCGGCCGGCCGGTGGCCGGGTGCAGGTAGGGGCCGAGGAAGAAGGCCACACCGGCGGCGAGGCTGCCCAGCGCGCCCATCAGCCCGTCCAGCCACATGCTCTGCTGGAACCGGTGGACCCTGGCCCGGAGCATGACGACGAGCGCGACGTGGAGGGCCAGGTAGCCGCCGAGTGAGAGCAGGTGGGCGAGGAGCAGGAGCGGCTCGGAGCCGTCGGCGGCCTCGGCGAGGGCCTGCGGCAGGTTGCCCGCGGCGTTCAACACCAGCGTCAGGGCGAGCGCGTGCCAGGCCAGCCGTTCCGCGGGGACGCGCGTGGCCGCCTGCCGGCAGGCCGCTGCGGCAGCGAGGTACGGGAGGTTGTAGAGGACGACGTCGTAGAACCGGTCCCAGCCGAGGCCCGCCGGCCGGTCGACGACACCGGTGGCGAACGCGCAGGTCGCTGCCACGGTCAGCAGCAGCCACGCGCGCGACCGCGGTCCCGACCGCCGCTCGTCGCCCATGGTGGGCTCATCGGCCGAGAGCGTCCACGTCCCGATACGGCACCGGGACCCCGTGCCTCCTGCGGGTGAGGCCCGGCCGGGAGGCCGCGCGCGGTAGGCTGGCGGTGTGACCAGGCGGCTCCTGCTTGCGCGGCCGTGCTGACCTGAGACCCCCAGTCAGCACGGCGACCCCTCCTGCGTGAGGGGTCTTTTGCTGTCCGCCGCCGGTACGAGCACCCGAGGACCAGGAGCACGACGATGAGCCAGACGGCCGACCACCCGAGTGTCGAGCCGGCGGGGGACGTCCCGCCGCACCGCTACACGCCCGCCCTGGCGCAGCGGATCGAGCTCGCGTGGCAGGACCGCTGGGAGGCCGAGGGGACGTTCCACACCCCGAACCCGACGGGCCGGCTGTCCGAGGGCTTCGAGCGGGTCGCCGACCGGCCCAAGTACTTCGTGATGGACATGTTCCCGTACCCCTCGGGCGCCGGACTGCACGTCGGGCACCCGCTGGGCTACCTGGGCACCGACGCCACCAGCCGGTTCCGCCGCATGGACGGCGCGAACGTGCTCCACCCGATGGGGTACGACGCCTTCGGCCTGCCCGCCGAGCAGTACGCCGTGCAGACCGGACAGCACCCGCGGGTCACCACCGAGGCCAACATCGCGGCCATCAAGGCGCAGCTGCGCCGGCTGGGCGTCGACCACGACGAGCGCCGCACCTTCGCCACGATCGACCCGGGCTACTACAAGTGGACCCAGTGGATCTTCCTGCAGGTCTTCGGGTCCTGGTTCGACGAGGACGCCGGGAAGGCGCGGCGGATCGACGAGCTCGTCGCCGAGCTGGACGCCGGCACCCGCGAGCCGGCGCCGGGCACCAACGAGACCGGCCGCCCGTGGGCCGAGCTGGACGACGTCGAGCGGCGCAGGGTCGTCGACGCGCACCGGCTGGCCTACCTGCACCAGGCGCCGGTCAACTGGTGCCCCGGCCTGGGCACGGTGCTGTCCAACGAGGAGGTGACGCCCGACGGGCGCTCCGAGCGCGGCAACTTCCCGGTGTTCCGGCGTCCGCTGACCCAGTGGATGATGCGGATCACCGCCTACGCCGAGCGGCTGCTGGCCGACCTGGACCGGCTGGACTGGTCGGACTCGGTGAAGCAGATGCAGCGCAACTGGATCGGCCGATCCACCGGCGCGCGGATCGGCTTCCCCGTCGGGGCCGCGGGGCGGGACGGATCGCCGGACGAGACCATCGAGGTTTTCACCACCCGGCCCGACACCCTGTTCGGCGCCACGTACATGGTGCTGGCGCCCGAGCACCCGCTGGTCGAGACGCTGACCGCCGCCGAGTGGCCGGACGGCACCGACCCGCGGTGGACCGGCGGCGCGGCGACCCCGGCCGAGGCGGTGCGCGCGTACCAGCGGCAGGCCTCCCGCCGCTCCGAGCTGGACCGGCAGAACGAGGCCCGCGAGAAGACCGGCGTCTGGCTGGGCGTCACCGCGGTCAACCCCGTCAACGGCCGCGAGCTGCCGGTGTTCATCGCCGACTACGTGCTGACCGGGTACGGCACCGGCGCGATCATGGCCGTTCCCGGTGAGGACACCCGCGACCACGACTTCGCGGAGGTCTTCGGGCTGCCCGTCGTCCGCACGGTGCAGCCGCCGGAGGACTTCGAGGGCGGCGCCTACACCGGCGCCGGACCGATGATCAACTCGTCCAACGACGACATCTCGCTGGACGGCCTGGACAGGGCGACCGCGATCGCCACGATCACCGACTGGCTGGTCGAGCACGGCCACGGCCGGGCGACGACCACCTACAAGCTGCGCGACTGGCTGTTCAGCCGGCAGCGCTACTGGGGCGAGCCGTTCCCGGTCGTCTACGACGAGAACGACCTGCCGGTCGCCGTCCCCGACTCGATGCTGCCGGTGCTCCTGCCGGAGGTCGACGACTACTCGCCGAAGACGTTCGCCGACGACGACGCCGACTCCCTGCCGGAGCCGCCGCTGTCGCGCGTCACGGACTGGACGACGGTCGAGCTGGACCTCGGCGACGGGCCGAGGAAGTACCGGCGCGAGACCAACACGATGCCCAACTGGGCCGGCTCCTGCTGGTACTACCTGCGCTACCTGGACCCCTCCGACGACACCCAGATGGTCGACCCGGAGCTGGAGAGCTACTGGCTCGGCCCGCGCGAGCCGGGGGACGTCGGCGGCGTCGACCTGTACGTCGGCGGCATGGAGCACGCCGTCCTGCACCTGCTGTACGCCCGCTTCTGGCACAAGGTGCTGCACGACCTGGGCTACGTCAGCAGCGAGGAGCCGTTCCGCCGGCTGGTCAACCAGGGCTACATCTCCGCCTACGCCTACACCGACGAGCGCGGCTTCTACGTGCCCGCGGCCGAGGTGGTCGAGGAGGACGGCCGGTTCACCCACGAGGGCAGGCCCGTCAACCGCGAGTACGGGAAGATGGGCAAGAGCCTGAAGAACATGGTGACGCCGGACGAGATGATCAGCGCGTACGGCGCCGACACGCTCCGGGTCTACGAGATGTCGACCGGCCCGCTGGAGCAGTCCCGGCCGTGGGAGACCAAGGCCGTCGTCGGCTCCCAGCGCCTGCTGCAGCGGATCTGGCGGGTCGTCGTCGACGAGGAGACCGGTGCGGTCCGGACGGCGGACGACGCCGAGCCGGCCGAGGAGACGCTCCGGGCGCTGCACCGGGCGATCGCCGGGGTGCGTGACGGGATGGCGACGCTGCGGTTCAACATCGCGATCGCGCGGATCACGGAGCTGACCAACCACCTGACGCAGGTGTACGGCGCCGACCCGGGGGTGCCGCGGTCGGTGGCCGAGCCGCTGGTGCTGCTGGTCGCGCCGCTGGCTCCGCACATCGCCGAGGAGCTGTGGGCGCGGCTTGGCCACGGGCAGTCGCTGGCCTGGCACCCGTTCCCCGAGGCCGACGGGCGCTGGCTGGTCGAGGACACCGTGCAGGTCGCCGTCCAGGTCAACGGCAAGGTGCGGGCCCAGGTGAGCGTGCCGGCGGACGCCGACGCCGCTGCGCTGGAGGCTGCGGCGCGGGCCGACGGGAAGGTCGCCGCCCACCTGGACGGGAAGACGGTGCGGCGCGTCGTCGCCGTCCCCGGCCGGCTGGTCAACTTCGTCCTGGGCTGAGCACTTCGTCGTCCTCTGGACGATACCGCGACCAGGTGCCGTCTCCGGGCGCGTGGAGCCGCTTCGTCACGCCTGCGCGGACCCCCCCGGGGCCCACTCGGCGCGACAGGACTAGAAGGCGAGCACCGCGCGCATCGCCTTCTCGACCGGCTCGAGGGCCTCCTCGACGGTCACGTCGCGGCCCAGCTCGGCCGACAGCGAGGTGACGCCGGCGTCGGCGATGCCGCAGGGGACGATCGCGCCGAACGCGCCGAGGTCGGGGTCGCAGTTGAGCGCGAAGCCGTGCATCGTCACGCCTCGGGCCACCCGGATGCCGATCGCCGCGATCTTGCGCTCGGGGCGCCACCGACTGTCCGGGCCGGGCTCGTCGGCGGGCAGCCAGACGCCGCTGCGCCCCTCCACCCGCCCGGCGTCGACGCCGAAGCCGGCGCAGACCTCGATGAGCGCGCCCTCCAGCCTGCGGACGTAGGCGACCACGTCGACCGGGTCGGGCAGCGCGACGATCGGGTAGCCGACCAGCTGGCCCGGGCCGTGCCAGGTGATCTTGCCGCCGCGGTCGACGTCGACGACGGGCGTGCCGTCCTGGGGCCGCTCGTGCGGCTCGGTGCGCTTGCCGGCGGTGTAGACCGACGGGTGCTCGAGCAGCAGCAGCGTGTCGGGACCCTCGCCGGCGATCCGCGCGGCGTGCAGCTCGCGCTGACGCGCCCAGGCCTCCTCGTAGGGGACCGTGCCGGCCTGGACCACCCGCAGTGCGCTCACGCCTCCAGCCTAGAGACAGGACCTCCTGCTCCCCACACCTCGCTGACGCTCGGCGCGGGTCCCGGCAGGAGGCCGGCACAGCGCATCACCTCGACGGTCATCAGCGCAGCCGGCGGGGTCCGATGCGGGTCTCGACCGCGGTGCCGTCGGGGCCGCGCTCCACTCGGTAGGCGGCCTTGTCGGGCCGGTCGGCAACCGCCTCGACCAGCTCCGTGCCCCGGTAGACCAGACCCACGCCGTCGTCGGTGGCGTGCCCGGCGGGCAGCGTGCCGTCGGCGACGAGCCGGTGGTACAGCGGACGGCGCTGCTCCTCGGAGTCGTAGTGGACGCCGTTGGACGTGGGGATCAGCCCCAGGCCGTTCGTGACCGGGCGCAGATCGGGGCCGTAGGAGTCCGTGGTGCCGCCGACGTGCCAGCACAGCGACCCGGCCGACACCCCGCCGAGCACGACACCGGCCTCCCACACCTCCCGGAACACCTCGTCGAGCCCGTGCACCCGCCACACCGCCAGCAGGTTCGCCACGCTGCCGCCGCCGACCCAGACGACGTCCTGCGCGAGCAGGTGAGCACGGACGTCGGGCACCGTGGGCATCGGGAAGAGGCTCAGGTGGCTGACGTCCACCCCGCTGCCCGCGAAGGCGCCGTACACGCCGGCCACCCGCACCGGGTCGTCGCCGGTGGCGGTGCCGAGGTAGCACAGGCGCGGCCGGTCGGGCGCCCCCGCCAGCTCGAGGGCGAGGTCGAAGACCGGGCCCGGCGCCCAGTCGTAGGGACCTCTGCGGCGGGAGTCGAAACCGATGCTGGTGGCGATGATGGTCGGGGCGGTGGCGGGCACGGTCAGGCAGCTCCTCGCGGGACGATGGTCAGGGCGCGCAGGACCGCGCGGGCGGCTCGCGCCCCGCTGGCCATGGCGCCCTGGATGGACGGGGTGTCGCGGTGGTCGCCGGCCACGTACAGGCCGCCACCCAGGTCGACCGGCTGCCGCAGGCGCAGCGGCGGGACGGCGGCCGGCTGGGCCTGCGGCACGGTGACCGAGGTGAGGTGTTCCAGCTCGCCCGTGTCGATGCCGTGCAGCGCCGCGACCTCGGCTCGCACGTCGGCCTCGCGGGTGGGGGCGAGACTGGAGCTGGCGACCAGTGCCCGGTCGTCGGGGCTGTAGGCGGGCTGGGCGTCGGTCAGCACGACGCTGTTGACCAGCCGACCGCCCGGCGTGCCGAGGACCAGCAGCGGCTGCCGGGTCGGGGACGCGGGCAGCACGTGCAGGTGGGTGGTCACCTGGCGGGGCGCGGACGCCGTCAGCCCCGGGACCAGCGCGGCGGCGGTGCCGGGATCGGTGGCGACGACGACGGCGTCGGCGCGGGTGCGCCCGGTGCCCGTGGTGACCGCGTCTCCGCCCACGGCCGTGACGCGGACGCCGAGGTGCACGCGGTCCGCGCCGACCCGCCCGGCCAGCTGCTCGCCGATCGACTGCATGCCCCGGGCCGGCAGGCCGATGGCGCCGCGGGCGAAGCTCCGCCACAGCAGGTCCAGGTACCGGCTCGACGTCTCCAGCCGGTCCTCCAGCAGCACACCGGCGAGGAAGGGGCGGAAGAAGCGCTCGAGCGCCGTGTCACCCACGCCGGCCCGCCGCAGCCGCTCCTCGGCGGTCGACTCGCGCTCCCGCAGCAGCCGTGGGACCGGGGTGTAGCCGACCCGCGCCGAGTAGGCGGCGATCGCGGCCTTGCGCAGCGGGGACCCGAGCGGCGCGCGCACCGTGCCGAGCGCGGCCGTGGGCTGCCGGCGCGGGTCGACCACCCGGGACGCCCGGCCGTCGACGCGTAGGACCGCGCCCGGCCAGAACAAGCCGAGGTCGAGGGCTGCCAGGTCGAGGTCGGCGGCGCGCGGGTAGCCGGTGTTGAGCACCTGGAAGCCGCGGTCGACGACGAACCCGTCGACCCGCTCGGTGGCCAGCCGGCCGCCGGCATGGCAGCCCGCCTCGGCAACGTGCACGTCGACGCCCGCGGCGTGCAGCCGGACCGCTGCGGACAAGCCGGCCAGCCCGGCTCCGACGACGACCACCTGGGCGCGGACGGGCAGCGGCATGGCCCGAACCTAGGAGGCCCGCCGCCGCCCCACCCGTCCGGGGCGGGTCCGGTGGACGCGGCCGTCGCCTGTGGACAACGCCGGCAGGCACCCATCCGGCCGCCTACGGTGCCCGGCATGCCGTCGACCCCTCCCGCCCCCGTCGTCCCCGGCTACCGGCTCGAGGAGCTGCTCGGCCGCGGCGGGTCCGGCGAGGTGTGGCGCGCGGTGCCCCGGTCCGGTGGTCCGCCGGTCGCCGTCAAGCTGCTGGTCGCCGGGGACGCCGAGCGGCAGGCGCGCGAGGCGGCATTGCTGGGGGAGCTCGACCACCCGCACCTGGTCCGGCTGCACGAGGTGATGCACGAGCCACGTCGCGGCGGCCAGCCGCGCGTGGCCCTAGTCCTGGACCTGCTCGCCGGCGGCAGCCTGGCCGCGCTCCTGGCCCGCCGCGGCCGGCTGAGGCCGGGGGAGGTGGTCACGGCCCTGGCTCCCGTGGCCGCCGCGCTGGCGCACGCGCACGAGCGCGGGGTGGTGCACGGCGACCTCTCGCCGGGGAACGTCGTGTTCACGGCCGAGGGGCGACCGGTGCTCACCGACCTGGGTGTGGCGCGGGTGGTGGGGGAGGAGGCGGCCGGCGAGCTCACGCCGGCCTACGTCGACCCCACCGTGGCCCGTGGTGGGGCACCCGGGCCGGCCTCGGACGTCTTCGGCGTTGCCGCCGCGGCCTTCCACGCCCTGACCGGGGTGGCGCCGTGGAACGCCGCGACGCCGGCCGACACGCTCCGCGTCGCCGCGGAGGGAACGCTGCCCGACCTCGCCGAGCTGGCACCCGACGCCCCGCCGGACCTGCTCGCCGTCATCACCCGCGGGCTCTCGGCCGACCCGCACGACCGGGGGTCGGCCGCCGCCCTCGCGCTGGACCTCCGGCACGCCTGCCGCCCGGAGCCCGTGCGGCTGCCGCGGGCCGGGGTGCCCGACGAGGACCTCGCCCGCACCGGCCGCGGCCCGCGCACGGAGCTCACCCACCAGGTCCCCGGGCGGCACCGGCGGGTCGCCGAGGAGGCGCCGCCCGACCGCGGGGGCCCGGGTACCCGGCTGGCGGCATCCGGCCGGCTTCTGCGCCGGGGGGCCGTGCTCGCCGGCGCGGCCGCCGCCGTGGTCCTCGCGGTGCAGCTGGGCGGCTGGTGGAGCGGTGCGCCGGCGCCGGCGCCGGCCGCCCTCGTCGACCGCGCCGCCGGCGCACCACCCCCGGGGGAGGCGGCACCGAGCCCGTCTGCGGCCGCGTCCTCGTCGGCCGTCCCGGAGGCGGTCGCCACGCTCACGCCGCAGGCTCCGGCCACGCCGACGCCACAGGCTCCGGCCGCGCCGACCACGCCCGCCCCGCCGGAGCCCGCCGCCGGGCCCGAGGAGGACTGGCCAGCCCGGCTCACGGAGCTCTACCAGCGCCGCACGGAGGCACTGGCCACCGGCTCCGTGCCACTGCTCGACGACGTGTTCGTCCCCGGCAGCCCCCTCCTGGCCGCCGACCGGGACACCGTCACCGCCCTGACCGCCGCCGGGGAGGCGCTGCGCGGTTTCACGCCCGAGATCGTCAGCGCGAGCCTGCTCGACGGCACGCCCGGCGCGGGACGAGTGACCCTGCAGGTGGTGGACCGCTGGCCGGCCTACGAGGTGGTGCGAGCGGCCGACCCCGGCGGGCCGGCGCTGCGCCCGGTCGGCGAACGCGGCGAGGCGGAGGTGCGGATGACGCTCGAGGCCACGGCGGAGGGGTGGCGGATCTCGTCGGCCGAACGGGTCGGGTGAGGCGGCGTCAGCCGCGCTGCAGCGCTGCCCGGAACGCGTCGTCGAGATCGGGGTGGGTCCACCGGTAGCCGGCCCCCTGCAGGGCCGCGGGGACGGCGCGCTGGCCGGCCAGCACGCTGGACCGGCCGAACTCGCCGAGGGCCAGCGACAGCACCGGGCCGGGGACCGGCAGGAGGGCCGGCCGGTGCACCGCTGCGGCGAGGCGACGGACGAACTCGGCGTTGGGAACCGGATCGGGGCCCGTGAGGTTGACCGGGCCCGAGACGTCCGCGGTCAGCAGGAAGCGGATCGCGTCGACCTCGTCGTCCAGGCTGATCCACGGCCAGTACTGACGCCCTGAGCCCATGCGCCCGCCCAGGCCGGCTCGGAAGACCAGCCCCAGGATGCGCATGAGCATGGCGTCACGGCCGACGACCAGACCGGTGCGCAGGTGCACCACCCGCACGCCGGCGTCCTCGGCGGCGCGGGTGGCGGCCTCCCAGTCGACGCACAGCCGGGCCAGGAAGTCACTGCCGGGCGGCGCGTCCTCCTGCACCGGCCGGTCGCCGGTGTCGCCGTAGTAGCCCACGGCCGACGCGGAGAGCAGCACCCGGCGGCGTCCCGGGTCCGCCGTGGCGGCCGCGGCAAGCGCCTCGCTCACCGTGACCGTGCTGTCGAGCCGGCTGGAGCGCAACTGCTCCTTGTAGCCGGCGGTGAAGGGCCGCGGCCGGATGGGGGTGCCGGCCAGGTTCACCACGGCGTCGACGTCGGAAAACAGGGCCGGGTCGATCCGCCCGTGCTGGGGGTCCCAGCGGTGCTCGTCGGCCGTGCGCGGCGTCCGGCGCACCAGCCGGAGCACCTGGTGTCCGTCGGTCTGCAGGGCGGCCACCAGGCGCGTCCCGATCAGTCCGGAGGAGCCGGTGACCGCGACCTTCATGTCTGTCCTCCAGGGAGCGGACGCGATCGGGGCCCCGGCCGACGCCGGGGCCCCGATCGGTGCGGATCAGGCGAGGCCGAGCTCGCCGTGGAACTGACCGCCCTCCAGCCGCTCCTTCACCGTGCCCAGGAAGCGGGCGGCGTCGGCGCCGTCGACGATCCGGTGGTCGTAGGTCAGCGCCAGGTAGACCATCGACCGGACCGCGATCACCTCGCCGAGGTCGGGGTCCTGGACGACGACCGGGCGCTTGACCACGGTGCCGACGCCGAGGATCGCCACCTGCGGCTGGTTGATGATCGGCGTGTCGAACAGCGCTCCGCGGCTGCCGGTGTTGGTCAGCGTGAAGGTGCCGCCGCCGAGCTCGTCCGGCGTGACCTTGTTGGTGCGGGTCCGCTCGGCCAGGTCGGCGATCTTACGGGCCAGCCCGCCGATGCTCAGGTCGCCGGCCTCCCTGATCACCGGCACCAGCAGGCCACGCTCGGTGTCGACCGCGACGCCCAGGTTCTCGGCGTCGTGGTAGGTCACCGTGCCCGCCTCGAGGTCGATCGAGGAGTTCACGGCCGGGTGGGCCTTGAGCGCCTCGACCGCCGCCTTGGCGAAGAACGGCAGGAACGACAGCTTGACGCCCTCGCGGGCCTCGAAGTCGCGCTTGGCCCGGTCCCGGAGCCGCGCGATGGCCGTGACGTCGGCCTCCACGACCGTCGTCAGCTGGGCGCTGACCTGCAGCGACTCCACCATCCGGCGGGCGATGACGGTGCGCAGCCGGGATAGCTTCTCGGTGCGCCCGCGCAGCGAGGTGTCCGGCTGGGCGGCCGGGGACGGGCTCGGGGACGGCCGGCCGGAGGCAGCGGCGGCCGGGGCCGGAGCCGGTGCCGGGGCGGCCGCCTTCTCGGCGGCGGCGATGACGTCCTGCTTGCGGATCCGCCCGCCGACGCCGGTGCCGGTCACCGAGGACAGGTCGACACCGCGCTCGGCGGCCAGGCGGCGCACCAGCGGGGTGACGTACTGGCCGCCCCCGTCACCGGCGGGCGCCGGAGCCGGGGTCTTCGGTGCCGCGGGCGCCTGCGGAGCGACTGCCTCGGCGGGCGACGGCGCGTCGGTGGGGGAGGTGCTCGGCAGGACGCCACCGGAGCCGTAGTCGGCACCGGGCTGCGCCGAGGACGGCTGCGCCCGCTGCGGGGTCGGGTCGGCCTGCGGGGTCGGCGTCGTCGCCTGCGCGGGAGGCGCCGGCTCGCGCGGCTCCTCCTGCGACTGCGGCTCCTGCTGAGCCGGGGCGGAGGGGGCCGGGGCCTGCGCCGGGGCGCCGCCGCCGGCGGAGCCGATGACGGCCAGCTCCGCACCGACCTCGACGGTCTCGTCCTCGTTGACCGAGATCGACACCAGCGTGCCCGACACCGGTGCGGGGATCTCGGTGTCGACCTTGTCGGTCGAGACCTCCAGGAGCGGCTCGTCGGCGGTCACCTCGTCGCCGACGGACTTCAGCCAGCGGGTGACGGTCCCCTCGGTGACGCTCTCACCGAGCGCCGGCATGGTCACCGGCGTCCCCTCGCCGCCGCCGCCGCCACCGCCACCGCCCTGGCCGCCGTCGCCGGAGGCCGGTGCGGCCGCGGCCGGCTGCGGCTCGTCCGACGGACCGGGACCGGCGTCCTCGACCTGGTCGACCGGGGTCTGCGGGGTGGCATCGGCGTCCTCGGCCGACGCAGGGCCGCCCGCGCCCCCGCCGTCGCCCTCCCCGCCGATGACGGCGAGCTCGGCACCGACCTCGACCGTCTCGTCCTCGGCGACGAGGATGCTGGTGAGCACGCCGGCGGCCGGCGAGGGGATCTCGGTGTCGACCTTGTCGGTCGAGACCTCGAGGAGGGGCTCGTCGACCTCGACCTGCTCACCCTCCTGCTTGAGCCATCGGGTGACCGTGCCCTCGGTGACGCTCTCGCCCAGGGCGGGCATGGTGACGGAGGTCGGCATCGGGGCGGGGCTCCTTCTGGCGCGGTGGGTGGGGGAGGGGGTGCGGTGGGTCAGCCGTGCACGTGCAGCGGCTTGCCGGCGAGCGCGAGGTGGGCCTCGCCCAGGGCCTCGCTCTGCGTCGGGTGCGGGTGGATGAGGGCGGCGACGTCGTCGGCCTCGGCCTCCCAGTTGTAGATCAGCTGCGCCTCGGCGATGAGCTCGCCGACCCGGCTGCCGACCATGTGCACGCCGACGACGGGACCGTCGACGGCCTGCACCAGCTTGACGGCGCCGGCGGTCTTGAGGATCTGGCTGCGGCCGTTCCCGCCGAGGTCGTAGTTCAGCGTCTTGATCTCCCCGAAGCGCTCCTTGGCCTGCGCCTCGGTGAGGCCGACCGAGGCGACCTCGGGGTCGGAGTAGGTGATCCGCGGGACGCCGGCGTAGTCGATCGGGGCAGGCTCGAGGCCGGCCAGCCGCTCGGCGACGAGGATGCCCTCGGCGAAGCCGACGTGGGCGAGCTGCAGCGTCGGGATCAGGTCGCCGACGGCGGAGATGGTGGGCACGTTGGTGCGGAGGTACTCGTCGACGAGGACGTAGCCGCGCTCCATGGCGACGCCGGCCTCCTCGTAGCCCAGGCCCTGGCTGACCGGGCCGCGGCCCACGGCCACCAGCAGCAGCTCGGCCTCGAACTCCTTGCCGTTCTCCATCGACACCTTGACGCCGTTCTCGGTGTGCTGCACGCCCGAGAAGCGGCTGCCGAGCTCGAAGCCGATCTTGCGGCGGCGGAACGCGCGCTCCAGGAGCTTGGAGGACGACTCGTCCTCCAGCGGCACCAGGTGCGGCAGGGCCTCGATGATGGTGACGTCGACCCCGAAGGACTTCCAGGCGCTGGCGAACTCGCAGCCGATGACGCCGCCGCCCAGGATGATCGCCGAGGCCGGGACCCGGTCCATGTCCAGCGCGTGGTCGCTGGTGATGACCCGGTTGCCGTCGATCTCCAGGCCGGGCAGCGAGCGGGCGTAGGAGCCGGTCGCCAGCAGGACGTGGCGACCCTCGTAGCGCTGGCCGTTCACCTCGACCGCGGTCGGGGAGACCAGCCGGCCCTCGCCCTCCACGTACTGGATCTTGCGGCTCTTGATCAGGCCCTGCAGGCCCTTGTAGAGCCGCGAGATGACGCCGTCCTTGTAGCTGTTGACGCCGTCCATGTCGATGCCGGCCAGCGACGTCTTGACGCCGAACTGCTCGCCCTCGCGGGCCAGGTCGGCGACCTCGCCGGCGTGCAGCAGGGCCTTGGTGGGGATGCAGCCACGGTGCAAGCAGGTGCCGCCGACCTTGTCCCTCTCGACGAGGACGACGGACATGCCGAGTTCGGCGGCGCGCAGCGCGGCGGCGTAGCCACCCGAGCCACCACCGAGGATGACCAGGTCGGCGGGGGAGTTGGGTGAGCTCACGAGTTCTCCTCGGGTGCCGGGGTCCCGCCTGCGTTCACACGGGCGGGGGATGGTCCGCGCCCATCCTGCCACTCCGGGAACGCGGCCGTGGGCAGCGCCGTTGCCACCGCGGACGTCGCGGCCGGAGCGCGACCGCGCGGGACAGGAGCGGACATGGGGCTGTGGAGCCGACTGCGGGGGCGGACGCCCGGCCGCGGCACGCTCGACCGGGGCTCCGGGCGGGCGGACGTCGCCCACCTCGAGCAGTTCGCGGCCAGCCGACGTGGCGTCGAGGGGTACGTCGAGCCCCGTACGTCGGTCACCGAGACCACGGTCGTCCTGGTCGCCGCCGACGGCGAGTGGACACGGCGCCGGATCGACGGCCCGGAGACCGCCCGGCGGCTCTCCCGCGAGCTCGGCATCCCCGTCTACGACGCGCAGGTGACCGGCTACCCGCAGCGGATGCGGGACTGGAGCGCCCGGCAGAGGGGAAACCGGTTGGAGTGACACCGCAGGGGCCCACCGGGCGGCGGGCCCCTGCGACGGTCGTCCGGACTCAGCTGATGAGGTCCTCGACGGTGGCCAGCAACGTGCGCACCGGGACGCCGGTCCCGCCCTTGGGCGTGTACCCCCACGGCGCGCCGGTGTTGTAGCTCGGGCCGGCGATGTCGATGTGCGCCCACGGCAGCCCGTCGGGCACGAACTCGGCGAGGAAGTGCGCTCCGACGAGCATGCCGCCCATGCGGTCGGCGTTGGCGTTGACGAAGTCCGCGACCGGCGAGTCCAGCCCGCGGCGCAGCTCCGCCGGCATCGGCATCGCCCACATGGCCTCGCCGCTGCGGGTCGAGGCGGCCACGACGGCGTCCCGCATGTCGTCGCTGCCCATCACGCCCGCGGTGCGCGAGCCCAGGGCGACCAGCTGGGCGCCGGTCAGGGTGGAGGTCTCCAGGATCGCGTCGGGGGAGTCCTCGGCGGCCCGGGCCAGCGCGTCGGCCAGGATGACGCGGCCCTCGGCGTCGGTGTTGGTGATCTCGGCCTTCTTGCCGTTGCGGAAGGTGACCACGTCGGCCGGGCGGTAGGCCGTGCCGCTGGGCAGGTTCTCGGCGATCGGCACGGTCGCGGTGACCTCGACCGGCAGGCCGAGCTCGGCGATCAGGCAGACGGTGGCGATCACGGCGGCAGCGCCGGCCATGTCGCTGGTCATGTGGTGCATGTTCGCGGCCGGCTTGATCGACAGGCCGCCGCTGTCGAAGGTGATGCCCTTGCCGACCAGCGCGACCTTCTTGCGCGCCTTCCTCCCCCGGTAGGTCAGCCGGAGCAGGCGGGGCCCGCGGGCGGAGCCGCCACCGACGGCGAGGACGCCCCCGTAGCCGCCGGCGACCAGGGCCCGCTCGTCGAGCACCTCGACGTCGAGCCCGGCCCGCTTGCCGGCGGCCGCACCTCGTGCGGCCAGCTCGGCGGGGTAGAGGTCGTTGGGCGGGGTGTTGACCAGGTCGCGCACCAGCGTGACGGCGTCGGCGACGGCGCGGGCGCGCTCCAGCGGCGCCTTGGCGTCCCCGGCCGCGGGGACGACGACGGTGAACTCCCGCGGCGGTACGGGGCGGCCGGCGGTGTCGGACTTGTAGGCGGTGAACTCGTAGGCGCCGAGCAGGCTGCCCTCGCCGACGGCGTGCAGGCGCAGCTCGTCGGGCGTCCCGCCGACCGCGGCCAGCAGCGTGACGACCGAGCCGCGACCCGACAGCGCCCGGCTGGCGGCGCCGGCGGCCCGGCGGACCGCCTCGGCGGCGTACCCACCCCCGGCCTGGGGCGCGCCGAGGCCGACCGCGGCGACGACCGGGAACGGGCCCTGCCCCAGCGCGGCGACCCGGGTGACCTCGTCCTCCGCGCCGCGGGCGCCCAGATCGGCGAGGGCGGGCAGCAGCCGGCCGCAGAGCAGCCGGTCGACCGCCTCTGCGCCGGGCGTGGGGAGCGGGCCGTCGGGCCCCTTGCCGATGCCGACGACGACGGCGTCGGCGGAGAGCTTCTCGAGCGGGCGGTCGGTGGCGGAGATCGTCGGCGGCACCGCTCGATCCTAAGAGGACCCCCTGCCCCCCGACGCTCGCCGGCTCGCGTCGGGCCCCTGCAGGGGGGCCGCCCTGCCGCCCCGTTCGCGAGGTCACGCGGGCTCCTGCGGGGAGACCCTCCTGCCCCCCGGCGCTCGCCGGCTCGCGTCGGGCCCCTGCAGGAGGGCCGCCCAGCCACTGCCGGCACCGATAGCGTGCGGTCCGTGACGCCGCGGACCTCCCCCCTGCACGACCGGCACGTCGCGGCCGGCGCCAAGCTGGCCGACTTCGGCGGCTGGTCCATGCCGATCGAGTACGCCGGTGGTGGGGTGCTCGCCGAGCACGAGGCCGTCCGCACCGGCGTCGGTCTGTTCGACGTCTCGCACCTGGGCACCGCCACGGTCCGCGGCCCGGGGGCGGCGGCCTTCGTCGACAGCTGCCTGAGCAACGACCTGTCGCGCATCGGGCCGGGCCAGGCGCAGTACACGATGTGCTGCCTGCCCGACGGCGACCCGCGGGCCGGGGGAGTGGTCGACGACCTGATCGTCTACCTGCACGGCCCGGACGACGTCCTGCTCGTGCCCAACGCCGCCAATGCCGCCGAGGTCGTGGCCCGGCTGACCGATGCGGCACCGGCCGGGGTCACGGTGACCGACCGGCACACCGAGGTCGCCGTCCTCGCCGTGCAGGGGCCCCGGTCACCGCAGCTGCTCTCCCTGCTCGGGCTGCCGGGAGAGCTGCCCTACATGTCCTTCGTGACCGGCGTCGGTGGCGGCTCCGCCGAGGTCACCGTCTGCCGCACCGGCTACACCGGCGAGCACGGTTACGAGCTGCTGGTGGCCGCCGACCGCGCCGGCGAGCTGTGGGACGTGCTGGTCGAAACCGGGCAGGACGAGGGACTGCGGCTGTGCGGGCTCGGCGCCCGCGACACGCTGCGCACCGAGATGGGCTACCCCCTGCACGGCCACGAGCTCTCGCCCGAGATCACCCCGGTGCAGGCCCGCGCCGGCTGGGCGGTGGGCTGGCGCAAGCCGGCGTTCTGGGGCCGGGAGGCGCTGCTGGCCGAGAAGGAGGCCGGGCCGGCCCGGCTGCTGTGGGGGCTGCGCGCGCCGGGCCGGGGGATCCCGCGCCCGGGCATGGCGGTGCGCGACGCCGACGGGAACCGGGTCGGCGAGGTCACCAGCGGGACCTTCTCGCCGTCCCTGCGGACCGGCATCGCCCTCGCGCTGCTGGACACGGCCTCCGGGGCGGGGGAGGGCTCCGAGCTGGCCGTGGACGTGCGCGGGCGGCCGCAGACCGTGGAGGTCGTGCGGCCGCCCTTCGTCCCCTCGCACGTGCGCTGAGAGAGGACCCCGTCCTCTCTCAGCTGCGCTGGTGCGAGTCCTTGGTCGGCACCGGAGGGTCGGGCAGCGAGTCGGCCATGGTGGCGTCGCGCTCGCCCATCGGCTGAGGCGGACCCTGCGTGGTGTCCTCCGCCGTCTGGTGCTCGGCCTCCGAGTTGATCTCCGCCCCGAGCAGGATCAGGTAGCAGGTCAGGTACAGCCACAGCATCAGCACGATGACGCCGGCGATGGCCCCGTAGGTCTTGTCGTAGGACCCGAAGTTGTCGACGTAGATGCTGAAGCCGAGGCTGACGATCGCCCAGATCACGGTGACGACGACGGCCCCGAGACTGACCCAGCGCAGCCGCGGGGCGTCCCGGTCCGGGGCGACCCGGTAGAGCACCGCCAGCGACCCGGCGAAGATGCTGAGCAGCAGGACCCATCGCACCACCTGCGCGAGAACGGTGGCGAACGGGCCGAGCGGCAGCGCGTCCAGGAGGTTCGGTACCACCGCGACGAGCCCGAACGTGATCAGCACGAAGAGGATCGCGCCGAGCGTGAGCCCCAGGGAGATCGCCTTGCGCTTGACGAAGCCACGCGTCTCCACCTCGTCGTAGGCGAGGTTCACCGCGGTCACCAGGTTGCCGACGCCGCCGGAGGCGCTCCACAGCGCACCGAGCACGGAGGCGGCCAGCCCGAAGCTGAGCGCCCCGCCGCTGTTGGTGACGATGCTGTTGAGCTGGTCCCCGATCAGGTCGGCGGCGCTCTCCGGCAACTGCGCCGAGAGGTCCTCGACCTGCCGCGCGACGGTCTCCGGGGAAGCGACCAGCCCGTAGATGTTCATCATCGCGATCAGCGCCGGGAAGATCGCCAGGAAGCCGAAGAACGCCACGCCGCCGCCGATGATCGGCATGTTGTCGGCGTTGTTCTCCGCCCAGGCGCGCCGGACGATCTGCTTCCAGCCCCGCCAGGGGATCTCGGTCGGCTTGTCCGCGGTGACGCCGGGCAGCTGCTCCTCGTTCGGTGCGCCCGGCGGCAGCCGGTCGGCCTGCGGGTGCGGACCGCGGGCCTCCGCCGCCTTGGCCGCCGCCCGCCGCGCCGCCTTCTCCTCGACCCGCTCGCGGATGCGGTCGACGGCGCTCTCACGGTTCCGGGTGCCGGCCACGTCAGTCGCCCGGCCAGCTGCCGGTCAGCCTGGTGAAGCCCCGGGCGCCGGCGCGGTCGATCGCCGCCTTGGTCGCAGCGAAGATGGCCCCCTGCAGGGCCGCGGCGAGGACGACCTCGCGCATCCGGTACTCGCTCTGCAGCGCGTCGGGGGCGTCGTCCTCGTTCGCCACCCGCTTCCAGACCTGCTTGAACACCGCACCCGAGACGACACCGGCCAGGATGCCCCCGAGCAGGCCGATCGGCCGGTAGGCGAGCTTGGCTCCCTTGCTGCTCACTTCGTCCTCCTCACGGACCGGCGGGCCTGCTGCGCCTTCTTCGCCGTCCTCTTGGCTGCCGTCCTCCTGGCCGCTGCGGCCCTCTCGGCCGCCGCCGTCCTCCTGGCCGCCGCGGTCTTCGTGGCGGCCCGGGCCCGCTTCTGCGCGGCCTTCGCGTTCCTCCGTGCGCTCTTGCGAGCGGCCTTCTCGGCCGCTGCCCGCTGGGCGGCAGCGACCTTGGCCTCCTGCTTCGCCTGACGCTTCACCCGACGCCTGGCGATGCGACGGTCCTTGGTGAGGCGGCGCCACACCAGCAGGCCCAGCAGCGCAGCTACTCCCGCGCCGGCGCCGATGACCGCCGGGGGGTTCTCCCGGTAGGTCTCGACCGCGGTGTCACGGGCCCGGTAGGCGCCCTCCTTGGCACGCTCGGGGACGTCGAGACGCTGCGACAGCTCGTCGACGGTGCGGCCGAGTTGCTCACGAGTGGCATCGATCTCGGCCTTGATCGCGTCCGGGTCGTTCGGCGACGCGCCGCCGGCCGTCGTGCTGCGGGTCTGGTCGGGCCCGTTCCCGGAACTGGCTGGTGTGCTCATCGACGCGCACTCTCCTTCACGGTCGCGATGTCGGCCTTGGTGCTGGCGATGGCCTCGGTCGGCACCGGCGGCGCGCCCTTCTGGACGTCCTTCTTGCCGACCAGCGCGAGCACGCCGGCGATCGCGAAGAGGACGACGGCCACGATGAGCGCGGCCAGCCAGCCGGGCAGCACCAGTGCCAGGGCGAGGACGGCGGCGGCGATGAGCACGGCCAGGCCGAAGAAGGCGACCAGGCCCGCGCCGCCGAACAGGCCGGCGCCGATGCCGAGGCGCTTGGCCTTCTGGGTGACCTCCGCCTGTGCGAGCCGGGCCTCGTCCCGGACGAGCCGGCTGATCTGCTCGGTCAGCTGGCCGATGAGCTGGCCGGTCGAGGCGTCCTCGGGGCTGGGGGGCGGGACGCTCGCGCGACTGGCGCCCGTGGTTGGGTCGGTCATCGGTCCTCCGGGACGGGGGAGTCTGTCGATGTCCTCACATGCCCCCGATGATCGCCCGGGTAACCAGGCGCGGGTCACACTCCGGGCACGGCGCCGGCTGACTAACCTCAGCGCGCATGAGCTGGTACTGGCGGCTGGAGGACCCCTCGGGGGTGGAGCTCGACCCCGCCGTGGTCGGGCTGGAGGTTCCACGGGCGGACAACCAGGGCGACGCGGAGTCCTGGCTGGGGGAGAACTGGCGGGACCTGCTCGAGCGGGGGGTGGCGACCGTCACGCTCTTCGACGGCGAGCAGGAGGTCTACGGCCCCATGGGCCTCGCCGCGACCTGAGGAAGGACCCCCTGCCCCCGCCACTCGCGAACTCGCGGCGGGACCCAGCAGGGGGCCGTCCCCGGTGCGGTCCTCCGTCAGCCGCGGGCGGTCCTGGCGGGGTCGCGTTCGACGACGTCCCCCAGGACGTCGTCGATGCGGGTCAGGACGTCGGCGCCGAGGGTCACCCCGGCCGCCGCCACGTTGTCCTGCACCTGCTCGGGCCGCGTGGCGCCGATGATCGCCGCCGCGACGTTGGGGTTCTGCAGCACCCACGCGATCGCCAGCTGGGCCATGGACAGCCCGAGGTCCTCCGCGACCGGCCGCAGCCCTTGCACCCGGGTGAGGACGTCGTCCCGCAGGAAACGCCGCATCGACCCGCCGGCCTCCGCGTGCCCGCCGCGGCTGTCGGCCGGCGGCTGCTGCCCGGGCAGGTACTTACCGGTGAGCACGCCCTGCGCCAGCGGGGACCACACGATCTGCGAGACGCCCTCCTTCTCGGAGGTGGGCACGACCTCGTCCTCGATGACCCGCCACAGCATCGAGTACTGCGGCTGGTTGCTGATCAGCTGGACGCCGAGGTCGCG
Source organism: Geodermatophilus sp. URMC 60 (assembly GCF_053502585.1). Lineage (NCBI taxonomy): Bacteria > Bacillati > Actinomycetota > Actinomycetes > Geodermatophilales > Geodermatophilaceae > Geodermatophilus > Geodermatophilus sp. URMC 60. The sequence goes on from NZ_CP199958.1 coordinate 2,849,193, forward strand.
GGCCAGCGCGGCGCCGGCGGCGATCTCCTCGGCGTTCCACTCGGAGACGCCGATGTAGAGCACCTTGCCGGCCCGGACGAGGTCGGCGAACGCCGTCATCGTCTCCTCGAGCGGCACCGTCGGGTCGTAGCGGTGCGCCTGGTAGAGGTCGACGTAGTCGGTCTGCAGCCGCCGCAGCGAGGCGTGGCAGCTCTCGGTGATGTGCTTGCGGGACAGGCCGCGGTCGTTGTGGCCGGGGCCGGTCGGCCAGTAGACCTTGGTGAAGACCTCGAGCCCCTCGCGGCGCTGGCCGGTCAGGGCGCGGCCGAGCACCGCCTCGGCCCGGGTGCCGGCGTAGACGTCGGCGGTGTCGAAGGTGGTGATGCCCGCGTCCAGGGCGGCGCGGACGCAGGCGTGCGCGGCGTCCTCCTCGACCTGGCCGCCGTGCGTCAGCCAGTTGCCGTAGGCGATCGCGGAGATGTTGAGGCCGGAGCGGCCCAGTCGTCGGGATTCCACGCCGCTCGACGCTAGCCCCGCGGGCCCGCCGAGGCGCGCAGAGCCCGGCGGCCCCATCGTGGCCCGTGGTGGCCCCGTCCAAGGTCCCGCCCTGGGCCTGCGAAGGGTGGGGAGGACGGGGTCCTCTTTCAGACCTGGGCGCCCACCCGGACCTCGGGTTTCGGGAAGCGCCAGCGGCGGACCATGGTCGCGCGGCTGATCCCGTACCAGACCAGGCCCTTCATCTTGTGGTCCTGGTCCGGGAAGCGCTCCAGCACCTTCTGCTTGATCCGCCGGCCCAGGACGATCGAGTCGAGGATCATCAGCAGGAAGAAGACCAGCCAGATGGAGACGGTGTAGCTGCGCACCTGCTCGTTGGGCACGAAGTTGCCGATGAGCACCAGCGCGGCGACCAGGAGGAAGAAGCTGCCGGCGTTGCGGCGCGCGTCGACGACGTCCCGGACGAGCTTGCGGACCGGGCCGCGGTCGCGGGCCGGGAGGTAGCCCTCGTCGCCACGCGCCGCGCCGGCGCGGGTGGCCCCGCGGTTGGCCACCTGCTGCTCGCGCATCCGCTTGTAGGCCTCCTTGCGGGTCTGCGGAGGCGGTGGGGGAGGCCCCGGACGTCGTCCCTGGGCCTCGTGGCGCTTGGGCGTGGGCCGGCCCTTGCCGCCCGTCTTCACCAGCTGCGCGGTCGGGTCGGCGGCGGGGTCGGGCGCGGCCCCGGTGCGGTCGCGGCGTCCGGGCAGGCGGAGCTTCACGGCCGCGAGTCTACGTGTGACCTCGGCCGATCCTGATCCACACGGCACGCGACGCCGTACAGTGGGAAGAGGCTCCGCTCCGGCGGTGTTGGCCTGCTGCAGGACGTGCCGCAGCAGGCACCCTCGAACGTGGGAGGACTTCCAACATGACGGTGCAGGACACCACGGCCACCGGCGTCATCCTCAGCGACCCCGCTGCCGCCAAGGTCAAGGCGCTGCTGGACCAGGAGGGTCGCGACGACCTCCGCCTGCGCATCGCCGTCCAGCCCGGCGGCTGCTCGGGCCTGCGCTACCAGCTCTTCTTCGACGAGCGGTTCCTCGACGGTGACCAGACCTACGACTTCGACGGCGTCGAGGTCATCGTCGACCGGATGAGCGGCCCGTACCTCGGCGGCGCCGTGATCGACTTCGTCGACACGATCGAGAAGCAGGGCTTCACGATCGACAACCCGAACGCGACCGGCTCCTGCGCCTGCGGCGACTCCTTCAGCTGAGTCCCGCCGCGGCACCGCCGACACCACGAAGGCCCGGTCCCTCCGCCAGGAGGGACCGGGCCTTCGTGGTGCCCGGCTACAAGCGGACGGGGTAGACCGTCTCGGGGACGTCGACCTTGACGCGCTGCTCGACGAAGACGCCGTGCCAGACCATGAACACCAGCAGCGTCCACAGCTTGCGGGAGAGGTCGACCGACGAGCCGGCCCGGTGGTTGTCCCGGTGGGCGTCGAGCATCCAGAGGATCTGCCGCCGGTCGAGCCACTCGTCGGTCTGGCTGTCCTCGACGATCTGCCGCGCCCAGTCGTGCAGGTCCTCGGCCAGCCAGTGCCGGGTCGGGACGGGGAAGCCGAGCTTGCGGCGGTCGAGCACGTGCGGCGGCACGATCTGCTCCAGGGCCCTGCGCAGCGCGTACTTCGTCGTCTCCCTGGTCACCCGCTGGTCGACCGGCAAGGTACCCGCGACCGCGAAGACCTCCGGGTCGAGGAAGGGCACCCGCAGCTCCAGCGAGTTGGCCATGGTCATCTTGTCGGCCTTGACCAGGATGTCGCCGCGCAGCCAGGTGAACAGGTCCACGTACTGCATGGCCGTCACGTCGTCGTAGCCCGCTGCCCGGGTGCGCTCGTAGAGCTCGCGGGTGACGGCGACGTGTGACAGGTCGGGATCGCGGCGCTCGAGGAAGCCGAGCTCGTCGTCCCGGAAGATCCGCGCGTTGCCGTAGTACCGCTGCTCGAGCGGGATGGACCCGCGGCGCAGCAGGTCCTTGCCGCGCATGCCGTCGGGCAGCCTCGCCGACAGCGCGCCCAGTGCCCGGCGGATCCCGCCGGGCAGCCTGTCGAACGCCGCCAACGACAGCGGCTCGCGGTAGATGTTGTAGCCGCCGAACAGCTCGTCGGCGCCCTCGCCCGAGAGCACCACCTTCACGTGCTTGCGGGCCTCGCGGGCGACGAAGTACAGCGGGACGAGCGCGGGGTCGGCAACCGGGTCGTCGAGGTACCAGACGACGAGCGGGATCGACTCGGCGAACTCCTCGGGCGTGACGACCTTGGTCACGTGCTCGACGCCGATCGCGGCCGCGGACTCGGCGGCGACGTCGATCTCCGAGTAGCCCTCGCGCTCGAAGCCGACCGTGAAGGTCATCAGGTCGGGGTTGTACCGCTTGGCCAGCGCGGCGATCGCGGTGGAGTCGATGCCGCCGGAGAGGAAGGAGCCGACGGTGACGTCGGCGCGCATGTGCACCCGCACCGAGTCGTCGAGGACCTCGGCGATCCGGTCGTAGAGGCCCTGCTGCTCGTCCGCGGGGACCGGCCGGACGGGGAAGGTCGGGTGGAAGTAGCGGCTGGTCCGCAGCTCGCCGTCGGCAACGGTGAAGCTCGTGCCGCTCTCGATCCGCCGGATGCCGCGGTGCAGGGTCGCCGGCTCGGGGACGTACTGCAGGGTCAGGTAGTGCTGCAGCGAGGCCGAGTCGACGCCGCCCGCGGCGTCGCTGCCGCCCAGCATCTCCAGCAGCGCCTTCTTCTCGGAGCTGAAGACGAGCGCGCCGTCGGCCAGGCGGGCGGTGAACAGCGGCTTGATGCCGAAGGGGTCGCGCGCGCCGAACGCCGTCCCGGTGTGGGTGTCCCAGATGACGAACGCGAACATGCCGCGCAGCCGCCGGACGACGTCCTGGCCCCAGTAGTGGTAGCCGGCGACGATCGCCTCGGTGTCGCCCTCGGTGGCGAACCGCGCCCCCAGGGCCGCGAGCTCCTGGCGCAGCTCCACGTAGTTGTAGATCTCGCCGTTGAAGACGATCCGGTAGCGGCCGTCGGCGTAGGGCATCGGCTGGTGGCTGTGCTCAATGTCGATGAAGGCCAGCCGGTTGAAGCCGAAGGCGACCCGGGCGTCGTTCCAGACCTGGGTCTCGTCGGGACCGCGGTGGCGCAGGCAGTGCAGCGCCTCGTGCACCTCCTTCACGCGGGTGTCGTCGACGCGGTCGGCGTCCGTGGACAGGTAGGCGAGCAGGCCGCACATGGGCGTGGTTCTCCGAGGGTCGTGGTGTGCCGGCGGAGTGGCCGCGGCAGGGTCAGACGCGAGCGCCGGCGCGGGTCTTGCGCGTGGCGTTGCGCTCGGCCACGAAGGACAGGATCGGAACGGTTCCTGCCACCAGGGTGAGAAGCGTGCCGCGCCACGTCCAGGAGGCGCGCAGGGCGAGGTCGCAGGCAGTCAGGAAGAAGACGAAGTACAGCCAACCGTGCAGGGTGCCGAGCACGGTGACCGGCCCCTCGATGCCGGCGAGGTACTTGAGGGGGACGGCGACCAGGACCAGCGCGATGAGCAGGACGCCCACGATCCAGGCCATGACCCGGTAGCGGGTCAGTGCGGCGGGGACGTCGCGGCCCACCCGGCGGGCCAGGGCGCGCGGCAGCCGGGACGCCGTGGTCGGCTCAGCGGCCATGCTGGGCCCGCTGCTGCAGCGCCCGCTCGTTGAGCTCGGCGAGGTAGGCGTTGTAGGCGGCCAGCTCCGGGTCGCCCGTGGTGTCGATCCGCGGCCGCTGGTAGAGCACCAGAGCGGCGCCCGGCTCGTCCTCGTCGGGGTCGCGACGGACCTCGTCGAGGCACATCTTCACGTAGAAGCCGAGGCCCATGAACCCGTACAGCGGCCACTGGAGGGCGTAGCTCCAGTTCACCGCGCCGCCACCGGCCTCGGCCTTGGACAGCTGCCAGTACCCGAGGAAGAAGGTGGCCACGAAGAGGGCGGCCACCACCAGGTGCATCAGCACCCACTTGGGGGTCAGCAGCCGGGAGAACACGGCCTCGACTGTAACCGGCGGCGCCCCTGGCGAGGGGACGCCGGTGAGGGGTCTCACCGTGCCCGCCGTCAGGGGCCCGCCGCCGCCCGGGGGCGCAAGCCGGGTCGTCGTCCGCCCGTCGCCGTCCACGCCCGCCCGCCCGACCCGCCGGTGGGGTGTCTCCGGTGGTCGGCCGCCGTGCGGGGTCGGCTAGTCTCGCCGCAGACTGTGGTCGGCACAGGCGCCGTTCGCCGGGGACCGGCTGACGGCCCGCCGGGAGGACCGTCCGGCACACCGGACGAGGACGAGGAGGCAGCGAGCAGTGGCTCGAGGCAGCAGGCTCGCGCGGGTCGCCGCGCTCGGTCTCCTGGGGGTGCTCGCCCTGACCGGGTGCACCCCGAACAACGAGTTCTGGCGCTGGGGCTGGCCCGATGGGATCACCGACGAGTCGGTCCTGATGCGCGACCTGTGGATCTGGTCGGTCATCGCGGCTCTCATCGTCGGCTTCGCGGTGTGGGGGCTCATCGGCTGGTCGGTCGTCATGCACCGCAAGCGCGGTGACGAGCTGCCCAAGCAGACGGCGTACAACCTGCCGCTGGAGATCGTCTACACGATCATCCCGTTCCTCATCATCGCCGGGTTGTTCTTCTTCACGGTGGTCGTGCAGAACCGGGTGCAGGAGCGCAGCGCGGACCCCGACGTGACCATCGCGGTCAACGCCTTCAAGTGGAACTGGCAGTTCGTCTACCCGGAGACCACCGGGGCCGACGGTGAGCCGGTCAACACGGTGGGCAACAGCGAAGAGATCCCGATCCTCGTCCTGCCCACCGATCAGACGGTCCGCTTCGAGCTGGCCTCGGCCGACGTCATCCACTCGTTCTGGGTGCCGGAGTTCCTCTTCAAGCTCGACGTCATCCCGGGCAACGAGAACGGCCGGGACAACGTGTTCGAGGTGACCGTCCGCGAGGAGGGCGCCTTCGTGGGCCGCTGCGCCGAGCTCTGCGGCACCTACCACGCGTACATGAACTTCGAGGTGCGGGCGGTCTCGTCGGCGGACTACGACAGCTACCTGGCCGCGCGCGAGTCGGGCCTGAGCACCTATGACGCGCTGGAGAGCATCGGTCAGCCGGGCGCGGCGACGAGCACCGCGCCGTTCGACCTGATCGACGACGCGCAGCGGGCCGACGGCTGACGTGCCCGCCACCCCCGCACCGCACACCACGCAGGAGGGACGGCCGTGAAGGTCGAAGCGCTCATCTTCAACGCCATCGGTGTCTTCTGCTTCGTCATGGCCACCGTCTACGGGATCTGGTCGCGTGAGCCGATCGGGACGACGGCCCTGGTCCTCTCCGGCGGACTGGTGTTCCTCGTCGGCGGGTTCTTCTGGTTCATCTCGCGGCGCATCGACGCCCGCCCGGAGGACCGCAAGGACGCCGACATCGCCGACGGCGCCGGCGAGCTGGGCTTCTTCAGCCCGGGCAGCTACTGGCCGTTCGGCATGGCCCTGTCGGCCGGCCTCATGGGCCTGGCGCTGGCGTTCTTCTACCCCTGGCTGATCATCCTCGCCGGCGCGGCGCTGCTGATCACGATCGGCGGCCTGCTGTTCGAGTACTACGTGGGGCAGAACGCCCAGGGCTGAGCACCACCGCCCGACCTCGAGGGCCCCTTCCCGCTGCGGCGGGAAGGGGCCCTCGTCGTCCTGTCGGGACCCGTCCGCCGACCACGTCGTGCGCTCCGTGGCGGCCCCGTGGACGCCGCGGCACGGCGGCCGGTGACGGTGGCTCGTACCGCACCCGGGGTGTGGATGCGGTGAAGGGCGGTCGCTGCTCGGAGTGCATCGCTGCTCGGAGTGCATCGCCGCTCGGAGTGCATCGCCGCCCGGAGTCCCGTGGCGGGCGGTCGCGGACCGGATGGAGGAGCTCGCACTCCCGTGGGGCCTGCGTCCCCGGCGACCGAGGCGTCCCGGGCGCCCGGTACCGCGGCCATGGACACCTACGGCCTCGCCGGGTGTCGCCCTCGCGGTGCACGGGCCGGAGGCCGTGTGCGCGCACCTGCCCACCTGGCCGCGCCGTCGGCCGGTGAGGACGGCGAGCGCCGCGGGCCGAGCGACTCCGCGGGGTCGCTCACGGCGGTCCTGCCACGCGCTGCGGCCGAGAGGGGCTCGCGGGGCCGGTGCGGAGGTGCCCCACGCGGCCCGGGGCGCTCCTGGAGGCACCCAGGAGGGCCGACAGCCACCACCGGGGGTCCTGCACGTCCACGGGCCTGCAGTGGGGCCGGCGTGGCGTCGTCGGCCCGGGTCGTCAGCCGGCTCGGGCCGACGGTCGCCGCCGGCAGGGGAGTGGACGCAGCCGTCCGCCGGAGGATCGGATCCGGAACGCAGCAGGGCCCCGACGGAGATCCGTCGGGGCCCTGCTGCGTGGTGCGGGGTGTCAGTCGCGCGGCTCCTGCGGCCGCCCACCGTCGGAGGGGCGCCCCGAGGTGGTGAGCTCGCGGGACTCCGCGGCGGCGAGGCCGTGCTCGTCGCGGCGCTGCTCGAGTTCGACCTGCGCCGGCTCCTCGATCGGCTTGAAGAACCCGCGGATGGCCCGGCGGGCGCCGCCCACCTGGTTCATCCGCTTGGGCACCGGAGCGCCGCCGTAGGCCAGCTGGCCGTGGCCGTGCTCGTCGACCGGACCGAGGGGCTGGTGCACCTCGATGAACTCACCGTGCGGCAGCCGCCGGATGACGCCGGTCTCAAGGCCGTGCTCGAGGACCTCGCGGTCGTGCTTCTGCAGACCCAGGCAGATCCGGTAGGTGAGCACGTAGGCGATCGGCGGGATGATGATCAGCCCGATGCGACCGAACCAGGTCATCGCGTTGAGGCTGATGTCGAACTTCTCGGCGATGACGTCGTTGCCGCCCGAGATCAGGAGGACGACGTAGAAGGCGATCGCCATCATGCCGAGCGAGGTCCGCACCGGCACGTCGCGAGGACGCTGCAGCAGGTGGTGCGAGGCCGTGTCGCGGGTGAGCTTGCGCTCGATGATGGGGTACAGCGCCAGCAGCGTGAACATGATCCCGGGGAGCACGAGCGTCGGCCAGAACAGCGCCGGGATCTGGTAGTTGCCGGGCAGGTTGATGTCCCACGCCGGGAACAGGCGCGTCGAGCCGTCGAGGAACATGACGTACCAGTCGGGCTGCGATGCCGCCGAGACCTGCGCCGGGTTGTACGGGCCCCACAGCCACACCGGGTTGATCTGCACCAGGCCACCGAGCGCGGCGCAGACGCCGAACACGATGAAGAACAGACCACCGGCCTTGCCGGCGAACGCAGGGAACAGCCGGTTGCCGACCACGTTGTGCTCGGTCCGTCCCGGGCCGGGGAACTGGGTGTGCTTCTGCTTGACCAGGATCAGCAGGTGGACGGCGATCAGGGCCAGGATGATCGCCGGGACGATCAGCACGTGGACGATGTACATCCGGCCGACGATGAACTCGCCGACGTAGTCGCCGTTGAAGACCGCCCAGTGCACCCAGGTGCCCACCACCGGAATCGCGAGGATGATCGCCGAGACGATCCGCAGCCCGGTACCGGAGAGCAGGTCGTCCGGCATCGAGTAGCCGGTGAAGCCCATGGCGAACGACAGGACCAGCAGGGCGACGCCGATCAGCCAGTTCGTCTCACGCGGACGCCGGAAGGCGCCGGTGAAGAAGATGCGCAGGAGGTGGACGACGATCGACGCCACGAACAGCAGCGCCGCCCAGTGGTGCAGCTGACGCACGAACAGGCCGCCGCGGACGTCGAACGAGAGGTACAGCGTCGACTCGTAGGCGGCCGACATCTCGGCGCCCCGCAGCGGCGCGTACGTGCCCTCGTAGACGACCTCACGCATCGAGGCGTCGAAGAAGAAGGTCAGGTACGTGCCGGACAGCAGCAGGACGACGAACGAGTAGAGCGCGATCTCGCCGAGCAGGAACGACCAGTGGTCGGGGAAGACCTTGTTCAGGGTGCGACGCAGCGCGCCGGCGACGATCAGACGGTCGTCGACCTCCAACGCCGCCTTGCCCAGTCGTGTGGTCGGGACACCCGGCGCTGTGGCGGTGCGAGCCATCAGATGCGCTCCCGGTTCCAGTAGGTGGGGCCAACAGCCTCAATGTAGTCACTACGCGCAACGAAGAAGCCCTCGTCGTCGACGGTGATCGGCAACTGGGGCAGTGGGCGGGTCGCCGGGCCGAAGACCGGCTGGGCGCCCTGGGTCACGTCGAACTGCGACTGGTGGCACGGGCACAGGATGCGGCTGGTCTCCTGCTCGTACAGCGAGACCGGGCAGCCGGCGTGCGTGCAGATCTTGGAGTAGGCCACGTAGTCGCCGTAGCCGAAGTCCTCCTGGCCGGTGCGGGGCCGGTCGACCGACACCTGCTCCGGACGCAGCCGGATCAGCATCGTGGCGGCGTCGGACTCCCGGTTGCCGCCGGGGACCGCCGGGAAGACGGTCTCCAGCGAGCCGGGCTGCTGGTCGCCGGGACGGATCGGGCTGCCGTCGTCGCGGACGAGGCGGACACCCTCCGCCCAGCTCGTGGTGCCGAGCGGGTCGCCGGTGTTCGGGTTGCGGATCAGGCCGCCGAGCGGCATGAGCAGCATCAGCCCGACGCCGCTGCCCATGAACACCAGCGAGCGGGTGATCAGCTTGCGGCGGGCCAGGCCGCTGTTGTGCAGGCCGCCGACCAGGGTCGCGCCGGTGGTGACCCGGTCGAAGTGCGACCCGTCGTGCTTGTCCTGCACCGCGGTCTCGTGCGGGAGCAGCTTCTTGGTGTAGAGCACCATGCCGACGCCGACCAGGATCAGGGCCAGCCCGCCGAGCCCCCCGATCAGCGGGGTGAAGATGGCGCTCCAGCCGCCCTCGGTGATGGTCCACTGCCAGTCGGGGAGGAACCAGCCGGAGCCGGCGTAGATGACGAACGCGGCGAACGCGGCCAGCCCGGCGAGGCCGAAGGTCAGCGCGACCTGGCGAACGGCCTGCCTCTCCACCGGGGAGCCCGGCTCGGGACCGGGGTCGACGTGCAGGACCTGCACGTCGTCGTACCGGGCACCCAGCAGGTCGAGATCCTCGCGCGACATGGTCGCGAGCTGCTCGGGGGTGTAGTCGTCGTCCGGGCCGCCGTGCAGGGGGCCCGGGACGTCCGCGCCGCCGGTGGTGCCCGGGGCGCTCTCGCGCGCGCTCACGCTTCCTCCTCGCCGACGCCGGTGGTCAGCGCTCGTGGTGCCGTGGGGGAGATGGTCCGCGTGCTCACGCCTTGCTGCCCATCCAGAAGATGCCGAACAGCAGCGCGGCCACACCGACGACCCAGATGACGACGCCCTCGGCGACCGGGCCGATGCGCCCGACGCCGAAGCCACCGGGGTCGGCCTGCGCGTTGATCGTCTGCACGTAGTTGACGATGGCGCGCTTCTCCTCCGGGGTGAGCTGGTTGTCGCCGAAGACGGGCATGTTCTCGGGGCCGGTCAGCATCGCGGTGTAGATCTCGAGGTCGTTGGCGTCCTCGAGGCTCGGTGCCCGCTTGCCGGAGGAGAGGGCGCCGCCCTGGCCGACGAAGTTGTGGCAGGACGCGCAGTTGAGGCGGAACAGCTCGCCGCCCTCGGTCAGGTCGCCCTCGCGCAGGTCGCCGGAGGGGAGCGTGGGCCCGCCGCCGTTGGCCTGGACGTAGGCCATGAGCTGGTCGATCTCCTCGTCGGAGAAGACCGCCGGCTTGTCGGGGGCCTGGGCCTCCTGGCGGACCAGCGGCATGCGGCCGGTGTGCACCTGGAAGTAGACGGCGGCCTCGCCGACACCGATGAGCGAGGGCCCGCGGGTGGGCACGCCCTCGAGGTTCTCACCGTGGCAGGTGATGCAGCTGCGCTCGTACAGCTCGCGGCCGGCGGCCTCGGCGGAGGACTCGGTGGCGGTGCTCTCCTCGGTCGCCTGCGCGGGGGAGAGCGCCGAGTACAGCGTGCCGGTGAGCACCAGGGCGGCCATCAGGCCGGCCACGTTGGCGACGCGGCGGCGCTGCTTCGAGCGACGCCGGGCGCGCGCCGCGGCGGCGGGGGACCCGGCGGCGGGACGGCGGGACCAGCGGCGGAGGCCGCGGCGCGCTCCCTCGTCGGACGGGGCGTCGGACTGCGGGTTCGTGGTGGACACCGGTTCCCTAGCGGATCAGGTAGATCGTGGCGAAGAGCCCGATCCACACGACGTCGACGAAGTGCCAGTAGTAGGAGACCACGATGGCCGAGGTCGCCTGTGCCGGCGTGAAGCGGCCCATGGTGGACCGGATGAGCAGGTACACGAAGGCGACGAGGCCACCGATGACGTGGAGGCCGTGGAAGCCGGTGGTCAGGTAGAAGACCGTCCCGTAGGTCGACGACGAGATCGTCGTCCCCTCCTCGACGAGCTGGATGTACTCGAAGCCCTGCCCGAGGACGAAGGTCAGGCCCATCACGAAGGTGATCGTGAACCAGCGGCGCAGGCCGTACACGTTGCCCTGCTCCGCGGCGAAGACGCCCAGCTGGCAGGTCACCGAGGACGCGACCAGGATGATCGTGAAGGTCGCCGCGTAGGGCAGGTTCAGGTGCGTGGGCTCGGGAGGCCAGCCCTCGAGGGCCCGGGCGCGCGCCGTGAAGTACATGGCGAACAGACCGGCGAAGAACATCAGCTCGCTGGAGAGCCAGATGATCGTGCCGACGCTCACCAGGTTGGGTCGGGTCAGGGAGTGCACCCGGGAGGTGTCGAAGGTGCCGCTCGCCACGGGGGCCGTTGTCACCCGGCCATCATGGCATCGCTCCCGGCAAGGTCACGACCGCGGGTCGGGTGGCGTGGCGAGGCCGTGACCTCCTCGATACCCGGATCCTGCGCTGCCTGGTCAGCGCGGCCGCTGGCACTACGCTCGGCACCGTGAGCAACGCCGCCCCGGCCACCGTCCTGGTCTACAGCTCCCGGCCCGACGTGCGGGCCGCCGTGCGCACCGCGGTGGGCCGCCGCCCGGCCGCCGACGTGGGCCCGCTGACCTGGGTCGAGTGCGCCACGGGCGAGGAGGTCGTCGAGACCGTGGACGCCGGCGGCGTGGACCTGTGCATCCTCGACGGCGAGTCCCAGCCCACCGGCGGCCTGGCGCTGGCCCGCCAGCTGACCGTGGAGGTCGCCGACCGCCCGGCGCTGTGCGTGCTCATCGCGCGGCAGCCCGACCGGTGGCTCGCGCACTGGTCGCAGGCCGACGCCACTCTGCCCCTCCCGGTCGACCCGCTGACCGCCCCCGCCGTCGTCGCCGGCCTGCTGCGGGACCGGGTGGGACGGCGCCCGGTCACCCGGTGAGCGCCCGACGGACCTGGGCGGGCCTGCTCAACCGCCTCCTGGCGCGCGAGGACCTCTCCGCCGACGACACCACGTGGGCGATGCGCGAGGTGATGACCGGCGAGGCCACCCCCGCGCAGATCGCCGCGTTCGCCGTCGCGCTGCGGGCCAAGGGCGTGGCGCCGCAGGAGCTCGGCGGACTGGCTGCCGAGATGCTCGCGCAGGCGACCCCGGTGGAGCTGCCGCTGGCCTCGGTCGACATCGTCGGCACCGGGGGCGACGGCGCCCACACGGTCAACATCTCCACGATGGCCGCCGTCGTCACGGCCGCCGCCGGGGTGCCGGTCGCCAAGCACGGCGGGCGCGCGGCGTCGTCGTCCTCCGGGGCCGCCGACGTGCTCGAGGCGCTGGGTGTGGCGATCGACCTGCCGGCGCCGGCGGTGGCGCGCTGCGTCGAGGAGGCCGGCATCGGGTTCTTCTTCGCACCGGTGTTCCACCCGGGCATGCGGCACGCTGCCGTGCCTCGGCGGGAGATGGGCATTGCGACGGTCTTCAACTTCCTCGGGCCGCTCACCAACCCCGCGCGCCCGACCGCGGCCGCCATCGGGGTCGCCGACCAGCGCATGGCGCCCGTCGTCGCCGAGGTGCTCGCCGCCCGTGGCGTGCGGGCGCTGGTCTTCCGGGGGGACGACGGCCTCGACGAGCTGACCACGGCGACGACGTCCTCGGTGTGGGTGGTGCGCGGCGGCGAGGTGGAGCCCGACCGGGTCGACCCCTCGGCACTGGGCATCGCGGAGCCGCCGGCCGGCGCGCTGCGCGGCGGCGACCCGGCGTTCAACGCCGACGTGTTCCGGCGGGTGCTGGCCGGCGAGACCGGCCCGGTGCGTGACGCGGTGCTGCTCAACGCCGCTGCCGCGCTGGCGGCTTTCGCGGAGCGGCCCGCGCGGCTGCACGACGCGCTGGCGGCGGGGCTGGAGCAGGCGGCGGCCGCGGTCGACGACGGGCGGGCCGAGGCCCGGCTGGCGCGCTGGGTGGAGACCAGTCGGGCCCTGCGCGGCTGAGGGAGGACCCCTGCCTCCCACCGCTCGCAGGCCCGCGGCGGGACCCTGCTGGGGGCCTGCGGGGTCCTATTCGAGCCCGATCGAGAACGCGGCCTCGAGGTCGTGCCGCGAGTAGGCGCGGAACGCGATGTGGGTCTCGGTCTCGAGCACGCCGGGCACCTTGTTGATGCGCCCGGCGATCACCTCGGCCACCTGCTCGAACTCGCGGACCCGGACGATCGCGATGAGGTCGACCTCGCCGGCGGTGGAGTAGACCTCGCTGACCCCGTCGAGTTCGGCGACGGCCTCGGCCACCTCGGGGATCGCATCGGTGGCCGCGTCGATCATGACGATGGCGGTGATCACGCCGGGGATGCTAGCCGGGCCGCCGGGGCGGCGGCGGCCCCGCGGGAGACCCGCTCGGGGCGGGCGCGGGTGCCCAGCGAGCGGCCGTCGGCGAACGGGTCGCGCCCGGCGCGGCCGGCCTCCACCCGGTCGAGGAAGTCGGTGTAGCCGCCGGTGCCGGGCACGGGGCAGGCGAGCGTGCCGTCGACCTGCACCAGCCGGGTGCCGGGCTTCTCCATCCAGCGGAGGACCAGTTCGGTCTCGTCGACCGAGGCGGCCAGCTCGCCGTCGGGGCCCACCGGCGTCTCCGCCGTCGCCAGGAGACCCTCGAGGGTGGCCCGCACCGAGCTGCCGCGGGCCGCGCACCCGGCGGCCACCAGCCGGCCCCGGCGGACGACGGACAGCTGCCAGCCGCCCTCGCCGTCCGGGCGGGCCAGCACCAGCTCCGCCACCGCGGCGAGGGACTCCAGCCGCTGCCGCCGCCGCACCGCGCGCACGAGGGTGGCGGCGCGGTCGCGGAGGACCGCGGCGTCCTCGTAGCGCTCCTCGGCCGCCAGCCGCTCGACCCGCGCCAGCAGAGGGTGCAGCAGGGCGTGCGGATCGGCGGCCACCGCGGTCCGCAGGACGGCGGCGACCTCTCCGTACTCCTCGATCGACTGGGCGCCGGTGCACGGTGCGCCGCAGCGGCCCATGCCGGCGAGCGCGCAGGCGGTGCCGAGCACCCGCACGGACAGCCGGCCGGTGCACTGGCGCAGTGGCAGCGACTCGTGGACGGCGGCCACGGCGGCGTCGGCCGCGCGCCGGTCGGGGAAGGGGCCGAGGAAGACCCCGGCGCCCGGACGGACGCGGCGGACGACCGACAGCCGCGGGAAGGGCTCATCGGTCAGCCGCACCCACAGCGCCCGCTCGGGGAAGCGTGAGCGCCTGTTGTAGCGCGGTTTGTGCTCGGCGATCAGCCGCAGCTCGCGGACGGCCGCCTCGAGGTCGTGCGCGCACGGGATCGCCTCCACGCGCTGGGCGAGCGCCACCATCTCGGTCATCCGGCTGCGCTGCTCGCCGGCGGTGAAGTAGCTGCGCACCCGGCTGCGCAGGTCGGTCGACGTCCCGACGTAGAGCGGCTCGTCGCGGGGACCGCGGAAGAGGTAGACGCCGGGGCCGTGCGGCACGTCGTCGGCCAGGTGCCGCTTGCGCAGCCGCTCGGGGTCGACCTGCCGGGTGAGGCCGGTCAGCTCCTCGAGGCTGGTGATGCCCAGCGGGCCCAGCCGCTCGAACAGCCCGTGCAGGACGTCGACGGTGGCGCGGGCGTCGGCCAGCGCCCGGTGGCAGGGCTCGGTGCTGGTGCGGAAGTAGGGCGCGAGGGTGGCCAGCTTGCAGTTGGGCACCTCGTCGCGGCTGAGCAGCCGCCGCGCGAGGACGGCGGTGTCGACCGAGGCCGCCGGGGGCCACGGGATGCCGTTCTCCGCGCAGGCCGCCCTGAGGAAGCCCAGGTCGAAGGGCGCGTTGTGGGCGACCAGCACCGCGCCGCGCGCGAACTCGAGGAAGTGCGGCAGCACGGCGCCGATGCGCGGCGCCGCGGCGACCATCGTCGAGGTGATCCCGGTGAGCACGCTGATGTACGGCGGGATCTCGCAGCCGGGGTCGACGAGGGTCTGGAACTCGCCGAGCACCTCCCCGCCGCGCACCTTGACCGCCCCGATCTCGGTGATCGCGCAGTCCTTCGGCGACCCGCCGGTGGTCTCCAGGTCGACCACCACGAAGGTGACCTCCGCCAGCGGGGTGCCCAGCTCGTCGATGGTGGCCTGCTCGTAGCGCGGCAGCCCGGCGGCGGCGCGGGCCGCCGTCCCGGCGAGGCGAGCGGGGGAGAGCGGCACCGGCCGAGCGGGGGAAGGGCGCACGGGGCGGACGGTAGGTCGGGGCGCTGACAGTCCCGGGGACGCGCGCCGGGGAACGGGCTCGCCTCGCCCGTCCGGGGGGAGCGGTGCGCCGTCCCCTGGCGCGCCTCCGCGGCCCTCGACGACCATCTCGTCGAGGACCCCCGCGGTCCCGACTCGCAGAGGTGGTCCGTGCACTCGCTCTCCCGGTGGCGTCGCCACACCCGCGCAGTGGCGTCCCTGTCCCTGGGCGTCGTCGCGCTCGCCGCCGTGCTGTCCTCGGCGCCCCCCGCGGCGGCCGACCAGACGGGCCGGGCCGGCGCGACCGCGAGCCTCCTGGACAGCCCCGAACTCGACGAGCTGCAGCGGCGCGCCGCCGAGGTGCAGGCCGTCCTGCAGGAGCGGCAGTCCCGGGTCGTCGCGGCTCGGGAGGCCCTCGCCGCCGCCGAAGCGGCCGCAGTGCAGGCGGAGGCCGACATCGTCGCGGCGGACGCCGAGCTCGCCCGGGCCCGGGCCGACGTGGCCCGGCACGCCTCGGCGGTGTACCGGGACGCGGGCGAGGTCACGCCGCTGTCCGTGCTGCTGTCCGGTGGTGGCCCCGGGGACGTCGTCGCCGCGGGGGGCCTGCTCGACGCCGCGGAGCGGCACGCCGCCGCGGTGGTCACCGCCGCGGAGCGTCGACGCCAGGAGGCCGCGACCCGGCGGGCGGAGGCGGAGAGGACACGGGAGACCGCCCGTGTGCGAGCAGCGCAGCTCACCACCGAGACCGCCGAGCTGGAGGCGGCCGCGGCCGCGGCGAGCCGGGACCTGGACGTCGCCGTCGCCGCCGTCGACCGGCAGCTGGGCCGGCAGCGGGAGGAGCAGCGGGCGGCCGGTCGGCAGGCGGCGGCCGACTGGCACGGGTACCTCGACGAGCTGGCGGCGGTCGGCGTCGCCCCGCCGCCGGCCGCGGCGCTGCGGGACCCGACGGCGGGACTGCCCGACGGGCTGGCGCCGGTGCCGGCGTCCGGCGGTGGAGCCCAGGCCGGGGCGGCCCAGCTGCCCGGCGCGTCGGATCCGCTGGTCGTCCTGCCGGCCGAGGCGGTCGCCGCGGTCAGTGCCGCGGTGGACGCTCTGGAGCTGCCCTACGCCCCCGGGGCGGGGGGGCCGGACGCGTGGGCCTGCGGCTCGCTGGTGCACGCCGTCTACGCCTCGGTGGGGATCGACCTCCCGGACGACCAGGCGGCACTCTTCGCAGTGACCACGCCGGTCGACCCGGCCGACGTCCTCCCGGGAGACCTGGTCTTCCTCGGTGCCGGCCGCTCCGGCCTGGGCAACGTGGGCATCGCTCTCGACCGGCGGACCGTGCTGGCGGCCGACGCCCGCGCCGGCGCCGTGGTGGTCGGCCGTCCGGCGGCCGACCGGGTGCTGGGTGTCGGGCGGCCCGGCCTCGGGACACGCGCGCCCGTCCCCGCGGCCGGGCCGGCCGGTGGGGCGCTGCCGGTCGAGTGCGGTGACGTGCGGTACCCGCCCGAGACGTCCGGAGGGCGGGCGTGGGGCGGCTTCCCGAACGGGCTGATACCGCCCAGCGCGATGTGCCCGCTGGAGGTCGCCGGCCACGTGCTGCGCTGCGACGCGGCGGCGGCCTACTCGGCGATGAGCAGCGCCTTCTCCGGCGCCTTCGGGAGGCCGCTGTGCCTCACCGACTCCTACCGGAGCTACGCCGCCCAGGTGCAGCTGTACGGCGAGAAGCCGGACCTGGCCGCGGTGCCGGGCACCAGCAACCACGGCTGGGGCCTGGCGGTCGACCTGTGCGGTGGCGTCGAGCGGTTCGGGACGGCGGAGTACGCCTGGATGCTCGCCAACGCCGGCCGCTTCGGCTTCCTCCACCCGCGCTGGGCCGACCCCGGCAACGGCCGCGAGGAACCCTGGCACTGGGAGTACGCCGGCGCCTGAGCCGGAACTGTCGGTGCCCGCTCCTAGCGTCCTGCCCAGATCGACCGGGGCCACGGACGGCTCCCGCGACGAGGGTCGGCCAGCAGAGGAGTGGACCGTGTACATCGACTGCGACACCTGCACCGCCCGCGGTACCGGCTGTGGCAACTGCGTCGTCACCGTGCTGCTGGGGGCGCCACCGGGCTGGCAGGGCGTCGACCCGACGGTCGTGCCGATGGCCGGGCGGCGGGACGACCGGCTGTCCGCGGAGGACGTCGTCGTGTTGCCTCCGGGGGTCGTCGTGGAGTTCGACGAGGTCGAGCGGCGCGCCGTCCAGGTGCTGGCCGACGCCGGTCTGGTGCCGCCGCTGCGCCACCAGCACTCGGTCCGGCCGACCCCGGCACGACGGGCCGCGCCGCACCGGCGGGGCGGCGGGCAGGGGTCGCAGCGGCGCACCGGGTGAGCTGGGTGCTCCAGCAGTACATGGGGGCCCGGCGTCCGACCGGCGGCGTGTCGCCCACCAGGAGGAACACCGATCCCACAGTTCCCGGCACCCCCGTTCGTCACTTCTTCAACGACCCCCGTACGGTGAGCCGGTCCGGCCGGGTGGTCGTCACCTGCAGACAGGTGACCTCGGCCGGTCACCGCCGAATCGCCCGACGCGCCGCACCGGCGCCGAGGGGGAACCGGGGACCCACCGCAGCACTGGGGTGAGTTCTCCCGCGCGCCGGTCCGCCGGGGCGCGGAGATAGGGCGCCTTCTTCCCAGCCCGAACCCGTCAGCTAACTCGGTAGGCGGTCGCTGAGGAAGAACGGAGAGCCGCCGCCGTGGCGACCCCCCGCCCTGCCCTGGGGCATGCCGTCGACCAGTTCCACCCCGACCTCCCGGTGGCGTTCCGCCGCCCCGCCTCGTCCCGCGGCATCGCCCGGGGGGTGGTCCTGGGAGCCACCGCCACCCTCGCCCTGACGCTCCTGCCGGGCACCGCCGCCGCCGACCCGGAGGACGCGACCACCGCCGCGCAGGCCGCGCAGCTGGTCGCGCAGGCCGGTCACGAGCTCGAGACCGTGACCGAGCAGGTCAACGAGGCGCGCGAGACGCTGGCGCAGCAGCAGGCCGCCGTGCGGAGCGCCGAGCAGGCGGCCGCCGAGGCCCAGTCGCAGCTCGAGGCGCTCGACGGGCGGATCCGCCAGGTCGCCCGCACCGCCTTCACCTCGGGCGACGGCATGCCGGAGCTGGACCTGCTCATGACCAGCGGGTCGGCCGAGGACTTCGTCTCCCGGCTGGCCACCCTCGACGCCATCGCCGGCCACACCGACGACGTGCTCGGCGAGGTCGCCGACTCGGCCGCCGCGGCCGAGCTGACCCGCGCCGACGCCGACGCCGCGCAGACCGCCGCCCAGCGCACGCTGGACGACGTCACCGCCCGCCAGGTCCGGCTGGAGGCGGACATCGCCGACTACCAGGCGCAGTACGACGCGCTGTCGGCGCCGCAGCAGCAGGAGGTCGTGGCCGCGCGCGCCGGGCGGGCGGTCCCGGCCGCGCCGGCCGCCGCGGTCAGCGGTGCCGCGCAGAGCGCCGTCGACACCGCCCTGGCGCAGGTCGGGGACGCCTACGTGTGGGGCGCCGGCGGGCCCGACGCCTTCGACTGCTCGGGGCTGACCCAGTACGCCTACGCCGCGGCCGGCATCAGCCTGCCGCACTCGTCGCGGATGCAGGCGACGCTGGGCAGGGCGGTCTCCCGGGCCGAGCTGCAGCCGGGCGACCTGATCTTCTACTACAGCCCGGTCAGCCACGTGTCGATGTACATCGGCAACGGCCAGATGGTGCACGCCTCGACCTCCGGCCAGCCGGTGAAGGTCGTGAGCGTCGACTCGATGGGCGGCATCACCGCTGTGCGCCGCATCGCCTGAGGGCCATCGCCTGAAGGCGGTGACGTGGTCGGCCTACCGGCCGACACCGCGGCCAGGTGCCGTCCCCGACGGGCATCGAGCCCGTCCCGGGCCTCGTCGAGGAGGCCTCCGGCCCCGCTCCTCGACCCGACCGCCGACGTGCCGGGGGCCGTCCTCAGCAGCCGCTGAGCACTGCCCGTGGCCAGGTGCCGTCCCCGGCCCCCGCGGAGCCGGACCATAGGATCGGCGTGTGAGCGGGGCGGGCGGGATGAGCGCCCGCCGGGCCGCGCTGGTGGTCGCGGCCGTGCTCGGCGCCGCGCTCGTCGTCGTCCTCGTGACGGTGCCTCCGTGGACCCTGCTGCCCGAGCCGGCCGGCGGCCGGACCCCGGTCGACCCGTCGTCGGTCCTGCCGCCGGACCTCCTGGCCCGGGCCGAGGCCTTCGCCGGCGCGCTGCGCCCGGCCTCGCTGATCTCGCTGCTGCTGGGCCTGGCCGTCTCCGCCGTGCTGGGGCTGACCCCGCTCGGGGCGCGGCTGGTGCAGACCGTGGCGCGACCGTTCGGCAGCGGACGGGTCGCCCAGGTGCTGCTGGGCACGGCAGCCGTGGTGGTCGTCGGCCGGCTGGCCACGCTGCCGGTGGCGGCGTACGCGGAGGTGGTCCGCCACCGGTACGGCATCTCGACCCGGAGCTGGGGGCTGTGGCTGCGCGACGTCGCGGTCTCGACCGCCATCAGCGCCGTGCTCACCGCCCTGGCACTGATGTCCTTCCTGTGGCTGGTCCGGCGGGCGCCGCGCACCTGGTGGGCGTGGGCCGCGGCCGTCGCGGCCGGCTTCGTCGTCGCCGGGTCGTTCCTCTACCCGGTGGTGATCGAGCCGGCGTTCAACCGCTTCGAGCCCCTGGCCGCCGGTGAGCTGCGCACCGAGCTGCTCCACCTGGCCGAGGAGAACGGCACGCCGGTGCAGGACGTGCTGGTCTCCGACGCCTCCCGGCGGACGACGGCGCTGAACGCCTACGTCTCCGGCTTCGGCTCGACCCGCCGCATCGTCCTCTACGACACGACCCTCGAGCGGCTGCCGCACGAGGGCATCGAGTCGATCGTCGCGCACGAACTCGGCCACGTCGTCCACCGGGACGTGCTCACCGGCACCCTGGTCGGGGCGCTGGGTGCCGGGGCCGCCGTCGCGCTGTCGGGCTGGCTGCTGTCCTGGACACCCCTGCTGCGCCGCGCGGGCGCCCGGTCGCCCGCGGACCCGGCCGTCGTCCCTCTCGTGCTGCTCCTGCTGTCGGTGGGCGGGCTGCTGAGCACCCCGGTGCAGAACCTGGTGTCCCGGCAGGTCGAGGCGCGGGCCGACCTGCGTGCGCTCGACCTCACGGGGGACGCCGGCGCGTTCATCGCGATGCAGCGGGAGCTGGCGGCCACCAACCTCAGCGACCCGGACCCGCCCGCGGCCTGGCAGTGGTTCTTCGGCTCGCACCCGACCGGCGCGCAGCGGATCTCCTTCGCCGAGGACTGGCAGCTGCTGGAGGACGCCGGGTGAGGACGCTGGTCGTCACCAACGACTTCCCGCCGCGCCAGGGCGGCATCCAGACCTTCGTCGCCGCGCTGCTGGCCCGCCGTCCGCCGGAATCGCTGGTGGTGCTCGCCTCCCGGTCGCCCGGCTGGGAGGCGTACGACGCCGCGCTGCCCTACGACGTGGTCCGCCACCCGACCGGCATGCTGCTGCCCACGCCCGGGGTGGCCCGCGCTGCGGCCGGGCTGGCCCGTCGGCACGGGTGCGACACCGCCTTCTTCGGCGCCGCGGCCCCGCTGGGTCTGCTCGCACCGGCGCTTCGGGACGCCGGGGTGCGGCACCTGGTCGGCGCCACGCACGGCCACGAGACCGGCTGGGTGGCGCTGCCCGGCGCGCGGCAGCTGATGCGGCGGATCGCTGCCGGGCTCGACGTGCTGACCTACATCAGCGACTACACCCGCGACCGGCTGGCACCGGCGCTGGGCCGCGCCACCCGGATGGCGCAGCTCTCGCCCGGCGTGGACGTCGACCGCTTCAGCCCGGACGCCGACGGTGCGGCCGTGCGGGCGCGGTACGGGCTGGGTGGCGCGCCCGTCGTCGCCTGTGTCTCACGGCTGGTCCCCCGCAAGGGCCAGGACGTGCTGGTCGCGGCCTGGCCGCGGGTGCTGGCACGGCACCCCGACGCGCGGCTGCTGCTGGTCGGCGGCGGGCCGCTGGAGGACCACCTGCGCCGGGACGTGGCCGCGCGCGGACTGGAGCGCTCCGTCGTCCTCACCGGGCCGGTGCGGCCGGAGCGGCTGCCCGGGCACTACGCCGCCGGCGACGTGTTCGCCATGCCCTGCCGCACCCGCCGCGGCGGGCTGGACGTGGAGGGGCTGGGCATGGTCTACCTCGAGGCGGCCGCGTGCGGCCGGCCGGTGGTGGCCGGTACCTCCGGGGGCGCACCGGAGACCGTGCAGGAGGGCGTCACCGGGCACGTGGTGGGTGACCCGCGGTCCGCCGACGCGGTGGCCGCCGTCCTCGCCGACCTGCTGGACGACCCGCAGCGCGCTCGCCGGATGGGCGCGGCCGGACGGGCGTGGGTCGAGCAGCGCTGGTCCTGGACGACGATCGCCGCCACCTTCGAGGGCCTGCTGCAGCACTGAGCCCCGCCCCGCACGCGGCGGGACGGGGCTCGGTGCGGCCGGCTGACGGCCCGCTCCTAGCGGCCCTGCTGCAGGGCCCCGCCCCGGGCCTTCGAGGGCTCGGGGGTAGCAGGGTCCTTCCGGTAGAGGCCCTCGACCTCGGCGTCGAACTCCTTGAGCACCAGGGAGCGCTTGAGCTTCAGGCTCGGCGTGAGCATCCCGTTGTCCTCGGTGAAGTCGGTGCCGAGGACGCGGAACCTCTTGATCGCCTCGGCCTGGGACACCGCCTTGTTGGCGTCCTCGACGGCAGCGTCGAGCTCGGCGAGCACGTCGGGGTCCTCGGTGAGCTGGGCGGCGGTGAGGCCGTCGTCCTTGCCCTTCGCCGCCAGCCACTGCGGCAGCGCCTCCTCGTCGAGGGTGATCAGCGCGGCGATGAAGGGCCGCCGGTCGCCGACGACGATGCACTGGCTGACCAGGCGGTGGGCGCGCAGCCGGTCCTCGAGGACGGCGGGGGCCACGTTCTTGCCGCCCGCGGTGACCAGGATCTCCTTCTTGCGCCCGGTGATCGTCACGAAGCCGTCGGCGTCGATCTCGCCGAGGTCGCCGGTGTGGAACCAGCCGTCGGCGTCGATCGCCTCTTCGGTGGCCTCGTCGTTCCTCCAGTAGCCGCGCATCACGATGCCGCCGCGGACGAGGATCTCGCCGTCGTCGGCGATGGCGAACCCGACGCCGGGCAGGGGCCGGCCGACGGTGCCGATCCGCAGCGCGTCGTCGTGGTTGACCGACGCCGCGGCGGTGGTCTCGGTCAGGCCGTAGCCCTCGAAGACGGTGACGCCGATGCCGCGGAAGAAGTGGCCCAGCCGCTCGCCCAGCGGGGCGCCGCCGGAGATGGCGCCCAGGCAGCGGCCGCCCAGCGCGGCGCGCAGCTTGCCGTAGACGAGCCTGTCGAACAGCGCGTGCTGCGCGCGCAGCGCCAGCCCGGGGCTGCCGGTGTCCTGCGCGCGGGACCAGTCGATGGCCACCTGCGCGGCCCGGTCGAAGATCTTGCCCTTCCCGTCGCCCTCCGCCTTGGCCTTGGCGGAGTTGTAGACCTTCTCGAACACCCGGGGGACGGCGAGCACGAAGGTCGGCTTGAAGTCGCCGAGGTCCGCGACCAGGTTCTTCACGTCCGGCGTGTGACCGATGACGGTGCGGGTCTTGACCGCGCCGACCTGCAGGACGCGGGCGAGCACGTGGGCCAGCGGGATGAACAGCAGCAGCGAGCCCTGCGCGTTCATGAACCGGCCGAGCAGGCTCATCCCGTTGCCCACCTCGAACAGGAAGTTGCGGTGGGTGAGTTCGCAGCCCTTGGGCCGGCCGGTGGTGCCGCTGGTGTAGATCAGCGTGGCCAGGCTGTCGGCGTTCACGGTCGCGCGACGGGCGTCGAGTTCGCTGTCGGGCACGTCCTGCCCGGCGACGGTGAGCGTGCCGACCGCGTCGTCGTCGATGACGTACACGGCCCTCAGGTCGGGCACCTGGTCGCGGACCGACTCGACGGCCGCCGCGTGCATCTCGCGCTCCACGATGACCGCGGTGGCGCCGGAGTCGGACAGGATCCAGGCGACCTGGTCGGTGCTGGAGGTCTCGTAGATCGGGACGACGACGCCGCCGGCGGTCCAGACCGCGTAGTCGACGACCGTCCACTCGTACCGGGTCTTGGCCTGCAGCGCGACGCGGTCCCCGGCGGCCACGCCGGCGGCGATCAGGCCCTTGGCGACGCCGCGGACCTCCTCGCCGAACTGCCGCCACGTCACGTCGACCCACCGGCCGTCGACCCGGCGCCGCAGGCCGGTCTCGTCGCCGTGCCGGGTGACGTTCTCGACCAGCATGTCGGTCAGGGCCTCGTCCGAGCCGACCTCGGTGGTCGCGGGGACGCTGAACTCGCGCACGCCTCGTCCTCTCCTGCCCGCCCGGTCCGGGCACCGTCGCCCGGACCCCTGTCGCGGGGCCGTCCCGGGAAAATCTAGCCGCTGCTCGCTACCCGTGAGTAGGGACAGTCGCCGTCGCGGCCCCGCCCGGGTGAGGTCGAGCGGTTAGCCTGCTCCGCATGGCCGACCAGTCCACCCAGTCGATCACGGTCGCGGCACCGCCGGCCGACGTCATGGCGGTCGTCGCCGACTTCCCGTCCTACCCGGAGTGGGTGGCGGCGGCCAAGCAGGTCGACGTCGTCGAGACCGGACCGGACGGCCGGGCCCGCCGCGTGCACTTCGTGCTCGACGCCGGCGCGGTCAAGGACGACTACGTCCTCGAGTACACCTGGGACGGCGACCGGCGGGTGTCCTGGCAGCTGGTGCAGGGCCAGATGCAGAAGCGGCAGGAGGGCTCCTACACCCTCACCGAGACCGCGCCCGGCACCACCGAGGTCACCTACGCGATCGCGATCGACCTCTCCATCCCCATGCTCGGGATGATCAAGCGCAAAGCCGAGAAGGTCATCCTCGACACGGCGCTCAAGGAGCTCAAGAAGCGCGTGGAGGGCTAGGCCGCAGGTGCGCACCCTCCTCCTCACCGGCCCCGGTGGGGCCGGTACCTCGACCCTCGCGGCGGCCACCGCCGTCCGCGCCGCCGCCGACGGCACCCGCACCCTGCTGCTCACCCGCCCCGGCCCGCATCCGGCCGGACTCGGCGACGTCCCCGGGCTGGCCGTCGCCTCGGTCTCGCCGCTGGCGACGGTCGAGTCGCTGTGGACGTCGGCCGGCGACGCGCTGGGCGCCGTCCCCGGTCTCACGCCGCCCCCACCCACCTCGGTGGTGCCCCTCCCCGGGACCGCGGAGCTGGCCCTGCTCGCCCGGCTGGCCCGCGCGGCGGCCGACGACGAGGCCGACACGGTGGTCGTCGACGCCGGGCCCCTGGAGTCGGGCACCGCGCTGGTCGGCCTGCCGGGGGCGCTGCGCTGGTGGCTGGACCAGGCGCTGCCCACCCGGCTGCGCGTGCTGGGCGCCGTCCGGACCGCCGCGGTGCGCTCCGGCGCGGCGGCGCGCGGGCCGGTCGACGCCGTCCTCGACGCCCTCCCGCCCCTGGAGGCGGCACTGGCCCGGCTGCCGCTGGACGACCCGGCGTCCACCGAGGTGCGGCTGGTCGCCGTACCCCGGGCCGGCGCCGTCCCGGCGCTGCGCCGGGCGGTGACCGCGCTGGCGCTGCACGGCCAGCAGCCGGCCGCCGTCCTCGCCCGGGTGCTGCCCGACGGCGGGCCGGGGGAGTGGTGGGCGGGGCGCGCCGCCGAGCAGGCTGCCGCGCTCGCCGCCCTCGCCGAGCTGGCCCCGCTGCGGCAGGTCGCGGAGTCCGCGCAGGAGCCGGCGAACGCCGCGGCGCTGGCTGGTCTCCTGGCCGCCGGGGAGGACGCCGCGCCGGCCGCCGCGCTGGCGCCGTCGGTCGACCGGGCCGACGGCGCCCGCCGGCTGGTGCTGCCCCTGCCCTTCGCCCAGCGCGCCGGCCTGGACCTGACCCGCTGGCAGGACGACCTGGTCGTGACCGTGGCGGGGGCACGCCGCTCGGTCCGGCTGGACTCCCTGCTGCGCCGGTGCGTGGTCACCGGCGGCACCCTCGCCGACGCCGGGACCGCCCGGGCGCGACTCGAGGTCACCTTCACACCCGATCCGCAGCAGTGGCCGGCCGACCTGCTGGCCGCCGAGGGGAGCACGCCGTGAACGACACACCCGACTGGGTCGAGCAGGCCCGCCTGCTGGTGACCGGGCTGGGCCAGACCCTGGGGGCCGCCCTCCGCGAGGAGGACGGCACCGGTGCCCACCCGTCCGACTGCCGCTGGTGCCCGGTGTGCCAGGCCGCGGCCGTGGTGCGCGGCGAGCGCCCCGAGGTGACCGACGCGCTGGCCGACGTCCTCACCGCCGCCGCGGCGGCCCTGCGCACCCTCTCCGAGCGGGCGTCCGCCCCCGCGCCGCAGGCCGAGGCGGAGGAGCCCGCGCCGCCCACCCCGCCGGTCCAGCACATCGAGATCGCCTGAGTGGCCGTGCAGATCCTCACCCACCCCGCCGCGACCGACGCCGCCGACCTGCCCGCCCTGGGCATCGACATCGGCGGCACCAAGGTGGCCGGTGGCGTCGTCGCCCCGGACGGCACGGTGCTGGCGACCGCGCGGCGGGCGACCCCCGGCTCGTCGGTGCGGGAGACGGAGGACGCGATCGCCGCGGTGGTGGAGGTGCTCGCTCGCGGGCACGACGGCCCGCTGGTCGGCGTCGGCGTGGGGGCGGCCGGCTGGTTCGACCGCACCGGTGACACCGTGCTGTTCAGCCCGCACCTGGCCTGGCGGCACTCGACGCTGCGCAAGGACCTCGCCGCCCGGTTGCAGCAGCCGATGTGGGTGGGCAACGACGCCGATGCCGCGGCCTGGGCCGAGTACCGCTACGGCGCGGCCCGCGGGGCGGACCTCGCGCTGATGATCACGCTGGGCACGGGCATCGGCGGCGGCATCGTCATGGACGGCCGGCTGCAGCGCGGCTCGCACGGCGTCGCGGGGGAGTGGGGCCACATGCGCGTCGTCCCCGACGGGCGCCTGTGCGCGTGCGGCAACCGCGGCTGCTGGGAGCAGTACGCCAGCGGCACCGCGCTCGGGCAGACCGCCCGCGAGGTGGCCCGAAGCTCCCCAGCGGCCGCGGCGCTGTTGCTCGAGCGGGTCGACGGCGACCCCGACCGGCTCACCGGCGAGCACGTGGCGACGGCCGCGGCCGACGGCGACCCGCTGGCGCTGGAGCTGCTGACCGAGGTCGGCTCGTGGCTGGGGCAGGGGATCGCCGACCTCTCCGCCGTCCTCGACCCCGAGGTCGTCGTCATCGGCGGCGGGGTCAGCGTGCTCGGCGAGATGGTCCTCGGCCCGGCACGGGCGCGGCTGGAGCGGGCGCTGCCCGGCCGCGGGTTCCGCCCCGGCCCCCGGGTGGTCGCCGCCCGGCTGGGCGCGCAGGCGGGCATGGTCGGCGCGGCCGACCTCGTCCGCCGCGCCGTCACCGACGGTCAGGCGTAGCGGGAGGCCGCACGACACCGTCGTCGTCCGGACGACACCGCGGCGATGACACCGTCGTCCTCCGGACGACACCGCGGCGATGACACCGTCGTCCTCCGGACGACACCGCGGCCAGGGAGCCTCCCCTGTCGCGTCGAGCCGCCGCGTCGAGCCCCGCGGAGACCCACCGGGCCCCTCGCGACCCGACCGTGGGCAGCGTCCGGCTCAGACGACGGCGCCGTCGTCGCCGTCGTCCGTGCTGCGCTCGCGCATGCGCGACAGCAGCACCCCGACCCCGCCGGCGACGGCTGCCACCCCGAGCACCAGCCCGAGGTCGGCGGACAGGCCGACCACCCGCGGGGCCACGACCAGGACCGCGCCGGCGGCGATCAGCAGCACCGCGTACAGCGAGGCCGGCGCCGGGGCGGGCACCGGCGGGGGCGGCGGCGGCTCGTAGTGCTCCTCGGGCCGGTCGAGCACCGACGGCTCGGCCGGCGCCGGGGGCGGGGCGTCGGACGGGTCCTCGTCGACGACGGTGCGCCCGTGCTCGGCCTCGAAGGCGGCGACGATGCGCGCCCACTCGGCGTCCTCGTCGACGTCGCGCCGTGCCGACTGCCGCGCGCGGGTGCGCTCGGCCACGTGGTCGTCGGCGTGCTCGTCGACCAGGGCACGGGCCTCGCCGGCGCGGGCGCGATCGACGAAGAGCCGGTCGCTCGGCGGGCTGGGCAGCGAGACGGTCCGGGTGTAGGGCTCGACGTCGGCCGACGGCTCCAGGTAGGCGGCCACCCCGGCCTCGCGGAGCACGTCGAGCAGGTGTTCCCCGACCCGCGGGTCGACGTCGCGCAGCGGGGTCCACAGGGCGGCGTCCAGGCCGTTGTCCCGGCGGCCCCGCCCGCGGGCGCTCACGCGCCCGCCCGGCGGGGGCGGCCGGCCGCGGGGGCGCCGGTCATCGGGGCGGGGTGGGGCACGGGTCCTCCTCGGCGGCCGGCGGGGAGCCGGTGGGGAAGGGGGCTGCGGGGGTGGCATTGTCCTTCCGCCTCCGGGAT
Organism: Geodermatophilus sp. URMC 60; assembly: GCF_053502585.1. NCBI lineage: Bacteria > Bacillati > Actinomycetota > Actinomycetes > Geodermatophilales > Geodermatophilaceae > Geodermatophilus > Geodermatophilus sp. URMC 60. The sequence continues at coordinate 2,876,718 of NZ_CP199958.1, forward strand.
CAATAGTCTGGCAGCCCCCGAGGGAGGCGTGTTGTTCTACTGGTTCCTCAAGTTCGTGGCGCTCGGCCCGGTCGTGAAGCTGGTGTTCCGCCCACGGGCGGAGGGCGTGGAGCACGTCCCGCCCCGTGGGGCGGCGATCCTCGCGGGCAACCACCTGTCCGCGGCCGACTGGGTCTTCATGCCGCTGTCGCTGCCCCGGCGGGTGACCTTCCTTGCCAAGCGCGAGTACTTCACCGGCCACGGCGTGAAGGGCTTCCTGCAGCGGGCCTTCTTCACCGGCGCCGGCCAGGTGCCGATCGACCGGTCCAGCGCCTCGGCCGCCGAGGCCGCGATCCAGACCGGGCTGCGCATCCTGCGCCAGGGCCGGCTGCTCGGGATCTACCCCGAAGGCACCCGCTCGCCCGACGGCCGGCTCTACCGCGGCAAGACCGGCGTGGCCCGGATGACGCTGGAGACCGGGGTCCCCGTCGTCCCCGTCGCGATGACCTACCGGCCGCGCCGACTGCCGCTAGTCGGCTGGAACGTCCCGGCGGTGACCGTCCGCTTCGGGGAACCGCTGGACTTCTCCCGCTACGAGGGCCTGTCCGGCGACCGCTTCGTCGAGCGCTCGATCACCGACGAGATCATGTACGAGATCATGACGATGTCGGGGCAGGAGTACGTCGACGTCTACGGCGCCCGCGTGAAGAAGTCGATGGACGCCACCGGGGCCAGCGCGTCGGAGGTCGTCAGCCGGCTGCAGCCGCCCGTCGACGAGGCCGGCGACCGGGCGCCGGAGTCCCTCGCCGGCTGAGGGAGGACCCCGGCCCCCTTGCGGGGCCCCGCCGCGAGCTCGCCAGCGGTGGGGGCGAGGTGGTCCTCGCTCCACCCCTCGCACGCTCGGAGCCGGGACCCGGGAGGGGGCCGACGCTCACGGGCGCCAGTCCTCGCGGTAGTGCGGGTGGTCGGCGTAGGTCTGCCCGATCAGCCGCAGTGCGTGCTCCATGGTCGCCCCCCGCGGACCCCGCTGCTCCAGGTCGCGGAAGTACCGGACCAGGTCCCGCTTGGCCCGGACGTCGCGCAGCACGTGCGCCACCAGCGACGCCTTGGACCGCGACGCGCTCAGGGCGGCGAACCGCGCAGCCTCCTCGTCCTCGTCGAACCGGGTGAGCAGGAAGTCGACCAGGTCCTCGTTGCGGATGCTGGTCGGCAGGTCCGGGTGCGGCGGGCTCACCGGGGCACGCTAGCCCGGCGTCCCCTGCCCGGCACCGCGGCACGAGGGAGCCGGCCCCGGCACCTACCGTGAGGGCGTGCGCCGCTTCTTCTACGACACCGAGTTCATCGAGGACGGCACCACCATCGACCTCGTCTCCATCGGCGTCGTGGACGAGACCGGCCGGGAGTTCTACGCGGTCAGCACCGAGTTCGACGAGCGCCGGGCGATCCCCTGGGTGCGGCGCAACGTGCTCGACCAGCTGCCCCCGCCGTCGGACCGGGCGTGGCGCAGCCGGCAGCGCATCCGCGACGACCTGCTGGCCTTCCTCACCGGCCCCGGCGAGGAGATCGAGCTGTGGGCCTGGTTCGCCGCCTACGACCACGTCGCGCTGTGCCAGCTGTGGGGGGCGATGCCCGCGCTGCCGCGGCCGATCCCGCGGTTCACCCGCGAGCTGCGCCAGCGCTGGGACGACCTCGGGCAGCCGCCGCTGCCGCCCCGGCCCAGCGGCACCCACGACGCGCTGGTCGACGCCCGCTACAACCTGGCCCGATGGCAGGCGATGGGTGGGGGACCCCGTCCTCCCCACCCATCGCAGGCTCGGGGTGGGACCCGGGACGGGGCCGACCCGACGCGTTAGCGGAGGTGGGCCCAGTCCTCCGGGTGCGCACGCAGGTGCTCGGCGACCGTGCGCGCCCGGTGCCCGGTCAGGGCGGGCACGACGTCGGTGACGCGGGCCATCTCGCCCGCGGCGATCGCGAGGTAGCTGCTGACCCAGCCCTCGATCTCCCAGTCCGGGTGCCCGGACGGGCGCCGGGTCGCCCAGGCCTCCTCGACCGTCTGGCGGCGGTAGACGGCGGGCCTCCCGGTGACCTCGGTCAGGACGGCGGCCGCGTCGTCCAGCGACAGCGCCTCCGGCCCGGTCACGTCCAGCACGGCGCCGTCCAGCGCGAGGGAGTCGTCGAGCAGGACGGCGGCCGCGACGTCGGCCAGGTCGTCGCGCGAGACGAACGACGTCCGCCCGTCGCCGGCCGGCGCCGCGATCAGCGCCTGCCCGTCCTCGAGCACCGCCAGGAACGGCACGAAGTCGGCGTACATCGCGTGCCGCAACACCGTGGTCCGCACCCCGGTCGCGGCGAGGGCCTCCTCGGTGGCGGCGTGCTGACGGGCGAGGGTGAAGACGGCGTCCGGCGCCGCGCCCAGGAACGAGGTGTAGACGACCCGCTGCACGCCGGCCGCGGCCGCCGCGGAGACGGCGGTGAGGTGCTGCTGCAGCCGGTCCTCGGCCTCGGCCGCCGACACCAGGTACAGGGTGTGCACCCCGGCGAGGGCGGCGGTCAGACCCGCCCCGTCGGCGTAGCCGCCCGGGACGGTGACCACCTCCGCGCCGGCCACCCGGGCGGCGCGGGCGGTGTCGCGCACCACCAGCCGCAGCCGGACGTCCTCCCGGCCGGCGAGCCGGGTGACGACACGTCCCCCGAGCGCGCCGGTCGCCCCTGTGACAGCTATCACGTGAGGCATACGATCCGGCCCCTGACCTGCAGCACCACGACCCCGCCAACGACCGTCGGCGCCCGAACCTTCCCGGAGGACCGCCCCATGCGCATCGGCATCCTGACCGGCGGCGGCGACTGCCCGGGCCTCAACGCGGTCATCCGCGCCATCGTCCGCAAGAGCGTCCAGTCCGGCGACGAGGTGGTCGGTTTCCGCGACGGCTGGCGCGGTGTGCTCGAGGGCGACACCGTGCAGATGGACCTCGCCGCGGTGCGGGGCATCCTGCCCCGCGGCGGCACCGTCCTGGGCACCTCGCGCACCAACCCCTACGCGCTGCAGGGCGGCGCCGACCGGGTGCTCGCCACGCTCGAGCGGCTGGGCGTCGACGCGCTCATCCCCATCGGCGGGGAGGACACCCTGGGCGTGGCCACGAAGCTCGCCGAGGCCGGCGTCCGGGTGGTCGGCGTCCCCAAGACCATCGACAACGACCTCGACGCCACCGACTACACCTTCGGCTTCGACACCGCCCTCGGTGTGGCCACCGAGGCCATCGACCGGCTGCACACCACCGGCGACAGCCACCACCGCACGCTCGTCGTCGAGGTGATGGGCCGGCACGCCGGGTGGATCGCCCTGCACGCCGGGATGGCCGGCGGCGCCACCGTCGTCCTCATCCCGGAGCAGCCCTTCGACGTGGACGCCGTCGTCGACCACTGCCAGCACCGCTTCGACTCCGGCTACTCGCCGATCGTGGTGGTCTCCGAAGGGGCCTCGCCGAAGGACGGCGACCTGGTGCTCGCGGCGGGCGAGCGCGACGCGTTCGGCCACGTCCGCCTCGGCGGCATCGGCACGGCGCTGGCCTCGCTGATCGAGCAGCGCACCGGCCGGGAGGCGCGGGCCGTCGTCCTGGGGCACATCCAGCGCGGTGGCACCCCCTCGCCGTTCGACCGGGTGCTGGCCACCCGCTTCGGGCTGGCCGCGCTCGACGCGGTGCACGACGGCGCGAGCGGCGTCATGGTCGCGCTGCGCGGCACCGACATCGTGCGGGTGCCGCTGGCCGAGGCGACGGCGCAGCTGAAGCTGGTGCCCGTCGAGCGCTACGCCGAGGTCGAGGTGTTCTTCGGCTGAGCAAGGACCCTCCGCCCCCGCCCCTCGGCCCCCTGCAGGGTTCCGCCGCGAGCTCGCGAGCGGTGCGGGCAGGGGGTGGTCCTTCTGCTGCAGGCAGGCCGTTCCGGAGGGCTGCGGCAGAGCCGCCGGTACCCTCTGATGGCGTGACCCTCACCGACCCGGCTGCCGCGCTGCCCGACCTGGACCGGTGGCGGGAGCTGCCCGCGGCCCAGCAGCCGGAGTGGCCCGACCGCGCCGCGCTCGACGCCGTCCTGTCCACCCTCTCCTCGGTGCCCCCGATCGTGGCGCCCGGCGAGGTCGACGAGCTGCGCACGCGGCTGGCGGAGGTGGCGCAGGGCCGGGCGTTCCTGCTGCAGGGCGGCGACTGCGCGGAGACCTTCGACCTCAACACCGACGCACACCTGCAGAGCACCACGCGCACGCTGCTGCAGATGGCCGTCGTCCTGACCTACGGCGCCAGCGTGCCGGTGGTGAAGGTGGGCCGGGTGGCCGGGCAGTACGCCAAGCCGCGCTCCTCGAACACCGACGCCCTCGGCCTGCCCTCCTACCGCGGCGACATGGTCAACGCGTTGGAGCCGGTGCTCGAGCAGCGCATCCCCGACCCGAACCGGCTGGTGCGCGCCTACGCCAACTCCGCGGCCGCGATGAACATGATCCGCGCCTACGCGCGCGGTGGCCTCGCCGACCTGCACGCCGTGCACGACTGGAACAAGGACTTCGTGGCCAGCTCCCCGGCCGGGGTGCGGTACGAGGTGATCGCCCGCGAGATCGACCGCGCGCTGGCGTTCATGAAGGCCTGCGGCGTCGACGACACCGCGCTGCGTGGTGTGGAGCTCTACAACAGCCACGAGGGGCTCATCCTCGACTACGAGCGGGCGCTGCTGCGGGTGCACGACGGCCGGGCCTACGCCGCCTCGGCGCACTTCGTCTGGATCGGCGAGCGCACCCGTCAGCTCGACGGCGCCCACGTGGAGTTCATGTCGCGGATCGCCAACCCGATCGGCGTCAAGATCGGGCCCTCAACCACCCCGGAGCAGGCCACCGAGCTCGTCGAGCGGCTCGACCCCGACGGCGTCCCGGGCCGGCTCACGCTCATCAGCCGGATGGGCAACGGGAAGATCCGCGACGTCCTCCCCGCCATCGTGGAGAAGGTCACCGCCAGCGGCCACCAGGTCGTGTGGCAGTGCGACCCGATGCACGGCAACACCCACGAGTCCTCCACCGGCTACAAGACCCGGCACTTCGACCGGGTCGTCGACGAGGTGCTCGGCTTCTTCGACGTCCACCGGGCGCTGGGCACCTGGCCCGGCGGCATCCACATCGAGCTCACCGGCGAGGACGTCACCGAGTGCCTCGGCGGGGCCATGGAGATCAGCGACGAGGACCTCAACAGCCGCTACGAGACCGCCTGCGACCCGCGGCTGAACACCGGGCAGTCGCTGGAGCTCGCCTTCCTGGTCGCGGAGATGCTGCGTGGCTGACGTGATCGACCTGCGCTCCGACACCGTCACCAAGCCGACGCCCGGCATGCGCCGGGCGATGGCCGAGGCCGAGGTCGGGGACGACGTCTACGGCGAGGACCCCACGATCAACGCCCTCGAGGAGCGCGTGGCCGGCCTGTTCGGCCACGAGGCGGGCCTGTTCGTGCCGTCGGGGACGATGGGCAACCAGATCGGCCTGCGCCTGGTCTGCGAGCCGGGCCAGGAGGTGCTCTGCGACGCCGACGCGCACATCGTCACCTACGAGATGGGCGCGGCGGCCGTGCTCTTCGGCATCTCCACCCGCACGGTCGTGTCGGCCGGCGGCCGGCTCGACACCGCCGCACTTGTCGAGCAGGTGCGCCCGCACGGGGACTGGCACCTGACCGCCACGGCCGCCGTCGCCGTGGAGAACACGCACAACCGCGGCGGCGGCCTCGTGCAGCCGCTGGACCAGCTGCAGGCGCTGTGGGACTGGTCGCGGCAGGCCGGCGTCAAGGTGCACCTCGACGGCGCAAGGATCTTCAATGCGCACGTGGCCTCGGGGGTCGGCCTGGCCACCTACGGCGGACTCGCCGACACCGCCTCGGTGTGCCTGTCCAAGGGGCTCGGCGCGCCGGTCGGCTCGGTGCTCGTCGCCTCCGCCGAGCGGATCGCCGCCGCCCGGCTGTGGCGCAAGCGGCTCGGTGGCGGGATGCGGCAGGCCGGCGTGCTCGCCGCGGCGGGGCTGTACGCGCTCGACACCCACCTCGACCGGCTGGCCGAGGACCACGAGCACGCGCAGCTGCTGGCCAAGCGGCTGGGTGTGGACCCCACCACCGTGCACACCAACATCGTGCGGCTGGACGACGTCCCGGCCCCGCTCGTGGCCGAGGCCGCCAAGGCGCAGGGGGTCCTGGTCTCCCAGGTCAACCCGCGCCGGCTGCGGCTGGTGACCAACCTCGGCGTCGACCGCGCCGGCGTCGAGCGCGCCGCCGACGTCCTCGCGGGGATCCTCGACCGCTGAAGGAGGACCTCCCCGGTCCCCGCCACTCGCCGGCTCGCGGCGGGACCCGGCAGGGAGGCCGGCGACGCGACGGTCAGCAGGAGTTGAACAGCAGCCGATCCGGCGTGCCGGCCCGGCTGGCCGTCCGGGAGAGGACGACGCGGCTCCGGACCTGTCGCCGAGTGGCCCCGGAGGGGTCCGCGCCGGCGTGGCGCAGCGGCTCGGCCGGCCAGGGGACGGCGGAGTCAGGCGGCGGGGGCCTGGAGCTCCGCGGTGCCGTCGCGCAGGGAGCACAGCAGGGCGATGTCCTTGGCGTGGCCGTCGTCCTCGCTGGGCGTCTCCACGACGGCCGGGACGCCGGCCATCGAGGGGTGGGCCAGCAGCTCGGCGAACGGCGCCACCCCGAGCGAGCCGGCGCCGATGGTGGTGTGCCGATCCCGCTTGGAACCGCACTCGTCGAGGGAGTCGTTGGCGTGCACCAGGCCCAGCCGGCCCGGACCGACGGTCGCCTCGAGCGCGTCAAGGGTCGCCGCCATGCCGCCGGGCGCGGTCAGCTCGTGACCGGCCGCCCAGGCGTGGCAGGTGTCGAAGCAGACACCGAGCAGGGGGTGGTGCTCGAGGGCGGCGAAGTACGGCCCGAGGTCCTCGACGGTGGCGGCCAGCGACCTGCCCCCACCGGCCGTCGGCTCCACCAGCAACCGCGGGCCGTCGTCCGGCGCGGCCTCGAGCACGGGCAGCAGCCGCTCGTGCAGCTGGCGCAGCGCGTGCTCGTAGCGGTCCTCACCGACGGCGGACCCGGCGTGGACGACGACGCCCCGACAGCCGAGCTGGGCGCCGCGGGCGAGGTTGTGCGCGATGGTGGCGATCGACTGCTCGACGGTCGCCTCGGTGGGGGAGCCGACGTTGACCAGGAACGGCGTGTGGATGAAGGCGGGCACCCCGCGCTCGGTGCAGCCCGCGGTGAACAACGCGTCCTGCCGGGGGTCGCCGGCGGTCAGCCTCCAGCCGCGCGGGTTGCCGACGAAGACCTGCACCGCCCGCGCGCCGACGGCGTCGGTGTACGCCAGGCCGCCCTTGGCCAGCCCGCCCTTGATCTGGATGTGCGCCCCGATGGGCGGCACCCCTGCAGGAGTACGCAGCGCCCTCAGTCCTGTCCGAAGGTCACCAGGATGGTCACCGGTGTGCCGATGTCGACCGTCTGCCCGGCGGCCGGGCTCTGCCGGAACACCCGGTCGCCGTAGAACTGGCTGACCTTCACCTGCAGGCCGGCCTGCTGCAGCAGCGCGGCCGCCTCCTGCTGGGTGCGGCCGACCACGTCGGGCACCTGCACCTGCGGCAGCCCGCCCGACACCTGCAGGGTGACGGTGCTCTTGTACGGCGCCTGCTGGCCGGTGGCCGGGGTGACCGCCATGACCTCTCCGGTGTCGACGTCGGCGCTGCGGCCCTCGGTGCGCTCCACGGTGAAGCCCAGCGACTTCAGGTTCGCCGTCGCCTCATCCGGGGAGAGCCCGACGACGGCCGGCACCGTCACCGGCTTGTGTCCGCGGCTGACGTAGATCACCAGTTCCTGGTCCCGCTTGAGCTCGGTGCCGGCCTCCGGCTTGAAGCCGGTCACGTGGCCGACCGGCACCTTGTCGTCGTAGTCCTGCACCTCCTGCGTGACGACCGGGACCTCGGTCAGCGCGGCGTGGACCTCCTCCAGGGAGAGGCCGACGAGGGACGCCGGGGCCTCGAACCGCTCGGGCCCTCGGGATACCACCAGCCGGACGTCGGTGCCGCGGATGGCCTCGCCACCGTCGGGCTCGGCGGCGATGACGACGCCGTCGGGGACGTCCTCGCTGAACTCCTCCTCGCAGCAGTCGGGGCTCAGCCCGGCCTCCTGCAGCAGGTCGATCGCGGCCGACTGCTCCTTGCCGGCCAGCTGCGGCACCGTCGTCCACCGGCCGGACCCCAGCCACCAGCCGACGGCCCCGATGGTGACCGCGGTGAGCAGCACGAGGGCCAGGGCCAGCCGCGCGCGGCGGCGCCGGATGTGCGCCGGTACGCCGGGACGGGTGCGTTCGGGCGCAGGTCGTCGTGCACCGGGGTCCGAACCGGACACGGTGCCGGGCAGCATCGAGGTGCGGTTGCCGCCGCCGCGGCCGGGGCGGGTGCCGCCGGGGCCGAGCACCTCGGTGCGCGGGGCGGCCGGGTCGCCGGTCTGCCGGGTGGGGCGGCTGGGCCGGTTGGTCGGCCGCAGCGTCTCGGGGGTGGCGCTGCTGCGCCCGGTGGGCACCGGCACGCGCTCGATGCCGAGGTCGTTGCGCACGTCCTCGAGGTCGGCGAGGAACGCGCCGGCGTCCAGCGGACGGATGGCGGGCTCGCGGCGGGTGGTGCGCGCGACCAGCTCGTCGACCTCCCACGGCAGGCCGGGCACCTCGTCCGACGGGGTGGGCATGTCGTGGTGCACGTGCTGGTAGGCCACGGCCAGCGGGGTGTCGCCCCCGTAGGGCGGGTGGCCGGTCAGCATCTCGTAGAGGACGACGCCGGCGGCGTAGACGTCGCTGCGGGCGTCGGCCTTGCCGCGCTCGAGCTGCTCGGGGGAGAGGTAGGCGACGGTGCCGATGAGCACACCGCCGGTGTGGCTGGTCTGCCCGGTGCCGGTGAGCGCGCGGGCCAGACCGAAGTCGGCGACCTTCACCACGCCGTCGGCGCCGATGAGCACGTTCTCGGGCTTGATGTCGCGGTGCACGATCCCGGCGCGGTGCGCCGCGGTCAGCCCCGCGAGCACCGGCTCCAGGACGGCGAAGGCCTCGGCGACGGTGAGCCGGCCGCGGGCCTGCAGCAGGTCGCGCAGCGTGCGGCCGCGGACCAGCTCCATCACCAGGAACACCAGGCCCTGGTCGCTGCCCTGGTCGCTGACCGACACGACGTTGGGGTGGCTGAGCATGGCCGCGGCCCGCGCCTCGCGGGTGAACCGGTCGACGAAGGTCGGGTCGTGCGCCAGGTGCTCGGCCATCACCTTGACGGCCACGGTGCGGTGCAGCCGCAGGTCGGTGGCGGCGTAGACGGTGGACATGCCGCCCCGGGCGAGGCGCTCCTCGAGCAGGTATCGCCCCTCGAGGACGAGGCCGACCACGGGGTCGGTCACTGCGGTGTCCACCCGGCCGAGTGTAGGAGGGGAGCGGTTCCCGGCCGTCCGCACACGCGGAGCGCGGACAGGTGTGACGGGTTCACCCGTCACACCCGCCACCAGCACACCGGCGTCCTCCGGACGCCACCACAACGCGTCCTCCGGAGGCCACCACGGCTCCGTGCCGTCCCCGGCCGGCGCGGAGCCCCTCGAGCACCTCGTCGGGGAGGCCTCCGGCCCCCGCTCCTCGGGCTCAGGTCAGGTCGCCACCGAGCTCGAGGCCGGGGTAGAGCGGGTGCCGGTCCAGCAGCTCGGCGGCCGCGTCGCGGGTCCGGTCGGCCAGGCCGTCGGCCGTCGCGTACTTCGCCTTGGACGGCGAGCCGTCGCGGGTCGCGGTCGGCGTGGTGTTCGACAGGACGTCGACGATCAGCTCGGCGGTGCGGTCGAACTCGTCCGCCCCGAAGCCGCGGGTGGTCAGGGCCGGGGTGCCCAGCCGGACGCCGGAGGTGTACCAGGCGCCGTTCGGGTCGGCCGGGACGGCGTTGCGGTTGGTCACGATGCCGGCGTCCAGCAGCGCGGACTCCGCCTGGCGGCCGGTCAGGCCGAAGCCGGAGACGTCGATGAGCACCAGGTGGTTGTCGGTGCCGCCGGTGACCAGCCGCGCGCCACGGCGGGTCAGCCCCTCCGCGAGGGCGACGGCGTTGTCGACGATGCGCTGGGCGTACCCGGCGAAGGCCGGCTGCCGGGCCTCGGCGAAGGCGACGGCCTTGGCGGCCATGACGTGCGGGAGCGGGCCGCCGAGCACCATCGGGCAGCCGCGGTCCACCGCGTCGGCGTACTCCGGCTGGGCCAGCACCATGCCGCCGCGCGGGCCGCGCAGGGACTTGTGCGTCGTCGTGGTGGCGACGTGCGCGTGCGGCACCGGGTCGAAGTCGCCGGTGAGGACCTTCCCGGCGACGAGGCCGGCGAAGTGCGCCATGTCGACGACGAGGGTGGCGCCCACCTCGTCGGCGATCTCGCGCATCTTCGCGAAGTCGACGCGCCGCGGGTAGGCGGAGTAGCCGGCCATGAGGATCAGCGGCCGGAACTGCCGGGCCCGCTCGCGGACGGCGTCGTAGTCGAGCAGCCCGGTCGCGGGGTCGGTGCCGTAGGAGGACTGCTCGAACATCTTGCCGCTGATGTTCGGGCGGAAGCCGTGGGTCAGGTGGCCGCCGGCGTCCAGCGACATGCCGAGCATCCGCTGATCGCCGAGCTGGTGGCGCAGCGCCGCCCAGTCGGCGTCGGTGAGCTCGTTGACGTGCCGGACGCCGGCCTTCTCCAGCGCGGGGGACTCCACGCGGGAGGCCAGCACCGCCCAGAAGGCGACCAGGTTGGCGTCGATGCCCGAGTGCGGCTGCACGTAGGCGTGCGGGGCGCCGAACAGCTCGCGGGCGTGCTCGGCGGCCAGCGCCTCCACGGTGTCGACGTTCTGGCAGCCGGCGTAGAAGCGGTGCCCGACGGTGCCCTCGGCGTACTTGTCCGACAGCCAGTTGCCCATGGTGAGCAGCACGGCGGGGCTGGCGTAGTTCTCGCTGGCGATCAGCTTCAGCGAGGCCCGCTGGTCGGCGAGCTCGGCACCGATCGCGTCGGCCACACGGGGCTCGACCGCACCGATGACCTGCAGGGCACTGCGGTAGGCGGCCGAGGCGGTGGCGGCGTCGAAGGAGGCGGTGGCGTCGGTGATGGCGGCGTCGGTCATGAGAGGGCTCCAGCGCGAGGGGACGACGGGTGGGTGCCCAGGCGCCCGGCGGGGTGGTGCGGGCCGCTCCCCGGTGGTGGTCCACCTCAGCAGCGCCAGTCACGGCCCCGCCCCATCGTATCGGGGAGTCGGGGGCGGGTCGGCCGTCCCGGGGACGGTGGGACGGGGGTCATAGGCTCGGACGTCATGGAGACGCTCACCCCCGCGGAGGTCGCCGGCGTACTGGGGGTCTCGCCGAACCGGGTCCGCCAGCTGCTGCGCGAGCACAAGCTCATGGCCGTGCCCGGCAGCGGCAACAGCCGGATCCCCGCGGACTTCCTCCAGGACGGCGCCGTCCTCAAGCACCTGCCCGGGCTGATCACCGTGCTCAAGGACGGCGGGTTCAGCGACGAGGAGGCCTTCGAGTGGCTGTTCCGCGCCGACGAGACGCTGCCGGGCACCCCTGTCGAGGCGCTGCGGCACGACCGGCACACCGAGGTCACCCGGCGCGCCCAGGCCCTGGCGTTCTGAGCCGGGGCGAGGGGAGGGAGCAGGTGGCGTGGGGCAGCTGACCTACCTCGCGCTGCTGGCCGGCTGCCTGGTCGTCACCGCGCCGCTCGAGCTGCTGCTGCGGGTGCGGGTGTACCCGCGCTGGCGGCGGCTGCTCGTCGCGGTCGCGCCGGAGTTCGCCGTCTTCGTGGTCTGGGTGCTGTACGCGATCGCGCAGGGCCACTGGGACTACTCCGACGAGCTGACCCTCGGGGTCCGGCTGCCCGGCGGCATCCCGGTCGAGGAGGTGCTGTTCTTCCTCGTCGTCCCGCTGTGCTCGGTCCTGGCGCTGGAGGCGGTGCGGAGGGTGACCGGCTGGGACGCGGGCTACCCCGCCGAGGAAGCGGAGGTGGGCCGGTGAGCCCCCGGTGTGCGCTGTGCCGGCGTCCTCCCCGCTCCGCGGGCGCGATCCCGTCCGCAGAGCGGGGAACCCGCCCGCGGAAGGGACGGCGGTCGTGAGCTACAGCGCCCTCGCGGTCACCGCCGTCGTCGCCGTCCTCGTGCTGGACCTGGCCGTGTACCGCACCCGGATGGTCACCCGGCCGGTGTTCTGGGTGGCCTACGCGATCATCATCACGTTCCAGCTGCTGATGAACGGCGTGCTGACCGGGCTGGAGGTCGTCACCTACGACCCGGACACGATCTGGGGCCCGCGGATCGCCTACGCGCCGGTCGAGGACCTGCTGTTCGGTTTCGCCATGGTCACCCTGACCCTGGCCAGCTGGGCGGCGGTCAACCGGCGGGCGAACACCGCCAGGCGCCGCGGCCTGGACACCCGCACCCGGCGGTCGAGCACCCGGTAGTCGGCCCGCTCGATCTCGGTGAGGATGCCGCCGTAGAGGTCGGTCGCCGCGCGCACGCAGTCGCGGGACTCGGGCGCGAGCATCGGCGTCCCCGGCGCGGCGTCGTCGTAGCGGCGGCGCACGATCGCGACCATCTCGCGCATCAGCTCGCGGAAGTTGCCGTCGTACCGCTTCTCGGCGAGCTGCTCGCGGGTGACGCCGTGCGCGGCCATGAGGTCGGCGGGCAGGTAGACCCGGCCGCGGTCGACGTCCTCGGCGACGTCGCGCAGGAAGTTGGTGAGCTGGAAGGCCTCGCCCAGGGCGATCGCGTGCGGAGCGGCCTCCTCGCGGGCCACGCCCGGCGCGGTGCCCAGCACGGGGAGCACCTGGAGCCCGATGACCGACGCCGAGCCCCACATGTAGCGGTCCAGGGCGTCCATGTCGGCGTACCCGGTGACGTCGAGGTCGCTGGTCATCGCGGCGAGGAAGTCGACGAGGTGCTCGACGGGGATGCCGTGCCGGCGGTACGTGTGCACCAGCGCGAGCCGTACCGGGTCGTCGGACCAGCCGGCCTCCAGCTCGGCGAGCACCGCGCGGGACCACTCGGCGAGGTCGCCCGCCGGGTCGGGACCGGGGTGGTCGACGAGGTCGTCGGCGGTGCGGGCGGCGGCGTAGAGGGCGTGGATCGCCGGGCGCCGGTCGGGCGTGAGCAGCCGGGTGGCCAGGTGGTAGCTCTTGCCGTGCCGGGCGGCGATCGCGGCGCACTCCCGGTAGGCGGCGTCGAGCCGGGCCTGCCGCTCGGCCTGGGTGCGCGGTGGGTCGACGAGGGTCATCGGGTCCCCGCCCCGAGGTGGTCCGGCCTCTTCCGCGGGGATGGCCGGTCAGGGCCGGTGATCCGTTCGGCGGCGAGCCGGCCGCTGATGACGACCATCGGCACGCCGACGCCGGGCTGCACCGAGGAGCCGGCGAGGACCACGTTCTCCGGGCCGCGCCGGGGCAGCGTCGGCGTCCGGAAGGGGCCGGTCTGCCCGAAGGTGTGCGCCAGCGCGAACGGCGTCCCGGCGGCCATGCCCTGCGCCGCCCAGGTCGGCGGGGTGTCGACGTGCTCGACCTCGATGGCGCCGCTGATCCCCGTCCAGCCGCGCTGCTCCATCACGGCGAGCACCTCGTCGCGGTAGCGGGGGCCCACCGTCGGCCAGTCCAGGTCGGGGTTGCCGCCGCTGTGCCGGTCGAGGTTCGGGGTGGGCGCCACGATGCTGAGCACCTGCCCGCCCTCGGGCGCGAGGCTGCGGTCGGTGTACGACGGCATGCTGACCAGCAGGCTCGGGTCGGTCATCGGGCGGCCGTCCCGGGTGAGCTCGTCGAACACCTCGCGCCAGGCGGCGCCGAAGCTGATCGTGTGGTGCGCCTGGCCGGGCAGCGGGTCGCGGACGCCGACGTGCACCGCCACGCAGGACGGCGAGTACACCGGCCGCCGCACCCGCCGGAACCCCGGCACCAGCGCCTCCGGCCGGTCGACGGTGACGACGACGGCGTCGGCGGGCAGCCGCTCGCCGTCGTCCAGCAGCACGCCGCTGACCCGCGACCCGCGGACCTCCAGCTCCCGCACCTCGGCATCGTGGCGGAACCCGACCCCGGCGTCTGCGGCCGCGGCCGCCATGGCCCGCGGGACGGCGGCGATCCCGCCCACCGGGTGCCAGACGCCGGCGCCGATGTCGAGCTGGGCGATGACGGCGTAGGCGGCGATCGCGCGGTAGGGCGAGACCCCCGCGTAGAGCGCCTGGAAGCTGAACAGCCGGCGCAGCCGGTCGTCGGTGAAGAACCGCTCGACGTGCCGGGACAGCCGGCCGAAGCCGCCGCGCCGGACCAGCTGCACGAGCTCGGGGCCGAGCAGGTCCAGCGGGGTGTCGAGGTTGCGGTCGATGAAGGTGGACAGCTGCAGCCGGTAGAGCGCGGCCAGGTCGGCCAGGTAGCGGCGCAGCGCCGCCGCCTCGCCCGGCCCGCACAGCGCCTCGACCTCGGCGGCGAAGGCGTCGACGTCGGCGTGCACGTCGAGGTGCGAACCGTCGGCGAACTGCGCGCGGTAGGTGGTCTCCAGCGGGACCAGCTGCAGCCGGTCCTCGAGCTTGTCGCCCACCGCGGCGAGGGTGTCGGCGACCAGCTCGGGGGCGGTGAACACCGACGGGCCCGTGTCGAGGGCGTAGCCGCGCTCCTCGATCCGCCCGGCGCGCCCGCCGGGCCCGGAGCCGCGCTCGACGACGGTCACCTCGCGGCCGGCGCCGCGCAGCCGCAGCGCCGCCGACAGCCCGGCGAGGCCGGCGCCGACGACGACGACCCGGTCGGTGGGCCCGGGGACGGTGCGGACCATCAGGCGGTGCGGGTGGTGGCGGCGACGGCGAGCGCGTCGAGGGCGGCACGGGCGTCGTCGGCCAGCGGGGCCTCGGCGATGGCGGTGCGCGCCAGCGTGGTGCGCTCGGCGATCCGCTGCTCGACCTGCGCCCGGGCGCCGGTGGACTCGATGAGCGCCCGCAGCGCGTCGAACTCGGCCGGCCCGGCGGCGGGGTCGCCCAGGGTCTCGGTCAGCAGCCGCCGCCCGTCGCCGTCCGCGGCCTCCTCGGCCAGGGCCACCAGCAGCGTCTGCTTGCCCTCGCGCAGGTCGTCGTCGGCGGACTTCCCGGTGATCGACGGGTCGCCGAACACCCCGAGGACGTCGTCGCGCAGCTGGAACGCCTCACCCAGCGGCAGGCCGATGGCGGTGTAGAGGTCGGCGGCGCGCTCGCCGGCGCCGGCGATGGCGGCCCCCAGCTGCAGCGGGCGCTGCACGGTGTAGCCGGCGCTCTTGTACCGGGCGACGGTGAGCGCGCCCTGGGCGCCGGGCAGGCCGCCGGCGGCGCGCAGCAGGTCCAGGTACTGCCCGGCGGTGACCTCGGTGCGCATGGTGTCCCAGACCGTGCGGGCCCGGGAGAGCGCGGCAGCGGAGATGCCCGAGCAGCGCAGCAGCTCGTCGGACCACACCAGTGCGAGGTCGCCGACGAGGATCGCCGCGCCCACGCCGAAGGTGTCGCCGTCCCCGGACAGCTCGCCGTCCCCGTGCCGGGAGGCGAAGCCGACGTGGGTGGCGGGGCGGCCGCGGCGGGTCAGCGCGCCGTCCATCACGTCGTCGTGCACCAGCGCGCTGGCGTGCACGAACTCCAGCGCGGCGACGGCCCGCAGCACGGCCGCGTCGGACTCCCCAGGGCCCTCGCCGCGGACGCCGCGCCAGCCCCAGTAGGCGAACAGCGGGCGCAGCCGCTTGCCGCCGTCGGCCAGGGCGCAGACCTCGTCGACCACCGGGAGCAGCGACTCGTCCATCCCCGCGAGCGTCTGCCGCTGCACCTCGAGGAAGTCCGAGAGGGCGGTCCAGACGGCCGCGCGGACGCGGTCGACCTCGGCGGCGGCCGGCGGGGGAGCCGGGGGGAGGACGGGTGTCTCGCGCTGCTGCGCCCCGGCGGTCACGGAGCGAGTATCGCGCGCGACTCGATCAGGCGCGGCCGGGATCCGGGCGGAGTGGGTCAGGGCCACGGGGTCTGCCTCCTGGGGCCGGGGGTGCGGCTGTGGCGGGGGGTCTTCGCCGGGGGCCCGCCGGACGGATGCAGCGCTGGCCGGGCCATGGCCGGTCCGTATCCTCGCTGTCCATGACGCGGACCGTGCGCGAGCTGCTCGCCGAGGGCCGGCCGACGTGGTCCTTCGAGTTCTTCCCGCCCAAGAGCCCCGAGGGCGCCGCCCAGCTGTGGACGGCGCTGCGCGAGCTGGAGCGGCTGCACCCGTCGTTCGTGTCGGTCACCTACGGCGCCGGCGGGTCGACCCGCGAGGGCACGGTGTCGGTCACCGAGCGCATCGCCACCGAGACGACGATGACGCCGCTGGCCCACCTGACCGCCGTCGACCACAGCGTCGCCGAGCTCCGGCACGTGGTCAGCCGGCTGGCCGCCGCGGGGGTGCGCAACCTGCTGGCGCTGCGCGGCGACCCGCCGGGCGCGGATCCGCAGGCCGAGTGGGTGGCCCACCCCGAGGGGCTGACCTACGCCGCCGAGCTGGTCGAGCTGATCCGGTCGATAGGCGACTTCTCCGTCGGCGTGGCCGCGTTCCCGGAGCGGCACCCGCGCTCGCCGGACTTCGACACCGACGTCGAGATGTTCGTGCGCAAGTGCCGGGCCGGCGCCGACTTCGCGATCACGCAGATGTTCTTCCGCGCGGAGGACTACCTGCGGATGCGCGACCGGGTGGCCGCCAAGGGCTGCGAGGTGCCGGTCATCGCCGGCGTGATGCCGGTGACCAACGCCCGGCAGATCACCCGGATCGTGCAGCTCTCGGGGCAGGCGTTCCCCGAGCACCTGGCGGCCCGCTTCGCCGAGCTGGACGGCGACGGCCCCGAGGCGAGGGCGGCGGTGCGGGCCTACGGCGTCGAGGTGGCCACCGAGCTGTGCCGGACGCTGCTCGACGAGGGCGTGCCGGGCATCCACTTCATCACCATGAACAGGTCGACGGCGACCCGCGAGGTCCACGCCAACCTGGCCGCGGTCGGCACTCCTCACTGAGCCGGGCCGGCCGGCCGGCCACCGCGTCCGGCTGCGGGTGCCCGGCCGGCCAGCAGCGCCGCGGTCTCGGCCGCCGCGCGGCGCAGGCCCTCGCGCTCGGCGGCGTAGCCACCGACGGTGCCGACCACCGGCAGGTTGGAGAGCGCCCGGTGCCGCAGCTTGCCCTTGGGCCGGGCGTCGAGGGTGTCGTCGATGCGGCCGAGGAGCCGGGCGACCCGCCACAGCGTGCGGACGGCGCCCCGGTCCTCGCGCTCCCCGAGGACGTCGTCGGCGTAGGCGCCCCGCGCCCGCTCCAGCAGCGGACGCACCCGTTCGGCGGGCAGGTCCCGGTCGAGCAGCACCTGCGCCAGCAGCGACACCCGCTCGGCCTCGTCCTCGACGCCGTGCTCGGACGCCACCCCGCCGACCACCACGGCCTGGACCGCCGAGCCGACCGTGTTCTGCAGCGGCAGCAGGTCGGCGAGCTTGCCGGCGAAGCGGGGGACGGCGCTGACCCCGGCGGCGACGCGGGAGACCCGGTCGGCCCACCACTGCTCGCGCTCGGCCTGCGGGAGCTCCGGGGGCCGGCCGAGCCGGCGGACCAGCGGGGCGGTCAGCCGGTCGACCCGGCGGAGGACGTCGACGACGACCGCGTCGCTCATGGGGGGCGCCATGGAGTCGCTCTACCCGCGGTCGGCGCCGGGCCATGCACGCGGGCGCGGTCCGTGGGGACGCCCAGGGGGTCACGCCGGAGAGCGGTCCTCGTCCGGCGGCTCGGCCAGCGGCGCGCGGGTGCGGGTCATCAGCTCGACCAGCTCCGTGACCGCGCCACGCACCGCGGCGATCTCGTCGGCCACCGCGCGCAGGTCGCCGTCGCCCCGGCCGGGCAGTGCCGACGTCGCGGCCGTGATGCCGTCGACCTCCACCGCGCTGCGCTCCAGCCGCTCCAGGTCGGCCAGCTGGCGCAGCTCGGTCGAGAGCAGCGCCGCCTGGTCGCGGTAGCGGATCAGCGCGTCGGCGCGGTGCCCGAGCCGGAGGGCTGCGGCTTCCAGCGCGGCCGACTGGCGGTCCCAGTACTCCGCCGCCGTCCCGGCCGGCCGCACCCCGAGGGCGACGCGGGCCGACCGGATGCGCAGGGCGAGGTCGACGATCCGGTCGACCTCGGCCCGACCGTCGAAGCGGCTCGCCGCGAGCAGCGGTGAGGACCAGGACGGCTCCCGCACCGTCTCGGCCCACGCCCGGCCGGCGGCCGCGGCAACCCGGGCCTCGGTCGTGTCCCAGGCCGCGAAGGCCGCCTCGGGTGCCGGCGTCGGCGGCTCGGGGGCGGGAGCAGGCAGCCCCAGGCGGGCACGCGCGGCCCGGTCCAGCCGGGCGGCGGCCGCGCGCAGGCGCGCCCACCGCGACGAGGGCCCGCGCCGGGGCGACCGGACGACGACCAGCCGGCCCTCGGTCAGGTACCGGTCGGGCCACAGCGCCATGCCCTCGTCCCACAGCGCCATGCCGTCGTCCCGCAGCGCCATGCCGTCGTCCCGCAGCGCCATGCCGTCGTCGTCCGCCGTCGCCATGGTCCTGCCCTCCTGCCGCCCCCGGTGAGCAGCCCGTCGCCCCAGGGTGCCGGTCACGGTCGCCCGAGGAGGTCCCCGTCCGGACCACGCGTTCGGCGTGTCCTGACCGGGTAGTGCTGCCGGGAACGCCGAACGGGGTGCGGCCCGGTGCGGCAGGACGGACCGTGATCACCGAGACTGCACACGAGTGCTGACCAACTGGGAGGACGTTCCGTGGCGGGTGGACTGGTAGCCCTGTTCGACGACGTGGCGGTGCTGGCGCGCGCCGCCGCCGCCTCCGTCGACGACATCGGGGCGGCTGCAGGACGAGCCAGCGTCAAGGCCGCGGGTGTCGTCGTCGACGACACCGCCGTCACACCGCAGTACGTGCACGGCCTGACCGCCGAGCGGGAGCTGCCGATCATCCGGCGCATCGCCGTCGGCTCGCTGCGCAACAAGCTGCTGATCATCCTGCCCGCCATCCTGCTGCTCAGCCAGTTCCTGCCGTTCCTCCTCACCCCGATCCTGATGATCGGAGGGGCCTACCTGTGCTACGAGGGCGCGGAGAAGGTCTGGCACAAGATCAGCGGCCACGCCGAGGCCCACGCATCGGTGGAGCAGGCGCTCCCGGACGAGAAGACGATCGTGTCCGGGGCCGTGCGCACCGACTTCATCCTCTCGGCGGAGATCATGGTCATCTCGCTGAACGAGGTGGCCGGCGAGGGCTTCTGGGCCCGCGCGGTGATCCTCGCGGTCGTCGCGGTCGGCATCACGGTCCTCGTCTACGGCGTCGTCGGCCTCATCGTGAAGATGGACGACGTCGGGCTGTCCCTGTCCCAGCGCCCCGGGAAGGGGATCTCCCGGTTCGGCCACGGACTGGTGAAGGCGATGCCGCGGCTGCTCGCCGCGCTGACCGTGGTCGGGACCGCCGCGATGCTGTGGGTCGGCGGCCACATCCTGCTGGTGGGCAGCGACGAGCTGGGTCTGCACGCCGTCTACGGCGCCGTGCACCACCTGGAAGAACTCGCGCACGACGCCACCGGCGCCCTCGGCGGGGTCGTGGGGTGGCTCGTCAACACCCTCGCCAGCGCGCTCGTCGGGCTCGTCGTCGGGGCGCTGATCGTGCTCGTCATGAACCTCACGGTGCACCGGCGCAAGGCCTCCTCCGCGTCCCACTGAGAGGACCCGTCCTCCCCAGCCCTCGCAGGCTCGCGGTGAGCCTCTCGACGGGGCCTGGAGCCGGGACGGGGGCCAGGCCGGCATGCCCGCTCGTACCTTGGGGAGCATGGCGACACGGGGGCAGGGTGCGCTCGCCCGCTGGGCGGCGGTCGGCCTGCTCGTCGCGGCGCTGGTGGCCCTGCCGTCGGTCGTCGCGGCGCTGCCCGCCGACGACGCCGGCGTCCCCGCGGCCGGGCTGCGGGCCGCCGCCCTCGGCAGCGCCGACGTCGGCTTCTCCGGCTACGCGGTCTCCGCCGGCGGGCTGGCCCTGCCGGTGTCCGACCGGCTCACCGACGTCGCCGACCTCTTCAGCGACCGCACGCTCATGCGGGTGTGGTGGCGCGGACCGGAGGACCACCGGGTCGACGTGGTCAGCGGAGCCGGGGAGATCGGCGTGCACCGCGACCCCGGCGGCACCTGGACCTGGGACTTCGAGGCCGGCACCGCCACCCGCGGCGCCCCGGCCCCCCTCGCACTGCCCACCCCGCCGGACCTGCTGCCCGCCGCGCTCGGCCGTCGGCTGCTGTCCGAGGCCGCCGACGACGAGCTCTCCCGCGCCGGCGCCCGGCGGGTGGCCGGCCGCGACGCGCTGGGGCTGCGGCTGGTGCCGGCCGACGCCGCCTCGTCGGTCGGCCGGGTCGACGTGTGGGTCGACCCCGCCAGCGGGCTGCCCCTGCAGGTGGAGGTGTTCGCCGAGGGCGCCGACCTGCCGGCGCTCGACACCCGCTTCCTCGACCTCGACCTCGCCGTGCCCCCGGCCGACGTCGTCGACTTCACCCCGCCGCCGGAGGCCACCCTGCTGACCGCGCCCGACACCGAGGAGTTCATCGCCCGGGCCGAGGAGCGGGCGCCGGACGGAAGGCTGCCCCGGGAGCTGGCCGGCCTGCCCCGGAGGACCCTCCCCGGCGTGCCCGGCGCGGTCGGCGTGTACGGCCGCGGTGTGACCCTGCTGGCGGCCGCGCCGGTGCCGGAGCGGTTGGCCGGGGGGCTGCGCGAGGCGCTGACCGCCAGCCCGGACGCCGTCACCGACGACCTGGGCACGCGGGTCGCCGCGGGACCGCTCGGGCTGATGCTGGTGTCCCCGCCGGACGGCCCGGCCTACGTGCTCACCGGCACGGTGACCCTCGACGCGCTTGCCGACGCCGCCCGCCGGCTCCCCGGGGCGGCCTCGTGAGCGAGCGTGCGAGCCCACGCACGAGCACAGCGGTGATCCGCACCCGGGGGCTGGTCAAGCGCTACGGCCGGCTGCGCGCGGTGGACGGCATCGACCTCAACGTCCGCGCCGGCGACGTCTACGGCTTCCTCGGCGCCAACGGCTCGGGCAAGACGACGACGGTGCGGATGCTGCTGGGCCTGGTGCTGCCCACCGCCGGCGAGGTGGAGCTGCTGGGCGAGCGGATGCCGCGCGCCGGCCGCCGCGTGCTCCCCCGGGTGGGCGCGCTGGTGGAGGGGCCGGCGCACCACGGGCACCTGTCCGGGCGGACCAACCTCGCGCTGATCGACGCCGCCGGGCCGGGCGGCTCCCGGCGCACCCGCCGGGCCCGGATCGAGGAGGTGCTCGAGCAGGTGGGGCTCGGCGGGATCGACCGGCGGCCGGTGCGCGCCTACTCCCTCGGCATGCGGCAGCGGCTGGGGCTGGCCGCCGCGCTGCTGCGCCGTCCCGAGCTCCTGGTGCTCGACGAGCCGACCAACGGCCTGGACCCGCAGGGGATCCACGAGATCCGGGACCTGCTGCTCGACCTGAACCGCGGCGGGACGACAGTGTTCCTCTCCAGCCACCTGCTGGCCGAGGTCGAGCAGCTGTGCACCCGCGTCGGCGTGCTCGACCGCGGCCGGCTGGTGCTGCAGGACGAGCTGGCCCGGCTGACCGCGCCCACCGGCGCCACGGTGGTGGACACCCCGGCCGCCGACCGGGTGCGGGCGGTGCTCGACGGGCGGGTGCTCGGGGTCGACGGCTCGCGGGTCGTGGTGCGCGGCACCGACCCGGCCGAGGTCAACGCACTGCTCGTGGGCGCAGGGGTGCCGGTGACGGGGCTGGCGCTGCAGCGGCCCACCCTGGAGGAGGTCGTGCTCGCCGCGGCCGGCAGCAGCGCCGACCGGGTGGAGGCGGCCCGGTGATCGGCGTCGAGCTGCGCAAGCTGTTCCGCCGTCCGCGCACGTGGGTGACGATCGCCGTCCTCAACGCGCTGCCGGTGCTGGTCGCCGTCCTGCTGCAGCTGACCGACCTGGCACCGCGGCCGGGGGAGGGCCCGCCGTTCCTCTCCGCCGTCCTCACCAACGGTGCGCTGTTCCCGCTGGCCGCGCTGGCCATCGTGCTGCCGCTGTTCCTGCCCATCGCGGTCGCCGTCGTCGCCGGGGACGCCGTCGCCGGCGAGGCGCAGGCCGGCACGCTGCGCTACCTGCTGGTCCGCCCGTCCGGGCGCACCCGGCTGCTGGTCGCCAAGCTGGTCGCGCTCATGGCCTTCGTGCTGGTCACCGTGCTGGTGGTGGCGGGCGTGGGCTACCTCGTGGGGACGACGCTGTTCGACGCCCAGCCCGTCGGTGGCGGGACGTCGGTGTCGGGCACCTCGCTGACGCAGCAGGAGCTGGCCGGCCGCAGCGTGCTGGCCATCGGGTACGTGACAGTCTCCATGCTCGGCGTCGCCGCCTTCGGGCTGTTCTTCTCCACGCTGACCGACTCGCCGCTGGCCGCCGCACTGGGCGCGCTGGCCGTGCTGGTCACCTCGTCGCTGCTCTTCACGCTGGACGCCGCCTCCCCGATCGCGCCCTACCTGCCGACCCGCTACTGGCTGGCCTTCGTCGACCTGTTCCGCGACCCGATCCTGTGGCGGGACGTCGTCCGCGGGCTGGCGCTGCAGGGGGTCTACGTCGGCGTGCTGCTGGCCGCGGCGTGGGCCAACTTCACCACCAAGGACGTCACCAGCTGAGCGTGTCGCCGCCGACCCGCTAGCGTCCGCCGGGTGCGCGCGGTCGCGGTCCTGCTGGTGCTCGCCTGCACGCTCCTGGCCTGCGGGCCGGCCGCCACTGCCGCCCCGCCCGCGCGCTCGCCGATCGCGTCCTCGTCGCTGGAGCCCGCCGCCTGCCCGGTGCCGGTGCCCGACGGCGCGCGGGTCGAGTGCGGCCGGCTGACCGTGCCCGAGTCCCGGCAGCGACCCGACGGCCGCACGATCCGGCTGCTGGTCGCGGTGGCACCCAGCCCGACGCCGCGGTCCCTGCCCCCGCTGCTGGTCACGGCCGGCGGTCCGGGCTCGAGCAGCACCGGCCTGCTGGGACTGGCCGGGTCGGGCTACGCCGAGGGCCGCGACGTCGTCGTCCTCGAGCAGCGCGGCACCCGGGAGTCGGAGCCGTCGCTGGACTGTCCCGAGGTGGAGGGCGCCTTCCTCGCCAACGCGACCACGGCCGACCCGGTGGCCGAGGAGAACGCGCGCGAGGTCGCTGCCGCGCGGGAGTGCGCCGACCGGCTGCGCGGAAAGGGGATCGACCTGGCCGCCTACACCACCACCGAGAACGCGGCCGACATCGCCGACCTGCGCCGGGCGCTGGGCTACGCGGAGTGGGACCTGTGGGGGCTGTCCTACAGCACGCGGCTCGTGCTGACCGTGCTCCGCGACCACCCCGAGGGCGTCCGCCGCGTCGTCCTGGACTCGGTGGTCCCGCCCGACGTCGCCCAGTACGACGTGCAGGTGTCCGCCCTGCGCACGGCCTACGAGCGGCTGGCCGGGGACTGCGCGGCCCTGCCCGCCTGCGCGCAGGGGTGGCCGGACCTGGACACGGCCCTCGTCGACGCGGCGTCGCGGCTGGACGCCCGGCCGCTGGACGTCGACGCCGTCTCGCCCGACACCGGGGAGCAGGTGCGGCTGCGGATGACCGGCGACGACCTGGTGACGGTGGTGTTCGACGCGCTCTACGACCCGTCGACGATCCGGTACGTCCCGCTGCTGGTGGACCGGCTGGGTGCGGGGGACGCCGAGGCCGCCGCCCCGGTCGCGGACGCCGCGCTGGAGGAGCTGAGCGGCCGATCGCTGGGGCTGTACTACTCCGTGCAGTGCGCGGAGAGGGTCCCGTTCACCACGCCGGGCGCGGTCGAGCGGGACGCCGCTGCGCTGCCCGGCCGCGCCGCGACCCACCTGCTGTGGCTGGGCTCGGACCCCGACGTCTGCCGGGTCTGGCCCGTGCCGCCGCGCCCGGAGGCGGCCGTCCCGGTGACGACCGACGTCCCGGTCCTGGTGCTCGCCGGGCGCTACGACCCGGTGACCCCGCCGGCGTGGGGCCGGCGGCTGGCCGACTCGCTGCCGACCGCGACCTTCGTCGAGGTCCCCGGTCAGGGGCACACGCCCTCCCTGCAGGGGAACTGCGCGCCCGGCATCGTCATCGACTGGCTGGCCGACCCCCGCGCGGTGCCGGACACCTCGTGCCTGGCCGGTCTGGCGCCGCCCGACGTGGTGGTGCCCGACGACGTGCACCTCACCGGCGCGGTGCACCGGCTGGCCGGCGAGGCCGAGCGCGGGCCGGGGCCGGGCCTGGTCCTGCTGGGAACCGCGCTGGTCGGCCTGCTGGTCGGGACGGGCGGCCTGCTGTGGCAGCTCCGCCGGGGGCCGGGCAGGCGGACGGCGGCGGTGCTGGCGCTGGGCGCGGCGGTCGTGGACCTGGCCGCGGTCGGCGTCCTGGTCGCGCTCGTGCTGGACGCCGCCGCGCACGACGAGCTGCTGCTCGGGTTCGGCCTCCCGCCGGTGGCCCGACCCGTGCTGTTCCTCCCGGTGCTCGGTGCGCTGCTGGCCGGGGGCGCGCTGGTGACCCTCGCCCTCCGCCGGGGTGCCGGGCAGCGCCGGGCGGAGCGGATGCCGGTCGTCGTCGCCGCGGTCTCGGCGCTGGGGCTGCTGGGGGTGCTCGCCGGCGTGGGCCTGCTGCCCTGACCCGTGCCCGGCGGGCGCGGGTCAGGGCCGAGCGGTCGGCCGTCGGCCCAGGAAGGCCACCAGGCGGTCCTCGGGGCCCGCGTCCGGCAGCAGCGGCACCGGCGAGCCGAACAGGACCGGGCGGGCTCCGTCGTCCACCAGGGACCTCGCCTCCCGGAGGAGCGCGGAGGCGAGCCCGGGCGGCATGGCGCGCCCCGAGCCGCAGGTCGTGGCGACGTCCCGGCCGTGGACCGCCAGTTCGACCGCACCGCCGCGGGCGGCCGCCTGCGCCCGTGCGGCGCCCGCCGTGCCCACCGGCTCCTCCGCAGCGGCCGACGTGAGGACGCCGAGCAGGCGCAACACGCGGTCGCGCGCGACGGCGGCGGGATCGGCGTCCCCCGGCGTGCGCGGCGGGGACGGCAGGGCGAGCTCGCCGGTGCGGACCAGGCCGGTGAGGCCGTCGGCCGAGTCGGCCAGGTGCAGCAGCAGGGTCCGCAGCGACCAGTCGGCGCACGGGGTCGGCCGGTCGAGGTCGGCGTCGGTGACCTCCGCCAGGCACTCGAGCGCGTAGCCGGCCGCGCGGGCGAAGAGCGCGACCTCCTCCGTCAGCGGGGGTGCCGCCGCCGCGGTCACGAGGTCCCCCCGGACGTCGCGGCCGTCGGCGCCATCTCCCACGGCGCCTCGGGCAGCACCTCGCCGGTCTCCAGCAGGGACTTGAGGTTGGCGAGCACCGCCGGCCACCCGTGCGAGATCTCGCCGAGCGCCGTCTCGTCGGCGAGGTTCTCGTGGGTCACGGTCAGCCGCACGATCCCGCCGTGCTCCTCGACGAGGAAGGTCACCACCGAGGCCCCGCCGGGCGGCTCGTCGCCGTCGGGCGCACCGAAGGTGATCACCAGGCGCCGCGGCGGATCCGTCTCGAGCACCCGGCCGGCCACGTCCGCCGCGCCCGACCCGTCGGTGCGCCGGTGCTCCCAGCGCGAGCCCGGCTGCCAGTCCGAGACGTTGGCGTGGCCCCAGTAGCGCGCGGTCAGGTCCGCGTCGGTGAGGGCCTGCCAGACCTGCTCCGCGCGGGCCCGGACGTAGGTGACGTAGACGTAGGTCGGCACGGAGGCCGCTCGTTCGGTCATGGCGTGCTCCTCTGCTCGCTGGCGGATGGCCTGCAGGGCCTCCAGCCGGGGCCGGTCGAAGGCCGAGATCCAGCGCTCGCCGATCTGGGAGATGGCGGCCGGGTTCAGGAAGTGCAGCCGCTCCCGGCCGCGGCGGACGACGGTGACGAGGCCGGCACGGACGAGGACGTCGAGGTGCTGGGTGGCCGACTGACGGGCCATCCCGAGCCGGGCGCAGAGCTCGCCCAGCGTCTGACCGTCCTGCTCGCGCAGCCGGTCGAGGAACAGCCGTCGGGTGGGGTCGGCCAGGGCCTTGAAGACCTGGTCCACGTCCCTGGTCCCCGAGGCCACGACCAGCATCATGCAGGCATCCGCCTGCATGTGTCAACGCCACCGTCCCGGGCCCTCGTGGGAGTGGCGGGGGAGGGGTCCTCTGCTCAGCCGTCGAGGCGGGCGCAGTCGTCCGGGCCCAGCGCGGCCGGTGCCGCGGCGCCCAGCTGCTCGAGCACCATCGCCTGGACCAGCGGGTCACGGGGGAGCTCGCCGTGGGTGACGCGGGCGCGGGCGCAGACCGACTGCACCGGCAGCTCCAGCGCGCCCTCCAACCGAGCGGACTCCGGCGGCGTCACCGTCTCGTCCTGCGCCGTCCAGATGGACACCCAGACCGGGCCCTCCGGCGTCTCGTCGTCCGCGTTGAGCCCGACGAGCAGCGGGCTGCCGCTGGCCAGCTGGCGGCAGGCCTCGGGGCACTGCTCCGGCGCCACCTGCCCGGCCATGTCCGCGAGCGTGGTGCCGTGGTGCGGCGAGCCCAGCGTCACGATCCGCCGGGCGATGGCCGCGCCGCCGTCCGCCGCCCACAGCCGGGCGACCACGCCGCCCGCCGAGTAGCCGACGACGTCGACGCTCCCCGCGCCGGTGCGGTCCAGGGCCTCGTCGACGGCCTCGGCCAGCGCGTCGGCGGCGGCGGTCAGGTCGCCGGTGCCCTCCCCGGGTAGCGCCACCACCGCCACGTCCCGGCCCTCGGCGGCCAGCCGGTCGGCCAGCGGCTGCAGCGCGGCGGTCGACCCGCCGTAGCCGGGCACGAGCAGCACCGGGCCGGGGGTCTGCTGCGACACCGGCTCGCGGCCGGCGGCGCCCGAGAGCCGGCCCAGCAGCAGCGCCGCGCCGGTGACCACGACGGCGACGACCACGAGGGCCAGGACGGTGACGACCAGGCGGCGTCGGGCGGGGGCGAGACCGGCGAGCACCCCTCCACTGTCCCTGCCCCGGCGGGCCTGGTGGACTGCGGACGTGGAGCGGGCGCCGTGCTGAGCCGCGAGGAGTACCTCGCCGCCTGGTCGACGTGGCACGGCGGGGCCGACCCGGCGGCCAGCCGCCTGGTGCACGGCTGGCTCTCCGGCGTCTACGCGCTGGCCCGCCGGGTCGCGGGGCTACCGCCGGTCGCGGTGACCGCTGCGGGACTGCTGGTCGCGGCGGCCGCCGTCGTCCCGGCCGCGGCCGGCGGTCCCTGGCTCGTGCTCGCCGGGGTGCTGGTCGGCCTCTCCGCCGTCCTCGACGGGCTCGACGGCGCCGTGGCGATCGCCACCGGCCGGGCCTCGCGCCGGGGTTTCGTCCTCGACTCGGCCGTCGACCGGCTCAGCGAGGGGGCGTTCGCCGCCGCGCTCTGGGTCGCCGGCGCTCCCGGCTGGCTGGCCGCGGTGTTCGGCGCGCTGTGCTGGCTGCCGGACTACCTGCGCGCCCGGGCCGGGCAGGCCGGTGTCACCGAGACCGGGGAGCTGTCGGTCTGGGAGCGCCCGACCCGGGTGGCCATGACCGGCTTCACCCTCGGCGGGGCCGGGGTGGTGGCCGGCTGGGGGTGGGACGCGGCGGTGGTCACCTGCGGGACGGCGGTCGGCTGCCTGCTCGGCGTCGTCGGCGTCGTCCAGCTGGGGACGGCGCTGCGGCGGGCGCTGGCCGACTGAGGGAGGACCACGCTTCCCCCCGCGCCTCGCGCGCTCGGCGCGGGCCCCGGAAGGGTGGCCGCCGTCCTCCCCAGCCCTCGCAGGCGCGGGCAGTGCCCTGGGCGGGGCCGCCCTTCCCCCGCGCCTCGCAGGCTCGGCGCAGAACCCTGCAGGCTGGCCCGGCGCGGTACCCGGGCGGCTCCTAAGGTGTTGGGGTCGTCCTCCGACGTCCACCGGGCGTCCCGCCGAACGCCGTCCCCAGGGAGCCCCTCGTGCCCGTCGTCGTCACCGGCTCCATCGCCACCGACCACCTGATGACCTTCCCGGGCAAGTTCACCGAGCAGTTCGTCGAGGGCCAGATGGAGAACGTGTCGCTGTCGTTCCTGGTCGACGACCTGGTGCAGCACCGCGGCGGCGCCGGCGCCAACATGGCCTACGGGCTGGGCCTGCTCGGCCTCGCGCCGGTGCTCGTCGGCGCCGTGGGCAGCGACTTCGCCGACTACGACGCCTGGCTCAGCCGGCACGGCGTGGACACCGCGAGCGTGCACTGGTCGGAGCTCAAGCACACCGCCCGCTTCGTCTGCACCACCGACGTGGTGAACAACCAGATCGCGTCGTTCTACTCGGGCGCGATGTCCGAGGCGGCGTCCATCGAGCTGGCCCCCGTCGCCGCCCGCGTGGGCGGGCTCGACCTGGTCGTCGTCGGCCCCAACGACCCGACGGCGATGGTGCGGCACACCCAGGAGTGCCGGGACCGCGGCTACGCCTTCGCCGCCGACCCCAGCCAGCAGCTGGCCTGGGCCGACGGCGAGATGATCCGCGACCTCGTCGACGGCGCCGACCTGCTGTTCACGAACGAGTACGAGGCGGCGCTGCTGCTGCAGAAGACCGGGTGGAGCGACGCCGAGGTGCTCGACCGGGTCGGCACGTGGATCACCACCCGCGCGTCCGACGGCGTGCTCGTGCGGCAGGCCGGCGCCGAGCCGATCGAGGTCATCGCCGTCCCGGAGACCAAGCCGGTCGAGCCCACCGGCGGCGGGGACGCGCTGCGCGCCGGGTTCATCGCCGGCCGGATGTGGGGGCTGGGCCTGGAGCGGGCCACCCAGCTGGGGTCGGCCGTCGCCACCGAGGCCGTCGAGGTCATCGGCACCCAGGAGTACGAGCTGCGGCGCGAGCCGTTCCTCCAGCGCTTCACCGACGCCTTCGGTGCCGACGCCGCCGAGGAGATCGCCGAGCACCTGCCCGCCTGAGCCGTCGCTGCGAGGGCGGCTACTGCTCGCGCAGCTGCTCGCCGATGGTCGGGTCCTCGGCCCAGCGGCGGTAGGGGATCCGCTTGATCTCCCGGACCTCGCCGAGCGCCGTCCACTCGTTGCCGCCCAGGCGGGCCAGCGGCCTCAGGCGCTCGATGCGCGGCCGGCCGCCCTCGACGGCGCTCTCCCACACGCTGACCAGCTCCACCCGGCCGAACACCACCGTGCTGTCACCCAGCCGGACCGTCGAGTGCAGCGTGCACTCCACCGCGACCGGCGACTCCGCGACCCGGGGGACGCCGACCCGCTCGCTCGGCTCCAGCACGACCCCGACCTCCTCGGCCTCGCAGACCCCGTGCGGGAAGTCGGTGCCCGTGGCGTTGACCTGCTCGAACAGCCACTCCGGGGTGAGGCTCACGGTGAACTCGCCGGTCGCCTCGACGTTGTCGAGGGTGTCCTTGCGGCCGACCGAGGTGAACTGCACGACCGGCGGGGACACGCAGGCCACCGTGTAGAAGGAGTGCGGCGCCAGGTTGACCAGCCCCTCGGCGGACCGGGTGGCCACCCAGGCGATCGGCCGCGGCACCACGACCGAGTTGAGCACCCGGTAGAAGGCGCCGCCGTCCATGGCCGCCGGGTCGAAGTGCACACGCTCTTTCGGGCTGCTCACCCGGCCATGGTCTCCCGGGCCACGGGGACGCCGCCGACCGGGCGGCCGCGCCACGACAGCGTGCCCCGCCGCCGCCCGGCCACCGACCCGGCCAGCAGGACGTCGAACAGCAGCATCGACACCGGGTGCGCCAGCGAGTCCGGCCAGACCCGGCTGCCGGTCGCCGCGGCCGACACCGCCCGTCCGGCCACCCCCGCCGCGTAGCCGACCAGCCCCGCCCGCGACCCGCGCAGCGCGGCCAGGGCGGGCAGCACCCAGACGGCGGTCAGCCCGGCCGCGACCGCGACACCCGCCCCCGGCGACCCGCCGACCGAGGCCCACAGCGACTTGGCGTAGCCGGCCCGCAGCGCCGGCCAGCCGTCGTACATCCGGCAGGCGGCCAGCCGTGACCCGTCGACCGGCACCGCCCGCCCGCCGGCCCTCTTGACCGCCCGGGCCAGCGCGACGTCCTCGATCACCTCACCGCGCACCGCGCCGTGCCCACCGGCCCGGGCGTACGCCGACCGCCGGACGACGAGGAACTGGCCGTTGGCCGCGGTCAGCGACGGCCGCGGCGAGCGCTCGGCCAGCCGCACCGGCAGCGTGGTCACCCACAACCAGGGGCCCAGCGGCTGCACGAGCCGCTCGGCGGCGGTCGCGGTCACCGGCCGGGGCCAGGGCGAGACCAGGTCCAGGCCGTGTGCATCGAGGACGGCGACCGCTCCGGCCACCGCGTCGGGGAAGAGCCGGACGTCGGCGTCGAGGAAGACCAGCACGCCGTCGTGCCCGTCGTCCCCGTCGGCGCCGGCTCCCGTGGCGCAGGCGTGCGGCTTGCCCAGCCAGCCCGGCGGCGGCTCGGCCGCGGGGACCAGCCGCACCCGGGGGTCGGCGACCGCGCGCACGACGTCGGCGGTGCCGTCGGTGGAGCCGTCGTCCACCACGACCACCCGCAGGTCCGGCACGCCGTGCTGGGCGAGGACCGCCGCCAGGCAGCCGCCGACGTGCGCCTCCTCGTCCCGCACCGGCAGCACGACCGTGACCGGCCGGCGCACCGGCGGCGGCCCCGTCGGCGGACGGCGGAGCAGCGCCACGTTGACCGCCGCGTGCAGGGCCCCGGCGACCGCCGCACCGGAGAGGACCCGCAGCAGCCGCCCGCTCACGAGTCCTCCCCGCGGTACTCCTCGACCGCCTGCGCGGACGCTGCTCTACCCATGGCCGGGCTCGCGAACTCGCTCACCTCGTCCGGCGGGCCTGCACCGTCAGGGCGGCCAGCACCGGGACGGCCAGCAGCGCGCCCCACACCGCCGACCCGGGCAGCCCCAGCCAGCCGGCGTGCGCGACCGCGCCGCCGAGGGTCATCCAGCCCAGCACCAGCAGCGGGGCGCCGTCGCCGGTGCGCGGCAGCTCCGAGGCCGTGCGGGCCACCAGCACGTCGAGCAGCGTCATCAGGACCAGCCCGGCCAGCAGCCAGCCGGCCAGGTTGGTGAGCGGCACCGTGTCGATGCCCGGCAGGGACGGCCGCGGGTGCGCCCAGGTCCAGTAGCCGGCCTGCACCATCTGCGGATCGAGGACGACGTCCCACCCGGCGAACACCGCCGCGGCCACTCCCACGCGGGCCGGGCGCCGCCGCCCGGGGCGCACGCCGCGGGTGAGCCGGCGGGCCAGCAGCCAGCTCGGCCAGGCCATCATCAGCCAGGCCAGCGGCACGAGGAACGGGACGCCGAGCAGCGTCGGCCCGAGGTCGTCGCTGTAGGTGTACTCGCCGTACGGGAACCCGGTGGCCAGGCCGACCGCCTCGAACACCACGGCCGTGGCCGCGGTGACCAGCAGGACCCCCGCTCCCGTACGCGCGCCCCGGCTGACCGCCGCGTGCACCACCGACACCGTGGAGCCCAGCAGCACGATGGTCCAGCTGACGGCGTCGCGGACGGCGCCGCCGTCGGTCAGCGGGTAGGCGATCGCGGTGAGCACCAGCAGCACCGCGGGCACCCACGGGAGCGCGGTCGGCCGGCTGCTCGGGCGCGCGGCGAGCAGACCGCTCACCGGCGCACCCTTGCCAGGCCGCGCCGGAGGGCCTCGCGGGCGCGGGCGGGCACGCCCCGGTCGCCGAGGACGACGCGGGCCGCCGTCCGCCCGGAGTTGCCCGACACCCCGCCGCCGGGGTGGGTGGAGGCGCCGGCGAGGTAGAGGCCGGCCAGGCCGGGCACCCGGTAGCCCGACAGCGCCGGCGTCGGCCGGAAGCCGAACATGCTGGCCAGCCCCATCTCCACGTGCATGACGTTGCCACGCAGCAGCGACAGTTCCCGCTCCAGGAGCAGCGGGGTCTGCACGTAGGTGCGCTGCACCGAGGCGGCGAAGCCGGGCGCGAAGCGGTCGACGGCGGCGACCAGCCGGTCGGCCTCGGTCTGCGCGAGAGCGTCCCAGTCGGCGCCGTCGGCCAGCGCGTAGGGGTACCACTGCCCCCACACCGTGACCACGTGCTGCCCGGGCGGGGCGAGGGTGTCGTCGGTGGCCGAGAAGCACATCGCCAGCGGCACCGGCTCCCGCGGCAGCCGGCCCGCCAGCCAGTCGCCGTGGGCGGCGGCCAGCTGCGCCCGGTCGGTGCACAGCAGCTGCAGCCCGCCCAGCGCCTGCTCGGGCGCCACCCCGGGGTAGGCCGGCGGGCCGTCGGTGAGCGCCCGGACCACCAGGCCGAAGCCGTTGCCCACCGGCGGGGCGGCGTCGGCCAGCGCGGGCGGTGCGTGCTCCCCGGCCAGGTCGCGGGTGGCCAGCACGTGGCAGGCGGCGACGACGACCGGGGCCGCGACCCGCCGTCCCGAGGCCGTCCCGACGCCGGTCACCCGGCCGTCCTCCACGAGCAGCCGGGCCGCGGCGTCCCCGAGGGCGACGTGCCCGCCGTCGGCCTCCAGCCGGCGGCGCAGCGCCTGGGTGAGCCCGCCGGAGCCGCCCACCGGGTGGCCAGGGGGGACGTCGTGCAGCAGCGTCGCCCAGGCGACCATCGCCGCGGTGCCGGGCTCCGACACCGGGGGGCCCGACTGCGCGCCGAACCAGGCCAGCGCCGCCTTGAGCCGCTCGCTGGTGAACCACCGGTCCAGCAGTGCGTCGCCGGAGCCGAGGAAGTCGACGGCGATGTCGCCGCCGGAGGTCCGCGGCCGGCCGTCGGTGGGCGCGCCGATCGGCCAGAAGGATCGGGCCAGGCCGCCCACGGTCGGCCGCCGCGCGAAGGAGCCGACGACGGCGCGGCTGCGCGGCGCCCACACCTCGACGAAGCGGCGGTAGGCGGCGGCGTCCTCCGGCCCGCAGGCCGCGGCGATCGAGGCACAGGTGGCCTCGAGGTCGACGGAGAACACCAGCGGCCGGCCGTCGGGGCCGGGGTCGCCGGGGGAGGGGGCGGGCGCGAAGCCCCAGGGGTCGCAGTCGACGTAACGCAGGCCGTGCGCGGCGAGGTCGAGCTCCTCGACGATGCCGCTCTGCCGGATGATCACGTGCGCGCTCGAGCCGCGGTCGACCCGCACGCCCGGCCAGCGCTCCACGGTCGACACCGCGCCGCCGAGCACCTCGTCGCGCTCGACGACCTCCACGCGCAGCCCGGCGCGGGCCAGGTAGCAGGCGGCGACCAGCCCGTTGTGCCCGGCGCCGACGACGACGGCGTCGACGGCGGTGTCGACGGCGGTGTCACCGTCCGCGGCCTGCCCTCCGGTGCTCGTCGGCCGCCGCAGCCCTGCTGCACCCCTGCGTGAGCTCGCCAGCTCGCTCACGTGCGGTCGGACCGGGGCGCCGGCGGCGGCAGCGGCAGGCGGGCGCCGAGGATGGCGAAGGGGCGCGAGTCGCCGGGGAAGCGGTGGTTGCGGGCCAGGTCGACGAAGCCGTCGGCGTGGTACAGCCGGAAGGCCTTGGTGTCGTTGTCCGGGGTCGACAGCAGCGCCGCCGGGTAGGGCAGTCCGGCCACCAGGGCGTGCAGCAGCTGGCGGCCCAGGCCGCGGCTCTGGTGGTCGGGGTGCACGTGCAGCTCGCAGACCTCGAAGGCACCGGGCAGCCAGCGCTTCGCCGTCCGCCGGTCGAGGGCGGCGCGCACCTGGTCGTGCCACCACTGCCCGGGTGCGATCAGGTAGCCGTAGCCGAACCCGACGAGGACCTCCCCGTCGCGGGTCTCCACGAAGGCGCCGACCGCGCGGAACCCGGGGCGCTCGGTGTGCTGGATGGCGTAGCCGTACCGGCCGGCGACCACCGAGGGGCTGTAGCCCATCGCCTCGCCGTAGATGGCCAGCGCCTCGTGCATGTGGTCGCGCAGCCAGCCGGTGGGCAGCTCGGTGACCCGCGCCGCGGGCGTCGTCCCGGTCACGAGTGCACCGCCTCGGGTAGCACCGCCGGATCGTCGCCCACCTCGGCGGCGGTCCCGCCGGTCAGCCGCAGCAGCTCCTCGTAGCTGGTCGGGAAGACCGCGTGCGGATGTCCGGCTGCGGCCCAGACCCGGTCGTGCCGGGCCAGCTCGATGTCGACCAGCGTGCCGATCGGCTCCGGGTGGCCGATCGGCGCGACGCCGCCGATCGGCTGGCCGGTGTGCCGGCGCACGAAGTCGGCCGACGCCGGGTGCACGTCGCGGACGCCGAGCAGCGCAGCCACCTTCGCGACGTCGACCCGGTGGGCGCCGCTGGTGAGGACCAGCAGCGGCGCGCCGTCGACGTCGAACAGCAGGCTGTTGGCGATGGCTCCGAGCGGGACGCCGAGCTCTCCGGCTGCTTCGGCGGCGGTGCGGGCGCTGCCGGTCAGCTCGAGCACCTGGCCGGTGGCGCCGGTCTCGGCCAGCAGGGAGGAGATGGCGGCCACCCGCGGGTGCTCGGGTCGGCTCATGCGTCGATCCTGCCATCGGCCCGGGCGGTCCGCCCCCGGCCCGGGCGCCCCGGCCGGCCGGGACGCCGGCGGAGCCGGCTGCGCGTCCGCTTGACGTCGTCGGTGCCGTCGGGTGTACTCATCGTCGTTCGAACACGCGTTCGAACGACGGCCCCCCGCCGCACCGTGGTCCTTCCCCACCCGGTGCGGCGGGCCGGGGCCGGTGGGGCGGCGGAGCGGTGGGGAGTCTGTCATGAGCCGGGTGCTGGGCGGGGTCGGCGAGCGGGTCGGCGAGGAGGTGCAGGTGGAGCGCGGGCCGCTCGGGCCGGCGCAGTTCTGGCGCGGGCAGTCCCGCTATGTCGTCGGCGAGCTGCTCGACTCGTGGGTGGAAACCGCCCCGTGGTGGCAGCGCGGTGCCGCGGGAGCCGGTGGCGCCTCTGCCGAGCTGGTCGCCAGCCGCCAGGTGTGGCGGGTCGAGGCGGTCCGGGCCGGCCGGTCGCGCATGAGCTTCGCCGGCGTCTTCGACCTCAGCTGGGAGTCGGCGGACAACCGCTGGTCGCTCGTGCGGGTGCACGACTGATGGGAGCCGTCCGCGTCATGGCCGACCAGCTGCCCCTGCCCCCGCCGCTGCCCCCGGCTGCCCGCCAGCTGCTCGACCAGGCCACCCGGGCGCTGGCCGAGGCGGCGGCGAACGCCGACGCCCGCCAGCGCTACGCCACCGCACACCTGGGCGCGCTGCGCGCCGCCGCCGCGGTGCTGGCCGCCCGCACCCGACCGGAGTCCGGGCGGCGCCGCCCGCGCAGCGCCTGGGTGCTGCTCGGCCAGGTCGCGCCCGAGCTGGGGGAGTGGGCCACCTTCTTCGCCGCCGGCGCGGCCAAGCGGGCCGCCGCCGAGGCCGGGCTGTCCCACGCGGTCACCGACCGCGAGGCCGACGACCTGGTCCGCGACGTGCGGGCCTTCCTCGCCGTCGTGGACAACACCCTGGGCAGCACGCCGCCGCCGGAGTCGCCCCGGCGCGCGCGTCCCCGGGTGGTCGGCGGGTCCGGGCACCGGAACGGGAGGTGAGACCCGACCCCTTCGTCCACCTCCACGTCGCCTCGGGCTACTCCATGCAGTACGGGGCCAACCACCCGGCCGACCTGGTCGAGCGGGCGGCCGAGCACGGCATGCGGGCCCTGGCGCTCACCGACCGCGACGGGCTCTACGGCGCGGTGAAGTTCGCGCTGGCCTGCCGGGCTGCCGACGTGCGTCCGCTGTTCGGGGTGGACCTGGCGGTGACGCCCTCGGTGGACTCGACCGTCCCGCCGGCCCTGGCGCCGGTGGTCGGCGGTGCGCACTCGACGCAGCGGGCACGGGCCCGCCGGCCGAGCGCACCGGACGACGCGCCCGGTCGCGCCGGACGCCGTTCACCGGCCCGCGGCGGGGCCAGCGTCGACCCGCGGCTGCCGCGGGTCACCTTCCTCGCCAGGGACGGCGCCGGCTGGCGCTCGCTGTGCCGGCTGACCAGCGCGACCCACCTGCGCGGCACCCGCGGGGAACCGGTGAGCTCGCTGGCGCTGGCCGCCGAGCACGCGCCCGGGCTGGTGGCCCTGCTGGGCCCGGACTCCCAGGTGGGCCGGGCGCTGGCCGCCGGGCGGGCCGACGTGGCCTCCGCCCGGCTGGCCGCCTGGCGCGCGGTGTTCGGCCCCGGCTCGCTGGTGCTCGAGGTCGTGCACCACCGCGGCCGGGGCGACCGCTCCCAGGCGCAGGCGCTGCTGCGCTTCGCCGCCGCGGAGGGGGTGCCGGCGGTGCTGACCAACGCGGTCCGTCACGTCGACGCCCTGGACGCACCCACCGCCGACGTCCTGGACGCGGCGCGCCGGCTGGTCCCGCTGGACGCCCGGCACGTCGACCGGCGCACCGCCGAGGGCTACCTGAAGTCGGGCAAGGAGATGGCGGAGGTCGCCGAGGACCTCGTCGGCCCCGACCGCGACGCCGCGCTGCGGCTGCTGGAGCGCACCGCCCGGCTGGCCGAGCAGTGCGCGGTCGACGTCCGGGCCGACCTCGGTGTCGGCACCGTGCGCTACCCCGAGCTCGACGTGGTCACCACCCCGGCCGAGCAGGGGATGGGCCCCTCGCAGGTGCTGCGCTCCCGCTGCGAGGCCGGGCTGGGCCGGCGGGGGATGGCCCGGACGGCGGAGGTGGCCCGGCGGCTGGACGACGAGCTGGCGGTCATCGACGCCCTCGGCTACCCGTCCTACTTCCTCACCGTCGCCGACGTGGTCGACCTCATCCGGAGCCTGAGGGTCCGGGCCGCGGCGCGGGGCTCGGGCGCCGGCAGCCTGGTCACCTACCTGCTGGGCATCTCCGATGTCGACCCGATCCGGTACGGCCTGCTGATGGAGCGCTTCCTCTCCCCGCTGCGCCACCAGCTGCCCGACGTCGACATCGACGTGGAGTCCGCCCGCCGGATGGAGGTGTACGACGCGGTCCTCGACCGCTTCGGCGCCCACCGGGTCAGCTGCATCTCGATGATGGACACCTACCGGGTGCGGCACGCCATCCGCGACGTCGGCGCCGCGCTCGGGCTGCCACCGGCCGAGGTCGACGCGGTCGCCAAGGCCTTCCCGCACATCCGGGCCAACCAGGTGCACGCCGCGCTCAAGGACCTCCCGGAGCTGCGGGCCAGCCGGCTGGGCGCGCGACGCGGCGGCGGCACCGGCGACCTCGACCTGCTCTTCGACCTGGTCGCCCGGCTCGACGGGCTGCCCCGGCACATCGCGCTGCACCCGTGCGGCGTGCTGCTGTCCGACGCCACGCTGCTCGACCGCACCCCGGTGGAGAACAGCTACCTGGGCTACCCGATGAGCCAGTTCGACAAGGACGACGTCGAGGAGCTCGGTCTGCTCAAGCTCGACCTGCTCGGCATCCGGATGCAGTCGGCGATCGCGCACGCCCTCGACGAGGTGGCCCGGGTCGACGGCGAGACCGTCGACATCGACGCCGTCCCACGCGACGACCCGACGACGTTCGAGCTGATCCGCAGCACCCGGACCCTCGGCATGTTCCAGATCGAGTCGCCGGGGCAGCGGGAGCTGGTCGGCAAGTTCGGGCCGGAGACGTTCGAGGACATCGTCATCGACATCTCGCTGTTCCGGCCCGGCCCGGTGAAGAGCGACATGGTCACCCCGTTCCTGCTGGCCCGGAACGGCTGGCAGGACCCGGTCTACCCGCACCCCGACCTCGCGCCGTTCCTGGAGCAGACCGCCGGCGTCGTGGTCTTCCACGAGCAGGTCCTGCAGGTCGTGGCCCAGATGACCGGCTGCGACCTGGCCCAGGCCGACGAGGTCCGCCGTGCGCTGGGGGACCGGGAGTTGCACGCCGAGGTGCGGGCCTGGTTCGTGCCCGAGGCGCTGCGGCGCTACCCGGTGGAGGTGGTCGAGAGGGTGTGGGAGGTGCTGGTCGCCTTCGGCTCCTTCGGCTTCTGCAAGGCCCACGCAGCGGCGTTCGCCCTGCCCACCTACCAGTCGGCGTGGCTGAAGACCCACCACCCGGCGGCCTTCCTCGCCGGGGTGCTCACCCACGACCCCGGGATGTACCCGAAGCGGCTGATCCTCGACGACGCCCGCAACTTCGGCGTCCGGGTGCTGGGTCTGGACGTCAACGCCTCGGCCGGCACCTACCGGGTCGAGCGGCTCGGGTCGGCAACCGACCCTGAGGGTGGACTCGAGGTCGAGGGTTGGGGCTGGGTGCGCCCGGAGTGGATGCCGGCGGCGATGCCCGACCCGTCCCGCTACGGCATCCGGCTGTCCCTGACCGACGTGAAGGGCATCTCCGGCGAGGAGGTGGAGCGGGTCGTCGCCGGGCAGCCCTACCGCTCGCTCACCGACTTCTGGCACCGGGCGTCGGTGTCCCGGCCGGTGGTGGAGCGGCTGGTGCTGGCCGGCGGCTTCGACTCCCTCTACGGCTTCGGGGTCCGCGACCGCGAGGCCGGCCGGCCCACCCGCAGCCGCCGGCAGGTCACCCGCCGCGACCTGCTGCTGCAGATCGGCGAGCTGGACCGGTGGAGCCGCAGCGGCGCGAAGGCCGCCACGACCGGACAGCTCAGCCTCGACCTCATGGGCCTCGACACGGGCACCGAGCTGCCCGGTCAGGAGGCGGAGGAGCCGGGGCTGGGCTGGGCCGAGGGCAGCGGCCTGCCCGAGTTCACCGACGCCGAGCTGGTGCGCGCCGAGTTGGAGGTGCTCGGCCTGGACGCCAGCCGGCACGTCGTCGACTTCTACCGGCCGTTCCTCGCCGCGATCGGCGCGGTGCCGGCCGGGGAGCTGCTCTCCAGCCGCAGCGGTGCCGAGGTGCTGGTCGCCGGGGTCAAGGTGGCCACCCAGACGCCGCCGATCCGCTCCGGGCGCCGGGTGGTCTTCGTGACCCTCGACGACGGCACCGGCTGCACCGACTCCACGTTCTTCGAGGACGCCCAGGGCCCCTACGCCTCGACGGTCTTCCACTCGTGGCTGCTGGTCATCCGTGGGGTGCTGCGGCGCACCGGTCCGCGCGGGGTCTCGCTACGGGCCACCGGCGCCTGGGAGCTGCCGGCACTGCACGAGGCCTGGGAGACCGGCGGGCTGGAGGCGGTGGCCGAGCAGATGGCCACCCCCGGCGGGTACACCGAGGAGTCGATCGCCGGTGCGGCGGCCTCACGCGGCTCGCGGCCGGTGGTGGTCAAGCCGGTGCTGGTGCACCCCACGGGTTTCCGGATGTCGCCCTACGCCGACATCAAGCCGGCCGGGGAGGACGCCATCACCGTGGCGCGCCGTGACGCCACCCGCAGGGGGACGTCGTCGGCGCCGCGCAAGCTCTGGCACTCCAGCCCGGGCAGCTCCGGCCACTGATGAAGGGTCCCGTCCTTCCCCCCACCCCTCGCAGGCTCGGGGCGGGACCCGGGACGGGCCGCCGCCCCCGCTCGCAGGTCCGCGGTGGGCCTCTGGACGGGGCCGGCCCGGGACGGGGCCGCGGCGGGGCCAGCGCCGGTCACCCACCGGGCCGCCGACGACCCCGTTCACCGATGACTCCGGCCGCGCGGCGCGGTCTACTCCTCGACGCCGGAGCGACGGCCCCAGCCAACCGAGAGGACGCCCCATGCCCAAGCAGATCCCGTGCCTGTGGTTCGACGGCGCGGCCGAGCAGGCCGCCGCCCACTACACCGCGATCTTCCCCAACTCCTCGATCGGCGAGGTCACCCGCTACGGCCCGGACATGCCCATGCCCGAGGGCACCGCGATGACCGTCGCCTTCACCCTCGACGGCCAGGAGTACGTCGGCCTCAACGGCGGCCCGCAGTTCTCGTTCACCGAGGCCATCTCCTTCCAGATCATGTGCGCCGACCAGGAGGAGGCCGACCACTACTGGAACCAGCTGACCGACGGCGGCGAGGAGAGCATGTGCGGCTGGCTCAAGGACCGCTTCGGTGTCTCCTGGCAGGTCGTGCCGACCGAGCTGACCAGCCTGCTGAACGACCCCGACCCCGGGCGCGCCCGGCGCGCCACCGAGGCGATGCTGCAGATGCGCCGGATTGACCTCGAGGAGATCAAGCGGGCGGCCGACGGGGTCAACGCCTGAAGCAGGACCCCGTCCTCCCCGCCCTTCGCACGCTCGGCAGGAGGACCCTCCTGCCCCGCCACTCGCAGGCTCGCGGCGGGACCCCGCGGAAGGGCCGCCGGGACGGGGCCGGGCGTCAGAACGGTGGCGATGTGCGCGAACGGCGCGGTCCCGGCCCGCGATGCGCCGCGAGCGCACATCGCCGGCGCCGCCCCGGCCACCGCACCGGCGCCGCCTCCCTGCCGCCGGCGAACGCACCCCGTGCCCGGCACCGACCGCCGCTAGGCTCCGACGGGTGCCGCCGTCTGCCCCCACCTCGTCCGCCGCGGACCAGCTGCCCGCCCGCGCGGCCGCCGTCTGGGCCGCCCTCGACCCGCTCGTCGCGGCGGGCCGCCCGCTGCGGGTGCTCGACGTCGGCGGCGGCAGCGGCAACTCCGCGGTCCGCCTGGCCCAGATGGGCCACGACGTCACCGTGGTCGACCCCAGCGCCGACGCCCTCGCCACGCTGAACCGGCGGGCCGACAACGCCGGGGTCGGGCCGCGGGTGCACGGCCTGCAGGGCGACGGCGACCAGCTGCACGAGGTCGTGCCCGCGGGGGAGGGTGGCGGCTACGACCTGGCGCTGTGCCACTCGGTGCTCGAGGTGGTCGACGACCCGGCCACCACCCTGCGCGAGCTCGCCCGCGCG
Organism: Geodermatophilus sp. URMC 60; assembly: GCF_053502585.1. Taxonomy (NCBI): domain Bacteria; kingdom Bacillati; phylum Actinomycetota; class Actinomycetes; order Geodermatophilales; family Geodermatophilaceae; genus Geodermatophilus; species Geodermatophilus sp. URMC 60. The sequence goes on from NZ_CP199958.1 coordinate 2,917,402, forward strand.
CTGCGACCCGGCGGCACCGCCAGCGTCGCCTCGGCCAACCGGGCCGGCGCGGTGCTGGCCCGGGCCGTCGCCGGGCACCCCGTCGAGGCGCTGGCCCTGCTCGAGGACCGCGACCCCGCCCCGCGGCGCGCCAGCCGCCCCGCCCGCCGCCGCTTCACCCCGCAGGACCTGCTCGCCCTCGTCGAGGCGGCCGGGCTGCAGCCGGGCAGCTGGCGCGGCGTCTCGGTCGTCGCCGACCTGCTCGACGTGGCCTCCGGGGCCGACCCCGAGGCGGTCCGCCGGCTCGAGCTGGCGCTGGCGGGCAGCTCGCCGTACCGCGACGTCGCCGCCGGGCTGCACCTGCTCGCGACCCGCCCGTGAGCCTCCCCGTCGACGGCTTGCCCGCCGACCTGGCCCGGCCCGACTACGGCACGGCCACCCTCGCCGACGTCCTCCCGAGCGCCGCCACCGCGCTCGGCGTCCCCGTCGAGCGAGGCGACCTGCCGCCCGACCCGCTCGGCCTGACCGCCGCACTGGCCGGCGCCCGCCGGATCGCCGTCCTGCTGGTCGACGGGCTCGGCGCCGACCTGATCCGTGCGCACCCCGACCTCGCACCGACGCTGGCCGGGCTCGACACCCCAGCCGGCGACCTCTCCGCGCCCTGCCCGAGCACCACCCCGGTCAGCCTCACCACCCTGGGCACCGGCCTGCCGCCGGGCAGCCACGGCGTCCTCGGCTTCGTCACCATCGTCCCCGGGGAACGGAGCGCGACGGGGGAGGACCGCACCCTCAACCACGTCCAGTGGGCCGACGACCCCGACCCCGCCGTCTGGATGTCGCGGCGCAGCGTCTTCGAGCAGGCCGCCGACGCGGGGGTGGAGGTCGCCGCCGTGGCGCCCTACGCCTTCCGCGGATCGGGTCTGTCGAACGCCGCCTACCGCGGCGCCCGCTACACCGGCACGGTCGGCCCCGGCGACCTGGCCGCCGTCCTGCTGGAGTCGCTGGCCGCCGCGCCGCGCACCCTCGTCTACGGCTACACCGCCGAGCTCGACCTCACCGGGCACGTCCGCGGCGTCGACTCGGCCAGCTGGCGCGCCCAACTGGCCCTCGTCGACCGGCTGGTCGAGCAGGTCGTCGACGGGCTGCCCGACGACGCCGCGCTGCTGGTCACCGCCGACCACGGCATGCTCGACGTCCCGCCCGGCACCCGGCTCGACCTGGACGCGCACCCCGAGCTCACCGAGGACGTCCGGCTGCTGGCCGGCGAGCCGCGGGCCCGCTACCTGCACGCCGTCCCCGGTGCCGAGGCCGACCTGCTGGCGCGGTGGCGGGAGGTCCTCGGGGACCGCGCCTGGGTCGCCGGCCGCGACGAGGCGATCGCGAGCGGCGTCTTCGGCCCGGTGGACGACGACCTCGCCGGGCGGATCGGCGACGTCGTGGCGCTGGCCCGCGGCACCTGGGCGCTGACCGCCACCGAACGGGAGCCCGGTCCGAGCCGGCTGGTCGGGTACCACGGCTCACTCACCGCGACCGAGCTGGCCATCCCGATGCTCGCCGCGCGGGGCCGCGCCCTGGCCTGAGGGCAGCGCGCCCGCGGCCGTTGACGCTGCCTGCGGGGCGGGACCACAGTGCCCGGCGTCCCGAGACCGGCGCAGGACCTCCCCGATCCCCGCAGGGCGGAGCCCCCGATGACCGCCAGACGCCCACGCCCCGTCCCCGACCGAGGCGGTCTGCTCCTGCCGGTCCTCACGGCGCTGCTCGTGACGGCCGGCCTCGTGGCGCCGTCCGCCGCGACCGCCGCGGTGCGTCCGGCAGCCGACGCCCCCGCCCTGGTGGTGGACCTGCGGGCGGACCTCGAGCAGTACCTGCAGGAGCGGGGTGCCGCGGAGCACGTCTCGGCCGCCGCCGTGAGCGTCAGCCTCCGCGATCAGGCGGAGAGCATCGACGTCAGCGCCGGGACGACGGAGTTCGGCGGGTCGGTGCCCGTGCAGCCGGACGCCCTCTGGCAGATCGGCAGCAACACCAAGGCGTTCACCTCGGTGCTGCTGCTGCAGCTCGAGGCGGAGGGCCGCCTCTCGATCGACGATCCCGTCAGCCAGTGGCTGCCGCAGTACCCGCAGTGGCACGACATCCCCATCCGGCGGCTGCTGGACATGACCAGCGGCATCCCGACCTACGACGACCAGCCGGCCTTCCTCACCGCCCAGGCCGCCGACCCGCTGCGGGAGTTCACCCCGGAGGAGCTCGTCGGCTACGCGGTCGAGGCCCCGGCGACCTCCGGGTACAGCTACTCGAACACCAACTACGTGCTCGCCGAGCTGATCGTCGAGCGGGTGACCGGGACCAGCTATGCGAACCAGCTCTCCGCACGGCTCCTGGGACCGCTGGGCCTGCGGGACACGTTCTACCGCTCGCACCTCTACCCCCCGGGGATCACCGACCGCCTGCCGGCCGGCTACTACACCCGGACCGACGAGCCCGAGCTGTCCCCCCTGGTGGGACGGGACGTCAGCCGGACCTCGCTGTCCTGGGCGCGCGGCGCCGGCGGCATCCTGAGCACGACGGCCAACCTGACGTGGTGGGCGCGCGTGCTGTACGAGGGGTGGCTGCTACCGCCCCAGCAGCAGGCCGAGCTGCTGAGCCTGGTGTCGACGGCGACGGGGGAGCCCATCGAGGGGACCACGCCCGAGGACCCGAGGGGCTTCGGCCTGGGGGTCGCCCAGATGACCGACGCCCTGGGCACCTTCTGGTTCTACGAGGGCCAGACCCTCGGCTTCCGCCTCCTGCACGCGTACTTCCCGGAGTCCGGGCTGATCGTCGCCATAAGCCTCAACAGCAGAGCGGACGAGGACCGGATCGGGGCCCTGGCGACGGCCGTGTACGACACGCTGCGCGTGCACGGGCTGGTCGAGCCGGCTTCGGGCGGGGCCGCGGCCTGAGTTCGGGGGCCCGGACTCAGACGCCGGAGAGCAGCCGCACGTGCCAGGTGCGGCCGTGGGCCGGGTGCACCGCGCGGCAGGTCAGCGGCGCCGCCTCCTCCGACGGGTGGCTCTCGACCTCGGTCACGACGTCGCCGTCCGGCCCGGCGAGGGTGACCGTCCACCGCTCGACACTGGCCCCGGCCGGGGTCAGCCGGAGCACGTCGCGGGGGAGCAGGTCGTCGACCCCCAGCAGTGACAGTTCGGCGCGGGCGGTGTGCTGGGCGGCCTGCACCGGCGCGGGCACCCCGGACCGGCCGCGCAGCCAGGGCAGGGCGACCCGGCCGCCGGAGTGCGCCTCGACCAGCCCCGCGCCGTTCCCGGGCACCTGCCCGTAGTAGAAGCCGTGCGGGAGCACCAGCACGTTGCTGGCGAACCGGCAGCCGCCCAGGTGGCTGCACTCCCAGACATCGTCGGAGGGCATCGTCCGGGCCAGCGGCCGCCCGCGCAGCGCGCAGCACGCGTCGTGTCCGCCGTGTGCGCACACCAGGTAGAGCGGCCGGTCGGCGCGCTCGCCGACGGAGCCGTCCCAGGGGGCGTCGACCAGTTCGGTGTCGCTGTCGCGCACCGACCACCACACGCCCTCGGCGCCGGGCCGGCCGTCGACGTAGGCCCATCGGCGCTGCGAGTGGGCCAGCCGGTCGCCGGGACGGCGGACCAGCAGCACCCGCACGCCCTCGATGCGCGCCCGGTGGGCGAGCCGGGGCGCGACGGCGGGGTCGAAGCGGGACTGGGTGAGCGCGTCGACGCCCCACGGGCCCGGCTGCTCGATGAGCAGCCAGCGCTGCGCCGGTGAGGCGGTGGCGACACCGGAGTCGCCGCGGACCAGGGCCTGCACCGAGCAGCGGTCCTCGTCGAGCCGGCCCGCCGGGAGCCCGGGTGCCGCGGCGACCCGGCAGAAGTCGGCGGGTGCGCTCACGGTCCCGCCTCGCCGGCGCTCGGTGGGGCCGTGCGCGGCGATGCCGGGCACACGGGCGATCTCGCGAGCCCGGTCACGCGGCGAGACCCGGCCGGCTCACGATCCGTTCCCGGGCGCGCGCTCACGCCCCCCATGGTGCTCCGCGGTCGCCCCGGGGACGGTGGCGATGGACTCGGTCACCAGCCGGCGGGCCAGGGTGAGCTGGTCGGCGGCGTCGAGCCCCGGCAGGTCGGCGACCTTCAGCTCGCCTGCGGCCAGCAGCCCGGCCACCGCCGGCCGGGTCTCCGCGGGCAGCTCCAGCGAGCGCCGTCCGGCGATCAACGTCACCCGCCCGTCGGCGGCCTCGCGCAGCCGGCAGCGCAGCCGGCGGCGCAGCGTCAGCACGGTGTCGGGGGAGAGGGCGGCGGCCGCGGTCGCCTGGGCCAGCGGGGCCACCGGCTCCGGGCGGACCTGCGCCCAGGTCCGGGACCGCAGCCGGTCGGCGACCTCGGCGGGGTCGACGCGGTCCAGCCAGCCCTTCAGCGCGGACACGACCGTCGCGACGTCGTCGGCCACCGCGGCCGGGTCGGCGAGGTCCACACCCAGCGGCAGCGAGCGGCGCAGCTCGGCGTCCTCGGCGGCCAGCACGCGGACCAGGTCGAGGGCGGACTCCGCGGCCGCCCAGCGGGTGACCGAGTGGATCCCCACGGTCAGGTGCGCGCTGATCGCGCCCAGCGCGGTCGCCGAGTGCAGGTAGCCGCGGGGCAGGTAGAGGGCGTCACCGGGGCGCAGCACCGCGTCGATCACCGGCTCGCGCTCGGCGGCGGCGGCCACCGCGGCGGCCCGGTCGTTCCACGGCTGGGTGCGCAGCGGGTCGGTCAGCACCGGCTCGTGGATGCGCCAGTGCTTCTCGCCGGCCACCTGCAGCACGAACACGTCGTGGACGTCGTAGTGGGGGGAGAACCCGCGCGAGGACGGCGGGGTGACGTAGGCGTTGACCTGCGTCGGGTGACCGAGGTCGGCGGCCAGCTGGTCGGCGAACTCGATCAGCGGCGGCCAGAGCCGGTGCAGCCCCTGCAGGACGACGGTGCTGCCGTCGGCGAACAGCCGCAGCACCGCGTCGGAGGAGACCTGGTCGGCCACCTCGGCGCCGGCGCCCCCCGAGGTCGTGAAGCGCTTGGGGTCGACGACCGCGCCGTCCTTGGCGATCCGCAGGAACGGGGTGCGCAGCCCGCGGCGGGACAGCAGCTCGTCGACCGCGGCGAGGTCGAGCAGGTCGTCGAAGGAGCCGCCGGTTTCCTCGGCGCGGGTCAGCAGCGGCCGGCGGGCCCAGTACTCCTCGGCGAAGACCCGCGGGTCGACAGCGGTGCACCGACGCAGGGCCGGCCGGGTGTCCGGCCGGCCCTGCGCGGCGTGGTCCTCGGTCAGGCGGAACCGTCCGCTCCGCCGTCCGCACCACCATCGGCTCCGCCGTCCGCACCGCCGTCGGCACCGCCGTCGGCACCGCCGTCGGCACCGCCATCGGCTCCGCCGTCCGCACCGCCATCGGCACCGCCGTCGGCTCCGCCGTCCGACCCGCCACCGGCGGCGCCGCCGTCGGCCGGGCCGTGGCCGGCGCCGCTGTCGGCGCCGCCGTCCGCGCCACCGTCGGAACCGCCACCGGCGGCGCCGCCGTCGGCCGGGCCGTGGCCCTCGGTGCTGGTCATGTCGTCGTCGTCGAGAGCCATGGGTCTCCCATCACGTCGGGTGCGGGCCGCCGGCCGGCGACCCTGCGGGGGTGCTGTACCTCCCTCATCCTGCTCTCACACCACCGCCTCGACCAGCGGTGACGGGTGGTGGACAACGTCTCGGTCACGGCGCCGCGTCGAGGTGCCACCCGGGTGCCGCGGGCGTTAGCGTCCCCTCGTCGCTCGAACACGCGTTCGAGCACGGGGAGGGATCGGGTGTCGTCGGGGTCGTCGTCCCGTGCCGCGGGCTGCACCGTGCTGCACGTCGACATGGACGCGTTCTTCGCCAGCGTCGAGGTGCGCCGCCGGCCGGAGCTGGCCGGGACGCCGGTGATCGTCGGCGGGGCGGGCAACCGCGGGGTGGTCACCTCGGCGACGTACGAGGCGCGCCGCTACGGGGTGCACGCAGCGATGCCGACCTCCCGCGCGCTGCGGCTGTGCCCGACGGCGACGGTGCTACCCGGGGACATGGCGCTCTACGTCGAGGTGTCCCGCGCGGTCATGGCGTTGTTCCGCTCGATCACCCCGCTGGTCGAGCCGCTGAGCCTGGACGAGGCCTTCCTGGACGTGTCCGGCGCCGGACGGCGGCTGGGCGACGCCGCCGAGATCGGCGAGTACCTGCGCGCCCGCGTCTTCGACGAGCAGGGCATCACCTGCTCGATCGGCGTGGCCGGCACCAAGTTCGTCGCCAAGCTCGCCTCCACCGCGGCCAAGCCCGACGGGCTGCTGGTCGTCCGGCCGGCGGAGGTCATGGAGTTCCTGCACCCGCTGCCGGTCGGCGCGCTGTGGGGGGTGGGTGCCAAGACCGAGGAGGTGCTGCTGCGGCTGGGGCTGCGCACCGTCGGCGACCTCGCGCACGTGCCGGTGCGCACGCTGCAGCGGGCGGTGGGCCCCGCGGCCGGCGCGCACCTGCACGAGCTGTCCTGGGGGCGCGACTCCCGCCGGGTGGTGCCCGACGAGCCGGAGAAGTCGACCGGGCACGAGGAGACCTTCGGCACCGACGTCGACGACCCGGCGGTGATCCACCGGGAGCTGCTGCGGCTGTCCGAGCGGACGGCGGGCCGGCTGCGCTCGGGCGGCTGGCTGGCCCGCACGGTGACGATCAAGGTCCGCTTCGCCGATTTCGCCACGATCACCCGCAGTCGCACCCTCGACGTCCCCACCGATGTCGGGCAGGAGCTGTACGACACCGCCCGCGCCCTCTTCGACGCCCTCGGGCTGGACCGTGCCCGCATCCGGCTGGTCGGCGTGCGCGCCGAGCGCCTGGTGCCGGCCGGCGAGACGCCGCGCCAGCTGGAGCTCGGCGCCCGGGAGCGCGGCCGCCGCGAGGCCGAGCTGGCCGCCGACCGCGCCGCCCGCCGGTTCGGCGCCGGCGCCGTCCGCCCGGCGACGCTGCTGCACCGCGACGGACAGCGCACCCGGTGAACCGCGGCCGTCGGCAGCCTGGCGGCGCCGGGTGGGGGACGCACTCGGCGAGGTCGCACCCGACCGGGTGGCGGGAACTCCGGCCGCACCCCGTTCGTCTCCCCGCCGAGGCCTTGGGCCACCCACCGGGGTGATCACGGCGAGCCCGGCGCGGCTCGCCTTTCGCACCCTGCGGAGGGCTCGTATCCTCGGTGTCACCGACGGCGGGCACCGCCGTCGGGTTTTGGCTTTGGCCCACGTGGAGGTCGACGTGCCGCTCTCCGAGCACGAGCAGCGTCTGCTGGAGCAGATCGAGCGCGCCCTCGTCGATGACGATCCGAAGTTCGCCTCGTCGGTCCGCTCCGGTGACCGCCGCGGCAAGGCGCGTCGCAAACTGCAGCTGGGCGTCCTGCTGTTCGTGGTGGGCATGGCAGCGCTCATCGGCGGCGCGGTGATCCCGTCGGTGCCCCTGGGTGCCCTCGGCTTCCTGGTCGCATTCGGCGGGCTCGCCCTCACCGTCCTGAACTACCGCTCGGCCACCGGGGTGGTCGAGGCCGCCCCCGGTGCCCCGTCCGGCGGGGCGGCCCCCGGCCGGAGCGGTCGCGGGCGCGGCGGCGGCAAGGCCCGCCGGCAGCCGCTGAAGAACCGGCTCGAGGAGCGCTTCCGCCGCCGCTACGACCAGTAGCCCGCAAGCTCCGCACGACAGCCGCCGTCCCGCCCGGACGGCGGCTGTCGTCGTTCCCGGCCCCGAACACCCCGCAGGAGGCACCGTGACCGACTCCGACACGACCGCCGTCTGGGACGACCTGGCCGCTGCCGGCGGCCTGTGGGCCTGGGGCGACGAGGACGGCGTGGCCCCGTGGACGGACGGCGACGGACACGACGTCGTCCCGCTGTGGACGACGGCGGACCGGGCCGAGGTGGAGTCGCTGTCCGACGCCGAGCCCGGTGAGGGGCCGGTGTTCCTCGACGTCGAGGCACTGCTCGACGCCATCCCGGAGTGGGCGGCCGCCGGGGTCGGCGCGGCCGGGCTGCAGTCCGAGGGCGGCCGGTTCACCCTCACCGTGCCGCTGGTCGAGTTGACCGAGCGGCTGCTGCGCCTCCAGGTCGACCGCCCGGCCTGAGGGAGGTCCCGACCTCCTCCCCGTGGGAGGACCCCGTCCTCCCCACCCCTCGCCCGCTCGGGGCGGGACCCCGGACGGGGCCGACGGCGAGCCTCTGGACGGGGCCGGGACGGGGTCCTGCTTCAGCCGCGCAGCGCCGTCCGGCGGCCCCACCGCGGCCGGGCCAGGGCCGCGCTCAGCCCCGCCAGCAACGACGGCGGCCAGAGCAGCGCGCGCAGCCGGGCGCCCCGCGGGGCCGCGGCGAGCAGTCCGCGGCGGGCGGTGGCGAGGTCGGCGCGCAGCTCCGGGCCGACGGCGGGGACGCTGCCGGGGCGGGCGTAGCTGGCCGCCTCCTCGGCCCGGGCCAGCCGTGCGACCGCCGCGGCCACCCGGGACCCCGCGTCCGGACGCCGGCCGTGCCGGTGCGCGCCGCCGCCGGGCTCGGCCGCCCCGGCCAGTGCCTCCGCCACCTGCCGCGGGGTCCGGGCCGGGTCGGCGCTCCGGCCGAGGTCCGACGCCGTGGCGGCGAGTTCGTCCCACAGCGCCGCCGGGCTGCCGGTGGCCAGCCGCCGGCGGCGCTGCAGCACCCGCAGCCCGGCCGGCGCCGCGGCCAGCGCGACCACGGCGAGGACGACGCCCGCGGTGCGCAGGGCGGTCGGCACCCACGAGTCGGCCTGCTGCGGCACGGCCTGGGGCAGCGGCGCGTCCTGGGGCGCCGGCTGGTCCCGCGGCGCCGGGGCCGTCGGCGCGGGCAGGGGAGCGGTGGTCGGGTCGGTGCGCGGGTCCACCTCCAGGTCCTGAGGGCGGGGGGCCCACGGCAGCTCGACGGCGCGGTCGGTGTCGATCGGGGTCGGGTCGTAGGGGACCCAGCCCAGGTCGTCGAAGTAGACCTCGACCCAGGAGTGCGCGTCGTCGCTGGTGATCAGCCGGCTGCCGTCGGGCTGCACGGTCCCGGGGGTGTAGCCGAGGACCACCCGCGCCGGGACGCCGGCCGCCCGGACCAGCGCCGCCATCGCCCCCGCGTACTGCTCGCAGTAGCCCTGTCGCAGCCGGAGGAAGTCCGCCAGGTCGTCCCCGCTGGTGCCCGGCGCGGTGGACAGCGAGTACTCGTAGCCGTTGGCCGGGTCGGTGAAGTGCCCGTAGACGGCCTGCACCCGCTCGTAGGGGGTCTCCGCCGCGGCGGTCAGCGAGGCGATCAGCTCGTCGACGCTCGGGTCGAGGTCGGGCAGGGCGGTGTAGCGCTGCACGAGGGGCAGCTCCGGCGGCAGCGACCCGGCCGCGTCCAGATCCTCGGCGGTGGGACGCGGTTCGACCGCCGCGACCGACCAGGTCTGCCCGGCCGTGGACACGTCGCGGCCGAACACCGTGCCGGTGCCCGGGTCGAAGCGCCAGCGGTCGGGTTCGGCCACGTTGACCGACTGCGGCGCGTACAGCACCGGGAGGAAGCGGTCCTCGTGCCCGAGGGCGGTCAGCAGCGCGTCGACCGGGCGGCCCCCGCGCCGCCCGGGGAGGGTGGCCAGGTCCGTCTCGTCCGCGACACCGGTCTCCCCGTCGAGGTTCCCGAGCGTCCAGCCCTCCGCGGCGTCGTAGACCTCCAGCGCGACGACCCGCAGGTACCCGGGGTCGGGGACCGAGGCGTTGAGCCGCAGCAGGTCGACCGGCTCGTCGAGGGTCAGCTGGCCCTGCAGCGCCGCGGCCGGATCCAGGGCGGTCCCGGTCGAGCCACCGCCCCCGCCGCGGCCGAAGCCGCCGGAGAAGGTGCCCTCGGCCCACGTGGGGACGACGGCGCCGACCACCAGCCCGAGCACCACGGCCGCCACCCCCGTCCGGACAGCGGTCAGCGTCCCGGCGCCCAGCAGCGGACGCCGTCCCTCCGGCGAGCGCCGGCCCAGCCGCCGGTGCTGGTCGGCGAAGAGCAGCAGTGCCAACCCAGCGGCCGGCGCGGCCACCGGCAGCACGCCGATCGACCCGGTCACCGTGCTCACCGGCACGCAGAACAGGACCAGCAGCCCCAGCCCGGCCAGCGCCGGCTGCCGCGCGCCGACGGCCACGAGGTCCACGGCGACGGCGACCAGTCCGGCCAGCAGCGTGGTCAGCGTGACCAGCCCGGTCAGGGGCAGCGCGGGCGTGCTCTGCTCGGCCAGCTCCACCGTGCCGTCGGCCATCACCTCGCCGAGGTCCCCGAGGCTGGCTCTGGTGGGCAGCCAGCCGCCCCATGCCGAGGCCGGGGCGAACAGCGCGGTCAGCACGCAGGCCAGCACGACCAGCTGGCCGAGCGGCACGGCGAGGGCCACCAGTGCGGTCCACCAGCCGGGGGCCGTGCCGTCCGGGGCCAGCCGGTCGGCCAGCGCGGCACCGGCCACGCGCAGCAGCAGGCCCCCCGCGGCGACGGCGACGACGGCCGCGAGCACGGGCGGTCGCCAGTCGCCGTCGGTGAAGACCGGCACCAGCGCCAGGGTGCTCAGGGCGGTGGCGAGCGCCGCGGCCAGGGTCGTCCCGGCGTCGTGCAGCAGGGCACGCGCGGTGTCGCCGGTCACCGGACGCCGGCCTGCAGGACGCCGGGCCGCGCCAGCTGGGCCCACACGTCGGCCACCGTGTCGCCGGCTCCCGCGACGGCCACCTGCCAGCCGCCGGCGCGCAGCAGATCCGCCGCCGCCTCCTGCTGCCGGGTCAGCTCCGCGCGGGCCGCCGCGCCGACCGGCCGCCGGCGGCGGGCGCCCTCGGCCTCGGCCCAGCTGCCGATGTCGGCCAGCACGGCGAGGTCGGCGGCCGGCCCCGAGCGCACCCGCACGAGCTCGGTGGCCTCGTCCGGACCGATCGCCCCGAGCAGCGCGACCACCGGCCCCTCGCCGGCCGCGCGGGCCAGCAGCTCCACGCCGGGGCCCAGGCCCGCCAGCCGGGACGGCGCCACCCCGGCGAGCCGGTCGAGCAGCTCCTCCAGGCCGAGCCCCGCGCCGGAGTGGGCGCCGGTCAGCTCGGCGCCCTCGGTGACGACCCGCAGCGTGGCGCCGCGCGCGATCAGCTCGGTGCCGATGCTGGCCGCCGCCTCCACCAGCCACTCGAAGCTGTCCGGCGGGGGCGTGTCGGGGCCGGTGGGGGTGGACCGGCGGTCGCCCGACAGCGGCCGGGCGATCAGGTGAGCCCGGGTCCGGGTGTCGAGCAGCAGGGTCGCCTGGGCGCGCCACGGCCGCTCCTCCAGCCGCACCATGAGCTCCCCGGTGCGCGCGGTCGCCCGCCAGTGCACCTTCCGCAGGTCGTCGCCCTGCCGGTAGGGCCGGGTGCTGACGTCGTCCTCCCCGTGGACGGCGAGCGAGCGGCGCGCGCCCGAGCCGCCGGCGCCGTGCCCGCCACCCGGGCCTCCCGAGCCCAGCGGCACCACCCGCGGCACCACGACCAGGGCGGCGGTGTCGGCGCCGACGACGCTGCGCAGCACCAACCCGAACGGGTCCACCAGCCGCAGCTTCAGGGGCCCGAGCCGGTAGCGGCCGCGTCGTCCGCCGTGCACGCGGTAGTGCAGCACCGCCGACCGGCCGCCGGGCAGCCGGTCGACGACGAACTCCGGCGTCGGCCCCAGCTCGCGCGGCAGCGTCTCGGCGAGCAGCCAGAGCCCGCCCGTGCCGCGCCCGGCGTTGCTCAGCTCCAGCTGCACCTCGGCGTCCCGCCCGCGCGGCACCCGGACGGGGGTGACCGTGCGTCGGGAGGCGACCCGGAAGCGGTGCCGGGCGACGGCGACGGCCGACAGCAGCGGCAGCGCCAGCACGAAGACCGCCGCCTGTACCAGCGGTGTCTCGCCGAGCAGCACACCGAGCAGCAGCAGGGTGAGCCCGGCGGCGACCAGGCAGCGGCCGCGCAGCGTCAGGCTCGCCAGCGCGGTGGCGACCGGGCCGGCCACCTCAGCGTCCGCGGGGGACGGGCACGGTCCTCAGCAGGTCGGCCACCACCTGCGTGGCGGTGCGGCGTGAGGCGGCGGCGTCGGGGGTGAGCAGCAGGCGGTGCGCGAGCACCGACACGGCGACGGTCTGCACGTCGTCGGGGAGCACGTGGTCGCGCCCGGCCAGCGCGGCGGTGGCGCGGGCGGTGCGCAGCAGCTGCAGGCCGGCGCGCGGCGAGGCGCCCAACCTCAGGTCGGGGGAGCGTCGGGTGGCCTCGGCCAGCGCAACGACGTAGCGGCGGACCGCCTCGGAGACGTGCAGCCGGCCGACGGCGGCGACCAGCGCACGCACCCCCGCCGCGTCGGTAGCCGGGGCCAGCGTGGTCAGCGGGTCGGTGGTCACCAGGTCGTCGAGCATCGCCAGCTCGGCCTCGCGGTCGGGATAGCCCATGGAGACCCGGGCGGTGAACCGGTCGCGCTGCGCCTCCGGGAGGGGATAGGTGCCCTCCATCTCGATCGGGTTCTGGGTGGCCATGACGAGGAAGGGCCGGGCCAGCTCGTAGCTGACGCCGTCCACCGTGACCTGCCGCTCGGCCATGCACTCCAGCAGCGCCGACTGCGTCTTGGGGGAGGCCCGGTTGATCTCGTCGGCCACCACGATGTTGGCGAACACCGCGCCCGGCTTGAACTCGAACTCCCGGGTCTCCTGGTCGTAGACCGACACCCCGGTGACGTCGCTGGGGAGCAGGTCGGGCGTGAACTGGATGCGCCGCACGCTCGCGTCGACCGAGGCGGCCAGCGCCTTGGCCAGCGTGGTCTTGCCCACGCCGGGCACGTCCTCGACCAGGAGGTGCCCCTCGGCCAGCAGCACGACCAGGGCCAGGTGCACGACGTCGGGCTTGCCGTGGACGACGCGAGCCATGTTCGCCGCGATGCGGGCCCCCTCCGCCGCGACGTCGACCGGGGCCTCGGTCCCTGCACTGGTCGGGGTCACCTCGGTCACGCAGCCCTCCTCGCCGGCGTTCGTCGGCGGCGTGTCCGACGGTTCGCTCCCCATGCGTGACCGGGCGAGCCGGTCACGTCTCAACCGTACGTGCCCGGCCGCCTCCCGGGCGTGGCGTCGCGCACGGCGACCCGGCCGCCACCGGGCTCCACCGCGGTCCCCACCGGCGCGCCCGTCGGGCTCCGGAGCGGGCTCCACCGGGGCGTCCCGGGGTGGGGCAGGACGGGACGACGACCCACCGCGCCCCACCCGGTGCCGGGAACCGGCTTCCGGGCCGCTGACCTGCGGGAGCGGGCGTGGGGAGGACCGGTCACGACATGGTGTCGAGTGGTGTTCGGTGGGGCGTAGTGGGTTACTGTGTGGCCCGGTGGGGAGGCGAGGCCCGTCCCGGGGGCGCCCCGGAGCACGAGGAGGACCGATGGGGGAGGTGATCCGGTGTTCGTCGGCAGCTACCCGTTGCGCCTCGACGAGAAGGGCCGGCTCGCACTCCCCGTCCGCTTCCGCGAGCAGGTGGCCGGCGGCATGGTGATCAAGAAGGGTCAGGAGCGCTGCATCTACGGCCTCACCATGGCCCGGGTCGCCGAGCAGAGCGCCGCGGCGGCCTCGATGGCGCCGTCGGACACCGCCGCCGCCCGCATGCGCGCGCGCATGAGCTTCGGGTCGATGGTCGAGGTCGAGCCGGACAAGACCGGCCGCATCACCATCCCCGCCAACCTGCGCGAGTACGCCGGCCTGGACCGCGACGTGGTCGTCGTCGGCGTCGACACCCGTTTCGAGATCTGGGACGCCGCCACCTGGGACGCCTACGTGGCCGAGCAGGAGGCCAGCTACGCCGACATGGAGAGCGAGGGGATGCCCACCCTCTCCTGACCCCGCCGCCCCGCTCCTCCGACCCTCCGGGCCCCACACCCGACCGAGCCGACTTCCCCGCGGCTCGACCGGACCGGCCCGAGCCGTCTTCCCCGCGGCTCGGATCCCCACGGCGCCGGAGGAGGCGCACCGCCCACCGGGCGCGCAGCCGGTCCCCACCGGCGCGGGCCCACCCGTCCCCGCGGGGCTCCACCTGACGTACTTCCCCGGCGCCAGGCGGACCCCGCGGGGGACGGGTCGGGCGCCTGCCCCGGGCCGGGACCCCACGGGACCCCACGGGGCGGCCGGGCGGTTCCACGGTCCCCACCGCCCCCCACCCGCCCCAGCAGCGCTCCGCGAACTCCGGCGAAACGCCGCTGCGCTCCGCCCGCCGACCGCCGCCCAGCCCCACGATGGACGGGCCCCGCGCCCCGACCCGTTCAGGAGCCGCCGACGATGAGCAGCACCGAGCCGGCGCTGGGAGGGCGGGCTCCGTCCACGGTGCACGTGCCGGTCCTCCTCGACCGGGTGACCGAGCTGCTCGCCCCCGCCTGCGCCGCGGACGGCGCCGTCCTCGTCGACGCCACCCTCGGTCTGGCCGGGCACTCGCTGGCCCTGCTGCGCGCCCACCCCGGGCTGCGCCTGGTGGGCCTCGACCGCGATCCCGACGCCCGTGCCGAGGCGACCCGCCGGCTCGCCGACGCCGGCGTCGGCGAGCGGTCCACCGTCGTCCCCGCCGTCTTCGACGAGCTGCCCGAGGTGCTCGACCGGCTCGGCCTCGACGAGGTGCAGGCGGTGCTGTTCGACCTCGGCGTCTCCTCGCTGCAGCTCGACCGCCCCGACCGCGGCTTCAGCTACGCCACCGACGCCCCGCTGGACATGCGGATGGACCCGTCGGCCCCGCGCACCGCCGCCGACGTCGTCAACACCTACGCCGCCGCCGACCTCGCGCGGGTGCTGCGCGTCTACGGCGAGGAGCGCTTCGCCAGCCGCATCGCCCAGGCCATCGCCCGGGAGCGCGAGCGCGCCCCCTTCACGCACACCGAGCGGCTGGCGCACCTGGTGCGCGACTCGATCCCGGCCGCGACCCGCCGCACCGGCGGCCACCCGGCCAAGCGGACCTTCCAGGCGCTGCGCATCGAGGTGAACGACGAGCTGGGCGTCCTCGAGCGGGCGCTGCCGGCGGCGCTCGACGCGCTCGCCGTCGGCGGCCGCATCGCCGTTCTCACCTTCCACTCCCTCGAGGACCGCATCGTCAAGCAGACCCTCGCGGCCGGCGCGGTGGACCGCACGCCACCGGGCCTGCCGGTGCCCCTGCCCGAGATGAGCCCCACGCTGCGGCTGCTGACCCGCGGCGGCGAGGCGCCCACGGAGACCGAGGTCGCGGCCAACCCGCGGGCCGCATCGGCCCGCGTCCGGGCCGCCGAGCGCATCCGGCGGGCCGCGTGAGGGCCGCGGCGGCACGGGCACCGCACCCGACGACACGGACGACGCACGGACCGCGGACGCGGCCGACCAGCGACGGTGAGGAGGTCGCATGAGCGCCACCGCCCGCGCGGCGGGGAACCCGGCCGAGGGCCGCCCCGGCCGCGGCACGCCGCCCCCGCTGGTGAAGGACCCCGTCCCCCTCGCCGTGAGGGGACCCCGTCCCCCCCACCACTCGCGAGCTCGTGGCGGTGCCCGGGACGGGGCCGCGGCGAGCCTCCGGACGGGGCCGCCCGCGCACGCGACGGGCAGTACCCCCGGACGGCCGTCGACCGCGGAGCAGCCCACGACCGGCGAGCGGCCGGCCCCCGAGGTGCGCACCGCCCGGGCCGCCGCTCCGGCACCCGCCCGTCCCGCCCGTGCGCACACCGCTCCGGTGCGCACCGGCTCCCTGCGCAGCCGCACCGCGGCCCGCCCCACGCCGACCGCCGCCCCGGCGCCGCGCACCGCCACCGGCTCGCCGGCGTCCCGCCTGCGCAGCGCGGTCGGGGCCCACCGCGCGCCCTTGGTCCTGCTCGTCGTCACCATGCTGGTCGCCACCACGCTGGGGCTGCTCTTCCTCAACACCGCCATCGCGGTCAACTCGCTCAAGGCCACCCAGCTCGCGGCGGCCAACGAGGACCGCGCCCAGGAGGTGCAGCGCCTGGAGCAGCAGGTGATCGCCGGAGGCACGCCCGCCGAGCTGGCGCGCGAGGCGCGCGCGGCCGGCCTGGTGCCCGCCGGCCCGGCCGCCTACCTGGTCGTCGGGGAGGACGACAGCGTCACCCTGCGCGGCGAGCCCGTGCCGGCCGAGGAACCCGATCCCAGCGAGGTCCCGGCGCTCCCCGCGCCACCCGTGGCCGGCGGCGGGGACTGACGGTGACCACCCCACCCCGTCCGCCCGCACCCCGCCGGCGTCCCGTCGACCGCGCCCCGCTGCGCGGCGGCACCGGTGCCTTCACCTCCCGCCGCGCCCCCGGCAGCCGGCGGGTGCCCGGCACGCTGCGGACCAGCTCCCGTCGGTTCAGCGTCGGCTTCGTCCTCGTCGTCGTCCCGCTGCTGGTCATCACCGGCAAGCTGTGGCTGCTGCAGGGCGTCGACAACGGGCAGTACGCCCTCGCCGCCACCCAGGACCGCATCCGCGTGCAGGACATCGTCCCGTTGCGCGGCTCGGTCGTCGACCGCGACGGCAACCCACTGGCCTACACCGTCGAGGCCTTCCGGATCACCGCCGACCCGACGCTGGTCGCCGACCCCGCCCGCACCGCCCTGGCGCTGACCACGCTGCTCGACGTCCCGGTCTCCGAGCTGACCGACCTGCTGTCCGAGGACGGCCGCTACGTCATCCTGGCCTCGCAGGTGCCGCCGGAGACCGTCGACGCCATCGACGAGCTCGGCCTCGCCGGCATCTTCTCCGAGGACGACCCGGTGCGGCTCTACCCCGCCGGTTCGGTCGCCGGCCAGGTCGTCGGCTTCACCGGCCGGGAGGGCCGGGGACTGGCCGGCGTCGAGCAGACCCTCGACGAGGAGCTGGCCGGCACGCCGGGGGAGCGGAGGGTCGAGGTCGGCAGCGGCGGGCACCCCATCCCCTCGGGCATCGACGAGTCCACCCCCGCCGTCGACGGCCGCACGGTCGAGCTGACCCTCGACGCGGATCTCCAGTACGTCACCGAGCAGCGGCTGCAGGAGGCCTGCGAGGACGGCGCGACCACCCGGGCCTCCTCCGTCGTCCTCGACGTGCACACGGGGCAGGTCGCCGCCATGGGCTCCTGCCCCGGCTACGACCCCGGCAACTACGCGCGGACCGACCCGGACCTGCTGGGCAACCCGATCGTCTCCAGCGTGTTCGAGCCCGGCTCCGTGCTCAAGGCGGTCACCCTCGCCGCGGCCCTCGAGGAGGGCAGGGCCGAGCCGGACACCGTGCTGAGCGTCAACGGCCACATCGAGGCGGGGGACTTCGTGGTGCGCGACGCACACGACCACGCGCCGATCGACTGGACGGTCACCGGGATCCTCGCCAAGTCGAGCAACGTCGGCACGATCATGCTGGCCCGCGAGGTGGGCAACGAGAAGTTGGAGGAGTACCTGCGGGCCTTCGGGCTGGGCACCCCCACCGGCGTCGAGCTGCCGGGCGAGAGCGCCGGCATCCTCCAGGACTCCGCGGACTGGACGGAGAGCCGCGCGGCCAACGTGCCGATCGGGCAGGGGGTCTCGGTCACCACGCTGCAGATGGCGTCGGTCTTCCAGGCGATCGCGAACGGCGGGGTCCGCGTCGCGCCCCGCATCGTCTCCTCGGTCGGCGGCGAGCCGGCCGAGGCGCCGGAGAGCACCCGGGTGCTCAGCGAGGCCACCGCCGACGACGTCGCGATGATGCTGGAGGCCGTCGTGGGGCCGGGCGGCACCGCTCCGCTCGCGCAGGTCGAGGGCTTCCGCGTCGCGGGCAAGACCGGCACCGCGCAGCGGCCCAACCCCGACTGCAACTGCTATGCCGGCGGCGGCTACGTGACGACCTTCGTCGGGTTCGCCCCGGCCGACGACCCGCAGTACGTCGTCGCCGTCGACCTCGAGCGGCCGACCAGCTCGGCGGAGGGCGGCCAGGTGGCCGCCCCCGTCTTCGCCGACATCATGCGCCAGGCGCTGACCGCCGACGGCATCGTGCCGTCGGGGACGCCCCGGCCCGACTTCGTGCTGACCGGCCCGGAGTAGGAGGACCACCCTCCCCCCACGCTCGGCGCGGGCCCCGGGGGGTGGCCGTTCCGGCACGTCACCGGGACGGTGGCGGACGGCGGCGCGCCCGCCGCGTGTGGGCGGCGGGCCGCCACGGGGCCGCCGGTAGATTGGAGTCCCGTGAGCGAGAGCGGGAGGGGGACGACGTCCCGGCCGACGGGGACCGACCCGCTGACCCTCGCCGACCTCGCCGACCTGCTCGGCGCGCCCGTGCAGGGCGACGCCGGGACCGCGGTCACCGGCGTGACCCTCGCGTCGGCGGAGGCGGGCCCCGGCGACCTCTACGCCGCCCTCCCCGGTGCCCGCACCCACGGGGCGCGCTACGCCGCCGACGCCGCGGCGCGGGGCGCCGTCGCCGTCCTCACCGACCCCTCCGGCCGCGACGAGGCCGTTGCCACCGGCCTGCCGGTCTGCGTCGTCGACGACCCGCGCGGGCTGCTCGGCGCGGTCGCCGCGCGGGTGTACGGGGAGCCGGCCCGGCGGCTGCAGGTCATCGGCATCACCGGCACCAACGGCAAGACGACGACCAGCTACCTGGTCGAGGCGGGTCTCGCCGCGGCCGGCCGCGGCACCGGCCTGGTCGGCACCGTGGAGACCCGCACCCGGGGCACCGCTGCCGACGGGACGCCGACGGTCACCACCCTGCCCAGCGTGCGGACGACGCCGGAGGCCCCGGCACTGCACGCGCTGCTGGCCCGGATGGCCGACTCCGGCGTGCAGACGGTGGTCATGGAGGTCTCCAGCCACGCGCTGGTGCTCGGCCGCGTGGGCGGCATCCCGTTCGCCGCGGCCGGCTTCACCAACCTCGGCCGTGACCACCTGGACTTCCACGCCGACCTCGAGGACTACTTCCAGGCCAAGGCCCGCCTCTTCGACGGCCGGGCCGCCGTGGAGGTGGTCGACGTCGACGACCCGCACGGGCGACGGCTGGCCGGCATGCTCGGCGGCCGCCGCGCGGTCACCGTCTCGATCGAGGGTGCCGCCGCCGACTGGACGGCGGCCGACCTCGCCCCCGCCCCCGACGGCGGGACGGCGTTCACCCTGACCGGCCCCGGCGGGCGCTCCTGGCCGGCGCGGGTGCGGCTGCCGGGCCGGTTCAACGTCGCCAACGCCGTCCTCGCGGTGGCCCTGCTCGACGCGGTCGGCGTGCCGGTGGAGACGGCGCTCACCGGGCTGGCCGAGACGGTGGTGCCCGGCCGGATGGAGCCGGTGGACGCCGGCCAGCCGTTCGTCGCGGTCGTCGACTACGCGCACACCCCCGACGCGGTCGCCACCGCCCTCGCCGCGCTGCGCGCCTCGACCTCCGGCAGGGTGATCACCGTGCTCGGCTGTGGCGGGGACCGCGACCCCGGCAAGCGGGCGGCGATGGGGGAGGCGGCGGTGCGCGGCAGCCACCTGCTGGTCGTCACCGACGACAACCCCCGCTCGGAGGAGCCGGCCGCCATCCGCGCGGCGATGCTGGCCGGCGTCCCCGCGGACCGGCGCGGCGACGTGCTGGAGATCGGCGACCGCCGCGCCGCCATCGCCGCCGCCGTCGCCCGCGCCCGGCCCGGCGACGCCGTCCTCGTGGCCGGCAAGGGCCACGAGACCGGCCAGGACGTGGCCGGCACCCTGTACCCGTTCGACGACCGCGCCGTGCTGCGCGAGGCCCTGGCGCAGCGTGCGCCGGCCGGACCGGAGCCGACGTCGTGACCGAGCTCGCGAGGTCGTGCGAGGACACGGCATCCCGGGGCACGGGGCCGGCGAGCGCCACCGAGGAGACCCCGTGATCCCCCTGTCCCTGCCCGAGGTCGCCGAGGCGGTGGGTGGCCGGCTGACCCGCGGTGACGGCACCGTCTCCGGGAAGGTCACCGTCGACTCCCGCGCCGTGGCGCCCGGCGACCTGTTCGTCGCCGTGCCGGGGGAGCGGGTCGACGGCCACGACTTCCTCGGTGCCGCCGCGGCCGCCGGCGCGGTCGCCGCGCTGACCACGCGCCCCGACGACGCGCTGCCCTGCGTGGTCGTCGACGAGCCCGTCGCCGCACTCGGCCGGCTGGCCGCCGCGGTGCACACCCGGCTGGCCGCCGGGGGCCCGACGACAGCCGTTCCCCGAGGGGCGCCGCAGCGAGGAACGAGCGAGGAGCGGACCGGGGCGCGGAGTCGGGCGCGAGGACAGGGGTCGGGCGCGGGTGGGCTGGTCACCATCGGCATCACCGGCTCCTCGGGCAAGACCAGCACCAAGGACCTGCTCGGCCAGGTGCTGGCCACGGCGGGCGCCACTGTCAGCCCGCCCGGCTCGTACAACAACGACATCGGCCTGCCGCTCACCGTGCTCGACGCCGACGGGGACACCCGCTTCCTCGTCCTGGAGATGGGCTCGCGCGGGCGGGGACACATCGCCCGCCTGTGCCGGGTGGCCCGCCCCGACGTCGGCGTCGTCCTCAACGTCGGCTCGGCGCACCTGGGCGAGTTCGGCTCGGCCGACGGGATCGCCGTCGCCAAGGGCGAGCTGGTCGAGGCGCTGCCCGCCGAGGGCACCGCCGTCCTCAACGCCGACGACCCGCGGGTGATCGGCATGGCGCCGCGGACCCGGGCCCGTGTGGTCACCACCGGCCGCTCGCCCGACGCCGACGTCCGCGCGGAGGACGTCGTCCTCGACGAGGCCGGCCGCGCCGGCTTCACGCTCGTCGCCGGCGGTGCGCGCGCGGCGGTGCGGCTGCAGGTCGTCGGCGCGCACCAGGTCGCCAACGCGCTGTCGGCCGCCGGCGCCGCGCTGGCCGCCGGGATGACGCCGGAGGACGTCGCCGCCGCGCTGTCGGCCGCCGTGCCGCGCAGCCGCTGGCGGATGGAGGTCACCCGCCGGGAGGACGGCGTGACAGTCGTCAACGACGCCTACAACGCCAACCCCGAGTCGATGCGCGCCGCGCTGGCCGCGCTGGCCGGGCTGCCCGCCCGGCGGCGGGTCGCCGTGCTCGGTGCGATGGCCGAGCTGGGCCCCGGCGCCGCCGAGGAGCACGAGCGGCTGGGCCGGGACGCCGTGGCCGCGGGGGTGGACCTGGTCGTGGCCGTCGGGCCCGATGCGGTAGGGATAGCCGACGGGGCGCTCGCCGCGGGCGCCCGCGAGGACGGCGACACGGACAAGGGCGCCGTGCGCGTGCCCGACCGGGCGGCCGCCCGGGAACTGCTGACGGAGGTGCTGGTGCCCGGTGACGTCGTGCTGGTGAAGGCCAGCCGGTCCTACGGGCTCGAGGTGCTCGCGGCCGACCTGCTCGACGCCGGGGCAGGCGCGTGAGGTCCATCCTCGTCGCGGCCGCGTTCGGGCTGGTGATCTCCATCCTGGCCACGCCGGTCGCCGTGCACCTGTTCCGCCGCAAGGGCTTCGGCCAGGAGATCCGCGACGACGGGCCCGAGAGCCACCTGGCGAAGAAGGGCACGCCCACCATGGGCGGCACCGTCATCGTCGGGGCGACGGTCGGCGGCTACCTGATCGCGCACCTCTTCCTGATCGACCAGCCCAACCGCGGTCCCTCCGCCAGCGGCCTGCTGGTGCTCTTCCTCATGGTGGGCCTGGGGACCGTCGGCTTCCTCGACGACTACCTCAAGATCCGCTTCCGGCGCAGCCTGGGGCTGAACAAGACCTCCAAGCTGGTCGGCCAGCTGGTGGTCGGCGTGGCCTTCGCCGTCCTGGCGCTGAACTTCCCCGACGAGGCCGGCATCACCCCGGCCTCGGAGTTCGTCTCCTACGTCCGGGACATCGGGCCGCTGTTCCTCGGGTCGGTGGGCTTCGTGGTGCTGGCCTACCTGTTCATCGCCGGGTTCTCGAACGCCGTGAACCTGACCGACGGCCTCGACGGGCTGGCCGCCGGCTGCTCGGCGATGGTCTGCGGCGCCTACACGGTCATCTCGTTCTGGCAGTTCACCCACGACTGCACCAGCGAGTTGCTCGACGGCTGCTACACCGTCCGGGACCCGCTCGACGTCACCCTGGTCGCCGCTGCCGGGCTCGGCGCCTGTCTGGGCTTCCTGTGGTGGAACACCAGCCCGGCCCGGATCTTCATGGGCGACACCGGCTCGCTCGCCCTCGGCGGGCTGCTGGCCGGGCTGGCCGTCGTCACCCGCACCGAGCTGCTGCTGGTCGTGCTCGGCGGGCTCTTCGTCGCGGTGACGCTGTCGGTGGTCATCCAGGTCGCCTTCTTCCGGGCCACCCGGCGCCGGGTGTTCCGGATGGCGCCGCTGCACCACCACTTCGAGCTGGCCGGCTGGACCGAGAACACGGTGATCGTCCGCTTCTGGCTGGTGACCGGCATGTCGGTCGCCTTCGGGCTGGGCCTGTTCTACGCCGACTGGCTCACCGCCACGGGCCTGTGAGCGGGCGCGCGAGCGCACCGGTGGCACGGCACAGCCCACGGCACAGCCGTTCCCGGTGCCGACGATCCTGCGGGGAGGCACCGTGACCGGGGAGAGGCCGCTGCGACACGCCCGCACGGTGCGCCGGCAGACCGGCCCCAGCGGCCACGATGGCCGGATGGAGTCCTCCGCCGTCCCGACCGCTCCCGGGCGGCGCCGGACCGGGGGGGTCGGGCGCAGGACACCGGTCCGCCGGTTCGCGCCGCCGGCCTGGCTCGACGGTCCCATGACCAGCTTCCAGCTGGTCGTCGGCGCGGCCGGCATGCTCCTGGCGATCGGCCTGGTCATGGTCTTCTCCGCCTCGGCCATCGACGCCGCCCTCAACGACCAGCCGGCCTGGCGGCCCGGTGTCGACCAGCTCGTCTTCGCCGTCATCGGCCTCTGCGCGCTGCTGGTGGCGGTGCGGCTGCCGGTCGGCCTCGTGCGTCGCTGGGCGCCGATCGGCCTGGTCGTGTCCGCGGTCCTGCTGGTCGCGGTGCTCGTGCCCGGCATCGGGATGAAACTCAACGGCTCCCGCGCCTGGATCGACCTGGGTTTCACCAACTTCCAGCCCTCGGAGCTGGCCAAGCTGGTCTTCGCGCTGTGGGGCGCGCACATCCTGGCGATCCGAGACCGATTCCTCACGGTGCGGACGCTGCTGATGCCGCTGCTACCGGCGTTCTGCGTCCTGTCGGTGCTGCTGATCCTGGAGCCGGACTTCGGCGGGGTCGTGAGCCTCGGCCTGGTGCTGGTCGGCCTCCTGTGGGCCGGCGGCCTGCCGCACCGCTGGTTCGCCGGGTTCGCCGCCGTCGGGGTCGGGGCGGTCGTGCTCATGGTCGTCGTCGCGCCCTACCGCATGGAGCGGATCACCTCGTTCCTCGACCCGTTCGCCGATCCCTCCGACACCGGCTTCCAGGCCATCCGCGGCTTCTACGCGCTGGCGACCGGCGGGCTGTGGGGCGTGGGCCTGGGCAACAGCGCCATGAAATGGAACCTGCTGCCCGAGGCCGAGTCGGACTACATCTTCGCGATCATCGGCGAGGAGCTCGGCTTCCTCGGCTGCCTGGTCGTGGTGACCCTCTACGGCGTGCTCGCCCACGCCGGCTTCCGGATCGCGCGGCGCTCGGCCGACCGGTTCGTGCAGCTGGCCTGCGTGGCGATCACCGTGTGGCTGGTCGGCCAGGCGGCGCTGAACATGGGCTACGTGGTGGGTCTGCTGCCGGTCACCGGCCTGACGTTGCCGCTGGTCTCCGCCGGCGGCACCTCGCTGGTGCTCACCCTGTTCATCGTGGGCCTGCTCATCCGCTTCGCCCGCTCCGAGCCCGAGGCCGTCGAGCACCTGCGCCGGGCCGACCGCGGCCGGCTGTCCCGCTGGCTGCTGCCGGTGCCCGAGCGGGCCGTCGACCCGGTGCACCAGCGTCGCGCCCGCCGTCCCGAGCGGCCCGACGTGCACCCCGGCCGAGCTCCCGAGCGTCCCGCCCGCCGCGCCGCTCCCGGCGCACGCACCGTCGCCCGCGTCGTCCCGGCTCCGCCCGGGGAACGCACCCCGCGCGAGCGGGTGCCCGCCCGCGAGCGGCGCACGGCGGAGGCCCGCGGCCGGGTGCCCGAGGCCCGCCGACAGCCGCCGCCCCGGGCCCGGGCGACCGCGCCCGACCCCCCGCGGCGGCCGAGATGAGCGTGAGCGTCGTCCTGGCCGGAGGCGGCACCGGCGGGCACATCGAGCCGATGCTGGCGCTGGCGGACGCGCTGCTGCGCCGCGACGCGATGGAGGGCGGTCTGCGGATCACCTGCCTGGGCACCGCCCGAGGCCTGGAGACCCGGCTGGTCCCCGCCCGCGGCTACGACCTGAGGCTGATCCCGCCGGTGCCGCTGCCGCGCAAGCCCACCGTCGACCTGCTGCGCGTGCCCGGCCGGGTGGTCCGCTCGGTGTCCGAGACACGGGCGCTGCTGCGGGAGCTGTCCGCGGACGTCGTCGTCGGCTTCGGCGGCTACGTGGCGCTGCCGGCCTACCTGGCCGCCCGACGGGCACGGGTGCCCGTCGTCGTGCACGAGCAGAACGCGCTGCCGGGCCTGGCCAACCGGATCGGCGCGCGGGTCGCCGCGCGGGTCGCGGTCACCGTGCCCGGCACGCCCCTGCGCGGCGCCGAGCACGTCGGCATGCCCCTGCGGACGGCGATCAGCACGCTGGACCGCCCCGCCCGCCGCGCCGAGGCCCGCGCCACCTTCGGCCTGGACCCCGACCGCCCCACGCTGCTGGTCTTCGGCGGGTCGCAGGGCGCGGCCTCGCTCAACCGGGTCGCCGTCGGCGCCGCCGACGCGCTCACCTCCGCCGGGGTGCAGGTGCTGCACGCCCGCGGCCCCAAGAACACCGACGTGACCGTGCCGCCGCGCGCGGCCGGGCACGCCCCCTACGTCGTCGTCGACTACCTCGAGCGCATGGACCTCGCCTACGCCGCCGCCGACCTGGCCCTGTGCCGGTCCGGCGCGGTCACCGTGGCCGAGCTCTCCGCGGTCGGGCTGCCGGCGGTGTTCGTGCCGCTGCCCATCGGCAACGGCGAGCAGCGGCTCAACGCCCTGCCCGTCGTCGAGGCGGGGGGAGGACTGCTGGTGGACGACGCCGACCTGTCGCCGTCCTGGATCGAGGAGCACGTCATCCCGATGGTCACCGACCCGGCGGAGCTGGTCCGGTACGCCGAGCACGCCGCGGCCGCCGGCGCCCGCGACGCCGACGACCGCCTGGCCGACATCGTGCTGGAGGTGGCCCGGTGAGCGCGGCTGCGGTGGCCGCGTGGGCCGACCCGGTGCCGAGCCTCGAGGAGCTCGGCGCCGTGCACTTCGTCGGCATCGGCGGGGCCGGGATGAGCGGCGTCGCGCGCATCCTGCTGGCCCGCGGCGTCCGGGTCTCCGGCAGCGACCGCCGCGACACCCCGACGCTGCTGGCCCTGCGCGCGCTGGGCGCTCGGGTGGAGCTCGGCCACGACCCGGCGAACCTGGGGGACGCCGACACCGTCGTCGTCTCCACCGCGATCCGCGACGACAACCCCGAGCTGGTCGCCGCCCGCGAGCGGGACCTGCGGGTGCTGCCGCGTGCGGTGGCGCTGGCCGCGGTGATGGCCGGCAAGCGCAGCGTCGCGGTGGCCGGCACGCACGGGAAGACCTCGACCACCTCGATGCTCACGGTGGCGGTCCAGGCCTGCGGCGCGGATCCCTCCTTCGCCATCGGCGGGGACCTCAACGAGTCGGGCAGCAACGCGCACGCCGGCAAGGGCGACGTCTTCGTCGCCGAGGCGGACGAGAGCGACCGCTCGTTCCTGCTGCTGGCGCCGCACGGCGCGATCGTCACCAACGTCGAGGCCGACCACCTGGACAACTACGGCGACCTCGCCGCCGTGGAGGCCGCCTTCGACCGGTTCCTGCAGACGCTGGACCCGGCCGGCTTCGTCGTGCTGTGCGCCGACGACCCCGGTTCGGCCCGCCTGCGCAGCGTGCCCACCCCGGCCCGCGTGCGCACCTACGGCACCGCCGAGGACAGCGACCTGCGGCTGGTCGACGTCGAGGTCGGCCCGGAGACGACCGCCTGGACCGCGGTCCTCGACAGCGAGGTGCTCGGCCGGGTGTCGATCCGCGTGCCCGGCGAGCACATGGCCCGCAACAGCGCCGCCGCGCTGCTGGCCGGGCTGGAGCTCGGCCTGCCCGCCGAGGCCCTGATCGCCGGTCTCGGCCGCTTCGGCGGGGTCCACCGGCGCTTCGAGCTCAAGGGCAGCGTCGGCGGGGTCCGGGTCTACGACGACTACGCCCACCACCCGACCGAGGTGGAGGCCCAGCTGCGCGCGGCGCGGGCGGTGGCCGGCACCGGCCGGGTGGTCGTGGCCTTCCAACCGCACCTGTACAGCCGCACCCAGGAGTTCGCCACCGCGTTCGGCACGGCGCTCGGTCTGGCCGACGAGGTCGTGGTCATGGACGTCTACGGCGCCCGCGAGGACCCGGTCCCCGGCGTGACCGGCGCGATGGTGGCCGACGCGGTCGCCCTGCCGGCGGGGCGGGTGCACTTCGAGCCGTCCTGGTCGGCCGCGGCGCCGGCGCTGGCCGAGCGCGCGCAGCCCGGCGACCTGGTGATCACCATGGGCGCGGGCAACGTCTCGATGGTCGGTCCCGAGGTGCTCGAGGCGCTGCGAGGCCGGTTGGCGCCGGAGGCCGACGGCACGGGGGACACCGCGCGGTGAGCCGCTCGGGGACGACCACCAGCGACCGCGCCCGCGGCGGGGGGTCCTCCCGGGCCGGCGTCGAGGCGCGTCCCCGCCGCCGTCCGGCCGTGGTGGCCCGCCGGGGGCCGCAGCGGGACACCCCGGTCGCCCGCCGGCGACGGCTGCTCGTGCGCGGCGGCGTGCTCGTCGCCGTGCTGGGCCTCTCGGCCTGGCTGCTGTGGGGGAGTCCCGTGCTGGCCGTCTCCTCCGTGCGGGTGGACGGCGCCGGCACGTTGACCGCCGCCGAGGTCGTCGACGTCGCCGGCATCGACGAGGGGACGCCGCTGCTGCGGGTCGACGTCGACGCCGCAGAGGCACGCGTCGCCCGGCTGCCGCAGGTGGCCGCCGTCGAGGTGACCCGCGGCTGGCCGCGCAGCGTCGTCGTCACCGTGGTGGAACGGGTGCCGGTCGCGGTGGTGGAGGAGTCCGGCACCCGCTCTCTGGTCGACGCCGACGGGGTCCTCTTCGACACGGTCACCGGCGAGCCGCCGGTCGGCGTGGTGCCCCTCGACGTGGCCGATCCCGGCCCCGACGACCGCGCCACCCGCGCGGCGGTGTCGGCCCTGGCCGCGCTGCCCGACGACGTCCGCGGCGACGTCACCGGCGCCCGGGCGACCAGCCCCGAGGACGTCTCCCTCACCCTGGAGGACGGCACCACCGTGCTGTGGGGGAGCGACGAGCATGCCGGCGACAAGGCCGACGCGCTGGTGGCGCTGCTCGAGCAGCTGCACCGTGGGGCGCTCGAGCCCGCCGACACCATCGACGTCAGCACCCCGGCGGCGGTCGTCCTCCGGTGAGGACCCCCTTGCCCCGCGTGCCCCGTGGGAGGACCCCGTCCTCCCCACCCTCCGCAGGCTCAGGGCGTGCCCGGGACGAGGCCGGCGGGGCCTGCGAAGGGTGGCCGGGGCAGGTCCGGTGGGAGAGGGTGGCGGAGTGAGCACCGGGCCGGCCAGCCGCTTCCCCGTCCCCCCGCGCGACGAGCTGCCCGAGCAGCTGCGCGAGCGCTACGCCGCCGTCGAGGAGCGGTCGGGCTTCCTGCCCAACGTCTTCGCCGCGCTGGCCTGGCGCCCGGCCGAGGCGGCGGCCTTCTTCGCACTGCACGACGCGCTCATGGACAAGGACACCCCGGGGCTGTCCACGGCCGACCGGGAGCTGGTCGTGGTCGCCACCAGCGCGGCCAACGACTGCCTGTACTGCGTGGTCGCGCACGGGGCCATCGCGCGGATCCGCGCCCGCGACCCGTACCTGGCCGACCAGGTCGCCGTCGACTGGCGCAAGGCGCCGGTGTCCGAGCGGCTGCGCGCGGTGCTGGAGGTGGCCGTCCGGCTGGCGGTGGAGCCGGTGGCGGTCACGGCCGCCGACCTCGACCGGCTGCGCGACCACGGCCTGACCGAGGACGACGTGTGGGACGTCGGGGCGATCGTGTCGCTGTTCGCCCTGTCCAACCGGCTGGCGCACTGGGCGGCGATCCCGCCGAACGAGGAGTTCTTCCTGATGGGGCGGGTCCCCCGGCAGTAGCGGGGACTGCGCTGGGTCGCCGTCCGGTGCCGGGGCGTGTCCGGTGGTACCCGGCGACGACACGCGCGGCGCCGCGACACGCCCGACACCTCAGATCACTTCATCGATTCCCGGCGCCGGGCATGTCACGGCCCTCGACCGGCACCTGAGACACCTGCCAGGCGGGTCGTCACCGACGGTGGTGCGGATGTGACCAGTGGGTCGCCCGAGATCCGTGTGCAAACACCGTCTCGACACGCCGGTCCCGGGAGGGTGCTTGTAGCGCCCGTGAACGCCCACCTAACTTCGTGCGCGTCGACCCAGTTGACATAACTATAAGGCTTTACTTGAGGATGAGGGTCGAGGTCGGGAGCCCCACATGACACCTCCGCACAACTACCTCGCGGTCATCAAGGTCGTCGGCATCGGCGGCGGCGGCGTGAACGCGGTCAATCGCATGATCGAGGTCGGCCTCAAGGGGGTCGAGTTCATCGCCATCAACACCGACGCCCAGGCGCTGCTGATGAGTGACGCGGACGTCAAGCTCGACGTCGGCCGCGAGCTCACCCGCGGGCTCGGCGCGGGCGCGCAGCCCGACGTCGGCCGCCAGGCCGCCGAGGACCACCGCGAGGAGATCGAGGAGGTGCTCAAGGGCGCCGACATGGTCTTCGTGACCGCCGGCGAGGGCGGCGGCACCGGCACCGGCGGCGCGCCCGTCGTCGCCTCGATCGCCCGCAAGCTCGGCGCCCTGACCATCGGCGTGGTCACCCGCCCGTTCTCCTTCGAGGGCAAGCGGCGGGCCGTGCAGGCCGAGTCGGGCATCGAGGAGCTGCGCAACGAGTGCGACACGCTCATCGTCATCCCGAACGACCGGCTGCTGCAGCTCGGCGACCGGAACGTCAGCGTCATGGACGCCTTCCGCACCGCCGACCAGGTCCTGCTCTCCGGTGTACAGGGCATCACCGACCTGATCACCACCCCGGGCCTGATCAACCTCGACTTCGCCGACGTCAAGTCGGTCATGTCCGGGGCCGGGTCGGCGCTCATGGGTATCGGCAGCGCCCGCGGCGACAACCGCGCGCTGCTCGCCGCCGAGCAGGCGATCGCCAGCCCGCTGCTCGAGGCGTCGATGGAGGGCGCCCACGGCGTGCTGCTGTCGATCTCCGGCGGCTCGGACCTCGGCCTGTTCGAGATCAACGAGGCCGCCTCGCTGGTCTCCGACGCCGCGCACGCCGACGCCAACATCATCTTCGGTGCGGTCATCGACGACGCCCTCGGTGACGAGGTGCGGGTCACCGTCATCGCCGCCGGCTTCGACGGCGGCAAGCCGCAGGGCCGCAGGGGGGACGCCGGGATCGCGTCGGTCCCGGCCGCCGCGCCGGTGGCCCCACCGGCGACGCCGCGGATGCCGGTGGTGCAGCCGCCGCCGGTCGGCGGCGTCCCGACGGGGGAGCGACTGGTCGGCTCGGCGCAGCCGGCGCAGGCGCAGTCCAACCCGCCGTCGACGTCCCAGGTGCCCGGCCGTCCGGCCACCGGTGGCGGGATCACCGTGCCGCCGCTGCCGCCCGTGCCCGGCGCGAACGCCAACGGCAACGCCGCCGCGGGCCGGCGTCCGCTGTCCAACGAGGACTTCGAGGAAGAGCTCGACATCCCGGAGTTCCTGCGCCAGTAGGAGGACCCCGCTGCCTCCCGCACCTCGCGAGCTCGGCGCGGGTCCTCGCAGCGAGGCCGAGCCCGGTAGCGTCGTCCGCGTGAGTTCTGTCCCGGACGCACCGCCGGCGGTGCGACCCAGGCGGGTCGTCACCGACCGGCGGGGCGGGCGGTCCGTTCCTCCGTACGACTCGTTCAACCTCGGCGTGCACGTCGGCGACGACCCGGTCGCCGTCGCCGCCAACCGGGAGCGGCTGGCGCGCGAGCTCGGCGTCGCCGCCGACCGGCTGGTGTGGCTGGACCAGGTCCACGGCACGCGGGTCGCCGTCGTCGACGGGCCGGTCGAGGGCCCGCTGGAGGGGACCGACGCCGTCGTCACCCGCACGCCCGGGCTGGTGCTGTGCGTGCTGGTCGCCGACTGCGTCCCGGTGCTGCTCGCCGACTCCGTCACGGGCGTCGTGGCCGCGGTGCACGCCGGGCGGGAGGGCGTGCGCGCCGGCGTCGTCCCCGCCACGCTGACCGCCATGGCGGAACTGGGCAGCCGCCCCGCCGACGTCACCGCGCTGCTCGGCCCGGCCGTCTGCGGCGCCTGCTACGAGGTGCCGCGGGCGATGCAGGCCGAGGTGGCCCGGGTCGCCGCCGCTGCGGCGGTGCGCACCCGCACGGGGACGCCGGGGCTGGACCTGCGTGCCGGGCTGGCCGAGGTGCTGCGCGGCGCCGGCGTCGGGCAGGTCGTGCACGACCCGCGGTGCACCGTCGAGGACCGCTTCCTCTTCTCCCACCGCCGCGACGGCGTCACCGGCCGCCAGGCCGGCGTCACCTGGATCGGGTGACGGACCCTCCTGCTCCCCACGGGAGGACGACCCCGTCCTCCCGTGGGAGGACGCCGTTCCCCCCACCCTTCGCGAGCTCGGGGCGGTGCCGGGAACAGGCCCCGGCGAGCCTCTGGACGGGGCCGTGGCAGGCCCCTGCACGAGGGCCCGATCCAGCACGTCACCGACGCGGCCGACCGGGGCCGTGGGCCAGCGCGGGGCGGGGATGATCGTCGCGTGACCTCTCCGGCCGACCGCCTGCAGGCAGTACGCGACCGCATCGCCGCCGCGGCGCGCGCCGCCGGACGGGACCCCGCCGAGGTGGGCCTGCTCGCGGTGAGCAAGACCTGGCCCGCGGCCGCCGTCCGGGAGCTCGCCGCACTCGGCCAGGCCGATTTCGGGGAGAACCGCGCCCAGGAGCTCGCCGGCAAGGCCGCCGAGTTGGCCGACCTGCCGCTGCGCTGGCACTTCATCGGCCAGCTGCAGCGCAACAAGGCCGCGGCGGTCGCCCGCCTCGGCGCCGTCGTCCACTCCGTCGACCGCATCTCGCTCGCCCGGACGCTGGCCCGGGCCGGCCTCGAGAGGGGCCGACCGGTCGAGGTGTTCCTCCAGGTCGACCTCGGCGGGCCGGAGGGAGAACTGGCCGCCCGCGGCGGGGCCGACCCGACCGACGTCCCGGCGCTGGCCGACGCGGTCGCGGCCGAGGAGGGGCTCGTCCTGCGCGGTCTCATGGCGGTCGCCCCGCGCGACGCAGCACCCGGCCCGGCCTTCGCGCGGCTGGCCGCGCTCGCCGAACGGGTCCGGGCCGACCACCCGGGAGCGTGCGACCTCTCCGCCGGGATGAGCGCCGACCTCGAGGAGGCGGTCGCGGCCGGCAGCACCCTCCTGCGTGTCGGAACCGCGCTGTTCGGGACGCGGCCCCTACCCTCCCGGCAGGACTAGTCACACCAGTCACACGGGTCCCAGGAGCCCGGGTGACCACGCGCGCGTACGGAAGAGGGGCAGGGCTGATGGCCGGAGCCATGCGCAAGATGGGCATCTACCTCGGGCTCGTGGAGGACGACGACGCCCGGGCCTACGGCCGGTACGACGCCCGCCACGCGGACGCCGACCACTACGACCGCCTCGAGGAGCGTCGGTACTCCCGCTACGCCCCCGAGGACGGCTATGCCGCCGACGCCGGGTACGACGACCGCTACGAGGTCGCGGACCGCTACGAGCCCGACTACCGCGACGGCGACTACCGGGCCGACGAGCGCTTCGCCGACCTCGACGCCGACCTGCCGCCGACGCCGGACCCGGAGCCGCTCGCGCTGCCGAGGCGTCCCGCGGCGAACCGCAACCTGGGCCTGGCGCCCACCCCGAACGGTGCCAGCGCCTCCCGCCTCGGCGGGCTGTCCGCTGCCGCGTCGGTGCCCAGCCCCGCGACCGCCGTGTCCGGCCCCGTGGGCGCGGCGGGCCTCGCCGTCCGCGAGCCGGTCGCCGCCGCGCCCGAGCCGGCCCCGGCGCCCGCCCCTGCCCCGGCGCCGCAGCCCTACCGGATCACCACGCTGCACCCGCGCACGTACAACGAGGCCCGCCAGATCGGTGAGAGCTTCCGCGACGGCAAGCCGGTGATCATGAACCTCACCGAGATGGACGACGCCGACGCCAAGCGGCTCGTGGACTTCGCTGCGGGTCTGTCGTTCGGGCTGCGCGGTAGCATCGAGCGCGTCACGAACAAGGTGTTCCTGCTCAGCCCGCGGGACGTCGACGTGACGCCCGAGGACAAGGCGCGGATCCGCGAGGGTGGTTTCACCGCCGAGTCCTGAGGCCTGGCAGCAGGACCGGACCGGCACCCCGGGTGCCCTTGGACGAGCGAGGACCGTGGCTCTCTTCTGGAACATCCTCTCGTCGGTCCTGCTCGTCTTCCTCGTCCTGCTCTTCGCACGGTTCGTCGTCGACTGGGTCATGGTGCTGGCCCGCAGCTGGCGTCCGTCCGGGCTGGTGGCGGCGGGTCTCGAGGTCGTCTACGCGACGACCGACCCGCCCCTCAAGGCCATCCGGAAGGTGATCCCACCCCTGAACCTGGGGTCGATCCGGCTGGACCTCGCGTTTATGGTGCTCCTGATCGCCGTGTACATCCTGCGTGGCATCGTGGACAGCCTCGCGCTCGCCGCCGCGTGACCGTCGCCCCCGACCGGGGCAGTGGCTCCGGGGGCCGGTCCGAGTCGTCCGCCGCTCGTCCGACGTCGTCCCTGTTCCCGTTGTCCGACCCGAGGTGAAGTCGATGCCACTCACGCCTGCCGACGTGCACAACGTCGTCTTCAAGAAGCCCCCCATCGGCAAGCGGGGCTACGACGAGGACGAGGTGGACGCCTTCCTCGACGTCGTGGAGGCCGAGCTGGCCCGGCTCATCGAGGAGAACAACGAGCTGCGTTCGAGCTCCGCGACCGGTCGCACCCCGCGCGCCGTCGAGGCGCCCGAGCCGGCCCCGGCGCCGGTTGCCGCGCCGCCGCCCCCGCCGGCCCCCGTGCGTGAGGACGACAGCGCCCGCGCGTCGCGGATGCTCGCCCTGGCCACCGAGACGGCCGACAAGTACGTCAACGAGGCCAAGGCCCAGGCCGACCAGATGGTCGTCGCGGCCAAGACCAACAGCGAGCGGATGGTCACCGACGCGCGGGCCAAGAGCGAGCAGATGGTCAGCGAGGCCAAGATGCGCGCCGACTCGATGATCGGTGACGCCCGCACCCGCGCCGACACGATGGAGCGCGAGGCCCGCGCCAAGGCCGCCGCCCTCGACCAGGACGCCGAGCGCCGGCACAACGAGGTCATGGGCTCCCTGGAGGAGAAGCGCAGCACCCTGGAGCGCAAGATCGAGGAGCTGCGCACCTTCGAGCGCGAGTACCGCACCCGGCTGCGCTCCTACCTCGAGTCGCACCTGCGCGACCTCGACAGCCGCGGCTCGGCGGAGCCGGCGTCCAACAGCCGGCAGAACCAGCACGCCAGCGCCTGAAGAAGGACCCCTGCTCCCACCGCACGCAGGCTCGGGGCGGGGCCGCCGGCACACGAGAGGGGCCCCCGGACGACGTCCGGGGGCCCCTCTCGTGCGTTCTCAGCCCTTGACGCTGCCCGCCAGCAGGCCCCGGACGAAGTAGCGCTGCAGGCCGAGGAACACGGCCAGCGGCAGCACGATCGACACGAAGGCGCCTGCGGCCAGCAGGTACCAGTCCGAGCCCCGGGTGCCCGCGAGCTCCGCCACCCGCACGGTCAGCGGGACGACGTCGGGGGCGCCGCCGGCGAAGGTGAGCGCGACCAGCAGGTCGTTCCACACCCACAGGAACTGGAAGACGCCGAACGCGGCGATCGCCGGGGTCAGCAGCGGCAGCAGCACCTGGAAGAAGATCTTCACGTGGCCGGCGCCGTCCATGCGCGCCGCCTCCACCAGCGAGGCCGGGATCTCCTTCATGAAGTTGTGCAGGAGGAAGACCGCCAGGGGCAGCGCGAAGATCGAGTGCGACAGCCAAACCGTCCAGAACGACCCGGCCAGGCCGGTGTCGACGTAGATGCTCAGCAGCGGGATGAGCGTCACCTGGATGGGCACCACCTGCAGCGCGAAGACGGCGACGAAGAGGATGCCGCGCCCGGGGAAGTCGATCCAGGCGAACGCGTAGGCAGCCAGCAGGGCCAGGGTGATCGGGATGACGACCGCCGGCAGCGTGATGACCAGCGAGTTGACGAACAGGGTCGCGAAGTTCGTCCCGCCGCCGTAGAGCACCTCGTTGTAGTTGTCGACCGTGAACTGCGGGTCCGACAGCGCCGTCCACCAGCCCGAGCGGCGGATGTCGAGCTCCGGCCGGAAGGACGTGACGAACAGGCCGAGGGTCGGCACCGTCCACAGCGCGGCGATCAGCAGCGCGATGGCCGACGCGGCGGGGGAGCTGAGCTTCGTCTTCGCGGCCACGGCCCGGCGCTCGGCGCGGGTGAGCCTGCGCTCGTCCGGCGGCGCCGGCGCGATGACCGGGGTCGTCGTGGTCATCGGATCTCCTCGGCCAGGCGCAGCTGGCGGACGTTGTAGACGACGATGGGGATGACGAGGACGAACAGCAGCACCGCGAGGGCGGCGCCCAGCCCGAAGTTGAACTGGCGGAAGGCCTGGACGTAGAACTCGTTGGCCACGACGCTCGTGCCGAACTGGCCACCGGTCATCGTCCGGACCACGTCGAAGACCTTGAGCGTGGTGATCGCGACCGTCGTGAGGACGACGACCAGCGCCGGACGGATGCTGGGCACGGTGACGTAGCGGAACATCTGCAGGCCGCTGACCCCGTCGAGCCGGGCGGCCTCGACGACGTCGTCGGGGATGGCCTTGATGGCCGCCGACAGGACCGTCATCGCGAAGCCGGCCTGGATCCAGATCATCACGACGATCAGGTAGAAGGTGTTGGACGGCGCGTTGAGCAGGAACTGCTGCGGCTCCAGCCCGACGAGGACCAGCAGCTGGTTGAGCAGCCCGATCTGGCGCACGCCGGGCTGGTCCGGGCGGTACTCGTAGACGAACTTCCAGATCACCGAGGCGCCGACCATGGAGATCGCCATGGGCAGGAACACCAGGGCCTTGGCCAGCGACTCGAAGCGGGTGCGGTCGACCAGGTAGGCGTAGACCAGCCCGAGGCCGGTGGTCACCAGGGGGACCAGGACCACCCACAGGGCGGTGTTGACCAGGACGGTCTGGAAGTTGTCCTCGGTGAAGACGGTGGCGTAGTTGTCCAGGCCCACGAACTCCGAGCCGTCCCGGTTGTAGAACGAGCCGCGGACGGTCGCCAGGGCGGGGTAGACCAGGCCCACCAGCAGCAGCAGGACCGTGGGGCCGAGGAAGCCGGCCGCGACGACCCAGTTGGGGATCCGCCTGGGGCGGTCGACCGCGAACAGGAGCGCCCCCAGCACGGCGGCGAACAGCAGGATGGCGACCACCATGAGGGCCAGCTTGTGCCCGGTGGTGCTCGCGTCCAGGAACCACTGCACCGCAGCGGACCTCCTCCGGAAGCGGGACGCCGGGGGGCCGCAGCGGCCGCTGCGGTGTGCAGCGGCGCTGTGGCCCCCCGGCCTCCGTGGGTGGGCGGTGCGGTCGCGGTCAGCGCGGAGCTGCCCCGACCGCGGTGGTCAGGACGCCGGCCAGGCGTTCTCGACGTCGGTCAGGACCTGCTGGGTCGGCTTGTCGTTGGCGATCCAGTTGGTCAGCTCGGTCCACAACGCCCCGGCACCGATCTCACCGGGCATCAGGTCCGAGCCGTCGAAGCGGAACACCGCCGCGGGGTCCTGGAACAGCTCGGCGGCGAGCCGGTCGACCGGCGAGGTCAGGTTCTCGACGTCCAGGCCGGTGTTGGCGCTGACCCAGCCGGGGCCGGAGACCTGGGCCTTGAGGTTGGCCCACTCGTCCGAGGACAGGTAGGTCTGCAGCGCCTGGGTCGCCGGCCGGTCGTTGAACGCGGCGGTGAACTCGCCACCGCCGAGGACCGGAGCGGCCCCCTCGCCGTCGATGGGGGGCAGCGGGAAGGCGAAGACGTCGCCGTCCTCGGAGACCTCGGTGCCCTCCGGCCAGTTCGCCTGGTAGAAGGACGCCTGCCGGTGCATCCAGCAGCTGCCGTCGAGGATGGGCAGACCGGCCTCGCTGAACGCGGTGGAGGCGATGGACTGCACCTCGCCGAGGCCGCCGTTGACGTAGGCGGGGTTCTTCAGGATGCCGCCGACGGTGTCGAGCGCCTCGACGATCTGCGGGTCGTTGAAGGGGATCTGGTGGTTGACCCACTGGTCGTAGACCTCGGGCCCGGCCGACCGCAGGACGACGTCCTCCAGCCAGTCGGTGGCCGGCCAGCCGGTGGCGTCACCGGAGTTGATGCCCGCGCACCACGGCTTGGCGCCGCTGCCGGCGATCCGCTCGGACAGCGCGATCATCTCGTCCCACGTCTGCGGGACCTCGTAACCGGCCTCGGCGAAGGCCGACGGCGAGTACCAGACGAAGGACTTGGCGTTGGCGCCGAGCGGGGCGGCGTAGAACTCGCCGTCCACGGTGCCGTAGGCCTTCCAGCTCTCGTCGAAGAACTCGTCGACGTTCGCCTCGACCTGGGCCGGCGCGGGGACGACGGCGCCCTGGCCGACCAGGGTGGCGAGCAGGCCCGGCTGCGGGATGAAGGCGATGTCGGGCGCGTTGCCGCTCTGGACGCGCACGACCAGCTGGGCCTCGAACTCACGCGAGCCCTCGTACTGCACGTCGATGCCCGTGCACTCCTCGAAGGGCACGTAGGAGTCGATGTGCGGCTGGTCCTCGGGGTCGACGATCGAGGTGTAGACGCTGACCGTCTCACCCTCGAGGTCCCCGAACTCCTCGTAGGGGGCGCAGTCGAGGGTCAGGTCGGAGACCTCAGCGGTCCCACCACCCTCACCGCCGCCGCCGCTGGTCTCGCTCGCCCCGCAGCCGGCGAGCACCAGCGCCACACCCAGGCCACCGGCCAGGGCCGTCGAGCGCCGGCCTCTCGCACGCATGTTCATCTGTTCCCTCCGGACTCCCGCGGCGTCGCCGCCGCACTGCCTAGCTCCGCGTGGGCGGCACCGTGCGGGCCGTCACGTTCGCGGGGGGACCATAACGTCGCTCTGCGCGGCGTGACCGGGCCGTTCTGTAACGGTTGGGA
Source organism: Geodermatophilus sp. URMC 60 (assembly GCF_053502585.1). Lineage (NCBI taxonomy): Bacteria > Bacillati > Actinomycetota > Actinomycetes > Geodermatophilales > Geodermatophilaceae > Geodermatophilus > Geodermatophilus sp. URMC 60. The sequence continues at coordinate 2,954,641 of NZ_CP199958.1, forward strand.
AACGAGGCCGTCACCCGCCGGTCGTCCGTTCCCCCTGGTCACAGCCGGGTCACGGTTGGGCACACGGACGAGTAGCGGGCCCGGCCGTTGGTGGTTGCCGGGCCGGTGGCGTGTCAGAGTTGGCGCGCTCTGCACCGGTGCAGGAGGGATTGCATGGCCGCCATCACATACGACCGGGCGACACTCGTCTACCCGGGTGCGACCCGACCGTCGGTCGACGCGCTGGACCTGTCGATCGCCGATGGGGAGTTCCTCGTCCTGGTGGGCCCGTCGGGCTGCGGCAAGTCCACCTCGCTGCGGATGCTCGCCGGGCTGGAGGAGGTCACCGACGGGGCGATCCGGATCGGCGACCGGGACGTGACCCGCCTGCCCCCCAAGGACCGGGACATCGCCATGGTGTTCCAGAACTACGCGCTCTACCCGCACATGACGGTGGCCGACAACATGGGCTTCGCGCTCAAGATCGCCGGCATGGCCAAGGAGGAGCGCCTGACCCGGGTGCGCGAGGCGGCCCGGCTGCTCGACCTCGAGCAGTACCTGGACCGCAAGCCCAAGGCCCTGTCGGGCGGGCAGCGCCAGCGGGTCGCGATGGGCCGGGCGATCGTGCGCCAGCCGCAGGTCTTCCTGATGGACGAGCCGCTGTCGAACCTCGACGCCAAGCTCCGGGTGCAGACCCGCACCGAGATCGCCGCACTGCAGCGCCGGCTCGGGACGACGACGGTGTACGTGACCCACGACCAGGTCGAGGCCATGACCATGGGCGACCGGGTGGCGGTGCTCAAGGAGGGCGTCCTCCAGCAGGTCGACACCCCGCGTGCCCTCTACGACCGGCCGGCCAACGAGTTCGTCGCCGGTTTCATCGGCTCGCCGGCCATGAACCTGGTGCCGGTGCCCCTGACCGAGGGCGGCGTGCTGCTCGGCGGTCACCCGGTGCCGCTGCCCCGGTCGGTGCTCGCCACCCTGGCCGGGGAGGGCAGCCGCACGGCCACCCTCGGCTTCCGCCCGGAGGCCGTCGAGTTCGTGGCGCCCGGCCGGGGTGTCCCGGTCGAGGTGCAGGTGGTGGAGGAGCTCGGCTCGGACGCCTTCGCCTACGGCCGCTTCCAGGAGGAGGCCGCCGCGGCCGCGACGGCCGCCCCTCTGGTGCTGCGGGCCGACGCCCGCCGGCCGCCGGCGAAGGGCGAGGTCGTGCACGTGGCCATCCGCCCCGGGGAGGCGCACGTCTTCTCCGCCGGGACCGGGCTGCGGGTATCGCATGCGCACGGCTGACCGGCGGCCCCGCCGTCGCACGGCGCGGACCCCCGGCGACTAGGGATCGGGCCGTGGTCCTGGCTGCGGGCCTGCTGGTCCTCCTTGGTCTGGGGGCGTTCGTCGGCGGCATCCTCACCGGCACGACGGCGCTCTACTGGGCCTGCGTGGCCGCGTGCGGGGTCGCCGCCGTCCTGTTGGTGGTCGCCCGGCTGCGCATGGCGCGCGAGGCGAGCGAGTTCGACCGCCGGGCGTCGGAGGTCCCGGCGCGGCCGGAGGCGTCCGGCACCGGGACGTCCGGCGCGCGCCGCACGGCGCCGCAGCCGGTGGTCGTGCAGGACACCGCGGCGCCCCGGCCGCCGGAGCCCCCGCGGGGGCCGGCCGGCGCGACGGCGGTCCGCCCGCCGGAGCCCGGATCCGGACCGCAGCCGGGAGCAGCGCCGGTGCCCGTCGAGCCGCGCCCCGAGGAGCCCGCTGCCGGGCCGTCCGAGCCGCCCCCCGCCGAGCCGGTCATCGAGCCGACGCACGCGGTCCCGCTGGGTGCTCCTGCCGGGGACCGCCACCCGGAGGACGGCACGCCCGAACGCCGTGGTGCACACGAGCCCCGGGAGGTCCCGGTCGACACGGGGACGGGCGAGCCCGGCGAGGAGGACGTCGAGGTCACCGACCTGCTGCTCGTGGTCGACCTGGACGACGAGGTGCTGGTCGTCGACGAGCACCCCCGCTACCACCTGGCCGGCTGCCCGTTCCTCGAGGGCCGGGAGGCGATCGGCCTGCCCATGGTCGAGGCCCGCACGGACGGCTTCACGCCGTGCGCCACCTGCCGTCCGGTGCGCCACCTCGCCGACACCGAGCGCGACCGCCGGCAGGCAGCCCGCGGGAACTGAGGAGGACCCCCTGCCCCCATCGGAGGAGGACCTCGTCCTGCCCACCCTGCACGAGCTCAGGGCGGTGCCCGGGACGGGGCCGCGGCGGGACGCTGCAGGGGCCGCGGTCGGCAACCCGGCGCCCGGCCCCTCGGCTCAGCCGGTGGCGCGGGCCACCCAGAACCGCGAGCCGGCCGGGCCCTCGACGCCCTTGCCGTCCCCGGCGGTACCCGCGTGCACGCGGACGGCGAGCACCTCGTCGGCCACCTGTGCGCCGTGCTCGGTGAGCGCCTGCGTCATGGGGTGGGCGGGGGAGTTCCCAGCGGTCCACCACAGCTCGATGCGGTCGCTGACGGCCAGCCCGGCGTTCTTGCGGGCCTCCTGCACGAGACGCACGGCCTCGCGGACCAGGCCGGCCCGCTCCAGCTCCGGCGTCAGCTCCAGGTCCAGCGCGACGGTCAGCCCGCCACCGCTGGCCACGGTCCAGCCCTCGCGCGGCGTCTCGGTGACGACCAGATCGCCGTCCTGCAGCGGCACGGCCGCCCCGTCGACCTCGACCGACGCCGTCCCGGCGCGGTAGGCGGCCACCAGGTCCGGCGCGTCGGCGGCCGCGACCGCCTTCGCCACCGCCTGCACCTGCTTGCCCAGCCGGCGGCCGACCGCGCGGAAGTCGACCTTGACGCTGACGTCGACCAGGTCGCCGCCGGCCGCGGAGAGGTCCATCAGCTCGGCCACGTTGAGCTCGTCGGCGACCTCGGCCACCAGGTCCCGCGGCAGCTCCGCCCAGCCGGGCGCGGCCACGACGGCGCGGGCCAGCGGCTGGCGGGTGCGCACCTTGGCCGACGTGCGTGCCGAGCGGCCCAGCTCGACCAGCCGGCGCACCAGCGCCACCTGCTCGACCAGCCGCGGGTCGCGGGCGTCCTCGTCGACGGCCGGCCAGGCGGCCAGGTGCACGCTGTCGACCGCGTCCGCCAGCCCCGGCGTGACCGCGCGGGACCAGACCTCCTCGGTGACGAACGGGATGAACGGCGCCATCAGCCGGGTCAGCACGTCGAGCACCTCGTGCAGCGTGGCCAGCGCCGCCGGGTCGCCGTCCCAGAACCGCCGGCGCGAGCGGCGCACGTACCAGTTGGACAGGTCGTCGACGAACTGCGCGATCAGCCGGCCGGCGCCCTGGGTGTCGAAGTCCTCGAGCGCGGCGGTGACGCCCTCGGTGACCTGCGCCAGGGTGGCCAGCGCCCAGCGGTCCAGCAGCGGCCGCTCGGCCCGCGGGGGGACGGGAGCGCTGCCGTCGGCCCGCCCACCCCAGCCGTTGGTCTCGGCGTACAGGGTGAAGAAGCTGGCGGTGTTCCAGTAGGTGAGCAGCACCTTGCGGACCACCTCGGACAGCGTCTCGTGCCCGACCCGGCGCGCCGACCACGGCGAACCGCCGGCCAGCATGAACCAGCGGACGGCGTCGGCGCCGTGCCGGTCCATCAGCGGGATGGGCTCGAGGATGTTGCCCAGGTGCTTGCTCATCTTCCGGCCGTCCTCGGCCAGGATGTGGCCCAGGCACAGCACGTTCTCGTAGGAGTTCTCCTCGAACACCAGCGTGCCGACGGCCATGAGCGAGTAGAACCAGCCGCGGGTCTGGTCGATCGCCTCGCAGATGAACTGGGCCGGGTAGGCGGCCTCGAAGTCCGCCTGGTTGCGGTACGGCGCGCCCCACTGGGCGAACGGCATGGAGCCGGAGTCGTACCAGGCGTCGATGACCTGAGGCACCCGCCGGTAGGTCCCCTCCTCGCCGGGCAGCGTGAACGTCACCTCGTCGATGAACGGCCGGTGCGGGTCGAGGTCGGACAGGTCGCGGCCGGTCAGCTCGGAGAGCTCGGCCAGCGAGCCGACGACGACCAGGCGACTCGGGTCGGCGTCGTTGCGCCAGACCGGCAGCGGCGTCCCCCAGTACCGGTCGCGCGACAGCGCCCAGTCGACGTTGTTGCGCAGCCAGTCGCCGTAGCGCCCCCACTGGATGTGCTCGGGGTACCAGCGCGTCTTCTCGTTCTCGGCGAGCAGCTGGTCCTTGACCGCGCTGGTGCGGATGTACCAGGACGGCTGCGCGTAGTACATGAGCGGCGTGTGGCAGCGCCAGCAGTGCGGATAGCTGTGCTCGTACCGCTGCTCGCGCCACAGCACGCCGCGCGCCTGCAGGTCCTCGACCAGCGCGGGGTCGGCGGCCTTGAAGAAGTGCCCGCCCACCAGGGGGACGTCGGGCAGGAAGTGCCCGGTCGCGTCGATGGGGTTGACCACCGGCAGCCCGTAGCCCCGGCAGACGGCCAGGTCGTCGGCGCCGAACGCGGGGGACTGGTGCACCAGCCCGGTGCCGTCGTCGGTGGTCACGTAGTCGGCCAGGACGACGAAGTGCGCGTCGACCTGCCGGCCGTCGGGGCCCGCGGGGAACTCGACCAGGTCGAAGGGACGGCGGTAGTGCGTCCGCTCCCAGTCGCGGCCGGTGGTGCGGACCAGCACCTCGACGTCGTCGGTCTCGCCGAACACCGATGCGAGCAGCGGCTCGGCGACGACGAGGGTGTCGTCGCCGCGCCGGGCGACGACGTAGGTGACATCGGGGTTGACCGCGACCGCGGTGTTGCTGGGCAGCGTCCACGGCGTCGTCGTCCAGATGAGCAGGTCGGCCTTCCCGGCCCACTCGCCACTGGTGACCGGCAGCCGCACGTAGACCGAGGGGTCGGTGATCGACTCGTAGCCCTGGGCCACCTCGTGGTCCGACAGGCCGGTGCCGCAGCGCGGGCAGTACGGCGCGACCCGGTGGTCCTCGACGAGCAGGCCCTTGTCGTGGACCTGCTTGAGCGACCACCAGACGCTCTCGACGTAGTGCGGGTCCATCGTCCAGTAGGCGGTGGACATGTCGACCCAGTAGCCCATCCGGCGGGTCAGGTCGCTGAAGGCGTCGACGTGCCGCATGACCGACTCGCGGCAGCGGGCGTTGAACTCGGCGATGCCGTAGCGCTCGATGTCGGGCTTGCCCGCGAAGCCGAGCTCCTGCTCGACGGCGATCTCGACCGGGAGGCCGTGGCAGTCCCAGCCGGCGCGACGGGGCACGTGCCAGCCCTGCATCGTCTTGAACCGGGGGAAGACGTCCTTGAACGCGCGCGCCTCGATGTGGTGCGTGCCGGGGCGGCCGTTGGCGGTCGGCGGGCCCTCGTACACGTTCCACTGCGGCCGGCCGGCGGTTGCCTCGAGCGTGCGGGCGAAGACCTTGTCGGCCTCCCAGCGGCCCAGGACCTCCCGCTCCAGGGCGGGCAGGTCGACCTGAGGGGGCAGCGCGCGGAAGGGACCGGGTGAGCTCACGCGCCGATTCTCCCACCCCGCGCGACCCGCTTCCCGAGGCCGCTGACCGTGCGGCGACCGGGTCGTGGGGCGGCCCTGGCCTCGGGGTACGGGAGACTGCGGAGGTGGGCAGGGGCGCGCGGTGAACACGACGGTCACCGCCGCGCTCGCCGCGGGCGCGGTCGTCGTCCTCGTGGCGGCCGTGGCGCTCCGCCTGGCGGATCGGCTGGGTCTGCCCAGCCTGCTGCTCTACCTCGCCCTCGGGGTGGCCATCGGCGAGAGCGGCCTCGGCGTCCAGTTCGAGGACTACCGGCTCACCCACACGCTGGCTTACGCCGCCCTCGTCGTCATCCTGGCCGAGGGCGGTCTCACGACGCGGTGGGCCGACGTGCGTCGGGCGATCGGGCCCGGGGTCGCGCTGTCCACCGTGGGCGTCGCGGTCAGCGTGGGGGTGACTGCGGCCGTCGGCGTCCTGGTCCTCGGCTACGGCTGGGGCTTCGCCCTCCTGCTGGCCGCGGTCATCAGCTCGACCGACGCCGCCGCCGTCTTCGCGACCCTGCGGCGGCTGCCCCTCCCGCGGCGGCTGGCCGCCTCCCTGGAGGCCGAGAGCGGCCTCAACGACGCCCCGGTCATCCTGCTCGTGACCGTGCTGGCCGAGTCGCTCACCGGGGCGGCGACGCAGCCGTGGTGGCTGGTCGGCCTGGTGGTGGCTGCCGAGCTCGCCGGAGGCGCCGTCATCGGGGTCGGGATCGGCTTCGGGGGTGCCGCGCTGCTGCGCCGGGTGGCGCTCCCCGTGGCCGGCTTCTACCCCCTGGCGACGCTGGCGCTCTGCGTGCTCGCGTACTCGTCCGCGTCGCTGGCGCACACGTCCGGTTTCGTCGCGGTCTACCTCTGCGGCCTGGTGCTGGGCAACGCCGCGCTGCCGCACCGGGCGGCGAGCATCGGGTTCGCCGAGGGCATGGCCTCGCTGGCGCAGATCGGCCTGTTCGTCCTGCTCGGTCTGCTCGTGTCGCCGGGCCGGCTGTCCGACGCGGTGGGGCCGGCGCTCGTGGTGGGCGGCGCGCTGCTGCTGCTCGCCCGGCCGCTGTCGGTGGTGGCCAGCCTGGTGTGGTTCCGGTTCCCGTGGGCGCAGCAGGTGTTCATCTCCTGGGCGGGCCTGCGCGGGGCGGTGCCCATCGTCGCGGCCATCATCCCGCTGACCGCGCAGGTTCCCGGGGCGACGACCGTCTTCGACACGGTCTTCGTGCTGGTCGTCGTCTTCACGATCGTCCAGGGGTGGTCGCTGCCGTGGCTCGCCCGCCGCCTGCGCATCGCCACGCCCGTGACGCCGCGTGACGTGCAGGTCGAGGCCGCACCGCTGGAGGAGCTGGACGCGGAGCTGATGCAGCTGACCGTGCCGGAGGGGTCCAGGCTGCACGGCGTCTACCTGCCGGAGCTGCGGCTGCCCGAGGACGCGGCGGTGGTGCTCATCGTGCGCGACGGCCGGTCCTTCGTGCCCGGCCCGACGACCCGCCTCATGCGCGGCGACCAGGCGCTGCTGGTGTCGGCGCGCGGGTCACGGGCGGAGGCCGAGCGGCGGCTGCGCGCGGTCAGCCGGGCCGGCCGGCTGGCCAGCTGGCGCGGTGAGACCGGCGCCGCCTCCGGGGCGGACTGAGAGAGGACCCCCTGCCCCCGCCGCTCGCAGGTTCGCGGCGGGACCCTGCAGGGGGCCGGCGCCTCCCCGTGACCGGTCGGGAGGCCCTCCGGGCCCCCGCGACCGGTCCGCACCGCGGCCGGGTGCCGTCCCCGGGAGGTGCGGGTTCAGCCGTTGAGCTCCAGGGTCTGCATCGTCTCGGCGCGGACCTCGGCCAGCAGCGCCGGATCCTCGTTGAGCCGGCGGCCGTAGGAGGGGATGACCTCCTGCAGCTTCGGGCGCCAGGCGGCGATCCGGTCGGGGAAGCAGCGCTCGAGCACGGTGAGCATCGCCGAGACCGCGGTGGAGGCGCCGGGGGAGGCGCCGAGCAGACCGGCGATCGTGCCCTCGCCGCCGACGACGAGCTCGGTGCCGAACTGCAGCACGCCGCGGCCGGTCGCGGGGTCGCGCTTGATGACCTGCACCCGCTGGCCCGCGGTGATCATGTCCCAGTCCTGCTGCTCGGCCAGCGGCACGAACGAGGTGAGCGTCTGGTGCCGGGCGCTGCGCGACTGGAGCAGCTCGCCGATCAGGTAGCGGGTCAGCGCCAGCTCGGTGCGGGCGACGCCGAGCATCGAACCCAGGTTGTTCGGCTTGACGCTCAGCGGCAGGTCGAACATGGAGCCGGCCTTGAGGAACTTCGGGGAGAAGCCCGCGTAGGGCCCGAACAGCAGCGAGTGATCGCCGTCGATGAGGCGCAGGTCCAGGTGCGGCACCGACATGGGCGGGGCGCCGACGGCGGCCTGGCCGTAGGCCTTCGCCTGGTGCGCGGAGACCAGCTCGGGGGAGCGGGTGCGCAGGAACATGCCGCTGACCGGGAAGCCGCCGAAGCCGCGGATCTCGGGGATGGCGGCCCTCTGGAGCAGCGGCAGCGCGCCCCCGCCGGCCCCGACGAACAGGAAGCGGGTGCGGACGGTGCGCTCCTCACCGCTGGCGGTGTCGCGGACGGTCACGGTCCAGCGGCCGTCGTCCCGCCGCTCGAGGTCGGTGACCCGCTGGTTGACGTGCACGTGCACGCCGCGCTGCTCGGCTGCGTCGAACAGCAGCCGGGTCAGCGATCCGAAGTCGACATCGGTGCCCGCGGCCGACCGGGTGGCGGCGACCACCTGGTCGGCGGGGCGCCCGGCCATCATCAGCGGCAGCCACTCGGCCATGACGGCGGCGTCGTCGGTGTACTCGAGGCCCTCGAACACCGGCTGCGCGGACATCGCCCGGTGGCGCGTGCGCATGTACGCGCGGCCGGCCTCGCCGGTCACGAAGCTCACGTGCGGGACGGGGGTGATGAAGTCCTTGGGCGACCCGGTCAGCCCGGAGCGGACCAGGTGCGACCAGAACTGCCGCGACACCTGGAACTGCTCGTTGATCGTGACGGCCTTGGCGGCGTCGACCGAGCCGTCCTTGCCGGCGGGCGTGTAGTTGAGCTCGCACAGGGCCGCGTGCCCGGTGCCCGCGTTGTTCCAGGGACCGGAGCTCTCGCCGGCCACCGCCCGCCCGGACTCGAAGACGGTGACGCTCCAGTCAGGGGCGACGGCACCGAGCAGCGACGCGAGGGTCGCGCTCATGACGCCACCGCCCACGAGGACTACATCGGGGTCGGTGGCTGGGGCGAGATCGGTGGACACGACGGCCTTCCGGCTCGGGAGGAGGGTGCTCCTCCAACATCGACCAGCGGACCTCCGAACATGTCACTCCGCGTGGTGAGATGCCTCGCACATCGCAATGAGATGGATCACAGCGGCTCCGAGTTGCCGCTCGGCGCGGTGGGCGGCAGGGCCGCTCTCCGCCCGCCGCTATGGTCGGTCGGGACGGCGCCCACCGGCCGCGCCGGCCCCTGCCAGGCCATCGACCGAGGAGCCCTCCCTGCCCAGACCGAGCGACGCCCCGGACGGACCGACCGATCCCCAGGACGGCGCCGTCGCGGCGTCCGGCGCTCCCGGACGGCGTCCCCGCACCCGGTTGCTGCTCCTGCTCGGGCTGGTGGTGCTGGCCCTGGACCTGGGCACCAAGCTGCTCGTCGTCGCCACGATCGAGCGCGGGGCCGACATCCGCTTGCTCGGCGGGGCGCTGTACCTGACGCACACGCGCAACACGGGCGCGGCCTTCTCCTTCGCCGAGGGCTTCACCGTCGTCTTCACGCTCATCGCGATCGCCGTCGCGGTGGTCATCGTGCGCACCGCGCGGCGGCTGTTCTCCACCGGCTGGGCCGTCGCGCTCGGCCTGGTGCTCGGCGGGGCGGTCGGCAACCTCGTCGACCGCGTCTTCCGCGAGCCGGGCTTCCTGCGCGGCGGCGTCGTCGACTTCATCTCGGTGTTCGCGCCCGACGGCGAGGTCTACCCGGTCTTCAACATCGCCGACGCAGGGATCGTCTGCGGGGGCGTGCTCGGGGTGGTCCTCGCGCTGCGCGGCATCGAGTTCGACGGCACCCGCAGCTCCGGCGGCAGGGCCGGGGACGACGCCCCGGCGCGCGACTGAGAGAGGACCCCCCTGCCCCCCACCGCTCGCAAGCTCGCGGCGGGCCCCTGCAGGGGGGCCGTTCCGGTACGTCACCAGGCTCGCGGCGGGCCCCTGGAAGGCGGCCGTTCCGGCACGTCAGCGAGCTCACGGCAGGACCCTGCAGGGGCCGGCACGCGGGTGCACGTGCCGCGTGTTGGCGGTGCTCCACCGGCCCTCCTGTCGCGACGGTCAGAATGGACCCCGTGACGAACCCCGCGGGCCAGCACCGAGCGCTCCCGGTGCCCGACGGGCTCGAGGGGCAGCGCGTCGACCAGGCCCTGTCCCGGCTCTTCGGCCTCTCCCGCGGTGCGGCCGCCGACCTCGCCGACGACGGCAGGGTGGTCCTCGACGGGCGGGTGCGCGGCAAGGGCGACCGGATCACCGGCGGCAGCTGGCTGGAGGTCGAGCTGCCCCCGCCACCGGGCGAGCCGGCCCCACCCGAGCCGGTCGCCGGGATGACCGTCGTCCACGACGACGACGACATCGTGGTGGTCGACAAGCCCGTCGGCGTGGCCGCGCACCCCAGCCCCGGCTGGGAGGGGCCCACCGTGGTCGGCGGGCTGGCCGCCGCCGGGTACCGGATCTCCACCTCGGGCGCCGCCGAGCGGCAGGGTGTCGTCCACCGGCTCGACGCCGGCACGACGGGGCTGATGGTGGTGGCCAAGAGCGAGCGGGCCTACACCGCACTCAAGGCGGCCTTCAAGCAGCGCACCGTCGAGAAGGGGTACTCGGCCCTCGTCCAGGGTCACCCGGACCCGTCGCGCGGCACCATCGACGCCCCGATCGACCGGCACCCCAAGCACGACTGGAAGTTCGCCGTCGTCCAGGGCGGGCGTCCGTCGGTGACCCACTACGAGGTCGTCGAGGCGTTCCCGGCCGCCAGCCTGGTCGACATCCGGCTGGAGACCGGCCGCACGCACCAGATCCGGGTGCACTTCTCCGCGCTGCGCCACCCCTGCGTCGGCGACACGACGTACGGGGCCGACCCGACGCTGGCCGCACGGCTGGGCGTCTCCCGGCAGTGGCTGCACGCCGCCCGGCTCGGCATCCCGCACCCGGCCGACGGCTCCTGGACGGAGTTCACCAGCCCCTTCCCGCCCGACCTGGCCGGCGCGCTCGACATCCTGCGCGCCGAGTCCTGACCCCCGTGCGAGCTCGACCATGAACCCGGTCGGGCTGCCCGGCTCGCTGGCCGACTTCGGCCCCGCCGCGCTGTCCGCTGTGGTGGTCGCCGGGTACCTGGTGGTCGGCGAGCCGGTGGTCGGACACGTCCTGCACCGCCGCTTCGAGGGCCGGCTGCGCACCGACGACGGCGCCCGGAGGTCCTTCTACGGCCGGCTGCTGGTGCTGGAGTGGGGGCTCGCGGCGCTCGCCCTGGTCGTCTGGCTGTCCGCGCCCGGGGTGGACGCGGCGGCCGTGGGCCTGCGCTGGCCGCAGTCGTGGCCCGGCCCGCTCGCCGTCGCAGCCACGGTGCTGGTCCTCGGCTTCGTCGTCCTCTCCACGCGCGCGCTGCGCTCGGGTGGGCTGGCGCGGGAGGCGGCCGAGCTGCGCCGGCCGGGGGAGGGACGGCACGCCGAGCCCGCCGTGCACGCGACCCTGGCGCTGCTGCCGCGGACGACGGCGGAGCGGCGACTGTTCACGCTGGTCGGCGTCACCGCCGGCGTCTGCGAGGAGTGGCTCTACCGCGGCTTCCTCCTCGCCGTCGTCGCCGCGGTGGGCGGCGGCCTGCCGGAGCCGGTGCTGGTCGCGATCGGCGCGCTGGCGTTCGGGCTGGCGCACGCCTACCAGGGTGTCGCGGGCGTCGTGACCACCGGCGTGCTGGGCGGGGTGATGGCCGGCCTCTACCTCGGGACCGGGTCGCTGCTGCTGCCGGTCGTCCTGCACGCGGTCATCGACCTGCGCTTCCTGCTGGTGCCGACCTCCGCGCTGCCCGACGTCGTCCGGCGGCCGACGTGAGCGGGCGTCCGAGCTCACGCACGGACGCAGCACCGCGCCGGGAACGCGCCGACGAACGCAGCGAGGAGGTGCCGTGACCGCCCGGCGCGCCACGGCCGCGGACTGGCCCGCGGTCGCCGCCCTGCGCACCCGCGTCTTCGTCGATGAGCAGGGGGTGCCCGCCGAGATCGAGCAGGACCCGCACGACGCGACCGCGGTGCACGTCCTCGCCGAGGACGAGCAGGGGCGCGTGGTGGCCACCGGGCGGCTGCTGGTCCGCGACGGCCGGGCGGTGGTGGGCCGGATGGCGGTCGACGCGTCGGCGCGCGGCCGGGGCCACGGAGCCGCCGTCCTCGCCGAGCTGCACCGGCAGGCCGCCGCGCTGGGTCTGACCGAGGTGGAGCTGCACGCCCAGCTCACCGCCCGGGGCTTCTACGAGCGAGCCGGCTACGCCGCGGTCGGCGACGTGTACGAGGAGGCCGGTATCGCCCACGTCACGATGCGGCGTCCGGTGCTGTGACGGATCGGTCCGCCGGGCGTGAGACACGTTCTGTCAGAGCCTCGGAGTAGACCTCCGGTAGTGCGAGGATCGGGTCACCCCCCGGCCCGCACCCCGGACCACAGCACCGCCGGTCTTCCCCGCCGGTCGCCCGCCGGATCCCCGACGGCCGGGCACGCACGACCCGTGAGGAGCACCAAGGCCCGTGAGCACCCCGTCGTCCGACTCGTTCGTGCACCTGCACGTACACACCGAGTACTCGATGCTCGACGGAGCGGCCAAGCTGCCGGAGGTCACCAAGGCCGCCGCCGAGCAGGGGATGCCCGCGCTGGCGATGACCGACCACGGCAACGTCTTCGGCGCCTACGACTTCTACAAGCAGGCCAAGGCCGCCGGCGTGAAGCCGATCATCGGCATGGAGGGCTACTACACGCCCGGTTCCCGCTTCGACCGCGCGCCGTTCGACTTCGGCGACAACCTCATCGACGAGGACAGCGAGGGCGGGTCCTCCCGCGGCAAGGCCGCCTACACGCACATGACGCTGCTGGCCCGCACCACCGAGGGGATGCACAACCTCTTCCGCATCTCCTCGATGGCCAGTCTCGAGGGGCAGTACCGCAAGCCGCGCTTCGACCGCGACCTGCTGGAGCGCTACGGCACGGGCCTCATCGCCACCACCGGCTGCCCATCGGGCGAGGTGAACATGTGGCTGCGCGCCGGCCGGCACGACCGGGCTCGGCAGGCCGCCGCCGACTTCCAGGACATCTTCGGCAAGGAGAACTTCTACGCCGAGGTGATGGACCACGGGCTGGCCATCGAGAAGAAGACCCGCCCGGCGCTGCTGGAGATCGCGAAGGAGCTCGGCATCCCGCTGCTGGGCACCAACGACCTGCACTACACGCACCGGGAGGACGCCGAGGCGCACGACGCCCTGCTGTGCATCCAGACCGGGTCGCGGCTCAACGAGACCAACCGCTTCAAGTTCAACGGCGACGGCTACTACCTCAAGTCCGCCGCCGAGATGCGCGCGCTGTTCAGCGAGCTGCCCGAGGCGTGCGACAACACGCTGCTGGTGGCCGAGCAGTGCGAGGTGGAGTTCACCGAGGGCGCCGACCTGATGCCCCGGTTCCCGCTGCCGCCGGGGGAGGACGAGACCTCCTGGTTCGTCAAGGAGGTCGAGCGCGGGCTGCACAAGCGCTGGCCGAACGGCATCCCCGACCACGTCCGCAAGCAGGCCGACTACGAGGTCGGGATCATCACCCAGATGGGCTTCCCGGGGTACTTCCTCGTGGTCGCCGACTTCATCAACTGGGCCAAGGACAACGGCATCCGCGTCGGCCCGGGCCGTGGCTCGGCCGCCGGCTCGCTGGCCGCCTACGCCATGGGGATCACCGACCTCGACCCGCTGGCGCACGGGCTGATCTTCGAGCGGTTCCTCAACCCCGAGCGCGTCTCCATGCCCGACGTCGACATCGACTTCGACGACCGTCGGCGCGGCGAGGTCATCCAGTACGTCTCGCAGAAGTACGGCGAGGAGCGGGTCAGCCAGATCGTCACCTACGGGACCATCAAGGCCAAGGCCGCGATCAAGGACGCCGCCCGCGTGCTCGACCGGCCCTACTCGGTCGGCGACGAGCTCACCAAGCTGATGCCGCCGGCCGTCATGGGCAAGGACATCCCGCTGTCGGGGATCTTCGACCCGGCGCACCCGCGCTACAAGGAGGCCGCGGAGTTCCGCGCCCGCTACGAGTCCGACCCCGGCGCGGCCGAGGTCGTCGACCAGGCGCGCAAGCTCGAGGGCCTGAAGCGGCAGTGGGGCGTGCACGCCGCCGGCGTCATCATCGGCCGCTACCCGCTGATCGACAGCATCCCGATCATGCGGCGCGAGGCCGACGGCGCGGTCATCACGCAGTTCGACTACCCGACCTGCGAGACGCTCGGCCTGCTGAAGATGGACTTCCTGGGCCTGCGCAACCTCACGGTCATCGACGACGCGCTGCGCAACATCATCGCGAACGGCAAGGAGCCGATCGACCTCGACGAGATCAGCAAGGACCTCACGGACCCGGCCACCTACGCGCTGCTGGCCCGCGGTGACACCCTCGGCGTCTTCCAGTTCGACGGCGGCCCGATGCGCTCGCTGCTGCGGCTCATGCGGCCGGACAACTTCGAGGACATCTCCGCCGTCGGCGCGCTCTACCGGCCCGGCCCGATGGGTGCGAACTCGCACACCAACTACGCGCTCCGCAAGAACGGCCAGCAGGAGATCACGCCGATCCACCCGGAGCTGGCCGAGCCGCTGGAGGACATCCTCGGCACGACCTACGGCCTGATCGTCTACCAGGAGCAGGTCATGGCGATCGCGCAGAAGGTCGCCGGGTACTCCCTCGGCAAGGCCGACCTGCTGCGCCGCGCGATGGGCAAGAAGAAGAAGTCGGTCCTCGACGCGGAGTTCGTCGGGTTCGAGGCCGGCATGAAGGAGCGCGGCTACTCCGACGCGGCCATCAAGACGCTCTGGGACATCCTCGTCCCGTTCGCCGACTACGCCTTCAACAAGGCCCACTCGGCCGCCTACGGACTGGTCTCCTACTGGACCGCCTACCTGAAGGCCAACTACCCGGCCGAGTACATGGCCGGGCTGCTGACCAGCGTCGGCGACGACAAGGACCGCCGGCCGATCTACCTGGCCGAGTGCCGGCGGATGGGCATCAAGGTGCTCCCACCGGACGTCAACGAGTCGTCCTGGGACTTCACCGCCGTCGGTACCGACATCCGCTTCGGTCTCGCTTCGGTGCGCAACGTGGGGCACAACGTCGTCGACTCAATCCGCCGGGCCCGCGAGGAGAAGGGCGCGTTCAAGGACTTCGCGGACTTCATGCGCAAGATCGACACGGTGGCCTGCAACAAGAAGGTCATCGAGTCCCTGGCCAAGGCCGGGGCGTTCGACTCCCTGGGCCACTCCCGGCAGGGCATCGTCGCCGTCCACGCGCAGGCCGTCGACTCCGCGATGGCGCTCAAGCGCAAGGAGGCCGAGGGGCAGTTCGACCTCTTCGGCAGCTTCGGCGGGGACTCCGGCGAGGACGACCCGTTCAGCGGGGCGCTGAACATCGGGATCCCCACGGCGGACTGGTCGAAGTCCGAGCGCCTGGTGTTCGAGCGCGACATGCTCGGCCTGTACGTCTCCGACCACCCGCTGCACGGCGTGGAGCACGTGCTCGCGGCCAACGCCGACACCCCGATCGCCGAGATCAACGCCGGCGGCGTCGAGGACGGCGCGAACGTCACCATCGCCGGCATCCTCACCTCGGTCTCGCCGCGCACCAACAAGCAGGGCGCGCCCTGGGCCATCGCTACGCTGGAGGACCTCGAGTCCGGCATCGAGGTGCTGTTCTTCCCGAAGACCTGGGCGGAGGTCAGCGAGAAGGTCGTCCGCGACCAGATCGTCGTGGTCAAGGGGCGGATCAGCCGCCGCGACGACCAGCCCTCCATGTTCGGTTCCGAGGTGACCATCCCCGAGCTGACCGAGGGGGCACGCGGCCCGGTGCTGGTGTCGATGGCGGCGGCCCGCTGCACGCCCCCGGTGGTCGAGCGGCTCCGCGAGGTGCTGGGCAGCCACCCCGGCACGACCGAGGTGCAGCTGAAGTTGGTCAACGGCAGCCGGGAGACCGTGCTCCGGCTGGACCAGGGCCTGCGGGTGCGCCCCAGCACGGCGCTCATGGGCGACATCAAGGCGCTGCTGGGACCGACCAGCGTCGCCCTGCTGTGAGTCGAAGGACCCCGTCCTCCTCACCACTCGCAGGCTGGCGGTGAGCCTCTGGACGGGGCCGGGGCGAGCCGCCGCGGACGGGGTCGAGGCCGCTGCGCTGAGCGCCGGCCCGGCCGCCGAGGGTGAGAGGTCCGGCCGGGCGCGGTTGACTGGGGTCGTGGACAGCCCTCCCGCAGCCGCTCCCGCCGGGCCGCCGCCGGTCCGCCCCGCCCGCTGGGGCGCCGGCCCTCCGTGGCCCGGCCGTGCCGAGCTGCGCGCGGACCTGCCTGGCTCCCTGGTGCTGGCCGGCGTGCTGACGCTGGCGGGGATCGCGGCCGGGCTGCTGTGGTGGGCACTGGCGCCCCGGGCGACCTTCGAGGTCACCGCGGACGGCCCGGTCCCCGTCGGGCACCCCTCGGCCGAGCTGCCCATCGCCGACGACGGGGTGTTCACCCTCGTGCTGGCCGGGCTCGGGCTGGTCGCCGGGCTGGTGGCCTGGCGGCTGCGCCGCCGTCGCGGCGTCGCCACCGTGCTCGCGCTGGCAGTCGGCACGCTCCTGGCGTCGCTGGCCGCCTGGCAGCTCGGCGAGCTGTTGGGCGCCGGGCCGTCTCCGGCCGAGCTGGCCGCCGTCGGCACCCGCGTGATCACACCGCTGGAGCTGGGCTCGCCCGCGGCGCTGGCGGTGGCGCCGTTCCTCGCCGTCCTGGGTTACGTGGTCTCCACGCTGCTCAGCACGTCCGAGGACCTCGACCGGCCCGACCCGGCTCCGGCCGCCCCGCTCGCCGCCGGTCCGCTGCCCGCGGCCACGGCCGCCGAGGGCGCCCTCCGCTCCTAGTTGACGCTGCCCGGGCCGACGAAGCGCTGCAGCGGCGCCGGCACCGCGCCGACCGTCTCCAGGAGGGTCAGCTCGCGGCGCAGCAGCCGCGACTCGGTGCGCAGCCGCCGTCGCGTGGCGGACTCGGCCAGCAGTTCCTGGCGGTCCTCGCTGGTCAGCAGCGCCGCCGAGGCCACCAGGTAGGACAGCGCACGCGGGTCGCCGGAGACGGACGAGAGCAGGTCGGTGGTCTCGGCCTCCTCGCCGTCGACGTCGCCGGTCAGCGTGGCCACGGCGGTGACGTAGCGGGTGAACAGGTCGCCCACCCCGCGGACCAGCACCTCCAACGAGCCGCGCGCCACCTCGGACACGAGGTCCTCGTGCTGCGGGTCGGCGGGCCACCCGCCGGGCGCGGTCAGCCCCTCCAGGTCGCCGGCGGCCTCCTCGGCGGCCTCCTCCTCGGCCAGCCACTCGACCCGGGCCTGCAGGTAGGGCGGGTCCTCGCCGACGAGGAGGTCGAGCAGGCGGAAGCGGTCACCCCCGACCGCGACGACGCGGAACCCGCCGTCGGACTGCGGACTGATGGTCTTCACCTGCGCGGTGCAGCCGACGTCGTACAGGGCCTCGGCCGGGGCGACGTGCTCGACCTCCCAACCCTGCCGGATGGCGACCACACCGAAGCAGCGGGCGTCGCCCTCGGGCAGCTCCAGCAGGTCGCGCACCAGCCGCCGGTAGCGCGGTTCGAAGACCTGCAGCGGCAGCACGACCCCGGGGAACAGCGGCGTCCCCAGCGGGAAGAGCGGGATGACGTCCACGGCAGGCGAGCCTACGGGGGTGCCGGTTGCCGGACCGGGCAGGACGGCGGGCCGCCCGACCCCGGCGGCTACCCTGGGGTGTTCCGTCCCCGCCCCGGAGGTCCGCCCGTGCTCGCCCGCATCGACCTGCGTGGATCCGCCCTGCCGGGGGTGCGTGAGCTCGCCGGCCTGCTGCCCCGCGCCGCGACCGACATCGACTCGGTGCTGGCCACGGTCCGGCCGCTCTGCGAGGACGTGCGGGTGCGCGGTGCCCAGGCCGTCCGCGAGATCACCGCCCGCCTCGACGGCGTCGACCTCGAGGACTTCGCCGTCCCGCAGGAGGCCATCGACGCCGCGCTCGCCGGCATCGACCCCGCCGTCCGCGCCGCCCTCGAGGAGGCGATCGCGCGCGTCCGGAGGGTGCACGCCGACCAGCGCCGCACCGACGTCACCACCGACGTCGTCCCCGGCGGCACGGTCACCGAGCGCTGGCTGCCGGTGCGCCGCGTCGGCCTCTACGTGCCCGGTGGGCTGGCGCCGCTGCTGTCCAGCGTCGTGATGAACGTCGTCCCCGCGCAGATCGCCGGGGTGGAGTCGATCGCGGTCGCCTCCCCGCCGCAGCGCGACCACGGCGGCCTGCCCGACCCCGGCGTGCTGGCCGCGTGCGCGCTGCTCGGCGTCACCGAGGTCTACGCCGTCGGCGGGGCGCAGGCCATCGCCGTCTTCGGGTACGGCGCCGGCTCCTGCGAGCCGGTCGACATGGTCACCGGCCCGGGCAACGTCTACGTGACGGCGGCCAAGCGGCTGCTGCGCGGGCTCATCGGCATCGACTCCGAGGCCGGCCCCACCGAGGTGGCGATCCTCGCCGACGAGACCGCCGACCCGGTGCACGTCGCTGCGGACCTGATCAGCCAGGCCGAGCACGACCCGCTGGCCGGCGCGGTGCTGGTCACCGACAGCGAGGCGCTCGCCGACGCCGTCCTGGACCTGGTCCCCGGGCAGGTCGCGGCCACCAAGCACTCCGACCGGATCACCACCGCCCTGGACGGCAGCCAGTCGGGCATCGTCCTGGTGGACGACGTCGACGCCGGGCTCCGCGTGGTCGACGCCTACGCCGCCGAGCACCTGGAGGTCCAGACGCGCAACGCCCGCGAAGTGGCGATGCGGGTGCGCAACGCCGGCGCGGTGTTCGTCGGCGCCTGGTCGCCGGTCTCCCTGGGTGACTACTGCGCCGGCTCCAACCACGTGCTGCCCACCGGCGGGTGCGCGCGGCACTCCAGCGGCCTGTCGGTGCAGTCGTTCCTGCGCGGCATCCACCTGGTCGAGTACGACGAGCAGGCCCTCGCCGACGTCGCCGGGCACATCGACGCCCTGGCCGGTGCCGAGGACCTGCCCGCGCACGCCGCCGCCGTCCGGGTCCGGCAGAAGTCGTGACCTCCCTCGACGAGCTCCCGCTGCGGCCGGAGCTGCGAGGCCGCACGCCCTACGGCGCTCCGCAGTTGCAGGTCAGGCACCGGCTCAACACCAACGAGAACCCGCACCCGCTGCCGCCCGAACTGCTCGCCGACCTCGGCGAGGCGCTGGGGCACGCGGCGCTGGAGCTCAACCGCTACCCCGACCGGGACGCGCTCGGCCTTCGCCGCGACCTGGCCGCCTACCTGACCCGCAGCAGCGGGGAGACGGTGGAGCCGGCACAGGTGTGGGCGGCCAACGGCTCCAACGAGGTGCTGCAGCAGGTGCTGCAGGCATTCGGCGGGGCGGGCCGGACAGCGCTGGGCTTCACGCCGTCCTACTCGATGCACCCGATCATCTCGGCCGGCACCGGCACCGCCTGGGTCGACGGGCACCGGCGGGAGGACTTCACCATCGACGCCGCCCGGGCCGCCGCGCAGGTGCGAGAGGTGCGTCCGGACGTCGTCTTCGTCACCAGCCCGAACAACCCGACCGGCACCGCGGTCGCGCTCGAGACGATCGCCACCGTCTACGACGCCACGTCCTACGGCCACGGGCGGGCAGGCGTGGTGGTCGTCGACGAGGCCTACACCGAGTTCGCCCGCGCCGGCACCCGCTCGGCGCTCACCCTGCTGCCCGGCCGTCCGCGGCTGCTGGTGAGCCGCACGATGAGCAAGGCGTTCGGGATGGCCGGCCTGCGGCTGGGCTACCTCGCCGCCGACCCCGCCGTCGTGGACGCGCTGCAGCTGGTCCGGCTGCCGTACCACCTGTCGTCGCTGACCCAGGCCGCCGCGCGGACGGCCCTGGCGCACACCGACGCGCTGCTGGCGACCGTGGACGCGGTCAAGGCCGAGCGGGACCGGATCGTCGCGGCGCTGCCGGACCTGGGGCTGGCCAGCGTCCCGAGCGACGCCAACTTCGTCCTCTTCGGCCACTTCGCCGACGCCCCCGCCGCGTGGAAGGGGCTGCTGGAGCACGACGTCCTCGTGCGGGACGTCGGCCTGCCCGGCTGGCTGCGCGTGACCGCCGGCACCACGGAGGAGACCGATGCATTCCTCACCGCGCTGGGTGAGGTCGTCCGCGAGCAGGGTGCCGCCTGATGGGCGCCGGCCGGCAGACGTCTCGCACCGCGCTGGGTGAGGTCGTCCGCGAACAGCACCTGGGAGACTCACGGGCATGACCCGCACCGCACGCGTCGAGCGCGAGACCAGCGAGACCAAGCTGGTCGTCGAACTGGACCTCGACGGCACCGGCAAGAGCTCGATCAGCACCGGGGTCGGGTTCTACGACCACATGCTCACGGCGCTGTCCAAGCACAGCGGCATCGACCTCACCGTGCAGGCCGACGGGGACCTGCACATCGACGCCCACCACACGGTGGAGGACGTCGCCATCGCCCTCGGCCAGGCGTTCGCGCAGGCGCTCGGGGACAAGAAGGGCATCACCCGCTACGGCGACGCGACGATCCCGATGGACGAGGTGCTCGCGCAGGCGGCCGTCGACCTCTCCGGCCGGCCGTACTTCGTGCACTCCGAGCCGGAGGACATGACGCCGATGATCGGGCCGGACTACCCGACGTCGCTGACCAAGCACGTGCTCGAGTCCTTCGCGTTCAACGCGCGGATCAGCCTGCACGTGCGGGTGCTGTACGCCGGCCGCGACGCCCACCACATCGTCGAGGGCCAGTTCAAGGCGCTGGCGCGGGCGCTGCGGGCCGCGGTCGCGATCGACCCGCGGGTGACCGACGTCCCCTCCACCAAGGGCGCCCTGTAACGCCATGACGATGCCTCGGTTCCTGGCGTGACCTTCGCCGTCATGCTGCTCGTGCTCGGCGGCTTCCTGCTCGGCGGGGCCTACAGCATCTGGCGGGCCGACCACGACACCAAGGGCCGTACCGGCCCGCAGGTCGCCTTCGCCGTCGTCCTCCTCGTCGCTGCGGTGCTGGCCACCGCGTCCGGCGCCCTCCGGCTGGTGTGAGCGCCGGGGACGGTGTCTCGACGTCGTCGTCGCCGACCCGACCGCTTCGGCACGCCGGCCGGGCCGTTCCGCGACGGCGCCGAAGCCTCCGCCGCGGTCGAGGACGCTGACCGGCCCCGGTGACGGGCAGCCGGCCGGGGCCCATAGATGGGCGTCGGTCGGCTGCCGGCTGGGTGACGGCGGCACGGGTGTCCGTCAGGCGGCGGTGGTGAGCGGTGGGCCGGTGCGGCCTGGGCCGGAGGATCTGGGTGCCGTCGGGTCGCCAGGTGCGCCATCGGCCGTCGGGTCGTCGTCCGACGCGGAAGCCGTGGTGGACCTTGGTGTGGTGCCGCTCGCACAACAGCGCCGAGTTGGCCAGCGACGTCTCACCACCGTTGACCCACTCGAGCAGGTGGTGGACGTCGCACCACCAGGTCGGCGCGGAGCAGCCGGCGAACACGCAGCCGCCGTCCCGCACCTCCGCGGCCCGCCGCACGTTCGGCGGGAACAGCCGCAGGGTGCGGCCGTGGTCCAGCGGCACCCCGTCGGGGCCCAGCACGATGCGGGTGACCGCCCCGTCGCAGGCCGGCCAGCGGGCGCGGGCGGCGGAGACCGTCCCCCCGAACCCCAACTCGGCCGCACCCTTCCCGGTGGCCGGGTCGACCATGTCCTCGATGGCCACCGTGACCAGCACCTGCCGCTTGTGGCCACGCAGGATCGGCAGGTGCCCCGAAGCCAACTGGTTGTCGCACAGCTGCACCAGCGCATCGGCCAGCTGCTGGGCGCGGCTGCGCTCCTCGGCGGCGCCGCGGCCGGCCTGCACCGGGGACTCCAGCGCGGCCTGCAGCTTCTCCCCGCCCACCGCATCGAGGTCGAACCGGCCGCTGATCGACCCGTCGGCGTGCGCGGCGATCACCAGCCGGCGCCCCTCGGTCGGGTCGGGCTCGGGCCCGTCGGCGTCCAGCCGGTCCAGGTAGTGGTGCACCGCCTTGGCGACATCGGCGTGCGGGCGCCCGCGTGCGATGCCGGCCAGCAGCTCGCCGACGACGCCCAGGTCGACGTGCTGCTCGGCGGCCAGGGGCTCGGGCTCGACCACGCGGGCGACCAGCCCCGCTTGCTCACCGGTCACCTCACCTGCGGTGAACGCC
Organism: Geodermatophilus sp. URMC 60; assembly: GCF_053502585.1. Taxonomy (NCBI): domain Bacteria; kingdom Bacillati; phylum Actinomycetota; class Actinomycetes; order Geodermatophilales; family Geodermatophilaceae; genus Geodermatophilus; species Geodermatophilus sp. URMC 60. Next base: position 2,976,584 of record NZ_CP199958.1, read on the forward strand.
TCCGCCAGGCCCGGCAGGTGCACCTGCGCCCGCCCGGTGCGCACCACTCGCCGCCTCCGCGACCGACAGGTGCCCGTGCCCACGCAGCCACGAGGCCATCGACCTGAGCCCGTCGACCTCCGCAGCGCCGGACACATCGGCCTCGTGCACCGTGCGCGCGACCTCGGCGGCCAGCCGGTTCTGCGCCGCCAGCAGCGGCCGCAGCCGATCCAGCAGGGCCGGGCCGACGAGCGGCGCCAGGTCCTCGGCGGCCAGGGCGTCGAGGGAGGCCATCAGCTGCTCCACGACACCTCCCACCGGCTCGATCAGCTGTTCGGAGCATGCGCGACCCGAGCGGGCCGGCCGACCCGGAACCGCAGCTCAGAAAGCGTGTCCTCAGATCAGCGACAGGCCTCGACGCACGCCGCGGAGCCGGTCGGACGGATGAATCGAGCGGAGTGCCGCGTCCGTCGTGCGTGGGATCCGGAGGGCGGCGGCGGGGGCCCCGCCCACCGCAGGGGCAGGACCGCCGGTCGTCCCTGGTCACGCGAGCAGGGCGACCAGTCCGGTCGCGACGAGGGACACGACGGCGAGGACGAGCAGCATGCGAACCGCCCGGCGCCTGCCCGACAGGTCGTACCTCAGCCCGGCCGCCAGGACGCCCCACTGGTCGACCTCTCCGGCCGGAGAGAGCGAACGGTGCTCGTAGCGCTCCATCGCGCCACCCTCCCACCGACCGGGCCGGCGCGAGAGCCGGCTGTGCGACGTCCGCCACCCCACCTGCGGGAATCCCGTCGGGCACGCGACCGCTCCCACGTACCGTGGCAACCGTGAAGAAGGTCGTCGTCCTGGACTACGGCTCGGGCAACCTCCGCTCGGCCGAACGCGCACTGACCCGCGTCGGTGCCGACGTCACGGTGACCGCCGACCCGCACGCCGCCCTGGAGGCCGACGGTCTCGTCGTCCCCGGCGTGGGCGCCTTCGCGGCGTGCATGGCCGGCCTCCGGGCCGTCGACGGTCCGCGCGTGATCGGCCGCCGGCTGGCCGGTGGTCGGCCGGTGCTGGGCGTCTGCGTGGGCATGCAGGTGCTCTTCGAGCGGGGGGTCGAGCACGGCCAGGACGCCGAGGGCTGCGGCGAGTGGCCGGGCGTGGTCGAGCAGCTCCAGGCGCCGGTGCTGCCGCACATGGGCTGGAACACCGTGCAGGCACCCGGGAAGACGGTGCTGTTCGACGGGCTCGAGGACCAGCGCTTCTACTTCGTGCACTCGTACGGCGTGCGCAACTTCCCGCTGGGCTCGGAGGGGGCGCCGTCGCCCCTGGCCGCCCCGCTGGTCACCTGGGCCGAGCACGGCGACCGGTTCGTCGCCGGGGTCGAGAACGGCGCGCTGTCGGCCACCCAGTTCCACCCGGAGAAGTCCGGTGACGCCGGCGCGCAGCTGCTCACCAACTGGCTGCAGACGCTGAGCTGACTCACTGCAGCGGGAACGGCGGCTGCAGCCACCACGGCGCGTCGACGACCTCGATCCGCGCGATCCACTTCACCCACCAGAAGCCCCGCCGTCCCGGGGCGACGAGCCGCACCGGTGCGCCGTGCCCCGCGGCGAGCGGCCGGCCCGCCGCGTGCGTGGCCAGCAGCAGCGCCCCCGCCTCGCACAGCGGCAGCCGGCGCCGGAACCCGGTGACCGAGATGACGTCGACGCTGCCGTCGGCCGGCAGCTCCGCCGCGAGGTGCTCGGCGAACAGGCGGTCCAGCCGGACCCCGCGCCAGTCCTGGACGGCGTACCAGCCCCCGGTGCAGTCGAGCGCAGCCCGGACGACGTCCCCGCGGTCGAGGTCGGCGACCGGCACCCGCACCCGCCGGCCGGGAGCGGCCAGCACGAGCCCCGCAGCAGGGGAGTCGGGCACCACGTCGGAGATCCACTGGGTGACCGGCATGGCGGCCGGGTCGTCGGTGCCGCGCTCGAACGATCCGGTGGCCCGGCGATCGGCGCCCGGTGCGCCGGTCAGCCGCCACAGCCCCTCCCCGGTGGCCCACAGCGCCGCCGCGCCGGCGCCCAGCGCGCCCGCCCGCAGGAGTCCGCGCCGGTCGAGGTCGGTGGTCCGCGGCCGCTGCCGCCGTCCCCACGCGTGGACCGCCACCAGGGCGCCCGTGGCCACGCCGACGGCCACGTGGGCGTGCAGCACCGGGACGCCGGCCGACCAGGACCACGGCCCGGTGACCCCGGCCGCGTGCAGGACGCCGGTGAGCAGGGTCAGCACGGTCGCCACGCCCAGGGACACCCCGCCGGTCCCACGGGGTCCTCGCCACGCCCGCCGCACCACGACGGCCTTCCACGGGACGAGCAGCAGCAGCCCGAGCCCGGCAGCCCCGTGCGCCGCGACCACCAGCCGTGCCGGGCCGGGCGACCCCACCGCGAAGGCCAGGACGCCGGTGCCGCCGGCCAGCAGGAGCAGCGCGAGCAGGCCCACGTTGGTGCGCCGGCCGGCACGACGGGGCAACGGCAGGGCCACGCCCCGAGTGTCCCGTCAGCTGCGCAGGTAGGAGGCCCCGTTGACGTCGATGATCGTCCCGGTGCTGAACCGCGCCCCGGGCGAGGCCAGCCACAGCACCGCCGAGGCGACCTCCTCGGGGCGGGCCACCCGGCCGTAGGGCGACTGCGCGCGGACGGCGTCCCCGCCCGGGCCGTCGAGCACCTCGCGGGCCATCTCGGTCTGCACGAAGCCCGGTGCCACGGTGCCCACCGAGATGCCGTGCGGGGCCAGCGCGATCGCCATCGACTGGCCGAAGGCGTTGAGCCCGGCCTTCGACGCGCCGTAGGCAGGCGTGTCGGGCTCGCCGCGGAACGCACCGCGGCTGGAGACGTTGACGACCGCGCCGCCGCCGGCGGCGACCAGGTGGGGCACGGCGCGGAAGGTGGCGTTGACCGCGCCCAGCAGGTTCACCGCCAGCGTCCGCGACCACGCCGCCTGCCACTCCTCGTAGGAGACCGACAGCGGCGGGTGGGCGGTGAACACCCCGGCGTTGTTGACCAGCACGTCCAGCCCGCCCAGCGCGGCGGCGGCCTCGTCGACCATCCGGCCCACCGCGTCGGCATCGGCCAGGTCGGCCTGCACCAGCACGTGCCCGTCGCCGGGGAGGTCGGCCAGCACGGCCTCGGCGCGCTCCCGCGAGGCACCCCAGTGCACCGCGACGCGGTCGCCGGCGTCGGCGAAGGCGCGTGCGATGGCGCGGCCGATGCCGCGCGAACCACCGGTGACCAGGACGGCGCGGGAGTCGTTCACACCGGGCAGTCAACCAGGGCGTTCACCACCGCCCGCGGTGGACGACCTCGTCGACGCCGCGCCGGCCGCGCCGCAGGGACGGTGACCTGCGGTCCTCCGCACCCGGGTAGCCGACCGACACCACGCCGACGGGCCGGTGCGTGTCCGGCACGCCGAACGCCGTCCGCAGCGCGCCCACCCGCTCGGGCGGGACGCCGAAGAAGCACGCGCCCAGCCCCTCGTCGACCGCGGTGAGCAGCATCAGCAGCGCGGCCATGCCGGCGTCGACGTCCCAGTAGGGAACCGGCCAGCGGGCCTCGTCGCGGTCGGTCCAGCCCTTGTCCGGCTCGGCGTACCGCTCGAGGTAGGCCGTCCTCGACGACAGCGGCACGACCAGCAGGGGCGCCCGCCGCATCCGGGTCAGCCAGCCGTCCGGGGCGCCGGTCGACGTCGTCACCGACCAGAACAGCTCCCGGTCGGCAGCGTCCTCCAGCACCAGGAACGCCCACCCCTGGGTGAACCCGGCCGACGGCGCGCGAAGCGCGTGCCCGAGCAGCCGCTCGCGCACCTCGGGCGGCACCGGCCGGTCCGGGTCGTAGTCGCGCACCATGTGCCGCCGGCGGACGACGTCAGCGAACTCCACCGGACCACCCTGTCACCCCGCCGGAACCCCGGTGCCGAGGCCGCGGGGCGGCGCCGGCGCCCGTCCCGTGGCGTCGCCACGCGAGCTCGACGGCGAGCGGGGCAGCTCCCGAGCCCCCCGTGCCGGTGACGCGGGCCACCGGCACGGGGTCCCTAGGCTGTCGGTCGTGCCGAAGCTGCAGTTGCTCCCCGCCGTCGACGTCGCCGACGGCCAGGCCGTCCGACTCGTGCAGGGGGAGGCCGGCAGCGAGACGTCCTACGGCGACCCGCTGGACGCCGCTCTGCAGTGGCAGCGGGACGGCGCCGAGTGGGTGCACCTGGTCGACCTCGACGCCGCCTTCGGCCGCGGCAGCAACCGCGAGCTGCTGGCCCGCGTGGTCGGCCAGCTGGACGTCGACGTCGAGCTCTCCGGCGGGATCCGGGACGACGAGTCGCTGGCCGCGGCCCTGGCCACCGGCTGCCGCCGGGTCAACCTCGGGACCGCCGCGCTGGAGTCGCCCGAGTGGTGCGCCCGTGCCATCGCCGAGCACGGCGACCGCATCGCCGTGGGCCTCGACGTCCGCGGCACCCGGCTGGCCGCCCGCGGCTGGACCCGCGAGGGCGGCGAGCTCTACGAGACCCTCGCCCGTCTCGACGCCGAGGGCTGCGCCCGCTACGTGGTCACCGACATCACCAAGGACGGCACGCTGCGCGGCCCCAACCTCGACCTGCTGCGCGAGGTCTGCGCCGCCACCCCGCGCCCGGTCGTCGCCTCCGGCGGGGTGAGCTCGCTCGACGACATCAGCGCGCTGGCCGGCCTGACCCCGGTCGGCGTCGAGGGTGCCATCGTCGGCAAGGCCCTGTACGCCGGCGCGTTCACGCTGCCCGAGGCGCTGCGGGTGGCCTCGGGGGAGGACGCGTGAGCGTCGTGCGGTTCGGGTCCGACGCGCCCTGGGAGGCCGTCGTCGGTTACAGCCGCGTCGTCGTCCACGGCGACATGGCCTGGGTCAGCGGCACGACCGCCACCGTCGACGGCGCCGTCGTCCACCCGGGCGACGCCGGGGCGCAGATGCGCCAGGCGCTGGCCAACCTCGCCGAGGCGCTGGAGCGGGCGGGCTTCACCGTCGCCGACGTCGTGCGCACCCGGATGTTCGTCACCGACATCTCCCGCTGGGAGGAGGTCGGCCGGGCCCACGGGGAGGTGTTCGGCGACATCCGCCCGGCGACCTCGATGGTGCAGGTCGCCGCGCTCATCGACCCGGCCATGCTGGTCGAGGTCGAGGCCGACGCGGTCCGGAGGACGCCGGCATGAGCCTGGCCGTGCGCGTGATCCCCTGCCTGGACGTCGACGCCGGACGGGTGGTCAAGGGCGTCAACTTCGTCGACCTGCGGGACGCCGGTGACCCGGTGGAGATGGCCCGCGTCTACGACGCCGAGGGCGCCGACGAGCTGACCTTCCTCGACATCACCGCCAGCTCCGGCGACCGGGAGACCACCTACGACGTCGTCCGCCGCACCGCGGAGAGCGTGTTCATCCCCCTCACCGTCGGCGGCGGGGTGCGGTCGGTGACCGACGTGGACCGGCTGCTGCGCGCCGGCGCGGACAAGGTCGCGGTCAACACCGCTGCTGTCGCCCGGCCGGAGCTGATCAGCGAGATCAGCGACCGCTTCGGCAACCAGGTGCTCGTGCTCTCCCTCGACGCCCGCCGCTGCCGCGACGGCGCGGTCACCGACTCCGGCTTCGAGATCACCACGCACGGCGGGCGGCGCGGCACCGGCCGGGACGCCGTGGAGTGGGTCGTGCGGGCCGCCGAACTCGGCGTCGGCGAGGTGCTGCTCAACTCCATGGACGCCGACGGCACCGAGGCCGGCTTCGACCTCGAGCTGATCCGCGCGGTGCGCCGCGAGGTCACCGTGCCGGTCATCGCCAGCGGCGGGGCGGGGGAGACCGCGCACTTCCCGCCCGCGGTCGAGGCCGGCGCGGACGCCGTGCTCGCCGCGACCGTCTTCCACTTCGGCAAGCTGCGCATCGGCGACGTCAAGGCCGCACTCGGGGACGCCGGCGTCCCCGTCCGCCGGGAGACCGACCACCCGCTGCGGTGACACCGTCGTCCTGGGGGAGGACACCGCGTCCCGGGCACCCCCTCCGAGCTCGCGGGGACGGGGAGGACGGGGTCGTCCTCCCTCAGCTCACCTCGACGCGGGCGACGTCCCCGCGCCCGCTGGCCCACAGCAGCAGCTCCAGCGGCTCGCCCTCCACGACCGTCTCCGGCGTGCCGCCGCCGTAGCGGCGCTCCACCCCGGGCGCGTCGCTGCGGCGCAGCACCAGCGCCCCCGGCACCCGCCCGGCGGCGACACGGCCGAAGAAGACGACGTTGCCCCAGAGCCGGTCCTGCGCCCCCTTCGGGAGCGCGCGGGGCGCCCAGCCCGGCTGGGCCCGGCGGACGTCCTCGTGGTGGATGGCGTACTCGGCCGTGTCGACCACCTCGGCCACCGGTGGCCACGCGGCCGGCAGCCACCGCGGCGGCCCGGAGCGCACGCGGGCCACCAGGTCGGCGTAGCGGGTGCCGGCGCGGAGGCGGTCCTCCACGCGGTGGGACCAGGCGGCGAACGGCCGGCCGATCGGCGTCGCCTCCAGCGCGAAGCCGGGCGTGGTGTCCGGACGGCGGTCCCGCGTGACGAGGTGCGCGGCCAGGTGCGCCGTCGTCCAGCCCTCGCAGCAGGTCGGCGCGTCGGGTCCCAGCTCCTCGAGCAGGTCGGCGAGCGCCGCGCGCTCGCGCTCGGCCAGCAGTCGGGAAGAGGAGGTCACCGGGCGGGGTTACCGACTGGGCGGCCCCGGGAAACGGCGCGCTTCCCTTAGCGCGTCTAAGTACAGTCGGTACGCCGCCCCGCACGACCACCGAGGAGACCTGTGCCCCGCCGCCGAGACGCCGTCGTCCGGCGAGGGATGCGCCACGTCGGACGCGCGATCGTCGAGCAGCCGGGCATGTTCGCGCTGGCCTTCCTGGCCAGCACCCTCTACGGCGGGATGACCGTCGCCAGCGCCTACGTGCTCGGCGAGGTCGTCGACCGCGTCGTCCTCCCGGCCCTGGACGACGGCGTCACCTCCGCCGGCGCGCTCGCCCTCGCGGGGGCCGCCATCCTGGGGGTCGCCGTCCTCAAGATCCTCGGCATCCTCGGCCGGCGGCTGTTCGCCGGCGTGATGGGCTACCGGCTGCAGGCCGACTACCGCCGCCGGGTCACCGGCCAGTACCTGCGGCTGCCGCTGTCCTGGCACCAGCGCCACCCGACCGGGCAGCTGCTGTCCAACGCCAACTCCGACGTCGAGGCGGCCTGGTTCTTCGTCGCGCCGCTGCCCTTCGCCTGCGGCGCGGTCGTGATGATCGGCATCACCGTGGTCGCCCTGGTCGCCACCGACCCGTGGCTGGCGCTGGTCGGCCTGGTCGTCTTCCCGCTGGTGTTCGTGGTCAACGCCGTCTACTCGCAGGCGATGAGCCCGCGGATGCGGCGGGCCCAGCAGCTGCGCGCCGAGGTCAGCGAGATCGCCCACGAGAGCTTCGACGCCGCCCTGGTCGTGAAGACCCTCGGCCGGGAGGACGTCGAGACCCGCCGGTTCACCGAGCGCGCCGAGGAGCTGCGCGACGGGCTGATCGCGGTCGGCCGGGTGCGCGGGCTGTTCGACCCGCTGATGGAGGCGCTGCCCAACCTCGGCACCCTGGCCGTGCTGCTCATCGGCGCCGGCCGCGTCGTCGACGGCGCCACCGGTGCCGGCGACCTGGTCTCCATCGCCTACCTGTTCACGGTGCTCGCGCTGCCCATCCGGGCCATCGGCTGGGTGCTGGCCGACCTGCCGCGCGCCCTCGCCGGCTTCGACCGGGTGACGCCGGTGCTCGACGCCACCGGCGAGACGCCCCACGGCGCCGAGGTCGCCGCGGCGGGCACGGGCGGTGCGGGGCTGGGCGTGCGTGCGGTCGACTACGGCTTCGAGGGCGCGGCCCGCCCCACGCTGTCGGGCGTGACCTTCGACGTCGCGCCGGGCAGCACGGTCGCCGTCGTCGGGCCGACCGGCTCGGGCAAGTCGACGCTGGCCGGGCTGCTGGTGCGGCTGGTGGACCCGGGCACCGGCGAGGTCCTGCTCGACGGGGTCGACCTGCGTGCGCTGCGGGAGGGCGAGGTCAGCACGCAGGCGGCGTTCGTCCCGCAGGGCACCTTCCTGTTCGACGACACGGTGCGCGGCAACGTCACCCTCGGGGCCGACGTCCCCGACGAGGAGGTCTGGGAAGCGCTCCGGGTCGCCGCCGTGGACGACGTCGTGCGCCGGCTGCCCGAGGGCCTCGACACCCGGGTGGGCGAGCGCGGCGCGACGCTGTCTGGTGGGCAGCGGCAGCGGATCGCGCTGGCGCGTGCGGTGGTCCGCCGCCCGCGCCTGCTGGTGCTCGACGACGCGACCAGCGCCGTCGACCCCGCCGTCGAGGCGCGCATCCTCGACTCCCTGCGCAGCCATCCCGCCGACCGTGCCGAGCGGCCCTCGACCGTCGTCGTGGTCGCCTACCGGCAGGCCACCATCGCGCTCGCCGACGAGGTCGTCTGGCTCGAGGGTGGGCGGGTGCTCGCCCGCGGCAGCCACGAGGAGCTGCTGGCCGAGGTCCCCGGCTACGCGGCGCTGGTGCGGGCCTACGCGCAGACGGAGGTCGCGGCATGAGCACCACGGTGGCCGCCCTCGACGAGCGGCACCGCGAGGAGGGCGCGTTCGCCACCCTGCGCCGCGGCCTGCGGATGATGCCGGAGTTCCGCCGCGGCCTGCCGGCCACCTTCGCCCTGGCCCTCGTGGCCACCGCCGGGCGGGTGGTCGTGCCCATCGCCGTCCAGCAGGTCATCGACCGCGGCCTGGCCGGCCCCGGCGGCCCGGACCTCGACCTCGTGCGCACCGTCGTCCTGCTGTGCGCCGTGGTCGTGCTGCTGACCGCCGTGGCGGTCTACCGGATGAACGTCCGGCTGTTCCGGACGACGGAGACCGCGCTGGCCGGGCTGCGTGCGCGGGCGTTCCGGCACGTGCACGACCTCTCGGTGCTGCACCAGCAGGGGCAGCGCCGCGGCTCGCTGGTCTCCCGGGTCACCAGCGACGTCGACCAGCTGTCCACCTTCATGCAGTGGGGCGGCGTCCTGGGCGTGGTCAGCCTCGGGCAGCTGCTGGTGGCCACCGTGGTCATGGCGGTCTACTCCTGGCAGCTGACCCTCGTGGTGCTGCTGTGCTTCGTCCCGCTGGCGATCGCCGTCCGCTTCTTCGCCGCGCGGCTGGCCGTCGTCTACGGGGTCGTCCGCGAGCGGGTCGGCGACGTGCTGGCCGCGGTCTCGGAATCCGTCGTCGGCGCCTCGACCGTGCGCGCCTACGGCATCCGCGAGCGCACCGCCGCCCGCCTCGACCGGGCCATCCACCGGCACTACCGGGCGCAGGTGCGCGCGCAGCGGACGACGGCGGCGGTCTTCGTCAGCGGCGAGTTCGTGGCCGCCGTCGCCAACGTCGCGGTGGTCGTCGTCGGCGTCCTGCTCGGCCTCGACGGCGACCTGACCCCCGGCACCCTGGTCGCGTTCCTCTTCCTCGTCACGCTCTTCGTCGCGCCGGTGCAGACCGCCAGCGAGGTGCTCAACGAGGCGCAGAACGCCATCGCCGGGTTCCGCCGGGTGCTCGACGTGCTGGAGACCGAGCCCGACGTCCGCGACCCCGCGGTGGCCGACTCGGCCACCGCGCGGGAGCTGCCCCACACCCCGCTGGGCGTGCGATTCGAGCACGTGACCTTCCGCTACGCGCCCGGGGGGCGCCCGGCGCTGGTCGACGTCGACCTGCACATCGCACCGCGCCGCCGCGTGGCCGTCGTGGGCGAGACCGGCTCGGGCAAGACGACGTTCGCCAAGCTGGTCACCCGGCTGATGGACCCCACCGAGGGCCGCGTGCTCCTCGGCGACGACGACGCCGGCTGGGTCCTGCTGGACCGGGTCGCGTTCGCCTCGCTGCGCCAGCGGGTGGTGATGGTGCCCCAGGACGGCTTCCTGTTCGACGCCACCGTCGCCGACAACGTGCGCTACGGCCGGCCGGGGCTGACCGACGACGACGTGCGCACCGCCCTCGAGGAGCTGGGCCTGGGCGACTGGGTGGCCGGGCTGGCCGAGGGCGTCGCCACGCGGGTCGGCCAGCGCGGGGAGTCGCTGTCGGCGGGGGAGCGGCAGCTGGTCGCCGTCGCCCGCGCCTACGTCGCCGACCCCGACCTGCTCGTCCTCGACGAGGCCACCAGCGCCGTCGACCCGGCCACCGAGCGGCGGCTCACCCACGCGCTCGACCGCCTCACCGACGGCCGGACGACGCTGACCATCGCGCACCGGCTCTCCACCGCCGAGCGGGCCGACGAGGTGCTCGTCGTGGACGCCGGCCGGGTGGTCCAGCGCGGGTCGCACGCCGAGCTGGTGGACGCCGAGGGTCCCTACGCGCGGCTGCACGCCTCCTGGCGCCGCTCCTCCGCGGACGAGCCCCAGCCGGCCGGCTGAGGGGGAGATCCACCGGCCGCCCGGGCAGGTCCGGGAACGAGGGCCTACGCGCCCGGACGGGTGTGGATGGAGACGGCTGCGTGGCCCACCGCTCCGGCCACGGCGCGGGTGAAGTGGTCCAGGGCGGCCCGATCGAGCGTGTCGAGCCGGTCACGTCCGGTGTGGTAGTGCGGGTCGAACGGACGGCCGGCACGCCCACCCCAGCGCCGGGCCTGCTTGCGGGTCTTGTCCTCCCTGTCCCCGGCCCAGACGCCGGCTGACGGGATGCCGGCGTCGATGAACGGCGCGTAGTCCGACTCACGGTCCAGCGGGACGGTCCTCGCCACGACCCCCGTCGCGGCGAGCTGCTCGACCAGGAGGCACACCACCTGCGCCGAGCCGGGCGGGCCGTGTTCGGCAGGGGACCTCCCCTCACCACCCAGCACGAAGTACCCGGGGTTCGGTGACGCCAGCATGTCCAGGTTGAGGTACAGCAGGATGTCGTCGCGTTGTGCGCGGGACAGCGTGTCGACGTAGTGGGTCGACCCCACCATGTCGTCCTCCTCCGAACCCCAGAAGGCGAAGCGGACCGCGTTGCGGACGGGCGGTGACCCGCCCAGCCGAGTGGCGATCTCCAGCAGGGCGGCAACCCCGGAGCCGTTGTCGTTGATCCCGGGCCCCTTCCTCACCGAGTCCAGGTGGGCCCCGAGCATGACGACCCGTCGCACGTCTCCCGTCCGGGTCTGGGCGATGACGTTGCGGCAGCAGGTCTCCCCGTCCCGCCGCCGCCGCTTCGGCAGCGGGTACGCGGGGGTGCTGACGTCGTGGCCGGCGGCGGAGAGGATCCCGGCCACGTAGTGGACGCTCGCCTCGTACCCGGGGCCGGGGCAGGCGCGGTTGCCCCCGTTGCCGTCGGCGATCCGCTGCAACACCAGGAGGTGTTCGACGGCGCCCGCGCCGGTGGCCGTGGCCCGGAGCCGCCGTTCCAGGACGACGTCCGCCAGAGGCGAGCACGGCTCCACCGAGATCTCGGGCAGCTGATCGGGCACCGCGAACGGGGTGCGTCCGGCCTCCGCGTCCCCTCGTGGGGGAGCGGTGGTGCGGCGCGAGGACTCGCCCGCGGACCGCTGCCGCGACGACCGCCCCCGGCCTTGCCGGGCGGTGAGCTCCCGGTCTGTGTTCTCGACATCCACGGCGTACCCCCGGAGCGGGAAGGTGGGCGACGACGGCGCCTGCTCCGCGGTGGCGCGGGCAGGCCCCCCATACCGGCCGTCAGCGTCGGCCGGGTGTGCAGGCGGTCACCCCGTCCGCGTCGTCGGTCGGTGTGGCACCGGTGGGACGTCGACGCCGAGGGGACGCCCACGCGGAGGCGGGATCCCGGGGTCCGCGGCGGCGCCGACCCCGGCCGCAGGGGGCGAGGGCGCACCAACTGGTGGAGCCGCGCTCGGTCCCACTGCTGCAGTGAGCACACGAGCCGGGTTCCCCGCCCAGTGCTCGCCGGGTCCGACCTGCTCGCCCTTCATCAGGAAGGCGTCGGCCTCCAGGACGGCGCCGGGTCCCATCGTCACGCCGTAGTGGACGAAGGCTGCCGGCCCGATGGTGCATCCGGCGCCGATCTCGATGTGGTCGGTCTTGAAGACACCGTTCTCCATGGAGTGCCCTTGGATGACGCTCGCCTCGTTCAGGGTGCAGTCGTCACCGATGCGGGTCAGCGACCGTTCGATGACGATCGCTCCGTCGTCGAACACCCGGCGGCCCACCCTGACCCGGAACGCTCGCCAGACGAGGGGCTTGAGCGGCGTGCCGTTGAAGGCGTGGGCGATCAAGTACCCGGGGACCTTCCAGTACCGCTCGTGCCGCCAGTACCGGCGGTCGTAGATGGAGCAGAAGAGCGGCCGCAGGGGCGGGAACATGCGGTCGACGAGCGCCCAGTAGAGGATGAGCACGGCCGGCGCAGCGACCAGGGCGGCCACGACCGTGACCGGCTCCCAGGCCGGCGGCACGCTCAGGGCCGCGTTCCAGAGCGAGACGACGACGACGACCGGCACCCAGCGGACGAGCAGGAAGTGACCCGCCGTCCGGGCGTTGTACCAGGCCTTGGCCCTGAGGGCCGCCCTCAGGGATCCCCAACCGGCCAGGCCGTCGGGCAGGCGGTCCCGCTCGACCGAGCGTGGGATCTCGAACGGCGGAGAGCCGAGGAGGCCGACGTCCTGCCGCACCGGCCCGTCGACCGGGACGTGCACCTTGGTCGCCAGCAGACAGTTCTCCCCGGTCCGTGCGCCCGCGGGGTAGACGACGTTGTTCCCCACGAAGCAACGCGCGCCCACAGCTGCCCGCCGCACCCGGAAGGAGGTCCCGGAGAACTCGGCGTTGTTCATCGAGAACCCATCCGACACCATCGTGCCGCTTCCCACGACGCTCAGGCTCGGGACGTCCTGCGCGACCCCCATCCCGAAGTTCGAGCCCGTCTGCTCGACCGGGGAGAGCTGCCAGCCCAGCCCGCGCAGCCAGTGGACGATCGCCGAGCTGTCACCGAACAGGGCCGCGTGGGTCTTCACGTTCGTCACCCGGGCGACCGTGCGCTGGACCGCCCAGCGCCATCCGTAGAGGCGGAAGACGCGGTCCGCCGGCAGGCACCGCCGCAACGAGCGCGGAACGACCACTGCCAGCAGCATGCTCCCGACGACGACGCCCCAGAACACCACCGAGGACGTCCACACCCCGTGCCAGAGGAGGCCGGGGAGGCTGCGCTCGGACGCCCAGTCGTGAGCCGCAGCCGGCAGGACGAAGGTGGCCACCAGGATCACCAGCGGCGTGTGGACGAACACCGCCACCGCCAGCTGCAGGGCGCCGTAGAGGGCCCGGCGGACGGGCCCGCAGCGAGCAGCGTCCAGCGGGCGTGGGGGGCGCTCCGACGGTTCGGCCGGCGTGCCGAGCCAGCGTTGTCCGGCCGGGACCGACTGCCCTGCGTTCAAGCTCGAGGCATGGGCCAGCTCGGCACCGTCTCCGAGGGTGCTGTACACGTCCAGCACGCTCGACTCGGCGACGACGGCGTCCCGACCGATGCTGACCGGCCCGATCTCGACGACCCCGCCCACCACCCGGTAGCCGTTGAGGTGGGTGTTCTTCTGGAGCACGGCTCCGGTGCCGATGGTCAACAGGTCCGTGCAGACCGGGACGTGCGAGGTGAGCACCAGCGCCCCGGGGCCCACGCGGGCACCGAGCGCCCGGAGGTAGAGCACGTTGAGCGGGGAGCCGTGGAACAACACGAGCGGGCTCATGCGCACCAGCCGCTTGACCACCCAGAACCGCAGGTACTTCATGCTCCACACCGGGAACCGCTCCGCCCGCCACCTCCCGATGAGGAGCCACTTGGCGGCGATCGGCAGCAGGCAGGCGCCGAGGAAGACCGCCCCGCCGAGGACGACGGCGCGTTCGTAGGTCGGCAGGAAGCCGTCCGGGTGGGTGATCCACTCGTTGCTCCCCGCCACAACCGCAGCGATGAGGGACGCCCACGCCAGGAACACCAGGAGCTGCAGGGCGCCGCAGGCCACGTGCTGGTGTCGCGCGGCCCGTGTCGCTGGGGGTTCTTCCGAGGACACGACCGCGGTCGGTGGGCCCGAGACCCGTCGCACGGCCAGGACGGCGGCGAGCCGGCGGACGGTCGGGTGCTGGTAGACGTCCTTGGTGGCGACTGCCGGGAGGTCGTCGCGTTCACGGATCTTCGCGCAGATCCTCGCCAGGAGGAGCGAGTCGGCACCGAGGTCGTCGAAGAGGTTGCTGGTCACCGAGATCCCGGGCGCTCCGAGGACTGCGCCCACCACGTCCGCGAGGGCCTCCTCGAGGGGGTTCTCCGGTGCCGTGCACGGCCCGTGGTCGGACAGTCGACGGGGCCCCCGGGGGGGTGGCAGCGCCTTCCGGTCGGCCTTGTCACTCGTGGTCATCGGGATGACCGGCAGCTCCTCCAGGTACGCGGGGACCATGTACATCGGGAGACGCCCGCGCAGGCGGGTGTAGGCAGCGCTGACGTCCAGCGACGCCGTCCCGCCGCGCAGCGTGTAGTAGCCGACGAGCTCCACCGTTCCCGGCGCCGGCTCGTAGGTCGACACCACGGCCTGTGCCACGCCGGGCAGCTGCAGCAGGACCGACTCGATCTCGGTCAGCTCGATGCGGTAGCCGCGGATCTTGACCTGGGTGTCGATCCGGCCGTGGTACTCGACCTCGCCGTCGACGATGCAACCCAGGTCACCGGTCCGGTACAGGCGACCCGACGGGTTGTCCGGCAGCCCCACGCGGTCGGGGACGAACGCTCGTTCGGTGAGGTCGGGCCGGTTGAGATAGCCCGTCGCTAGGCCGACGCCGGCGATGGCGATCTCGCCCAGTCGGCCCGGCGGCAGCGCTGCCTCCCCGTCGGGATCGAGGACCGTCACGGAGTACCCGGGCAGAGGGCTGCCGAGGGTAACCGGCCGGTCGGGGTCGACGACCGACAGGGTGGCCGTGACCGTCGTCTCGGTGGGCCCGTAGGTGTTGAGGAAGCGGCGGCCGGGACGGTGCCAGCGCGCGACCAGGTCCTGCGGGCAGGCCTCACCGGACACCAGCAGGAAGCGCACCGCCGGGAGGTCGTCGTCGAGGGTCGCGAGCAACGTGGGCACGCAGCACAGGGCGGTGACCCTGCGATCGGTGAGGAACTCGTGCAGGTCGGCCCCCAGGAGGCTGCCCCCCGGCGGACGGGGCACCAGGGTCGCACCGACCGCCCAGGCCACCCAGATCTCCTCGACGGAGAAGTCGAAGGCGATGGTCAGGCCCTGGTACACCCGGTCGTCCGGACGGACCCCGTAGACCTCCGCGGCCACGCCCACGAAGTGGCAGATCGCCGAGTGGTCGATCATCACGCCCTTGGGCCGCCCGGTCGTCCCCGACGTGTACACGACGTAGCACAGGTCGTCGTCCTGCTGCGGGGCGTCCGGCTCCGTCCCCGTCGGCTCGGGGCGTCGGTCGTCCTCGGCGGCGAGATCGCCGGCGTCGCCGGCGTCGTCGTCGAGACACAGGACCGGCACGGGGAGGCCGTCGAGTCGGCCACGGGCACCGGCCGTCGTCACGACGAGCCCCACGCCGGCGTCCTCGGCGATGTAGGAGATCCGATCAGCGGGGAAGGCCAGGTCCAGGGGGACGTACGCCGCGCCCGCCTTCAGGACGGCGAGCAGGGCGGTGTAGGTGGCCACGGGTTCGTCGCAGAGGAGGGCGACGCGGGAACCCGGTGCCACCCCTCGCCGGCGAAGGAGGTGGGCCAGACGGTTGGCCCGGACGTCGAGCTCGACGTAGCTGAGCCGCTGGTCACCGGCGTCGACGGCCAGCTGGTCGGAGCGCCCCGCGGCGGCGAGCGCGTCGACCTGCCGCTCGAAGACCTGCTCCAGCCGTTCCCCGGGCCGCCAGCGGTGCCCGGCCGGGCCGAGCTCGCCGACCAGGACCGCCTGGTCCCGCACCGGCCCGTGTCCGCCGATCGACTGCGCCACCGCCGTCTGCGGGGCGTCACCCGGCTCCGGAGCACGGTGTCGCCCGCCCCCCGAGGCCTGGTGACGCCCGACTCCCGCGGTCCGGTGACGCCCGACCTCCGGGGCCCGGTGACGCCCGACCCCGGTCGATGACCTTCTCATCACCGATGGGGCGGCTGGGTGCGGGGCGACGGGATCCCCGCGCCGGCGCCGGGAGCACGGCCGTTCCCGGAAGGCGCAGTCGGCATGCCGTCGATCGCCTCGCGCAGGCTGGTCGCGAGGATCTCGCACGCCAGGTCGACGGTCTCCGCCGTGACGTTCAGCGGGGGCAGCATGCGCACCACGCAGTCGTCCCGTCCGCCGCACTCGAGGATCAGCCCGTGCCGCAGCGCGCGGTGCTGGACGTCCCGGGCGAGCTGCCCCGCGGGGTGGCCGGTCACGGGATCGGCGAGCTCGACGCCCCACATCAGGCCGACGCCCCGGATCTCCCGGACGTGGGGGAGGTCCTGGAGCGGGGCCAGCAGCCGGTCGATCTGCAGACCGCGCTCGCGCACGTTGCGCAGGACCTCGTCGCGGCGCACGACCCGGACCATCTCGGCACCTGCGGCGAAGGCCAGCTGGTTGCCGCGGAACGTGCCGGTGTGCGCACCGGGGGCCCACGTGTCGAGCCGCCGGTCGTAGATGATGAGCGCGACCGGCTGCCCGATGCCGCTGAGTCCCTTGGACGTCACGATGACGTCGGGCTCGATCCCGTACTGCTCGAAGGCGTACCAGGTCCCTGTCCGGCCACACCCCGTCTGGACCTCGTCCACGACGAGGGGGATGTCCAGGGCGCGGGTGAGTTCCCGGACCCGCCGGGCGAAGTCCACCGTCGCCGGGATGACGCCGCCCTCGCCCTGGACCAGCTCGAGGATGACGGCGGCCGGGAGGGGGATCCCCCCGTTGCTGTCCGCCAGCGCGCGCTCGAGGTACGCGATGCAGTTGGTGGTGCACCTGTCGGGGGTCAACTCCACGGGGCAGCGGCCGCAGTAGGAGAACGGGAAGAAGTGGATCCCCGGGACACCGTTGCGGACCGGGCTCTTCTGCTCGACCAGGCCGGTGACCGCCATGGCCGCGTGACTGCTGCCGTGGAACCCGCCCTGGAAGGAGATGACGTCGCCTCGTCCGGTCGCGGTCTTGCACAGCTTGAGGGCCGCGTCCACGGCGTTGGCCCCGGTGGGGCCGCAGAAGTGGACACGCATCCGGTCACGCATGGAGTCCGGGAGCATCTCCAGCTGGGCGTCGGTGAAGGCGTCCTTCGCCGGCGTGGGGAAGTCCAGTCCGTGGACGTGCCGGCCGAGCTGCTCGACGACGGCCTGCACCAGGTCCGGGTGGTTGTGGCCCAGGGAGAGCACGCCTGCTCCCGCGAGGAAGTCGATGTACACGTTGCCGTCGAGATCGCGGACGTGGCTGCCGGCCGCCTCGGCGATCGCGATCGGGAGGTGCCGGGGATAGGTGCGAGCGCGGGACTCGCGCTGCTCCTGGCGGGCGAGCAGTTCGGCCGACCGGGGCCCGGGCAGCGCGCCGCGGACGTGCGGTTGCTCATCGGCGAGGCCCGGCGTGACGGTGGCGCGAGTGTTGGGTCGGTCCGTCGGCTCGGCGGAGCCCACGGAGCGGGCGTCGGAGCGGATCGGCTGCGTCGAGGTGTCGGTCATCGTCCTGGTTCCTCTGTCTCGGGATACGGGTGTCGCTCGATTCGTCCTTCGTGTCTCCGTGGGTCCACGGCTGCGGAGCGGGGGTGGGTCCGAGGCGTGGGCCGTGGGGGTCCGGCAGGGGAGTCGTCCCACGCGTGAGGCCGCCGTCAGCAGGCCGTGCGCTCCGGGTGAGGAGCCGGCCGATGCCGGCGGACGGACCTCGTGAGGGGTGGTCGACGTGGCCGCCCGGCCCTGCCTGACAGCGTCCTCATCACGCTCTCCGCGATGAGTCCGGCGGATCGTTCAGCGGAGTGGTCAATGGAGGCGGCCACCGTTCAGGGCACGCCCGACACGTGTCAACGCCCCGTTGCGCTTGAATCGGTTCCGGAACAGCACATATGTGTGTCGGGACAGCGTGTGTCCACGGCGTGTCGCACGGTGCGGTCGCCCCCAGTGGTGCACCCGCAGGACGGCGACGGGATGCGGACGGTGAGTGAGCGGAGGCCTAGCCTGCGGGCGTGGCCACTCCCCGCGACCGGGACCGTCCCGCAGCCGACCTCCCGCCGCCGGATGCGCGCATGCCGCCGCTCGCCCTCGTCGCCGTGGTCCTCGGCCTCGTCGGCGCGCTGCCGCCGGCCTTCCTCGCCGTCATGGCCGTCGCGCTCGGCGGGCTCACCGCCGACGCCGGGCCCGACCCGTGGACCTACCTGCTGCTGCTCGCGCCGGTGCTGCAGGTGCTCGGTGCCCTCTTGCTGCTGGCCCGCCGCAGCTGGCTGCTGCTGGTGCTCGCGGTCGTGCCGGTGGCGGTCCTGACCGGCGCCGTGGTCTGGGCCGCCACCGCCACGGAGGACGTCGGAAGCACGGGCTGGCCGCTGCTGCTCCTGGTGGCCCCGGTGCTCGCCGCGGTGCTGGCGGCCACCCCGCGGGTGCGCCGCTGGGTGGCCGGTCGGCCGCGCCGCACCCGCTGACGACGTCCAGCCGGCGCCCGGGCGGCCGACCTACGCTGCCGGCCATGGCAACGTCCTCCTCCCGCAGCAGGGCGGCGGCACGCCGCTCGCCGCGGGCGGCACCCCGCCGGCAGCAGACGCCACCCACGCCCGCCGGGCGGCCGGTCCTCGCGCCCTTCGCCGCCGTCTTCGGCGTCCTGGTCGCAGTCGAGTACCTGTGGCTGGCCTGGCTGCTGCGCGATCCGGAGGTGGCGATCCCGTGGTTCGTCGTCGTCCCCGTGGCGCTGGCCGTGCTCGCCCTGGCCGGCGCGGCGCTCGTCCTCCTCGGGCGGGCGCGGGCGTGGCTGCTGCTGGCCGTCGTCAGCGTCGTCCTGGCGCTGTGCCTGCTGGGCACCGCCGTCCTCTTCGGCGCCCTCGGCCTGGGCGCGGTGGCGGGTCAGGCGCTGCTCCTGCTGGTGGGGCCGGTCGGCTGCCTGGCGCTCGCCGTCCGCCGTCCGGTGCGGGAGTGGACGCACCCCGCCCGGGCGACGCGACCGGCCGAGCGGGACCACCGGACGCAGCGCACCCGCTAGCGTCCACTCCGTGACCGACACCGACGTCGTCGTGGTGGGGGCGGGGCTGGCCGGGCTGGTCGCCGCCGCGGAGCTGGCCGATGCGGGCAAGCGGGTGGTGCTGCTCGACCAGGAGCCGGAGCAGTCCCTCGGCGGGCAGGCCTGGTGGTCCTTCGGCGGCCTGTTCCTCGTCGACTCGCCCGAGCAGCGCCGGCTGCGGGTACGCGACTCGCTCGAGCTGGCCCGGCAGGACTGGTTCGGCACCGCCTCCTTCGACCGCGCGGAGGACCACTGGCCGCGCCGGTGGGCCGAGGCCTACCTGCAGTTCGCCGCGGGTGAGAAGCGCGCGTGGCTGCGCGAGCAGGGCGTCGGGTTCTTCCCGGTGGTCGGTTGGGCCGAGCGCGGTGGGTACACCGCCACGGGCCACGGCAACTCGGTGCCGCGCTTCCACATCGTCTGGGGCACCGGCCCGGGCATCGTCGAGCCCTTCGCCCGCCGCGTCCGGGCAGCGGCCGACCGCGGCGTGCTGCAGCTGCTGTTCCGCCACCGCGTCGACGAGCTCGTGGTCAGCGGCGGCACGGTCACCGGCGTCCGCGGCACCGTCCTGGCGCCCAGCGACGTCGCACGCGGCGAGGCCAGCTCCCGGACCGCGGCGGGCGAGTTCGAGGTGGCAGCAGCCGCCGTCGTCGTCACCTCCGGCGGCATCGGCGGCAACCACGACATGGTCCGGCAGAACTGGCCCGCCCGCCTGGGCCCCGCGCCGCAGCGGCTGCTCTCCGGCGTCCCGGCGCACGTCGACGGGCGGATGCTGCAGGCCACCGAGGCCGCCGGCGGGAACCTCATCAACCGCGACCGGATGTGGCACTACACCGAGGGCATCGCCAACCACTCGCCGGTCTGGCAGCGGCACGGCATCCGGATCCTGCCGGGGCCCTCGTCCCTGTGGCTCGACGCGACCGGCAGGCGCCTGCCGGTGCCGCTGTTCCCCGGCTTCGACACCCTCGGCACGCTCGCGCACATCGGGCAGACCGGGCACGAGCACACCTGGTTCGTCGCCACGCACAAGATCGTGGAGAAGGAGTTCGCCCTGTCGGGGTCCGAGCAGAACCCCGACCTGACGGGCAGGGACGTCAAGCTGCTGCTGGGCCGGGTCAGGGCCGGCGTCGCCGCCCCGGTGCAGGCCTTCCTCGACAAGGGGGAGGACTTCGTCGTCGCCCGGACCCTGCCCGAGCTGGTCGCCGGGATGAACCGGGTCACCGGCGGCACCCCCGAGCTGCGGCTGGCCGACGTCGAGCGGGAGGTCGTCGCCCGCGACCGCGAGGTCGCCCACCCCTTCACCAAGGACCTGCAGGTCACCGCGATCCGGGGCGCGCGCACCTACCTCGGCGACAAGCTGATCCGGGTGGCTCCGCCGCACCGGCTGCTCGATCCCGAGGCCGGGCCGCTGGTCGCCGTCCGGCTCAACCTGATCACCCGCAAGACCCTCGGCGGGTTGGAGACCGACCTCTCCGGCCGCGTGCTGCGGCCCGGCGGCGAGGTCTTCCCCGGCCTCTACGCCGCCGGCGAGGTCGCGGGCTTCGGTGGCGGCGGCATGCACGGCTACCGCTCGCTGGAGGGCACCTTCCTCGGCGGCTGCCTGTTCTCCGGCCGGGTCGCCGGCCGGGCGCTCGCGGCGACGCTGTGAGCCCCCACCCGAGCCCCTGGTCGGACCCCGCGACGGAGACCGAGCCCAGCGCCCCCTATGCCGGGCCGCCACCGACGACGAGGCCGTCCTGGCCGGCACCCGGCTGGCACCCGCCGGCGGCGTACGGGACGGCGTGGCCGCCACCCTGGCCCCAGGCGCCCGCGCGCCCGCAACGGCCTGGGCAGGTGATCGCCGCCGCGGTGCTCGCCTTCGTCCAAGCCGCGGGGGTGGCCCTGGCCAGTGCCTACGTCCAGCTGCTCGGGACGGTCTTCACGATGGCCTCCGGTGAGCCCGGGTTCCCGGGCGACGCCGCCGCCCTGGCCGCCGAGGCCGGCGTGCTCGCCGTCGTGCAACTGGTCTCGGTGGTCGTCCTGGTGGCCGCCGGGGTCCTGGCGCTCACCAGCCGCCGCCCGCTCGCCCGCTGGACGCTGGGAGTCGCGTCCGCCCTGCAGCTGGCGCTGGCCGCCTACTGGGCGGCACGCCTCCTGGGCGCGTTCGACTCGACGTCGGGGCTGCTGCTGTTCCTCGTCCTGTGCTTCGCCGCGGCACCGGCCGCCGCGCTGGGGCTGTCGTCGGGCCGCCCCGCCCGGGCGTGGTTCGGCGGCGACCCCGCCTG
The DNA here is from genome assembly GCF_053502585.1 of Geodermatophilus sp. URMC 60. Taxonomy (NCBI): domain Bacteria; kingdom Bacillati; phylum Actinomycetota; class Actinomycetes; order Geodermatophilales; family Geodermatophilaceae; genus Geodermatophilus; species Geodermatophilus sp. URMC 60. The sequence goes on from NZ_CP199958.1 coordinate 2,997,927, forward strand.
GGGGACCTCCCCGCACCGGTGACCCGGCCGGCGGGCGGCGGGTGGGACGATCGGGCGCATGTCCGCCGTCCCCGCCGAAGAGTCCGCCCTGGACCCCGCGGTCGCCGCAGCGCTGAGCCGCGACCCCGCCGGGCTCGTCGCCGCCGTCGTCCAGCAGCACGACACCGGCGAGGTGCTCATGGTCGCCTGGATGGACGACGAGGCGCTGCACCGCACCCTCACCACCGGCCGGGCCACCTACTGGTCACGCAGCCGGCGCGAGTACTGGGTGAAGGGGGAGACCTCCGGGCACCGCCAGTGGGTCCGCGACGTCCGCCTGGACTGCGACGGCGACGCGCTGCTGGTCCTCGTCGACCAGGAGGGCCCGGCCTGCCACACCGGCGAGCGCTCCTGCTTCCACCGCGACCTGGAGGTCACCCGTGCGGCTCGGTGAGACCACCCCGTCCCGGGAGGAGGCCGCCGCCCTCGACCGGGCGGGTGGGTCCGGGGTCATGGTGCCGGTCACCCGGCGGCTGCTCGCCGACGGCGAGACCGCGGTCGGCATCTACCGCAAGCTCGCCGGGAACCGGCCGGGCACGGTGCTGCTCGAGTCCGCCGAGCAGGGCAAGCAGTGGAGCCGGTACAGCTTCGTCGGCGTGCGCAGCGCCGGGGTGCTCACCGAGCGGGACGGCACCGCGCTGTGGCTGGGGGAGGAGCTCCCCGGCCTGACCGACGACCTGCCCGGGGACCCGCTGGCCGCCGTCCGGACGCTGGCCCGCCGGCTGCGCTCGCCGCGCCGGCCCGACCTGCCCCGGCTGACCGGTGGCCTGGTCGGCTACCTCGGCTACGACGTCGTCCGGCGGTTGGAGCGGCTGCCGGTCACCGCCGTCGACGACCTCGGCATGCCCGAGCTCGCGCTCATGCTGGTCACCGACCTCGCGGTGCTCGACCACCACGACGGCACGGTGCTGCTCATCGCCAACGCGCTGCGCGGGTCGGAGGGCTACGACGACGCGGTGACGCGGCTCGACGCGATGGCCGCCGACCTGGCGAAGGCCGCGCCTCCCGGTGTGGCCACCTTCACCACGGCCGATCCGCCGCCGGTGCGGAGCAACATGGCGCCCGGGGTATTCGAGGACGGCGTGGAGCGCGTGCGCGAGCACATCCGCGCCGGCGACGCCTTCCAGGTGGTCCTCTCCCAGCGCTTCGAGGTGCCCACCGACGTCGAGGCGCTCGACCTCTACCGGGTGCTGCGGGCGACCAACCCGTCGCCGTACATGTACCTGCTGCGCTTCGCCGGGCGGGAGTCGCCGTTCGACGTCGTCGGCTCCTCGCCGGAGGCGCTGGTCACCGTGACCGGCAGCTCGGCCGTCGTCCACCCGCCGGCGGGCACCCGCCCGCGCGGTGCGACCCCCGAGGAGGACGCGCGGCTGGCCGAGGGCCTGCTCGCCGACCCCAAGGAGCGGGCCGAGCACGTGATGCTGGTCGACCTGGCCCGCAACGACCTGGGCCGGGTCTGCGTGCCCGGCACGGTCGAGGTGCCCGACTTCATGCGGATCGAGCACTACAGCCACGTCATGCACCTCGTGTCGACCGTGGCCGGCGAGGTCGCCCCGCGGTGGGACGCCCTCGACGTCTTCGACGCGACCTTCCCCGCGGGCACCGTCTCCGGGGCGCCCAAGCCTCGGGCGATGGAGATCATCGAGTCGCTGGAGCCGACGCGGCGGGCGCTGTACGCGGGCACCGTCGGCTACGTCGACGCCAGCGGCGACCTGGACATGGCCATCGCCATCCGGACGGCGGTGCTCCACCAGGGGCGCGCCTACGTGCAGGCCGGCGCCGGTGTGGTCGCCGACAGCGACCCGGCGACCGAGGAGGCCGAGACCCGGCACAAGGCGCGCGCGGTGCTCTCGGCGATCGCGACGGCGGAGGGGATGCGGGAGCTCCCGTGAGCGAGCAGGGGCGGGAGCCCGTCATCGAGGGAGGATCGCCGGTGCCCCGCGGAAGCGGACCGTGCGCACCGTGAGCGACCGCCGCGAGATGGCCGCGGCGGTCGTCGGGCTGGCAGCGGCCGGGGCCCTGGCGGTGTCCACCGGCGGCCAGACCTGGCTGACGGCGACCGCCGGGCGTCCCGCGCCCCTGCCACCGGTCACCGAGCAGCTCACCGGCTCCGCGCTCGCGCCGCTGGTCCCGGCCGGCGGGCTGGTGCTGCTGGCGGCCGCGGTCGCGCTGGTCGCGGTCCGGGGCGCCGGCCGGGTGCTCGTCGGGTTGCTGGCCGCGGTCGCCGGGGGAGTGCTCGGCTGGTCGGGGCTGCGCACGCTGGGGACCGACGGGGACGCCGCGGCGGCGGGAGTGGTCGGCAGCGGGACGCCGGGCAGCACGCTGACGACAGAGGTCTCCGCCGCCTGGCCGGCACTCGCCCTCGTGGCCGGTCTGCTCGCGGTGGCGGCCGGCCTGCTCACCGTCCTGCGCGGCCGCACCTGGCCGGGCATGGGACGCCGGTACGAGCGCACCGCCGCGGCTCCGGCCGCCGCCCGCCGGCGGACCGACGACGACCGCGCGCTCGACGCCTGGCGCGCCCTCGACCGCGGCGAGGACCCGACAGAGGGCACGACGGAACTCCGCTGAGTACCCGGGACCACCTGGTCCACACCCCCGTCCGGGGTGTCCGCGCGCCCCCGCAGGTGGTGCGCCAGGCCGCCGCCTCTAGAGTGGGTCCACGGATCGCAGGCCCGTTCCGGGCCGCGCCCGGTGGGTGGCTCCGGTGGCCCGTGGGCGGTTGACGAGCAGCAGCGGGGAGGACTCGTGTCCGTGCTCGACGAGATCGTCGCCGGCGTCCGTGAGGACCTGGCGGCACGCGAGGCGACCACCCCGCTGGCGGAGGTCAAGGCCGCCGCGCGGGACGCGCGCCCGCCCCTCGACGCCCTCGCGGCGCTGCGCGCGCCCGGTGTCGGCGTCATCGCCGAGGTGAAGCGGCAGAGCCCCTCCAAGGGCGCGCTGGCCGACATCCCCGACCCCGCGGTGCTGGCCCGTCAGTACGCCGACGGCGGCGCCCGGGTGATCAGCGTGCTGACCGAGCGGCGCCGGTTCGGGGGCGGACACGCCGACCTCGCCGCCGTCCGCGCGGCCGTCGACGTCCCGGTGCTGTGCAAGGACTTCGTCGTCACCAGCTACCAGGTGCACGAGGCGCGGGCCCACGGCGCCGACGTCGTCCTGCTGATCGTCGCCGCGCTGGAGCAGAACGCGCTGGTCGGCCTGCTGGAGCGGGTCGAGTCGCTGGGCATGACCGCGCTGGTCGAGGTGCACACCGAGGCCGAGGCCGACCGCGCCCTCGCCGCGGGTGCCGCGGTGATCGGCGTGAACGCCCGCGACCTGACCACCCTGCAGGTCGACCGCTCCACCTTCGAGCGCATCGCGCCCGGGCTGCCGTCGGGGGTCGTGAAGGTCGCCGAGTCCGGCGTCCGCGGGCCGCACGACCTGATCTCCTACGCCGCGGCCGGCGCCGACGCCGTGCTCGTCGGCGAGGGCCTGGTCACCGCGGGCGACGCCCGCCAGGCGGTCGCGGACCTGGTCACCGCCGGCGCGCACCCGGCCACCCCGCACACCCCCCGCTGAAGAAGGACCCTCCTCCTCCCACCGCTCGCACGCTCGCGGTGGTCCCCTGCAGGAGGGCCGACCGGCGCGACGGCGACCGGAACCCGACCGGACCGGCGCGCCACCCCCTCCACCACCTGCGCTCGGGGACGCGGGACACTGGGGCCATGACCACCAGCGCCGTCTCCCCGCCGGAAACGCGACTCGAGCCGGCGCGCCCGAGCTGGCCCGACGCCACCGGCCACTTCGGGGTCTTCGGCGGCCGGTTCGTCCCCGAGGCGCTGATCGCCGCCCTCGACGAGCTGACCGAGGCCTACCGCGCGATGCGCGTCGACCCGGCCTTCGTCGAGGAGTTCGCCGCGCTGCAGCGCGACTACACCGGCCGGCCGAGCCCGATCACCGAGGTGCCGCGGTTCGCCGAGCACGCCGGCGGGGCGCGGGTCTGGCTCAAGCGCGAGGACCTCAACCACACCGGCTCGCACAAGATCAACAACGTGCTGGGGCAAGCGCTGCTGACCAGGCGGATCGGCAAGCAGCGGGTCATCGCCGAGACCGGGGCCGGGCAGCACGGCGTCGCGACCGCCACCGCCGCGGCGCTCATGGGGCTGTCCTGCACGATCTACATGGGCGAGGAGGACACCCGCCGGCAGGCGCTCAACGTCGCCCGGATGCGGCTGCTCGGCGCCGAGGTCGTCCCGGTCACCACCGGCTCGCGCACCCTCAAGGACGCGATCAACGAGGCCTTCCGCGACTGGGTCACCAACGTGGAAACGACGAACTACGTGTTCGGCACCGTCGCCGGCCCGCACCCGTTCCCGGAGATGGTCCGCGACTTCCAGCGGGTCATCGGCGACGAGGCGCGCGCCCAGGTGCTCGAGCGGGTGGGCCGGCTGCCCGACGCCGTCCTGGCCTGCGTGGGTGGCGGGTCGAACGCGATCGGCATCTTCACCGCCTTCGTCCCCGACGAGGGCGTCCGGCTGATCGGCCTGGAGGCCGGCGGCGACGGCGTGGACACCGGCCGGCACGCGGCCACCATCACCGGCGGGACGCCGGGCGTGCTGCACGGTGCCCGCTCCTACCTGCTGCAGGACGAGAACGGCCAGACGATCGAGTCGCACTCGATCAGCGCGGGCCTGGACTACCCGGGCGTGGGTCCCGAGCACTCCCACCTGCACGACATCGGCCGGGCCGAGTACCGGGCGGTCACCGACGCCGAGGCCATGGAGGCCTTCGCGCTGCTGTGCCGCACCGAGGGCATCATCCCGGCGATCGAGTCGGCGCACGCCCTCGCCGGGGCGCTCCGGCTCGGCAGGGAGCTGGGCTCGGACGCGCTGCTGCTGGTCAACCTGTCCGGCCGCGGCGACAAGGACGTCGAGACGGCATCGCGCTGGTTCGGCCTCGGCGACCGCGAGCACGTCGAGCCCGGCGCCGGCATGGACACCGACCAGCAGCCCACGGAGGGCGCGGTCACCTCCGGCGACGCGGTCGCCGGGCAGGACGCGGGGGAGTCGGCGTGAGCGCACTGGCCGAGGTCATCGGGAAGGCCAGAGCCGGGGGGCGCTCGGCGCTGGTCGCCTACCTGCCGGTCGGCTACCCGGACGTCGACGCCTCCATCGCGGCCATGCTGGCGGCGGTCGAGGGTGGGGCTGACGCCGGTGGGGTGGGTGGGGCTGACATCGTCGAGGTCGGGGTCCCCTACAGCGACCCCGGCATGGACGGCCCGGTCATCCAGCAGGCCGTCGACCCCGCGGTGCGCGCCGGCGTCGGCATGCGCGACGTGCTGCGCGCCGTCGAGGCGGTCGCCGCAGCCGGCGCGGTGCCGGTGGTGATGAGCTACTGGAACCCGATCGAGCGCTACGGCGTCTCGCGGTTCGCCGCCGACCTGGCCGCCGCCGGGGGAGCAGGGGCCATCACCCCCGACCTGATCCCCGACGAGGCCGGGGAGTGGCTGGCCGCGTCGGAGGCCTCCGACCTCGACCGGGTGTTCCTGGTTGCGCCGTCGTCCACCGACGCGCGCCTGGCCGCGACCGCCGCCGCCTGCCGCGGGTTCGTCTACGCCGCCTCCACGATGGGCGTCACCGGCACCCGGGCCACCGTCGGCGACGCCGCGGAGCGGCTGGTCGCCCGCACCCGCGCGGTCACCGACCTGCCGGTGTGCGTGGGTCTGGGCGTCTCGAACGGCGACCAGGCCGCCGAGGTCGCGGCCTTCGCCGACGGCGTCATCGTCGGGTCGGCCTACGTGCGGGAGCTGCTCGAGGGCCGGGGCGCCGACGGCGTGCGCCGGCTCTCGGAGGACCTCGCCGCGGGCGTGCGCCGTCCGGTGTCCGTCCGTTGACCGAGCTCGCGAGGTCACGAGTGGACACGACCGCGCCGCGCACGCGTCCGACGAGCGCCGGCGAGGAGGAGGCGTGAGCGTCCTCGCCGCGATCCCCAGTCCCACGCAGGGCGTGTGGGAGCTGGGCCCGCTGCCCATCCGGGCCTACGCGCTGTGCATCATCGCCGGCATCATCGCGGCTGTCGTGCTCACCGAGCGCCGCTGGGTCGCCCGAGGTGGGGCGAAGGGCGACGTCCTGGACATCGCCGTCTGGGCGGTGCCGTTCGGCATCGTCGGCGGCCGGCTCTACCACGTGGTCAGCAGCCCCCGGCCGTACTTCGGCGAGGGCGGCGACCCGCTGAGGGCCCTCGCCATCTGGGAGGGCGGCCTGGGCATCTGGGGCGCGATCGCCCTGGGCGGGGTCGGCGCCTGGATCGCCTGCCGCCGCCGGGGCATCCCGCTGCCGGCCTTCGCCGACGCCGCGGCGCCCGGGCTGCTCGTCGCCCAGGCCATCGGCCGGCTGGGCAACTGGTTCAACAACGAGCTCTACGGCCGCGCGACGGACCTGCCGTGGGCGCTGACGATCTACGACTGGACCGGCACCCGGGCGGTCATCGGCCCCGACGGCCGGCCGCTGGTGCTCGGCACGTTCCACCCGACCTTCCTCTACGAGCTGCTGTGGAACCTGGCCGCAGCGGCGGTCGTGGTGTGGGCCGACCGGCGCTTCCGGCTCAGCCACGGGCGGGCCTTCGCGCTGTACGTCGCCCTCTACTGCGCCGGCCGGCTGTGGATCGAGCTGCTGCGCACCGACCCGGCGGAGACCTTCCTCGGTGTCCGGCTCAACGTCTTCACCGCCGTCATCGTGGGTCTGCTCGCGGTGGCGTACCTGGTCTGGCAGCGCGGCCGGCCGCGTGAGGTGATCACCCGCGGACGTGACGACGGCGACACCGCGCCGGCCCGCCGTCCCCGGGCGGAGTCCGCCACGGCCGCCGCCCCGGCCGCCGCGGAGCCCCGCGACGGCGAAGACGCAGGTGGCGACGGCGACCGGCGACATCCCGACGCCTGAGGACGACGCGCCGCACCCGAGGTCCATCCGTACGAGATCCGGGTTACGGCTGTGTACCCTTCTGCCAAGACCCCACAGTGATCCTGGCGGGGTCGCACGAGTCGGAACCGGGCCAGCGCCGCCCCGCGGACGACAGCTCCGAGGCACCATCCCCGGAGCTCGCCAGCCGGGTGGCTCGGCGGTCCACGGACCATCCGCCCACCGGTATCAGCCGCAGCGCCCCGCTCCTCTGACCTCTGACCACCGGCCGGGCCCCCGCCCCCCGCCCCGCTCCCGTCACCGCCGACGGCGACCGGGCGGCGTGCCGACGACGGGAGTGACATGTCCGAGTCCACCGCCCCCGCCACGCCCCGCACCTCCGGCGGCACCGCCGTGCCCTTCTCGGCCGTCCCGGCCGCGAGCGGCCTGTACGACCCGGCCAACGACAAGGACGCCTGTGGCGTCGCCTTCGTCGCCGACGTGCGGGGTCGCGCCTCCCGGAAGATCGTGGCCGCCGGGCTCACCGCCCTGCACAACCTCGACCACCGCGGTGCGGCCGGCTCCGAGCCGAACTCCGGTGACGGCGCCGGCATCCTCACGCAGGTCCCCGACGCGCTGCTGCGCGCCGAGGTGGACTTCGACCTCCCGCCGGTGGGCGAGTACGCCGTCGGCATCGCCTTCCTGCCCGTCGACGAGGCCGAGCGCGCAGCCCGGGTCGAGGAGGTCGCCCGCCTCGCCGCCGAGGAGGGCCTGACCGTCCTCGGCTGGCGCGAGCTGCCGGTCGACCCGGACGGCGCCGACGTCGGCCCGACCGCGCGCGCGGTCATGCCGCACTTCGCCCAGGTGTTCGTCGCCGAGACCATCGGCGCCCGAGCCGACGCCTCGGCCTTCGGCGGGAACGTGGCCGTCAACGGCGTCACCCGGCTGGAGCGGCGCGCCTTCGTGCTGCGCAAGCGGGCCGAGCGGGCCGCCACCGAGGCGGGCAGCTCCCTGTACATCGTCTCGCTGTCGTCGCGGACCATCACCTACAAGGGCATGCTCACCACCGACCAGCTGCCCGCGTTCTTCCCCGACGTGCGCGACGAGCGCTACGAGTCGGCGATCGCGCTGGTGCACAGCCGCTTCTCCACCAACACCTTCCCGAGCTGGCCCCTGGCCCACCCCTTCCGGGTGATCGCGCACAACGGCGAGATCAACACCATCAAGGGCAACCGGAACCGGATGCGCGCCCGCGAGGCGAAGCTGGACACGGCGCTGTTCGACGGCCCGGCCGGCCCCGCGTCCGAGCTCGGCCTCGACCGGATCTTCCCCGTCACCGCCAGCGACTTCAGCGACTCGGCCACCTTCGACGAGGTGCTCGAGCTCCTGCACCTGTCCGGGCGCTCCCTGCCGCACGCGGTGCTCATGATGATCCCGGAGGCCTGGGAGAACCACGACGAGATGGACCCGGCCCGCCGGGCCTTCTACCGGTTCCACGCCTCGATCATGGAGCCGTGGGACGGGCCCGCCGCGGTCGCGTTCACCGACGGCACGCTCATCGGCGCCGTCCTCGACCGCAACGGGCTGCGCCCGGGCCGCTGGTGGCACACCAAGGACGACCTGGTCGTGCTGGCCAGCGAGGTCGGCGTCCTGGATGTCCCCGACTCCGAGGTCCGCGCCAAGGGCCGGCTCCAGCCGGGCCGGATGTTCCTCGTCGACACCGCGGCCGGGAAGATCGTCTCCGACGAGGAGGTCAAGGGCGCGCTGGCGGGAGAGCACCCCTACGAGGACTGGCTGCACGCCGGCCTCGTGCACCTGCCGCAGCTGCCCGAGCGCCGTCGCGCCCGGCCCAGCCACGAGTCCGTCGTCCGCCGGCAGCAGATGTTCGGCTACACCGAGGAGGACCTGCGCGTCCTGCTCACCCCCATGGCGTCCTCGGGTGCCGAGCCGATCGGCTCCATGGGCACCGACACCCCGGTGGCGGCGCTGTCGGACCGCTCCCGGCTGCTCTACGACTACTTCGGGCAGCTGTTCGCCCAGGTGACCAACCCCCCGCTGGACGCCATCCGCGAGGAGCTGGTGACCAGCCTGGGCCGCACCTTCGGCCCCGAGCAGAACCTGCTGCACGCCACCCCGGCGTCCTGCCGGCAGCTGTTCCTGCCCTACCCGGTCATCGACAACGACGAGCTGGCCAAGATCCTGCACATCGACGACGACGGCGACCTGCCCGGTTACGCCGCCGTCCGGATCACCGGCCACTACGACGTCAACGGCGGCGGCACGGCGCTGGCCGAGGCGGTCGAGCAGCTGCGCACCAAGGTCAGCAAGGCGATCGCCGCGGGCGCACGGATCATCGTCCTCTCCGACCGGGACTGCGACGAGAGCCGCGCTCCCATCCCCTCGCTGCTGATGACCGCCGCCGTCCACCACCACCTCGTGCGGCAGAAGACCCGCATGGAGGTCGGCCTGGTCGTCGAGTCCGGCGACTGCCGCGAGGTGCACCACGTCGCGCTGCTGCTCGGCTACGGCGCCGCCGCCGTCAACCCGTACCTGGCCTTCGAGTCCATCGAGGACCTCATCCGGGACGGCGTCCTGACCGGCATCCAGCCGGCCCAGGCGGTCCGCAACGTGGTCAAGGCCCTCGGCAAGGGCGTCCTGAAGGTCATGAGCAAGATGGGCATCAGCACCGTCGGCTCGTACACGATGGCGCAGATCTTCGAGGCCGTCGGCCTCTCCCAGGACGTCGTCGACGAGTACTTCACCGGCACCTCCTGCCCGCTCGGCGGCGTCGGCATCGACGTCCTCGCCGAGGAGGTGGCCATGCGCCACCGCCGCGCCTACCCGGAGAACCCCACCGAGCGCGCGCACCGGCGGCTGGAGACCGGCGGTGAGTACCAGTGGCGCCGCGAGGGGGAGGTGCACCTCTTCAACCCCGAGACGGTGTTCCTGCTCCAGCACGCCACCCGTTCGCGGCAGTACGAGGTGTTCGAGCGCTACACCGCCACCGTCGACAAGCTGTCGGAGGAGGCCGCCACCCTGCGCGGTCTGTTCACGATCAGGACCGGCGTGCGACCGCCCGTGCCGCTGGACGAGGTCGAGCCGGCCAGTGAGATCGTCAAGCGCTTCCAAACCGGCGCGATGAGCTACGGCTCCATCTCGCAGGAGGCGCACGAGACCCTGGCGATCGCCATGAACCGGCTGGGCGGCAAGTCCAACACCGGTGAGGGCGGCGAGGACCCCGACCGCTTCCAGCCCGACCCGAACGGCGACCTGCGCCGCTCGGCGATCAAGCAGGTGGCCAGCGGCCGGTTCGGCGTCACCAGCGAGTACCTGGTCAACGCCGACGACATCCAGATCAAGATGGCGCAGGGCGCCAAGCCCGGCGAGGGCGGCCAGCTGCCCGGCGCCAAGGTGTACCCGTGGGTGGCCCGCACCCGGCACTCGACGCCGGGCGTCGGCCTGATCAGCCCGCCGCCGCACCACGACATCTACTCGATCGAGGACCTCAAGCAGCTGATCCACGACCTGAAGAACGCCAACAACGAGGCGCGGGTCCACGTCAAGCTGGTCAGCGAGGTCGGGGTCGGGACGGTTGCGGCCGGCGTGAGCAAGGCGCACGCCGACGTCGTCCTCATCTCCGGGCACGACGGCGGAACGGGTGCGGCGCCGCTGACCTCGCTCAAGCACGCCGGCTCGCCGTGGGAGCTGGGCCTGGCCGAGACGCAGCAGACGCTGCTGGCCAACGGACTGCGCGACCGCATCGTCGTCCAGGCCGACGGGCAGATGAAGACCGGCCGCGACGTGCTCATCGCCGCGCTGCTGGGTGCCGAGGAGTACGGCTTCGCCACCGCTCCGCTGGTCGTCTCCGGCTGCGTGATGATGCGCGTCTGCCACCTCGACACCTGCCCCGTCGGCGTCGCGACGCAGAACCCGGAGCTGCGCAAGCGGTTCACCGGGCGGCCGGAGTTCGTGGTCACCTTCTTCGAGTTCCTCGCCGAGCAGGTGCGCCAGTACCTCGCCGAGCTGGGCTTCCGCTCGATGGACGAGGCGATCGGCCACGCCGAGCTGCTCGACACCCGCAAGGCGGTCGACCACTGGAAGGCCGCCGGGCTGGACCTCTCGCGCATGCTGGCGGTGCCGGCGCTGCCCGAGGGCGCTGCCCGGCACCGGGTGCGCACCCAGGACCACGGTCTCGACGTCGCGCTGGACCAGACGCTGATCCAGCTCTGCGAGGGTGCGCTGCTCGACGCGCGGCCGGTGAGCCTCGAGCTGCCGGTGCGCAACGTCAACCGCACCGTCGGCACGATGCTGGGCTCGATGGTCACCCGGCGCTTCGGCGGCGAGGGCCTGCCCGACGGCACGATCGACCTGACCTTCACCGGGTCGGCCGGCCAGTCCTTCGGCGCGTTCGTGCCGCGGGGCGTCACGATGCGGCTGTTCGGCGACGCGAACGACTACGTCGGCAAGGGCCTCTCCGGCGGGCGGATCGTCGTCCGCCCGGCGCGCGAGGCCACCTTCGCCGCCGAGGACAACGTCCTCGCCGGCAACGTCATCGCCTACGGCGCCACCGCGGGCGAGGTCTTCCTCCGCGGCCGGGTCGGCGAGCGGTTCTGCGTGCGCAACTCCGGCGCGCTGGCCGTCGTCGAGGGCGTGGGCGACCACGCGCTGGAGTACATGACCGGCGGGGCCGCGGTGATCCTCGGCCCGACCGGCCGCAACATCGCGGCCGGCATGTCCGGCGGCATCGGCTACGTCCTGGACCTGGCCCGGCACCGGGTCAACTCCGAGATGGTGGACGTCGAGCCGCTGGACGGCGAGTCCGCGCAGTGGCTGCGCGACGTGCTGGTCCGCTACGCCGCGGACACCGAGTCGCCCGTGGCCTCCGCGCTGCTGGCCGACTGGGGCCGCTGGTCCGAGCGGTTCAGCGTGATCATGCCGCGCGACTACCGGCGCGCGCTCGAGGCCCGGCGGACCGCCGAGGCCGCCGGGACGGATGTGGACCGAGCTGTGATGGAGGCCGCACGTGGCTGACTCGACCGGATTCCTCAAGCACGAGCGGGCGCTGCCGCCGCGGCGTCCCGTCGACGTGCGGATCCTGGACTGGAAGGACGTCTACCTCTCCCGGCAGAACGGTGAGGACGCCGTCTTCCCGGTCACCGCGGTGCGCCAGCAGGCCGCCCGGTGCATGGACTGCGGCATCCCGTTCTGCCATCACGGCTGCCCTCTGGGCAACCTGATCCCGGAGTGGAACGACCTCGCCCGCCGCGACGACTGGACCGAGGCGATCGAGCGGCTGCACGCCACCAACAACTTCCCGGAGTTCACCGGGAAGCTGTGCCCGGCTCCGTGCGAGGGCTCCTGCGTGCTGAACCTGCAGGAGTCGCCGGTCACGATCAAGCAGATCGAGTGGGAGATCATCGACCAGGCGTTCCAGCGTGACCTGGTCAAGCCGGTTCCCCCGCAGGAGCACACCGGCAAGAAGGTCGCCGTCATCGGCTCCGGGCCCGCCGGGCTGGCCGCCGCCCAGCAGCTCACCCGCGCCGGGCACGACGTCACCGTCTTCGAGCGGGCCGACCGCGTCGGCGGGCTGCTGCGCTACGGCATCCCCGAGTTCAAGATGGAGAAGGCCGTGCTCGACCGGCGGCTGGACCAGATGCGGGCCGAGGGCACCCGGTTCGTCACCGGGGTCGAGGTCGGCAGCGGCCGGGACGGCGCGCCGACCGCCGAGCAGCTGCGCGAGGAGTTCGACGCCGTCGTCCTGGCCGGTGGCGCCACGGTGGGCCGCGACCTGCCGGCGCCGGGCCGGGAGCTCTCCGGCATCCACCTGGCGATGGAGTACCTGCCCTTCGGCAACCGGCAGGCGCTCGGCGAGCTCGACGAGCCGCCGATCGACGCCCACGGCAAGCACGTCGTGATCATCGGCGGCGGTGACACCGGCGCCGACTGCCTGGGCACCGCTCACCGGCAGGGTGCGCTCTCGGTGACCCAGCTGGAGATCATGCCGGCGCCGCCGGACCGCCGCGCCGAGACCAACCCGTGGCCGACCTACCCGATGGTCATGCGGGTCTCCAGCGCCCACGAGGAGGGCGGGGAGCGGCTCTACTCGGTCAACACCGAGCGCTTCGTCGGCGACGAGGACGGCAACCTGCGTGCCCTGCTCATCCACGACGTGGAGCGGGTCGACGGGAGGTTCCAGAAGGTCGAGGGCACCGAGCGGGAGCTGCCCGCCGACCTGGTGTTCCTCGCCATGGGCTTCACCGGCGCCCAACGCGAGGGCCTCGTCGAGGCGCTCGGCGTCGAGCTCGACCAGCGCGGCAACGTCGCCCGCGACGACGAGTTCATGTCGACCGTGCCCGGTGTCTTCGTCGCCGGGGACATGGGCCGCGGCCAGTCCCTCATCGTGTGGGCGATCGCCGAGGGCCGGGCCGCCGCGGGCGGCGTCGACGCCTGGCTGACCGGCGCGACGACGCTGCCGCGTCCGGTGACCCCGACCGCGGTGGCGCTCCGGTAGCAGGAGGACCCCCCTGCCCCCGCCACTCGCGAGCTCGTGGCGGGCCCCTGCAGGGGGCCGTTCCCGTTCCCCACCTGGCCGAGGGCCGGACCCCGCATCCGCGGGGCCCGGCCCTCGTCGCGTGCCGAGCGACGTCACAGTGCACCCTCCCGGCGCTCGCCGGGCCGCGCCACTAGCGTCTGACCCATGTCCCGTCGCGCGAAGATCGTCTGCACGCTCGGTCCGGCGACCGGCTCCCTGGAGCAGGTCACCGCCCTCGTCGAGTCGGGGATGGACGTCGCCCGGCTGAACTTCAGCCACGGCGCGCACGCCGACCACGAGCGGGCCTACCGCATGGTGCGTGAGGCGTCCGACCGCACCGGTCGCGCCGTCGCCATCCTCGCCGACCTGCAGGGCCCCAAGATCCGTCTCGGCACCTTCACCGACGGCCCGGTCACCTGGGAGACGGGCAGCCGGGTCTGCATCACCGTGGACGACGTCGAGGGCACCGCCGAGCGGGTCTCCACCACCTACAAGGGCCTGGCGGCCGACGCCAAGGTGGGCGACCGGCTGCTGGTCGACGACGGCAAGCTGGCGCTGTCGGTCGTCGGGATCGAGGGCCCCGACGTGGCGTGCCTCGTCGTCGAGGGCGGCGAGGTGTCGAACAACAAGGGCCTGTCGCTGCCCGGCGTCGCGGTCAGCGTGCCGGCGATGTCGGACAAGGACGAGGAGGACCTCCGCTTCGCCCTGCACATGGGCGTCGACTTCGTCGCGCTGTCCTTCGTGCGCTCGCCGCGCGACGTGGAGCTGGTGCGCGACGTCATGCGCCAGGAGGACGTCTACGTCCCGGTGATCGCCAAGCTGGAGAAGCCCGAGGCGGTGGAGAACCTGGAGGCCATCGTCGAGGCCTTCGACGGGGTCATGGTCGCCCGCGGTGACCTGGGCGTGGAGCTCGCCCTGGAGCAGGTGCCGCTGGTGCAGAAGCGGGCGGTGCAGGCGGCCCGCGAGCGCAACAAGCCGGTCATCGTGGCCACCCAGATGCTCGAGTCCATGATCACCAACTCCCGGCCCACGCGCGCGGAGGCCTCGGACGTCGCCAACGCCGTCCTGGACGGCGCGGACGCGGTGATGCTGTCGGGGGAGACCTCGGTGGGGCGCTACCCGATCGCCGCGGTGCGGACCATGGAGCGGATCATCGACACCGTCGAGAGCGACGGCGTGCGCGTTCCCGAGCTGGTCCGCCGGTCGCGGTCCCGGTCCGGCGCCATCGTCCGGTCCGCCCGGGACATCGCCGAGTCCCTCGACGTCAAGGCCCTGGCCACCTTCACGCAGACCGGCGGCAGCGCCCGGCGGCTGGCCGCGCTGCACCCCCGGATGCCGCTGCTCGCCTTCACCGTCGACGCGCGGGTGCGCAGCCAGCTGGCACTGTCCTGGGGCGTGGAGACCTTCCTGGTCCCCGAGGTGCACCACACCGACGACATGGTCCGGCAGGTCGACTTCTCCCTGCTGTCCATCGGCCGCCTCAAGGAGGGCGACCGGGTCGTCGTCGTCGCCGGCAGCCCCCCGAACACCCCGGGGTCGACCAACCTCATCCGGGTGCACGAGGTGGGCACCGACTCGTGACGGGCCTGCAGGACGGCAGCCAGGCCGCGTCGCTGATGGCGGTCCTCGATCTCGAGGAGCGCCAACCCGACCTGTACGTCGGGCAGACGCCGCGGACGCCACTGCAGCGCATCTTCGGCGGGCAGGTGGCCGGGCAGGCCCTCATGGCGGCTGCACGGACGCTGCCGGGTGAGCGCAGCGTGCACTCGCTGCACTCGTACTTCCTCCGGCCCGGCGACCCGCACGAGGAGATCCGCTACGCCGTCGAGCGGATCCGGGACGGGCGCACGTTCAGCACCCGGCGGGTCATCGCCTGCCAGCGGCGCCGGGGTGAGGACGTGGCGATCTTCGCCCTCACCGCCGACGCCGCGGTCCCCGAGACCCCGGTCGTCGAGCACGCGCTGCCGATGCCCGAGGTGCCGGCGCCGGAGACCCTGCCGAGCCTGCCCGAGGTCGTCGCGCCCCACGGGGAGCGGGCCGCCGCTGCGCTCGCCATCAGCCAGGCGGTGGAGCAGCGGCTGCTCGAGGACCCCTTCGACCGGACGCCGAAGTCGCCGCCGGACACCCGCACCTGCGTCTGGATGCGGGTCGCCGGCCGGCTGCCCGAGGACGGCAACGTGCACCGCGCGGCACTGACCTTCGTCAGCGACCTGACCCTGCTCTCGGCCGGGCTGGCCCGCACCGGCGGCGGCTGGGGCGGGGAGTACGTCGGCGCCAGCCTCGACCACGCGGTGTGGTTCCACGCGCCGGTGCGGGCCGACGAGTGGTTCCTCTACGAGACCGACAGCCCCGCGGCCTCCGGCGGCCGGGCGCTGTGCTTCGGCCAGCTGTGGGCGGCCGACGGCACGCACGTGGCCACGGTCGCGCAGCAGGGCCTCATCCGGTCGCTGCGCGGCTGAAGGACCCCGCTGCCCCACCCCTCGCGAGCTCGTGGCGGGGCCCTACAGAGGGGCCGCGTCGGTCTCCGGGCGGCCGGCCCCCTCGGGGAGCGTGGCCTGCGGCGGCGTCAGGTCCTCCTGGGCCCGGGCCTGGGTGGCCGTCTCGTCCTGCGCGGCGGGGGTCTCGACCGGGGCCGGCGGGGTCTGGGCGCGGGCGGCCTCCTCGCGAGCCCGCTCGGCCGCGGCGCGGCGCTCGGCCTCCTCCCGCGCGCGCTCGGCGGCGGACTCGGCGAAGTCGGCGGCCAGCCAGTCGTGGCCCTCGCACAGCAGCGTCCAGGCCCGCTGGACGTGCGCCCGCGTCGTCGACGGCGCGCCGATCGCCACCCGCAGCACCACCTGGCCGCGGACGGTGGTGTGGGTCAGGAACACCTCGCCACCGTCGTTGAGCCGCTCGAGCAGCGTCATGGTGGCGACGTCGGCGTCCACCTCGTCGGCCCAGCGCGGGCGCAGGCACACCAGCGAGAGCGGATGCGGGGCGACGACCTCGAAGCGGTCGTCGGCCGCCGCCCAGCCGGCCAGCTCCTGCGCGAGCGCGACGCCGGACCGGATGTGCGCCCGCAGCCCCTCCGCGCCGTACCACCGCAGCACGAACCACAGCTTGAGCGCGCGGAAGCGGCGGCCGAGCTCGATCTGCCAGTCGCGGTAGTCGACGACCGCGCCGGCGTCGGTCGCGGCGTTGCGCAGGTACTCCGGCAGGATCGCCAGCGCGCCGGTCAGCGCGGCCCGGTCGGCCACCCAGAACAGCGTCGCGTCGAAGCCGGTGAGCAACCACTTGTGCGCGTCGGTGGTGTAGCTGTCGGCCCACTCGACGCCGGCCTGCAGCCCTCGGAGCTCGGGGACGACCGCGCTCACGCCCGCGTAGGCGGCGTCCACGTGCAGCCACACGCCGGCATCGCGGCAGATCGGGCCCAGCTCGGCGAGCGGGTCGACCGCCGTCGTCGACGTCGTCCCCACGGTGGCGCAGACCAGCACCGGGCGGTAGCCGCGGGCGACGTCCCGCTCCAGGCGCGCCTTCAGGGACTGCGGGCGCATCGCCAGGTCGCCGTCCACCTCGACGATGCGGACGGCGTCGCTGCCGAGGCCGGCGATGCGCACGGCCTTCTCCATCGAGGAGTGCGTCTCCGCGGAGACGTAGACGGTGCACTCGTCGGGCCGCACACCGGAGCGCACCGTCGCGCCGCCGCTGGCCCGGTGCAGGGCCGCTAGCAGTGCGACGAGGTTGGCCCCGGAGCTCGAGTCCTGCACCACCCCGCCACCGGGCCCGGTCGACAGGAAGGTCTCCGGCAGGCCGAGCAGGCCGGCGAACCAGTCGAGGACGTGCTGCTCGAGCTCGGTGGCCGCCGGGCTGGTCACCCACGACATGCCCTGCACGCCCAGGCCCGCCGAGACCAGGTCGCCGAGCACCGAGGGCCCGGACGTGTTGGCCGGGAAGTAGCCGAGGAAGCCGGGGTGCTGCCAGTGGGTGAGCCCGGGGAGGACGACGCGGTCGAGGTCGGCCAGGACGGTGCCGAACGGCTCGCCCTGCTCGGGCGGGGCGTCGGGCAGTGCGGCGCGCACGTCGCCGGGGGCGGCGGGGGAGCGGACGGGGAGCGAGCCGACCCGCGTCCAGTAGTCGGCGATCCAGTCGACGACCTCGTGGCCGTGCCGACGGAACTGCTCCGGGGTCATGTGCGGTGCGGACGACGTCGGCTCGGGCTCGCTCACGGCCCCACCGTAATGGCCTGGTCCCGGCGTCCTGCCGGGCGAGCGGGGACCCGAGGGTCCCGCGCGACCGGGGCGCAGTGGTGGTCGGGGACGGCATGTAGTGCGGTGCGGTCCGGAGGACCGCGATGTCGAGGTGCCCCCGGTGCGACTCGAACGCACACTGCGCGGGTTTTGAATCCGCTCCCTCTGCCGATTGGGGTACGGGGGCGTACCGGCCGGCGGTCGTGCAGCAGCCTAACGGGCCTTCGAGTTCCGCCCGGCATCGCTAGGCTCCGGCGCGTGAGCAGCGAGCCGATCCGGGTCCTCATCGCCGAAGACGAGGCGCTCATCCGCCTCGACCTCAAGGAGATGCTCGAGGAGGAGGGGTACACCGTCGTCGCGGAGGTGGGCGACGGACAGCAGGCCGTCGACCAGGCCACCGAGCTGCGGCCGGACCTGGTCGTCCTCGACATCCAGATGCCGGTCCTCGACGGGCTCTCGGCGGCCGAGCAGATCGCCTCGGCGCGCATCGCCCCGGTCATCGTGCTCACCGCCTTCAGCCAGCGGGAGCTGGTCGAACGGGCCCGTGACGCCGGCGCGATGGCCTACCTCGTCAAGCCGTTCTCCAAGAACGACCTGGTGCCGGCGATCGAGGTGGCACGGGGCCGGTTCGCCGAGATGACCGCCCTGGACGGCGAGGTGCGCACGCTCGAGGAGCGCCTGGAGACCCGCAAGGTGGTCGAGCAGGCCAAGGGCAAGCTGATGGCCGACCAGGGGCTCACCGAGGCCGAGGCCTTCCGGTGGATCCAGCGGACGGCGATGAACGAGCGCACGTCGATGAAGGCCCTCGCGCAGCGCATCCTGCAGCCGCAGGCCGCCACGGACCCGACGACGGGCAGTTGACGCCTGCGGTGTGACGCCGGTCGCGTGCCCGACACGCCGTGTGACGAGGCGGAAGCCGGGAGGTCACGACCTGATCACGGTCCGGTCGACCCCTGCTCCAGCTCCGGATCCGGCAGTTACCTTCCCCCCACTGACCGGTCGCCCGCCTGGGCGGACGGGAGCACGACCGACACCACAGTGGGAGTTGTTTGATGCGCACAGGCATCCTCGCGCGCAACGCCGCCGTCGCGGCCGCGGCCCTCCTCGTCCTGACCGCCTGCAGCGGCGGTGGCGACGAAGGAGGAGGCGGCGGCGGTGACGCGGCCGGCGGAACGGGCGGCGGCGGCGAGCAGGCGGTCAACGTCTACGGCACCGACGGCAACATGGGCAACGCGCTGGGTGAGTCCTTCACCGCGCCGGGCTCCCTGGCCGGCATGAAGGGCACGACGCCGCTCACCGACCTCGGCTCGGAGTTCACCGACCGGCTGCTCGAGATCGACCCGAACCTGCAGGACTACAACTACGCCGGCGAGACCTACGACGCGGTGATCGTCACGGCACTCGCCGCGCAGGCGGCCGGTACCAACGACGCGAACGTCTTCAAGGCGTTCATCAACGGGATCACCGTGGGCGGCGAGCAGTGCACCGACTTCGCGGCCTGCCTGGAGATCGTCAACAACGGCGGGAACGTCGACTACGACGGCATCTCCGGTCCGCTGAGCTTCACCGACGCCGGCGAGCCGGCGGAGGCGAGCTTCGGCATCCTGCAGTTCGGCGAGGACAACCAGCTCGACCAGGACGCCACCGACTTCGTCCTCGCCGGCGACGAGGCCAACGCCACGAGCGACGAGGGCCCGGCCCCCGCCGCGCCCGGCGCCACCGGCGAGCCGCTCGTGATCGGGACCCTGCTGCCGCTGACCGGGAACCTGGCGTTCCTCGGCCCGCCCGAGGTCGCCGGCGCCCGCCTGGCGGTCAACGACATCAACGCCGCCGGCGGCGTGCTGGGCCAGCCGGTCCAGCTCATCGAGGGTGACTCCGGTGACGCCTCGACCGACACCGCGACCCAGACGGTCGACCGCCTGCTGCAGGGCGGCGCCAACGCCATCATCGGCGCGGCGTCCTCGGGCGTCAGCCTGACCGTCATCGACCGGATCACCGGTGCCGGTGTCGTCCAGTTCTCGCCGGCGAACACCTCCGACCAGTTCACCGACTACAACGACAACGGGCTGTACTTCCGCAGCGCGCCGCCGGACACGCTGCAGGCCCGGGCGCTGTCCGACCTGATCATCAACGACGGCAACAACACCGTCGGGATCATGGCGCTCAACGACCCGTACGGCACCGGTCTGATGGAGAACACCCGCGAGAACCTGATCGCGGCGGGCCTGGCCGAGGACAGCATCCAGACGCTGACCTACGACCCGCAGGCGGCGAACTACGACGCCGAGATCCAGCAGATGGTGGACTTCGCCCCCGATGCCATCGTGGTGATCGGCTTCGAGGAGTCCGCGCGCATCCTCGAGGGTCTCAACTCGCAGGGCATCGGCCCGGCGCGTTGATCCCCGCAGGCGTCCACCGCGGCGCCTGACCGACCGGCCCGGTGGCCCGGCACCCCGCGTGGGGGCCGGGCCACCGGTGTGTCCGGGCCCGGTCAGCGCTGCACGTGCTGTCCCGGCGGCCGCCAGTCGGCCGGCCGGCCGGTGTGGTTGGAGAACTCCACGGACCAGCGCCACCAGCTGTGGTCCCCGGCGTGCTCCCAGGAGGTCAGGACGCCGACCTCGCCGCCGGGCAGCAGGACCGGCAGGCCGTACAGCTCCGGCCCCGGCCACACCTCGCTCCGGCGGACCTGTCCGCCGTCGAACTCGAGCAGGGTGAGGGGCGAGTAGTCGCCGTCCCGGTCGGCGTCGGCACGCAGCACCAGCGCGCCGTCGTCGGTCCGCACCTCCAGGTGCAGCTGGGCGGGCGCGGCGTGCACCAGCACGCGGGAGAAGCCGCTCGCCGTCGTGCAGCGCGCGAACTCCAGGCCGTTCATCCCGCCGTCGCGGGACCGCAGATCCCAGGTCCAGTTCATGCCCGTGGCCTACCCAGCACGACGGCGCCGGCCCCACAGGGGACCGGCGCCGTACTGGTGAGGTGCTGGAACGGCCCCGCTGCAGGGCGCCGCCACGAGCTCGCGAGTGGGGGGCAGCGGGGTCCTTCCCCTTCCTCAGTGCGCCTTGGCCAGCGTCCCCAGGTAGAGCTCGATGACCTTGGGGTCGTGCATGAGCGAGTCACCGGTGTCGGTGTAGGCGTTGCGGCCCTGGTCGAGGACGTAGCCGCGGTCGCAGATCTGCAGGCACCGGCGGGCGTTCTGCTCGACCATGATGATCGAGACACCGGTCGCGTTGATCCGCCGGCAGCGGATGAACACCTCGTCCTGGTAGGCGGGGGAGAGGCCGGCCGACGGCTCGTCGAGCAGCAGGACCGACGGCTCCATCATCAGCGCGCGCCCCATGGCCACCATCTGCCGCTCACCGCCCGACAGCGACCCGGCCTTGATCTTGCGGCGTTCCCCCAGGAGCGGGAACAGGTCGGCCACGTAGTCGAAGCGCTCGCGGAAGACCTTGGGCCGCAGGTAGGCGCCCATCTGCATGTTCTCCTCGATGGTCAGCGAGGGGAACACGTTGTTGTTCTGCGGCACGTAGCCGACACCCAGGGAGACGAGCCGGTGGGCCGGCGCGGACGTGATCTCCTCGCCGCGGAGGCTCACCGTGCCCGAGCGCACCGGGATCAGCCCGAACAGCGTCTTGAGCAGCGTGGACTTCCCGGCTCCGTTCGGGCCGATGATGCCGACCAGCTCGCCGTCCTGCAGGTAGAAGTCGCAGCCGTTGAGGATGTTGACGCCGGGCACGTACCCGGCGACCAGCTCGTCGGCGCGGACCAGCGCGTCCTCGGCGAGCCGCACGTGCTCCTCGCGGGTGGCGGCCAGCTCGGCCCGGGACATCTCCCCGGCGATCGCCCGCTGGTCGGGGGTGCCGCCGTCGGAGTGCCCGACCTGGAACATCGGGTCCTCCATGGCCGGGTCGTCCATGGTGCTCATCGGTCCTCCTCGCGTCGGGTGTCGGAGCCGATGACGTCGCCGTCGGCGTGTTCCTCGCGGGCGATGGCCGCCTCGGCCTCGGCGAGGACGCGGTCCTCCTCCTCGACGGTGAGCGGGGCGTCGTGGTGCGCGCCGAGGTAGGCGTCGACGACCGCCTGGTTCTGGCTGATCGACTCCGGCGGGCCCTCCGCGATGACCTTGCCGGCGGCCATGACGACGACCCAGTCGCTGATGTCGCGGACGACGTCCATGTCGTGCTCGACGAACACGACCGTCATGCCCTGCTCGCGCAGGTCCTTGACGTGCCCGAGCAGGCTCTGGGTGAGGGCCGGGTTCACGCCGGCCATCGGCTCGTCGAGCATGACGACCTTCGGGTCGCTCATGAGCGCGCGGGCCATCTCCAGCAGCTTGCGCTGGCCGCCGGAGAGCGTGCCGGCGAAGTCGTCCTTCTTCCGGTCCAGCTTGAAGCGGGTGAGCAGGTCCATCGCCTTCTCGGTGTTCGCCCGCTCCTGGCCGCGCCAGGTGCTCGGGACCAGCGCGCGCAGGAAGCTCTCGCCCCGCTGCCCCTGGGCGCCGAGCAGCATGTTCTGCAGCACCGTCAGCCGCGAGAGAGCCTTGGTCAGCTGGAAGGTGCGGACGACGCCCAGCCGGGCCACCTGGTGCGGCGCCAGCTTGCCCAGCGAGCGGCCGTCGAAGGACCACGTGCCGGTGTTGGGCTGGTCGAAGCCGGTCAGCAGGTTGAACAGCGTCGTCTTGCCGGCACCGTTGGGCCCGATCAGGCCGGTGATGCCGCCGCGCTGCACCTCCAGGTGGTCGACCGACACCGCGGTGAGACCACCGAAGGTGCGGGTGACCCCGTCGACGACGATGGCCGGGTCGGGCTTGGCCACCCCGATCTCCCAGGGGACGTCGCGCAGCGCGGCCCGGGCGAGCAGGCGGGGTGCTCCGCCGGTCGCCGCCGGGTCCAGGGACGCGGCGTGCGCGCCGTGCGGGGCCGGCTGGCCGGGGGTGTGGTCAGCGGGCATCGAGCATCACCTCTCGTCGGTCGCCGAAGATGCCCTGTGGCCGGAAGACCAGCAGCAGCATGAGTCCGAGCCCGATCAGCACGAACCGGATCTGAGCCACGTCGGTCGCCGAGAGCAGGTCCTCGGGGATGACACCGTTGTCGATGAGCGTACGCAGGCCGGTGTCGGCGAACTGGATGATGAAGAACATCAGCATCGCGCCGACGACCGGGCCGAGGACGCGGGCCGCGCCGCCGAGGATGAGGGCGGCGTAGGCCAGGAACGTGTTGGCGTTCTGGTACTGGTCGGGGTTGGCCGACGCGGTGCCGAGGGCGTAGACCATGCCGCCCAGGGCGCCGAGCACGCCACCGAGGACCAGGGCCTGCATCTTGTAGACGTAGACGTTCTTGCCGAGCGCGCGCACCGCGTCCTCGTCCTCGCGGATGGACTTCACCACCCGGCCCCAGGGGCTGCGCACGAGCAGCCAGATCAGCAGGCACGACAGCGCGACGAGGATCCACCCCACCGCGGTCACCCACAGCTCCGCGCCGCTCCACTGGGTGCCCAGGATCGGATAGCGGCGGGAGGTGTCCCACGGCGCCATGGCCACGAAGTCGGCGTTGAAGCCGGACAGGCCGCGGGTGCCGTTGGTGACCGGGGTGGCCGACACCGAGCGGAACAGCAGCCGCAGTCCCTCGGCCGCCGCGATGGTCGCGATGGCGAGGTAGTCGGCGCGCAGCCGCAGGGTCGGCAGACCCAGTAGGAGGGCCAGGACGACCGCGGCGAGCAGCCCGACGACGACGCCCACCCAGAACGGCAGGCCCCACTGGCTCACCGAGATGGCGATGCCGTAGCCGCCGAGCATCGCGAAGGCGATCTGCCCGAAGTTCAGCAGCCCGGCGTAGCCGAACTGCACGTTGATGCCGATGGCCAGCAGCGCGAGGAAGACGGCCTGGAAACCCAGGCCGGCCTTGAGCGCGATGGCCAAGGCGTCGATCAGCTCACCCATCGTTCAGCCCACTCTCACCCGGCTGCCGAGGATGCCCTGCGGCCGCACGATCAGGATGACGATCAGCAGGAGCAGCCCGCCGACGTACTTGACGTCGTTCGGGATGACCAGCGTCGACATCTGCACGAAGACACCCACCACGATGCTGCCCACGAGGGCGCCGTAGGCGGTGCCGAGACCGCCGAGGGTCACCCCGGCGAACATGAGCAGCAGCAGCCGGAAGCCCATGTCCCACTGCACCTCGTCGGAGAGGCCGAGCAGGACGCCGCCGAGGGCCGCGAGCGCGCCGCCCATCATCCAGACGACCAGGATCACCCGGTTGACGTTGATGCCCGAGGACGCCGCGAGGTCGCGGTTGTCGGCGACCGCCCGCATCGCCTTGCCGATCTTGGTGCGCTGCAGCATGACGGCCACCAGCACCAGGACGACCAGCGCGATGACGATCGACGACAGGTCGGCGTTGGTCATGGTGAACAGGCCGTAGTCGACCGCCCGCTGGCCCCGGTAGTCGGCGTACGCCTCCGAGCCGCCGCCGAAGATGATCTGGTACAGGTAGCGCAGCAGCAGCGACAGGCCGATCGAGATGACCAGCGCAGCGACCAGGCCGGTGCCGCGCCGGCGCAGCGGCCGCCAGATCGCCAGCTCGTTGAGCGCCCCGACCCCCGCGCCGATCACCATGGCGATCAGTGCGGCCGGGATCAGCGGCACGCCGCCCTGCACGTTGATGAACCACGCGGCCATCGCGCCGATGGTCACCAGCTCGCCGTGCGCGAAGTTGGTCAGCCCGGTGGTGCCGAAGATCAGCGAGAGGCCGACCGCCGCCATGGCGATGAGCAGGCCGAAGCGCAGGCCCTCGACGAGCAGCTGCACCCATCGGACGGTGCCGCCGCCGGCCTCCCGGCTGCCGTCGCTGAGCGCGATGATCACGCCCTGGTTGCGGCCCGCGTCGACGGTGACCGTGCGGCTGTTCTCCCCGGTGAGCACCACGCCCTCGGGCAGGTCCTCGGCGTCGATGGTGACCGTGTACTGGCCCGGCCCCGGCAGCGGCACCGCCCACTGGCCGTTCTCGTCGGTCTCCGCCGTGTCGACGTCGGCACCGTCGGCGGTCGTGACGACCACCTCCACGCCCTCGATCGGCCCGCTGGCGTTGGTCCGCAGGGTGCCCGACACCTGCTCGGAGGCCGTGGTCTCCTCGGTCTGCGCCGACGCGGTACCTGGCGCCAGCGTCAGGGCGAGGCCGCCGAGGACGCTCAGCAGGAGCAGGCGGAGCAGCATCCGGCCACCGGCGGCACGGGATCTCCGTGCGGACCGGTGCCGGACAGGGGCGGGTCCCCTGGGTGCACCGCGTCCCGGTACACGGCCTGGTGCGTGCGTCACTCGACCTCCCTGGCTCTGTGCATGACGGGGGACGGTAACCCAGCGGTGTTGCGGTTCGTCGTCCTCGCGCCCAGCTGTTACCTGTCCGCGACACGCCGCATGCGTCACGCCCGTCCCACGGCGGCGCGCCGTCGTGATCACGCCCGTCGCCGGGTGCACGCTCTGGCCACCGTCCAGGGAGGCCCTCGTGTCAGTTCCCGGTTCCCGGTCCCGCGTCACGACGCGCGCTGCGCGTCCCGCCGACCTGCCCGCCGTGCTGGCCCTGGTGCGCCAGCACCGCGCGGAGGCCCACGCCGAGGGGGTGCTGACCGGTCAGACCCCGGGGGTCGCGGCCGCGGCGGGCTTCCGCCGGCTGCTCGCCGACCCGGCGCACCGGGTCGTGCTGGCCGTGCTGCCCGGCCCGAACGCGCCCGACGGCGGCGGGGACGGCGGCGAGCTGGCCGTGGGTCTGGCCGTGCTCGGGGTCGACCCGCTGTCGGTGGTGCTCGGCGTCCCGCAGGTGACCGTCGACAACCTCGTCGTCCACCGCGACCACCGGCGGCGCGGCGCCGGTGCCGCGCTGCTCTCGGCCGCCGTGGCCCACGCCTCCCAGGTGGGCGCCGCGCACGTCGTGGCGGCGGTCGGCGGGCACGAGGCCGAGCGGCAGCGCTTCTTCGCCCGGTTGGGGTTCGCACCGCTGACCACCCGGCGGATCGTGCCCCGGGAGACCCTCGAGCGGACGCTGGCGGTCTGGCAGCGCGGCGGGGGCCCCGTCCCGGTGCCGCGCCGCCCGTCGGTGCGCCGTCGTCCGCCGTCGCGGCTGGTGCCGCTGCTCGACGCCGCTGAGCGGTGACGCGGCCCCGTCCAGAGGCCCGCCGCGAGCCCGCGAGCGGTGAGGGGGACGGGATCCTCCTTCAGGCGGAGAGGAGCATGCAGGTGAGCCGGGCGGTGGCGGTCACGCGCCCCTGCTCGTCGGTGACCTCGACGGTGAAGGTCGCCAGCGTGCGGCCGCGGCGGACCGGCGTCGCCACGGCGGTGACGACCCCCTCGGTGGCCGCCCGCAGGTAGCTGACGTTGAGCTCCACCCCGACCGCCTGCCGGCCCGGGCCCGCGCCCAGCGCCGCGGCCCAGGAGCCGACGGTCTCGACCAGCGAGCAGGTGGCGCCGCCGTGCAGCAGGCCGAACGGCTGCTGGTTGCCCTCGACCGGCATGGTGGCGACGACGTGGTCGGGGTCGAAGTCGGTGATCCGGATGCCCAGCTTGTCGTCCAGCGGGCTCATCCGCCCGGCGTCGAGCCAGGTGGGAGGGTCGGCGGTCACCCCGGCACCGTAGCCAGCGCCGCGCCGGCGCGGGCCCTGGGCTCGGCGGCGGGCCGTGTCGGAGGGCGCACCTAGGATCGGCGTCGATGTCCGCTCCGGTTGCCACCTCTGCGCCCACCGCTCCGACGGCCTCCCCGGCCGCCCAGCGCCCGCGGCTGCTGCTGCTCGACGGTCACTCGCTGGCCTACCGCGCCTTCTTCGCCCTGCCGGTCGAGAACTTCTCGACGACGACCGGGCAGCCGACCAACGCGGTCTACGGCTTCACGTCGATGCTGATCAACGTGCTGCGCGATGAGCAGCCGACGCACGTGGCGGTCGCCTTCGACGTGGGCCGCAAGACCTTCCGCAGCGAGATCTACGCGGAGTACAAGGCCAACCGGAGCGAGAGCCCGACCGACTTCCGCGGCCAGGTCAGCCTGATCCAGGAGGTGCTGGCCGCGCTGCACATCCCGGTCATCACCGCCGAGGGCTACGAAGCCGACGACGTCATCGCGACGCTCACCGTGGCCGCCGTCGAGCAGGGCATGGACGTGCTCATCTGCACCGGCGACCGCGACGCGCTGCAGCTGGTCAACGAGCACGTCACCGTGCTCTACCCGCGCAAGGGGGTCTCGGACCTGACCCGGTTCACGCCGGAGGAGGTCGAGGCCAAGTACGGCCTGTCGCCCACGCAGTACCCCGACTTCGCGGCACTGCGGGGCGACCCCAGCGACAACCTGCCGAGCATCCCGAGCGTGGGGGAGAAGACCGCGGCCAAGTGGGTCCGCGAGTACGGCTCGCTCGACGCGCTCGTCGACCGGGTCGACACGGTGAAGGGCAAGGTCGGCGACAAGCTGCGCGAGCACCTGTCCTCGGTGCTGCAGAACCGGCGGCTGACCGAGCTGGACCGCGCCGTGCCGCTGGAGCTCGGCCCGGCCGACCTCGCCGTCCGGCCCTGGGACCGCAACGAGGTGCACACCCTCTTCGACAACCTGCAGTTCCGGGTGCTGCGCGACCGGCTGTTCGCCACGCTCACCAGCGCCGAGCCGGAGGCCGAGGGCGGCTTCGACGTCACCGAGGACGAGGTGCCCGCGGGAGGCCTGGGCGACTGGCTCGCCGAGCACGCCCGCACCGGCCGCACGGGGCTGATCTTCCGCGGCACCTGGGCGCGCGGCACCGGCGAGCTGACCGGCCTGGCGCTGGCCGCGGCCAACGACCGCGCGACCTTCGTCGACCTGGGCCCCGACCTCGACGCCGCCGACGAGCAGGCGCTGGCCGCCTGGCTCGCCGACCCGGCCACCCAGAAGGTCGTGCACGAGGTCAAGGGGCCGCTGCTGGCGGTCTGGGCCCGCGGCTGGGACCTCGCCGGCGTGGTCAGCGACACCGCGCTGGCCGCCTACCTGGCGCTCCCCGGGCAGCGGTCCTTCGACCTGGGCGACCTCGCCGTCCGCTACCTGCGCCGCGAGCTGAAGGACTCCGCCGCCGAGGAGACCCAGCTGACGCTGGACGGGATGGGGCCCTCCGAGGAGGACCTCGCCCGGGAGGCCGCGCACGCCGACGTCCTCAAGGCCGTCGCGGTCAACGACCTCTCCGACGCGCTCGAGTCCGTGCTCGGCCAGCGCGGCGGCGACTCGCTGCTCGGCGAGATCGAGCTGCCGCTGACCTTCGTGCTGGCCCGCATGGAGCAGCGCGGCATCGCCGCCGACCTGGACTTCCTGCACGAGCTGCAGCGGGAGTTCGCCGACGGGGTGGCCGCCGCGGCCGCAGAGGCGTACGCGGTGATCGGTCGCGAGGTGAACCTCGGCTCGCCCAAGCAGCTGCAGTCGGTGCTCTTCGACGAGCTGGGCCTGCCGAAGACCAAGAAGATCAAGTCCGGGTACACGACGGACGCCGAGGCGCTGACCAACCTGCTGGCGCAGACCGGGCACCCGTTCCTCGAGCACCTGCTGCGGCACCGCGACGTCACCCGGCTGCGCACCGTCATCGACGGCCTCATCCCGATGGTCGACGACGTGGGGCGCATCCACACGACGTTCCAGCAGACGATCGCCGCCACCGGCCGGCTCTCCTCGACCGACCCGAACCTGCAGAACATCCCGATCCGCACCGCGGAAGGCCGCCGGATCCGGCAGGCGTTCATCGTCGGCTCCGGCTACGAGTCGCTGATGACGGCGGACTACAGCCAGATCGAGATGCGGATCATGGCGCACCTCTCCGGCGACGAGGGGCTCATCGAGGCCTTCACGTCGGGGGAGGACCTGCACTCCTTCGTGGCGTCACGGGCGTTCGACATCCCGATCGAGGACGTCGACCCGGAGATGCGCCGCCGGATCAAGGCGATGAGCTACGGCCTGGCCTACGGCCTGTCGGCCTACGGGCTGGCCTCGCAGCTGCGCATCACCACCGAGGAGGCGCGCGAGCAGATGCACGCCTACTTCGAGCGCTTCGGCGGCATCCGCGAGTACCTCGACGGCGTCGTGGACGACGCCCGGCAGACCGGGTACACCGAGACGACGCTGGGGCGCCGCCGCTACCTGCCCGACCTGACCAGCGACAACGGTCAGCGTCGGCAGATGGCCGAGCGGATGGCGCTCAACGCCCCCATCCAGGGCTCGGCCGCGGACGTGATCAAGGTGGCGATGCTGCGGGTCGAGCAGGCCATCGCCGACGAGGGACTGCGTTCCCGGACGCTGCTGCAGGTGCACGACGAGCTCGTGCTCGAGGTGGCGCCGGGAGAGCGGGAGGCGCTGGAGACGCTGGTCCGCCGCGAGATGGCCGGCGCCGCGCAGCTCTCGGTGCCGCTGGAGGTCTCGGTCGGCTTCGGCCGGACCTGGAACGAGGCCGCCCACTGAGTGGGGGCGCCGCGCTCAACCGGGGCTGAGGTCGACGATGCAGGAGCGCTTGCCGTCGGGGTCGGCGAGGACGACGAGGTCCGGGTCGTCCCGATGGCCGTCCAGTCTACCCGCTCGGCGCCGAGCGCCCCCAGGCGCGCGGTCTCGGCCTCCTGCTCGGCGGCGTCGGCGGCGTGCAGGTCCAGGTGCACCCGCGGGTGGTCCTGCGGCGGCGTCTCGCTCCGCTGCAGCGCTGGACGTCCGCGACGCCCAGGGCCACCACGCCGACCGTCAGCACGGCCGGGAGTCCGGCAGGTCAGCCGGGCTTCGCGCAGACGAGGACCAGCGTCCCAGGGACCAGCGCCCCGCGGGCGGGGGACCACTGGCCCCACTCCTGGGTGCGGCCCGTCGTCCACTCCGGCTCGACCAGGTCCTCGAGGACGAGCCCCGCGCCCACGACGGCGCGCACCCAGTCGCCGACGGTGCGGTGGTGCTCGACGTAGACGCTGCGGCCGGCCCCGTCGGTCTCCACGTACGGCGTCCGGTCGAAGTAGGAGGAGACGACCCGCAGGTCCTCGGGGTCGGGGGAGTCGGGCAGCGGCCAGCGGAACGGGTGGTTCACCGAGGCGACGAAGCGCCCGCCGGGCCGCAGCACCCGGGCCACCTCGGCCAGTGCGCCCTCGACGTCGGCGACGAACGGCAGCCCGCCGAACGCCGAGCAGGCCAGGTCCGCGCTCGCCGTCGCCAGGGGCAGCGCCCCGACGTCGGCCTGCAGCAGCGGGACGTCGATGCCGGTGGCGCGGTTGAGCCCGGCGGCCCGGGCCAGCATGCCGGCGGAGAGGTCGAGCGCGACGACGTCGGCCCCCTCGCGGCGCAGCCAGCGCGCGCACGGCGCGGACCCGCAGCCGACCTCGAGCACCCGGCGCCCGGCGACGTCCCCGAGCAGGTGCGCCTCGGACTCGCGCAGCCCCTCGGGGCACCACAGGAAGTCGACGTCCCCCAGGTCTCCGCCGTGCTCGGCGAGGTAGGCCGGCGCCGCGGCGTCCCACCAGCGCCGGTTGGCCCGGACCGACTCCGCCGTCCCCGCCGGCCGGCGGGCGACCCCGCTCGGCGCGGGGTAGCCGTCGTCGGCCAACGGCAGGTCGGGCGGGGGAGCGGCCGGGGTGTCCATGACACGCCGATCGTGACACGCCGCGGGGTCCGGTGAGGGGTCGTACCCAGGTGGACCGGGTGCTCCCGGGCTCCGTACCATGGGAATGCGCCAGAGGTCTGTCAGTGCTGAACCCGCCAGGGGATCGGCGCGCGCCGGCTCTCCCCGCTCCCCGCGGTCACCCGGCCGCGGGTCGTTCTGTCCCTACGCACCCCCCGTCCGGAGCACTCGACCACATGACCTCCACCCAGGTCCGTCCTAACAGCACCCCCCAGGTCGCCGTCAACGACATCGGCACCGCCGAGGACTTCCTCGCGGCGATCGACCAGACGATCAAGTACTTCAACGACGGCGACATCGTCGAAGGCGTCATCGTCAAGGTCGACCGGGACGAGGTGCTGCTGGACATCGGCTACAAGACCGAGGGCGTCATCCCCTCGCGCGAGCTGTCCATCAAGCACGACGTCGACCCCAACGAGGTCGTCAGCGTCGGCGACGAGGTGGAAGCCCTCGTCCTCCAGAAGGAGGACAAGGAAGGCCGCCTGATCCTGTCCAAGAAGCGCGCCCAGTACGAGCGCGCCTGGGGCACGATCGAGGCGAAGAAGGAAGCCGACGAGGTCGTCACCGGCACCGTCATCGAGGTCGTCAAGGGTGGTCTCATCCTCGACATCGGGCTGCGCGGGTTCCTCCCCGCCTCGCTGGTCGAGATGCGCCGCGTCCGCGACCTGCAGCCCTACGTGGGCCGCGAGCTCGAGGCCAAGATCATCGAGCTCGACAAGAACCGCAACAACGTCGTCCTCTCCCGCAGGCAGTGGCTGGAGCAGACCCAGTCCGAGGTCCGCAGCGAGTTCCTCAACAAGCTCGCCAAGGGCCAGGTCCGCACCGGCGTCGTGTCCTCGATCGTCAACTTCGGTGCGTTCGTGGACCTGGGTGGCGTTGACGGTCTGGTGCACGTCTCCGAACTGTCCTGGAAGCACATCGACCACCCCTCCGAGGTCGTCGAGGTCGGCCAGGAGGTCACCGTCGAGGTCCTCGACGTCGACCTGGACCGTGAGCGGGTCTCGCTGTCGCTGAAGGCGACGCAGGAGGACCCGTGGCGCCAGTTCGCCCGGACCCACCAGATCGGCCAGGTCGTGCCCGGCAAGGTCACCAAGCTGGTGCCCTTCGGTGCGTTCGTCCGCGTCGACGAGGGCATCGAGGGTCTGGTGCACATCTCCGAGCTGGCCGAGCGCCACGTGGAGATCCCCGAGCAGGTCGTGCAGGTCGGCGACGAGATCCTGGTCAAGGTCATCGACATCGACCTCGACCGGCGCCGCATCTCGCTGTCGCTCAAGCAGGCCAACGAGGGCGTCATCGGCGACGAGGAGCAGTTCGACCCGGCCGCCTACGGCATGGCCGCCTCGTACGACGAGCAGGGCAACTACATCTACCCCGAGGGCTTCGACCCGGAGACCGGCGAGTGGCTCGAGGGCTACGACGAGGCCCGCGAGACGTGGGAGCGGCAGTACGCCGAGGCCCAGGCCCGCTTCGAGGCGCACCGCAAGCAGATCGCCGACGCCCGCGCGGCCGACGCCGAGGCGGCGGCCGGTGGCAACTACTCGAGCGGCGAGGCCGAGACCGGGGACACCTCCGGCGGCACGCTCGCCAGCGACGAGGCGCTCGCGGCGCTGCGGGCCAAGCTCGCCGGCGGCGAGTGACCCCCGCTCAGCGCGGCTGAGCAGCACCACCTGAGGCCGAGGCCCGGGATCCCGCGGGGTCCCGGGCCTCGGTCGTCCCTCCCATCCCCTGGAGGGACGAGTTGGAGGACCCCCTGCCCCCGCCACCCCCGAGCTCGCGGCGGGACCCTGCAGGGGCCGCGCCGAGCTGGCGGGGCGTGGGGGAAGGGTGGTCCGCTCTCAGAGGCTGAGGATGATCGCGAACGCGGTGCGCGGGCGGCCGCCGGAGTTCGCGAGGAACTGCCAGGTGTGCCGGCCGGCCGGGGCGGTCGCCGACAGCCAGCGCAGGAAGGCGTTCCGCGGGCGGGCGGCGTTGCGCTCCAGCCGCTCGCGGACCATCGGCAGATCCGTGCAGCGCACGCCGGTCGGGCGGTCGAGCCGGTGCCGACCGGGGCCGCGCCGGGTGGCGGCGGGGGTCGACGAAGGGGCGGCGTGCGCGGGACGGGACATGGTCGGTTCTGCCTCTCTGGGCGGGGAAGATCGCCGAGCTGAGAGTTGCCCATGGGGCACGTGTGACTGGAGCGACGCGCCGGGCACGACGGTCGGGTGTTACCCGTCCGTGACCGTCTCCCGGGCGCTGGCTACTGTCCGTGCGTGCTGCGGATCGGGTTGACCGGCGGGATCGGATCGGGCAAGAGCACGGTGGCCGGCCTGCTGGCCGCGCGTGGTGCGCGCATCGTGGACGCCGACCGCATCGCCCGCGAGGTCGTCGAGCCGGGGACGCCGGGCCTGGAGGCCGTCGTCGCGGCTTTCGGGCCCGGGGTGCTGGCTCCCGACGGGGCTCTGGACCGTCCGGCCCTGGCCGCCGTGGTGTTCGCCGACCCCGACGCCCGCCGCCGTCTCGACGGCATCGTGCACCCCCTGGTGCGCGCCCGCGCCGCCGAGCTGGTCGCCGCGACGCCCCCGGACGCCGTGGTGGTGCAGGACGTGCCCCTGCTCGTGGAGACCGGCCAGGCCGGCTCGTACGACCTGGTGCTCGTCGTCGAGGCCGACCCGGGCACCCGCGTGCGGCGGCTGGTGGGCCGGGGGCTGTCCGAGGACGACGCCCGTGCCCGGATCGCGGCCCAGGCCACCGACGAGCAGCGCCGCGCCGTCGCCGACGTCGTGCTGGACAACAGCGGCACCGTCGAGGAGCTCGAGGCGCAGGTCGAGCGCTTCTGGGCCGAACGCGTGGCGCCCGCCCTCGGCTGAGGTCGCGCTCGCCGGGGGCACGCCGAGCCCGAGGTCCCGAGGAACCGCGACGCCGAGCGGGCGCGCGGAGCACCGCCCGCACGTGGGTGGGGCCGGCCGTGCTGTTCGCCGTCCTGGCCGTCCTGCAGTGGCTCGACGACGACGACCTGTGGATCGCGGTCCTCCACACGGCGATGGCCCTCGCGTCCGCGGGCCACGCCTGGCACTCCCGCCGGCAGGCGCGGGAGGCGGCCCGGCGGACGGAGGCCGGGGAAGCCGCGGTCGCGACGTGAGGTCCTGACCACCCCGGTGGACCGATCGGGCGCAGCCTGCCGGCCCGCCCGGCCCGGAGCTGAGGTGTGGAGGTCGCCGCCGAGCGGCCGCCGGCGTCCCGGGACGACGAGAAGCCCGGGTCTGCCGGACCCGGGCCTCTCGTGCTGGTGGGCGATACTGGGTTCGAACCAGTGACCTCTACCGTGTCAAGGTAGCGCTCTACCACTGAGCCAATCGCCCGATCCGGCCTGCCGGCCGGTCCGCTCCACCGATCTCGGCGGTGCCGAGGTGGAGACGGGATTTGAACCCGTGTAGACGGCTTTGCAGGCCGTTGCCTCGCCTCTCGGCCACTCCACCGCACGCGGGCGCCGATCCGAGGACCAGCGCCCGAGGTTCCGAGCGGACGACGGGATTCGAACCCGCGACCCTCACCTTGGCAAGGTGATGCTCTACCAGCTGAGCCACGTCCGCGTTGCTGTGTTGCTGTCGTGCAGGGAGAACCATACCCGACCCCGGGAGGGGGTTCGCAGGGGGTCCCCCTGAGGTCAACGACCCGTCGGGTCGGCCCCGCCGTTGGACAGCAGGGCGGCCAGCTCGCCGTCCACCTCGACCACCGAGGACTCCTCGCCGAACGGGACGACGCCGGCGGTCAGCTGGAGGAAGCCGGCGACCGTGCCGCGGGACACCTCGAAGAGCGCCTCGCCCGAGGGCGCGCGCAGGTGGAGGAAGAGGACGTCGCCCGACGTGCGGGACGGCCACAGCCGCACGTCGCCCTCGCCCGCGGGCTGGTCGAGGCCGGCCTGCAGCAGGTCCCGGCCCACGAGCCAGGAGATGCCGTCCTCCTCGGCGCCGTCGCCGAAGGTGATCCGCACGGCGAACGGGTCGCTCACCTCGTAGCTGAGCAGCGCGGGGACCTCCGTCCACGACTGCGGACCGACCAGGTGCAGCGTCGTCGGGCACGTGTATCCAGGCGTGGCGCGGTTGATCATGACTGGAGCAACGACCTTCCCTGACCGAGGTGACGTCCGGATGATCTCCGGGCGTGTCGCTCCTCTGTGTGCCCGTTCCGGGCACATCTGAACCACGTCGCCTGCCTGTTGCGAAGACCGCGTGTGACGATGGGGCTCGTGAGCGGTCCGGCACGGCACGTCGGGGACGGCCCCGCGGGCGCCGCCCTCCTCCTGCGCATGCGCGGAGGCGACCGGAGCGCCGTGGACGAGCTCTACGACGGCTACAGCCGCCCGGCCTTCGCGCTGGCCCGGCGGATCCTCGCCGACGACGTCCTGGCCGAGGACGTCGTGCAGGACGTGTTCCTCAGCGTCTGGCGCGACCCCGGGGCCTTCGACGCCGCACGGGGCTCCTTCGCCTCCTGGCTGATGGCGATGGTGCACCACAAGGCCGTCGACGCCGTCCGCCGGGAGGAGTCGCACCGCCGTCGGCAGACCAGGGCCGAGGACGACCTCGCCCTCTCGACCCCGACGTCGTCGCGCGACGTGGAGGACGAGGCGTGGAGCCGGGTGGTGTCCGAGCAGGTGCGCGGCGCACTGAGCGCCCTGCCCGGCCCCCAGCGGGAGGCGCTGACCCTCGCCTACTACGGCGGATACACACAGCGGGAGGTCGCGGCGTTGACCAGTACGCCGCTGGGCACGGTGAAGACGCGCATGCTCGCCGGGATGCGCCGGCTCCGCGAGGAGCTCGGCGGCGCGGGCGTCGCTCCGGGCGGCGCCCTCGGCGAGTCCGCGCCGGCCGACGGGACGAGCCGGTGACCGCCGCCGGGGATCCGCGGCGCGGAGGACACGAGGCCTTCGACGAACTCGCCGTCGGCTGGGCGCTGCACGCGCTCGAGCCGGAGGACGAGGAGCGCTTCGCCGCCCACCTGCCGACGTGCCCCCGGTGCCGGCAGACGGTGACCGAGACCACCGACGTCCTGGGCGCCCTGGCCGTCGGCCTGCCGCCGGCCGACCCCCCGGAGCGGCTGCGCGACCGGCTGCACGCCGCGGTGGAGGGGACCGAGCAGCTGCCGCGCCCGGCTCGCGAGGACGAGCGGACGCCACCGCCGGACCCCGCGGCGGCCACGGACGGCCCGGTCCCCGTGTACCGGTTCGAGGTCCGGACCACGCCCGCGGGCGCGCACCGGGCGCCGCTGCCGACGGGCGCGGCGTACCAGCGGTCCCCGTGGCGCCGGGTGCTGCCCAGCGCGCTCGTGGCCGCCGCGGTCGCGGCGATCCTCGCCCTCGGCACGTGGAACGTGGTGCTCAGCTCGGCCCGGGAGGAGGCGCAGGCGACCGCCGCCGAGCAGGCCGAGCTGGTCGACGCGCTGCTGGTCCCCGGCCGGGCGACGATCGCGCCGTTGTCCGCCGACGGCGCGACGGTCGCCACCGTCGTCGCCCGCGACGGCCAGGTGCAGGTGGTCTCCCAGGGCCTGGCGCCCAACGACGTCCAGGAGCAGACGTACGTGGTGTGGGGGACCGGTGCCGGCGCGCCCGCCTCGCTGGGCACCTTCGACGTCACGTCCCCGCAACCGGCCCTGTGGACCGTAGGCTCGGGGTCGCCTGGGCTGGACGCCTACACCGGCTACGCGGTGAGCCTCGAGCCCGGCCGCTCGGCTCCACCGGAGCCCGGTGACGTCGTCGCGTCGGGGGAGGTGCCCAGCTGAACGGTCCGGAGACGGTGGCCTCCTCCGGCACCGGGCAGCAGCCGGTGGTCCCCGCGGCCGGTGCGCGGCGGGCCCACCCGGCCGAGGACGGCCACCGCAGCCTGCGGGAGCGCGTGGCGGGCACGCACTGGCGGCAGCGCCTGGCCGCCCGCCGTCCCCTCGACCACGCCTACCGCCTCGTCGTCGGCGCCGTCGGAGCAGTCGTCGTGGCCTTCGGGCTGGTCACCATCCCGCTGCCCGGACCCGGCTGGCTCACCGTCATCGCCGGGTTGTTCCTGCTGGCCACCGAGTTCACCTGGGCCGAGCGGCTGCTGGACTTCACCCGCCGGCACGTCCGGGCGTGGACCGAGTGGCTCGGCCGGCAGCGGGCGTGGGTCCGGGTCGCCGTCGCGCTGGCCACCGCCGCCTTCGTCTACGGCGTCCTGGTGGTCGTGCTGCACGTCATGGGGGTCCCGGACTGGGTGCCGGGGTGGGTCCCACTCTGGCGCTGAGCGTCTGGCAGAATGGCTGACGCAGGGGCGATTGGCTCAGTGGTAGAGCGCTTCGTTCACACCGAAGAGGTCACTGGTTCGAACCCAGTATCGCCCACCCGCACGGGAGGCCCGGGTCCGTCGGACCCGGGCCTCCCGTCGTCCGGGGGTCAGGCGGTCCCCGTGGCGCGACACCGCGCCGGGCTCCGCGCCCCGCTCCCAGAGGTCGCTGCGGTGCTCACCCGGCTGTCGCGGCGGCCGGTCCGTAGGTGAGGTGGACCACCCCGTTGCTCAGGCCCTCCGCGCCCAGCAGCGCGAGCTTCTGCGCGCTGCCCTCGGGGAACAGCCGGATGCCGGTGCCGACGGCGACCGGGTAGACGTAGAGGTGCAGCTCGTCGACCAGGCCGTCGGCCAGCAGGGCCCGCACCAGCGTGGCGCTGCCGCTGGCGTAGAGATCGCCCTGCTCCTTGAGCTCGCGGATCCGGTCGGCGTCGTAGCCGCCGACCACGGTGGAGTTGCGCCACACCGACTCGGCGTCGGTGAGGGTCGAGGAGACGACGTACTTGGGGGTGTCGTTGAAGAACGGCGCCCCCTCGTCGTCCTCGGCGGTCCGCGTCGACCAGGCCGGCGCGAACATCTCGAAGGTGGTGCGGCCCAGCAGGATGCCCTTCGCCGGGGCCGTGAGCGCCCCGATGGAGGCGGCCAGGTCGTCGGGGAACCCGTAGTCCATCGTCCACATCGGTGCGTCCACGACCCCGTCGACGGTGGTGAACTCGTGCACCCTGATCGCGCCCATGTGTGCTCCTCCGTGTGTGCTGCGGCCCGGTCGCGGCGGGTGCCGCGCGGGCCGGTGGTCGGCGTCGTCCAGGGAGACCCTGGCCGATCCGGGTTCTCATCGGTGGGCAGCGCGCCGCCCTGGCACGATGCGGCGGTTCCCGACGAGCCCGGTCCCGTCGTCCCGCCGGCACCCGGGTGGCCCGGCCCGGACCTGCTCACCCTGCGCGCGGTGGTCGAACTGGACCTCGCCCTCGACACCGACGTGACCGTCGACGCGGGGTACGGCTGGTACGCGCACCCGCCGGGGACCGGCCCGGGTCGCCAGGCGTTCCGGCGGGCGGTGCGGCGCCGGCGGGAGAGCGCCCGGGCGGCGCTGCTGCCACCCGCCCGGCCCCGGGTGGCCGGACGGCGGTGCCGCGGCTGACGCCGTCCCGGCACGGAACGCGGGAGCGGGGGACCATGGGGACGATGTCCCGCCGCCGGCCGACCGCCCCGCCCGCGCCGGTCCGCCTGCGCCAGCCCGGACGCGCCGAACGCCTGACCGAGGTGCTCGAGCGGGACGGCGACACCTGCATCTGGTGCGGCCGGGTCCTCGGCGGCCTGGTCCCGCCGACCACCGAGCACGTCGTCCCGCGGCTGAAGGGCGGGCCGTCGTGGCTGGCCAACGAGGTCGCCGCCTGCCGCCGGTGCAACGCCGAGCGCGGCCACCGGGCGCCGGTGGACTGGCTCGAGGAGTGCGAGCGGCGCGGCTGGCGGCCCGACGCCGACCGGCTGGCCCGGGCGCTGGACGCCCTGCAGGCGGCCATCGACCGCGAGGGCGGCCAGCGCCGGGCGCGGCCCTACCTCGACGCGCAGCGGCGCCGGCTGCGCCGCCGGCCGCCCCCCTCCGGCGATGGACGTACGGTCGCCTCGTGACCGTTGCGGGCAGCGTCGTGCAGCTGAGCGTCTACCCGGTGAAGAGCCTCGCCGGTCGGACCGTCGAGGAGGCCCGGGTGGGTCCGGCGGGCCTGGTCGGCGACCGCGCGTGGACCGTCGTCGACGCCTCGACGGGGGAGCGGGTGACGGTCAAGAGCACCCCGCAGATGGCCGAGGTCGTCGCCACGGGGGACGACGAGGCCGACACGATCACGCTGACCGAGGTGCTGGGCCGGCCGGTGCGCCTGCAGCGCTCCGGGCAGCCGCAGGTGGACGCCGCCGCGGTGCACCTGGTCAGCCGCGGGGCGATCGCGCGCGCCGACGCCGGCGACGTCCCCGAGGGGTGCTCGGCCGACGACCCGCGCGCCAACCTGCTGGTCGACCTGCCCGAGGGCGAGGACGAGCGGTCCTGGGTCGGGCGCACGGTGCGCGTCGGCGAGGTCGAGGTCGCCGTCACCCGCACGCCCAAGCACTGCCTCGGCGTCTACGCGGAGGTGCGGCGGCCGGGCACGGTCCGGGTGGGCGACCGCGTCGAGGTGCTGCCCGGCTGAGCCGCCGGACGGCGTCCCGGGGTGACGCGCGCCGCGCACTAGGCTCGGTGTCCTCCCCCGCCCACGCCATCGTCAACCCCGCAGGAGCTCCCGTGCCAGCCGCGCCCACCCTCGCCGCCACCGCCCCGATCCGGGTGCCGGCCGGGACGACGGCCCAGGACGCGCTGAAGGCTGCCGGCACCCCGCTCAAGGGCCCCGACGGCGCGGTCGTCGTCCGGGACCTCGCGACCGGCGACCTCAAGGACCTCGCCTGGGCTCCCGAGGCCGACGCCGCGGTCGAGCCGGTGCCCGCGGCCAGCCCCGAGGGCCGCTCGGTGATCCGGCACTCGGCCGCGCACGTGCTCGCGCAGGCGGTGCAGGACCTCTTCCCGGGCACCCGGCTGGGCATCGGCCCGCCGGTGGAGAACGGCTTCTACTACGACTTCGCCCCCGAGCGGCCCTTCACGCCCGAGGACCTCAAGGCCCTCGAGAAGCGGATGCAGGAGATCGTCAAGGCCGGGCAGTACTTCTCCCGCCGCGAGATCAGCGACGCCGACGCGCAGGCCGAGCTCGCCCACGAGCCGTTCAAGCTCGAGCTGATCGGCCTGAAGGGTGGCGCCGGCGAGGCAGCGGAGGGCGCTGACGTCGAGGTCGGCGGCGCGCAGCTGACCATGTACGACAACCGGGACGCCCGCACCGGCGACCTGGTGTGGACCGACCTGTGCCGCGGCCCGCACCTGCCGCGCACCAGCAACATCCCGGCGTTCAGCCTCACCCGCAGCGCGGCCGCCTACTGGCGGGGCAGCGAGAAGAATCCCCAGCTGCAGCGCATCTACGGCACCGCCTGGGAGAGCAGGGACGCGCACAAGGCCTACCTCGAGCACCTCGCCGAGGCCGAGCGCCGCGACCACCGCCGGCTCGGCGTCGAGCTCGACCTGTTCAGCTTCCCCGACGAGATCGGCTCCGGCCTGGCCGTGTTCCACCCCAAGGGCGGTGTGGTCAAGCGGGAGATGGAGGACTACGTCCGCGCCCGCCACATCGAGGAGGGCTTCGACTACGTCGGTAGCCCGCACATCAGCAAGGGCGGGCTGTTCGAGACCTCGGGCCACCTGCCCTACTACGCCGACACCATGTTCCCGCCCATGGAACTGGAGAACAGCGAGTACTACCTCAAGGCCATGAACTGCCCGATGCACAACCTGATCTTCAGGTCGCGCGGGCGGTCCTACCGCGAGCTGCCGCTGCGCTTCTTCGAGTTCGGCTCGGTGTACCGGTACGAGAAGTCCGGGGTCGTGCACGGCCTCACCCGCGTGCGCGGGCTCACCCAGGACGACTCGCACAGCTACGTCACCCCGGAGCAGGCGCCCGGCGAGATCCGGCACCTGCTGGCCTTCGTCCTCGGCCTGCTGCGCGACTTCGGCCTCGACGACTACCACCTGGAGCTCTCGACGCGGGGTGACGACCCGGCGAAGCAGGGCAAGTTCATCGGGTCGGACGAGGAGTGGGCCGTCGCGACCGCCGTCCTCGAGGAGGCGGCGAAGGAGACGGGGCTCGAACTCGTCCCCGACCCGGGTGGCGCGGCGTTCTACGGTCCGAAGATCTCCGTCCAGGCGCGGGACGCCATCGGCCGGACCTGGCAGATGTCGACCATCCAGTACGACTTCAACCAGCCCGCCCGCTTCGGCCTGGAGTACACGTCCGCGGACGGCGGCCGGCAGCAGCCGGTGATGATCCACTCGGCGAAGTTCGGGTCGATCGAGCGCTTCTTCGGCGTCCTCACCGAGCACTACGCCGGCGCCTTCCCGGCCTGGCTGGCCCCGGTCCAGGTGGTCGGCATCCCGGTCACCGACGAGCAGGTGCCCTACCTGACCGACGTCGCGCTCGAGCTCAGGGCGCGCGGCATCCGGGTGGAGGTCGACGACTCCGACGACCGGATGCAGAAGAAGATCCGCACCGCCAGCAAGCAGAAGGTGCCATTCGTGCTCATCGCCGGGGCGACCGACGCCGAGGCCGGCGCGGTCTCCTTCCGCTTCCGCGACGGCAGCCAGCACAACGGCGTGCCCGTCGAGCAGGCGGTGGCCGCGATCGCCGGGTGGGTCGCCGGCCGGGCGAACGCCGACCCGACCGCCGAGGCGCTGGTGGCCGGATGAGCGCGGCAGCGGGCGGGTCGATGGGCACCGAGGCCGTCCGGGTCGCCGTCTCCAGCGACGACGGCGGTCCGGCGACGGTCTTCGAGCACCTGTGGACGCCGTACCGCATGGCCTACATCCGCGGCGAGGGCAAACCCACCGGCGCCCACGACTGCCCGTTCTGCCTCATCCCGCAGATGGACGACGAGGAGGGGCTGATCGTCGCGCGCGGCGAGACCGTCTTCGCCGTCCTCAACCTGTACCCGTACAACGCCGGCCACCTGATGCTGGTGCCCTACCGGCACGTGCCGGACTACACCGACCTCACCGCCGCCGAGGTCGCCGAGCTCGGCGCGTTCACCCAGACGGCCATGCGGGTGGTGCGCGCGGTCTCCGGGGCGCACGGGTTCAACATCGGCATGAACCAGGGCTCGGTCGCCGGCGCCGGGATCGCCGACCACCTGCACCAGCACGCGGTCCCGCGCTGGGGCGGGGACACCAACTTCATGCCGGTCATCGGGCTGACCCGCGTCCTGCCGCAGGTGCTCCGCGAGACGCGGACGCTGCTCGCGCAGAACTGGCCGGACGGCCGGCCGGCGCCGGAGGCCTGACGTGCTCGGCGCCAACGCCCGCGCCGCCGTGGGCCGCCTCTGGGCACCGGTCGTGGCCCGACTGGCCCGGGCCGGGGTCACCCCGGACACGGTCACGCTGGTCGGCACGCTCGGGGCGATCGCCGGCGCGGTCGGGCTGATCGCGACCGGGCACCTGTTCTGGGGCGCGTTCACCGTGACCGTCTTCGTGCTGCTCGACATGCTCGACGGCGCCCTGGCGCGCGCCCGCGGCGGCGGCTCGGTGTTCGGCGCGGTGCTCGACTCCACCGGCGACCGTGCCGCCGACGCCGCCATCTTCGGCGCGCTGGTCTGGTGGTTCTCCGGGGCCGGCGACAACCGGCTCATCGTGCTGCTGGCGCTGCTGTGCCTGGTCCTCGGCGTGCTCACCTCATACGTGAAGGCCCGCGCCGAGGGCTTGGGGCTGACCTGCGACGTCGGCATCGTGGAGCGCACCGAGCGGCTGATCCTCGTGCTGGTCGGCACCGGCTTCCTGGGCCTGGGCATCCCGTACGCCCTGCACGTGGCCCTGTGGGTGCTGACCGTGGGCAGCGCGGTCACCGTGGGGCAGCGGTTCGCCGAGGTCCACCGGCAGGCCCGAGGCCGCGCGCTGCCGACCCCGCCGCCGTCCCCGTCCACCCCGCCCCCCTCGGGGCTGCGGCCGTGACCGACGCGCCCGAGCCCGACGCCGCGCCGGCCGGGTCGGCGGGGACGGGGTCGGGTGAGACGGCGACCGGGTTGCGGCTGGTGCCGGGTCGGCCGGGGCTGCGGGCCGGGGCCACGGCGCAGCTGACCGACCTCGGCTACGCCGCCGGCTGGAGCGCGGTCAAGGCGCTGCCCGAGCCGGTGGCCCGCGGCGCCTTCGACGCCGCCGGCCGCTGGGCCGCCGCGCGCGAGGGCCGCGGAGTGCGGCAGCTGCGCGCCAACCTCCGCGTCGCGACCGGGGACCGGCTCGGCGAGGCCGCGCTCGCCGAGCTGACCACGCGGGCGATGCGCTCCTACGCCCGCTACTGGCAGGAGGCGTTCCGGCTGCCACGGCTGTCCCGGGAGCGGATCGTGGCCGACACCGTGAGCTCCGGCGTCGAGCACATGGAGCGGGCCCGGGCCGACGGCCGCGGCGTGGTCTTCGCGCTGCCGCACAGCGGCAACTGGGACGCCGCCGGCGTGTGGCTGGTGGACTTCCTGGGCGGGCCCTTCATGACGGTGGCCGAGCGGCTGCGGCCGGAGTCGCTCTACCGGCGGTTCCTGGAGTTCCGCGAGACGTTGGGCATGCGGGTCGTCCCGCTCACCGGGGGGCCGCGGCCGAGCTCGGCGGTGCTGCGCGAGTGGCTGGACGACGGCGGCTGGGTCTGTCTGCTGGTCGACCGCGACCTGGGCAGCGGCGGCGTGCCGGTCGAGTTCTTCGGCCGCCGGGCGACCATGCCCGGTGGGCCCGCGCTCCTGGCGGCCCGGACCGGCGCTGCGCTGCACCCCGCGATCTGCCGGTTCACCGACCGCGGCTGGGCCTTCGACGTCCGGCCCGAGGTGCCGGTCGACGGACCCGGGCGGCTCCGCGACCGGGTACCCGCCGCGATGCAGGGCGTGGCCGACGCGTTCACCGACTCGATCGCCGAGCGTCCCGAGGACTGGCACGTCCTCGGCCGGATCTGGGACGACGTCCCGCCCGACCCGCCGGCGGGACGCGCTCGGGCGAGCTCGCCGAGCCGGACCGGGGTGGAGCGCCGCTGATGCGCATCGGGCTGGTCTGCCCCTACCAGTGGGACGTCCCCGGCGGGGTGCAGTACCACGTGCGCGACCTCGCCCAGACGTTGCGCGGGCTGGGCCACCACGTCGAGGTGCTCACCCCCGCCGAGCGCGAGGAGTCGCTGCCCGACGAGTACGCGACGTGGGCCGGGCGCGCCGTGCCGGTCCCGTACAACGGCTCGATGGCCAGCCTGCAGCTCGGGCCGGTCAGCGCCACCCGGGTGCGCCGCTGGCTGCGCGAGGGTCACTTCGACGTCGTCCACGTGCACGAGCCCGCGACGCCCTCGGTCTCCCTGGTCGTCTGCATGGTCGCCACCGGCCCCGTCGTGGCCACCTACCACGCCGCCACGACACGCTCCAAGTGGCTGGCTGCCGTGGGTCCTCTCGTCCGGCCGTGGCTGGAGAAGATCGCCGGGCGGATCGCGGTGTCGGACTTCGCCCGCCGGGTGCAGGTCGAGCACCTCGGCGGCGACGCGGTGATCATCCCCAACGGTGTGCACGTCGGGGCGTTTGCCGAGGGGCCCTCGCTGCCCGGCCACACCCGCGGCGTCGACGGGCCGACGATCGGCTTCCTCGGCCGCTACGACGAGCCGCGCAAGGGTCTCCCGGTGCTGCTGGAAGCCATGCGCACCGTCGTCCGGCGGCACCCCGGCGCCCAGCTGCTCATCGCCGGCCGCGGCGACCCCGACGCCGTCCGGGACCTGCTCGGCGAGGACCTCGCCCCCCACGTCTCGCTGCTCGGCGAGCTCACCGAGGCGGAGAAGGCGGCGTTCCTGCGGTCGGTCGACGTGTACTGCGCGCCCAACCTGCTGGGGGAGTCCTTCGGCATCGTGCTCATCGAGGCACTGGCAGCCGGGGCGCCGATCATCGCCAGCGACCTCGACGCGTTCGCCGCGGTGCTCGGGGACGGCGCCGCCGGCGTGCTCGTGCGCCGCGGCGACGCCCGCGACCTCGCCCGTGCCCTCTCCGACCTGCTCGCCGACCCCGAGCGCCGGGCGCGGCTGTCCGCGACCGGCCGCCGGGTGGCCGCCGAGTACGACTGGTCGGTGGTGGCGCGCCGGGTGCTCGCCGTCTACGAGACCGTCGTCCTGCCCGGCAGCGGCGAGGTCACCGCGTCCGACGACGACGCCCGGCTGGGCGACCTCGCCACCCTCCCGGGGAACGGACCGGCCCGGTCGGCCCTGCGGCGGTGGGTGCAGCGCTAGCCTGACCCGTCGTGACCCCCGACGTCTGGCTGCTGCTCACCGCCGCCGTCGTCCTGCTGCTGGCCGCCTGGGTGGCGTGGACGCACACCCGGTTGCGCCGCCTGGAGGCCCGGGTCGCGCGGGCCTGGAGGGCCCTGGACACGCAGCTGACCCGGCGCGCGGCCCTCGCCGCCGAGCTCGCCGGCGAGCACGCGGACGCGGTGGGGGAGGAGCGGGCCGCCCGGCTGGCGGCGTGCGTCCGGGATGTTCGCGCGCCGCGGGCCGGCGACCGCGAGCTCGCGGAGAACGCGCTGGGCCGTGAGCTGCGCGAGCTGCCCGCCGACCTGCCCGGCGTGCCGACGGCGCTG
This sequence comes from Geodermatophilus sp. URMC 60, assembly GCF_053502585.1. Lineage (NCBI taxonomy): Bacteria > Bacillati > Actinomycetota > Actinomycetes > Geodermatophilales > Geodermatophilaceae > Geodermatophilus > Geodermatophilus sp. URMC 60. The sequence goes on from NZ_CP199958.1 coordinate 3,042,698, forward strand.
CGGGCCGACCTCGACGGGACGGCGACCCGGATCGGCCTGGCACGGCGCTTCTACAACGACGCCGTGCGGGACACCGCCGCGTTGCGCACCCGCCGGCTGCCCAGCCTGCTGCGGCTGCACGCCTCCCGGCCGCTACCCCGGTTCTTCGACATCGAGGACGACCTGCGTGAGGTCACCGGCAGCGCCGCCGGGGGCAGCCGGGCGCGCCCGTAGCATCGGGGCACCCTCCCGACGTCCGAGACCGAGGCAGTTCCCGTGGCAGAGCACAGCGCGACCGACCCCAGCACCACCGGCACCGAGGCCGTCAAGCGCGGCATGGCCGAGCAGCTGAAGGGCGGCGTCATCATGGACGTCGTCACCCCCGAGCAGGCCCGCATCGCCGAGGACGCCGGCGCGGTAGCCGTCATGGCCCTCGAGCGGGTGCCGGCCGACATCCGCGCCCAGGGCGGCATCGCGCGGATGAGCGACCCGGACGTGGTCCAGCGCATCATCGACGCGGTCTCCGTCCCGGTCATGGCCAAGGCGCGCATCGGCCACTTCGTCGAGGCGCAGGTGCTGCAGAGCCTCGGGGTCGACTACGTCGACGAGTCCGAGGTCCTCACCCCGGCCGACGAGGCGCACCACATCGTCAAGAGCGAGTTCACCGTGCCGTTCGTCTGCGGCGCCACCGACCTGGGTGAGGCGCTGCGGCGGATCGCCGAGGGCGCGGCGATGATCCGGTCCAAGGGCGAGGCCGGCACCGGCAACGTGGTCGAGGCCGTGCGGCACGTGCGGGCCATCCGCGCCGGCATCAGGCGGCTGGGCACCCTCGACGCGACCGAGCTGTTCGTCGCGGCGAAGGAGCTGCGCGCCCCGTACGACCTGGTCGCCGAGGTCGCCCGGCTGGGCGAGCTGCCCGTCGTGCTCTTCACCGCCGGCGGCATCGCCACCCCCGCGGACGCTGCGATGATGATGCAGCTGGGCGCCGAGGGCGTCTTCGTCGGCTCGGGCATCTTCAAGTCCGGCGACCCGGCGCAGCGGGCCGCGGCGATCGTGCAGGCGACCACCTTCCACGACGACCCCGGCGTGATCGCCAAGGTCTCCCGCGGTCTCGGCGAGCCGATGGTCGGCATCGACGTCGCCACGCTGCCGGAGGGGGAGCGGTACGCCACCCGCGGGTGGTGAGTCCGTGACGGCGCGGCGGGTCGACGTCGAGGGCGCCCGCGCGTCCGCCGGTCCGGAGCGGGAGGCCGCGCCGGGACGGCGGATCCGTGGTCTCGACGTTGCCCGCGGGCTCGCCGTCCTGGGCATGTTCGGCGCGCACCTGGGCGACACCGGCGAACTGGGCTGGGACCCGGCCACCTGGCGGGCGCTGGTCGACGGGCGGTCGTCGATCCTGTTCGCCACGCTGGCCGGCGTCTCCATCGCGCTGATCTCCGGCGGCCGCACGCCGGCCACCGGGCCGGAGCTCGCCCGGGCCCGCACCCGCGTCCTGGTCCGCGCCGCGTGGGTGTTCGCGATCGGCGGCGTCCTGGAGCTGCTCGACACCTTCGTGGCGATCATCCTGGGCGTCTACGCGGTGCTCTTCGTCCTCGCGCTGCCCTTCCTGCGCTGGCCGCCCGCGCGGCTGCTGCTCGCCGCCGGCGTCGTCGCCCTGGCCGCGCCGCCGCTCACCCTCGTGGTCGGGCGGTACGCCACCGGGCTGGACGAGGAGGGCAGCGCCTTCACGTTCCTGCTGTTCACCGGCTACTACCCGGCGGCGGTCTGGGCGGCCTTCGTGCTCGTCGGGCTCGCGGTCGGCCGGCTGGACCTGGGGACGGCCCGGGTGCGCGGCGGCCTGGTCGCGGGTGGGGCGGCCGCGGCGGCGCTGGGCTACCTCGGCGGCTGGCTGAGCACCCGGGCGCTCGCGCCGGGGCAGGACCTGGCCGGGATCGAGGCCGGCTTCGGCTCCTCCGGCGAGTGGGACCCGGCCTGGTTCGCCGGCGCCGAGCCGCACAGCTCGACGCCGTTCGAGGTGCTGGGCTCCGGCGGGGTCGCGGTCGCCGTCATCGGGGTGTGCCTCGTGGTCGCCGACCTGCTGCCGCGGCCGACGTACCCGCTCGCGTCCGTGGGCGCGCTGGCGCTGTCGGTCTACACCGCGCAGATCGTCGCCATCCGGGTGCTCGAGGTCGACAACTCCGACGACTGGGGCAGCTGGGTGCGTTTCACCCTCACCGCCCTGGTGCTGGCGTCGGTGTGGCGGTGGCGGCTGGGTCGCGGTCCGCTGGAGCGGCTGCTGACCTGGAGCTCGCGGCGGGCGGCCGGGCCCTGAGCCGGGGTACGTAGCCTGGTCCCCCGTGTCCGGGAACCCTGTCGTCGGTGTGCTGGCCCTGCAGGGCGACGTCCGCGAGCACCTCGCGACGCTGCCGGAGCTGGGTGCCGAGGCGGTGACCGTCCGGCGTCCCGAGGAGCTCGCCGCGGTGGACGCACTCGTCGTCCCTGGCGGGGAGTCGACGACCATGGCCAAGCTGACCGCGCGGTTCGGCCTGCTCGAGCCGCTGCGCGCGGCGGTGGCCGGCGGGCTGCCGGTCTACGGCTCCTGCGCCGGGATGATCATGCTGGCCGACCGGCTGCTGGACGCCCCACCGGACCAGGTCACCGTCGGCGGGCTGGACGTCACGGTGCGGCGCAACGCCTTCGGTCGGCAGGTGGACTCCTTCGAGTCGCAGGTCTCGATCGACGGCGTGGCCGGGGGCCCGGTGCACGCGGTCTTCATCCGGGCGCCGTGGGTGGAGCAGGCGGGGGAGGGCGTGCAGGTCCTCGGCCGGGTCGAGGGGGGAGCCGCCGACGGTAGGATCGTCGCGGTCCGCCAGGGGAACCTGGTGGCCACCAGCTTCCACCCCGAACTGACCGGGGATCGCCGGGTGCACGCGCTGTTCGTGGAGATCGTGCGCGGTCACCTGGCCGAGCAGGCCGGCGCCGCAGCCGGGAACGAGAGGGGCACTTCGTGAGCGAGCTTGCGAGCTCAGCGGCGAGCACAGCAGCGGGGCCGCGAACGCGGCCGACGAGCGCCAGCGAGGAGGACTCGTGAGCGGCCATTCCAAGTGGGCGACGACCAAGCACAAGAAGGCCGGGATCGACGCGAAGCGCGGCAAGCTCTTCGCCAAGCTGATCAAGAACGTCGAGGTCGCGGCTCGCACCGGCGGCGGTGACCCGGCGGGCAACCCGACGCTGTTCGACGCCATCCAGAAGGCGAAGAAGAGCTCGGTGCCCAACGACAACATCGACCGCGCGGTCAAGCGGGGCGCCGGTCTCGAGGCCGGTGGCGTGGACTACCAGACGATCACCTACGAGGGTTACGCGGCCGGCGGCGTCGCCGTCCTCATCGAGTGCCTGACCGACAACAAGAACCGGTCGGCCATGGAGGTCCGCACGGCGATGACCCGCAACGGCGGGTCGATGGCCGACCCCGGCTCGGTTTCCTACCTGTTCTCCCGCAAGGGCGTCATTGTGGTGCCGAAGTCCGACGCGGTCGACGAGGACACCGTGCTCATGGCGGTGCTGGACGCCGGCGCCGAGGAGGTGCGCGACCAGGGCGACAGCTTCGAGGTCGTGTGCGAGCCGACCGACCTGGTCGCGGTGCGCACCGCCCTGCAGGACGCCGGCATCGACTACGACTCGGCCGACGCCGGCTTCGTGCCCAGCGTCTCGGTCGAGCTCGACGAGGAGGCCGCGGGCAAGGTGTTCCGGCTCATCGACGCGCTCGAGGACTGCGACGACGTGCAGAACGTCTACGCCAACTACGACGTCTCCAACGAGGTGCTCGAGAAGATCTAGGACCCCTCGCCCCACCACTCGCAGGCTCGCGGCGGCTCCTGCAGGGCGGCCGTCCAGCACCTCACCCGGCGCGGGCGTGTCGCGCCGTCCCGTCGCACCGGGCGGCTACCGTGGGTCGAACACCAGTTCGGCTGACGGCAGGAGGCGCCTCCATGCGGGTGCTGGGCATCGACCCGGGCCTCACCCGGTGCGGGTGGGGGGTGGTCGACGGGCGTCCCGGCGCACGGCCGACGGCCGTCGGCGTGGGGGTCGTGCGCACCGCCGCGGAGCTCGACCTGGAGCTGCGGCTGCTCGAGCTGCACACCGCCGTCACGGCGCTGCTGCGGGAGCACCGCCCCGACGTCGTCGCGATCGAGCGGGTCTTCACCCAGAACAACAAGGGCACCGCCACGGGGACGGCGCAGGCGGCGGGCGTGGCCGCGCTCGCCGCGGCGCAGGCCGACCGGCCGGTCGCGTGGCACACGCCCAGCGAGGTCAAGGCGGCCATCTCCGGCAGCGGCCGCGCGGACAAGGAGCAGGTCACCCTCATGGTCACCCGGGTGCTGGGGCTGGCTACGGCCCCCAAGCCGGCCGACGCCGCCGACGCGCTGGCGCTGGCGGTCTGCCACGCGTGGCGCGGCCCGGCGCAGCAGCGGCTCAAGGTGGCCGCGCTGGCCGGCGGCATCGGCGCGCCGGTGGTGCAGCGCACCCTGCCGCGCTGGCAGGGGGTGTCCCGGTGATCGCACTGCTGACCGGCGTGCCCCCGCGTGGCTGCGCGTCGATCCCGACGGGGGAGCGACGGTGATCGCGAGCGTGAACGGCCGGGTGGCCGCCGTGTCGCCGGACGGCGCGGTCGTCGAGGTCGGCGGCGTGGGCCTGGCGGTGCAGTGCACGCCGGGCACCATCGCCCGGCTGCAGGTGGGGGAGAGCGCCCGGCTGGCGACCAGCCTGGTGGTGCGCGAGGACTCGCTGACCCTCTACGGCTTCGCCGACGACGACGAGCGCCAGCTGTTCGAGCTGCTGCAGACGGCCAACGGCGTGGGCCCGCGCCTGGCGCAGGCCGTGCTCGCCATCCACCCACCGCGCGAAGTGCGCCGGGCGGTGTCGATGGCCGACGTCAAGGCGCTCATGCAGGTCCCCGGCATCGGCAAGAAGGGCGCCGAGCGGCTGATCCTCGAGCTGCGCGACCGTCTCGGCGTCACCTCGACCGACACCCAGCTCGACGGTGCCGCCCCCACGGGCCTGCCCGCGGTCACCCCCGTCGCCCCGTGGCGCGACCAGCTGGCCTCGGCCCTGGTCGGCCTGGGCTGGACGGGCAAGGAGGCCGACTCGGCGATCGCCCAGCTCGCCCCGATGGCCGACGAGCAGGTCACCGCGACCGGTTCGGTCGAGGTCGCCGTCCTGCTGCGCCAGGCGCTGCGCCTGCTGGGCCGGTCGTGAGCGGCCCGGTGACCGTGCCGGCTCCGCCGGCCGGTAGCGAGCAGGTGACACGGTGAGCGGCCCGTTCGACCGCGGGCTGTCCGCCGAGCCGGCCGACGGCCTCGCCCAGGACTTCCCGGTGTCGGCCGGAGCCGGTGACGAGGAGCGGGTCGTCGAGTCGGCGCTGCGCCCGCACTCGCTCGGCGACTTCATCGGCCAGCCCAAGGTGGCCCGCCAGCTGGAGCTGGTCCTCGAGGGCGCCAAGCGGCGCGGCCGCCCGCCGGACCACGTGCTGCTCTCTGGTCCGCCCGGCCTGGGCAAGACCAGCCTCGCGCTGATCATCGGCTCCGAGCTGGGGACGTCGGTGAAGATTACCAGCGGCCCGGCGATCGAGCGCTCCGGCGACCTGGCCGCGATGCTGTCCAACCTCGCGCCCGGCGACGTGCTCTTCATCGACGAGATCCACCGGATCGCGCGGCCGGCCGAGGAGCTCCTCTACATGGCGATGGAGGACTTCCGGGTCGACGTCGTCGTCGGCAAGGGGCCGGGCGCGACCGCCATCCCGCTGGAGATCAACCCGTTCACCCTGGTCGGGGCGACGACCCGGGCCGGCCTGCTCACCGGGCCGCTGCGCGACCGGTTCGGCTTCGTCGGCCAGATGGAGTTCTACGAGCCGGCCGAGCTGCAGCTGGTGCTGGCCCGCAGCGCCGCGCTGCTGGGCGTCGAGCTCACCGAGGACGGCTCGGCCGAGATCGCCGGGCGGTCCCGGGGTACCCCGCGCATCGCCAACCGGCTGCTGCGCCGGGTCCGCGACTACGCCGAGGTCCGCGCCGACGGGCGGGTGACCCGCGCGGTCGCCGAGGCCGCCCTCGCGCTCTACGACGTCGACCACCTCGGCCTCGACCGGCTCGACCGTGCCGTCCTGGAGGCGCTGGTCATGCGCTTCGGCGGCGGCCCGGTCGGCGTCGCCACGCTCGCCGTGGCCGTGGGGGAGGAGCCGCACACCGTGGAGGAGGTGTGCGAGCCGTTCCTCGTCCGCGCCGGCCTCCTCGCTCGCACGCCGCGCGGCCGGGTGGCCACCGAGGCGGCCTGGCAGCACCTCGGTCAGCCGGTGCCGCGGGGCGGCGTCCCCCTCGGCCGGGTCACAGCCGACCCACCGGCCCCGGGGTCGTCGTCAGAGACCCTGTTCGACGCCTAGACTGCGGAGCGCTGGCGCGCAACTCGTCCGGCGTCGCCCGCGCGCGTCCCGCACGGTCGCCCGGATGCCCGCGCCGCAGTCGACGCACCCGAGCGGCCCCGTCCCGGGCCGCACCCACCGCGGCCGGTACGCCGCGGTAGAGAGGCACATCTGTCGTGGAGTTGTTCCCGCTCGTCATCCTCGTGCTGGCCTTCGTGCTGCTCATCGTCGTGCCGGCGCGACAGCGCAAGAAGATCCAGGAGCAGCAGCGGGCACTGCAGGAGTCCCTGACCCCGGGCACCCCGGTCATGACGACGGCCGGTCTGCACGGCACCGTCGCCGCCCTCGGTGAGGGCACCGTCGACCTGGAGATCGCCCCGGGCGTGGTCGTCACCTTCGCCCGGCAGGCGGTCCTCGAGGTCCGCAAGCCCGCGGTGGCCGGCCCGGCGGTCGACGGCACGGTCCTCCCCGGGGACGACGCGGACGGCGGCCCGGCCGACCGCACCCGCTGACCCGGAGCCGCACCGTGGCCCGACACGCACTGCCCGCACGCCGGTACTTCGGCGCCTTCCTGCTCGTGGTCGCCGTCCTGTACGGCCTCGTCTTCCTCACCGGTGACACCCGCACCCCGCAGCTCGGCCTCGACCTGCGCGGCGGGACGACGGTGACCCTCACCGCTGCCACGCCCGACGGCCAGGCCCCGGACCCGACCGAGCTGGAGCTGGCCCGCCAGATCATCGAGCAGCGGGTGAACGGCCTCGGCGTCGCGGAGGCCGAGGTCGTCACCGAGGGCGACTCGAACATCGTCATCTCCGTCCCCGGGGACGACGGCGAGCAGGCGCGTGAGCTGGGCCAGACCGCACAACTGCGCTTCCGTCCGGTCGTCCAGGGCCCCGAGCCGGCCGCCCCGGCCGCCGAGGAGACCCCCGCTGCCGGGGAGTCCGCGGCACCGGGTGACCCGGCCGCGCCCACTGACGCCGCCGCGCCCAGCGACCCGGCCGCGCCGTCCGACGCCGCCACGCCCACTGACGCCGCCACGCCCACTGACGCCGCCACGCCCACTGACGCCGCCGCGCCGTCCGACGGCGCCGTCGCCGACCCCTCGCTCCCCGAGCCCGGCGCCCCGCCGGTGACGCAGGAGCAGGCCGCGGCCGAGTACGCCACGCTGACCTGCGACCCCGAGGACACCACCCCCGAGGTGGACCTGCCGGAGAGCTTCGTCGCCGCGTGCACCGAGGACGGGTCGGCCAAGTACCTGCTCGGCCCGGCGATCATCGAGGGCACCCAGGTCTCCGACGCCAGCGCCGGCACCCAGCAGGCCACCGGTGAGTGGGTCGTGCTGCTGGACTTCGAGCGCGACGCCGAGTCGACCTGGGCGGCCTACACCGCGGCCAACGTCGGCTCCAACGTCGCGTTCACCCTCGACGGCAGGGTGATCTCCGCGCCCACCATCCAGGGCGCGATCACGAGCAACCCGACGACGATCACCGGCTCCTTCGACCAGCAGAGCGCCGAGGAGCTGGCCAACCAGCTGCGCTACGGCGCGCTGCCCCTGACCTTCACCCAGGCCACCGCGCAGTCGATCTCCACCGAGCTCGGCGCCGAGCAGCTGCAGGCCGGCCTGATCGCCGGGGCGATCGGCATCGCGCTGGTCTTCGTCTACGCGCTGCTCTACTACCGACTGCTGGGCCTGGTGATGATCGCGAGCCTGGTGCTGTCGGCGGTGGTCGTCTACGCGGTCCTGGTCGTGCTGGGCCGGCAGATCGGCTTCACGCTCAGCCTCGCCGGCATCGCCGGGTTCATCGTGTCGCTGGGCATCACCGCGGACTCGTTCGTCGTCTACTTCGAGCGGCTCAAGGACGAGATCCGCGAGGGCCGCACGCTGCGCTCGGCGGTCCCGCGGGCGTGGGTCCGGGCCCGCCGCACCATCCTGTCGGCCGACGCGGTCAGCTTCCTCGCCGCCGCGATCCTCTACGTGCTGGCGATCGGCGACGTGAAGGGCTTCGCGTTCACCCTGGGCATGTCCACGGTGCTCGACCTGGTCGTCGTCTTCCTCTTCACCCACCCGCTGATGGCGGTGCTGGCCCGCTACCGCGTGTTCGGCAGCAGCCGCTTCTCCGGCCTGGGCCGCAACCTCGACCGCCCGCGCGCGGCCGCGGGACGTCGTCCTGCCGCCGACCGCGAGCTCGTCGGCGCCGGCACCGGCCGCACCGCGCAGGACAGGAGCGACGCATGACCGGCCGCCAGACCCGACCGGACGCCGACGAGCTGCCGATGGGCAACGACGCCGACGAGGCGGCGTCCGCCGGCACCGCGGCGGCCGACGCCGCCGCGGCCGCCGACGAGACGGCGCTGGCCGAGGCCGGCCTGCCGCGCGAGGGCGAGGCCGGCGCCCGGCGTCCGCGGCACCGCGGCTCCCTGTCGCACCGGCTCTACAACGGCGAGGCCGGGCTGGACGTCGTCGGCCGCAGCCGCCTGATCTACCGGATCACCGCGGTGGTGGTGCTGCTGTGCATCGCCGCCATGGTCTTCCGGGGCTTCAACTTCGGCATCGACTTCGCCGGCGGCAACAGCTTCCGGCTGCCGGGCTCGACCGAGCAGCTCGCCGAGGTCCAGGAGGCCGCGGAGGACGCCGGTGCGGAGGTCGCCTCCGCGCAGGTGGTCGGCGGGAACGCGCTGCTGCTGCGCACCGGCGCGCTCGACAACGACACCGAGCGCGCGGTCGTGGACGCCGTCGCCGCGGCGGCCGGCGTGCAGCCGAACCAGGTCAGCCCCGAGGCGGTGAGCGCCGAGTGGGGACAGGACATCACCAACCAGGCGCTCGTGGCGCTGGCCGTGTTCCTGGTGGCCGTCATCGCCTTCCTGGCGATCCGGTTCCAGCCCAAGATGGCGGTCGGCGCGATCGCGGCGCTGCTGCACGACATCGTCGTGACCGCCGGCGTCTACGCGCTGGTCGGCTTCGAGGTCACCCCGTCCACGGTCATCGGGTTCCTCACCATCCTGGGTTTCTCGCTCTACGACACAGTCGTCGTCTTCGACAAGGTCGACGAGAACGTCAAGGACCTCGACAGGTCGGCGCGGATGACCTGGGGCGAGGCGGCCAACCTGGCGGTCAACCAGACGCTGATGCGCTCGATCAACACGTCGGTGATCGCGTTGCTGCCGGTGGCCGGCCTGCTGTTCGTGGGCGCCGGGCTGCTCGGCGTCGGGACGCTCAAGGACCTCGCGCTGGTGCTGTTCGTCGGCCTGGCCGCGGGGGCCTACTCGTCGATCTTCCTCGCCACGCCGATCGTCGCCGACCTCAAGGAGCGCGAGCCCGAGGTGCAGGCGCTGCGTCGCCGGGTGCTGGCCCGCCGGTCCTCCCAGGCTCGTCAGGGCGCCCGCCCGACGGGGGCCGGTCCGGTCGCCAGCGCCCGCCGTGCGGGCGGCGCCGCCCGCCGGGCGACAGGGGTCGCCGTCGCCGAGCGCGAGGAGGACCTGGGTCCGGCCCGGGCCGACGTGGTGGTCGAGTCGCCGGAGTCGGTGCGTCCCGAGACCGGGCGGACGGCGCAGCCCTCCCGCAGCGGGGCGACCGCCGCGCCACGGCCCGGGGCCCGCCCGCAGCAGCCGGGCGCCCGCCGCTCGGGCGGGCGGAAGCGCCGGTGAGCACCGGCGCCCCGGCGGACAGCACCCCGCTGGACGAGCTGATCGCCTCGCACGCCGTCGAGATCCCGGACTTCCCCCAGCCGGGGGTCGTCTTCCGCGACCTGACACCGGTCTTCGCCGACGGACCGGCCTTCCGCCGGATGGTCGAGGGGCTGGCCGCGCCGTCCCTCGTCGACCCGCGGGCGGCCGCCATGGCCACGCCGGCCGGCGGGGACCCCGGCTACGACGTCGTGGTCGGCGTCGAGGCCCGCGGCTTCCTGCTCGCCGCGGCGGTGGCGCTGGAGGCCGGCGTCGGCGTGGTGCCGGTGCGCAAGGCCGGCAAGCTGCCGCGCGAACGGCTGTCGGCCGACTACACGCTCGAGTACGGCACCGCGACCCTCGAGGTGCACACGGACTCGATCACGCCGGGGCAGCGGGTGCTCCTGGTCGACGACGTCCTGGCCACCGGCGGCACGCTCGCGGCCAGCATCCAGCTGGTCGAGGCCCTCGGCGGGGTCGTCGTGGCCGTGTCCGTGGTCATCGAGCTCGCCGACCTCGCCGGCCGCCAGCGGCTGGTACCGCACGCCGTGCACGCCCTCTGGACCACCTGATAGGTAGACGACTCCCAGGTGGGGTCGCGAGCAGGGCCTCCGCGTCTAGCATGGGGAGGTCACCCGACCGACGGCCGAGCAGGAGTCGCCATGGGCCCCGACGCCGCCACCAACGTGGCTGCCGCGCGGCCCGACACGCCGGCCCTGCCGGCCGGGGGCGGTCCCCCCGACGGTGGCGAGCGGCCGCCGCTGCCCAGCCGCCCGCTGGTCCGCCGCCCCGAGGACGTGGGCACCGAGCCCCCCGGCGAGCAGGACGCGCAGGGCGGCACACCGCGGCGCCGGGTCCGTGACCGGCTGGCCCGCCGCATCGTCGCCGGACAGCGCAGCGGGCTCGTCCGCCCGGTGCTCGAGCCGCTGGCCGCGCTGCACCGGCAGAGCCACCCCAAGGCCGACCTCGCGCTCCTGCAGCGGGCCTACGACGTCGCCGAGGCCGCGCACGCGACGCAGAAGCGCAAGAGCGGCGACCCCTACATCACCCACCCGCTGGCCGTGGCGACGATCCTGGCCGGGCTGGGCATGGACACCACGACGCTGGTCGCGGCGCTGCTGCACGACACCGTCGAGGACACCGGGCAGACGCTGGAGTCGATCCTCGAGGCGTTCGGACCCGAGGTGGCCCACCTGGTCGACGGCGTCACCAAGATCGACCGCGTCAAGCTCGGGGACGCCGCCCAGGCCGAGACGATCCGCAAGATGATCGTGGCGATGGCCCGCGACCCCCGGGTGCTGGTCATCAAGCTCGCCGACCGGCTGCACAACATGCGCACGCTGCGCTTCCTCCCGCCGGAGAAGCAGGAGAAGAAGGCGCGCGAGACGCTGGAGATCCTCGCCCCCCTGGCCCACCGGCTGGGCATGAACACCATCAAGTGGGAGCTCGAGGACCTCGCCTTCGCGACCCTCTACCCGAAGCGCTACGACGAGATCGTGCGCCTGGTCGCCGAGCGGGCGCCGTCCCGGGACACCTACCTGGCCGAGGTCACCGCCGCGGTCACCGAGCAGCTCAAGGGCGCGGGCATCGAGGCCGTCGTCACCGGCCGCCCCAAGCACTACTACTCGATCTACCAGAAGATGATCGTCCGCGGCCGGGACTTCACCGACATCTGGGACCTCGTCGGCATCCGCATCCTGGTCGACTCGGTGCGGGACTGCTACGCGGCGCTGGGCATCATGCACGCGCACTGGCAGCCGGTGCCCGGCCGGTTCAAGGACTTCGTCGCGATGCCGAAGTTCAACATGTACCAGTCGCTGCACACGACGGTGATCGGCCCGCAGGGCAAGCCGGTGGAGCTGCAGATCCGCACGCACGACATGCACCGCACCGCCGAGTACGGCATCGCCGCGCACTGGAAGTACAAGGAGAAGGCGAAGGCCGGGGGCCGGCCGGCGCCGGGTGAAGGGCGCGGCGCCAAGACCGGCTCGCCCGACGACATGCTGTGGCTGCGCCAGCTGCTGGACTGGCAGCGGGAGGCGCAGGAGCCCGGCGAGTTCCTGGAGACGTTGCGCTACGACCTCGGTCCGCAGGAGGTCTTCGTCTTCACGCCCAAGGGCGACGTGGTCAGCCTGCCGGGCAACGCCACCCCGGTCGACTTCGCCTACGCGGTGCACACCGAGGTCGGCCACCGCTGCATCGGCGCCCGGGTCAACGGCGCGCTGGTCTCCCTGGACAGCAAGCTCGGCAACGGCGACGTCGTCGAGATCTTCACCTCCAAGTCGCCGACCGCCGGGCCCTCGCAGGACTGGCTGGCCTTCGTCGGCTCCTCCCGCGCCCGCACCAAGATCCGGCAGTGGTTCACCAAGGAGCGCCGCGAGGACGCCGTCGAGGCGGGCAAGGAGGCGCTGACCCGGGCGATGCGCAAGGCGGGCCTGCCGCTGCAGCGGCTGCTCGGCGGGGACGCGCTCAGCACCCTGGCCAAGGACCTGCGCTACGCCGACGTCACCGCGCTGTACGCCGCGGTCGGGGAGAGCCAGATCTCGGCCTCGTCGATCGTCGAGAAGCTGATCGCGGCCCTCGGGGGCACCGAGGGCGCGGTCGAGGACATCGCCGAGACCACGATCCCGATGCGCCGTCCGGTGCACCGGCGCGCGTCGGGCGGCGATCCGGGCATCGTCGTCCACGGCATGACCGACGTGTGGGCCAAGCTCGCCAAGTGCTGCACCCCGGTGCCCGGTGACGCCGTCCTCGGCTTCGTGACCCGCGGGGGCGGGGTGAGCGTGCACCGCACCGACTGCACCAACGCCGCCGACCTCGAGCGCAAGCCTGAACGTCTGGTAGAGGTCGAGTGGGCCTCGCAGCCCGGGTCGGTGTTCCTCGTGGCGATCCAGGTCGAGGCGCTCGACCGGCACCGGCTGCTCTCCGACGTCACCCGGGCGCTGGCCGACGAGCGGGTGAACATCCTGTCGGCGTCGGTGCAGACCAGCCGCGACCGCGTCGCGGTCAGCCGGTTCACCTTCGAGCTGGCCGACCCGGCGCACCTCGGTGCGGTCCTGCAGACGGTGCGCAACGTGGAGGGCGTCTTCGACGTCGAGCGCGTCACGGCCTAGTCCCGGCGAGGACGTCGCCCGGCCCCGTCCCGGTCCCCGCCCTGAGCTCGCGGAGGGTGGGGAGGACGGGGTCCCCCTCCTCGTGGCCCTGGCCCGTGGCATCGCCGCCGACCTGCTGGTGCCGGAGGCCGCCGCGGTCGAGGCGGCGGGGGCCGTGCCGCGCTCGCACCTCGACCGGCTCGCCGGGGCCGGGCTGTACGGCCTGACCGGCCCGGTCGGGGCCGGGGGAGCCGAGGCCGACCCGGCCACGGTCGCGGCGGTCGTCGAGGAGCTCGCCGCCGGCGACCTCGCGACGGCGTTCGTGTGGCTGCAGCACCTGGGCGTGGTCGGCCGGCTGGCGGCCGCCGGACCGCCGGAGCTGCGCGCGGCGTTCCTCGCCGACCTCTGCGCCGGCCGGCGGCGCGCCGGGATCGCGCTGCAGGCGGCGCTGCGGCCGGGCCCGCCGGCGATCCGCGCCGGGCGGGACGGTGCGGAGCTGGTGCTCGACGGCGCCGTGCCGTGGGTGACCGGCTGGGGGCTGGTCGATCTGGTGCTCGTGGCCGCCCGGGACGGCGACGACGTCCACTTCGTCCTGGCCGACGCGCGGGAGGGACCGACGCTGGCCGCCACGCCGCAGCCGATGGTCGCCGTGGCCGCCAGCCGCACCGTCGAGCTCCGGCTGACCGGGCACCGCGTTCCCGCGGAGCGGCTCGTGCACACCGCCCCGCTGGCCGACCTGCTCGCCGGCGATGCCGCCGGTCTGCGGCTCAACGGCTCGCTGGCGCTCGGCCTGGCGCTGCGGTGCACCCGGCTGGTCGGCGCGTCCCCGCTGGACGACGAGCTGGCCGCCGTCCGCACCGGGCTCGACACCGCCGGCCCGGCCGGTCTGCCGGCCGCCCGGGCCGCCGCGGCGGCGTTCGCCCACCGTGCGGCCGGGGCGCTGGTGGCCGCCACCGGCAGCTCCGCCGTCCGCGCCGGTTCGGTGGCCGAGCGGACGGCGCGGGAGGCGGCGTTCCTGCTGGTGTTCGGCTCGCGGCCGGCCATCAGAGCCGCGCTGCTCGCGCAGCTCGGGGCAGCGCGGGTCTGACGACCCGCGCCCGCGGTCAGCCGTCGGGCAGCCGGGTCGCGGTGACCGCGTACAGCGGGTCTCCCACGCCCGGGGGTGTCCGGAGCTCGACGCGCGGCTCGTCGAACCGGCCCGTCCGGCGGACCAGCTCGGCCACCACCCGGCCGTGCTGGTCGTCGTCGGTGGCCAGCCAGCCGCGGACGGCCTTGGTGGGGAAGCAGCGGTTGGAGAAGGTGACCGCCAGCGTCCCGCCCGGCCGCAGCACGCGCCCGACGTCGGAGAGGACCTCGATCGGTCGGGTCAGGTAGTCGATCGACACGCAGCAGACGGCGGCGTCGACGTCGGCGTCGGGCAGCGGCACCCGCGGGTCGGCATTGAGGTCGTGCACCAGCCGCTCGGTGGCCTCCGGGTTGGCCGCGAGCTCCTCGGCGTTCATGCCGAGCACCACGAGCTCGGCCGGCGGCGTGCGGAAGTGCGAGACCCACGACGACATGAGGTCCAGCACGCGCCGCGGGCCGGGGGCCGAGCCGTCGATGCCGAGCTCGGCGTAGAGGTCGCCCACCGCGGCGATTGCGGCGCCGTCGATGTGGGTGACCAGCCGGGGCGGGGCGTAGAAGAGCCCGTCGTCCCGCTCGTCGGCGCGGTCGAAGAACCCCGGCGGGAAGCCGGCGTAGGGGTCGGGACCGCCCGGGCGCATCAGGCGACGGTGACCGACTCGATGGTCACCGGCACGTTCGGGGCGCCGCCGCCGGGGCTGGGGTCCAGCGAGCCGTCGTTGCCGTTCGCGGCCACCTCGTCGAGCACCGCCAGGCCGGTCTCGTCGACGGTGCCGACGACGGTGTAGGCCGGCGGCAGCTGGCTGTCGCCCCACACCAGGAAGAACTGGCTGCCGTCGAAGCCCTGCCCGCTGTTGGCCATCGCGACCGTGCCGCGCGGATAGGTCTCCTCCCCGGTCACCTCGGTCGGCGAGGTGTAGGTCGGCCCGCCCGCACCGGTGCCGGTCGGGTCGCCGCACTGCAGCACCTGCAGCCCCTCGCTGTCGACCTCCCGGTGACAGGCGGTGTCGTCGAAGAAGCCCTGCTCGGTGAGGTGCACCAGGCTGGCGGCCGCGCACGGCGTGGCCGCCCGGTCGAGGGTGAGGGTCAGCTCGCCCAGGTTGGTCGTCACCAGCAGGTCGGTGGTCCCCGACGCCGGGACACCGTCGTCGGGCGGGGCCACCTCGGTGAGGTAGGGATTGGCCGAGGAGCCCTGCCCCCACTCGCAGGTCGCCGTGCCCGAGGCCGCCGTGCCGCCGTCCCCCGCCCCGGACGTGCCGTTCCCCTGCTCGCCGCCGGACGCGGAGCCGCCGCAGGCGGACAGGGCCAGCAGCGCGCCCGCGAGGCCCACCAGGCCGCGGAGCCGCAGGGTCACGCGGCCACCGTCATCGACTCGATGGTCACCGGGGTGTTCGGTGCGCCACCGCCCGGGCTCGGCTCGAACGAGCCGTCGTTCCCCGCCGCCGCGATCCGGTCGAGCACGGCCAGGCCGGCCTCGTCGACCGTGCCGACGACCGTGTAGTCCGGCGGGAGCTGCGAGTCGGTGAAGACGAGGAAGAACTGGCTGCCGGTGGTGCCGGGGGCGCCGCTGTTGGCCATCGCGATGGTCCCGCGGGGGTAGGTCGTCTCCGGCGTCACCTCCTCGGCGAACTTGTACGTCGGCCCGCCGGAGCCGGTGCCGGTCGGGTCGCCGCACTGGAGGACGCCGAAGCCCTCCGCGTTCACCATCCGGTGGCACGTGCTGCCGTCGAAGAAGGACTGCTGGGCCAGGTACGTGAAGCTCGCCGCCGCGCATGGCGCCTTGGTGCGGTCGAGCGTCAGGGTGAGGTCGCCCTGGTCGGTGCTCATCACCAACGCGCTGGTGCCCTGGGTCGGGGTGGCGTCTGCGTTCGGCGGTGTGCCGACGTCCTGCAGGTCGGGGTTGCCCGACTCGTCGGGCGTGTAGGAGCAGGAGACGGTGCCGTCCGCGTTGGTGGTGGGCGCTGCGGCGCTGGTGGGCTCGGCCGGGCTGGTTGCGGTGGGCTCCGCGGCCGCCGTGCTCGGGTCGTCCCCGCCGATCCCGGTGAACAGCAGGACAGCACCGACGACGAGCACCACCGCGGCGGCGGTGACCCCGATCAGCAGGTTGCGACGGCGCTTGCGCGCCAGCTCGGCGCGGCGTTCCAGCTGACGCTGCAGGCGCCGCTGGGCGGCCTCCCGCCGCTGCTTGTTGCTCGGCACGGGTGGTACTCCTCGAGACGCACGGCTGCGGGGGGACGGCCGGGTGCGCCCGCACCCCGCTGGTCGAAGCCCCGAGTCTAGGTGTCGGGGCCGGCCCTTCCCTGGCACCGTGCGGGCCCGGGGCGGCGCGCGGCCCCCGCGTAACCTGCACGGGTGCTCATCCGCTCGTTCCCGGCCGGCGCGTTCGGCACCAACTGCTACGCCGTCGCCCCCGGGCCGCGGCAGGAGTGCGTGGTGGTCGACCCCGGCATGGACGCCGTCGAGCCGCTGGCGCGCATGCTCGCCGCCGACGGCCTCAAGCCGGTCGCCGTCGTGCTGACCCACGGCCACCTCGACCACACCTTCTCGGTGCTGCCGGTGTGCGACGGCTACGACATCCCCGCCTACCTGCACCCGGCCGACAACGGCATGCTGTCCGACCCCGCCCGCTGGCACGGCCCGCAGCTGGCCCCGTTGATCACCGGCGTCCGGCTGCCCGACCCGACCGACGTCGAGCCGCTGGACGACGGCGCGGTGCTGTCGCTGGCCGGCGTCGAGCTGACGGTGCGGCACGCGCCCGGCCACACCCGGGGCTCGGTCGTCTTCTCCCTCGACCTCGGCAGCGACTTCGACGAGGCCCCGGGGCTGCTGGCCGGCGACGTGCTCTTCGCCGGGTCGGTGGGCCGGGTCGACCTGCCCGGCGGCTCGTGGGAGGACATGCTGCACTCGCTGCAGGACGTCGTCCTGCCGCTGGACGACGAGACGGTGGTGCTGCCCGGGCACGGCCCGGCGACCACGATCGGCCGCGAGCGGGCGACGAACCCCTACCTCGCCGAGGCCGCGAGCGCCCCGAAGGGCCGCGGGCTGTGAGCGACCAGGTCATGCGGGCGCCCAAGGGCACCTTCGACGTCCTGCCGCCGGAGTCCGAGCGGTTCCTCGCCGTCCGCGAGGTGCTCACCGCGCCGCTGCGGCGGGCCGGGTACGGCTACGTCGAGACGCCGGTGTTCGAGGAGACCGCCGTCTTCTCCCGCGGGGTGGGCGAGTCCACCGACGTCGTGACGAAGGAGATGTACACCTTCGACGACCGCGGCGGCCGCTCGCTGACGCTGCGCCCCGAGCTCACCGCCGGCCTGATGCGGGCCTTCATCGAGCACCGCCTGCACACGGGCGCACTGCCGGTGAAGCTGTGGACGGTCGGCTCGGCCTTCCGCTACGAGCGCCCGCAGGCCGGCCGCTACCGGCACTTCACCCAGGTGGACATGGAGGCGCTCGGCGTCGACGACCCGGCGCTGGACGCGGAGGTGGTGGCGCTGGGCGTCCAGGGCTTCCGCGACCTCGGGCTGACCGACTTCGACCTGCTGCTGACCTCGCTGGGCGACTCGACCTGCCGGCCGCAGTACCGCGAGGAGCTGGTCGCCTACCTCGAGAAGCTCGACCTGGACGAGGAGACCCGGCGGCGCGCGGCGATCAACCCCCTGCGGGTGCTCGACGACAAGCGACCCGAGGTGCAGGCGCAGCTGGACGAGGCGCCGCTGATGGTCGACCACCTCTCGGACTCGACGAAGGCGCACTACGACGCCGTCCGCCAGCACCTCGCCGATCTCGGCGTGACCTGGACCGAGGCGCCGCGGCTGGTGCGCGGGCTGGACTACTACACGAAGACGACGTTCGAGTTCGTGCACAACGGGCTCGGCGCGCAGTCGGCGATCGGCGGCGGAGGGCGCTACGACGGGCTGTCGGCGGCGCTCGGCGGGCCGGACGTCTCGGGCATCGGCTACGCCGTCGGCGTCGACCGGACGCTGCTGGCGGTCCAGGCCGAGGGCCTCGACGTCGGGACGGCGACCGGGGTGCAGGCCTTCGTCGTCCCGCTGGGCGAGGAGGCGAAGCGGTTGGCCGTGCGCCTGGTCGGGCAGCTGCGCCAGGCCGGCGTCTCGGCCGACACGGTCTACGGCGGGCGCGGGCTCAAGGGCGCGATGAAGGCCGCCGACCGGTCGGGCGCCTCGCACGTCGTCGTCGTCGGCGATCGCGACCTGGCCGAGGGCGTCGGCCAGCTGAAGGACATGCGCACCGGCGAGCAGCGTCCCGTCCCGGTGGGCGAGCTGTTCGAGACCGTGCGTGCGAGCGTGGGGGGTGACCTCCACCGTGGGGACGACGCCTGAGCGAGCATCGCAGGGAGTGCCGGTGACCGAGGAGCGCAACGAGGGTGGAGTCGGACGATGAGCATGGAGCAGCGGCCGCTCGGCCGGACGGGAGCCGACGTCAGCGTCGTCGGCCTGGGCACCTGGCAGCTCGGCGGTGACTGGGGGGACGTCGACGACGACAGCGCCGCCGACGTCCTCGACGCCGCGCTCGACGCCGGGGTCACCCTGCTCGACACCGCCGACGTCTACGGCGACGGCCGGTCCGAGGAGCGCATCCGCAAGGCGCTGGTCGCCCGGTCCGACCGGCCGTTCGTGGCGACCAAGGCCGGCCGCCGCGCCGACCCGTTCGAGGCCGGGCAGTACACGCCGGAGAACCTGCGCGCCTGGGTCGACCGGTCCCGCCGCAACCTCGGCGTGGGAATCCTCGACCTGGTCCAGCTGCACTGCCCGCCGCCGGCGGTCTACAGCGACGAGCGGGTGTACGACGCGCTCGACGCGATGGTGGCCGACGGCGCGATCGCGGCCTACGGCGTCTCGGTGGAGACCGTCGCCGAGGGGCTGACCGCGCTGCAGCACCCGGGCGTGCAGACCATCCAGGTGATCCTCAACATCTTCCGCCGCAAGCCGCTCGAGGAGCTGCTGCCCGCGGCCGCGAAGGCCGGCGTGGGCGTCCTCGCCCGGGTGCCGCTGGCCAGCGGGCTGCTGACCGGCAAGTACGACGAGTCGACGACGTTCGCGCCCGACGACCACCGGAACTTCAACCGCCACGGCGAGGCCTTCGACGTCGGCGAGACCTTCGCCGGCGTGCCGTTCGAGGTCGGCGTGGCTGCGGCCCGCGAGGTCGCCGCGATCGCCGGCGACGCCCCGACGGCGGCGTTCGCGCTGCGCTGGGTGATCGACCAGCCCGGCGTCACCACGGTGATCCCCGGCGCGCGGACCGTCGAGCAGGTCCGCGGCAACGTCGCGGCCGCCGCGCTGCCGCCGCTCACCGACTCGCAGCTCTCCGACCTCGAGCGCCTCTACGACGAGCGCATCCGTGCGCACGTCCACGACCGCTGGTGACCTCGCAGCGCTCCTCCGCCCCGTCGCCACCCACCCACCCCGGAAGGCAACCCCTCGTGCTCCGCACCCACGACGCCGGAACGCTGCGCGTGTCCGACGCCGGTTCCACCGTCACCCTCGCCGGCTGGGTCGCCCGCCGCCGCGACCACGGCGGAGTCGTCTTCGTCGACCTGCGCGACGCCTCGGGCTACGTCCAGGTCGTCGTCCGCGAGGAGGAGGCGCACGCCCTCCGCAACGAGTTCTGCGTGCTCGTCACCGGCGAGGTGCGCCGCCGTCCGGAGGGCAACGAGAACCCGGAGCTGCCGACCGGCGAGATCGAGGTGGCCGCGGCCGAGCTGCGGGTGCTCTCGCCGTCGGCCCCGCTGCCCTTCCCGATCGAGACCGACCAGGCGGCCTCGGACGACGTCCGTTACAAGTACCGCTACCTCGACCTGCGCCGGCAGGGCCCGGCCCGGATCATCCGGCTGCGCAGCGAGGTCAACCGGATCGCCCGCGGCGTCATGGCGCAGCACGGCTTCACCGAGGTGGAGACGCCGGACCTGACCCGCTCGACGCCCGAGGGCGCGCGCGACTTCCTCGTGCCGGTGCGGCTGCAGCCGGGCAAGTGGTACGCGCTGCCGCAGTCCCCGCAGCTGTTCAAGCAGCTGCTCATGATCGGCGGGCTGGAGCGGTACTACCAGATCGCCCGCTGCTTCCGGGACGAGGACTTCCGCGCCGACCGGCAGCCGGAGTTCACCCAGCTCGACTTCGAGATGAGCTTCGTCGAGCGCGACGACGTCCTGGCCGTGGTCGAGGACGTGGTCCGCGCGCTCTGGCGGGAGCTGGCCGCGTACGAGGTGCCGGAGATCCCGCGGATGACCTACCGCGAGGCGATGGACCGCTTCGGCTCCGACAAGCCCGACCTGCGGTTCGGCATCGAGCTCACCGAGCTCACGGAGTACTTCGCGCAGACGCCGTTCCGGGTGTTCCAGGCGCCCTACGTCGGCGCGATCGTGATGTCCGGTGGTGGGTCGCAACCGCGGCGGGCGTTCGACGCCTGGCAGGACTGGGCGAAGTCGCGCGGGCACCGCGGCCTGGCCTACGTGACGATCGCCGAGGACGGCACGCTGGGCGGGCCGGTCGCCAAGAACATCTCCGACACCGAGCGCGAGGGTCTCATCGCGGCCGTCGGCGCGCAGCCGGGGGACTGCGTGTTCTTCGCGGCGGGTCAGCGCCGGCCGGCACAGGAGCTGCTCGGCGCGGCGCGTAACGAGATCGCCCGCCGGCTGGAGCTCATCGAGCCGGGCTCGTGGTCGTTCCTGTTCGTCGTCGACTTCCCGATGTTCGAGCAGACCGAGGACGGCGACTGGACGTTCATGCACCACCCGTTCACCTCGCCCACCCCCGAGTGGCGGGAGCGGTTCGCCGAGGACAGGGGCGCGGCGCTCTCCGACGCCTACGACCTGGTGGTCAACGGCAACGAGCTGGCCAGCGGCTCGGTCCGTATCGCCGACCCGGAGCTGCAGGAGCGGGTGTTCGAGACGCTCGGGATGTCCCGCGAGGAGGCCCGCGAGCGGTTCGGCTTCTTCCTCGAGGCCTTCGCCTACGGCCCGCCGCCGCACGCCGGCGCCGCGCTCGGCTGGGACCGGCTGACCGCGCTGCTGGCCGGGGTGGACTCCATCCGCGAGGTCATCGCGTTCCCGAAGACCGGCGCCGGGTACGACCCGCTGACCGGTGCGCCCACGCCGATCACCGACGCCCAGCGCAAGGAGGCCGGCATCGACGCCCAGCCCGAGGAGCCGGCGCTCCCGGGCGAGCCGGGAGCCCCGGGGCCGACCGACCCGACCCGCTGAGTCCTGCGGGTCCCACCCGGGTCGGGCCGCGTCAGTCCGCGACCCCGGGTGGCCACACCACGCGGAAGCGCTCGAAGACCACCTCCAGGTCGTCGTCCCACGTCTGACCGCGGGCGGCCAGGGTGCGGCGGAAGTAGCGACCGTGCTCCCGGAGCCAGCCGGCCCGGGTGCGGTCGCCCTCGCCCTCGTCCCAGGCGAAGGCGTCGTCGACGCTGTCCAGCCGGCCGATGCGCAGCTCGACGGTGCGGAGCACGCAGCGGGGCCGGCCGGCCCCGTCGCAGACCACCCAGTGGCCGCCGACCCGGGGGAGCGGCTCGCCCTCGTGGACGTGGTCGAGGACCAGCCCCGCCGTGGCACGTTTCGGGCCGGCGAGCACCAGCTCGAGCAGTTCGTCGGCCAGTGCCGCGGAGTCGCCGAACCGGCCGATCCAGGGCTCCTCCTCGGGCGGGACGGGCTGCGGGCGGGTGCCGGCGTACGCCGACCAGAGCGCCAGGGCCTCGTCGCGCTGGACGGGGGGCAGGTCGGGATCGGTCACGCGGCCATCCTCCCGGCGGCACGTCCCCCAGGAACGCGGTCGCGGTGCCGTGGCTGCAGGCGGCGTCCGCGGGGAGGAGGCCGGCCGGCAGCGTGAGGCGTTCCCGGTGGTCACGGCGTCGTCCGGCCGCACGGACGGTGGGCCGCGCAACCACTCCGGGTCGGTCCAGCCGCGCGGGCCGGGGCGGCGGTGTGGCAGGGCGGCACGGACACGCCGTCGAGGCTGCTGTGACTGCACCGGACGCGGACGGCCCGCAGGAGATCTCAGGCGTCCAGGCGGGCGAGCTGCTCGGGGGTCAGCTGCAGGTCCGCGGCCGCCGCGGAGTCCTGGATGGACGACGGCCGCGAGGCCCCGGGGATCGGGACGACGACGTCGGACTGGGCCAGGTGCCAGGCCAGCGTCACCCGGTACACGGACACGCCCAGCTCCTCGGCGACCTCGGCGAAGGCCGGCGCCGACGACGACAGCGACCCGGCCGCGGACACCCCGCCGAAGGGGCTCCACGGGATGAACGCCAGCCCGTGTGCCTCGCAGTGGGCCAGCTCGTCGGCGGAGAACCGCCAGCCGGGGGAGAACTGGTTCTGCACGCCGGCCAGCGCCGGGCCGACGATCGAGCGGGCGACGTCGATCTGCGCGATGTCGGCGTTGGAGACGCCGACCATGCGCACCAGCCCGTCGTCGACCAGCTGCCGCAGCCCGCCCATCGACTCCTCCCAGGGCGTGTCCGGGTCGGGCCGGTGGAACTGGTAGAGGCCGATGGCGTCGCCACCCAGCCGGCGCAGCGAGTCCTCGCAGGCACGGCGCAGGTACGCCGGCGATCCGTCGAGCTCCCAGTCGGTGCCGCGGCGGGTGTGCCCGCCCTTGGTGGCGACCAGCACCGACGACGTGTCCCCGCCGTAGGAGGCCAGCGCCGCGGCGACCAGCTCCTCGTTGTGGCCGAACTCGGACTCGTCGGCGGCGTAGGCGTCCGCGGTGTCGATCAGGGTCACGCCGGCGTCGAGCGCGGCGTGCACGGTCGCGACGGCGTCGTCGCGGGAGGGCCGCTCGGTCTTCGTGGACAGGGGCATCGCCCCGAGCCCGATGGCACTGACGGTCTGCTCCCCGATGCGTCGCTGCTGCACGGGTGCTGTCGTGCCCCGCGGGTAGCGTCCTCACCCGTGAGTTCGCTGTTCGACGAGCCGGCGCCGGAGGCCTCCGGCGCCGACCCGGGTGCGGGGTGGGCGGGGAGACCACTCGCCGTCCGCATGCGGCCGCGGTCGCTGGACGAGGTCGTCGGCCAGTCGCACCTGCTCGGCCCCCGCGCGCCGCTGCGCCGGCTGGTCGAGGCCGACGAGCCGATGTCGCTGGTCCTCTACGGCCCGCCGGGCACCGGCAAGACGACGCTGGCGCACGTCATCTCGCTGGCCACCAAGCGGCAGTTCGTGCAGCTGTCGGCCCTCGACGCCGGGGTGAAGGAGGTCCGCGCGGTCATCGCCGGGGCCAAGCGCGAGCTGACCTACGCCGGCCGCCGCACCGTGCTCTTCATCGACGAGGTGCACCGGTTCTCCAAGACCCAGCAGGACAGCCTGCTCTCGGCGGTCGAGGACCGGATCGTCAGCCTGATCGCCGCCACCACCGAGAACCCCTTCTTCTCCGTGGTCAGCCCGCTGCTGTCGCGCAGCCTGGTGCTGGCGCTGCAGCCGCTGGCGGACGACGACGTCCGCAGGCTGCTGCACCGCGCGCTCACCAGCGACCGCGGGCTGGCCGGCGCGGTGACGCTGAGCCGCGAGGCGGAGGAGCACCTGGTCCGCATCGCCGGTGGGGACGGGCGCAAGGCCCTCACCGCGCTGGAGTCCGGCGCGGGCGCGGCGCAGGCGGCCGGGCTGGCCGAGATCGACCTCGCCACGCTGGAGACGGCGGTGGCGCAGGCCGCGGTGCGCTACGACCGCTCCGGCGACCAGCACTACGACGTCGCCAGCGCGCTGATCAAGTCCATCCGCGGCAGCGACGTCGACGCCGCGCTGCACTACCTGGCGCGCATGGTCGAGGCGGGGGAGGACCCGCGCTTCATCGCCCGCCGGCTGGTCATCTCCGCCAGCGAGGACATCGGCATGGCCGACCCGACGGCGCTGCAGACCGCCGTCGCCGCCGCCGAGGCCGTGGCCTTCATCGGCATGCCGGAGGGCCACTTCCCGCTGGCGCAGGCCGTCGTCCACCTGGCCACGGCGCCGAAGTCCAACGCCGTCACCGTGGCGATGGGCGAGTCCCTCGCCGACGTGCGTGCGGGGCTCGCCGGCCCGGTGCCGCCGGGGCTGCGCGACGCCCACTACGCGGGGGCGAAGAAGCTCGGCCACGGCGGGACCTACGTCTACCCGCACGCCCACCCCGACGGCGTGGTGCCGCAGCAGTACCCGCCGGACGCCCTGGTGGGGAGGGACTACTACCGGCCCACGAACCGGGGCGCCGAGGCGACGATCGGGGCCCGCCTGGCCAAGCTCCGCGCCATCGTCCGGCGACAGCCTCGGGAGTCATCGCGGTGAGGCGGGCGCCGACAGGGAGTGAGCCTCGCAGCGAGGCGGCCGCGCTGCAGGGGCCCGCCGCGAGCGTGCGAGCGGTGGGGGCAGCGGGGTCCTTCCACGGGACGCGGAGCCTGACCGAGGTCGTCGTCCGGCGACAGCTCCGGGAGCATCGCAGCGAGGAACGAGCGAGGAGCGGACCGGGGCGCGGAGCCTGACCGAGGTCGTCGTCCGGCGACAGCTCCGGGAGCATCGCAGCGAGGAACGAGCGAGGAGCGGACCGGGGCGCGGAGCCTGACCGAGGTCGTCGTCCGGCGCGGCCGCTGAGCCCCCGGCGGGGCACGGACGGGCGCCGGGGCCCCCGACTACTGTGGCCACGCCGGGCCGACGCCCGCCGGCGACCGGCGGGGCCCGGACACCGGAGATCGACCATCACGCCGAGGAAGAACGGCCGAGGAACCAGGAGGACCGGGTGTCCGCAGGAGAGTGGGCCGGACTGATCGCAGCGCTGGCGCTGGTGCTGCTGGTGGTGCTGCTCGCCGTCCCGATCCTCAAGCTGGGTCGCACGCTGGACGAGGCGACGCTGACCATCCGCCAGACCAGGGAGCAGAGCGGCCCGATCCTGAGCCAGGCGTCGACGACGGTGGCCCACGTCAACAGCAACCTGGAACGGGTCGACGACATCACCGGCAACGCCGCCAACGTCTCCAGCAACGTCGCCGCCCTGACCAGCGTCGTCGCCGCCACCCTCGGCAGCCCGCTGATCAAGGTGGCCGCGTTCAGCTACGGCGTCCGCAGCGCCGCGCGCAAGAAGCGCGAGGGCCAGGCCATCGCCGACGCCGCCGCCCGTGACAAGGTCGAGCGCCGCGCGCGCCGCGCCGCCCGGCGGGCCGCCTGATGCGCCGGCTGTTCTGGCTCGCCATGGGGATCACCATCGGTGCCCTCCTCGTCCGCAAGCTGTCCCGCGCCGCGGAGAGGATGACCCCGGCCGGCATCGGCGCCTCGGTGGCCGAGGGCCTGCGCGACCTGGCCGACGCCATCGGCGACTTCGGCGCCGACGTGCGCGCGGCGATGGCCGAGCGGGAGTCGGAGCTGCGGGCCGGCACCGGCCTGGACGCGCCGCTGCCCGAGGCCGGTCAGGCCGAGCTGCCCGGCCGGCACGCCACCGACCGCTGAGCCCCCTCCTCCCCGCGGGAGGCCGCAGCCCGGCCGACCGCGCCTCCCAGACCGAGTAGGACATGCAGACCGCCGAGATCCGCCGCCGTTTCCTGGAGCACTTCGCCAGTCGCGGGCACACCGTCGTCCCCAGTGCCTCGCTGGTCTCCCCGGACCCGTCCCTGCTGTTCACCGTGGCCGGCATGGTGCCGTTCATCCCGTACCTGACCGGCCGGGAGCCCGCGCCCTACCCGCGGGCGACCAGCGTGCAGAAGTGCGTGCGCACCCTCGACATCGAGGAGGTGGGCAAGACCACCCGCCACGGCACGTTCTTCCAGATGAACGGCAACTTCTCCTTCGGCGACTACTTCAAGGAGGGGGCGATCCAGCACGCCTGGGACCTCGTCACCGGTCCGGTGGGCGACGGCGGGCTCGGGTTCGACCCGGACCGGATCTGGGTCACCGTCTACCTGGACGACGACGAGGCCGCCGAGGCGTGGCACCGGATCGCGGGTCTGCCGGTCGAGCGGATCCAGCGGCTGGGCAAGAAGGACAACTACTGGCACACCGGCCAGCCCGGCCCGGGCGGCCCGTGCAGCGAGATCTACTTCGACCGGGGCCCGCAGTTCGGCCCCGACGGCGGCCCGCTGGTCGACACGGCCGGCGACCGGTTCCTGGAGATCTGGAACCTCGTCTTCATGCAGTACGAGCTCACCGACGTCCGGAGCAAGGAGGACTTCCGGATCGTCGGCGAGCTGCCGAAGAAGAACATCGACACCGGCATGGGCCTGGAGCGGGTGGCCTACCTGCTGCAGGGCGTCGACAACCTGTACGAGATCGACGAGGTCGCCCCGGTGCTGCACCGGGCCGCCGAGATCGCCGGGGTGCGCTACGGCGCCGATCACGACGACGACGTCCGGCTGCGGGTCGTGGCCGACCACGTCCGCAGCGGCCTGATGCTCATCGGGGACGGCGTCACCCCCGGCAACGAGGGCCGCGGCTACATCCTGCGCCGGCTGCTGCGCCGCGCCGTCCGCTCGATGAAGCTCCTCGGCGTCGACGAGGCCACCCTCCCCGAGCTGCTGCCGGTGTCGAGGGACGCGATGAAGGCCAGCTACCCCGAGCTCGAGGCCGACTTCGCCCGCATCTCGAGCGTCGCCTACGCCGAGGAGGAGGCGTTCCGCCGCACGCTGACCTCCGGGACGGCGCTGTTCGACACCGCCGTGCGCGAGGCGAAGACCGCGGGGACGCCGTCCCTGTCCGGGGAGCAGGCGTTCTCGCTGCACGACACCTACGGCTTCCCGATCGACGTCACCCTCGAGATGGCCGCCGAGCAGGGCGTGCGCGTCGACGAGGAGGGCTTCCGCGCGCTCATGCAGCAGCAGCGCGACCGGGCCCGCGCCGACGCCCGCGCCAAGAAGACCGGCTCGGTCGACGTCCTGGCCTACCGCCGGCTGCTGGCCGAGCACGGCCCCACCGACTGGCGGGCCTACGACACGCTGCGCACCGACTCCCGGGTGCTGGGCCTGGTCTCCGAGCTCGCCGCCGAGGAGGACGCCGCCGGCACACCGGCCGGCCCAGGCGAGATCACCCGGGTGGTGCTCGACCGCACCCCGTTCTACGCCGAGTCCGGCGGTCAGGTCGCCGACGCCGGCAGCCTGACCTGGAACGGCGGCCGCGCCGAGGTGCTCGACGTGCAGCGCCCGGTGAGGGGGCTGGTCGCCCACCAGGTGCGGGTGCTCGAGGGCGAGCTGCGTGAGGGCGCCGAGCTGACCGCCGAGGTCGACCGCGAGTGGCGGCTGTCGGCCTGCCAGGCGCACTCGGGCACCCACGTGGTGCACGCCGCGCTGCGCCAGGTGCTCGGCCCGCAGGCGCTCCAGTCGGGCTCCTACAACCGCCCCGGCTACCTGCGGCTGGAC
Organism: Geodermatophilus sp. URMC 60; assembly: GCF_053502585.1. Taxonomy (NCBI): domain Bacteria; kingdom Bacillati; phylum Actinomycetota; class Actinomycetes; order Geodermatophilales; family Geodermatophilaceae; genus Geodermatophilus; species Geodermatophilus sp. URMC 60. Next base: position 3,070,262 of record NZ_CP199958.1, read on the forward strand.
TTCGCCTGGCAGGGCGCGCTGTCCGCGCAGCAGCGGCACGACGTCGAGGACGTCGCCAACGCCGCCGTCCGCGCCGACCACCGGGTCAGCGCCAGGTACATGACGCTGCCCGAGGCCCAGGCCATCGGCGCGCTGGCGCTGTTCGGCGAGACCTACGGCGAGCAGGTGCGCGTCGTGGAGATCGGCGGGCCGTGGTCACGCGAGCTCTGCGGTGGCACGCACGTGCAGGGCAGCGCCCAGATCGGCACGCTGGCGCTGACCGGCGAGTCGTCGGTCGGCTCCGGCTCGCGCCGCGTGGAGGCCGTCGTCGGGCTGGAGGGCTTCCGCTACCTGGCCCGCGAGCGCGACCTGGTCCGCCAGCTCGGCGAGCTGCTCAAGACGCCGACCGACACCGTCCTCGAGCGGGTCAGCGGAATGCTCGCCCGGCTGCGGGACGTCGACAAGGAGCTCGCCGAGCTGCGCGCCCAGCAGACCCTGGCCGCGGCCGGGGAGCTGGCCGCCGGCGCCCGGGAGGTGGGCGGGGTGGCCGTGGTCACCGGCGCGCCGGGCGGACTGGGGGGCGGCGACCTGCGCACACTGGCTCTCGACGTCCGGGGGCGGCTGCCCGCCGACCGCCCGGCGGTGGTCTTGCTCGCGTCCGAGTCGGGGGGCAAGGTGGCTCTGGTGGCGGCGCTCAACCCGGCCGCCCAGGGGCGCGGGCTGTCGGCCAGCGACGTGCTGCGAGCGGCAGCGGCCCCCGTCGGCGGACGCGGCGGGGGCAAGCCAGACGTGGCCCAGGGGGGCGGTACCGACCCCGCGGGCATCCCAGCGGCCCTGCAGGCCGGCGAACAGGCGGTCGCGACCGCCGCAGGGAGGTGACCGGAGTGCCCAGTCAGCACCCCGACGAGACCGGTCCGGCGGGCGAGCGCCCGATGCAGGGACGGCCCGCCGTCCCCCCGTCGCGGCCGCGCGCGACCCCGCCGCGGCCGGTCCACCACGCGACCGAGCAGATCGACCTGCGCGCCGCCTTCCCCCCGGTGCGGCACGAGACCGCGCAGATCGACCTGTCCAGCGGGCTGCCCGGCGGCCTGCCGGTCCCGCCCCGCCCGAGGCGGCAGGGCCGCCGGCTGGGCATCGACGTCGGCAGCGTGCGCGTCGGCGTGGCGATCTCGGACCCCACCGGCACCCTGGCCAGCCCGCTGGAGACGGTGCAGCGGGCCCGTGACGAGTCCGACCTCGACCGCATCGCGGCGCTCGTCGTGGAACACGAGGTGACAGAGGTGATCGTGGGGGAGCCGAGGCACCTCTCGGGTGCGTCGGGCGCGTCGGCGAAGGAGGCGCGTGCCTACTCTCGGGCACTCGCCGGGCGCATCGGCTCGGTGCCCGTGCACCTCGTCGACGAGAGGCTCTCCACCGTGACCGCAGCCAGCTCCCTCCGGGCGAACGGTCTGGACAGCCGCCGCCAGCGCTCGGTGATCGACCAGGCCGCGGCCGTGGTCATCCTCCAGGCCTATCTGGACGCGCAGCGGGAGCGCTCGTGAGCGACCCGACCTCGCCGGGGCGGCGGGGTCGGCACGCCTCCCCGGACTCCCCGAGCGGCGTGCCCGCGTCCGCGTGGCTGGCCTCGATGCCGAGCCGGCCGCCCGGCGCGGACGCCGGCCGGTACGCCCGCCCCGCGCCGCGCCGCCGCCGGGCCGACGAGGACCGCACGGGGCCGATGCCCGGCCCGGTCGCGCACGCCGGCGAGCACCAGCCGCTGCGGCCCCCGCACCCCTCCGAGCCGCTGCCCGACCTGCCGCCGATGCCCGCGGGCGCCTGGTCCCGGCTCGCCCACCGTCCCGACGGCGCTGCCGACGACGCCACGGTCGGGGTGGGCGCCGTCCCCGCCGTCCCCGGCGCGGACCCCGACCACACCGAGGCGTACGCCGCCGACGCCCACGACCGGGACGACGCCGACTCCACCGGCGGCCTGGACGTGCTGGGCGCCTCCGGAGCCGAGGACGTGCGGCGCCGGCGCCGCGGCCGGCGCGCCGAGCGCGAGCACCACGAGGACGACCACCACGAGTACGACCACCACGAGTACGACCACCACGAGTACGACCACCACGAGTACGACCGCGACGCCGACGAGTACGGCGGCGGGCGCGACGGCCGCAGGCGTCGCGGGCGCAGCCCCGTGGCCGCCGTCCTCTCGCTGCTGGTCCTCGCCGGCATCGTGGGCGGCATCTTCTACGGCGGCAAGGCGCTGATCGGCCTGGTCAACCCGGGCGGGGAGGACTTCACCGGGCAGGGCGGCGGCGTCGTCGAGGTGCGTGTCTCCTCCGGCGACACGCTCAGCGACATCGCCCGCACCCTGGTGACCGAGGGCGTCATCGCCTCGCCCGGCCCGTTCGTCGACGCCGCCGAGACCGAGCCGGCCGCCACCGGGATCCAGCCGGGCGTCTACGCGCTGCGCTCGCAGATGAGCGGCGCGGCCGCACTGGACCTGCTCCTGGACCCGGCCTCGCGGATGGTCTCGCGCGTGACGATCCCCGAGGGCTTCACCGTGCAGGCGGTCCTCGACCGCTTGGCCGAGACCACCGGCACGCCGGTCGCCGAGCTCGAGGCCGCGGTCGCCGACCCGGCCGCACTGGGTCTCCCGCCGTACGCCGGCGGCCGCCTGGAGGGCTACCTCTTCCCGGCCACCTACGAGTTCGAGCCCGACGACACCCCGGTCGACGTGCTGCGCCAGATGGTCGGCGAGTTCACCGCGACCGCCGAGCGGCTGCAGCTCGAGCAGCGTGCCGCCGCGGCCGGGCGGACGCCCGCCGAGATCGTCACCGTGGCCTCGATGGTGCAGTCGGAGACACGGCTGGACGAGGAGCGGGCCGACGTCGCCCAGGTCGTCTACAACCGGCTCGGCCAGGGCATCCCGCTCGGCATCGACGCCGCCCTGGCGTACGGGCTGGGCAAGAACGGCAACGACCTGACCGTGACCGACCTGCAGACCGACAGCCCGTACAACACCCGCACCCGGGCCGGGCTGCCGCCGACGCCGATCAGCTCGCCCGGTGAGGCCAGCCTCGAGGCGGCCCTCGCGCCGAGCGCCGGGGACCTCCTCTACTACGTCCTGGAGAACGCAGAGGGCGGTCACTTCTTCACCGCCGACTACGCGGAGTTCCAGGCGGCGCGGGCACGGTGCGCCGCCGCGGGCCTCGGCTGCGGTGGCTGACGGGGCAGCTGGGGGGTCCAGGAGGGCGGCCGTCCTCGGCCGTCCGGTGGCGCACTCGCTGTCCCCGCTGCTGCACCGGGCCGCCTACGCGGCGCTGGGGTTGCACGACTGGACCTACGACGCCCTCGACGTCGGGCCTGCGGACCTGCCGGTGCTGCTGGCCGGGCTCGGCGAGGAGTGGCGCGGCTTCTCGGTGACGATGCCGTGCAAGCAGGCGGCGGCCGACGTCGCCGACGTGGTGGAGCCGCTGCCGCGCCTGCTGCACGCGGCCAACACGCTGGTGCGCACCGAGGCCGGCTGGCGGGCGGAGAACACCGACGTCCTCGGCGTCGGCACCACCCTGCAGCAGGCCGGGGTCACCTCGGTCGACCGCGCCGCCATCGTCGGGGCCGGGGGGACGGCGGCGGCCGCTGCGGTCGCGCTGGCCTCGCTGGGCGCCGTGCACGTCGACGTCGTCGTCCGCGAGCCGGGCCGCGCCGGGGACCTGCTGCGCGTGCTCGGCACCCTGGGCGTCCCGACGACGGTGGTGTCCCTGACCTCGGCCGTCGTCGACGCCGAGGTCGTGGTCAGCACCGTGCCGGTCGGCGGCCAGCCGGCGGTCGCACAGCTGCCCTGGACGGCGGGGCAGACCGTCCTCGACGTCCTCTACGACCCCTGGCCCACCCCCCTGGCCACCGCGGTCACCGAGGTCGGCGGCACCGTCGTCGGCGGCCTCGAGGTGTTGTTCTGGCAGGCCACCGCCCAGGTGGAGCTGATGACCGGCCGGCCGGCGCCGCTGGTGGCGATGCGCGGCGCGCTCGACGCCGCCGTCGGCCCCCGCTGACCGGCGTGCCCGCCGCGGACCTCCCGCTCGGCGTGGTCCTCGCGCTGGCCCTCGCCGGTGGCCTGGCGCTGGGGCCGTGGCTGGCCCGGGTGTCGGCCCGGCTGGCCCGGCGGGACGACGCGGCGACGGCGGGCCCGCTGCGCACCGCGCTCACCGTGGTCCTCGCCGCGCTGGCACTGGGCGGCGCGCTGCTGGCCGGCGGCGTGCGCCCGGGCACGGTCGCACTGGCCTGGGCCGGGGTCGCCGGCGTGGTGCTCGCCCAGGTCGACCTCGCCGCCCACCGGCTCCCGGACCGGGTGACCGTCCCGGCGTACTCCGCTGTGGTGACGGCGTTGCTGGTCGACGCCGTCGCACTCGGCACCTGGGCGGCGCTGCTGCGCGCCGCGCTGGCCGGCGCGGCCGCGTTCGCGGTGGCCGCCTGCGCCGCCGTCCTCCCCCCGCGGGGGCTCGGCTTCGGCGACGTGAAGCTGCTGGGCCTGCTCGGCCTGGTGCTCGGCTGGGTGGGCTGGGGCGCTCTGCTGGCGGGGGTGTTCCTCGGGCTGGTCACCGGCGCGACGGCGTCCCTCACCCTGATCGCCGCCGGGCGGGCCGGCTGGCGCACCGCGTTGCCGTTCGGTCCGCCGCTGCTGGTGGGTGCGGTGCTCGCCCTGGCCATGGGGAGCCCGCTGCCCCCGTCCTGAGCAGGACGGCCCCCTTCTCGGGGCCGGCCCCCAGCTCGCGAGGGGTGGGGAGGAAGGGGGTCCTGCTACTGGCACAATCGCGGACATGTTGCGCTGGCTGACCGCCGGTGAGTCGCACGGCCAGCAGCTCACCGCCATCCTCGAGGGCCTGCCCGCCGGCGTGCAGGTCGCGACGCCGGACCTGGACCTCGACCTCGCCCGCCGCCGCCTCGGCCACGGCCGCGGCGCCCGGATGTCCTTCGAGCAGGACGTCGTCTCGCTGACCGGGGGGATCCGGCACGGGCTGACCCAGGGCGGGCCGATCGCCGTCCAGGTCGGCAACACCGAGTGGCCCAAGTGGCAGACGGTCATGTCCGCCGACCCGGTCGACCCCGAGGTGCTCGCCGGTCAGGCCCGCAACGCGCCGCTCACCCGCCCGCGCCCGGGCCACGCCGACCTCGCCGGCATGCAGAAGTACGGCTTCGACGACGCGCGGCCGGTCCTGGAGCGGGCCAGCGCGCGGGAGACCGCGGCCCGGGTGGCCCTGGGCGCGATCGCGCGGGCGTTCCTGCGCCAGGCCCTCGGCGCCGAGGTGGTCAGCCACGTGGTCGGCATCGGCCCGGTCGTCGTCCCCGACGGCGTGGTGCCCGGCCCGGGCGACAACCCGCGCATCGACGAGGACCCGGTGCGCTGCGCCGACCCGGGGACCAGCGCGCTCATGGTCGCCGAGGTCGACGACGCCCGGAAGAACGGCGACACCCTCGGCGGCGTCGTCGAGGTGGTCGTGCACGGCCTGCCGCCAGGCCTGGGCAGCCACGTGCACTGGGACCGCCGGCTGGACTCCCGGCTCGCCGCCGCGCTCATGGGCGTGCAGTCGGTCAAGGCCGTCGAGGTCGGCGACGGGCTGGAGACCGCCCGCCGCCGCGGCTCGGTGGCCCACGACGAGATCGTGCTGGCCCCCGGTGAGGACGGCGAGGCCCGCGTCCAGCGGCTGTCGGACCGTGCCGGCGGCATCGAGGGCGGCATGACCAACGGCGAGGTGCTGCGGGTCCGCGCCGCGATGAAGCCGATCTCGACGGTGCCGCGGGCGCTGGCCACCGTCGACGTCGCCACCGGCGAACCCGCCGTCGCCATCAACCAGCGCAGCGACGCCTGCGCGGTGCCCCGCGGCTCCGTCGTCATGGAGGCGATGGTGGCGCTGGTGCTGGCCGACGCCGCGCTGGAGAAGTTCGGCGGCGACTCGCTGGCCGAGACCCGGCGCAACGCGCGCGCCTACCTCGACGCGCTGACGATCCGATGAGCTCCGCCGAACCCGGGACCCCCGCCCGCCCGATGACCGCGGCACGCCGCCCGCTGCTGGTCCTCGTCGGGGCCCCGTCGTCGGGCAAGACCACCGTCGGCACCGCGCTCGCCGGCCGGCTCGGGGTCGCCTTCCGCGACACCGACGCCGACGTCGAGGCCGCCACCGGCCAACGCGTCGCCGACCTGTTCGTCGACCTCGGCGAGCCGCACTTCCGGGCGCTGGAGGAGCAGGCGGTCGCCGTCGCGCTCGAGGAGCACGGCGGGGTCCTGGCCCTCGGCGGTGGCGCGGTGCTCAGCGCGGTCACCCGCGAGCGGCTGACCGGCTACACCCGCGCCGGCGGCACCGTCGTCTGGCTGGACGTCGACCTCGCCTCGGCCGCGGAGAGGGTGGGCCTGGGCCGCAGCCGCCCGGTGCTCGGCCTCAACCCGCGGGCCACCCTGCGCACCCTGCTCGCCGCGCGGGCGCCGTTGTACGCCGAGGTCGCCACCCTCACCGTGGCCACCGGCGGCCGCGGGCCCGGCGAGGTCGTCGACGAGGTGGCCGCCGCCGTCCCCGCGCAGGCGACGTCGTGAGCGGCAGCGGACCGACGACGCGGAGGCGGGTCACCGTCCCCGGCGAGCGGCCCTACGACGTGGTCATCGGGCCCGGGGCGCAGCACGAGCTGGGCAGCCTGACGATCGACGTGCTCGACGGCACCGCTCGCGCCGCGGTCGTCCACGCCCCGCCGCTGGCCGCGCTGGCCGGTGCGCTGGTGGAGACGCTGCAGACCTCCGGGGTCGGCGCCGAGGCCGTCGTCGTCCCCGACGGGGAGGCCGCCAAGACGGCGGCGGTCGCGGCCGGCGTGTGGGAGGAGCTCGGCCGGCTGGGGCTGACCCGGTCCGACGCCGTCGTCGGCGTGGGCGGGGGCGCGGTGACCGACCTCGCCGGCTTCGTGGCCGCGACCTGGACGCGCGGCGTGCGCGTCGTCCAGGTGCCGACCAGCGTGCTCGGCATGGTCGACGCCGCGCTCGGGGGCAAGACCGGCATCAACACCGGCGCGGGCAAGAACCTCGTCGGCGCCTTCCACCCGCCGGTGGCCGTGCTCGCCGACACCGACGTCCTCGCCGGGCTGCCCGTGGCGGAGTTCCGCGCGGGGATGGCCGAGGTGGTCAAGTGCGGCTTCATCGCCGACCCCCGCATCCTCGACCTGCTCGAGGCCGACCCGACGGGCCGCCGGGACACCGAGGAGCTCATAGAGCGAGCGGTGCGGGTGAAGGCCGACGCGGTGGGGGAGGACCTCTTCGACACCGGCGTGCGGGAGTTCCTCAACTACGGGCACACGCTGGCCCACGCCATCGAGCGGGTGGAGGACTTCGGCTGGCGGCACGGCGAGGCGGTCGCCGTCGGCCTGGTGTTCGCCGCCGAACTGGCCGGCCAGGCGGGGCTGCTGACCCGCGACGAGGTCGACCGGCACGCCCGGCTGGTCGCCGCGATGGGCCTGCCCACGCGTTACGCCGGGGACTGGGAGCAGATCCAGTCGGTGATGCGCGTGGACAAGAAGGCCCGCGGCGCCTCGCTGCGGTTCGTCGTCCTGGACGGCATCGGCAACCCGCGCATCCTCGCCGACCCCGACCGGGCCTGGCTCGACGCGGCGTGGGCCGCAGTATCGGAGGCACCGTGACGATCCAGGTGCTCAACGGCGCCAACCTCGGCCGCCTCGGCACGCGGGAGCCGGAGAAGTACGGGGCGACGACGTACGCCCAGCTGGTCGAGCTGGTCACCGCCGCGGCCGACGAGCTGGGCCTGGAGGTGCAGGTCCGGCAGACCGACGACGAGGGCGAGCTGCTGCGCTGGGTGCACGCCGCGGCCGACGCCGGGGACCCGGTGGTGCTCAACCCGGCCGGCTGGTCGCACACCTCGGTGGTGCTGCGCGACGCGCTGGCGATGCTGACCGCGCCGGTGGTCGAGGTGCACATCAGCAACATCCACAAGCGCGAGGAGTTCCGGCACCACTCCTACGTCTCGGGGGTCGCCGACGGGGTGATCGCCGGGCTGGGCGTGCAGGGCTACGTGCTGGCGCTGCGGTGGCTGGCCGCACAGGGGGCCGCGTGAGGCGACGGGGAGTGAGCACTCGCAGCGAGGTCACGGAGCCGGCAGGGAGTGAGCATCGCAGCGAACTCTGCGGGCGAGGAGCGGAGCGACCACGGAGGCGACCGGTGCTGTTGAGCGAGCAGCGGAGCGACCGCGGAGCCGAACGGAGGGCATGGTGAGGTACGCCGAGCGCCGGGAGCGGCTGCGCGCGACGGCGGCCGAGCGAGGGCTGGACGCCGTCCTGGTGACCGAGCTGGTCAACGTGCGTTACCTGACCGGGTTCACCGGCTCGAACGGCGCGCTGCTCCTGCGCACCGACGGCACCGACGTCTTCGGCACCGACGGCCGCTACACCACCCAGGCCGGCACCCAGGTGCCCGACGTCGAGCTGCTGGTCGACCGCGCCACCGTCTCCGCCCTGGCGCGGGAAGCGGTGCGCCCCCGGTCGGGTGGCTCGCCCGCCGGGCGGATCGGCTACGAGAGCCACCACCTGACCGTCGACGGGCTGCGGGTGCTGGAGTCGGTGCTCACCGACGCCGCCGGCGGCGGCACCGTGCCCGAGCTGACCAGCGTCCGGCGGGCGGTCGAGACGCTGCGCGCGGTCAAGGACGACGACGAGGTCGACGCGCTGCGCCGGGCCTGCGCGGTCGCCGACGCGGCGCTGGCCGAGCTGGCCGCCGAGGGGGCGCTGCGGCCCGGGCGCACCGAGCTGCAGGTCGGCCGCGAGCTCGACGCCCGGATGCTGTCGATGGGTGCCGAGGCGCCGTCCTTCGAGACCATCGTGGCCACCGGCGCGAACTCCGCCATCCCGCACCACCGGCCCGACACCACCGAGCTGCGGCCCGGTGACCTCCTCAAGCTCGACTTCGGCGCGACCGTCGACGGGTACCACTCCGACATGACCCGCACCGTGGTACTCGGCGAGGCGGCCGACTGGCAGCGCGAGGTCTACGAGCTGGTCGCCGCCGCGCAGGCCGCGGGACGGGCGGCGCTGGCCGTCGGCGCCGACGTGGTCGCCGTCGACGCCGCGGCCCGCGACGTCATCGCCGCCGCCGGGCACGCCGAGCACTTCACCCACGGCCTCGGCCACGGGGTGGGGCTGGAGATCCACGAGGCGCCGGGCATCGGGCAGCTGGGCGCGGGTAGGCTGGCCGCCGGCATGGCCGTCACCGTGGAGCCGGGGGTCTACCTGCCCGGCCACGGCGGTGTCCGGATCGAGGACACGTTGATCGTCACGGACGACGAGCCCGAGTTGTTGACCCTCACGAGCAAGGAACTGCTGGTCCTCTAGATGGCTACCACCAACGACCTCAAGAACGGCATGGTCCTCAACCTCGACGGCCAGCTCTGGGCCGTCACCGAGTTCCAGCACGTCAAGCCGGGCAAGGGCGGCGCGTTCGTCCGCACCACGCTGAAGAACGTGCTCTCGGGCAAGGTCGTCGACAGGACCTTCAACGCCGGGACCAAGGTCGACACCGCCACCGTCGACAAGCGGAGCATGACGTACCTGTACAAGGACGGCACCGACTTCGTCTTCATGGACGGCGAGACCTACGACCAGATCCACGTCCCGGCCGAGACCCTGGGCGGCGGTGCGGACTACCTGCTGGAGAACACCGAGGTCGTCGTCGCCGTCCACGAGGGGACGCCGCTCTACGTCGAGCTCCCGGTGACCCTCGAGCTGGTCGTTGAGCACACCGACCCGGGCCTGCAGGGCGACCGTTCCACCGGCGGCACCAAGCCGGCCACGCTGGAGACCGGCGCGCAGATCCAGGTGCCGCTGTTCGTCAACACCGGCGACAGGCTCAAGGTCGACACCCGCGACGGCCGGTACCTCGGCCGCGCCAACTGACGCTGCTCACGTGGCTGCCCGTACCAAGGCGCGCAAGCGCGCCGTCGACGTCCTCTACGAGGCCGACGTCCGCGGCAGCGACCCGCTGGAGCTGCTCCGCGAGCGGGTGGCGCTCGCTTCGCCGCCCATCCCGGACCACGCCGTCCGGCTGGTCGAGGGGGTGGCCGAGCACGCCGCCCGCATCGACGAGCTGATCGACCGGCACGCGCGCGGCTGGTCGATCGACCGGCTGCCCGACGTCGACCGCGCGATCCTGCGCATGGCGGTCTTCGAGCTGCTGTGGGTCGACGACGTGCCCGACCCGGTCGTCATAGACGAGGCCGTCGAGCTGGCCCGGTCGCTGTCGACCGACGACTCGCCGGCCTACGTCAACGGCGTCCTGGGCGCCGTGCTCGACGCCGAGGTCCCCACCAGCTGAGGTCGGCAGGTACCACCGCCGGAGGCGACGAGGCCCACTCCGCCCAGGCGGAGTGGGCCTCGTCGCGTCCAGGGTGGCGTCTGCCGGAGCCGCGTGGGCGGTGATGGTGATGGTGAACCGCGGGTGCGCTGACGGACTCAGCTCAGTGACGCGGTGAAGCTGACGCGGTCCTCGGTGACCGCCGTGAGGTGCAGCGTCAGAGGACCCGCCGCCACCGTCTCACCTTCGGCACCGGAGACCTCTCGATCTCCGACCCGGACGGTGGCCCGGCCGTCACGGATGTCCCGGAGTGTGAACGTCGTGCCGAGGACGTGTGCGGTGGCATGGCCTCCCAGCGTCACCGTGCACGAGTTCCCGGAGCTGGACACGACACTGACGCCGCCGACCGAACTGGACCGGCCCGGCTCACCGGGGGATCCCGGTGCACCAGGGGATCCCGGCGCACCGGCGGAACCCGCTTCACCCGCGGCACCTGCGGCACCCGCGGCACCCGCGGCCACCACTCGGTCGCCGCTCAGGGAACAGGCCGCGAGCGCCACGAACAGCAGCCCGCCGGCGAGGAGGACCACGGGTGGAGGGGTAGGCATCCGCGACTAGTACCACGGCCGCAACCGCCCCGCGACCCCCGATCGCCCAGTGCGCGCGGTCTACGTGGCCCTGGACCCGACTTACGTGGTACCCCCTCCCCTCGGTTCGGGATCCGCATCGGACGAATCAGTGACGGGCCCGGATGCCCGCGTCCTCTGCCGGCGACGAGCCTTCTCGTGCCTCCTCGGGCCAGTGGCCGGGGCGGCGGACCCGGGCGAACGGGAGGGGTGGACGGGCCTGCTCGAGCGGAGTGGCCCCGACCCTGCTGCGAAGCCCACACAGTGACGACCCTGAGGAGTTCCCCATGTTCGAAGACCAGACCGTCGAGCTGCTGCCGGCACGGACCACCATGCGTCGCGGCGGCGGCGGACGTGGCGGCAGGGGCGGAGACGCCATCGCCGTCTCGGCTGCCGTCATCTTCGTCGGCGGCGACGTCACCGACAGCACCCTGACGGCGACCTCCGGCGCCGCCACGGCCACCGGTGGCGCCGGTGGCGCCGGCGGCGACGCCTGATCCTGCCTGACCCGGCCGGATGGGTAGCGCGAGGGGCTGCCAGCTCGTCGCCCCTCCCGCTGCGGACCGCCGGCCACGCACGGAGCTGCTGCGGGGCGACCCTGGCCGGTTGCGGGGCAGCAGCTGCGCGGCTCACCGGGCCGCCCGCCGGCACCGGCTGCCGACACGGTGGCCGGTGCCGGCGGACCCGGGCGAGCGGAAGGGGCGGGCGGGTCTGCTCGAGCGGAGTGGCCCCGACCCCTGCTGCGAGATCCACACAGTGACGACCTGAGGAGTTCCCCATGTTCGAAGACCAGACCGTCGAGCTGCTGCCGGCACGGACCACCATGCGTCGCGGCGGCGGCGGACGTGGCGGCAGGGGCGGAGACGCCATCGCCGTCTCGGCTGCCGTCATCGTCGTCGGCGGCGACGTCACCGGCAGCACCCTGACTGCGGAGTCCGGCGCCGCCGAGGCCACCGGTGGCGCCGGTGGCGCCGGCGGCGACGCCTGATCCTGCCCGACCCGCCGGATCGGTGGTGGGAGGGGCCACCGCGGTGGCCCCTCCCGCTGCGGCTGCGAACCGAACAGCGAAGTTCACACACACCGACGACCCTGAGGAGTTCCCCATGTTCGAAGACCAGACCGTCGAGCTGCTGCCGGCACGGACCACCATGCGTCGCGGCGGCGGCGGACGTGGCGGCAGGGGCGGAGACGCCGCCGCCATCTCCATCGCCGTCATCGTCGTCGAGGGCGACGTCACCGACAGCACCCTGACGGCGACCTCCGGCACCGCCACGGCCGAGGGCGGCACCGGTGGCGCCGGCGGCGCCGGCTGATCCTGCCTGACCCGGCCGGATCGGTAGCGGGAGGGGCCACCGCGGTGGCCCCTCCCGCTGCACCCCCGCCACCGTCCCACGCTGCGTCCTGGCGTTTCGTGGAGCGACCCGCGAGGACGAGTGTCCGGTCGAGGACGAGTGTCCGAACGGGGAAGAGACGCCCTCGGCCCTCCGGTCAGGGCGTGCCCCCGCGGTGGGGTCGGGCGCAGGTGAGTGCAGGTCGAACCAGTCGACGGGTCTCCGGTCGACGGAGAGGACATCGTGGGAGAGCACGCAGTCCTGGCGCCGCCGCAGGCCGCGGACGCGGACCCGGGCAGCCGTGAGGGGTCGGACGACCAGCGGACGGCCCGCCGAGCCGCGGTCTACCGGCTGGCCGAGGGGACGGAGCTGCTCGGCGCGTTCCAGGACTCCGGTTACGAGGTACCGAAGTACCTGCTTTCCCGAGCCGACGGGCAGGTCATGCAGCTGCCCCGGCTCCTGTACCGGGTGGCCAGCTCCCTGGACGGCCGCAGCACGGCGGAGATCGCCACCGAGCTCAGCGCCGAACTCGACGCGGACCTCACTCCCGAGGACGTGTCCTTCCTCGTCACCGAGCGGCTGCGGCCGGTCGGCGTCATCGCCCCCGACGAGGGGGATCTCCCGGAGCCTGACGGCGGGCCCGACGGGACGAGCGGCACTGCCGGCGGAGTCCCGCCCGCACCGCCGGTCAAGTCCGACCCCCTCCTGGCACTGCGTCATCGCGTCGGAGTCGTACCCGCCGGGGTGACGAGGCGGATCGCCGGGATCTTCCAGCCACTGTTCGCCCGCCCGGTCTGGGTGGCTGCGCTGGCGACGTTCATCGGCCTGGACGTGCTGATCCTCCTCCAGGGCCGCCTCATCGGTCAGGTCGAGGCGGGCCTGCTCCAGGTGATCCACCAACCGGTGCTCGTCCTCGCGATCCTGGGCCTGAGCTACGTCGGCGGGGCCTTCCACGAGTTCGGCCACGTCACCGCCTGCCGGTACGGGGGAGCCACCCCGGGCGACATGGGCGTCGGTCTCTACCTGGTCTGGCCGGCCTACTACAGCACCGTCACCGACTCCTACCGCCTCGACCGCGTCGGACGGCTACGCACCGACCTGGGCGGCGTCTACTTCGACGCCATCGTCATCGCCGGGGTGAGCGGGCTCTACCTGACGACCGGGCAGCCCTGGCTGCTGCTGGCGCTCATCGGCATGCACGTCGAGACAGCCTCCCAGTTCTTCCCGTCCATCCGGTTCGACGGCTACTACATCCTGGCCGACGTCGTCGGAGTGCCCGACCTGTTCAGCTACGTGGGCCCCGTCCTCACCAGCCTCGTACCGGGACGCCCCACCCACCCCAAGGTCCGCGAACTCCGGCCGTGGGCACGGCGGCTGATCGTGTTGTGGGTGGCGGTCTCGGTGCCGGTCATCTTGCTAGGCCTCACGATCTTCCTCATCGCCGCGCCGGCCGTCCTCCCCGTGGTGTGGTCAGCGCTGCAGGAGTACCTGCACGACGTCGACACCGCGGTGCGGAACGGGGACGTCGTCGCCACCATCCTGGACGTCGTCCAACTGTTCTTCCTGGTGCTGCCGTGGCTCGGCTCGGCCCTCGTGGCCTGGATGTTGCTCCAGCTGGCCTACCACCTCTCCGTCCGCCGGTGGCCTCGTCTGCGGGTCCCGGCCGCCACCTCGGCCCGGATCCGCGGGACCCTGGCGCTCATCAGCGTGGGCTGCCTGGCAGCTGCGGTGGTCGCCCGGGTCGCGACCGTTTCCCGGTCGCTCCCGGCCTCGGCGGGGGAGACCCGACTGGTCGACAGTGCGCTGGCCGCCGTGGTGGGCACGTCCACCGGTCCGTCCGTCGGATCGGCCGAGCTCCTCGCCCACGAGCAGCTCGTGTGGTACGCCCGGCTGAGCGGGGCGTTCTCGCGGCACGCCTCCGTGATGGCGGCGGGGCGGGAGCTGGCCGTGGTGGCCACGGCGGTGCTCGTGGTCTGCCTGGCGACCCTGGCGCTCACCGGGCGGGTACGGCCCCGGGCCGTCATCCTGCCCCTGGCTGCCGCGGTGGTCATGGGCCCGGTGGTGACGGTCCTGGCGACGGTGGGGCCCGGCGTGCTCGGGGCGGCCTGGACCGCGATGGGTGCGCTCCTGCTCGCCGGTGTGGTCGGCCGGACGGCAGCCGGGTTCGGCGCGCTGGCGGTCGCCGTCGGCGTGCTCACCGCTCCGGCGACCGCCGTGCCCCTGGCGCTCGGGACGGTGCTCGTGCTCGCCGCCGGGCGCCCAGCCGGGAGGCACGCCCGATCCGGACCGCGGCATGCCCGGCCCGACGCCGACGCCGACGTCCGGCGCTGGCTCCTGCTCGCGCTGGTCCTGCCGGTGACGAGCCTGGCGGCCTACCTCGGGACCCGCCCTGACGACCTGCCCGTCGACGGCTCGGTCCGGATCCTGCTCGTGCTCACTGCGGCCCTGGTCGTGGTGGCCGCGATCCGGCACCGCAGCCTCCGCCCTCTCGCAGCCGTGGCCGGCGCCGCGGTGCTCCTCGCGGCGCTGCCCTGGCCCGGCGCCGGGAGCGCGCTCGCGGGGGCGGTCGGCGCCGTCGCCCTCCTGGGGTCGATGTTGATCCACACGGGGCGCGCGCAGCCGTCGGCGCAGCGGTCCCACCCCCTGATCCGCGCAGCCGTGGCTCTGCCCGTGCTGGTGCTCGTCGTCGTCGGTGGGCTCTTCCTGCCCAGCACGGCTCCGAGGCTGCCGACCGCGGAACTGGCCGCATGGATCACGGGACCGTCGTCCCAGGGTGGCACCGTGGCCGTGCCCGCCTCGCTGTGGGGTGACCTCGTCCGTGACGGCGTCCCGCCGGAGCGGCTCGTCCACGCGGGCGGAGATGCGAACTGGACCGTCGAGGCCGGCGGGCCCGCCTCGGAGGCCACGGCGGTGGCGCGCTTCGGCCGGGGGCCGGCACTCACGGTGTCGCGCTCCGCTGCAGGATCGACATCGCCGCAGGTCCCCGCGCCCGGTGGTTAGACGAGGTGCCCGGGCAGGGGAGCCGGCAGATGCGCCCGCGGTCCAGCGAGCCGGTCCCCCCGCACCCCTGCAAGCCCTCGCGCCGATTCCGTGACCGCGCCGAGACTTTCTGTAGGGACCTGCCACAGCCGAGGCCGTTTCGTCACGTCGATGCGCTCCCACACCGGCGTGACGCCACGTGATCAAGCGGTCATACATATGCTTCCGCCGGTACAGACAATCGCGTAACGGCTTCGAGCTCGGGGGAATGTTGCTGTGGCAACAGAGCGCGGAGACTCCTCAAGTCTCACGTCGGATCAACGGGCGGCAGGTGGCGGAGCGGTGGGCATACCACCGAACGCGCCATCGCGGTCGCGCAGGTGCCAGAAGACCGGCGTGACGACCTGATGCAGGCAGATCGCTGGCCGCTGGTCGGCCGCGAAGCAGCCTGTGAAGCGATCACCGTCGCTCTCCTCGACGGAAAAGTGGGCGGCATCGTGATCGCCAGTCCGGCCGGAGTGGGCCGGACCCGGATGCTGCACGAGGCGCTGTCCATGGCACACCGCCGGGGACGACCGATCCGGTGGGCCGCGGCGACGACGAGTGCTGCCACCCACGTCCCGCTGGGGGCGCTCGCCCATCTGCTGCCCACGGTGGACGCGGCGTCGGACCCCCTGGTGCTCCTCCAGCGTGCCGCCCAGGCCATAGCCGGCGACGGCTCCGGCCCGACCCCGGTGTTCGGCGTCGACGACGTCCACCTGTTGGACCCGCTGTCGGTCACCCTGCTGCACCAGCTGCGGATGAGCGGGGCGGTCACCCTGGTGCTCGCCGTCCGCACGGGCAACGCCGCGCCGGACCCCGCCGCGCCCCTGTGGAAGGACCGCCTCCTCACCCGGATCGAACTGCAGCCGCTGAGCCGCGACGAGACCGAGCAGTTGCTCACCCGGGCTCTGCGGGGCGATGTCGAGGCCCGGACGACCGAGCGACTGTGGCGGCTCTCCCGGGGGAACCCGTTGTTCCTCCGGGAGCTCGTGGAGGACGGTCGGCGAACCGGCCGGTTCGAGCGCGCCCCGGGGCTGTGGCGCTGGTGCGGGCCCATGACACCGTCCCAGCGCCTGGTGGAGATCGTGCTGGCGCAGCTGGGCGAGCTGAACCCGGCCGAATGGCGGGCACTGGAGGTCCTGGCCACCGCCGAACCGCTCGCCGTGCAGCAGGTGGTCGATCTCAGCAGCGCGGACGCGGTCGCCTCGCTCCAGCGCGAGGGCATCGTGGTGGACGACGACTCCGGAGCGTCCGGGCAGGTGCGCATCGCCCACCCGCTGTACTCGGAGGTCGTGCGTGGCCGGGCCTCCGAGGCAGGGCTGCGGCTGATCCGCCGCCAACTGTCCGACGCCCCGGGCGGTCGTGGCATCCCCGGTGACCTGGTGCGCCGGTGCGTCAGACTCCTCGACAGCGACGCGCCCATGGTCGAGGCCGGCGTGCTCACCGAGGCCGCGCGCCACGCGAGCGCCATGCTGGACCACCCCCTGGCCGAGCGACTCGCCCGGGCGGCCGTCGAGGAGGGCGCCGATGCCCAGGCGCACCTGGCGCTCGTCGAGGCGTCCTGGTGGCAGGGGCAGCCGGCGCTCGGGGAGCGGCTCGTGGCCGAGGCGGCCCCGGTGGTGGGCTCGGGCGGCGACCGCGCGTGGTTGACCGCCACCCGGGTGCTGGCGCTCTTCTGTGGCCGCGGGCGGAGGGACGACGCGGTCGCTCTGCTCAAGCAGGCGGCGGCGGAGGTCGACACCGACGAGGGCCGCGCGGTCCTGGCCGCGACCGAAGCGACCCTGGCCCTGCTCGGCGGGGACCCGGCCCGCGCCCTGGGGCACGCCACTCCGGTCCTCACCTCGGCAACCCCCGTCGGAGCCGCCCTGCCACTCGCGGCGGCCACTGCGGCCGCGAGCCTGGCGCTGACAGGACGGACCACGCAGGCGCTGGCCACCGTGGAGACCGGGTGGCACGCGCTGGACTCGCTCCCCGAGGGTCCGGACCGGGCCTTCACGTGGGTGGCACTGGCACAGGCCGAGCTCCTGGCCCTCCACCTGGCCGGACGGATCGAGCAGCTGGAACGGCGCGTCGTGGAGTTGCACCGCCGCAGCCTGGCTGCTCCGGAATGGTCCGGGGACGCCGTCGTCAGCCTGCACCGCGGCTGGGCAGCACTGGCCGCAGGTCGTCTGTGCGTGGCGATCCGGTGGCTGGAGGAGGCTCAGATGGGGTTGCAGCGCCGGGATCCGGTCGGCCTGCTGCCACTCTGTCTCGCCCTCCTGGCCAGGGCACGGGCCGTGATCGGTGACGTGGCGGGTGCCGAAGAGCTCTGCGCCGAGCGGGAGCGCATCGGGCGCGGGGCAGTGACGGTCTTCGATCCCGTGGCCTCGCTGGCCTGGGCCTGGCTGGAGGGCGCGCGGGGGCAGACCGCGAAGGCCGGCGACGGGGTGCTCGAGGCCGCGGCGCTCGCCGCAGACCAGGGGCAGCCGGCGGTGGAGGCCATCCTGCTGCACGACGGACTCCGGTTCGGCCGCGCCGCAGACGTCGCCCACCGGCTCCGAGAGCTCGCCGGGACGCTCGACTCCCCGTTCGTCGAGGACCTCGCCTCGCACGCGGAGGCGGTCCTGACCGGGTCGGGCGAGCACCTCGACCTGGCCAGTCACCGCTTCGAGAAGGCGGGAGCCCTCCTGTTCGCCGCGGACGCCGCCGCGGCGGCCTCCGCGGCCCACGAGCGGAGTGGTGACCGGCGTCGTGCCGCCTCGCATGCGACGAGGGTGTCGAGACTCCTCCGCGCCTGCGGCCTGGCGGAGACGCCGGCGCTGGACCACGTCACACCCCCGCTGCTGACCTCGCGGGAGCAGGAAGTGGCCCGGCTGGCCGGCCGTGGGATGAGCAACCAGGCGATCGCCGATCGGCTGGTCGTGTCCGTCCGCACGGTTGAGACCCATCTGTCGCACATCTACGACAAGCTCGGAATCAGCGGTCGCACCGAACTGGCGAGGACGCTGGCGATCCCCGGGTAGCCGGGGATCGGTCGAGACACCCCCTGCAGCTCCCCGGAGTGCCGTCGTCACCCGGGACGTCCACTCAGCGCGGGGTGCGGCGGCGCTCCCAGTTGGGGTTGATCTCGTCCTCGTCCTCGTCGCCACCGAAGCCGACGATGCTCTCCATGCCGGGGGAGAGGACGCCCCACTCGATGAGACGGCTGGTCAGCTCGTCCGGGCTCATGTCGTAGATGATCGCCAGCGACTTGAGGTCCTCGGCGCGGATCGAGAGGACCTTGCCGTTGTAGTCGTGCCGCTGCGCCTGGATGGTCGAGGCGTACCGGGCCAGCGGGCCGGCCTCGTCCGCGGGCAGCGAGCCCAGCGACTCGAGGTTCAGCACGATCTTCGTCGTCGAGGTGACCGCCGAGCTCGGCCGCGGGTCGGGCAGCAGCTCGGAGACCGGGACGCCGTAGAAGATGGCGAGCTCGGAGAGCCGCTGCACCGTCACGGCACGGTCGCCGCGCTCGTAGGAGCCGACCACCACCGCCTTCCAGCGGCCGTGGGACTTGTCCTCGACCCCTTGGAGCGAGAGGCCCTGCTGGTTGCGGATGGCGCGGAGCCGGGCACCGAGGGCCCGTGAGTAGTCGGTGCTCATCGCTTCCTGCTCACTGTCCGTCGTCGTGGAGGTGTTGTCGTCACGGAGCGTACTGGGCGAGCGGTCCGAGGAACACCGGGACACTCATCCGGGTCAGAAGGCCCCACGTCGTGGACCCTCCGCCCCCGCGCAGGTCACCCCCGGTTCCGCCGTTCCGTTCCCTGCGACGCCGCCGTCCCGTCCGATCCGGGGCCACCCGGTCCAGCCGCGCCCCTCCGTGCCGGGACGTCGTGCCGGAGATGGTCGGGGGTCGACGCAGCGTCCGGGTCGACCCCCGTGGCGGCGCCCGGCCGCGGTGCGGGTCACACCGGGCCGTGCAGTACGGTCGATCCCGGTCCGACCACTCCTTTAACGACCCGTCCCGTGAGGCGGGGAAGGAGGCCCCATGGCCCGCTGTCCCGAGCCTGCCCGGAGTCCGTCTCCCGGCAGCACCCCCGGCGTCCTGCTGACCGCCGCCGACGTCGCCCGCGTCATCGACCGCATGGCCCACCAGCTCATCGAACGAGCTGCGTCGGCCGACCCCGGAGCCGCCGACGGCGGCCTCTCCGACCTCGTCCTCGTCGGCATCCCGACCCGCGGCGCCCCACTGGCCCGGCGGCTCGCCGCCCGCATCCAGGCGTTCACCGGGACGACGATCGACGTCGGCACCGCCGACATCACCCTCTACCGGGACGACCTCCGGCTGCGCGGCGTCCGCGCCCTCGAGCCGACCGTCCTGCCGGACGCCGGCATCGACGGCCGGCTGGTCGTCCTCGTGGACGACGTCCTGTTCTCCGGCCGCTCGGTGCGCGCGGCCCTCGACGCCCTCCGCGACCTCGGCCGCCCCCGCAGCGTGCAGCTCGCGGTCCTCGTCGACCGCGGCCACCGGGAGCTGCCGATCCGGGCGGACTTCGTGGGCAAGAACGTGCCGACGTCGCGCAGCCAGCAGGTGCGGGTGCACCTCGCCGAGATCGACGGCACCGACGAGGTGCTCGTGACGGAGGAGGCCCGGTGAAGCGCCACCTGCTGGAGTCCGCGGACCTCGACCGGGCCGACGCGACGCTCGTCCTCGACACCGCCGCGCAGATCGACGCCGCGCTGGCCGGCCGCGAGGTCAAGAAGCTGCCCACGCTGCGGGGCCGGACGGTGGTCAACCTCTTCTACGAGGACTCCACCCGCACCCGGATCTCCTTCGAGCTGGCCGCCAAGCGCCTCTCCGCCGACGTCATCAACTTCTCCGCCAAGGGCAGCAGCGTCTCCAAGGGCGAGAGCCTCAAGGACACCGCGCTGACGCTGGAGGCGATGGGCTCCGACGCGATCGTCGTCCGGCACTCGGCGTCGGGCGCCCCGCACCGGCTGGCCAACTGGGTGCGCGGCAGCGTGGTCAACGCCGGCGACGGCACCCACGAGCACCCCACCCAGGCGCTGCTGGACGCCTACACGATCCGGCACCGGCTGGGCCGGCTCGAGGGAGTGCGGGTGGCGGTCGTCGGCGACGTGCTGCACAGCCGGGTGGCCCGCTCCAACGTGCGGCTGCTGCACACCCTCGGCGCCGAGGTGACCCTGGTCGCGCCGCCGACGCTGCTCCCGGTCGGGGTGGGCAGCTGGCCGGCGGAGGTCTCCTACGACCTGGACGCCGTCCTGCCCAAGGCCGACGTGGTGATGATGCTGCGGGTCCAGGCCGAGCGGATGAACGCCTCGTACTTCCCCAGCGCCCGCGAGTACAGCCGTCGCTACGGCCTCGACGGACGACGGATGGCGGCGCTGCCCGACGAGGCGATCGTCATGCACCCCGGCCCGATGAACCGCGGCATGGAGATCGCCGCCGAGGTGGCCGACTCCGTCCGCTCCACGATCGTCGAGCAGGTCGGCAACGGGGTCTCCGTGCGCATGGCCGTGCTCTACCTGCTGCTCGGAGGGAACGAGCCCGCATGACCACCCACCTGATCACGGGCGCGCGACCCTACGGCGACGACCCCGCCGACATCCTGCTCAGGGACGGGCGGGTCGCCGCGATCGGCGACGACCTGTCCGCCACCGGGGCGGACGTGCTCGACGCGACCGGCCTGATCGCGCTGCCCGGCCTGGTGGACCTGCACACCCACCTGCGCGAGCCCGGCCGCGAGGACGCCGAGACCGTGGAGACCGGCAGCCGGGCCGCGGCGCTCGGCGGGTACACCGCGGTGCACGCCATGGCCAACACCGACCCGGTGGCCGACACCGCGGGCGTCGTCGAGCAGGTGTGGCGGCTGGGCCGCGACGCGGGGCTGGTGGACGTCGTCCCGGTGGGCGCGGTGACCGTCGGGCTGGCCGGCGAGCGGCTGGCCGAGCTCGGCGCGATGGCCGACTCCGCCGCCCGCGTGCGGGTCTTCTCCGACGACGGGCACTGCGTCGCCGACCCGGCGCTCATGCGGCGGGCGCTGGAGTACGTGAAGGCGCTGGACGGCGTCGTGGCCCAGCACGCCGAGGAGCCGCGGCTGACCGCCGGCGCCCAGATGCACGAGGGCGACCGCTCGGCCCGCCTCGGCCTCACCGGCTGGCCGGCCGCGGCGGAGGAGGCGATCATCGCCCGCGACGTGCTGCTCGCCGAGCACGTCGGCGCGCGCCTGCACGTCTGCCACGTGTCGACGGCGGGCTCGGTCGAGATCATCCGCTGGGCCAAGTCGCGGGGCGTGCAGATCACCGCGGAGGTCACCCCGCACCACCTGCTGCTCACCGACGCCTGCGCGGAGAGCTACGACCCGGTGTTCAAGGTCAACCCGCCGCTGCGGACCGACGCCGACGTGCAGGCGCTCCGGGACGGGCTGGCCGACGGGACCATCGACGCCGTCGCCACCGACCACGCTCCCCACGCGGTCGAGGACAAGGAGTGCGAGTGGGCGCAGGCCCGGCCCGGCATGCTCGGGCTGGAGCAGGCGCTGTCGGTGGTCGTGGACACGATGGTCGACACCGGCCTGCTCGACTGGCGCGGCGTCGCCGACCGCATGTCGGCCCGCCCGGCGGCCATCGGCCGCCTCGACGGTCACGGCCGTCCGCTCGCTGTGGGCGAGCCGGCCAACCTGCTGCTGGTGGACCCGGCCGCGCGATCGGTGGTCGACCCCGCCGCGCTGGCCAGCCGCAGCCGCAACAGCCCCTACGCCGGCCGGGAGCTGCCCGGTCGGGTGGTCGCCACGTTCCTGCGGGGCGAGGCGACCGTGCTCGACGGAAAGGCGGTCAGGTGACCGAAGCAGTACTCGTCCTCGAGGACGGGCGCACGTTCCGGGGCGAGGCCTACGGCGCGGTCGGGACGACGCTGGGCGAGGCGGTGTTCGCCACCGGGATGACCGGCTACCAGGAGACGCTGACCGACCCCAGCTACGCCCGCCAGATCGTGGTGATGACCGCTCCGCACATCGGCAACACCGGGGTGAACGAGGAGGACGACGAGAGCCGCCGCATGTGGGTGGCCGGCTTCGTCGTCCGCGACCCCGCCCGCCGCCCGGCCAACTGGCGCGCCACCGGCAGCCTGGACGGCGAGCTGGCCGGGCAGGGCGTCGTCGGCATCAGCGGCATCGACACCCGGGCGCTGACCCGCCACCTGCGCGAGCGCGGCGCGATGCGCGCCGGCATCAGCAGCGACGGCCTCTCGGCCGACGAGCTGCTGACCCGGGTGCGCGGCTCGGAGAGCATGAGCGGCGCCGACCTCGCGCCGTCGGTCACCGCGAACGACCCCTACGTCGTCCCGGCGGTGGGCGAGCAGCGGTTCACCATCGCGGCGCTCGACCTCGGCATCAAGACCGCCACGCCGCGGCACCTGGCCGAGCTCGGCGTCGAGACGCACGTGCTGCCCGCGACCGCCACCGCCGAGGACCTGCTCGCCGCCGGCCCGGACGGCGTCTTCCTCTCCAACGGCCCCGGTGACCCGGCAGCCGCGGACTACGCGGTCGAGGCCGTCCGCGGGGTGCTCGACGCCGGCCGCCCGCTGTTCGGCATCTGCTTCGGCAACCAGATCCTCGGCCGCGCGCTGGGCCTGGGCACCTACAAGCTGCGCTTCGGCCATCGCGGCCTGAACCAGCCGGTCCTCGACCGGGTCAGCGGCACGGTGCGGGTGACCAGCCACAACCACGGCTTCGCCGTCGACGCCCCGCTGGACCGGCCGACCGACACCCCGTACGGGCCGGTCGAGGTCAGCCACGTCGGCCTCAACGACGACGTGGTCGAGGGGCTGCGCCTGCGGGAGGCCCCGGCGTTCAGCGTGCAGTTCCACCCCGAGTCGGCGGCCGGCCCGCACGACGCCGCTCCGCTGTTCCAGCGGTTCGTCGACCTGATGGCGGCGGCGCGCGACGGGCAGCCGGCCGTGAGCCCGGCGCCGCAGGTCGAGGACGGCACGGGGGAGAGGGCCTGATGGCAGACGGGCAGCAGGACGCGCACGACGTCACCGGCCGACGCGACAGGGGAGAGGCCTGACCGTGCCGAAGAGATCGGACATCCACCACGTGATGGTGATCGGCTCCGGGCCGATCCTCATCGGCCAGGCCGCCGAGTTCGACTACTCCGGCACCCAGGCCTGCCGGGTGCTCAAGGCCGAGGGGCTGCGGGTCAGCCTGGTCAACAGCAACCCGGCGACGATCATGACCGACCCGGAGATAGCCGACGCCACCTACGTCGAGCCGCTGACGCCGGAGTTCGTCGAGAAGGTCATCGCCAAGGAGCGCCCCGACGCGCTGCTGGCCACCCTGGGCGGGCAGACCGCGCTCAACATCGCCATCGGCCTGTACGAGAACGGCGTGCTCGAGAAGTACGGCGTCCGGCTGATCGGCGCCGACGTCGACGCGATCAACCGCGGCGAGGACCGGCAGATGTTCAAGGACATCGTGCGGTCCATCGGCGCGGACGCGCCGCGCTCGCGGGTTTGCTCGTCGGTCGAGGAGGCGCTCGAGACCGCTGCGGAGGTCGGCTACCCCGTCGTCATCCGGCCGAGCTTCACCATGGGCGGGCTGGGCTCGGGCTTCGCCACCGACGAGGCCTCGCTGCGCCGCATGGCCTCGCACGGGCTGGCCGACTCCCCGGTGCACACCGTCCTCATCGAGGAGTCGGTGCTGGGCTGGAAGGAGTACGAGCTCGAACTGATGCGCGACCGCAGCGACAACGTGGTCGTCATCTGCTCGATCGAGAACATCGACGCGATGGGCGTCCACACCGGCGACTCGGTGACCGTCGCCCCGGCGATGACCCTCACCGACCGCGAGTACCAGCGGATGCGCGACGTCGGGATCGCCGTGCTGCGCGAGGTCGGTGTCGACACCGGCGGCTGCAACATCCAGTTCGCCGTGAACCCGGCCGACGGGCGGCTCGTCGTCATCGAGATGAACCCCCGGGTGTCGCGGTCGTCGGCCCTGGCGTCCAAGGCCACCGGCTTCCCGATCGCCAAGATCGCCGCGAAACTGGCCATCGGCTACACCCTCGACGAGATCACCAACGACATCACCGGCGTCACCCCGGCCGCCTTCGAGCCGGCGCTGGACTACGTCGTCGTGAAGATCCCGCGGTTCGCCTTCGAGAAGTTCCCCGGCGCCGACCCGCGGCTGACCACGACGATGAAGAGCGTCGGCGAGGTCATGGCGATGGGCCGCAACTTCCCCGAGGCGCTGGGCAAGGCGATGCGGTCCACGGAGACGAAGGTCGCCGGGTTCTGGACCGGTGGGGACACGGCGGGCCGCTCCGCCGACGAGCTCCTCGAGGCGCTGCGGACGCCGGTCGACGGGCGGCTGTACGTCGCCGAGGCCGCTCTGCGCGCCGGCGCCACCGTCGAGCAGGTCGCCGAGGCCAGCGGGTTCGACCCCTGGTTCGTCGACCAGCTGGCGCTCGTCGGCGAGGTCGGCGCGGAGGTCGCCGGCGCGCCGTCCCTCACCGCGGAGCTGCTGCGCCGAGCCAAGCGGCACGGACTGTCCGACCGGCAGATCGCCGCCCTGCGCCCCGAGCTGGCCGGGGAGGACGGCGTCCGGACGCTGCGCCGGCGCCTGGGCGTGCGTCCGGTCTACAAGACCGTCGACACCTGCGCCGCCGAGTTCGCCGCCCGCACCCCGTACCACTACTCCTCCTACGACGAGGAGACCGAGGTGGAGCCGCGGGAGAAGCCGGCGGTGCTGATCCTGGGGTCGGGGCCCAACCGGATCGGTCAGGGCATCGAGTTCGACTACTCCTGCGTGCACGCCGTCATGGCGCTGCAGGACGCCGGCTACGAGGCGGTGATGGTCAACTGCAACCCCGAGACCGTCTCCACCGACTACGACACCGCCGACCGGCTGTACTTCGAGCCGTTGACCTTCGAGGACGTCCTCGAGGTCGTGGAGGCCGAGCGCGCCGCCGGACCGGTCGCCGGCGTCATCTGCACCCTCGGCGGGCAGACGCCGCTGGGCCTGGCGCAGCGACTGAAGGACGCCGGCGTCCCGGTGCTGGGCACCTCGCCGGAGTCCATCGACGCCGCCGAGCACCGCGGCGCCTTCTCCCGGGTGCTCTCCGACACCGGGCTGCTCGCACCCAAGCACGGCACCGCGACCACCTTCGCCGAGGCCCGCGAGATCGCCGCGGCCGTCGGCTACCCGGTGCTGGTCCGGCCGTCGTACGTCCTCGGCGGACGCGGCATGGAGATCGTCTACGACGACGCGACGCTCGAGGCCTACATCGCCAAGGCCACCGACGTCAGCCCCGAGCACCCGGTGCTGGTCGACCGGTTCCTCGAGGACGCCGTCGAGATCGACGTCGACGCGCTCTTCGACGGCTCCGAGCTGTACCTCGGCGGCGTCATGGAGCACATCGAGGAGGCCGGCATCCACTCCGGCGACTCGGCGTGCGCGCTGCCGCCGATCACCCTGGGCACCGACGACGTGGCCCGCATCCGCCGGGCGACCGAGCAGCTCGCCGCCCGCATCGGCGTCCGCGGGCTGCTCAACGTCCAGTACGCGCTCAAGGACGACGTCCTCTACGTCCTCGAGGCCAACCCCCGGGCATCGCGCACCGTCCCGTTCGTCTCCAAGGCGACCGCGGTGCAGCTGGCCAAGGCCGCCGCCCGCATCGCGGTGGGGGAGACGATCGTCGACCTGCGCGCCGCAGGCGTCCTGCCGGCGACCGGGGACGCGGCGGACCTCCCCGCGGACATGCCGATCGCGGTCAAGGAGGCGGTGCTGCCCTTCCACCGGTTCCGCACCGTCGAGGGGCACGGTGTCGACACCGTGCTGGGCCCGGAGATGAAGTCCACCGGTGAGGTCATGGGCCTCGACACCAGCTTCGGGACGGCATTCGCCAAGTCGCAGGAGGCCGCCTACGGGTCGCTGCCCATCGAGGGCACGGTCTTCGTCTCGCTGGCCAACCGGGACAAGCGATCGGCTATCTTCCCGGTCAAGCGGCTGGCCGACCTCGGCTTCCGGGTGATGGCCACCGTCGGCACCGCGCAGGTGCTGCGCCGCAACGGCGTGGCCTGCGAGGTCGTCGGCAAGGTCAGCGACGGGCCCGGCAACTGCGTCGAGCGGATCCTGGCCGGGGACGTCGGCATCGTCGTCAACACACCGTTCGGCTCCCCGGGCAACAGCGGTCCGCGGCTGGACGGCTACGAGATCCGCACCGCCGCGGTCACCGCGGGCATCCCCTGCATCACCACGGTGCAGGGGCTGGCCGCCGCGGTGCAGGCCGTCGAGGCGCTGCGTCGCGGGGACGTCGGGGTGCGCAGCCTGCAGGAGGTCCACGCGGCGCTGAACGGGGGCACGGCCGGCGGCCCGAGCACCTCTGCCGGAACCGGCGCGTGAGGACGGCATCGCCGGGCGGCGCCGTCGGGCGCGTGCGGGACGACCTGGTCGCCCGCGGGCTGGTCGACGGCCTGCCCGCGGCCTTCCTCGCCGGGGTGACCCGCTTCGCGCGGCCGCCGCAGCCCGAGCTCGACGCCCTGGCCGCGGCGGCACGCGGGCTGGCCGCGCGGCTCGCCGCCGGCGACGTCGGGGACGACGACCTGCCGCTGCTGACCCGGGTGCTCTTCCTCGCCGGCTGCGCGGGCGTGCTCGCCGAGGCCGGGATGCCGAGCCCGGCCTACGACGTCCTCGGCTCCTACCGCGACAACCTGACCACCCCGGTGGGGCCGCGCCTGGCGCGGCGCCCGGTCGCCGGCGGACGGCGCTGGAAGCTCCTGGGCCGGGAGGTCGGGTTCCCGATCGGCGTGCCCGCCTGCGTGCTCAACGGCGGTGAGCACTGGGTTCGCCACTTCGCGCGCAACGGGTACAGCGTGCTGACCTACAAGACCGTCCGCAGCCGGGCGCACGAACCCAACGCCCAGCCCAACTGGGTGTTCGCCGCGCGGCAGAGCCAGAGCCTGCCCCCAGGTGCGGCCGCAGAGGTCACCGCCGACCCGTGGGACTGGGTGCAGCCGGGCTCGCCCGCGGTCAGCACGGTCAACTCCTTCGGCGTCCCGTCGCTGACGCCAGGGGAGTGGATGGCCGACCTCGAGCGCTCGCTGGCCGCCGTCGACGACGACCAGCAGCTGCTGGTCAGCGTCATGGGGGAGGCCGACGCGGCGACCGGCCTGGTCGAGGACTTCGCCCGCACCGCGCGGCTGGCGCAGGAGGCCGGCGCGACCGTCGTCGAGCTCAACCTCTCCTGCCCGAACACGCTCGACCGCTCGGCGTCGGGGGTGAAGCCGCCGCTGTGCCTGGACGCCGACGCGACCGTCGCCGTCGTCGAGGGCGTGCGGCGGGCGCTCGACGACCGCACCGGGCTGGTCGCCAAGCTCTCCTGGCTCGACGAGCCGCGCCTGGCCGCGCTGGTGCCGAGGCTGGCGCCGCTGGTCGACGGCGTCGCGGGCATCAACACGCTGCAGAGCCGGGTGCTGCGCAGCGACGGCGAGCCGACGTTCCCCGGCCGCGAGCTGGCCGGGCTGTCCGGGGCCGCGGTGCGCGACTCCGCGCTGGACTTCACCCGCCGGCTGGTGGCCCTGCGGGAGGCCGCCGGCCGGCGCTTCGACGTCCTGGCCATGGGCGGGGTCACCGACCCGGCCTCGTTCCAGGCGCTGTTCGCGCTCGGCGCCGACGCCGTGCAGTCGGCGTCGGGGGCCTTCGCGAACCCGTTCCTCGCCCGCGACTGCATCGACGCACTGGGGAGCACCCTGCCGCGCGCCGTCCAGGAGGTCTCGTGACCGTCCCGTTCGGGCAGCGCCTCGCCGACGCCGTCGCCGCCCGCGGGCCGCTGTGCGTCGGCATCGACCCGCACACGCCGCTGCTGGAGCGCTGGGGCCTGCCCGACGACCCGGAGGGCCTGGCGCGGTTCACCGACACCGTCGTCGACGCCCTCGCCGGCACCGTCGCCGTCCTCAAGCCGCAGCTGGCCTTCTACGAGCGGCACGGCTCGCGAGGGCTGGCCGTGCTGGAGGACGGCGTGGCCCGTGCCCGCGCCGCCGGTGCGCTGGTGCTGCTCGACGCCAAGCGCGGCGACATCGGCTCGACGATGGACGGGTACGCCGGCTACCTCCGCCCGGACCACCCGATGGCCGCCGACGCCCTGACGGTCAGCCCGTACCTCGGGCCCGGCTCGCTGCAGCCGGCCGTCGACACCGCGCGGCGGCACGGCGGCGGGCTGTTCGTGCTGGCGCGCACCTCCAACCCGGACGCCGGCACGCTGCAGCACGCGGTCGTGGACGGGCGGTCGGTCGCCCAGGTCGTCGTCGACACCGTGCGGAACTGGAACACCGTGCGGAACTGGAACTCGGCCGACACGCCCGGCTCCTTCGGCGTCGTCGTCGGGGCGACGCTGCCGGAGCTGGACGTCGACCTCACCGGCCTCGGCGGGCCGGTGCTCGCCCCCGGGCTGGGCGCGCAGGGCGGTTCGGTGGCCGACCTGCGCCGGCTGTTCGGGCGGGACGCCGCCGTCGTCCCGACGGTCTCCCGGGACGTGCTCTCCGCCGGCCCCGACCCGGCCGGGCTGCGGGCTGCCGCCGAACGCTGGGCCGCGGAGCTGGCCGGCTGAGCCCGCCGCGGTGGAGGCTGGCCGTCGGGCGGGCGGGGTGCACGGCTCCTGGACCGGCCGGCCCCGTCGGTCACCAGCGCGTTTTCCCGCTCACCGGCGTGTCGGACGTGGCGTGTCAGCAGGTATACGGGCGGGCCCGTGCGGTGCTCAGTTCCCCCACGATGGCGCCTGACCTGCGCAGATGACGCAGCGTGACCTCTGTCGGTGGCACAGTGTCATGACCACCTCACGGATTGCCGGAAACCCTGGGTTCAGACGGGCGTGACCTGCGCATATAGCTGGAGCTAGGTTGGCCGGCAGGCTCAGCAGTGAGTCCTGTCCCCGACACAGCCCGAGCCCCGTCGGCCGAACCGATGGCCGGCGACGACAGATTGGGTCGCACCATGCCCCTCCCTGACCTGTCCCCCGAGCAACGTGCCGCCGCCCTCGAGAAGGCCGCGGCCGCCCGCAAGGCCCGAGCCGAGCTGCGCGAGCGGCTCAAGAGCAAGGGCGCCACGGTCGGTGACGTCCTGCGCCAGGGCGAGACCGACGAGGTGATCGGCAAGATGCGCGTCTCCGCCGTCCTGGAGTCCCTGCCCGGTGTGGGCAAGGCGCGGGCTGCGAAGATCATGGAGCGGCTCGAGATCTCCCCGACCCGCCGGGTGCGCGGTCTGGGTGCCAACCAGCGCCGGGCCCTCGAGACGGAGTTCGGCGGCGAGAAGGTCGCCGCCGAGCAGGTCCCCGTCGAGGGTTGACCCGCAGGACCAGGCACCCGGAGGTCGAGGACGACGACGAGTGGCACCTGCTGCCCCGGAGCACATCCCGGCACGGCTGACCGTGCTCTCCGGCCCCTCGGGGGTCGGCAAGGGAACGGTCGTGGCGGAGGTCCGGCGCCGGCACCCCGACGTGTGGGTGTCGGTGTCGGTCACCACCCGTCGGCGCCGGCCCGGTGAGGTCGACGGGGTGCACTACCACTTCGTCAGCGACGCCGAGTTCGACCGGCTGATCGCCGAGGACGGCCTGCTCGAGTGGGCCGAGTACGCCGGCAACCGCTACGGCACACCGGCCGCCCCGGTGCGCGAGCGTCTCGCCACCGGGGCGCCGGCTCTGCTGGAGATCGAGCTCCAGGGCGCCCGGCAGGTCCGGGCCCGTGACGCCGACGCCCAGCTGGTGTTCCTGGCCCCGCCGTCCTGGGGCGAGCTGGTCAGCCGGCTGGCCGGCCGGGGTTCGGAGCCGCCGGCGGTCCAGGAGCAGCGGCTGCGGATCGCGCAGGCCGAGCTCGACGCTGCCGGTGAGTTCGACGTGGTGGTCGTCAACGACGACGTGGCCCGGGCTGCCGACGAGTTGGTAGGATGGCTGACTGCGCCGTCGCCCGGGTCCGTCCGGAGCAGCGGCGCGTCCGAGTGACGGGGCCCGGCACCGCCGCCCGCCACTCCCCGATGACGAGCTGAGGAGCACGCCCGCCCGTGTCCGGAGTCGCACCTGCCCCCGAGGGCATCACCAACCCGCCGATCGACGAGCTGCTCGAGCGCACCAGCAGCAAGTACGGCCTGGTGATCTTCGCCGCCAAGCGCGCGCGGCAGATCAACGCCTACTACAGCCAGCTCTCCGAGGGCCTGCTGGAGTACGTCGGCCCGCTGGTCGACACCGCCCCGCAGGAGAAGCCGCTCTCCATCGCCCTGCGCGAGATCAACGAGGGGCTGCTGACCCACACCGCCGGCGAGAACTGAGGACCCCGGTCCCCCTCACCCCTCGCACGCTCGGGGCGAGCTTCTGGACCGGGCCACGGCTGGTGGCGTGCCACCGGCCGTCCCGCCTGTTGTGATGACGAAGCCCCCGGCCGGTGCCGGGGGCTTCGCCGTGTGTGGAGGATGGACGGCATGAGCCGCATCGTGCTGGGCGTCGCCGGGGGCGTGGCCGCCTACAAGGCTGCCCTGCTGGTGCGCGCCTTCACCGAGTCCGGGCACGACGTCCGCGTCGTCCCCACGCCGGCCGCCCTGCACTTCGTCGGCGCCGCCACCTTCGAGGCGCTGTCGGGCAACCCGGTCACCACGGACGTGTGGTCCGACGTCGACGAGGTGGCCCACGTCCGCATCGGCCAGACCGCCGACCTCGTCGTCGTCGCGCCGGCCACCGCCGACCTGCTGGCCCGCGCCGCCGCCGGCCGGGCCGACGACCTGCTCACCGCGAGCCTGCTCACCGCGCACTGCCCGGTGGTGTTCGCCCCGGCCATGCACACGGAGATGTGGCTGCACCCGGCCACCCAGGACAACGTCGCCACACTGCGCCGGCGCGGCGCGATCGTGCTTCCGCCCGCCGTCGGCCGCCTCACCGGCCCGGACTCCGGCCCCGGCCGGCTGCCCGAGCCCGCCGACATCGCCGCGCTCGCCTCCGTCGTGCTGGCCGCCGGTCCCACCGCGCTCGCCCCGGACCTGGCCGGCCGCCGCATCGTCGTCAGCGCCGGGGGGACCCGCGAGCCGCTGGACCCGGTGCGCTACCTGGGCAACCGCTCCTCGGGCAGACAGGGCTGGGCACTCGCCCGCGTCGCCGCCGCCCGTGGTGCCGAGGTGGTGCTCGTCGCCGCCAACGTGGAGCTGCCGGCGCCCTTCGGCGTCCGCGTCGTCCCGGTCGGCACGGCCGAGGAGTTGCGGACGGCGGTGCTGGCCGAGTCGGAGGACGCCGACGTCGTGGTCATGGCCGCCGCGGTCGCCGACTTCCGGCCCGCCTCGGTCGCGTCCACCAAGCTGAAGAAGGGCAGTGCCGCCGAGCCCGAGGCGATCCCGCTGGTGCGCAACCCCGACGTCCTCGCCGAGCTGGTCACCAAGCGGCCCACCGGGCAGCTGGTGGTCGGCTTCGCCGCCGAGACGGGGGACGACGAGGCCGACGTCCTCACCCACGCCCGCGCCAAGCTCGCCCGCAAGGGCTGCGACCTGCTCGTGGTCAACGACGTCTCGCAGGGCCGGGTGTTCGGCCGCGCCGACAACGCCGCGGTCGTCCTGACCGCCGACGGCACGGCCACCGAGCTGCCCGAGGGCAGCAAGGACGCCGTGGCCGCGGGCGTCTGGGACGTCGTGGGCCCGCGGCTCGCCTGAGGCCGACACCGGCGGGGGGCGCACGCCGGTAACGTGCACCTGACGAGACGCCCACGCCCGGGCGCCCACTCCACCGTTCCCGACCCCAGGGAGTACCGCGTGTCACGCCGCCTCTTCACGTCCGAGTCGGTGACCGAGGGCCACCCGGACAAGATCGCCGACCAGATCAGCGACTCGATCCTCGACGCGATGCTGGCGCAGGACCCGCGCAGCCGCGTGGCCGTCGAGACCCTGATCACCACCGGTCAGGTCCACATCGCCGGTGAGGTCACCACCGCCGGGTACGTCGACATCGCCGACATCGTCCGGAAGACCGTGCTCGGCATCGGCTACGACTCCTCCCGCAAGGGCTTCGACGGTGCCTCCTGCGGGGTCAGCGTCTCCATCGGCGCGCAGTCGCCGGACATCGCCCAGGGTGTCGACACCGGGTACGAGGCCCGCACCGCCGGCACGACCGAGGACGCGATCGAGCGTCAGGGCGCCGGCGACCAGGGGCTGATGTTCGGTTACGCCACCGACGAGACCCCCGAGCTCATGCCCCTGCCGATCGCGCTGGCGCACCGGCTCTCCCGCCGGCTGTCGACGGTCCGCAAGGACGGGTCGGTGCCCTACCTGCGGCCCGACGGCAAGACCCAGGTCACCGTCGTCTACGAGGACGACCGCCCGGTCGGCGTGGACACCGTGGTCGTCTCCTCGCAGCACGCCGAGGACATCTCGATCGAGCAGCTGCTCGCCCCGGACGTGCAGGAGCTGGTGGTCGAACCCGAGCTGGCCGCCCTGGGCCTGCCCACCGAGGGCTACCGGCTGCTGGTCAACCCCACCGGCAAGTTCGTCATCGGCGGCCCCATGGGCGACGCCGGGCTGACCGGTCGCAAGATCATCGTCGACACCTACGGCGGCATGGCCCGCCACGGTGGTGGCGCCTTCTCCGGCAAGGACCCCTCGAAGGTCGACCGCTCCGGCGCCTACGCCATGCGCTGGGTGGCCAAGAACGTCGTCGCCGCCGGGCTGGCCCGCCGCTGCGAGGTGCAGGTGGCCTACGCCATCGGGGCCGCACACCCGGTCGGCCTGTTCGTCGAGACCTTCGGCACCGGCACGGTCGCCGACGACGTCCTGGAGAAGGCGATCGGCTCGGTCTTCGACCTGCGCCCCGGCGCGATCGTGCGCGACCTGGACCTGCTGCGCCCGATCTACGCCCCGACCGCCGCCTACGGCCACTTCGGCCGCACCGACGTCGAGCTGCCCTGGGAGCGGCTCGATCGCGTCGAGGCGCTGCGCTCGGCCGCGGGGACCTGAAGCGAGGGCGACCCTTCGCCCCACGCCTCGCCCGCTCGGGGCGGTACCCGGGACAGGGCCGGCCGGTTCCTGCAGCGCGGCCGCCGGGTCCCGTCGGACCCCGCGGCGACACTGGCGGGTGCCCCCTCCGCCCGCGCCGAACGGAGACCCCGCTGACCTCGGCCCCGACCCGGCAGCTCCCCGACGACCCGGCCACCCGCACCCCACGGGTGGCCCGGGTCGTCGTCGACGTGCCCCTCGCGCACCTGGACCGGCCCTTCGACTACGCCGTCCCCGACGCGATGGCCGACGAGGTGCGGGCCGGTTGCCGGGTGCGGGTGCGCTTCGCCGGGCAGCTGGTCGACGGCTTCGTCCTCGAGCTCGCCGAGCGCAGCGAGCACGGCGGGAAGCTCGCGCCCCTGGCCAAGGTCGTCTCCTCCGAGCCGGTGCTCACCCCGGAGGTCGTCACGCTGGCGCGCGCGGTGGCCGAGCGCTGGGGCGGCACGGTGACCGACGTGCTGCGGCTCGCCGTCCCACCCCGCCGGGCCGCGGCCGAGAAGCGCCCACCCGCCGAGCCGCCCCCGGCCCCGCCGTCCCCGGACCCGGCCGGCTTCGCCCGGTACCCGACCGGCCCGGCGCTGCTCACCGCCGTCGCCGAGGGCCGGCCCGCCCGTGCGGTGTGGACGGCGCTGCCCGGGGAGGACTGGCCGGCGCGGCTGGTCGAGCTGTGCCAGGCCGCCCTCTCCGGCGGCCGCGGCGCCCTGGTGGTGGCGCCGGACGGCCGCGACCTCGACCGGCTGGCCGCCGCCGCGGAGGCCCGGCTGCCGAAGGGGTCGGTCGTCGTCCTGCGCGCCGACGCCGCTCCCGACGCGCGCTACCGCCGCTTCCTCGACGCCGTCCGCGGCACGGCCAGGGTGGTGCTGGGGACCCGCGCGGCGGTGTACGCGCCGGTCGCCGACCTGGGGCTGGTCGCCATCTGGGACGACGGCGACGACGTGCACGCCGAGCCCCGCGCGCCCTACGCGCACGCCCGGGACGTGCTGGTGCACCGCGCCCACCTCGCCTCGTGCGCCGCCGTCGTCGCCGCGACCGCGCGCACCGCGGAGGCGCAGCTGCTCGTCGAGAGCGGCTGGGCGCACGAGCTGGTCGCCGACCGCGCCACCCTGCGCGCCGCCGCGCCGCGGGTGCAGGCCCTGGGCGCCGACGCGGAGCTGGCCCGTGACCCCGCCGCCCGCACCGCCCGGCTGCCCAGCCTCGCCCACCGCGTCGCCCGCCAGGCCCTCGCCGACGGCGCACCGGTGCTGGTGCAGGTGCCACGGGCCGGCTACGCGCCCGGCCTCGCCTGCGACCGCTGCCGGGCGCCGGCCCGCTGCGCGGCCTGTTCCGGGCCGCTGGGCATCACGCCCACCCCCGGCCCGGGCGGGTCGCGGGTGCCGGCCTGCCGCTGGTGCGCCCGCCCCGCGGCGACCTTCGACTGCCCGTACTGCCACGGCACCAAGCTGCGCGCCTCGGTCGTCGGCGCCGCCCGCACCGCCGAGGAGCTGGGCCGGGCCTTCCCCGGCGCCGCGGTGCGGATCTCCGGCCGCGGGTCCGGCGTGCTGCCGAGCGTGCCCGGCGGGCCGGCGCTCGTCGTCGCCACGCCGGGCGCCGAGCCGGTCGCCGAGGGCGGGTACGGCGCTGCGCTGCTGCTGGACTCCTGGGCGCTGCTCGGCCGGGCCGACCTGCGGGCAGGGGAGGAGACGCTGCGCCGGTGGGTGAACGCCGCCGCCCTGGTCCGACCGGCCTCGGCCGGTGGGCAGGTCGTCGTCGCCGCCGACGCCGCGCACGCCGTGGTCCAGGCACTGGTGCGCTGGGACCCGGGCTGGCTGGCGGCCCGGGAGCTCGCCGACCGCCGCGAGCTCGGCTTCCCCCCGGTGACCCGGATGGCGGCGCTGTCGGGGACGGCGGCGGCGCTGGCGGAGTTCCTCGCGGCCGCCCGGCTGCCCGCCGATGCCGACCTGCTCGGCCCCGTCCCCGAGCCGCCGCGCCCCGGGCAGGAGGGCGAGCGGGAGCGCTACCTGGTGCGGGTGCCACGGTCCGAGGGCGCGGCGCTGGCCTCCGCGCTGGCCGAGGTGCAGGGCGTGCGCAGCGCCAAGAAGGTGCCCGAGCACGTCCGCGTGCAGCTGGACCCGCTCGACCTGGTCTGAGGCGACGGCCGACGTCCTGCCCGGCCGGCCCGTGTGACGGCCGCGGTGCCGGGGTAGCGCAACGACGTACTCGAGCGGCTCAGCACCGGGCGCTCGACGTCCGTCCGGCGGCCGAGGAGGGCCTGTGACGTCGAACGACCCGCCCCCCGACCCCCGCGCCGAGCGTGCCGCCGCTGAGGACCCCCACCGCTCCACGGAGAACCCCGGCGACCTGCGCCGCTGGCTGCGGCGGATCGTGCTCGGCGTGGTCCTGCTGGTCGCCGTCCTGGCGGTCAGCGTCGGGATCAGCCGGTGCGGCCCCGACGACGGGCCCAGCGGCGGCGAGCCGCAGGGGCTGCCCGCCGCCGTCGCGACCGCGGTCCCGACAGGCTGACCTCCGCCGCGGTGGCCCCTCGGCAGGTGGAAGGGCCTCGCCCCTCCCAGCCCTCGCAAGCTCGGGCTGAGCCTCCGGGCGAGGCCACCCTGCGAGCGGCCGGGGGACCGAGGGGTCCCTCTTCTACGATCGACCGGTGAGCGTGACCCCCATCCGGCTGCTGGGCGACCCGGTGCTGCGGACCCCTGCCGCCCCGGTCGTGGACTTCGACCAGGAGCTGCGCCGGCTGGTCGCCGACCTCACCGACACCATGTTCGCCGCCGGCGGCGCCGGGCTGGCCGCCCCGCAGATCGGCGTCGGGCTGCGGGTGTTCACCTGGTTCGTCGACGGCGAGGTCGGCCACCTGGTGAACCCGGAGGTGACGCCGGTGGGGGAGGAGACCGAGGAGGGCCCGGAGGGCTGCCTGTCCATCCCCGGCTACACCTTCGACTGCCGCCGGCACCTCCACGTGGCCGCCACCGGCTCCGACCTGCACGGCGAGCCGGTCCGCGTCGAGGGCTCGCACCTGCTGGCCCGCGCGGTGCAGCACGAGGTCGACCACCTCGACGGTGTGCTGTTCGTCGACCGGTTGGACGCCGAGGTCCGTGCCGCCGCGCTCGCGGCGATCGGGGAGGCCGAGTGGGCCGGCGCCGGCGCGTGGGTCCCGCGGGTGGAGGTGAGCCCCCACTGAGGCTCCTGTTCGCCGGGACGCCGGACGTCGCCGTCCCCTCGCTGGAACTGCTGTTGGCCTCCGCCCACGAGGTCGTCGCCGTCCTCACCCGGCCCGACGCCCGCTCCGGCCGCGGCCGGAAGGTGAGCCGCTCCCCGGTCGCCGAGCACGCCGACGCCGCCGGTGTCCCCGTGCTGCAACCCCGTTCCCCGCGCGAGCCGGAGTTCCTGGAGCGGCTCACCGAACTCGCCGTCGACTGCGCACCGGTCGTCGCCTATGGCGCCCTGGTGCCGCAGGCGGCCCTCGACCTGCCCCGGTACGGCTGGGTGAACCTGCACTTCTCGCTGCTCCCGGCCTGGCGCGGCGCCGCGCCGGTGCAGCACGCGGTCATGGCCGGCGACGAGGTCACCGGCGCCTCGACCTTCCGGCTCGAGGCGGGCCTGGACACCGGGCCGGTCTACGGCACGGTCACCGAGCCGATCGCGCCCCGGGACACCGCCGGCGACCTCCTGGGCCGCCTCTCGACCAGTGGCGCGCGGCTGCTGCTGGCCACCCTCGACGGCATCGCGGCCGGCACGCTCGAGGCCCGGCCGCAGCCGGCCGAGGGGGTCAGCCTCGCGCCGCGCATCGAGCCGGCCGACGCCCGCGTCGACTGGTCGCTGCCGGCCCACGTCGTCGACCGGCGGGTTCGCGGCGTCACCCCGGCGCCCGGCGCCTGGACGACGTGGCGCGGGGACCGGCTGCGGCTGGGCCCGGTCGAGCCGCTGCCGTCGTCCCTGGGGCTGGCGCCCGGCGAGCTGTCGGTCGGTCCCACGGGTGCGCTGGTCGGCACCGGCCGGGGCGCGGTCCGGCTCGGCGAGGTGCAGCCGGCCGGCAAGCGGGTGCTGACGGCGCCGGACTGGGCGCGCGGGGCGCGGCCGGCGCCGGGCGAGCGGATGGGTGACGGCTCGTGAGCGCTCCCCGGCGTGCCAACCGCCGCCCGCCGTCCCGCCGCTCCCGCCCGGTCCTCGACGGCGCGCGCCTCACCGCTTTCGACGTCCTCGACGGCGTCACCAGCCGCGACGCCTACGCCAACCTGCTGCTGCCCCAGCTGCTCCGCGAGCGTGCCGCCGACCTCGGCGAGCGCGACGCCGCCTTCGCCACCCAGCTGGCCTACGGCACCCTGCGCGCCACCGGCACCCTCGACGCGGTCCTGGCTCCGCTGGTCTCCCGGCCGCTGGCCGAGCTCGACCCGCGGGTCCTCGACCTGCTGCGCCTGGGGACGTACCAGCTGCTGGACCTGCGGGTGCCGGCGCACGCCGCCGTCGACACGACCGTGGCGCTCACCCGCGCCATCGTCGGCACCGGTGCCTCCGGTCTGGTCAACGCGGTGTTGCGCAAGGTCGCTGCGGGCGGCGACCGCGCGGCCTGGATCGAGCGGCTCGACGGGGACGGCGACCAGCGGCTTGCGCTGACCACCGACCACCCGCGGTGGATCGTCGGGGCCTGGCGGGACGCGCTCGGCGACGAGGCGGAACTGGAGCCCGCCCTGCTGGCCGACGACGCCGCGCCCGAGGTGCACCTGGTCGCCCGGCGGGTGCCCCGCCAACAGCTGGTGGAGGAGTCCGGCGGGCAGCCGGGGCCGTGGTCGCCGCACGCCGTCCGGCTCGGCGGCGGGGACCCGGGGCGCGTCCCGTCGGTGCGCGAGGGCCGGGCCGCGGTGCAGGACGAGGGCAGCCAGCTCGCCGCGCTGCTGCTCGCCCGCGCGCCGCTGGAGGGCCCGGACGCCGCCTGGCTCGACGTGTGCGCCGGCCCCGGCGGCAAGGCCGGGCTGCTCGCCGCCGTCCGACCGGAGGGGGTGCGGCTCACCGCCGCCGACCGCGCGCCGCACCGCGCCGAGCTGGTCCGGCGCGCCCTGCGCGACGAGGACGACGTCGAGGTGCTGGTCGCCGACGGGCGGACGCCGTCGTGGGCACCGGCCTCCTTCGACCGCGTGTTGCTCGACGCGCCGTGCACCGGCCTGGGGGCGCTGCGCCGCCGTCCCGAGGTGCGCTGGCGGCGCACCCCGGAGGACGTCCCGCCCCTGGTCGAGCTGCAGACGGCGCTGCTCGACAGCGCCCTGGCCTCGGTGCGCCCCGGCGGGGTGGTCGCCTACGTGACCTGCTCGCCGCACACCGGCGAGACCGTCGCGGTGGTGGACGCCGCGGCCGGTCGGGACGACGTCGAGGTGCTGCCGGTCGCGCCGCTGTTCCCCGAGGTGCCCGGGCTCGCCCGCGGCGCGTACGGGCAGCTGTGGCCGCACCGGCACGGCACCGACGCGATGTTCATGGCGCTGCTCCGTCGCACCCGCTGAGCCGGGCGGTCACCCGGCCGACGAGGTGGTGGCCGGGGCCGTCGTCGGGGTCCCCGTGGCCGGGGCCTCCTCGGTCGGGCCCGTCGTGGTCGGCGCAGCGACGGCGGACCGGGGTCCCCGGTCGTCCTCCCGGTCCTCGTCGTCCTCGTTCTTCCAGTCCTCCTCCTTCCCCTCCTCGTGCTTCCCGTCCTCGTGCTTCCCGTCCTCGTGCTTGCCGTCCTCGTGCTTGCCGTCCTCGTGCTTGCCGTCCTCGTGCTTCCCGTCCTCGTGGTCCCGGTGGTCGCCCCGCGCCGGGTCGGCAGCCCGGTCGTCGTGGCCGTCGTGCTCCTCGTCGTCGTCCGACCGCGGCGCCGCCGAGGAGGAGGGCGTCGCCGAGGGGGAAGGTGCCGGTTCGGGCTGGGGCTGCGGTTCGGGCTGGGGCTGCGGTTCGGGCTCGGGCTGCGGTTCGGGCTCGGGCGCGGGGGCGTCCTGCGACGGCGTCCCGGCCGGCCCGCCGGTCGCCGACCGGCCCTGCGTCCCCGGCGCGGGTTCGGCGCCCGACGGCACCCCGGCCACACCCGTCGGGGCGGTCGCTCCCGTGGCCGGCGCCGCGCGGGTCCGTGACGGTGCGCTGGTGGCCTGCGCGCCGTCCGGTCGGATGACCTCGAGCGGCGCCGCGGCCGTCGCACCGGCGGGGGAGGGCTGCGCCCACTCGCCGGGTGCGGTGCTGCGCCGCGGCACCGCACCGGCGGGCTCGTCCTCCGGCGGGGAGGGAGCGGCCGACGACCCCGGCGGGGGGCTGCCGGACGGCGCAGCACCCGTCACGGGCTCCTCGGCCGCGGGCCGGGCGGGCTCGACCGGCGCGCCGAGCAGCGAGAAGCCGGCCCACGCGCCGGTGAGCGTCACCGTGCCGATGGCGGCCAGCACCGCGATCGCACCGGCAACCAGCGCCAGCTGCTCGGACCACGCCCGCCGGGCGGGCCGCCGGGTCGCCCCGTAGTACAGCAGGACCGGCCGCCGCTGCGGATCGGCCGGTGGAGCGGCGGAACGCCGGCTGCGGTGCCGGCCGCTGCCGCTCATCCGGTCGTCCGGTGGGGTCCGGCCGGGCGCAGCCGGCGCTCGGCCCAGAGCGCCGCCTGGGTGCGGTCGGTGGCGCCGATCCGCTGCAGGATTCGCGTGACGTGGGTCTTGACGGTGGCCTCGCTGATCCGGAGCCGCCGGGCGATCACCTTGTTCGGCAGGCCCTGCCGGACCAGTTCGAGCACCTCCTTCTCGCGGTCGGTGAGCAGGTCGCCCTGGCCGCGGTCGCGCAGGTCGGCGAGGAGCGCGGAGGTGACCATGGGGTCGACCGGTGCCCCGCCGGCGGCGATGCAGCGCACCGCGTCGAGGATCGACTCGCCGTCCTGGTACTTGAGCAGGTACCCGTCGGCACCGGCGATCAGAGCGGGTAGCACGAGGTCGGGCTCGCCGAAGGAGGTGAGCACCAGCACCGGGGTGGTGCGTCCGCGCTCACGCAGCGTGCGGATGACCGTCACGCCGTCCCGGCCCGGCATCGACAGGTCGAGCAGCAGCACGTCGGGGTCCAGCCGTTCGACCAGCTCCAGGGCGGTGTCACCGTCACCGACCGCGCCCACGCACTCGAGACCGTCGGCGGCGTCCAGCAGGCTGGAGATGCCCCGCCGGACGACGGCGTGGTCGTCGACCACCAGCACCCGGATCACCGCGCGGCTCCAACGGTCAGCGGAGCGGTGGTCGACAGCGGGACGGTCGCGACCAGCCGGGTGCCCTCTCCCGGGGCGCTGGTCAGCGTCAGCGAACCGCCCGCGTCCACCAGCAGCTCGCCCAGTGCGCGCAGGCCGACGTGGCCGGCCGCGAACCGCGCATCCAGGCGGCTCGCGTCGAAGCCCTGCCCGTCGTCCTCGATCCTCATCGTGGCGACCCCCTGGTCTCGGGTGACGACGACCTCCACCGAGGTCGCCCGGCTGTGCGCGGTGACGTTGCGCAGCGCCTCCTGGGCGCAGCGGTAGAGCAGTGCCGCCGTCGGCCCGGGCAGGTCGCGGGCGGCGTCGGCGTGCACGAAGACGCGGATGCCGGAGCGGCCGACCTCCTGTGCCAGCACCTGCAGGGCCGGCAGCAGACCGCCGCGGAAGGCGCCGCGGGCCGGGATGAGCGCGACCAGCAGGGCGCGCAGGTCCTCGACGCTCTGGCGCACCCCGGCCGCGGTGCGCTCGAACAGCTCGGCGTCCTCGGCGTTGCGCGGCCTGCCGCGCATCTGTGCGGCGTCGAGCTCGTAGGCCAACCCGGTGAGGTCCTGGACGACGTGGTCGTGCACCTCGCCGGCGATCCGGCGCCGCTCGGCGTCGGAGGCGTCCACGGCGGCCTGCAGCAGCGCGTCCTCGGACTGCTGCGACCGGCGCAGCCGCGACGCCAGCCGCCAGGCCAGCGGCACCTGGATCACCTGCAGCAGCGCCAGGGCGCCCAGCGCGGCGGGCGCGAAGCGCAGCCAGGTGCGCTGGGCGAGGTCGGTGACCTCGGAGTAGCTCTCGTGGAACTCGACCAGCAGGGGGGTGCCGTGCACGTCGTCCACCCCCACCCAGGCCACCAGCACCCGGCCGCTGCTGCGGCCCGCGAGCACGCCCGGATCGCCGGGATCGGCCACCTGCGAGGCGACCGACCCGGAGTCCAGGGCCCGCCGTGCCTCGGGCGGCAGCGCGGCCACCTGGCCCACGACGCTGCGGTCGTCGGCCCAGAGCACCCGACCGTCGCCGGCCCGCACCCGGACCGCGACCACCGGGCCGGCATCGACCAGGGCGCTGACGTGCGTCCGTAGGTCCGCTGGGACGTCGGGCGGCACACCCGGGGCGCTGTCCAGGGCGGGCGTGAGCGTGGCGGCCGTGACGTGTGCCAGGCTCTCGAATGCCCGGGTGCCCTGGTCGAGACCGGCCCGGCGGGCGAGCACCCCGGTGAGCAGGGCCAGTGCGAGGGTCACGGCGAGCCCGGCGCAGGTGAACCAG
This sequence comes from Geodermatophilus sp. URMC 60, assembly GCF_053502585.1. Classification (NCBI taxonomy): domain Bacteria; kingdom Bacillati; phylum Actinomycetota; class Actinomycetes; order Geodermatophilales; family Geodermatophilaceae; genus Geodermatophilus; species Geodermatophilus sp. URMC 60. The sequence continues at coordinate 3,111,994 of NZ_CP199958.1, forward strand.
GCGACCGGAGCAGCCACGGACGCGTGCCGTCCCGCTCGATGGGCCGCCGTGCGCTGCCCTGTCCGGACCACTCGTCGAACGATAGGGAGGGACAGTTCCGTATCGGGGGTTCGCGGACGCGGTGCAGCTCGGAGCTGGTGCCGCACGTCGGCGCGCCCGGGGAGTCCTACCGACCGCGACGATCCGATCACGGTGCGGGACGGCGGGAACCGGGCGCGTCTCGCCGACGACCACTCCACCGTGACCACTCGAACCCCGGCCGTGCGCCGGACCGTCGCCACCGTCCTGATGGGCGCCGTCGTGCTCGCCGCCGGCACCGGGACGGCGGCCGCCCACGTGGAGGTCAGCGCGGAGGACGCCGTGGCCGGCACCGGCCCGGTGACGCTCGCCTTCTCCGCGGCGTCCGAGGCTGAGGCGGGCATCACCGCCATGCGCACGCAGCTGCCCGCGGGCATCGACCCGGCCGGCGTCTCGCTGGCCGCCGGGCCGGCCGGATGGGCGCTCACCCCGACCGCTGAGGGCTTCGAGGTCGGCGGGCCGGCCCTGCCCGTCGGCGCGGACGCCGAGTACGCGGTGACGGTGGCGGCCCTGCCCGCCGGCGTGTCCGAGCTGGCGTTCCCGACGGTGCAGGTCTACGCCGACGGCACCGAGGACGCCTGGATCGAGCAGGAGGTGCCGGGCGGGCCGGAGCCGGAGCTGCCGGCGCCGGTGCTCGCCGTCGCCCCGGGTGCGGCTGCGCCCTCGACGGCGGCTCCCTCGACGCCGGCTCCGGCGTCCCCGACCGTGGCGTCCGAGCCTGCGGCGCCCACCGCGTCGGCCCCCGGGCCCGCCGCGGCGGCCGACGACGGCACCGGCAGCGGCTGGCTGGTGGCGGCCGCGGCCGTCGCCGCGCTCGCCGCCGCGGCCGGCGGCCTGTGGTACCGCCGCTCGCGCGCAGCGCGGTGATCACCCCCGCCTAGACTCGGCGGGCGTGTCCCGCAGCCCCTTGATCGCGCCCAGCCTCCTGTCCGCAGACTTCGCCCGGCTGGCAGAGGAGGCGCAGCGGGTCGCCGACGCCGACTGGCTGCACTTCGACGTCATGGACGCGCACTTCGTGCCGAACCTGACCTTCGGGCTGCCGGTCATGCAGGCGGTGCAGGCGGTCAGCCCGGTGCCGCTGGACTGCCACCTGATGATCGAGGACCCGGCGCGCTGGGCGCCGGGCTACGCCGAGGCCGGTGCGCGCAACGTCACCGTGCACGCCGAGGCCTGCACCGGCGACCCGCGCGCCGTCGCCCGCGACCTGCACGCCGCGGGGTCGCTGGCGGGCCTGGCGCTCAAGCCGGGGACCCCGCTCGAGGCGTACCTCGACGTGCTCCCGGAGTTCGACACCCTGCTCGTGATGACCGTGGAGCCCGGCTTCGGCGGCCAGAGCTTCATCGCCGAGACGCTGCCCAAGGTGCGCCGCGCGCGCGAGCTGGTCGACACCGGGCACCTCGAGCTGCTCGTCGAGGTCGACGGCGGGATCAACGCCGACACCATCGAGCAGGCCGCCGCCGCCGGCGCCGACGTGTTCGTCGCCGGCTCGGCCGTCTACGGCGCCGACGACCCGGCGCGCGCCATCGCCGGTCTGCGCGCGCGGGCCGCTGCGGCGCGGCAGGGGTGACCGCCACCGCGGCCGAGCTCGCCGCCATGGCCCGGGCGCGCGAGCTGGGCATGGCCGTCCTCGGCACCACCAGTCCGAACCCGGCGGTGGGCGCGGTGGTGCTGGCCGGCGACGGGACGCCGGTAGGGGAGGGTGCGACCGCACCGCCCGGCGGCCCGCACGCCGAGGTGCGGGCGCTCGCGCAGGCGGGTGAGCGGGCCCGGGGGGGCACCGCCGTCGTCACCCTCGAGCCGTGCGCGCACACCGGCCGCACGGGGCCGTGCGCCGAGGCGCTGGTCGCCGCCGGCGTGGCCCGCGTGGTGGTCGCCGTCCCCGAGCCCACGCGGCTGGCCGGTGGCGGGGCCGCCCGGCTGCGGGCTGCCGGCATCGACGTCGAGCTCGGCGTGGAGCAGCGGGCGGCCGAGGAGGGCGCGCTGGGCGCGTGGCTGACCGGCGTGCGCGAGGGGCGCCCGTTCGTGGTGTGGAAGGTCGCCGGCACCCTCGACGGCCGGGTGGCGGCCGCCGACGGCAGCAGCCGCTGGGTCACCGGCCCGGAGGCGCGGGCCGCCGTCCACCGGCTGCGGGCCACCTGCGACGCGGTCCTCGTCGGGTCGGGGACGGCGCTGACCGACGACCCGCAGCTGACGGTCCGGGACGCCGACGGGCGGGACGCCGCCCGGCAGCCGCTGCGCGTCGTCCTCGACCGCCGCGGCCGGGTGCCCGGGACCGCCCGGGTGCTCGACGGCGCCGCGCCCACCCTGGTCAGCGCCGCAGCCGGTCCGCGGGAGCTGCTCGACGAGCTGTTCGCCCGGGACGTGCGGCGGGTACTGCTCGAGGGTGGCCCGACCCTGGCCGCAGCTTTCCTGTGCGAGGGGCTCGTCGACGAGGCGGTCGTGCACCTGGCGCCCAAGCTGCTCGGGGCCGGTGCACCGCTCGTGGGCGACCTGGGAATCACCGGGATCAGCGACGCGCTGACCCTCTCGGTCACCGGCCTCACCCGCCTGGGCGGGGACGTGGAGATACGGCTGCGGCCGACCCGGCACACTGGGGACCGGCGCGCCGCGGACGACCACGGCGCGACCGGAGGGAGTTGATCGTGTTCACCGGCATCGTCGAGGAGGTCGGCACCCTGCTCGCCCGCGAAGGGGCCGGCGGGGTGGGTCGGGAGGAGGACTCGGCCCGGCTGCGCATCCGGGCCCGCAAGGCGCTCGAGGGCGTGGCGCTGGGCGACTCCATCGCCGTCAACGGCGTGTGCCTGACCGTCACCGGTGCGGACGGCGAGGAGTGGACGACCGACGTGATGGCCGAGACCCTCCGCCGCAGCAGCCTGGGCGCCCTGAGCGCCGGCGACCCGGTCAACCTGGAGCGCGCGGTCACCCCGCACACCCGCCTCGGTGGGCACCTGGTCCAGGGCCACGTCGACGGCGTCGGCACCGTCCGCACCCGCATCCCCGGCGAGCGCTGGGAGGTCGTGCGGATCGGCCTGCCGCCGGAGCTGGCGCGCTACGTCGTCGAGAAGGGGTCGATCACCGTGGACGGCGTCTCGCTGACCGTCAGCGCGGTCAGCCCCGCGGACGACCCCGAGCCGTGGTTCGAGGTCAGCCTGATCCCCACCACCCTGCGCGAGACCACGCTGGGTGCCGTCCCTCCCGGGAGCCCGGTCAACCTGGAGGTCGACGTGATCGCCAAGTACGTGGAACGCCTGTTGGGAGCACGCTCGTGAGCGGGTCGGCGAGCTCGCTCAGGGACGCTGCAGCCGCGCGCACGGAGCCGATGAGCGCCAGCGAGGAGGGTTCGTGAGCGTCACCGTCCGCCTGGACACCGTCGAGGACGCCATCGCCGCCGTGAAGAGCGGCCGCCCGGTCGTCGTGATGGACGACGAGGACCGCGAGAACGAGGGCGACCTCATCTTCGCCTCCGAGCTGGCCACGCCGGAGCTCGTCGCGTTCATGGTCCGCTACACCTCGGGCTACATCTGCGTGGCCGTCACCGAGGCCGACGCCGACCGGCTGGACCTGCCCCCGATGTTCCGGGTCAACCAGGACCGCCGCGGCACCGCCTACACCGTCACCGTCGATGCCCGCGAGGGCGTGACCACCGGCATCTCCGCGGCCGACCGCGCGCAGACCATCCGGCTGCTCGCCTCGACGGACACCCACTCGACCGACCTCGCCCGGCCCGGCCACATCGTGCCGCTGCGCGCCCGGGACGGCGGCGTGCTGCGCCGCCCGGGGCACACCGAGGCCGCCGTCGACCTCGCGGTGCTCGCCGGACTGCGCCCCTCGGGCGCGCTGTGCGAGCTCGTCAGCGAGAAGGACCCGATCGGCATGGCGCGCGGCGAGGAGCTGCGCGTCTTCGCCGACGAGCACGACCTCTGCCTGATCTCCATCGCCGATCTGATCGCCTACCGCAAGCGCTTCGACAAGCTGGTCGAGCGCGTGGCCGAGGCCACCGTCCCGCTGGCACCGGGGACCTTCACCGCTGTCGGCTACCGCAGCTCCTATGACGAGCGCGAGCACGTCGCCTTCGTCTACGGCGACATCGGCGACGGCGAGGACGTCCTCGTTCGCGTGCACTCCGAGTGCCTCACCGGCGACGTGTTCGGCTCGCTGCGCTGCGACTGCGGACCGCAGCTGCAGGCCGCGCTGGCGGCGGTGGCCCAGGAGGGGCGGGGCGTCGTGCTCTACATCCGCGGGCACGAGGGCCGGGGGATCGGCCTCCTGCACAAGCTGCAGGCCTACCAGCTCCAGGACATGGGGATCGACACCGTCGACGCCAACCTCGACCTCGGCCTGCCCGCCGACGCCCGCGACTACGGCACCGGGGCGCAGATCCTCGTCGACCTGGGCGTGCACACGATGCGGCTGCTCACCAACAACCCGGCCAAGCGCGCCGGGCTGGAGGGCTACGGGCTCAAGGTGACCGGCCGGGTACCGCTGCCCAGCCACGTCACCGCGGAGAACCTGGCCTATCTGCGCACCAAGCGCGACCGCATGGGCCACCTGCTCGACATCATCGAGCCGGAGACCGAGTCCGGCCCGGCCGACGCCGCGACCGTGCCGGGAACCGACGTTCCGCTGCGCCAGACGGAACAGCGGCTGTGAACGAGCTCGCGGGTCCACCGGTGGGCACAGCAGCGGGGCCGGCGAGCGCCGGCGAGGAGGCCGAGTGAGTGGGAAGGGTGCGCCCGAGGCGGCTGCGGTCGACGCGGCCGGGCTGACGCTCGGCATCGTCGCCACCACCTGGCACGCCGAGATCACCGGCGCACTGCTGGACCGCGCGGTCGCCGCCGCGGTGGCCAGTGGCGTGCCCGAGCCGACCGTCGTCCGCGTGCCGGGGGCGGTCGAGCTGCCGGTGGTCGCCCAGGCGCTCACCGAGCGGCACGACGCCGTCGTCGCGCTCGGCGTCGTCATCCGCGGCGGGACCCCGCACTTCGAGTACGTCTGCGACGCGGTGACCGCAGGCCTCACGCGGGTCGCCCTCGACGCGGGCAGGCCCGTCGGCAACGGCGTCCTCACCTGCGACACCGAGGAGCAGGCACGCGACCGGGCCGGGCTGCCCGGCTCCGCCGAGGACAAGGGCTGGGAGGCGGCCGTGGCCGCCCTGGCCACGGCGCTGACCCTCCGCAGCCTGCGCGGGTCCTCCCGGTCCACCGGGTTCTCGATCCGACCGGCCGACGGGAGCCGCGCGTGAAGACCTTCGACCAGCTGTTCGCCGAGCTCTCCGCCAAGGTCGCCGCCGGTGACCCGGCGTCGGGGACGGTCACGGCGGTCCGCGACGGGGTGCACGCCGCGGGCAAGAAGGTCGTCGAGGAGGCCGCCGAGTCCTGGATGGCCGCCGAGCACGAAGGGGCCGAGCGCACCGCCGAGGAGGTCAGCCAGCTCCTCTACCGGGTGCAGGTCCTGATGCTCGCCCGCGGGGTGACCCTGGACGACGTCTATGCCCACCTCTGAGAGAGGGCCCTCCTACCCCCCACCGCTCGCAAGCGCGCGGCGGGACCCTGCAGGCGGGCCGAACACCGACACCGACACCGACACCGAAGGAGAGTCCTCCGTGCTGCGCATCGCCGTGCCCAACAAGGGCGTCCTGAGCGAGCCCGCGGCCGCCATGCTCGCCGAGAGCGGCTACCGGCAGCGCCGCAGCACCAAGGACCTCGCTGTCTACGACCCCGACAGCGACACCGAGTTCTTCTACCTGCGGCCTCGCGACATCGCCGTGTACGTCGCCGCCGGCACGCTGGACGTCGGCATCACCGGCCGGGACATGCTGCTCGAGACCGCGCCGGCCGTCGGCGAGGGCGCCGCGGCGGTGGAGGTCATGCCGCTGGGCTTCGGCCGCTCCTCCTTCCGGTTCGCCTCGCCGCTGGAGTCCGGCATCGAGAGCGTCGAGCAACTCGCCGGCAAGCGGATCGCCACGGCCTATCCGGTGCTGCTGCAGCGCTACCTCGACGAGCAGGGCATCGCCGCCTCGGTGGTCAAGCTCGACGGCGCCGTGGAGACCGCCTGTCGGCTCGGCGTCGCCGAGGCCGTCTGCGACGTGGTCGAGACCGGGACGACGCTGCGCGCGGCCGGGCTGCACATCATCGGCGAACCGGTGCTCACCAGCGAGGCCATCCTGGTGCGGCGGTCCGGCGCCGAGGAGATCCCCGCGGTCGCCCAGCTGCGCCGCCGGCTGCGCGGTGTCCTGGTGGCCCGGCAGTACGTGATGCTCGACTACGACTGCCCGAACGACCTGCTGGAGAAGGCGACCGCCCTGACCCCCGGTCTCGAGGGGCCGACGGTCAGCCCGCTGCAGACCGAGGGCTGGTCGGCGGTGCGGGCGATGGTCGCGCAGCACGAGACCAACCGGGTGATGGACGAGCTGTGGGAGCTCGGTGCCCGCGCCATCCTCGTCACCAGCATCCACGCCTGCCGGCTGTGACACTGCGGTCCTACCGGACCGCACCGCCCCCACGTGCCGTCCCCGGCCGCCGCTCAGCCGCAGCCCGTGTCCCGATCGGGAGACCCCCCCGGGCGCCCGCGATCGGTCCACCCCCGCCACGTGCCGTCCTCGCCTGCCTGACGTGCGAGAGCCCCCGTCCGGGGTGGACGGGGGCTCTCGCTCGTTCCGCCGGATGGCTCCCTCCGGAGGCTCGCCGCGAGCGTGCGAGCGGCGAGGACGGAGGTCTCCGTCAGCGGACGCGCATGGTCCGGTCGACCAGGTCGATCGCGGTGCACAGCCCCAGTGCCATCGCCCGGCCGCTGGTGGCGCCGGTCGCCAGCAGGCCGTCGATCGCCGGGGCCAGCGGACGCTCGCCGACCAGCCCGTGCAGCACCGCGGCGTACTCGGCGCTCACCCGGCCGGCAGACGCGTGCCGCAGCAGCGCCCGCGACAGCTCCGTCGTCCGGCCGGCGGCCAGGGCGGAGACCGCGGCGGCGAACCGCTCGGCGGCGGGGTGCCCCAGCAGCACCAGTCCGGCCATCGTGCCGGCCATCACGTCGTCCCCGGCCGGGGTGAGCCCCGGGCCCAGGCCGATCAGTCGCGTGGCGGTCCGCAGCGCGGCGTCGAGGTCGGCCCGGCGGACCGCGCCGCGCAGGGCGGCCAGCGGGCCACCGGGACCGGCCGGCAGGCCGGGGAGGGTGAACGCGCTGTGCGGGACGCCCTCCCCGTAGAGGGCGTTGCGCAGCTGGCGCACGCCCTCGGGCAGCAGGGCCGGACGGGGGCGGGGCAGCCGGGGACGGGGGTCCCACCAGGCGGCGGCGCTGACGGCGAGGTCGCCCACGACGATGCGTCCGCCGCCGACCTCGGCCGGGGCGTCGGGCGGCAGCGCCACCAGCGGGCGGCCGTTGCTGGGGCGGAACAGCACGCAGGCCAGCGGCAGCCGGGCGGCGTCGCTGGTGAGCACCCCGACGACGTCCCCACCGCGGTCGGTGGACACCTGCAGGTAGACGGCGGCGGGCACGCTGAGCAGGACGCGCGCCGGGCGGACCGGGCCGCGCAGGAGGTCGGCGACACCAGTGCTCGCCGAGGCGGGCACGGCGGTGGCGGCACGGGCGGGGGGAGCGGTGCGCGCGGTGGCCTGGGCGGACTCGCGCGGCAGCGGGATGGTCGGTAGTCCGGCCCGCGCGGCGCGGCCACGCGGGGCGGTCGGAGCCCCGGGGCGGCTCCCGCCCGGGCCTGCGGTCTCGTCGATGGTGCGCATGGCGACCTCTTCACGCTGGAAGACCACGGGAGGCACCGTCGGCTCGGGACCCCCCGCCCGGGCCCGTCCACCCGCTGGAGGGGGCTGGACGGCACCCTGGCGGGAACCGGCCTACCATCCACCGGGCGGAGTGGAACCGGGTCTCGAACCTATGCGGCGCGTCGCACGCCCAAGTATGGCGGAAGTCGCCAAGAATGGGGTGGCAGGTCAAGGCACTCCTGACAGGGTGCTGTGGCATGAGCATGTGCATCGGCAACTGGAAGAGTGAGTGTCGTGACCCAGGGTGAAGCCTCCTTCGTCGTCCCCACGCTGGGTGAGGGCATGATTTCGTCCCGGCGTCACCTGTCAGCAGCGGAGGCGCCCGTGACCGAGAGCCGCGGCGAACGGCCGAGCTGGCAGGAGCGCATGGGCCTGACCCTGGCCGAGGCGCTGCGGCTGCCCGGCCTGGCGGGCACCGAGGTGGTCGCCGGGAGGGGCGGCCTGGACCGGGTCGTCCGCTACATGGTGGTCGACGACCCCGCCGACCCGCTGGCCGTGGCCGGTCCCGACGTCCTCGTCGTCCTCGGCGCCCGCCTGCCGCCGGCCGACGCCGCCAACTGCCGCGCCCTGGTGGAGCGGCTGGACTCCATGGGCACCACGGCGTTGGCCTACCGCCGGGCCGAGGGACCCCCGCCGGTGCCCGCCGACGTGCTCGCCGAGGCCGACCGCCGGGCGCTGCCGGTGCTCGCCCTGCCTGCGGCGGTGCGGACGGGTGAGGTCGTCTCCGAGGTGCTCGGCGCCGTCGTCGAGAAGCAGAGCGAGGCGCTGGCCCTCTCCACCCGCATGCACGACCAGTTCATCGACGTCGCCCTCAGCGGCGGTGGGCTGGCCGAGGTCACCGAGCAGCTCGCGGAGTCCCTGGAGGGGGCCGCCGTCCTGGGCCTGGGGCCGGACCGCGAGATCGTCACCAGCGCCGGCCCGGCCGATGACGTCGCCGAGATCAGCGACTGGCTGTGGCTGCTCGACGCCGAGGCCGAGGACGAGATGGCGATGATGGCGCCGTCCCGCCGGCTCTCGGGCCTGCGCGCCGACCAGATCGTCGTCACCCCGGCCGACGTCCTCGCCGACGCCGACCTCTCCCCGGCCGACGGCATCCTGCTCGTCCCCGGGCACCACGAGCTGCCCGGCGGGGTGGGGGAGTACGCGGTGGCCCCGATCATGGCCGGCGACCAGAGGCACGGCTGGCTGGTCGCCGTCCACCGCAGCGGGCCGATGCTGGTCGGCGCCGGTGCGGTGCTGGAGCGGGCGGCGGTCGTCTCGGCGCTCTCGGTCATCCGCCAGCAGGCGGTGCACTCGGTCGAGCTGCGCTTCCAGGGCGACCTGGTGCGCCGGCTGGTGGCCGGGTCGCTGCGGCACACCGAGCGCGCGCTGGCCCAGACCCGCTCCTTCGGCTGGCGGCTCGACGGCCCGGTCGTCGTCCTGGTGACCGCCACCGAGACCGCCGCCGACCCCCAGGCCGACCCCACCCGTGCCCTCGACGTCCTCGACCGGCTGGCCGACGGCTGGCGCGCCGCGCTGGAGACCGAGGTCTCCGGCGCGGCGGTGGCCGGGCTGTCCACGGAGATCGTCACCGTGCTGCCGCTCGACGGGCGGACGCCGGAGGAGATCACCTCGCTGGTGACCGCGGTGACCGGGCGGGTCAACGCGCGGGTGCGCCGCGTCGGACGGGTGCTCGGCACCGGCATCGGCCGCCCGGCGGGCTCGCTGTCCGCGCTGGGCGAGGCGCACCAGCAGGCCTCCCGGGCCCTGGGCGTCGGGCAGGAGATCCACGGGTCGCAGGCGGTCACCCACTTCGACCAGCTGGGCGTCTTCCGGCTGCTGTCGCTGATCCCGGACAGCACCGAGCTGCGCAACTACGTCGACGAGGTGCTGGGGACGCTCGCCGACGCCGCCGACCCCGACTCCGCGGACCTGCGGGAGACGCTGCGGGTGCTGCTGGAGACCAACCTCAACGTCGCGGAGTCCGCCCGTCGGCTGCACTTCCACTACAACACGATGCGCTACCGGATCGGCAAGCTCGAGCGGCTGCTCGGGCCCTTCACCACCGACCCGACGCTGCGGCTGAACCTGCTGCTGGCGCTGCACGCGGCGCGGATGCGAGGTCTGGACCAGCCGCACCGCCCGCCGGTGGACGCCGCGATGACGCTTCCCCCGGACGACGGCCTCGACGCGCTGGTCTGAGCGCGCCGTGGGGAGGAGCGTGGCGGCGCTGGTCGTGCGCATGGGGGAGTTGCTGGCGTCGCTGGAGGCCGACGGCGACCCCGCGCGCTTCTTCCTCGGCGTGTACCTGCGGACGACGGTCGCCGTCGGAGCGGCGATCGACGCGGGCGACTTCGAGGACCCGGCCTGGGTCGAGGAGTGGGACGTCGACTTCGCCGGCCTCTACCTCGACGCCCTGGACGCCCACCGCCGCGACCCGGCGTCGGCGCCCCGGCCGTGGCGGCACGCCTTCGGCGCCCGGCCGGACCTGCCGCCGGAGGCCCACGTGCTCCTGGGCGTGAACGCGCACATCAACTACGACCTGCCGCAGTCGCTGGTGCGGGTCATCCCGCCGGCCGAGTTCGACACCCCCGCGATGCTGGCGATGCGCGGGCGCGACCACGAGCGGATCGACCGGGTGCTCGCCTCCCGGGTCGCCGCCGAGGACGGCGAGCTGCACCGCGCCGGGGGACGGCGGACGCGGCTGGACCGGCTGCTGGCCCCGGTGAACCGCACCGCCAGCCGGGTGTTCCTGCGTGAGTCCCGGCGCAAGGTGTGGGCCAACGCGGCCGCACTCGACCGCGCCCGCCGCGCCGGCCCGGACGCCGCCGCGGCCCGGCTGGCCGACCTGGAGGCCGCCTCCACGGCGCGGGTCGACGACCTGCTGCGCCCCGGCCCGGTGCTGGTGCGGCTGGCCGTCCGCGGCTTCGGCGTCACCATCGACTGACCGCCTCGGCGCGCCGGGCCGGGCGGCATCGGCGAGGCTGGGACGACGGCCGCGCCCGGTGGCCGCTCGAGGAGGTGTCTGCATGAGCGAGGTCGCTCGTCCGCTGTCCGGCAGGGTCGCGCTGGTCACCGGCGCGTCGTCGGGGATCGGCGAGGCCACCGCCGTCGCACTGGCCGAGGCCGGCGCGTCCGTGGCGATCGGCGCCCGTCGCCGCGACCGGCTCGACGGCCTCGCCGCGCGGCTCTCCGATGCCGGCGCGAAGGTCGCCACCCTCGACCTCGACGTCACCGACGAGGCGTCCTGCCGGGACGCCGTCGCCCGCACCCGCAGCGAGCTTGGCGGCCTCGACGTGCTGGTCAACAACGCCGGCGTGATGCTGCTGGGCACGATCGTCGGCGCCGACACCGAGGACTGGCGGCGGATGCTGTCCACCAACGTCCTCGGCCTCATGTACATGACCCACGCGGCGATCGAGGGCATGGTGGAGCAGGGCTCGGGGGACGTCGTCAACATCTCCAGCGTCGCCGGCCGCCAGGCACGCAAGGGCGCCGGTGTCTACAACGCCTCGAAGTGGGCGGTGAACGCCTTCAGCGAGTCACTGCGCCAGGAGGTGACGACGAAGGGCGTGCGCATCTCGCTGGTCGAGCCCGGCGCCGTCAGCACCGAGCTGACCGACCACATCACCCAGCCCGAGGCCAGGGCGGCGTCGGTGCAGATGTACACGAGCATGCGCGCGCTGCACGCCGAGGACATCGCCCGCGCGATCGTCTACGTGGTCTCCCAACCGGCCCACGTGGCGGTCAACGAGGTGCTGGTGCGCCCCACCGACCAGGAGCGCTGATCGGATCGGCCGGCGCGGCAGTGGGTCAGCGGCCCTCCTCGACGCTCGCCCCCTCCAGGGCCTCCCCGAGCGTGCGGGGGAGCAGGGGGCGCTTGCTCAGTCGTGGAAGACCTCGATGCGGGCGCCCATCTCCACCAACCGCTCGTAGAGCTGCTCGTAGCCGCGGGCGATGATGTCGACGTTGCGGAGCACCGACGTCCCCTTGGCCGCGAGCATCGCCAGCAGGATGCACACCGCCGGACGCAGCGCCGGCGGGCAGACCACCTCGGCGCTCGACCAGTGCGTCGGGCCGGTCACCAGCACGCGGTGCGGGTCGAGCAGCCGGACGTCGGCGCCCAGCCGGGTCAGGTCGGAGAGGTGGATCGCCCGGTTGTCGTAGACCCAGTCGTGGATCAGCGTCGACCCGGTCGCCGCCGCCGCGATGACGGCGAAGAACGGCAGGTTGTCGATGTTGAGGCCGGGGAACGGCATCGGGTGGATCTTGTCGATCGGCGCCTTGAGCTGCGACGGCGAGATGGTGACGTCGACCAGCCGGGTGTGCCCGTTGGCGGCTAGGTACTCCGGCGAGAGGCTGTAGCGCAGCCCCATCTCGGCGAGGGTGGCCAGCTCCACCTCGAGGAACTCGATCGGCGCCCGGCACACGGTCAGCTCGGAGTCGGTGACGATGCCGGCGGTCAGCAGGCTCATGGCCTCCACCGGGTCCTCGCTGATCGTGTAGTCGACGTCGGCGTCGAGCACCGGCCGCCCGTGGACGACGAGGGTCGTGGTGCCCAGCCCCTCGATGCCGACGCCGAGCAGCTGCAGGTACAGGCAGAGGTCCTGGACCATGTAGTTGGAGCTGGCGTTTCGGATGGTCGTCGTCCCGTCGGTGCGGGCCGCGGCCAGCAGCGCGTTCTCGGTGACCGTGTCACCGCGTTCGGTGAGCACGATGGTGCGGTCGGCCGTGCCGGGAGCGGTGACCGCGGCGTGGTAGCTGCCGCCGCGGGCCTCGACCTCCAGCCCGAAGGGGCGCAGCGCGATCATGTGCGGCTCGACGGTGCGGGTGCCGAGGTCGCAGCCGCCCGCGTAGGGCAGGTCGAACGACGGTGCCCGGTGCAGCAGCGGCCCGAGGAACATGATGATGCTGCGGGTGCGGCGGGCGGCGTCGGCGTCGATCCCGGCGAGGTCGAGCTCGTCCGGGACGACGAGGGTGAGATCGCGGCCGGCCTCGTCCCAGGTCGCCGAGACGCCGATCGAGCGCAGCACGTCGAGGATCCGGTCCACCTCGACGATGCGGGCGACGTTGCGCAACGTCGTCCGGCCGCGGTTGAGCAGCGCCGCGCACAGCAGCGCCACGGCGGCGTTCTTCGAGGACTTGACGACGACGCTGCCGCGCAGCGGCACGCCGCCGGTGACCCGCAGGTGGGTGGGTCCGGACGGGCCGACGCTGAACAGCTCGCGCTCGAGGGCCTCGGAGAGCCGGCCGAGCAGCTCGAGGGTGAGGTTCTGCCCGCCCTGCTCGATCCGGGCGACGGCGCTCTGGCTGGTGCCCAGGCGCTCGGCGAGCTGCTGCTGGGTCAGCCCGCGGTGCCGGCGGGCGTCGCGGACGAGCATGCCGATGCGCTGCATGGCGCTGGACTCGTGCGCGCGGGTGTCGGCGCTGGACTCGTGCGCGCGGGTGTCGGCGCTGGACTCGTGCTCGGGGGTTGATGCGATGTCGGTGGTCGGTTCGGTGGCCGTCACGAGCGGTCACGGTATCTCGTCTGTGATATGCCGCAGGTCCGCCGCGCCGGGACGGAACGGTCCGGCCAGACTGCCGCTCATGGACGTTCTGGTGACAGGGGGGACGGGGCGGCTCGGCCGGCTGGTCGTCGAGCGCCTGCAGGACGGTGGCCATCGCGTGCGACAGATGTCGCGGCGGGGGACCGGCCCGGGCGGGGTGCGCGGCGACCTGGCGACCGGCCGCGACCTGCCGACGGCGCTGGCGGGCGCGGAGGTCGTCGTGCACGCGGCGAGTGACGCGCGGGGGGACTACTGGGAGGCCGACGTCGCCGGCACGCGGCGGCTGGTGCAGGCGGTGGAGCGGGACCGGCTGCGGCACCTGGTGTTCGTCTCGATCGTCGGCGTCGACCGCATCCCCTACGGCTACTACCACGCCAAGTACGCCGCCGAGCAGGTGCTGTTGGCGTCGGGGCTGCCGGTGACGCTGCTGCGGATCACCCAGTTCCACGACTTCGTCGACCAGCTGCTGGCCACCGCCCGGCGCGGCCCGGTGCTGCCGGTGCCGATGGGCTGGCGGCTGCAGCCGGTGGACGTCGCGGAGGCCGCCGCGCACTCCGCGGAGGTGGCGCTCGCTGCGCCGGCCGAGGGCGTCGTCGAGTACGGCGGACCCGAGGCGCTGACCGCGGCGGAGGTCGCGCGGGCGTGGGCCGCGGCCCGCGAGCCCAACGCCCACGTCGTCGCCACTCCGGTGCCCGGGCGGCTGTCGGCCGCGATCCGTGACGGCGGCGCGCTGCCGACCGGCGGCGCGCGCGGGCGGCGCACCTACGGCGAGCACCTGCGCCCCTGACCGCAGCACTCCTGCCCGTCTCCGCAAGGGGGAGGACGGCGTCCGGAAACCGCCGGTGGCGGGGCGGGGCGCCGCCCTAGGGTCGCTGCGTGCCCCGCCGTCCGGCCGTCCTCGTGCTCGCCGCCGTCGCCGTCACCGTGCTGGCGTGGGCGTCGGCGTTCGTCGGCATCCGCGCCGTGGGGGCCGACCTCTCGCCGGGGGCGCTGGCGCTGGGCCGGCTGCTGGTCGGCACCGCGGTGCTCGGCCTGCTGCTCGTGGCGGCCGGCCGGCCGTGGGTGGCGCCCACCCGGCGGGAGTGGGGACTGCTCGCGGTCTGCGGGATCGGCTGGTTCGGCGTCTACAACGTGGCGCTCAACGCGGCCGAGCAGCACCTGGACGCCGGGACGACGGCGATGCTGGTCAACGTCGGGCCGATCCTCATCGCCGTGTTCGCCGGGCTGTGGCTGGGCGAGGGCTTCCCGCGGTGGCTGGTCGCCGGCCTGGCGGTCGCCTTCGCCGGGGTGCTGCTCATCGGCCTGGCCACCCGCGGCGCCGAGGCCGACCTGCTCGGTGTGGTGCTCTGCCTGGTGGCCGCGGTCACCTACGCCACCGGGGTCGTCGCGCAGAAGCCGGTGCTGCGCCGGCTGCCCCCGTTGCAGGTGACGGCCACGGCGTGCGCGGTCGGGGCGCTGTGCTGCCTGCCCTGGGCCGGGTCGCTGGTCGCGGAGCTGGGCGCGGCCTCACCCGGGTCGGTGGCCGGCCTGGTCTACCTCGGCGTGGTGCCGACCGCGCTGGCCTTCAGCACGTGGGCCTACGCCCTCGCCCGCACCGACGCCGGGCGGCTGGGCGTGACCACCTATCTCGTGCCGCCGCTGGTCGTGCTGATGGGCTGGCTGCTGCTCGACGAGGTGCCGCCGGCGATGGCCGTGGTCGGCGGCGCGGTCTGCCTGGCCGGCGTGGCGCTCTCCCGCCGGCACCCGGCGGTGCGGCGGCCCGACCCGGAGGTGCAGCGGGCCGCCGCGAGCGCCTGAGCTCAGCCGGCCCGGCGGGTCGGGACGACCAGCACCGGCCGGTGCGCGGAGTGCAGGAGCGCGCGCGCCACGTGCCCGACGAGGGTGTCGCGGGCGCCCCCGCGTCCGCGGCTGCCCACGGTCACCACCGCGGCGCCGCGGCGGGCGGCCTCGTCGGCGAGGGTCGCCGCGGTGGCCCGCGGCCGGCCGGCCCGCCGTGGGCAGCGGACGGTGACCAGCTCGGTGCCCTCGACCGGCGACGGGGCGGGGGAGCCCTCGGACTCCTCGACGGCGACCAGCAGCCGCCGCCGGTGGGGGAGGAGCGTGGTCGCCGCGGTGAGGGCCCGCAGGGCGTCCTCCGAGCCGTCGGTGCCGATGACGACCGGCCCGGACTCGACCGCCGTCCACTCGACCGTGGTCAGCGGGTGCGGGACGACGAGCACCGGCACGGGGCTGACGTGCACGACCAGTTCCGAGACGCTGCCCATGGAGGCGCGCATGCCGCTCATGCCGCGTGAGCCGACGACCATGAGGTCGGCGTCGATCGCCTCGGCGGTGCGGGCGAACGCGTAGCCGTCGCCGCCGTAAGTGCGTTTGACCAGCGGCTCGGCGTCCCAGCCGTCGGCCTTGGCGAGCTTCACTCCGGTGCGGGCCAGTCGCTCGGCTTCGGCGTGTCCCTCGTTCTCCACCAGCTGGCCCAGCGCCTCGGCGTTGGCGGCGCGCTCCATGACGCGGTGCCGCAGCTCGGGGGAGGTGAACGGCGGCTCCCACAGGTTCAGGATCGAGGCGGTGGCCGAGGGCAGGAGCGTGGCGGCCGCCTCGATCGCGTTCACCGCGCTGGGCGAACCGTCGTAGCCGACCAGGACGCGCAGGCTGCGGACACCGGTGTCGGGTGCGCTCATGGCGCGCATCGTCCTCCGACCCGGCCGTTCCCGGGAGGGGCCCGCTACCGTCGGCCTGCGGCCCGGACGGGCTGGGCAGGAGGTCCCGGGGCGCCCGTGCCCCGGTGTGGTGAGGAGCGGCCGTGGACGAGCAGCAGTGGACGGCGGTGGTGGCGGCGGCCATCCGGGCGCCGTCGGTGCACAACACCCAGCCCTGGCGGTTCACCGCCGCCGGAGACCGGCTGGAGCTGCACCGCGACCACGAGCGGGCGCTGCCGGTGTTGGACCCGACCGGCCGCCAGCAGGTCATCAGCTGCGGCGTGGCCGCCGAGTTCGCCGCCGTCGCGCTGCGTGCGGTCGGCGTCGAGGCGGAGATCGAGCTGCTGCCCACCCCGGAGGACCCCGACCACCTGGCCACCGTGCGCGCCGGGGCGCCGCGTGAGGTCGCGCCCGGGGACACCGCCCTGGCCGATGCGATCGACCGGCGGCACACCGAGCGGGCGCCCTTCCTGCCGCGCGCCGTCCCGGAGGGGGTGCTCGAGCGCATCCGGGCCGACGCCGGGCCGCTCGGGGTCTGGGTCAAGACGGTCACCGGCTCCGACGAGGAGGTCGCCACCGCCTTCCTCGTCTCCCGCGCCGAGGAGCTCGAGCGCAGCGACCCCGGGTACCTCGCCGAGCTGGAGCGGTGGCTGCGCACCGACCCGGCGGCCGTGGACGGCATCCCGGTCGGCGCCGTCCCGGAGGACGACCCGGGCGCCCGGCCCTCGAACTGGCTGGTCCGCGACTTCGTCGCCGGCAGCCGCGCGCCGCACGACTTCCTCCCCGCGGGCGACCCGACGGCGCCCCCGCCGGAGGTGGAGCGGCCGACCGTCCTCCTGCTGGGGACCGACGGCGACGACCGGACGGCGTGGCTGCTGGCCGGCCGGGCGATGGGCCGGCTGCTGCTGACCGTCACCACGGAGGGGCTGGCCGCCTCGCCGCTGACCCAGGCGCTGGACTGGCCGGCCACCCGCACGCGGATGCGCGCCCGGCTCTCGCTGATCGGCTATCCGCAGATGCTGCTGCGGATGGGCTATCCGTCGACGTCGGGCGGTGCCGTCTCGGGACGGCGTCCGGTCAGCGACGTGCTGCGGTTCGAGCCGGCGAGGTGACGGGCGGACCCTGAAGGGTGGGCGGCCATCCTCCAGGGGCCCGCGCCGAGCATGCGAGGCGTGGGGGGAGGGTGGTCTCCTCCCTCAGTCGCGGCGCCGGGAGGTGGCCCAGGGGTCCTCCGGGTCGAAGTCGTCGTCGGGCTCGCCGTCCGTCTCCGACCGGGCGGGCCCGGGCTGCCCGGCCGCGGCCTCCAGGACGGCGTCGCGCTCACGGGCCCGCTCGGCGCGCTCGGCCCGCTCCTGGGCGCGGAGTTCGCGACGGGACGGCCGCGACTCGGCCTCCGGGCGCCGGCTGAGCGCCCACAGCCCGGCGCCGGCGAGCGCCAACCCGATCGGGATGGGGTATGCCGAGGCCCGCTCGGTGCCCCCCTCGCCGAGGAACGAGGTGATGCCGAGGGCGAAGAAGACCGTCATCGCGGCGCTCAGCAGGCCCAGCAGCGCCAGCGCCGTCCCCAGGACCTCCGAGCGCGGCCGGACGGCGTAGGCCAGCGCGAGCAGCGCGAGCCCGCCGCCGACGAAGTGCAGCCCGGCGCCGGCCTGGTGCAGGTCGTCCTGGCTGCCGAGCGGGAAGAGCCCGACGAGGACGACACCGACCGCGGCCGCGGTGAGGAAGGGGGGCACCAGCCGGCCACCGAGACCGGCCAGCGCGGGACGCAGCAGGACCGCGCCGGCGCCGATGAGCAGGCCCTGGACGACGAACGAGGCGTTCATGAGCAGCGGCGCCGCGGAGGCCGGTGACCCCAGGTCGCTGATGAGGTCGTCGGCGTGGTCGTACGAGCCGCCGGTCTGCACCGAGACGACGGTCTGGACGACGAAGAACTGCAACGTGAGCAGCCAGGCGATCGCGCCCCATCGGTACCGGGTGGGAGTCACACCGGTCATGGTCCCAGCGTGGCGTCCGGGCGCGGGGGCAGGTGCGCGAGGACGGCGGCGTACTGGTGCGGGGACAGCCAGGACGGGTTGCTGCCGGCCGGCATCCGCAGCACCTCGGCGTCGTGGGCGGCCGGGTCGGCCAGCAGGTCGGCGCGGGCGACCGGGGCGGGCAGCCGGGTGAGGCGGACGGGGACGACGGGCCCGCCGTCGCGCTCCTCGACCCCGCCGGTGACCTCGCCGAGCGCGTGCACGCCCGGGTCGGTCCGGCCGCTGACCCACAGCAGGCACGGCTGGCCGGGGCGCAGGAGGTCCAGCCGGTAGGAGCGCCGCACGCAGCGGGTCAGCTCGCGCGTCGTGCCCACCCGCCAGCCGGGCTCGACCAGCTCCGGTCGGCGGGTGGACTTCAGCACCCAGCAGGCGACGTCCCCCGGCCCCAGGCGGGTCATCCGGACCTCCTCGAGCAGGGGGACGGCTCGGCGCCGGCCGGGGACGGCACCTGGCCGCGGTGTCGGCCGGTAGGCCGACGGGTCAATCAGTGGCGGAGTGGACGTCGGCGCCCGTGGGGTCGGCGTCGTCGGCGTCCACCATCTGCCGCTCCTGCTCGGTGCGGTGCTGCAGCTCGTCGTCGTTGGGCCGCGCGTAGCCCCCGGCGTGCTCCTGGCGATCGCGCGGGGCGGACTCCGTCGTGTCCATCACGTCGTCGAGGTTCGGACGGTCGGGCTCGCTCACGGGTCTCTCCACTTCGTCGGGGATGGTGCGTCGGGAGAGGCCATAGCCACCGGGGGACGGCGGTAACCCGTGATCAGCGTTGCTCGAGGAGGGCGGCGGGGACCCATGCCTCGACGAGCACGGTGCCCTGCGGCCCGGCGACGGCGTAGGTGACCCGGCCCGACCAGCCGCCCTCGTCCTGCCGCCACTCCACGAGCAGCCCCGGCCACACGCCAGGGGCGCCGGGCGGGTCGTGCACCCAGCAGTGCCGGCCGCGCGCCCGGTCCTGCCGGGTCGGCGGGCCCGACGGTGGGGGCTCGGGCGGGCCCACGCCCGAGCGGGCCGCGCGCTCGCCGAGGGAGCGACCCGACCGCCCCGGGTGCATGCCGCCAGCCACGCGCAGAGTGTCGCACGAGGTCGAACGCCTGTTCGACCTCGGAGTGGGGTCAGCGCGTCCCGCGGCGAACGGGGATCCGGCTCGACCGCGCCCGCACCGTGTCCACCGTGGGTCACGGCACCGGCCGCGCCGGCGACCCTCGACCTGCCCGCCGGCGACGCCGACCGGGAGCGGCTCGAGGGCATGCTCGTCGAGCCCGCTGACGAGCTGACCGTCAGCGAGGTCTTCGCGCTCACCCGGTACGGCGAGCTGACCCTGTCGGAGGGCGGCGTGCTGGTCCAGCCGACCGAGGTCGCCCGGCCGGGCACCCCGGAGGCCGCCGCGGTGGCCGCGGACAACGCCGCCCGGAGGGTCCTGCTCGACGACGGCCGCGACTACTCGAGGTCCCTCACGGACCGGCCGTACCTGTCCCCGGACACCCCGGTCCGCGTCGGCGACGTCCTGGAGTTCACCGAGCCGCTGGTCCTCGGGCACGGTTTCGGCGAGTGGCGGTTCCAGGCGGCCGACGGCACGGCGGACGGCGTGTTCGCGCCGCAGGACGCCCGCACCGCGGCTCCCGAGCCGGTCGGCGGCGACGTCCGGCTCGCCACGTTCGACGTGCTCAACTACTTCCTCACCCTCGGCGGCGCGGGCCGCGGCGCCGACAGCCCGGAGGAGTTCGAGGAGCAGGCCGGCAAGATCGTCCCGGCGATCGGGGCACTGGGCGCCGACGTCGTCACGCTGCTGGAGATCGAGGACACCGACTCCACCGGGCTGACCCCCGGGAACGCCGAAACCGTGCTGGCCGACCTCGTCCGGCGGCTCGACGCGGCCGCGGGCGCCGAGGTGTGGGCGTACGTGCCGCTGCCGGAGGAGCTGTACGCCGTCCCGCGCGACGCCATCCGCAACGGGATCGTCTACCGCACCGACCGCGTCCAGGTGGTGGGCGACCCGGCCGGCCTGGTCGACGAGGACCGGGTCCTGATCGCTGCACGGCGGGACGCGTCCGGCGCGGCCTCCGGGAGCCGGGGACCGCGCCGGACGCGGATCGGCGATCAGGCGCCCTCGCGGGCCTCCCCGCCGGGCTGCTCGCCGAGGCCGTCCTCCTCCGGGTCGCTGGTGCGGGCCACCCCGTCGGCCAGCGTCCGGGCCACCTCCTGCAGCAGCCGGTGCGCGGGCAGGTCCTCCACGAGCACCGGCAGCGGCAGCGACCAGTTGGGCCGGTCGGTGGTGCCGGGCATGTTCGGCCGGCGACGCTCGCCGACGGCGTCGTCGAGGGTCGCCGAGAGCAGCAGCGACGGCGCCCGGGCCAGCAGCTCGTGGGCCCGCTTCACCGCCGTCTCGGGCTTGGCGTTCTTCCGCAGGCCCGGCAGCTTCTCCAGCAGCGACGTCCGGCCGCGCTCGAGCTCCTCGTCGGTCCCGGTGCCGTGCTCGCGCTGCTCCTCGACGTCCGCCCCGGTCCACAGGCCGGTCACGGTGGGCAGGTCGTGGGTGGTGATGGCGGCCATCGCCTCGTCGGGCCACTCGGCGGGGTCGTCGTCCTCGAACCACAGCAGCCGGTAGCTGAGGATGCCGTGCTCGGCCATGGCCTCGCGGACGCCCTCCTCGACCGTGCCCAGGTCCTCCCCGACGACGACGGCCTGCGCCCGATGGCTCTCCAGCGCGACGATGTCGAGGAGGTCCTCGGCCGGGTAGCGCACGTAGGCGCCGTCCGCTGCGCTCTCGCCCGAGGGCACCCACCACAGCCGGAACAGGCCCATGACGTGGTCGATGCGCAGCCCGCCGGCGCCGGCCATCGTGGCGCGGATCGACTCGACGAACGGCTCGTAGTCCGCGGCGCGCAGCTTCCAGGGGACCAGCGGCGGGGAGCCCCAGTCCTGGCCCTGCGAGTTGAAGGCGTCCGGCGGGGCGCCGACGGTCGCTCCCTGGGCCAGGACCTCCTGCCAGGTCCAGGCGTCGGCACCGCCGCCGGCGACGCCGATCGGCAGGTCCTGGATGACGGTCATGCCCTCGGTGGCCCGCTCCAGCTGCAGGTGCAGGCACCACTGCAGCCAGGCGTGGAAGGCGACGTCGCGCTCGTGCTGGGCGACGAAGTCGCCGACGGCGCTGCTGCGCGGGTCGCGCAGCTCCTCGGGCCAGGCGTGCCAGTCCGGGCCGTGCGCGTCGGCCAGGGCGCACCAGGTCGCCCAGTCCTGCAGCTTCTGCCCCTGGTGCCACCACCAGTCGGGGAAGGCGGGGTCGTCGCGGCCGCCGGCGTCGAACACGCGGCGCAGCACCTCGCGCTTGCGCGCCCAGATGGCGTCGCGGTCGATGAGCTCGCCGTCGCCCAGCGCACGCCCGGCCTCGCTGTCGAGGTCGACGGCGTCCGCGCCGGGCACCTCCTCGGCCCGCAGGTAGAGCGGGTTGCGGAACCGGCGGGTGGCCGGCAGGTAGGGGCTGGCCTCCTGCTGCGGCGTCGGGGCGACGGCGTGCAGCGGGTTGATGAGCACGAAGCCCGCCCCCTGCCCGGCCGCCATCTCGCGGACGGTGCGCAGGTCGGCGAGGTCGCCGATGCCCCAGCTGCCGCGGCTGCGGGTGGCGTACAGCTGCACCGCCCAGCCCCAGGCGCGCTCGTCGGGCAGCCAGCACCGGCCGGGGGAGACGACGAGCCGGCGGCGCGGCCCGCCGGGGGCCTGCAGCCAGTGGTAGCCGAGCGGGAAGTCGTCGGGCAGTTCGCCGTCGACGTGCCGGGTGGAGCCGTCCTCGAGGGTCACCTCGGCCTCGTCCACCTCCAACGCGTCGCCGGGACGGGCGACGATGGGGGCCCGGTCCTCGAGGTCGGCCGGCGGGGTGCCGATCACCTCGCGCAGCCGCTCGATGGTGGCCTCGGCGACCTGGTGTTCCTGGTCGAGGGCGTCGAGCCAGCTGGCGTCGATGCCCCACTCGTCGGTGGTGGGAGTGCGCGTCACCCCCCGATACTCCCCAGCGCACCCACCGTCCACACGGCAGGCCGCGCGTGGTGCCGCTCTCCCTCGCCTCCGGTGTCCCATGACGGTGGTCACAGGTTCATGACGGTTCGCCGCTCCGGAATGACACGCGTGTGACCGGCGCAGCAGGCTCCGGGGCGACGGCGCCCACCGCCGGCGTCCCCGTACGAGCGCATCCCGTGGAGGTACGCATGAGACACCCCCGGTCATCCCTACCGGTCCTCGCCGCGGCTTCGGCCGTCCTGCTCACCGCCTGCGTGGCAGAGCAGGGGGAGGAGGGCGGAGCGGCAGCCGAGGCCTACCCGGCCGAGGACATCACCCTCTACGTGCCGTACGCGCCAGGCGGCCCCACCGACCTGGCCGCGCGCACCGTCGGCGACTGCCTGGCCGCGGACTTCGGCCGGACCGTGGTGGTCGAGAACCGGGAGGGCGCCTCCGGGTCGCTCGGGATGCAGGCGATGATCCAGGGCGGGGCGGACGGCTACAGCCTGTCGTTGATCGCGGTGCCGGCGTCGGCGACCAACCCGCTGCAGGAAGACGTCGGCTACACCAACGAGGACTACGTCCCGATCGCTGCGGTCACCGAGATCCCCTCGGTGCTGGCCGTCGGGCAGGGGTCGCGGTTCCCCGACGCTCAGGCGCTGTTCGCCGAGGCCGAGCAGAACCCGGGCCGGGTGACCGTCGGCGTGCCCGGCGCGACGACGTCCCAGGCGATGGAGCTGCGGCGGCTGGCCGAGCAGTACGGCGTCGAGCTGTCGCTCGTCCCCTTCACCGGCAACGCCGAGATGACCACCGCGGTGCTCGGCGGGAACGTCGACGCCATCTTCATCAACGCGTCCCAGGACGTGCTGGAGAACATCGAGTCCGGCAGCTTCGTGCCGTTGGCGATCAGCCCGGAGGAGCGCGTCGACTACCTGCCCGACGTGCCGACGCTCGCCGAGCTCGGCTACCCCGAGCTCACCAACAGCGTGTCGGTCTTCGGGCTCGCCGCTCCGGCCGGCACACCCGACGAGGTCCTGCAGACCCTCGAGGACGGCGTCGCCGCGTGCCTGGAACAGCCGGAGGTGGTCGAGACCCTCGGCGACCAGTACGTGCCCGACGAGTTCATCGGCCGGGACGACTTCCAGGCGCGGATCGACGAGATCGTCGAGGTCTACGGCCCGCTGCTGCAGGAGTAGGCCCGGATGGCGTCCGGGCGCCGGTCAGTGCTCGTCCGTCCCGGGCCCGGGGCCGGGCAGGACCTCTTCGGCGGTGGCGAGGAACCCCGCGAGCACCGGCGAGGAGTCGCCCTCGCGCCACGCGAGGGCGATCGGCACCCGGACGTCGACGCCGCCGGCGATCGGGGTGAAGACGACGCCCTCGATCTGCAGCGTCTCGGCCGACGCGGGCATCAGGGCCACGCCGACCGCGGCACCGACCAGCGCCACCACGGTGTGCGTGTCCGGTGCCTCCTGCACCACGCGGGGTGTGAAGCCGGCGCTGGAGCAGGCGTGCACCGCGGCGTCCCGCAGCGCCGAGCCCTGCATCGAGACGTAGCTGACGAAGTTCTCGTCGGCCAGGTCGGTCAGGCGGACCTCCGGCTCGCCGGCCAGCGGGTGGTCCTGGGGCAGCACGGCCATCAGCGACTCGTTGAGGATGACCCGGCTGGCCAGCGGCCCACGGGCACCGGCGCGCGCAGGAACCCCACGTCGATCCGGCCGTCGATGAGTGCGCTCACCTGGGCGGCGCTGAACACCGACGGCCGCAGCTCCAGCCGGACGTGCGGGTAGCGCCGGCGGTAGGCGCGCGCCATGCGGGGGAGCAGCCGCCAGGTGATCACGCCGGTGACCCCGACGCGCAGCTCACCGCGCTCCCCGCGTTCGGTGACCAGCACCGACTCGCGGGCCAGCTCGGCCTCCCGCAGGACGCGGTGGGCGTGCTCGAGGAACACCGCCCCCGCGGTGGTCAGCCGCACCTGCCGGGTGGTCCGCTCGAGCAGCACGGCGCCGACGTCCTGCTCGAGCTGCTTCACCTGCTGGCTCAGCGCGGGTTGGGCCACGTGCAGCCGGCGGGCCGCCCGGCCGAAGTGGAGTTCCTCGGCCACGGCGGTGAAGGCCCGGAGGTGGCGCAGCTCCACGGGTCCTCCCGATTGATGCGCACGGGTTATGGACGATGCGCCGATCTGCAATTGGACCATGAACAATCCGGCCTCCTAGTGTCGGGCGTCACACCCGGCCGCGACCCGACGAGGAGCCCATGTCCGCGTCACCTCCAGCCCCGGCGTCCGTACGACACCCCCATCCGGCCCGGTCCCAGCTGCGCCGGATCGCTCCGCTGCTCCTCCTGGCGCTGGGGGTGGGAGCCCTGCTCATGGCCAGGGACATGGGACTCGGTGAGCTCACCGCGCCCGGCCCGGGTCTGTGGCCGGCCATCGTGGCCGCGCTCCTGACCGCCACGTCCGTCGCGCTGCTATTCCTCGACCCCGCGGAGGACTACGAACCCTGGACGTACGGGACGGCCCGCATCGTCGCCGGCCTGGCTGGCCTGGCCCTCTTCATCGTGCTGTTCCAGACGATCGGCTTCGTCATCCCGGCGTTCCTGTTCCTGCTCGCCTGGCTCCGCTCCCTGGGCGGCGAGTCCTGGCGGATGGCCCTGGTCCTCGCCGTGGCCGGGGCGCTCGCACTCCACCTGGTCTTCGTGGTCGTCCTCGGCGTGCCGTTCCCCGCGGGCCCCGTCGACCAGCTGTTGGGGGCATGACGGTGGGGATCTTCGACGGCATCGCCCAGGGCTTCGCGGTCGCCCTCGACCCGATCAACCTGCTCTACGTCTTCGCCGGCGTGCTGATCGGCACCGTCATCGGCGTGCTGCCCGGTCTGGGCCCCACCGCCACGATCGCGCTGCTGCTGCCCCTGACCTACACCATCGAGCCGGCGACCGCGGTGATCCTGCTGGCCGGCATCTACTACGGCTCGATGTACGGCGGCACGATCACCTCGGTGCTGCTGCGCCTGCCGGGCGAGGCGGCCTCGGTCGTCACCACCTTCGACGGCTACCAGATGGCCAGGCAGGGCCGGGCCGGGCCGGCGCTGGGCATCGCCGCCATCGGCTCGTTCGTCGGCGGCATCCTGTCGGTCCTCGGCCTGATGCTGCTCGCGCCGCCGCTGGCCGACCTGGCGGTCTCCTTCGGCCCGCCGGAGTACGTCGCGCTGACCGCCCTGGGCATCCTGCTGGTCACCTACCTCGGCAGCGGGACACCGCTGAAGAGCCTGTCGATGGCGGCGCTGGGCCTGCTGCTGGCCACCATGGGGCAGGATCCCATCACCGGCACCACCCGGTTCACCTTCGGTTCGGTCGCCCTCTTCGACGGGCTGGACTTCGTCGCGGTGGCCATGGGCCTGTTCGGGGTCGGCGAGATCCTGCACAGCCTGGAGCGCACCGACAAGGTGCAGGCGGTCACCCGCAGCATCAAGCACATCTGGCCGACGCGGAAGGACATCCGGGACTCCTCCGGCGCCATCGCCCGCGGCTCGGTGCTCGGCTTCGTCATCGGGGTGCTTCCCGGCGGCGGAGGGGTGATCTCCTCACTGGCCTCCTACGCGCTGGAGAAGCGGCGCGCCAAGGACCCCAGCCGCTTCGGCAGAGGTGCCATCGAGGGCGTGGCCGGGCCCGAGACGGCGAACAACGCGTCCTCCACCTCCGCGTTCATCCCGCTGCTGACCCTCGGCATCCCGGCCAACGTGGTGCTGGCGCTGATCTTCGGCGCCCTGCTGGTGCAGGGGGTGACCCCGGGTCCGCAGCTGATCAGCGAGGAGCCGGAGATCTTCTGGGGGGTCATCGCCTCGATGGTCGTCGGCAACGTGATGCTGCTGGTCCTGAACATCCCGCTGGTCGGGGTCTTCGTGCAGCTGCTCCGGGTGCGGGCCGGCATCCTCGCCGCCTTCGCCCTGCTGGTGACCATGGCCGGCGTCTTCTCGATCAGCAACGACTCCTTCGACATGTGGGTCGTGCTGGTCTTCGGCGTCATCGGCTGGCTGATGAAGAAGACCGGCTTCGAGCCCGGTCCGCTGGTCCTCGCCTTCGTGCTCGGCGAGATCATGGAACGGGCCTTCCGGCAGTCGATGCTGCTGTCGGCCGGCAGCCTCGACATCTTCGTCACCCGGCCCCTGTCCGGCGGTCTGCTGGCCGTCATGGCCGCAGTGATCGTCCTCAGCCTGGTCATGGCCCGGCGGCGACGTGCCGCCTTCCGGCAGGTCGACCCCGAGGACGAGTCCGGCCGCGAGGACGGGGCCGGTCCCGTCGAGGGCGAACCCGGCCTCAGCGCCGAGCCCGCCACCGGGCGCAACGCACGGCACACGTCCGACAGCGCCGACTCCGACGCCTCGTCCACCCCTGGAGAACGATGAGACCCCCGCGCATCCTCGCCGCCCTGCTGGTCACCACCGCCGCGCTCGCCGGGTGCGCCGAGGACTCGGCCTCCGTCGCCGCCGCCGACTACCCGTCGGAGGACGTCCGGCTGCTGGTGCCCTACACCGCCGGTGGCCCGACCGACATCGCCGCGCGGGCGGTCGGTGCGCACCTGGAGGAGGAGCTCGGCCGGCCGGTCGTGGTGGAGAACCTGCCCGGAGCGTCCGGTGCCACCGCGTACGTCGAGATGCTCTCCGCCGAGCCCGACGGCCACACGCTGTCCATGACAGCTCTGCCGACAGCGGTGCTGAACTACCTGTCCAACGACGTGGGCTACACCCGCGAGGACTTCGCGCCGGTCGGGGTGGTCACCCAGGTGCCCTCGGGCATCGTCGTGCCCGCCGACTCCCCGTACCAGGACGTGGAGTCGCTGTTCGAGGCCGCGCGGCAGGACCCCGAGGCGATCACCGTCGGGACGCCGGGCGCCACCAACACCCACGCCGCCGAGACCCGGCGGATCACCCAGCTGTACGACATCCCCCTCACCGTCGTCCCCTTCGAGGGCAACTCCGAGGTGCAGACGGCGCTGCTGGGCGGCAACGTCTCCGCGGGCTTCGCCAACCTCTCGCAGGACCTCCTCCCGGCGATCGAGGCCGGTGACCTGCGGGTGCTGGCCGTCGGCACCGAGGAGCGGCTGGACTACGTCGACGCGCCGACCTTCGTCGAGGCGGGTTACCCCGAGCTGGTGCAGAGCACGACGACCTTCGGCGTCATCGCACCGGCGGGCACGCCGGAGGAGGTCGTCGCGACCCTCGAGGACGCCCTGCGCAGCGCCAGCGAGGACCAGGCGGTCGTCGGGGCCCTGGACCCCCGGTACGTGCCGGAGGAGTTCCTGGGCAGCGCGGACCTCGCCGACCTGTTCGCCGAGACGGAGGAGACCTTCCGTGGCGTCGTCGGCGGCTGAGGCGACCGGGGCAGCGGCGGAGGACCGTTCCACGACGGGCGCCGACGCCCTGGTCGCGGCGCTCCAGGACCTCGGCGTGCAGACGGTGTTCGGGCTGCCAGGCGTGCACAACCTCCCCGTCTGGGAGGCGGCGGACGCGGCCGGCCTGCGGGTGGTCGGGGTCCGGCACGAGCAGGCCGCGGTGTACGCGGCCGACGGGTACGCCCGCGCGACCGGCCGGCTCGGCGTCGCCGTCGTCACCACGGGGCCCGGGGCGGCGAACACGGTCGGTGCCACGGGTGAGGCGATGGCCTCGGGCGCGCCGGTGCTGGTCGTGGCGACCGACATCCCCTCAACGCTGCGGCGCCCCGGCGTGTACCGCGGCGTCCTGCACGAGACCCGCGACCAGGCCGCGATGTTCGCCCCGGTCACCAAGGCCACCGTCGTGACGGCAGCGGCCGCGGACCTGTACGCCGACACCGTCCGCGCCGGCTCGGCCGCCCTGCGGCCGGCCACCGGGCCGGTCTACCTCGGCGTGCCCACGGACCTCCTGGGCGCACCGGCGGGCAGCCCCCGGCGCACGCCGGCGCCGCCCGCTCCGGAACTGCCGGTGGACCGCGACCAGCTGGCCCGCGCCCGCGAGCTGCTCGCCGGCGCCCGCCGCCCGCTGGTGTGGGCCGGCGGCGGGGCGCTGCGCTCCGGAGCCGGCGACCTCGTCGGCGAGCTCGCCGAGCGCCTCGCCGCGCCGGTGGTCACCACCTTCGGCGGGCGCGGCCTGCTGCCGCCCGACCACCCCTGCCTGGTGCCCGGCCCGCCGCACGTGCCCGCGGTCGGCCGGTTGTGGGACGAGGCGGACCTGGTGGTCTCCCTCGGCAGCGACCTCGACGGGACGAACACCCAGAACTGGGCCATGCCGCGCCCTCCGGCGCTGCTCGCGGTCAACGTCGACCCCGCCGACGCCACCAAGAACTACCCGGCCGACGTGGTGGTGACCGGCGACGTGGCGGCCGTGGTCGGCGCCCTGCTCGACGGTCTGCCGCAGCGCGGGGGCCTGCCCGCCCTCCGCGAGACCCTCGACGCGACGGCCCAGGAGGTGCGGGCGCTGGTGCGCGCGGACGAGCCCGAGGCCGAGGGGCTGCTCGACGCGCTCGACCGGGTCTCCGACCGGACGGGGGTGCTGCTCGCGGACATGTGCATCGCCGGGTACTGGGCCGCCGCCTTCGCCCGCCTGCCCGGGCCGCGGCGACTGGCCTACGCGCTCGGCTGGGGGACGCTCGGCTACGCCTTCCCGGCCGCGATCGGCGCCGCGCTGGCCGGCCGGGGGCGGGCTGTGGCCCTCGTCGGGGACGGCGGCTTCCTGTTCGCCTGCGGAGAGCTCGCCACCCTCGTCCAGGAGCAGCTGCCGGTCACGACCGTCATCGTCGACGACGGCGGCTACGGGATGCTCAGGTTCGACCAGGTGCACTCCGGCGTCCCCACCCGTGGCGTGGACCTGGCCACCCCGGACTTCGTCGCCCTCGCGGGGTCCTTCGGCGTCCCGGCCCGGGCGGTCGACGGCTTCGGTGAGGAGTTCGCCTCCGCGTTGTCCGAGAGCCTCGACGCCACGGGCCCGGACGTCCTGGTGGTCCGGGCGGCCCTCACCCCGCCGCCGTCCACCTCGCCCCGCTGGTACCGGCGCGGACAGGTGGCGCCGTGATCGACAAGCGGGTGGCCACGCTCGCCGAGGCCGTCGCCGACGTCGCCGACGGCGCCACCGTGCTCGTCGGGGGCTTCGGCAACTCCGGCGTCCCCGTCGAGCTGGTGCACGCCCTGCTGGAGCAGGGGGCCCGGGACCTCACGGTGGTGACCAACAACGCCGGCAGCGGGGAGACCGACATCGCGGC
The DNA here is from genome assembly GCF_053502585.1 of Geodermatophilus sp. URMC 60. NCBI lineage: Bacteria > Bacillati > Actinomycetota > Actinomycetes > Geodermatophilales > Geodermatophilaceae > Geodermatophilus > Geodermatophilus sp. URMC 60. The sequence goes on from NZ_CP199958.1 coordinate 3,141,306, forward strand.
GCTGATCCGGGAGCACCGGGTCCGCCGGATCATCTGCTCCTACCCCCGCTCGGCCGGCTCGGTGTGGTTCGAGCAGTTCTGGCGCGCCGGCGAGATCGAGCTGGAACTCGTCCCGCAGGGCACCCTCAGCGAGCGGATGCGCGCGGCCGGCGCCGGCCTCGGCGGCTTCTTCACCCCGACCGGCGCCGACTCGCTGCTCGCGGAGGGCAAGGAGGTGCGCGTCCTCGACGGCCGCCGCCAGGTCTTCGAGCGGCCCCTGCCGGCCGACGTCGCGCTCATCAAGGCCGACCGAGCCGACCGCTGGGGCAACCTCGTCTACCGCACCGCGGCCCGGAACTTCGGTCCGACGATGGCGACGGCGGCCGCGCTGACCGTCGTCCAGGTGCGCCAGTTCGTCGAGCTGGGGGAGCTCGACCCCGAGGCCGTCGTGACGCCCGGCATCTTCGTCGACCGTGTCGTGGAGGTGGCCACGTGAGCGAGCTCGCGAGGTCACGCAGGAGTGCGGCATCCCCCGGCACGAGGCCGACGAGCGCCGGCGAGGAGGGCACGTGATCCGCCCGCTGTCCCCGACCGACGTGGCCCGCCGGATCGCCCGCGACATCCCCGACGGCTCCTACGTCAACCTCGGGATCGGCCTGCCCACACTGGTCGCCGACGTGGTGGGGCCGGACAAGGAGATCGTCTACCACAGCGAGAACGGCATCCTCGGGATGGGCCCGGCACCGGCCGCCGGCGAGGAGGACCCCGAACTGATCAACGCCGGCAAGCAGCCGGTGACCCTGCTGCCGGGGGGCTCCTTCTTCCACCACACCGACGCGTTCGTGATGATGCGCGGCGGCCACCTGGACGTCTCCGTGCTGGGAGCGTTCCAGGTGTCCGAGACCGGCGACCTGGCGAACTGGGCCACCGACGAGGCGGCGCTGCCACCGGCCGTGGGCGGGGCGATGGACCTGGCCGTGGGCGCCCGGCGGGTCCTCGTCGTGACCACCCACACCACGCGGGACGGGCGCCCTAAGCTCCTGTCGCGCTGCACCTACCCGCTCACCGCGGCGGCCGTCGTGGACCGGGTCTACACCGACCTCGCCGTCCTGGACGTCGGCCCCGAGGGCTTCCTCGTCCGGGAGGTGGCACCCGGCGTCACGCCCGACGCCCTGCAGGCGGTGACCGGCGCCCCGCTGCGGTTCGCACCCGACCTCGCCGTCGTCCACCCCGACTGACACCACCTCGACGTCCCTGGAGGCAACGATGCCCCGTCCCGTCCGGACCCTCGCGACGCTGACCGCCCTCGGCCTGCTCGCCGCCTGCGCGGAGCAGGGGGGTGGCGCGGCCGGCGAGCCCGCCGCCTACCCGAGCGAGGAGATCCGGCTCCTCGTCCCGTACGCGGCCGGCGGACCCACCGATCTGACCGCCCGCGCGTACGGCACCTCGCTGGAGGAGCAGCTGGGGCAGACCGTGGTGGTCGAGAACCTGCCCGGCGGTTCCGGGGCGCTCGCCACCCAGGAGCTGATCGCCGCCGAGCCCGACGGGCACACCCTGTCGCTGGTGACGGCGGGGACGCTGGTCCTCACCCCCCTGGCCAACGAGGTGGGCTACACCAAGGACGACGTCACGCCGATCGGGGTCATGTCCGAGGTGCCCTCGGTCCTGGCGGTCGGCGCCGAATCCCCGTACCGGTCCGCCGAGGATTTCTTCACCGCCGCGAGGCAGCAGCCGGGCGTCGTCACCGTCGGCGTCCCGGGCGCCTCGACCCCGCAGGGCATCGAGCTGCAGCGGCTGCGCGAGGAGTACGGCGTGGAGGTGACGGCGGTGCCGTTCAACGGCAACGCGGAGATGACGACGGCGGTGCTCGGCGGGAACGTCGACGCCGTCCTCATCAACGCCTCCTCCGACGTCACCGCGAACATCGAGGGCGGGCAGTTCCGGCCGCTGGCGGTCTCCTCGGAGGAGCGGCTGTCCTGGCTGGCGGACACGCCCACCCTGGTCGAGTCCGGCTTCCCGGAGCTGACCCTGTCCGGGTCGACGTTCGGCCTCGCCGGCCCGGCCGGGCTGCCCGACGAGGTCGTCACCGTGCTCGAGGACGCGCTGCGCACCGCGCACGACGACCCGGCGGTCGTCGAGCAGGTGGGCGAGGAGTACATCGACGAGGAGTTCCGCGGTGCCGACGAGCTGAAGGAGGTCCTCGACCGGACCCAGGAGGTGTACGAGCCCCTCCTCGGCTGACCGGTGTCGACCCTTCAGCGGCTGGAGGGTGCATCGTCAGCGGCATGAACGGGAGCGCGCTGACGACCGGGGAGCTGGCCGCGCGGCTCGGCGTCCCGGTGCGGACGGTCCGCTTCCGGTCCGGAGCTGCCCGAGGACCCGACGCCCGAGCAGGTCGGCGCCTGGCTGGAGCTGGCGCGGCTGGTGTCCGATCCGGCGTTCGCCGACCGGGTCCGGGAGATGGCGCTCGCCGGGGCCGGGGCGACGCCCGAGGAGCCCGATGCGCTCGGCGCCGGTGCCGGTCGCATGGTCTCGTCGGGCCGGCGGGCGCTGGCGGACGGCGTCGTCCCGGGCAGCCCCGCGGCGGAGGCGCCTGGCAGCTGCTCGGCGTCCTCGACGGCTGGCGCGCTGCGCCCAGCGGACTGAGGCGGTGTCCTCCCGGCTGCTGGTCCACCCCCGCTGCGCGGCCCGGCGGTGCTGCAGCCGCTCGCCGGGGAGCTGCGGCGGCGGGGGAGCGCGGTCGTCGTCCCGGTGCCCGATGAGTGGCCGGACGACGACGTCCGCTACGTGCACCTGTCGTCGTCCTACGACGCCGAGGCCGCCGCCGCGCGGGCCCGTGGCTGGACGGCGGTCGGCCACGGTACCGGCGCGCACCTGGACGTGGCCGACGACCCGGCCCGGGTCGCGGAGGCGGGCTCGGCTGACCCGGCCTCACCCCGCGGGGTGAGGGCCGGCTGGGACGGCTCGAGCCACCGCCCCGTTCCGCCGAGACCGTCGGTGACCCGCTCCCGACGGAAGGCCAGCAGTGGACGACGTACCGGCACGGCCTCCTGTCCGCGGCCTCCAGATCGCGGTCCTGTCCGGGGTGCTGGCGGCCGCGCTGGCCACCGCACACCTCGCCGTCGCGCGCGCGGCGGCCGGCTCCGAGCAGGTCCTGCTGCACCTGCTGCTCAGCGGCGCCGCGGCCGCCGGCGCCGGCGCCCTCGCGGCCCGGCGGGTGCGGCGGACCGAGGCCGACCTGGCCCGGCTGGCCTTCTCCGACGTCCTCACCGGACTGGCCAACCGGGCCCTGTTCACCGACCGGCTCGAGCTCGCCCTGCGCCGCACCGCGCGCAGCGGGGGCGAGGTGGCCGTGGTCTTTCTCGACCTGGACGGCTTCAAGGCCGTCAACGACAGCCTCGGTCACGCCGCCGGCGACCGGCTCATCCGCGAGGTGGGCCGGCTGCTGCAGTCCGCCGTCCGCACCGAGGACACGCTGGCCCGGCTCGGCGGCGACGAGTTCGCGATCCTCGTCGAGCGGTCGCCCGGCGTGGAGGAGGCCACCCGGATCGCCGAGCGGGTGCTCGCCGCGCTGGCCCGCCCGGTCGACCTGGACGGGCAGCGGGTCACCGTCTCGGCGAGCATCGGCATCGCCACCGGGGACGTCGCGGCGACGGCGTCCTCCTTGCTGCGGGACGCCGACAACGCCATGTACTGGGCCAAGGGCTCCGGGCCGGGCCGTTACGTCGTGTTCAACCCGCAGATGCGCTCGGCCGCCGCGGAGCGCCGCCAGCTCGAGGCCGACCTGTGGGCCGCGGTGGCGGGTGAGCAGTTCCGGCTGGTCTACCAGCCCGTCGTCGACCTCGGCAGCGAGCGGGTCACCGGCTTCGAGGCGCTCATCCGCTGGGACCACCCGACCCTCGGCGTCGTGCTGCCCGAGCGGTTCCTGCCGGTGGCCGAGGAGATCGGGCTGGTCCCCGACATCGGTCGGTGGGTCATCGGCGAGGCGTGCGCCGCCGCGGCCGCCTGGCGCCGCGACCACCCCGCCGCGGCCGGCCTGTCGATGGCGGTCAACGTCTCGCCGTCCCAGCTCGGGTCGCCGGGACTGCTCGAGGACGTGCGAACGGCGCTGGCGAGCAGCGGGCTGCCGCCCCCCGCCCTGGTCCTCGAGCTGACCGAGTCGGTGCTGGTGCGCGACCCGGTGCTGGCCGCCGAGCGGCTGCACGAGCTGCGCGGGCTCGGCGTGAAGGTCGCCCTCGACGACTTCGGGACCGGCTACTCCTCGCTGTCGCACCTGCGGCAGTTCGCCGTCGACATCCTCAAGATCGACCGGTCGTTCGTCAGCACCATCGACGACGCCGAGTCGATGCCGGCCATCCTGCGCGGGCTGATCAACCTCGGGCACACCCTCGACCTGGAGATCGTCGCGGAGGGCATCGAGCAGGAGCGCCAGCGCACCCACCTGCGCGACGGGCGGGTCGCGCTCGCCCAGGGCTACCTGTTCGCGGCGCCGTTGGAGCACACCGACGCCGAGCTGCTGCTGCTCGGCGGAGCCAGCACGCCCACCGAGGGGACCGGCACCGCCGCCCCCGCCTGACGCCCGGGTCGCCGCGTGCGGCGTCCTCGCCCGCGGGGCGTCCCCCCGCGCGGCGCCCCCCGCGCGGCGCCCCGCCCGCATTGATCATGGACTCGTGACATCCCGGCGTGGCGTGTCTGCGCGTGTCGGCTGCGACAACCCCGTGATCAACGGGCGGGGTGGGCGGGCGGACGGGGGACGGCGGGGGGACGTCCCTCCGCGGCCTCCCACCTGGCGTTGATCATGGGCCCGTGGCACCGAGGCGCGGCGTGTCCACGCGTGTCGGCTGCAACACCCCCTTGATCAACGCGGCCACGCCTCGTCGGCGGCCGGCGGGCACACCGCTCCACCGCGACACCGGTGGTCGCGCCGCTGTTGCACGGCCGATTCCGCAGGTAGCGGGCGCGACGGCGGGGTAGGGGCCCGCCATGACGGTGATCGGGTTCCACAACTCGCACGAGCAGGTGCACCCCGCCGAGCTGCTGCGCGCGGTGCAGCACGCCGAGGAGGTCGGTTTCACCGCCGCCATGTGCTCCGACCACTTCGCGCCCTGGAACAAGGCGCAGGGGCACTCGGGCTTCGCCTGGTCCTGGCTGGGCGCCGCCCTCGCCACCACCGGCCTGCCGTGCGGCGTGGTCAACGCGCCGGGGCAGCGCTACCACCCGGCGATCATCGCCCAGGGCGCCGCGACGCTGGCCGCCATGTTCCCCGGGCGCTTCTGGATGGCTCTGGGCAGCGGCCAGGTGATGAACGAGCGCATCACCGGGGAGGCGTGGCCTCCCAAGCGGATCCGGGACGCCCGGCTGCGCGAGTGCGTCGACGTCATCCGCGCCCTCCTGGCCGGCGAGGAGGTCACCCACCGTGGGCTGGTGGACGTCGAGCGGGCCAGGATCTGGTCCCTGCCCGACCAGCAGCCCGCCCTCATCGGCCCGGTGATGAGCGTGCCCACGGCGCGGCACCACGCCGACTGGGCCGACGGCTTCATCACCATCAACCAGCCGCACGAGACGCTGCGCGAGCTGACCGGCGCCTACCGGGACGCCGGCGGCCGTGGGCGGCTGGTGCTCCAGGTGCACCTCTGCTGGGACCCCGACCTGGACCGGGCGAAGGCCATCGCCTACGAGCAGTGGCACACCAACACGTTCCCCCCGCCGCTGTGCTGGGACATCGACGGCCCGGAGGCCTTCGAGCAGGCCAGTCAGCACGTGCCGCAGGAGGCGGTGGAGAGCGCCGTCCTGGTCAGCTCCGACCTCGGGCAGCACGCCGAGTGGATCGCCGAGTACGCCGAGCTCGGCTTCGACGAGATCTACCTCCACCACGTCGGCAAGGAGCAGCTGCCCTTCCTCGACGCCTTCGGGGAGCACGTCCTCCCACAGCTCGACGTGACGCGCCCGGCTCCTGCGGTGGCCACCGACCCGGCCGCCCCGTCGCAGCCGCGCCGTCCCCACCAGGAACCGCAGCCGGCCGCGCTCCCGTGAGCGGGCACGTCACCGTCCGCGTCGTCAGCCAGGACGACGTCCCCGCCCTCACCGCCCTGCTCGTGGCCAACCGTGACCACCTGACGCCGTGGGAGCCCACGCGCCCGGACGAGCACTGGACCGAGGAGTTCCAGCGGCACGACACCGCCCGGTTGCTCGACCTGCACCGCCTCGGCGGCATCCTGCCCGGCGTGGTCCTCCTGGACGGCGAGCCGGTCGGACGGATCACCGTGAACAACGTCGTCCACGGGCCCTTCCTCTCCGGCGACCTCGGCTACTGGGTCTCCCGGCACGTCACCGGGCGCGGGGTCGCCACCGCCGCCGTCGCCGCGATGGCCCGGTGGGCGTTCGGCGAGGCCGCCCTGCACCGGCTGCAGGCCGGCACCCTGCTGCACAACGCCGCCTCCCAGCGGGTGCTGCGCAAGAGCAGCTTCACGCCGATCGGCGTCGCGCCCCGGTACCTGCGCATCGCCGGCGAGTGGCAGGACCACGTGCTCTTCCAGCTGCTCCACGAGCCCGGGATGCGGTAGGGACGCTGTCATGCGGATCACCGACACCGCCGACCTGTGGTGGAAGAACGCCGTCGTCTACTGCCTCGACGTCGAGACCTACATGGACTGGGACGGCGACGGCTGCGGCGACCTCCCGGGCCTCGCCCAGCGCATCGACCACCTGGCCGACCTCGGCGTGACCTGCCTGTGGCTGATGCCCTTCTACCCGACCGCCGAGCGCGACGACGGCTACGACATCACCGACTTCTACGGCGTCGACCCGCGGCTGGGCACCCACGGCGACCTGGTCGAGGTCATCCGCACCGCCAGCGACCGGGGCATGCGGGTCATCGCCGACCTGGTGGTCAACCACACCTCCGTCCAGCACCCCTGGTTCCGGCGCGCCCGGCAGAGCCGCGACGACCCCTTCCACGACTTCTACGTCTGGCGGGACGACGAGCCGCCGGACAGCTCCGACCAGGTCGTCTTCCCCGACCAGGAGCGAGGCGTCTGGACCTTCAACGAGCCCACCGGCGAGTGGTACCTGCACCGCTTCTACAAGGAGCAACCCGACCTGAACGTGGCCAACCCCCGCGTACGCGACGAGGTCGCCAAGGTCATGGGCTTCTGGTTGCAACTGGGGCTGTCGGGGTTCCGCGTCGACGCCGTCCCCTTCTTCCTCGAGGTGCAGGAGGAGGACCGCGAGTGCTTCCCGGACCCGCACCAGTACCTGCGCGCGCTGCGCCAGCTGGTCGGCCGCCGCACCGGCGACGGGATCCTGCTCGGCGAGGTGAACCTGCCGCACGAGCAGCAGGTCGACTTCTTCGGCGGGACCGACGGCGACGAGCTGACGATGCTCTTCGACTTCGTCGGCATGCAGGCCCTCTACCTGTCCCTGGCCCGCGCGGACGCCGGCCCGCTCGCAACCGCCCTCCGGGACCGCCCGGCGATCAGCCCCGACAGCCAGTGGGCCACGTTCGTCCGCAACCACGACGAGCTCACCCTCGACAAGCTCTCCGACGACGAGCGCCAGGAGGTCTTCGCCGCCTTCGGCCCCGAGGAGCGGATGCAGGTCTACGGCCGCGGGCTGCGCCGCAGGCTGCCCCCGATGCTGGACGGCGACCCGCGCCGGGTGCGGATGGTCTACAGCCTGCTGTTCTCCCTGCCGGGCACCCCGGTGCTCTTCTACGGCGAGGAGATCGGCATGGGGGAGGACCTCTCCGCCGAGGGACGCCTGGCCGTCCGGACGCCGATGCAGTGGACGTCGGAGCCGGGCGGCGGCTTCTCGACCGCTGACCCCGACCGGCTGCCCGGCCCGGTGGTCGACGGTGGGTTCGCGCCGCGCTTCGTCAACGTCGCCGACCAGCGCCGCGACCCCGACTCGCTGCTGGCGTTCGTGACCCTGCTGATCCGCCGGTACCGCGAGTCGCCCGAGCTGGGCTGGGGTGCCTTCACCCTCCTCGAGCAGCCGCACCCCGAGGTGCTGGCCCACCTGTGCAGCTGGGACGACGGCGCGCTGGTCGCCGTCCACAACCTCGGCGCGGAGCCGCGCACCGTCCCGCTGACCCTCGAGGGCTGCGACGCCGGGCACCGGCTGGTGGACCTGCTGCAGGAAGGCGAGCAGCCGGTCGGCGCGGACGGCGGGGTCGAGCTGACCCTCGACGGCTACGGCTACCGCTGGCTGCGGGTGGTCGGGCCGCACAGCCGCCGGCTGGTCTGACGCAGGATCGGCCCGGCGTCCCGGTGGACGACGTCGTCCGGAGGGGTGCCCAGGCCCGCCAGCGCGGCGACGAAGCCGGGTGGCGCGGGCAGGTCGTGCAGCCACACCGGTTCCCGCCCCTCCCGGTAGAGCACCCGCGGCGCTGCGGACGGTGCGGTGAGGACCAGCCCCTCCGGGGGGATGCCGAGGCCCTCGCCGGTCGCCTTGAGCACCGCCTCCCGGCGCACCCAGCAGACGCTGAACGCGCACGGCTGAGCGGCGGCCGGCAGCCGCGCCACGTGCTTCCGCTCCGCCTCGGGCAGCGCGCACGCGGACAGCTCCTCGAGCTCACCGGGCGCGAACCGCCCGACCTCCTCGACGTCCACGCCCACCCGGCCACCCGGCAGGACGGCGACGACGACGCAGTGGCCCGAGTGGGAGATCGAGAAGTCCGGGCCGTCGGCGTCGGCCAGCCGGGGCCGGCCGTGCGGTGAGCCGCAGGTGACGCACGTCCGGTCGATGCGCAGCTCGGCCGGTGGCGTCCCGAGCGCGGTGCCCAGGACCAGCCGGGCGACCGCCGCGCCCGCCGTCATCCGCTGCCGGTCCGCCGGGCGGGCCAGCCGCGCCCGGCGCGCCAGGTCGGCCTCGCCGAGCAGTGCGTCGTGCTCCGGGCGCACGTCGCCCGGCCGGGCCCACCACACCTGGCAGACCCCGGGCAGCGGCGCGACGTCGGGTCCGGACCGCGGCCAGGGCGGCCGTCCGTAGCTGGATCGCACCTGGTCACCTCCCGTCCACGGCGCCCGCGGGGGACGCCGCATTCCCGAGGACCGCCCGACGAGCCCGTCCCGCTGCCCGGCCCACCAGGCTCTCCAGCGGCCCCTGGGGATGCCGGCGGCGCCACAGGGGGGCGAAGAGCAGCGACCCGGCCACGAGGAACAGGTACTGCCCCACCTCCGAGTCGTCGAACACGCCGACCGCGATGACGAGGACGTGGGCGCTGTAGAGCGTCAGCGTCATGGCCCCCGCCGCCTGCAGCGGCCGCAGCAGGCGGTCGACGACGTGCACCCGGGTCAGGAGGAGCGACCCGCCCAGCACGGCGAGCGCCGACCCCGTCGCGTGCAGGACGTCGAGCGTCGTGTGCGCGTGCGGGCCGGACAGCGCCAGGTACCACCACGACGACGCCTGCTCCGGTTCCCACAGCAGGGTCGTCGCGTCCTCCCCGGTCGCGGCCGTCAGCCGGTCCAGGCCACCGAAGGGGTACAGGAGGACGTCGGAGACCGACTTCGCCGCGACGGCCAGGGCGGCGCCGCCGCCGAGCAGCCAGACCGCCACCCGTCTCGAGGTCAGGTCGAGCCTGCCGACGGCGAGCCCGGCGCACACGTACGCCAGGTACACCACCACCGGATAGGGCCCGGTCAGGAACAGCGAGGACAGCAGGCCGAGCGGCTCGGTCACCACGGTGAGCAGCGTCGGGGTGTCGGCGTGGATGTGGGGGAGGTCCAGGTCGGACGTCGTCACCAGCAGGACCGGGCCGGCCACCGCCAGCGCGGCCGCGAGGCTGCCCAGGACCGCGGGCGAGAGGCCCAGCAGCGGGATCGCCAGCAGGAAGAGCATGGCGTAGGCGGGGAGGATCACCTCGATGCCGGTCCCGGTGAGGCCGAGCAGCAGGCCGATCAGCCCGATGGCCAGCGCCCTGACCGCGAGGCCCGCCGCGGCTGCCGTGCGTGCGCGGCCCTCCAGCCGACGGCGACCGCCGGAGAGGAACGCGATGCTCACCCCGGCCACCACGGCGAAGGTGGCGGCCGATCGTCCCCCGGCGACGATCGTCGGCGTCGTGGGCGCCCCGTCCTCGATCGCGTCCCAGACGTGCACCGCCATCATCCCGAAGAGGGCCAGGCCGCGGGCGACGTCGACACCGGTCACGCGGGGCCTGACCGGCGACACCCCCGGCGCCACCGGTGGCGACGCGGACGCGCAGGCGGTCACCGGCCCGCCTCGCCCGCCGGGTCGGTCGATCCCCTCACCCGTGCCGCCGCAGCTCGGTGAAGAAGTCCTCGACGACCTGCAGTTCTCCGGCGGCGACGATCTGGTCGTACACCGCCTTGCCCACCGCCAGGTCGAGGACGCCGAGACCGAACGGCGAGAACACGACCGGCCGGCCCTCGGGCACCGTCACCCGACCGGCCATCACGTCGGCGAGCGTGCCGAGCAGGAAGTCCCGGTTGCCGGTCAGCTGCTCGACCAGGTGCGGGGACGTGTTCGCCTTGAGGCAGTGCTCGACGTCGTCCACCAGGTTGGTCGAGGCCAGCAGCACCTCCGGCGCGAGGTCGCGCAGCGACACGTGCAGCACCAGCGGGGCGTGGTCGAAGGCCGACACGTCGCTGACGTACGGCTCCGCGGAGACTGTGGCGAACACGACCAGGTCGCTGGCGCGGATGAGCTCCTCGGCCGTGCCGTGCACGGTGAGCCGGGCCGACGTCCCCGAGGTCTCCAGGTAGCCGCGGAAGCCGGCCGCGCTGTCGGCGGAGAGGTCGTGCACGCCGATCTCGTCGAACGACCAGCCGGTGGCGGCGAGGTAGGTGTGCACGTACCGGGCGATGAGCCCGGTCCCGACGAAGCCGACCCGGGTCGGGCGGCCGCCGCTGCGGCCCCGGCTCAGCCAGTCGGCGGCCGCGGCTGCCGAGGCCGCCGTCCGGCTGGCGCTGATCACCGACGCCTCCATGCAGGCGAACGGGTAGCCGGTGTCGTGGTCGTTGAGGATGAGCACGGCCGAGGCCCGCGGGATCCCGGCGGCCACGTTCTCCGGGAAGCTGGAGATCCACTTCATCCCGTCGACGCGGACGTCGCCGCCGACGGAGGCCGGCAGCGCGATGATCCGCGCCGAGGGACGGTCGGTGAAGCGCAGGAAGTAGGACGGCGGGTTGACCGTGTCGCCCTCCGCGTGCAGCAGGTACGTGGCCTCGACGAGCTCGACGATCTGCTTCTCGCGCCCGTGCAGGGCGGACTGGACCTGCGCACCGGGGACCACCGCGAACGGCGGCACGGTGAGTTGCTGGGACATGGGGCTCCTGGGAGGAAGGGACGGGAGGCGTCAGGCGGTCGGCCCGTGCTCGGTCAGGCGGGTCGGGTCGGCGAGCCCGACCAGCACCTCGCGGGGGCCCTCGTAGGCCTCCCGGCTGTGCGCGGTGCGGATGTTGTCGACCAGCAGCAGGTCGCCGTCCTGCCAGGGGTCCCGCGCGGTGTGGGCCTCGTAGACCTCGTTGACGACCTGCACGACGTCCTCGCCGATCGGGTCGCCGTTGCCGAACCGCGTGTTGAACGGCAACCCGTCCTCGCCGTACACGTCCACGAGGTACTCGCGCACCTCCTCGGCCAGCGTCCACTGGTTGAGGAAGGCGACCTGGTTGAACCAGCACCGCTCCCCGGTCACGGGGTGGCGGACGACGGCGCTGCGCCGTTGCCGGGTGCGCAGGCCACCGTCGGGCTGCCACTCGAACTCGATCCCGTTGGCCCGGCAGTAACCCTCGACGGCGCCCCGGTCGTCGGTGCCGAAGGCCTCCTCGACCGAGGCCCCGATCTCGTCGTTGTAGCTGCGGGTGAGCATCCAGCCCTCCCGCTCGAAGCGGGCCACCAGATCCGCCGGCAGCGCGGTGAGGACGGTGGGTGCGTCGGCGACCGCGGTCGCCCCGCCCGCGGTGGGCGCGGTGAGGCAGGCGAAGAGCAGCAGGCCGGGCACCTCGAGCGTGTAGCTGAGTTCGTGGTGCATGCACATCGGTTGGTTGGCCTGCCACGGCGTGCTCGAGTACAGCCCGCCGGGTCGGGGCTCCCGGGGGGCGAAGGCCTCCCGCTCGCCGACCAGCCGGTCGGTCAGCCGGCCGGCCACGGCGGCGACCGCGTCGGCGTCGGCCAGCCCCAGGCCGCGGACCAGCACCGACCCGTGCTCGAGGACGGCGGCGCGCAGCGCGCTGCGGTGCTCGGCGGCCCAGGCCACGGCGTCGCCGGCGGTGTCGGCGCGGAGGATCGGGGGGCTCCCAGGGCGCACTTCCACGTCCAGCAGGGAGGAGGACGTCATGAGGCACTGCCTTCCGGAGTTCGGGGGGAGGGGACGGAGGAGACGCCGGCGCGCTCGTCGAGCAGCGCGGCGAGGGCGGCGAGGTCCGGTGCGGCCTGGAGCTCCTTCAGCGACACCGCGCGGCCCAGGGCGACCAGGAGCTTCACCGCCGACAGGGAGGTCCCGCCGAGGGCGGCGAAGGAGTCCCGCCGGCCGATCTGGTCGGCCGGGACGCCGAGCACCGTCGACCAGACGTCGGCCAGCCGCCGCTCGCTCGGCGTGGTCGGTGCGTCGTGGTCCTGGCTGCCGGTGAGCAGTTCCCCGGCCAGCGCGGTGAGCGCCTTGGTGTCGACCTTGCCGTTGGGGGTCAGCGGCAGTGCCGGCTGCCGGTGGAAGGCCCGCGGCACCATGTACGCCGGCAGAGATCCGGCGAGGGTGTTCCGCAGGACGTCGTCCGGGATCGGTTCGGCGCCGGTCCAGAAGGCGACCAGGTGCCGGGTGCGGTCGGGACCCTCGGCGACGACCACCGCGCCGTCGCGCACGCCCGGCACGCGCAGCAGGGTGTTCTCGATCTCACCGATCTCGATGCGGAAGCCGGAGATCTTCACCTGGCTGTCCCGCCGGCCGAGGAAATCCAGCTCGCCACCGGGCAGCCAGCGGCCGGAGTCGCCGCTGCGGTAGAGCCGCCGGCCCGGTCGGTACGGGTCGGGCACGAAGGCGGCCCGGGTCCGCTCGGGGTCGTTGACGTAGCCGCGGCCGACGCAGACGCCGGAGAAGGCGATCTCGCCGGGCGCGCCCAGGGGCACCGGCACCAGGTGCTCGTCGACGACCCGCACCTCGACGTTGGCGATCGGCCGGCCCAGCGGCACCCGGTCGGTGTCGGGCACCGCCCGCAGCACCGCGTGGTTGGTGTCGTCGGAGGTCTCGGTCAGCCCGTAGGCGTTGACCAGCGCGATGCCCGGCTGTGCGGCGAACCAGCGCTGCACGAGTTCCTTCTTCACCGCCTCGCCGGTGACGGAGACGCAGCGCAGGTCCGGCAGCGTCCGGGGGTGCGCCTCGAGGTAGGTCAGCACCACCTCGAGGTAGGAGGGCACCACCTGCACCACCGCGACGTGCTCGTCGACCAGCCGGTCGACGAAGCGCTCCGCGTCGAGGACGACGTCCTGGGGGACGAGCACCGTCCGGCCGCCGACCACGAGCGCCGACACCAGCTGCCACAGCGAGATGTCGAAGCACTGCGGGGCGACCTGGGCGACCACCCGCCCCTCGGCGATGCCGAGGTCGTCGATCTTGGCCAGGACGTGGTTGAGCATCCCGGCGTGCTCGCACATCGCACCCTTGGGCTCACCCGTCGATCCGGAGGTGAAGTAGAGGTACGCCAGCTGGTCGGGGCCGACCTGCACCCCGGGGGCGGTGGCCGGGTGCCCCTCGGCCGCGGCGTCGCCGACGGCCAGCGCCTGGACACCGGGCAGCCCGGTCAGCGCGTCGTCGAGCGAGGCGGTGCTGCCCGGCTCGGTGAGCGCCAGACGGCACTCCGCGCGGGTCAGCACCCGGGCGATCCGGTCGGCCGGGAAGTGCGGCTCGAGCGGCAGGTACGCGCCGCCGGCCTTGAACACGGCCAGCACGGCGGTCAGCCAGTCCAGGTCGCGCTCGGTGACCACCGCGACGACGTCCTCGGGCTGGAGGCCGCGGGCGAGCAGGGCCCGGGCGACCTGGTTGGCGCGGCCGTCGAGTTCGCCGTAGCTGATCTGCTCCTCGCCGTGGACGGCGGCGACGTCGTCCGGGTGCCGGCGGGCCTGTTCCTCGATGAGCTGGTGCACCCGCCGGTCGGGCAGCTCGCGGTGCGGCCCGGCCAGCCCGTCGATCTGCAGCACCAGCTCCTCCGCCGAGAGCAGCACGGCGGTCATCGGGTCGGCGTCCGGGTCGGCGACCAGCTCGTCCAGCGCGGTGCGGTGGTAGCCGCCGATCCGCGCGGCCGCCTCCGCGTCGAACGCGTCGGTGCGGTACCGCAGCCGCAGGGTCAGCCGCTCGCCGCGGTGCACCGGCACGATCGCCAGCACCGCGCCGCCGGGCAGCTCGCCGCCGGCGCCGGTGGGGTCGAACACCGCCTCGGACGACGGCCCGGAGGTGCCGAGCTCGCGGCGGAGGGCGGAGAGGTCGGCGTGCCGGTGCGCCAGCAGCCCGGACTCGGTCGTCGCGGCCGCCCGCACCAGCTGCCGCCACGAGCCGGCGTCCACCCGCAGCCGGCAGGGCAGCGGGGTCCCGCCGTCCGCGGCGACGTAGCCGGTGACGACGTCGGGCTCGCCGGTCAGCGCGGCCAGCACGCGGACGTGCCCGGCCAGCAGCACCGATCCCAGCGGGACCGCGAGCCGGTCGGCCAGCCGGCGCAGCGCGACCAGGGTGACGGCGGGCAGCGAAACCTCGACCTCTGCGGTGCCGGGCACCGGGTGGGGGGCCCAGCGGGGGAGGGCCGTCGCCCCCCCGGCGAGGAGCACCTCCCGCCAGAACGCCCGGTCGACGTCCGTGCTCGGGCGGGTGCCGATGGCGGTCACCGGGACCCCGCCAGGTGGCGCTGGGTGGCGCGGTGCCGGCCGCTCCTGCGCGGCAGCGGGACGGTCGAGGACGGACCGGGCGCGCCGTCGTCCTCCCGGAACAGTGCCATGAGCTCCTCCACGGACAGGCTGGGGCGTTCGGTGGGGACGTCGTCACGGGGACGCGGAACGGGGGTGGGGGTGGGGGTGGGGACGGCGGCGGGGAGCGGGGTCAGCTCGACGGCGGGGTTGCCGCCCCAGTGCTCACCCGGCGGCACCTGCTCGCCCTTCATGAGGAAGGTGTCGGCGGCGAGGACCGCGCCGTCGCCGATCGTCGTGCCGTAGTGGACGTAGGCGCCGACGCCCAGGGTGCAGCGGGACCCGACGGTGATCAGGTCGGACTTGAAGCCGCCGTCCTCCTGGGAGTGGGACTGGAGCATGGTGCGGGCGTTGAGCGTGCACTCGTCCCCGATCGTGACGAAGGACTTCTCGATGACCGCGCAGCCGTCGTCGAAGACCCGCTTGCCGATCCGGACGCCCAGCCCGCGCCAGAGGAGGTTCTTGAAGGGCGTGCCGTTGAGGACGTGCACGTACCTCACGGCCGGCACCTTCCAGAACCGCTCGTGCCGCCAGAACGCCTGGTCGTAGATCGAGATGCCGTCCGGCCTCAGGGCCTTCATCCAGGCGACGGACCGCTCGACCAGGACCCAGTACGAGATGCCCACCACGAGGAGGACGGCGTTGAAGAGCGCGACCACCGAGGCGCCGTGGTTGCTGTACAGCTCCAGGACCGACGCCGTGAGCACGGTGAACAGGAAGACGTAGAACCACCGCACCAGCAGGTACAGCGCCATCGAGACGATGTTGTGCCTGTTCTTCGCGGCCAGCCGGCGCCGGACCTCCTCGGGGGTGACCTGGCCGAGCCGTGCGTCCCGAGCGACCGTGCGCGGGATCTCGAAGCTGGGGGAGCCCAGCAGTCCGACGTCCTGCCGGACCTCGCCGTCGACCGGCACCTGGACCTTCGTCGCGAGGAGGCAGTTGTCGCCCGTCCTGCCCTGTGCGGGGTAGACGACGTTGTTGCCGAGGAAGTTGTCGGCGCCGATCTCCGTCCGGGCCAGCCGGAAGGACGAGTTCGAGAACTCCGCGTTGATCAGCGACAGGCCGCAGGCGATCATCGTGCCGCGCCCGACCTTCGCCATGAACGGCGTCTCGTGCGTGATCAGCGAGCCGAAGTTGGAGCCCGTCTGCTGGACCTGGGACAGGTCGTACCCGAGGGCCCGCAGGTAGTGGACGATGTAGGAGCAGTCCCCGAAGAAGAACGCGAAGAACCGGCTGTTGGTCAAGCGGGCGATTCCCCGGTGGACCGAGTAGTGGAAGCCGTACAGGGGATAGACCCGGTCCGGCTCGATGAACAGGTTGAGCACGCGGGGGACGGTGACCTGGACGAGAAGGCCGACGAGGAAGAAGCCGAAGAAGATGATGGCCGAGGTGACCAGGGCGTCCCGGTAGAAGCTCCACTGCGTGTAGGCCGCCTCCCCGGGATCGAGGAGGGCGCCGATCCACGGGAACGCGATCGTCAGGAACGCCAGGGCTCCGAGCCCCAGCGGCACGGTGAACACGAGACTGGTCAGCACCTGCGTGAGGCCGTAGACGAACCTCCTGGAGGCCCCGAGGTCGACCTCCTCGACGCCCCGGAAGTCCGCCGTCGTCGGCTGCGCCGGGGAACCGTGCCAGTGCTCGCCGTCCGGCACGGACTGACCGGTCTGCAGGGACGAGGCGTGACCCAGTTGCGCCCCGTCGCCCATGGCGGTCCCGATGTCCAGCACGGTCGCCTCGCCGACGAACACGTGCGCCCCGAGGGTGACCGGGCCGGTCTCGATGACGCCGTCGTGGGCGCGGTAGCAGTTGAAGAACGACTCCTTGCGGATGACCGTGCCGTCGCCGATGGTCAGCAGGTCGGTGCAGACCGGGACGTTGCGGGAGTAGATCGCCACGCCCCGACCGATCTTCGCGCCCAGCGCCCGCAGGTACAGCACGTGGAGCGGTGAGCTGGAACTGGTGTGCGATCGGCCGCCGGTCAGCATCACCAGGGGGTTCGCCCGGATCAGCGTCTTGACGACCCAGAAGCGGACGTAGGCCAGGCTCCAGACGGGGATCTGCTGGGGCTTCCACCGGCCGATCAGCACCCACTTGGCCACGATCGGGAAGACGCAGAGACCCACGGTGGTCGCGCCGCCGAAGACGACTGCCCGCAGGTAGTCCTGCAGCAGGGTGCCCCCGTCGAGGATCCAGACGAACCCCTGGATGAACAGCAGCGCGCTGACGCAGGAGTAGGCGAGGAAGATCAGGGCCTGCAGCACTCCGCACAGCACGTACTCGACGCCGCTGGCCCGCCGGACCGTGCGGGCCGGAGCCTCCGGCGCCGGGGTGGCGTCGGCCGGCTCGGCGACCGCCGGGGCCGGCTCGGCCACGGCCGCTGCCAGGCTCCGCAGCGTGGGGTGCGCGTAGACGTCCTTGATGGAGACCGCGGGCAGGTCCGGGTGCTTGCGCACGCGGGCGCAGAAGCGGGCCATGACCATCGAGTCCGCGCCCAGGTCCTCGAAGACGTGCGCGCCCGGGTCGACGGAGTCCACGCCCAGCACCTCGGCGAGCACCGCCGCCAGGCCCGACGTGACCGGGTCGGCCGCCGGCGCGGGAGCCAGCGCGCCGGCCAGGCCGCGCAGCGTCGGGTGTGCGTAGACGTCCTTGATGGAGACCGCGGGCAGGTCCGGGTGCTTGCGCACGCGGGCGCAGAAGCGGGCCATGACCATCGAGTCCGCGCCCAGGTCCTCGAAGACGTGCGCGCCCGGGTCGACGGAGTCCACGCCCAGCACCTCGGCGAGCACCGCCGCCAGGCCCGACGTGACCGGGTCGGCCGCCGGCGCGGGAGCCAGCGCGCCGGCCAGGCCGCGCAGCGTCGGGTGTGCGTAGACGTCCTTGATGGAGACCGCGGGCAGGTCCGGGTGCTTGCGCACGCGGGCGCAGAAGCGGGCCATGATCATGGAGTCCGCGCCCAGGTCCTCGAAGACGTGCGCGCCCGGGTCGACGGAGTCGACCTGCAGCACCTCGGCCAGGACGGCGGTGAACCCGGTGAGGACCGGGTCGGCCGCCGGCGCGGGAGCCAGCGCGCCGGCCAGGCCGCGCAGCGTCGGGTGTGCGTAGACGTCCTTGATGGAGACCGCGGGCAGGTCCGGGTGCTTGCGCACGCGGGCGCAGAAGCGGGCCATGACCATGGAGTCCGCGCCCAGGTCCTCGAAGACGTGCGCGCCGGGGTCGACGGAGTCGACCTGCAGCACCTCGGCCAGCACCGCGGCGTAGCCGGTGAGCACCGGGTCGGCCGCCGGCGCGGGAGCGACCGCGCCGGCGGAGACCAGGTCCACGGGGTGTCCCAGCACGTCAGCCCCCCGACCGCGGCAGGGGCAGCTGGACGACCTCGGCGTCCGGCCGAGAGGTGATCAGGGTGGAACCATCCGGCTCGGCGCCCGCCTCGGCCGGCCGCGAGAGGCTCTCCGGGAACGGGTGGGCGGCCTGGACCGGGTCCAGCACGTCCTTGCCGAAGAGGTCCTCGAGCCAGTTGGTCTGGTAGACCGTGTCGAGGTAGCGCTCACCCAGGTCGGGCGCGATGGCGACCGCGGTGGTGTCCGGGCCCCCGTGGCGGGCCAGCCAGCTCGCCGCCCCGCTGACCACCGTGCCGGTGGAGCCGCCGAACAGGAAGCCACGGTGGGCCAGCCGGTGGCAGGTGCGGATCGTGTCCGCCTCCTCGACCATGACCACGTCGTCCACGTAGGACTCGTCGAGCATCTCCGGCCGCTCGCCACTGCCCAGGCCGGGGATCACCCTCTGGCTGGGCGGCCCGCCGAAGGTCACCGAACCGACGCTGTCGACGGCGACGATCTTCACCGGGCGGTCCGACTGCTTGAACCAGCGGGCGCAGCCCATCAGGGTGCCGGTGGTGCCCGCACCCAGGAACAGCACGTCCAGCTCCGGGAAGGCGCGGGCGATCGCCGGCGCCGTCCGGCGGTAGTGCGCTCCCCAGTTGTTCGGGTTGCGGTACTGGTTCAGCCACACGTAGCGGCTGTCGGAGGCGCACATCGCCCGGACGTAGGCCTTCCGGGCCCCGAGCAGGCCGCCCACCGGGTCGGGCTCGGTGACGATGTGGACCTGGCTGCCGAGGGCCTCCATCAGCCGCCGGGTCGACAGGTTGCAGCGCGGGTCGGTCACGCACAGGAACCGGTAGCCCTTGCTCGCCGCGATCATGCTCAGCGCCACGCCCAGGTTCCCCGACGACGACTCGATGATGATCGAGTCCCGGGTGAGGATGCCGTCCCGCTCCGCGGCCTCGACCATCTCGGTGGCGGCCTTGAGCTTGATCGAGCCGGCGAAGTTGAAGCCCTCGCACTTGAGGAACAGCGGGGCGTCGACGATCGACCGCAGGTCCACGTACAGGTCGTCCTCGTTGAAGGCCTGCGGGACGGATATGACGGTCACGGGTGTCTCCTCAGGAGTGGCAGCGCACACGGCTGCGCGTGGGAACCGAGACATCGGGGGGGCTGGGATGGCGCTCGCACTCACCCAGAGAGCGGCGGCCGCGCGGGTGATACACCGGGAGCCGAACCGTTCGGTGGGGGAAGGGGAGGCGGGCGCGGCCGGCGGGGGAGGGACGTCCGGGAGGAACCTGCTCGGACTCGGTCGGGACCATGGCTCCCCTGCACGCTCGCCGGACCCGGCTGGATCGGCGGCACCGCCGGGCGCCGTCGAGCCGGTGTAATGCAGGAAGTCTGTGTTACGGAGAGGTTTCGTCTCCATCAGACATCCGGTGTAGTCCGGACGACCCAGGACCAGGGACCCTGCTCGCGACGCGTGTCGCGGTGTCGACGTGTCGACACCCGCACCGGCCTCCCCGCCGGCGTCGGCCCCTGCGCCTAGCGTGGGCGGCGATGTCCGAGGCACCCCGAACCCCGTCGTCCCCCGTGACCACCGAGCTGCCCGCGGCCGCGCCCGCGGGTGCGACCCCGGCGGGTGCGACCCCGGCGGGTGCGACGCCGTCCGGCGCCGACCCGGCCGGCGCCGCACCGTCCGGACCGCTCCCGTCGGGCCCGGACCGCGCCGGCCCGGTTCCGCCCGCCCCGACGGCGACCGGCCCCATCCCGGTCGGCACGCCCCCCGCGCCGCCGCAGCCGGCCGGCGCTCCCACCCCGGCGCCGGAGGGGGTCCAGCAGACCGGCCCGGTCGCCCGCCGTCCGCGGATTGGGGCCCGCAACCCGTTCCCGCTGACCCGGATGGGCCCGTGGGCGCCGGTCGCCGGTGCGGTGGTCGGCCTGCTCGCCGGCCTGGCCGTCGCGCTGCTGCTCGGCGGGGTCGCCGAGGCCTTCCGGGAGCGCCTCGCGCTGGTCTTCCTCACCGTCGGGCTGGGCATGCTCGGCGCATCCGGGGCGCTGCTGGCCGACGAGGTCCGCCTGGTGCGCCGTGGTGCGCGGGAGGCCGGGATCCGGCCGGCCTGGGTCGAGGCGACGGCCAACCTCATCAACGGGCTGACGCCGGCCCGGCTGCTGCTGCTGACCAGCTCGTTCGTCCTGTTCCTCGCCGCCTACGTCAGCAACTGAGCCGGCCCCGTCCCGGCCTCGGGACGGGGTCCTCCCTTCAGCCGTAGGCCTGCACGGCCAGGTGCACGGCCAGGCCGATGCCGGCGAGGGCGATGAGCCGGCGCAGCAGCTTCTGCGGCGCGCGCCGCACCACCCGCGGGCCGAGGCGCCCGCCGACGAACAGCCCGATCGCCAGCGGCAGCACCGCCGACCAGGCGACCGGCGCGAAGACGGCGAAGCCGATCGCCGCGGTCAGGTTGGCCGCGCCCAGCACCACGTTGCGCAGCGCGTTGCCGACCGCCAGCCCCTCGCCGGTCGAGAGCAGGAACAGCGCCAGGATCATGACGCCGGCCGCAGCGCCGAAGTAGCCGCCGTAGACCGCGACGGCGCAGACGGCTGCCGGCAGCCA
Organism: Geodermatophilus sp. URMC 60; assembly: GCF_053502585.1. Taxonomy (NCBI): domain Bacteria; kingdom Bacillati; phylum Actinomycetota; class Actinomycetes; order Geodermatophilales; family Geodermatophilaceae; genus Geodermatophilus; species Geodermatophilus sp. URMC 60. Next base: position 3,162,120 of record NZ_CP199958.1, read on the forward strand.
CCACGGGTCGCGGTGGGTCGGGTGCGCGGCGGCCCCCCGAGCGGCCAGCTCGCGCGGCGGCCGCTGCACCAGCAGCGCGATCGCGGCCCCGGCGATCAGCCACGGCACGATCACCTCGAAGGCGTCCGACGGCGTGAGCAGCAGCAGCGCCGCGCCGGCCGCGCCGCCGAGCACCGCGCCGCCCGTCAGCCGCAGCAGCCGCCGTCCCTGACCGCGCAGCTCCGGCCCGGAGGCGCTCACCGAGCCCGCGCTGTTGAGGACCAGCGCCACCGTGTTGGTCACGTTGGCCGCCACCGGGGGCAGCCCGGCCGCCAGCAGCGCGGGGTAGCTCACCAGCGACGCCAGCCCCGCGATGCTGCCCGTGAGGCCACCGCCGAGTCCGGCCAGCACGAGCAGGGCGAACTCCGCAGGGCTCACCCGCCGTGGCCGTCACGGCCGGGCGCGGCCCGCAGGTCGGCGGGCACGAGCCGCCCCGCGACGATGTCCTCGGCGACGTCGTCCACCACGCGGCCCGCGGCGATCGCCGAGGCGCGCATCGTGGCGATCGCGTCGGTGGCGTCGAGGCCGAAGGAGATGCCGACCAGACCCATGGCCTGCCAGACGTTGGACCGCCGCTGCGCGTGGGGGCTCTCCAGCCAGTCGCTGCCGTCATCGGGGAACTCCGGCCCGGACACCGTGACCGCCAGCTCCTCGGTGGTCAGCCGGGCGACGTACTGCACGTCGGCGCGGTCGAGGGAGGTCAGCCCGGCCGGGTCGCGCACGTACAGGTCGAGGACGACCAGCGGCCCCATCGGCGGTGGCAGCGGCACCGAGAGCACGCCGCGGTAGGTCGTCTCGTTCAGCAGCGAGGCCCACAGCTCCGGCCAGTTGCGCGCGATGTCCTCCAGGGAGAAGGCGATGACCGTGCCGTTGTCCTGCGCGCGCAGGCACGGGCCGTCGCCGACGGTGAACTGCAGGCGCTCGGCGTGCGCGGTCTGCGGGTCGCTGGCGCCGATCGGCGTCCGCAGCATGCCCACGTGCAGGCTCAGCCCGGCCCCGTCGACGCCCAGCGCGGTGGCGCAGGCCCGAGCCAGCCGCGAGGGCAGCAGTTCCGGGCCGGCGAGGTCGGCCGACGAGGAGGTCAGGGCCTTGTCGAAGCGTTCGGCTGCACTCCCGGTCATGGGTCCAGCTTGCCGGGCCGCGTCCGGGACTCCGACACCGGCCGGTCCCGATGGGTCACCGGGTGAGCAGGACGGCGATCGCGACGCACCCCAGCGCGACGATGGCGGCGCGCAGCACGGCCGGGGACAGCCGGCGGCCGAACCGGGCGTCGACGTACCCGCCCAGCAGCGAGCCGGCCGCGACCAGCCCGGCGGCGCGCCAGTCGACGCGGTCGGTCGCCACGACGACGTAGGCCCCGGCGGCGACGCCGTTGACCGCGAGGGTGAGCACGTTCTTGATCGCGTTGAGCCGCTGCAGCGACTCGCGCAGCAGCAGCCCGAAGACGCCGATCTGCAGCACGCCCTGGCTGGCGGCGAAGTAGCCGCCGTAGCTTCCCGTGGCGTACGCGCCGGCGAAGAGGGCGGCGAGCCGACCCGGGCCGATCCGGGACGGCAGCTCCTCCTCGGCACGCCGGCGCGCCAGGGCGCGCGACACGACCGGCTGGACGGCGACGAGGACGACGGCCAGCCCCACGAGGACCGGCACGATCGCCTCGAAGCTGCTGGCCGGCAGGTGCAGCAGGAGGAACGCCCCGGTCAGGGCGCCGAGCACCGAGGCGGGCAGCAGCCGCAGCAGCAGCCAGCGCTGCCCGGCCAGCTCGCGCCGGTACCCCAGGGAGCCGGCGAGGTTGCCCGGCACCAGGCCGAGGGAGTTGCTGATCGTCGCGGTCACCGGCGGCAGGCCGACGGCGAGCAGCACCGGGAAGGTCACCAGCGTGCCGGAGCCGACGACGGCGTTGATGGCACCAGCAGCCAGCCCCGCCGCGGCGACCGCGAGCATCTCCAGCAGCGTCATCGGGGCATCACCGGCGGGCGGGGCACCCTCAGTCCCTGCGGCCGGCGTCGACGACGCGCAGCACGACGGCGCCCTCCTCGTCGGAGGCCTCGAGGTCGACCTCGACGTCGAAGCCCCAGTCGTGGTCGCCGGCCGGGTCGTCGAGGATCTGCCGCACCCGCCACACGCCGGGCTCGGCCTTGTCCCAGATGAGCAGCGCGGGGCCGCGGGCGTCCGCGCCGGTGCCGAGCTCGGCGTGCTCGGCGAAGTAGGCCTGCACCACCTCGCCCCAGCGCTCGGCGTCCCATCCGGAGCCGCGGTCGAGCTCGCCGAGGTCGTACCACCGGCGGCGGGCGAACAGCTCGACCCGTCGGAACAGCTGGTTGCGGACCATCGCGGTGAACGCCCGCTCGTTGCCGGTGAGCGGCCGCGGGCGGACCGGGACGGCGACGGGTGCGTCCAGCGGCTGGTCGGGACTGGTCAGCTGCTCCCACTCGTCCAGCAGCGAGGAGTCCACCTGGCGGACCAGCTCGCCGAGCCACTCGACCAGGTCGGTCACCTCGTCGGTGCGCGCGGCGGCGGGGACGCCGGAGCGCAGCGCCTTGTAGGCGTCGGAGAGGTAGCGCAGCACCGCGCCCTCCGCGCGGGTCAGCCCGTAGGTGTTGACCAGCTCGCGGAAGGTGTAGGCGTTCTCCCACACGTCGCGGACGACGGACTTCGGCGACAGCTGCGCGTCGGCCGCCCACGGGTTGGAGCGGGTGTAGACCTCCAGCGCGTGCTCGAGCAGCTCGGCCAGCGGCTTCGGGTAGCTGATCTCCTCGAGCAGCTCCATGCGCTCCTCGTACTCGATCCCCTCGGCCTTCATCCGGGCCACCGCCTCGCCCTTGGCCTTGTTCAGCTGGGCGGCGAGGATCTGCCGAGGGTCGTCGAGGGTGGCCTCGATGACGCTGACCACGTCGAGGGCGTAGGTGTCCGACTCGGGGTCGAGCAGGTCGATCGCGGCCAGCGCGAAGGTCGACAACGGCTGGTTGAGCGCGAAGTCCGGCGGCAGGTCCACCGTGAGGTCGTGGCGCCGCCCGTCCGGCTCCGGCTGGGCGAGCCGCACCAGCACGCCGGCCTGCAGCAGGGAGCGGGCGATGCCGATCGCCTCGCGGATGTGCCGCAGCTGCCGCTTGCGCGGCTCGTGGTTCTCGGTGAGCAGCCGGCGCATCGCGACGAACGGGTCGCCGGGGCGGTCGACGACGTCGAGCACCATCGCCGTCGACACCCGGAAGTTGCTGGTCAGCGGCTCGGGCTCGGCCTCGACCAGCCGCCGCATGGTGCCCTCCGACCACGGCACCATGCCCTCGGGCGCCTTCTTGCGCACCAGCTTGCGGCGCTTCTTGGGGTCGTCGGCGACCTTGGCGAACTGCCGGAGGTTCTCGACCTCGTGCTCGGGCGCCTGGACGACGACGGTGCCGGCGGTGTCGTAGCCGGCGCGCCCGGCCCGCCCGGCGATCTGGTGGAACTCGCGGGCGTTGAGCAGCCGGGTGCGGGTGCCGTCGTACTTGGACAGCGCGGAGAACACCACGGTGCGGATGGGCACGTTGATGCCCACGCCGAGGGTGTCGGTGCCGCAGATGACCTTGAGCAGGCCGGCCTGGGCCAGCTGCTCCACCAGCCGCCGGTACTTGGGCAGCATCCCGGCGTGGTGCACGCCGATGCCGTGGCGGACCAGTCGCGACAGGGTCGTCCCGAAGGAGGTGGTGAACCGGAAGCCGCCGATCATCTCGGCGATCGCGGCCTTCTCCTCCTTGGTGCACACGTTGACGCTCATCAGCGCCTGCGCGCGCTCCAGCGCCGAGGCCTGGGTGAAGTGGACGACGTAGACCGGCGCCTGCCGCGTGTCGAGCAGCTCCTGGATCGTCTCGTGCATCGGCGTCGTCGCGTAGTAGTGGTGCAGCGGCACCGGGCGCTCGGCACCGGCGACCAGCGCGGTGGGCCGGCCGGTGCGGCGGGTGAGGTCCTCGCGCAACCAGCCGGTGTCGCCCAGGGTGGCGCTCATCAGCAGGAACTGCGCCCTCGGCAGCTCCAGCAGCGGCACCTGCCAGGCCCAGCCGCGGTCCGGGTCGCCGTAGAAGTGGAACTCGTCCATGACGACCAGGCCGATGTCGGCGTCCGCGCCCTCCCGCAGAGCGGTGTTGGCCAGGACCTCGGCGGTGCAGGCGATGATCGGGGCGTCCCGGTTGACCGCGGCGTCGCCGGTGAGCATGCCGACGTTCTCGGCACCGAAGACGCCGCACAGCGCGAAGAACTTCTCGCTCACCAGCGCCTTGATCGGGGCGGTGTAGTAGCTGCGCCGTCCCTCCGCCAGCGCCGCGTACTGCGCGCCGGTGGCCACCAGCGACTTGCCCGAGCCGGTCGGCGTCGCGAGGACGACGTTGGCGCCGCTGACCAGCTCGATCAGCGCCTCCTCCTGGGCCGGGTACAGCACGGTGCCGTTGTCCTGCGCCCAGGCGGCGAAGGAGCTGAACAGCTCGTCGGGGTCGGCGCCGCGCGCCCGCAGGGACGAGAGGTCGGACGGGTCGTCGAGGAGGGGAGGGGCGGTGGCGGTCATCGTGGGGGACAGCGTGCCTGACGCCGGTTCGCTTCCCGGCGGGGCGGCCCGGTTCTGCCGCGCGGAGCCCGGGTAGGCGGGGGGCGGCAGATGCCCACGAACCTGGAGGACCCGTGTCCGAGCCCCGCCCCGAATCCCAGCCCGCCCAGTCGCAGGACGTCCCCGGCACGCTGGGGGAGATGACGCCCAAGCCCGACCACGGGGAGGAGAGCTACCGCGGCTCCGGCCGGCTGACCGGCAAGGCGGCGGTCATCACTGGCGGCGACAGCGGCATCGGCCGCGCCGTCGCCATCGCCTTCGCCCGTGAGGGTGCCGACGTCCTGATCTCCTACCTCAACGAGCACGAGGACGCCGAGGACACCAAGAAGTACGTCGAGGACGCCGGCCGCACGTGCGTGCTGGTCCCCGGGGACCTCGCCGACCGCGCGCACCAGAAGACGATCATCCCCAAGGCCGTCGAGGCCTTCGGCAAGGTCGACATCCTGGTCAACAACGCCGCCTTCCAGATGAGCCACGACTCGCTCGAGGAGATCTCGGACGAGGAGTGGGACCACACGGTGGCGCTCAACCTGACCGCGATGTTCACCCTGACCAAGGACGCCGTACCGCACATGCAGCCGGGGGCGTCGATCATCAACTCGTCGTCGGTCAACTCCGACAACCCGAGTCCCAACCTCATCGCCTACGCGATGACCAAGGCCGGCATCGCCAACTTCACCGCCAGCCTCGCGCAGATGCTGGCCGAGAAGGGCATCCGCGCCAACAGCGTCGCCCCCGGCCCGGTCTGGACGCCGCTGATCCCGGCGACCATGCCGGAGGAGAAGGTGGAGAGCTTCGGGCAGCAGGTGCCGCTGGGCCGGGCCGGGCAGCCTGCCGAGCTCGCGCCGGTCTACGTGCTGCTGGCCAGTGACGAGGCGTCCTACGTCTCCGGCGCCCGGGTCGCGGTCACGGGAGGCAAGCCGATCCTCTGAGCCCTGGGACGGTGCCACGGGCGCGCGCGTGCCCGTGGCACCCCGCTCAGCGCACGGTGCCGACGACGACCGGGTCGGTCCACGGGGTGGCCGAGCCGTCGGCCCGCACACCGCGCACCTGGTAGGCCAGCGAGCCGGCATCGGCGAGGGCGGCGGTCCGCCCGGGATCGTCGGTCGGTGCCGTGCCCCGGCCCTGGGCCAGCTCCAGGTCGATGCAGCCGCCGGTCAGCTCCCGGACCCGCGGGGCGACGCCCTCGGCGGTCACCGTCTGCACCTCCCAGCCGGCCACGGCCTCGTTCCCGGCCGGCGCGAAGCACGCCTCCCAGGTGGTCGACCAGGTGCCGACCGCGGGGTCGACGTCGTCGACCAGCGTCGCCGACGCCAGCACCGGGGCGGCGCCGGTGACGGCGGTGGTCTCCGCCGCCGGGCCCGCTGGTCGTTCGGCGGCCGGCGTCCCCGCCCCGCCCGCCGCACAACCGGCGAGCCCGGCGGCCAGCACGAGGAGCGCGGCCACCGGGCCCGGCGGACGGAGGGACGGCGTCACCACTCGACGGCGCCGAACACCTCACCGTTGAGGACGATCGTGTGCGGCGGGACGACGGCGTCCGCCGGCAGGTCCGTGCCGACGACCGCGCTGCGGTCGCCGATCACCGCGCCGTCCCCGATGGTGCTGCGGAAGACGACCACCTCGTCGCCGAGCCGCACCCGGTCGCCCACCACGGTCGGTGCCTCGGGCCGGCCTGCGGCGACGACCCGGCCACCGCCGTGCACGATCGCGCCGGTGCCGTAGCGGACGTCGTCGCCGACGTGGAGGTCGGTGCCCTCGAGGGCGTGGAAGGTGACGTCGTCGCCCATCCGGTGCACGTGCCCGACCGTGAAGGGCTCACCCTCGTCGGCGCGGACGGCGATCCGCTCACCGGTCCGCTCGGCGAAGCGTGCGAAGGGGTCGGCGAGGTCGACGTCCCCGATCACCCGGTTGCGGAACTCCGGGCGGGCCTGCTCCTCGCCGGCGAAGCTCGGCAGGTCGCGGTCGGGGTTGAACCCGCTACCGCCGGGGTCGACGTTGGCGCCGGTCACCGCGGTCGGGTCCTCGCGGTACAGCTCGGTGTACTCGCGGGCCAGCGACTCGTTGACGTGGATGACGGCCTCGTTGAAGTCGACGTCGCCCTGGTTGATGTAGCGGACCTCGCCCAGCCCCGGGTCGCGGGCCTCGGCGTCGGTGGTGACGTCCTTGCCGGGCAGCACGAGGAAACCGCTGGGCAGGGTCACGCCCGGGGCCACCCGGGCGAGGGCCGAGACGCCGGAGTTGCGCTCGATCGTCGCGCCGTCGACCTGCGCGCCGAAGGAGAGGAACACCGAGCCCGCGCCGACGTCCACGCCGGCCGCCACGACCTCGGCGGGCAGCTCGCTCTCCTCGGTGCCGACGCTGGCCGAGCCGAGCACCGAGGACCCGTGGGCCAGGATGACGCGGTCGCCGACCTCGATGCCGCTGCCGCCGCGGGCGTCGACGGTGACGTTGTCCTGCACGTTCGAGGCCTCGCCGACGGTGATCGGCGCCCCCTCCGACGCGAGCAGCTCGGCGAAGGGACCGACGTAGCCCTGCCGCCCCAGGGTGACGTGCCCGGCGCCCTCGACCGCGGCCGTCGGGTCGATGAAGGTGGCGGCGTCCGCGGTCACGCCGGCCGCGCAGACCGGTCGGTTGGCCTCGGTGGGGGAGCAGCCGTGCGGATCGGTGCGGGCGAGGGCGGTCGGGGCGAAGGCGCCGGCGACCAGGAGGGCGGTCGTCGAGCCGATGAGCACGGTGCGTCGCATGGCGGTGTCCGTCCGTGGGGCCGCTCACCCGGCCGGGGAACGTCTGTAGGCACAGTGGGGCCGGCTGCCCCACGGGTCAACGGCCGTTGGCGGGCCAACCGTGTGGCGCCGCCGTGCGCAGATCGGGTCAGCGCACGGCGACGGTGATCCGGGCGATGTCGGCCGGGCCGACCCGGCAGCACCCCCCGACGAGCCGGGCGCCGGCAGCCAGCCACCTGGGCACCTGGGCCGGGTCCACGCCCCGGGTGCCCGTCCAGCGGCGCGCGCCGGCGTCCCAGCCCTCGCCGCTGTTCGGGTAGGCGACCAGCGGCTTGCCCGACGACGCCGCGGCTGCCAACGACGGGCCGACGGCGGTCGGGTCGGTGCAGTTGACGCCGACGGCCACCACGGCGTCGTTGCCGTACGCCATGGCGAACACCTCCTCGGCCGGCTCGCCGCGGCGGGTGCGGACCACGCCGTCGCCGTCCACCACCGTGGTGAGCGACAGCCACACCGGGACGCCGAGCATGTCGGCCTCCTCCAGCAGCGCCTCGGCCTCGGCTGCGGCCGGCACCGTCTCGCAGGCCAGGACGTCGGCACCGGCGTCGGCCAGCCACTCCATGCGCGGCCGGTGCCACCGCCGGAGCCGGTCGACGCCGATCTCGTCGGCGTAGTCCCCGGTGTACTCGGACCCGTCCGCGAGGGCCGCGCCGTAGGGCCCGACCGACCCGGCGACCCACGCCTCCGGGGCCCCGCGCTCGGCCAGGTGGACCGAGCGGACGACGAGCCGCCGGGCCTCCGCCGCGTCGAGCCCGGCAGCGGCCAGCCCCTCCACCGACACCTGGTAGCTGGCGGTGGTCGCCACCTGGGCGCCGGCTGCGGCGAAGGCGGCGTGCGCGGCGACGACGGCCTCCGGGTCGTCGTGCAGCAGCCGGGCCGACCACAGCGCCGATGACAGGTCGTGCCCCTGCGCCTCCAGCTCGGTGGCCAGGCCACCGTCGAGCAGCACCGTCCCGGCGGCCAGCGCGGTGGCGAGGGGGAAGTCCGGCATGCCCCGATCGTGCCCGGCCCGCCCGGCCTGCGCCGGGTGCCGTTCGCCCGGAGGATCGGGGTCATGGTCTTCATCTGGAACAGCGGGTGGCGCCCGCGCCGGCGCCGGCACGGGCCGGGGTACGGCCGCCGGTACGGCTACGGCCCGGGTTACGGCTACGGGCCGAGGTACGGGTACGGCCACGGGCCGCGCCGCGGCTACGACCGGGACGGCTCCTGCCTGCGCGACCTGCTGTTCCTCAACACCGGGTGCTGCCTGGCCAACGCGATCGGCTGCGGTGTCGACGGGATGTTCCTGGTGCCGACCACGGTGCGGCACGTGCACGCCGCCGGCACCGGCCGGCGCGGGACCCGCGTGCGGGACCGGCTGGTGGCCGCCGTCCGGGTCTACCAGCGCGAGGTCAGTCCCGGGCGACCGCCGTGCTGCCGCTTCGAGCCGACCTGCTCGGCTTACGCCGTCCAGGCGCTGGAACGGCACGGCGCCGCGCGGGGCGGTTGGCTGACGCTGCGCCGGCTGGTGCGCTGCCGTCCCGGCGCGGCCGGCGGCACGGACCCGGTGCCCGCCGCCTGAGCCCGGTCAGCGTCTCGGTCGGGTGGCCGCGACGGCCACGACCAACGGCACGACGCCGAGGACGGCGGTGTCGTACAGCGCGCCCAGGAAGGCCACCGCACCGCCCGGGGACGCCAGCAGCGCCCAGCCGAGGGCGAACAGCGGCAGGGTGACGACGGCGGTGCCCAGGGTGGCGCGCAGCTGCGTGCGGGCGCCGGCGCTGCGCGTCCCCAGTCCGACGACGAGGGCCGGTACGAAGGTGAACAGCCAGTGGAAGACCGGGATGACCGCGCCTCCCACCTGGTCGGCGAGCGCAGCGGAGTAGAGGGCGTTCCACGCGAGGGCGAACGCCGACGCGAGGGCCAGCAGCCACCAGGTCACCGGGACGAGGCGCCCCGGCAGCGACCGCGGGCGCGCGAGGACGCCGGCCACGCCCAGGCAGAGCACGGCCGCCCCGAGCACCAGACCGACGGTGGCCGCCGGCACGTCGGCGACCTGCCAGCCCGCGGTGGTCCGCACGGGGGAGGGCCACTCGACGAGGGTGCCGACCCCTGTCGCGGCGCAGGTCAGCGCGGCGGCCGCCACCGCGATCGCGGCCGGCCGGGCGGACGCGGTCCTCGTCCGCGTGTCGGTGGTCACGGGCGGCAGCCTGGCACGGCCGCGGGCCCCGGCAGGGGTGCGGGACCGTCCGTGTCGCCACACTGGGGGACGTGCCGGCCATCGACGACGCCTCCGGGGACCTGCCGGTGACCGGCTCGCTCGTCCTGCCGGCGGCCGCGCTGCACTGGCGGTTCTCCCGCTCGTCGGGCCCGGGCGGGCAGGGCGTCAACACCGCCGACTCCCGGGTGGAGCTGTCCGTCGCGCCGCTGGAGCTGCCGGGTCTGACCGGGGTCCAGCGGCAGCGGCTGGCCGCGCGCCTGGCCGGCCGGATGGTGGACGGCGTCCTCACCGTGGCCGCGAGCGAGCACCGTCAGCAGCTGCGCAACCGGCAGGCCGCCCGGGAGCGGCTGGCCGCCGTCCTGCGCGCGGCGCTGGCCCCGCCACCCCCTGCCCGCCGGCGCACGAAGCCCACGCGCGGCTCGCAGGAGCGGCGCATCGAGGCCAAGAAGCAGCGCGGGGAGCTCAAGAGGCAGCGTCGCCGCTGGGACTGACGGCCGGGTGCTCCTCCCGGAGGCTCGACCCCTGCTTCCTCCTGGGAGCAGGGGTCGAGCCTCCGGGAGGGAGCTCAGGTGGGCTCGGTGGCGCCGGTGGTCTCGGCCCGCCGTCGCTCCAGGAAGGCGCGCTCGGTGGCGTTGCCGGTCAGCGCGAGCGCTGCGTCGTAGGCCGCGGCGGCCTCGGCACACCGCCCCAGGCGGCGCAGCAGGTCGGCCCGGACGGCGGGCAGCAGGTGCGAGCGCGGCAGGTCGAGCCCGTCGAGCAGCGCCAGCGCCGCCGCGGGGCCGTGCACCTCGGCCACCGCGACGGCGCGGTTGAGCGCCACCACCGGGCTCGGCGTCAGCGCCATCAGGTGGTCGTAGAGCGCGAGCACCTGGGCCCAGTCGGTGGCGGCGGCGGTCGCGGCGTCGCTGTGCACCGCCTGGATCGCCGCTTGCACCTGGTACGGCCCCGGGGCCCCGCGGCGGAGACAGCGGCGCACCAGCTCCTGCCCCTCGGCGATCAGCGCGGCGTCCCACCGCGACCGGTCCTGCTCGGGCAGCGGCACCAGCGACCCGTCCGGTGCGACCCGGGTGGCCCGGCGCGACTCGCTGAGCAGCACCAGCGCGAGCAGGCCGAGCACCTCGGGCTCGTCGGGCATGAGCTCGGCCAGCTCGCGGGCCAGCCGGACCGCCTCCGCGCACAGGTCGGTGCGCACCAGCCGGTCGCCGGCCGAGGCGGTGTGCCCCTCCGAGTAGACGAGGTAGACCACGGCGAGGACGCCGGACAGCCGGTCGGGCAGGTCGGCCTCGGCCGGCACCCGGTAGGGGATGCGGGCGTCGCGGATCTTGGCCTTGGCCCGCACCAGGCGCTGCGCCATCGTCGCCTCGGGCACGAGGAAGGCGCGCGCGATCTCGGCGGTGGTCAGCCCGCCGACCAGCCGCAGGGTCAGGGCCACGCGGGCGGCGGGGGCCAGGGCGGGGTGGCAGCAGGTGAAGAGCATGCGCAGCCGGTCGTCGCGCACGGCGCCCTCCTCGGGCGGCGGGTCGGGGTCGTGCAGGAGTGCGGCGGCCCGGTGCCGGTCGGCGCGGGTCGACTCGCGCCGCAGCCGGTCGATCGCCCGGTTGCGGGCGGTGGTGACGATCCAGCCGGCCGGGCTGGGCGGGACCCCCTCGGCCGGCCAGCGCGCGACCGCGGTGGTGAAGGCGTCCTGGACCGCCTCCTCGGCGGCGTCGATGTCGCCGAGGAGGCGGGTCAGGACGGCGACCGCGCGCCCGTAGGACTCGCGGAAGACCCGCTCGACCTGAGCGGCCGGGACAGCCGACACGGCGTCGGTCAGCAGCTCGGTCCGCCGTGCAGCGGCCGCACCTCGATCGGCAGGGTGATCGCGCGGGCGAGCTTGCGGCCCCACTCGAGTGCGGCGTCGATGTCCGGGGCCTCGACGACGGTGAACCCGCCGACGTGTTCCCTGCCCTCGAGGTAGGGCCCGTCGGTCAGCAGGACCTCGTCCCCGGAGGGGCGGGCCACGGTGGCGGTGTCCGGCGGGTGCAGACCTCCGGCGAAGACCCAGGCGCCCGCCTCGCGCATCTCGCGGTTGACCGCGTCCAGGTCGCGCATGATCGGCTCCAGCACCTCCGCCGGCGGCTCCCCGCCGTCGGGCTGGTAGATGGTGAGCAGGTACTGCGCCATCGTGTCCTCCTCGGGTCGGCGGCCGGCTCCCTGCCGGCCCGCTCACCCCCTGTACGAACGGACCGGCCGCGGATCGACACCGAAGCAGATGCGGATCCCCGTGGCGAGCCACGGACGTCCCGCCTCCGGGGAGCCCGGTGAGCAGTTCGGTTCCGGGCGCCGATCAGACCCGCGGCGGCCGCACCAGCAGCCAGAGGGACAGCGTGCCGTCGGAGCTGTCCATCGCGCGGTCGACGTCGAAGCCGACCCGCCGCAGGAACCGGACGGCTGCCCAGGTCGAGACGACGGTGGCGGCGGGCAGCCCGGTGGTGTCGCAGTGGGCGAGCCCGGGGGCCAGCAGCGCCGTTCCGTAGCCGCGGCGCCGGCTGCTGGGCCGGGTGCCCAGGTGGGACAGCCACCAGTGCGGGCCGGCCGGGCGGGCGGCGTCGACCAGCTCGCGGGTCCGGCGGACGGCGTCCCAGCGGGAGCCGGTGACGTGCGGCAGCTCCTGCGCCAGCGCGACCCGGACGTCGTCCGGGAGCGGCCGGGTGCCCGGCGCGCCCTCGGGCGCCTCCCAGGCGGCCACGGCGCTGACGTCCTCGGTGACCCACCCGGTGCCCGTGGAGACCGCCCGGTGGCCGGCGTCGAGCTCGTGCAGCCGGGTCAGCCGCTGCAGCCGGCCGTCGTCCGGCAGCGCCCAGCGGGCCCACCGCGACGTGGCCTGCACGAGGGTCAGGGTGGCGGCGATCCGCGGCACGTCACGCTGCTCGGCGAGGCGGACCGAGGGGGCGCCGAGGTGCACGGAGATCACGCGGTCGGCCACCCGGCCAGCGTAGGCGTGCCCTAACAGCCGCCGTCCGGACGGCGTGAGGTCCCCGGAACGCAGGCTTGACGCCGCTGCCGCGGCCGGGAAACCGGCGCCCCCGACGCTCGTCCCCGTGACCGCGACCGCCCTGCCCGGAGTGCTCGCCGGGGTCGGCCCGCGTACCCGGACGACACGGACCCACTGCCCGTACTGCTCGCTGCAGTGCGGGGTCACGATGACCGCCGGCGACCGCCCGGCGACGCTGCAGCCGGCCGACTTCCCGACCAACCGCGGCGGCCTGTGCTCCAAGGGGTGGTCGGCGCCGGAGCTGCTCGACCACCCCGAGCGGCTGACCCGCCCGCTGGTCCGCGCCGTCGCCGGTGACCGCGCCAGCCCGCTGGTGGAGGCGACCTGGGACGACGCGCTGGACCGGCTCGTCGCGGCGATCCAGCGGACCCAGGCCGAGCACGGTCGCGACGCCGTCGGCTGCTTCGGCGGCGGCGGGCTGACCAACGAGCAGGCCTACCAGTTCGGCAAGTTCGCCCGGGTCGCGCTGCGCACCTCACGGATCGACTACAACGGCCGGTGGTGCATGTCCTCGGCGGCCGGGGCGGCCAACCGCGCCTTCGGTCTCGACCGCGGCATGCCGTTCCCCCTCGCCGACGTCGCCGCGGCCGACGTCGTCGTCCTGGTCGGGTCCAACCCCGCCGACACCATGCCGCCGGCCATGCAGTGGTTCGACGCCGGCCGCGAGCGCGGCGCCCAGCACGTCGTGGTCGACCCCCGCCGGACGGCGACCGCCCGCAACGCCGCATGGCACCTGCAGCCGCTGCCCGGCACCGACCTGGCGCTGGCCAACGGTCTGCTGCACATCGCGATCGCCGAGGGCCTGGTCGACGAGGGCTACGTGGCCGCGCGCACCACCGGCTTCGACCACGTCCGCGCCGGAGTGGCCGCCTACTGGCCCGACCGCGTGGAGCGGCTGACCGGCGTCCCCGTCGCCGACCAGCGCCGCACCGTCTTCGCCCTCGCCCGGGCGGAGCGGGCCATGGTGCTCACCGCCCGCGGCGCCGAGCAGCACCGCAGCGGCACCGACACCGCGCAGGCGTGGATCAACCTCGCGCTGGCCCTCGGCCTGCCCGGCCGCGAGGGCAGCGGCTGGGCCACCGTGACCGGCCAGGGCAACGGGCAGGGCGGCCGCGAGCACGGGCAGAAGGCCGACCAGCTGCCCGGTTACCGCAGGCTCGCCGACCCCGCCGCCCGCGCGCACGTCGCCGCCGTCTGGGGCGTGGACCCCGGTGACCTGCCGCAGCCGGGACCGTCCGCCTTCGAGCTGCTCGACGCGCTCGGCACTGACGGCGGCGTGCGCACCCTGCTGGTGCTCGCCTCCAACGTCGCGGTCTCCGCCCCCGACGCCCGTCGGGTGACGAGCCGGCTGCGCGACCTGGACTTCCTCGCCGTCAGCGACTTCTTCCTCTCCGAGACCGCCGAGCTCGCCGACGTCGTCCTGCCCAGCGCCATGTGGGCCGAGGAGGACGGCACGATGACCAACCTCGAGGGGCGGGTCATCCGGCGCCGGCGCGCACTGGACCCACCGGACGGCGTCCGCGACGACCTGCAGCTGCTCGCCGAGCTGGCCGGACGGCTGGGGGCCGGGCACCTGTTCTCCGCCGACCCGGAGACGGTCTTCGCCGAGCTCGGCCGGGCCAGCGCCGGGGGGGCGGCCGACTACTCCGGCATCACCTACCGGCGCATCGACGACGAGCAAGGCGTCTTCTGGCCCTGCCCCTTGCCGGACCACCCCGGCACCCCGCGGCTGTTCCTCGACCGCTTCGCCACCCCGGACGGACGGGCGCGCTTCCTCCGCGTCGAGCACGTCGAGGCCCACGAGCGGCCCGACGCGGAGTACCCGTACGTGCTCACCACCGGCCGGGTCCTGGCGCAGTACCAGTCGGGCACCCAGACCCGACGCTCGCGCAGCCTGCAGCTGGTGGCTCCGCTGCCGCGCGCCGAGCTGCACCCCGACCTCGCCCGGCACCTGGGCATCGGCCCGGACGACGTGGTCGAGCTCGCCACCCGCCGCGGCCGCGCGCGCTTCTCGGCGCACCTGACCGACGACATCCGGCCCGACGTCGTCTTCGCCCCCTTCCACTGGGGCGGGGGCTCCAGTGCCAACGCGCTCACCGACGCCGACGCGCTCGACCCGACGTCGGGGATGCCGGCCTTCAAGGTCTGCGCGGTCGCCGTCTCCCGCGTCGCCGGCCCGGTCGAGCGACTGCCCGCCCCCGACGCCGCCACCCAGCCCGAGCCCCGCCCCCACGAGCAGCCCGCGGCGCGCACCCCGCTCCCGCCGTCCCGCCCCGTCCCGAGGAGGACCCCCCGCGTGAAGAGCACACCCCGCTTCCTGCAAGGCGTGTACCCGGTCACGGGGGAGGGCCTGGACAAGCCGGGCCCGATCGACCCCGCGCTGCGGTACACCGTGCCGTCCGGCGCCAGCGCACAGGCCCTGTACTTCCGCGGCGGCAACTCCTCCGACCACCTGGTGTACGTGCTGCTGGTCCGCGACGGGGCGCCGATGCGCTGGTTCCCGATCGGCGCGAAGGGCGACGTGCACGTCCCGCTGCGGGTCGTCGAGGACCTGCCCGGCGGCACGGTCGTCGAGCTGCAGGCCGCTGCGCCGATCGGTGTGACCGGTGAGCTGGTCATCGACCTCGGGCTGGTGGAGGTGTGATGACAGCCGTCCTCGGAGGCCGGCCGGCCGGCCTGACGTCCCTCCACCTCGACGCCGACGAGCTCGACGAGCGCGCCGCGCTGGTCGTCGTGGGCAACGGCATGGCCGGCACCCGGCTGGTCGAGGAGGTCCTCGAGCGCGGCGGCGGCGACCAGTTCCGCATCACCGTCCTCGGCGACGAGCCGCACGGCAACTACAACCGGATCATGCTCTCGCCGGTGCTGGCCGGGGAGTCGCACGAGGACGACATCGTCCTCAACAGCCACGACTGGTACGCCGACAACGGCGTGCACCTGCGGGCCGGCGTCCGGGCCGAGCGCATCGACACCGCCGCCAAGACCGTGCTCGGCTCCGACGGCTCGGTCACCCCCTACGACCACCTGGTGCTGGCCACCGGCAGCTACTCGTTCATCCCGCCGATGACCGGCGTGCGGCGAGCGGACGGCAACCTGCTGCCCGGCGTGTTCGGCTTCCGCACCATCGACGAGACCCGGGACATGCTCGCCGCGACGCAGCGCTGCCGGAGGGCCGTCGTCATGGGCGGCGGGCTGCTCGGGCTGGAGGCGGCCCGCGCGCTGCAGGGGCACGGTCTGCAGGTCGACCTCGTGCACGCCATGCCGTGGCTGATGAACGCCCAGCTCGACGCCGAGGCCGGCGCGATCCTGAAGAGGAGCGTGGAGTCGCTGGGGATCACCGTCCACCTCGACGTCCTGGCCACCGAGGTGCTCGGCGCCGAGCACGTCGAGGGTGTGGTGTTGAAGGACGGCCGGCGGCTGGACTGCGACCTGCTCGTCGTCGCCGCGGGCGTCCGGCCGCACACCGACGTCGCCCTCCGGTCCGGCCTGGAGGTCGAGCGCGGCATCGTCGTCGACGACCAGCTGCGCACCGACGACCCCGACGTCTACGCCATCGGCGAGTGCGCGCAGCACCGCGGTTCGGTCTACGGCCTGGTGGCCCCGGCGTGGGAGCACGCCCGCGTGCTCGCCGACGTGCTGACCGGCGCCGACCCGGACGCCGAGTACCACGGCAGCCGGACGGCGACCAAGCTCAAGGTCGCCGGCGTCGACGTCGCCACCATGGGCGTCAACACCCCCCAGCGGGAGGACGACGAGTTCCTCGTCATCTCCGAGCCCAGGCGCGGCGTGCACCTGTCGGTGGTCATCCGCGACGACCGGCTCATCGGCGCCACCCTGCTCGGCGACACCCGCAAGGTCGCCTACCTGACCCAGGCCTTCGACCGCGGCGCCCCGCTGCCGGAGGAGCGGATCCGGCTGCTGGTCGACCTCTCCGACGGCGCCGAGGAGGTGGGTGTCGCCGACATGCCCGCCGACTCGCAGGTGTGCAACTGCAACGGGGTGTCGAAGGGTGACATCTGCGGTGCGGTGTCCGGCGGCTGCGGCAGCGTCGGCGAGGTGATGGACCGCACCCGCGCCGGCAAGGGGTGCGGCTCCTGCAAGTCGCTGGTCAAGCAGATCGTCGAGTGGGCTGCCGACGGCGACCTCGCGGAGGACCCCGCCGCCTTGTACTACGTGCCCGGCGTCCCGATGGCCAAGCCCGAGCTGATGGCCGCCATCCGGGAGCAGGACCTGCGCAGCGTCTCCGCCGTCTTCGCCGCCCTCGCCCCGGACGGCAAGGACGACGCCAGGTCGAAGATGGGTCTGACCTCGCTGCTCAAGATGATGTGGGGGCACGAGCACCTGCCGGAGAAGGACGCCGAGTTCATCAACGACCGCGTGCACGCCAACATCCAGCGCGACGGCACCTTCTCCGTCGTCCCGCAGATGAAGGGCGGCGTCACGACCCCGGCCCAGCTGCGCCGCATCGCCGAGGTGGCCGAGAAGTACGAGGTGCCCATGGTCAAGGTGACCGGTGGGCAGCGCATCGACCTGCTGGGCGTGCGCAAGGAGGACCTGCCGGCGATGTGGGACGACCTCGGCATGCCGTCCGGGTACGCCTACGGCAAGAGCTTCCGCACCGTGAAGACCTGCGTGGGCAGCGACTTCTGCCGCTTCGGCCTCGGCGACTCGACCCAGCTGGGCATCGACCTCGAGACCCGGTTCCAGGGCATCGAGAGCCCGGCGAAGATGAAGCTCGCCGTCGTCGGCTGCCCGCGCAACTGCGCCGAGGCCTACGTCAAGGACGTCGGGGTCGTGGCCGTCGGCAACGGCAAGTGGGAGGTGTACGTCGGCGGCGCCGCCGGGGCCACCGTCCGCAAGGGCGACCTGCTGGCCACCGTCGACTCCCCGGAGGAGGTCCTGCGGCTGACCGGCCGGTTCCTGCAGTACTACCGCGAGAACGCCAACTGGCTGGAGCGCACCTACGACTTCGTGCCCCGCGTCGGGCTGGAGCGGATCCGGTCGGTCCTGCTCGATGACGGCGAGGGGATCGTGGCCGACCTGGACGCCGGCATGCAGCGCTCGATCGACGCCTACACCGACCCCTGGGGCCAGGACGGCGTGGAGCCGGCCACCCCCGGCCAGTTCCGCACCGCGCTGCCGCTGGTCGCGCTGCCGAAGGTGCCGGTCCGATGAGCGCGCCGCACCTCGAGGCGGCCCGGCCGACCACCCCCGGCACCGAGGTCGGCACGCCGGCCACCGACGTCGCCGTCCCGGGCCCGGCGGCGCCGGTCCGCGGGGAGGGCCATGTCGTCGGCCGCGTGGACGAGGTGCCGCCGGGGGAGGGGCGGGCGTTCGTGGCCGGGGGCGTGCAGGTCGCCGTCTTCCGGCTGCGGGACGGATCGCTGCACGCCACGCAGGCCGCCTGCCCGCACGCCGGCGGTCCGCTCGCCGACGGGCAGACCGACGTGGACGTGCTGGTGTGCCCGCTGCACCTCTACGCCTACCGGTGGAGCGACGGCGCCTCGACGTCCGGGGCGGCGCCGATCCGCGTCCACCGCGTGCGGGAGGTCGACGGCGACATCGTCGTCGAGGTGTAGGACCACCCTCCTCCCACGCCCCGCACGCTCGGCGCAGGCCCCGGGAGAGCGGCCTACGCCGGGCGCGTCTCCAGCACGTGCACCCCGGCGTCGGTCGGGAGGTCGCGGGTGAGCCGCAGCCCGGCCGCCTCGCAGAGGGCGGCGTACTCCGCGGCGGTGCGCTCGCGGCCGGGCAGCAGCACCAGCACGTGCAGGTCCATCCGCACCGCGGCCGGGTCGTCGACGGCCCGCTCGGGCAGCACGGCCTCGACGACGAGCAGCACGGAGTCCGGCCGCATCGCCGCGCGGCACACCCGCAGGACCCGCCGCGCGGCGTCGTCGTCCCAGTCGTGCAGGACGCGCGACAGCAGGTAGGCGTCGGCGCCGGCGGGCACCTCGGCGAAGAAGTCGCCGCCGGCCGACGGCAGGTCCGAGCCGGCCACGACCGCCGGCCGGTCGAAGAGCAGGACGTCGGCTGACGGCGCCCGCCCCCGGACCGCCCGCAGCAGGGTCCCCGGGCCGCCGCCCACGTCGACCACCGAGGCGAAACCGGTCACGTCGTACGCGGCCACCACCGCACCGGCCTCCCGGGCCGAGCGGTCGGCCATCGACGCCTGGAACGCCGCGAGCCGCTCGGGTGCGGCGGAGAGGGCGTCGAAGAAGGGCCTGCCCTCGACGAGCTCGAAGGGGGTTCCGCCGTCGCGGACGGCGTCGAGCAGCCCGGTGGCCGGCCGGTAGTAGAGCCCGCCGCGGGCGGTCACGGCCCCGCGCTGCGAGCCCGGCGTCCCGGCCCGCAGCAGGTCGCCGACCGGGCTCAGGGCGAAGCGGCCGTCGGGCAGCTCGTCGAGCACCTCCTCGGCCGCCAGCCCGCGCAGCACCCGGTGCAGCGGGCCGGGCCGGGCGCCGAGCTCCGGCGCCAGCTCGTCCGAGCTGCGCGGCCCGTCGGCCAGGGCCTCGGGGACCCCCAGCGCGACGGCGACGTGCAGCAGCTGGGTGACCAGGTAGCCGTCGGCCAGCCGGGCCAGCCGCTCGGCCGGGGAGCCGGGCACCACGGCAGCGTGGCACCGCCGCTTGGAGGGGGCAACGGGCGTCAGCGGCGGGCCGGGCGGGCGCGCACGTGCATCCGCTCGCCCTGCGGTCCGAAGAGGGTGAGCACCTCGGCCGGCTCGGGGCCGGGGTTGCCGAACCAGTGCGGGGTCCGGGTGTCGAACTCGGCCACCTCCCCGGGGCCGAGCAGCAGGTCGTGCTCGCCGAGCACCAGCCGCAGCCGGCCGGAGAGGACGTAGAGCCAGTCGTAGCCCTCGTGGGTCTGCTGCTCGGGCTCCCCACCCGGCCAGCCCGGCGGGTAGACCTGCTTGAACGCCTGCACCCCACCGGGACGGCGGGTCAGCGGCAACGACGTGACGCCGTGGTGGACCACCGGCCGGGGGTGGATCCGGGGGTCGCCGGTCTCGGGGGCGCCGACCAGCTCGTCGAGCGGCACCCGGTGGGCGCGGGCCAACGGCAGCAGCAGCTCGAGCGTCGGCCGCCGCTGCCCGGACTCCAGCCGCGACAGCGTGCTCACCGAGATGCCGGTCTCCTCCGACAGCTGCGCCAGGGTGCGTCCGCCCCTGACGCGCAGCGCGCGCAGCCGGGGGCCGACGGTGGTGAGCACGGCGTCGGTCGCCTCGTCCCCGGCCATGTGCCCAATTTGCCGGTCCGGCAACGTCGTTTGTCAAGTCGGCGCCACCCTGGGGAGGCTGCCGCGCATGGGACACGCAGCACACCAGGGACACGGGGAGATCCGGTTCGACGAGGCCTCGTGGGAGGAGCGGTACCGATCGGCGCCGGCGCTGTGGAGCGGCCGCGCCAACCCGCAGCTGGTGGCCGAGACCGCCGGCCTGCCGCCGGGCCGGGCGCTGGACGCCGGAAGCGGGGAGGGCGGCGACGCGCTGTGGCTGGCCGGCCGCGGGTGGCGGGTCACCGCCGCCGACTTCTCCACCGTGGCGCTGGACCGCGCCGCCGCGGAGGCCGGGCGGCTGGGCGTCGACGTCGAGTGGGTGCACGCCGACCTCACCCGCTGGACGCCGCCGACGGGCGCGTTCGACCTGGTCTCGGCGCAGTACCTCCACCTGCCGCCGCACGACCTCGACCCGGCGCTCGCCCGGCTGGCCGCCGCCGTCGCCCCCGGCGGCAGCCTGCTCGTCGTCGGGCACCGGCCCAGCGAGCTGCACACCGGCCCGCTGGAGATGTTCTCCTCCGCGCAGCAGGTCGCCGCGACGCTCGACCCGGCGGCCTGGGACGTCGTGGTCTGCGAGGACCGCCCGCGCACGGCCGCCGGCCCGTCCGGGCACGAGCGGCCCGTCGCCGACACCGTGCTGCTGGCCCGCCGCAAGGCCTGAGGTCAGGGCGCCGGGGAACGGGACCGCGGCCGTCAGCGGGACCACGCCCTCGGCCCCGTCGACGTGGGCAGTGCCGGGCCGCGCCCGCCTCCACGAGAGCCCGCCCGGTGCTCACCGGGGCGTGCCGACCGGCTCGACCGACGCCAGCACCGTGCCGTCCGCGGCCAGCACCTCGACGGTCGCCGTCCCGTCGGGTGCGGCCCCCACCGCCAGCCCGTCGCGGAGGGGCAGCTCGGCCAGCGGCGAACCGTCCCGGTCGACCACCCGGGCGGTGACGGCCTCGGGCGGCGCGACGACGCCCAGCGTCCCGGTGGCGACGTCCCACAGCGCGGCGGGGAGCAGCCGGTCGGTGACGACCGGGGCGACGCGCAGCCGCAGCTCGTCGGGCTCCGCGCCCGGCGGGCCGGCGAACCAGGCGAGCGCCACGGAGCCCGTGCCCAGCTCGCGCTCGAGCTCGTCGTCGTCGAGCAGCGGCGGCGGCACGGGCAGCGGGCGGGCCACCAGCGCCCACCGCCCGCCGGGCACGTCACCGGCGAAGACGACCTGCGACCCCGGCGGCGGAGGACCGGCCGCGCCGACCCTCCGGTCGCTCCAGGGCAGCTGCCGCACCGCCTCGACGAAGTCCGCGTCCCCCGCGAGCGACCCGTGCGCCGACCCGCCGCCCGAGGCGGGCAGGTCCCGCACGACCGGCGCCTCGGCGACCGCGGTCGCCGGCTCGGCGGAGGGCCCGTCCGGCACCAGTGCCTGGCCGGCCGCCACCGCCGCTCCCACCGCCACCGCGACCGCGCCCAGCCGCAGCTGCTGCCGGCGTCGGGCCCGGTGCCGGCGCTCGACCACCGCGGCCAGGTCGGCGCGCGGCGGTGGAGCGGTGGCGTCGGCCAGGGCGGTCAGGCGCTCGCGCAGCGCCTGCTCCTCGCTCACCGCAGCTCCTCCCCGCCGGCCGGCTGGAGCGCGGTCAGCGCGGCGCGCAGGCGGGCCAGGCCGCGGGCCGTCTGGGTGTTCACCGTGCTGGGCGAGCACCCCATGAGGTCGGCGGTCTGCTGCTCGGAGAGGTCCTCGAAGTACCGCAGCACCACCGCCGTCCGCATCCGGACCGGCAGCTCGCGCAGCGCGGCGCGCAGCTCCTCGTCGCCGTCCTGGTGCGGTGCCGCCGGCCGGTCGGGCACCGACTCCACCACCTGCTCGGTGGTGGACAGCCGGCGCCGCCAGCTCGCGTGCGTGGTGACCAGCACCCGGCGCACGTACGCCGAGGGCGGGCCGGACCGGCTGATCCGGTCCCAGCGCCGGTAGGTCTTGAGCAGGACGGTCTGCACGAGGTCCTCCGCGTGTCCGCGGTCGCCGGCGAGCAGGACGGCCAGGCGCAACAGGGCGGCCTGCTCCGCCGACACGAAGTCCGCGAAGCCCCCGTCCCCGTCCCCGTCGCCCACCCGTGCCTCCTCTGCCGGCCTCCTGACTCCTTCACGCGGTGAGGCCTGCCGCAGACCCACAACCCCGGGTCCTCGTGCGCAAGGGTGGTCAGCATGTCCAGGTTCGTGGAGCTGAGTCACGTGATCTCCGCCGGGATGGTGACCTATCCCGGCCTGCCCGGGCCGGAGGTGACCCCGCACCTGACCCGCGAGGCCTCGCGGGAGGTGTACGCGCCGGGCACCGAGTTCGTCATCCACGCGGTGCGCATGGTCGGCAACACCGGCACTTACCTCGACAGCCCGTACCACCGTCACGCCGAGGGCACCGACCTCGCCGGGCTGCCGCTGGAGGAGCTGGCCGACCTGCCCGCCGTGGTCGTCCGCACCGCCGGCTCCGGCCGCCGAGCCGTCGGTGTCGACGACCTCGCCGCGCACGACGTCGCCGGGTGCGCGGTCCTGCTGCACACGGGTGGGGACACCGCCTTCGGGACGCCGGCCTATGCCGTGGACGCGCCCTTCCTCAGCGGGGACGGAGCCCGGTGGCTGGTCGACCAGGGCGCTGCCCTGGTGGGCATCGACGCGGTGAACATCGACGAGATCGTCGAGCGCGGCGAGCGGCCGGCGCACACCCTGCTGCTGGCCGCGGGGATCCCGATCGTCGAGCACCTCACCGGGCTGGGCGGCGTACCGGACACCGGGGCCCGGTTCACCGCGGCCCCGCCGCGCTTCGCCGGGTTCGGGACCTTCCCGGTGCGCGCCTACGCCCAGCTGCCGGCCTGACGGGGGCTCAGACGGGGGCTCAGACGGGGGCTCAGACGGGGGCTCAGACGGGGGCCGCGAGCTCGGCCAGCGCGGCGGCCACGTCGTCGTCCCGGACGAAGCCCAGCGCCAGCAGCCGGTGCACCAGCACGCCCCGGCGGGTCGGCCGCAGGTCGGCCGGGCGCAGCCGGGGGAGGGCCGCGCCGCCCGGCCGGGGCTGCGCCGGCGGCGGGTCGAGCAGGCCGGCGCGCTGCAGGTCGGCGACGTCCTCCCGGGCGCCCCACGCCGTCCAGCCGCGCGGGTCGTCGGCCAGCGGGGTCATCGGCAGCGGTGAGCGGTCGCGGCGGCCGACGCCGGCCAGCAGCACCAGCTGCCGCCAGGTCAGCCCGGAGGCCAGCCGCAGCGCCCGCTCCACCAGCGCGGCGTCGACGTCGGGGGACGAGGCCACCTCGGCGAGCAGGTAGCCCAGGTGCCGCACCCGCCGCTCCTCGTGCGAGCCGCGGGCGGCGGCGACCACGGCCTCGGCGACCGTGTCGGCCGCCGAGCGGCCGCCGGACCGCGGGGTGAAGAAGCCGTCGGCGCGGACCGGTCGACCGCCCCGGGCGAGCGCCACACCGTGCTCGACGGCGAAGGCGAGGACGGCGCCGGCGCGGGCCCGCTCCCGGGGGATGGCGAGGCCCGCCGCCTCGTCGGCCGCGGCCCGCAGGCAGCGGGCCAGCCGGTCCTCGAGCCGGACGACCGCCCGGCCGGCCGGGTCGGGCCAGACCAGGGTGGCGGCGTTGCGGCTCATCGAGCCCGCGACCGCGGCGCCGTCCTCGAACAGGGCGCGGCCGGCAGCAGCAGGGTCCTCGGTCACGGTCACGTCGCCGATCCTCGTCGCTGGCCGGGCCGGTGCGCACGCCGGTGGACGGCAGGCTCACCACAGCGGGGGTGCGCTGGTGAGCACAACGGAACACGAGCTCTGCCGGGCGGCAACGGCAGGGGAACGCCCGCCCGCCAGCGTTCTGGCCCATGGCCGCCCCCACACCCACCACCAGCCAGCAGACCGCGCCGGCCGCCGTCGCGACGCGCCCGGGTCGCTGGATCGACGACTGGCGCCCGGAGGACCCCGCCTTCTGGGAGGCCACGGGCAGGCCCGTCGCCCGACGCAACCTGTTCTTCTCGGTGTTCTCCGAGCACATCGGCTTCTCGATCTGGAGCCTGTGGTCGGTGCTCGTGCTCTTCCTGCCCGAGGCGGTGTACGGCATCGACCCGGCCGGGAAGTTCCTGCTCACCACGCTGCCGACGGCGTTGGGCGCGTTCGTGCGGCTGCCCTACACCTTCGCCGTCGCGAAGTTCGGCGGGCGCAACTGGACGATCGTCAGCGCCGCGCTGCTGCTGGTGCCCGCGATCGCCACGGCCGTCGTCCTGGAACCCGGCGTCGACTACACGACCCTGCTGGTCGTCAGCTGCCTGGCCGGCGTCGGCGGCGGCAACTTCGCCAGCTCCATGGCCAACATCAACGCCTTCTACCCGAACCGGCTCAAGGGCTGGGCGCTGGGCCTCAACGCCGGCGGCGGCAACCTCGGCGTCCCCGTCGTCCAGCTGGTCGGCCTGCTCGTGCTGGCCACCGCCGGGGTGGAGCACCCGCGCCTGGTCCTGCTGGTCTACGTCCCGCTGATCGTCGTCGCCGCCGTCGGTGCGGCGCTGCTCATGGACAACCTGACGACGGCGCGCAACCAGCCGCGGGCCATGCGCGAGGCCACCCGCGAGCCGCACACCTGGATCATGTCGTTCCTCTACATCGGCACCTTCGGCTCGTTCATCGGGTTCGGGTTCGCCTTCGGCCAGGTGCTGCAGAACCAGTTCACCGGCGACTTCGCCACCCCCCTCGCCGCGGCGTCACTCACCTGGCTCGGCCCGCTGCTGGGCTCGCTGATCCGCCCGCTCGGCGGCTCGCTGGCCGACCGCTTCGGCGGCGCCCGCATCACGTTCTGGAACTTCGCGGCGATGGCGGTCGGTGCGGCGACCGTCTGGACCGCCAGCCAGGTCGGGTCGCTGGCGCTGTTCGTCGTCGGCTTCGTGTCGCTGTTCGTGCTCAGCGGCATCGGCAACGGCTCGACCTACAAGATGATCCCGGCGATCTTCCGCACCCAGGCCCAGCAGCGGGTCGCCGCCGGCCAGGACAGCACCGCCGCCGACCGGCACGCGCTGCGCATGTCCGGCGCCCTCATCGGCATCGCCGGCGCGGTGGGCGCCTCCGGCGGCGTGCTGGTCAACCTCGCCTTCCGGCAGTCGTTCCTGACCACCGGCACCGGCGACTCGGCCTACCTGGTGTTCATCGCCTTCTACGTGGTCTGCCTCGCCGTCACCTGGGTGGTCTACCTGCGGCCCCGGGCCCGGATGTCGGGGGTGTAGTCCCAGCCGCCGTTGCACTCGTGATCACGGGGTTGTCGCGGGCGTCCGGGCGAGTCGGCGCGGGTCGCCGGCGACAACCCCGTGATCGACCCCAGGAGAGGTCAGACCCTCAGGCGGTAGCCCCGCTTCACCACGGTCTCCACCACGCCGGGTCCGAGCGCGGCGCGCAGCCGGGTGACGGCCATCTCGACGGCGTGCCCGTCCCCGCCGCCGGGCAGCCCGGCCACCAGGTCGCTCTTGGGGACGACGGCACCCGGCCGCGCGGCCAGCGCCCGCAGCACCGCCATCGGGCCCGGCGCCAGCTCCACGAGGCGACCGTCGAGCAGCACGGCGTGGCCGCGCACCTGCAGCCCGACCCCGCCCACGTGCAGCACCGGGTCGCGCTCGGGCAGCCGGGCGACCACCTCGCGGGCCAGGGCGCCGAGCCGGGCGCGCTCGGGCTGCACCGACGTGATGCCCGCGGCGTCGAGCGGTCCGGCGGTCACGGGACCCACCGCCACGGGGAGGACGCCGGAGCCGAGCGCAGCGACCAGCTCGGCGCGCCGACCCAGCTCCTCGGCGACGGTGAGCAGGCTCGCCGCGGCCGGGGCGCTCGTGAAGGTGACCGCGTCGACCGTGCCGCTCACCACCGCGCGGACCAGCCGGCGCACCGGCTCGACGTCCTCGGGCAGCACCCACCGGTACACCGGCACGGTGAGCACCTCGGCGCCGGTCGCGCGCAGCGCCGCCACGAAGTCCGGCAGGGGGTCGCCGTGCAGCTGGACGGCGATGCGGCGTCCCTGCAGCGGCCCCTCGGCCCCGGACAGCAGGTGCTCGAGCACCTCGGCCGAGGACTCCGACGCCGGCGACCAGGCGTCGACCAGCCCGCCACCGCGGATGGCCCCGCGCGCCTTGGGGCCGCGGGCGAGCACCCGGGTGTCGCGCAGGTGCTCGACCAGGGGCAGGTCCCAGGCGTCGGCGGCCTCCAGCCACCCGCGGAAGCCGACGCCGGTGGTGGCCACCACCAGGTCCACCGGCTGCGCCAGCACCTCCCGCGTCGCGGCGACCAGCTCGGCGTCGTCGGCCAGCGGGACGATGCGGATGGCCGGCGCGTAGACGACCCGCGCGCCGCGGCGGGCCAGCAGCGCACCGAGCTCCTCGCGCCTCCGGGCCGCGGTCACCGCCACGGTGTAGCCGGCCAGGGGCAGCGGCGCCTCGGCCCCGGGCGGGGCCTCGGGCAGGGCATCGGTCACGGGGTCCCCCTCGTCGGCGGCGCTGCGGATCGGCGCACGACCATGGTGCGTCGTCCCCGTTGCGGGGGTGTGTCGTGCGGGGGTCGGCCACCGCACGGTGCGGTCGGGCGGAGCCGGCCTGGGACCATGGGGCCGTGCCCCCCGCCGTCTCCGCCGTCCCCCGCCGGTGGCGGCTGCTGTGCGCCGCGGCCGCCGCCGTCGTCGCCGCCGTCCTGACCTACGTCGGCGTGACCCTGCCGCAGAACGCGACCGGCGTCGCGCGCTTCACCGTGGCCGACCAGGTCGCCATCGTCGGGCTCGGCCTGGTGCTCGGTGCCGGGCTGCTGGCGCTGGGCCGGCCGCGGGTGGACGCCGACGCCTCCGGCATCCGGGTGCGCAACCTGCTCGGTGAACGGACGCTGCCGTGGACGGCGGTGCAGGCCATCCGCTTCGACCGCCGCTTCCGCTGGGCGACGCTGCTGCTCACCAACGACGACGAGTTCGCCGTGCTGGCCATCCAGGGTGCCGACGGCGACCGGGCGGTCGAGGCCGTCGAGGGGCTGCGGGCGCTGCTCGTGGCCAACCGTGCGCAGCAGCCGCCGCCCCCGCCGCTGCTGTACGACGACTGAAGAAGGGCCACCACCCCCACGCCTCGCAGGCTCGGCGCGGGCTCCTGGAAGGTGGCCGTTCCAGAGGCTTCCGACGGGGCCGGGACCGGGAATGACCCGGCGCGCCATGACGCTGTAGTATCGACGTGCCTCCCCGCTACACGAGGCGCGCGAACCACTGAGCGGCCCCGCCCCGGGCCGCTCGACCAAAGAGGAGCCCGCTCCCACCTGGCGCCGTCGAGGCGTCCAGGTCCCGGATCGCGGAGCCCGGCCACCGGCCGGTCCCGCGGCGTGCACGAGCCCCCGGGCCCGGTGCACCCCGGCGAGTGGGCCCCACGAGCAGTAGCTCGTGGGGCCTCTCTCATGTCGGCGTCCGGTGACGGAGCGAGCCCTCCCACGCAGCAGCAGAGGAGAGGCCATCACCGAGCCCCGTATCAACGACCGTATCCGCGTCCCCGAGGTCCGCCTGGTGGGTCCCGAGGGCGAGCAGGTCGGCATCGTGCCGATCGGCGAGGCGCTGCGCCTGGCCCAGGACTCCGAGCTGGACCTCGTCGAGGTCGCGCCCATGGCCCGGCCGCCGGTCGCCAAGCTCATGGACTACGGGAAGTTCAAGTACGAGTCCGCCCAGAAGGCCCGCGAGGCCCGGCGGAACCAGGCGCTGACCGTCATCAAGGAGATGCGGCTGCGCCTGAAGATCGACCCGCACGACTACGAGACCAAGAAGGGCCACGTCGAGCGCTTCCTGCGGAGCGGCGACAAGGTCAAGATCACCGTGATGTTCCGCGGCCGCGAGCAGTCCCGGCCGGAGATGGGCTACCGGCTGCTGCAGCGGCTGGCCCAGGACGTCTCCGAGCTCGGCGTCGTGGAGTCCAACCCCAAGCAGGACGGCCGGAACATGGTCATGGTGATCGCACCGCACCGGAACCAGGCCGCGACGGACGGCGCCCGCCGCCAGGCGAAGGCCGACCGGGCCGCCGAGGGCCAGGCCCCGCAGGCCTGAAGAAGGACCCTCCTGCCCCCCGGCACCCGCAAGCTCGCGGCGGGGCCCTGCAGGAGGGCCGAGGACCGCACCACCAGACGGCCGGTGCCGTGCGGCAGCCCCGTGCTGCCGTGCGGCGCCGCCACACACGAACGAGGACCGAGGACATGCCGAAGCAGAAGACGCACAAGGGCACCGCGAAGCGAGTGCGCGTGACGGGCAGCGGGAAGCTCATGCGCGAGCAGGCCAACAACCAGCACAAGTTCGAGCACAAGTCCTCGCGTCGCAAGCGCCGGCTCGACCAGGACCAGGTCATCTCCCCGGCCGACACCAAGAGCCTCAAGAAGCTGCTCGGGCTCTGAGCGCCCCCTAGACGAGAAGGAGCCCTTCCGTGGCACGCGTGAAGCGGGCGGTCAACGCCCAGAAGAAGCGTCGGACGGTCCTCGAGGCCGCCAGCGGCTACCGGGGCCAGCGGTCCCGGCTCTACAGCAAGGCCAAGGAGCAGCTGCTCCACTCGGCGACCTACCAGTACCGTGACCGCAAGGTGCGCAAGGGTGACTTCCGCAAGCTGTGGATCACCCGCATCAACGCCGCGGCCCGCCAGAACGACATGACCTACAACCGGTTCATGCAGGGCCTCAAGCTCGCCGGCATCGAGCTCGACCGCCGCGTGCTGGCCGAGCTGGCCGTCAACGAGCCGGCCGCCTTCGCCGCGCTGGTGGAGACCTCCCGCGCCGCCGTCGCCGCCGTCCCGGCCGGTGGCAGCACCGCTGCCGCCTGAGCCGGTCAGCAGCACCCCCGACGCCGCCGGCGTCCGGCCCATCCCGGGCCGGCGCCGGCGGCGTCGTCGTGTGTGGTGCCCCTCGCCGTCGAGATCGCGCGATCCCGGCGGGCAGGCGCCGCAGGGACGTCGGGATCGCGTGATCTCGACCGGGACACGGGAGGACGACGGACGGTGACCGAACCCCTCACCGAGCGCTCGGCGCGGGTGGTGGCCGCGCGCAAGCTGACCCGGCGGGCCGGCCGCGACGCCGCGGGACTCTTCCTCGCCGAGGGCCGGCAGGCCGTCGCCGAGGCGCTGGCCGACCCGGCCGGGGTCCGCGAGGTGTTCGCCACCGGGGCCGCCGCCGCGGCGCACCAGGACCTGCTGGCCGGCGCGCCGGTGCCGGTGCGGCCGGTCACCGAGAAGGCCGCGGCGTCGCTGTCGGAGACGGTCACCCCGCAGGGCCTCGTCGCGGTCTGCGCGCTGCGCGACGTGCCGGCCGACGTCCTGGTGGACGCGCCGTCGTCCCTCATCGTGGCGCTCGCCGAACTGGCCGACCCGGGCAACGCCGGCACCGTGCTGCGCACCGCGGACGCGTGCGGCGCCGGTGCCGTGGTCTTCGGCGCCGGCTCGGCCGACCCCTACGGCGGCAAGGCCGTGCGCTCCAGCGCCGGCAGCCTCTTCCACGTCGACGTCGTCCGCGGGGCGCCGCTGCCAGAGCTGCTGCCGCGGCTGCAGGCCGCCGGCGTCACCGTGCTGGCCGCCGACGGCGGGGGCGAGGCCGCCCTCGACGAACTGGGGCCCGAGCTCGCCGGGCCGGTGCTGTGGCTGTTCGGCAACGAGGCCCGGGGCGTGCCGGCCGACCTCGCCGCGCTGGCCGACGTCCGGGTGCGCATCCCGATGCGGGGCCGGGCCGAGAGCCTCAACCTGGCCGCCGCCGCCGCGATCTGCCTCTACACCACCCAGCTCGCCCAACGGTGACGCCCGGGAGCGGGCCCCGTCCCGCCGGCCCCCTGCAGGGTCCCGCCGCGAGCTGGCGAGTGGCGGGGGGCAGGGGGTCCTCTCACCGCGAGGCGTACATCCGCATGTCGGCCGCGTGCAGGAGCGCGGGGAAGTCGGCGCCGTCCTCGGGCCAGACGCTGACGCCGACGCTCGCCCGGACGACCACCTCCCGGTCGCCCAGCAGCACCGGGCCGGCGACCACCGCGGCCAGCTCGTCGGCGATCCGCCGCGCCTCGGCAGCCGCCGTGGCCTGGGGGAGGCCGGCGAGCGCGACGAGGAACTCGTCGCCGCCGAGGCGGGCCAGCAGGTCGTCGCGGCGGAGCCGGCCGCGCAGCCGGTCGGCGACCGCGACCAGCAGCTCGTCGCCGGCCGCGTGGCCGAACCGGTCGTTGACCGCCTTGAACCCGACCAGGTCGACGAACAGCAGCGCCACCGCCTCGTCGCGGGCCCGGGCGTTCCAGACCGCGGTGTCGACCTGCTCGGCCAGGCGCCGCCGGTTGGGCAGGCCGGTGAGCGGGTCGGTGCAGGCCAGCTCCTCGATGCGGGCCAGGCAGCTCCGGGTGCGGTCGCGCTCCTGGACGAGCGCCCGCTCGGCCTCCACGCGGGCGGTGACGTCGACCTGGGTGCCGATGTAGTGGGTGACCGTGCCGTCGGGCCCGGTGACCGGCGCCAGGTGCAGCTCGTTCCACCACGGCGTCCGCGCGGGGCCGCGGTGGTTGAGCATCGTCACCCGGCACTCCTCGCCGACGTCGATCGCCCGGCGGACGGCGGCGACCGCGGCCGGGTCGGTGTCCGGGCCCTGCAGGAACCGGCAGTTGCGGCCCAGCAGCTCCGACCTCGGCAACCCGGCCAGCCGCTCGAAGGCCGGGTTGACGTAGACCAGCGGCTGGTCGGGCAGCCGGACGTCGACGATCGCCACCCCGCTCGGGGTGGCCGCCAGCGCGCCGTGCACGAGGGTGTCGCCGGTCGCGCTGACCAGCACCCCGACGTCGAACCGGTCGCCGGTGGACGTCGCGGGCAGCACCGGCGCCGCGGACGGGGGGTGCGGGGCCGGCGGGAGCGGCTCCTGCCGCGGGGCCACCCGGGCCAGCAGCGCCGCGGTCGCACGGACGACGGTGTCGCGGTCGTAGGTGAGGGCGTAGGCGAACCGGCGCCCGGCGTCGGGGCCGTCGTCCCCGAGGTCGCGGGCGAGCAGCGCGGCGGCGAAGTGCGGGCCGAGCACGGTGACGTCCCACTCGCCCCGGACCGGGTCCGCGGGGTCGAGCGCGGCGCCGCGCAGGCCGGGCATCGGCTCGACCGGCAGGTCCTCCCCGAGGGCGCAGACGAAGCCGGTGCGCTCGACCAGGTCGCGGTAGCGCAGCGCCGTCGCCGGGGTGAAGTGCCGGGCCTCCTGGAAGGTCGCGGCCACGACCGAGGCGGCGCCCAGCCGCAGCGCCTCCCGCTCGAGCTGCTTGGACAGCTCGATGAGCAGCGCCTTGGGGGCCTCGCGCAGCGGGACGTCGATCGGCAGGCAGGCGAACGGTGAGACGTCGGCGTCCTCGGTGACGGTGTCCGGGCGCTGGGAGGGCAGCACCAGCGAGCCGGGGACCGCGCCCGCGACCGGGCCGGGGCCGGGACGGCCGAAGAACCAGCCCTGGCCCAGGGTCGCGCCCAGCGCGCGGGCCGTGGCGAGGTGGGCCTCGTCCTCGATGCCCTCGGCGAGCAGCACCGAGCCGGTGCGCTCGGCGTGCGCGTTCACCGCGTTCATGATCTCGGCGATCGCCGGACCGGGGCGCTCCTGCACCAGCCGCAGGTCCAGCTTGACCACGTCCGGTCGCAGCAGCGGCATGAACGCCAGCGACATCGGCTCGGCGCCGACGTCGTCCACCGCGACGCCCCAGCCGACCGCGCGGACCCGCTGGACCGTGCGCAGCAGCTCGGCCGGCCGGGTGGCCAGCGCCCGCTCGGTGATCTCCAGGACCACGCGCAGCCCCCCGGGAGCGGCCTGGGCGATGGACAGCAGGTCCTCCATCGGCGCGCGGTCGAGGACCTCGGGCTCGACGTTGACGAAGAGGGTCAGCGGCGCCTGCAGGCCGGCCGCGAGCGCGCCGGTGAGCGCCGCGTTGCGGCAGGCGGCGTCGAGCTCGGCGAGCCGGCCGGCCTCCCGGGCAGCGGCGAAGAGGTGATCGGGCCGCTCGAGCGGGCCGTGCGGGCCGCGGGCGAGCGCCTCGTAGGCCACCACGCGGCCGGTGTCGAGCTCGACGATGGGCTGGAAGACGCTGCGCACCGTCCCGTTCCGCAGGACGTCGTCGACGGTCGTCACCGGAGCGGCGGGGGTGAGGGTCACGTCCTCCCATCGGACCGTCCGCGCCCGCGTTGAGCGGACCCCCGACGGACTCGCCCCATCGGGGGAGGTCGGGACGGCGGCGCCCGCACGGACGCGTCCGGGCCGAGCCCGGCAGCAGCGCCCGCGCGGACCCGGGCAGAATGGCCTCCCGTGTCTGGCGCCAACGACCCCTACGACCCCAAGCAGGTCGCCGCCCTCTCACCCGAGGCCCTCGACGCCGCGGTCGCCGAGGCCCACCGGGCGTTCGCCGGCGCCGGGGACCTCGAGCAGCTGGCCGCCGTCCGCCCGGCCCACCTCGGGGACCGGGCACCGGTGCTGCTGGCCCGCCGCGAGCTCGGCGCGCTCCCCCCGGCCGCCCGGTCCGACGCCGGCAAGCGGGTCAACGCCGCCCGGGTCGCGGTCACCGAGGCCTACGAGGCCCGCAGGGCCGACCTCGAGGCCGAGCGCGACGCCCGGGTGCTGGCCGAGGAGCGG
The DNA here is from genome assembly GCF_053502585.1 of Geodermatophilus sp. URMC 60. Taxonomy (NCBI): domain Bacteria; kingdom Bacillati; phylum Actinomycetota; class Actinomycetes; order Geodermatophilales; family Geodermatophilaceae; genus Geodermatophilus; species Geodermatophilus sp. URMC 60. Next base: position 3,194,610 of record NZ_CP199958.1, read on the forward strand.
GTCGACGTCACGCTGCCGTGGGACCGGCTGCCCCGCGGCGCCCGGCACCCGCTGACCACGCTGACCGACCGGATCGCCGACATCTTCGTCGGGATGGGCTACGAGGTCGCCGAGGGTCCCGAGCTCGAGGCCGAGTGGCTGAACTTCGACGCGCTCAACATCGGCCGCGACCACCCGGCGCGCACGATGATGGACACCTTCTTCGTCGCCCCGGAGGACTCCGGCCTGGTGCTGCGCACGCACACCAGCCCGGTGCAGGCGCGCACGATGCTCTCCCGCACGCCGCCGATCTACGTCGTCGCGCCGGGCCGGGTGTACCGGACCGACGAGCTCGACGCGACGCACCTGCCGGTGTTCCACCAGGTCGAGGGCCTGGCGGTCGACCGCGGGCTGACCATGGCGCACCTGCGCGGCACGCTGGACCACCTCGCCCGCTCGCTGTTCGGCGCCGACGCGGTCACCCGCTGGCGGCCGTCGTACTTCCCGTTCACCGAGCCGTCGGCGGAGTTCGACGTGTGGTTCCCCGAGCACCGCGACGGCCCGCGCTGGGTCGAGTGGGGCGGCTGCGGGATGGTCAACCCGCGGGTGCTGGTCGCCTGCGGCATCGACCCGGAGGAGCACTCCGGCTTCGCGTTCGGCATGGGCATCGAGCGGGCCCTGCAGTTCCGCTCGGCCGTCGGCGACATGCGGCACTTCGCCGAGGGCGACACCCGGTTCACTTCTGCGTTCGGAGTCGAGCAGTGAGAGTCCCCATCGGCTGGCTGGCCGAGCACGTCGACGTCCCCGCCGGCGTCGGTGTCGAGGACCTCGACGCCACCTTCGTGCGCCTCGGCCTGGAGGTCGAGGAGATCCACCGGCCCGCGGAGGTCACCGGCCCCCTCGTCGTCGGGCGGGTGCTGGAGATCGAGGAGCTGACCGGCTTCAAGAAGCCGATCCGGTACTGCCGGGTGGACGTGGGCGAGGGCGGTGTCGCAGGCGGCGGTGGGCGGGACGTACGTGGCATCGTCTGCGGCGCCCGCAACTTCGTCGTCGGTGACGCCGTGGTGGTGGCGCTGCCCGGCGCCGTGCTGCCCGGTGGCTTCGAGATCGCCGCGCGGAAGACCTACGACCGCGTCTCCGACGGGATGATCTGCTCGGTCCGCGAGCTCGGCGTCGGCGAGGACCACGCCGGGATCCTGGTGCTGGGCGACGACGCCCCGGCCCCCGGCACCCCGGCCGGCCCGGTGGTCGGCCTGGACGACGTGGTCATCGAGCTCGCCGTCACCCCCGACCGCGGCTACTGCCTGTCCATGCGCGGCATCGCCCGCGAGATGGGCACCGGCCTCGGGGTCGAGTGGCGTGACCCCGGCGCGCTGACCCCGCCGGCCTGGTCGGGTGAGCCGGCGTGGCAGGTCACGGTGGAGGACGCCGACCGCTGCGACCGCTTCTCGATGGTCGCGCTGGAGGGTCTGGACCCGAGCGCGCCGAGCCCGTGGTGGATGCGCCGCCGGCTGGCGCAGTCCGGCGTCCGCAGCATCTCGCTGGCCGTCGACGTCACCAACTACGTGATGCTCGAGCTGGGCCAGCCGATGCACGCCTTCGACCGCGACCGGGTGAGCGGGCCGATCGTCGTCCGCCGGGCGCGGGAGGGCGAGCGGCTGAGAACCCTGGACGGCGTCGACCGCGCGCTCTCCTCCGACGACCTGCTGATCACCGACGACTCCGGCCCCATCGGGCTGGCCGCGGTCATGGGCGGTGCGTCGACCGAGATCGGCGACGGCACGTCCGACGTGCTGCTGGAGGCCGCGCACTGGGAGCCGACCGGGGTGGCGCGCACCGCCCGCCGGCACCGGCTGCCCAGCGAGGCGGCCAAGCGGTTCGAGCGCGGCGTCGACCCGCAGATGACCGTGGTGGCGCTGGCCCGCGCCGCCGCGCTGCTGGCCGAGTACGGCGGCGCGCGGGTCGTCGGCTCGCCGGTCGACGTCGACACCCGCGGTCCGCGGCCGACGATCGCGCTCGACCCCGCGCGGCCCGGCCGGGTCGCCGGCGTGCCCTACGAGCCGGCGCGGGTCACCGAGCTGCTGGCCGCGGTCGGCTGCACGGTCGACGGGAGCGCCGGTCCGCTCACGGTCACCCCGCCGTCCTGGCGCCCCGACCTCACCGACCCGGCCGACCTGGTCGAGGAGGTCGTGCGGCTGGCCGGCTACGACGACGTCCCCTCGGTGCTGCCCACGGCACCGCCCGGGCGCGGGCTGACCGAGCGGCAGCGGCGGCGCCGGGCCGTCGGGCGCGCCCTGGCGGAGTTCGGCTACGTGGAGGCGCCGTCCTTCCCCTTCGTCGGGACGGCGGCCCTCGACGCGCTGGGCCTGGCCGAGGACGATCCGCGCCGGCAGGTCGTGCTGGTGCGCAACCCGCTGTCGGAGGAGGAGCCGGCGCTGCGGACGACGCTGCTGCCGGGCCTGCTGGCCGCGCTGGCGCGCAACCTCTCCCGTGGCATCAGGGACGTCGCGCTCTTCGAGCACGGCGCGGTCTTCCCGGGTGGGGAGCGGTCCGCGGCTCCGCTGCCCGGCGTCGACCGGCGCCCGGACGACGAGACGCTGGCCGCGCTGCTGGGCGCGGTCCCGGAGCAGCCCTGGCACGTCGCCGTGGCGCTGGCCGGCAACCGCGAGCCGCGCGGCTGGTGGGGCGCGGGCCGGCCGGCCGTCTGGGCCGACGCGGTGCAGGCCGCTCACCGGGTCGCCGAGGCCGCCGGGATCGCGCTGACCGTGCGCGCGGGGGAGCGGGCGCCGTGGCACCCGGGCCGCTGCGCGGAGCTCCTGGTCGACGGCCGGGTCGTCGGGCACGCCGGCGAGCTGCACCCGCGGGTGTGCGCGGCCCTCGACCTCCCGGCCCGCACCGCGGTGATGGAGCTGGACGTCGACGCGCTGCCGCCCGCGCGGGTGCCGACGGGCCCGCACCTGTCGAGCTTCCCGCCGGTCTTCGTCGACCTGGCCTTCGTGCTGGACGCGCAGGTGCCGACCGCGGCGGTGGAGGGGTCGATCCGCGAGGCCGCGGGCGACCTGCTCGAGGCGGTGCGGCTGTTCGACGTCTACACCGGGCCGCAGGTCGGTGAGGGACGCAGATCGCTGGCCTGGTCGCTGACCCTGCGCGCGCCCGACCGGACGCTGTCCGGCGAGGAGGCCGCCGAGGTCCGCCGGCGCGTGGTGGCGTTCGTCGAGGGCGCCCAGCAGGCGGAGCTCCGTGGCTGAGCTCGCCGGCGTCGCGCTGGTCACCGGTGCGTCGAGCGGGATCGGCCGGCACCTGGTGCAGGGCCTGGCCGAGCGCGGCGCGGCGGTGGCCGGCCTGGCCCGCAACGGCGAGCGGCTGGCGGCGGCGATGGACGAGGTCGCCGCCGCCACCGGCGCGCGCACGCTGGCCGTGCCCGCCGACGTCACCGACCGGGCCGCGGTGGACGACGCGGTCGCGCGGGTCCGGGAGGAGCTCGGGCCGGTCGACCTGCTGGTCAACAACGCCGGGGTGATCGACGCGGCCGAGGAGCCGCTGTGGGAGGCCGACCCCGACCAGTGGTGGTCGGTCGTGGAGAGCCACGTCCGCGGGGCCTTCCTGCTCGCCCGCGCCGTCGTCCCGTGGATGGTGCTGCGCAACCGCGGCCGCGTGGTGGACCTCGCCAGCGGGATGAGCGTGCGCGCCCGCCCGGAGTACTCGGCCTACTCGGTGGCCAAGACCGGCCTGATGCGGATGACCGAGGCGCTGGCCGGCGCGCTCGAGGGCCTCGACGTGCGGGTGTTCGACGTGGCGCCCGGGGTCGTCGACACCCCGATGACCCGCGCGATGCCGATGTGGCGGGGCTTCACCGACTGGACGCCGCCGGAGCGCGTGGTCGAGCTGGTCACCGCGATCGCCGCCGGTGAGCTCGACCAGTGGTCGGGCCGCTTCCTGCGGGCGGGCGCCGACGACCTCGCCGTCCTGCGGGCCACCACGCCGGAGGACGCCGCCCGGCAGCTGCGCCTGCGCCCCTACGGGGACGACGACCCGCTGGCCTGACCGGCGGCGCGGAGCCCTCGTCGGCCCGCGACCGCCGGCGGTCGGTCAGACGACCGTGGCCAGCGCCCGCGGTGCGATGTCGACGGCGACCGGTGTGTCCGCGTCCAGCTCCACCAGCTCGCCGTCCAGCTGGAGCGGCATGGGGACGAGCGCCGTGAACGCGTAGTGGGTGGCGCTGGGCTGCGGGCCGAGTCCGCGGGTCGCCGCCCGGATGAGCGTCCCCAGCACCCGGAGCTTGCCGGCGCGCCGCTGCGTGATGACCTCGAACCGGCCGTCGTCGGGGCGGCCGCCCTCGCTGAGCGTCGCGTACTTGGCCATCTCGTCGATGTTGGCGAAGACCAGGCTGTCGATCGTGCGCCGCCTGCCGTCCTCGAGCCTGATGGGGAACGGCCGGAAACGGGAGAAGGACCGCACCACGGTCACGATCTCCCGCCACGACCCCTTCCCGCCCTTCTCCAGGTCGACCGCGACGACGGGGGTCAGGCCGACGCCGATGTAGGAGTGCGCGTAGCGGGTCTGCGCCTCGGCGCCGCTGCCGATGGTCAGCCGGAGGAGGTCGATCCGCCGGACGTCCCCGGCCACGATCGCGTCGGCCAGCGGTCGCTGCCGCGTCACCCGGCGGTGGTCGTTGGCGTTGCCGGCGGCCCGCACGGCGCACACGGCCTCGCTGTTCCCGGCCTGCATGACGCCGTCGACGACCTCGTTGTACCCGCCGTCCCCGCTCACCGAGACCAGCAGCGGGCGCCCCGTGCCGGCGACCTCCCTCGCCAGCTCGCGGGCGTGCCCGGCGTGCTGGGTGGGGCAGAGCTCCACCGGCACGGCCGGCAACCGGCGGGCCAGTTCGGCGCGCAGCTCCTCCGCGGACCGCGGCGCGTCCCCGGTGCTGTTCGGATTGAAGATGATCATGATGCGGTCGTACGGACTCACGGTGGGGCTCCTCCAGGGGGCGGGCGCCCGTTGGCTGTGCACCGTCATGCCCGCGGGGCGACCCGGGCACTCGCGAGGGCGCCGGACGCCACCCCGTCGGCTGACCGCTGTGCCACCGGTCTCGCGAGGACGGCGACCCGCTGTCCCGAACGCCGCTGCGGCAGCTCTGCGGAGTCGGCGCTGCACAGCCCTCAGCCGGCCCCGTGGCTCGCCGTGGGCGGTATCTGAGGCAGTCGCCCGCGCCTCCTCCGAGTACAGGTCCCTGCGCTGAGCGTCGCGGGGCTCGTGCTCTTCCCGGACCTTGGGGGACGCCATGGGCGCAGCGCCAGAGGAGCTGATGCGGATCCTCACGCGGAATCAGCCCCTGGGCCCGCCATACACGGAGGAACTGCTCCGGAGCCCGCGCGGCATCTTCGAGCAGCTCTACGACCGCATGAACGGCTGCCACGGCAGTGCCGAGCGTGACGACCCCCTCTACGTCGTCGGTCGCAAGGGCTCCGGCAAGACGGCCTTCCTGGTGGGAACGGCCTTCGTGGACGGCGCGAAGGTCATCCTCATCAAGTCCGAGGACGCCTACCACGAGATCGAGCGGCTCCGGATCCGTTACGCGCGCGAGGTCGGTCCTCTCTTCGCGGAGAACCTCGCGCACGTGTGGCAGGTGCTCCTGACCCACGCCGCGATGCTGCTCTCGTACCGGGTGCCCGGGCTGAGACACACGGACGAGGGCCGGCTCATCGCGTCCTACCTCAGCTCCTACGGCAACCCGTCGAGTCTGGAACCGGGGAAGCTGCTCGCCCGTGTCGGCAGTGCGCTGTCCGACGTCCTCGTCCGGTCGGTCCCCGGTCTCACGGTCGAGGAGATGTGCGCGTCCCTGCGGACCGACGTCGCCACCTATGAGGTCGCCTACCGGTCCTTCGTCGACCTGATCAGGCGCAAGCGGGTGCGCCTGTACGTCGTCGTGGACAACCTCGAGGACCTGCACGTGCACGTGGACGAGCTGCGGACGACCCTGTCCGGGCTGTTCCGGGCCACCCGCGAGTTCGCCACCACGGCCGGGACCCGACCGTTCAAGGTCCGCTTCGCCTTCCCCGCGGAACTCGTGCAGCGCCTCCGGGACCTCACGGCCAATCCCGAGAAGGACTTCCTCGACTACCTCGTCATCCGGTGGACCGCGGCGGAGCTGATGACCATCGCCGGCAACCGGCTGCGGCGCTACCTCGACCTGTACCACCAGGACGAGCTGGAGCGCCTGGGGTTGCCGCACCAGCACGACGAGCGTGACCACCAGATGGCCGAGGTCACCCTGAGGTCGCTGCTGCCCCGGGGAGGGATGAGCACGGGCCTGGGCTCCGACGAGGACCCGGTCGCCTACATCATGCGGCACACGCAGCTCCTGCCGCGCCACCTCATCCAGATCCTGAACGAGATCCTGGCGCGCGCGGCGCGACACCGCCGTGGTGTCCCCGTCGCGACTCCCCTGGACGTCCTGGAGGGCGTTCGGGAGGCGGAGCTGCGCATCGTCGACGGGATCCTGTCCAGCTACTCGCACGACTACCCCTACATGGCAGCGGCACTCGGGTACCTCAAGAACCACATCCCGAACACGCTCACGTGCAGCGAGCTCCATCGCGCCTTCAACGCGGCGGGAGTCGCCCGGTCGGGCGTCGACTACAGCGACTTCCTGGAGGCCGCCCTCGACGTGGGCGTCCTGGGCATCGTCGACGGCTCGACCTCGAGGTACACCGTCGGCCGCTTCTCCTACACCTTCACCGAGACGCTTCGTCCGGTCGAGGACGAGGACGAGGTCTGTGTGCACCCGCTCTTCATGTTCCGGCTCTTCGACCGGGGAGGGATCCGCCGCCTCCGGGACCAGGGGAGGCTCCCGGTGTACCCGTACGGTTCTGACACGGGGCAGTTCGACCGTGACTAGCGGCGGGCGGTGGGCCTACCTGGACGGCGGCTCCGAGGGCCGCAGCGTGCTCGGCATCTCCTTCTCCGGAGGCGGCATCAGGTCGGCGGCCTTCTGCCTGGGTGCGTACCAGGCCCTGTCCCGGCAGGGGCTGTTCCAGAGGGCGCGGTACCTGTCCGCCGTCTCCGGGGGCAGCTACATCGCCGGTGCCCTCACGGTCGCTCAGGGCAAGTCCGATGCCGAGGCCCTTCGCGGGGAGGCTGCGCCCTGGTCCCGGGGCAGTCCGGAGGAGTGGTACCTCCGGACCCACCTCAGCTACCTGGCTCCCGGGCTGGCCGGTCGGCTGTGGCTGGTGGTGAACTTCGTCTACGGACTCCTGCTGAACCTCCTGCCGCTCGTGGTCGGGTCCTATCTCGGCGGCCGGGTCGTCGGGCTGGTGTACGGGGCCACGATCCCTGGCATCGGGAGGCCCGACGGCCGACTGGCCGGCGCGGTCGCGTGGGGGAGCGCCGCGGCGGCCGGCCTCTTCCTGGCCGCGATCGTGCTCGTGGGCGTGCGGCGGTTCTTCGACAAGGGCCGGTTCCGCGCCGTGCCAGGGGAGCGGCCGCTCAGGAGGACCGCGACAGCCCTCGTCGCGGGCTCCGGGCTCGTCGCCGTCCTGGCCGTCTGCCTCCCCCTCCTGGTGCACCTCCTCGGTCTGGCGCTGGCCGATGACCGGCTCTGGGTGGGGAGGGTCGACGACCTGGGGTCCCGTCGCCTGCTCGTGACCGTGGGCATGGTCGTGGGAGTGGTGCTGCTCGGAGCCCTCGCCGTGCTGCTGATGCGGTTGGGCAGGGCCCGTGCGTTCCAGGGCGTCCTCGCGTTCCTGGGCGGCTGGGGGATCCTCGCCGTCCCCTTCCTGCTGGCGGCCGAGGACGAGGCGCGCAGCGGGTGGGACGCCGCGCTGGACGGGTGGGTGCTCCTGGGGCTGCTGGCCACCTTGGCCGTCTGCGGCTTCTTCATCCACAACCGTCGGTACTCCATGCACCTGTACTACCGGGAGCGCCTGAGCCACGCGTTCGTCCTGAAGCGGACCAGTTCGGCCGGTGGCGTGCGGGTGGCGCCCGTCCCCTACGACGACGAGGTGAGACTCAGCGACGTCGGCCGGGAGATCGAGGCCAAGCGCAGGTCGGGTCTGCCGTTCCCCGAGCTCATCGTCTGCGCGGCGGTGGCGGCCCGGGAGGGGGACGTGCCCAACAAGAGCTGGGCTGCCCCCTTCACGTTCGACGCGTGCCGGTCGGGGTGCGTCGACCTGGCACCTCTCGTGGAGACCTCCGAGCTGGAGCGGACGCACACGAGGGGCGGCAGCGGCCTCACGCTGCCGTCGATGATGGCGATCTCGGGGGCCGCCATATCGCCGACCATGGGGCGCTTCACCCTCCCCGCGCTGCGGCTGCTGATGGCCCTCGCGAACCTCCGCCTCGGGGTGTGGATCCCCAACCCGTTCCGGCGCGGTGACGTGGCGGCTCCTCCGCCGGTCGGCCGCTCGCGGGTGCGCCGGGTGGGACGGGCGCTGGCCGCGGGGTGGCGCGAGCCGGGCGGGCTGTACGTGCTGAAGGAGGCGATGGGGCTGGCGGGGACCCGGGGGCGCTTCATCCACGTGTCGGACGGCGGGCACTGGGAGAACCTCGGCCTGGTGGAGCTGATCAGACGCCGCTGCACGCACATGATCGTCGTGGACGCCAGCGCCGGTGGTCTGAGTCCTCTGCAGGACATCGCCCGCGCAGCGGCCCTGGCCCGGTCCGAGCTCGGTGCCGAGGTGCGGCTGGACCCTGCGGCCACCCTGCCGGCGGCCGATACCGGCATGGCCGAGGAGCCGGTCGCGGTGGGGAGCGTGACCTATCCCGACGGCAGCATGGGGGTCATCTACTACGCACGCTGCGTCCTGTGGGACGGCGTCCCGATGGACCTCGCGGTGTTGCGGGAGAAGGACCACCAGTTCCCCCAGCACCCGACGGCGAACCAGTTGTTCTCGGGCGAGCAGTTCGACGCCTACCGGGCGCTGGGTTGGGAGGTGGCTGTCGCACTGGCACAGCGCGCCAACGTGCCCCTCGACCAGTTCGACGGTGGGGAGGCCGACACCGAGGAGGCGGACGACTCGGTGCTCGTCGTGTGAGGGTTCCCGGTGGGGTGGACCTGGGCCGCCCGGCGGGCAGGGCGGCCGTGGACCCCTCATGAACAGTCATGCATGGCCGTGTATGGTCATGCACCGTGAGCGGAACGCGGACGTGGACGGTCGGGGTCACCGGCGCCACCGGGTACGCGGGGGGTGAGGTGTGCCGGTTGCTGGCCGGGCATCCGGACCTCCGGCTGGCCGGGGTGCACGCCAACGCGAGCGCCGGCCGACGCCTGGGTGAGCTGCAGCCGCACCTGCTGCCCTTCGCCGATCTGGAGGTGCGGCCCAGCGGGGTGGCGGACCTGGCCGGTTACGACGTCGTGGTGCTGGCGCTGCCGCACGGGGAGTCCGCCGCGATCGCCGCGGGGCTGCCCGCCGACACCCTGGTGATCGACTGCGGCGCCGACCACCGGCTGAACGATCCGGCGGCGTGGGCGCGGTGGTACGGCGGCGAGCACGCCGGGTGCTGGCCCTACGGGCTGCCCGAGCTGCCCGGCCGGCGCGAGCAGCTGGCCGGCGCGCGGCGGATCGCGGTGCCGGGCTGCTATCCGACCTCGGTCACCGTGGCCCTGGCCCCGGCGCTGGCCGCGGGCCTGGTGGAGCCGGAGGTGGTGGTGGTCGCCGCCAGCGGCACGTCCGGCGCCGGCAAGTCGGCCAAGCCGCACCTGCTGGGCAGCGAGGTGATGGGGTCGGTGAGCGCCTACGGGGTGGGTGGGGTGCACCGGCACACGCCGGAGATGGTGCAGAACCTCTCGGAGGCCGCGGGCGAACCGGTGGTCGTGAGCTTCACCCCGACGCTGGTGCCGATGAGCCGGGGCATCCTGGCCACCTGCTCGGCGAGGCTGCGGGCCGGTGTCGACGCCGCGTCGGCCCGCGCCGTGTACGAGAAGGCCTACGGCGACGAGCCGTTCGTGCACCTGCTGCCCGAGGGGCAGTGGCCGGCGACGGCGCAGGTGCTCGGCGCCAACACCGTCGCGCTGCAGGTCGCGGTCGACCCCGACGCCGGGCGGCTGGTCGTGGTCGCCGCGGTGGACAACCTGACCAAGGGCACCGCCGGCGCGGCGATCCAGTGCGCCAACCTGGCCCTGGGCCTGCCCGAGACCACCGGCCTGCCGGTCGTGGGGGTCGCCCCGTGACGACGACGGCTCCCAGGGGCTTCCGGGCGGCCGGGGTGGCCGCCGGGCTCAAGAGTTCCGGCGGCCTCGACGTCGCCGTGGTGGTCAACGACGGTCCGGACGACGCCGCGGCGGCGGTGTTCACCACCAACCGGTTCCCGGCCGCGCCGGTGCTGTGGAGCCGGCAGGTGCTGGCCGGTGCGCGGGCCCGGGCGGTGGTGCTCAACTCCGGCGGCGCGAATGCCTGCACCGGACCGGAGGGGTTCGCCGACACCCACGCCACCGCCGAGCACGCCGCGAAGGCCCTGGGCCTGGGCGCGATCGACGTGGCGGTGGCGTCCACCGGGCTGATCGGGATCCGGCTGCCGATGGAGAAGCTGACCGCCGGGGTCACCGCCGCGGCCAAGGAGCTGTCCGAGGACGGCGGGCCGGACGCGGCCCGGGCGATCATGACCACCGACAGCGTTCCGAAGACGACCGTGCAGGCCCGCGACGGCTGGACCGTCGGGGGGATGGCCAAGGGCGCGGGCATGCTGGCGCCGAGCCTGGCCACGATGCTGGTCGTGCTCACCACCGACGCCGTCGTGCCGGCGGAGATCCTGCAGACCGCGCTGAAGCAGGCGACCGGCGTGAGCTTCGAGCGGGTGGACTCCGACGGCTGCCTGTCCACCAACGACACGGTGATCGTGATGGCCAACGGCGCCAGCGGGGTCACCCCGTCCGCCGCCGAGGTCACCGAGGCGCTCACCGCGGCGTGCACGGACCTCGCGATGCAGCTGCTGGCCGACGCGGAGGGCTCGACCAAGGACATCGCGATCACCGTCCGGGGTGCGGCCAGCGTCGAGGACGCGCTCACCGCCGGCCGGGCGTGTGCGCGCAACAACCTGCTCAAGACCGCGTTGTTCGGCAACGATCCGAACTGGGGGCGGGTGCTGGCCGCGATCGGCACCACCGACGCCGCCTTCGAGCCCGACCGGGTCGACGTGACCATCAACGGGGTCACCGTCTGCCGGGGTGGCGCGATCGGCGATCCCCGCGAGGGGGTCGACCTCACCGGCCGGGCCATCGCCATCGACGTCGACCTCGGCGCCGGCGGCGAGCAGGCCACGATCTGGACCAACGACCTGTCCATCGCCTACGTGCACGAGAACTCGGCCTACTCCACATGAGCGAGCACCAGGACCCGACGCCGCCGGACGTCCGGATCGACGAGCCGACGCCGCAGCCGCGGCTGCCGCGGACGATCGGGACCCGCCGGGTCATGCGGAAGAACGATCCCGAGGGCGATGCGCTCAAGGTCGCCGTACTGACCGGGGCGCTGCCGTGGCTCAAGGAGTTCCACGGCAACGTGGTGGTGATCAAGTACGGCGGCCACGCGATGATCGACGAGGCGTGCCGCCGGGCCTTCGCCGAGGACATGGTCTTCCTGCGGACCTGCGGCATCCTCCCCGTGGTCGTCCACGGCGGCGGACCGCAGATCACCAGCATGCTGCGCCGGCTCGGCATCAAGAGCGAGTTCCGCGGCGGGCTGCGGGTGACCACGCCCGAGACCGTCGAGGTCGTCCGCATGGTGCTCACCGGGCAGGTCGGCCCGGACATCGTCGGGCTGATCAACGAGCACGGCCCGATGGCCGTGCACCTGTCCGGCGAGGACGGCGGGCTGTTCACCGCCGAGCGGACGACGGCGGTCGTCGACGGCGAGCCGGTCGAGATCGGCCTGGTCGGCGACATCGTGGCGGTCGACCCCACACCGGTGCGCGCGCTGCTCGAGGTCGGGCACATCCCGGTCGTGGCCAGCGTGGCACCCGACGTGGTCGGCGTGGTGCACAACGTCAACGCCGACACCGCGGCGGCCGCACTGGCCGCCGCGCTGGGCGCGGTCAAGCTCGTCGTCCTGACCGACGTCGAGGGGCTCTACGCCGACTGGCCGAACCGCGACTCGCTGGTCCAGCAGATCGACAGCCGCGAGCTGGCCGAGATCCTGCCGACCCTGGACGCCGGGATGCTCCCGAAGATGGCCGCCTGCCTGCGCGCGGTCGAGGGCGGGGTGCGCCGGGCGACCGTGGTCGACGGCCGCACCCCGCACGCCCTGCTGCTCGAGATGTTCACCACCGAGGGCACCGGCACGATGGTCGTGCCGGCCCTCCCGGCCACGGAGGAGGGGTCGGCGACATGACGCACACGGAGGAGCTGGCCGCCCGTTGGTCGGCGGTGATGATGGGCAACTACCGGACCCCGCCGGTGGCACTGGCCCGCGGCGCCGGGGCCAGGGTGTGGGACGTCGACGGGCGGGAGTACACCGACCTGCTCGGCGGCATCGCCACCACCATCCTCGGCCACGCCCACCCCCGGGTCGTCGAGGCCATCACCGCCCAGGCGCGGACGCTGGGGCACGTGTCCAACCTGGCGGTGCACGAGCCCGGCGTGGCCCTGGCCGAGCGGCTGATCGAGCTGGCCGGCCGGCCCGGGCGGGTGTTCTTCGGCAACTCCGGCGCCGAGGCCAACGAGGCCGCCTTCAAGCTGTCCCGGCTGACCGGGCGCACCGAGGTGGTCACCGCCGAGGGCTCCTTCCACGGCCGCACCATGGGCGCGCTGGCGCTCACCGGCCAGCCGGGCAAGGCCGCCGCCTTCGCCCCGCTGCCCGGCGGCGTGCGGCACGTGCCCTACGGCGACCCCGACGCGCTCGAGGGCGCCGTCTCCGCGGCCACCGCGATGGTGCTGCTCGAGCCGCTGCTCGGCGAGGGCGGCGTGCAACCGGCGCCGCCGGGCTACCTGCCCGCCGCCGCGCGGACCGCCGCGGCGGCCGGCGCGCTGTTCGCCGTGGACGAGGTGCAGACCGGCACCGGGCGCACCGGGCACTGGTTCGCCCACCAGGCCGAGGGCCTGACCCCCGACGTGATCACCCTGGCCAAGGCGCTCGGCGGCGGCCTGCCGCTGGGCGCCACGCTGGCCTTCGGCGACGCCGCCGAGCTGATGGGCGCCGGCAGCCACGGCTCCACCTTCGGCGGCAATCCGATCGCCGCCGCCGCCGCCCTGGCCGTGCTCGACACCATCGCCGAGGAGGGCCTGCTGGAACGGGCCAAGGAACTCGAGCACCGGTTCACCGCCGGCATCGAGGGCCTCGGCCATCCCGGCGTGGCCGGGGTGCGGGGGCGGGGCGCGCTGCTGGGCGTGGTGCTCACCGCCGAGGTCGCCGCCGGGCTGGAGACCAGCCTGCGGCAGGCCGGCTTCCTCACCAACGCCGTCGCGCCGGGCGTGCTGCGCCTGGCGCCGTCGCTGGTGCTCACCGACGCCCAGGTCGACGCCTTCCTCACCGCCCTACCGGCCGCCCTCGACGCCGCGATGGAGAGTGCCCCGTGACCCGGCACCTCCTCCGGGACGACGACCTCGGTCCCGCCGAGCAGGCCGAGGTGCTGGCCCTGGCCGCCGACCTCAAGCGCACCCGGCACACCGAGGCCGCGCCCACCCCGCTGCGGGCGGCCGGAGGCGTCCCGCGGGCGGTCGCGGTGCTGTTCGACAAGCCCTCGACCCGCACCCGGGTGAGCTTCTCGGTCGCCGTCGCCGAGCTCGGCGGCCACCCGCTGGTCGTCGACGGCGGGAGCAGCCAGCTCGGCCGGGGCGAGTCGGTCGAGGACACCACCCGCGTGCTCGACCGGCAGGTCGCCGCGATCGTCTGGCGCACCTTCGGCCAGGACCGCATCGAGGCGATGGCCGCGGTCAGCCGCGTGCCGGTCGTCAACGCGCTGACCGACGCCTTCCACCCCTGCCAGATCCTGGCCGACCTGCAGACCGTCGCCGAGCGCAAGGGCGTCCTCGCCGGGCTGACCATGAGCTACCTCGGCGACGGCGCCAACAACATGGCGCACTCCTACCTGCTGGGCGGCGCGACGGCCGGCATGCACGTGCGGATCGGCTCGCCGGCGCCCTTCCAGCCCTCGAAGGAGGTGCTGGAGCGCGCCGAGGAGATCGCCGCGGGCACCGGCGGCTCGGTGCTCTGGACCGACGACGCCGCGGCCGCCGCCGACGGCGCCGACGTCCTGGTCACCGACACCTGGGTGTCGATGGGGCAGGAGGACGAGTACGACGCCCGGATCGCGCGGTTCCTGCCCTACGCGGTGGACGACGACGCGCTGGCCCGGGCCGCCGACGACGCCGTCGTCCTGCACTGCCTGCCCGCCTACCGCGGCAAGGAGATCGCGGCCGGCGTCATCGACGGGCCGCAGAGCGCGGTGTGGGACGAGGCGGAGAACCGGCTGCACGCGCAGAAGGCGGTGCTGATCTGGCTGCTGGAGAACTCATGAGACCAGCCGCCGCCTGTCGCGCCCCTGAGGGCGCGCCTCCCTCGCGACACCTGGAGCGATCGGGATGACGACGACCCTGACCCGCTCCGCCCGCCAGGCGCGCATCCGCGAGCTGATCGAGGCCCAGCCCGTCACCTCGCAGACCCAGCTGGCCGCGCTCCTCGCCGAGGACGGCATCGAGGTCACCCAGGCCACGCTCTCGCGCGACCTCGAGGAGCTGGGCGCGGTCAAGCTGCGCGGTTCCGACGGCGCCCCGGCGTCCTACGTGCTGCCGCCGGAGAACGCCCCGCTGCGCCCCGCGCAGGCCGCCCCGGCCCGGCTCACCCGGCTGCTGGGCGACCTGCTGACCTCCGCCGAGGGCAGCGCCAACCTCGCCGTCGTCCGCACGCCGCCGGGCGCCGCGCAGTTCCTGGCCTCCGCGATGGACAAGGTCGGCCTCCCCGACGTCCTGGGCACGATCGCGGGGGACGACACTCTGCTGGTCGTCTCCCGCCGTCCCGACGGCGGAGCCGCCCTCGCCGACCGGCTGCGGGCGATGGCCGAGCGCACCCCGGCCGCCGACGCCCGACCGAGGAACGACCTGGAGGACCCCGCACCGTGAGCCCGGCCGACCCCGCTGTGCCCGCTGCCGCCGGACCCGGCACCCCCGCCGTGCCCGCCGCCGCCGGACCCGGCACCCCCGCCGGGCCGTCGCAGACCCGCCTCTGGGGCGGTCGCTTCGGCGGCGGCCCCTCGCCGGCGATGGCCGCGCTGTCCAAGTCGACGCACTTCGACTGGAAGCTCGCGCCCTTCGACCTGGCCGGCTCGCGGGCGCACGCGCGCGTCCTGCACCGCGCCGGGCTGCTCACCGACGACGAGCTGGCGCAGATGCTCGGCGCGCTGCACGAGCTGTCGGCCGAGGTCGCAGCCGGCACCTTCACCGCCGTCGAGTCCGACGAGGACGTGCACGAGGCCCTCGAGCGTGGTCTCACCGAGAAGCTCGGCACGCTCGGCGGCAAGCTGCGCGCCGGCCGCAGCCGCAACGACCAGATCGCCACGGACCTGCGGCTGTACCTGCGCCACTCCGTCCGGGCGCTGGTCGGCGAGCTCTCCTCGCTCGAGTACGCGCTCGTGGGCCTGGCGGAGCGCTACCAGGACGTGCCGGCCCCCGGCATGACGCACCTCCAGCACGCCCAGCCGGTGCTCATCGCCCACCAGCTGCTGGCCCACGCGCACGCCATCGCCCGGGACGTCGACCGGCTGCGCGACTGGGACCGCCGCACCGCCGTCAGCCCCTACGGCTCCGGCGCGCTGGCCGGCTCGTCGCTGCCGCTGGACCCCGACGCCGTCGCCGCCGAGCTCGGCTTCGACCGCGCCTCGGACAACTCCGTCGACGGCGTCAGCGACCGCGACTTCGCCGCCGAGTTCTGCTTCGCGGCGGCGCTCATCGGCGTCCACCTCTCCCGGCTGGGCGAGGAGGTCGTCCTCTGGACGTCGACGGAGTTCGGCTGGGCCCGGCTCGACGACGCCTGGGCCACCGGGTCGTCGATCATGCCGCAGAAGAAGAACCCCGACATCGCCGAGCTGGCCCGCGGCAAGTCCGGCCGCTTCGTCGGCAACCTGACCGGCCTGCTGACCATGCTCAAGGGCCTGCCACTGGCCTACGACCGCGACCTGCAGGAGGACAAGGAGCCGGTCTTCGACTCCATGGAACAGCTCCTCCTGCTGCTGCCCGCGGTCACCGGGATGGTCGCGACCCTGACGCTGCGCCCCGAGGTGCTGGAGGCCGCCGCGCCCCAGGGCTTCGCGCTGGCCACCGACGTCGCGGAGTGGCTGGTCCGGCAGGGCGTGCCGTTCCGCTCGGCGCACGAGATCTCCGGGGAGATGGTCGCCTTCTGCGAGCAGGCCGGTCTCGAGCTCGACCAGCTCGACGACGACCAGCTCGCCGGCATCGACGAGCGGCTCACCCCCGAGGTGCGGTCGGTGCTCTCCGTGCCGGGCGCGCTGGCGGCCCGCAGCGCCCGCGGGGGGACGGCGCCGGAGCGGGTCGCCGGCCAGATCGCCGCGCTGGAGGAGCTCGCGACCGAGCACGCGCACTGGTCGTCGGCCTCGCCCGTGGCGGCAGCGCTCTGAGCGACCTCGAGCCCGGGCCGCTGCTGACGCCCGCCGAGCTGCTCGGGCCACCGGAGGCCGTGGCGCCCACCCTCCTCGGCTGCTGGGTGGTCACCGAGCGCCCTGCCGGCCGGGTCGGGCTGCGGCTGACCGAGGTCGAGGCCTACGCCGGGAACGGCACCGACCCGGCGGCGCACTCGCACCGCGGGCCCACGCCGCGCGCGGCGGTCATGTTCGGCCCGCCCGGGCGGCTCTACGTCTACTTCAGCTACGGCGTGCACTGGTGCGCCAACGTCGTCGTGGGTGCCGAGGGCCAGGGCTCGGCGGTGCTGCTGCGCGCCGGGGACGTCGTGGTGGGGGAGGACCTGGCCGCCTCCCGCCGTCCCACGGCCCGCACGGCCCGCGACCTCGCCCGCGGCCCCGCACGGCTGACCCAGGCCCTCGCGATCGGCCCCGACGACAAGGACGCCGACCTGCTCGATCCGTCGTCCCCCGTGCGGCTGCACCGGGGCGACCCGCCGGCCGACGTCTCGGCCGGCCCCCGGGTCGGGATCACCGTGGCCACCGAGCTGCCGTGGCGGTTCTGGGAGACCGGGGCGGCCTCCGTCAGCGCCTTCCGCCCGGGTGGGAAGCCCCGCCGCCGCGCCGGACGGACGAGCTGATCAGGCAGGATCGAGACCGTGACCGAGCTCGCGAGGTCACGCGAGGACGGAGCACCCCGGGCACGGGGCCGACGAGCGCCAGCGAGGATGGACCCGTGACCGACGTGATCGACGAGCTGCACCGGCGCGGGCTGATCGCCCAGAGCACCGACGAGGAGGCGCTGCGCAAGCACCTGGTCGACGGCCCGGTCACCTACTACTGCGGCTTCGACCCGACGGCGGAGAGCCTGCACGTCGGGCACCTGATCCAGTTCATGGTCCTGCGGGCGCTCCAGCGGGCCGGGCACCAGCCGATCGTGCTGGTGGGCGGGGCCACGGGGCTGATCGGGGACCCGCGACCGACGTCCGAGCGCGTGCTCAACGACCCCGCGACGGTCGCCGGCTGGGTGGACCGGATCCGACGCCGGGTCGCGCCGTTCCTCGACCGGCCCGCCGCCGAGCAGGGGCTGCGACCGCCGGTCTACGTCGACAACCTGGACTGGACCGCCCCGCTGTCGGCCATCGACTTCCTCCGCGAGCTCGGCAAGCACTTCCGGGTGAACCGGATGCTGGCCAAGGAGGCGGTCTCGGCCCGCCTGAACAGCGACGCCGGGATCAGCTACACGGAGTTCAGCTACCAGATCCTGCAGGCCAACGACTTCCGCGAGCTGTTCCTCCGGCACGGCTGCACGCTGCAGACGGGTGGCTCCGACCAGTGGGGGAACATCACCGCCGGCGTCGACCTGGTCCGCCGGACCGAGGGCGCGGCGACACACGCCCTGTCGACCCCGCTGATCACCACGGCCGACGGCCGGAAGATCGGGAAGACCGAGGGCGCCACCATCTGGCTCGACCCGGAGCTGACGAGCCCGTACGCGTTCTTCCAGTACTGGCTCAACATCGACGACGTCGACGCGCGCTCCTGGCTGCCGCTGTTCTCCGAGCGGCCGGCCGAGGAGGTCGCCGCGCTGATCACCGAGTCCGAGGAACGCCCCGCCTCCCGGGCACCCCAACGAGCGCTGGCAGCGGAGCTCACCCTCCTGGTGCACGGCGAGGAGGAGCTGCGCCAGGCGGAGGCCGCCGGCCGGGCGCTGTTCGGCCGAGAGGACCTCACCGCCCTGGGCCCGGAGACCCTGGGCGCCGCCCTGCGGGAGGCCGGCAGCACCACCATCGGCGAGGGGACGCCGACCGTCGCCGCCCTGCTCCAGCAGACCGGACTCGTCAGCAGCCTCTCCGAGGCCCGGCGCACGGTGAAGGAGGGCGGCGCCTACCTGAACAACCAGCGGGTCACCGACGCAGACGCCGTGCCGGGGGAGTCCGACTGGCTGCCGGGGGGCTGGCTGGTGCTGCGCCGCGGCAAGCGCTCGGTGGCCGGCGTCCAGCGTGCCGGATCCCGGGTGAACGGCGTGTGACGGCACCGTTCCGGACAGGTGTCGGGCGTCACCCCGGACCGGTTTGACAGCGCGGACGACACGCACGTAACTTTCTTTCTGCGCCCGGCGAGACCGGAGCGGGACGGAGACCGAGTCACCGCCCGCGGGTCGGACCAGGCGCCGCCAGCCCAGCAGCTGAGCGGGCCCCGGGAACACGATCCGGGGGACGCCGGTTGCACTGGGTACCGCCGCTCCGAGCGCCGAGCCCGGGTCCTGGACCCGCCGCTTGACGGACACGCAGAGCGGCGTAACGTGGAACAGCCGCCGCGATCGAAGGCCCACCCGGCCGGGTGTCGCGAGCGTCCGCTCCTTGAGAACTCAACAGCGTGCCGAAAGTCAGTGCCAAGTAACAACCCCTTTTTTGTGGGTTTCTTTGGGTTGATGGATGTACGAGAGTGTCAGCTCTTGGTCTGTCAGGCCGGGATGTCAAGCATCTACGGAGAGTTTGATCCTGGCTCAGGACGAACGCTGGCGGCGTGCTTAACACATGCAAGTCGAACGGTGAACCGTCTTCGGATGGGGATCAGTGGCGAACGGGTGAGTAACACGTGGGCAACCTGCCTCCGGCTCTGGGATAACTCCAAGAAATTGGGGCTAATACCGGATATGACCGCTGACCGCATGGTCTGGTGGTGGAAAGGGTTTCCGGCTGGGGATGGGCCCGCGGCCTATCAGCTTGTTGGTGGGGTAGTGGCCTACCAAGGCGACGACGGGTAGCCGGCCTGAGAGGGTGACCGGCCACACTGGGACTGAGACACGGCCCAGACTCCTACGGGAGGCAGCAGTGGGGAATATTGCGCAATGGGCGGAAGCCTGACGCAGCGACGCCGCGTGGGGGATGACGGCCTTCGGGTTGTAAACCTCTTTCAGCAGGGACGAAGCCGTGAGGTGACGGTACCTGCAGAAGAAGCACCGGCCAACTACGTGCCAGCAGCCGCGGTAATACGTAGGGTGCAAGCGTTGTCCGGAATTATTGGGCGTAAAGAGCTCGTAGGCGGTTTGTCGCGTCGGCTGTGAAAACCCGGAGCTCAACTCCGGGCCTGCAGTCGATACGGGCAGACTTGAGTGTTGCAGGGGAGACTGGAATTCCTGGTGTAGCGGTGAAATGCGCAGATATCAGGAGGAACACCGGTGGCGAAGGCGGGTCTCTGGGCAACAACTGACGCTGAGGAGCGAAAGCGTGGGGAGCGAACAGGATTAGATACCCTGGTAGTCCACGCCGTAAACGTTGGGCGCTAGGTGTGGGGGCCATTCCACGGTCTCCGTGCCGCAGCTAACGCATTAAGCGCCCCGCCTGGGGAGTACGGCCGCAAGGCTAAAACTCAAAGGAATTGACGGGGGCCCGCACAAGCGGCGGAGCATGTTGCTTAATTCGATGCAACGCGAAGAACCTTACCTAGGCTTGACATGCACGGAAATCTCGCAGAGATGCGGGGTGCCTTTGGCGTCGTGCACAGGTGGTGCATGGTTGTCGTCAGCTCGTGTCGTGAGATGTTGGGTTAAGTCCCGCAACGAGCGCAACCCTCGTTCCATGTTGCCAGCACGTAGTGGTGGGGACTCATGGGAGACTGCCGGGGTCAACTCGGAGGAAGGTGGGGATGACGTCAAATCATCATGCCCCTTATGTCTAGGGCTGCAAACATGCTACAATGGCCGGTACAAAGGGCTGCGATACCGCGAGGTGGAGCGAATCCCAAAAAGCCGGTCTCAGTTCGGATTGGGGTCTGCAACTCGACCCCATGAAGTTGGAGTCGCTAGTAATCGCAGATCAGCAACGCTGCGGTGAATACGTTCCCGGGCCTTGTACACACCGCCCGTCACGTCACGAAAGTCGGTAACGCCCGAAGCCGGTGGCCCAACCCCTGGTGGGAGGGAGCCGTCGAAGGCGGGATCGGCGATTGGGACGAAGTCGTAACAAGGTAGCCGTACCGGAAGGTGCGGCTGGATCACCTCCTTTCTAAGGAGCATCTCGCCGCCGGGTCCCGGATCGGGGCCGGTGGTGCAGAGCCGCGCTCAGCACGGGATGGTCGCTCCGGTCGGAGCGGTCGCGGGTTGCTGGGGTGGTGCTCGAGGGTGGAACGCTGACCAGTTCGGCCGCCGGCTTGTTGCCGGCTCCTAGTACGGCATGCCTCCTGGTGGGGTGTGCGGGGAACGGGGTCGGTGGCGGGTGCGGGGTCGTAGGCACGCTGTTGGGTCCTGAGGGAGCGGACCCCCGGAGGCCGGCGCGGTGCGCCGGGTGGGGGTGTGTTGTCTCGGTCGGGGCCGCCCGGGTCCTCGTACCACTCGCCGTCGCTCCTGCGTTGTTCGCGGGGGTGGGGTGGGGTTCGGCGGGGCGCAGCACCGGGTGGTGGCCGGTTGGTCGTTGAGAACTGCACAGTGGACGCGAGCATCTTCTTTGATTGCAGGCCCGCGTGACATCCGCAGGTCTTCTGCCGTGGTCGTTTCGTTCTTCCCGCGTGGAGGAGTGGAGCGGCCGGTGGGGGTCGGGGTGTGCGTGGGGTGTGTTGTAGTGGTGTGGCCAAGTTGTTAAGGGCACACGGTGGATGCCTGGGCACCAGGAGCCGATGAAGGACGTAGGAGGCTGCGATAAGCCTCGGGGAGCTGCCAACCGAGCGTTGATCCGAGGATGTCCGAATGGGGGAACCCCGCACCAGTCATGTGGTGTGACCCGCGCCTGAACACATAGGGCGTGTGGAGGGAACGTGGGGAAGTGAAACATCTCAGTACCCACAGGAAGAGAAAACAACCGTGATTCCGTGAGTAGTGGCGAGCGAAAGCGGATGAGGCTAAACCGTTTCCATGTGATACCCGGCAGGGGTTGTGGAAGCGGGGTCGTGGGACCGTTCGCGCCAGTCTGCCGGCTGGCGAGGGAGTGAGAAAGTGCTGTCGTTAGTGGAAGGCCTCTGGAAGGGGTCGCCGTAGAGGGTGAGAGCCCCGTACACGAAAACGCTGCACCTCCCGAACGTGTTTCCCAAGTAGCACCGAGCCCGTGAAATTCGGTGTGAATCCGGCGGGACCACCCGCTAAGCCTGAATACTCCCTGGTGACCGATAGCGGACGAGTACCGTGAGGGAAAGGTGAAAAGTACCCCGGGAGGGGAGTGAAATAGTACCTGAAACCGTGTGCCTACAAGCCGTGAGAGCCGTGCAAGCGCACCTTCGGGGTGCGGCGGTGATTGCGTGCCTTTTGAAGAATGAGCCTGCGAGTTAGTGGTACGTGGCGAGGTTAACCCGTGAGGGGTAGCCGTAGCGAAAGCGAGTCCGAACAGGGCGTGTGAGTCGCGTGCTCTAGACCCGAAGCCGAGTGATCTACCCATGGCCAGGTTGAAGCGCGGGTAAGACCGCGTGGAGGACCGAACCCACCAGGGTTGAAAACCTGGGGGATGAGCTGTGGGTAGGGGTGAAAGGCCAATCAAACTCGGTGATAGCTGGTTCTCCCCGAAATGCATTTAGGTGCAGCGTCGCGTGTTTCTTGCCGGAGGTAGAGCACTGGATGGCCGATGGGCCCCACAAGGTTACTGACGTCAACCAAACTCCGAATGCCGGTAAGTGAGAGCGCGGCAGTGAGACTGCGGGCGATAAGGTTCGTAGTCGAGAGGGAAACAGCCCAGATCATCGGCTAAGGCCCCTAAGCGTGTGCTAAGTGGAAAAGGATGTGGGATCGCAGAGACAACCAGGAGGTTGGCTTAGAAGCAGCCATCCTTGAAAGAGTGCGTAATAGCTCACTGGTCAAGTGGTTCCGCGCCGACAATGTAGCGGGGCTCAAGCACACCGCCGAAGCCGTGGCACTCCGCCGTTCGCCCGTCGGCACCCTCGGGTGCCGGCCAGGTGGCGGGGTGGGTAGGGGAGCGTCGTGTGGCGGGTGAAGCGGCGGAGGAATCCAGCCGTGGACGCCACGCGAGTGAGAATGCAGGCATGAGTAGCGAGAGGGGAGTGAGAACCTCCCCCGCCGGAAGACCAAGGGTTCCTGGGCCAGGCTAATCCGCCCAGGGTGAGTCGGGACCTAAGGCGAGGCCGACAGGCGTAGTCGATGGACAACGGGTTGATATTCCCGTACCCGCGAAGGAACGCCCATGCCGAACCCAGCGATGCTAACCCACCGAAGCCGGTGGGCCCACTTGTGGGCCCGGCGGTGGAGCTGGGGGCCCGGACTGGTAGTAGGCAAGCGATGGGGTGACGCAGGAAGGTAGTCCTACCGGTGAGTGGTAGTACCGGTGCAAGGGTGTGGCCCGTGGAGCAGGTAAATCCGTTCCACACGTGGGTGAGGCCTGACGCATAGCCGATTGCGGTGAATGGGATGATCCTATGCTGCCGAGAAAAGCCTCTAGCGAGTTCCGAGCGGCCCGTACCCCAAACCAACTCAGGTGGTCAGGTAGAGAATACCGAGGC
Organism: Geodermatophilus sp. URMC 60; assembly: GCF_053502585.1. NCBI lineage: Bacteria > Bacillati > Actinomycetota > Actinomycetes > Geodermatophilales > Geodermatophilaceae > Geodermatophilus > Geodermatophilus sp. URMC 60. The sequence goes on from NZ_CP199958.1 coordinate 3,217,593, forward strand.
GATCGAGCGAACTGTGGTTAAGGAACTCGGCAAAATGCCCCCGTAACTTCGGGAGAAGGGGGGCCGTTGACCGTCAAGCACCTAGCGTGCGGCAGCGGTGGGCGGCCGCAGAGACCAGTGAGAAGCGACTGTTTACTAAAAACACAGGTCCGTGCGAAGTCGTAAGACGATGTATACGGACTGACGCCTGCCCGGTGCTGGAACGTTAAGGGGACGGGTTAGTGCACGTTCGTGTGCGAAGCTCAGAACTCAAGCGCCAGTAAACGGCGGTGGTAACTATAACCATCCTAAGGTAGCGAAATTCCTTGTCGGGTAAGTTCCGACCTGCACGAATGGCGTAACGACTTCTCAGCTGTCTCAACCACAGGCTCGGCGAAATTGCACTACGAGTAAAGATGCTCGTTACGCGCGGCAGGACGGAAAGACCCCGGGACCTTCACTACAGCTTGATATTGGTGTTCGGTTCGGCTTGTGTAGGATAGGTGGGAGACTGTGAAGTCCGCACGCCAGTGTGGATGGAGTCGCCGTTGAAATACCACTCTGGTCGAATTGGATGTCTAACCTCGGTCCGTGATCCGGATCAGGAACAGTGTCAGGTGGGTAGTTTAACTGGGGCGGTTGCCTCCCAAAATGTAACGGAGGCGCCCAAAGGTTCCCTCAGCCTGGTTGGCAATCAGGTGTCGAGTGCAAGTGCACAAGGGAGCTTGACTGTGAGACCGACGGGTCGAGCAGGAGCGAAAGCTGGGACTAGTGACCCGGCACCGGCATGTGGAAGCGGTGTCGCTCAACGGATAAAAGGTACCCCGGGGATAACAGGCTGATCTTCCCCAAGAGTCCATATCGACGGGATGGTTTGGCACCTCGATGTCGGCTCGTCGCATCCTGGGGCTGGAGTAGGTCCCAAGGGTTGGGCTGTTCGCCCATTAAAGCGGTACGCGAGCTGGGTTTAGAACGTCGTGAGACAGTTCGGTCCCTATCCGCCGTGCGCGTAAGAGACTTGCGAAGAGCTGTCCCTAGTACGAGAGGACCGGGACGGACGAACCTCTGGTGTGCCAGTTGTACCGCCAGGTGCACTGCTGGTTGGCTACGTTCGGCAGGGATAACCGCTGAAAGCATCTAAGCGGGAAGCTCGCTTCAAGATGAGGTCTCTCACCGGATCAACCGGGTAAGGCCCCCGCCCAGACCAGCGGGTTGATAGGCCGGAAGTGGAAGCACCGCAAGGTGTGGAGCTGACCGGTACTAACAGGCCGAGGGCTTGACCACACGACTACACCACCCCCCACCGCTGTTCGGGGGCCGGTCGTGCCCAGAAGCAGATGTCACGCGTCCACTGTGCGGTTCTGAACGCACCAACCCCACCCCGCATCCGCGGGGCGCCCCGGGGTCGGGAAGTTCGCAGTGTTACGGCGGCCATGGCGAGAGGGAAACGCCCGGTTCCATTCCGAACCCGGAAGCTAAGCCTCTCAGCGCCGATGGTACTGCCCTGGAGACGGGGTGGGAGAGTAGGACGCCGCCGGACAACCGTCCCGAACGGGGGTCGGAGCCACGTGCTCCGACCCCCGTTCTGTCATGTCCGGACCCCCGTCCTGTCGTTTCCCCACACTTCTCGTGGCACCCACGCGTGCTGCACGCACTCCTGAGGTACGCACACGCTCATGACTTCACCGCGACGAGGCGCCGGCGGTACCGGCGGGCAGGGCCCCCGAGGGGGCCGTGGCGGCTCCGGGCAGGGCCGTCCGCAGGGGCGGGGCGCCGCTCCGCGCGGTGCGGGAGCTGGTCGCGGCGGCCAGGGATCCTGGCAGGGGCGGCGTCCCACCGGTGGGCGGTCCGAGGACGACCGGAGCGGCTGGCAGGAGCGTCGTGCCCAGGGTGAGCGGCCGCAGCGCCGTCCCCAGGGGGAGAGCGACCGGGCGGAGCGCCCCGGGCGCTCCGACTGGCGCGACCGTCGTCCGCAGCGCGAGGGTGGCAGCGGAGCCGGCGGCCCTCGTCGTGAGTGGCAGGACCGGCGACCGCCGGGTGACCGCCCCACCGGGGGCCGCACCGACTGGCGGGACCGCCGTCCTCAGGGCGAGCGGAGCGGAGACGACCGACCCGGTCGTCCCGACCGGCGGACGGAGCGGGAGCGCCCGGCGCGCGGCGACCGGCCGGACCGTCGGCCGGTCGCCGATCGGGACCAGGCCCCCCGCAGTGGGTGGCGCGACCGGCCGCGCGCAGCTCGCACCGACGGACCCGGCGCGGACCGGCACGAGGGGCGCCCGCAGCGTCCCGGGAGCCCGCGCGGCGAGTGGCAGCACCGGGAGGGCCGCCCGGGTGGACAGCGGAGCGACTGGCGCGACCGCCGTCCCGGCGACGACCGCCGTGGCCGTCCGGAACGCGCTCCGCGGCCCCCTCGAGGTGGGGACCGGACGCCGCCCGCGCCCGTGGGCCCGGAGATCCCCGAGTGGGCCGACCCGCGCGACCTGGACCGGTCGGTCCGGGCGGCACTGCGCGGACTGGACCCGCGCAACGCGCAGAGGGTGGCCGGCCATCTGGTCGTCGCGGGCACGCTCGTGGACGACCAGCCCGAGGAGGCGCTCGCCCACGCACGGGCGGCACGCGACCGGGCGTCGCGCATCGCCGTCGTCCGCGAGGCCGTGGGCGTGGCCGCCTACCACGCCGGCGACTACGCCGAGGCCGCCCGAGAGCTGCGCGCCTACCGCCGGATGACCGGTGACCCGGGCTACCGGGCGGTGCTCGCCGACTGCGAGCGGGCCCTGGGGCGCTCCGAGGTCGCACTCCGGCTGGTCCGTGAGGCGCTGGCCGAGCGGCCCGACGCCGAGGAGACCGCCGAGCTCCGCCTGGTCGAGGCGGGGGCGCGGCAGGACCTCGGTGAGCTCCCCGCGGCCCGGCTCGTCCTCGAGGGCGCCCTCGGCGGGTCCCCGCGATCGGACTCGGTGGACCTGACCGACCCCACGGTGCTGCGGCTCGCGACCGCGTACGCCGATCTCCTCGAGGCGGCCGGGGAGACCTCGGCCGCCGAGCAGTGGCACGCCGCGGTGGCGGCGCACGCACCGGAGGAGACCGACGTCGAGTTCTCCGAGGAGGAGCTGCCCCTGGCCGACGCGGCGCCGGACGCGGACGAGGAGCCCGTCCCGGCGGTGTCCGGACCCGGAGACCCCGGAGCGGCGGACGCGGCCGTCGACGATGCGGACGACCACGGCGGCGCCGTGGCCGACGACTACGACTTCGACGAGGACGTCGAGGCCGAGGTCGCCGAGTTGCTGGGCGAGACCGACGGCCCCGAGGACGACGCCGAGCACTGACCACCGACAGACGCAGCGGCGTCGTCCACACCGGCCCAGCCGGTCCACAGACCGCCGGCAGGCGTGGGCGGGCCGGGAGCGGGCGGCGAGGCTGCCGTTCATGAGCGTGGCTGTGATCGACCGGAACGACGTGGTGCTCCGCGGGAAGCTGTCCGCCCCCGCCGAGGTGAGGATCCTGCCCAGCGGCGACACGCTGGTCAGCTTCCGGCTGGTGGTGCGCCGGCCCGAGCCGCGGGCCAGGGGGCAGTCGACGGACACGCTGCCGTGCATCACCTACGACCGCAGGCTGCAGCGGCGCATCACCGCGTGGCAGGCCGGCGACGTCGTCGAGGTCGAGGGTGCGCTGCAGCGACGGTTCTGGCGGACGGCCACCGGCACCGCGTCGGTGACGGAGGTCAACTGCCGGCGCGGGCGCAAGGTGCCGCGGTCGGCGGGGCCCGACGCCCGCACCGCCTGAGCAGCCGGTCAGTCCCCGTGCGGTCGCAGCACCAGGCCGGTCCGCGGCTTGGGCACGAACAACGTCGACTTCTGCGGCATGCGGGCGTTCGCCCGGGCCACGGCGGCCACGTCGGCCGGCGAGGGCGCCCGCAGCAGAACGGCCACGCCGGAACGGCTCCGCGCGCCGTCCATCGCCTCTTCGAGGCGGTGCGCGATCAGCACGTCCTCGTCGTCGCGGCCCCACAGCCGCTGCACCAGGCCGTGGTGGGCGAGCACGACGTCCAGACCACGCCACGCCGCGGGCGCCTCCGCGGGGACGGCGTCGAGGACCTCCTCGGACGGGGAGTCCAGCCGCACCAGCCGCAAGCCGTCGCTGACGAGCAGACCCGACTCCCCGGGGTCGGCGATCCAGCGACGGACAGCCCCCGTGGGGCTGCCGGTAGCCCCGGTCAGCTCGGTGACCCGGAAGCCGGATGCGGCCGCGGCGATCGCCTCGTCGAGGGCCAGGTCGGGCACCACCCGGTGGATCGGCTGCACTCGCAGCCCGCCGGGACCCATGGGGGTGACCAGCGCCAGGATGGCGGTCGCCCCGTGCGCTCGCGCAGCGGCGAACCGGTGGTGCCCGTCGGCGATGACCGCACCGGTGTCGGCGAGCGCGGCGGTGACCGCCCCGGTGAGTGCCGGGTCGGCGACCCGCCACAGGGCGTGCCGGACGCCGTCGGCGTCGGTCACCTCGAGGGTCGGGGCGCCGTCCTGGGCCGCGGCGGTCAGCGCCGGGATGTCCGGGTGCGGATCGTGCGCGAGCACGATGGGCTCCAGATCGGTCGCGGTGGCCGCGAGCAGGGCGCGGCGTCCCTCCACGGCGCCGGGGAAGGTGTCCTCGTGCGGCAGGACGGCGCGGGAGCCGGCCGGGGGCAACCCCACCGCGGCCAGCCAGCCGACCGTCTCGGGGGCGCCGTCCGCGGGACGCAGGGCGTAGACCCACAGCGCCGGGCCGGGGTCGCGCTCGAGCACACCAGCGCTCTGCCACGCGCCCAGCGTCCCGGCGGCCTCGGCGACCGAGCGGTGCAGCGCGTCGGCGCCGTCGGGACCGGACGCGACGCGGGGGAGGATCAGGCGCACGATGTTGTGCGGATCGGCCGCGGCCAGGCGGTCCCGGCCCTCCGGGGTCACCAGGTCGTAGGCTGGCGAGCTCACCCGGGCGAGGTGGTGGGGTTCTCGTCGCCGATAGGTGAGGGCGCGGAAGGGTCGGACCTCGAGTCCCGTCGCAGCTGCCGGGTGCGCGGAGTCCGCCGACGACGTGAGCACGACGGGAATCGTAGGAGCGGTGCGCTCCGGTGGGTGCGGATTGCGGGCTGCGGGGCAGGGCCGGCGATCCCGACACCGTCCGGCGGCACCCGGACCGAGGGAGCGACGGTGTCCGAGGCGGGGGTGCCCGACGGCGACGTCTACGACTGGTACCAGCGAGGGCTGCAGCTGCTGGCCAACCGTGACCCGGCGGCGGCCGCGACGATCCTGGCGCGCGCCGCCGAGGCCGAACCGGGTTCGCGCAGCCTGCTGGAGGCCCTGGCGCGTGCCCAGTACGACGCCGGCCGCTACACCGAGGCGGTGGGGACGTTCCGCGAGCTGACCGTCCGCAACCCGGCCGACGACTACGCGCAGTTCGGCCTGGGCCTGGCGGCCAGCCGCGCGGGCGACCTGGAGCTGGCGGCCGAGCACCTGGCCCTCGCCGTGGCGATGCGGCCCGACCTCGGCCACTACTCCCGGGCGCTGCGCGGGGTGCGGGCTCGACGCAGCGGGGGGACCTCGTGAGCGGTCCGCTGGTCCCGCTGTCCGCCGGCGCGGCCGAGCCGTACCGGGAGTACGACGTCGCGCTGCTCGACCTCGACGGCGTCGTCTACGTCGGCCCCGAGGCCGTGCCCGGCGTGCCCGAGGCGCTGGCCGCGGTGCGGACGGCGGGCATGCGGCTGGGCTTCGTCACCAACAACGCCTCCCGCACGCCGGAGGAGGTCGCCGGCCACCTCACCGCCCTCGACGTCCCGGCGAGCGCCTCCGAGGTGATCACCAGCTCACAGGCGGCGGCCACGGTCGTCGCGCAGCGGCTCGGCCCCGGAGCACGGGTGCTTCCGGTCGGCGGACCGGGCGTCGCAGCCGCGCTCGAGGCCGCGGGACTGACCGTGGTGGCCCGCGCCGAGGACGAGCCGCTCGCGGTGGTGCAGGGCTACGGCCGCGACGTCGGGTGGACCCAGTTGGCCGAGGCCGTGGTGGCGGTCCGCAACGGCGCTGAGCACGTCGCCACCAACGCCGACGCCACCATCCCGTCGCCGCGCGGCCTGCTGCCCGGCAACGGTGCGCTGGTGGGCGTGGTGAGTGCCGTGACCGGCCGGCCTCCGCTGGTGACCGGCAAGCCGGACCCCGCCATGCACGCCGAGTGCGTCCGCCGCACGCGGGCACGACGGCCGCTGGTCGTGGGGGACCGGCTCGACACCGACGTCGAGGGCGGGCGGCGGGCCGGTGCGGCGACGCTGCTGGTGCTCACCGGCGTCACCGACCCGGCGACGCTGCTGGCCGCCGGGCCGGACCGGCGACCCGACCTGCTCGCGCCCGACGCCGCCGGCCTGCTCAGCACCCATCCGGCGGTCGTCGCCGAGGACGGGGGATGGCGCTGCGGGGAGTGGACGGTCCGGTCCCTCGACGGTGCCCTGCGGCTGGGGCGGGACGCCACCGGGGCGCTCGCGAGCCCCGACGGGCTCGACGGGCTGCGTGCGCTGTGCGTCGCGCACTGGACACGGCACCCGGAGGCCGCCGCACCGCCGCGGGTGGGGGCGGCGGACGAGGTCGCGGCCGGTGCGCTGCGGCAGTGGGGCCTGCTGTCCTGAGGTGGCCCGGTGAGCCGCACGGCCCTCCCGCAGGAACCCGCCGGGAGCCTGCGAGCGGCAGGGGGCAGGCGGCCCGGTCCCGGGTCCCACCCTGAGCTCGGGAGGGGTGGGGGGGACGGGGTCCTTCCTCAGAGGAGGGAGCGCAGCCGGAGCATGTCCCGCAGGCCGGCCTCCAGCTTGACCCGCCCCGACGCCCAGGCCGGGCCGAACGAGAGCCGGCCCTCGGTCAGGGCGACCAGGTCGTCACTGGTCATGGTGAGCCGGATGTCGGCCTTCTCCAGCGCCTGGCCGTCGGCCTCGGCCCGCAGCTCGCGCACCGATCCCCGGGCCAGCCGGCCGCGGACGACCTGCCCCAGGTCGGTCAGCCGGCAGGACAGGCTGCGGTCGAGGCCCTGGGCCGCCGGCTTGGCCGCGAGGTCGCCGAGGATCCCCTCGAGGGCGGTCATGCACTGCTCCATCGTGGCCACGCGGGCACGCCTCCATCGGGTTCGGGGACCGGGCGGCCGAACGCTAGCGCCCGCCGGCGACCCGTGCGCGTCACCCCGGGCCGGTACCCTCGCGGGCCGGGGCAACAGCACCGGGCCGCGCCCGGGACGCCGGTCCCCGAGGCCCTGCCGGCGCCCACCCGTGCCGTGCCCGTCCACCCGAGAGGCCAGCGATGACCGACCCGACGCGACCGCGACCGGTCCCGGGGCCGCCCCGGCCCGGCCCGTGGGGCGGTCCGGCGCCGGTCGGGACCGGGGCGGTGCCGACCGGGGCGGTGCCGACCGAGGGCCTGGCGGCCGGGGCGGTGCCGACCGAGGGCCTGCCGGCCGGGGCGGTGCCGACCGAGGGCCTGCCGGCCCAGGCCGTGCCGACCGAGGGGCGGGGCACGGGCGGGGGTGCGACCTTCGCCGACCTCGACCGGCGGCCGGTGGCCGAGCACGTCGCCGTCTTCGAGGCCGAGCACGCCCGGCTGCAGCGCGAGCTCGGCACGATCGACCAGCTCTGATGGTCCGCCGCAGCCGGCTCGACGCGGAGCTCGTGCGGCGGGGGCTGGCCCGCTCCCGGGAGCACGCCGTCGCACTCATCGCCGAGGGGCGGGTCGCCGTCTCGGGGCGGGCCGCCACCAAGCCCGCCACCGGGATCGACGCCAACACGCCCGTCGTCGTCCGCACCGATCCCGACGAGCCGACCTGGGTCTCCCGCGGAGCGCACAAACTGCTCGGCGCCCTGGAGGCCTTCCCCGTCCCCGTCGAGGGCCGCCGGGCGCTGGACGCCGGCGCGTCCACCGGCGGCTTCACCGAGGTGCTGCTCCGCCGCGGCGCCCGGGAGGTCGTGGCGGTCGACGTCGGCTACGGGGAGCTGGCCTGGTCGCTGCGGACCGACGAGCGGGTGCGGGTGCTCGAGCGCACCAACGTCCGCACGCTCACGCCCGAGCAGGTCGACGGCCCGGTGGACCTCGTCGTCGCCGACCTGTCGTTCATCTCCCTGCGCCTGGTGCTGCCGGCCCTCACCGCGTGCGCCACCGCCGGAGCCGACCTGCTGCCCATGGTCAAGCCGCAGTTCGAGGTCGGCCGCGAGCGCCTCGGCGCCGGCGGCGTGGTGCGCGACCCGGCGCACCGGCAGGACGCCGTCCTGACGGTGGCGCGGGCGGCCACCGAGCTGGGCTGGGGGACGGCGGGCGTCGTCGCCAGCCCGCTGCCCGGGCCGGCCGGCAACGTCGAGTTCTTCCTCTGGCTGCGCCGGGACGCCGGGCCGCCGCAGGAGGACGACGTGCGCCGCGCCGTGGAGCAGGGCCCGTCATGACGGGTACCCACGACCCGTCGGCCGGCGAGCACCGCGGAAGCGTCGGTACCCCGCCGGCCCCCGCCCCCGAGGAGGACCAGTGACAGAGCTTGCGAGGTCGCACAGGGACACAGCACTGCCTGGCACACGACTGACGAGCGCAGGCGAGGAGGAAGCGTGACAGAGGTCAGCCCCACCGTCTGGGCACCCAGCGGCGGACGGCACGTGCTGCTCGCCGTGCACACCGGCCGTCAGGACATCGTCGAGCTCGCCCGCAGCTCCGCCGCCCGCCTGGCCAAGGGCGGCATCACCGTCCGGCTGCTGGAGGACGAAGCGGAGGCGCTCGGCATCGAGGGCGCCCACGTGGTGCCCGCCGACGCCGAGGCCGCCCGCGGCGCGGAGATCGTCATGGTCTTCGGCGGCGACGGCACCTTCCTGCGCGCCGCCGAGCTCGCCCGTTACAGCAACGCCGCCCTCATGGGCGTCAACCTCGGCCGGGTCGGCTTCCTCGCCGAGACCGAGCCCGAGGCGGTCGAGGAGACCCTCACCGCGATCGAGCGGTGCGAGTACTCGGTGGAGAAGCGGCTGGCCATCGAGGTCGACGTCCTCGACGCCACCGGCGCCGTCGTCGGCTGCACCTGGGCACTGAACGAGGCGTCGGTGGAGAAGTCCGAGCGCTCGCGGGTGCTCGACCTGGTCGTGGCCATCGACGGTCGCCCGCTGACCAGCTTCGGCTGTGACGGCGTCCTCTTCGCCACGCCCACCGGGTCCACCGCCTACGCCTTCTCCGCCGGGGGGCCGGTCGTGTGGCCCGACGTGGAGGCGATGCTGGTCGTCCCGTCGAACGCGCACGCGCTGTTCTCCCGCCCGCTGGTCACCTCGCCGGACTCGGTGCTCACCGTGGCCATCCCGGCCGACGGCAACCGGGCCCGGGTCTCCGCCGACGGGCGCCGGGCGCTGGAGGTGCCCGAGGGCGGGCGGGTCGACGTCCGCCGGGCCGCCCGGCCGGTGCGCATCGCCCGGGTGCACGCCACCACGTTCGGCGACCGGCTGGTGGCCAAGTTCGGCCTGCCGGTGCGCGGCTTCCGGGACGCGCGCCGGCACGACCCCGGCCACGAGATGGCGCCGGACCGCAACGTGCTGACCCGCGGCTACGTCCGCGGGGACGGAGAGGAGGGAGGCCGCGGTGGCGGCACGGACGACGACGCGTGAGACCCGGCGGCCGGCCCGCGCGGCCGAGCCGGTGGAGGTCCTCCCTGCGGCGGCCGAGGACGGGACGCCGCTGGGCCGGCTGACCGAGCTGCGCATCCGCGGGCTCGGCGCCATCGACGACGTCACCCTCGAGCTCGGTGACGGCCTGACCGTGGTCACCGGCGAGACCGGCGCGGGCAAGACGATGGTCGTCACCGGGCTGACGCTGCTGTTCGGTGGCCGGGCCGACCCCGGCCGGGTGCGCGCCAACGGGCGGGCCGGCGTCGAGGGGCGGTTGGCGCTGCCCGCCGACTCCCCGGTGTGGGAGCGGGCGGCCGACGCCGGCGCCGACCCCGACGAGGACGGCACGCTGATCCTGGCCCGCACGGTCAGCGCCGAGGGGCGGTCGCGTGCCCACCTCGGCGGCCGGAGCGTCCCGGTCGGCGTGGTGGCCGAGCTGGCCGAGGGGCTGCTCGCGGTGCACGGGCAGAGCGACCAGCTGCGGCTGTCCCGCCCGGCCGAGCAGCGCCGGGCCCTGGACCGCTACGCGGGCACCGCGCACCTGGAGCTGCTGGACCGCTACCGCGAGGCGTACGGCCGGTGGCGGCAGCTGGCCGGCGACCTCGGGCGCCGCCGCAACCAGGCCCGGGAGCTGGCGCAGGCCGCCGACGTCCTCCGGCACGGGCTGGAGGAGATCGAGGCCGTGGGCCCGCAGCCGGGGGAGGACGACGAGCTGGACGCGCAGGCCCGGCGGCTCAGCGACGCCGACGCGCTGCGCGCCGCCGCGGACGAGGCCCGCACCGCGCTGGTCGGCGACGTCACCGGCGACCTCGGCGACGACCTGCCGCAGGACGCCAGCGCCGCGCTGGCCATCGCGGAGCGGGCACTGGCCGCATCCGACGACCCCACGCTGGTGATGCTGGCCCAGGACCTGAACGACGCGGTCGCGGTCGTCTCCGACGTCGCCGGGCAGCTCGCCACCTACGTCGCCGACCTCGACGCCGATCCCGCCCGGCTGGCCGAGGTGATGGACCGCCGCGCGGCGATCACCGCGCTGGTGCGCAAGTACGCCGACGTCGGCGAGGGCGTGGCCGGCGTCCTGACCTGGGCCGAGGACGCCCGGCGCCGCCTGGACGAGCTCGACGTCTCCGACGAGGCGCTCGAGGCGCTGGAGGCCGCGCGCGACGCGGCCCGGGCCGAGGTCGACGACCTCGGCGCGCAGGTGTCGACCGGGCGGCGGGCGGCCGCTGACGGCTTCGCCGCCGAGGTGGGCCGCGAGCTGGCCGGCCTGGCCATGAGGAGCGCACGCGTCTCGTTCTCGATCGAGAGCGACCCGGACACCCCCGGCCCCGAGGGCATCGACGAGGTGGCGCTGCTCATGTCCGCGCACCCCGGCGCCCCACCACGGCCCGTGCACAAGGGCGCCTCCGGCGGTGAGCTGTCGCGGGTGATGCTCGCCATCGAGGTGGTCTTCGCCGGGGCCGACCCGGTGCCGGTGATGGTCTTCGACGAGGTCGACGCCGGGGTCGGCGGGCAGGCTGCCGGCGAGATCGGCCGGCGGCTGGCGCGGCTGGCGCGGCGGCACCAGGTCGTCGTCGTCACCCACCTGGCCCAGGTCGCGGCGTTCGCCGACACCCACCTCGTGGTGGACAAGTCCCCGGACACCGGTGCGGGCGTGACCGCCACCGACATCCGGGCCGTCGACGGCGAGGACCGGGTCCGCGAGCTGGCCCGGATGCTCTCCGGTCTCGTCGACAGCGACACCGGGCAGGCGCACGCGCGCGAGCTGCTCGCCGTGGCCGCGACCGCGCGCACGGCGGCGTAGCAGGGGGCGGGGCGGCGGGCAGGAGTGACGGCGGAACGAGTGGGGTAGGGCCGGATCGTGCCCCACCGACGTCGCACCGCCGCAGCTGCGCGGCCTCCCGTCTCCCGCCCGCTGACCGGCGCCGCCCGGTGAGCTGCTTCTCCTCCGCCGACGAGTCGGCGCACTACGGGTTCAGTGTCTGCATGCTGCTGCAGCAGTACCGCGAGCAGCTGGGCTGGACGCGTGAGGGCGTCGTCGAGCTCGGGACCGGCGACGCCACCGCCATCGCCGACGTGGTGGCCGGCCTGCCGGAACTCCGGGTGCGCAGCTTCGACATCAGCGCCCCCTCGGTCGAGCGGGCGCGGCAGAACATCGCCGCCCGCGGGGTCGCCGACCGCTACACCGTGGAGCTCGGCGACTTCTTCGACGGCGCGGACTCCGCGGCCGCGCCGCGGGTGGCCACGGTGATCGCCAACCCGCCCTACATCCCGGCGCCGGACCGCGACATCCTCATGCCGGAGCTGTGGGGTGGGGTGTACGGCAACGACCTGGTGCTGCAGCTGCTCAAGGCCGGCTACCGCACCGTCGTCACCGCGGTGCCGAGCTACGCCGATCCGGAGACGACTGTCCGGACCGCGGAGGACCTCGGCTACCGGGTCGCGAACTTCCTCGCGATGGGGCTGGACTACGGCGAGTACAGCAGCGAGCCCAAGGTCCGCGACCACATCCGCCGGCTGGTCGCAGAAGGCCGCGGCTGGGCGGGGGAGGGCGAGTACATGGTCGCCGTCGCGCTGTTCACGCAGGACCCGGACATCCCCGGCGACCGCGGCGGGCAGCTGCTGCGGGCCCTGCAGCTGCCCGCCTGAGCGGAAGCGGTCAGCCCAGCGGCGCGCACAGTGCCGTCGGGTCGTCCGGGCAGCCGCCGGACCGGACGGTGACCCGCTCCCACGGGCCCTCCGCGTTGCTGCCGGCCTCGTTGCGCAGACCGGACACCCGCAGCAGCAGGTCCGTGGCGGGCACCTGTGCCGGCGCGACGACGTAGGCGGTGACCGTCGCCTCGGTCCCGCCCGGTGCGGAGGTCGAGAACCCGTCGACGGTCGGCGTGACCGTGCCGTCCTGACACCAGCGGACACCGGGGGCCGAGGACTCGACGAAGACGGCCGAGCCGGGCGCGGGCGGGCCGCCGTCGGCCGCCGTCAGCGTGACGGTCGCGCCGAGGGCGGCCATCGCCACGTCGCTCGTGTCGGCGAAGGTGACGTCGACGGCGGTCGCTCGCACGGAGCCGTCGTCGGCCAGCGCGCAGTCGGTGGGGAAGGACCGCGGGAGCGGGGGCAGCCCGTCCACGGGCGAGACGGCGACCCGCACGGAGCCGGTGAACTCCAGCCCGGCGTACCGGTCGGCGAGGGCGGCGGCCGCGACGCCGACCGGCTCGGGCGGGAGCGGGGGCAGAGCGGCGGCCGCCGGGGTGGAAGGTGCGGCCGGCGGGTCGGGCTCGGCGAGGTCGGCGAGGAAGGCGCAGCCGGACGTCGTCAGGACCAGTGCCGCCGCCGAGGACACGACCGTCAGTCGTCGGATGGTCACGGTCCGGGAGGGTGCCAGAACCGCGCCGGTGGCGGCGCGAGCCGTCCCGTGTCCGGTTCGACGGGTGGCCGGGAGGGTGACGGGTCGGCTCGGCTCGGCTCGGGGACGGCTCCCGGCCGCGGTGGGACCGGTCGCGGGCAGCGGCTCAGCACAGCCGGAGAACGGCTCCCGGCCGCGGTGCGGTCCGGAGGACCACGGGGTCATCGCGGTGTCATCGCGGTGCCGGCCGGTGGGCCGACCGTGTCACCGCCGCTTGGCGTAGCCCGCGAGTCCGAACTGCAGCAGGGCCAGGCCGCGCTCGCCGCGGGCACGCAGCTCCGCGGAGAGCTCCGGCCCGGAGACGCCGGCGAGCACCCGGTCACGGGCGAGCTCGAGCAGCGCGGCGTAGAGGCTGAGCACCGCGTGCGCGGCCAGCCACGGCGCCAGCTCACCCGGCTCGGGCTGCGCCTCCTCGGCGATGAGCTCGGCCAGCGCGGTGGTCAGCTCGCCGAGGATCTCCCGCTCGCGCACCTGCAGGGTGCGGCTGCCGCGGATCACCCGGGCCATCTCCGCCACACCGGCCGCGGCCTCCGGGGCGCCCAGCCCGCTCATCGCCCGGACGACGAAGGTGCCGGCGGCCGCGCTCACCGACTCGCCGGCGGGTCGACGGCGCACCGCCTCGAGCAGCGCCGCGCGCATCGGCGGGTCGGCCTCGAAGACCAGCCCCTCCTTGACCGGGAAGTGGTTGAACACCGTCTTCTCGACCACGCCGGCCCGCTGCGCGATCTCCACGACGCTCACCGCGTCGAACCCGCGCTCGGCGAAGAGCTCGGCGGCGGCCTCGATGATCGTCGCGCGGGTCTGCTGGCGGCGCCGGTCGCGCAGACCCGGTCCGCGCAGGGCCCGCCGCCCGCGCCGGCCGCGGGCGGGCTGCTCGGGCTCGGCGCCCGCGGGCGGAGCGGCCGGGGTGGTGGCGCCGGGCAGCGGGGGCGCCTCGTGGTCGTCGTGGTCGTCGTCGGCCGGAGGCTCCGTCGCGGGCAGCTCGTGGACGACCGCCTCGGGCGTCTCCGGCCGGACCTCGTCGTCGGAGTCCGTGCGGCCGGCTGCCTGCGCCCCTCGAGTCATCCGCCCAACGCTAGACAGCACGCCTGGGAGCTCCGGCGGGGCTGGTGTGGCACGCGTGTCCGGCGTGTCGCCGTTCCCGTGGTGTCGGACACTCTGCGTTACTGGAATGTCGCCGATGCGCGTCGGACGGCAGCGGCCGGAGGCCTCCGTGGGAGAGTGCAGGTCATGCGCATCGGCTCTCTCCGCCGTGGCCGGGCGCCCGAAGCGGCCCCCGGAGTGACCGGCACCGTGCGGCTTGACCGCCGCACCAAGAACCTCACCAAGCGACTGCGCCCCGGGGACGTCGCGGTGATCGACCACGTCGACATCGACCGGGTCAGCGCCGACTCGCTGGTCACCTGCCGGGTCGCCGCGGTGGTCAACGCCGCGCCGAGCACCTCCGGCCGGTACCCGAACCTCGGCCCCGAGATCCTCGTCGGCGCCGGCATCCCGCTGATCGACGGCGTCGGCAAGGACGTGATGTCGGCGGTCAAGGAGGGGACGACGGTCCGCGTCGACGGCAACCGGCTGCTGCTGGCGGACGGCACCGTCGTCGCCGAGGGCACCGAGCAGACCCCGGACAGCGTCGCCGAGGCGATGGCCGAGGCGCGGACCGGGCTCTCGGTCCAGTTGGAGGCCTTCGCCACCAACACGATGGAGTACATGAAGCGCGAGCGGGCGCTGCTGCTCGACGGCGTCGGCGTCCCCGACGTGGCCACGCAGATCGAGGGCCGGCACGTGCTGGTCGTCGTCCGCGGCTACGACTACAGGGAGGACCTGCAGGCGCTGCGGTCCTACATCCGGGACTACCGGCCGGTGCTCGTCGGGGTCGACGGCGGCGCGGACGCGCTCGTCGAGGCCGGATACCGCCCGGACATGATCATCGGCGACATGGACTCGGTGAGCGACGAGGTCCTCAAGAGCGGCGCCGAGGTCGTCGTCCACGCCTATGCCGACGGCCGCGCCCCGGGCCTGGCCCGCGTCCAGGACCTCGGTGTCGAGGCGATCACCTTCCCGGCCGCGGCCACCAGCGAGGACATCGCGATGCTGCTGGCCGACGAGAAGGGCGCCAAGCTCATCGTCGCCGTCGGCACCCACGCCACGCTGGTCGAGTTCCTCGACAAGGGCCGCGGCGGCATGGCCTCCACCTTCCTCACCCGGCTGCGGCTGGGCGGCAAGCTCGTCGACGCCAAGGGCGTGAGCCGGCTCTACCGCAGCCGCATCTCGACGCTGACCCTGGTCGTCCTGGTGCTCGCCGCCTTCATCGCCATCGGGTCGGCCCTCGCCGTCTCCGCGGCCGGCCGCGTCTACCTCGACCTGATGGTCGACCAATGGAACAGCTTCGTGTTCTGGCTGGAGAACCTCTTCTCGTGATCGACTTCCGCTACCACCTGGTCTCGCTGATCGCGGTCTTCCTGGCCGTCGCGCTGGGCATCGTCATCGGCACCACGGCGCTCAACGCGCCCATCCTCGAGGACCTCGAGGGGCAGGTGGCCACGCTCGCCGAGGACAAGCGGGAGCTGGAGACCCAGACCCGGGAGCTGCAGGCCCAGCAGGACACCAGTGACGCCTTCGAGCAGGCCGTCGCCCCCACCCTGGTCGCCGGCAGCCTCGCCGAGCGCAGCGTGGTGCTGGTCGCCACCGACGAGGACGTCGCCCCCGAGACCGTCGAGGAGGTGTCCACCCTCGTCGGCCAGGCGGGGGGCACCCTGACCGGCACCATCCGGCTGCAGCCGGAGTACAGCGACCCGGCCACCGCCGCGGAGGTGCAGAGCTACGTCACCGGCCCGGGCCTGCCCACGGGCGTCACGCTGCCGGAGACCGACGACACCGGTCAGCTGGTCGGCTCGCTGCTGGCCCAGGTGCTCATGCGGCCGGCCGCGCCCGGCGCCGAGGTGCCGGACACCGCCGCGCTCTCCAGCGTCCTCGCGGGCCTGCGCGCGCTCGACGTGCTGGACGTGGAGTCGACCTCCGTCGCCCCGGCCGACTTCGCCGTGCTGCTCACCGCGGGCGTCCCGGTCGAGGAGGACGCCGAGCAGCGCACCGACACCCTGGTCGACCTCGCGCTGGCGCTGGACGCCGCCGGCTCGGGCGTCGTCGTCGCCGGTGACCCCGCGTCGGCCGGCGAGACCGGGCTGATCGGCGTGATCCGCGCCGACCCGGAGGACTCCGCGGCCGTCTCGACCGTCGACGACGTCGACTCGGCGTCCGGCCGGATCAGCACGGTGCTCGCCCTCGGACGGGAGAGCGAGGGCACGTCGGGCGCCTACGGCGTGGGCGAGGACACCCAGCCGGTGCCGCCGGTCCCCGCCGCGGCCCCGTGACCGGCCGGCGGTCCGACGGCGGCGCGCGGCGCCGGGCGCTGCTCGCCCTCGGTGGCGCGGCCGCGGCCCGGCTCGCCCTCGCCGGTGCGGCGGCGCTCGACGCGCGCCAGGCCGGTGCGCCCTGGCGGCGCACCAACTACGCCGGCCGGCCGGTGACCCTGCTCGGCGGCCCGGCCCTGGCGGCGGCCGCGACGGCGTCCGCGGTGGCCGGCGCCCCGACCGGGACCCGTGCGGCCGCCGCGCTGGTCGGCACCGTGTCCGGGCTGGTCGGCGGCTACGACGACCTGGCCGGCGCCCGCCCCGAGCAGGTCCGCGACAAGGGGCTGGCCGGACACCTGCGCGCACTGCGCGCCGGCCGGGTGTCGGCCGGCGCGGTGAAGGTCGCCGGCATCGGTGCCGCCGCCGCAGCAGCCGCGGCGCTGCTCCACCAGGACCCCGCTGCCCCCCAGCGGCCCCGTCCAGGGCACCGCCCCGAGCCACGATCGGCCCTCCTGCGGGGTCCCGCCGCGAGCTCGCGAGTGGCGGAGGGCAGGAGGGTCCTTCGCGGGGGGGACGGGGTCCTTCTGCCTGCAGCGGGGCCGCTCCACCGCCTCACCACGCTCGCGGACGCCGTCCTCACCACCGGGCTGGTCGCCGGCACGGCCAACCTGGTCAACCTGCTCGACCTGCGCCCCGGCCGTGCGGCCAAGGCCGCCGCGCTCGCGGCCGCCGCCGGGCTGGGCGGGCCGTCGGGCCCGCTCGTCGCGGGCCCCCTCGGCGCGAGCCTGGCCGTGCTGCCGGCCGACCTGGGGGAGCGGGTGATGCTCGGGGACTGCGGCGCCAACGCCGTCGGCGCGCTGCTCGGGCTCCGGGCAGCTGCGGTGCCGGGCCGGCGCGCCCGCGCCGGGGCGCTCGCCGCGGTGGTCGGGCTGACCCTGGCCAGCGAGCGGGTGAGCTTCACGCGCGTCATCGAGGCCACACCCGGACTGCGGGAGCTGGACCGGCTGGGCCGACTCCGGGCATGACGTCGAGGCAGGTCGTCCGGGGGGTCGCCGGCGCCGCCGCGCTGATCGCCGTCCTCACCGTGCTCGCCCGGCTGGCCGGGTTCGGCCGCACGCTGGTGTTCACCAACGCCGTCGGCGCCGGCAGCACCGGCGACGCGTACCTGGCGGCCAACAACGTCCCGAACATCGTCTTCGAGGTGGTCGCCGGCGGTGCGCTGGCCAGCCTCGTCGTCCCGATGCTGGCCGGCGGCATCGCCACCGGCGACCGCGAGCAGGTGCGGCGCACCGCCTCGGCGCTGCTCGGCTGGAGCCTGCTGGTGCTCACCCCGCTGGCCGTGCTGCTCGCGATCTGCGCCGAGCCGGTCGCCCGGCTGCTGCTCGGCTCGCAGGACCCGGTGCAGGTCGACCTCGCCGCCCGCTTCCTCGTCGTCTTCGCGCCGCAGGTCGTGCTGTACGGGATCGGCATCGTGCTCACCGGCGTGCTGCAGGCGCACCGCCGGTTCGCCGCACCCGCGCTGGCGCCGCTGCTGTCGAGCGTCGTGGTCGCCGGGGCCTACCTCACCTTCGCCGCCATCGGCGGCAGCCGGACGGCGGAAGGGCTGGCCACCCCTGCCGAGCTGGTGCTGTCGGTCGGGACGACGCTCGGTGTGGCTGCGCTGTCGCTGTCCCTGCTGCTGCCCGTGCGGCGGCTGCGCCTGGGCCTGCGGCCGTCGCTGCGCTTCCCGGTCGGCGCCGCGCCGCGGGTGCGCCGCCTCGCGGTGGCGGGCGTGCTCACCCTCGCCGGGCAGCAGCTGCTGGCCGCGGTGGCTATCCGGCTGGCCAACGCCGGCGCCCCCGAGGGCACCCAGGTCGTCTACGTCGCCGGGCTGACGGTCTTCCTCGTGCCGTGGGCCGCGTTCGCGGTGCCGCTGGCCACCTCGGCCTACCCGGGGCTGGCCGAGCGCGCCGGAACGGGCGACGAGGCCGGCTTCCGGCGGGCGCTGGCCCCGGTCACCGCCCTCGTCGTCGTCGCCTGCACGGTCGCCGCGGCGGTGCTGGTCGCGGTCGCCGGGCCGATGGCCGGGGTGTTCCTCACCGGGGAGCCGGCGGCCGTCGTCGCTGCGCTGCGGGACACCATCGTCGCCTTCGCGCCGGGGCTGCCCGGCTACGGGCTGGTGGCCGTCCTCTCCCGCGCGCTCTACGCCCGCGGGCTGTGGAGGGCGCCGACGGCCTGCGTGCTCGGGGGCTGGCTGCTCGCCGTGGTGGCGGACGTCGTGCTCGCGCAGGTGCTGCCGGCGGTCGACCGCGGCGTCGCCCTCGCCGCCGGCCACAGCGCCGGGGTCACCGCGGGCGGGCTCGCGCTGCTCGCCGTCGTCGCGCGGGTGGTGGGCCCGGCCGGGCTCGCGGGGGTCGCCCGCACCGGGCTGCCCGCGCTCCTCGCCGCCACCCTCGCTGCCACCGCGGGCCTCGCCGTCGCCGGCGCGCTGGGCGCCGACCCGGTGCCGGAGGGCCGTCTCGCCGCGACCGTCGGCGCCGGGGTGCTCGCCGCGGCGGCCGCACTGGCCGTCGCCGCGGCGGTCATGATGGGAACCGCGCGACGACCGCTGCTGGCGGCGGTGCGCGGGCTGCGTCGGAGCGATCGCCAGGAGGTGCACGGTGGCTGAGCGGCACCCGCTGCAGGGCCGCCGGGTGGCCGAGGTCCTGGCCACCAGCACCGGTGGGGTCGGCACGCACGTGCGCGCGGTGCTGCCCGCCCTCGCCGCGGCCGGCGCCGACGCGCGGGTGTGCGGCCCAGCGGCGACCGAGCGGCTGTTCGGCTTCACGGCCTCCGGGGCGACCTTCGCGCCGGTCGAGATCTCCGCGGGCCTCTCACCGGTGGCCGACGCCCGCGCCGTCGCCGCGCTGCGCCGGGCCACGGCCGACGCCGACCTGGTGCACGCCCACGGTCTGCGCGCAGGCCTGGTCGCCGCGGCGGCCCGGCGGCGCGGCGGCCGGCCACTGGTGCTCACCCTGCACAACGCCCTGCCCGAGCGCGGCGGCGCGCTGCGCCGGGTGCTGCGACTGGTCGAGCGGGCCACCATCCGCGGCGCCGACGTCGTCCTGGCCGCCTCCGGCGACCTCGCCGAGAACGCCTGGCGGCAGGGTGCGCGCGACGTCCGGGTCGCGCCCGTCTCCGCTCCGCCGCTGCCCGCGCCGCAACGGCCGGCGGCCGAGGTCCGCACCGAGCTCGGGGTGGCCGACGGCCGGTCCCTGGTGGTCGCCGTGGGGCGGCTGCACCCGCAGAAGGGCTACGACGTCCTGCTCGACGCGGCCGCCCGCTGGGCCGCCGGCTCGCGGCCGCCGCTGGTCGCCGTCGCCGGCGACGGCCCGCTGCACGACCGGCTGGCCGCCCGGATCGCGGCCGAGCGGCTGCCGGTGGTGCTGCTCGGCCGGCGCGGCGACGTCGCCGACCTGCTCGCCGCCGCCGACCTCGCCGTCCTGCCGTCGCGGTGGGAGGCCCGCTCGCTGACCGCGCAGGAGGCGCTGCGTGCCGGCACCCCGCTGGTCGCCACCCGCACCGGCGGCCTTCCCGAGCTGCTCGGCGACGGCGCCGCCCTGGTGCCGGTCGGCGACGCGGCGGCGCTGGCCGACGCGGTGACCGGGCTGCTCGACGACCCGGCGCGCGCCCGGTCGCTGGCCGAGGCCGGCACCCGCCGGGCGGCGACGTGGCCGGACGAGGCCGCGACCGCGCGTCAGCTCGTCGCCCTCTACCGCGAGCTGCTCGGCGCACCGCGGTGACCCGGCTCGCGCGGGCCGCGGCGCTGCTCCTCGCCGTCCTCGCCGTCCTGCTCCCCACCGTGCTGGTCACCGTCCCGCCCGCGGGTGCGGCACCGGCCGAGGGGGACCGTGCCGACCGGGTGGTCGTCGTCGGCGTCCCCGGCCTGGTCTGGGACGACGTCGACCCCGAGGCGACGCCGGCGCTGTGGGCGCTGGCGGAGGACGCGCCGATCGGCGCGGTGTCGGTGCGCGCCGCGCGCTCCACCAGCTGCGTGCTCGACGGCTGGGCAACCCTCGGCGCGGGCAACCGCGCGCGCTTCCCGGCCCCCGACGAGTCGATCCCGCCGGTGCCGCTCCCGACCGTGCCCCTGCCCGGCGAGGCGCCGGCCGATCCGGGCGCCGCCGGCCCCGAGGAGCAGACCCCACCGGTGCCGCCGGCCAGCCCCGCGCTGTCGCACTGCGGCCTGCAGGAGCGGCTGGCCGCGGCCGGCCTGGCCGATCCGCAGGCCGCCGTCGCCGCGGTCGCCGGCGACCCCGCCACGGCGCGCTTCGGTGCGGAGCCGGCAGCGCTGGGCGCGGCCGTCGGCTGCGCCACCGTCGTCGGCCGGGCGCCGGCGCTGGCCGTCGCCGCGCCCGGCGTGACGATCGGGCAGCGCGAGGAGCTGCCCGCCGACCCCGGCGAGCTGCTGACCGGCTGCCCGCTGGTGCTGGTGGGCCTCGACGACCTGGTGGACGCCGGCGAGCCCGCGCTCGAGGGCAGCGACACCGGCACCGAGCCGCGGCCCCGCGCCGCGGCGCTGGCCGCCATCGACGCCGCGCTCGCCCGGCTCGGAGCCGCCGTCGAGGCGGCGCCGGGGGAGACGCTGCTGCTCGTCCAGGGCATCTCCGAGGTCAACGACGGCCGGGCTCAGCTGCACGTCGGCATCGCCTCCGGCCCGGGGTCCCCCGGTGCCCGGTGGCTCACCTCGGCGAGCACCGGCCGCGCGCCGTTCGTGCAGCTGATCGACACCGCGCCCACCGTCCTCGCCGCGCTGGGCCTGGAGCGGCCGGTGTCGATGAACGGCCAGGCGCTGCAGGCCGACGGCGAGCGCCCCCCGCTGGCCGAGGCGATCGGGGTGCTCGAGCGGGCCAACACCGCCGCCTCCGTGCACTACCGCAGCACCGGGGCCTTCTTCATCGGGCTGGTGCTGATCGACGCCGCCGTCGTCGGGCTGGGCCTGCTCGTGGCCGGGGGACGGCGCCGCGACCGGGCACCGCGGCCGGTCGGGGAACGGTTGCGCGGCGCGGCCCGCCCGGTCGCCCTCGGCGCCGCCGCGGTGCCGGTGGCCAGCTACCTCGCCGGGCTGCTGCCGTGGGAGCTGGCTCCGGCGCCGCGGCTGGCGCTGGCCGGCAGCGTGCTGCTGGCCGCGCTGGCCGTGCTCGCGATCGCCGCGCTGGGCCCGTGGCGGCGCCGTCCGCTGGGCCCGCCGGCCGCCGTCCTGGCGATCACGCTGGGCACCCTGGCCGGTGACGTGCTCACCGGTTCGACCCTCGAGCTCAACGGGTTGCTCGGCTACGACCCGATCGTGGCCGGGCGCTTCACCGGCTACGGCAACCTCGGGTTCGGGCTGCTCGCGGTCAGCGCCCTGCTGCTCACCGCCGCTCTCGCCACGGCCGCCGCCCGCCGGGCACCCATGGGCCGGGCGCGCGCGGTCACCGCGGCCGTCGTGCTGGGCGCCGGAGCGCTCACCGTGCTGGTCGTGGGGTCGCCGGCACTGGGCCGCGACTTCGGCGGGGTGCTCGCCGCGCTGCCCGGCTTCCTGCTGCTGGCGATGCTGCTCACCGGCACCCGCGTGACGGTGACCCGGATGGCTGCGGTGCTCGCACTGGCCGTGGCGGCGGTGGGCACGCTGGCCTTCGTCGACTGGCTGCGGCCGGCCGCCGAGCGCAGCCACCTGGGCCGCTTCGTCGAGCAGCTGCTCACCGGCGAGGCGTGGACGGTGGTCAGCCGCAAGGCGCAGGCCAACCTCGACATCCTGCTCGGCAGCCCGCTGGCCTGGCTGTTGCCGGTCGCGCTGGTCGCCGCGGTCTGGCTGGTGCGCCCGGCGGGGGGCCGGTGGGGTGGGTGGACGCAGCGCCTGCTGCCGGCGCCGCTGCGCGGGCCCGGTCTGCTGCGGAGCCGCCGCGACCTGCTGCCGCCCGGCGACCTCGCGGTGCTGCGGGCCGGGCTGCTGGCCGGCGCGCTGAGCCTCGCTCTGGGGGCGGCGGCCAACGACTCCGGGGTGGCCCTGCCGGCGACCGGGGCGTCCCTGCTGGTGCCGCTGCTGGTGTGGCTGGCCACGGGTCCGCGGGCCGGCGCCCAGGTGGCCGACGGCACGGCCGCGGCCCCGGCGGGCGAGGGGACCGATCGTGTTACGGTGGTCTCCCGTGGATCGACCGTATGGAATGCGTGACCTCGGGCTCCTCCACAACTCCCAGCCGACGAAGTTCGTCTTCGTCACCGGTGGAGTTGTCTCCTCTCTCGGCAAGGGCCTGACGGCCAGCTCCCTCGGCGCCTTGCTGTCCAGCCGTGGCCTCAGGGTCACCATGCAGAAGCTGGACCCCTACCTCAACGTCGACCCCGGGACGATGAACCCGTTCCAGCACGGCGAGGTGTTCGTCACCGAGGACGGCGCCGAGACCGACCTGGACATCGGGCACTACGAACGGTTCCTCGACACCGACCTCACCGGCAGGTCGAACGTGACCACCGGGCAGGTCTACTCGGAGGTGATCGCCAAGGAGCGGCGCGGCGAGTACCTCGGCGACACCGTGCAGGTCATCCCGCACATCACCAACGAGATCAAGGCCCGGATCATGGCCGCGGCGATGTCGGCGGAGGAGGGGGCCTCCGAGCGGGTGGACGTCGTCATCACCGAGGTCGGCGGCACCGTCGGCGACATCGAGTCGCTGCCCTTCCTCGAGGCCGCGCGGCAGGTGCGCCACGAGATCGGCCGGGACAACTGCTTCTTCCTGCACATCTCGCTGGTGCCCTACATCGCGCCGTCCGGTGAGCTGAAGACCAAGCCGACGCAGCACTCGGTCGCCGCGCTGCGCAACATCGGCATCCAGCCCGACGCGCTGGTGTGCCGCTCGGACCGGGAGATCGGCACCGGCCTCAAGCGCAAGATCAGCCTGATGTGCGACGTCGACGCCGAGGGCGTCATCTCCTGCCCCGACGCGCCGTCGATCTACGACATCCCCAAGGTGCTGCACCGCGAGGGCCTGGACGCCTACGTCGTCCGCCGGCTGGGCCTGCCGTTCCGGGACGTCGACTGGACCGTGTGGGGCGACCTGCTCGACCGGGTCCACGCGCCCAAGCAGACGGTGACCATCGCGCTGGTCGGCAAGTACATCGACCTGCCCGACGCCTACCTCTCGGTCACCGAGGCGCTGCGCGCCGGCGGGTTCGCCCACCGCAGCCGGGTGCAGATCCGCTGGGTGCCCTCCGACGACTGCCAGACCCCGGAGGGCGCCGAGCGGGCGCTGGCCGGCGTCGACGGCGTCTGCATCCCCGGCGGGTTCGGCGTGCGCGGCATCGACGGCAAGCTGGGGGCGATCCGCCACGCGCGGGTCAACGGCCTCCCGCTGCTGGGGCTGTGCCTGGGCCTGCAGTGCATGGTCATCGAGGCAGCGCGCAACCTGGCCGGGCTGCCCGACGCCAACTCCGCGGAGTTCGACCCCGACACCCCCGACGCGGTCATCGCCACGATGGCCAGCCAGGTCGACGTCGTCGCCGGCCGCGGCGACATGGGCGGCACCATGCGGCTGGGCAGCTACCCGGCCACCCTGCAGAAGGGCTCGGTCGTCGCCCAGGCCTACGGCGGCACGGAGATCACCGAGCGGCACCGGCACCGCTACGAGGTGGCCAACGCCTACCGCGACCGGATCGGCGAGGCCGGGCTGGTCTTCTCGGGCACCTCGCCCGACGGCCTGCTGGTCGAGTTCGCCGAGCTGCCGCGCGAGGTGCACCCGTTCTTCGTCGGCACCCAGGCCCACCCCGAGCTCAAGAGCCGCCCGACCCGGCCGCACCCGCTGTTCGCGGCGTTCGTGCAGGCGGCGATCGACTTCTCGGAGTCCGCGCGGCTGCCCGTGCCGGTCGACGAGGCGGAGAAGGTGGGGATCTGATGACCGAGCCGGCGCGGCCGGGGGAGTACGAGGTCCTCGCCAGCGAGACCGTGCACGAGGGGCGGATCATCACCCTCGTCAAGGAGACCGTCGCGATGCCCGGCGGCGGGGACAGCGTGCGGGAGATCGTCCGGCACATCGGCGCCGTGTGCGTCGCCGCGGTGGACGACGAGGGCCGGATCGTGATGGTCCGCCAGTACCGCCACCCGGTGCGCGGCTACCTGTGGGAGCTGCCCGCCGGCCTGCGCGACGCCGACGGCGAGGCGCCGCTGACCACCGCGAAGCGCGAGCTCGCCGAGGAGGCGGGGCTGGCGGCCGAGCGCTGGTCGCTGCTGGCGAACAACTACTCGACGCCGGGCTTCTGCGACGAGGAGATCCTCGTCTACCTGGCCGAGGGGCTCACGTCCGCAGACCGGCCGGAGGGCTTCGTCGTCGAGCACGAGGAGCTCGACATGACCGTGGAGCGGGTGCCGCTGGACGAGGCGGTGCAGCGGGTCTTCTCGGGCGGGATCCGCAACTCGTCGGCGGTCATCGGCGTGCTCGCCGCGGCGCAGGTCCGGGCGACCACGCCGCAGCTGCGCCCCGCCGAGTGAGGACCCCCTTGCCCCCGCCACCCGCAGGCTCGCGGTGGGACCCAGCGAGGGGTGAGGAGGACGGGGTCCTCACCGGATGACGGCGGGGGCCGAGGTGCCCACCTGCACCCAGCGCAGCACGCCGAGGGTGTCGGGCACCTCCTCCTCGAGCCAGAACACGTAGGGGACGCCTGAGGTCAGGCCGGCGAAGGTCACGGTGACCGGCCGGCAGCCGGCGGGCCGGGGCGCGACCAGCGACGGCGGCTCGGGCTGCAGGCCCGGGACGAGCCGCTGGCTGACCGCCTGCACCCGGTACCGCCGGACGTCGGTGTGCCCGTCGGCCTGCCAGCTCACCGTGGCCGAGGCGACGCCGGGCACCACGCCCGGGAGGATCTGCCGCGGGTTGGCGTAGCCGCCGCACGACGAGGGCGGCGGGTCGGTGTCGGGCATGACCCCGTGCGGCACGCCGGGCCGCACGCGGACCTCGATCTGCTGCGGACGCGGGACGTCCACCACGCTCACCGGCGGGACGGCGGCCGGCGCGGGCGGTGCCGCGGCGACGACCGTGACCGGGCGGGGGAGCGCGGCCGCGGGAGCCGGGACCGCGGGCAGTGCCGTCCGGGTGGCGGTCACCGTGGCGGCGACCTCGGTCGCCGGCCCGCTGAGCGCGATCAGCCCGACCGCCGCCACCGCGGCGACCGTGCCGGTCCCGCGTCCCCGTCGTGCCCGCCGTGCCACGCAGTACCTCCTGGTGTCCCCCCGGTCATCGGCAGTCCCAGGCGTCACCTCAACCCCAACGGGCGCTCGTCCCGCCCGAGGGTGTCCGCGGGCAGGCCGAGGCGGGCGAGCTCGACGGCGGCCAGCGTGCGGGTCGCGGCCGGGTCGCCGGCGCGCCACGCGTCGGCGGTGCCGGGCGGCAGGTCGGCGAGCCGCCCCAGCGGCGCGGTGGCCAGCGCCCGGGCCGCGAGCACGGCGGGGTCCGCGGTCGCCAGCCGCCGCGCGGCGCCGGCCTCGCGCACCCAGCCCAGCCGCCAGGGCAGCCAGTGCAGCAGCAGCCAGCCCACCGGGAGGACGACGAGGACGACGGCGAGCACCGTGGCCAGGGTGCCGACGGCGTCCTGCGCGGCCTGCCCCGCGCCGCCGACCGACCCGCCGGCCGAGCCCAGCGCCTCGAAGGGCGCGGCCAGCTCGTCGCCGACCACGGGGACGTCCTCGGCGGCCTGCGCGGCCGAGGACATGCTGCCGGCCACCGAGGCGCCGAGGTCCTCGACGGCCCGGCCGGGCTCGGCCAGGGCCAGCACCGCGCCGTGCGCCGTCCGGGCCACCAGCACCCAGAGCACCAGCCAGGCCAGCAGCCCGACGTCGGCGCCCAGCTGGCGACCGCGCAGGGCGGGGGACGGGGCGTACAGGGGCACGGAACTCCTCCTGTCGGACGGGGGGACCCGCCCACCTTCCGCCGCGGCCGCCCTCCCCGCAGGCGGAGACCCCGGGGGCGCTGGCAGGCTGACCCCGTGCTGACCTCCGAGCAGGCCCTGGCCCTCCTCTCCGCAGCCCGGGAGGAGTGCGCCCGGGTCGCCGTCCCCATGTCCTTCGCCGTCATGGACGCTGCGGGCCACCTCGTGGCCCTGCTGCGCACCGACGGCGCACCGTGGATCTCCACCGACGTCGCCCAGGGCAAGGCCTGGACCGCGGCGGCCTACGGCATGCCCAGCGCCGGGCAGAAGGCCAAGATGGAGACCCTGCCGAACTTCTCCACCGCGCTGACCACGATGACCGGGGGCCGCTTCACGCCGCAGCCGGGCGCCGTGCCGGTCTACGCCGACGGGCAGCTGGTCGGGGCGCTCGGCGCCAGCGGGGGCACCGGCCAGCAGGACGAGGACGTCTGCAGCGCGGCCGTCACCGCCTGCGGGTACGCGACCAGCGCCGGCTGAGGGAGCACCCCGGCCCGTGCAGGGGGCCCGCCGCGAGGCCCCGTCCAGAGGCTCGCCGCGCGGACCGCTCGCAGGGGCCCGCCACGAGCGTGCGAGTGGCGGGGGGCGAGGGGGTCCTTCTCCTACACTCCGCGCGAGGCGCGCCCCGACCGGGTGGGCCCACGACGCGGTGCGGCGCCCGTCACCCTCGGGACGTCCCACCGGGACCAGGAGCGGACGATGCGGGTCGGGGTTCCCCGAGAGGTCAAGAACCGGGAGTACCGGGTGGCGCTCACCCCCGCGGGGGTGACCGAGCTGGTGCGGGCCGGGCACGCGGTGCTCGTCGAGCGGGGCGCGGGGGAGGGTTCGTCCATCCCGGACGGGGACTACACCGCCGCGGGGGCGACGATCGTGGCCGACGCCGACGACGTGTGGGCCGACGCGGACCTGCTGCTGAAGGTCAAGGAGCCGGTCGCCGAGGAGCACTCCCGGCTCCGCACCGGGCAGACGCTGTTCACCTACCTGCACCTGGCGGCGTCCAAGGAGTGCACCGACGCGCTGGTCACCTCCGGCACCACCGCGATCGCCTACGAGACGGTGCAGACCGCCGACGGCGCCCTGCCGCTGCTCGCCCCGATGTCGGAGGTCGCCGGACGGATGGCGCCGCAGGTCGGCGCGCACAGCCTGGAGCGCGCGCACGGCGGCCGCGGGGTGCTGCTCGGTGGCGTCTCCGGGGTCTACGCGGCCAAGGTGGTCGTCATCGGCGCCGGCGTCTCGGGCATGAACGCCGCTGCGATCGCGCTGGGCATGCAGGCCGAGGTCGTCGTCCTGGACAGGGACATCGACAAGCTGCGCGCCGCCGACCGCATCTACCAGGGGCACCTGCAGACGGTGGCCTCCAACGCCTACGAGGTCGAGCGGGCCGTCCTCGACGCCGACCTGGTCATCGGGGCGGTGCTGGTGCCCGGCGCGAAGGCGCCCACGCTGGTCGGCAACGAGCTGGTGTCGCGGATGAAGCCCGGGTCGGTGCTCGTGGACATCGCCGTCGACCAGGGCGGCTGCTTCGAGGACACCCGACCCACCACGCACGACGACCCGACCTTCCGCGTGCACGGGTCGGTCTTCTACTGCGTGGCCAACATGCCCGGTGCGGTCCCCAACACCTCGACGCACGCGCTGACCAACGTCACGCTGCCCTACGTCATGGCGCTGGCCAACGAGGGCACCGCAGCCGCCGTCCGCTCGGACCCGGCCCTGGCCCACGGCGTCAACGTCGTCGCCGGGCAGGTGGTGCTGCCCGAGGTCGCCGAGGCCCACGGGATGACCGCCGTCCCCCTCGAGGAGGTGCTCCTCTGACGACGTCCACCACGTCGGCGGTGGAGCGGGTGGTCACCGGTTACCTCGACCACCTCACCGTCGAGCGCGGCCTGTCGGCCAACACGATCTCCGCCTACCGCCGCGACCTGCGCCGCTACACCGAGTTCCTCGACGCCGCGGGCGTGCGCGGGCTGGGCGAGGTGGCCGAGTCCGACGTCGCCGGCTTCCTCGCCGCGCTCCGCCAGGGGGACGACGACCACCCGCCGCTGTCGGCCACGTCGGCGGCGCGCGCGGTGGTCGCCGTCCGGGGGCTGCACCGGTTCGCGCTGCTCGACGGGCTGGTGCCCGACGACGTGGCCCACGAGGTGCGGCCACCGTCCCCGGCGCGGCGGCTGCCCAAGGCGATCCCGGTCGAGTCGGTGGTCGCGCTGATCGAGGCCGCCGGCGCACTGGAGGGGCCGCGCGGGCTGCGCGACCGGGCGCTGCTCGAGCTGCTCTACGGCACCGGGGCGCGCATCTCCGAGGCGGTCGGGCTGGCCGTCGACGACCTCGACCGCGGCCAGTCGGTGGTGCGGCTGGCCGGCAAGGGCGGCAAGCAGCGGATCGTGCCCGTCGGGTCCTACGCGCTGCGGGCGGTCGAGGACTACCTGGTGCGGGCCCGCCCGGCGCTGGCCGCTGCCGGCCGCTCCGGTGTGCGCGGCGGCGCGCTGTTCCTCAACGCCCGCGGCGGTTCGCTGTCGCGGCAGAGCGCCTGGTCCATCCTGCGGACGGCGGCGGAGCGGGCCGGGCTGGTGGTCGAGGTCTCGCCGCACACCCTGCGGCACTCCTTCGCCACCCACCTGCTCGACGGCGGCGCCGACGTGCGCGTCGTCCAGGAGCTGCTCGGTCACGCCTCGGTGACCACGACGCAGGTCTACACGCTCGTCACCGTCGACCGGCTGCGCGAGGTGTACGCCAGCAGCCACCCGCGCGCGCTCACCTGACAGCCACCGACCCGTGCCTTGGCGTCTTCTGCCAGGAGCTCCGGCCGGATGTGACAGTTGAGTTGGCACGGGTCGCCAAGTCGACACGACGTGCGGCGTGCCTCCTCGGTCAATGGTGTCGATCTCCCTACCGTCGGTGCATCCCGCGCGGCAGAACGGCTGACCGCTCCCGGTGCGAGCCGGAACGGGCACGAGGTGGAGGACACGACAGCGATGGCGATCCGAGGGGACGCGGCCGGCCAGGCCTTCGCGCTCCCGACCGACCCCGAGCCCGAGATGGGTGCCGCCGCCCCGCGGCTGGACCCGGCCCGCGCGCGCATGCGCCGGCTGCCGGACCCCAAGCCGCTCACGCAGCACGGCCCCGCGCGGATCATCGCGATGTGCAACCAGAAGGGCGGCGTCGGCAAGACGACGTCGACGATCAACCTGGGCGCCGCGCTGGTCGAGTACGGGCGCAAGGTGCTGCTCATCGACCTGGACCCGCAGGGAGCGCTGTCGGTGGGGCTCGGCGTCCCGGCGCAGAACCTCGACCGGACCATCTACAACGCGCTCATGGAGCGGCGCACCTCGCTCAAGGACGTGCGGGTGTCCACCGACATCCCGGGCCTGGACCTGGTGCCCAGCAACATCGACCTGTCGGCCGCCGAGGTGCAGCTGGTCAGCGAGGTGGCGCGTGAGCAGACCCTGCTGCGCGTGCTCGCCGACGTCCGCGACGAGTACGACTACATCCTCATCGACTGCCAGCCCTCGCTGGGCCTGCTGACGGTCAACGCCCTGACCGCCGCGCAGGGCGTGGTCATCCCGCTGGAGTGCGAGTTCTTCTCGCTGCGCGGCGTGGCCCTGCTCGTCGACACCATCGAGAAGGTCAAGGAGCGGCTCAACCCCGAGCTGGAGATCTCCGGGATCCTCGCCACGATGTACGACGCGCGCACCGTGCACTGCCGCGAGGTGTTCAGCCGCGTCGTCGAGGCCTTCGGTGACACCGTCTTCCAGACCGTCATCCAGCGGACCGTGCGCTTCCCCGAGACCACGGTCGCCGGTCAGCCGATCACCACGTGGGCGCCGACGTCCACGGGGGCGTCGGCCTACCGCGACCTGGCCAAGGAGGTCCTGGCACTGTGATCGGGCTCGCGGGATCACACGGGGACGCAGCACCCCGGGGCACGCGGACGCCGAGCGCCGGCGAGGTGGCGGCGTGACCCGCCGTCCCGTCCTGCCCGGTGCGGCGGAGCTGTTCCGCCGCACCGACACCGCCCCGGCGCCGGAGGTCACCGAGCTGCCCAGCATCAGCGCCACGGTGAGCTCGCCGGTGCTGCGCGGCGGGGCCGCCCGCCGGGGCGAGGGCGCGGCCGAGCCGACCGCCCCGCTGACGCTCGTCCCCGGTGGTGCGGAGGACGCCGACCCGCTGGCGTCCTTCCGTCAGCCCGCGCCGGCCCCGGCCGTGACCCCGGTCCGGCCGACCCGTGGCCGGGCGCAGCGCAGCGAGCGCGTCAAGCACGACGAGAAGATCACCGTCTACATCTCCGCCGAGGAGCTGCTCGCGCTGGAGAGCGCCCGGCTGACGCTGCGCGGCCAGCACGGCGTGGCCGCCGACCGCGGCCGCATCGTCCGCGAGGCCATCGGCGTGCTGCTGGCCGACCTGGCCGAGCGCGGCGAGGACTCGGTGCTCGTCTCGCGGCTCAAGGGGAAGTGATCCCTCCCGCGGTGTCCTGGGGTGCCGCCACCGTCGGTGACCGCTCCTAAGCTGACCGTGTGAGTGCGACGGACACCTCGGCGGTCGGCAGCGGGCGGTTCACCGTCCGGCTGACGAACTTCGAGGGCCCGTTCGACCTGCTGCTGCAACTGATCGGCAAGCACCGGCTCGACGTCACCGAGATCGCGCTGTCGCAGGTCACCGACGAGTTCATCGCGCACCTCGACGCCATGGGCGACGAGCTGGACCTCGACCAGGCCAGCGAGTTCCTCGTCGTCGCCGCCACGCTGCTCGACCTCAAGGCCGCCCGGCTGCTGCCCGCCGCCGAGGTGGAGGACGACGAGGACCTCGAGCTGCTCGAGGCCCGCGACCTGCTCTTCGCCCGGCTGCTGCAGTACCGCGCCTACAAGCAGGCAGCAGCCTTCCTCCGGGGCCGCGAGGCCGACGCCGTCCGCAGGTACCCCCGCGACGTCGCACCCGAGCCCCGCTTCGCCGACCTGCTGCCCGAGGTCCTGCTCGGCGTGACCCCCGAGCAGTTCGCGGCCCTGGCGACCAGGGCGCTCACCCCCACGGTGCCGCCCACGGTCGGCGTCTCGCACCTGCACGCGCCGCCGGTGAGCGTCTCCGAGCAGCTCCTGCTGTTGCGCGACCAGCTCATGGCGGCCGGGACGTCGAGCTTCCGCGCGCTGACCGCCGACTGCGGGCACACCCTCGAGGTGGTGGCCCGGTTCCTCGCCCTGCTGGAGCTCTACCGCCAGCAGCGGGTGGTGTTCGACCAGCTGACCCCGCTCGGCGAGCTGCACGTGCGCTGGGTGGGCGGCGCGGATGCCGGACCCGAGGTCCTCGTCGACGGGGAGTACACGTGACCGAGCTCGCGAGGGCACGCGGGGACGCAGCAGCGCCGCGCGCGTGGCCGACGAGCGCCGGCGAGGAGGACGCGTGAGCGAGGGGGAGCGGCCGCCCGTCTCGTGGGACGCGCTGGCCGCCGAGCTGGCCGCCACCCGCGAGGAGGCCGAGCGGCGCGACGACGCCGACCCCGCCACCTGGGACGCCGTCGCCGCGGAGCTCGCCGCCCGCGTCGCCGAGCGGCCGGCACCGGTGGCCGAACCCGCCCCGGTCGAGGAGCCCGCGCCGCTGGCCCCGCCCGTCGCCGTACCGTCGCGCGAGCCGGACCCGGAGCCGGAGCCGGCGCCCGAGGCCGAGCCGGAGCCCGACCCCGACCTCGATCCGGCCGCGCTGCGCGGGGGGCTGGAGGCGCTGCTGTTCGTCGTCGACAGCCCGGTCGACGAGGTGACGCTGGCCGGTGCGCTGCGCTGCCCGGTGCCGCAGGTGCGGACCCTCCTGACCGAGCTCGCCGAGGACTACGACCGCCGTGGCGCCGGCATCACGCTGCGCCGGGTGGGGGAGGGCTGGCGGCTCTACAGCCGCGAGCAGCACGCCGGCGTCGTCGAGCGCTACCTCGTCGACGGGCAGCGCAGCCGGCTCACCCAGGCGGCGCTGGAGACCCTCGCCGTCATCGCCTACCGGCAGCCGGTGACCCGCGCACGGGTGTCGGCGATCCGCGGGGTCGGGGTGGACGGCGTCATGCGCACGCTCGTCTCCCGCGGCCTGGTCTCCGAGGTCGGCACCGACCCCGACAGCGGCGGCGGGCTGTACGCGACCACCCCGCTGTTCCTCGAGCGGCTGGGGCTGGAGAGCCTCGACGAGCTCCCGGAGCTCGGGCCGCTGCTGCCCGAGACGTCGTCCGTGCTGGACGAGCACCCCGACGCCTGAGGAAGGACCCTCTGCCCCGCCACTCGCAGGCTCGCGGCGGGCCCCGGGACGGGGCCGGGCACCGGCAGACCGCCGGCGGACCCGGCAATCCCGGACCCTCGCGCGGGTCCCGGCGTCCTCGCGCCGCTGCGCCGGCGCGAGGACGGCAGGAACGGCGCGGGAGTCGGCCTGAGCGCCTGCCGGGCGACCCTCGGGGCGACGTCCGCCCGCCCGGGGGGACGACGGGACGCCGGGTGGGAGACTGGCGGCGATGGACACCGCCCCGCACGACGACACGACCCCCGGCCCCGGCGAGGGGTGGTCGGAGGACATGGAGCTCGCCCCCGCCCACCCCGGCGACCGCGGCCGCGCCCGCACCGACGCCGCGGCGGAGGGTGAGCGGCTGCAGAAGGTCCTCGCGCGCGCCGGGGTCGGCTCCCGCCGCGTCGTGGAGAACATGGTCGACCAGGGCCGGATCAGCGTGAACGGCAAGACGGTCACCGTGCAGGGCATGCGGGTCGACCCGGAGCGGGACAAGATCGCCGTCGACGGCGTCCGCATCGAGCTGCGCGACGACCGGGTCACCTACGCGCTGAACAAGCCCGCCGGCGTCATCACCGCGATGAGCGACGACCGCAACCGCCCGACCGTCGGCGACATGGTCGGCGACCTGGCGCCCGGTCTGGTGCACGTCGGCCGGCTGGACCAGGACACCGAGGGCCTGCTGCTGGTCACCAACGACGGCGAGCTCGCCCACCGGCTGGCGCACCCGTCCTACGAGGTCAAGAAGACCTACCTGGCGCAGGTGTCGGGCTCGATCCCGCGCGACATGGCTCGCCGGCTGCGCGCCGGGGTGGAGCTCGAGGACGGCCCGGTCAAGGTCGACTCGTTCCGCGTCGTCGACACCCACGCCGGCCAGTCGGTCGTCGAGGTGGTGCTGCACGAGGGCCGCAAGCACATCGTGCGGCGGCTGCTGGCGCACGTCGGGCTGCCGGTGTCCCGGCTGACCCGCACCGCCGTCGGGCCGGTCAAGCTCGAGCGCATGCGCAGCGGGTCGATCCGCCGGCTCAGCCGCGCCGAGGTGGGCGCGCTCGAGGAGGCCGTGGGCCTCTAGGCCAGCCGGCGCACCGGGTCGGCCAGCACGTCGCCCAGCGCCCGCAGCGCCGCACCGGTCGCGCCCGCGGCCGGCGTACCGGGAACGGCCTCGACCACCGGACGGCGCCAGCGCGCCGACAGCACCCGCCGTCCGAGCAGCTCCTCCAGCCGGGGGCGCAGTGGCTCGGCCAGCGCGGCCAGGTGCCCCCCGAGGACGACGGCCGGCAGGTCCAGCACGTTGAGGACGCCGGCCAGCGCCACGCCCAGCGCGCGGGCTGCGGCGTCCAGGGCGCGCCGCACGTCGGCGTCCTCGGCGCGGTCGACGACCTCGGCCGGCGGGGTGTCCAGCGGCAGCCCGGCGGCGGCGAGCAGGGCGTGCCGCCCGGCGTACCGCTCCAGGCACCCGGTGGAGCCGCAACGGCAGGCCGGCCCCTCGGGGTCCACGCAGACGTGCCCCACCTCGCCGGCCCAGCCGGCGCTGCCGGCCACCACCCGCCCGCCGAGGACGGCGGCACCGCCGATGCCGATCTGCCCGGAGACGTAGAGGAAGTCGCGCAGCGGCCCGGGGCGCCCCGGCGCGGTCTCGGCCACGGTCCGCGCGGCCAGGTCGGCCTCGTTGCCGAGCGCCGGGCGCAGCCCGCCGGGCAGGTGCGGGGCCAGCAGGTCGACGGCGGGGACGTCGGACCAGCCGAGGTTCGGCGCGCGCAGGAGCACCTCGCCGTCCACCAGGCCGGACAGCGCCAGCCCGGCACCGGCCAGCCGCAGCTCCCCGGCCGGACCGTCGAGCAGCGCGCCGGTGAGCGCCCCCAGCCGGGCCAGCGTGCGCGCCGGGTCGCTGCCAACCAGGTCGGCGTCCTCGACGTGCTCGGCCACCACCCGGCCGCGCAGGTCGAGCACCCGCGCGGCGAGCAGCCCGGCGTCGACCTGCAGGCCCAGGGCGCCGATCCGGGCGCCGGGGAGCAGCGGGGTCGCGGGGCGGCCACGCCGGGGGAGCGCCAGCCGCTCGCCCTCGTCGAGCAACCCTCCGGCGACCAGCTCGTCGACCAGCCGGGCGGCGGTCGCCCGCGTCGTCCCGGTGCGGACGGCGACGTCCGCCCGCGACAGCGGCCCGTCGGCGGCGCACACGGTGCGCAGCACGAGAGCCAGGTTGGACCTGCGCAGCGTCGACTGCCGCGCACCCGTCTCCTCCGCCGTCCGCACCCCTTGAGGCTAGCGGCGAGCTGCTTTATGTTCTACGGCAGAACAAAACCAGATCGAGGGAGATCGCATGAGCGCGCCGCAGCCCACCAAGGACGACCGGTTCACCTTCGGCCTCTGGACGGTGGGCTGGCAGGCCCGTGACCCGTTCGGCGACGCCACCCGCCCGGCGCTCGACCCGGTCGAGAGCGTGCACCGCCTCGCCGAGCTGGGTGCCGCCGGCGTCACCTTCCACGACGACGACCTCATCCCGTTCGGCAGCGCCGACGCCGAGCGCGCGAAGCACGTCGAGCGGTTCAAGGCGGCGCTGGAGGAGACCGGCCTCGTCGTCCCCATGGCCACGACCAACCTGTTCACCCACCCGGTGTTCAAGGAGGGCGCGCTCACCGCCAACGACCGCGGCGTCCGCCGCTACGCGCTGCGCAAGGTCATGCGGAACATGGACCTCGCCGCCGAGCTGGGCGCGCGGACCTACGTGCTGTGGGGCGGGCGCGAGGGCACCGAGGTCGACTCCGCGAAGGACCTGCGCGCCGCGCTCGACCGCTACCGCGAGGGCATCGACACCCTCGCCCAGTACTCGGAGGACCGCGGCTACGGGCTGCGGTTCGCCCTGGAGCCCAAGCCGAACGAGCCGCGCGGCGACATCTTCCTGCCCACCATCGGGCACGCCCTGGCCTTCATCTCCACCCTGGAGCACGCCGACCTGGTCGGCCTGAACCCCGAGGTCGGCCACGAGCAGATGGCCAACCTCAACTACACGCACGGCATCGCCCAGGCGATCTGGCAGGGCAAGCTCTTCCACATCGACCTCAACGGTCAGCACGGCCCGAAGTTCGACCAGGACCTCGTCTTCGGGCACGGGGACCTGCTGTCCGCCTTCGCCACCGTGGACCTGCTCGAGCACGGTGGCGTCGACGGCGGGCCGGCCTACGACGGGCCGCGGCACTTCGACTACAAGCCGCTGCGCATCGAGGACGCCGACGGCGTGTGGGCCTCGGCGGCGGCGAACATGCGCACCTACCTGCTGCTCAAGGAGCGCGCGGCGGCCTTCCGCGCCGACCCGGAGGTCCAGGAGGCGCTGGCCGCGGCACAGGTGCCCGAGCTGGCGCAGCCGACGCTGGCCGACGGCGAGTCGTACGAGGACCTGCTGGCCGACCGCGCGGCCTTCGAGGACTTCGACGCCGAGGTCGCAGGTGCTCGTCCGGGCGGCCAGGTGCGGCTCTCGCAGTTGGCGGTCGAGCACCTGCTCGGCGCCCGCTGATGCCTCTGGTCGCGGGGGTCGACTCGTCGACCCAGTCGTGCAAGGTGGTGGTCCGCGACGCGGAGAGCGGTCGCCTGGTCCGGGAGGGCCGGGCGCCGCACCCCGACGGCACGGAGGTCGACCCGGCCGCGTGGCGGACGGCGCTGCGAGCGGCCATCGCCGAGGCCGGCGGCCTCGGCGACGTCGCCGCCGTCGCCGTCGGCGGGCAGCAGCACGGGATGGTGTGCCTCGACGAGGACGGCGCGGTGGTCCGCCCGGCGCTGCTGTGGAACGACACCCGCTCGGCGGCAGCCGCGGCCGACCTGGTGGCCGAGCTCGGCGGGCCGGAGGCCGGTGGCCGGGCGTGGGCCGATGCCGTCGGCCTCGTGCCGGTCGCCTCCTTCACGGTCACCAAACTGCGCTGGCTGGCGCAGTCCGAGCCCGGGAACGCCGCCCGCACCGCAGCGGTGTGCCTGCCGCACGACTGGCTGACGTGGGAGCTGGCGGGGCGTCGTGCGGGCGGGTCGGCGGGTGGCCGGCAGGGCCTGGACGCGCTCGTCACCGACCGCGGGGACGCCAGCGGCACCGGCTACTGGTCGCCGATCACCGGCGACTACCGCCTCGACCTGCTCGAGCGGGCCTTCGGGCGCACCCCCGTCGTGCCGCGCGTGCTGGACCCGGCCGAGCCGGCCGGGACGGTCGCCTCCGGCGCCCTCACCGGCGACGGGGGAGCGGTGCTCGGCCCGGGCACGGGGGACAACGCCGCCGCGGCGCTCGGCCTCAACGCCGAGCCCGGCGACGTGGTCGTCTCCATCGGCACCTCGGGGGTGGTCTCCACCGTCTCCACCACACCGATGACCGACCCGACCGGCACCGTCGCCGGGTTCGCCGACGCCACCGGGCACTTCCTCCCGCTGGTCACCACCCTCAACGCCGCCCGCGTGCTCGACGCGACCGCCCGGCTGCTCGGGGTCGACCACGCGGAGCTGTCGCGGCTGGCGCTGTCCGCGCCGGCCGGCGCGGGCGGCCTCGTGCTCGTGCCCTACCTGGAGGGCGAGCGGACGCCGAACCGGCCGTACGCCACCGGGTCCCTGCACGGCCTCACCCTGTCCACCGGCGACCCGGCGCACGTGGCGCGGGCGGCCGTCGAGGGCCTCCTCTGCGGGCTGGCCGACGGGCTCGCGGCCGTGGCCGCCGGGGGGACGCCGGTGCGACGGGTGTTCCTCATCGGCGGCGGTGCTCGCTCCGAGGCGATCCGCAGGATCGCCCCCGCCGTCCTCGGCGTGCCGGTGCTCGTCCCACCCCCGGGGGAGTACGTGGCCGACGGTGCCGCCCGGCAGGCGGCCTGGGTGCTCGCCGGCGGCGACACCCCTCCGGTCTGGCCGAGCGCGACGACCGAGGTCCACGAGGCCGACCCGGTGCCGCAGGTGCGCGAGCGCTACGCGGAGGTCCGCGAGCTCACCGCGCCGCGGCTGCGCTGACCGGCATCGCGCGGCAGCGGGGCAGTGCAGCCGCCGGACCGCCGTTATCCCGAACCGAGCTCGCTGATCCGGGGTGGGCCGGGCGCGGACGGCGGGCTCCGACGGGCGGTCCCTAGACTCGACCGAGGGGCACGGCGATCCGGAGCCCGCACCGATCGAGGAGAGTGGTAGTGGCCGTCCGAGCCATCCGCGGCGCGACACAGGTGGACGCCGACGAGCGGGAGCTGGTCCTCGACGCGACGCGTGAGCTGGTCACCGCGGTCATGGAGCGCAACCAGCTGGAGCACGACGACGTCATCAGCATCCTGTTCACCGCCACCCCCGACCTCGTCTCGGAGTTCCCGGCGCTGGCCGCGCGCGAGCTCGGCTTCGGTGACGTGCCGCTGATGTGCGCCACCGAGATCGGCGTCCCGCACGCGCTGCCCCGGGTGCTGCGGCTGATGGCGCACGTGGAGACCGACCGGCCGCGCGCCGAGGTGCAGCACGTGTACCTGCGCGGGGCCGTGGCGCTGCGACGGGACATCGCCCAGTGAACGAGCTCGCGAGCTCCCGGATGGACGCTGCAGCGTCGCGGATGCGGCCGACGAGCGCCGGCGAGGAGGCTGCCATGAGCGAGGGACGAGCGGACGCCACCGTGCGCGGCGATCGCCCAGTGGGTGCGCACTTCACCGGCCAGGTCGCCCTGGACGGCCCGTCGGGGACGGGCAAGTCCAGCGTCGCGCGGGCCGTCGCCGGCCGGCTGGGCGCCGCCTACCTGGACACCGGCGCGATGTACCGCGCCGCGACGGTCGCCGTCCTCGACGCCGGGGTGGACCCGGAGGACGCCGACGCCGTGGCCGCCGCCGTCGCCGCCGCCCGCATCGAGGTGGGCACGGCGGCCGACACCGAGCTGGTGCAGGTCGACGGCGTGGACGTCGCCGTCCGCATCCGCGGCCCGGAGGTCACCCGCGCGGTGTCGGCGGTCTCGGCGGTGCCCTCGGTGCGCCGCCGGCTGGTCGACCAGCAGCGCGCGCTGGTCTCGGCGGCCGATGCGGTCGTCGTCGAGGGTCGCGACATCGGCACCGTCGTCCTGCCCCAGGCGACGCTGAAGGTGTACCTGACCGCGGCTCCCGAGGCCCGCGCCCAGCGCCGCGCCGCCCAGCTCGGCCTCACCACGCCCGACGAGATCGCCGAGCTCGCCGCCGACCTGCGCCGCCGCGACGAGTACGACAGCAGCCGCGTCGACAGCCCGCTGCGCCCGGCGGAGGACGCCGTGGTCGTCGACAGCACGCACCTCGACCGCGAGGGCGTCGTCGACCGGGTCGTGGAGCTGGCGCTGGAGACGGTGGGGGCGGCGTCGTGAGCGAGCTCGCGAGCTCACGCAGGGACACAGCACCGCCGGTCGTGCGTACGACGAGCGCCAGCGAGAAGGACGGATGACCGAGCAGACCGGGCCGCTGCCGGTCGTCGCGGTCGTCGGCCGGCCCAACGTCGGCAAGTCCACGCTGGTCAACCGGATCCTGGGCCGCCGCGCGGCCGTCGTCCAGGACACCCCGGGCGTCACGCGCGACCGCATCGCCTACGAGGCGCTGTGGAACGGCAAGCGCTTCACCGTCGTCGACACCGGCGGCTGGGACCCCAGGGCCAGCGGCCTCGGTGCCTCGATCACCCGCCAGGCCGAGTACGCGATGAAGACCGCCGACGTCATCGTGCTCGTCGTCGACAGCCAGGTGGGGGCCACCGACACCGACCTGGCCGCCGCGCGGGTCCTGCGCCGCAGCGACCGCCCGGTGATCCTGGTGGCCAACAAGGTGGACGACGAGCGCAGCGAGTCCAACGCCGCCGAGCTGTGGTCGCTGGGCCTCGGCGAGCCGCAGCCGGCCAGCGCGCTGCACGGCCGGGGCAGCGGCGACCTGCTCGACCTGGTGCTCGAGGCGCTGCCCGAGGCCCCGCGCGAGCAGGAGGAGGAGGGCGGCCCGCGCCGGGTGGCGCTGGTCGGCCGGCCCAACGTGGGCAAGTCCAGCCTGCTCAACCGGCTGGCGAGGGACGAGCGGTCCGTCGTCGACTCGGTCGCGGGCACCACCGTCGACCCGGTCGACTCGATCGTCACCCTGGGCGGCGAGGAGTGGCGGTTCGTCGACACCGCGGGGCTGCGGCGGAAGGTCAACACCGCCAGCGGCATGGAGTACTACGCCAGCCTGCGCACCGAGGCCGCCATCCAGGCCGCCGAGGTCGCCGTCGTCCTGCTGGCCGCCGACGAGGTGGTCAGCGAGCAGGACCAGCGGGTCATCACCCAGGTGATCGAGGCCGGCCGCGCGCTGGTCATCGCCTTCAACAAGTGGGACACCCTCGACGAGGACCGGCGTCTGCAGCTGGAGCGCGAGATCGAGCGCGACCTGGCGCGGGTCAGGTGGGCGTCGCGGGTCAACATCTCGGCCAGGACCGGCCGGGGCGTGGACAAGCTCGCCCAGCACCTGCGCGAGGCGCTGGCCTCGTGGGAGATGCGGGTGCCGACGGCGGAGCTGAACACCTACGTCCGGGCACTGGTGCAGGAGACGCCGCCGCCGGCCCGCGGTGGCCGCGCCCCGAAGATCAAGTACGTCACGCAGGCCGACGTCCGCCCGCCGCGGTTCGTCGTCTTCTCGACCGGTTTCCTGGAGGCCGGGTACCGGCGGTTCCTGGAGCGCAAGCTGCGTGAGCGGTTCGGCTTCCACGGAACGCCGATCGAGATCTCGGTGAAGGTCCGCGAGGGCCGGGGGAGCGAGAAGCCGAGGGGCTGACCAGGGATCGGGTGGGTCGGCCCGTCCGCAGGTGGGCGCCTGCTCGGCGTGCCACCCCCTCCGTCGCGTGCGAGTCTGGTGCCCGGACACCCGGACACCCGGACACCCGGACGCCCGCCGCCCTGGCGTCAGCCCCGCGCCTCCTCCCGGTCCCCGGCCTCCGGAGCGAGGTGGTGCGCGTGGACGTCGTGGAGCTCTCGCGGTTCCAGTTCGCCTCGACCAGCATCTTCCACTTCTTCTTCGTCTCGCTCACCGTAGGGCTGGCGTTCCTGATCGCGGTGATGGAGACGATCGCCTTCTTCCGCGAGGACCGGCGCGACGTCTACGGGAAGATGACCAACTTCTTCGGTCACCTCTTCCTCATCAACTTCGCCGTGGGCGTGGTCACCGGGATCGTGCAGGAGTTCCAGTTCGGGATGAACTGGAGCGAGTACTCCAACTTCGTCGGCAACATCTTCGGCGTCCCGCTGGCGCTCGAGGTGCTGATGGCGTTCTTCCTCGAGAGCACCTTCATCGGGCTGTGGTGGTTCGGGAAGGACCGGCTCAAGCCGTGGATGCGGCTGGGCAGCATCTGGCTGGTCGCGATCGGCACGCAGATCAGCGCGTTCTGGATCGTGCTGGCCAACGCCTGGATGCACCACCCGGTCGGCTACGAGGTGGTCGAGGGCCAGGCGCGGCTCACCGACTTCGGGGCCGTCGTCTTCAACTACAAGGCCTGGCTGTACTTCGCGCACGTGCAGGGCAGCGCCTGGGTCGTCGCCGCCTTCTTCGTCCTGGGCATCAGCGCCTTCCACCTGCTGCGCCGGCAGGACACCGACGTCTACTCCCGGTCGCTGCGGCTCGGACTGGTCTTCGCCGCCATCGGCACCGTGTTCTCGGTCGTCAGCGGGCACACCGAGGCCCAGGTCGCGCGCGAGGACCAGCCGATGAAGTTCGCGGCCATGGAGGCCCAGTGGGAGACGTCGGACTCGCCGGCCCCGTGGTCGCTGGTCGCGGTGATCGACCAGGAGGGCCAGCGGAACTCGTTCAACGTGGAGATCCCGTACGTCGGGTCGGTGCTGGCCTACAACAGCCTGGAGGGCCGCTACGAGGGGCTGATCCCGCTCAACGAGGAGTACCAGGAGCTCTACGGGGAGGGCGACTACGTCCCGCCGGTCGCGTGGGTGTACTGGTCCTTCCGCACCATGGTCGCCATCGGCTCGCTGCTGCTGGCGACGGCGTTCCTCGGGCTGTTCCTCTGGTGGCGGCGACGGCAGGGGCTGGACACCACCCGCTGGTTCCTGCGGGCGCTGGTGCTGTTCATCCCGCTGCCCTGGATCGCCAACTTCACCGGCTGGATGGTCACCGAGATGGGTCGCCAGCCGTTCATGGTCTACGGCCTGCTGACCGTCGAGGAGGGGGTGAGCGCCAACACCGCCGGCGAGGTGCTCGCGGGGCTGATCGGGCTGTGGGTGGTCTACCTGGCGCTCATCGGGCTCGACGTCTACCTGTTGTCGGTGACCGCCCGGGCCGGGATCCACCGCCGGCCCGAGGCCCAGCTCGTGGCCGCGCCGGCGCCGGACTACGAGGGTGCAGGGTTCCAGGGGTACGAGAGGAGGGACTGACGGTGGACCTGGTCACGCTGTGGTTCTGGCTCATCGCGCTGGCCTTCACCCTGTACTTCTTCCTGGAGGGCTTCGACTTCGGCGTCGACATCCTGCGGCCGACGCTGGCGCGCACCGAGGCGGAGGAGCGGGCCCTCACCGGCACCATCGGGCCGTTCTGGGACGGCAACGAGGTCTGGGTGATCGCCGCCGCCGGGCTGATGTTCTCCACCTTCCCGGTCTGGTACGGCGCGGTCTTCAGCGGCATGTACCCGCTGTTCGTGCTGATCCTGCTCGCCCTGCTGCTGCGCGGCGTCTCCTTCGAGTACCGCAACCAGGTCGACAGCGAGCGGTGGCGCTCGTTCTGGGACTGGATGTCCTTCGGCGGCAGCGTCGTCCCGTCGTTCCTGTGGGGCGTGATCATGGCCAAGATCATCGAGGGGCTGCCGGTCGGGCGTGAGGGCCGCGTGGAGGGCGGCTTCGCCGAGATGTTCACCCCGTTCTCGATCGTCGGGGGACTGGCGACCCTGCTGCTGTTCACGCTGCACGGCGCGAACTTCCTGCTGCTGCGCCTGCACCGGGACACCGTCCTGTACGTGCGGGCCCGCACGGCGGCGCTGCGGTGGGGGGCGCTGGCGACGGTGGCGATCGTGGCGTTCGTCGTCATGGGTTACGTCACCGAGGACCTGTTCGAGGACTTCGGCGTGCTGCCGTGGGTGTTCCCGGTCGCGGCCTTCCTGACGCTGGCCAGCATCTGGCTGGCGCTGTCGCGCCGCCGGGACACCCTGGCGTTCACCATGAGCGGCCTGACCATCCTGTTCGCCACCGTCACGGTGTTCATCGCCCTGTACACCCGTGGCGAGGTGCTGCCCTCGACGCTCGACCCGGACTTCGGCCTCACGCTGGAGGAGACGGCCAGCCAGCACTACACGCTGGTGCTGATGACGTGGGTCGGCGGGATCTTCCTGCCGCTGATCATCGGCTACCAGATCTGGAACTACTACGTCTTCCGGGAGCGCGTCCGCCCTGACGAGGGCGCCCTCACCCACGGCTACTGATGGCCCACCGCTCCTGATGGCCCACGGTCCCGCTGCACGCCTGCTGACCCTGCCCGGTCCGCGGCGGCTGGTGCTGGTGTGCGGGGTGCTCGGGCTGCTCACCTGGGGGCTGCTGGTCGTGCAGTGGGCGCTGGTCGCGGCCTTCGTGGCGGCGGTCGTCGAGGACGGCGGGACACCGGGCGCACTGGCCGGTCCCCTGGCCGGGGTCCTGGCCGCCTGGGGCGCCCGCGCCGCCGTGGCCGGCGTGCGCGACCGGGCGGCGGCACGGGCCTCCGCGCGGGTCCGGCGGACGCTGCGGGCGACGCTGCTGCGCAAGCTCCTCGTCCTCGGCCCCGGCACCGTGGCGGGCGAGCGGGCGGGGGAGCTGGTCACCACCGTCACCGAAGGCGTCGGCAGGCTCGACGGCGTCGTCGGGCGGCTGCTCCCCGGTGCCGTGACAGCGGCTGTCGTCCCCCCGCTGGTGGCTGCGACGGTGCTGGTGCTCGACCCCGCCGCCGGCGCCCTCCTGGTGCTGACCGGCCCGCTGGTGCTGCTGTTCCTGTGGCTGACCGGCACCCTGGCCGCCCGTGCGTCCCGCGCCCAGTGGGAGACGCTGGCCCAGCTCGGCGCCGCGCTGGTCGACACGCTGCGGGTGCTGCCCACGCTCGTCGCCTACGGCCGGGCGCGGAGCAGCGCCCGCTGGCTCACCGACGTCAGCGAGGCCCACCGGCGGAGCACCATGCGGCTGCTGCGGACGGCGTTCCTCAACGGCTTCGTGCTCGAGTTCGGCGCGGTGCTGTGCACGGCCCTGGTCGCGGTGACCGTCGGCGTGCGGTTGTTCGAGGGCGACCTGACCCTGCAGCGCGCGCTGCTCGTGCTGCTCCTGACGCCGGAGTTCTTCGCGCCGCTGCGCGCACTGGGGGCCGACCGGCACGCCAGCCTCGAGGGGGCGCCGGCCGCGGAGCGGGTGTTCGCGCTGCTGGACGCCCCCGAACCGCACCGCGGCACCCGACCGGCGCCGGCGGGGGTCCCGCACGTCGAGCTGTGCGGGGTCACCCTGCGGTACGGCGAGCGGGTCGCCCTCGACGGCGTCGATCTCGACCTGCCGCCGCTGTCGCGGACCGCGCTGGTCGGGCCGAGCGGCGCGGGCAAGAGCAGCCTCGCCCGGCTGCTGCTCGGCTTCGCCGTCCCCGACGAGGGCAGCGTGCTGGTGGACGGCGTCCCCCTGGCCGAACTCGATCCCGACAGCTGGCGGGCCCGGGTCGCCTACGTGCCGGAGCGCCCGTGGCTGCTGCCGGGCAGCGTCGCGGACAACGTGCGGCTCGGGCGACCCGGCGCCAGCGACGCCGACGTGGAGGAGGCGCTGGCCCGGGCGGGGTTGCTCGACGTCGTCCGCCGGCTCCCGCAGGCCGGGGCGACACCGCTGGGCGAGGACGCCGCCCGGCTCTCGGGCGGGGAGCGGCTGCGCCTGGCGCTGGCCCGGGCGTTCGTCGCGGACGCCGCGCTGCTCGTGCTCGACGAGCCCACCGGCCAGCTCGACGAGACCACCGAGGCGGCGGTGCTCGCCGCCCTCGACGACCTCTCGGCCGGGCGCACCGTCGTCACCGTCACCCACCGGACCG
The DNA here is from genome assembly GCF_053502585.1 of Geodermatophilus sp. URMC 60. NCBI lineage: Bacteria > Bacillati > Actinomycetota > Actinomycetes > Geodermatophilales > Geodermatophilaceae > Geodermatophilus > Geodermatophilus sp. URMC 60. The sequence goes on from NZ_CP199958.1 coordinate 3,262,068, forward strand.
CACCGCTGGCGCTGCACGACCGGGTCGTGGTGATCGAGGACGGCGCGGTCCGCGGGGCGGCAGTGCCGCGGTGAGGGAGGTCCTCGCGTCGGCCGGGAGCCCGCGGACGGCGCTCGCCGTCGTCCTGGGGGCGCTCACCGTGCTGTCCGGCGCCGCGCTGCTGGCGACGTCCGGGGCGCTGATCACCGGAGCGGCGCAGCGGCCCTCGACGCTGCTGGTCCTCATGCCGCTCATCACCGGCGTGCGCCTGTTCGGCGTCGCCCGGGCCGCGCTGCGCTACGCCGAGCGGCTGGTCACCCACGACGTCACCCTCCGGGTGGTCGCGCGGGTGCGCGGCCGGCTGCTCGAGCGGCTGACCCCCCTCGCGCCGGCCGCGCTCACCGGCGCCCGGGGCGGCGAGCTGCTGTCGCGGGTGCGCACCGACGTCGACGAGCTGCAGGGCGTCGTCGCCCGCCTCGTGGTGCCCGCGGGGGTCGCCGTGCTCGCCGGCGCGACGGCGGTGGGTCTGACCGCGCTGGTGTCGCCGGCCACCGCCGCCGTCCTGGCCGGGCTGCTGCTCGTCCTCGGCGTCGCGGTGCCCGCCGCCGCGGCCCGCGCGGGGCGGCGGGCGGCGGTGGCCGCGGCGCTGGCGGATGCCGCCGTCGCGGCCGACACGCTCGACCTGGTGCGCGGCCTGGCCGACCACCTGAGCGGCGACGGCGGTGCCACGGCCCTGCGCGCGCTGGACGACTCCCTCCTCCGGCAGGAGGAGGCCGAGCGGGCCGCGGCGCGGCTCACCGCGGTGACCACGGTCTGCCGGGAGGGCGTGCCCGGCCTGGGGCTCGTGGCGGCGCTCTGGCTGGTCGGGGCGGACGTCGCCGCGGGGACGACCGGCCCGCTGCTCCTCGCGGCCTGCGCCCTCGGCGTGCTCGGGGCCTTCGAGGCCGTCGGCGGGCTGGGCGGAGCGTGGAGCGCGGCGGGCGGGATGCGGGCCGCCGCCGAGCGGGTGCGGGCCCTGGGCGAGCTGCGTCCCGCGGTGACCGACCCGGATGCGCCGCGGCCGTTGCCTGCCGGGTCCGCGCTGTGCCTCGAGGGCGTCACCCTGCGGTACCCCGGCGCGGGGGAGGCCGCGGTGGCGGGCCTCGACCTCGCCGTGCCGGACGGCGCCAAGGTGGCGCTGACCGGGCGCAGCGGCGCGGGCAAGAGCAGCGTCCTCGGCCTGGCCCTGCGCGTGCGGGACCCCGACGCCGGGCGGGTCACCCTGGGCGGCACCGACCTGCGCGACCTGGCCCTCGACGGCGTCCGGTCCCGCGTGGCCTGGTCGGCCCAGTCGCCCCAGGTGCTCGGCGGCACCCTGGCCGGCAACCTCCGTCTCGGCCGCCACGATGCTCCCGACGGGGAGCTGGCCGCCGTCCTGGCCGACGTCGGGCTGGACGGCCTCCTCGCCGACCCCGGCCTGCACGGCTGGGTCGGGGAGGCGGGGGAGCGCCTGTCGGCCGGCGAGCGCGCCCGCGTCTCGCTCGCCCGGGCACTGCTCAGCCGGGTCGACGTGCTGCTGCTCGACGAGCCGACCGCCCACCTCGACGCCGCGCTGGCGGCCCGCGTCCTGGACCTGCTCGCCCGCGACGCCCGCGCGGTGCTGCTGGTCACGCACGACGCCGCCGCGCTGGACGCCCGGTGGCGGGTGGTCGACCTCGACGGCCCGCACCGATGAGTCCGGCGCTCGCGGCCGGTCTCACGGTCATGAGCGCACCGCAGACGCACACCCTGGAGACGCAGGGCGCCGTCCTCACCTACGACGTCCGCCCCGGGAGCGGCGACCAGCCGCCGCTGCTGCTCATCGGCTCGCCGATGGCGGCTTCCGGGTTCGCCTCGCTGGCCGACTGCTTCCCCGATCGCACGGTCGTCACGTACGACCCGCGCGGGGCCGAGCGCAGCCGGCGCACCGACGGTGCGGCGGAGTCCACGCCCGAGGAGCACGCCGACGACCTGTCCCGGCTGATCCAGGCACTGGACGCCGGGCCGGTCGACGTGTTCGCCAGCAGCGGGGGAGCGGTCAACGCGCTGGTGCTCGTCGCCCGACACCCCGAGCAGGTGCGCACGCTCGTCGCGCACGAGCCGCCCGCGGTGCAATTGCTGCCCGACCGCGAGCCCGCGCTGGCCGCCAACCAGCGCGTGCACGAGACGTACGTGCGCGCCGGGTACGGCGCCGGGATGGCGGAGTTCATCCGGCTGGTCATGCACACGGGGCCGGTGACCGACGACTACCTCCGGCAGCCGGGGCCGGACCCCGCGACGTTCGGCCTGCCGACCGGGGACGACGGCTCGCGGGACGACGTGCTGCTCGCCCAGAACCTGCTGACCTGCACGTCGTACGAGCACGACGTCGAGGCGCTGCGGCGGGCCTCGACCCGGATCGTGGTGGCGGTCGGCGTCGGCTCGGCGGGGGAGCTCGCGCACCGCGGCGGGAAGGCGCTGGCGGAGCGGCTCGGGACGGCGGTGGTCGAGTTCCCCGGCGACCACGGCAGCTTCCTCGACGCCGGCTACGGCCCGCCTTCGGACGTCGACGCGGTGGCTGACCGGCTGCGCGGGGTGCTGGCCGGCGACCGGGATCCGGTGAGCGCGGGCAGCTGACCACCGGTCGGGGCGCGATCCCGCGTGCGGTAACCTGCTACACGCAAGCGTCCGGGCGGTGTGAGCCGCCCGGCGCTCGGGCTGTAGCGCAGCTTGGTAGCGCACTTGACTGGGGGTCAAGGGGTCGCAGGTTCAAATCCTGTCAGCCCGACAGCGGGAAACCGCAGCTCAGGGGCCGTGTCCGGAGAGATCCGGAACGGCCCCTGACCGCTTCCGGAGGGCGCCTGACCACCATTGTGACCACCGTTAGGTCACCCTCACTCGCCGAAGGCAGCGCCCAGGATGTCCATCGCGCCGCGCGCGACGTCGGGCGCGACGTGTCCGTAGACGTCGCCGGCGATGGCGATCGACGAGTGGCCGAGGATCTCCGAGACGACCTTGAGCGGGACGCCGGAAATGAGCATCACGCTGGCCGCCGAGTGCCGGAGGGTGTGCAGCCCGGCGTGCGGGAGCCCGGCCTTTTCGGCGGCGACCTTGAGTGCTCGCAGGGCGTTGCGTGGGTCGCAGGGCTCGCCGGTCACGGTGGTGAACACGAACCCGGTCTCCTGCCAGACCGAGCCGGCCCGGCGCCGCTCGTCGTCCTGGGTGGCCCGGACGTCCCGGAGCAGTCGCTCGGCCGGTGCGGAGAGCGGGACGAAGCGCTTGGACCTCGCCGTCTTCGGCTCGGTGACCACCAGGCGTCTCTGGACGCGGGCGAGCGTGCCTCGCACACGTAGGAGGCCCTTCTCCAGGTCGACGTCCGCCCACCTAAGTGCCAGTGCCTCACCGCGGCGCAGGCCGGTGTGCACGAGCAACGCGAAGAGCGGCGCGTATCGGGTGCCCTCAGCCGCACGCAGGAGGTCGGCGACCTGGGCAGTGGTCAGGTGGGCGGCCTCCCTGCTGGTCACTTTCGGCCGCCGGATGACCGCCGCCGGGTTGGACGCCAGCGCACCGTCGCGGACGGCGGTGTCCAGCACAGCGCGGAGGATCGTGTACGCCGAGCGGACGGTCGACTCGGCCAGGCCCTTGCCGCGCAGCTCCACCACCCAGCCCTCGACGTGGGACGGCCGGACCCTGTCCAGGGTCAGGCGCCCGATGGGGCTGGGAAGGATGTGCGTCCGAGCGACGCCGGCGTACATGACCTTGGTCGTCTGCTTGCGCTCGGAGGCCTGCAGCGTGGTGTCGATCCAGTGCTGAGCGAAGGCCGCGACCGTCTGTCTGCGGTCCCGGGCGGGCTGCCCGTCCGCCACCCTCCGCCGGATCGCGGCCGCCTTGTCACGCGCCTCCTGGGGGGTGTCGCCGTAGACGGTGTGACGGGTGGCCACTCCGAGGTCGTCGGTGACCCGGACGTTGATCTGCCAGCGCCCGTCCGGTCGGCGTCGCGGCGTGGATCCCTCCCTGTTGCCGCGACGCTTCGCCGAGGACCCGCTCCGCGGCGTCCGTGGACTCACCACCGGCCCCTCTCGCCGTCACCAGGCGACGAGTGTCTGCGGTCGGGCCGACGTGGGCCGTCGTGGATCCACAGGTCAGGGCCGTTCCGGCCGACTGTGGACAACGTCGAAGAGCCTGTCCTGATCCGTGCTGGTTCTTCTGCGTCGAGAGCGCGTCCGGGCCGGCTGAGGCGGTGGGGGAGCCTGCAGGTGCTGCACGTAGCGCTCGAGCTCGGCGCGGGAAATGCGGCAGCTGCGGCCGATGTGCACTGAGCGCAGGTCGCCTGCCTTCATGAGGGCGTAGATCGTGGTGCGGCCAACGCGGAGAGCCTCGGCGGCCTCCTCGGGTGTGAGCAGCAGCGGGTCGCTGGACACGGGCTCCCGAGGTCGATGAGTGTCGCCCATGTGTCGCCCTCCTCGTCGGCCGGCCTCGTGCGCCGGCGTTCGGCGCGGCAGCCCACCTGGAGAAGGCGCCATTTCCGGCCGATTGGTGACACTTCATGGCGGAGTTCCTGTTTTTCTCCGGTTCTCCTGCAGTCCAGGGCCTCGATCACCGAGGGGCGGCGTCCTTCGAGTCCCTCGTCCTCCGGTGGGCTCTGGTGTGTCTCCGGTCTTCCTCCGGTACGTCGAGGGACTCGGGCGGTGACATGTGAGCGTGCGGACCTCGTCGAGCCGGACCCTCCATGCTTGCGCTGCGACCGGTGACCGCCCGATCACCCGGGGCGACATCCGGGCGCACCCGCCAGGTAGGCACGCCGGCCTCCTGGTGCTGCGCCCGTCTGACTGTAATCAGTCGGCGCGGACCGTGGCCGCTGCGCTCGCGGAGGTAGTCGCCGGTCACAACCTGACCACGCTCGCCGGCACGGTCACCGTCGCGCAGCGCGGCCTGCTGCGTATCCGCCGTCTCCAATAGCGGCAGACCTGCGTCCGTTGCGGGGCCACGCGGACGGGGTGCGGCGTCCACCAGCCCAGTGGAGTCGTGAACCGGTGGGGAACTTCGGACACGTCCTCGGTCAGGGCGTCCTGACACTCCTCGGCAAGTCGCCTCCGCGGCAGTGCGACCTGAAACCTGCCACGGGCCTCCGCAGCGCCGCCTCGTCGACCGTCGGCTGCGTAGTCGATCCTCGCCCGCAGCCCCGGTTCCGCTACCCAATTGGGCAAGATCACGAGCTGACACACCTCATGCACCCAGGACTGCGCAATCCGTTGTGACGAGTAGCTGACGACGGAGGGGACAGAGAGGTGCGGTCAGCTGCCGGACGGCATGCCGCGCGGGCGTCAGCGGGGCGCGTTACCGCTCGCGCCGGGATCGGTGCGCTTCCTGGCGGGGCGTGCTGCTCGGCCAGAGTGCCGGCCGTCCAGCAGGGCCGGGAGTCGCGTCGTCAGCGACGGCCAGTGGCGCCGATCGGGGTGACGTCGGACCGGTCGGGTCGTACCGCCGCCCTCATCTACGTCACCCCGTTGGCTTCCCGCTCCACAACTCCTGTCCCGACGTCACCGTCGACGCCCATGCCCTACAGGAGCAGTACGGCAGTTCCGGCTCCGGGCACTCACGGGAGGTCGGGCGCGCCGCTCCAGCGGGCCCGCCGCCGGTAAGACTGCAGGACCGGGTTCAGTGCCCGGCCGAGGGCGGGCAGATCTCGGTCGTAGACGCAGCCGTCGTCCAGTGGACCGGCGAGCTCACTGAGCAACCTCGGCCAGTCCCGGCGGGTCGGCTCGAGGGGGACGCGGACTTCGACCCGCCGCTCGACCACCTGCACCGCCGCCCTGCCGGAGGTCGCGGCGCGGCTCTGTTCCCAGGCTCGATGGCGGCAGGTGGCCGAGCACCACTTCGGGATAGGGCCGCGGCTGCGCGGGGTGATCGGTCCGCCGCACCATCCGCAGTTCGTCGCAGCGGTGCGTCGTTCCGGCCCGTCCGCCGCGGGGGCGGCCCGGTCCGAATGGGGGTGTTCTACCGGGGCGTGCTGCCGTTGCTCGCGGCGTTGCTGCTCGCGTGCCCGCCGTCGGGCCCGGTACTCAGGGGTGCCGGTAGTTCCCATGTCCTCAGTCTGCTGGCGATCCTCCTGTAACCCGTCACCACGAGTTCCCCAGCCCGGCGTGCAAGACGTGTGAGGCACATGATCTTGGTCTATCTCCAGTAGCGACCAGGAGCAGGATGTCCCAGTGGAGCAGAGCGCCAGGATCGACGTCGAGGCCCTGGTCCAGTGGGTCTGGGAGGTGCTGCGCGAGGTCGAGCGGTGGCCGAAGTGGGCGTCGACGGTGACCTCGGTGCGGCGCCTGGACGGCGGGCCGCTCGCCGTTGGGTCCCGGGTCCGGGTGGAGCAGCCCCGGCTCCCGCCGACCGAGTACGTGGTGACCGAGCTCGAGCCGGGCCGCTCGTTCACTTGGGTGGCCACCGGCCTAGGCGTCCGCACCACCGCTCGGCACGTACTCGAGGAACTCGGCTCCGGCGGCACGCGGGTGACGCTGGCGGTGGAGCAGGCCGGGCCCGTGGGCGTGGTGATGGGACGGTTCTACCGCCGCCTCACTGATCGTTACCTGAGCGCCGAGGCCGAGGGGATCAAGGCCAGGAGCGAAGGACGGGTGTGACGTCCGGCCGTGCGCGAGTCGCCACGGCCATGCGACCCGTCAGGTCAGGGGGACCTCGATGCCGGCCTCGCGGAGCGGCCCGATGTGGGCGTCGGGCGCATCCCGACCGTGGCACGCTGACCTGCATAGGTCGAGCGCGGGCGGTGATAAATCCACGGCATGTGACTGCGGGAGCTGCGCTGATCGCCGTCCCTGGAGGCATGAGGTGTGCAGGCTCGCGATCTTGATCGCTACACGTGATGATGAGAACCTTTCCAGTGTCCGGCGACGCCGCCTTACATTGGTGCGGGCGAGCCCGTTGAGGTGTGTGGCGCGGGGTCCTCGGGGCCACTTGATTGCTGCTGCGAGCGCGTGGGTCTGTATCCCTGGCAGAGGACCCTCCGGACGTCCATCGGTCACGGAGCGAGGGGAGGGACCAACTTCAGATGGTGCAAGTGCAGCGCCAGCTCCTTCCTTCGGGCCGGCGCCGGGTTCGCGCGCGCTCTTAGCCGCTTGGCGGTATCAGCCTGTCCGCGCCGCCGCTGTCACTCTGCGCTTTTCAGGCACTGAGCAGGGCGTTTCTTCTGGGCTGGCGTCCGGGGCGCTGACGCGCCGGTGTAGGTCACCTGTTCACGGGTCTGTAAAGGCTCGCGATCTTGAATCGCTGGTCCTGGGGATGAGAATGCTCCGGTCGTCCGGCGACGTCGGAGCACATTGGTGCGGGCGAGCCCGTTGAGGTGTATGGCGCGGGGTCCTCGGGTGCCCCTGATTGCTGCTGCGAGCGCGTGGGTCTGTGTCCTGGCAGAGGGGCCCGGACGCGCAGCCCCGGGGCTAGGAGACCCGGTACGCCGGTACTCCAGGAGGAAACGCCTGAGCTCCCCCGTGCCGAGCCGAGCAGGTCGAGGTCCGCCAGATTCGCGAGGACTGGGGCCTCCGTGTCCTGCGTCGGTTCCTGCCGGCTGTCGGGAGTGGTCACGGGCACGTCGCTCCTCCAGGTTCCGGCGTGTATCGCCGTTAGACGCACCGATCGTGGTCGGATCGATGGGCGGACGACTCGTCCCTGGGGACCGACTCCCTGTGCTGCGACCGCAGTACGTCTTGACCGTGAGTGGTCGAAGCTCGATCGCGACTGAATCAACCATCGTGTGGAGCACCGGCACGGGCAGTCACAACCCGTCACCGGGATCGTGCGAGGACCACGCGCGTCGAGCCTCTGACCCGGCCTGCCGATCCGACAGCTGCCGCGAGCGCGTGGGTGTGGCTCCTGGCGGAGGGCGCTCCACACGACGTACGCGCCGACGAGCGCGTCGAGGCGCTCTACCGCACCTCGCCGAACGTGCCGTACCTGGTGGCCGGCGACCTGGTCTCGCCGGCGGTCTGGGCCGCGCGCTGCACGTGCGCGGTGGCCGCCTGCGGAAGCGTCCCGCGGGCAGGCCGACGGGACGTACTGCGAGCGCAGTACGCGCAATGGGTTCGGCGGGACGACGACCTGAGTGGCCTGGGATCGCAGGCTTGCCGCAGTTGTCGATCTCGGAGTCCTGGAGGACCTGTCATGTCTGCTCTTGCTCGATGGTGTGCGCGACGGCGGTTCGTCGTCCTCGCGTTGTGGTTGCTGGCGCTGGTCGGCCTGGGCGGGGCGGTGGGTGGTCTCGGTACGGCGTTCACCGAGTCGACGAACGTGCCCAGCAGTGAGTCGAGCACCGCCTACGGCCTGCTGGCACAGGCGGGTGCGAACCCCGATGACGGCGACACGACTGCGGGCAACGTGGTCTGGCAGACCGACGGCGGCGATGTCACCGACTCGGCCGTGGCCGCGCAGGTTCAGGAGGTCCTTGCCCAGATCGCAGACGTGCCGGGTGTGGAGTCGGTGGTCAGCCCCTACGACGCGGCCGGCGCCGCCCAGATCAGCAGCGGCGGTGATATCGCCTACGCGTCGCTGACGCTGACCAAGGACGCCGACGTCGAGCAGATCACCCGTCTGGTCGACTCCCTGGACAGTGCGTCGCTGGAGGCGCTGACCGGCGGTGCGGCGTTCGAGCCGGTGATCAGCGCCGGCGGCGCGGCCGAGGGCGCCGGTGTGCTGGCCGCATTGGTGATCCTGCTACTGGTGTTCCGGTCGCTGTGGGCAGCGCTGCTGCCGATCATCACCGGCATAGTCGGGGTCGGCGTCTCCGCGCTGGTGGTGCTGGTGGGCTCCAACGTGGTCGACCTGCCCGCCAACACCCTGACTATGGGGGCCCTGATCGGTCTGGGCGTGGGCATCGACTACGCGCTGTTCATCGTCAACCGGCACCGCAAGGCGCTGCTGTCCGGCGTGCCGCTGCGGGAGTCCATCGCCCAGGCGGTCAACACCTCCGGGCGGGCCGTCCTGTTCGCCGGCGCCACTGTCGTGATCGCCCTGCTGGGACTGACCATCCTCAACATCGGCATCCTCACCGGCATGGCGCTGGGTGCCGCGGTCACCGTGCTGCTCACCGTCGCCGCCGCTCTCACCCTGCTGCCCGCACTGCTGGCCATGCTGGGCACCAAGGTGCTGTCCCGCCGCCACCGCCGCGCGGTGGCCGCTGGGCAGGTGGTCGCCGAGTCGACCGGCGGGCTGTGGAGCCGCTGGGCGATCGCCGTGCAGCGCCGTCCCGTCGTCCTCGGGGCCATCGCGGCCGGCCTGGTCGTCCTGCTGGCCGCGCCGGTGGCCAGCATGCGCTTGGGTTCGGCCGATGACAGCAGCGACCCCACCGATTCGGTGACCTACCAGTACCACCAGGTCATGGCCGACGGCTTCGAAGAGGGCTACGCCGCCCAGCTGCTGCTGGTCGCCGAGACCCCCGATGACGCCTCCCGCGCCGCGTTCACCGATCTGGCCGGGGAGCTGTCCTCGGTCGAGGACGTCACCGCGGTCAGCGCCGCGCCGCTGGCCGCCGGCCAGGACATCGGCGTCATCACCGTGACCCCGTCCTCGACCGCCCAGGCCGAGGAAACCGCCGATCTGGTCAACAGCCTGCGCGAGGACATCGTGCCCGCCGCGGAATCGGGCACCGACCTGCAGGTCTACGTCGGTGGCAGCACCGCCAGCGGCCTCGACTTCTCCGAGGCGCTGACCGACAAGCTGCCGATCTTCCTGGGAATCATCGCCATCCTGGGCTTCGTGCTGCTGGCCATCGCCTTCCGCAGCGTGCTCGTCCCGCTGGTCGGCGCCATCACCAACCTGCTGTCCATCGCCGCCGGCCTGGGCGTGATCACCGCGATCTTCCAGTTCGGCTGGGCCTCGGAGCTGTTCGGCGTGGGCTCGGGCGCACCGATCGAGGGCTTCGTCGCAGTCATCATCGTCGGCATCGTCTTCGGACTGTCGATGGACTACCAGGTGTTCCTGGTCAGCCGGATGCACGAGGAATGGACCCACACCCGCGACAACCGCCGCGCCGTGCGGGTCGGCTTGTCCGAGACCGGCCGGGTCATCGCCACCGCCGCGGCCATCATGGCCTGCGTCTTCGCCGCCTTCGGGTTCACCGGGGAGCGGATCATCGCCGAGCTTGGCGTGGCCATGGGCGCCGCCGTCCTCGTCGATGCCTTCCTGGTCCGGATGGTGCTGGTGCCCGCGGTCATGCACCGCCTCGGCGCCCGCAATTGGTGGTACCCGCGCTGGGCCGAGCGGATCACCCCGCGGGTGTCGATCGAGGGCGAGCCTGCCCCCGCCACCCTGGAGCCCGCGGTCGGCGACCTCGAGCCGGCCGCCCGGCGCTGACGCGGTACAGCTCGAATCCGCCGGCCCGGTCGCACCACGACCGGGCCGGCGGCCCGCCCACTCGCCGACGACGTACCGGATCGGAGTGCCATGTCCGCAGAGCCGACCGCCCAGGAGGGTGGACGGGGGTCAACAAGTGCCCGCCTGCTCCCCGCCGATGGCCTGGCCCGCGACCTGGCCATGGCACACGCCAAGACCCGGGCCGCCGAGTACCTGATCATCCGCGACCCGTCCGCCGCCGGTCGGGCGCTGCGCGACCTCACCCGCCACACCCGCGCCGCGCTGGACGCCCTCACCGGCACACGGCCGCAGGAGGCCGCGCACACGGAGGCGCCGAGCTGCCCGAACTGCTGACCGGCTTCCGGGCCGGAGAGGGCACGCTGCGGATCTCCGTCGCCGAATCCGAACAGCCGCTGGCCCCAGCCGTGGGGTCGGGGCTGCGGGAGCTCGCGCGCGAGATGTCGGAAACGGTGGCCGCGCACCTGCCCGGTGCGGACCTGTCGTTGTCGCTCACATGGTCGCCCGACCACCTGGACGTGCTGGTCGTGAGTGGCCTCGGGCCGGGACAGCCCCCAGGACTCGCCGCCGTCCCGGCGCACCTCTTCGCCCGTACCCGTCCGCTCGGGGCGGCCCTGGCAGGGACGCTGCGTGTGACAGCACCGTCCGCGGGCGGCCTCGTGGCCGCCGTCCGGCTGCCCCTCGGCCGGACACCGGCCGAGAGTGACCACCCGTCGGCGGCTGGAGCGGTCACCTCATCAGGGCGCGGACGGCCGGATGCGAGGATCGCGACGTGACCGGGTCACCCGCCCAGCAGCCGGAGATGCCGCGGCCGCCGTTCTGGATGCGCCGTCCGCGGTTGCTGGAGATCAGCACGCCCGTCGTGATCGGCGGTGCGCTCGCCGCCGGGGCCGGCACGCTGCCGTTTACCGAGCACCCGGGCGGTGGCCTCGTCGCGCTGCTGGTCAGCGCGGCCGGTGTCGTCCTGGGCTACCGCGTTCCCCTGGCCGGACTCGCGCTGCTGGCCGCGGCTCCACTCGTCGCGAACGCCTTCGGCGCGGATCCGATCGTGCAGTGGCAGGTGTCGATGTTCGGGGCGTTCCTGCTGGCCCTGCGCGGACTGTCCGGGCTGCTCACCGGCGTGGTCGTGGGCGTGGCGGACTTCCTGGCCCTGGGGCTCGCCGGCGCGGGCTTTGGGCTCGACAACCCGATCGCCTACGTCGCCGCTGCCACCGCCGTCACCGCCGCAGCGACGGGGAGCGCCATCCGGGGTCAGGTGCAGTACTGGTCGGCGCTCCAGGAGCGCACGCACGAGGCGATCGCCGGACGGGACGCGGCGGTGCAGCGCAGCGTCGTCGAGGAGCGGCTGCGCATCGCCCGGGACCTGCACGACACCCTGGGCCACGAGATCGCCGTGGTGAGCATGCACCTGGGTGCTGCGGAGGTGCAGCTCCCCGACGGCGCCGGCGCCGCCCGGGGCCACCTGGAGGCGGCGCGGGGCAGTGTGAGGTCGATGCTGGCCGAGACGCAGGAGATCCTGGCCGTGTTGCGCACCGACCGGGACGAGGAGACGACAGGTCCGGTGGCGAGCCACCACGACATCCCGGACCTGGTCGACAAGGTCCGGGCTGCGGGTCTGGAGGTGGACGCCGTGGTCGGTGACCTGTCCCGCGAGCTGCCTTCACAGGTGAGCGCGGCCGCCTACCGGATCACCCAGGAGGCGCTCACCAACGCCCAGCGGTACAGCCGCGGACAGGTGTCGTTGACCGTTGAGGTCTCCGGCCCGACCGTCACCGTCGAGACGGCGAACGACGCCGACCCGCCGGCCGCGGACCCGGACCCGGACCGGACGGGGCATGGCCTCATCGGGATGCGGGAGCGGGCGGCGGCCGCAGGCGGGCGCCTCGAGGTGAGCCGCGACTCGGGCCACTTCCGGGTCCGCGCCGAGCTGCCCGCCGAGGGAGCACTGCGGTGATCCGGGTGATGCTCGTGGACGACCAGGAGATGATCCGGGCCGGGTTGCGCTCGATCATCGGCGCCCATCCGGAGCTGGAGGTCGTGGCCGAGGCCGCCGACGGCCTGGCCGTGCTGCAGGACCTGGAGACCGTAGAGGTCGACGTCATCCTCATGGACATCCGGATGCCGGGCATCGACGGCGTCGAGGCCACCCGCCGGATCCGGCTGACCCGGCCTCCGGAACACCTGCGAATCCTGGTGCTGACCACCTTCGACCAGGACGAGAACGTGCTGCAGGCGCTGCGCGCCGGCGCCGATGGCTTTCTGAGCAAGGGCGCCGGCCCGACCGAGCTGACCGGCGCGATCCTGCAGGTGGCCTCGGGTAACCGTGCCCTCTCGCCCGGAGCGGTCAGCGCGGTCGTCGACCACGTCGTCGCCCAGCGGGCCGTCACCGCCGACCCGGCCCTGGCCGCCCGCTTCACCGCGCTCACCCCGCGCGAGCGCGAGGTCGTCGGCGCCATCGTCTCAGGCCTGGACAACGCTCAGATCGCCGAGCAGTTCTTCCTCTCCCCGTTCACCGTCAAGACCCACGCCAACCGGGCGATGACCAAGGTCGGGGCCCGTGACCGCGCCCAGCTGGTCGCGCTCGCCGTCCGCGCGGGCATCGCGCCGCAGTAGGCGCTCACCTACTGCGGTCGCAGTAGGCGCAGTGGGTCCGCCGGGACGACGACCTCCGCCCCGTCGGCGCCGAGGATCGACGTGTGCAGAAGACGACCTCCCGACTGCTGGACCGGCTCCGCCGCGACGACACACGGGCGCAGTTCGCTCGGTTCGTGCTCGTGGGCGGCGTCGCTAACGTCCTCTACGCGGTGCTGTTCGTCCTGCTCGCCGGCCTCGGCAGCCAGCCGGCCAACCTCGCCGGGGCGCTCGCCTCCTCCGCGCTGGCCAACGAGCTGCACCGGCGGCTCACCTTCCACGCCGGCGGTCGGGTGACCTGGATGCGCGCGCAGTGGGAGGGCGGCGGTCTTGCCCTCGCCGGGATGGCGGCCACGTCGGTGGCGCTGGCGCGGGTTGACGCGCTGGCGCCGGGCAGTGGCGCGACGGCAGACCTGGCCGTGGTCGCCGTCGTCACCGGGGCGGTCGGCCTGGTCCGCTTCGCCGCACTGCGCTGGGCCTTCGGCGCCACGACCGGTGCAGTCAGGACCGTCGCCGCGTGAGCGGTCCGCGTCCGGAGTCAGGGCAGCGGCAGGAGCGACAACGCCCGGGTGACCGCGGGCCGCACCTGGGCCCGGTCGGCGGTGGTCACCACCACGCCGAAGGCCATTCGCCAGGCCAGCAGGACGTCGTCCGTCTCGAGTCCCGCGTCCGCCAGACCGGCTCGCTGAGCGCGCGGCAAGGTTGCCTCGACCAGCTCCGCCAGCCGTGCGTGCCCGCGGTATTCCGGGAAGTTCTCCCGAGCGTCGATCACCATCTCCACGAAGGCCGACGTCTCGATGGTCAGCTCGACGAGCCGGGACCACAGTCGACCGAACGCGCCCGAGTCCGGGTCGGCCGCGAGGGTCTCCAGCACGGCGAAGTTGTCCTCGAAGACGGCAAGAGCCACCTACTGCAAGGCGCGGGTCAACCGGCGGGTGGTTTCGCAGGCGGTGGTCATCGTCACCGGGGTGGCCGCCGACGGGCACCGGGAGGTGCTCGGGTTCGCCGTTGGCGATTCGGAGGACGGCGCCTTCTGGACGGCGTTCCTGCGTTCGCTGAAGGCCCGCGGGCTGGCCGGCACCCAGTTGGTCATCTCCGATGCCCACACCGGCCTGAAGGCCGCGATCGGCGCGGTGCTGCTCGGCGCCAGTTGGCAGCGGTGCCGGGTGCACTTCATGCGCAACGTGCTCGCCCGGGTGCCGAAGGGCAACGCCGAGATGGTCGCCGTCATCCGGACGATCTTCGCCCAGCCCGACGCCGAACACGTGCGCGCCCAGCTCGACGTCATCGCCGGCATGCTCGGCCGCCAGTTCCCGCAGGTCGAAGCGATGCTGCGGGACGCCACCGACGATCTGCTGGCCTCCACCGGCTTCCCGGTCGGGCACTGGAAGAAGATCTGGTCGACCAATCCGCTGGAGCGGCTGAACAAGGAGATCAAGCGCCGCACCGACGTCGTGATCGTCTTCCCCAACCCCGAGGCGTTGCTGCGGCTGGCCGGTGCCGTGTTGGTCGAAGCGCACGACGAATGGCAGGTCTGCGACCGCCGCTACCTCTCCGAAGGCTCCATGGCCCTGCTCAACCGACCCGACGAGGAGGTGGCGCAGCCGGCCCTGATCGCGTCATAGTCCAACCAGCAGAACCTCCCCACGGCCGCGAGCTACACCACCGAGCGGGACGTCACCCATCGCAGCGATGGAGTCGACCTCGATCTACTGGAAGGGCGCGTTCTACTGCCTGGAGGAGTTCACGGAGAGTGGCTTCGCGGGCAGCGCGGCCGTGAGCGCGCCAGCCGCCGCCGTCGGGGATGCGGGCCAGCTTCTTGACGTCCATGTGCACCAGCTCTCCGGGCCGGGACCGCTCGTAGCGGACTGCGGTGGTCTTCGAGGCCCGGATGACCTGGCCGGTCATCGGGTCCAGCGCGGCCAGCCGTGGCAGCCCCCGGCGGGCCAGGACGCGGGAGACGGTGCGGGCCGGCACGCCGAGCGCGGCGCCGATCCAGGCCGGGCTCCGGCGCTGCTGGCTGCGGAGCTCGACGATGCGGTCCTCCACCTCGACCGGAGTGCGCCGCGGGCTGGTGTGGGGGCGGCTGGACCGGTCGGCCAACCCGGCCTCTCCCTCGGCTTGGAAGCGGGTGATCCAGGTCCGCACACACTTGCGGGAGATCCCCATCGCCGCGGCGATGTGCGCCGGACGCCAACCGGCCCGGTGCCGGGCAACGATCAACAGCCGGCCATGCACGGTCGTGCGGGCATTAGCGTGGGACACGAGAACCTCCGAGCAGGGACTGGGCCTTCGACAAGCCACACCCCACTCGGAGGTTCCCCTTCGCTCAAGCCAGACCCGACGTCACCAACGTCCTGGCCAGGTACACCTAGATGTTCGAGCCGTCCGCTGGGACACCGGGCGGCAGCTGAGGTGCTCCACCGGCCTCGAAGGCCTGATCGCAGTCCAGCCCGAGCGTGTAGGTGGTCATCGACAGCGATCCGTAGGCGCAGCCGTCCACCAGGATCGCTGCCTCTTCTTCCCCGGCTGCGCCGGCCAGGCCTGCCAGGTACAGGGCAGGGATGAAGTGGTCGGGCGTCGGCACGGCGTTGCCGTAGTCGCCGTGAGCGTCCAGCGTCGCGAACTCGGTCGGCGCGGTGAGCATCCGCTCCTTGGCGTCCTCGTCGAAGCGCTGGGCCCAGTCGAAGCCCTCGTCCTTGAGGTTGCTGTCGGCTCCGCCCAGGTTGTGGACCACGTTGCCGCTGCCCATGATCAACACCCCACGCTCACGCAACGGCGCGAGCTTCACCCCGAGGTCGAGGTGGTACTGCAGGGGCTTGTCGGCGTTGATGCTCAACTGCACGACGGGGATGGACGCGTCAGGGAAGGCGTGCACCAGCACCGACCAGGTGCCGTGGTCGATGCCCCAGCTGTCCACGTCCGCGCCCAGCCAGGTCGGCTCGACGATGTCGGCGACCTCCTCGTGTAGCTCCGGCAGGCCGGGAGCGGGGTACTCGACGTCGAACAGGTCCTGGGGGAACCCGTAGAAGTCGTGGATCGTCCGAGGCCGCGCCATCGTGGTGATGGCGGTCGCGTTTATGTACCAGTGCGCGCTGACCACGAGGATGGCCCGGGGCCGCGGCACTGCTCGACCGAACGCCCGCCACGCCGAGGTGTACCGGTTCACCTCCAACGCGTTCATCGGACTGCCGTGCCCGAAGAACGCCGCGGGCATCAGCCTTGGTGCATGGGCGTCGTCCAGGCTCACGATGACTCCCTCGTCGCAGGTGCCGGACTCGGACCGTACGAACCGTGACCTGCTCCGGCAACATGTGCGGCGCCGTCCCGCGCGTCCCGCTCATCCGCTCACCGCGCTGACGACAGCGGGTATCTCGGCAGCAGCGCGGACCCGGGGGGAGTCCGTCGGAGCCTCGGCGACGGCCCCGATCGACTCCAGGACGAGATTCGGCTGAGCAGAGCGTTCGCGGTGCACGGCGTGAGGACCCGCTCCGGGGAGGGGCTGCCACCGTGTGTTCTGCGGGGGCAGCATGGCCCCGGACGACGAGAGGGCGGGTGTCAGCGCAACGCCGTGGAATCTCGCCCGGAGCGACCTGGATGTCGGCGGGGGGCCGGCGACAGTGGTCCGACCGCGGCGGCGCCGGGTCGGGCAGCGGGCACTCGGCGGGGCCGCGCTCGCGGTCGTCGCCGTGCTGACGACGTCGTGCGGAGGCTCGGACGGCACGGCGGCGTCCGTGTCGTCCGCGGCCGGCACCCGTTCGGCGGCCGCGTCGTGGCCGGGGCCGGCTGCCGGGTCAGGAGCCGGAGTCGGCGGTCCGTCGACCACCGCCCGCAGCACCGCTGCGTCACGTCGGCGCGCCAGGGGAGCTGGGCGGGCAGTGGGCCCGTCGTCGACTCCCTGGAAGATCCCGCTTCAACGGGGAACGTCTCGTGAAACCCACGTCGTGACGGTCATGGGTCCGAGCGGCCGCGGTCCGTCGTCGGTCGACGCGCCAGTCGAGGGCGCTGCGGAGGAGGGCGACTGCGGCCCAGGACACTGAGACCGCGAGACCAGCGATCAGCGCCGTGGAGAAGTTCCGGTCGGAGGCACCGAGGACGACGTAGAAGAGTCCCGGCAGGACGGCGGACCCGATGGCCGTGCCGAAGCGCTGGGCGCTCTGCAGGGCCCCTCTCGCAACCCCTGCCATCCCGACCTGCACGTTCCCCAGCGTCATCGTCATGTTCGGCGAGATGACTAAACCGCTGCCGATGCCGGCGACGAGCAGAGTGGGCCCGGCCGCCCAGCCCGCCTGCTCGGATGGCGCCAGCCCGAGGACCACCGCCGTGGCGCTCAGGCCGAGGATGAACGTGCACAGCCCCAGGACGGTGAGCCCTCGGCCGAACCGCTCGACCTGGCGGCCGGCGGCCACTGCCGCCGATGCCGAGCCGAGTGCGAGGGGCATGACGGACAGGCCCGACTGCAGCGGGGTGTAGCCGAGACCGATTGAAGAAGACAGCGAACAGCACCCAGATCCCGCCGAAGCCGACGAAGTACGCCGTCCCCACTGCTGCTCCGGCCGCGAAGCCACGAACCTCGGTGACCAGCCGGGGGTCGAACACCGGTTGGGCACCCCTACCGACGACCCGGCGCTCCCAGGCGACGAAGGTGGCGAGCACGGCCGCGGCAATGGGGAAGAGCCACCACAGCCTGGCCAGGCCGCCGGACTCCGCCTGTACGAGCGGGAACAGCAGTGCGAGCGCGCCCGCTCCCAGCAGCAGCGCGCCGATGCCGTCCAGGTACCCGCGGTTCCCGGACCCTCCCTTCGGCGGAAGATGCGCCACCACGCCTCCTGCAGGTTCAGCCAGCAGACACCCTTGGGGATGAACACCTGCTCCAGGCGCGGATGCCCGGCCAGCCACGCGCGGGTGGCCAGGCTGTGATGACTGGATAGGGGACACGGACATCTGTCCTCGCACGTCGCAGCCACCCGCCCTGACCACCATGTGGCGCCGTCCAGGTCGTCCGGCGGTTGCACCTTCTTCGTCGCGTGCGGGGCTCGGTTGCGGACCGAGGTCCGGCTGCTCCGCGCGCATGGCGTGCAGCAGCCACTTCTCGCCGGGGCCTACGGCAGGGGAGCCTGCGTACGACAGTTCCGCTGACGTGGTCGACCACCCGGGACCAGGGAGGAGCCGCCCAGGTCATCCGGCGAATCGCCTCTGACGGGGCCACTTGCCCGTCTGACCGCACATGCAGGCAGGCCCGAGAGGACAGGAGCGTGGTCAGGGACGATGCGACGAGTCGAGTGGACGGAGAGCCGCCTGATGAGCGCAGCCGGACCGACCAGGGCCGCTCCCCCAGCTGGGTACAGCAGTGACATCCCGTTGGGATCCGTGCGCACTCCGCTGGCGTCACTGTGAGACCGGTTCGGAAAGCAGCGCGGCAGGTCCGTGCGCCGGTCCTCCACGGCCGGCTTGGGCCGTCGACTCCATGGTGGCTGGTCTCGGCCTTGCTGGCGGCCACAGGTAGGCGCCGGGGCCGCCGAGCGGCGATGCGCGGCGTGGCCTCGGTGGTCGCCACGGACGCGTTGCTCCGGCGGTCCGGCTCGGACGCCGAGCGCCGGCCACGCCGGTTCGGCATGGCACTGCTCTCGCATACCCGGACCGTCGCCGGTCCCCCGTCCCGGCATGCTGCCGCGGCTGCCGCCTTCGTGGTCGGGGTCGGGATGACCGAGCCGGTGCTCGGGCTGCCGATGACCGGCCTCGCGGTGACCCTCCTGCGGCGCCGGCTGCGTGCCAGCGACGTGGGCGAGGTTGTCGCGGGTGGCGCACTGGGCGGCGCGGTCGCCATGACCGGCAGCCGACTCTTCCCCTCCCGGACACCCAGCCCCGTCCGCACGGTCCGGCCTCGCCCGGCGCCGCAGCCGCCCCGTCCGGAGGGCGCTGGTGTCGTCATCGTCGTGAACCCACGTTCCGGCAGCGGCCGTGGCGGCCGGCTGGGCGAGGCCGTGCGCAGTGCGCTGCCTGCTGCAGACATCGTGACGCTGCAGCCGGATGCCGACGTGCCCAGCGCGTTCCGTGAGGCCGCTCGACGCGCCGAGGTGCTCGGTGTCTGCGGCGGGGACGGCACCGTGGGCGCCGCGGCGCAGGTCGCCATCGAGGCGGCCCTGCCCCTTCTGGTGCTTCCCGGCGGCACGTTCAACCACTTCGCCGCCGATCTCGGGATCGACCGGATGGCCGACGCGCTGGCAGCGCTGCGCCGCGGCACGGCGGTCCGGATTGACGTCGGCCTGGCTGGTGAGCGGCTGTTCCTCAACACGTCCAGCCTGGGCAGCTACCCCGCGTTCGTTGCCATCCGGGAACGCTGGGAGGGTCGGGTCGGCAAGCCCGCGGCCGCGGTCATCGCACTGTGGTTCGCCGTTCGGCAGCAACGACCGCTGCGGCTGGTGGTCGACGGGCACGAGCACGACGTGGCCATGATGTTCATTGGCAACGGCCGGTACCAGCCGCAGGGGTTCGCGCCCAGCTGGCGTCCCCGACTCGACGACGGGCGGCTGGACCTGCGCATGGTCACCGTGGCCGGCCGCGCGCCGCTGCTGCGGCTGGCCCTGTCCATCCTCACCGGCCGACTCGGCCGCAGCCGCCTCTACATCGAGGACGACCCGGTCGATGTACACATCACCCGACCGGATGGCCCGGGCCTGCTGGCCAGCGACGGCGAGATCACCCTCGGCCCTGCCGAGATGGACTACAAGAAGCTGGCCCGTAGCCTGATCGTCTACCAGTTGTCGGTCGGCGCACTCTTCGAGCGCTGAGCCGCCCGCCGCGTCCACGCGCGCCATCGCGCCACCTCCCGACGTCCCATCCAGCCGGTTGCCGAGCGCCCCGCAGCCGTGAACCCCTGCTCACCGGTGGTGCGCCGGAACTGCACACTGACGGCCGGCACGCGGGGGCCCAGACGCTGACTCGGGTGGGTGACCGGGTGGGCTGCCTGGTGGGCGCGGGGCAGCGCTGCTGACCGTGTTCCCGCGCTCGGACGAGCCGGGCACGCTCCTCAGTCAGGCGGGGCGTGCGGTGCAGTGTCGATGAGCGCGACCGAACGAGTGCGGTGGAACTCCTCGCGGAGCACGCTGTCGTCGGCTCGCCTCCTCGTGACGCGGTCCCTCGTCAACGCGGTTCCTCGTCGACACAGCCCCTCATCGACATGGCCCGAGGGCAGATGGGCGTAGCACCGACCTGCAGTTGCTTGACGTAGCAAGTAATTCCCTTGTACATTCACTTGCACAATCAAGTCACCGCTCGAGGAGTAACTTCGATGGACGTCGTCCGCAGGAGCCGATCGCTCGTGGACCGGCTGCGCAGCGACGAGGGGCCGGCCCAGTTCACCCGGTTCGTCGTCGTCGGCGGCCTCTCCAGCGCGGTGTACGCGCTCCTCTTCCTGGCCCTGACCGGGTTCGGCGACCAGCTGGCCATGGTCGCAGGATCGGTCGCCTCCTCCGTGCTGGCCAACGAGTTGCACCGCCGGCTGACCTTCCACGCCGGCGAGCGGGTGACTTGGCAGGCTGCGCAGGCGGAGGGCGGCGCGCTCGTCGTCGCCGGGATGGTCCTGACCGGCCTCGCGCTGTACGGGTGGGACGCCGTGGCCGGTCCGGGCAGTGCGCTCACCGACCTGGCGGTCATCGCCACCGTCACCGCAGCGATCGGGCTCGTCCGGTTCGCCGCACTGCGCTGGCTGTTCCGGCCGTCCGCCCCGGCCCTGGCCCTGGCCTGAGCCCGCCGCCACTCCTGACGCACCGCCACTCCTGACCCACCGCCGGACGCGATCCCGATGTCCGGGTCCGCCCATCCCTGTTCGAGGAGCACGCCATGACCAGCAGCCCCGCCGTCACCACGCCCAGCGCCCCAGAGTCGACCGCACCCTCCGGGCCTCAGCACCCGCTCGCCGCTGCGATCGGGGTGGCCGCGGTCGGCTCCGCGGTCGTCAACTCCGTGATCGCCGCCATCGCCCGCGGTCCGCTCGACGCCTCGCCGGAGTTCCAGCCGCTCACCGCGCCGGTCTTCCTGATGTGGACGGTCGTCGGCACCGTGGTCGGGGCGCTGGGGTGGCGGCTCATCACGCGGCGCAGTGCCCGCCCGGCGCGGCTGCTGCGCTGGCTGGTCCCCGCGGTGGTCGTGGTGTCCCTCGTCCCGGACCTCGTGCTGCTCGCCGCCGACTCCATGCCGGGCACCAGCGTTCCCGCCGTGCTCGCCCTGATGGCCATGCACGTCGCCACCGCAGCGGTCGCCGTCCCCACCTACCGGCGGTTCCTGCCCGCCACCGACTGATCTCCCGCGGCGGCCGGGTGGGCCCGGCAGGCCTGCCCGCAGCCGCAGTAGACCCCGAAGCAGTCAGCGCTCGATCATGCTCGTGGGCGGTCGTCGACCGCACCGCCGGATCGGTGGCCGAGAGGTCTGCGCCTTCACGTGAGAAGAGGTGCCGTGGAAGCGGTCGAGGAGCCGCGGTGGCTGGCCGCGGAGGAGCAGCAGACCTGGCTGGCCGTCGTCGCGATGGTCACCTGGCTGCCCGACGCGATCGACGCCCAGCTGCAGCACGACGCGGGCATCGGCCACTTCGAGTACCAGGTGATGGCGATGCTGTCCATGTCCCCGCAGCGCACCCGGCGGATGAAGGAAGTCGCCGCCCTGGCCAACGGCTCACTGACCCGGCTGTCCCGGACCGTCGACCGGCTGGACAAGCACGGCTGGGTCACCCGCCGACCCGACCCCGAGGACGGCCGCTCCACCCTGGCCGTGCTCACCGACGCCGGCTGGGACAAGCTGGTCGCCAACGCCCCCGGCCACGTCGCCGAGGTCCGCCGCTTGGTCCTCGACCCGCTGACCAGGGCACAGGTGCGTCAGCTGGACGAGATCGCCACCCGAATCCGGCAGGTCGCCCAGCCCGGCGGCTGTCGCCCCACCCTGCCGGTACCGGGCACTCCCTGACCCGGCCGGGCTCGACGAGCGACTGGCGTGGGGGATGCTCCCCGACAGGTGCCGGGCGGCGAGTTGCCGGTGCTGGCCCGACCCGGGGGTCGTCCTCACACCGCAACGGACGGCCTGGATGTCTTTGTTCTCTCGCCTCGGCGCGAGGGTCGACGAGCTCGCCCTCGAGGTGGCGGCGAGGGACGCCCGTCCGGGCGGTCGCACGACGCGGCGACGGTGGCGGGCGATCAGCCGTCCGTCCGCCACCGAGCGCCAGCGTCCCAGGACGTCTGTGCGCCGGCCGCTCAGGCGAGGTTCTCGGTCAGGTGGACCCGCATGAGCTCCGCGAGCTCTCTCACGGCGGGCTCGTCCTGCTTCTTCGAGCTCTGCGGGAAGCCGTGGTCGACACCGCTGGCGCAGTGGTACGTCACGGGCACGCCCTTGGCGCGGGTCTTGTCGACGAAGCGCTCGTCCTGCGGACGTACCGAGTCCTGCTCCGCAGTGACCACCAGCAGCGGAGGGAGTGCGGCGATCCCCTCGTCGTTCCGCAACGGGGAGGCCAGGGGCTCCGCGCGGCGCGAGGCGTCGGCGAAGTAGTAGTTCCGCACCATGCGGACCAGGCGCGGGCTCACGAACGGGGTGTGGGCCTTGCCGGCAGACGGCGGGAGCGGCGAGGTGTACTGCTCGGGCGGGACGGTCTGGTCGACGGCGGGCACGATGAGGACGCCCGCGCGAAGCGCTGGGTCACCACTGCGCCGGGCCAGCTCGAGTGCGCCGAGGGCGAGGTTGCCGCCGGCGCTGACACCGCTGATCGAGACCCGTTCGCCGTCCCAGCCCATGGCGGTCCCGGAGCTCTGCACCCACCGGAGGACGTCGTAGCACTCCTCGTGGGCCTGCGGGTAGCGCGCCTCGGGCCAGGTGGAGTAGTCGACGTTGACCACCGTGGCGCCGACCTCGCCGGCGATGCCGCGGACCAGGTGGTCGTCCTGTCGCGGCGCCCCGACCAGGAAGGCGCCGCCGTGGAGGTGGACGTGCGCCGGCGGGACCGTGCCGCCGGCGGCGAGGGGGGCGTCCGCGGCCGCCCGGGTGACGAAGCACCGCACGTCACCGTGCCGGGTCGGCACCATGACGGTCTCCGGCGCGGCGACGTCGCGACTCGTCAGAGAGATGGAGGGGGCCCTGACCAGCCGGGTGGCGACCGTGGAGAGGAAGCGAGCCTGGAGTGCGTCGGTGACCTTGGTCAGGGGAGAGCTCATGGCGACGTGCCTCTCGGTCGGGTGTGGTGGGGGGCGTCCCCGGTCCCGGGCACCCGGGGCGGAGGCCGAACGGCCGGCCGCCCCGGCGATGACCGACGTCACCACCGGAACGGCCGGCCAGCGCGAGCGGTTCAGGCGTCCGTGCGCAGGCGCATGGACGCCGGCCAGATGCCGTGCCGACCGGGGGCGAGGATGCCGTTGGGGTCGACCGCGTCCTTGATCTTCTCAACGAAGCGGCGGTAGGCGTGGTCGTTGAAGGCGAACTGGTCGGACGCGAGGTCCATGAAGTCGAGGTGTGCCCGGTACTCACCCATGCCGCGCTTGCCCGCTTCCCGGACCATGAGCTTGCAGGCGTCGTACGCCCGTCGGGTCTGGGCCTCGTCCGACGCATCGAAGATCATCATGACGACGTTGACCATGGAACGAGCGCTGACGTTGAACATGGCCACCTGGTAGTCCAGGCCGGCCTCGCGCTCGATGAGGTCGCGCAGGAAGCGGTTGGCCTCCACGCCGTCCTCGCTGGTGAGCGCGACAACGGGGGAGAAGGAGATGTGCCCGCCGTTGTCGCTGCCGCCGTACCAGCCCACGACGTTGTAGATGTCCATGTTCGGCACGCCGCCGACGATGCGCTCGGCGTAGTGCTTCCGGTCCGCGACGTCGGCGAACTCGATGAGCTCACCGGTCACCTCGACCCCGGGGATCTGCTCGAAGGCGGCCTTCACCTTCGCGAAGTTGTACTCCACCACCACCCGGTCGCCCCACAGCGAGCCGCGGCCGGACCAGCGCCCGATCCCCGTCTCCTCGGCGATGCGGTCGATCGTCGCGTCGTCCAGCGGTGCCCCGGAGTCGGTCCACTCGCTGCGGCGGGTCAGCACCGACGCCAGGAGCAGGGTGTTGCGGATGGAGGGGATGCCCTGGATCGTGCCGTCGAGGCGCAGCCGCCGGAGGGTGTCCAGCAGCGGGCCGAGGGCCTCCTCGCGGTCCGCCTTCACGAACCACGGGTGCATCACCTGCGGCTTCGGGTGGAGCCAGACGCCCATCCGGGTCACGATGCCGTAGTTCGACTGGATGAACAGCGGGTCGAGGACCGGCCCGAGACCACGCTTGTAGAGGTGCCAGGTCTTGTTGTCCTCCATCGCCCCCATGCCGGTCCGCAGCAGCGAACCATCGGCGAGGACGACCTCCATCCCGCACGGCGCACCGAAGTCCTGACCCTGCGGCCCGTACGTGATGCCGTTGTCCATGGAGTTGCCGACCACGCTGCCCCAGCCGAGGTCCGCGATCGAGGCGAACAGCTGGTGGCCCCCTGCGTCGAGGGCGTCGTAGAGGTCGAACCACCGGACGCCGGGCTCGACGACCGCGTAGGCCAGGTCCTCGTTGATCTCCAAGACCTTGTTCATCTCGCGCAGGCTGATCACGGCCGAGCCGCGGACGCGCGGAGCAGGACCCCCGTATCCGTTGTTGCGGCCCTGGCTGTGCGTGTAGAGGGGGATGCGGTGCTCGTTGGCCGCCCGGACCACCGCCTGCACCTCCTCGGTGCTCGTCGGCAGGACGGCGACCGAAGCCGTGTAGTCGTCCCAGTCGGCGTAGGCGTAGGGGTCGCGGTACTCCCGCAGTTCCGCCTCGCCGGTGAGCACCCGCTCGGGCGGGAGCACGTCGGCGAGCTGGGCGAGGAAACGGTCGAACTGCTCAGGCTCGACGCCCGGCGGCAGGTGGCGGGCCGGCGTGGCGCCCTGAGGGGCGAGATCGGTCGACATCGGTGTTCTCCTGGGAGCGGGGCAGCAGCGTCGCCGTCGACGACCATGAACCCGTCGTCGGCCAAGTGGTGCGCTCACCGAGCGCAAGTGCGCTCACCGTACGGCGGCTCCTGGTGTCGGTCAACGCCGGCGGCCACACCGACGGCGACTCCGGTGGAGGACTCAGCCGCGGGCAGCGGCGGCCGCGGCGAACGCATCCGCGATCGCCTGGTGCCGACCGGCCACCATCGGCCAGCCTTCCGGGTGGGTGACGATGTAGAGATCGCCTGCAGCGACGCCGTCGATCACGATGCGGCCCACGTCGTCGGGTTCGAGCCACGTCATCCCGAGGTCGGGACCCGCCGCGAGGTCGACATCGGCCAGCGCTCCGCCGGTCGCGTCCCCCGGGCGGTTGCGCGTGCTGTTGGAGATCGCGGTCCGGACGGTCCCCGGCACCAGCACCGAGGCGCCGACCGCGGAGCCCTCGGCTGCCAGTTCCATCGCCAGGGTCTCGGTGAGGGCGACGATCCCGTACTTGGAGACGTTGTAGGCGCCCAGGCCGGGCCCGGGCACGAGGCCGCCGATCGAGGCGGTGTTCACGATGTGCCCGCCCTCCGCGTTCGCCTTCAGCAGGGGCAGGAACACGTGGACGCCGTGGATGACGCCCCACAGGTTGACCTGGAGCATCCACTGCCAGTCGGACAACTGCAGGTCCGCGATGGGCGCCATCGGCCCGACCCCCGCGTTGTTCACGACGACGTGGACGGCGCCGTGCTCGGCGATGATCGCGTCGGCCAGCGCCTGCACGCTGGCCGGGTCGCGGACGTCGGTCCGCACGCCCAGCGCACCGATCTCGGATGCCGCACGCTGGAGGGCGGCCTCCTCGATGTCGGCGATCACCACCTGCATCCCGGCGGCGCGGAACTGCCGGGCGATCCCCAGCCCGATGCCGGAGGCGCCCCCGGTCACGACCGCGACCTTCTCCTCGAGGTCCCTCATGCCGCTCAACGGTCGTCTCCTGTCTGAGAGGTCGAACAGTCGCCTGACCACTGTTCGGTCAGCGCTCGATTGTTCGCTGAACGTAGGAGTCGCCACTCCGGCCCGTCAACCGGGGTCTGCCAGCCCCACCTCGCCGGCCCGTCCACGTGTCCTGCGTCACTTCCCGCCAGCGACTTGTCCAATTCCGCCACCGGGCCGGCGCAGGCGCGACGGCGGGAGAGAGTCGTCCCGCAGTCCGGTCCCGCCCTCGCGTGACCGATCCGAGGAAGTGGGAGGTGCGGTCGTGCAGCAGCCGCAGGTGATCGTCGTGGGAGCGGGGCCGATCGGCCTCGTCACGGCGCTGGGACTGGCCCGGCGCGGTGTCGCCGTCACGGTGCTCGAGCGGGAACAGGCCATCGTCCGCTCGCCGCGCGCGATGGTCTACCACAACGGCGTCCTCCCTGGCCTCGCCGAGCTCGGCCTCCTCGACGACGTCGAGGCGGCCGGGGTCCGGGTGGCCGACCTGGCCTTCTGGGACTACGCGAACCAGGAGGCGATCCGGTTCGACCTGGGGAACTTCGAGGGGCACGAGCCGTTCGCCTACAACGTGCACCTCGGCCAGGACCGGCTGGCCGACATCGCGCTGGACCACCTGGGCCGGCACGCGGACTCCCGGGTGGTGTTCGGCGCGCTGGTGACCGGGTTCACCCAGAACGACACCGGCATCGAGGTCACCGCATTCGTCGAGGGCCGTCTGACGACGTACCGGGCCGACTACGTCATCGGCACCGAGGGGGCCGCGAGCCCGATGCGGACGATGGCGGGCCTGGGCTTCGAGGGGACGACGTGGCCGGAGCGGTTCATCGCCGTGAACGTGCGCTACGACTTCGCCAGCCTCGGGTACGCCGGCTCGAACATGGTGGTCGACCCCGTGATGGGCGGCATCATCGCCAGGATCGACACGGACGACCTGTGGCGGATCACCTTCCACGAGGACAGTGGCCTGCCGGCCGAGACCGTCCCCGCCCGGATCGCAGAGTTCTTCGCGAAGCTGCTGCCGGCCGGCGCCGACTACGAGATGGTCCAGTACTCGCCGTACACGATGCACCAACGGGCCGCCCGCAGCTTCCGTCACGGGCGGCTGCTCCTCGCCGGGGACGCCGCCCACATCACCAACCCGATCGGCGGCCTGGGGCTGACGAGCGGGTTGTTCGACTCGTACGTGCTGTCCGAGGCCCTGGCCGCGGTGCTTGCCGGGACCGTCGAGGACACGGTGCTCGACGAGTACGCCGCCCAGCGGCGACAGGTGTTCCTCGACTACGCATCCCCCCGCGCGAGCGACTTCAAGACCCTGGTCTTCAACTCCACGGACAGGGACCGGCTGGACCAGACGCTGGGGACGCTGCGCGCAGCGGCAGCCGACCCGGCGATCGCCCTGCAGGCGCTCCGGGTCAGCCAGCCGTGCCAGACGCCCTCGCTGGTCGACCGGCCCGCCGCGGCGACCAGCGGGCGATGAGATGACCCGGCCCGTGCCAGTAACAGAGACGAGAGGCGACCGATCATGACCCCGCCCCAGCGCACGGTGACGCGCGACGGCTTCTGGATCCCGGGGGAGCCCCGTCAGACGCCGATGGGCACGGCCAGCTTCGGGCCGATGTACGTCGAGCGGCTCGCGCCCGATACGACGACCCAGCCCTACCCGGTCCTCCTCGTCCACGGTGGGGGCGGTCAGGCCACCGACTACCTGGCCACGCCGGACGGCCGCCCGGGGTGGGCCCAGCAGCTGGTGGAGGAGGGGTTCACCGTCTACGTGGTGGACCGGCCCGGTCACGGTCGCTCGCCGCATGACCCGGCGGTGTTCGGTCCCACGATCCCCGCACTGACGGCGGAGATGTTCTTGTCGATCTTCGCCCCGGATGCCCACGCGGACACGCACACCCAGTGGCCGGTCGGCCGCACTCCGGACGACCCCGGGGTGCAGCAGGTCACCGCCTCCTTCGGCCCGATGCTGGCCGACTGGGCCATGATGCACGAGGTCGAGCAGCAGCGGCTGGCGACGCTGCTGGACCAGATCGGGCCGGCGATCGTCGTCTGCCACTCGGCCGGCGGCCCGGCCGGGTACCTGGCGGCGGACGCCCGTCCGGCCCTCGTGAAGGCACTGGTCGCGATCGAGACCGTCGGCCCGCCCTTCGCTCCCCACCCGTCGGGTGCCACGCTGTCGTGGGGACTGGCCAGCGCGCCGCTGACCTACGACCCGCCGGCCGCCGACCCCGCGGAGCTCCAGCTCGTGACCGAGGACGTGGCGGGGGGACCTCCGCGCACGCTGCAGGCCGAGCCGGCCCGCCGGCTCTCCTCCCTGGCGCAGGTGCCGATCGGTGTGGTGACGTCGCCGAACTCCGTTTTCCGCCAGTTCGACGACCACCTCCTCGCCTTCCTCCAGCAGGCCGGTTGTCAGGCCGACTCGGTGCGGCTGGAGGACCACGGTGTGCTGGGCAACGGGCACGGCATGATGCTCGAGCTCAACAACCGTGAGGTCCTCCAGGTCGTCCTCGACTGGCTCGAGAAGCGCGTGTCGTCATGACCGGCCGCTCCGCGGCACCGGTCGACGACGTCGCATCCGCCCACGTGTCGGAGTCCTGACGAGCCGGGCCGACTGCCAGCTCTCGTACAGCAGCCGAGCCAGGAGTGAGCAAGTGATGGAGACCTCGAACGCACCAGCGACGGAGCCGTCGCTGACGATCACCCACGACGGCCCTGGGGGCTGTCCGGTCCTGCACGGCTTCGAGCCCCTCGAGCCCGCGCAGATCGCCGACCCGACCGCCGTGACGGCGTTCTCCCGACGCGAGGTGCCGGTCTTCTTCAGCCCTGCGCTGGGGGCGTACATCGTCACCAGCTACGCGCACGCGGTGAAGGTCGTCACGGACTGGAAGGCGTTCGGCCGGGCCCCGTTCATCGACAGGGAGATGCCCGAGGAGCTCCGGGACGTGCTGCCCGAGGGGTTCGTGACCGCCGCCATCACGAACTGGAACGACCCGGCGAACCACACGCGGTTGCGCAAGCTGGCGCAGGTCCCGTTCGTCCGTCAGAACGCCCGGGACGCCGCGGAGCTGTGCCGCCGCGTCGCCGACGAGACCATCGAGGAGTTCCGGTCCGCCGGCGAGGCGGACCTCATCCCCGCGTTCGCCCGCAAGGTCCCGATGCGCTTGATCCTGGCGATCCTCGGCCTCGATCGGGCCCGTGAGCACGACCTCCACCGGTGGGTGGTCGGCGTCATGCGCATGATGGGCGACCCGACCGTCACCGACGCCGACATGGTCGCGATGGGCCGGGACCAGGCGGACTTCCGCCGCTTCACCCTGGACGCGATCGCGGAGCGGCGACGGAACCCGCGGGGCGAGGGGGACTTCCTCACCGACCTCATCACGGCGACGGGTGACGACGGCGAACCGAGCCTCTCCGACGACGAGATCTTCGCCGCCGTACTGCTGTCGATCATCGCGGGCGGCGACACCACCGTGAACCTCATCGCGCAACTGGTCACGCGGATGCTCGACCGCGACGGCGCACTCTGGCGCGAGGCGGACGCCGACCGCACGCTGATCGACGGCATGATCGAGGAAGAACTCCGGTACGACCACGTCGGGCGCCTCGTCTACCGAACGTGCAACGTGACGACCGAGATCGGTGGCGTCGCCATCCCGGCGGGCGCGGTCGTCGCAGTCCACCTGTGGTCCACCGGCCGCGACGAGGCCGTGTTCGAGTCCGCGGAGGTGTTCGACCCGCGCCGTCCGGACGTCGCCAGGCACCTCGGTTTCGGCCGGGGCGCCTACTCCTGCATGGGCTCGGCTCTGGCGAGGGTCGAGACCCGCCAGGCCATCGAGGCCCTGCTGGACGGGCTGCCGAACGCCCGGAAAAGGCCCGGCCACGAGGTCAGGCGCGTCTTCTCCACGGCGATCCAGAGTGTGCTCGACGGTCTCGTCGTCGCGTGGGACGTGGCCGAGCGGGCCGGTACGACGGCGTAGCGGGCTAGCTGGCCAGGAGGGCTGCAATGCACAACACACACGACGAGGTCGACCTGCGCCTCCAGGTCGGGCTGCGCCGGACCCTCGCCGAGGGCGTCGTCGTCCTCGACCTCCGGGAGCCGGACGGCGGGGAGCTGCCGGCATGGTCGCCGGGGGCGCACATCGACCTGCGGCTGCCCGGCGGTCTCACCCGCCAGTACTCACTGTGCGGCGACCCCGCCGACCGCTCGGTGTGGCGGATCGGCGTCCTGCGCGAGCCGGTGAGCCGCGGGGGCTCCGAGCACGTCCACCAGGCCCTGCACGAGGGGGCGACCGTCGAGGTCCGGGGACCCCGCAACCACTTCGAGCTGCTGCCGAGTCCGCGGTACCTGTTCATCGCCGGCGGCATCGGCATCACGCCCATCCTGCCCATGCTCACCGCTGCTGAGCGAGCCGGGGCGGTGTGGGAGCTGCACTACGGAGGGCGTAGCCGCCGCTCGATGGCCTTCCTCGACTCGCTCGAGGAGGCCACTGGCAACCAGGTGTCCCTGCACCCACAGGACGAGGTGGGGCTCATCGACCTCGAGAGCATCCTCGGCAGCCCCCGGCCGGACACGCTCGTCTACTGCTGCGGGCCCGAGCCGCTGCTGACCGCCGTCGAGCAGCACTGCTCTGCGTGGCCCACGGGAGCGCTCCACGTCGAGCGGTTCGCGCCGAAGGACGTCGGTGCGCCGGTGCTCGCTGGCGCGTTCGAGGTCGAGCTGGCGCGGTCGGGGATGACGCTGACCGTGCCGCCGGAGCGATCGATCCTCGACGTGGTCGAGGAGGCCGGTGTGGGCGTGCTCTCGTCCTGCCAGGAGGGGACGTGCGGCACCTGCGAGACCCCGGTCCTCGACGGCGCGGTCGACCACCGGGACTCGCTGCTGACCCCGGCCGAGCAGGCGGCCGACGACACCATGTTTATCTGCGTGTCCCGGGCGGCCGGCCCTCGGCTGGTCCTCGACCTCTGAGCTCCGGAGCCCGGCGGGACCACCGGACCGCTCCCGCCCGCGACGGGTCGGCCGGCGGCCCACTCGACACACCGCCGTGCCCTGTCCCGTCACCGTCCAGGTCAGACGGCCACACGAGCGGCGGCGTCCCGGTGACCCGGCGGGCCCCCGAGCGACAGCGCACGGGGAGGCATGGAGGCATGGGCGTCGTGGCCGCTGACGCCGGGGGACGGTCCGCGCCGTGGTCGAAGGCGGACCCGACGGGCCGCTCGGCGATCGGGCGTCCTCGGGGACTCCGTCGACCGGCCCGGCTGCGGTTGACGTCACAGCCCCGGCCGAGCTAGCTTTTGGTCGCTGAACGCACATCGGTGCTCTCTGCGTACGCGTTTGGCCTTGCCGTGATGGTTCGAGTCCCAGCCAACGGAGGCGGTCTTGTCCTGTTCGTCGCCCGCACGCAACGAAGGGGCCGGCCAGCTCCGGTACCTCACCGTCGGGGTCGCCCGCCTGGACGAGGGGCAGACCCATGACCGCGGTTGAGGCGCTGCCCGGGGACCGCCTGGCAGCTCGCCGGGCACCGCGGGCGTCGTTCACCACCCTCGGTGTGCCCGCGTCGCGTCGCCTGGAGTTGTGGGAGGAACACAACGCGCGCGCTCTCGTGGCGATGACCTGCCGGACGTTCACGGACGAGGGCCTCGAGGCCAGTGAGTGGAACGTGCAGACGCGTGGCCTGCGGCTGGCGCGGATCACGGCGGGAGCCCACGTGGTCGAGCGGACGCTGCGGGAGATCCGGCGCCGCCCGGCAGGAGCGATGCTGCTCACCGTGGTGGTGTCGGGGGAGATCTGCATCTACGACGGCAACGGCGTGGTCACGCTGCGGCCGGAGCAGGCAGTCCTCACCGACACCGACGTCCCGTCCATGCGCGGGTACTCGAAGGGCGAGCAACTGCTGCTGACGATCCCGAAACCCCTCTACCGGGACGTCGTGCACGCCGGGGTGCCACCGGCGCGCCGGGTCTTCGACCTCTCCGTGCGCGCGAGCGGTCATGCCGCCGGTTCCGCTCTCGTGCGGTTGATGCAGGAGGCGCTGCACAGGACGAACCCCACGGACCTCCGCGGCCTCGAGGACGACGCCCTCCGTCTCCTCGGCCGAATGGTCATCGGGCCGCGCGCCGGCGACCCGGAGTCTCAGTTCGAGGCAGCAGGCATCTTCATCCGTCAGCACCTGGCGGACCCGACGTTGTCGGCGAGCCGGGTCGCCGCCGCCCTGGGGGTCAGCGAACGGCAGATCTCGCGCATCTTCAGCCGGCACGGGGGAGTGGCTCGCTGGATCACCGACGAGCGTCTCGAGCGGGCCCAGGCCAGCCTGACCTCCCCGGGCCGGCGCTCCGTGGGCCAGGTCGCCCGGGAGTGTGGCTTCGGCTCGCAGTCGTACTTCGCGCGCGTCTTCAAGCAGCGCTTCGGCGTCTCGCCGCGGGACGTGCTCGACGGCGGCGCGTGCGACGGCTGGGAGCGCGCGGCGGGATGAGGGCGCGGCTCGGGCCGGCGACCGCGGATCTGGGGTCAGGGGTCAGGGTAACCGGGGGGAGCGGCGGGTCACTGCGCGCCCGAGGGCTTGCGCCCCGCCAGCGGCTCGCCGGTCTCCATCGCGCGCAGGCGGGCTCGAAGCGCTGCGAGGCTCTCCTCCGGGTGGGTGAGGATGAAGAACCGGTCGTGCAGGATCGCCTCGACGACCTGGTCCGCGGTGACCGAGGGGTCCAGCGCGTTGTCCTCCATCGCGCCACGGATCATGTCCAGGACCCTGCGTCGCTCAGGGGACTCGGAGATGGTGGTCCCCTCCGGCCGGTTCCGCTCGGCGTCGGGCATGCGCGACTTCGTCATGCCGGGCACCAGGAGCGACACCCCGATCGGCTCGCCGGCGCTGCGCAGCTCGATCGCCAGGTTCTCCGACAGGGAGAGGATGGCGAACTTCGAGACCGAGTACGGCCCGAACGTCGGGAGGCCGGTGGCGAACGCCGATGTCGAGGCGGTGTTGACGATGTGCCCCTCGCCCTGCTCCCGCAGCAGCGGCAGGAACGTGCGGCAGCCGTAGAGAACCCCCCAGAAGTTGACCCGCAGCACCCATTCCCAGGTCGCGAGCGGGATGTCCAGGAACGGTGCGCCGCTCTCGACCCCGGCGTTGTTGCAGACGACGTGGACGCCGCCGAAGCGGTCGAGGGTGGCCTGGGCCAGCGCCTCGACGTCCTCGAGTCGGGAGACGTCGGTCCGCACGCCGTGCACCTGCGCGCCGTCCGCGCCCAGGGCGGCGACCGCCTCCTGCAGCGGCTGCTCCTCGATGTCGGCGATCACGACCTTCATCCCCTCGGCGGTGAACCGCTGGGCGAGCGCGAAGCCGATGCCGCTGGCGCCGCCGGTGACGACCGCCACGCGGTTCCGGAGTTCCTTGATCACACCGTTCCTCCTGGTGTCCGGGTCAGCTGCGCGAGAGCGCGACCGTGCGCCGTGCGGCTCGGGCCACGGCCTCGTCGACCATGCGACCGTCCTGGTCGACGTACGCCCCGGAGCCGGCGGCGATCGCCGCGTCGTACGCCGTGAGCAGCGCGGTCGCCCGGGCGACCGCCTCGGGGCTCGGGGTGAAGACCGCGTGGACGGTCGGCAGCTGCGCCGGGTGGATGCAGGCCCGGCCGACGAAGCCCTGACGCGCCGCTCGTTCGGTGGACGCGGCGAAGACCTCCTCGTTCCGCACCACCGTCGACACCGGGGCGACCGGGGGGTGGATGCCGGCCTCGCTGCTCGCGAAGACGACCCAGGACCGTGCCCAGGCCGTCTCGGCCTCGTCCGCCCCGGGCCGGGTGCCGGTGGACGCGCAGAGGTCGTACTCGCCCAGATGGAGCCGGCGGACGCGCGGGAGCGCTGCGATGACGCGAGCGTCCAGCACGGCGCCGGGTGTCTCGAGCAGCGGGCTCAGCCGCCAGTTCAGGCGGCGCCGGTCCAGCTCGGTGGCGAGGGTCTGCAGGTCGGCCACGGTCGCCTTGGCCGGCACCAGCCCGGTCACCCCGGCCGCGCCGGCCAGGGCGTCGAGGTCGGTGAGCCCCTCCGCGCCGGCGTTGACCCGGATCCACAGCTCACGGCTGGTGCCCGCACGCTCGGCTGCGGTCGCGGCCAGCCACTCGGCGACGTCCAGCCGTGCTGACGGCTTCGCGGCCACGGGTACCGCGTCCTCGAGGTCGACGATGACGGCGTCCGCGTCGCTGGCCCAGGCCTTGCCGAGCCGTGTGCCGGCGTTGCCGGGCACGTAGAGGTGGGACCGGGGGAGCGGGGCGTTCACTCGGCCCCGTGCCCGGTCACGGTGTCCCCGGCCGCGGGAAAGGGGCCGACGAGCAGGCGCGTCCCGCCGTGCGAGGTCTGGCCGCCGTCGACGACGATCTCCGCGCCGGTGATCCAGCTGGCGTCGTCACTGAGCAGGAAGGCCACCAGGGGTGCGACGTCGGTGACCTCGCCGACCCGCCCGAGCGGGATCTGCGCCAGTGAGGCGAGCCGGAAGCTCTCCGGGTTCTGCCGCACCAACGGAGTGTCGATGTAGCCGGGGAAGACGGTGTTCACGCGCACCGCGCGGTCGCCCAGCTCGTTCGCGGCCAGTGCGGAGAGGCCGCGGAGCCCCCACTTGCTGACGGTGTACGCCGTCGTGCGCATGCCGGTCAGGCCGGCGACCGAGCTGACGTTGACCACCGAGCCACCGTCGGTCATCAGTGGCACGAGGGCCTGCATGGCCAGCAACGGCGCGGTCAGGTTGACGGCCAGGGCCCGGTCCCACTGGTCGGCCGAGACCTCGAGCAGCCGCTGGCGCGCACCGATGGCGGCGTTGTTCACCAGCCCGTGCACGCGGCCGTGGGTCTCCGCGAGGCTGCCGGCGAGCTCGGCCCAGGTGTGCGGGTCGCTGACGTCGGCCTCCCGGCAGAGCGCCGCGACCGACCTGGCCTCGTCCCCGAGTTCCAGGTCGACCGCGATCGGCACGCCGCCCTCCGCAGCGACCTTGTGCAGCTCCGCCAGCCCCTGGCCCCGGCCGGCGCCGGTGATGACGACGACCTTGTCCTGCAGGGTGGCCACGGCGCGTCCCCCTCAGACCGTCGCGACCGGCTGCACCAGCGGTGCCGTCTCCAGCTGCTTGGTGAACATGAAGTTGGTGCGCTGGGCGTCCTCGTCGGCGGCCATCGCCCGCAACTTCGACAGCTCGGCTTCCAGCCGGACGGGGTCGCTGGTGTGGTAGAGGAGCTGCTTG
The DNA here is from genome assembly GCF_053502585.1 of Geodermatophilus sp. URMC 60. NCBI lineage: Bacteria > Bacillati > Actinomycetota > Actinomycetes > Geodermatophilales > Geodermatophilaceae > Geodermatophilus > Geodermatophilus sp. URMC 60. Next base: position 3,297,219 of record NZ_CP199958.1, read on the forward strand.
TTGGCGCTGGCGCGCGGTGAGGCGATCTCCAGGAAGGTGCGCCGACGCTCCTCGGCATAGCGGTCGAGCACCGACTCGTCCGCGGTCCCCTTGACGACCGCGGCGAGGGCGTCGTAGAGGACGAAGGTGTCGAAGAGCCCCGAGGTCAGGCCCAGACCGCCGGTCGGGTTGGTGGCGTGGGCGGCGTCCCCGGCGAGCAGGACCCGTCCCGCGCGCATGCTGGAGGCGGCGCGCTGGTGCATGCGGTAGGGGCGGTAGGCGTCGAGCTCGTAACCCTCGTCGCCCGGCAGCAGCTTCTCGTACCACTGGGGGATGCGGTCGCCCATCTGGTCCTCGGGCGTGTCCGGGTGCTCGGCATAGGTGACCCGCCACAGACCGGTGTTGTCGATCTTGGCGATGATCGCGCCGTAGGTCGGGTCGATCTGCAGCGTGGACCGCGCGTAGCCGTGCGCCTCGAAGTCGTAGCGGACGTTGGTGGCGACGAAGACCTCCGGCCAGGTCATCCCCTCGAACGCCAGCCCCTGGGACTTGCGCACCGTGCTGCTGGCACCGTCGGCTCCGACCAGGTAGGAGGCGCGGAGCTGGTCGGTGCCCTGGGCGCCCTCGGTGGTGACCGTGACGCCGTCGTCGTCCTGGGTGATGCCGGTGACCCTCGTGCCGAACCTGACGGAGGCGTTGTCGAACCTGCCGAGCTCCTGCAGCGCGATGTCGGCGAGCTTGTGCTGGCCCATGTGCAGGTTGTAGGGGTGCGGGACGAGCCCCTCGAGCACGCCGACGCTCAGGTCGATCTTCTCGCCGGTCGCGTAGACGTACCAGGAGTAGTCCTGCTTGGTGAACCCGACCCGCTTGGCGGCCTCCAGCAGGCCCAGCCGCTCGATGCCCTCCAGGACCGACCAGTGGTAGACCATCGCCCGCGGCGCCTGGCCGATGGCCGGCTCGGCGTCGAGCAGCGTGACGCTCAGCCCGGTCCGGGCCAGGCCCAGGGCGTTGAGGACGCCGACCGGACCGGCGCCCACGATGACGACGTCGCTGTGCTGCACGGGGGAACTCACTTTCGCTCGGTCGCCGAGGCGAGGACGTCGAGGTAGGAGACGTCGCCCAGCCCGGCCAGCTGGAGCGTCGACCGCTCGAGGGTCGCCACGTGCTCGGACGGGAGGCCGTACCCGGCGTTCGTGCGGAACTTCGTCAGGACGTCGTCGGTGCTCAAGGGGTTCTCCGCACCGCCTCGCTGGTAGCGGAACTCGTGCTCGAGGACCCGGCCGTTGACCGTCTCGATGCGGACGCCCCCGCTGAAGGAGTCGGGTTTCACGCTGTACTGCCGCAGTTCATAGCCGATCCGCGGCGTGAGCGCGGCCACCTCCGGGTCGGCGATGGCGTCCTCCGTGAAGGAGCCGACGTCGAGCCTGCCGGTGACCAGGCGGGTGGCCAGGCAGTAGGGCAGGCTGAACTTGGCGTCGTAGGCCGTGCGGGGGTGCACCTTGTCGGCGACGGGCTCGCTGACCAGCGCGACTCCGGTCTCGGTGGTGAACCCCACGATCGACGTGACCTCGTCTGCTCGCAGGGGGTTCGCAGCGAGCACCTCGGCCAGCGCGTCGACCGCGGCGTGGGTGTAGTGACAGGCCGGGTAGGGCTTGTAGGCGATCTCGTCGGTGACCCAGTGGTTGCCCAGGTCGCCCACCTGGTTGCCCAGGTCGCTGTCCGCACCGTGCACGTAGGTGGCGTAGTAGCCGCGCGCGCCCTCGAAGACGGTCGCGGGTCCGGTCGCCCCGTGTGCCGCGAGCGCCGCGGCCGTCAGTCCGGAGCGCGCCGCCCAGCCCGCGTGCAGCCGCTTGGTCTCGGACCCGTCGGAGAGGAACTCCAGCAGCCCCGATGCCATGCTCCCGGCGATCCCGAGCGCATTGGCCGTCTGGACGGCGTCCAGGCCACGGGCGCGAGATGCCGCTGCGGTGGCCCCGAAGACGCCGCACACCCCGGTCGGGTGGAAGCCGCGGGCGTGGAACGTGCCGCCCGCCGCGTTGCCGACACGGATCGAGACCTCGTTGCCGGCGACGATCGCAGCCAGCAGGTCGGCACCGGTCGCGCCAGCCACGCGCGCGGCGACGATGGCGGCCGGGACGACGCCGGCGCTGACGTGCACCACCGAGTTGGGGTGGGTGTCGTCGAAGTCCAGCGCGTGGCACAGCGTGCCGGTGACGAACGCGGCGTCGGCCGGAGTGAGGTCCGTGGCACCGATCGCGGTGGCCGTGCCGTGTCCGCCGATCTCGCGCACGGCGCCCAGGGTGTACGACGCCTCCCCGAAGGCGTACGCCGCGACGCCGCAGCCGAGGGCGTCCAGCGCGTGCAGCTGCGCGTGCTGCACGGTGGCCTCGGGGATTTGCTCGATCTTCAGCTGTGCGACGAAGTCGCTGAGTCGCTCGGATTGCGTGCCCACACCGGCTCCGTTCGCTAGCCGCCCAGTTGTGCTGTCAACGTATACCGGGCGCCGGGGCGTTGCAACGGTCGCAGCAGGACCCTGGGCGGCCGTGGGTTCATGGCCCGTCGCCGACCCCCTACGGATGCACCTCCGGTGCGACAGGAGGCGCCCGCTCGACGCGGGAGCAGCGCGCTTCGCGGACCCTTGACCGAGTGGTGTCGAGCACATAACGTGCGCTCAGCGAAGAGTTGTTCCGTGAGCGACCAAAGCGCGCGGGCATCGTGACCGCCCGCAGCGGCCGGGGTCCCCGTCCACAGTGGTGCCGGGGACGTCTCGGGTGCATGCCGTCGGTTCCTGGCCGGATTCGGCTCGTCGAGCGTCGTCGCACCACCCGGACGAGACCACGAGTGAGGAGTACGTCAGTGATGGCCGGTGGCAACGAGGAGACGGTCCGCGCCTTGATCGCGGCCCTCAACCGGAAGGACTGGGACCGCTTCGGCGAGCTGCTGCACCCCGACCTGACCTACGAGCTGCAGAGCTACCACCTGCCCGGTGCCGCCCCGATGGACAAGGCGACCACCCTGGCCGCGCTGCCGGGTCTGGTGGCCACGGTGTTCGACGCCGACAGCCCGCAGTTCGAGGTCACCCACGTGGTGGCCCAGGGCGACTGGGTCGTGGCCGAGGTGCGTGGCAGCGGCAGGTTCCACGAGGGGACGGAGTACGAGAACCGCTACGTGCACGTGTACGAGGTCGTCGACGGGCTGGTCCGGACCGATCGCGAGTACATGGACACCCAGCACATGGCAATGCTGTTCGAACGCGTCATGCCGGCGTCCTGATGAGCCCGGACGACCGGCCGCAGCGACGTCCACCGACCCAGCCGAGCGAGACGAGGAGCGACCGATGACCGACACCCAGGCAGCCGCAGGGGCGAAGCCTGAACTGAGGATCACCCACGACGGCCCCGGCGGTTGCCCGGTGCTGCACGGCTTCGAGCCCCTCGAGCCCGCCCAGATCGCGGACCCGTCCGCGGTGATGGCGTTCTCCCGCCGCGAGGCGCCGGTCTTCTTCAACCCCCAGCTCGGGGCATACATCGTGACCAGGCACGCGGACGTCGCGAAGGTCTTCATGGACCAGGAGACCTTCGCGCAGATCCCCTTCATCAACCGGCCGATGCCCGACGAGCTCCGGGAGCTGCTCCCGGACGGGTTCGCCACCGACGCCATCGCCCCGTTCCAGAACTCGACCACCCACCCGCGGGTGCGGAAGCTCGCGCAGGTGCCGTTCATGCGCCGGAACGCCCTCGGCGCGACCGACCTGTGCCGCCGGGTCGCGGACGAGACCATCGCCGAGTTCCAGGCGTCCGGTGAGGCGGACCTCATCCCCGCCTACGCGCGCAAGATCCCCATGCGGCTGATGCTCTCCATCCTCGGGATCGACAGGGCCCACGAGGACGACCTGCACCGGTGGGTCGCGGAGTGCATGCGGGTGTTCGGCGACCCGACCGTCACCGATGCCGAGCTGGTCGAGCTCGGCCGGGAGCAGGCGGAGTTCCGCCGCTTCGCGCTCGACATGATCGACGACCGGCGCCGGAACCCGAGGGGTCAGGGGGACTTCCTCACCGACCTCATCACCGCGACGGTCGACGGTGAGCAGGCCCTCACCGACACCGAGGTCTTCGGTGTCGTGCTGCTGTCCATCATCGCCGGTGGCGACACCACGGTGAACCTCATCGCGCAGATGGTCATGCGGATGCTCGACGACGGGGGCGCGCTGTGGCGCGAGGCCGATGCCGACCGCACGATGCTCGACACGATGATCGAGGAGGAGCTCCGGCACGACCACGTCGGCCGGATGACCTACCGCCGAGTGGTCACCGACACGGAGCTCGACGGCGTCGCCATCCCGAAGGACTCGCTGCTGGCCGTGCACGTGTGGTCCACCGGGCGCGACGAGTCGGTGTGGGAGCGCGCCGAGGAGTACGACCCGCGCCGTCGCGACGCCCTCAGGCACCTGGGCTTCGGCAAGGGGAGCCACTCCTGCATGGGGGCCATGCTGGCCCGGGTCGAGACCCGGCAGGCCATCGAGGCCCTGCTCGACCAGCTGCCGAACGCCCGGAGGGTCCCGGGGCACGAGGTCCAGCGCATGTGGGGCACAGCGGTCCAGAGCGTCCTCAGCGGGCTGGTGGTCGCGTGGGACGTTCCGGTACCGGCCGGCGCGAACGGCTGACACCGGGCTCGGAACCCGGACCGGACCGGACGAGGAGAAGACGTGAGCGGAGTTCTGCAGGGCAAGGTGGCCATCGTGACCGGGGCCGGGCGCGGCCTGGGGCGGACCCACGCCCTGGCCCTGGCCCGGGCCGGGGCCGCCGTCGTGGTGAACGACATCGGTGTCAGCATGGACGGCGCCGGGCGCGACACCCAGCTCGCCGCGTCCGTCGTGGCGGAGATCGAGGCAGCCGGCGGGCAGGCGGTCCAGGACGCGACCGACGTCTCGGACTGGGACGGGGCCAAGGGCGTCGTGGACACCGCGCTGTCCGCCTTCAGGCGTCTGGACATCGTCGTCAACAACGCGGGCATCAGCCGGTTCGCCCCGATCGACCAGGAGACCGGCGAGGACTGGAACAGGGTCATCGGCATCAACCTGACCGGGACCGCGGCGGTCACGCACTGGGCCGCCGCGCACTGGCGTCAGGCCGGCGCCGAGGCCGGACGGGCCATCGTCAACACCAGCTCCCCGGCCGGGACCAACCCGATGCCCGGTACCCCTGCCTACTGCGTCTCGAAGGCCGGCGTGCTCGCGCTGACCTTCACCTCCGCCGGGGACCTCGCCGAGCTGGGCGTCCGGGTCAACGCGATCGCCCCCATCGCACGGACCCGGCTCACCGAGGCCGTGCCGATATTCGCCGACGTCGTAGCGCCCGTGCACGAGGGCTTCGACCGCATCGCGCCCGAGCACGCGTCGGCGGTGGTCACCTACCTGGCCTCGCCCGCGTGCACCTTCACCGGTCGGGTCTTCGGTGTCGAGGGGGACGACCTGTTCCTGTTCAGCGGCTTCAGCGCCAGCACGCACCTGAACAACGACGGCGAGCAGTGGACGATCGAGAGCCTGTCCGCCGCGCTGTCCGACGTCGACCGGAACGACCGCGGCTACGCCATCGCGCCCTCCACCCGGTACGTCCAGCCCCAGCCCGGGGACGCCGTCCTCGAGGCGCTCGCCGCCGTCGAACGCGGCGAGGCCCTGCCCGCACCCACCCCCGCCAGCGCCTGAGCGCCGCCCCCATGCCGACGAGATCGTCGTGGAGGACCGGCACGAGCGGGGCCTGCTCGCTCCCCACCGCGAGGACGACCGGCTCGTCGGCACGCTGACGGTCGACCGGCCGACGGAGATCACGAAGTACCGCCACTGATCGCCCGGCGGGCGTCGTGGGAGGAGGCCGTGGAGTACGCGGGCTCGTCGGTCCCACGGAGCCTCGACCACACCTCCTGACCGAGCGCGACCTGCGACGAGGACACCGACATGACGGAACTCCTGAGCACCTTCCGCTACGCGACCGACGACGGCGTCGTCCGCAACCCCCAGGTCGACTTCGACCGGCTCGGGGACGGGCCGTGGGACGGGCTCCGCCGGTCCTACATCCCACGCCCCGAGCTGACCATCGATCCCGCGCTCGCACTGCACACCGAGGCGGACCTCGACGTCGACCCGATCACCTACCAGGTGCTCCGGTCGCGGATGTGGCACCAGAACCTCGAGCACGGCGACATCATCCAGCGCACCACCGGGTCGGCTCCGGTCATCTACTCGAAGGACTTCGCCACGGCGTTGCTCACCGAGGACGGCGAGGCGGTGGTCGTGAGCCCGACCATCCAGTTCTTCTCCACCCTGGCCGACCTGGTCGTCAAGTGGACGCTCGAGAACCGCAGCGGGTCGCCCGGCATCGCCGAGGGGGACGTCTTCCTGCAGAACAGCCCGTACGTGGCGGCAGGCCAGCAGCCGGACACCGCGGTCTTCGGCCCGGTGTTCGTCGACGGCAGGCTTTTCGCCTGGGTCTACAACGCCTTGCACATGGGAGACCTCGGGGGAGTGGACCCCGGCGGGTGGGCGGTGCACGCACGAGACATGTACGAGGACGGCGCCGCCACGCCGCCCGTGAAAATTGTGGATGCCGGGACCCTCCGCTCCGACGTCCTGGACCTCTGGGTGCACCACGGTCGGGACCCCGAGACGCTGCGTCTCAACGTCAAGAGCGGGATCGCCGGCGTGCGCGCGATGGTCGCCCGTGTGGCCGGGCTGGTGGAGGAGCGCGGCGCTGCCACGGTCAAGGGCGTGATGCGCAAGATGATCGCGGAGGCCTCCCGTGTGGTCGGCGACCGGCTCGAGAGGATCCCCGACGGGACGTGGTCGCGCCGCCTCTATGTCACGGGGGCGCTCGGCGTCGACCGCGAGAGCCACCAGGAGGTCTTCACCCTCACCAAGCGGGGCCGGCACGTCATCTGCAGCAACGAGGGCACCTCGCCGCAGTCGGGACCAGGGAACTCGACGTACTCGGTACTGCGCTCCGCGGCGGTTTCTGCGCTCGCCGCCGCCCTGGCTTGGGACCAGCAAGGCTGTTTCGCCGGCATCGCGGACCACGTCCTCATGCAGCCGACGTTCGGGACCCGCAACTGCGCCAACCCGCCGGCCGCCACCTCGGCACTGCACAGCGTGTTCGTGACGATGAACCTGGCCGGGCTGTGCGCGAGCTCCATGGTCCTCGCCGCGCCACCGGAGCTCCGTCAGCGCGCGACGGCGTCCGGGGGCCTCTCGGTCGCCATGGCCGACATCGGCTTCGGGCTCAATGCCGACTTCTCCCTGGTGGCGCCGCCGGCCTCGACGCACGGGGCGCTCCTCGCCGGTGCGATCGGCGCCTTCCCCCACAAGGACGGGGTCGACTCGGCAGGGTCCTGGTTCATGCTCGGCACCTCCGCCGGCAACGTGGAGTCCAGCGAGCAGGAGGGCGTGGGCCTGGTCCTGTACCGGCGCGAGGTCCAGGACAGCGGCGGGCCCGGCCGCTGGCGTGGAGGCAACGGGGTCGGCGCGGCGTGGGTGCCGCACCCGCAGTCGTTCATGAGCAATGCGCAGATGGTGTTCGTGGAGCCCAGCGCCAACCTCGCCAGCGGCCTGGCAGGTGGGTACTTCGCGCTCGCCGGCAACTTCTTCCGGACGACGGGGGGCGCCGTCGGTCAGGCGATGGCCGCCGGCCGTCTCCCTGGTGACCGCGAGCAGATCCGGGCCGAGATCGACGCGTTCGAGCGGCTGCACCCCCAGGCCACGCTGATGCCTCTCCCACAGGGTGACGCGGTCCTGATCGAGTACAACGGCGGTGGGGGATACGGCGATCCGCTGCTGCGGGAACCCGAGCGGGTGGCGCGCGATGTCGCCGGAGGGCGCACCAGCGTCGAGGCCGCGCGCCGGTTCTACGGCGTCGTGGTCGACGCGGCCGGCTCGCTCGATACGGCGGCAACCGATCGCCGCAGAGCCGAGATCAGGTCGGAGCGGCTGGCCGGTGCCACGGTGCCGCCGCGCGAGGTGCCGGTGGGCGACGTCGTGCCCGTCCTCACGGGCGCGGCAGGAGGCATCGACCTCTCGTCCGTCGAGGGCGCGTTCTGCTGGACCTGCTCGGACTGTAGGGCCTGGCTCGCACCGGCCGAGGCCCCCTACCTGTCAGGGGCGGCGAGCAGCCAGCGGCCGCCGCACGAGGTGGACGGCCGGATGTACGTGGACCCGGCCCTGTTCGGGGACGACACCATCCTGCTGCGCCAGTACTTCTGCCCCTCGTGCGCCGGGCTCCTCGGTCAGGACTTCTGCCGGGCGGAGGATCCGCCGCGCGACGACGTCCGCATCGACCTCACGACGCTCTCGACCGCCCAGGAGGGTCACGCATGACCGCGACGCAGTCCGCCGACGATCAGGACCTCGTGATCGGCGTCGACATCGGGGGCACCTTCACCGACTGCGCGATCGTCCTCCCCGACGGGACCGCGCGGCCCGGCAAGTCGCCCACGACCCCGGACAACCGCGCGCGTGGGTTCTTCGACTCCATCGAGGACGCCGCGACGGGGCTCGGTCTGTCGCTCGACGACGCGCTCGCCCGGTGCCGGCTCCTGGTCCACGGCACCACGACGGGCACGAACGCCCTCATCGAGCGCCGCGGTGCCAAGGTCGGCCTGATCACCACGTCGGGCCACGGTGACGTCACCCTCATCATGAAGGCCGAAGGCCGGCTGGCCGGCGTCGACGGCGCGCACATCTGGGACCTCCCGCGGAGCGACAAGCCGGAGCCCGTCGTGCCCCGCGCCCTGATCCGGGAGGTGGACGAGCGGATCGACTACCTCGGCGAGGTGGTGGTGCCGCTCAACGAATCCCAGGTCGCCGCCGCCGCCGACGAGCTGGTGGCCGCTGGCGTCGAGGCCATCGCCGTCAGCTTCCTGTGGTCGGTCCGCAACAGCGCCCACGAGGACAGGGCCGTCCAGCTGATCAGCGACCGTCATCCGCAGATCTTCGTCACCGCGGCCAGCTCCGTGTCCTCCTTCGTGGGGGAGTACGAGCGGACCATGACCGGCGTCGTCAATGCCTACATCGGCCCGCTGATGAAGGACTACGTGCAGCGGATCGAGCAGGAGGCCGGGCGGCGCGGCTACACCGGGCGGATCCTCTACGCCCAGTGCGCCGGCGGTGCCATCACCGAGGCCGAGGCGCAGGTCGCGCCGGTGCGCACGGTGCACTCCGGGCCGGTCAGCGGTCTGCTGGGCAGTGCCCACGTGGCGGCGGCCCTCGGGGAGCCGGACCTCATGGTGGCCGACATGGGCGGCACGTCCTTCGACGTCAGCGTCATCCGCGGGCTCACGCCGGACGTCCGCGACGTCTCGCTGCTGGAGCGCTTCGAGGTGTCGCTGCCGATGGTCTACGTCGACACCGTCGGCGCCGGCGGGGGCAGCATCGCCTGGCTCGACGCGGCCGGGGGGCTGCAGGTCGGGCCGCACTCGGCCGGGGCGATGCCGGGGCCGGCGTGCTATGGCAACGGGGGCACCGAGGCGACCGTGACCGATGCCGACGTCGTCCTCGGCGTCATCGACCCCGACAACTTCCTGCACGGGCGGCGCAAGCTCGACGTCGCGGCGGCCGAGCGGGCGGTCGGAGCGCTCGGGGACCGGCTGGGCCTGTCGCTCGAAGAGACCGCGGCGGGCATCAACCAGATCATCGACGCCAAGATGGCCGACCTGCTGCGGCGGATGAGCATCCTCCGCGGTTTCGACCCGCGCGAGTACACGGTCTTCGCCTACGGCGGAGGCGGCCCGGTGCACGTCGGCGCCGTGGCCCGTGAGGTCGGGGTGCGCAAGGTGATCGTGCCGATGCTGCACATGGCGTCCGCTTGGTCGGCCTACGGTGCCACGGTCGCCGACGTCATCCACGTCGTCCAGCGCTGGGAGCAGCACCGGATGCCGGTCGACCCGGACCGCATGAACACGGTCCTGGCCGATCTCGAGGAGCAGGCGCGCGGCATCCTCGCCACCGAGGGCTTCGAGGGCGGCAAGGTGGCGATCGACCGGTCGGTGCGGATGAAGTACACCACCCAGCTGCACACCATCGAGGTGCCCATCTCGGGGGAGCCGCTCGACGAGGTGGCCGTCGAGGGCATCGGGACGGACTTCGCCCGGCTCTACGACGACCTGCACGGTGAGGGCTCCGGTCACCGGGCCGGCGGGGTGAGCCTGACCGGTTTCGTGCTCCGGGCGCGCGGGATCGTGGACCGTCCGGGGATCGCCCGGGCGCCCGGTGCCACCGACGTCGAGCGGACCTCCCGGCCGGTCTACTGGGCCGAGGAGCGGGCCCGCGTGGAGACGCCGGTGCTGCGTGTCTCCGGTGGGCGGCTCGAGGGTCGGCTCGACGGGCCGATGCTGGTCGAGCTGCCGGACACGGTCGTCGTCATCCGCCCGGGGCAGTGGGTCACCTGCGACGAGTACGGCAACCTGGTGCTCAGGGTGTAGCGGGCTGGCGCACGGTGACGGACGGGTGGTCGTCGAGCGGAGCTGCCGGCCCCGTGAGTCCGGTCAGCAGCCGTCGGTCACAGGACGGTCCTACGGGCGTCGGACCGGGAGAGCGCGGCGGAGATCGTCTCGGCGGCCTCGCGCAGCGGGGGGAGGCACTCGCGGCGGAGATGGGTGAGCGTCGTCCGGGCCGCGTTCGAGGAGACGCTGAGGGCAGCGCCAGTCCGGTGGTCGCGCCCGGTGACGGGGACCGAGATGGCGCGCAGGCCGATCTCCAGCTCCTGGTCGACCAGGCAGTAGCCCTGGTCGCGGACCTCGGCGAGCACGGCCCGGAACCGGTCGGGGTCGGTGATCGTGCGCGGCGTGTACTGCCGCAGGGGCCGGCCGGCGAGGTACTCGTCCAGTGCCGCGTCGTCGAGGGCGGCCAGCAGCACCCGGCCGGCGGCCGTGGTGGAGGCCGGGAGGCGACTGCCCACGCCGCCACCGATGGTCATCACCCGCTGCGGGTGGACCCGGGCGACGTAGACGATGTCGGGCAGGTCGAGCGTCGACATGGAGCAGGACTCGTTGAGCCGCTTGACCAGGTCGGCGATGACCGGGCGGGCGATCTCGTCCACGCCGAGGGAGGCGACGTAGTTCCAGCCCAGGTTGAGGACCTTGGGCGTGAGCGAGAACTCCCGGCCGTCGGACTTCAGATAGCCGAGGGAGCGCAGGGTCAGCAGGATCCGCCGGGCCGCCGCGCGGGTCATGCCGGTCAGCTCCGCGACCTCGCTGAGCGTCATCGCCGGATGGGTGCTGTCGAAGCACTCCAGCACGGCCACGGCCCGCTCGAGCTGCTCGAGTCGCTCGCCACCGTCCGGCGCCTGGCGTTGACGGGAGGCAGTGTCCATGGCCAGAGCCTAGCGGCGTGTTCGGTGAGCGAACACGGTTCGGCCGCGGAGTCGTGCGGTGGCCGCCCGCGACAGCGGCGTGCCGCGCGGGTGCCGACCGCGCCACGTCCCGAGCGGGACGGTCCGACCTTGACCCCCCCTTGCTACGGGACTAACCTCAGCGCACGAATGTACGGTCAGCGAACTACGGTGTCCTTGCGCGGACCCGTCGCCGCAGAAGAGGAGAACGGTTCCCGCATGACGCAGCACGCTGACGTGACCCCGACCGTCCGACCCGGGTGGGAGGGACGCTTCTACGAGGACTTCCAGCCGGGGGACGTCTACCAGCACCCGCTGGGGCGCACCGTCTCCGAGGCGGACAACACCTGGTTCACGTTGCTGACCATGAACACCAACCAGTCGCACTTCAACGCCGAGGTCGGCAAGGCGTCGGAGTTCGGCCGCCCGCTCGTCGTCTCCACACTGACCATCGCGATCGCCATCGGGCAGTCGGTCATCGACACCACCCAGAACGCGTTCGCCAACCTGGGGCTCGACGGTCTGGTCCTCACCCATCCCGTGTTCGCCGGCGACACGCTGTTCTCCGAGTCGCTGGTGCTCCAGAAGCGGGAGTCGGGCAGCCGCCCCCGAGCGGGCATCGTCACCATCAAGACGCGCACGCTGAACCAGCACGGCGACGAGGTGCTGTCCTTCCGCCGGACCTTCTACGTCCACAAGAGGGGTGCCGAGGCCGCGCGGAGCGTCTTCCCGCGCGGGAAGAAGCCGCTGACCGCCTGAGCCGGAGCGGTTGTAGCCCACACGCCGCCTGCCGTGGTCGCACCAACCTGTTGTTCGTGAAGCGAAGTCCAGTCGATCGAGAGGAGCGCGGTGGCCGTGACCCGACCGACCGACGCGGAGGAGGCACCCGCGACACGACGCCCGAGGCCGCTCGAGGGCGTGCGCATCGTGTCCCTCGAGCAGTACGGCGCCGGACCGTGGGGGACGCTGCACCTGGCCGACCTGGGCGCCGAGGTCATCAAGATCGAGGACCCGGCGTCCGGCGGGGACGTCGGCCGGTACGTGCCCCCGTACGGCGAGGGCGAGGACTCGCTCTTCTACGAGGCGCTGAACCGCAACAAGTCCAGTGTGTCCCTCGACCTGCGCTCACCCGCCGGGCGTGCCGTCTTCGAGGACCTGGTGCGCGGCAGCGACGCGGTGTTCTCCAACCTCCGCGGTGACGTCCCGGCGAAGATGGGCATCCGGTACGAGGACCTCAAGCACCTGAACCCGGCGATCGTCTGCTGCTCGCTGAGCGGCTTCGGCATGACCGGGCCGCGAGCCGACGGCCCCGGCTACGACTACATGCTGCAGGGTCTGGCGGGGTGGATGGACCTCACCGGTGAGCCCGGGGGGCCGCCGACCAAGACCGGGCTGTCGCTCGTGGACTGGACCGGTGGTTACGTGGCCGCGCTGTCCCTGGTGGTGGGGGTGCACGCGGCCCGGCGGGACGGCGTCGGCCTGGACTGCGACGTCAGCCTCTTCGACACGGCCGTCACGATGCTGAACTACCCCGCGGCGTGGCACCTCAACGCCGGCTACGTCCCCGCGCGGACGCGGCACTCCTCGCACCCGTCGCTGGTCCCCTTCGGGAACTTCCAAGCAGCCGACGGCTGGCTGGTCGTGGCCTGTCCCAAGGAGAAGTTCTGGCGGCTCCTGATCGATGCGCTCGAGCTGCCCGAGGTCGCCGCGGACCCGCGGTTCAGCGACTTCGGCGGGCGGCAGCGGCACCGCGAGGCGCTGCTGCCGCTGCTCGAGGACCGGTTCCGCCAGCGGCCGGTCGACGAGTGGCTCCAGCTGCTCGGCGCGGCCGGCGTCCCGGTCGCCCCGATCAACTCCGTCGCCGACGCCCTGGCCGACGAGCACACCGCTGCCCGCGGTCTGGTGGTGGAGACCGAGCACCCGCGGTTCGGCCGGGTCCGCACGCTGGCCTCACCGGTACGGGTCGGCGACCCGGCCGCCCTCACGTACCGCCGGGGACCTGCCCGCAACGAGGACGCCGACCGCGTCCTGCGTGCCGTCGCCGGCTACGACGAACAGCGGATCCGCGCCCTCGCCTCGGCCGGGGCCTTCGGGGACCTGGACCCCGACCTGGACGGGCGCCCGGCGCCCGCGCACACCCCGACCACCGACGTCCCCGTGGAGTGACAGATGGACTTCGAACTGACCGACGACCAGCAGCAGTTCCGCAGTGTCCTCCGGGACTTCGTCGACAAGGAGGTCATCCCGGTCGCCCGCGAGTACGAGCAGGCCGGGCGGTACCCGACGGAGATCGTCGAGGGGCTGAAGGAGATGGGTCTGTTCGGGATCACCGTCCCGGAGGAGTACGGCGGGCTCGACCTGGACCCGGTGGCCTTCGCGATCGTCTTCGAGGAGCTGGCGCGTGGCTGGATGGGCGTCGCCGGCGTCCTGGGGAGCCACTCGCTGTCCTGCCGGCTGATCGCCATGCACGGGACCGAGGAGCAGAAGAGCAAGTACCTGCCCGATCTCGCGACCGGGAAGCGCCGCACCGGTCTGGGGCTCACCGAGCCGGATGCCGGGACCGACGTCCAGGGGATCAGGACCGTCGCCCGCGAGACCGACGGCGGGTACGTCGTCGACGGCACCAAGACCTGGATCACCAACGCCCGGTTCGCCGATCCGCTGCCGGTGATGGTCAAGACCGACCCCACCGCCACCCCGGCGCACAAGGGCATGAGCGTGCTTCTGGTGGAGCAGGGCACGCCCGGCTACTCGGTGCTCAAGGACATCCCCAAGGTCGGGTACAAGGGGCCGGAGTCCTGCGAGGTGCTCCTCGACGGGGCGCAGGTCCCGGCGGAGAACCTCCTCGGCGGCGTCGAGGGGCGCGGCATGCAGCAGGTGTTGTCCGCCCTGGAGTGGGGGCGGGTCAACATCGCCGCTCGGTCGGTCGGCGTCGCCCAGCGCGCCTATGACGAGGCGCTGCGCTACTCCCAGGAGCGGAAGGCCTTCGGGCAGGAGATCGCCCAGTTCCAGGCCATCCAGCTGAAGCTGGCGCAGATGGCCACCAACGTCCAAGCCGCCCGGTTGATGGCCTACTGGGCGGCCAGCCGGCTGACCCTCGGCCGGGCCGACGGTCCGACCGGGATGGCCAAGATCTTCTGCTCCGACGTCGCGCTCGAGGCGGCCATCGACTCGATGAAGGTGCACGGCGGCTACGGCTACTCCTCCGAGTACGAGATCGAGCGCCTCTACCGCGACGCCCCGCTGATGAGCATCGGGGAGGGCACCAACGACGTGCTGCGCACCGTGGTGGCCAAGTCGCTCCTCAGCGGCACGACCGTCGTCGGCTGACGGCACGCTCGCCTCCGTCGGTCCCTGGTCCACCGGGGATCAACGGGGTCGGGGCCGACCCGGTCCGATCGACGACGTCGGAGTGGAGTGGGCTGCTGTGCTCCCATGCGCACGGGGCTGGGTGGCCTGCCCGAGGACGCCGGCAGGACTGGTGTCCGACCCGGCGGACCCACCACCCCGGTCCTCTCCTCCGGCGGCCCCGGGTGCCCCATCTCGGCTTCGGCAACAGCGTCCACACGGGCGCCGGACACTGGGCGGCACGGATCGCGGTCGGGGGGATCGCGGTGCCGATGCTGTACTGCGCGCTCCCGGGGCTACGGACGGACACCCGCAGGGCCGGTGAACCGGTCCGCATGGCTGTCCCGCGGCCTGACGGACGCGCCGGTGACGGGGGAGGCCGCACGGCGGCTGTGTGGGCACCTGCCTGTTCGTCGGCGGCCGGCGCGTAGCTGTCCGACTCCTGGATGGGTCAGCGTGCCTCGGTCAGATGATGGTGCTGCGTGCGTCGGAGAGGGAGAGCGCGGCGGAGATCTGGGACGCGGCCTCGCGCAGCGGGGGGAGGCACTCACGGCGGAAGTGGGCGGGTGTCATCCGGGCGGCACTCGAGGAGACGCTCACGGCAGCGCTGGTCCGGCCGTCACGGCCGGTGACGGGGACCGAGAGGGCCAGCAGGCCGATCTCCAGCTCCTGGTCGACCAGGCAGTAGCCCTGGTCGCGGACCTCGGCGAGCACGGCCCGGAACCGGTCGGGGTCGGTGATCGTGCGCGGCGTGTACTGCCGCAGGGGCCGGCCGGCGAGGTACTCGTCCAGTGCCGCGTCGTCGAGGGCGGCCAGCAGCACCCGGCCGGCGGCCGTGGTGGAGGCCGGGAGGCGACTGCCCACGCCGCCACCCATGGTCATCACCCGCTGCGGGTGGACCCGGGCGACGTAGACGACGTTGGGCAGGTCGAGCGTCGACATGGAGCAGGACTCGTTGAGCCGCTTGACCAGGTCGGCGAGCACGGGGCGGGCGATCTCGTCCACCCCCAGGGAGGCGAAGTAGTTCCAGCCCAGGTTGAGCACCTTGGGCGTGAGCGAGAACTCCCGGCCGTCGGACTTCAGATAGCCGAGGGAGCGCAGGGTCAGCAGGATCCGCCGGGCCGCCGCGCGGGTCATGCCGGTCAGCTCCGCGACCTCGCTCAGCGTCATCGCGGGGTGGTCGCCGTCGAAGGACTCGAGCACCGCCATCGCGCGTTCGAGCTGCTCGAGACGCTCGCCCCCGTCCGAGGAGCTTCGAGGGGGAGGTGCAGGGTCCATGGCCCGAGCCTAGCAATGCGTTCGGTCAGCGAACAGGAATGCCGTCGACGTCACTCACCCGGAGCGGGGGGCCGGCCACGCCGGCCTGCTCGTGGAGCTGCAGGTGCGCAACACGTCCAGCGCATCGCCGTGACCGGCGTCCGCGTCGGCGATCACCGGGACGCAGCCGAGACGACCCGCCGCACGTCGTCGCTCTCGCTACCGGGGGAGCCCGACGTCGGGTCGCCTGATGAGCAAGGCCGTGGTCCTGAACCCGGTCACGTGCACGGCGTCGAAGCCGGCCTGTTCCACCAGGCGCGCTCAGGGCGTCATGGGTACCGGGCGCGGTGATGGGCTCAGGCGCGGCCAGGAGCTGAGGCAGGCGTGGCCTCCCAGTGGGCCGGGACCCTGCGCTTCGCCAGGCCGTCTCGCCCTCCCTCGTGCATCCGACGCTGAGCGGCGCGGTCCCGCGCACGAGGACCCTCGGCTCCCAAGCCGCCCCGATCATCAGTGAGCGGCCCTCCAGCCCGAGCGAGCGGGTCGGCGCAGCGACCGCCTCGGCTGCCCGACGTCGGCTAGCACATTGCCGCCCACGGACCGGACAGAATCCGCCAGTCAGCACCGACGGCAGCCTCGCGGTGCCAACCTCGACGGCACACCTTCGGAAATGAGGTCAACGATGACTGCGCTCGAGCCTGCCCGGGTCACCTTGCCGACGGAGCTCGTGTCCCGGCTGCAGGAGCTGCTCGGTACCGAGGCCGTCCTGCTCAAGGACGAGCAGGTGCAGGAGTTCCAGGACCCCTACTGGATCCCGGGCGATTCCACGTACCGCGGCTCGGCCGTGGTGCTGCCCGCGAGCACCGAGCAGGTGCAGGCGGTCGTGCGCCTGGCGAACGAGTACGACGTGCCGCTCTCGACGAGCTCACAGGGACGCAACAACGGCTACGGCGGCGCCTCGCCCCGGGTCGGGGGTTCGCTCCAGTTGAGCCTGCGGCGGATGGACCGGGTGCTGGAGATCGACGACGAACTCGCCTATGCCGTGGTGGAGCCCGGCGTCCGCTGGCTCGACCTGCACGAGGCGCTCGAAGCCGGCGGACACCGGCTGCGCCTGTCCGTGCCGGACATCGGCTGGGGCAGCCTGGTCGGCAACTCCCTGGACAACGGCGTCACGTACATGGCCAATGGCCAGGACTTCTCCGCCGCGTGTGGCATGGAGGTCGTGCTGCCCGACGGTGAGCTGCTGCGGACCGGCCTCGGGGCGCAGCCGGGGAACCCGGCGTGGCACGTCTACAAGCGTGGCGTGGGACCGGTGCTTGACCCGCTGTTCATGCAGTCCAACCTGGGCATCGTGACCAAGATGGGCGTCTGGCTCCAGCCGACCCCCGAGGCGTACCAGACCCTCTCGCTCAACATCGAGCACGACACCGATCTGGGCGCTGCGGTCGACGCCGTCCGCGACCTGATGCTGGCCGGCCTCGTGCGTGGCGTTCCCTGCTTCTACGGCGCTCCGTTGAACGGCACCATCATCAAGGACCTGCCGATGCAGCCGGGCACCGCCTGGACCGACGAGCAGCTCGACGACCACGGGCGGGAAACCGGTCTCGGCCGCTGGTCGGTGCGCATCGCACTGTGGGACGACCCTGACGTCATGGCGGTCAAGCGGGCCAAGATCCTCCAGGTCTGGTCACGCATCCCGGGCTCGTCGGTCTACGAGGGTCCTGTCTACACCCCCGATCAGTACGGCGAGATCACCAACCAGACCGAGAAGGTGCAGATCGGCATCCCGCACCTGGACCTGCTGGAGCTGTTCCCGCCCTTCGTCGGGCACGTCGAGGTCTCCCCGGTGGCACCCATGAAGGGCGACGTCATCACCGAGGTGGTCGACATCATCCGGACCACGCTGGTCTCCAACGGCTTCCTGGCGCAGATCGGGATCCTGGCGATCAGCGCCCGGTCTGCGGCGGTGGTGACGGGCATCAACTTCGACAAGACGAACGAGGACATGACGAAGGCCGCCCTGTCGGTGGCTCACAACCTGATCAACGAGCTGGGCGAGCAGGGGTACGTGCCCTACCGCACTCACCTGCACTTCATGGACGACGTCGCCGGCCATCTGTCGTTCAACGACGGCGCCTACCACCGGTTCCTGGGCAAGATCAAGGACGCGGTCGACCCGCGCGGCATCCTCTCGCCGGGCCGCTACGGCGTCTGGGGGAGCCAGGGGATCGAGAGGGGCAACGACCGCTGACCCGTGTCCACGGAGGCAGCTCCGCCTCCGCGGTCCGGAAGGTCCCCGATCGGCTCCCCGCAGGAGCGACAGAAGTCACTGTCTGCAGGCCCGCCCAGCCCCACGGTCGGGACCGGACGGAACTCGAGCGACAAGGAGAGCCACCCATGGCAGACCTCGACACCGACGTCCTCGTCGTCGGCAGTGGACCGGCGGGCTCCGCCGCCGCGCTGGCCCTGGCGACCTACGGCGTGCAGACGACGGTCATCACGAAGTACGGCCGCCTGGCCGACACCCCCCGGGCGCACATCACGAACCAGCGCACGATGGAAGCGCTGCGCGACCTCGGCGTCGAGGAGGAGGTGATGGCCGAGGCCGTACCGCAGGAACTCATGGGCAACCTCGTCTACTGCACCTCGATCGCCGGTGAGGAGCTCGGCCGCCTGCACAGCTGGGGTACGCGGCCCGACCGGTTCGCCGACTACTCCGCGGCCAGCCCCTCGCGCATGTGCGACATGCCGCAGGACCTGATGGAGCCGGTGCTGCTGCACAACGCCCAGTCCCGCGGCGCCAAGGTGCGCTTCGACACCGAGTACCTCTCGATGCAGCAGGACGACGACGGCGTCACGGTGCACGTGCGCGACCGGCTGCGCGGCGACGAGTACGACATCCGCGCCCGGTACGTCATCGGCGCCGACGGTGGGCGCAGTCAAATCGCCGACGACATCGGCCTACCGCTGCAGGGGCAGATGGGCGTCGGCGGCAGCATCAACATCGTCTTCGAGGCCGACCTGTCCCACCTGGTGGCCGACCGCCCGTCGGTCCTGTACTGGGTGCTGCAGCCGGGCGCCGACGTCGGTGGCATCGGGGCCGGCCTGGTGCGCATGGTCCGGCCGTGGCACAAGTGGCTGATCGTGTGGGGCTACGACATCAACGGCCCGGCGCCGGACCTGACCGAGGAGTACGCGCTGTCGATCGTGCGGAAGCTGGTGGGCGACGACTCGGTGAAGGTGTCGATCACGTCCAGCTCGGCGTGGACGGTCAACCACGTGTCCGCCGAGCAGTACTCGGTCGGCCGGGTGTTCTGCGCCGGCGACGCCGTGCACCGGCACCCGCCGTCGAACGGCCTGGGCTCCAACACCTCCATCCAGGACTCCTACAACCTGGCGTGGAAGCTGGCCGCCGTCCTCAAGGGCCAGGCCGGGCCGGGGCTGCTGGACACCTACTCGGCCGAGCGCGCGCCGGTGGGCGGGCAGATCGTCGACCGGGCCAACCAGAGCATCGCGGACACGTCGCGGATCTTCGACGCCCTCGGTCTGCTGAACACCGCCGACCCCGAGCTCATGGTCGCGCACATGGCCGCCCGCAAGGACGCCACGCCGGAGGCGGAGAAGCAGCGGGCCGCGCTGCGCGAGGCGATCGCGTTCAAGGACTACGAGTTCAACTGCCACGGCGTGGAGATGGACCAGCGTTACGAGTCCTCCGCCGTGGTACCCGACGGCACCCCTCCGGAGCAGCCGGTCCGCGACCCGGAGCTGTACTCCCACACCACGTCGCGGCCCGGTGCGAAGCTGCCGCACGCCTGGCTGACCACCGACCACCGGCGCCAGGTCTCCACCCTGGACCTGGGGGGGCACGGCCGGTTCACGGTGTTCACCGGCATCGGCGGCGACAGCTGGACGCGCGCGGCCTCGGTGGTGGGGGAGCGGCTGGGCATCGACGTCGCCGCCGTCGTCATCGGCCCCGGCCGGGAGTACGACGACCTGTACGGCGACTGGGCACGGGTCCGCGGCATCGAGGACGGCGGTGTACTGCTCACCCGCCCGGACAACTACGTCGCCTTCCGGCAGACCGGCGCCGCAACGGAAACCGAGGCCGAGGCGGCGCTGGAGAGCGCCCTGCGGACCGTGCTGGACCGCAACGGCGAGGAGGCACAGGCATGAGCGACCGGGAGCTGTTCAGCGAGGAGCGGTCGGCCGAGGTGGTCGCGGCGAGCTTCGCCGACACCCCGGACCCGCGGCTGCGGCAGGTGATGACCTCCCTGGTCCACCACCTGCACGCCTTCGTCAAGGACGTGGAGCTGAGCGAGGAGGAGTGGGGGTTCGCGATCGACTTCCTGACTCGCACCGGGCACATGAGCAACGAGGTGCGGCAGGAGTTCATCCTGCTCTCCGACGTCCTCGGTGTGTCGATGCTGGTGGAGACGATTAACCACCGGACCGGCGGCACCTCGACCGAGTCGACGGTGCTGGGCCCGTTCCACATGGTCGAGTCCCCGGTACGGGAGCTCGGCGCGGACATCGCGCTCGACGGCAAGGGCACGCCCTGCCTGGTGTCCGGGCAGGTGACCGGTCCGGACGGCGAGCCGCTGGCCGGTGCCGCCGTGGACGTGTGGCAGACCAACGAGGACGGCTTCTACGACGTCCAGCAGCCCGACATCCAGCCGCCGGGCAACCTGCGGGGGATGTTCACCGCCGACGCTGACGGGCGCTTCTGGTTCCGCTCGGTGGTGCCGCGGTACTACCCGATCCCCGACGACGGGCCGGTCGGCCAGCTGCTGTCGTCCACCGGCCGGCACCCCAACCGGCCGGCGCACCTGCACTTCATCGTCGCGGCCCCTGGCTATCGGCCGGTGACCACGCACGTGTTCGTCGCCGATTCCCCGTACCTGGACTCCGATGCGGTGTTCGGCGTCAAGGAGAGCCTGATCCGTGAGGTGGCCGAGGTCGACGACCCGGCCCGGGCCGCGGACCTCGGGCTGCCCAATCCGTTCCGGACGCTCACGTTCGACCTCTCCCTGCTGCGCGCGGACCAGGCGCAGCCGGCTGCCCAGCCGGCGCAGGCGCAGCCGACCGTGGTGCGGGGCGCGCCCTCGTGATCCGGCCCTTCACCTACCAGGCGCTGCCCATGCGCGTGGTGTTCGGCCCCGGCTCCCTGGCCGGGCTGCCGGACGAGGTCGCGGCACTCGGGCTGGCCCGGGTGCTGGTCCTGTGCTCACCCGAGCAGGAGGCGACCGGCAAGGAGGTCGCGGCCGCGCTGGGGGACCGAGCCGCCGGGGTCCTGGCCGAGGCCCGCATGCACGTACCGGTCGAGGTGGCCACCCGGGCCCGGGACCTCGCCCGCGAGCTCGACGCGGACGGCTGCGTCGCCGTCGGCGGCGGGTCGGCGGTCGGGCTGGGCAAGGCGATCGCGCTCGAGCACGGCCTGCCGGTGATCGCGGTGCCGACCACGTACGCCGGCTCGGAGATGACCCCGGTCTGGGGGCTGACCGAGGGCGGGCAGAAGCGCACCGGCCGCGACCTGCGGGTGCTGCCCCGCAGCGTCGTCTACGACCCGGAGCTCACCCTCACGCTGCCCGCCGGTCTGTCGGCCACCAGCGGGATGAATGCGATCGCCCACGCCGTCGAGGGGCTCTACGCCCCCGACGCGACCCCGATCGTGTCGCTGATGGCCGAGGAGGGCACCCGCGCGCTGGCCGCCGCGCTGCCGGCGGTGGTCGCCGACGGCGCCGACCTCGAGGCCCGCGGCGAGGCGCAGTACGGCGCGTGGCTGTGCGGCGCGGTGCTGGCCGCGACGACGATGTCGCTGCACCACAAGCTCTGCCACACCCTCGGCGGCACCCTCGACCTGCCGCACGCCCAGACCCACACCGTGGTGCTACCGCACGCGCTGGCCTACAACCAGCCGGCAGCACCCGACGCGGTGGCCGCGCTGTCCCGCGCGCTCGGCGGCGTCGCCGACCCGGCCCGGGAGCTGTGGGAGCTGGCCGGCCGGCTGGGCGCACCGCGGTCCTTGGCCGAGCTCGGCATGCGGGAGGCGGACATCTCGCGCATCGTGGAGCTCGCGGTCGCCAACCCCTACGCGAACCCGCGGCCGGTGACCCGGAAGGGCGTCACCGCACTGCTCGAGGCGGCCTGGTCCGGCCGGTCGCCCGGCAGCCCCGGCTCCTGACACAGCCGCGGCACGGTCACCCCACTGAGATCCGAGGAGAAGACATGAGCATCGGACGTTTGGGAGCACGCCTCCTGATCGGCGGGCTGTTCATCGGCCACGGCACACAGAAGCTCTTCGGCTGGTTCGGCGGCCCGGGACGCGCCGGCACCGAGGGCATGATGGAGGCGCTGGAGATGCGGCCGGCGAAGGTGCACGCCACGCTCGCCGGGGTCACCGAGACCGCCGGCGGCGCGCTGCTGGCCGCCGGGTTGGCCACGCCGCTCGCGGCGTCCGCGCTCACCGGTGTGATGACCACCGCCATCCGCAAGGTGCACCTGCCCAACGGCCCGTGGAGCGCCAACGGCGGATGGGAGTACAACGCCGTCCTGATCGGTGCGGTGACGGCGCTGGCCGAGACCGGAGCCGGTGACCTCTCCTTGGACAGTGTGCTGGGCATCGAGCGGAGGGGGCCGGCCGTGGCAGTCGCCGCGCTGGCCACCGGGGTGGCCACGTCCTTCCTCACCATGGCGGTCGCGCGCCGCGGCCGTCCGGGCGTCACCTCTGCTGCCGGCCCGTCCGCCGTGCCCGCTCCGCCAGAGGACACCGCGGGGGACCCCACCACGGCCGGGGCCTAGTGCTGCGGCAGATCCCGTTCGCCCAGGAGTGAGCCGGTGCCTAACGGCCATGCAGAAGACGGTGTGGCCACGGCGCGCGAACGGCTACGGCAGGCCATCGGCCGCGGCCGCTCCGTCCGGTTGATCGCCGGCGGTCGGCCCGCCTCGAACCGGCGCGGGCCGCACGGTGAGGTGGTGCCCTCCCCACGAGCGCAGGCCGTGGCTCGCGGCGTCAGCCCTGTCCTGCGGGTGGTCGAGCGCCTCGGACTGTGGGTGCGGCTGCTCTCCGTCCTCGGTCGGTTCGGCCCGCGGCCGGCCGACTTCGGCGAGTACCTGCCCGGGGAGCACGACGTCGTAGTCGCCACCTACGAGAAGAGCGGCACCAACTGGATGCTGCAGATCGTCCACCAGGTCGCGACCGTCGGGCTCGGCCGGTTCGACCACATCCACGACGTGGCGCCGTGGCCGGACGCTCCCGGCGGCCAGACCTCCGTCGCGGTCCCGCTGGAGGAGCCCACCTGGCGCGAGGCTCCCACCGGGTTGCGCCCGGTGAAGACCCACCTGCCTCGTGAGGCGACGCCGTTGACCGACGCCGCGCGCTATGTCGTGGTGATCCGCGACCCCAAGGACGTGGTGGTCTCCAGCTACCACTTCGTCCGCGGCATCGCGCTGGGGCCGCTGATGCCCAGCGTGAGCGCGTGGGTGGAGCTGTTCCTCAGCGAACAGGGGTTTGCCCCCTCCGGCGGGCCGTGGCCGGAGCACGTCGCCGGGTGGTGGGCCGAGCGCCATCGGCCCAACGTCCTGGCCCTGCGCTACGAGGAGCTCGTGGCCGACCTGCCCGGCGGCATCGGCCAGGTCGCGGACCTGATGGGTGTCGACCTCGACCCTCAAGCCTTGGAGCGGGTCAGGTCACACTGCACCTTCGAGGCCATGCGTGCGGTGGGCGAGCGCTTCGACCTCGGCCCGTTCACCCCCCTCGGCTCACAGCAGACCCGCATGGTCCGCCGCGGCGCGGCCGGCGGGTCGGCCGAGTTGCTCACCGCTGAGCAGCGCCGCCGCATCGATGACCACTGCGAGTCGGCGCTGCACCGGCTGGGCTCGGACTTCCCCTACGCGGAGGTCTACCGAGCCGAGTGGTGACCGAGGCCGACCGCTGCAATTCGACGCGGTCCCCGCGCGCGGGGACCCGCCGACCAGGGACGGAAGATGCGACGGGTCCTGCACGCGGCGGCCGGACGACGTGGGGCACCGGGGCGCCGTCGCCGCCCGGGCAGGACCCGGGTGACGACGGCGGCGGACGGGAGACCGCCGGTCAGGCGGTCCCGCCGTTGGGCGAGAGCACCTGGCCGGTGAAGAACGCCGCCTCGTCGCTGGCGAGGAACAGGATGGTGTTGGCCATCTCGTCGGCCGACGCCATTCGCTTCATCGGGGCCAGGTCGATGATCGCCTGGCGGGCCTCGGGCCCGTTCTGCGCGAGCATCGGGGTGTCGGTCGACCCGGGGGCCACGGCGTTCACCCGAATGTTCTCCGCGGCCAGTCGCGCCGCGGCGGCGCGTGTCATCCCGATGACCCCTGCCTTCGATGCCGGGTACGGCAGGATCAACGGGAGGAGAGCGAGGGCACCGACGCTCGAGATCGTCACGATCGAACCACCCTCGGGCCCGTTGCGCCGCATCGCCGGCACCGCTGCGCGCAGCGCGTAGAAGGTCCCGTACAGGTTGACCTCGACCACCTCCGCGAAGTCCGCGTCGCTGATCTCCGTGATGTCACCGCCGAACTCGGTTGTCAGTTGGCTGCTGGGCTGCGCGATGCCGGCCGCGGTCACCAGGACGTCCAGCCGGCCGAATTCCTCGACGGCGGTCGCGACCGCCGCGTCGAGGTCCGCGCTCCGGGTCACGTCGCCTGCCAACGCGATGGCGCCGTCCACACCGTCGAGGGAGTCCTTCAGACGATCGCCGTCGCGGTCGACGGCCACGACGCGTGCGCCCTCGGCGACGAACCGGCGTACCGAGGCCAGCCCGATACCGGATCCACCTCCGGTCACCACGGCGACCTTGTCCTCGAGTCTCATCTCTTTTCCTCCTGCTCGGATCAGGACCGGTCAGTCGGTGAGGGCCGCGAGGACGATGTCGCCGAGGCGCTGGGTCCGGGGTAGGTGGTCGGTGTCCTCCAGGGAGCCGACGGTGATGAGCGTGAAGCAGACGTCCCGCGCCGGGTCCACCCAGAAGCAGGACGTGCCGGCGCCCCAGCCGCCGAAGGTGCCCTTGCTGCCCAGGTTGGGCAGCGGACCGGGCGTGAGAGCGTCACCGCGGACGAAGAACCCCAGCCCGTGGTATGCCGGCCACGCCAGCCAGTTGCGCATCTGGAGCGCGTAGTCCAGCAGGGAGTTGGGCATCTCGCCGGTGTGGTTGCGGGCGGCGAGCTCGATCATGGCGGGGGAGAGCAGCCGGTAGCCGTTCCGGACCCCTCCGCCGCGCAGGAGATCGGCGAACTTGTAGAAGTCCTCGGCCGTCGTGGTGTAGCCCGCACCGGGCATCTGGGAGCCGGGCGCCGTGATGAGGTGGCCCGAGCCCTCGATGCCCTCGATGGTGAACATGCCCGCGGGACGCCGGTAGCGGGCCACCACGGGCGCCAGGTAACGATCGCCCGGTGGCGGCCCGAGGGTCGTGCTGTCCATGCCGAGCGGCCGGAGGACCTCGTCCGCGACGATGGCGTCGAAGGAGCGCTTGCCGGGATCGACCGCCACCAGCATGGACGCCATTACCGCGTGGGCGCCGAGCTTCGAGTAGAGGACGCGCTGCCCGGGCGGGGTCTCGGGTGCGGAGGCGCACACGTAGGCGGTGAAGCGCTCGAGCGAGATCAGGTCTTCGACCGGGAGCATGGGGACGTCGGCGAGCACGCCACCGGTGTGGGTGAGCAGGTGGAACAGCGTGACGGAGCCCTTGCCCCGGGCTCCGAAGTCGGGCAGGACCTCCGCGACCGGCTGGGTGAGCGAGAGCAGTCCCCGCTCGACGAAGCTCAGCACGGTCGCGACCACGAGCTGCTTGCTGATCGAGAAGGGGACCAGCACGTCGTCGGTCCGCAGCGCCCGCTCCTGCGACCGGTCGGCGAAGCCGATCGCCTCGTCCACCACCAGGTGACCCGCTCGGCCGACTGTGATCTGGGCACCGTCGTAGAAGCCGGTGTCGACGTCGTGCTGGATCGACTCGACGAGCCGCTGCAGCCGCTGCGGGTCGAAGCCGACCTCTCCCGGATCCGTCATCTCCATCGGTGACATCCCTCCCAGGGGCTCGGGGACTCGGCAACAACCTGGGCGCCAAGCTCGTACGTCGCACAGAATTTCGCTGAGCGCACAAAGCCTATGTGACGGCGCACCCCTCCACAACAGACCGGCGGGCAGGTCGACTGGCCGCACAACCCACCGGACACGACGTGACCTCGACCGGACACGGGAACCGGGTGAGCGACCGGTACCGACCGGGCGTCCGTGGACGGGCGTGCACGTGGAGCCACGAGCAGCGATCCTGGCGGGGGTCGGGGAGTGGCTGCCGCGGCCAGGAGGAGGGTCTGACGTGTGGGGTCGCCGATCGGTCACCGGGCCGGCCAGGTGAGCAGACCCAGGTTGCCGCGGCGCGCCGGCCGGGCAGGTGGACCGGACGACCTGCCCCGCGAGGACGTCGCGAGCCGCGTGTCCGCCTACGTGTACGGCAACGTCCTGGTGATGGCAGCGTTGATCGCACTGGACCCGGACGGGCTGCGGGGACCCAAGGGCGTGCTCTACCTGTTCGGGGTCGGGATCTCGACGTTCGTCGCGCACACGGTGGGGGAGGCGGTCGGACTGCGGGTCCGGGAGGGCCGATCGCTGGACAGGACTGCCCTCCGGCATGAAATCCGGGCTGCGCTGCCCATCGTGACGGCCGCCGGTGCCCCCATGGCGGTGCTGCTGCTGGCGTGGATGGACCTCCTGGACGCCGACGTGGTGCTCGTGCTGGCGCTCGTGCTGGTCGACGTCCGGTTGGCCCTGCTGGGCTCGGTGGTGGCGTGGGTGTCCGGGGAGCGCAGTTCGACCCGGGTGTTCCTGGCGGGCTTCGTCCTGGCGGTCGTCGCCGCTGCCACGGCCGTGCTCAAGTGGCAGCTGACGCACTGAGCAGCGGTGACCGGGACTGCGGACCGGTGGCCACCGATGGCGGGATGACGGCGGCGCGGACGGTGGCGCCCTACCGGGACGTCGGCACTCGGGGAATCAGGGGGTGTCCGGCGTCGCCAGGGTCGGGAGGCATCCGCCTGGGCTGACGACCTGCCGGATCCGGGTGGCGATCTCGTGCAGCTGGCGGACCTGGGTCCTGGTCAGCGGGTCGAGGACCAGGCGGCGGACCTCGGCGACGTGGCCGGGGGCGGTGGCGACGACCTTGTCCCAGCCGGCGTCGGTCAGCACGGCCAGGGTGGCGCGGCCGTCCTCCGGGTCGGGCCGGCGGATCACCCAGCCGCGCTTGTCCAGCCGATCGACGGTCCGGGACAGCCGGGTCAGCGACCCGTTGGCCAGCGCGGCGACCTCGCTCATCCGCCGGGTGCGCTGCGGGGCCATGGAGAGCATCGCCATCACCTGGTACTCGAAGTGGCTGACGCCGGCGTCGCGCTGCAGCTGGGCGTCGATGGCGTCGGGCAGCCAGGTGAGCACCCCGATCAGCTCGAGCCAGGTCTGCTGCTCCTCCGCGGTCAACCACCGCGGCTCCTCGACCGCTTCCACGACACCTCTCC
Source organism: Geodermatophilus sp. URMC 60 (assembly GCF_053502585.1). NCBI lineage: Bacteria > Bacillati > Actinomycetota > Actinomycetes > Geodermatophilales > Geodermatophilaceae > Geodermatophilus > Geodermatophilus sp. URMC 60. The sequence goes on from NZ_CP199958.1 coordinate 3,324,707, forward strand.
TCGCTTGATCGAGCAATGCGACACACCGACACAGTTACTTGACGGTGCAAGTACCGGGCGACTACTGTCGCTTGCGTCGTCAAGTAAAGCACGTGAGGAGTCAGAACGTGAACGTCGTCTTGTGGATCGTGGCCGGGCTGCTGGCCGTCGCCTTCCTCGCCGCGGGGCTGATGAAGCTCGCCCAGCCGAAGAAGAAGCTCGCCGACTCCGGCATGGGCTGGACGGAGGACTTCAGCGACGGCGCGGTCAAGGGCATCGGTGCGCTGGAGGTCCTCGGCGCCGTGGGCCTGATCCTGCCCGCCGCGCTGGGCATCGTCCCGGTGCTGGTGCCGATCGCCGCGACCGGCCTGGCCCTGCTCATGCTGGGCGCCGCGGTGACCCACGCCCGCCGCAAGGAGTCGCCGAACATCGTCGTCAACATCGTGCTGCTCGCCCTGGCCGCGTTCGTGGCCTGGGGCCGGTTCGGCCCGTACGCCTTCTGACCCCATCGGCGGCCGACCTCACCGGGTGACCGCCGAGCGCCACCACCACTCGTTCCGGCCTCCCGTGGCCGGAGTGCACCCCATCGCAACCACCTGATACGGAGTCCCCGTCATGCGCGCTCTGCACGTTCCTGCCGCCGGTGAGCAGCCCCAGCTCGGCGAGCTGCCCACCCCCGAGCCCACCGAGGGCACCGTCCTGATCCGGGTGCGGGCCGCCGGCCTGAATCCCATCGACAACGCCGTCGCGGCCGGTTTCCTGACCCAGATGGGCCTGCCGCACGAGTACCCGGTCGTGATCGGCCGCGACGCCGCCGGCGTCGTCGAGGCCGTCGGCGCCGGGGTCGACCACGTCGCCGTCGGCGACGAGGTCCTCGGCCACGTGCTGCTGGCCCCGCCGATCTCGGCCGGCACGCTGGCCGAGTACGCGGTCCTGCCGGCCGCCACGGTCACGCCCAAGCCCGCCGGGCTGGACTTCACCACCGCCGCCGCCCTCCCGCTGGCCGGCGCGGCCGCCGTGCAGTCCATCGACGCGATCGACCCGCAGCCGGGCCAGACCGTCCTGGTCAACGGCGCCTCCGGCGGCGTCGGCTCCTTCGCCGTGCAGCTGCTGGCCGCCCGGGGTGTCACCGTCGTGGCCACCGGCACGCCCGCCGACGCCGACCGGCTCACCGCCCTCGGCGCCGCCCGGGTCATCGACCACACCGCCGGCCCGGTCGCCGAGCAGGTCCGCGCCGCCTACCCCGACGGCGTCGACGCCCTGGTCAGCCTCTACGGCATGGACCCCGCCGGCACCCCCATCTCCGCCGTGCGCACTGGTGGCAAGGTCGCCGGCGTCGCGGCGGTGCCCGACGAGGCCACCCTCGCCGCCGCCGGGCTCACCGGTACCTCCGTCATGGCCACCCCCACCCGGGAGGTCCTCGCCCCGCTCGCCCAGCAGGCCGCGGCCGGGGACCTGAAGGTCGCCGTCGCCGACGTCCTGCCGCTGGAGCAGGCCCCCGAGGGCCTGGGCCGGCTCGCCACCGGCGGCGCCGGCGGCAAGCTCGTCGTCACCGTCGAGGGCTGACACCACCGTCGCCGGCCGGGGTCGACGCAAGAGCGCCGACTCCGCCCGGCGGCGGGCACATCCCCTCCGGCCCGTCATCGGCCGCCCACCCGCGCGACCGGCCTGGCACGGCGCATCGCCGCGACGCTGAGCGACTCCACCCCGCTGCCCCAGCACGTCGACCGCGGTCTGGACCACGCCGCCTTCATCCCGATGGTGGCCATGTACCCGGCCGTCGAGGTGCCTGCCGTCCAGCTGAGCACGCCGAGCCTGGATCCCGAGGCCCTGTTGAGGTTGGGGGAGCGGTTCCGCACCCTGCGTGAGGGCATCCTGGTCATCGGCTCGGGGACCATGACCCACAGCTTCACCGTCTTCCGCCGGCCTGAGCCGGCGGGCCACACCGCCGCCTTCGACGAGTGGGCCACCGACGCCATCGCGCGCAGCGACGTCGACGCCCTGCTCGACTACCGCGCCAAGGGACCGAGCGCGGACATCGCCCACCCGACCGCCGACCACTTCGTGCCCCTGCTGCTCACCCTCGGTGCAGGCACCACGCCCGGCCAGTCGGTGACGACCGCCTTCGACGGAATGTGGATGGGCAACTCGATTCGCTCCGTCCAGGCGGCCTGACCGGACCCCCCGACCGCCGAACCCGATCAGGAGAAAACCGATGACCATCCTCTCCTCGCGCGCCGACGTGCCCACCGACGCCCCGGCCCGCTACGCCAAGCAGCTGGTCTCGCACCTGGGCCGCAAGGCCCCGTTCACCGAGGACGCCGACGGCGCCTGGACGATCACCGTCGGGGAGGCCCGCGGCCGGATCCTCGTCGGCGACGGCGTGCTGACGTTGCGCGTCGAGGCGTCCGACGTCGAGACCCTCGACCGCCTCGAGCACGCCCTGGGCAGCCACCTCGAGCGCTTCGGTGCCCGTGCCGGCCTGACGGTCGCCTGGCGACGCGACGCCGACTGACCGGCACTCCCCGGCCGCGGGGTCCACAGAGCCAGGCGCGCCCACGGCCGCGCTCGGAAGCAACGCAACCACCCACCGAGAAGAGGGCACCGCCTTGAACGTCAACGCCATCACCTGGCACTCCATCACCGTCGAGCCCGAGCAGCTCGAGACCCAGAAGAAGTTCCTCACCGAGACCCTCGGTCTGACCCTGGCGATGGAGATGTACGGCGTCTTCGTGTACGCGCTCCCGGACGGGGGGATGCTGGAGCTCTACACGCCGCAGACCGCCCCGGACTTCGGCTACAACGGCTCCATCGCCTTCGGCTTCCGGGTCGACGACGTCGAGGCGGCCAGCGCAGAGATCGCCGCGGCGGGCGGCGAGCTGCTCGGGGAGATCAACCGGGTGCCCGATCTGGACTACGCCTACCGCCACTTCCGCGGCGTGGACGGCCGCGTCTACGGCCTCAACGAGAGCAAGCCGCAGCCCCGCTGACGCTCAGCCCTGCCGGTCCGCCGCGACCGCGGTGGACCGGCGGGCCGACGGGCCTGCTCCAGGCCGGCGTCAACCCAGGGCCCGATCGAGGTTCACGGCGGTGCTGATGAGCGCCAGGTGGGTGAAGGCCTGGGGGAAGTTGCCCTGCTGACCTCCGGCGACGCCGATCTGCTCGGCGTAGAGGCCGAGGTGGTTGGCGTACGTCAGCATCTTCTCGAACGCCATCCGGGCGTCGTCCAGCCGTCCCGCTGGCCTCGGGGTCGTACCGGTAGACCAGCGAGTCCGACACCAGCTCTCCGCTGAGGGCGTCCAGGGTGGGGAGCCACTTGGGATCGGTCGGCGCGACGAATTTCGCCAGCGGCATCATCAGGACGGCGGCGTCCAGGACGTCATCCTCGTGCTGCACGAACGCCTGACGTCGTGCCGACCAGCCCCGCTTCATGATCCGCCGGTAGATGTCGTCGCGGGTGCGCTCCCACCTGGCCCGGTCGGCGGGCAGGCCGCGACGGTTGGCCATGCGGATGGCCCGCTCGACGGCCACCCGGCACATCAGCCGGGAGTGCAGGACCTTCTTGCGTCCGCCGCGGGTCTCCCAGATGCCCTCGTCGGGCTGGTCCCAGTGGTCGCAGACCCAGTCGACCAGACCGCAGAGGCCCTCCCACGCATCGCCGGAGATGGGCTCCGCCCACTTGTCGTACCGGTACACGGAGTCGATCAGCTCCCCGTAGATGTCGAGCTGGAGCTGCTCGGCCGCGCCGTTGCCGATCCGGACGGGGGACGCGCCCTCGTACCCCTCCAGGTGCGGGAGCTCCTCCTCGGCCAGGTCGGTGCGGCCGTCTGTGCCGTACGTGATCTGCAGGGGGCCGAGGGGGTGGTCGCCTGCCGGTGAGACGTGCTGCGCGAGGAAGTTCATGAACGCGGCTGCCTCGCTGGTGAAGCCCAGCCGCAGGAGCGCGTAGACGCAGAAGGCAGCGTCGCGAATCCACACGAAGGGGTAGTCCCAGTCCCGCTCGCCACCGAGTTGTCCGGGCAGGCTGGTCGTGGGCGCGGCCACGATGGCGCCCGTCGGTGCATAGGTCAGCAACTTCAGCGTCAACGCCGACCGGTGGACCATCTCGCGCCACCGGCCGCGGTAGCGCGACGCCGACAGCCAGCGCCGCCAGTACGTGACCGTGGCGTCGAAGAGCTCCTCCGCCTCGGTGCCGGAGCGACCGCGCGGCGCGGTATCCCCGTCGACGCGGTCGAGGGCGAACACCGCCGACTCGCGCTCGACCAGGATGAACTCCGCTTCGACATCGCGCCCGTCGCAGCGGAGGGGAACCGTGGCGGTCAGCGACAGCGACAGGTCCGTCGAGCCGAAGAGGACGCCACCGTCGCGCTCGTCGACGGTGTGCGTCCGGCGGCCGTAGTCGAAGCGGGGGGACATCCGGGCGCGGAACGGCATGGTCCCGCGGACGCAGAGCACCCGCCGGACCAACCGGTGGTCAGCCGTCTCCGTGGCCGGGCCGACGGGCATGAAGTCCTGGACCTCGCCCACGGCGTCGCCGGTGCAGAAGCGGGTCAGCAGGACGTTGGTGTGCGGGACGTAGAACCGCCGGGGTGCGCGCCGGCGAGGCGGTGGCCAGCTCGAAGGAGCCTCCGCGGTCGGCGTCGAGGATCGCCCCGAACACGCTCGGCGAGTCGAACGACGGGTAGCAGTACCAGTCGTTGGTGCCGTTGGTGCCGACCAGCGCCACGGTGTGCAGATCGCCGATCAGTCCGTGCTCGGCGACGGGGAGGTACCGCGGCTGGGGGCCGGGCTCCGCTCGATCGTCCTCAGCCGGGTCGCCGGTCACGAGTGCCCTCCGTGCCGGTCTGGCCGGGGTGGTACGCGAGCTGACGTGAGGGCGAGAACTATCGCAGGGTCGTGCTCGACCGGCCCGGTGACGGTCGTCGGCGACGCGTGGAGTGGATGCGCTCACATGTTCGGCGAAATACTTGCTGTGGCAAGTGAGTTGCGGCAGAGTGTCAGTTGCCTCGACAACCAACTGGGAGTCCACCATGACCACGCTCGGTCCCGCTACGACCGCCGCTGCGGACGCCCGCATCCCGGCCGACCACCTCTTCGCCCGGCACCTGCGCCGCGTCGCCGCGCTCGAGCCGCACCGGTCGTGGACGCCGGAGGACGGCGCGCTGCCGAGCCTCTACCTGTCCCACGGTGGTGGCCCGATGCCGTTCTGGCGGCCCGAGTGGCTGAACCCGCTGCACGACTGGGCCCGCGCGCTGCCCAAGCCGAAGGCGATCTTGGTGGTCTCCGCGCACTGGGAGTCCGCGCCGCTGTCGGTCAGCGCTCCCCGGCCCACCGAGCTGGTCTACGACTTCGGCGGCTTCGACCCGCTGTACTACACGTTCCGCTACGACACCCCCGACGCCAGCGAGCTCGCCCGCGACGTGGTCGGCCTCATGCCGGACACCGAGCACGTGCACCAGCACGCCAGCCGCGGCCTGGACCACGGCTCCTGGGTGCCGTTGAAGATCATGTACCCGGAGGCCGACGTCCCGGTGCTGCAGCTGTCACTGCCCACCGAGGACCCCGACCGGCTGCTGGCCATCGGTGAGCGGCTGCGCCCGCTGCGCGAGGAGGGCGTGCTGGTGGTCGGCTCGGGCCACATGACCCACGGCCTGCCGTTCATCACCCGGGGGATGCTCGAGGGGACCGAGGTGCCGGCCTGGTCGACCGACTTCGACGGCTGGGCCGCCGACGCGCTGGCCCGTGGCGACGTCGCCGAGTTGTCCCGGTACCGCAGCGCCGCGCCGGGCCTGCCCTACGCCCACCCGACCGTGGAGCACTTCACCCCGCTGTTCGTCGCCCTCGGCGCGGCCACCGACCCCACCGCCCCGGTGATCACCACCCTGGACGGCTACAGCTTCGGCCTCTCCCGGCGCTCTTTCCAGGCCGCCTGAGCCTGCGACCCGGACCGACCTCACCAAGGAGAACCACCCGCATGTCCATCGTCGTCACCGGCGCCACCGGCCACCTCGGCCGACTGGTCGTCGAAGCCCTCCTCGCCCGCGGCGTGCCCGCCGACCAGATCGTCGCCACCGGCCGCCGCGTCGAGGCGCTCGCCGACCTGCAGGACCGCGGCGTCACCGTCCGCCGCGCCGACTACACCGACCCCGACTCCCTGCGCGCCGCGTTCGCCGGCGCCGAGAAGGTGCTGCTCGTCTCGAGCAGCGAGGTCGGCCAGCGGCTGCCGCAGCACCGCAACGTGATCTCGGCGGCGAAGGACGCGGGTGTGCGCCTGATCGCCTACACCAGCTTCCCCCACGCCGACACCTCGACCCTGCCGCTGGCAGCCGAGCACCTCGCCACCGAGCAGGTCCTGGTCGAGTCCGGGGTGCCGCACGTCGTCCTGCGCAACGGTTGGTACATCGAGAACTACACGGGCCAGCTGGCCACCTACCTCGAGCACGGCATCGTCGGCTCCGCCGGCACCGGCAAGGTCAGCGCGGCTCCCCGCGCCGACTTCGCGGAGGCGGCCGCCGCCGTCCTGACCCAGGACGGTCACGACGGCGCTGTGTACGAGCTCGGCGGCGAGGCGTTCACCATGCCCGAGTTGGCCGCGACCGTCTCCGCGGTCACGGGCCGGCAGGTCGCCTACACCGATGTGCCGGTCGAGCAGTACGCCCAGATCCTCGTCGGTGCCGGGCTACCCGAGCCGGCCGCGGCACTGTTCGCGGACTTCGACCGGGCCGTGGCCGACGGGGAACACCACGTCGAGGGCAACGACCTCGAGAAGCTCCTCGGTCGCGCACCGACCCCGCTCGCCGACGCCGTCGCCGCGGCAGCCGCTCGCCAGCAGTGACCACGGGCCTCACCTCCTCCGGGGAGGTGAGGGCTCGTCCGTCCGGCGCACGTCCGCGCCTGCAATCGCTGGGTCGACCGGAGGAGGAGCCGTGGCAGGGGGACGGCTCTGGTCGGCGGCGCACCCGCGGCTCGCGGATGCGTGTCTGGCGGCGCTGCTGGTCCTTCTCGTCCTCCCGACCCTCGTCATCCGGAATCCCGAGTTCCCGGGAAGCCCGGACGGCTGGTCCCTGGCCGTGTTCGCCCTCGCCGCGGCAGCTCTGGTCTTCCGGCGGGAGCAGCCGCTGCGGGTCTGGGCGTTCGCGACGGTGGCGGGGGTCGCCGGCGTGCTGCAGAGCGACGGGAGCATCGTCCTGGCTGCCACCACCTGCGTCGCGCTCTACACGGTCGGCAGCCGACTACCCCTGCGCAGCGTGGTCCTAGCGAGCGTCGTCTCGGGTGTTGCCTACACCCTCGCCGCGGTCGTGGCCGAGGGCGACTGGCTCGACGACCGTGGGGTCCCTGGCCTGCAGACCTTCGCGTGGTCGGCCGCCGCCTCGGCTGTCGGGGTCGCGGTGCGCAGTCACCGGGCCACGTTGGCGGCGGCGGAGGCCCGCGCCCTGCAGGCCGAGCTGACGCGGGAGGAGGAGGCCGAGCGCCGGGTCAGCGACGAGCGGCTGCGCATCGCCCGCGAGCTCCACGACGTCGTGGCCCACCACATCTCGGTCGTCAACGTGCAGGCCGGGGTGGCGCGCCATCTTCTGGACGCCGACCCCGACCAGGCGCGAGCGGCGCTCGACCTGGTGCGGAACGCCAGCAAGACCGTGCTGTCGGAGATGTCCACGGTCGTGGGTCTGCTGCGCACCGCGGGGGAGGAGGCGCCGACCGATCCGACGCCGGGCATGGCCCGGGTCGGCGAGCTCGCGGACTCCATCCGCCAGGCCGGGCTGGACCTGACCTGGACCGTCAGCGGCGAGCTCGAGGGGCTCCCCGCGATCCACGACCTGACCGCGTACCGGGTCGTCCAGGAGGCGCTGACCAACGCCCTGAGGTACGGCACCGGCGCGGCCACGATGGTCGTGGACAGCCGACCGGAGGGTGTGAGCATCGAGGTGCGCAACGAGGTGAGCAGGAACGGACCGCACCGCTCCGGGGGCGGGCACGGTCTGATCGGCATGCGGGAACGCGTCGACGCCGTCCGCGGGCGGCTGGCGGCCGGACCGGAGCCGGACGGCGCCTATCGGGTGTCGGTCCTCATCCCGCGGGACCCGGCATGACCGTCCGCGTGCTGCTCGCCGACGACCAGGTCCTCATCCGATCGGGGTTCGCGGCGCTCGTCAACAGTGCCGACGACCTCGAGGTGGTCGGCGAGGCGGGTGACGGCGCCGAGGCCGTCCGCCAGGCCGGCGCGCTGCGACCGGACGTCGTCCTGATGGACATCCGCATGCCCGGTGTGGACGGACTGACGGCGGCTCGGCAGATCGCCGCGTCATCCGACCTCTCCGAGGTCCGCATCATCGTGCTGACCACCTTCGAGGCCGACGAGTACGTCGTCGAGGCCCTGCGGTCGGGGGCGAGCGGGTTCCTGGGCAAGAGCGTGGAGCCGGACGAGTTGCTCGACGCCATCCGGGTGGTCGCGCGCGGTGACGCGCTGCTGTCCCCGCGGGCCACCCGGAGCCTGATCGCCCGCTTCCTGGCCCAGCCCGGCCGGTCCGGGCCGGACCCCGCCGGACCTGCTCCCGTCGACGCGGCGCTCGACGTCCTCACGGAGCGGGAACGCGAGATGGTCGCGCTGGTGGCGCATGGGCTGAGCAACGAGGACATCGCGGCGCGCTTGCACCTCTCGCCGCTCACGGTCAAGACGCACGTCAACCGGGCCATGAGCAAGCTCCGCGCGCGGGACCGGGCCCAGCTGGTGGTCCTCGCCTACCAGACCGGGCTCGTCCGGGCGGGCGACACGTATCCGCGCTGACGCGTGTGCCGGCCTCGCCTCTACTGCGCTGGCAGTAGGCGGAGGCCGCCGCAAGAGCCTGCGTACGGATGACGACGGGGACCGCTTACCCGATGGATAGTTGCTTGGTCAACCAATAGCCGGGGAGCGACTGATGCTGGAACTGCAGAACCTGACCAAGCGCTACGGGGACGTCGTCGCCGTCGACGACCTCACCTTCGACGTCCGTCCCGGTGTCGTCACCGGGTTCCTCGGGCCGAACGGGGCGGGCAAGTCCACCACCATGCGGATGATCCTCGGCCTGGACCGGCCGACCTCCGGATCGGTCACCGTCAACGGGCGGGACTACCGGACGTCGACGGCGCCGCTGCACGAGATCGGGGCCCTGCTCGACGGCAAGGCGGTGGACAAGGGGCGCTCGGCCCGCAACCACCTGCTGGCCCTGGGGGCCACGGTGGGTGTCGGAGCCCGCCGCGTGGACGAGCTGCTGGACGCGGTCGGTCTGGCCGAGGTCGCGCGCAAGCCGGCGGGTTCCTTCTCCCTGGGCATGGGGCAGCGGCTGGGCATCGCCTCGGCGCTGCTGGCCGACCCGTCCATCGTGATGCTCGACGAGCCGGTGAACGGGCTGGACCCCGACGGCATCCTGTGGGCGCGCAGCTTCCTGCGGTCCTTGGCCGAGGAGGGGCGAACGGTGTTCCTGTCCTCGCACCTGATGAGCGAGATGGAGCTGACCGCCGACCACCTGATCGTCGTCGGCCGGGGCCGGCTGATCCGGGACGTGTCGATGGCGGAGTTCATCGCCTCGGCGTGGAGCGACAAGGTCAGGGTCGTCTCGCCGGACGCCACGGCACTGGCCGGCCTGCTGGCCGCGCCCGGGGTCACCGTGACGTCGTCCTCGCCGACGGAGCTGGAGATCGAGGGCGTGCCCGCCTCGGAGATCGGTGACCTCGCCGCGCGCCACGGTCTGCCGCTCCACGAGCTCGTCCCGCTGCACCCCTCCCTGGAGGAGGCCTTCATGGAACTCACGAAGGAGTCCGTGCAGTACCACGGCCGCACCGACGGCGCGCTCCTCACCACCGCGGCGGCAGCCCGGTGACCGCCACGCTGCCCGACGACACCCCTCCCGCCACGACCCGCGAGAAGGCGGACCCCACGATGACCACCTCCACCTCACCGGCCACGACCACCGCTCACACCGCGTCCTCGGCCCACCGGCACCGCGCGACCACGGCGCCCGCGTACCGGATCACCCTGGCGCGCGTCATCCGCGCCGAGTGGATCAAACTGCGCACCCTGCGCTCGACCTGGGCCATGCTGACCGCGGTGCTGCTGACCATCGTCGGGATCGGCGCCATCGCCGCCGCGAGCGCGACCGGTGCGGTCGAGGGCCCGCGCGACGGCGGCGGACCGGGCGGCGGCGATCCGCTCTCCACCGTGCTCAGCGGCTCGATGCTCGCCGTCGTCCTCGTCGGCGTCCTCGGTGTCCTGTTCGGCGCCCGGGAGTACTCCTCCGGCCTCATCCGCAGCTATCTCGCCGCGGTACCCGCGCGCCTGCCCGTGCTCGGGGCCAAGGTGGTCGCCTTTCTGCTGGCCGTCGTCCCGGTCGTCCTCGCGGGCGTCTTCGTGGCCTTCGCGGTGGGCATGGCCGTGCTCGACGCGGGCGGCGTCGCCACCGTCTCGTGGAGCGATCCGGGGACCGCGCGGGTCGTGCTGGGCACGGCCGGCTACGTCGTGGGCATGGGCCTGATCGGCCTGGCTCTCGGCGTGCTCCTGCGGAGCACCGCAGGAGCCATCAGTGCCCTGCTGGCCGGAGTCCTGGTCCTGCCGACGCTCGCCGGCGCACTCCTGCCCGAGGCCTGGGACGGGTTGCTGAAGTACCTGCCGTCCAACGCCGCGTCGGCGTTCACGTCCACCGTTCCGACCGAGTCGCTGCTCGGCGCCGGCACGGGGGTACTGGTCTTCGCCGGCTGGATCGTCGTGGCCGTCGCCGGGGCCGCCGTCGCCTTGTCGCGCCGCGACGCCTGACCCGTTCCCGGTCGGTGTCGCTCCGTCATCACCGGGCGACACCGACCGGTCGTCATCGAGCCCACCATCAGGAGTTTCCGGAGATCTCTCCGGGCGCTTGACGCGGCAAGCTTCGGTCGGCTACCTTCACTTGCACGAGCAAGTAATCGCCTGCGTCACCAAGGCGATGGCTGGGGTCGCTGGCGCACTCGGACGCCTGACGACTGACCGGGTCCCGACGCAGTTCCCGCCCGTCCCGTGATCACCGGGGCGACACCGGCCGCCCGCCACCTGATCCACCACCCGACCTGGAGAAACTGCCATGACCACCACCTCGGCCCGGGACACCCGCGCGGTGTCCTGGAAGTCCACCGCCGTCGCCGCCGCCATCGGCGCCGTCGGGGGGCTCGTCATCAACAGCCTGATAGCCCTGCTCGCGAAGGCTCTCTTCGACATCCCGGACGAGTTCCAGCCGCTCACCCTGCCGGTGTACGGGTTCCTGACCGTCGTCGGCGCGATCGTCGGCGCCATCGCCTGGCACCTCGTCGTCTCGCGCAGCCGCAACGCCTCGCGGGTGCTGCGTGTGCTCGTTCCCACGGTGCTCGTGCTCTCGCTGATCCCGGACGTCATGCTGCTCGTCAACGAGTCGCAGCCCGGGACCACGACTGCCGGCGTGGTTGCGCTGATGCTCATGCACGTCGGTGTCGCCGCGGCGGCCGTGCCGGCCTTCCGCCGGTTCATCCCGCCCCAGTCCTGACGCACTCCAGCCCAGCGCTCGTCCGCTCAGCCTGGGCTGACCGGCGCCCCGGTCACGCACCGCGTGGGGCCGGGGCGCCCGTCGTCCCCTGACGCGGCCGTGCCCCTCTGGCGGTGGGTGCGAGGCTCGCCGCCCTACACCGAGCGCGACCGCGAGCTGGTGAGCGCGCTGATGACCCGCGCCGGCCTGGTGGTCGAGGCCGCGCGGGCATCGTTCTTCGACCGCACGGTGTCCGAGACCATGCAGCGGGCGCTGCTGCCCACGCTGCTGCCGCAGCCCGACCACCTGCAGCTGGCCTCCCGCTACCAGCCGGCCGAGAACACGCAGCTGGTCGGCGGGGACTGGTACGACGCCTACCTCGACGCCACCGGCACCACCAGCCTGGTCGTCGGCGACGTGGCCGGCCACGACATCGCAGCGGCGGTCACGATGGGCCAGCTGCGCACCGAGCTGCGCATGGCCGGCCTCGACGGGACCGCCGGCCCGGCGAGAGTGCTCACCACCGTCGACGTCGCCTGCGACACCTTCGGCCAGCACGTGTTCGCCACCGCCCTGGTCGCCCGCGTGGAACGCTTCCCCCCCCCGGACCGGCCCGCGCGGGACCGCGCCCTGACCTGGAGCTCGGCCGGGCACCCCCCACCGGTGCTGCTGCACGCCGACGGCACCGTCGCCGTCCTCACCGACCGGGTCGGGCTCCCGCTCGGCGTCGATCCCTCCCGGCCCCGTCCCGAGCACCGCCACGTGCTGCCGGTGAACTCCACCCTGCTGCTCTACACCGACGGGCTGCTCGAGCAGCTCGACGTCCCGGCCGCCGCCACCGTGCGGCCCGGCGGCTCCGGCACGCGCGACCTGGACACGGGCCTGGCGCGCCTGACCGACCTGCTGGCCGGCAGCGCCGGCCTCGACCTCGAGGACCTCTGCGACCTGATCATGACCACGCTGCTCCCACCGGCGGGAGCCGCCGACGACGTCGCCCTGCTCGCCATCCGCCCGTACGCCGAGGACCAGCCGCGCCCGCCGCAGGCCGGCCCCAACGTCGTGCCCTGACCACCACGCGTCCCCCGGCTACAGCGACAGGTGAGGGTGATGCTGTGTGCCAGCGTGTGTGCCACCGCGGGGCGTTCACAGGTGTCCGCAGCCATGCGCGGACGTCCGCATCAGCCGTCCGACCTGGCTGTTCGTACGACGACGTACGTCCACGAACCCCGTGCCAGGGAACTGTCAGTTGCATGGTTTGAGTCGGCTCCCCGGTAGGCCAACCGATCATGAACGGCCCCCCGACATGGCGATGGTTGATGACGATCAGGCCGCAAACGCGTGGTGCCACGATGGTCGCCTAAGAAGACGTTGCATTAGTCGACCGGTAGCCGACGGGCGCAGATGAGGATCACGGCCAACCGGGCCAGCGCGGTGATGGTCAGCGCGGTGCGGTCGTAGCGCAGGGCCAGGCGTTTGTAGGACAGCAGCCAGCCCAGCGTCCGCTCGACCACCCAGCGGTGCCGCCCCAGACGCTGGCTGGAGTCGACCCCGATCCGGGCGATGCGCGCGGTGATCCCGCGGCGGCGCAGGTAGCGGCGCACCCGTGGGATGTCGTAGCCCTTGTCGCCGTGCAGCTTGACCGGACGGCGCCGAGGGTGGCCGCGGCCACCCCGCTTGATCGCCGGCATCGAGTCCAGCAGTGGCTCGACGAACAGGCTGTCGTGCCGGTTGGCGGCCGAGACCAGCACGTTGAGCGGCAGGCCGGCGGCGTCGACGAGCAGGTGGTACAAGCTGGGAGGCCTTGCCCCGGTCGGTCGGGTTCGGGCCGGTCAGCGCACCCCCCTTTTCGCCCGGACGCTGACCGAGTCCAGGCTGGCCCGCGACCAGTCCAGTTCACCTTGCTCTCCGAGGCGGTCGAGCACGGTCTGGTGGACGCGATCGAAGACGCCGGCCTCGGACCACTCGCGCATCCGCCGCCAGCAGGTCCAGCCCGAGCCGTAGCCCAGCCGGCGGGTCAGCTTGGCCCAGCCGATGCCGGTGGACAGCACGAAGGCGATGCCCTCGAGCACGTCTCGGTCGCAGACCCGGGGCCGGCCCGTGCGCCCGTGCACCGCCGGGGGCTGCGGTGGGATCAACGGCTCGAACAGCGCCCACGGTTCGTCGCTGATCAGCCGAGGCGGGGAAGACGCCGGCGAGGACATGCCCAGCAACCTGCGCCGGACCGTCGGGACGGAACAAAGCCCGACGACCTACTTCTGCAATGTCTTCTTAGGCCTGGCCGGCCGGCAGTACCGTGAAGTCGGGTACGACCGGGTCGATCGGCGGCGGTATCGCGGGGGGAGTTGGCGCACTCGCTGATCTGACGGGTGGGACTGCTGACTTCGCCTGGCTGTCCGGCTACCTCCCGGTCAAGGCGGCTCCTCCGAGGCCTCGCTGGCCGGCTCCTTTGCCCGGGTCTCGATCGCCGAGGCCCCCGGCTGCTGTTTCTGGGGCGCCCAGGAGCTGCTGCGCAAGCGTCCGGGGGTCATCTCCACCCGCGTCGGATACTCGGGCGGCGACACCCCGAACGCCACCTACCGGAACCACGGCGATCACGCGGAGGCGGTCGAGCTGTTTCCCGGCCACCGGGTGCCGGCCGAGGTGAGGTCTCTCCGACGGATCCCTTGGGCGCCGCGGTGCCGTATCTCCGCGCCCCGTCGGCGCCTCTGTCTGGGTGCAACCCCGTACCAGGAGGACACCATGGACTCGACCACCGATGCCCGCCGGATTACCGTCCCGGTCCCGCGGCCCCTCCCCGACTCCGAGCGCATTCCGTGCCCTGACGCCCAGCCGCCCGACTGGGCCTCCCTCTACCCGCTGGTGCGCTACGCGGCCGACCACCTGCGCGTGCTCGGCAAACGCATCGTCGAGTACTAGTGGCAGACAGCGTGGTGGTCGGTTGATTGTCGAGCTTCGTCAACATGACCGACCTGCTCGACCCTGCCTCCGGAGTCGCCGCGGCGGTCCACCGTATCTCTATCGTCGAGGCGTGAGGCGCATGACGGGGAGCCGGCGACCGTACTGTGCCTGGTAGGCCTGGATGCCGGGACGACCTTCACGAACCGGCGGAACGCCGCCTCGCGGTCTTCGCCCTCCAACTCGGTCACGTGGACCGGGATGGTCGCGATGTCGTCGCCCACGACGGCTTCGATAGTGACGTCGGGGTTCGCGCGCAGGTTCACCACCCCGGCGGGGTCGCGAGGTGCGCCCATTGCAGATCCGACGACGAGCCAGGAATCCCCGTTGCGTAGAGACATGGCCGGAGTGGTCCGTGCGACCCCACTGCACGCACCTCGGTGGTGGGGCTGCCCCCCGGTTCAGTTGACACCTTGCCTGTGAGGCCTCGGCTTCGAGCTCACCGCGTGACCAGTTGTGGTCACGGGGGAGGGCGAACACAGGCCACCACCTGGCCGTACAGGCCCGCGCGGCGTGACCCATTCATGACCCACGCAGGAGAAGACAGGGGTCCTGAAAGGGTTCAAAGGGGCCGTCCGGAGGGTCCTCCAGACCTTCTCCAGGAGGGCTGACAGGCGGGTTGAACTGCAGAAACGCGTGGAGCGGGTGACGGGAATCGAACCCGCATGGCCAGCTTGGAAGGTGTTTTGAGTTCCCACGTGCGGCAGCGGAGCTCGCGTCGACTCGGCATCGCAGCGTCGGGGGACGCCGGACGGCCGTGTCCTGCGCTTGAGGTTCTGACGCGCGGCGTCCTGCATCGGCTGAGCAAGGCGCGGGTGGGTGCCAGACTCGGCCGGTGCGGCCGCGTCGACTCCTGCTGATCCGCCATGCCAGGGCCGCCGGCGGCCCGGTCGACCTGGAGCGGCCACTGACTGCCGAAGGCGTGCAGCAGGCCGCGGCGCTCGGGGCCTGGCTGGAGCAGGCCGGTCTGGTGCCGGACCGGGTGCTGGTGTCCCCGGCCCGCCGCGCGGTACAGACCTGGGAGCAGGTCGGCGCCGCCCTGTCCTCGGCGGTGCAGCCGATCGGTGACGCGCGGATCGGCGAGAACACCGTCGAGGCGCTGCTCGCGGCGGTCCGGGAGACCCCGGAGGACGTGCTGTCGGTGGCCGTCGTCGGGCACAACCCCTCGATCGGTGAGCTGGCGGGCGTCCTCGACGACGGCCGGAGCGATCCGGTGGCGCGACGTGCCCTCGAGTCCGGGTTCCCGGCCGCAGGTGTGGCGGTGTTCGAGTTCGCCGTCCCCTTCGCCGCCGTCGGGCCGGGCGCGGCGACTCTGAGAAACGTCCGGGTGCCCCGCGACTGACGGGTCAGGCCCTCCGTCCGCCCCGGCCCATGCGGCATGAGTGAGCGCCGGGCGGAGGCGATGCGCCGAGGACTCGGCTACCAGCGTGGCGTGCCGCGGTTCCCATGCACTGGGCCGGGACGTCCGGCAGAGCCGCCGGGTCCGCCGTCGGTCCAGCCGGTGTCGTCGAGCGAACCGGTCAACGCCGACCGATCACGTCGCCACGTCCCCCGGCGTGCCGACGCCGGCGCACCGCCTCCCGAGGAGGGGGCGCCCCACCTGTCCGCATCTGCGTACGGGTCCGCCCCCTGGTCTCCCGGTCGGGCAGGGCCGACGCTGATGCAGCAGGCCGTCGCTTCCCAGCGGGGTGCGGCATCGGCGGCCTGCCCGTGTCGTGGCCGGCCCGTGCTGGGCCACGATGACGGCAGCACCGCAGGCCGCACCGGCAGCCCTCGCCCCGGCGTGCGGACGAAACCTCCTGGACGGCGACGCTGGGACACCCGCGACGAACCAGGGCTGGCGAACGTCACCAGGATCGGGCGGACCTACCACCGCCGACGCCGTCAACGCCGACTCGCCCCGGTCGAGTACGAGAGACCGAACCTCGCCGCTGTCGCAGTCTGACCGCCCCACCGGATGAGTCAACTGAAAAGGCGGGCAATCCCCATCTGGTGTGAGTAGCAGCGTCCTTGCGTGACCGCGGCCGACATCGATATGGTCGCCGTCACACGACGCTCTGGCGCCGCCCGGAACTGCGATCGCGGGGGCTTGGAATCGTGACTCTGGCCTGTGCTTCGTGCTCTAAATCCCGAGACGTTCACTCGAGAGGCCCGAACAATGACAGACGTCGAAACCTCAGCCCGCGATGCCGCAGCAAATGATGACAATCCAGCCTATGACGTGATCGTGATCGGCGGTGGCTTCGCTGGAATCCATCAGCTGCGCCACCTTCGGGATAGAGGATTCTCGGTTCTCCTACTCGAAGCTACCGGCGCTTTCGGGGGCGTCTGGAGCCTCAATCGATACCCGGGTGCACGAGTTGACAGCCACGCGACCGTATACCAGTTCACGGACGAGTATCTCTGGAAGGACTGGGACTACTCGCAGATGTTTCCCGGTCACGAAGAGATGCGCCGCTACTTTGAATACGTTGACTCAAAACTGGATCTAAGCAAGGACTGCCGGTTCAACACCAGAGTGGTAGGAGCTGCATTTGATGAGAAGCGACGGGTCTGGACAGTCGAGTCGCAGGATGGGATGACAGCCACGGCGCGGTTCCTGATCTTTGCGACGGGCTCCACCACCGAGCCCTACACGCCGAACATCCCTGGCATGGGAAACTTTCAGGGTGTAATTGCACACACTGCACGGTGGCCCGAGACCCTAGACATGTCCGGAAAGCGCGTCGCAATAATCGGAACGGGCGCCAGTGCCGTCCAAGTGATCCAGGAAGCTGGCCCCGTGGTCCAGCATCTCACGGTGTTCCAGCGCACTCCTAACCTCGCGCTGCCGATGCAGCAACGTAATCTGGACGACGAAGAAAAGGCAGCGCTCAAGCAGACAATGCCCGAGGTGGCCGAGGAGTGCCGAAAGACCTTCGCGGCAATCGATTATGATTTCGACCCTCGCAAAGGCACCGAGACTCCCCCAGAGGAACGGGAAGCGCTTTTCGAGCACCTGTGGAACAAGGGTGGATTCGCCTTCTGGCTTGGAAACTTCTCAGACTATCTTTTCAGGGACGAAACCAACTCAATGGTGTACGAGTTCTGGAAGAAAAAGACCAAGCCGCAGATCGCTGATCCCGTCAAAGCGGAACTATTGGCGCCGGAAATCGCCCCGCACCCGTTCGGAGCCAAGCGACCGGCACTGCATCAGAACTACTACGAAGTGATGAATCAGAACAACGTGGAACTCGTTTCCATCCAAGAGTCACCGATCGTTGGCCTTACTGACGGCGGAATCCGTACAGCCGACGGGGTCGAGTACGGAGACTTTGACATCATCGTGCTAGCGACTGGCTTCGACAACAACACCGGTGCATTGACCTCCATCGATTTACGCAATGCGGACGGCGTCGCCCTGCGCGACAAGTGGAGGCAAGGAGTGGATGCGTACCTCGGGGCTTTTACCAGCGGTTTCCCGAACATCGTTTGTATTTACGGCCCGCAAAGCCCGGCGGCTTTTGCGAACGGCTCCACGAACGCCGAACTCCAAGGCGATGTGGTCGTCGAGTTCCTGGAGTTCCTACGTTCATACAACTACACCCGCTTCGAGTCCACGATTGACGCGGACCGATCCTGGACCGCCCTCATCACGGAAACTGACGACATAGCCTTGTTCAAGAAGGCCAAATCCTGGTATAACGGGAGCAACATCCCGGGCAAGAAACCCCAGCTACTCCAGTACCCCAACGGTCTTCCCGCCTATCTTGGGCACTGGCAAAGGGAGAAGGAGGCCGGCTACAAGTACGGGCTGAGTCTCTCGTAAACCTTCCGCCATATCGTCGCTACGACTTGACGGCGCACGTGACAACGATCACTGCGCATGGGGTGATCGAAAAGTTCCTCGATGTGCCGCAATCGCCATCTGGCCTTGAAATCCTGCCGGAGGGTCAGTCCTCGTGGTCTCGCAGCACGACTCCGTGACAAGGCCGGGATCCAGCCTACCCGCACCCTACCTACTGCGTGGCCGCTGAGCTTGCAGAGTGTGGCAGGTGCCCACCGTGCAGAGCCTCATGATCGCGCCCGTTCTGAGCCTGGGCGAGTTCACGTCACCACCGAGGCTCGGCTGATCTTCAGATATCTGCCGAACGGGCGGTCCTCAACCTGCTCGCGGCCGCAGAATGTGGGTTGAATCGATTTCAAACACTCTCACGAGGATTTCAAACACTCTCACGAGGGAGCGACACCATGGACATGACCGAACTCGAGAAGCGCGTGACACGTCTCGAAGACATCGAGGCGATCAAGCAACTGAAGGTGCGATACGCACACATCTGTGACGACCTGCACAACCCTGAGACGATCAACAGCGTGTTCGCCGAGGACGGCATCTGGGAAAGCCCCGATTTCGGGATGGCCACCGGTCATGCAGAAATCAAGGTGCTGTTCGCCAAGTTCCGGGGGATGTTCTCCTTCTCGCAGCACAACATGATCAACCCGCTCATTGAGGTGAACGGCGACCACGCCACCGGCGTCTGGTACATCTTGGGGCCCTGGAATGCCATGGACGGTGGTTCCAAGTGGTTCTTCCTCCGCTACGACGACGAGTACGTGAAGATCAACGGCGAGTGGAAGTACAAGCACCTTCGGCTCACCACGCGCCTACAGGAGGACCGGTACGTAGCCTCGTAGAGCGTTCCGCCGTAACATTCCCGCGACTCGTGTCTCCTCGAATCCCGGGGGCCAGCCCAGGGTCATTGCAAGTCGCGGGCGGAGGGCTGAGCTGGGCGTTCACGGCGGACACGGACCCTGCGATGGACACATCGTAGTAGTCGAGCGCTCCAGCGCCCGACGCGGGACCGTCGCGAACGGTACATCGGCGAACGGCGACGAACCCCTCGAATGTGACTGGGGACGAGCAGCGCATCAACCGGCGGCCGCGGGATGCTCCTGGCGACGGCCATCCCGGTGAGCCCAGAGCGGTAGTCGATGACCCCTTCATCGCTGCCACGCTCAGTGACGACGGATCCCGACGAGTCGGCCGGGTCTCCTCGCAGGTGGGGACAGCGGTTCTTGACCACCATCTTGGCCGCCTCTCGCATGACTACGGCAACGCGTACAGCAACGCGGGACGAGGGACAGCAACGGTCACCAGCGGAGCGCCTGGTCCATTCGGTCTGCGGCCCCCCGCTGCCGGGCCGGACCGACGTGGTTGTAGATGTCCGCCGTGATCGCGTACGACGAGTGGCCGAGGTGCGCCTGGACGACTTTGGTGTGCGTGCCGGCCGCCAGCAGGAAGCTCGCCACCGAGTGCCGCAGGGTGTGCAGGGTGACGCCGCGGAGGCCGGCTCGCTCCGCGAGGACCTCGAAGCGCCGCAGCACGTTGCGGGGCTCGAGCGGTGTTCCGATCCTGGTGGTGAAGACCAGCCCGTGCACGTGCGAGGCGCCGGCGACCGTGCGCTGTTCCTCCAGTTGCCGGGTCCGGTGCGCTCCGAGCGCCTCGATGGCCGAGCGGGGGGAGTGGCACGGTCCCGCGGGACCTGTCGGTCTCGGGCTCGTCGAGCTGCAGCCCTTGGGACGTCCGGGCGAGGGTCCAGCGGACCCGCAGTATCGCGGCGTCCATGTCGACGTCGGACCAGTGCGGGCCCAGCGCCTTCCCGCGGCGCAGCCCGGTGGCCAGCATCACCCGGAACAGGCTCTCCAGCCGAGGAAACCCGCCCGCGGTCCGCTGCTGATCATCGAGGGCGAGAAAGACCACACGGTTCCCTGGGCGATCGCCAAGGCCGCTTACGAGCGGCAGAGGCGCAACCCGGCCGTGACGGAGATCGTGAAGATGCCGAACCGAGGCCACTCCCTCACCACCGACCACGGCTGGCGCGAGGTCGCCCAGACGGCGCTCGACTTCGTCAGGCGGTCCACGTCGAGCGGTCACGCGACGACGCCATCCGTACCGGAGTCGCGCGATGCCTCGGCGAACTCGGGACTCGTCAGCGGCGAATCCGTGGCTGAGACAGGGCGCGGCTCGGCAGGGTGACTGCCGCATCCTCTCGGCGCAGGGAAGCAGGGAGTCAAGGCCGCGAGAGGAGCGCGCTGATGTCGACGTCGTCCTGAGCGGGGTCGCGCAGCCCAGGTGGGTGACCCTCGTCTCCAGGGACCGCCACCTGCACCTCAGCCGCGTGCCGCCGGGTGCCGCCCCCCGTGTCGATGCCCGAGGCGGAGCGGGGGCCTCGGGGACGGGACGTGCCGGCCTTCCCGGCGGGCACCCGCACCCGACTGTCCCGGGGAGCTCGACGTGGTGCCTCGCCACTCGTCCGCAGCCGCGCGCGCTGCCGCACGAGCCGCCCGTGGCTCGTGCGCGGCGAACTCCGCCTCGGCGTAGAGCCGGAGGAGACCGCGGAGGGCGTAGCGGTCGCCGGGTGCGAGCTGGACGAGGTTCAGGTCGGCGAGTTCGTCGAGCATGTCCTCCGCGCGCCATCGCGGCTCCCCCACCAGCGCAGCGGCGAGACCGGCCGTGAAGGTCGGGTCCTCGATGAGCGCCAACCGCCGGAAGAGTTGCCAGGTGGACGGTCCGAGCTGGTCGACGGACGACCTGATGGCCGCCCGCATCTGCAGGTCCCCGGCGGTCAGCGCGTCCAGGCGGTGCTCCCGCACCGCCAGGCGTTCCACCAGCCCGGCCGCCGTCCACCCGGGTCGGCTGGCCACACGGTTGCCCGCGATGCGCAGCGCCAGGGGGACGTGGTCGCACAGCCGTGCCAACCGGGCCAGGTCCGTGTCCGCGGCCTGCTCGGCCGGGATGATCGCGGCCAGCACCTGCTGGGCGTCCGCGCTCGGCAGCCGGTCCAGCGGGACGCGCCCGGCCTCGTCGAGCCCGGCCAACGACCGTCTGCTGGTGACCAGGACGGCGGTCGGGCCCGTCGTCGGCTGCAGCACCCGGATCTGCGACTCGCCGGCCGCGTCGTCAAGGACCAGCAGGCGTTGGCGATCGGCCAGCAGCTGCCGCACGTATCCCGGGTCCTCACCCGTGCTCCCTCGGCCGAGGAGCGCGCCCAGCACTCGGCCTGCGACGGCTCGCGGCGACGGCGGTTCGTGCGTCACTCCGCCCAAGTCGACGAAGAGCTGGTCCGGGAACGCGCTCCGCAGCCGGGCCGCTGCCCGGACCGCCACGCTGGTCTTGCCGTAGCCCGGGGGACCGGTCACGACCACCAGCGGCGACCGGGCGGCCCGGGAACCGGTCAGCGCCGCCGTGATCGACGCCAGCTCCGCTCCGCGGCCGGTGAAGTCCGCGGTGTCCCGCGGGAGGGGAAGTCGCCAGGACGGCGCGCGCCGGGCGCGGCGACGCCCGTCCCGTGCCGCCTGGACCATTGCCGCACGGTCGGCCTCGGGCAGGTCCAGGGTCCGCGCGATCGCGAGCACGGTCCGGTGTTGGGGGGCCCGTGCGGCTCCCCTCTCGATGTCGCTCAGGGCACGAGCGCTGATCCCCGACGCCTCCGACAGCCCCTCCAAGGTGAGGTCGGCCTCGAGGCGGAGGCGACGGACCACCTGACCGAGGGTTTCGGCGTCCACGGGTCCTCCCGTCAGGGCATGAGCGGGCCGGCGGCCGGCCGGCGTGGGAAGACCGCGGCCCTCTCCGACGCCGGCACCGCCCGGCACACGTCGGCGAGGTCCGCGATCCCGAGCACCCGGTCGCCGCTGCAGACGAGGAGCTGCATGACCCCGTGCGACAGCATGACGCGAGCCGCGTCCCGTGCAGGGAGGTCGGCCTTCACCGTCCGCGGTGGTCCGGTGACGACCTGGTGGACACGGGTGCGCTCCGGATCCCGGCCCTCGCCGACCGCGCGGCTGATGTCGGTGGCGCTGAGGAGGGCGATGGGGTCTCCGGTGCCGCCTGCCGTGACGACGAGCGCGCTGTCTCCTGACCGGTGCAGCAGGTACGCCGCGGCCGCCAGGTGCGCTTCGGCCTCCACCCGGGTGGTCGGCCGCGTCAGCTCGCCGACCGCCGGGCCGGCGGAGATCCTGCCGCTCGATGGGCGTGTCATCGCCGCACGTCCGCGGAACGGCCCAGCCAGTCCTCGAACCGGGTGCCGCCGAGCAGGGCGCCGTCCTCGGGGACGAGCGTGCGCTCTCCCAGCTCCGCGCCGAAGTACCGCGCATGAGGGTCGGCCACCACGGGACGGGGGTCACCGACCGCGCGGAGGGCCTTGTCGACGAACTCGTCGAATCGGTACCGCTGCGGCCCGGCGACCTCGACGTGGTCCTTCGTCGGCGGGCCGACCGCGGTCCGCGCGACGGCAGCCGCCACGTCGTCGGCCGCGATCGGCTGGAAGAGCACCGGGGGCAGGTGGACGGTCCCGTCCACGGTGGCACTGTCGGCGATGCCTGCGGTGAACTCGAAGAACTGTGTCGCGTGGACGATCGACCAGGCGATCGGCGAGGCCTCGATGAGCTCCTCCTGGGCGGCCTTGGCGCGGAAGTACCCGATCTCCGGCGTGCGCCGCGTGCCGACCACGGACAGGGCCACGTGGTGGCCGACGCCGGCGTCGGCCTCGGCGGCCAGGAGGTTGCCGGTCGAGGTGGTGAAGAACGACAGCGCCGCGGCGTCCTCGAAGGAGGGGGAGTTCGACACGTCGACGACCACCGAGGCGCCGACGAGGACGCCGTCGAGTCCCTGACCCGACAGGGTGTCGACGCCCGAGGCCGGGGAGGCGGCGACCGCCTCGTGGCCGTGCTCGGTGAGCTCGGTGACGACCCTGGACCCGATGAGTCCCGTCCCGCCGATGACGACGATCTTCATGGTGTTACCTCCGGAACGCGGTGGCTGCCGTGTTCGGTCGACCCTCGTCCCGGGACCACGGGGACCGCGCCCGTCAGCACCCCCGTGGGGACCCGGGTGCCGGGACCCCCGGGACCCCGGTGTCGCACGGACGGCGGTCCGGCACCTGCTTGCCCGGCTGGTCCGTCGCTGCCAGGCTCGGACCATGGCCATCCGCGGTGGCCGTTCTCCGCTGCTGGGGCGTGGCAGGGAGACCGCTCGTCTGGAGCGCGTGATCGCCGATGTGCGGGCCGGTTCCAGTGCCGTGCTGGTGCTGCGCGGAGCTCCCGGCATCGGCAAGACCGCGCTCCTGGACCACGTCGCGGAGTGGGCCGCGGACTGCCGGGTGGTCCGGGCCTCCGGCGTCCAGTCCGAGATGGAGATCCCCTACGCGGGTCTGCATCAGCTCTGCGCGCCGCTGCTCCGCGCACTGGAGCGGCTGCCGCCCTCTCAGCGGGACGCGCTGCGGGCGGTGTTCGGCCTGCGCGACCTGGCGGTCCCCGATCGGTTCCGGGTCGGGCTGGCCGTCCTGACGTTGCTGTCGGAGGCGGCATCCGATCGGCCGTTGGTGTGCCTCGTCGACGACGCGCAGTGGCTGGACCGTGCCAGCGGCGAGGCCATGGCTTTTGCGGCGCGACGTCTGCACGCCGATCCGGTCGCGATGGTCTTCGCCGTCCGTGAGCCCAGCGAGGAACGCCGGCTCGACGGGTTGCCGGAGCTGACCGTCGAGGGGATCGGGGACGACGACGCCCGGCGGTTGCTGGCCTCCGTCATGCCGGGATGGCTCGATCCGCGGGTGCGGGCCCGGATCATCGCGGAGGCCCGCGGCAACCCGCTCGCTGTGCTGGAGGTCCCCAGGAGCGCCAGCCCGGCCGAACTGGCGGACGGGTTCGCGTCGCCGGCCAGGGGGCACCTCACCAGCCGGATGGAACAGGGCTTCGTCAGCCGGTTCCGGTCGCTGCCCGGCGTGACGCAGCGACTGCTGCTCACGGCGGCCGCCGAGCCGACCGGCGACGCGAGTCTGCTGTGGCGGGCCCTGGCGCGGTTGGGCATCGAGACCGAGGCCGCCGGTCCGGCCGAGGACGACGGGCTGATCGAGATCGGCGCACAGGTGCGGTTCCGTCACCCGCTCGTGCGCTCGGCGATCTACGGGACGGCGTCACTGAAGGAGCGTTCCGTCGTGCACCGCGCCCTGGCCGACGTGACGGATCCGGTACTCGACCCCGACCGGCGTGGCTGGCACCGCGCGTACGCAGCGGCCGGACCCGAGGAGGGCGTCGCCGAGGAGCTGGAGCGCTCAGCTGCCCGGGCGCAGCGCCGCGGCGGGATGGCCGCGGCCGCCGCCTTCCTGGAGCGCGCCACCGAGCTGACGCCTGAACCACGGCGACGGGGGCGGCGGGCGCTGGCCGCGGCCCGCGCTGCGTTCGAGGCGGGTGCCGCGGACCGGGCCACGGAGCTGCTCGCCACGGCCGAGCTGGGCCCGCTCGACGAGCTGGAGCTCGCCGGGACGGAGCGGTTGCGCGCGCAGATCGCCTTCTCCCGTACCCGCGGTGCCGATGCGGTGTTCCCGCTGCTCCGAGCAGCGCGGCGGCTGGAGCGGCTGGACGCCGACCTGGCCCGGGAGACGTATCTGGAGGCCATCACCGCGACGGTGTTCGCCGGCCGTTTCCTGGACCCGGGCCAGAGACGGGCAGTGGCCGAGGCCGCTCGCTCTGCGGTGCCGAGGGGAGGGCCGGCACGTTCACCGGACCTGCTGCTGGATGCTCTGGCGACATGGTTCGCCGAGGGCTTCACCGCGGGGGCACCCGTGATCCGGCGCGCCCTCGACGACTTCTCCCAGGACGACGGGGAGAGCGCCCGGCGCTGGCTGTGGCTGGCCTCCCGAGCTGCACCGGAGGTGTGGGACGACGCGGCGTGGTTCCAGCTGGCCACACGCCAGACGGACCTGGCCCGGCAGTCCGGCTCGCTCGCCCTCCTGGCGGTCGCGGTCAACTCCCTGGCGTACGTGCAGATACACCGGGGGGATCTCG
The DNA here is from genome assembly GCF_053502585.1 of Geodermatophilus sp. URMC 60. NCBI lineage: Bacteria > Bacillati > Actinomycetota > Actinomycetes > Geodermatophilales > Geodermatophilaceae > Geodermatophilus > Geodermatophilus sp. URMC 60. The sequence continues at coordinate 3,349,966 of NZ_CP199958.1, forward strand.
TCACCGCGGCAGCACTGCTCGACGAGGCAGACGTGATCGCGGAGATCACGGACAGCGCGCCCATCGTCCACACCGCACTGGTCCTGGCCGCATGGCGAGGCGACGAGAGCGAAGCGGTCCCGCTGATCGACGCTCTCGGCCACGCCGCGACGAGGAGGGGGGATGGGCGGGCGCTCACCATGGCCGAGTACGCGACGGCGGTGCTCTCGAACGGTCTCGGCCACTACGAGGCGGCGCTGGCCGCGGCGGAGGCGGCATCCGAGCACGATGAACTGATCGTGACGGGGTGGGCGCTGGTCGAGCTGGTCGAGGCCGGAGTCCGCAGCGGCCACCGGGAGCTCGCCGAGGCCGCCTGCAGGCGGCTCGCCGTTCGATCCGGCGCCAGCGACACGGAATGGGCCCGCGGCATCGAGGCACGCTCCCGTGCTGTCCTCAGCGACGGCGACGTGGCCGACGCCCTGTACCGGGAGGGGATCGAGCGGCTGTCGCGCAGCTCCGCCGTCGCGCACCTGGCCAGAGCCCACCTCCTGTACGGGGAGTGGCTGCGGCGTGAGGGACGACGCGTGGATGCCCGTGACCACCTCCGTTCGGCCCACGACTCGTTCATCCGCATGGGAGCGCACGCCTTCGCCGAGCGAGCCGGACGCGAGCTGCTGGCGACCGGCGAGACGGTGCGTGGACGCGCGGAGGGCGGGCGTCCCGAGCTCACCGCCCAGGAGGCACAGGTGGCCCGCCTGGCGCGCGCCGGGCTGACGAACCCGGAGATCGGCGCCCAGCTGTACCTGAGTGCACGCACGGTCGAGTGGCATCTGCGCAAAGTGTTCGTGAAGCTGGGCATCAGCTCCCGCCGGGACCTCCAGCGAGTGTTCCCCGAGTTCCCGCCGCACGGCGTCGGTGCTCGGCCTCGGACCGATCCCGGATCCCGCGCAGCATCCGCCGCATCATCGGGTAGTCCCCGACCTCCATCAGCAGCACCGTGAACAGCACCGACGGGCGGGACCACTCGTAGACGGTCCGCAGGCGGGTGACCAGCCTGGTCCGTCCGCCGGGCAGCGGCCGGAGGCGCCATGCGAACGTGCGGTTCGGCGTCCGCCACAGCAGCCATTCCGGAGCGACGAAGCCGTCGACCCGGAACGCCGTCCGCTCCGAAGGTCTCGGCACCATCGCCAGCCACTGACCGACGTGGATGTCCTGTAGCTCGGGGACGATCACGCGGGCGCTCGGGCGGGCGAAGTTGTCGAGCAGGTCGTCGGCGTAGAAGCCGCCGCGCCTGCAGCCCACCTGGACCAGCCAGGGCCACACATCGTCGGGTGTGGCGGCGATGGTGATGGCGCGGGTGCAGCGGTACTGGGCGCGGGGGAGCAGGTCGTCACCCGGCATCGTCGCCGCGACCTCCTCCTCGGTGGCACCCCAGGTGCGGTGCCAGTGCCGCAGCAGCGGCGCGGCGAGGAAGAGGGGCACGTCCGCGATGACGTCACCGACCTGACGAAGCAGGGCCGCCGCCGTGATCGGGGGTGCCCGGTGACCTGCAGGTGCGGCCGGCGCGATCTGGTCCACCGGCCCGTGACCGGACGTCGTCGTCCTCACGGCTTCCTCCTCCGTCGCGCGATGGGATCGACGTGCCTCCGCCGCGATCGTCGGCCTGCGGTCGGCCGCCGAGAAGGAGGAAGTGCAGTTCTGCGTGGCTTCTTCGTGGTGCCCCGGGGATGGCCCAGCCGACTCTGGACGAGCACCTCCATCCGCCCGACACGAGGAGTCCGGGACCGCCATGTCCACCGAAGAGCCCACCGTCGTCCTCGTCCACGGCGCCTTCGCCGAGTCGGCGAGCTGGAACGGCGTGATCGAGCGGTTGCACGCGCACTCGGTCGAGGTGATCGCCGCCGCCAACCCGTTGCGCAACCTCTCCGGCGATGCCGCCTACCTGCGGGACGTGCTCGCCGGCGTCGGTCGTCCGGTCGTCCTCGTCGGCCACTCCTACGGCGGGATGGTCGTCACCGAGGCCGCGTCCGGCAATGACGCCGTCATGGCGCTGGTCTACGTGGGCGCCTTCTGTCCCGAACCGGGTGAGTCCGCCCTGACCCTGTCCACGATGTTTCCCGGCAGCACCCTGGCCGAGACGCTCGTCGGCACCCCTCTGTCCGACGTCGGCACCGACCTGCGGATCGCACAGGACGCCTTCCCCTCGCAGTTCGCCGCCGACGTCCCGGTCGGCACGGCCGTCGTGATGGCCGCCACGCAGCGTCCCGTCACCGACCGTGCCCTCGGAGAGGGGCTTCCCGCCGCGGTGCCCGCGTGGCGCGAGCGACCGTCGTGGTTCGTGTACGGGGACGCCGACCTGAACATCCCCGCGGCCCTCCAGCGGTTCATGGCCGAACGGGCCGGTGCTCGCGAGGTCCGTGCGATCCCCGGGGGCTCGCACGCGATCTCGGTCTCGCAGCCCGACGAGGTCGCCGCCACGATCCTGGCGGCGCTGGAGGCGGTCACGGCGATCCCGGCGTGACACCCGCGGTGCGGGCAGGGGGACGTGCCGCGGGCACCGCCTCCCCGCACCGGCGCCACGTCGCTCGCCCGGACGGAGAGGGGCGGACTCCCGATGAGGTTCCGAGCCACTGCGACGGCGGCTCCGGCGCGCGATGGACGAACGGCCGAGACCGGACGCGTGGAGGCCTTCAGCGACGGGGTCCTCGCCATCGTCATCACGCTGCTCGTGCTGGAGCTGGATCCGCCGTCGGAACCCGGTGCGATGCTCACCGAGCTGCTCGAGCAGTGGCCCGGCTACCTGGCCTACATGGCCTCGTTCGGGTACATCGCGGTCATCTGGGTCAACCACCATGACCTGTTCACGCGGATCCGGGCCGTCGACACCGGCCTGCTCTGGCGCAACCTCCTGCTCCTGCTGAGCTCGTCGTTCCTGCCCTTTCCCACAGCGGTCCTCAGCACCGCGTTCCAGCACGGGACACGCGCCGACCAGGTCGCCGCCCTCGTCCTCTACTGCGCGTTGGCGGCTGCCATGGGGGCGAGTTGGCTGGCGGTTTTCCAGCACCTGTGTCACCGACCTCGGCTGCTGGCCGCCGGGACGCCGCCCGAGTTCTTCGCCGCCGAACGCGGGCGCTCTCTCGTGGGGATCGCCGCCTACGCGGTCGCCGCAGGCAGCGCCGCCTGGCAGCCACTCCTCGGCCTGGGGATCGCCGCCGCCCTCCCGGTCTTCTACGCCGTGACCAGCCGGGGGTGGAGCAGTCGCCGATCAGCTCCCGGAACGGGCGCGGACGTGCTCGCAGACGACTGAGGAGACCTGTGTCCACGCCGGCTCGATCGCCACGACGACGAGGAACTGCACTCCCGCATGTGTTCCTCGTGGTGGTACAGGGCAGGCGTGCCGACCCTGGACCGCAACCCATCCGCAGACGAGCCCTCCAGGAGGCTCACCGATGGACCTGAGCCGGTTGCTGATCACCCGCCAGCACGTCGTGGACCTGCTGCCGATCATGGGACTGAGCCCGGAGCAGGAAGCGCGATTGCTCGCTCTCCACTATCCGGTCGACTTCACCGAGGCCGCCGCCGCGTTCCAATCCGTCGGTGTTGCCCTGGACACACTCACCGACCGCATGGGTGGGAGCCCCTGAACGATGACAGGCCTGTCGGAACGACGGGCCGCAGACCGGCGACGCCCTGGGCTCAGCACCGGGCGGTGGCCTCCCGTGCGACGGGCGGCGACGCTCTGCGCGGCACGCGAGTAACACCGACGGCCTGCCTCGCCAGTACTTCACCAAGCGCAGGGACTTGGGTGCACGTTCCCTCGCCGACCTACGGCGCTCGGGGAGCGCCCGAACGAGCGACCGCGGAAGCGTCTCGGCTGGCGCAGCCCGGCACAGGTGATGGCGGCCGAACTGGCGTCCTGACCCGGGCATCATTGCGACGACCGCGCGAATCCACAGGCTCACGCCGTGACCCAGTCGTCGTCACGCGGGAGATCGCGTGGGGCGAACGGGTCCCGACCTGGACGTACGGGGCTGCGGGCATGACCCCTTCATGACCACGCAGCGCGAACACGGGTCCTGAAGGGGTTCAAACGGGCTGTTCGAAGGTCCTCCAGAGCGTCTCCAAGAGGCCTGGCAGGCCGGTCGAGCTGCGGAAACGCGTCGAGCGGGTGACGGGAACCGGACCCGCATGGCCAGCTCGGAAGGCCAGCTCGACGTCGCCGTCCGCGACGCCCACGCGAACGCCCTTGATGGCCCGAGGGGCACGGGTGCGGCGCCGCCTTCCCGTTGCTGTGGATCCGGTTCGGATCGATCAGCACGGTGGTGCGCCGTTGCCGGGCCATGACGCGGTCGCTTTCCGCCCACTTCTCGTGCCGGCCGCGGCCGCGGCGAACACCGCGCGCAGCAGCGGGCGGAGCTGGTCGGCATCGGCCAGCCACGGCTGCGGGTCGTCGGGCCCGGCGACCTGTGCGCATCCCTCCACCGTCGCCCACTGCCAGCTGTGCCGGGAGGTCTCCGGCAGGTCGGTGATCCGAGCCTTTCCCGGTGGCCGGGGGAGCAGTACGGTCCGCGCACCGCGACACAGGGAGGCGACATGGCGGACGCGTTGTGGCGCAGGACTGCGGGCGAGCTCGCGGAGTTGATCCGCACCGGCCAGGTCTCCTCCGTGGAGGTCGTGGAGGCGCATCTCGAGCGGATCGAGGCGGTCAACCCCGAGCTCAACGCCGTGGTGCTGGTCCTGGCCGACCAGGCGCTGGAGGCGGCCAAGCTCGCCGATCAGCGGAAGGCCACCGGCGACGGCGAGCTCGGGCCGTTGCACGGGGTGCCGGTGACGATCAAGGAGAACATCGACGTCGCGGGGACTCCCACCACCAACGGCGTGGTCGCGCTGCGGGAGGCGGTGGCGCCGGTGGATGCGCCGCTCGTGGAGCGCCTGCGTGCCGCAGGAGCGGTCGTCATCGGGCGCACGAATCTGCCCGACATGGGCCTGCGGATCTCGACCGACTGCAGCCTGTGGGGTCTGACCCGCAACCCGTGGCACCCGGATCTCACCGCGGGTGGCTCGTCCGGTGGCGAGGCTTCGGCGCTCGCCTCGGGCATGTCCCCGCTCGGCGCCGGCAACGACATCGGCGGGTCGCTGCGCAACCCGGCGCACTGCTGCGGGGTCTCCTCGCTCAAGCCCACGACCGGCCGGGTGCCGCACGCCACCGTGATCCCGCCCGAGGACGGGCCGCTGTCGTTCCAGCTGATGGCCGTCAACGGTCCGATGGCCCGCGACATCGCCGACGTGCGCCTGGGCCTGGGGATCATGAACGGGCCGGACCGGCGTGATCCGGCGTCGGTGCCCGCACCGCTCGCCTTCCCCGACTCCGGTGGCCCGGTGCGGGTGGCGATGCTGCCCGAGCCGCCCGGGGGCAGCACGGACGCCCGCGTGTCCGAGGTCGTCCGGCAGGCCGGCGCGCACCTGGCCGCCGCCGGCTACGAGGTCGCCGAGGTGGCCCCGCCGGACTACGAGACCGCCGTCGAGCTGTGGCACTCGTTCCTCTTCACCGAGCTTCGCGCCCTGCAGCCGGTGCTCTCGCAGGTCATGGGGGAGACCGCGCAACGCTTCCTCACCGCGGTGCTGGACAGCGAGCCGCGCCTGGACCTGGATGCCTACGTCGACACCTTCGTCCGCCGCCGCGGGCTGGCGCGCGCGTGGGGGGATTTCTTCGTGGAGTACCCGGTGATCCTCTCCCCGGTCTGGACCCAGCCGGCCTTCCGGCACGGATGGGACGCCGAGTCCGAGCAGAACGCGGTCGCCACCATCGAGCTGCTCCGGCCGGTCATGCCGGCCAATCTGCTGGGCCTGCCCGCCGCCGCCACTCCCGGCGGTCTGGTCGACGGCATGCCGATCGGCGTGCAGTGCATGGCCGCACCGTTCCGCGATGACCGCGCCCTCGACGCGGCGGAGGTGATCCAAGCTGCAGTCGGCCGCCTCGTGCCCGTCGATCCCTTCGTCAACGGTGGGTGACGGCCAAGTCGTGGAACGGTGGCCGGGTCGGCCTGTTCTGGATCCGGATGCGAGGCGGCGTCCTGCCTCAGGACTCACGACGGCGGGGCGTGGACGGCCGCGAGCAGCAGGTCCCGGCGCGCTGGCCGGTGGTCAGCTGGCGGCCGGCGCTGTGCGTGATCGACCAGGTCAACGCCGCTCTCGGCAGCCGCCCGCGCGACCGCCACGATGAGCAGGCCGACGACCATGACGCCTGCCATGGAACGTGCTGTCCAACGTCCGATCGATGACCTTCGGAGCAGGACGGCCTGATAGAAAATCGATCTGTCGGATGAGAACGCCGCTGAGATGCGGAAGGCGCTCCCTCGGTACATCAACGCAGCGCGAAAGATGTCGGGCAGCGGGCGCCGCAGCGCGCGAGCGTCGAAGGCCGTCCACTCGGGACACGACCCGGCGGCTGTGCGCGCGTGGGCGGCCGGGCAGGGCCTTGAGGTCGACGCCCGCGGACGCACCGAGGCAGATGTCGTGGAGCGGTTCCGGGCGGCCGGCAACCGAGCTCACTGCCTCCGACCGGCGGGTGCCGACGGGTAGGCCGGGGATCACCGCCCCGCGGCCCTCAACGCCGGTCGAACCGGGACCGACGTCGGTCACCGTCGATCCGGGGGCTGTTGGACGTTGCCTCTCCCGTCATCCCACCTCCCAGCGAGTGGAGGGCGGCGCGCGGGACCGCGAGTCCGAGCGTGGAGTGCAAGGCGGACAGCCGGGGGCCCTTCAGCTCCTGTCCCAGTCGAACCAGACCGTGCATCAGCATGTCGTTCACCTTCCTCGTATCAGGCGTTGCCATCCCTGCAGGGCGTCCGTCACCGGTTCGTCGGCGGGTCGCTGGCAGGGAAGGACTGCAATCCCCACTCCTCGACGATGTCGGTGGACGGTCTTGTCGCCTCGCTCGTCCTTGCCCGCCCGCGGATGAATCCGTCGACATCCCTTCTGGTGCGGCTGCGAGCTTCGACTGCGGCTGCCCGGATCTCGATCGTGGCTGCCTGGCGTGATCGGACCTCCGGACTCTCGGAGAGGGTGAGGTGCATTCAGCATTCCTTTCACCGGGGAGTGCCCATTCAGCATGCTCCTGAGTTCCCGCTTCCCCCACGGTGCCGTCCGGTCGATCGGGAGTGGTCACGGTTGCCGACGCTCGGCAACGTGGCCGGACGGTGTCTCGGCAGGGCTCCCTCGGTGGGCATCCCGACCCAACAGCACAGGGAACCGGGGGTGCGCAGTTCCTGCGGTTGGCTGTCCACGGCGACCCCGTGAGCGCTACCGGGACCCGCTCTCACCGGTACTCCTGGCGCCAGCCGGGTTGATCGAGCTCGCGTTGCCGACAGTCGGAGCGAGGCGCCCGAGATGCGGGGTGGTGAACGCTCGGCGAGGATCAGCGGGCGCTGATGGCGGCGCGCGTGCAGTCCCCGGTATCCGGAGCCGTCGGCCGGGAAGCGGCCATTCTGCACCCGCCGTCGCGGCCGTCCGGCATTCCGGTCCTGGGCGGCACCCCGTCGCTCGCCACCGTGGACCGGTAGACGCCGTCCCCGGCATGGCCGCCGGGGAGGTCGCCGGCGGCGGTCGTGCCCTCGACGCCGTCGGCGTCGTGGTCCTCGGCCGACCGGGCGGTGCGGCCGTGTTGCCGGTTGCCGGCAACCTGGGCAGGCGGCAATTGGCCGGTCGCTGCCATGCCCGGGCCCGCCGTGTGCGGGCATGGTGGGGTCAGATCTTCGGAGACGCCGGGACAGTGCACCTGCCGGAGCCCTCGGCCGTCGGCCGCTCCCGGTCCGTGCGCAGGGGTGGAGGGTGCTCGGTGCAGGTGAACGCAGGGCCCCGGCGGAGATCGAGCGTCCGTACTCCCACGAGGCCGCGGAGCCTCGGCCGTTAACCGCCCAGCCGTACGGCGCGTGGTGGCACGACCCTGGTGCCGGCGATGGCAGGCGCGGTCGTCACCGCGGTGGCGCCGGCCGCGGAGACGTCGGTGAGCTGGCTGGGGTGGTGCCACCTGCACCAGCCGGGCGACCGCGTCTCCGAGCTGTCCGGCCCGTACTGGACGACGACGACGAGAGACGACGACGACGAGAAGGGGTGACCCGGATGCGCGCACACACGAGCAGGCCCATCGGTCCGGCCCGTGCAGTCGCGGTCCTCGGGTCCCCCGAGCGCTGTCCGTCGCCGGTCACCGGCGGCGAGCTGCTGGCCCTGGCGATGAGCCTGCGGACGCGTGGCCTGTGCGGGCTGGACGTGCTGCGGCGCAGTCAGGACAGGGCGCCGCCGGCGAGTGTCCGACCCCTTGCGGGTCCTCGGCTCGTCCTCGCGTGGTCCGCCCCGGTGGAGCGCGTCTCTCGTCGCCCCAGGAGAACACCCATGACCCCCGTCAGCACCACTGCCACGACGTCCACGGCTCAGGCCACCGACTGGGCGCCCTTCCGGGCCCTGCTCGAGACCCAGCGCGCCGACTGCGTCCGCCAGCGCGAGCTCGCCCTGGCGGAAACGGTCACGTCGGTGCCCGACCCGGTCGCACTCAGCCGGGCCGCCACCCTGCTGCGCACCATCGAGGAGATCGACGCGGCGCTGGACCGGATCGAGACCGGCTCCTACGGCCGCTGCGCGCACTGCGGATCGGCCATCCCCCTCGAGCGGCTGGAGTTCCGCCCGTTCGCGGCCGGCTGCGTCTCCTGCCAGCAGTCCGCGCGCTGAGCCGGCCGCGGCCGGGCCGCGCATCCCCGGCGGCCCGGCCCCAGGCTTCCACGTCCCGGGGCATCCACCGGTCCGGCCACGGGTCTGACCGCCGCCGGCGCCCCCCTGCGCCTACTCGTCGGCGGCGCGTCCCTTCCCGCCGCCCATGGGCAGGTCCTGTCTCCAAGGAGAGCTGATCCGTGCTTCCCACCCCTGTTCCCCACCCCGGACACCTGCTCTCGGTCACCGCCGTACCCGGGGAGCGTCCCGGCCGCGTGGTCGTCGAGGTCACCGGCGAGGTCGACGGGTACACCGCACCGCTGCTGCAGCTGTGCCTGGACTCCCAGGCCGCCCGACCAAGCCTGCGGGAACTCGTCGTCGACCTCGCGCAGGTCACCTTCCTCGGCGCCGCCGGCGTAACCGTGCTCGTCCAGGCGCACCGGCGGTGCCGGACGCGCGACGCCCGGCTGGTCCTGCGGTGTGCCGGTCGGCGGCGCGTGCTGCGCCCGCTGCAGCTGACCGGACTCGCCGGCCTGGTGGTCATCGACCGGGACGACAGCCGCCCGCTGTCCCGGGAAGGGCGGACGGCGGTCCGCCCGCACCCCACGCCACGGCGGCCCGCGGGAGAGCGTCGGCGGCGGATCTCCCGGTGAGCGGCGTGCGGCCACCGCTGCCGATGCGGGCGCCAGAAGCGGCCTACCGGTTCCGGGAGAGCCTGCCGGCGCTGCCGGCGCCGGTCGTGGTCGCCGGCATCGGCGTGGCCGAGGTCGCCGGTGCGGTCGACCGGGCCGCGGGCGAGCGGGTCGTCCAGGGAACGCTGACGATGAGCAGCAGCACCGCCACGTGGCTGCCCAGCACGGTGGCCGGCGCGACGATCACCACGGCGGGGGTGGTGTTCTCCCCGGCGGCCACCGCCGCCGGCCGGTCGTCCACGCCGCGAGTGTCCCGCCGGCGCGTCGGGCCGAGGCCGGGCAGTACGGGCTGCTCGGCCTCGGCGGCGTGGAACCGCTCGATGTCGTCCCAGATCCGCTGTTCGCGACTGCTGAGCACGGTCCACCCCAGCTGCCCCGACCATGCCCGCCGGGACGCGATCCCGGCCGGGGTCGGCACCGGTCAGCAGGTACATGCTGGCCGTGCCGCCCGTCGGCAACGGGTCGGCCGGACGAGCGTCCGGGCAGGGGAGGGAAGATGATCGACGACCGACCACCCGGGGTCCCTGGGAGGTCCGGCGGGCCGGCAACGGGCGACGAGTGGCTGGCTCCGGTGGCGGCGTCTGCGGCGGCCGCCTGCCAGGCGCCGGTGGAGCTGCTCGGCGGATACCTCCCGATGCTGGCCGACGCCGCCATCAACGGCCGCCGTCCCGATCCGTGGGAGCTCGACGCCGTCCGTGAGCTGGGGCGGCGGGCGGCTGCTCGAGGAGTCGGCGCCCGCGGCGCGGTCGACCTGTACCTGTCCGCGTCCTGGCGCCTGTGGCGGCAGCTGCCGGTGGTCGTGCGCTCAAGCGATCCGGAAAAGGTGCGCCGTGCCGCCGAGGCGGTGCTGCGGGTGCTCGACGACGCCATCGGCGTGCTCGTCGACGGCCATCAGTCCGAGCGGCGGGAGATGGTCCGCCACGAGGAGGCGCTGCGGGCCGAGTTCGTCGACGACCTCCTCCGCGGGGACGCCGACGTCTCGCGGATGGTCGAGCGCGCCGAGCCGTTCGGCATCGACCTCGGCAAGTCGCACCACGTGGTCCTCGCCGCGCTGTGGAGTCCCGACGGTCCCGTGGACCGCGCGGCCATCGCGCTGGAGCGGGTCGTCGTCGACCGGTTCGGCGATCGGGACGTGCTGGTCGCCACGAAGGACGGCCGCGTGGTCGTCGTCGTGCCTGCCTCGACCGCGCCCACCGGAGACCTCGGCCCGGTGATCCATGCCGAGTTCGACCGGATCGACGGCGGCCGGCGCTGGCGGGTGGCGGCCGGGCGCGCCTTCCCCGGCGCCTACGGCGTCGCCCGCTCCTACGAGGAGGCGCGCGAGGCGCTGGTCCTCGCCGATCGGCTCGACCTCGACGCCGACGTGGTCCACGCCCGCGACGTGCTGGTCTACCGGGTGCTGGGCCGGGACCGGGCGGCCATCGTCGACCTGGTGCGCGACGTCCTGGGCCCGCTGCAACACAGCCGCAGCGGCGTCGCGGTCCTCCTGGAAACCCTGCTCGCGTACTTCAACGCCGGGGACGTCGCGACCGAGGCCGCCCGGCGCCTGCGCGTCTCCGTCCGGACCGTGACCTACCGGCTGGCGCGGGTCGCCCAGCTGACCGGGTACAGCGTCTCCCGGCCCGACCAGCGGTTCTCGCTGCACGCGGCCGTGCTCGGGGCCCGACTGCTCGAGTGGCCGGCGCGGCCCCTGCCTGCCGACCCCTGACCGCCAGCCGCGCCCACGGTCGCGCCGTCCCGCTCCCCGGCAGGCGCGGCGCCAGGGGTCCGGCCGCGATCGCACCGGACAGCGTCCGACCCAGCCGCCCGTCCGGGCCGGCACGTCCCCGCGTCCGTTCCCGGCCATGCTGGTCGTGGGGCCATGCAGACCGTGGGGCCATGCAGATCGTGGCGACGCCGTCGCAGCTCACCGGGGCTGTGGTGCCGGTCCGTGGAAGCACGTGTTGCGTCGTCCGCGAGGCACGACTTCCTGACCACCCCGGAGGCCGGTGGCGTCGCTGCGGCGATGCGGCGCGGAGGACGACCGCCCCGTCGTCGGCCGTGGTTGCCGACTCCCGGCAACCACGGACTGCTGAGCCTGACCGGTGCGGCCCTCGTGGACCTGCCTGGTCCCCGTCAGGATGGGACCCGCAGGAGGTGGACGGTGCTCAGTCACGACGAACAGCGAGCCTGGAACGAGATCCGGCGTCGCTACGCGGAGGAAGCCGGGGAGCCCGTTCGTGCGGTCCTCGACCTGACGGTCCGGCGGCCACGCTCTTCCGAGCCGGGAGGCATCCTCGCCGCGGTCGTCGCCGGCAGCGGCATCGCCATTCTGCTGGTCATCTTCGGTGCCCCGCTCGCCGGCCTGGCCATCGCCGTCGCCACCGCACCCCGGTGGCTGCTGTGGCGCTACGGGTCCCTGCTGGACGGCATCGTCAGGCCGCCCACACCCCCATCGGCGACCCGGGACGTCCCCGTCGACGGTGCAGAGCACCCGTAGTCGGAGGACGTCGTGCAGCGCCTCCATCGTCTCCTCCACCGGCGTCTCGTCCGAACCGGTGGATGAGGAGAGGTGGATGTGGTCGGTGACCAGCCGGGTGAGCGAGGCGTCGATCCGCTCCAGGCTCGCCGGCCGCTACAGCCCCTGACCGCCCGGGCCGTCGTGCATCCCCCCGGAGATCTTCGTCGACACGATGAGTCCCTCACGGCGGGCGTACCGCTCGATCGCCCGGCCGACGAACTCTTTCGAACTGCCCAGCCCACCCCCGTCCGGCCCAGACGTGGGTACTCCACGGCACACGCCCTCCCGGGTGCTCGGGACCAGTCTGCCGGTGAGCCCGGCACCAGGTGGTCGGGGCGACCCACCTGCGACCAGCGAGCCCCCGTCAACGTCAGGCAGCAGCCAACGGTGGCCGGCGATCCGGTCACGCCGTGACCTGCTTGGCGATCGTCGACCGACGGTCGTCAACGGCGTCACGATGAATTCGCAGGGTGGCCTGGTGAGCCGGCCGCGGGGCAGACGGGCCGAAGGCCAGCGGCGCGCCAGCGCAGGCAGGATGTCGCCGGGGCAGGGCTGGACGGCCAGAGCGGGCGATGTGCAGGCTCGCACGCGGGGAGGCCCCGGTCCGGGCGGCCGACGACCGGACTCGAGGCGACCGTGCTCAAACCTCGACGGCGGTGCCGCAGATCCCGCAGACCTCGAGCTGCCGGCGTCCCCACCGGGCGATCGGCACGAAGAACACCGTGAACTGCTTGAACTGCCGCACGCGCGCCCACCGCGTGGTGTTGCCGCAGCGCGGGCAGGTGCGGACCTCCCCGGGGCCCAGGTCCTGCTGCTTGGTGCCGAAGCCGAAGAGGAGGAACACGTCGCCAGCCTAGGCAGCGGACCCCGCCGCCGACCGGCGCGCGTGCCCATCTGGCTCCGCCGGGCTCCACCACCCGGGCCCGCTGTTCTGGGGTTCGGCGTGCCGGTAGGAGTCGGGGTGACGGGCATGGCGATCCGGCAGACCACGCCCGTCCCGGAGCGGAAGTGCGTACGTCCGGGGACGCGCCTGCCCCGAGGCGGCGGGGTCCTCGAGCGAGTGGAAGCGGACCCTGCCACTCGCCCGTCAGCTCGGCCGGCGCTCGTCAGGGCGGACGCCCCAGGACCCGCTGTGCACGTCTGGGGTTCGAGGGGTCGCAGGTTCGGATCCCGTCAGCCCGACAGCGGGGAAACCGCACGCCGGCAACGTGGCGTTCGTCGGCATTCTGACGCCTCACCTGCCCTGTTCGATCGCGCGGCGAGATCCTCGGAGGCTCCCTCCCAGCGGCCTTCGGGTCGATACCCGCGAGACGGGTGGCCCGTCCGCCACCGACGGCGGGGGCGTCTCACTCCCCGTGGGGTCCACTACGCTCCAGCGGAGACCTCACGGTGAACTCCGGCACCAGGGACGGCCGTGTGACCAGCGAACTGGGGCTCCCGGACACCAATGGCATCCTCCGGCAGCCGTGGGTGGAGCCCGAGCGGACCAGCACGGGCGCAGCCGACCGTGGTCCGCGGAGCGCCGTCGTGATCGGTCCGTTCACCTACACCGCGCTGCCGATGCGGGTGGTGTTCGGTCCCGGGTCGCTGGCCGACCTGCCCGACGAGGTGGCCGCGCTGGGGCTGACCCGGGTGCTCGTGCTGTGCTCCCCGGAGCAGCAGGACACCGGCGAGCAGGTCGCCACCGCCCTGGGGGAGAAGGCCGCCGGGGTGCTGGCCGAGGCGGACATCCCGCGGATCGCCGCCCTCGCCGTCGCCAACCCCTACGCCAACCCCCGACCGGTGACGAAGGAAGGCGTCACCGCACTGCTCGAGGCGGCCTGGTCCGGCCAGCCGCCCCGTACCTGACACCGAGGCCCCGGCTGCCGGGACACGGCCGGGGCGTGGTCACTGCCTACGACCTGACCCAAGGAGAACGAGACATGAGCGTCGGACGCCTGGGAGCGAGGCTCCTCATCGGCGGGCTGTTCATCGGCCACGGCACGCAGAAGCTGTTCGGCTGGTTCGGCGGGCCGGGACGGGCCGGGACCGAGGGCATGATGGAGTCGCTCGAGATGCGGCCCGCGAAGGTGCACGCCCTGCTGGCCGGGGCCACCGAGACCGCCGGCGGCACGCTGCTGGCCGCCGGGCTGGCCACTCCGCTCGCCGCATCCGCGATCACCGGCGTGATGACCACTGCCATCCGCAAGGTGCACCTGCCCAACGGCCCGTGGGCGGCCAACGGCGGGTGGGAGTACAACGCCGTCCTCATCGGCGCCGTGACGGCGCTGGCCGAGACCGGCCCCGGCGACCTCTCCCTGGACCATGCGCTGGGCATCGAGCGGACGGGGCCGGCCTGGGCGCTCGCCGCGCTGGCCACCGGGGTGGCCACGTCGTTCCTCACCGTGGCGGTCGCTCGCCGCGGCCGCCCCGGCGTCACCTCAGCTCCCGGCCGGACCGCCGTGCCGGCCCCGGGCGACACCGCCGGGGATCCCACCACAGCGGGCGCCTGATCGCGGGGCCTCCCTCACGCCCGCGACCAGCACCACCGCGAACGCCCGCGTGCTCGCGGTGGTGCTGCGCTGCTCCACGTTGATCTGTCCGACGAGCGGAGGGGAGGGGCTGTGGTCCGCTGGTGCCCCCCTGGAGATCAGCGACCTGCTGCCGCCACGGCATCGGGCGAGTGCCTGGACCCGCCCCGCGGCATGCTGCCGGAGTGATCGGAGAGGACGAGCTCGTTGATCTCGCCCACCGGTTGCCCGCCGTCGGCGGGGTCGTCGGCGTAGTTCTCGGTGGCAGCCGGGCCCGTGGCACCCATACTGCGGTTTCCGACGTGGACCTGGGCATCTACTACCGGCCACCGCTGGACGTCACCGGCCTCGGCGCTGTCGCGCGCGAGATCGCCGGAGCGGACGCTGTGGTGACCGACCCGGGTGCCTGGGGGCCATGGGTCGACGGTGGCGCCTGGCTGCGCATCGGCGACACGGCGGTCGACTGGATCTACCGGGACGTCGACCGCGTCCGCGTCTGCTGGCAGGAGGCGCAGGCGGGACGCTTCGCCCTCCATGCCCAGGTGGGACATCCGCTGGGCTGGCCGGATTTCGCCTATGCCGGTGAGATCGCGCTGGGCCGTGTCCTGGCCGACCCCTCCGGTGAACTCGGAGAGCTGCACGAGGCTGCCGGTCACTATCCGCCGGCGCTCCGGGAGACGGTGGTGACCAGGACTCTCTGGGAGGCGTCGTTCACCGTCGACATCGCCCGCAAGGTGCTGCCCCGACAGGACACCGCCTACGTCGCCGGGTGCCTGTTCCGTGCCATCGGGCTGTGCTGCCACGCGCTGCACAGCAGGGCGGGACAGTGGCTGATCAACGAGAAGGGTGCCGTCGCTGCGTCGGGCCTGCTCGGCGACGCACCGCCGGCCTTCGCCGATCGAGCCCACGCCATCCTCGGCGACCTGGGTACGACCAGCGAACGCTTGGCCCGGGCGCTCGACCACGCCGCCGGCCTCATCGCCGAGATCAGGCGCCGGATGTGAGCACCGAACCGGGGAGTGGCTCCGAGCCGCCACCGGTGGATCGATCGACCGACGAGACGGACGCAGCTCGACCCGGTTGCAGGAACCGGACCCGTGCGGTGGCGGCCCGAGCGGCTGTCCCCCGGACACGTCCTGCCGCGGCGTCGTCGCCGACCGCCACGCCGGCCGGGATCACCGACCCGGTGCGTCCGTCACGCGCGGCACGGGGCCGAGAGCGGTTCTTGCCGGCGGGGTGGTTCACGTGGGAACCGTCCGGCCGGTGTGGGCCAGCCAGGTGACCAGCGAACGGTGCAGGTCCTGGGCCTCGGCTCGGGAGAGCCGCAGGCCGAGCGCCTCGCCGTTGTCGTCGACCAGCACGCCGATGCTGTTCGGGGGGCATTCGAGCAGGCCGAGGGTGATCCGCCCTTCGGCGTCCTCGCTGGTCTTGAACCACAGCAGGTCGTCGTGACTGAGCAAGACCGCAGCGGCCGGGTCGGGCGTGGACTGCGGCGGCCCGGCGTCGTCGTCCTCACCCGGGTCGTCCTCGCCGGGATCGACCGCGATCCAGGCGGCACGGAGGGTGCGGCGGAACCGGGAGACCCAGGGGCTGAGCAGGCGCATCGGCGTACTCCTCCGGTTGTCGGCCGGCCCGTCCGCTGCCTCGGGGAAGACCTCGGCGGGGTCTGCGTCGCAGGCCGGCTGGATCGACGGGGGAGGACGGTCCGACCGAGGCCGAGTCGGTCGCAGCCGGCCCCGGTCGTCCGACCTCCAGCGTCTGGAGAACGGAGTCCCCGGCCGGGACGACAGATACCTCGGCGCGTCACGGAGTCCGGCCCGAGGAGTCGACGGCGGCGCCGCTGCCGGCTGCGGCGCCGGGCACCGTGCCCGGGCCGGAGCGTCGCGGCGAAGGCGCGCAGCCAGGCCGAGCATCGCTCACCATCCCAGCGCGGATGGTCCCGGTCCCCGGCCGGACCCCCTCCAGCCGCCCTGGCAGTGTGGCCTCCTGCGTTCGGGACGTCTCATCCCGTGCCGACGCAGCGAGGCCTGGGGAGGCCCTCCGGGTTGTCGAGGACGTCACGCGCGGTCGGCTCTCCGGCGGTGCAGGTCACAGCGAGTACACCCTTCGCGCTGTTCCGGCGAAGACATCGTCCTGCACATCGGCCGGCTGGTCGGCGAAGGCTCGTCGCCAGGCAGCGACCAGTGGTGGCAGCTCGGTCCAGATCTTCTCGACCGGGAAGTTGCTGCCCCACATGCACCGGTGCGAGCCGAACAACTGGAGGCAGGTGCCGGTGACCAGGTCGATGAGGGCCTGGTCGACGCGGTGGATGAAGGTGCCCTGCCCGGTGAGCTTGACCACCACGTTGGGCTGCTCGGCCAGGAGCTGCATGCCCTGGCGCCAGGCCTCGACGGTCACCGGATCGGTGTCCTCCAGCATCCCGGCGTGCACCAGGACGAACGTGATCTCGGGGAAGTCGGCGACGATTCGTGCTGCCAAGGCCATCTGGGGGCTGAACACCTGCAGCTCGAACAGCCACCCGAGGTCGGCGAGCGAGGCGATGTTCCCCCGGAACACCGGGTCGGTCATGCGGTCGGGAGCCGCGGCGAACCGGTACTGCGGGCGCTCGTGCCAGTGCAGCTGGAGCCGCGTGCCCCGGACCAACGGGGTGAGCGCCGCCTGCTGCCGCATCACGTGCACGGCACCGGGGTCGAACAGATCCGCCGAGCCGATGAAGGCCATCGGCCAGCCGGTCGCGGCGTGCACGTCGGCCAGCCAGCGGATCTCGTCGAGCGACCGGTCCACCGGCCAGTTGGCCTGCACGTAGACCGAGGAGGTGATGCCGACCGCAGTGGCCTCGGCGATGTACTCCTCGGCGAGGTAGTCGCGCCGGATCGGCTCGTAGGGGCCGAAGATCCGCGGTACCGGATCGCCGCTGAGCCAGGGCAGGTCGGCGACGCGCCAGATGTGGTGATGGCAGTCGACCAGCCCGGCGGGCCCGGCGGATGTGTTCCCGGTGGTCATCGTGGACTCCTGCTCCGTTCCGGTTCGACGCACGCGCGAGCTGCTCGGCCGCCGCCGCGCGCGGGTCCTCACCAGCGCACGGCGCGGCGGCCGATGAGTCTCGCCCTCACGGACGGGGTCCGGAAGCTGTCACGACCTCGCACGCGGACGGCGTCTCGAGGTCTGCCGTGCGGCACATGACCGCGTCATCGAGCGGCCGACGCCTGGCGGGTGCGGGGTCACGGGTTCGGGTCCCTCCACCTCCGCTGGGTCGGGAGCGGATGGTCGGCCCGCCGCGGACACCCGCTGCTGGCGGCGATCGGCCGGTGACCGTCGGCCCGACCGGTCGTCGTTGTGGCCGGTCTCACTGGGGGCCGGACGCTTGTCCCGGTCGGCCCTGGGCACGGTGATGACTGGCTTTCGGGCCGGACCATGTCTGGTGCCGACTGCGTCGGCGCCGGCCGGGTCTCCGCAAAGGCGCGGGGTCGGATACCGACCGCGGGTGGCTGATACTCCAGCGCCGCCCGCCACATGACCGCCTACATGAGAGGCCACTACAGCCATGGCGCAGTCGAAGAGCACGACACGCAGCGAGACCGTTGCAGTTCCCGTCGACGTCACCGTCGAGGAGGGCGACCGCGGCGGAAAGGGCCCGACCGGTCCGGTCGGCCCCGTCGGCGAGCCCGGCGACAAGGGTTCCAAGGGCCCGGTCGGCCCTGTCGGTGAGCGGGGTGACAAGGGCGAGAAGGGCCCGGTCGGCCCCCTTGGTGAGCCCGGCGACAAGGGCGAGAAGGGCCCGACCGGTCCCATCGGCCCGGTCGGTGAGCGCGGCGAGAAGGGGCCGATCGGTCCGCGAGGCGAGCAGGGCCCTCAGGGTGAGCCCGGCCCGCGGGGCGAGAAGGGGCCCGAGGGGGAGACCGGTCCGCAGGGCGAGCAGGGTCTGCCCGGCTCCACCGGTCGCCCCGGCGAGCAAGGTGAGCAGGGCCCGCAGGGCCTGCCCGGCCTGCGCGGCGAGACCGGCCCGCGCGGTGTCGTCGGTGAGCGGGGTGGGCAGGGGCCGCAGGGTGAGCAGGGCCTGCCCGGGGCCCAGGGGCCGCGCGGCGTGATCGGCGAGACCGGCGAGCAGGGCGAGAAGGGCCTGCCGGGTGTGCAGGGCCTCCCCGGTCTGCAGGGCGAGCAGGGGGCTCCTGGTGTCCGCGGCCTGCAGGGCCCGCAGGGTGTGCAGGGCCCGGCCGGCCCGGCCGGTCCGGCCGGTCTGCCCGGCGTGCAGGGTCCCCAGGGCCCGGCCGGTCCGGCCTGGCTCTACCAGCTCAGTCCCGCCGAGCTGGCGTCCAAGGTCAAGCAGGCGGCGTTGGACGTCACGCCGCGCACCGTCTACGACCCGCGGGTGGGCGTCCGCTACCTGGCGGCGCTGACCTCGACGCTGATCAAGCTGCAGGGCGGGTTGTTCCTGCGTGCCATCGTCGACACCGATGCCGCGGCGAACAAGCAGTCGGGCGCCGACCTGTCCAACGTGCGCTCCATCGCCTGACCGGCGCAGCACACCCGAAGGGCGCCTCGTCCCGCCACCGCGGGAGGAGGCGCCCTTCGCTGTCCGGGCTGCGCCGCGCTCCGGTGTGGCAGTCACGATCGGGACGCCCGTGCGTCGGATCCCGTGGCCGGCCGGCGAGCCGCAGCCCCGTGACCACCCGCCTGGTGTGCCCGGGAGGTCCTGGCGGGCGTCGTCGTGGCCGTACCGGCGGATCGGTGGAGGTCCTCGGGCCGGGACGACCACGGCCGCCCCCACCGTCGGAGGGGCGGCCGTCGCCGCGGGCGCCCCGGGTGCTCGTCCGACGTCCGGGGCGTGTCTCGCAAGCAGGGGTCGCCGGTACGGGATCGTGAACCGGTGGTGTGCGTGCTGAGCTGACTGATGAGCAGCAGGCGGGCGATCGAGCCGTTGACGCCGCAGGTGACCGGCCGGTCCCGGCCCCACCGGGATCACCGGCAGGTGCTCAAGGGCATCGTGCGCCGTTGCCCGTGCGGGCTGGCGTAACGCGATCTGCCCGAGTGGTTCGGGCCCTGGCAGACGGTGTGGGAGCGGCACGCCCGTTCCCGGAACGGCACCCGGGACGAGGCGCTGGCCGCGGTCATCGCCCACGCCGATGCCGCCGGTGACATCGACCGGGCTGTCTCCATGGTTCTCACGGTCGACCGCACGCACCAGCACGCCACCAACCTGCCGCGAGCCGAGACCTCGACCGATCGGCCACGACCGCGGGGTCTGCGAGCACCGCAACGTCGTCGAGGGCTCTTTCGCCCTGCTCGAGCAATGGCGCGCACGTGCCACCCGCTACGCCGAACACGCACTCACCTACCGCAGCGCTGTCGTCCTGGCCGCAGTCCTCGCCTGGACCCGTGCTCGGGACACACGCCCTGGTTCTCGTGCCAGGATGACCTTGTGGACACATTCGCACAGATTGCCGACGAGCGTCGCGGTCTGGCTGCCCTGATGTCGGGACTGACGGGTGAGCAGCAGGCGACGCAGAGCCTGTGCAGTGAATGGAGCGTGCACGACGTGATCGCGCACCTGGTCGTGCCCCTGGAAGTGAGCACCCCGAAGTTCGTGCTGGCCATGCTGGCATGCCGCGGGAATTTCGACCGAGCGAACGTTCGGCTGACCCGCGAGCAGGCACGCCGGCCCTTCGGCGAGATCATCGAGGTGTTGCGCCAGAAAGCTGACTCGCAATTCACCCCTCCCGGTTCAGGTCCCGAGGCGCCCCTCACCGACCTTCTGGTGCACGGCCTGGACATCCGCTGGCCACTGGGGCTGCCGCGCGACATCCCCGAGGAGCGTCTGCACGAGTCGTTGACCTTCCTGACCGCCGCTCCCGTCGGTGGCCTCGTCTCCAAGGGCACGCTGGGCGGATTGCGATTCGAGGCGAACGACATCGACTGGGCTCACGGCAGCGGTCCCACCGTGAGCGGCAACGCCGAGGCGCTCCTGCTGGCGATCACCGGCCGCACGACCGCACTCGGCCAGCTCAGCGGCGACGGCGTATCGACGTTGCGTGGCCGGCTGGCCTGACCCAGTCCACCAGAACGGGTAGGAGCCGCAAGTCCGAAGCGAGCGGAAATCGGTCTGTCGGCGACCGGAGGATCTACGCTTCTCAGTTCGCCAGGAAGGAGACAGCGAGTGGCTCACGATGCTCAACTCGCAGAGCGCGTTCGTGGTGCGGTTTCTCATGAGAAGAACGTTCGTGAGGTGAAGATGTTCGGTGGCCTTGCGTTCATGGTGAATGAGAAGATGGTGGCCTGCGTCTCGGCCGGCGGGGGCGCCCTACTCGTGCGCGTGTCTCGCAGTCGCGATGCCGAGTACCTGGATGTGGTCGGGGCCCGCCGCGCAGAGATGGGCAAGGGCCGGTCGATGGGCGAGGGGTGGATCACCGTCGACGAGGAGGTGCTCACGGAAGACGGAGATCTGCAGTTCTGGATCGATGCCGTCCTGGAGTACAACGCCGAGAGGTCAGCGGAGCGTTGACCGAACGGATCGAGCGACCAGGCCCGGACCGTCCGGCAGATCACGCCACGCGAGCCCGCACCGACAACGGTGCACGATGCCCCTCCACCACCTGTCGGTGATCCCGGTACGGCCGCGACCGCCCCGCCACCCTCGGCACCGACGGCTCGATCGCCGCCCACTGCCCATCGGTCAGCTCTGCGCGAGTGCCCACCGAGCCAGACCCCGCAGCATCCGCCACTCACTCGGGAGACGCGCCCCAGGCCGTCGCGGCGAGACACGCCGGAGCTGTCTTGACGCCCCGATGTCCCCACGATCACCGTCGTGCGGGGAGGGGGCACCCGATGCGAATGGCCACCCAGAGCCGGGTGGAGCAACCCACGCAGCCCGACGACCGTGCCTGCCCGCTGTCAGCCGGACACGAGAGTGATCACCGCGCTCGATCAGCGGGTGCCACGAATCGGCCTCGATGCTCTCCGCGGAGGTCATGGATTCGCGGTCCACAGACGTCTCGTCCCGCTGTGCCGGAGCCGTTCACGGCGCACGTGCCGGCTGTGCCGCTCCCAGCGTCGATCAGGAGGGGTCTTGCAGTGGCAGTCAACGCAGCACCCGACGTAGGAACGACGACCGCACCAGGGGGCAGCGAGTTCCTCGCCGACCTGAGCGACCCGACCGCCGGCCGGGTGGCCATGGCGAGAGAACTCGCCTCGGAGAACGTACGGATGATCGCCGACCCCGCGCCGCTGGGTCTCGGCTGCTTCGCGCTGACGACGTTCCTGCTGAGCCTGTTCAACGCAGGTCTGTTGCCGACGGCCGGCGAGCCGATCGTCTTCGGCGTCGCACTGGCCTACGGGGGCGCGATCCAGGTGCTCGCCGGCATGTGGGAGTTCCGGAAGGGCAACGTCTTCGGCGCGACCGCTTTCACGTCCTACGGCGCCTTCTGGCTGTCGTTCTGGGCGTTCGTCACCTTCTACGCGGCCGACATCCCGGACGCCGGTGACCGGGCGACCGTCGTCGGCTGGTACCTCATCAGCTGGGGCATCTTCACGGTGATCATGTGGGTCGCCTCCCTGCGCACCACCGCGGTGCTGGCCCTGCTCTTCACCCTCCTTGCGGCGACGTTCTTCGTGTTGGGGGCCGGGGACGTGGCGCACAACGAGGGCCTGACCACGCTCGGCGGCTACCTGGGCCTCGTGACCGCTGCCGTCGCCTGGTACGCGTGCCTCGCCGGGGTCAGTGCGTCCACCTTCGGACGCGCGGTGCTGCCGAACCCGCCGCTGTACAAGCTGTGACCCTGTCCGGCGGTCGTCCGACCGACGGCCGGCCGGTGGTTGCGGTCCTGGGTTGCGTCGACCGCGTCCCGGGTCCTGCGAAGCAGCGCACGGCAGTTCGTGTCTGCTGGAGGAGCGGCATACGGACCGGCTCGAAACCTCTGCGAACGAGAGCATGACGGCCCGGCAGCGTGGGCGGGTCCGGCGGTCCCTGTTCCTACGGCGGCCCGCCCGCTGCCCACGAGTTCGGGAGCGACCGCGCCGGTGTCGATCCGGCTGCCTGGGAACGCCCACTCGTCGCCGGGCGCGTCCTCCAGCGCCGTCGTGACGGAGGCGGACGCATCGGCGGCCGAGATGCCCTGGACGCCGCGCAGCAGGACGAACGTGGCGGAACGGGGGCCCGGATGGGAACGTGGCCGGGGCAGCGCCTCGACGCGCACCACCCCGGCCACGGCTGTCAGGTCACCACACCGGGGACCCCGGTCCCTCATCGCCCGTGGTCCTGCCTGCAGTCGAGCCCGACTCGAGGTCGTGGTCGCTCCGGCCGTCGTGCCGCGCCACAGCGGATGGACACCCAGGGACATCCGCTGTCCCCTCCAGGTGACGGCAGCCGGTCCGGCGTCCGGGCCACCCTGTCGTCCTCTCGCGGACGCCGACCCGCTACTCGGGCGTGCGGGCGAGCAGGTCGCCAGGCTCCACGGCGAGCCTGGCCGGCGCGGCCCGTCGGGCCACCTGCGCGTGCCGGGCGTCCGCCGTCGGGACGACGAGGGTGAGCAGAGCCCCGAGCACGGCCAGGGCGGTCAGCACGTAGAAGATCGTGTTGAGCGCGATGCCGGAGGCGACGAGCAGCCCGCCGATGAGCGGACCGCCGATGCCGCCGAGGCGCCCGAACCCGGCGCACCAGGCGACACCCGCACTGCGCACGTTGGTGCGGTAGTAGGTCGCGACGAAGCCGTAGATGAGGATCTGCGTCCCGCTCGTCCCCAGGCCCACCACCGCCACGAACGCCAGCAGCACGCCCAGCGGGAGACTGACGGTGAGCAGTGCGATCGCCGCTGCGCCCAGCGCGAAGGACGCGGCCACCACCGGCTTGGGCCCGAACCGGTCGGCGAAGCGGGAAGCGGCCAGCGCGCCCAGGACCGCGCCGCCGTTGAGGACCAGCAGGAAGGCCAGCGACCCCTTGGTGGAGAAGCCGGCGCGGCCCATCAGCTCGGGCAGCCACGTGTTGAGCGCGTAGACCAGCAGGAGACCGGTTGCGCTGAGCAGGCCCAGCAGGATGGTCGGCAGCAGGTAGGTGCGCCCGGCCAGCCCGGCGAAGCCGGCGCGGCCTCCAGCGACCGGGTCGACGACCTCCGGGCCCCCGGTGCCGGGTTCGGCGAGCGTGACCCCGGTCTGCGCCGCGACGGCCCGCGCCTCGTCGAGGCGCCCCCGCGACGCCAGCCAGGCCGGCGACTCGGGCATCTTGAGGACGGCGAGGGGGAGCAGCGTCACCAGGGGCAGCGCGCCGATCCAGAACATGCCCCGCCAGCCGATGGCGTCCAGCAGCAGGATGGCCAGCAGGGCGGCGAGCAGGCTGCCCAGCGGCACCCCGGAGTAGGTGATCGCGTTGGCCAGGTTCTTCTTCCCCGCGGGCGCGAACTCGGCGACCAGCGCCCCGGTGGTGGCGACCAGTGCGCCGACCCCGATGCCGGTGACGAAGCGGAGCAGGCCGAAGGTCGTCGTGCTCGTCGCCAGCGCGGTGAGGGCCATGCCGACGGAGAACCATGCGTAGGCGGTGAGCATGACCTTCCGCCGGCCGATGACGTCGGCGACGCTGCCGGCCAGCAGCGCGCCGACGAGCACGCCGATCAGCGCATAGCTGCCGAGGGCGCCGGCCACGGCCGGCGTCACCTCGCCGATCTGGCCGGGATCGCGCAGGAAGAGGGGGACGACGGTCCCGTAGACGACCAGGTCGTAACCGTCGAAGACCAGGCCGACCGTGGCGAGCGAGACGATCCAGGTGACGGACTTCCGACGGAGCGCGTCCCGTCGGACGGCTCCGTCCTGCATGGGTGGTGCCACTGTTGTTCTCCTCGGGACGGGCCCTGGCTCGGGGACGACCGGGTGGCCGTGGCAGGGCAGGGGGCACCCGGCGACCGACGTCGCCACGGGTGGGGGAGGTGCGCCGGCTGGAAGGGGACGCCGGGCGGTCCGGTGGTGCGGGTCGTGCGGTACTGCCGGGGGTCGGCCGGAGGGCGTGTTGGCTTCCCGGGTCCTGCGCGGTGCCTACTGCGCCGGGGCCCGCGCGGTGCCTACTGCGCCGGGTCCTGCGCGGTGCCTACTGCGCCGGGTCCTGCGCGGTGCTTACTGCGCCGGGTCCTGCGCGATGTCCGACGGGTGCGCGGCCAGCGGGGTGACCGTGATGGTCATGTGGGGGAACAGCGGCAGGCCCCACAGGATCTGGTGCAGCTGCTCGTTGCTGTCGACGGCGAAGACGCTGAGGTTGGCGTACTGCCCGACGCACCGCCAGATGTGCGGCCAGTGGCCCGAGCGTTGCCAGCGCTGGGAGTAGGCCTTCTCCCGGGCGAGGAGGTCGTCGCGTGCCGCCGGGTCCATGTCCGGCGGCAGCGCGACGTCCATCCGCACCGCGTACAGCTGGGTCACGCGCCCTCCTCGCCGGCACTCGTCGGTCGCGTGCTCCGGCGTCCGGTGTCGCTGCGTGACCTCGCGAGCTCGATCACGAGGGGTCCAGCGCGAAGTCGTAGGTGACCTCCTCGCCCTGCCCGGAGGCGGCCGTGGTCGGGTGCAGGACCAGCTCCGGCTTCACCGCCTGGGCGACGTCGTCCTCGACGTGCTGCCCACCCGCGAAGTACAGCTGCGTGGTGACCAGCTGCTTGCCCTCGGCCGACACCTTGAGGTGCAGGTGGGCCGGGCGCCAGGCGTGCCAGCCGGCCGCGGCGATGAGCGCGCCGCACGAGCCGTCGGTCGGGATCTGGTAGGGCGCGGGCTTGACGGTGTGGAACGCGAAGCGGCCGTCGGGCCCGGTCAGGATGGTGCCGCGCAGGTTCCACTCCGGGATGCCCGGCGCGAACTGCGAGTAGTAGCCGTCGTCGTCGGCGTGCCACAGCTCGACCCGGGCGTCCTCCAGCGGGTGGCCGCCGAGGTCGGTGACCGTGCCCTGGAAGACGAACGGCGTGCCCTTCTCGCCGTCGCGCATCGGCAGGGTGGCCTCGCTGCGGAACTCCGGCGAGCCCGGGATGTAGTACGGGCCCTCGATGGTGCCGACGGCGCCCGCGCGGTCGGCGTTGGCGACCTCCTCGACCACGTGCTCGATCCACACGTCGAGGAACAGCGGCCACTCACCGTCCGCACCGACCCGGATCAGCCATGCCTTGAGGGCGTCGTACTCGGCGTAGGTCACCCCGTGCTTGCGGATGACCTCGTGCAGGGCCGTGATGGCGTCGGTCGCGATGGCCGACACCCGGGCCGGGTCGACCGACGCGCCGCTGCGCTCCTTCTGGGCGAAGCGCTCGGTGGCGTTGCGGCCGGAGCCGGCCGCGGTCGGATTGACGTCGGTTGCGGTCATGGTGTTCTCCTGCGTCGTCGTGACGGGTGGAAGGGATGGGTGGAGAGGCGGTTCAGCGGTCCAGGCGGTAGTGCGCGAGCTTGTCGGGGTCGACGTCGATGCCGATCCCCGCTCCGGGACGGACGGCGAGCTCACCGCCGGAGATCTCCAGCGGCTCGGTGAGCAGGTCGTCGCTCATGTCCAGGAAGTTGGAGAGTTCGCCGGCCCGGCGCGAGGAGCTGCGGTGGGCAGCACCGAAGGCGACGCTGCAGGCGGTGCCGATCTGGCCGTCGATCTGGTTGCCCATGACGACCTCGACGCCGAGGCCCTCGCACTGGTGCAGGATGCGCTGCGAGGTGCTGAAGCCGGTACGGGCCGTCTTGATGCTGATCGCGGTCGCCGACCCGCCGAGCAGCTCCCGGGTCACCTCGCCGGGCGTCGTGGCGCTCTCGTCGGCGACGGTCGGCATCGTGGTCCGTGCAGTGAGCCAGCGGCGCCCGAGCACGTCGTCGGCCGGGCAGAGCTCCTCGGACAGCGTCAGATCGAGGTCGGCCATCGCGCGGAGGGCGCGCGCTGCCTCGGACGGCGTCCAGCCGCGGTTGCCGTCCACGTACAGCTCAACGTCCGGCCCGAGGGCCGCCCGCAGCGCCCGGCAGGCGCCGACGTCGAGCTCCACCGGACGCCGGCCCACCTTCACCTTGAACACGCGGATGCCGTAGGTGTCGCGGACCCGTTCGGCCTCGGCGACCATCTCGGCGTCGGGCGCGAACCCGACCATGTGGGACACCCGCATCCGGTCGGTCCAGCCGCCCAGCAGGTCCGAGACGCCGAGACCGAGCGTGCGACCCAGGGCGTCCCACATCGCCATGTCCACGGCCGCCTTGGCGGCCGGGTTGCCGACGGTCCGATCCATCCGGGCGTGGACGGTCTCGCGCTCGAGCAGGGTCAGGCCGACCAGTTCCGGGGTGAAGAGCTTCTCGACCACCGCGACGATGGACTCCTGGGTCTCGCCGTAGGTGTACGGCCGCGGCGGCGCCTCGGCGACGCCGATCACGCCGTCCTGGGTGTGCACGCGCACCAGCACGTGGTCGGCGACGTGCACCTCACCGCTGGCGAACCGCAGGGGCTTGCGGTACGGGATCGCGAAGGGGATCGCCTCGATCCTGGTGATCTTCATCGGGCTCCTCCGAGGGGGACGGGATCCGGTGCGGGCGGCGCGGGGAAGGCCACGTCGGATGCGATGAAGCCGTTGGCCTCCAGCGCATCCAGCAGCCGGGCGAGGGCAGGCGAGGGGTCGGCGCTGCGCCAGGCGAGGGCCAGGTCGATGTGCACGTCGTCGGCCACGGGCACGAGCTGGACGCCCTCCACGTTGAGGGCCCGGGCCGACTCGGGGAGCAGCGCCACCCCGAGACCGGCGGCGACGAGCGTGAGCACGATCGAGGTCTCGGCGGCCTGGTGGGTGCGCCGGGGCAGGAAGCCGGCAGCCAGACAGGCCTGGGTCACGACGATGTCGACGACCGAGTCGGGGACGCCGTAGACGACGAAGTCCTCGTCCCGCAGTTCGGCGAGCGCGACCGGCTCCTCACCAGCGAGACGGTGGCTACGGGGTACGGCGAGGAGTACGCGCTCCCGGGTGATCAGCCGGGAGGACAGCCCCGCGCGGCGCAGCGGTGGCCGGAGCACGGCGAGGTCGATCCGGTCCTCCTCGAGCGCGGCCTCCTGCGCCGGGGTGAGCATGTCGGGCTGGAACCGCAGCACCAGGCCGGGTACCTCCCGGGCGGCGATCCGGGCCAGCTGGGGCAGCCGGCGGAGCGCTGCCAGCCCCGTCGACCCGACGCGGAGCAGGCCGGTGTTGCCGGCGCCGACCAGGCGCACCCGGGTCTGCGCCGCCTCGATCGAGTCGAGGATGCGCTCGGCATCCTGCAGGAGGGCCTCGCCGGCGGGGGTCAGCTCGACCCGTCGCGTCGTCCGCGTGAACAGGGTGACTCCGAGCTGGGTCTCGAGCTGCCGGATGGCCTGGGACAGCGGGGACTGGGCCATGTGCAGACGTTCGGCAGCCCGCCCGAAGTGACGGGTCCGGGCCACGGTGACGAAGTAGTGCAGCTGGCGGATCTCCACGTGCCCTCCTCCGTTGATCGGTCCGGGCCCCAGGCGGATGCTGTGATTCACCCAACGTAGGGCCGGTTGCCATGTATGGACAAAGACCGAATGGCGCTCGATCCAGATCCGGAGCGTCTGGGTAAGTCCCTGGTCAGGACTAGGCAGATTGCTGACGCGGACGTGACTCGCGCCACCCACAGTGGGGTGCAGCGCACTCGACCCACCGCCCCCTGGACCGGAGGTCCGCCATGACAGTCGAATCCACCCAGCTCCGCGACGTCCTCTCCGACGCCGTCATCGACGACCCGTCGGCCGGGATCTACCGCGCCAACCGTCGGATCTTCACCGACGAGGAGATCTTCGAGCTGGAGATGACCCACATCTTCGAGGGCAACTGGGTCTACCTCGCGCACGAGAGCCAGGTCCCGAACCCGGGGGACTACTTCACGACCTTCATCGGCCGTCAGCCCGTCGTCATCACCCGCGACAAGAACGGCGAGCTGCACTGCCTCATCAACGCCTGTGCGCACCGCGGCGCCATGCTCTGTCGCCGCAAGACGGACAACCGGATGACGTTGACCTGCCCCTTCCACGGCTGGACGTTCCGCAACGACGGCAAGCTGCTCAAGGTCAAGGACCCCGAGGGCGCCGGCTACCCGGCCAGCTTCAACCAGGACGGCTCGCACGACCTGGTCAACGTCGCGCGGTTCGACAGCTACCGCGGGTTCCTCTTCGGCAGCGTCAACCCCGACGTGAGCACGCTCGCCGAGCACCTCGGTGACACCACCACGGTGATCGACATGCTCGTCGACCAGTCGCCGGAGGGGCTGGAGGTGCTGCGCGGCGCCTCCACCTACACCTACGACGGCAACTGGAAGGTCCAGGCGGAGAACGGCGCCGACGGCTACCACGTCAGCGCCACCCACTGGAACTACGCGGCCACGACCTCGCGGCGCAGCACCGGCGAGTCGAAGAACACCACCAAGGCGCTGGACGCCGGCGGCTGGGGCAAGTCCGGCGGCGGCTACTGGTCCTACCCGAACGGACACCTGTGCCTGTGGACGTGGGCGGCCAACCCGCAGGACCGCCCGCTGTGGGACCGCCTGGACGAGCTCAAGGCCCAGTTCGGCGACGCCAAGGGCGAGTTCATGGTCAAGGGCTCCCGCAACCTGTGCCTCTACCCGAACGTCTACCTGATGGACCAGTTCAGCACCCAGATCCGGCACTTCCGGCCGATCTCGCCCGAGCAGACAGAGGTCACCATCTACTGCATCGCGCCGAAGGGCGAGAGCGCCGAGGCCCGTGAGCACCGGATCCGCCAGTACGAGGACTTCTTCAACGCCTCCGGCATGGCCACCCCCGACGACCTGGAGGAGTTCCGCTCCTGCCAGCTCACCTTCCGGGCCACCGCCGCGCCCTGGAACGACATGAGCCGCGGTGCCGAGCACTGGCTCAACGGGCCGGACGAGGTCGCCAAGTCCCTCGGCATGGACGGCGTCATCTCCGCGGGGCAGCGCAACGAGGACGAGGGGCTGTACCCGATCCAGCACGGCTACTGGCTGCAGACCATGCGCGCCGCAGTCGAGAAGCAGGCCGGCGCGGCCGCCGCGACCACGAAGGGCTGATCCCCATGACCACGCTGCAGAACCCCCTGCACACCCCGGCGGAGGGGGCTCCCGCGGGCGGGAAGCTCATCACCCAGAACATGATCGAGCAGTTCCTGTACCGCGAGGCCCGCTACCTCGACGACCGCGAGTTCGAGAAGTGGTTGGAGTGCTACGCCGACGACGTCGTCTTCTGGATGCCGTCGTGGGCCGACGACGACCGGCTCACCGAGGACCCGCACCGGGAGATGTCGCTCATCTACTACTCGAACAAGGGTGGCCTGGAGGACCGCGTCTTCCGGATCCGCACCGAGCGCTCCAGCGCGACGTCGCTGCCCGAACCGCGCACCAGCCACAACATCACCAACGTGGAGGTCATCGAGCGCCGCGGCGACCTGGTCGACATCCGGTTCAACTGGCACACGATGTACTTCCGGTACAAGACCGTCGACCCGTACTACGGGACGTCGTTCTACACGATCGACTTCTCGGGGCCCGCGCCGCTCATCCGGCGCAAGACCGTGGTGCTGAAGAACGACTACATCCACCACGTCGTCGACGTCTACCACCTCTGAGCAGCGGCTCCACCAGGCTGTTCTCCTCCTAGCTGCTGTTCCTCCGAAGTACGGAGAAGTTCCCATGGACCATCGCGTGGCACTCGCGTTCGAGGACGGGGTCACCCGCTTCATCACCTGCCGGGACGACCAGACCGTCGCCGACGCGTCCTACCGGTCGCGGATCAACATCCCGCTGGACTGCCGTGACGGCGTCTGCGGCACCTGCAAGGCCTTCTGCGAGTCGGGCGAGTTCGACATGGGCGGCTTCCTCGAGGACGCGCTGTCGGACGACGAGGCCGAGAGCGGGTACGTGCTGACCTGCAGCATGAAGCCGCGCTCGGACCTGGTGCTGCAGATCGCGACCACCTCCGCGGTGGCCAAGACCAGCGCCGCCACGCACCGCGGTCGCATCACCGTGCTGGACCGGCTCTCCCCGACGACCGTCGGGCTGACCGTCGAGATCGACGACCGGGACTCCCTGGCGTTCCTCCCCGGGCAGTACGTCAACATCGCCGTCCCGGGCACCGAGGAGTCCCGGTCGTACTCCTTCAGCAGCGCTCCGCAGGACAAGGAGCTGACCTTCCTGGTCAAGCTGACGCCCGGCGGCGTCATGTCGACCTACCTGGAGGAGCGGGCCGAGGTCGGTGAGGAGATCACCTTCACCGGACCGCACGGGAGCTTCTTCCTGCGCGAGTCCGACGCCCCGCTGCTGCTCCTGGCAGGCGGGACCGGGCTGGCGCCGGTCCTGGCCATCCTGCGGACGCTGGAGGGCAACCGCAGCGACCGGCAGATGCACCTCGTCTACGGGGTCACGACCGACGACGACCTGGTCGAGTTGGAGACCATCGAGCAACTGGCGGGCGCCATCGACGGGCTCACCTGGGACTACTGCGTCGCCGACCCCGCGACCAAGGCCCCCAACCAGGGCTACGTCACCGGACTCTACGGACCCGAGCACCTGCACGACGGCGACGCCGCGGTGTACCTCTGCGGCCCGCCGGCCATGGTCGAGGCGGTCCGCGGGCACGTCGCCGGGCTGGGCGTTGCCCCGTCGGGCTTCTACTACGAGAAGTTCGCCCTGGCCGCGGTCCCGACCGAGGTCGCCGAGGAGGTCGCCGAACCCGAGCCCGGGGCGGTCGTGCCGGAGTCCGAGGCGGTGGCTCCCGAGCCGCCGCCGGTGCCGCTCGTCGTCCCGGACACCGTCGCCGAGCTGCTGGCCCTGGGCGGCCGGGAGGGCCGGACGTCGGCCGGCCAGGCCCTGTTCCCGCCGGTCGAGCTGCGCCCGCTCGGCGCCGACGCGGCCGGGCCGCGTGCCGAGTCGCCGGCGGAGTTGTGGCGGTTGGCGGGACAGCAGGTGGGGGAGCCGTTCCCCACCGGAGACGTCCTCCCCGTGGACGACGCCGACGACCTCGTGCTCGCCGTCGGCGCCCGCGCCGTCGCCGGCCAGGAGATGCTGCCCGAGGTGGCGCTGGAGCAGCTCACCCCGCCGGCGCCCGAGGCACCGGTCGCTCAGCCGGACGCGGATCGGTCGGACGCGGAGATCGAGCCGGCGTTGACCGCCGGCGGCTACTCGATCACGGGCGACGGGTACGAGATCGGTGAGGAGCACCCGTCGGTGCACGAGTCCGACGCCATCTTCGACGCCCGCCGGGCGCTGGAGCTGGGCGCGCTCGAGCTGACCATCGGTCGCCTGACGCACCAGCAACTCGTCGGCTACCGGATACTGGCCGAGGCCACCGTGCCCTACGTCGAGGGTGACCGGTTCGTCGACGCGGCGGCGTACACCGAGACCAACGCCGCCTTCCACGACTACCTGTTCACCCTCACCGGGAACGAGCACCTCCTGCGCGCCTACCAGGCGCTCGGCGTCAAGGGGCACATGGAGGAGGCCCTCCGCTCGGCCACCTGGTGCCATCCCCGGTGTGCGCAGGACCACCTCGACATCGTCGAGGCCTTCCGGGACGGCGACCGCGAGCGGGCACGGATCCTCATCTCCGAGCACGCGGAACGGTCGAAGGAGACCACCCGCCGGGCCATGCACGACCTCGCCGCGGGACGCCGTCCCCGGTTCGTCACGCCTGGCAGGTTCGCCGGCCAGGTGGTCCTGGTCACCGGTGCCGGTCAGGGGATCGGTGAGCGCACGGCACGGCGGATCAGCGCCGAGGGCGGGACGCTGGTGCTGGCCGACCGGGCCGAGCTGGTGCGCGACCTGGCCGGGGAGCTCGGGCAGCCCGGGGCCGAGGCGCTCCCCGTCGTCGCGGACCTGGAGACCTGGGAGGGCGCGAAGTCGGTCGTGGACGCCGCGCTGCAGCGGTTCGGCCGCATCGACGTCGCCATCCACACCGTCGGCGGCACGATCTGGGCCAAGCCGTTCGAGCACTACCCGCCCGACCAGATCCAGGCCGAGATCAACCGGTCCCTGTGGCCGACGCTGTGGTGCTGCCGCGCCGTCGCGCCGCACATGGTCCAGCGGGGGCAGGGCACCATCGTCAACGTGTCGTCGGTGGCCACCCGGGGGGTCAACCGCCTCCCGTACGCCGCGGCCAAGGGCGGGGTCAACGCCATCACCACCGCGCTGGCCCTCGAGATGGCCCCGCACGGCGTGCGCGTCGTCGCCACCGCTCCCGGCGGGACCGACGCCCCGCCGCGCCGCACCCCGCGCGGGCCGGCGCCCCAGACCGAGCAGGAGCAGGACTGGTACCGGACGATCGTCGACCAGACGGTCGAGTCCTCGTTGCTGAAGCGGTACGGGTCCCTGGACGAGCAGGCCGCCGCCATCACCTTCCTGGCGTCGGAGGAGGCCTCCTACATCACCGGGACCATCCTGCCGGTGGCCGGTGGCGACCTCGGTTGAACCGCTGACCGGGCGGCCCACGACGGGGGAGCACCCGGCCTCCCGGGCCCACGGTGCCGGCGAGGGCCCGAGCGGTGAGGAGCTGCACGTCGTCGGGCTGGCCACCGAGACGGCGCGGCTCGAGACACTGCTCGACCGGGCCTCCGCGGACGGGCCGGTGGTCGCCCTCGTCGAGGGCCCGGCCGGGAGCGGCAAGACCACCCTCCTGCGCCGGTTCCTCCGCCGGCACCCGGGGCTGCCGACGACGTCGGCCACCGGGCTGCCGTGGGAGAGCTCCCGGGCCGGTGCGCTCGCCCGACGGCTGCTCGACGACCACCCCGGGGGCACTCCGCCGGGGCCGGACGGCAACGACCCGGTCGACCTGGGCATCGCGCTCGCCCGCCGGTGGGAGGCCCGGGCCAGGGAGGAGCCGCTGCTGGTCGTCGTCGACGACGCCGACTGCGCGGACCCCGTCTCGCTGCGGGCGATCGCCTCCGCGGTCGCGCGCGTCCACCGGGAGCCGGTCGTGCTGCTGCTCGCCCGGACCACCGGGTGGCCGGACACCGGCGACCCCGGGGCCGGCGCCGTCCTCGACCGGCTCGCGGCCACCTCCGTCCCCGTGTCGCGGCTCGGGCCGGCCGAGACCCGTCTGCTCGCCGCGCGGGTGGCGGCGGTCGACCTCCCGATGCCCGTCGCCCGGCGACTCTGCGAGCACACCGCCGGGATCCCCGGTCACCTCCTGGAGCTGCTCCGCGACACCCCACCGGGCCGCTGGTCGGACTGGCAGACCCGGCTGCCCGCGCCGGCCAGCATCCGGCGCCGCGTGCAGCAGGCGCTCGAGCGCTGCTCCCCGGAGGCCCGGGCGCTGGTGGAGGCCGCGGCCGTGCTCGGCCGGAACGCCGTGCTCGCCGACGCCGCGATCCTGGCCGGGCTCACCGACCCGATCGCCGCTCTCGACGAGGCCTGTGCCGCCGGCCTCCTGGTGACCGCCGCCGGCCACGGCCTGGATGCGCTCGACTTCCCGGAGCGGTTCATCCGCGGCGCCGTCCACGCCACGCTCTCGCCGCGTGCACGGCACGACCTGCACCTGCGAGCGGCCGCCGTGGTCACCGACGACACCGAGCGGCTCCGCCACCGGGTCGAGGCGGCCCCTCTCCCGGACGCCCACCTCGCGGACGAACTCGTGGAGCTCGCCCGGCGCAAGGCCGACGAGGGGGCGTGGGCGGTCGTCGCCGGCGCGCTCATCGACGCCAGCCGGATCAGCCCCACCCGCGCCGACCGGGAGGAGCGCCTCATCCAGGCCGTCGACGCGCTGGCCGGAGCCGGCCTCATCGGTCAGGCCGTCGACGCCCTCCCCGAGCTGGAGGCGCTGCCCCCCGGCCCCCGCCGGGACGCGGTCCTGGCCTACGTCGCCATCCAGCGTGGCCGCCGGGCCGAGGCCGCCACCCACCTCGACGCCGCCTGGCGCCGTCGTGGCCCGGACCGGCGCGCCGCCGCGGTGGTGTGCCAACGGCACGTGTTGCACGCCCTGGCCGACTGGGACGGTGAGGCGCTGGTCCGGTGGGCCGGCCGAGCGGTCGAGCACGCCGAGCCCGGGTCGCCCGCCGCGGTGGAGTCGCGCGCGATCGTCGGCCTCGGTCACGCCGCCCGCGGCGACGTCGCCGCGGCGTTCACCGCCTACCGGCATGCCCTGGCCGAGAGCCCGACCGGACCCCAGCACCAGCGGGGGCGCATGGGCCTGGGCTGGCTGCACCTGGCCCAGGACGATCCCGAGGCGGCCCGACGCGAGCTGGAGTTCGCCGTCCCCACCGCCCGGCAGGCCGGCTCCAACCGCATCTCGCTGTGGGCTCTGGTGTGGCTGGCCCGCACCCGCTTCGCGCTCGGGGACTGGTCCGGGGCGCTGGACGCGGTCGGCCAGGCGGAGGTCCTGCTCGCCGCCACGGGGCTGGAGCTCCTGCGGCCCCTCGTCCACTGGACCGGCGCGCAGATCCGGGCCCTGCGCGGTGAGCCGGAGATCGCGGAGCGGCACCTGCAGCTGGGCGGGGCGGGGGAGCAGGACTACACGGTCATGACCGTCCCCGCGCTGCTCGCGCGGGCGCACGTCGCCGAGGCGGCGTCGGACTACTCCGCGGTCGTCCGTCACCTCGCCCCACTCGCCACCCGGGAGCCGCGGGGCGGGCTCGACGAACCCGGGTTCTGGCCCTGGCACGACGTCTACGCCAACGCCCTCGTCGTGACCAACCGGCTCTCCGAGGCCGAGGACTTCCTCGCCCCGCTCGAGGCGACGGTGCACCTGCGGGGGCACCGCTCCGCGAGCGCCCGGCTCGGTTACGTCCGTGGCCGGCTGCTGGCCGGACGCGGTGACCTCGTCCGCGCGGAGGCCGCCTTCGAGGAGGCGCGGGCCCGGCTGGCTGCGCTGCCACTGCCGTACGAGCGCGCTCGCGTGGACTTCGCCCACGGCATCACCCTGCGCCGCGCCGGCCGGCGCCGGGACGCCGCCGCGCTGCTCGCCACGGCACGCCAGTCCTTCGCCGCGCTCGGTGCGCGGGTCTACGTGGAGCGCTGCGACCGGGAACTCAAGACCGGTCGCCCCGCACCACGAGGGGCGGAGGCCGGCACCGAGCACCTCACCGAGCAGGAGCGGACCGTCGCCGCCCTCGTCGCGAGGGGCCTGACCAACAAGGAGGTGGCTGAGTCGATGCTGTTGTCGGTCAAGACCGTCCAGTTCCACCTCACCCGGGTCTACGCCAAGCTCGGCGTCCGGTCCCGTGCCGAGCTCGCCGCGCGATCCTCACGCGAAGCCGCCCGGGGATGAGGCCTCCGGGGCGACGAGCCCGTCACGGGCGACGCGCTCGGGCACCACCTGCGGGAGCGGTGCCGGCCTCCTCCCCGACGGCGGCCGGCGCAGGGGAGCGGTCGGTGCGCGGACGGGTGGTGCGCTTCTCGATCTCCTTGCGCACGGCGCCGACGACGACCACGCGGTCGACGAAGACCCCGGGCAGGTGCACGTCCTCGGGCCGGATCTCGCCGGGTCCGACGAGCTCCTCGACCCCGGCGATGGCCACCCGCCCGGCCAAGCCCGCCAGCGGGTTGACGTTGGCCGCCGACCCGTGGAACACCAGGTTGCCGTGCCGGTCACCGACCGCGGCGCGGACCAGGCCGAAGTCGGCGGTCAGCGCGGCCTCCGGCACGTACTGCCGGCCGTCGAACTCGCGGACCTCCTTGGGCCGGGAGGTCCCCACGACGGTGCCCTCGGCGTCGTAGCAGACCGGGATGCCGCCGTCGGCGACCATCGTGCCCACGCCGGTGGGCGTGTAGAAGGCCGGGATGCCGACCCCACCGGCGCGCAGCCGCTCGGCCAGGGTCCCCTGCGGGGTCAGCTCCACCTCCAGGTCCCCGGACAGGTAGAGGCGGGCGACCTCCTTGCTGCCCCCGACGAAGGAGCTGATCGTCGTGCGGATCCGGCCGGCGTACAGCAGCACCCCGAGCGCCCGGTCCTCGACGCCGCAGTTGTCGGAGATCGTGGTGAGGTCCCGCCGGCCCTGCTCCAGCAGCGCGTCGATCGAGGCGAAGGGCACCCCGCACAACCCGAACCCACCCACCGCCAGCACCGCGCCGTCGGGGATGTCGGCGACGGCCTCCCGCGCGCTCGCGACGACCTTGTCCACGGACGGCCTCCTTCAGTCGCCGACGTGGTGCCGCAGTGCGGCGTTCACCGCTACGGGGTGCGTGGCGGTCGGCAGGTGGGCGGCTCCGGCGACGACGACGAACGCGCTGTCCGGGATGCCGTCGGCGAGCAGCCGGACCATCTCGACAGTGGTCGCCGGGTCCTCGGCGCCGGCGACGGCCAGCGTCGGGGCGGTGACGTCGCCGAGCCGGTCGCGGACGTCGAAGGCGCCGATCGCCTCGCAGCAGGAGGCGTAGCCCTCCGCGGGGGTGGCCCGGAGCATGCCCAGCAGCCGCTCGGTCGCGGCCGGTTCCTCCTCGGCCCACTCGGCGGTGAACCAGGTCCCGGTCCGCGAGGGCACGAGGATCTCGGTGCCCTGCTCTCGCACCTGCGCTGCGTGCACCGCCCACGACGGCGGATCGGCGAACTGCGCGGCGGAGGCGATGATCGCCAGCCTCTCCAGCCGGCCGGGGACGGTGAGCGCGAGGTGCTGGCCGATGGCGCCGCCGATGGAGACGCCGGCATAGGAGGACCGCTCCACTCCCCACGAGGCCAGCAGCGCCAGCACGTCCCCGGCGAGGTCGGCGACCGTGCACGGACCGGGCACGACCTCGGAACCGCCGTGCCCCCGCAGGTCGTACCGGATCACCCGGTGGGTGCGGGCGAACTCGGCGACGTGGGGGTCGAACAGGCCGGTGTCAGTGCCCAGCGACGGGCCGAGGACGAGCACGGGGGCATCGGCCGGGCCGTCCTCGACGGCGTGCAGTTCGTGCCGTCACGCGGCTGTCCCCCCCCCGGAGATGGCGGCGCTGCAGGCGGGACGGTCATCCCGGCGTCCGCCGGGCCGCCGGGTGAGGCGAGCAGCTCGTGGAGCCCTCCGACCCGGCTGGGCCCGTCGGGGACGCCGTCCTCGGCGGACACGCGACCAGCGCGGGCCGGTCGCCGTCGTCGAGCGCGGCGGTGGATGGCGTCGGAGGTCCGGACCGACTCGACGTCCGCCGGCCGCCGCAGCCGCTCCTCGCCGAGCTCACGGGTTCGCCGACAGTGCCGACGGGTGCTCGGTGAGCGGGGTGACCTGGACGGTCATGAAGGGGAAGAGCGGCAGGTTCCACAGGATGTCGTGCAGCTCGTCGCTCGAGGCGACGTCGAACACGCTGATGTTGCTGTACTGGCCGACCACCCGCCACAGGTGCACCCAGGTGCCCTGGCGCTGCAGTTCCAGTGCCCGGGCCTTCTCGGTGGTCACGAGCCGGGTGCGCTCGTCGGGGTCGAGGTCGCGGGGGATGGCGACGTCCATGCGGACGTGGAACAGCATGCTGGAGCTCCTCGAGGACCGGGACGGGGTCCCTCTTCAGGCGGCGGCCGCTGCCTCGTCGCGCTCGAGGACGAAGTCGTACTCGACGCGATTCGTGCCGTCGCCGGCGTCCTGCGGGTCCAGGATGAGCTCGGGCTTGACCGCGGAGGCGACGTCGCTGTCGAGCCACTCGCCGCCGGTGAAGTACAGCTGGGTGGTGATGGCCCGGTGGCCAGGAGCGCTGACGATCAGGTGCAGGTGGGCCGGGCGCCACGGGTGCCAGCCGGCGGCCTCGATCAGCTTGCCGGTCGGGCCGTCGGTCGGGATCTGGTAGGGCGCGGGCTGGATGGTGCGGATCTCGAACCGGCCCTCGTCGTCGGCCACGACCAGAGCGCGCAGGTTGCCCTCGGGCAGGTGCGGGGCGAAACCGGAGTAGTAGCCGTCGTCGTCGGCGTGCCAGATGTCGATCTCGGCGCCGGCTATGGGGTTGCCGTCCACGTCGCGGACCTGGCCGGCGAAGATCAGCGGGCTGCCCTTCTCGTCCTCGCGCATGGGCAGGGTGGCCGGGGAGGGGACCCGTTTCTGGCCGGGCAGGTAGTAGGGGCCCAGGATGGTGCCCTTGGTGCCCTGCTGGGTCTCGGCCTGTACCTCCTCGACGACGTGTTCGACGAAGACGTCGAGGAACAGTGGCCACTCGCCGCCCTCGCCGACCTCGATCATCCAGGCCTTGGCGGCCTGGAACTCCGGATAGGTGACCTTGTGCTCCCGGATGGCCGCGTGCACGCCGTCCAGGACCGCTCGGACCACCGCGTCGACCCGCTCCGGGGGCACCTGGCGGGCGGCCTGGTACATCTCGTTCGTCAGGAACGACTCGGTCGCGCTGGCCCCCGAACCGGCCGCGGTGGGGCTCTGCTGAGTGTCGGTCATGACCGTGCTCCTCGGATGTCAGCGCGGTACTCCGACCGCGCGTCATGGGCCGGGCCTGCTATTCCGTAATGGAGTCGTGCCATCGTGGACGACACGGTGGGCGGCCGTCCAGCCATCGAGGTCCCGATCGGCCCTCGGCCAGGCCTTCAGCCGTTTCGGGCCGCTCTTCCCGTCTGAATGCGTGGCCATTGTGCTGGACCTCCGTCCAAGCCACGGATGGAGCCGCCAATGCGTGGCAACGCCTCTACGCTGCAGTGGCCAGGTCCGGAGGTCACGATGCGCGCCGGGATCGAGGCGGCGGGCCGATCTCACTGATCCACCGTGAACTCCTCTGGTCCCGGGGCGGTGCGTCCCGTGATCCGAGGAGATGAGGAGGAGTGGTGACCGCGTCCTTCCAGGCGTTCCGGCTCGAGGACCTCGAGCGGGAGCTGAGCGAGTCCGACCAGCCGTACCGCGAGTTCCTGCGGCGACTGGGCATGTCCGTCGGGCTGTACCGCCTCCCGGTCGGCGCCGAGGACCGGCAGCACCCCCACGCCGCGGACGAGATGTACCTCGTCCTGCGCGGGCGTGGAACGTTGCGGATCCGCGATCACGAGGTGGAGGTCGGCCCGGGCAGCGTGGTCTCCGTCGACCACGGCGAGGACCACCGCTTCGTCGACATCAGGGAGGACCTCCACCTCATGGTGGTGTTCGCGCCGCCCGAGTCGCCTGACGAGGACTGACCCACCGCCACCCCGCCCCACGACCTGCTCCAGTCACCCCGTGTCCGTCGGGGAGGCAGGACCCCGGCCCCCGCAGGGCCCCGCGGTGCCGGATGCGGTGCCCGCGGCACGTGTTCGGCCGCACCAGCACCTCCCAGGAGGTCCGCAATGTCAACCGCCACCGGTAGCTCATCGGACGCCGTCACCGAGCCGACCCCGGAACAAGAGGCCCGGCGCCGGCGAACCGTGGTCTGGGTCGTCGCGCTGGCCACCCTCGGTCTCGTCTTCGACGGGTACGACCTGGTCGTCTACGGCACCGTCGTCCCGCTGTTCCTCGCCGATCCCGGCCACATAGGGCAGGTCACGCCCCCCGTCGCCGGGGCACTGGGCAGCTACGCGCTGTTCGGCGTACTGGTCGGCGCCCTGCTCGCCGGCAGCGTCGCCGACATCGTCGGCCGCCGGAAGGTCATGCTGACGGCGTATGCGTGGTTCAGCGTCGGCATGGGCGCGACCGCGCTGATGAACAGCGTCGGCGGATTCGGGCTCATGCGCTTCCTGACCGGCATCGGCGTCGGGGCCCTGGTCGCCACCACCGGCGCCCTCGTCGCGGAGTACGCGCCGCCGGGCAAGAAGAACCTCGCCAACGCCATCACCTACTCCGGTGTGCCGGTCGGGAGCCTGCTGGCCGCGCTGCTGGCGATCCTGCTGCTGGGGCAGATCGGCTGGCGCGGCATGTTCTGGATCGGCGCGCTCCCGTTGGTGACCCTCCTGCCGCTGGCCTTCTTCCTGATGCCGGAGTCGCCCAGCTGGCTCGCGTCCCGCGGTCGGCTGGAGGAGGCCCGGAGGATCTCCGAACGCACCGGCGTGCCGATCATCGCGACGTCCAGCCCCGCTCCCGGGAACGCCACGGCGCCGGCCCGGCGCGAGCGGGCAGGCTTCGCGGGCCTGTTCGGGCGGCAGTACTGGTTCCCCACGCTGGTGCTGGGACTCATGAGCGCCACCGGCCTGATCCTCGTCTACGTGCTGAACACCTGGCTGCCCGAGCTCATGGGCCGCGCGGGGTACTCGACCCAGGGATCGTTGTCCTTCCTCCTGGTGCTCAACGGCGGGGCGGTCCTCGCGGCCCTGGTGGCGTCCCGGCTCGCCGACCGGTTCGGTCCCAAGCTGGTGGTCGCCGGGTCGTTCCTGATCGGGGCGATCGCCCTGGCGCTGCTCACCGTCGACGCTCCACTCGCGCTGCTCCTGCTCTTCGTCGCGGTCGTCGGGGCGGGGACGAGCGGCACCCAGATCCTGATCTACGGGTTCGTGGCCAACTACTACCGCACCAACGTGCGCAGCGCCGGTGTCGCGTGGTGCGCCGGCTTCGGGCGCCTGGGGGGTGTCGCAGGCCCTCTGGTCGGCGGCCTCCTTGTGGCCGCGGGGCTCGCGCTGGAGTCCATCTTCTACGTGCTCACCGGGCTGGCGGCCTTCGGTGCACTGCTCACCCTGCTGGTCCCCGTGGCGCGGGGGGCGGTCGCGGCCAGGACCGTGCCGGTGGAGCCCACCGTCGCAGCGCAGCCCTCCGCCGGGCGATGAGCGCCGGTCGGGCGCACCTGCCCGCGAGAGCAGCCGGTCGGTCGATCTGCGACTCCTGCAGGGAGGCGAGCAGCGGTGTATGAGCGGATCCTCGTCGCGATCGATGCGCACCCCTCGGAGGAGAACGCCTCCGCGATCCGGCGCACCGAGCAGATCGGCACGCTGACCGGGGCCACCGTGCACGTGCTCCACGTGGCGCGGGGGCACATCATCCCGGAGGACATCACCGGCGGTTCGGCGCGCCTCGGCGTCTGGGCCGCCGAGGACGACCCCGAGGACGCCGACCGGGCCGCGGTGCAGCAACTGGTCGACGGGCTCTGCGCCGCAGGCATCGACGCCCACGGGGAGATCGTCGTCGCCACGGAGCACGACGCCGCCGACGTCATCCTGCAGCGGGCCGAGCAACTCGACGTGGACCTCCTCGTCCTCGGGCACCAGCACCACCGCGGATCCCGGACCGCGGAGCGGGTGATCCACCACCACCCGCCCTACTCGATCCTGCTGGCCCGGCCACCCCAGCAGCCGCGGCGGTAGGGGTTCCCCGCTGGTCGGTCCCCATGACCGGCCCGCGCAGCGACCAGACGGAGCGGAGCACATGCGATCCCAGCGCGCCGGTGGGAACGCCGTCGCCGGAGCGGCGGTGCGTGAGCACCTGATCGAGCGCCCCATCCGGCCCCTGCCCGGCCTGCGCCGGCTCCTGCGGGA
This sequence comes from Geodermatophilus sp. URMC 60, assembly GCF_053502585.1. Classification (NCBI taxonomy): domain Bacteria; kingdom Bacillati; phylum Actinomycetota; class Actinomycetes; order Geodermatophilales; family Geodermatophilaceae; genus Geodermatophilus; species Geodermatophilus sp. URMC 60. Next base: position 3,391,606 of record NZ_CP199958.1, read on the forward strand.
CGCCGGTGGGGTCTACGCTGCCAACGGCCTCATCGGCGTGGTCTTCGCGGCCACCGGTCCGGTCGCGGTGATCCTGGCAGTGGGCGCGCAGGGCGGGCTGGCCGAGGAAGAGCTGGCTTCGTGGATCTTCGGCGCCTTCTTCCTCAACGGCGTCCTCACCGTCGTGGCGTGCTGGCTCTACCGGCAGCCGCTGGCCTTCTTCTGGACGATCCCGGGCACCGTGCTCGTCGGGCCGGCCCTGACCCACCTCACCTGGCCGCAGGTGGTCGGCGCCTTCTTCGCCACAGGCCTGCTCGTCCTCCTGCTCGGGGTGAGCGGGTGGGTGCGCCGGGCCATGGCGGTCGTCCCGATGCCGATCGTGATGGCCATGGTCGCCGGGATCTTCCTGCGATTCGGCACCGACCTGGTGCGCTCCTTGCACGACGACGTCGGGATCGCCGCGCCCATGGTCCTGACCTTCCTGCTGCTCAGCGCGCTGCCGGGGCTGGGGCGACGGATCCCCCCGATCATCGGGGCGCTGATCGTCGGGGCGGTGACGGTGGTGGTGTCCGGGCGGTTCCACCCCACCGGAGCCGGGGCGGAGTGGTTCGCCGCGCCGGTGCTCCAGGTCCCCGAGTGGTCGCTGCAGGCGATGCTGGAGCTGGTCGTGCCGCTGGCCATCACCGTGCTGGTGGTGCAGAACGGCCAGGGCATCGCGGTGCTGCGCTCCGTCGGACACAGCCCGCCGATCAACGCCGTCACCGTCGTCTGCGGCGTCTGGTCGCTGCTCACCGCGGCGGTGGGCACGGTGTCGACCTGCCTCACCGGGCCGACGAACGCCCTGCTCTCGGCATCGGGGGAACGCTCCCGGCAGTACACCGCCGGGATCGCCTGCGGCCTGCTGGCCATGCTGTTCGGCCTGTTCGCGCCGCTGTTCACCAGCGCCATGCTGGCCATGCCGCCGGCCTTCATCGCCACGCTCGGTGGCCTGGCCCTGCTGCGGGTGCTGCAGGCGTCCTTCGTCGCGGCGTTCAGCACACGCTTCACCCTCGGCGCCCTCGTCACCTTCGTGGTGACCGTCGCCGACGTGACGGTCGTGAACGTCGGGGCCGCCTTCTGGGGTCTGCTCGCCGGGCTGGCCGTCTCCGGGCTGCTGGAGCGCCCGGACTCCTCCTCCGCCCGGAGCTGAGCGCCGGTCCCGGTGGTCGGCCACCGCTGCCGGGTGCCGACCCCCGGCCTCGCGACGACGGCTGCGACCTGTCCGCCGCGGACCTCGCCGCCGAGGTGGACGACAGGGCCCATGGCCACCGCGTCCTCGACCAGCGCGGCTGCCGGGACGGGACACGCCTGGCCGCCGGGGCCGTGCCGGAGTCCGCGAGGACCGGACCCGACCGGGCCCGGGCCATCCGGCACCTCGCGGCGACCCAAAGAGTTGAGCGGGTCCGTCGGCAGCGGCGGCGGCCGAGGAGGTGGACCCCCGGCACCCACGAGGGGACGATCCCGCCGGTCGGCTCGCACGGGACCGACGACTCACCGCTCAGCGGGACCAGCGACGGCGCTGGCACAACGAGGGGGTGTTCGTCGTGCCGGCACCTGTGGTCGGCAACGACATGGTCGCCGGCTTCGTGACGAGCCACCTGCCGGGGCGGCACGACGTCTCCCGGGGCCCGGCTGCAGCACTGGACGGTGGGGCTCGGCGATCCGTGGGCGGTGGACTGCGGCCTGGGCGGGATCGTCGGCCGCCGTGACATCCGGGAGATCCGCCCTCAGCCCGAGGGTGCCAGCCGGCAGTGCTGCCCGGAGTGGGCCGTCATGGGACACCGAGCAGGCTCGTCGTGAGGGCGGCTCCAGGAACACCCGCGGACGGGAGGGACGCCTCAGCGCAGCCGCTCGGCCACCTGCTCCAGGCCGGCCCTGACCAAGCGTCCGTACCCGTCGTCGCCGAGGACGCCGATCGCGGCCTGCGCCTGCTGGAGGTGCTCGCGAGCACGGGCCAGATCGCCCAGCTTGCGATAGCACTCGCTCACGTTCAGGTGCAACGACGGGTACAACCCGGCCACCGGAAGCGTCACCCCGGCCTGCGCCGCCCGCGCATCGGTGATCAGGTCGGCAGCGGCCAGCGCTCGTTGGTCCCAGACCAGCTCGTCGCGCACGTCGTCCTGCACATCGGCCATCGCGTGCGCGAGTGTGCAACGGTGCAGGGGGTCCCCTCCCTCGCCGCCGATCTCATCCCAGATCTTCGCGAACTGGTGGCGAGCGGCCTCGCGCCGGCGACGAAGGGCCATCAGCGGCAGCCACCTCCCCCTGAGCGGGCCGCTCGGGGACCCACCGCAGGCTCGCCCCGAGGGCGCTCTCGGGGACGGCGCAGCGGGGGTCCCGGTCGCCGGTCGGGGCTCCACTCCGGCCGGGGAGCCAGCATGCCCGCTACGGCGCCGGGAGCAGCTGCGGAGCATCACCGAAGGCGGACCACGCCACGTGTACGCCTCCACCGGTTGTCCGGCCGGGCCTGGTGGGTGCAGCCTCGGGGCCGTGACGATCCGGTGGTTCACCGACGCCGACCGGGTGGAGCGGGCGCGGATCGTGCGCGAGCGGTTGGATCGGGATGAGCTGCTGCTGACGTTCGCCCGGTGGCTGGCGGATCGCGCGGGGCACGACGGGCCGGTCACCGTGCCGGAGCTGACCCCCGAGACGGAGGCACGTCTGTTGCGGCTGCTGCGGGACGAAATGGCTCCGCCGGCCCCCTGAGCGTCATCCGCGGCCTCGGGGCGGAGGGCGTCGCGCTGCGGCTCGTTCACCACGGCGTCGAGTGCTCAGGACTGCACGAGCGGAGGCAACCGGCCTGGCGGTGTGCGGGTCAGGGGTTCGAGTGCGCTCAGCGCCACCCCGTCGACCGGGCCGTTCCCTCGCAGGGAGGGCGGCCTGAGTCGTTCCTGGGGCCGTGCCGGTGCGCGGACGGTGCTGGTCACCTCGCAGCGCCCGCCCCCTGGGGTGTGCGGCCTCCCTCGCCGGCGTTCCTCCCTCCACGGCCGGCGCCGGCCACGGACCGGGAACGCCCGCAACTCGCCGATGTGCCGCAACCCGAGGATGCTGTGCCCGGAGTTCGGGCAGCGAGGGGGTGACCGTGGATCTGCACCGTCGTCCGTGGGCCCTGCCCGTCCCGGTGCGTCGCCGAGCCGCGTACCGCCGACGGCCACCTGCACGAGGGCCTTCGCGGGGACCGTGCCCAGTGTCCTGCGCAGGACCTGTGGCCTGTCGTCCGGTCACCTCTCGTGCCGCTGCACCGGTCCCGAACGCTGAGCCGGCCGCCCGTGAGCGGGCGGCCGGCTCGATCGCCACGGGGCTCCCGTCCCTCGGCCGGAGACGTCCCGAACCTCAACAGATCCTGCACACGCAGAGGGGATGAGCCTTGTCCAGGTCTCACCAGGAAGCCGCCGTCCCGCCGGGGTCGCGCACGCCCATCGTCAAGGTCGTCGGCGCCAGCCTCGTCGGCACCACCGTGGAGTGGTACGACTTCTTCCTCTACGGCTCGGCCGCCGCGCTGGTCTTCAACACGCTGTTCTTCCCCGACTTCGACCCGCTCGTGGGCACGCTGCTCGCGTTCGCCACGTACGCCGTGGGCTTCGCGGCCCGGCCGATCGGAGGCATCGTCTTCGGCCACTTCGGCGACAAGGTCGGCCGCAAGCAGATGCTGGTCATCACGCTGATGCTGATGGGCGGCGCGACGTTCCTCATCGGCCTGCTGCCGACCTACGGGGCGATCGGCGTCTGGGCGCCGATCCTGCTGATCCTGCTCCGGCTGGTGCAGGGCTTCGCCCTCGGTGGCGAGTGGGGCGGGGCGGTGCTGATGGCCGCCGAGTACGGCACGCCGGAGCGCCGTGGGTACTGGGCCTCCTGGCCGCAGGCCGGTGCGCCGGCGGGCAACCTCCTCGCCGTCGCCGTCCTCGCGCTGGTCTCGGCGTTCACCACCGAGCAGCAGTTCGAGTCCTGGGGCTGGCGCATCCCGTTCCTGCTCAGCGCGGTGCTGGTGGGCGTGGGTCTCTGGATCCGGGTCTCGATCGAGGAGTCGCCGGTCTTCCGGGCCGCCCGCGAGCAGTCCGCCAAGGCGGAGGAGGCTCCCAAGCTGCCCGTCGTCCAGGTCCTGCGCGAGTACCCCCGGGAGATCATCCTGGCCATCGGCGCCCGCCTGGCGGAGAACATCGGCTACTACATCTTCACCGCGTTCGCGCTGGCCTACGCCACCGGTGAGGCGGGCGTCTCCCAGGGCACGGCGCTGAACGCGGCGCTCATCGCCTCCGCGATCCACTTCGCCGCCATCCCCGCGATGGGTGCTCTGTCCGACAAGTTCGGCCGCCGGCCGGTTTACCTGGTGGGGGCCGTGGGCGTCGGGGTGTGGGGCTTCGTCTTCTTCGTCCTGTACGACTCGCAGTCGTTCCTGCTCCTTGCGCTCGCCGGCACGGTCGGCCTGGTCTTCCACGGGGCGATGTACGGGCCGCAGGCGTCGTTCTTCTCCGAGCTGTTCTCCACCCAGGTGCGCTACAGCGGCCTGTCGGTGGCCGGCCAGGTGTCCTCGATCGTGGCGGGCAGCCTGGCGCCGATCATCGCCACGGCGCTGCTGATCGAGTACGGCAGTTCCCTGCCGATCTCGCTGTACCTCGCCGGTGCCGCGGTGCTCACGGTGATCGCCGTCGTGCTCAGCCGGGAGACCGCGCGCAGCGACCTGACGCGGGACCCCGCCGCCGACCGGAGGCTGGTCGGCTCCGGCCGGCGCTGAGCCCCGCCATCCGGTGCAGCGCAACAAGGTCATCTCGGCCGATGCCGCGGCGCAGATCGTCCTCGACGGCGACACCGTCGCCACCGGCGGGTTCGTCGGCGTCGGGTTCGCCGAGGAGCTGGCGCTCGCGCTGGAACGGCGGTTCGAGGCCACCGGCTCGCCGCGGGACCTCACCCTGGTCTACGCGGCGGGCCAGGGCGACGGCGGCGCACGCGGGCTGAACCACTTCGGTGCCGACGGCATGGTGCGCCGGGTCATCGGCGGGCACTGGGGGCTCGTGCCGAGCCTCGGCGTGCTCGCTCTCGACGACCGCATCGAGGCGTACTGCTGGCCGCAGGGCGTGATCAGCCACCTGTTCCGGGAGATCGCCGGCGGGCGCCCGGGCGTGGTCACCAAGGTCGGGCTCGGCACGTTCGTCGACCCGCGCCACGGAGGCGGTCGGATGAACGAGTGCACCAGGGAGCAACTGGTCGAGCTGGTGACGCTGCGTGGGGAGGAGCACCTGTTCTTCCCCGCGCAGCCGGTGCACGTGGCCCTGCTGCGCGGGACGACGGCCGACCCCGAGGGCAACATCACCATGGAGCGGGAGGCGCTCACCCTCGAGGTGCTGTCGATGGCGCAGGCGGCCAAGAACTCCGGTGGCGTGGTGATCGTGCAGGTCGAGCGGGTCACCGAGCACCGGACCCTGAGCCCGCGCGAGGTGAAGGTCCCCGGCGTCCTGGTCGACGCGGTCGTCGTCGCGCAGCCCGCCAACCACGGTCAGACCTTCGCCGAAGCACACAACCCCGCCTACACGGGGGAGATAACCGCACCCAGCACCGGGCTGGCCCCGATGCCCCTCGACGCGCGCAAGGTGATCGCCCGTCGCGCCGCGATGTTCCTGTCGACCAACGCGGTGGTGAACCTCGGGATCGGCATCCCCGAGGGGGTGGCGGCGGTGGCTGCCGAGGAGCGGATCCTCGACCTGATCACGCTGACCGTCGAGCCCGGCGGTGTCGGTGGCATCCCGGCCGGCGGGCTGAGCTTCGGCGCCGTCACCAACCCGCAGGCGATCATCGACCAGCCGTACCAGTTCGACTTCTACGACGGCGGCGGGCTGGACCAGGCCTTCCTGGGCATGGCCGAGGCCGATGGGGAGGGGAACGTCAACGTCAGCCGGTTCGGTCGCCGGGTCGCCGGTGCGGGCGGCTTCATCAACATCAGCCAGAACGCCAAGGCGGTCTTCTTCCTCGGCACGTTCACCGCCCGCTCCCGGGTGGCGGTTCGCGACGGCGCGCTGGTCGTCGACGACACCGGCGCGGTCGCGAAGTTCCGCGACCGGGTCGGGCAGGTGACTTTCAACGGACGCCTGGCTGCGGAGCGCGGACAGTGCGTCCACTACGTCACGGAGCGGTGCGTCCTGCGTCTGACCGAGCGGGGCCTCGAGCTGGTCGAGGTCGCCCCGGGCGTCGACGTGGAACGGGACGTGCTGGCCCACATGGACGTCGCTCCCGTCATCGGCGACGACCTGTGCGCGATGGACGCGGCGATCTTCCGGGACCGGCCGATGGGGCTGCGCGACCGGCGTCCCGTCGAGATGGATGAGCGTTTCCGGTTCGACGCGGCCACCGACACCGTCTACGTCAACTTCGAGGGGCTGCGGCTGGTGACGGCGCAGGACGCCGACGACCTGGCCGGGGAGCTCGACCGCCGGTTCTCCGCGCTCGACCGGCGGGTGCACGTGGTCGTCAACTACGACAACTTCGACCTCGGCCCTGACGCGGCGGACCCCTTCTTCGCCATGGTCAGGAGCAACGAGGATCGCTTCTTCCTCTCCTCCACCCGCTACTCGACCAACGCGTTCTTCCGCCGCCAGTTGGGCCGGGAGTTCACCGAGCACGACCTCTACGCCAACTTCAGCGAGCGACCTCGCTGAGCGCGTTCTCCACCGCTGTGGTCGCGCACGCGGGCCCGCTGACCATCGAGTCGGGGGCGTTCCCCACGAGCCGCCGCAGATCGGACTGAGCGACTGGTCCAGCAGGGATCCGGGGAGCTCCCTCGGTGGGTCCTCCGGGGAGCCCTACCTCGTTCCGTCCTCGGGAGCACTGACGGCCTTCACCATCGATCTGGTGAGCAGGCCGGCCGCGGCGACTGCGGCAGCCGCGATCGCGGAACGGAGCAGACGGTGCCTGCGACTCATGGCAGCCTCCCGGGGCGGCGGTGTGCCCGATCTCTACTCCGGTGGCCCGATCGGCTCAACGGCCCGTCAGGTCCGGGGACGCCGCGCACGTGATGCGTCCTGATGCGAACGCGCTCCTCGTCCTGGCGCCACCGTGGTGGCCGAGGAACTGCGTCCACTGACGTTCGCGGGAGTCCTTCCGGACCGACCTGCACGTGTGTACTCCGGCGAACCACCGTGAACCCTTCCCGCCTCCCTGGCAGTGTGGAGGTAGGGGGCTCGAGCTCCTCGGCCTCCGGGTGCCCGAGCAGCGGCTTCGTCGACCTCGAGCGCGACGTGGCGCCCCGGATCACGGGTTCGTGACCCGGGACCAGCGCGAACGACACCAGCCGACGTGCCGGGCTCAGGATCCGGGACGGTCCTGCTGGACCTCACGTGCTGGGAGTTCTTCGACGGTCACGGGCGCTGGTGTGGCGGGCCCGAAGACCCTCGCGGCGGCAGTGATGATGCCCTTCAGGACGTGTTGCACGTAGTTCGCGGCGGCCATCGGGCCCAAGCCGAAGGGCAACAGCCCGGCCAGGAGCGGCGGTCCGACCGCCAGTGCCCATGCCCGGAGGATCTCCGACTGTGAGGCCGCGACCTCCCTCCGCTCCTCCGCCGTCAGCGCCGCCAGAGCGTCGTACGAAGCGGCTCGTCCCAACAGCGACGCGTGGGGTCCCAGGATCGCGTCGGGACGGATCCGCCCGGTCTTGTCGAGCTCGACCGCTCCGTCCGTGAGGACCAGGAGGACGGCGATGCGGGTCAGTTCAGGGTCGGTGAGATCTCTGCCGTAGAGCAGTCCGACCTTGATCGCCGCGCTCACCGCCTCCTTCAGGACCTCCCGCAACGCGACCGGGAGTGCGGCAGCCGAGATCACCGTCCCGTAACCCGGGAGGATCGACGGCAGGGAGTAGGAGACCGCTCGCGCTGCCCTGATCCGGTTTCCGCGCGTCACCTGGCCGACCAGGTCCACCGGTGCGACCAGGGGCTTGCCCGCACGGACCTTGTCGACGACCTGCTGAGCCTCCTCGAGGGAGGGTTGGAGAGTCCGGTTGATCAGCGCCATCGCACGCTCGACGGTCGACTCGATGTCGAACTCCGGCTTGGGGAAGGTGAAACCGCTGGTCATCTCGGTCTCCTGTCCGTTGGCGACCCATGGAGGATGCCAGCGGGCCGCTCCGGAAGGGGGATGACGGTGCCCGGCTCGTGCTCCGGGTCACCGACTGCTGAGGAGCCCTGGTCGGCGTCGCGGTCCAGTAGGTCTGTCCGCGCAGGCCATCCGGTGAGGGCGGCCCTCCACTGCCGGTTCGCGGTCCGGGACCCTGGTCGGCCATAGACCGGGGGCGGGGGGACTCCCTCGCGGCCGCCCTCATGGCTCGCCCCGGCGATCCGATGGTGAGCGCGACCTCGTCCAGGGGCGTCGCAGCCGACGGGGCTCGCCGGTGGGCAGGGGAGCCCTGGCGGGCGAGCGGGCGGCCCCGCCGCTCGCGACGACGACCAACGCGACCGCGAGCAGCTGCACCGGGGTGAGGACCTGGCCGAGCACGAGGAGCCCGGCCAGGGCTGCCGCGGCCGGTTCCACGCTCATCAGCACGCCGAACACCCGGCTGGCGAGGGCACGCAGCGCGGTGAGCTCGAGGGCGTAGGGCACCACCGAGGACAGCAGGGCGACCGCCAGCCCGACCAGCAGCACGTCGGGCGCCAGCAGCGCCGGTCCGGCCGAGGTGAGCCCGATCGGCAGCAGCACGAGCGCGGCTGCTCCGCTGGCGAGAGCCAGCCCGTCCAGCCCTGTGGAGCGGCGCCCGGTCTCGGCCGACAGCAGGATGTAGCCCGCCCAGCACGCACCCGCGCCGAGGGCGAAGGCGACCCCGGCCGGGTCCAGCCCCGTCAGGGAGCCGTACCCGAGCAGGAACACGCCGGCGGCGGCCATCAGCACCCAGCCGAGGTGCTGCAGCCGGCGCGACAGCACCGCGGCCAGGCCCAGCGGCCCGAGGAACTCCACGGTGACCGCCGCGCCGATCGGCATCCGGGCGAGGGCCTCGTAGAACAGCCAGTTCATGGCGGCCAGCGAGAGCCCGAACGAGGCGATCACGGCCCAGTCGGCGCACGAGCGGCCGCGCCAGCGGGGGCGGACCAGCAGCCCCAGCACCAGCGCGGCGCCGCACAGCCGCAGGGTCACCATGCCGGCCGGGCCGACCCGGTCGAACATCGTCGCGGCCAGCGCGCCGCCGAACTGCACCGAGAGGATGCCGCCGAGCACCATGCCGACCGCCCCGCCCCTTCCGGGCGTGGCCCGGCCGCGCAGCGCGGAGGCGCGGCCGTCGGCGGGGGCCGGTGGCGAGGTGCTCATGTTCGATGCGGTCCTCGGGAGCGCTGCGGTGGGTGGGCACCTGACGCTGGACAGGGTCCCGCCGCGGGCGGAGACCTGATCCACCCGGACTCGTGCTCCGTGGGCACGGGGCTCGAGCTCAGCCACGTCGGGGCCGTCCTCGCCTGCGCCGAGGAACCGACCATCACCGGGCCGCAGCGCGGGTCGGGGTCACTGCCCGGCGGTGTCATCTCCGGTCGGGCCCCGCCCCTCGCTCCCGGGCCGCGCTCCCGAGGCTCGCGTGTCCGTGCGCTCGAGGCGCTGACGGATCGCCGCGACGTTGAGCGCCAGGTCCTCGAGCGCCTCGACGGCGCGCGTCGCCAGTGCGAACGTGAGGTTCTCGCGCTGCTCCTCAGCGCTGGGCTCGCGGTTGCCCTCCGCGATCTCGGAGCGCTCGCGCGGACGACGCGTCGCCTCCGCCCACGGCTGGTCATCCCTCCGCGAATCGCCGAACAGCTCGCGCAGCATCCGCTGCGCCAGCTCGAGGAACTCGCCCGGGTCGGGCCGGTCGGTCGCCATCCGTCTTCCTCTCAGCACATGTCGGGCACGTCGCGTGGACCGGGGGCTGACCCGTCCGCCAGGTCCGGTACGGCTGCCGGGACTGCGCCCGGCCGTCACCGGCGCGGTCGCGATCAGGACGGCCGCACCGACCATGGTCCACCCGTCGGGGACATCCTCTCCCTGGTCCCGCAGACCTCGCCCTTCGGGCTCCGGCGACCTGCCGGCCACCGGCACGCCGTCGGGCGTGGGCCACCCCCACGACGCCGCCGCGGCCACTGCACGCGGGCGACGTCGCCGAGGTCGAACGCCTCGGCGTCCCGCGCAACCCCGTCGTCGCAGAGGACGCCCGAGACGCATCCGGCGTGATCGACTGACCGCTCGCGAGTCGATCGACGCGACCGGCAACCGGCTGCGTCCACGGAGCGCCGGTGAGGCTCCTCCGTCCGCGTCGACGCCTCTGCCCGTCGGCGTCGCGATGCTGGCCGGGGCCGTGACTCCGACGGCGGGTTGTGGGAGGTCTCAGGGCCGCGGGGACTGCGCGGTCTGCGGCTCGGCAGAGCGCGACGTTCAGGCCTCCCCGCCCAACTCGCCGTCGTCCAGTTCCCGCACCCGACGTCGGTCCTCGTCGATGTCGGCTCGCTCCTCCGCGTTCCTCTCGGCGAGGGTGGTGTCGGAGGTCCCCCTACTGGCGGCCTCGGGCTCGGGGCGGGTGCCGGGATCCTGCGACTCGGTGTTCATGGGGGACCCCTCCGGTCGGTCGATGGACGTGGCTGTCAGGGTCGGGAACCCGTGGGGGCACGACTCCTCGCGGACCACACCACGGCGGTGGGGACGGTCGCGGAGTGCTCGTCAGACGGGGACACCCCGCGGCGGGTCAGTGCTTCTTGTCCCGTGTCAGCCGCTCCATCTGGGACGCGGCGTCGGCCTTGGCCTTGCGCTCGGTGCGCTTCTCCTTGATGGACTTGCCGGACTTCTTCGACATGGAGTGTCGAGGGGACTTGTCGGCCATCGCGTGCTCCCTCATCAGGGGACCCTTGTGGCTCCGTGCCCGGACGCTACGCCGCCCACGGGGGTCGTGCGTGCCTGTCGCGCGCCGTTGTGGGGGCTCGGTCGTCGGTGGGTCCGCCGGGGGGACGCCGGACCGCCACCGTCTGCGGAGGCGGGCGGCTCTCCGGGGAGCTCCCACGCGGGCTCCGGGCCGGGGACGCCGGGACCGCTGAGCCGCACTGTCGTCGACCGCGGGGCTCCGGGCGTCGTCCCGAGGGGCGACACGGCGCATCCGCACACGCCTGCGACCGCGTGGCTGCCGGGACGACCGAACGCCCCACCGGGGTGGCCGGGTGCGCGGTTCCGATGCCGGTGTCCGGGAATGCGCCGTCGATGATCGGAGCCGCCCGTAGGCGCGGACCGAGGCACCTCCGCTCGCCGTCGTTCCGGCGATCCGGGCCGGTCAACCGGCCGCGGGCTCCTCGTACTCGTCGTGCCAGTTCCACCACTCGTACGGCGGGGTCCGGGGATAGCCGTCGGGCGAGTCCTCCCATTCCTCCTGACGTCCGAGCGCGGTCATGTCGAGGTAGCTCCAGGTGCTGCCCAAGGCCTCGTCGCCGCGGTTGTTGATGAAGTAGGTGCGGAACACGTTGCCGTCGTCATCACGGATGAACGCGTTCGTGCCGTGCCACTCGTCCACACCGAAGTCGGTGTCGAAGTGGTCGGTCATGGTGTACCAGGGCATCGTCCAGCCCATCCGCGTCCTCATCCGGTCGATGTCCGGCTGTGGCGCCCGGGAGACGAAGGCCAGAGTGGTGTCGCGGGCGTTCAGATGGGCGAGGTGGGCAACCTGGTCGGCCACCAGGGAGCAGCCGCGACAGGCATGGTCGGGCCAGCCGAACACGCCGGGTTCGAAGAAGGCGCGGTAGACGACCAGCTGGCGGCGACCCTCGAAGAGGTCGAGCAGGCTGGCCCGGCCGTTCGGCCCGTCGAACAGGTATGCCTCGTCCACCCGCTGCCACGGCATGCGGCGACGTTCCGCCGCCATCGCGTCACGGGCACGGGTCAGTTCCTTCTCCTTCACCAGGAGCCGCTGACGCGCGGCTTCCCACTCCTGCGGTGACACGGTCGGGGGTGTCTTCATGGCGAGATCTCCACCTCGGGATCCGGATGCGAGCTCATGGACGGGATCAGGGGACGTCGATGTGGTGGGCCTCCCGTGCTGCGGAGTCCGGCCGGATGTCGCGGACGGTCCGCCGGTCCGCCACCGGCCGGCAGGTGCCACTTCACGGGTCGCGGTCCCCGGGTCGGGCGGTGTCGGGGGGGCGCCGGCCGAGGTGGTCCTGCAACGCGTCGAGCCGGCCGTCCCAGTCGCGGGCCAGGGCGGCCAGGAACTGCTGCGCCAGTTGCATGGGGGCGGAGCGGAGCCGGTAGCGCACCCGGCGTCGCTCACCGGGCTCGGCCGTGACCAGGCCGGCCTCGGACAGCAGCGCCAGGTGCTTGGCGATGGCCTGCCGGGTGATCGGTAGCCGCCCGGCCAGGTCGGTGGCCGTGGCCGGACCGTCGGAGGCCAGGGCGGCCAGGATGCCGCGTCGGGTCGGGTCGGCGAGGGCGGTGAAGACCTGCTCCGCGATGGCCTCGATGTCAGGCGGCATCGAGGTGGTCGACCAGCTCGCCGAGCTCACGCGCCCAGCCCCGCGTGTTGCCGTCGTACGCCGTGCGGTGGGCGTCCTCCGGCAACTGCGCGAAGCCGCTCTCGACCACGGTCAGCCGTGTGCCCGTGTCGGTCGGTTCGAGCGTGAACTCCACGTACGTGCGGCGTGGGTCGTCGTCGGGCAGGCCGTAGACGTGCCAGGTGAACCCGAAGACCCGCGGCTCCTCGACGCGCTCGACGCGCAGGTCGGCCGTGGAGCCCTCCTTCCACTCGAGCTGGGCCGCACCGCCGGGGCGCAGGTCGATCGACGCCCGGTCGCCGAACCACGCGCCCAGGCCCTCGGCCGTGGTGAGCGCGTGCCAGACGGCGGCCGGCGGTCGAGCGATCTCGACGGTCCGCTCGATGCGGTCGGGAAATGCCATGAGAGCCTCGCTTAAGTAGCAACCCAGTAGTTGCGATATCATGGCAACCCATCAGTTGCGTCAACGGAGCCGCCGGCGGCGTCGCGTGTCGCGGGGGAGCGGCTCATGGGGGAGGGGCCACCTCCCGTCGAGCGGAGGGGTGGTGGAGCTGGGGGCGGCGTCCTTGCGGACGCCGACGTGCGGGTTGATCCTCCCTTCGTCCGTCGGCGGCCGGTCGACGTCCAGTCCGTCGGAGGACCGCGCGATGGTCTGCCGGCCCGAGGTTGCCGTCCTGCTCGGCGGGCACGGCGCACCGACCAGCCGTGTCCGCGGGGACGCCGGCCTGTCCGATCCCGCCGAGAGCGACGCTCAGCGACCCGGGACGGCTGACCACGGCCGCGCAGGAGACGACGCGCCGCCGGGCAGGTGCCCCGCCGCCCCGGACGAGATCAGTCGCGATCCCGGACCGCGAGGACTCGGCGCTCCATCGCGGCCGGCGGGACCCGGGCGCGGCTGTCTCCGGCGGCGGATCGCGGTGCTGCGGTCTGCGGGTGGCCTTCCCGGGACTTGCCCCCTGCCGTGGCGGGCGGCTCGGTGCAGGGGAGCTACCGGACCAGGCGCAGCGCCGGCGCCGCGGGGGCGGGACCGGGGGCCGCTGCCGCTCCTCCGGGGAGGATGGCGAGCGCCGGACGGGCGCCGTCCGGACGTCGTCCACCGAGCGCGTCCCGGAGGGACGCGTTCGCGTAGCCGGCGGGCAGCCGGTGGCACTCGTCGTGGGCGTGCGGCGGCGTCGCCGGAGCGGTGGGGTGCTGCGCCAGGTGGACGTAGACGATGCCGTCCGCGGGGTCGTACGTCCTCATCTCGTCCTCGCCTCCTCCCGGACCCGCCGGTGCGGTTGCCGCGGTCTGCGACGGCGACGCCGGCGGTGCGATCCGGACAGGTACAGCGTGGCCGGTGGGTACGACGGAAAGCCGTGCCGTCACGGCCGCCCGGCGGGCGTCTCGGACGCGGGACACGTGCCGAGCAGGGCTCCGGCGAGGAGGTGCTGCCGGTGCAGCGCGGCTGCGTCGACCAGCTGCTGCTGATCGCCGGCGAGGAAGGCATCGAGCATGACCTGGTGCTCGGCCTGCAGGGCCTCCTGCCCCGTCTCGTCGAGTCTGTTCGCTGCTCGGTAGGTCTCGGTGGCGTCCCACAGGCCGTCGAGCAGACGGAGGAGACGCGGCATGCGGCAGGGCGCGAGGACGACTGCGTGGAAGCGCCGGCCGTTGTCGCTGAAGGCGTTGAGCTGCCTCCGGTGGAGCGCCTCCTCGGCCGCCGCGCAGGCCTCCCGGGCCGCCGCGCGGTCGGCGTCCGTGGCGTGTGGCACCGCCCGCCGCAGGGCCTCGTCCTCGAGCAGGGCGCGGAGGTAGTAGATCTCCTCGAGCTCCTCAGCGGTGAGGCTCGGGACGGCGAAGCCCACGTGGGGACGATGCGTCACCAGCCCCTCTCCCTCGAGGATCATGAGCGCCTCGCGGACCGGGATCCGGCTGACCCCCAGAGCTCCTGCGACCGCGTCGACCCGGATCACGGTTCCCGGCGGCAGCTCTCCGTCGTTGATCCGACGCCGCAGCTCCTGGAGGACCGCCTCCTGCATGGTCTGCGGTCGGGACGTGGTCGCCACCTGCCACCTCGCTCTGCTGGCGTACGTGGCAGAGAGTGTGCCTCCTCCGGGCCGTCATCGATGCCCCGAACTCGCCTGGCGCTCCGACAAAGGCAGCTCGGTGAACACGATGGAGCAGTCGACCGCGTATTCGAGGGTGTGGGTGACCATCACGTCTCCCGGGGAGTAGAGCCGGTCGGAGCAGGGAAAATGGTCGCAGCTGCCGTGGCCGGAGAGTTCCGCGAGTCGGGTCGTCGTCAATGCGAACGGCACCCCCATGAGAGTGGAACGGACCGTAGGCACTGCTGAGCGGCGTGGTCAAGCGATCCGTCGGCACGAACCCGGGGATCGCGGAAGATATATCGGATATGCGACGCGAGCCCCGATCGCCAATCCCTCCGAGGCCGGGTATTTCGTATATCTCCGGCCGACTGTTGACTGGATCACAGCGCCACTCCTAGCGTTCCCCGGCATCGGGCGTCCACCGAGCGCCCGGCGGAGCGCAGTCGAGATGTCGGCACACGCCCGCGCCGTCGCGGGTCGCCCGGCCGGCCCCACCACCTCCACCACCCACCTCTCCACTCCGCAACGGGAGGCCTCGTGACCCGGTACGACACGGTCCTGCGCGCTGGGCGTCTCGTGACGTCGGGGCGCCAGCAGGCCGGGTGGGTCGGAGTCACCGACGGGCGCATCGCCGCGGTGGAGCCGCTGGAGGCGGGCCTGGCGGGACGGCGGGTCGTCGAGCTCGGAGATGACGTGGTCCTGCTGCCCGGCCTGGTCGACGCCCACGTGCACGTGGACGAACCCGGCCGCACCCAGTGGGAGGGGTTCGCGTCGGCGACGCGGGCGGCTGCCGCCGGTGGCGTCACCACGATCCTGGACATGCCGCTCAACAGCATCCCGCCGACGGTGGACGTGGCCGCGCTGGAGGTGGAGCGCAAGAGCGCCCTGGGGCAGTGCTTCGTCGACGTCGGCTTCCGGGGTGGCGCCGTCCCCGGGAACCTCGGGGACCTGACCGCGCTGCACGCCGGGGGCGTCTTCGGCTTCACGTGCTTTCTCGTGCACTCCGGAGTCGACGAGTTCCCGCCGCTGCGCCCGGAGGACCTCGAGGACTACCTGCGGGTCCTGCGGACCGTCGACGGGCTGCTCCTCGTCCACGCCGAGGACGGCGACGCGATCGAGCAGGCCCCCAGCGTGCACAGCGACGACTACGGCGACTTCCTGTCCTCCCGGCCGCGGGGGGCGGAGGACCGGGCCATCCGCCGGGTCATCGACGCCGCACGGGCCACGGGCGCGCGGACGCACATCCTGCACCACTCCAGCACCGACGCCCTTCCGCTCATCGCCGCGGCGCGCCGCGACGGCGTCCGGATCACCGCCGAGACCTGCTCCGGGGACTGGACGGAGCTGCTGCCCAGGACCCGACTGCAGCCCGACACCCGCCACCTGTTCCGGCTCCCCGACGTCGGCGAGGTCGACACCGTCCGGCTCGACGTCTTCCCCGACGGGGGGATGGCCCGGGTGCGGCTGCACGGCGCCCTCGGCGACCGGAGATGGGCCCAGCTGGGGCTGCGCTGGTTCAACAGCCTGCCGAGCACCCAGGCCCGGCAGGTGCTGGGCCAGGAGTGCGGTCCGGACGGCGGGGCGGTCGACGACGTGCTGGCGGGCCGGCCGGTTCCCGACCCCAGCGTGCTCCCCGGCGCCGTCCGCTCGTTGCTGACGGGAGGTGCCCGGTGAGCGGGTCGGTGAACGCGGTGCCGGCCGGCCTCGGGACGCTGAACGCGCTGCCCGCCGACCGGGCCGAGGAGCAGCTGGCCGCCTGCTGCGCGGCCCCTGCCTGGATCGTCCGCATGGTCGCCGGCCGACCCCATGCCGACGTCGACGAGCTCCTGACCGCCAGCGACCGCGCGATCCGGGAACTCGGACCCGACGACCTGGCCGAGGCGCTGGCGGCGCACCCCCGCATCGGGCAGCGGGTGGCCGGCTCGTCCACCGAGGCCGCCTGGTCCCGGCAGGAGCAGTCCGGGATGGACGACGCCGGCACCGAGGTCCGCACCGCGTTGCGCGAGGGCAACCTCGCCTACGAGGAGCGCTTCGACCAGGTCTTCCTGATCCGCGCGGCCGGCCGCTCTCCCGCGGAGGTGCTCAGCGAGGTCCGCCGCCGGCTGGGCAACGACCCCGAGACCGAACGGCGCGAGGTCGCCGAGCAGTTGCGGCAGATCACCCGCCTCCGGCTGGAGAGGTCGCTGCAGTCATGAGCTCCCTGTCGACGCACGTCCTCGACGCCGTCTCCGGACAGCCCGCCGCGGGGGTGCGGGTGTCCCTGGAACGCCGGACGGGGGAGGACTGGCAGCCGCTCGGGAACGGTGTCACCGACGCCGACGGCCGGCTGCGCGACCTCACCCCCGACGGCCTCGGCGCCGGGATCCACCGCCTGGCCTTCGCCACGGGCGACTACTTCGCGGCGACCGGCCGGACCGGCTTCTACCCCGAGGTGACGGTGGCCTTCACCGTCACCGACGACCGGCACTACCACGTCCCCCTGCTGCTCAGCCCGTACGCGTTCTCCACCTACCGAGGTTCTTAGAACAGGAGTGATCCACATGGCAGTCGTGCTCGGCCACAACCAGTACGGCAAGGCGGAGAACCGGGTGGTCCGAGTCTTCCGCGACAGCGACCCCCACGAGATCGTCGACTACAACGTCAGCGTCGCGCTGTGGGGCGGGCAGGACGCCCCGCACCTCACCGGCGACAACTCCCCGGTGCTGCCGACCGACACGCAGAAGAACACCGTCTACGCGTTCGCGAAGGAGGACGACGTCGTCGCCCAGCCGGAGTCGTTCGGCATCCGGCTGGCCCGCCACTTCGTCGACAGCACCGAGCCGATCACCCACGCGCGGGTGCGTCTCGAGATGTACCCCTGGACCCGGCTGGGCAACCCGCACGCCTTCACCCGCGACGGCCGCTACGTCCGCACCGCGACGATCACCTACGACGGCTCCACCACCTGGGTGGTCTCCGGGGTCGAGGACCTGTGGATCCTCAAGACGACCGACTCCGAGTTCGCGGACTTCCTGGAGGACCGGTTCACGACGCTGGCCCCCACGCACGACCGCCTCATGGCCACGTCGATGCGCGCCCAGTGGCTGCACACCAGCGAGGACGTCGACTGGGGCAAGTCCCACGACCGGGTGGTGCAGACGCTGCTGGAGACCTACGGCAACCACTACAGCCTGGCGCACCAGCAGACCCTCTACGACGCCGGCGCGGCCGTGATCGACGACCAGCCGGAGATCGGCGAGGTCCGCATCACCGCCCCGAACAAGCACCACTTCGTCTACGACCTCGCACGCTTCGGCATCGAGAACGCGGGCGAGGTCTTCCACGCCGACGACCGTCCCTACGGGCTCCAGGAGCTCACGGTCCGCCGCGACGACGCCCCCGCCCCCGGCCTGGCCTTCGATCCCGGCCAGGGCTGGTGACCACACCGACCCGCTGAGCGAGGAGACCGTTCGATGGCCAAGTGGAACAAGAGGGGCCGCACCGGTGCCGGCACGACCGGCGTGCACCCGGTCGACCAGGTGCTCCCGCCAGGGCCGATGGTGGCCTACGGCCTGCAGCACGTGCTGAGCATGTACGCAGGCGTGGTCGCGGTGCCGATCATCGTGGGGACGGCGCTCGAGCTGACCCCCGCGCAGACCACCTACCTGATCAGCGCCGGGCTGTTCATCTCCGGCCTGGCCACGCTCCTGCAGACCCTCGGTGTCTGGCGGATCGGCGCGCGACTGCCGATCGTGCAGGGGACGTCGTTCGCGGCCGTCTCCACCATGATCGCCATTGGGGCGCCGCTGGGTGGCGAAGCGGGGCTGCGCGCCATCTTCGGGGCGCTCATCGTCGCCGGCGCCATCGCCTTCCTGATCTCGCCGTTCTTCACCAGGCTGCTCCGGTTCTTCCCGCCGGTGGTGACCGGCACCGTGATCACCGTCATCGGGATCTCCCTGCTCCCGGTGGCCATGCGGTGGGCGCTCGGGGCCGCGACCAGCCCCGAGTTCGGGTCGATGCGCAACATCGGGCTGGCAGCGGCGACCCTGGTGATCATCATCCTGATCTACCGCTTCCTGGGCGGCTTCTTCAACCGCGTGGCCATCCTGTTCGGGCTCGTCCTCGGCACGCTGGTGGCCATCCCGTTCGGCGCGACGGACTTCGGCCGTCTCGGGGACGCCGCCCCCTTCCAGCTGACGGAGCCCTTCCACTTCGGCACGCCGACCTTCGCCGTCGGGGCGATCGTCTCGATGCTCGTCGTGATGCTGGTGATCATGACCGAGACGACGGCCGACATCCTGGCCATCGGGGAGGTCGTGGACAAGCGGCTCACCCGCCGCGACGTGACCGGCGGGCTGCAGGCCGACATGCTCTCCACCACCGTCGCCGGCGTCTTCAACGGCTTCTCGGTCAGCGCGTTCGCCCAGAACGTCGGCCTGGTCGCCGTCACGGGGATCAAGAGCCGGTTCGTCGTCGCGGTGAGCGGCGTCATCCTCTTCCTGCTCGGCCTCTTCCCGGTCCTCGGGGCGATCGTGGCGATCGTGCCGCTGCCCGTCCTCGGGGGCGCCGGACTGGTGCTGTTCGGCACGGTCGCCGCCAGCGGCATCCGCACGCTGAGCAAGGTGGAGTACGACGGCAACGCCAACCTGGTCATCGTCGCGGCCGCCCTGGCGATGGGCGTCATCCCCATCGCCATCCCGGAGTTCTACGAGCCCTTCCCGAGCTGGTTCGAGGTCATCTTCGACTCCGGCATCAGCGCCGCCGCGATCACCGCCATCCTGCTCAACCTGCTGTTCAACGTGCGGCGCGGGCAGCCCGAGGAGGCGCCGATCTTCGCGGAGGCGCCGGCGATCGGCACCACCTTCGAAGGGGACACCGAGGGGATCGTCGTCGAGCACACCGACACCGACCACCCGACCCCGACCAGGCCGACGCGCCGGGCCTCGGACAGCCACCACTGACCGGAGGGACGGCGGAGCGGGCTCGTCCGGGCCCGTTCCGTCGTCCCCGGCCCGTCTCCCACCGCCGTCCGACGGGTCGGGACCGTCCCGCCCTGCCAAGCTTCGTGTCCGAACCCCCTGACAGCCCCCGGCCGAGCTCCACCCCCGAGGAGGACCGCATGTACGAACGGCCTTACGAGCTGGTCGGTACGCCGGACAGCCTGACCGCGCGCATCCGCGCCCGGGGCAACGACGTGCTGCGCAACCCGATGCTCAACCGCGGCACGGCCTTCACCAGGGCCGAGCGGGAGGCACTGGGCCTGGAGGGCCTGCTCCCCAGCGCGGTGTCGTCGATGGACGGGCAGGTGCGCCGCACGGAGCAGCAGTACCAGGGCCAGCCCGACCCCCTCGCCAAGCACGTGTACCTGGCCAGCCTCCGCGACCGGAACGAGGTCCTCTTCTACCGGCTGCTCAGCGAGCACCTGGAGGAGATGCTGCCGATCGTCTACACGCCGACCATCGGCGACGTCATCGAACGCTTCAGCCACGACTACAACCGCCCGCGCGGGGTCTTCCTGTCCATCGACGAGCCGGACGCCATCGAGGGGGCCCTGCGCGCCTACGGCCTGGGGCCGGACGACTGCGACCTCATCGTCGCCACCGACTCCGAGGGGATCCTGGGCATCGGGGACCAGGGCGTCGGAGGTGTCCAGATCTCCATCGGCAAGCTGACCGTCTACACGGCGGCCGGAGGGATCCACCCCCGGCGGGTCATCCCCGTCGTCCTCGACGTCGGCACCGACAACCTGCGACTGCTCAACGACGAGATGTACCTCGGGAACCGGCACTCCCGGGTGCGCGGCCAGCGCTACGACGACTTCATCGACGCCTTCGTGACCGCGAGCACCAAGCTGTTCCCCAACGCCCTGCTGCACTGGGAGGACTTCGGGGCGAGCAACGCCCGGCGGATCCTCGAGCGGTACGACGAGACCTGCTGCACCTTCAACGACGACATGCAGGGCACGGCGGCGGTCGTGCTGGCGGCGGTCTTCGCCGCGTTGGGCTCCACCGGCGCGCGGCTGCGCGACCAGCGGGTGGTCGTCTACGGCGCCGGGACGGCGGGGATCGGGATCGCCGACATGCTCCGCGACGCCATGGTGCGCGAGGGGCTGTCCCGCGAGGAGGCCGTGCAGCGGTTCTGGGCACTGGGGAGCCGCGGGCTCCTGACCGAGGAACGCGCCGCCGAGCTGCGCGACTTCCAGGTGCCGTACGCCCGCCCGACCGGCGAGACGGCCGGCTGGGCCGGACCGAGCGGGTCCATCGGGCTCGCCGAGGTCGTGGCCCGGGCGCAGCCGACCATCCTGATCGGCACCTCGACCCAGCCGGGGGCCTTCAGCGAGCCGATCGTGCGGACGATGGCGGCCTCCGCCGAGCGACCGGTCATCCTGCCGCTGTCCAACCCCACCTCCCTGTGCGAGGCGCTGCCCGAGGACCTTGTGGCCTGGACCGACGGCCGTGCCCTCGTGGCGACCGGAAGCCCGTTCCCGCCGGTGCACCGGGACGGGAAGGAGCACGTCATCGCGCAGGCGAACAACGCCCTGATCTTCCCCGGTCTGGGGCTGGGGGTCTCGGTGGTCAAGGCGCGGCGGGTGAGCACCGGCATGCTGACCGCGGCTGCTGCCGCGGTCGCCGGGCTCTCCGACGCGGGTACCACCGGGTCGGCGCTCCTCCCTCCGGTGGACGACCTGCGGCTGGTGTCCGCGGCGGTCGGCATCGCCGTGGCCGAGGCCGCGGTGGCGGAGGGGCTGGCCCAGGTCGAGCTGCACGACCCCGTCCAGCAGGTGCACGCCGCGATGTGGCGGCCGGAGTACCCGCGGGTCGAGGCGATCTGACCGGCCGGCCACCGATCCGGCGACCAGCGGCCACGCACCCCGCACCCGCTCGGCCGGCGCTCGACACCGCCCGGGAACGAGCCGGCCGACCGCAGGGCCCCGAGACGCACGTCGGGCCCGGTCGTCCGACCGAGCCCGACGTGGTCGAGCCGGCTCATCCCCCGTGCACCCGGTCGAGGAGGTCGCGGGGGTACCGGTGGGGCAGGAGGACGACCCGCGCGTCGGGCGGACCCGCCTCGCGGTAGGAGGTGTCGATGCCGTGGACGTCGATCCGTCGGTGGCGAACAGGTGCCAGCGAGCTCATGGGAGGCCCCTCCCGGAGGCGGCCGGTGGGAGGTGTGGCGCCGCGGGCCCGTGGGATCTCGTGACCGGTCACCGCGGAGCGGAGCAGAGGTCGGACCCCGTCCCGTCGACGACGGTCACCGGGTTCGCGCCGGCCCGCCGGCGACGGAGGCCGCTCGCCACGAGTGCGGCGCCGAGGACCGCGGCGACCAGGGGCACCACGAGGGCGGACCGCAGCGCCTCGAGCTCCGTGGCGTCGGCCCGGGCCAGCGCGTGGACGGCGCTCACCGCGGACACCCCGAGCGCGGTGCCGAACTGGATGGCGGTGTAGAGCAGGCCGCTGGCCAGCCCGTGCTCGGCGGGTGCGACCCCCTCGGTCGCGGCCATCGTGAGCGGCCCGTAGGCCAGCGAGAAGGCGAGGCCGACCAGGAGGAAGGCCGGCAGCATCGTCAGGTAGGTCCAGTCCACCCCGAGGGGCAGGAAGAGGACGTACGCCGCGGCTGCCAGGACGAACCCGGCAAGCAGCACCGGCGGAAGCCCGTACCTGTCGACCAGCCGGGGTGTCAGGGTGGGGGACAGGATGGCGTCGATGCCGATGACCAGCATCGCCAGCCCGGTCATCAGCGGACTCCAGCCACGCAGCTCCTGCAGGTACAGCGTGACGAGGAACTGGAAACCGGCGAACGCGCCGAGGAACAGCAGTGCGCTGAGGTCGGTCCGCACCAGGGTCGCCGAGCGCAGGATCCCGAGCCGGACCAGGGGTGTGCGGGCGCGTCGCTCGACGGCGACGAACACCGCCAGCAGGGCCAGTCCCAGGGCGAACGGCACGAGGGGTTGCGCCCAACCGTCGGCCACGTGCTCCACGCGAACCACGCCGTAGGCCAACAGCAGCATCGCCGTCGTGATGGACAGCGCGCCGGCGAGATCGGCCTGGCCGCGCGTGCTCCCGCGACGGGACGAGCGCGCTCCGGAGGTGTCGCCGCCCTCGCGGAGCAGCGGGACGGCGGCCAGCAGGATCGTCCCGGAGAGGAGGACCGGCGCGAGGAAGACCCAGCGCCAGCCCACCGACGTCAGCAGGCCGCCGATGACGAGGCCGAGGGTGAAGCCGGCGGCCGCCGTCCCGGCGTAGAGGCCGAGGGCTCTGGTCCGCGCCGGTCCCTCGGGGAATCGCTCCGTGACCAGCGCCAGTCCGGCGGGCGTCATGAACGCAGCTGCCACGCCGGTGACGAACCGCGCCAGGAGCAGCACCCAGCCCTCGGTGGCCAGTCCGCCCAGCCCGGAGAAGGCCAGGAAGACGGTGAGCCAGACCAGGAACACGCGGCGGTGGCCCAGCAGGTCCGCGGCGCGCCCGCCCAGCAGCAGGAAGCCGCCGTAGCCGAGGACGTAGGCGCTGACGACGGCGCTGAGTGCGGGTGTGGACAGCCCCAGGTCGGCGCGGATGGCGGGGAGCGCGACGTTGAGCATCGCGACGTCGATGCCCTCGAGGAAGATGGCGCCGCAGATGACGAGCAGGACGCCCCGGTCCCGGGTGGTGATCGGCTGGTCCCGTGCCGTGCCGGTCATGCGGTCCTCCTGTTCAGTGGGGAGCCGCCCTCATCGGGGGAGCGGCCGGCGGAGGTGGTCGACCAGGCGGGAGAAGCCGTCCGTGCCGTGGCCGGACGCGACGGCCCGGCGGGCGAGGTCGCGCATGAGGACGGCCAGGCTGCTGTCGGTGCCGCTCGCCTCGGCGGCTTCGACGATGTGGTCCAGCGCGGCCGCCTCCATCGCCAGCTGGTCCTCGTCGCCGGGGTGGGTGCCCGCGTCGACGTCGCGGGCCAGCCCGGCGAGGGTGTCGGGCAGGATGGCGACGACCCGCTGGGCGTAGGGGAGGAAGTCGCCAGCCGGCACCCCGCCGGCCGACGCCATCGCGGCGGCGTGCAGGAACGACGTCATGCCGGCGAAGAAGACCTCCAGCATGGCCACGTCGAACAACGACGCCAGGCCGGGGTCCTCACCGAGGTGGTCCGGTGTCCCGAGCAGGGCCAGCCGTGCCCGTGCGGCCCGGAAGACCGCGGTCGGGCCGCTGTAGAGGATGAGTGCGTCGGGGGTGCCGATCAGCGGTGTGGGCACCATGATCGCGCCGTTGAGGTAGGTGATGCCGCGCTCGGCGGCCCAGTCGGCGGTCCGTCGGGCCTCGACCGGGGTGGCCGAGGACAGGTGGACCACGGTCCGTCCGCGCAGGTCGTCGGGGTCCAGGTCGCCGAACGCCTCGCGGAACGCGGCGTGGTCGCGCAGGCAGGCGACGACCAGCGAGCCGGCGGTGACGGCGGTCGCCAGGGTGTCCGCGACGGTCGCCCCGTCGTCGGCCAGCGGGCGGGCCCGGGACGCGGAGCGGTTCCACACGGTGGTGGGGGCACCGGCCGTGAGCAGGGCCCGGGCCAGTGCGGTGCCCATGGGGCCCAGACCGACGACGGTCATCGGCTCGGGCACCCGGGAGGAGCTGTCCTCCGGAGTGGGGACGTCGGTCGCCGTCCGCGCGGCCGTGTCGCCCGCTCGAGCGCGACGTCCGTGGGTGGTGGGGTCCGCGGTGGTCATGCACCGAGTCAACGGCCGCACCGTGAGCGCCGACATGGTTCAGGATCTCGATCCCATGTCCCGCCGTCCACGACAGGTCTAGCGTTCGCGCCATGGACGCGCTCGCGAGCCTGCTCGACGAGGTGCGGTCGAGCGGAGCGCTGTTCGGCCGCGACATCGTCACACCGCCCTGGGCGGTGCGCTTCGCCCACGACAGTCCGCTGACCCTGGTCGCCATGCTGCGTGGCTCGGGCTGGATCGTCCCGGACGACGCCGATCCCGTCCCCATCGGGGAGGCCGAGGTGGCGGTCGTCGTCGGCCGGCGGCCGTTCACCGTCGCCGACGACCGCGACACCTCGGCCACGCCGCTGTACGTGCTGCACTCCGGCGACCGCTGCACCACCGCCGACGGCACGGACGTCGGCGACCAGCTCACACTGGGCCTGCGCACCTGCGGCGAGAGCCTGGACGGTCCGACCGCGATGCTCACCGGCACCTACCCGGTGCGCGGTCGGGCATCGGCCCGCCTCGTCGACGCACTACCGCGGGTCCTCGTGGTCCCGAGCAGCGGGCGGCTGCGCCCCATGCTCGAGCTCACCGTGACCGAGATTGAGCGGAACGACCCCGGCCAGCAAGCCGTCCTCGACCGGCTGCTGGACCTGCTGCTGCTGTCCACGCTGCGCGAGTGGTTCGCGCGCCCCGACGTCGAGCCGCCGGCCTGGTACCGCGCGCTGGGCGATCCCGTCGTGGGCCCGGCGCTGCGCCTGCTGCACGCCGAGCCGGCCCGGCCGTGGACGGTGGCCGAGCTCGCCGAGCGGGCCGGCGTCTCCCGGGCCACCTTCGCCCGCAGGTTCACCGAGCTGGTCGGCGAGCCGCCGATGGCCTACCTGACCGGCTGGCGGCTGTGCCAGGCCGCCGACCTGCTCGAGCGCACCGACGCCACCGTGGAGGCCGTGGCCCGGCGGGTCGGCTACGAGAGCGGCTTCGGGCTCAGCGTCGCCTTCAAGCGGGTGTACGGCACCCGGCCCAGCCACCACCGGGCGTCCGCACGAGCGAGGGTGGCCTCGCGGTGATCCTCGTCGAGTGCTGGCCGCGAGCAGCAGCGTCCGCCTGCGTCCGCGGCGGGCCGCCGGTGGTCCCCGTCGGAGAGGGGGCCGACCGGCTGCTCCAGGAACTCCGGCCGCCGGCGGAGCACGGGTGTGTCGCAGGCCGCGTCCGGTCGGTCGACGACGTGCTGCTGGTCCATCCACGTGACCTGCCACGCGTGCCCGTGCGGGTCGGCGAAGCTGCTGGTGTAGGTGGCGCCGTCCTCCCGGGCCGGCAGCCACGGCCGGCGCCCGGCCGCGGAGGCCCTGGCCACGCCGAGGTCGCGCACGGGGAGCTCGACGAAGAGCGTGCTCACGACGACCGGCCCCCCAGCTCGGCGAAGGTGTCGGCCACCCAGTCGGCGATGAACGTGCTGACGTAGGGCAGGTGGTCGAGGCCGATGTGCTCGGTCGCGCCCTCGTCCGGCGTGAACACCCGCAGCTCCCGCTTCGGCGAGTTGACCGCCTGGTCGTAGGAGCGGTGCGCGTACTCCAGCGGGATCTGCCGGTCGTTGGCGCCGTGCGCGATGAGGAAGGGCACGGTGATGTTCTCGACGACGCCGTCGAGGTGGACGCCGTCGGCGAAGCCGAGGAACGCGTCGAGGTCGTTCTCGTCGCCGTCGTGGCCCCACACCCACAGGACGTGCTCCCAGTAGTGCGGCACCGGCCGCTCGCCCTCGCGCTCCTTGCGGCGGCGCTGCACGGCACCCCAGTCGTGGTTGGCCCCCCAGGCCACGACGAGGGCGAACCGCTTCTCGAACGCCGCGGCGCGTGGGGCGTAGTAGCCGCCCAGGGACCAGCCCGCGATCCCGATCCGGTGCCGGTCGACGTCCTGCCGCGTCTCCAGCCAGTCGACGGCCGCGCCGGCCCACACCTCGGTGTCGATGCGGGCCGGCAGACCCTGCAGCCGCAGGGCCTCGCCGGTGCCGGGCTGGTCGAGCATCAGGCAGGAGATCCCGCGGGCGGCCAGCTCCTCCCAGTGGGCCGAGGCGTACTGGTGCTCCTTCGTCGAGTCCAGGCCGTTGACCAGCACGACCACCGGCACCGGACCGTCGTCGGCGGCCGGTGCAGCGCTGAAGTAGGCGGGCAGCGTGGTGCCCTCGTAGGGGATCTCGACCCGCTGCACGCGCGGGCTGTGCAGGTCGAACGCCTTCTGGGTCAGCTCGAGCAGCCGCCGGTAGGTGGGGATCCGGTTCGGGTCGGAGTGGGCCAGCATCCGCTCGGCCTGGGCCAGGTAGTTGCCGGCGCGGAAGTACAGCTGCCCGGCGGTGCGGGTGTGGCCCGCCTTCTCCGCGCCCTCGGCCTGCCCGACGAGCTGGTCGGTCAGCGCGGTCCAGGCGCGCAGGAAGTCCGGTGTGCCGGCGTCCTCGCCGCCGGCTGCGGCCTCCTTGATCGGCCGGCAGGCGCGGTCGACCTCGTCGATGAGGCCACCGGAGTTCAGCGTGGCGACGACGGCCAGGTTGTAGGTGTAGGGGCCGGTGGGGAAGTACTCGAACACGGGGGTTCCTCTCGCTGGGTTCTCAGCAGGCGTCGGGCAGGACGGCGGACCAGCCGCCGTCGGCCACGAGGTCGGCGCCGGTGACGCAGGAGGCCTCGTCGGAGGCGAGGAGGAGCGCGCAGCGGACGCGGCGCCCTCCGTGGCCGGCGATGTCGAGCCCGTTGCGCAGGGCGAAGGACCGGTCGGCGTGGCCGGTCCGGTCGACGGGGGAGAAGCGGGTGCCGGCGTCGCCGTGGACGACGTCGATGCCGCCGTGGGCCTCGGCCGCGGCCTCGACCCGGGGCCGGACGCCGTCCTCGTCGGCCAGGTCGAGCGGGTGGGTGCTGTCCATGACGCCGCCGGCAGCGCGCACCAGCTCCACGGTCCCTGCCGTGCCGTCGGCCTGCAGGTCGATGCCCACCGCGGTCGCGCCTTCCGCGGCGGACAGCAGCGCCGCCGTCCGGCCCTGACCGCCGGCTGTGCCGGTGATGAGCGCGACCTCGCCCGCCAGCGGCCCGCTCACGCCGGGCTCCGCAGCGCGTCGCTGATCGACTTGACGCCGCCGTGGGCGGTCATGCCGCCGTCGACGGGGATCTCGGCGCCGGAGATGAACGAGGCCTCGTCGCTCAGCAGGAAGAGGACGAGCGGCGCGACCTCGTCGACGCTGCCGGTCCGGCCGAGCGGGGTCTCGGCGACGTTGGCGTCCCGGAAGGCCGGGGCCGCCGACGCGGTCATCGGGGTCTCGATGTAGCCGGGGTGCACGGTGTTGACCCGGATGCCGCGGGGACCGAGCTCCAGGCTGGCCGCCCTGGCCAGCCCCCGCAGCGCCCACTTCGACGCGGTGTAGGCGATCGGGTAGTGCCCGGTCAGCGCGGCGACCGAGCCCACCACGACGATCGCCGCGCCGGAGGGCATCAGCGGGGTGAGCGCCTGGATGCCGAGCAGCGTCCCGGTGACGTTGACCTCCGAGACGCGCGCCAGGTCGGCCGGGTCGAGCTCGGCCAGCCGGGCCCGCCAGGTGATCCCGGCGTTGGCGACCAGCCCGTCGACCCGCCCGAACCGGGCGCGCAGGTCGCCGGCCAGCGCCGTCCAGCCGCCGGCATCGGTGACGTCGAGCTGCCGGTACTCCGCACCGCCGACGTCCTCGGCCGGTTCGGGCTCCAGGTCGCAGGCGACGACCGTCGCTCCCTCCGCGGCCAGCAGCCGCGCCTCCGCGGCACCCTGCCCCTGGCCGGCGCCGGTGACGACGACGACCTTGCCGCTGACCCTCACGACGCCCGTTCCCGGGACCGCGGCCGCGGCCGGGCCGGCCGAACGGGCGGCAGGTCGAGTCCGGGGACGACCCGGTTGCGGATGGTGCCGATGCCCTCGACGGTCATCTCCACGACGTCGCCGGGCTGCAGCGGTGGCGGGGTCTGCTCGCCGCGGCGTCCCCACAGCTCGGCCAGGCAACCGCCGTTGCCGCAGGTGCCCGAGCCCAGCACGTCACCGGCGCGCACCTCGGTTCCCCGGGAGGCGTAGCTGATGAGCTCCTCGAACGGCCAGCCCATGTTCGACAGCAGGTCTCGGCCGACCTCGGTGCCGTTGACCGACACCCGCACGTCCAGCGCCAGGAAGCCGTCGCCGTCCCGGTAGCGCTCGAGCTCGTCGGCGGTGACCAGCCAGGGGCCGAGCGTGGTGGCCGAGTCCTTGCCCTTGGCTGGCCCGAGGCCGACCTTCATCTCCCGGGCCTGCAGGTCACGGGCGGACCAGTCGTTGAGCACCGTGTAGCCGAAGACGTGCTCGCGCGCGGCCTCCGGGGTGAGCGAGGCGCCGTCCCGGCCGACGACGACGGCGACCTCCAGCTCGAAGTCGAACCGCTGCGACCCCGGCGGGACCGGGACGTCGTCGTGCGCGCCGACGAGCGCGTACGGGTTGGTGAAGTAGAACGTGGGCGCCTCGTACCACTCGGGCACGACGCCGGCCTGACCGTCGATCGCCTTGCGGACACCCTCCACGTGCTCCTCGAAGGCGACGAAGTCGCGCACCGTCGGGGCCTGCAGCGGCGGCAGCAGCCGCACGGACCCGAACGGGACGGCGGGCCCGGCGAGGGCCGCCGTCCCGGCCTCGAGCGCGGCGGGCAGCCCCGCCCGGACCAGGTCCAGCACGGTCGTCCCGTCGGGGAGGGCGTGCAGGCCGGCGGCGCTGACCACGCCGGCCTGCACGCGGCCCTCCGCCTCCCAGGTGGCGAACCGCATCAGACCGGAGGGGCCACGAACAGGCCCTTGTCCGGGTCGTTGAACGACTTCTTCGCGACGAACTCGTTCATCGCGTTCGCCGTCCCCCACTGGTCGGTGACCTCGGGGTTCGAGAAGTCGTACAGGTGCGGGTGCCAGGTGTCCTCGTCGACCTCCTCCAGCTCGGTCGTGTACTCCATCGTGTTGCCATTGGGGTCCAGGAAGTAGCTGAAGGTGTTGTTGCCGGCCATGTGCCGGCCCGGGCCCCAGATCTTCTCCACGCCGGCACGCAGCAGCCGGCCGGTGCCGCGCATGTACTCGTCGATGCCGCGCAGCTCGAAGCTGGCGTGGTGCAGCGAGGGGTGCGGGCACCGGGCGATCGCCATCGAGTGGTGCCAGCGGTTGACCCGCATGAACCACATCATCTCGCCCATGCGCGGGTGCATCAGGGTGTCGGACAGGGCGAAGGAGAGGTGCCTCTCGTAGAACGCACGGGTGCCCTCGGGGTCGGCGGAGTTGATGACGACGTGCGACAGGCGAACGGGGATCGACTCGCCCTCCTCGATCGCCCGGTGCTGCCGGACCGCGACGTCGGAGCTGATCTCCACGGTGCGGCCCTCGTTGTCGAAGAACCGGAAGCCGTAGCCGCCGCCGGGGGTCTGCAGGTCGCCCGGCTCGCTGACCAGCTGCACGCCGTCGGCCGCCAGCTGCCCGGCCAGGGTGTCGACGTCGGCGGCGTCCTCCGCGCCGAAGGAGATCAGGTCGATCCGCTTGTCGGCGGACTCGCGCAGCCGGACGACGTACTGCTCCGGGCTGCCCTCGGCGGCGAGGAAGGTGATGCCGGTGTCGCTGTGCTCGGCCTTCAGGCCCCAGGTGTTGGTGTAGAAGTCGAGCTGCTTGCCGTAGTCGGGCACGGCCAGGTCGACGTGCCGCAGGTGGGTGATCAGTCGCTGGGTCACGGGATCTCCTCGATGTGTGCTTCGGGCGGCCTCGTCCCGGGGCCCCGCCGCGAGCGTGCGAGCGGTGGGGAGGACGAGGTCCTCTTTCAGGCGGGCTGGGCGACGAGGACGGCGACGCTGCGCATGAGGCCCGGCACGTCGCCCTGCTCGTGGTCGAGCAGCCACTGGCCGAGCTGGTTGGAGGCGTCGACCACGGTCGTGGCGCGCTCCAGCCGGCGGGCGTGGAAGGCGTCCCACACGTCCTGGTCGAGCGCGTCGCGGGTGAGCAGCAGGTCGGTCAGGACGGCGGCGTCCTCCAGGGCCTGCGCGCCGCCCTGGGCGATGGTGGGCGGGCAGGTGTGGGAGGCGTCGCCGATGAGCACGACCCGGCCGCGGTTCCACGGTGCGGGCAGCAGGTGGGTCTCGAACCACGTGTAGTTGACCCGGGCCGGATCGGTGAGGCTCTCCCGGATCTCGTCCCACGGCCCGTGGTAGGCCTGCGAGAGCTGCCGCATGGTCGCCAACCGCTCCTCGGGCGTCATCGCCGAGCGGTCCTGCGCCTCCTCCACGATGTAGGCGTAGAGGGAGTCCTCCCCGGTGGGGCAGTAGCCGGCGATGTAGCACGGACCGCCGTAGTACAGGTCGGTGCGGGTCACGCTCTCCGGACGCGGGCCGAACGCACGCCAGATGCCCATCCCGGTCGGCCGGGTCTCCAGCTCGATCCCGACGGCCCGCCGGACGGCGGACCGGACGCCGTCGGCGCCCACCACCAGGTCGTAGCGGCCGGTCGAGCCGTCGGTGAACGGGACGTCGACGCCCGCGCCGTCCTGGTGCAGGTCGGTGAACGTCACGCCGTACCGCAGCCGGACGCCCACCTCGGCGGCGCGGTCGTGCAGGATCCGGGCGAGCTCCGGCCGGGACATGCCCATGACCGCGGGATACCCCGGGCCACCTGACCTGGCGTCGGGGACCTCGAACAGCACCGTGCCGTCGGCGTCGGGCGCCCGGATGCCGGTGACGTCGAAGGGGTAGCCGCGCTCGCGCACCCGGTCCCACACCCCGAGCCGGTCGAGCTCGCGCAGCGCGTTGCCCTGCAGGGTGATGCCGGAGCCGAGGGCGGTGACCTCCGGCTTGACCTCGACGAGGTCGACGGCGACGCCGGCCTCGGCCAGGCGGATGGCGGTGGCGGTCCCGGCCAGGCCGCTGCCGACCACCAGGACCTCGTCCACTGCGGACATCTGGAGCTCCTTCACTTGACGGCGATCGGGTTGACCGGGGCGCCGACGGCGCCGGTCACGGGCAGGGGGGCGGCGGTGAGGAGGAAGTGCCACACGCCGTCGGCGGCGCAGTCGGCCGCGAGCGCGTCGAGGTCCCACATCTCGCCGATGAACAGGCCGATGTGCGGGATGGCGACCTGGTGCAGCGGCTGGAAGGCGACGTCGAACTCGTTGGGGCGGACCTCGAAGCCCCACGTGTCGGTGGCGACGCCGGCGATCTCGGCGCCGTGCAGCCAGTCGGCGGTGGTGAACGACAGGCCGGGGGAGTCGCCGCCGGCGTAGTCGCCCCAGCCCTCCCGCCGCGCCCGGGCGAGCCGGCCGGTGCGGACGAGCAGCAGGTCGCCGCGGCCGACCCGGGCGCTCTCGCCCTGGGCGGCGATGGTCGCCTCGAGGTGGTCGGCGGTGATGGCGAAGCCGTCGGGCAGCTCGCCGTCGGTGCCGAGCGCCCGGCCGACGTCGAGCAGCACGCCGCGGCCGGTGATCAGGGAGGCGACCGTCTCGATGCCGGTCACGCGGTCGCCCTCGCTGGTGACGACGTCCCCTGCGCGGCGGCCGTTGTACGCCGTGCCGTGGTCGAAGATGTGGCCGAGGCCGTCCCACTGGGTGGAGGCCTGCAGCGGCATGAAGACGACGTCGTCGGCGCCGCCGAGGCCGTGCGGGAAGCCCTGGCCGCGCTCGGCGTCCAGGCCGGTGTCGAGCATGGTGTGCACCGGGTTGGTGCGCCGCCGCCAGCCCCTCTGCGGCCCGTCGGCGTCGAAGGACTGGGCCAGCGAGAAGCTGGCGCCCCGGCGCACCAGCCGCGCGCCCTCGACCCGCTTGGCCTCGTCGAGGAAGTTCAGCGTGCCGAGCACGTCCTCGTCGCCCCACCGGCCCCGGTTGGAGCAGCGCGCGGCCGCGGCCGCGATGGCGCCGTCGGGGTCGGTGCGGTCCAGCTGTGGCGTGTCGGTCACGTGCCCAACGGTCTACGGACGCGTGTCACCCGGGAAGACGAGATGTGTGATGCGGGTCATCAGCGAGACGGATACTCACGTGGTGAACCTGGCGAGCCTGGACCTCAACCTGCTGGTCTCCCTGGATGCGCTGCTCGAGCAGCGCAGCGTCACGCGGGCCGCGCAGCAGATGGGGCTCTCCCAGCCGGCGCTGTCGGCGTCGCTGGCCCGGCTGCGCCGGCACTTCGGGGACGAGCTGCTGACCCGGGTCGGCAACGAGTACCGGCTCACCCCGCTGGCCGCGCAGCTCAAGGACCTGGTCCGCCTCGCGTTGTCCGGCGTCGAGCGGGTGTTCACCGCCCAGACCGAGTTCGACCCCGCGTCGTCGACCCGCGAGTTCTCCATCCTGGTCAGCGACTACGTCGTCGTCGTCCTCGGTGACACGATCGCCGCCCTGCTGGCGGAGGAGGCGCCACACACCCGGCTGCGCCTCACGCCACACACGCCGGCCATGGTCGAGCGCGCCGATCAGGTACTCCTCGGAACCGACCTCCTGCTGCTGCCGCACGGGTTCGTCAGCGACCTCTCGCACCGCGACCTCTACCGCGACGAGTGGGTCTGCGTCGTCTCGGCCGACAACCCGGTGGTCGACGAGGGGCTGACCGTCCAGCACCTCGAGACGCTGCCGTGGGTGGCCACCTACCACGGTCAGACGGCGTCGACGCCGGCCGCGCGCCAGATGCGCATGCTGGGCATCGAGCCCCGGGTCCAGGTCGTCAACGAGGACTTCCTGACCGTGCCGGCCCTCGTCGCCGGCAGCGACCGGATCGCCCTGCTGCAGCGCAGGCTGGTCAGCCTGCTGCCCCTCGACATGGCATCCGCGCGTTGCCGTGTCCCTTCGAGGCGGGGCCGCTGGTGGAGGCGATGTGGTGGCACCCCGCCTACGACGACGACCCCGAGCACCGGTACCTGCGAGACGTCGTGTCGCGGGCTGCCGAGCAGGCGATCGGACCCGGCGCCCGGTCCGGTATCGACCTGACTGATACCCCACCCCGGGAGAAGTGATTTCCGCTCGCTCCGCGCCGTCCTGACACTTCTCCGCCAGTGATGCCGATCACCGCGGTCGGCACCCCGAGAACCGGAGAGCCCCGTGTCGCAACCGCTCGCGAGCTCCACCCCCGCCGTCGAGGAGCCCCTCGCCGGCGGGGTGGCCGTCGACCCGTCCACCGGCCGCCCCGCCGGTCGGATGCAGGCGTTCGTCCTGCTGGTGTCCAGTTGTCTGTCGGTGTTGGGTGCCGTCCTGCTCGCGCCGGTGCTGCCCCGCATCCAGGACGCCTTCGCCGGCACGCCCGGGGTCGAGGCGCTCACCCCGGTCGTGCTCACCGCGCCGGCGCTGGTGATCGGGCTGACGGCGATGGTCGCCGGCCGGATCGTGGACGAGGTCGGCCGCAAGCGGCTGCTGGTCGGCGCGCTGGTCGTGTACGCCGTCGTCGGGACGGCGCCGCTGTGGTTGCCGTCCCTGCAGCTCGTCGTCGCCAGCCGCGTGCTCCTCGGGCTCACCGAGGCGGCCATCATGACCTGCTGCACCACCCTGCTGGCCGACTACTTCCACGGCTCCCAGCGGGAGCGCTACTTCGGCCTGCAGGTCGTGTGCACCACCGTCTCGGCCACCGTCTTCTTCGCCGTCGGTGGCGCGCTGGGCGCGCAGGACTGGCGGACGCCGTTCTGGCTCTACGTCGTCAGCCTGCCGCTGGCCCTCCTCGCCGCGAAGCACATCTGGCAGCCCGCCCCTCGGGCCCGGGCGCACCCGCGCGCCACGAAGCTGCCCCCGCTGCCGTGGCGTCGGCTGGCCGCACCCGTCGGTGTCACCCTCCTCGGAGGGCTGGTCTTCTACGTCCTCATCGTCGAGCTGTCCTTCAAGCTCGACGCGATCGGCGTGACCGGCACGGGCACCATCGGTGCGGTCAGCGCGATCGGTTCCCTCGGCACGGCCGTCGGCGCGTTCCTCTTCGGCCGGCTGGCCCGGCTCGGCCCGGCGGTCACGGTGCCGCTGGCGTTCGGGCTCTCCGGCGTCGGCCTCCTCGGGCTGGCTCTCGCCCCGGCGGTGCCGGTGGTCGTCGTCTTCGCCGTCGTCACCGGGCTCGGGAACGGGCTGCTGCTCCCGGCGATGCTGACCTGGGCGCTGGGCTCGCTGACGTTCGAGCAGCGCGGCCGTGGCACCGGGGTCTGGACCTCGGCGCTGTTCATCGGCCAGTTCGTCTGCCCGCTCGTCGTGCTCGCGATCAGCGGCGCGCTCAGCGGTCTGACCTCGGCCCTGCTCGTGATCGGCGCGGTCAGCGTGGCCGCGGCAGTGGCGGTGCGGTCCCTGCGGCCGGCGCAGGCCGGCGATCCGGTCCTCGCGGCGCACTGATCCGCCGGCGGACGGCCTCGTCGCGGTCGCGGCGGGGCCGTCCGCGGACGGGTGAGCTGCGCGGGTGGTCCCGGTGCCCGGTCGTGGGCCGTCCCGGAAGTCGGCGCACCTGCGGCGGCGCCACCCTCAGCGCCGTCCGCCGCCCTGCGCCGCGGCGTCCCGGCGGACCATGCTGGACTCGCGGACCACCAGCTCCGGTGCGAAGACCGGCTGCTCGTGGCGGTGGCCCTCCCGTCCCTCGTCCAGCAGCAGCTCTGCCGCCCGCCGGCCGAGTTCCTGGCGCGGCTTGCGCACCGAGCTCAGCGGGACGGCGGCCGCGGCGGCGAACTCGATGTCGTCGTAGCCGACGATCGCGAACTCGTCCGGCACCCGCACGCCGTGCCGCACCATCCCCTGCAGCAGGCCCAGGGCGAGCAGGTCGTTGGCGCAGATGGCCGCCGTCGGCCGCCGGGCCGCCGGGATGCCGACCACTCGCCCGGCGGCCTCGCGCCCGCCCGCGACGGTGAGCTCGGCCGGGGAGAGGACGGTGAGCTCGGCGCCCGGCGTCTCCTGCAGCGCCCGCTCCACGCCGGCGTGGCGCTCCTGCACCTGGGGCAGGTCGGAGTGCCCACCGACGAACGCGATCCGGCGGTGGCCCCGCTCGAGCAGGTGCTCGGCGGCCAGCCGTCCACCCAGGACGTCGTCGACGGCGACGGCGCACTGGTCCGGTCCGGGCGCGCGCCGGTCGAGCAGCACCACCGGGACGCCGCGGGCACGCAGCGTCTCCAGGTCAGGGGTCAGCTCCGCGGTCGGCGTGATGAGCACGCCCTGGACCTGCTGCTCGGCCAGCACGGCGAGGTGGGCGGACTCCTTCTCCGGACGGTCGTCGGAGTTGCACAGGATGACCGCCAGACCGGCCGCGTTGACGACGTCCTCCACCCCGCGGGCGACGTCGGTGAAGAACGGGTTGGCGATGTCGAGGACGACGAGGCCGACGGTGCGGCTGGAGCCGGCCCGCAGCTGCCGTGCCGACTCGTTGCGCACGAACCCGAGCTCGGAGATCGCCTGCTGCACCTTCCGGCGGGTGGCGTCGCTGACCAGGTCGGGCCGGTTGAGCACGTTGCTCACCGTGCCGACCGAGACCCCCGCCCGTCCGGCGACGTCGCGGATGCTGGCGCGCAGGGCTCCTCCTCGGCGGTCGCGGTCACGGGTGGGAACGGCTTCGCATCGTCTCAGTCACCACGTCCGGCCGGCCCCGCGACACCGGCGGCCGGTGCCCGCTCGGCGGCCGCCCGGAGCCCGGCCTTGGTGAAGGCGAGCGCGTCGCGGGCGAGGGTGGCGTTGTCGGTCCACAGGTTGCGCCAGATGGCGAGGTCGTTCGACAGGGTCCGGTGCACGACCTCCGAGGAGAACGACTCGAACGTCACGATGCCGTCGTAGCCGACCTCGGTGAGCGCGCCGAAGAACTCGCCCCAGGGGATCGATCCGGTGCCCAGGGCGCCGCGGTGGGACTCACCCACGTGCACGTAACCGAGCCGCCCGGCCGCCGCGGCCGCACGCACCGCCTCGGCGAAGGAGTGTTCCTCGATGTTCATGTGGTACGTGTCCAGGTGCGCCATCACGTTCGGCCGGTCCACCGCGGCGATGAAGTCCAGGGTCTCCTGGGTCGTGTTGACGATGTTGGTCTCGTACCGGTTGCAGAACTCGAGGGCGAGGGTGATCCCCGAGGCCGCCGCCTCGTCGGCCAGCCAGGCGATCGTCTCCTGCGAGTTGGCCCGGCCGCGTTCGGTGGCCGGGCCGGCGTACTTGCCGAGTTTCGAGTACAGGACGCCGCACAGCACGTCGCCGCCGCTGTCGCGCAGCACGTTCAGCGCCTGGGCAAGCCGCGCCCGGCCGCGGGCGACCACCTCGGGGTCCTCACTGGACACGTCGGTGTCCTCGCTGAGCCCCAGCGAAGCGCTCACCCGCATGCCGTGCTCCTCCAGCAGGCGCGCGGTCATGGCCGGGTCGAACGCCGTCGGGTCGATCGGGGCGATCTCGATCAGGTCGTAGCCGGCCTCGCGAGAGGAGGCGATGGCGTGACGCGCCTCCTCGGCGGTCCAGCCTCCCGTCCACACCAGCGCGTGGATTCCGTGGGTGATGGCCATGGGGATCTCCTAGCGGGCTCCGTAGCGCCGGGTGGTCAGTCCGTTGAGCAGGGCGGCGAAGACCAGGACGGCGCCGAGTGCGAAGAGCTGGAACTGCGTGCCGGCGTTGCCGGGGACGGCGAGGAGGATGCCGGCGTTGAGCCACACCACGAGGAGCGTGGCGAGCACGACCCCTGCCACCCGGCCGATGCCGCCGGTGATCGCCACCCCGCCGAGCACGGCGATGGTGATCGCGGGCAGCGCCATGCCGTTGCCGGCGGTACCGGCGTCCGGGCGGGCGGAGGCGAACTGGGCGACGGTCACCACGGCGACGAGGCCGGAGATGACCCCGGCGAGCAGGTAGGCGGTGAACCGGGAGCGCCGGACGTCGATGCCCGTCCACTGGGCTGCGACGTCGTTGGTGCCGATCGCGTAGAGCCGGCGCCCGTAGGTGGTGCGGTTGAGGAGCAGCCAGACGACCACGGCCGTCGGGAGGAGGAACGTGAGCGTGCCCAGGGGCACCGGGAGTCCGAGGACCGACACCGACTGCGCGGTGGAGTACAGCTGCTGGATCGGCGGTGTGCTGATCGGCTGCTGGGCGTTGACGACGATGGCCAGCGAGGAGAAGGCGTAGTAGGTGGCCAGCGTGGTGATCAGGGCGGGGTAGCCGATGTAGGCGATCAGGACCCCGTTCACGGCCCCGAGCAGCCCGCCGAAGGCCGCGGCCAGGAGGATGGCCAGCCACAGCGGCCAGCCCCACTGTCCGTAGGCGAACCCGAAGACCATGCTGGTCAGGGAGACGATCGCCCCGACGGACAGGTCGATGCCGCCCCGGCCGGAGGTGATGACCAGCAGCTCCGCGAGGCCGAGCATCACCAGCGGGACGGCGCTGATGAGGGCTGCGGACATGTAGGACGCGTCGTAGGGCGCGGTGAGGTAGTTCCGCTGGCTCAGGACCACGAAGGTGACGACGACCGCGAGGAGCAGGACCAGGAGCAGCACGATCCGCTGGGTCAGCAGCGCCCGCAGGAGCGTGGCCGGCAGCTGCCGGAGCCGGGAGGGCCGCTCGGGGGCGGTCGTGTTCGGCCCCGGCTCGCGGGCGGGGGCCGACGAGGTGACGGCGGTGCTCACGGGGTCCTCCTCGCCCGCTGGCGGAGCAGGTCGGCTCCCACGGCGATCAGGATGAAGATGCCGATGAACAGGCTGGCCAGCTGCGACGGCCAGTTGAGCTGGGTCACCCCGGAGGTGACGGTCTGCACGAGGAGCGCACCCAGCACCGTCCCGAGGACGGAGCCGCGGCCGCCCATGATCGACGTGCCGCCGATGACGACCGCCGCGATCGCGGCCAGCTCCATGCCGTCACCCACGTTCGGCGCGAGGGTGGCGGTGCCCTGGGCGATCACGAAGCAGGCCGCCAGGCCCGTGAGCAGGCCGGTCGCGACGTAGGCCAGGAGGATGCGTCGCTGCACCTTGACGCCGGCCAGGCGGGCGGCGTTGGCGTCGCCGCCGATGGCGTAGAGGTGCCGACCACCGGCGGTGTGCCGCAGGTAGTACCAGGCCAGCCCGGCGATCACGACCATGAGCAGGAAGCTGTGCGGGACGCCCAGGGTGCGCCCGGCGTCGCCGCGGCCGAAGACGGCCAGCGTGTCCGGGATGCCGTTGACCGTGGTGCCCCCGAACAGCTGCAGGCCGAGGAACCGGAACAGGTTCAAGGTGCCGAACGTGATGATGATCGCGTGCACGCGGCCGTAGGCGATGAGCACGCCGTTGACGAGCCCGAGCACACCGCCGACGACCACCGAGAGCAGCACCGCCGCGGGCAGGGAGAGGTCGCTCGAGACCAGTTGCTGGGCGACCACCACGGAGCAGACCATCACCATGCTGCCGACGGAGACGTCGATGCCGCCGGTGATGATGATGACGGTCATCCCGATGCCGATGAGGGCCACCGGGGCCGTCGCGACGAACAGCGGCACGATCGACCCGCTGGTGAGGAATGCCGGGGTGGCCAGCCACAGGCCGATCCACAGCACCGCGATCACCGCGATGAGGACGATCTCCTGACCGGTGATCGGGAAGGGCAGCACGCGCCCCCGCGCCGCCGCCTCGTGGGTCCGCGGGGCGGGCGGCGGCCGGTCGCCCGCAGTCGTGGCCGGGGTGCTCACGCTGCCTCCTGTTCCAGGGCGCCGGCGGCGGCGGCGAGGACGTCGGACTGGGTGGCCCCGCGGCCGAACTCCACGGTGGTGGTGCCGCCGCGAACCACCTGCAGCCGGTCGGAGACCCGGATCGCCTCGGCGAGGTCGGAGGTGACGATGAGCACGGCCGTGCCCTCGTCGGCCAGGCTGCGGATGATCTTGTGGATCTCCTCCTTGGCGCCGACGTCCACGCCCTGGGTCGGCTCGGCCAGCACGAGGACCTGGGGCCGCTCCACCAGCTGACGGGCGAGGACCACCTTCTGGGCGTTCCCGCCGGACATCGCGGAGACCGGCTGGCGTTCGTGCGGGGTCTTCACGGAGAGCCGCTCGATGAACTCCCGGGCGACGTCGCGTTCGCGGCGGCGGTCCATCCACACGCCGAGGCGGGAGAGGAGGGGCAGGTGCCCGGCCGAGATGTTGAACGCGATGGACTGGAAGGAGAACATCCCCTGCCCCTTGCGGTCGGCCGGCAGCAGGGCGATGCCGAGCTTCTTGGCCTCGCGCGGGGAGCGCGGCGCGATCGGCCGGCCGTCGAGCAGGATCCGCCCCGCGGTGGCCCGGCGCATGCCGTAGACCGTCTCGGCGATCTCGGCCGCACCGGAGCCGACGAGTCCGTAGAGGCTGACGATCTCGCCGGGGCGGACGGCGACGTCCACGTCGGCGAACTCGCCCTCCGCGCCCAGGCCCTCGAGGACCAGCCGCGGCTCGGCCTCGGCCACGGCGTGCTCGGCGGGGGTGTCCTCCAGGATCCCGCCGACCATGAGCTCGACGATGCGCCGGACGGTCAGCTCCCCGATCGGCCAGGTGCCGACCGTCTCGCCGTCCCGCATGACCGTGACCCGGTCGGCGATCTCGAACAGCTCGTCGAGCCGGTGCGAGATGTAGATGATCGAGACGCCGGAGGCGGCCAGCCGGCGGACGACACCGAAGAGCACCTCGATCTCGCTGCCGGTGAGGATCGCCGACGGCTCGTCCAGGATGAGGACCCGGGCGTCTCCGCCCAGGGCCTTGGCGATCGAGACCTGTTGCTGCTCGGCGATGGACAGCTCGCTGACCGGGACGGTCGCGTACCGGGCCGGCAGCCCGATCAGCTCGAGCAGCTCGACGACCTTGGCGTTCTGGGCGGCCCAGTCGACCTTGCCCCGCCGGGTGATCTCCCGGCCGGTGAAGACGTTCTCGGCCACGGTCAGGTCGGGGAAGAGCTGCGGTTCCTGGTAGACGGTCGCGATGCCCAGCCGGATGGCGTCGGCCGTGTCGTCGATCGTCACCGGTCGTCCGTCGAAGGTGATCTCCCCGGTGTCGCCGGATTCCGCTCCGGAGAGGATCTTGATCAGGGTGGACTTGCCGGCGCCGTTCTCGCCCACGAGGGCGTGCACCTCGCCGACGTGGACGGTCATGTCCGCGTTGCGGATGGCCCGCACGGCACCGAACCGCTTGGAGACGCCCCGGACGGACAGCCGCTCCTGAGCGGCTCCCGGACCGGAGGGGGAGGAGGGCGCCGCGTCGGTCGCCCCGGTGGCTGGCGAATCGGTCATCGTGTCCTCGTTCGACCGTGAGGCCCGGGGAGGGCCGGGGTGGCCCGGCCCTCCCGGGGCATCAGTAGTCGTAGTCGCCCGCGT
Source organism: Geodermatophilus sp. URMC 60 (assembly GCF_053502585.1). Taxonomy (NCBI): domain Bacteria; kingdom Bacillati; phylum Actinomycetota; class Actinomycetes; order Geodermatophilales; family Geodermatophilaceae; genus Geodermatophilus; species Geodermatophilus sp. URMC 60. The sequence goes on from NZ_CP199958.1 coordinate 3,432,063, forward strand.
TGTCCTTGGTGATCCGCAGCGGCGGGCCGAGCAGGAGCACCTTGGTCTGGTCGTCGTAGGTCACGCCGGTGATGTCGTCGCTGACGTCGTTCGTGGCCTGGAACTGGTTGCCCTGCGCGAGCTGCACGCCCGCCCACGCGGTCAGGTACCCGAGGTGCTCGACGTCCCAGAGGATGCTCGCGCTGGAGGAACCGTCCTCCAGGTAGGGGAGCATCGACTGCGGCGTCCCCAGCCCGACGGTGAAGACCTGGCCGATCTTCCCGGCGTCCCGAACGGCCTGGGCCACACCGGGTGCGGACGAGGTGCATTCGCCCACCAGGCCGGTCAGGTCGGGGTGGGCGTTCATGAGGTCGGTCGCCATCTGGGTCGCCTTCGCCTGGTCCTCACCGGCGTAGACGATGTCGACGATCTCGGCGTCCGGGTACTTCTCGGCGGTGTAGGCCTGCTGGACCTCGATCCAGCTGTTGAGGTTCTCGGCGGTCTGCCCGCAGGAGACGATCGCGTACTTGCCCCGGCCGCCCATCGCCTCCAGGAGCGCGTCGGTCAGGGCCTGGCCGATGCCCTCCGTCGAGGCCTGCTCGACGAAGACCTGACGCACCGAGTTCGGTGCGTCCGTGTCGGAGGTCGCCACCGCGATGCCGGCGTCCTGCGCCTGCTGCAGGAGCGGGGCCATCGAGTCGGGGTCGTTGGGGGCGACGATGAGGGCGTCCACGCCCTGCTGGATGTAGGACCGCACGATGTCGGCCTGCGCAGCCGGGTCCGCGGTGACCGGCCCCTGGTAGAGCCACTGGCAGCCGAGTTCCTCGCAGCCGGCCTGGCCACCGGTGTTCATGGCCTCGAAGTAGGGGATCCCCTGCAGCTTGGGCACGAACGCGACGGTGACCTGGTCCTCGCCGCCACCTCCACCTCCGCCTGCCCCGCCGGAGGCCGAGCCCCCACTGCCCTGGCCGCAGCCGGAGGCCACCAGAGCGAGCGCCAGACCGGCAACGGCGGCCAGCTTCCTCCTACGGAACATCCTCACCCTCATCTCGTCGCAGCTCGGGATCGCTCCCGTGGGAGGTCCCGGCCCTGTGCCGGGGCCTGGGCGGCCCGTGGATGCTGAACAGAGCCCACGGGTTGCCGTGAAACGATTCATGTGGCGCGGGCCACAGTAGGGCGGGGGTCGGGTCGCGTCAAGGGGTGTGCTCGCCGAGGCCCGACCGGGATCCCCTCCGGGGCCTGGCGACGCTCCCGCGGCACGGGCCGGTCACCCGCGTCCTGGCCGGCGCCGGGGGATGGCAGGCCCGCCGAGCCGCAGCTTCCCGGGGTGCGCGCGTTCCGGCGGCCGGGCGCCGCGGGGCCGGGGTGGCGGCCCGATCGACGGGTGCGGCGCCCCTGACGTGGTGGAGCCGGGTCGCAGCGGTGCCGCTCCCTTGACGTCGCGAGGGTGCAGTACTACCTTGTGCCGTGCGTCACGTATGAATCGTTTCACCACATGCGTGGCCGCCGCAGTTCGGCCTGCTCGACGCGGAGGGACCGGTGCCCCGAGTCTGCTTCACCCTCCAGGTCCGGCCCGAGCGGCTGGCCGAGTACCGCGAACGCCACGCCGCCGTCTGGCCGGAGATGCTCCGCGCGCTGCGCGACGCCGGCTGGCGGAACTACCAGCTCTACCTCCGGGACGACGGCCTGCTCGTCGGCGTCGTGGACACCGACGACCTCGCCGCCGCGCAGGCCGCCGTCGACGCCACCGAGGTCAGCGCCCGCTGGGAGGCGGAGATGGCCCCCTTCTTCGCGACCGGCGACGGCCGCGGCAAGTCCACGCTCGACCTCGTCTTCGACCTCGACGCCCAGCTCGGGGCGGCAGGAGAAGCGACCGCACCCACAGGAGCCCGACCGTGACCGACCCCCGCACCCGCGCCCTGGCCGCGCTGGCCGAGCAGACCATCGAGCTGCCCTCCTGGGCGTTCGGCAACTCCGGCACCCGGTTCAAGGTGTTCGGCCAGCCCGGTGTGGCACGTGACCCGTTCGAGAAGCTCGAGGACGCCGCCCAGGTGCACCGCTACACCGGCGTCGCACCGCGGGTGTCGCTGCACATCCCGTGGGACCTCGTCGACGACCACGGCAAGCTCGCCGCGCACGCCGCCGACCTCGGCGTCCGGATCGGTGCGATCAACTCCAACCTGTTCCAGGACGACGACTACAAGCTCGGGTCGCTGACGCACGCGGACCCCGCCGTCCGGCGCAGGGCGGTCGAGCACCACGCGCAGTGCATCGAGGTCATGCGGCAGACCGGTTCGACCGACCTGAAGATCTGGCTGCCCGACGGCACCAACTACCCGGGTCAGGACGACCTGCGCGCCCGCCAGGACCGGCTCGCCGACTCGCTGCAGCAGGTCTACGCGATGCTCGACCCCGGACACCGCATCCTGCTCGAGTACAAGTTCTTCGAGCCGTACTTCTACGCGATGGACATCCCCGACTGGGGCACCTCGCTCGTGCACTGCCTGGCGCTCGGCGAGCAGGCGACCGTCGTCCTCGACACCGGCCACCACGCCCCGGGCACCAACATCGAGTTCATCGTCGTGCAGCTGCTCCGCCTGGGCCGGCTCGGTGCGTTCGACTTCAACTCGCGCAACTACGCCGACGACGACCTCATCGTCGGCTCGGCCGACCCGTTCCAGCTGTTCCGGATCATGAACGAGATCGTCGCCCAGGACGCCCACCGCCCCGAGTCGAACGTCAACTTCATGCTCGACCAGTGCCACAACATCGAGCCGAAGATCCCCGGCCAGATCCGCTCGGTGATGAACGTCCAGGAGGCCACGGCCAAGGCGCTGCTGGTCGACCGTGACGCGCTGCGGGAGGCCCAGCTCGCCGGTGACGTCCTCGGCGCCCACGGTGTGCTGATGGACGCCTACTCCACCGACGTGCGCCCCCTGCTGGCCGAGCTGCGCGAGTCGAAGGGCCTCGACCCCGACCCGTACGCCGCCTACGCCCGCTCCGGTCACCAGGAGCGCATCGCCCGCGAGCGCGTCGGCGGCCAGCAGGCCGGCTGGGGCGCCTGAAGGAGGACCCCGTCCCCCCACCCCGCGCAGGCCCGGGGCGGTGCCCTGGACGGGGCCGACAACCGGGACCTCCCCTGCGGGAGGTCCCTTCCCGGAAGCACCGGAAGGACACCCTCTCGTGACGAACCCCGTGGTCCGCGAGCTGATCCAGCGCAGCAACCGGCTGGGCGCCGATCCGCGCAACACCAACTACGCCGGCGGGAACACCTCCGCCAAGGGCACCGAGACCGACCCGGTGACCGGGCAGCCGGTCGAGCTCCTCTGGGTCAAGGGCTCCGGTGGCGACCTGGGCACCCTGACCGAGCCCGGCCTCGCCGTCCTGCGGCTGGACCGGCTGCGCTCGCTGGTCGACGTCTACCCGGGGGTCGACCGCGAGGACGAGATGGTCGCCGCCTTCGACTTCTGCCTGTTCGGCAGGGGCGGGGCGGCGCCGTCCATCGACACCGCCATGCACGGGCTGGTCGAGGCCGCGCACGTCGACCACCTGCACCCCGACTCGGGCATCGCACTGGCCACCGCCGCCGACGGCGAGGCGCTGACCCGCGAGTGCTTCGGCGACCGCGTCGTCTGGGTGCCGTGGCGCCGTCCCGGCTTCCAGCTGGGCCTCGACATCGCCGAGATCAGGGCGAAGAACCCGCAGGCCATCGGCTGCATCCTCGGCGGGCACGGCATCACCGCCTGGGGCGCCACCAGCGACGAGGCCGAGGCCAACTCGCTGGACATCATCCGCACCGCCGAGCAGTTCCTCGCCGAGCGCGGCACGGCCGAGCCCTTCGGCGCCGTCGTCCCCGGTCTCGAGCCCCTGCCGCCGGCCCAGCGGCGGCACCGGGCCGCCGCCCTCGCCCCGGTGATCCGTGGACTGGCCTCGACCGACAAGCCGCAGGTCGGGCACTTCACCGACTCCGACGTCGTCCTGGAGTTCCTGTCCCGGGCCGAGCACCCCCGGCTGGCGGCGCTGGGCACCTCCTGCCCCGACCACTTCCTGCGGACCAAGGTCCGCCCCCTGGTCGTCGACCTGCCGGCGACCGCGCCGGTGGAGGAGGTCGTCGAGCGGCTGAGGACCCTGCACGAGGAGTACCGGGCGGAGTACGCCGCCTACTACTCCCGGCACGCCACCCCTGACAGCCCCCCGATGCGCGGCGCCGACCCGGCGATCGTGCTCGTGCCCGGCGTCGGCATGTTCAGCTTCGGGGCGAACAAGCAGACGGCACGGGTGGCCGGCGAGTTCTACGTCAACGCCATCAACGTGATGCGCGGGGCCGAGGCTGTGTCGACCTACGCGCCCATCGACGAGGTCGAAAAGTTCCGCATCGAGTACTGGGCGCTGGAGGAGGCCAAGCTCCAGCGGATGCCCAGGCCCAGGCCGCTGGCCACGCGCGTCGCGCTGGTCACCGGCGCGGCGTCGGGCATCGGGAAGGCGATCGCGCACCGGCTGGCGGCCGAGGGGGCCTGCGTGGTCGTCGCCGACCTGGACCTGCAGAAGGCGACCGACGCCGCGGCCGAGATCGGCAACGCCGACGTCGCGGTGGGCGTGGCGGCAGACGTGAGCGACGCCGAGGCCGTGGCCGAGGCGTTCCGGTCGGCGGTGCTGGCTTTCGGCGGGGTGGACCTGGTGGTCAACAACGCCGGCCTGTCGATCTCCAAGCCGCTGCTGGAGACCACCGAGGACGACTGGGACCTGCAGCACGACGTGATGGCCAAGGGCAGCTTCCTGGTGTCGCGCGAGGCCGCCCGCATCATGATCGAGCAGGGGATGGGCGGCGACATCGTGTACATCTCCAGCAAGAACTCGGTGTTCGCCGGCCCGAGCAACATCGCGTACTCCGCGACCAAGGCAGACCAGGCGCACCAGGTGCGCCTGCTGGCCGCCGAGCTCGGCCCGCACCAGATCCGGGTCAACGGCATCAACCCCGACGGCGTCGTCCGCGGGTCGGGCATCTTCGCCGGCGGCTGGGGTGCGAAGCGCGCCGCGGTCTACGGGGTCCCGGAGGAGGAGCTGGGCCAGTTCTACGCCCAGCGCACCCTGCTCAAGCGCGAGGTGCTGCCCGAGCACGTCGCCGACGCCGTCTTCGCGCTGACCGGTGGCGAGCTCACCCGGACGACGGGGCTGCACGTCCCCGTCGACTCCGGCGTGGCGGCGGCGTTCCTGCGATGACCGCGAGGACGACGGCCCAGCGGGCATGGCGGCGAGCGCCGGCGAGCGAGGAGCGGAACGGGGTCGGAGCCCGGTCGTGGGCACGGAGCTGACCCTGGCGGCCGTCGACCTGGGCGCCTCGAGCGGCCGGGTGATGGCCGCGCGGATCGGCCCGGACCGGCTCCACCTCACCGAGGTGCACCGGTTCCCCAACCGGCCGGTGCGGGTCGGCGGCACGCTGCACTGGGACGTCCTGGGCCTGTACGCCGGCGTCCTCGACGGGCTGCGCGCCGCCGGCCGGGAGGCCGGACCGGTCCAGGGGATCGGGATCGACAGCTGGGCGGTCGACGTCGGCCTGCTCGACGCCGACGGCGCGCTGCTGGGCAACCCGGTGCACTACCGGGACTCCCGGCACGCGACCGCGGTGCCGGCGGTCCACGCCGTCGTCCCGCCCGAGGAGCTCTACCGCGTCAGCGGCCTGCAGCACCTGCCGTTCAACACGGTGTTCCAGCTGGTCGCGGCGCGGGGGACGGCGCAGTTCGCCGCGGCCCGGACGGCGCTGCTGGTCCCCGACCTGCTGGCGTACTGGCTCGCCGGAGCGGTCGGGGCCGAGGTCACCAACGCCTCCACCACCGGGCTGCTCGACGCGACCACCCGGGAGTGGTCGTGGGAACTGGCCGACCGGCTCGGGCTCGACCGCGACCTGTTCCCCTCGCTGCGGCAGCCGGGGGAGCGGCTGGGGGAGCTGACCGGCGCCGTCCTGGCCGAGACGGGCCTGGCCGGACCGGTGCCGGTGGTCGCGGTCGGCTCGCACGACACGGCGTCGGCGGTGGTCGGCGTCCCGGCGGCGACCGAGCGGTTCGCCTACGTCTCCTGCGGCACCTGGTCGCTGGTCGGCGTCGAGCTGGAGAAGCCGGTGCTCACCGAGGCCAGCCGGGTCGCCGGGTTCACCAACGAGCTCGGCGTCGACGGCACGGTGCGCTACCTGCGCAACGTCATGGGCCTGTGGCTGCTGCAGGAGTCGCAGCGCACCTGGGCGGCGCACGGGCTGCCGGCCGACCTGCCCGATCTGCTGGCCGCGGCCGCGCAGGTGCCTTCCTTCACCGCGCTCGTCGACCCCGACGACCCGCGCTTCCTGCCGCCCGGCGACATGCCGGCGCGGATCGCCGCGGCCTGCGTCGAGGGCGGGCAGACCCCGCCGCAGAGCCAGGCGGAGACGGTGCGCTGCATCCTCGACAGCCTGGCCCTGGCCTACCGGCGCACGGTGCGGCGGGCGGTGGAGCTCTCCGGCCGGGACGTCGAGGTCGTGCACCTCGTCGGCGGGGGAGCGCGCAACACCCTGCTGTGCCAGCTCACCGCCGACGCCTGCGGGCTGCCGGTCCTGGCCGGCCCGGTCGAGGCCGCCGCCCTGGGCAACGTCCTGGTGCAGGCCCGCGGGCTGGGAGTGCTGTCGGGCGGGTTGCCCGAGCTGCGGGCGCTGCTGCGGAACACCCAGGACGCCCGGCTGTACCTGCCGACGCCCGGCTCGGGCGCCACGTGGGACGTCGCGGAGGAGCGTGTCGGTCCCGGGAGGTGACCCGCCGGGGCGGGAGGCGAGCGGCCGGCGTCCCGGGAGGAGCAGCGGTGGCGCGGCCATCGCCGGTTTCTCCGCGTTCCGTTTGCTGTGACGCACATCACAACCTACGGTCGGGTCGCTCGCATTCGCGGGACGGTCTGGCAGCACGCCGAATCCTGCCGCTGGCCCGACCGACCTCGACACACCCGAGGCAGGAACGGGAGATCGCAGACCTCCGGGCCGCGTCAGCGGCCCTCGGGGTGAAGCCGTGACCGCCACGGCCGGGCAGTCCTCCCGCCCGAACCCGACAGCTCATCCCGCAGGCGCGCCCGGAGGATCTCATGAACGAGCACGTCCTCGGCATGCGCCGGCTCGTCCGACCGGTGCGACCCGTCCGTCTGAGCATCGTGGGGGTCCTGGCGCTCATCGCCCTCGCGATACCGGCTCCGGCGATGGCGGCCCCCGACGCCTCGGCCGGCGCAGCACCTGCAGATCTGTGCGCGACGGTCGCCTCGCGGGCCGGCTTCAGCGGTGACCGGCTCGTCACCGCGATCGCGGTGGGCATGGGGGAGTCGTCCTGTCGTCCGGACGCGCAGAACGCCAACGGCCCGACGAAGGGCTGTCCGAGCGGCTCGGTGGACCGTGGTCTCTGGCAGATCAACAGCTGCTGGCACCCCTCGGTCTCCCGGTCCTGTGCCTACGACGCCCAGTGCAACGCCAACGCCGCCTATCGGATCTCCGCCAAGGGCACCAACTTCAAGCCGTGGGTGGCCTACACCAACGGCTCGTACCGGAACCACCTCGCCGCGGCCCGGGCCGCGGTCGGCCGGCTCAGTTGACCCAGGTCACCGGAGGGGGCACGTCACCGTGCCCCTGATCCGGAACCCGTGGTGGGGGTACGCCGGCCGGATCGGCGTGCTCCCACCACGGCGGACCCATCTGGCCCACCCTGCCGGCGCGGTGGGCCGAGCCCGACTCCCGGAGGGTCTCCCCAGCCCCGGTCGCAGGCCTCTCCCTGCCGGAGTCGGCGCAGGTGCACCGGGACGCGGCCGAGGGCGAGCGGCGGTCGCAGGATGAGCGGGGATCGCGCACCGGCGCGCCCGGACCTGAGACCGGGTCCGCAGCGCCGGATCATGCCCGTCATCGCGGCGTTGCTGCTGGTGGTGCTCGCTCCGCCGGCTCAGGCGGCGTCGGCACCGCAGCAGTGTGCAGCCGGCCACGTCCGGCTCACCTTCGACGACGGGCCCCACGGAACCGCCACACCCGACATCCTGGACACGCTGGCGGACCGGGGAGCGGAGGCGACGTTCTTCGTCACCGGGGAGATGACCGCGGCCCGACCCGACATCGTGCGTCGTGCAAGCACGGAGGGACACCGGATCGGGAACCACTCGTGGAGCCACCCGGAGCTCACCACGCTGGACCGGGCGCAGGTGGCGTCCCAGCTCCGGCGCACCAACGAGGTCATCGAGCAGGCCACGGGTCGGCTCCCCAGCGAGTGGCGCCCGCCGTACGGGGCCACGAACCCCGTCGTGGAGGCAGCGGCCCGGGACGTCGGGCTGGACTCGGTGGTGCTGTGGACCGTAGACCCCCGCGACTGGGCGGATCCACCGGCGACGACGATCCGGGACCGGGTGCTGCAGGGCGTGCGGCCGGGGGGCATCGTGCTCCTGCACGACGGCACCGGGCACAACACCCCCGCAGCCCTCCCCATGATCCTGGACGGGCTGGCCGCGAGGGGCTACTGCACGCAGTGACGTCCGGGCGAACCGGGTCCCGGAGTCGGCCTCCTGCGGGAGGCGCGGTGCGGGGTCGCCGGAGCAACGGTCCTCGCGGTGGGCGCCTCGGCCCTGGCCACGGGCGCCGCAGACCGCTCGAGGGCGTCGACGGGCCGCGGCGTCGCCAGCAGCGCGGCACCGCGCTCCCCGGCGGCACCGGTCACGGTGCCGATCGGTGGACCTCCGCGTACGACAGGTCGTGAGGGACGCGCTTACCGTGGCGGCGCCGGAGTCGGCGCCGGTGACGTCGACCAGCCGGTCGTCGACGTGCCCGCCGTCCACGATCGCGTGGCCGTCACGCCCGGTGCGGGTCCGCCCCGTCTCGGGCGTCGTTCCAGCACACCGGCCGGCTCCCGCAGCGGCGCGGGATGGACGCCCGTCGGAAGATCACTCGTTCGGGTGTGAAAACCGGGGTCTCGCCGGGCATGACGTCGTCGTCGTCCGCTCGTGCCGGGCGACTGGCTCGGGCACCGCCACGACGTCGGCGTCCGACCGTCGGATCCAGCGCGGCCCCACCGGGCCGCACCCACTGCCTCCGGGCCGCGACCGCGGACCCGGGGACCGACCGTGTCACCCGAGGAGAGATCGTGATCTGGAACATCATCGTCCTGCTGGTCATCGGGCTCGTGGCCGGGCTGATCGCCCGTGCCGTCATCCCCGGCAAGCAGAACCTGAGCATCCTCGCCACCATCGTGCTGGGCGTCATCGGCTCGTTCGTCGGCAACCTCCTCGGCGGACTGATCAGTGGCCGGGGCTTCGAGCTGGGGACGGCCGGATGGATCGGCTCCATCATCGGGGCCGTCATCGTGCTCGGCGTCTACGTCGCCGTCACCGGTCGCCGCGGCGCCCGATCCCTCTGACGCGCTGACGCACTCGCTCGCCGAGCGAGCGCTCCCGCCTGGGTCCGGTGGTGCCCGGGACCGACCGAGCGGAGGACGCTCGGTCGGTCCCGGGCACCAGCGCGCCGGGACGACGGTCCCCAGGACCGGCCGGTGGCCGGTCGGGCCGACCACCGGCGGGAGCGCGCCGCTCGACGGGCGGGCCGACCTGCCGCCCACCGCGACGAGTTGCCCGTCGGTGTCGCGGTGCCGTCCTCGCCCCAGGCCGCGGCGCTGACACCGAGCGCGCCGGCGACCGGCCTGGCGGAGGTGCGACGTCCGGCGGGCGGTGTCGTGCCCGTACCGGCCCGACTCGTCCCCGCGTTCCCCGTCCTCGACGGGGCGCGGACCGTGGCGACGGTCGTGTCACCCGTGGTCGTGCGGGGCGCCAGCGTCCGCCGTCCGCGCGCGGTGGCCCGGCTCCCGCTGCCTGAGGGGCTGCAGGTCCAGGCCCGCCAGGGTCTGCGGGTCGGCGAGCAGGTCGATCGCGGTCACGACGCCGTCCTCGACGGTGAAGGCGAAGACCACCTGCGGCGTCCCCCTCAGCGACCACACCGCGCCCGGTACGCCGTCGACGAGCACGAGCCGCGCGGCCCGCGCCCGGCCGGAGAGGAACCGGGCGACCGCCGTCGCCCCCGACACCTGCGCGTCGGCGCCCATCCGGGCGGCGACGTCGTCGGACCGCAGCACCGCCTCGGGGTGGAGGAGCTGGAGCAGGGCGGAGAAGTCGCCGTTGCGCGACGCGTCGAGGAAGGCCGCGACCACCTCCCGGCGCCGCTCGGTGGCGTCGGGCAGCTCGGCCGCGCGCACGCGGCGCCGGGCCCGGCTGGCCAGCTGCCGGGCGGCGGCGGGGGAGCGGTCGACGATCGGCGCGATCTCGTCGAAGGGCACGTCGAACAGGTCGTGCAGCACGAAGGCCAGCCGCTCGGCGGGCGCGAGCCGGTCGAGGACGACGAGCAGGGCCAGCCCGACGGAGTCGGCGAGCACCGCCTCCTCGGCGGGATCGGCGACGGCGTGCAGGCGGGCCGGCGGCGCGTCGTCGAGGGGGTCCTCGCGCCGGCTGGCCCGGGCGCGCAGCTGGTTGAGCGCCACCCGGGCCACGACGGTCGTCAGCCAGCCGCCGAGGTTGTCCACGTCGGCGGTCCCGGTCCGGCTGACCCGCAGCCAGGCCTCCTGGACGGCGTCCTCGGCCTCCGCGCGCGAGCCGAGCAGGCGGTGGGCCACGGCGGTCAGCCGGTCGCGGTGCCCCTCGAACTGCGCGGCGAGGACGTCGTTCCCGCTCACGTCGTCACATCCCCCGGTCGGCGGGTGTCACAGAGATGGCAGACCCGAACCCGAGCCCCCGAGGAGCAGATCATGACGACCGGCATCCGCACCGTCATCTACCCCGTGACCGACATGACCCGCGCCAAGGCGCTGTTCACGGCCCTGCTCGGTGCCGAGCCGGTGGTGGACGCGCCGTACTACGCCCAGTTCGACGCCGACGGCCAGGCGATCGGCCTGGACCCGCACGGCCACCGGCACGGGCAGTCCGGCCCGGTCGCCTACTGGCACGTGGACGACGTCGCCGGGAGCCTCGCCGCCCTGGTGGGCGCCGGCGCCGAGACGGTGCAGGACCCCACCGACGTCGGCGGCGGCCTGCTCGTGGCCCTGGCCAGGGACGGCGACGGCAACCTGATCGGCCTGCGCCAGGCCGGCTGATCGGCTCACCACGCGGACGAGGACGCCACCGGCCCGGCCCGGTGACGTCCTCGTCGCCGTTCGCGTCCGGAGTCGCCGTGACGAGTCCGTCCGGGGATGCGGCCGGATCCGTCTTCCGCCAGGTGGAAGCGCGGTACCCCTGGGCGGTGACCTCCGTCACGCTTCCCTGCGTCCGTCGCCGATCGTCGGCGAGGCCCCACCTACCAGGGAGCGACCCATGGCAGCAGGGAGTTCCGACAGCGAGACCGCCCGAGAGGAGCAGCTGCTCGACGCCGGGCGTGACGACCACCCGGTCGTGCCCTACCGGGCGCTGTGGGCGGTGCTGTTGCTGGGCTGGGTGGTCAGCTACGCGGACCGGACGGTCACCGGCCCGGTCATCGCGTGGATGATCCAGAACGAGTCGGGGTTCATCGGGGACGCGGCCAACCCGGCGACGGTGGGTGGCCTGGTCGGCTCGATGTTCTTCCTGGGCTACATGCTCACCCAGTACCCGGGCGGGCGGCTCGGCGACCGGTTCGGTCACCGCGAGATGATCATCGTCTCGCTGCTGGCAGCCGGCGTCCTGACCGTCGTCTCCGGTCTGGTGGCCGGGCTCGTGGCGTTCGTCGCGGCCCGCGTGCTGACCGGCCTGGGCGAGGGCGTGTTCTACTCCAACGACCGCACCCTGATCATCGCCCACACCCCGGCGGCGCAGCGGACGCTCGGTCTGGGCATCGTGATCACCGGCCTGTCCATCGGCCTGACCGTCGGGATCATCGCCACGCCGCTGCTGATCGCCTGGGGCGAGTCGCTCGGGATGGGCGACGGTGCCTGGCGACTGCCGTTCTTCGTGTTCGCCGCGTTCACGTTCGTGGTCGCGGCGGTGGCGTTCGTCTTCTTCCGGTCGAAGCTCGGTGGGGCGCTGCGGCTGGGGCCGCCGTTCCTGCGGCTGCTGCTGTTCTCCACGCCGACCTTCCTGGTCATCGTCGGCCTCTTCCTGATGGCCGAGACGTTCCAGTGGCCGGAGTGGCTGACCGCGACCATCGCGTCGGTCATCGCGCTCGTGTACATCGCGATCATCGTGCGCAGCGTCAAGCAGTCCGGTCGCGGTGCGGCCCTGCTCAACCGGAACATGTGGCTGATCTACATCGCCTACATCGCGATCCTGTGGAACCTGTGGTTCTTCAGCTTCTGGTCGGTGCAGATCGTCCGGGAGGCAGCGGAGAGCAGTCTGCTGGCCGCCGCGCTGACCGCCGCCTTCAACGCCGGTGCCGGGATCCTCGGCTTCCCCGTCGGCGGCTGGCTCGCCGACCGCGCCGTCCGCAGCGGCCGTGGCCGCAAGCCACTCGCCCTGGTCTGCACCGCCGTCTACTCGGTGCTCGTGCTCGCCTTCGGCTGGAGCATCTCCGGCGGGGAGGGTGACCAGCTGCCCTCGCTGGCCCTCCTCGGGCTGCTGCTGTTCAGCTCCGGGGTGTTCTTCAACGCGCTGCAGCCGATCGTGCAGGGCATGACCGGCGACCTGGTGCCTGCCAGCGAGCGCGGCTCGGCCTTCGGCATGCTCAACCTCGTCTCGGAGATCGGCGCCGTGCTCAGCCCGGTGGTCAGCGGCATCCTCCGCGACGCGACCGGCAGCTGGGCTCCGGGGGTCTACCTCGCCGCCGGGATCATGATCGTCTCCTTCTTCCTCTACGCGATGGTCCGAGAGGCACCGGCCCACCACGAGGACCCCATCCCCGCCTGAACGTCTCCCCGACCCGTCCGAGACCTCCGAAGGGACCCCGACATGACCGGTTCGACCTCGCCCGCCTCCATCGGCCGCCCGACCGGGCACGCCGCGTTCCGCTCGTTCCCGCTCAACGCCTGGTACGCGGCGGCGTGGGACCACGAGGTGGGGCGCAACCTGCTGCCCAAGACGATCGCCAACCGGCCGGTCGTCCTCTACCGGACCACCGGCGGTCGTCCGGTCGCGCTGGCCGACGCCTGCTGGCACCGGCTGGCGCCCCTGTCGATGGGCAAGCTGCGCGGCGACGACGAGATCATGTGCGGCTACCACGGCATCTGCTACGACCCCGACGGCCGGGCCACGTTCATGCCGGCGCAGGAGACGATCAACCCCAGCGCCACGGTGCACTCCTTCCCGGTGGTGGAGCGGCACCGCTACGTGTGGATCTGGCCGGGCGACCCGGCGCTGGCCGACCCGGCGCTGGTGCCGGACCTGTACTGGAACGAGCACCCCGACTGGGCCGGCGACGGCAAGACCATCCGCGTCAACTGCAGCTACCAGCTGATCGTCGACAACCTCATGGACCTCACCCACGAGCAGTTCGTGCACGGGTCGAGCATCGGCCACGACGCACTGTCGGAGTCGGAGTTCACCGTGACCCACACCGACCGGACGGTGACGGTGACCAAGTGGATGCTCGGCATCGACCCGCCGCCGTTCTGGAAGCGCAACCTCCAGGACCGCTTCCCCGACTACGAGGGGCCGGTCGACCGCTGGCAGATCATCAACTACACCGCGCCGTCGACCATCGCGATCGACGTCGGCGTGGCCAAGGCCGGTACCGGTGCACCCGAGGGCGACCGCAGCCAGGGGGTCACCGGCACGGTGATCAACACGATGACGCCGGAGACCGACAACACCTGCCACTACCTGTGGGCCTTCGCCCGCGACTGGTGTCTGGACAAGCAGGTGATCACCACCCGGCTGCGCGAGGGCGTGTCCAACGTCTTCTTCGAGGACGAGCAGATGCTCGAGGCCCAGCAGCGGGGGATCGAGGCCAACCTCGACTACGACTTCTACAACCTCAACATCGACGCGGGCAGCATGTGGACCCGCCGCATCGTGCAACGCATGATCGACGCCGAGCTCGGCTCGGACGTCGGTGCGGTGAGCGACGAGGCCGGGCACGCCGCCGCCGCGATGGCCGAGGTCACCGGCGCGGCCAACGCCGAGCCGCCGGGCGACGGCGGAACCGGTCAGGCAGCGGAGGTGGCCGGCGGGGTGGCCCGGCACCGGGAGCAGCCGACGGCCGGCCTGATGGGCCGCGGGCTGTAGCGGGAGCGGTCGACATGGCAGCCACGAGCGCCAAGCGGTGGCGGAGGGCGCGGGTGATCGACGTCTGCGACGTCGCCCAGCACGTCCGGAGGATCGTCCTCGAGCCCGAGCGGCTCGAGGCGCCCGCGCCCCCCGGCAGCCACATCGACATCGGGGTCTACGTCAACGGTCGCGCCGACGTCCGGTCGTACTCCGTCGTGGGCATGAGCGGCTACGGCACCGAGCTGGTCCTCGGTGTGCAGCTGGCCCGGCAGAGCCGGGGTGGCTCGGCCTACATGCACAACCTGCGGCGGGGACAGGAGGTGTCGATCACCCAGCCGCTGCAGAACTTCCCGCTCAACTACGGCAGGCCCGGATACGTCCTGGCGGCCGGGGGCATCGGCATCACCGCCCTGGTGGGCATGGGCAAGGCGCTCAAGGCGCGCGGCGCGGACTACCGCTTCGTCTACGGCGCCCGGTCGCGGGACCTCATGGCGTTCCTCGACGAGCTGGTCCCCGAGCACGGCGACCGCCTCGACCTGCGGATCGACGACGAGGGGAGCTCCCTCGACGTCGCCGACCTCGTCGCCGGCGTCCCGGACGGCGGGGAGCTGTACGTCTGCGGTCCCACGCCCATGCTCGACGCGATCAAGACCGCCTGGGCCCAGGCCGGACGGCGCCCGGCGGACCTGCGCTTCGAGACGTTCGGCAGCAGCGGCCGGTTCGCTCCCGAGGCGTTCACCGTGCGGATCCCGCGGCTGGGCCTGGAGACCCTGGTGCCGCACGACGTGTCGATGCTCGAGGCACTGGAGGCGTGCGGTGCGGACATGATGTTCGACTGCCGCCGCGGCGAGTGCGGCCTGTGCGAGGTCAAGGTGCTCGACGTCGAGGGCGTCATCGACCACCGGGACGTCTTCCTCAGCGACGAGCAGCACCGGGCGGGGGACCGGTTGCAGTGCTGCGTCTCCCGCATCGTCAGTGCCCGGACCGGCGGGCTCGCCGGCGCCGACGGGCAGCCGGGGGTCGTCACCATCGACGTCCCGTGACCAGTGACCTCCGTGCCGGACCGCTGAGGGCGCGCAGGACGGCGGGCGGCAAGCTGCTCGCCGTCCTCGCGGCCTTCAGCAGGGAACGGCCGACGCTGACCCTGTCCGAGATCGCCCGTGCCGTCGGCGTCCCGCTGTCCACCGCGCACCGGCTGGTCGGGGAGCTGACCCGGTGGGGAGCGCTCGAGCGGGACGCGGACGGCCGGTTCCGCATCGGGCTGCGGATCTGGGAACTGGGCTCTCTCGCGCCGCGGGCGCTCGGGCTGCGGGAGGCCGCGCTGCCGTTCATGGGTGACCTCTACGAGGTCACCCACCAGAACGTGCAGCTGGCCGTCCGGGACGGCGACGAGGTCGTCTTCGTCGAGCGGATCGCCGGCCGCGACGCCGTCAGCGTCCTCACCCAGGTCGGTGGCCGCTTCGCGCCGCCGCCCACCGGCGTCGGTCTGGTCCTGCTCGCGCACGCCCCGGCCGAGGTGCAGGAGCGCGTCCTGGCCGGTCCGCTGACGGCCTACACGCGGCACACCATCACCGATCCGCGGCAGCTGCGCCGGGTCCTCGCCGAGGTGCGCCGCAGCGGGATGGCCGTCAGCGACCGGCAGGTGACCGAGGACGCCGTCTCCGTCGCCGCGCCGATCGAGGTCCGCGGCACCGTCGTCGCCGCGCTGTCCATCGTGGTCCGCGGGACCTCCACGGCCGCCGTCCGCGGTTACGCGCCCGGTGTCCGCGCCGCCGCGCTCGGCATCGGCCGCACCATCGCGTCGACCAGCTCGTGGGGCTGACCAGGGGACGTGTTCCCGCCGCCGGGCACGGCGCCCCGGTGCGGCTCCCCGTCCCGCCGGTCAGGATGGCACCGTGACGAGCGGCACCGGTTCGCTGGACGTGATCCCCGTCGACGAGTGCTACGACCTGCTGGCCGGCCACGAGGTCGGCCGGATCGGCGTGATCGCCGAGCACCACCCCCTGATCATCCCGGTCAACTACGGGATGGACGGGCGGACCGTCGTCATCCGGACCCACCCGGGCACCACCCTGGCGGCGGCCCGGCACGCCAACGTGACCTTCGAGGTCGACGACATCGACCGGACGACCCGCAGCGGCTGGAGCGTGCTCGTCCGCGGCCTGGCCTAGGAGGTCGGCGCCGAGCACCGGGCCGAGCTGGTCGAGCGGACCCACGCCGCCGGCGTGCACCCGTGGGCACCCGGTGAGCACGGCAACTGGCTCCGGATCATCCCGCACGCGATCAGCGGACGGCGGATCGTCCCCGGGCAGCTGCCGTGGGGGGTCGACGACCGCGCCTACCTCTAGCCCGTCCACCCCGCGGGATCCGGTGCGCGGACGGGCCGGTGGGGACGCTCATCCGAACCTGGCGTCGGTGATCTCCGCGCGGAAGAACTCGCCCTCGGGCTGCCGCTCGGTTCCCCACCACCAGCCGGCGCGGAGGACCGAGCCGATGGTCACACCGGCGAAGGTCCTCTCCTCCTCGATGGCGACGCCGAAGGGATACCGCCCGAACGGGCCGCCACCGGGGTTGCCCCAGCGCTGCATCACGACGCCGAGCAGCCGCCCGCCGTCCCCGACGTGGAACTCGGCGCTCTCCTCCTGCTGGTCGACCCGCCAGGTGGCCACGGTCCGGTGTGCATCGGTCCCGGGGGCCCACGTCGCCGCGCGGAAGGTCGTCGGCACCAGCGCCGTCTCACCGGCCAGGCGACCGGCCGCGCTGCGCGTGACGTCGGGTCCGGTGGCGGTCATGACCGGGATGAGGCCGCCCAGGCGCCAGTCCATCTGGCCGGATCCGGAGCTGTACCGGTCGAACCCCACCACCGGTAGGCCGAGGAAGCGGGCGGTCGCGGCCCAGACGAACCCCCGGGGCGGGGCCAGCACCTGGGTCGCCGTGAAGGGGCGCCAGGTGCCGAGCCGGATCTCCCCGCGCATGGCGAGGACGACCGAGGGCCACAGCGGTGTCCCCGGTGCGATCGCATGGGCGAGCCACCGGCGCGCGGGTTCGGGCAGGCCGCCCACCATCGACACGTCGAAGGCCTCCGGCCGGCCGCTGGTGGAGGTCAGCAGGTCCCACTCCTGCCGGACGCGGCGAGCGGCCCGGGGGACCGGGGACGTGGTCACGTGAGGTGGACCAGCGCATCGCCCGTCAGCCCCACCGGGGCCACCGCCGGCGGGCTCCCGTGCCCGGGGTGATCCTGCGTCCTCGGACCGGCGCCCACCACGCACCGGACGCTACCGGCCGACGTCCGTCGTCCCCCGTCGACGCGGGGGGTCGATCGTGCCGATCCGGCGGGGCCGTGCCCGGACCGCCGCAGTCGCTCCTCACCTGTTCGACAGCCTGGGCCGGCTCCCGCCGCGATCCCGGTCGGAGGGGCTTCCCGACATCCGCGAGCGGAGGGTGGGACACCGCGGCGGGGAGTCGGCACCGGGAACTCCCGCCGTAGTCTCCGGCCCATGACTGAGGAGATCGACGTGCACGTGGAGGACGAGGGCGTCGCCCGGACGGCGGACGTCCCGGGTGGTGTGCTGGTCGGGCACGACGGCTCGGGGTGCGCACAGGAGGCGCTGCAGTGGGCGGCGGGCCTGGCGGCCCGGGCCGGTTACCCGCTGCACGTGCTGCGCGCTTGGAAGATCACCACCGCGCCTCAGCCGGCCACCCTGGAGCCGGGCTACATCCCGCCGCTGGAGGACTTCGAGAAGGCGGTGCGGGATGAGCTCGAGGCCCACGTGGCCAAGGCGGGGCTGGACCCGGCGCTGTCGGTCACCTGCCACGTGGCCCACGCCAACCCGGCCCGTGCGCTGATCGAGTCGGCGGTCCGCGCCGACCTGCTGGTGGTCGGCGCCCGCGGCCGCGGCGGGTTCGCCGGCCTGGTGCTCGGCTCGATCAGCGACCAGTGCGTGCGGCACGCGCCCTGCCCCGTGACGGTCGTCCGGACCGGGACGGCGACGCACGAGGCCGCGGGGGCCGGCGGGGCCTGAGCAGGCGCCGCACCGGGCCCGCGGTGGACGTGCGTCGTCCGCCGTGGGCCCGTCGCTCCTCTGCGACGATGCGGCCATGGACCTCGAGGAGACCCTCCTGCCGGGCGTCGGCGTCCGGTACCGGCTGCGGACTCACGCCGGCGAGGTGCTCGGCATCGTCGTCCGCAGGGAGGGCTCGGCCGAGGTCGCCCTGTACGACCGGCGCGACCCCGACCGGGCGCGCAGCGTGCTGCGGCTCGAGCCGGACGAGGTGGACGCCGTCGCTGAGGTGCTCGGGGCTCCCCGGCTCACGCAGCGCTTCGCCGACCTCTCCCGGGAGGTGCCGGGCCTGGAGTCGGGCCGGTTCCCGATCCGCGAGGGCTCCCGCTTCGCCGGCCGTCCCCTGGGCGACACGCGGGCACGTACCCGGACCGGCTGCTCGATCGTCGCGATCGTGCGGGACACCGACGTCGTGCCGTCCCCGGGGCCGGACGCCGTGCTTCACCCGGGGGACGTCCTCGTCGCCATCGGCTCCCAAGCGGGTCTGGAGCAGCTGGAAGGGCTCCTGGCCGGCGTCGACCGGGGCTGAGAGGTGGACCACGTCGCCCAGCTCCTGGTCGAGCTCGGGCTGCTGTTCTCGGGCCTGTCCCTCCTCGGGCTGCTGGCCCGCCGTCTCGGGCTGTCCTCGGTGCCGTTCGTGCTGGTCGCCGCGCTGGCCCTGGGGGAGGGCGGGGTGGTGCCGCTGGCGACCTCCGAGCCGTTCATCGAGGCCGCCGCGGAGATCGGCGTGGTCCTCCTGCTGCTGGCACTGGGGCTGGAGTTCTCCGCCGACGAGCTGTTCGCCTCGCTGCGCCACCACGGCCCCTCGGGGCTGGTGGACCTGCTGCTCAACGCCCCACCGGGCTTCGCGGCGGGGCTGCTGCTGGGACTGCCCTGGCAGGGGGCGCTCGCGCTGGCCGGGGTCACCTGGATCTCGTCGTCGGGCATCGTCGCCCGGTTGCTCGGGGACCTGGGCCGGCTGGCCAACCGGGAGACCCCGGCGGTGCTGTCGGTGCTGGTGCTGGAGGACCTCGCGATGGCGTTGTTCCTGCCGCTGCTCGTCGTCGCGCTGGCCGGCGGGGGACCGGTGACGGCGGTCGCCGGCGTCGGCCTCGCGGTGGGCGCGGTGGCGCTGGCGCTGCTGGCCGCCCAGCGGCAGGGCCACCGGCTGGGCCGGGTGCTGGCCTCGGCCGACGACGAGCAGCTGCTGCTGCGCCTGGTGGGTCTCACCCTGCTGGTCGCGGGGCTCGCCCAGTCGCTGGGGGCCTCCGCGGCCGTGGGCGCGTTCCTGGTGGGACTGGCTCTGCCCGCGTCGTTCGCGGAGCGGGCGCGGTCGGTCCTGGGCCCGCTGCGCGACCTGTTCGCGGCCACGTTCTTCGTGGCCTTCGGGCTGTCCACCGACCCCGCCGCGCTGCTGCCCGTGCTCCCCGCCGTCCTGCTGCTCGCCCTGGTCACCACCGGCACCAAGATCGCCACCGGGTGGTTCGCCGCGCGCCGGGACGGGGTCGCCCGTCCCGGCCGGCTGCGCGCAGGGACGGCGCTGGTGGCCCGCGGCGAGTTCTCGATCGTCATCGCCGGCCTGGCCGTGGCGGCGGGCGTGACGGAGCTCGGGCCCCTGGCCACCGGCTACGTGCTCGTCCTCGCCGTGGCCGGCCCGGTGCTGACGCGCCTGGTCGAGCCGCGCGGCATGCCGGCGACGCCGATGAACGCCTGACCCCCGCTCGGGACGGTGCCCGGTGCGCCGGCACCTCGCCGTGGACCGCACGCGGCGGTCCTCCCCGGCCCTCGCCCGGACGTGTTCCGGTGGGTAGGGCTCCGGGCGGGACCGGGGTCCGGTCCCTGGACGAACGTGGGAGGAGCACGGTGGACGACGCAGCGACGACGCACGAGGTCGTGGTGGGAGTCGACGGTTCGGACGGTGCGCGCACCGCCCTGGCCTGGGCGCTCCGGGAGGCGCGGTTGCGCGGGGGAGCCGTCCGGCCGGTCACCGTCTGGCCGGACGACCGGCCCCCGCACGTCCACGACCGGGGGATCGGTCCGGCGAGCGTCGCCGACTTCGAACAGGACGTGCGGTCCCGGATGCGTGGGGAGGCCGCCGAGGTCGCCGCCTCCGCGGGGTGCGACACCGTGCCGGTCCACCCGGAGGTGCGGTACGGACAGCCGGCCCAGCAGCTGATCGACGCCGCCGGGGACGACGGCCTGCTGGTGGTCGGCTCCCGTGGCCGGGGGAGCGTGCGCGGTGCGCTGCTGGGCTCGGTCAGCCAGCAGTGCGCGCAGTACGCCCGGGGGCCGGTCGTCGTCGTCCGCGACGAGGAGCCGAACGGCGGTGGTGCGCCGCGGCTGCAGGGGGCCGGCGGCCGGGTCGTGGTCGGGGTCGACGGCTCGGCCGGCTCCGTGGCCGCGCTGCGGTTCGCCGAGGCGGAGGTCCGGCTGCGCGGCGGGGAGCTGCACGTCGTCCACGCCTGGGTCGACACCGTGTCCGGCTACGGCGGCCCGCCGTGGGCGGTCCCGGTCACCACGCTGCAGGAGCAGGCCGACAGCACGCTGCAGGAGAGCCTGCGCGACGCCTGGCCGGACGGGTCCCCCGGCGTCCGGGTCCGGGCGGAGGCCGTCGAGGGGGTCGACTGGGACGTCCTGACCCGGGTCGCGGAGGGGGCCGAGCTGCTGGTGGTCGGGTCGCGTGGCCGGGCCGGCTGGTCGAGCCTGCTGCTCGGGTCGGTGGGGGTGCACGTCATCACCCACGCGCCGTGCCCGGTGGCGGTGGTCCGGCCGGAGCCCGGCGCCGCCTGACTTCCGTCGGGGTGGGGGGACCCACCGCGAGGCGGGTGGCGAGGGTCCGCGCGGCATCGGTGACGCACCGGCGGAAGAGGTCGTCGTCCCCGGTGCACAACCAGTTCACCGACGCCCCGAACAGCAGGCCCAGCACCGACTCCGCCAGCACCTCGACCTCGCCGGACCAGGTGCCGCCGGACGCCTCGGCGACCCGGCGCAGCAGGTCGAGGACGTCGCGGCGGTACTGCTCGGTGGACTCCCGCGCCGCGGCCCGCAGGTCGTCGTCCCGGCCGCCCATCATGGTCAGCTCCTGGAGCACGATCTCGGCCCCGGGGTCGGCGATCACGCTGTCGACGTAGCCGACGAGGGCGCGGGTCAGGATCTCCGCGGGGGTGCCCCCGGCCTCCACCGCCCGGAAGAGCAGGGCGGTCGAGCGGTCGCGGTCGGCCTGGAAGACCGCGCGCACCAGCTCGGTCTTGGAGCCGAACGCGTAGTGCACGGCCCCCAGCGGCACGCCGGCCTCCCGCGCGACCGCCCGCGTGGTGAGCGACCAGGCGCCCTCGCGCTGCATCACCTGCATGGCGGCGGCCACCAACTGGGCCCGGCGCTGCTCGACGGGCAGGTGCGCGCGCTTCCCGCCGGTCACCGGGCCGCCGTCGCCGGCGCCCGGTGGTCGGCCGGCGCGGCACCCGCACCCTCCACCCGGCTCCCGCGCAGCAGGACGACGGCCTGCACCGCCACGTACGCCGCCAGCAGGGCGGCGATCAGCAGGACGACGTGCATGCCGGTCACGAACGCCTGCCCGGCCTCGGCCAGGAAGGACACGGCGGTGTCCGGCGGCAGCTCGGCTGCGACCTCCGCGGCGCCGCCCAGGGTCTCGCGGGCGGCCTCGGTGGCCTGCGCCGGCACGCCGTCGACGGCGCCGAGGTGCGCCGCGTAGACCGAGAGGCCCACGGTGCCGAGCACCGCGGTGCCCATCGCGCTCCCGAACTCGTAGGCGGTCTCCGAGACCGAGGCGGCGGCACCGGCCCGCTCGGGCGGCGCCGTCGCGAGGATGACGTCGTTGGTCAGTGCCTCGGCCGCGCCGACGCCTCCGCCGATGAGCAGGCTGGCCACGACCAGAGCGACCCGGTCGCCTCCCACCCCGAGCAGCGTGCCGACCGCCAGCCCGGTCGCGGCCAGCGCCATCCCGCCGCCGATCACCCACCGCAGGTGCAGGTGGCGGGCCAGCCAGGGGGCGGCCAGCGACCCGGCCACGGTCGCTCCGGCGAGCGGCAGCATCCACAGGCCCGCGACCAGCGGGCTCATGCCGAGCACGAGCATCAGGTACTGCGGCAGGAAGAACATCAGCCCGAGCAGGGCGAAGACCGTCAGCAGGTTCGTCGTCACCGCGACCGTGAAGGCCCGGTACCGGAACAGCCCCAGGTCCAACAGCGGCTCGGCCAGCCGGCGCTGCCGGCGCACGAAGGTCCACAGCAGACCCAGGCCGGTCGCGGCGCTCAGGAGCACCTGCACGCCGACGCCGTCGTGGGCGGCGGCCTTGAGGGCGTAGACCAGCGGCAGCACACCGGCGATCGACAGGACGGCGGACAGCGCGTCGAAGGGGCCGGGCCGCGGGTTGCGGGACTCGGGCAGCAGCAGCGGGGCGCCGACGAGCAGCAGGACCATGACCGGGGCGTTGACCAGGAAGACCGAGCCCCACCAGGCGTGCTCGAGCAGGAACCCGCCGACGATCGGGCCGAGGGCGGTGCCGCCGGAGAACGCGGCGGCCCAGACGGCGATGGCCAGACGTCGCTCGCGGGCGTCGGGGAACACCGAACGCAGCAGCGCCAGGGTCGAGGGCATCAGCGTGGCCCCGCCGAGGCCGAGCAGGGCCCGGGCCGCGATCAGCATCCCGGCCGTCGTCGAGAACGCCGCGACCAGCGAGGCGCACCCGAAGGCGGCGGCGCCGACCATGAGCAGCCGACGGCGGCCGATGCGGTCGCCGAGGTTGCCCATGAGCACGAGCAGGCCGGCGAGCAGGAAGGAGTAGATGTCGACGATCCACAGCAGCTCGGTCGACGTCGGGCCCAGGTCGGCGGTCAGGGCGGGCACGGCGAAGCCGAGCACGGTCATGTCGATGCTGATGAGCAGGACCGGCAGCGCCAGCACCGCGAGGGCGGACCAGCGACGGAGCGGACTCACAGGTGTTCCTCGGGACGGAGGGGAGGGCAGGACGGCCGGCCGGCCGGCACGTCCATCCTGTCACAGTCTTGGTCAAGTGACCAAGACTGTGGCCGGCAGACGGCCGAGGAGCTCGTCCGCACGGTCGACCGGCGGTCGGTGCCCCGGTGCTCGGCCGGCTCGGCTCCTACGCTGAGGGGGTGACGACCAGTCAGACGCCCCAGGCGCCGCTCGAGTCCGGGGACGTGCTCGCCCTGGAGCGGCAGGTCTGCTTCGCGCTGTCGGTGGCCGCCCGCAACGTGGTCGCCGTCTACCGGCCGGTCCTCGAGCCGCTGGGGCTCACCCACCCGCAGTACCTGGTGATGCTGGCGCTGTGGCAGCACGGAACGCTGTCGGTCAAGGAGCTCTCCGGCCTGCTGCAACTGGACCCGGGCACGCTCTCGCCGCTGCTCAAGCGGCTGGAGGGGGCTGGGCTGCTGCGCCGCGAGCGGGACCCGAGGGACCAGCGCAACCTCGCCCTGGCGCTGACCGACAAGGGCACGGCGCTGCGCGAGCAGGCCGAGAGGATCCCCGCCGGCATCGTCGAGCGGCTGGGCATGCCGGTCGAGCAGCTGATGAGCCTGCACGAGGCGCTCACCCAGGTGATCGTCGCCTCCCAGCAGGCCCTCGCGCACCCCGTCGCGGGCGAGGAGGCCGGGTCGGAGGCCACGGTCGCCTGACGTCGCCCGCGGCCGCCGGCCAGTGTGGGACCGCTAGCACTTGGTGGGCCAACCATTGGGGCACCTGGTGTTGTGGCACCATGGGGGAGTGACCGTCGTCGAGCAGGAGCACCCAGGCGCCATGGCAGAGCCGGCAGAGCGCGACACCACCGACCCGATCGTCCGGCCCGCCCCGCACCGCTGGCTGTGGTACGCCCTCGGCGGCGGGTTGCCCGCGCGCCACCGCGGCTGGGTGCTGTTCGACACCACGACCGGGACGTGGTGGGCACGGCACGTCGCCCGCATGCTCGTCCAGATGGCGATCCCGATCAGCCTGATCATGGTCTTCCTGCCGGCTCCGCTGGGGCTGCGCGCCGCTGTCGCCGCCGGGGGGATCTTCCTCGGGCTGATCTACTCGCTGGCCTACATGCCCGAGACCACCGAGAACCGGGTCGTGAAGGCCGGCTACCCGGCCGGCACCGCCACCGCCCGTCGTGAGCGCGCCGCTCACCAGCGCGACCTGCGGGACAGCGAGCGCCGCCGGGCCGCCAACGCCAGGCGCGCCGCCCGCTACCGCGACCGCACGGGCCGCTGACCGGCCGGGCCGGGCCCGGACCCTGCCGGCCCCGGTCGCCCTCGAACCGAGGGCGCGACCCGCATCCCGGCGCCCCCCGTGGGAGTAGCGTCCTCCCGTGTGGGGCGTGGACGGCGCCACGGCCGGCCCTGAGTGGGACGGCCACCTGATGCTGCTGCACGAGTCCGCCGCCGAGCGGCAGGCGGGAGTGGCGGCCTGGGTGCAGCGGGGCCTCGAGCTGGGCGAGAAGGTCCTCTACGCCGAGGGTCCCGACGAGCAGGAGGGCTCCCTCATGGCGGCTCTCGAGACCCACGGGGTCGAGGGCGCCACCGCGCTCCGTGAAGGACGTCTCACGCTGCTGCCGCTGGCCGAGTTCTACCCCCTGGACGGACAGCGGCTGGTCGTCGACCACGCCCTGTCCGAGGGGTTCCCCGCGGTGCGCATGTCGGTCGGCGCCCTCGGCGTGCTGACCATCCTCTCGTCGGGGCACCACCTCACCGTGGAGACGCGGTTGGCGGAGTTGGTCCGCAGCCTCCCGGTGTCCGCGCTGTGCCAGTACGCACGCGACTCCACCACGGGGCCGGCACTCCGGGACGCCGTCGGTGTCCACGTCCCGGGCGTCCGCGAGACGTGCTTCAGCACCGGCGCCGACGAGCGGGGGCTCGTCCTGCGGGGGGAGGTCGACGCCGGCAACGCCGAGGTCCTCGAGGCCGCCGTCTCCGCGTTCACCGACGTCCCACCGTGCGTGCTGTCCCTCGACCTCGCGGGGCTGACCTTCGTGGACGTCGCGGCCTGCCGGGCGCTCGCGCACGGGAGCCGGAACTTCCGTGCGGACGGCGGGGAGGTCCTGCTCGTCGCACCCCCGCCTCCGGTGGGGCGGACGCTGGGGCTGCTGGGTCTGGGCGACCTCCATGGGTTCCAGCTGATCGAGGGGGACCCGTGACTCCAGGGAGGCGCCAGGGGTACCGGCACGCCGCGCTCCTCTTCCGGTCGGACGAGGAGTTCGTGGCCCGGACCCTGCCCTTCCTGCAGGAGGGGCTGTCCGCGGGGGAGGCCGGGCTCGTCGTGTGCGACGAGGAGCGCAACGCCCTGCTGGCCCGAGCGCTGCCCGACGACGCCCACGTGCTGGTCCTCCCTCGCGATGCCGTCTACACCCGCGCGGCGCACGTCGGCGTGACCTACGAACGGCTGGTGCACCGTCTCCTCGCCGAGGGGGCCAGCGGGACGCGGCTGATCAGCCAGCCGGCGTACGGCAGCGAGCCGGAGGCGTGGGAGACGTGGGCCGCCTTCGAGTCAACCTCCAACGTGACCCTCGCAGCGCTGCGGCTGTCCAGCGTCTGCGGGTACGACGCCCGGAGGCTGTCCGCGTCGATGGTGCACGACGTCGAGCGCGCCCACCCCCACCTGCTCACCGAGGACGGCCCCGTCCCCAGCGGCGCCTTCACGGCGCCGGTCGACCTCCTCGGCACCACCCCTCCGCCACCGCACCCGCTGGAGGCCACACCTCCCTCGCTCGACCTCGAGGGCATCACCGATCGGGCCGCCGTGGTCCGGGCACGGAGCCAGGTGCGTGCCGTGGTCGATGCGGCCTGCCCGGACACCCGGGTCGGCGAGGAGTTCGTCGGTGCGGTCGCCGAGGTGGTGACCAACGCGTTTCGCTACGGCGGGCCACCCGTGCACGTCCGGGTGTGGGCGACCCCGTCGCGGCTGCTGTGCACGGTGACCGACCAGGGGGCGGGGGCGGACCTGCTGTTCGCCGGGTACAGCCGGGGGGACATCGACGGGCAGACCGGAGCAGGGCTGTGGCTGGCCCGGCAGACCTGTGACCGCCTCGACGCCTATCCCACGCCGGGCGGGTTCACCGTGCGCCTCAGCTCCGCGGTCCCGGCGGTCGTCCCGGGCGGAGGAGGGACCCGGGCGGAGGACGGGGCTGCGTACGACGGCGTCCGGGCGGCTCGCCGGCGGGCCGCGGAGCTCCTGGGCCGGGTGGAGTAGCGCGGAGGCATCATGACGGCCGACATCAGTCTCCGGGACCGCTCGACGGTGCCGGGCCGGTTCTGGCACCGGCTCGAGGACGGTCGCGTGCAGTGCGACGTCTGCCCGCGGGAGTGCCGGCTGCACGAGGGCCAGCGGGGACTGTGCTTCGTGCGCGGCCGCGTCGACGACCAGGTCGTCCTGACCTCCTACGGGCGCTCGAGCGGGTTCTGCGTGGACCCCATCGAGAAGAAGCCGCTCAACCACTTCCTGCCGGGCAGCGCGGTGCTGTCGTTCGGCACGGCGGGGTGCAACCTGTCCTGCCGGTTCTGCCAGAACTGGGACATCTCCAAGTCGCGGGAGATCGAGCGGCTCTCCGATGCCGCCGGCCCGGAGGACATCGCCGCGGCCGCCGAGCGGCTGGGCTGCCGCAGCGTCGCGATGACGTACAACGACCCGACGATCTTCCTCGAGTACGCAGTGGACGTCGCCGACGCCTGCCGGGCACGGGGGATCAGGCCCGTCCTGGTCACCGCCGGCTACGTGGGCGACGACGCGCGGCGGGAGCTGTACGCACACGTCGACGCGGCGAACGTCGACCTCAAGGCGTTCACGGACGACTTCTACCGGCGGGTGTCGGCCGCCCGCCTGCAGCCGGTGCTCGACACCCTGGTGTACCTGCGGCACGAGACCGACGTGTGGCTGGAGATCACCACGCTGCTCATCCCGGGGCACAACGACTCCGACGAGGAGATCGGCGCCGAGTGCGCGTGGATCGCCGAGCACCTGGGGCCCGACGTCCCGCTGCATTTCACCGCCTTCCACCCGGACTTCAAGATGCGCGACGTCCCGCCCACACCGCCGGCCACGCTGACCCGCGCGCGGCGGATCGCCCGGGACCACGGGCTGCGCTTCGTCTACACGGGCAACGTGCACGACGCCGAGGGCGGCCGCACCACCTGCGCGGCCTGCGGCGAGGTCGTCGTGGAGCGGGACTGGTTCGTCATCGGGCGCTACCGGCTCACCGACGACGGCCGCTGCGGCTCGTGCGGCGCCGCTGTCCCGGGCCGCTACGAGGGGCCGGTCGGCCGGTGGGGAGCGCGACGGCTGCCGGTGTCCCTGGCCGGGAGCTGATCGGTGCGCGTGCGCCCGCCCGCGGTCGCCGGCCGGTTCTACCCCGCTGATCCGGAGGAGCTCCGCGACCTCGTGGACCGGCTGCTCGGCGGGGTCGGGGGCCGGCCCCGGCCGGTCCTCCCCGCTGCCGTGGTCGCGCCGCACGCCGGGTACCGGTACTCGGGCGCCGTGGCCGCGACCGCGTACGCGCAGCTGACGGACGCCGTGACCCGAGTGGTGCTGCTGGGGCCCGCGCACTCCTGGCCGCTCGACGGGATGGCGGTGCCGGGCGTGGACGCCGTCGCCACGCCGCTGGGCGATGTCCGTGTGGACGAGGACGCCCGGACGGCGGCCACCGCGCTGCCCGGCGTGGCGGTGGACGACCGTCCCCACGACGGCGAGCACTCCCTGGAGACCCAGCTGCCGTTCCTCCAGCGGGTCCTCGGTCCCGAGGTGGCGGTGCTGCCGGTGCTGGTCGGTCGCACGCAGCCGCAGTCCGTGGCGGCGCTCCTCACCGCCCTGCTGGCGACCGACGGCGCTCTGGCGGTCGTCTCCACCGACCTGAGCCACCACCTCGACGAGCACTCGGCCCGGGAGCGGGACCGGCGCACCGCCGACGCGGTCCTGGCCCGCGACGCCGGCGCCCTGGGACCGGACGACGCCTGTGGTCACCACCCCCTGCGCGGGCTGCTGCACCACGCCGTCGAGCGCGACCTGACCGTGGAACTGCTCCGCCTGGCCACGTCGGCCGACAGCGGGGCGGGGCGCGATCGCGTCGTCGGGTACGGCGCGTTCCTCCTGCACGGAGGACGGAGCTCCTGAGCGGACGCCCTGCCCGTCACGGCCGGCGCGGCGGAATCGCTCACGCGGTGAGCGAGGCGACTCCCGCCCGGGTCCCGACGACGTGGGCCGGACGGCGCTGCAGGCGGGTCCGCGGCGACTGGTTGGCATATCCGCTGGGCAACGTGGCGCACGCGATCGCGCCGGCCGCCGGGGCCGAGCGGGCGGCCGCCGGCCCGGACAGGTGCACGTAGCGGATGTGGTCCGAGGGGTCGTAGGTGTTCATCAGGGGCTCCGTGGTCGCCGTTGTCTCGAGGAGAGGATCACCGGGCACCGGTTCCTGATACATCCGGGGAGCCCCCAGAACACCGGGCGAGAACCCCCGCCGGGGGACGGGGGAGGACCCCCATGCGGAGAGGGTGCCGCGCCGCGCCGGCACGGGCGGGCGGGGTCGCGGTGGCCGCTCTGGGCGCATGCGCCGCGGGCGTGGAGAATGGCGCGGCTCGTCAGTCAGTCTGCACGAGCGAGGAGAGACGTGTGCCGGAGCCGGTCGTGACCTTGAGCGGCGGGGTGGTCGTCTCGTCCACTCGGCGTGAGGAGGTCTCGGCGCGGATCCGGTGGGCGCTCCTCACCGGGGAGCTGCGACCGGGCCAGCGCATCAAGGAGGTCCACCTCGCCGAGGCGCTCGGCGTCAGCCGCCCCACTCTGCGGGAGTCGCTCCAGCAGCTGGTGCACGAGGGGGCCCTCGTCCAGGTGCCCTACAAGGGCATCCACGTCGCGCAGCCGACCGCGGACGAACTGCGCGACGTCGCCGAGGTGCGCATGCCGCTGGAGACGATGGCGGCCCTGCGCCTCGCACGGGACCCGGACGGGCCTGCGATGGACGGCGTCCGGGAGGCGCTGCGGGTGCACCTCGCCGCGATCGGGTCCGGGGACGCCCTGCAGGCCCACGTCACCCACATCGCGCTGCACGAGGCGATCTGGGACCTGGCCGACAGCCCGACGCTGCGCAAGATCTGGCCCCTGGTCGGATCGCAGATCCACATCGCGCTGACCGTGGACCAGGCGGTGCGGCACGACCCGGAACGGGACGCGGCGCTGCACCGCCGGCTCGTCCGCGTCATCGAGGAGGGCGACGAGGCGACGATCGCCGCGGAGGTGGAGGAGCACATCAGGCGCAGCGTCGACGAGGTGCTGCGCCGGCTCACCTGAGCCACCTTGACGGACCCGCCGGCCTGGGCCACTACGGACTGTCCGGTCGACGGATGGGCGCCGTGCAGATCGTCTGGTGACTTGCGCGGCGGCGGCCCGCAGACTCGGGGCACCGCTCGTCCGACCCGAAGCCCCGAGGAGCCCGGGATGACCACCTCGATAGAGCAGCCCCCGGCCGGCGTGCCGGACGCGACGGCGGCCCGCGCCGCGGACCACCTCTGGATGCATTTCGCCCGGCAGGGCCGCCATCCGCAGACGCCCGTCCCGGTCATCACCCGCGGAGAGGGCGCCTACATCTGGGACAACCGCGGCCGGAAGATCCTCGACGGCCTGTCCGGGCTCTTCGTCGTCCAGGTCGGGCACGGGCGCCGGGAGCTGGCCGAGGTGGCCGCGAAGCAGGCCGCCGAGCTGGCGTACTTCCCGGTGTGGGGCTACACCACACCGGTTCAGGCCGAGCTGGCCGAGCGGATCGCCGACCTCGCGCCCGGCGAACTGAACCGCGTCTTCTTCACCACCGGCGGGGGTGAGGCGGTGGAGTCGGCGTGGAAGGCCGCGAAGCAGTACTTCAAGCTGATCGGCAAGCCGCAGAAGCACAAGGTGATCAGCCGGGCGGTGGCCTATCACGGCACGCCCCACGGCGCCCTGGCCATCACCGGGCTGCCCGCCATGAAGAAGGACTTCGAGCCGCTGGCCCCTGGCGGGTTCCGGGTGCCCAACACCAACCTCTACCGCCACCCCGAGTTCGCCGAGGACCCCAAGGCCTTCGGCCGCTGGGCCGCCGACCGGATCGAGGAGGCGATCCTCTTCGAGGGCGCCGACACCGTCGCCGCGGTGTTCCTCGAGCCCGTGCAGAACTCCGGCGGCTGCCTCGTGCCACCGCCGGGCTACTTCGAGCGCGTGCGCGAGATCTGCGACCGGCACGACGTGTTGCTGGTCTCCGACGAGGTCATCTGCGCGTTCGGCCGGCACGGTGCGACGTTCGCCTGCGAGAAGTTCGGCTACACCCCTGACCTGATCACCTGCGCGAAGGGCATGAGCTCCGGCTACGGCGCGATCGGCGCGATGATCGCCTCCGAGAAGGTGATCGAGCCGTTCCTGCGCCCCGGCGTGGCGTTCCCGCACGGCTACACGTTCGGCGGCCACCCCGTGGCGGCGGCCGTCTCGCTGGCCAACCTCGACGTCATGGCGAACGAGGGGCTCAACCAGCGCGTGCTGGACAACGAGGCGGCGCTGGGTGCGACCTTGCGCAAGCTGCTGGACCTGTCCATCGTCGGCGACGTCCGCGGCGACGGCTACTTCTGGGCCGTCGAGCTGGTCAAGGACAAGGCCACCCGGGAGACGTTCGACGCGGCGGAGCGGGAGCGGCTCGTCCGCGGCTTCCTGCCTGGCGCGCTGTTCGACAACGGCCTGTACTGCCGCCCCGACGACCGCGGCGACGTGGTCGTCCAGGTCGCGCCGCCGCTCATCTGCGGCCAGCCCGAGTTCGACGAGATCGAGCAGATCCTGCGGCAGACGCTGACCGAGGCCCAGAGCCTCGTCTGAAGAAGGACCTCCCTGCCCCCCACCGCTCGCAAGCTCGCGGCGGGACCCTGCAGGGAGGCCGCCCGTCCTCCCCACCCCTCGCAGGCTCGGGGTGGGACCCGGGACGGGGCCGCCCCGAGCCACGCAGTTCCGACCACACCCGACGGCGTGGTCGACTCCCACCGCTCCGGTGCGACCGCACCGGGTCCCGACCGCAGGAGATCCGCCATGAGCACGCCCGTCGTCGGAGTACCGAGCGAGATCAAGGACAACGAGAGGCGGGTGGCGCTCACCCCTGACGGCGTCGTGGAGCTGGTGCACGACGGTCACCAGGTCGTCGTCCAGGCCGGCGCCGGCGTCGGGTCCCGGTTCGCCGACGAGGAGTACGCCGCCGTCGGCGCCAAGGTGGTGCCGACCGCCGACGAGGTGTTCGACGCGGCCGACCTGGTCGTCAAGGTCAAGGAGCCGGTGCCCGAGGAGTACTCCCGCTTCCGCCCGGGCCAGCAGCTGTTCACCTACCTGCACCTCGCCGCCGACCGCGGCCTGACCGAGTTCCTCCTGGAGCGGCGGATCGACTCCCTCGCCTACGAGACCGTGCAGACCGCCGACGGCAAGCTCCCGCTGCTGACCCCCATGAGCGAGGTCGCCGGCCGCATGGCCGTACAGGCCGCCGCGCACCACCTGGAGAACCCCGCCGGTGGAGCCGGGATCCTGCTCGGCGGCGTCCCCGGCACCCCCGCGGCGAAGGTCCTCATCATCGGCGGCGGGGTCGCCGGCACCGAGGCGGCGAAGATCGCGCTGGGGATGCGGGCAATCGTCCGCGTCCTCGACACCAACCCGAGCCGGCTGGCCTACCTCTCCGACATCTTCGGCGGGCGGCTCGACCTGGTGACGCCCAACCGGGCCCGGACGGCGGCCTACGTCGCCGAGGCCGACGTGGTGATCGGCGCCGTCCTCGTGCCCGGCGCCAAGGCGCCCAAGCTGGTCAGCCGGGACATGATCGCCGCGATGCGGCCGGGCAGCGTGGTGGTCGACATCGCCATCGACCAGGGCGGCTGCTTCGAGACCAGCCGGCCGACCACCC
Organism: Geodermatophilus sp. URMC 60; assembly: GCF_053502585.1. Classification (NCBI taxonomy): domain Bacteria; kingdom Bacillati; phylum Actinomycetota; class Actinomycetes; order Geodermatophilales; family Geodermatophilaceae; genus Geodermatophilus; species Geodermatophilus sp. URMC 60. Next base: position 3,464,103 of record NZ_CP199958.1, read on the forward strand.
ACTCCGACCCGACCTACGTCGAGGAGGGGGTCATCCACTACTGCGTGGCCAACATCCCCGGCGCGGTCGCCCGTACCTCGACCCAGGCCCTGACCTCGGCCACGCTGCCGTACCTCGTCCGGGTCGCGCGGGACGGCGTGGTCGCTGCTGCCCAGGCCGACGCCGCCCTGCGCCTCGGCCTGAGCACCCTCGGCGGGGACCTCGTCAACCGGCCGGTCGCCGAGGCGCACGGGCTGCCCTACACCGACCCCGCCGAGCTCCTCGCGGCACGGTGAGACGTCGAGTGGACGGGGGAGGCGTGGTCGTGGACGAGGAGCAGGAGTGCACGCCATGAATCCTGCCGGTCGGGGCGGCTCGAGCTGGTCCGGCAGGGCATCCGGCACGTCGCCGAGCGGGGCTCGTCCACCCTGATCGCTGACGTCCTCAACCGCGATCCCGTCGTCACCGGCAGGGCCGCCGCGGTGGTGAACGGTGCGGTGGGGTGCTCCGTGCGCGCCCCGGCCATCGAGGCCCCTCGACGCATCAACGCCGTGAGCCCCACCGTCTCCACCGGGAGCGTGCGTCACCGAGGGCGTGGAGGAGTACGGCGATCCCTTCCGGGCGTGACGCCGGTCGGTGTCGATCCGGCAGCCGCGGCCTGCGTCCGGTCCACCGAGGGCGCCGGGACCGGCCAGGTCTTCCTCGTGCGGTAGGGCCCCGTCCGGAGGTCCGCCCCGGGCCTGCGAGGGGTGCGCCCGTGGCGACTCCCGCCCGCGGGTGGTCGGGGGACGCACGCTCAGCGTCGGCGGCGTTCCGGGTGAGCGCGGCTTCTGCGACGACGAGGTCCTGCCAGGACATGCCGACGCTCTTGACGACCAGCGGCCGGTCGGCGGGCAGGGGCACCGCGCCGGTCACGACGTCGCGCAGGGGTACGAGGTCGTCGGCGGTCAGTGCGCCCTCGGCGATGGCCAGGACCACGTCCCCGGCCTCGCGCAGCGCGGTGGCGACGTCCTCGACCACCACGGTGGCCCGGCCCAGCAACGCCGCGTCCAGTTCGCGGGCGTCGGGCTCGTGCGAGCCGACCGCGACCACCACGGCGTCGTCGCGCAGCAGGGTCGAGTCGAACAGCGGCGCGCGGGCCGAGGTCGCGCAGACGACGACGTCCGCGGCCCGCAGCGCCGCGTCGGCGTCCGCGGAGCCGAGCCGGACCGCCGCCAGCGGGGTCCGGGACGGGTCGCGGACCAGGTGGACGGCGCCGGCCAGCGGGCGGACGGCGGCCAGCGTGGCGACGTGCCCGACCGCCTGCGGCCCGGCGCCGACCACCGCCACCCGCAGCGGCCGGTCGGGCAGGGCGGGCAGGACGGCGGCGACCGAGACCGCCGGGGTGCGCAGCGTGGTCAGCGCCGTGCCGTCGAGCACCGCGCGCAGCGCCAGGGTCTCCGCGTCGAGGAGCAGGTAGGTGGCCTGGATGCGGGGCAGGCCGCGGGCCGGGTTGCCCGGGGCGACGGCGACCACCTTCACCCCGGCCGCGGCCGGGGTCTCCGAGGGCATGAGCAGGAACTGGCCGTGCGCGAGGCCCACCGCGGTGCGGGGTGGGTCGCCGGCGGGGTCCAGGCCGCCGCGCAGCGCATCGGTGATCGCCCGGACCGCGCCGGCCGGGCCGAGTGCGGCGACGGCGTCCGCGTCGAGGAACCTCACCGCAGCACGAACCCGGGAACCAGCGCGTCGTGCGGATCGACGACGAACCGGTGCTCGCCGGTGCGGTAGGCCATCCCGGTGACCTGCGGGAGCACCGCGCGACGCCCGGCGACGTCCACGGTCCCGAGCACCGTCCCGGCGAAGGTGCTGCCCACGATCGAGTCGCGCCGCAGCACGGTGCCGGACGGAAGCCGGCCCGAGGGCACGTCGATGACCAGGTCCATGCTGTCGGTGTCCGGGGCCGCGACCAGCCCCGTGTCGACCGCCCGCACCCGGAGCGCGATCGTGCCGTGGCCGCAGGTGGTGGAGGAGCCGTCCTCGTGCCAGAACAGCACACCGAGATGGGTGCCGGCGTCGTCCGGCGGCACGACGAAGCCGCCGTACACGTCCGCGTGCCCGCGCGGCTCGGAGGTCGCGATCGACGACGGCAGCGCGGCGGCACCCTGCCACAACCGCGGGTGCGGTGGTCTCCCACCGGTAGGCCACCTCGCCCACCGACTCCTCATCCGGTCCCGTCGCCGAACACCTCGTCGGCGAGGACGGCGACGTGGAGGGACACGAGGATGTCGGGATCGCGCGGCGGAGGCCGACCGGCCTCCTGACCCGGGTGACCGCGACGTCGGACGGCGCCGGCCGGACCGATCCCCGGCGGGGAGCGCGACGTGGGGGTTCCGGGTGGTCGACCGTCGGGTGCACGCTGACACTCGACGCACCCCAGGCCGAGCAGAAGGTCCGGCCCGGCCGGCCGCCCCCTCACCCCCCAGGCACCGGAGAGGTCCATGTCCGAGCAGACCGTCCTGAGCCCGTCCACCGGCACGACGTCCCCGCCGACCCGGCTGATGCTCATCGGCGGGGAGTGGGTCGAGGCTGTCGACGAGGAGTGGCGGGAGATCACCAGCCCGGGCCGCCGCGGCCAGGTCCTCGCCCGCGTGCCGCGCGGCAACGCCACGGACGTCGACCGTGCCGTCACCGCCGCACGGGAGGCCTTCCCCGCCTGGCGCGACCAGCACTTCAAGGAGCGCCAGCGGGTGCTGCTGCGGATCGCCGACGCCATCGAGGGCCGCGCCGAGGAGCTCGCACGGGTCACCGCCGAGGACACCGGGAACGCGCTGCGCACCCAGGCGCGGCCCGAGGCGGGGCTGCTGACCGACCTGTTCCGCTACTTCGGCGGTGTCGCCGGGGAGGTGAAGGGCACCACCCTGCCGGCCGGTGCGTCGCAGCTGCAGTACACCCGGCAGGAGCCGCTCGGGGTGGTCGGCGCGATCCTGCCGTGGAACTCGCCGCTGATGATCGCCGGCTTCAAGGTCCCGGCCGCCCTGGCCGCCGGGAACACCATCGTGCTCAAGGCCGCCGAGGACGCCCCGCTGTCCATCCTGCTGATGGCCGAGATCTGCGAGGAGTTCCTGCCTCCCGGCGTGCTCAACGTGGTCACCGGAACCGGCCGCGCGGCGGGTAACGCCCTGGTCGAGCACCCCGGCGTCGACAAGATCTCGTTCACGGGCTCGACCGAGGTCGGCCGCGGCATCGCCAGCAAGGCGGGGGAGCGGCTGGCCCACCTCTCCCTGGAGCTGGGCGGCAAGAACCCGTCGATCGTGTTCCCCGGCGCGGTGACCGACGAGCTGATCGAGGGGCTGGTGCTGTCCTCGCGGATCAGCAGGCAGGGCCAGAGCTGCACCGCCGGCTCGCGGCTGTACCTGCACCGCGACGTCCACGACGAGGTCCTCGCCCGGCTGAGCGACCGACTGGGATCGATGAGGGTCGGGGACCCGCTGGACGAGGCCAGCGACATCGGCGCGGTCATCAACGAGACCCAGTTCGACTCCATCCGGGAGTACCTGGAGGACGGTCTGGCCAACCCCGCGCTGCACGTCGAGGTGGGTGGCCTGCCGCCGATCAGCGGCCCCCTCGCCGAGGGGTTCTTCCACGTGCCCACGCTGTTCTCCGGCGGCGACAACAGCTTCCGTCTCGCCCGCGAGGAGATCTTCGGGCCCGTGGTCGTCGCCATCGCCTGGACCGACGTCGACGACGTCGTCCGCATGGCCAACGACACCGCCTACGGGCTGGGTGCCTACGTCTGGAGCTCCGACATCGACCTGGCGATCACCACGGCGCACCGGCTCGAGGCCGGCTGGGTGCAGGTCAACCAGGGCGGGGGACAGGTGGTCGGCCAGTCCTACGGCGGCTACAAGCAGAGCGGCATCGGCCGGGAGGTCTCCCTCGAGGGCATGATCGCCGGCTTCACCCAGACCAAGCAGGTCAACGTGCGACTCGGCTCCGGAGCGACACCCGCGCCCCGCACGGGACCCTGACCGGGCGCGGCACCGCCGTGACCTGGTCGGCCGCGGTCGCGACGACCTGCCGATCACCTGGAGGACGGATGGCCAGCTACACCGCGACCGCGATCTGCGAGGGCGACCACTGGGTGATCGACGTCGCGGGTGTCGGTACGACCCAGGCCGACAGCGTCGACGCCATCGAGGAGATGGCGCTCGATCTGGTCGTCGCGATGACCCACACCGCCCGCGAAGAGGTGCAGGTCCAGGTGCGCATCGTCTGAGCCGGCACTGATGAGCCGGCACCGACGGGTGGGTGCGGCGCAGCGAACCGGTCCCCGTGCTGTCCCCGGTCCGGTTGTTCCGACGAGCCGGTCGTGACGGTGTCCGGGCCCACCTCGTCGGACGGTGAGAGGTCCCCGGATGCCACCCCTTCGCCGCAAGGTGGGCAGGGGCAGACCGTTATCGGCAGGATCCTGGGCCGGCGATCGAGGAGTCGGTGATGGGCAACGTCTTCGTCGACACCTGCGTATACCACCAGCCCGGCATCGACCTCCTCTTCGAGGTCGTCGACGTCGACAACATCCTGTTCGGCTCCGAGATGGTCGGGGCCGTCCGCGGGATCGACCCGCGCACCGGCCACACTTCGACGACACCCGGCGCTACGTCGAGGCGGTGGGGCTGGCGCCCGGCGACCGCGAGAAGGTCTTCGAGCTCAACGCCCGTCGGGTGTACCCACGGCTGGACGCCGCCCTGGCAGCCCGGAGGCGTGAGGCGGCGCCGCTGCGGCCCAGGCAGGCAGACACGGCACAGGGGCCGTTCCAGATCACCCGGAACGTCCCCTGTGCCGTGGTCGGCGCGTCAGGCGCCGGGCTGGCCGCCGTCCTGCTGGCCGATGCGCTGGTCGGCGAGGTCGCCGACCTTGTCGGACTGCTGGTCGAACTTCCCGCCGGTCCGGTCGTCGGCGAACTGTTCGGCCTTGTCCAGCGCCTGGTCGCTGCGCTGCTCACCCTGCTCGCTGTCGAGGGCCTGCTTCGCCTTGTCCCCGAGGCCTCCGAGGTCCATGTGTGCTCCTCCCGGTTAGGTTTCGTGGAGGCGGACTACCCACCCGGCGCGCTCCGGACCCTTCCCGTCCGGTGCGGGCGGTCTCAGGGGCGGGCGCGGTCGATCAGCCGGGAGAGCACGACCTCGCTGCGCGTCTGGTGGACGTTCGGCTGCTGCCGGAGCCGCTCGATGGCCTCCTCCAGGTGCGGGATGTCGGCGGCCAGGATGTGGACCAGCGCGTCCGCGGAGCCGGTGACGCTCCATGCTCCGACGACCTCGGGGACCTTCTCCAGGCTGCGCCGCAGCTCCATGGGGGACGGCGTCCCCTCCCAGTACACCTCCACGTAGGCCTCGGTCGTCCAGCCGAGGACCTCCGGGTCGACCAGCGCGGTGAAGCCGCGGATCACGCCGTCGGCCAGCAGCCGGTCCACGCGGCGCTTGACCGCCGGCGCGGAGAGGCTGACCTCGTCGCCGATGACGGCGTACGTGGCGCGGGCGTCGCGCGTGAGGCAGCCGATGATCTGCCGGTCGAGCGGGTCCAGGCGGTCTCCGGTCCTCTGCAACACCCCGCGCACCGTAGGCCCATTCCTGCAACGGATCCACGCTCGGCCCGCAACGAACGTGCATTGATGCCGGTGTCCGCCGTTCCTAGCCTTCAGTCACGGGCGCCGGCCGGCGCCTCCCCCGGCGATCCCGGGCCGCCGGCCGGTGCGCAGCCCGACGCCGGAGCCAGAGGAGGCCCACCATGACCACGCCGCGGCGCAGTGAGACCCCACTGTCCTCGAGCGGGCACGCGACGCTCACCCGGTCGGTGACGGCGCGCAACTACGCGCCCCTGCCGGTGGTCGTGGCAGAGGCGCACGGGGCGTGGGTCACCGACGTCGACGGCCGCCGCTACCTCGACTGCCTGGCCGGGTACTCGGCGCTCAACTTCGGCCACGGGCACCCGGTCCTGCTGCGGGCGGCCCGCGAGCAGCTCGAGCGGGTGACGCTCACCAGCCGCGCGTTCTACAACGACCGGCTCGGCCCCTTCGCCCGTGACCTGGCCGCGCTGGCCGGGATGGACCTGGTGCTGCCGATGAACACCGGGGCCGAGGCGGTGGAGACGGCCGTCAAGGTCGCCCGGCGCTGGGGGTACCAGGTGAAGGGCGTCCCCGCGGGACGGGCGCAGATCGTCGTCGCGGCGGGCAACTTCCACGGCCGCACCACCACGATCGTCAGCTTCTCCACCGACGACTCGGCGCGCGAGGGCTTCGGCCCCTTCACCCCGGGGTTCACCGTGGTCCCCTACGGCGACGCCGACGCGCTGCGGGCGGCGCTCACGCCCGAGACGGTCGCGGTGCTGATCGAGCCGGTGCAGGGGGAGGCCGGTGTCGTGGTGCCGCCGCCGGGCTACCTCGCCGCGGTGCGGCAGGCGTGCACCGACGCCGGGGTGCTGTTCGTCGCCGACGAGGTCCAGTCCGGGCTGGGCCGGACCGGGGCCACCTTCGCCTGCGAGCTCGAGGGCGTCGTCCCCGACGTCTACCTGCTCGGCAAGGCCCTCGGCGGCGGCATCGTCCCGGTCTCGGCGGTGGTGTCCACCCGCGAGGTCCTCGGCGTCCTCACCCCCGGCAGCCACGGGTCGACGTTCGGCGGCAACCCGCTCGCGGCGGCGATCGGGCACGCCGTGGTGGGCCTGCTGGAGACCGGCGAGTACCAGGAGCGGGCGGCCAAGCTGGGCGTGCAGCTGCGCGACCGGCTCGACGGCCTGGTCGGGCACGGCGTCGACGCGGTGCGCACCCGCGGGCTGTGGGCCGGGATCGACATCGACCCCGCCCTGATGACCGGGCGCGCCGCCTGCGAGCGGCTGGCCGAGCACGGCGTCCTGGTCAAGGACACGCACGGGCAGACGATCCGGCTGTCCCCGCCGCTCGTCATCGAGCCGGGCGACCTCGACCGGGCCGTCGAGGCCCTGGCCGCCGTCCTCGACGAGGGGCGCCGCTGACCCGGGTGCCGACCGGCCCGACCGGGGGACACGCCTGGTCCGTCGATTGACTTGCGATAACCACCTATCGATAATCGATGCGTGATCACGACGCGTCGGGTGGTCGGCCCGCTCCGGTTCCTGCTCGCGGTGGCGTTCGCCGCCCTGGTCCTGGCGCAGGTGGTCTTCCTGCCGGCGCTGTCGGCGGCGATGGCGGAGGACTCGCCGGAGCTGGCGCACCTGCGGTGGCCGACCCTCGTGGTCGCCGTCCTGGGGCTGGCCTGCGTCCAGGTCGTCATCGTGTGCACCTGGAAGCTGCTCACCCTGGTCGAGGACGACCGCATCTTCAGTGCGGCGTCGATGGCCTGGGTGGACGCCATCGTCGGGGCGATCGCCGCCGCGTGGCTCCTCCTCCTCGGCACGTTCGCCTGGTCCCTGGTCGGCGTGGGGCTGCCCGGCCCGCCGATCGTGCTCCTGCTGATGCTCGTGGCCGGGGCCGTGGTCGGGCTGCTCATGGTGGTGATGCGCGCGCTGCTGCGGCAGGCCACGACGCTGCGCACCGACATGGAAGCGGTCATCTGATGCCGATCGTCGTGCGCATCGACGTCGAGCTGGCCAAGCGGAAGATGAGCGTGGGGGAGTTCGCCGAGCGCGTCGGGCTCACGCCGGCGAACGTCGCGGTGCTGAAGAACGGCCGGGCCAAGGCCGTCCGCTTCAGCACGCTCGAGGCCATGTGCCGGGTGCTCGGCTGCCAGCCCGGCGACCTGCTCGAGTGGGTCCCCGACGAGCACGGGGCGACGCACGCCGCGCACGAGGCCCGCCGGTGAGGGACGACGTCGACGTGCTGGTCGTCGGCGCCGGGTTGGCCGGGCTGCACACCGCCACGCTGCTCGCCCGCCGCGGGCACGACGTGCTCCTGGCCGAGCGGCGGCCGGGGCTGGCCGGCGCGATCCGGACCACGGGCATCTTCGTCCGCAAGACGCTTGACGACTTCCCCCTGCCGCCGGACTGCCTGGGCCCGCCGATCCGGCGCGTGGTGCTCTACCCGCCGGGGCTGCGCCGCCCGGTGGCCCTCGACAGCGCACGCGACGAGTACCGGGTGGGCGACATGGGTCCGCTGTACGTGGCCGCGGCCCGCGCCGCGGCCGACGCCGGCGTGCGGATAGCGCTGGGTACCCGCCACGAGGGGCGCCGGGACGACGAGCACGCGCTGGCCGGTCCGGACGGGCCGAGGCGGGTCCGGGCGCGGTTCGTCGTCGGTGCGGACGGCGCCCGCTCGCGGGTGGCCCGGGATCTCGGACTGGACCGCAACCGCCACCTGCTGGTCGGCGCCGAGGAGGTCTTCACGATCCGGTCCGACGGGGAGCCGCCCACCTTCCACTGCGTGCTCGACCCCTCGCTGGCGCCCGGCTACCTGGCCTGGGTGGTCAACGACGGCCGGCACGCCCACGTCGGCGTCGCCGGCTACGCCGACCGCTTCCCCGGCGGCATGCGCCGGGCCCTGGACCGGTTCGGCGCCTCGGCGCCCGGGCTGCCCGGCGCCGACCGTCCCGAGGAGGTGGAGCGGCGCGGCGGCCCGATCCCCGTCGGGGGCCTGCTGCGCCGGATCAGCAGTCCCGACGGCCTGCTCGTCGGGGACGCGGCCGGTGCGGTCTCCCCGCTCACCGCCGGTGGCCTCGACCCGTGCCTGCGCCTGTCGGAGCACGCGGCCGACGTCCTCGACGACGCCCTGCGCACCGGGCGGCCGGACGCGCTGGCGCGGTACGACGGTGCCGCCCTGCGGGCCCACTTCCGGGGACGCCTCGCGCTGCGCCGGGGGCTGGCGCAGGTGCGCACGCCCGCCGTCGCCGCGGCGGCGTTCACCCTGCTGCGCACGCCGGTCGGGCGGGCCGCCGCCCGTCGGATCCTCTTCGGCGACCGGTCCTTCCCCGCTCCCTGAGCACCCGGCCGAGGCGCCGGCGGAGCTCGCGGGACCGAGCCGGGGCGGAGGCGCTGCGGAGCGAGGTCAGCGGTCCGGGTCGTCGGCGGTCACGCAGAAGGGCAGGCCGGCCGGGCCCTCCAGGGCGACGAAGCCGCCGCCGGGCCAGAGCTCCCGGGCGCCCAGCGCCCGCACCCGGGCGACCTCGGCGGCCAGGTCGTCGGTGCCGAGGCCGAGGTGGGCGCGGGCCTGCGGAGCCCCGTCGTCGTCGAGCCGCTGCACGAGGAAGTTGCACCGGGCTCTCGGCGCGGTGCACCAGGCGGGCGAACTCCGGTGCGTCCACCGGCTCGTCGGCCCATCCGGTCGCCGACCGCCAGAACGCCAGCTCGGCGTCGTACCGCTCCGCGGGGACGTCGACGCACGCCTGCACCAGCCGGCTGCGGTGCCCGCCCGGCCACGCCGTGGCGCCGGGCCGTCGGTGCGGCCACGACTCGGCGCACACGCAGAACGGCAGGCCGGCCGGGGAGGTCATGACCTGCCACGCCTCACCGCGGTGGGCGCGGGTCGCGCCCAGCCGCTCGAGCCGCGCGGGGTCCTCGTCGGGGTCGCCCAGCAGGTCGAGGTGCACCCGCGGCGCACCGTCGATGGCCTGCACGTGCAGGTACGGCGCCCCGTCCGGAGGGTCGAGCGAGGTGAACTCGGGGGGCCTGGCCACGCCTCACCCGCAGGCCAGCCGGTCACCGCCGACCAGAACGCCCGCGTCGCCTCGACGTGCCGGGCGGGCACGTCGACGAAGGCGTGCACCCACGCCACCGGTGTCGGCACGAGGGCGAGGCTGGCACACCCGGCCGCCGTCGGGACGGTGCGGCCCCGTGGGCTCCTGGACGGCGGCCTCCGCCGTCGGGACACTGGCGCCGTGGCGGGCGGCGGCACGGTCCTGGGCACGGTGGTCCGGTGGGACGACGCCCGGAGTGGCGGCGTGGTCGAGGCACCCGACCTGCCGGGGGACTGCTGGGTCCCGGCGGAGGTCGTCTCCGGCGGCGGGGCGCTCCGGGCCGGCCAGGTCGTCGACGTCGACTGGACCGAGCCCGGCACCGCGGGCTTCCCCTGCCGGGCCACCCGCGCCGTGCGGCGGGGCGACCTGCAGGCCACGCCCGGGGCGTGACCCCGGCCGGGGCCCGGTGTCACGCCGCCCTGTCGCCGGCGGCCCGGCCGGAGCAGGATGGGCTCCGCCGCTCGCAGCCAGCCGAACGACCGACCTCCACGCCGTGAACGGCGGAGCAGGAGGAGTCGCGATGTCCCGGTCCCTCCGCAGCACGTCGGCCGCGGTGCTGTCCGCCCTCGTGCTCGCCTGCCTGCCCGCATCGGCGGCCCTGGCTGCGCCCCAGCCGGGTCAGCCGCCCGTCGTCTCCACCGGATCCGGCGCGGTGAGCGGCGTGCAGGCCGAGGGCGTGGACGCCTACCTCGGCATCCCGTACGCCGCACCGCCGGTCGGTGCACTGCGGTGGAGCTCGCCGCAGCCGCCCGCGCCGTGGGACGGCGTCCGGGCGGCCGAGGCATACGGCAACCGCTGCCCGGCGACGGAGAGCACGAACGGCCCGCGCTCGGAGACCGAGGACTGCCTGTTCGTCAACGTGCAGCGACCCGCCGGGACCACGCCCGAGGACCGCCTGCCGGTCTACGTGTTCATCCACGGTGGCGGCCTGGTCAACGGCAGCTCGAACCAGGCCGACATGGCCGCGATCGTCGCGGCGACCGGGGTCGTCGGGGTGACGATGAACTACCGGCTGGGGGCCCTCGGCTTCCTGGGGCACCCGGAGCTCACCGCGGGCCAGGGCGAGTCAGGCAACTACGGGCTGATGGACCAGCAGGCGGCGCTGCGGTGGGTCCAGGAGAACATCGCCGCCTTCGGGGGTGACCCCGCGCGGGTGACGATCGGCGGGGAGTCGGCCGGCGGCTGGTCGGTCTGCGCGCACCTGGTGGCCCCGGGATCCCGGGGCCTCTTCGCCGGGGCCATGATCCAGAGCGGGTCCTGCCCGAGCCGCACCCAGGACGCCGCGGACGCCGAGGGCCAGGTGATCGCCCAGGCCGTGGGGTGCACCGCCCTGACGGCCGTGGTCGCCTGCCTGCGCTCGAAGCCGGTGGGGGAGCTCATCGACGCCCCGGTGCCCATCGTCCCGCCGGTGCGCGGCACACCGTTCCTGCCGTCGGACCCGCGCGAGGCGGTCACGACCGGGGACCTCGCGGACGTCCCTGTGGTCGTCGGGGCGACCCGGGACGAGGGCCGCACCTTCATGGCCGGGAGCATCGGCTGGACCCGTGAGCAGTACGAGACGTGGGTCCGCGACGTCTTCGCCGAGGACGCCGACGCCGTCCTGGCCCGGTATCCGTGGCCGGCCGACGCCGACGAGTTCACCGCCGCCTACCTCGCGGGCGCGATCACGACCGACGCCGGCCTGGCCCTCGGCATCGGCGGCTGCCCGAACCTGGCGCTCACCCGGGACCTCGCGGCGCACGTGCCGACGTGGGCCTACGAGTTCGCCGCCCGCACCGGGCCGGGGCTGCAGCCGGTCCCGGGCTACGAGTGGGGCGCGGGGCACGCCGCCGAACTGGCGTACCTGTTCCCGAGCTTCGACAACGGCGTCCCCATCGCGCCCACGTTCGACGCCGGCGAGCAGCAGCTGGCGGCGGAGATGAAGCAGCACTGGGGCGCCTTCGTGCGGCACGGCGACCCGGGCGTGCCCGGCCAGACGGCCTGGCCGTCGTACGACGCCGAGCAGGTCGTGCTCTCCCTGCAGCCCGCCGGCGGGAGCAGCGCCGTCCCCGACGCCGTGCTGGCCGAGGAGCACCAGTGCGGGTTCTGGGACCCGCTGACCGCCGACGGCGCCTGACCGGCCCTCGGCGTCGGCGGTACGCCGCGGTGTGCGGGGCCTCACCGCCGCGGTCCGCCTCGGCGGCCCGGCCCGCTCGTACGGTGGGGAGGACACATCGGGACGGCAGCCCGCGGCTCGCCCGTCCGACGCTCCCGGACCCAGCGCCGGGGGACGACCGCGTTCCGCGAGACCGAGGACAGCGACATGCCCGACCCCTCCGCCCCCGACGCGGCGCGCCGGACCCGCCGCCTGGTGCGTGCACGCCGGGGCGGGCCCCAGCCGACGGCCGTCGCCCGGTGGGTGGCGCGGCTGGCGCGCCTCGACTCCTGGTCCCCGGACAGCTCCCACCCGGTCTCCCCCCGGGCCGCGCGACGCGCGCTGCTGGCCCGGTGGACCCGGTCCGGTGAGCTCACCGAGGTCCAGGCCCGTGTCCTGCTGACCCTCGACGAGACGACACCCTGGCAGATCTGACGCCGACCCCGCTGCCAGGGCCGCGCCCGGTCCCGGTGGGTGGACACCTCCGTCCACTGATCGAGGTCGTGCTGCGGAGTTCCCGGACTGGCCTCATCCTCGGACCGACGCCGGAACTCCACCGTCTCGCCGAGGAACGAGGGAGCGGACATGGCACACGGCCCCGCCGCCGAGGGCGGCGACCTCCAAAAAGGTCTCAAGCAGCGCCACCTCACCATGATCGCCATCGGGGGCGTGATCGGCGCGGGGCTGTTCGTCGGCTCCGGCGCGATCATCGGGGAGGTCGGCCCCGCCGCCTTCCTCACCTACGCGATCACCGGCGTGCTGATCGTCATGGTCATGCGGATGCTCGGCGAGATGGCGGTCGCCAACCCCTCGACGGGGTCCTTCGCGGACTACGCGCGGCAGTCGCTCGGCGGCTGGGCCGGCTTCAGCGTCGGCTGGCTGTACTGGTACTTCTGGGTGATCGTCGTCGGCTTCGAGGCCGTGGCCGGGGCGGCGATCCTGCAGCGCTGGCTGCCCGGCGTCCCGCTGTGGGTCATGGCGCTCGTCCTGATGGTGCTCATGACGGCGACCAACCTGTTCTCGGTGGCCTCCTACGGGGAGTTCGAGTACTGGTTCGCCGGCGTCAAGGTCCTCGCGATCATGGCGTTCATCGGCCTCGGCGCGCTGTTCGTCCTGGGGCTCTGGCCGGGCCGTGACCTCGACTTCTCGAACCTGACCGAGCACGGCGGCCTGTTCCCCAACGGCGTCGGCACGCTCTTCTCGGGCATCGTCATCGTGGTCTTCTCGATGGTCGGCGCCGAGATCGCCACCATCGCCGCCGCGGAATCCGACGAGCCGGAGCGCGGCATCGCGCGGGCGACGAACTCCGTCGTCTTCCGGATCCTGATCTTCTACGTCGGCTCCATCTTCCTGCTGGCCACCATCCTGCCGTGGAACTCCACGGAGCTGGGTGACTCGCCGTACGTGGCCGCGATGGAGCAGATGGGGATCCCGGCCGCGGCCGAGATCATGAACGCGGTCGTGCTCACCGCCGTCCTGTCCTGCCTGAACTCCGGCCTCTACACGGCCTCTCGCATGCTGTTCGTGCTCGCCGCCCGGCACGAGGCCCCGGGCCGGATGCTGAGGATCAGCAAGCGCGGGGTGCCCGCGTGGTCGATCCTGTCGTCCTCCGTCATCGGGTTCCTCTGCGTGGTCGCCGCCTACGTGTCCCCGGAGACCGTGTTCCTGTTCCTGCTGAACTCCTCGGGCGCGATCATCCTGTTCGTCTACCTGCTGATCGCCTTGTCCCAGCTGCGGATGCGGCCGACGATCCCGCCGGAGCGGCTGCGGGTGAAGATGTGGTTCTACCCCGTCCTCACCCTGCTCACGGCCGCCGCGATCGTCGCGATCCTCGTGCAGATGTTCATCCGGGGGAGCACGCGGTCGCAGCTCCTGCTCAGCCTGCTCGCCTGGGCCGTCGTGCTCGTGGCCTACGCGGTCCGGCGCAGGGCCATCGGCGACGCCCACCTGACCGAGGACGGGACCGCCGCCGAGCAGCGTGCGGACCGGTGGATGCACGAGCACGGCGCCGTGGTCGACGTGGAGGTCGACGCCGCCGTGGGGGAGGGGCGCCTCGACCCGAAGGTGGTCCGCCGGATGGACGAGGAGGGCTACCCGACCGAGGCCCCGTGACCGGGGGACCGGAGGTCAGTCGGCGGTCATGGCCCGACGCCGGACGCGCTCGTCGTAGCGGTCCCGCCTCGCACTGACCGGCCTGCCGAGGTACTCGCCCAGCGTGACCCCGGCGGCGAGGGCGAGCCCGACCGCCGAGGCCCCCACCAGGGCGGCGAGCCCACCCTGGATGTCGGCGTCGACGACGATCGCGAACAGGCCCTGGTAGATCGCCAGGCCCGGCAGCAGCGGGACGATGCCGCACACCGCGACGAGCTGCGGCGGGATCCGGAGCCGGTCGGTCAGCAGCTCTCCGCAGAACCCGAGGACGACGGCGGCGACCCCGCTGGCCAGCGGGGGACCGGCACCCATTCCGCCGGCCGCCCAGGACGTCGTCCACGCCAGGGCCCCGGCCAGCGCGGCGAGGACGACGGCGCGCGGCCGGGCGTGGCAGGCCAGGGACCAGCCTCCGGCGATCCCGGCCGACGCGGCCAGCCCGACAGGGAACGGGACGCTCGTGGGCGAGGCGTCGACGACGTCCAACGGGATCCCGGCCCGCAGGGCGACGTCCAGCACGCCGGCGATGCCCACGACGATGCCGGCGGTCAGCGTCACCACCTCGAAGGCCCGGGCTGCGGCGGTCACCGGGAAGCCGCTGATCGCATCCTGCGCGGCGCCGACCAGGGACAGCCCGGCGAGGAGCACGACGATGCCGGCCGCGACGACCAGTGAGCTCCGCACCTCGACGTCCCAGGCGAGCAGCAGGACGGCGACGCCGGTGGCGAGCGCGGCCCCGGCCGCCTGCTGGAAGAACAACGGCAGGCTGCGCCGGTTGAGCAGGCGCAGCACCTGGGCGATCAGGGCGGTGGTCAGCGCGGCGATGAGGGCCTCCAGCCACCCGCCGCCGAGGAGGAACCCGACGGAACCGGCGACGCCGGCCCATCCCAGCGCGTTCACGGTGCGGCGGTAGGTGGCGGGTGCCGACACGACGGCGTCCAGCCGGCGGTGTGCCTCCTCGACGTCCAGGCCGCCCCCGCCGACCGCACCGGCCAGGTCGCTGATCCCCTGCAGGCGGGTGTAGTCCATCTGGCTCGTGCGCACGGTCCGCATCGCGGTGAGCGGCACGGCGCCCTCCCGGTCGTAGCTCACCGTGATCGACGTGAAGGTCACGTCGACCTGGCAGTTCACCAAGCCGTAGCCGGCGGCCACCCGCAGCACCGTCGCGGTCACGTCGGCCGCGGGAGCCCCCACGGCCAGCATCGACGCCCCGATGCGCAGGGCCAGGCCCAGCGCGGCGTGCGCGGTGAGGTCGTCCATCCCGCCGCGCTGCGCCCGGATGCCGATCGGCGCGGTCGGGGGCGAGTTCCCCGCGATGGCCCGCCAGGCCCGCTCCGGGATGCGTGCGTACGTCGAGCGACGGGACCGGGGACGGGTGGACACGCTCCCAGGCTAGGTCGGCACCCATAGGGGGACGGGCGAGCGACCCCGGGTCGTCCCGTCAGCCGGGCCGGCCGGACGTCATCGAGGTCCGGATGGCGTCGATGACCGCCCGCACCCCGGGCTGGGGTGCCGGCTCACGGCGGTGGGCCAGCACCAGCGTCCGTTCGACGCGGTCGGTCAGCGGCACCGTGGCCAGGCCCGCACGCCGCAGCGACAGCATGAGGTCCGTCACGGGCGCCACACCGAGGCCGGCGGCGACCAGGGACAGCGTCGAGGCCGTGTCGGTCACGACGTGGTCGGCGCGGGGCTCGAAGTCCAGCCGGCGGCAGGCCATCCGGACGGCGCGGCCGTAGGAGCTCTGCTCCGGTGGCAGGATCCACGGCTCGTCGGCGAAGTCGCGCAGCGACACCGGTGTGCCCGGCGCCGAGCGACCGGCGGCGGTGGCCATCGCGAACCGCTCGGTGCCGAGGACGAGCAGGGCCACGTCCCGGGCCCGCGGGACGGGCGCGTGCGGGTAGTCCACGCCGAAGGCGAGGTCGACCCGCCCGGCGGCCACGGCGGACGTGGCGTCGTCCACGTCGACCTCGACCGACCGCAGACGGACGCCGGGGCAGTGCTCGCGCACCCGCAGCAGGGCGCGGGGCAGCAGCGCGGCCGCCGTCCCGAAGACCCCGACGAGGACGCTCGTCTGCGGCCCCCCGGGGAGGCCGGCCAGCGCCAGCTCGGTCTGCCGCGCCAGGGACAGCAGCCCCTCCGCGTGGTCGGCGAGCAGCCGGCCGGCATCGGTGAGCTGCACGCGACGGCCGACCTGGGTGAACAGGTCGGCCCGCACCGACCGCGCCAGCGCCGCCATCTGCTGGGACACCGCACCCGTCGTGTACCCGAGGGCCGCAGCCGCCGCGGTCATGCTGCCGCTCGTGCGGATCTCGACCAGGGTGCGCAGCTTTACCAGGTCGAGGTCGCCGTCCATGCAGGAACGTTAAACGGTCAGGTGCACGAACCGTCGATGGTGCTGCACGCTGCCGGGCGGCATGATCACAGCGCACCCGGCGTCCCCCCGCTCCCGTGAGGACCGTGATGACCGCTCCCCGGCGCCAGCCGCCGTCGTCGGCCTCGGTGGTCGTCATCGGCGGGGGCGTGGTGGGCCTGAGCTCGGCCTGCTCCCTGGCACGGGCCGGGGTGCGGGACGTCGTGCTGCTCGACGCCGGCGCACTCGGGTCCGGCTCGACCTGCAAGGCGGCCGGTGGCGTCCGGGCGCAGTTCTCCGACCCCGTCAACATCGCGCTCGGCGCGCGCAGCCTCGAGACCTTCCGCGACTTCCCCCGGCTGTTCGGCCAGGAGATCGACCTCTCCCAGGTCGGTTACCTGTTCCTGCTCAGCACCCCCGAGGCCGTGGTCGCCTTCGAGGCCAACGTCGCGCTGCAGAACGAGCTCGGCGTCCCCAGCCGCGTGATCGGTGTGGACGAGGCCCGCCGACTGTCACCGCTCATCGCCACGGAGGGGCTGCTCGCCGCGGCGTACTCCCCGACCGATGGCCACTGCACGCCGGAGTCGGTCGTCCTCGGCTACGCGGCGGCCGCCCGCCGGGCCGGCGCAACGCTGCTGCCGCACTGCGCGGCCGCCGGTATCGACGTCCGGGACGGCCGGGTCACCGGCGTGCGGACCGCCGCCGGGACCATCCGGACCGACACGGTCGTCTGCGCCGCCGGGGCCTGGTCGGCGGAGGTCGGTTCCTGGGCGGGCGTCGACCTCCTGGTCACCCCGCTGCGCCGGCAGATCCTGGTCACCGAGCCGATGCCCGGCCTGGACCCGCACACCCCCTTCACCATCGACTTCGAGACCAGCCTGTACTTCCACCGGGAGGGCTCCGGTCTGCTGCTCGGCATGTCCGACCCCGCGGAGACCCCCGGCTTCGCCCTCTCCCGATCCGACGCCTGGCTGCCCCGCCTCGGCGAGGCGATCGAGCGGCGCGCGCCGGCGCTGGCCGAGGTGGGCATCGTCGGCGGCTGGGCGGGGCTGTACGAGATGACCCCGGACCACAACGCCCTCATCGGCCGCGCCGACACGGTGGAGGGCTTCCTGTACGCGACCGGCTTCTCGGGGCACGGTTTCCTGATGGGGCCGGCCGTGGGCGAGGTCGTGCGCGACCTGTACCTCGGCGAGGAGCCCTTCGTCGACGTCTCCGGGCTCGGCGCCGCACGCTTCACGAGCGCCGACGTCCGGCCCGAGCTGAACATCGTCTAGAGAGGACCACCGTGCACCCCCACCGTTCGGCCCCCTCCCGGGTCCCGCCGCGAGCGTGCGAGCGGTGGGGAGGAGGGGGTCCTCCCACCTGCACGGTGGCCGCCGACCCACGATCCCCGAGGAGCCGTACGTGACCACCCTGCCCACCGCCGACGACCTCAGCCGTTCGGCGCGGGAGGCCGCCGCCCGCTGCGGCGTCGACCTCGACGCCGTCGCCGGCGACCGTCCCGTGACCTCCCCGGTCAACGGAGCGCCGCTGGCCTCCGTCCGCTGGCAGGGCGCGGCCGACGTCCACGACGCGGTCACCCGCGCCGGCCAGGCGTTCCAGGCGTGGCGGACGGTGCCGGCGCCGGTGCGCGGCGGGCTGGTGCGCCGCTTCGGCGAGCTGCTCCGCGAGCACAAGGCCGACCTCGGCACCCTGGTCAGCCTCGAGGTCGGCAAGATCACCTCGGAGGCCCGGGGCGAGGTCCAGGAGATGATCGACATCTGCGAGTTCGCCGTCGGTCTCTCCCGGCAGCTCTACGGCAAGACCATCAGCTCCGAGCGCCCCGGCCACCGGCTCATGGAGACCTGGCACCCCCTGGGCGTCGTCGGCGTGATCAGCGCCTTCAACTTCCCGGTCGCCGTCTGGTCGTGGAACACCGCCCTCGCCCTCGTCTGCGGGGACCCGGTGGTCTGGAAGCCCTCCGAGCTCGCCCCGCTGTCGGCCCTCGCCTCGGCCGCCCTGCTCGACCGCGCGATCGCCGAGACCGGCGCCCCCGCCCACCTGAGCCAGGTCGTCGTCGGCGGCGCCGACGTGGGGGAGGCGTTGGTGGGCTCCCCGGGTGTGGCCCTGCTCAGCGCCACCGGGTCGACGCGCATGGGCCGGGCGGTCGGCCCGCGGGTGGCCGACCGCTTCGGCCGCTCCCTGCTCGAGCTCGGCGGCAACAACGCCGCGATCGTGACGCCGTCGGCCGATCTGGACCTCACCACCCGCGGGGTCGTCTTCGCCGCCGCCGGCACGGCCGGGCAGCGGTGCACCACCATGCGCCGGGTCATCGCCCACGTCGACGTCGTCGACGAGCTCACCAACCGGCTCGCCGCCGCCTACCGCCGCCTGCCCATCGGCTCGCCCACCGAGGAGGGGACGCTGGTCGGCCCCCTCATCCACGACGCCTCCTACAAGGCGATGCAGGACGCGCTCGAGTCCGCACGGCAGCAGGGCGGCGAGGTCGTCGTGGGCGGGGAGCGCCGGCTCGCGGACGAGGCGCCGGACGCCTACTACGTGGAGCCGGCGATCGTGCGGATGCCGGCGCAGACCGACATCGTCCGGCAGGAGACCTTCGCGCCGATCCTCTACGTCCTGCCGTACCGGACGCTCGAGGAGGCGATCGCGCTCAACAACGGCGTCCCGCAGGGACTGTCGTCGAGCATCTTCACCTCCGACCAGGCCGAGGCCGAGCGGTTCCTCGCCGCCGACGGCTCCGACTGCGGCATCGCCAACGTCAACATCGGCACCTCCGGCGCCGAGATCGGCGGGGCCTTCGGCGGCGAGAAGCAGACCGGGGGCGGGCGGGAGTCCGGCTCCGACGCGTGGCGCAGCTACATGCGCCGCGCGACCAACACGATCAACTACTCCGGCGAGCTGCCCCTCGCCCAGGGTGTGAAGTTCACCGTGTGAGAGAGGACCCCCTGTTCCCGGCCCCGTTCAGCGCACCGCCCCGAGCTCGCGCAGGGCGGGAGGACGGGGTCGGTGTTCAGGTGCCGGCGAGGACGTCGATCGCGCGACGGCCGAGGCTGCCGGCCACGTGGCGGCGCATCTGCTCCTCGGCGGCATGGGGGTCGCCGTCGAGGACGGCGGTCATCATCGCCGAGTGCTCGGCCCGCACCCGGGTGCGGTCGTCGGGGGAGTCCTCGCGCGCCTCGAGGGCCACGCGGCGGTAGCGGTCGGCCTTGTCCCACAGCCCGTCGAGCAGGCCGATCAGCAGGTCGTTGTGGCTGGCCCGGTACAGCGCGCCGTGGAACGCGCGATGCGCCTCGAGGGCGGCGAGGCCGCTGCCGGCGTCCAGGGGCTCCAGCGACGCGGCGGCCTCGCGGATCCGCGCCCGGTCGCGCTCGTCGCGCCGCTCGGCGGCCAGCCGGACGGCGAGCGGGTCGAGCTGCTGGCGGACCTCGAACAGGCTGCGGGCCTCGGCGGCCGTGAGCGGGGCTACGCGGGCGTCCCGGTGGGCGCCGAGGAGGACCAGCCCCTCGGCGGAGAGCCGGCGCATGGCCTCGCGCAGCGGCGTGGTGCTGACGTCGAGCTCGGCCGCGAGGGCCTCCTGGTTGAGGACCGCGCCGTGGGGCAGGGCGCCGGACATGATCCGTTCCCGGACCTCGCCGTAGGCGTAGTCGGCCTTCGTGGACACCGGCTGGACCACACGTCCCTCCCTCGTGAGGCGGTGAGTTTTCGTTCGTCGCCCAGCCTGTAGCCTATAAGCAACTCTGGGAGGTGGCATGGCCCGGTACGACAGCTTCGGTGCACGGCGCGTCCTCGACCTCGGTGGCGAGACGTTCGAGACCTGGGCGGTGCACGCCGTCCCGGGCGCCGAGGACCTGCCGTTCTCGCTGAAGATCGTCCTCGAGAACCTGCTCCGGCACGAGGACGGCGTCGCGGTGACCGCCGAGGACATCCAGGACCTGGCCTCCGGCGCGGGGCGGGGGCGCGAGGTGTCCTTCGCGCCGGCCCGCGTCTTCCTCCACGACACCAACGGCATCCCGGTCCTGGCGGACCTGGCGGCGATGCGCGAGGCAGTGCGTGACCTCGGCGGCGACCCCGCGGTGGTGGACCCGGTGATCCCGGCGGAGCTGACGGTGGACCACTCGGTGGTCACCGACGTCTCCGGCCGCCCGGACGCGCTGACGCTCAACGTGGCCCGGGAGTACGCGCGCAACGAGGAGCGGTACCGCTTCCTCAAGTGGGGCCAGGAGCAGTTCCGCCGGCTGGCCGTCGTGCCCCCGGGGACCGGGATCATGCACCAGATCAACCTCGAGTACCTGGCCGACGTCGTCGTGCGCCGCGACGGGCAGGCGTTCCCCGACACGCTCGTGGGCACCGACTCGCACACCACGATGATCAACGGCCTGGGGGTCCTGGCCTGGGGCGTCGGTGGCATCGAGGCCGAGGCGGCGATGCTCGGCCTGCCGGTCAGCACCCTCGTCCCGCCGGTCGTGGGCCTGGAGCTCACCGGGGAGCGGCGTCCCGGGGTGACCGCGACGGACCTCGTGCTGACCATCGCGGAGCTGCTGCGGGCCCACGGCGTCGTCGGCAGCTTCGTGGAGTTCACCGGGCAGTCGGTCGGGGCCGTCCCGCTCGCCGACCGCGCCACCCTGGCCAACATGAGCCCGGAGTTCGGCTCCACCTGTGCCGTCTTCCCGATCGACCGGGTCACGCTGGACTACCTGCGGTTCACCGGCCGGGACGCCGAGCACGTAGCGGCGGTCGAGCGCTACGCCGAGGAGCAGGGGCTCTGGCACGACCCGGCGGCCCGGTTGCGCTTCGACGACCTCATCCGGCTGGACCTGTCCACGGTGGAGCCGTCGCTGGCCGGGCCCCGCCGTCCCCAGGACCGGATCCCGCTGGCCAGCTCGCGCAGCCGCTTCCGGAGCACGCTCGCCGACCTGCTGGCCGACCGGTCGCCGGAGGCCGCCGGCGACGCCGTGGACGAGGCCGGCCGGGAGTCCTCCCCGGCCGGCGACCCGCCGGCCCTGGCCCCGGGCCCGTCGCCTCGGGCGAACCGGGTGGAGCTGGAGCACGGGGCGGTGGCGATCGCGGCCATCACGTCGTGCACCAACACGTCCAACCCCTCGGTCATGGTCGCCGCCGGGCTGCTGGCGCGGAACGCCGTCGCCGCCGGGCTGACGGCCAGGCCGTGGGTCAGGACCAGCCTGGCCCCCGGCTCGAAGGTCGTCACCGACTACCTGCAGCGCGCCGACCTGGAGGCCCCGCTCGAGCAGCTCGGCTTCCACACCGTCGGCTACGGGTGCATGACCTGCATCGGCAACTCCGGGCCCCTGGCCCCGGAGGTGAGCCAGGCGGTCGCCGACCGCGACCTGCTCGTCGCCGCGGTGCTCTCCGGCAACCGCAACTTCGACGGCCGGATCAACAACGACGTCGCCCTCAACTACCTGGCCTCACCGCCCCTGGTCGTCGCCTACGCCCTGGCCGGCTCGATGGACGTCGACCTGCTCCACGACCCGCTCGGCGCCGACCGAACCGGACGGCCGGTGTACCTGGGCGACCTGTGGCCGACCGACGCCGAGGTCGAGGAGGTCGTCCGGGCGAACCTCGACCCCGCGATGTTCGCCGACCGCTACGCCGACGTCTTCACCGGTGAGGAGCGCTGGGCGCAGCTGCCGGGCGGCGGAGGCGCCACCTTCGACTGGGACCCCGACTCCACCTACGTCCGGCGTCCGCCGTTCCTCGACGACCTCTCAGCGGTCCCGGAGCCGGTCGGTGACATCACCGGGGCCCGTGCCCTGGCGGTGCTCGGCGACTCCATCACGACCGACCACATCTGCCCGGCCGGTCGCATCCCGGCCGACAGCCCGGCGGGGGGGTTCCTGCGCGCGCGGGGGGAGACGGACCTGAACACCTACGCCTCCCGGCGCGGCGACCACGAGGTGATGCTCCGCGGCGCCTTCGGCAACCAGCGGCTGCGCAACCGGCTGGTGCCGCACCGGCGCGGCGGCTGGACCCTCGACCACCTCGACGGCCGGGAGAAGACGGTGTTCGAGGCGGCGGAGCACTACCGCACCGCGGGGACCCCGCTGCTGGTCCTCGCAGGTGGGGAGTACGGCACCGGCTCGTCCCGCGACTGGGCGGCCAAGGGAACGGCGCTGCTCGGCGTCCGCGCGGTCCTCGCCGAGGGCTTCGAGCGGATCCACCGATCCAACCTCGTCGGAATGGGGGTCCTGCCCCTCCAGTTCCGCGCGGGCGACAGCGTGCAGAGCCTCGGGCTCACCGGGCGGGAGGCCTTCGACATCACGGGCCTGGGCGGCCTCGGCGAGGGGGACCGGCCCGGGCACGTCGTCGTCGAGGCCCGGTCCGACGACGGCAGTGCGGTGCGCTTCGCCGCCGACGTCCGGGTGGACACCGCTCGCGAGGCGCTCTACCTGCGCCACGGCGGGATCCTGCCCTACGTCGCGCGCTCCCTGGTCGCCTCGACGTCGTCGGCGGCGGCGCTCAGCCCGTCGCCCGCGGCACTGTGATCTTGTACTGGGCGATCTTCCGGTAGAGCGTCGCGCGGCCGATGCCGAGCTCCTCGGCGGCGCGGGTGACCGTGGTGTCGGGCCGGGTGAGGCAGCGGACGATCTCGTCCCGCTCGAGCCGCTCGAGCCGGCTGAGCGGGCGGCTGCCGCCGTCGAGCACCTCCGCCGCGAGGTGGTGCACGTCGACGACGTCGGCGCGGGTCACGGCGTCCCGGACGACGCGGCGCAGCTGCCCGACGTTGCCCGGCCAGGCGTAGCCGGTCAGCGCCCGGGCGGCCCGTGGGGTGAACCCGACCGCGCGGTGCCGCTCACGACGCGCCGACCAGTGCGCGAGGGGAAGGACGTCGTCGGGCCGCAGCCGCAGCGGCGGGGCCTCGACGACGGCGTCGGCCAGCTGAGCGAGCTGCTCGGGGATCGCGGCGAACTCGGGGGCGGCCAGCACGAACGGCTGTGGCGAGCCGGCCCGCCGGACCGCGGCGAGGGTCTGCGCGAGCTCACCTGCCGCCCACGCCGGCAGGTGGTGCAGCCCGGAGACGATCACGCAGGTGTCCGCGTCGCGCAGCTCCGGCGTCCACAGCTCGAGCCAGGCCGCGACGTCACCGGTCTCCGGGGCCCGGGCGTGCAGCAGCCGCTGTCGCGGGGCGAGCCGCCGGCGGGCGAGGGCGGCCAGCGTGGCCTTGCCCGCGCCCGGCTCGCCCACGACCGCGGTCACCCGGCCGGCGGCGACGGCGACCGCCGCCTCGTCCGTCGCGGCCCGCCAGTTCGCCGACACGCACGGGTCGCCGGCGTCCGGGGCGAGGTGGCTGCCGACCACGTGGAAGACCTCGCCGCGGGGTGCCGACCGGACGGTCCGGCCGCCGGCGCGCACGAGCATGAGCGCGCTGGTGGCGTTCGCCGCCGTCTGCGCCAGCCCCAGGAGCAGCCCGGAGGAACTGCTCGACCAGGTCGTGAGGTTGATGCTGCCGGCCAGCTCGCCGGTCACCGGCTCGATCACGGGTGCCGCCGCGCAGGTGTAGCCGCGCAGGTCGGTGCAGTAGTGGTCCTCGGCGCGCACCAGCGAGGGCGCCCGGTCGGCGAGGGAGAGCCCCAGACCGTTGGTGCCGGCGTTGCGCTCGTTGTAGGAGAACCCGGGCGCCAGGTGCACCCGGTCCAGCGACCGCTGGATGTCGCGGTCGTCGCCGATCCGGGCCAGGACCAGCCCCTGCGAGTCGGCCACCATGAGGCTCACCGGCTCGTTCGGGATGGTCGCCTGCAGGTCGGTGAGCACCCGGTGCGCGCACTCGTAGAGCAGCGAGCCGGTGTCCGGCGAACCGCTGAAGACCGGGACGACCTCGTCCGGGGGGACGCCGTAGCCGGCACTGCGCTGCCACGACGCGCGCAGCCGGGGTGCCGCCGCCCGCCCGGCCAGCTCGGGGTCGGCCAGCGGGGCGGCGGTCGACACCTCGTCCCGGCCCACGTCGTCCCGGCCCACGTCGTCCCGGCCCACGTCGTCCCGGCCCACGTCGTCCCGACCCACGTCGTCCCGGCCCACGTCGTCCCGGCCCACGTCGACGGGGCACCTCCACCGGCTGGGATGTGTGCGCTGGGTCACACCGGACTGTACGCGTCCGATCGTTCCCGGCGGCGTCCCAAAGTGAGACAGCAACCGGTTCCGCGGGGGGCGGCCCCTGCCTAGCGTCGTCGGCCAGGGGAGCGTGACCGCTCTCACAGCGAGCCGACGGAGGCCGGAGATGTACAGCAAGGACGGCGAGCAGTACTACGTCGTGGACTCCCACATCGCCCTGTGGGACGCGCGGCCGGAGAACCAGCGCAACGTCCACGGCAAGCAGTTCATCGACTGCTTCTACGACTACCACCGCAACCTCAGCCCGGAGTCCGAGGTCTGGGGCTACGAGGAGTACCTGTACCAGGGCGGCGAGCGGCTGATGCGCGACGTGTTCGTCGACGGGATCGTCGACCACGCGATCTTCCAGCCGGCCCGGCTGGCCGAGTTCTACCACCGGGGCTTCGGGCAGACCGAGGAGGCCTTCGCCCTCGCCCAGGCCCATCCGGACAAGCTGACCTACAACCACTACTGGGACCCGCGCGACGGCGAGAACGGCCTGGACGCGCTGCGGGCCAACGCCGAGCGCATGCAGCTCAAGGGCGTGAAGCTGTACACCGCCGACTGGCACGGCGAGTCCCGGGGCTGGAAGCTGACCGACCCGATGGCCTACCGCTACTTCGAGCTCTGCCGCGAGCTGGGCATCACGAACGTCCACATCCACAAGGGCCCGACGATCCGGCCGCTGGACCGCGACGCCTTCGACGTCGCCGACGTCGACCACGCGGCCACGGACTTCACCGACCTCAACTTCGTCGTCGAGCACTGCGGCCTGCCGCGGCTGGAGGACTTCTGCTGGATCGCCACGCAGGAGCCGAACGTCTACGCCGGCCTCGCGGTGGCGATGCCGTTCATCCACACCCGGCCGCGCTACTTCGCGCAGATCATGGGCGAGCTCACCTACTGGCTCGGGGAGGACCGCATCCTCTTCTCCAGCGACTACGCGCTGTGGACCCCGAAGTGGCTGGTCGAGCGGTTCGTGGACTTCCAGATCCCCGAGGACATGACCGAGTACGCGCCGCTGACCACCGCGGTGAAGAAGAAGGTGCTCGGCCTCAACGCGGCCAAGCTGTACGACCTGCCGGTGCCGGCCCACCTGCAGCTGCCCGACGCCGACGAGACCCAGACCGGCCCGCGCCAGCCCGACGCGGCCGACCTGGCGACGGTCTGAGGCGCTGCCGATGACCGCCGTGCTGACCGGCCTCACCGCAGAGGTCGCCGAGGCAGAGGTCGCCGAGGCAGAGGTCGCCGAGGCAGAGGTCACCGAGGCAGAGGTCACCGAGGCAGAGGTCCGGGCCGCGCTGGGCACCGTCGTCGACCCCGAGCTGGACGAGCCGATCACCGACGTCGGCTTCGTCCGCTCGGTGGCCGTGGACGGGGCGGCGGTGGAGGTGCACCTGCGCCTGCCCACCTCGTTCTGCGCGCCGAACTTCGCCTGGCTGATGGTCTCCGACGCCCACGACGCGGTGTCCGCCGTCCCGGGGGTGGGGTCCGTGGTGGTCGAGCTGGACGACCACCACGACTCCGACCTGATCAACCGCGGGATGGCGGCCGGGCTGGGCTACCGGGGCACCTTCGGGCACGAGGCGGAGGAGTCGCTCGACGCACTGCGGGCGACGTTCCGGCGCAAGGCGCACACCGCGGCGATGGAGCGGGCGATCACCGCACTGCTCCGCACCGACCCGGCGGTGGACGTCGTGGCGCTCACCCTCGGCGACCTACCCGCGGGGGAGCACACCACCGACGCGCTGCTGCGCCGGCGGGCGGCTCTCGGCCTGCCCGTCGACGACGGGGCGCCGGTGCTCGTGCACGACGACGGCACCCGCCCCGACCCCGCGCAGGCGGAGCTGGTGCTGCGCCGGGCCCGCTCGGTGCGCATCTCCGTCGACGGCAACGCGCACTTCTGCCGGGGTCTGCTCACCACCCGCTACCCCGGGTCGGAGGCCGACCAGACCCCCCGCCCCGAGGACCGTCCCGTGCTCCCGCTCACCGTCTCGAAGGGAACCCACCCGTGAAGGCCGCCCGCGTGCACGAGTACCACGCCGACCCCACGATCGACGACATCCCCGAACCGGAGATCCAGGGTCCCCTCGACGTCATCGTCAAGATCGGCGGCGCCGGGGTCTGCCGCACCGACCTGCACATCCTCGAGGGCCAGTGGGCCGACCTGCAGAACCCGGACCTGCCCTACGTGATCGGGCACGAGAACGCCGGGTGGGTGCACGAGGTCGGGGAGGGTGTCACCAACGTCGCCGTCGGTGACACCGTGATCCTGCACCCCCAGCCCAGCTGCGGCCTGTGCATGGCCTGTCGCGCCGGCCGGGACATGCAGTGCGAGAACGCCTTCTTCCCCGGGCTGTCGAACGACGACGGCGGCATGGCCGAGTACCTGCGCACCACCGCCCGCGCCTGCGTGAAGCTCGACCCGTCCACCAACCCCGCCGACGTCGCCGCGCTCGCGGACGCCGGCATCACCGCCTACCACGCCGTGCGCAAGGCCCTGCCGCTGCTGCACCCGGGCACGACGGCGGTCGTGCAGGGCGCCGGCGGTCTGGGCCACATCGGCGTCCAGTGCCTGGCCGCACTTTCGGGCACCCGGATCATCGTCGTCGACCGCAACCCCGACGCCCTGGAGCTCGCTCGGCAGATCGGCGCGGACGAGACCGTGGTGGCCGACGGGAACCAGGTGCAGGCGGTCAAGGACCTGACCGGCGGGGGCGCGAACGTCGTCCTCGACTTCGTCGCCGAGCAGGGCGCGGAGATGGACGGCTGGCACATGACCGGCCCGGCCGGCTCGTACTACGTCATCGGGTACGGCGGCGAGCTCCGGATCCCGACGCTGGACTTCGTCGCCGGCGAGAAGAACATCGTCGGCAACATCGTCGGCACCTACACCGACCTGGCCGAGCTGATGGTGCTCGCGCAGGCCGGGAAGGTCACCCTGCACACCCAGCAGTACCCGCTCGACAGGGCCGTGGACGCGCTCCGCGACCTCGACGCCGGGAAGGTCCGGGGCCGGGCGATCCTCGTGCCCTGAGACAGGACCCCTCTGCCCCCCACCGCTCGCAAGCTCACGGTGGGGCCCTGCAGAGGGGCCGTTCCAGCACCTCACCAGGCACACGCGGCCCGGGTCCCTCCTCGGGACCCGGGCCGCGGTGCGTCACGGCAGCACGGGCAACTCCAGGCACGACGGGTGCGCGGCGTCGTGGAACACCTCGAACCGGCAGGTGCGCCCGGTGGTGGCGGTCGCCAGCGGTTCCCCGGTGCCCGGGTTGCGGGCGTAGCGGGGGAAGGCGCCGCCGGCGACCTGGACGCGCAGCCGGTGCCCGGCCCGGACGCGGTAGGCGGTGGGGAACAGCTCGACGTCGACCGCCAGCACGCCGTCCTCCCCGACGGTGACGTCGTCGGCGGGGACCGTGCGCGGGTCGAGCCGGCGGATGCCGTCGACGACGTTGCGGGACACCCCGTCGGGGTCGACGTCGCACAGCCGCACGAATACGTCGGCGTGCTCCAGCTGCGGGCGCACGTGCACGCGGGCGCGGACGTGCCCGACCACGTCGACGTCGTCGGTCAGCACCGGGCCGGTGAAGACCAGGACGTCGTCGCGCGACTCGACGGCCGCGTTGTCGGCCTGCTTGCCCGGCGGCTGCAGCAGCGGGCCGCCCACCGTGGGCGTGGGGTTGGCCGGGTCGTAGGTGAAGACGCCGGGCCGGGCGTCGCCGGGGTCGGCCTCCTCGGTGAGCCCGCCTCCGGCGCGGAGGTGGTGGCGGACCGGACGGCTGCCCGGTGGCGGCCACGACTCGGACTCCAGCCACGTGCCGGCCTGCTGCAGGTACAGCCGGACCGGTGCACCCGATGGGGCGGGACCGCCGCGGAGGTGGTGGTCGAGCCACCGCACGTCGGTACGGAGGATCGTGCGGATCTCCCCGGCCTCGGCGTGGATCCACGGCCCGACCGTGAGGCGCGCGGGCACACCGGCGGCGCGCAGGCGGGCGTGGTCGGTGAGCTGGCCGGCCGCGAAGAGGTCCCACCAGCCGGTGACCATGGTGACCGGCGGCATCCGGCTGAGGTCGGCGTCGTCGTGGTCGGCGACGTCCCAGAAGTCGTCGCCGGGTTCGGCGTGGGTGGTGAAGTCGCGCCAGAACGGCACGGGGGCACCGGTCACCGCGGTGTCGGCGGCCTGCAGGGGCAGCCGGCGCAGGGCCCGCTCGAGTCGCGCCCGGCGCCGCGGGGTCGGGACCCCGGCCGGCAGGCCACCGGCCTCCTGCCGGCCGATCTCGGCCGACCAGGTCAGCGCGGTGTGCAGCAGGGGCGCGCCGTGCTCGTAGAACGCCGTGGTGATCCGCGCGGCCGTGACGTGCGGCGAGACGCAGACCAGCGGTGGGTCGACGTAGGGGGCGACCGCCCACTGGGTGTGCCCGAAGTAGCTGCCGCCGGTCATCGCCACCCGGCCGTCGCACCACGGCTGCTCCCGCAGCCAGGCGACGGTGGCCAGGCCGTCGTCGTGCTCGGTGGTGAAGGGCCGGAAGTGGCCGCCGGAGCCGAACGTGCCGCGCGTGGACTGGACGAACACCTGGAACCCGCGACGGGCGAACGGGGTCGCGAAGGCGTGCGCGAACGCCGCGGCGCGACCGTAGGGCAGCCGGACCAGCACCACGGGCAGCGGGCCGGGAGTCCCGGCGGGGCGGTAGAGGTCGCCCAGCAGCGACACCCCGCCGGGTACCGGGACGGGGAGGTCGCGCTCGACCGTGTACGGCGTGGCGCGCAGCGGCAGGCCCAGCGCAGCGTCGGCGAGCAGCCCACCCAGTCTCGTCAGCAGCGACACCCCGCCACTCTCTCCCGCCGGGCGGACGACGGCGCGCGCAGCAGGGCACCGCCCGCGGATGCGGGCCTTCCGGGCCCCGCGGCTCAGGGTGCGTCGAACAGGGTGACCTCGTCGGGCCGGGTGGAGAACGGGTTGGCCCACTCCGACGGCGCGCCGGTGATGGGCTGGGCGTCGGTCACGACGACGAACGGGCTGCCCGGGTAGACGGCGAGCACCCGGGTGGCCGAGGTCAGCGTCTCGGTGCGCTCGAGCAGCTCTCCGCGGCGGAGCTGCTGCGTCGTCCGCTCCCCGCGCAGGACCTCCCCGACCTCGGCGACCCACCGGGCGCCGTCCTGGGCGAAGGCGATCGCCTGCACACGCCGCCCCGGGGGAGCGGGCTCGCAGCCGGCGAACTCGGCGAGGGCCTCGTAGAGCCGCTCGGCCTGCTCGTCGTCGCTCGCCCGCGGGAGGAAGAAGGCAGCCATGGCCGCCATCCTCACCGGGAGCACCGACAGGACGGGGGTCGCCCCCTGCTCCCTCACGGGAGCAGCGCCCGAGCGTCCGGGGTGGAGGGTTCGGTCAGTACGACCGGGGCAGCCCCAGCACCTTGGTCGCGACGAAGGCCTTGACCATGTTGTTGTGCACCGGGGCCACCTGGTACATGCGGGTCTCGCGGAACTTGCGCTCGACGTCGTACTCGTCGACGAACCCGTTGCCGCCGTGCGTGTCGAGGGCGACGTTGGCCGCGGCCCAGCTGGCCTCGGAGGCCAGGTGCTTGGCCATGTTCGCCTCGGCCCCGCACGGCTGGCCGGCGTCGAAGAGCCGGGCGGCCTCGTAGCGCATCAGGTCCGCCGCCCGCACCTTCATGTAGGCGTCGGCCAGGGGGAACTGCACCCCCTGGTTGGCGCCGATCGGGCGGCCGAACACCTCGCGTGCGTTGGCGTAGGCGACGGCTCGGTCGACGAACCAGTAGCCGTCGCCGATCGCCTCGGCGGCGAGCAGGATGCGCTCGGCGTTCCACCCGTCGATCACGTACCGGAAGCCGGCGTCGACCTGGCCGACGACGTGGTCCGCGGGCACGCGCACGCCCCGGTAGAACACCTGGTTGGTCGCGTAGTTGAACATCGTGCGGACGGGCACGACCTCGAGGGTCTCCGGCTGCTCGGCGCGCACCTGTCGCAGGTCGACGAGGAAGAGGGTCAGGCCGCGGGTCCGGTCGACGGCCTTCTCGCCGGTGCGGGCCAGCACGAGGGCGAGGTCGGACTCGGAGATCCGGCTGGTCCAGTTCTTGTGCCCGGTGATCACGAAGTCGTCGCCGTCGCGGGTGGCCGTGGTGGTGATCGCGGTGGTGTCCGACCCGGCCGCGGACTCGGTGATCGAGAAGGCCTGCAGCCGCAGCTCCCCCTTGGCGATCAGCGGCAGGTACGCCTCCTTGAGCGCGTCGCTGCCGTGCCGCAGCAGGGCGCCCATCGTGTACATCTGCGCGTGGCAGGCGGCGGAGTGGCCGCCGGAGCGGTTGATCTCCTCCATGACGACGGAGGCCTCGGTCACGCCGAGGCCCGCGCCTCCGTACTCGGTGGGGATCAGGACCGAGAGCAGGCCGGCCGCGGTGAGGGTGTCGACGAACTCTTGCGGATAGCGGCGGTCCCGGTCGGTCCCGCGCCAGTAGGCGTCGGGGAACCCGGCGCACAGCGCGCGGGTGCGGGCGCGCAGGGCCTCGAGGGAGACCTCGTCGGTGCCGGCGGGGGGCATGGGCGTCCTTCCGGGAGTCGTGTCGGTGAGCGGCGCGAGCGGCCGCCGGTCAGGGCACGCGGCGGCTCCACGTCGGCTCGACGCGGGCCCACTCGCGGGCCCACCGCCGGTCGGCCCGGGAGGCGAGCAGCCGGCACAGCGCGACGTGCAGCAGGACGGTGGCCACCACGGTGCCGGCCCAGCCCAGCCCGACCAGCACGAGCGTGCTCCGCCACACCCCGGCCGGCGTCATCGGCGCGCCGGTCGGCCGCCCGTCGGACGTCGTCCACAGCACCAGGGTGTCGCCGGCGCGGGTGGTCGGACGCGCGGGCACCTCGCCCTCCACCGGGGTCCCGTCGGGGGAGGTCCACCGCGCCGGAACGGGGACCCGGGTCCGCGGGGGCGCGTCGGCAGGGGCCGCGGCGTCGGCGGTCACGACGGCGGGGACCTGCGTGCGCTCGTCGGCCTGCTGCCGCGCCAGGGCCGCCAGGTCGGACCGGACGGCGGTCCCCACGGCGAGGGCGACCGGTACGGAGAGCAGCACCACGAGCAGGACGACGACCCGCGACACGAACTCCACCGTGTCGCTCGTGCGCCGCGGCGGGCCCCAGCCGAGCGTGAACCGGCGGACGCCGCAGGCGAGGGGACCGAGCCGGGCCACGACACCGCCTCCCTCCGCACCGGGCCCCATCGTGCCAGCGGATCCCGCACCGTCGTCCGGCTCGACCGACCGCGTGCCGCGTCCGCGCAGCAGCGTCAGCACCTGCCGCACGACCGGCCGGCGAGGACGCCGAGAGGGACGGGAGCCGCGACCCGGCGCGAGCGGCCGCGCCACCACACGGCCGAGGAGCCGTACACCTCGGACGTATATACGAGACGGCGCAGGCATATATACTTGCTGGCGTGACGAAGCGCCTGGTGGAGATCGACGACGCCGACCTCGATGCCGCCCGGGTGGCGCTGTCGACCTCGACGATCAAGGAGACGGTGGGCCGGGCGCTGCGCGAGGCGGCCGCCTCCGCCGCCCGTCGCCGTGAGGTCGAACGGCTGCTGGACGGCTCCTCGAGCCTCCTCGCCACCGGCGCGGACCGCGACCGGGCATGGCGGTAGTCGCCCGGTACCTCCTCGACACCAGTGCCGCCGCGCGGGTGCCCCACCGCCCGGTGGCCGACCGCGTCGTGCCCCTGCTGTCGGCCGGGCTGCTGGCGACCTGCGCCGCCCTGGACCTGGAGGCGCTGTACAGCGCCCGGACGCCGGGGGAGTACCGGGACGTCCGGGCCGACCGACGGCTGGCGTACGAGTACCTGCCCACCGAGGACGAGGACTGGCAGCGCGCCCTCGAGGTGCAGGCGGCCCTGGCCGACGGCGGCCGGTGGCGGGGCGTGGGGATGGCCGACCTGGTGATCGGTGCCGTGGCCGAGCGGCACCGGATGACCGTGCTGCACTACGACGGGGACTTCGACCTCGTCGCCGGGGTGACCGGCCAGCGCACCGAGTGGGTGGTGCCGGCCGGCTCGGTGCCCTGACGCCGACCGTCGGTGCCCCGGTCCGGTCACGGCTCTCCGACGGGGTGACCGACGCCCCCTCGGCGCGCCCGCGACCTGTCGCACCGGGCCACGAGACTGCGGGGGTGAACAGGGTCGTCCTCGTGCGCCGCGCGGAGGCCGTCGTCGAGGCCCGGGAGTGCGCCGAGGACGGGACGACGGTGCGGATCACCCCACTGGCGGCCGGGGAGCTCGCGGCGTTCGTCCGGGTGCGGGAGCGCGTGCCCGTCCGCTGGGTGTGGGACGACACCACCCGCTGGTACCCGGAGCTGCTGGACGCCGGCGTCCGCGTCGAGCGGTGCACCGACCTGCGGCTCACCCACGCGGTGCTGCGGCGCTCACCGTTCGCCGACCAGTCCCTGCTCGTCGCCGGGGAGACCCCGGCCTGGGACGCGCTGCAGCCGGTCACCGCCGCCGACCCGGCGCTCTTCCCGCTCGAGGACCCCGCCGACGCCCTCGACCCGGTCGCCGAGCACGAGCGCCAGCGGGCCGCGGTGGCCGCCTCCCCGCAGCAGACGCGCCTGGCGCTGCTGCTGGCCGCGGAGTCCTGCGGAGCGCTGGTGGCGGCGGAGATGACGCACGCGGGGCTGCCGTGGCGGGCCGACGTGCACGAGCGCCTGCTCACCGAGCTGCTGGGGCCGCGCCCGCTCTCCGGGCAGCGGCCTGCGGTGCTGGAGGCGCTGGCCCGGGAGGTCCGCGCGGCCCTGCGGGCGCCGGAGCTGAACCCGGACTCGCCGGGCGCGCTGCTGGCGGCGCTGCAGTCCGCCGGGCTGGCGGTGGAGGACACCCGGTCGTGGACGCTCGAGCAGCTCGACCACCCCGTCGTCCCGCCGCTGCTGGAGTACAAGCGGCTCTCCCGGCTGCTGACCGCCAACGGCTGGGCCTGGCTGGACGCCTGGGTACGCAACGGCCGGTTCCGGTCGTGGTTCGTGCCCGGCGGCGTGGTGACCGGGCGGTGGGCGTCCAACGGCGGGGGAGCGCTCTCGGTCCCGGTCCAGGTGCGCCCGGCCGCGGTCGCCGACGACGGCTGGCGGCTGGTCGTCGCCGACGTCGCCCAGCTCGAGCCGCGGGTGCTCGCCGGCCTGAGCGGGGACGACGCGATGGCCGAGGCCGCCCGGGCCGCCGACCTGTACGAGGGCATGGTGGCCGGCGGCGCGGTCGAGACCCGGGCGCAGGCCAAGGTCGCGATCCTCGGCGCGATGTACGGCGCCACCCGGGGCGAGAGCGGCCGCATCATGCCGCGGCTGACCCGCCGCTACCCGCGGGCGATCGGGCTGGTCGAGGAGGCCGCGCGGGCGGGGGAGCGCGGGGAGGTGGTGCACACCCTGCTCGGCCGCGGCTCACCACGTCCCACCGGCGCGTGGGCCGAGCGCGCCGTCGCGCTGGGCGAGCCGGCCGAGGCCCCGGGCTCCCGGGAGGAGCGCGACCGGCACCGTCGCGCCTGGGGCCGGTTCACCCGGAACTTCGTGGTCCAGGGCACCGGCGCCGAGTGGGCGCTGTGCTGGCTGGCCGACCTGCGCAACCGGCTGTGGCGACTGGGCGGCACGGGTGCCCTGGACCAGCGCCCGCACCTGGTCTTCTTCCTGCACGACGAGGTCGTCGTCCACACGCCCGAGCACCTCGCCGCCCCCGTCGCCGAGGAGGTGCGCCGCGCCGCCGCGACGGCCGGCCGGCTGCTCTTCGGCGGCTTCCCCGTCGACTTCCCGCTCGACGTCTCGGTCGTCCGCTCCTGGGCGGAGGCCGGCTGAGTCCTGGGCTGGTCCTGCGGCGACGCGCAGCGCGAGCAGCGGGGTTCGGCATCGTCGGACGAGCGCCCTTGCCGGCCCCCCTGGACTCCCGCCACGCTCCAGACCCCCGACCGGGGTCGCTGGTTCGAGGAGGAACAGCATGAGAGTGCGATCCCTGACGACAGCCGTCCTCACGGCGGCCGGGTGCGTGGTCCTGGCCGCTCCGGCGCTGGCGGTCGTCCCGCAGCAGGCACCGTCGCTGGCGGTGTACCACGACCCCGGGCACCAGGGCTCCGGCGAGGAGCCGTGGGTGGCGGCGTGGACCACCGCGCCCCAGGGCGTCTACCCGTTCGGCTACGCGGTGGGGCAACCGGGGCCGCTCGGCGAGGTGGCGCCCGGCGTGCAGCAGCCGCTCCTCGAGCACGCCTTCCCCGACGAGCAGGCGCAGGACCAGACCATGCGCATGGTCGTGCACCCGGGCATCGGCGGCGACGAGTGGCGGGTGAGGCTCAGCAACCGGTTCGGCACGCAGCCGGTGACCTTCGGCAGCGCGACCGCCGCCCTGCAGCAGAGCGGCGCCACCGTCGTCCCGGGCACCGACCGGCAGCTCACCTTCCACGGCCAGGAGTCGGTGACCCTGCAGCCGGGCGAGGAGGTGCGCAGCGACCCGGTCCGCATGGAGCTCACCGACGCCGACGCGCAGCGGTCCGATGTGGCCGTGAGCCTGCACGTCCGGGGGGCCAGCGGGCCGATGACCTGGCACGCGGCGTCCTTCACCACCTCCTACGTCACGGACCCGGGGGCCGGCGACCACACCGGTGACGTCACCGACGAGGCGTTCCCGCACCCCACGACGAGCTGGTTCTTCCTTACCGGGCTGGAGGTCCAGCGGGAGGACGCCGGAACGGTGGTCGCCTTCGGCGACTCCATCACCGACGGCTTCTTCTCCACCATCAACGGCAACGACCGCTGGCCCGACGTGCTGCAGCGCCGCCTGCTGGCCGAGGACGACGAGGGGGTCCTCTCGGTCGTGAACCAGGGCATCGCCGGCAACATGGTCACCCGGGTGGGGCGCCTCGCGGGAGGCTGCACCCCGTGCGACGGACCCCCGGCCGTCGACCGGCTCGACGAGGACGTGCTCAGCCAGCCCGGCCTGCGTGCCGTCGTCCTGCTGGAGGGCATCAACGACCTCGGTGGCGGTGGCGCGACCGCGGCCGAGGTCATCACCGGCATGGAGGAGCTCGCCGACCGGGTGCACGCCGCCGGGATCCCGATCATCGGGGCGACGCTGACCCCCTCGGGCGGTGCCGAGGAGGGCCTGGCGAACTACGGCACGGCCGAGACCGACGAGCGGCGGCGGGCCGTGAACGACTTCATCCGCAGCAGCGGGGTGTTCGACGCCGTGGTCGACTTCGCGGCGGCCACCGAGGACCCGGCCGACCCCGGCCGGCTGCTGCCCGCCTACGACACCAACACGTCGGTGGGCGGCCCCGGCGACCACCTGCACCCCAACCGCGCCGGGTTCCTCGCCATGGGCTCCGCGTTCGACCTCGAGGAGCTGCGGCAGCTCGTCGACGCCGCCGCTCCGGAGGTCAGGCAGGCGGGCTGAGGACGGCGGGGGCGACCGGAGACGGGAACCCGCACCGCGGGAGGCGGCGTCCCGACGAGGGGGCGCTGCCTCCGCCGCCTCCGCCGCTGGTGCCCGCGTGCGCTGCGCCGTCGCCCTCCCCGGAGGGGACGGCGCAGGAGCTGCGGCGCTGGTAGGGGTGGAGACGGGACCGGGCGGTGCCGTTGTCAGCGGTGTGCGCGTCTCCTCGGTCCTGTGGCCCCGCGACGAGTCACCGTGAGCGTCGGCGTGGCGCACGCCCCGGACCACGCGAGCGACGTGCGCGACCTCTACGCGGCAGCGGACGCGGCCCTCTACGCGGCAAGCGCGGCGGACGCGACCGGGGCGCCGTCGCCGCGGAGGTCGCGGCCACGTCCGCCTGACCGGCCGGGCCGCCCGGACCCGAGCCGGACCCAGCGGTCTACGGCTGCGTGCCCAGCGAGACCACCACCTTGCCGCGGAGCCGGCCGGAGCCCGCGTGCTCGAGGCCCGACGCCACGTCCTCCAGCGCCACGACGCGGTCGAGCGGGACGCGCAGGCGGGCCGTGTCGACCAGGTGGGCGAGGTGGGCGAGGTCGACCGGTGACCGCCGCGTCGCGACGGCGGTGGCGCGCGGCCCGTGGCCCGGACGGAGTCCCCGGACCGTGTCGGGGGACAGCGGCCGGGTCGAGACCAGGACGCCGCCGCGGCTCAGCGAGGGTCGCACCGCGGCGAACCGCAGCGCGCCGGGCGCGTCGAGCACCACGTCCCACTGCCGACCGCCGCCCAGGACGTCGTCGCGGCCTCGGTCGACGACGACGTGGGCGCCGAGGTCGCGGACGAAGTCCGCACGGGCGGGGTCGGCGACCGCGGTGACGTGGGCGCCGGCGAACCGCGCGAGCTGCACGGCGTACGCGCCGATCCCCCCGGCCGCCCCGACGACCAGGACCCGCGGGGCGACCCGCGCGGAGAGGGCGGCCCGGCCGTGCAGGGCCTGCAGGGCGGTCAGGCCGGCGAGCGGGATCCCGGCCGCCTCCTCGAGGTCGATCGTGCGAGGTGCGCGGGCGACGCGGTGCTGCGGCAGGAGGACCAGCTCGGCCATCCCGCCGCCGGTGTGACCGATGAGGGCCATCACCCGGTCACCGACGGCGAAGCCGGTCACGGCCGGCCCGCACGCGACCACCTCGCCGGCCACGTCGAACCCGGGCGCGACGCGGCCACCGCTCAGCGCGCGGAACAGACGTCCCCCGCGCAGCAGCCCGAGGTCGGTGCCGTTGACACTCGACGCTGCGACCCGGACCAGCACCTCGGTGCGCGCCGGTGCCGCGGGTCGAGGCACCTCGACGACCCCCGGCGCGACCGACCCGCCGGCGCGGACGAGCCGCACGGCTCGCATCGGGCGGGAGCCGGTCACCGCCCGTCAACCAGCAGCCCGCCGGTCGTTCCGGTTGCTCCGGGTACCGCCATCCGCACGGCGCGACTCCTCGACGAGCAGGGTCAACTCATGTGTACGGTACACACGTGGCAGGGGCGCGGCCAGGGGATCTGCGGGTGCTCGACGAGGCGCTCGTCCGACTCCGCCGGCTGTGGGCGGCGTCGCGGGCCCACGTCGTCGACGACCTCGGCCGGCGGGTGGAGATGTCCAGCGTGCTGGTGGTGGAGGCCTGCGCCCGAGCGGAGCCGGGCACCGCCGAGGTGACGGTCGGCGACGTGGCCGCCTTCCTCGACGTCGAGCCCTCCACCGCGAGCCGCATGGTGGAGCGGGCGGCGGCGGCGGGACTGGTCCTCCGCGTGGCCTCCACGGTGAACGGGCGCCGTGTCGCCCTCCGGATCACCGAGGCCGGGCGCGAACTGCGCGCGCGGGCGACCGCCGCCCGCCTCGGCTGGCTCGGCGGGGTGGTGGCGGACTGGCCGGGCGAGGAGGTGCACGCCCTCGCCACCGCGCTCACCCGCTTCGCCGACGCGGTGGCTGCGACCCCGGCGTCCGCGGGAGGCGGGCGCGGAGCGCCGCCGCGGACCTGAGGACCGCGTACCGGCCCCCTGGTCGGGTTCCGGGCCTGTCGGGACCCCCCACCCGCGCCGGCTCCCGAGAGGCCGACCGCAGCGCCGCGTCCGGGTCGCCCGGCGGTGCTACTGCTCGACGTCCATGCGCTGCACGAGGTCCCCGGCGAAGCGGTACACGTGGCGGACGTCGCCGACCGCGAGGAGCGCACCGGTCCGGTCGCGGACCACCTGGTGGACGGCGACCTCCACCGTGCCGTCGGGGCGCTCCCGGATGCCGGTGGGCTCGACCCGGGGGCGGATCTCGGCCCACTGGCTCTGCCAGTAGCGGCGGACCCCGTCCTGCCCGACGACCCGGCCTCCCTGCCAGCCGTTGGGCCAGTCGACGTCGGCGGTCATGGCGCCCAGCACGGTGTCGATGTCCCGCGCGTTGAACGCCCGGTACAGCGACCGGAGCAGCTCCTCGCGGCTCGGTGCGGTCATGGCGGAGTGTCCTCCCGGCCCGACGTCGTGGCGTGCAGGACACCGTCGCACGATCCGGCGCCGGCGAAGGCGTCCACCGACGGCCGGAGGCGGTCGGGACCGGGCGCGACGGGCGCGGACGTTCCGTTATCCCCAACTATCGACAGAGGAGAACGGTGCCCGGTCGACGTCTACCGGACGAGCCGGGAACCGGCGGACGAGGGGCGACGGGCTGCGAGCGGGACGGCGAGCTCAGGGCCGGCCAGTTCACCCCGGACAGCACGCTCCGGCACGACCGCGCCGCGGCGGAGGCGACCGAGCCGGCTCGGTGGCCGGCCCGGTCGCCCCCGGCCGGGTCGGGCTCAGGAGCGGCGCAGGCCGGCGACCTGGAGACCGGCGAAGGCGGCGACGACGAGCGCCTGCAGCAGGACCCATCCCGCGCCGACGGCGGTGGGGGAGCCGACGCCGGTCGCGGCTACGAGGACGCTCCCGGCCACCCAGAGCGCGTTGGCCGCGACGACGGTGCCGACGGCGGGTGACGTGGGCCGGGCGGCGACCGCCCACACCCCGGCGCCGAAGAGCAGCAGGAAGACGCCGACGCCGCGCAGCCACCCGGAGGGCAGGCCGAGCAGGTCGTCGAGCAGCGGGGCGGCGAGCAGGTAGGCCGCGCCGTTGGCCGCGGTGACGACGGCGTCCAGCCGGAGCGCCAGCCGCAGCAGCGAGGGGACAGCGGGAGCGGTGGTGGTGGTCATGGCGGACACGCTCCCGCTCGTGGGGGAGCCGGTCGATTACCTGCGAGGTAGGCGACGGCGCCCTCGCGCGTCGCTAGCGTCGCGGGGGTGACCGTCGCCTCGACGAGCCCGTCCGTGGGGGACCTGCTGCGCACCTGGCGGCAGCGGCGCCGGCTGTCCCAGCTCGACCTCGCCAACGAGGCCGGCGTCTCCGCGCGCCACCTGAGCTTCCTCGAGACCGGCCGGGCCAGGCCGAGCCGCGAGATGGTGCTGCACCTGGCCGAGCAGCTTGAGGTCCCGCTGCGGGAGCGCAACGAGCTGCTGCTCGCCGCCGGGTTCGCCCCGGTCTACGGACGCCGCCCGCTGGACGCCCCCGACATGGCCGCGGTCCGCGCGGCGGTGGACCTGCTGCTGGAGGCCTACGAGCCGTTCCCGGTCGTCGTCGTGGACCGCGGCTGGCACATGGTGGCCGGCAACCGCAGCCTCGCCGTGCTGACAGCAGGTGCCGACCCCGACCTGCTCGAGCCCCCCGTCAACGTGCTGCGGCTGGGGCTGCACCCCCGAGGGCTGGCGCGGCGGATCCTCAACCTGCCGCAGTGGCGCACCCACCTGCTCACCCGGCTGGCCCGCGAGGCCCACCTCACCGCCGATCCGGCCCTGGCCGCGCTGCACCGCGAGCTCGCCGCCCTGCCCGGCGGCACCGACCGGCGGCTCCCGGACGGCATCGCCGTCCCGCTGCGCATCCGGCACGGGGACGGCGTGCTGTCCTTCCTCAGCACGGTGACCACCTTCGGCACCGCCGTCGACCTCACCGCCGCGGAGCTCTCCGTCGAGGCGTTCCTGCCCGCCGATGCCGCCACTGCGGAGGCGCTGCGCGGCTGACGGGCCGGGCTACCGCGCCGGGAGCCGCCCGCCGCGGGTCGCCTCCGCAGGCCGGTCGGGGGAGGAGGAACGCCCCAGCCCGAGCCGGGCGACGGCCGCCGTCGTCGCGCACACCGTGATGCCGACGAGGGCGAGGGTCGTGTAGCCGCCGGCGGCCGGTGCCGCAGCGCCGGAGGGCGTGGCCCCGGCGAGCACGGTCGCGGTGAGGGCGCTGCCGAGCGCGAAGCCCACGTACCGCAGCACCTGGTTGAGGCTCATCGCGCTCCCGGTCTCCGAAGGCGGGACGGCGGAGACGACGAGCGCGGGGAACGCCGCGAAGGAGGCCCCGACCCCGAGACCGGCGACGGCCATGACGACGAACAGCTGCCAGAGGTCCGAGCGGACGAGGGCGAACAGGACGAACGCGGTGCCCTGCACGCCCGCCGCGACCGGGAGGACGACGTGCCGGCCCGCGCGGTCGGCCAGGAGCCGGGCCAGCCGCCCGCCCAGCACGCCCGCCGCCGAGAACGGCAGCAGCGTCAGTCCGGCGACGACGATCGAGGTCCCGAAGCCCGCACCCTCCGACGGCGGGGCCTGGGCGAGCACGGGCACGGCCGTGAGCAGCAGGTAGTTGGACAGCCCGACCAGCAGGGCCGCCGCGTGGGCGGTGCGCGCCAGTCGCCCGCGGGCCAGCCGCAGGTCGACCAGGGGCCAGGTCGTCCGGAGTTCCCAGGCGACCCAGGCCAGCAGCGCGACGGCCGAGCCGGCGGCGAGCGCCCACAGCAGCGGGGAGGTCCAGCCCCAGGCCTCGACCTCGCCGAGGGCGAACAGCAGCCCGGCGACCCCGGCCCCGAGCAGGACGGCGCCGACGACGTCCAGCCGCCCCCGCGGGGCCGCCGTCGACGGCGGAAGGACCGCCGCGCAGGCCAGCAGCGCGGCGAGGCTGACGGCGGCGCCGGCCCAGAACGCGGCGTGCACCCCGCCGAGCTCGGCCACCAGCCCCGCCAGGGGGTAGCCCAGCCCGACACCGGAGACCACCGTCACCGACAGCACGGCGATGGTCGACCGCGACCGTTCCCCCTCGAGCGCCTCGCGGGCGGTCGCCATGGCCAGCGGCGTCAGCCCCAGTCCGACGCCCTGCAGTGCGCGGCCGGCGATCAGCCAGCCCAGACCGAGGGGGAGGGCGGCCAGCACGCCGCCGAGCGTCACGACCGCGAGGACGGCCAGGACGACCCGGCGCCGGTGCGGCCCGTCGCCGAGGCGGCCCACGACCGGCGTGGCCACCGCGCCCACGAGCAGCGTGGCGGTCAGCGACCACTGGGCGCTCGGCAGCGTCGTCCGCATGGTGTCGGCGATCGCGGGCACCAGCGGTGCGCCGAGGCTGCTGATGACGGCGACGACGGTCCCGACGAAGACCAGCACCGGGACGAGGGCGCGGGGGGACCGGCCGACCGACATGGGTCCAGGGTCCCAGGTGGTTGCGTCGATCAACCGGAGGGCTGCCCCACCGTGCCCGGTCCGCAGCCCGGGTCGGCATCCTCGGCACACCACCGTCCCCGTGGCCCTGCCACCCGGCCCCGGAAGTCGAGCATGCCCGCCCCCCGTCCCGACCGCAGCGCCGCCGGCCTACTTCGAGCGCCTCGCCCCCGACCGGTTCCGGGCGACCGGGCACACCGGCGGCGCGTGGTCGGTCACCGAGCAGCACGTCAGCCCGCTCAACGGGCTGCTCGTGCACGCGATCGACCGGTTCGTGGCCGAGCGCGGGACCGGCGACCGGCTGGTCACCGCCCGCATCGCGTTCGACATCCTCGGAGTCATCC
Source organism: Geodermatophilus sp. URMC 60 (assembly GCF_053502585.1). Lineage (NCBI taxonomy): Bacteria > Bacillati > Actinomycetota > Actinomycetes > Geodermatophilales > Geodermatophilaceae > Geodermatophilus > Geodermatophilus sp. URMC 60. The sequence continues at coordinate 3,505,760 of NZ_CP199958.1, forward strand.
CCATCGGCGAGGTCGACGTCCACGTCGAGGTCGTGCGCCCCGGGCGCACCGTCGCGCTGCTCGAGGCCGTCGCCGTCTCCGGCGGGCGTCCCGTCCTGCGTGCCCGCGCGTGGCGGCTGGCGCGGCACGACACCGCGGCGGTGGCCGGCGGTCAGCCCGACCCCCTGCCCCCGCCGGACGGGCTGGCGCCTGCGGAGCTGTCGGGCGTGTGGCCCGGCGGCTACATCGCCTCGCTCGACGTGCGCCCGTTGCGCACCCCCCCAGCCGGGGCGGGCCACCGTGTGGCTGGCCACCCCGGTCGCCCTGGTCGCCGACGAGCCGGGAAGCGAGCTGGCCCGGTTCGTGGGCCTGGTCGACACGGCCAACGGGATCGCCGTGCGGGAGTCACCGAGGGCGTGGATGTTCCCCAACGTCGACCTCACCGTCCACCTGTACCGGCAGCCCGGAGGGCGCTGGGTGGGCCTGGACACCACCGTCGTCTTCGGTCCGGACGGTTCGGGCCTCACCACGACCGTGCTGCACGACCGCACCGGTCCGGTGGGGCGGGCCGAGCAGCTCCTCACCGTGCGGCCGCTGACCTGACCTGGCCGACCCGCCCCGGGGGCGTGGGCGGGGCGGTGACCCGGGCGTCCGTCCCCGCCCTGCCGGGTCGCGCCCTAAGCTCGCGCCCTCGACGGGCCGGAGAGGGGCGTTCATGGAGAGCATCGGCGTGGGGGTCATCGGGTTCGGGTGGATGGGCCGGGTGCACGCCCAGGCCCACGCCCGGCTCCGGCACCACTTCCCGGACCTGGGACTGGTCCCGGAGCTCGTCGCGGTCGCCGACGACGTCCCGGGGCGGGCCGAGCAGGCCGCCGCGCAGTTCGGGTTCGCCTCCGCGACCACCGACTGGCGCGAGCTGCTCGCCGACCCGCGGGTCGGGCTCGTCTCGGTGACCGCCCCCAACTGGCTGCACCGGGAGATCGGCGTGGCCGTCGCCGAGGCCGGCCGGCACCTGTGGATCGAGAAGCCCGTGGGTCTCACCGCGGACGACGCCCGGGCGGTGGCCGGCGCCGCCGCCGCTGCCGGCGTGCAGGGCGCCGTGGGCTTCAACTACCGGCACGCGCCCGCGGTGGCCCTGGCCCGCCGCCTGGTCGACGAGGGCGCGATCGGCCGGGTCACGCACGCCCGGTTCGCCTTCCTCAGCGACTACGCCGCCGCCCCCGAGGGCGCCCTGACCTGGCGGTACGAGCGGGCGCGGGGCGGCAGCGGCGTCCTGGGGGACCTCGCCTCGCACGCCGTCGACCTCGTCCGGTACGTCCTGCACGGCGAGGTCACCTCCGTGCTGGCCGACACCGCCGTCTTCGTGCCGGAACGGCCGCGTCCGACCGGTGCGACGTCCGGGCACGCCGTCGCGACCGGAGGCGTCCCCGGGCCGGTGGAGAACGACGACCACGTGTCCGCGCTGCTGCGCCTGTCCACCGGTGCCCGCGTGGTGCTCGAGGCCAGCCGGGTCGCGGTGGGGGAGCAGAATGCCTACGGGTTCGAGGTCCACGGGACGGCGGGGCGCCTGGCGTGGGACTTCCGCCGGATGGGCGAGCTCCAGCTCAGCCGCGGACCGGCCGCCCAGGACCAGCCGGTCGCCACCGTGCTGGTCGGGCCGGGGGCCGGGGAGTACGCCGCCTTCCAGCCCGGCGCCGGGATCGCGATGGGCTACGACGACCTCAAGGTCGTCGAGCTGCGCGACCTGCTCGCGTCGGTCGTGGCCGGGCGGCCCGTCGGCGCCGACCTGACCGACGCCGTCCGCGCCGCGGTCACCCTCGACGCCCTCGTCGCCTCCTCGGCGAGCGGCACCCGGGTCGAGGTCCCGGTCGGCTGAGGCGCCCCGTCTGCGCTGAGGGGTCTGGGCGGGGTCGCGCACACGGAGGACCCTTGACGCTGCTGGTGGGCCATGTCACATTCCTCATGTCACTATGTCCAGACATAAGGGCTTCGTCGCGGGGGTCGGCGTCCGGGGACTGGGCAGGCGAGCAGCCACCAGCAGGGTGGCCATCCCGACGAGGAGACGTGCATGAGGAACACCCGGAGGTCGCTGCAGGCGGCGGTGGCGGTCAGCGCAGCGACCGTGGCGCTCGCGGCGTGCAGCAGCCAGGGCGGGGCGCAGGACGAGGGCGGAGGTGCCGCTGCGGCCGGCGAGGAGTTCACCATCGCGATGGTCACGCACGAGGCCCCCGGTGACACGTTCTGGGACAAGATCCGCGCCGGTGCCGAGGCGGCCGCCGCGAACCACAACATCACGCTGAACTACTCGAACAACCAGGACGCCGGCGAGCAGTCGACGCTCATCCAGAACGCCATCGACCAGGGCGTAGACGGGTTGGCGACCACGCTGCCCACCCCCGACGCCATCGGGCCCAACGTGCAGAAGGCGGTCGACGCCGGGATCCCGACGGTCGCGTTCAACGCCGGGATCAACGACTACACCAACTTCGGCGTCGGCATGTACTTCGGCTCGGACGAGGACCTCGCCGGGCAGACCGTCGGCACGAAGCTCGCCGCGGAGAGCCCCGGACCCACGGTGTGCGTCATCCAGGAGCAGGGCCAGGTCCAGCTCGAGGCCCGCTGCGCCGGTGTGGCGAAGACCGCGCCCGACACCGAGGTCCTCTACGTCAACGGCCGCGACCTGCCGGCGGTGCAGCAGACCATCGGGGCCAAGCTGCAGGAGGACGCCTCGATCGCCAACGTGGTCGCGCTCGGCGCCGACATCGCGCTGGCCGCCCAGCAGGCCAAGGCCGACTCGGGCAGCCAGGCCAGCGTCGCGACCTTCGACCTCAACGCCGACGTGGCCAAGCAGATCGAGGACGGCGGCATCCTGTTCTCGGTCGACCAGCAGCCCTACGTCCAGGGCTACATGGCCGTGACCTCGTTGTGGCTGAACCTCACCAACGGCAACGACATCGGTGGCGGCGGCCCGGTGCTGACCGGCCCGTCCGTCGTCGACCAGAGCAACATCGGCCCGATCGTCCAGTACGCGGAGAACAACACCCGCTGACCCGCTGGGGGGAGCCGGGGGGACCCGGCTCCCCCCACCCCCGCCCAGCCCTGGAGCAGTCATGAGCTCATCCGTGGCGGCGAAGCCGTCCACCGCACCCCCGGCCGCACCTCCGGGCCGCGCCGAACGATCACTGGTCTCCCGCGTCCTCGGCCGTCCCGAGATCGGCGCGCTGGCCGCGGCGATCGTGATCTTCGCCTTCTTCTACGCCGTCGCGGAGCCGTTCCGGACCCTGCCGGCGCTGGCGACCGTCCTCTATGCCTCCTCGACCATCGGCATCGTCGCGGTCGGCGTGGCGCTGCTGATGATCGGCGGCGAGTTCGACCTGTCCGCCGGTGTCGCGGTGACCACGGCGGCGCTCGCGTCGGCGATGATCTGCTACCAGTTCAGCCTGAACATGTGGGTCGGCGTCGTCGTGAGCCTGCTCATCGCGCTGGCGGTCGGCTTGGTCAACGGCTACCTCGTGATGAGAACGGGGATCCCGAGCTTCCTGATCACGCTGTCCACCTTCTTCATCCTCCAGGGCATCAACCTGGGCGTCACCAAGCTGGTCACCGGGACGGTCGCCACGCCGAACACCAGCGCCCTCGACGGGTTCGCCTCCGCGAAGGCGGTCTTCGCCAGCGACATCGACCTGGGGTTCATCACGCTGAAGGTCACCGTGCTGTGGTGGCTGCTGTTCGTGGCCGTCGGCACCTGGCTGCTGCTGCGCACCCGCACCGGCAACTGGATCACCGCGGTCGGCGGCAACCAGGCCAGCGCCCGCGCGGTCGGTGTGCCCGTCCGCGCGACCAAGATCGGCCTGTTCATGGGCGTGTCGTTCCTGGCCTGGTTCCTGGGCATGCACCTGCTGTTCAACTTCAGCACCGTGCAGGCCGGCCTCGGCGTCGGCAACGAGTTCATCTACATCATCGCCGCGGTCGTCGGTGGTGCCCTGCTGACCGGTGGCTACGGCTCGGCCGTGGGGTCGGCGCTCGGCGCCTTCATCTTCGGCATGACCACTCAGGGCATCGTCTACGCCGGCTGGGACCCGAACTGGTTCCGCGCCTTCCTGGGCGTGATGTTGCTGCTCGCCGTGCTGGTGAACCTGTACATCAAGAACTACGCCGCCCAGAGGAGATGACGTGACGGACACGATCGCCGAACACGCCGCACCGGACCTCACCAAGGGCGCGCCCCTGGTGGAGATGGAGGGCGTCGGCAAGGCCTACGGCGCCATCCGGGCCCTGGAGGGCATCAACCTGACGGTCAACGCGGGGGAGGTGGCCTGCGTGCTGGGGGACAACGGCGCCGGCAAGTCCACCCTCATCAAGATCATCTCGGGGTTGCACGGGCACACCGAGGGCACGCTGCGGGTCGACGGCCAGGAGCGCAAGTTCTCCTCACCGCGGGAGTCCCTGGACGCCGGCATCGCCACCGTCTACCAGGACCTCGCGGTCGTGGGCCTGATGGAGGTGTGGCGGAACTTCTTCCTCGGCTCGGAGATCCGCAAGGGGAAATACCCCATGGCGCCGCTGGACATCAAGGCGATGCGGGAGGTCGCCGACGCCGAGCTGCAGAAGATGGGCATCGTCGTCAAGGACATCAACCAGCCGATCGGCACGCTCTCCGGCGGGCAGCGCCAGTGCGTCGCCATCGCCCGGGCGGTCTACTTCGGCGCGCGGGTGCTGATCCTCGACGAGCCGACGGCGGCCCTCGGCGTCAAGCAGTCCGGCGTGGTGCTGAAGTACACCGCCGCGGCCCGCGACGCCGGTCTCGGGGTCGTCTTCATCACGCACAACCCGCACCACGCCTACCTGGTGGGCGACCACTTCATCATCCTCAAGCTCGGCCGCCGGGTGCTCGACAAGAAGCGCTCCGAGGTCTCGCTCGAGGAGCTCACCACCGAGATGGCCGGCGGTCAGGAGCTCGCGGAGCTCTCGCACGAGCTGAAGCGGTGAAGGACCCCGTCCTCCTCACCGCTCGCTAGCTCGCGGCGAGCCTCTGGACGGGGCCGGCGGTCACGGCGCCCGCCGTTCCCGGACCACGTCGTCCGGGGACGGCGGGCGCCGTGGCGGCTCCCTGCAGGTCCGCCACGAGCTCGCGAGTGGAGGAGGCAGTCCTCCCTCAGGTCGGCGGGACCCCGACCCGGGAGAGGTCGTCGGCGAGGTGCGCGGTGTCGTCGAACCGGCGGACCGGCGGACCGTCCAGCGTTCGCCGGCGAGGACAACCCGGGACAGCGCGGTGTTGCGAGCGCTCAGGAAGGCGAACGGCGGCGCGCCCGTGGCCAGGGCGAGGGCCTGGGCGACGACCCCGCCGTGCGTGAAGACGGCGACCCGCCCGCCCGGGTGCGCGGCCGCGATCCGCTGCAGCGCGGCGCGGACCCGCGCCGCGAGGGCCGCCACCGGCTCCGCACCGGGGATGAGGTCCCACCGCTGCTCGGCCACCACCCGCGTGGCGACCGGGTCCCCCTGGGCCAGGCGCTCGCGGACCAGCCCGTCCTCCCACTCGCCGAGGTGCAGCTCGCGCAGGTCGCGCTCGACCCTCGGCCGGATGCCGGTGACGTCGAGCAGCGGCTGCGCGGTCTCGACCGTGCGGCGCAACGTCGTCACGTAGACGGCATCGAGGCCGGCGTCGCACAGCCGCCGTCCCACCGCATCCGCCTGCGTGCGGCCGAGCGGCGACAGCGGCGGGTCGCCCTGTCCGTCCTCGAGCAGGGGATGGGGGTGGTCGGGGTGCGCGGGCACGACCTCGCCGTGGCGGACGAGCAGCACGTCGGTGGTGGGGTCGCGGTGCACTGCGGGCACCGGGTCATCCTGCCCGGACGGCCGCACCGGCGCCGTGCCGTTCTCCGACACCGGGGCCGCGCGACTGCACGGTCACCCGGCGCCGGCGTGCCGCTCGGCCTGGGCGGTCAGCTCGGCGTCCAGGGCCTCGGGCGACCAGTCCTCCCGCAGCGCCCGCCAGACCAGCTCGGCCTGCGTCTCGGGGGCCAGGCCGCCGATCGGCTGGTCGCGGTCGAGGTTCGTGGGGAAGGCGTAGCCCTCGGCGGAGGCGGCCACGACGTCGCGCAAGGTGCGCTCGTCGGCACCGGCGGCCTTGCGGGCGCGCAGCACCGGGTAGAGCGCGCGGCACATCGCCGCGCGATCGACGGTCTCCATCGCCCGGCCGAACGCCGAGGAGACCTGCAGCAGGTTGGCCATGCGGCGCACGTCGGCCGAGCGGTTCGTGCCCGCGCCGTGGAACAGTGCCGGGTTGAAGAAGGCGGCGTCGCCCTTGCGCAGCGGGAGTTGGACGAAGTGCTCGTCGAAGTAGGCGGTGAAGTCCGGCTGGTGGAAGGCGACGTAGCCGGGGGCGTACTTCTGCGAGTGCGGCAGGTACATCGTCGGCCCGGTCTCCACCGGCATGTCGCAGTGCGCCACCGCGCCCTGCAGGGTCATGACCGGCGAGAGCCGGTGCACGTGGGCCGGGTAGGCCAGGGCCTGCTCCTCGGACATGAAGCCGAGGTGGTAGTCGCGGTGGGCGACCTGGGCCTTGCCGCCCGGGTTCACCACGTTGACCTGGCTGGTGACCTGGTACCCGCGGCCCAGCCACGCCTCCGAGGCCAGGGCGATCACGTCGTTGCCGTAGTAGGCGGCGAAGGCCTCCGGGTCCCGGACGGCGAACTTGTCCAGCGCGCCCCACACCCGGTCGTTGGCACCGGGCGTGGCGAAGTGGTCGCCGCCGACGACGCCGGCCGCCTTCTGGTCGGTGATCATCGCCTCGAAGACGGCGGTGGCCCGGTCGACCACCGAGGTGTCGGGGAAGGCGCCGGCGAAGACGACGATGCCCGGACCGTCGGTGAGCGCGCGGGCGAGCTCCGCCTGGACGTCCCGGCGTCCCTCGGGGGTGGCGAGGTGGTTGCGCAGCCGGGAGCCGTAGACGAGGACGTTCTCCCGCACCTCGTCGGCGTAGGGGTACTCGGCCAGGTCGGTGGTCGTCTCGACGACGGCGCGGAAGTCCTCGAGGCGGCAGTCCTCCGCGGTGAACCAGCCGGGAGTGCGTCGGGTCGTGACGGGTGCGCTCATGGCGTCGTCCTCCGTGTGCGGGTCGGGTGCCATCGAGCCTGACCGGCGGCTGCCGGGTCCACAAGGCCGCGAACCCCTCAAGAACCCGTCATCGGGCGGTGCTGCCAGTAGGCCTGATCCTCGCGCTCCGGCGCTCGCCGCGATGCTCCCCGGGCTGTCAGCCGACGGGCCTCAGAACTCCTCCCAGACGTCCGGGTACTGCCCGTTGACCCGGGTGCCGTCGGCGAGCGTGGCGATGCCGGCCAGGTCCTCCTGGGTGAGCGCGAAGTCGAAGACGTCCAGGTTCTCGACCAGCCGGACGCGGGAGGACGCCTTCGGGAAGGTCACCAGCCCCTGCTGCACGTGCCAGCGCAGCACCACCTGCGCTGGTGTCCGGCCGTGCCGGGCACCGATCTCGGCGAGCACCGGCCGGCGCAGCAGCTCGCCGCCGTTGGCCAGCGGCGACCACGACTCGGTGACGATGCCGCGCCGGGCGTCGTCGGCGCGCTGCTCGAGCTGCGGCTCCCGCGGGTGGCACTCGATCTGGTTCACCGCCGGCACGGTCGAGCTCTCGGCGGCGAGGCGGTCGAGGTGCTCGGGCAGGAAGTTCGACACCCCGATGGCCCGGGTCAGCCCCTCGGCCAGCAGCTCCTCCATCGCCAGCCACGACTCGACGTAGCGGTCGAGCCGGGGGAGCGGCCAGTGGATGAGGTAGAGGTCCACGAAGTCCAGCCCCAGCCGGTCCAGGCTCGACCGCAGCGCCTCCTTCGCCGAGGCCGAGCCCTGGTCGCGACCGCGCAGCTTGGTGGAGACGAACACCTCCTCCCGGGGGAGGCCCGAGTCGGCGAGGGCCTGCCCGACACCGCGCTCGTTCTCGTAGCTGGCGGCGGTGTCGACGAACCGGTAGCCGACCTCGAGCGCCTCGCCGACCACCCGCCGCGTCTCCTCGTCGGGGAGCCGGGCGGTGCCCAGCCCGAGCTGGGGGATCGCGACACCGTTGTTCAGCTGGACGTCCGGGACCGTGGTCATCGCGCCAGCCTCCTGAGCCGCCCGGCGCCCGGTCAACCTGGGCGCCCTCAGGGACCCCTCAGACTGGTCGACGTGCCGCACCCCTACCCGATCCGCGAGATCGCCCGCCAGGCCGGCCTGTCCGAGGCGACCGTCGACCGCGTCCTCAACCGGCGCGGCGGGGTGCGGCAGAGCACCGTGCAGGAGGTGCACCGCGCCATCGCGGACCTGGACCGGCAGCGCTCGCAGGTGCGGCTGACCGGGCGGACGTTCTTCCTCGACCTGGTGGTCGACGCGCCCGACCGGTTCTCCGCCGCCGTCCGGGCGGCCCTGGAGTCGCAGCTGCCGCTGGTGCGGCCGGCGACGTTCCGGGCGCGGTTCCACCTGGCCGACGCCCCGTCGGTTCCCGAGCTGGCGGCCACGCTCGACGGGATCGCGCGGCGCGGATCGCAGGGTGTCGTCCTGAAGGCCCCCGACCACCCGCTGGTGGTGGGTGCGGTCGAGCGGCTGGCCGAGGCCGGGATCCCCGTGGTCACGCTGGTCACCGACCTGCCCACCAGCCGCCGGGTCGCCTACGTCGGCCTGGACAACCGGGCGGCGGGTGCGACCGCGGCCTACCTGCTCGACCGGTGGCTGCCGGACGACGCCGCCGTCCTCGTCACCCGCGGGACCGGCACCTTCCGCGGCGAGGACGACCGGGAGATGGGCTTCCGGGCGACCACCCGGTCGCTGCGCCCCGGCCGGCGACAGGTCGACCTGGTGGACGCCACCGGGGAGGACGACGTGCTGCGCGGGCTGGTCCGGGACGCCCTCGCCGCCGACCCGGACATCGCCGCCGTCTACTCGATGTACGCCGCCGGCGGCAACGCCGCGACCGTCGCGGCCTTCGCCGACGCCGGGCGTGCCTGCCGCGCGTTCGTCGCTCACGACCTGGACGCCGAGAACCTCGCCCTGCTGCGGGCCGGGCGGCTGTCCGCGGTGCTGCACCACGACCTGGCCCTGGACCTGCGCCGCGCCTGCCACGTGGTCATGCAGGCCCACGGCGCGCTGCCCGGCACCCCGCGGTCCTGGCACTCGGGGGTCCAGGTGGTCACGCCGTACAACGTCCCCGCCGAGGTCCTGAGGGCTACTTGAGGGTCCTCCGCCGTTGCCCGCGCCTCCCCGAGCCCGGAACCTGGACCGACGCGGACCGGACGGGGCGCAGCGGAGTCGAGGAGGGCGTCGTGGGACTGGACGTCGGGGTCATCGGGGTCGGCATGATCGGCCAGGAGCACATCCGCCGGCTCGACGGCGGCCCCGGGGGCAGCCGGGTGGTGGCGGTGGCCGACGCGGACGCCGAGCGCGCCGCGACCGTGGCCACGCGGCTGCCGGCCGCCAAGGTCCTGCCCAGCGGCGAGGAGCTGATCGCCTCGGACGCGGTCGACGCCGTCGTCGTGACCTCCTGGGGGCCCACGCACGAGCCGTACGTGCTGGCCGCCATCGCCGCCGGCAAGCCGGTGTTCTGCGAGAAGCCGCTGGCCACCACGCAGGAGGCCTGCCGGCGGATCGTGGAGGCGGAGGTCGCTGCCGGCCGCCGCCTGGTCCAGGTCGGCTTCAACCGCCGCTACGACCCCGCGCACCGGGCCCTCAAGCGGGCCGTGGACGACGGCGCGATCGGCGCGCCGCTGCTGGTGCACTGCGCGCACCGCAACGCCTCTGTGCCGCCGCACTACACCCGCGACATGTCGATCGCCGACACCGCCATCCACGAGATCGACGAGCTGCGCTGGCTGCTCGGGACCGAGATCGCCGCCGTGCGGGTGCTGACGCCGCGGAGGAGCAGCCGCGGCGGCGAGCTGCAGGACCCGCTGCTGGTGCTGTTCGAGATGGCCGACGGCGTGCTCGTCGACGTCGAGGTGTCGGTCAACATCCACTACGGCTACGAGATCCGCTGCGAGGTGTCCGGGGAGACCGGCACCGTCGAGCTGGCCGAGTCCGCGCCGGTGACCATCCGCCGCGAGGGCACCGTCGCCGGGCTGGTCCCGGGCGACTGGCGGGAGCGCTTCGCCCTCTCCTACGACGTCGAGCTGCGCGAGTGGGTCGACGGCGTCGCCGGCGGACACCCGCCGCAGGGGCCCAGCGCCTGGGACGGCCACGTCGCGCAGGTCGTCTCCGACGCCGCGCTGCACTCCCTGCACTCCGGCGGGCGCGTGGCGGTCGAACTCCCCACCCGACCGGACCTGTACCGGTGACGACCGCGCCGACCGAGCCCCTGCGGATCGGGGTCCTCGGGGCCGCGCGCATCGCCGAGCGGGCCATCGCCGTCCCCGCGCGGGCCACCGGCAACCGGCTGGTCGCGATCGCCGCCCGGGACCGGGCCCGAGCCGAGGAGTTCGCCCGCGCGCACGGCGTCGAGCGGGTGCTGCCCTCGTACGAGGACGTCCTCGCCGACCCGGAGGTGGAGGTCGTCTACGACCCGCTGCCCAACGCGCTGCACGGCCCGTGGAACCTGGCCGCGATCGAGGCCGGCAAGCACGTGCTGTCCGAGAAGCCGTTCGCCTCCAACGCGGGGGAGGCCGCCGACGTCCGCGACGCCGCTCGGCGCGCGGGCGTCACGGTCATGGAGGGCTTCCACCACCTCTACCACCCGGTGGTGCGCCGGCTGCTGGAGCTGGTGGACGCCGGCGAGCTGGGTGACGTCGTCTCCGTCGAGGCCACCATCGCCATGCTCCCGCCGGCCGACGGCGACCCGCGCTGGTCGCTCGAGCTCGCCGGCGGCGCGCTCATGGACCTCGGCTGCTACGGCCTGCACGCGCTGCGCAGCCTGGCGCCGTGGACCGGCGGGGAACCAGAGCCGGACGCCGCGCGGGCCGGCGAGCGCGCCGGGGCCCCGGGCGTCGACGAGTGGCTCGACGCCGACCTGCACTTCCCGTCCGGCGCCACCGCGACGGTGCGCTGCAGCATGGTGCACCGGGAGCGGGACTTCTCGCTGCGCATCGTGGGCACCCGCGGGGAGGCGACCGCGCCGGCGTTCGTCGAGCCCCACCGGGACGACCGCGTGCTCGTGCGCACCCCGGCCGGTACGAGGACCGAGCACCTGGGCACCCGGTCGTCGTACACCTACCAGCTGGAGGCGTTCGCCGCGGCGTTGCGGGGCGGCCCGCCGGTCCCGACCGGTCCGGACGACGCGGTCGCGACCATGACCCTGATCGACCGGTGCTACCGGCTCGCCGGGCTGCCGCCCCGACCCCGCGCGGCGGGCGAGCCGCACCGGGCCGGGGCCTGATCCGAGGGCGCTACAGCTTCTCGGCGGCGGCGCGCAGGTTGTCGGCGGCGAGGGCCAGGCCCTCCAGGCGGTCGTAGGCCGCGTCCTCGTGCTCGATGTTGACCGCCATGTCCGGGTCGACCTCGGCCAGCGCGCGCAGGAACTCCGTCCAGTAGCCGACGTCGTGGCCGACGCCGACGGCCACGAACCGCCAGCCGGGCTCCTCCGGCCAGGCGTTGCACCAATGGCCGTAGCCGGTGGGCACCTTGCCCGGTGCGTCGGCCGGGACGCGCTCGAACGAGGTGTCGAGGACGCCGCGGACGTCCACCCCGGGCGTGATCATCGCGTCCTTGGCCGCGGCGTGGAACACCAGCGGGCCCAGGCGGCGGATGCAGGCCACGACGTCCATGCCCTGCCACATCAGGTGCGACGGGTCCATCTCGGCACCGAGGTTCGTGGCCCCGGTCAGCTCGACCAGCTTCTCCAGCGTGACGGGGGAGAAGACCAGGTTGTGCGGGTGCATCTCGATGGCGACCCGGACGTCGTGGGCGCGGGCGAGGGCGTCGATCTCCGTCCAGAACTCGGCCGCGACGCCCCACTGGTAGTCCAGGACGTCCATGTAGACGCCGTCCCACGGGTTGACCACCCACGACGGGTACCTGGCGTCGGGGTCCGACCCGGGCGTGCCCGACATCGTGACGACGTTCCGCACCCCGAGCAGCCCGGCCAGCTCGATGGTGCGGCGCAGGTCGTCGGCGTGCTTGGGGCCGACCCCCGGCAGCGGGTTGAGCGGGTTGCCGTTGCAGTTCAGCCCGGTCAGCTCCATCCCGCGCGCGGAGAACGTCTCCAGGTAGTCGCGGCGGGCCTGCTCTGAGGAGAGCAGCAGGTCGACGTGGCAGTGCGGCGAGGGGATGAAGCCGCCGGTGTTGACCTCGACGGAGGTCAGGCCGTCGGCCTGCAGGACGTCGAGGGCCTCGGCCAAGGGGCGGTCGTGCAGGCAGGCGGTGTAGGCGCCGAGCTTGAGGGGCATCGCAGGTCCAGCCTTCCGGTCAGTGGGTGGGGACGGCGACGGCGGCGCCGTCGGACTGCGCGGACTGCACGACGGCCTGGATGATCTGCATCGTGTGCAGCCCGTCGGCGAAGGTGGCGTTCGGCGGCAGCGGGTCGGGCGTGCCGGCGATCTGGTCGAGGAAGGCGCGGCACTGGTAGACGAACATCTCGGCGTTGCCGCCGCCCACGCCCGGGGCCTCCATCGGGTAGCCGCCGGCGAAGTAGGGCATCTGCGGGCCGACGATGACCTGCCGCGCCCCTCGGGTGCGGGCCTCGGGCTGCGGGTCGTCGAACAGGTACTCCGAGGGGCGGTGCCAGTCGAAGGAGGCGCGGCCGCCCAACCCGTACACGTCGAAGGCCAGCCCGTTCGGCATGCCGAAGGCGGTGCGGGACACCGAGAACGACGCGGACAGGCCCGACTCGAACCGGGCCGTGAACACCGCGGTGTCCTCGTTCTCGACCTCGCCCGTCTCCTCGCTCACCGGAGCGGCGTCGTGCCCGACCGTGGGGCCGAGCGGCAGCGGCCGCTTGGCGATCTGGGTCGACAGCACCGCCCCGGACACCGACACGACGGGGCCGCAGACGAACTGGCCGGCGTCGATCACGTGGGCGCCGATGTCGCCCAGGGCGCCGGAGCCGGGACCGCCCCTGAACCGCCAGCTGAGCGGACCGCGGGGGTCGCAGGCGTAGTCGCACCAGTAGCGGCCGTCGAACAGGCTCAACTCGCCCAGCTCACCGTTCCGCACGTGGTCGCGGATCGCCGCGATCGCGGGGGACCGGCGGTAGGTGTACCCGACAGCGGTCACCACGTCCGCGGACTGCTCGGCGGCGACCATCGCCCGGGCGTCGTCCATCGAGCCGGCCAGCGGCTTCTCGCAGAGCACGTGCTTGCCGGCGGCGATGGCCGCCTCGGCGATCGGCCGGTGCAGGGAGTTGCCGACGACGATGCTGACCGCGTCGATCGAGGGGTCCTCGACGACCTTCTCCCAGCTGGACACCGCCTCCTCGAAGCCGTAGCGGCGGGCCGCGTCGCGGGCCAGCTGCTCGTTGGCGTCGGCGATCGCGGCCAGCCGGACCGGCGGCAGACCCTCGCCGAAGACGGTGTTCACCTGGCGGTAGCCGGCGGCGTGGCTGCGGCCGGCCATCCCCGCACCGATCACCGCCACGGACAGGAGCCGCTGCGACATGGCTGTTCCCCTCTCATCGGGTGGGCGGGGCCCGGACGGTGCAGAGGCGTCCGCAGGACGTGGCACGCTCCCGCGGTGGAGCGGGCGGCCCCGAGGCGCCGTTAAAGCGCTTTAATAGCGATGCCGATCACAGCAGGGTGCCGCGGTCGTGTCAAGGGGAGGTGGTCGTCCTGAGCGCGGAGGGGTCCGTGCGTCGTCCCCGGCTGCAGGACGTCGCGGCTGAGGCGGGGGTCTCGCCGGCCACGGCGTCGCTCGTGCTGCGCGGCGCCCCGGGGCCGAGCAGCGCCACCCGCGAGCGCGTGGTCGACGCCGCCGCCCGGCTGGGTTACCGGCCCGACCGCGCCGCGAGCCTGCTGGCCCGCCGGCGCAGCAGGCTGATCGGCGTCCTGATGGACGTCCGGAGCACCTTCCACGCCCAGCTCGTCGAGGACGTGCACGAGGCGGCCGAGGAGCACGGGTACGACCTGGTGCTCTGCACGGTGACCCGCACCCGGGACGAGGGGCGGGCGGTCGAGACGCTCCTCGACTCGCGCTGCGAGGCACTGGTCCTGCTGGGCCCGGAGTCCCCCGCCTCCCGGCTGAGCGCGCTGGACCGGCAGCTGCCCGTCGTGGCCGTCGGCCGCTCCGTGCCCTCGGCCGGTGTCGACGTCGTCCGGGTCGCCGACGAGGAGGGCGTCGCGCAGGCCGTCGACCACCTCGTCGGTCTCGGGCACCGCCGCATCGCCCACGTCGACGGCGGGCCCGGGGTCATCGCAGCCGGCCGGCGGCGCGGCTACCAGCGGGCCATGCGCCGGCACCGGCTCGGGCCGCACGTGCAGGTCGTCGCGGGTGACAACGGCGAGGCGTCGGGGGCGCGAGCGGCGCGGACGCTGTTCGCCTCCGACGCACCCCCGACCGCGGTCGTCGCGTACAACGACGCGTCCGCGGTGGGTCTGCTCGACGCGCTGCTGCGCAGCGGCGTGGACGTCCCCGGCGAGGTGTCGGTCGTGGGCTACGACGACAGCCCCCTCTCGCGGCTGGCGCACGTGGACCTGACCACCGTCAGCCAGGAGTCCCAGCAGCTGATGCGGCACGCGGTCGCCGCGGTGGTCGAGCGTCTGGACGGCGGCCGCACCGTCCACCGCGAGGTGGTCGTCCCGCCGCGCCTGGTGGTGCGGGGGACGACCGGTCCGCCGCCGGGAGCGGACCGGCCCTCCCCGCGGTGAGGTCGGCGCAGCGTCGGGCTGGGACTTCGTCCTGACAAGCGGTTGACAGTGGCCCAGGTCACCCGCAAGGCTTCAAACGCTTCAAGTCGAGTAGCTCCCGACCGCGGAGACCCCCTCATGGCCGAGACCGCCACCGCCCCTGCCGCCCTCGAGTACGACCCGTTCCGGCCGGACTTCTACACGTCCGACCCGTTCGGGACCTACCGCCGGATGCGGGACGAGGCACCCGTCTACTGGAGCGAGCGCTGGGGCTGGTACGCCCTGACCCGCTTCGAGGACGTGCGGGCGGCGGCGCTCGACGCGGACACGTTCCGCAGCTTCGAGGGCATGGACATCGACGACAGCCGCCTCGAGCAGGTGCCCCCGGGCTCCATCGGCAGCATGGACAACCCGCGCCACGACCAGGTCCGCTCGGTGGTGCAGCCGTACTTCCTGCCGCGCCGGATCGCGCAGCTCGAGGACGGCGTCCGGGCGGTGGTGCGCGACCTGGTCGCCTCGTGGCGGGACCGCGGCGCGGCGGGCGGGGGCACGGTGGACATCGCCCAGGAGCTGGCCTGGCCCATGCCCTTCGACGTCTTCTTCCACCTGATGGGCCTGCCGAGCCGGCACGACGACGACCCCCTGGAGCAGGCGCGGCGGGAGCAGCTGGAGCACTGGACCCACGAGCTCAAGGACCGGGTACCGGGCACCCCGCACCTGACCCCGGTGGCGAGGGCCGCCACCGCCGGCGTCCAGCAGTTCTTCATCGACCTGCTGGAGGAGCGCCGCCGCAACGGGCGCGAGGACCTCGTCACGGAGTTCGTGCACGCCGACATCGACGGCGTGCCGTTCGTGGACGCGCAGGTCACGCCGAACTCAGAGGTCAGCGGCCTGATGATGATTCTGTTCCTCGGCGGCGTGGAGTCCACCGCCGGGTTGACCGGCACGCTGTTCACGCTGCTCGCCGAGAACCCCGACCAGCGGGCGCTGCTGCAGGCCGACCCGTCGCTGATCCCGGCCGCCGTCGAGGAGGCCATGCGCCTCATCACGCCCCTGCAGCTCACCGCGCGCACGACGTCGCGCGAGGTCACGCTGCACGGGGTCACCATGCCCGCCGGGAGCCGCGTCGTCCTGATCCCCGGCGCGGCCAACCGCGACGAGCGCCAGTTCCCCGACCCCGACCGCTTCGACATCACCCGGCCGCGGAGCCGGCACCTGGGGTTCGGCGAGGGCGTGCACGGGTGCCTGGGCGCTCCGCTGGCCCGGCTGGAGGCGCGGATCGCCCTCGAGGAGGCCCTGCCGGTGCTGGGCGACTACGAACTGGCGGGCCCGCCGGCCTTCTACCCGAGCTCGCCCAACATGTACGTCTGGAAGAACCTGCCGATCACCTTCGGCAGGTCGGCTCGCCGCCCGCACGTCGAGGCCGTGCACCACCGGACGACGACGGTCACCCTCGCCACCACGGAGTTCGAGGCCGAGGCGACGGTGGCCGCCAAACGGGAGGTGGCCGACGGCGTCGTCGCCCTGACCCTGCGCGAGGCCGACGGCCGCCCGCTGCCCCCGTGGGAACCCGGCGCCCACGTCGACCTGGTCCTCGACGGCGCGGCCACGCGTCAGTACTCGCTGTGCGGCGACCCCGCCGACCACGGCGAGTACCGCCTGGGCGTCCTGCGCGACCCGGGCGGCCGCGGCAGCTCGCGGTACGTGCACGACCGGCTGGCCGTCGGCGATGCGGTGCGGGTGCGCGGCCCGCGCAACAACTTCCCGCTGGTCGCCTCGCCGCGGTACCTCTTCATCGCCGGCGGCATCGGCATCACGCCGCTGCTGCCGATGATCCGGGCCGCCGAGACCGCCGGCGCGGACTGGCAGCTCGTCTACGGCGGGCGGCAGCGCGCCTCCATGGGGTTCCTCGACGAGCTGGCCGGCTACGGCGACCGGGTGGCGGTGCGCCCGCACGACGAGACCGGGCTGCTCGACCTCGACGGCCTGCTCGGCGCACCCCAGCCGGACACGCTCGTCTACTGCTGCGGCCCCGAGGCGCTGCTCGCGGCGGTGGAGCAGCGCTGCGCCGCCTGGCCGCGCGGGGCGCTGCACGTCGAGCGGTTCGCGCCCCGGCCGCAGACCGAGCCGGTGCGGACCGAGGCGTTCGAGGTCGTGCTGGAGCGCAGCGAGCTCACCCTGACCGTGCCGCCGGACCGCTCGATCCTGTCGGTCGTCGAGGAGGCGGGGGTCGGCGTCCTGTCCTCGTGCGCGGAGGGCACCTGCGGCACCTGCGAGACCGCCGTCGTCGAGGGCGTGCCCGACCACCGCGACTCGGTCCTCGACCCCGAGGAGCGGGAGGCGGACGACTGCATGATGATCTGCGTCTCGCGCTCGCGCGGTCCCCGGCTGGTCCTCGACCTGTAGCCGCCCTCGTCCACGGCACGGCCCCGAGCCCTGACGGCCCCCTCGCGGGGTCCCACCGCGAGCTCGCGAGGGGGCGAGGGGTCCTCCAGGGGGAGGACGGGGTCCGCTCTCAGCGGGGCGGCGCGGTGCTGCTCCGCACGACGAGGCGCGGCGGGACGACGAGCTCGCGCCGGTCGACGGGGGTGCCGTCGAGCCGGGCGAGGGCGCGGCCGACGGCGAGCGTGGTCAGCTGGTCGACGTCCTGGGCGACCGAGGTGAGATCGACCGCGGAGAGCCGGGCGATCCGGCTGTCGTCGTAGCCCACCACGCTGATCTCGCCGGGCACGGTCCGGCCCGCCCGGCGGAGGACGTCGAGCACCCCGAGGGCGCAGCGGTCGTTGAACACGGTGACCGCGCCCGGCAGCGGCCCGTCCAGCAGCCTCCGTGCAGCCGCGGCGCCGTCGTCCTCCGTGAGCCCGCCGTCGACGACCCGCGCCGGGAGCCCGTGCCGCTGCACCGCCTCCCGGTACCCCCGGCGCCGTTCCGCCGCGCCGGGTGCCCGCCCGCCGTCGACGTGGACGACGTCGCGGTGCCCGAGCGCCACGAGGTGATCGACGGCCAGGCGCATGCCCTCGTCGTCCGCGGTGCGGACGACGTCCACCGTGGTCGACCGGACCGGGCGCGCGACGACCACCACGGGCAGGCGCCTGGCGAGGTCGGTGAGGTGCGCGGTGGGCGACGAGGGGCCGAGCAGCACCAGCGCCTCGCACCGGTCCTGCAGCAAGCTGTCGACCGCCCGCTGCTCGCCGCGTCCCGGCGTGACGGCGCTCAGGGCCAGTTCGTACCCGGCCTTCTCGGCGGCGTCGTAGAGCCCCGCCAGCAGGTCACCGTGGAAGGCGTGCTGGACCCCGAACACGACGCCGATCAACCGGCTGCGGGAGCTGCGCAGCAGGCGGGCGCGGGTGTCGGGGCGGTAGCCGATCTCGTCGGCGGCGCGCCGCACCCGCTCGCGGGTCGCGGCGCTGGCGCCGGGGGCGTCCCGCATGACGATCGAGACGAGCGCCGTGGAGACCCCGGCGCGGGCCGCGACGTCGGCCAGGGTCGGCCGCCGGTCGGGGCTCGTCGAGGGCACCGGGCGAGCGTAGCCCGGCACCCTAGAACGTTCTAGGTGGCTCCCCTTGACGCGGGAGGGGCCGGCCGTCACGCTGACTGTGCCCTAGAACGTTCTAGATGAGGAGTCGAGATGGCGAGCGAGACCGTGGGCGTGGCCCTGATCGGGTCGGGCCGGATGGGGGCCTTCCACGCGGGGACGCTCGCCCTGCGGCTGCCGCAGGCGCGGCTGGCCGCCGTCGTCGACCCCGCGCCCGGGGCCGCGGAGCGGTTGGCGGGGGCGCTCGGCGCGGACCGGGCGTACTCCGACCCCGCGCGGTTGTGGGACGACCCGGCCGTCGACGCGGTCGTCATCGCCTCCCCGGCCCGGTCGCACGCCGACCTGGTGGTGGCCGCCTCGGCCGCGGGCAAGCACGTGTTCTGCGAGAAGCCGATGGCGGTCACGCTCCCGGACGCCGACCGCGCCATCGACGCCGCGCGGGCGGCCGGCGTCGTCCTCCAGGTCGGGTTCAACCGCCGGTTCGCGGCCGACTGGCGGGCCGCCCGCGGGCTCCTCGACGACGGCACCCTCGGCACGCCCCGGCTGCTGCGCTCGCTGACCCGCGACCCCGGCGGCTTCGACCCCTCCCGCGTCCTGCCGGACACGATCTTCCTCGAGACCCTCATCCACGACTTCGACACGCTGCGCTTCCTCAACCCCGGCGCCGTGGCCGTGGAGGTGTTCGCCGTCGCGGACGCGCTCGTCGAGCCGGCGTGGCGGGACCGCGGTCTGCTGGACACCGCGGTGGTCACGATCCGGTTCGACAACGGGGCGACGGCGGTCGCCGAGGCCTGCTTCGAGGCCGCCTACGGCTACGACGTCCGCGGGGAGGTCCTGGGCTCCGGCGGGATGGCCACCATGGGCGACGGCCGCCGCTGCGGGATGGCCTTCTCCGGGCCCGCCGGCCGGCTGGTCGAGACCGTCCGCGGTGACCAGGAGCTCTTCCCCGAGGCGTACACCGCCGAGCTCGCCGCCTTCGTGGACGCCGTCCGCACGGGGGTGCCGGCCCCGGTGACCGGGGAGGACGCCCGGGCGGCCCTGGCGATCGCCCTGGCTGCTGCCGAGTCGGTGCGCGCCGGCCGCCCGGTTCGGGTGGAGGAGGTGGAGAAGTGACGGCGTACCGCCTGGCCGCCTCGGCGGAGATGCTCTTCCTCGACCTGCCGTTCGCCGAGCGGGTGCGGCGGATCGCCGACCTCGGCTTCGAGGTCGAGATCTGGGACTGGACGGCCAAGGACGTCGACGAGCTCACGCGGACCGGTGCGACGTTCTCCTCGATGACCGGCTACGTCACCGGCACGCTGGCCGACCCCGACGGCGCCGCGGAGCTGCTGCGCACCGCCGAGGAGTCCCTGGCCGTGGCCGGGCGGCTGGACTGCCCGCGGCTGAACGTGCACGGCACCGGGCTGGACGGGAACGGGCTGCCCGTCGTCGCCAGCGAGGTCGTGACCCCGGCGATGTGGCTGACGGCGGCGCGCACGCTGGAGCGGCTGGCCGCGCTGGGCGAGCGGGCCGGGCGGGTCTTCACCCTGGAGAACCTCAACACCGCCGTCGACCACCCGGGAACGCCCTTCGCCCGCGCCGCCGACACGATCGCGCTGGTGGAGGCCGTCGGCAGCCCGCACCTGCGGCTGAACCTCGACCTGTACCACGCGCAGATCGGCGAGGGGAACCTGATCGAGCTGGTGCAGCGGGCGCTGCCCCTGGTCGGTGAGATCCAGGTGGCCGACGTCCCCGGCCGGTGCGAGCCGGGCACGGGGGAAATCTCCCACCCGGCGATCGCCGCCGCCCTGGAGAGGCTCGGCTACGACGGCGTCGTCGCTCTGGAGGGCTGGGCGTCGGGCGACCCGGCCCAGGCGCTCGACCGCTTCCGCGCCGCCTACGCCCCGGCCGCCTGACCTTCCCTCCCTCCTGCCGCCGGTCCGACCGGTCGTCAGGGACCGTCGCGGCCCAGCACGGGCGGCGCGACGGACGCACCGCCGGTCGGCGACCGGCCGGGGATCCGCCACCGCCCTGCCGCTCGGGTGGCGGCGCGCCGAGCGCCTGAGGGCTCCGCGGGCGGCTGCGGCGTCCGGTTCCAGCCGGTCGGGTCGAACTCGGCGAGCATCCGGTCGACCGTCGTCACCAGGGTGGAGGTGAGCTCCCAGAGGCCGGAGCGGCTGCGCGGGTCGTGCAGGAGCAGGTCCTGCACCAGGGCCCGTCCGCTGCGGAGGGCCTCGAGAGCCGCGGCGAGCCGCTGCCGCTCCCACCCCGCACCGGCGCCCACCTCGGCGAGGAGCAGGCTCCCGAACTCGCGCACCGCGGTGCTCATCCGCGCCAGCAGGCTGGCGGTGGTCCGCTGGACCGTGGCGGCGTGGCCGGGGTCGGCGGTCACCCCGGTCCGTCCCCGGGTGGCGTCGTCGATGGCGCGGAACAGGGTCCGCAGCGACACCGAGGTGTGCTCCAGCGCGTCCAGTCCCTGCCGCATCCCCGGCCCGATCGGCGGGGTCCGCAGCGCGCGCACGTTGAGGTGACGACTCTCCTCGGCATGGGCCAGCGCCCGGTCCACCCGGGGCGCGTGCCGGTTCAGCCGCCGGGCGTCCTCCAGCCAGCGCGTCGACTGCTCCTCGCTCACCGGCCCGGCCGACAGGGCGGCCGCCGCGTCGTCCAGGAGGCCGGCGATCTCCCCGGCGAACCCGTACACGGCCCGTCCGGCGTACCGCGTCTGCACAGCGGGCGGGAAGGCCAGGTTGACCAGCACGCCGACCGCCGCGCCGATCAGCGTCTCGACGACCCGCCCGCCCCCGACGGACTCCACCCCCGCGGCGCCGACACCGAGCACCAGCATCGCGCTGATCGGCACCTCGACCAGGTGCGGACCCAGCCTCAGCAGCTGGCCCACGACGATGGACGCCGCGACGAGACCCGCGAGGCTCCACCAGGTCAACCCGACCGCGGCCACGACGAGCACCGCCAGGGCGACGCCGGCCACGACGCTCGCCACGCGCTGGACCCCGTTGAGCAGGGTGCTGGTGAGGGTGGCCTGCACGACCAGGAGCGCCGTGAGGGCGGCGATGATCGGCGGCGGGTCGTGCAGCCCGGCGAGCTGGGCGATGAGGAAGGCGGCCACCGTGGCGCCGGTCATCCGGCCCGCCCGGAAGGCGGCGGACCGGCCCCGCGTGCGCACACGGAGCAGGAACTCCGCCGCTGGGCGCGGGAGACGCGGCCCGGCTCCCCGGCTCCGACGGGTCACCTCGTCATCCTCCACCCCCGGATCGGGCCGCAGGCTTCCGGGACCGGCGCACCCCGGGGGGCGAGCCGGGCCGCGGACGGCCGGCACACCCCGTGGGTGCGCCGGCCGTCCCGGCCTCGTCGCCCCCGTTCAGGGGCGAGCGACCTAGCGGAAGTTGCCCGCCGAGAACGACTCCTCCAGCTCCTCCAGGGAGCGCTTGCCGGTCTCGGGGAGCATCTTCTTGAGGAACACGATCGCGATCAGTCCGAGGACGACGAAGACCAGGAAGGCTCCCTGGATCTTGATGGCGTCGACGAGGATCGGGAAGACGAACGCGATGACCGCGTTGGCCACCCAGAGCATCAGCACGCACACGCCCATCCCCAGGCCGCGCAGCCGCAGGGGGAACAGCTCGGACAGGACGACCCACACCGGGACGTTGAGGGCGAGCTGCATGCAGAAGACGAAGAGCACCATGAAGGTGAGGATCACGAACGCCTTGGTGAGGCCCTCGGGCAGCAGGTACGAGGAGAGCACGATGAGCGCGTGGCACGTCGTGGTCGCGACGAAACCGCCGATGATCAGCGTGCGGCGCGGCACCCGGTCCATCAGGAAGAACAGGCAGACGGCCGAGCCGACGACGGCCAGCACGCCGTTGGCGACGTTCGCGATCAGCGCCGCGCTGGCCGAGAAACCGGCCACGGTCAGCACCTGGGTCCCGTAGTACATGATCGAGTTGATGCCGGTTGCCTGCTGGGCGATGGCGAGCCCGATACCGACGATGAAGAGGTGGCGGACCCATCCGATCTTGAGGTCCCGCCAGCCCCCCATGTGGGCCTCTTCCTCCTCCTCGGCCAGGAACTCGACCTCGGCCATCTCGGCGCGGGCCCGGTTCTCGTCCCGGACCTGCCGGAGGACGGCGAGGGCGTCGTCGTGGCGGCCCTTCGAGATGAGCCAGCGCGGCGACTCCGGCATCCGCATCATCCCGACGAACAGCGCGACGGCGGGGACGGCGGCGACCGCGAGCATGTAGCGCCACACGCCCTCGTGCTCGCCCCAGACGTTGCCGATGATGGCGTTGATGATGAAGGCCAGCATCTGGCCGACGACGATCGCGAGCTCGTTGCGACCGGCGAGGCCGCCCCGGCGCTCGGTGGGGGCCAGCTCGGCCAGGTACACCGGCACGGTGACCGAGGCGCCGCCGACCGCGAAACCGAGGACCACCCGCGACGGGATCATCATCTCGAGGCTCGGGGCGAACACACCGCCCAGGGTGCCGACGAAGAAGATGACGGCCAGGATCGTCAGCGTCTTCTTCCGGCCCAGGGTGTCGTTGATGCGGCCGCAGACGAGCGCTCCGATCGCGGCCCCGACCAGCAGGGTGCTGGTGACCGCGCCCTCACCGGCCGCGGTCAGCCCCAGGTCCTCCTTCATCGGCTCGAGGGCACCGTTGATGACGCCGGTGTCGTAGCCGAAGAGCAGGCCGCCGAACGTCGCGACGACCGTCACGAGGTCGAGCCGCCGCTGGTGCGGACCTGCCGTCAGGGGTGGCAGCGTCACGCTGCCGGGCTTGCTGGTGTCCATGGCCTTCTCCATCAACGTCGGTCACTTCGACAGGGGCACTGGCCCGGCGAGCGGGTCCGCGGCGCCATCACCGCGGCACCGGGTGCGGTCACGTCGTCCACGGGGTCATGACGGGTCGCCGGCTCCGGACTGCGGCGCCTGTTCCTCGGACAGGTCGTTCACGTACGCCTCGAGGTCGCGCACGCGGAAGCGCGCCGCGCGTTCGACGTGGACCAGGGGCAGTCGGCCGGCCGCCACGAGGCGCTCGATGGTCCTGACCGAGACGCTGAGCCGCTCAGCGGCTTCCACCTTGGTCACCAGCAGGCGATCGGCCACGCGGCGAGCGTGCGCGGCGTCACTGCCGCCGTCCACCGGTGTCGCCTTCGGGCGCGCTCTGACGCACCTGGTCAGGAATCCGGCCAGTTCGTCGACCTCGGCGGGCACGGCGGCACCCGTCTGACGCAGGTTGCGGACGTGGAGGGACAGCGCGACCGCCAGGTGCCTGACCAGCTCAGGAGGTCGAGTGCTCACGTCCCCGGGAGCCGCGGGATCGGTCGACAGGTGACAGCGGCCGTGGGTCCCGTTCTCCACCGTGGACCGCTCCCGATGGCGTCCGTGCCCTGACGCGGCCACGGGGGGGACGACGAGGGCCACCGGCTGCTCGTGGACTCCGGTGGGGGCACGACGAGGAGAGGCTCCCGGCATCGGACGATCCCCCTCTGCACAGCGACGTGCGGTGGACGGTGGGGCTGGCGGTACGGGTCGGGCCGGGCGCCGGTGGAGAACTCGTCTGCCACGGTCTGTCGGAGGGGCCGGCGCCGAGCCGCACCGACCGGAACGGGAGCCGCCGCACTGCTGCGGTGGCACCGGCCTGCGTGGGAGGCCGGCGTCGGGAGGTGGCGGGCCCGACCGGCCGACGGTCACGGGGCCGGCGTGGCGGCTCGCTGTCGGGGACGGGCGTGTCGCCACCGCGGGGCCGTGATCGTCGAGGAGCCGACCGTTCGAGGCCGGCGCCGGCGGAGACGCGTCTCGCCGGCGCCGGCCGGTCTCAGGCGTTCTGCGGGAAGCCGAGGTTCAGGCCGCCGTGGCTGGGGTCCAGCCAGCGGCTGGTGATGACCTTGCCGCGGGTGAAGAAGTGCACGCCCTCGGCGCCGTGGGCGTGCGAGTCGCCGAACAGGCTGTTCTTCCACCCGCCGAACGAGTAGTAGGCCATCGGCACCGGGATCGGGACGTTGATGCCGATCATCCCGACCTCGACCTCGTGCTGGAACCGCCGGGCGGCGCCGCCGTCGTTGGTGAAGATGGCGGTGCCGTTGCCGTACTCGTTGCGGTTGATCAATTCGACGGCGTGCTCGTAGGTGTCCACCCGCAGCACCGACAGCACGGGGCCGAAGATCTCGTCGGTGTAGACGCTCATGGTCGGCTCGACGTGGTCGACCAGGGTCGGGCCGAGCCAGAACCCGTTCTCGCTGCCGTCGGGGGTCACCTCGCGGCCGTCGACGACGAGCTTGGCGCCCTCCTTCTCGCCGGCCTCGACGTAGGACTCGACCCGGTCACGGTGCCGCCGGCTGATCAGGGGGCCCATGTCGCAGCCCTTGCGGCCGTCGCCGGTGCGCAGGGTGTGGGTCCGCTCGGCGATCCGGGCGACGAGGTCGTCGCCCACCCCGCCGACGGCGACCACCGCGCTGATCGCCATGCACCGCTCGCCGGCCGAGCCGAACCCGGAGTTCACCGCGGCGTCGGCGGCGAGGTCCAGGTCGGCGTCGGGCAGCACGACCATGTGGTTCTTCGCGCCGCCCAGGGCCTGCACCCGCTTGCCGTGCCGGGTGCCGGTCTCGTAGACGTACCGGGCGATCGCGGTGGACCCGACGAAGGACACCGACCGGATGTCGGGGTGCTCGAGCAGCCGGTCGACGGCGACCTTGTCGCCCTGGACGACGTTGAAGACGCCGTCGGGCAGCCCGGCCTCCTTCCACAGCTCGGCGATCCACAGCGACGCCGACGGGTCCTGCTCGCTGGGCTTGAGGACGACGGTGTTGCCGGTGGCGATCGCGATGGGGAAGAACCACATCGGCACCATCGCCGGGAAGTTGAACGGGCTGATGATCGCGACCGGCCCGAGCGGCTGGCGCACCGAGTGCACGTCGACGTTGGTCGAGGCGTTCTCGGTGAAGCCGCCGCGGACCAGCGAGGGGACGCCGCAGGCGTACTCCACGACCTCCTGGCCGCGGGAGACCTCGCCGAGCGCGTCGTCGAGGACCTTGCCGTGCTCGGCGGTGATGATGGCGGCCAGCTCGGGCTTGCGGGCGTTGAGCAGCTCGCGGAAGCGGAAGAGCACCGCGGTGCGCTTGGCCAGCGAGGTGTCCCGCCAGCCCGGGAAGGCCGCCGTGGCGGCGGCGACCGCGGCGTCGACCTCCTCGGTGGAGGCGAGGGCGACCTCGCCGGTGACCTCACCGGTGGCCGAGTCGGTCACGTCTCCGGTGCGGCCGCTGGCGCCCTCGCGCCGTTCGCCGCCGATCCAGTGCGGGATGTGCGTGGGCATGACTGCCTCTCTCGGGGGTCGGTTCACCGCCAGGGAGCGGTGTCGTCAGGGAGCGGTGTCGTCAGGGAGCGGTGTCGTCAGGGAGCGGTGTCGTCAGGGAGCGGTGTCGTCGGGGAGCGGGGTCTGCGGGAAGTTCGGCCGGGACGTGCCGGCGTCGGCCCGCCCGGCGTCGCCGCCGAGCGCCTCGGTGCCGAAGTGCTTGTCGACCAGCTCGCGGATCGCGCTGAGCATGCGGATCCCGGACTCGCGGGCCTGGTCGTCCCAGCCGAAGACGCAGGTGGTGAGGACGCCGTCGAAGCCGATCCCCGCCAGGGCCGCGAAGGCCTCGTCGAAGTCGACGTCCCCGCGGCCGATCTCCATGTGCTGGTGGACGCGGGTGGTGTTGCCCGGCGGGTTGGTGATGTAGCGCAGCGCGTCGGAGGCCCGGTGGTCCATCGAGTCGGCCACGTGCACGTGGGTGAGCAGCTCGCCGGCGTTCGCGATGATCCCCGGCGCGTCGTCGCCCTGGTGGAACGTGTGCGGCAGGCAGTACAGGAAGGACACGCACGGCGAGTCGATGCCACGGATCATGTCGAGCGCCGGGAGGCCGAGCTCGATGAAGTCGTCGGGGTGCGGCTCCAGCGCCAGCTTGACGCCCTCCCGTTCGAAGACCGGCAGCAGCTCCTCCATCGACCGCCAGAACATCGCCTCGGCGAGCTCCGGGGCCTCCGGCCGGCCGTTGAACTCGGAGTTCATCGTGTCCACACCGAGCTCGACGCAGATCTCGACGGCCCGCTTCCAGTAGCGGACGGCGGCCTGGCGCTCCACCTCACCCGGGCCCGACCAGCGCATCACCGGCAGCAGCGAGGTGACCCCGACCCCGGCGTCGGACAGCTTCGACCGGAACGCGCGCACCGTGGCGGTGTCGACCCGCGGGTGCTTGAAGAACGGGATGAAGTCCTCCCGGGGGGAGAGCTCGATCCACTCGTAGCCCATGCCGGCCACCACGTCGGGCAGCTCCAGCAGCGGCGTCGTCCGCAGCATCTGCGGGTCCAGGGCGACTCTCATGACTGCACGCCCCCCCGCGACTCCATCCCGACCTCGGTGCGCTGCCCGCTGCGCAGCGCCCGGACGCCGGCCGCGCACACCGCCTGGGCGGCGTAGCCGTCCCACGCCCCGGGGCCGTCGACCTCGCCGCGGCGGGCGGCGTCCACCCACCGCTGCAGCTCGATGTCGTAGGCGCGGCCGAACCGCTGCCGGAAGTCCGGGGCGATGCCGGTCGACCGGGTTGCCGACTGCCCGCCGGAGGTGCGCACCAGCCCGGCGTCCAGGCCGATCATGGCGCTGCCGTCCTCGCCGACGACCTCGGTGCGCACCTCGTAGCCCACGCCGGTGCTGACGAAGCACTCGACGTCGACCAGCCGGCCGCCGGTGGTCTCGAGCAGCACGAGCAGCGGGTCGGACTGGCCGGCGACGGCGCGGCGGGTGGCCCGCGGCCGCAGCACGGTGACCGCGGCGATCTCCTCGTCGAGCAGGAACCGGGCGACGTCGACCTCGTGCACCACCGAGTCGTTGACCATCATCTCGCTGGTGAAGTGCGGCGGGACGGCGGCGTTGCGGTGCGCGCAGTGCACGACCAGCGGCTCGCCGAGGCCGCCCGCGTCGACGAGCGCCTTGAGCTCGGCGTACTCGGGGTCGAAGCGGCGCATGAAGCCGACCTGGACCAGCCGCCGGCCGGTGCGCGCGGCGTACTCGTCCTCGGCCCGCACGAGGGCCAGGGAGCTGTCGGCGTCCATGGTCAGCGGCTTCTCGCACAGCACCGGGATGCCGCGGTCGATGCAGGCGAGCACCTGCTCCTCGTGGAACTGGCCGGGGGTGGCGACCAGGACGGCGTCGACGTCGTCGTCGGCGATCGCGGCCAGCGGGTCGCCGATCACCCGGCAGCCGGGCACGGTGGCGGCCACCTGCTCGGCCTTCTCGGTGAAGGCGTCGCTGACCGCGACGACCTGCGCGCCGGAGATGCGGCTGTAGAGGCGGGCCACGTGGTCGGCGCCCATCATCCCGACGCCGAGCACGGCGACCCGCAGTTCCCGGGCGGGGACGTCGGCGAGGTCCGGGAGCGCCCCGGCGCGGGTCTCTGCGGTGGTCATGCCTGTGCCTCCGGGGCGTTCTTCGGGCGGCCGATCCGCAGCGACGGGAAGCCGCAGCTGCCGATGTAGCGGTGGGTGCGCTGGGCGATGGGGAAAGGCACGTCCGGCGGGCAGGGGTACAGGTCGTGCTCCACGATCGCGAACACGTCGAGACCGTGCGCCTCGATCGCCTCGAACAGCGGCGGGTAGGCCGGGACGCCGTTCGGCGGCTCGGTCATGGCGCCCATCGGCACCGCGGCCGCCCAGGTGATGTCCTCGGCCAGGACGCGGTCGATCACGGCGGGGTCGACCTGCTTGAGGTGCAGGTAGCCGATCCGCTCCGGGTACTTGTTGATCAGCTCGAGGTTGTCGCCGCGGTAGTAGCTGACGTGCCCGGTGTCCAGGCACAGCGGCACGTACTGCGGGTCGGTGTCGGCCAGGAACCGCTCGATGTCCGGCTGCCAGCCCACGTGCGTCTCCGCGTGCGGGTGGAAGGCGATCGACAGGCCGTACTCCTCCTGCACCGCCCTGCCGAGCTGGGTCACCCCCGTCGTCTTCGCCTCCCACTGCTCGGGGGTGAGGTCGCGGGACTCGACGTCGGCGCCGGTCTTCTGGTCGCGGAAGGTGTCGGGGATGACCACCACGTGGGTGCCACCCATGGCCTGGGTCAGCGCGGCGACGTCCTTGACCTGGCCCCACACCGCGTCCCAGGAGTCGGGCCGGTGCAGGTGCTCGAACACCGTGCCGGCGGACACCTGCAGGCCCCGCGCGGCGAGCTCGTCGGACAGCTGCGCCGGATCGGTGGGCAGGTAGCCGTAGGGGCCCAGCTCGATCCACTCGTAGCCGCAGGCGCTGACCTCGTCGAGGAACCGCTGCCACGGCACCTGGGCCGGGTCGTCGGGGAACCAGACGCCCCAGGAGTCGGGTGCCGACCCGACCCTGATCCGGCTGCGGCTGGACTCCCGGCTGGTCTGGTCGGCAGCCGCGGCGTTCTGCACGGTCATCTCTTCTCTCTTCCGGAGGGGTCGGGCGGATCAGGACGGGGAGGTGCCGCGCTCGGACGGCGCGAGGTAGGCGGGCCGCTGGACGGCCTTCCAGCGGTCGTAGACCGCGCGGGCGTCCTGGGTGCTCTGCAGCGTGGAGACCTCGCCGACCGGCACGTCCCACCAGGACTCGCTGGAGGGGGCGTCGACCAGCGGGTCGGTCTCGACGTGCACGACCGTCGTCCGGTCGCTGGCCTTGGCCTTGCGCAGCGCCGCCTCGAAGCTCGGACCGTCCTGGGCGACGAGCACGTCGACACCGAGGCTGGCGGCGTTGGCGGCGAGGTCGACCGGCAGCACGTCGCCGTCGAGCCGGCCGGACGCCGAGCGGTACCGGTAGCGGGTGCCGAAGCGCTGGGACCCCAGCTGCTCGGACAGCGCGCCGATCGAGGCGAAGCCGTGGTTCTGCACCAGGACGACGACGATCTTGACGCCCTCCTGGACGGCGGTGACCAGCTCGGTCGGCATCATCAGGTAGGAGCCGTCGCCGATCATCACGAAGACGTCGCGGTCGGGGCTGGCCATCCGGATGCCGATGCCGCCGGGGATCTCGTAGCCCATGCACGAGTAGCCGTACTCGACGTGGTAGCCCTTGCGGTCGCGGACCCGCCACATCTTGTGCAGGTCCCCGGGCATGGAGCCGGCGGCGCAGACGACGACGTCCCGCGGGGCGGAGACCTCGTTGACCATGCCGATGACCTCGTTCTGGGTCAGCCGGCCGCCCTCTCCCGCGCTGGGCACCTCCGGGTGGTAGGCGGCCTCGACGGTGGCCTCCCACGCGGCGGCGAGCTCCGCGGTGCGGGCCCGGTACCCGTCGTCGACCGACCAGCCGGCCAGCGCCCCGGTGAGCGCGGTCAGCGTCTCCCGCGCGTCGGCCTGCACGCCCACGCCGGCGTGCTTGACGGCGTCCAGCGCGGCGACGTTGACGTTGACGAACCGCACGCCGGGGTCGTTGAAGGCGGTGTGCGAGGCGGTGGTGAAGTCCTGGTAGCGGGTGCCGATCCCGATGACCACGTCGGCCTCGCGGGCCAGGGCGTTGGCCGCCGTCGTCCCGGTGGAGCCGATGGCGCCCACCGACTGCGGGTGGTCGTAGGGCAGTGCGCCCTTGCCGGCCTGGGTCTGGCCGACCGGGATGCCGGTGGCCGAGACGAAGGCGTCCAGCGCCTCGGTCGCCTGCGAGTAGATGACCCCGCCGCCGGCGACCACGAGCGGCCGGCGTGCCGAGCGGATCACCTCGACGGCGCGGGCCAGGGCGGCCGGCTCGGGCAGCGGCCGGCCGACGTGCCAGGTCCGCTCGGCGAACAGCTCGACCGGCCAGTCGAAGGCCTCGGCCTGCACGTCCTGCGGGAAGCAGAGGGTGACCGCGCCGGTCTCGGCCGGGTCGGTCAGCACCCGCATGGCGCCGAGCAGCGCACCTGGCAGCTGCTCGGGCCGCCAGATGCGGTCGAAGTAGCGCGACACCGGCCGGAACGCGTCGTTGACGGTCACGTCGCCGCTGTCGGGCCGCTCCAGCTCCTGCAGCAGCGGGCCGGCCGAGCGGGTCGCGAAGGTGTCGGCGGGCAGCAGCAGCACCGGCAGCCGGTTGATGGTCGCCAGCGCCGCGCCGGTGAGCGTGTTCGTCGAGCCGGGGCCGACGCTGGTGGAGACCGCCCAGGTCTGCAGCCGGTCCTTCGCCCGGGCGTAGGCCACGGCGGTGTGCACGACGGCCTGCTCGTTGCGGCCGAGCACGTAGGGGAGGGCGCCGGGCTCGTCGATCTCGGCCTGCAGCAGGGCCTGGCCGAGGCCGGCGACGTTGCCGTGCCCGAAGATGCCGAAGCAGCCGGCGAACAGCCGCTGCCGCTGCCCGTCGCGTTCGGTGTGCTGCTGTGCCAGGAACCGGACGACGGCCTGGGACACGGTGAGGCGCACGGTCTCGGTCCGTGCCGGCGCGGGGATCTCGCTCACGGTCGGGGGGCTCCGTTCTGCTCGGTGCCGGCGGGGGAGTGGAGGGGGAGGCGGGGGTCGACCGGCTCGTCGGCCCAGGTGCCGCGGATCCAGGTGTGCGCGGGGTCGTCGACGATCCGCCAGGCGCGCTCGGTCCCGGGACCGGCCATGACGTTGAGGTAGTAGAGGTCGTGGCCCGGGGCGGCGATCGACGGACCGTGCCAGCCGTGGGGGATGAGGACGACGTCGCGGTCGCGCACCTCGGCGAGGACGTCGACGGGCCGCTCGGGGGTGCCGTAGACCCGCTGGTAGGCCAGGCCCGGCTGACCCTCCGGCCCGGCCGCGATCTCGAAGTAGTAGATCTCCTCGAGCTCGGTCTCCACCTCGGAGCTCTCGTCGTGCTTGTGCGGCGGGTACGACGACCAGTTGCCGCCCGGGGTGATCACCTCGCAGGCGATGATCGCGTCGGCCTCGAAGACGTCGGCGGTCGCGAAGTTGTTCACCTGGCGGCTGCACCGGCCGGCGCCGCGCAGCTCGACCGGGACGCCCGCGGCGGGGCCGTACCGCACGGGCAGCCGCCGGCGGGCGCGGGCGCCGCAGAGCGCGAACCGCCCGCCGCCCCGGCTGGAGAGCTCGGCCGGAACACCGAGCGGGAGGTAGGCGAAGTCGGTCGGTCCGGCGAAGACGCCGCTGCGGCCGGCGAGGCTCAGCACCTCGCCGTCGCACCCGACGGTCAGGCCGCCCTCCAGCGGGACGACGAGGACCTCGTCGGGGCCGGTGTCGAGGGTCGCGCTCCCGCCCGCGGGGAGCTCGAGCACCCGCAGGCTCGAGTGCCCCCACCCGGCGGACTCCGGGGTCACCTCGAGGGCGTAGGGACCGGCGGCGGCGCTGCCGGCGGGCAGGTGCAGCGAAGAAGGCCCCCCCTGCGCCCCACCGCTCGCAGGCTCGCGGCGGGCCCCTGCAGGGGGGCCGTCAGACCATGCGCTCATCGTGGAGCCCTCAGTGGACCAGGGACACGGCGGTGTCCACGGCGGTGGCGACGTCGTCGTCCGGCGGGTAGAGGAGGGTCCGGCCGACGACGAGGCCGCGGACCGCCGGGAGGGCCAGCGCGTCGCGCCAGCTGGCGTAGGTCTCCTCGGGCCGGCGGGAGGGGTCCCCGCCGAGCAGCAGCGTGGGCAGGGTCGTGGCGTCCACGACGCGTTCCATCTCGGCGACCACCGGCAGCTTGAGCCAGGTGTAGGCCGAGGTGGCACCGAGGCCCTGCGCGATGTGGACCGACTTGATGACCGCGTCCGGGCTGAGGTCGTTGGAGACCCGGCCGTCCACCCGCCGGGACAGGAACGGCTCGAGCATCGCCACGACGCCGGCACGGGCCAGCTCGGTGACCGCCCGTCCGGAGGTCTCCAGCATCCGCACCGTGCCGGGGTCGTCGAGGTCGATCCGGTTGAGCATCTTCGCCGCGTCGAAGCGGGCCTCGACCACGCCGGCGACGTCGTAGCCGGTCATCCGGTCGTCGAGCTCGAAGCTGGCGCCGGCCAGGCCACCACGGTTCATCGAGGCCACGACGACCTTGTCCTCGAGGGCGCCGAGCAGCAGCAGGTCCTCGGCGATGTCGGCGGTGGCCAGCAGGCCGTCCACACCCGGCCGGGCCAGCGCGGTCCGCAGCCGGTCGAGCATGTCGGTGCGGCTGTTCATCGCCGTCGCCCGGCCCTGGGCCGACAGCGCGCCGCGGGCGGGGTGGTCGGCGGCGACCAGCATGAGCCGCCCGTCCTCGGGGAGGAAGGCCGACCGGCGGGACCGCGCGGCCAGGGCCCGGCGGATGGCCTGCGGGTCGCGGCTGCGCACCTCGGTGACCTCGGCGTACGTGGTGCACACCGGCGGCGCGCCGAGCACCGGGGCGGGGGACAGGGCGGTGTCAGGCACGGGTGCCCTCCAGGGAGGCGGCGACGGAGGCGTCGATCTCTGCGGCGGTCGGCATCGCGGTGGAGCACTCCAGCCGGGAGGCGACGATGGCCCCGGCGGCGTTGGCGTTGCGCAGCAGCTGCTCGAGCGGGAGACCGCTGAGCAGGCCGTGGCACAGCGAGCCGCCGAACGCGTCGCCCGCCCCGAGGCCGTTGACGACCTCGACGGGGGTGGGCGGGACGACGACCCGCTCGGTGCGGGTCCTGCCGAGGACGCCGCGCGGGCCCTGCTTGACGATGGCCAGCTCCACCCCGGCGTCGAGCAGCGCCTCGGCGGCCCGGTCGGGGTCGGTCTCGCCGACGGCGACCTCGCACTCCTCGCGGTTGCCGACGGCGACGGTCACGTGCGGGAGCGCCGCGCGCACCTGCGCCGTCGCCTCCTCCCGAGAGGCCCAGAACATCGGCCGGTAGTCCAGGTCGAGCACGGTGTGCCGGCGCCGTCCCCGGGCCTCCCACGCGGCGTGGTGGGCCGACCGGCTGGGCTCCTCGGAGAGCCCGGTGACCGTCGCCCAGAACAGCTCGGCGTCCCGGATGGCCGCCGTGTCCAGGTCCTCGGGGCGGATCTGCAGGTCCGGGGCCTTCGGCCGGCGGTAGAAGTACAGCGGGAAGTCGTCGGGCGGGAAGATCTCGCAGAAGGTGACCGGCGTGGGGTGCGCCGGGTCGACCACCACGAACCGGTCGTCGACGCCGAGGTCGCGCAGCGCCCGGCGGACGAAGCGGCCGAAGGGGTCGTCGCCCACCCCTGTCACGAGGGCGCTGGAGTGGCCGAGCCGCGCCGCGGCCACCGCCACGTTCGCCGCGCTGCCGCCGAGGAACTTGCCGAACGTCTCGACGTCCTCCAGGCCCACGCCGACCTGCAGCGGGTAGACGTCGACCCCGCTGCGGCCCATCACCACCATCTCGAGGGTGTCTGCCACGGTGCTCGGTCCCCCTGTCGTCGTCCGGCTGCTCCTGGGACTGTGCTCCGCGACACATCGACGTGTCAAGACTTTGTAAGGACATAAAGGCAAAGGCACGTCCAGATGTCGGCTGCCACCCGGAGAGGTGAGGACGTGAGGACGTCGTGAGGTGCGATCATGGGTCCGCGAAGTCGCCGGTCACCGGCCGAGCCCACGTGGTCCCGCAGCCGAGGAGGCCCCTGTGCTGACGTTCGACATCGACCGCTCCAGCCCCACGCCGCTGTACTTCCAGCTGGCCCAGGCCATCGAGGGGGCGATCGCCGGCGGCAGCCTCCCGGCCGGCTCCCGCCTGGAGAACGAGATCCTGCTGGCCCAGCGCTACGGGCTCTCGCGCCCGACGGTGCGCCGGGCGGTGCAGGAGCTGGTGGACAAGGGGCTGCTGGTCCGCAAGCGCGGCGTGGGCACCCAGGTGATCCAGCCGCACGTGCGCCGCTCCGTCGAGCTGACCAGCCTCTACGACGACCTCTCCCGGTCCGGGGAGGCGCCGACGACGGAGGTCCTGTCCCTGGAACGGATGCCGGCGCCGGCCGACGTGGCCGAGGAGCTCGACGTGCCCGAGGGGGACGAGATCGTCGTGGTCCGGCGGTTGCGCCGCTCGCGGGGAGAGCCGCTCGCGCTGCTCACCAACCACCTGCCGGGTCGCTTCGAGCCGACCGTCGAGGACCTCACCGAGCGCGGGCTCTACCAGTACCTGCGGGCTCGGGGAGTGCACCTGCGGGTCGCCCACCAGCGCATCGGGGCGCGGCTGGCGCGCGCCGACGAGGCCCGGCTCCTCGACGAGCCACCGCGCTCGGCGCTGCTCACCATGCAGCGGACCGCCTTCGACGACCAGGGCGTTGCCGTCGAGTACGGCCGGCACGTCTACCGCGCGTCGCGCTACGACTTCGAGACGACGCTCGTCGGCCGCTGACCCGTTCCCGTCGCACGACGGGGCTTCGGCATCACCTGTGCCTCGTCGCGGACCGCGGAGCGGGTGGTGTCGGCCACATGTGCTCACTCGTGGTGGGCACACTCACAGCGTCGCAGCGAGATGTGCCAACACTTTCGGCCGACCATGGGAGAGGAGACATCGACCCACACCAGGGAGACCACCATGCAGGGCAGCGCCTTCGCCATCACCACGACCGCCACCACCCCCGACCTGGGCCTGGGCAACTGGCTGCGCCGCCGCCGGGACGAGCGCCGCGCCCGCCGGGCTCTCGAGCGTGAGCTCGCCGACTACGCCACCGTGGGCGACCGCGACGACCTCGCCGCCCTGATCGCCGGCCGCGGGGACGCCGACAGCGACGCCGCCGCCGTCCTCGTCCGCCAGGCCCGCCGCGACATCTTCCGCGCCGGCTGACGAAGGACCCACTGCCCCCAGCGCTCGCAGGAAGAGGGCCCGTCCTCCTCGCCGGGTGGGGACCCCGTCCTCCTCGCCGGGTGGGGACCCCGGCCTCCCCACCCCTCGCGAGCTCGGCGTGGTGCCCGGTACGGGGCCCGGCGAGCCTGTGAACGGGGTCACGCCCGTTCTCCTCGCAGACCCGGGGCGCCGTGGGAACGTCGCCGCTAGGCGAAGGGGTTCCCGCCGGCCTCGATCTGCGCGGCGTACTCCTGCAGCGCCGTCCGGTCCGGCGTGCCACCCGCGTCCCGGACCGCCGCGTCCAGAGCGGCGAGGACCTCGTCCGCCGGCCGGCCGGCCATGTCGTCGCCGATGTCGGCCAGCGTGGGAGCCACCCGCTCGCTGACGAGCTCGGCCCGGCCGGGCACCGGCGGCTGCAGGAAGCGGAGGAGCTCCTCCTGGAGTCCGCTCCTCGATGGACGCGCCATGCCCGGTCTCCTCTGCCTGCGGCGGAGCCCGCCCGGCAGAGCCTGCAGCCGGCCCGGGGGAGCTCCCGCCAGTGGACACCGGGGCGTCCGGCGCGGGCAACCCCGCGCCCCGCCGTCCCCGGCGCCCGCAGCAGCGCCCGGGTCGGCCGGTGAGCACCGCCCAGCCGTGCGCCGGCAGGTGCACGCCGTCCCGCCCGACGGCGGCGGCACCGGCGAGGACGTCCCCGGCGCCGGCAGCCTGGCGGGGGAGTCGGCGATGTCGAGCGCCACCAGCAGCCGCCCGCCTCCCCGGCGACCGCGTGGACCGGCTGCTCGTCGGCGACGTGCACCTGCTGCGGTGCGGCGGTGTGCAGCCAGCGGTGCCGGCGGCGCAGCCCGATGAGCTGCGGGTGCAGGGAGGCCGTCGGCTCCCCGAGCGGCGAGAGCTGCGAGGGCTCGGCGGGGAGGGCGGGCGGACGGCGTCGTCACCACCCGGGCGGTGCTCCGCCAGCACCCGGATGCCGCGCTCGTGCGCCGCGCCGATCAGGGCGTCGAGGTCGGCCTCGGCCCGGGCGCGGGTCGACGCGGAAGTGGTCCACGGTGTCGTAGCCGTGCGTGCCCGAGGCGAACACCGGGCCGAGGGCCAGCGCGCTGCAGCCCAGCGCGTTGCAGCCCAGCCCCAGCAGGTGGTCCAGCCAGCGCTGCAGGTGCGCCAGCCGGTGCCGGACCTCGCCGGCCGGCAGCGCGGTCGGCTCCGCCCCGACGAAGTCCAGCGGGTGGACCTGCCACCAGATCGCGTCGGCCATCCGGGTGGGCACGCGGCTCCTCCCGTCGTCGCTGACGGGTCCAGCCTGCGGGGACCGCAGCGGTCCGCCCGCCGGGGCTCGGCACAATCGACCGTTATCCCCAACAAACGTACGTCAACCGCGGAGCCGGACGAACCGCACCGAGGGGGAGGAGGGTCAGCTCGGCGCCCGTCGGGCGCACTCCGGGCAGGGCGACGCCGAGCCCAGGCCACGCCGCCCTGTCCAGCTGCCCTGGACGACGGCGACGGGGGTCCCGCACACGGCCACCCACGGCGGCGGCCCGTCAGCGGCTTCTCGGGGTACGGCGTGGGCGAGCTCGCTGTCCTGGTCCCGGCCGGCCGCGTGCTGGGAGCTCGTCATGCGACCAGCATGGGCGCCGCCCCCGGAACGCGGTCGACGGGGCCGGGCGGGCGCGTCAGGCTGCGTCCGTGGAACACCGCATCCCCGTGGCGCCGGGCGTCGAGCTGTGGGCCGAGGAGCGCGGCGACCCGGCCACCACGCCGCTGCTGCTCGTGATGGGGGCCAACGCCAGCGGCCTCACCTGGCCCGAGGCGCTGGTCGACCGGCTGGCGCAGCGGCACCGGGTGGTCCGGTACGACCACCGCGACACCGGTCGCTCCACCCGGGCGTACGCCGCCGCTCCGTACGCGGTCCGGGACCTCGCCACGGACGCCGTCCGCCTGCTCGACGGGCTCGGCATCGAGCGGGCGCACGTCGTCGGCATGTCGATGGGCGGCACGCTCGTGCAGCTGCTGCTGCTCGACCACCCCGACCGGCTGCGCAGCGCCACCGTGTTCGCCACCTCCGCGCTCGGCAGCGGCCTGGCCGACCCGGCAGGGGGGAGCGACCTGCCCGGCCCTGCCCCGCACGTCCTCGAGTACTGGGCCTCGATGGGGGAGGAGCGCGACCCCGAGGCCGAGCTCGCCTGGCGGGTGGAGCACTGGCGGCTGCTCAACGGGGACGGCGTCCCCTTCGACCCCGCCGAGTTCCGCGCGCTCGAGGAGCGCGCGGTCGCGCACAGCGGCACCGCCGTCAACCCGGTCGCGCACGCCCTCGCCGACCGGTCCGGGCTCGACCGAGGGGCCGAGCTGGCCGCCGTCCGGGTGCCGACCCTGGTCGTCGAGGCGCCCGAGGACCCGGTCAACCCGCCGCCGCACGCCGACCACCTGGCCGCCGTCATCGGCTCGGCGCGCCTGCACACCGTCCCGGGCATGGGCCACGCCCTGCCCGCCGCCGTGGTGGGACCGCTGGCCGACGCGATCGTCGCCCACACCGCCGCGGTCGACGCGGAGGACGAGCCCCGGGTCCCTTGATCGGCCCCGCGCCCCGGAGCAGGCTGTGACCCACAGCACACCAACGGGGGCAGCCGCCAGGAGGTCGTTGTGCAAGCACGCGTCGGGGACCGGATCGTCGTCCGGTCGACCCACCAGGGAGAGCCCGAGCGCACCGGCAGGGTGCTCGAGGTCAGGGGAGAGGGCGGGGGGCCGCCGTACGTCGTCCGGTGGGACCCCGACGGGCACACCGGCGTCTTCCACCCGGCTGCAGGTACCTGCGCCGTCGTCCCCGAGCCGGCGAACGGCTGAGCGGCGTGGCCAAGGAGACCGTCGCCGCACCCGGCCCGCGGCCGGCCGACAAGGTCAGGAACGTGGCCCTGGTGGGCCACGCGGCCGCGGGCAAGACCACCCTCGCCGAGGCGCTGCTGGTCGCCACCGGCGCGCTGACCCGCGCCGGGCGGGTCGAGGACGGCACCACCTGCCTCGACAGCGAGGAGGTGGAGGTCCGCCAGCAGCGCTCGGTGTCGCTCGGCGTGGCCACCGTCGAGCACGACGGGCACCGCATCACCCTGCTGGACACTCCCGGCTCGCCGGACTTCGTCGGCGAGCTGCGGGCCGGGCTGCGCGCGGCCGACGCCGCCCTCTTCGTCGTCTCCGCGGTGAACGGCGTCGACGCGGGCACCGTGCAGCTGTGGGAGGAGTGCGCGTCGGTCGGCATGCCGCGCGCGGTGGTCATCACCCAGCTGGACCGCGCCCGGGCCGACGTCGAGGAGACCGTCCGGCTGTGCCAGACGATGCTCGGCGCGGGGGTCTACCCCGTCCACCTCGTCGACCGCGGCCCGGACGGCAGCGTCTCCGGGGTGGTCAACCTGCTGCAGCCCGGTGCCGAGGCCCCGGACGCCGACCGTCTGCGCAGCGAGCTGATCGAGGGCATCATCGGCGAGAGCGAGGACGAGGCGCTGATGGAGCGCTACCTCGCCGGCGACGAGCTGGTCCAGGGCGACCTGATGAACGACCTGGGGACCGCGGTCGCGCGGGGCCACTTCCACCCCGTCCTCTGCGCGGCACCGCTGCAGGGCATCGGCCTCGACTCGCTCCTGTACCTGCTGGTCAACGGCTTCCCGTGCCCGATGGAGCACGGCTGCCCACCGGTGACCCGCCCCAACGGCTCGCCGGTGCCCCCGCTGTCCTGCGACCCCGACGGCCCGCTGGTCGCCGAGGTCGTCAAGACGACGACCGACCCCTACCTCGGCCGGGTCTCGCTGGTCCGCGTCTTCTCCGGCACCCTGCGCCCGGACACCGCGGTGCACGTCTCCGGGCACGGCATGGCCGACCGCGGCCACCCCGACCACGACATCGACGAGCGGATCGGTGGGATCTCCTCGCCGCTGGGCGCGACCCTCCGCCCGGTCGCCGCCTGCCCGGCGGGCGACATCTGCGCCGTCGCCCGCCTCACCGCCGCCGAGACCGGCGACACCCTCTCGTCGCCGGACGACCCGCGGCTGGTCCCACCGTGGGACCTACCCACGCCGCAGTTGCCGGTCGCGGTGGAGGCGGCGTCCCGGGCCGACGAGGACCGGCTGGCCACGGCGCTGTCCCGGCTGGTCGCCGAGGACCCGACCGTGCGGCTGGAGCGCCGTCCCGACACCGGGCAGCTGCTGCTGTGGTGCGTCGGCGAGGCGCACGCCGAGGTGCTGCTGGAGCGGTTGCGCACCCGGCACGGCGTCACGGTCACCACGGTGCCGGTGCGGGTGCCGATGGTGGAGACGCTCGCCGGGTCGGCGCGGGTCACCGGGCGGCACGTCAAGCAGTCCGGCGGGCACGGCCAGTACGCGGTCGTCGTGGTCGAGGCCGAGCCCGGGCCGCCCGGCTCCGGCATCGTCTTCGAGCAGCGGATCGTCGGTGGCACGGTGCCCAGCCAGTACCACGGCAGCGTGGAGAAGGGCATCCGCGCCCAGGCGGAGAAGGGCGTCAACGGCGACCGGCCGATCGTCGACGTCCGCTTCACCCTCGTCGACGGCAAGGCGCACTCCGTCGACTCCTCCGACGCCGCCTTCCAGGCCGCCGGTGCGCTCGCCGTACGGGAGGCGGTGGCCGCCGCCGGCACCCGGGTGCTCGAGCCGTGGTGCGAGGTGCAGGTGGCGGTGCCGGGGGAGTACGTGGGTGCGGTGATGAGCGACCTGTCCGGACGGCGGGCACGGGTCACCGGCAGCGACGCCGACCCGGAACGCGACCGGACGACGGTGCGCGCCGAGGTGCCCGAGGTCGAGCTGCTCGGCTACGCCGGGGCGCTGCGCTCGGTGTCCCACGGCACCGGCGGCTTCAGCCGCCGCCCGCTGGGGTACGAGCCGGCGCCCGCGTCGCTCACCGCCGTCCCGGCCTGAAAGGGGACCCCCTGCGCCCACCGCTCGCAGGCTCGCGGCGGGCCCCTGCAGGGGCCGCCCCGTCCTGCCCGCCTGTCGGAGACCCAGGGCGGGGCCCGGGACGGGGGCCGCCCTGCACCCGTGGGGGCTGCCCCCGCGAGCGCGGCGGCACCCGGGAGCCGCCGGACCGGCCCGTATCGGCACCCGGCCGTCCGCGGGGAGTGTCGGCCCCGGGAGGGTCGGCGCGGGACACTAGCCTCGGGGGCCGGTGTCCAGTGGGTGCGGAGGTGTCGTGACGTCGTCGAACGGGCCGTCGGCCGCCGCCTCGGCCCGGCGGGCGGCGATCGTCGCCGACCGCAACGTGCTGCCCGACCGGATCTGGACGCTGCCCAACGCGCTCTCGGTGCTGCGGCTGCTCGGCGTGCCCCTGTTCCTGTGGCTGCTGCTGGGGCCGCAGGCCGACGGCTGGGCCGTGGTCGTGCTCATGGTCTCCGGCGCCACGGACTGGGCCGACGGCGCGCTGGCCCGCACCCTCGGGCAGTCCAGCCGGCTGGGGGCGCTGCTCGACCCGGCCGCCGACCGGCTCTACATCGTCGCCACGCTGATCGCCTTCGTGCTGCGCGACGTCGTCCCGCTGTGGCTCGTCGCGGTCCTGGTGGGCCGTGAGCTGGTGCTGGGCCTGGCGCTGCTGGTCCTGCGCGCCCACGGCTACCCGCCGCTGCAGGTGCACTACCTCGGCAAGGCGGCCACGTTCATCCTGCTCTACGCCTTCCCGCTGCTGCTGCTCGCCGACGGGGACGGCCCGGTCGCGGCCGTCGCGGCGCCCGTGGCGTGGGCCCTGACCATCTGGGGGAGCGCCCTCTACGTCCTCGCCGGCGTCTTCTACGTCGTCCAGGTCGCAGGGCTGGTCCGCGCCGACCGGGTCGGCGGGGCCGCCCCGTGACGACGGTGCAGCGCGGCGGCGGCCCACGCTCGCTGGGCGCCTCGCTGCTCGACCAGGTGCTGGCCGAGACCCTCGACCCCGCCTACGCCCAGGCCGCGCAGTCCCGGGCGGCGCGCGCCGCGGGGGAGGACCCCCCGCCCTCCCGGCGGCGCCGGGGTCAGCTGGCCGTCGCCGGCGTCCTGGCCGTCGCCGGCGTCCTGGCCGCGGTCACCTACGACCAGGCCGCCGCCGGCGCGCAGGGCCGCGAGGAGGTGCGCGCGGCGCTGGTCACCGAGGTCCAGGGGGAGTCCGAGAACAGCGACCGCCTCGCCGCCGACCTCGAGGCGGTGCGCGCCGACGTCACCGCCGCCCGCGACGCCGCGCTCGCCGCCACCGCCGTCGGGCAGCGCGCGCTCGAGCGGCTGGAGGATGCCGAGCTCGCCGCCGGCGCCCTCCCGGTGAGCGGCCCGGGCCTGCTGGTCACCCTGGCCGACGCCGAGCCCGACGCCGACGAGGACCCGGTCGGCGGGACGGCGGAGGCCGATCCCCGCGGCCAGGTGCGCGACGGGGACCTGCAGCTGGTGGTCAACGCGCTGTGGGCGGCCGGCGCCGAGGCGGTCAGCATCAACGGTCAGCGGCTGGGGCCGACGACGGCGATCCGCTTCGCCGGCGAGGCGGTGCTCGTCGACTTCCGGCCGGTCACCAACCCCTACCTGGTCAGCGCGGTCGGCGACCCCGCGAGCCTGCGCGGCCGCTTCCTCGCCAGCCCGGAGGTCGGCGCCCTCGCCGTCATCTCCGAGACCTACGGACTGCGCTTCGAGTTCGCCCAGGAGGACGAGCTGTCCCTTCCCGCCGGGAGCCCACCCGAGCTCCGATCCGCCGTCCCGGTGTCCGAGGTGCCACCCGCCCCGGCTCCCGAGCCCGTGCCGGGGGGCTGACCGTGATCCCGATCCTCGGCCTGGCCCTCGGCATCGCGCTCGGCCTGGTGTTCGACCCCACCGTGCCGCTGTGGCTGCAGCCCTACCTGCCGATCGCCGTGGTCGCCGCCCTCGACGCGGTCTTCGGCGGCTTCCGCGCCCGCCTCGACGGGATCTTCGACGCCAAGGTCTTCGTCATCTCGTTCGTGTCCAACGTCGTGGTCGCCGCGCTGGTGGTGTTCCTCGGCGACCAGCTCGGCGTCGGCGCCCAGCTGTCCACCGCGGTGGTCGTCGTCCTGGGCATCCGGATCTTCGGCAACGCCGCGGCCATCCGCCGGCACGTGTTCCGGGCATGAGCGAGCAGCCGCGCCCGGGGCCCGGGGCCGACGGGGTGCCGGACGAGGCCGCCGCCCGCCCGGCGGGCGTGCCGGAGGGGACGCCGGGCGCCGATCCCGGCCCGCCCGCTGCCGGGGGAGCCGCACCGACGGCGGGCCCGCCCGCTGGGGAGCCCCCCGCCCCGGAGCCAGCTGCGCGCCCGCGGCGCCGGCGCGACCCGCTGGCCGCCGCGCTGATCGGCGTCCTCACCCTGCTGCTCGGCTTCGCCTTCGCCGTCCAGGTGCGCACCACCGGGACGGGGGAGGACTACTCGACCCTCCGCGAGGAGGACCTCGTCCGCATCCTCGACGAGCTCGACGCCCGCGAGGACCGGCTGCGCGAGCAGATCGCCGACCAGCGGACCGCGCTGCGCGAGCTCAACAGCGACGACAGCCAGTCCGAGGCCGCGCTCGAGGAGACCCGGGAGCGCGCCGAGGCCCTCGGCATCCTCAACGGCACCGTCGCCGCCCAGGGGCCGGGGCTGCTCATGACCGTCCGCGACCCGGAGGGCCGGGTGCGCGTCGCCGACCTGCTCGACGCCGTCCAGGAGCTGCGCGGCGCCGGCGCGGAGACGATGCAGATCGACGGGGTCCGCGTCGGGGTGTCGACGGCGGTCACCGGCGAGCCCGGGCAGCTGCGGGTCGACGGCCGCGAGGTCGAGAGCCCGTACGAGATCCGGGTCATCGGCTCGCCGCAGGACCTGGAGACGGCGATGAACATCCCCGGCGGCGTCGTCGACCGGGTCGGCCGGCAGGGCGGCAGCGTCGACATCGAGCAGTCCGAGACCGTCGTCGTGGACGCGTTGCGGCAGCCGGACAGCCCTCAATACGCTCAGCCCGACACCGACGACGGCGACTGACGCCGTGCCGGACCCCCACCCCCCTCACCGACGAGGAGCCGCTGCATGACCACGCCCGACGACCGCCGCTACACCGAGCAGCACGAGTGGGCCCTGCTGCAGCCGGGTGGGGGCGAGGGCGCCGTCGTGCGGGTCGGCATCACCGACCACGCGCAGGACGCGCTGGGCGACATCGTCTTCGTGCAGCTGCCCGAGGTCGGCGCCGAGGTCGCGCCCGGTACGCCCATGGGCGAGGTGGAGTCGACCAAGTCGGTCTCCGACGTCTACGCGCCGGTGGCCGGCGTCGTGGCCGCGGTCAACGAGGCCCTCACCGACGCGCCCGAGACCATCAACGCCGACCCCTACGGGGCCGGCTGGCTGGTCGAGATCACCGTGGCCGGGGACGGTGCCGACCCCACCGCGGACCTGATGGACGCCGCCGCCTACCAGGCCCTGGTCGACGCGAGCTGACCCCTCGCGGCGGGCCCGCGGCGGCTGGCGCCCCGGCTCCGACGGCGATCACTATGCTGCCGGTCGGGGCACCGCGGAGGCCGCCGCGTGACCGCTGAGCCTCACCCTGTACGTTCGGTTGACCCTCGGGTCGGCCGCTGGTTCCATGACCCACGGCCCGCCGCGCTCGACGCGGCGCCCGACCCGCGACGGGCTGTCCGGCCCGTCGTCCGCCGGCCGCCCGCGGCCAGACCCCAGGTCCGCGGCGGTGCCACCCCTGCACCGGAGGAGACAGACGTGCACTGCACTCGTTGTGGCCACAACAACCCCGAGGGCAGTCGCTTCTGCGCGCAGTGCGGCGCGGCGCTGTCCCAGGAGCGGATCGGGGAGTCCACCAGCGTCATCCCCAAGGTCGGTGGCGAGGACTCCGCGGAGACCCCCGAGGTCACCGAGGCCGACGCCCACGCCGG
Organism: Geodermatophilus sp. URMC 60; assembly: GCF_053502585.1. Classification (NCBI taxonomy): domain Bacteria; kingdom Bacillati; phylum Actinomycetota; class Actinomycetes; order Geodermatophilales; family Geodermatophilaceae; genus Geodermatophilus; species Geodermatophilus sp. URMC 60. Next base: position 3,549,528 of record NZ_CP199958.1, read on the forward strand.
CGCGGTCGAGTCGCTGCCCGCGGGCTCGGCTCTGCTGGTCGTCAAGCGCGGCCCGAACGCCGGCAGCCGGTTCCTGCTCGACCAGGACGTCACCACCGCCGGCCGGCACCCCGACAGCGACATCTTCCTCGACGACGTGACGGTCAGCCGCCGGCACGTGGAGTTCCACCGCGAGGGCGGCGGCTTCTCGGTGCACGACGTCGGCAGCCTCAACGGCACCTACGTCAACCGCGAGCCGGTCGACGTCGCGACGCTGGCCGGGGGCGACGAGGTGCAGATCGGCAAGTTCCGCCTCGTCTACCTGACCGGTCCGCGCACGGGCGAGCCCGCCGGCGCGTGACCGAGCTCGCGAGGTCACGCATGGGCACAGCACCACCGGGTACGAGCGCGACGAGCGCCAGCGAGGAGCGCTCGTGACCCGGCGCGCGGCCAGGGGGACGGGGACGGTGCCGACGGCACGGACGGCGGCGTGAGCGCGGTGCCCTCGCACGCCGACGCGTCCGGGGAGCCCGATGGCCGGCACGCGCCCCGGCTCACCATCGGCGAGGTGCTCAACGTGCTCCGCGAGGACTTCCCGGACGTCACGATCAGCAAGATCAGGTACCTCGAGTCCGAGGACCTGGTGCACCCGCAGCGCACACCGTCGGGTTACCGGAAGTTCTCCTCGGCCGATGTGGCCCGGCTGCGCTACGTACTGGCCGCCCAGCGCGACCAGTACCTGCCGCTGCGGGTCATCAAGGAGCACCTGGAGGCGCTCGACCGGGGCGAACCGCTGCCCGGCAGCACGCCCCCGGCCGCGCCGCCGCCCGAGGAGGACGCCGACTCCGGCAGCCTGACCAGCGAGCAGTTCGCACGGGCGTCCGGGCTGGAGGGCGGGCAGCTGGCCGCCTGCGTGCAGTTCGGCCTGCTCACGCCCGACGCCGACGGCCGGCACCCGGCGACCGACCTGCCGATCGCGCGCGCGGCGGCCGGCCTGGCCCGTCACGGCATCGAGCCGCGGCACCTGCGCGTCTACCAGAACGGCGCCGAGCGGGAGGCCGGGCTGGTCGAGCAGCTGGTGGCACCGGTGCTGCGGGCCCGCTCCGAGGAGGCCCGCAACCGCGCCACCGAGAAGCTCCGCGAACTCGCCGCCCTCTCCGCGCAGCTGCACGGTGCGCTGCTGGAGGCACGCCTGCGGGATCTCCTGCGCCCCTGACTCGGGCGTACCGTGGTCGGAGCCGGGCACCGAGTCCACGGCCTCGGCGCCGACCCGCCGTCCACCAGCCGCCTGTACCGATCCACCGCCCGTCCCGGGCCGCAGCTGAGGGAGTCCCACCGTGCAGGAACTCAGAGTCGTCGGCGTCCGGGTCGAACTGCCCGGGAACCAGCCGATCCTGCTGCTCAAGGAGACGCAGGGCGAGCGGTACCTCCCCATCTGGATCGGCGCGGTCGAGGCGGCGGCGATCGCCTTCGAGCAGCAGGGCGTGCGGCCGGCCCGGCCGATGACCCACGACCTCCTGCGCGAGGTCGTGCGCGCGCTCGGCGCGACGCTCGAGGCGGTCAACATCACCGAGATGCGCGACGGCATCTACATCGCCGAGCTCGTCTTCGGTGACGACCGGGTGGTCAGTGCCCGCCCGTCGGACGCCGTCGCCCTGGCCGTCCGCACCGGCGCGCCCATCTACGGCGCCGAGGAGCTGCTCGACGAGGTCGGCATCGAGATCCCCGACGAGCAGGAGGACGAGGTCGAGAAGTTCCGCGAGTTCCTCGACCAGATCTCCCCGGAGGACTTCGGCGCCGGTTCCGGCTCCGGCGGCGGCCCCGCCTGAGGAAGGACCCCGTCCTCCCCACCCTTCGCCCGCTCGGGGCGGGACCCGGGACGGGGCCGCCCGTCCTCCCACCCCTCGCCCGCTCGGGGCGGGGCCAGAGGCCAGGGGCCGGGGCTGCCGGGGCGGGTGGGACCGGTGTGGCGGAGTCGCGCGATCTGCTGCCGCTCCGGCTCAAGTGGAGGCCGCGGTACGCCGATACCCCTCCGATGGGTGAGTGCTGCGACACGCCGCCCTCCTCAGTTGACCCACCCCAGGGCCCGGCTTACGGTCGGCGAACAACAGCGGTGTGACACCAGTGACCCGACGCGCAGCCGGCTGCGGCGACCCGAGTCACGGTCCGCACCGCGGGGACCGCGGCGCCAGCTGCGGGAGCAGAGGAGGACGCTGACGTGAGCGACCAGAGCAAGGGCTCCCAGGGTCAGCTCTTCAGCGACGCTGCCGTGGGCGCGCCGTCCTACGACGAGGTCGACAGCGACCTCGTCGGGTACCGCGGCCCGACGGCGTGTGCCGCTGCCGGCATCACCTACAGGCAGCTCGACTACTGGGCCCGCACCGGTCTGGTCGCCCCGTCGGTCCGCAGCGCCACCGGCTCGGGCACCCAGCGGCTGTACTCCTTCCGCGACATCCTGGTGCTCAAGGTCGTCAAGCGGCTGCTGGACACCGGCGTCTCGCTGCAGAACATCCGCAAGGCCGTCGACCACCTGCGCAACCGCGGCATCAAGGACCTCGCCAACGTCACGCTCTTCTCCGACGGCGCCACCGTCTACGAGTGCACCTCCGCCGAGGAGGTCGTCGACCTGCTCGCCGGCGGTCAGGGCGTCTTCGGCATCGCCGTCTCCGGCGCGCTGCGCGAGCTGTCCGGTGAGCTGGCCGAGCTGCCCGCCGAGCGCATCGACGGCGCCCCGCTGCACACCGCGGACGACGAGCTCGCCGCGCGCCGCCGCCGCCGCGCCGCGGTGTGAGGCGATGACACCGTCGGCCTCCGGCCGACACCGCGGCCACGAGCCGCCCCCCTGCTGAGCCGAGCAGCTCCGGCCGCTCCCCGCGGGACCCTGCGGGCCCGGTCGTCGTCCGGCCGGGCGCCGGTGTCGCGGCCGCTGGTAGCGTCGTGGTAATGGCGGACCGTGCCCCTGAGCCCCTGCCCGCACTCGCCGCGCTGGACCCCGCAGGGTCCTTCGCCGCCCGGCACATCGGCCCGCGACCCGATGAGACGCAGGCGATGCTGGACGCCGTCGGCCACCCGACGCTGGCGTCCCTGGTCGACGCCTGCGTGCCCGAGGTGGTCCGCGACCGGACGCCGCTGGACCTGCCGCCCGCCGCCGACGAGGCCACCGTGCTGCGGCAGCTGCGCGAGCGCGCCGAGGCCAACGAGGTCTTCACCTCGATGATCGGCCTGGGCTACTCCGGCACGGTCACCCCGGCGGTCATCCAGCGGACGATCCTGGAGAACCCCGCCTGGTACACCGCCTACACCCCCTACCAGCCCGAGATCAGCCAGGGCCGGCTCGAGGCGCTGATCAACTTCCAGACGGTGGTCGCCGACCTCACCGGCCTGCCGGTCGCCGGCGCCTCCATGCTCGACGAGGCCACCGCCGCCGCCGAGGCGATGACGCTGGTCCGCCGGGCCGGGCGGGCCAAGGCCGACGCCGTCTTCGTCGTCGACGAGGACACGCTGCCCCAGACCCTCGCCGTCCTGCGCACCCGCGCGGAGCCGCTGGGCATCGGCCTGCACGTCGCCGACCTCTCCGCCGGCTGGCCCACCGACCTGCCCGCGGCCGGGGCGTTCGGCGTGCTGCTGTCCTACCCGGGGGCCAGCGGTGCCGTCCGCGACCACCGGGCGCTCGCCGCAGCCGCGCACGAGGCCGGCGCCGCGGTCGTCGTCGCCGCCGACCTGCTGGCGCTGACGCTGATCGAGGCGCCCGGGGAGTGGGGCGCCGACGTCGCCTGCGGCAGCTCCCAGCGCTTCGGCGTCCCCATGGGGTACGGCGGCCCGCACGCCGGCTACCTCTCGGTCCGCGAGGGCCTGGCCCGGCAGCTGCCCGGCCGGCTGGTCGGCGTCTCGGTCGACGCCGACGGCGACGTCGCCTACCGGCTCGCGCTGCAGACCCGTGAGCAGCACATCCGCCGGGAGAAGGCGACCAGCAACATCTGCACCGCCCAGGTGCTGCTCGCCGTCATGGCCGGCACCTACGCCGTCTACCACGGCGCGGAGGGCCTGACCGCGATCGCCGCCCGCGTGCACCGCAGCGCGCAGACCCTGGCCGCGTGGCTGCGCGCCGGGGGAGTGGACGTCGTCCACGACCGGTTCTTCGACACCGTGCAGGCCCGGGTGCCCGGGCGCGCCGCCGAGGTGGTGGCGGCCGCGGCCGACCGGCGGATCAACCTGCGGCTGGTGGACGCCGACACGGTGGGCGTCGCCTGCGACGAGACGACGACGGTGCCGACCCTGCGCGCGGTCGCCGGGGCCTTCGGCGTGCCGGCGGACAGCACCGACGAGGGCAGGGCGGCGCTCGCCGACGGAGGGGCCGACGCGCTCCCGGCCGAGCTGCGCCGCCGCACCGGGTTCCTCACCCACCCGGTCTTCTCCGCGCACCGCTCGGAGACCGCCCTGCTGCGCTACCTCCGCTCGCTGGCGGACAAGGACCTCGCGCTGGACCGCACGATGATCCCGCTCGGGTCCTGCACGATGAAGTTGAACTCGGCGGTGGAGATGGCCGCGATCACGTGGCCGGAGTTCGCCCAGCTGCACCCGTTCGCGCCGGCCGAGCAGGCCCGCGGCTACCGGCAGCTCATCGACGAGCTGTGCACCGCGCTGGCCGAGGTCACCGGCTACGCCGCGGTCAGCGTGCAGCCCAACGCCGGCTCGCAGGGCGAGTTCGCCGGACTGCTGGCCATCCGCGGCTACCACCGCTCCCGCGGCGAGGAGCACCGCGACGTCTGCCTCATCCCGTCCTCGGCGCACGGCACGAACGCCGCCAGCGCAGTCATGGCCGGCATGCGGGTCGTCGTCGTGGCCTGCGACGAGGCCGGCAACGTCGACGTCGCCGACCTGCGGTCCAAGGTCGACCAGCACGCCGACCGGCTGGCCGCCATCATGATCACCTACCCGTCGACGCACGGTGTCTTCGAGGTCGAGGTGCAGCAGATCTGCGCGGCGGTGCACGACGCCGGCGGGCAGGTGTACGTCGACGGCGCCAACCTCAACGCGATGGTGGGACTGGCCCGGCCCGGTCGCTTCGGCTCCGACGTCAGCCACCTGAACCTGCACAAGACCTTCTGCATCCCGCACGGCGGCGGCGGCCCGGGCGTCGGCCCGATCGGCGTCCGGGAGCACCTGGTGCCCTTCCTGCCCGGGCACCCCCTGGTGGACACCGGCGCGCAGGGCCCGGCGGTGTCAGCCGCACCGTGGGGGTCGGCGGGCATCCTGCCGATCTCGTGGGCCTACGTGCGGCTGATGGGCCCCGACGGGCTCACCCGGGCCACCGAGCACGCCATCCTGGGCGCCAACTACCTCGCCGTCCGGCTGCGCGAGCACTACCCGGTGCTCTACACCGGCGCCGAGGGGCTCGTGGCGCACGAGTGCATCCTCGACATCCGGCCGCTGACCAAGGCCACCGGCATCACCAACGACGACATCGCCAAGCGGCTGGTCGACTTCGGCTTCCACGCCCCGACGATGAGCTTCCCGGTCGCCGGCACGCTGATGGTCGAGCCGACCGAGAGCGAGGACAAGGGCGAGCTGGACCGCTTCGTCGACGCGATGGCCGCCATCCGCGCCGAGATCGAGAAGGTCGCCACCGGGGAGTACGACCGGACCGACAACCCGCTGCGCAACGCCCCGCACACCCTCGCGATGGTGGCGGGGGAGTGGGACCGGCCGTATCCGCGCGAGGCCGCCGTGTACCCGGTGCCGGGCCTGCGGAGCCGCGGCTACCTCGCCCCGGTGCGCCGCATCGACCAGGCCTACGGCGACCGCAACCTGGTCTGCTCCTGCCCGCCGCCGGAGGCCTTCGCCGAGCCGGAGCCGGCGCCGGGGCCGGCGGCGCGCGTCCCGGACCGCGCGGAGGGCGCGCCCGACGACCTGGGGACGGTGGCCGACGCCGTCCCCGCCGGCGCGCAGGCCTGAGTCGAACGCGAGCCGCGGCGCCGGTCCATCCGGACCGGCGCCGCGGTCGCTCCCTGCACGACTCGACGGCCGGCAATGCGACGCACTCCTGACGATCCGTTATCCCCAACAACTGCGCGCCTACGTGGGTCCGCGCCCGGCTGGCGACCGGACAGCCGGCACGCGCTGGCAGGCAGACCGACGGACCGGCGATCGACGAGGACGACGGTTCGCGTCTGACGGAGCATCCGCCGGCCGGGCTGCGTCGGCGACGCCCACGGGTTCCGCGCGCCCGGCGAACGCGGTGCCGAGGGCCGACGGGGCCCACCGAGGTGATCACCGGGTCGTCGCCGGCACCGGCGGGCACGACAGCTCCTGCGCCGACCCCAGTGGCACGGCGGAGGTGACGCGGACAGCCGGAGGCGGTCCGACCAGCACCTAGCCCCGTTATCCCCAACAACCGGCCCGATGAAGCTGCTGCAGGAAAGCAGCACCAGTGGGGGAGGGGAGGATCAGATCTTGCGCAGCAGCACCCGGCGCACCTCGTGGTCGGCGGCCTTCTGCAGCACCAGCCGGGCCCGGGAGCGGGTCGGGGCGATGTTGTCGCGCAGGTTGGGACCGTTGACCGCCGCCCAGATGCCCAGCGCGGTCTCGCGGGCCTGCTCGTCGGTCAGGCCCGCGAAGCGGTGGAAGTAGGCACCGGTGTCGGCGAATGCCGTCCGCCGGAGGGCGAGGAAGCGTTCGACGTACCAGTGCTGGATGTCGGACTCGGCGGCGTCGACGTAGACGGAGAAGTCGAAGAAGTCCGAGAGGAACACCTCGGGCGCGCGGCCGTCGGGCCGGCGGCCGGCCTGCAGCACGTTGAGCCCCTCGAGCACGAGGATGTCGGGCCGGTCGACGACCTGCCGGGCACTCTGGACGACGTCGTAGGACTGGTGGTCGTACAGCGGGGCGCCGACCTGGCCGCGGCCGGACTTCACGTCGGCGAGGAAGCGCAGCAGCGCCCGCCGGTCGTAGCTCTCCGGGAAGCCCTTGCGCCCGAGCAACCCGCGGGCCTCCAGCTCGGCGTTGGGCAGCAGGAACCCGTCGGTGGTCACCAGGTCGACCCGCGGGTTGCCCGGGCCGGCCGCCAGGAGGGTCTGCAGCAGCCGGGCGGTCGTGCTCTTGCCGACGGCGACGCTGCCGGCCACCGCGATCACGTAGGGCACCTTGGCCGTCGAGTCGCCCAGGAACTGGCTGCGGGCCGCCCAGAGCCGCCGGCTGGCCTCCACGTGCAGCCGCAGCAGTCCGGCCAGCGGCAGGTAGACCGTCGCCACCTCGTCGAGGTCGATCCGGTCGCCGAGGCTGGCCAGCGACTCCAGCTGCGCCGCGTCGAGGGGCAGGGAGCTGCCCGCCGCGAGCGCACGCCACGAGTCGCGGTCGAACACCGCGTAGGGCGACACCTGGGGCCGTGTCGCTGCGGTCACGCCGCCCATCCCACGTCCGTCACGGACCCCATCGTGCCGTCCCGCCTCCGCACCTCACCCGCCCGGGTGGGGCGGGGGCGTCGGATCGGCGGTGGAGCGGACGTCGTCCCGCAGCCCGTCTAGGGTGCCGGTGTGCCCGCGCCCCCCGGCCTGCTCGAGCGCGTCGAGCGGTACTTCGCCGCCGCGCCGCTGCCGGACGCACGCATCGAGTCCGCCGGCGGACTCGACGTGCCGGTCGGCAGCCCGACCTGGCCCTATCCGGCACGGCCGCGGCCGGGGGAGCCGGTCAGCGCCGACGACGTGCGGGCCGCCGCGGCGCTTCAGGAGGCCGCCGGCCTGCCGGTGGCCGTCGAGTGGGTCTGCGAGGACGCACCCACGGTCGAGGCCGCCGTCCGGACCGCGGGGCTGACCGTGGGCTCCTCCCCGCTGCTGGTCGCCGCGGACCCGGTGGAGCTGTTGTTGCCGCAGGGGGTGCGGCTCTACCTCGTCGGCGCCGACGACCCCGAGCTGCCGCGTTACGAGCGGCTGGCCTCGATCGCCTTCGCCCACCCGGGCCCGCGCTCGGAGGCCGGCGGCGCCTCGGTCGGCGTGGCCCTCGGCTCGCCCCGCACCGCGGTGCTGCGCGAGCGCATCGCCACCGGCCGCACGGTCATGATGGTCGCCGTGGAGGACGGTGAGCCCGTCGCGGTCGGCACCCACCACCCGGTGGACGTCGACGGCACCGAGGTCACCGAGATCGCCGGCGTCGCCACCCTCCCGCGGCTGCGCGGGCGGGGTCTCGGTGCCGGGCTGGCCTCGGCGCTGACCGCGCACGCGCGGGAGACCGCGGAGCTGGTGTTCCTCGTCGCGGGGGACGACGACGTCGCACGCGTCTACGAGCGCACCGGGTTCGCCCGCCTGGCCACCGTGGGCGTGGCCGACCTCTCCGACGCCGGCTGAGCCGCCGTCAGGGAGCCGCCGTCAGGGAGCCGCCGTCAGGGAGCCGCCGTCAGGGAGCCGCCGTCAGGGAGCCGCCGTCAGGAGGCCGCCGGCAGCGGGACCGCCGCTGCGGCCGCGTCCAGCGCCCCCTTCGCCGCGTCCCAGCCCACCGACCTGGGCACCTCGCTGAGCAGCACGATCACCTGCCCGCCGACGACGCCCACCGAGTGCAGGTGCCGCTGGCCGCCGAGGCAGCACATCCAGCCCTGCTTGACCGCGGCGCCGGGCAGCGTCCCGAAGACGCCGAACTCCTGGTCGAAGCCGTCCGAGGCGGTGGGGGTGGCCGCGCGCATCCAACCGAGCAGCGCCTCGGCGTCGTCCGGGTGCGCGATCACCGGCAGCCGGGTGAGGAAGCGGGCCAGGTCGGCACCGGTCGTCGTCGTCTCGCCCCACTGGCCCCACCTGCGCGGCGGTGCCGTCCCGGTCAGCCCGTAGCGCACGGCGACGTCGCGGACCGCCTGGGCGCCACCGAAGCGCACCCAGGCGTCGGAGGCCGCCGGGTCGTTCGAGCTGCGGATCATGACCTCGAGCTGCACCCGGTCGTCGGGCGTCAGGAGGACCGCGCCGGTGCGGGCGCGGTGCAGCACGTCCTCGGCGAGGAAGAGCTTCACCAGCGACGCGGTCGGGAAGGGCCGGTCGGCCAGCTCGTTGCCCGCCGTCCGGGCGAGCACCTGGGCGGTGCGGGCCTCGGCGGCGCGGATGGAGACGCCCGCCTGCCGCTGCTCCTGCTCGGCGACGACGACGGCGAAGGTGCCTCCGTCGCCGTGCGCGGCGGTCACCGCCTGGACGATCTCCGCGGGCGCGGCGTCGTCCTGCGCTGCCGCCCACCGGGGGAATGCGGTACCGGACAGCAGCAGCGCGAGCAGGACGACGGACACCACGGCCGCCGGCAGGCCGAAGCGGGCACACCGGGGCGCGACCCGGTGTCCTGGCACGGCCGACATGACGCCATCGTGCGCTGCTCAGGTAACGGGTATGAGAACTCTCAAGCACCGGCCGTGTGTCGGACGCGCAGCGCGTACGGTCGGTCGCACCGCGGTACGAGACGGAGCCGTTTCAGCTCTGCTCGTAGGTGCCGACGAGCACGGCGCGGGCGAGCGTGTGGCCGAACAGGTTGAAGCCGAGGAACGCGGGAGAGGCGTCCGGCGTCACCTCGAGCCGGTCGACGTCCACCGCGTGCACCGCGACGAAGTAGCGGTGCGGCCCGTGGCCGGCGGGGGGAGCGGCGCCGACGTAACCGGGGAACCCGGCGTCGTTGCGCAGCTGCACCGCACCCTCCGGCAGGCCCGAGCCCCGCTGGTCCCCGGCGCCGCTGGGCAGCTCGGTGACCGAGACCGGGATGTTGGCCACCGCCCAGTGCCAGAAGCCGCTGTGGGTGGGCGCGTCGGGGTCGAAGACGGTGACGGCGAAGCTCTTCGTCCCCTCGGGGAAGCCCGACCAGGACAGCTGCGGCGAGCGGTCCTCACCGCCGGCGCCCATGACCCCGCTCACCTGCGGCCTGTCCAGCGGCGCGCCGTCGGTGACGTCGGTGCTGGTCACCTCGAAGCCGGGCACCTGCGGCAGGACGTCGTAGGGACTGGGGGGCGTCGGGCGGTCGGCCATGGACGAGCTCCTCGGGTGTCGCGGGACCGGACGGGGACGGATGCCTCCGGGCCGACCCTAGAAGGACCCCGTCCTCCCCGCCCTTCGCGAGCTCGGGCCGGGGCCCGGGACGGGGTCGTGCCGGGCCGGTGAACAGCGCATTTCCCGGCTCGGCGCGGTCCCGCGGACGCCGGTAGCGTCGAGGGGTGCTCGGTCTGCCCGGCTCGATACGTGCCTGCCTGTTCGACCTCGACGGCGTCCTCACCCGGACCGCGACGGTCCACATGGCCGCCTGGAAGCGCACCTTCGACGAGTTCCTGCAGGCCCGTGACCCCGGAGCACCGGAGTTCACGCAGGAGGACTACAACCGCTACGTGGACGGCAAGCCGCGCCTCGACGGGGTGCGCGACTTCCTGGCCAGCCGCGGCATCACGTTGCCGGAGGGGACGGCGGACGACCCGCCGGACGCCGCGACGGTGCACGGAGTGGGCCTGCGCAAGAACCAGCTCGTGCACGCCGAGCTCGCCGAGCACGGCGTCGAGGTCTACCCCGGCTCGATCCGCTACCTGCGAGCGGCCAAGGAGGCCGGCCTGGCGACCGCGGTGGTCACCGCGTCACGCAACGGCGGGCAGGTGATCGAGGCCGGCGGCTTCGCCGACCTGATCGACACCCGGGTGGACGGCGAGGTCGCGGCTGCGCAGGGGCTGCGCGGCAAGCCCGCGCCCGACACCTTCCTGGCCGGCGCCCGCGCGCTGGGCGTGCCGCCGGCCCAGGCGGTCGTCTTCGAGGACGCGCTCGCCGGGGTGGCCGCCGGCCGGGCGGGCTCCTTCGGCTACGTGGTGGGCGTCGACCGGGTGGGGCAGGCCGCCGCGCTGGCCGCCTCCGGCGCCGACGTCGTCGTCGCGGACCTGGACGAGCTGCTGGAGGAGTCGTCATGACGGAGGGGCGACCGACCTTCCCGATCGAGCCCTGGTCGCTGAGCGAGACGGGCCTGGACCACGCCTCCCTCGCCGTCCACGAATCGGTGTTCGCGTTGTCCAACGGGCACATCGGCATGCGCGGCTCCTTCGAGGAGGGCGAGCCGGTCGTCGTCCCCGGCACCTACCTCAACGGCTTCTTCGAGGAGCGGCCGCTGCCCTACGCGGAGGTCGGGTACGGCTTCCCCGAGCAGGGACAGACGGTCGTCAACGTGACCGACGGCAAGCTGGTCCGGCTGCTGGTCGGCGACACCCCGCTCGACCTCGACTACGGCGAGATCGTCGAGCACCGCCGCACCCTCGACCTGCGCCGCGGCGTGCTGCGCCGCAGCACCGAGTGGCGCTCGCCGAACGGCCGCGTGGTCACCGTGACCAGCACCCGGCTGGTGTCCCTGCGCCGCCGCTCCATCGCCGCCATGGAGTACACCGTCGAGTGCACCGACGGGCAGGGCGACCTCTACATCGCGCTGCAGTCGGACCTCCTGGCCAACGAGCCCGTCGACAGCGGCGCGGAGGCCGACGACCCGCGCGCGGCCGCAGCGCTGGCCCGCCCGCTGCTGAACGAGATGGCCGTGGCCCGCGGCCAGCGTGCGGTCCTGGTGCACCGCACCAAGCGCAGCCGGCTGCGGATGGCCGCCGGCATGGACCACGTCGTCGACGTGCCCGACAGCTCCACGGCCGACATCGAGGCCACCGACGACCTCGCCCGCTTCACCCTCGCCGCCCGCCTGCCCCAGGGCTCCTCGGTGAAGCTGGTCAAGTACCTCTCCTACGGCTGGTCCTCCCGGCGGTCGGCGGCCGCGCTGCGCGACCAGGTCGAGGGTGCGCTGGCCACCGCCAAGCTGGCCGGCTTCGAGCGGCTGCTGCGCGAGCAGCGCGAGGTGCTCGACGAGCACTGGCAGCACGCCGACGTCGAGATCGAGGGAGACGACGAGCTGCAGCAGGCGGTACGGGTCGGCGTCTTCCACCTGCTGCAGGCCGGCCTGCGCGCCGAGCGCCAGCCCATCCCGGCCAAGGGGCTGACCGGCCCCGGCTATGACGGGCACACCTTCTGGGACACCGAGACCTACGTGCTGCCGGTGCTCACCTACATCGCCCCCGGGGCCGCCCGCGACGCGCTGCGCTGGCGGCACTCCACCCTGGAGCTGGCCCGCGAGCGGGCTCGGGTCCTCGGCCTGGACGGCGCGGCCTTCCCCTGGCGGACGATCCGCGGCGAGGAGACGTCGGGCTACTGGCCGGCGGGGACGGCGGCGTTCCACATCAACGCCGACATCGCCGACGCCGTCGCCCGGTACCACAACGCCACCGGGGACGAGGAGTTCGACCGGGACCACGGCGCCGAGCTGCTCATCGAGACCGCCCGGCTGTGGGCCTCGCTGGGCCACTTCGACGACGAGCACGGCTTCCGCATCGACGGCGTCACCGGCCCCGACGAGTACACCGCGGTCGTGGACAACAACGTCTACACGAACCTCATGGCGCAGCGGAACCTGCGCGAGGCGATCGCGGCGGTCAAGCGCCAGCCCGACGTGGCCGGCCGGCTGGGCGTCACCGGCGAGGAGACCGACCGCTGGGACCGGGCGGCCGCGCTGATGGCGGTGCCCTACGACACCCGGCACGGGGTGCACATGCAGTCCGACGCCTTCACCCACCACGAGGAGTGGGACTTCGAGTCGACCCCGCCGGACTGCTACCCGCTGCTCCTGCACTACCCGTACTTCGACATCTACCGCAAGCAGGTCGTCAAGCAGGCCGACCTGGTGATGGCGCTGCACCTGCGCGGGGACGCCTTCACCCACGAGGAGAAGGTCGCCGACTTCGCCTACTACGAGGCCCGGACGGTGCGCGACTCGTCCCTGTCGGCGACCCAGCAGGCCGTGGTCGCCGCCGAGACCGGCCACCTGGAGCTGGCCTACGACTACTGGGGCGAGGCCACGCTGACCGACCTGCAGAACCTGCACGGCAACTCCGGGCACGGCCTGCACATCGCCTCGCTGGCCGGTGGCTGGACCGTTGCCGTCGCCGGGTTCGGCGGGATGCGCGACCACGGCGGGCAGCTGGCGTTCTCGCCTCGGCTCCCCGAGCGGATCACCCGGCTGCGGTTCCGGCTCAACTACCAGGGGCGCCTGCTGGTGGTCACCGTGACGCCGACCGAGGCCACCTACCGGCTCACCGAGGGTGATCCGCTCGACGTCCACCACCACGGACGACGGCTCACCGTGACGGAGGAGGAGGTCAGCGCCGTCATCCCGCCCGCGCCGGAGGTCGCGCCGGTCCGCCAGCCGCACGGAGCGGCCCCCCGGCGACGCGGCCGGCGCTGATCAGACCGGCAGCCGGTCGCCGAGCAGCCACCAACCGCCGAGCAGCAGCGCGCCGACGTCCACCAGCAGGAACAGCCCGACCCACAGCACCGCCGGCACGCGGGTGAGGCGGGCCAGCTGGTCGGCGTCGGAGTCCGGTGCGGTCCGGCGGCGCCGGGCCCGCTGCAGCTCGAGCACCGTCTTCGGCGCGGCCAGCAGCAGGAACCAGGTGCCGGCGGCGGCGAAGGCGGCCTGCCCGGACGGGGGGAGCCAGCCCGTGACCGCCAGGACGACGGCGCCGGTGGCCAGGACCGCCCACAGCCCGTACCAGTTGCGGATCTGCACCAGCAGCAGCGCCAGCAGGCCCAGCAGCGCCCACAGCAGCCCGACGGCGTGCCCGGCGGCCAGCAGCGCTGCGGCCCCCAGCCCGAACAGCGCCGGCCCGGTGTAGCCGGCCGCGCAGGTGAGCACCATGCCCGGCCCCGTCGGCCGCCCCGCCGACACGGTCAGGCCCGAGGTGTCCGAGTGCAGCCGGATGCCGGCCAGCCGCCGCCCCGCGGCCAGGGCCACCAGCCCGTGCGCGCCCTCGTGCGCGATCGTCACGACGGTGCGGGCCGGCCCCCACAGGGCAGGGGCCCAGACGACGGCAGCGGCAGCCAGGAGTGCGCCCACCAGGACCGCCGTCGGCAGCTGGGGCAGGGGAGTGGTCACGCGGGCCCAGAACCCCTCGACGACGTCCACGCCGGGGAGTCAACCGCACGCGGCTGTGAACGCCGGGAGGGCGGCACGGTTCCGTCCGGCGTGGTGCCCGCCGATGACCAGGGGACGACGGGTCGCAGGACGAGCGCGCGACTTCTGACATTCTTCCGTTATCCCTAACAACACACTAACAACTGAAGAAGCACAAACAAGCTCAACGACCAAGGGCAACCTCCGCCGACCCTCGGCGTTCGTCACTGACCTGGGCCTCCGTCGCAGCGAGGGCACAGGTGCTCGCAGGGGGAGAGGGACGCTGCAGCACCCGCCGGGCGAGCGGTCGACCGACGGCAGGGAGTGGCGTCTCGGGCAGGTACCGGCACCAGTCCAGCAAGCCGACGGCGGTGCTCGGCATCGCCGTCGGCGTGACCCGGAGCGGCCGCGGTGAGGCTCAGGAGGGCGTCGTCGTCAGGTTGACGGCGTCGTCGTCAGGTTGACGGCGTTGCCGTCCGGATCGGTGACGTGCGCGACCCGCTGACCCCAGGGCATGTCGTTCGCAGGGGCCGGAGCCTGACCGCCGAGCGCCTCGACCCGAGCCAGGGCGGCGTCGACGTCGGGCACCTCGATGCTGATCAGCACCCGCCCAGCAGGAGCCCCCTCGATCGATCCGTCAGCGACGATGCCCAGTTCGGAGTCGCCCACCTGCAGGCCGAGGTAGAACGTCGGTCCGTCGTCCGGCGTCCGGCTGGTCTCCGTCGCACCGGCCACGCCGGCGTAGAAGCGCGCCAGGCGCTCGAGGTCGTGCGTGATGATCATGGGCGTGACGCTGCTGGGCACGGGGACTCCTCCGGTGGTGTACAGACGAGGACCGTCGTCGAGCGGCGGACTCATCGATCGCCGGGACGCCGAGCGGGCCGGCGCACCCGTTCACCGTCGAGTCTTGGACTTAGCCAGACTTAGTCCTACCCTGGAACACGTGGCCCGGACCGTGAACGTGCACGAGGCGAAGACCCACCTGTCGAGGCTGCTGGAGGCGGTCGAGGCGGGGGAGGACGTCGTCATCGCTCGGGCCGGCAAGCCGATCGCCCGCCTGGTCCCTGCCGCGGCGCGCACCGAGCCGCGTACCCCTGGAGCCTGGCGCGGCCGGATGGTCATCCCGGACGACTTCGACGAGACGCCCGAGGACCTCATCGCCGCCTTCCACGGCGACGCCGACTCGTGACCCTGCTGCTCGACACGCACGTCCTGCTGTGGTGGCTCGGCGACGACGACCGGCTGACGCCCACCATGCGCTCGGCCATCGCCGACCCGCGGACGGCGGTCATGGTGTCGGCAGCGTCGGCGTGGGAGGTGGCGATCAAGGCCGCCCTGGGCAAGCTGACGGTCCCGGGAGACCTGGCGGAGGAACTCGACCGGCAGGGCTTCGACGCCGTGCCGGTCACCGTGGAGGACGGCCTGGCCGCGGGTGACCTGCCGCGACACCACGCCGACCCGTTCGACCGCATGCTCATCGCCCAGGCCCGGCGTCGACGGCTCGTCGTGGTGACCGCCGATCGGCGCTTCGCCGACTACGACGTGCTGACCCTGGCGTAGCCCGGTCGGGAGAGGGGTCCTCACCGGGCTAGTTGACATAATGTACATTATCGGCGCCGCGGATGAGGGAGCCGAGAGGGGTCGGGCGGCGCCGACCCGGCTGCCCGAGTGGGTGCTGCCGAGCCGGTCGACAGGTCGCAGCGTGCACCGATCGCATCGATGCGCCGGGTGCGTCCACGCCGACGCGTGACCGCGTCGTCCCCGCAGGTCGACCTGGTGACGCGTCGCCAGGTCGACCTGCCGCCTGCCGGCCCGACCGGGCGCCCCCCGTCCGAAGTCGTCCGTCCCGATGTCGTCCGTGCCGGCCCGACCGGACCTCGGCGTGGATACCCCAGGTCGATCCGTGCCAGCCGGGTCGCCGACCCTCCCGGCCCACCCTGGTGGCCACTTCCCCGGTCCGGTCACCCATCCGTCATTACGTCACTGTGACGTAATGACGGATGGGTGAGCGGCTTCGACGGGCGGGCTCCACGAGTGCTGCCTAGGGTCGGAGCCATGCAACTCCGACGCCCGATCGCCGCACTCATGACCGCCCTGGCGCTCTTCGGAGGCGGCGCCACGATGACGGCCTGTCAGGCATCCGGGCAGGATCAGAACGACGGGACCACCGACGAGAACGTGCCGCCGAACGTCGAGACCAACGAGGAGTCGGATCCGTCGCAGGACAACGTGCCCGACATCTCCGACCAGGACGACGGCGTCGAGCAGGGCAACGGCAACGACGACTCCGACGACGGCTGATCCGCCGGGCCGGTGCGGTCAGCCGGCGGCTCGCTCGGAGACCCAGAGCCTGTCGAGCCGGCCGGTCGACCGCACCAGGTCCTGCAGGGACCGCTCCAGTTCCGCCTTGGTGTGCCGCTCGCCCAGCAGCGTCTGCACGTCCTCGATCGCGCAGCGCAGCTGGTACAGCCGGTCCTGCAGGCCGTCGAGCTCCGCGCGGGTGACCAGCACGACGTCACCGGACAGGCCGGCCTTCGTCGTCGCGGAACGCTGCTCGTAGGCCCGCTGCCGGCAGGCCTGACCGCAGTACTGGCGCGGCCGTCCGACCGACCCCTGCTGGGGCAGCACCCGGCGGCACCAGCCGCAGCGACGCTCGCTGCCACTCCCCGTGCGGGGGCTGGGCAGCCCGGTCTCGGTCGTTGCCTCCTCGTGGATCGTCCGGATCACGTCTCGCTCTGCCACGCTGGGCACCGTAGACGCAGGTGCCGACAGGACCGTGTGACACGCCCACCCGCCCGCCCGGCCCGTGCAGGCGGAGGTCCCGGCGGCCGGGACGGACCGGTCCGCCGGGCGGGACGGACGGGTCCCGCCCGAGGAGCGGGACGGGTCCCCGGACAGCGCGTCCACCAGCGGCGTTAGCGTGTCGGCGTGGGCTCGGTCCGGTACGCGTTCCTCGACGGTCCCACTCCCATCGCGATGGCCCACCGGGGCGGGGCGATCGAGCACCTGGAGAACACCATGCCGGCCTTCGAGGCCTGCGTGGCGATGGGATACCGGTACCTCGAGACCGACGTCCGGGTGACCGGCGACGCTGTGCCGATCGTCTTCCACGACCCCACCCTCGACCGCGTCACCGACCGCACCGGGCGGGTCGACCAGCTGCCGTGGGCGGAGCTCGCCGCCGCACGGATCGGCGGGCGGGAGCCGGTCCTGCGGCTCGAGGACCTGCTCGGCGCCTGGCCCGACGTCCGGTTCAACCTCGACATCAAGGCGCCCGGCGTGGTCGCACCGCTGGTCCGTACCGTCCGCCGGATGGGCGCCGAGGACCGCATCTGCCTGGGCTCGTTCTCCGACGCCCGGGTCGCCGCGGCTCGCCGGGTGTTCGGGCCCGGGGTGTGCACCTCGCTCGGCCCGCGCGGGGTGGCGGCGCTGCGGCTGTCCTCCTACTCCCCCCGTGCCGCCGGGCTGGTGCGCATCCCGGCCGGCTGCGCGCAGGTGCCGCTCCAGCTGGGGGGCCGGGCGCTGGTCGACGAGCGGTTCATCGCCGCTGCGCACGCCCGTGGACTGCAGGTGCACGTGTGGACCGTGGACACCGAGGAGGAGGCCACGGCCGTCCTCGACCTCGGGGTGGACGGCGTGATGACCGACCGTCCGGCGATGCTGCGCGACCTCCTGCAGCGGCGCGGCCAGTGGGTCCCGCGGTGAGGCGCGACGCCAACCGGGCCCGCTCGAGGACACCCCGTGACCGCACCGTGCTGGACGGTCATCGTCCGGGCTGACACCCTGCGGCCGTGACGACCGCCGCCACCACCGGGCCGACCAGTCCCCCCGCCGACCGCGCGCTGCGCCGCGAACGGTTCGGCTGGTACTCCTACGACTGGGCGATGTCGGTGTTCAACACCAGCGTCACCACCGTCTTCCTCGGGCCGTACCTGACGTCGGTCGCCGAGGAGGCGGCCGAGCCCGACGGCCGGCTGGGCCTGCTCGGCCTGTCCATCCCGCCGGGGAGCTGGTTCTCCTACGTGCTGTCCGCGTCGGTGCTGATGCAGGTCCTCGTGCTGCCGCTGACCGGCGCCGTGGCCGACCGGACCGGCCGCAAGCGGGAGCTGCTCGCCGGCTTCGCCGCGCTGGGCGCCCTGGTCACCACGGCCCTGTACTTCGTCGCCGACGGCCGCTACCTGCTCGGCGCCGTCCTGTTCATCCTGGCCAACATCAGCTTCGGCGCGGCCACCGTCGTCTACTACTCCTGGCTGCCGGACCTGGCGGGGCCGGACGAGCGGGACGCCGTCTCCAGCCGGGGCTGGGCGTTCGGCTACGTCGGCGGCGCGCTGCTGCTCGCCGTCCACCTGGGGCTGGTGCTCGGGGCGCCGTCCCTGGGTCTGACCACCGGTGAGGCGGTGCGGATCTGCCTGGCCACGGCCGGCCTGTGGTGGGGCGCGTTCACCGTCTTCACCGTGTCCCGGCTGCGCAACCGGCCGGTGCGGGAGGCGCCGGACCGGCCGCGCAGCGGGTTCCGCCAGCTGGCGACGACGATGCGCGAGATGCGGGCCTTCCCGCTGACGCTGTGGTTCCTCGGCGCGTACCTGCTGTTCAACGACGGCGTGCAGACCGTCATCTCGCTGTCGGCCACCTACGCCACCGAGGAGCTGGGCCTCGAGCAGTCGGTGCTGACCGGCGCGATCCTCATGGTCCAGGTGGTGGCCATCGCCGGCGCACTGGGCCTGGGCCGGCTGGCGGCCCGGTACGGGGCCAAGCGGACCGTCCTCGGCGCGCTGGTGGCGTGGATCGGCGTGCTGGTGGTCGCCTACTTCCTGCAGGCCGGGGCGGTCGGGCAGTTCTACGCCCTGGCCGCCGTCATCGGGCTGGTGCAGGGCGGCACCCAGGCGCTGTCCCGGTCGCTGTTCAGCCAGCTCATCCCGGCCGGCAAGGAGGCCGAGTACTACGGCTTCTACGAGATCAGCGACCGCGGCACCAGCTGGCTGGGTCCGCTGGCGTTCGGGCTGACCTACCAGCTCACCGGGTCCTACCGCCTGGCCATCGTCAGCCTCGTCGTGTTCTTCGTGGCCGGCTTCGTCGCGCTGGCCGCGCTGCCCATCCGCCGCGCGGTCGTCGCGGCCGGCAACACCCCTCCGGAGCGGTTGTGACCGAGCCGGCGAGGTCACGGATCTGCAGAGCACCCCGTCGCGCAGGACCGACGAGCGCCGGCGAGGAGATCCTGTGACACCCCGGACCGACACGGACGGCGCACCGCTGCTGTCCGTCGTCCCGGCCTCCGGCGACCGCCGTCGCCACCCGGCGCCGGCCCACCTGCGCTTCTTCCACGGCCCGATGGACTGCGGGAAGTCCACGCTGGCCCTGCAGGTCGACCACAACCAGAGCCGGCAGGGACGGCGGGGCTTGCTGCTGACCCAGGGCGACCGCTCCGCGCAGCCGCAGATCAGCTCGAGGGTGGGGCTGTGCCGCGAGGCGCTCGAGGTGGCGGCCGGCACCGACCTGCGGCTGCTGGTGCGCGACCACTGGGCCGCCGGGCACCGGGTGGACTACCTGATCGTCGACGAGGCGCAGTTCCTCGCCCCGGAGCAGGTCGACCAGCTCGCCGAGCTCGTCGACGAGTCGCACGTCGACGTCTACGCCTTCGGGCTCACCACGGATTTCCGCGCGCGGCTGTTCCCGGGCACCCAGCGGCTGCTCGAGGTCGCCGACGACGTCCAGCGCATCCAGGTCGAGGTGCTCTGCTGGTGCGGGCTGCCGGGGCTGCTCAACGCGCGGGTAGTGGACGGCGAGATGGTCCGCGAGGGCGAGACCGTCGTCGTGGCCGACACCGCGCCCACGCCGGCACCCGACGAGCGGGACGCCGACGTGCACTACCAGGTGCTCTGCCGGCGCCACCACGTGCTGGGCCAGCTGGGGCCGACGGCGGCCGGCCCGGGACAGCTGGCGCTGCGCTGACGTCCCGGAGCGTCAACGGCGGCCGAGCAGGAGGTGGCGCTCGTCGTCGAACCGCGCGGCCTGGACGCCCCACTCCCCCGGGTGCTCACGGCCCCGAGGTGCTCGGCACAGGGCCCTCGTTCCCTCGGAAGGGGGTGGTCGAGCGCCGCATTACCACTCCATGCGATGATTCGGGACCGATTCCGCGGAATCTCTCCGCGAACTCTGTCGTTGGTCCTCTTGATCCCGCCGCCAGTGGGTAGACCCCTGCTGCGACGGTGAGTCCGGACCGACACCACCAGCACGAGAGGACGGTGTGCCATGGGCGAGCGTTCCCTGCGGGGCAGCCGACTGGGCAGCGTGAGCTACGAGACCGAGCGGAACACCGCACCGATCGAGCGTCAGTACGCGGAGTACCGGTGCCCGTCGGGCCACCTGTTCACCGTGCCCTTCGCGGACGACGCGGAGCTCCCCGACACCTGGGAGTGCAAGTTCGACGGTTCGGCCGCCAAGCTCGTCGGTGGCACCGAGCCCGCGCCCAAGAAGGTCAAGCCGCCGCGGACCCACTGGGACATGCTCCTGGAGCGCCGCTCGGTGGAGGACCTCGAGGAGGTCCTGGCCGAGCGCCTCGAGGTGCTCCGCGGACGGCGGACGCGCGCCAGCTGACCCAGCCGCACGACGGCACGCGACGGCCCCGGTGGGATTCCCCACCGGGGCCGTTCCGCGTCTCCGGCCGGTGTGCGCGGGCGTCGCCTCGACCGGTGGAGCCGCCCTCAGCGATTGATCATGGGGTTGGTGCCGGTGACACGCGCCGACACGCCGTGCAGGCCGGCCACGACCCCATGATCAACAGCGGGTGGGGCAGGTGGGCGGGTAGGCCCCGGGGCGGCGGAGCCGAGGGGCGGCGGTGCCTCAGCGGCGCTCGTCGTCGACCGGCGCGTTCCGCACGACCTCGCCCTCGATGACCAGCGGCCGCCCGAACCGCGACGCGTGGGCGCCCGAGCCGAACGGGGCGCCCGGGTGCACCGGCCCCTCGGCCCGGGCACTGCGCACCCGCACCGGACCCCGCAGCTGCACCGGCAGGCGGGAGGCCACCGCGCGGCCCAGCAGCCCGCGGACGAGGAAGCGCGTCGGCGGCAGCAGGCACAGCAGCCCGACGACGTCCCCCAGGAAACCGGGCAGGACCATCAGCACGCCGCCGACGGCGATCAGCCCGGCGTCCCCCAGGGCCCGTCCCGGCGCCCGGCCCCCACGGGCCCGCTCCCGCAGCTCGACCAGCGCCCTCGTGCCCTGCCGGGCCAGCAGCACCCACCCCAGGGCGGTGGTGGCCAGTGCGGCCAGCACGGTCCACCCCACGCCGATCCACGACGCGACCAGGACCAGGACGACGACCTCGGCCAACGCCCACAGACCGGCCAGCACGCGCACGCGGTGTCCCACGGCTCTCCTTCTGCCCACACGCGCCGGTGGTCCCGGGTCCGCCTACCGGACCCCGGTCGACCGCCTGCCGTCGCGGGCTCGTCCCGGCACGGGGTGGCGGACCCGGCCCGGCAGCCGATCGGCCAGCCGGTCCTGCAGGCCCCACCAGGTGACCCGTACCAACGCCTCTTGAACGATCGAGCGGCTCATCTTGCTCCTGCCGAAGGTGCGCTCGGTGAAGGTGATCGGCACCTCGACCACGCGGGCGCCGCCCCGGACCGCCCGCCACGCCCAGTCGACCTGGAAGCAGTACCCCTGGCTGGCGACGTCGTCGAACGGCAGCCGGTCGACCAGCGCGCCGCGCACCGCCCGGAAACCGCCGGTGGCGTCGGCCAGGGGCAGCCGCAGCGACCAGCGGGTCCACAGGTTGCCCGCGCGGGAGAGCAGCAGCCGGTGCACCGGCCAGTCCTCCACCCGGCCGCCGGGCACGTAGCGCGAGCCCAGCACCAGATCGGCGTCGTCGAGCGCCGCCAGCAGGCGGGGCAGCTGCTCGGGGTGGTGCGAGCCGTCGGCGTCCATCTCCACGAGGACGTCGTAGCCGCGGGCGCGGCCCCAGCGGAAGCCGGCCACGTAGGCCGGACCCAGGCCGGACTTGGTGGTCCGCCGCAGCACGTGCACCCGCGGGTCGAGGGCCGCCAGCTTCTCGGCTAGTTCCCCGGTGCCGTCCGGGGAGCCGTCGTCCACCACGAGGGCGTGCGCGTCGGGGAGGCTGGCGTGCAGCCGCTCGAGGATCGGCTCGAGGTTCTGCACCTCGTCGTAGGTGGGGACGACGACCAGCAGCCGCCCCGCGCTCACGCCGCTCCCCCGCGGACCCGGCGACGGCGCAGCGCGGGCACGGCCACCGCGAGCAGCGCCCCGGCACCCAGCGCACTCAGCAGCCCCTCCGGCCCGGCCCCGAGCCGTTCGGCCGGGGTGGTGGAGTCGCGTTGCGCGATCTCCTCGACGAACACGGCCGGCTCGAACAACCCCGAGGAGGCGGCCAGCGAGCCGTCGGGGGCGATGACCGCCGAGATCCCGCTGGTGGAGGCCAGGGCGACCGAGCGGCCGAACTCGACGGCCCGCACCCGGGCCGCCGCGACCTGCTGCTCGCTCTCGGCGCTGTAGCCGAAGGTGGCGTTGTTCGTCTGGACGACGATCATCCCGGCACCGGCGGAGACGGCGTCGTGCACCAGCCCGTCGTAGACGACCTCGAAGCAGATGACGTCGGCGATCCGTGCGCCGCCCATCTCCAGCAGGCCCACTTCGTCCCCGGCGGCGAAGTCCCGGCGCACCAGGTCGACCTTGTCGCTGAACAACCGGAAGAACTCCCGGGAGGGGATGTACTCGGCGAACGGGACCGGGTGGCGCTTGACGTAGGTGTCGCCGGGCCCCGTCCCCGGCTCCCACACGATCGCCGTGTTGCTGATGAACTCCCCGGGGCCGCTGACGACCGCCCCGACCAGGACCGGCGCGCCGATCGCCTCCGCGGCGCGACCGATCTGCCGGGCCGCGTCGGGGTTGCGGTACGGGTCGATGTCGGAGCTGTTCTCCGGCCAGACGACGAGGTCCGGCTGCGGCCGCTCCCCGGCCGCGACCGCCTCGGCGAGGCCGATCGTCTGCTCGACGTGGTTGTCCAGCACCGCCCGGCGTCGCTCGTTGAACTCCAGGCCCGGCTGCGGGACGTCACCCTGGACGACCGCGACCGTCCGGGTCGGCCCGCCCGCGGTCAGCGAGGCGCCGGGCAGGGGCAGCCAGGCCAGCCCGCCCAGCGCCGGCACGGCCAGCGCGCCGACCGCGGTGAGCGCCGCGGCGCGCCGTCCTCCCCGGTGCAGGGACAGGACGGCGGCGGCCAGCAGCGTGCCGGTGAGCGCGATCGCGAAGCCGACCAGGGGCACCCCGCCGTAGGCGGCGAACGCCAGGAACGGGCCCTCGGTCTGGCTCAGGCCCAGCCGGCCCCAGGGGAACCCGCCGAAGGGGAACCGGCCGCGCAGCGCCTCCTGGCCCACCCAGAGGGCCGCCACCCACAGCGGCCACAGCGGCAGCCGCGACGTGGCGGCCGTCGCCGCGCCGAGCAGGGCGAGGGAGGCGGCCTGCGAGGCGGCGAGGGCCAGCCACGGCAGGGCGCCGACGAAGATGCCGCTCCACGACAGCAGCGGCACGAAGAACGTCAGGCCGGCCACCAGACCCAGCCAGGCTCCGGAGCGCGCACGCTGCCCGTGCACGGCCAGCGCCAGGGCGGCCGGGCCCAGCGGCGCCAGCAGCGGCAGCGAGGAGCCGGGGAAGGCGAGCAGCAGCAGGACCCCGGCGACGACCGCCAGCAGCGTGCGCCACGGCAGGCGCCACCGGGACGCGCTCGCGGGTGCCGGGCCCGAGGACCGGGCCGGCCGCTCGAGGGTGCCGGACGACGTCGCTGACGGCACCCGCGCCTCCCCTGCACTCGTGCGGCCGGTACCCCCCGGCCGCCTGCCTCCCCCCGAGCCGGTCGGACGGGGTCGCGGCCACCGACGTCGTCGCCGGCGGTCCGCGATCCAGCATCCCATCCCGCCGGGGACCCGCAGATGCCCAGTTCCGGGTCATCCGTCCGTGCCGGGCCCCGGACGGCGCCGACGGCGGCCGCGGCCGGGACGTCGCACCCCGGGGCCGTCCGGCCGGTCGCTGGTGGTGGGCCCGTACCCGGTGCCCGGGGGTGGAACTGCAGGCACTGTAAGGAGCGGGTCGCTGCCGTCCGCCGCCTGCGTGGACCGTGTGGCGGACCGTGACCCGTTCGTGCCCTACGCGGCGGCCTCGACCGGGGCGCCGTCCACCAGCAGCAGGCGGCAGGCGGGCCGGGCCCGTCCGGCGAGGACCGCCGACAGGGGCTCCGTCGTCGCCCACAGCGCGAGGTCGGCCGGCGCGCCGACGGCCAGCGGCCCCTGGGGGTGTGCCGCGCGGACGGCGTGCCAGCCGCCGTGCGTGGCCGCGTCGAAGGCGTCGGAGGGCCGCAGCCCCGACCCGGGCGTGCGGTGGTCGACCGCCGCGTGCACCCCGCCCCAGGGGTCGAGCGGGGTGACCGGGGCGTCGCTGCCCAGGGCCAGCGCGACGCCGGCGTCCGCGAGGTCGGCGAACGGGTTGGTGTCCAGCGCCCGGTCCACCCCGAGGCGCTCGGCGTACATCCCGGCGTCCCCGCCCCAGGCCGCGTCGAAGGCCGGCTGCACGCTGGCGACCATCCTCCAGTCGCGCAGCCGCTCGACCGCCGCCGGGGACACCATCTCGACGTGCTCCAGGCGGTGCCGGCAGGCCCGCACCGCCGCCCGGCCCAGCTCGTCGACGACCGCGCCGACCGCGCCGAGCACCTGGTCGACGGCGGCGTCCCCGATGACGTGGAAGCCGGCCTGCACGCCGGCGCGGGTGCAGGCGCGGACGTGGTCGACGACGGAGGTCGTCGGGAAGCGCAGGTGCCCGGCGGTCTCGGGTCGGTCGCTGTAGGGACGGCTCAGCGCGGCGGTGTGCGAGCCGAGGGCGCCGTCGCAGAACAGGTCGCCGCCGGCACCGGCCAGCCCCAGTTCGCGCACCACCTCCAGCCCGCCGCGCTCGGCCAGCTCGCCCCAGTAGCCCAGGACGCGCGGCCCGGGCTCGGCGGCGGTGATCGCCAGCAGGCCGGCCAGGTCCTCGGCTCCCGACACCTCGGGACCGGCCATCTCGTGCAGGCTGCCGATGCCCAGGGCAGCCGCGGCCGCGCGGGTGGTGCGCTGCGCGGCGGCGCGCTGGAAGGCGTCCACCGCGCCGTAGGCCGCCTGTCGGGCGGCGTGGTGCGCGTCGAGGCGCAGCTGCCCGTCCGCGGAGAAGCCGGGCAGGTCGGCGATGCCCGGGATCCGGTCCAGCAGCGCGGTGGAGACGGTGGCCGAGTGGACGTCGACCCGCGCCAGGTAGGCCGGCCGGTCGCCGACGACGGCGTCGACGTCGGACCGGGTCAGCCCGCGCCCCTCCGGCCAGCCCGTCTCGTCCCAGCCGGTGCCGAGCAGGACGCCGGCGGCAGCGACCTCGACGTGCGCCCGGAGCGACGCGACGGCGTCCCCGAGGCTCGAGCTCGAGTGGAGGTCGAGGCCGGTGAGCGCCAGACCGGTCGCCGTGGCGTGGACGTGGGCGTCGACGAACGCCGGCGTGAGCAGCGCCCCCTCCCCCGCGACCAGCCGGGCGCCGCCCGGCGCG
Organism: Geodermatophilus sp. URMC 60; assembly: GCF_053502585.1. Lineage (NCBI taxonomy): Bacteria > Bacillati > Actinomycetota > Actinomycetes > Geodermatophilales > Geodermatophilaceae > Geodermatophilus > Geodermatophilus sp. URMC 60. The sequence goes on from NZ_CP199958.1 coordinate 3,575,046, forward strand.
TCGGCCGCGTCCCCCGCCCAGGCGATCCGGCCGGCATCCACCAGCACCGCCCGGCCGGCGCGGTCGCCGATCGTCACGTCGGTGACCAGCAGGCGTTCGGTCACGGTCGGTCCTCCCCGTCGCACGGGCGCCGTCCGCGCCCGGGGAAGGACACCACGGCGCCTCCGCTCGCTCGCCCCGGGGGGTCGGCGTCCGGTGGCCGCGGCCCGTCCCCGGCGGTAGGCAGGACGGCGTGACGGCCGACGGCGGGAACCTGTGCACCGCCCGGTTGCGGCTGCGCCCCTGGACCACCCGCCGCGACGACCTGGCCCGCCTGGTGGACCTCTACGGCCGCGACGAGGTCACCCGCTGGCTGGGTGGCACACCGTCGGTCCCGCCGGTCGAGCTGGTGGCCCGGTGGCGCGCGGTGGCGGCGGCCGACGACCGCTTCGGCGTCTGGGCCGTCGAGCTCGTCGGCTCCGGGACGGTGGCCGGCACGGTCCTGCTCAAGCCCCTGCCCCACGGCGTGGGCGAGGTGGAGGTCGGCTGGCACCTGCACCCCGACAGCTGGGGCCGCGGCTACGCCACCGAGGCCGCGCGCGCGGTGATCGACCGGGGTTTCGGGGCGGGCCTGCCGGAGGTCTACGCCGTCGTCCGGCCCGGCAACACCGCGTCGGTGGCGGTCTGCACCCGGCTGGGGATGACCCCGCTGGGCCGGATGCGCCGCTGGTACGACGTCGAGCTCGACGCCTTCCGGCTCGTGGCGCCGGTCGTCGTCGACTGAGAGAGGACCACCCCTCCCCCTCGCCTCGCACGCTCGGCGCGGGCCCGGACCGGGGCCGCGGCGATCCTCTGCGCGGGCTGGCGGCGACTCAGCGGGACCGTCGACGCAGCAGCTTCCGCGCCCGCGCGAGGGGGTTGCCCCTCGGGCGGGTACCCCGGACGTCGCTGTGGTCGAGACGCACGGCCTCCTCCAGGGTCGGCGCGGTGCCGCCCAGGTACGCCGGCTGCCACCACAGGTCGTCGGGCCCGGCCGGCGACTGGGGATAGGTCCGCTGGGCCTCGTCGACCAGCGCCTCCATCGCCGTACGGATGCGCTGCAGCAGCTCACGGGGCTTCTCCCCCGGCTCCGGACGGATCGGCTCGCCGAGGACGACGGTGATCGCCACGCCGCGCTTCAGCTCGATCGGGTGGTGCTTGGTGAACAGTCGCTGGCCGCCCCACACCGCCGCGGGGACCACCGGGACGGCGGCGTCGATCGCCATGCGCGCCGCGCCGCCCTTGAGCTCCTTGAGCCGGAAGCTGCTGCTGATCGTCGCCTCGGGGAAGACGCCGACCACCTCGCCGTCCTTCAGCGCCCGGACGGCGAGGTCGAACGCGGCCGCGCCGGCCTTCCGGTCGACCGGGATGTGGTGCATCGCCCGCATGAACGGCCCCGAGAAGCGGTTGGCGAACACCGAGGCCTTGGCCATGAAGCGCACCATCCGGTGCTGCGGCAGCGCCGCCAGGCCGAGGAAGGTGAAGTCGAGATAGCTGACGTGGTTGCTGCAGATCACCGCGCCGCCCGACGTCGGCACGTGCTCGGCGCCGCGGACGTCGAAGCGGAAGCGCAGCAGCCGGAAGACCACCAGCGCCAGCCGGATGACGAACCGGTAGGGGCGGTCGCGCCGGTCCGGGCGGGTGCCGAAGAGGTCCCGGCGGACGACGTCGCGCCAGCTGGCGGTGTGCATGGCGGGACGATAACCGTCTCGCGCGTCGTGGGGTCAGGCGTGCGTCGCCTCGACGGCCGCGCGCACCACGGCGGTCAGGTCGCCGGTCTCGGCGAAGACGCGACGCTGCAGGTCGGCCCCGGTGCCCCGGTCGAGGACCGCAGCGACCCCGTCGGTGACGCGCTGCTCGTCCCCGGCCGCGGCGAGGGCGGGGCGCACGTGCTCGAGCAGCGCGGTCACGACCTCCGCGGCCGCCGCGGGGCGGCCGGTGGCGGGGTGCACCAGGTCCCCGGTCAGGCCGGAGCGGCTGGCCCGCCAGGCGGCCATCCGCACCACCTCGCTGCGGACGGCGGGCGCGGGCAGCCGCGCGCGCCACTGCCCCGCGGCGGTGTCGACCAGCGCGCGCACCAGGCCGGCCAGCGTGACGGCGTCCTCGGCGCGCAGCGCGACGTCGGCGACGCGCACCTCGACCGTGGGCCAGCGCTCGGACAGCCGCGCGTCGAAGTAGACCATCCCGGTGTCGACGATGGTCTCGGTCTCGAGCAGCTCCCGCACCAGCCGGTGGTAGGCGGCGGCGTCGGCGAAGAGCTCGTTGGGTCCGGACGACGGCCAGCGGTTCCACGCCTGGGCGCGGTAGCTGGCGTGCCCGCTGTCCCGGCCCAGCCAGAACGGCGAGTTGGCGGTCAGGGCGGTCAGCACGGGCAACCACACGCGGATGCGGTTGAGGACGGCGACGCCCTCCTCGTCGTCCTGCACGGCGACGTGCACGTGGCAGCCGCAGGTCAGCTGCTCGGCCGCGGTCAGACCGAAGGTGTCGACCATCTGCGCGTACCGCTCGCCCGGTGTGGACTGCGGCTCGACGTCCACCGGAGAGCTGGCCAGCGCGGCCACTCGGGCACCGACACCGCGGGCCGCGGCATCCGCCCGCTCGCGCCAGTGCCGAAGGTCGGCGGCGACGGCGTCGAGGCCGGTGCAGACGCGCGTGCCGAACTCCAGCTGCTGAGCCTTGAGCTCGGGCACCAGCCGGGCGGCCGGGTCGTCGGTCCCGCGGGTGTCGCCGTCCTCTCGTTCGGCACGGTCGTGCTCGTCGACCGTCTCCCCCTCGCCGCGGCGGGCCGCCACCTCCAGGGCGGCCGGTCCGAGCGGCACCGGCCGCCCGGAGGGGTCGACGACCAGCAGTTCCTCCTCGACACCGACCGTCCGCACGCCGACAGCATCGCCAGCCTGCGGTGGTGGCGCGCGGCGAACGGTCGCGGGAGGGGTTGGGCGTCGCTGCTCCGGCGCCGGAGGCGCCGTGGTCGTTCGCACGACCGACCACGAATGTGCAGTTGTTTGTTGGGGATAACGGTACAGTGGTCCCATGACCGACCGTTGGGAACCGCCGCTCCCGGCGATGCCGGCCCCGCCCCCCGAGCGGGCCTGGCGGCGCCTGCCCGTCCCACCGGGCTACGAGGCCCAGTGGCGCCGGCTCGTCGACGCCGCGCTCGAGGTCGGCATGGGGCCGGACTCCCTCGTCGAGGAGGGCCTGGACCCGATCGCCGCGGCGCGCGACTGGAAGCCGGCCACCGTCGCCCTCTACAGCAAGGTGGCCCGGTACGGCGGGATCGCGCTGCCGATGGTGCGGACGCCGGAGCCCGACCCGCAGACCCTGGAGCTGCGGCCACTCTCGCAGATCAGGAGCGAGGACCCCGAGCACCTGCGCACCGTGGCGTGGTGCGCGCTGGCGCTGGGCTGGCCCGGGACCGTCGGCCAGTTCCGCTCGCTGCGCCGCGACCAGGTGCACCCGACGGCGCGGCGGGTGATCGTCCGCACCGAGGACGGCGAGTGGTCGGTCCCCGGCGCACTCACCGCGTGGCACGCCTGGGAGTCCTGCCGGGCCCGGTTCCCCGCGCTGGCCGACAGCCCCTGGGTGCTCCCGGCGCTGCGCCGCGGGCCGGGCCTCGCCTCGGCCGTGGGCGCCCAGCTGTCGACCCAGGCGCTGCAGGTGACCTTCGCCAAGCACGCCGTCCGGACCGCTCAGCACCTGCGCATGACCGCTCCGCCGTCGCGACGCGACTGGGCCGAGGCGCTGGCCGTGCAGTACCTGACCCTCTCCTACGACTCCTACCGCCGGCTGGCCCTCGCTGCGGGCGCCGAGCCGGTCGCCCCGCGGGGTGCGGTGCGCGCCAAGCGCAGCGCGGCACGAGCGGCACGGGAGGCCGAGGGGCGCCGCTCCTGAGCGCCGTCCAGGGGTCCTCCTCCCCCGGTCGTTGTCGTCCTTCTGGTGTGAGTTTTGTGGTGCCATAGTTGGGGATAACGGTTCATGGTCAGCCGATGGGTGGTGCGTCGGAGAGGGGATGACGTCAGAGGAGCGCGAGCTGCTCGCCGGCCGGCTCGGCGGCGGCGCGGGCCCGCATCACCCGGTCACCCGAGCGGGTCGCCGGCAGGCTGCCCTCCGGGAACCGGCCGTCCTCGTCCCCGGGGATGCCGGCCGGCGCGCTGCCGCCGTCCACCCCGCGGGCAGCTCCCCCGGCCTGCCGGTCCAGGCCGTACCGGGTCAGCAGCGGAGCCACCCGCCCGGCCAGCCAGCTGCGGTACTCCGGCGCGACGACCGCGCCGCGCCGGTAGAGCTGCCGGTAGCGCGGCACCAGCTGCGGGTGCTCGCGGGCCAGCCAGGCGGCGAACCACTCGCGGGCGCCGGGGCGCAGGTGCAGGGGGACGACGGTGACGCCGGTGGCCCCTGCCTCCGCCACGGCCCGCAGCGCGGTGTCGAGGTCGGCCAGCCGGTCGGTGAGGCCGGGCAGCACCGGCGCGAGGAACACCCCGCACGTCAGCCCGGCGTCGGTGACCGCCCGCACCAGCTCCAGGCGGGCACGCGGGCTGGGTACGCCGGGCTCGAGCGAGGCGTGCAGCTCGTCGTCCCAGACCGCCATCGAGACGCCCAGCCCGATCGGGACGTCGTGGGCGGCGGCCGCCAGCAGCGGCAGGTCCCGCCGCAGCAGCGTGCCTTTCGTCAGGACGGAGAACGGCGTCCCGGAGCCGGCCAGCGCGCTGATCACCCCGGGCATCAGCCGGTAGCGCCCCTCGGCCCGCTGGTAGGGGTCGGTGTTGGTGCCCAGCGCGACGTGCTCGCGCCGCCAGGAGGGCCGGGCGAGCTCGCGGCGCAGGACGTCGACCAGGTTGGTCTTCACGACGACCTGGCTGTCGAAGTCCCGGCCGGTGTCCAGCTCCAGCCACTGGTGCGAGCTCCGGGCATAGCAGTACACACACGAGTGGGAGCAGCCCCGGTAGGGGTTGACGGTCCAGCGGAACGGCATCGCCGAGTCGCCGGGGACCTCGTTGAGCGCGCTCTTGCTGCGCACCTCGTGGAAGGTCAGCCCGGGGAACTCCGGCGCCTGGACGCTGCGCAGCAGACCGCGCATCGTCGGCATCCCGGGCAGGGTCGCCGGGTCCTCGGCGTCCAGCCGCTGGGCGTCCCACCGCATGCCGGCCATCCGAACACACGTTCGATGACGTGTCCAGCCGGCGTGCCCGGCTACAGCGGTGGGCGGTCCTCGTAGAACGTGGAGAGCACCACCGTCGTCCGCGTGGTGACGTTGGCGGTCTGCCGGATCGTCCGCAGCAGCGTCTCCAGCGCGTCGGGGGACGACGTCCGCACCTTGAGCAGGTAGCTCTCCGCCCCCGCCACCGAGTGGCAGGCCTCGATCTCGCGCAGGTGCGCGAGCAGGGACGGCGCCTCGTCGGGCGATGCGGCGTCGCTCGGGGTGATCGCGACGAACGCCGTCAGCCCCAGCCCGAGCCGTCCGGCGTCGAGCTTGGCGTGGTAACCGGTGATCAGACCCCGCTGCTCCAGCCGGCGCACGCGCTGGTGCACCGCCGACACCGACAGGCCTACCTTCTCGGCCAGCTCGGTGTAGCTGGTGCGCCCGTCCCGGGCCAGTGCGGCGAGCAGCGCGCGGTCGACGTCGCCGGAGGTGATCGGCCCGCCGCCGTGGTCAGCCGGGGAGGACGACGAGCTCACGCGGGCCCTCGTTGAGCGCGGTGACGCCGTCGTCGGTGCAGACGACGATGTCCTCGATGCGGGCGCCGCAGCGGCCGGGCAGGTAGATGCCCGGCTCGACGGAGAACGCCATCCCCGGCTCCAGCGGCAGGTCGTTGCCGGCGACGATGTAGGGCGCCTCGTGGGTGTCCAGGCCGATCCCGTGCCCGGTGCGGTGGATGAAGTACTCGCCCCACCCGGCGGCGGCGATGACGTCGCGGGCGGCGGCGTCCACGGCCTCGGCGGTGACCCCGGGCCGGACGGCGGCGGTCGAGGCGCGCTGCGCCTCCTGCAGGACGGCGTACCACTCGGCGACGTCGGCGCCCGGTGCGCGCCCGACGGCGTAGGTGCGGGTGCAGTCCGACCGGTAGCCGGTGGCCGTCTCGCCGCCGATGTCGACCACGACCACGTCGCCGTCCTCCACCACCCGGTCGGAGAGCTCGTGGTGCGGGCTGGCGCCGTTGGGCCCGGAGCCGACGATGGTGAAGTCCACCGAGACGTGCCCCTCGGTGAGGATGGCCGCGGCGATGTCGGCGCCCACCTCCGCCTCGGTGCGCCCGACCCGCAGCCACTCCCCCATCCGGGCGTGCACCCGGTCGATGGCGGCGCCGGCCGCGGCGAGCTCGGCGACCTCGGCCGGCGTCTTCACCATCCGCAGCCGGTCGACGACCGGGCTCGCCAGCTCCAGCGCCGCCCCGGACAGCGCGCCCACGACGCCGAGCGCGTGCAGCGCCCAGGTGCGCTCGCCCACGGCCACCCGCGCCGGCGCGGTGCCCAGCCGGGCGGTGGCGGTGCGCGCCAGCAGCGCGAACGGGTCGTCGGTCTCGTCCCAGGCCAGCACCTGCAGGTCCAGGGCGCCGGCCGGGCTGGCCTCGACCATGGGCGCTTCCAGCCGGGGGACGACCAGGAACGGCTCGCCGCGCCGCGGCACCGCCAGCGCGGTCAGCCGCTCCATCGCGTGGGCGTCGTAGCCGGAAAGGTAGCGCAGGTCCGAGCCCGGGGTGACGACGAGCAGGTCGACCCCGGTACCCGCGGCGACCTCCCGCGCGGCGAGCACGCGGTCGAGGGTCACCAGCGGCGCGACGGCCTTCGGAGCGGCGGACGGAGAGGACACGAATCGCAGCCTAACCAGCGGATACGACGGTCACCCCCGGCCGTTACCGTCCCGAGTCGTGACGACGATGCTGCTCGACGCCGCCAGCCTCTACTTCCGGGCGTTCTACGGGGTGCCGACCAGCGTCACCTCGCCCGACGGGCGCCCGGTCAACGCCGTCCGCGGCTTCCTCGACATGACCGCCCGGCTGGTCACCGCGCACGCCCCCGACCGCCTGGTCGCCTGCTGGGACGACGACTGGCGGCCGGCCTTCCGCGTCGAGGCGCTGCCCTCCTACAAGGCGCACCGGCTCTCCCCCGACGGCGGCGAGGAGACCCCCGACGAGCTCGGCCCGCAGGTGCCCGTGCTGGTGGAGGTGCTCGCCGCGGCGGGGCTGGCGCGGGTCGGCGCGCCCGGCTACGAGGCCGACGACGTCATCGGCACGCTGGCCACCCGCGCGCGCGGCCCGGTCGACGTCGTCACCGGCGACCGCGACCTGTTCCAGCTGGTGGACGACGGGCGCGGCGTGCGCGTCCTGTACACCGCCCGCGGCATCACCGACCTCGAGCTGGTCGACGAGGCGGCGGTGACCGCGAAGTACGGCATCCCGGGCCGGGCCTACGCCGACTTCGCCGTGCTCCGCGGCGATCCCAGCGACGGACTGCCCGGGGTGGCCGGCATCGGCGCGAAGACCGCGGCGGCGCTGATCACCGAGTTCGGCGACCTGGCCGGCATCCGGGAGGCCGCCGCGCGCACCGTCGTCCCGAAGCCGCCGCTCACCGCCGCGGTCCTCAAGAAGCTGCACGCCGGCGCCGATTACCTCGACGCCGCCCCGGTGGTCGTGGCCGTCGCCCGCGACATCGACCTCCCGGCGGTGGAGGGGACGCTCCCCCGCCGTCCGGCCGACCCCGACGCGCTGGCGGTACTGGCCGCCACGCACGGCATCGAGTCCTCGCTGCGCCGGCTCGGTGCGGCGCTGGGCTGGCCGGAGGACGCGCTCAGCTGAGTGCTCAGACCTCTTCCCAGGTGTAGGAGGCGTCGGTCTCGTCGGTGATGACGATGCGGAGGGTGACCTCCTCACCGTCGGCCGTGGTGCCGGTGCACTCGTAGTCCGCGCCCTGCTCCACCTGCATCTCGTCGTCGCAGGACAGGTCGATCGCCACGCCTTCGATCTCCTCGAACTGCGCGGCGACGTCCTCCTCGACCCGCCCGGTGTCGAGGACGGTGTCGGCGAAGACCCGGGCGAGCACGACGGCGATCAGCAGCAGGACCGCCGGGACGACGATGCCCGCCACCAGCGCCTTCCGCGACCGGCGCTGCGGCGTCGGCGGCGCGTACGGCGACTGCCCCCACGGCTGTCCGTACTGCGGTTGCCCGTACTGCGGCTGACCCGTCCAGTAGGGCGGCTGCCCGGCCGCCGGCTGCCCGCCCCAGGGCTGCCCGTACTGCGGCTCCGGCGATCCGTACGGCGGCGGGCCCTGCGGCGGCGGGCCGCCGTACGGGCCGGGCGGCGGCGGACCCCAGGCCCCGGGCTGCTGCGCCCCGGGCTGCTGCGCCCCGGGCTGCTGCGCCCCGGGCTGCTGCGGCCACGGCTGCTGGGGCGCACCCTGCGGGCCCCCCGCCTGCGGGGGCCACGGCTGCGGGGGCCACGGCTGCGGGGGCCACGGCTGCGGGGGCCACGGCTGCTGCGGCTGCGGGCCGGGCTCACCCGGCGGCGGGCCGCCCTGCGGGGGGTTGGTCATCGTCGACAGATCGTGCCACGGAGAGGAGGTCAGCCGCCGACCGCGACGGCCACCACGCCGCGCCGCACCCGCTCCACCGCCGTCCGGGCCGTCGTGGCGAGGGGGCCGTCGGCGACCTTGGCCAGCTGGTCGAGCAGGTCGAGCAGCTGGCGTGCCCAGCGCACGAAGTCCCCGCCGGAGAGCTCCGTGCCGGCCTGCTCGGCGCCGGCCAGGACGCGGTCGAGGCTCTGCCCGTCGGCCCAGCGGTACGCCGCCCAGGCGAACCCGAGGTCCAGGTCGCGGGTCGCCGGGACGCCGTGGTCGAGCTCGACGTCCTGCAACCGGGAGCGGATGCGGCGCATCTCCGCGATCGCCGCGGCCACCTTGCCGGCCGGGACCGCGGGCTGGCCGGGCATCTCGCGGCGGGCCTCGAACACCAACGTCGAGACCGCGGCCGCCAGCTCGGCCGCGTTGAGGCCGCGCCACACGCCCGAGCGCAGGCACTCGGCGACGAGCAGGTCGGCCTCGGACCAGATGCGCGCCAGCCGCCGGCCGTCGTCGGTGACCACCGGGGCGACGTCGGCGACCTCGTGGTCCACCGGGTCCTCCCCGTCGGTCACCGGCGGGGCCGCCGGATCGGGGACCAGGTAGCCCAGCTCCTCGAGGACGTCGCACGTGCGGTCGAACTGGCGGGTCAGGGAGCCGGTGCGCTCGGCCATCCGCCGGTGGGTGGCCTCCGCCTCCCGGGTGGCCCGCAGCCAGCGCTCGGCCGCCCGGACGCGCTCCTCGCGGTCGGGCAGGGCGTGCACCGGGTGGGCCCGCAGCGCCCGTCGCAGGTCGTGCAGCACCGGGTCGTCGGCAGCCGCGGAGCGCTGCTTGACCCGCCGCGCGCCCAGGTCGTTCTCCACGCGGGCACTGCGCAGCGTGGCCGCCATGTCCCGGCGGGCGTGCGGGCTGCGGTGGTTGAAGTTCTTCGGCACCCGCACCCGGGCCAGCGCGGTCACCGGCGTCGGGAAGTCGACGGCGCCCAGGCGCCCGGCCCACTTGTCCTCGGTGAGCACCAGCGGGCGCGGCTCGGCCAGGTCGGTCACCCCGGGGTCGAGGACGACGGCCAGCCCCTGCCGCCGTCCCGACGGCACCCGGATGACGTCCCCGGGCCGCAGCGCCGCCAGGGCGTCGGAGGCCTCCATCCGGCGCTTGGCCGCCGAGTCGCGGGAGAGCTCCTTCTCCCGGTCCGCGATCTCCTGGCGCAGCCGCGTGTACCCGGCGACGTCGCCGCCCTCGGAGTGCATCTCTGCGGCCCAGCGCTCCGCGTCCCGTTCGTGGCGGGCCGCGGCGCGGGCCAGCCCCACGACCGACCGGTCGGCCTGGAACTGGGCGAACGAGGAGGCCAGCAGCTCGCGGGCCTGGGCCCGCCCGAAGGAGCCGACCAGGTTGACGGCCATGTTGTAGCTGGGCCGGAAGCTGGACCTGAGCGGATAGGTGCGGGTGCTGGCCAGCCCGGCGACGACCGAGGGGTCCATGCCCGGGGCCCAGACGACGACGGCGTGCCCCTCCACGTCGATGCCGCGGCGGCCGGCCCGGCCGGTGAGCTGGGTGTACTCCCCCGGCGTCACGTCGACGTGCGCCTCGCCGTTCCACTTGACCAGCCGCTCGAGGACGACGGTGCGCGCCGGCATGTTGATGCCCAGGGCGAGGGTCTCGGTGGCGAACACGGCCTTGACCAGGCCGCGGACGAAGCACTCCTCGACGGTCTCCTTGAACGCCGGGACCAGGCCGGCGTGGTGCGCGGCGAGCCCCGCCAGCAGCCCCTCGCGCCACTCCCAGAAGCCGAGGACGTGCAGGTCCTCCTCCGGCAGCGACCCGGTGCGCTCGTCGATGATCGCGGCGATCTCGTTGCGCTCGTGCTCGTCGGTGAGCCGCAGCCCGGAGCGCAGGCACTGGTCGACCGCGGCGTCGCAGCCGTTGCGGCTGAACACGAAGGTGATGGCCGGCAGCAGGCCGGAGCGGTCCAGCCGCTCGATGACGTCGGGCCGCGCCGGCGGCCTGTACCGGGGGCGGTGCCAGTCCCGCTCCCGGCGAGAGCCGCCGTTGCCGCCGCCCCAGGTGTCGATCCGCCGCTCGTACTCCCGCACGTAGCGGACCAGTTCGGGGTCGACGACGCTGGCGCCGCGCTCGCGCGTGGACTGGCCGCGCGGGTCGTCGCCCTGCTCGGCGGCGTGCGCCGCCGGGCGCAGGCTGAACAGGTCGAACACCCGGTTGCCGACCAGCATGTGCTGCCACAGCGGGATGGGCCGCACCTCGCTGACCACGACCGTGGTGTGACCGCGGACGGTGACCAGCCAGTCGGCGAACTCCTCGGCGTTGCTCACCGTCGCCGACAGGGACACCAGGGTCACCGACTGCGGGAGGTGGATGATCACCTCCTCCCACACCGCGCCGCGGAAGCGGTCGGCGAGGTAGTGCACCTCGTCCATGACGACGTAGCCCAGGCCGTCGATCGCCGGGGACTCCGCGTAGAGCATGTTGCGCAGCACCTCGGTGGTCATCACGACCACGGGCGCGTCGCCGTTGATGGCGTTGTCCCCGGTGAGCAGGCCGACCTTCGCCTCGCCGTAGCGGTCGACCAGGTCGTTGTACTTCTGGTTCGACAGCGCCTTGATCGGCGTCGTGTAGAAGGCCTTGCGGCCTTCGGCCAGCGCCTTGTGGACGGCGAACTCCCCCACGACCGTCTTGCCCGCGCCGGTCGGCGCGCAGACCAGCACGCCGGCACCCTCGTCGAGGGCCTCGCACGCCTGCACCTGGAAGGGGTCGAGGGAGAAGCCGAGCTCCGCGGTGAAGTCGGCCAGCGCGGGGTGGGCACCGCGCCGGCGGGCAGCCGCGTACCGCTCAGCGGGGCTGGACATGGCTCCACGTTAGGCGTCTCTCCCCCACTCGGCGCGGCCGACCCCAATGCCGTCGTTGTTGGGCATAACGGTTCAGGAGCCGAGGGAGCGGCGATGATCAGCTGGGCTGGTCCGTCGCGGGTCCTGGCTCACCACCGGTGGTGAGCCAGGACGCCGGACGGTCAGCTCGGCTGATCATCGAGGTGAGGAGGCCGGCTCAGCGGCCGGCGCCCACCACCGACAGCGCCCCCGGCACGCAGACGCTCGCGGCGGGCAGCGGCGCCACCGCTTCCCCGTCGGCGTAGGTGGTCAGCCCCTCCCCCGCCAGCTCCACCCGGCGGGCGCGGTGCACGGTGACCGCGGGGTGCTCGACGTGCGTGCCGGCGGTCAGCCGTGGGCGGGTGCGCACCAGCTCGCGGCGGCTCACCGGCCCGACGACCGTGACGTCGAACGCGCCGTCGGTGGGATCGGCGGCCGGGCAGACGCGCATGCCGCCGCCGTACCAGGGGGTGTTGCCGACGGCGACGAGCGTGGCGGCCAGGGTCCGCGGCTCGCCGTCGAGCACGAGGGTCAGCTGCCGCGGCCGCAGCCGGGCCAGCTCGGCGAGGATGGCCAGGTCGTAGCGGCGCGGCCCGCGCGGCCAGCGCAGCCGGTTGGCGCGGTCGGTGACGGCGGAGTCGAAGCCACAGCAGAGCACCGTGGCCCACCACCGGTTCCCGGTGCGGCCGGCGTCGACGGCGCGGACCTCCCCCGCGTGCAGGTCGGCCGCGGCCGCCTCCGCCGCCGCCACCGGGTCCGGCGGCACGTCGAGAGCGAGAGCCAGGTCGTTGCCGGTGCCGGCGGGGACGACGGCCAGCGGGGTGCCGGTCCCGGCGACCGCCTGCAGGCCGGCGTGCGCGGCGCCGTCCCCACCGATCGCGACGACGGCCAGGGTGCCGGCCGCGACCGCCGCGGCGGCCTGGGTCTCGGCGGCGGTCCGGGTGGTGGCGGGCAGCACCCGCGGGGTCAGACCGGCGGCGCGCAGCACGTCGAGCACGGCACCGGCGGCGGTGCGGGCTCGACCGCGGCCGGCCGCCGGGCTCAGCAGGACGGCGACCTCGACGCCGCGACCGGCCACCCTGCTGGGGCCCGCCGCGAGCGGGCGAGGGGTGGGGAGGACGGGGTCCTCTCAGCCGCGGGAGCGCGCCGGGCCGTCCAGCGGCGCGGGGTCGTCCTCGCGGCGCAGGTCGTCGTACGGCGTGGGGCCGGCGTCGAGTGCGGACGGCGCGGCGTCCAGCGGCGAGGCCTCGTCGTCGGCGAGGGCGTGGAAGTGCTCGACGGCGTCCCGCTTGGCCCGGCGCCGGTCGACGAACCGGGCCATCTGGATGGCCAGCTCGAAGAGCACGATCATCGGCCCGGCCATGAGCAGCATGGTGAACGGGTCCTGCGTCGGCGTGACGAACGCGGCGAAGACGATCGTCAGGAAGAAGATCCACCGCCGGGCCCCGCGCAGCACCTCGTAGGACAGGACGCCGACCAGGTTGAGCGCCACCGCCACCAGCGGGACCTCGAAGCTCACCCCGAACGCCACCAGCAGGGAGAGCATGAAGCCGATGTAGTCCGGAGCGGTCAGCGCGATGACCGTGCCCTCGCCTGCCAGGCCGAGCAGCAGCTCCAGGCCCGCCGACAGCGACACGTAGGCCAGCACCGCGCCCAGGGCGAACAGCGTCGTGGAGACCAGCACGAACAGGACGCCGTAGCGCTTCTCGTTGCGCTTCAGCCCCGGGGTGATGAACGCCCACAGCTGGTAGAGCCAGATCGGCGCGGACAGCACGGCACCGGCCAGCAGGCTGACCTTCAGCCGGATGAACACGCCGCCGAAGACGTCGGTGATCAGCAGCCCGCAGCCGCCGTCGGCCGTGCCGCCGTAGCGCAGCTCCGCGGGCAGGCCGCAGTACGGCGCCCGGATGAAGTCACCGAGGCCGTGCTCGTACCACCAGAAGGCGACCGCGGTGGCGACCAGCAGGGCGAGCAGCGCCTTGGCGATCCGGTTGCGCAGCTCGGTGAGGTGCGCCACCAGCGTCATCGTCGCCGCGGGGTCCCGTGGCGGGCGGCGCCGGCGCAGGCCGGACCGGCGGGACCCCTTCCCCGAGGTGCTGTCGCTCATGGTGGTGCCGGCAGATGGGGTCAGCGGGTGCTGTCGGCCGGGCCGGCCTGGGTGGCGCGGGCCCGCAGCTCGGCGGCCCGGGCCTCCGCCGCGCGCGCCTCGGCCTCGAGGGCGCTGCGATCGAGGGCGCTGCGATCGGGGGCATCGCGCTCCCGGTCGGCGGCGGTCGCCGGCGGCAGCACCTCACCGCGCACCGGAGAGGTCTTGGCGGCGTCCTTGGTGCGGACGTCGTCGTCCTTCATGCCCTTCATCTCGCCCTTGAAGATGCGCAGCGAGCGGCCCAGCGAACGCGAGGCGTCCGGCAGCTTCTTGTAGCCGAACAGCAGCAGGATGGCCAGGATGATCAGGCCGATCTCCAGCGGTCCGAGGTTGGGCATCGTGGTCCTCCGTGGGTGGGTGGCGTCGTCGATGCTACGTGCCCGCAGGCGTCCTGCCGCCCCCGAAACGGGGGGTGCGAGCGGCCCGGTCAGGACGGGCGCTGCACCTGCGCCGCGCGGGCGGCGGCGGCCTGCGCCTCGGTGCGCAGCGGCCGCAGGTCCTGCTCGAGGGCGGCGAGTTCCCGGCGCAGGCGGCCGGCGGCGCCGAGCACCCCGTACGCCAGCGCACCCAGCACGACGACGGCCAGGACGGCGACGGCGATCCACACGACGGTCAGCAGCACGGACCGACCCTAGTCGCCGGAGGTGGACGGCAGCTGCCCGTCGGCCGGATACCGGGTGAGCGCGGCCCGGGCGTCGGCGGTCACCGCCGCGGCGAGCTCGGCCGGCTCGTCGACGGTGGCGGCCCCGCCGAGGGAGGCCACCAGCCGCCGCGCCCACGCCATGTCGGCGGTGCGCAGGGCGACCGCGAGACCGCCGGGCGGGTCCTCGACCTCGCGCGCGTCCTCGACCGGGTAGTACTCGGCCACCCAGCGCGCGGTCCGGGCCAGCCGCAGCCGCACCACCGGCGAGCCCGGCTCGGGCTGGTAGAGCCCGTTGTCGACGTCGCGCAGGGGCACGTTCGGCGGTGGCGCGGACGGCTCGTCGAGGACCCGGACGTCGTCGATCCGGTCCAGCCGGAACAGCCGGACGCCGCCGACCTCCCGCGACCAGGCCTCCAGGTACCAGCGCCCGTCGACCAGCAGCAGCCGCAGCGGGTCGACGGTGCGCTCGGTCCGCTCGTCGCGGGTGGGCACGTAGTAGTGCAGGTGCAGGGCCCGCCCGCGCTCCAGGCCCTCCCGGACCACGGCCAGCGCCTGCTCCTTGGCGTCGACCGACAGCGCCACCGGCGTTCCCCGCTGGGAGGCGTGCCCGGCGGCGGCCGAGACCTTGGCCAGCGCCCGGCTGACCGCCTCGCGCTCGGCCAGACCGGGCAGCTCGAGGAGCGTGCGCAGCGCGACGACCAGGGCGACCGCCTCGTCGGTGGTCAGCCGCAGCGGGCGGACCATGCCCGCGGTGAAGGTGACCCGCACGCGGTCGCCCTCGAAGGCCAGGTCGATGAGGTCGCCGGGCCCGTAGCCGGGCAGGCCGCACATCCACAACAGCTCCATGTCCCGGCGCAGCTGCCGCTCGGGGACGCCGAAGTCGCGGGCGACCTCGGCCAGCGGCACCCCCTCGGGACGGGCGGTGAGGTACGGGACCAGCGAGAGCAGCCGGGTCATCCGCTCGGTCGTGGTGGGCGCGCTCATGCCGTTCCCTCCGGCGCCGTTCCCCCCGGCACCAACCCCCCCGGCGTCATTCCCCCTGGCGTCATTCCCCCTGGCGCCATGGCCGCGAGCCGCCGGAGCCGCTCGACGACGGCCGTCCGCACCGCGGCCGGGGCCTCGACGACGACGTCGGCGCCGTAGGAGGCGATCTCGCCGGCCAGCCGCATCGGCTCGGTGGTGCGCAGCTCCAGCCGGTCGTCCCCGTCCTCGGCCGGGCCCAGCGGAACGGCGTGCCGGCGCAAGCCGACCGCGGTGCCGGGCCGGGCCCGCACCACCACGAGCTGCTCCTCGCCCCGGAACTGCCCGGCGACCATCGCCGCCAGGTCGACGTCCTCCGGCGGCTCGAAGGCCCCTGCGGGACCGGACGCCACGGGCCGGCCCACGACGCGGGAGAGCCGGAACACGCGCGGGGCCTCCCGGTCGAGGTCCAGCCCGCCGAGGTACCAGCGGCCGTGCCAGGCGACGACGCCCCACGGCTGCACGCGGCGGCGAGCGGGGGTGTCCTCGTCGGGACGGCGGTAGTCGAAGGTCAGCACCCGCCGGTCGCGGGCCGCGGCGTAGCAGGGCTCGAAGGCCGGCTCGTCGGAGTCCAGCCGGGGGCGCAGCGGGATCGCGCGGGAGGTGTCGACCTCCACCCCGGCGGCCTTGAGCTTGACCAGCGCGCTCTGCGCGGCGCCGGCCAGCTGCGCGGACTCCCACAGCCGCAGCGCCAGGCCGACCGCGGCAGCCTCCTCGCCGGTGAGGGTGATCTCGGGCAGCTCGTAGTCGGCGCGGGCGATGCGGTAGCCGTCCTCGGTGTCGAAGACGCTGGTGCGGCCGGTCTCCAAGGGCACGCCCATCTCGCGCAGCTCGGCCTTGTCCCGCTCGAACATGCGCTTGAACGCCTCGTCGGCGCGGGCGGTGCCGTCGTCGGGCTCGTAGCCGGGCACGGTCGCCCGGATCTTCGCCGCGGTCACGTACTGCCGGGTGCCCAGCAGGGCGATGACCAGGTTCACCAGCCGCTCAGCCCGCTTCGCCGCCACGCGCCCAGGCTAGTCACGAGCGGCGGCCCGTGAGGGCGCTGGCTAGCCTGCGCGGGTGGGGGAACGCGGAACGGCACAGCAGCGGATCCGGTGGCGCCGGGGCACGGTGACCGCCCTCGGGCGCTCCTGGCGCGACGCGCAGGAGCTCACCGCCGAGGTGGACGGCGACGGTGAGGTGCGGGCGCTGGCGTACCCCTCGCTGGTCGGCGTCCCGGAGGTCGGCGACACGGTGCTGCTCAACACCACCGCGTGGGCACAGGGGCTCGGCACCGGCGGGTACGCGCTCGTCGTCGCCGTCCCCGACCGGCTGCCGCCGGACCCCACGGGCCCCGGCCACCTGGTCAAGGCCCGGTACACGCCGCTGCAGGTGACCGTGCAGGGCGTCGACGAGCAGGACACCGAGCACCACCGCACGATCGCCGACGCCGAGGACCTCGCCGGGATGCCGGTCGTCGTCGCCGACCTGCACTCGGCTCTGCCGGCGGCGCTGATCGGCGTCCTGGCCACCGACCCCGACCTGAGGGTCGCCTACGTCATGACCGACGGCGGCGCGCTGGTCGCCGGGTTCTCCCGCACCCTGTCGGCGCTGGCCCCCTCGCTGGCCGGCGTGGTGACCGTGGGCCAGGCCTTCGGCGGTGACCTGGAGGCGGTCACCCTGCACACGGGTCTGCTGGCGGCCAAGCACGTGCTCGGCGCCGACGTCGCCATCGTCAGCCAGGGGCCGGGCAACCTCGGCACGGGAACGCCGTGGGGCTTCTCCGGGGTCGCCGCCGGCGAGGCGTGCAACGCCGTCACCGTGCTGGGCGGGGAGCCGGTCGGGGCGCTGCGGATCTCCGACGCCGACCCGCGTCCGCGGCACCGCGGTGTCTCGCACCACTCGCTGACCGCCTTCGGCCGGGTGGCGCTGGGCGGGGTGACGCTGGTCACGCCGCGCGGGCTGGGCTCGGAGCTGGGCAGCCAGGTCGAGGAGGACCTCGCCGGCCAGCCCGAGCGCAACCGGGTGGTGTGGATGGATGTCGACGGGCTGGAGGAGGCACTGGGCCTGTCCCCCGTGCCGCTGTCGACGATGGGCCGCAGCTTCCCCGAGGAGCGCGCCTACTTCCTCGCCGCGGCGGCCGCCGGCCGCTACGCCGCCCTGCAGGTCCCGCTGGACTGAAGCATCGCCGTCCTACCGGACCGCACCGCGGCCAGGAGCCGTCCCCCAGCAGCGTGGAGCCGCTGCGTCGTGCCTGCGCGGACCGCTCCTCGGGCACGTCACATCGAGGCGATGAGCTTGTCCACGCGCTCGTCGACGGCCTTGAAGGGGTCCTTGCACAGCACGGTGCGCTGCGCCTGGTCGTTGAGCTTGAGGTGCACCCAGTCGACGGTGAAGTCGCGACGCTTCTCCTGCGCCCGGCGGATGAACTCCCCGCGCAGCCGGGCCCGGGTGGTCTGCGGAGGCACGTTCTTGGCCTCGAACACCCGCGGCTCGTGCGCCACCCGGTCGACCTGGTTGTTGCGCTCGAGCAGGTAGTACAGCCCCCGGGTGCGGCTGATGTCGTGGTAGGCCAGGTCCATCTGCGCCACCCGCGGAGAGCTCATGGGCAGGTCCCGCTTGGCCCGGTAGCGCTCGATGAGCTGGTACTTGGTGGCCCAGTCGATCTCCCGCTCGATGAGCGAGAGGTCGCCGCTGTCGACGGCCTTGAGCACCCGCCCCCACAGCTCGAGCATCTGCCGGTGGATCGGGCCGAAGCCCTCCCGGTCGACGAACTCCGCGGCCCGGGAGTGGTACTCGGACTGGATCTCCAGCGCCGACATCTCCTTGCCGTTGGCCAGCCGCACCTTGCGCCGTCCGGTCATGTCGTGGCTGATCTCGCGGATGGCGCGGATCGGGTTCTCCAGCGTCATGTCCCGGATCGGCACGCCGGCCTCGATCATCCGCAGCACCAGGTCGGTGACGGCCACCTTGAGCAGCGTCGTCGTCTCGTTCATGTTGGAGTCGCCGACGATGACGTGCAGCCGCCGGTAGCGCTCGGCGTCGGCGTGCGGCTCGTCGCGGGTGTTGATGATCGGCCGGGAGCGGGTGGTCGCCGAGGAGACGCCCTCCCAGATGTGCTCGGCGCGCTGGCTGAGGCAGTAGATCGCCCCGCGCGGGGTCTGCAGCACCTTGCCCGCGCCGACGACGATCTGCCGGCTGACGAGGAACGGGATGAGCACGTCGGCCAGCCGGCTGAACTCCCCGTGCCGGCCCACCAGGTAGTTCTCGTGGCAGCCGTAGCTGTTGCCGGCCGAGTCGGTGTTGTTCTTGAACAGGTAGATGTCGCCGGTGACGCCTTCCTCGGCCAGCCGTTGCTCGGCGTCGACCAGCAGCCCCTCGAGGATCCGCTCCCCGGCCTTGTCGTGGACCACCAGCTCGGTGAGGTCGTCGCACTCGGCGGTGGCGTACTCGGGGTGGCTGCCCACGTCCAGGTACAGCCGCGAGCCGTTGCGGAGGAAGACGTTGGAGCTGCGCCCCCACGACACCACGCGGCGGAACAGGTACCGGGCCACCTCGTCCGGCGACAGCCGCCGCTGCCCGCGGAAGGTGCACGTCACGCCGTACTCGGTCTCGATGCCGAAGATGCGTCGCTCCACGCACCGAGCCTAGGCGCCGATGGCGACGGAGGGTGGCTGGCGCGCACGCCCGGGGCCCGGCGGACGGCTCAGGAGCCGGGGAGCGGACCACGCCCGTCGACGGCCGGCAGCGTCGTCCCCGCGGCCGACGGCAGCTGGTCCGACGCCCCGGCCCGCGGGCCGAGCGCAGCACGCGCTCGCGGACCGGCAGCACACCCCGAACGACCGCGCCGACCTGCACGGAGACGATGGCGTCGGCGGTGTTCGCGGTGGGTCGACGACGTCGACGGCTGCGCTTCCCACGGGCACCGTGCCCCTGTGGGCCCGGTGGGCGTCGGGTCGGCGCCCACGGTCAGGTGGTGGGTGCCTCTCCTCCGCTGCCCGCCGTCCCGCCGGTGTCCGGTGCGCCGGGGTCGCCGAGCCCTGCCGGTGTGCCCGGCGCGGGGACGCTCGGGGAGTGCGCAGCGGTGTGCGGCTGCTCGCCGCCGGCGGCCGCGCCGCCCTCGGAGCGGTCGAGCAGCGTGCGCAGCGCGGCACCGGTGATCCGCCGGAAGGCCCGCTTGGGCCGCCGGCGGTCGAGGACCGCGACCTCCAGCTGCTCGGCGGACAGCAGCGCGGGGCCGCCGTTGCCGGCGCTGGTGGCCGGGCTGACCGCCGAGAGCGCCTGCACGCCGACCCGCAGCGCCTCGGCCAGGCCCATGCCGGGCAGGAAGTGCTCGCGCAGGTTGGCGCTGACCGCCTCGGCCTGGCCTCCCATGACGACGAAGTCCGGTTCGTCGACGACCGAGCCGTCGAAGGTCAGCCGGTAGAGCTGGTCGGTCTCAGGGGTGTCGCCCACCTCGGCGACGCACAGCTCGACCTCGAAGGGCTTCATCTGCTGGGTGAAGACCTCGCCCAGGGTCTGCGCGTAGGCGTTGGCGATCACCCGGCCGGTGACGTCGCGACGGTTGTAGCTGTAACCGCGGACGTCGGCCAGCCGCACGCCGGCCACCCGCAGGCTCTCGAACTCGCTGTAGCGGCCGACGGCGGCGAACCCGATCCGGTCGTAGATCTCCCCGACCTTGTGCAGCGTGGAGCTGGGGTTCTCGGCGATGAACAGCACGCCGTCGGCGTAGGTGACGACGGCGACGCTGCGACCGCGGGAGATGCCCTTGCGGGCGTACTCCGACTTGTCGCGCATCAACTGCTCGGGCGAGGCGTAGTACGGCATGGTCATGGCGTTCAGCCCTGCCCCTCGGCGGCGGCCCGCTCGTCGATGATGGTCTTCGCGACGGCGGCGACCTCGTCGTCGGTTAGCCGGACGGCGCCCTCGGCGTCGACCCGGTAGACGATCGGGTAGAGCCGGCGCACCGGATCGGGACCGCCGGTCGCCGAGTCGTCGTCGGCGGCGTCGTAGAGGGCCTCGACGAGGCTGCGCGTGGCGGCGTCGCCGTCCAGGTTCGGTCGCCAGGTCTTCTTCAGCGAGTTGCGGGCGAACAGCGAGCCGGAGCCCACGGCGGCGTAGCCACGCTCCTCGTAGTTCCCGCCGGTGACGTCGTAGCTGAAGATCCGCCCGGGCGTGGTGTCGGGCGCGGCGTCGAGGTCGAAGCCGGCGAACAGCGGCACGACGGCCAGGCCCTGCAGCGCGGCGCCGAGGTTGCCGCGGATCATCTGGGCCAGCCGGTTGGCCTTGCCGTCGAGGGAGAGGGTGAGGCCCTCGATCTTCTCGTAGTGCTCGAGCTCGACCTGGTAGAGGCGGACCATCTCGATGGCGATGCCGGCCGCACCCGCGATGCCGATGACCGACCAGGCGTCGGCCGGGTAGACCTTCTCGATGTCCCGGCTGGAGATCAGGTTCCCCATGGTCGCCCGCCGGTCGCCGCCCATGAGGACGCCGCCGTCGTACGTGACCGAGACGATGGTGGTGCCGTGCGGCGTGACGTCACCGACGGGCAGCTGCGGCACCGGACGCCGGCCCGGCAGCAGGTCCGGTGCGGCCGCCGCGAGGAAGTCGGTGAACGAGGACCCCACCCGGTCCAGGTAGGCGGGCGTGAACCCGCTCCGGCCAGCCGACGACTCGCTCACCCATCCGCCTCTCTCGCCACCGGGGACCAGCAGCCTCACTCGTTCGGCGCCTGTGCACGGGCCCTCTGCGGGGCCGGTCAGGACGCCGTCACGACCCTACCGGCGGGCTCGCGGGACGGCTGGCCGTGTCCGGTGCGGGCGGCTGCCGTTGGCTCGGCCTCGATCCTGGACACTCTGCTCCGCACGGTGTGGCGAGGAAGGCAGTGGGTGGCACGCCCGACCGGGCGGCGGTCGCACGCGGGGACACCTCCAGCGACTTCACGGATCCGCAGGCGGGGCGCCACGTGTGACCACCCGGCACGGTGCGGCCGGGTGCGGCGAACTGGTGTGCGCGGTCGTACGCGCCGGGCTCCGCGGCTCCGCGCGGCGCGCTCCGCCGAGTGCCGGCGACAGGAGAACGCCAGCCCGTCCCGAGACCTCCCGCTCGTGCTGGACTCGGACACAGGACGGTGAGCCCCGCAGTCACGACAGGACTTCGTCGCCACGTGACCGGGACCGGCAGACCGAGATGATCTCGGTCACTGACCCCCTTTCTGCACGTAGCTGCGCACGAATTCCTCCGAGTTCTCCTCCAACACCTCATCGATCTCGTCGAGGATGGAGTCGAGGTCCTCGGAGACCTCCTTGTGCCGCTCGGCGACCTCGGCGTCGACCGACGCCTCGACCTCCTCGGTCTCCTCCCGGTTGCGCGTCGAACGCTGCTGACCGCCGCCGTCCCTCGTGGCCATGGGTTCCTCCCGGTGCAGGTCGTGGCTGGTGCTCTGGGCCGTGCCCTGGTGCTGAAGCTACCCGCGGGGTGCCACGTTCGGAGGTCGACCGACCGGGGTCAACCGCCGGTGATCGTGTCGACCAGCTCCTGGGCCGAGGTCGTCGCCTCGAACAGCTCTCCGACGTGGTCCCGGGTGCCCCGCAGCGGCTCCATGGTCGGGATGCGCACCAGGTTCTCCCGGCCGAGGTCGAAGACCACCGAGTCCCACGACGCCGCGGCGACCTGGGCCGGGTAACGGCGCAGGCACTCCCCGCGGAAGAAGGCCCGGGTGTCAGCCGGCGGGCGCACCATCGCCCGCGTCACCTCGTCGTCGGTGACCAACCGCTGCATCGAGCCGCGCGACACCAGCCGGTGGTACAGCCCCTTCTCCGGCCGCACGTCGGAGTACTGGAGGTCGACCAGGTGCAGCCGCGAGTCGCCCCACGACAGCCCGTCGCGCGAGCGATAGCCCTCCAGGAGCCGCAGCTTGGCCGGCCAGTCGAGCCGGTCGGCGCAGCGCATCGGGTCGATCGCGAGGTCCTCGAGGACCTCGGCCCACCGGCGCAGCACGTCGGCGGCCTGGCCGTCGTCCTCCCCGCGCCGGTCGACGTGCCGCTGCGCCATCTCGAGGTACGCCAGCTGCACCTCCAGCGCCGTCATCCGGCGCCCGTCGCGCAGCCGCACCTGGTGGGTCAGCGACGGGTCGTGGCTGATGGCCTGCAGCGCCGCCACCGGCTCCTCGATCGAGAGGTCCTGGGTCAGGGTGCGCGCCTCGATCATGTCCAGCACCAGGGCCGTCGTCCCCACCTTGAGGTAGGTCGAGAGCTCGGCGAGGTTGGCGTCGCCGATGATCACGTGCAGCCGGCGGTACTTGTCGGCGTCGGCGTGCGGCTCGTCGCGGGTGTTGATGATCGGCCGCTTGAGCGTCGTCTCCAGGCCCACCTCGACCTCGAAGAAGTCGGCGCGCTGGGAGAGCTGGAAGCCCTGCGTGCGGCTCTCGGTGCCGATGCCGACGCGCCCGGAGCCGGCCACCACCTGGCGGGTCACGAAGAACGGGATGAGCCCGCGGATGATGTCGAGGAACGGCGTCCGCCGGTCCATCAGGTAGTTCTCGTGGGCGCCGTAGGAGGCGCCCTTGCCGTCGGTGTTGTTCTTGTACAGCGAGATCGGCTGGGTGCCCGGGACGCGCGCGGCGCGGCGGGCGGCCTCGGCCATCACCTGCTCGCCCGCCTTGTCCCACAGGACGACGTCGCGCGGGTTGGTGACCTCCGGCGTGGAGTACTCCGGGTGCGCGTGGTCGACGTAGAGGCGGGCTCCGTTGGTGAGGATGACGTTGGCCATCCCCGAGTCCTCCTCCAGGTCGTTGTGGTCCAGCGCCTGGGCCGGGGACAGGTCGAAGCCCCGGGCGTCGCGCAGCGGGGACTCCTCCTCGAAGTCCCAGCGCGGCCGGCGGGGCGTCGGCGCCTCCGCCACCGACCAGGCGTTCACGACCTGGCTCGACAGCGTCGTCGGGTTCGCCGTCGGCTGCCCGGGCACCGAGATGCCGTACTCGACCTCGGTACCCATGACCCGCCGCACGCTCATGTCGCCACCCTAGGCGTCCGGAGCGACACCGTCCGGGAGACCGGCGGCCGCCCGCCGACCATGCGCCTCCTCGCGGCGGGATCGGCGATCTCGCCCGGCTCGGAGGCCCGGCGCGGGCGGGATCACCCGTCCCGCCCGGCGGACGGACCCCCGGACGACGGACGGCCCGGCCCCGCCGTCGCGGGGACCGGGCCGTCGGCCGGCCTCGTCCAGGGCCTGCCGTGAGGAGGACGGGGTCCTCCCGGAGGTCCTCCTCCTACAGGTACTGGCCGGTGTTCGTCGCGGTGTCGATGGCGCGACCGCTCTCGGTGCCCTTGCCGCTGATGAGCGTGCGGATGTAGACGATCCGCTCGCCCTTCTTGCCCGAGATCCGCGCCCAGTCGTCGGGGTTGGTGGTGTTGGGCAGGTCCTCGTTCTCCTTGAACTCGTCGAGGCAGGCCTGCATCAGGTGGCCGACGCGCAGGCCGCCGGCGCCGGTCTCCAGCCGCTCCTTGATCGCCATCTTCTTCGCGCGGTCGACGATGTTCTGCAGCATCGCCCCGGAGTTGAAGTCCTTGAAGTACAGGACCTCCTTGTCACCGTTGGCGTAGGTCACCTCGAGGAAGCGGTTCTCCTCGCTCTCGGTGTACATCCGCTCGACGGTGCGCTGGATCATCCCGCCCACGGTGGCCTCGCGGCTGTTGCCGTGCTCGGCGAGGTCGTCGGGGTGCAGCGGCAGCGTGGTCGTCAGGTACTTGCTGAAGATGTCGCGGGCGGCCTCGGCGTCCGGCCGCTCGATCTTGATCTTCACGTCGAGGCGGCCGGGCCGCAGGATCGCCGGGTCGATCATGTCCTCGCGGTTGGAGGCGCCGATGACGATGACGTTCTCCAGCCCCTCCACGCCGTCGATCTCGCTGAGCAGCTGGGGCACGATCGTCGACTCGACGTCCGAGGAGACCCCGGACCCGCGGGTGCGGAAGATCGAGTCCATCTCGTCGAAGAAGACGATGACCGGCGTCCCCTCGCCGGCCTTCTCACGGGCCCGCTGGAAGACGAGCCGGATGTGCCGCTCGGTCTCGCCGACGTACTTGTTGAGCAGCTCGGGGCCCTTGATGTTGAGGAAGTAGGACCTCGCCTGGCCCTCCCCCTTCACCGCGGAGACCTTCTTGGCCAGGGAGTTGGCGACGGCCTTGGCGATGAGCGTCTTGCCGCAGCCGGGCGGGCCGTAGAGCAGGATGCCCTTGGGCGGACGCAGCTCGTACTCGCGGAACAGGTCGGCGTGCAGGAACGGCAGCTCGACGGCGTCGCGGATCTGCTCGATCTGCCGGGACAGCCCACCGATGTCGCTGTAGTCGATGTCGGGGACCTCCTCCAGCACGAGCTCCTCGACCTCGCTCTTGGGGATCCGCTCGTAGACGTAGCCCGAGCGGGTCTCCAGCAGCAGCGAGTCGCCGCTGCGCAGCGGCTGGTCGGCGAGGGAGTCGGCGAGCTGGACGACGCGCTCCTCGTCGGTGTGCCCGATGACCAGCGCGCGCGGGGCCTCGCCCTCGACCGGCTCGAGCAGCTCCTTGAGCATCACGACGTCGCCGGCGCGCTCGAAGCCGCAGGCCTCGACGACGTTCATCGCCTCGTTGAGCATCACCTCCTGGCCGCGCCGGAGGTCGTCGACCTCCACGGCCGGGGAGACCGAGACGCGCAGCTTGCGGCCGCCGGTGAAGACGTCCACCGTGCCGTCGTCGTGGCGGGTGAGGAAGACGCCGTAGCCGGACGGCGGCTGGCCGAGCCGGTCGACCTCCTCCTTGAGCGTGACCAGCTGGTCACGGGCGTCGCGCAGCGTGCCGGCGAGCTTGTCGTTGCGCTCGGACAGGAAGGCCGCCCGGCCCTCCGCCTCCGCGAGGCGCTCCTCCAGCAGCCGGAGCTGCCGGGGGCTCTCCGCCACCTTGCGGCGCAGCAGGCCGATCTCCTCCTCCAGGTAGGAGATCTGGCTGAGCAGCGCCGTCACGTCACGCTCGCGCCGCGCCCTGAACTCGTCGGGACCATTGCCAAGACCGGGGCCCATCGCGCACCTCCGACACATCGGGAGAGCCAGGACGCAAATCTATACACGCCCGGCGACAGCGTGCCCGGGGCTCGCTGGGGAAGGACCCCGCTGCTCCCCACGGCCTCGCGAGCTCGGCGCGGGCCCCTGCAGTGGGGCCGGGTCAGCCCTTCTGCGCCCGTCGCTGCCGCACCGGGGCGACGACGCCCTCGGCCAGCCGGCGCGCGGTGACCAGGAAGGCGGTGTGCGCGACCATCCGGTGCTCGGGACGGACGGCGAGGCCGACCGCGTGCCAGGGCCGCAGCAGGGACTCCCACGCGTGCGGCTCGGTCCACACCCCCTGGGCCCGCAGCGCCTCGACGTAGGTGGACAGCTGGGTGGTCGTGGCCACGTAGCCGACCAGGACGCCGCCGGGACGCAGCGCGGCGGCGACGGTCGGCAGCACCGCCCAGGGTTCGAGCATGTCCAGCACCACCCGGTCGACGACCTCCTCGGCCGCGTGCTGGTCGAGGTCGCCCAGCCGCAACGACCAGGTGGCCGGGACCTCGCCGAAGAAGGCACCGACGTTGGCACGGGCGACGTCGGCGAAGTCCTCGCGGCGCTCGTAGCTGGTGACGCGGCCGTGCTCGCCCACCGCGCGCAGCAGCGAGCAGGTCAGCGCCCCGGAGCCGGCGCCCGCCTCGAGCACCCGCATGCCCGGACCGATGTCGCCGAAGCCGACGATCTGCGCGGCGTCCTTGGGGTAGATGACCTGCGCACCCCGCGGCATCGAGAGCACGAAGTCGGCCAGCAGCGGCCGGAACGCCAGGTAGCCGGTGTTGGCCGTCGAGTGGACCACCGAGCCCTCGGGCGCGCCGATGAGGTCGTCGTGCGCGATCGCGCCGCGGTGGGTGTGGAAGAGCTTGCCGGGCTCGAGGACGACGGTGTGCAGCCGGCCCTTGGGGTCGGTCAGCTGCACCCGGTCACCGGCGACGAAGGCCCCCGCGACCGGCTCCCCGCGCGGGGCCCCGGCCGTGCCGTCGGTCGTCTCGGCGGTCTGCTGCTGCGCGTCCACGGGCGGCCAGCCTACGGAGGTGCGCCGGCTGTCCGGCGCGCGCTCTCCGTTCTGTCGGTACCCCGGCCTAGCCTCGGAGAGGTGACGATGGTGCAGACCGGGCAGCCCGCGCACGCGGCTGCCTCTTCCCCGGACGCCCCCGTCGCCGACACGGGGACGGTCGAGGGGCGGGCGCCGCGCCGCCCCTCGCTGTCCCCGAGCCGGGCGGCCGACTTCAAGACCTGTCCGCTGCTGTACCGCTTCCGCACGATCGACCGGCTGCCCGAGCGCAAGAGCCTGGCCGCGGTCCGCGGCACGCTGGTGCACGCCGTCCTCGAGCGGCTCTACGACCTGCCCGCCCGAGAGCGCACGCCGGAGGCGGCACGCGAGCTGGTCGCCCCGGCGTGGGAGGAGCTGCGGGCCGACCCGGAGGTCGCCGAGCTGTTCACGGGAGGCGCCGCCGCCGACGCACCCGCCGAGCAGTCCGTGGAGGCCCCGACCCCGGAGGCCCCGTCCCCGGAGGCCCCGTCCCCGGAGGCCCCCTCCCTGGAGGCGTGGCTGGCGTCGGCCGGCAAGCTGGTGGAGACCTACTTCACCCTCGAGGACCCGTCGCGCATCGAGCCGCACGGGCGCGAGGAGCTGGTCGAGGTCACCCTGCCCGACGGGCTGCTGCTGCGGGGCTTCGTCGACCGGCTCGACGTCGCGCCCAACGGCGCCATCCGGGTGGTCGACTACAAGACGGGGTCGATGCCGCGCGAGGCGTTCGAGGGCAAGGCCCTGTTCCAGATGAAGTTCTACGCGCTGGTGCTGTGGCGCACCCGCGGCGTGGTGGCCAGCCAGCTCAAGCTGCTGTACCTCGGCAACGGCGACGCGCTCACCTACGCGCCCGACGAGGCCGAGCTGGTCCGATTCGAACGCACGCTGCAGGCCATCTGGGCGGCGATCGAGCGTGCGGTGGCGACCGGCGACTTCCGGCCCAACCGCACCCGGCTGTGCGACTGGTGCGACCACCAGGCGCTGTGCCCGTCGTTCGGCGGCACGCCTCCGCCGTTCCCGGCCGAGGCCGCCGCCGCAGCCGGGTGGGCCACCCTGCCGGTCGTCGAGCGCGACTGAGAGAGGTCCCTGCCCCCGCCACCCGGAGCTCGCGGCGGGACCCTGCAGGACGCCGGCGCCCCGTCCGACGCGGTGCGGCTGTCCCCGGAGCTCGACCTGCGGGCCGACGCCGCGGTCGAGGCGGCCCGGGCCGCCACGCGCGCCACGCCCGCGCGAACGGTGCTGGTCGCCGAGGTCGGCGGAGCGGTCGTCGGCACGGCGGACCTCACGGTCCTGGCCAACACGGCCCCGTGCGGGACGGCCGTGCCTGCTGGTCGAGGACGTCGTCGTCGACGCGGACGCGCGCCGGGCCGGGGTCGGCCGGGCGCTGCTGGCGGCAGCCCGGGCGCACGGCGAGGCCGCCGGCTGCTGCGAGCTCCAGCTGTCCGCCGACGACCCGGAGGGGTTCGCCTGCTACGAGGCCGCCGGGCTGCAGGCCGCGGCGCGCACCTACGAGACGCGCTGGACCCGGTGCACCGACCGCGGGAGCATTCCCCATGCGCGGTTACCGGGCACCGCGGGCCTTCGACGGCGAGCGGTTCCTCGACGGCGGGGCGCTGGTCCTCGTCGAGGGCAGCACCATCGTGGGCGTCGAGCCCGCGACCGCACCGGCGCCGGAGGGCTGCCCGGTCGCCGACGCCGCCGGCGGCACGCTGCTGCCCGGTCTGGTCGACACCCACGTGCACCTCTGCGGCGACGCCGGCCCGCGGGCGCTGGACCGGATCCCCGAGCTGGACCGCGCAGAGCTCGACGCCGTCGTCACGGCCGCCGAGCAGGCCACGCTGCGGGCGGGGGTCACCGCCGTGCGCGACCTCGGCGACCACGAGTGGGCCGTGCTCGAGCGGGCCGGACGCGACGGCGCGCGGCCGACCGTCGTCGCCGCCGGGCCTCCGATCACCTCCCCGGGCGGGCACTGCTGGTCGATGGGCGGCGAATCCGTGGGGGTCGAGGCGCTGCGCCGCGCGGTGCGCGAGCGGGCGGAGCGGGGCGCCGGAGTCGTGAAGGTCATGGCCAGCGGCGGCCTGCTGACCCCCGGCACCGACCTCACCGCGTGCCAGTTCACGCCCGAGGAACTGCGCGCCCTGGTCGAGGAGGCGCACGGGCTCGGGCTGCCGGTGACCGCGCACGCGCACGGCCTGGCGGCCGTCGAGCGCAGCGTGGCGGCCGGCGTCGACGGCATCGAGCACTGCAGCTGCCTCACCCCCACCGGCCCGCGGCTGCCGCCGGAGCTGGGTGCCGCCCTGGCCGCCGCCGGCACCTGGGTGTGCCCCACCGTGGGCTTCCTGCCGGGGGTCGATCCCCCGCCGCACGTGCAGGCCCGGATGCAGGCGGTCGGCGCCACGGTCGAGCAGCACCTGCCGCACGTCGCAGAGCTGCACCGGGCAGGCGTGACCCTGCTGGCCGGCACCGACGCCGGGGTCGGCCCTCCGAAGCCGCACGGCCAGGTGGCCCACGCGGTCGCCGACCTGGTGGACCGGTGCGGCGTGCCGCTCGCCGAGGCCCTCACCGCGGCGACGGCCCGGGCGGCGCGCGCGTGCGGGCTGGGCGACCGCACCGGACGGCTGGCGGCCGGGTACGACGCCGACCTGCTGGTCGCCGACGGCGACGTCCCGACCGACGTCCCGGCCCTGCAGCGGCCCCGCGCCGTCGTCTCCCGCGGGCGGGAGGTGCCGCTCTAGGCGCGGGCGTCCACGGCGTCGCGGGCGGCCAGCACCTCGGTGAGGTCGGCCAGCCGTACCCCGGCCAGGGTGTCGCGCAGCACCAGCCCGGGCCGCTCGGGCAGCGGCTGCAGGGACGGCACGCCGAGCACCGCGGCCCCGGCGGCCAGCCCGGCCGTGACCCCGGACAGCGAGTCCTCGAGCGCCACGCAGCCGGCGGCGTCCACGCCGAGAGCGGCCATCGCTCGGCGGTAGGGCGCCGGATCGGGCTTGCGCGCGGGCACCTCGTCGCCGCAGACGGTCACGTCGAAGGCAGGCAGCCCGTCGAGGTCGCGGTCGACCTCGGCCAGCACGGTGGTGGCCAGCCGCCGCGGCGTGGTGGTCACCAGCGCCGTCGGCAGCGCGGCGTGCCGGGCCTCGACGAGCAGCTCGCGAGCACCGGGCCGCCAGGTGAGCGGCCCGGTGAGCAGCTCCGCGACGGTGTCCTCGATCCAGCGGGCGTCGGCGCGCGCCTCCGCCTCGCCGCGGCTCACACCCAGGTCGGCGTAGAGGACGTCCAGCGCCGTCGCCATGCTCGTGCCGACGGTCCGCTCCCGCGCCTCGGCCGACATCTCCCCGCCGAGCCGGCGGGCGAGGGCGAACATCGCCGCACCCCAGTGCTGCTCGGTCTCGACGAGCGTGCCGTCCATGTCGAACAGGAGAGCCTGCAACCGGCCCGCTGCCGGCAGCGTCGGATCGCCCGCGTCGCTCGTCTCGGTGTGCACCCCTTCGACGGTACGGCGCGGCCGGGCGCCGGGTGGCCCCGGTGCAGGGCGCAGCGCCGAGCTGGCGGGGCGTAGGGCACCGGGGTCCTTCACTCGTCGTCGGTGCGGTACCCCAGGTTCGGTGAGAGCCAGCGCTCGGCCTCGGCGAGCGTCCAGCCCTTGCGCCGCGCGTAGTCCTCGACCTGGTCGCGGCCGAGCCGCCCCAGCAGGAAGTAGCGCGACTGCGGGTGGGCGAAGTAGAGGCCGCTGACCGCGGCACCGGGCCACATGGCCATGCTCTCGGTGAGCGTGATGCCGGTGGTCGCCTCGACGTCGAGCAACTGCCAGATGGTGCGCTTCTCGGTGTGCTCGGGGCACGCCGGGTAGCCCGGTGCGGGGCGGATGCCGCGGTAGCGCTCGGCGATCAGCGCGTCGTTGTCGAGGTGCTCGTCGGCGGCGTAGCCCCAGAACTCGCGGCGCACCCGCTCGTGCAGCCGCTCGGCGAACGCCTCGGCGAGCCGGTCGGCCAGCGCCTCGAGCAGGATCGCGCTGTAGTCGTCGTTGGCCGCCTTGAACGCCGCGACCCGCTCGGCCGCGCCGATGCCGGCGGTCACCGCGAAGGCACCCACGTGGTCGCGCAGCCCGCTCTCCTTCGGCGCGACGAAGTCGGCGAGGGACTTGCGCGGCGAGCCGTCGCGGCCCTCGGTCTGCTGGCGCAGCTGGTGCAGCGTCGTCCGGACGGCGGTGCGCGACTCGTCGGTGTAGACCTCGATGTCCTCGCCGTCCACCCGGTTGGCCGGGAACAGGCCGAACACGCCCCTGGCCCGCAGCCAGCGCTCCCTGACGATCCGGTCGAGCATCCCCTGGGCGTCCTCATACAGCCGCCGCGCGGCCTCGCCGGTCGCGGGGTTGTGCAGGATGTCGGGGAACCGGCCGCGCATCTCCCAGGCGTTGAAGAACGGCTGCCAGTCGATGTATCCGCGCAGCTCCTCGAGCGGGTAGTCGTCGAACACCCGCGTGAAGCGGGTGACCCGCCCGTGCAGGTGGTCGCAGGCCGGCCCTGCGCAGACGTCCCGGGCCTGCTGCAGCAGCATCCGCGGCCGCGGCGGGACGTAGTTCCTCCAGTCGAACGCCGGTGCGGCGGCGCGCGCGTCGGCCAGCGGCAGCAGTGCGCGGGTGTCCTGGCGGGCGGCGTGCCGCTCGCGCAGGCCGGCGTACTCGGTGTCGACGTCGGCCAGCAGCTTCGGTCGCTGCTCGTTGGACAGCAGCGCGGCCACGACCGGCACCGACCGGGAGGCGTCCTTCACCCAGATGACCGGACCGTGGTAGCGGGGCGCCACCTTGACCGCGGTGTGCGCGCGCGAGGTCGTCGCCCCGCCGATGAGCAGCGGGATGTCGAAGCCCTGCCGCTCCATCTCGGCGGCCAGGTTGCTCATCTCGTCGAGGGACGGCGTGATCAGCCCGGACAGGCCGATGACGTCGGCGCCCTCGTGCTTGGCGGTGTCGAGCACCTGCTGCGCGGGGACCATGACGCCGAGGTCGACGACGTCGTAGTTGTTGCACTGCAGGACGACGCCGACGATGTTCTTGCCGATGTCGTGGACGTCGCCCTTCACGGTGGCCATGACGACCTTGCCGTTGCTGCGCTCGGCGTCCCCGGGCCGCTTCTCCGCCTCGATGAAGGGCACGAGGTGGGCGACGGCCTTCTTCATCACGCGCGCGGACTTCACGACCTGCGGCAGGAACATCTTCCCGGCGCCGAACAGGTCGCCGACGACGTTCATGCCCCGCATCAGCGGGCCCTCGATGACCTCGATCGGGCGGCCGCCGCGCGCGGCGATCTGCGCCCGCAGCTCCTCGGTGTCGGCCTCGACGAACCCGTCGATGCCCTTCACCAGGGCGTGCGTGATGCGCTCCTCGACCGGCAGCCCGCGCCACTGCTCGGAGGCGACCTCCTGGGGCGCGCCGCTGGAGGCGTACTCGCCGGCGATCTCCAGCAGCCGCTCGGTGGCGTCGGGACGCCGGTTGAGGACCACGTCCTCGATCCGCTCGCGCAGCCGCTCGGGCACCTCGTCGTAGACCTCGAGGGCCCCGGCGTTGACGATGCCCATGTCCATGCCGGCGGCGATCGCGTGGTAGAGGAAGACCGCGTGGATCGCCTCGCGGACGGCGTTGTTGCCGCGGAAGGAGAACGACACGTTCGAGACGCCGCCGGAGACCAGCGCACCGGGGAGGTTCCGCTTGATCCAGCGGGTGGCCTCGATGAAGTCCAGCCCGTAGGCGGCGTGCTCCTCGATGCCCGTGGCGACGGCGAAGACGTTGGGGTCGAAGATGACGTCCTCGGCCGGGAAGCCGACCTCCCCGACGAGGATGTCGTAGGCCCGCCGGCAGATCTCCTGGCGCCGCTGGAGGGAGTCCGCCTGCCCCCGCTCGTCGAAGGCCATGACGACGACGGCGGCACCGTGCTTGCGGCACAGCCGAGCGTGCCGGACGAACTCCTCCTCCCCCGCCTTGAGCGAGATGGAGTTGACGATCGACTTGCCCTGCACGCACTTGAGGCCGGCCTCGATGACCTCCCACTTCGAGGAGTCGACCATCACCGGCACCCGGCAGATGTCGGGCTCGGCGGCGACCAGCTTGAGGAAGCGGTCCATCGCCTCGACGCCGTCGATCATCCCCTCGTCCATGTTGACGTCGATGACCTGGGCGCCGGCCTCCACCTGCTGCCGCGCGACGGCCAGCGCGGTCGGGTAGTCGCCGGCGCGGATGAGGTTGCGGAAGCGGGCCGAGCCGGTGATGTTCGTGCGCTCGCCGACGTTGACGAACAGCGAGTCCTCGTCGACGGTCAGCGGCTCGAGGCCGGAGAGCCGCAGCGCCGGGCGCACCTGCGCCGGCGTGCGCGGGGACCGGCCCTCGACCGTCGCGGCGATCGCGGCGATGTGCGCGGGCGTCGTCCCGCAGCAGCCGCCGACCACGTTGACGAACCCGGCGTCGGCGAACTCGGCGAGGACCGCCGCGGTCTCCTCAGGCGACTCGTCGTACTCCCCGAAGGCGTTGGGCAGGCCCGCGTTCGGGTAGCACGAGACGAACGTGTCGGCGACACGGGAGAGCTCGGCCAGGTAGGGCCGCATCTCCGCGGCACCGAGCGCGCAGTTGAGGCCGACCAGCAGCGGGCGCACGTGCCGGATCGAGTGCCAGAAGGCCTCGGTGACCTGCCCCGACAGCGTCCGCCCGGAGGCGTCGGTGATCGTGCCAGAGACCATGACCGGCCAGCGCCGGCCGCGCTGCTCGAACAGCGTCTCCAGGGCGAAGACGGCGGCCTTGGCGTTGAGCGTGTCGAAGACCGTCTCGATCAGCAGGACGTCGGCCCCGCCGTCGACCAGCCCGTCGGCCTGCTCCAGGTAGGCCTCGACCAGCTCGTCGAAGGTCACGTTGCGGGCGCCGGGGTCGTTGACGTCCGGGGAGATGGACGCCGTCCGGCTGGTCGGGCCGAGCGCGCCGGCGACGTAGCGGGGCCGGTCCGGCGTCCGCTCGGTCATCGCGTCGGCCTCGGCGCGGGCCAGCCGCGCCGAGGCCAGGTTGATCTCGTAGGCGAGGTCGGACATGCCGTAGTCGCGCAGCGAGATCGCCGTGGCGTTGAAGGTGTTGGTCTCGATCAGGTCCGCGCCGGCCTCGAGGTACTCGCGGTGGATGCCCGCGACGAGCCCGGGCTGCGTGACGCTCAGCAGGTCGTTGTTGCCCTGCACGTCGGTGGGCCAGTCGGCGAAGCGCTCGCCGCGGTAGCCGGCCTCGTCAGGCCGGTCGCGCTGGATCGCCGTCCCCATGGCACCGTCGAGCACCAGGATCCGCTGCCGCAGCACGGCCGTGAGCTCCGCGGTCGCGTCCGGGCGGAGGGTGGGCGACGCACTGCGGGACTGCACCGAGCCAGGGTAGCCGCCCACAGGGGGTATCCCGGTCGCTCGCGCGGAGGACGCCGGTCGCGCGTCCGGGCCGACGACCGCGGCCGGGGAGCGCGATCGACGTAGGCTCCCAGGGGTGATCGACCCGAAGTCCACCCCTGAGGACCTGCCCCGGCTCGACGACCCGGTGGTGGTCGTCGCCTTCGAGGGCTGGAACGACGCCGGGGACGCCGCGACCGGGGCGCTGGAGCATCTCGAGCTCATCTGGGACGCCACCCCGCTCGCCGCGATCGACCCCGAGGACTACTACGACTTCCAGGTCAACCGGCCCTCCGTCTCGCAGATCGGCGGGGTCAGCCGCCGGATCGAGTGGCCCACCACGCGCATCTCCGTGGCCCGTCCGCCGGACGCCGGGCGCGACGTCGTCCTGATCCGCGGCATCGAGCCCAACATGCGCTGGCGCAGCTTCTGCGAGGAGCTCATCGAGCTGTGCCAGGAGCTCGACGCCGGCACCGTGGTCGGCCTCGGCGCCCTGCTCGCCGACACGCCGCACACCCGCCCGACCCCGGTCTCCGGCTCCGCCTACGACGCCGAGTCGGCCGAGAAGTGGGGCCTGGAGACCTCCCGCTACGAGGGGCCCACGGGCATCCTCGGGGTCTTCCAGGACGCCTGCGTGCAGGCCGGGCTGCCGGCGATCAGCTTCTGGGCCGCCGTTCCCCACTACGTGTCGCAGCCGCCGTCCCCCCGGGCGACGGTCGCGCTGCTGCAGCGGGTCGAGGAGGTCCTCGAACTGACCGTGCCGCTGGGCGCGCTGCCCCAGCAGGCCGACGAGTGGGTCAAGACCGTCGACGAGATGGCCAACGAGGACGCCGAGGTCGTCGAGTACGTGCGCTCGCTCGAGGAAAGGGCCACCGAGAGCGACCTCTCGCAGGCCAACGGCGACCAGATCGCCCGGGAGTTCGAGCGCTACCTGCGCCGCCGGGGCTCCTCCCCCAGCTAGCCGCGACGGCGGTGCCGCCTCCGGGCGGTACTGCTTCCGTCGAGCCGTTAGTTGGGGATAACGGTCGGGAGCCGGAACATCAGCGCCGGCTCGCCACAGCCTCCGCTGTCCCACAGCTGAGTTGGGCATAACGGACGACCAGCGGGGCAGGGCGCCGTGGGCCGACCGGAGAGCCGCCGTGCGACGCCGGTCGTGACGAGTCGGCCCCGAGGGGCTCCGCGAGGAACGACGCAGCTGCTCAGCGGCGCAGGGGGACGGCACCTGGCCGCGGTGCGGTCCGGAGGACCCCGATCAACGCAGCAGCGGGCGCATGCGCGCGGTCGCGTCGGCGCCGAAGAGCCGGTCGTGCGTGGACAGCGCGAAGCGGTCGGTCATCCCGGACACGTAGTCGACGACCTGGGTGACCGGGTCGGCCGAGGTGTCGCGGTAGGTCGCCGGGATGAGCTCGGGGTGGGCCAGGTGGTGGTCGACCAGCCGGCGGGTGACGTCGATGGCCAGCTGCTTCTGCCCGGCCGCGGTCTCCGAGGCGTACACCCGCTCGAACAGGAAGGCCCGCAGCTCGTGCATGGCCTCCAGCGGCTCGGGCGCCATGACGACCACTCCCCCGTCGGCGAGCGACCCCGCGACGACGGCGTCGATCATGGCGCCCACCATCCGGCTGCCCGGGTCGCCGAAGACCGCGCGCGCCCGGGCCGGCAGGTCACCGACCTGCAGCACCCCGGCACGGACGGCGTCCAGGGCGTCGTGGGAGAGGTAGCCGATGCGGTCGGCGTAGCGCACGCACTCCGCCTCGCGGGTGGTCGGCGGTGGCGTGATCTTCCAGCTGTGCGCCCGGATGCCGTCGCGGACCTCCCAGGTGAGGTTGAGGTGCTCGAGCACCTCCACGATCCGCACCCCCTGGGCGGCGTGGTGCCAGCCGCCGGGGACGTAGGGCTCCAGCGCGTCCTCGCCGATGTGGCCGAACGGCGAGTGGCCCAGGTCGTGGCCGAGCGCGACCGCCTCGGCGAGGGCCTCGTTCAGGCCCAGCGCGCGGGCCAGCGAACGGGCGACCTGGGTCACCTGCAGCGTGTGGGTCAGCCGGGTGACGAAGTGGTCGCCGTCGGGGTTGAGGAAGACCTGCGTCTTGTGCTTGAGCCGGCGGAAGGCCTTGGCGTGCAGGATCCGGTCGCGGTCGCGCTCGAAGGCGGTGCGCAGGGGGTCCTCGGCCTCCGGGACGGCGCGGCCGCGGCCGGCCGTCGACCGGGTCGCCGCCGGCGCGAGGGCCTCCTCCGCACGCTCCCGGGCCGCCCGGTCGACCAGGCGGAAGGCCCCCCCGCCCATCAGCGCGACCGGGGCGCCGGGCCGTCCACCGCGGCGTCCAGCGCGATGCCGAGCAGCGCGTCGACCGCGTCGGCGACGACCCGCGGGGCCCCGTCGTCGGGATCGTCGTCCGGCCCGGCGGCCAGCGTCCGCGCCGCCCACTCGTCGACCAGCGCGATGGCACCAGGGCTGTCCAGGTCGTCGGAGAGCCGCTCGCGCAGCCCCTGCAGCACCGGGGCGGCCGGAGCGCCAGCATCCCGTGTCACGGCGCGCCGCCAGGCGTCCAGCCGCTGCTCGGCGGCGGCGAGCAGGTCCGGCGTCCAGGCGCGGTCCGTGCGGTAGTGCCCGGCCAGCAGCGCCAGGCGGACGGCCATCGGGTCGACGCCCTCGCCGCGCAGCTTGGAGACGAAGACGAGGTTGCCGCGGCTCTTGCTCATCTTCTCGCCGTCCAGGCCGATCATCGCCGCGTGCACGTACGCCCGGGCGAAGGGCAGCTTCTCCCCTGTCATGGTGCCGCTGAGCGCCTCGGCGTGGACGGCGGAGAACTCGTGGTGCGGGAAGACCAGGTCGCTGCCGCCCCCCTGGACGTCGAACCCCATCCCGATCGTCTCCAGCGCGATCGTGGCGCACTCGATGTGCCAGCCCGGGCGGCCGGGGATGCCGCGCGGGCCGGGCCAGGAGGGCTCTCCGGGCCGCTCGCCGCGCCAGAGCACCGGGTCCAGCCGGTTGCGCTTGCCCGGGCGGTCGGGGTCGCCGCCGCGCTCGGCGGAGTACCGCAGCATGGTGGCCTCGTCGTAGCCGGACTCGCTGCCGAAGCCGGGCGCCTGCGCGACGTCGTGGTAGACGTCGCCGGTGCCGTCGTCGAGCACGTAGGCCAGGCCCTCGTCGAGCAGCGTCTCCACGTGGGCGACGATGCGCGGCACCGACTCGACCGCGCCGACGTAGTCGTCGGGCGGGAGCACCCGCAGCGCGGTCATGTCCTCCCGGAACAGCGCGGTCTCCCGCATGCCGAGCACGACCCAGTCCTCGCCGTCGCGCTCGGCCCGCTCGAGCAGCGGGTCGTCGATGTCGGTGACGTTCTGCACGTAGTGGACGGCGTGGCCGGCGTCCCGCCACACCCGGTTGACCAGGTCGAAGGCCAGGTAGGTGGCGGCGTGGCCGAGGTGCGTGGCGTCGTAGGGGGTGATGCCGCAGACGTACATCCGCGCCGTCGTGTCCGGCGAGGTGGCGACCACCTCGCCGCGCGCGGTGTCGTACAGCTTGAGGACCGGACCGGTGCCCGGGAGGGTCGGGAGGAGCGGAGCGGGCCAGGCGAGCACGTACCGAGCCTAGAGGCGGCTACCCACGCGCCCGGTCGGCCCTCATCCTGTCGGAGGACCCTGGCACCTCAGGACATGGCGCCTGGGACGACCCGGGCGCCGGCGCGGGAGGAGGGGCCGTGGAGCTCGACGAGTACCTGCAGGTCCTGCAGGAGGCCGACGCACGCTTCGCCGACGTCGCCGCCGAGGCGGTGCTCGCCCGCGGCTGGGCGGCGCCGGTGCCCGGCTGCCCCGGCTGGACGTTGGCCGACCTGGTCTGGCACCTGGCCGAGGTGCAGCACTTCTGGGCCTGGGTGGTGCGCACCCGCGCCGGCGACCCCGGGGCGTACGCCGGGCCGGTCCGCCGTCGGGACGACGAGCTGCTCGGGTTCGGCGTGGCCCAGTCCGCGGAGCTGGAGACGGTGCTGGCCGGCGCCGACCCGGCCGAGCGGGTGTGGACCTGGGCGCCGCGGCAGGACGTGGCCTTCGTGCTCCGCCGGCAGGCGATGGAGGCGGTCGTGCACACCGCCGACGTCGAGCAGGTGCTCGGCGACGTGCGCCCGATCCGCACCGACGTCGGCCTGGACGGCCTCGACGAGTGGCTGGAGGTGATGGTCCCCGGCGCGCTGCCGCAGGGCCCGCCGGAGGGTGCGCACCCCGTCGTCCTGCACGCGGTCGACGCCGGCGTGGAGCGGGTGCTGTTCCCCGGCTCCCGGCCGGTGCCCATCGCCCGGCTCACCGGCACCGCCGGCGACCTGCTGCTCGCCGTCTGGCGGCGGGTGCCGCTGGAGGTGCTCACGGTGGACGGCGACGGGCTGCAGGCCGCCGCGATGATCGACCTGGTGCGGCTGGGGTAGCGCCCGGGCTCAGGGCCAGGTGGTGGCGTGCCGCTCGAAGTCCTCCCCGGTCTGCACGCCCACGACGTCGAAGATCATCCCGGCGGGGTCCTTCATCTGCCAGAAGCCACCCATGTCGGCGATCCGCCGCGCCCCCAGGGCCTCCAGCCGGGCCACCTCGGCCTCGACGTCGTCGGTCTCGACGTCGACGTGCCAGCGCGGCGGCGTCCCGTGCCCGGTGCGCTGGACCTCCAGGTGGAACCCGCCGGCGAACGAGCCCAGCGACGACCAGTTCTCGTCCGAGGGGTCCGGGGACACGTGGTGACCGGTGGCGGCGGACCAGAAGGCCCGTCCGGCGTCGTGCAGGTCGGGGGGCAGGTCCAGCATGAGGACGGCCAGGCGGGATCTGTGCACGGCGGGGATGGTGCCGCACCGCGCGCTACGCCGGAACGGCCTCCCGGCGGGGTCCCGACGCGAGCCTGCGAGCGGTGGGGGCAGGGAGGTCCGCTCAGAACGGCGGCCAGGGCAGCGCGGGCCAGTCGCCGCTGGGCTGCGGGTGCCGGCCGGTGCGCAGCAGCTCGGCGACCCGCTGCTGGGTGCGCCGCACCTCGCGCCGGGTCAGGTGCTCGTGCAGCTGCTCGCCGAGGTCGCCGAGCAGGTCACCCGTGAGCCTCTCCAGCACCTCGAGCGCCTCGGCCGGCAGCGGCTTGCCGGCCCAGCGCCACAGCAGGGTGCGCAGCTTGGGGTCGATCGAGAAGCAGATGCCGTGGTCGACGCCGTACACGTGCCCGTCGGAGGTCGGGATGATGTGCCCGCCCTTGCGGTCGGCGTTGTTGACGACGGCGTCGAAGACGGCCATGCGGCGCAGTCCGGGGTGGTCGGAGCGCACGAAGGCGGCCAGGTCGACGTCGGGGTCGCCGTCCACCCACAGCTGCACCATGCCGGGGCCGAACGGACCGTCCCGCAGCACGGTCGGCGGCACGACCCGCCAGCCGGTCGCCTCGCTGACCAGCGCCGCGGACACCTCGCGGCCGGCGAGGGTGCCGTCGGGGAAGTCCCAGAGCGGCCGCTCGCCCGCGACCGGCTTGTAGACGCACTCGGCCTCCAGCTCGTCGGTGCGCACGTAGCCGACCAGCGTGACGTTGCTGGCGTCGAGCATCCGGCCCTCGAGGTCGATCTCGCCGTCGAGCAGCAGGGCGCGCGCCTCGGCGTCGTCGGCCGGAGGGCGCAGACCCGCGGCGGGGTCGGCGGGGCGCTCGGTCATCGGGGCTTCCTCGTCGACCCGGCTCCCCGGCTCAGCGGCGGTACCCGTTCTGCCGCGGGCACACGTGCCCGGCGGGGTCCAGTGGGAGCGAGCACAGCGGGCAGGCCGGGCGCCCGGCGGCCACGACCCGGCGGGCGCGGACGACGAAGGCGCGGGCGGCGGCGGGGGTGATCGTCACCCGCAGCGCGTCGGGGCCCTCCTCGCTGTCGGAGAGGATGACGTCCTCCTCGACCGGCTCGTCCCCGGCGGCCACGGCCTCGACGACGACGGCCTGCGACTCGCCGTCCCACGCCAGGCCCATGGCCGCGACCCGGAACTCCTCGTCAACGGGCGCGGTGAGCGGCTCGAGGTCGTCGACCTCGGCGTCGGGCGGGACGACGGTGCCCGGACGGGTGGCGACCTCGTCGAGCAGCTCGTTCATCCGGTCGGCGAGCACCTGCACCTGCGCCTTCTCCAGCGCCACGCTGACCACGCGCCCGGAGGAGTCGGTGGCCTGCAGGTAGAAGGTGCGGTCGCCGGGCTGGCCCACCGTGCCGGCGACGAACCGGGACGGGCGGTCGAAGAGGAACAGCTGGCGCGGCACGGCCCCAGGTTACGCGGGCGGGAACCGCGGGCGAGCCGGGACGCGAGGTCAGACGGTCGCGCCCGCGCCGCCCCCGACGACCGCGTCGGAGTCGGCCCTGCGGCGGCGCCGTCCCTTCTTCTTCGGCGGGATCAGCGCGGCGACGTCCCCGCCGGTGTCGTTCACGCGGACCACGAAGGGGCGGGTGTCGGTGTAGGTGACCACCGAGATCGACGCCGGGTCGACGACGATCCGCTGGAACTGGTCGAGGTGCAGGCCGAGGGCGTCGGCGAGCACGGCCTTGATGACGTCCCCGTGGCTGCAGGCGAGCCAGACGGCGTCCGGCCCGAGGCGGGCGTTCCACTCACGGACGGCGGCCACCGCGCGGGCCTGGGTCTGCGCCAGCCCCTCCCCCTCCGGGCCGGGGAAGACCGCCGCCGAGGGGTGCTGCTGCACGACCTTCCACAGCGGCTCCTTGACCAGCTCCTTGAGCGGCCGGCCGGTCCAGTCGCCGTAGCGCGCCTCGCCGAGCCGGTCGTCGGTGGCCAGCTCCAGGTCACGCCCCGGGAGGACGGCTCCCGCGGTCTGCCGGCAGCGCTCCAGCGGGCTGCTGACGACGGCGGCCAGCGGTACCGGTACCAGCCGCTCCCCCACCGCCCTCACCTGCTGCTCGCCGGTCTCGTCGAGCTGCACGCCCGGGGTCCAGCCGGCGAGCACGCCGCCGGCGTTGGCCGTCGTCCGGCCGTGTCGCAGGAGGATCACGGTGGTCACGACGCCCGAGCCTAGGGCGGCCCCGTCCCGGGCCCCGCCGTGAGCCTGCGAAGGGTGGGGAGGACGGGGTCCCTTCTCTGCCCCGCACCGCTCGCGAGCTCGCGGCGGACCCTGCAGGAGGGCCGACGCTCAGCCCTGACCGGCGTCCACGGCCGCGACGGCGGCGACCAGGTCGTCCAGGAAGGCGTCGATGACCGCCCGCTCGTCCGCGCTGCGGCGGGCGAGGACGGCGGCCGTGGCGTCGATGAGCGGCTCGAAGAACGCCCAGCCCAGGTCCTTGGCCGAGTCCTGCACGAGGACGTCGACCCGCCGGCGGTCGTCCCCACGCGGAGCGCGGCGCACGTGCCCGGCCCGCTCCAACCGGTCGAGCAGCGCGGTGACCGAGGCGGTGGTGACCCGCAACTGACCGGCCAGCCAGGTGGGGCT
The DNA here is from genome assembly GCF_053502585.1 of Geodermatophilus sp. URMC 60. Lineage (NCBI taxonomy): Bacteria > Bacillati > Actinomycetota > Actinomycetes > Geodermatophilales > Geodermatophilaceae > Geodermatophilus > Geodermatophilus sp. URMC 60. The sequence continues at coordinate 3,616,189 of NZ_CP199958.1, forward strand.
GGCCGGGGCGCCGGCCCGCTCCCGGTCGAGCAGGCAGACCAGGGCGCGGACGTCGGTGGCGCTGAGCCCGTTGCGCGCGGCGAAGGCGGCACCGGCGGCGTCGAGCAGGAGGGTGAGCGCACGGATCCGGTGCACCGTGGCGGGCGCCTGCCTCGGTTCCGTCACGCCCGGGATGTTAGCCGGTCGAGTTGCTAGACAGCCTAGCTATCGTGCGGCATGGGCTTCGACGAGAGCTACGCGGCCGCGGCCGCACGGTGGCCGGACGGGACCACGTCGGTCGACGTCCCGACGTCCTGGGGCCGGACGCACCTGCTCGCCGCGGGACCGGCCGGAGCGGCGCCGCTGCTGCTCCTGCACGGCGACGGCGCGACGGCCACCGCCTGGGCCGGTGTGGCGACCGCCCTCGCCGGCCGGTTCCGGCTGTTCGCACCGGACCAGCCGGGCAACCCCGGCCGCAGCACGGCGACGCGGCCCTTCGGCTCGACGGACGACCTGACGGCGTGGCTGACCGAGCTGGTCGCCGCGCTGGACGCCGGGCCGGTGCACCTCGTGGGGCACTCGGCCGGCGCGCACCTGGCACTCTGCGCGGCGCTCGGGGGCGGGCCCGCGGTCGCCTCCGTGTCGCTGCTCGACCCGACGGCGTGCTTCACCGGGTTCGACCCGCGCTACCTGCTGCACGCGCTGCCGACGCTGGTGCGCCCCACCCCGGGCGGCGTCCGGCGGTTCCTCGCCTGGGAGACCGGCGGCCGCGAGCTGGACCCCGCGTGGCTCGACGTCCACGTGCGGGGCGCCACCGAGGTCGCACGGACGCCGATCGTCCGGACCCGCCGCCCGCCGCGGGACCGGCTGGCCCGGCTGACCACGCCGACCCTCGTGCTCGTCGCCGGACGCAGCCGGGCACACGATCCGCGACGCCTGGCACGCAGCGCCGGTGTACTGCACTCCGTCACGGTGGTCGAGCTGCCGGCGGCCAGCCACCACACGGTGCCCGTCCTCGACGCCGGGGAGATCGCCGCGGCCGTCAGTGACCACGTCATCCGGAGCACGCCGGCCCCGCGTTGACCATGGGGGCGATGCCGGGAGACACCCCGTGCCGGGCGCGTCCGCGTGCGGGAACCCCGTGATCGGCTCGGAGGAGGGCGGGGCACGGGCGGTCGCACCCGCGCGTCACTGCGGAGCGAGGACCCCCGCGCCGACGAGGGCGAGGACGAGCAGGCCCAGCACCACCCGGTAGACGACGAACGGCGTGAAGCTGCCGCGGTCGAGGTAGCGCAGCAGCCAGGCGATGACGGCCAGGCCGACGCCGAAGGCCAGCACCGTGGCCAGGATCGTCGGCCCCCAGGACACCGTCTCCCCCGCGACGCCCCCGGTGAGCGCCTCGTACACCTGGAAGAAGCCCGAGGCCAGGACGGCGGGGACGGCGAGCAGGAACGAGTACCGGGCCGCGGCCGCCCGCGAGTAGCCGAGGAACAGGCCCATGGTGATCGTGCCGCCGGAGCGGGAGACGCCGGGCACCAGCGCCAGGGCCTGGGCGAAGCCGAAGGCGATGCCGTGCCCGACGGTCAACTGGTCGAGCTCGCGCTTCTTGCGGCCCACCCGGTCGGCCCAGTACAGGACGAGCGAGAAGGCGACCAGCGCGATCGCGACGATGCGCAGGTCGCGGAACGTCGTCTCGATGCGGTCCTGGAAGAGCAGGCCCAGGATCCCGATCGGCAGCGTGCCCGCGATGATCAGCCAGCCCATCCGGGCGTCGGGGTCGCCGCGCATCGCACGGTCGCCCAGCGAGCGGACCCAGGCACTGGTGATCCGGCCGATGTCGCGGCGGAAGTACAGCAGCACCGCGGCCTCGGTGCCGATCTGCGTGATGGCGGTGAACGCCGCGCCCGGATCGCCCCAGCCGAAGGCCTCCCCCACCACCCGCAGGTGCGCGCTGGAGGAGATCGGCAGGAACTCCGTCAGGCCCTGCACCAGCCCCAGGACGACGGCCTCGATCCAGCTCATCGCCCGCGGTCCCCCCGTCGGCCGCGAGCGGTCGGTCGGGTGGGTGGGGTGGGGCGGTGGGGCGGGCTGGTCAGGAGGAGCACGGGAGGCCACCCTAGGCCGCGCCCCGCCCCGCCCCCCGGGCGGCGCGCAGGGAGCGCCGCGGTCCCCGACCGCCGTCCGGACCCGCCGGTAGGTTGGCCTCCCGTGGAGCAACGCGCACTCGGGCGCAGCGGCCTGGTCGTCTCACGCCTGGCACTGGGCACCATGACCTGGGGCCGGGACACCGACGAGGACGAGGCCGCGATGCAGCTGACGGCGTTCGTCGACGCCGGCGGCACGCTGGTCGACACCGCCGACGTCTTCTGCGACGGCGACAGCGAGCGCCTCCTGGGCCGGCTGCTGGCCGACGTCGTCCCCCGCTCCGACGTGCTGGTCGCCACCAAGGCCGTCGGGCGCACCGCGGCGGGGCCGATGGGCCGCGGCGCCTCCCGCGGCCACCTCCTCGCCGCTCTCGACGCCTCGCTCGGGCGCCTGGGCCTCGACCACGTCGACCTGTGGCAGCTGCACTCCTGGGACGACACGACCCCGCTGGAGGAGACCCTCGCCGCCTGCGACACCGCCGTCTCCTCGGGCCGGGTGCGCTACGTCGGCATCAGCAACTTCACCGGTTGGCAGACCGCGCAGGCGGTCACCTGGCAGCGGGCCTGGCCCGGCCGGGTGCCCCTGGTGAGCACCCAGGTGGAGTACTCGCTCCTGCAGCGCGGCGTCGAGCGCGAGGTGATGCCCGCGGCCGAGGCGCTGGGGCTGGGCGTGCTGGCCTGGTCGCCGCTGGGTCGCGGCCTGCTCACCGGCAAGTACCGGCAGGGCGCGCCGGACGGGTCGCGGGGCGCCTCTCCGCAGTGGCAGGGCTTCATCGACGGGCTGCGCTCGGCCACGGCCGACCGGATCGTCGAGGCCGTGGTCACCGCCGCCGGGGGGCTGGGCACCACGCCGCTGGCCGTGGCGCTGGCCTGGGTGCGCGACCGTCCCGGCGTCACCGCTCCGGTGGTGGGCGCGCGCACGGCCGCGCAGTTGCAGTCCTCGCTGGACGCCGAGGCGGTGCGGCTGCCGGCGGCGATCCGCACGGCGCTCGAGGACGTCTCGGCGCCCTACTTCGGCTACCCCGAGCGGAGGTACGACCGGTGAGCGCCGTCGCCGCCAGTCCGGGCGCCGACCCGGTCTTCACCGCCTTCTGCGCCGCGGGCCTGTGGCCGGGCCTGGGCAAGCGGGCGGCCGCCGAGCTGCCGGCGGCCGGCATCACCTCCCCGGACGACGTCACCGCCGACAAGCTGCTCAAGCTGCCGCGCGTGGGCCGGCAGCGGGCCGAGCGCCTCTTCTCCGGCTTCCTGTCCGCCGCACCCACCTACGAGGTCGTGGAGCTGCTGGTCGGCGCGGGACTGGACGCCAGGCTCGCGTCGACCGCCGCCGACGCCCTGGGCAACGACGCCGCCCGCCGGCTGCGCGACGACCCCTGGGCGCTGCTCGGACTGACCGGGGTCACCCTCGGCGACGCCGACCGGCTGGCCATCGCCGTCCTGCCCGGCGCTGACAAGCAGGACAGCCGACGCGGCCGGGCGATCGTCGCCCAGACGCTGCGGACGGCGACCCGCGACGGGCACACCGTGCTTCCCGCCGACCTGGTGGTGGCCGCGCTGCGCGCCGAGGGCGTGGCGGCCCCGGCCGCGGCGATCGTCGCGGCGGTCGAGTCCGGCGAGGTGCTCGAGCACGAGCCGCCGGAGCCGGACGTCGACGAGGAGGACGACCTCGACGAGCTGCCGGAGCCCGCAGAAGGACCTCGGTCCGCCCTCCGGTCGCAGGCTCGCGAGGGAACCCGGACCGAGGCCGTACGCATGCTCTCGCTGGCCCGCTACGGGATGGCCGAGGAGGCGGTCGCGGAGAACGTCGCCCGGCTGGCCGCGACCGCCGAGCGGATCGCCGACCCCGCGGCCGTCCGCTCGGTGGCCAAGGGCCTGGACGGCGCCCAGAAGCAGGCCGTGGCGCAGGTGCTCGGCGCCGGCGTCTCGCTGCTGACCGGTGGACCGGGCACCGGCAAGAGCCGCACCGTGGCCGCAGTGGTGGAGCTGCTGCGGTCCAAGGGCACCGAGGTCGCCCTCGCGGCACCCACCGGTCGGGCGGCCAAGCGGCTGGAGGAGCTGACCGACCACCCGGCGGTCACGGTGCACCGGCTGCTCGGCGCGCAGGGCACCTCCGGCGGGTTCGCGCGCAACGAGGAGTGGCCCCTCGACGCCGACGTCGTCGTGGTCGACGAGGCCTCGATGCTCGACGTCGAGCTCACCGCCGCCCTGCTCGAGGCCTGCCAGGACGGCACCCACCTGCTCCTCGTCGGCGACCCGGCGCAGCTGCCCTCGATCGGCCCCGGGCACGTGCTGGGCGACCTCATCGACTCCGGGGTCGTGCCGGTCACCGAGCTGACCACCCTCTACCGGCAGGCCGAGGGTGGCGCGATCGCCCGGCTGGCCAACGCCGTCCGGGGCGGGGAGCTCCCGCCGGTGGACTCCCCCGACCGCGAGGTGGTCGTCGTCCCGGCGTCGGGCAGCGCGGAGGCGGCCAAGCGCGTGGTGCAGCTGGTCACCGACTCCATCCCGCGGGCACTGGGGATCGACCCGGCCACCGTGCAGGTCGTCACGCCGGTGCACCGCGGCCCGGCCGGGACGATCGAGCTCAACAAGGCGCTCAAGGCCCAGCTGAACCCCGGCGAGGGCACGGTGTGGGGCTTCGACGTGGGCGACCGGGTGGTGGCCACCGCCAACCACCTCGACCTGGAGCCGATCGGGTTCGCCAACGGCGAGGTCGGCGTGGTCACCGGCACCGGCGACGGCACGGTCGACGTCGACTTCGCCTCCGGGCCGGTGACGGTGACCGGGTCGGCGATGAGCGACCTCCGGCACGGCTGGGCGATCACCGTGCACCGCGCGCAGGGCTCGGAGTGGCCCGGCGTGGTCGTCGTCCTGCCGCCCGAGGCCGGCGGGATGCTGTCGCGGCCGCTGGTCTACACCGCGCTGACCCGCGCCCAGCGGCACCTGTCGGTCGTGCACGCCTCCGGGGCGGCGCTGGCGCGCGCGGTGAGCCAGGTCGACGTCCGGCCGCGGCGCACCCGGCTGGCGCAGCTGCTGGCCGACGACGCGCCCGACTAGCCCCGGGCCGCCCGCGCGGCGCAGAGCAGCTGCCGGGTGGCGGCCGGCAGCTGGCCGGGGCAGGTCAGCGGCCGCGGGAACGGCACCCGCAGGTCGCGGTGCCCGGCAGGGCGCTCGATGCGCAGCCGGACACCGAAGCGGTCGAGCCCCAGCGGGCGGACGACGTCCCGCGGTCCGAGGTCGCCGGCCGGGATGCGGTCGCACAGCAGGGCGAGCACCTCGGGGTGGTCCCGGTCGAGGTGCTGGAGCATCCGCGCCTCGACGGCGGCCAGCGGGTCGGGACGGGCCTGCGCGTAGGCCTGCGGGGCGACCTCGGTGCAGCGCTCGCCCTCCCGCAGCACCACCTCGGCGACGTCGAGGCGCAGCAGCGTGGCGCCCTGCCCCACGTCGAGCAGCGGGCCCACGGGCCGGGTCTCGGCGAAGGCGAGCGCCGCGGCGCGCCGGGTGGCCGGGTGCACGGGCGTGAGCCAGCCGGAGAGCCACAGCTGGGCGCGCAGCGGGTCCCGCAGCGGCACCGGCGCCCGGTCGCTGACCATGAGGACGGCGGTGAGGTCGTCGCGGCCGGCGAGTGCGGCGTCGACCTCGCCGTCGGTCGGCACCAGCACGTAGGTCGTGCCCGTGGCGGTCGTCGCGTGCGCCAGCGGGCGGCCGGCGTCCAGCCCGCGCACGCACAGCGCGGCCGGGGCGCGGCCCGCGACGGTCCGGGCGCGCTCGGCGGCCTCGGCGCGGAGGAGGGGCGTTGCACGGCTCGACGTCACGGGGCTCCCTCGGGGTGGGCGGCGAGTTAGGCGAGCCTAACCTGACCGCCCGGGCGGCGGGAGCTTGCGCGCCACGCGCGACACGCCCGGGGGTTACGAAATGGTCCCGTCCACCAACCTTGTCCCTCAGGCACGCGGGGTGTTGCATGGCGATCCCGGGCGCCCACCGGCCGCCCCCTGCCTCGGGAGCTGCCCGTGAGCGCACGCCGTCGTGCCGCCGTCGTCAGCACACTGATCGTCCTGGTCCTGGGCACGGGGACGGGAGTCGCCGCGGCGGAAGGTCCGGCGGGTGAGCCCACCGCCGTCCCGGCGGCGCCGCTGACCTGGGCCGGGTGCGGGGCGACGGCCGAGGCCAGCGCGGCCGGCGTGGAGTGCGCGACCGCGGACCTCCCGATGGACTACGACGAGCCGGGCGGGGCGCGGGTGCAGATCGCCGTCGCGCGGGTCCCGGCCGCCGACCCGGCCGACCGGATCGGGTCGCTGTTCGTCAACCCCGGCGGCCCCGGCGGTGAGTTCGTGACGTACCTGCAGGGGGCCGGCGCCGGCATCTTCGCGACCCTCAACCAGCGCTTCGACATCGTCGCCTTCGCCCCGCGCGGGGTCACGCCGAGCACGCCGTCGATCGACTGCCGGGTCGACCAGGAGACCCAGGGCATCTACTCGGTCCCGGTGCCGACCCCCCTGGACATCGACGTCGACGCCTACGTCGCCAAGGTGCAGGGGTACGTCGACGCCTGCGTGGCGAACAACGGGGAGATCCTCGAGCACGTCTCGACCGCCAACGTCGCCCGCGACATGGACGCCCTGCGCGCGGCCGTCGGCGACGAGCAGCTGACGTACCTGGGCTTCTCCTACGGGACCTTCCTCGGCGCCACCTACGCCAGCCTCTTCCCCGACCGGCACCGGGCGATGGTCCTCGACGGTGCGCTGGACGCCGACGAGTACATCAACGACCCGTTCAGCGCGATCGCCACGCAGACCGCCGGGTTCGAGCTCGCCCTCGCCCGCTTCACCGAGGCCTGCGCGGTCGACCAGGTGGCCTGCTCGGGCTTCGGCGGCTCCGACCCGTACCTGGCGTACGACAAGCTGCTCGCCCAGGCCGACGCCACGCCGATCCCGGCCGCCGGCTACACCGCCGACCCGCGTCCGGTGACCGCCGACGACATCCGGACGGTCACCCTGCGCCTGCTCTACGCCAAGCAGCGGTGGGGCCTCCTTGGCGCCGTCCTCGCCGAGACCGCCGCCGGCGACGGATCGACGGTGCGCGCACTCCTCGACCAGCTCGTCTACGCCGACGGCGCGTCGACCGACCGCTACTTCACCATCGGCGCGTCCGAGCAGCGCTACCCGCAGGGCGACCTGGACGTCTACCTCGACCGCGGCGCCGAGTCGTGGGCGTCCTTCCCGCACTTCTGGTCGAACAGCGGGTACGCCGAGATCAACTACGCGCTGTGGCCGGCCCACGACGAGGACGCCTTCGCCGGGCCGTTCGCCGTGCCGGAGTCCTCGTCGACCCCGTTGGTCATCGGGACCACCTACGACCCGGCCACGCCCTACTCCGGGGCGGTCCGCCTGGTGGCGGACCTGGGCAATGCTCGGCTGCTGACCATGGAGGGCGACGGCCACACCGCGTACGGCGGGAAGTCCCCCTGCATCGACGCGGCGACCGACGCCTACCTCATCGACGGCGCACTGCCCGCCGAGGGCACCGTCTGCCAGCAGGCGACCCCGTTCGTGGGCGTCGAGGAGGTGCCGACGACGGCCTCCACGGCGACCCAGTGGCTGGCCGCGCCGATCCTCCCCTGAGGTCCCGGGCCCGCCGGCGCGCGCCGGCGGGCCCGTCGACCGCGGACTAGAGCGGGGCCTCGTCGTCGTCGACGGGCACGTCGACCTCCTGCTCGAGCACGTCGGCGGGATCGGCCTCGCGGTCGCCGACCGAGCGCAGCGGGCTGCCGGCCTCGCCGGGGCGGGCGGCCAGCTGCTGCTCGAGGGCGTCGGCCTCGGGGACGTCCTCCCCCGGCGGGGTCGCGTCACCGGCGAGGGCGACGGCCGGCGGGTCGAGCGGGGCGTCCTGCTCGGCGCGGTCGGCGTCGGGCACGTCGTTGCCGGGAGCGGTCACGTCGTCCTCCGTGTCGTCGGGGGTGGGTCGGCCCCATCCTGCCGCCCGGGGCCACGCCGGGCAGTCCTGGGGACGACGGTCGGGGAACCGAACACCTCCGGGAGATGACGATCACGTGACCGGCGGGCGTCCGGAGGGCACAATCGGCGAGATGGAGGCGGTCGCCGGGGATTACGAGTTCGCGCCGCTGCGGATCCCGCCGGGTACGTCCCGGTCCGCAGCGGCGACCATGCTGAGCCTGCAGGCGGACACCGGCGGCTGGGAACTCGCCCGGCTGCAGCTGCACGCCGACGGCACGCGCAAGGTGATCCTGCGCCGCCGCGCCCGGCTGTCCTACCTGCCCAAGCCGCACATCTGAGCGCTGAGCGGCCCCGGCCGCTGCGTTGCCGCCTGCGGTCGCTGGCCGGCCGCCGGCGTGCCAGGGTTCGGAGGACCGCCGCCGGCCCCGGGCGGCCGGGGAGGACGGTATGAGAGAGATCCTGACCGACCGGTTCCGCTTCCTGCGCGCCTTCGTCGCGAACCCGCGCCAGGTGGGAGCGATCCTCCCCACCTCGCGCTGGGCGGTGCGGGCCATGCTGGACCTGGCCGACCTCTCCCGCGCCGAACTGGTCGTCGAACTGGGCGCGGGGACCGGGGTGCAGACCGGTGAGATCCTCACCCGGCTCGGCCCCGCCGGCCGGCTGGTGTCGCTGGAGATCGACCCGGACCTGGCCAAGCTGCTCGACGAGCGCTACGACGACCCCCGCCTGCAGGTGGTCTGCGACTCGGCGGAGAACCTCGACACGCACCTGGGCGGGAAGCGGGCCGACGTGCTCGTCTCCGCGCTGCCCTACACCTCGTTCGACGCGGGGCTGCGCCGCCGGGTGCTCGACCTGCTGCCGGTCGCGCTGGCGCCCGGCGGCGTGCTCCTGGTGATCCAGTACTCACCGCTCATCCTGCGTGAGCTGCGCCGCCGCTTCCCGTCGGTGCAGCAGCGGATCACGCCGTGGAACGTGCCGCCGGCATTCCTGTACGCCTGCCGCACCGACGCCGCCTGACCCTCACCGCATCGACGGTGGGCGCAGCGCCTCCGGGACGACGGCGGTCTCGCCGCTGGCGGTCCTCGCGCTGGGCACGCCCTTGAACCGGTAGGGCACGGTGCCGATGCCGGGTTGGACGACGTAGGCAGCGCCCGGCTCGCCCGACGCCCAGGCCATGACCATCGCGTCGGCGACCTCCTCGGCGGAGAGGACCGGGAAGCCGGCGGCGGTGAACTGGTCGCGGATCCGGTCGATGATCGCGGTGTCGGCGAACCCGGGGCAGATCGCGCTGATCGTCGTCCCCTCGCGCGCCAGACGGGGGGCCATCGAGCGGACGAAGGCGATCGCGCCACCCTTGGCGACGCTGTAGCCGGGGTCGGTGGCCATCGGCGAGAGCCCGGCCAGCGACGCCGTGACGACGATCGCGCCGCCGCCGGCCCGCTGCAGCGCCGGGCGGGCGGCGAGGGTGCCGTAGACGACGCCGAACAGGTCGACCTCCACCACGTGCAGGAACTCCTCGAGGTCGACCTCGTCGTCGGACTTGGCAGCGGAGATACCGGCGTTGAGGTAGGCCGCGTCGAGCCGGCCGTGCCGCTGCTCGACGCGCTCGACGACGGCGGCGTTGGCCGCCCGGTCGGTGACGTCGAGGACCTCGAACTCCGCGCCCAGGTCGGCGGCGACCGATCGGTTGCGCTCGCTGTCGAGGTCGGCGAGGACGACGGTGACGTCGCGCTCGGCGAGCTTGGCGGCGAGGGCCCGGCCGAAGCCACCGGTTCCTCCCGTGACGAGTGCGACGGATCCGGGACGAGGAGTGGCGGCGGTCACCTGGCCATCAGACCACGACCGGCCGCGGGGCGAGGGCGGCGTCGACGGCCGCGGTCACGTGGAGCCGCGCCGAGGGCAGCAGCGGCACCGGGCTGTCGCCGGGGCCGAGCAGCAGCTCGAGCTCGGTGCAGCACAGCGCCACGGCGTCGGCGCCCCGCGCGGCGAGCCGGCGGACGACGGCGCGCAGGTCGGCGCGGGTGGCGTCGGAGAGCACACCCCGGCACAGCTCGTCGAAGATGGCCGCGTCCACGCGGTCGATGTCGCCCTCCGGCGGCACGAGCACGCTGAGGCCGGCATCCTCCAGGCGCTCGCGGAGGAACGGCGCCCGCACGGTGCCCGCCGTGCCGAGCAGGCCGATCGTGGGGCCGGGCGCGGCGGCGGCCACCGGGTCGGCGATGTGCAGGAACGGCACGCCCAGGGCCGCCTCGATCGCCGGCGCCGTCCGGTGCATGTAGTTGGTGCACAGCAGCACCACCTCGGCACCGGCGGACTCCAGCGCTCGCGCCTCGGCGGCCAGCAGCGCGGCGGCGTCGTCCCAGCGGTCCTCCAGCTGGCACTCCCGGATGACGCGGAAGTCCAGGCTGCGCACGAGCAGCGACGCGCTGGCCAGCCCGCCCAGCCGTTCCCGCACCAGCTCGTTGGCGATGCGGTAGTACAGCGCCGTCGACTCCCAGCTCATCCCGCCCAGCAACCCGATGGTCCTCATGCGCCCAGGCTCGCCCCCGGGGAGGGTGTCGTCCAGGCCGGGATGTCGGCGTCCTCACCCAAGCTCTGCTTGGATGTGGAACCGTGGATCCTCGCCGGGTGCTCGTCTTCCGTGAGGTCGCCCGCGCCGGGTCGCTGGCCGGGGCGGCGCGCGTGCTGGGCTGGACGCAGCCTGCGGTGAGCCAGCAGGTACGGCAGTTGGAACGGGAGATCGGCACGGCCCTCGTCCTGCGGCAGGGCCGGGGCGTGGCGCTGACCGAGGCCGGCCGGGTCCTGCTGCGGCACGCCGAAGGGGTCGCCGACCGGCTGGCCGCGGCCGAGCAGGAGATCGCGGCGCTGACCGGCCTGGCCGCGGGCACGGTGCGGCTGTCCGCCTTCCCGACGGCGGCGGCGGTCCTGCTGCCGCCCGCACTGGTCGCGCTGCGGGAGCGGGCGCCGGCACTGCAGGTGCACTTCACCGAGGAGGAACCACCGGAGGCCGAGGCGGCGGTGCGCAGCGGCGCGGCGGACCTGGCGCTGGTGTTCCGCCACGAGGACGACGAGGACGCCGTCCCCGGCGACCTGCTGCGCGAGCCGCTCGCGCGCCACCCGGTGCGAGCCGTCGTCCCTGCGGGGGAGCCGATGCCCACGACGCTGGCCGATCTGCGCGACCAGCCGTGGATCGCCGGGTGCGTGCGCTGCCGCGGTCACCTGCTGCGCTGCGCGCGGCGGGCCGGCTTCACCCCCGACGTCCGCTTCGCCACCGACGACCACGTCGTCGTGCAGCGCCTGGTGGCCCAGGGGCTCGGGGTGGCACTGCTGCCCAGTTGGGCCCTGGCGGCGGGCACGCAGCCCGGATTGGTCTCCGTCGACCTGCCCGACGTCGACGGCCGGGTGGTCGAGACGTTGGCGCGCCCGGACGCCCGGCGGGTGCCCGGCGTCGCCGCCCTGCTGGCCGCGCTGCGCGCCGCGGCCTGAGCGGCGTCAGCAGGCGCGCAGGAACCGGTCGAGGACCCGGATGCCGAAGCGCAGCGACTCGACCGGCACCCGCTCGTCGATGCCGTGGAACAGCGAGGCGAAGTCCAGGTCCGGGGGCAGCCGCAGGGGGGAGAAGCCGAAGCAGCGCATGCCCAGGCGCTCGAAGCTCTTGGCATCGGTGCCGCCGCTCATGGTGAAGGGCACCGGGCGCGCGCCGTCGTCCTCGGCCACCAGCGCGGCCACCATCGCGTCGACCAGCGGGCCGTCGAACGTCGTCTCCACGGCCTGGTCGTGCACCAGCCACTCGCGCTGCACGCCCTCGCCGATGAGGCCGGCGAGCTGGCGCTCGAACTCCTCCTCCTGGCCGTAGAGGAAACGGCCGTCGACGGTGGCGCCGGCGGTGCCGGGGATGACGTTGGCTTTGTAGCCGGCGTCGAGCATGGTCGGGTTGACCGTGTTGCGGAGGGCCGCGCCGATCATCCGGCTGATGCTGCCGAGCCGGGCCAGGGCCTGCTCGGGCTCGTCGGGGTCGATCTCGATGCCGTAGGCCTCCTCGACGGCGGCGAGGAACTGGCGCATCGGCGGGGTGAGCGTGGTGGGCAGCCGGGCCGCGCCGAGCCTCGCCACGGCCGAGCACAGCCGGGTGACGGCGTTGTCGTCGTGCACGAACGAGCCGTGGCCGGGCTTGCCGCCGGCGGTCAGCCGCATCCAGGCCAGGCCCTTCTCCGCCGTCTGGACGAGGTAGAGGCGCAGGTCGTCGCGGACGGTGATGCTGAACCCGCCGACCTCGCTGATCGCCTCGGTGCAGCCCTCGAAGAGGTCGGGGTGTTCGTCGACGAGGTAGCGGGCGCCGAGCCGGCCGCCGGCCTCCTCGTCGGCGACGAAGGCCAGGACGACGTCGCGCGGCGGCTGGACGCCGGTGCGGGCCCAGTCGCGCACCAGCGCGAGGGTCATCGCGTCCATGTCCTTCATGTCGACCGCGCCGCGACCCCAGACGTAGCCGTCACGCTCCTCGCCGGAGAAAGGGTGCACGCTCCACTCGGCCGGGTCGGCGGGGACGACGTCCAGGTGACCGTGGATGAGCAACGCCGGCCGGTTCGGGTCGGCGCCGGGGATGCGGGCGACCAGGCTGGCCCTCCCCCGCTCCGACTCGTGGACGACCGAGTCGATGCCGACCTCGTCGAGCTTGCCGGCGACCCACTCGGCCGCCGTCCGCTCGCCCTTCCCGGTGGCGGTGTCGCCGGTGTTGGTCGTGTCGATGCGGATGAGGTCGGAGAGCAGCTCCGCGACCTCTCCCTGTGCCCGGCTCAGGTCGGTGTCTGCCACCCGGCGAGCGTAGGACCGCCGCCACCGCTCCATCGGGTGAGGTGGACTCACCCGTCCGGTCGGGCGTGCCGATGTCCGGGTCATGCCCACCGCAGCCGTCACGAGGACCCGCGAGCCACGGGCCGCCGCCCGCAGCGCGCGGTTCATCCTGCTGGTCTGCTCCGGGGTCGTGACGGCCTTCACCGTCGTCCAGCACTCCTCTGCCGGGACGACGACCCTCGTCTCGTGGCTCGGCGTGGGCCTGCTCGCGGCCGCCGCGGTCACCTGCGCACTGGTGCCCGCCGATCGGCTGGACCGCACCGGCGCCCTCGTGGCACTGCCCTGCGGGGGCGTGCTGCTGGTCTGCCTGCTCAACCTGGTGACGCAGGACGCCTCGACCGCCGCGCAGGCCTTCCTCGCCTTCCCGGTGCTGTGGGCGGCGTCCCACCTCCGGCAGGTCGCCGTCGTCCTCGTGACGGCGGCGGCGGTGACCGCCCTGGGCGTCACCCTGACGACGCTGCGGCCGCTGGAGGCGGCGGTGACCGACGTCGTCTTCTTCGGCACCGTGCTGGTCGTGATGGCCCTGCTGCTGGTGCGGGCCCGCGAGGTGCAGGACCGGCTCGTGGCCGCGCTGGAGCAGCAGGCCGCGGTCGACGCGCTCACCGGCCTGGTCAACCGCCGGGTCTTCGACACCGCACTCGAGCGCACGCTCACCCGCCCCGCCGACGCCGGCACGGCCCTGGTGCTGGTCGACGTCGACAGCTTCAAGTCGATCAACGACACGTACGGCCACCCGGTGGGCGACGACGTCCTGGTGCACCTGTCCGGGATCCTGCGCCGCTCCGTGCGGACCGACGACGGTCTGCTGTCGCGGCTCGGTGGCGACGAGCTCGCCGTCCTGCTGCCCGGTTCACCGGCCGACGCCGCCGCGCGGCGGGCCGAGGAGCTGCTGGAGGCGGTCCGCTCCACGCCGCTGCCCCTGCCCGACGGCACCCTGCTGTCGCTGTCGGTGAGCGTCGGGGTCGCGCACGTGGCCGCCGGGTCGGCCGACCTGCGGGCTCTGTACTCCGCCGCCGACGGCGCCCTGTACGAGGCGAAACGGGCCGGCCGCGGCCGCGTCGGCGTGGCCGCGGGATGACCCCGCCGTGCGGCCGAGGGGGTGTCCCGGACCCGGACCGGGGTCGGGTAGTCTTGCTCCCGCACTCGTCCGGGTGGCGGAATGGCAGACGCGCTAGCTTGAGGTGCTAGTGCCCTTTATCGGGCGTGGGGGTTCAAGTCCCCCCTCGGACACAGTCTCACCCCGGTGTTCCTGCAGGTCAGGAGTCCAGGGTGTCTTGCTGTCGGAGCTCCTGAGGCCCCCGTGATACCCGCGTGATACTTCGCGCGCCGGATCAGCCCTCGAGCAGCGCCGCGAAGCGGTCGGCCGCCTCGCGCCCCATGCCGGGGTGCACGTGCTGGTAGACGGTGAGCGTGATAGTGGCGCTCGCGTGGCCCAGGCGCTCCGAGACCACCTTCACCGGCCGTCCGCGTCGTCCGTTGCCCGGACCGGCCACTGCGGTGATGTGAATCCGCCATTGGGCGGCGGGCGGCCACGCCGCCGAGGCCCGACGATTCCTCCGCGGCCACGACCTCGCGTGCTGTGCCCGCTGGACCAGCCCCACTACGCGAACGTCTTCCTCGAGTTGGCCAACCGCTGACGGGTTGCGGCAAACGCCTCACAGGGCCGGATCAGGATCGACCCGCGGGTTGATCTTGGAGTGGTCAGTCTCCACCGGTGGACGCCGTCCATGCTTGATGGCGACGGGCTAGCGGGCAAAGGACACTCGATCATCGGCGTCGGCAGGTCGCGGCTCCCCAGGGCATCGGTAGGCCGCCCCGATCGCCAGCAGTCCCGGGGCGCAGACTGAGCCCGTCCCTTCCATCCCACACCGCCGAGCGAGGGACCCATGACCGGCGAGACGACCGAGCGAGCCGGTCTGGCACGGGATGCGCCCGCCGCCCCGCTTGGTCCGCTCGGGATCCTGCGGATCGGCCCGTTCCTGGTGCTCTACATCAATGCAACGGTCGTGTTCCTAGGGGTGATGGCGCAGACCGTCGCCCGCAGCTGGCTGGCCTTCCAGCTCACCGGGTCCAATGCTGCCCTCGGCGGCGTGCTGCTCGCGTTCGGCGTGGCGATGCTGCTCGCCACGCCATGGGGTGGGGTGGCCGCCGACCGGCTGCCGAAGCGACTGGTGCTGCAGCTCGCCGTCTCCCTGCTCGCCATCGCCAGCGCGGGCGTCGGCTTCGCGGTGGCCTTCGACGTGGTCGAGTACTGGATGCTGCTAGCCGCCAGTGTCCTGCAGGCGCTCGGGTTCGCCTTGTTCAACCCGGCACGGATGGCGTTCCTCGCCGAACTGGTGCCCCGGACGGCGGTCCCCGCAGCGGTCTCGTTGCTGCTGGTCAACGCCGAGGTCAACCGGGTCATCGGCCCCGCCATCGCTGGGCTGGTCATCGGCTCGCTCAGCTTCGGCACCGCTGCGGTGTTCCTGGCCACCGCGGTCCTCTCCGCGGTCGGCCTGCTGCTCACCGCGGCGCTGCCACCCGGCCGGCGGGTGGGCGACGCGTCGGACCGCTCGCCCCTGGGTGAGTTGGCTGACGGCGTCCGCTACGTCCGCCGGCGTCCTGAACTCCTGGCGCTGCTCTGGTGCGGCATCGGCGTGACGATGGCCGGGCTGCCCTACCTCGCCTTCCTGCCCACCGTCGCCAGCGACCTGTTCGGCCTCGGGTCGGCCGGCTACGGCATCCTCTCGGCCACCTCCGCCGTGGGCGCGGTCGTCACGGGAGTACTGCTCGGCCGGCGGTCCTACCGACGCTCCGAGACGCGCGTGCTGATCCTGGCCGGGACGACGTTCGGGGTGGCCCTGGGCACGCTGGCGCTCGCCCCGGTGTTCGCCGTCGCGGTCGCTGCCCTGCTCGTCGTCGGCGGCGCGATGATGGCGTTCCAGACGTCCAACCAGTCCCTGCTGATCTCGCTGTCGGACATGGAGTATCACGGGCGCATCCAGGGGCTGATCATGCTGAGCTTCGGCGCCTTCGGGATCGCTGCGCTGCCGCTCGGGCTGCTGGCCGACGCACTGGGCCTGCGCTGGACCCTCGGCGCGATGGGCTTCGCCGTCACGCTGCTGATGGCGCTCTTCGCGGTGGGCAGCCGACGGCGGTCCGCCGGGACCGACCGACTGCGGGATCTCGGCTGACGCCGGAACCGCTCAACGGCGCCAGTCCACGCCCGGCAGGGAGGCGATCCACGCCTCGACCAGCCGCCCGCCCGCCAGGCGGTGTACCACCAGCCAGGTCACCACCGAGGTCTCGCCCGTGTCGACGTTCACCCCCAGGGTCGTTGCCCGGGTCCATACCTTGTCCCCAGCCAAGACCTGGTCATCGATGGTCGTGGCCGGGTTGTGCAAGAGCTGCCAGGCCTGCTTCAACTCCCGCTTGAACTCCGCCCGGCTCAGTGACCGCGTCCCGGCCGAGGAGTGCCGCACGTAGGGCTCGCCGAGCAATTCGTCGACGACGGAGAGATCCCGATGGCGCCACAGCCCGTCCCAGTAGCGCCCGACGATCGCCCGCCCGTCCTCGGCCTCCACGGCCGGGAATCCTAGGCCCGGACCGCGCGCGGCACGGGGCGCGGCCGGCCGCCGGGCACCTGGTCGAGCCACGTAGTCCTCTGAACAGCCCGGCACGGTCACCCCGGCAGCATGCCGCACGAGCCCGGGACGGGGCGGGACGTCTCGAGCGAAAGGCCAGCCGCTGCGAACGACGTGTGACCGGATGACCCCGCCGATCGAGGCGCCGGCCTCGGCGGCGTCGTCGCAGGGACACGCGGCCGCCCTTGCGGGTTGGCGACCACGGCGGGCGGACGTCGTCATGGCGAGCGGCATCGGTCCCGCGGTCGACGCTTCGCTCATGTCAACGCACGCGAGGGCGCAAGCTTCTCGCCTTGCTCCCCGCTCCGCCACAGACGGTCGGAGTTCCGCCCGGGCGACAGCGACCTCGGCGACCCAGCAGCGGAATTGCAACGCCCCGCCAGCGACCTCATGGCGTGTGCTTATGTACCGTGTCGCCCCTCGGACACAGTCTCACCCCGATGTTCCTGCAGGTCAGGAGTCCAAGGTGTCTTGCTGTCGGAGCTCCTGAGGCCCCCGTGATACCCGCGTGATACTTCGCGCGCCGAATCAGCCCTCGAGCAGCGCCGCGAAGCGGTCGGCAGCCTGGCGGCCCATGCCGGGGTGCACGTGCTGGTAGACGGTCAGAGTGATGGTGGCGTTGGCGTGCCCCAGGCGCTCGGAGACGACCTTCACCGGCACGCCATCGGCGAGCAGCACAGTGGCGTAGGTGTGGCGGAGGTCGTGCAGCCGTATCACCGGCAGCTGTTCCTCCCCCAGTGCCTTGCGGGCTTGAACCACCTGGCCGGCGAAGCGGCGGGAGAACCGTTCGGGGTGCCGGTGGGTGCCGTCCAGATTGCTCAGGACGAGAGCCGAGTCCCGCACGAGGTCAAGGGCCAGCCCTCCACGGGCAGATTGATCGGTAGGCACGCAGCGCGGCGACGGTGCCCGCGTCGAGGTCGACGAACCGGGACCGGCCGGTCTTGGTCGGGCCCTCGACGAGGCGCTCGCCGGCGCCCTTGGCCTTCACCACGCCGACGCTGCGGCGGACAGCGAGCCGGTCGGTCCATGTCGACGTCCCGCCAGCGCCTCACCGCGGCGCATCCCGGTGGCCGTCAGCAGCCGCCAACCCATGGCCAGGTCCGGATCCTGGGCGGCGGCTCAGCCGAGGAACCGGCCGAGCCGGTGCGGTCCAGGCCTGCATCTCCGGCGAACGGGCCTCCGACGGACTCGGTGGTGTCGACCTGTCGGTCGGGTTGACCGGGAGCCGCTCCTGCTTCACCGCGTCACCCAGGGCCGACCGCAGGATCGTGTGGCCGTAGCGCACCGTCCGCACGGAGGCCACCCTGACCGTCAGCCCGCCCGGATGCCTCCAGCCTTCGCATCCGAGCTTCGACCGCCGAGCCGGTGAGACGGGTGATGGAGCTGCCCCGATCCGGTTGACGTGTCGGGTGGGTGGTCAGGCCGCCTGAGCGACCCGGGTGAGGGTCAAGTGAGCGATCGGTGCCAGTAATAGGAGTCGGCGTTGTCGGCGGCGCCAATGGCAGGTCGTTCTCGATCCGGTCGACGATTGTCAGCCGGAGATCCTCCCGGGTGGCCCAACGTTACCGGCTGCGAACACTGCGCCGCAGCAACGCAGAGAAGGACTCCATCGCGGCGTCGTCCCCGCAGGCGCCCACGCCGCCCGTACGCGGCCACCGCATGTACGCGAACATCGACGACCCTGATCCCCTCGAGGTCCACGACGTCCAGCAGCACCTCATCGAGGCGCAAGATCGAGGCGGAAGCGTCGTTGGAACGGTTGGCCAAGCACTTCGAGCAGCGGCTGCCCGCTGAACCGATCAGTTGCGAGGCCATCACTCGGAACGAGGACGGTTCCTACTCCGACCAGGTGCACGCCATGTTCGACACCCATGTGGAAGCCGCCACGCGCATCCCGGCCGGCCTCCTGCACCGACGGGACCGGTTCACCTGATGGCACGCTCGCGCCGCCGGGCCTCAGTCGCGGTGTGCAGGCTGCCTTGGAGCGAGTGTCCGGAAAGGTGAGGGGCCGACAGGTGTGGACGTCGGGGTAGCGGGCCCGGCTGGTCGCGCTCGTCCTTGACCAATATGCGCGTCGCGAGACTTCCGAGCTGGCCAGGCTGGTTCGTCCCCTGCCACCCGCTCCACGCATCAACGCAGGTCAGCCGGCTTGTCAGGCCTCCTGGAGAAGTTCTCAGGGAGCCTCCGGAGGGCCCGTTCGAACCCTTACGGGCCTCGACAATGCCGTGACGCACGAGTGACGCGGGGATGACACCCACGAGCCAGACTGACCCACGCCCCTGCCGAGACCTGGTCCTCCGCGTCCCGTCATCGGTCTCGCCCGGTCAAGGGGCGACCCCCGTCGGCGTTCGGCGCCGCGTCAAGGAGTAACCACGATGCCGATACCACGAAGCTCGGATACACCATCCGTCGCGGACAGTGACGACCAACTGGAGCCCGGACCTGCCCGGCGGGCCCTCGACGCCGATGACGACTCAGACGTGAGCCGGCTGATCACGGAGACCCTGTACTCGCTGATGAACCCGTCCGGCGACACGGCCGAGGAGGCGTACCAGCGCAGTCTGGACCGGTTGCGCGAGCGCGGCGACCAGATCGCTCCGGCGGTCGGGGCTAAGTACGAGGCGATGGACGAAGATCAGTACCTGGAGCGCTGGAGCCTGGTCCAACTGCTCACCGACCTTCGACACCCAAGTGTCGTACCCGCCCTCACGGAGGTGCTACGCCGGCCGATCCCACCCGAGCGGTCGCCGGACCCGGCGCACGGGATCAGCACGGTCGGCGAGGAGGTCATCATCCGCACCACGGCGATCGAGGCCCTGGGTCGGCTCGCTGCGGACGGCGACCCGGCGGCCAAGGCGCAACTCCTCGAACAGGTGCAGCACCGGAACTTCTCCGTTCGCCGGGCCGCGATCCAAGCGATCACCGAATCCGGCGACGCCGAGCTGATACAGCATGTCCGCCGGGAACTGGAGGGTACGGACGACGAGCGGCTCCTGCAGTACCGCCGAGTCGACGTCCGCAGCGTTCCCCAGGCCGAAGGCGGCCGCTTCCTCAAGCAGGGGTCCGTCCCGCCGCTGCCGCCAACACCGCCGGCCCGCTGACCGAACCTCGTCCTCCCTCTCACGATTGGCGACCTGCCATGGCCACGTGCAGCTACACCGTCCCAGACAAGAACGTGAGCGGCGACAATTTCTACGGCGCGCTCATCTGCAATCAGACCTACATCGACTATTTTTGGAACACTTACGGATTCGCCGGGAACAAGGACTACTGGGACGACGGGTTCGGATGGGAGTCACCGTGCGACACAGACATGCCATTGGCCCGGACGTTCAACGCCTGCTATCTGCTCACCTACTCGGCCCAGGACTATCAGAACGACGACTACTCAGGGCCCATGCTGAACTGGGCACGGCGCTACGTTCGTGAGAACAACGACGACCTGCGGTCGCTGTGCGGCGACGGCACGGCCATAGCCACGTCGTTTAGCGGCATCTTCGTGGACGACCGGATCGAGCTCTACCTCGGTTTCTGGTACTCCAAGGACGTTCCCGGGCGGGCCGAGACACTCGTGCACGAGTCTCGTCATCAGGGCGGCAAGCCGCACAACGCGAAGTATCCGGCAGGCTCGGTGTTCGGCGCCGGGAAGGACGGCGCTGACTCGGACTGGAACTACCAGGGCGCCTGGATGTACGGCGCGCTGTACCTGTGGTGGTTCTACGCCGAGGGAGCCGGCACCACGACGGCCCTCCGCGAACGGGCTCGACAGCGCGGCAACCTCGTCATCGACAACGCCTTCGCGACGCACCCGGGCTTCAACATCTGATCTCGACCAGGCGGGTTCGGTGGTCAAGTCCCTGAGTGCACACCTCCATGGCGATCGGCACCGGGACCGGCCCCGATGCAGGGAGGACGGTCATCTTCACGTTCTCCGCCGACCCAGACCTGAGGACCCAAGCTTCGTGACGTCGTAGGTCCTATGGTCATCACCCCTCCGCGCGACCGGCTTCCAGCGGCTGACGGGGTCCCCTGGTGGGCGTTCAGAGGCCGTAGGGATGGACCGTCTCGGCCAGGAACCGGTCGCGGAACGCGCCGACTTCCTCTTCCTCGTCGAGGTCGGCGCAGATCCGACCGACCTCGGCCGACCCCGAACAGGTCGTGGACGGTCACGCTCGACCAGCAGCCGGGTGGTCCACCTAGAAGAGCGATGGTGGATAGACAGTCCTCCCGTCACGAGGAACGGCCCGGCCTGGCCACGCGCCACGGCAAGTTCGGCGTCATGCACCAACCAGTAGCGCACACGGCCACGGGTACCCGTGCGACCGCTGTCTCACGGCCTCCGTAGCCGTGTGCGTATGTAGTGCGTCGCCCCTCGGACACACGGATGCGAACCCCCACGACCTCCGGGTCGATGGGGGTTCGCTCGTTCCTGGACGTCGAGGCCCCCGCGAACTGTTTCGAGGGAACCCGCGACGCTCCACCCCACGTCCGGGAGCGCGACTGGCTCGACTCCCCTGGCGCCGGGACGCGCTGCGTGCCCTCGCCACTCAGGGCCCGGATGCGCATCCCCGCGCGGAGCCCGATGATTCCCTGCGGGAGCCATCAGCTCGACGACGAGCACGCGGCCCTCGCCCGCGGGGGCCATGGACCCAGCGCCGCATGCCACCACGTGGAGGCCCTGATGGACTTCATCCAGGACAACCTGATCGATCCCGTCTCGAACATCCTCTGGTCGTACGTGTTGATCTACGTACTCCTGGGAGTGGGCCTCTACTTCGGGATACGCACGCGCTTCGTCCAGGTCCGCATGTTCGGGCGCATGATTCGCCAGATCGCCTCCTCTCGGAGCGGCTCGGAAGGCGGAATCTCGTCGTTCCAGGCCTTCTGCGTCGGCCTGGCCTCGCGGGTGGGGACCGGCAACATCGCCGGTGTCGCCATCGCCCTGACCCTCGGTGGTCCCGGCGCGATCTTCTGGATGTGGGTGGTTGCCCTCGTGGGCATGGCGACGGCCCTCATCGAGGCGACGCTGGCCCAGATCTTCAAGATCCCGGCCGGTGACGGCAGCTTCCGCGGCGGGCCGGCCTTTTACATCGAGCGCGGTCTCGGGTCCCGCCGGGGCGGCATCGTCTTCGCCGTCCTGCTGATCTTCACCTTCGGCGTCGCCTTCAACATGGTCCAGGCCAACACCATCAGCGACGTGCTGGCCAGCGGACACGGGGTCGGTGAGTGGTGGTCCGCGGTTGCCCTCATGGCCCTCACGGCTCTGGTGGTGTTCGGCGGGGTCCGCCGCATCGCTCGAGTCGCCGAGTTCATGCTGCCGGCGATGGCACTGGCCTACGTACTGCTCGCCGTCGTGATCATCGCGCTCAACGTAACGCAGGTGGGCACCGTGCTCGGCCAGATCTTCTCGGCAGCCTTCGGGCTGGGCGAGGCCGCAGCAGGCATCACCGGTGGGCTGGCGGCGGCCCTGCTCAATGGCGCCAAGCGGGGCCTGTTCTCCAACGAGGCGGGCATGGGCAGTGCCCCCAACGCCGCGGCAACCGCGACCACCAGCCACCCGGTGAAGCAGGGATTGATCCAGTCCCTCGGGGTCTTCGTCGACACCATCATCGTCTGTTCCGCGACGGCGTTCATCATCTTGTTCGCCGGCTCCGCGGTGTACCGGCCCGGCGAGACGACCGAGGGCGCCTCGCTCACCCAGGCTGCCGTGGCCCACGAGCTCGGCAGCGGCCTCACCTGGGTCATGACCGTCCTCATCTTCGTCTTCGCGTTCTCCTCCGTGCTCGGGAACTACTCCTACGCGGAGGTCAACATGACCTTCCTGCGCGCCCGGCCCACCTCGTTGATGGTGTTCCGCGTTCTCGTCGTCGCCGTGGTCGGGGTAGGTGCCCTGCTGGAGCTTGCGACGGTGTGGGCACTGGCCGATGTCGCCATGGGATTCATGGCATTGGTCAACCTCGTCGCGCTGGTCCTGCTGGGTCGCTGGGCCCTGGGCGCCCTCCGCGACTTCGAGCGGCAGACGAGGGCAGGTGAGGACCCGGTGTTCCGCAGCGTCGGCAACAAGGACCTGCCCCGTGATCTGCCCGACAGCGTCTGGACCGCCGACTACGCCGCCACCCCGGACCGCACCATGTGACCGACGTGCCCGCGCACCGCATCGAGTGGATCGATGACGCCTGGGATCGGAGGAATCCACGAGCGTACGAGGCGGTGGGGGTCGCCCCTGCCGACACCGGTCTGGACGAGCCCGACAGCCCGCTGTGACTCAGTCGGGAGCGCCTGGTCGACCCGTGAGGCGTGCGCGTATGTAGCGTGTCGCCCCTCGGACACTCCTGCGTCCCGGTGTTCCTGCAAGTCAGGAGCCCGGGGCGCTCTGGTACCGGGCTTGGGGAGTCCTCGCGACCCGGATCAGCGTCGGGCAGGGCGGCGAGGCGGACCGACCTGGGCCGCGTGATAGCTGCGACTGCGCATGCCCGTGCGGTCTGGACCGGGCGGCCTGTCCACAACCCCGCTCTCCCGCCGACAGCAGCGGTGGGCGATGGGAGGCCTGGACCTGAGGTCACGGTCCTCGGGCCGTAGTTCCGTCTCCAGTTGAGCGGACGCAGCAGACGCCCTGGCGCGGCCAAGCACCCAGATGTAGACAGAACCCCTTTCCCGCCGTCGACGAGGGAGCAAGCCCATGGCAGACAAGTCGCCCCACGACGACCACACCACGAAGAAGTCGGGCAAGGCCGTCAAGGCCAAGCGCAGCGAACGCAAGGACAAGCAGCGTGCCGCCACGGAGATGGAGCGGCTGATGCACCCCCGCAGAGCCAGGAGCTGACCGAGCGCCACTCGAGTCCGGTGGAGCATGCAGCTGGGTCAGGTCGGCCGCTCCCCGACGCCGGTCGGCGCCTCGGCAGCCGGCCCGGGGTAGAGCAGACCGCCGGGCAGCAGCGGCGCGGCCAACATCCGCCGTTGCTCGGAGGCTGCCTGCCGCCAGGGCCGCGGGTGCAGTTCGCGGTGTGAGGGGTCGGTCCGCTGTCAGTGGGCCACCGAGCGAGGAGCCGGTGCCCAGCCCCATCGACCGGGACCTCGGGTCGGGGGGCGCTGCTCACCGGTTCTCGGTCCGACCCGCTGCGAGGCTTCGCACGTGACCGTCGATCAGGGCACGCCGCGGGCGCACACGGTTCTCACGGCGGCCGACGACCGCGGGTTCTCATCGTTGCGGCACAGCGGTCCCCCGCGCGCGGCGCGGTACGAGCTCGGCCGTCAACTGCGCCGGAGCGCGCCACGCTCCGCGCTCGGGGACTGGACTCCCCCACCCGAACGTCCGGACGTCGTCGACCAGGTGATCCGCTCGAACGAGGGTCGGCTGGACTGGCTGGTCCCCGTGCGCATCGGGCGGATGATCGCTTCTCCCTACGCATTGCTCCGGGGAGCGGCCAACGTGCACGCCGCCGACTTCGCCGGGTTGCCGGCTACGGGGATCACGCCGGTCGTGTGCGGCGACGCGCACCTCGGCAATTTCGGGTTCTACGCCTCCCCCGAACGCGACCTCGTGTTCGACCTCAACGACTTCGACGAAGCACACCCGGGTGCCTGGGAGTGGGACCTGCGTCGGCTCACCACGAGCGTGTGGGTGGCGGGTCGGGAGAACGGGGCGTCGGAGGCTGCCTGCCGTGAGGCGGTGGGGCGCTGCGTCGAGGAGTACCGACTGCAGATTGCGGCCCTGGCCGAACAACCGCTCCTCGCCCGCTCGTACGAGCACCTGGACGTCGATCGGTTGCTGCGGACGGCGCCCGGAACGGGGCTGCGCGGCGAGATCGAGACGTCGGCCCGCCGGGCCCGCAAGCGTACGAGTGACCGGGCGCTGCCCCGGATCACCGAGGAACGTGAAGGTGCGCGGAGGATCGTGACCGAGCCACCGCTGCTCACCCGCCCGCAGCCGGCCCAAGCGGAGCAGTTGGCCGAAGCGCTTGACGCCTACCTGAACACGCTGCCGCCGCACTGGGCCAGGGTCGTGGGCGGCTACCGCCTGGTCGACATCGCCCACAAGGTGGTCGGCGTCGGTTCGGTCGGGCTGCGCGCGTGGGTGGCTCTCTGCGAGGGCAGCAGCGCCGACGACGTGCTGTTCCTCCAACTGAAGCAGGCCAGGCGCTCGGTGGTCGCACCGTTCGTGCACGGCGAGTCAGCGTGGCACGCCCACCAGGGCCAGCGCGTCGTGGAGTACCAGCAGGCGGTGCAGACGGTGAGCGACCCCCTGCTCGGCTGGACGAGCGTCGGCGACGTCCAGTACTACGTCCGTCAGTTCCGGGACATGAAGGGCGCGATCACCCTCGTGGGCATTGACGCCCGCGCCCTCACCTCGTACGCGGGCATCTGCGGGTACCTCCTCGCCAAGGGACACGCCCGTACCAGCGGGGCGTCGATGATCGCGGGCTACCTCGGGGGCGGCTCGAGAGCCCGCGAGGCCCTCTGCCGGTTCGCCCGCGCCTACGCCGATCAGACCGAGCGCGACCACGCCGACCTGGTGCGGGCCGTCCAGCGGGGCGTCCTGCCGGCCGAGACCGGCGTCTGAGCGACCTTGCGCACGTCGAGCGGTGCCGCCGGCTCGCCGACCGGGCACCAGCGTCCGGCGATCAGAGCTGACCTCGCCGACTAGCCGATCCCCTGTCCCGGCCGGCCGATCACAGTCACGAGGACCCAGAGACGGGATCGGCCCCAGGCGAACCGCGAACGCGTGGTGCGGCTGAGGGACTCGATTCCCTGCCCTGCCACTGCCACTGTGGTGAGTTCCCAGCCGTGCTGGAGCTTCGTCCGACCAGTGACGAAGCATCGGCCAGCGCCGTCATCCACCGCGGGGGTGCCGGGGATAGGAGCTGCGATGAAGATCGCGGTGGCAAGTGACCACGCGGGCTGGTCGATGAAGGAAGAGATCCAGGAGATCCTCGCCGGGCATGACGTCAGCTGTCGACCACGACCGTGCTGGGGAGGTTGGTGAGCCGCTCATGACGAGAGGTAGCGGATCACCGCCAGTACTCGGCGATGGTCGTCGTCGCTGAGCGCCAGGTCGAGCTCGTCGTAGATGTGGGACGTGTGTTGCACGACCGCCCGCTCGGTGATCGACAGGGTTCGGGCGATCGACGCGTTGGTCCGGCCTTCGGACATCAGGGCCAGCACCTGCTGCTGGCGAGGGGTCAGCCGGTCGAGCGCATCGTGATCCCCCCTGGCACGGGCGACCAAGAGGCTCACGACCTCGGGGTCGAGGACGGTACCGCCGGCAGCGATGCGGCGGAGATCGTCCGTGAACACGTCGATGTCGGCGATCCGCTGCTTGAGGAGGTACCCGATGCCCGACGAGCGGTCGTCCAGCAGTTCGACGGCGTAGGCGCGCTGGAGGTGCTGCGACAGCACGAGGACGGCGATCTCGGGATGCTTTCGCCGAATCTCCATCGCCGCCCGCAGGCCCGCGTCCTTGTGATCGGGCGGCATCCGGATGTCGGTGACGACGATGTCGGGGACGTGCTCTTCCGCGCTGCGGACCAGCTCGTCCGCATCACCGACCGCAGCGACGACGTCGAACCCGGCCGCTCGCACCACGTGCGTGAGCCCGCTTCGCAGCAGTGCCTCGTCCTCGCCGATCACGACCCGCACGGCAGCTCCACGAGCAGATGTGTGCCTCCGCCGGCCGGGCTCTCGATGGTGAACCGGCCGCCGAGGGCGTCGACACGATCGGCGAGGCCGTGCAGCCCCGCACCACCCCCCTGAGTCGCACCGCCGACGCCGTCGTCGGTCACGCCGATAACGAGCCGGGTGGGCGAGTGTTCGAGCGTCACGGTCAACGTGTCGGCCGCGGCGTGCTTGACCGCATTGGTCAGCGCCTCTGCGACCACGAAGTAGGCCGTCCTCTCGACCGTCGCCGCCAGGCGCCCGTCGACCGCGGCCACCGTCAGCCGAGTGGGCAGCGGCATGCGATCGACCAGGTCCTCGATCGCCGCGGTCAAGCCCCGCTCGACGAGGGCGGCCGGCATCAGGGCGTGGACGATCTCCCGGAGGTGCCGCGCGGCACCGTCGATGCCGACACGGAGGCGCGTCGCCGCGTCGGGGAGATCGGCCGACCCGCCGATGCGAGCCAGTTGTTGTGCTTCCATCGCCAGCAGGACGAGCTCCACCTGCAGACCGTCGTGCAGGTCCTGGGCGATGCGTTGCCGCGCGCGGTCGCCTGCCTCGACGAGGCGGGCGCGCGACTGCTGCAGGTCGGCATGGCTGGCCCGCAGCTCGGCCGTCAACCGGTCGTGGTCGATGGCGAGGGCGGCCACCTGACCCGCCTCGCGGACCAACTCGGCGTCGTCGATGACCGTCGCGTCGTAGACGATGGCGCCGATCCGTCTCGACCCGAGCTCGATGTCGACCAGGACGCGGTGCTCGCCCAGCGCCGACGTGTCGAACAAGGCGCCGTCGCCGTCCACGAAGGCGCGCCCGTCCCGCGACGCGTAGACGACCTGCAACGACGCGTCCCCGAGGGTGCGCCCGAGGGCGTCGGCGAGCAGCTCCGGGGTGGCGGCGGACGACGCCAGCCAGGCACTGAGCTCCTGGATCTCGGCCGTCCTCGCGAACCCGCCGCGCAGCATCGCCGCCGCGAGGGCGACGGGCACCCCGGCCAGCAGGACGATCTGGAGTCCGACCACCTGCGCGACCGAGAGACCGGCGGACGGACCCAGGAGAGGACCGAGCGGCGTCGCCAGGACCGCCAGGATCCCGTAGGCGTACAGCGGTAGCAGGACCCCACGTTGGCCGGGCGTCGCGGTACGCAGCCGCTCGACGAGCACACCCGCGGTCATCAGCATGACGACCATCCCCGCGCCGCGCTGGAGCCAGGTGCCGGCGTGGAGGAGATCCCCCGATGGCCGACGGAGAGCATGCCGCCCGGGCTGGCACCCGGATCGAAGAGGTACAGCGGGACCTGCAGGACGAGCGACACCGCGAAGCTCCCCACCACCGTCAGGCGGGAGGTGCGCGAGCGGAGGCGCCCGGACGGGAAGGCGTGCAGCAGCCACACCACCACGGCGAGCGGGGTGGTGGCGAGCACGACACCGACCGCCACCAGGACGGGTGTTCCGGTGTTGGCGAGCGCGACCACGAACCACGACAACGCCCCGATGACCATGATCGGGCCGGTCCGGTTGCTCGGCCGGCGCCGCCACGCCTCCAGCCCCGCGGCCAGGTAGACGAGTCCCCCGGCCGGGAACATCGCGAGCAGCCACCACGGCGCGATGCGCTGGTCGGCGAACAGGGCGATCTCGACGCCGGCGGCGACGGCACCGAACGCGCCGATCAGCGCGAGGCTCACCATCAGCGCCCGCGCCAGCGGTGATCGCACACCTCCCCGACGCGCCACCGGGGCAGCATGGCACCGGCGACGCGCGATCGGTGCAGGTCGCGCCGGCAACGACACCCGCAAGACCCTGTACCCAGGTCCAGGTGGGGAGGCCACTCCGGTCGATTGCCCGGCGGTCCCGACGTCGCCATGGTCCCCTGCATGAACCGCCGAGCGGCTGTCCTCCCGTTGCTCGTGTCGACCGTCGTGCTCACCGCGTTCACCCCGTCGACCGAGTCGTCCGCCTCGCCGGGCGAGGGGCCCGGCATCCAGCCGCAGGTCGGCGAGCTCCCCGCCGCCGCCGCCGCCGTCATGTCCGAGCCCGAGTTCGAGACGGCCCGGTGGCTCTACTCCGTCGCAGAGGCGGAGACGGGCCGAGTCGTCCTGGCCGGCCGTGCCGGGGAGTCCGTCTTCACCGCGTCGACCGCGAAGAACTTCACCGTCGGCACCACGTACGCGACGCTGGGCACCGACGCCACGCTCACCACGCCGGTGTACGCGACGACCGAGCCGGCCGGTGGCGTCCTCGCCGGCGACCTGGTGCTGGTGGCGTCGGGAGACCTCGCCATGGGCGGCCGCGGCGCCATGAGCGGCCGCGTGGACCACACGTTCACCGCCGACACGATCGACCACGTCTACGGCGACATCGCGCCGAACGCGGCGTTCGTCCCGGACGACCCGTTGGCCGGCCTGGACGACCTCGCCCGGCAGGTGGCCGCCTCCGGCGTCACCGAGATCGCCGGCGACGTGGTCGTCGACACCCGGCTGTGGGACACGTTCGACGGCCAGGAGGGACCTGCCCCGTCGATCTACGTCAACGACAACATCCTGGACATCACGGTGGCGGCGGCCGGGATCGGTCAGCCCGCCGTCCTCGACCTCCGGCCGCAGACGCAGGCCGTCACCGTGGAGTCGACGGTGACCACCACGGACGCGGGCACGCCGACGTCGCTCGCCGTCACCGCCGATCCGGGCGATCCCACGTCGGTCACGGTCAGCGGCACCATCGTGGCCGGCGCGTCCCAGCTCACCATCTACCGGGTCCCTGAAGCCGCGTCCTGGGCGCGCACCCTGTTCGTCGAGGCACTCGGTCGCGCCGGGGTCACGGTCGCCTCCCCCGCCGTCGGGCCCAACGACCAGACGGGATTGCCGCCCGCGGGTTCCTACCCGGCCGAGGGCCGGGTGGCTGCCCTGACCTCCCCGCCGATGAGGGCCTTCGGTCGCATGATCCTCGAAACCAGCTACAACACCGGCGCGAACGCCCTGATGTGTCTGCTCGCGGTCCACGGCGGCTCGCCGAACTGCCTCGACGGGCTGGCGGCGGTGCACCACCAGCTCGACCGGGCCGGCGTCGTGGCCGAGGACGTGGTGCTGTTCGACGGGCAGGGCGCCGACCCGGCCTCGACGACCCCGGACCAGATGGTCGCTTGGATGAGGTGGGCGCAGACGCAACCCTGGGGCGAGGAGTTCGCGGCCGACCAGCCCGTCCTCGGGGTGAGCGGGACGCTGGCGAGCACGGGTCAGGACGGTCCCGCCGCGGGCGAGGTCGCGGCCAAGACGGGGACGAGCGTCGACGTCGACCCCACCACGGGCCGCGTGCTGTACAAGGTGCAGAGCCTCGCCGGCTACCTCACCACCGAGCGGGGCGAGCGGTTCGTGTTCTCGCTGTCCATGAGCGGGGCGACGTACCCCGATGTGCCCACCGGTCTGCACGACGCCAACGAGGACGTGGCGGCCGTCGCCGCGGCCCTCCAGCAGGCGCTGTGACACCCGCGGTGCGCCCGGCCGGGAAGCCACCCGGCGCGGACATCCGGACACCCCCCGACCGGCTACCCATCGGAAGGTCGACCATGACAGCTGCAGAGCGCTCGTGCGGGTCCCGTCGTTCCCGGCCACCCGGTTCGCTGGCCGCCTCGATCGCGACGACGGCGGTCGCATTGCTGGTCGTGGCCCCTACCCCGGCGAACGCGACGCCCGTCGGCGCGGCGGTGCCCTCGGGGGATCCGGCGTACGCCGCGGCGGTCCAGCCCGAGCTCGACCGCCTCATGAGGGACCTGGCGGTCACCGGCGCTGCCGTCCTGGTCCGGTCGCCCGAGCTCGGCGACTGGGCCACCACCATGGGCACCCGGACCTGGCACGGCACCGAGCCGGTCACGCTCGCCGACCACGTCCGGGTCGGCAGCAACACCAAGACCTGGACCGCCACGGTGATCCTGCAGCTGGTCGACGAGGGCAGGATCGCCCTGGACGACCCGGTGTCGCGGTACCGCCCGGACGTGCCCAACGGGGAGGACATCACCATCGCCCAGCTGCTGGACATGACCAGCGGGCTGGCCAACTACACCGAAGACCTCGAACTGAACGAGCAGATGGACAGCAACCCCGGCCGGGTGTGGAACCCGGAGGAACTGCTCGCGATCGGCCTCGCCGAGCCGCCCGCCTTCCCTCCGGGCGAGGGGTTCCTGTACTCCAATACCAACTACGTGCTGTTGGGCGTGATCATCGAACAGCTCACCGGGGTCCCGGTGGAGCAGGCCTTCCAGGACCGGATCTTCGATCCGCTGGAGCTGAGCGAGACCTCCTTCCCGGCGCGGACCGACGCCTCGATCCCGCAACCGCACCCGCAGATGTACACCTTCGGCACGAACGTGGAGACCATCGACAGCCTCGTGCTGCCACCAGAGGTCCAGGCCGCAGCCCGCGCCGGCACCCTGGAGCCGATGGACGTCACCGACACCAACCCCTCCTGGGGGTGGACCGCGGGCGCCGGGATCTCCACCGCGCAGGACCTCGCCGACTACGTGGAGGGACTGGTCGACGGGTGCCTGCTCAGCCCGCAGCTGCAGCAGGAGCGGATCGCCAGCGTCCAGCCGGTGGACCCGGACGACCCGGCCAGCCCTGGCTACGGGCTCGGCCTGGCCAGGTTCGGGCCCGTGTACGGACACAGCGGTGAGCTGCCCGGGACCAACTCCTTCATGGGCCACGACCCGGTCCGGGACATCACCGTCGTCACCTGGGCTTCCACCGCGCCCGCACCCAGCGGCGAGGGCCCGGCCGTCGAGCTCGCCAAGGCTGTGATCGCCGAGCTCTACGCCGACTGACCGGCACCCCCGGCAGACCGGGTCGGGCACGACGGGGGCCCGGGCCGCGCGGACACCACACCGTTCCCTCCACGGGAGGAGCTGTTCCTCATGCGCCGATGGATGCGCCCCGCCGCCCTCGCACTCGCCCTGCTCGCCGGGGCCGGGACGACCGGCTTCACGGCCACCCCCGTTCTCCCGGCCGGGTCCGCTCCTCCCCCGGCCCCGACCCTCGACCCGGACCTCGCCGCACAGGTCGACGAACTGGCCCGGGCCGCGCTGACCAACGGCATCACCGGTGCGGTGGTCGGCATCTCCGACCCGGACCGGGGGAGCTACCTCCAGGCCTACGGGACCGCGGACACCGCGGGGACCCCGATGACCACCGACGTGCACTACCGCATCGCCAGCGTGACCAAGACCTTCACCGCCCAGGCGGTGCTCCGCCTCGCCGACCAGGGGAAGCTGTCCCTCGACGACCCCTTGGGGAAGTACGTCCCCGACATCCCCCACGGGGATGCGATCACCGTCCATCACCTCCTGGGCATGCGCGGCGGCGTGTACGACTTCGCCGCAGACGAGCAGTTCATGGCGCGGTACGTCGCCGATCCGCTCCTGCCGGGGTGGTCCCCCTACGACGTTCTCGAGATCATCCGCGCGCACGCCGACGAGGCCACCCCGCCCGACCAGGCGACCGTGTACTCCAACTCCGAGTACGTACTGCTCGGGCTGGTCATCGAGCAGGTCACCGGCCGCTCGGCACAGCAGTACACCACCTCGGTGATCGAGGACCTCGGCCTCCCGGAGACGTCGTATCCCACGACCGCGGCCGTGCCGGAGCCGTTCACCCACGGCTACATGAACACCGACAGTCAGTTGGCACCGGCCGACCCCGCCGCGGAGGAGCCACGGGACGTCACGCTCAGCAACCCCGCGGTCCCGTTCACCGCCGGTGCGGTCATCTCCACCGTGCCGGACATGACCCGCTACGCCGAGCAGCTGGCGACCGGCGCGGGCCTCGCACCGGAGACCGCGCGGCTGCGCCAGGAGTGGACGCCGCTCACCTCGACCGGCATCCGGGTGCAGTACGGCC
Source organism: Geodermatophilus sp. URMC 60 (assembly GCF_053502585.1). Lineage (NCBI taxonomy): Bacteria > Bacillati > Actinomycetota > Actinomycetes > Geodermatophilales > Geodermatophilaceae > Geodermatophilus > Geodermatophilus sp. URMC 60. The sequence continues at coordinate 3,648,269 of NZ_CP199958.1, forward strand.
TCGGCGTCCTCCAGCTCGGTGACTGGGTGGGCCACAACGGGTCGATCTTCGGCTACAGCGACATGGTCTCCCACCTGCCGGAGGAGGAGGCGAGCGTGGTGGTCATGGTCAACGCGGCCGACGGCGAGGCCGTCCCCGCGACCGACCTCTGGGGTGGGATCGTCACGCTGCTGTACCCCGACAGCCTGCCGACCTGGTGACCGTCAGGGCACCGCGGCCCACCCCGACCCCGCGGCACCGGGGCACGTCCGGGCGAGACCCCGTCGACCACCGTGGCAGCATCTCGACGAGATCACCGCGCAGGCTGGCGCAGGGTGCGCTCGGGCCACCTCGACGGCGGCGACCAACCTGGTGACCGCGCCTATCTCCGGCGGCACGTGGGCAGCCAGCCGCCGCGCGCTGGCAGCAGTCCCGGCTCAGGACACGGCGGCGACCGGTCAGAGGACTTCACGTGGGCCAGAGGCGTGTGCGCATGTAGCGTGTCGTCCCTCGGACCCAGTCTCACCCCGGTCTTCCTGCAGCTCAGGAGCTCGGGGTGTCTTGCTGTCGGGGTCCTGAGGCCCTCGTGGTACCTGCGTGATCCTTCGCGCGCCGAACCAGCCCTCGAGCAGCGCGGCGAAGCGGTCGGGCGCCTCGCGGTCCACCGTCGACTTCTCGGCGGCGGCACGTCGGGCTGCAGTCCCATCCGCACCCATCGGCGCCCGACCCACTCGGGGTGGTCGCGTGCTACTCGTGCCCGGTCGATGCCGACCCGGTCGCCGGCACGTCGGGCCTTGGCGGCAGCGGCAACGTCCCCCGTGCATCCGCACCCGAGAACGGCCGCACCTCATCGGTCACGTCCCCGCACACCCGACTCGCGTTCAGGCACCCCTCCACCAACGTCTGCATCTCTCCTGGGTCCCACGCCAGGATCGCGTCCGCGTGCAGCCCGTACGGCGACAGCCCGCCCTCGAACCCCATCCCCTCGTACGTCGACCCCTCCGCGTACGAGGACTCCAGCGACAGCTGCGGAATCGCCACCGGATGCGACGCCGGGCACTCACCGCCCCGCGGATACGCCATGTGCGCCACCCCCTTCAGCCACAGGTTCACCCCGTCCCAGCACTGCGGGAACTCGACGTCCGACCGCAGGAACTCCCCCGGCCCACAGTCCACCGCGGTGCCGTGGACGGAGTTCACCAGCCCATACGACGTCCCCAAGCACAGGTAGTCGATGTCCAGCGGTTGCCGCGACGTCGCCATCGGATCCCCCGCCACCAGACGCAGACCGAACGGCGCCGGCTCGATCAGCTGTGGATCCACCTCACCCGCCCGGTAGTAGGCGCGGAACGACTCCGGCACCACCGGCTGACCGGCCTCTTCCACCAACGTCGGCTGCCAGTACGCCGACCGGTCCGCCGAGTCCTTGCACCCCGAGCCCTCTGCGAACAACTGGCCGGCCGTCGACGACGCGTGCACCGCGGGGTTGCCCCCGAACGTGTGCAGATGAGGCCACGACCCGCCCGGGTTCAGGATCGGGTCGATGTGCGCCGTGCCGACCTGGTCGCACTCCACGATCCAGTGCACGTCCACCGGCACGGCCTGCACGGCGGCCCCATCCGGGGCGGGAGTCATCGCCGCCGCCACCACGAACACCGCCGCCACCGACGCCGTCACACGACCCCACATGGGCCGAGTCTGGAGGTGTTCAGCTTCACGGTGTCCAAGTCCCCTCTCGGACACCGGAAACTGAGAGGCAAGCTCCGCCCGATCCCACGCTGCCAGGGCGGCTGGTGGGGTCCGTGCACGTCCGCTCGTGTCCATTGCTGCTGGTCGACGCCGGGTGTGGTCGTCAGGGAGTCGCTGCGGACGACCGTGAACAGCAGGGTATGGTCACCGCCGTGGCCCCACCCAGAGGCCGCCTGTCCAGGCCTCTGGCGGGAACAGGAGTGGGAACGCCGTCTTCGCCGAGGGACGTACCCCGGTGCACAGTCGACCGGAGTCCCGCCCACCGTTGGCGGTGTTCCCCGCTGGTTCGAGCCAGCTGTTCACGGACAGACTGCGTCGTCGACCCGCGCCCGATGACACGACCGAGGAGACGCCATGAACCACCTGCGCCGACTGCAGGTTGAGCAGCCTGTCATCTTCTGGGTGCTGGTGGCGCTGGGCCTCTTCCTCGGCTTCCAGCTCGTGCTCTCTGTCGTGGGCCTACTGCTCGGACCGTTCGGGCTGCCGTCGTGGGTGCCCATCGTGGTCGTCGTGGGCGGCCTCGCCCTCATCGCCCGGGGCCAGCAGCGGTCCCGGTGAACACGCCTGCCGCCCTCCGCTCCTGACCCGGGGCTTACTGACGACCTGCTGTGTTCGGGTCGAGCCCGGCGAGGGCGCTCGCGGCCAGTCGACTGCAGTCGACTGGGGCACCGACCGGGTAGGCCCTCCTTCGCCGCAGCCTCACCATCACATGCTGCGAGGAGCGGGATGTGGGCAGCAAAGGTCGCGACTCCTGCGCCGAGCCGGGAACGGGTGGGACACGCCTCAAGACCCCCAGTCACATTCGCGGGGTTCGCGATCGTCCTCGGTTGTGCTGTGCGCGCAGGCCACGAGCCCGCAGCGTCCGCCGTCGTTCGGCCAGGTACGGGCTCGTTCGGACCGCGTTGCCGTACCGGTTGCTGTCGTTCTCCCCGGCACCCGGGCGTGTCGTCCATTGCGGCGAGCATTCCAGTGCTGAACCCGGGCGGAAGCCTGGTGCCTGAGCGGTCGGGGTTCCGACTTCTTCGTCAGCCACGCCGGCCGGGACACCGCCTGGGCGGAGTGGCTGGCGTGGCAGCTGCAGGACGCCGGGCACAGCGTCGAGCTGGCCGTGTGGGACTGGGCGCCGGGCGAGGACTTCGTGGCCCGCATGCAGCAGGCGCTGGCTCCTGCTCGGCGGCGACGCCGCCGCCGATCACCCGAGGCGGCCGCAGTGAACGCCCCATCCTCCGCCAGGAACCTGGAACCTTGCCTATGAGGATCCTGCGCGGCCAGCGGCGTCAGCACATCGCGGCCGGGCGGATGCGGTCGGCCAGAGCTTGATCACCTCGGTTCTGCAGCGGCTGCAGCGCTTCGGGGCGAGCTGCGCCGGTGTTTGGGCCGGCGCGGGGATGCGCCGTTCGGGCTGGTCGACGCGCTGCTGGCGGCCGCAGGGGATGCCGTCGCTGCCGCATCTGAGCCTGCTGCCGACTCGTCGGCGTGGTCGGGGCAGCGTGTATGCCACCCTGGCCGCCGGGGAACTCGACGCCGAGGAGTTGGCCCGAGGTGCTGGTCGCTGACCGCGGCGGCGAGGGGGCGCCTGCCTGCGCGGTGGATGCCGGCACCTGGGCTCGCGGCGACGCCGAGTGCTCCCCGGCCGGGGGTTCCACTACCCGCCGACCGGCACTCGGCCGGTCAGTCGATCGTGGCCTGCAGGTGCTCCTCCTGGATCGCCCAGCTGAGCTGGGCGCGCGACTCCTGGACCGAGCCGCTGGATGTCCGGCTCGACGCTGTCCCACAGCCCGTCGAGCACCAGCGTCCGACCCAGCCGTCCCATGCCCGGAAAGCTCCGCGCGGCAGTCGAGGTCGGACGGCTGCGGCGAGTACTGGGCGAGGAGGCGTCGTCCGTTGCACCTCCCCCTGAGGGGAGCGTCGGACGGGTCCGCTGATACGACGATCCCTCGGCGAACTGGCCCCACTCCGGGGGCGCAGAGGGTATGTCAACCGAATGGAACCCCGCAAGGGTGAGGATCAGCGAACTCTGACGCCGTTCGTCGTTCCTCGATGGATAGGAACGGCGGTCAGCCCAATCGACGGCTCATGACCGGGTAGGCGTTGACGCCACCGTGACAGCCGGCTTGTAGGTGTTGCCGGGTGAGCACGGATGCGGGCATTCAGGCGTCGGGGCTGGCGGCAGCCGATGTGGCGGCCGCACTGGCCGAACTCGCGGCCGCCCGGAACCGGGTCTACTACGACGCCGAGACCGACGCCGTGGCCGCCGACGCCTACTACCACGGGGTCGCGCTCGAGCGGTACGCCGACCTGGTAGCGCGTTCGCACACGCGCCGGCCTGCGTACAAGCCGGCGCAAGAGCTGTATCCGTGGGTGGATCTGCAGCCCTCCGGCATGCTGCGCAGCCTGTACACCGGTCACGAGTGGGAGCCCGAGGCGCTGATCCGCGCCGATCTGGCCATCGCCGAAGCCCGCGCCCAGGAGCTGACCGCCCGGCTCGCCGCCCTGCAGGCGCGGGCCGATGGCCCGGCGCGAGCCGAGGTGGAGGCCGCGGTGGAGGCGGCGTTGCCGTTCAACTGCGAGCACGTGGTGCCGCAGAGCTGGTTCGCCAAGCGGGAGCCGATGCGCGGCGATCTGCACCATCTGTTCGCCTGCGAGGCCGGCTGCAACAGCTTCCGGGGCAACACCCCGTTCGCCGAGTTCCCGGACTTTCCCGAGCCCACCGCGGTGCGCGCGGCGCTGCGGGTGGTGCGGGGCGAATGCGGCAAGAGCGAGGGAAACGGGTTCGAGCCGGTCCGCGGCAAGGGGGCCGCTGCGCGGGCCGTTCTCTACTTCTTGCTGCGTTATCCCGGAGAGGTGCAGCCCGGCGAGATGCCACCGCCGCGGCGGCAGATCCTGCTGGCCTGGCACGCGCAGGACCCGGTCACCGAGTGGGAGCGGCACCGCAACGCCGCCATCTTCGACCGGCAGGGCAATCGCAATCCCTTCATCGACCATCCCGCACTGGCCGAAGACCTGCTCGCCACGGCGACGACGCCGCCGCCGTGAGGCGAGGACGCCGGCACAGGACCCGGGCGGAGGACCAACGGCCCCTGGTGCCCGGCGAGGCAGCCTCACCGATGAGCCTGCAGGCGCGGAGTCACAGACTGCCTCGGAGGGCAAGGTCGACTGCGCGGTCGCCTCGGATGTGTGCACGCGGCAGGTGGCGGGCTGGTCGATCGACGCCTCACCGACCGCGGCACTGGTCACCAGCGTCGGCCCTGATCGGGAAGGGAGGGCTAGCGCGCTGGTACCGCCTTCCCGACCTGGCGAACACCGCCTTGCGTCACGGACACGGAGCGATACCGAGGGAGCGTGATCCCGTGCTCATCACGACGATGAACGACGTGCCGGGCCACTGGGTCGAGGAGGTGGTCGGAGAGGGCTTCGGGTTGACCGTTCGCTCGCGTCACGCGGGTGACGAGCTCGGCGCGGCGATGAAGTCGCTGACCGGAGGTGAGCTGAAGGGCCTCACCAAGAGCCTGGGCAGAGCCGACAGGAGGCGCTCGAGCGACTGACCGCCGCCGAGGCCAAGGGCGCTGACGCCGTCGTGGCGATGCGCTTCGACACGACGGAGATGGGCGGCACCTGGAGCGAGGTCTGCGCCTACGGCACTGCGTGTCGTCTGACCCAGCTCTGACTGGCCTCGGTACCGGAGCCCGAGGCGTCGGTCCCGTCTGGTGCTGCCGTCGAGCGTCGGGCTGCACGCCCCCGTCGGACCGGGCTGGCTGCTCCGTTTCGTCGTCATCCGCCCGACCGACGTCTCGCGGTCAGCCGGCGACGGCGAGGGCGGCACTGCAGCCGAGGTCGACGGTGAGCACGCTCGGCAGGCGCAGCAGCCGCGCCGCCAGCAACTGGGCGCCGTCGGCATCGGCCATGGTGTCGATGCTCAGGCGCCAGCGCCCGGCGCCGGCCGCCTCGGCCTCGAAGCGGGTGAGTGAGTACGCGCGTCCGGTCAGCAGGGTGAGCACCCGCTGGACGCCAGGCAGGTCCTCGACGGTGACGCGCACCGTGACGGGTGACAGCGGAAGGGGGGACATCGCTTCCTCGGCGAGCCCAAAGGGCTCGAGGTCGACGGAGCGCTCTCGACGGCCACGCCTCGGACCCGCCGACCGGGAGTCAGGAGCCGGCGGGCCCGCGGGGAATCTGCTCGACTGCCACGGACGAACGGTACGACGTGCGGTGGTCGCCACACCAGCGTGCCGGGAGGCCCGGACCGGGTGCCCGACCTCACCGACCCGGTGGTCACGGACACCGCTCCTCGAGCTTCACCACCCCGAAGTCGATCTGGCCCTCGACGTCGCCCACGACCTGTTGGCCAGCGGGATGTTCTCGTCGCAGACCTGCCAGTTGCCCGTCCAGCACCTGACTCCGCATGCCCAGCAGGTCGTGCGAGACGGAGTACATGACGCCGTTCGCCTGCATGGTGTTCTGAGCGATCTGCACGTCCATGCCGACAGATTGGGCATGGGGAGATTGACGGCCGGCGCCGCTGCGCCTGGCGGCTGAGGGGCGGGCGCGGCCACCGGTGCCGGTGCCGGTGCCTCCACGGTCTCCGTGACCGTCGCCGGCTCGGCGCTGGCGTCGGGCTCGCCTTCTCCGCAGCCGGCCAGCCATCGCTCCCCAGGTCAGTCGGACTGATTCCGCCTCTTGCCCGCGAGGCGATCACGGGGTGCCAGGCCGGCATCAAGTTAGGACAGGCTAACCTCGCCTGATGCCGAAGAGATCGGGCCCGTCGCGCCCGTCCCGTCTCGCCGTCCCCCTCACCGTCCTGGCCCTGTCCGGAGGGCTCACCGCCTGCGGCGGCTCGGAGGACGACGGCTCCGCGCCCGTCGTGGAACCGTCCTCATCGGACGCCTTCCCGGTCACCATCGAGAACAAGTTCGGCACCACCGAGATCCCCGCGGAACCACGGCGCGTGGTCACCGTCGGCTTCAACGACCAGGATTTCGTGCTGGCCCTGGGCGCAACGCCGGTCGGTGAACGGGAGAACCTGGGTGAGTACGACGCCACGGCCCGTCCGTGGGCGGAGGAACTGCTCCCGGCGGAGGACATCCCGACCGTGGGAGGCGAGGAGATCAACCTCGAGGCGGTCGCCGCCTTGGAGCCCGACCTGATCGTGGGCGTGTACTCCTTCATGGACCAGACGGTCTACGACCAGCTGTCCGGCATCGCGCCGACGCTCGCGCAGACCGACGAGTACGCCGACGGTGCCACCCCGTGGCAGGAGCAGACTCTCCTCATCGGTCAGGCGCTCGGCCGTGCGGAGAGGGCGCAGCAGCTCGTCGACGACGTCGAAAGCCAGTTCGAGCAGGCGGTCGACGAGAACCCCGATTTCGCCGGCAGCTCGATCGCCGTGGACCTGACCGGCGTCGGCTCAGGCCACTACCTGCTCGGCAAGGACGACCTGCGCACCCAGTTCTTCACCGATCTCGGCTTCACCGTCCCCGACGCCAGCACCGACCTCAGCCAGGAGCGGCTGGACCTGCTGAACGCGGACGTGCTGGCGGTGAACGGCTACGACCGAGAAGACGCCGATGCGGACACGCTGTTCTCCAGCCTCGACGTGGTGACCCAGGGCCGCACGGTCCTGCTCGGTAGCTACTCCGGCGATGTGTCCGCCGCGCTCGGCTTCGGCAGCCCACTGTCGCTGCCTTACCTGCTGGACGCGGCCGTGCCGGCCCTGGCCGCCGCTGCCGACGGCGACCCCTCCACCGTGGTCCCGGCCCTCGGTTGAGTGCTCGACGCGCCCTCGGCCGCCCGGCCGGGGGCGCGTGCCGCCTCGGGGAGATGCCGACCTGGACGGGGCATACCAAGACGAGCGCGACGACCTTCCCGCCATCGGACCAGTGGAAGGACGCCGACTGCTCAACGGCGCCCTGACGGTGCGGCACAGCATTCACCGCGTCCGGAGTCACCGCCGGCCTGCCGATACCCACCTCATGCGCAGGACGATCATCATGACCATCGCAGCGGCGGCGCTCACCGCCGGCTGCGGGGGCGGGGACTCCGCGGAGGCGACCGCCCAGGCCACCGAGTCCAGCACGAGCGCCGCAGCACCCGAGTCCGCGAGCGCGGCCGTACCGTCCACGACCGCCCAGGCGGTGGACGCGGAGACCGCCCTGGCCACCCTGAAGGACGCCGGCCTGCCCATCACCGACAGCGCGGTGATCACGGAGACCAACGACGCGAACGCCCTCATCGGGCGGCCAGGGCAGTACGTGTCCAAGGTGGCGTTCGCCGACAGCCGCCTGGGCGTGCCGATCGACCTGGCCGAGCCGGGCAACGAGGGCGGCGGCTCGATCGAGGTGTTCGCCGACGGCGCCGACGCGCGGGTCCGGTCGGACTACATCCAGCAGACTCTGCAGAGCCTCGGCCCAAGCGCCGGCACGGAGTACCACTACCTGGCCGGCCCCATTCTCGTCCGAGTCACCGGCGAGCTGCCCCCGTCGGTGGCGGCTGAGTACGAGGCTGCCGTCGCCGGCTTGTCCTGAGACGACGAGGAGCCTGGCTGGTCGACCTCCGAGTGGTCGACGAGCCAGACTCGCGCCCAGCAGCAGCCAGTGGGCAGGATTGCGTCCGCGGCTGTGGCATCCCTGGTGCTCACGGCGGCTCGACGCGGTGGCAGAGCTCCGGCGGTGACCGACCGGCGCGGCGTGGATGCGCTACACCCCCCGGCGGTGCAGCAGGTAGCCGAGGGCGGCAACGGCCGGTACGAGGTCGCGGGAACCAGGTCGAGCGGCACGCCGGCCCTGCGCGGCAGGTGCCTGGCCTCGTCCTCGACCGCGGTGCCGGGGTGGCCAGCGCACCGAAGAAACGCGCTCACGCGACCGCCGGCAGCAGCGCGGCGGTCGTGGCCGCCAGCTCCCGCTCGGCGGCGGACGACGCCGGTCGCCACAGCAGCCACAGCAGCCACAGCTGGGCGCCGGCGACCGTGCCCCAGCCGGCGGCGCGGTGGAAACGGGCGTGCGGGGTCAGTCCAGGTTGAACACATGGGTGGCGTTCAGGTCCGCGCGCGCCGTGCCCACGATCGTGCCGACCGCGGCGCCGGTCAGCACCAGCCGACTCGTCCTCATCGCTCCTCCCTCCGCGCCGCCACCCCGGGCGAGGGCTGGCGGTGCCGCGCCGAGGAGCGACGGCCTGCTGCATCAGCGTCGGCTCTGCCCGACCGGGACATCAGGGGGCGGGCGGCCCCGCGCGCAGATGTGGACAGGTGGGACGCGCACGCCACTTCGGGGAGACGGCGAGTCAGCGCCTGCAAGCCGGGGACGTGGCGGCGGGATCGGTCGGCGTCGACCGTTTCGTTCAACGGCCGCTCCTGGGCCGACCGCGGACTCGGCGGCTCCGCCGGCCGTCACGGCCCAGTGCAGGCGCCCACGGCACCCCGTGCGAGTAGCCGGGTCCTCGGCGCCTTGCCTCCGCCGGACGCTCACTCGTCCCGAGCAGATCGATCCTGCACCACTGAACTGGATGAGATTGCAGTCTGGCGCGACGGCAGGCTAGCTGCGATGCGCCACCCCACCGTCAAGTCCGCGATGGCCTTGCCACGGCCCGATCTGGGCCAAGTAGCACCCGGCGACTGTAAGAAGCTCCCACAATGGGAACACTTCGTAGAAGGTTGCTGTCCAGTAGGCCAGCCAGACCCCGGACAATGCTACTGCAACGAGGCCGACCACGCGTTGCAGTTCACTCACTTGCAGTACCGTAATCAGGATCGCAACAGCGGCGAGCAGGATGAAACTGATGTTGACAAGGGCGCCAATGTAATACCAGAACCCGCCTGTGGCAACTAGCTTGAAGATGACGAATAAGACGATGAGTAGTGCGCAGCGGCTCCCTAAGTCACGACGAAGGGACATTCTTGTCGCGGTGGGGGGCGGGTGATGATGACGACCGCAGCGGTTGCAGTGAATCCCCAAGCGAGGATACTGAAGAAATCCAACGGACCGTGTGCAGAGAAGCCGAACTTGAGCCCGTCGGCGGCAAGTCCGGCCACTGGACCGGTCAATGAGAGAGCCGAGCCTACGACAAGACCGAAAGCCAAGGCCGTCCCCCTGGTCCTTCGACGGGGCCATAGCAGTATCGCCGCCACCAGAAGTGGTACTCCGACTCCTACTGCGAGAGGGATTGCCATGAACCCGCCACTATAGAATCCAGGTATGGCCACGGAAATAAGCAGGGTGACGAGGCCTGACAGGATAAGAACTAGCAGGCTCGGGCGCTCGGGTGGCCGACCGACCTCTGCGTCCGCTCTCTCGTCCGTTTCCTGCTCGACCTCTACCGAGGGGGCGTCCCGTACGTCGTCTTGAGTGGCTTGCTGATCGTCTTCCCCTGGCCGGTTCTCAGCCCCCCGCGCGGCGATGGCGGGCGAGCCGGTCGGAGCCTGATCGTGCCCGAGTTGCTCGACCGCCTCGGTTTTGGTCTCGGTGACCGGCTGTGAATCATCCGAGAGCCTGTCCTCTAGCTCGTTCCAGGAGCGCGCCGTGCGTCCTTCCGTAGTAAGAGTCCGAGGGGACGGTACGACGTGCTTATCGAGATGCCGTTCGGCTTCTCGAAGTCCCTCGGAAGGTGTCGGCGACGCAGTCACCGCCGGCTGCTTCTCGAGCAGGAATCTCCGGAGCCGTTTGAGCCCGTCTTCAAAGTATTCGGGGAGCGACATCCGTACGGCGTTGAACCCGGCAATCTCACGGATGGCCTTCGGTGCCGCGGCGAGGACGTCCCTGACATCCGAAGCCTCGAACGAGAAGTCGACGTCGAACACGGGGATGATTGTCCGAGTTGCATTACGCGCTGTCAGGATCTCTTTCCTCAGCCAGTCATCCGGATCGTGCAACCGATCAAGGCTGCCCTTCGTGAGCACGATGATGAAGTAATCGCGTGATCCGATCTGCTCCAGGGTGATGTTCTCGAACTTCCCTGCGCCGAGCTGTTGGATGTCCATGGAAACGTCGTAGCCACACTGCTTCAAGTGGCCGTAGATTTTCTTGGCGAGATAGAAGCCGCCCTCGCGCCGGTAGCTTATGAAGATGCTGACGGCCTGCCCGCCCTGACCTGACATGTGGGTCTCCCCTGAAGTGCAGGTGTTGCTGGCATTGCGCCGGTCACTCACTGGCTCATGGGATGCTAGGGACTCGCGCAACCGCGGGCCACCACCTTCCTCGCGACGACCGGCCTATCGCTATGGATTGTTTCTGGGGAGATCGTCAGGAGCTTGATCCAGGTCGAGTAGGCGCGGATGACCCAAGAATGCGGGAAGAAGACGGCCGCAAGCATGACGACCAAACCCTTGAGGCACATGAGCCACTGCATAGGCATCTGCGCACCGCCGTGCTGGTCCGTTTCCTGACCCGGCTTGTTAGCCCGTCGGGATACGCAGCTGATCTTGACACGGGTCACGGACAGCGGTGCGTGCCGATGGGACCGCTCCGCATCCAGCTGGCATCGGGTCTCGCATGCGGTGGGTAATGGGTGTAGCACTGAGGGGTGAGCGGTCGCAGGACCGACTTCTTCGTCAGCCACGCCGGCCGGGACACCGCCTGGGCGGAGTGGCTGGGCTGGCAACTGCACGAAGCGGGCTACACCGTCGAGCTGGACGTCTGGGACTGGGCGCCGGGCGAGGACTTCGTGGCCCGCATGGCCGCGGCCCTGCAAGGCGCCGACCGGCTGCTGGCGGTGTGCACCGAGGCCTACTTCTCCAGCACCTTCGGCGGGGCGGAGCTGCGCGCGGCCTTCGCCCAGCAGGCGGCGGGGCGGATCGTGCCGGTGCTGGTCGAGCCGGTCACCCTGCCCCCGCTGTACGCACCGCTGATCCCGGTGGACCTCACCGGCCTGGACGAGGCCACCGCGGCCGCGCGGCTGCGGACCCGGCTGATCGGCGGGCGTCCGACCGGCCCCCCGCCATTTCCCTGCCCGGGTCCGACGCCTGTGTCGAGGGACAAGCCAGGGTTCGCCGGCCGTCTGCCGGCGGTGTGGAAGGTGCCGCCGCGCAATCCCCGCTTCACCGGCCGGGACGGCATGCTCACCGAGCTGCGGAAGCGGCTACGCGCGGACGAGCCAACGCTGGTGGTGCAGGCGCTCTACGGGCTGGGCGGGGTCGGCAAGACCCAGCTGGCCCTCGAGTACGCCCACCGCTTCGCCGCCGACTACGACATGGTCTGGTGGATCGACGCCGAACAGCCGGTGCTGGTGCCGGAGCAGCTCGCGCGGCTGGCTGCGCGGCTTGACCTGCCCCTCGGGCCGACGGTGGCCGACACCGTGGACCGACTGTTGGCCGAGCTGCGCCACCGCGACGGCTGGCTGCTGATCGTCGACAACGCGGAACGGCCGGCCGACGTCGCCCCCTACCGGCCGAGCGGTCCTGGGCACGTGCTCGTCACCTCCCGGTCGCCGGGCTGGGGGGCGCTGGGCGGGCGGCTGGAGGTCGACGTGCTGGCCCGCACCGAGACGATCGCGCTGCTGCGCGCCTGCATCCCGGCCCTGGATGAGGAGCTGGCCGACAAGCTCGCCGCGGAGCTGGGCGATCTGCCCCTGGCCGCGGCGCAGGCCGCCGGCTATCTCGAGCAGACCGACCTGCCGCCGGTGGACTACCTGCGCCGCTTCCGCGCCCGACGGACAACCCTGCTCGCCCGCGGCGAGGTGCTGGACTATCACGGCCGACTCGACACCGCCTGGGCGCTGTCCCTGGAGCGGCTGCGCGGCGAGGACCCGGCCGCCGTCCGGCTGCTGGAGCTGGCCGCCTTCCTCGCGCCCGATCTCATCCCCCTGTCCCTGTTCGGCGACCACCCCGACCTGCTCGACGAGCCGCTGCGCACCGTCGCGGCCGACCCCGACGCCCTTGCTGACACCGTCGGTGCGCTGGTGGGCTACTCCCTGGTGCGTCGCTCCCCCGACGGCTTCGAGGTGCACCGGTTGGTGCAGGCGGTGATCCGCCACCGGCTGCCCCTGGATCAGCAGCGGACCACCGCCGAGCAGGTGGTGGCGCTGCTGGCCGCCGCATCCCCTGGCGATCCGGAGGATCCGGCCAGCTGGGTCGGCTACGCCCAGCTCGCCCCGCACGTGCTGGCCACCGCCCCGCTGGGTGACTACCACCCCGCCGGTCGGAAGATCATCCTGGACACCACCCGCTACCTGCACGCCCACGGCGACAGCTCCGGCAGTCGGGCCGTCGCCGAAGAGCTGCTGGGCCGCTGGCGCGCCATCCTCGGCCCCGACCATCCCGACACCCTCGCCACCGCCAACACCCTGACCCTTGCATTGTTCTGGGCTGGCGAGGCGGAGCCAGCGCGCGCCCTGGGTCAGGACACGCTGCAACGCTGCCGCCGGATACACGGCCCGGACCACCTCATGACCCTCTGGGTGGCGGGCGCCCTGGCCCTTGCTCTGGACCAGCTGGGCGAGGCCGCACCGGCCCGCGCCCTCGGTGAGGACACCCTGCAGCGCGCCCGCCGCGTGCTCGGCCCGGACCACGCCACCACCCTGCTGGCGGCGACCGCCCTGACCGTCGCCCTGGTCGAGCTGGGCGAGGCCGCACCGGCCCGCGCCCTCGGTGAGGACACCCTGCAGCGCGCCCGCCGGGTGCTGGGCCCGGACCATGCGGCCACCCTGTTCACGGCCGCCGCGCTGACCTACGCCCTGAACGGGCTGGGTGAAGGGGACGCCGCCCGCGCCCTGGGCGAGGACACCCTGCAGCGCGCCCGCCGCGTGCTCGGCCCAGACCACCCCACCACCCTGGAGGCGGCCGCCGCCTTGACCTACGCCCTGAACGGGCTGGGTGAAGGGGACGCCGCCCGCGCCCTGGGCGAGGACACCCTGCAGCGCGCCCGCCGCGTGCTCGGCCCAGACCACTTCACCACCCTGGGGGCGGCGACCGCCCTGACCGTCGCCCTGATCGCGATGAGCGAGGCGGAACCGGCCCGTGACCTGGGTGAGAACACCCTGCAGCGCTGGCGCCGGGCGTTCAGCCCGGACCACCCAACGGGTCTGTTGGCAGCGGCTGCCCTGACCGTCGCCCTGATCGCGATGAGCGAGACGGGGCAGGCCCGTGACCTGGGTGAGGACACCCTGCAGCGCGCTCGCCGCATACTCGGCCCGGACCACCCGACCACCCTGCTGGCTGCCGCCGCCCTGTCCCTTGCGCTAGTTGAGCTGGGCGAGGCGAAGCCGGCCCGCGTGCTCGGCGAGGACACGCTGCAGCGCAGCCGCCGGGTGCTCGGCCCGGACCACCCGATCACGCTGCTGGCGGCAGTGGCCCTGACCGGCGCCCTGGCCCGGCTGGGTGAGGCTGAGCCGGCCCGCGTGCTCGGCGAGGACGCGTTGCAGCGCTGCCACCGGACTCTCAGCCCGGACCACCCATTCGCGCTGTACCTCACCCAGTTCGCCCGCAGCGGCCATCCCGTACCCAGTGGCCACGGTGCAGCGGACCGCCCGAGTCGGCCGCTGTGAACGTGGACCTGCGGAGCTCGTGCGCCTCGTCGGGGAGAGGACCCTGCGGGCCGCCGATCCGTCATCTTGTCCGACGGCCGCGCTGCGTCTCGACCATGTCCACGAAGCCGGGCACACCGCGCCCCTCCCCACCTGGACGGCCGCTGGTGGGACCGCTGCCACCTCGCGGTGCCCAAGTCCCCGCCTCGGACACCGCTTCACCCCCGTGCTCCTGCGGGTCAGGAGCCCGGGGTGTCTTGTTGTGGGGTCTCTGAGGCCCTCGTGACACTCACGTGTCACTTCGCGTCGATGAGCCCTCGAGCAGCGCCGCGAAGCGGTCGGCCACCTCGCGGCCATGCCCGGGTGGACGTGCTGGTAGACGGTGAGCGCGATGGTGGCGCTGGCGTGCCACAGACGCTCCGAGACCACCTGCACCGACACGCCGTCGGCCAGCAGCACCGTGGCGTGGGTGTGCCGCAGGTCGTGCAGCCGGACCACCGGCAGTCGCTCCTCCCCCAGCACCCTGCGCGCCCGGGCGACCTGGCCTGCGAAGCGGCGGGAGAGCCGCTCGGGGTGCCGGTAGCTGCCGTCGAGGTGGCTGAGCACGAGCGCCGGGTCGCGCACGAGGTCGAGAGCCAGCGCCGTCCACGAGCTGCCCGGCAAGCACGGAGCGCGGCCACGGGGTACCCGTGCCGAGGTCGACCACCCAGGACCGGCCCGACGTGGTCGCGCCCTCGGCCAGCCGCTCGCCGGCGCCCTTGGTCCTCACCACGCCGCCGCTGCGGCGCACCGTGGGCCGGCAGCCACGACCCGCCGACCAGCATCGTCGCCCGCGCTACTCGCTCCGTGTGCCGTCAACCGTGGAACCCGACCAGGGGGATCGAGGTGGCTGACGACCTGGTACCACTCGCTGTGCCTGACCGCACCGACGAGGCCGAGCACGTCTCCCTGGCGTTCGAGTGCCGCGCCGAGCCCGCACACGCCGGCCTGGTGCTGATCGACGACCGGGCGTTCCTCGCGTTCGCGTGCCCCGAGCATGAGTCGAGGCTGATCGCCGCGCGCCGGAGGCTCGACCGCGACCGCGCAGGACTCGGACGTCGCCGCCGCTGCTGGGCGTGAGCCCGCGCCGGGCACCCGCCGCTGCCGATCGGGCCTCTCCGGACCGGGACGGCCGCGCAGCCCTCTTCGCGGAGGCACTGGCCTGGGCGGCCGACCGCGCCGAGGACGGACAGCCCGGAGCTCTCACCCCTGATCGGCAGCAGGTCGTCCTGACGGCTGGAAGGCGTTCCCATCGGGGGAGACGTGCGCCGGGACCTCGATGTCACAGATGGCCGGGGCTGTCTCGTCACCGGTCTGAGAGCCAATCCTGGGATCGGGAAGGTGATGGTCATGCGGGTTTTCGTGGCCGGTGGTACCGGGGTCATGGGGCGACGGCTGGTACCGCAGCTGGTGGCCCGGGGTCACCAGGTGACGGCTACGACGACGGGCTCCGGCAAGTTGGGCCTGCTGGAGGAGCTCGGTGCCGATGGTGTCGTGATGGACGGGCTGGACGCGGTGTCGGTCGGTGGGGCCGTGGCGGCCGCCCGGCCGGACGCGATCGTGCACCAGATGACCGCGATCAGCCCCGCTCACGCCGGCAAGCCCGACATGAAGCACATGGATCGGTTCTTCGCCACCACGAACCGGCTGCGCACCGAGGGGACCGACCACCTGCTGGCCGCGGCCGAGGCGACCGGCGTCTCCCACGTCGTCGCCCAGGGCCACGCCAGCTGGAACGGGATCCGCGAGGGCGGATGGGTCAAGACCGAGGAGGACCCGCTGGACCCGGGCCCGCCGAGCATGCGCAGAGGGATGGCGGCGATGCGCCACGTCGAGGACGTCGTCGTCGAGGCTGGCGGCGCGGTCCTGCGATACGGCGGGTTCTACGGGCCGGGCGC
This sequence comes from Geodermatophilus sp. URMC 60, assembly GCF_053502585.1. Lineage (NCBI taxonomy): Bacteria > Bacillati > Actinomycetota > Actinomycetes > Geodermatophilales > Geodermatophilaceae > Geodermatophilus > Geodermatophilus sp. URMC 60. The sequence continues at coordinate 3,664,381 of NZ_CP199958.1, forward strand.
CACCGATGACGTGGTCGAGCTCGTGCGCAGGCGGCAGTTCCCGCTCGTCGGAGGCGGCACCGGCTACAGCTCGTGGGTGCACCTCGACGACGCGGCGAGCGCGACCGTCCTGGCCCTGGAGCAGAAAGCGACCGGCGTGTTCAACATCGTCGACGACGAACCGGCGCCGGCCAGCGAGTGGCTGCCCTACCTGGCTGCGTGCACGGGCGCGAAGCGGCCCGTGCGGGTCCCCACGTGGCTCGCCAGGCTGCTGGCCGGGGACGTGGCGGTGACGATGATGACCGAGGGGCGCGGTTTCTCCAACGCCAAGGCCAAGCGCGAGCTCGGCTGGGAGCTGCGCTATCCGTCGTGGCGGCAGGGCTTCAGGGAAGGGTTGGCGTGACCCGGGCCGAGGAGTTCGAGGAGCTGCGGTCGCTGCTGTTCGCGATCGCCTACCGGATCCTCGGCAGCGTGAGCGAGGCCGAGGACGCGGTCCAGGAGACCTGGCTGCGCTTCGAGTCCTCCCCGACACGACCCACGTCGACCAAGGCCTTCCTCTCGGCCGTCGTCACCCGGATCTCGATCGACGTGCTGCGCTCGGCCCGCGTGCGGCGTGAGGAATACGTCGGGCAATGGCTCCCCGAGCCGCTGCTCGACGACCCCTACGAGGATCCGGCGCGCTCGGCGGAGCTGGCCGACTCGGTGTCGATGGCGGCCCTGCTGCTGCTCGAGCGGCTCAGCCCGCTCGAGCGCGCGGTCTTCGTGCTGCGGGAGGTGTTCGGGTTCGGCTTCCCCGAGGTCGCGTCGGCGGTGGGGAGGTCCGAGGCGGCGTGCCGCCAGCTCGCGGTGCGGGCGCGCCGGCACATGGACGCCGGGCGCCCTCGGTTCGAGGCCGACCGGAGGGAGCGCGAGGAACTCGCCAAGCGGTTCCTCGACGCCTTCAGGGAAGGGGACGTCGACGGTCTGCGGGAGCTGCTCGCCGCCGACGTCCAGCTGGTCGGGGACGGCGGTGGGAAGGCCCCGCAGCTGGCCAGGGCCGTCGTCGGCGCCGCGAAGGTGGCCCGGCTGCTCGCCGCGATCGCCCCTCCGTTGGGCCGGATCGACGTGACGTTCGAGCCGCACGAGATGAACGGCCAGCCGGGCGCCATCTTCCGCGATCGGGACGACAAGGTCCTCTTCACGTGGACGCTCGACATACTCGACGGGCGGATCCAGACGATCCACTCGCTGATCAACCCCGACAAGCTCGGGCACCTGGGTCCGGTGGCGGACGCCTGGGCCGTCACCCGCGAGGTGAACCAGGCTCGCCGGCGCACCGATTGACTCGGGAACGGAACGGATCGGTGCAGAGTCCAGCGACTGCGAGCTCAGGCCGGGGTCATCGAAGCGATCCGTGCGCAGGATCGCCGCGTGCTCGTCGGTCGCGGCCGGGCGGGCTTGGCTTCGATGGACCCGCGCACGAGCGACCGCGGTGGCCGCTGACGTCCGCATCGACGGGGCGACGAAAGCCGCGAAGCTCGTGGTCGCTGGCGACAGAGCCAGCCGCTGTGAACCGGTGACCACGCCCTGACCCGACCGGGACCCCGATCGGGTCCTGACACAGTTCGCCCACAAGCATCCCTCGAGTCCGCCGATATCGCGGAACCCTCGGGCGACTTCCGTTCCCATGCCCCGTCGTCGCCTCGGCGCGACAGCCACTCGAGCGGGTGCTCGATAGCGCCCGACATCGAGCCGCTGTCACGATGCGAGATCCGATCGCTCCCGGATTCCGTCCTCAGGCTCTCTTGCTGGGGACGGGGCAGCCCCGGCTGCCGGACACCAGAACCCACGATGATCCGGAGCAACTCGTGGCTGGACGGATCTGACCGGACCGACGTCATCAGCCGCGCTCGTGGGTCGCGGCACGACGCCACTCGGCTCTATCGCCTTCGTCACCGGGCCAGCCGGTTGCCCACACGCCGACTGCTGCGCCGTCCACTGGACCTCGCCTGCGCTCGACGTCCAGGGGACTTCGGTCCGGTAGGTGAGCAGCTTCGAACCAACCGCCAGCGTCCCGATGTCACAGACGGACCGGTTGCCTCGTCTCGGGGTCGAAGCCGTGATGCCGAGGTCGGCCCGGTCCCCTCACCGACTGAGGCGGCCCGGATCACCTGCACATCGCCAGGAGAGAACTCATGAACCTCACCCTGTGGATCGCTGCCGGACTGCTGGCCGCAGTCGCCACGGCCGGCGGCATCAGCAAGACGTTCGTGCCCAAGGCGAAGCTGGCTGCGGCCCATGGCGGAGAATGGACCGCAGGTGCCAGTGTCGGCTTCGTCAAGACCCTTGGGGTGCTCGAGCTACTGGCTGCAGTCGGCTTGATCCTGCCTGCCGTCGTCGACATCGCACCGGGAATCGTCCCGGTGACTGCCGTCTGCTCGGTCCTGCTCATGATCGGCGCGATGATCACCCATGGCCGCCTTGGCCAGTACAAGCTCGTGATGCTGAACCTGGTCTATCTCGGGCTCGCGGCCTTCATCGCCTGGGGCCGCTTCGGCCCTGGATCCTTCGCGGGCTGACGAGGACCAGGTGAGCCGGCAGGAGCCGGTCGGGACCTCGGTCGTTCGCTCGAGCCGCCGGCCTCCCACACCGGCACATCTGACGGCGCAGGCGGAGATGCCGGCTCCGTCGTCACCCCCGGGGAGGAACCCAGCACGTCCCCTCTCGCCGCTGCTGACGGGACGCGTCCCCGTCTGGCGCCTTTGGTCGTCGCCGGTCCCCTGGTCGTGGTCGGTGGCGACCGAGGCGTCGCCGGTCGGCGACGGCTCGTTCGAGCCCTGGGTGGGCCCGGTCGTCTACTCCGGTCTGCGTCTCCGGTCCGCGTCGCGGCGGTCTGCTCGTACTCCCCCGGACTGCGGGCGCTGTGGACGCTCCGGCGTCGAGGCCGGCGTAGGTCGCTACCGCCCGCCCTCGGCGCGGGGCCTTGCGCCGGCGGTCGGCCCGCCGATGACTGCCACGCGTACGACGATCACCGCGAGCCCTCCGGGCGCGCCGACCGCGACGGCGCGTCGTCCTCCAGGAGACCGCGGAAGCCTGCAGGGGACCGCGGGACGGTCACGCGGTCGTCGTCAGGCCTCGCCGCAGTTCGTCCATGGCTCGTGCGAGGCCCACCCGCGGCGCCCAGCCCCACCCTCGCGCGCGGCCGGTGCGCAGCTGCCCGGTCCAGACCGGTTCGTCGGTCCACTCGGGCGCGACACCCAGCGCGTCGGTCACCGTGCCGAGGTAGTTCCGCCACGTCGCAGGCTCGCCCGCGACGATCACCGGAGTCGTGCCGCCGGCCACGGGGCCTCGCTCCGGGTCGTCGGCGGTCGCGACGGCACCCGTGGCGACGTCCGCGATCAGGGCTGCGAGGTCGTCGACGTGCACCCACGCCCAGGTCTTCGCCGGGTTCGCCCGGCGCTCACCGTCACGGATCTCCTGCGGCCGCAGCGTGTTCCAAACCGACGTGTCGCCGGCGCCCATGATCGCCGGCGGGCGGACCAGCACGGTCGTGAGCCCGCCGACCTCCGCCAGCGCGGCGTCGGTGGCGTTCTTGGTATCGGGGTAGTCGCCGCTGCCCTCGGGCAGGAGGGCACTGTCCTCGGCCACGTCCCCGACGCCGGCCGAGCGGTCGTAGACCCCGGCCGTGGACACGTGCACGAGCCGGGCGACGCCGGCATCCCGGGCAGCCCGAGCGAGGACCGGTGTGCCCTCGACGCCCACCCGGTGCTGCACCTCTCGGGACGAGCCCATCGGGTGGACCGTCGTGACCACCGCGTCGGCGCCCTGGGTCACCGCGCGGGCCAGGCCCTCGTCGGCGAAGTCGCCGACGTGCTCGGTGACACCGTCGAGTGCGGGCGCGCTGCCGGCGCGGCGGACGACGGCGCGCACCTGCGCCGACCGCTCGACGAGCGCCCGGCACACCGCGGCGCCCACCAATCCGTTCGCACCGGTCACCACGACGACGGGAGAGGGAGTGACCATGCCGTCCACACTGCCAGCGACCACACGACGGTGCCCGCTGCGCGGCACGTCGCAGCGTCGGGGCGTCCCTGACCGCCCGGGACCCACCGGGCGGGACGGTCGGCCTCCGGCGGGCGGCGCTCCACGCCCGAGGCGTGCGCATGTGGATCGTCGCCTCTCGGACACCCCCTGCGATGTCCCGAGACACCGTTGACAGGTGTCTCGGGACGTCGTTCGTCTCGGGGCCTGTGGTCGGTGGTCCCGGGTGGGTCGAGGACCAGGTCGCGTAGTCGTCCGCGGCTGGCGATGACCGGACGTTCCCCGAGCACGGGAACCAAGGACGGTGCGCCGAGGTGGTGGCCCGGTGCGGAGCCGATGCGTCCTGGCCGCCGGCTCGGGGAGTAGGACGTTCCGGGTGTCGGTGACCGATCGGCCCCTCGGCGGCGGCCACGCGGTCCGCGACCGCCGCCGCTCCGGCCTACGGCCTGATCTCGTAGACCAGGTTGAACGGGCTCTGCGCGGCCCGCCGGAAGCGGGTGAACCCGGCCTCCGCCACCACCGCCCGGATCGCGGCCTCGCCGGCCTGCGCACCCAGTGCGTGACCCCCGGGCTGGGACAAGCTGTTGGGGACGCAGAGGAAGGTCGAGCCGGCGTAGTAGAGCCGGCCCACCGGATTGAGGTTCTCCTCGACCCGATCCGAGGCGAAGGGCTCGACGAGCAGCCACGTGCCGTCGGGAGCGAGAGCCTCACGGATCCGCCGGGCGGCCCCCACCGGGTCCCCCATGTCGTGCAGGGCGTCGAACATGGTCACCAGGTCGTAGCCGGCCCCGCTGAAGTTCTGCGCGGTGGCCACCTCGAAGGTGACGCGGTCGCTGACACCGGTCTCTGCGGCGTTCTTCCGCGCCAGCTGGATCGACTCCCTGTGGTAGTCCGAGCCGACGACGGTCGTGCGGGGGTAGGCCTGCGCCATCAGCACCGACGACGAGCCCAGGCCGCACCCGAGGTCGGCGACCCGGCCGCCGGCGGTCAGCTTCGCCTCGACGTCCTCCAGCGCGGGGATCCACTCCGGCACCAGCGCGGCGACGTAGCCGGGGCGGAAGAAGGCGTCGACCCCCACGAAGACGTCGTCGTCGTGCCGGTGCCAGCCGAAGCCCTCACCGGTGCGGAACGCCTCGGTGATCTGCGGCTCGGCCCGCAGGTAGCCGAGCACGGTGAGGAACGCCGCCGGGAGGTTCGGGCCGTTGGGGTCGGCCAGGCAGAACGCCTGCTCCTCGGTGAGCGAGAACTCCCCCGTCGCCGCGTCGTAGCTCACGTAACCGCCCGCGGCCTGACCGCGCAGCCATTCGGTGAGGTACCTCGGGGCGCACCCGGTGCGCTGTGCGAACTGCTCGGGCGTCGCCGGGCCCTCGGCCAGGGACCGGTAGAGGCCGAGCCGGTGGCCGATCACCACCAGTCCGGCCGCGCCCGTTGCGCCGGCGTCCGTGACGAACTGCCCCAGGAACGCCTCCACCTTGCTCTGATCCATCTCTGTCCTCCTCGGTGTCGTGCCGGTCGGTGCCGGTCACGACAGACGGTCGGCGCAGGCGCTCGCGCGCGACTGCCACGCACTTGCACCGCGCTGACAGGCCGGGCTGCCTTCCCCTCCCGGCTCCGACACGCGCACGCTGTCGACCGGAGGTGCGCGATGGCGGACGGGCAGACACCACCACACGTGCGGGTGGAGCTCCTGGGGCCGCTACGACTGGCCGTCGACGGGGTGGCCGTGGACGTCCGGGGCCCGAAACGGCGGGCCATCCTGGCTCTGCTGGCCCTGGCGGGGGGCCGCACCGTGCCGGTGGACGCCCTCGTCGACGCCCTGTGGGGCGGGGACCCGCCCGAGTCCGGCCACCAGGCCCTGCACAGCCACGTCTCCCGCCTGCGCGGGGCGCTCGGCTCCGCGGGCGCCCGGCTGGAGCACCGGCCGGACGGTTACCGGTTGCACCTGGAGGACGGCGAGCTTGACCTGGCGCGGGCACGCGCCTTGCTGGCCGATGCGCGGACCCGCGCGGCGCACGACCCCGCGGGGGCGGCGGACCTGCTCCGGACGGCGCGGGAGCTCTGGCGGGGGCCGCTCCTCGCCGACCTCACCGAGGTGCTGCCGATCGCCACCGCGGTCGAGGACTGCGCGCGGCTGCACCGGGAGGTGACCGACGCCCTGATCAGCAGCGCTGTCGCCGCGGGTCAGGCCGAGCGGGTCCTCGGTCTGGCGGCGGCAGCGTGGACGGACGACCCCCTGCGCGAGTCGGCCGTGCTGCTGCACATGCGCGCGCTGGCGGCGAGCGGCAGAGCAGCCGACGCGCTCCGCGTCGCACGCGAGTACCGACACCGGCTGGCCGAGGAGACCGGCCTCGACCCCTCGTCGGACCTGGACCAGCTGGAACGAGAGGTCGCCGCCGGGGCGGCCGGTCCAGCGCCGCGGCTGCGGACGGCGCCCCGGCCCACCACCCGGTTGATCGGACGGGAGGCGGACGTCGCGGTGCTCCGCCGGCGGCTGAGCGAGGAGCGGCTGGTCACGGTCGTCGGACCCGGTGGCGTGGGCAAGACCCGGGTCGCCGTCGAGATGGCACGGGTCGGCGAGGTGGTGGGGGTGCTGCTGCTCGCGCCGGTCACCGATCCCGCTGGGGTTCCACACGCCCTGGCGGCTGCCCTGGGCGTCGAGGTGGTCCAGGGCGACGTCCTCACCGCCTGTCTCGCCGTCCTCGGTGACCGACGGGGTCTGCTGGTGGTCGACAACTGCGAGCACCAGCTCGACGCGACCCGCGCCGTGGTCGGCGCGCTCCTGTCGCACTGCCCACGGCTCGCCGTGCTGGCGACCAGCCGCGAGCCGCTGGGCCTGGCGGTCGAGTGCGTCGTCCGCCTGGCCCCGCTCCCGCTGCCGGCCGGCGACCAGGAGTTCGGGCGCGTCCCCTCGGTGGAACTGTTCCTGGAGCGAGCCGGCCGGGTGCGCACAGGCCCTCCGCCGACCCGGGACGACCTGCACGTGGTCGGCGACATCGTGCGCCGGCTCGATGGGATCCCCTTGGCCATCGAACTCGCGGCCGGCCGTCTGTCGGCCCTCTCCCTGACCGACCTGCGCGGCCGGCTCGCCCGGTCGCTGGACCTCCTGGGCGGCGGGTCCAGCGGGGACGCCCGGCACCGGACGCTGCGCGCGACGGTCGAGTGGTCCTACCAACTCCTCTCGGCGGACGAGCAACGCCTGTTCCGGCACATGTCGGTCTTCGTCGACGGACTGGACCTGCAGACGGCCGAGCGGCTGGGCGCCGACCTCGACCTCGGCACCGATCCGGGCAGCGCCCTCGCCCACCTGGTCGACGCTTCGATGATCGAGGTCGCGTTCGAGCAGCGCACCCGCTACCGCATGCTGGAGACCCTGCGCGCCTTCGGCCTGGACCGGCTGGCCGCGACCGGTGAGGAGGAGGTCGCCACCCGGCGCCTGCAGCGGTGGGCGGTCGAGCTGACCGCATGGCTGAGGGACACGCTGGCGACCGAGCGCGAGCCCGCGGCCGACGCCGTGCTGCGCCGGGAACTCGCCAACCTCCGGGCCGCGTGGCGCTCCGCGCGCAGCGGAGGAGCCGTCGACGACGCCGCGGCGATGGTGACCGCGCTGTTCGAAGCGGTCGGTTACCGCGATCTGCTCGAGATCCGCGACTGGGCCGAGGAACTGGCCGGCGATCCAGGGCTCGACGGCCGCCCGCTGGCGGCGGCCGTGCTGGGCACGGCGGCCGAGGCGGCCTACCACCGCGGGGACCACGCGACCGCCGAGCGGCTCGCCCGGGCCGGGCTGCAGCAGGCAGCCGACGACGGCCTGCAGTGGTACTGCCGGTATCCCCTGTCCGTCGTCGCCCTCGCCCGCGGAGCTCACGCCGACTGCGTCGAGCACGCCCTCGCCGCCGCGGCGGGGGGGCCCGGCCCCCGGGACAGCCTCGGCATCGCGGCTCTGGCGCTGGCCTACTCCGGAGACGTGGATGCGGCGCGCACGCTGAACGATCGGGGGCTCCGCGAAGCGGCCTCGCCCTCGATGCTGTCGTGGGGGGCGTACGTCACCGGGGAGATCGAGACCTGCGCCGGACGCCGGGACCTCGCCGAACAGCACTACGTCAGGTCCGTCGAACTCGCCCGGACGTCGGGTGCCACGTTCCTCGTGGGGGTGGCCTCCGTCGGCCTGCTCGCGGCTCGAGCCGCTGCGGGCCGGGTGGCCGAGGCCCTGGTCGGCTACCGCGAGGTGATCGACTACTTCTCCCGCACCGGCAACTGGACCCACCAGTGGACGACGCTGCGCAATCTCGCCGACCTGCTCCGCCGGCTCGGCGACGCGGGGCCGGCCGAGGTGATCGACGCGGCCGCCGACGCAGCGCCCGACGCCCCGGCACGGGGTGACCGTTCCCAGCCCCCGCCGTCCGGGGCCGGAGTGGTGGACCGGGACGGCGCACTCGCGGTCGCCCGGGACGCGATCGCCCGGAACCTCACCCGGCCGTGATCCCCACGGCGGCCGGCCGGGTCATGACGGCCGGCCTCCGGTGTTCGACGAACGACTCCTCACCGACCCAGGCGCTGTAGCGGGCGGCCCCCATCACGCTGATCAGCGCGGCCGTCTGCGTCGCCTGGGCCTCCAGTGCCCGGACCTTCCGCCGCACGACCTCCGGCGCCAGCACCAGGTCGACGGTGAGGCCGTCGTCGGGGACCGTGAGCGGGTAGCCCGGCAGGTACACGCCGAGGCTGTCGTCGAGCGCCCTCCACCGGGGCACCCGACGCTCCGGGACCGCCGAGTACAGCAGCCGGCTCCCCGGCGCAGCCGCCCGGTCGAACGCCGCGGTGCCCCACGCCGACACGGCCTGGTGATCCGGATGACCGGTGATCCCATCCGGGCCGAACGTCAGCACCGTGTCCGGGCGGACCTCGTCGATCACCTCGCAGAGCCGGTCGACGGCGCCAGCGCTCGGCGCGAGCGAGCACTCGCCGTCCCGGTAGCCCAGCCACCGGTGCTCGGACACGCCGAGGATCTCCAGGCAACGGGCCAGTTCGCGGGTGCGCTCGGTGGCGAGGCGCTGCGGCGGCCACGTCTGCGGATCCGGTGTGCCGAGTTCGCCGCGGGTCGCGGTCACGCACACCACTCGCGCCCCGGCGTCTCGGGCCATCGCCATGACTCCGCCGGAGAGGTACGCCTCATCATCGGGATGGGCCCAGACACCGAGCACGGTGCCCAGTTCGGCGACGACGTCCGCACTGCGGGTCATGATCAGACCTCCAACTCGAGGGTGCACGATCCTCCTGCCCGGACAGACTGGCGGGAGCCGCTCACAGGGCGCTGTCACGGCACTGACGTGGGGTCTTCGAGGCCCTCGTCATGCTTCGCCCCTCGGATCAGCCCTCGAGCAGCGCGGCTGGGGACGGCCTCCGGTGGCCGAGCGACGGTCGTACGTGCTCGATGACTCCGGCCTACGAGACCACGCTGGCTACGGGTCGCTCCTGAGCGCGCTCCCCGCGTCGGGCACCCCCGGCATACCGGTCCCGGGGACGTCCTGTGCCCGCTGAGCTGCCGAGGTGGTGGTGATCCAGGCGTCGATCGTCTCCCACCACTGGTACAGCCAATCCGTCAGCTGCGTCTCGTCCCGCGGCACCTCGGCGGCCGGGACGAACCACCAGCGCAGGTGCAGGGTCTTGTCCATGGGCAGGCTCCGCCACAGGTCGCGGACCGTGCTCAGGTGTTCCAGCCCGGTGTGCGCGACCAACACGACATCGGCGTGCGGGGCCGCGTGCAGCGCCGCGACGACCCCGCCCGGACGCGGCGGCAGCAGGTTCCGCATCGCCTCGGCCCGGCGCACCGCGGCCAGCAGCCCCCGATCACGAAGTCGCTGGATGGCCCGGGTCCGGCGTCGCACGGTGAAGTTCGCCCCCTCGGGGAAGATCAGCAGCGCGTCCTCCTCACCGAGGTCACGGGCCAGGTCGGCGATCGCCTCCTCGGAGCCGGACCCCGCCGCCGGATCGGCCGGGACGAAGTGGTTGGGCAGCCTGTTGAGGTAGACGTCGATCAGCGGGTCCAGCTGCAGCACGTCCTTGAGCACGATCCGCGGCTGGCGCAGGTGGTCACGGTTCATCAACGTGTGCACGAGCAGGAACGAGTCGCCCGGGCCGGCGTGCCGGGAGAGGACGATCATGGCGTTGGTCGAGCCGGGCACCCCGTCGTCCAGCGGCGACCAGGACGTGCCGTCGGTGACCAGCCGCAGCGCGAACAGCCGCTGTGCCACCCGCATCAGCGTGTCGAGCAGCAGGCGCAGCACGGTGTAGTGCGTCGCCCGGGCCCGCGGTGTCTGCAACCGGCGACCGAAGCCGCTGAGCACCCACAGGACCGCCGCGACCGCGAGCCCGGCCACCTCCAGCGCGAGGTAGACCAGCGCGAAGGCCAGCAGCCGCAGCGCGCGCAGCCGGCCGGGCAGGAACACCGAGGCGACCACCGCCACGACCACGAGCGCGGGCAACAGGACGACCGCGGCCACCAGCGCGGCGACGAGGAGCGGACCGGTGACCCGGCGGACGCGGCGTGGCGGCAGCACCTCAGGCTCCCCCGGCCCGGGACGCGCCGATCCGGTCCAGGTGGGTACGGGCCGCGCGGTACGCCTGGTCGATCCTGACCTCGACCCCGGAGAAGTCGCGGTAGCGCAGGTTGGCGGCCCCGGGCGGAGTCGGGTCACCCGAGGGCAGCACGTGCACCGTGACGCCAGGTGGCAGGGCGGCGAGGTCCGCGGCGAAGCGGTGCCGCCGCGCGATCTCGAAGGCCACTTGCGCGACCTCCCACGGCCCGGTCGGTGGGCTCAGCGGACGGTCGATCCGCCCGACGTGCAGCACGAAGATCGTGTCGGCGCCGAGCGCGACCGCCCGGCCGACCGGGATGCTGTGCACCAGCCCGCCGTCGAGGTAGTGCTCGCCGTCGAGCTCCACGGGCGGCAGCAGGCCGGGCACCGCGCACGAGGCGAGCACCGCCTCGACCAGCGCACCCTCGGTGAACCAGTGCTCGGCGGCCCGCTCGATGCTGGCGGCGACGCACTGGAACGGCACGCGCAGCTCGGCGAAGGTGCGCACCGGGAGATGCTCGGTGAGCAGGTCCCGCAGCGGCTCCCGCGGGTGCAGGTGCGTGCGGGTCCGCACCAACGTGCGGGCCCGGCCCAGTACGGACCCGGCGAAGATCCGCTGGGAGGCCAGCTCCTCCCACACGCCGCGCAATCGGTCCACGGCGCCCGGCGCGGGGTCGGCGGCGACGAACGCGCCGTTGATCGCGCCCACCGACGTACCCACGACCAGGTCGGGTCGGACGCCGTGCTCGAACAGAGCCTGCAGCATCCCGATCTCGGCCGCGCCGAGCACTCCCCCGCCACCGAGGACGAATGCCGTGCCGCTCCGCTCGACGGGCACCCGCGGCGAGGCCATGGCCGCATCGTGCCATCCCACGGGGCACCATCAGCTCGACGGGCGCCCGGAACAGCGGCTGCCACGGCCCCGGACGCCGGCCCGCCGGCGCTGCGGCGACCGGCCTCGTGCTCCCGCCGCGGAGGTCCACGCCGAGCGGAACCGCAGGATCCGGGACGGCGACCCGGAGCTGCCATCAGCCGAGGTCGCCGGCTCGTCCACCCAGATCAGCCCGATCCGGACGGCCCGGACACCCCTCGGAGGTTCACGCGCGCCGGACCGTCGGTGGTTGACCGGTGCTGCCTCGGTTCACGCCCACGAGCCCCCGTGCTCGCGGCTCACCCCCGTAGGCGGCGTGCATGCGCGGCCCGGCGGCGCGCAGCCCGCCATCGACGGTGATCTCCTCGCCGGTCACGAACCGGGCCGCGTCACCGGCCAGGAAGGCGATGACCTCGGCGACGTCCTCGGGGGTGCCCAGGTCCGGCCACGGCTGCGCCTCCCGCATCACCGCCCGCGCCGTCTCCAGGTGCGGACCGATCAACGGCGTGACGACCAGTCCCGGGCACACGGAGTTAACCCGGATCCGGTCTGCGGCCAGCTCGGCCGCAGCGACCCGACCGAGGTTGAGCACCGCAGCCTTGGCGGCCGAGTAGGCCTGCGGGCCGGCTCCCCCGCTGAACGCTGCCACCGAGGCCGTGTTGACGATCGACCCGCCCCGCCCGGCGGCCTGCATGGCCCGAGCTCCGTGCTTGATGCCGAGGAACACGCTGCGTACCAGCACCGCGAACGTGTAGTCCCAGTCCGCTACGGCGATGTCGGTGAGCGCGCCGAAGGCACCGCCCACGCCGGCGTTGTTCACCACGCAGTCGATGCGGCCGAACGCCGCCACACAGGCACCCACTGCTCCGGCGACATCGGCCTCCTCGGACACGTCCGCCCGGACGAACCGCACCCCCGCGCCGAGCTCGGTCGCCGCCCGCTCGCCGTTCTCCGCGTTGAGATCGGCCAGGACCACCTGCCACCCCTCGGCGAGCAGCCGCGCGACGGTAGCGCGGCCGATCCCGCTGGCGCCGCCGGTGACCAGCGCAGCTCGGGCGGCAGCGGTCACGGGTGCACGGTCCACTCTGGTTCCGGTCGGTCGGAATGGCCGATGGGCACGAGGTTCCTCCTGCAGCCGACGCCTGTGTCACCGGGCGGACAACGTACCGACGTGCCCGGTCATGTCACCGAGATCCGCGTGCGCACGTGTCGTGTCCCCCTCGCTCGTCCTCATCGGTGAGCCGCGGGACCGGTCGGCCGTCCCGGTTGCCTCCCGGATCCGGTCAGGCCGATCGGCCCTCGCCGCGACGCGGGCGCCCCGCGTGGCTCCGAGCCCCTGCCCGCCGTCCTCAGGTCCACCAGCCGCGAGCCGGGTCCGCGTCTGGTGCCAGCCGGCCCCACCTCCCGGCGACTCGGGCACCAGGTCAGTCCGACCAGACCGGTGGTCGCCTGCCGAGGAAGGCGTCCAGCCCCTCGCGGAAGTCCGCCGTCGCGCCGAGCGCCACCGCCTCCTCCCGCTCGATGGCCAGGCCCTCGTCGAAGGGCAGGTCGACGCCTTCGGTGATGCAGCGCCGGATCGCCGCCAGCGCCCGCGCCGGCTTGCGGGCCAGGCCCTCGGCGTAGCCCTGCACCTCCTCGCGGAGCCGCTCGTCAGCCACCACGACGTCGACGAGGCCGATGGCATGGGCCTCCTCGGCGCTCAGCAGCGTGCCGTCGTAGAGGAAGCGCAGCGCCCGTGACCGGCCCAGCAGGCGGGCCAGCGCCTGCGTCGCGCCGACCGGCGGGATGAACCCGATGTCGATCTCCGGCTGCCCGAGCCGGGCGGTGCGCGACGCGAAGCGGACGTCGCAGTGCAGCACAATCTCCAGACCGCCGCCGACCGCGGTGCCGTGGACGGCGGCCACCAGCGGTTTCGGCGACGCGCGCATCCTCCGCACCAGGTCGTGGCACACGTCGACCCAGCGACGCATGCCCTCGTCGTCCATGTCGGCGAAGACCCGCAGGTCCGCGCCCACGCTGAAGTGGGCGTCCAGGGCGCTGCCGAACACCACCACCCGGACGGCGGGGTCCCCGAGGTGCTCCTCCAACGCCTCCGGGACCTCCCGGAGCATCTCCCAGTGGAAGGCGTTGACCGGCGGGCGGTCGTACTCGATCCACCCCACCCGGTCCTGCACCGTGACCCGCAAGAAGTCGGCCATCCGCCCCCCTCCACCGTTGCCGACCCTGGCGGCCCGGCTCGCCATCACGGCGTACACGGCTTCCCCGCGCGGCGGTAGGGCCGTGGTCAGCCCCCCACCGGCTACGAGGGGGCGGACACAGCCGTGTGGGCATGTGGCGAGTCGCCCCTCGGGCACTCAGGCGATGCCGCGGGACACAGCCTCCACAGGTGTCCCGCGGCATCCGCTCGTCCCAGGCCGTGGCCTGCGGTCACGCCCGCTGACAGGGGGCAGACCCGCGGGAGCGCCCCGCGCACGCCGGCACCGCCCCGTCCGGCAGCTGCCATCAGGCGGCCGGGCGCCACATCGGCCAGAGCGGCGGACCCCCAGGAGCCGCGATGGGCGCCGCGGCCACGAAACCGTGACGCTCGTAGAGGGCGCGGTTCCGCGGGCTGGTCGCCTCGAGGTAGGCCGGATGGCCGGAGCGGTCGGCACGCTCGAGCACCGGCGCCAGGAGTCTGCTGCCGATCCCCCGTCCCTGGGCGCCCGGCGCGACGCCGAGGAACCACAGGTACTCGTGCGGCTCAGCGGGGTGGACCGCCTCCATCTCCGCCATCACCTGCCCGACCCGGTCGCTGTACGGATGGAACAAGTCGGTGACCCGCGCCTCGAAGCGGGCCTCCGCTTCCGCGGACATCGCCGCGTGACCGTACGGGATCCACAGCGCCGCACCGTGGACGCCGTCGCCGGTGGTCCAGGCGTCGTCGTGCGGAGCGAGGACCTCCAGCACGAGGTCGAAGAACTCCTGGTTCGTGGCGGCGCGGACCTCGTCGTCGGGGATGAGCCAGCGGAACACCGGATCGTCGGTGAAGGCGGCGGCCAGGACGGAGCTGACCGCGGCAGCGTCTCGGGGCTCGGCCTGGCGGACGTCGGCGGACAGGACGGACAGGGTGCTCATGTCCCCTCCAGGGCTGTGGATCGACGGAGTGCACACACCCTGGGGGCGCCGTGTGTCACCTCCGTGTCGGCGACCTGACGAGCCGGTCGGCGTGGCCGACAGGCGACGTCCCACGACCGCGTCCCGATCGGCACCCGGCCGCTCGTGCGGCGGCTCCGGACACCCCTGGTCCCCGCCGGGTGGCCCGCCCCACCGGTCCGGCCGCGGTCCGGACGGAGGGCGTCCGGACCGCCACTCAACGGCGCGAGAGCTGGCGCGCCAACGCCACCGCGCCGGAGTCGCCCAGGCCGGCGCCCTCGGCCAGCAGGTCGTCGAAGTCGGCGCCGAGCGCCTGGCGAGCGACGGCCGCCACCCGGCGGATGCGCTCGGAGTCGGCCCCGTACACCTCGGTGGCACGGGGGCTGGCCCGGAGGGCCCCGAACAGCCGGGCGACGTCACGATGCCGTCCGTCGCGCGACAGGACCTCCATGAGGGCCCGGACGGCGATCCAGAGCTGGGTCCAGGCTCCGAGACCGTGCCAGGTGTCCAGCAGCGGGCCGAACCGCTCGACCGCCGCCGGTCCCCGATCGGCGCGGGCGGCGGCGGTGAGCAGGGTGTGCCGGGCGACACCGGCCAGGAAGGCCGCGTCGACCTCCTCGGCCAGGGTCACGGCGCGCTCCAGGTACGGGACGGCGTCCCGCTCGCCACGCTCGGCGCGCCGCTCCCCGGCTGCATAGGCGGCCCACGCCCGCGTGACCGGTGAACCGAGCTCGGCGGCCAGTGCTGCGGCTTCCCGCTCGGACCGGGTCGCCGCGGCGTCGTCGCCCGCATACGCGGCCATGATCGTCAGGTCTGCGTGTGCCATCAGCTGCAGCGCTCGATCGCCCGCGGCCGCCGACGACGCAGCGGCCTGCGCGCACAGCGAACGCGCCCGCCCGAGGTCCCCCCGGAACATCGCGACGTTGGCCAGGCCCTCGAGGGCCTGCCGCCCGGCGAGCGGATCGCCGATCGCCTCGGCGACGGCCACCGCACGCTGGCCGCGCCGCTCGGCGCCGTCCAGATCGCCGCGTTGCCACGCCGCGGCGACGGTCGCGCCCAGCAGGAGCGGCGCCAGCGGCGGCAGGGCGGAGACCGGCGCGTCGGGCTCGGCCTCGGGATCGCACCCCGTCGCGGTCAGTGCCTCGTCGGCCATCCGGACCAGGTCCGCCCGCGCCCGCAGGTACCCGAGATCGGCGAAGACCAGGCCCAGTTGCAGCAGCTCCTCGGCGGGTCCGCACCTGCACAGCCAGGAGTGGGCGCGCCGCAGGTCGGCGAGGTGGGCGTCGAACCGGCGGATCGCCGTCGCCTGGTCCGGCCGGCAGGAGGACTCCGCCACGTCGGCCCCGAGGGCTGCGGCCCAGGCCGCATGCCGCCTGCGCAGGTCGGCTGCGGCCGGGTGCGTCTCCAACCGCGCCCGGCAGAACGCGCGCAGGGTGTCGAGCATCCCGTAGGTGAGCGGGTCCCCGTCGCGGCGCACGACCAGGGACCGGTCGACGAGGTCCGGCAGCCGGGCGGCGCTCCCGCAGACCGCCGTCACCGCGGCCGGTTCGACCGCGCCGGCGAACACGCCGAGCTGGACGAACAGCTCACGTTCTCCTTCGTCCAGCAGGCCGTACGACCACTCGACGACCTCACGCAACGACCGGTGCCGCCGCGCGGCGGTGCGCCGCCCTCCGGCGAGCACGTCCAGCGGCTCCTCCAGAGCGGTGAGCAGTCCGCGCAGCCCCAGGGCAGGTACCCGGGCAGCGGCGAGCTCCAGGGCCAGCGGCAGCCCGTCGAGGCGCCGGCACACCTGGGCGAGGAGCTCCGCCTGTGCGGGGGCCGGGGCAGAGGCCGGATCGGCGGCACGGATGCGATCGGCGAGCAGGGCGGTGGCCGGTCCGTCCGGCAGCGGGGCCACGGGGAGCACCTGTTCACCGTCGACCCGCAGCGGCTCCCGCGCCGTGACCAGGACGTCGACGCCCGGCGCCCCGCCGGCCAGGGCCTCGACCAGTGGAGCGACCTGCTCGGCCACGTGGTCGCAGTCGTCCAGGAGGAGCAGATGACGGCGCACGGCGAGCACCTCGACGATCCGCTCGGTCAGGCTCGTGGCACCCACCTCGGCCAGCCGGAGTGCCGCTGCGACCGCCGGCTCCACCCGTGACGGGCCGACGTCACCCAGCCCGACCGTCACCACGCCGTCGGCGTACCGGTCGGCCACGGCCGCTGCGGCGTGCCGTGCCAGCCGGCTCTTGCCCACGCCACCGGCACCGCTGAGAGTGACGACCCGGCGTTCCGCCAGCATCGTCGTGACCCGGTCCAGGTCGGCGTCCCGGCCGACGAACGAGCTGAGCGGCAGCGCCGGTCTCCGTGGCGCGACGCCCCGCAGGACCTGTTCGTGCAGCCGGACCACCTCGTCGGAGGGGTCGAGTCCGAGCTCGTCGGCCAGCGCGGTGCGCAGCGCGGCGAACGCCCGGGCCGCGTCACTGGGCCGCCCCGCGGCCAGGAGCGCGCGCATGAGCAGCGCCGTCGCCGGCTCGCGCAGCGGGTCCTCCGCCACCAGGGCCTCCGCGGCGGTCACCGCGTCAGCGGGACGGCCGGCCGCCAGCAGCGCGGTGACGTGCCGTTCCACGCCCGTGGCGCGCAACCCCACCAGGCGCGCCACCTCGGCCTCGACGCTCGGGTGGTCGAGATCGGCGTAGGGACGGCCACGCCACAGCGCCAGCGTCGCCTCCAGCGTCCCGAGGTCGGTGGGAGCGTGCTGCAGACGGGCCGTGAACTCCTCCGCGTCGATCGCCCCGGGGTCGGCCTCCAGGACGTAGGCCCGCCGGCCGGTCCGGATGTGCAGGCCCGCGGGCAGCACGCGCCGCAGCCGCGCCACGTAGGTGTGCAGCGTGGCGTCCGGGTCAGCAGGCAGCTTCTCGCCCCACACCAGCTCGGCCAGCAGGTCGCAGCCGACCGGTGCCCGGGCGTGGAGCGCCAGCCCAGCGAGCAGGCGGCCCTGGCGGGGGCTGCCCAGCCGTACCGGTGATCCGTGCGCGTCGCACAGGACGACCGGACCCAGCACCCCCAGGAGCACCACCGCGCCATTCTCGCCGCCGCCCCCGGGGCCGGACAGCCTCTCGCGGGCGTGACAGACCGGTGACAGGGCTCCGTCACGACCGGGGCGCAGCGTCCTCGCCATGACGACCTCGACCGCTCCTGCGGAGCACCTCACCGACGGATGGGAGCCCGGCACGCCGGACAGCGACTCCATGTGCCGGCGCTACGTCCACCACTGGGCCGCCGAGTGCGCCGCGTTCGCCGCCGCTGCGGGCGGCACCGTGGTGGTCACCGACTCCTACGTGGTCACGGACTACGGCCGGGCCAGCGGGTACTTCAACGGGGCCGTGCTGCTCGCCCCGCCCCGGGACTGGGACCAGCTGCTCGCCGAACTCGATCCGCTGCTCGCCCAAGGGAGCGGCGAGGTGCTGCTCTGGAGCCTGTGGCCGACGCCGGACCTGCGTCTCCGCGGCTGGACCCTGGAGGGGCACCCCCCGATGCTGCTCCGCCCCCCAGCCTCACTGGCCCCGGTGCCCGCGCCGGTGCCCGCGCCGGTCGAGGTCCGCTCCCCCGCGGACCTGGCCAGGTGGGAAGGGGTGGCGGTCGCCGGCTACCCGCTCGACCTGGACGGCGGCGCGCTGACCGGCCCCGAGCTGCTGACCGACCCCCGGATCACCTTCTTGCTCTCCGAGGAGGAGGGCGAGCCGGTGTCGGCCTCCGCGCACTTCGTCACCTCCGGCCTGGGCAGCCTGGCGTTCGCCGCGACCCTGCCGACCGCCCGCGGCCGGGGGCACTGGACCCGGCACGCCCTGGCCCGGCTGCGCCTGCGCCCGGACCTGTGGCACAGCGGCGTCTTCTCCGACTTCAGCAGGCCGCTGGCCGAGCGCCTGGGGTTCGTCCCGATCCTCCGATTCACCTTGTGGCAGCGCTCACGCCCCGCCCCACCGCACTGAAGGCGCGCGTCAGCGAGCACGCGGTGCCGGGCCGCGGCCAGGCCGACGGTGTCGGCTCCCTGTGCGCCGGTGACGAACCCGACCGAGGCCGTCCCCGGTGACCCGAGCACCTCGTTCGACCACGCGGCGGAAGCCCCCTGGCGACCGAGGACACCGGGACCGGTGGCCGCGCCCTAGGAGGTGACCGTGCGCCCGACCGCGGTGACGACCGCGGACCTGCCGGGCGGTCCGGCGCCCTGCACGGCCCGGAGGTCGAGCGCCCGGTCCGCGCGTGGGCCCACCGGGCGGACACCAGCCAGGCTCCCCGCGCCCGATCGGCTCCCGGCACGTGGTCGGGGCGCACGATCCGGCAGCACTCGGCCCATGAGCGGCTAGCGGCGCGGGGAGGCCGCCGAGCCGGGCAGGCGGTTGGCCGCGAGGTAGTGGTTGCGTTCGTCGGGGTCCAGCTTCCCGACCGCGGCCCGGAGCATCGTCCGCGGCATCGCAGGTGCGAGTTCGTCGAGGAACGCGCGGAACGCCGGCCGGTCGGTGTCGCTGGCGTAGCGGAGCATCCAACCGACGCCCTTCTGCACCAGCGGGTGGTCGTCATCCACGAGGAGTCGGCTGATGGCGAAGGTGTCGTGGACCTGTCCGCGGCCGAGGAAGGCGGCGGTGGCGACGATCGCGCTACGCCGCTCGGGCCAGAAGTCCGAGCCGGCAAGCCCGTACAGCAGGTCTCGGGGACGCTCGAGGAGCCACGTCCCGAGCACCTGGTAGGCGGCGAGGTCGACGAGATCCCAGTCGTCGATGCGGTCGTGACGCCGCACGTACAGCTCGACGAGCCCTGCGTGCCGTTCGGGGGTGACCCTGCTGTGCGTGGCTGCCTTGCCCATCACCGAGCACGCACCCGCTCGGGCTTCGTGCACCGGGCTCTCCAGAAGAGCCTCGATCTCGGCCAGCGGCATCGCGAGGCACTCCTTCGCGAGCGCGAACACCGTGCCCATCCGCACCCCGATGAACGACTCGTCACCCGGGAAGTACCGGCGATAGGCGATGCGCTGCTCCTCGGTCGCCTCCGCCTCCAGCCGGGCCAGGAATGCGCCCGCGGTCGGTTCAGCGGCAGTCGGCATCGCGTCCGGTCCTCTCCGTGCCGGAGCGGGGGACGCGGTCCAGCTCGACGAGGCACTGCCCCATACCGATCCGGGGGAACTCCCGCGTCTGCCCTTCCGGCCAGCCGCACACCGTGACGGTCACCAGCGTCGAGCCGCCACGAGTATCCGACTCGATCACATGCCGCTGCGCCCGCGGGGAGTCCGACGGCATCCCTACCGACGGGGGGTCGACGGGCGTGCCGGTCGCGTCGCAGAGGTCGTGCATCAGCTCGATGCGGCGCTTCGGCCCGATCCGAGTGAACGACCACGGGCTGGAGGAGTCGCCGCTCCCGATCTCGGTCGGGGCGCGCACGCCCACCACCGCCGACCCGCCCTCACGCAACTCGATCACCGCGCCGGGACGGGAGAACCCGTCCGGGCCCCACCACTGCCCGAGGTAGCCGGGCTCCGAGCACGCAGGCCACACCGCCTCGGCCGGCGCCGCGATCTCACGCGACACCACGAGCTCGTCCATCCGGCCCGGCCCCTTCTCGGTGAGCACCCGGGTCGTCCACACCGACGGCGAGACCTCGCCCCGCTCCGGAACTCATCGATGCCATCGCACTCCCCGCGGCGGTCGCGGCTGGGGCACGAGCCGATCGCGAGCGATGGCCGGCGACGTCGGATGCTTCGGGTCCCCACGGATCGAGGGCCAGCTCGAGTCCACCCGGGAGGACCGCGAGCGCTCTGCGGCGCCTCGGTCCCGCGCTCTCAGGAGTCCTCGCCGCCTCGGTCCTGAGGGGACCGCTCCTCGAGAACTCCGACGAAGGCCGCGGCGACGAGGGCGACAGCGCGGTCGTCGTCGTGGGCCAGTTGGCGCAGGACCTCCTGCACGCTGGTCCCCGGCAGCTCGACCAGCGCCTGGGTCAGGCGTATCCGCGTCGCGGGGTCCGCGGTGGGCGAGGCGAGTTCGTCGACCAGTGCGGTCAGGATCCGGTCTGCGCACCCGGGGTCCTGGGACAGCGTTCCCAGGACCTCCGCCGCGTCGACGTCGCTGGAGCCCTCGACCACCATGCCGACGAGTGTCGGCACGGCCGCGGTCACGCCGAGCCTGCCCAACGCCAGAGCGGCGTGCCCGTGCACCGTCGGGTCCGGGTCCCCGAGCGCGTCCGCGAGCACCGCGGTCGCTCCCGGGGCCCGGGACATCCCGGCGATCGCCAGCACCGCGCGCCGTCGGGTGTCGACGTCCTCGGAGTGCGCGCCGGCGGCCAGCGCCGCCACACCGTCGCCGCCCGATCGGGCCAGCGCCCAGCGCAGGGCGCCCGCGACGTTGGGGTCGGATTCGGCCAGGACCGCGCCGGCCAGCAGCTCGGCGGGAACCGCCACACCCTCCGGCCGGGCCAAGGCGGCCTGCTGCCTGCGCGCGGCGCTGATCGAGTTGAGCCCCTGCATGAGTTCGACGATGCGCAGGACGCCCTGCCAGCCGGTGGGCGCCGACGCATCGATCGCGCGGAGCCGCTCGAGCAGCTCCCGGTCCCGCTCCAAGCGGTCTTCCGTCCACCTGATGAGGTCGCCGACCAGGGCGGACGGCGTGAAGGCCGGGTCCTCCAGCGCGCGCCCGATCTGCCTGAGCGAGAGCCCGAGGGACCGCAGGCTCTCCACGTGGAAGATCCTGCGGACGTCCTCGGCGGAGTACTCGCGGTAGCCGCCAACGGTGCGACCGGTCGGTCGCACCAGCCCGAGGGCGTCGTAGTGGCGGAGCATCCGGGTGCTCACCCCCGAGTGGCGGGCCACCTCCCCGATCAGCAATGCGCGGTCCCCGCAGTCCTCGCGGCCCTGGCAGCCTGGTTCGACTCGGTCGCCTCCGCGGGCTCGGCGGTCCCGGCGTCGACGGTCCCCGAGGTCCCGGCGAATCCCGACGCAGCCGCGGCGGCGGCAGCGGCTCGTTCCGGGCCGAGTGCGGCGACGCGCTTCGCCTCGTCGACGGCCGCGTCGAACCCGGTGTCCGGGTCCTGCAGGAGCAGCACGGTGGCACGAGCGTGCGCGGCCACCGCCGGGTCCGGGTTCGCCGCGGCCTTCTCCAGGGCGGGCTCGATCACGTGGCCGAGGTCGATGAGAGCCCGGCTCAGGCTCCGCTGCACATCGGCAGCGCCGCGGCCGAGCTGCATGACGAGTTCGTCGACCAGGTCCCTCTTCTCTTCCTCGGGCACGAGGGCGGCCGCGACGCGCCATGCGGTCCGCGCGACCTCGTCGTCGGCGTCGCGCAGCAGGTCGCACGTGATCCAGGCCCATGCGCGCTCGTCACCTATCTTGGAGAGCGTGTGCAATGCCTGATCGCGGGCCTGCGGGCGCTCGGAGCCGAGTTCCTGACGGAGGCGGGGCAGGGTGATCTCCGGCGAGAAGCGGGTCAGCGCCCAGGACAGCATGTCTCGCACGAAGAAGTCCGGCTCGACCGCGCACCGATCGACCAGCGTCTCCAGGAGGCCGGGGTCGGGATTCGAGCCGACCGCGAGGGCCGCCTGAAGCCGGACCGAGGAGTCCTCGGCGCCCAGGGCGCTGGCCACCCGCGACTTCTGCGGGGTTCCGTTCGTCGTGTTGATCGGGATCACCTCCTGCACCCAGTGGACGCCTTGTCACTGTGTCAAGGTCAAGCCCGGGGCAGCGGGCCTGGAGGACATGCACCGACCCTCGCGACGAACCGGGCTCGCCCTCGCAGGAACTGCGGGATCGTCACCGCGTGCGGCCCGCTGCCCGAGGGTCAGGCCTCGGCCGAGGGCATCGAGCTTCACTCGGTCACCGATCGCTCGGCAGCCGCCGGACGGTCCAGTCCGGTCCTCCCGGTCACGAGGACCAGCTGGGGACGGCGTCCCGGCAGCGCCGGGCCTGCGCGCGGAAGGCTGCCACGAGTTCCGGCGGGCCGTCGACGAGGGTGAAGTCGGCGTCGAGCGAGGTGACCATCCAGACCAGCGCGGAGACGGTGTCCGCGCCCACGTGCACGGAGCAGCTGCGCTCGTCGACCGGCTCCACGACGCCCATTCCCGGCCAGATGCGCGCGCTGATGACCTCGGGGGGCTCGTGCACGCGGACCGTCGCCCGGTACGGCCAGGTCCGTACCGACAGCTGGCGCGCGAGATAGGTGGCGACGTCTCCGTCCGGCAGGTCGCGGGGTTCGAACCGCGGCCCCGTCGGCGTCCGCAGCGCCAGCCGGTCGACCCGGAAGGTCCGCCAGTCCGCCCGGTCGACGTCCCAGGCGACCAGGTACCAGTGCCGGCCGAAGTTCACCAGGCGGTGCGGTTCGACGCTTCGCAGGCCCTTCTCGCCCGTTGCGTCGGTGTAGTCGACGCGCAGCCGCTCGGAGCGCCGGCAGCCATCGGCGATGGTCATGAGCGCGTCGGCGGAGACCTGCGGACCAGGGGCGCTGCCGGTGCGCACGGTGGCCTGCTGCAGCGTCTGCACCCGGTAGCGCAGCCGCGACGGGAGCACCTGCTCGAGCTTGGCCAGCGCGCGCAACGACGTCTCCTCGATCCCGGCGACCGAGCCGGCGGTGGCGGTGCGCAGCCCGACGGCGACGGCGACTGCCTCGTCGTCGTCCAGGAGCAGGGGTGGGAGCGCCGCTCCCGCGCCCAGCCGGTAGCCCGCCGTCCCCTGCAGCGCGTGCACCGGGTAGCCGAGCTCGCGCAGCCGGTCGACGTCGCGGCGGACGGTGCGCGTGGTGACGCCGAGCCGTTCGGCGAGGGCCGCGCCGCTCCGGTCGCGGTCGGTCTGCAGGAGCGACAGCAGGCGGAGGAGCCGGGCGGACGTCTCGAGCACGGGTCAAGACTGCCGGATGCTTAGGATCGATGTCGTCCTAAGTGCTGCCTAGCGTCTCCTCCATGACCTCGTCGCCGCTGGACATCCGCCCCTTCCGCATCGACGTGCCGCAGGAACGAGTCGACGACCTGCACCAGCGGCTGGCGCGCACCCGCTGGCCCGGGGAACTGTCCGGCGTCGGCTGGACGCGCGGCGTGCCGCAGGGCTACCTGCTGGCGCTGGCCGAGCACTGGCGGACCGGATACGACTGGCGGGCCGCCGAGGCGGCACTGAACGAGTTCCCGCAGTTCCTCACCCGCATCGACGGCCAGCGGGTCCACTTCCTGCACGTCCGCTCCCCCGAGCCCGACGCGACGCCGCTGCTCCTGCTGCACGGCTGGCCGAGCACAGTGGCCGACTTCCTCGACGTGGTCGGTCCGCTCACCGATCCCCGCGCGCACGGGGGCGACGTGGCGGACGCGTTCTCGTTGGTGATTCCGTCGATGCCGGGTTTCGGGTTCTCCACGCCGCTGGCCGGGCCCGGGATGCACGCCGAGCGAACCGCTCGGATCTTCGCGGCGCTGATGGCCGCCCTCGGGTACGAGCGGTACGGCGTGCACGGCGGCGACACCGGCTCGTTCGTGGCGCCGGAGGTGGGCCGGCACGACGCCGAGCACGTCGTCGGCGTGCACCTCACCGCGGCGATCACATTTCCGGCCCGCGACGACGACGTCGCGGGACTCGACGACGCCGATCGCCGCCGGTGGCGACGGATGCAGGAGCACAACGACGGCTACCTGCAGATCCAATCGAAGTCGCCGCAGACGCTCGCCTACGGATTGACCGACTCCCCGGTCGGGCAGCTGGCCTGGATCGTGGAGATGTTCCAGCGGCTCACCGACCTGCCCGCCGACGGTCTGCCAGAGGTCGCCGTCGACCGCGACCGGATCCTGACCGGGGTGTCGATCTACTGGTTCACCGCGTCGGCGGGGTCGGCGGCTCAGGTCTACTTCGAGGCGATGAACCCAGCGGCGTGGGACGTGGGGTCGGCGGACTCCTGTGACGGGTACGGCGGCGGCTGGGACGGCGCCGACGCCGGCAGCTGGGCACCCGAGCGCGGCACCGTGCCGACCGGCTTCCTGCTGTCGACCAACGACGTCACCGTGCGCGCCTTCGCAGAGCGCGACCACTCCGTCGTCCACTGGACCGAGGTGCCGCGCGGCGGACACTTCCTCGCCATGGAGCAGCCGGAGCTCTTCACCGCGGACGTCCGCGACTTCTTCCGGGGGGTCCGTTGAGATGGGCGCCGGCGGGCGCACGGTGGTGGGCCCGCGGGCGCCCGGCCGGCCACCCCGGAGCGGCAGTTGCTGCGCCGAGCCGCCCAGCCGGTGGTGCCGACCGTCGAACGGCTGCTGGGTCTCGACGCGCAGGACCCCGAGCTGTCGTACCTGGCGCTGTGGAGCCGGCTCCGCCCGTTCTCCCCGGTCGACCAGCAGGTCACGCCCCGGTTCGCCCTGCAACGTGTCGGGCGGTCGGGTGTGGGTAGGCGCTGACCGCTGGGCAGCCGGCCCGGTGCGAGCGGCTCGTGGCGCCGGGGCCGCGGCTTCCACCGCCCGGGGGCGTTCCGCCGTCCCTGCGGCGCCATCGCGCGGCAGGAGGACGACATGCCCACCGGACGCCGGCTGAAGGGCCGCAGGATCGCCGCCCTGGCGGCCGACGGTTTCGAGCAGGTCGAGCTGGTCGTCCCGCTGCGAGCCCTGAAGCGTGCCGGCGCGAGGGTCGACGTGGTGTCCCTCCGCCGCGGACGCATCCGCGGGGTGAACCTGCACCTCCCCGCCAGGCGGGTCGGCGTGGACGAGGAGATCAGCAGAGCCGATCCGGCCGACTACGACGGCCTGCTGCTACCCGGCGGGTTCATCAATCCCGACCTGCTCCGGCAGTCCGCCCAGGCACGGGCATTCGTTCGCGCGTTCGTCGAGAACGACAGACCCGTCGTCACCCTGTGCCACGGACCGTGGGTCCTCGCCTCCGCGGGTCTGCTCGATGGACGCACCCTCACCTCCTGGCCAGGGATCCGGGACGACCTGGTGAACGCCGGTGCCACCTGGCTCGATCAGGAGATCGTCCGGGACGGGAACCTCACCACGAGCAGAGGGCCCCAGGACATGGCGGCCTTCGTCCCCGCGATGCTCGACGCCTTCGCCCAGACCTCGCCGGAGCCGACGCCGGCGCCGGGGCGCGCGTCCGATGCGCAGCGGAACACGCCTCCGGACGTGGCGGTCGCCGCGCTGCGATGGTCGCCGAGGCCATCGGTCATCGCAGCGGTGGGCATCGGCTTGGTCGCTGCCGCCGGGCGAGCTCGGCGTGGCCCGGCTGCGCCGAGCTAGCGGAACTCGAGCCGCAGACCGTCCGGGACGTCGCCGCCGCCGTGGCCTGACCGGTCATGGCCGGCGGCAGGTCGGTTCCACCATGCCGCCGGCCATGAGGTCTCAGCGCAGCGGGATCAGGTCCCGAGCGCTGCCGCTGACCGTGAGGGCGAGGCGCCGGCCGACCCGCAGTCCCTGGTCGGCGAGGGAGTACGTCGCCTCGATGAGGTCCTCGGGCCGCACCAGTGCCGCCGGGACGATGCTGCGGACGATCGTGGTGACGCTGCGGACGACGCCGGCGACAGCGTCCTCGCTGCTGCGTGCGGCGTCGGCCAGCTGACGCCGCGCCTGCTCCTGCTGCTCGTCGAGCAGCTGCTCCAGGAGGTCGGACCGGGCGGCGGAGAGCATCCTCCCGACGCGTGCCTCGTCGCCGCCGTCCGAGCCGTTCTCCACGACCCGGCGTGCGACGTGCTGGCGAGCTTCCCGTGCCAGGTCCTGCTGAGCACGCGCCAGGTCGTCGAGCTCAGCCGGTGACGAAGGAGCCTGGGTGGTGCCGTTGGGGTTCTCGGCGCGTTCCTGCCGGCTGTGTCGGCGGTCCTCGGCGGCCGAGGTCTGCGCGGTGGACTCGTCGGTGGTGGGGCTGCTCATCGGTGTCCTCCGGGGTGGTCCGTGTGTGGACCGCCCCAGCGTCCGTTCGGCAGGTGAACCGAATGCGGGGTCGTGGTGCCGGGCACGCGAGCTGCCACCGAACATCTGCCGACGGAACATCCCGCGGTCGGTGACCGCGGGGCTTCTGCTCGTACGGGGCCCGAGCCGCATCTCCGGACCCGGCGATGGCCCCACCGACCGCCCGCCTGCCGAGGAGGCAGGTGTCAGTGGGGCATGGTCAGGATGGGTTTGACGACCGCGCCGCTGTAGGAGGCCTCGACGGCGTCCTCGATACGGTCCAGCGGGAAGTACTGCACCAGCTGGTCGAACGGGAACCGCCCTTGGGCGTGCAGGTCCATCAGCGCGGCGATCAGCTGCTGGCCGTGGCCGCTGCCGCCGAGGGTGCCGCGGATGGTCTTGCCCCAGAGCGTGGTCAGGTGGTCGGCGCTGAACTCGGCGCCCGCAGGAGCGCCGCCGATGAGCAGGGCTGTCCCGAGCATGCCCACCGAGTCGATCGCCTGCCGGATGACCGAGGTGTTGCCGGTGCAATCCAGCGACGCGTCGGCGGGACCACCGCAGATGTCGTTGACCGCCTGCACCGGGTCGGTGTCGGTCGCGTCGACGGTGTGCGTGGCGCCCAGCCCCTCGGCCAGCCGCAGTCTGGCGGCGTACCGGTCGACCGCGATGATCGTCGTCGCCGCGGAGCTGCGGGCTGCCATCACCGCGGCCAGGCCGACGGTGCCGGCGCCGTAGACGACGATCGAGCTGCCCGGCTCTGGTCGCAGCGTGTTGAACACCGCGCCCGCGCCGGTGGCCAGCCCGCAGGCCAGCGGGCCCAACAGCTCCACGGCCAGCCCGGCGGGGACCGGAACCAGCGAGGAGGCCGTGGTCATGGCGTAGGTGCCGAACGACGACTGCCCGAAGAAGTGGCTGGCCAGCGGGGAACCGTCGGTGCGGCGCAGCGCCGACGGCCCCCCGAGGCGGTGCCCCCCGCCGACCAGCTCCGCCATGCGCAGGCAGTAGCGCGGCTCGCCGGCCTGGCAGTTGCGGCAGGTTCCGCACCACGGCCAGCCGAGGACGACGTCCTGTCCTTCGCGGACCCCGGTGACCCCTTCTCCCACCGCCACCACCGTGCCGGCGCCCTCGTGGCCGAGCACGCCGGGCAGCGGGAAGGGCAGGTCGCCGTCGCGGGCGATGCCGTCGGTGTGGCAGAACCCGGTGGCGGCCACCCTGACCAGCACGTCTCCGGGGCCCGGCTCGTCGAGCTCGACCTCTCGGACGACGAAGGGGCCGTGCAGCTCGTCGACGACGGCGGCAGTGATCCTCATGCGGGCCCTTCCTCGGGGATCCGGGCTCCGGGTCTCGGGAGCCAGTGCCTCTCGACGGCGACCCTAGGAGCATTCCCTGGTCGCCGCTGGTCGCGACCTCCTGGTAGCCGGCGCGCCGGGCCGGGACGCCGTCGATGTGCGGCATGACGACCGCGGTCCCCCGGGACGCCGGCGGCCGTGTAGCCGGGCGACGCCTGCGGCGGCGGCGTCGTCCTGCGGGCCGCACGTGCGTCAGCGGACGGGTGGGAGCCGTGTGCGTGTGCAGCGAGTCCCCCTCGGACACCGGGTCGAACCACCACGGCCCCTGCGCCGGGGAGCTCCGATCCGTGGTGCCGGGACCTCCGTCGGTCCGTCCGAGCACTGTCTCGGCGAGCCGGCCAGTCCGACTTGCAGGCACCCGCTCAGCAGGCGTGCGGGCGCCGGCCGGGGTGGCAGGCGCGGGACAGCTCTCCGATGGCCGCTCCGGCACGGGCCTCATCCGGAGAACACCGATGTCAGGGCCGGTGCCACGTCCCGGTGACCGCGCACCAGCCGGAATCGACCCCGCCCGAGACGCGCGAGGTCGCGGCCGAGCTCGACGTCGTCCTCGCCGGAGACGTCGAGCAGGACGTCGAGTCGTGGCAACCTGGCGGCCGCCGGACGGGGATCCGGGCCGGCGTTGTGCACACAGTCCGACAGCAGGAGCACCCGGGCGTCCCGAGGGGGCACCCCGACGAGCTGCCGACCGGCGACCTGCAGAGCGAACGCCACGTTGGTCAGGCCGCGGGCCGGGATGCGCAGCAGGAGGTCCAGCACCCGCCGTGGCGGCACCGGCTCGCCCAGGCGGACGAGCAGCGCGGCGTCGGACCAGAAGGCGACGACGGCGAGCCGGTCGCGGTGCAGCTCGCCGGCGAGCGCACCCACCGTCGCCGCCGCCGTCCGCACCCGCTCCCCCCTCATCGACCCCGACACGTCGACGACCAGGACCACTGAGCGACGGGTCCGCTCCCGCTCCCGGACGACGATGTCGTCGTCCGCCGGCGTCGGCGTGCTGGCCAGTACGTCGAGCGTCCGGTCGAGGTCGATGTCGTCGGAGCCTGCCCGGTAGGGCACGCTCTCCAGCTCGCCGAGTCCGCGCCGGGCCCGGGTGTCCCGTCGGGGCCGCGGCACAGCCAGCCGGGCGGCGATGGCCCTGGCCCGCTGCCGCACCAGCCGCTCGTCTGCCGAGGTCAGCTCCAGGTCGGCCAACGGGATCACCGCGGCGGGCTCGCCGGACTCCCCCGCCGCCGTGCTGCCGCCGGCCCGCGCCGCCGGTCCTCGCCGGCTCCGGTCGCCGGTCGTGAGCACCAACCCGCCCCCACCCCCGGGCGCGGGCGCGAACACGGAGGGCTCCGTGACGAGCTGCTTGGGCTTGCGTCGCAACGGCCCGAGAGGGTGCCGTCCGGACCTCCGTCGCCGCAGCGGTGACGCGGCGGCAACCGACCTTCAACCGGGCTCGGCGGCCGCCGGGCGGAGCAGGAAGTGGTCCTCGCACACTTGCCGGATCACGTCTTCGGGGGACTCCTCGATCGTCTCGTCGAGGTGGATCCGGCCGGAGAGCGCCATCAGCGCGGCGTCCAGCACCAGTTGCGTGTAGGCCTCGGGTAGCCCGCGCCGCGGCTCGACGGCGGGCTCGTCGGGGACGTCGACCCCGCGGATGGCGGCCAACTGGGCTGCGATCAGGACCAGGTCGATGGCGCCTCGCACACTGCTGCCCTGCTGCACGTCCTCCCGGTCGCGCGTGGCGCGAACGAGCGCGACGGCGTCGGCGACCAGCCGCGGCGAGTCGGTGCCGGTGCGCCGGACGACGATCCCGCGCTCGGCGGCCGCGTCCTGGTAGGTGATGGCCAACCGACACAGCCGGTCGTGCACCGATGACGACAGCCGGGTCGTGCCGATGTTGTCGTACGGGTTCATCGACGCGACCACCCGGAAGGTGGGCGCTGCATCGACCGTCCCCACCCGCGGCACGGCGATCCGCCGCTCGGCCATCGCGGTCAGCATCGTATTCAGGGTGTCCTCCGGGGCCCGGTTGAACTCCTCCACGTAGAGGAACCCCCCGGTACGCATCGCCTCCACGAGCGGTCCCGGCACGAAGTTCTCCTCCGAGTAGTCCTCGCGCAGCACCCGCGCCGGGTTGTGGTGCCCCACCAGCCGGGAGGGGGTGAGGTCGGCGTTGCCCTCGACGAAGAGCAGCGGGATCCCCCACTCAGCCGTGATCGCGCGCAGCAGGGTGGACTTCGACGTCCCCGGCGGTCCCTCCAGAAGCACGTCGCGCCCGGCAGCGACCGCGGCCAGCAGGAGATCCAGCTCTCGCTCCCGGCCGACCAGGTGGCCGGCGACCCGACCCCGTGCCTCGCGGACCGCACCTCCGTCGTCGCGGGTGACGCGGCCACCGCTGAGGGTGGGGTCGGCAGCCGTGCCGGGGATGCGTGCGGCGTCGGTGCTCAGCGTCTCCTCCCAGGAGAGCAGGGGGGTCCGGGATGTCGACCGCTCACCCACCCGGCGGCTCCCCGCCGAGCCGGTCGGCGGAGCCCTCGGGCGGGTTGCCCGAGCATCACGCCGAGTGCGGGATCTTGAACGGCTGCATGGCGCCGGCGTCGATCACCGTCGTCGTCCCGGTGACGTACCGGGCCTCGTCGGAGGCCAGGTAGAGGACGGCATTGCTGATGTCCACCGACTCCACCCAGGGGACCGGCATGGCGTTGAGCGCCTTCATGCCCTCGGTCGCCTGCTCGCGGGTGGCTCCCTGCACCCCGCCCAGGAACAGGCCCCAGATCGCCTCGTTGGCGATCATCGGGGTGTCGACGGTCGTGGGGTGGATGGAGTTGACCCGGATGTGGTGCGGGGCCAGTTCGACGGCCAGCGCGCGCATCAGGCCGGTGACGCCGTGCTTGGCCGCGGTGTAGTGCGCGAGGTTGGGGAACGCGATCAGGCCGGCGATGGAGCTGGTCAGGATGATGGAGCCGCCCTGGCCGCGCTCGACCATGGACGGCGCCGTCGCCTTCACCGTCTTCCAGACCCCGGTCAGGTTGATGTCGACGACGTCCTGCCACGTCTCCTCGGTCAGCTCGAGGGCCGGGGCGAAGCTGCCGATCCCGGCGTTGGCGCAGACGATGTCGATGTGCCCGAACTGGGACAGCCCCTCGTCGACCGCTGACTGCAGGGACGCCAGGTCGCGCACGTCGGCCTGCCGGGCCACGATGCGCCGGTCGAGCGCCTCGACCTCCTTCACCGTCTGATCCAGGTCGGCCTGGGTCGCCCCTTCGTAGGGCACGGTGTCGAAGCTGCGGCACACGTCCACGGCGATGATCTCGGCGCCCTCTTGCGCCAGGCGGACGGCATGGGAACGGCCCTGTCCCCGGGCGGCTCCGGTGATGAAGGCGACCTTGCCCTGGACACGCTCCACGGCCAGCTCCTCCGCTCGTTCGAGGCGCCGGGGATCCGGCCACGTCAATGTATGGCGTGGATCACACCGAGTGGCGAGGATGCACCGTGCCACCTGCCATGCGGGCGCGTCGTGCTTCTGGGGGAACGCCGAGCGGTGTCGTACCGCTCGTCCACTGCCGTCACCGTTCTCCCTCTCGGTCCGCGTGTGCGGGGACGGTGCCGATCCGCCCACTCCTGCCCTGCGGCACAACGCCGTCGCCGCCCCGCCTCCTCTGCTCGCGCGGTCGAGCGAGCTGGTCGGGCGGTGGGGGCGGCTCAGGGCGGTCGTGGTCCGGCCCCACCCCGCCGTCCGGAACGACGGGGTGGGGCTGGTGGTGTCGCCCTGCACCCGCTCAGCGGCTGGTCGCGCGAGCTGCCTCGTCGATCAGCCGGGCGACGGCGCCGGGCTGGGAGACGGTCACGGCGTGGGAGGCGTCGATCTCGACGGTGTGGGACTTCGCGCGCTCGGCCATGAAGCGCTGGGACTGGGCGGGCACGGCGAGGTCCTGGACCGTGACCAGGTTCCAGGACGGGATGGTCTTCCAGGCGGCCTGCGTGGCCTTCTCCTCCAGCGCGTCGGCGACGACGGGCCGCTGCGTGACGGCCATCAGCTCGGCGACCTCCTCCGGGACGTCCGCAGCGAAGACCTCCCGGAACTTCTCCTGCCGGATGTAGAGGTCGCTGACCGTCCCGCCGTCGGGGCCGGCGACGGGCACGGGACGCAGCGCCGGCCCGAGCTCGTTACCGGGGAACCTCCCGGCCAGCTCGCCGGTGCTCTCACCCTCCTCGAGGCAGAAGCTGGCGACGTACACGAGCGCTCTCACCTCGGGGTTCCCGACGGCGGCCTCGCCCATCACGGTCCCGCCGTACGAGTGGCCGGCGAGGACGATCGGGCCGTCGACGCTGTCGAGGACGCTGCGGAGGTACTCGGCATCGCTGTGCAGGCCGCGGAGCGGGTTGGCCGCCGCGATGGCCGGATAGCCGTCGCGCCGGAGCTGCTCGACCACCCCGTCCCAGCTCGAGGACTCGGCGAAGGCGCCGTGGACGAGCACCACCGTGGGCTTCGTCGCGTCGGTGAGGGGCACTGCGGTGCTGAGGGACATGGGTGACTTCCTCTCGAGCCGTGGGCGGCCGGACCGCCCGGTTCCACGCCGCAGCCCGGATGCTGCGGGCATCCGTTCAGGGGGCGATGACCAGCTCGGCGATGAGATCGCCGTCCATCGTGAAGCGGTGGTCCAGCTCGGCCACGCCGCCGGGGAAGTCGCCCCGCAGACGGTTGGCGGCCACCCACCGCGCGTCGTCGATGCGCTGCGCGCCGATGAGCTCGGTCGTGTAGGTGAACTCGGCTCCGGCGCCGGAGAGGAATCCGCGGATCTCGTCGGTCCGGCGGAAGGTCTGGCCCTGGTCGGTGACCACGGCAGTGGGGCCGAAGGCGCGGATGGCGGCGTCGACGTCGCGGGCCGCGTGTGCGGCGAGGAAGCCGCGGATCGTGGCCGGGAGCTCGCTGTGCTGGATGCTGGTCGGTGCGGTCATGCCCCGACGGTGCGGCCTCCCGCCGCGGGAGGGTCGAGCACCGGACCGTCCCCCGGGGAGAGGGTGCACAGTGCTCGCGTGCTGGCGATCGGCGAGTTCTCGCGGCTGACCCACCTGAGCGTGCGCACGCTGCGCCGCTACCACGACGCCGGCCTGCTCGAGCCCGCGACGGTGGACCCGGCGAGCGGCTACCGGTACTACAGCGCGGACCAGATCCCGACCGCCCAGGTCATCCACCGCCTGCGCGAACTCGACGTCCCGGTGTCCGACGTCCAGCGCATCCTGCGCTCCCCCGACCCGGGCACCCGTGCCGCACTGGTCGCCGACCACCTGCAACGGCTCGAGTCGCAGCTGGACCAGACCCGCGCCGCAGTGGCGTCACTGCGCCGGCTGCTGCAGCCGGCGCCGCCCCCGATGGACGTCGAGCTGCGCGCGGTACCGGCGACCACGGTCGCCGCGGTCGAGGACGACGTGGAGCACGACGACGTCATCGCCTGGTACGCCGGCGCCATGGCCGAGCTGGACGCCGTGGTCGACGAGCCGACCGGCGTCCCGGGAGGGCTGTACGACAACGCGCTGTTCGAGACCGGCCGCGGGCACGTGCTCCTCTACCGGCCGACGGCGGTACCCCCGCGCAGCGGCCGGGTGCGCGCGGTGACCCTGCCCGCCGTCGAGCTGGCCGTCACCACCCACGTCGGCGAGCACGACGACATCGACGTGACCTACGGCGCACTCGGCGCCTGGGTGGTGGCCAACGCGCTCGCGGTCGCCGGACCGGTGCGGGAGACCTACCTCGTCGGTCCCCGGGACACAGCCGACCCGGGAGCATGGCGCACCGAGATCGGCTGGCCCGTCTTCCGGGTCGCCCCGCGCTGAGCCGCACGAGAGGCCGTGCCTGGTGCCGGGCGTCCGGACACCATGGACGACGAGCTCGCGGGCGCGGTCCCTGAGGCGACGGGATCGGAGCGTTCCGGCGAACTGTTCGCCGCGGGGAGCCGGCTGGGCCGGCAGGACGTGCGCGACCTCGCCCGCGGCAGTCTGCGGGCCCCGTCCCCCTCGGCACCGCGACAGGCACGGGTACCCCGCGACGTTCGTCGTCCCGCGCTGGTCGACGGTCCCGTCCCCCCACGACGCTCAGGCGGACAGCACGTGGACCTGGATCGTCTCGGGCATGCCGCGCATCCGGTCGACCACGGCTGGGGCGAGCGGGCCGCGCACGTCGGTGACCACGTAGCCGACCGATCCGGAGGTGGCGAACACCTGCTGCTCGACGGCCAGGTCGCCGTCGGCGAGCAGGTCGTTCACCTGGGCCAGCGTGCCCGGCTGAGGGCGGTGCAGGAGCGCCAGGCGGGTGGTCCCGGCCGGGCGGGCCGGCTGGACCTCGGGCAGGTTGACGCTCAGCCCGGTGGCGCCGTGCTGCAGGTACCCGATCAGCTTGGTGGCGACGAACTCGCCGATGTCCTGCTGCGCCTCCTCGGTGGAGCCGCCGACGTGCGGCGTGAGGATGACGTTGGGCAGCCCGCGCAGGTCGGACTCGAACGGGTCACCTGCCGCGGCCGGCTCGTCCGGGAACACGTCGACGGCCGCGCCGGCCAGGTGACCGCTGTCGACGTGCCGGCGCAGAGCGGCGTGGTCGACGACGAAGCCCCGGGAGAGGTTGAGGAACAGCGCACCGGGCACCATGGCCGCGAACTGCTCCTCGCCGAACATGCCGCTGTTGCCGGGCCGGCCGTCGACGTGCAGCGACACCACGTCGGAGTCGGCGAGCAGCTCGTCGAGCGTCGCGCACCGGCGGGCGTTGCCGAGAGCGAGGCGATCCGCGGTGTCGAAGAAGGACACCCGCATGCCCAGCGCCTCGGCGAGCACCGAGAGCTGGCTGCCGATCTTGCCGTACCCGACGATGCCCAGCCGCCGCCCCCGCACCTCGTGGCTGCCCTTCGCCGACTTGCGCCAGATCCCGGTGTGCATGGCGTCGTCGTGCACGGTCAGCCGGCGGGTGAGCGCGATGATCTCGGCCACCGCGAGCTCGACCACGCTGCGGGTGTTGGAGAACGGGGCGTTGAACACCGCCACCCCGTGCGCGGTGGCCGCCTGCAGATCGATCTGGTTGGTCCCGATGCAGAACGCCCCGACCGCCTGCAGGTCGGGGGCCTGCGCGAGGACGTCAGCGGTCACCTGCGTGCCCGAGCGCAGTCCCAGCACCTGCACACCGTGCAGGCGTCGCACCAGCTCGTCGGGGTCCAGAGCCCGATCCACCCGTTCGACGGCGACGCCGCAGGCGGCCAGCAGGTCGGCCGCGATCGGGTGGACGCCCTCGACCAGCAGGGCCCGCACCGGACGCGGGGGAACCGGGATGGTCATGCGGGGCTCCTCGCCTCGGTTCGACTGCAGCAGGGAACACCTCGGCCCTGCGATTCCAGCTACTGAGAGGCGGACGGTCTGCGACGAGATACACGCACGAGGAACTCACCGGCACGACTCGGTGCCCCCGCGCGGCCGATCCACCCGGCACCGCGGTGACCTCGATCGGGGCCGTCGGCCCTGGAACCGGTGGGCTGCGTCCCCGAGGATGAGGCACGCCGGCCGCGGACGGGACCGGGCCGCGGAGGGGACGGACGAGGGCGATGGACGAACTGGCGCGCAGTGCGGTCCGCTGGGCCGCCACCCACGGAGCGATGCGGGTGGCGATCCGGGCACGCGCCCGCGCGGGCAACCCGGACGCCCGGGTCATGACCGATCCGGCCCTCCGCGCGGACCCGTACGCGCACTACGAACGGCTGCGGACGGCGGCCCCCTTCGCCGACGGGGCCCTGGCGCGCATCAGCGTGCACCACGACGTGTGCACCGACGTCCTGCGCAGCGAGGACTTCGGGCAGATCGGTGCCCACCGGACCGACCGGCTTCCGGCGGCGTTCCGGCTGGCGCTGCGGCTGGCCGGCGACCGGCCGGGGGTGAGCCCCATCGACCCGCCGTCGATGGTCGCCGTCGACCCGCCCGAGCACACCCGCTACCGCCGGCTGGTCAGCCGGGCCTTCAGCGCCCGCGCCGTCGCCGGGCTGCGCGAGCGCACCCGCCAGATCGCCGACGAGCTCCTCGACGACCTCGAGCGCGAGGCCGCGGCGCACGACGGGCAGGTGGACCTCGCCGCCCGCTACGCCAGCCTGCTGCCGGTCACGGTCATCTCCGAGATGCTGGGCGTCCCGGTGGCGATGCGCGAGCAGTTCCTCGCCTGGGGCGACCGCGCCGCGCCGGTCCTGGACCTGGGCCTGGACTGGGCCACCCACCGCGACGTCGAGCGCACCCTCGCCGAGCTCGACACCTGGTGGCGCGAGCACCTGCGTCGGCTGCGCCGGGATCCGGGCCCGGACCTGCTGTCCAGCCTGGTCACCATGGTCGACGACGACGGTGGCGGCCTCACCGAGACCGAGCTGCGGGCCACGGCCGCGCTGGTGGTCGGCGCCGGGTTCGAGACCACCGTCAACCTCATCGGCAACGGCGCCGCGCTGCTGCTCGCCCACCCCGACCAGCGCCGGCTGCTGGCCGAGGACCCGTCGCTGTGGCCGAACGCGGTCGACGAGGTCCTCCGCGTCGACCCGCCCGTGCAGCGGACCGGACGCCGGGCCAGGCGGCACACAACCGTCCACGGCGTCCCCGTCGCCGAGGGCGAGTGGCTGATCCTGCTGCTCGCCGCGGCCAACCGGGACCCTCGGGTGTTTCCCGACCCGCACGTCTTCGACGTCACCCGTCCCAACGCCCGCGACCACGTCGCGTTCTCCAGCGGCATCCACTTCTGCCTCGGCGCCGCGCTCGCGCGGATGGAGGGCGAGGTCGCGCTGCAGGCGCTGTTCGAGCGTTTCCCCGACCTCGGCCCCGCGGGTGCCGGGCGCCGCCGCGGCACGGTCATCCTGCGTGGCCACGAGTCCCTGCCCGTCGTCCTCAGGTCCACGACCCCGCAAGCAGGATCCGCGTCCGGTGCGAGCCGGCCCGACGAGGAGCCGGTCGCGACGAACTCCGCCTGACCCCGCGGCGGCGCGGTCACGGTCTCGTCTCCCGGGCGGAGCCGGGCCGGCCCCGTCCTCGGCACGCCGCCCCTCAGGCTGCGTGGGCCCTGCAGACCAGACCGTCTGTAGCGTCTCGCCGTGACCGCGGAGACCAACTGGGCCGGCAACCACACCTACCGGGCCGAGCGGCTGCACCGGCCGACGACCCTGGAGCAGGTGCAGGAGATCGTCGCCACCGCCCCGCGCATCCGCGTCCTGGGCTCGCGGCACTCCTTCACCGGCATCGCCGACTCGGCGGAACTCGTCTCGCTGGAGGCCGTGCACACCGCGGCGACCCCACTGGCGGGGATCGACGTCGATCTCGAGGCCGGCACCGTCTCGCTCGGAGGAGGGGTCAGGTACGGCGAGCTGGTGGAGGTCCTGCGCGACGCGGGGGCCGCCCTGCACAACCTCGCCTCACTCCCCCACATCTCCGTCGCGGGCGCCGTGGCGACGGCCACCCACGGCTCAGGCGTGCTGAACGGCAACCTCGCGACGGCCGTCGAAGCGATGGAGGTCGTGACCTCCGGCGGCGAGGTCGTCCGGGTGTCGAGAGGCGATGCGGACTTCGACGGGATGGTCGTCGGCCTGGGAGCGCTGGGTGTGGTCACCCGGCTCACGCTCGACATCGAGTCCGCGTTCGAGGTCGAGCAGCGGGTGTTCGAGGGGCTGGCGTGGGATGCGCTCGACGAGCACTTCGGCGAGATCACCGGCTGCGGCTACAGCGTCAGCCTGTTCACCCTCCTGGGCGACGACGTGGAGATGGTCTGGGTCAAGAGCCGCACGGATCAGGGCGCCGCCCCGGGCGGCGACCTCTTCGGCGCCGTCCCCGCGGTCGTGGACCGGAACCCGGTCATCGGCCTGGACCCGACCCCGTGCACCCCGCAGCTGGGCAGGCCCGGGCTGTGGTCGGACCGCCTACCGCACTTCCGGATGGGCTTCACCCCGAGCGCGGGCGACGAGCTCCAGTCGGAGTACCTGGTCCCCTCCGACTCCGCCGTCGCCGCGCTCCAGGCGGTGCGCTCCCTCGCCCGGCGGATCCGGCCGCTCCTGCTGGCGTGCGAGATCCGCACGGTCGCCGCAGACCGGCTGTGGATGAGCACCGCCTACGACCGGGCGAGCGTCGCCCTCCACTTCACCTGGAAGCCCGCTCCGGCCGCCGTGGAGGACGTGCTCGTCGACCTCGAGCGCGCCCTGTCGCCGTTCGCGGCGCG
Organism: Geodermatophilus sp. URMC 60; assembly: GCF_053502585.1. Lineage (NCBI taxonomy): Bacteria > Bacillati > Actinomycetota > Actinomycetes > Geodermatophilales > Geodermatophilaceae > Geodermatophilus > Geodermatophilus sp. URMC 60. The sequence goes on from NZ_CP199958.1 coordinate 3,702,361, forward strand.
CCCGCACTGGGGGAAGGTCTTCCGGGCCGATGCCGCCGCGATCGCCCCGCTGTACGACCGGCACGCCGACTTCCTCAGCCTGGTGGAGCGGCTCGACCCGCGCGGCGCGTTCCGCAACGCCTGGCTGGAGGACCACCTCCTGACCAGCTGACCGCGGACGGTGCCCCTCGGGCACAACCTCATCCGGTGCTCCCCCGGATCGGGAGCTCGGTCAGGCGCGCGGGAAGAGCTCCAGCCAGCTGTCGTTCTGGGCGGCCAGTCGCGCCTCGACCTCCGCGACGAACCGCGCCTGCGTGGCACGGTCCGGTGACACGGGGAGCCGGGCCAGGAAGCGGTCGAGGACGTCGGCGGTCACGGCATAGCTGCCGGCGATGCGCTCGTGGTTCGTGGCCGCCCGGTGGGCGGCGAGCGTCGCGGCGACCGTCGCGGCCGCCCCCACCCAGCCGGCGAGACCCGAGGTCCCGGTCCCGGCGGCCACAGCTCCGAGGGCTGCCCCGACCAGCGACGCGGCCACCTCGGCGCGGCGGAGCAGGGCCGCGCGCCCGGCGTGCTCCCGGATCTTGCGCCGGTGCCACTCCGCCTGGCCCCTCGCCCGCTCGGCGCGGTACGCCTCGAAGCCGTCGATGTCCGGCAGCCCCTCCCCGTCGGGCTGCGCCAGGTGGAAGTCGGCGAGGCCGGACGGAGCCCTGGTCCCCCGCTCCTGCACACGGTCCACCTGCTCGTTGAGGACGACGTCGCGCGTTCGCCCGTCCTCGTAGGGTGCGACCCCCGCCAGGTAGCGGACGACCTCGGCCTTGAGCGTCTCGGACGCGGCACGCGCCGTCGGCCAGCGCCCGACCTCGGTCGCGTTCAGGTACCGCTGCTGCACCAGCCCGGCCACGGCCAACGCCAGGCTCGCCACCCCCGCCGCGGAACCGGTGACGGGCCGGGACCAGCCGGTCTGGCTGCCTGCGGCGCCGGCCACGGCCCCGACGACGAGGAGCACGAGGACGAGGAGCCTGCGGCGTTCGATGCGGCGCCGGGCCACGTCGGCCGCGACCGACCACCGGCGGTGCCGGTCCCACGCGTCGAGGACGGCTGCGGTGTGTCCCACGGCTCCTCCGCGGATCGCTCGGATCTCGTCCACGAGTCTCCTGAGGAGCCACCCCCCGGGGCAGATACGGGCTCACGGGAAGACCTGTACAGCCCGCCGCCATCACGTCACGCTCGGCCGTGCCGGCTCGCCAGGTGGGTGCCGGCACGACGTGCTCGTCGACGGGTGGGAGGTCGGCACGTGCTCCTCGTCCACGCCGGCAACCGCGTCGACACGGACGGCGACGGGTCCCCCGGCCGCTTCCCCGCCGAGCAGGTGCCGTACGTGCGGTACCGGCTCGGCCGGCTGCTGGCGCACCTCCGGCCGGACGTCGTGGTGAGCGCAGCCGCCGCCGGCTCCGACCTGCTCGTGCTGCAGGAGGCGCTCCGGCTCGGCGTCGCCGTGCACGTGGTCCTGCCCTTCGCCCGGGAGACCTTCCGCGAGCGCTCGGTCGCCGACCGGGGCGGCGACTGGGCGGAGGCCTACGACCGGGTCCTGGACACCGTGACCGGCGGCGCAGCCGGATGCGCCCTCGTCGAGCACGACCTGCCCGGCACCGCCGCGGGGTTCCGCCAGGGCAACCAGGCTCTCCTCGACCACGCCCGGGGGCTGCGCGGCGACGGCGAGGCGCTGGCCGTGGCGCTGCGCCCCCGGGACCGGCAGGGCCCGCGGAGTGTCACGGACGACTTCGTCGAGCGCGCCCAGGAACAGGGGCTCCCGTGGATCGACCTGGACCCCGGCGTGCGGCCGGGAGACCAGCGCTCGGCCTTCGTGGCCATGCCGTTCGGGGTGAAGCCGCACGGGACGGGGTCGGTGGACTGCGACCGCGTCTTCGGCACCCTCGTCGTGCCGGCGCTCGAGGACGCCGACCTGCGCTGGGAACGGGCCGACGCGCAGGTCGACACCGGGATGATCCACGTCGGGATGATCGAGCGCCTGGGCAACGCCGACGTCGTCGTCGTCGACACCGTCACCCGGAACCCGAACGTCTTCTACGAGCTGGGGCTGCGCCACTGCCTCGCGGACCGGACCACGGTGCTCCTCGGTCCCGCGGGGGACCCGCCTCCGTTCGACGTACGACCGATCCGGCACTTCACGTACCGGCTGGCCGACGGTGTGATCGACGAGAGCTCCGCGGCGGCGGTCGTGCAGACGCTGAGGGCCGTGCTCGACCCCGAGCGCCTGGAGCACGCCCGCCGGGACAGTCCGGTGTTCGAGTTCTTCCAGGTACAGCGGCAGCGTCTCCGGGTCCGGGGGGACGCGGAGACCGGCGTGTCCCGCAGTCTCGAGCTCCACCAGCAGGTGACGGGAGCGGTCACGGGGCGCGACGTCGCACGACTGACGACGCTGCTCGGGGACGTCCGCGCGGCGGAGATCGACGAGGACCAGCGGCGCCAGCTGCTGCTGCGCGTCGGCGCCGCGCTGCGCGAGCTCGGCCGGTACGAGGAGGCGGTCGACGCGCTGCGCGGACTGGACCTCGGGCGGGGCCACGGGTCGTTCGTGCTGTGGGTGCAGCAGCTGGCCCTGGCGCTGCGCCGACGTGGCGAGGCGGACCTGGCCGGCGGCCGGGACCCCGAGCCGGCGTGGACCGAGGCACAAGACCTCCTCGACCGGTTGCTGCGGCTCGGCGACGACCCCGAGTCGTGCGGGATCGCCGCAGGCCTGCAGAAGCGCCGGGGGCTGCGCGCCCTGACCGCCGGCGACCGGAGCCTCGCCGCGGTCCACATCCGCGCGTCCGCCGAGCTGTACGAGAGGGGCTTCGCCGCGGCGCCGTCGGACTACTACACCGGGTCGAACGCCGTCGCGACCCTCCGGCTCGTGGCCCAGCACCTGAGCGGCTCCCCCGACCTGCTGGTTCGGGCGCAGCGCCTGGCACCTGTCGTCGAGTTCTTCGCGGAGCGGGCGACCGCAACGGCGGGCGACCCCTTCTGGCCCCGGGTCACCACCGCGGAGCTCGCCCTGACCCGGCACCTGGTCCACGGTGAACCGGACCCCGGCACGGTGGAGGACGCCTACCTCCGGGCCGCCGTGCTCCGCCCCACGCCGGACCAGGTCCGTGCGGTCCTCGACCAGTTCGACCTCTACGGCCGCCTGGGCGATCCGCCCGAGCTCCTCGAACGCCTGGCGGCTCGCTTCCGGCCGTTCCTGCCCCGGCGGCCGGACGCTCGGGCGACGCAGGTGTCCGCGTACCCCCGGCCCCCCACGTAGCGGTCCTGCTCCTCGCGGTCGAGCCCGCGTCCGGTGAGGGCGCAGGCGGCCCGGACGGACTCCTCCCCCGCCCGGAGCGGTGAGGGACCCCCGGGGATCGACCGTGCCGCCGTCCGAGCCGCGGTTCTGCTCCGGTCCGGTCACGTCGGCGGCACCCCCGATCGGCCGCTGTCCTCCGTTCCTCCACGGTGGTGACGTTCCCGTGACGGCAGAGGCGGCATCGTCCTCCCCGGCCGGACGGGTGAGCGTCCGGCGTGGCCGGGGGCGGAGGCCGGGGTGGACGACGGAGCGGCCGGACCCGGGAGCACAGCCAGTGCGGGAGCCACTCGCGCTCGCGGACCGGTCCACCCCCCCTGGCGGGAGGGCACGTGGACCCGCGCCAAGGAGATCGAGTCGCTGTGCAACTGGCTCCGGCAGAACACGGAGCACGACAAGTCGGACGTGCTGTTCGCGGCCGTCGGCATCCACCTCCGGGCGGCGGAGGAGACCGCGCTCCTGCCGCGTTTCCGGCTCCGGGACCAGGCACTCCTCGAGCGCGCGACGAGCAACCTGGACGCGGCCGAGGCCCTCCTGCTCGACGTCGCTCCGGCCGACTACGTCCTGGGCCGGCTCCCCGGGGTGCTCAACGACGTGGAGCGGCACCTGGCGCCCACGGACGTCCGGCGGCGCCACCTGGAGCACATCGCCCGGCAGGTGGGGATAGCCGACTCGTCCCGGCCGCTCCCGGACGAGACCACCACGCCGACCGTGAGGGACGTCAACGGCCTCGTCGAGCGCGAGCGCCCGACCATCGCGACGGCCTACCGCGCCGCCGGCTCGGCCGCGCTCCGCCAGCAGCTCCAGATCCGCAGCTTCCGGAACGTCCTGCTCGTCACGACCGCCCTCCTGACCCTGCTCGTCATCGCCCTGGCCGTGGCCGGCTTCGTCGCCCGGACCGCCATCCCCCTGTGCTTCCAGCCGGAGCGGGGCGGGGAGACCGTGGTGGTCTGCCCCACGGCCCAGTCGCAGGAGCTCGTCACCGGGCCGGGGGCGGTGCCGGGCTCCCGCGACGTGGACGACGTCGTCCGTGACACCGCCCGGCCGGCGGACGTGCTCGTCGTCGAGGTGGTCGGACTGGCCGCTGCGGCGGTGGCGGCGGCTGCGGCGATCCGCGGCATCCACGGGTCCTCCGAGCCGCACGGCCTCCCCGTCGCACTGGCGGTGCTCAAGCTGCCCACCGGGGCGCTGACGGCGGTGCTGGGGCTGCTGCTCATGCGCGGCCAGTTCATCCCGGGCTTGACCGCCCTGGACTCCTCCGCGCAGATCCTCGCGTGGGCGCTCGTGTTCGGGTACGGCCAGCAGCTGTTCACCCGCCTGGTCGACCAGCAGGCGCACACCGTCCTGGACCGGGTGCGCGGTGGATGGCCCGACCACCACCGCACTCCGCGGGGTGAGGCGAGGACGTCGTCCTCGGGGTGAGGTCGCCCATGGCACCGGCCGGGAGCGTGCTGCGGTGTCGTGACGCCTACCGCCTGCACCTCCCTCGGCCCGCAGAGCGGCCCGGGCGCCGCCACACCGTGGAGCGCGTCAGGGCGAGCAGGGCCCCGACCGCGAGGACGAGCCCGAACAGCAGCAGCGCCCCCACCGCGCCGCCCCCGCGCGCCCCGGCAGCCGCGTACAGGAAGGCGGGCGCGACGGAGCCCAGGACGCCGGCGCCCGTCGCCACGTACCAGCGCATCGTCGAGGTGCCGGCGAGGACGGCGACCGTCTCGGCGAGGACGGGGACGGGGCGGGAGACCACCACCGCGAGAACGCCCCACCGGGTGAGCAGGCGATCGGCGCGCCGGCGTTGCGACGACGTGGTCACCCGCGCCACCGCACCCCGGCCCCGCCGGCCCAGCACGAAGCCCACCAGGGTGGCACCCGCCCCTCCCAGCATCGACAGCACCGCTCCCGGGAGGACGCCGAAGATCGCGCCGTGCGCGATCATCACCAGGCTGGACGGAACGGGCAGCAGGACGTCGCCGGTCAGCAAGCCCACGCCGATCAGGGCCCCCCAGGCGCCTGCCCGGCGCATCCCGGGGACGGGATCGGTGAGGACCGGGAGCGCCGCCCACTCCACGAGGCCGAACAGGAGCAGTGCGGTCCCCGCCAGGACGGCCGTGACCAGCAGGTAGCCACCCCTGGGGCGCCTAGCAGTCGCGTCGGGTCCCGTGGCCGGGCCGGCGACCGCGGACGGGTCCCGCTCGGCCCCGGGCACCCGGGCGAGCCGGAGCGGTGGAGCCGGGCGGAGCCTCACGCCGGGCATGATGCACCCGCCGGGACGGTCTCGTGGCGCGGATGACGGAACCGTGACGCACGGGTGACGGCGTCGCCCTAGCGTGCGGCGCAGGCCCTGGCCACGGGGCGGTCGCCCGAGGTCCCCTGCCACGACGGTCGTGCGGGCGGAGGCCGCGCTCCGGACGCCTCCCGCGAGGGGCGAGGAGGTCGACGTCCGCGTCGTGGAGGAGGTCGTGGGGATCATGGAGGCGGCGTCCGAGGGCCTGGGGCGGGCCACCCTCGCAGGCCCCGGAGGCGACGTCCTCCGTCTGCCGTCGCGGGTCGCGGTCCGCGAGCCCCGCCGGGGCGCAACCGCTCCCCGGCCACGTCGATGAGCGCCCTCCACCTGCCCCGCCTCGTCTTCTCGGGCGACTTCCAGGCCGACGTCTCCACGGTGAACAACGACGTCCGCCACTACGACACAGCCACGTTCGAGCCCCGCTTCCAGCAGCCGGCGTCCGGTGCCACGCGGAACGGCTGGTGGAACCCGTCGGGCAGCGGGGCCTTCCGGCTGATCGGGTGCGCCGTCCGCTCCGTCGCCTCCCGCCGCACCGGCGCTCCGGGGGACGAGGACCCGGTCGCCACCTGTTCCGTCAGCGGCTCTCCGTCCTCCGTCAGCGGCAAGCTCGTCGACCTCGACCCCCAGTGGCAGATGGCGTCGGAGATCTGGGGTCTGACGATCCGGCTCGTCGACGCCCGGGGCGGCACGGTCCTCGAGGGCAGCTTCGAGCCGGCGCCCTTCCGCGACATCCACTTCGGCCGCCAGTCGTCCGGCCCGAACGGACAGACCGCCTCGGCCGTCTACACCTCCCGCCTGACGGGCCTGCGGTCACACCTGCCGCCGGGACGTTCCCCGTTCCTGGACGACCTGCTCGCCGCCTCGGACGACGGCACGCTCGCCGTCCGGCTGACCACGTTCGGCTACTCCACCAACCCGCGGGACCCGCGGTTCACCCTCGGCCGGGTGGTGGGCGCCCTCGGTCCCGCGCGCCGCGGGGAGCCCCACCGGTTCGTCCTCGGCCGGCGGCTGGCACCGGCCGAGGACGGCGTCACCGCTGCGAACCTCACCTTCGCCGACGCCGTGGTCGACCCCGAGGCGGGGCTGGTCACCCTCGACCTCGGCAACGCCCTGCCGATCACCGATCCTCTCGGCACCACAGCTGACATCGGGCCGCTCGCCCTCGCGGTGCTGCGGACCCCGGACCGGCCCGACGGCGCCGCCGGTGTGCGCGAGGGCGACCTCGTGCCCCTCGCGGACGTGCTGGTGCTGGGACTGATCGACCACGGCTCGCCCGACTGGCTGTCCCGGACGGCGGGCATCGTGGACCTGGCCCTCGACGAACCGGCCGCCGCGCTCGCCGCCGACCGCCCGCTGGCGCTGGTGAGCACCGTCGGGAACGGGGCGCAGGTCCTCCTCCGGGAGACGACCGGCGGGCTGCTCGCCCGGGCCGACGACCTGGTCCTCCGCGTCGACGCCCGCAGCGACGCGGCGGTCCCTGCGACGGTCCGGTTCTCCGCCGCCCGGTGGGGCCGGCCGCTGGCCGCCGCGACCATCCGGACGCGGCTGGCACCGCCGATGTCGGGCCTGGGCGGCGGTCCGGGCAACGACCCGGACCCACCGGCGGCGCCGATCCCCGACATCGGCGTCCCGCAGGAGGCCGTCGAGGCGCCGCCCTCGATCGTCACCGACGACGACGGTCGCGCCGAGCTGCCGCTCACGGTGCACGACCCGGGACGTGCCCGGGGGTACCTGGACGGCCAGGTGTACGTGATCACCTACTCCCTCGACGGGCAGGCCAGCGAGCAGCAGCACCGCTTCGACGTCGTGGTCCTGCACGTCCGGGAGGCCTACGCGGCGCCGGCACACCCCACCTGGGTCGACGACGTCCGGCCGGTGCTCGTCCAGTACGGCGACCTCTACCCGATCATGAGCCGGCGGCTGGTCGACCTCGGGGACTACGACGCCGTCCGCGAGCACGCCGCGATCATCGAACTGGCCTTCTCCCGGCCGCTCGACGACCCGAACCACATGCCCGTCACCAGGGAGCTGTCCGACGCCCGCCGGGAGATGCTGCTGGCCTGGCTGCGCGACCGCAACGGGTACGGCGAGCGCCGCCTCGTGCACGGTCCGCGTCCGGGCGCGGCGGCGCCCGCCGCGCCCGCACCGCGGACGGCGTCGGACTCCGCCGCTGCCCCGCCGTCCGACGACGGGCGCGGCACCGGGGACATCGGCGAGATCGGCGGGAAGGCCGTGGCCCTGCCGCAGGCCCTCGAGCAGCTGCTCCGGGCAGCCGGGAGGGACGGCTGATGCTCGCCGTCGACAGGACGCTGGTCTCCGGTGTGCGGGATGCCGCCGGCCGGGCGGATCTGCACCGCTTCGTCCAGCTGGCGGTCGAGCTCGAGCACTCGACCGTCCCGCCCTACCTCACGGCGTACTACACGCTCCGGCCGGGGACCAATGCGGAGATCGCGGCGGCCGTCCGCGGCGTGGCCGTCGAGGAGATGCTGCACCTGACCATCGCGGCGAACCTGCTGCTGGCCCTCGGGGGCCGGCCACGGATCGCGGCACCCGGGTTCGTCCCCGACTACCCGACGGTGCTGCCGATGAACGTCGGGCACTCCGTCGTGGTGGGTCTGGCCCCCTACTCGCCGGACCTCGTCCGCGACGTCTTTCTGCGCATCGAGGAGCCGGAGCTGCCGCTGCACCTCCCGGGCGGGTCGGCCGACCGTGCAGCAGACCCGGGGTTCGCCACGATCGGGGAGTTCTACGCAGCGCTGCGCGACAAGCTGACGGAGCTGGGCGACTCGGCGTTCGTGGGCGACCCCGCGCGCCAGGTGGTCGACCGCGCCTGGTTCCCGCCGGACCAGCTCTTCCCCATCCGCGACGTGGCCACCGCCGTGACCGCCCTGGAGCTGGTCGCGGAGGAGGGCGAGGGCACGAGCAGCAGCCCGCTCGACCGGGAGGGCGAGCCGGCCCACTACTACCGCTTCGCCGAACTCGTGCACGGGCGGCGGCTGGTGGCGGACCCGTCGGTGCCGCAGGGCTTCTCGTACACGGGCGCCCCGGTCCCGTTCGACCCGGACGGCGTGTGGCCGATGCCGCCGGACCCCGGCCTCGAGGCCCACCGGCCCGGCAGCAGGTCGCGGTTCGCGGCCGAGCGGTTCACCGACTGCTACACCAGGCTGCTGCAGGCTCTGCAGCTGACCTTCGACGGTGCACCCGGAGGCCTGCGGCCCGCCCTCGGCCTGATGTTCGAGCTGCGGCTGCTGGCCCAGGACGCCCTGGCGACTCCGGACGCCGACGGCCGCCCCACCGGCCTGTGCTTCCGGTACTGCCCCGCCCTCGGGACGACGCAGGGCCACGCTCCGGTCCTCAGCGGACCCGCCGGGACGCCGGCGGAGCGGTGACCGACGCGGTGGCGGCGAGCTCAGGAGTCGTCCGGCGCGTCCGCTGACCGGCCGCGCCGCCGGGCCCGGTAGTCCGTCGGCGTACCCCAGCGCTCGACGTGGGCGAGCCGCCGCCGCTCCAGTTCGAGGAGCCGGCTCTCGGGCGCGGCGACCACGAGGGCGTCGGCCTGGCGCTCCCAGACGTCGAGGCCGAGGGACAGACCGAGCAGGGTCGTGATGCTGTGCCCGGCCGCAGGCGTGATCCGCGCGACCCACGTCTGTTCGCTCCCGGGCACGTCGACCTCCCGCAGCTCGCTCCCCCGCCGTCCCCGCCGTCCGTCAGCGCGCCGGCCCGCCGAGGACGTGGTCGACGAAGTGCAGCGCGGCGGGACGGTTCTCCTCCCAGCAGGGCTGGATCTGGTCCGGCGGCAGGACGAACCCGCCGTCGAGCGCGGACGCCGGGCGGAGTTCGACGGTCAACGTCGGGGCGTCGTACTCACCGTAGGTCCAGTCGGCGGTGTCGCCCGCCGTGGGGTACAGCTGCGAGGACGGTTGCGGGGTGTACGTCGTCCCGTGCACGCCCTTGATCAACTGGTGCATCTCCTCCGCGAGCTCCCGCATCTCCCCCAGATCGGCCTCGTCCTCGACGGGCTCGGAGGTGTAGCCCCACGGGTAGAGGAGCAGCTGGGAGTAGCTGTGGTAGGTGAGGACGCCGCCGAACAGCTGGCGGGCGACGAGGTCGCGCACCGCGCGCACCTCCGGCTCGGAGAAGGCGCGTGGGCCCACGTACGTCTCGTCGGCGGGGACGTGGCTGGAGGTGTTCACGTCCAGCGTGCCCCACATGTAGCCGTAGTTCCGGTTGGGGTCGACGCCGATGCTGCCGTCCCGGTTCCGGCGTCGGTTCTTGCGCCACAGCCGGTTCTCGGTGCGCGTGTACTCGTGCCCGTCGGGGTTCACCATCGGAACCACCCAGACCTCGCCCTGCTGCAGCCAGCCCTGCACCGGCTCGGACGCGGAGTTCTGCAGCAGGTGCTCGGCCAGCAGGTACGGGACCTCCACGGAGATCCACTCCCGGGCGTGGTGGCAGCCGAGGAACGCGACCTTGCGGGTGCTGCCGCGGCGCTCACCGATGCGCAGCGCCCACAGCGGCCGGTTCTCGACGCTGCGGCCGATCTCGTGCAGCTCGGCGATCTCCGGGTGCTCCTCGGCGAGACGGCGCAGGTCCTGCTCCAGGGTCGCCACCGTGTGGTACCCGGCCGCGTCGGTCGCGAAGGCCGACAGGTACTGCTCGGTCATCCGCAGCTGCTCGACGTCGTAGCCCATTGCCTGCAGCCGGCCGGCCTGGGCCTCGTCCGCCTGCAGGACCAGGTGGTCCGCCCCCACCTCCCACACGTCCAGCCCGAGGGGGCTCGTGAGCAGGCGGGCGAGCGGAGCCCGGGTGCTTGTGGACGTGACCCTCGCGATCAGACTCGCCATCGGATCCTCCTCCGTACGAGAAGACGGACGCCGGTCCTCATCCGGCGCCTCCCTGCATTCGCGTGAAGCGCTCCCGCTGTTCCGGGGTGAGCAGCTCCAGGAGCCGTGCGGACCCGGCGTCGTCCGCGTCCCTCGCCCGGCCCCGGAGCCCGGACGAGTCGCCGCTGCGCTGCCCCCCGCGGCCCCGCACCGCGCCGACCTCGGCCAGCACGCGGGTGTACTCCCGCTCGTTCTCCTCGGCCACCGTCGCCAGCAGTCTGCGCTGCTCCCCCGTGAGGTGCAGGACATCGGCCACGTCCTCGTCCAGGAGCGCGTCGCCACCCCTGACCCGCCACGACAGTCGGCGCAGACGGGCGGCGCGCTCGCCCCCGAGCAGTCGACCGACCTCGCGCTCGACCTCCTGCCGCGCCGACCGCGCGGCGGGGTCGACGTGCGGCGGGCGCCACTCGCCCCCCGCATGGAGCTGCCTGAGGGCCTCGCGGTAGCGCCGCTCGATCTGCGCCGCCCGGGTCACCTCCTCCTCGGACATCCCGAGGAGGAGGTGGACGGCCGGGCTGACGAGCAGGGTCACCACCTCACCGGCCGCGGCGTAGCCGTCGCCCGCCACCCGCAGCTCGCCGGCCTCGGGGTCGTCGATCCGCAGCTCGCCGGCTCGGTAGGCCATGTCGTCCCGGTCCCGTCAGAAGGTGCCGGTCTCGAAGTCGATCCCGGCTCGCGCGGAGTCCGCGGCATCGGCCAGGACGGGGCCGAGCAGGTCTGGCCGGTAGAGCGTGACGTGCTCCTTGATCCGGGTGACCTGACCCGGGGAGAACTCCGTCATCCCGGCGTCGTCCGTGTAGTCCATGTAGTTGGTGGTCGGGTCGTTCCCGCCGTCGTTCGGGCACGTGTCGCGCGTCGGGTCGGCGGGCCCGTAGTTGGGGCTGGCCTCGAAGGGCGTGTCCGCGATCTCGTCACCCGGCGGCATGCAGCCACCTTGGAAGGTGTGGTAGAGGCCGAGCCAGTGGCCGACCTCGTGGACGGCGGTCAGGCCGAGGTCGTACGGGCTCGACGAGCCTCCCGGGAGGGTCGAGCAGAGGATCACGACGCCGTCCCTGACCGGGTCGCCCGCGAAATCGGTCGGGAACGTGGCCCATCCGAGCAAGGTGTCGCCGATGCCGGCGGTGTAGAAGTTCAGCGCCCGGTGCTGGTCCTTGCCCAGCGCGGCCTTCGCCTTCCGCTCGGCCGGGCTGTTCATCGTCATCCGGAACCACACCGGGTCGTCCGTGCGGTCCACCGACGCCCGGGTGAACACGATGTCGTGCGGCTTGAACCGGTCGTTGAGCACGTTGAGCTGGGCCTCCAGCTCCTGGTCGGTCAGGGCGCCCGCCGCACCGTCGTGGACCACGTGGAAGTGCACCGGGATCTCCAGGCGCGTCACGGCGGAGGCGTCCATGCCGTTCGCCCGGGCGGTGCGGAGGTGAGCGCGGACGCGCTCCCTCTGGAACTCGTTGAGCTCCGGCGTCCCGCAGCGACGCCCACCGCGGACGAATGCCTCCTGGCTGTCGAACTCGCGGTCCCCGATCACCAGCTTCCCCATGACTCTCCTCCATCTCGGCCCGGGCGTGCCGGAGGGGGTGACGTGCGACCGTCCGGCACCAGAGGGCCGTCCCAGGCACACCTCGTGGCGACGGAGGGAATGTTCGCGGCCGGCCCATCACTCCTCCGTCACGCGCGCATCACGGGCGATCGGGAGCGGCGGGTCAGCCGGCCCGGGAGCCGCCCGGACCGGCCCGCACACGACACCGCAGTGACGCCGCGGTGATGCTGCGCCGACAGGCTCCCTACACCGGGACGACGGCAGGGGGCGTCCCGCTGAGCCGCTGACGGAGGTCCACGATGATCCGTCCCGACGTGACGTGGCCGGCCTGACGTCGGCGTCCGCACCGGTCGCCGCGCCGTCGCGTGGCGTCGCTGCGCACCGCTGTGCGTCCCGGTCGAGGCCGCGATGGTCGGCCACCACGCGGGGCTCGTGCTCGGCGCCTCCGTCGCCGCCTGGTGGGGGGCGGGGCACCCGCGGATGTGGCGAGACCCCGTTCCCGCGCTGCTCCTCGCCGCCGTCGGCGGCCGCTCGCTGCTCCCCGGAGTCGTGCCCCGTGGCCGACCCCGACGCCGACGTCAGGCCACCCGGCGACGCCGAGCGCCACCCGCCCGTGCCGCGCATCGACCGCGCGGTTCCCTCCCGTTCCAGGTGGATGCCATGACCGCTCCCTCCCCGCGCTCGTTGGCCGGCGGCGCCGCCGCCTACTCCGTCGACGTCGGACGCGTGCCGGACCCCCAGGGGCCGCCGCCCCCGCTGCCGGACGGGCTCCCGTTCCTGGCGCGTGACTACCGCGCCGGGCTGGGCGACACGAGCGACAGCGGACCCGTCACGCCGACCCGCACGCTGCGGGGTGGCTGCTACTTCCTGCGCTACACACCCCTCCAGACCTCACCGACCCGCCCGGGTGCGGTCCACTACCTGGGGACGCTCCGGGTGCAGCGCGTCGGGACGACCCTCACCATCAGCGGCGACCTGTACCTCCGGCACGTGTCCAGAGGCCTCCCGGCGGACGACGCAGGCGAGCCGGACCCGGCCGACGGCATCCCGGTCCTCCCCCGCGCCGACTACCGGTACTACGTGCGCGCGACCAGGGTGTCCGACTCCCCCGGCGCACAGGAGAGCTTCACCCTGACGTTCGAGCTGTTCCGGTTCAACGCCGCGATCACCGCGTGGACCAACGAGGGCGTCTCGACGGTCCAGCTGTCGTGGACGACCGCGCCACCGGGCTACCCGTCCGGCGCCGACTACCTGACCGGCGACGTCGAGAACGCGGCGGGCTCGGTGACCGGGACGCTCTCGCTCGGGTGGGTCTCCCCCTTCCTGCGCCGCTGCACCCTGGAGGTCGACCGGGTCCCCGGAGGTGTGGCGCCGAGGACCAACGGCTCGGACGGGTACGGCTGGCGGCAGGTGTTCGAGCCGGTGGGCTGGGACCTGACCGTCGTGGAGAGCGACGACACGGTCGCCGAGCCGAGCGGTGAGTCGTGGGGCGACGCCGAGATGCACGCGGCCATGCTCGAGTACCGCGACCGACGGGAGGCGCTGCTCGACGTGGAGTGGCGTTACCACCTGCTGTGCGTGCGGCGCCTCGACGAGACCGAGCGGGGCATCATGTACGACAGCTCCGCCGTCGACCTGAACAGCACGGCCCGGGAGGGTGTCGGGATCGCCTGCGACTGGGTGTTCGAGCAGGACGAGCCCAGCTGGGGAGCCCTCAGGGGCACGCGGTTCGGTGACGATCCGCCCACCTACTTCCGGACCGCCGTCCACGAGCTCGGCCACGCCATGGGGCTGTACCACAACGCGTCGGACAACGGCTTCATGAACACGACGGACGTGATCGCCCGACGGGCGCACGCGGGGCGCCCGTTCCCGCAGAACATCCGGTGGGCGTTCCACCCGGACGACGAGAAGCGGCTCCGTCACATGCCGGACGTGTGGGTGCGCCCCGGCGGCATCCAGTTCGGCGAGGACTACTCGGTGGCACCGATCGCCGCGGACGACCTGGTCGAGCGGCCCGCGGGGTTGCGGCTCGAGGTGCGTCCCGTCGAGGAACTGCTGCCGCTCGGCGCACCGGCGCGCGTCGAGTTCGCACTGGTCAACGAGTCGACGGCGCCGGTGCTCGTGCCCGCGTCACTCGGCCTGCGGGGAGGCACCGTGCGGGGGAAGGTGATCGACCCGGCCGGGACGGTCCGCACGTTCCTCCCGCTCGTCCCGTGCGTCGAGAGCCAGCCCCTGCGCGTGCTCGAGCCGGGAGAGCAGGTGTCCTCCTCGGCGACCGTCACGCACGGGCCGCAGGGTGCCCTCCTCCCCAGTGCCGGACTGCACCGCATCGTCGTGGAGGTCCGGTGGGACGACGGGGGCACACCGCGCGCGCTCAGCGGCTCGGCCACCCTCCTCGTCACGGCGGCGGCATCGGTCGGGCAGGAGCGGGCGGCGTACGGGATCCTGTCGACCCCCGACACGCTGCTGGCCATCGCCGCGACCGCCGATGTCGGTAACGGCTTCGCGGCGATCGAGCAGGCCGCGTCGGACCCGACGCTGGGCCCCCACTACGCATGGCTCGACGCGAAGCGCACGCTGCGGAGCAGGGCGACGACCGGCGAGCCGTACCGCCGGGCGCTCGAGCGGCTCGTCGACGGCGACGTGGTCGTGAGCTCCGCGGAGCGACGCCGCGCCGTCGAGGCGCTCGACCGCGTCGAGGCCACGTGGGCGCTGCACGAGGAGGCCATCCGGGACGGGGAGGCGACCGGGACGGACGACGCGCCGGACACCGGATCGCTGCGGAAGCTCGCCGCGGCCGCTCGTCGGCAGATGGACGAGGCGGGACGGCCACGGTGAACGGCGCCGGATGGCACAGACTCTGCTCGTGAGCGGTACCGGCGTCACCCTCGGCGAGCTGGTCGGGCGGTGGGGCAAGGTCGACGACGGCGGGTCGACGACCCCCTTTCCGCAGCAGATCGAGTTCTTCCCGGATCGCACCTACCGCGCAACCGGCGACGGGGTGCGCCGGCCGGTCTGGGACGAGGCGTCGTTCGACGTCCTGCACGACGGCTCGGTGCGCATCCGGACGGCGGACGACCGCGCGTCCACGTACTCGGCGGACCTCAGGGGCGAGCTGCTCACCCTCTCCGCAGGCGACGACCGGGTGACCTATCGACGGGTGCCGTCCCGGCCTGACGACCGGTGAGCTGCGGGGCGCGTGCTGCACCACGGTCCCCCGCGGGCCGGCCGTCCGCCCGGTCCGCGGTCGGCGACCCCTCCGGCTCGACGACCGCCCCGGCCACGCCGGCGACGTCCATCCGCAGGACGTCCGGAGCGCGGTCGGGATCGGTGGCGCGGTCGGGATCGGTGGCGCGGTCGGGGTCGGTGGCGCGGTCGGGGTCGGTGGCGCGGTCGGGGTCGACTCCAGGGCGTCGTCCTCGGTGTGCACTGCGGTGTCGGCGCCGTCCTCTCCGTCGACGCTGAGGGGGCCGTGATGCCGGCCCCGATGGACCGGTGATGTTCCGGTGACGCCGGAACGGCAACCTGGGTCCTGACGTCGGTCGGACCCGCCAGGGGGTGTCATGCACAGCTGCTCCCCGTCGCGGGGCTCCCCCGCTCCGGTGTCCGTCGTCCCCGTCGCGACCGTCAGGGCGATCCCGAGGACGGGCCGCGGTCGCGGGGAGGTCGCCGCCCCGCACCTCGTCACCTCTGCCGCTGGAGGCTCCTGTGGTGTTCCGACACGCTCCCGCCGTCCGGGACGACGTCCTCGACGAGCGGGCGCTGCAGCGCATGGACAACCGGGAACTGGACCTGCTCTTCCGGTCCAGTCCCGCGGGGGACATCCCGCACGGGCGCCTGCCCGGGACGGGGTTGCTGTTCCCGGGGACCCCCCTCTGCACTCCCCTGGCCCGGCTGGTCGGTCTGCTGGTCTGGCAGGGCAAGGAGACCGAGGCCTCGGGCCCGTCGCTGCAGAACCTGATCGGGCCGCTGCGGACGCGGTCGATCCGCGCGCTGCTCTCCCACGACCGCAGCTGGGTCGACGGCGGGGAGTGCGTCCTCATCGACTACTCGACGACGTCGATGGTCGCGCGCATGGTCCGCGACGAGGTCCGCCTCGTGGCTCCCGGCCTGTACCTCGGCGTCGTCTGGTTGTGGAAGCGCCGGGTCGGCTGGTTCACGCTCCGCCAGCAGTAGCCCCGCCGGCAGCCGGCATCGGGAGCGACGGCGCCACGGTGCTCCCCGGCGAGGACGGGGACCTCGACCTCCGCCGCCCGGCCGCGTCCGTCGGCCCGTACGCGGTGTCCATCGGCTGATGAGGGGGCCGCCATGCCCGAGCAGTCCGCTGTGACGGTCCTCGCGCCGTTGCCGCACGAACATCGCGACCGTGCCGCCACCGCCCTGGCGGACCTGGCCGGACCGGACCGGCACGCGCTGGCCTTCGACCGGCTCGTCGGCCTGCACTTCGCCCGGCTGATGCTGCTGGACGGCGCCGTGAGCCCGTCCGGCACGAGGCTGGAACCCAGCTTGCTCTACACCGCCGACCTCGACGGCCCGGCTGACGCCCACCTGGAGGCGCTCGCCGACGTCTCCGGTCCGGGCCTGGACCGCGCGTTCTCCTGCTGCACCGACTACCCGACGCGGCCGGATCCGGCCAGCCGGACGGCGTGGCTGCGGGCACACCGCGTTCCCGAGGCCGCCTTCTACGTGAACACGGTGGGACGCGGTGTGTCACAGGTGCTCGCCGAGGCTCGGCTGCGGAGGGGCCTGGAGGCGTACCTGGACGAGCACCGGGACGGTCTCGTCACCCGCTCGCCGGCGGAGATCCACGCGGTCCTGCGCCGGCACGCGCTCACCGACCCGGACCTCCGGGTCGGGGTCGTACCCGCGCGGCGTCCTCCGCTGCGGTGGCGGGCCAGGGAGCTCTGCCACCTGGTGGCGGTCCCGGCGGTCCTCCTGCCGCTGCTCCCGGTCATCGTCCTGGCACTGCCGTTCGTGGCCGTCGCACTGCTCGTCCACGAGCTCCGGGACGTGCCCGACCGGCAGCGACCCGACCCGGCCGCGGTGGAGCGCCTCCGGGCCGGCGAGGACCACGTCGCGCACAACCCGTTCGCCGCCGTGGGGTTCCTCAAGCCCGGACCCTTCCGGGCCGCCCTCACCCGGACGGTCCTTTTCGCCATCAGCTACTCCGTCCGGCACGTGCTCAACCGCGGCAGCCTCGCCGGGGTCAAGACCATCCACTTCGCCCGGTGGGTCTACCTCTCCCCCGAGCGGATGGTCTTCCTCAGCGCCTACGACGGCAGCCTCGAGAGCTACATGGACGACTTCATCGACAAGGTGGCCTGGGGTCTGAACGCCATCTTCAGCAACGGCCTCGGCTACCCCCGGACCGTCCTGCTCCTCTGGCGCGGCGCCAAGGACGAGGAGCTGTTCAAGGACCACCTGCGCAACCACCAGGCCCTCAGCCACGTCTGGTGGTCGGCCTACGAGGACCTCACCGCGCTCAACGCCGGCTCCAACGCGGCGATCCGCCGGGGGTTGGCCCGCCGGACGCTCTCCGACGACGAGGCACGCGAGTGGCTCACCCTGCTCTGACGACCGCAACACCCGCACATCCGGAGGGAACGGCCATGGCACCGACCCGCAGCGCGGCGCCTCCGCGCGTCGACCGCGGCGCCCGGGGGCGGGCCGCGCCCTCATCCGGCCCCGCTCCTCGCAGTGGGCGCGGCGTCGACCGGGCCGACGTCCAGGGTATCGTGGGGAGCGGGTACGGGCGGCTCCCGGAGGCGGTGTTCCTGGGCCTGCGCGTGGACGACTGCGCAGCAGGACGCGCGTTCCTCGCCGACCTCCTCCCCCTGGTGACCAGCATGGCCGGCGACCACAGCACCCGGGCCCTCAACGTCGCCCTCGGCCACTACGGCCTCGCCCGGCTGGGGCTGCCGCAGGCGGCGCTGGAGCAGTTCCCCCTGGAGTTCGCCGGCGGGATGGCCACTCCCACCCGCAGCGTCTTCCTCGGTGACGTGGGCGAGCACGCGCCCTCGACCTGGACGTGGGGCGGCCCCACCAACCCCCGCGTCGACGTCCTGCTCCTCCTCTACGCGGTGTCCGACCAGGAACTGCGAGCGCACACCGAGGCGGTCAGCCGACTGGTCCCGGCCGACGGGGTCGAGGAGGTCGTCACGCTGCCGACCACCACCCTGGCGCAGCGTGACCACCTCGGTTTCGCCGACGGGATCTCCCAGCCCGCGGTGGCCGGCCTGCACGGGGAGGGCGCCGACGGTGACGTGGCCCTGGGGGAGTTCCTCCTCGGGTACCCGAACGCCTACGGCAAGCGCACCCGACGCCCCCTCCTGCCCGCGGCGGAGGACCCCGGCCGGCTGCTGCCCCCCGCCCCCGACGCCGAGACGCCCAGCGTCGACCTCGGGCGCAACGGCACGTACCTGGTCGCCCGGACCTTCGCGCTCGACGTCCCCGCCTTCCGGGCCCACACCGAACGATGGGCGGCACGGACCGGGCTGTCCGCCGCCCAGGTGGCCGCGAAGATGGTGGGACGGTGGCCCAGCGGCACGTCCCTGACGATCAGTCCCGACCACGACGACCAGGCCCATCCGGTGGACAACGCCTTCCGCTACCACCGCGACGGCGACGCGCTCGGCCTCGGGTGCCCGATCGCGGCGCACGCCCGCCGGGCCAACCCGCGGGACTCGCTGGACCCGCGCCCCGGCTCGGAGGCCTCGGTCCGGGTCAACGACCGGCACCGCCTCCTGCGCCGCGGCCGGCAGTACGCCGTTCCGCCGCGGACCCGGGACGCCGGCGACAGGACGGGGGCGGACACCGAGCTCGGGCTGCACTTCCTCTGCCTGAACGCCAACATCAGCCGCCAGTTCGAGTTCGTGCAGCACACCTGGCTGAACAACCCGGCGTTCGCGGGCCTGCAGGACAGCCCGGACCCGATCGCCGGGAACCACGCCCCGGACGGCGGTGTGTTCCCCCTCCCGGCCGACCCCGTCCGCCACCGCCTGCTCGACCTGCCCCGGTTCGTGCGGCTCCGCGGCGGCGGCTACTTCTTCCTCCCCGGCGTCCGCGCCCTGCACTACATCGCCTCCGGCCCCTCGGCCGACGGGAGGGTCCCCCGATGACGTCGAGCGCCGACCTCGCCCGCGTCCTGCTCGCGGGCGTCCGGCTGACGATGGGGTCGGCGGGCCTGCTCGCTCCCGGCCTGGTCATCCGCCGCCTGGACATCGACCCGGCCACCCAGCCGGGGATGCGCTACCCGCTGCGCATGTTCGGCATCCGGACCGTCCTCATCGGCGCCGAGCTGCTGGCCCCCGACGCCCGTCGGCGGGGGCACGCGGAGCAGCTGGCCCCCGTCGTCCACGGCAGCGACACGGTCGCGGCCTTCCTCGCCTGGCGCCGGGGCGACCTGCCCCGGCGCGCCGGGGCGATGGCCACCGCCATCTCCGCGCTGAACCTCGCGCTCTCGCTGGCCAACCTGGGCGCGCGGCGCCGCCACCCGCCCCGCCGCCCGTTCCGTTCCCGCTGACCCGCCCGCCGGCTCGTCGGAGATCCAGGAGGCGCACGTGGAAGCGCAGGTCCGGAACCCGGTCGTCGCTCGGATCGACGTCGGCCGGAGGGACGCCGGCCAGGTGCCGCTCGCCGACCTCGGCCAGGGAGGTGCGACGTGAGCCAGTCCGATCCCGGCCGACGTGGCGACCCGGCCCCGGAGCGGGTGGGGATGGTGATCGCCGGTGCCGGTGCCCGGGGGGCGTACGAGGCCGGCGCCCTGTCCGTGATCGTCCCGCGGCTGGCCGCGGCCGGTGCCCGGCCTCGGGTGTTCGTCGGCACGAGCGCCGGGGCGATCAACGCCACCCTGCTGGCCGCAGGCGCGCACCTGCCGGCCGACGAGCAGGCCGCGGCGCTGCTCCGCGTGTGGCGCCGGATCGGGCCGCGCGACGTGTTCGGGCCCCTGCTGGCCTCCACGCCGCGGACGGCCGGGACGTGGCTCGCGCAGCGGTTCGGCATCGGCGGCGTGCGGCTGACCGGCCTCGTGGACACCACGCCGCTGGCGCGCACCGCCGACGCGGCCGTCGACTGGGGACAGCTGCGCACCAACGTCGAGCACGGGGACTGCCAGGCGCTGGCCGTCGTCGCCACGTCCGGACGCACCGGCCGCACGGTGGTGTTCACCGACCTGGCGCCCGGATCGACCCTGCCGCCGGCCGACGAGGACCGGGCGCTGGACTACGTCGCCGCCCCGGTCGGCAGCTCGCACGTGCGGGCCTCGGCGGCCATCCCCGTCGTCTTCCCCCCTGTCCGGGTGACCGAGCCGCCGGAGCGGACCGGGTGGTACCTCGACGGCGGGATCCGTCTCAACGCCCCGCTCAAGCCGGCCCTCGACCTCGGCTGCGACGCCCTGGTCGTGGCCGCGACCCACCCGGGCACCCACGCCACCGGATCCGGCCCGGCCCATGCCCACCACGACCGGCCCGACGTCGACGACGCGCTCGTCATGCTGCTGGACGCCGCCTTCGTCGACCGGATGGTCGAGGACCTGCGAACGCTGACCAAGGTCAACGAACTCGTGGCCGCCGGTGGTGGACGCAGGAGCACCGGGCGGCCGCTGTCCGTGGTGCCGCACCTCTTCGCGGGTCCGCCGGAACGGGCCACCCTCAGCCGGCTGGCCGCCGATGTGTACCGGGACCACTTCACCGGGCTCCGAGGCGCGCTGCGCACCCTGCGGGAGCCCGACCTCCCGCTGCTGGCCCAGCTCCTCGGCGGGGACGGGCCCCGCCGCGGGGATGTGCTGAGCTACCTGCTCTTCGACCCCGAGTTCATCACCCGGGCGATCGCACTCGGGCAGCAGCACGCCACTGCGATGTTCGCGGAGGCCCCGGGGACGCACGTGCCGTGGCGCACCGAGCCCGGGGCGCCACCGACGACCCCGGTGCCCCTCGGCGGGCCCGCCACGGACGCCGGCACCGGGGACGGAGGCCCCGTGCCCCAGCCGCGACCGGCACGGGCCGGCGCACCGACACGCCCCGGAGGTGGCACGTGAAGGCCCGCTCCCGTCGGCTCCGGGCGCCACGCTCTCCGTCGGCTCGGTCGACGCCGTCACCGGCCTGCCGGACGTCCTCGACCGGGTCCGTGACGGGACCGCGGCGCGGGCGACACGGGCCGGTGGCCCCGGCGCGGCGAACCCGGACGCGCGCTCGCGTATCAGCGGACTGGCCGCCCCGCTCTCTCCGGAGCCGGCTCGGCTCGGCCCGCTGGACCAGCGAGACACCACGGCACCGCACGAGGCAACCGCGCACGCCCCGAGGAGGCATCCATGACCAAGGCGTCCACGACCGAGCCACCCAGCAGCAGGATCGCCGGCAACGGAGCACCCCGGACGACGGCCCAGCCCGGCACCGCCAGGGCCGCGAGCGGCTACCGGCCGGGCCTGCCGTGGCGGGTCTACCGCGCGGCGGCCCAGGCGCTGGACCGGGTCCTCGGCTGGGACCGGCTGCCCGTGCCGCTGGGGCTGGCGGTGCTCGCCGGCCTCCGTGACGCGCTGCGCCGGCACAACCTGCACGACACCGGCGCGCTGCCGACCACGCAGCCCCCGGCCGTCCCGCCGTTCGACCCGCAGGTCATGACCTCGCGGACGGTGGACGGCAGCTACAACGACCTCGCGGTCCCGTCCGCGGGGATGGCCGGCTCGCGGTTCGGGCGCAACGTGCCGCTCGTCGCGGCCGGCCGACCGGCGCCGGCCGAGGTCGTCGAGCCCAGCCCCCGCGAGGTCAGCCGGCAGCTGATGACCCGGAACGAGCTGATCCCCGCGACGTCGGTCAACGCGCTCGTCGCCCCGTGGCTGCAGTGGATGATCCGTGACTGGTTCAGCCACGGGAAGAGCCCCACCGAGGACCCGTGGCGGGTCGAGCTGGCCGACGACGACCCGTGGCCCGAGCGGCCCATGCTGATCATGCGCACTCCCGAGGACCCGACCCGCCCGGACACCTCGTCACCGCGGACGTCGGTCAACACCTGCACCCACTGGTGGGACGCCTCCCAGATCTACGGCGTCACCGCCGAGCAGCAGCGAGAGGCCCGGACGTTCGAGGGCGGCAAGCTGCGCGTCGAGGCCAACGGGATGCTGCCGACGCCCAGGAGCGACCACCCGACGCTCGAGGAACCGGGGTTCTGGCTCGGCCTGGTACCGCTGCAGACCCTCTTCACCCGCGAGCACAACGCCGTCTGCGACATGCTGGCCGACGAATTCCCCACGTGGGGTGACGAGGAGCTCTTCCAGCGCGCCCGGCTCGTGGTCGCCGCGCTGACCGCCAAGATCCACACCGCCGAGTGGACCCCCGCCGTCATCAGCCACCCCACCACGGTCGCCGCGCTGCGGGCGAACTGGTGGGGCTTGGCCGGAGAGCGCCTCAGCACGGTGTTCGGCCGGCTCAGCGGCAGCGAGCTGGTCAGCGGCATCCCGGGGTCGCCGACGCGGGACTACGGCGTGCCGTACTCGCTGACCGAGGAGTTCAGCGCCGTCTACCGCATGCACCCGCTCATGCCGGACCTGTTCGACCTGCGCTCGCACGAGGACGACCGGCGGTACCGGGCGGAGCCCTACGACCTGCGCGAGCTGGCCGGCCCGGGGTCGCTGGCACTGCTGGACACCGTGCCGGTGGCCGACCTCCTGTACTCCTTCGGCACGGAGCACCCCGGGGTGGTGACCCTGCACAACTTCCCGAGGTTCCTGCAGGAGTTCGTCCGCCCGGACGGGAAGGTCATGGACCTCGCCGCCGTCGACATCCTGCGCCACCGCGAGCTCGGCGTCCCCCGCTACTGCGAGTTCCGGCGGCTGCTGCGGCTGCGGGCGCCCGCCGGCTTCGAGGAGCTGACCGGCGATCCCGACCTCGCGCGGCAGATGTCGCACCTCTACGGCGGGGACGTCGAGAAGGTCGACCTCATGGTCGGACTGTTCGCCGAGCGCCTGCCCGAGGGGTTCGCGTTCAGCGACACCGCGTTCCGGATCTTCATCCTCATGGCGTCGCGCCGGCTCAACAGCGACCGGTTCCTGGCCGGGGACTTCACCCCGGCGGTCTACACGGTGCCCGGCATGCGCTGGCTGGCGGACAACACCATGGCCTCGGTGATCCTGCGGCACTACCCGCAGCTGCGACCGGCCCTGCGGTCGGTGCCCAACGCCTTCCTGCCGTGGCAGCGTCCCGTCGTCCGGGGTTGAGGAGAGCACGATCATGGTGGCGACCGGGGTGGACGACCGGCTGCGCGAGATCCGGGAGCGGTGGGACGCCAGCGAGGACCAGCGCGAGGCCGCCCGCAGAGCCATCGACCGACGGGACCTGAGCCTGGTCAACCCACCCGAGGACCTCCGGAGGCGCCAGGACCGGCTGCGGCGACGGCACCTGCGGCTGGAGGGCATCGTCGACCAGGACGACTCCGTCTGGCTGAGCTTCTTCGACTGCGGGCTGAAGGCGGCCCGCTCGGTCGGTCGGGTCGTCGAGGCGCCGCGGCGCCAGCCGGTCGTGCCCATCGGCACGGGATCGCTGGTCACCGACCGCCTCCTGCTGACCAACCACCACGTCGTCCGGACGCCGGACGAGGCCGCCGGGATGGCCGTGGAGTTCGCCTACGAGTACGACGAGGACGGCGAGTCCCGGGACGAGGACCGGTGGCCGCTGGCCCCGGGCGACTGCTTCGTCACCGACCCCGAGCTGGACTACACCCTCGTCGCGGTCGCCCTGCGGGCCGGCCGGCCGCCCGGCGAGACGTACGGCTCCATCCCGCTCATCGGACAGACGGGCAAGGCCGTCATCGGCGAGGTGCTCAACGTGATCCACCACCCCGCGGGCGAGCGCAAGCGGGTCAGCCTCCGGTTCAACCGCATGGTCGCGGAGGACGACCTGTGGCTGCGCTACGAGAGCGACACCCGGGAGGGCTCGTCGGGTGCACCGGTCTTCAACGACCAGTGGGAGATGGTCGCGCTGCACCACGGCGGGGTCGCCGCCACCGACGACGAGGGCTTCGAGCTGACCCGCGACGGGCAGCGCTGGACACCCGACATGAGCGAGGACGCGGTGGCCTACGTCGGCAACGAGGGGGCCCGCGTCAGCCGGATCGTCCGCAGCCTCCGCGGGGCCGACGTCCCGCCGGAGCAGCGCCGCCTGCTGACCCCGATCCTCGGTGAGGAGCAGTGAGATGGCCGCACCGACACTGGTCTTCCTCCACGGCCGTGGACAGGAGTTCAAGAAGCCGGAGCAGCTGCTCCGCAAGTGGCTGGCGGCCCTGAACGCCGGGCTCACCGCCGCCGGCGCCGACCCGCTGCCCGCCGAACGGGCGGTCCTGCCGTTCTACGGCAACGTCCTGTACCAGGTCACCGCGGCGTCGGCGGGCAAGGCCCTCACGCTGGAGTCGACGCGGCCGACGGACGAACCGGGACCGTTCTCCCCCGCCACTCCGCCCGAGACCGGCGCACTCGAGCGGGAACTGCTCATCGACCTCGCCCGGGCCGCCGGGATGGCGGTCCCCGACCCCGACGAGCCGCCGCCGGTCGAGCGGACGGGAGGTGGGGGCCGGCTGCGCGAGGAGGGCCTGCGCGACCGGATCCTCTCCTGGGGACCGGCGCGAGAGCTGCTCGTCTCGCTCGCCAAGCGGTCGCGGGTCGACCAGCTCGTGATCACCGCGCAGCTGCGCGACGTCGCGATCTACCTCGGCGACGGCCGGGACGAGGTCCTGCAGGTGGTCCGGGAGGCCGTCCCCCCGGACGGGCCGCTGCTGCTCGTCTCGCACAGCTTGGGCACGGTGGTGGCCCGGGACCTGCTGCACGACGACGACGTGCGCAGGCGGACCGTGCTGTGGGTGACGGCGGGGTCACCGCTGGGCCTCGAGGCGGTGCAGAAGAACCTCATCCACCCGGGCCACGAGCACCCCGGGGTCGAGTGGCTGACCGCCTACGACGTCAACGACGTGGTCGCCCTGGGGCACCCCCTGCAGAAGTCCTGGGGGGCGCCGCTCACCGACCTCGAGGTGGAGAACGACACCGACCCCCACTCGATCTCGCGCTACCTGGCGCATGCAGGGGTCGCCGGCCCCATCGCGATCGCCGCGACCCGCTCGGCCTGATGAACCCGACGGCAGCGCGCCGAGCACCCTCGACCCAGGAGGAGCCCCGGTGAGCCTCGAGATCCCCCTGCGCCGGGACGACACCGCGGTGCGCGTCAGCGACGGGACCCGGTCAGTGAGTCGGGTGCGCACGGAGCACCAGCACCAGGCCGTCCTCGAGGTCCTCGGAGGGTGCGGGGCGTGCCCGCCGAGAGCCGGTGGGCGGTCGTCGGCACAGCGGAGGTCCCCGGCCCCGGGGGGACGTCCTGACCCGGCGGCACCCGCCGCCTCCTGCCAACAGCAGCGGCGAGGGCCCGCGCCGACGGAGGAGCGAGCCCGCCGCACCTCGTGAGGGGGAAGACCTGTGCGACGCACAGCAGCCGACCCGTCGACCGGACGGGACCAGCACCCGGTGACTCCGGTGGCGCGGTCCGAACGCGCGCCCTCCCGGGCAGGACTCGCCACCAGGCTGGCCGACTCGGCACTGGGCAGCGCCCTGCTGCAGTTCCTCAACGACACCGTGTTCGGCGTCGCCGCGGTCGTTCGGCGGCAACCCGTCCTCAACCGGATGCCGGGGGAGGCCGGGAGCAGCCTCATCCGGGCGGTCGTGCAGTTCCTCAAGAACGCGTTCCGCCAGGACCTGCAGCTCGGGCCGGCGGAGGAGCTCATCCCCTCCGACGAATCCGCCGTGACGGAGGAGATCATCGAGGTCTTCCGGCAGAATCTGCTCCGCCGCTACTCGACGCGCAAGGCCGAGCGCGGGGCGAACGCGAAGACCTACGGCGTGGTGCGGGCCGAGTTCCGCGTGCTGCCGGGACTGCCGGACCACCTCGCGCAGGGCGTCTTCAGCCAACCGCGGACCTACCGGGCCTGGGTCAGGGTCGCCGACACCGGCAGCGTCATCACCCCTGACGCCGAGCACGTCGGCGTCGTCGGGATGGGCATCAAGCTGCTGGGTGTGCCAGGCCCCAAGCTGCTGGACGACGAGCGGAACACGCAGGACTTCACGGTGATCGGAGTACGGACCTTCACCGCTCGGGACACGGCCGGGATGGCGATCCTGCAGACGGCGATCCTGAAGATGCGGCCGGCGACGTACTTCTTCAACCCGCTGCACCCGAGCAGGTTCCTCGACTTCGTCATGCAGGCCCTCGACTCCCGCCTCCTGGGCAGCCCCCTGGAATCGCAGCTGTTCAGCTGCACGGCCCATCTGCACGGGGAGGGCTTGGCGGTCCACTACTCGGTCAAGCCCCGCGCCGACCGGAGGACCCCGGTCCCACGGATCCCGTCCGACAACTACCTCCGCGAGGCCATGATCGAGACGTTGCGCCACGAGGACGTGACGTTCGACTTCATGGTGCAGCTGCAGAAGGACCCGCACCGGCAGCCGATCGAGGACGGCTCGATCGAGTGGAAGGAGTCCGAGACACCCTTCATCCCTGTCGCCGAGCTCCGCATCCCCCGACAAGAGTTCGCGTCACTCGCCCAGCTGGACTTCGCCGACGTCCTGTCCTTCACCCCGTGGCACAGCCTCGCCGAACACCGCCCGCTCGGCGGCATCAACCGCAGCAGGAAGGCCCTGTACCGGGAGACGAGCCGGCTGCGGCAGCAGATGAACGGCATCGCCCACTACGAGCCGACGGGGGACGAGCACTTCGACTGACCGTGAGCATGGCCAGGTCGGTCCACCGGTGATGGGGCTGACGACCGGCGGCAGCGGGCGTGACCCCCGGTCGTCGACCGGCCGGCGGCAGGACGCCGGCAGCCGTCCTGCGGTCCCTGTCACCGGGGTAGGCGTGCTCGTCCGTCGCACCTGGGGCTCACCCGTCAGCGGCACCCGAGTCCATGGCCTGCCGGGTGAAGCCGTCGAGCCAGTCACGCACGGCGTCGAGCACGCCACCGGGAGACGACGCCACGGCGACCGTCACCTGCTCCGCGGGCGCCTCCGCGGTGGCGTCACGCAGGGTCATGAGCCGCGCCCTGAACTCTCCGGGGCCTTCGAGCCAGACGCGGATGAGCAGTGCTGCACTCGGGTCGTCGACCAAGTGATCTCTCCTACGGGGTGCCACGCAGCGTCGCGGAGTCAGCCCTCCGACAACCGCTCTATGCGGTCGACGTGCGAAGACCCATGCTCAGAGGTCACGCTGCGTGGCACAGTCCCCCATACGGATGACTTGCCGACGCCGACGGTGCGGCCGCCGGACGCTGGCCCGCGGAGGCTCCGACTCCCCGGACGGACGACCACCGACGACGGACGACGCCGCCGGCGGTCGGTGCGCACGGAGCGCCGCTGCACCCTGTCCCCGGTCGAGGACCCCGAACCCGTCCGGTCGCGGGACGGGGGGAGCCGGCCGTGCCGGTCCGCTGGCGTCAGTGCCTGCGCGTCGGCTCGGACGTCGTCCGGGGCTCGGGCAGACCGGTGCTGCCGATGGGACTGCGCCCCCTCGGGCAGCTCGGTGGCTGCACGGACAGCGTCCGGCGGATCCGCGGGATGCGCTCGACCAGCCGGGTCATCTGCTCGGTCGGGGGCACGCCCAGCTCGTCCTGCAGCAACGTCCGGAATAGCTCGTAGGCCCGGACGGCCTCGGCCACGTTGCCCTCGGCCAGGTGGACGCTGACCAGCGTCCGATGGGCGCTCTCCCGCAGCGGTTCGGCGCGGACCGCGGCATGAGCCGCCTGCAGGGCCTCGCAGTGGCGGCCGAGCAAGGCGAGTCGGGCCGCCACGGCCTCCAGCGCCTGCATGCGGAGCTGGCGGAGCCGCTCACGCTCGAGGAGGACCCAGTCGTCGTACCAACCCGGCAGGAGGTCGCCGAGGAGGGCAGCGTCGGGCACGGCGACGTCATGGGCACCTCGCGGCGGAGCGATCGCCCGCTGCGCCCAGTCGCTGAGGTCACGCACGTCGACCCGGACGTCCGCCGCCAGGTGGACCGCACTGCCGGAGGCCTCGACCAGACCCGGCGCCGCCTTGTTGAGACGCCACAGCGCCGACCGGAGACTCCCGTGCGCCTGCCCCTCGGGGACATCGGGCCACAGGTGACCCGCCATCACGGTCCGGGTCGGCCGGTGGGACAGGCACAGGTGTGCCACCAGGCGCTGCACTCCGCGAGGCAGGTCGTCAGCGGTCGACCGCTGTCCACGGGCGGGCAGCTCCAGCCCGAAGCCGTCGAGCAGCGTCACGCGGGCGGCTGGTGAACGGTCCACGTGAGAGCTCCTTCCTCTCGGGACGAGCAGGTGGATCCGAGGGAGCGCCGGCGCCATCCGTCTTCCGGCTGGGGATCCGCCGCTCGGGCGACCGCCGCTGCAGAACGGCGGGCACCTGGTGCTGGAGCGCCCGCGGGACGGACATCCCCGTCGGTGGGACCTCGGAGGTGCCGGCTGGGAGGCTGCGCGACCCCCGTCGCGGTGCAGCCGCGAGCGGCCACGGGCTCACGTGGAGGCCGTCGCGCCCCGGCTACTCCGGGATCGACCAGCGGCTCACGTGCCGCGGCTCGGTGGCGCCTGGCCGGCCTTCGCGCTGGTCGTCCTGGGACACAGGTGTACGACGCCGACCGACATGGTTCCCCCTGGACGCACGCGCACGAGCTGTGGAACAGCAACGCTATTCACGTCCGAGCGCCGGGACTGTACGCAGTTGTGCGTAGTCGCGCCACCCGACGGCGGCGCACACCAGGGAGACGTGCCCGGACGACCTCCACGGGACGGCGCCATCGGATTACGCTCAGCATCGTGTCGCGCACCACGAGGCGTCATGCAGCGTGGCTGGAGCTCGTCGGCGACATCCTGCAGGAGCAGCCCGGGGCACGGGAGTTCCCCCATGCGCAGGTGGCGGCCCTGCTCCTCGAGTCCTTCGGTGCGGCCTGCTGCTCGCTGAACGCCGTGGACCGCGCATGGGTGGACCACGTCGTCGGCGGCTGGCCGGTCGGCTACCTGCCGATGACGCCGCCGTCCGGTCCTCTCCCCGACGCCACCACGCAGCCGCTCATCCGCTGGTACTCCGTCACGGGCAGCTCCGCACCGCAGACGCTGGGCCGAGTACCCCGCGCGGTGGCCGGCCCGAGGATGTGCGCGGAGTGGTCGGCGTTCGCGCGTCCCTTGGGGATCACCCACCAGCTCGCGCTGCCGCTGCGGGTGGGCCACGGGATCGAGGCCTACGTGGTCAGTCGTCCCGACGACGACTACGACGACGCTGACACCGCCCTGGCCACGCTGGTCGTCCCGGCGCTGGCCGCGCTCGTGCGCCAGCACCGCGCGCTCCACGACGTGCCGGACGAGCAGGTCGAGCGCGCCCGGGACCGCCGCCTCACGGAACGCGAGTTCGCCGTCCTCACCCTCCTCGGGGCAGGTCTCACCGCTCAGGCGATCGCCCGGCGCCTGAACACCTCCCCCCGGACGGTGCACAAGCACCTCGAGCACCTGTACCGCAAGCTCGGCGTGCGGGACAGGCTGATGGCGGTCCAGCGCGCCAGGGAGGTCGGCCTCCTGGCCACGCCGCCCGAACCCGGTGGGCGACGCGGGGTCCCGCCCACCGTGCGTGTCTCCTCCCGCCTGGAGCGGGGACCACCTCCTCGCGACGCCGGGGCCGGTGTCGACGAGCGATCCACCCCCCGATCCGCTCGATGACGCACCGGCGGCGCACGGAGGACGTTCCCCAGCAGCGGGCGGGGACAGCGGCACTCGACGACCTGTACCGGGACGCGTGGAGCCGGCGGTCGACCGACTTCCCCGACGCGGCACCTCAGGACGCGGACCGGCGCGCTGCGCCGATGCCCCGGACGAGGCGGGTCATCTGCTCGGTGGGGAGCACGCCGAGCTCGTCGAGCAGCATCTCCCGGAAGAGTGCGTAGGCCCGCAGTGCCTCGGTGGTGTTCCCCTCGGCGAGATGCACTCGTACCAAGGTGCGGTGGGCGCTCTCCCGCAGCGGCTCGGCCTGGATCGCCAGGTGCGCGGCCTGCACGGCCGTGCCGTGGTGGCCTGCGGCGGCGATCCGGGCCGCGGCGGCCTCCAGCGCGTGCAATCGGAGTTGCCTGACCCGTTCCCGCTCCAGCAGGACCCAGTCGTCGTACCAGCCGGGCAGGAGGTCGCCCCGGAGCGCCGCGTCCGGCAGGAACACCTGGTCGGCCCGGGCCCGCGGGTCCAGGACCCGGTCGGCCCACACCTGCAGCTCCCGGACGTCGACGCGGACCCCGGCCGCGAGGGAGAGGCCGCACGGCGTCCCCTCGACGAGTCCCGGCGCGGTCCTGCGCAGGCGCCACAGCGCCGAGCGCAGGCTCGCCTGGGCCTGTGCCTCGGCGACGTCGGGCCACAGCCGGCCGGCGACCTCCGTCCGGGCCGGCCCGCGCGACATGCACAGGAACGCCACCAACCGCTGCACTCCCCGCGGGAGGTCGGTCACCACCGGTTCGGGAGCCAGGGACCGGAGGGTGAAGCCGTCGAGGAGCGTGATCCGGAACACCGAGGGGATGTCCACGTCTGATCGAGCGCGCCCGGGCGCCCGTGATACAGCCCGGGACCGATCCACGGGCAACGAGCGCTCCGGGTCCGGCGTCTCGGTGACGCTGCGTGGCCCGGTCCCCACAGGGGTGACCACGAGCGAGGCGGCGTGGCCCCCATCGTGGAGGACCGACGCCGCGCCGGCCGCGATGCGGGCGGGACGGCCACCTGCGTCTCAGCAGCAGGTCAGAGCCGGTACACCCGCCGGGCGTTCTCGTGACCGATGAGGTGCAGGACGCGCTCCGCATCGGGCAGGGCCCACTCCCCGTCCTGGACCCACTGCCCGACGACCCGGCTGATGCCACGCCGCCACAGCAGTGCACCGAGGAGGTGCAGCTCGCTCGGCCCCCAGGCGTCCGACGAGTACAGCTGCTTGGTGAAGGGCGCGACCTCGAGCGACTCGGCGACGATCTGCGCGCTCTGGCTGCCGGAGTAGAAGAGGCCCAGGCCCACGTCGAAGTAGACGTTGTCGAACATCTGGGCGAGATAGCCCGCCTCGCGGTGGTACGGGTAGTTGTGCAGCAGCATCACCGGGACGCCGGTCGGCTCCACCTGGCGGAGCCAGGGCATGAGGAGCAGGGGGTTGGCCCGGTGCAGGTCCAGATCGGGGTCGCCGTAGCCGCTGTGCAGCTGCAGGGGCAGGCCGCGGTCGACACCGCACCACAGGAGGTGGCGCAGGAGCACCGGGTCGTCGACCCGGATCCGGCCGGACGCGGAGCCGAGGAGGCGGTCGACGGCGTCGACGACCTCGGCGTCGTCGGGGCGTGCCGGGTCGACGTCGAAGCCGGCGCGGTAGGCGATGATGCTCTTGGTGCCGACGGCCGCGCGGGTCGCCTCCTCCAGGACGGACGGGTACTCCCCGACGAAGGCGCGCCCCGAGTCCACCTCCCCGAGCAGCCCCTCGGCCACGGTCTCGAGCCGGACGACCTCGTGCGCGGCCGCGCCGGCTGCCTCGGCGTGTTCCGCGGGCGTCAGGACGGCGTCCCCGAGGTACCCGGTCTCGACGAGGTAGGTGTCGGTGCCGGCCGCTCCGAGGAGCCGCCGGTTGACCTCGTCCTCCCCGAGCTCGCACCGGCGCGCCCAGTACTCGTCCGCAGGCGCGTGCGGCGGCAGGTCGAGCAGTGGCGCGCACCAGCGCCGGATGGCGAAGCCGACCTGCGAGTCGAACGCGGTCCCCGCCGAGTGCGGTCTCGGCCCCTCGGTGATCATCGACTCGAACGTCGGTCGGTCGACCGCCGCCCGCAGCGCGCCGTGCACGTGGTGGTCGACGAGGAGGAGGTCGGCCACCGTCTCGTCCAGCGGCCCGGGGTGTGCGGGGTGGTCCATGCTCACCATCCTGCGTAGGGCGCGACCTGGGCGTCGCTGACCTGGCCGGAGGACGCGTCCTCGATGCCCTGCGCGAGCAGCTCCACGGCGCGGTCCACCTCGTCGTCGGTGATCACCAGCGGTGGCGTGATCTCGAGGACGTTGCCGCCGACGTAGAAGACGACGCCACCGAGCTCCCACACCCGGTAGACGGTCTTGGCCGCGAGCGTGGTGTCGCGGCCGCAGCTCGCCCGGTCGCTCACGAGGTCCACGCCGATGGCCAGACCGCGCCCCCGCACGTCCCCCACGACGTCGAGGTGCGCGGTCGCCTCCCGCAGGCCCTGCCGGAGCCGCTCGCCGGCCTGCGCGGCCCGCTCCACCAGCCCCTCGGCCCGGTACGTGGCGAGGACCGCCCGGGCGACCGCGGTGCTGTAGGGGTTGCCCGCCTGGGTCAGCAGCGCGGACGCGCCGGGCTCGTCGAGCACCCTGGCCGGGCCGATCGCCGCCGAGATGGGCACACCGGCGCCCAGCGACTTGCCGAAGGTGACGATGTCGGGGGTGATCCCGTCGTGCTCGAACGCGTGCCACGTCCCGGGCCGGCCGAGGCCGACCTTCACCTCGTCGCAGATCAGCAGCGTGCCCGCCGCGGCGCACCGGGCGGCGACCTCGGCGAGGAAGCCGTCGGGCGGGACGACCAGGCCACCGTCGGACAGGATCGGCTCGACGAGCAGGCAGGCGACGTCCTGGCCGGCCAGCGCCTCGTCGAGGGCGGCGAGGACCTGGCCGTAGCGCTCGGGCTCCCGGTACGGATCCGGGTAGGGCGTGAAGCGGACGAGCTCGTCCGCGGCGACGCTGCCGCCCTCGACGTGCACGCCCGACGCCTTCATCGCGACGCCGATGCCGCCGTGGTAACTGCGCTCGAACGCGAGCACCGTCGAGCGGCCGGTGGCGTGGACGGCGCCCCGGATGGCCACGTCGTTGGCGTCCGACCCCGCGTGACCGAAGTACACCCGCCGGTCCCCCGTGCCGGGGGTGAGCTCGAGCAGTTCCTCGGCCAGCGCGACGGCGTCCTCGTGGACGGCGCTGAGTGCGCCCGCTCCGGCCGGCGCCGCCGCCACCCGGAGCAGGGCGTCCTCCACCGCGGGGTGGCCGTGCCCCAGACCGCACGCGGTCCAGGTCGCCGACAGGTCGAGCAGCCGGCGTCCGCCGGCCTCGACCAGCCAGGATCCCTGCCCGGACTCGAGTGCCAGCGGGAAGAAGCGCAGCTTCTCGACCCCGGCGATGACCCGGTCGCGGTCGTACAGACGCTGTGCGGTCCGGTGCATCAGCGCGTCTCGGTGTCCGCGAAGGTGGCTTCCCTGTCGACGTCCTCGAGTTCCCGGGTCAGCGAGGCGCCGATCCGCTGGGCGAGGCCGCCGGCGAGGACGGCGACCAGGAGGCCGAGGACGACCCAGCCGATGGCCACGAAGGCCGGCGACAGGCCGCTGGCGTCTTTCACGCTGTAGACGATGACGACCAGGATGAACAGGCCGCCCAGGGCCGGGAGCACGAGCTCGGCGGGGTTGAGCCTGACCTGGCCCGTGCGCCATGCGGCGAACACCGCCACCTCGACCAGCAGGTAGACGAACAGCAGGCAGGTCGCCCCCACGACGGCGAAGAAGAAGTACGCGTCGATGGCGGCGTCACCGGTGCCCATGACCGGCCAGCCGGTCAGCCAGGTGACCAGGTTGACGACGATGCCGATCCCGGCCATGGCCAGGACGGCGTTGCGCGGGATCCGGTGCGTCGGGTCGATCCGGGCGAACTGGGGCGGACCGAAGCCGTCGCGCGCCAGCGCCATCGCCAGCCGCGCCGAGGCCATCACCGACGAGAGGTTCGAGGCGAACGCCGACAGCACCGCCGTCACCAGGAGCAGCAGGGCGAACCAGTGACCGACGAAGCCCTCGCCCAGGTCGCCGAGGGTGTTCCCGGAGCCCTGGAAGGCGGCCAGGCCCTCCTCGTCGGTGCCGAAGCCGATCGTCTGGGCGAACATGACGACGACGAACAGGACGCCGGTGAGCAGGACCGAGCCGAAGAGCGCGCGCGGGATGTTGCGGCGGGGGTTGTCGGTCTCCTCGCCCAGCGCGGCACAGGCCTCGAAGCCGGCCCACGAGAGGAACGCGGCGACGACCGCGGCGAGCACGGCACCCAGACCGACGCCGTCCGGCGTGAACGTGGAGAGGTCGACGCCGGTCGACTCCGCGCCGCCCTGGCCGAAGACCGCGATCACCAGGACCAGCATGGCGGCGATGCCCACGCCCTCGATGGCGAGCAGCGAGCGGGACACCGTCGTGGTGTCGCGGGTGTTCATGTAGCCGGTGACCAGCAGGCAGAGGACGGCCGCGATGCCGTAGCCGAGGCTGGTGCCCTCACCCGTGAGCGAGGCGAGCAGCGCGTTGAGGAAGGCCCCGAAGACCGCTGCCGTGCAGATCGTGAAGAAGAGGTAGGTGCCGAAGAGCGCGAAGCCGGCGACGAAGCCGGCCCGCGGCCCGAGCGTCGCGCCCACCAGCGCGTAGGCGCTGCCGGCGTGGTTGTACCGCTGGGTCAGCCGGATGAACCCGTAGGCGACCAGGGCGACGCCGATGAAGCCCAGGAGGAACACGAGCGGGACGGCCTTGCCGACCGTGCCGATGATGCCCTGGCCGTTGCCGGCCATCGCCAGCGTGGGACCCATCAGGCCGAGTGAGAGCGCCAGCGCCTCCCACAGTCGCAGCTTCCGCTTGGCCATGACACTCCTCGTTTCGGACGGGTGGTGCACCGGTGTGCACGGGCAGGTGATCCGGGACGGCGGTGGTTCAGGAGGACCAGGCGAACCTGGTCAGCGCGTGGGCGTCCTCGCCCTGGAACAGCGAGGACTCGTACTCGCGGACGGCGAGGACGGCGGCGTGCAGCTCCGGGCCCAGGACGGCGCGAGCCGCGTCGCTCCGCGCGAACAGCTCGATGCGGGTGGCCGCGTCGCTCGGGAGCGGCACGACCGCCGCTGCCTCCGCCTCGTCCGGGGACAGCTGCGTCGGGTCGACGTCGACGGCGGGGAGCAGTTCCAGCCCCCGCTCGATGCCCTCGGCGGCGAAGCCGAGGACCAGGCCGGTCGCGAGGTAGCTGTTGGCACCGGCGTCGACGCACTTGACCTCGACGTTCGCGCCGTGGGGATTGCCGTTGTTCGCGAGCAGCAGCCGGACGGCGGCCTCACGGTTCTCCACACCCCAGCAGGCCGACGCCCCGGACCAGTGGCCCGGCTGCATGCGCTCCCCGGAGACGACGGTGCCGGCCAGCACGGCGGTGCTGCCGGGCAGGTTGCGGACGATCCCGGCGACGGCGGAGGCCCCCTCGGCGGTCAGGTCCGCGGTGAGCGGACCACCGGTGAACAGCGGGATCCCGTTCCGGGTGAGGGAGACGTGCATGTGGGCGCCGTTGCCCGAGCCGCCGGAGAAGGGCACCGGCGAGAAGGTGACCCGGAGCCCGTGCTCCCGAGCGACCCGGCCGAGGACGGCCCGGGCGAGGAGCACGTCGTCGGCGGCGCGGACCGGATCGCGCGGCGGCAGGGAGAGCTCGAACTGCCCGAGGCCGTACTCGGCGTGGATCTGCTCGACCGGGACACCGGCGGCGTCCAGCCGTTCGCACACGTCCGCTGCGAACCCGCTGAGCTCGCTGTACACGCCCGCCCCGTAGCAGGGCCAGCCGTCGCGCTCCCCCAGCGGCCGCCCGGCCTCGTCCAGCAGTCCGAACTCGAGCTCGTTGCCGACCAGGGCTTCGAGGCCGAGCGCCGCCAGCCGGTCCACCTGGCGCCGGGGAACGCTGCGCCAGCAGTACGGGGACAGCTCGCCGTCCTGGTCCCGCACGTCCGCGGGGGCCCAGCCGAACCCGTGGTCCAGCACGACCGCCCGCTCGAGGTCCGCGGTCAGCCGCAGATCCCCGACGACGCCGAGCTCGGGGGTCATCGCGATGCCGTTGTCGACGCAGAAGACCGGCCACGTCAACGAGGCGCCCATGCCGGAGCGGGCGAAGGACTCGATCCGGCGCGCCGGGACGGTCTTGGCCCGGATGACGCCGCCGGTGTCGCTCACGACCCCGGTCAGGGTGCGGAGGCCGGCTTCCCGGAGCCGCTGGGCATGCACCTCGATGTCACGCACCTCGGTGTCACGCACCTCGATGTCACGGCGGTGGACCGACGATTCGGTCGGAGAGACCACTGGCACTTGACGCGTCCGTTTCGTGAAGGCGATTCTCCAAGCCGATGTAACCTCTGTTACACAGCCGCGTCTTTATACCGGGCCTCGAACGGCATTGAGAAGGGGTGTTGTCCACTTGTGCCGGTTGCTGGGATACGTGTCGGAAGGTCTCGAGTCCGCTGTGGGGGGTCTCGGAGCCGCGGGATTCCAGACCTTCACCTCCCTGTCCGCCCTGCACGGGGACGGCTGGGGCATGGCGTGGTCCCGGCCTAGTGGCAACGGGATCGACACCGCCACCTCCCCGATGTCGGCCGCTGACGACCCGGCCTACTTCGAGTTGGCAGGACAGGCCCTGGGCCCGGCCGGGCTGGTGCACCTGCGCTGGGCCACGGACGGACTCGTCGTCCACCCCCTGAACACGCATCCGTTCACCGACGGCACCCGCGCGCTGGCGCACAACGGCAGCATCTCGCCGATCGACAGGCTGGAGGGCCTGCTGTCGGGAGCCAGCCGGGCGCGGCTGGAAGGCACCACCGACAGCGAGCGCTACTTCCGTCTCGTCCTGCAGTGCATCGAGGCGGACGGGGACGAGCGGGCCGGCCTGCTCCACGCGGTCGGGCTGCTGCACGAGCACTTCCCCGAGGCCAGTCTCAACGCGCTCCTCCTGACCCCGACGCACCTGTACGCGGTGCACGTCAACAGCCGGGCGGCGACCCCGCTCGACGACCTCCGGGAGCTGTTCGGGTCCGACGACGCCATGCCGCACGGGCACGCCGCCGCGTACTTCGACATGGCGTACAAGGTCTCCCCCACCGCGGTGCACGTGATCTCCAGCGGTCTGCCGGACGAGGGGTGGACGCCGGTTCCGAGCGACAGCATCCTGGCCATCGACCTGGCCTCCCGCGAGGTCGAGGTGCTCGACCCCCGGATCGTGACCTCCGGACAGTGATCCAGTGACCATCGGTGACGCCCTCAAGGCGGACCTGTCGTCGTTCAGCCCCCAGGAGCGACGGGTAGCCCGGGTCCTGCTCGCCGACTACCCCCGGGCGGCGCTCGGCACCAGCGCAGAGCTCGCAGCGGCGGCCGGGGTGAGCCCGCCGACGGTCGTCCGCTTCGCCCGGAGCCTCGGCCACTCGGGGTTCCCCGCTCTGCAGCAGGCGTTGCTCGACGAGCTGTCCGAGCGCGTGGCCTCGCCCCTGTCGCTCTACGAGGACAGCCGAGCGGACCGCGCCCATGGACACTGGCTCGACCGCGGGGTACAGGTCGCGACAGCCTCGATCACGCAGTCCCTGACCGCCATCCCCACGGCCGAACTCGACGCCGCAGTCGGCCTCCTGGCCGATCCCCGGATGCGGATCAGGGCCGTGGGTGGCCGGTTCTCCGGTCACCTGGCGGGCTATCTCGCGCGCCACCTGCGACAGATCCGCACGAACGTCTCGGCACCGGACGACGGGCAGACGATCGACGCGGCGGACGTGATCGACGCCGGCCGGCGGGACGTCTTCGTCGTGTACGACTTCCGGCGGTACCAGACGTCGACGGTCGAGCGTGCGACCGAGCTGGCCGACGCCGGTGCGCACATCGTCTGCATCACCGACGAGTGGCTGTCCCCCGTCGCACAGGCGGCCGAGGTCGTCCTGCCCACCTCGGTGCGGTCCACGGGCGCCTTCGACTCCGCCGCGGCCGCCTTCGTGCTCACGGAGCTGCTGGTGGACGCCGTCCTCGACCGGCTCGGACCGGCCGCCGTCGAGCGGATGGGCCGGTGGGAGGCGGCCAGCGCCCATGAGGTGCTGGTCTGACGCCGAGCACGGCCAGGGCCGCCCCTCGACGTCGGCACGGTGACGGTGGCTGCGCGGCCCCGCCGTGACACCGTTGATCGAGAAGCCCGAGATCACCGTCTGCGGTGCGTGCGAGCAGGCGGATGTCGACGCTCCGCCCCGAGCCCGCCCTCCGGCCACCCGCCGACCGGGGTGGGGTGGAGGCCTCGCGCCTCCCCCACCCCACCCCGGGTCCTGCTGCACCGGGCGGACGCCCCGGCGGCGACTACCGGCTGGTGGCGGCGTACTGCTCCGGCGCCCAGGGGAGCGCCGCGCCGGCGTACTTGGCGGCACGGACGTCGCCGGAGCGGGCGTGCCCCTCGAAGAGCTCCACACGGCTGGTCCGGCCGCACAGCTCACCGAGCGCCGCGCTGGACTCGCGGTTCCGGACCTCCTGGTAGGTCACCGTCTTGAGGTACTTCCCCACCCACAGGCCACCGGTGTACCGGGCGGCGCCCCGCGTGGGGAGGGTGTGGTTGGTACCGATGACCTTGTCGCCGTAGGAGACGCAGGTGCCCTCACCGAGGAAGAGTGCGCCGTAGTTGCGCATCTCCGCCAGGGCCCGGCGTGGCTCCTCGGTGAGCACCTGGACGTGCTCGGAGGCGAACTCGTCGGCGAGCGCGAACGCCTCGTCGATCGAGTCCACCACGTGGACCTGGCCGTGGTTGCGCCACGCGGGCTCGGCGAAGTCCTTGGTCGGCATGTCCGGGAGGATGCGCTCGATGTGGTCGACGGCCGCCCGGGCCACCTCCTCGCTCGTGGAGATGAGGATCGCCGGTGAGTCGGGACCGTGCTCGGCCTGGCTCAGCAGGTCGACCGCGACGATGAACGGATCGGCGGACCCGTCGGCGATGACGAGGACCTCGGTCGGCCCGGCGAACAGGTCGATGCCGACCTCGCCGAACAGCTGACGCTTGGCCTCGGCCACGTAGGCGTTGCCGGGGCCGGCCAGCATGTCGACCTTCGTGACGGTCTCGGTCCCGATCGCCATCGCCGCGACCGCCTGGACGCCGCCGAGCAGGTAGATGTCATCGGCGCCGGCCAGGTGCATCGCGGCCACGGTCGCAGCCGGCACCTCCCCGCGGATCGGCGGGGTGCACGCCGTCACGTGCTCGACCCCGGCCACCTTGGCGGTGAGCACGGTCATGTGCGCCGAGGCCACCAGCGGATAGCGCCCACCGGGCACGTACGCGCCGGCCGCGGAGACGGGCAGGTGCTTCTGCCCCAGGAACACCCCCGGCATCGTCTCCACCTCCAGGTCGTGCATCGAGTCCAGCTGCCGCTGGGCGAAGTCCCGCACGTTGCCCTGCACCGTGCGGATGTCCTCGATGACCTGCTCGGGGACCCCGGCGATGATCTTCTCGACGTCCTCGGCGGAGAGCCGGAAGCTCTCCGGAGCCCACTTGTCGAACTTCTGCGAGTACTCCCGCACCGCCTCGTCACCACGCCGGCGGATGTCCTCTATCACGCCGACCACGGTGTCGCGCACCGACGCGTCGGGCGCAGTTCCGCCCTCGGACCCGGCGGGAGCCTTGAGCACTGTCCTGGTCATGCGAATCCTCCTCGAGAGGTGTTCGGGGTGGCACGACCGTGTCTGCATACGCATGCAGTGTCAAGGGGGTACCTGGCGGGCCGGGTACGCTCGGCTGCGCAGGTGCCCTGGTCCAGGCGGGAGACGATGGCGGCAACGAGTTTTGACGTGGCCCGACTTGCCGGCGTGTCGCAACCCACCGTGTCGCGAGCCCTGCGCGGGGAACCGAGTGTCGCGGCCGAGACCCGCCGCCGGGTGGAGGAGGCCGCGGCCGCCCTGGGCTACGTCACCAGCCACCTCGGCCGGGGGCTGGCCACCCGGCGGACCCGGCGCATCGGGGTCGTCGCGGCCGAGCTCACCAACCCCTTCTATCCGCATCTCGTGGGCCCGCTGCAGCAGGAGCTGGAACGGGCGGGCTACCGCAGCGTCATGTACGTCGATCGCGGGGACGACGTCCTGACGGTGAACGAGCTGGCCGACGGTTCCCTGGACGGCGTGGTGCTGACCACGGCGACCCTGGAGTCGACGCTCCCCCAGTCACTGACCGACCGCGGCGTTCCCCTCGTGCTGCTCAACCGCGAGGTGGACGGCGTGGTGGCCGACGCGGCCGTGGTGGACAACGTCCGCGGCGCGGCGCTCATGGCCGACCTGCTGGTCGAGCTGGGGCACGAACGGATCGGCGGCCTGCTCGGGCCCCCGTGGACCAGTACCGGACGGGACCGGGAGCGCGGCTTCCGGCGGGCGCTGGCGGCGCACGGCCGGGAGCTGCCCGAGGAGCTGACCGTCCACGGTCCGTTCGGCTTCGAGGAGGGCAGCGACGGGCTGAAGGAGCTGCTGGGCCGCGGCGAGCCGCCCACCGCGCTCTTCTGTGCCAACGACGTCCTGGCCCTCGGCGCATTCGACGCCGCCACGCGGTCGGGCCTGCGGATCCCGGAGGACCTCACCATCGTGGGTTTCGACGACATCACCCAGGCGTCCTGGGCGCCGTTCGAGCTGACGACGGTCCGCTGCGACCTGCCCGGCCTCGCCGCCGTCGCCACCGACCTGCTGCTCAAGCGGATCAACATGCCCGCGGAGTACCACCACCGGGTCGCGCTCCCGGTCGAGGTGGTCCTCCGCAGCTCGCACGCCAGGCCGCGGGTGCACGCTCCGGGGGCTCCTCCCCCGGCGCGCACCTGACGCCGAGGCGACCGCCACCGCGCCGGCCGCCACCCCGAGGAACGGTCGGCAGGACCGCGCTCCGGACGACCGTCCCGGCTCCCGCTCGGGACCCCTGACGAAGCCGCTCCCGCTCTCGTCGCGGACGGGTGGCCGGGGCACAACCCCCCCTTGACACTGCACTCGTGGGCTGCCTACCGTTGTCCCGGGTGGTGCATACGCATGCAGCCGCGCCCGCCGCCAGGTCCCGCCCCCGCCTCACTCCACCTGGGGGACGGCGACCTCGTCCGTGACAGCAGCTCGAACCGCCGCCTGACTGCACCGGCATCCGCTTCCCCATCCGGCCGTACAGAGGGAGCCACACAGGTATGCAGAACAACAGCCCGACGTCCGGGACGGTCACCCCGTCCGTACGCCGCAAGGTCCTGACCTCGAGCGTCATCGGCAGCGTGATCGAGTGGTACGACTACACGATCTACGGGACCGCCGCCGCGCTCGTGTTCGCCTCGCAGTTCTTCCCCAACTTCAACCCGGCCACCGGCACGCTCCTGGCGTTCGGCACGTTCGCGGCCGGCTTCCTCGCCCGCCCCCTCGGCGGCCTGGTCGCCGGGCACTACGGCGACAAGATCGGCCGCAAGGCCATGCTGGTCCTCACGCTGACGCTGATGGGTGTGGCGACCGCGCTGATCGGGGTCCTGCCGACGTACGCGCAGATCGGCATCTGGGCACCGACCCTGCTCATCGTCCTCCGCCTGATCCAGGGCTTCGCCGTCGGCGGCGAGTGGGGCGGTGCCGTGCTCATGGCGGTGGAGTACGCACCGGACCGCAAGCGCGGGTTCTACGGCTCCCTGCCGCAGACCGGGGTGCCGGCGGGTCTGGTCCTCGGCACGGGCGCCTTCGCCCTGTTCTCCCTGCTCCCCGACGCCTCGTTCGACGCGTGGGGATGGCGCGTGCCCTTCCTGCTGAGCGTGGTGCTCGCCGGGGTCGGCATGTACATCCGGTTCCGCCTCGCCGAGACGCCCAACTTCTCCCAGGTCAAGGAACACGGGCAGACGGACAAGAGCCCCCTGCTCGACGTGCTGAGGACCCACCCGAAGGAACTGGTGGTGGCCTTCTTCGCGCGCTTCGCCGAGGCCGGGAACTACTACATCTACACGGTCTTCATCATCGCCTTCCTCGTCGACTACGCGGGAGCCGACCAGTCGGCCGTCCTGACGGCCGTCGTCATCGCCGCGGCCGCCGACGTGCTGGCGATCCCCTTCTGGGGGCGCCTGTCCGACCGCTTCGGCCGGCGGCCGGTGCTCATCTGGGGCGCGGTGTTCCTCGCCGCATCGGCCTATCCGATGTTCCTCCTCGCCGAGACCGGCGACCCGCTGCTCATCACGATCGGCCTGACGGTCGTGCTGGTGGTCGGCCACGCGGCGGTCTACGGCCCGCTGGCCGCCTTCTACGCCGAGTTGTTCCGCCCCTCCCTGCGCTACAGCGGTGTCTCCATCGGCTACCAGGCCGGATCGGTGCTCCTGGGCGGCTTCACGCCGCTGCTGGCGACGTCCCTGGTGGTGTGGGCCGGCGGGAGCGCCTGGCCGGTCGTCCTGATGGTGGCGGTCACGTCGCTGATCGCCGCGGTCACGTTCTTCCTGGCCCGCGAGTCCTCCCGCCGGAGCCTGGCGGAGGAGTCCTACGACGCACCGGAGCCGGTGAGGGTCTGACCGGGGTCGGCGGCCGACGCGCCAGGCGGCCGCCCGCGGGAGACCCGCGGCGCTCGAGGGGTGAGGTCCACGTGGCCTCGCCCCTCGGCGTGCGATCGGCCCGGACCGTCGCACCGCGACGCACCCGCCGAGAGGACGTCGCACGAGTGGGCCGGCGGGCTCCGGCGAGCCCTCCGGGGTCGGTGCAGGTCCCGGGCCGTGTCGCGGTCGGCTCCTTCCCGGCTGCCGCGGCTGGTCGGCGACGACCTGGGACGCTGGTCAGCACGTCGACCCCCACCCGGCCCGCCGGTCGCGTGCGGGGAACCGGCCGACCCGGCCCTCGATCGGGACGTGCTCGAGGGCATCGCCCTCGTGCTCCCCACCAGGATCGGTCGCCCCGAGCTGCCGGCGAGCTCGGTTCGGGCCTGCGCCGCGCCGACGACCGCGCGCCGGGAGTGCTCGCCGATGGTGCAGGCGCCGTACGGGCTGGGTCGGTGGGCGTGGGAGCCACTACCCCCGTGAGGACCGGATCGACGCGGCAGCGTCCGCTCCACGAGGCAGGCAGCGTGGTCCGTCCGGCTCGCCGCCCGTCCGGCGAGTGCAGCGGGGCGACGGACGGGCGAGACTGACTGCCTCAGGTGACCGTCCGGCGTGGGAGCTGGCGATGATGACTGTGGTGACGACCACCCGGCTGCGCCCGGGCGGGGAGGACGAATGGGACTCGGCGGTACGCGCCCGGTTCGAGTCGGCACGCGACCGGCCGGGCTGGGTCTCGGGACAACTGCTCACGCCGGCGGGGGAACCCCGCACCCGGGTCCTCGTGGGCACCTGGCAGAGCCGGGACGACTGGGAGTCCTGGCACCATGACCCCGCGTTCCTCGACCAACGATCGACGCTCGAGCGTCTCGAGGAGGAGCCGAGCCGGACGGACTGGTACGAGGTCGTCGCGGACGCGCGTCGCGACTGACGGGTCGAGCCCGTCCGGGCCCCGGGACGCCCGGGCCCGGACAGCGGCACGGCCGGGCGCGTCCCGTGCTGCGTGAGCTGCTCCGGGCCCACTCGACTGCCGCCCTGGACAGCGCCGGGGACCACCTGTTGGTGCGCACGGACGCGACCGGACTCGACCAGCTCGCCGAGTGGCACGCCGGGGTCGGCCGTCCGCTGACCGCTCTCGACGAACGGGTGACCACGGCGCGCTACCGGCCCGGACACCGGCAGGCCGTCGTCGAGGGCGATGCCGCGGGTGACGAACGCAGCCGGCTGTGGCTGCTCGACCTGGACGGTCCGGTGGCGCGCGACCGGTCGATGGTGAAGGCCCTCACCGGCCACCCCGGCACCGTGCACCGCCTCGCCGGGATGAGCCCGGACGGCCGGAAGGCGGCCGTCCTCGCCAACCGTCGGGACCGCGTCGCGTTCGACGTCTGGCTGCTCGACCTCGACACCGGCGACGAGCGGCTCCTGTACGACGGTGGCGGCTGGTGCCAGCCCGCCTCCGGCTTCTCCCCGGACGGCCGCTGGTTGTCCGTTCTGCGTCCTGGGCCACGCCCCATGGACACCGACCTGCTGCTCCTGGACCTCGCGACCGGTGCGT
Source organism: Geodermatophilus sp. URMC 60 (assembly GCF_053502585.1). NCBI lineage: Bacteria > Bacillati > Actinomycetota > Actinomycetes > Geodermatophilales > Geodermatophilaceae > Geodermatophilus > Geodermatophilus sp. URMC 60. Next base: position 3,746,255 of record NZ_CP199958.1, read on the forward strand.
CACGGGTGGTGCTGCCCCACGCCCACGAGGCGGCCGTGGTGGGCGCTCCGGCCTGGGTCGACGCAGCGACCCTGGTGGTGAGCAGCAACGTGGGCAGGGACCGCCACGCCCTGATCCGCGTCGACCTCGCCACCGACGAGGCGACCGTCGTGCTGGCGGGGGCCTGGGACGTCGCAGGGTGGACCAGCCCGGACGGGGGGACGCTCCTGGCGGTGAGCAACGTCGACGGCAGCAGCGTCGGCGAGCTCTTCGAGGCCCGGACCATGGCACCCCGGGGCAGGCTCCGGCTCCCCGACCCCGACGCGGTGGTGGCCTGGAGCCACCTGCTGCCCGACCCGCTGGTCGCTGACGACGGGAGCGTGGTCGCGACGTGCAGCTCGCCGGGGATGCCGCCCGGCGTGTGGCGTCTCCGTGCCGATGTGCCGCCGGAGCCGGTGACCCAGCGCCCTCTCGAGGCCCGCTCGACGCGGCTGCGGCGCCCGGAACGGCACACGGTGACGAGCACGGACGGGCTCGCCGTGCCGCTGCTGCTCTACCGGCCCGGCACCACGGCCGGGGCACCGCCGTCCCCGGCCGTGGTGATGCTCCACGGCGGGCCCGAGGGGCAGTCGCAGCCGGTCTTCTCCCCCATCGTGCAGGCGCTGGTCGCACGCGGCTACGCCGTCGCGCTCCCCAACGTCCGGGGTTCGACCGGCTACGGGAAGCGCTACTACAGCCTCGACGACACCACCCGGCGGCTGGACTCGTTGCGCGACCTCGCCGCCGTGCACGGCTGGCTGGCCCACGCCGGGCTGGACCCGGCCCGGGTGGCGCTGTGGGGCACCTCCTACGGCGGGTACCTGGTGCTGGCCGGATGTGCGTTCCAACCCGGACTGTGGGCTGCCGGCGTCGACGTCGTGGGGATCAGCGACCTGATCACCTTCCTGGAGCGGACGGCGGACTACCGGCGCGCCCACCGCGAGCGGGAGTACGGCTCGCTCGGCACCGATCGGGAGTTCCTCGCCACCGCGTCCCCGCTGCGGCGGGCCGGGCAGATCCGTGCACCGCTGTTCGTCGTCCATGGCGCGAACGACCCACGGGTACCCCTGAACGAGGCCGAGCAGCTCGTGGCCGCCCTCAGGAGCCGGGACGTGCCGTGCGAACTGCTCGTCTACGACGACGAAGGGCACGGCCTGGCGAAGCTGGCCAACCGACTCGACGCCTATCCGCGCGCCATGGCCTTCCTGGACCGAGTCCTGGGACGACCCCGGATCGTGGGTACGGACGACCCCATGGACCCCACCGCGAGCACGCCGGTGCCCTCCGGCCACACCCCGGAAGGCGGGGTGCTGGTCGGCAGCGACGACGCTCGTCGTCGGCTCGTCGTCGTCGAGGACCCGCAGTGCCCCTGCTGCCGGCAGTTCGAGGAGGCGTCGGGTGACCTGCTGCGCCGGGAGGTCGCCGCCGGCGCGGTCGCGATCGAGTACCGGATGCGGTGCTCCCTGGGCCCGGAGTCGGTGCGCGCCAACAACGCGCTGGCCCTCGCCGCGGAGGCCGGCCGGTTCGACCAGCTGCGCCGGGAGCTGTTCGCGGCCCAACCTCCCGAGCACAGCGGCGGCTTCACCGCCGAGGACCTGCTCGGTCTGGGCAGGCGGGTGGACCTGGACGAGCCGGCATACGTGACCGGGGTCCGAGAGGGCCGGTACGAGGCCTGGGCGCTCGCGGTCGACCGGGCGTTCCGGGAGCAGGATCCGCGGGGCACGCCCGCTGGCCTGCTCGACGGCGAGCCCGTCGACCCCTCCACGCTGTACGACGAGCAAGCGCTGGGGGCGCTGCTGCGGGCCTGAGTGCGGGCGTCCTGCCCGGCGTCGGGATCGTGGATCCAGGGACGCGGTGGCCAGCCGGCAGAGCCCACCCGCTGCAGGGCCGGTCGAGACGATGGCCGGGAGGTCTGCGGCGCGTCGGACGGAGCCGACTCGGGCTGCTCGTGCGGCTGCGGCGTGACGCTCCTCGCCGCCGGGCGTCACCGCCCTTCGACGACGACGTGGTCGGGGCGCCCGGTCCGCGCCCAGCTGACGACGTTGTACGCCGCCTTGCGGCGCAACTCCGTCTCCGACTCCTCGGAGTACCAGGCCACGTGCGGGCTGAGCAGTGCCCGGGGATGGCTGAGCAGGGGGTGGTCGGCCGGCGGCGGCTCCTGGGGCAGCACGTCGAGGCCGACACCGGCCAGCCGGCCGTCCTCGAGCGCCTGCAGGACGGCGTCGAGCCGGACCAGCCCGCCCCGCGCGGTGTTGACGAGGTAGGACCCGGCGGGCATCCGGTCGAGCAGGTCCGTGTCGACGAGGCCCTGGGTCTCGGCGGTCAGCGGCAGGTGCAACGTGACCGCGTCGCTGCGCGCGAACAGCTCCGGGAGCTCCAGCCGCTCCACCCCGGGGGGCCAGGCGTCGTCCGGGAGGTACGGGTCGTACCCCACGCGCCGGCCGAACCACGGCGCGGCGCCCTCCAAGGTCGTGCGCCCGATCCGGCCGAGCCCCACGACCCCGAGGGTCAGCCCCCCCGGCCGCCGCAGCCGCCCCCCGAGCCGGTGGTCCCAGCGCCCGGCGTGCACGTGCCGATCGTGCCCGGCGAGGTTGCGCAGCAGGGCGAGCAGCATCGCCACCGCGTGCAGGGCGACCTCGACGGTCCCGTAGTCGGGCACGTTGCACACCCAGACGCCGCGGGCGCGGGCGGCGTCGGTGTCGACGACGTCGACCCCCACGCCGTAACGGCTCACCAGCCGCAGCCGGGGCAGGGCCTCCAGCACTTCCGCGGTGATCGGGGCGTACTGCACGAGGACGGCGTCGACGTCGTGCGCGGCCGCGATCACCTCTTCCGGCGTCCGGCACCGGGCGGTGAGCAGCTCGTGCCCGGCGGCGGACAGCACCTCCGCCTCGATGTCGAGGGCTCCGTAGTCCGCGTCGGTCACCAGCACGCGCACCCCGGGCCTCCTCACCTGGTCGCTGGTCCGGTCGGTCCGGCCACGGCGCGCCCCGCCGCGGCAACGGCGTCGAACGACGCCGGGACGGGGGTCAACGGCGGCCGCACGGTACCCATGGGGTGCCCGTGCCGCTGCTCGGCGACCTTCTTCAGCACCCCGGGCGCGTCGTGCTCCTTGGTCATCGCGCGTACCTGCTGCAGGTGGGCGGAGAGCGCCGCCGCCTCGGCCGACCGCCCGTCGCGGACGTGCCGGTAGAGCGCGACCACCTGCTCGGGGACGATGTTGGCCAGGGCGGAGATCGAGCCGTGCGCGGTCATCAGCCGCCCGGGCAGGTCGTCCTCCGTGCCGACGAGGACCCCCCGCCCCGCAGCGTGCACGTCGGCGGCGTAGCCCGGTTCGCCCCCGGAGTCCTTCACACCCCACACCGGCAGGCCGGTGACCAGCTCGGCCGGCAGCGGGACGGCGTACTTCGGGATGTGGTACATCACCACCGGGTGCCGGGTCGCGGCCAGGACGCGGTCGTAGAACAGCCGCAGCCCCTCGGGCGACACCGGCTTGAAGAAGTAGGGCGGCAGCACCATGACCGCCCGCACCGGCAGCTCCTCCAGCGAGGCCAGCAGGTCGAGGGTGTCCGGCAGGTTCCCCTCGGCGACCGTGGGGACGACCTGGAGGGGGCCCGCAGCGGGGACCAACGCCTCGAGCACGGCCTGCTTCTCCCGCGTGGCCACCGACGGGCCCTCGCCGTTGGTGCCGAACGGGATGACGCCGGTGACCCCTTGCTCGGCCAGCCAGCGGACGTGGCCGAGGTAGGCGTCCACGTCGACGCTGAAGCGCTCGTCGTCGCGGAACGGCGTCACGTTGGCGACGTAGACGCCCTCGAGGACGCCGGCCGGGTCCGGCTGCTGCATCGTCATCTCCCGAGGTCGACGGTCTGGTCGAGGAACGCGGTGAGCTCACGGCGGCTGGGCAGCCCCTCGTAGTCGCCGAGGTTCTGCACGCAGAACGCGCCCATCGCGTTGGCCGTGCGCAGGCGGCCCGCCGGCTCCTGCCCCTCCAGGGTCGCGGCCAGGTAGCCGGCGGCGAACGCGTCCCCCGCCCCGACCGGGTCCACCTGGCGCGCCGGGAACCCCGGTGAGGTCAGCCGCTCGCCGTCCACCACCGCCGCGCAGCCGCGGGCGCCCAGCTTGAGCACGACCTCAGCGGGGCCGGCGTCGGCGAGGCGGTCCAGGGAGGTGTCGTCGTCCCAGCCCCACAGTGCCCGGGCCTCCTCGTCGCCGACCAGCAGGACGTCGACGTGCGGCAGCATCGCCTCGCTGGCGGCCCGGGCCGCTGCCGGCTCCCACAGCCGGCTGCGGTAGTTGACGTCGTAGCTCACCCGGACACCGGCCTCCCGCGCCGTCCGCGCCGCCCAGGGCAGGAACTCCGCCGACTCCGGCGACAGCGCCCCGGTGATCCCGGTCAGGTGCAGGAAGGCGGCCCCGTCGAGCACCGCCGGGTCGAAGGCGCCCGGCGCCAGGGTCGAGGCCGCCGACCCGCGGCGGTAGTAGTACACCCGCAGCGCGCCGGCGACCTCCTCCCGCAGGTACAGACCGGTCGGCCGGTCCACGAGCCGGCGCACGGCGCTGGTGTCCACGCCCTCGGCACGCACCCGGTGCAGGACGAGCTCGCCGAGCTCGTCCTCCCCCAGGGCGCTCACCCAACGGGCCGGGACGCCGAGCCGCGACAGCCCGATGGCCACGTTGCTCTCCGCGCCGCCGATCGACAGGTGCACCGCGCCGGCGTGCCGCAGCCGGCCCGGGGCCGGGGGGACGACGAGCACCATCGTCTCCCCGGCGGTGACGACCCGTGGCGCAGGGGCCTCCCCCGCCTCAGCCACCGAACAGGTTCTGCAGCTGCTGGTTGAAGGTCAGCACGCACAGGAAGCCGAACAGCAGGAACGCCCAGATCAGGGCGGCCACCCGGCCGGCGCCCGGGCGGATCTCCTTCGGCAGGACCCGCTTGTTCACCAGCAGCAGCAGCGCCGAGTAGATGAACATCATCAGCCCGCCGGTGACCGCGGAGATCACCAGCAGGACCAGCGGCTGCGACAGCCCGGACAGGATCACGACGACGCCGATCACGACCAGGCCCCAGACCAGCGCAAAGTAGATCTTGCTCTCGTTCGCGCCCTTCAGGTACGCGGTCTTCAGCACGTCGGCGCCCAGCCGGCTGGTGTAGTCGACGATCCCCAGCGCCGCGGCGAACAGCGAGAACGCGCCGATGATCCAGAAGAACGTGCCGAACCAGCCGCCGACGGTCTCGTTGAGCGCGTTCCCCTCCGCCTCGAGGAAGGAGATGTCGCTGGCCAGCCCCTCCTGCCCGAAGACCGTGGCGTAGGCCAGCAGCGAGGTGAACAGGATGGTGAGGAAGCTGATCGCCACGAAGGTGCTCAGCTGCTCGATGTTGGCGAACTTCCACCAGCGCCGCCAGCGGCCCAGGTTCTCCGGGGTGGGCTCGAAGACGAAGCCGGTCGACGGCGCTGCCTCGGGGTGGCCGGTCACCGGGCTGACGATGCGCGGCACGTAGGCGCCCATGCCAAAGCGCTTGTCCCGGATCCAGTTGCTCTGGCACAGGTTCTGGCCGCCACCGGCGCCGGCGAACGCCAGCGCGCCCAGCAGCAGCGCGAACCCGAGCTCCTGGTGCGGCAGCCCCGCCCTGGTGACGATGTGCGGGACGTCCGCCCAGGTGGAGGCACTGATCGCGGCGAACGAGGCGACCACGATGAGCAGCAGGACGGCGGCGACCTTGACCATCTCGATCTTCTCGAGGGCCTGGTAGACCACCGGTGCCATGGTCAGGATGACGCCGATCAGCAGCAGGATGCCGATCGCGATCGGCGGCACGCTGCCGCCGACCAGGTAGGTGATCAGCGTGGCCGAGCTGGTGGCCCACCCCGGCCAGATGTTGGCGAAGTAGGCCAGGATCGCGAAGACCAGACCCCAGTGCCGCCAGTACCGGCTGAACCCGGTGAGCGCGGTCTCCCCCGTGGCCAGCGTGTAGCGCTCGATCTCCATGTTGAGGAAGTACTGGGTGGCCAGGCCGACGAACGCCGCCCAGACGAACACCAGCCCGACCTGGGAGGCGATGTAGGGATAGAGGATGAACTCGCCGCTGGCCATGCCCACGCCGGCCGCGATGATCCCCGGGCCGATGACGCTACGGAAGCGGGCCGGGGCCTCGGGCATGTCCCGCACCTTGGGTGCTTCCAGGTGCTTGGTCGGGAAGAGGTCCACCACCGAGGACGGCGTGCCCCCCGGCTGACGGGTGCTGACCATCATGCTCCTTCGCATGTGAGCTGGGCCACTCATGGCGTGGTACCGGGTTTGTGCACCTTCCCGCCGGTCCGCGCAAGACGGGCCGGGCGGCGCGATCAGACCGAGACGTTCGGGTAGTCCCCCGCGGCGTGCGGGGTGAAGGCGACGTGCCGGTCGGAGAGGTCCTCGCTGCGTCGCACGCCCAGCAGTTGCATCGACCGCTGGTACTCCTCGGCGAGGATCTCGTAGGCGCGCAGCACGCCGTCGCGGCCGCCGGCCATGAGGCCGTACAGGTAGGCGCGGCCGATCATCACCGCGTCCGCGCCCAGGGCCCGGGCGGCCACGACGTCCTGCCCGTGCAGGACCCCGCCGTCGATGAGCACGGTGGCCTGCTGTCCCACGGCGGCGCGGATCGCCGGCAGCACGTCGAGCGTCGCCGCGGAGCGGTCGAGCTGGCGCCCCCCGTGGTTGGAGACGACCACGCCGTCGGCGCCGTGCTCCATGACCTCACGAGCCGACGCGGGCGTCGTCACGCCCTTGACGACGAGATCGCCCCGCCACCGGGCGCGCAGCCAGTCCAGCGAGGTCAGGTCCAGGCCCGGGTCGAACATCATGCTCGCGACCTCGCCCGGGGTCGGGTTGCCCGGGACCCCGGTGAGCGAGGCGAAGGTCATCCCGCCGGTGGTCAGCTTGTTGAACCACCACACCGGGAACCGCGACATGTTCAGCACGGTGCGGGCGGTCAGCGTCGGCGGGATCGTGAGGCCGTTGACGACGTCCCGCAGCCGCATCCCGGAGACCGTGGTGTCGACGGTGAGCAGGATCGTCGAGTACCCGGCAGCCTCGGCGCGCGACAGCAGGTCCTCGTTGACCGCCGGGTCCGCGGTGAAGAACAGCTGGAACCACAGGTCGCCCTCGGGTGCGGCGGCCCGTACGTCCTCGATCGAGGTGGAGCCCACCGTCGAGAGCGCGTACGGCACACCGACGTGCTGGGCCACGCTGGCCACGGCCGCCTCGCCGTGGTGGTGCATCATCCGCGTGTAGCCGGTGGGCGCGAACACCAGCGGCAGAGCGATGCGCCGGCCCAGCACCTCCACGCTCGGATCGGGGTCGGCGACCGACCGCAGCGAGTCCGGGTGGAACGTGACCCGCCGGTACGCGGCGACGTTCCGCGCGGCGGTGATCTCCTCCTCGGCCGCGCCGTCGACGTAGTCGAAGACCGCCCGCGGCGTCGTGTGCCTGGCCGCGTGGCGCAGGTCGCGGACCGAGAGCGCGTTCTGCAGCCGTCGCGCGGTCCGGCCCAGCCGCGGCCGCTTGAACTGCACGACCTCGCGCAGCTCGGCGAACCTCGGCACCTGCCGGGCGGTCCTGACCGGCGGGAGCGGCGCCCTGTCCGTCATCGTCTCCCTCACTCCCCTTCCCGGCCGCTGGACGCATCGCGGACCAGGGCCACCGCCTCTGCGGTGAGCCGGCGGACGGTCTCGAAGTCCCCCGCCCTGATCCGGTCCCGGGGCACCATCCAGGAGCCCCCGACCGCGACGACCGCCTCGATGCCCAGGTAGTCCGCCAGGTTCGCCGGCCCGACGCCGCCCGTCGGGACGAACCGCACGCCGGGGAACGGCGCGGCCAGCGCGGCGATCGCCGGCGCTCCGCCCGACGTGCCGGCCGGGAAGAACTTCACCGTCGTGAGCCCGAGCTCCAGGGCCGCCTGCACCTCGGTCGCGGTGACGGCGCCGGGCAGGGCCAGCACGCCGTGCTCGGCACACCGTTCGACCACGGCCCGGCTCAGTCCCGGCGAGACGACGTAGCTCGCCCCGGCGGCCACGGCCTGGTCGACCTGCGCCGCGGTCAACACGGTGCCCGCACCCAGCAGGACGTCCCCACGGTCGGCCATCGCCCGGATCGCGTCGCCCGCGGCCGGGGTGCGGAAGGTCACCTCGGCGACGGGGAGTCCCCCGGCCACGAGCGCGTCGGCCAGCGGCCCGGCATCGCCCGCGTCGTCGAGCACCACGACGGGGACGAGGCGGGCCCGGCCCAGAGCGGCCGGCACGTCCGAGGCCGGGCGCTGCGTCGTCACCGGTCCACCACGTCCTGCGGTGCACCGCCGGTCACCAACTCCGCGAGGCCGGGCGCGATCCGCGTGTCGGCGCCCACCGGCCGTCCACCGGCGGCGTGCGGGGTGAGCATGCGGTGCGGCGCCTCCCGGAGCGGAGAGTCGACCGGCGGCCGTTCCACCGCGGTGACCTCGAGGGCGGCCCCGGCGATCCGGCCGTCCGCCGAGGCCGTGACGAGCGCGCCCTCCGCCGGGGCGGGATCCGCGGAGCTGCTCACAGTCTCTCCTGCCGACGGACGGGCGGGTGTCGAGCCGTTCATCGAGCGAGTGGACCCCGAGAACGCCACCGCAGTCGGCCTCAGTGCCGCACGTGGGATACGGTACGTTCCTACATACGGAACGCCGTTCCGGTTCCGATGAGCACCGTAGGGCGGGTCACACTGGGACGTCAAGCCGTCATCGGCGGGCGGCAACGGACACGGCGGCCGGCCCCAGGCGGGACGGGAGCGCGATGCCGACGCCATCAGGAAGCGAACGCGGGGCCACGGCCGCCGCGCTGCCCTCCGGGAGCACGGCGAAGTCACTCCTGGTCCTGCAGGCCCTCGCCCGGGCCGACGGCGCAGTGCAACTCGCCGAACTGGCCCGGGACTGCGGCGTCTCCAAGACCACGGCACACCGGGTCCTCGCCGGGCTGCGCGAGCTCGCCTGGGTCCGCGCGCACGAGGGGGGGCGGTACTCGCTGGGTCCGCAGGCGTACGCCTTCGCCGCGATGGCGTCGCCCGCGATCTCCATCGAGCAGACCCTCGCGGGGCTCCGGGACGCCGTCGGGCACACCGTGCACGCCGGCGTCCTCCTCGACGACCACGTCGTCTACACCCACGAGCTGGACGGCCGCGACCAGTTCGTCATGCGGTCCCGGGTCGGTGCGACGGCACCGCTGCACTGCACGGCCATGGGCAAGGCGCTGCTGGCCCACCTGCCCGACGACCGGGTCTCGGCGGTGGTGGCCGCAGGCCTCCCCCGCCGGACCGCGGGGACCCTCACCGACCCCCGGGCCGTGCGCGCCGAGCTGCGGGTGATCCGGGAGCGCGGTTACGCCGTCGACGACGAGGAGAACGAGCAGAACGTCCGCTGTGTCGCCGCCGTGGTGCCCGAGGCACTCGGCCATCCCCTGCGCGCGGTGAGCATCTCGACGGTCACCTTCCTCACCGACCGCGACCAGCTGATGAGCTACGTGCCCGCCCTCCTGCGGTGCGCGCGGTCGCTGACGGCCTCCTGAGATCCACCGGGTGCGGCGCCGAGGGCAGGCCGCTCCCGCCGGCAGCACACCGCCTCCGTGGACAGCGACCGCGAGGCCGTCCCACCGGGCCGCGACCCCGGCCGGGTCCAGGACGGCAGGCAGGTCGTGGCGGAGTCCGGGTCCTCCCGAGGGGGATCGGTGTCCTGTTCCGTCGGTTCCCCGGGTGTCGCGGGCCTGGGCAGCGATGACGCCGCGGGGGTGGGTGGAGGAGGAGGGCATGGAGACGACCACGGCGCTGCTCCTCGACGCCGTCTCCCCCGGCCGGTCAGGGATGCGCCCGGCGGTCGTCGGGCCCGCCGGAGCCCTCAGGTGGCAGCCCTGGTCACGGCTGCCGCCGCACCTGCTCCAGGCTCGTGGTCGACCGAGGCGGTCCCGTCAGCTCGGCCGCGCCTGCACCGGACGGGAGGAGCACGGGGAGCTGGGCGATGCCGACGTCCGGAGGAGATCCTGCAGGCTGAGGGTTCCCGCCCGGCGGTCCGGTCACCAGGGCTCCCATCGACGCCACCGCTGCCGGCACCGTGCCGGTGCGGGTACGCCCAGCAGGACGGAGAACACCATGTGGGCACAGACGCTCAGCGGTCCCTTCCGCTTCGAGCAGGTCGAGGTCGAGCCCCCCGACCCCGCCGCCCTGCCGCCCGGGCACGTGCTGCTGGCCACCCGCGCCGGTGCCATCTGCGGCAGCGACCTGCCCAACTTCCGCGGTGGCGTGTGGCCGCACCCGGCCGCCGAGGACGGTTGGGGGGCCACGCGGGCGCCGGGCTTCCCGATGCACGAGATCGTCGGGGAGGTCGTCGCCAGCAGGCATCCCGACCACTCCCCCGGCGACCTCGTCGTGGGCTGGGCGTCGATGTTCGACGGCATCGCCGAGCTCGTGGTCACCGACGGCGACGGCCTAGCCCGCTACGACACCGGCCTGCCGGCCACCACGGCGGTCATGCTGCAGCCCCTGGCCTGCGTGCTCTACGCCGTCGAGCAGCTCGGCGACGTCTCGGGGCAGACGGTCGCGGTGATCGGTCAGGGCCCGATCGGCCTGCTGTTCAGCTCCGTCCTCAAGGCCCGTGGCGCGGCCCGGGTGACCGGCGTGGACCCGGTGGACCGCAGCGACGTCGCGTCCGCCTTCGGCGTCGACGAGATGGTCACCGCGCGGGCCGAGCGGTGGGCGGGCTCGCTGTCCGACGCCGACCGGCCGTCCGTGGTCGTGGAGGCGGTGGGCCACCAGATCTCCACGCTGCAGCCCGCGCTGGACGCCGTGGCGCCCGGCGGTCAGGTCTTCTACTTCGGCGTTCCGGACGACCCGGTCTACCCGTTCGACATGATGACCTTCCTGCGCAAGAACCTGACCCTGCGCTCGGGTGTGACCCTGGAGCGGCGCCGGGTGCTGGCGGACGCCGGCACGTACCTGGCGGCTCACCCTGGCCTGCGGGACCGCTACGTCAGCCACGTCCACCCCGTCGCCGACGTGCAGTCGGCCTTCAGCGCCGCGATCGCTCCCCGGCCGGGGCAGTTGAAGATCGCGGTGGACATGACCTGACAGCAGTCGTGGCGTCCACGCCGGACCCGGACCCGGACCCGGACCCCGAGACCCAGCGCCCCCATGTCGATGCGGAGCGTCGTGGCGATGGTGACGACCGCCAGCTGGATGGCCAGGGACAGGACCTCGGGTGACATGCCCCCTCTCCGAGGACGCAGCGGGGTGCGACGGGGAGGCGGCCGCACCGGTCCGATCAGGAGCCTGCGGGGACCTGCGCGGGCGTCCGACGGACGGTCTGGACGGGTCGCCGGTGGCCCGCCCGCGTGTGGGCGAGCAGACCGCCGGCCAGGAGGAGCTCCCGCTCGCCCGGCGACAGCTGGAGCTCGACGGTCACCGTGCCCTGCCCCTCGACCTGCACGCCCAGCTCCTGCGCACCTCCGGCGACGGCCTCGCGCAGGCCCGGCAGGCGCCAGGTGTCGCCGACCGACGCCGTCCGGGACGCCTCCCCGGCGACCAGCGGGACGATCCCCTGGGCGATGAGGTTGCTCCGGTGGATGCGGGCGAAGCCGGCCGCGACGACGGCCCGGACGCCGAGGTAGCGGGGGTTCAGCGCGGCGTGCTCCCGTGAGGAGCCCTGCCCGTAGTTCTGGCCGGCCACGATGATCCCGCCGCCCCACGACGTCGCGCGCTCGAAGAACTCCGGGTCGTTGCGCTGGAACATGAACCGCGCGCAGGCGGTGATGTCCGACCAGATCGACATCGCGATCACGCCGTCGGGGGCCATGTCGCCGGTGGAGATGTCGTCGCCGAGGACGATCAGCACCCGTCCCTCGACGTCCTCGGGCAGCGGTCCGATGTCCGGCGGCGGCTGCTGGTTCGGCCCGCGCCAGATCTCCACCTGCCGGCGCTCCTCGGGCGGCAGGACGGCGGTGATGAAGCGGGCGCCCACCTGCGGGTCGTTCTCCGCGGGCGGGAGCTCGGGCGGCTCGCCGAGGGTGCGCGGGTCGGTGATCACGCCGGCGAGGGCGCTGGCGGCCGCCGTGGACGGCGAGCACAGCCACACGCTGTCGTCGACGGTGCCGCTGCGGCCGGGGAAGTTGCGATTGAAGGTGCGCAGCGACGGCTCGCCCTTCGTCGGGGCGTAGCCGATGCCCACGCACGGGCCGCAGATCGGCTCCAGCACGCGAGCCCCGGCGGAGAGCAGGTCGCCGTAGACCCCCGCACGGATGATCGTGTCGAGGATCTGCCGGGACCCGGGGTTGACCGTCACCTGCAGGTCCGGGTGCACCCGGCGGCCGGCCAACACCTCCGCGACGGTGGCCAGGTTCTCGTAGGAGCTGTTCACCGAGGACCCGACGCACACCTGCACGATGCGGGTACCCGCCACCTCCCGGACCGGGACGACGTTGTCCGGCGAGTGCGGTCTGGCGACCAGCGGCTCCAGCCCGTCGAGGTCGATGTGCACGACGTCGTCGTAACCGGCGCCCGGCTCGGCGGCCAGCGGCCGGAACTCCTCCTCGCGGGCCTGGGAGCGCAGCCAGGCCCGGGTCTGGTCGTCGGAGGGGAAGACCGCCGTCGTCGCCCCCGTCTCGACGATCATGTTGGCGATGGTCGCCCGCTCGGTCACCGGCAGGCCGGCGACCCCGTCCCCGAAGAACTCGAAGACGACCCCGATCCCGCCGCGGACGGTGGTGCGGCGGAGCAGCTCCAGGATCACGTCCTTGCCCTCGACCCAGTCGCGCAGCCGGCCGGTCAGCTCGACGCCGACCACGCGGGGGCAGGCCAGCGTGTAGCCGTAGCCGGCCATCGCCACGGCGACGTCGAGGCCGCCCGCACCCACCGCGAACATCCCGACCGCGCCGGAGGAGGTGGTGTGCGAGTCGGCGCCGACGAGGAGCTCGCCGGGGCGGGCGAAGTGCTCGAGGTGCAGGTAGTGCGATATGCCGTTGCCGGCCGGGGAGTACCGGATGCCGTGGCGGCGGCAGAAGGACTCCAGGTACTTGTGGTCCTGCAGGTTCTTGTCGTCGATCTGCAGCACGTTGTGGTCGACGTACTGGACCGCCAGCGGCACGCCGATGCCGTCGACCCCGAGCATCTCGAACTGCATCGCGGTCATCGTGCCGGTGGCGTCCTCGATGAGGACCTGGTCGACGGCGAGCGTCAGGGTCGACCCTGGTTCCAGCTCTCCAGCGACGAGGTGGTCACGGAGCAGCTTGCGGGTCAGGTTGTCCGGCATGGGTGCCGCTCCACTTCCGTCGGTCGGGCAACCGGCTGGGGGATCCGTCGGCGACCCGGATGACCCCGGCCGAGCGCAGGTCCTCCAGCTCCCGGGAGCTCAGCTCGAGCACGGACTCGACGGTGGACGCGTCGACGACCTGGCCTCGCCCCGTCCGGTGGCGGGCCGCGAGCGCCGCGACGGCGCCCGGAGCCGCCACGGTGCCGGCCGGTGGGTCCCCGATGCGCTCGTTCCGGCCGGGGACCCGCCACCACAGGGAGTCCCCGTCGGTGCCGTGCACGCGGCCCCACTGCCGCAGGACGTCCCCCACCTCCGGTGGCTCCGCCTCGATGACGTCCGCACCCAGGTCCCCCAGCAGTTGCCCGCAGGAGGGACCGGCGATGACCTGTCCGAGTTCGACGACCCGGAGGCCCGCCAACGCGGCCTGTGCCACGGATCCTCCAGCCCCGAGGAGGCGGTTCCTGGACCCAGGAGATGATGCCCGCGCGGAGGTGCCCTGTCCGCACCTCACGGTACGTATCGGCCGGATCGTCCGGACTCACGCTGAGGCGTCGCCTCCTCCGGTGGCTCCCCGTGTCGACGCGTCGCCGGAGCCCGGGCACGTCGACCGGGGAACGTGCAACGGCTCCCGCGGCGCCGGGCGCCTCCGGTCCCGGAGCGCTGCGGCGAGCGCCGTCGCCGAGCGAGCCACCAGCGGGCATCGACCGACGACCACGGCGGACCACCACGATGACCATCGGCCTCCGTCAGTCGGTCCCCACTTCGTCGGCTTTCCTGCGAAGCCGTGCCGGAATGGGGCTGTCGCCGTCCGACGCCGCGGTCGACCGTGGCGCCATGGACCTCCTCATCGCCGTCCTGAGCACCGCCGCGCTCCTCCCGGCCCTCGTCCTGCTGCACTCGCCCGCCGCGGTCCGGGCCGGTCGCGAGGCACTCGGCCGTGCCCGGCGGTGCGCCGTCAGGTACTGGCAGGCGCAGGTGCACCTCTGGGAGGCGTTCCTGACCCAGGGGCCGTGGGGTTCCTCGGACCCGGGTGGCCGTGCGGCCGTCGGCGACGACGTGCAACCCCTGCACTGGGTGGGGCAGGTCCTCGAGGGATCCGTCCTACCAGGTCGCCGCTGCTGATCCGGGCCGCACGCCGCCGGCGCGCTCCCGAGCGACCAGCGGGATGCGCACCCACGTGCACGACCGGATCCAGCAGGTTCCTGCGCTCCTCCGACCTGCTGGTCACCCCGACCCTCGCCGCGCTGCCCGCGACCAACGCCGAGGCCGGCGACACGGTCGGTCCGAGCAGCATCGAGGGCGTGGACGTCGACCCGCTCATCGGCTGGTGCCCCACCTACCTGGTCAACTCCACCGGGTACCCGGCTGCCTCGATCCCCGTCGGGGGACGTCAACGGGTTGCCGGTCGGCGTGCAGCTGGTCGCCCGTCGTCACGGCGATGCCGACCGCTCCGTGAGGGGTCTGCCGTCCACAGCGGACGACGAAGGCGGGGAGCTCCCCCGCTCCCCGCCACTTCCAACCTATAGCGCACCAGGGGGCTTGTGACAAGACCCGGGTCGAGCCGCAGAATCGGCCGGCCGAGGCCGGGACCTGCAGGACTGCGAGTCGCGACGTGCGCGCGCTCCCGTCGACGTGCCCGTCCCGTGGGACGTCGAACCGCTGGTGGGACTCGACATGCGGTTGCGGGCACCCGGCCCGCGGAGGGGGGGTGTGCGCGCCGCCGACTGCACGGAGCAGCCGGCCGAGACGCACCTCGTCGAAGGGGGATCCATGATCGACGTGATCATCGCCGGCGGCGGACCGACCGGTCTGATGCTGGCCGGCGAGTTGCGGCTGCAGGGCGTGCACGCGCTCCTGCTGGAGAAGGACGCGGAGCCCACCAGGTGTGTCCGCGCGCTCGGACTGCACGTGCGCAGCGTCGAGGTGATGGACCAACGCGGTCTGCTGGACCGGTTCCTCGCGCTCGGCCAGCGGTACCCGCTCGGCGGGTTCTTCGCCGGCATCGACAAGCCCGCGCCGGACCGGATGGACACCGCGCACCCGTACGTCCTCGGCATCCCGCAGACCACCACCGACCGTCTGCTGGCCGAGCGCGCCACTGAGCTCGGCGCCGAGATCCGGCGCGGCAGCGAACTGGTCGGACTGAGCCAGGACGACCAGGGGGTGACCGTCGAGCTGGCCGACGGCACGCAGCTGCGCTGCCGCTACCTCGTCGGTTGCGACGGCGGTCGCAGCACGGTGCGCAAGCTGCTCGGCGTCGGTTTCCCCGGCGAGCCGGCCAGGCGCGAGTGGTTGTCGGGCGAGGTGGAGCTCACTGCGTCGCCGGAGGAGCTGGCTGCCGTGGTCACCGAGGTCCGCAAGACCCAGAAGGGGTTCGGTGTCGGGCCCTCCGGAGAGGGGTCGTACCGCGTCGTCGTGCCCGCCGAGGGGGTGACCGAGGACCGCTCGGTCCCGCCGACCCTCGGGGAGGTCAGGCAGCGACTGCGGATGGTCGCGGGCACTGACTTCGGCGTGCACTCACCGCGCTGGCTCTCCCGATTCGGCGACGCCACCCGGCAGGCCGAGCGGTACCGGACCGGCCGGGTGCTCCTGGCCGGCGACGCGGCGCACATCCACCCGCCGACCGGCGGCCAGGGTCTCAACCTCGGGCTCCAGGACGCGTTCAACCTGGGCTGGAAACTGGCCGCCGAGGTCGCCGGCTCGGCCCCGGAGGGGCTGCTGGACACCTACCACACCGAACGGCACCCGGTGGCTGCCGACGTCCTGAACACCGCCCGGGCGCAGGCCGAGCTGCTGTCCACCGAGCCGGGCCCCCGGGCAGTGCGCCGGTTGTTGTCGGAACTGATGGACTTCGACGAGGTCAACCGGTTCCTGATCGAGAAGATCACCGCGATCGGGGTCCGCTACGACTTCGGCGACGGGCACGAACTGCTCGGCCGTCGGATGCCGGACGTGGGGCTTGAGCGGGGGCGCCTCTACGAGCGGATGCACGGCGGCCGGGGACTGCTGCTCGACCGGACCGGCCGGCTCTCGGTCGCCGGGTGGGCAGATCGGGTCGACCACGTCATCGACGTCAGCGATGAACTGGACGTGCCCGCGGCGTTGCTGCGACCCGACGGCCACGTGGCGTGGGTGGGCGAGGACCAGACGGATCTGCTCGGCCGGCTGCCCGAGTGGTTCGGCGCGCCCGTCGACTGAACGTGCAGTCCCGCCCGGGGGAGCGGGCGTCGTGGCGGGGTGCACCGCCGGGGCCGGGCGCGGTCGTCACCCGATCGCCGCGCCCCTGCCCGTGGCCTTGGGTGCCGATGCACCGGACAGCCGCCCGGACGGTCCAGGAGTGCACGGTCCTACCCCTGGGCGGCGGCCGGTGCACCGGTCACCCGGACGACCACCTGCTCGTCGTTCTGGGTGTAGCCCTCGTAGCGGAAGCCGACCCCGCTGGCGGCCACGAACTCCTGCCAGGCGCGGTGCTCGTGCTCCTCCCAGCCGGCGTAGTTGAAGTACTCGTCGAACAGGATCACGGAGCCGGGACGCAGCCTCGGGCCGACGTGCTCGAGCACCGTCCTGGTCGAGGAGTACAGGTCGGCGTCGAGGTGCAGGAACGCGACCGGCCCCGGATGGCCCGCGAGGAACCCCGCCAGCGTCTCCTCGAACAGGCCCACGACCAGTTCGGCGCCCGGGATCGTCGGCACGGCGTCGACCTCGAAGGCGCCGGCCGGGTAGCGCGACCGCCAGCCCTCGGGCAGGCCCGCGAAGGAGTCGAATCCGTAGACGCCCCTGCCGTCGCGGGCCTGCGCGATCACCGTCAGCGTGCCGCCGGTGTACACGCCGAACTCCAGCGCCATCCCGTCGTCGGGCGCCAGCCGCAGTGCGTGGTCCAGGGTCGCCGAGCGGTCCGCCAGCACCGAGGCGTTCGGCATCCGCTCCTGGGCGAACCGCGCGCTGGCCAGGACGGCCGCCCGCTCACCGGCCGACCGGATGTCGCGGCGCTCGCGCATCTCCGCTTCCTGCACCGCCGCGATCACCCGCTCGGCCTGCCGGTGCAGCATCTCCTCGACGTCCCTGCCGTGCTGCTCGACGAGGTCCGCGAGATCCGCCCGTGCCCGCGCGACCAGGTCCTCGAGCGTCCCGACGAGGGCGTCGTGCGCAGCTCCCCCTCGCCCGCCCGGCCGGCCCCGCCCGACGGCTTCGCGTGCTCGCGCCACCAGTGCACGACGGACTCGACCCAGCACCCTCGGCTCCTGTCGCAACGGCTTCCAGGGAGGACCCGACCCCTGCGCCACCGCACGAGGGATCATCGGGGCGGCTCCTCGGGACGACCGCCGTTCCGCGACCCGCCCTGACCTGTCGACAGCCTCTCAGCATCCGGACGGGCCGGCCTGCCGACAGCACGGTCGACACCGACGGTCAGCTGGTCGTCGTCGCGGTGGACGTACTGTTCGCCGACGACGACCGGGCCTGGGTCGCGGTGCAGGGGGTCAGGTCGGCGTGGTGACCGCTGCCGGCCGACGTCACCGCCCGATCCGGCGGCGATGCCGGGGAGGCTGAGGCCGCGAGGATCCCGGAGCTGCTGGACGGGCGCGGATCGACGGTCGACCGGGGTGACGAACAGGACGACACCGACGACCAGGAGCCGAACCCCGGCCGTCGGCCGCCCGACGCTCCACCGACGACGCCGTCATGCTGGGTGCGGCGGGACGGTCCACTGCTCCGACGGTGAGCGGCTGCCCGACGTGCCGCGGGGCGCACCATGGGATGGCGGCCGTTCGGGCCGCGTGCGCACCGGCCGGGTCGCCTGGGACGGGAGGCAGGGCATGCCAGAGCGGGCGCCGGCTCCTGTGGGCAACAGGGGCACGCGGCGGCGGAACGCGACCCCGCCGCCGGTCGGCCGGGCGACGCTGCTGCAGCGTGAGGCGACGGTGGCCGGTCGAGCTCTGGTCATCGGCCTGACCGCCGTCGGCGCGATCTGGTTGGTGCTGCAGGTCCAGTTCATCGCGGCCGCGACGATGCTCGGGCTCGCGCAAGTGGCGATGCTGTGGCCGATCGCCCGGTGGCTGCGACAGCGCGGCGTGCCGGCTGTGCTGGCCGCGATCCTCTGCGTCCTGGCCTACCTGGCGTTCTTCGTCAGTGTCCTGGTCTTCCTGGTGCTGCAGCTCATCGGCGCCTGGCCCGGCCTGGTCGCCGCGGGCATCGAAGCGGTCGACTCGATCACCGCCTGGGTCCAGGACCGGACGGACGACCTCGACAACGCCGGGCTGGACCAGGTGATCGACCAACTGGAGGCGTCGGTGGGCGCCGCGATGAGCGGCCTCGGCGGTGCGGCGGCCCAAGGCCTGAACGCCGTCGGCAACGTCGCCACCGTCCTGGTCATCGCCCTCTTCTTCACCCTGTTCGCCCTCACCAGCGGCGACCGGCTGTGGCGGCGGTTCGTCGGGGTGCTCCCCGCGGAGTACCGGGTGCCGACCGACGCGGCGTTCCGCGCCGGCATGCGCACGGCCGGCGCGTGGTTCTACGCGGCCACCGCCACCGGCCTCATCGACGGCGTCCTCATCGGGTTCGGGTTGTGGCTGCTCGACGTACCGCTGGCCCTCCCGATCGGCGCGCTGACCTTCCTGTTCGGCTACGTGCCACTGGTGGGGGCGACGATCGCCGGCGCGGTGGCGATCGCGGTGGCCGGTGTCACCGGTGGCTGGACCACGGCGCTCTGGGCGCTCCTCATCGTCGTCGTGGTGCAGCAGATCGAGGGCAACGTGTTGGCACCGCTGCTGCTGTCCCGCGCGATCAGCCTGCACCCCCTGGTGGTGCTGCTGCTGACGACCACCGCCGCCGCGGCGTTCGGCCTCCTGGGACTGTTCGTCGCCGTGCCGGTGACCGGGGTGCTCGCGGCCGCCGTCCTCGCCTGGCGTCGGGCGGCAGCGGAGTCCCCGGACGACCTGGACGACGCCGACGACCCGGACGACGCCGACGACGCCTCCACGGCGGTCGGCGCGGACCAGGGGCACGGTGCGGGAGCCACGCGGCAGCAGCCGCGCATCAGCGTGCGCACACGACCTCCGGCCGATGCAGGGGACGAGACGTAGGGGCCACCGGGCCGACCGCCGCAGCCGGGTACCAGCCGGGAGCCCGGCACGGGTGGACCTCGCCCCCGCCCCCTGGCCGCTGCCCCAGCCCCCGGTCCGCTGCCACCGTCCCCGTGGCCGCGTTCCCGGCCAGGCCGGTGGAGGTGTCCCTCCCGACTCGTCCGGCTCCCTCGGCGGGCGTTCCGTTCCTGGACCCGCGGAGTCCGTGGTCAGCGACGCGGTTCGGGGACCTGGGGTGTGCGCAGTGATCGGAAGCCCGCGCGGAGCTCCTCGGAGAACAGTTGCGGCTGTTCCCATGCCGCGAAGTGACCGCCTCTGTCGAGCTGGTTGTAGTGGACCAGCCCGGGATAGGCCTGCTCTGCCCAGCTGCGCGGAGCCTGGTACTGCTCGCCGGGGAAGACGCTGACCGCCACCGGGATCGTGACGCCCTTGGCGTCGAAGAAGCCCCCTCGGTACTCCCAGTACAGGCGGGACGCGGAGACCCCGGTGTTCGTCAGCCAGTAGAGCGTGATGTTGTCGAGGATCTCGTCGCGCGTCAGCTCGCCCGTGGCGCTCGCGGTCCGGTCCAGGGCGGCGACGACCGCCGCGGCCGGCTGGCCGTCGGCGTCGTTGTGGTCGAGCAGCCAGGCGGCCAGGCCGACGGGTGAATCCGCGATGCCGTACAGGGTCTGCGGGCGCGCCGCCATGTACCGGGCGTACTCGACCTGCCCGAACGTCCGCACCAGCTGGTCGTAGGCGCGCCGCTCCTCGGCGGAGAGGCCGGACGGCGGGGGCTCGCCCGCCAGGGCCGCGGCGTTGACGTCGGCGGGGACGGTGGCGGGCATGTTGGTGTGGATGCCGAGCAGCGCCGGGGGCGCCTGCAGCCCCATCTGGTCGACGACGAACGCGCCCCAGTCGCCGCCCTGGGCCACGTAGCGGTCGTAGCCGAGGCGCTGCATGAGCACCGCCCAGGCCCGGGCCATCCGCTCGGGGCCCCAGCCCGTGCTCGTCGGCCGGCCCGAGAAGCCGTAGCCCGGCATCGAGGGGATCACCACGTGGAAGGCGTCGGACGGGCTGCCCCCGTGCGCCGTCGGGTCCACGAGCGGGTCGATGATCTTGAGCTGCTCGATCACCGAGCCGGGCCATCCGTGGTTGACGACGAGCGGCAACGCGTCGTCGTGCTGCGAGCGGACGTGGATGAAGTGGATGTCCAGCCCGTCGATCTCGGTGACGAACTGCGGCAGCGAGTTCAGTCGCGCCTCGCACCGGCGCCAGTCGTAGTCGGTCGCCCAGTGGCGCGCGAGTTCCTGCACCATCGCGAGCGGCACGCCCTGCGACGAGTCCGGGACCGTCTCCCGTTCCGGCCAGACCGTCGCGTCGATGCGCCTGCGCATCTCGATCAGTGCCTGATCAGGCACGTGCACGGAGAACGGCCGGATGGCCCTGCTGGTCTCTTCCGCGACTGCGGTCATGGCTGGTCTGCCCTTCTCTGTGGGGGGCCGTGGCTCGTCTCGTGGGCCGGCCTAGCCGAAGGTGACGGCGTAGGCCTGGACGCCGGGGGTGGAGAAGGTGATCTCGAACGTGCGCGCGGTGACCGGGCCGCGCTGGCGGACCAGTTGGTACAGCCGCGGTTCGGAGACCGTGCCGGTGCCGTCGTGGTCGGTGTCCTCCCCGTGGTCGGGGCCCGGCGGCTGGTCGTCGAGGCGCACGCTGAACCGCACCTGGGTCCCGCGCGCCGGTGGGGTCATGACCAGGTGCAGGTCGCGGGCGGAGAAGCGGTGGTGGATCTGCCCGCCGGGTTCGTCCAGGTGCACGGCGTCCGGCTGCACCGTCCACCCGCCGGAGAGAGCCCAGTGGTCCGGGGCCAACCGGGACGGGGCGGTGTACCGCCGCGGAGCACCCGTGGCCGCGCGCTCGGGGGAGGCGAAGTTCTCGGTGCGCCCGGAGCCGAGGTAGATCTCCGCCGAGCCCAGGTCGGCCCAGTCGGCGGCGGCCTCGATGCCGCGGGGATCGACGGCAACCGGCGCGGGGATGGTGTCGCCGGCGCCGGCCTCGTCGAGCAGCCGTCGGACGACCTGCTCCGACTCGTCGTAGGCGCCCTCGCCGAAGTGGTGGTAGCGGATGTACCCCTGAGCGTCGACGACGTAGAGCGCGGGCCAGTACATGTTGGCGAAGGCGCGCCAGATCCCGTAGTCGCCGTCGACGGCGACCGGGTAGGTGATCTGCCGGTCCCGGACCGCCCGGCGGACGTTGTCGACATCCCGCTCGAACGGGAACTCGGGCGTGTGGACCCCGAGCACCACCGCGCCGGCGTTCCGGTACGCCTCCGCCCAGGCGCGGACGTAGGGCGCGGTGCGCAGCCAGTTGATGCAGGTGTAGGTCCAGAAGTCGACGACCACCACCCGCCCGCGCAGACCCTCCGCCGTCAGCGGCGGCGAGTTGAGCCATCCGGTGGCCCCGTCCAGGGACGGCATCCTCCCCCCGGCGGCACGTCGCCCGGGCGCCCAGCCGGGGCCGCGGACCGCATCGCGGATCGCGGTGAGCAGGGACTGCCTCGTGTCCATGACGGGTCCTCGATTCCGGTGTGGGGAGGGCCGCTCCCCGGTACCTCCCGACGCTCCGGTCGGCGCAGCGGCCGCGACGTCTCCCGCGGTTCCGCTGCTCGCAGGTGGCGACGTACCCACCGCGTCCGGTCGACGAGGTGGTGGGCGTGCGCTCGCGTCGCGCGGCCCTCAGCGGCGCTCACCACGGTCTGGTCACGACGCGAGCCGGCCCAGCGCCTTCGCGGCCGAGCTCGTCTCCCACTGCTGGGAGCCCGGCGCCCACGGCCGAGGACGCCAGCGTCCACCGACCTCCCGGACCGGACAAGGGACCTCCGGCACCGGGCGAACCCCCCGGGGGTGCCCCCGTGCCGAGCCGGCCTGCTGGCCGGCCGCCTCCGGGATCGGAGTCCGGGGACGACTGCGGCCGCGGCCGCGGCCTTAGGGTCACCCGTGGACTTCGCCGACCTGAGCCGGCCGTTCGTCATCGCCCACCGAGGCGGGGCCATGCAGGTGCCCGAGCACACGATGGAGGGCTATCGGGTCGCGGTGGGCCAGGGCCTACCGGTCATCGAGCAGGACGTGTCGACGCTCGCCGACGGCGGCCTCGGCGTCATGCACGACGGCACCGTGAACCGCATGACCACCGCCAGCGGCAACGTCGCCGACCACACGTCGGTGTCCTGGAAGCAGCTCGACATCGACGCCTCGGCCATCCTCGGCGGAGGCTGGCCCGACGGGCTGCGTCCTCCGCTGTTCGAGGAGGTGCTCACCGAGTTCGGCAACCGCGTCCTCCTCTGCGCCGAGGCCAAGAGCCGTGACGCGATGGGACCGATGATCGACGCGCTCGATCGACGCGGTGTCCGCCCGGCCTCGGTGCTGCTCCAGTCCCACGCGCTGGCCGACTGCCGGCTGGCGCGGTCGCGGGGGTGGGGCGTCATCTGGCTCGGGACCACCGACGTCGCCCGGGCCACCGCCGAGGGCATCGGCTGGATCGGTCCGGAGGCCGGCCACGTCACCCCGACCGTCTGTGCACGGGCACATGCGGTGGGGGTCAGCGTGGCCTGCTACACGGTCGACCGCCGACACCAGCGGGACGCCCTCGTCGCCGCCGGCGTGGACGCGATCTTCTCCGACGACCCGGTCTACATCACGGGGGACGCGGGGCGCCGCACCTCGGACCTGTTCGCCCGGCAGGTCTGGCTGCCCGGGATGCTGCCGGACGCCGGCCGTGGCCGGTTCTACCCGGACGACGCCTCGTGGGGCTTCGACGTCTCCGGCACCGCCACCTGCACGCTCATGGGCTTCCTCGCACCGCCGGACCCGGACTCGTTCACGCTGCACCTCGAGCTCCGCATGGACGAGACCCGTGCCGACGACCGCACGGGCTGCGGGGCGGTCTTCCTGAGCACCGACGACCACCCGTACCGACCGTCCGGTTCCTCGCCCGGCGCCGACGGCTACCTCTTCCTCCTGCGAGGCGACGGCACCCTGGCCGTCGACCGGGTCGCCGAGGGTGTCGCCACCACGTTGGCGTCCTCGACGGGCGGAGCGGCGCTCAGGATGGGCACCTACGTCCCGCTCCGGATCACCGTCACCGACTCCGGCGTCCGCTTCACCCGCGCAGACAACACCGGTGAGACCCTGACCTCGGCCGACGCCACCCACCGACCCGTGCCGGTCGTCCACCTCGGCAGCGCGTACGCCGGGGTCCGCTTCAGGAACCTGGTGTTCACGTGACCGACCCGTTCGCACGCCCGGGCCACGGCCCGGCCGACCCGGAGGGCTACCTCATCGAGGAGACGCCCGATGGCTACCGGTGGACGTGCCGCGCCGACGACCGCACCGCAGGCCCGTTCGCCAGCCGGGACGAGGCCGTCGTCTCCGCCGAGGCGGACCGCACCGCCTGAGGCGCCGGTCGGGTCGTCGACGGCGCCACCGGTCGGCCGGGCCGGCGGAACGGGGGGGACACCGCAGACGTCGACCGGCCGGCGCGCCGGTTCCCGGGTCAGATGACGGATGTCCGCCCTCCACGACCCGCCGAGACTGGACCGCGCGCCGGGACCCGAGGGAGGTGGTCCCCGTCGCCCAGCGTCCGGCATGGACCCGAGGAGGAGCGGACATGTCCACCAGCGGACCTCGGGGTGTGGCACCGGACGCCGGGACGGGCCAGCACACGCAGGTGGGGCAGCTGATGAGGCCCCCCGCCACGACCGTGGAACCACGCGCCCACCTGGCAGCGGCTGCCTACCTCATGAAGAGGTCGGGCGACAGCGCCCTCGTCGTCACCACGGACGACGGCACCCGGACGCCCCTGGGGGTCATCACCGACGCGGACATCACCCAGGCTGTCGCGGACGGGTGCGACCTCGAGCAGGTGCGGATCAGCGATCTCCTCGCGCGCGGGACGGTGGACGTCCCACCGGCCACGCCGGTCGAGGAAGCGACCCGGCTCATGCTCGACAGGGGCCTGCACCACCTGCTCGTCGTCGAGGACGGTGGACTCGTCGGCATCGTCGACGTGACCGACGTGTGCCGGGCGTTGATGGGACCGGTGTGACACCACCCGGCCGGAGCCGGCAGGTCCCCCCGTCAGTCCGCCGGCTCGGCCCGGGCGTCCCCCGGCTCGGCGACCACGTGCACTGCCGCTTCCTCCGCCGAGGCCCCTGCCGCGTCGATGCCCTCGTCCACGGCGTACAGCTCGGGCTCGACGTCCCCCCATGCACCCTGGTCGGCCTCGACGAGCCGGCCGGCGCGGACGTCGCCCACCTCGTCGTCGAGCAGTTCGCCGTCGGTGTCCGACGTGTCCCCCAGGCCGTCGCCCTCGTCCGCTGACGGGACCTCCGGGAGCTCACGCGCCAGGCGGCCCGCGAGCCCCTCCCCGGTGGTCTCCTCCCGTTCGGTCGTGCCCCAGTCGGCCACGGCCCAGGCGCGCTCGGCCGGCGACCACCCCACATCGAGGACGTCGGGCACGCCGTCGACGTACTCGAGGGTGTCCTCCGGCTCGAGGACACCGGTGGCCTCCTCGGGATCGGTCCCGTCCGTGCCGTAGATCGTGGGGTCCATGGCGTTCGCCCTCCCGGCGGTGCGGCCGGCCGGCGCGTCAGGGCGCCGGGTGGTGTGGAGCTCCCTGCCGGGGCTCCTCGTCCACGGCGGTCACCGCCACGGGCACCGTGAGCAGCCCCGCGCCGCGCAGGTCCAGCAGGATGCGCCCCTCCCGGGATGCGAAGCGCAGCACGACCTCCGTGCAGGTCGGGCAGCGCAGGACCATCGCCGGCGCATCGGCGTAGAGGTGGTGCGCGCCGAGCACCGACGTCGTCCCGCAGGAGGCACAGCGGGACGTGGCGACGGTCAGGTCCACGGCGAACAGGTCGGCCAGCGACCCCGCGGCGGCGTTGCCGTCGAGGCGACGTACCGAGGTGGGGTCGACCGTGCGGCTGGGATCGGTCATGACGGCTCTCCAGAGCTACCGAAGCGTTCGATCCTGATGGAGGACGGGTCGTGGCCCAGATCGACCAGGCTGGTGGCCATCGACTCGGCGAAGACGGTGGGACCGCAGACGAAGACCCGGGGGCGGGCAGCCGGTGCGAACGTGCAGCGGACGAGCATGTCGGCGTCGATGCGGCCGGTCTCGCCCCGCCAGCCGGGCGGCGCCTCCCTGGTCAGCGTGACCGTCGTCTCGGGACCGAGGACGTCGCGCGCCAGGAGGTCGTCCTCGGCGCGGGCCGAGTACAGCAGCTGCATGCGCGTCGGACTGTCGAGCCGGCGGTGGTGGTCGAGCATGGCGACGAACGGGGACACCCCGGCTCCCCCGGCGACCAGCTGCACCGGGCGCTGCCCCGCGTCGCCGTCGGCGCGGTCGGCGGCGGCCGACCAGACGAAGTAGCCACCGATCGGGCCGCGCAGCTCGAAGAGGTCGTCGGCCCGCAGCTCGTCGGTGAGGTAGGGGGACACCTCACCGTCGTCCAGCCGCTCGACGAGGAGGTGGAGCTGGGGCACCTCCGGCGGCGATGCGAGGGAGTAGCTGCGCTGGGCGGTGTAGCCGTCCTCGGCGGTCAGGCGGACGTCGACGTGCTGCCCGGGGAGGTGCCCCGACCAGCCGGGGACGTCGAGGACCAGCCGGTGCACCCGCTGCGTCTCCGCCCGGTTGTCCAGCACCCTGGCGCGCAGCCAGGTCAGTCGCCGCTGTACCGCTGCTCGCGCCATGGGTCCCCGTAGATGTGGTAGCCGAAGGTCTCCCAGAAGCCCGGCTGGTCGTGGTGGCCGAGGGTCAGCCGGCGGAGCCACTTGGCGCTCTTCCAGAAGTACAGGTGCGGCACGAGCAGTCGGGCCGGGCCGCCGTGCTCGGGAGCCAGTGGCTCCCCCGCGTACGTGTCGACGACCCAGGCCCGGCCGCCCGTCAGGTCCTCGAGCGGCAGGTTGGTCGTGTAGCCACCGTCGGAGGTCGCGACCACGTGGGTGGCGGTGGTCGGCACGTCGCGCAGCAGCGTGTCGATCGCCACGCCCTCCCACACCGTGTCGAACTTCGACCACTTGGTGACGCAGTGGATGTCCACCGTCAGCGCCTCACGCGGGAGGGCCCGGAACTCCTCCCAGCTCCACCGCCGCAGGACGTCGGTCTCGTCGTGCAGGCTGAGGTCCCACTGCGCCAGGGCCGTGCGCGGGGTCGGCCCTGCCGACAGCACCGGGAAGCCGTCGCCGACGTCGAACTGGCCAGGGGGCAGGCGGTCGTCGGCCGGGCGGGTCCTCCCCCGCCGCCCGAAGCCACGGGACAGCACCGACATGGCGTCTCCTCCCAGGGCAGAGCGCGTCGGGGGACGCCCGGCCCCGCGGGTGGAGCAGGTCCGGAGCCCTCCGAGGCGGGAAACGCTAGGGGACGACGCGGCGGCGGCCATCCGACATCCGACCCGTTCCTGCCGGGTGCCGGCGCACCGGAGGTCCGGTCGAGGGACGGTCAGTCGTCCGGCGGGCCCGCCGGGTGCGGGCGGTTCCCCAGTGCGTCCCTCAGGGCGGCCCGGGTCGAGACCCCGAGCTTGGGGAAGACCCGGTACAGGTGACCCGACACCGTGCGAGGCGAGAGGTAGAGGCGGGTCCCGATCTGCTTGTTGGACAGCCCGGAGGCCGCCAGCGAGGCGATCTCGTGTTCCTGCGGGGTCAACGTCGCCCAGTTCGGGTGGCCGGCCGGTGACCGGTGTGGCTGCCCGCCGGCGTGCAGCTCGTGCTCGGTGCGGGCGATCCAGGGCCGCGCGCCGAGGCGCTCGAACGTCTCCAGGGCCGCGGTCAGCTGGGGCCTTGAGGCGTGCGGCGCCCTCGTCCGTCGCAGGTGCTCGCCGTAGGCCAGCTGCACGCGGGCGCGTTCGAACGGGAACCGCTCGGCACCGCGGACGGCCAGTGCCTCCTGGTACAGGGCGCCGGCCTCCTCCGCGGAGGCGGCGAGCGCCGCGGAGCCCGCGGCGATCAACGCCAGCCGGGGGCTCCGCCGGAAGACCTCGGCCCGCTGGATCGCGGCGACGTGCGCCCCGGCCTCCTCGGCGCGCCCCGTGCGCACCGCCGCCTCGACCAGGTCCCTGGCGATCCACATGGCCACGGGGACGTGGGCCGCCAGGTGGCCGGCCGGGCTGATGGACGTCGTGAGGCGGTATGCCTCCTCGTAGTCCCCCCGGCCGAGCGCGGCGAGCGTCCGTGCCCGGCTGGCGAAGTGCTCCAGCATCGTCACGCCCCGGGGCGCGGCCCAGGCCACCATCTCCTCGGTGAGGGACCGGGTGGCCCCGTCGTCCCCGCGGCCCGCGGCGAGCAGGGCGAGGCAGTAGACGCCGGGCAGGGCGATGAGCTGGTACCCGAGCCGCTCGCTCCAGGCGATGCCCTCCTCGGCCATGCGCGCGGCCTCGTCCCACCGTCCCTCCCGGTAGGCGTCGTGGCAGAGCATCATCAGGGCGTTGACGGCCGAGGCGGCCGCCCCGCCGTCGCGCCCGTCCCGGACCACCCGCCAGAGGGACCGGCGACAGGCGGCCAGCCGATCGACGTAGAAGGCGGCGATGCCGACCCGCACGATGCGGACGGGATCGACCTCCTCGTCGACCGTGGCGATGAGGGCTTCGAGCTGGTCGAGGTCGGCGCTCGATGCGCCGGCCGGGTCGCCGTACACCCGGCCCGACACCGACAGCAGCGGTGGGACGCCGGATCCGAACCTGGCCAACGCCGCCTCGAAGGGCTGCCAAGGCTCCTCCCGGCCGCTGAAGTGGCACACCAGCATCAGGTTGTGGAGGGCCTCCTCCACCGCGCCCCCGGCGTGTCCCTGTTCCAGGGTGTTCTCGATCCCCCGGACCAGCACGAGGTGGGCGGTGTCGACGTCGCCCTCGCCGTTGAGCAGGTGGTGGGCGGCGGCCACCGCCATCTCCAGGGATCCCCGGGTTCCCGGGTCCGCCCGGCGGGCCTCCCCCAGCAGGCCCGGGACGCTGGTCAGCTGACCGGCCGCATCGGCGCCGACGTACGCCGCCGCGGCCAGCCGGCGGGCCCGGTCCGCGCCGCGGGGGCTGAGGTCCGCGGCGCGCAGGAGGGCGCGGACCGCCCGGACGGCGTCCCCCTTGTGGAGGGCGTGGTGAGCGGCGAGCTCGAGCAGGTCGGCGGCGGACCGGTCCGGGCCGACGACCGCCTCGGCGAGGTGCCACGCACGTCGTTCGGGATCGTCGGTCAGCAGGTCGGCGAGGACGGCGTGGGCCCGCCGGCGCTCAGCGCTGGTCGCCAGCCCCACGGCCGCCGCGCCGATCAGCGGGTGCCGGAACGCCACCCGGTCCGCGCCGGGGTCCATGCGGACCACCCCCTCCCTCTCGGCCGGCGCCAGGCCGTCGAGCCAGCTGTCGCCGGACGAGGCGGCCCGCAGCAGCTGGAGGTCGCCCGTCCCGTCGAGGGCGATCAGCAGGAGCAGGCGGCGGGTGACCGCCGGGAGTCCGCGCACCCGCTCGGCGAACAGCGCCTGCAGCTGAGCGCTCAGGGAGAGGAACGCCGGGAGGGGCTCGGCCGCCAGCCGCTGCGCCTCCGTCATCGTCCCCGGCAGTTCCAGGAGCGCGAGCGGGTTGCCCTGGGCCGCCGACACGACACGCCGCCGGACCGGCGCGGCGAGTCCTGGGAACCGGGTCTGCAGCAGCTGGGTGGCGCCCTCCTCGTCGAGCGGCGGCACGTCGTGCTGCGGCAGGCCGGCGTGCAGGAGGAAGGAGTCGGCCCCGCTCCTGACCGCCGCGAGGAAGCCGATGCAGCTGCCCTCGAGCCGACGGGCGACGAAGCCGAGGACGCGGGCGCTCGACCGGTCCAGCCACTGCAGGTCGTCGACGACGATCAGGACCGGGCTCTGCCGCGCGGCGAGCCGCAGCAGCGCCAGTGCGGCCGCCGACACGACGAGCCGGCCCGCGGCTGGTCCGGCGCCCACACCGAGGGCCACGGTCAGCGCGTCCCGGTGCAGGTCGGGGAGAGCCTCCAGTTGGTCGTGCAGGGGCAGGAACAGCTGGTTGAGCCCCGAGAAGCTCACCTCGGCCTCGAACTCCACCCCTGAGGCCCGCAGCAGTCGCACGCCCCGGGCAGCCGCCGTCCGGCAGGCCTCCTCGAGCAGCGCGCTCTTCCCGACCCCGGGACCCCCCGTGAGGAGGAGCGCACCACCGTGGTCGGTGGCGCGGCCGAGGAAGGACCGGACGAGGTCCAGGTCCGCACTCCGCCCAATCAGCTCCGGGGCTTCCTCGCGGCTGAGGGGTCGGACGTCTGCCATCGATGTCCCCCTGGATGGGCTCCGGGAGGACGAGTCTGTCGTCCCGGTCGGACGGCGACCAGTTCCCTTCGCCCCGTGCAGCAGCCAACTGACTCATGCCCCGTCAGCTCCGGGCCGGGCACACTGCGCCGCCAGTGCCGTGCCGTCGGCCGTGCGCCTGGGGAGGGAACCCGTGTCGGTCCCAGCCGGATCCACGAACGGACCTGCGCTCCCCGCAGGGTTCGACGACCTGCGACTGTCGCGCGTCCCCGTCAGCGGGGAGATCTCGCTCCGGGTCCGTGCGGGCGGTTCCGGCCCCCCGCTGCTCCTCCTGCACGGCTACCCCGAGACCCACCTCGCCTGGGGCCTGGTCGCCGGACACCTCGCCGAGGAGTTCACGGTCGTCGCCCCGGACCTGCGCGGCTACGGGGACAGCTCCAAGCCGGCACGGGTGCCCGGCCACGAGAGCTACGGGAAGCGGGCCATGGCGCAGGACTGCATCGCCCTGATGAGCCGGCTCGGGTTCGACCGCTTCGACGTGGTCGGGCACGACCGTGGCGGCCGGGTCGCCTACCGGATGGCCCTCGACTCCCCCGGGACGGTGCGCCGCCTCACCGTTCTGGACGTCATCCCGACCGGGGAGGTCTGGGCCCGTGCCGATGCCCGCTTCGCCCTCGCCTACTGGCACTGGGGCTTCCTGGCCCAGCCACACCCGATACCCGAGCGGCTCATCGAGCGCGACCCCGAGTTCTTCTTCTTCGACGCCGAGTTCGGAGGTGCGATCCGCGGGTTCCCGCCGGCGGCCGTCGCCGACTACGCCCGTTGCGCCCGCGACCCCGCGGCGATCGAGGCGATGTGCGAGGACTACCGCGCCGGCGCCACCTGTGACCGGCAGTGGGACGACGAGGACCGGGCCGCCGGCCGGCGCATCACCTGCCCGACCCAGGTCCTGTGGGCCGGCAGGGGCGCGCTCGCGGCCTGGTACGACACCCTCGCGATCTGGCGCGACTGGGCCGACGACGTCTCCGGCCAGGCACTGGACGGTGGTCACTTCCTGGTCGAGGAGTGCCCGACCGAGACCCTGGCCGCCATCCGGGGCTTCCACGCAGGAGACCGGGTCGCCGGCGGGTCGCCCGTCACGTCATAGCGGGGCGCCGCAGCCCAGCGGGGTCAGTTGACCGTTGCACCGCCCGCTCCCCCGGGACGAGCGTGCCGGTCGTCGCGGCCGCGAGGAGGTCGATCCACCGGGTGGAGGCGCCCAGCCCGAGGTCCCACCCCGGGCGCCGCACGGCCACGGCAGTCCCCACGAGGAGGAGTTCCACGCCGATCTGCCGGCCCCCCGGCCGGCGGAGCCCCCCACCGACGCCCCACACGCCACCCGGACCGGCCGCCTGCCCCGCAGACCCAGGAGGAGATCACCATGACCGAGGCAACGTCCACCACCGGCTCCGGCCCCACCGTCGCGCTCGTCCACGGCGCCTTCGCCGACAGTTCCGGCTGGAACGACGTGGTCGCGCAGCTGCAGGCCGCAGGTGTGGCGGTGCGAGCCGTCCCCAACCCGCTGCGCGGCCTCTCCCACGACGCCGCCTACGTCGCCAGCGCGCTCGAGCAGATCCCCGGACCGGTGATCGCCGTCGGCCACTCCTACGGCGGTGCCGTCATCACGAACGCGGCCGCTCGGGCCGGCAACGTCGTGGGCCTGGTCTTCGTGGCCGCCTTCGCGCCGGATGACGGGGAGTCCCTGCAGGACATCGAAGCCGACTCCAAGGACAGCGTCCTGAACTCGTCCCTGGTCCAACTGCGCTACCCGACGGGAGACGGCACGGAGCCGGGCGTCGAGTTCGCGATCGACCCGGACGCGTTCCACCACGCCTTCGCCGCCGACCTGCCGGAGGGCCAGGCCCGGGTGATGGCGGCGACCCAGCGCCCCATCTCCGCCCTGGGCTTCACCGAGCGGACCGGCACGCCCGCCTGGAGGACCCTGCCGTCCTGGGCGGTGGTGCCGACCGGGGACAGGGCCGCCGGCAGCGACGTCCTGCGCCGCATGGCGGAGCGGGCCGGGGCCACCACCACGGAGGTCGAGGGATCACACGTGATCATGATCTCCCGGCCCGGGGTGGTGGCCGACGTCGTCCAGCAGGCCCTCTCCGCGGCCCCCCGGTAGACGCCGGGGGCGAGGCGGGCGACCGCAGGGCGTCACCGCCCGTCCGCACGGACGACGCGCCCCCCGGGACTGCCTGCGACGGCTCGAGCGACGATCCGTCGTCGCGCCGCTCGCGGTGCAGGGCGACTCCGGCGATGACGAGCAGCACACCGCAGACCTCGCTGACCGCAGGGACCTGGGCGAGCACGAGGACGCCGATCACCGTGGCCGTCGCCGGTAGCAGGCAGACCATCAGGGCGTAGGTGTTGCGGGAGAGCCGGGTCATCGCCAGCTGGTCGCACGCGTAGGGGATCACCGAGGACGTGACACCGACACCGACTCCAGCGGCCAGTGCCATGGGGTCGGAGAAGGCCGGTGCGGCATCGCCGATGCCGATCGGCGCGGCGATGACGGCGGCGATGACCATGGACAGCGCCAGACCGTCGATGCCGGCCACCGCCCCGCTGCGGGCGACCCGGTGCGCCAGGACGACGTAGGTGGCGAACAGGCCGGCGTTCGCGGCCGCGAACGCCAGCCCGACCGGCGCACCGGCCAGGTGGACGTCGGTGAGCAGCCAGACCCCGGCGCCGGCACTGAGCAGCGCCGCGCCGTTGCGCCAGGTGCGGACAGCGATCGCGGCCAGGACGATCACCGGCAGGAACTCGACGGCGGCGACGGTGCCCAGCGGGAGCCGGTCGATCGCCAGGTAGAAGCAGCTGTTCATGACCGCCAGGACCGCTCCCCAGGCGAGCAGCAGCAGCCGGGTCCTCCGATCGAGCCGCCGCCACACCGCCCAGGGGCGGCGCCACAGGGCGAACACCAACGCTGCCGAGGCGATGCGCAGCCACGCCACACCGAGCGCATCGACGCGGGCGAACAGCAGGACGGCGAAGGCCGGCCCGAGGTAGTGGAAGACCGCGCTGGCGACGAACCACAGGTGCGGCGGCACCCGGTCGGTGACCCTCGCCCGCGAGGGAGGTGCCGCCGGTCCGGCCCCCGGCGACGTGGACGGCGCAGCCGCGTCACGACCGGATGACGACATGCACCTAGTGTCGAAGGTGCCGGCTCCCAGGACCATGCGCTTCGGAAGGGAGGAGCCGCTCATGGGTTCCGGACGCGGACCTCGACTGCCCGATCGCCTTCCGGACGGAAGGTCGATCCTCGACCCGACCAATCAGCGACTCCTGCAGGTGCTGACCGAGGACCCGAGGGCCAGCGCGGCAGAGCTGGCCCGGCGCGTCGGCATGTCGGCACCGGCCGTCCGGGACCGGCTCGCCCGTCTGGAGTCCGCCGGCGTCATCCGCGGCTACCGGCTCGATGTCGATCCGGCCGCCGTCGGCCTCCCCGTCGCGGCCTGGGTGCGCATCCGGCCCGGTCCCGGCCAGCTCCCCCGCATCGCCGAGCTGGCTGCACGGTTGCCCGAGGTGTCCGAGTGCCACCGCATCTCCGGCGAGGACTGCTTCCTGGTCAAGGTGCACGTCGCCAGCATCGAGGCTCTGGAGAGCGTGCTGGACCGCTTCCTCGTGCACGGGCAGACCACGAGCTCGTTCATCGTCTCCACTCCGGTTCCGCCGCGTCCACCCATGCCCGGCTCACCGTGACCACCGCGGCCGTCACCGACCGTCGTCGCGGTCACCGCCGGAGGCGAGCACCCCCTCGAGGTCGGAGGTGCCGGGCTCGGTCGTCGTCGGGCCCGTGGGGCGGTACGCGTTGCGGACCACCGCGTCGTTGACGGCCCTGACCTGGCCGACGTGCATCTTCGCCACCCGCCGGTCATAGGTGTAGAAGCCGTTGACCTCGTGCTCGACGTCGGTGATCTGGGTGTAGACGGCGCCGCTGATGCCGCGCTGCTGCGCGATCGGGATGAGCGCGAGCTGGTTGTCCACGTACAGCCGGGTGAGCTCGTCCTCGTCCTGCGCCATCCGGTACCCGCCGCCGTCCTGGAACCACATGTGGCCGGGCACCTCGAGCCCGAAGCCGCCGTGCTCACCGTCGACCGCCACGCGGTGCTCGTCGGGCGTGGGCTGCGCGGGACCGGTGTATGCGTGCCAGTCGATGACGTCGCCGCGGCCGCTGTCACCGTGCGAGGCGCAGCAGTTCACGCCGCTGTGGGCGTCCACGAGCCGCGTGGGGTCCTGGGCGGCCAGGGAGTCGGCGATCCGCCCGGTGGCCGCTCTGCTCCACTCACCCCAGCCCTCGTTGAACGGGATCCACCCGATCACCGAGGTCCAGCTGTCGTTCTGGTCCACGATCTCGTGCAGCTGACGCTCGAACTCGGCCTGCGCGTCCGGCGGCGGGATCCCGCCCGTCCGCATGGACGGCATGTCCTGCCAGACCAGCAGGCCGAGCGTGTCGGCGGCGTGGTACCAGCGGTCCGGCTCGACCTTGAGGTGCTTGCGGATGGTGGTGAACCCGAGGCGCTTGGTCTCGGCCACGTCGAACCGCAGCGCCGCGTCCGTCGGTGCGGTGTAGATCCCGTCCGGCCAGAACCCCTGGTCGAGCGTCGACATCGAGAAGAGGATCTCGTGGTTGAGCGTGATGCGGAGGCGGCCGTCGGCGCCCCGCGCGGTCCCGATCTCCCGCATGCCGACGTAGGACCCCACCCGGTCGACCACCTCCTGGCCGTCGAGCACGGTCACCTCCAGGTCGTAGAGGAACGGGTCGTCGGGTGACCACAGCTCGGCGTCGGGGACCTGCACGCCCAGACGCCGGCCAGGTGCTCCCGCCACGGTCGCGACCTCTCCGTGGCCGTCCCTGACCACGACACGGACCGTGAGCCCGGGTGCGTCCCCGCCGGTGTCCACGGTCAGCGCGAGCGTGTCCGTGTCGACGTCGGTCGCCATGTCCAGGTCCGCCACGTACCCGCGCGCGGTGACCGGCTCCATCCACACCGTCTGCCAGATACCGGAGGAGGAGGTGTAGAAGATGCCGCGGTCGGGGACGTTGCGCTGCTTGCCGACCGGCTGCCACGTCGCGTCGGTGCGGTCCTCGACACCGACGACGATCTCCTGGGGTCCCGAGGGCTCCAGCGCATCGGTGACGTCGGCGGAGAACCTGGTGTAGCCGCCGGTGTGCTCGGCGACCTGGGTGCCGTTCACCCACACGGTGGCCTTGTGGTCCACCGCGCCGAAGTTCAGCCGCAGCCGCTGACCCTGCCCGACCTGCCACGACTCGGGGACCGTGAACGTCCGCCGGTACCACATGTGGTCCTCGTGCCGCTGGATGCCGGACAGCGCGGACTCGGTCGGGTACGGCACCAGGATCCTCTCGGCGAGGTCCTCCCCCACGGGTGGCGCCTCCCCCGCCGAGGCGCCGGCGAACTGCCACACCCCGTTGAGGTTCTGCCAGCGGGCCCGCGTCAGCTGCGGCCGCGGGTACTCCGGCAGCGCGTTGCTCGGCGACACCTGGTCGGTCCACGGCGTCGTCAGCCGCGGCCGGGCCATCTGCCAGCCGTCGTCGTCCGGCGGCTCGGCCGCCGCGGTGAGCACGGGGGCCGCCCCGACCATGGCAGCCGAGACGAGCAGTGCGGTGGCTCGCTGCCGGCATCGCGCGAGAAGCGTCATGTCTCCCCCGTCGTCGTCGCACCGCCGTCTCCGACGCCCGAGGAGCCCGGTGGCCCGGGCCTGCGGCAGGACCTGGGGCGGGCCGACGAGCGGAGGGCCGGAGGCGGGCACGGATCGTCCGGTGGTCGGCAGGTGTCCGAGGCCGTCGACCGCCCGGGTGGGACCGTGTCCGCGCCGCCATCCTCCTCCCGTCCGCCCTGCCCGAGGTCTCCGTCGGGTGCGGTCTGCCGGAAGAGCAGCCGGACACGGTCGAGCCGATCGTCCTGGCGCGGCCGTGACCCGAGCACGCACGACGGAGGGCCCGCGGTCGTCGACCGCGGGCCCTCCGCGCCCACGAGCGCTCAGCCCTGCGCCGGGGCCTCCCGGCCGCGGGCCCGCGCGAGCGTCGGCCGGTCCACGGGCGGGCCGGAACGGGCGGCCCGCCTCACGCCACCACACGCGCGGGCGTGTGCGCACCGGGCTCGGGCTCGGCGACGATCCAGGCGGTGCGGCCGTGCAGCGGCGGGGTCTTGGTGCCGTCGGTGAACCACACCACGACTCCCCCGTGTGCCTTGCAGTGCGACCGCACGAACCGGACCTGACCGCCCTGCCGGGGCTTGGCCGGCCGGACCAGCGGGAGGCCGAAGTCCGTGCCGACCACGTCGGTCGTCAGCACCGGCTCGCCGGCGGGCAGGTTGGACGTCGAGACAGTGGTCATGCGGGCCTCCTGGGCATCGGGCCGACCGGCCTCGGACGCTTCCTCTTCGGCGGTGCGGCCGGCCGCGGTCGTACGAACACGTGTTCGATTATGTGCCCAGGGGGCGACGGATGCCGACCCCCTCCCCCGGACACGCGGGGTGACGTCCGCTCCCCGTCGGGGACCGCGTTCGCACCACCTCGGTCCGCGCCGCTCCCCGTCCTGCGGCCGGCTCGACCCGGAGCGCTCAGAGACCGAGCCGCGCGGATGCCGGGTCCGCCCAGCGACTGCTGGCGTCGTACCCCCGCATGGTGGTCACCGAGGCCCACCTGCCCGTCCGGGCCAGCTCGCGCTCGCTGACACCGGCCTTGTACCCCTCGGTCGCGAAGGACCGGCGCAGACTGTGCGGGCTCAGCCCCTCCAGCGGGACGCCGGCACGGTCGGCGGCACGACGCAGGACGAGCCGCACCGACGACCGGGCCATCCGCGTCCGGCCGATGCGCGGCCGGGCGCCTCGCCCGACGCTGCGGAACAGCGGCCCGGAGCCGCCGGCGAGGTCGGCCGCGTCGACCCAGGCCTGCAGTGCGCGCACCGGGCAGGTCTGCGCCCGGACCCCCGGCGCCAGTGCCAGCACCTCGCCGGAACCCTCCTGGTCGGTCTTCGACCACCGGATGGTGACGTCCAGGCCGCCGTGTCCGGCCGGGGCCAGGTCGATCACGTCCAACCCGCAGACGTCCGAGGCCCGGAGCGCGAGGGCGAACGAGGTGAGGATGAGGGCCCGGTCGCGGAGGCCGGCCACCCCGGCCGGGAGGTCCTCGACGAGTGCGCGGATCGTCTGGGTGTCGAGCGCCCGGGCCTTCTTCGGACGACGGCCGTCGCGGGCCGCGGTGCGACGGATGCCCCGGAGGACCTCCCGGGTGCCGGGGTGCTCGGACGGACTGGGGTGTCCGGCCTCCCGGTGCGCGTGCCCGATGCCGGACAGCCGCCGGGCGATGGTGCGAGGGCTGGCCCCTGCGTCGCCGAGCGCCGCGAGGTAGGCCGCCACGGCGGCGTCGGCCGCGGGCAGCGGTGCGAAGCCGCGCTGCCGGGCCCAGATGGACCAGGCGCGGAAGTCCGCGTCGTAGGCCCTCCTCGTGGACTCGGCCTTGGCCGCGGTGAGGTAGCGCCCCACCGACTCCACGTCCCCGGGGAGCACCAGGCCGCCGGTGGCGGCTCCGCCCGCCCCGAGCCCTCCGGTCGCGGCGGTCACCGGCAGGACCCCGGTGGAGGGCCGTCCGGAGGGCGTCGCGGCCCCCGCCGCCTGGGACTCCATAACAGTTGATTATGGAGCGCTTCGCTCCGCGGTGGTCAGGCGATCCCGGAGCACATCGGTCGTTCGTCCGTTCATGTCAACTGGCCGCGACGGACGAACGAGCGTTGACTCTCGGCCATGACCGCGGCCGCGACCACGTGCGCGTATCCGGACTGCGACCGGCCCGTGGCCCCGCCCCCGCCGACCGGAGGACGCTCGTCCTACTGCGAGCGGCCGGACCACAACCGCACGACCGCCTTCGCCGCCCGCCGGGCGGAGGCTGCCGGACGCACCTCCCCCGCCCCGGAGACCTCCGCCGCTGCGCAGCCGGCAGCGCCCACCGCCGAGACGCTGACCGAGATCGCCGACCGGCTCCGCTCCACCCTGGGCGCGATCGAGGACCAGGTGGGCCGTGCCCGCGAGGTGCTGACCAGGGCCGCCGACGCGGAGGTGTTCGAGGCGGAGCGGGCGGCCGTCCGCACCGACGCACGCCGCGAGATCGCCGAGGCCGAACAGCGCGCGTCCCTCGCCGACCGGGTGCGGGCGGTCGCCGAGAGGGCGACGCG
Organism: Geodermatophilus sp. URMC 60; assembly: GCF_053502585.1. Taxonomy (NCBI): domain Bacteria; kingdom Bacillati; phylum Actinomycetota; class Actinomycetes; order Geodermatophilales; family Geodermatophilaceae; genus Geodermatophilus; species Geodermatophilus sp. URMC 60. The sequence goes on from NZ_CP199958.1 coordinate 3,784,137, forward strand.
TGAGGCCCTCGAGGTGGCGGCCAGGGCCGAGGCCGACGCCGACGCCGCCCGGGATGCTGCAGCCGCAGCGCAGGACCAGGCAGCCACGGCCCGGGAGGCAGCCGAGGCTGCGGACGCGGGAGCACAGCAGGCGCGCACCGACGCGGACGCGGCTCGAGCTGCCGCGACCGCGGCCGAGGCCGGGCGACGGGACGCCGAACGACAGCGGGACGCGGCCGTGCGCGACGCCGAGTCGGCCCGCACCGAGGCGGCCCGGGCGGGAGAGGCCCGGGACCGCGCGGTCGCCGACGCCGCGGCGGCACAGGAGCGGGCGACCTCCGCGGAGGCGGCACGGGACCGGGCGCTGGAGGCCGAGCGCGCGGCTCGGGCGGAGACCGGGCGGGCACGGGCCGACGCAGCACAGGCGGTCAGCCGTGCCGAGCAGGCGGAGGCGGCCGCCCGGCTGGAGACCACCGCCGCGGAGGGCCGGGTCCAGGCGGCGGCGGCCCGGGCCGATGCCGCGACGGAGCAGGCGAGCGCGCAGCAGGCTCGCGCCGAGCGCGCCGAGCGCCAGGCCGAGGAGAGCCGACGGGACCGCCTGCGGGCGGAGGAGGCGCGGGACCGGGCACTCGCCGAGGCGGCAGCGGCACGGGCCCGGCCGGCAGCGGCGGCCCCGGCGCCCGAGGAGGTGGGTGAGGAGAGGAGGTAGAGGTGGGGCACCGCCCGCGACGGCCCCCTGCAGGGTCCCGCCGCGAGCGTGCGAGCGGCGGGGGGCGTCCGTGCTCAGTCCCGCCGGGTGCCGTTCCGCGTGACCCGGATCGTCTGCGGGCTGCGGGTCCTCCGGGTGGGCAGGACCTCACCGAGCTCGACCAGCCGCTCGACCGCGGCCTCCTTGTCCACCTGCGTGCGCAGGCCGCCACCGGACCACTCGCAGTGCAGGTCGTCCGCCGGCCCGGACCGCCCCCGCAGCCGCTCCCGCGCGTACTCCTTGTGCCGCTTGGCCTCGTTCTCCGCCGCCCGCCAGGCGTCGTAGTCGTGGACGGCGACGACGAAGTCCTCGTCGGTGACCGTCAGGCGGGACTGGCGGGAGACCTCGCCCTCGTTCTCCGGGTCCACCGGCGGGCCCCAGCACAGATCGAGGAACGGGCACCAGTCGCACATGGTGTCCACACCGGGTCCGAAACCGTCACGGGGGACGGCGTCGACCCCGTCGTCCTCCACCGCGGCGTAGACGTCGGTGAGCCACATGATCGCCTCGGCGGTCAGCGCCGGGTCGTGGTCGGCCTCGAAGACGACGTCCTCGCCCGAGTCGCGGGACAGGTAGCGGATCCGCAGTCCGTCGACGTCCTGCCCGGCTCCGGCCGGCAGCCGGCGGTCGGCGATCTGCCCGGTCCGCAGCAGCCAGGCGTAGACGGCGACCTGGAACCAGTGCCGAACGGGGACGCCGCGGGTCAGGACCCGCTCGAAGCCGAACCGGGACGTCGTCTTGAGGTCCTCCACGACCGGGGCGTGCCACCAGTCGCAGCGCCCCTTGACCTGCTCTCCCTTCAGACCGACCTCGGTCAGCCCGCCGTACTGGCGGCGCAGTGCGCGCAGCACGCCGCGGTGCAGCTCGGTGCCCATGAAGGCCTGCAGCCCGGTGCGGGTGTTGGTCGGGCGGCGGCGGGCGATCCGGTAGGCCGCCCGGCGGCGGCACTCGCCGAGCTCGGAGGCGCCGATCATCCGCTGGCGGGAGCGGGCCCGGCGGCTGTCGAGGTCACGGACCGCGGCGGCCAGGCTCGGCGCGGCGCGGCGCTCGGCGGCGCTGGGGCGGGCGGGCAGGACGGCGGTCATCGCGTCTCCCTCGGGTCAGGGGCGGTGGAGCGGGGCCGGCTGGCCGGCCCCGCTCCACCGGTGCGGCTCAGGCGACGTCCGTGCGGTCGTCGCCCGCGGCCCGCTGCGCGGCGATCACGTCGCGCACGAGGGCGGTCAGCCGCTTGGTCGCCACCTGCTCGGCAGGCCGGCCGAAACGGGCGCCGATCTGCTCCTCGGTCACGCCCAGGGCCTCCAGGCTGGCCAGCACGCCACGGCGGGCGGCGTTGAGCCGGCGCTCCCGCGGGTCGTCCGGGGTCGGCGAGGGCTCGAGCAGCGGGTTCGTCGGCGTCTCCTCCCGGCCGGTGGACGGGCGGGCCGCCGCGGCGGCGGCCCGGGCGGACTCCACCACGGCAGCCGGCGTCTCCGGAGCGGGCGGCTGCGCAGCGGCCGAGGCCCTGCGGCGCCCGGCGGGGTGGGCCCCCATCGACGCCTCGAGGAACTCCTCGTGCCGGGCCTGGATGAGCTCGGCGACGGTGTACGAGCCGCTGGGGGTGGGCACGTCGACCTGCAGCATGCCGCTGCGGTTGGCCTCGGCCCACACCTCGCGCAGCTCGTCGTCGTCCCCGGCGTCGCCGATCCGCGCGATCAGGTCGGCGGCGTCGGGCTCGCGTCGTCCGCCCGCCCGAGCAGCCGGCCGACCGGCCGGGGCCTCCTCGGTCCGCTCGTGCTCGAGCAGCCCGCCGCCGTGGAAGGACACGAGGTCGCGGACGTGCGCGGTGCCCGGATCGCACTTCAGGGCGTCGAAGACCAACCACTCCAGCAGCCGGCCGTCCGCCTTCTTGTCGGTGACCTCCTTGGCCGGGTCGTCGTTGGGCTTGATGCCCACGTGCACGCTGCGCGCACCGACGATCAGCGGTCGGCGCCCGCGGCGCAGCCGCATCCACACGCTGGCCGCGTACGGGAACTCCCGGTGGGTCTGCACCGACCAGGTCTTGTGCCCCTCGATCGGGCGGCCGTTGGCGTCGACCTCGGTGACCTCCTTGCCGCGGGCGGTCACGACGACGATGCCGGGGAAGGTGAGCAGCTCGGTCTGCAGCTTGCGCCAGCGGGAGCCGGCGTCGTTCCACAGGTTCTGGCTGATCGTGATCTCGGCGTTGGGATCGCGCTTGAGCAGCTCGCGGTTGCGGGCCGACCTCGCGGCGCGGTCGCTGGCCCAGTCCTTCAGCCCGTCCCAGATCGCCGAGCCGGTGTCGATGCCGAGCACGACCGGCGGCTCGCCGGCGTCGGCGGCGCGGCGTGCCTGGGCCTTGACCGCCTGGACCGCGGCCAGCACCGCGGCGTAGGAGCCGTCGTGCTCGACCAGCTCGTACTTCGCGCCGGGGATCGCGCCGTACTCGTCACCGGCGCCCTCGTTGAGGTCGATCCAGTAGAGCGCGCCGATCTTGTCGCTGCTGCTGAACTGGGCCAGCGCCCAGCTCTTGCCCGCCTTCTCCTCCCCCTCCAGGAGGATGCAGGGCCACGGCACACGGCCGGTGGGCTTACGGGTCTTGAGGCCGGAGACGGCCATGGTGGACTCCTCGTCGACATGGGGAAGATGTCGACCCGAAAGCTATGAGGGGGTACTGACACATCCACCCGGCCATCGCGCAAGCACATCCGGGCCCCATCGGCGGAAGTGCAGGTCAGGGACGGCACAGGAGCCCGCATCGGCGTGTCGGCCGTTCGCTGTGGGCGTAACCGGCGCCCGTCTCGGCCGCATCCGGGCCCGCGCTCGTCGGCCCACCGGACCGGGGCGGTCATGGCAGCCACGGGAGCGGTGCCCGGACCGGGGGGTGACAGGCGTCCTGTGGGGACGCGGCACGGCTTGCTGAACCCGGGAGCAGACGGCACTAGCGTTCGGCGGCGTGAGCGGCTCCTCCCACGACGGTCCCGGTGGCGATGCGGTGGACGCCGTCTCACTGCGAGGAGCGACGCCCTACGACCTGTGGCAGTGGAGCCAGGAGACCTCGCAGCGCCTCGCAGAGGTGTACGAGCGGATCCTCGACGCCGGCACCCCGCAGGCGTGCCGGGTCGACGCCGCCGAGTTCCTGCGACTGACGCGCCGCCTGCTGGCGCTGCGGCTGATCGTGGTGGCCGCCGACCGGCGGCTGGCGTTCGAGCAGCGGATGCCGCCGGCCGACGGCGTCGCGGTGGCCGCGCTGTGGGCGGAGGTGTTCTGGGCGGCGCGGGCCGAGTCGCCGGATGACGACTCCGGTGTGCTCGAGGAGGCGGCCGCGTCCATCCGCGGCCTGCTGGGCCTGTCCACGGCCGACCTGGCCGACCTGCACGCCGTGTCGGCCTGGTGGGAGCGGCTGCGGCAGGTGGAGGAGACCCTCGACGGCCTGGAGATGCAGGCACAGGTGTCGCTCGAGGCCCGCCAGGAGCTGTACGAGCACGAGCCGGAGGAGCGTCGGCTGAACACGCCGTGACGCCCTCCCCGCTCGGTCACGGGTGCCCTACGGCCGGGACGGCTGCAAGGCGACCGGCGGGTGGCGCCTCCTCACGCCGCGGGGACCGGGGAGGACGGCCGGCCGCGCAGGCGGCGGGCGAGGGCGGTGTGCCGGCGTCCGGAACCGGTGGCGCGCACGGCCTGGCCGAGCGCCCGGTTCGAGCCGACGAGGACGACCAGCTGCTTGGCCCGGGTGACGGCGGTGTAGAGCAGGTTGCGCTGCAGCATCATCCAGGCGCTGGTGGTCAGCGGGACGACGACGCAGGGGTACTCGCTGCCCTGTGAGCGGTGGACGGTGACGGCGTAGGCGTGCACCAGCTCGTCGAGCTCGCCGAAGTCGTAGTCGATCGCCTCGTCCTCGTCGGTGACGACGGTGAGGGTCTGCCCGACGACGTCGATGGCGGTCACGACGCCCTGGGTGCCGTTGAACACCCCGTTGGCGCCCTTGTCGTAGTCGTTGCGGATCTGGGTGACCTTGTCCCCGACGCGGAACACCCGCCCGCCGAAGCGCTTCTCCGCCCGGTCGGGCCGAGCCGGGGTGAGCGCCTCCTGCAGCAGCTCGTTCAGCGCGGCGGCGCCGGCCGGCCCCCGGTGCACGGGGGTCAGCACCTGGACGTCCCGGCGTGGGTCCAGGCCGAACCGGGCCGGGATCCGGTGCACCACGACGTCCACGGTGAGGCGGGCGGCCTCCTCGGCGTCGTCGGTGCTGAACAGGAAGAAGTCCTCGAGGCCGCGGACCTGGGGCGGGCTGCCGGCGTTGATCCGGTGGGCGTTGGTCACCACCCCCGACCGGCTGGCCTGACGGAAGACCTGGGTCAGCCGCACGTGCGGGATCGGGGTGCCCTCGGCGAGCAGGTCGCGCAGCACCTCGCCGGCGCCGACCGAGGGCAGCTGGTCGACGTCGCCGACCAGCAGCAGGTGCGCTCCCGGCGGAACGGCCCGCACCAGCTTGTTGGCCAGCAGCAGGTCCAGCATCGAGGACTCGTCGACCACGACGAGGTCGGCCTGCAGCGGCCGCTCCCGGTCGAAGGCGGCGTCCCCGCCCGGTCGCAGCTCCAGCAGCCGGTGCACGGTGACCGCCTCGACCCCGGTCAGCTCGGTCAGCCGCTTCGCCGCGCGGCCGGTGGGGGCGGCGAGCAGGACGCGGGCACCCTTGGCCGCCGCGAGGGTGACGATCGAGCGCACCGTGAAGCTCTTGCCGCAGCCGGGGCCACCGGTGAGGACGGCGACCTTCCGGGTCAGCGCCAGGCGCACCGCCTCCTGCTGGCCGGCCGCCAGCTCCACACCCGTGCGCCGGTGCAGCCAGGTCAGCGCCGCGTCCCAGTCCACGCTCGCGAAGCCCGGCATCCGGTCGACGTCGGCGGCCGCCAGCCCCCTCAGTCCCGCGGACAGGGAGACCTCCGCCCGGTGGAAGGGGACGAGGTAGAACGCCACGGTCGGGGGCTCCCCGTCCGCGCCGGGGAACTCCTCGCGGATCAGGCCCTGGTCCGCGACCAGCACGGCCAGGCCGTGTCCGACCAGGTCTGCCGGGACCTGCAGCATCTCGACCGCCCGGGTGACCAGTTCGGTCTCCGGCAGGAAGCAGTGCCCCTGTCCGGTCGCCTCGGAGAGCACGAACTGCAGTCCCGCCTCGACCCGCTGGAGGCTGTCGTGCGGGATCCCCACCGCGGCCGCGATCGTGTCCGCCGTCCTGAACCCGATGCCCCACACCTCCGCGGCCAGGCGGTAGGGCTCGGCGCGGACCACGCCGATCGAGGCGTCGCCGTACTGCCGGTAGATGCGCACGGCCAGCGAGGTGGACACGCCCACCCCCTGCAGGAAGACCATCACCTCCTTGATGGCCCTCTGCTCCTCCCAGGCCGCCGTGATCAGTCGCGTCCGCTTGGGACCCAGGTTCGGCACCTCGGCCAACCGCGCCGGCTGCTCCTCGATCACCCGGAGCGCGTCGGTCCCGAAGTGCTCCACGATCCGCTCGGCCAGACGCGGGCCGATCCCCTTGACCAGCCCCGAGCCCAGGTAGCGGCGGATGCCCTGCACCGTGGCCGGCAGCACGGTCGTGTAGTCCTCGACCTGGAACTGCCGGCCGTACTGCGGGTGCGCCCCCCAGCGTCCCCGCAGCCGCAGCGTCTCCCCCGGCTGCGCGCCCAGCAGCGACCCCACCACGGTGACCAGGTCACCGCCCCGCCCGGTGTCCACCCGGGCCACGGTGTAGCCGGTCTGGGTGTTGGCGAACGTGATCCGCTCCAGCGTCGCCTCCAGGACCGCCCCGGTCCGCGCCTCTGCCACCGGCCATCCCCTCGCTGACGCACACCCGGTCCGGCCACCGATGGTTCCACCCATCGGGGACACCGCAGCGGTCCTCCGCCCGCCGGACCGGACGTGGGCCCGCGGCGCACCGGTCGGCGCCGGAGGAGCTCGTCCCTCCCGTGGGCACCGGAACGGGGCCTCTCCTCCTCCGGCCGTCCTCCTCCGACAGTCCTCCTCCGACAGTCCTCCTCCGGCCGTCCTCCTCCGACCGGGCGACGAGCCCGGAACCGTCGGTCGGTCCTCGTAGCCTCCGGTCGCTCACCTGAGCACGCACCGACGACACGGAGGACCGGATCATGGCCGGCGACACAGTCATCACCATCATCGGCAACCTGACCAGCGACCCCGAGCTGCGCTGGACGCCCTCGGGCGCGGCGGTCGCCAACTTCACCATCGCCTCGACCCCGCGCACCCTGGACCGCCAGACCCAGGAGTGGAAGGACGGCGAGGCGCTCTTCCTGCGCTGCAACGTCTGGCGGCAGGCGGCGGAGAACGTCGCCGAGTCACTGACCCGCGGGTCGCGGGTGGTGGCGCAGGGCCGCCTCAAGCAGCGCTCGTTCGAGACCAAGGAGGGCGAGAAGCGCACCGTCGTCGAGCTGGAGGTCGACGAGATCGGCCCGTCGCTGCGCTACGCGACGGCGACGGTCGCCAGGTCCGCCCGTCCCCAGGACCGTCCCGGCGGTGCGAACGGGGCCGGCGATGGTGCCTCCGGGGCCGGGCGAGCCGGCTCGGACGACCCCTGGGCGGCGTCGGGCGGCGACCTCAGCGAGGAGCCGCCCTTCTGAGCCGCACCACCGCGCGCACCGCATCACCGGTGCGCACCGCATCGCGACGAGGGAGAGCAGTCCGCCGGCACGCTCATCGCCGTGCCGGCGGACTGCTCCGCGTCGGCGGCCGGCGGCCTCCCCACCGGCGAACGCGGTCCCCAGAGGGCCGTGACCGGTCCCGCTGGGCTTCGGCCGGGGAGGGGCAGCGCACCGCCCTCCTAGCGGATCCCGTCCCAGAGGGCGCGCTGGGGACCCCGCGGATCCTCGACCAGCTGCACCTGCTCGCCGAAGTCCTGCACCGGCCGGCGCTGCGTCTCGTAGGGCGCCCAGCCGGGGTCGCCGTCGGTGACGAAGCGGACCCAGGCACCGTGCATGGCGTCGGCGAGTTCCTGCGGAGCGGCCGTGCCCATCAGCGCACCGTGCGCCTCGTGCTCCAGCGTGTCGAAGGTGAAGCCGAGCTCCAGGGCGTGGCAGGCGCCGAGCCGGCCGCTGAACTGCGGCGAGGGCCAGGAGAACTCGTACACCCAGGCCCGCCCACCGGCGGCCCCTCCCTGCTGCGTCACGGCCTCGGCCAGCCGGATCGCCGGGAGCCGGAAGAACCAGTCGGTGGCGATGTCGGCCAGCAGCTCTCCCGGCGTTCCCCCGGGGCGGGCCGCGCGGTAGACCTCGAGCGCCCGGTCGGCCGGTAGCCCGTACCCGGCGACGGCCAGCTGCAGCAGCGGGTCGGTCACCATGTCGACCACTCCGTTGGGCACCAGGAACAGCCGCTGCTCGTCGCGGTTGGCGCCCACGAGGACGGCGACGTCACGAGCTGACCCGTCCGCGATCGCCCGGATCGGGAGGTCGGGCAACAGCTCGCCGTCGATCACCGGCTCGAAGGCCATGAGGTTGACCGCGACCTCGCCGAAGCGGCCGGGGTCGGGCATGACCGCGACCTCCTGGGCCACCCCCTGCTGGGCGGCGATCAGCTGGTCGACGGGGACGGCGGCCAGCGCCTCCCGCGTGGCCGGCACGTTCAGCCGCTCGGCGACGTAGCCGCCGATCCTGGTGGCCGTGGCCGCGGTCAGCGCGTGGTGGCCGGCGCCGCTCTGCGCCACGGCCTGGCGGAACAGCCCGCGCGCCGAGGGCATCGCCAGCAGGGAGCCCACGCTCATCGCGCCGGCCGATTCCCCGCCGATCGTGACCCGGGCCGGGTCGCCCCCGAAGGCGGCGATGTTCTCCTGCACCCAGCGCAGCGCAGCCACCTGGTCGCGCAGGCCGCGGTTGGCCGGACCGTCGTCGGCGAACTGCAGGAAGCCGTCGACGCCCAGCCGGTAGTTGATCGTCACGCACACGACGCCGTCGCGGGCGAAGGCCGTGCCGTCGTAGACCGGGACCGCCCCGGACCCGTTGACGAAGGCGCCACCGTGGATCCACACGAACACCGGCAGCCCGGAGGCGCCCGGGTCGGGGGTCCAGACGTTGAGGTTGAGGCAGTCCTCGCCGGGGATCTGCGGCTCGGGCAGCAGGACGTCGTAGGGCGGCGCGTAGGGGGGCTTCGGGACCGTCGGTCCGTACTCGGTGGCCGACCGGACCCCGTCCCAGCGCTCGGGCGGCTGGGGCGCGGCGAACCGCCGGGGACCGAAGGGCGGGGCCGCGTAGGGGATGCCGAGGAAGGCGTGCACGGCGTTGCGGGCGATGCCGCGCACCGTGCCGCCGGAGGTCTGGACCGTCGGTGTCGTCGTGGTCACACCGCGGACGTTAGCCCTCCGCCGAGCGCGCACCGGGAACCGCCCGGCGGCCCGGACACAGCGTCCTCCCGCCCCTACCGGGACGCTGTCAGAAGGTCTCCGGGAGGCGCCCGACCGCAGCGCCGAGCCCGCGCGCACCGGAGCGCACCGCCGCACCCGGCGCCCCGACATGCTGTACCGGGCCCCTGGACCGAGTGCGACGCGTCGAGGTGACCGGTGGACACGAGCACGCCCCGCCGCTCGCCGCGTCGGCCGGCGTGGTCCGCGGAGGCACGGCTGGCGCTGTTCGTCGCCGGCCTGGTCGCGTCGTCGCTGCCGTTCTTGCTGCTGCTGGGGTCGATGCAGCTGGACGGGTTCGGGCTGCTGCTGCCGGCGAGCGCGCTGATGTTCGTGTGCCCCGTGATCGTCGCGACGGCGCTGGCGGCGATCGAGGGCGGCCGTGCAGGGGTGGCGACGCTGTGGCGCCGGTCGGTCGACGTCACCGCCGCCCGGCACGCCGGCTGGGTCGCCGCCGTCGTCCTGCTCCCGGCACTCGTGCTGCTCGCGGCGCTCCTCGACCACGGGTCGGTCGCACTCCCGCCTGCCGCGGTGACACTGGCTGCCGTGCCGTTCCTCGCCGTCGTCTACCTGGCGACGGCGCTGGCCGAGGAGGTCGGCTGGACCGCCTACCTGACCGACCGGATGCTCCCGCGCCTCGGCACCACGGGCACCGGGCTCGTCCTCGGTGCGGTCTGGAGTGCCTGGCACCTGGTGCCGTACCTGCAGACGGGACGCGACGCCGGGTGGATCGTGCGGCAGTGCCTGGGAACGGTGGCGGCCCGGGTCCTCGTCGTCGAGGTGTACTCGGGCTCCGGGCGCTGCGTGCCGATCGCCGTCGCCATGCACGCCGGCCTCAACGTCGCCACCGCGGCACTGCCCGGAGCCGGCCCGGACCTCGACCCCGCACCCGTCGCCCTGGTCCTGGGCGTCGCAGCCGTGGCCATCGGGCTCCTCCGCGCGGGGCGGGAGGGACGGGGCAGGCGCCGCGGCAGGGCCGGCCCCGGTGGGCGGCCGATGGGGGCGTCCGGTGGGTGACCGGGGTCGGCGCGATCGTCGAGCTGCTGCCCGACGCGGACCTCGTCCGCGTCGCCCGGCTGGCGCGCCACGGCCGTGGGGTGACGCTCGGCGGCACGGCCGGCGTGGCCGCGCAGTCCCCGCGCAGCCGAGGCGTCCGCCGAGCTGCCGCGTGTGCCCGGCTGAGGGGCCACCAGGATCACCCGCTGCCCTAGCCTCGGTCCGTGACGCTCGACGGCGAGCTCCGACCCCTGTCGACGACGACGGACGCCGTCGTCCCCGTGCAGCCCGGGGACGGAGACCACCGGGACGACGACGGCATGCGGGTGGTGGCCTTCTTCGACGCCCTGCTGGACGACGAGGTCGATGCCGCCGGCCTGGTCAGGCGCACGGCGTCCTTCGCCGGTTGTCCGGTCGGGATCAGCCTGCCGGCAGGCCTGGTCATCAGCGCCGGCCCCTCCGGCTGCCGGGGCCCGGGCTCGGTGCCCGCGGGAGCAGCACGCGTGCCGCTGCGCCGCGGCGGCGAGGTCTGGCTGCACCGTCCCGCCGATCCGCACCCGCTCGACGCGGTCGTCCTCCGACGCCTGGGCGTCGCCGCAGGCGTCGTGCTGGCCAGGGTCGCGGCAGAGGCCGCGGCGCACCGGGAGACGCTGCTCGAGCAGGCACTGAGCGACCGCACCCCCGAGGTGGACCGTTCGCGGTGCCTGCGGGGTCTCCGCCTGACGGTGACGACGACCGTGCGGGTGTTTGCCCTGGCAGGTCCACGCGATGCCCTCGGCGGGCTCGTCGACCAGATCCGCGCGGTGTCGCCCACGGTCCACGGAACGCCCCTGTCCGAGGTCACCGCCGTCCTCGCCGAGGAACCAGCCGTGCCCGGCCGGTGGGACGTGCCCGTCGGCACGCACCTGGCCTGGAGCCGGCCCTGGCTCGCGTTCGAGGCGCCGGCGGCGTGGCGTGAGGCGCGCACGGCACTGCGCTTCACCCTGCCCAGCACGCACGCGCGCGGCCCGTACACGGAGCAGGAGGGCGTGATGGTCGCCGCGGAGCGCGTCGGCGCGTTCGCAGCGCTCGCCGAGCACCTGCGCGCCGAGGACATCGCGCGCAATCCGGACGTCCAGGCGCTCGACCGACTCGTGCGCGAGGAGGGGCACGACACGGTCCGGATCCTGGAAGCCGTCGCGGCGACCGAGTCGCTGCGCCGGGCGGCCGGCTACGTGCACCTGCACCACAACTCCGTCGCGACCAGGGTCCGACGCGCCGAGCGCGTCCTGGGCTTCTCCGTCACGGAGCCCTACGGCCGCTGCCGGCTGCTGCTCGCCCTCGTGCTCCGTCGGCTCCGGGACACCGCTCCCCGCAGCTGAGGACCTCGCCACCTGGCGACGTCGACGGTCGAGCCCGCGCCATCTGGATCGTGACCTCCGTCACTCCCGCCGCCATGCTCGTCCCAGCGGCCTCCCGGTCGCTCCCGAGCACGTCCTCCCGGCAGAGCCCCCGGCGGTCGGGACGGCCGCGCCCCTCCCGTCCCGACCGGCGTCCGACGCCGGTCCCGGACCCATCCCCGCAGTTGGAGGACGACCATGCCCGCGTCCGTCGCCGACCCCCAGGCCCGCACGCCCTCGGTCCCGTCATCCGTCGACGTCGTCGTCGTCGGAGCCGGCTTCTCCGGCATGTACCTGCTGCACAAGCTGCGCGGCCTCGGCCTGTCGACCCTGGTGTTCGAGGCCGGCACGGACGTCGGTGGCACGTGGTACTGGAACCGCTACCCCGGCGCTCGCGTCGACGTCGAGAGCCTCGCCTACTCCTACTCCTTCGACGCGGAGCTGGAGCAGGACTTCGAGTGGCAGGAGCGCTATCCCACCCAGCCGGAGATCCTCAGGTACGCCCAGCACGTGGCCGACCGGTTCGACCTGCGCAGGGACATCGTGTTCCGCACCCGCGTGGCCTCGGCGCACTACGACGAGGACGCCCGGAGCTGGAAGGTCCGCACCGAGCACGGGGACGCGGTGACCGCCCGGTTCTTCGTGATGGCGACCGGCTGCCTGTCGTCCTCGAAACTGCCCGAGATCCCCGGTCTCGACTCGTTCAAGGGCACGACGTACCACACCGCGCACTGGCCGCACGAGGGCGTCGACTTCAGCGGGCTCCGGGTCGGCGTCATCGGCACCGGTTCCTCCGGCGTGCAGTCGATCCCGGTCATCGCCGAGCAGGCGGCCGACCTGACGGTCTTCCAGCGGACGCCGGCGTACTCCCTCCCCGCCCGCAACCGCGCCCTGCGCCCCGACGAGGTCGCGTCGATGAAGGAGAACTACCGGGCCTTCCGGCAGGCGCAGAAGGAGTCCGGGTTCGGCATCCCGGTGCCGCCGGCGACCAAGTCGGCGCTGGAGGTGTCCGACGAGGAGCGCGAGGCCCGGTTCGAGGAGGCGTGGGAGAGCGGCAGCCTGGTCAACCTCCTCACGACCTACACCGACCTGGCCCTCGACCAGGCGGCCAACGACACGGCCAAGGCGTTCGTGCACCGGAAGATCCGCGAGATCGTCACCGATCCGCAGACCGCCTCGGATCTGTGCCCGGACTACCCGGTCGGGACCAAGCGCCCCTGCCTGGACACCGACTACTACGCCACCTACAACCGGCCGAACGTGCACCTGGTCAACCTGCAGCGGGAGCCCCTGATCGAGGTGACCGAGAAGGGCGTGCGGACGGCGGCCGGCGAGTACGAGTTCGACGCGATCGTCTACGCCACCGGCTTCGACGCCATGACCGGCTCCCTGACCAACGTCGACATCCGCGGCAAGGACGGGCTCTCGCTCAAGGAGGCCTGGGCGGCAGGGCCGAGGACCTACCTCGGGCTCGGCTCCGCCGGCTTCCCCAACCTGTTCATGATCACCGGCCCGGGCAGCCCCTCGGTGCTGTCGAACATGATCGTGTCGATCGAGCAGCACGTCGACTGGGTCTGCGACGCCATCGAGCACCTCCGGGAGCAGGGGTTCACCTCGATCGAGCCGACCCCCCAGGCGCAGGACGAATGGGTCGACCACGTCAACCTCATCGCCTCGCACACCCTGTACCCCAAGGCCAACTCCTGGTACATGGGCGCCAACGTGCCCGGCAAGCCGCGCGTCTTCATGCCCTACGCGGGCGGCGTCGGCGAGTACCGGAAGAAGTGCGCCGAGGTCGCCGCCAAGGGCTACGAGGGCTTCCTGCTCGACGTGTGACCCAGCACCCCGGACGTCGTCCGGGCCCCGGGCGGAGTCGCCCCGGCCCGGACGGCCACGGTCCGCACTCTGCGTCGGCCCTGCCCGGGCCCGTCAGCTCGCCCGCCACCCCTCGCCCCCGGACGCACCGCGGCCGGTCGTACCCAACCCACTCACCGCACCTGATCGGATGGAGCCTCCATGTCCCGTCGTGACCTGATCGACCCCGAGTGCCGCGTTCCGCTCGACGGGCTGCTCGAGGCCCTGCCCGGCGGCTTCAACTCGATCCCCGACATCGTCGCCCGTCGGGCGGCCGTCGAGCAGCTGCTGGGGGCCATCGAGGTCCCGGAGAACCCGAACGTGACCAAGGAGGACCGGTCGGTGCCCGGCCCGGACGGCCAGCCGGACATCACGGTGCGGATCTACCGGCCCGCCGGTGCGTCGAGCGGTCTACCGGGCATCTACTACATCCACGGCGGTGGCATGGTCCTGGGCAACGTCGCCGGGGAGGACGTTCCGGCGACCCTGCTGTGTGACCAGGTCGGCGCCGTCGTCGTCTCCGTCGAGTACCGCCTGGCTCCGGAGAACCCGCACCCGGCGCCGGTTGAGGACTGCTACGCCGGCCTGGTGTGGATGGCCAAGAACGCCTCGGATCTGGGAATCGACCCCGACCGCATCGCCGTCTACGGCGCGAGCGCCGGCGGCGGCCTCACCATCGCCACCGCGATGCTGGCGCGCGACCGCGGCGGCCCGGCCCTGCGGTTCATGATGCCGATCTACCCGATGATCGACGACCGCAACGAGACGGCGTCCAGCCAGGAGATCACCGACATCGGCATCTGGGACCGCGGCGGCAACATCGAGGCCTGGGGGTGGTACCTCGGCGGCAAGCCCGCCGACCAGTACGCAGCACCCGCGCGTGCCGAGGACGTGTCCGGGCTGCCGCACGCCTTCATCGACGTCGGCACCGTCGACCTGTTCCGCGACGAGGACATCGCGTTCGCCCAGCGCCTGATGGCCGCGGGCGTGCCGTGCGAACTGCACGTGTACCCCGGCAGCTACCACGCGTCCGAGACGTTCGCCCCCGACGCGGCGCTGTCCCAGCGCATCTGGGCCAACCGCATCGACGCCCTCGCGCGCGCCCTCGCCTGACCACCGCACGCGCCGGCGCCCGGCCGCTGACCGCGGCCGGGCGCCGGGTCGAACGCGACCCGGCCGGCGGCCCCGGCCCGGGGTCGCCCCGCAGCCGTGATCGTCGGAGCCGCGCACGGGCCTCGAGCCCCCCGGTGGGGTGCGGCGAGTGTCCGGCAGCGCTCAGTGGCGGCTGGTGGGTTCCGACGTCGACCTCCCCTGCGCGGATGCCGAACTCGACCGGAGTCGGTGCCCCGCCCGGAACCGCGACGGCGAGATGCCGAACCTCCCGGTGAACGCCTGGCGGAGCGACTCGGCGGAGTGGAAGCCGCACCGGCGGGCGATGGTGGTCAACGGCTCCCGGGTGTCGGCCAGCAGGCGGGAGGCCGCCTCCAGGCGGGCCTCGCGGACCAGCCGCGCGGGTGTCTGGCCCATGTGTTCGGCGAACAGCCGGCTCAGGTGCCGCTCGCTGACGCCCGCCAGCGCGGCCAGCCGTCCGGTGCTGAGGTCGCCGTCGAGGTGACTGATCACGTGGTCGACGACCCGGCGGACGAGGGCCTGCTCGGGGCGCGGGGTGCTGGTGAACAGGCTCACCTGGGTCTGGTCGCCGGGCCGTTGCAGGTAGGTGACCATGCCCATCGCGACCCAGCGGGCCAGCTCCGCGCCGTTGTCCTCCTCGACGAAGGCCAGGGTCAGGTCGAGGGCGGCCGTGACGCCACCGGAGGTGGCGACCGTCCCGTCGCGGATGTAGATCGGCGCCGGGTCGACGTGCACCTTCGGGAAGCGCTCGGCGAACTGACGGGCGTGGTACCAGTGCGTCGTCGCGCGACGGCCGTCGAGCAGACCCGCGGCGGCCAGGACCGTGGCCCCGGTGCAGACCGACGCGACCCGCCGGGAAGCAGCGGCCAGGCGTCGGACCTGACCGATCAGCCGCGGGTTGGCGGCGGCGGCCTCGTGGCCCAGCCCGCCGGAGACGATCAGGGTGTCGATCCCGTCCACGACCCCGTCGAGTCGGCCCTGGCCGCGCAGCTCGAGCCCGGAGTCGCTGCGCACCGGCCGGCCTGCAGGAGTGGCGAGCACGACCTCGTACGTCGGGCGCGCGCCCAACCGGTTCGCGTGCTCGAATCCGCTGGTCACGCAGGCCACGTCGACGAGTTCGATGCCGTCGAAGCCCACCACGACGATGAGCCGGGCGTCCACGCCGTCACCGTAGGACGGGCCGGCGCGGCCCGGCGGACAGGAATCCCAGGATTCCGGACGGCGCGACGACGACCGCTCGTCGGCAGCTCGGGCGGAGAAGACGATCTCCTGCGTGACCAGCGCTGACGGGACGGGACCCCGCCCATGGCCGCGGGCGCCGGGGTGGACGCGTCGGGATCGGGTGACCGTGACGACGCCGGCCGGTCGCGCCGATGAGCTCTCCTGCAGCTGAGGGCGCTGACCCGCGCGAGGGGCGACACATGGCACCGGAGGACCGGCAGGCTCCGCCCGTGGGCGTGCCGTGCGACTACGACACCGCCCCGGAGCGCTACCGGCTGGGGATGCGGAGCGCCCGGGCGCACACCGCGGCCGACCTGCACGGCCGCGTCGCGAGGCTGCTCGGTGAACTCGGCGCGAGCACCGTTCTCGACGTGGGGTGCGCGGACGGCGCGTTGCGCGCCGCCCTCTCCGCGCCCGGGCCGTGGCTGGTGGGCCTGGACGCGTCGGAGACCCTGCTGCGACATCACCCGCCGCCGGTGCTGCGGGCCGACGCCACCCGGCTGCCGCTGCCCGACCGCGCCGTCGACGCCGTCACCGCGCTCAACGTCCTCTACCACCTGCCCGACGTGATGCCCGCCCTGCGCGAGGCGCGCCGCGTCCTGCGCGCCGGCGGGCACCTGGTGGCGGCGACGATCGCCCGCACCGACTCACCGGAGTTCTCGACGTACTGGACCCGCTCGGCGACGAGCTTCGACGCCGAGGACGCACCCGGCTTGCTCGCCGAGGTCTTCGACCCGGTCGCCGTCTTCTCCTGGGACGCGCCCCTGGTGACGCTCCCCGACGCGGCGGCGGTCCGCGACTACCTGGTCGGCCGACAGGTGCCGGCCGAGGTCGCCGTCACGGCGGCGCACGAGCTGCCCACACCTCTGCGCGTCACCAAGCGCGGCGCTCTGATCGTGGCCGGCCGCGGCCGCTAGCCACGCCCGGCCGCCTCTCCACCGATGGTCAGGGACCGATGGTGAGGTCGTCGGCGCGGCCGGCCCCCAGCCGCGACCACTGGGCGATGGGGCGTCCGTCGATCCGCGTGTTGGAGCCGTCGACCCGCCACTGCTGTGGCCAGCCGGGAGGTGAGTCCTCCCACGGCTCCTGGCGTCCGAACACGGTGAGGTCCATGAGCGCGTAGCTGTAGTCCATCGCCTCGACCCCGCGACCCGTGGTCCAGTAGGTCTCGAAGACGCGGTGGCCGTCGCGGAGGTAGCACACGAGGTGCATCCGGCCGTGGCGGCCGAGGAGGAGCGCGTCGAGGGAGGCCTGCGCCGAGTACCACGGCACGTCCCAGCCCATGAACTCGCGGTACCGGCTGCTCTCGTCGTAGGGACCCTGACAGAAGACCGCGTAGGTGATGTCGCGAGAGTGCAGGTAGGACAGCTCCGCGACCTGGGTGGTGCACCACGTGCAGCCCTCGCACTGCTCGGCCGCGGGGTGACCGGTGTGCCACATGAAGGTGTAGGCGATGAGCTGTCGGCGCCCCTCGAAGGCATCGAGCAGGGTGAGCGGCCCGTGCGGCCCGACCAGCTCGAGGGCGGCGTCGACCTCGACCATGGGCAGGCGCCGTCGGGCCGCGGCGATCGCGTCGCCCTCCCGGGTGTGCGTCTTCTCCCAGAACCGCAACTCCTCCAGCTCGGCCTCGAAGGCGGCCCGGTCGACGGCCGTGGGCAGCCTGGGTGCAGTGCTGCCCCCGACCGCCGGCCCGCTGGCCGGCGAGGAGGCACCCGCGGCACAGCGGGCGGTCAGGTGTGTCGATCCGTCGTCCACGACTGTCTCCTCTTGTCGGGTCAGCGCCAGCGCCCGTCGGGCGGCCGCGGGTGAGGTCGTTCCGGACCCGGGCTGACGACGAGGGGGCCGGCGACGGAGCGCCGGTGCCGGTTCTCCGGGGCCGACCGGTCACAGCCGTGGCGCTCAGCGGGTCCGACCCCGGGTCGGCGTGGTGCCGGGTGCCGGCTGGGGTGCTGCGTCGTCAGCCGTCGTACTCGTCGGGGTCGACGGGCGGACCATGCGGCGGGAGTCACGCAGGCATCGTCTGTCGCGCCCCGGCTCACGGCGAGCCACCGCTGCCGAGCAGTCCGGTTTCCCGGGATTCCTGTCCGCCCGACAGCCCCCACCCGCCCGCCGGACGTGCGCGGGCACCCGACCGGTTCCGCTGGTGGGACCGCCTGCAGTGCCGTGGCCGGACCGGCGGCGGGACGCGCAACCCCCGCCGCCGGGTGTCGGTGTGCGCGGTCGACCACGTCCACCGGCTGGTCCTGGGCCGAGGTCCCGACCACGACGAGCCGACCGTCCCCGTCGCCGTAGGACGGGTGCCGTCCCGGCGGACAGGAATCCCAGGAATCCGGACGGCGTGGTGGCGATCCGCTCGGCGCCAGGGCGACCGGCGACAGGCTCGGTCCATGTTGCTGATCACCTGTCCCGTGACACGTCGGGACGAGTTGGTCGCCGCCCGCCGGATCGGCGCCGCCGTCAACCACCCCACGCACATCGCTCTGACGGTGACCTGTCCCTGCGGAGCAGCCCACGTCTACCGGACCGGGCGCCGCTGGGAGCAGACCCGCGCCGCAACCGTCGGCCACGGGCAGGACGGGCCTCGCCGCAGCGGCTCCCGAGGTGGGTGGTGACGCGGTGGCGGACGGTTCGCCGGGCAGCCGCGGTGATCGTGACGGGGCTGGTCGCCTCGGTCGCGGTGGGCGCGGTGGGGGTCGCAGGGGCGACGGGAGGGATCTACCCGCCGCGGAGCAGCAGTGCGCCACCGATCGCGGCCGACACGGCCGGGCCGCCGTCGCCCGGCCCGGGCAGGCCGACGGCGGTGGTCGTGCTGGGGTCGGAGGGCGCGAACGCCGCGGACGTGCTCGCCCCGTACGAGGTGCTGGCCGCCACCGGGGCGTTCGACGTCCACACCGTCGCCGAGCGGCGCGATCCGGTCCCGCTCACCGGTGGCCTGGACCTCGTTCCCGATCTCACGTTCGGTCAGCTGGCCGACCGACTGTCCGGGACGCCGGACGTGATCGTCGTGCCGCAGCTCCCGGGCGCCGGTGAGCCGAGCACCGCGCCGGTGGTCGAGTGGTTGCAGCGGCAGCGCGCGCAGGGCGATCCGCTGCTGGTCAGCGTGTGCACCGGCGCCGACGTACTGGCGTCGGCCGGCCTGCTCGACGGCCGCCCCGCGACGTCGCACTGGCTGGGCCTCATCGGGCTCCGCAGGGACCACCCGGCGGTGCGCTGGCAGGACGGTGTCCGCTTCGTCGACGACGGGGACGTGATCACCACGGCGGGGGTCCTGTCCGGGGTGGACGGCGCACTGCGGGTCGTCGAGCGGACGCTCGGCGAGGCCGCGGCAGCTCAGGCGGCTCGGGCGGTTCGCTGGCCGGACTACGTGCCGGGCGAGGCCGCACCGATCCCGCGGTCGCGGCCGGCGCCGGCCGATGTCGTGGGGTTGCTCAGCGCCGGGTACCGGTGGGACCGCCCGAGCATGGGGGTGCTGCTCACCGAGGGCGTCGGGGAGATCGAGCTGGCCTCGGCGTTCCGCCCCTACACCGAGCTGTCCTACCTGGCCCGCCCGGTCGCGGTCACCGTCGACGGGCGGCCGGTCCGCTCGCGGCACGGTCTGACCTTCGCGCCGCGCGCGGAGCTGACCACCGCCGCACCCGGGCTGGACCGGCTGGTGGTCCCCGGCGCCGACGCGGCCCGCCGCGCCGCTGCCGACGGGCTCGATCTGCCCGAGCGGCTGGCCCCGGTCTACCTGCACGACCGGCCCGGCTTCGCCTTCGACGGGGCGCTGGCCGACATCGCCCGCAGCGGGGACGTCGCCACGGCCCGCTGGGTGGCCAAGACGCTCCAGTACCCCACCACGAACCCCGAACTGTCCGGTCCGGGCTGGCCCTGGGCCCTCACCCTGCGTCCCGTGCTCGTCGCCGCGGCCGCCGTCGGAGCCACCGCCCTGGTGGTCCGGCTCCTGACCCGACGACGGCCCACGGCGGTCCCCGGGACAGCCGCACCCCGTCGCTCCCCTGCCCGAGGAGGCCGGCGATGACGACTCCCCGCTCCGCCCGGACCCGCGCCGAGCGGTGGCGCTTCGCGCGCCACTACCTGGAGATGGTCGTGGCGATGCTGCTCGGGATGGCGGTCCTCGGCCCCCTCGAGTCCGCACTCCTGGACCCGCTGGGCTGGCAGTCGGTCCGCGCCGTTCCCGAGCTCGACGCACTCGTCATGGCCACCAACATGACCGCGGCGATGGTGGTGTGGATGTGCTACCGCGGCCACAGCCGGGCCGCCACCGGCCTGATGGCCGCCGCCATGTACCTGCCGTTCGTCGTGCTGTTCGCACCGCTGTGGCTGGGAGCTCTCTCGCCGACCGGGATGCTGGTCGGCGGCCACGTGCTGATGCTCCCCGCGATGGCGGGCGCGATGCTGCTGCGCCGCGACGAGTACACCGGCCCCCACCCGCCGGTTCGGTCGTGACCGCACCCTGCGAGATCCGTCCCGCACCGCGGCGGGAGGAGGCCTGCGGCCTTGACCTCGAGTGCACTCGAGGTTCCAGGATCGGTCCCGCACAGCCCGCACGGGACGACGGGACCGGTGTTGATGAGTTCGGGCCGGCCACGGAGTCCTACCGACCACAGCGTCCTACCGACCACGGCGTCCTACCGAGGACGGCGACTCCGTCGACCTGGTGAGCCGGCGGTGACCGCCCGGAGGCCCGACACGCGGAAGGAGGTGCCCTGCCGATCCCGCACGACCACCGCCCCTGAACGGGACCTGGCTCGGCCTGGTCCCGCGCGCACCCGACCGGCTCGACCACCACGAAGGAACACGACCATGACCACCATCGACCGCACCGGGCTCACCCGGAACACCGGCCTCGTCCAGACCACCCGCGACCTCGTCCTGCTCGTCGCACGAGTGGGGCTCGGCGTGATGATGGTTGCGCACGCCAAGCTCGAGTACGACTTCGGCGGGAGCCTCGCCGGGGTCGGGCGGCTCTTCGCGGAGTCCGGCGTCCCCCTGCCTGCCCTCACCGGGCCGGCCAACGTGCTGTTCGAACTCGTCGGCGGGATCGCGATGATCCTCGGTGCTGCGGTCCCCGTCGTCGGCGTCCTGATGGCGCTGAACATGGCCGGCGCCTGGGTCTTCGTGCACACCAGCGGCCTGTTCGCCATGGACCGCAACGGCCCGGAACTGGTCATCGCGCTCGGCCTGCTCAGCCTCGTCCTCGCCGTGACCGGCTCGGGCCGCTTCGGGGTCGACCACCTGCTCGTCCGGCGCCGCCACCGGACGTCGCGGGCAGCGCACTGACACCCGTCGCCGTGGTCCTGACCGTGGCCGCCCGGGTCCACCGTGCGTGGTGCGTGCGGATGGGTCGGGCGCGACGGACGGAGGGGCAGTGCACGCGCGCCGTCGTCGCCCGCGGGGTGGCACGGCGTCGCACTGCCCGCCCCGTCGGTCACCGGATCCGGCATCGATCAGCCCCTGCGACAGGAGAACGTGAGGTGTCGACCATGACCGTCACCTGGGCCTACGTCTACGAGCACCCCGGAGCCGACCCCGTCTCCGATCGGTTCGTCATCGACCGCCACGGCCAGCGCACCCTCCTGGTGCCGGTGGCCGCGGCGGACGACGCCCCCGCCGTCGCCCTCGACCTCGTGGCGGAGGGCGTCCAGCTCATCGAGCTGTGCGGCGGGTTCACCCTGGTGGCCGCGGCCCGGGTCACCGAGGCGGTCGGGGGACGTGTTCCCGTCGGCCACGTCACCTTCACGGTCGATGCGACGGCCGGCGCCGCCGCCTACAGCGCTGCCTTCGACGACGACGACCAGGTACCGGCTCCCCGGAGGTCGACCTCCGGGGGCTGACCCTCAGGTGACCCCCCGGCGCGACGGGTCGGGCGCGCGGCCGGGTGGGGCAGCTCGCGGCCCTGAGCCGGGAGCTGCTCGGCCGGTCAGGCCAGCAGCGCCGCCAGCGCGGCGTCGGAGCCGGCGAGCGCGGCGCGGTCGTAGGTGGCGCCGGTGGCGAGCAACTCGTCGGCACCGGTGCGATCCGCGAGCTGCTCCAGGCGGCGGCGTACCGATCCCGGGCTGCCGGTGGTGACGGCGTCGAGACCGCGCTCGAGCCGGTCGGCGAGCTGGTCGTCCCAGCGCCGGTCGCGGATGGTCGCCACCGGCTCGAGGGCGTCGAAGACGCCGGTGCGCCGCGAGCGGACCATCGCCCACACCTCGGGGAGCGCCAGCTCGCGGGCCTCGGCGTCGTCATCGGCGATGAGCACGTCGAGCGAGACGGTGACGTGCGGACGGCTCCCGTGATGTGGACGGAAGTCGCGGCGGTACGCCGTGAGCAGGTCCCCCAGGTCGGGCCGGTCGAGCACCGGGCCACCCAGCACGACCGGGAGCCCGAGCCGCGCGGCGACGTCGATCCCGCGGCCCGTGGCGAGCACGAAGAGCGGGACCGGCGCCTGGGAAACGGGGTGGGCGGTGACCGGCGCGGTGCGCTCGAGATAGCTCCGGAGCTCGACGACGTCGTCGGCGAACGTGTCCGGCTCATCGCCGGAGCGACGCAGGGCACGGCGTACGGGCGCGGTGAAGCCGAGCGAGCGGCCCAGGCCGAGGTCGATCCGGCCGGGGTACAGGCCGTCGAGCATCAGGAACTGCTCGGCCACGACGAGAGGCTGGTGGTGCGGCAGCATCACCCCGCCCGACCCGAGCCGGATCGTCGCCGTGTGCGCCCCGATCGCCGCCAGCAGCACCGCGGGCGCTCCGGACGCGACACCCGGCACGCCGTGGTGCTCGGCCACCCAGAACCGGTGGTAGCCGAGCTCCTCCGCCCCGACGGCCCGCTCCACGCTGTGCGTCAGCGCGGCCCCCTCGGGGCAGCCGGCGCGGGTGCGGGAGCGGTCGAGCAGCGAGAGCCTCACACCAGGCGGCAACCCGGGGCGCGACGTCCGGCTTCCGGCCGGCACTGAGCCGCGGGCGGTTGGCCGCGACGGCGGCGTCGGAGGCACTAGCCTTGCTCCCCCTGTCGATCGAGCCAGCGATCGAACCCTCCGTCAACTCCACGCCGCGCAGATCCGGCGCGCGGTGGTCACGGCACCCTCCGGACCCCGCCGCCGTCGCCGGCGCTTCCCCTCCAGGAGCACGCAGGAGGAACTGTGATCAGGTACCGGCACTACGACTGGGACACGTTGCCGCGGGTGACGAGGTCGCACCCGTCCACGGGGCTGGCGAGGCTCTACCTGCCGGTCCGACTGGACGTGGACCCTAGGCTCCGGGTGTCCCCGACGCTGGTGGCGGAGTGGGACGGTCACCGCGTCCGGCTGGACGGGGCGTCCTCCCGGGACGGCCGGATCGTCACCGTGGACCGCGCCTTCCTCCAGCGGCACGGACAGCAGGAGCCCGGCCGTGCCGGTGAGCCGTTGCTCCGGCCGTACCTGGCGATGCGCGACGGCCTCGAGCGGCGCGCCTGCCAGTACTTCGAGGCTCGGCTGGACCACGTGCCGATCGGCGCGGAGGTCTCCTACGGCTTCTCCTTCACCGCGGACGGGTACGCCCCACCGACCGCGGCGGAGGCGGCGGAGACGCCGTGGTCGCTGTACGCCTCCGTGCCGACGTGGGCCTACGAGCACCTGATCGCCATGCACGCGCCGCACCCGTCCCTGGAGGGGGAGTTCTCGTGGGCGCTCTACCACCAGGTCGAGGACGGGCTGCACCACGTCCGGATCGACCTGAGCGACGTGGAGAGCCGCCTGCCCTCCCTGCGACTCACCATCGGCGAACGCCACGTCGACTTCACCCCGATGGCGTCGATGGACCGGCAGTGGACGGACCGGCGGCAGCTGCCCTGCATCGACCGCGGCAACGACTACGTCGTCGTCTCGCTGCCGGCCGGGGAGTCGGTCAGCCCCCTGACGGTGCGCAACGACATCCCTAGGCGTGACGCGGACGAGTTCCGGGTCGACGACGTCCAGCAGGCGCACGAGAGCCCGAAGGACGTCGGCACCGCGAACGTGATGCTGATCCAGTTCTGCATCCAGGCGCTCAACGACCTCTTCGAGGGACCCGTCCAGACGCGGGAAGAACTGCACGGGCCGTTCAGGGGGTGGAACACCTACATGCAGATCACCATGCGGGACCTGCAGGCCACGTACTCGAGCCGCCCGGAGTCCGAGGAGAACGGCGAGAAGGACGGATACGCCCTGACGTTCGAGGCCCATCGCAATCTCCAGGTGCCCTACCTGTGCACCTTCAACGCCGGTGTACTCGCGATGCTGGCCCACGACTGCCCAGCTGACCTCCAGAAGCTCCGCACGGACGTCCGGAGGCGGCTGCTCGACCCCACCGTGGTCGGCTGGGCGGGTCACCGCCTGGCCTACTTCCAACCGGCCACGAACAGGTACGTCATCGACCTGGGGGTGCGGATGATGCACCGCTACCTCGGACAGGAGGTCGGCGGTCGGTGGCAGGGCGGTGCGAACGACATCTTCTATCCCGACTCGCGCTTCTACCGGAGAGACACGGACAGGGAGCCGCTGAAGCAGGCCGGAGCGCGCTACCTCGTCGTCGACGCCGAGACGACGCTCGAGCTCGACACCCACCGGCGGACGGCCAAGCCACCCGTCGGTTCGCTGGTCGACGACCGCTACCTCGACCACCAGTACCTGTGGCAGGACTCGGCGTCGGATCTGTACCTCCTCATGATCCAACGTGACCTCCGTGAGGGGTTGTTCGCCCACAAGGAGAAGGAGTACGAGCAGGGCAAGCTCCCGCTCGACCTCCGGAGGAAGTTCCTCGGCTTCGCCGCCACGCCCGTCCGACGGGGCAACCTGCTCGTGTACGCGGACGACCTCGACAAGTGCGCGGGCAACGGCTGGTTCGACGGGAACTACGCCGGCACGAAGATCCGGTTCAACGACCGGTGGCGGGCA
Source organism: Geodermatophilus sp. URMC 60 (assembly GCF_053502585.1). NCBI lineage: Bacteria > Bacillati > Actinomycetota > Actinomycetes > Geodermatophilales > Geodermatophilaceae > Geodermatophilus > Geodermatophilus sp. URMC 60. The sequence goes on from NZ_CP199958.1 coordinate 3,808,739, forward strand.
TCCCTCGAGTGGATCAGCGCCCACCCGTGGGTCCGGCTCGTGACCTCCTGCGACCTCGAGGGCTCTCCGACCCCGCCCAGGAACGGCATGCCGCCCATCCCCTGCGTCGGCACCTTCGAGCTCGGCAGCGCCATCGATCCCTCCGTCGACCCCGAGGGGATCGAGTCGACGGACAGCTGGGGCAAGCCGCTGCACTTCGACGCCTGGTACGACGCGTACAAGAGCTACCGGACCCCGTGGCTCGACCAGACCCTCGAGGAGATCTCGCAGGAAGCGGAGTTCGCGGTCCTCGACTGGCCGGAGCGCTACCGCGAGCAGACCAAGATCTACGAGCTCGCGCAGATGTGTTTCGCCACCGTGACCCACGAGCTGCCCTGGAACAAGCAGCCGTTGGAGAACGTGAACCCCAACCACACCGACGTGCTCCAGCCCGAGGACTTCGTCGTCGCCGCGGGCCTGCAGGTGCGCAACACCCACGTCTACCTGGCGGCCACGGTGTGGGCGGACTGGGCTGCGGGAGAGGGCTCCCCCTGGACCGCCATGAGCGGCTCGGGGACCTTCTGCAACCGAGGCCCCGTCCTCTACAACCTCACCCGCGAGCGCTACTCCACGGACAACCCGATCCCCGCGCTCCGCGGGTCCCCGCTGCAGGCGGACGGGCTGTGCTGGGACCACGACCTGCTGCGCAACGTCATCCTCTACAACAAGGAGGTCCTCGTCGTCCTCGACCGCAACGGTGGCCGGATCACGCACATCTTCTGCATGGTCGACGGGGAGCCGCGCTGCGTGAGCGGCACCTTCAAGACGTACCAGTTCAAGAGGCCACACTGCGTTCAGGGGGAACTGCTCAACTGCGACGGACCGGTCCTGCAGAACACGGTGTTCACCCCGAACCACGCCTACGTCGCGACGGACGTCATCCAGAGCCACGGCATCCCGGGCACCTATCACGACCCGCGCGAAGAGGAACCGGGAGCCTGGTGGTACCCGGACAACTTCAACGTGTACGAGGACGGCGTGATCGGGGGCGATGGCGAGCGCAGCGTCGAGTTCCTGTACCGACCGGGGACCCCTCCCCCGCTGACGATCGACCTGCAGGAGTTCAACGCGCTCCTCGCGCAGGACCGGCGGGCCCGGCTGGGGTCGGGCGAGTCCCCCGTGGTGTGGCACGACCCCGCGTTCGGCTCCTTCGCCAAGAAGGTGACGCTCGACGGCCGCGTGCTGACCGTCTCGTACAGCCACGTCCAACCCGGGCACCTCGTCGCCAACGAGTTCTGCGTGGACCTGTGGACGGCGGTGATGGAGGGCGCCCAGCTGGACCGCGCTGTCGATGTCGAAGGGCGCCGCGGGACCGTCACCCTGCACGGGAGCAGGATCGCCGTCGCCGTGGAGCCGCGGGACGGCTGCGAGTTCAGCGAGGACACCAAGGCGAAACCGGGCGACCCCGACCGGTACCTGCGCGTGCACCGGGTCCTCACCGACCGGCTGGACATGGTGTGTCCCGACGGCGGGGACTTCTCGTACACGATCACCCTGCCCTGAGCGGACCGTCGGCCCCCTGATCCACTCTCGCGGCGCGGAAAATCCGGCCGACAGCCCGCCTGGGCGTGGGAGGCTGTGCACCGCACGCGACCGGGAGCTGTCACCAGCCGAGCCGCGGGGGGGAGGTGAGAGCCCCTGTCCCCGCAGGTGGAGTTCCGGATCCTCGGCCCGCTGACCGTCACCGTGGAGGGCGTCGCGGTCCCCCTCGGTGGGCCGCGGCAGCAGTCGGTGCTCGCCCTCCTCCTCCTCGCCCAGGGCGAGCCGGTCAGCTCGGAGGAGCTGCTCGACGCGTTGTACAACGGGCAACCGCCGCCCAGCGCCGGCAGTGCCCTGTACGCCTACGTGTCGCGGCTGCGGGGCGCCCTCGGGTCCGCGGGACCCCTGGTCGCCAGGACCGAGCGTGGGTACGTCCTGGCGGCCGATCCCGGGACGGTCGACGCGTGGCGCTTCTGCGACCTGGTGGAGGCCGGGCTGCGGCTCGACGCCGCCCGGCCCGAGCGGGTGATCGAGCACCTGGCGCCTGCCCTCGGGCTCTGGCGGGCGCCCGTCGTCCTCGGCTCGCTGCGCGGGGAGCCGTGGGCCGAGGTCGAGGCAGCTCGCCTGGAGGAACAGCGGGCCATCGCCATCGACGCGCTGGCCGACGCGGAGCTCGCCGCCGGGCGCGACGCGGCCGCCGTGCTGCGGTTGCAGCAGGCGGTCACCGAACAGCCGCTGCGCGAGGGAACCGTCGAACGCCTGATGCTCGCCCTGTACCGCTCGGGCCGGCAGAGCGACGCGCTGTCGGTCTACGAGCGCTGCCGCAGGGCGCTGGCGGACGAGCTCGGCGTCGACCCCTCCCCGCCGCTGCGCAGGATGCACGCCGCGGTGCTGAGCCAGTCCGAGGGGCTGGTCGAACGGCCCCGGGCAACGACCCGGTCGGTGGTGCGGATCCCGCCCCGGAACCCGAGCTTCGCCGCGCGGACCGAGCTCCTCGCCGACATGGAGTCCCTCGCCCGAGACCAGGGCACCGGCTCGCCCCGGCTGGTCGTCCTCCACGGGCTGGGCGGGGTGGGCAAGACCCAGACGGCTCTGGAGTTCGCGCACCGGCACCGCCCGCGCTACACGGTCACCTGGTGGGTCCCGGCCGAGCACGACAGCACGGTCCTCTCCTCGCTGGTCGAGCTGGCCCAGCGGCGCGGGATCGACGTCGGACCGGAGCAGCAGGACCTCCTCTCCGCGCTCTGGGACGACGTCCGCACGGGCGGCCGCTGGCTGCTCGTGTTCGACAACGCCGAGGACCCCGCGCACCTCGAGCCCTACCTCCCACCGGCCGGTGAGGTCGACGTGCTCGTCACCTCGCGCAGCCCCGCGTGGGGGAGGTACGGGACGCCGCTGCAGGTCACCCCCTTCGACCGCCGGGCCTCGGTCGACTTCCTCCGGTCCCGGTCGGGCACCTCCGACGACGACACCGCCGAGGCCCTCGCCGAGGCGCTCGGCGACCTGCCCCTCGCCCTCGAACAGGCCTGCGCCTACGTCGAGCAGACGGGCCTGGCGCTCGAGGACTACCTGGAGCTGTTCCGGACCCGCCGCGAGCTGCTCATCTCGCGGGGCGCACCGGCGGGGTACGGCGCCACCGTCGCCGCCGCCTGGCGGCTGGCGTTCGACCGCGTCGAGGCGGAGTCCCCGCTCGCCGCCCGGCTCCTGGAGACGTGTGCCTTCCTGGCCCCCGACAGCATCCCCCTGCTGCTGCTGGGCGGGCTGTTCCCGGAGGGCACCGCCGACCTGGAGATCGACGAGGCCGTCGCCCACCTGCGGCGCTTCTCGCTCGTCGACCGGAACCGGGCGGCCCTCGGCGTCCACCGCCTCGTCCAGGCCGCCGTCCGCGCCCGGCTGTCCCCCGACCGGCGCGCGGCGACCCTCCGCGACGTCGCGGCCCTCCTGGTCGGCGCCGAACCCGCCGACCCCACCGAGCCGGGCACCTGGGCGAGCTGGTCGCAGCTCGCTCCGCACGTGCTGGCCGCCGCCGCGTTCTGCGAGGAGCTGGTCCCTCCTCCCCCGGGCCTCATCCCCCTGCTGCGGCACATCGCCTGCTACTTCCAGGAGCGCGCGTCCTTCCGCGCCGCCCGGGACGCACTGGAGACCGCGCTGCGCCTGGCAGAAGGCGTCGGCACCCACGACGTCCTCGTCGGCGAGCTGCAGAGCGACCTCGGCGAGCTGCTCGATCTGCAGGGTGACCTGGGGGCCGCGATCGCGCGGCACGAGCTCGCCGTGGCGGTCCTGGAGAGGTCCCTCAGCCGCGAGGACGTGCGCGTGGCCTGGAGCCGCGCCCGGCTCGGGCACTGCCTGAACTGCGCCGGCGACCCCCACGGAGCGGTGCGGGAGTGCCACCAGGCCCTCGTCGTCCTGCGTGCCGCCGGCGAGCCGTCGGAGACCGCGCGCGTCCTCGTCGAGCTCGGCTACGCCCACTGGGCCACCCATGCGCTGCAGCCGGCCGCGGACGCCTTCACCGAGGCGCTCCACCTGCTGCGCGCGTCCGGCCGCGGTGACCACGCGCTGGCCGCCGCGGCGACCGCCGGCCTCGGCACCGTGCGTCAGGACCAGGGGGACCTGCACGTCGCGCGGGCCCTGCACGAGCAGGGGCTCGCGATGCTGCAGCGGATCCACGGCAAGGACCACCCCGACATCGGGCAGTTCTGGGACAAGCTCGGTTACGTGCTGCGGCTGCTCGGCGACCCGGCGGCCTCCGTGGCCGCCCACCGCCGCGCCGAGGAGATGCTGGCGGCGACCCTCGGCCCGGCCGATCCCCGCGTGGGCATGGCCCTGACCAACCTGGGACTGGCACTGGCCGCGGCCGGGGATGCCGCCGGCGCCCGCGAGGCCCAGGAACGTGCCCGCGACATCTTCGTCGCTGCGTACGGGGAGGAGCACCCCCACACGCACCTGGCCAACCGCCGGCTCGCGGTCGCCCTGCTGGACGCCGGTGCCCCGGAGGCGGCGCGCGCGCTGGCCCGGGCCGAGCTCGAGCACGCTCGCAGGGCGCTGGGGGACGACGACCGGGAGCTGGGGAACGTCCGCTCCGACCTCGCGCCGGTCCTGGGAGCCTCGGCCTCCCGCTGACCCGCCAGGGCACCGCCACGCGGGCTGCCCGCGGACTCCGACCCGGGGCACGGGCTGCAAGGTCGCTGCAAGCCTGCCGCAAGCGCTGCGGAGAAGTGTCGTCGGCGCCGCTCCCCGCGGTTCCGGCCCGAACCGGCCGGACCGATCGCCCCAGATTGGCATCGCGATGAGCACGATGACCCTCGACGCCGCCACGACCGGCTGCAGCACCACGACGCTGCTCGAGCGGGCCGGGCAGGGCGACCAGTTGGCGTGGCAGCAGCTCGTCCACGATTACGACGGCCTCGTCCGGTCGGTCGCCCGGTCCTTCCGCCTCCAGGCGGCGGACGTCCACGACGTCGCGCAGACGACCTGGCTGCGCCTGGTCCAGCACCTCCACACCATCCGTGACCCGGAGCGGCTCGCGGGCTGGCTCGCGGTCACCGCCACGCGTGAGTCGCTGTCGGTCCTGCGCCGGGCCGCAGCGCACGACCTCACCGAAGCCGCGGACGAGATCCCGGACTCGGCCGCCGATCTCGAGACGGCCGCCCTCGATCGCGACACCGCGCGCGACGTGTGGGCAGCGGTGTCCGAACTGCCGAGCCGGCAGCGGAACCTCCTCCTCACGCTGTTCCGCGAGGAGGTCGGTTCGTACGACGAGGTGTCGACGAGGTGTGCGATGCCGATCGGGAGCATCGGCCCGACGCGCGCACGGGCGCTGTCCCACCTCCGCCGCAAGCTCGAGGAACGGGGTCTGGGACTCACCGACCTGTGATCGCGCCCCCGGCCCGGTCACTCCGTCACGTAGACCTTCGCCTCCCAGGAGAAGACCGGCTCGCGCCCCACCCACTCCGGGGGCACGGGCCGGTCCTGGCCGACCTCCCGCCAGCGGCGGCCGGGCGGGGTGGCCGGCCAGGTGGGCACCACGTACTCCGCGGACGGACCGGGGGGCGTCGTGTAGTCGGAGAAGTTGGCGACCACGACCACCACCTGGCCGGAGCCGGGCACGCCCCGCTGCCAGACGACGACCCGCTTGCCGTCCAGGTCGACGTGGACCACCTCCACGTCGTTGACCGCCAGAGCGTCCGCGCTCGTGCGCAGGCGGACCAGCCGCCCGACGTAGTCCTTGATCCGGCTCCGCCACTCCTCGCCCAGCCGGGAGTAGTTCACCGGGTCCACCTGCTTGCCCCCGGCCTCGGTGACGCGGCCGGAGACGTCGACCAGGTCGTGCTGGTCGGCGAACTCGTCCCCGGCCAGGATCTGCGGGACCCCGACCGCCGTCAGCAGGCAGGCGAAGGCCAGCTTGACGCGCTTCTCGCAGTCGACCACGCCGTTGGACCGCAGGTAGTCCAGCAGCCGCTCGTTCCGGAACCCCTCCACGTCGTGCGAGGTCAGGTAGATCACCGCCTGCGCGAGGTCGGCGTACCCGCAGGCGCGGCAGTCGACCATCCGGCGGACGGTGTCCTCGAAGCCGAGGCCGTCGGCGCCCTGCCCGAGCAGGGCGGCGCGCACGTACCGCTTGAAGCCCTCGTGCCACAGGCCGTCGAGCCGGTTCTGGTGGAGGAGCGCCTGCGGTTCGGTGAGCTCCTCGCCCACGACCAGGAAGCGGGCCTCGGCCTCCGGGTCGCCGGCCGGCGCGCCGCACCGCTGCAGCCACAGCGCGCGGGCCAGGTCGCGGTAGGCACCGACGAAGTCCCAGCTGGCGACGTTCTCGATGCTGTCCATCCGGATGCCGTCGACGTGGAAGTGGTCCATCCAGCGCACCAGCGCCGTCCGCATGAGCGCCGACGCCGGGGAAAGCCGCCGCCGGTTTCCGGTCAGCGGGTCGTAGGACTCGTGGAGGGTCTCGAACCGGAACAAGGTGCTGCCGAACCCGTGGCGGATCCCGCCGCGGGAGTCGTGGCGATCCGGGTCGTCGGGATCGGCGTGCTGCGGGTCGAGGATGAAGAAGTCGTCCGTCGCGGCGGCGAGGTAGGGGCTGGAGCGCGCGAACGCGGTCACGGAGTCGACGAAGAACCGCATCCCGCAGCCGTGCAGCCGCGCGACCAGGGCCCGGAGGTCCCGGTCGGGCGTCGGGTGGGAGGAGTCGATCGGGAACCCGAGCTCGAAGTCCGGCGCCAGGAAGTTCGTCGTCCCGTACCCCCACGTGCGCTCGTAGGCGCTGTCGGCCGGCGGCAGCAGCTCCAGCGCGTTGACGCCCAGCTCGTCGGCGAGGTACGAGCGGCCCGCGGCGAGGACCTCCAGACCCGGGAAGTTGGCACCCGGCGCATCCGGGTCGACCAGCGCCTGCACGTCGCGGAACGTGCCGACCCCGCGCTCGTAGATGCCGTCGCCCCTGGTCGCCGCCCAGGCCGTCGGGAGCTCGTAGATGACGATCCGGTTGTTCGGGGGCAGCTGCGCCGGGGGCACCTCGGCGAGCTCGCCGCTCTCTCCCCCGGCGTCGCACGGCACGAGTTCCCCACCGCGGAACCCGGTGACCGCCGCCGGGTACCGGTCGTCGTCCGTGTACTCCGGGCCGGCGGGCCGTGGCGCCCGGAGCCGCCAGTCCACCGTCGTGGCCATCGGGTCGGTGACGCGGATGCGCTGTCCGGTCCGTCGGGGATGGGCGTCGGTGACCTCGAACCAGTAGTGGTACACCTGCCCGTCCGCCAGCCCGCAGTCCTCCGCGGCCAGCGACCACAGGTCGGGGTGCTGATCCGACGGCGACAGGTCGAACCGCTGTTCACCGGTCAGCGTGACCGGAGCCCCCGGCTGCAGCCGCCCGATCACGAGCGTCGGCACGGGTGACGTCCTGGCCGGGCGCCACAGGACGAAGTGCCGGGTCCGGAGGGTCAGCACGTGCGCGTCCATCGGCCTCCGATCGCCGGCACAGCCAGGGCGGCACCAGGATCCGGCACCGCCGCGGCCCTGTGAAGCGCCGGCGCGACGACCCGGGGCGGAGCCCGGACGGGAGCGGATGCCGCCACCAGCGTCGCTCGGATCTCCGGGGGCGGGTGGCGCGGACGGGCACCTCCGCCCGGACGGCCGGGCCGACCGTCCCGCGGCACGGGATGAGGACGGCCTGCACCGGGGCGGCCGTCAGGCGCGCGACGGCGACGTCCACGAGAAGACCCTCGGGGCCTCACCGGACGCCGTTGCGAGGGCTCCGCCGGCCTCTCCGAGGAGGGCCGGCAGGTAGCGGCGCTCCAGCACGTCGGTGGGCACCCGGACGCCTGCGACCGTGATTGCCTCCGGGACCGGGGTGGTGCCCAGCGCCGCGAGCGCCTCCGGCTCGACGCGCTTCTCCTCCACCGTGAACTGCACCGACAGCTCCGGTGTCCGGCGGCCGTCGGTCACCTTGTAGCCGATGCCGATGGAGGCGACGTTCGGGTCGTCCAGGTAACACTGCCCCTCGGTCCGGAGGAACCGGCGGAGGGCGGCGAGCAGGTCCTCGTACGGCACCTCGAGGTCCTCCGGACCGTGCGCGTGCGCGGGCATGGACCACCTCCCCGGGTGGGTTCTGGCCAGGAGCCGCGGCGGGACCGGCCACACCCCCGAGACGGTGGCCGGCCCGCGCCTGTACCAGGGAGGGCCGGGTGGGGTCGCCTGATACACGCCGACGTCGGCCCGGTTCCCACGAGGCGTCCCGTCACCTCCCGCCGAGCCCGTGGAGGGATCCGGTCCCCGTCGGAGCGTGCGGGGAACGCTTCCCGGCGTCAGTCCGCCGACCGGTCCCCAGCGCTGTCGGGTGGCGGAGGGCGGCGTCCAGGATGCGGATCAACTCACCGACCCGTCCGCCCCCGGCCGGTGCCGCCGGAAAGCGGGTGAGCACGTCCACGACGACGGGTGTCGCACGATGCGCCACCTGCTCGACGTGTTCGGCACCGACGGTCGGATCGTCCCCGGCGACGAGCTCGGCCGCTCTGGCCGCGTGCGCACCTGCCCCGAGGATGTGCTCGACCTGGGTGGCGTGCGCCAACGGATGCAGGTAGGCGGCGCCTGCCGCAGCCATCGCCGCCCGTCCTGCCTCGCGCGCAGCCGCGGTGTCCGCGCACCTGGCCGCCCTGAGCGCCGCCCACGCCGTGTCGCGCAGGGCTCTGCCGCGCTCACCCCCCGAGCGAACTCCCACGCGGCATCGATGGCGTCCCGGGGCCGCGAGTCGTCCGGCTGACCGGCCTCGAACACCTCGAGCACCACCTGTGCACACCCCGCGGCGAAGGCGGTGACCTCACGGAGCTCCTGGGTGCTCAGGACGATCTCGCTCGCCTCCCTCGACACGGCTCCATCCTCGACCCCGGGCTCCTGGCCGGCCGGAGGGGACGTCCCGCTCGCGGAGCAGGGACCATCCCGGCTCCGTGCTCGACCTGCTCACGCCGGGTGGGCTCGGATCGCACCGCGCCGAGGCCTCCGTCCGGCCGGTCACGCCGGGCGACGGCGCGGCGGGGCCGAGTGGGTCGCGCGCTGACCGCGGAGGTCGGGACGCCCGGTGTCAGCAGGCTCACGAGGGGGCCGTCCGAATGGCGGTGGACCGGTCGGGTAGGACTCGATCCACCGAGGGCGGCGCGAGCAGGAGTCGTCCCATCCGAGGACTGGACCCCAACACATGGGCGGTAATGCCACACACAGGTTCGGCAACACGGCTGTCCTGGCACTGCAGACGGCTGACCCCACCCGGGTCGTCACCTCCGACGCGCTCGACACCGCGCTCGCCGACACCTACCGGCGGGTGGGGCTGCGACCCGGCCTGCTCGAGCACCTCGCCGGCATCCGGGAGCGCCGCTGGTGGGGCGCGGGCGTCACGTTCGTCGACGGTGCCGCCGAAGCCGGCGCGAAGGCGATCAGCGAGAGCGGGGTCGACCCGGCCACGATCGGCGTGATGATCAACACGTCGGTCAGCCGCAGGTACCTCGAGCCCTCGACCGCGGTCGCCGTCCACCACGCGCTCGGCCTGCCGCGGTCGTGCCAGAACTTCGACGTCACGAACGCCTGCCTGGGCTTCGTCAACGGCATGGAGTTGGCGGCCGCCATGATCGACTCCGGGTTGGTCGACCACGCGCTCGTCGTCAACGGCGAGGACTCGCAGCCGGTCCAGGAGCGGACCATCGACCGCCTCAACGAGCCGGGCACCGTCTCCAAGGACGTGATGGCGCAGTTCGCCACCCTGACCCTGGGCTCGGGCGCCGTCGCCATGGTGCTCGGCCGTGCCGACCGGCACCCGGAGGGGCACCGTCTCGTCGCGTCCGTGAGCCGAGCGGGGACCGAGCACCACGAGCTGTGCGTCGGTGACAACGAGCTGATGCGGACCGATCTCAAGGGGCTGCTCGACGCCGGTCTGCAGCTGTCCGAGGACATGTGGGCCGACGCCGCGGCGGAGGTCGACTGGGCCGGCGGCATGAGCCGCTACGTCGTCCACCAGGTCTCCAAGGTCCACACCAAGGCCATGTGCGACCGGTTCTCGATCGACCCGGCGCTGGTGCCGACGACGTTCCCGACCCGGGGCAACCTGGGCCCGGCGTCGGTCCCCTACACGCTGGCCGGCGAGCAGGACTCCCTCGTCGACGGCGACCGGGTGCTCCTCATGGGCATCGGCTCGGGGCTCAACGTCTCCTGCCTCGAGATCGCCTGGTGAGGGCGGCCGCCCCGCCGGCGCTCCCGGGACTGGACCCGGCCTGGTCCCGGCTCCTGACCGTCGCCGACGCCGACGGCGTCGACCACTGCTGGCACGTGCTCGACAACGGCGTGCAGGACCCGGTGGGCACGCTGCTGTGCGTCCACGGCAACCCCACCTGGTCCTACCTGTGGCGACGGCTGCTCGCGGCCGCCCCGGCGGGCTGGCGGGTCGTCGCCCCCGACCAGCTCGGCATGGGCTGGTCCGACCGGCTGGCCGCGCCGCGGCCCCTGCGGGAGCGGGTCGCCGACCTCGGCGACCTCACTGCAGCCCTCGGTGTCACCGGCCCGGTGGTGACCGTCGGGCACGACTGGGGCGGGGTCGTCTCCCTGGGCTGGGCGCTCGAGCACCGCGCCCAGCTGCGGGGCGTCGTCCTGGCCAACACCGCCGTCGCCATGCCCGAGGGCGACCTCGGGCCGGCCCTGATCCGCCTGGCCTCCGCGCCGGGCGTGCGCACGGCGGTCACCGTGGGCACGCCGGTGTTCGTCCGGGCGACGACGGCGCTGTCCCGGCCGGCCCTGCCCGCCGACGTCCGGCGCGCCTTCGCCGAGCCCTACCGCTCGCCGGCGAGGCGACGCTCCGTGGGCGACTTCGTCGCCGACATCCCGTTCTCCCCCGGGCACCCGTCCCGCCCGGTGCAGGAGGCCATCGCCGAGGGGATCCGCACGCTCGACGTCCCGGCCCTGCTCCTGTGGGGGCCTCGCGATCCGGTCTTCGGCGAGCGGTACCTGGCCGACCTGCGCAGCCGCCTGCCGCAGGCCCGGCTGCACCGCTACGAGGGCGCCTCCCACCTCCTGCCGGAGGACGCGCCGCAGTACGCGCAGGCCGTGGCCCAGTGGGTGGCCGACCTCGACACCGGCGGCTCCGTCCCGGAACGGCCGGGCACCGAGGGCGCCGGAGGACGACGGCTGTGGTCGGCCCTGGACGAGCGGGCGGACGACGACTCCCCCGCGGTCGTCGAGGTCGGCGGCGCGACGGTCGGCTGGTCGGAGCTGTCCCGGCGGGTGGACCGTCTCGCCGCCGGACTCGCGGCGACCGGCGTCCGCGCGGGACACCGCGTCGCACTGCTGGTGGAGCCCTCGGCCGACCTCACCGCGACCGTCTACGCCGTGTGGCGGGCCGGGGGCGTGGTCGTCGTCGCGGACAAGGGCCTCGGGCTGGCCGGGATGCGCCGGGCGCTGCGCAGCGCGGCGGTCGACTCCGTCGTCGGCAGCCGGGCGGGCCTGGCCGCCGCGCGCCTCATGGGCCTGCCCGGCTCCCGGGTCGCCGCCGGTCCGGGAGGACGGACGGCGCTGCGCGGACTGGGCGCCGCGCACACGCTCGACGAGCTGGAGGTGCTGGGCCGGTCGGCACCGGCGCCCGCCGAGCCGCCGCTGGACGCCGACTGCGCCGTGCTGTTCACCTCCGGGGCCACCGGACCGGCCAAGGGCGTCGTCTACACGCACCGCCAGGCCGCCGCCCAGCTCGAGCTGGTGCGATCCACCTACGACCTCGCCGCGGACGACCGGTTCGTGGCGGCGTTCGCGCCGTTCGCGATCCTCGGGCCGGCTCTGGGCATCGGGTCTGCGGTGCCGGACGTCGACGTGACCGCGCCCGGCTCGCTGACCGCAGCGGCGCTGGCCGACGCCGCGGCCGCCGTCGACGCGACCGTGGTCTTCGCCTCGCCCGCGGCGCTGCGGCGGGTGGTCGCCACGGCTGCCGGCCTCTCCGCGCGGCAGCGCACGGCGCTGGCCCGCATCCGGCTGCTCATGTCCGCCGGCGCGCCCGTCCCGGCGTCCCTGCTGCGGTCGCTGCGGGCGGTGCTCCCGGGCGCCGAGCCGCACACGCCGTACGGGATGACCGAGGCGCTGCCGGTCACCGACGTCTCGCTCGCCGGCATCGAGGCCGCGGGCACGGACGACGGGGTGTGCGTGGGCCGGCCCCTGCCCGGCGTCGACGTGCGGGTCAGCCCGCTGTCCCCCGACGGGCGGGCCGACGGCGAGCTCACCGACCGCCCGGGCGTCCCTGGCGAGGTCTGCGTGCGGGCCGCGCACGTCAAGGACCGCTACGACGCGCTGTGGGCGCTGGAGCGGGCGACGTCCCGCGACGCCGGCTGGCACCGCACCGGCGACGTGGGCCACCTGGACGGGGACGGGCGGCTGTGGATCGAGGGCCGTCTCCAGCACGTGGTCTCCACGGCCGGCGGTCCGGTGACGCCCGTCGGGATCGAGCAGCGGGTGGAGGCGGTCGAGGGGGTGTCGGCCGCCGCGGCCGTCGGCGTCGGGCCCGCCGGTGCCCAGGTCGTCGTGGTCGTCGTCGTGCCGTCCGGGCGTCGGCCCCGGCTGGCGGGCCGACCGGCGCGGCCGGCCCTGGCCGGCACGGAGCTCACCGACGCCGTCCGGGCGGCCGCCGGCGTCGACGTCGCCGCGGTGCTGACCACCTCGCGCCTGCCGGTGGACGTCCGGCACCAGTCGAAGGTGGACCGGGGTGAGGTCGCCCGCCGGGCCGCACGCGTGCTGGCCGGCGTCCGGGCCCCCCACCGACCGTGAGGGTGCTGGTCACCGGCGCGAGCGGGATGCTCGGCCGGGCCACGGCCACCGGGCTGCTCCAGCGCGGGGACGAGGTGACGGTCCTGCAGCGCCGTCCCGCCGGGCTGCCGTGCGCGGAGGTGCTCGGGGACGTCGCCGACCCGGGCGTCGTCGGGCGGGCCGCCCGGGGACAGGACGCCGTCCTGCACCTGGCCGCGAAGGTCGACGTCACCGGTCCGTGGGCCGAGTACGCGCACGCCAACATCGAGGGCACCCGGACCGTCCTCGACGCGTGCCGGGCCGCGGGCGTCGGCCGGCTCGTGCACGTCTCGTCCCCGTCGGTGGCGCACGCCGGGACGGCCCTCGCCGGGGTCGGCGCCGGACCGGCGGACCCCGCGCGGGCCCGTGGCCGCTACTCGCGCTCCAAGGCCGTGGCCGAGCTCGACGCGCTGGCCGCGGACTCCCCCGCGCTGGCCGTGCTGGCCGTCCGCCCCCACCTCGTGTGGGGCCCGGGCGACACCCAGCTCGTCGGCCGCATCGTCGAGCGCGCGCGGGCCGGGCGGCTGCCGGTGATCGGGTCGGGCGCGGCGCTGATCGACACCACCTACGTCGACAACGCCGCAGCGGCCCTCGTCGCCGCCGTGGACGCGTGCGGACCGGTGCACGGCGAGGCGCTGGTCGTGTCGAACGGGGAACCGCGCCCGGTCGCCGAGGTGCTCGGCCGGCTGTGCCGGGCGGCCGGGGTCCCGGGGCCGCGCGGCCGGGTGCCGTTCGGTGCGGCCTGGGTGGCCGGAGCCGCCGCGGAGGCGGTCTGGGCGGGGACGCGCCGACGGTCGGTCCCCCCGCTCACCCGCTTCCTGGCCGAGCAGCTGGCGACCGCCCACTGGTTCGACCAGCGGCGGACGCGGGCCGCTCTGGGCTGGCGCCCGCAGGTGGGCCTGGACGAGGGCTTCGCCCGCCTGCGGAACTGGTACCTGCGCACTCGTGCCGCGCACTGACGGCGCCGCTCCGACCGGACCCGCCCGGCCGTACGCGCCCGCGGCACGTCCCTACCACCGGGGCCGGCGGCACGGGAGCTGGCACCATCACGTCATGAGCTATGGCCACGCCGTCCAGGAGGAGCTCCGCGAGCCGGCGCGCGCGCTGCGTCGCGCCATCCCCGAGGTCTACGACGGCTACCGCCAGATGCACACCGCCGCCTACGCCGCGGGTGCGCTGGACGAGAAGACCAAGGAGCTGATCGCGCTCGCCATCGCGGTCAGCAAGGAGTGCGACGGGTGCATCGCGTCGCATGCCCGCGGCGCCGCCCGCACCGGCGCGACCGAGTCGGAGGTCGCCGAGGCGCTCGGCGTCACCATCGCGATGAACGGTGGACCGGCCACCGTGTACGGCCCACGCGCGTTCGCGGCCTTCCAGGAGTTCGCGGAGCGAGCGGAACGGACAGACGCCCAGCAGGGATGACCGGCGGTCGCCTCGTGAGGGCCGGGACCGGCTCGGCGGCCACCGGTGGCCGGGCCGACGTGCACGGTCGGATCACGCACGGGCAGCGCCGGGTCCCCTACCGCTGTGCCACACCGACCAGACCAGGGCGAGGGTGCTCCCGGTCAGGGCGACCGTGCGGAGCAGGTTCGCCCGGAGCAGGCTGTCGACGGTGGCAGCGGACCGGCCGACCCGGTCCAGCCGGTCGTGCATCGGGATCGCCCAGAACACCGTCGACGCGATCGACACGACCCCGGCGACGCTGACGACCGCCGCGACGGGCCGGGGCACCTCGGGCGGTCGCGTCCAGTAGAACGCGGCGCCGGCGAGGAAGGAGGCGAAACCCGGCGCGACCACCACGAGGGGGATCGCCTCGTCGTACTGCCGGTGGTAAGCGGCGAACTCCGCGTCCCCCACGGCCCGGTACAGCGGGTACGACACCACCTGCGCCTGCCAGCCCAGCGCCGTCGAGTAGGCCGTGAGCGCGGTCAGACCGGCGAGGTTCAGCTGCCGCCACCGGCGGGCAGGGCGAGCGGACCGGTGCGGGAGGACGAGCCCGGCGTCCGGCATGGGGACTCCTCGATGCGGTGGGCCTTCAGGATCGGTTCCGCGGATCCTCCTCGGTGCGGTCGCGGAGCCACGGGCTGATCGCCGCGGTGACGCTCCCCGGCGGCGCGACTCCGCGGACGGAACCGGGCAGGAGTGCGTCCCGCGACGCCGGCACGGGTCCCGTCCGGGGATCGCGCCGGTGGGAGGCCCAGGTGTGCTCACCGGACGGGCAGCGGGAGCCGCAGGACGATCTCGCCGTCGTCGACCTCACCGGTGGGCTGGAAGCCGAACCGCTGGTAGAAGGGCCACGGCTCACCCTCGCCGGGCTCGTAGCTGGTCAGCAGCTCGGTGCCGCCGTCGGCCCGCACCAGGTCGACGATCTGCGTCAGCACCTCCCGGCCGATCCCGCGCCCCTGGTACCGCTTGTCGATGAGCAGCCGCCACAGGAAGTGGCGCCCTCGGAACGGGCCCTTCCGCGCCTTCCAGGACAGCATCACGAAGCCCACCGGCTCGTCGCCGCAGTACACCGCCCGGAACCACGGATTGGCCTTCGGCGTCTCGGCGGCGTCGCGGAGCGAGCGGGACACCGAGGCGACGAACCGCTTCTGGCGCCCTCGCACGCGCAACGCGCGGACCGCCTCCCGGTTGTCGTCGGTGATCTCCCGCAGGTGCACGCCGGGGGTCGTCGTGCCGCCCCCCTTCGTCCCCCCGCCAGTCGACTCCCGCTCCGGGAGCACACCCCCGTCGGGCTCGGAGCCGCACGGCGCACCCGGCAGCCGGACCAGGTCGGCGAGGACGCTCCCGTCGTCGGTCAGCCGGGCCGGGGCCGGGCTGTCGTAGACGACCAGCAGGCGCGGGCTGTCGGCGGGACCGAGCAGTCCGATGCCCTCGGCGTGGTCGTGTCCCTCGCCGTGGGGCAGCTCGAGCTCTCGCGTGAGCAGGTCGCCGCGGACCACCTGTGGCGTGTCCGCCCGCAGTGCCCCGTGCCAGCGGAAGACGTGCACCGGTCCGTCCAGGTCCATCGTCGGCCCGGCCAGCACGAGCAGGTCGTCGCCGTGCGGGCAGAGGTCTCGGATCCCGAGGCCGCGCAGTCGCAGGACGTGCTTGCGGTACGGACGGCCGTCGTCGACCGCGGTCAGGCGCAGCCGCTCCGGCGCGTCGGGGTCCACCTCGGGGCGCAGCTCCAGCACCACGGCCCAGCCGCGCAGCACCGGCCCGCGGAGGCCCAGGTACACCCGCGGCCCGGCGACGGCGATGCCCTCGACGTCCAGCCCGTTGTCCTTGCCCGGCAGCGGCAGGAACGGGCCCAGGTGCTCGTCGTCGGCCAGTACCTCCCGCAGGTCGGTTCCGTGGACGCCGAAGGACGCGGCGCGGTGCCGGACGCCGTCCTCCTCCAGCTCGGGCACGACGGTCGGCAGGCCGTCCACGAGGCCGACCGGCAGCCGGACGAGGATTTGCCGGTTGGGCTGGCCGGTGACCTGGGCGAGCCTGCCCAGGGCCTTCTCGCCGCTGTGCGCGGCCTTGATCTGCTTGCGGCGCAGGCTGTGCGACCCGACCGCCCACAGGAAGCGGCCGTGCCGGGCCAGGCCCTCGATGTCGGCTTCGTCCTCGGTGCCCGAGTCGTCGGCGGCAGGCAGCTGCACGAAGTCGGCGAGCCGGAAGCCGGTCTGCTGCGCGTAGCGCTGCGGCTGGTCGGGATCATCGGCGACCAGCCGTTCGATCGTCGCGGTCTCGTCCCCGGCCACCCAGAGGACCGCGGCGTCGCCGCGGACGGCCGAGAGGTTGCTGTGGGTGCCGGCCATCCGCGCCGACTCCTCGAACTGCAGCCGGACCGTTCGCTCCACGGTCATGCCGTCAGCCTGGCACGGGGACGGCCCGGCAGGCGCTGCCCGCAGCCGGCCGATCCGCGAAGCCCGCCGACGCGGTGCACCGCACCGCCCATCCGAGCGGCCGGCTGTACCGGCCCGGAGCCGGGTGGCGGCCGGTCGCTCCTCGGACACCAGAATGACTGCATGATCAGCCGGCCGACGCCGTCACGAGCAGTTGCAGCTCTGGTCACCGGAGCAGCCACCGCCCTGTACTACGCCACGCCCGACCTCATCTCCTCTCGCACGGCTCGCGGCTGGGCGAAGGCAGGGCTGACAGCTGTCTCCGTCGCAGCATCCGTGCCGGACCTGCGGGCGGCATGGGCCAGCGCACGCGAGCGGCAAGCGCTCGACGGCGAGGTCCTCCCCTCGGGAGCGTTCAGCGCGCTGCCCGCCGGCAGCAAGGCCGTCGTCCTCGGGTCCGTGGCCGCCGCGGTCGCCTGTTCGGTCGGCGGCGTGCTCACCGCGGAACGCTGGGTCTTCCGCCGCGGACAGGCACGGGCAGCCTCGGGCAAGCGGCTGCCGCACACCGGCCCCGCGCTGCTGTACGGGCTGCTGGCGGGCGGACTCTGGCTGGTCCCGACCCCATCGGACACGCAGTGACGTACGAGCGCAGGACGCCCCCGTGCGCGGGAGCCCTCGCCCGGGCCAGGTCCCGTGGGCTCGGCCTGCGTGCGACGGTCACCGCCCTGGCGCCACCGTGTGCGACCGTGGCGAGTCGCCCCTCGGGCACAGCATCGCCCCGGGGTTCCTGACGGTCAGGAACCCGGAGCCTCCCCGTGCCCGGCCGACACGCGCAGCGCATCCGTCAGCAACGCGACCAGCGCCTCGAGTTGCACGTCGGCCGACGACGAGACCTCCTCGTCGGACCCGTCCAGCGCCCGAGCGGCGAGCCCGGCCTTGCTGTCGATCAGCTCGGCGATCCGGGCATCGACGGTCTGCGCGGCGATGATGCGCCACGCGGTGACGGGCTCGGTCTGCCCGATGCGGTGGCTGCGGTCGATGGCCTGGGTCTGCTCCGCGTCGGTCCAGGAGAGCTCGGCCAGCACGATGTTCGAGGCGACCTGCAGGTTCAGGCCCACGCCGGCCGCGGTCAGCGAGCACACCGCGACGGCGACGCCCGGGTCGTTCACGAAGGCGTCGATGTTCGCCTGCCGTGCCGTGGGGGTCTGGTCACCACGGATCGCCGAGAACCGCACTCCCTGCCGGGCGAGGGTCTCCTCCGCGGCGTCCATCACGTCGACGTGCTTGGCGAAGAAGACGACCTTGCCGGCGCTGCGGGCCAGCTGCGCCGCGTAGTCCGCGGCGAGGCCGGCCTTCGCCCGACCGATGCGTCGCATCATGCTGAACACGTTCTCCCCGGACTGCGCGGTCGTCGCGTCCTTCAGCTCCGACCGTGCCACCCGGCGGACGAGGTCGTGGTCGGTGCCCTCGACGACGGCGTCGGAGGATCGGCTCGCGCGCGCGGCCTCGTACCGCGCCACCATCCGGCGGGCGAGGTCCCGCTCGGCCGCCCGGATCGACCGGCCGACCGGTCCGTCCAGCTCGACGGGGAGGTCGGCGATGCGGCGGGCGGGGATGTCGGCGGCCACCTCGACCTTGCGGCGGCGCACGATGCCGAGATCGATCACGCACTGACGCGCCGCGGCGGAGAAGCCCTGGTCCGCGGGCGTCAGGCCGGTGCTCTCGAGCGCGTCCATCAGCTCGTCGAGTGGGTTGTCGTCGTCGATCCAGCCCAGGAACCGCCAGATCGCCCGGAAGTCCTCGATGTCGTTGATCAGCGGGGTGCCGGTCAACGCCATCAGCAGGGGCCGCGCGCCGCGGGACCGCAGGCGGTCGGAGAGCGCGAGGACGTGCTGCGAGCGCTGGGAGGTCTGGTTCTTGATGAAGTGGGCCTCGTCCACGACCATGCCGCGGAAGCCGAAGTCGCCGAGCCAACCCACGTGGCGGTCGAGCACCTCGTAGTTGACCACGACGACGTCGGCGAAGCCGTCGACCGTCTCGCCGTCGCCCTGCACCACGGTGGCCCGGCGGCGGGGCGTCCAGCGGGCCGCCTCACGTGCCCAGTTGGTCTTGACGACGTTCGGCACGACGACGAGCAGCGGGTAGGCGTTCGCCGCCTCCGCGGCCAGCAGTGCCTGGGCCGTCTTGCCCAGACCGGGCTCGTCGGCGAGCAGGAACGTCCGGTGGCCGGCGCTGGCCGCGGCGACCAGCTGCCCCTGGTGCGGCATCAGCTCCAGGCCCGCCGGCGTGAACCGTGCCGTCGGCGCCGGGAGCGTCATGCACGCCGCTGCTCCCTCGCCGCCGCGCTCGAACGAACTCAGCAGCGGGCCGAGCAGCTCCCAGCCGGCCAGGCGGCGCGGACGGTGGTCGCGCTGCGGAACGCCGGAGAAGTCGGGGGCGAGGAAGGGGTTCGCCAGCTGCCGCGAGACCACCGACTGCGGCACGACCCGCCGCTCCGTGCCGGCGGGAGCGGTCGCGGTCTCCGCCGGCGCGACCTCGTCGGGCGCCGTCTCGATGCCGAGGTCCCGCAGCATGTCCCGCTTCATCGACCGGGCCGCGTCGGAGACGACGGCGTCCTCGGCCAGCAGCGCCAGCAGCCCGGCGTCCCGGACGGCGGTCGTCGCGAGGACGGTCGCGATGCCGTCCAGGCGCTTGAGCTGCTCGGCCCGACGGCTGTCGCTGCCGGCCGTCTCCGCCCGGACGCGGGCGCGCTCGTCCCGCAGCAGCAGGGCGACGGCGTGGAACTTCGTGCGTACGGCAGGCGTCACGCGGCCGCGCTGGGCGGCCGCCTCGATCTCCCGGACGGTGCGGGCGAGCACCGCGACGACGTCGCGGCGGTGGCGGACCCGTCGCTGGTTCCGCGGGGTGGTACGGCGAGCGCTCGTCTGGCGCTGGCCTGGTCGAGCCACAGACTCCTCCTCTGGGATGCCGGGCACGGTGGCCGCGGCAGCATGCTGCACAGTCCCCCCGACGGGGCGAGGACGTCCCGAGGGGAGCCGGCTGCTCCGAACGGGGCCGGCTCGGGATCTCCAGGGATCGTCGCCGCCGTGCTCGGTGGGCCTCCCACGGGGACCCGGGGCCGCCGGTGGATGGCCGGCACGGGGCACGTGTGAGCCACAGTCGGAGGACCGGGCTCGGTCCCTCGTGGGTGTCCCCTGTGTCAACGCGTCCGAGCGTGCACGATTCCCGGCCCGTTGTCCGCTCGGCGGGGAACGGCCGGGCGGTGAGGGTGACGCGAGCTGGGCCCTGGAGCGGAGTCGAGCAGATCGGCTCAACAGCTGCCTCACAGCCGTGTGCGTGTGTACCGAGTCGGTCCTCGGACACTCGGAGAGGCCCTGCGGTCGGTGACCACGGGGCCTTCGTCGGTGCCCGCGCGGGAGTTGACCACCCCGGCGGTGCGGGTATCCCGGTGCCGTTCCGGCCGCGGGCCGGAGCAGCCGCCGAAGAGCGCCGGCCTCCCGGCCGCGCTGGACCCGGAGGGATTCCTGTGACCCAGCAGCTGAACAGCCTGTCCCTGGACGACGCCCGCCGCATCGTCGCGGCCGGGGAGGCACGCGCCGCGGAGATCGGGCAGCCGATGAACATCGCCGTCGTCGATGCAGGGGGCGACCTCGTCATGCACGTGCGGATGGACGGCGCCTGGCGCGGCAGCGTCGACATCGCCATCAACAAGGCCTTCACGGCCCGGGCGTTCGACATCGCCACCGCCGAGCTGGCCGAGCTGGCCACACCGGGCGGGCCGTTCTACGGCATCCAGGCGTCCAACAACGGCAAGGTGATGGTCTTCGCCGGTGGCGCCCCGGTGCGCGCGGACGGGGTCATCGTGGGCGCGGTCGGGGTGAGCGGTGGCACCGGCGAGCAGGACACGACGGTCTGCGAGGCGGCCGCGGCCGGCTTCTGACGTCGTCGGACCGACCGGGTCGGCACCCGGGTGGTCTTCACGGGAGCGCAGCGCCCCGGGCGAGCGGACGCCTACACCGGCAGTCGGCTCGCCCGGCGCAGCGCGGCCAGGCCGTCGGGCGTGCCGGGCCAGTGCCGGGCGATCGCGGCCGCGCCGGCGCGGCGGACCACCGAGCGCAGCACCAGGGCGACCACGATCGCGTCGTCGGCGTGGCCGAGCACCGGCACGAAGTCGGGCACCAGGTCGATCGGGAGCGCGAGGTAGGCCAGCAACAGCCAGAGCCGCACCCGGACGCCTCGCGGCAGCGTGCCGTCGCCGGCCAGCCGGTGCACGAGCCTCAGCACGTCGGGTAGCAGGCGCAGCAGCTCCCGCAACCCCAGCTCGTCCGGGCAGGTCCTCCACAGGACCGCCACGAGCACCACCCAGCACAGGAGCAGGCCACCCAGCACTCCGACGAGCGTCCACGCCCAGTCCGGCATCCCGCCGCCACCTCTCCACTGCCCATCCACCGGCAGAGACGGTGGCCCCCTTGCAGGGTCCCGCCGCGAGCTCGCGAGTGGCGGGGGGCAAGGGGGTCCTTACCCCATCTCGACCGGGACCTCACCGAACGCGACCAGGCTGACCACCCAGTACACGACGTAGAGCGCCAGGAGGATGCCGCCGTGCCACCGCGTCAGCCGACCGGTGGAGAGCAGGTACGCGGCCAGAGCGGTGAGGACGACGAGCGCAGGCAGGTGCCAGGTGAACACGTCCGAGCCGACGACGATGCCGCCGGCCAGGAGGGTGATGCCCAGCTTCCCCGTGACCGAGAAGACGACACTGCCGATGACGTTCCCGACCCCGATCTCCGGCACGCCCCTCCGGAAGGGCTCCACCGTCAGGAAGACGTCCTCCATGGTGAGCACGGCGGTGACGATCGTGGCGCCGAACACCGTGCCCTCGAGCCCGTAGGTCTCCAGGATCCCCTCGGTCCCGGTGCTCACCGTCGCCGCGCCGACGATGAGGCCGGCGAGTGCGACCACCGCCAGTCCGAGGTGGGCCCAGCCGGCGGGCAGCTCACGTGCCCCGGCGCGGGGCTCGTCGACGATCTGCTGCGCCCGCTCAGCGCCGGTCCGTGCTGCTGCCCTGGCCGGCTGGTCCTGCAGTACGTGCGTGTCCGCTCCGTGTCGGGGAGGCGTGCCGTCTCCGGCCTCGGCGGCGGCTTCGCACACCTCCTCGTCGCGGAAGACCGCGACGCTCCTGCGGAGTTCCCGGGCGGCGACGTAGGCGATGAACAGGACGAACAGACCGAGGAGGAGCAGGCCGTCGGTCACCGTGAGCGGCCCGGTGAGCGTGAACGCGACCATCATGAGCGGTGCGGCGGCGAACACGGCGAGGTAGTCGCGCGGGATGTCGACGACGCTCGGCCGGAGGATCGCGGCGACCGCGAGGACGACCCCGGTGAACGAGAGCGCCGTCCCGAACACGACACCGAGGGCGACACCGCTGAGCTCCTCGAGGTTCAGCCCGACGCCGAGCGCGATGTCGTCGAACTCGACACCGGTGAAGACGATGGCCAGCAGGAACAGCGGGATCCGGAGACCACTCGCCGCCCCGACGAGGTGGGTGATGAGCTTCTCCGCGCTGACCACCAGCAGCGTCGCCCCGGAGATGAAGACGAACACCGAGGTCATGGCCGGAGCTCCTCCTCGCGACGGCCCGCTGGGCAGGGACGTGGACGGGCGGTCACCGGCTGCGTCCGGCGGCGGGGTACCGCCGCGGGGTCAGCACCGCCGCACCCGACCGCTCCTCCTCGTCGGCGGCGGCCACCGCCTCGGCCACGAGGCCGTGGTCGGGCGAGAGGTGGCAGACCGGGTCGGTGCGGGCGGCGTCGCCGGTGAGCTGGAAGGCCTGGCAGCGGCAGCCGCCGAAGTCGAGCTCGCGGCGGTCGCAGCTGCGGCAGGGATCGGGCATCCAGTCCGTTCCGCGGAAGCGCTGGAACAGCGGTGACCGCTCCCAGATCCACTCCAGTGGGTGCTCCCGGACGCTGGCCCGGGGCAGGGGCAGGGTGTGTGCGGTCGGACAGGGGAGGACGCCGCCGTCGGGCACCACGGTGAGCTGACGCCGGCCCCAGCCGCCCATGCAGGGCTTGGGGTAGCGGCTGTGGTAGTCGGGCAGCACGTAGATGACCTCCATGCGCCCCTGCAGCCGCTCGCGCGCCGCCCGCACCACGTCCTCGGCGCGCTCCAGCTGCGCCCTGCTCGGCAGCAGCCCGTCGCGGTTGCGCAGGGCCCACCCGTAGTACTGCGTGTGGGCCAGCTCGATCCGGTCGGCCCCCAGCTGCTCGGCCAGGTCGAGGATGCCGGCGACCCGGTCGACGTTGTGCCGGTGCAGGACGACGTTGAGCGTGAGCGGCCAGCCCAGCTCCTTCACCAGCCGGGCGGCGACCAGCTTGCGCTCGAACGACCGCACCCCGGCGAGGCGGTCGGACACGGCGGCCTCGTCGGCCTGGAGGCTGATCTGCACGTGGTCCAGGCCTGCGGCCAGCAGCTCCTCCGCGCGGCGGGGCGTCAGCCCGAGGGCGCTGGTGATCAGGTTGGTGTACAGGCCCAGCTCACCGGCGCACCGGACGATCTCGGCGAGGTCGCGGCGCAGGAGCGGCTCACCGCCGGAGAGGTGCAGCTGGAGCACGCCGAGGTCCCGGGCCTCGACCAGCACCCGCTGCCACTCCGCCGTGGTCAGCTCGTCGGCGTAGGCGGCGAGCTCGAGCGGGTTGGAGCAGTAGGAGCAGTGCAGCGGGCAGCCGTAGGTCAGCTCGGCCAGCAGGCCGAACGGCCGGTCCACGGCGCCCTCCGCGGCGCTAGGCACCGCCGGCCTCCGCGTCCCCGATCTCGAGCCACCGCCGGGCGGTGAGGCGGTCGACGAAGGCGCGCACCTCGTCGTCGTCCACGGAGGCGTACCGACCGCGCAGCACGGTCACGATCTCGTCCACCGTCCGCTGCCCGTCGCACAGCTCCAGGACGGCTGCCCCCGTGCCGTTCAGCACGGTGACCGCCTCCGGGGTCAGCAGCACGTGCCGCCCGCGTGCCCGGTCGAACCTCAGCCGGACGTGGCGGGCCAGCCGGGGGCGGTCGGCACTCTCAGCGGTCTGCACAGGCGCGGTCGATCGCATCGAGCATGCTCCAGAGGACGTCGCACTTGAAGGACAGGGCCGCCAGGGCAGCCGCTTGCGTCTCCGGCGTCCGGCAGTGCTCCGTCACCACCTCCAGGGCGTGTGCGGAGTCGCGAGGCGCCTGCGTCAGGCGGGCCCGGAAGTAGGTCAGCCCCCGCGGGTCGATCCAGGTGTAGTGGCGCTCGAAGGCGGCGAGGCGCTCGGCCATCAGGTCCGGCGCGAACAGCTCGGTCAGCGAGGAGGCCACCGCCTCGACCCACGGCCGGGTGCGGGCGAAGGTGACGTAGGCGTCGACGGCGAACCGCACGCCCGGGACGACGTGCCGCTGGTCCTCCATCTCCTCCCGGCCCAGGCCGACCGCCTCGCCGAGCCGCAGCCACGCCTCGATGCCACCCTCACCGTCGGCGGTGCCGTCGTGGTCGTGGATGCGGCGGATCCAGCGGCGGCGCACCTCGCGGTCCGGGCAGTTCGCGAGGATCGCGGCGTCCTTGCGCGGGATGGCCGCCTGGTAGGCGAACCGGTTGGCCACCCAGCAGCCGATCTGCTCACGGCCCAGCTCGCCCTCGTTCATCCGGCGGTGGAAGGGGTGCTGGTCGTGGTAGCGCCGGGAGTGCTCGCGCAGCGCGGCCACGAACTCGTCGGTCGCCGTCGCGGTCAGTGTCATGAGGGGCCTCACACCTCCAGTTCGAGCCCGTCCACGGCGACCTCCATGCCGTGCTCCTCGACGGTGCGCCGCTCGGGCGCGTCCTCGAGGAGGATCGGGTTGGTGTTGTTGACGTGGACGTAGATCCCGCGCTCGATGGGCAGCCGGGCGAGCTGCTCGAGGCTGCCCCCGGGACCGCCGATCGGCAGGTGCCCCATCTCGCGTGCCGTCCGGCCGGCCAGGCCGAGCCGGATCAGCTCGTCGTCGGACCAGCAGGTGCCGTCGACGAGCAGGCAGCAGCCGACGAGCTCGTCGCGCACCTCCGGGGTCAGCTCCTGCAGCACCGGGAGGTGGACCAGCGCCCGGCCGCTGCGCTCGTCGGTGAGGCGGTAGCCGACGACCCGCCCCTCCCGGGAACCGGAGCGGAACCGGGCGCGCTTGGTCGTGGGGACGTCGAAGGCCCGGTACGACAGCCCGTCCGCCAGCGGCACGTCCACCCCCGGAACGACCGGTCGCCACTCGACCGGGCAGTAGGCCTCCAGCGTCCGCAGCAGCGACGTCCCCTGGCGCAGGGTGTCGTGGATCGCCTCGGTGGCGTGCAGGACGAGGCCTTCCCCCTCGCGGAGCAGCAGCAGCCCGAGCGTGTGGTCCAGCTCGGCGTCGGTGAGCAGCACGGCCTGCAGCGGCACCACCCGGGCGCCGTCGGGGCCGCTGGAGGGGTGGAGGGCGGGGAAGGACTCGATCTGGGCACGGATGTCCGGCGAGGCGTTGAGCAGGAACCACCGCCGGTGGTCCGCGCTCACCGCGATCGACGACTGGGTGCGCGGTCGGGCCGGCCGGGACCCGTCGCGCACCGCGCGGCACGGGGGGCAGGCGCAGTTCCACTGCGGGTACCCGCCTCCCGCCGCCGAGCCCAGCACCCGCACCCACATGTCGATCGGTGGTCCCTCCCGCAGTGCGAAGACGGAGCCGTGCGGAGACGGAGAGGCGCCGGACCGCACCGCCCGACGCCTCTCCGCCCGGTCCCGGACGTGTCCGTCTAGTCCCAGTCGTCCTGGACGCCCATGTACGCGGTCGCCTCAGCGGACACCCGGATCTCCTCGAAGGAGGGGGCTTCCCACTCGTCTGCGCAGGACGGGGAGGCACAGAGCTCCTGGTCCATCACGGTCACCTCCCCCCCGCCGAGTCGATGTCCTCGGGCAGCGAGAAGACGAACATCGCCTGGCCGTGCGGACCGCCCATCATCCCGGGCAGGAAGCCCTCGACCCAGGCGCCCCAGCCGACCGGGACGGCGATGTACTGCTTGCCCTCGACGCTGTAGGTGATGGGGCTGCTGTGGTGGCCGCTGCCGCAGTTGAACTGCCACAGGAACTCGCCGCTGCGGGCGTCGAGGGCCACGAACGTCCCGGACGGCGTACCGGCGAACACCAGGTCGCCGGCCGTGGCCAGCACCGACGCGCACATCGGCAGGTCGTTGCGCCAGCGCCACACCTCCTCGCCGGAGGCGTTGAACGCCGACACCGACCCCGCCATGTCCTTCGCGTCCACGGTCACGGCGGCGCCCCAGTACGGGATGCTCTCCTTGAACTCCCTGCGCCGGCGGGCGACCGTCGCACCGGTGTCCTGGACCGGGACGTAGAACAGCTCCGTCCGCGGGCTGTACGCCGCGTGGGTCCACTCCTTCGCCCCGGCCGGCCCGGGGTAGAAGTGCACCTCCTCCCCTTCCTTGTCGGGGTAGATGCGGGGCGTCACCTGTCCGTCGGGGCTGATCTCGCCCCAGGTGATCCGGTCGACGAAGGGGAAGATCCGCACCCGCTCCCCGTTGGTGCGGTCCAGGATGAAGCAGTACCCGTTCTTGTCGAAGTGGGCGAGCAGCTTGCGCCCGTCCTGCTCGAACAGGATGCACTCCATGTTGCTGTCGTAGTCCCACAGGTCGTGCGGGGTGCACTGGTAGTGCCAGCGGATCTCACCGGTGTCGGCGTCCACCGCGATCACGCTGTCGGTGTAGAGGTTGTCGCCCGGACGGACCTCCCCGTCGAAGTCGGGCGCCGGGTTGCCGGTCCCCCAGTACAGGAGGTTGGTCTCCGGGTCGAAGGTGCCGGTGATCCAGCCGTTGCCACCGCCGCGCGCCCACGCCTCGCCCTCCTGCGGCCAGGTCTCCGAGCCGGGCTCACCGGGCTTCGGGATCGTGTAGCACCGCCAGACCCGCTCCCCGGTCTCCATGTCGTAGGCGTCGAGGTGTCCCCGCACCCCGAACTCCCCGCCGGAGCTGCCGACGACGATCCGGTCCTTCACGACCAGGGGCGCCACCGTGAGGCTCTCCCCGGCGCGCACGTCGCCGCTGGTGACGTCCCAGAGGCACTCGCCGGTGGTCGCGTCGAGCGCGACCACGTGGGCGTTGAGGGTGCAGACGAAGACCTTGCCGTGTGCCACGGCGACACCGCGGTTGACGTTGCCGCAGCACAGCGAGACGTCGAACGGGATGGCGTGCTTGTACTGCCACAGCAGCTGCCCGGTCTTGGCGTCGAGCGCCCAGACCCAGCCGTCCCACCCGGAGACGTACATGACGCCCTCGACGACGAGCGGGCACGTCTCGAAGGCGTAGGTCGACTGGCCGGCGTGCAGCCCGTGGGGCGAGAAGCTGAACACCCAGGCCGGTGTCATGCGGACGACGTTCTCCGTGGTGATCTGGTCCAGCGGGCTGTACCGCTGCCCGTCGTAGGCGCCGTAGTAGGTGAGCCAGTTCTGCGGCTCCGAGCGGGCGTCGAGGATGCGTTCGTACGTGACGTCCTGGGCCACCGGCGGCGCGGTCCCGGGCGCGGAGGTCAGGGACCCGAAGTCGACCGCCGGCGGGGCCTCTCCGTACTCGATGTCGGTCCTGTCCTGGATGTCGGTCATTGATCCGGTCCTGTCTACGGTCGGGGCTGCTTCGGGCGGTCGAGCCGGGCGGACTCCGGGACGTCGCCCCTCACGACGATCGCCCCGATCAGGCCGCGGCCCTCGTCGTTGCCGATGTTGGAGCTGAACCAGTAGTAACCAGGGCCGTCGAGGGTGACGGACATGGTCCCGCGCGAGTAGTTCGGCAGCCACATCCACTTGCTGTCGCCGTTGCTCGGCACGAGCGCGCAGTGCGTGTTCTGGTCGTCGTTGACGAACTCGATGTCCAGGTGCCCCCCGTGGGGCAGGACGAGGACCGAGGGGTCCCAGATCAACTGGTCGGGCACGATCCGGATCCGGGCGCGCATCCGGCCGTCGTCGCCCTCCTCGGCGTGTGCGATGTTCCCGGTGGCCAGCAGCCGACCGATGGTCGCCTGGTTCTGCCCGTCCAACCCGAGCTCGCTCAGCGCCGCGGATCGCTCCGATGCGGTGGTCGTCATCGACCTCACCTCCTAGTGCGGTTCTCCTGTCGAAGCGGACTGATGGGGTGGTGCCTGGCGGTGCCGGCGACGGTCACGGCCAGGCCCCCGGACGACGGTCCGCCCTACCGCGCTCGGTCAGGACCTGGGTGGCCATGGCACCTCCTCCCCTCCGGTTGCTGCAGCGACGCGACGATCAGGCGGCATCGGGTCTGAGCACGACCTTCGTGTAGCCGTCGACGCACTGCTCGACCTTCGAGTAGGCGTCCGGCGCGGCGTCCAGCGGCAGCTCGTGGGACACCACGAAGCTGGGCCTGGCCCGGCCCTCGGTGATCAGGTCGCGCAGCTGCCGGTCGTAGCGCCTGACGCCGGCCCGCCCGGTGCCCAGGCGCAGGCCCTTCTCGACGAGCGTGTCCATCGCGACGAGCAGCGTGCCGGGCCTGGCGTCCCCGACGACCCCGTCCGGTTTCCAGCGCACGCACGGGCCGGGGACGCCGAGCCCGCCGGTGGGCCGCACCGTGCGCACGAGCTGCTCCAGCACCGCCTCGGGCCGCTCGCCCCCACCGGTCTCGGTGGGTACCGGGAACCCGACGGCGTCGACACCCGCGTCGGTGCCCTCACCGCCGGTCAGGTCCTTGATCTGCTGCGCCGGGTCGCCCGCGGAGGAGTCCACGGCGACGGCCCCGATGTCCCGTGCCCTGGCGAGACGCTCGGGTGCGCTGTCGACCACGAAGACGCGCGACGCACCGCAGAGCAGTGCGCAGTACGCGGCCATCAGCCCCACCGGGCCGGCGCCGTGGACCGCGACGGTCTCCCCCGGCGAGACGCCCGCGAGACGGCAGCCGTGGTACCCGGTGGAGAAGACGTCGGAGAGCAGGACGTAGTCGGACTCGTGGTCGGTGCCGGCGGGCAGCGGCAGGCAGTTGACGTCCGCGTACGGGACCCGCAGGTACTCCGCCTGGCCGCCGGCACACGGTGCCGGGGTGACGCTGCCGTACGCGCCGCCCGCCCGGCGGGACGAGGCGACCGTGAGGCAGGAGCCGGTGGAGCCCGCCCGGCAGTTTCTGCAGAAGCCGCAGGCCACGGTGACCGGCATCACGACGCGGTCGCCCTGCTCCAGGGCGGTGACGCCGGCGCCGACCTCCTCGACGATGCCGAGGCTCTCGTGGCCGAACACGGTGCCCGGCTCGGCACCCGTCCGCCCCTCGTACACGTACAGGTCGGCTCCGCAGATGCACGTCGACGTGATCCGCACGATCACGTCGTTCGGCTGCTCGATCCGGGGGTCGGGGACCTCCTCCACCGACACCTCGAAGGGCCTCCGGTAGACCACTGCCCGCATGGCCGCCCGCCCCCTCGCTGCCGTGTGCGTTCTGGAAGCGAGCCCGGCCCGCTAGCCTGCTGCTCCTTCGACCGCGACCCGAGCCTGGGACGCTTCCCCCTCCAGCCCAAGGGGAACGGGATGAACGGCGCGAAAGGTCGGACGAACGGCGCACTCCCCGCGACGAACGGGGCCGCCCTCTCCGACGACAACCTCAAGCGGATCGCCACGGCCCGGGAGCGCTTCGCCGCCGGGGCGGACACCGTCCACGGGGTCCGGTCCGAGATCCTCATGTCCTGGTACCGGTGCCGCGAGGAGTACGAGGTCGACCCCGAGCTGGAACGGGCACCGGCCGCGGCCGAGGGCAGCGTCCACTCGATGGGGCACGACGTGGTGTTCGCCGAGCTGGGGGGTTCGGCGGCCTGCGCGGCCGGGGAGGTGGACGGCCTCGACGGCCTGGTCACCGTGGCCGACTGCGACGGCCGCGTCCTGGCCTGCTGGGGCAGTCGGCGGATGCTCCGCCTCGCCGCGGACAGCAACCTGACGGCCTGGTCGGCCTGGGGCGAACGGACCAGTGGCACCAACGGGATGGGGACCTCGCTGGAGAGCCAGCGCCCGGTCCTGGTCAGGGGCCCGGAGCACTGGTGCCGCAACTTCGAGGCGTGGACGTGCGCCGGCGTCGCGGTGCGCGACGTCGTCACGCACGAGCCGCTCGCCGTGCTGAACGTCTCCTGCTGGAGGACGTCGCCGTCCGATGCCGTGGTGCCGTGGCTGAGCAGGGTCGCCGCGGCCACCGAGGCCAAGCTGCGACAGCGGGCGCGGCACACGGGCACGCTGCTGGCCGCCGCCTTCGCCGACGCCCGTCTGCCGTCCGCGACACCGCTGGTCGCCGTGGACACGGCCGGGAAGGTCGTGCTGGCCAACAGCGAGGCCGCCGTCCTGATCGGCACCCCCGCCGACACCCCGGCGTACGCCCCCGCACAGCGGTGGACCCCGCAGGTACCCGGGATGCCCGAGCTGGTCCGCCTCGTCACCGAACGCGCCCGGCAGGATCCCCGCTGGACCGGGTCCACGCGGGTCTACGTGCCCTTCCTCGGCACCCCCCTCCCGGTCACCGTCCGCCCGGTGCTGACGGGGACCCAGGTGATCGGCGCGCTGCTGGCCCTCGGCTCCGCCGACGGGTCCGACGTCTACGGGTCCCACGTCGGCGGGTCCGGCACCGGGGCGGTCCCCGGTCCGTCCCGGCCCTCCCTGCCCTGTCCCCGCCCGCTGCCCAGCCGGGTCGTCGCGCAGCGGGAGGACCGGTGGGTCCTGCTCGATCCGCGGGAGATCCGTTTCGCCGAGGCCGACCACAACAACGTCTGGCTCACCAGCGACCAGGGGCGGCTCCTGGCCGCCGCCCGAGGTCTCGACCGCCTCGAACAGGAGCTCGCGGACAAGGGGTTCCTCCGGGTCCACCGCCGCTTCCTCGTCAACCTGGGCCGGGTCAGGGAGATCGAGCAGGGCTTCAAGGGGACGCTGTTCCTGGCCACGGACACCCGCGCCCACGAGACCGTCCCGGTCTCCCGCCGGCACGCGCCGTCCGTCCGCCACGCCCTCGGGCTGTAGGACACCTCGGGAGGACCGGGATGGGGAGTGGACCCGCCGCGGCACTGGCCACGGCACGCGACCTGGTGCGCCGCCACCCGCTGGTCGACGGCCACAACGACCTGGCGTGGAAGATCCGCGAGGAGTTCGGTTCGGACCTGCGCCGGGTGGATCTCACCGCTCCGGTGGCAGGCACGCACACCGACCTGCCGAGGCTGCGGCGTGGTGGGGTCGGCGCCCAGTTCTGGTCGGTCTACGTGCCCGGCACGCTGCAGGACGGGGCGGCGGTCACCGCGACCCTCGAGCAGATCGACCTCGTCCACCGGATGGTCGGCAGCCACCCGGCCGACCTGGAACTGGCGCTGAGCGCCGACGACGTCGAGAGCGCGTTCTCCCGCGGGAGGATCGCCTCGCTGCTGGGCGCCGAGGGCGGGCACTCCATCGCCGGTTCGCTGGGCGTCCTCCGGATGCTGCACCGGCTCGGCGTCCGGTACCTGACGCTTACGCACAACGTCAACGTCCCCTGGGCCGACTCGGCGACCGACGTCCCCGCCACCGGCGGGCTCAGCGCGTTCGGCCTCGAGGTGGTCCGGGAGATGAACCGGCTCGGCATGCTGGTCGACCTGTCGCACGTGGCCGACAGCACGGCCCGCGATGCGCTCCGGGTCTCGGAGGCGCCGGTCGTCTTCTCGCACTCGGGCGCCCGCGCGGTGTGCGACCACCCGCGCAACGTCCCCGACGACGTCCTCCGCGGCCTGGCCGCCGACGGAGGCGTGTGCATGGTGACGTTCGTGTCGGACTTCGTGTCGCCGCGGTGCCGCGCATGGACGCTCGGGCTGCGCGCCGACATGGAGCGCCGTGGGCTCGACCCGAGGGACGCCGGCACGCGGGCCGCGGCGGCGGCCGAGTACGCCGCCGGCCATCCCCGCCCGCGCGCGACGCTCGCCCAGGTCGCCGACCACGTCGAGCACGTGCGGCGGGTGGCCGGCGTGGACCACGTCGGCATCGGCGGGGACTACGACGGCGTCCAGGACCTGCCGGACGGGCTGGAGGACGTCGCCTGCTATCCCGCGCTGCTGGCGGAGCTCCTCGAGCGGGGGTGGAGCCAGGACGAGTGCGTCGGGCTGATCGGCGGGAACGTCCTGCGGGTGCTCCGTGTGGCCGAGGCCGTGGCGCGGTCCTCGTCCGCCCGGCGGGGTCCGTCCACGGCCGGCGTCGAGGGCCCCGCCGGCGCCTGACCGTGCCGGGCCGGCACCCGGGTGCGCCGGCGGGACAGCACCGCGGCCGGACGTCGCCCGGCGGCACGCGCAGGGGCTACGCCCGGGACGGAACCGTGCCGTCGGACAGCAGGTGCGTCCAGCTGCTGGCGAGGACCTCGAGGACCCGCACCCGTCGGTGACCCAGCGGCCGGAGGGGCTCCCCGAGGAGGTCGACGTCCTCGACGTCGGCTGCGGCCCGGCCGGGATGGTGCTCGCCGCACAGCTGGCTGCCTTCCCCGACATCCGGACGGCGATCGTCGACCGGCGGGACGGTCCGCTCGCCGTCGGCCAGGCCGATGGGTCGTCTGCCGGACCGTGGAGGTGTTCGAGGCATTCGGCCTGGCCGACCAACTGGTTGCCGAGGCCTGCTGGGTCAACCAGGTCTCCTTCTGGCGGCCGGACCCGAGCGACCGGATCCCCGGCCCCCCGGGGCGCGCGACGCAGGCGTGCGGCAGGATCAGCGACCGACCTGCGGCCGACGGATCCACGGCGGCTCGCCACACGTCCCGCCCGGAGGTACACGTGACGGACCGGCTCCCGCCGCTGCCCACCATGGTCGTCGGCAGCCTGCCGCAGCCCGACTGGCTGATCGACCGGGACCGGCTGGGTCACCAGTTCCCGCCGCGCGTCCGTGCCACGGAGCTGTGGCGCATCCCCGCCGAGTTCCTGCAGGAGGCGCAGGACGACGCCACCCTCGTCGCGATCCGCTCGCAGGAGGAGGCCGGGCTCGACGTCCTCACCGACGGGGAGATCCGCCGGGAGTCCTACTCCAACCACTTCGCCACGGCGCTCGACGGGCTCGACCTCGACCACCCCGGCACCGTGCGCAACCGGTCGGGCATCGACATCCCGGTCCCGCGGGTGACCGGGGAGATCCGGCGTCCGCAGCCGGTCCAGGTCGAGGACGTCCGCTTCCTCCGCGCGCACACCGCCCGCGCCGTCAAGATCACGGTGCCCGGCCCGTTCACGATGGCCCAGCAGGCCCGGAACGACCACTACCCGGACGACCGCGCCCTGGCGCTGGCCTACGCCGACGTCGTCCGAGAGGAGGTCGTCGACCTGTTCGCCGCCGGCGCCGACATCGTGCAGCTGGACGAGCCGTGGCTGCAGGCCCGCCCGGAGGTGGCTCGGAAGTACGGCGCCGAGGCACTGACCCGCGCTCTCGAGGGCGCCGCCGGACCGGTGCACGTGCACCTGTGCTTCGGCTACGCGGCCATGGTCGCCGAGCGCCCCGAGGGCTACTCCTTCCTGCCCGAGCTGGCCGACACCCCCGCGGACGCCATCTCGGTGGAGACGGCGCAGTCCCACCTGGACCCCACGTCCCTCCGGCCGTTGCGCGGCAAGGGCATCGCGCTGGGCGTCCTCGACCTCTCGACGCCCGAGGTGGAGACGCCGGAGGTCATCGCCGACCGGGTGCGGCGAGCCCTGGACCACGTCGACGTCGACAGGCTGATGCTCTCCAGCGACTGCGGCCTGAAGTACCTGCCCCGCGGCTCGGCCGCCGGGAAGATGCGCGCGCTCGCCGAGGCGGCGGCCCGGCTGCGGGGCGAACTTGGGTAGTCCGGCTCAGCTCCCGCAGGGGTGATGCAGGGACCGGACGCCTCCGGCACGGCCCGGCGTCGCGCACCGAACCGGGCCAGGCCCGGGATCGCTCCCCTGCGCCCGTGCACGCAGGACGGGGTTTCTCGACGTGGCCCGCGACCCGGAGGCGACGCCGTCCTCGCGCGAGCTGCCGCCCGTGCTCCGCGATCTCGCCTGGCCGAGCGTCGGGTGACCCGACCGCTCCCCACCGCGCAGGCGCTCGCCGAGCGGGGGTCCGTGGACGCCGCCTGGTCCGGAGCCGTCAAGGCCGCCATGGACCGGCTCGACGACGCGCAGCGCGCCTCCCTGGAAGCCGCGACCGGCGCACTCGAGACACTGGAGCGCGGCCCTGCGGATCTCAGCGGCCGTCCCGCGGCACCGGCCCCGGCGAGCAGCCGGTCCGCACGCTCCGGACCCGGGCTCCGGTCGCCGGCGGAGGTCGTCGGGAGGCGGAGGACGAGCAGCACCGTCCGCCGGCGGATCAGTCCGCCCGGCGCCCGAACGTCGTCAGGCGGACGCTCTCCGGGAGCGCCCCGAGCGCGGCCAGCAGGGTCGGGGGCAGGTCGTCGTTGACGTCGGTGACGGCGTAGCCGAGCTCCCCGCGGGTGGCCAGCACCTGACCGTCCACGTTCAGGCCGTGCTCGCCGACCACCGCGTCGACGCGCGCGAGCACACCGGGCACGTTGCGGTGCAGCAGCGCGAACCGGGCTGCGGACGAGCCGTGCAGGACCACGGTGGGCAGGTTGACGCTGAGCGTCGTCGTCCCGGTCGCGGTGTAGTCGGCGAGCTTGCCGGCGACGAAGCGCCCGATGTCGTGCTGCGCCTCCTGGGTCGACCCACCGACGTGCGGCGTGAGGATCACGTTGGGCAGGCCGCGCAGCACGGAGGTGAACGCATCGCCCTGCTCGCGCGGCTCGTCCGGGAAGACGTCGACCGCGGCGCCGGCGATGTGGCCGCTGAGGACGTGCTCGCGCAGCGCCTCGTGGTCCACCACGAACCCGCGGGAGAGGTTGAGGAAGAGGCTCCGCCGGCGCATCCGCTCGAACTGCTCGGCGCCGAACAGCCCCGCGTTCCCGGCCCGGCCGTCGACGTGCAGGGTCACCGTCTCGGCCTGCTCGAGCAGCTCCTCCAGGCTGCCGCAGGCCTCGGCGTTGCCCAGCGCGAGCTTGTCCTCGAGGTCGTAGAAGAGCACCCGCATGCCCAGGGCCTCGGCGACCACCGAGAGCTGGCTGCCGATGTTGCCGTAGCCGACGATGCCCAGGGTCCGCCCGCGGATCTCGTGACTGCCCGCCGCGGACTTGTCCCAGGTCCCGGCGTGCAGCGCACGGTCCCGGTCGACCAGCCGCCGGGCCAGGCAGATGATCTCCGCGATCGCCATCTCGACCACGCTGCGGGTGTTGGAGAACGGCGCGTTGAACACCGCGACCCCCGCCGCAGCGGCCGCGGGCAGGTCGATCTGGTTGGTCCCGATGCAGAAGGCGCCCACCGCCGCCAGGCCGGGGCGGTGGCGCAGGACCTCCGCGGTCACCTGCGTCTTCGACCGGATGCCGAGCAGGTCGACGCCGTCGAGGGCGGCGATCAGGTCGGCCTCGTCCAGCGCTCCCCGCAGCGACTCGACCTCGTAGCCGGCAGCGCCGAGCAGGTCGGCCGCCACCGGGTCGATGTTCTCCAGCAGCAGGGCTCTCGACACGTTCACGGACCTCCTCCACCGCGGGACCGCCGGTGGACCGCGTCGGGACGAGTATCCCGTCGCGGAGGGGAGGCGGTGGCGACCGGGGGGGCCGACGGTCACCCCGGGTCCGGCTCCGGATGGCCACGGGCGACGCCGAGGTGGTGCGCCACGGCCTCGCGGAGGGAGACGGTGTCGGCGGCGACCGTGACGATGGTCGCACCCTCGGCGGCGTAGCCGGCGGCCTCCTCACCGCCGTAGGCGTGGACGCCGACCGGCACGCCCGCGGCGCCCGCCCGGGCGACGATCGAGGAGAGCACGCCGCGCAACTCCTCCCGGCGCTCCGGACCGGTCAGCTCCAGTGACAGGGAGAGGTCGCCCGGACCGACGTACACGCCGTCCAGCCCATCGACGGCGAGGACCGCGTCGAGGTCGTCGAGCGCGGTCGCGGCCTCGACCATCACGATCACCAGGGGCTGGTCGGCCCCCCCGGAGAGCCGGCCGACCGACCGCCTCCCGGCAGGTGCGTACCGGCCGGCGGCGACGACCTCACGGGCATGGTCGGCGTCGCGCACGTTCGGCACGATGACACCCCGCGCGCCCAGGTCGAGCGGGCGGCCGACGTCGGCGAAGGCCGGGCTGCGGGTCCGGACGAGCGGCACCGAGCCCGCCGCGGTGATCGCCGCCGCGACACCCGGCAGTTCCGCCTCGGACATGGCGCCGTGCTGCAGGTCGACGACGACGAAGTCGGCTCCGGTCCGTGCCAGCAGCTCGCCGGTCACCGCCCCGGGCAGCTGGCTCCACAGGCCGTGGCACGGCTGCCCGTCGGACCACCGCCGTCGCAGGTCGACCTCGCTGACGGCCATCCCAGGACCTCCCATCCCCGCCGGCTCCGTCCGGGGCGGCGTCGTCGGCCACCGCCCCGGGACCCCGCCGGGACGATCCTGCTCGGTGCCGCCCGCGCACGCGACCGAGAGCTGCCGGACCGGCGGCCGGTGTCCGCTGCCACACCGGCGGTGCTCGTCGGCGACATCCCGGTGGGGCCCACGCCGGCCCGATCCCGGGGCGGCGGCTCAGCGGTCGGGGATCCAGCTGCCGTGGAAGCCGAGCGGGACCCGGGCCGGCAGGTGGACGCGGGCGACGGGGTCCCCGGCGAAGTCCTGGGCCGCGAGGACCACCAGGTCGGCGGCTCCCCGGTCGGGATCGTGCACGAAGGCCAGGACGTAGCCGTCGTCCTCGGCCGCGTCGGGTGCCGACGGGGCGAACACGGCCTCACCCACGGTGGCGTCGCGGCCGAACCGGTGCACCTCGACCCGGCCCGTGGCCAGGTCGTGCTTGAGCAGCTCGTCGGCGAACGCGCCGTCGGCGAAAGTGCCGTCCACCTGCACGGTGGCCCGGCCGACCTCCCCGGTCACCGCGCTGTAGCCGTAGCGGTGCGGCCGCGAGACGACCCTCTCGTCGGTGCGCGGGAACTCCTGCGGGCGGTCGTCGAGACGCTGCTGGCCGACCCGGCCCGCGATGGGGTCGATGGTCCAGCGGTCCAGCGTCAAGGGGCCCCGCCCGGACAGCGCGGACAGGTCGTAGGAGCCCTCGTAGCGGCAGAGGTCGACGACGACGCGGTCGCCGTCGTCGTACGCGTTGAGGGTGTGGAAGACCCAGCAGGGGTCCACCTCGAACCAGCGGACCTCGCGGGCGGTGCCCCCCCGGGGCAGCAGCCCGACCCGGGCCTGGTGCGCGGGGTTCCACCCGTAGGGCAGCGACGAGCCGGCGGCCGCGGCGGCCATGCTGAAGGTCACGGGGAGGTCGAACAGGACGACGTAGCGCTCGGTCAGGGCGAAGTCGTGCATCATCGGCCCGTCCGCGACCGGGACGTCGGTGGTGCCGCTGACCCGCCCGTCGGGGCCGATGACGACGTGCTGCACGTGGTCCCATCCCCAGAAGTAGGCGACGGCGTGCAGCTCCCCGGTCAGCCGGTCGAGCTTGGTGTGCGCGGCGTAGCCACCCGGCAGCGTGCCGCCGAAGTCGCACGGACCGACGGTGTCGAGGTCGTCGGTGAGCTCGTAGGGCAGCGCGCCGGCCTCGACGGTGGCGAGGGTGCGCCCGGCGTGGGCGACGACGTGGGTGTTCGCGGCGAAGTCCATGCCGGAGTGCACCGGCCCCCCGGGCCACCGCTCCCCCAGCGCCTCCGCCACCTCCCGCGACCGCACCCAGCGGTTGCGGTACCACTCGGCCTGGCCGTCCCGCAGCCGGACCCCGTGCACCATGCCGGGACCGAGGAACCAGTGCTGGACCGGGTCGTCGAGACCCAGGGGGTTGGGTCCGTTGCGCAGGTACCGCCCGTCCAGCTCCGCGGGCAGCGAGCCGGTCACCGGCAGGTCGACGACCGTGAGCTCCTCGGTGACCGGGGCGAAGGGCCCCTCCAGGAACCTGCTGCGGTCGAGCATCGGGTGGTCGGGCATCCGGTGGTCGGGCATCGGGTGGTCGGGCATCGGGTGGTCGGGCATCGTGGTCTCCCCGGCGGTCGGCGGCCTGGACCCCGTGTCCTCGCCCCGCACCCGGGAGTGTGGCCCTCAGGCGCCGCGCAGGAAAGCCGCCTCCGGCGGCTCGGGACGTCCGGACCGTGGCACCGGCCCTGCTTCGAGGACGGCCCCGGTCGAGACCGATGCCGATCGGGACCGGTCTCGACGGCGGGCCTCCCCGAGACGCGCTGACCGCGCCCGCCTCAGCGGTCCGCCGGCCGGAACGCGCGGTCGACCACGGCCTCGGCGACCCCGGTGCCGATCTCCCGGGCGTCGTCCATCGCGTCCCGGAAGTGGAACCCCACCCAGATCCGCGCGTTCGCGACGTCGTCCAGCCAGGCCTCCGCGTCGTCGTAGACCCGGGTGGTGTCCGTGACGGTGCTGCGGATCGCCATGTCCAGCTGCCCGGGACCGAACAGCTCCTCCAGCGTCCCGGCGACGGCCGAGCTGACGCAGCCGTGACCGCTGGGGTTGTCCGGGTACGGCGGGGCCGCCCGGAGCGACGTCCACGCCGGGTCGGCCGTGGTCGCGTCGTTGCCGTCCCGGTCCGCCTGCTGGATCGCGGTGACCGGGCGCCAGAAGGCGGTGTCGTACTTGACCCGCCAGCAGGTGATCTGCGTGTCGGCTCCGGCGGTGTTGACGGCGGCGAACACCCGCGCCGTGCCCCTGATGTCCACGGGGTGGCGGGCCGCCCGCTCCCGTAGCGCGTCCTGGTACTGCCGGACCGGGTTGTCGCTCCAGAAGAGCGCGAGGTCGGTCTGCTCCGCCGTCCGGACGGTGCTCGTCGCGGACCCCATAGCCGCCACCTCGGCGAAGTCCGCGGCGTACTCCGCGCTGTCCAGGGCGTCGGGCCCGTCCGTGGCGAACTCCTCCGGCGACTCGACGACGAGCGGCTCGGTGAAGCCCAGCCACGGGGCCTGCATCTCCCCACTGCCGGTGGGCACCCACATCCCGGGGGGCGGCTCGGCCGGCCGGTCGAGGGTGATCGGCGCGTCCCGCCCGTCGTCGACGCGGGTGGCGACGAGGGCCGCGGCGGTGTCCTGACCGACCTGCAGGCCGTGCCGCCGCTCCGCGGTGTCCGGGACGGTGCCGAGCCAGGCGGCGAGGTCGGCGTCCAGGGCGGCCCGGGACGCCGGGAACCAGTGGACGAGGACGTCGTGCGCCGCGGTCGCCGCGGCCACGTCGGAGGCGGTGGGGACGTCGGCCTCCTCGGCGGTGACGACCGCGTCGTACACGGCCGTCGACACCAGGCCGAGGTACAGCTGCGCCACGGGCGGCGGCTTCTCGCCCTCGACGCCGATGGTGCGCCAGGCGAGGGCGTTCCAGCTGAGCACCACCCCGGGATCACCTCGCGGGGACGCCGGCTCGTCCCCGGCCGCCGCGGTCGGCGTCCCGGCGAGGAGGAGCAGCGCGGCGGCCACGATCGCCTGGCGTCGCGCGGTGCGGGTCCTGGTCATGGCGTGCCTCCTGGCCCCGGCCCCTCCCGCCGTCCGGGACCGGGCCGGACAGTGTCCGCGGGTGCCCGACGTGCCGCCGTCGCCCGCCACCCGTGGTCCACCTCCCCGGGCGGTGGCGGTCGTGGGCGCCTGGCCGGACGCTATTCCGGCGGGGGTGCCGTGGACAGGGTCCCACGCCCCCGCCCGCGACGTCCTCGGCGGGGGGCGGTCAGGAGACGATCGGGTCGACGTCCCGCGTGCAGAACATGCAGACCGCGGCGTCCACCGGGATGAAACTCTTGCAGTGGTCGCACTCCCTGCTGCCCTGCGCGCCGGCGGTCTCCCGGCCGGTGGCACGCCGGATGGCCTGGACGATCAGCATGATCGTGAGGGCCAGCAGCAGGAACGAGACCAGCGCCGTCAGGAACGCCCCGTAGCGGATCTGGCCGCCGTTCACCGTCAGCACGAGCGCGTCGAAGTTCGGTTCCCCGAAGATCGCCGCGACGAGCGGCAGGATCACGTCGCCCACCAGCGACTCGACCACCGTCGCGAACGCCGCCCCGATCGCCAG
Organism: Geodermatophilus sp. URMC 60; assembly: GCF_053502585.1. NCBI lineage: Bacteria > Bacillati > Actinomycetota > Actinomycetes > Geodermatophilales > Geodermatophilaceae > Geodermatophilus > Geodermatophilus sp. URMC 60. The sequence continues at coordinate 3,848,400 of NZ_CP199958.1, forward strand.
GCCCACGGCCAGGTCGATCAGGCTGCCGGAGAACGCGAAGTTCCGGAAATTGGTGAGCAGTGTGCGCACGTGTCCTCCTGCCGACGCGGGAGCCGGAGCCCAGGGATGAGGGGCCGGACGGCCCACGTCCCCACGTTCCCACCGCGCGCGGCGCTACCCGCGCAGGGGCGCCCGAGTGGTCGCACCGGGACGCCGGACGGTCCGACGGCAGCCGGCTCGCGTCCGCGCACCTCACGGCTGCGGCGGGTGACAGCGAGGCGGCGGCCCGCTCCCTGCACCCGACACCGGCGCGCGGGCGGGGTCCGCCCACCACGCAGCGCCTAGCCTCGGAGCGTGGGGTTCACCGTTCCCGACGCGCACCTGCTCGCGCTGCGCGCGCACGAGGGCCAGGTCGACAAGCAGGGCCGCGACTACTACCTCGCGCACCTGCGGCCGATCGCCGAGTCGCTGCGCCCCCACGGCCCTCACGCGGAGATGGCCGGCGCGCTGCACGACATCGTCGAGGACACCCGCGACCACCCCGACCCCGCTCGCCGTTACGACCTCGACCGGCTCCGCGGCCTCGGCGTCCCGGAGGTCGTGGTCGAGGCGGTCGACGCGGTCACCCGTCGGCCCGGCGAGCCCTACATCGCCGGTCTGATCCGCCGGGCCGCGGCCCACCCGCTCGGCCGCCTGGTCAAGCTGGCCGACAACGCGCACAACCTCGCCTCCAACGCCGAGCTGGCGCAGGTCGACCCCGAGAAGGCCCGCAGCCTCCGCGAGGGCCGCTACCGCCCGGCCCGCCGGATCCTGCTCGCCGCCGAGGCCGCCGACTCCCGCTGCGGCCGCCGCGTCCTCGTCTGACGCCGGCTCGTCCGACGCTGGGCGGTGGACGAGGCACCCCTGCAGGCGCTGACCTCCCGGGGCCCGTGGGCCAGGCCCCGGCCCGGGTGCGGGCCGCCCGGACGCTCCGAGTCGAATGCCCGCAGAGGTACCCGGCACCGGGGATCGAGCGCTACGGTCGGGTCACGTGTGATGCAGCTCACAACGGAGGTACCGTGACGACGACCCCGTCCCGCCCGCGCACGTCCGGCCGGCCCCGGCCCACCGCGACCGCCGACCGGCCCGCTCCGGAGGAGGCCGGTGCGCCGGCTGCGGTGGAGGGTGGCGAGCCCGTCGGCATCCCGTCCCCGCGAGGCATGGTCCGGGGGCTGGTCTCGACCTTCACCCAGCCCGGGCCGATGGCGCGCGAGGCCGTCCGGCTCGGGCGGGACACCGTGCGCATCCTCCGGGGCACCGACGAGATCGCCCCCTCGCCGAAGGACAAGCGGTTCGCCGACCCGGCCTGGTCGTCACACCCCGGGTACCGGCGTCTCGCCCAGTCCTACGTCGCGGCGACGGCGTCCCTGGACCGTCTGGTCGGTGACTTCGAGGCCGGCAGCTCCGACTGGCGCGAGGTCGAGCAGGTGCGCTTCGTCCTGAACGCGCTCACCAGCGCCATGGCGCCCACCAACACCCTGGTCGGCAACCCGGCCGCGCTCAAGCGGGCGTTCGACACCGCCGGGGTCAGCACCGTCCGCGGGCTGCGCAACATGCTCCACGACCTCGTGCGCAACGGCGGGCTGCCCCGCCAGGTGGACCGCAGCGCCTTCACCGTGGGCGAGGACCTCGGCATCACCCCGGGAGCCGTCGTCCACCGGGACGAGGTCGTCGAGGTCATCCAGTACACCCCGTCGACGCCGCGCGTCCGGCAACGGCCCCTGGTCATCGTGCCGCCGCCCATCGGACGCTTCTACTTCCTGGACCTGCGGCCGGGACGCAGCCTCGTCGAGTACGCGGTCAGCCGGGGCCTGCAGGTGTTCATGATCAGCTGGCGCAACCCGACCCGGGAGCAGTCCGAGTGGGGCCTCGACGAGTACGCGCAGGGCGTCGTCACCGCCGTCGACGTCGCTCGCGAGGTCACCGGCTCCGACGACGTCACCACCCTCGGCCTCTGCGCCGGTGGCCAGGTGATGACGACGGCGCTCAACCACCTGGCCGCGAACGGCGACGACCGGGTGCACGCCGCCGGCTACGCGGTGACCCTCCTCGACTTCTCGAACCGGGCTCCGCTCGGCGCCTTCTCCGGCCCCCGCCTGCTGGAGGTCGCCCGGCGCAACTCGCGCCGACGGGGCGTCATCTCGGCCCGCCAGATGGGCTCGATGTTCACGTGGATGCGCCCCGACGACCTGATCTTCAACTACCTGGTCTCCCAGTGGCTGATGGGCGAGGACCCGCCCGCGTTCGACATCCTCGCGTGGAACGCGGACGGGACGAACCTGCCCGCCCGGCTGCACGAGCAGTTCCTCGACATCTTCGGGAACAACGCACTGGTCAAGCCGGGAGCGCTGCGGGTGCTGGGGACGCCGGTCCACCTGAGCCGGATCACGCTCCCCACGTTCGTCACCGGCGCGCTCACCGACCACATCACCCCGTGGGACGGCTGCTACCGGACCACCCAGCTGCTCTCCGGGCCGAGCACCTTCGTGCTCAGCCACAGCGGCCACATCCAGAGCCTGGTCAACCCGCCCGGCAACCCGAGGGCCAGGTACTGGACCGGCGGGGAGCCCGGGCCCGACCCGCACGCCTGGCGCGCGGCGGCCGAGGAGCACACCGGCAGCTGGTGGGAGCCCTGGGCGGAGTGGGAGCTCGAGCGCTCCGGCGACGAGGTGCCGGCCCCGGAGACGCTGGGCAGCGCGGCCCACCCGCCCCTGGAACCGGCACCCGGCTCCTACGTCCGGGACCGCGTCCCGACCCCGGCCTAGCGGCGGCCGGCCTCCCGGGCCACCAGCGCCCGCAGCTCCTCGACCATCACCTCGGGGTACTGCAGCGGCACGAAGTGGGTGCCGGCGAGGGTGCGCAACCGGGCGCCGGGCACCGTCCGGGCTGCCGCCCGGACGTCGGCGGTGTCGACCAGGGTGTCGTACCGGCCGGCCACGAACGTGACCGGGCAGCTGACGGGTGCGACGTCCAGGGGCGCGTGCTCCGCGACCGCCAGGGCCAGGTGCCGGTACCAGCGCCAGTCGTGCCGCGAGAACTCCTGCAGCACCGCGTACAGCGCGGCCGGGTGGGTGGCCTCGCGCGCCGGGCCGCTGATACCCGCCGGCGTCAGCAACTCGTGCCACGGCGGCAGGCTGGCCACGAGCACCGGCAGCAGGGGGCCCACGACCGGCAGCAGCCGGCTGCTCAGCCGGCCGGCCGGGGCCCGCAGCCGCCGCGGCACGCCGAAGGGGGCGTACATCGCGGAGAAGCTGCCGCCGGGCACGCCGGCGACGGCGAGGAGCGACCGGACGCGGGCGGGCTGCTCGAGCGCGAGCTCGAACGCCACGTTGACCCCCAGGGACCAGCCGACGACCGTCGCCGACGGCAGGTCGAACGCGTCGAGGACGGCGCGGGCGTCGTCGGCGTGGTCCTCGACCCGGACCCGGCCGCGGTCGGCCGGCCGCTCGGAGCCGGCCAGGCCGCGGTGGGCCCAGGTGACCACCCGGAAGCCGCTGTCCCGCCCGACGATGCCCGGCCAGGCCGCGGCCGGCGCGCCCAGGCCGTTGCACAGCAGGACCGGGATGCCGTCCCCGTCGTTGGTCCAGGCGCGCAGCCGCGTCCCGTCCGCGCCGCGCACCGTCCTGTGGCCTCCCTGCGGGGTCCCGCCGTGAGCTCGCGAGTGGCGGGGGGCAGGGAGGTCCTCCATCAGGTGAAGGCCTCCCGCATCCCCTCCGAGGCCGACTCGGACTGCGTCTCGTCGGCCGGCGCCGGGGCGGGCATCTCGCCGTGCTCGTGCGGTGCGGACGACGACTGGACGGCGACCACCGCCGGGTCGACCCGCATGACGGCGTACCCGGCCACCGCACCTGCACCGAAGCCCGGCGCGAAGACCCGCACCGGCTCGCTGATCACGCCGTCGCGCACCGCGTCGTGGATGGCCAGCGGGATGCTGGCCGACGACGTGTTGCCGACCTTCTCGATGTTGAAGTAGAGCTGGTCGGCGGTCAGCCCGGCCCGCTCGGCGAGCTGGATCACCATGGTCTTGTTCGCCTGGTGCGGAACGATCAGGTCGATCGCGTCCATCAGCGACCCGTCCCGGCCCTCCGGCGCCGGCAGCTGGCCCAGCTCGTCGATCATCTGGCTGAGATAGCGGCCGGCCAGCGCCTTCACCTGCGGGCCGAACACCGTGATGTTGTTGTCGAACTCGGGGTTGGGCCAGAGGATCGAGTTCACCTCGCTGGCCGGGCCGCTGGCGTAGGTCTTCATGTAGTCGATGTCGCCGTCGGCGCCCTCGCCGGCCGGGCCGACGACGAGCGCCGCGGCACCGTCCCCGAAGATCATCCGCGAGGTGCGGACGTTGCCGATCTTGTCGGAGAACTTCTCGACGCAGACGACCAGGACCGGCCGCTCGACCTCCTGCAGCATCCGCACGGCGTCGGCGACGCCGTAGGGCATGCCGGCACAGGCGGCGATGATGTCGTAGGCCGCGTAGACCTGGTGCATCCCGAGCTGGCCGCACAGGTACGTGGCCAGCGAGGGGATGAGCCGGGAGCTGGTGCAGGTGCAGACCAGGACGCCGCCGATCTCCTCCGGCTGCCGCCCCGCCTTGTCCAGCGCCGCCTCGGCGGCCTGCAGGGCGAGGTCCTCCAGCGGCAGCGAGCTGTACTCGCGCTGCTCGATGCCGGTCTTGGACGCGATCTCGTCGGCGCTCATCGGCGACCAGTTGTAGGCCGTGTTGCGGATGAGGTCGTCGTTGCTGCACACCTGGTCGCCGTGCACCGCGGCCAGCGCCTCGATCCGCGGCTGCACCGAGAAGCGCTGCCGCACGTCGAGCTCGGGGTACGGCCGCACCGGCGGCCGGGACTCACGGGGTCCGGCGACGTGCCCGGCCTGGGTACCGGCGCGCAGCCGGCGCAGGAAGGCCCGCACCTCCTTGTCGCGCGGGTGGAAGGCGACCACGTAGTCGTCGTCCTTGAGGTCGCCGGCCGCGGTCAGCTCCATCTTCGACCGGTCCCACGGGTACTGGTTGTGCAGCACCATGGCCCAGCGGTGCAGCGCCTCGAGCTCGGGGACGTCCTCGGAGACGTCGAGGATGTCGGTGTAGTCGTAGACCGGGAAGTCCGGGTCGTAGTCCGGCAGCCGGAAGGTCAGCGCGTCCGGCTGCTCCAGGAATTCCGCGACGGTGGGCTTGACCGCCGGCAGCGTCGAGGCGTGGTGCTTCCGGTGGCCGTAGACGTCGAACAGGATGTCGAAGATGCGGTCCTCGCAGCCCTCGTTCCACCGCGACGGCAGCTGCGGGTAGGCCTGCTCCACCGCGGCGATCTTCGTCTCGCCGTCCTCCCAGGGCTCGAGGATCGGCAGGAACACGTCGGGGCGCGACCGGGGGACGTCGGCCCAGCGGGTGGGCCGCTTGTCGTACATGGTGATCGAGAAACGGTTGGCCCAGAAGAGGTTCAGGGCGAGGTCCCGCATCAGGTCGTAGCGGGTGGCGTAGGCCCCGGTCCGCACCCGCTCGAGGATCTCGGTGCCGCTCGGGGCCTTGGTCTCGAAGTCCCGGCGGATCACGCTGTCGAGCTGCTCGAGCGTCTCCAGGGTGGAGAAGTCCAGCTCGGGCATGATGTTCGAGGGGAACACCATGCGGCCGTGCTGGTTCAGGACGAAGGCGTTCACGAGAGTCCTCTCTGTGTTCGGTCAGGACGTGGCGGCCCGCTCCATCCCGCGCTCGACAGCGGCGATGAGGCGGGGCCGAAGCTCGGCGGCGGGGATGATGGCGTGCACCGAGCCCGTCCGGCGGGCGCGCTCGATGTCGTGCACGGCCTCGAACTCGGCGGCCACCTCACCGAGCTTCTCCGAGCGGACGGCGCTGCGGAGGGTCGCCAGCTGCGACCGGAGGTGGGCCTGCTCGACGGCGTCGGCCGCGGCGATGGCGTTCTCCAGCTCGCGCACCCTCGGGTCGGCGGCGGTGCGCTTGTCGACCTCTCGGGAGAACACCACCGCCGCGGCGGGCGCACCGCCGATCACCGAGGCGTAGGAGCCCTCGACGGCGAGGACCTCCATGTTGTCGTTGAGGACGCCGGAGAAGACGACGAAGGCGCCGCCGTGGTAGCGGGAGACCACGCAGAAGACGATCGGTCCGTCGAAGTTGGTGATCGCCCGGCCGATCTCCGCGCCGTACTCGAGCTGGATGTTGCGCAACGACTCCGGCGACCCGTCGAAGCCGGAGAGGTTGGCCAGGACCACGAGCGGCCGGTTGCCGCTGGCCGCGTTGATCGCGCGGGCGGTCTTCTTCGACGAGCGCGGGAACAGCGTCCCCGCCGTCCACTGGTCGGGCCCGTCGGCCGGGTGGCTGCCGCGCCGCGGGATCGGCCGGGACTCCACCCCGAGGACGGTCACCGGGTACCCGCCGAGGTGGGCGTCGAGGACGACGGCGGTGTCGGCGTCGGCCATGCCGGCCCACCGCTCGAGGACCGGGTGGTCCTGGTCGGTGACCGCGCGCATGACGGTGCGGATGTCGAAGGCCTTCTTGCGCTCGGGGTTGGCCTCCGCCGAGAAGACGTCGCCGACGGTGGTGAACTCGCTGTCCGGGTGCGTGTGCGGGAAGGAGCGCACGTCCCGGTCGCGCGGGTCGGACGTCTCCGCCGCCCGCGGCCAGCGCTCCCCGGGCGCCCGGTAGGCGTGGTCGTAGTGCCGGAACAGCACGTCCAGCGCGGCGGCGAGGTCCGGCGCCCAGTACTGCGCCTGGCCGTTGGGCCCCATCACCCGGTCGTAGCCGCCGATGCCGAAGTTGTCCTCGGCCGACACCCCGCCGGAGTAGTCCAGGGAGTGCTTGCCGGTGAGCACCATGGCGCTGTCCGGTGTCATGACCAGGATGCCCTTGGTGTGCATCAGCATCGTGGCCTCGGCGTTCCAGTACGGCTGGGCGCCGACGTTGATCCCGGTGACGACGACGTTGATCTCGTGTCCAGCCTGGGTGAACTCGATGATCCGGCGCAGCGCCCGCGACACCCAGTCCATGTTCTCGGTGCCGCTGTCCATCGAGATGCGCGCGCCCGAGGACAGCGCGAACCACTCGACCGGGATGCCCCGCTCCTCGGCGAGGTCCAGGGCGGCCACGACCCGCGCGCACTCCGGCTCGGCGACCGTGCCCAGCGCCTTGGTCGGGTCGCCGAACAGGGCCACCCGCGTCATGCCCTCCGGGTAGCGCGGCGTCGGCGTGGTCACCAGGCCGACGACGATTCCGGCCTTGTTCTGCCCCGGCGGGCGCTCGACGGGCGTGAGCCGGCCGTCGGCGTCCAGGTCGTGCTCGACGAACGAGCCGTCCGGCCCGGCCAGCTGGGGGGCCAGCTCGTACGGGTAGGGCGCGCCGCGGGCCCGCGAGCTGAGCACCTTGGCGGTGTAGTCGTCGAGGACCTTGAGCGGCGCGGTCGGGCGGTCGGTGACCCGCATCTGGACCCCGGTGCCCGGGCGGGCGGAGAAGCGCAGGGCCACGTCGCGCGGCGGGCCGCTGTCCTCCTGCAGCCGCGCCAGCAGCACGATCTGGTCCAGGCCGGCGCCGTAGGTCAGGGGGGCGGCGGTGCGCGCGAACTCGGCCACCTCGGCCAGCGGCACCTCGATCGACGGCCAGGCGTACAGGTGGATGCGGTTGTTCTCCAGCGGCCGCCGGGACCGCCGCTGCGACTGCGCCCGCCGCAGGCCGTCCAGGCAGGACATGAGCTGCCGCTCGATCGTCGGGAACCCGACGACCCCGCCGTGCTCGTCGCGCACCGGGGTCAGGTCGCGGACCTCGGCCATGGCGATGAACCGCTCGTCGTTCGGGTTCTCCTTCGCCGTGATGTGCAGCAGGTAGGTGTCCTCGGGGGACGGCACGCGCTCGCCGTCGAACTCCTTGAGCCGCCAGATGTCCAGCCGCTGCGCGGTCAGCGGGTGCAGGCCGCGGATGACGCGCTCCTCGGCGAGCGCCGTGGCCGGGCCGCCCTCCCCTGTCGGGCTCTGTGCGCGGTCCGCCGTCCGCCGGAAGGTGACCGTCTCGACCTCGCCGTCCGGGGTGCAGACCGTGACGGTGACCCGGCGGCCGGTCCGCAGCGCCGGGACACCCTCGAGCTGCCCGCGCAGCCGCTCGGAGACCTCGTCGTCGTCCGCGGGTCGGTCGGGCCAGTTCACGTAGAGGTCGACGACCACCTGCGTCGGGTCGGCGACGTCGGCCAGCGCGCCCGCCACCGCCGCGAGCGCGTCCGGCAGCCGCGCCGCGTCGGTCATCAGCGCCAGCAGGTGCAGCCGGCTGCCGTGCAGGTCGAACTCCGCCGTGACGCAGGTGTCCCCGTCGAGCAGCGTCGAGCGCACGTCCTCCAGGTCCCGGCTGCGGTAGTAGCGGCGGGTGAGGACCTCGAGCACCGGGTCCGGGACGGAGGTCGGCCGGCCGAACCGCTGCGCCAGCAGCCGCACCAGCGGCTCGGGGCTGGCGACCAGCGCCTCCATGCGGCTGATCTCCTCCGCGGTGTCGCCGCGCCCACCGGCCTCGTCGAGCTCGTCGAGCAGCCGCGCGGCCCGGTCGAGGACCTCCTGCCGGGCCGCCCGGACGACCGGCTCCTCGAAGTGCCGGTAGCGGACGGCGCGGGCCAGGTCGCCGACCGCGGGGTAGCGCAGCTGGGTGGCGACGACCAGGCGGTCGAGCACCTCCCCCAGCTCCGTCCGCGCCGGCCCGTCGGGCAGCCGGTCGGCGGTCAGCCAGCGGTCCAGCAGGGCGGAGACGGCGGACAGCTGCTCGCCGACGCGCTGCTGGGCGAGGAAGACCCGGTGCACCGCCTCGGTCAGCGCCGCGCTGGGCTCGAGGTCCTCGACGCCGTAGTGGGCCAGCGCCCGCCGCAGCCGGGCGCGGAAGGCCTCCGGCAGCCCCTCCTGCTCCACGTCGAGGGAGTGCAGGTAGGCGTGGAAGTACTCCCGCGGGCTGTGGACCTGGGTGTCCTCCTCCTCCTCCGCGGTGGCCGGCCGGTTGCGGGAGAGCTCGGAGATGTCGGCGAAGGTGACCAGGACGTCGAGCTCCGCCGACAGCAGCTGCGCGTCGTCGACGGGGAGCTCGTCGCGGGCGGTGGCGTACTCGGCGACCAGCTGCTGGGCGTGCCTGCCGCTGACGTCGTAGCCGGTGACCAGCGCCCGCAGCGCGGCCAGCCGGGCCAGTGCGCGGGCCCGCGGGTCGCCGTCCGGCACCTCGTCGGCACCTGGCAGGGTCACCCGCTCGCCCTGGGCCTCCTCGACGTCACCGCCGACCCGGTCGAGGGCGAGCAGCGGGGCGCCGGCGTCGACCTGGCTGTTGACCGCGGCCCGCACCTCGCGGACCCGGCCGGCGAACGGCGCCCGCACCGCCGTCTCCATCTTCATGCTCTCGAGGACCGCGACCGGCTGGCCGGCCTCTACCTCGTCGCCCGGCGCGACCCGGACGGCGACGACCACGGCCGGCGCGGGAGCGCGGACCACCCCGCCGACGTCCCGGCTCACCCGGTGCGTCTCGCCGTCCACCTCGACCAGGGAGGACCCGGGCGCCTCGGCGGCGACCACGGAGTACCGCCGTCCGCCGGTGGTGAGCCGGCTCTCCAGGGGGCCGAGCCGGTCGACCTCGACGTCGACGACCCGGCCGTCGAGCCCGACCCGGTACCGGTCGCGGTCCACGGTGGCGACCGTCAGCCGGTACACCTGCCCGCGCATGCCGAGCTCGATGGTGCGGCCGACCTCGTGCGGCGCCCGCGGCCGGCCGCCGCGCGCCGAAGCCAGGAAGGCCAGCCGCTCCTGCTCGACCTCGGCCTCGGCCAGGTCGAGCGCCACCTGCACGAGCGCGACCCACGCGCTGCCGGCGGGGCGGGCGGGGGCCGTGCCGGTCCGGTCGAGCCACCCGGTGTCGGCGGTGCCCTCCACGACCTCCGGACGGTCGAGCAGGTCGAGCAGGAAGGACTTGGTCGTCGTCCCGCCGGCCAGCACGACGGTGGTCTCCCGCAGGGCGCAGCGCAGCCGGGCGAGGGCCTCGGGACGGTCCCGGCCCCAGGCGATGACCTTGGCGATCATCGAGTCGTACTGCGGCGGGACGACGTCGCCGGCGCTCAACCCGGTGTCCACGCGGATGCCGGGGCCGGTCGCCAGCCGCAGCAGCTCGACCCGACCGGGTGCGGGCGCGAAACCCTGCTCGGCGTCCTCGGCGGTGAGCCGGGCCTCGACGGCGTGCCCGTTGACCGGGGGCGGGTCGCCCTCGAGCCGACCGCCGGCGGCCACGTGCAGCTGCAGCTTGACCAGGTCCAGGCCGGTGGTCGCCTCGGTCACCGGGTGCTCGACCTGCAGCCGGGTGTTGACCTCGAGGAAGGTGGTGAGCTGCTCCTCGGGCTGGTACAGGAACTCGACGGTGCCTGCGCCGACGTAGCCCGCCGCGCGGACCAGCGCGACGGCGGACTCACGCAGGGCGGCGTCCTGCTCCGGGGTGAGCGCCGGCGAGCTGGACTCCTCGATGATCTTCTGGTTGCGCCGCTGCACCGAGCAGTCGCGCACGCCGGGGGCCCAGACGGTGCCGTGCTGGTCGGCGATGACCTGCACCTCGACGTGCCGGCCGCCCTCCACCAGCCGCTCCATGAACACGACCGGGTCGCCGAAGGTGCGCTGCGCCTCGGTCTGCGTGCGGGTCAGCGCGTCCTCGAGCTCGTCGGGCGAGCGGACGACGCGGATCCCGCGGCCCCCGCCGCCGCTGCGGGCCTTGACGATCAGCGGGTAGCCGATGACGTCGGCGTGCCGCCGGCCGTCGTCGAGCCCCTCGACCGGACCGTGGCTCCACGGCGCGACCGGGACACCCACCTTGTCGGCGAGCACCTTGGCCTCGATCTTGGCGCCGAGGAGCCGCATCGCCTCCGGCGACGGCCCGATGAAGGTCACGCCGAGGTCGGCGCACAGCTCGGCGAAGGCGGGGTCCTCGGCGACGAAGCCCCAGCCGACCCACGCCGCGTCGGCGCGGCTGGCACGCAGGGCCCGGCCCAGCTCCGCGTGGTCGAGGTAGGGCGACCCCGCGCCGGTGTCGGCCAGGAGCACCGCCTCGTCGGCCGCGCGCACGAAGGTCGCCCGCCGCTCGGCCTCGGTGTAGAAGGCGATGACGCGGGTCCGCGTGCCGTGTTCGGCGTCCAGCTCCCGCACCGCTCGGATGAGCCGCAGCGCTGGCTCCCCACGGTTGACGACGGCGATGCGGTCGAACACCGGAGCACCTCTCCCTGGTCGATGGGTCGGAACGGGGCCTGCGGCTACATGTCCAGCCCGCCGTTGACCCCCCAGACCTGGCCGGTGATGTAGCCGGAGGCGTCGGCGGCGAGGAAGTGCACGACGCGGGCGACCTCCTCCGGCTCGCCCAGCCGGCCGAGCGGGATCTTGCCCTTGAGATTGTCGAGCACCTTCTCGGGGACGCTCTCGAGCATCTCGGTGGCGGTGTAGCCGGGCGTCACGGCGTTGACCGTGATGCCAAGGCCGTCGGCCTTGCCCGAGCGCTGCACCTGCATCGCCGCCTCCCGGGCCAACGTCTTGGTCAGGCCCAGCAGCCCGGCCTTGGCCGAGGAGTAGTTGGACTGGCCGATGCCGCCCATCTCCCCGATGACCGAGGAGATCATCACGATGCGCCCGCTGCCGCGTTCGAGCATGTGCTTGAGCGCGGCCTGCGACAGGTAGAAGGCGCCGGATAGGTTGACGTCGATGACCCGGCGCCAGTCGTCGTCGGTCATCTTCAGGACGGTCCGGTCGACGGTGATACCGGCGTTGTTCACCAGGATGTCGAGCCGGCCGTGGCGCTCGATCACCTCGTCGATGGTGCGGCGGCAGTCCTCCGGGTTGGCGATGTCGCCGCGGTGCACGCTCATGTTGCTGTCCGGGTAGGCCCCGGCGAAGTCCTGGGCGAACATCTCCGCCCGCTCGGTGTTGCCGCTGTAGCCGGCCGCGACGTCGGCACCCTGGGCGGCCATGCTGCGGCAGATCGCCGCGCCGATCCCCCGGGTACCTCCGGTCACGAACGCCACCCGGCCGGAGAGCTTGTCGCCCGTCCTGCTGGTGCGTGCCTGGGTCGCTGTCACCGGCTCCTCCATGGGGCTGGGGCGCGTGCGCCTCGTTCCTGGGCCGGAGTCGGCCGGCGAGTGACGCCGACGACTCCAGCAGCGGGTACGGGCAGCATGGTGCCGAGCGGGCGGCACGGCAAGACAGGGCACGGCTCCCTCCCCCGACGACACGGCGCGCCGTGCCGTCGCCGCCGTCCTCGGGCGTGTCCGACACGCGCGGTCGCCGACGCGCGGGGTCCCACCCCGACCCGGGGCGTCCGGTCGTGGCCGTCCGGGAGGGACGGGAGAGTGGCCCGCGCTCCCGCCCCCGACGGACAGGAACGGCATGAGGACTCGAACCCGCCGCACCGTGACCACCACCGCCGCGGGCTTGACCGGCCTGTGCGCCGCCGTCCTGGTGCCTACGGTCGCCGCCCCGGAGGCCGCCGCCCACCCCGGCCCCGAGCCGCACGGCTGGGTGGAGACGGCGTGGCTCACCGGGTACAGCCTGGAGGACAACTCGCCCGCCGGGACCCGTACCACGTCCTCCGGCCGCAGGGCCGGCGGCAGCGGGACGTACGACGACCCCATCACGCTCGCGGTGGGCTACGCGTACGGCGACGAGTTCCCGGTCGGGACGGTCTTCTACGTGCCGCTGGTCCGCGCGTACTTCGTGGTGGAGGACCGCTGCGGCGGCTGCTCGGACGCGACCGACGAGGGTGAGTACACCGTCGACCTGTGGGTCGGCAGCGACCCGGACGCGTCCTGCATGTACGCGATCACCGGGCCGCACACCGTCGTCCGCGACGCCGGTCCGGGCTGGGCCGTGGAGTACCGGCCGTACGAGCTCGGCTCGGACTGCAGCCTCTTCGGGGAGACGCCGAGGGCGGCCTGACGCGGGTGCGCGGGTCGCGTCCGCCTGCGGCCCCGCGGTCCGGTCAGTACGGTCGGCGCACGTCCCGAGGGAGGTGGCCGTGCCCGACCAGCGCACACTCCCCGCCGGCTGGTCGCGGCGGGCCCTCGCGGCGGCCAACCGGGCCCAGACCGCTCTGGACCGGGTGCTCTCGGCCCGGGCCCGTGCCCGGGGCTGGACGACCGCCGCGCTCGGCTACCCCGGCTACGCCGCGGGGGGCCGGGCCCGGGTGCGCGGGCGGTTGCTGCTGGCCCCGCCGGGCACCGACCCGAACGCCCGCCTCGACATCCCCGGGTGGCGCCGGCTGCTGACCCTCGAGCAGCCGCACGGGGAGATCGACGTGAGCCTGGACGGGGCGCGGGTCCGGGCCAACGCCGACGAGGCCGGCCTGATCGACCTCGTCGTCCCCGCGGAGCTCCCACCCGGGCGGGCGGCGGCGCTGCTGCACCCGGAGGGCCGCCCGCCGGTGCCCGCACCGCTGCACGTCGCCGCCCCGGACGCGACGGGCGGTGTCGTGTGCGACATCGACGACACCGTGTGGATCACCGGCATCCGGCACCCCTTGCGCGCCGCCTGGCGCACCTTCGCGGGCAACGGCTCGACCCGCCGTCCGGTGGCCGGCATGGCGGCGCTGCTGACCCGGCTCGTCGAGGGGGGACCGCACGCGCCGGTCGTCTACGTGAGCAACGGGCCGTGGAACCTGGCCGGCCCGATCACGCACTTCCTCGAGCGGCACGGCTTCCCGGCCGGTGCCCTGCTGCTCACCGACTGGGGCATCAGCCCGCGCGCCTGGTTCCGCAGCGGCCAGGCGCACAAGCGGGGGGCGCTGGAGCGGCTGGCCGCCGACCTGCCCGGCGTGCGGTGGGTGCTGGTCGGGGACGACGGTGAGCACGACCCGGAGATCTACCGCGACTTCGCCCGGTCGCACCCGGAGCACGTCGCCGCGATCGCGCTGCGCACCGTCGCCCCGATCGGCACGGAGGCGCCGGAGGACGAGAGCCGGGTCGGGGCCGTCCCCGTCGTCCGCGCCGGAGACGGCCGGGCGCTCGCCGCCCTGCTCGACCGCGCCGGCCTGCTCGCCCCGTCCGGCGCCGGGGGGTAGAGGGCTGCGTCAGGCGGGGCGGACCTCCAGCGGCAGCCGCGAGACGGCGACCATCGTCCACGGGTTGCGGTGCTCGACCGGCTCGTCGGCGGCGACCTCGATGTCGCGGTACCGCTCGAGCAGGATGCGCAGCGCGACCCGCGCCTCCAGCCGGGCCAGCGGCGCGCCGAGGCAGAAGTGGACGCCGTGCCCGAAGGTCAGGTGCGGGTTGGGGCGGCGGTGGAGGTCGAACCGCTGCGGCTCGGCGAAGACCCGCGCGTCCCGGTTGGCCGCGGCCAGCCAGGGCAGCACCACCTGCCCGGCCGGGATGCGCACACCGCCCACCGAGGCGTCGGCCGTGGTCATCCGGGCCAGGCGCGGGAACGGCGTCCGCAGCCGCAGCACCTCCTCGATGGCGGCGGGGAGCAGGGCCGGGTCGGCCCGGACCGCGGCTGCGGCGTCCGGCGCGTCGGAGAAGGCCATGACGGCGTTGCCCAGCGTCGCCGTGGTGGTGATGTGGCCGGCGATGAGCAGCAGGCCGACGAAGCCGACGATCTCCTCGTAGGCCAGCCGCTCGCCGTCCACCTCTGCCTGCACCAGCCGGCTGGTCAGGTCCTTGCCCGGGTGCAGCCGCCGGGACCGGATGTGGGCGAGGAAGTACTCGTTCATCTCCCGGACGACGGGAGCGACGGCGGTCATCGCCTGCTCGCCGGCCTCGATGAGGGCCTGGTCGGGGTCGATGTCCTGGCCGAGCAGGACGTCGGCCCACCGGCGGAACAGCGCCTGGTCCGAGGTCGGGACGCCGAGCAGCTCGGCGATCACGATGACCGGCAGCGGGTAGGCCAGCGCGTCGACCAGGTCGAAGCGCTCCCCCGCGTCGTCGAGCAGCCCGGTGGTCAGCGCGGCGATCCGCGGCTCGAGGTCGGCCACGACGCGCGGGGTGAACGCCTGGCTGACCAGGGAGCGCAGCGTCCGGTGCCGGGGCGGGTCCATCCGGACGAGGTTGCCCCGCTGGAACAGCGCGAAGTCGTCCTGGGCGGGCTGCAGCGAGGTGAGGTCGGAGGAGAACACCGCCGGATCGGAGAGGACGGCGCCCGCCTCCGGGTGGCCGAGGACGTGCCAGCACTGCTGGTGCTCGTCGAAGTGAACCTGACCCTGCTCCCGGCCGGCCTCCAGCCAGGCCAGGAACTCGTCGAACGTGGGCCGGGTGGTCGTCATGCGGGTCACCTCCGGGGAGAGGCCCGACGGTCCTCCCCTTCCGCACCGACCACCAGGGACGACCGGCACTGGTGCGGGGCGCCGGGTGCCAGCGCCACGACGAGTGGCCGGCGTTTCGCCCGGCCGGCGGACAGGACCGAGGGCCGGGGAGCCGGCTCGGTCGTGACGGTGCCTCCGGGCGGGGCGGCGCGGCGGGCGGACGGCGCGGCGGGCGGGAGCCGGTGGTGGGTGTACCGCGGACGACGCGCCGGGCGGCGGGGGCACCCACAGATGCCGCCAGAACCGGCGGCCGCTTTCGTCCGGTTTCTGCCAGTGCGTCCGGGGACCCGGTGTCCGTAACGTCACGGAAAGCAACGAGGCCGTACCGGTCCGTCACCCGAGATCCGACTCCCCCTTCCTCGAGGAGCCCGCCGTGTCCACGTCCGCACACCCCCACCTGTCCCTCGTCCCCGGCTGGGCCGACGCCCCGGCCCCCGCGCACGACGCCTCGCCGTGGACGGACCCGTCCCCCGTGGGCGACGCGTCCTGGCGGCTCTCGGCGCTGTGCGCGGAGACCGACCCGGAGGCGTTCTTCCCGGAGAAGGGCGGCTCCACCCGCGAGGCCAAGCGGGTGTGCACCGGCTGCACCGTGCGGGCCGAGTGCCTGGAGTTCGCGCTGGCCAACGACGAGCGCTTCGGCATCTGGGGTGGCCTGTCCGAGCGCGAGCGGCGCCGGCTGCGCCTGCAGCAGCGCACCCACCTCAGCGCCTGACCACCCGGGTCCTCATCGACGCGACGGACCCCACCGGACGACGCGGGGATCCTCGTCCGTCACGACCCCCGCAACGCGTCAGGGCGGCGCCCCGGGGCCGGTCGGGACGGTGGCGACGCCGGGCGCGTAGCGTGATGCCGGCGAGCCCGCTCGGTGCTCGCACCATCGACTCCCGCCCGGTGGCAGCGCGACGCGCGCCCGGGCCGCTGGCGCCGACCGGCGCCTCCCGCCGCGGAAAGGCCCCGGCCCCCGCCCGTCCCAGTCAGGACACTGCATGAGCGCACCCGCTCTGACCTTCCTCGCTCCCCCGCCCACGGGGTACGACCCCGACGCCGACGCCCCGGACGTCGAGCCCCGCACCTCCCCGACCCGCCTGGCGGGAGGCTCACCCCGGGACCGGCAGGCCCCGGCACTGCGGATGACCCGCGGAGCCCGGGAGGCCGCGACCGGCATGGGGATCGCCGATGCCGACGTCCAGCGCTGCCTCGACGCGCCCGACGACGTCTCGCCGCACCCCGACGCCCCGACGCGGACCCGCTTCCGCCGCGCCTCGCTGGTCGTCCTCGTGGGTGCCGACGGGATGGTCCTACGCGTCAGCCGCCGCAACCGCTGACCGACGCCTGGCGCGGCGTCGGACGAGGCGTCGGGCAACGGGGGTAGCGTCGCCCAGGAGACGAGGAGGCACCATCGCCCCACACCGTGGACGCTGCGCCGAAGCCCACCTCGGATGCCCGTGCCGAGGCGACGAGACGATCCACGAACAACGGTCCCGCGAGATCACCGAGGCCCGCAGCCGATCCGGCGAACCCGTCGACTGCCCGGAGTGCGGGTCGCCGACGACGCCGCTGGCCATCGTCTCGTGGGGCAACTGCCGGGCCTGCCGCACGGCACACTCCCGACTCGTCGACCCGCTCCGCTGGTGAGCGCGCCGCTCCCCGGCCGGCGAGGGACGCGCCGCCGGCCCGGCCTCGACGGACCGGGCCGGCGACCGGAGAGCTCAGGAGCGCCGGACCCGCGGCGGTAGGACCATCCGCCGGACGTCGACCAGGGCCAGCGCGACCAGCCCGACGACCGGCAGCAGGGTCAGCTGCAGGAGGGCCGCTCCGTCCCACCCGAGGCCGGCGACCAGCCGGGAGAACAGCAGGCCGGAGAAGGCTGCCGCGACGTAGTACGTGAGCATGAACAGACCGGCTCCGCGCCCGACGTGCTCAGGGCGCACGGCACGCTGCAGAGCCGTCGTGCAGTTGGTGAAGAGCACGCCGCTGGCGAAGGCGCCCATGAGGAAGGCCAGCACGTAGTGCGCCCCCACCGCATCGGTGAAGCGGTACGCCATCAGCGCCGTGAGCGACGAGCCGATGAACCCGACGGCCAGCAGCAGGCGCTGGTCGTAGCGGTCGGCCAGCCAGCCCACGGGCAGCGCGACCATGGCCCCGAAGCCGACGAGGGACGCCGCGAGCGCCGCCTGCGCCGGGTCGAAGCCGAGCTGCTCCCGGAGGAACGTCGGGTACAGGCCGAGGAAGCCGTAGAAGACCAGCCCGGAGACCGCCGACGCGATCCCGAGGCCGAGGGTGGCGCGGTTGTAGGGGCTGGCGGGCACGTGGTCGTAGGCGCCGGGGTTCGCGGAGCCGGCGGCTCCCGCCACCGCCTCGCTCATGGTGCGCGGCACGGTGACCAGCAGGACGAGGGCCATGACCAGCCCGGCGAGGCCGAAGACGAAGAACGGGGCACGCCAGCTGTCGGCGGCCGAGGCGAAGGCCTGGCCGACGAGCGGTCCCAGGAAAACGCCGAGCCCGAAGGCGACACCGATGAACCCGGCGGCCACCGCACGGCGGTGGAAGTAGTAGGCGCCGATGATCGCGTAGATCGCCGTGGCCTGGACACCCTCACCGACGCCGGACAGCAGCCGGTACGCCGCCATGTCGGCGAAGCCGGAGGCGAACGGGATGAGCACCGTCCCCAGCGAGTACACCACGACGCTGACGATCACGATCGACTTGCGGGACAGCCGGTCCAGCAGGTAGCCGGCGGGGAGGCCGGTGAGCGCGAGACCCAGCGTGAAGCCGGTCGCCAGCAACCCGGACTGGTCCAGGGAGAACCCGAAGTCCTCCCGGATCTCCGGCAGCAGGGGGTAGAACACCTGCCGGTCCATCGCGTTCAGCATGTAGGACAGGCAGAGGACGGCGAAGCCGATGGCCACGGAGGCCGTGGTCGCCCGCGCGGCGCTGGTGCCGGGCGCGGGACGGGTGGACTGGGACACGAGGGCTCCTGGGCGACTCGCACTCGTCCGCTCTACGGACGAGTGTCCGGATTGCTGACCCATGGTCGGCACGCCGTGCGCGGGTGTCAAGCGCCACACCGAGCCGGAGGTCCCCCCACCGTTCGCCCGCCCCGTCGGTGGGGTCCTGCACTGGCGAGCAGGACCCCACCGACCGGGACTCAGCCGGCCGCGCGGCCGAGGACGGCGGTCAGCGCGTCGCGGAGCCAGCCGTGGGCGTCGTCCGGCGAGGCCGGCGAGGACAGGTGCCGCGCCGCGACGTACATGTCGGGACGCACCAGCAGCACGCCGCCGTCCTCGATCTCCCGCAGCTCGGCCCAGGTCCCGTACGGGTCCTCGAACTCCTGCCCCGGCCCGATCGAGACCGGGGTGATCGTCAGTCCGAGCTCCTCGCCGAGCACCCGCGCCGCACCCAGCCAGGCCTCCCCACCGATGCCGGTGACGACGCTGAAGCGGCCGCGCCCCACCAGGTCGAGGGTGGACACCCTGCGGCCGCCCCTGGTGACCCACGTGTGCGGGATCTTGGCCCCGGGCCACGTCGTGGGCTGCGCGAACAGCTCCGGGTCGCGCCGGTACTCGGGCATCGGCGTCCCGTCGGAGACGACCGCCGAGGAGGCGTACCGCTGGTTGTGCTCGACGCCGTGGGCGTCGAACTCGTACGCCTTGTAGGCGATCGCCTCGCGGAGCGCGGCGCGCACCTTCTCGCCCTCCGGGCCCGGCGCCTTCCGCAGCGCCAGCTGGGCCTCGAGCTTCTCGACGTCCGTGGTGTCGGACAGGTCGAGCGCGCTGATGATCTTCCCGGTGTCCGCGATGCTCTGGTTGGCCCGTTCGACGATCTGGCGCGCGACGGGCGCCCGCTCGGCGTCGTAGGACTCCAGGAGCGCCGGGGACGCCACCCCGGAGACGACGTGCGCGAGCTTCCAGGCCAGGTTGTAGGCGTCCTGGATCGAGGTGTTGGACCCCAGCCCGTTCGTCGGCGGGTGCCGGTGGATCGCGTCGCCGGCGCAGAACACCCGGCCCTTGGCGATCGTCGTGGCGAAGTGGTGGTTGACCGTCCACGGCGAGCGCGACTTCACCCGCATCTCGAAGTCGTCGGTCCCGACGAGCTTGACCGCCAGCTCCCGGACGACCTCGTCGGTGAGCTCGGGCGGCCCCGCGGCCACCTCGTAGCCCCACATGAGCATCCACTCGTCCCAGGGCTTGATCATGCGCAGCACGCCCAGGCCCACGCCCTCGCGCTCGGCCCCCGGCTGGAGCATCCAGTAGAGGACGGCGGGCCGGTGCGCGACGAACCGCGAGAGGTCGGCCTCGAAGACGATGCTCAGCGCACCGGCGACGGCACCGGGGCCCTCGTACGGCAGGTCCAGGTCGGCGGCCACCGTGCTGCGGGCGCCGTCGGCCCCGATGAGGTACTTCGACCGGATGGTGTACTCGGCACCGGTGAGCCGGTCGCGGACGGTGGTGCTGACCCCCTCGTCGTCCTGGACGTGCGTGAGGTACTCCGTGTCGAACCGCACCTGCGCCCCGCGTTCCTGCGCGGCCTGGACCATGATCGGCTCGGTGATCGTCTGCGGCGCGTCCAGCATGGTGCACGGGCTCTGCAGCTCGTAGTCGGCGTGCCGGACGGTGTCGGTGCCCCACGAGGGGATCCGGCCCAGCTCCTCGCCGGCCAGGCTGGTGCAGAAGGTCGTGTTCCCCATGAACTCCCAGGGGGTGGCCTCGCGCATGAGGCGCTCCTCGACGCCCATGTCGCGCATCGCCTCCATCGTGCGCTGATTGGTGATGTGCGCACGCGGGGTGTCGGACAACCGGCCGTACTTCGTGACCAGGAGCGTCGACGTGCCGTAGGTCGCGAGGAAGAGAGCCGCCGACGCGCCTGCCGGCCCGGAGCCCACCACCAGCACGTCGGTGGTGACCGCGCGTGCGGCGGGTGAGGTCGTGGCCGTGGTCGGAACTGTCATCGACGTCCTCTCAGGAGACTGGTGCGGACAGTTGTCCGCACACTGTTGGTCATTGGATGGACCCGCGGGCCACTGTGTCAAGGGCCACACCGGCACGGCGGGGCGGGTCGGCGGGAGCCCGTGCCGGCGACCACGCACGGAGCGTGCAGCACCTCCGCCGAGTGGCTCGGCGCCGCGAGGGGAGGGTGGCGGCGGGCCACGGATACGATCCCCCGCACGGCTCCCGCGTCCCGTCGTCGGACGCCGGAGCGACGCACGCGGTGGACGGGAGCGGTCGATGGCGGGACGTGGAGCCGGTCCGGACTTCGTCGAGGCGCTCGCGCGCGGCCTCGACATCCTGACCGGTTTCGGCGCCGACCACCGCACCATGACGTTGAGCGAGGCGGCGGCCGCTGCCGGACTCGCCCGCCCGACCGCCCGGCGACTGCTGCTCACCCTGGAGGAACTGGGCTTCGTCCGCTCCGCGGGTGGGACCTTCCAGCTCACCCCCAAGGTGCTCACCCTGGGGACGGCCTACGTCGGCGCGCTGAACCTCTGGGACATGGCCGAACCCCACCTCAAGGCACTGGTGGCGCGCACCGGCGAGTCCTCCTCGATGTCGCAGCTGGACGGCTCGGACATCACCTACGTGGCCCGCGTGGCGGTCCCCAAGCTCATCACCCTGCGCGTCGACATCGGCACGCGGTTCCCGGCCGCCCTCACCTCCCAGGGCAAGGTGCTGCTGGCCGCCCTCGAACCGGACCGGGTCGAAGCGGTGCTGGCCCAGCCCAGCCGCTCCGGGCTCCCCCGCTCCGTCGACCCACCGCTCGAGCAGCTCCAGGCGGAGCTCGAAGAGGTGCGTGCCCGCGGCTGGGCACTGGCCGACGAGGAGCTGGCCCCCGGCGTCCGCTCCGTCGCGGTTCCCGTGCGGGACCGGACGGGCTCCGTGCGGGCAGCCATGAACGTGACCGTGCACGCCGCGGAGACCTCGACCGAGCGGCTGGTCCACGACCACCTCCCCCTCCTGCTGCAGACCGCCGCCGACATCAGCGCCGACTGGGCGCTGTGGCAGTCGCGGCCACACGTCGTGCTCCCCCGTGGCGGCGAGGCCGGGTCCGACGCCGGCAGCGCCTGACCCGGCTCGCCGGTCAGCCGCCGACCGCCGGCGAGGGCAGGTGGCCCATCCGCTCGCGCTTGGTGCGCAGGTACCGCACGTTGTGGGGCGTGACGACCGATGGCAGCGCCACCCGTTCCACGATGGTCAGGCCGTAGCCGTCCAGACCGCCGTACTTGGCCGGGTTGTTGGTGATCAGCCGCAGCCGGTTGACCCCGAGGTCGCCGAGGATCTGCGCGCCGATCCCGTAACTGCGCGAGTCGGCCGGCAGCCCCTGGGCGGTGTTGGCGTCCACCGTGTCCAGCCCCTGCTCCTGCAGGGCGTAGGCGCGGATCTTGTGACCGAGGCCGATGCCGCGCCCCTCGTGGCCGCGGAGGTAGACCACGGCCCCGACGCCCTCCTCGGCGATCGCCCGCAGGGCCTGCTCGAGCTGGCCTCCGCAGTCGCAGCGCAGTGAACCGAGGATGTCGCCGGTCAGGCACTCCGAGTGGACCCGGACCAGCGCTCCGGCCGCCGACCGCCCCGCGGCGGCGACGTCCCCCATGACCAGGGCCAGGTGTTCGGTCCCGTCGACGGTGTTCCGGTAGGCCATCGCACGGAAGTCCCCGAACTCGGTCGGCATCCGCGAGCCGGCGACCAGCTCCACGAGCTGCTCGGTCGCCCGGCGGTACCGGACGAGGTCGGCGATGGCCAGGACGGGCAGCCCGTGCTCCTCGGCGAACCGGGTGAGCGACTCGCCCCGGCGCATCGAGCCGTCCTCGTCGACGATCTCGCCGATCACGCCGACACCGGACGCCCCGGCCATCGTGGTCAGGTCCACGGCCGCCTCGGTGTGCCCGGCGCGCACGAGGACGCCGCCGGCGCGCGCCCGCAACGGGAAGACGTGGCCGGGCCGCCGCAACCGGTCGGGCGTGGTCGTGTCCTCGGCCAGGGCCCGGACCGTGCGGGCGCGGTCGGCTGCCGACACACCCGTCCCGGTGTCGACGTGGTCGACGCTCACCGTGAAGGCGGTCCCGTGCGAGTCACCGTTCTCGGTGACCATCTGCGGCAGCTGGAGCTCCTCCGTGCGGGCCGCGGGCATCGGGGCACAGACGATGCCGGTGGTGTGCCGGACGAGGAAGGCCATCTGCTCGTCGGTGACCAGCTCGGCGGCCACGACGAGGTCGCCCTCGTCCTCCCGCTCCTCGTCGTCGACGACGACGACCATCCGCCCTGCGGCGATCGCAGCGACCGCCCGCTGGACCGACTCCGCCGGCGTGCGGTGGGCCGTCACTCCTGCTCCAGGGCGGCGTGGGTGCCGAAGACGCGACCGTGGTAGGTCAGCGGCTGCCCCTCCGTGGTCTCGGCGGCGACCACCAGGCCGAGGGCCACGACGTGGTCACCGCCGTCCACGAGGGTCTCGACCTCGCACGCCAGCCAGCCCGGGGCGCCGGGCAGCCGGGGCAGGTCGTGGTCGATCTCCCAGCGGACGCCGTTGAACTTGCCCGTCCCGCCCTTGCGCGCGAAGGCCAGCGCGATCGAGGACTGGTGGGCGCCGAGCACGTTGACGCCGAAGCGCCGGGACTCGCGCACCATGGCGAGCAGGTCGGAGCTCCGGTCGAGCGACACCAGCACCATCGGCGGCGTCATCGACAGGGAGGCGAAGGCGCTCACGGTGGTGCCGTGCGGCAGCCCGTCCCCCATGCTCGTGATGACCGAGACGGGAGTGGGCACCCCCGCCATCACCTCGCGGAAGCGGGCCTGCAGGTCGGGGTCGACGGACATGGTCATCGGAGTGCGTCCTCCTGGGGAGCGGGCACGGGGCCGGACGGGACGGAGGGGTCGGTCACTGGAGAGGCGAAGGGGCGGATCGGATCGCTGCCGTCCCAGGCCAGGGAGGCACGCCAGAAGGCGGTGAAGGTCTCGTCCATCCCGGGCCCGTACTCGATGAGCTCGATCATCCCGGGCAGCGCGGTTCCGCCGTCCAGGTAGGCCACCTCGCCGCCGGTCGGCACGCCGGCCCGGAAGGCCAGCGTGTGGCCCCGGGACTCGAGGTCGGCGATCGCCGTGTCGACGTCGTCGGTGACCACGCCGAAGTGGTGGAAGCCGTAGCCCCGCTGGTCCACCGTCTCCCGGTGGACCGACGGGTGGTCGTCCTTGGGCTGGATGAGCTCGATCTGCATGTGTCCGGCGAAGCCCATCGCGATCGCCACGTCCGCGCGGCTCGGCTGCCCCCGGTACACCGGGTCCACCCCGGTGAACGAGTCGAGCAGGAACCACGGGCCCACCCGCAGCACGGTGGTCCAGTGCGCCATGGCCGCCCTGATGTCCTCGACGACGTACGCCAGCTGGATGATGCCGTCGCGCGGCTGGCCGAAGCCCAGTTCCGTCATCTCCCCCTCCGATCGAGCACGTGGCCGGGCGGCCGGTCGCCCGGCTCCCGGTCAGTTGCGCCGCAGGTACCGCGAGATCGCCACGGCCGCCACGAGCGCGCCGCCGTAGAAGAGCTGCTGGGCCCAGTCCTGCGCACCGAGCAACTGCAGCCCGGCGGTGCCGGTGGCCAGGAACAGCACGGCGACACCGGTGCCCAGCGCGTTGAACCGACCCGGCTGGATGGTCGTGGCGCCGAGGAAGACCGCGGCGTAGGCGGGCAGCAGGAACGTCTCGACCGACGTGGGGCCGGCCGAGCCGGTGGTGCCGACGTAGAGGATCCCGGCCAGCGCGGCGATCACCCCGGCGAGGGTGAAGGCGCCGAAGCGGATCCGGTCGGCGTTGATGCCGCTGAGGACGGCCACATCCCGGGACTGGCCGACGAACAGGTTCCGCACGCCCAGCGGGGTGTGGTTCATGACGTACCAGATGAGGAGCATCACCAGCAGGCAGTAGTAGAACTGCACCGGCACCTGGCCGATCTGGCGCAGGTAGGTCCACATCGACAGGTCGCGGTCGACGCCGACGACCGTCGTGGAGTTCGCGATCCAGAACACCAGGCCGCCGAACAGCGTGCCGGTGCCGAGCGTCATGATGAACGGCTCGGTCTTGAACTTGACCACGAACAGCCCGTTGAACGCCCCGCAGAGGGCACCGGCGGCGACCGCGGCGAGGCACGCCGCGGGCAGCGACACGCCGTGGTCGACGTTGAGGACCGCGACGAGGATCGCCGACAGCCCGCCGATGCTGCCCAGCGACAGGTCGAGGTCCCCGGAGCGGGTCGGCAGCAGCGCGGCCAGCGCCAGCATGAACAGGATCGACTGGGAGCCCAGGATGTTGGCGATGTTCCCCATCGAGAGGAACGTGTCCGGCGCCAGGATCGCGAAGACCACGAACAGCACCGCCCACGCGATGGGCAGGGCCGCCTTCTCGCCCCAGCGGCCGCGGACCCGCCCGCTTCCCTGGGCGACGCTCGGCGCCGGCTGGCTGTCCTTGGTCTCGACGACGTCGGTCGAGCTCATCGTGTCACCTCTTCAACGGTCGGGAGGATGGTGGACTCACTGGTGCTGGCCCCGTAGACGGCGGAGGTGATGGCCTCCGGGGTGATGTCCTGGAGCGGGATCTCGCGGGCCGCGATCCCGCCGCTGACCACGACGACGCGGTCGCAGACGGCGGCCAGCTCGTCGAAGTCGCTCGAGACCCAGACGACGGCCATGCCCGTGCCGGTGGCTCGCTTGATGACCCGGTAGATCTCGGCACGCGCGGCGACGTCGACGCCCTGGGTGGGCTCGTGCAGCAACAGCACCCGCGGGCCGATCTCCAGCCACTTGCCGACGACGACCTTCTGGGCGTTGCCGCCGCTGAGGGTCCCGACGGGCAGGTCGGTGCGGCGCGGCCGGACGTCGAGCGCCTCGGCCCGTTCGTCGGCGGTCCCCCGGAGCCGGCCGTTGTGCAGCCGTCCGCCCTTCTGGAAGCGGCGGACCACCAGCAGCATCATGTTCTCCGCGACCGAGACCGCCGGGGCGATGGCGTCGCGGCGCCGGTCGGCGGGGATCAGTGCGAGGCCCGCGCCGACGGCCGCGCCCGGCTGCTGCCTGGCCGCCGGGACCGTGCGTCCGTCGAGGGTGAGCTCGCCGTCGGTGGCGCGCTTCGCGCCGAAGAGCAGGTAGGGCACCTCCTCGGCGCCGGAGCCCAGCAGCCCGGCCAGCCCGACCACCTCGCCCGGCGCCACGTGCAGGTCGAGCCCGCGCACCTGACCGCCGCGAAGCCCGGTGACGTGCAGGCCCACGCCGGGCGCCCGGTCGAAGGTCCGGGGCGGCTCGCTCGGGGCCTGGCGCCCGCCGTGCGCGTGACCGTGTCCGAACGTGTCGAGCCCGGCGATGGCCGGCCCGACGATCAGCTCGACGACCTGGTCGTCGGTGACGTCGCTCATCGGGACCACGGCGGCGAGCCTGCCGTCGCGCAGGACGGCGGCCCGGTCGGAGATCTCGCGGACGGCCGGCAGGTCGTGGGAGATGAAGACGACGCTGGCGCCGGAGTCCACGATCGTGCGGACGAGGTCGAAGAGGAACTGCACCTCCTCCTCGGGCAGGAAGACGGTCGGCTCGTCCAGCACCAGCACCGAGGACGTGGCGCCGGTGCGCTCGCGGTACTGCTTGAGCTCCTCTGCCGCGCGGGCGATGGCCACCAGGGCCTGCTGGACCGGCGGGAGTTGGTCGACCACCGCGAGCGGGTCGACGTCCACCCCGTAGCTGCGCAGCATCGCGCGGGCCTTGCGCGCCTCGGCCCGCCACCTGATGCGGACCCGGGAGCCGCTGCGCTCGGCGACCCCGCCGAGGAGGTTTTCGAGCACGGTCAGGGGCTTGGCCAGTCCGAGGTCCTGGTGGACGAAGCTGAGTCCCAGGTCGCGGGAGGCACCGGCGTCCAGCGGGAGCGGGATCTCCCGGCCGTCGACGAGCATCCGGGCGCCGGGCTCCGGGTCGTACACCCCCGCCATGACCTTGACCAGCGTCGACTTGCCGCAGCCGTTCTCACCGAGCAGCGCGAGGACCTCACCGCGCTCGACGGTCAGGGTGACGTCCTGGAGGGCCTTGGTCGCCCCGAACGTCTTGGACACGTCGTGCAGCTCGAGGGCGGTGGTCATCCGGGGCTCCCCTGGGTCGGAGCGCGGCGCGGCGGGGCGTCGCTGGGTCGGGACGGGTGCCGGGAGGTCCCGGGCCGGTCGGCCGGGGACCTCCCGTCGTCGACTCAGGTGGCGGGGGCGTCCAGCCAGAGGCCGCGGTAGCCCTGGATGAAGGAGTCGCCGAAGCCGTCGTTCGGCCCGGACAGCTCGTCGACGTTCTCCGGCGTCCACAGCCGGTACGGCGAGTAGGCCTCGGCCGCGGGGATCGGCTCCTGACCGGTGAGGACGCGGAAGAGCTGGTCGGCCCCCGTGTAGGACATCCAGTCGAAGTTCGGCCCCATGTCGGTCCCCATGGGATTGGCCTCGTCGGCCATGAGCTGGACGAAGGTGCGGTCGGCGCCGAAGGCGTAGGTCTTGGCGGGCACGTTCGACGACTGGATGGCCGGCAGCACGAACGGCGTCTGGGCGTCGAAGACGGTGAAGACCGCCCGGATGTCGCGGTTGCCCACCAGCGCCGAGGAGACCGCGCTGGTCAGCTCGGTGGCGTAGTCGGGGATCGGGATGTTGATCGACTCGACCCCGCACGCGTCACCGCAGAGCTCGGCGAACTGGTCCTTGACCGTCTGCTCCATGCCGATGGACGGGGGGTTCTCGTTGGACGTGATGACCAGCGCGTCGATCGGCCGCCCCTCGGACTCGACCAGCGCCTGCGCCACCCCCAGCTCCATGGCCCGGTTGAACTGGCCGTTGGTCTGCGCGGCGATGAGGTCCGACGGCGGTTCGGAGACGTCGGCCAGGTGCATGTCGACGACCGCGATGCCGGCCTGCTCGGCGGCCTCCATCTGCGGGGCTAGGGCGGCCGGGTCGATGCCGCAGACCAGCGCGACGCCGTCGTAGCCCTGGTTGATGGCCAGGTTCATGCCCTGCACCCACGCCTGCGGGCCGCCGTCGTTCTGGAAATAGGTGCTGTCGGTCATCCCGACGCTCTTGGCGAGCTCGACGACCTGGCGCGCCATCCGGTCGCAGCCCTCGAGCTGGCTGCTCACCGGCATCGACAGGATCTTCTTGCCGGCCAGGCCGGCGACGGAGAACGGCTCGCCGGCGGCCTCGAACTGCGGCTGCGCCATGGCCTCCTCGACCTGCGCCTGCAGGTCGCGGAGGACGTCCTCGGAGACGACCGCCTCGGCGCCGCTGTCGGAGCCGCCGCCCTCGTCGGTGGCCGTGGGCGCGCAGGCCACGGTGGCCAGCGTGAGAGCTGCCGCGGCGGCCGGCAGGGTCAGCCGCCGAGTGCGCGGCGAACGGAACAGGCGATGAGCCATGGGGTCGTCCTCTTCGTCGGGGTCGCACAGCTTCGAGGGGATCGCCGCGCACGATCCGCCGGGGCCGCAGGAGCGGACGCGGCCGTGCTGGTGGCGGAACAGTGACAGCGACCACAAGCCCTTGTCAACCGTCATGCGTACACCTGTCCGCAAAGCCGATGAGGGGTACGGCAGCCGTGTTCCAGAACTGCGTTCCCGGCCCCGGAGCCGTGTGGGTCCGTTGACATGGCCACGTGTCTTGCGTCACGGTGACCGTGCGCGGACGACTGTCCGCGCACGCTGACGAGGCAGGAGTTGACGTGACAGTTCCGGGTGCTGGACCGACCCCGACCAGGCTGCCCATGGGCTCCGGGGAGATCAGCCTCCTCCGCCGGGGATCGGGGCGGCCGGTCCTCTTCCTGCACGCCGCCGGCGGGGCGGGCAACTGGGAGCCGTTCCACGAGCGGATGTCCCAGTCGGTCGACCTGATCGCCCCCGACCACCCCGGATTCGGCCGCAGCGACGAGCTCCCCGAGGTCGCCACCATGGCCGACCTCGTCCAGCACTACGTGCGGCTGCTGGACGAGCTGGGCGTCGACCGGCTCGACGTCGTGGGCGCCTCCTTCGGCGGCTGGACCGCCGCGGAGCTGACCAGCACCATCCCGGACCGCGTCGAGCACCTGGTGCTCATGGCGCCGGCGGGCCTGGAGGTGCCCTCGGCTCCGCCGGCCGACCTGTTCGACATGGCCCCGCCGGACCTGGTCCGCGCGCTCTTCTACGACGACGCGCTCGTCGAGGCCGCCCTCTCGGCGCCGCCCACGCCGGAGCAGATCGCGCAGACCGACAAGGACATGGCGGCCTTCGCCCGGTTCGCGCGCGACCCGTACCTGCACAACCCCGAGCTGCCGGCCCGGCTACCGCGCATCACCTGCCCCACGCTGGTCATCGCCGCGGAGATCGACACCATCGTCCCGCGGGAGCACAGCGAGGCGTACGCGAAGGCGATCCCCGGAGCCGAGCTCCGCGACCTGCCGCGCACGCGACACGGCCTGCACCACGAGCGGCCGGACGAGGTCGCCGCCGAGGTCCTCGGGTTCATCCTCGGCCAGGACGCCGCCACCCGATGAGAGCCGCGGTCACGGAGGGCCCGGGCTCCATCAGGCTGGTCGACCGGCCGGAGCCGGGCCCTCCGGGGCCGGGCCAGACCCTGCTGCGGGTCGAGACCGTGGGGATCTGCGGGTCCGACGTGCACCTCTACCGGGCCGACCTCGGCCCGTCACACGACGGCCTGCTCCCCCGCGTGCAGGGCCACGAGTTCTCCGCCGTCGTGGCCGCCCCCGACCCCGCGGGCGGTCCGGCCACCGGGGAGCGGGTGGCGGCGTGGCCGGTCCTGCCCTGCGGCGAGTGCCGCCCGTGCCGGGACGGGCGGGTCAACGTGTGCAGCCGCCTGCGGCTCCTGGGCGTCCACCGCGACGGCGCCCTGCAGGAGTACCTGCTGGTCGACACCGCCTCGCTGGTGGTGACGACCGGGCTCCCCGCCGAGCTGACCGCGCTGGTGGAGCCGGCGTCGGTCGCCGTGCACGCCGTCGCCCGCGGCCGGCTGGCGCCCGGGGAGTGCGTCGTCGTCCTCGGGGCCGGGCCGATCGGGGCGGCCTGCGCACTCGCCGCCCGCGACCGGGGCGCCGACGTGGTCGCCGTCGACACGGTGGCCGCCCGGCGGGACCTGCTGGCAGGCCTCGGCTTCCCCACGGCCGCACCGGACGACCCCGACCTGCCGCAGCTGGTCCGCGACCACGCCGGCCCCGAGGGCCCGCACGTGGTCATCGACACGACCGGCGCGCCCGCCGTCCTGGGCACGGCCGTGGACCTCGTCGGCCACGGCGGCCGGGTGGTGATCGTCGGCATGACCGCGGCCACCGCACCGTTCGGCCCAGGGCCGCTGCCCATCAAGGAACTGGACGTGCTCGGCGTCAGCTGCTGCACCTACGAGGAGTTCGCCGCGGCCGCCGACCTCGTGCGGCGCTCGGCCGGCGCGATCGACGCCCTGGTCAGCCATCTGGTGCCCGTGGCCGGGGTGGCCGAGGCCCTGCAGCTGCTCGAGGACGGCACCGGGGACGCCGTGAAGGTGCTCGTCGACCTCCGCACCCCCGCCGCCTGTCGAGGAGAGGCCCTCGCATGACGACTGCACCCCCCGACCCGCGCCCCCTGCCCGACCGGCTGCGCATGGACGGCCGGCACGTCCTCGTGACGGGGGCCGCCAGCGGGCTGGGCCTGGGCATCGTCGAGGGGCTCCTGGAGTGCGGTGCGTCGGTGACGATGGTCGACGTCGACGCCGCGGAGCTCGAGCGCAGCGCCGGGGGTCTGGCCGGACGCGGCGGGCAGGTCGGCACCCGCGTCTGCGACGTCTCCCGCGCGCAGGACGTGGCGGCGACGGTGGCGGCGGCTGCCGAGGAGTTCGGCGGGCTGCACGCGGCGTTCGCCAACGCCGGCATCGCCGGCGGCCCATCGGTCTCGATGCCCGAGGGGCGCATCTACGACCTGGACTGGGCGGTCTTCGACGGCGCCCTGGCCGTGAACCTCGTGGGGACGCTGGCCACCGTCCGGGCGGCCGCGGAGGTCATGCGAGGCGCCGGCGGCGGCTCGATCGTCGTCACGGTCTCGACGGCGGGGCTGCGGGCCGACGCGATGGTCGGCTACGGCTACAGCGCCTCCAAGGGCGCTCTGGCCAACCTCGTGCGCCAGGCGGCGGTGGACCTGGCCAGGGACGGCATCCGGGTGAACGGCATCGCCCCGGGGCCCTTCCACACGAACATCGGGGGGCGGGGCCCGATCGATCCGCAGGTCGAGCAGGCGTGGGCCGACACGGTGCTGCTGGGCCGCATGGCCGTGCGCCAGGAGCTGCAGGGCATGGCCCTGCTGCTCGCCTCCGACGCGTCGTCGTTCATGACCGGGACCGTCTATCCGGTCGACGGCGGGGCGCTGGCCGGAGCCTTCTGAGTTCCGCGTACCCCACGTCGGAGGGGGCGTCGCCGGTCCTCCGGTGACGCCCCCTCCGACGTGTGCGGCCAGGTTCCGGGGCATCGGCCCCGAGGACGACGGAGGGCCGGACCGGTGATCCCGGTCCGGCCCTCCGGTCAGCGGCTCAGGCCTTGGGCACGAGGTTCATGTAGAGCCACGTGTGCTCCGGGGCCAGGCCCGCCAGGTACTTGCCGCACCCCTCCAGCACGTGGGGGGCCGACGTGACGTGCTGCGTACCGGCGTGCATGTCGCGGAAGTACTGCTGCATCGGCCCGGTGCGCAGTGCTGCGGTGCCCGCGGCCTTGTAGACCTCGACGCTGATGGCCTCGGCCGTCCAGGTGGCGTTGTAGAGCGCGAGCCGCAGCTTGGTGCGCTGCTCCGAGTCCAGCTCGCCACCGTTCTGCAGCGTCTCGGTGGCGTCCCGCCAGACCTCGTTCACGAAGGCACGGGCGGCGTGGTACTTGGCCTCGAGCTCGCCGTACACGGCGAGGAAGCGGGTGCTGTCGGCCATCGATCCGGCACGGCCGGCCTTCGCGCGCACCTGCTCCGCCAGGTCGTCGATCATGCGGCGCGCGACACCCAGCGCCCAGCCGGAGTGGCCGATGAGCGCGAAGTGCATGATGCCGAGCTTGAAGATCCAGCCGCCGCGCAGCGGGGTCTCGACCGGGCCGAGGTGGGTGAACGCCTCGGGCACGAACACGTCCCGGATCTTGTAGTCGATGCTGCCGGTCGCCTTGAGACCCATGACGTCCCAGGTCTCGAGCAGCTCCGCCTTCTCCACCGGGAGGACGAAGATCCGCGGCTCACCGGTCTCCTGGATGATGCCGAGTGTGTGGATCCACTGGGAGTGCTTGATCCCCGAGGCGAAGCTCCAGTCACCCGAGAGCCGGTACCCGTCGCCGTCGGTCACAGCCGTGCCGGGGCGAGTGCCCTGCCCGGCGACGACGGGGAGGCGCTCCCCCGAGAACATCTCCTTGACCGCCTCGTCCTGGAGGTAGGCGCCGCCGGTGCCGATGGCCAGGGAGGCAGCCATGTGCACCCACGCGGTCGACGGGTCGGCCTCCGCCAGGGTCTGCACGATCTCCAGCGAGGACATCGGGTCGCACTCGGCTCCACCGAGCTCCTTGGGCGTCCACATCCCGAACAGCCGCGTCTCGTGCAGCGCGTCGTCGACGGCGTCGGCGAGCCGGCCGGCGGCCTCGTTGGCGGCGGCGTTCTCGCGGACCAGCGACTGGATCTCGCGCGCGGCGGCCACGAGGTCGGCCGGCTCCCGGCTGCCCGAGTGGCCCAGCGCGGTGTCGGGGGCAGTGGTCGTCATGGGGGACTCCTGTTCTCGTGGACCTACGCGTGCGGGTCGGGACCGGATGTCGGCGGAGGGGCAGAGAGCCGGCCGCCGGACTCGCGAGGAGCTCTGTCCGCTGAGCGGACATCCGTCCACTCAAGTGTCTGGGTCTCGTTCGAACGTGTCAAGGGACACATTCCCGCGGTCGGCGCCTCGGCGGCTGCCGCTCAGACCGCGGTCAGCAGCTTGCGCAGCTTGGTGATCGACAGCGGGCTGTCGACGCCGGCCGCGCCCACCGGCGTGCCGTGGGCATCGCGCCAGCGCAGTACCGTGCCCGACGACGCGGGCACCTGTTCGGGCGTGCCGGTCCTGGCCACGGTGCCCACGAGCTTGACGTGGTGCCCGAACTGCTCGGTCCAGAAGTACGGTCGCGGCACGTGGGGCACGCCGTACCCGAGCAGCACCTCGACGGCGGTGATCGCCTGGTCGAAGGCCGCCTGCCAGTACGGGCTCCGCGACGCCCCGGCGTCCCCGGGGAACGCCACGCAGTCACCCGCGGCGACGATCCCGGGTCCGACCCGGAGGCACTCGTCCACGACCAGCCCGCGGGGACCGGCGTCCAGGCCGCTGCCCTCGAGCCACTCGACGTTGGGCCGGCAGCCGACGGCCACGAAAGCCACGTCCCCGTCGACCCGGCTCCCGTCGGCGAGCACGGCGACCGGGCGGCCGGCGCCGTCCTGCTCCAGGGCGCCCACCGGCTGACGGACGATCCGCACGCCGGCTGCGGTGGCCGCCTCGACGAGCAGCCCGGCGAGCTGGCCCCCGAGGAGCGCCTCCATCGGAGGCGTGTCGCTCACCAGGGTCACCTCGGCGCCGAGCTCCCGGCCGACCGAGGCGACCTCCATGCCGAGCGGTCCGCCGCCGACGACCAGCAACCGGGCTCCCTCACGGATGAGCTGACCGAGGCGCTGTGCGTCGTTGAGGTCCCGCAGGGTGAAGACGCGGTCGCCGCCACCGGGCAGGGTCCGGGCCCGCGCCCCGGTGGCGATGACCAGCCCGTCGTACCCGACCTCCCGCCCGTCGGCGAGGCGGATGCGGCGCGCGACCGGGTCCAGACCGGCAGCGGGTACGCCCAGCAGGAGCTCGACGTCTTCGAGTGCGGGCAGGTACGCCGACTCCGGGGTGTCGGTCCCGGTGAGGACCGCCTTGGACAGCGGTGGCCGGGCGTAGGGCGGGTGGGCCTCGCTGCTGATCAGCGTCACGCGTCCGCCGTGCCCCCGGTTCCGGAGGGTCCGCGCCGCGGTGGCGGCGGCGATGGACCCGCCGACGATCACCACGTGACCGTCCGCGGGCACCGGGGTCACTGCACGACCCGCAGCGCCGCAACCGGGCACGCCGCCGCACCGCGAGCGGCGTCGGGCGCCAGCTCCTCGGGGACGTCCTGACCCTCGAACCGGTAGATCAGGTCACCCTCGTCGTCGAGCTCGAAGACGTCCGGCGCCTGGTCCTCGCAGAGGCCGTGCCCCTCGCAGCGCTTGTAGTCGACCTCGATCTTCACGTCAGCTCTCCTGCGTCGTGGCGGCGACGTCCACCGTGACGTCGACCTTGGCGAAGGCGCGGATCAGGTTGTTGAGCGCACGCTCGGTCTCCCCGAGGTGGAACCGGGTCACCCGCTTGGCGAGGGCGCGGAGCAGCGACTCGGCCTCCATCCGCGCCAGCCCCTGACCCGCGCACCCGTGCTCGCCCATGCCGAAGCCGAGCTGGTGGACGGCGTTGGCACGGGTGACGTCGAACTCCTCGGGCCGCTCGAACGTCCGCTCGTCCCGGTTCGCGGACGCGTAGATCACCAGGACGCGGGACCCCTCGGGGATCTGCACGCCGCCGATCTCGGTGTCCTCGGCGGCGAGCCGGCCGAACGAGCGGATCGGCGACTCGATGCGCACGACCTCGTTGACCGCGTTCGGGATGAGGCCGGGGTCCTCGCGCACCTGGTCCCACTGGTCGGGGTTCTGCGCGAACAGCCAGACGGCGCTGCCGACGGCGCTGATCGTGGTGTCCAGCGAGGGCGCGAGGTAGTCGAGCATCAGCATCATGGCCTGCTCGGTGGAGATCGCGCCCTGGTCACGG
This sequence comes from Geodermatophilus sp. URMC 60, assembly GCF_053502585.1. NCBI lineage: Bacteria > Bacillati > Actinomycetota > Actinomycetes > Geodermatophilales > Geodermatophilaceae > Geodermatophilus > Geodermatophilus sp. URMC 60. The sequence continues at coordinate 3,882,490 of NZ_CP199958.1, forward strand.
GCCTCGATCACGCCGGCGCCGAGGCTGCCCGGCAGGACGTTCTGCGTGCGGACGATCTCCGCGCCGAACGCGGCCATCTCGCCGCACTGCGGCAGGGCCGCCTGCGTCCGGGCGTTCATCGGACCGAAGGAGTCGAAGTTGGCGCCGGCCCAGCGCAGCAGGTGCTCACGGCCCTCCTGCGGCCAGCCGATGAAGTCCGGCACGATCGACAGCGGCAGGGCACGGGCCAGGTCGGCGACCGCGTCGAAGGAGCCCTTCTCGACCAGGCCGGCGACGAGCTCCTCGGCCTTCCCCGCGACGGTCTCCCGCATGGGCCGCAGCGCGCGCGGGGTCAGCCGGTGGGCCACCACCTGGCGGAGGTGCGCGTGCAGGTCGCCGTCACTGGCCAGCGTGCACCCGAGGATCGCCTGGTTGGCGGGCTCGTTGAGCGCGATCCCGTTGGCCGACCGGAAGGTGGCGGAGTCCATGAGGACGGCGCGCGCCTCGTCGTAGCGGGACACGGCATACGCCCCGTGCTTCTCGAGCCAGACCGCCGGGCCGAGCTCGCGCAGCGCGCGGTAGTGCTCGTACGGCTCGAGGAGCGCCTCGTCCGTGTAGATGTCCTCCCCGTAGGCCGGGGCGGTGGTCGGGGCGGTCGTGGTCATGAACGAGGGGTCCTTCCAACGCGCGGAACCGCTGCTGTGCGGGAGTGGACAGTTGTCCGTCTCGCGGACAGTGGGACGATGCCCGACCGTTCAGGGCTGTGTCAAGGAGCACATCGGTCGCGAGCAGCCGCGGGATCGTGGCAGCGACACCGGCCTGCCGCGCCTGGGACCCGACGGCCTGCTGACCCACGGGGACGCGGTCAGGACGAGGTCGTCAGGGGGTGAGCACCAGCCGGTGCCCGGCGCCGCGGGCCGTGGCCGTCCACGCCTGCTCGGCCTCCTCGAGGGGCAGCACGCGGTGGTCCACGGCCAGGACGCCGCGCTCGGCGTGCTGCAGGACGGCGGTCAGCGCCTGTGCCCGCTGCTCGGCCGAGAGCGCGTTGTTGGTGTAACCGAGGATCTCGGCGCTGCGGCCGCGCAGCACCGAGGAGGAGAAGGCCGCCTCGTCGCCTGAGGCACCGCCCAGGTTGACCAGCCGGCCGAACGGCGCGAGCACCCGCGCGGCAGCGGTGGCCGCCGTGCCGAACACCGGGTCGACGACCAGGTCGACACTGCCGCCGCACGCCTCGCGCAGTCGCGCGGTGAGCTCGTCGACGTCGTCGGTCGACGGGACGACCTCGTCGGCCCCGGCCCGCCTCGCCCGGTCCTGGGACGCCGCCGACCGCGCCACCGCCACCACCCGGGAGGCTCCGATGACCCGGGCCGCGCCCACCGCCACCTGGCCGACCGCACCGCCGGCACCGAGCACCAGGACCCCCTCCCCCGCCTGCAGCCGGCCGCGCCAGGTCAGCGACATCCAGGCCGCCACGGCGGACAGCCCCAGGGACGCCACCACCGCGTCCGGCACGTCCGCCCGGATCGGCACCACGTCGGCGTCCGCCACCGCGCACATCTCCGCGAGGCTGCCGTCTCCCGGCGCCATACCGGCCGAGGTGGCGAAGAAGACGCGGGTGCCCACCGGGTGGGCGTCCGAGGACTCCACCACGCCGACCCCCTGGACCCCCGGGACGTACGGCGTCGCGGGCCGTCCGAAGTACGACGTCCCGGAGGCGCAGAGCTGGTCGAGCGGGACGACCGGTGCCGCGGTCACCCGCAGCAGCGTCCGACCCTCCCCCGCCTGCGGATCGGGGCGCGTGCCGAACACCGGCGGGGAGCCGGGGCTCTGCAGGACGGCGGCGCGCATGGCGGTGGCAACTCCTCGGGAGGCGGGGCCGCCCCCGCCCCGGTGGCAACCGGGACAGGGGCGGCAGGTCGGTCAGGGCCGCGCCGGCTCAGGTGGCGATGCGGCTCAGGTGGCGATGCGGCTCAGGTGGCGATGTCGGGATAGGGCATGGAGATGTGCTCCATCGCCTTGCCGTAGGCCTTCTGGTACTCCAGCGGCCCGTGGTCGCGCTCGAACATGGCGATGAACAAGGTGAGCGTGAGGAACGGGTGCGCGCCCATCTGGAAGAGGGTCACGTGGTCGTGCTCCCGCAGCGCCCTGCGCTCCTCCTCGGTGAACGACAGCCAGGTGGACTTCTCGGCGTCGATGCAGTTGAGGATCTTGTTGGCCATCTCGGCCTCCCACCACTCCACCGTGCCCGCCGGGTCCTCCCGGTAGCGCTCGACCAGCTCGGGGTCGCGGTCGACGGTGAAGAGGAACTTGTCGAGCAGGTACTTGCTCATGCCGGTGTCTCCGTTCGGTCCCTGTCGCAGTCGTCGCTGTCCGCGGCCTCAGGCCGGAGCCCCGTCGGGGTACCAGGTGAAGTAGGCCTCCATGGTGTGGAAGAGGTCCAGCGTGTCGACGTGGTCGGCCTTCTGGCCTTCGCCGGCGACGCCCATCATGAGCATGAAGTCCATGAAGCCGTGGGTGGCGTTGCCCGGGTGGTGCAGGCTCTCCAGGCTGACCTCGGCCAGGCAGCCCTCGATGTCGCCGCTGGCGATCCACTCGACGGCCTTGCGGTCGAACTCGGGGTCGGGCCCGTGCTCGCCGAACTGGCGCGGGCCGCCGAGCTCCAGCGACAGGTGACCGGTGCCGATGATCGCCACCCGCTCGTCGCTCTCCCAGGACTCCACCATCTGGCGCAGCGCCTTGCCGAGCTCGACGAAGCGCTTCGGCTGCGGCAGCGGCGGGGCGAAGATGTTGGTGTAGACCGGCACGATCGGCAGGTCCGCTTCGGGCCGCAGGGCGATGATCGGGCACGTGATGCTGTGGTCGATCCGCAGCTCGTTGCTGAAGGCGAGGTCGAAGCCCCGGTCGAGGCCGTCCCGGAGGATGTGCGCGGCGAGGTCCTCCTGACCGCGCAGCTTGAGCCGCGGGAGTCCGAACTCGCGCTCCTCGTTGTACCAGTTGGCGTCGAACCAGGGCGCCTTGCCGACCAGGAACTGCGGCATGTTGTCCAGCCACAACTGGTGGAAGTGGTCGCTGCCGACCATCACCAGGACGTCGGGCTCGGCCCGGTTGAGCGTCGCGGCGAAGGCATCCTGCTTGGCGACCCACTCGTCGGCGAACGGCGGCCGGTCCGCGCCGGTCGACGTCTTGGCCCGGTAGAAGAACGGGTGGTGCGTGGACGCGATGACCGCGGCGACTTCAGCCATGACGACCTCCAGTGGTGTCGATGTCCGAGGTGGTGCCCGGGAGGGGATCCGGGACGTAGGGGTCCGGGGCGACGGAGCGGTTGTTCAGGTCCACCGACAGGAAGACCTCGTTGGCCACCGGGTTCCGCAGCTCCTCGGCGAGCTGACCGACCAGCCCCGCGGTGCGGGCGAGCAGGGCGAACCCGCGCAGGAGCTGCAGCGGGAGACCGAGGTCGGCCAGCGCGGCGCCGCAGACACCGGCGCCGTTGAGCGGCAGGGTCTTGCCGAGGACCTGGGGGTGGACCCGGCCGATCGCGGCGAACAGCGAGAGGTGCGGGCCGTACAGCCCCTCCTCCGCGGCGATCTGGAACAGCCGCGGGGTTCGCGGGTCGCCCTGCTTGTGCACGTGGTGGCCCAGGCCGGGCACGAACCGCCGGGCCGCACGCTGCGCGGTGACCGTGTCCGACGCCAGGGCGTCCCAGCCGGCGTCGTCGGTGGGCAGCGCGCCGTCGACGGAGGTCAGGACGTCGTGCAGGAAGCGGCCGCAGTCCTCGGTGACCCCCAGGAAGCGCGAGCCGCCACCGAGCAGGCCGGCCGCCAGCGCTCCCTGCACCGAGTCCGGCGCGGACAGGTAGGTCAGCCGGGTGACGATCGCGGTCGGGGTGAAGCCGTGGTCGGCGAGCGCGGCCAGCACGGCCTCGAAGACCCGGGTCTCCCCCTTGGTCGGCCGTCGCTGGGTGGCCAGCCAGAAGGCGAGCTCCCCGAAACCGACCTCGCCCATCACGTCCCGAGCGAGGTCCTGGCCCAGCAGGGTGATGCTCTCCAGGCTCGAGGCCCCGAGCGCAGTCGGGTACACCGGCCGGTCGGCGTCGGTCATGCCGAGCGCTCCCTGTCGTCGCTGCTCGCGCCCACGGGCGCCGACAGCCAGCGGCGGATCTCCGCACCGTGCTCGTCCAGGCCCGGCGGCGGCAGGCGGTACTCCGCCGCGGTCTCGGAGAAGGTGATCGGGTTGCGGACCGAGGGGACGGCGGCGTCGCCCTCCCCCACCGTGACGACCGGGTCCAGGCCGACCTCCTCGGCGAACGCGACGCCCTGGTCGACGGTGTTGATGGGCCCGCACGGCACCCCGGCAGCGATGATGTCGCGGAACCACTCGTCCTTGGTACGGGTGCGCAGCCGCTCCACCAGCAGCGGCCGCAACTCGTCCCGGTTCGCCGTCCGGTCCTCGTTGCGGAGGAAGCGCGGGTCGTCGGCGAGCTCCGGCACACCCAGCACCTCGACCAGCTTGCGGAACTGCCCGCTGTTGCCGGCGGTGATGATCAGGTCCCCGTCGGCGCAGGCCAGGGGCTCGTAGGGGAACAGGCTGGGGTGGCTGTTGCCCATCCGGAACGGGACCACGCCGCCGGCGACGTAGGCACTGGCGTGGTTCACCAGGCCCGACAGAGCCGAGGAGAGCAGGTTGACCTCCACGTGCTGCCCGCGGCCGGTCTCGTGCCGGACGTTCAACGCACTGAGGACCCCGATCGTGGCGTGCAGCCCGGCCATCACGTCGAAGACCGAGATCCCCGCGCGGTACGGGGACCCGTCCGGGTCACCGGTCAGGCTCATCAACCCGGATATCGCCTGGACGATGAGGTCGTAACCCGGCAGCGCCGCACCCTTCGGGCCGCTGCCGAAGCCGCTGATCGAGGCGTAGACGACGCCCGGGTTGTCCTCGGCGACGGTCTCGTAGTCGAGGCCGAAGCGGGCCAGCCCCCCGGGCTTGAAGTTCTCGACGAAGACGTCCGCGCGGCGGGCCAGCTCACGCGCGGCCGCGCGGTCGTCCTCGTCCTTGAGGTCCAGCGCTATCGACCGCTTGTTGCGGTTGACACCGAGGTAGTAGGTGGCGACCCCGTCGCGGACCGGCGGCGCCCAGCTGCGCGTGTCGTCGCCCGCCGGGCTCTCCACCTTGACCACCTCGGCACCCAGGTCGGCCAGCAGCATCGTCGAGTAGGGGCCCGCGAGGACACGGGAGAAATCGGCGACCAACAGCCCCGCCAGAGGCCCCCGCCCCGTCCGGGCGCCGGGAACGGGTTCGTGTGCGGTCATCGTGGTGCACCCCTCCTCGCTGCCGACCGCTATACGGACGACGGTCCGCGTTTCCTGTCCGATCCTTCGGCGAGTACCCCTCAGTGTCAAGCGACACTCGTGCCCCCGGTCGGGGTTGCCCGACCGGCCACGACCTTGACAGCGGCGCTCCGAGGCCAGCATCGTGGCGACTCCGTCATGCTGACCGGTATACGGACGCAGGTCCGCAGTCGGTGTGCGGCTCGAGGAGGAACGATGACCAATCCTGACGCCGACACGCCCGCTCCGCAGGCGGGTCTACCCGTGCTGCTGCGTGGCGGCACGGTGCTGACGATGGACGACGGGTCCACGGTGCTGGAGAACGGCGACGTCCTCGTCGTCGACGACCGCATCGCCGCCGTCGGCACCGCCCTGGACGTGCCCGAGGGCACCCAGGAGATCGACGCCCGCGGCGGCATCGTCATGCCGGGCATGATCGACACCCACCGGCACATGTGGCAGACCGCCATGCGCGGCTACGGCGCCGACTGGACCCTCACCCAGTACTTCGTCTGGTACTACCTCGAGCACGGCAAGCACTTCCGCCCGCAGGACATCGCCGCCGGCAACCGGCTGGCCGCCCTCGAGGCGCTGGAGTCCGGCGTCACCACGGTCGTCGACTGGTCGCACGGCCTGCAGACCGTCGACCACGCCGACGCCGCCGTCGACGCGCTGCTGTCCGTCCCCGGCCGGTACGTGCTCGCCTACGGCAACATCCAGGCCGGGCCGTGGGAGTGGACCGCCGACCCCGAGGTCCGCCGCTTCCTCGGCCGGCGCCGCACCGGCACCGGTGACCGGCTGGGCTACCAGATCGCCTTCGACGTGACCGGCGACCCCGCCTTCCCCGAGAAGGCCGCCTTCGAGGCCGCCCGCGAGCTGGGCCTGCCGGTGACCACGCACGCCGGCGTGTGGGGAGCGACGAACGACGACGGCATCCGGCTGATGCACGAGCACGGCTTCATGACCCCGGAGACCGTCTACGTCCACGCCGCGTCCCTCTCCCCCGACTCCTACCAGCGCATCGCCGCGACGGGTGGATCGATCTCGGTGTCCACCGAGTCGGAGCAGAGCGCGGGCCAGGGCTACCCGCCCACCTGGCAGGTCCGCCGGTACGGCATCCCGGTGTCCCTCTCCATGGACACCAGCGTCTGGTGGAGCGGCGACCTCTTCTCCGCGATGCGCACGACGCTCGGTGCCGACCGGTCCCGCCAGCACTTCGAGGCGCACCTCAAGGGCGAGACCGTCACCCACCTGGCGCTGCGCGCTCAGCACGTGGTCGAGTGGGCCACGCGCGGCGGCGCCCAGGCCCTGGGCCGGGACGACCTGGGCACGCTCGAACCGGGCAAGAAGGCCGACGTCGTGCTCGTCAAGAACGACGCGTCGCTGGTGTCGTTCCCCCTGCTCAACCCCTACGGCCACGTGGCGTTCCAGGCGCAGCGCGGGGACGTGCACACCGTGATCGTCGACGGCCGGGTCGTGAAGCACGCGCACCGACTGGTCGACGTCGACGTCGCCGCGGTCCGGCGGGAGGTCGACGCCACGGTCGAGCACCTGCGCTCCAGCCTCGGCGACGAGGCCTGGGCACAGGGGATGTACCCCGACCTGCCCACGACCGAGGTGCTCGACAACCCGTACCAGTACACCGACTACAGGTCCGAGTCGACGCACGCGGCGCGCGAGGGCGTCTTCGAGGAGCACCTGTCCGAGAGTTGACCCGGACCACCCGCCACACCTGCACCACGGCGGGGCCGACGTGACTCGACCGCTGGCGGTCGGGGGGACGAACGGGTGCACTGAGCCGGATGCGACGCGGACCGCGCCGCATCCGGCCGGCCCGGAGCGGGCACGGGAACGGGGACCTGATGCCTCCGGGGGGACACCGGAGGACACCACGAAGGGGGAAGTGAGATGGCGGGACGGGGCACCGGGCCGGACTTCGTCGAGGCCCTGGCACGGGGGCTCGACGTGCTGGCCTGCTTCAGTGCCGACCACCGGACCATGTCGCTCACCGAGGTGGCCACGGAAGCGAGACTGGCGCGGCCGACGGCCCGCCGGCTGCTGCTGACGCTGGAGGAACTGGGCTACGTCCGTCCGGTGGGCGCCTCCTTCGAGCTGACCCCGAAGGTGCTGACGCTCGGGATGGCCTACGTCAACGCCCTCGGCCTCTGGGACATCGCCCGACCGCACATGGAGGAGCTCGTCGGTCGCACCGGGGAGTCGTCGTCGATGTCCCAGCTGGACGGCTCGGACATCGTCTACGTCGCTCGGGTGTCGGTTCCGAAGCTCATCGCCATCCGCGTGGAGATCGGCACCCTGTTCCCCGCGGCGCAGACGTCGCAGGGCAAGGTCCTCCTCGCCGCACTGTCCTCCGACGAGCTGGCCAGGACGCTGGCCGAGCCCAGCCGGGCCGGGCTCCCCCCGTTCATCCGGCGCTCGCCCGACCAGCTCCGCGACGAGCTCACCGAGGTGCGCGCCCGGGGATGGGCCCTCGCCGACGAGGAGCTCGCGCCGGGGATCCGCTCGGTCGCCGTCCCGGTTCGCGACGGCACCGGAGCCGTGCGGGCTGCCATGAACGTCACCGTGCACGCCGCCGAGACCCCGATCGAACGGCTCCTCTCGGAGCACCTGCCGTTGCTCCTGCGCACGGCCGGCAACATCAGCGCCGAGTGGGCCCACTGGCAGAGCCAGCCCCGCCTCGAGGTCACCCGCGAGACCGACAGCTCGGCGACGGCCTGACCGTCCGGCCCCGGGACCGCGTCCCACGCTCCGGAGCCTGCTCTGCCCCGCCTCGGTGGTGCGCAGAACGGCCCGGGCGCTGCGGCACGGACGGCCATCGGCCCCGCCCACCATGCTCGTCGGTGCGGTTCACCGAGGCGCTGGGCCGAGCCGTACCCCGCCGCCTGGCCGGTACGGCGCCGGCGGGACAGGTGGCCTGACGGCCACCGGCGAACCGAACCGGATGCCTCGACGGTCCGCTCAGCCGATCAGCAGGGCGATGCCGACCAGCACCGGGACCGACAGGACGGTGCTCAGCAGGACGACGTCCCGGGCGAGCAGCGTGCCGCGGTCGTGGGTCGCGGCGTAGACGAAGACGTTCTGCGCCGTCGGCAGCGCCGAGGTCACCGTGACCGCCAGCAGCGCCACCCCGTCGAGGCCGGCGACCCAGCGGCCGAGGGCGTAGGCCAGCGCGGGTTGCCCCACCGTCTTGAGCGCCACCGCCAGCCAGACCGGCCCGGCGCCCTCACCGGACGCCGGCCGCGGCGCGCCGTGCAGGCTCATCCCGTAGGCGAGCAGGGCCGCCGGCACGGCCAGCCCGGCGGTGAGCTCGACCGGCTGCAGCACCAGCGCCGGCAGCTCGACCCCGGTCGCGGCGACCAGCACGCCGAGGGCGCAGCCGATGACGACCGGCGTGGCCAGCGGCCGGGTCAGGACCCGCCAGCGGGACCGCCCCTGCGCGCCCGACCCGGCCAGCACGGCCAGGCCGACCGGGGCCATGACCAGCACCTGGAACAGCAGCACGGGTGCGACGAACGAGGCGTCGTCCAGCACGTACACCGAGATCGGGACGCCGAGGTTGCCGGCGTTGACGTAGGAGGACGCCAGCCCACCCGCGGTCAGCTCGGCCGGCCGCAGCCGCCAGCGCCACCGCGCCAGCCCGACGAACAGCAGCGCGGCCAGCACCGCGCTGCCGGCGGTGGCGACCAGTGCGGGCGACACCAGCACGCCGGGATCGGCGTCGGCGAGGGTGAGCAGCAGCAGCGCCGGGGTCGCGACGACGTAGGAGAGCGTCGACAGCACCGCCGCGGCATCCCGCCCGAGGGTGCCGGTACGGGCGACCAGCCAGCCGACGGCGATGACCGCGGTGAGGGCGGCGAAGCCCCCCACCACCCCGTTCACGCGGCGATCGCGTCCCCGACCGCACGGACCAGCCGGGGCAGCGCCTCCGGCGGGGCCTGCGGGAGGAACAGGTTGGGCTCGGTGAGCTCCACCTCGAGCACCACCGGCCGGCCGGCGGCGTCGGCGACGAGGTCGATCCGCGCGTAGAGCAGCGGCGCGGCATCGCGCCCCCGCGAGGAGAGGGCATCGCGCCCCCGCGAGGGAAGGGCATCGCGCCCCCGCGAGGGAAGGGCATCGCGCACCAGCGCGGGGACGGCGTCGACCACCGCCTGCGCCACCTCCCGCTGCTCGGGCGTCGCGGTCGCCGGCCGCACGCCCCGGCGGCCGCTGCGGTCCTGCCGCACGCCCTCACCGCGGCCGAGCATCGGGGGCTTGCACGCGGCGTGCGAGAACCGCCCGCCGAGGAACAGCAGCGCCGTCTCCCCCGCGTCGTCCACGCTGGCCTGGTACGGCTGCACCATCGCCGTCCGGCCGGCCGCCATCAGCTGCGCGGCGTGCGCCAGGACGTCGCCGGGGTCGGTCCAGCGCGCGGTGTCCCGGGCGCCCGCGGACACCGACGGCTTGACCACCCATTCCCCCGCCTCCGGCAGCTCGGCGGCGCTCGTCGGGTCCCACACGGTGGGGACGACGGGGAGGCCGGCGCGCTCGACGTCGCGCAGGTGCGTTTTGTCGGTGTTCCAGCGCAGCACCGCGGCCTCGTTGCGCAGCCGCGGCACGGCGCCGGCCCAGGCCAGGAACTCGGCCCGCCGCCAGGCGTAGTCCCAGCAGGAGCGCACGACGGCCATGTCGTAGCCGGCCCAGTCGACCGCCGGGTCGTCCCAGCGCACGCAGTCCACGGTGAGCCCGGCCCCCTGCAGCGCCGGCGCGGCGAGCGGGAGGTCGGGGTCGAGCCGCAGGCCGCGCTCGGAGCTGACGAGGGCGACCCGGGGGGTCACCGGGGCAGGACCAGCACGCCGTCGATGCGCCGCGGGATGCCGGTGAAGTCGTCGGTGAGCTCGGCCGGGAGCACCTCCTGCGGGGCGCCCTGCCAGGTGACCGGGCGCAGGAACCGGCGGATCGCCGTGGTCCCCACCGAGGTGTGCTGGGAGTTCGTCGACGGCCAGGGGCCGCCGTGGTGCTGCGCCCAGGAGACCGCGACCCCGGTCGGGTAGGCGTCGTAGACCAGCCGGCCGGCACGGGTGCGCAGCTCCTGCGAGACGGCGAGGGGCAGGTCGGTCTCCCCCGCGCCGCGCAGCACGGTGGCGGTCAGCGAGGACGGCATGGCCTCGAGCGCGGCGAACAGCTCCTTCTCGCCGTCGTAGCGGGCCACGACCGACACCGGCCCGAAGCACTCCTCGGTCACCTGCTCGGGTAGCGCGGCGGCGGTGGTCTGCAGCAGCCGGGGCACGGCCTCGAACCCCCGGCCGGAGGGGTCGCCGCCGCGGGCGATCTCCTCGACGCCCGGCGCCCCGGCCAGGCCGTCGGAGATGCGGCCGTAGGAGGCCGCAATGCCCTCGTTGAGCAGCACCGGGGCGCTCGTGCCGCGCACGGCGTCGGCCATCGCGTCGACGACGGCGTCGCCCTCGGGCCCGGCCGGCACGAACGCCAGGCCCGGCTTGGTGCAGAACTGACCGCCGCCGAGGGTGAAGGAGCCGACCAGCTCGGTGCCGATCGTCGTCCCCCGCTCGGCGGCAGCAGACGGCGTGACGACGACGGGGTTGAGGCTGGACAGCTCGCCGAAGAACGGCACCGGGTCGGGGCGCCGCTCGATGATCTCGATCAGGGCGCGGCCGCCGTTGACCGAACCGGTGAAGCCGACCGCGCGGATGGCGGGGTGGGCGACCAGGTCGGCACCCCCCTGCAGGCCGTGCACGATGCCGAGCGTGCCGTCGGGCGCCCCGGCCTCGCGGGCGGCCGCGTCCAGGAGGTCGAACACCAGCTGCGAGGTCGCCGGGTGCGAGCCGTGCGCCTTGACGACGACGGGGCAACCGGCCGCCAGCGCCGAGGCGGTGTCGCCGCCCGGGACGGAGAAGGCCAACGGGAAGTTGCTCGCCCCGAACACCGCCACCGGGCCGATCGGGACGAGCATCCGGCGCAGGTCCGGGCGCGGGCCCATCGGGGTGTCGCCCGGGTGGTCGATCGCCGCCTCGAGGTAGCTGCCCTCGTCGAGCACCTCGGCGAACAGCCGCAGCTGGTAGCAGGTGCGGGTCAGCTCGCCGTTGAGCCGCGTCGGGCCGAGGGCGGTCTCCCGGTCGGCGACGGCGACCACGTCGTCCCGCCGGGCCTCCAGGGCGTCGGCCAGGGCGCGCAGCAGCGCCGCACGGCCGGCGCGGCCGAGGGCGTCCAGGCCGGGGGCGGCGGCGAGCGCGGCGGCGCAGAGCCGGTCCACCTCCGCGGTGGTCGTCTCCTGGGCGACCACCTCGACGGCCTCGCCGGTTCGGGGGTCGGTGCTGACGACTCCGCGGTCGGGGGATGTGGACACGGGTGCCTCCTGTGCGGTGGTGCGGGGTCAGCGGATGGCTGCGGTCGTGCGGGGAGTCAGCGGATCGCGCCGACGGTGACGCGGTCGACCGTCCAGGCGCGGGCCTGCTCGCTGAGCGTGATGCCCAGGCCCGGCCGGTCGGAGATGTACATGCGCCCGTCGCGGGTCTCCAGGCGCTCGTCGAACAGCGGGTACAGCCAGTCGAAGTGCTCCACCCACGGCTCGCGGGGGTAGGCCGCCGCCAGGTGGGCGTGGATCTCCATGGCGAAGTGCGGGGCGAGCTGCAGGTTCGCGGTGTCGGCGAGGGTCGCGAGCTTGAGGAACTGGGTGATGCCGCCGATGCGCGGGGCGTCGGGCTGGAGGACGTCCACGGCGCCGTGCCGGATCAGCTCGGCGTGCTCGGCGACGCTGGTCAGCATCTCGCCGGTGGCGATCGCGGTGTCCAGCGAGCGGGCGAGCTGGGCGTGGCCCTCGGCGTCGTAGGCGTCGAGCGGCTCCTCGATCCAGACCAGGTCGAACTCCTCCAGCCGGCGGGCGACCCGCATGGCCGTGGGCCGGTCCCACTGCTGGTTGGCGTCGACCATCAGGGGCACCCCGTCGCCGAGGTGCTCGCGGACGGCGCGGACCCGGCGCAGGTCCTCCGCCGTGTCCGGCAGGCCGACCTTGATCTTGATGCCGCCGATGCCCTGCTCCAGGGTCCGGGTGGCGTTGTCCCTCACCTGCTCGACCGACTCGTGCAGGAAGCCGCCGGAGGTGTTGTAGCAGCGGACCGAGTCGCGGTGCGCGCCCAGCAGCTTGGCCAGCGGCAGGCCGGCGCGCTTGGCCTTGAGGTCCCACAGCGCGACGTCGATCGCGGCGATGGCCTGCGTCGAGGCGCCGCTGCGGCCCACCGAGGCGCCGGCCCAGACGAGCTTGGTCCACAGCCGGCCGATGTCGCTGGGGTCCTCGCCGATCAGGTCGGGCGCGACCTCGCGGGCGTGCGCGAACTGCGCCGGGCCGCCGGCCCGCTTGGAGTAGCTGAAGCCGACGCCCTCGTGGCCGGCCTCGGTGGTGACCTCGGCGAAGAGGAACGCCACCTCGGTCATCGGGCGCTGCCGGCCGGTGAAGACCTTGGCGTCGCTGATCGGGTCGGGCAGCGGCAGGGTGACCGAGGACAGGGTCACCGACTCGATCCGGTCGAGCACCGCCGGGGCGGTGGCGCGCTGCGGTGCGGGGACGGTCGTCGTCATGTCGGGGCTCCGGTCTTCGGTCAGCGGACGAGGCTCAGCGGACGAGGCTCAGCGGACGAGGCAGGGGCGCTTGGGGTCGAACGCCCAGCCGGGAACGAGGTACTGCATCGCCACGGCGTCGTCCCGGGCACCGAGGCCGTGCTCCCGGTACAGCTCGTGGGCCGCGGCGACGGCGTCCCGGTCGAGCTCGACACCGAGACCCGGCGTGGTCGGCACGGCGATCGCGCCGTCCCGGATCTGCAGCGGCTCGCGGGTGAGCGCCTGCCCGTCCTGCCAGATCCAGTGCGTGTCCAGCGCGGTGATCTGCCCGGGGGCCGCCGCCCCGACGTGGGTGAACATCGCCAGCGACACGTCGAAGTGGTTGTTCGAGTGCGAGCCCCAGGTCAGCCCGAACTCGGAGCACAGCTGGGCGACCCGGACCGAGCCGCGCATGGTCCAGAAGTGCGGGTCGGCCAGCGGGATGTCGACGGCGTTCGATCGGACGGCGTGCGCCATCTGCCGCCAGTCGGTGGCGACCATGTTGGTCGCCGTGGGCAGGCCGGTCGCCCGCCCGAACTCGGCCATGACCTCGCGGCCCGAGTAGCCGCCCTCCGCGCCGACCGGGTCCTCGGCGTAGGCCAGCACGCCGTGCAGGTCGCGGCAGAGCTCGACCGCCTCGGCCAGCAGCCAGCCGCCGTTCGGGTCGAGGGTGATCCGGGCGTCGGGGAACCGCTCCGCCAGTGCCCGGACGGCGGCGACCTCCTCCTCGCCGGCCAGCACGCCGCCCTTGAGCTTGAAGTCGGAGAACCCGTAGCGGGCCTGCGCCGCCTCGGCCAGTGCGACGACCGCCTCCGGGGTCAGCGCCGGCTCCCGGCGCAGCCGCTCCCAGTCGTCGGCCGGGTCGGCCTCGGACAGGTAGGGCAGGTCGGTGGCCGACCGGTCCCCGACGTAGAAGAGGTAGCCCAGCATCGGCACGGCCTCGCGCTGCTGGCCCTCCCCCAGCAGCTCGGCCACCGGGACGCCCAGGTGCTGGCCGAGCAGGTCGAGCAGCGCGGACTCCAGCGCGGTGACCGCGTGGATCGTCGTCCGCAGGTCGAAGGTCTGCAGGCCGCGGCCGTCGGCGTCCCGGCCCGCGAAGGTGGTCGCCACCTGCCGCAGCAGGCTGCCGTACCGGGCGACCGGCTGCCCGGTGAGCAGGGCGCCGGCGTCCTCGATGGTGCGGCGGATCGACTCACCACCGGGCACCTCGCCGACGCCGGTGCGGCCCTGGCTGTCGGTGACGATCGCGATGTTGCGGGTGAAGAAGGGGCCGTGCGCGCCGCTGAGGTTCAGCAGCATGCTGTCGTGCCCGGCGACGGGCACCACCTCGACGCGCGCGACGGTGGGCGTGCGGCCGGTCATCTTGTCCTCCACAGGGGTCACCACCGGGGGCTCCGGGTGGTGTACGAGGGGTCGATCCGCTGCATGTAGCCGGTGTCGTCGCGCTCCCGCAGGCCGCAGTCGAGGTACTGCTGGTGCAGCCGGGCCAGGCCGTCCGGATCGAGCTCGACGCCGAGCCCGGGTGCGGTCGGCACCGCCACCGCACCGTCCACGAACTGCAGGACCCCCGGCACGACGACGTCCTCGGCCGGGTCCTTCCACGGCCAGTGGGTGTCGCAGGCGTAGTCGAGGTTCGGCGTCGCCGCGGCCAGGTGCGTCATGGCGGCGAGGCTGATGCCCAGGTGGGAGTTGGAGTGCATGGACAGACCCATGCCGAAGGTCTCGCAGACCGCCGCCAGCGACTGGGACCGGCGCAACCCGCCCCAGAAGTGGTGGTCGGACAGGACCACCTGGACGGCGTCCTGCCGGACCGCCGGCGGCAGGTGCTCGAAGGCGACGACGCACATGTTGGTCGCCAGCGGCATCGGGACCTCCTGGGCGACCGCGGCCATGCCCTCGATCGTCGGCGTGGGGTCCTCCAGGTACTCGAGGACACCGTCGAGCGCCCGGCCCACCTCGATCGAGGTCTCGACGGTCCAGGCCGCGTTCGGGTCCAGGCGCAGCGGGTGGTCGGGGAACTCCGCGCGCAGCGCCTCGATCGCGGCGACCTCCTCCTCGGGTGGGAGGACGCCTCCCTTGAGCTTGATCGCGGTGAACCCGAACTCGTCGACCATGCGCCGCGCCTGCGCGACCAGGGCGCCGGGGTCGAGGGCAGCGCCCCACTCGTCGTCGGGAGCGCCCGGGTGGCCGGCCCACTTGTAGAACAGGTAGGCGCTGTAGGGGACGGCGGAGCGCACCGCCCCGCCGAGCAGGTCGCTCACCGGGCGGCCCAGGAGCTTGCCCTGCATGTCGAGGGCGGCGACCTCGAAGGGCGAGGACACCCGGTCGGCGGTCGCCGACCCGGTGACCATGCCGCTCATCCCGTGCCCGCCGCGGCCGTCGTCGGCCGAGAGGGACCGCAGCACGCGCTGCCGGAGGCCGGGCAGGTCGAAGACGTCGAGCCCGACCAGCTCGTCGGCGGCCCGGCGCAGCCGGGTCAGGTGCGGGAGGTCGCCGTAGGACTCACCGAGCCCGGAGACGCCCGCGTCGGTGTGGACCTGCACGACCGACCGGAGCGCGTGGGGCTCGTGCACGCCCACCGCGTTGAGCAGCGGCGGGTCCCGGAAGGCGACCGGGGTGATCTCGACCCGGGTGACGCGCGCACCCGCGGTCGGCCGGGGAGGGACGGACATCAGGAGACCTTGTCGACCAGGGCGGCGAGCTCGGCCCGCTCGGCCTCGGTGAGGTCCGACAGCGGCGGGCGGACCCGGCCGCCGTCGCGCCCGACCGCGGTGAGGCCGGCCTTGACGATGGAGACCGCGTAGCCCCGGGCCCGGTCGCGGATGTCGAGGTAGGGGATCACGAAGTCGTTGAGCATCCGGTAGACCGCGGCGCGGTCCTGGGCGCGCACGGCGGCGTAGAACCGCAGCGCGAACTCGGGCAGGAAGTTGTAGAGCGCCGAGGAGTAGGTGCTCACGCCCAGCTGCAGCAGTGGCAGCGCGAAGGTCTCGGCGGTGGGCAGCCCGCCGACGTAGATCAGCCGGTCGCCGACGCGGGCGTAGGTGCGGGTCATCTGCTCGATGTCGCCGACGCCGTCCTTGAGGCCGATCAGGTTGGGGTTGCGGTCGGCGACCTCGGCGACGGTGGCGTCGGTGAGGACGGCGTTGGCACGGCTGTAGACGATGACGCCGAGGTCGGTGGCCCGGCAGACGGCGCTGACGTGGTCGGCCAGGCCCTGCTGGCTGGCCTCGGTGAGGTAGGGCGGGAAGAGCAGCAGCCCGGAGGCGCCGGCGGCCTGCGCGGCCTGCGCCTGGGCGACGGCGACGGCGGTGCCGCCGGTGGCCGGGGCGAGGACCGGGACGCGGTCGGCCACCTCGTCGACGGCGACGCGCACGACCCGGTCGATCTCGGCCGAGGTGAGCGAGAAGCCCTCACCGGTGCCGCCCGCGGCGAACAAGCCGGCGACGTCGTAGCTGGCCTGCCAGGCCAGGTGCTCCCGGTACCGCGCCTCGTCGAACTGCAGCTCGGCGTCGAAGTGGGTCACCGGGAAGGAGAGCAGGCCGGACTTCAGCCGGTCAGCGAGGGCGTCCGGGGGCAGCAGCGTCACGGGAGTGTCCTTGGGTCCGACGGGTCCGCAGCCGGATCCTCCGGCGGTGCGGGCTGTGGTCGGGGCCACCGTAGAAACGACAGACGATGCACGTCCAATCGCCTTTGCGCATCGCGCGATGCCCGGTCGGTATCAGAGTCGACCGGCCCGCTGCTGCAGCACGGCGAGCGCCCGCCACAACGCGGGGTTCTTCGAGTCCTTGGCCCAGAGCAGGTGCAGCTCGACCGGTTCGGGCACCGGCGTCTCCAGCCGGACGAACGCCACGCCCTCGATCGGCAGCCGCGCCGCGGACTGCGGGACGAAGGCCACCCCGCGGCCGGCCGCCACGAGCCAGAGCATGGTGAGCACCTGGCTCACGGTGTGCACGGTGTTCTCCGCGGCGATGGGGACGAGACCGGCCACCAGGTCGTAGAAGTACCTCGCCTTGGTCGGCGAGTGCATGACGACCGGCGTCGACGTGAGGTCCGCGGCGGTCACGGGGCGCCCGAACCCCAGCAGCCGGTGCCCCACGGGCGCGGCCACGAGCAGCGCCTCGCGGTGCAGCAGCCGGTGCCCGAAGGCGTCCTCGTCGAAGGGCGGGCGCGCGAGGCCCAGGTCGACCTCCTCGTTGAGCAGCCCGGCGACCTGCTCGCGGGTCACCATCTCGGCCAGGTCCACGTCGACGTCGGGCAGCTCGGCCGCCAGGTCGTTGAGCAGCTGGCCGAGGATGCCGTAGGTCGAGGCGGCGGTGAAGCCGATCCGCACCACGCCGCTGGCCCCCGACGACACCCGCCGGGCGAGCTCGGGCGCGGAGTCGGCCAGGCCGAGCAGCCGGCGGGCCTCGACCAGGAACACCTGCCCCGCGGCGGTGAGGGTGACCCGGCGGTTGTCCCGCTCGAGCAGCTGGGCGCCGACGACCCGCTCGAGCTTCTGGATCTGCCGGCTCAGCGGCGGTTGGGTCATCTTCAGCCGAGCGGCGGCCCGGCCGAAGTGCAGCTCGTCGGCGACGGCGACGAAGCCGCGGAGTTGCTCCAAGGTAAAGCCCATGCAGTCAAGGTATCAATCGATGCCTCAATGGATTTGGACAGGCATGAGCCGGCCTTCCTAGGCTCGCCGACGACCCGGCGTCCGTGATGCCACTCACACCACCTGCGGCCCGGCCACGGCTGCTCTCCGAGGAGAACGACATGACGACGAACACCCGCGCGCGCCGGTGGGCGACGGCCGGTACCGGCCTCGCCCTGGCCCTGTCGCTGGCCGCCTGTGGCGGCAACGTCGGCGGCGGCAGTTCCGACGCGGCCGCGTACCCCGACGCCCCGGTCACCATCCTGGTCGGCGCCGACCCCGGTGGCAGCACCGACCTGATCGCCCGCGCGGCGGCCGAGGGCATGTCCGACGACCTCGGGGTCGCGGTCACCGTCGAGAACCGCCCCGGAGCCAACGGTGCGCTGTCCCTCGAGGAGCTCGCCGGCGAGGAGCCGAACGGGCAGACCCTGGCGATCTTCAACGGCAGCCTCGCGTACATCACGCCGTTCGCGGTGTCCGAGGACGAGGCCGTCTCGATCGAGGACTACGAGGTGGTCCGCGGGCTCTCGCTCGACGACTACGTGCTCGTCACCGCCCCGGACTCGGGCTTCGCGACGGTCGAGGACCTGGCCAACGCCGGCCGGCCGGTCACCTTCGGCACCACCGGCGTGGGCACCGGGAGCCAGCTGTCCCAGGAGCTGCTGTTCAACCAGGCCGGCATCGAGGCGACCTCGGTGCCCTTCGACGGCGGCGCCCCCACCCTCACCGCGGTCCTCGGTGGCCAGGTCGACGTCGGCTCGATCCAGCTGGGCGAGGCCATCGAGCAGATCGAGGCCGGTGAGCTGACCCCGATCGTGACCTTCGCCGAGGAGCGGCCGAGCTACCTGCCGGACACCCCGACCGCGATCGAGGCCGGCTACGACGCGCCGGTGCAGCAGTCGCGGGCGCTCGTCGCCCCGCAGGGCACGCCTGCCGAGGTGGTCGACCGGCTGAACCAGGCGCTGGACGCGACCTTCGAGACCGAGGCCTACCAGCAGTTCAACGCGGACAACCAACTCACTCCCTGGGAGGTCGACGGCGCGCAGGTGACCGAGGAGTACACCTCCAACCTGGAGAAGTACCGCGCGCTGATCGAGCAGTACGGCATCGACCTCGGCTCGGAGCAGTGAGCACCGCCCACGGCGGGGCCCCCGTGCCCGGGAGCCCCGGCGGCCGCTCGGCCGCCAGGGCCACCCCGGCAGGCCACCCGCAGCCCGAGGGCACGACCGCTCCCACCACCTCCGGGCCCGGCCCGACGGACCTCGATGACCTGCCGCTCGAGGAGATGAGCCTCGAGGAGGCCATCCACCGGGTCGAGGAGGCCGAGCACGAGGGCCGCCCACCGGTCGCCGGCACGCTCAGCAACCTCGTCACGGCCGTCGCGGTCATCGCCCTGGGTGTGACCGCCCTCGCCGGCGCGGCCGGCCTGGGCCTCGGCGCCGCCGCGGCGCCCGGCCCGGGCACCTGGCCGATGCTGGTCGCCGTCGTCACCGTGCTGATCGGCGTCGCCCTGGTCGCGACCGCCCGCCTGGCACACGACAGCGAGCGTTTCACGCGCAGCAGCCTGCTCGTGCTCGTCGGGCTCGCCACGATGGTGGTCTTCGTCGTCCTGCTGCCGGTCATCGGCTTCGAGATCCCGGCCACGCTGCTCTGCTTCGTGTGGCTGCGCTTCCTGGGCGCCGAGAGCTGGCGGATGTCGCTGGGCCTGAGCGTCGGCCTGGTCGTCGCGTTCTACGTCATCTTCGTGGGCGCCCTCGGGGTGCCCATCCCCCACCTGTTCTAGGAGTAGCCGTGGACTTCGCCCCGGTGCTCGACGGCTTCAGCGTCGTGCTCGAGCCGGTCAACCTCCTCTACTGCCTGATCGGTGTCGTCATCGGCATGCTGGTCGGCGTCCTGCCCGGCCTCGGCCCGGCGGCGACCATCGCCATCCTGCTGCCGATCACCTTCGGCATCGAGCCGGTGACGGCGATCATCATGCTCGCCGGCATCTTCTACGGGGCCCAGTACGGCGGCACCATCACCTCGGTGCTGCTGCGGCTGCCCGGTGAGGCGTCGTCGGTCGTCACCGTCTTCGACGGCTTCGCCCTCGCCCGCCAGGGGCGTGCGGGGACCGCGCTGGGCATCGCCGCCATCGGTTCCTTCGTGGGCGGCACCGTCTCGATCGTCGCGCTGACCCTGGTTGCCCCTCTGGTCGCCGGCTTCGCGCTCGACTTCGGCCCGCCGGAGTACACCGCCCTCGCGCTGCTGGGCATCCTGCTCGTCGCCACCGTCAGCGGTGGCAGCCGGCTCAAGGCCGTCGTGGCCGCCTGCGTCGGCCTCCTCCTGGCGACGGTCGGCCGCGACACGTTCACCGGCGTCGAGCGGTTCACCTTCGGCGACCTGAACCTGGCCGACGGGCTGGACTTCGTCCCGATCGCGATGGGCCTTTTCGGCCTCGGCGAGATCCTCTACAACCTCGAGGAGCGGCACCGCACGGTGCACGCGCCGGCCAAGGTGGCCAACGTCTGGCCGTCGACGCAGGACCTCAGGCAGTCCTCGGGCGCGATCGGCCGCGGCTCGGTGCTCGGCTTCTTCCTCGGCATCCTCCCGGGCGGCGGCGCGACCATCGCCTCGCTGGCCGCCTACGCGCTGGAGAAGCGCCGGTCGAAGACGCCCGAGCGGTTCGGCAAGGGCGCCGTCGAGGGCGTCGCCGCACCGGAGTCGGCGAACAACGCGGCCGCGACCTCATCGTTCATCCCACTGCTCACCCTGGGCATCCCGGCCAACGGGACCATGGCGGTCATCTTCGGCGCGCTGCTGATCCAGGGCGTCGCCGTCGGCCCGCAGCTGGTCACCCAGGAGCCCGACCTCTTCTGGGGCGTGGTCAACTCGATGTACATCGGCAACATCCTGTTGCTGATCATGAGCATCCCGCTGGTCGGCCTGTTCGTCCGGATCCTGCGGGTGCGGCCGGCGATCCTCGCGCCGATCACCGTGATGATCACGCTCATCGGCGTCTACACGGTGAACAACAGCGTCTTCGACATCGTCCTGGTGATCGCGTTCGGCGCCCTGGGCTACGTCATGAAGAAGCTGGGCTTCGAGCCGGGCCCGCTGGTGCTCGCCTTCGTCCTCGGCTCGCTGCTGGAGGACTCGCTGCGCCGCTCGCTGCTCATCTTCGAGGGCGACCCGACCGGCTTCCTGACCCGGCCGATCTCCGGGACGCTGCTGGTCCTCTTCGTGCTGGTCGCCCTCCTGCCGGCGATCCAGGTCATCCGCCACCGCCGGCGCGCCACGGCCCACGCCGTCGCCGCCACCGACCACAAGGAGCTCGTGTGACCGTCCTCGTCGCCTACGTCCCGACGCCCGAGGGGGACGCGGCCTTCGCCGCGGCCGTCGAGGAGGCGGCCCGCCGCGGGGAACGGCTGGTCCTGCTCAACAGCCCGCGCGAGGGTGCCCCGATCAGCACGGCCATGGCCGGGGAGGACACCGTCCGCACACTCGGCGACCGGGCCTCGGCCGCCGGCGTCGAGCTCGACGTGCGCCAGCAGGCGCACACGGGCGACACGGCCGACGAGGTGGTGCGGGTCGCCGGCGAGGTCGACGCGTCGATGATCGTGATCGGCATGCGCCGCCGCTCCCCGGTGGGCAAGCTGCTCATGGGTAGCACGGCCCAGCGGATCCTGCTCGACGCCGATCGCCCGGTGCTCGCCGTCAAGCCCTGACGTCCGCGGTCCACCGGCCGGCCGGTCGGTCGTCCTGCGAGCTCACTCCTCGGGGACGACGGGCCGGCGTCCGGCGTCCCGGCCGGGGACGCCGACCGGGTCGGGCCGCAGGCCCGGCCCCCGCAGCGGGCGCTCGCCGACCGGCAGCCGGAACGCGAGCACGGTGAGGAGCACAGCGGCGACCGACACGAGGCTCAGCGTCACCGTCTGCAGGACCGCGTCGCTCGTCGTGTGGAGCAGGTGCAGGGTCAGCTGGTGGTAGAGCTGGTGCGGCAGGTAGGCCACGACCGCGGCGAGACCCGTCGCCCGGGCGAGCCACACCCCGCCGGTCGCCAGCGCGACGAGGGCCACGACCCCGAGGGCGAGGTTGCCCTGACCGACGTCCCGGAGCAGGTGCTCGTTGTAGGGACCGTCGACGCTCACCCAGGTACGGCCGAAGCCCGGGAAGTCCTCGTAGAAGGACCGTGGCGCGAGCGTCTGCCATCCGCCGACACCCAGGCCGAAGACCACGAACCAGGCCAGCAGGACACCGACGGCGCGACGCACGGAGCCTCCTCCCGGGATGCCCGGCGCCGACCGCGACGGCCGGCCGGTGCGCGTCCACCGGGCCCGTCGCACGATCGTCCTGCCGCCGTCCGGGCGCCCACAAGGGACGACCGGCACTGGCGGCACGAGGTGCACCGGTCCCCGTGGGTCCGGCGTCGAGGCGAAGCCGGCACCACGGGGTCGGGCCGCGGGGACGGGGTCGGGCTGCCCTTCCCGATCGGAGGACGCCACGGTAGAGAGGAGACGTCCCGACGCTACGACGTCCCGCGGCGCCGACCGCGCCCGGGCGGCCGACAGGAGGCCCGCGATGGGTGAGCACACGACCTGCCTGGTGGTCGGCGGCGGTCCGGCCGGCATGGTGCTGGGCCTGCTGCTGGCCCGGGCCGGCGTCGAGGTCACCGTGCTGGAGAAGCACGCCGACTTCCTCCGCGACTTCCGCGGCGACACCGTGCACCCCTCGACGCTCCAGCTGCTCGACGAGCTCGGCCTGGCCGAGGAGTTCGACCGGCTGCCGCACACGGAGGTCGAGCAGGTCGTCATCCCCACGGCCGACGGGGGCACCGTGACCCTCGGGGACTTCCGCCGGCTGCACGTCCCCTACCCCTACATCGCGATGACGCCGCAGTGGGACCTGCTGGACCTGCTCGCCGACGCCGGCCGCCGCGAGGCGACGTTCACGCTGCGGATGTCGACCGAGATGACCGACCTGGTCCGCGAGGGCGACCGGGTCGTCGGCGTCCGCTACCGCACGGCCGACGGCGGCACCGGCGAGATCCGCGCCGACCTCACCGTGGCCTGCGACGGCCGGCACTCGCTGGCGCGGCGGCGGGCGGGGCTGCGGCCGAGGGAGTTCGCCGTCCCCATCGACGCCTGGTGGTTCCGGGTCCCCCGCATGCCCGACGACCCCTCCGCCCTGTCCCCGCACGCGGCGCCCGGCCGGTTCGCCGTGGTCATCCCGCGGGAGACGTTCCTCCAGGTGGCCTACATCGGCCGCAAGGGCGCCGATCCGGAACTGCGGGCACGCGGCATCGAGGCGTTCCGGCAGGACGTCGCCGAGCTGATCCCGGAGTTCCGGGACCGGGTGGACGCGCTGCGGTCGATGGACGACGTCAAGCACCTCGACGTGCGCGTCGACCGGCTCGTGCGGTGGCACGTCGACGGGCTGCTGTGCATCGGGGACGCCGCGCACGCGATGTCGCCGGTGGGGGGTGTCGGCATCAACCTCGCCGTCCAGGACGCCGTGGCAGCCGCTACCCTGCTGGCCGAGCCGTTGCGGAACGGCACCGTGGATCCCTCCGACCTGGCCCGGGTCCGAACCCGCCGGATCCTGCCGACCGTGGCCGTGCAGACCCTGCAGCGGGCGCTGCACCGCGGCTTCGTGGGCCCGCTGGTCGAGGGACGGCGGGCCGGCCCGCCGAAGCCGGTGCTCGCGCTGGTGCGCCGGTTCCCGCAGCTGTCCGTCGTCCCGGCGTACCTGATCGGCGTGGGGTTGCGGCCCGAGCACGCGCCGGCGTTCGCCCGGCGCGCCGCGGTCCCCGGCTGACCCCCGGGACCTCCGTACCTGGCGCCGTCCGTCCGCCGCCGACAACCTCGGGCGATGGACCTCGCCACCCCCGTCGTCCCGCTCGACGCCGCCTTCTTCGCCGATCCGCACGAGCTCTACGCGCGGCTGCGCGTCGAGGAGCCGGTCGCACGGGCGGTGACCCCGGTCGGCATGCCGGTCTGGCTGGTGACCCGGTACGACGACGTCCGGGAGGCGCTCACCGACCCGCGGCTGGCCAAGGACTCCGAGGGCTTCGCCCGGGTGCTGGAGAGCAAGCCGCTGCCGCCGGGGGCGCAGGCGGTGTTCACCCAGGAGCTCAACCGGCACCTGCTCAGCACCGACCCGCCCGACCACACCCGGCTGCGCAAGCTGGTCAGCCGGGCGTTCACGGTGCGGGCCATCGCCGCGCTCCGCCCGCGGATCGAGGAGATGGCCGCCCGGCTCGCCGACGCGATGGCCGCCGGGCCGGCCGAGGTCGACCTGCTCGACGCCTTCGCCTTCCCGCTGCCGATGGGCGTCATCTGCGAGCTGCTGGGCGTGCCCGACGCCGAGCGGACGTCGTTCCGCCGCTGGTCGAACACGCTGCTGGCCTCCGACGGCGCGGTCGACGAGCGCACCGCCGCCGGCATGTCGATGGCCGTGTACCTGACCGACCTGGTGGCGCAGAAGCGGGCCCGGCCGGCGGACGACGTGCTGTCGGCGATCGTCGCCGCCTCCGAGGACGCCGACCGGCTCTCGGCCGACGAGACCGTCTCGATGGCCTTCCTGCTGCTGGTCGCCGGCCACGAGACGACGGTGAACCTCATCGGCAACGGCGTGCTGGCGCTGCTGCGCCGTCCCGACCGGCTGGCAGAGCTGCTGGCCGACCCCGACCTGGTGCCGGCCGCGATCGAGGAGTTCCTCCGCCTGGACGGTCCGGTCAACCTGGCCACGTTCCGGCACACCACCGCACCGGTCGACATCGGCGGCACCACCATCCCGGCCGGCGAGGTCGTGCTGGTCTCGCTGGCGTCGGCCAACCGCGACCCGGAGCACTACGCCGACCCCGACGAGCTGGACCTGCACCGCGAGGCGGGCCACCTGGCCTTCGGGCACGGCATCCACCACTGCCTCGGCGCGCCGCTGGCCCGCCTCGAGGGCGAGGTCGCGTTCCGGACCCTCCTCGACCGCTTCCCGGACCTCACCCTGGCGGTCGACCCCGCGGAGCTGACCTGGCGGCAGAGCATCCTCATGCGCGGCCTGACCCGCCTGCCCGTGCGCATCCGCTGATCCCCGAGGACGGGCTCCGCAGGGGACGACGTCCGGGCCTCCGCGACCCAGGCCGCGTCTGACTGCGGAGGCGGCCGTGAGGCACGACGCCACGCCCCTGTGCCGCTGGAGGCGTGGGCGCGCCGGCACCCCTCTCCCCGGCAGGGGGTGCCGACGCACGTGGGACGCACGTCGATCGCCGGCGTCCACACGGTCACGGGCGTGAACACCTCCACCCCGCCCAGCGGCGGGACGACGGCGGCGACCGGCACCATCCGATCGTGACGAGCGATCGCACGATGCCCCCGCTCCAGACCGATGAGCGCGCCACGCTGGAGGGCTGGCTCGACTTCTACCGGGCCACGCTGGGCATCAAGTGCGACGGGCTCGCCGACGATCAGCTGCGGACAGCATCGGTGCCGCCGTCCCCGCTGACGCTCCTCGGGCTGGTGCGGCACATGGCGGAAGTCGAGCGGAACTGGTTCCGCCGCATCCTGCGGGGCGAGCCGGTCCCACCGATCTACGACCCGGCCGCCGACGCCGACGGCCCGGACGGCGGGTTCGACCTCACCGACGACGTCACCGCCGCCACCGCTCGGGCCACCTGGGAGGGCGAGATCGCCCAGGCCCGGATCAACTGTTCCGGCCGTGGTCTGGATGGGACCAGTCCCTTCATGGGTGGCCAGGTCACTCTGCGGTGGATCTACACCCACATGATCGCCGAGTACGCCCGCCATGCCGGCCACGCCGACCTCATCCGTGAGCGCATCGACGGAACGACGGGGGTCTGACCACCACAGGTCCCGGCGGGCGCGATCCCGACACCTGCCGTGGTGCCCCTGGGTGGCCGCTCACGGACAGGCCGCGGCTCCAGGGACGGCGGGACGTGCCCCCGGAGCCGCGGCGGACCGGGTCAGCTGCGCGGTTCGGGAATCCGAGGTGTGCGCAGCGGGTGGAACGCCGCCCGGATCTCGGTCGCGAACAGCTCGGGCTCTTCCCAGGCGGCGAAGTGGCCGCCCCTCTCGGCCTCGTTGAAGTAGGTGAGGGTGGGGTAGGCCTTCTCGGCCCAGCTGCGCGGTGTCCGCCAGATCTCGCCGGGGAACGTGGTGAACCCGACCGGGAGCTCGACCTGCGGAGGAACCTGGCCGGCCGCGGCCGCGGGAGCGTCGGCTCCGTAGCTCTCCCAGTAGGAGCGGGCGGCCGAGGCGCCGGTGCCGGTCAGCCAGTACAGCGTGATGTCGTCGAGGACGTGGTCCCGGGTGAGGTTGCCCGAGGGCTGCCCGTCGACGAACGCGCGGGAGATCTTGTAGTAGGCGTCGGTGTCGTGGTCGATCATCCAGGCGGCCAGGGCGGCGGGCGAGTCCAGCAGGGCGTAGCCGATCGTCTGCGGCCGCGTGGCCTGCTCCTGGAAGTAGCCGCTGCCGGTCGTCCGGAAGGTGTCGACCGCAGCGGCCGCCGCGCGTTCCTGCTCGGTGTCGGTCGGCTGGGGGCCGCCCAACGCGGTGACCAGCAGGTTGGTGTGGATGCCGACCAGCCCCTCCGGTGCCTGGCGCCCCATCGCGTCGGTGACGCCGGCGCCCACGTCGCCGCCCTGGGCGACGTACCGGGCACACCCGAGGCGGCGCATCAGCTCCGCCCACGCCCGCGCCACGCGACCGACGTCCCACCCCAGCTCGGTCGGTTCGCCGGAGAAGCCGTAGCCCGGTAGGGACGGCAGCACCAGGTGGAACGCGTCCTCGGCCCGGCCGCCGTGCGCGGTCGGGTCGGTGAGCGGTCCGACCGACTCCAGCAGCTCGACGACCGAACCGGGCCAGCCGTGCGTCATGATCAGCGGCAAGGCGTCCTCGTGCCGCGACCGCACGTGGACGAAGTGGATGTCCACCCCGTCGATCTCCGTCGTGAACTGCGGCAGCGCGTTGAGCTTCGCCTCGCAGGCACGCCAGTCGTACTCGGTGGCCCAGTAGCGGCACAGCGCCTGCAGCGTCGCCAACTGCACCCCCTGGGACCGATCGGGGACCAGCTCCCGGGAGGGCCAGCGCGTCGCGGCGAGGCGGCGGCGCAACTCGGTGAGCGACTCGTCCGGGAACTCCACGTGGAACGGCCGGATGGCGCTGCTCTGTGCTCGGACTGCGGTCATGGCTGACTCTGCCCCTCGACTCGGATGCGGGGAAGTCGCAGACCGCGCCAGACCAGCAGGCGCACAACTGCACCGGCACTGTCGAGGCTTCCGGGACCTGACCACCGTGGCCCGGGTCGTCGTGGTGCCGGCAGGGGCGAAGGGTCGTGTTCGCGCATGTCGGCACGTCGAGTCACCGGAGGATCCCAGCGGGCGCCCGCTGGGCACCGGGCTCGACGTGGGACTCGGGTCGCTCGCCCTGGACGGACGCTCGGGGCGCGCGGCCGTGCCCGTCGCGAGCCCCTGACCGGGAAACCCGTTGCGCCTCCCGATAGGACGGGGAGGTGCAGATCGTGCAGACCGGCCCCGACGACGAGCGCTTCGCGGCGTGGTGCGAGGTGTGGGCGGCGACCCAGCGCGCCGACCGCCCGGAGGAGCGCCCGCGGCCGGCGCGCGAGCACGTCGCCCTGGGACGCCGGCTGGTCGAGCCGGGCGGCTCGATGGACGGCACCCACCGGGCGGCTGTCGTCGACGGCACCGTCGTCGGTGCGCTGCGGTTGCTCCTGCCGGTGCGGGACAACACGACCGTCGCCTACGCCGACCTGGCGGTGCACCCGGCCTGCCGCTGCCGCGGTGCCGGCAGCGCGCTGCTCGAGGAAGCGGGGGGCGACTCGCCGCGGCGGCCGGGCGGACCACGGGGATCGCCGAGGTGGACGAGCCGGTGCCCGACACCCCCGGCCGCGCGTTCGCCCTGCGGCACGGGTGGCGCTGCGACCTGCAGGAGAGCCGCCGCGACCTGGTGCTCCCCGTGGACGAGCAACGGCTGTCGGCCCTCGAGGTCGAGGCCCGTGCTGCGGGTGCGGACTACGAGGTGCTCACCTCGCGGAACCGGACGCCGGACGCCCTCGTCGAGGACCGGGCGCTGCTCGGCCGCCGGATGTCGACCGACGCGCCGAGCGGGGACGTACCGGTCGAGGAGGAGCACTGGGACGCCGCACGGGTCCGCGAGGGGAGGCCGCCACGCCGCCCGGGGCCGCACGGTGCTCACCGGCGCCGCCGTGCGCGACGGCCGGCTGGTCGCCTACACCGAGCTGCACGTGCCACCCGCGCAGCCCGGGCGCCCGCAGCAGGACGCCACGCTGGTCCTGTGCGAGCACCGCGGCCACCGCCTGGGCGCCCGCACCGAGGTCGCCGTGCTCCGGGAGGTCGCCGCGAAGCTGCCGGCGGTGCGGCGGATCAACACCTACAACTCCGACTCGAACCGGCCGATGGTGGCGGTCAACGAGGCTCTGGGTTTCCGCCGAGCGGGTGGTCTGACCACCTGGTCGCGCCGGATCTGACCGTCATCGGGAGGTACTCGCCGTCGAGGAAGTCGGTGATCATGCCGGCGATCTCGGCCGGGCGCTCCAGGATGAACAGGTGTCCCCCGCCCCGGACGACGTGCAGCCTCGCGTCGGGGATGCGCCAGGCGAGGATCCGCCCGTTGATGAGCGGTATGATCGGGTCGTCGTCCCCGGAGATGACCAGCGTGGGCTGTCGCAGGGTGTGCAGCCACGGCATGCTGCTCCACCCGGTGATCGCGTAGAGCTGGCCCATGTACCCGATCGCCGACGGAGGCCGCACCCGGCCGATGACCGTGTGCAACAGCCGGTGCGGGTCGGTGCGGGCCATGCCGCCGTAGATGCGCCCGGCGATCTGCAGGTAGTGCTCGGCATTGCGGTAACGGCGCGGCGTCGCCAGGGCGAGCAGGGCCGACGGAGCGCCCGGCATGCCGCCCAGTCCCGGCGCGGTGGCCGCGAGCACCAGGCCCCGCACCCTGTCCGGCGCCTGCTTGGCCAGCTGCTGGGCCACCACGCCGCCGAGGGAGATGCCGAAGACGTCGACCTCGTCGAGCCCGAGCGCGTCGAGCAGCCCGGTGACCGTCCGCACCAGGCCCGGCATCCGCCGCGGACTCCGGTACGGCGTCGACCCACCCATGCCCGGCGCGTCGAAGCTGATCACCTGCCGGCCGCGGGCGGCCAGCTCCCGCTCGAACGGCTCGGCCAGCTCCAGGCTGGCGCCCAGACCGGTGATGAGCAGCAGCGGCCGTCCGGTGCCGCGGACCGAGGTCCGCAGCCGCACCTCCTCGACGCGGACGGTGCGGAACTGCTGCGCCCCCCTCACGCGAACGCCGAGGCGCCGGTGATGTCCCGCCCGACGATGAGGGTCTGGATCGTCTCGGTGCCCTCGAAGGTGTGGATCGACTCGATGTCGGCCATGTGCCGGATGACGTGGAAGTCCAGCAGGATCCCGTTGCCGCCGAGCAGGTCGCGGGCCTCGGCGAGCACCGCGCGGGCGGTGCTGGTGTTGTGCGCCTTGGCCAGGCCGGCCAGCGTCGGCTCGACCCGGCCGGCCAGCGCCAGGTCGGCCAGCCGCCGGCAGTACAGCTGCATCGAGGTGACCTGGGCGAGCATCCCGACCAGCCGCTCCTGGATCAGCTGGAACTCCACCAGCCGCTTGCCGAACTGCCGGCGCCGCCCGGCGTAGGTCAGCGCCGCCTCGTACCCGGCGACGGCGTGGCCCAGGGCCATCCAGGCGCAGGAGCCGCGGGTGGTCGCCAGCACCGCGCCGGTGTCCTTGAAGCTGCGGGAGCCCGGCAGGTGGTTCTCGGCCGGGACGCGCACGTCCTCGAGCTCGATCTCGGCCTGCCACACCGCGCGCAGCGACCCCTTGCCCTCGATCCGGCGCGCCCGGTAGCCCGGCGTTCCCTTCTCGACGAGGAAGCCCTTGACCTGCCCGTCGTCGGCGTCACGGGCCCAGACCACGACGACGTCGGCGATGGTGCCGTTGCCGATCCACTTCTTCGACCCGTTGAGCACGTAGGAGTCGCCGTCCTTGCGGGCCGTCGTCTCCAGGGCGATCGAGTCCGACCCGTGGTCGGGCTCGGTGAGCGCGAAGGCACCCAGCTCCTCGCAGCGCGCCATCGGCGGCAGCCACCGCTGCTTCTGCTCCTCCGAGCCGAGCATGGCGATCGACTTCATCGCCAGGCCCGCCTGGACGCCGAGGAAGGTGCCGAGGCTGCCGTCTCCGCGGTTGAGCTCCATGTGCACCAGCCCGGCGGAGAGCGCGTCCATCGGCGGACAGCCGTAGCCCTCGATGCCGTCGCCCACCAGGCCGGCCTCACCCAGCTTCCCGGCCAGCTCCCGGGGGAACTCGGCGCGCTCCCAGTAGCCGTTGATGACCGGCAGCACCTCGTCCTCGACGAAGGCCCGGGTGCGCAGCAGGTGGTCCATCTGCTCGGGCGAGAGCTCCTCGCGCAGCTGGAAGTAGTCGGTGGAGAGCGCCCTGCCGATGCCCTCTGCGAGGTCGTCGCCGATGCCCTCTGCCAGTGTCACGTCGTTCGTCTCCCGTCGGGGCGTGCCGGTGCGCGTGTCACTTGTCCCGCACGTAGCTGCCCGGGGCGTCCTCCCGGACCCGGAACCGGGCGCTGCCCAGCTGCTCGGGGGCCGGCTTGTCCGGCCCGGAGCGCTCCCCGAGCCACGCGGAGTAGTCCGGCCACCAGGAGCCCTTCTCGGTCCGCGCGGTGTCGCTCCACTCCTCCACCGCGGCCGAGTTGTCGTCGGTGACCCGGTAGCTGGACTTCGGGTTGCCCGGCGGGTTGACCAGCGCCGCGATGTGCCCGTTGGTGGAGAGCACGAAGCGCATCTTGCCGCCGAGCAGCTGGCTGCTGCGGTAGCACGACTGCCACGGGCAGATGTGGTCGGCGGACCCGGCCAGCACGTAGGAGTCGACGGTGACCTGGCTGAGGTCGACCTCGGTGCCGAGCAGGGTCACGCTGCCGGGCCGGGTCAGCTTGTTGCCCAGGGCCATGTCGACGAAGTCGGCGTGCAGCCGGGCGGTCATCCGGGTGGTGTCGGAGTTCCAGGACAGGATGTCGAACTTCGGCGGCCGCTTGCCCTGCAGGTAGTTGTTGACCCAGTAGTTCCAGATCAGGTCGTTGGGCCGCAGCCAGGCGAACACCTCGGCGAGCCTCCGGCCGTCGAGGTAGCCGGCGCGCCGGGAGGCCTCGACGGCCTGCG
Source organism: Geodermatophilus sp. URMC 60 (assembly GCF_053502585.1). Lineage (NCBI taxonomy): Bacteria > Bacillati > Actinomycetota > Actinomycetes > Geodermatophilales > Geodermatophilaceae > Geodermatophilus > Geodermatophilus sp. URMC 60. The sequence continues at coordinate 3,913,246 of NZ_CP199958.1, forward strand.
CGGCGGTGTCCGGGTCCATCGTCGCGCCGAGCAGGCCGGCGCGCGTCTGGTCGAGCACGGTGACCAGCAGGCTCAGGCTCGCCAGCCGCTCCTGCCGGCCCGTCGCCGCCAGGACGGCAGCGGTCATGCTGGCCAGGATGCCGCCCGAGCACGTGCCCATCAGGTGGGTGGCGTCCTCGCCGCTGATCTCCTCGACCGCGTCGAGCGCGTCGAGGATGGCCGTGGCGTACGTGTCGAAGCCCCAGTCGCGGTGCCGGGCGTCGGGGTTGCGCCAGGACACCATGAAGACCTGCTGGCCCTGGCCGACGAGGTGCTCGACCAGGCTGCGCCCGGGCGCGAGGTCGAGCACGTAGAACTTGTTGATCGTCGGCGGCACGATGAGCACGGGCACCGCGCGGACGTTCTCCGTCGTCGGCCGGTACTGGATCAGCTCGAAGACCGGCGTGCGCAGCACCACCGCGCCGGGGGTGACGGCGAGGTCCCGGCCCACCTCGTAGGCATCCGGGTCGACCATCGTCGGCACCCGAGGCGGGCTGGCCAGGTCGCGCACCAGGTTCCGCGGCCCCCGCACCAGGTTGGCACCGGCGGTGTCGATGAGGGCCTTCCACGCCACCGGGCTGATCAGCGGGTTGTTGCTGGGCGCGAGCGCGTCGACCAGGTTGGTGCCGGCGAAGCGCACCCGCTCGGCGTCCTTCCACTCCAGCGGCACGTCGTGCAGCAGCCCCAGGGCCGTCTCGCCCGTGACCAGGTAGGCCTGGACCAACCGCCGCAGGAGCGGGTTCTCCGTCCAGGCCGGGTCCGCGAAGCGCCGATCCCGCTTGGAGGGGGCCACCTCGCAGGTGCCGACGGCGATCTGCGCCAGCTGGCCGGCCAGCGACCGGGCCCGCGCGGCCACCTTGTCCGGGCGGCGCGCCAGGCCGCCCAGGAACTTCAGCCCCGGCTTCCCCGGGGACAGCCGGCGCAGGCTCCCCTGGGCCGCCTGGGTCAGCAGCAGGTCGAGGGGCCCCGCTGCCCCGGCGACCTCGCGCGAGTCGTCCACCGATGTCATGACAGCTCCTCCGGGACGTCGATCAGCACCCCACACCTACCACCCGGCGGCCCGAGTCACACGGCGCCGACGGGATCGCCTTCGCGATCAGACCAGCCCGAGGGCGTGCACCGCCTCCGCGACCTGCAGGAAGCCCGCCACGTTGGCGCCGAGCACGAGGTCGCCCGGGGAGCCGTACTCCTCCGCGGTCTGGTGGCAGCGGGTGTGGATGTCGCGCATGACCTCCTCGAGCCGGGACTCGGTGTGCTCGAAGGTCCACCGGTCGCGGGAGGCGTTCTGCTGCATCTCCAGCGCGGAGGTGGCGACCCCGCCGGCGTTGGCGGCCTTGCCGGGGGCGAAGGCGATCCCGGCCTCGCGGAAGACGCGGACCGCGTCGGGGGTCGAGGGCATGTTGGCGCCCTCGACGACGTACCGGCAGCCGTTGCGGGCCAGTGCCGCGGCGGCGTCGCCGTCCAGCTCGTTCTGCGTGGCGCTCGGGATGGCGAGGTCGCAGGGGACGTCCCAGATGCTGCCGCCCTCGACGAAGGTCGCGGAGGCCACCCGGTCGGCGTAGTCGCTGATCCGGCCGCGCTCGACCTCCTTGACCTGCTTGAGGACGGCGAGGTCGAGGCCCTTCTCGTCGACGACGTAGCCGCCGGAGTCCGAGCAGGCGACCGCCGTCCCACCGAGCTGGTGCACCTTCTCGACGCCGTAGACGGCGACGTTGCCCGACCCCGAGACGACGACCCGCCGCCCGTCGAAGGACTCGCCGCGCGCCTTCAGCATCTCGTCGGCGAAGAAGGCCGCGCCGTAGCCGGTCGCCTCGGTCCGCACCAGCGAGCCGCCCCAGCCGAGGCCCTTGCCCGTCAGCACGCCGGACTCGTAGCGGTTGGTGATCCGCTTGTACTGGCCGAACAGGTAGCCGATCTCGCGGCTGCCGACGCCGATGTCGCCGGCCGGCACGTCGGTGTACTCGCCGAGGTGGCGGTAGAGCTCGGTCATGAACGACTGGCAGAAGCGCATGATCTCGGCGTCGGAGCGGCCCTTGGGGTCGAAGTCGGAGCCACCCTTGCCGCCGCCGATGGGCATCCCGGTGAGGGCGTTCTTGAAGATCTGCTCGAAGCCGAGGAACTTGATGATGCTCAGGTTCACCGACGGGTGGAAGCGCAGACCGCCCTTGTAGGGACCCAGGGCGGAGTTGAACTCCACCCGGAAGCCGCGGTTGATGTGCACCTCGCCGCGGTCGTCCTGCCACGGCACGCGGAAGATGACCTGCCGCTCGGGCTCGCAGATCCGCTCGACGGTCTTCATCTCGGTGTACTCGGAGTGCCGCGTCAGCACGACGGCGAGGGACTCGAGCACCTCCCGGACGGCCTGGTGGAACTCGATCTCCCCCGGGTTGCGGCGGAGGACCTCGTCGTAGATCTGCTCCACGATGGGCGGCACGTCTGCGTTCACTGTTCTCCGATCCTCGCGCGCCCGGCCTCTCCGGAGCGGTCCCGGAGCGACCGTACGAGCCCCCCGGAACCGGAGCGTCCGCGGGGCCCCACGTCGGTCAGCGGGCCAGCTGGCGGCTGATCACCAGACGCTGGATCTGGTTGGTGCCCTCGAAGATCTGCATGACCTTGGCCTCCCGCATGTAGCGCTCGACCGGGAAGTCGCGGGTGTAGCCGTAGCCGCCGAGCACCTGGACGGCGTCGGTGGTCACCTTCATCGCCGCGTCGGTGGCGACCAGCTTGGCGACGCTGGCCTGCCGGCTGTAGGCGCGGCCGGCGTCGCGGCGGCGGGCCGCGTCGAGATAGCTGGCCCGGGCGGTGTCGACGGCGGCGGCCATGTCGGCGAGCAGGAAGCCCAGCCCCTGGTGGTCGATGATCCTCCGGCCGAAGGTGCTGCGCTCGTGCGCGTAGTCCACCGCGGTGTCCAGCGCGGCCTGCGCCAGCCCGGTGGCGACCGCGGCGATGCCCAGGCGCCCGGAGTCCAGCGCGGAGAACGCGATCGGCAGGCCCTGCCCCTCGGCGCCGATCAGCCGGTCGGCCTCGATCAGCGCGCCGTCCCAGTTGGCCATCGTCGTCGGGATGGCGTGCAGGCCCATCTTCTGCTCGGGCCGGCCGAAGGAGAGGCCCTGGACCCGTCCGGGGGCGAGGAAGCAGGAGATGCCCCGGGACCCCTCGCCGGTGCGGGCGAACAACGCGTAGAAGTCGGCCTTCCCGCCGTGGGTGATCCACGACTTGGTGCCGGTCACCCGGTACCCGCCCTCGGTCCTCTCCGCTCGGCAGGCCAGCGCCGCGGCGTCGGACCCGGCCTGCGGCTCGGACAGCGAGTAGCCGCCGATCAGCTCACCGGCGAGCATCCGCGGCAGCCAGCGCTCCTGCTGCTCCGAGGTGCCGAAGGTGGCCAGCGGGTGGCAGGAGAGCCCGTGCACCGACACCGCCACGGCCACCGCCGCCCACCGCGCGCCGAGCTCCTCGAGCACCTGCAGGTAGACCTCGTAGGGCAGCCCCCCGCCACCCAGTTCCTCGGGGTAGGGCAGGCCGAGCAGGCCGAGCCCGCCGAGGGTGGCGAACAGCCCCTCGGGATAGGTCTCGGCCCGCTCGTGCTCGTCCACGCGGGTCGCGAGCTCCTTGTCCGCGACCTCGCGGACGAGGGCGAGCAGGTCCTCGGCCTCCTCGTTGGGCAGCAGTCGGTCGACGGTCACGGCGGTCCCTCCAGGGGTCGGTTCAGCTCTTGAGCTCGGGGAACTGGTCGTCCCGCCACTCCACGCCCGAGCGCGGATCGGCGGTGGCGAGCTCCTCCTCGCGGGCGCGCAGCTCCACCCGCCGGATCTTCCCCGAGATGGTCTTGGGCAGTTCCGCGAACTCGATCCGCCGCACCCGCTGGTAGGGGTTGAGCCGCTCGCGGGCGTACCGCAGCACCGACAGCGCGGTCTCCGCGGTCGGCTCGTGCCCGGGTGCCAGCGCGACGTAGGCCTTGGGCACGGCCAGCCGCAGGGCGTCGGGCGCGGGGACGACGGCGGCCTCGGCGACCGCCGGGTGCTCGATGAGCACCGACTCGAGCTCGAACGGGCTGATCTTGTAGTCGCTGGCCTTGAAGACGTCGTCGGTGCGGCCGACGTAGGTGATGTAGCCGTCGGCGTCGACGGTGGCGACGTCCCCGGTGTGGTAGTACCCGCCGGCCATCGCCTCGGCGGCGCGCTCCGGATCGCCCTGGTAACCGGTCATCAACGGAACCGGGTGCTGGGCGAGGTCCAGGCAGATCTCCCCCTCCCCCGGGCCCTCGACGACGCGGCCGGTGACCGGGTCGACCAGCACCACCGGCACACCCGGCAGCGGGCGGCCCATCGAGCCGGGCTTCACCTCCGAGCCCGGGGTGTTGCCGACCTGCGCGGTCGTCTCGGTCTGGCCGTAGCCGTCGCGGATGGTCAGGCCCCAGGCCCGGCGCACCTGCTCGATGACCTCGGGGTTGAGCGGCTCGCCCGCCCCGATCACCTCCCGCAGCGCGCCGGGCCCGCCGGAGAGGTCGGCGTTGATCAGCATCCGCCAGACCGTGGGCGGCGCGCAGAAGGTGGTGACGCCGTGCTCGCGGACGAGCGCGAGCAGGGCTGCGGCGTCGAAGCGCCGGTAGTCGTGCACGACGACCGTCGCCTCGGCGATCCACGGGGCGAAGAAGCAGGACCAGGCGTGCTTGGCCCACCCGGGCGAGGAGATGTTGAGGTGCACGTCGCCGGGCTGCAGGCCCAGCCAGTACACCGTGGACAGGTGCCCCACCGGGTAGGAGACCTGCGTGTGCTCCACCAGCTTGGGGCGCGACGTCGTCCCCGAGGTGAAGTACAGCAGCAGCGGGTCGCCGGGTGCCGTGCCGGGGTGCTCGACCGGCACGTGCTCCAGCTCGGCGGAGGCGTGCAGGTCCGCCCAGCCCTCGGCCGGCCCGACGCTGATCCGGGTGTAGTCGCCGGGGACCTCGTCGAACTTCCCGACGTCGGCGGCGTTGCAGACGACGTGCCGTGCCCCGCCGCGGGTGATCCGGTCGGTCAGGTCGGCGGAGCCGACCGCCGTCGTGGTGGGCATGATGACCGCCCCGAGCTTCATCACCGCCAGCATCGCCTCCCACAGCTCGACCTGGTTGCCGAGCATCAGGAGCACCGGGTCGCCCCTGCGCACGCCACGGCCGGCGAGCCAGGCGGCCAGCTGGCCGGAGCGGTGGGACATCTCCGCGAAGGAGCGCCGCGTCGTCGTGCCGTCCTCGGCCACCAGGACCAGGGCGGGGCGGTCGTCGTCCCGCGCGAAGGCGTCGAACCAGTCGACCGCCCAGTTGAACCGCTCCCCCAGCTCGGGCCAGCGGAACTCCGCGACGGCCGCCTCGTGCCGGCCGCGCAGCGCCAGCAGCTGGTCCCGCGCGGCCCGGTAGGCCTCGGTGACGTCCATCGGCGTGTCCTCCCTGTGCGTGGTCGAGCCGGGGTCAGCGTGGTCCATGGTGGCGCAGGTCACCACCCGCGTGCGGGGGACGCCGGCCCGGATCGGGTGGTCGTGGCGAGCGCTCCGCGGAGGTCGTGCGTATCGTCCCGCGGGTGTCCCGGGACGGCGAAGGCGCAGGTGGAACGGCTGTGACCGGCTGGCCTCCGGTGTACTCGACGCTGCGGGTGGGGTCGGCCGCGGTGCGGGTCGCGGTCGTCGGCGAGGGCCCGCCGCTGCTGCTGCTCACCGGTATCGGGGGCAACATCGAGATGTGGGAGCCCGCCGCCCGCCACCTGACGGGGCGGCGGCTGGTCATGCTCGACGTCCCGGGCACCGGTTGCTCCCCCGCGCTGCGGGTCGGGCTCCGGATGCGCGGCTACGCGCAACTGGTGACGCAGGTGCTCGACGCGCTCGGGCTCGACCGGGTCGACGTCCTGGGCTACTCCTGGGGCGGCGCGCTGGCCCAGCAGCTGGCCTACCAGGCGCCGGAGCGGGTGCGGGCGCTGGTGCTCGCCGCGACCACGCCGGGGGTGGGCGGCCAGCCGCCCTCGCGCCTGGTCCTGGCGCTGATGAGCTCGCCGGCGCGCTACTACTCGCGCACCTACCTCCGGCTGACCGCGCCGCTGCTGTTCGGCACCAGCGCCCGGGCGGCCGCCGACTCCGCGCACGGCGAGGCGCGGCTGCACCGGCCGCCCAGCCCGGTGGGCTACACGCAGCAGCTCTACGCCATGTCCGGCTGGTCGAGCCGGTGGTGGCTGCGCCAGGTCGACTCCCCGACCCTCGTCATCGGCGCGCGGCAGGACCCGCTCGCGCCGCCGCGCAACGCGCTCATCATGGCTGCGGCCCTGCCGCACGCCCGGCTGGAGATGGTCGACGGCGGCCACCTCTTCCTGTTCGAGGACCCCGAGCAGGGATGCGCACTGGTCGAGGACTTCCTGCGCGACCAGGACGCCGGGACGGCCCCCGTGCCCGCCGGGCCCTCGCCGGGCAGGCCGGGGTCCGGTCCCTGACCCGGCGTGCGGGGCGGCCGAGGCGCGCCTTCCCCGGTGGTCGGACGCCCCGCTAGCTTGTGGCCGGGCTCACTCTCCTCGGCCCCTGACCAGTGCCGACTCCTGGAGGCTCCCCGTGTTCGACGACGCCCTGACCACGACGATCGCGCGGGCCCGCCGGCACGCCCTGGGCGACCTGCTGCGCCGTTCCGCGGCCCGGGTGCCGGCGAAGACGGCCCTGCGCTACCGCGACCGGTCCCACACCTACGCCGAGCTCGACACGCTCGTGGACCGCACCGCGAACGCGCTCACCGCGCGCGGCGTGGCCCGGGGCGACCGGGTGGTGCTGCTGTCCCACAACGACGACGGGTACGTGGTGCTCACCTTCGCGCTGGCGCGGCTCGGCGCGATCGCGGTGCCGGTGAACTTCATGCTCCAGGCCGGCGAGGTCGCCTACATCCTCGAGCACTCCGGAGCCACCGCCGTCGTCGCCGAGTCCGCGCTGCTGCCGGTGGCGCAGGAGGCGATCGAACAGGCCGGGCGCGCGGAGGCGGTCCGGGTCCGCGGCGTCCTGGGCAGCGGGGCCGGCGCCCTCCCCGGGGGCTGGGAGGCGGTCCAAAGCTGGACGGCGCACGACGACGCCTCCGCACCGGAGGAGGACGTCGCCGACGACGACGTCCTCCAGCTGATGTACACGAGCGGGACCGAGTCGCGGCCCAAGGGCACGATGATGACCAGCCGCGGCCTCGTCACCCAGTACGTCAGCTGCATCGTCGACGGCCGGTACTCCCCCGACGACGTCGCGCTGCACGCGCTGCCGCTGTTCCACGTCGCGGCGCAGCACGTCTTCCTGATGCCGGCCCTCTACCTCGGCGGCACGAACGTCGTCCTGGACGGGCCGGACCCGGCCACCGTGCTGGAGACGATCGAGCGGGAGCGGATCAGCAGCCTGTTCTGCCCACCGACGGTGTGGATCGGCCTGCTCCGCCACCCCGACTTCGACCGGCGCGACCTGTCCTCGCTGGCCAAGGGCTACTACGGCGCGTCGATCATGCCGGTCGCCACCGTCGAGGAGCTGAGCCGGCGGCTGCCCGGGATGGCGCTGTTCAACTTCTACGGCCAGACCGAGATGTCCGCCCTCGCGCTGGTGCTCTCCCCCGAGGACCAGCTGCGCAAGCCCGGCTCCGCCGGCACCCCGGCGCTCAACAGCGAGACCCGCCTCGTCGACGACCTGGACCGGCCGGTGGGGCCCGGCGTCGAGGGCGAGATCGTGCACCGCAGCCCGCACGCCACCGTCGGCTACTGGAACGACCCGGAGAAGACCGCGGAGGCGTTCCGCAACGGCTGGTTCCACAGCGGCGACCTCGGCGTCATGGACGAGGACGGGTACATCACGGTCGTCGACCGCAAGAAGGACGTGATCAAGACCGGCGGGGAGAACGTGGCCAGCCGCGAGGTCGAGGAGGTCCTGTACCAGCACCCCGCCGTCGCGGAGGTCGCCGTCTTCGGCATCCCCCACCCGCGGTGGATCGAGGCCGTCGCCGCGGTCGTCGTCCCCCGGGACGGCCAGCCGGTCGATCCGGAGGCGCTCGTCGCCTTCTGCCGGGAGCGGCTGGCCGGCTTCAAGACGCCCCGGTACGTGACCGTCGCCGACGGGCTGCCCAAGAACGCCAGCGGGAAGATCCTCAAGCGCGAGCTCCGGACGACCTACGCGGACCTGGCCGGCTGACCGCGCCGGCGGGTTGTGGCGGGTCCTGGCGGGCCCGCCCCGGAGCCGTCGGTTAGCGTCGTCCGGGTGTGGCGCGGGCCACACGGGAACGGCCTCGGGAGGCGGACACCTGTGCTCTACACCGCGTACGAGTGGCAGCGGCGGCTGACCGCTCCTGCCCGGACGACGTCGGCGCTCACCGCGCGGGCCCTGGAGGCCCTGCCGGCGCCGCTGGCCGCGCTGCCCGGTCCCCGCCGGCTGCGGGCGGCCTGCCGGGTCGTCGCCGACGCGCGCCCCACGCACGTCCGCCCCGACTGGGACATCGACTCGGTCGACGTCGACGGGCGACGGGCCGAGGTGGTCGCGGAGCCGGTGCTGTCGACGCCGTTCGCCGACGTCGTCCACTTCACCAAGCCCGACATCGCCGGCCAGCCGCAGGTGCTGGTCGTGGGTCCGGTATCCGGGCACTTCGCCACGCTGCTGCGGCCCACGGTCCGCACCCTGCTGGCCGACCACGACGTCTTCGTCGTCGACTGGCACAACGCCCGCGACGTCCCCGTGACGGCGGGGCGGTTCGGGCTCGACGAGTACGTCGACCACGTCCTGCAGGCCATCCGGCACCTCGGCCGCGACACGCACGTCCTGGCCGTGTGCCAGCCTGCCCCGCTCGTGCTCGCGGCGGTCGCGCTGATGGCCGCGGACGGCGACCCCGGCCAGCCGCGCAGCCTCACGCTGATCGCCGGCCCGATCGACACCCGGGTCAACCCGAACCGGGTCAACGCCGGCGCCGGCCGCCGCCCCCTGTCGCTCTACGAGCGGCTGCTCACCACGACCGTCCCGGCCCGGTACCCCGGCGCCGGACGCCGGGTCTACCCGGGTGTGGCGCAGCTGACGGCGTTCATGTCGATGAACCCGCGCCGGCACCTGGGTGCCCACGTGGGCATGTACCGAGCCATGGTCGCCGGGGACGAGGCGACCGCGGCCGCCACCCGCGCCTTCTACGACGAGTACGGCGCGGTCATGGACGTGCCCGCGGAGTTCTACCTGGAGACGCTGCAGCGGATCTTCTTCGAGCACGACCTGCCCCGCGGCGCCCTGACCTGGCGCGGCCGGCGCGTGGACCCCTCGGCCATCCGGGAGACCGCGCTGCTCACCGTCGAGGGCGCCCAGGACGACCTGTGCTCGCCCGGGCAGACCGAGGCGGCGCACGCGCTGTGCAGCGGGCTCCCGCCGGAGCGGCGGCGCCACCACCTGCAGCAGGGCGTCGGCCACTACGGCGTCTTCGCCGGTTCGCGGTGGGAGGCGGAGATCTACCCGGTGATCCGCTCCTTCATCGCCGAGCACGACACCGAGCGGACGGTCGCGCCCCTGATCTGACGCTCCGCGCGGCCGTGGCCCGGCGCCGGCTCACGGCCGCGTCGCGACGAGCGCCGTCCAGCAGCCGGCGAGCCGGGTGTCCTGCGCGGTCACGGTCAGCCCAGCCGCCCGGCAGGCGGCGGCGAGGCCGTCCGGGGTGGGACGGTCGCCGTCGGCCGGGTGGCGGGACACCGCCCGCAGCGGCCGGCTGTCGACGAAGCGCGCGGTCATCTCGCAGGAGTAGAGGCGCCCGCCGGGCCGCAGCACCCGCGCCGCCTCCCGGACGACGTCGCGCCAGGCATCGGCGTGGTGCAGGACGTGGTAGCCGAAGACCGCGTCGTAGGAGCCGTCCGGCGCGGCCAGCGACGTCGCGTCGCCGCGCCGGACGTCGGCCCGCCCGCCCAGGTCGCGCACGGCCTCCCGGCACGCCGCGACGCTGGCGTCGTAGCGCTCGACCCCGTCGGCGTGCGCGGCGCCGAAGACCTCGAGCGCCAGGCGCAACCCGGTGCCACGTCGGCCGGTGCCCAGCTCGAGCACCCGGCCGCCGGGCACCGGCCCGCCCAGCCGGAGCAGGACCGGCGCCTCGACGCGGCGCTGGACCAGCGCCCGGACGCGTGAGTCGACCCAGAGCCGGTTGGCGTCGACGAGGGTCGGCGGGACGGGACGGGACGAGCTGGTGCCCATCCTGCCGTCCTGCCCCGCCGGAGCGGCGGGCAACCGCAGGTCAGCCGCGGTAGTTCACGTGCGGGTGGTCCATGTGGTTGGCCGTCGCGCCGCCGCGGTCGGCCATCGCCTTCCACGAGCCGTTCGGCGAGGACAGCATCCGCTGCTGCCAGATGATGTAGTCGACGCCGAGCTCGTCCCAATGGGCGATGTGGTACTCGACGATCGCGTCGCCGAGGGCGGCGTCGGACATGACCATGTAGTCCAGCGCCAGGCCCGAGGGGTGGCCGCCCGGGTCGGCGGCGCTCGGCCGGGTGCCGCCCAGGGTGATCGAGCCGGCGCCGGGGACGTTGCTGACGACGGCGTTCGCCGCGGCCTGGACCACCGCGGCGACGGGGCCGGCGGAGTTCTTGATCTTGGCGGCGGCGCCCGCCGCGGCGGCAGCCCGGGGCGCGGCGGCCGCGGGAGCGGCCCGGCCGGCCTGCGCCGGGGCGGCCTGCCTGGCAGCGGCAGCGGAGGCAGCCGCGGCCTCGGCGGCCGCCTTCGCGGCGGCCTCGGCCTCGGCCTTCGCCTTGGCGGCGGCCTCGGCCTCGGCCTTCTGCCGGTCGAGCACCGCCTGGTCGGCGGCGGCCTGGGCCTGCTGCGCGGCGGTCCGGGCGGCCTCGCGGGCGCTGCGGGTGGCGGCGAGGTCCTGCAGCGGCTGCAGCTCCGTGGTGACGTCGACCGGGCCGGACTGGGCGGTCAACCCGAGCTCCCGGGCGACGCTCACGGTCTCGGACGGCGCCGCCTCGGCCTGCGCGGCCGGCTCGATGCCGACTACGCCGACCAGGACGGCGCCGGCGGTGGCCATCCCGAGGTACAGACCGGGACGGCGGACGGCGGCGGGCGGACGGCGGCGCGAGCGGGCGGTGCGGCCAGGGGTCGTGGTGCGGGTGTCCATGGGGAACGGGTTCTCCGGGGTGGGGGCGCGACGGGGCGACGGGGGCGCGCACGTCTGCGGGAGGCTGCGGGCGGGCTGTGGCCGCGCGGCGAGCGCCGGGCAGGCACACCGGGGAAGCGGCGAGGTACCGGTCGAGCGCGGGTGCTCGGGCGCGGTGGGCCTGCGGGGCGGCGTCTGCTGCGGACGGCCGCGGACTCCTCAGATGCGGGAGCGCTCCCGGTACCGGAGCCGGTGGGATGGTGCAGCAGGGCAAGGGCACGCCATCCGGCGGCTCTCCGTTTCTTCCGACGGCCGCCTACCGGGTTAGCTGACGGGTTCGGGCGGGAAGCAGCCCTACCCGCTCCGGACGTGCGTCCAGGAGCGGGATTCACCCCAGTACTGCGGTGGGTCCCCGGCTCGCCCCTGAGGGCGACTCGGCGGCGTCCGCTCGGGCCCCCTTCGGGGGCGGAACGACCGACCGGACGCGACGACCGTAGCTTCGTTATCGAGCTGTGACAATCCGCGGCCCTCGATTCGTCAAGTGACGCTCGTCGCCCACCTCCTCGATCGACGGCCGGGGGCCGACGTCACCGCCGGGCGGTCCCCTCCCCCGTGCGCGCGAGGACGACGAGTGCGGCCGCGGCGAGGGCGAGCGGGACGGCCAGGGGGAGCAGTCCCGGCTGCGCACCTCCGGCGTCGGTCACCCTGCCGCCGACGAGGGGTGCCAGCAGGCCGGCACACCCCCACGCCGTGAAGACCCGGCCGTAGACCGCCGGGAAGGCAGCGGCCCCCACCCGGTCCGCCGTCGCGGCCGGGACCAGCGCGGAGACCGCGCCGTAGGCCAGTCCGACGACGAGCAGAGCGGTCAGGACGACGGCGGGCGCGGCCGCCGCGGCGAGCCCGGCGAGCGCGACGGCGGTGGCCGCGAGCGCGGTCCCCAGTGCGGGGAGGCGCCCGACGCCGTCCGACCACCAGCCCGCACCCAGTCGGCCGGCCAGGTTGCCGACGGCGAGCAGGGAGACGGCCGCTCCCGCGGCTGCGGGACCCAGACCCGCTGCAGTGGCCAGGGGCGCAGCAGTGGCGAAGACCACGAGACCCGGCGCGGCGCCTCCGGCGAAGAGGACCCACAGCGCCAGCACCGCCGTCCCGGGCACCGGCTCCTCCACGCGGTCCGGGCGCCGCTCGACGCCCGCGTCGGCCGGGGCGAGGGCGGCGGCGAGGCCCACCAGACCGGCGACGAGCACGGCGAGGACGGCCAGCGGGGTCCGCCAGCCGACGTCCGGGAGGACGTGTGGCGACAGCAAGCCGAGCACCACCGGCCCGGCCGCGTACGCGCCGACCACCAGACCGCTGGCCGTGCCACGGCGTCCGGCGGGGACGGCCGCGGCGAGGGCGACCGCGACGCCGTAGGCCAGCCCGTTGGCCGCGCCGAACAGCAGCCCCACCCCCAGCCAGGGAGCCTCGGGCCGCTGCACGGCCGCGGTCACGGCCAGCCCCGCCCCGGCGGCGAGGGAGGCCGCGGCCAGGAGTGGGCGCGGCCCCACCCGCGCCAGCCAGCGCCCCACCCCGAGCAGGACGACGGTGAACACCCCGAGTGCGAGGGCGAACACCGCCGGGCCGCTGCCCCGCGGGGCCCCAGCGTCGGCCACCACCCGGGGCGACACCAGGCTCCAGGCGAACAGCGTCCCGACCGCGAGGTTGGCCACCACGCCGGCAGCGACCAGGCGGACGGTCCCCGGCCGGCCGGCGGGTCCCCGGGTCACGGCGCCGGTGCGCGGACGGACTGGCGTCCGCCCGCGCCCGGCCGCGAACCCTCGGTCAGGAGGTGACGCAGACCTGCCCGCGGTCCCTGCGCTGCGGGCCCTGGCCGCCGGGCCGGATGTCCTCGTCGAAGATCTCCGTCGGCAGGAAGACCGAGCAGCAGGCGTTGGGGATGTCCACCACGCCGCCGATGCGGCCCTCGATCGGCGAGGTGCCGAGGATGAGGTAGGCCTGCTCGCCCGTGTAGCCCCACTTCTCCAGGTAGCGGATGGCGTTCAGGCAGGCGTTGCGGTAGGCCAGCGTCGCGTCCATGTAGGCGTTCGTGTCGTCGCGGTGGTCGACCGAGACACCGATGAACGTCAGGAACTCGGAGTAGCGCGGCTCGACCCGCCCGGGCATGAAGATCGGGTTGGTGGTGACGCCGTAGGTCTCCATGCCGCCCTTGATGAGGTCGACGTGGAAGTCGATGAAGCCGCCCATCTCGATGGCGCCGCAGAAGTTGATCTCACCGTCTCCCTGGCTGAAGTGCAGGTCCCCTCCGGAGAGCAGCGCGCCGTCGACGTAGACCGGGTAGAAGACCCGGCTGCCGCGGGTGAAGTTCTTGATGTCGTGGTTGCCGCCGTTCTCCCGCGCCGGCACGGTGCGGGCGCCGTCCCGCCCGATCGCCTCGAGCAGGTCGCCGGTGGCCGTGCCGCCCAGGACGTTGTCCGGCAGCGGCGGCAGCCCCAGGGGCGGCACCCGGTCGGGGTCGGTGGCGATCAGCGCCCGCTCCCGGGCGTTCCAGCGGGCCAGCAGGTCCGCCGACGGCGCGGTCCCGAACAGGCCGGGGTGCGTGATGCCGGTGTACTCGACCCCGGGGACGTGGCGGGACGTGCACTTCTGCCCGCGGAAGTCCCAGATGGCCTTGTAGGCGTCCGGGTAGTAGTCGGTGAGGAAACCGCCGCCGTTGACCTTCGCGAAGATGCCCGAGTAGCCCCAGCCCTCCCCGCAGTTGGGACCCTGGGCCTGCGGCACCGGCCCGAGGTCGAGGATGTCGACGACCAGGAGGTCACCGGGCTCGGCCCCCTCCACGGCGATCGGCCCGGACAGCATGTGGGCGTGGGAGAGGTCGACGTCCCGGACGTCGTTGGACGAGTCGTTGTTGCCGATCTGGCCGTCGGTCCACTCCTTGCACTCCACCCGGATGTCCTGCCCCGGCCGGATCGTGACCGCCGGCGGGATGTCGGGGTGCCAGCGGTTGTGGCCGGGCACGGCCTGGTCCCGCATGGACCTGCTCTGGTCGACGCTGAACACGACCTCGGGCATGGCGGTTTCCTCTCACTGGGCGCCCGGTGCGGCACCGGGCTGGGTGGGGGCCGGGGAAGCGGGGGCGGACAGGGTCCGGCTGAGCGGGGCGCTGACGGCGAGCAGGAGCACGCCGAGGACGGCGACCACCAGGACCGTGGCGAGCGAGTCGCTCCACCAGCCGGTGATGATCAGGAAGGCCGGGACGGCGGCCGTGAGCAGGCCCTCGCCCAGGGCCAGGACGCCGACCGCGCCGGTGAGGTGGTCCTTGTGCCCGGCCAGCAGCAGGAAGAAGCCGAACCACAGGACCGCCCACAGCAGCCAGATGACGCCGAAGGTCCGGTCACCGACCGCCAGCCAGGAGTGGACGGCGAACCCCACGGCGGCGGCGGCCACGACCAGGGAGAACCAGCCGAGCCCCTCGCCCGGCCAGCCGGTGATGCCGTTGATCCCCACCCACAGGTAGGTGAAGCCGAAGTAGTAGAGCCCGGCGGCGAGCGCGATCTGCGCCTGGTCGCCGTTCGCGGCGATGATGAGGTAGGTCGGCGTGACCACCTGGAGCGCGCCGACGAAGAGGTTCAGCGGTGCGGCGCTGGCGGGGCTGACGTGCCCCAGCAGCATGACGCCGTTGACCACCAGCACGGCACCGACGTAGAGCAGGCCGACGGCGCCCACGGGTCACCAGCGCGGCAGCGAGGGGTGCGGGCCCGCGGGGCGGTGCGCCGCGTGGACGGGGGCGGCGCCGGTGGCGGGGTTCCACCGGCGGCTGCGCGGCCGGGGCCTGCCGTCGGGGATCGACCGGACCACCTGCGGCGACTCCGCGCTCGCGTCGGCGGTCGCCACCGCGCGGTGCAGGGCGGCGGGTGTCGTCGCCAGAGCGGGCGCGGTCCACACCCGGCCGGACTCCGCCGCGCACGTCGGACAGGGGTGCGTGGGGCCCACCACGGACATCGGGACCACCACCTCGAACACCGAGCAGTCGGGACACCGGAACACGTACGTGGCCATGGCTCCTCCTTTCCTTTCACGGACAACTTATTCACGTGGAAGGAAGTGTCAAGAGGGCGCTGGGGCGACCCCGGCTAGAGCGCGGCGAGGACGTCGAAGTCGTAGCCGTCGGCCACGGCCAGGTGGACCCGCTGCTGGAGGTGGTTGCCGGTGAAGGACACCGGGCCGCGCGGCCCGTCGTACCCGAGCCCGTCGGCGACGGCGACCATCCGGTGGACGTCGAGGCTGCCGGCCCGCCGGGCGAGGGCCGCCAGGGCCATGAGCCCCTCGCAGCAGGACTCCGCGGCGTTGTTCAGGGGAGGCGCGTCGGGGCCGTGCTGGTCGACGTAGTCGCCGCAGAACTCCAGCGCCGACGCCGTGGCCAGCGACCGGAAGTAGGAGGCGCAGACGAAGAGGTTCCTCGTCGCCTCCGCCCCGCTGGCCAGGAGCATGTTCTCCTCCATGAGCGGGGTGAAGCGGACCAGCCTCTCCTGCAGACCGTGGTCGGCGAACACGCGGTTGAACTCGACGGCGTCCTGCCCGACGAGGTAGAGCAGCACCCCCTGGGCGTCACTGGCGCGGATGCGCTCGACGACGCCCCGGTAGTCGTCGGTCCCCAGCGGCACGTAGCTGGTCCCGACCAGCTGCAGGTCCAGCCGCCGGGCGTACTCCCGCGTGACCTCGACCGAGGCCCGGGGCCAGATGTAGTCGTCGCCCACCACGAACCAGCGCCGCACACCGCACACGTCGCGCAGCCAGCGCAGGGCCGGCGCGATCTGCCGAGCAGGCGTCTCGCCGGAGCAGAAGACGCCCGGCCGGGACTCACCCCCCTCGTACAGGGAGGTGTAGACGTACGGGATCCTCCCCGCGGTCACGGGCGCCACGGCGTGGCGGACCGCCGAGATGTGCCACCCGGTCACCGCGTCGATCCGCCCGGCGTCGACCAGCCGGCCGACGGTGGCGCCCACCTCCTCCGGCCGAGCGCCGCCGTCGATGACCTCCACGGCCAGCTCCCGGCCGAGGACGCCGGCGTCGTTGATGGACCGCACCGCCGTCGCCGCGACCGCCTCGCACGAGGGGCCGAAGAGGCCCGCGGGCCCCTGGAGGGGCACGACCAGCCCGACCCGCGCGACCTCTGCGGACCGGCCCATCGATCCCCCCAGGCGTGGCGTGCGCGGGCGTTGGTGCGGGACGTTCCGGGATGCTGCGACAATCGACCCGAGTAGGGGATCACTATGCTGACCCGCCCTGGCCGTGGGAAGGGTCCCGGGCGAGGGAGAGGCGAGCATGCGGCAGGAGACGTCGGGGGGGTCACTGCCCCACGTCGACCTGCTACGGCAGGTGACCTCCGGTCTGACGTCCCGCGTCGAGGAGATCCTCGTCGGGAGCGACCTCACCCTGGACCAGTGGCGGGTGCTGCACACCCTGACCGAGGTCGGCCCGCTGTCCATGAGCGACCTGGGTGGCCGCACCCGGATCCCCGGGCCCACCGTGACCCGCATCGTGGACCGGCTGGTGGAGCGCTCGCTGCTCTACCGCAACGTCGACGCCGCCGACCGTCGCCGTGTCGTCGTGCACGCCGCCGAGCGCGGCCGGGCGTTGTGCCGGTCGCTGACCCCGCGGATCGCCGAGGCCGAGCACGACGGGCTCGCCGCGCTGTCCTCGGCCGAGGCGCGGACCCTGCGCCGGCTGCTGGAGCGGCTGGCGACCCCCTGACCCGGGCGTCCGGGGTTGCGCTGCGCACGGCGCGGCGAGCAGGCTGGCGAGACTCTTTCACCTGGAAGGAATACGCCGTGCCGGCTCCGACGGACCACCAGCTGTTCGACCTCGGCGACCTGCCGCTGCAGAGCGGGGCGACGCTCCGGGGTGCACAGCTGGCCTACAAGACGTACGGGACCCTGAACGACGACCGGTCCAACGTGATCGTGCACCCCACCTGGTTCAGCGCGTGGCACGACGCCAACGAGTGGTCGATCGGCCCGGGCCTGGCCTGCGACCCGGAGCGGTACTTCATCGTCGTCCCGAACCAGCTCAACAACGGCCTGTCGACCTCGCCGAGCACCACCCCTCCCCCGTTCGACGGTCCGCACTTCCCGCCGGTCACCTTCTCCGACCAGGTCGAGGCCCAGCACCGGCTGCTCACGCAGCAGTGGGGCATCGAGTCGGTCGAGCTCGTGCTCGGCTCCTCCATGGGCGCTGGCCAGACCTACCAGTGGGCGGTCAGCCACCCGGAGATGGTGAAGCGGGCCGCCCCGATCGTCGGGTCGAGCCGCACCAGCGAGCACAACCAGGTCTTCCTGAAGAGCCTGCGGGCCACGCTGACGCTCGACCCGGCCTTCCGGGGCGGCGAGTACTCACCCGACGCGCGCCCCACCGCGGGCATGCGGGCCTTCGCCCGGATCTACGCCGGGTGGGGCCTGTCCCAGGCGTTCTACTGGGAGCGCGAGTACCGGTCCATGGGCTACTCCTCGCTGGAGGACTTCCTGGTGGGGTTCTGGGAGGGCTTCTGGCTCGACGAGGACCGGGACCCGAACAACCTGCTGGCGATGCTCTGGACCTGGGAGCACGGCGACGTCGGCCGGACGCCGGGGTTCGACGGGGACACCGAGGCCGCCCTGCGCTCCATCCGCTGCCCCCTCGTGGCCATGCCCGCCCGGACCGACCTCTACTTCCCGCCCGAGGACGAGCAGTGGGCCTCGCAGTTCATCGCGCAGGGGGAGGTCCGGGTCATCGACACGATCTGGGGACACTTCGCCGGCCTCGGTATGAACGCCGCCGACAACACCTTCGTCGACCGGACACTGCGGGAACTGCTCGACCGTCCCGCCTGATCGCGCCGGTTCCCCGCGCGGGGCGACCTGCGAAGCTGGCGGGCGGGGCTCGCCCGAGGTCGTCCCGGGGCCCCGCCCGCGGACAGCATGCGGGAGACGGAACCGTTCCGCAACAGATGTCTAGGACGTCTGGCCGCTGCCGCGCCGGGCCCCGTCGCCTCCGCCCGCCCGACCCGTCGGGACGGGAGCCGCCGCGGCCCGGGGAGCCATCCGCCGGCGGCACGTCGCCGCGCACCGGCGGTGGGTGGTGCGGACGTCCGCCTGACGCATGCCGCGGTCGCCCTGCGGCTCCGGCCGGCCGTGCTCGTCGCGGCGCAGGTGGGGCCGGTCGGCGTCCCCGGGCAGGTGGCCTCCACGCTCGCGCACCTGCTCGTGCCCTTCCTGCCCTGGGTGCCGGACCTGCTCGTCGCCGAGTGGTGCCCGACCCCCGGAGCACGGTTCCGCGCGGCCCGGCGGGGCACCTCCTCCCCATGAGCGAGATGGACCCGCGGGACCCGAGCACCCTGTACGCGGAGGGCCCGGTCGCGCCCGAGCCGCCCGAGGACGACCTGCCCGACACCTCGCCGCTGCGCGACTCCGGTGGCACCGGTCCGGGCCCGGACGACCTCGACGCGCTGCTCTGAGAGAGGCCCCGTCCTCCTAACCCCTCGCAGGCTCGGGGCGGTGCCCTGGACGGGGCCGTGGCGCGTCAGCCGGCGCCGTCCGCGGCCCCCCGTGCACCGGCGGCCCCCACCCGGAAGACGGGTGGGGGCCGCCGACGTGCGGGCCGGGGACTCAGCCGACGTAGTTCACGTGCACGTGGTCCATGTGGTTCGCCGTGGCGCTGCCGCGGTCGGCCATGGCCTTCCACACGCCGTCCGGCGAGGACAGGATCCGCTGCTGCCAGATGACGTACTTCACCCCGAGCTCGTCCCAGTGGGCGATGTGGTAGGCGGTGATGGCGTCGCCGAGGGCGGCGTCGGACATGACCATGTAGTCCAGCGCCAGGCCCGACGGGTGGCCGTTCGGGTCCGTGGCGCTGGCCCGGGTGCCACCCAGGGTGATCGAGCCGGCGCCGGGCACCTCGCTGATCACGCGGTTGGCCGCGGCCTGGACCTGCGGAGCCACGTCACCGGCGCTGTTGGCGATGCGCGCGACGGCCGCGGGCGCGGCGGCCGGAGCCGCAGCGGCGAGCGGAGCGGCCGGGGTGGCGGGCGCAGTGTTCCCGGCCGACCCGACGGCCGGGGCCGCGGCGACCGGCACGGAGCCGGCGGTGTGCAGCACCTGACCCGGGAAGATCCGGTTCGGGTCGGCGCCGATGACGTCGGTGTTGCGCTGGTAGAGGTCGCGCCACGTCTGGCCGTGGGCGGCGGCGATCTTCCTGATCGTGTCGCCGCGGACGACGGTGTAGCCGGCCGTCGAGGCGTCGGCGGCCGCCGTCGCGACAGGGACCTCGATGGCGTGGGCGGGGATCGGGCCCGTCGTCCCGGCGAGCGCCTGGGAGGGGGCGCTCAGGACGCCGAACCCGACGACGGTGGCGCCGGCGGCGACGGGCGCCTTGGCGATGACCTTCTTGGTGCGGACATAGCGGGGTGCGCGGTGCTTGGCCATGGTGATCTCCGATCACCGCCGGCGAGGTCAGCTGTCGGGTTCGGGCGATCGGTGCCCGGCCGCGGTCCGCGGCTTCACCCCGAGACGGGCCCCCTCGAGTCGTGGACTCGAGTCGTGGCGCGCCGTGGTCGTGGGTCCCCCACCCCTGCCCTGGGAACGGGTTGGCGTCCGGTGGGCAGGGTTTGGCGGACCGGCGCCGCGCTCTCTCCTTTGCTGAGCGCACACAAAACGCTACGTGGAGTCATGTGCACTGTCGCCGTGACGCCGGTCACAAACGGCCGCCGGAACGGCGCGCCGCAGGTCAGCGCGGCGTGTCGCGCCGGTGTCGCCGTCGTCACGTCCGCGCCGTCCGCGCGGACCCTCCGGCGGCCGGCGAGCGGTCAGGACGACGTGCGGTGGGCGTCGAGCCAGGTGACGACGTCGGCCAGCACGGCGTCCTTCTCCGGCTCGTTGTGCGGCTCGTGGAACAGCCCCTCGTAGGTCCGCACCGTGAGGTCGGGCGAGCCGGCGTGCGCCCGGACGACCTCGCTGGCGACCGGCGGCACCAGCCGGTCGGCGGTGCCGTGCAGCACGAGCAGCGGCACGGTGAGCGCGGGCAGCCGCCGCGGCATGGTCAACGCGGCGGCCATGAGCTCGGCGCCGGTGCGGGCGACCATCCTGCCGTTGTGGTTGAGCGGGTCGGCCCGGTAGTCGCGGACCACCGCGGGGTCCCGGCTGACCGCCTCGGCGTCGAGCCGGAGGACGCCGAGGTCGGGCAGGAACCGGGACAGCAGCGGCGCCACGGTCCGCTGGACGGCGTTCGCGGCGCTGGTGTCGAGCGCCGCCGCCGAGATGACCGCGCCGGCGATCCGGGGGTCCGGCGTCCCGGTCAGGTACTGCAGCGCGATCAGTCCGCCCAGGCTGTGCCCGTAGACGAACAGCGGGGCGCCCGGGTGCTGGTCGCCGGCGGTGCGCACCAGCTCGGCGACGCCGTCGACGGCGGCGGCCATGCTGCCGATGTTGCCGCGGTTGCCCGGGGACCGGCCGTGGCCGGGGTGGTCGACGGCGTGGGTGGCGTAGCCCGCGGCGGCCAGCCGCTCGGCGACGTGCCGGTACCGACCGCCGTGCTCGTGCGCGCCGTGGACCAGCACGACGGCGCCGACCGGGTCCTCGACGGTCCAGGCCTGCCGGTACAGCCCCGAGGCCAGCGTGCCCTCGGTGTGCGTGGGGGTCGGGGTCCCGCCCGGACGGGCAGCGGTCATCGGGGAGCCTCCTACGGCAACGGACTGGTGGGCATCCTCCAGGAGGCCTGGACCTCCAGGAGACCTGGACCGGTGCGGCCGGTCGGTCGGTCCTAGGTTGGACACCATGCCGACCACGTCACCGGGGACCACGCCCGGGAGGACCGTCAGCGACCTCGGCCTCCCCCCGCGGGCGGTCACCGCGCTGACCCGGGCCGGGATCACGACCACCGAACAGCTCGCCGCTCTCACCCGGGCCGACCTCGTGGCGATCAACGGGCTGGGCCCGGGCACCATCGCCGCCATCCGCGGCGTCGTCCCGGAGCCGCCCGGCCGCTTCCCCGCGACCGAGCGCGAGCACCAGTCGTCGGTCCCGGAGCCGCACCCGGACGACGAGGAGTCGCCGGCCGCGCCGGCGATCCCGTCGTTCGAGTCGCTGCGCAGCACCCGCCGCCGGACGACGGTCGACCTGATCGTCCCCGCGACGCCACCCCCGCCCGACCCCACGCCGACCGCACCCCGCCCGCCGGACTACGCCGACCTGTGGCGCCTCGGCGTCCGGGTGGGGTCGACCCTCGCGACCCTGCCGGTGCGGTTGACGCTGCGGGCCGTCCAGGCGCCGGTCCGCCGGCTGCGCCGCCTCGTCGGCGGGTAGCGCGGGCTCTCCGGGTACTCACCGGGCATGGATCCCGACACCACCACGCCGCACGTCGAGGGCCCGCGGCAGACCGCTCCCCCGCTGCCCGACGACCCCCGCGTGCCGAAGCCCGAGGACGCCGAGTCGGGCCGGAGCAAGGAGCTCGGCGGCGCCGCCCCGGCCGTGGGCCCGGAGACGCCGGAGCTGCCCGAGACCGACTGAGCCGGCGCACCCGCGCTGCGGGACCGGTCACCTCCTCTGACAAGCTCGCGGTCCCGTACCCACACCGTGCAGGAGGACCCCGTGCGCGCCGCCCAGATCACCACCCTCGACGGCCCCTCTGCCATCTCGGTCGCCGACGTCCCCGAGCCCGACGCGGACGGGAAGGTGCTGATCGACGTGCACGTCGCCGGGGTGACCTTTCCCGAGGTGCTGCTCAGCCGCGGTGAGTACCAGGTCAAGCCGGAGCTGCCGTTCGTCCCCGGCAGCGAGGTCGCCGGGACGGTCCGCAGCGCCCCCGCGGGCAGCGGCCTGCAGCCCGGGCAGCGGGTGGCCGCCTTCCCCGGCTTCGGCGGCTTCGCCGAGGTGGCGGAGGCCGACCCGGGCCTCGTCTTCCCGCTGCCCGACGGCGTGACCTTCGAGCAGGGCGCGGCCCTGCCGATGAACTACCTGACCATGCACTTCGCGCTGGCCCGCCGGGGCCGGCTGCAGTCCGGTGAGACCGTGCTGGTGCACGGCGCCGCAGGCGGCCTCGGTACCGCGGGCATCCAGCTGGCCAAGGCGTACGGCGCGCGCGTGCTCGCGGTGGTGTCCAGCGAGGCCAAGGGCGAGACCGCCCGGGCCGCCGGCGCCGACGAGGTCGTGCTCGCCGACGGCTTCCGCGACCGGGTCAAGGAGCTCACCGGAGGCCGGGGCGTCGACCTCGTCGCCGACCCGGTGGGCGGGAACCGCTTCACCGACTCGCTGCGCAGCCTGGCGCGCGAGGGCCGGCTGCTGGTCCTCGGTTTCACCGGCGGCGAGATCCCCACGGTCAAGGTCAACCGGCTGCTGCTGAACAACGTCTCGGTCGTCGGCGTCGGCTGGGGCGCGTTCTGGATGGGCGAGCCCGGCTACGTGCAGGAGCAGTGGCGCGACCTGCAGCCGCTGCTCGAGCGCGGCGCCCTCGACCCGGTCCTCGGCTCGGTGCACGACCTGGCCGACGCCGCGGCCGCGGTCACCGAGCTCGACGAGCGGCGTGCCACCGGCAAGGTGCTGCTCCGCGTCCGCACGTGATGAAGGACCCCGTCCCCCCCACCCCTCGCAGGCTCGGGGCGGGACCCGGGACGGGGCCAACAGCCCCTGGAGGGTGACCGGACCGCCGGTTCAGGTTGCCGTGCCCCGCCAGCGCAGCACCTCCAGCGCCGCGGCGACGCTGACGACGTTCTCCGCGAGCGGGCGCGGCAGCAGCTCGTCGGCGCGGGTGAGCCGGCGCAGCACCGTGTTGCGGTGCGTGTACAGCCGCTCGGCGGTGCGCGAGGTGCTGCCCAGCTCGCGGACGTAGGTCAGCACCGCCTGCCGCGTGTCGGGGTCGGCGTGCAGCAGGTCGCCCAGGGTGTCGGCGAGGAACTCGTCGGCCTGCGTCGGCTCGGCGGTGAGCACCGCGACCAGCTGTACGTCCTCGTAGCGGGCGACCTGCTGCGGGGACGTCAGCCGGGCGACCATGCGCTGGGTGGTGGCGGCGTCGAGGTGGCTGCGGCGGAAGCCGTCGACGTCCCGGCCCGGACGGCCCACGGCCACGCGGACGTCGGGGTGCACGGCCAGCGCGGTGGCCAGCTGCCCGGCGTGCGGCGCCCTCGCCACCGGCAGCCAGACCCAGAGCGCGGCGGCGCTGGCGACGACGGTCAGCCGGTGCGCGGCCCCGCTGGCCCGGACGACCGCCTCCGCCGCGGCCTCCAGCTGCTCGGAGGCCACCCCCGACCCGCTCCAGACGACGGCGGCGGTGTGCGGGCCGGCCAGGCCGTAGCCGAGCTGGGCCTCGGCGCGGGCCCGGCCGATCGGCGCCCCCTCGAGCAGCAGGGTGACCGCGGCCCGGCGCTCGGCGTGTGCGCCGCGGGTGAGCTCGTCGCGCTCCGCCCGCATCCGCTCGGAGGTGGCCGCGACGGTGTCCTCGATGAAGGTGGCGATCGACAGCGCCGAGACGTCGAGCAGCTCGCGCAGCTCCGCGGGATCGGAGGTCAGCCGGAAACAGATGTCCATCCACCGGCGCCAGGCCACGCCCTGGGCGGCGCGGTAGGCGTCCAGGGCCGACTCGTCCAGGCCGCGCCGCACCATGTCACGCGCGGCCTCCAGCGACTCCGGCCCGGTGTTGGCCGGGACCCGCCGTCCCGGGTGCTGCACGTTGGCCGCCGCCCAGTGCAGCAGGTTGGCCAGGTTGGCCCGTCGGGTCGCCGCGGCGAGCACCGGGTCCTCGGCGACCGGCCGCATCCGCGGCCCGCCCAGAGAGGCGGCGTGCAGCTCCTCGACCCACGCGTCGTCGGGGTCGAGCGCGACCTCCGCGCCGCGCCGGAAGAGTTCCCGCACCCGCGGGGAGACATCCGGCCACCGCGCAGCACCGTGCACCACGCGACGAGCATCATGGTGCACGGTGCAGTGGCGCAAGCGGCGGACACCACGGAGAGTCGGAGGGGTGACCACTCCGCAGACGCCGGTCGAGCACCTCGACGTCCTCGTCGTCGGGGCCGGGATCTCCGGCATCGGGGCCGGGCGTTACCTGAGGACCGAGCTGCCGGCCAGGAGCTTCGCGATCCTGGAGGCCCGCGCGGCCTCCGGCGGCACCTGGGACCTGTTCCACTACCCCGGCATCCGCTCGGACTCCGACCTGCACACCTTCGGCTACGAGTTCAAGCCGTGGCGGGACGAGCAGTCGATCGCCGACGCGCCGCGGATCCTCGCCTACCTCCGCGAGACCGTGACCGAGAACGGCCTGGACGCCTCCATCCGCTACCACCACCGGGTGCTGGCGGCGGCGTGGTCCACCGCCGACGCGCGCTGGCTGGTCGACGTGGAGCGCACCGACACCGGCGAGCGCCTGCAGATCTCGGCGGGCTGGCTGTTCTGCGCCGGCGGCTACTACCGCTACGACGAGGGCTACACGCCGGTCTTCCCCGGCCGGGAGCGCTTCGGCGGCCCGATCGTGCACCCCCAGGCCTGGCCCGAGGACCTCGACTACGCCGGCAAGCGCGTGCTGGTCATCGGCAGCGGCGCCACCGCGGTCACCCTGGTCCCCGCGATGGCGGAGACCGCCGGGCACGTGACGATGCTGCAGCGCACGCCGTCCTACGTCATGCCCGTCCCGCGCAACGACGCGCTGGCCGACCGGCTGCGCGCACTGCTCGGCGAGGAGCGCGCCTTCGCGCTGACCCGGCGCAAGAACATCGCCCGCGGCATCGGCATCTGGAAGTTCTGCCAGAAGCACCCGAAGGCGGCGCGCCGGCTGATCCGCTGGGTCAACACGAAGCAGCTGCCCGAGGGCTTCGACGTCGACACCCACTTCAACCCGCCGTACGACCCGTGGGACCAGCGGCTGTGCGCCGTCCCCGACGGCGACCTGTTCCGCGCGATCCGCAACGGGACGGCGGACGTCGTCACCGACCGGATCGAGACCTTCACCGGGAACGGCGTGCTGCTGGCATCCGGCCGGGAGCTCGAGGCCGACGTCATCGTCACCGCGACCGGGCTGAACGTGCAGGCCATCGGGGGCATCTCGCTGATCGTCGACGGGGAGCCGGTGCACCTGCCCGACACGGTCACCTACAAGGGGATGATGCTCTCCGGCGTCCCCAACTTCGTGCTCGCCATCGGCTACACGAACTCGTCCTGGACGCTGAAGATCGGCCTGCTCTGCGAGCACTTCTGCCGGCTGCTGGCGCACATGGACGCGCACGGCCTCGACGTCGCCCGTCCCGAGCCGAGCGACCCGGACATGCCGACCCGCCCCTTCCTCGACTTCGCCGCCGGCTACATCCAGCGCGCGGTCGACCAGCTCCCCCGCCAGGGCGACCGGATGCCGTGGCTGACGTCGATGAGCTACTCCAGCGACGTGAAGCTGCTGCGCGCCGACAGCGTGACCGACCCCGAGCTGCACCTGTCCCGCTCCGCCGACCGCGCGGCGGTGACCGCGTGACCGAGCTCGCGAGGTCACGCAGGGAGCACAGCACGGCGACGGCGCAGGACACCGACCGCTTCGTCGAGCTCCCGGCCGGCCCGCGCCTGTGCCACCGGGTCGACGGGCCGGACGACGGGACGCCGCTGCTGCTCGTCGCGGGCCTGGGCCTGGACCTCACCTCGTGGCCGCAGCGGATGGTCGACGGCTTCGTCGCGCGCGGGTTCCGCGTGGTCCGCCTGGACAACCGTGACGCCGGCCGCTCCTCGCGGAGCGAGCACCCGCCGCCCGGCCGGGCGCGGCAGCTGCTGGCCCGGCCGCGGCCGGAGGCCTACGACCTCGCCGACATGGCCGCCGACACGGTCGGTCTGCTCGACGCCCTGGGCATCGAGCGGGTGCACCTGGTCGGCATGTCGATGGGCGGGATGATCGCCCAGACCGTCGCGGCGAGGCACCCGGCGCGCGTGCTCAGCCTGACGTCGATCTTCTCCACCACCGGGCGCCGCCGGGTCGGCCAGCCGGCCCGCTCGACGCTGCTGCGGCTGGCGAAGGCCCCGGCCCGCACCGTCGAGGAGTCCGTCGAGCGGCACCTGGCGATGCTCGGGCACATCGGCTCGACGACCTTCCCGCCGGACGAGGAGCTCGAGCGGGCCTGGGCGGCCGCGGTGTGGGACCGCTGCGGCGGCCCCCGCGCCGGTGCACCGGTGGCGCGGCAGATCGGCGCCATCCAGGCCTCCGGCGACCGGACGGCGGAGCTGGCCCGCATCACCGCGCCGACGCTGGTCGTCCACGGCGACCGCGACCTGATGGTGCACCCGACCGGCGGGCGGGCCACCGCCGACGCGATCCCCGGAGCGCGCCACGTCGAGGTCGCCGGCATGGGCCACCACCTGGCTCCCGGCGTCGTCGACCGGCTCGTCGAGCTCACCACCGACCTCGCCCGCGCGGCGGGCACGACCGACCTGGTCCGCTCCGCCGGTGCGCCGGCCCCCACGACAGGAGACCCCCGATGAGCGGCGTGCGTGGCAAGGTCGCCGTCGTCACCGGCGCCGGCTCCGGCATCGGCCGGCAGCTCGCGTTCGAGCTGGCCCGGCGCGGCGCGCGGCTGGCGCTGTCCGACGTCGACGAGCTGGGCCTGGGCGAGACCGCCGACCGGGCGAAGGCGCTGGGCGCCGCGGCGCACACCGCCCGGCTCGACGTGAGCGACCGCGCGGCCGTCGAGGCGTACGCCACCGCGGTGGCCGGGCACTTCGGCGTCGTCCACCAGGTCTACAACAACGCCGGCGTGGCCGGCGGCGGCACCGTGCTCGACAGCACCTGGGCCGACTACGACCGGGTCCTGTCGATCAACCTGTTCGGCGTCATCCACGGCACCAAGGCGTTCCTGCCCCACCTGGTCGCCTCCGGCGACGGCCACGTCGTCAACGTCTCCAGCCTCAACGGGATCATGGGCCAGGGCGGCATGACGGCCTACTGCGCCAGCAAGTTCGGCGTCCGCGGCTTCACCGAGAGCCTGCGCAGCGAGCTGCTCGCCGCCGGGCACCCGGTGCAGGTCAGCGTGGTCCACCCGGGCGGGGTGCGGACGAACATCGCGAACGCGGCGTTCGAGCACGCGAGGGCCCAGGGCGCGGAGGTCACGCCGGCCGACGAGGCCCGCCGCCGCGCCTACAACGAGAAGCTGCTGAGGATGCCGCCGGAGCAGGCCGCGCGGATCGTCGTCGACGGGGTGGAGGCCGGCCGGCCCCGCATCCTCGTCGGCAACGACGCCAAGGTCGTCGACCTGCTCGTCCGGGTGGCGCCGCGGCTGTACCCGGTGCTGGTCGCCCGCGCGGAGCGCCGCTTCACCGGCGGCGCCTGACCTGCTCCCGGACGGCGGGGCGGGGCCGGCGAGCCCGACTGCGGCGTCGCGTCCGCCGACCCGGTCCCGCACCGGTGCGCCGCCGGGCCCGGGATCAGTCCGGCATGCCGTCGAGGACCATGTGCCGGCTGGCGCGCACGTGCGCCAGGGCGACCGCCGCGGCCAGTTCGGCGTCCCCCATCGCCAGCGCCGCATACAGCTGCTCGTGCTCGGCCTGGACCCGGTCATGGTCGCTCGTCTGGCGGAACAACCAGCGCAGGCGCCCCGTCAGCGGCTCGAGCACCGCGCGCAGCGAGTCGTTGCGCGACAGCTGCAGCAGCGTCTCGTGGAAGGCGGTGTTGGCCGTGCCGGACCAGGAGTGGTCGCCCGCCTCGACCGCTCGCCGCCCGTCCTCCACGACCGCCGCCAGCCGAGCCAGCCCGTCCTCGTCGATCCGCTCGGCGACGAGCCGGGCCGCGAGCGTCTCGAGGACCTGCCGGATGTCGAAGAGGTCGGCGACGACGGCTCTGGTCAACTCCCGGACGACCGCGCCGCGCCTGGGCAGCAGCTCCACGAAGCCCTCGCTCTCCAGAGCCCGGAGCGCCTCGCGGACCGGCACGCGCGAGACCGCGAACTCCTCGGCGAGGTCGCGCTCCACGAGCCGGGCTCCCGGACCCCACCGTCCCTCGGCGATCCCGGCGCGAATCTTCTCCCGGAGGACGTCCCGCAGGGGCTGGTCACCGAGGATCGTCACGGGCACCGACGTCGACTCGGCTGGCGCGTTCACACGCTGATCGTCCCTCGTCTCCCCCGTTCGGGGGCGGCCGGTACCCGACGAGCCGACCCCGACGGGGTGCTAGCGGTCAGACGAACTGCCGGCTCAGCTGCACGTGCCGGTTGACGTCCTTGTACAGCAGGTACCGGAAGCGGCCGGGACCGCCGGCGTAGCAGGCCTGCGGGCAGAAGGCGCGCAGCCACATGAAGTCCCCGGCCTCGACCTCGACCCAGTCCTGGTTGAGCAGGTACACGGCCTTGCCCTCGAGCACGTACAGCCCGTGCTCCATCACGTGCGTCTCGGGGAAGGGGATCACGCCGCCGGGCTCGAAGTTGACGATGTTGACGTGCATGTCGTGCCGCACGTCGGTCTGGTCGACGAAACGCGTGGTGGTCCACGTGCCGTGGGTGTCGGGCATCGGCACGGGCTCGACGTCGCGCTCGTTGGTCACGAACGCCTCCGGCACGTCGACGCCGTCGACGCGCTGGTATGCCTTGCGGATCCAGTGGAAGCGGGCCGGCTCGTCCTGCTCGTTCTGCAGCGTCCACGTCGCACCCGGCGGCAGGAACGCGTAGCCGCCCGGCTCGAGCCGGTGGTCAGCCCCGCCGATGGTGAGGTGGAGCGTCCCCTCCACGACGAAGAGCACCGCCTCGGCGGCCGGATCGTTCTCCGGCCGGTCGCTGCCCCCGCCGGGAGACACCTCCACGATGTACTGGGAGAAGGTCTCGGCGAAGCCGGACAGCGGCCGGGCGATCACCCACAACCGCGTCCTGTCCCAGAAGGGCAGGTTGCTGGTGACGATGTCGGTCATCGTCCCTCTCGGCAGCACCGCGTACGCCTCGGTGAACATGGCCCGGTTCGTGGTGAGCTCGGTCTGCCCGGGCAGCCCTCCGCGCGGTGCGTAGTACGGGCTCCTGGTCGTCGTCACGCTGACCCTCCTCGTCGTGGGGACCGCTCGGCGGCCCGGTGCTGGTGTCGGTGCGATGGTCCACGCCGCTCCCCGGAACGGGGAGCGGGAGCGGGGCGGCCCGCGGCCCTCGGCGTCGAGCAGCCGAGCCCACCAGCAGGCCGGGACGGGCTCGGTGGGACCGCCCGCCACGTGCGCGACGACCTCGGCGGCCGCCAGGCTGCGCCCCGACGCGTCGGGTGGGACGACGACGCGCACGGTCACTCCCCTGGGGCGCGGCCTGGGCGCGCCGGCCCGACCGGTCCGGCGGGGCCATCAGTCCAGGTACTGCATCTGGTCGAGATCGAGCGCACTGACCGCGGTCGGGGCGAGTTCGCGCTGATCGGCGAGCTCCTCGAACTCGACGATGCCGTCGATCTCGGTGCCCATCGAGACGTTGGTGACCCGTTCGAGGATGATCTCCACGACCACCGGCACCCGGTGCTGCGCCATGAGCTTCTTCGCCTCGTCGAAGGCGTGCTGGATGTCCTCGGGGTCGTGCACCCGGATGGCCTTGCAGCCCATGCCCTCGGCGACCTTGACGTGGTCGACGCCGTAGCCCTGCACCTCGGGCGAGTTCTGGTTGTCGAAGCCGAGCTGCACGCAGTAGTCCATGTCGAAGGCCCGCTGCGCCTGGCGGATCAGCCCCAGGTAGGAGTTGTTCACCAGCACGTGGATGTAGGGCAGCTGGAACTGCGCGCCGACGGCCAGCTCCTCGATCATGAACTGGAAGTCGTAGTCGCCCGACAGCGCCACGACGGTGGCGTCCGGGTCGGCGACACAGACGCCCAGCGCCGCCGGCAGGGTCCAGCCGAGCGGGCCGGCCTGGCCGCAGTTGATCCAGTGCCGAGGGCGGTAGACGTGCAGGAACTGGCCGCCGGCGATCTGGGAGAGGCCGATCGTGCTGACGTAGCGGGTGTCCCTGCCGAAGGCCTTGTTCATCTCCTCGTACACCCGCTGCGGCTTGATCGGCGTGGTCTCGAAGTGCGTCCGGCGCAGCATGTCGTGCTTGCGCTGCTGGCACGCCCGGACCCAGCCGCCACGGTCGGGCAGCCGCCCGGCGGCCTGACGCTCCCGGGCCACCTCGACGAAGTGCCGGAGCGCGGCGCCCGCGTCGGACACGATGCCGAGGTCGGGCGCGAAGACCCGCCCGATCTGAGTCGGCTCGATGTCGACGTGGACGAAGGTGCGGGCCCCCCGGTAGACGTCGAGTCCGCCCGTGTGACGGTTGGCCCACCGGTTGCCCACCCCGAGCACGAAGTCCGACTCCAGCATCGTCGCGTTGCCGTACCGGTGCGCGGTCTGCAGACCGACCATCCCGGCCATCAGGGGGTGGTCGTCGGGGATGCTGCCCCAGCCCATGAGGGTCGGGACGACCGGGACGCCGACCAGTTCGGCGAACTCGACGAGCAGCTGCGCAGCGTCGGCGTTGATGATGCCGCCGCCGGCCACGATGAGCGGGCGCTCGGCAGCTTCGAGCATGTCCAGCGCCTTCTCCACCTGCCCGCGGCTGGCCCGGGGCCGGTAGACCGGCAGCGGCTCGTAGGCCTCGATGTCGAACTCGATCTCGGTCATCTGGACGTCGAACGGCAGGTCGAGCAGCACCGGACCGGGCCGCCCCGACCGCATGAGGTGGAAGGCCTGCTGGAAGGCGCCGGGCACCTGGGCCGGCTCGAGCACGGTCATCGCCATCTTCGTCACGGGCCTGGCGATGGCGGCGATGTCGACCGCCTGGAAGTCCTCCTTGTGCAGCCGGGCGACCGGCGCCTGCCCGGTGATGCACAGGATCGGAATGGAGTCACCGGAGGCTGAGTACAGCCCGGTGATCATGTCCGTGCCGGCCGGCCCGGACGTGCCGACGCAGACCCCGATGTTGCCGGCTTCGGCCCTGGTGTAGCCCTCGGCCATGTGCGAGGCGCCCTCGACGTGCCGGGCGAGCACGTGCTGGATGGCACCGCTGGCCCGCAGGGCGCCGTAGAAGGGGTTGATGGCCGCGCCGGGAACGCCGAAGACGTGCGTGACGCCCTCCCGCTCCAGGATCTGCACGGCCGCTTCGATGGCACGCATGCGAGGCATGGGTGTCTCCTGTCTGGCGTGGCCCCGTGGCGGGGCATTCGGGTGGAGGCTCTCGGGGAGCCGGAGGCGTCAGCCGCTGCGGCGGCCGGACAGCTGCTCGACGAGCAGCAGCAGGGCGGAGTGGTCCAGCGATCCGTGGCCCTCCGCGCGCAGCGCACCCATGAGCTGGGCCACCAGGGCACCGACGGGGATCGCCACGCCGGCCTCTCGCGCGGCGCCGGTGACGATGCCGAGGTCCTTGTGGTGCAGGTCGACCCGGAATCCGGGCGTGAACTGGCGGGCGATCATGCCGGCCGCCTTGCGGTCGAGGATGCGGTTGCCGGCCAGGCCGCCGGCGAGGACCTGCACCGCGGCCCCGGTGTCGACGCCGTGGGCCTCGAGGAAGACCAGGGCCTCGGCGACGAGCTCGATGGTGCCGGCCACGATGAGCTGGTTGGCGGCCTTGACGGTCTGGCCGGATCCGGCCGGACCCACGTGGACGACGGTCGAGCCGACGGCTTCCAGGACCGGGCGGGCGGCGGCGACGTCGGCGTCCTCACCTCCGACCATGATGGAGAGGCTGCCCTCGATGGCGCCGGCCTCGCCGCCGGACACCGGCGCGTCGACGGCCCGGAGGCCCCGGGCCCGCGCGGCCTCGGCCAGCCGGACGGACACGTCGGGGCGGATGGTGCTGGCGTCGACCAGCAGCGTGCCGGGCTTGGCGGAGTCCAGGACGCCGCCCTCCCCGAGGACGACGCCTTCGACGTCGGGGGAGTCCGGCAGCACGGTGAGGACGACGTCGACGTCCCGGACGGCCTCGGCGACGTCGCCGGCCGCGCGCCCGCCCTGCGCGACCAACTGGTCGACCTTGTCGCGACTGCGGTTGTAGCCGACGACGTCGAAGCCGGCCTTGAGCAGGTTGGCGGCCATCGGGCCGCCCATGATGCCGAGTCCGATCACCGCGACGATGGTCATGGCAGCTCCTTGTCCAGGGTGGGTACGCGGGCGACAGCGGTGTTCAGCGGGCCGACCGGCTGGCCTCGGGCAGCCAGTCCAGGCCCTCGACGGTGCCGGCCCGCGGCTTGTACTCCAGCGCGACCCAACCGTCGTATCCGGAGGCGGCCAGCTGGTCCAGGTAGCCCTCCAGGTCCAGTCGGCCGGTACCGGGCTCGTTCCGGCCGGGAGCGTCGGCGATCTGGACGTGCGCGATCCGATCGGCGTGGCGTGGGATGACCGCGTCGAGGTCGTCGCCGTTGACCGCCAGGTGGTACAGATCGCAGAGGAAGCCGAGATCCGCCACGCCGGTCTCCCGCTGGACGCGGTCGATGACGGCGACCACGTCGTCGGCCGTGAGCAGTGGGTAGCGCGGCGCGCCGCTGACCGCCTCGACCAGGACCGTGCCACCGATCCGCGCCGCCGCGCGACCGGCCAGGGCGAGGTTCTCGACGGCGAGTTCGTCCTGCTCCTCGGGGGTCGCCTGGTCGACGCGGTTGCCGTAGAGCGCGTTGAAGGCCCGGCAGCCCAGCCGCTCGCCGATGCCCACGGTGACCTCGACGCTGTCCCTGAACTCCGCCGAGCGGGCCGGCCAGGACACCAGGCCGCGGTCGCCGCTGGGCATGTCGCCGGCGAAGAAGTTCAGCCCGATCAGGGAGACGCCGGCGTCCTCGATCGATCGCACGAAGGCATCGACGGCACCGTCGGCAGGAACGGCCTCGGTGAACGGCCACCAGAACTCGACGGCGTCGAAGCCGGCCTCGCGAGCCGCTCCAGGCCGATCGAGGAGGGGGAGCTCGGAGAAGAGCATCGACAGGTTGGCCGCGTACCGACGAGGCGTCATCATCCGCACCTTTCCGTCTGGCGGAAGTTATGTTCCTTAAGATGAAACATAGCTTTTGGTATACGTGACGTCAACCACAGGCTCCGCCAGCCCCTGGAGCCGGACACCTCCCAGTGCATCGGGAACCCGGTTCACTGGCCTCCTCATGGGGTGCCTTCCGGGTCACGGGGAGAGCTCGGTCATCGTTGGGGCGGTCGCGACAGTCATCCGTTCGCGGCCGATCCGCTGGACCCAAAGATGAAGGTGCTGGTTGACGCAACGTCTGTTCCGCAGCCTGGAGTTGATCTTTCGCATCGCGAAACCGGGCCTTGACAGCGCGGCTTGATGTGATGCAGGTTACGCGGCGAGACCCAGTTTTCGTATACGAAACGGAGTCACCCGATGAGCGGAGCATCCCCCTCCGGCGGCCCGGCGAAGAGCGACACCATCGTGGGACCGTCTGCGGTCCTGCACGGCCCTGCCGGGACGGTGCCCGCCGGGGTCGACCCCGGCCTCTACAACGAGGACCTGGCACCCACCAGGCGGGAGGGCCGGACCTGGAGCTCCTACAACATCTTCGCGTTGTGGGCCAACGACGTGCACAGCCTCGGCAACTACGCGTTCGCCATCGGGCTCTTCGCCCTCGGCCTGGGCACCTGGCAGATCCTCACCGCCATCGGTGTCGGCGCCGCCCTGCTGTTCCTGCTCCTGACGCTGTCGGGCTACATGGGCGTCAAGACCGGCGTGCCGTTCCCCGTCATGAGCCGGATCAGCTTCGGCGTCCGCGGCGCGCAGATCCCGGCCCTCCTCCGTGGGGGCGTGGCGATCGTCTGGTTCGGCATCCAGACCTACCTCGCGGCGCTCGTCGGCAACGTGCTGCTGATCGCACTGTTCCCCTCGCTGGAGTCCCTGACCGCGAGCAGCACCCTGGGGCTGTCGCACCTGTCGTGGATCTGCTTCAGCATCCTGTGGGCGGTACAGGTCCTGATCGCCTGCTACGGCATGGAGATGATCCGCAGGTACGAAGCGTTCGCCGGACCGGTCATCCTGGCCACGTTCGTGGCGCTGGCCCTGTACGTGTTCATCCAGGCGGGGGGCTCGATCGCCTGGTCCCCGCCCGACGAGCTGCGCGGGACCGAGATGTGGATCCAGATCCTGGGCGGCGGCGCCCTCTGGGTCGCCATCTACGCGACGTTCGTCCTCAACTTCTGCGACTTCACCCGCGGCGCCAAGTCCAAGAGGTCCGTGGTCCTGGGCAACCTCTGGGGGATCCCGGTCAACATGCTGTTCTTCGGTCTGGTGGTCGTCGTCCTCACCGGCGGCCGCCTGGCCATCGACGGGCGCGTGATCACCAGCCCGACCGACGTCGTGGAGTCGATCGGCAGCACCCCGCTGCTGGTCCTCGCCTGCCTGGCGCTGCTGACGCTGACGATCGCGGTCAACCTGATGGCGAACTTCGTCGCACCCTCGTTCGCCCTCGCCGCGCTGATGCCGCGCAGGCTGGACTTCCGTCGCGCGGCGATCGTGTCCGGGGTCATCGGCTTCGTCATCCTGCCCTGGAACCTCTACAACAGCCCGGCGGTCATCCTCTACTTCCTCGGCGGCCTGGGCGCCTTCCTCGGCCCGCTGTTCGGCATCGTGATGGCTGACTACTGGCTGCTGCGCCGGCAGCAGGTCAACGTCCCGGAGCTGTACACCTACGCGGCCTCCGGCGAGTACTGGTACCGCAACGGCGTGAACACGCGGGCCATCGTCGCACTCATCCCCTCAGCGGCCATCGCGCTGCTGTTCGCCTTCGTCGAGGGCCTGGGCACGTTCGCCGCCTTCTCCTGGTTCATCGCGGCCGGCCTCGCTGCCCTCATCTACTACGTCATCGCCGACCGCACACGCACCTTCACCGACGTCGACGGTGAGTCCATCGCCGTCGCCGTGCGCCACTGAGCCAGCCGACACCGCCCGAAGGGACAGGAACGATGCGGATTCTCGTGGTCAACGTCAACACCACCGAGTCCATGACCGAGGGCATCGCGGAGCAGGCCCGCCGCGTGGCACTGCCCGGAACGGAGATAGTCGGGCTCACCCCGGCCTTCGGGGCGGAATCGGTGGAGGGGAACCTGGAGAGCTACCTGGCCGCGGTCGCCGTCATGGACCGCGTCCTCGCCTACGACGGACCGTTCGACGCCGTCATCCAGGCCGGCTACGGGGAGCACGGCCGGGAGGGGCTGCAGGAGCTGCTCGACGTCCCGGTCGTGGACATCACCGAGGCCGCGGCCTCGACGGCGATGTACCTGGGGCACCGATACTCCGTCGTCACGACCCTGGACCGGGCGGTGCCCCTCATCGAGGACCGGCTGCTCCTCGCCGGCCTGGACCGCCGCTGCGCCTCGGTCCGGGCCAGCGGCCTGGCGGTCCTCGAGCTCGAGGCCGACCCCGAGCGCGCGGTCGAGGCCATCGTGGAGCAGTCCGCCGCAGCGGTGCGCGACGACCACGCCGAGGTCATCTGCCTCGGCTGCGGCGGGATGGCCGAGCTCGAGTCGGCAGTGCGAGCGCGCACCGGGGTGCCCGTCGTCGACGGGGTCGCGGCGGCGGTCACCGTGGCCGAGTCGCTGGTGCGGATGCAGCTGAGCACCTCGAAGGTGCGCACCTACGCGCCGGCTCGGACGAAGAAGATGACCGGGTGGCCCGTGACCGGGGGTCGGTGAGGGATGTCCGGGCCCCCCGACCCAGACCCCACAGAGGAACAGCACCACCTGGCGGGTCCTGACCAGGCCCCCCGCTCCACGGCGCTCGACCGGGACCCCGAGCCCACCACGGTGGACGCCGGGCTGCTCCTCGAGCAGTCGAGCGCGCAGACCGGCTGCCCGCAGCCGAGCTCTCCTCACCACCCGACCCAGGAGCGACCGATGCCCGATGGTGAACCCCTCCAGCAGTTGGCGGCCGTCAACGACCCCGCGACGATCCTCGAGCAGCTCGCCCGGTTGCGCGCCGAACGAGGAGAGGACGTCGCCGCCGACCCCACGCTGGGCGTCAGCGCGCGGTCCGAGGGCTTCGACCTGGTCGTCCGGGGCGCCCGGATCCTGACGACCGCGGGGATCGTCGCCCGGGAGATCGGCGTGACCGACGGCCGGATCACCGCCCTGGAGCCCCTCGGCTCGGGCCTGCAGGGGGACGCGGTCGTCACCCTCGCCGACGACGAGACCCTCATCCCCGGCCTGGTGGACGCGCACGTGCACGTGAACGAGCCCGGCCGCACCGACTGGGAGGGCTTCACCACCGCCACGAAGGCCGCCGCGGCCGGCGGCGTCACGACCATCCTGGACATGCCGCTGAACTCGATCCCGTCGACGGTCAACCGCCCGGCGTTGCAGCTCAAGCAGTTCATCGCGGCACCACAGGCCTTCGTCGACGTCGGCTTCTGGGGCGGGGCCGTGCCGGGCAACAAGGAGTACCTCCGCGAGCTGCACGACGACGGCGTGTTCGGGTTCAAGTGCTTCCTGCTCCACTCGGGGGTCGATGAGTTCCCCCCGCTGGGGCCGGACGACCTCGAGGAGTACCTGGAGGTCTTGCACAGCTACGACGCGCTGATGATCGTGCACGCCGAGGACTCGCGCTCCATCGACCGCGCCCCGGATCCCCAGGGCGACGTCTACGAGCGCTTCCTGGCCTCACGACCCCGCGGTGCGGAGAACCTGGCGATCGCCGAGGTCATCGAGCGGACCCGCTGGACCGGCGCCCGCACCCACATCCTCCACCTGTCGTCGTCCGACGCCCTGCCCATGCTGCGCACCGCCAAGGCCGACGGGCTGGACCTGACGGTCGAGACGTGCCCGCACTACCTGACCCTGGTGTCCGAGGCCGTGCCGAACGGCGGCACCGCGTACAAGTGCTGCCCACCGATCCGTGAGACGAGCAACCGCGAGTTGCTCTGGGAGGGGCTGCTCGAGGGCACCATCGACTACATCGCCTCCGACCACTCCCCCTCCACCCTGGACCTGAAGGACCTGCAGAACGGGGACTTCGGCGTCGCCTGGGGAGGGATCGCCTCGGTCCAGCTGGGCCTGGCGGTGGTCTGGACCGAGGCGCGGCTGCGGGGCCTGGGCCTCGAGCAGGTCGTCGAGTGGATGGCCGCCCGGCCCGCCGACCGGCTCCGGCTCCGGTCCAAGGGACGGATCGCACTGGGATACGACGCCGACCTGGCGGTCTTCGCGCCCGACCAGGCCTTCGTGGTCGACGCCGGCAAGCTCCACCACCGGAATCCGCTGACCCCGTACCACCAGAAGACCTTGTCCGGCGTCGTCCGCCGCACGTTCGTCCGGGGCACCGAGGTGGACTACCAGACCCCCCACGGGCGGCTCATCCGTCGGGGGATCGACTGACGCAGGGGGATCCGCCGGCCGGGTCGTCGGTGGTCGTCCGCCCGGGGCCGGTGGTCGAGGGCGACGTCTTCGCCGACCCGGCGGCCCGA
Source organism: Geodermatophilus sp. URMC 60 (assembly GCF_053502585.1). NCBI lineage: Bacteria > Bacillati > Actinomycetota > Actinomycetes > Geodermatophilales > Geodermatophilaceae > Geodermatophilus > Geodermatophilus sp. URMC 60. Next base: position 3,950,704 of record NZ_CP199958.1, read on the forward strand.
CCGGGCCACGCGGGTCCTGCGACCCGTCACGCGCGCGCCCGACCGGCGAGCACCTCGAGCTCTGCTCGCTCCACGCCGGTGCCGGCGACCGCCTCGTCCACCGTCACGGCTCCGCAGTCGAGGCCACGCAGGATCGCACCGGCGAGCGCCCTCGCGGTGGCGGGCTCGTCCATGACGTCGCTCTGGGTCTGCTCGAGGTAGGCCCGGATCCGGGCGGACGCCGCGGGCAGAGCGCCGCGGAAGAAGGCATAGGTCGCGAGATAGCGGGTGGGCAGGTGCCCGGGGTGCATGTCCCACCCCTGGTAGTACCCCCGCTCCAGCGAGCGGGTCACGAGCCGGGCGTGCAGTCGCCACGCGGTCCTGACCGCATCCGGCCCGCCGACGGGCACCACGTTGGTCGAACCGTCCGAGAGCCGCACACCCGTTCCCGCCGCGGCGACCTGCATGACCGCCTTCGCGTGGTCGGCGGCCGGGTGCTCGAGGCTCTGGTGCGCCGCCGCGATGCCCAACGCAGCGCTGTAGTCGTACGTGCCGTAGTGCAGGCCCACGCAGCGACCGGCGGACGCGCCGATCATGCGCGCCACCGTGACGGTGCCGTCCGCGGCCACCACGGCCTGCGGGGTCTCCACCTGGATCTCGAAACGGAGGCGGCCGGGCGGCAGACCACAGGCGGACTCCAGCCGGTGGCAGACCTCCACCATCGCCGCCACCTGGTCCACCGAGGTGACCTTGGGCAGGGTGAGCAGGAACCCCTCTGGGACGCCCCCGTCGTCGACGAGCCCGGTGAGCACCAGTTCGAGCGTCCGCAGACCGCGACGCCGGGTCGACTCCTCGAAGCTCTTGAAGCGGATGCCCACGAACGCCGGCCCACCCTCGGCCCGCGCCGTCGCCGCCAGCGCCGTGGCGGCGGCGGCCGCCGCCCGATCCTCCTCGTCGTCGGCGCGGGTGCCGTAGCCGTCCTCGAAGTCCACACGCAGGTCCTCGACCGGTTCCCGGCCCAGCTTCGCCCTCACGCGGTCGTACACGTCCTCCACCGAGGCCACCGGCATGCCGGTGGCCTCGGCCAGCGCCGACGCCGTGGGGGCGTGCGCATCGAGCAGGTCCAGGGCCGCCCGACCCCAGTTACGGGGGACCTCGGCGGTGAACTGGTCGGCGGGCACGTAGACGGTGTGCACCGGCTGGCGGCTGCCCGTCTCACCGGGATAGCAGCGGCGCAGCCGCTCGTCGGCGTCGGCGAGGCGCTCGTCCAGCAGGTCGGCCAGTCCATCGCTGGGTCGGGTCATGGCTGTGCTGCTCCTTGTCCAGAGGCTGAGGGGACGGTCGGCCGCGGCCGGGCCCGAGGGGTCGACTCCGCTGGGACCACCGCGCTCACCGTGGCCGAACGTGGGTCGTGGCGCTCACGGTGGTGCGCTCGACGGTCCGTCGTGGCCGTCGCCGAGGTCCTCCGCGATGGCGGTTCGGACGCGGGCGACGTCCATGGCTCCTCCTCGCGAGACGCAGAGTCCCGCCATGCGGACGGGTGATATCGCGTGACGGAAAGCGAGCATTCAGGTTTTATCGCATGCTGTAAAGTTCTTTCCGTCATGTGGACATGGGTGGTGAAGCCGTGAGTTCCGGTGCACCGTCCACCGGGGTGCAGTCCGTCAGCCGCGTCCTCGACGTCCTGGAGGCGGTCGCCGCTGCCGGCGGCGAGTCGTCGATCAGCGAGATCGCAGCGGCGTGCGCGCTGCCGGTGCCCACGATCCACCGGCTCGCCCGCACCCTCGTGGACCGGGGCTACATGCGCCAGTTGCCCAACCGCCGGTACGTGCTGGGCGCGCGGCTGGTACCCCTCGGCGAGGCGGCGGGGGCGAGGCTGGGAGCCTGGGCCCGCCCCGTGCTCGAGTCGGTGGTCGCCGAGCTGGGCGAGTCGGCCAACGTCGCCACCCTCGACCGGGACCGGGTCATGTACGTCGAGCAGGTGGCATCCCACCACTCGATGCGCATCTTCACCGAGGTCGGCAGGCGCGTGTACCCGCACAGCACCGGTGTCGGCAAGGCCGTGCTGTCCCTCCTCCCCGACGAGCAGGTACGGGCCATCCTGCTCCGCACCGGGATGCCGGCACAGACGGCACACACCATCACCGACCCCGATGCGCTGATCACGGCTCTGCACGAGATCCGCCGTGTCGGCTACGCGATCGACGAGGGTGAGCAGGAGGACGGCGTCCGATGCGTGGCCGTCCCGGTCCACGCTGCCACGGTGAGCATGGCCGTGTCGGCGTCCGGGCCCGCTGCCCGGATGACCCCGGACCTCGTCGCTCGCGCCATCCCGGTGCTCACCGCGGCCAGCCGCGACCTGGCCGCCGAGCTCTCCGAGCGCTCGACGGCCTGACCTGACCGGTCCGGCCTGGCGCCCGGCCGGACCGGTCAGGGCCGGCCGGGGTCCGGCACGCGGGCGACGTCGGCCCCGCCCCCCGCCGACGGATACCGGTCGAAGGCGGCGAGGTCGGCCAGCTGGAGGGTGCGGGCGACGTCGCTCGGTGAGACGACGCCGACGACCCCGCTGCCGTCGAGGACGACCGCGCGGCCGTCGGTGCACCCCTCCAAGCGCGGCAGCAGCTCGGTCAGTGGCTCGTCGGGCCGGGCGACCGGGATCTCCGGCGGGGGGCAGGCGACGTCCCGGAGCCGGGTCGTGGCCCGGGCCGCGGGCGGCACCGAGCGCAGCCGGTTGAGCGTCACGAGGCCGACCAGTGCGCCGGAGCGGTCGACGAGCGGATAGGTGCTGTAGCGCCGCACCATGGCCACCTCGTGCAGGAACCGCTCGACGGTCAGGTCGGGGTCGGCGACCAGCGCGGGGCTGCTCATGACCGCACCGACGGTCAGCCCGCCCAGCCGGCCGGACACCTGCGCGTGCTGCTCCTCGGCGGTCGCCGCGTTCACCACGAACAGCCCCACGAGGGCCAGCCACAGCCCGCCGAACCCCCGGCCGGTGACCAGCTGCAGGAAGCCCAGCGCGATCAGGGCGAAGCCGAAGACCCGGCCCGCCCGTGCCGCGGTCACCGCCGAGGACCACGCATCGCCGCGGAGGCGCCACAGGAGCGCGCGCAGCAGCCGCCCGCCGTCGAGAGGGGCGGCCGGGACGAGGTTGAAGACGGCGAGCACCACGTTGATGCCGGCGAGGTACTCGAGGACGGCCACCGGCAGACCGTCGGCCCCCGCGAGCCGCGCCAGCATGGCGCCGGCGCCGAGGAGGAGGCCGAGGACGAGGCTGGTGAGGGGGCCGACGCCGGCGATGCGGAATTCCGCCCCGGGCGTGCGGGCCCCTCCCCTCAGCCGGGCCACACCCCCCAGCAGCCACAGGGTGATGCCCTCGACCTCGACCCCGTTGCGGCGAGCCACCAGGGCGTGGGCCAGCTCGTGCGCCAGCAGCGAGGCCAGGAAGGCGACGGCGGCCGCCAACGCGGCGACGACGTACGCGGGGGCGCCGCGACCGGGCAGCACCAGGGGGAACCGGCCGAACGCCAGGCCCCCGGCGATGATCAGGACGATCACGAGGACACTGGCGTTCACGCCGACGCGGATGCCGGCGATCCGGCCCAGGCTGAAGGTCTCGCTCACGTCGCCCTCCTCGGGAACGGTGTCGGCGGGAGGTCCATGCGGACCCCGGTGCCCTCGCCACGAGCGGTGACACCCGGACGAGCCCCGTGACAGGCTCCGGTCGACATGGTCCAGCCCCACCCCTGCGAACCAGGAGGACCGATGGCCTTCCGCGGCATGATGGCGCGCCTGGGCTCCGGCGGCGCCGGCGTCGAGACCGTGCTCGACCAGCCGGAGACGACGCCGGGCGGCACCGTCACCGGCACGGTGCACGTCACCGGGGGCACCGTCGCCCAGGACGTCACCGAGGTCCGCGTCGCGCTCCAGGCCACCGTGGAGGTGGAGAGCGGCGACTCCTCCTGGCGCGAGGAGGTCACCTTCGGCACCGCCGTGATCGCGGGCGCAGCGCGGATCGAGCCGGGTGAACGGCGCAGCGTGCCGTTCCGCCTGCCGGTCCCCTGGCAGTGCCCGGTCACCGCGATCGACGGCTGGCAGCTGCGCGGCATGCGCGTCGGCCTGCGCACCCGGCTCGACATCGCCGGCGCGGTCGACCCCGGCGACCTCGATCCGGTGACCGTCCTGCCGCTGCCGGTGCAGCGCACCGTGCTGCACGCCCTGGACGGCCTGGGCTTCGCCTTCCGCGGCGCCGATGTGGAGAAGGGCCGCATCCGCGGCAGCGAGCTGCCCTTCTACCAGGAGGTCGAGTTCACCCCACCCCGCGGGTTGCGCGGCCGGGTCAACGAGCTGGAGGTCACCTTCCTCGCCGACCCGCAGGGTGTGGACGTGGTGTTGGAGGTCGACCGGCGCGGCGGGCTGCTCACCGAGGGGCGCGACGTCGGCGCCCGGCTGCGGCTGGGCCACTCCGACACCGACGTCCGCTCCGTGGCCGCACACCTGGACGCCGCCATCCGGCAGCTCGGCGGCCGCCGCGGCTGGTTCTGAGGCCGGGCCGCGCGGCGCCGAGGACCGCACCCGCTGGGCGTCGACGGGCGGTCCATCACGATGCGGTGACGAGAGCGGTCGGACGTGCGCATCGCCCCGCGGGCCGGGCAGGAGGAGTGCGTTCGCAGGGGGTCCGCCGTGCCGGCCGCAGTGGCCCGCACGGGTCCCCCGACCTCCCGGAGGAGGCCGCTCCGATGACCGCCCGACCGTCACTGCCGTCCCCCCGCACCCGCCTGGTGGCCGCTTCCGCCGTCGTGCTGCTCGCGCCGACCGCGTGCGGCGGCGCCGAGGAGCAGGGGCCGCTCTCCGACGATCCCGCCGAGGTCGAGGGCGGTGCGGTCGGCCCCGACGTGCGGCTCGGCGACGACGTGGAGCTGCAGCAGGTGCAGCTCGAGTGGCCGCTGGACGGGGTGTACGAGCCCGGCGAGGACGCTCGGCTGTTCATGGCGCTCACCAACACCGGCGGCGAGCCGGTGACGCTCACCGGGATCAGCGGACCGGACTTCGGCGGGGTCCGGGTCGAGACCACCGAGGGCCAGCCGCTGCCGCTCATCGTGGACGCCGACGACACCCTGTACGTGGGTGCGGAGGGGCCGCCCGACGTGATCCTGCTCGACCTGGGGCGGGAGCTGCGCTCGTCGCAGTCGATCCCCGTCACGTTCACCTTCGGTGCGGCCGGTGAGGTGACGATCGACGTGCCGGTGTCGGCCGAGGGCCAGGCCCCGACCCCGCCGTTCGACTTCCCGGACGAGGACCCCGACCAGGACCCGACGGAGGACGCTCCCACGCCGTTGCCGACGAACTGAGCTGTCCGGACCGCACCGTCGCCGGCGAGTTCCACGACGCGGTCACCGGGTCGGGGCCCCGCCGCGTCCTCTCCGACCCCGCAGGTCAGCGATGTGGCGCGGCGAGGTCGGCCGGTCGGGCCAGGACGAGGACGTCGGGACGCGGTGCGCGGAGAGCAGGTCCAGGCGGCCGGGCCGGCACGGGGACGTCGGGACACGGTGAGCGGAGGCCGCGGCCGGGCCGGGCGGCGAACGCCGGACCGGGGGCGACCGGAGAGCACGGACCGGGCGGCGAGCGACTCGGCGCGGAGGGCACCGGGCGGCGGCGGCCCGGCCTCGCTTGTGCCCGTCGGGTGCACCCTCCTAGCCTCCTGCCCCGTGACCCGCGTCACCGGGCACGCCGAGGTCAGGAGGCTGCGATGAAGAAGCTCATCAACGACCCCGCCGACGTCGTCCCCGAGGCGTTGCGCGGCCTGGCCGCGGCGCACCCGGAGCTGCGCGTCGACCACGAGAACCGCGTCGTGTTCCGCGGCGACGCCCCGGTGCGGGGCAAGGTCGGCCTGGTCTCCGGCGGCGGCTCGGGGCACGAGCCGATGCACGCCGGCTTCGTCGGCGCCGGGATGCTCGACGCGGCGTGCGCCGGGGAGGTGTTCACCTCGCCGGTCCCCGACCAGGTGGTGGCGGCGACCCGCGGCGTCGACGGCGGCGCCGGGGTCCTGCACATCGTGAAGAACTACACCGGCGACGTCATGAACTTCGAGATGGCGGCGGAGCTGGTGGCCGCCGAGTCCGACACCGAGGTCGTCGCGGTGGTCACCGACGACGACGTCGCCGTCCAGGACAGCCTCTACACCGCCGGCCGGCGGGGCGTCGGGGTCACGGTCCTGCTCGAGAAGTTGGCCGGCGCCGCGGCCGAGGAGGGCCGGCCGCTGGCCGAGGTCGCCGACGTCGCCAAGCGGGTCAACGCCAACGGCCGCAGCATGGGCATGGCGCTCACCTCCTGCACCGTCCCCGCCGCCGGCCGACCGACCTTCGACCTGCCGGACGACGAGATGGAGATCGGCATCGGCATCCACGGCGAGCCCGGCCGCCGCCGCGTCCCGCTGGCGCCGGCACGGGAGGTCGCCGAGATGCTGCTCGAGCCCGTCCTCGCCGACCTGGACATGACCGGCGGCGACGGGGTGATCGCCTTCGTCAACGGCATGGGCGGCACGCCGCTGCTCGAGCTCTACCTCATGTACGCCGAGGTGGTCGCCGTGCTGGAGAAGGCGGGGGTCGGCGTCGCCCGCAACCTCGTCGGCTCGTACATGACCAGCCTCGACATGGCCGGCTGCTCGGTGACCCTGCTCAAGGCCGACGACGAGCTGCTGCGGCTCTGGGACGCCCCCGCGCGCACCCCGTCCCTGCGCTGGGGCGCATGAGCGCCGTCGACGCCGCCGCGCTCACCGCCTGGGTCCGGGAGTTCGCCCGGCTGGCGCACGAGCAGCGCGACGCGCTCACCCAGCTCGACGCGGCCATCGGGGACGCCGACCACGGCGCCAACCTCGACCGCGGCCTGACCGCGGCCGTCGCCGCCCTCGAGGCCCAGCCCGCCGACGACCCCGCCGCCGTCCTCAAGACGGTCGCGACGACGCTGATCAAGACGGTGGGCGGCGCCAGCGGCCCGCTCTACGGCACCTTCTTCCTCCGCGCCGCGGGCGCCCTCGACGTCGGCACCGACCCCACCCACCACGGCCGCGCGCTCGCCACCGCGGTGCGCGCCGGGTACGACGGCGTCGTCGCGCGGGGCAAGGCCGAGCGCGGGGACAAGACGATGCTCGACGCGCTCGGCCCGGCGTGCGACGCGCTCGACGAGGCACTGGCCGCGGGCGGGTCCCTGGACGAGGCCCTGGACGCAGCCGCGGAGGCCGCTGCGGCCGGACGCGACGCGACCGAACCGCTGGTCGCCCGCAAGGGTCGGGCCAGCTACCTCGGCGAGCGCAGCGCCGGACACGTGGACCCCGGCGCGGCCTCGGCGACGCTGCTGGTGCAGGCCGCCGCCACCGCGCTCAACGGCGAGGGCTGAGCGGTGCCGGTCGGGCTGGTGGTCGTGTCGCACAGCCGCGCCCTCGCCGACGCCGCGGTCGAGCTCGCCCGCGGGATGCTGCCCGGCCGGGAGCTGGCCGTCGGGGTGGCGGCCGGGGACGTCGACGGCGGCCTCGGCACCGACGCGACGGCGATCGCCGACGCCGTCGCCGCGGTCGACAGCGGGGACGGCGTCGTCGTCCTCATGGACCTCGGCAGCGCCGTCCTCTCCGCCGAGACCGCGCTGGAGCTGCTGGACGACGACGTCCGCGAGCGGGTCGTCCTCTCCCCCGGACCGCTGGTCGAGGGCCTCGTCGGCGCGGCGGTCACCGCCGCTGCGGGTGCCGACCGGGACCGCGTGGCGGCCGAGGCGCTGCGCGGCCTGGCCCCGAAGCAGGCCCACCTGTCCGGTTGACAGAGGACCCCCTTGCCCCCCGGCACTCGCGAGCTCGCGACGGGCCCCTGCACGGGGGCCGGGGTCCTTCAGTCGCGGATCGGCTGCTCGGCGCTCGGCCGGCGGGGAGCGAGGATCGGCTCCTGGAGACGGAGGAGCTCGAGGTACCGCTCGTACTGGTCCAGGACGTCGTCGATGAGCTGCGAGTGGGTGTAGCCCAGGACGTCGTGGCCCAGCGCTCCCTCCCCCGCCTGGGCCTGCAGCCGCGGGTACGTGTCCCCGTCCGCCCGGGCCCGTCGTCCGTGGCCGAGGACCGGTAGCGCCCGGAGGCGGAGCCGGTAGTGGAACGGGTGCTCGCCACCGAGGTCCGCGGTGAGCTCGGTCCACGACTCGTCCAGGGCGCCCGACCGCCGCACCTGGACGTCGATGCCCTGGCCACGCAGCTCCGCGGCCACCTCCCGGAGCGCCGGCACCGCCACCTTCTCGAGGTAGTCCTCGGCGGAGCTCTCACCGGCGAAGGCCATGGCCCGCCCCCGCCGCACCCGCCACCCGGACGGTTCGCGCCCGTCCGCAGGCGCGCTGAGCAGCCGGCCCGACAGGCCGGCGAGGACGGGCCGGCGGCCGGCCGCCCGGAGGGACTCCAGCCGCAGCGCCCGGTAGAGGCCGACCATGACCAGCACCATCACGAACGCGAACGGCAGCCCCATGATGATCGTGGCGTTCTGCAGTGCAGGAACACCGCCCACGATGAGCATCGCGGCAGTGAGCAGCCCGGTCGCGACGGCCCAGAAGATGCGCAGGCCCGCCCCGGCGTCGTCCTTCGGTCTGCGCAGGTGGGCGGACAGGTTGGCCATCACCAGGGCGCCGGAGTCGGCCGAGGTGACGTAGAAGAGCAGGCCGACGAAGGTCGCGACCGCGCCGACGAACGGGAAGGCCGGGTAGTCCATGAGGAGGGTGTAGAAGCCCTGTTCGGGCGTGTTCATGGCCAGCTCCCCGAAGGCCGCGTCCCCGCCGCGCACCCGGTCGATGGCACTGTTCCCGAAGATCGAGATCCACATGACGACGTAGCTGAACGGGATGATCATCGTCCCGGCCACGAACTGGCGGATGGTGCGCCCCCGGGAGATGCGGGCGAGGAACAGGCCGACGAACGCCGCCCACGCGGTCCACCAGGCCCAGAAGAACAACGTCCAGGCGTTCAGCCACTCGGCCGGGCGGTCGAAGGCGAAGGTCTGCATCGTCAGGCTCGGGAAGCTGCTGACGAAGTCCCCGATGTTGAGGACCAGCCCGTTGAGCAGGAAGGTCGTCCTCCCCGCGAGGAGGACGAAGACGGCCAGGCCGATGGCCAGCAGGACGTTCAGCTGCGAGAGCCGCTTGATCCCCCTGTCGATCCCGCTCACCGCCGACACCGTGGCCGCCGCGACAGCGAGGACGATGAGCCCGATCTGCGCCGCACGCCCCTCCGGGATGCCGAAGAGCACCCGCAGGCCGAAGTTGAGCTGCACGACGCCGATGCCCAGCGACGTGGCCACCCCGAAGATCGTCCCCAGGATTGCGGCCAGGTCGACGCCGTGCCCCAGGGCGCCGTGGATCCGCTTGCCGAAGAGGGGGTAGAGCGCGGAGCGGATCGCCAACGGCAGGTTCCGGCGGTAGGCGGCGTAGGCCAGCGCCATCCCCATCAGCGCGTACATCCCCCATCCGGTGATGCCGTAGTGGAAGAGCGTCCACACGGTCGCCTCGCGCGCCGCTGCCACGGTCTCCCCCTCGCCGACCGGCGGGGCGAGGTACTGCGTCACCGGCTCGGCGACCGCGAAGAACATCAGGTCGGTGCCGATGCCGGCGGCGAAGAGCATGGAGGCCCAGGCGAAGGTGCTGTACTGCGGCGTCGAGTGCTCGGGCCCCAGCTTGGTGCTCCCGTAGCGGGAGATGCCCAGGAACAGCACGAAGACCAGGACAGCGGTCGCGAACAGGATGTAGAACCAGCCGAACCACTCCGACGTCCAGCCCACCAGCGCGCCGATGGCGTCCGCGGCCGCGGCCGGGGCGACCATCGCCCAGAGGGCGATCAGCACGACACCGGTCGCCGCGCCGTAGAAGACCGGGCCCTTGAGCCTGGTCGGCGGCTCGGGGTCGGTGGTGGCCCCCGGGGAGGCCGCTCGTTCACTCATCAAGGAACTCCAGGGCGGGTCGTACTGCACGGGCGGATGGAGCGGCGGGCCGTCGGCGGACGGCGGGTGGACGTCGAGGACGTGAGCTGCTCGCTCCCGAGGACCGGACGGCATCTTCTCCCGACGAACGGCACCAGGGCCAACAGGAGGACGTCGGACCCGCTCTCCGGCGACCGCTCCGGAGCAGCCGGGACGACCGCTGCGTCCCCGTTCCGCCGCAGCCCGTCGGACCCGGCTGCCACCATGTCGCCGTGCTGTTCGCCGACGTCGTCGCCGCCTCCGCCGCGGTCGCGGCCACCCGGTCGCGCACGGCGAAGGCCGCGGCCATCGCCGACCTGCTGCGCCGGGCGGACGGCGACGAGGTGCGGGCGGGGACGGCGTGGCTGGCCGGCGACACGCTGCAGGGCCGGCTCGGGGTCGGCTGGCGGACCCTCACCCGTCTCGAGCACGACCCGGCCCGGCATCCGCAGCTCACCGTCGCCGATGTCGACCGTGCCCTCGCCGGGCTGGCGGGCACCACCGGCGCCGGCTCGGCGGGCAGGAGGGAGGCGCTGCTCGAGCGGCTGCTCACCGCCGCCACCGCCGACGAGCAGCGCTTCCTCGTCCGGTTGCTGACCGGTGAGCTGCGGCAGGGCGCGCTCGAGGGCGTCGTCCTCGACGCGATCGCCACGGCGGCCGACGTCCCGGCCGCGGCGGTGCGGCGGGCGTTCATGCTGTCGGGCAGCCTCCCGGAGACCGCCGCCACCGCCCTGGCCGGCGGCACGGGCGCGCTCGGGGCCGTGCAGCTGCGGGTGGGCCGCCCGGTCCGGCCGATGCTGGCCGCCCCCGGCTCCTCGCTGGACGCGGCGCTGGCCGACCTCGGCGACGAGGTCACGGTCGAACACAAGCTGGACGGCGCGCGCATCCAGGTGCACCGCGACGGCGACGTCGTCCGCGTCTGGACCCGCACGCTCCGCGAGGTGACCGACGGGGTCCCCGAGCTGGTCGCGCAGGTCCGGTCGCTGCCGTGCCGCTCCGCCGTGCTCGACGGCGAGACCCTCGCGCTGGACGACGACGGCCGGCCGCGCGCCTTCCAGGACACGATGAGCCGCTTCGGCAGCGCCGCCGACGAGACGGTGCTGCTCAGCCCGTTCTTCTTCGACCTGCTGCACCTCGACGGGCGTGACCTGCTCGACGAGCCGCTGGCCGTCCGCCTCGACGCGCTGGCGGAGCTGGTGGCCGGCGAGGAGCACGCCCCGCTGCGGATGCCCGGCGTCCGCCGGCCCACCCCCGAGCAGGCCGCCGAGGTTCTCGACGGCGCGCTGAGCGCCGGGCACGAGGGGGTGGTCGTCAAGGCGCTCGACGCGCCCTACGCCGCGGGCCGTCGCGGGAAGGCGTGGCAGAAGGTCAAGCCGGTGCACACCCTCGACCTGGTGGTGCTCGGCGCGGAGTGGGGGTACGGCCGGCGCTCCGGGAAGCTGTCGAACATCCACCTCGGCGCCCGCGACCCCGACGGCGGCGAGCCGGTCATGGTCGGCAAGACCTTCAAGGGGATGACCGACGAGCTGCTGGACTGGCAGACGCAGACCTTCCCCGAGCTGGCCCGCGAGCAGCCCGGGTGGGGCCTCCTCATGAAGCCGGAACTGGTCGTCGAGATCGCCCTGGACGGCGCCCAGCGCAGCCCCCGCTACCCCGGCGGCGTCGCGCTGCGCTTCGCCCGCGTGGTCCGCTACCGGCCGGACAAGTCCCCCGCCGATGCGGACACCCTCGACGCCGTGCGCGCGCTGCTCGGCGGCGGCTGAGCACCGGCGCGGCGGGAGGAGCGCCTCAGGCGGGGACCGCGGGGGCGTCCCAGTCGACGGAGTGCGCCCGCATCCACGCCTGCGGGTCCCGGCGCCGCAGCACGAACGGCATGAGCAGGTCGCGGGCGACCCGGCCGACGGCCGGGGGCGACTTGGCGCTGCTCGTGCGGAAGCCCTGGGCGACGACCCGCTCCGCCCGCGCCCGGCGCAGTCCCTCGAACGTCCGGAGCGCCGTGGGGAGCGGCAGGTCGCGCAGGCAGCGGGCCAGCACGACGGCGTCCTCGACGGCGAGCGAGGAGCCCTGGCCCGCCGCCGGCGAGGTCGCGTGGGCGGCGTCCCCGATCAGCACCACGCGCCCGGCGGACCACCGGCGCACGGTCGGGACGTCGTACGTCGTCCACCCGCGCAGCGGGCCCGGCGTGGCCTCGACCAGGGCGAGGACCGGCGACCGGTCGCCGCGGTGCAGGTCGGACAGCCGCGCGCGCCACTCCGCGTCCGAGGTACCCGCCACCTCGCCGGCCGGCGGCTCGCGGGTCAACGGCGGGTTGGCGAACCACCAGGTGCCCCCGGACGGCGCCACGAGGTACCCGGCGAACGCACGCCGGCCGAACACCATCGTCAGCCGGCCCACTTCGGCACCGGGCGGGACGTGGTCGGAGTACCCCGCGGTGTTGAGCACCGGGACGAAGCGGGGCGCCGCAGCACGGGGGTCGACCAGGGCCCGGACGGTCGAGTGGACGCCGTCGGCCCCGATCAGGAGGTCCGCCGACTCCGCCGTGCCGTCGGTGAAGACGGCCGTCACGGCGGAGCCGGTGCAGCGGACGTCGGCCAGGCGGGAGCCGTAGCGCACCTCGACGCCGCGGCGCAGCGCCTCGGCGTGGATCGCCCGGTAGAGGTCCGCCCGCCGCATCGACAACCCGGAGCCCCCGCCGGGGCCGGCCGTGGGGAGGGCGCCCAGCACCTTGCCGGTCCAGCTGCGGAACTCGATGACCGGCGTCGGGAAGCCCACGTCGGCGACCGCCTGCTCCGCACCGATCGCCCGCAGCGCGTCGAGTCCGTTGGCCTGCAGGCCGAGCCACGCGCCGACGTCGCCGGCCGGGCCCGCGTGCGCCTCGTGGACGGTGGCCTCGATGCCGGCCCGCTGGAGTGCCATCGCCGCCACGGGGCCGGCCACCCCGCCGCCGACGACGATCGCTCGGGTCATCTCGGCACCTCCTGCCGTCGCGTCCCGGTGGAGGGCATCTCCTCACACGACGGCGCCGGGTGCCACCCCTCCGCGCCCGCACGCCCGCTACCGGCCGGGGAGGTCACCGGGCGCGGCGGGCGCCGTGCGCGTGCTGCGCGCCGGTGACCGCGCACCGGCGCGGCGCGGCCAGGCGGCCAGCCCCGCGCCCGCACCGAGGACGGCGACCGCGCACAGCAACCCCACGCACGCCGTCCACCCGCCCGCCACGAACAGCGGCGCGGGCGCGACCGCGCCGACGCCCCCGCCCGCGTAGTAGCAGGTCAGGTACAGCCCGACCGCACTGGACCGGGCCGCACCCCCGCTGGCCGCGGCCTGTGCGGTGGCGCACGCCTGGGCGGCGAACACGCCGGTGCACGCCCCCGCCAGCCCGGCCACGACCGCGGCGGTCGCCGGCACCAGGGTCAACCCCAGCCCGGCGAGCACGACCGCGGTGGCCAGCACGAGGACCACCCGACGACCTCTCCACGACACCAGCCGCCCGGTCAGCGGGGTGACGACGACGGCGACGAGGAACACCGCGAACACCGCCCCGACCTGCGCCGTACCCAGTCCGAACGGCGGCCCCGAGAGGTGCAGCCCGGCGTAGGTGAAGGCGCCGACCTGCACGAACAGGACGGCCGCTCCCAGGGCGCAGGTACCGAGCAGCCGCCCGTTCCGCAGGTGGCCGCCGATGCCCCGCAGGGCGCCGAGCAGGCCGGCGGCCGGCGTGAACCGCCGCTCCCGCGGCAGCCAGGCCGCGACCCCGCCGAGCACGGCCAGCAGCACCACCACCAGCGCTCCGAACGCCGCCCGCCAGCCGAACGCGTCCGCGACCACCCCGGACAGGAACCGGCCGAGGAAACCGCCGAACGCCGTTCCGGAGACGTAGAGGCCGGTGACGGCGGCCGCCCGGGTGCCGGGCACCTCCTCGGCGACGTAGGCGACCGCGACCGCGAACACGAAGGGGACGGCCAGCCCCTGCGCGGCCCGCGCGGCCAGCAGCAGGGCGAAGCCGGGTGCTACGGCGCAGGCCGCCGTCGCCACCGCGAGCGCGGCGATCGCCGCCAGCATCACCCGCTTGCGGCCCAGCCGGTCCGACACCACCCCGGCGACCGGCGCCGCGGCCGCGACACCGAGGGCCGTGGCGCTCACCGTCCAGGCGGCCGCCGTGGCGGAGACGCCCAGGTCGGCGCCGAGCGCCGGCAGCAACGGCTGGGTGGCGTAGACGGTCAGCAGCGCCGACAGGCCGAGCAGGAAGACCGCCGTGCTGGTCCCTCCCGGCGTCCGCATCCCGCCCACCGCACCACACGGGGGGCGGGTGCGGACGCCGGGGATCCGCGCGCGCCGGGTGCTGGGCGCCGACCGCTGTCGCGAGAGTGCCGGAGCAGGGGACCGGTGGTCAGGACCCCGACGCGGACGCGGCCGGGATGCCGTCCGGGGAGGCCGCGGCCGTGTCCGCGGGCGGCGTCGGTAGCGGCGGCCTCCTCACGAGTCCGAGCTGCGCCAACGCCTGCTCGTAGCACTCGTGGAGCAGGACCAGCCGGTCGGCCAACCGGTCCACGTACGCGGCCGAGGTGCTGACCGGGGTGGGCTCCAGCATCACGGACCAGAACAGCCGGTCGACGTCCCGGCCGCAGGCGTGGTCGCGCCACTCCACCGGGGACGGGCGGTGGCCGAGGGCGGCCGTGAAGCGCCGCGAGACCGACTCCCGGAGCTTGCCGACGGCCGCGGCGTGGGCGGCGAGGGCGTGCGCGCCCTCGCCGTCGGCCCGGCGCGCGGCGCGGCGCCGTCGACGGGGCGCCGCCGGCCCCGGGACCACCAGTCCGATCGCGCGACCGAGCAGGGGCGTCAGCCGGAACCGGTCGCCGTCCGACAGCCGGTCGTTCGCGTGCCGCAGGACCGCAGCCAGTTCGCCGTCCACGCAGTCCGGGGTGTCGGTGAACGGCTCGCCGGCCAGGAGTGCGGTGTACTCCATGAAGCACGCCCCGCGCACCGGGCTGCGGTGGCTGCCCCGGCCGAGCACCGGCATGGACGCCGGACCCCGGGCGATCGCCCCAGCCTCCTGCACCTGCCGTGCCGGCGTACGTGTCACGGGTGCGCTCCGACCGGTCGCACGAGCGGAGCCCCGACGTCCGCTCTGGGTCGTAGGAGCGTACGGCGGACGGGCGATCCGCGGCAGCCACCGGGGGCGGCACCGCGGACGAGTGGCCGGTGGCACCGGCCCGTACGGTCGCCCTCATGGCACTCATCCACCGGGCCACCCTGCGACCGTCGAAGCTCGAGCTCGTGGCGAGCTGGGTGCCTACCCGGCCGTGGGGCGCCGCGGGCGCGGAACTGGAGCAGGTCGCCGCCTACCGCTTCGACGACCCGGCCGGCGAGGTCGGCACCGAGACCTTCGTCCTGCGCGCCGGCGACACGCTGCTGCACGTGCCGCTGACCTACCGCGGCGCTCCCGTCCCCGAGCTCGAGGGGCACCTGGTGGGGACGACGGAGCACTCGGTGCTCGGCCGGCGCTGGTGCTACGACGCCTGCGCCGACCCGGTCTACGTCGCCGCGTTGGCCGCCGTGGTCCTCACCGGCGCTCCGCAGGCCGAGGAGTACGTCGCGGTCGACGGCGGGGAGGAGCGCCGCGAGCCCACCGCGCACGTCACCGGCAGCGGGACGGAGGCCGACGTCGGGACCCTCGGCGCGCCCACCGCGACCGACGCCGCCGACGCGACGACGGTCCGCGCCGGGGGCCTCGAGCTGGTCGTGCGCCGCGTGCTGACGCCGGGCGTGCCCGCCGACGGCGCCGCGACGCTCACCGGCACCTGGGCCGGCCGGACCGACCCGGTCCTGCTCGCCACCGCGCGCCGCCTCGGCTGAGGCCCGGCCCCGTCCCGCTGGCCTCCCTGCAGGGTCCCGCTGCGAGCTTGCGAGTGGCGGAGGCAGGGAGGTCCTTCTCCGAAGGGCGGGGAGGACGGGGTCCTCTCAGACCCCGGCGACCCGGGGCGCGACCTCCGTGCCCAGCAGCTCGATGCCGCGCAGCAGGTCGGCGTGCGCCAGCCGCGGGTTGGTCATCTGGATCGCGACGCGGTCGACCCCGCCCAGCTGGCCGGAGATCCGCAGCAGCTTGTCCGCCACGGTGTGCGGGTCGCCCATGAAGAAGGCGCCGTTCGGACCGCTCGTCGCGTCGAACTGGGCCCGCGTCGGCTGGGCGAAGCCACGCTCGCGGGAGACCTTGGTGAACATCTCGTGCCAGCCCGGGTAGATCGTGTCTGCGGCGGCCTGCGTGCTCTCCGCGACGTAGCCGAAGACGTGCAGCCCCACCTGCAGGCGCTCGGGCGGGTGCCCGGCCTGCGCGCCGGCCCGGCGGTAGAGGTCGACCAGGGGCCCGAACTGCCGCGGCTCGCCGCCGATGATCGCCACCATCAGCGGCAGGCCGAGCAGCCCGGCCCGGACGAAGGACTCCGGCGTCCCGCCGACACCGACCCAGATCGGCAGCGGGTCCTGCAGCGGCCGCGGGTAGACGCCCTGCCCGGTGAGCGCGGGACGGTGCCGGCCCGACCAGGTGACCTCCTCGGAGTCGCGCAGCCGCAGCAGCAGGTCGAGCTTCTCCTCGAACAGCTCGTCGTAGTCCGACAGCGACAGCCCGAACAGCGGGAACGCCTCGATGAACGAGCCGCGGCCCACGACCAGGTCGACGCGGCCGCGGGAGATGAGGTCCAGCGTGGCGAACTGCTGGAAGACGCGGACCGGGTCGGCGGCGCTGAGCACGGTGACCGCGCTGCCCAGCCGGATCCGGGAGGTGCGCGCGGCGGCGGCGCCCAGGATCACCGGCGGCGCGGAGTCGTAGTACTCCGGGCGGTGGTGCTCACCGATGCCGAACGAGTACAGGCCGACCTCGTCGGCGAGGGCGATCTCCTCCAGCAGGTGCGCCATCCGCTCCTCGGGACCGACGAAGTGCCCGGTCGAGGGGTCGGTCACCGCTGCGACGAAGCTGTCGACGCCGACGTGCACGGCTGTCCTCCTCGGGGTCGGGGCCGCCACCGGCGACGGTCCAGCGTTCAACCAGTGAACCAGGTGGCGCTCCCGGCCCCGAGGTCAGCGGCGGGTCGCCCGGGTCGCCAGCAGCCCAACGCCCCGACGCCGGTGCCGACCACGGCGCACCGGGCACCGCGCTGCGCAGCGCGGCGGGCGGTGGACAGGCCGATGCCGCAGGAGGCACCGGTGAGGACGACGACCTGCTGGTCGAGCGCACGGAGACGGACCACGACGAGCCCCCGGAGCCGGCGCGCCGGGTCGTACCCGGCGACGGGCAGGGCGCCCGGGGCTCGACGCCGTCGTCACTTCCGACCGGAAGCGGTGCGGACACCCGAGTGCCGGAACCGTCGCCGGGCGCGGATAGGTTGCCGTGACCCAGCACACGCACGCACAGGAGGTCCGGTGCCGGTCGACCCGCACATCGCCGCTCTGCTCACCATGCTCGCGGAGACCGGCCTGCCGCCCATGCACGAGGGGACGGCGGAGGCCGCCCGGACCCAGTACCTGACGCTGAGCGCCGCGCGCTCCCCGGACCTGGTCGTGCCGGTCGGAGCGGTCGAGGACACCACCGTGCCCGGCGCCGAGGGCGACCTGCGTGCCCGCGTGTACCGGCCCGAGGGCGAGGGCCCCTTCCCCACCGTCGCCTTCTTCCACGGTGGCGGCTGGGTGATCGGCGACCTCGACACCCACGACCGGTCGGTGCGGGAGATCTGCCGCGGCAGTCGCGCGGTCGTCGTCGCCGTCGACTACCGGCTCGCCCCCGAGCACCCCTTCCCCGCCGCGGCCGAGGACGCCGTCGCCGCCGCCCGCTGGATCGCCGCGCACCGAGGCGAGCTGGGCGGGGACGACCGGCTGGCCGTGGCCGGCGACAGCGCCGGCGGCAACCTCGCCGCCGTCGTCGCCCAGCAGCTGACCGCCGAGGGCACCCCGCTGGTCGCGCAGCTGCTCGTCTACCCGGCGGTCGACGCGCTCGGCGACTACCCCTCGCGCACGGAGAACGCCCGCGGCTACTTCCTCGAGCAGCCGACCATGGACTGGTTCTACGGCCACTACGCCGGCGCCTGGGACGACGCCAAGGACCCGCGGCTGTCCCCGCTGCACGCCGCCGACCTCTCCGGGCTGCCGCCGGCGGTCGTCGTCACCGCGGAGTACGACCCGCTGCGCGACGAGGGCGAGGCCTACGGCGAGGCGCTGCGCGCGGCGGGGGTGGAGGCCCGGGTCCGCCGGTACGACGGGCTGATCCACGGCTTCTTCGCCATGGGCGCGGTGTCCCCGGCGGCGCAGGCCGCCGTCGACGAGTCCTGCGCGGCCTTCGGGGAGCTGCTGCACCGCTGAGCCGCGGTCCCTCGGAACGGCGGGGAGCCGTCCCGGGAGAACGCCGCCCGGGGCTCAGCCGGTGGCGTACCGGGTGTAGGTGATGCCGCTGCGGAAGCCCCGGCACTCGACCAGCTCGAGCCGCCCCTCCGCGGCGCCGTCGGGGAACAACCGGCGGCCGCGGCCCTGGACGACCGGGTAGGTGAACAGCCGGTACTCGTCGACGAGCCCGGCGCCGATCAGCGTGTGGCAGAGGGTGATGCTGCCGGTGAGGACGATGTCGGCGCCCGGCTGCTCCTTGAGGGCGCGCACCTGCTCGACCGGGTCGCCGGCCAGGACGGTGGTGTGCTGCCAGCCGGGCTCGGTGAGGGTCGAGGAGACGACGTACTTCTGCACCCGGTCCAGGTAGGCGCTGATGCCGGTCGGGTCGTCGGTCCGCCCCGGCCAGTAGCTGCGGAAGCTCTCGAACGTCCGCCGGCCGACGAGGAGGGCGTCGGCCCGCTCGTCCTGGCGGTGGATCTCCTCGACCAGGTCGGAGCTGTCCACCCCCGCTTGCCCCTGCGGGTCGAACCACTCGCCGAGCATCTCCACCGCGCCGTCGACGGTCGTGTTCTGGGTGATCGCGAGCGTGCGCACCGTGCCTCCCGGGGATCGGTCTCTCCGCAGTACCGACCCCGGGGGGACGCCGGACTCATCGGCGGTCAGGGGCGCCAGGCCGGCCGGTAGTCGGGGTGGGCGGCGTAGGGCAGCGCGAGCAGCGCCAGGGTGAGCGCGGCCAGCTGGTGCAGATCGGTCGGCGGGAGCGGGAAGTCCAGGCCCTCCGGGCGGGCGCCGAGCAGCCGCAGGTCGGGCCGGGCGTCGCGGCAGGCCAGCACGAGCCGCCGCTTGGCGGCGCTCTCGGCGAGCACCCGTGCCGGGTCGTGGTGGGCGACGTGGTCGGCAGCGCCCTGCGGCGCGGTCACGCCGCCGTCCCACGACTCGAGGCCGGTCGCCCGGGCGGCGAGGGCCGCCAGCCGCTGGTCCTCGGCGATCCGCGCCAGGAGGAAGCCGTCGAGGTCGGGTTCGAGGTCCGGTTCGAGACCCGGGTCGGCGTCCATGCCGCAGTCTCCCGCCGCCGACCGTCGTCCGGAGAGCGTTCAGTCCCGGCGGTAGAAGTCCGCGAGGGCGGGCGCGAGGACCTCGACCGGCACCTCGTGGAAGCCACCCGCCAGGCGGGCGTGCTTACCGGCGGGCAGCGCGGCCGCCAGTTCCTCGGTGGCCCGTCCCATCCAGGGCAGCGTGGTGCCCGTGCTCGTCACCGCCAGCACCGGCACGTCGACGCGCGCCAGCAGGTCGACCGGCAGGGACTGGTCGTCGCCGCCCATGGCCAGGCCGTCGTAGCGCAGCGTGGGTGCCATCTCCTCCAGGGTGTGCCACATCGGCGTCCCCCGGAACTGGTCCACCACCTCGGCCGGGAGCCCGACGACCCTGGTCTGGAAGTACTCGACCAGGCCGGACCGGTCGCCGGCGTCGACGAAGCCCTGCAGCGTCTCCATGTAGCGCTCCGGGGCCGGGGGCGCGCCCTCCACCCGGTAGGGCGGCTCGAGCACCGACAGCCGCGCCACCGGCACCCCGGCGGCCACGGCACGGAGCAGCAGCGCGCCGCCCGACGAGACGCCGTGGGCGTACGCCCTCCGGTCCCGCCCCGCCGCGTCGATCACCGCGGCGAGGTCCTCGATCTCGCGCTCCAGCGCGTACGGCTGGGTGTCCCCGCTGCCCCCGCGGCCCCGGCGGTCGTAGGACACCGCGCGGAACCCCCGGTCGGCCAGCGCCCGAGCCAGCGGCGCCCACGTACCCCGGTCGTTGAACGCGCCCCCGACCACCACGACCAGGGGCCCGTCGCCCCAGGCCTCGTAGGCGATCGTCGTGCCGTCCGCGGACGTCGTCCCGGCCATGCCGTCCTCCCGTCGCTCCTGCCGCTCTGCGTTGTACCGACCCCTGGGCCCGTGGGGAGTCATCGCCGCGTCGCCGACCTGCGGCGTCGCCGGCTGCACCTAGGTTGGTCGCCGATGGACCGCGCCATGCGTCAGCCCGACCTGCTCGCCGCCGATGATCTCTCCGTGGGGCACGGAGCCGTCCCCGTGTGCGCTCCGGTGGACCTCCGCCTGGCCGCCGGGCGCGCCCTGGCCGTCGTCGGCCCCAACGGCTCGGGCAAGTCCACGCTGCTGCGCACGCTCGTCGGCCTGCTCGAGCCGCTCGCCGGCACCGTCGCCTTCGCCGGCGCGCCGGTCGACGAGCGGTCGGCGGCCTTCCGGCGCGACGTCGCCGCCGTCCTGGACGACGACTCGTTCTTCGTCTCGCTCACCGGCCGCGAGCACCTGCTGCTCACCGCGCGCGGGCACGGTGTGGCCGCGGCCGAGGAGGTGGTGGGCGCCGAGGTCGAGGCGTTCGGCCTCGGAGAGCGCGCCGACGCGCTGCCCTCGGCGCTCTCCTCCGGGCAGCGGCGGCGGCTGGCGCTGGCGGCCGCGTTCGTCCGCCCGGCCCGGCTCCTGGTGCTCGACGAGCCCGAGCGCCGGCTGGACGCCGGCATGCGGACCCGGCTGGCCGCGCGGCTCGTCGCGCTGCGCGACGCCGGCACCGCCGTGCTGTTCGCCAGCCACGACGCCGACCTGGTCGCGACGGTCGCCGACGAGGTCCTCGTGGTGGACGACGACGCCTGCCGGCTGCTGGCGCCCGCCGAGGCCGCCGGCCGCCTCGCGGAGCTCTGACCGGTGACCGCCCACGCGACCGTGGCGCCGCTGGACGGTGCGGCGGTGCGCCGCTGGACCCGCCGCGCCACGGCCGCCCGGGCGCGCACCACCCTGTCCGAGCGGCTCTCCGAAGCCTGGGGCGGGCTCGTGTCGGCCGGGATCGGCGTGGCGGTCGCCGGCGGCAGCCTCGCGTCGCTGCGCGAGCGGATCGCCCTGGCCGGCGCGCCGGTCACCGGGACGACGCTGCCCGCCTCCCTCACCTCCGCCGCGCTGGCGCTGCTCGCACTGGCCGGCGTGGTCGTCGTCCTGGCCCGGCTCGGGCCGGTCAGCGCCACGCCGGCGGCCGCGGCGTGGTGGCTGCCGCTGCCCGCCGACCGCCGCGGCCTGCTCCGCGGCGAGCTGGTGCGGCTGGCCGCCGCCGTCGGGGTCCTGGCCGTGCTGCTGGCGCTGCCGCTGGTGTTCGGGGCCGCCGCCGCGCCGACGACGGCCTCCGTGCTGGGCGGCCTGGGCTGGGCGGTCACGCCGGCCGTCGGCGTGGTCGGCGGGACGGCGCTGCTGCAGACCCACCGTCGCGGCCGCGGGGTGGCGGCGGCCGCCGGAGCGGTCGCGGGGGCCGCCGCCGTCGTCCCCGCGGTCGTCGGCACCCTCGCCGCGGTGGGTGGCACGCGGGTCGGCGTACCGGCCGTCGGCACCCCGCCGGGCTGGGCCCTCGCGGTCGCCGCGGTCGCCGCGGCGACGCTGCTCGTGCACGCCGACCGGGGCCTGGGCCGGCTGGACGCCGGCCGGCTGCTCGCGGGCGGGGTGACGGCGAGCTCCGCCGGCGGCTCGCTGCTCTCGCTGGACACCCGGCAGCTGGGCCGCGCGCTGGCCGGCCGGGACCGGCCGCCCCGCCGCAGCCGCCGCTTCGCCGCGGTGCGCCGCCCCTGGCAGGCGGTCGTGGCCGCCGACCTCGCCGTGCTCGTCCGCGGCCGGTGGCAGCTCGGCCAGCTCGCCGTCGCGGCGGCCGTGCCGGTCGTCGTCGCCCGCACCGAGGGGCTGGGCGCGCTGCCGCCGCTGGTCTGGGTCGGTTGCCTGGTCGGCTGGGGGCTGGCCGCCACGGCGGCCGGCCGGGCCGCCCGGGAGGCTCACGGCGCACCGGAGCTCGACCGGCTCTTCGCGCTGTCGGCCGCGGGGGTGGTGCGCAGCCGCGCCGTCGTCCCCCTGGTCGTCACCGCGCTGGTCTGCACCCTCAGCGGGCTGCTGCTGGGCGTCGGCACGGGTCAGGTGGGCACCTGGGCGCTGCTGGGCCTGGCCGTGGCCCCGGCGTGGGCGGCGGCCGCCCTGCGCGGGGCGACGCGCCCGGACCCGGACTGGTCCGGCCCCGTCGTCTCCACCCCGATGGGCGTGCTGCCGGCCGGGGTCGGCGCCACGCTCGTGCAGGGGGTGGACGTCGGCGTCGTCGGCAGCCTGCCGCTGCTCGTCGCGCTGACGACCGGCGGGCCGACCCTCCTGCTCGCCGCGGTCCAGGCGGGATGGTCGCTGCTGCTGGCCGGCGCGGTGCTGGCCCACCGCGCGCGACGGCGGTCGCGGGAGAGCTGACCCCGGGATCAGCCGTCGCCGGGGTGCACCACCCCGGCGCTGCCGCCACCGCGCCGCACGGTCTCGGCGGCCGCCAGCAGCCGGCCGTCGGGCAGGAACTCGACGCCGGTGGCGGCCCCGATCTCGTCGACCGGCGCGAAGGCGTGCCCGCGGGCGGTCAGCTCGGCGCCGTACGCGTCGAGGAAGGCGGGCTCGGCGTCGGCCGTCGCGGCGTTGCGCTGGCTGGCCCGCGGGGCCGCGATCGCGTCGGCCAGGTCGGCGCCGCGGTCCAGCCGGTCCACCAGCGTCTGCAGCACGGTGGTGATGATCGTGGCGCCGCCGGGCGAGCCGAGGGCCAGCAGCGGCTCGCCGTCCTGCAGCACGATCGTCGGCGCCATGCTGCTGCGCGGCCGCTTGCCCGGAGCGGGCAGGTTCGGCTCGGGTCGGGTCGGGTCGGCGGGCGCGAAGGTGAAGTCGGTCAGCTCGTTGTTCAGCAGGAACCCGCGGTCTGGGACGGTGATCCCGCTGCCGCCGGTCTGCTCGATGGTCAGCGTGTAGGCGGCCACGTTCCCCTCGGCGTCGGCCACGGTGAGGTGCGTGGTGGACGGCCCTTCCCGGCCGCCGTCGCCGGTAGAGGCGGCCGGGGCCGGGCACGGGCCGTACTCGCCGTCCGGGACGCCCGCCGGCACCGGCTTGGGCGCCGCCCGGTCCGGGTCGACCAGACAGGCCCGTTCGGCGGCGGAGGCGTCGGAGAGCAGCTCGGCCAGCGGCACCTGGGTGTGAGCCGGGTCGCCGACGTAGGCGTTGCGGTCGGCGAAGGCCAGCGCGCTCGCCTCCAGGTAGGCGTGCAGGACGTCGGCCTCGGGCAGCGCGGCCAGGTCGGTGCCCTCCAGCACGTTCAGGGCCTCGCCGACGGTCGAGCCACCGCTGGACGGCGGCGCCATCCCGTAGACCTCCAGGCCCCGGTACCCGACGCGCGTCGGCTCGCGCAGCGGCGCCTCGTACGCGGCGAGGTCGGACTCCGCCAGCAGGCCGGCCCGCACCGGGTCGGCGCCGTCCGCCACCGGGGGCTCCTGCGCCGTCCGCACGACCTCCTCGCCCAGGTCCCCGGTGTAGAGGACCTCGACGCCCTTCGCGGCCAGCAGCTCGTAGGTGCCCGCCAGGTCGGGGTTGCGGAAGACCGAGCCCACCTCGGGCAGCGCGCCGCCGGGCAGGAACAGCTCGGCGGACGGCGTGAAGCGGCGGAACCTCTCCTCGTTGTCGGCGGTCTGCTGGCGGAACGTCTCGTCGACGACGAAGCCCTCCTCGGCCAGCTCGGTGCCGCCCTGCAGCACCTCGGCCAGCGACAGCGAGCCGAACTCGTCGAGCGCCCGCTGCCACGTCAGCGGGGTCCCCGGCGTGCCGACCGACAGGCCGCTCGTCACCGCCTCCTCGAAGGGCAGCGGCTCGCCGTCCTCCCCGAGGAAGGCGTCGGCCCCCATCGCCTGCGGCGCGGTCTCCCGGCCGTCGACCGTGGTCACCTCCCCGGTCGCGGCGTCGAAGTACACGAAGAAGCCGCCGCCCCCGACGCCTGCCGAGTAGGGCTCGGTGACGCCGAGCGCGGCGGCCGCGGCCACCGCCGCGTCGGCGGCGTTGCCGCCCGCGACCAGGACCTCCAGGCCCACCCGGGTGGCGTCCGGGTCCACCGTCGCGACCGCGCCTCCCGTCCCGACCGCACGGGGCACCTTCTCCGGCGGCGGGACGGCGGCGCCCCCGGGCGCGGCGGCCGCGGTGCCGGCCGGGGCGATCCCGGCCAGGACGGCGGCGGTCAGGGCGGTCACGGCGGTGCGTCGACGCGGCACGGGGACTCCTCGGGCGTCGGGACGGTCGAGGTCCAGGAGCCCAGCCTGCTCCTGGCCTCCCCGGCCCGCTCGTCGGCGCACTGGACCGGGCCCCGTGCGACGGCGTAGGAACACGGGGTGAGCCGCATCAACGACGTCGGCGGCATGGTGGGCTTCCCCGCCATCGCCGAGGAGCCCGACGAGCCGGCCTTCCACGCCGACTGGGAAGCCCACGTCCTCGCCCTCAACGCCGCGCTCATCCGGCGGGGTGTCTACAACCTCGACGAGTTCCGCGACGCCATCGAGCGGATGCCGCCGGACGCCTACCTCTCGAGCTCCTACTACGAGAAGTGGTTCACGGCCATCACCACGCTGCTGGTGGAGAAGGGTGTGGCGACGCCGGAGGAGCTCGCCGCGCCCGGGGACGCGCACGGTGCCTGACCGCTTCGCCCCCGGGGACGCGGTGCGGACCAGCACCGCCGACCCGGCCTGGCACACCCGGCTGCCGCGGTACGCCCGCGGCGCCGTCGGCCGGGTGGTCGAGCTCGCCGGGCACCACCCCCTGGCCGACGACCGGGCCCGCGGCCGGCCGGGGGCGACGCAGGCCGTCTACCACGTGCGGTTCTCGGCGGCGGACCTGTTCGGCGAGGGCGACCACGCCGTGACCGTGGAGCTCTGGGAGGACTACCTGGAGCCCGCCGACCCCCGAGGAGGGACACGATGAGCGGGGACCACCACGGCAGCTCGGCGATCTCCGAGCGGGTACGGCACGTCGAGGCGCTGCTGGAGGCGCGCGGCCTGGTCGACGAGGGCGAGATCGACCGCCGCATCGACGAGTTCCTGGCCGGCGGCTCCCCGGCCAACGGAGCCCGGATCACCGCGCGCGCCTGGGTCGACCCGGGCTTCCGGGACCGGCTGCTCGCCGACGCCAACGCGGCGATCAGGGAGGTCGGGCTGTCGATGTCCGGCGGCCTGCAGGAGCAGCGGCTGAAGGTCGTGGCGAACACCCCGGAGGAGCACAACGTGGTGGTCTGCACCCTGTGCTCCTGCTACCCGATCGCGCTGCTGGGCCCCTCCCCGTCCTGGTACAAGAGCGAGGCCTACCGGTCGCGGGTCGTGCGGGACCCGCGCGGCGTGCTGGCGGAGTTCGGGCTCGACCTGCCGGCGACGACGCGCATCAGCGTGTGGGACGCCAGTGCGGAGTCGCGCTACATGGTGGTCCCGCGCCGGCCCGAGGGAACCGACGGGATGTCGGAGGACGAGCTCGCCGGCCTGGTCACCCGCAAGGGCCTGATCGGGACCGCCGCCGTCTGACGCGCCGCCCGGCGGGTCAGCCGGAGGAGCGCTCACGCAGCAGGTTCTTCTGCACCTTGCCGGTGGAGGTCTTCGGCAGGTCCCCGTAGAGGAACCGCTTGGGCACCTTGAACCCCGCCAGGCGCGACCGCACGAAGGCCGCGAGCTCCTCGTCGGTGACCTCGCTGCCGGCCCGCAGCGTCACGTGCGCGACCGGGACCTCCCCCCACTTCTCGTGGGGCTCGGCGACCACGGCGGACTCCAGGACGGCGGGGTGGGCGTCCAGGGCCCGCTCGACCTCCACCGAGGAGATGTTCTCGCCGCCGGAGATGATGATGTCCTTGCTGCGGTCCCGGATCTCGAGGTAGCCGTCGGGGTGGACGACCGCGAGGTCGCCGGTGCGGAACCAACCGGGTCCGCCGTCGGGCCCCGGCAGCGTCGCCTTCGCCGTCGCCTCTTCGTCCTGGTAGTAGCCGAGCATGACGTCGTTCCCGCGGGCGACGATCTCCCCGATCGTCTCCCCGTCGCGGGGCACGTCGGCGCCGTCCTCCCCCACCACGCGCAGCGGCTCGGCGACCACGTTCGAGACACCCTGCCGGGCCTTGAGCTCGGCCTGCCGCTGCTCCGGGAGGTCGTCCCACTCGGGGTGCCACTGGTTGACCGCCACCGGCCCGTAGGTCTCGGTGAGCCCGTACAGGTGGGTGACGTCCATGTCCAGCGCGGACATCCGGGCCAGCAGGGTCGGGGTGGGCGGCGCGCCGCCGGTCTGCACGGCGACCCGCGGGGAGACCGGGCCGGCCTCCGCCTCCTCGGCGTTGGCGATCATGGTCAGCACGGTCGGTGCCGCACTGAAGTGCGTGATGCCCTCGGTGCGCAGCAGCTGCCAGATGCGGGCGGGCTCGACCCGCGGCAGGCACACGTGGGTCGCACCCCCGGCCGACACCGCCCAGGGGAAGCACCAGCCGTCGCAGTGGAACATCGGCAGCGTCCACAGGTACTGGCTGCCCGGGGCCAGCCCGGTGTGCAGCGCCATCGCCATCGCCTGCAGGTAGGCCCCCCGGTGGCTGTACATGACGCCCTTGGGCCGGCCGGTCGTGCCGGAGGTGTAGTTGAGCGCCAGCAGGCTCCACTCGTCCTCGCACGGCCGCGCCAGGGGCTCGGCCGCGGCCAGCAGCTGCTCGTACTCGTCGGCCTCGCCGCCGGCCACCACGACCGGGATACCCGCCGCGGCGCCGACCTCGGTGGCGGCCGCGGCGAACGCGGCGTCGGCGATGAGGACCGCGGCGCCGGAGTGCCGCAGGATGTACTCCAGCTCGCCCGTCCTCAGCCGCGTGTTGAGCGGGACCAGGACGGCTCCCGCCCACGGCACGCCGTTGTGCAGCTCGAGCATCGCCGAGCTGTTCGTGCACAGTGCGGCCACCCGGTCACCGGGCGCGACGCCGCGGGCCGCGAGGGCCCCGGCGAGCCGGCGCGAGCGGTCCGCGAACTCCCGGTAGGTGAAGCGCCGGTCGCCGTCGACCACCGCCGTGCGCTCGGGGAAGACCCGCGCGGAGCGCGCGAGGAAGGCGGTCGGGGTCAGCTGGGCGGAACTGAAGGTCGCCACCTGGTCTCCTGAGGGCGCGGTGCGGACGGTCTCGGTGGGTGGATTGCCGGAAGGGTCCCCGGACAACCGTCCACCGACGTCCCGCCCGGCGCGCGCCGGTCAGGTCTGCAGCAGGGCCCAGAGCACGCAGAGGGCCAGCAGCACGCCGCTGACCACCCAGGCCGCCGAGGCCGGTCCGTCGGCGCGCACGTCAGACCATCCCGAACTGCTCGCTGTGCACCCGGTCCGCGGGCACGCCCAGCTCACCGAGGGAAGCGCGGACCGCCCGCACCGTCTCCTCGCGCGAGCAGACGAAGTACTGCAGGGAGCGCGCGTGCGGCGGCAGGTGGCGGGCCAGCAGCGCGGCGTCGATCCGGCCGCGCTCGCCCGGCCAGTTCTCGGACGCGCGGCTGATCACGTGCACCACCCGCAGGTCCAGCCGTCCTCGGAGCCGCTCGAGCTGGCGGATGCCGGTGATCTGGTCCTCCCTGCGGTTGCCGAGGAACAGCCACACCGGGCGCCGGTCACCCTGATCGGCCAGCGTGGCCAACATGCTGAGGAACGGCGTGACGCCGACGCCCGTGGCCAGGAGGACGTAGCCCATGCCGGGGTGCCGGTCGAGGGTGAACGAGCCGTGCGGGCCGTCGACGTAGACGGTGTCCCCCACCCGCAGCCGGCGGATCGATCGGGTGAAATCGCCGACCTGCTTGATCGTGAACTCCAGGCGGGGTCGCAGCGCGCTCGAAGAGATGGAGAACGGGTGGTAGGTCGGGGTGAAGGGCACCCGGCCGGGGAGGATCCAGGCGAACTGCCCGGCCGTGAACCCCCAGGGCCGACCGCCGTGCCGGTGCGCGGGCTCGAGACCCACGGTCACGGCGCCGCCGGGCTCGGGCCACAGCTCCACCACCCGCCAGGGACGGCGCCACAGCCGCAGCGGCTTCACCAGCCGGACCCACACCGCCAGCCACAGGAACGCCGCGGCGTAGAGCAGCCAGCCCGCACGCACCCACGGCGCGCTCATCCAGTTGCCGACGAGGAAGGCGTGCACGAGGCCGGCCAGCACGATGGTGACGCCGAGGAGCGAGTGCAGCACGTGCCAGACCTGGTACGGGATCCGCAGCCCCCGCCGCCAGATCGAGGTCGCCATCAGCAGCCCGAGCGCCAGCACCGACAGCCAGGCGAACTGGGCCCGCAGCGGCGCGTCGACGACGTCGAGCAGCACCAGGTACCGCTCGTCAGCGAGGAACAGCAGCGCCGGGTGCCCGAACGCCGCGAGGACGGACAGCGCCGAGAACTGCTTATGGTAGCGCAGGACGGCGTCGATGCCGAACGGGGCCGTGGCGCGGGTGAACCGCGCGGCCAGGGCGAACTGCAGCCCCATCACCGAGAGGGCCAGGAAGCCCAGCGCCACGGACAGGTCGACGAGGAAGCCGTGCCCGGGCCGGACGGCGGTGAGGCAGAGGGCCAGCGGGGCGGCGGCGAGGAGGGCGTGCAGCGCCGTCCAGGCCACCGCCTGCGCCCGGCTGGACGGAGCGGCCCGGCGGGTGGCCGGTAGCGGGTCCTCGCCGGTGAGGTCCGAGACGCGCGGGCGGTCGAGGGCCGCCGTCACCGACGGGCCCCCGCGGTCGTGCGACGCCGGCGGGCAGGGTGGTGCATGCGGCCTTCTCCAGTGCGTGCGGGCGTCAGGCGCCCGGGGTCCGAGCAGCCGGGCGGCGGTCGTCCGGGCGACGGGGCGCTCCGGCGGGCCACCCCCCGCACCGCACGACGCGGGAGCCCCGTGGCCCTCGCGGTGTGCGACCCCCCATGACGGGTGGTGTCCGGTCGAGGACTCTAGGTGAGCACCGCGAAGAGCCGTCAAGCCCCGTGAAGAACCGGTCCGGCTGCTGCGCAGGTCAGCGCCGGGGGTGGGTCCGCTCACACCCCGTTCCCGAGGTGCTCCGTCGACGTGCGCCGCCCGGCGCGTCGTGGTCACCTGGGGCCGCTGCGAGAGGTCGGGTGCGAGGACGGGAGGGTGCCGTGGCACGGGTCCACCTGCTGGCGACCGGCGGCACGATCGCCAGCCGCCGCACCGACGGCGGCCTGTCGGCCACCACGCCGGCCGCCGAGCTGCTGGCCACCGCCGGGCCGCTCCCGGACCTCGAGGTGACCGTCAGCGACCTGACCACGGTGCCGAGCTTCGCGCTCACCGGCGCCGACGTCCGCGGGCTGCTCCGCGAGGTGCGCCGGCAGCTGGCCGACGGCGTCGACGGCGTCGTCGTCACGCACGGCACGGACACCATGGAGGAGTCGGCGTTCCTCGCCGACCTGGTGCACGACGACCCCCGCCCCGTCGTGTTCACCGGCGCGCAGCGGCCGTTCGACGCCCCGGCGCCCGACGGTCCGGCGAACCTCGCCGATGCGCTCCGGATCGCCGCCGACCCCGCGGCGCGGGACCTGGGGGTGCTGCTCGCCTTCGACGGCCTGGTCTTCGCCGCCCGCGGGGTGCGCAAGGTCGAGACGCTGCGCAGCGCGGCCTTCGGCGCCCCCGGGCGCGGCCCGGTGCTGCGCGTGGCCGCCGGCGCCGTCCTCCCCCTGGTCCGGTCGCCGCGGCTTCCCGCCCTGCCGCTGGACCTCGACGCCGAGCTGCCGCGCGTCGACGTCGTCGCGTGCGCCCAGGGGTCGGACGACGCCCTGCTGCGCGCCGCGGTCGCCGCCGGCGCTGCCGGCGTCGTGCTCGAGGCGTTCGGCGCGGGCAACGTGCCGCCGCCGGTCGCCGCGGCCGCGGCCGAGCTGGTCACGGCAGGCGTCCCCGTCCTGGTGTGCTCGCGGGTGCCGTCGGGTCCGGTCGCGCCGCTCTACGCCGCGGGCGGGGCGAGCCTGGCGCGCGACGGCGCCCTGCTCGGCGGCGACCTGAGCCCCTGGCAGGGGCGGCTGCTGCTCGCCGCCGCCCTGGCGCTGGACCCGCAGGACCCGGGGCGGGTCCTGGCCGGCCGGTTGTGAGCACCGACGGATCGAGAGGGGAACGGGCATGACCAGCACATCGGGGAGCAAGGAGATCTTCGTGTCCTTCGGCGTCGACATCGACGCCGTGGCCGGGTGGCTGGGGTCCTACGGCGGGGAGGACTCCCCCGACGACATCTCGCGCGGGCTGTTCGCCGGCGAGGTCGGCGTGCCGCGCATCGTCGAGCTGTTCCGCCGAGAGGGGTTGACCCAGACGTTCTTCTGGCCGGGGCACTCCATCGAGACCTTCCCGGAGCAGTTCGACGCGTGCGTGGCGGCCGGCCACGAGATCGGCGTGCACGGCTACAGCCACGAGAACCCGATCGCGATGACCCGCGAGCAGGAGTCGGCGGTGCTCGACCGCTGCATCGACCTCATCGAGAAGCGGGCCGGGCGCCGTCCCACCGGCTACGTCGCGCCGTGGTGGGAGTTCTCCCCCGTCACCAACGAGCTGCTGCTGGAGCGGGGCATCACCTACGACCACTCGCTCATGCACCGCGACTTCGAGCCCTACTACGTCCGCGTCGGCGACAGCTGGACGAAGATCGACTACTCGCAGCCGGCCGAGACGTGGATGGAGCCGCTGGTCCGCGGGCGGGAGACCGAGCTGGTGGAGATCCCGGCGAACTGGTACCTCGACGACCTGCCACCGATGATGTTCGTCAAGGCCAGCCCGAACAGCCACGGGTTCGTCAACCCGCGCGACATCGAGCAGATGTGGACCGACCAGTTCGACTGGGTCTACCGCGAGCAGGACTACGCGGCGTTCACCATGACCATCCACCCCGACGTCTCCGGGCGACCCCAGGTCCTGATGGCGCTGGAGCGGATCATCGCGCACATCAACGGGCACGAGGGCGTGCGCTGGGTGACGTTCGACGAGATCGCGCAGGACTTCCTGCGCCGTTCGCCCCGCCCGGCCTGACCCGGTGTGCGGCGCCTGCGGCACCGGCCGGGCCGCCGCGCCGTGGGAGGACGTGCTGGCCGGGGCCGGCCCCGCGGAGCGGGCCGCCCGGGCGGGTGCCGCCGGTCGATTGCTGATCGGCCGGCGGCTGCGGGTCACGCCCTGGCGCGGCGGTTACCTGCTGGCCACGGCGACCGGCGCCACGCGCCCCGCGGCCTCGCTCGACGAGCTGTGGGCGGCCGCCGGGCAGGACGGTGCACCTCGGGGAGAGCAGCGCTGGGCACGGACGCCGCTCCCGGCCGGCTTCGACCCGCAGGCGGCCACGGTCTGGGTCTCGGCCGCCGCCCGGGCCGGCAGGCTCGCCGCGGCGGCGCTACCCGGCGGCGTGGTGGAGTTCCGGGACGGCGGTCCGGCGCACGTCACCCCGTCCACCGGGCCGGGCGTCGGCGTCCTCGGACCGGAGCCGGAGGCCGCCCTCGCCGACCTCCTCGACTTCGCGGCTCGGGCCGAGCCTGACGGCGGCGTGCCGGATGCACGTGCGCACGGGCCGACCCCGAGGGCGCGCTGCTGATCAGAAGGGCGGGGACTCGTCGTCGGGCGTCGCGTGCGGCGGTCGGCTGTCGACCTCCGGTGGGTCGGGTGCCGGTGAGTGCCTGTCGGGCGGTGCAGGTGACGCCGGACGGAGTGGTGACGTGCAGGGTGCCGTCGGGGTCCATGGCGAAGCGCCAGCCGCGGGCGTGGGCCTTGAGCCGGTGGCTGCGGCACGGGCAGCACAGGTTGGCGCAGTCGGTCGCGCCGCCGTGGGCGTGCGGGAGGACGTGGTCGCGGTCGGCCCGGCCGACGCGTCCGCAGTCGGGGAAGCGGCAGGCCCTGCCGCGGGTGGTGACGAACGCGTCCTGGCCGCGGTGGGGAGTAGGCGCCGGTTGGCCGGCCCGCCCAGCGCCGGGCAGCCGCAGTCCTGCTCACGGTGGGTGGCGCAACTGCGGCGAGCCAGCGTCGCCAGCTGGTCCGGGGTGGCGGTGGCCGGCAGGCCGCCCTCGGCGTCGGTGAGCGCGCAGGTCAGCGACCCGCTCCCGGGTGCCTGCAAGGCAGGGGCACCGCGCCGGGCCAGCAGCTCGCGCACGTGGCCGGCGGTGACCTCCTGGCCGAGCCGTCATCGAGGTGCCGCTCAGACGCAGACCATCGAGAGCCCCAGCCCCGGACCGACCGGGTGCTACGCGCCGTCATCCACGACCGAGGATCTCCCCGGTCCGCACCAGGTGGTCGGCCACGTCGCGGAGCTTGACGTTGTTCCGTTGAGATGCGTGCCCCAGCACCGTGAACGCCGCATCGGCGGTGATCTTGTACCGCTCCATGAGGACGCCCTTGGCCTGCTCGATGGTCGCCCGGGAGTCCATGGCGCGGCGCATGTTCTCGGCGTCCTCGGCCGACCGGGCGCTGTGCTGCGCGTTCGCCACGGCGACCGCGATGAAGCCGGCCATCTCCTGACCCCGGTCCACGTCGTCGGCGTCGAAGGCGGCCGGCCGGCTGGCGTAGTGGTTCAGCGCCCCGATGGTGGCCCCCAGGAAGGGAAGCGGCACCGACAGGGAGCTCCGGACACCACGTTCGACCACCCGCGCGGCGTAGTCGGGCCACCGCTGCTCGGTCCGCATGTCCGAGACGACGAAGACCAAGCCGGCGCGGCCGGCGTCCATGCACGGGCCGTAACCCAGTTCGTACTGGATCTCCTCGGAGTCCATCGCCATCTGACCGCGGAACGCCGGGGTGCTCGCCTTCCCGCCCTCGATGAGGGTGACCGAGGCAGCTTCCGAGCCGGGGATCGCGCGACGGCCGATCTCGGTGATCTCGCCGAGCACGTCGGCCAGATCCCGGTCGACCAGCACGACGCGGGCGAGGTCCTTGTGGAGGGCGGTCAGGTCAGACATCGAGGCTCACCCTGCTCTGCGACGGGACGCCCGTCCACCACGGCGCGGCCGGGCGCACGACGAGGCGACGCGCGTGCACCGGTCCGCCCGGTGCTGATACCGAGCCCGTGCGGGCCGGCCAGCGTCCGTGGCACCGCGTGGGCCGCCCCGGGGACACCGGCATCAGCGGCGGCGCGCCTGAACCGGGAGGCAGCCCTGCACGCCCTCGGCTCCGTCTCCACGACGGACCTGCGGCACCACGGGGTCCACCCACGCCTCTCCGCCGGAGGCGGCCGCAGGAGCACGTCACCGCCGCCTGACCGAGGATGGCCCGACGACCCCCCGCACCGAGGAGCCGCCCCATGCCCGCGCCCGGGACCCCGCTGGACCAGCTCGGCTTCCTGACCATCGGCACCTTCGACCCGGCCGACCCCGGCCCCGGGCACGAGGCGACCCTGGCGGTGATCGAGCTCGGCGAGCAGCTGGGGTTCGACAGCGCGTGGCTGCGCCACCGGCACCTGCAGCCGGGGATCTCCTCGCCGGTCGCCGTCCTCGCCGCCGCCACCCAGCGCACCCGCCGCATCGGTCTCGGGACCGCCGTCACGCCGCTGGGCTGGGAGAACCCGCTGCGGCTGGCCGAGGACCTCGCCACCGTCGACGTCCTCTCCGGGGGCCGGCTCAACCCGGGCGTCAGCGTCGGCCCGCCGATGCACTGGGACGACGTGCGGGATGCCCTCTACCCGGACACCGCCGACCGCGAGGACTTCGGCTACGCGCGGGTCGAGCGGCTGCTGCGGTTCCTCCGCGGCGAGCGGGCGTCGACCTTCGTCGGCAGGGAGGGCGTCGTCGAGGAGTGGTCCGACCGCGTGCAGCCGCACTCCCCCGGCCTCGCCGGCCGCACGTGGTACGGCGGGGGCAGCCTGCGCTCGGCATCGTGGGCCGGCGAGCACGGCATGCACCTCCTGACGTCCAGCGTGGTCAAGGCCGAGGAGTCCGAGGACTTCGCCGAGGTCCAGGCCTCGCACGCGCAGGCCTTCCGCGCCGCGAACCCCACCGGCCGGGTCTCCCAGGGGCTGGTGGTCATCCCCACCGACACCGCGACCGCTGAGCAGCGAGCGCGGTACGCCGCCTACGTCGCGGCCCGCACCCCGCGGACGACGGCGCCGCAGGGCCCGGCCCGGATGCTCTTCGCCCGGGACCTGCTGGGCAGCTCCGAGGAGATCGCCGAGGTCCTGTACGCGCACGCCGGCTTCCGCGGGGTCAGCGAGGTCGTCTTCGCGCTGCCGTTCGACTTCGCGCCCGCCGACTACGAGCAGATCCTCACCGACGTCGCCACGCGCCTCGGCCCCGCGTTGGGCTGGCGCCCCGGCGGCTGAGCACACCGGTCCTCGCGCACCGGTGGCCCGTTCAGGGGGACCGGAACGGGCCGTGGGCGCGCGGTGCTGCAGGGGCGCCGCCTCAGCGGCGCGACCAGCTCACGCCATCTCGGGGACGTGCAGGTGGGCCATCGCGAGCTCGAACTCGGCGACCTCGGTGATGCTCGCGCCCATCGCCCGGCTGTACTCCTCACGGAGCGCGGCGCCCTGCTCGCGGGCCCGCTCCATGGCGGCCCGGTCCTCGTAGGTCACGGCGGCCACGCCGCGGTGACCGGGCCGGTCGACGAGCAGGCTGGCGCTGCAGAAGCCGGGGAGGTCCTCGAGCCTCGGCAGCAGGCTCATCCGGAAGGTGTCGACCATCTCGTCGACGTGGCCGGCCGGGACCTCGAGCCAGGTACCCCGGACGCACGCCGCGTCCCCCGCCGGCCGGGACCGGTGCAGGACGGCGATCTCCCACTCGGCGATGTCGACGGCATCGGCGCGGAGCACCTCGGCCGCCTGCCGACGCGACTCCTCGACCCCGGTGGCGCTGGCCCTCATCGCGTCCTCGCTCGCCCACGCGGAGGTGACGACGCACCGCCCCGCCCCGCGGTCGGCCAGCATCGACATCCCGATGCAGCCGTCCATCCGCTGGACCATCGGCCAGACGTCGTTCCGGATGAAGGCGATCCCGTCGTCGACCGCGCGCGGGTCGCCGCGGACGGTGGTGGTCCTGGCGTACATGACCCATCTCCTCCCTGGCGGCGCCGGGCGGCACCGCACAGAGGGGAATGTCCTCGCTCGCGGCGGGGTGGGCGGCGCCCGTGGCGTCCCGTCGGGCCGGTCGGCACCGGGCGCGGCGCGTGCGGACCGTGCGCACGCCGCCGGGCACGCATCCAGCCGGATCCCGCCGACCGGGTGCCGGCGGGGCCCTAGTCCACGGGACCCGGGCCAGGGGCGACCGGCACGTCGAGGGCCACCTCGCCGGCCCTCGCGAAGGTGAAGGTGACCGAGACGGTGTCGGTGGGGGCGATGGGGGCGGCCACCCCCTCCAGCTGCATCCGCACGGCGCCGCTGACCGCCTCCACCTGGCCGCCGGCCGGCAGCTCGACGCCGTCGGCGCTCGGCGCACCGTTCTCGTCGAGCAGCGCGACCGACTCCGCCGCCGGTGTGCTGACGCCGACGAGCCGGTCGGCCTGCTCGGCGTCGTTGGTCAACACGCCCCGCAGCGGGACGGAGGCACCTGCCTCCACGGTGTCCTCGGCGTCGAGGAAGACGTCGTCGAGCGACACCTCGCCCACCGTGCCGTCCACGCCTGCGACGTCCGGGGTCTCCTGCGCGGTCTCGGCCTCCTGCCCGGCGCCGCAGGCGCCGAGGGGCAGCAAGACGGCGAGGACGGCGGCCGCCGGGCGGGCGGATCGAGGCTGTCGCACGGGAGCGCACCCTCCCGCTGCCGGCCACCCGGCACCAGGGCCGGGAGGCCCTGCCCGGAGGCACGCGCAGCGATGGCCGCCCGCGCCGAGCGCAGCGACCCACCGGACCCGGGCGACCGGCGTCGCCGAGGGGCTCGCACCGCCCGGGGTCCTCTCCATCATGGCCCGGTGGTCAGCGGAACCGACGTGGCCGGGCGCAGCGCCGGACAGCGCGCGCACCGGCTGGCCAAGCTGGAGGCCCTGCGCGCCCGGGGCACCGCCGGCTACCCCTACCGCTGGCCCCCGGACGCCACCGCCGCCGGGATCCGCGCGGCCCACCCGGACCTGGCCCCCGACGTCCGGACGACCGACCGCGTGCGGGTCGCCGGCCGGGTCGAGCTGATCCGCCGGCAGGGATGGCTCACGTTCGCCACGCTGCGCGACCGCACCGGTGCCATCCAGCTCTACGTCGACAGTTCGGTCCTGGGCGGGGACCGGCACGCCGAGTTCGACGACGTCGACCGCGGCGACTGGGTCGGCG
The DNA here is from genome assembly GCF_053502585.1 of Geodermatophilus sp. URMC 60. NCBI lineage: Bacteria > Bacillati > Actinomycetota > Actinomycetes > Geodermatophilales > Geodermatophilaceae > Geodermatophilus > Geodermatophilus sp. URMC 60. The sequence continues at coordinate 3,987,055 of NZ_CP199958.1, forward strand.
CCGAGGGCACCGTCATGACCACGCGGACCGGCGAGCTGTCGGTGTGCGTCGAGGACTTCGCCGTCCTCGGCAAGGCGCTGCACGCGCCGCCGCCCGAGCATGCGGGCCTCACCGACGTCGAGACCCGGTACCGGCAGCGGTACGTGGACCTCGAGGTCAACGAGCGCACCCGGCAGGTCTTCCGCATCCGGCACGCTGCGGTGCGGGCGATCCGCCGGCACCTGGAGGACCTCGACTTCACCGAGGTCGAGGGGCCCGTGCTGCAGACCATCCAGGGCGGGGCCAGCGCGCGGCCGTTCGTCACCCACTCCAACGCCCTGGACCTCGACCTCTACCTGAGGATCGCCCTCGAGCTGCACCTCAAGCGGCTGATCGTCGGCGGCCTGGAGCGGGTCTTCGAGATCGGCCGGGTCTTCCGCAACGAGGGCGTCGACACCCGCCACAACCCCGAGTTCACGCTGCTGGAGGCCTACCAGGCCTTCGGCGACATCACCGACATGATGGAGCTGACCGAAGGGCTCATCACCGCCGCGGCACGAGCGGCCCTCGGCGACGACCTCACGGTCCACTACGCCGGCCACGCCATCGACCTGGCCGCGACGCCGTGGCCGCGCAAGCGGTTCGCCGACATGATCGCCGAGGTCACCGGCGCCACCATGCACCCGGCCATGCCGATCGACGACGCCCGCGCGGTGCTCGACCGGCTCGGCATCCCCTACGAGGCGTCGTGGGGCGCGGGGCGGCTGATGAAGGAGGTCTACGACGAGAAGGTGCAGCACTCGGTCGTCGGGCCGGTCTTCTGCGTCGACTACCCGCGCGAGGTCTCGCCGCTGGCGCGGGTGCACCGCGACGACCCCGCCTACGTCGAGCGCTTCGAGCTGATCGTCGCCGGCTTCGAGCTGTGCAACGCCTACTCCGAGCAGAACGACCCGGTCGAGCAGCTGGCCGCCTTCGAGGCCGAGGCCCGCGCCAAGTCGCACGGCGACCCGGAGGCCGGGGACGTCGACCTCGACTACGTCCGCGCGCTGGAGTGCGGGATGCCCTGCACCGGCGGTCTGGGCATCGGCATCGACCGGCTGGTGATGCTGCTGGCCGGCGTCGACTCCATCCGCGAGGTCATCCTCTTCCCGACGCTGCGGCCCGAGGTCCCGGGCACCGGCCCGGACGGTGCGGTGCGCCCGCTGGTCGCTCCCACCCCGGTCCCGGCCGGCAGCACGGCCGGCCCGGACGGCGCGGGGACGGCGGGGGGCTCGGTCGTCGCGCTGCCGTCCCTGGCGCCCTCGTCCGGGCCCGTCCCCCCGCTCCCGGGGACGACGGCGCGCACGCACCCGACGGCCGTGCAGGTGCTCGCCGGGCTGACCGCGCTGTCCGGCGTCCTCCAGCTGCTCACCGCCCTCCCCGTGGTGCACGAGCGGCTCGCCGGCCGCGGAACGGCGTTCGGCCCGCTGTGGGTGCCGGTGAGCGGCGCGGTCGCGTCGGTGGTGGTGGGGCTGCTGCTCCTGCTGCTGTCCGACCAGCTGTCCCGCCGCAAGGTGCTGGCCTGGCGGCTGGCGGTGCTGCTGTTCGCCGTCGGGGGCGTGGCGCACGTGGTGAAGGGGCCGCACCCGGTGGCCGTGGCGCTGTGCCTGGCGCTGCTCGCCGGGCTGGTGCGGTACCGGTCGGCGTTCCGGGCGCCCGCCGATCCGCCGTCCCTGCTGCGCGTGCTGCGGTTCGTCCCGCTGTACCTGGCGGGCGTGCTGCTGTTCGGCCTGGCCGCGCTGTGGGCCGAGCGGGGCCGGGTCGAGCCGCCGCTCACCCTCGCCGGGGCGCTGGGGACCGTGTTCGGCGGGCTGGTCGGCATCGACGGCCCCTACACCTACGGCTCCCGGTTCTTCGCGGCGTTCTACCCGGCGGCCCTGCTCGCGCTGGGGGTGGTCGGCCTGGCCGTCCTGGCCGTGCTGCTGTTCCGCCCGCTGGCCGCCGCCGGCCGTCCGCACACCGAGGACGACTGGGCGCACGCCGAGCGGCTGGTGCACACCTACGGCTGGGACACCCTGGCCTACTTCGCCCTGCGCGACGACAAGACGTTCTTCTTCTCCCGGGACGGGGAGGCGTTCCTGGCCTACACCTACCTGGGCGGCTACGCGCTCGTCTCGGGGGACCCCATCGGGTCCCGCGAGTCCGTGCCGCGCGTGCTCGACGAGTTCCTGGCGATGTGCGACGAGCGGGCCTGGACACCGGCCCTGCTGGCCGCGCGCGAGGCGAGCATGCCGCTGTACTCCTCGCGCGGGTTCAGCGCGTTCTACCTGGGCGACGAGGCGGTCATCGACTGCCGCCGGTTCACCCTCGAGGGCCCCGGCCGCAAGGGCCTGCGGGCCGCCGTCCGGCGGGTCGGGCGGACCCACCGCTTCCGGCTGATCGCCGAGACCGACGCCCCGCCGGCGCTGGTCGACCAGCTCAACGCGATCAGCGCCCGCTGGCGCGGCAAGCACCCCGAGCGGGGCTTCACGATGTCGCTGTCCCAGGACGTCCGCGGCGCCGGCGCCGACCCAGGGTTCCTGCTGTGCGTCGCGGAGGACGCCGAGGGCAGGCCCGGCGGCTTCCTCCGGCTGGTGCCCGCCTACGGGCCGTCGTTCGGCTACACCCTCGACCTGATGCGCCACGACCCCGATGCGCCGAACGGGATGACCGAGTTCCTCATCGCGTCCACCGCGACCGCCCTGGGCGCCCGCGGCGTGGCCCGGCTGTCGATGAACTTCGCGATGTGGGGGCGGCTGTTCGCCGACGACGTCCCGTTCACCCCGGCCCAGCGCGCGGCCCGGTGGGCGGTCGGTGCCCTGAACCCGTTCTTCCAGATCAAGTCCCTGCACGACTTCAACGCCAGGTTCGACCCGGAGTGGCTGCCCCGCGTGCTGGCCTACCGGCACCGCGCCGACCTGCCGCGGGTGGGCCTGCGCTACGCCGGCGCGGAGGGCTTCCTGGCCCTGCCCGGGCTCGGTGAGCTGCTCGTCCCGAGGGCGGTCGGCGGCGTGCCCTCGCCGTCGGCGCCGGAGCGGCGCTCCGCGGCGTGAGCCGGGTGGACCCCGCGTGACCCGGCCGGGCGGCACGGTCCGCCTCGGCGTGCTGTCCCTGGCCATGGTGAACGTCGCCTCGATCGTCAGCGCCCGGAACCTGCCGGTCATGGCCGAGTACGGCTGGTCGATGCTCGCGCTGTTCGCGCTGTCGATCGGCGTCTTCCTCGTCCCGATCTCGATGGCCGCCGCCGAGCTGGGCACCGCCTGGCCGAAGGAGGGCGGCGTCTACGCCTGGGTCAAGGAGGCCTTCGGCGGCCGGACGGGCGCGCTCGCGGTGTGGTGCGACTACGCCGAGAACGTCGCCTGGTTCCCCACCGTGCTGTCGTTCATCGCCGCCTCGCTGGCCTACGCGTTCGACCCGGCGCTGGCCGACGACCGGTTCTTCCTCGTCGCGGTCATGCTCGTCGTCTTCTGGGGCACCACGGCCGCCGCGCTGGGCGGGGTCCGGACGTCGTCGGTGATCGGGGCGGTCGGCACGGTCGCGGGCTCGATCCTGCCGGCCGTCCTCGTCGTCGCGCTCGGAGCGGCGTTCCTGCTGCGCGGCAACGCCTCGGAGATCCCGTTCTCCGCCGGCGCCCTGGTGCCCGACGTCTCGCTCGGGAACGTGGCGTTCCTCGGCGGGGTCATCCTGCTGTTCACGGGCATGGAGATGGCCGGCTTCCACGCCCGGGAGACGGCCGACCCCGGCCGCACCGTGCCGCGGGCGATCGCGCTGGCCGTCGCCGTCACCGTCGCCTTCTCCGTCCTGGGCTCCCTGTTCATGGCGTTGGTCGTCCCGCAGCGGGAGATCAGCCTGGTCTCCGGGACGATGGAGCTGTTCGCGAGCGTGCTCGAGCGGCTCTCGATCGGGTGGCTGCTCGCGCCGCTGGCCGTCGTCGTCGCGCTCGGTGGCGTCGCGCACCTGACGCCGTGGGTGCTCGGGCCGGCGAAGGGCGTCGGCGCGGTCGCCCGGGAGGGCCTGGCGCCGGCGCGCCTGGGCCGGGTCAACCGCAACGACGTCCCGGTGGCCCTGCTGGTCGTGCAGGCGGTCGCCGGGTCGGTGTTCGCGCTGCTGTTCGCACTCGTGCCCAGCGTCAGCACCTCGTACTGGATGCTCTCGGCGGTCACCGCGCAGGTGGTCGTGACGATGTACGCCCTGGTGTTCGCCGCGGTGGTCCGCCTGCGGTACACGCAGCCCGACGTCCCCCGCCCCTACCGCATCCCCGGCGGCCTGCCCGGGGTGTGGCTCGTCGGAGGCGTGGGCCTGCTCGGCTGCGTCGTCTCCTTCCTGCTCGGCTTCGTCCCCCCGGACCAGCTGCAGACCGGCAACCCCGTCGTCTACGTGCTGCTGCTGGGGCTGGCCACGGTGGTGCTCTCGCTGCCGCCGTTCGTCTTCGCCCTCCTGCAGCGCCGCCGCGCCGGCCATGACGAGGCGCGGGCGCTCGAGCCGGGGTGAGGACCGCGGACACGCCGCCCCTCGGGGACGACACCCCGGGAACCGCCCGTGACCGGGTTGACGGACGACGGGCGCGGGGTCAGGGTCGCCTGGCGAGGGCGGACCGGCTCGGCTCCGGGGTCCCACCGAGGAGGGCGTGTCGATGGAAGTCGACGTGATCGTCGAGATCCCCAAGGGGTCCCGGAACAAGTACGAGTACGACCAGCGGATCGGCCGGATCCGGCTCGACCGGATGCTCTTCACCGCGACCGGCTATCCGGGCGACTACGGGTTCGTGCCCGAGACGGTGGCCGAGGACGGCGATCCCATCGACGCCCTCCTGCTCCTCGCCGAGCCCACCTTCCCCGGGTGCCTGGTCCGCGCCCGCGTCATCGCCGTGTTCTGGGTGCACGACAAGCGGGGCCCGGACGCCAAGCTGCTGTGCGTCCCCGCGACCGATCCGCGGCAGCTCCACCTGCAGGAGCTGGAGGACGTGCCGATGCACCAGATAGCCGAGATCTGGCACTTCTTCGAGATCTACGAGGCCCTGGCACCCGACAAGTCGGCCGAGACCCGCGGCTGGGAACGCCGCGAGAAGGCCATCGAAGCGCTGGAGGACGCCCGGCGCAGGTACGCCGAGCAGCTCACCACGGCCACCGGTACGGAGGGCTGAGCGAGGCCGGTCAGCGCCTGGTCCCGACGGGCTGGTCCAGTTCGCGGCCGGCGGCTGCCAGCACGACCTCGCGGACGCGGTCGAGCGTGGCCGAGCGCAGCCGCCACTGCTGCCAGTACAGGACGACGTCCACCGCGGCGGCCGGGTCGAGGGCGACCAGCTCCGCCCGCACTTCCCGCGCCTGGAGGTCGGGCACCATGCCCCACCCGAGGCCGAGGGTGACGGCGGCGACGTAGTCCGCCGACGCGGGTACGTGGTGCACCGGTGGGGCGACGTCGGGACCGGCCTGCGCGTGCAGATAACGGTGCTGCAGGTCGTCCTTGCGGTCGAAGACGACGACCGGTGCGCGGGTGAGCGCCTCGGCGGTGGGGCCGGCGGGGAACCAGCGCCGCGCGAAGCCGGGGGTGGCCATCGGCCGGTAGTGCATGCCGCCCAGCCGGGTGGAGGTGCAGCCGGGCACCGGCTCGGCGTCCGCGGTCACCGCCGCCATGACCGTGCCGGCGCGCAGCAGGGCGCTGGTGTGCTCCTGGTCCTCGCGGTACAGGTCGAAGCAGACGTCGCCGGCCAGCGGCGCCAGCGCGGGCAGCACCCAGGTGGCCATAGAGTCGGCGTTGACCGCGATCGGCAGCGTGGGCACGCGCTCGGGTGAGTGGTCGCCACCGAGCTCGCGGACGACGTCGGCCGTGAGCAGGTCGACCTGCCGGGCCAGGCGCAGCACCGCCTCCCCGGACTCCGTGACCTGCACCGGCCTGGTCCGCACCAGCAGGATCCGGCCGGTCGCGACCTCCAGCGCGCGCAACCGCTGGCTGATCGCCGACGGGGTCACGTGCAGCGCCCGCGCGGCGGCCTCCAGCGTGCCGCCGCGGACGGTGGCGTCCAGCGCCCGCAGCTGGGCCAGGTCCAGGTCCATGGACAGTCAGGCTAACGATGCTTCAGCATGATTAGCTGGACCGTACGGAACTGGCTTCCTAACGTCCACGGTGTGCTGACCACCCCGGCGCTGCTCGCCGTCGCGTCCGGGCTCGCCCTCGGCCTCGGGCTGATCGTCGCCATCGGCGCCCAGAACGCCTTCGTCCTGCGGCAGGGACTCCGCCTCGAGCACGTGGCCGCGGTGGTGGCGGTGTGCGCCCTCTCCGACCTCGCGCTCATCGGCGCTGGGGTGCTGGGGGCCGGCGCGGCCCTGTCGCGGGTGCCGTGGCTCGTCCCGGTGGTGTGCTTCGCCGGGGCGGCGTTCCTGATCTGCTACGGCGTGCTCGCCGCACGCCGGGCGCTGCGCCCCGGGGTCCTGCTGCCGGACGCCGACGGCGCCCGCACCGGTCTCGCGGTGACCGTCGGCACCTGCCTGGCGCTGACCTGGCTCAACCCGCACGTGTACCTGGACACGGTGGTGCTGCTCGGCTCGATGGCCTCGACGTACGGCGAGCACCGGTGGCAGTTCGCCGCCGGTGCCGGTCTCGGCAGCACGATCTGGTTCGTCGGTCTCGGCTACGGCGCCCGCCTGCTCCGGCCGGTGTTCGCCCGCCCGGCGGCCTGGCGCGTCCTCGACGCCGTCATCGCCGTCGTCATGGCCGCCCTGGCAGTCTCGTTGGCCGTGCGCGGCGTCGTCGGCACCTGACCGGCAGTGCCTCTGGAGGAACCGTGATCGACGTCGAACTGCCGCCCGGACCCGTCGCGGGCGCGCTCGCCCGGGGGTTCGCCGCCTGCCTGGCGTCGGTCACCGAGGTGCCGGTGACCGACCTGCCGCGGCCCGGCGAGGACCTGGCGCAGGCCCTCGGTGCGTGGCGGACCTGGCTCGCGGAGCACGGGTCGGGGCTGGTGCCCATCGCCGACCCCGTGCGCTTCCAGTGGGCCGGCTGGTGGATCGCCGTCGTCGAGGACCCGCCCGGGCCGGCAGCCGACCGGCAGGCCGACGGGGCGGAGGTGGCCGTGCTGGCGTTCGGCACGCCGCCGGGCGTCGTGCTCAGCCCGCAGGCGCCCGCCCTGCTGGGTCGGGCCACCGCGGACCTGCGCATCCGCGCGGCCTACGCCGTCGCCTCCCTCGACCCGGTGCTGCACCGGCAGCCGGCCGGGACGGACCTGCGCGGCACCGTCGAGGGCCTCGCCGTGGCGCCCGCGGCGGAGGCGCCGATGCAGCTGCTCGAGGTCGCGCGGGCCCGTGCCGGGCGTGGCCTCGAGGGGGACCGATACGCCGCGGGGGCCGGCACGTTCACCCCCCGGGCCGGACGGCGCCCCGGCTACGACCTGACCCTGATCGCCGCGGAGGTGCTCGACGAGCTGGCCGCGGCGGGGCCGGCACTCGACTTCGCCGGCACCCGGCGCAACGTCCTCACCCGCGGCATCGACGTCAACGCCCTGCTCGGACGGCGGTTCCGCATCGGGGACGTGCTCTGCGAGGGACGCCGGCTCTGCGAGCCCTGCGTGCACCTCGACCGGCTGAGCGGACCGGGGCTCCTGCGGCCGTTGATCCACCGCGGCGGGTTGCGCGCCGACGTCCTCACCGACGGGGAGATCCGCCTGGGGGCCCCGGTCGTCTCCGTCTGACCGGACAGGACGCCCGGGGCCCGCTGGCACCGGTGGCGTGGGGCGCGCTGACGGGTGTCCCCGAGCGGCCCGCTCAGGGACGCCGCCAGCACGGCGAACGCGTGTCGCCGATCGGGCCTCGACCGATGAGATCCGGCGGCGTAGGGGGTCATTCGCTCGTGAGCGCGGCCGGACGGGCGCCGCGACGACCTCGGAGGACCACCGTGACGCAGTACCTGCTGTCCATGCCGCACGATTCGGCCGAGGAGCCCACGATGGCGTCGATGGATCCCGCTGAGCTGGAGGCCACGCTGGCAGTGGCCGGTGCTTTCCTCGAGGAGTTGGCGGCGTCCGGCGCTCTGGTCTTCGCGGGTGGATTGCACCCGCCCTCGACGGCGGTCACCGTCGACCACACAGGCGACGACCTCGCCCTCGCCGACGGGCCGTACACGCAGGCGCCGGAGTACCTCGGGGGCTTCTGGGTGGTCGAGGCGCCGGACCGGGAGGCTGCCGTCGCCTGGGCCGCGAAGGCATCCAAGGCGCTCGGAGCCCGGATCGAGGTCCGCGCCTTCCAGGAGGTTCCGGTTCAGGACGTCGGGACCGGCGAAGAGCATCCGGCCGGCCGCGCGGTAGGGCACATCGCCCAGGCCGCGACCGCGGGATGAGGTCGGAGGTGTGCGGTCACCTCGGATGACACGTAGGCCGCCGTCAGGATGAGCCGGCCAGTGTCCCTGAGCGGCCCACCTACGGACGGTCAGCCGCCGCCGTGCGCACGACGGCTTCTGCGACGACGAGGTCCTGCCAGGACATGCCGACGCTCTTGACGACCAGCGGCCGGTCGGCGGGCAGGGGCACCGCGCCGGTCACGACGTCGCGCAGGGGTACGAGGTCGTCGGCGGTCAGTGCGCCCTCGGCGATGGCCAGGACCACGTCCCCGGCCTCGCGCAGCGCGGTGGCGACGTCCTCGACCACCACGGTGGCCCGGCCCAGCAACGCCGCGTCCAGTTCGCGGGCGTCGGGCTCGTGCGAGCCGACCGCGACCACCACGGCGTCGTCGCGCAGCAGGGTCGAGTCGAACAGCGGCGCGCGGGCCGAGGTCGCGCAGACGACGACGTCCGCGGCCCGCAGTGCCGCGTCGGCGTCCGCGGAGCCGAGCCGGACCGCCGCCAGCGGGGTCCGGGACGGGTCGCGGACCAGGTGGACGGCGCCGGCCAGCGGGCGGACGGCGGCCAGCGTGGCGACGTGCCCGACCGCCTGCGGCCCGGCGCCGACCACCGCCACCCGCAGCGGCCGGTCGGGCAGGGCGGGCAGGACGGCGGCGACCGAGACCGCCGGGGTGCGCAGCGTGGTCAGCGCCGTGCCGTCGAGCACCGCGCGCAGCGCCAGGGTCTCCGCGTCGAGGAGCAGGTAGGTGGCCTGGATGCGGGGCAGGCCGCGGGCCGGGTTGCCCGGGGCGACGGCGACCACCTTCACCCCGGCCGCGGCCGGGGTCTCCGAGGGCATGAGCAGGAACTGGCCGTGCGCGAGGCCCACCGCGGTGCGGGGTGGGTCGCCGGCGGGGTCCAGGCCGCCGCGCAGCGCATCGGTGATCGCCCGGACCGCGCCGGCCGGGCCGAGCGCGGCGACGGCGTCCGCGTCGAGGAACCTCACCGCAGCACGAACCCGGGAACCAGCGCGTCGTGCGGATCGACGACGAACCGGTGCTCGCCGGTGCGGTAGGCCATCCCGGTGACCTGCGGGAGCACCGCGCGACGCCCGGCGACGTCCACGGTCCCGAGCACCGTCCCGGCGAAGGTGCTGCCCACGATCGAGTCGTGCCGCAGCACTGTGCCGGACGGAAGCCGGCCCTCGTCGGCCAGCACCGCCAGTCGCGCGCAGGTGCCCGAGCCGCAGGGTGAGCGGTCGACCTCACCGTCGGCGAAGACGGCCACGTTGCGCTGGTGGACCTGTCCGTCGGTGACTCCGAGCTCGTCGTACCAGATGGTCCCGTAGATGCCGTTGAGCCGTGGGTCGGCCGGGTGCACGGCGTGCTCGCTGCCGTTGAGTGCCCACTTGATCTCCCGGCCCAGCGAGATCAGCTCGCCGAGACGTTCGGGGGTGACAGTCAGGCCCAGCTGATCGGCGGGCAGGGTCGCGTAGATGGCGCCGCCGTAGGCAACGGTGACGGTCACCTCGCCTCGAGAGGTCGTCACCGGGACCTGGCGGGCGACCACCCAGCTGGGCACGTTGACGAAGTCGACCGCCACCGTCCGGCCGGCCTCGCGGTGCACCCGCGCGGTCACCCGCCCCGACGGCACGTCGATGCCCACGTCCACGCTGCCGTTCTCCGGTGCGGCGACCAGCCCGGTCTCGACGGCCCAGACGCCGAGTGCGATCGTGCCGTGCCCGCAGGCGGTGGAGAAGCCGTCCTTGTGCCAGAACAGCACGCCCAGGTCAGCACCGTCGTCGTCCGGCGGCACGACGAACCCGCCGTACATGTCCGCGTGGCCGCGCGGCTCGGAGCACAGCACCGCCCGCAGCGCCTGGACGTCGGGCTCTTCGATGGCCCGTGCGCGGCGCTCGGCCACGGTGGCGCCCGGGATCGGCACCGGGGGCTCGACGACGATCCGGAAGGGCTCCCCGCCGGTGTGGTAGTCGACTGTCTCGATCCTCGAAGGCACCATGTCGGCACTTTACTAGCTATACTGGTCTACCTAGTAAGCGCATGAGGAGCTGCCCATGTCCGACCGTGGACACCAGGAGACCCCAGGGACCGAGCCGGCGGTGCGGCCGCGCCGCCATTCGGCCCGCGCCCGGCTGCTCGCCGCGGCAGCGCAGTGCTTCTACGACCACGGGGTGAACGGCACGGGGATCGACACCATCACCGCCGCGGCGGGCGTGGCGAAGATGAGCCTGTACAACAACTTCGCCTCGAAGGAAGACCTGGTCGTGGCCTACCTGGAGGCGCGGCACGAGGAGTGGCTGGACCTCTACCGCCGCCGGCTGGCCAGCGCGACCCACGCCCGACAGCGGGTCGCCGCGGTGTTCGACGCCTACGTCGACCACGCCGAGATGGCTTACCGGCACGGGTTCCGCGGCTGCGGGCTGCTCAACGCGGCGGCCGAGCTGCCCGCCGGTGCACCCGGCCGGCAGCTGGTGCGCCGGCACAAGGAGGCGGTCGAGGCACTGCTGGCCGAGCACCTCGCTGAGCTGGACGAGGTGCCGGCCGAGCGGGTCGCCGACCTGGCCGAGGAGCTGTCGTTCCTGCTGGAGGGCGCGATGGCCCGGGCCGGGCTGGAGGGCGACTCCCGCCGGTTGCACCGCGTCCGCGAGCTGGCCCTACGGTGCGTGGACTCCGCCGGCGGCCGGGCCGCGCGGTGAGGCACGGTACGACGTACGGCACCGTGTGCGTGTTGACCGCAGCCGTGCTGTGGGGCACGACCGGTACCGCGGCGGCGCTGGCCCCCGGCGTCGGGTCGCTGGCGGTCGGTGCTGCGGCAATGGGCGTCGGCGGCCTGCTGCAGGCCGCGGCCGCGCACCGTTTGATGCGCGCGCACCGCGCCGGCCTGGCCGCGCAGTGGCGGCCGCTGGCGGCGGCCGCCATCGCAGTGGCGGTGTACCCGCTGGCCTTCTACACCTCGATGCGCCTCGCCGGGGTCGCGATCGGCACCGTGGTGTCCATCGGCTCAGCGCCGATGACGGCCGCTCTCATCGAACGCGTCATCGACCGCCAGCCGCTGTCCCGCCGTTGGGCCCTCGGCGCCACCGCCGGCGTGCTCGGCGTGCTGGCGCTCACCCTTGCGCACCCAGGCGGGGAGGCTGCGACCGGCGGTTCCGGTGCGCAGCCGGTGCTCGGCATCGCCTTGGGGCTGCTGGCCGGGGTCACCTACGCGCTGTACTCGTGGAGTGCGGCGCGAGTGATGCGCCGGGGACTGCCCTCCTGCCCGGTCATGGGCGCCATCTTCGGGGCCGGCGGTGTCCTGCTGCTACCGGTCCTGCTGCTCACCGGCGCTCCGATCGTCGCCTCGTGGTCCAACTTGGCGGCCGTGGCCTACCTGGCCCTCGTGCCGATGTTCCTCGGCTACGTGTTGTTCGGCCGGGGCCTTGCTGCCGTCCCCGCGAGCACCGCAACCACGCTTTCCCTGCTCGAGCCCGCCGTTGCCGCCCTCATCGCCGTCCTCGTCCTGCACGAGCAGCTGCCACCCCTGGGCTGGGTGGGCATGGGGATCCTGCTCGCCAGGCTGGTGCCGCTGACCGCGGACTCCCGTCGGCTGGGAACGGACACGGCGAGCAGTCCGTCGACGAAACCATCACGCCCGGTCGAAGTCGTCTCACAGGCCGCCGTCAGAGCGAGATGACCCCGCGGTGGTGCCGGACCCGAGCCCTCGTCCGCCGTCCTCAGGCGGGGACGGGTTCGGCGTCCCGGCCGCGGCCCGAGCCAGCGCCGCGGTGGCGACGGCCATGACGACGACGAGGACGGCGACCAGCGCCCACTCCGCACCGTCGGCGCGCAGCCGCTCGCCCAGCACCCCAACCCCCAGCGCGACGGCGACCACCGGCTCCCCCACCGTCACCGCCGGCAGCGACGCCTCGAGGGCCCCGGCCTGGTAGGCGGACTGCTGCAGGTACGTGCCCCCGACCATCGCGACGACCAGCAGCCAGGTCTCCCAGCTGGTCAGCAGCACGGGCAGACCGTCGTCGAGCAGGCTCACCACGCCCTTGGTCAGCGCCGCACCGACCCCGTAGGCCGCGCCCGCGGCGACGGCGAGCAGGACCGCCCGCGCCGTCCCCCGGCGGATCGCCGCGGCGGCCAGGCAACCGCCGACGAGCAGGCCCAGCACGACCCACGCAGGCAGCCACGGGCGCCAGCCGGCCCGGTCGACGCCGGCCGTCGGCTCCCCCACCACGGCGAAGACGGCCAGCGCGAGCACCAGCAGCGCCGCCCAGACCCGGTCCGACCGGCGCAGCCGACGGCCGCCCCATCGGGCGCCCAGGGGCAGCGCGACCAGCAGCGTGGTGACCAGCAGCGGCTGCACCAGCAGCAGCGAGCCCAGGCCGAGGGCGGCCGCCTGGGCGGCGAACCCGGCGGTGTCGCAGAGCGTCCCGGCCCACCACCGCGGACTGCGCGCCAGCGCGAGCAGCAGCCGGCCGCCGCGGGCGTCGGGGACGTCGGCGGCCGAGCGCTGCTGCACCGCCGATGCCACGGCGAACAGGACGGCGGCGAGCAGCGCGAGCACCGCGGCCAGTCCGTCCACCGCGCCATGCTGCCGGGCAGCGCCGGGCCCGGGAACCCCGTTGCGCGGCCTCACGGAACCGGTCGGTCCCCTCGCCGCCCGGAACGACCCGCGAGGCCCCACGGACCGGGCGGCGCCGGCCGGTGCGGCCGACCGCGAAACCACGGGATCGTCGTCGCACCCACCCGGGAGGTGACCGCCGTGCGCCGGCTGTTCCACGACGAGGACTTCGACTTCGCCACCCGCAACCTGCTCGGCGGGGTCTTCGCCGGCGCCGCGGACGTCGGCGAGGTGCTCACCACCGTCGACCGGATCCACGACGGCCGGGGCCGGTCCTGGGTGGACGAGTGGACCGCCACCGCGGAGCGGCTGCTGGCCGAGGACGGGAGCGCCGCCTCGGTGGCGGCCCGGTCCCTGCGCGCCGCCAACTACCTCGCCACCGCGACGGAGGCGGCCGACCGCACGGACGAGGAGGGCCTGTTCGCCGCGGTCTGGGAGCGGCACCGCCGGGCCTGGGACGCCTTCGTCGACGCCACCGACCTCGCCGTCGAGCGCCTGGAGATCCCGTACGAGGGCACCACCCTGCCCGGCTACCTGTTCCGCTCCGGCGCGGCGGACGAGCCCCGCCCCACGCTAGTCTACAACAACGGCAGCGACGGGTCGGTCGTCGGCGCCTGGGTGCGTGGCATCTCCGGCGCCCTCGCCCGCGGGTGGAACGCGATGACCTTCGACGGCCCCGGTCAGAACGCCGCCCTCGTCCGCCAGGGGCTGCCCTTCCGGCCCGACTGGGAGCACGTCGTCACTCCCGTGGTCGACGCCCTGCTCGACCGTCTCGACGTCGACCCGCGCCGGCTGGCCCTGGTCGGCGTCAGCCAGGGCGGCTACTGGGTGCCCCGTGCCGTGGCCTTCGAGCACCGCATCGCCGCCGCCGTCGCCGACCCGGGCGTGGTCGACGTGTCCGCGGCGATGCTCGCCCACCTGCCGCACCACCTCGTGCGGCTGCTCGACACCGGGGACCGGGAGGTCTTCGACAAGGAGATGGCGTTGGGGCTGCGGCTGGCCCCGCGCGTCCAGGCGATGATGACGTGGCGGATGCGGCCCTACGGCACCGCCTCGCCGTTCGACTTCTTCACCGCCGCCCGCGCCTACACGCTGACCGAGGACGTCGTCCGGCGGATCACCTGCCCGGTCCTGGTCACCGACCCGGAGCACGAGCAGTTCTGGCCGGGGCAGTCCCGTCGGCTGCACGAGGTGCTGCCCGGCGAGAAGGAGCTCGTGCGGTTCACCGCCGAGGAGGGCGCGGACGGCCACTGCGAGCCGCTCGCGGTCGGCCTTCGCGGTGAGCGGGTCCTCGACTGGCTGGAGCGGCAGCTCGCCTAGCCCAGCTCCTCGACCGGGCTGCCGGAGGCGTCGGGCACCCAGCGACCCCCGTCGGTGCGCGCCCAGGCCTGGCCCGGACGCAGCAGCTCCACCCGCGCCCCGCCGTCCACGGTGCGGTGCGCGATCCGCCGCTCCCAGCGGTCGCCGATGCCGTCGTCCCCGGGCGACCGGGCGGCCAGGCCGACGGCGAGCACGCCGTCCTCCTCGAGCGCGACCGCCCCCGGGTCGGCCGCCGCGTCGGGTGCGGCCACGGTCCAGCTCACCTCGCCGGTGGGGTCCAGCGGCTCCTCGTACGTGCGGTCGCCGACCCGCAGGTAGGCGACGGCGCCGGGACGGGGGGTCGACCTCACCCTGAGGGTCAGGTGCGGCCCGGCGTCCACCCGGAGGGGCTCCACCACCGGCGGCCCGTCCTCGTCCTGCGACAGGCGGTACGGGGAGCGGTCCGGGAACCGCGCGGCCAGCGCGAGGTCGGCCGCGCCGCGCTGCTCGGCGTAGAGGACCGGCTGCTGCAGCGACGGGTCGTTCTGCAGGAACGGCGTGTCGCTCTCGAAGCCCAGGTCGCCGCGCTCCGGCAGGAACAGCAGCGCGTCGTCGAGGCCCGTCTCCTCGACCACCCGCTGCACCGCCCGGTACTCCGCGGTCACCTCCCGGTTGCCGGTCACCGGGCCGGGCACGGCGAGCGCGGTCAGCCCGACCATCGCCGCGACGACCACGGCGGCCGTCGATTGCCCGCGACGCGCCACCCCGGCCAGGCCGGCGGCGCCGAACACGACCAGCGGGACGACGACCGGGAGCCAGTAGAAGGGGCCGAACAGCTCCAGGCCCTCCCACTGCGCGCTGATCGCCCACGGCCCCCAGAACGGCAGGTAGCCCAGGGGCACCACCACGGCCAGCGCCAGGACCGCCCAGCGTGCTGCCCCGCGCGTCCGCACCAGGCCGAGGACGGCGAGCGCCACGAGCACGACTCCACCGGCCACCCACCCCGGCGTCGCGAGGAGGTTGGCCAGCATCCCGGTGACGCCGTCGACCGCCGTGAAGTGCACCGTGTACTGCGGGAAGACCCCTCGGTCGCCGAAGCCGAAGGTGTCCTGCGGGCCGGTGACGGTGAACGGCAGCCGGAACGGGCCGCCGACCACGACGGCGTTGTAGACCAGCGTCAGCGCCAGCACCGGCACGGCCCCGGCGGCGACCCGGAGTACGAGGCCGGGGCGGGACAGGCCGCCGCGATCCCGGGACAGCAGGACGGCGAGGGCGAACGGCGCGACGGTCAGCAGCGCGTCGAAGGGCCGGGCGAAGGCCGCGACCGCGGCCACCAAGCCCGCGGCCACCAGCCGGGGGGTCGAGCCCAGCCGCGCTCCCGAGAGCAGCAGGACGGCGGCGCCGAGGCCCAGCGCCAGCGCGGGCAGGTAGGGCAGGAAGGTGCCGCTCTGCACCACGACCACCGGCGAGAGCGCGAACAGCGCACCGGCGGTGAGGGCGACGGCCCGGTCGCGCAGCACCTCGGCGGCCAGCAGCGCGACGAGCACCGCGGCCGCCGCGGCGCTGACCGCCAGGGCCGCGCGCGGTGAGCCGGTGAGCAGGTCCCCGGCGGCGATCACGGCCGGCCAGGGCGGCGTGTACTTCAGCACGACCCGGTCGCCGACCACCGCCGAGGCCCAGGGGCGGAACGCGTCGTGGTCCGCGGGGAGGGTGACCGCGCCGGTCTCGAGCAGCCGGGCCATGGCGACGTAGACCGAGTCGTCGCGGTTGAGCGAGTAGAGCGGGAAGAGCGTCAGGTTGGTCAGCACGGCCAGCGCCCCGGCGACCACCGCGAGGACGGCGAGCGCCGCTCGCCACCTCCCCGTCGTCATCGGGCGCGAGTCTAGAAGGACCCCGTCCTCCTCACCGCTCGCAGGCTCGCGGCGAGCCTCTGGACGAGGCCGGCGGCGGGCCCGTGCGAGGGGCCGGGGACGTCAGCCGAGCCTGTGCACGGCGGCCGCGGCGAGCACGCCGAGCGAGTTCGTCGCCAGGTGCAGCAGGGCGGGCGCCAGCAGGCTGCCGCTGCGCAGCCGCAGCTCCGCGAAGAGGAGACCGGCGGCCGCGGTGCCCAGGCACGCCACCAGCACCGCACCGGTGCGCGCCAGCGGTCCCCCGGCCAGGTCGTTGGCGGCCAGCGCCCCGAGCGTGGGCCGCACGTGCCAGAGGCCGAACAGGGCGGCGGAGACCCCGGTCGCGCCGCGCCGGGAGAGGAGCCGGCCCATCGTGGCCAGCAGCACCCCCCGGAAGGCGACCTCCTCCCACAGCACGGTCCCGAGCGGGATGCGGACCAGCGCCTGCCCGGCGAGCTCCCCGCCGTCGAGGCCGGCCACCCGGGCGTCACCGAGCAGGGGCCGGAGGACGGGGACCGACAGCGCCGTCCCGTAGCCGGCCGCGACGACCGCCGCGCACGCCCCGCCCCACCGCGCTCCCGCCGCGAGGCGTCGGCGGTCGAGCCCGAGCTCGGCCCACGACAGCCCGCCGGCGCGGGCGGCGGTGAGCAGCACGGCCGCCGCCGCGACGTTGACCACGACGTAGGAGCCCGGGCGGCCCGGCAGCCGGTGCACGACCAGGTTGTTCCAGGCGCCGAGCACCGGTACCAGCGTCGCGGCGAGGACCAGCACCCTCCTGCGGTCGGCTGCGTCAGCATGCACGGATGCGGTGTTCCCGCTCCGCGCGCCGGCTCACCTGCGCGGCGGCGGCCGTCGCCTGCGCCGCCGCGGTGGCCGTCTCCGGCGAGCTGTCCCCGGGGGCCCTGCTCGCCGTGACCGCCGCCGGGGCCGTCGTCACCGCGGCGGGCCTGGCCCGGCGCGCGGGCGCGGAGGCGCAGCCGGTCGGCCGGCGTGGGCTCCCCTGGGTCGGCTGGCTGGCCGCGGCCCTCACCTGGGAGCTGGTCACCCTGGCCGACGACGACCTCCCCACGCTCAGCGACCTGGCCGACCCGGTCCTCGCCGCCCCGGTGCTCCGCGGCGTCGCGGCCCTCGGCTGGCTGGCGGCCGGCGCCTGGCTGGTCACCCGCGCGGGCCCCCGGCGGCCGCGGTGACCGGGGCCGCCGGGTTCGCCGTCCTGCTGGTCACCGCCCTCGCGCTGGAGGCGGCCGCCCGCCGCGGCGCCGGGCCGGCCACCGTCGGCGAGGCGCTCGGCGCCGCCATGCGCACGACACCGGGGCGGGTCGCGGTGCTGCTCGCCTGGGTGTGGCTCGGCGTGCACTTCCTGGCCCGCTGACCGCGTCCGCGCGACTCGACGGCCGGTCGGCCGGGTACCGCGACCCCGACCCGGCCGCCCTCGTCCCGTCCCCGGAGGTCGCCATGGCCCACCCGACCGTCGCCACCCAGCTCGTCCGGATGCTGCGGGACGCCGGCGCCCGGCGCATCTACGGGGTGGTCGGCGACAGCCTCAACCCCGTCGTCGACGCCGTCCGGCACACCGACGGCATCGAGTGGGTGCACGTCAGCAACGAGGAGGGCGGCGCGTTCGCGGCCGCCGCCGAGGCCCAGGTCACCGGCGAGCTGGCGGTCTGCGCCGGCTCCTGCGGGCCCGGGAACACCCACCTGCTGCAGGGCCTCTACGACGCCCACCGCAGCGGCGCCCCGGTGGTCGCGATCGCCTCGCACATCCAGTCGCAGGAGATCGGGATGGCGTTCTTCCAGGAGACCCACCCCGAGCGCACGTTCCAGGACTGCTCGCACTGGTGCGAGGTCGTCACCCCGAAGCAGATGCCGCACACCCTCCGCGTGGCGATCCAGACCGCACTCGGCAAGCGCGGGGTCTCGGTGGTGGTGCTGCCGGGCGACCTGGCCGCCGAGGAGTCCGGCGGGCCCGCCGTGCCCACCGCGATGGTCGCCGGGCCCTCACCGGTGCGACCGGCGCCCGAACAGGTGCACGCGCTGGCCGACGCGGTCAACGCCGCGCGGACGGTGACGCTGTTCTGCGGTGCCGGCTGCGCCGGCGCGCACGACGAGGTGATGGAGCTGGCCGGGACGGTGCTCTCCCCCGTCGGGCACGCGCTCGGCGGCAAGGAGGTCATCCAGTACGACAACCCGTACGACGTCGGGATGAACGGGCTGCTCGGCTACGGCGCGGCGCACAAGGCCACCCACGAGGCCGACCTGCTCGTGCTGCTGGGCACCGACTTCCCCTACACGAACTTCCTGCCGCAGCGGAGGACGGCGCAGGTCGACGCGGAGGCGGGACACCTGGGGCGGCGCACGCCGCTGGAGGTCGCCGTCCACGGGGACGTCGGGGAGACGATCCGCGCGCTGCTGCCGCTGCTGGAGCGCAAGTCCGACCGGCGCTTCCTGGACTCGATGCTGCGCCAGCACGCCGAGGCGCTGGAGAAGGTGGTCGACGCCTACACGCACCGGGTCGAGCAGATGCGGCCGATCCACCCCGAGTACGTGGCCGCGCAGCTCGACGAGCTGGCCGCCGACGACGCCGTCTTCACCGTCGACACCGGCATGTGCAACGTGTGGGCCGCGCGCTACCTGACGCCGAACGGACGGCGCCGGGTGATCGGGTCGTTCCGGCACGGGTCGATGGCGAACGCCCTCCCCCACGCGGTGGGCGCGTCGTTCGCCGGCCGCGGCCGGCAGGTGGTGTCGATGAGCGGGGACGGCGGGCTGGCGATGCTGCTCGGCGAGCTCATCACCGTCCGGCTGCACCGGCTGCCGGTGAAGATCGTGCTGTTCAACAACGCGTCGCTCGGCATGGTGAAGCTGGAGATGATGGTCGACGGCATCCCGGACTTCGAGACCGACCACGAGCCCACGGACTTCGCCGCGATCGCCGAGGGCGTGGGCATCCGGGCGATGCGGGTGGAGGACCCCCGCGACGTCCGGGACACGCTGGCCAAGGGCCTCGCCGACCCCGGGCCGGTGCTCATGGAGTTCGTCACCGACCCGAACGCCCTGTCCATCCCGCCGGCCATCACCGGGGAGCAGATCCGCGGGTTCGCCACGTCGGCGACCAAGATGGTGCTCGGCGGCGGCGTCGGGAAGATGATCGACCTGGCCCGCAGCAACCTGCGCAACATCCCGCGCCCGTGACCGGGCCCGCGGGGTTCCGCTCGGGCGCAGCACGGTCCGTTCCGACGCCGACGAGCGCCGGCCAGGAGGGCTCGTGACCGAGTGGTGGCGGCGCGGCGCGGTCTACCAGGTCTACCCGCGGTCGTTCGCCGACTCCGACGGCGACGGCGTCGGTGACCTGCGCGGCCTGCGGGCGCACCTGGACCACCTCGCCGGACTCTCGGTCGCCGCGGTCTGGCTCTCGCCGGTGTTCCCCTCCCCCATGGCCGACTTCGGCTACGACGTCTCCGACCCCTGCGACGTAGACCCGCTGTTCGGCACGCTGGCCGACCTCGACGACCTCGTCGCCGACTGCCACGACCGGGGCATCCGCGTGGTCCTGGACTGGGTGCCCAACCACACCTCCGACCAGCACCCGTGGTTCCTCGCCGCCCGCTCCTCCAGGGAGGACCCCAAGCGGAACTGGTACGTCTGGCGGGACGGTGCGCCCGACGGCGGGCCGCCCAACGACTGGCGCTCGGAGTTCGCCGCCGTCGGCCCGGCCTGGACCCTCGACGAGCGCACGGGGCAGTGGTACCTGCACTCCTACACCCCGCAGCAGCCCGACCTGGACTGGGAGAACCCCGAGGTCGAGGCCGCCATGCACGACGTCGTCAGGTTCTGGCTCGGCCGCGGGGTGGACGGGCTGCGCATCGACGCCCTGCAGCGGCTCGCCAAGGACCCCCTGCTGGGCAGCAACGCCGGCTCCGACCGCAGGCACGACCAGGACTGGGAGACCGCGCACGAACGACTGCGGGGCATCCGCCGGGTCGTCGACGAGTTCCCCGACCGGATGATCGTCGGCGAGGTGTACCTGCTCGACCTGCGCCGGGTGCTGGCCTACCTCGCCGGGGGCGACCAGCTGCACCTGGTCCACAACTTCGTCTTCGTCCACCTGCCGTGGGACGCCGACGCCTTCCGCACCGCGATCGAGGAGTTCGCGGCGCAGGCCGAGCCGGAGGCGTGGCCGGCCTGGTTCCTCGGCAACCACGACCACTCGCGCATCGCCACCCGCTACGACGACGGCGGACACGGCGAGGCTCGGGCCAGGGCGGTCGCGCTGCTGCTGACCGCCCTGCGCGGGACGCCGTTCCTCTGCCAGGGCGACGAGCTGGGACTGCCCGACGCCGTGGTCCCGCCGGACCGGGTGGTCGACGTCGACGGCCGCGACCCCGAGCGCGCCCCGATCCCCTGGCGGCCGCCGTCGGCCGCCGGCCCCGGAGCCGGCTTCACCGCCGGGGAGCCGTGGCTGCCCATCGTCGCGGGTGCCGAGCGGCTCTGCGTCGAGCGCCAGGCCGCCGACCCGTCGTCCACCCTGTCGCTGGTGCGCCGGCTGGGCGCGCTGCGGGCCGCCTCCCCCGCCCTGCAGACGGGCCGGCAGCAGATGGTCGACGCCGGTCCCGGCGTCCTGGCCTGGCTCCGGGAGGACGACGACCAGCGGCTGCTGGCCGCTGTCAACTTCACCGCCGGGACACGCGCGATCCCGGTCGACGGCGAGGCCGCCCTGCTGGTCTCCACCGACCCCGGCCGGCCGCCGGGGCCGGTGCGGGACCTGGAGCTGGGGCCGGACGAGGCCGTCCTGCTGCGCCTGACCGGCGGCTGACCCGCTTGTCGCCCACCACCCCGCGGCACCACCATCGGCGGCGACCGGGAGGCCGCGGGCGCGGAGGTGGCGGGTGGACGTCGGTCCCGAGCTCCTCCCCGACCTGGCCGGGCGCCGGGCCGTCGTCGGCTGGATGGTCCTGGCCTTCCTGCTGACCTTCCTGGTCACCCGGTTCGTCACCCGGGCCATCCGCACCGGCCGTGGCCCGTTCCGCGACGCCAGCGTGGGCGGCGTGCACGTGCACCACGAGGTCTACGGCATCTTCCTGCTGCTCGGCACCGGCACCCTGGAGTTCACCTACCGGCCCGGGCCGCCGTGGGTGCAGCTGCTGGCCGTCCTGTTCGGCGCCGGTGCCGCCCTCACCCTCGACGAGTTCGCGCTGTGGTTGCACCTGGAGGACGTCTACTGGAGCCGGCAGGGCCGCAGCTCGATCGACGCCGTCCTCGTCGCGCTGGTCGTCGGTGGGCTGCTCCTCCTCGGCGCCAACCCCTTCGACGCGGACGACGCCGGCGGTGAGCTGTTGTTGTGGATAACGGTGGTAGCGAACCTGCTCTTCGCCCTCGCCGCCATCCTCAAGGGCCGGGTGGTGCTGGGCGTCGTCGGCGTCTTCGTCCCGCTGGTCGCGCTGGTCGGCGCGGTGCGGCTGGCCCGGCCCGGCTCGTTCTGGGCCCACCGCTGGTACCGGCCGGGTTCCTCCCGGCGGGCCCGTGCCGAGGCCCGCTTCCCCGCCGGCCGCCGCACCCGCTGGGACGCGCTCGTCGACCTCTTCGTCGAGGTGCCCCCGCGGCACGCCCCCACGGCCGCCGCGACCCCTCCGCGGCCCGGGTGAGCTACAGCTGGACGGCGACGGTGGCGGCCAGCTCGCGGGCGGCCTCGAGGTCGGCCGGGCCGGGGGCGCCGGTGAGGCTCAGGGGCGCGGCGACCTGCGTCCACCGCAGCGCGCCGGTCACCGTGTCGATGCTGCGCAGCGCGCCCGCGGTGTCGTCGTTGCCGTGCACGTACACGCCGTAGGGCAGACCGACGGTGGCGTCCAGGCACGGGTAGTAGACGGTGTCGAAGAAGTGCTTGAGCGCCCCCGACATGTAGCCGATGTTGGCCGGCGTCCCGAGCAGGACGCCGTCGGCGGCGAGCAGGTCGGCGGCACCGGCCGACAGGGCCGGCCGCACGTCGAGCTCGACCTCCTCGACCAGCGCCGCGCCCTCGCGCACCGCCTCCAGCACGGCCTGCAGGGACGGCGAGGGCGTGTGGTGGACGACGAGCAGCCGGGGCACGCCGGCATCCTCCCCCGACCGGTCAGGGGCGCAGGGCCCCGTAGACGTCCGCGGCGTGGTCGAAGACGGCGAAGTGGCCCTCGCCGGCCAGCCAGTGCGCCGTGCACCGGGGCAGCATCGCGGCCAGCACCCGGCCGAGCCCCACGGGCACCTGCCAGTCCTGCGTGCCGTGCCAGACGTGCACGTGCTGGTGCACCGACGACAGCGGGAACCCCCACGGCCGGAACAGCAGCGCGCGGTCCTCGGCCAGCGCGGCCGGACCGTTGCGCAGCCCCTCGGCGAAGGTGTCGGCCAGGATGCGCCGGACCTCCGGACGCCCGATCACCCGGCGGTCGGCGGGGTTGAGCCGCGCCTGCAGGTAGCGCGGGATCGCCGCCGGGCGCAGCGTCAGCGGGGCGAACAGCGGCCGCAGCAGCGCCGCCGCCGGCGACGGCCGGTGCGCGGCCGCCCGCAGCCGCTGCGGCACCCACGGCGGCCACGGCCACGGGACGTCGGGCGGCGGCGCACCCCCGAGCACGCCGACGGCCCGCACCCGCGAGCCGAACGCCGCGGCGCAGGCCAGCGCGTAGGCCGCGCCACCGGAGAGGCTGAGGACGGAGAACTCGTCGATCCCGAGGGCGTCGAGCAGGTGCGCGACGTCGTCGGGCCAGTCGACCACCCGCCGTCCGGGCTGCGGGTCGGAACCGCCGAAGCCCGGCCGGTCGGGGACGACGAACCGCACACCCCAGCGCCGGTAGTCCTCGGGGTCCTCGACGTGGCGCTCCAGCCGCGAGCTCGGCGAGCCGTGGCAGCCGAGCACCGGCCGACCGGCCGGGTCACCGTGCTCGGCGTAGGCCAGCGTCCGCCCGTCGGGCAGCCGGATGCGCCCCTCCCGGGGGCCGGGTCGTCCACCATGGCCGGGTCGCTCGCGCATCCCGGGCCCCTACCCCGCCGACGGGCGCGACGACCGCCCCGCCCGCGGGCGGGCGCCCCTAGCCTGCGGCGGGTGCGCACCGACCGGGGCCTGGACCGGCTGATCACCTTCCTCGACGCGGTCGTGGCGATCGCGATCACGCTGCTGGTGCTGCCGCTGGTCGACGTCATCCCGGACGAGGGGCGCGACGTCGACCTCGGCGACCTGCTCGCCGACGAGGCCGGCCGGTTCGCCGCCTTCACGCTGAGCTTCGCGGTCATCGCCCGGCTGTGGCTCGTCCACCACCGGATCGTCGAGCGGGTCGGCTCCTACGACATGCCGTTCGTGCTGGTGAACCTGGCCTGGACGCTGACGATCGTGCTGCTGCCCTTCGCCACCGAGGTGGCGGCGGTCTACGGGGACCAGCGTCTGGCGATCGGCGTCTACATCGGCACGATGGCCGTGAGCTCGGCCTGCCTGACCCTGCTCACCCTCGCCCTCGTCCGCCGCCCGTACCTGCGCCGCTCCGGTGCCGACCCGGCGGAGGACGACCTGCCGGGCGCGCTCCTGACCACGGGCACCTTCGTGCTGGCCCTCGTCGTCGGCGTCGCCGTCCCCGCGATCGGGTACCTCGCGCTGCTGCTGCTCTTCCTCCCCGACCCGGTGCGCCGGCTGCTCGCCCGCCGGGCGCGCTGAGCCCGGCGGGCGCAGGTCAGACCTCCTCGACCCCCATCCGTCCGGTGGCCCGCTCGACCAACCCCACGATCACCACGGCGACGACGACCGCGGCCAGCGCGCCGACCACGACGGCTGCCGGCAGCTCGAGCGCGACGTCCACGGCGGCGACGGCGGCCGCCACGGCCGGCCACCACCACCCGCGTCGTGCCCCCTTCTTGGACATCCCGACCTCGGTGACGGTCACCGACAGCAGGTAGACGACCACCCCGCCGGCCAGGACCAGCCGGGTGCCGGTGGGAACCTCGCCCTCGCCGCTCTGCACGACGGCCAGCTCCAGGCCGGCGCCGACGGTCGCCAGCGCCAGGGTCAGCGGCAGCTGCCCGAAGACGTACACGTCGTGCGAGTGGTCGCTGCGCTCCCCGCCCACCTCGCTGAGCAACTGCTTGGCGCGGGCCCCCGCCAGGTCGAAGTAGCTCCACCACAGCGCCGCGGCCAGGACGAAGCCGAGCGCCGCGACCAGCAGTCCGGAGCCGGTCCAGTGGGCGGTGTGCAGCCCGTGGGCGATGCCGGCCACCGACTCGCCGAGCACCAGGATCACGAAGAGCCCGAACCGCTCGGGCAGGTGCTCGACGTGCAGCGGGACGTCGGCCGACGACCGGGTGGCCAGGAGCGGCACCAGCACCTCGACCAGGACGGCGGCGGCCCACAGGGCGAACCCGATCGGCCGCGGCACCGCGAGCGACACCGCCCACAGCAGCGCCCCGACGGCGGTGCCGATCAGGTACAGGCGGGCGATCGGCCGGGCACCGGGCAGGTGCCGGTACGCGCGGAGGTACTGCAGCAGCAGCATGGCCCGCAGCACCAGGTTGCAGCAGGCGAAGACGCCGAAGTAGGTGCCGGTCGCCTCGGTTGCGGTGGCGGCCATCCCGACGACCGCGGCCATGCTGCCGAGCTTGAGCAGCCGGTAGACGACGTCGTCGTGGTCGAACCGGTTGGCGTAGAGGGTCGAGCTGACCCACGACCACCAGACGATGGTGAACAGCCCGGCGAACACCAGCTCCCCGCGCCAGGTGACGTCGGCGCGGAAGTCGATGGCCAGCTCCGCGACGACGAGGACGAAGGCCAGGTCGAAGAAGAGCTCCAGGCGGGAGGCCGAGCGATCGTCGTCGGTGCGCAGCTCCGGCGCGCGGACCAGACCGCCGGTCAGCGCGCCGAGGACGGATCGGGGTGAGCTGCGGTCGGCCACGACGCTCCCGGGGTCGAGGGGGTGCCCGCTCCCCTACCCCGGGCGCAGCACCGCCACGCGGGGCCGGCGGTCACCGCCGGAAGTCGTGCGCCTCGTCGTAGGCGTAGTCCCCCGTGGCGTCGTCGCGGCCGTCGTCCGCCGGGGCGCGCTGCGGGGCCTCGCCCCGGGAGCGGGGCCGGCCGCCGCTCACCTCGGGGGCCATGTCGTCGTGCGCCATGTCGTAGCCGAGGTCTCCGGTCGGTTCACGCGGATCGGGCTCCATGTCGGCTCCTCCTCGCCGGGTGCGCCAGGGGGCCCATGCTCGACCTCCTGGCGGGAGGGCCACAAGGACACCGGTCCTGCCTGGTCGTGCGGTCATGCCGCTTCCTCTCCTCGGTGAGTGGGCACCCTGCTCCCCCCTACTGACGGAAACGGTGCCCGGGGCGTGACGGACGGCGCCATCGATCTCCGCCGGCCCGTCCGTGCGAGGTCGGTGCGGATCGAGTCCCCAGCGGCCGCACCGATCCCGACGGGTCCGGTCCGACGGCACCACGGCCGTTCCCGTGGCCCTCAGCGGCTGCGGTAGAGGCGGGTCGTGACCGGGAGGAACACCGCCGCCAGTGCCGCGGCCACGGCCAGGGAGACGACGATGGCGGTGCCGTCGGGTGCGCCCGCCATGAGCGACCGGGAGGCGGTGGCCAGCACCGAGATGGGGTTGACCTCGACGAAGGCCTGCAGCGGGCCGGGCAGCGTGGCCGGGTCGACGAAGACGTTGGACAGGAACGTCAGCGGGAAGAGCACCGTGAACCCCCCGTTCAGCACTGCGCTCGGCGAGCGCAGCACCAGGCCGAGGGCGGAGTACACCCACGAGAGCCCGAACGAGAAGACGACGACCAACCCCAGCGCCAGCAGGACCCCGACCACCCCACCCTGCGGCCGGTACCCGAGGGCGACGCCCAGCACGAGGATGACCGTGCCGGCGACGACGTAGCGGACGCTGTCGCCGAGCAGAGCTCCCAGCAGCGGCGCCGGCCGCCAGATCGGGAGGGACCGGAACCGGTCGACGACGCCCTTGGTGAGGTCGGTGTTGAGCGCCACGCCGGAGTAGACGGTCGTGAAGACCACCGACATGACGAGGATGCCGGGCAGCACGTACTGCAGGTATGCGCTGGTCGAGCCGGCGAGGGCACCACCGAACAGGTAGGTGAACATCAGCACGAACAGCACCGGCGTGATGGTGACGTCCATCAACTGCTCGGGGACGTGCTTGATCTTGAGCATCCCGCGCCAGCCGAAGGTCAGCGCGGTCGACAGCGGTCCCGGCCGGGGCGGCCGCGCCGTGGAGGCGATGGCCCGGCGGACGGCGGCGGTGTCGGCAGTGCCCGGGGTGGTGGCGGTCATGACGCCTGGCCCTCCAGGTTCTCCGTGGGGTGCTCCTCGGCGAGGTGGCCGGTGAGGGCCAGGAACACCTCGTCCAGGCTGGGCTGGCCGAGGGCGAACTCGGCGATGCCGAGGCCGGCGCGGCCCAGCTCACCCACGCCGAGCGCGGCGAGTCCGGGGTCGGGGCAGGCGGCCGACAGTGCGGCCGGGTCCGGCTCCAGCACCACGCTGCCGACCGCGGCCCCGAGGATGCGGGCGGCCTCGGCACGCTGGGCCGGGTCGAGCAGCCGCACGTGCAGCGCGCCGGTGCCCACCGATGCCTTGAGCTGGCCCGGCGTCCCCTCGGCGATGACCCGGCCGTGGTCGATGACCACGATCCCGTCGGCCAGCTGGTCGGCCTCCTCCAGGTACTGGGTGCAGAGGAGGACGGTCGTCCCCTCGGCCACCAGCGCCCGCACGATCTCCCACACCTGACCGCGCGAGCGGGGGTCGAGTCCGGTCGTGGGTTCGTCGAGGAAGGCCAGCTGCGGGGTGACGACGATGCTCGCGGCGATGTCCAGCCGCCGGCGCATGCCGCCCGAGTAGTGCTTGACCAGCTTCCCGGCGGCACCGGCGATGCCGAAGGCCTCGAGGAGCTCGTCGGCCCGGGCGCGGGCGGCAGCCCGGCGGTGGCCGAGCAGGCGCCCGATGAGGACGAGGTTCTCGCGACCGGTGAGCTCCTCGTCGACGGAGGCCAGCTGGCCGGTGAGGCTGACCAGGCCGCGCACGGCGTCGGCCTCGGTGACCACGTCGTGGCCGAGGACCCGGGCACTGCCGGCGTCGGGCGGGACGATGGTGGCCAGCATCCGGATCGTCGTGGTCTTGCCGGCGCCGTTGGGTCCGAGGACCCCGTAGATGGCACCGGCGGGGACGGCCAGGTCGACGCCGGCCACCGCCCGGGTGTCCCCGAAGGACTTCTCGAGGCCGGTCGCCTCGATGGCGAGTGTGCTCCCTGCGGTCATCCCGACTCCCTCGAGCGGTGTGTGCGGCGCAGCGCCCCGTCGTCCCTACGACGGAATGTGCGCGGCCGGGTCATCGGCCCGCCACCGGTTTTCCGGCTGCGCGCCGCGGCACCGATCGTCGGAGCTCGAGCGCACTCGAGGTCAAGCCCCGCCGGCCTGCGGCTCGACCGCAGGTCGGCGGGATCGGCGATCTCGCACGGGGAAGGGGGCCGGCGACGGCCGCCCGCCGCCGGTCAGCCCCCGTCGTCCCCCGACTCGAAGCGGACGTCGACCTCCTGGTGCCGCACCGCCCGCTGGGCGCGGGCGGCGTCCGAGTACACCCGCTCGTCGCCCTCGGTCAGGTCCTGGTGGTCGACGAAGGGCGTGAGCAGCGCCCGCGGGTACAGGTGGTCGACCCGGACCACGTCGATCTCCACGCACAGCATCAGGGCGACCGCCGCGACGTAGATGAACGCGAACAGGCCGAGGACGAGCGCGAAGACCGCGTCGACGGCGCTGGCGTTCGCCACCACCCGGGCGACGTAGACGCCCCCGAAGGACTGCAGCAGCTGCCACAGCACCGCGGCGGTCACGGCACCGGGCAGCACCTGCCGGGTGGTGAGCCGGCGGGCGGTGGTGACCCGGAACCCGAGCACGAAGACGGCGGCGTTCGCGATCACCGAGGCGACGGTGAGCAGCACGTGGAACCCGCCGCTGAAGCCGCCGCCGTAGGCCGCGGCACCGCTGCCCAGCGCGGAGAGGACGGTGCTGGCCAGCAGCAGCAGGCCCAGGGTGAACAGCAGGAGCAGACTCCGCCCCCGGGAGGTGATCGGGTCCGGCCGGCTGTGCCGCGGCACCGCCCACACCGTGTTCATCGCGTGCTGGAGCGCCTGGCCCATGCCCAGGGCTCCGTAGAGGGCGACCAGCCCGCCGACCACGATGCCGGTGACCCCGCCGCCGAGTCCCTCCGGCCGGGCCAGCTGCGGCCCGATCACCGGGAACTCGGCCAGCGCGGAGTCCAGCAGCCGCTGCTGCAGCGCCGGGTCACCGGCCAGCACGAGCCCCAGCACGGTGGCCAGCAGGAGCAGGGTCGGGAACAGCGACAGGAAGCCGTAGTACGTGATCAGCGCGGCGAGGAAGACGGCGTCGTCGTCCATGAACTTGTAGAGCACCGCGATCGGGAACCCGGCCGCCGGGTGCCGGCGCTGGAACCGGTCGACCCGCTCGGTCCACCTCATGGGCACAGCCTCCCGCGTCAGGCGGTAGGAAGGCGACATGGCCGACTCCTTCCCCGCCCTCGCCCAGCTCGCCGCCGAGGAGGAGGAGCTGCGCTTCGACGGCTTCACCAACGACGACGCCTGGGACCTCGGCGCGGCGCTGGTGGCGAGCGCCCGGCGGGACGGCGCCCCGGTGGCCGTCGACATCAGCCGGCACGGCCACCAGCTCTTCCACGCCTCGCTGCCCGGGACCAGCCCGGACAACGACTCCTGGATCCAGCGGAAGACCCGCGTCGTCCACCGGTTCGGGCACAGCAGCCTGTTCGTGCGGCAGGCCTCGGTCGAGCGGGGGACGACGTTCGAGGAGGAGTTCGCCCTCGACCCCGCCCTGTACGCCGCGCACGGCGGCGCGTTCCCCGTCCTCGTCCGCTCGGTCGGACCGGTCGGCGCGGTCGTCGTCTCCGGGTTGCCGCAGCTCGAGGACCACCGCATGGTCGTGGCCGCCATCCGGGCGCACCTGGGCCGGTGACCGCGTGACGCGCCGGCCGGGCGCCCGCCGGATGAGCGCGGGTCAGCCGCGGCCCAGCCGGGCGAGCACGCGCGTCGTGCGGTCGGCGTCCGCGGGGGCCTCGACCGCGGGCCGGCAGATGCCCTCCACGTAGAGCGCGTCGCCGAACGCGTTCGCCCCGGCCTCGACGCGGTCCAGCTCGGCCTCGGTGAGCGTGGTGTCGGCACCGACCGACCGGGCGACGTCCCAGCGGTGCACGACCATGTCCCACACGTAGAACTGCTCGAGGGTCGCGCCGACCGTCGTCGGGCCGAAGAAGCCGTCGTACGCCTGCTCCGCGACGTCCTCGTCGGCGACCGCCGCCGCCACCCGCGCCGCGTGCGAACGCCACGCCGTCGCCGGGTCCGCGTCGACGTCCGGCTCCGCGCCGAGGTCGACCCCGCGCCCGGTGAGGAACTCCCGCTGGGTCTGCACGAGGTGCCGGACGACCTCGCGCACGGTCCACCCCTCGCAGGTCGAGGGCCGGTCCCAGGCGTCGGCCGGGACGGCGTCGAGGACGGCGGCGAGCGGGCGGTCGGCCGCGGCGTAGGCGGCGGCGATCGAGGTGTCGGGTGAGGTCGTCGGTGAGGTCATGGCCGGACGCTAGGGAGCCGGGCAGGGTGTGGTCTTGATGGAACCCGACACCGCTCCGCGCCCCCTCGACCACGTCGAGCGCGCGCACCTGCGCTCCCCCGGCGACGCCTCGCACGTCATGTACCGCTACGACGCGGCGCCGGAGTTCGCCGGCCTGCTCGAGCGCTTCTGGATCCCGGTCTGGTCGGTGCCGCCCGGCCAGGAGGCGCCGCAGCAGGTGCTGCAGTACCCGGTCACGCTGCTCGTCGTCTCCGGCGACTACGCCCGCTTCTACGGCGTCGTGTCCGGGCTGTCGACGACCACGCTGACCGGCGACGGCTGGGCGGTCGGGGTCATGTGCGCCCCGGCCGCCGGCGCGCTCGTCGCCCGGGGGTCGGTCGCCCTTCTCACCGACCGGCACGTGCCCCTGCCCGAGGTGCTCGGCGCCGAGGGCGAGCGGCTCACGGCCCTGGTGCGGTCGGCCATGGCCGGCGACCCCGCGTCGCCGACCGCCCACCGGACGGCGATGGACGCGTTCGGCGACGTGCTGCGGCCGCTGCTGCCCGTCGATGCCGAGGGGGAGCTGGTCAACCGGGTGGTGGCCTTCGTGGAGCGCGACCGCGAGGTCGTCCGGGTGGCCCAGGTCTGCGCGGAGTTCGGCTTGTCCGAGCGGGCGCTGCAGCGGCTGGTGCGGCGCCGGCTCGGACTCACGCCGAAGTGGCTCATCCAGCGCCGCCGGCTGCAGGAGGCCGCCGAGCGCCTCCGTAGTCGCGGCACGACCCTCGCCGAG
Organism: Geodermatophilus sp. URMC 60; assembly: GCF_053502585.1. Lineage (NCBI taxonomy): Bacteria > Bacillati > Actinomycetota > Actinomycetes > Geodermatophilales > Geodermatophilaceae > Geodermatophilus > Geodermatophilus sp. URMC 60. The sequence continues at coordinate 4,017,542 of NZ_CP199958.1, forward strand.
GTCTCGGCACTGCTCGGGTACGCCGACCAGCCGCACTTCAGCCGCGACTTCTCCCGGGTCACCGGCATGACGCCGGGCACGTTCGCGACCCGCTACGCAGGCTGAGGCGCCGGCAGCTGAGCCGGCCGAGGCGCCGGTTCCCGGCGCACCCGCGCCACCAGCGCCGGCACGACCTCGGCACCGGCCGTGCCGGCCGCCGCGCAGCCCAGCACGACCAACCAGGCCAGCGGGTCCAGCGGCGTGCAGCCGAAGAAGCGGCTCAGCCCCGGGGTCTGGACGACGGCGGCGAGGACCGCGAGCGAGACCGCGGCGGTGACCAGCACCAGCGGGCTGCGCCGGCCGGCCCACGCGGTCTGCCCGAGCTGGGTGGTGATGAGCGCGGCCAGGCCCATCGTCCCGGCCCGCCCGCGGAACCCGGTGAGCCGCCCGGCGGTCCAGGCCGCGGTCGCCCCGGCGGTGGTGGCCGCCCCACGGACCAGCACCATCCGCCGCACCTCCCGGGCGAAGCCGCGCCGCGGTCCGGCCTCGAGGACCGCGGCCAGCGGGTGCCCGGCCAGCGGGCCGTCGTCCCCCTCGGGTGCGGTGCCGCGGGGCGCGGCCACGGCGACGGCGAGCGCCGGGAACATGTCGGTGAGCAGGTTGACCAGCAGCAGCTGCCGGGTGTTCAGCGGCGCCCGCCCGCCGAAGGCGGTGCCGAGCACGGTGAACGCCACCTCGCCGGCGTTGCCGCCGACCAGGACCGAGACGGCGTCCTGCACGCGCGACCACATCGCCCGGCCCTCGGCGATGGCGTCGACCAGCCGGGTCAGGTCCAGGTCGGTGAGCACCAGGTCGGCGGCGGCGCGGGCGGCCGGGGACTCGGCGCCGGACACGCCCACCCCCACGTCGGCCAGCCGGATCGCCGCGGCGTCGTTCACCCCGTCGCCGGTCATCGCCAGGGTCGCGCCGGCCCGGCGCAGCGCGGCGACCAGTGACACCTTCTGCTCCGGCGACAGCCGCGCGAACACCGCGGTCTCGCGCACCATGCGGGCCCGCTCGGCCTCCGGAGCGCGGGCCAACTCCGCGCCGGTCACCACCCGGTCGGCACCCGGGACGCCGGCCTGCGCGGCGATCGCCCGGGCGGTCCCCGGGTGGTCGCCGGTGGCCACGACCACCCGGACGCCGGCGGCCCGCAGCTGCTCGACGGCCGCGACCGAGGACCCCCGCACCGTGTCGGCCAGCCCGACCAGCCCGCGCAGCGTGAGGTCGGAGGCCGCCTCCTCGAGGTCGTCGGCGCCGTCGTGCGCGCGGTCGGCGACGGCCAGCACCCGCAGCCCCTCGGCGGCGAGCTCCTGCACCCGCCCGGTGAGGTCCCCGGCGTCCCGGCACCGGGCGGCGACCACCTCGGGCGCGCCCTTGACGACCAGCCGGCCGTCGCGCACCGCGGCGGAGAACCCCCGCCCGGCGGCGAACGGCAGGCTCTCCCCCGCGTCACCGTCGGGGCACACGCCGCGCTCCTCGGCCGCCTCCACGACCGCCCGGTCGGTCTCGTGCGCCCGGTCGTCGCCGTTGCCGACACCGGCCGCGACCAGCTCCAGCAACCCCTCCTCGTCGAGCTCCCCGTCCAGCGGGAGGAGGCGGGCGACCCGCAACCGGTTCTCCGTCAGCGTCCCCGTCTTGTCGAAGCAGACGGTGTCCACCCGGCCGAGCGCCTCGAGCACCCGCGCGCTGCGGACGACGGCGCCGCGGCGCGACAGCCGTCGCGCCGCGGCCTGCTGCGCCACGGTCGCGACCAGCGGCAGCCCCTCGGGCACCGCGGCGACGGCGACCGCCACGCCGTCCCGCACCGCGTCGCGCAGCGGGCGGCGCCACAGCACGCCGAGGCCGGCGACCGTCGCGCCGCCGGCCAGGGTCAGCGGCAGCACCGTGCGGGTCAGCTCGCCCAGCCGCGCCTGCACGCCGGCCGGGGGCGCCGCGCCACCGGCCGCCCGCGCCGCGCGCCCGGCCTGGGTCGCCTCCCCCACCGCGACGACCACGGCGCGCCCGCGCCCCGCGACCACCGTGGTGCCGTCGAAGAGCACGCAGGTGCGGTCGGCGACCTCGGCCCCCGGCGTCGCCGGCACCGACTTGCCCACCGACAGCGACTCCCCGGTCAGGTTCGACTCGTCGACCTCCAGGTCGACCGCCTCCAGCAGCCGGGCGTCGCAGGCCAGCACGTCACCGGGCTCGACCTGCACGACGTCACCGACGCGCAGCGCGCTGCCGGGCACGTCCTCCCGGCCGCCCTCGGTCTCCCGGTGGACGACGACGTCCTGCTCCAGCAGCAGCGACTCCAGTGCCGTCTCCGCCCGCAGCCGTTGCAGGCCGCTGACCAGCGAGTTCGCGACGGTCACGCTACCGACGAGGACGGCGTCGGTGGCCTCGCCGAGCATCGCCGTCGCCGCGGCGCCGGTGCCGAGGACCGGGGTGAGCGGGTCGGCCAGCTCGGCGGCGACGGTGCGGGCGAACCGGGACGGCCCGCGCACCAGCGGGTGCGCCCGGACCCGGCGGAAGCGGACCGGCCGCACGTCCTCCGCGGCCGGCAGTTCGGCCACGCGGCGCAGCACCTCGTCGGGGTCCAGCGCGTGCCAGGGGGTGTGCACCGCCGGAGGCGGGACGGGGCGGCCGGCGGCCCGGACGGCGGCCCAGGTGCCGCCCAGCATGGCGACGGTCGTGGCGGTCTTGCCGGGAGAGGTCGCCTTCTGCTGCCCGTACCGCTCGCTGCCGACGGCGGCCAGCAGCGCGCCGAGGACGTTGCCGGTCAGGGCCGCCTGCACCGAGCGCCGGCTGACCGTGCGGGCCGCGGCCGTCGCCGCGACCACCCGGCAGGCGTCGGCCAGGCCCGGCCGGGTCACCAGGTCGGCGCCCCACGCCGGCGCGCGGCCGGGCCGGACGGGGGCGACGGCGACGTCGGCGGCCAGCAGGGCGGGGCCGTCGGTGTGGCTGACCAGGAGGACGCCGCGTCCGTCGTCCTGCAGCCGGCGGACCGTCTCGACCAGCTGCTCGTCCGCCGGGGCCACCTCGTCGGCGGCCGCGGCCACCTCGCGCGTGCCGGCGTGCGCGGTGAGCACCAGCCGGTTGCCGGCCGCGGCCGCGACGGTGAGCAGCGCCTCGGCGTGCGGGTCGAGCTCGCGGGCGACGGTCACCGTGCCGACCCGGCGGCGCCCCTGGTGCACCGCGCGGACCTCGGCCCCGGGCGCGTCCTCGGCGGTCCGGGACGGCCCGAGCCGCACGCCGTCGTCCGGCTCGTCGCCGTCCAGGGCGCCGACCAGCCGTGCGGCGACCGACCAGACGCGGGCGTCGTCCCAGCCGTCGGCCTCCGCGGTGGCCTCGAGCACCACCGGCTGGCCGGTGCACAGCGCGTCCCCGTCGACCACGACGGCGTCCACCCGGTCCAGCCGCCGGTAGGCCGAGCCGTCCATCGGCAGCACGTCCCGGCGGCACAGCAGCAGGTCCAGCGTCGTGGCGAACGCCGCCCGCCCGTGGAAGGCGGCCTTCGGGTTCAGCGCCTTGAGCAGGTCGGCCGAGCGGCCGGGACGGCCGGTGAGCGCCAGCAGGCCGAGCGCGGCGGCCAGCTCGGTGGGGCCCAGCCGCTGGGTGTAGGTCTCGACCGGGCCGGGCGGCAGGGGGCGCGGCCGGGGCCCCGGTGGCGTCAGCGGCTCGCGCTCGTCGTCGTCCGGCTCCGGGCGGCACAGCTCCCACTCCCGCCGCCGCCACACCTGCCGGTGGGCGCGCATCTCCAGGACCTCCTGGAGCGCGGCGGCGGCGTTGAGTGCGGGGACCGTCGGGCTCTGGGTGAGCGCGTGCAGCAGGGCACTGACGCCGGAGAAGACCAGTTCGGTGCCGTGCGGGCCCACGGTCCGGTACAGCTCCCGCCGGAGCCAGGTCTGGGACTCCAGCAGCGCGACGGCGAGGGTGGCGTGCCGGGTGAGCGGCGGGACGGGCAGCAGCCGCGCCGCGTACGCCACGCCGACGGCGGCGAGGTCGACGGCCGCGGCCGCCGCGGCCGCCAGCAGCGGTTCGAGGTCGGCGGGGTGGTCGGGCTGCTCCGGCGACAGCGCCGTCCCGCCGCGGGCCCGCTCGATCGCGGTCACCGTGCCGACGACGTCCTCCGCGGTGACCCGCCGCTCGTCGAAGGCGACCAGCACCCGGCCGACGACGTCGTTGACCGTGGCCCACTCCACGCCCTCGAGTCGCTCGAGGGAGCGGCGCAGCGCGCGGCGGACCTCCGGCGTCTCCTCCGCGGCCGGCACGCACAGCTCTACCTGGACCCGGCCCCGGTCGGCCCAGACCCGTCGGGTGTGCCGCCCGGGCGGTGGCTCGACCATGCCGCGGGCGGCGTCGATCAGGTCGTGCAGCCGCCCGTCGGGCAGCGGGTCGGCGCCGGTGACCACGGTGCCGACGGCCCGGGTGCCCGTGACCGCGGCCGCGTGCGCCAGGGACAGCGAGGCCCGGGCGCCCCGGCGGGCGACGGACGCGGTCTCCCCCAGCAGCCCGGCGGTGCCGCCCACCAGCCCGGCGGTGACGCCGGCACCGGCCACCAGACCGGCACCGGCCAGCCCGGCGGCCGCGTCGAGCACGCCGCGGGCCGCACCGATCCGGCGCAGCAGGGACATCGGCTCCCCCGGAACTCGTTCCTCCGGAACAGGTGGGTGCGGACGCTACGCCGGTTCGGGCGTGCGCGCGCCCGGGAGCGGCGCCGTCACTGCGCGAGCCACTCCACGGCCTCCCGCGCCACCTCCGGTGGGACGGCGTGCCCGCCGGAGAACTCGCGGTAGGTGACGTCGTAGCCGTCGTCGCGCAGCGCGGGCACGATGCGCCGGCTGGTCTGCTCCACCGGCAGGACCTCGTCGGCGTCGCCGTGCGACACGAACACCGCCGGCCGCCCCTCCCGCGACCCCCCGGGGACGAACCCCGGGGAGAAGGCGACCACCCGCCCGAACAGGTCCCCGTTGGCCAGGCCCAGGCCCAGCCCGTAGGAGGCGCCGTCGGAGAACCCGGCCACCGTGACGTGCCCCGGGTCGACCGGGACGCCCGCGAACACCTGCGACAGGGCCTGGTCGAGCAGGGCGGCGTCCTCGCCGTGGCGGCCGGTGATCGCGTCCCACGTCGACCCGCGGGAGGCCGGCGCCAGGACGAGCAGGCCCCGCTCGTCGGCCAAGCCGCCGACGACCCCGAGCCCCGCCTCGGCGTCCCCTCCAGCGCCGTGCAGGGCGACCACGAGCGGCGCCGCGCTGCCCGCCGCGAGGCCGGGTGGCACGTGCAGCAGCGCCGGCCGCTCGACCCCCAGGTCCAGCGGCCGGGTCCCCGGCGCGAGCGGCGCGGCGCCGGGCTGCGGCTGCGGGCGGGCGGTCAGCCGGGCGGCCGCCTCCGTGCTCCGGGGGGACCCCGGCAGCTGCGCACCGCACCCGGCCAGGACGCCCGCGCCGGCGAGCGCCCCAGCGGCGGCCAGCAGTCGCCGGCGCGTCCACGTCCGGCCCGGAGCGTCCACGGTCAGCCGCCGTGCAGAGCCGCCCAGAAGGCCGACCGGACGCCGTCGGCCCCCCAGGCGTTGGGCTCGATGAGGGAGCAGAACCACAGGTCCCGCTGCGCCGGCCGGGCCTCGGGCCGCCGGGGGTCCCCGACCGCCAGCCCGTGACCGCGGAAGCGGTCGGCGATCTCGGCCACCGCGGCCCCGTGCCGGGCCGCGCCCCGGCGCAGGGCGTCGTTGAGCTCCCCGATCAGCGCGACGGCGTCCGGCCAGGGCGGCAGGCCGAGCCGCTCCGCGTCGCCGGTGCCGTCGCTGGGGTCGTACACCGTGCCCACGACGACCCGGCCATCCGGGGCCAGGACCTCGCCGATGGCGGCCAGTGCCCGGTCGAGCGCGGCCGCGACCCCGGCGACGACCGCACGCGCCGCCGCGGTGTCCCCGTAGGCGCCGAGCAGGTCGTTCCCGCCGATGGTGAGCGTGACCAGCGCGGGCCGCGCCGGGAGTGCCGCCAGCCGGGGCAACTGCCGGTCCAGCAGCGTGCCGGTGGTCGCGCCGTCGGTCGCCAGCAGCGCGAACGTCGACCCCGGCGCGGTGGTCCGCAGGTCCCGCCCGCGCCACTCCGGGAAGTCGTCGTCGCGGTTGGCGTACAGCAGGCTGGCCCCGCCGCGGCCCGGGCCGCCGGAGTAGTCGTCGATCGAGATCGAGTCGCCGAGCGCGACGTACCCTCCTGCGCCGCCCATCCCGTCATGGTGCGCCCGGAGGTGGTCAGCCGCGCCCCGGCCGGCGGGCGGTCGCGCGACGCGGCCCACCCGTGCGCCCGGACCGGCGGCTCCCGGCGTCCTCGCGGCGGCGGGCCGGGGCCGTACCCCGCACGGCCATCCCGCGCCGGAAGCCGCGCGCCGCACAGGCCCGGCAGGTGGGGAACCGCGGGGCGACCGGCACGCCGCAGTCGGCGCACCGGCCGGGCCCCGCCGCGGCGATCGCGCCGGGGAGCAGCTCGGTGATGCGGGCAGCACACCGCTGCTCCAGCCGGGCCGCGTCCTCGGCGCCGAGCCCGGCGACGCCCGGGAAGGACCGCAGCAGCGTCGAGGCGTCGCGCGCAGCGGCGGCCGCCTGCTCGAAGTCCTCCACCGGTCCCCGCCGCGGCAGCGCCGGCAGCACCGTCTGCGGCGGGACGCGGTACCCGGCCCCGTGCAGCAGCGCGGCGCGGGCCAGCGTGAGCCAGCGGGTGCGGCGCGGCGGCTCGAAGTCGATGGGCAGGGTGATCAACCGCCAGACGGTCCCCAGGTCGGTGCTCGCCCCGACCGGCCCCTCCAGCAGCGGCAGCAGCGCTTCGGCGCGCTCGACCAACCCGCTGACGTCGTCCCCCGTCACCGCCTCGTCCCGCGTCGCCGTCCGGGCCCAGCGCGCCCACCGGGCCAGGGCACCGGGCAGGTCGGCCGCCGTGAGCGCGCCCAGGTCGTCGAGCTCCGGGCGCAGCCGGGGCGTGCGCCGGGGCAGGTCGCTGGTCACCGTCCCGCGTGCCACCGCGGCGCCGGCCGCGACCAGGGCTGCGTCCGGCCGCAGGCCCGGCACGCCGGTGAGCACGCCGACCGTGCCGTGGCCGGTGAGCAGGTAGCGGCCGGCGCGGCCGGCGATCTGCGCGGCCTCCCAGGTGCGCAGCGGACGGCGTTCGACCCCGTCGAACTTGGTCGTCTCGGCGAACAGCACGGTCGCCGCCGGCACGTTGATGCCGTGCCCGATGACGTCGGTGGTGACCAGGACGTCGAGCTCGCCGCGGGTGAATCGGTCGATCACCTGGCGCCGGGTGGCCGGTGGCAGGGCGCCGTAGAGGACGCCCGTGCGCCCCGGCCGGACTGCCGCGAGCACCGCCGCGGTGGCGTAGACGGCCTTGCGGGAGAAGGCGACGACCAGCGTCCGCGGCCGCACGCCCGAGGGCCGCACCGGCGCCCTCAGGACGTCGAGCCGCGACAGCCGCTCGTGGTGGACGACCTCGACGTCGGCGACGTCGGCCACCAACGGCTCGAGCACCGGCAACGCCTCGGCGGCCGAGATGACGCGCACCTCGCGGTACTCCCCGGTGAGCAGCAGTCGAGCCCAGGTGTGCCCACGGTCGGGGTCGGTGACCCAGTGCGCCTCGTCGAGGACGAGCAGCCCGCCGCGCGGCGGGGCCTTCTCGACGGTGCAGCAGAGGACCGGCGCGGTCGGGTCGACCTCCTCCTCACCGGTGCACAGACCGACGGTGCCGGGGGGCAGCTGCGCCGACAGCCGGGCGTGGGCCTCGTGCGCCAGCTGCCGCAGCGGAGCCGCGTAGGTCCCGGAGCCGGCGTCGGCGAGGGCGGCCAGGGCGTCGTGGGTCTTGCCGGAGTTCGTGGGACCGAGGTGGAACACGACCCGCTGCGGCGGGGTGCCGCGCACCGGCAGCGCCGGGCCCGTGCCGGCGGGGAGCTCGTCCCCGGAGACGGGTCGGGGGTACGGGGAGGCAGGCAGGACGTCGTCCTTCGTCGGGTACGGGAGGGGCCGCGGGCATATCGCCCGCCAGGGGCCCGTCCGGGCCCGGTGGGGACAACAGCCGGGACGCCGCGGGCATGCCGCGGGGTGGGCTACATCGCCCCGTGTCCTCAGGCGGCCACCCCGCCCACCTGGCTACCGTGGTGAGGCAACGGCGGGCCGGACGCGAAGGGACGCACAGGTGGACACAGCGCTACCGCACGGGGTCGCCGCCGCGCCCGGACCGCGCTACGTCCACGACGCGCTGTTCTTCTCCTCCACCGACGAACTGGCCGCCGCCACGGTTCCCTTCGTGCAGGAGGGCCTGGCCACCGGGGACGCCGTCGTCGTCACCGCCTCCCCTGCCACCGTCGACGTCGTCCGCGCGGCCGTGGACGACGACCGGGTCCGCGTGCTCGAGTGGGAGTCGGCCTACGCGCGGCGCCCGCCCGCGGCGGTCACCGCGTTCCGCCGGCTGGCCGACGAGCTCACCGCCACCGGGGCGCGTCGCGTCCGGGTGGTCGGCGAGACCGACTTCGGGCGCACCGAGCGCCAGCAGCTGGAGTGGCAGCGCTACGAGGCCGTGGTCAACGACGCCCTCGCCGACTGGCCGCTGTGGGGGCTGTGCGTCTTCGACACCACGCGGCTGCCCGGGCCGGTGCTCGAGTCGGTCGCCCGGACCCACCCGACCGTCGTGACCGGTTCCGCACGCACGCCGAACCCCCGCTTCGTCGACCCCGCCGGGTACCTGCGCGAGCTCCCCGTGCCGGTGGAACCGCTGCAGGCGACGGCCCCCCGGCTGGCCGTGGACGACGTCGCCGACCCCATCGCGCTGCGGCACGCCGTCGCCGCCGAGCTCTCCGCCCTCCGCGGTCCGCGCGAGGTGGTCGAGGACTTCCTGCTCGCCGTCGACGAGACGACCTCCAACGCCGTCCGGCACGGTGGGCCGCCGGTGGGCCTGCGGCTGTGGACGTCGGCCGAGCGGATCGTGTGCACGGTGACCGACCACGGTCCGGGCCTGGACGACCCGTTCGCCGGCTACGGGCCGGCGCACGGCGACGACCTGTCCCGCGGCGGCATGGGCGTGTGGCTGGCCCGCCAGATGTGCGACCACGTCGACATCAGCTCCGGGCCGGACGGCGTCACGGTCCGGCTGACGACCACCCTGCGCTGAGCGCCCTCTGCCACAGTGGCGGCGTGCACCCTGCATCCCGGTACAGCGTCCTGGAGTACACGCTGGCCGACGACTACCTGGAGCGCCGGGCGGCCCTGCGAGCCGAGCACCTCGCACTGGCCCGGGCCGCCCACGAGCGCGGCGAGCTGCTGATGGCCGGCGCGCTCCCCGACCCCTACGACCGCGCGCTGCTGGTGTGGACCGCACCCCGCGAGGTCGTGGAGCGCTTCGCCGAGACCGACCCCTACGTCGTCAACGGCCTGGTGACCGCCTGGACGGTCCGGACGTGGGACGTCGTCGTCGGCTGACGTGTCCGGGAGCACCGCAGCGAGCTCCGGCGGGCGGGAGCGGACCGGTCGCGGAGGACGACCCGGTCAGGTCGTCATCGGGGCTGCACCAGGATCTTGACGTTCTCCTCCTTGTTGTCGATCAGCTCGCGGAAACCCTCCTCGACGATGCCGTCGAGGCCGATCCGTCCGGTGATGAACTGGAACGGGTCGACCCGCCCGGAGGCGACCATCTCGATCGTCGCCGGGTGGTCGTCCGCGTAGGCGAGGCTGCCGAGCACGCTGACCTCGCGGAACACCAGGTCGTTCATGGCGACCCGGGCCTCGTGTCCCCAGATCGCGACGTTGACGCACGTGCCGCCGACCCGGGTGGAGCGGATGGCCGTCGCGAGCACCTGGTCGACGCCGGCGCACTCGAAGGTGACGTCGGCGCCGCGACCCTCCGTCAGCTCGTCCACGGCCTCGACGACGTCGACCGACCGCGGGTCGAGCACGGTGGCCGCACCGGCACCCCCCGCCTTCTGCTTGCGGGCCTCGGCCGGCTCGACCACGACGACCTGCTCCACGCCGGCCGCGGTCAGCGCGGCGGTGGTCACCAGCCCGATGGGGCCGGCCCCGAAGACCACCGCCGACTGACCCGGCCGGGCGCCGGAGAGCCGGACGGCGTGGTGGGCGACGGCGAGCGGCTCGATGAGCGCGCCGACGTCCGTGCCGAGGTCCCCGAGCGGGTGGATCCAGCGCCGTTCGGCCACGACGTACCGGGAGAAGCCCCCGCCGCCGCCGGAGAGCCCCACGAAGCCGAGGGTGCGGCAGACGTTGTAGCGGCCCTGTCGGCAGGCGTCGCAACGACCGCAGACCACGTAGGGCTCCACGACCACCCGGTCGCCCACCCGCACGTCGTCCACCCCCGGGCCGACCTCTGCCACCACGCCGGCGAACTCGTGGCCGAGCGTCACCGGCAGGCCCTCGCCGGTCAGCGGGTGCGGCGCCTCCGGGGTCGGCACGAAGATCGGGCCCTCGAGGAACTCGTGCAGGTCGGTGCCGCAGATGCCGCACCACTCGACCTCGACGGCCACGGTGCCGGGGCGCACCTGGGGGTCGGGCACCTCCTCGACCCGGATGTCGCCGCGACCGTGGAACCGGGCTGCCTTCATGGCGTCGTCTCCGTCCGTCGGTGGACCCCCGCGCGGGAGGCTGCCGACAGGACACCGTGAGGCGCCCGGTCCACGCGAGCGTTGCAGCCGGTTGCAGCCGGGGCCCCGTCCCGAGCCCCGCCGGTGGGGAGGACGAGGCCACCCTCCAGGGTCCCGCGCCGAGCTCGCGAGGCGTGGGGGGAGGGTGGTCCTTCCTCAGTCGGGCAGCAGCCGGCGCAGGACGCCCTTGGCCGTCGCCCCGGCGCGGTAGGACTGCACGAGCCACGAGTTGCACACGATGTTCGCGCCGGCCAGCGCGGGCACGAGGAACTGCGTCACCCGCTGCCGGCTCTGCCACTTCGCGACCTCCGGCGGCGTGCCGGCGGTCGGCAGGGTCGCGTCCTTGACCTCGACCTGCTCGCCGCGGCGCGCGGCCTCCTCGGCGGCCTTGCCGATGCGGCTGCCGGTGTAGGCGGCGTAGGCGGTGGCGCCCGCGCCGGCCACGGCCAGGCCGGCCTTGAGCGCGCCCACGCTGCCGAAGCCCTGCTGCAGGGCGATGCGCCGGCCGCCGACCTGGGTGAGCCGCAGGCCCGCGAGCAGCGTGGCCGCGATGCCGCCGAACTGCGCGGGCTGGAAGCGGCTCCACGCCGAGCTGGCCACCCGGATGCGGTCGAGGCCCTGGGACAGGTCCTGGCCGGACTTGTTCACGCCGGCGATGCCCATCACCGCTCCGCCGAACCACAGGGCCGAGCCCAGGTCGTGTACCGCCTGCGCCACGACGTGGTTGTCGCTGCTGGACGTCATCGTTCCTCCTCCGGTCGGTCCCCGTGCGAGTGGCCGCCCCTACCCGGACCCGCGTCCGGGTAACGGGACACGCCCGGCGACCTCGGGGACACGCCGAGGAAGTGCCCGGGCGCGGGGGTGGGAGTGACGGCCGGTGGGTATGCGTGCCGTGCGACCGGAGTTCGGACAGTCGGACCGGTCGGAGTCCCCGGGGAGCGTCCCATGCCATCCGCCGTCGTCCCCGTGTCCGAGATCGACAGGCTCATCGTGGAGGCCCACGACGCCCTCGGCGCGGCCCGGTCGGTGTTCGCGCGGTCCCCGAGCGGTGCGGCGATCAGCGCCTGCCAGGCCGCCGAGGCGCGGCTCGACGAGCTGCTCGACGTGCGCTTCGACCGCATGACGGCCTCCCACCGGACGCAGGCCGCGGACGGGACGTGACCGGTCTCCCGCCGGGTGCCCGTCCGGGCGCTCGACGGGTGAGGGAGGCTGGAGGTCGCGGCCGCGCCTCCCGCCCGGGACGGTGCGGCCGGTGGACGGCCGGCGGGACGGGCTCGCCGGCCACGAGCAGTGCAGGAGCACGTGGATGCCGCAGGGCACGGTGAAGTGGTTCAACGCCGAGAAGGGTTTCGGGTTCATCGCACCCGACGACGGAGGGCGTGACGTGTTCGTCCACTTCTCCGCGATCTCGGACGAGGGCGGGTTCCGCACCCTCGACGAGGGCCAGCAGGTGGAGTTCGAGGCCAGCGAGGGCCAGCGCGGTCCGCAGGCCGACTCGGTGCGGCCGGTCGGCGGCGCCCCGCGACGCCCGGAGCGAGGGCGCGACGACCGGGGTCGCGGACGGGACGACGACCGGGACCGGGGCCGCGGTGGCGACCGCGGCCGGCCGTCGCGGGGCGGGCGGGCCACGGGCACGGTCTCGTGGTTCGACGCCGACAAGGGCTTCGGGTTCATCCAGCCCGACGACGGCGGGCCGGACGTGTTCGTGCACTTCTCGGCGATCGCCGACCGCGGCGGGTTCCGCAGCCTCGACGAGGGCCAGCGGGTCGAGTTCGACGTCACCCAGGGCCAGCGCGGTCCCCAGGCCGAGGACGTGCGGTCGGCCGAGCGCGACGGCGGCGGGTACTCCGATCGGGACCGTGGTGGCTACCAGGACCGCGACCGCGGCGGGTACCGCGACCGCGACTCCGGCGGGTACCGCGACCGCGACTCCGGCGGCTACCGCGACGGCGGCCGGGACGCCGGGCGGAGCGGCTCCGGAGCGGCCCGCCGTCCCTCGGGCGGCGGCCGGGCCAACGGCACGGTGAAGTGGTTCAACGCGGAGAAGGGCTTCGGGTTCATCGAGCCCGACGACGGCGGGCCGGACGTGTTCGTGCACTTCTCGGCGATCGCCGACCGCGGCGGCTACCGCAGCCTCGACGAGGGCCAGCGGGTCGAGTTCGAGGCCAGCGAGGGCCAGCGCGGCCTGCAGGCCGACCGGGTCGACCCGGCCTGAGGGAGGACGGGGTCCTCCTACGCCTCGGAGGAGGACCCCGTCCTCCCCCCCTTGGCGGGCTCAGGGTGGGACCCCGGGCAGGGCCGCGGCGAGCCCCTGGACGGGCCGGCGTTCGGCGGGCCCTCGCCGCCGGCGCCGCACCCCGCGGGGTGCGGCGCCGGCGGGGTCCCGTCACAGCAGCCGGACGTCGGCCTCCACGGCCTCGAAGGCCTTGCGCGCGGCGATCAACACCGGGTCCCAGACGGGCGAGAACGGCGGGGCGTAGGACAGGTCGAGCGAGAGGATCTCGTCCACGCCCATCTCGTTCCAGATGCAGATCGCCAGCGCGTCGACGCGCTTGGCCGCCGCCTCGCGGCCGGCGACCTGGGCGCCGAGCAGCCGACCGCTGCGCCGCTCGGCGATCATCTTGAGCCGGATGGGCTGCGCGCCCGGGAAGTAGCCGGCCTTGGTGGTCGAGTCGACGACGGCCGTGACGAACTCGTACCCGGCCGCCTCGGCCTCGGCGGTGGACAGCCCGGTGCGGGCCGCCTCCAGCTCGCAGATGCGGGTGATCGCGGTGCCGATGACGCCCGGGAAGGTCGCGTAACCGCCGCCGATGTTGATGCCCGCCACCCGGCCCTGCTTGTTGGCGTGCGTGCCCAGGGCGACCACCATCCGCTGGCCGGAGAGCCGGTGCACCGACTCGACGCAGTCGCCGGCGGCCCAGACGCCCTCGGCCTGGGTGCGCATCCGCGCGTCGACCGCGATGCCGCCCGAGGTCCCCAGCGGGATGCCGGCTTCCTCGGCCAGCCGGACGGCCGGGCGCACGCCGAGGCCGAGCACCACCACGTCGGCGGGCAGCTCCCGGCCGCTGGCGGTCACCACCGCGCGGGCCCGGCCGCCGGCGTCGGTCTCGATGGCCGCGACGGCGTCGGAGAGGACCAGCTCGATGTCCTCCTTGCGCACGGCCTCGGCGATGAACGCGCCGACGTCGGGGTCGAAGGTGCCGACCGGCGTCGCCGACATGTCGACGACGGTCACGTGGAGCCCGCGGATCCGGCAGGCCTCGGCGATCTCCAGACCGATGTAGCCGCCACCGACGACGACCACGTGCCGCACGTCCTCGTTGTCGAGCGCGGCCCGCAGCGCCGCGCCGTCGTCCAGCGTCTGGACGCCGTGGACCCCGCTCGCGTCGATGCCCGGCACCGGCGGCCGCATGGGGACGCTGCCCGTGGCGTACACCAGGTCGTCGAACGGCTCGGCGCCGCTGCCGCCGTCCTCCAGACCGCGCCAGTGGACGACGCGCCGGTCGAGGTCGATGCCGGTGACCTCGGTCCGCATCCGGACGTCGATGCCCATCGCGCGGTGCTGCTCCGGCGTCCGGGCGACCAGGTCGGCCTCGGAGTCGACGGCGCCGCTGATCCAGTAGGGGATGCCGCACGCCGAGTACGACGTCGCCCGGCCCCGCTCGAACATCACCACCTCGAGGTCGGGACGTCGCTTCTTCGCCTGCGACGCCGCACTGCCACCCGCGGCGTCCCCACCGATCACGACCACACGTCTGCCCACGTCTCCGGACGCTAGGGGACCCGGTGCGCGTCCGCCGGTCCACGACGGGGTCTCCCGAAGCGGCCGTCGCCTCGTCCTCGGGCTGCCGGCGGACCGCTGTCGGGGGACTAGCGTCGGTCCATGACCGTCCCGCCACCTCCCGGTCCCCAGCCACCGTCGCCCACGCCGTCACCCGTGGACCCCGTGCCGCCGCCCGAGCCCGCGCCCTTCCCCGTGCCCGGTCCCACCGACCCGTCGGCTCCGCCGCCGTCCGGACCGCAGCCCGTCTGACACCCGGCTGCCGCCGCCCGCTCGTCGCCGGCCCTCCCGTTGATCATGGGCTCGTGGCCGGCCGGCGCGGCGTGTCCGCGCGTGTCGCCGGTGACAGCCCCATGATCAACTCGCGGATGGGGTCGTGCGGGCCCCGTCAGGCGGGCTGCGGACCCCACCCGGGGAGGCACGCGCCCGCCGCCGGATCGGTCACCCCGCGGAGACCCGGGGCACCGGCCGGACGTCTCGGGCCCCGGAGAGCTCGTGGCCGGCGTCGCAGACCAGGGCCAGGTGCACCGGCTCCCCGCAGTCCCGGTGCCGCAACTCGAGGGGGGCCTCGCCGCCCCCGGCCAGGTACTTGTCCCCCCAGGCCATGAGGGCGACCAGCGCCGGGTGCAGGTCGATGCCCTTCTGCGTCAGCCGGTACTCGTGCCGCTGCCGCTCCCCCTCGGCCTGGTACGGGACCCGCCGCAGGATGCCCTCGTCGACGAGCGTGGCGAGCCGGTCGGCGAGGACAGCCCTCGGCGCCCCGAGCACCCGCTGGAAGTCGGCGAACCGGCGCACCCCGAGGAACGCCTCGCGCAGGACCAGCAGGCTCCACTTCTCGCCGACGACGGCCAGCGTGCCCGCGACCGAGCACCTCGACCGGTCCCACGCGGCTTCGCCCACGGGACCAGCATAGCGGGCTGAGTTCACTTGACGAACTTACCCGCGAGGGGCAGGGTTCGTATCACGAACTCAGGGAGGCCGAGATGGATCTGCCCGTGACGACCAGGCCGGTGCGGCCGGACGACGCCCCGCTGTTCTGCCGGCTGTGGGACCGGCTCTCCCCCGAGACGGTCTACCGGCGCTTCCACGCGCCGCTGCGCCATCCGCCGGCCGACGCGCGCCGGCTCGTCGAGGTCGACCACGACCTGCGCGAGGCGGTGGTCGCGGTCGTCGGCGGGGAGGTGGTCGGGGTGGCCCGCTACGACCGCTCCCCCGCCGACCCTGCGACCGCCGAGGTCGCCGTGGTCGTCGAGGACGCCTGGCAGGGCGTCGGCGTCGGTCGGCAGCTGCTCGCCGAGCTCACCGCGCTGGCCGGACGCCGCGGTGTCCGGACCCTGCACGCGGACGTGCAGTCCGACAACGACCGCGTCGTCGCACTGGTCAGGCGGCTGCTCCCCGGCGCCGTCCTCACCCCCGAGCACGGCGTCTACGCCGTGCAGAGCCCCCTGCCCGGCGCGGCGACGCCCGCCGCCGCCTGACCCGAGAGGAACCGCCATGTCCCGCCTGCGCACCATCGTCGCCGAACGCCGCCGCACCCGCGCCCGCCTCCGCGAGGACCGCGCCTTCGAGCGGCTGCTCGCCCGGGCCCCGACCGTCGAGTCCGCGCACGAGCTGCGCGCCATCTCGACCCGTCGCTGACGGCCGCGGTCAGCCGGCCGGCGGCGTCCCGCCGGCCGGTGGCCGCAGCCGGCCGTAGATGCGCGCGAGGTCGGGCAGCTGGTGGTGGGCGTTCAGGCCGCTCGGGTTGGGGACGACCCAGGTCACCGCGCCGCCGACCCGCTCGGGCTGGAGCCCGATCGCCGCGCGCCTCCGGTCGAAACCGAGCCGGTAGGCCGTGATGCCGAGGACGGCGAGCACCCGCGGCCGGTACCGCGCCACCAACCGCTCCAGCGCCGCGGCGCCCGCTCGCAGCTCCTCGCGGGAGAGCTCCGCGGCGGTGCGGGTCGGGCGGTCCACCACGTTGGTCACCCCGAGGCCGTAGCCCGGCAGCTCGGCGTCCTCCTCGGGCCGCAGCTGCCGCGGCGTGAGGCCGGCGAGGTGGATCGCCGGCCAGAACCGGTTGCCCGGCCGCGCGAAGTGGTGCCCGCGCTCGGCCGAGAGCAGCGACGGGTTGATCCCGCAGAACAGGACGTCGAGGCCGGGGGCGACGACGTCGCGCAGCGGCTTCACCCGCCGGCGGTGACCGCGGCGACGACCGCGGGGTAGGCCGCGTCCGCGGCGGCACGCAGTTCGTCGTCGGTGCGGTCCTGCACCGGGTGTGGCACGAGGACCGCCGGAGCCGGGAACCCGAGGGCCCGGCCCTGGGCGAGCGCGGCCTCGGCGAAGGCCTCGCTGGCGAGGAACACCCCCACCACACCGCGGCGCTCGAGGTCGGCGATGTCGTGCACACTGCACGACGTGCAGGAGCCCTAGTCGGCGAGCGCCTCGATGACCACCTCGCAGTGCTCGGCGATCTCGTGCCGCAGGTCCACGGGGGCGGGCCGGGCGAAGGTCGGCTTGCGGTACCGGAGCACCCGCACCCCGTCGGCACGCAGCAGCTCCTCCAGCCGGTCCAGGACGACGTCCCCGCGGGCCTTGCTGATGTCCAGCAGGCCGACGGTCCGGCCGCGCAGCGTGCCGGGCCGGGGCAGCAGCTCCCGTGTCGCCGGCCTGCGCTCGCCGGTCGGGTCCAGGACGGTCCTCACCCGCGCACCTCCCTCGTCACGGGGACGCTCCCCGTCTCGCCGGACACCCACCCGCCGATGATCGCGCTGAACAGACCGGCGTCGCCGCCGGCGTGCGCCACGAGCAGACCGCCCGGACGGAACTTCGGCAGCTGCTCGGCCTCGACCCCGGGTGGCAGCCCCTCGGCCATGCCCCCCGCCCCCCGCACCAGCTCGCCGGCCGGCAGCCGCAGCAGCCCGTCGAGCTCGGCGAGCAGCCGCGCCCGGTTCCAGCCCGCCTCCCGGAACACCCGGCCGTGCTCCGGGGAGACGACCAGCAGAGCGTCGAAGGCCATCGGCAGCTTGGGGTGGGCGTTCACCCGCAGGCAGGCGGCGAGGCTGCGGGCCAGCGACTCCGGGTCGCGGCTGAGCTGGTCGACCACCGGCTGCACCCCGGCGCCGGCGAACACGGTGACCGCGTCCCCGGGCACACCGCGGTCGGCGGCCAGCGGCGCGAAGGGGCTGCCCTCCTCCCGCTCGGCGAAGCAGGAGGTGTACTTGCCGGGGTTGCCGAGCGTGGCCCGGTCCACCTCTCCGGGCCGCCCACCGCCGACGTTGCGGACGACGAGCTGCAGCGCCCGGCCGATCGTGGCGTTGGCCCGGTTGCCCTGGCCGAGCGCGTTGACCCCGCTGTTCATGCCCACCCGCCGGGCGACCGGGCCGTTGACCACCACGAGCGGCCCGGAGAAGTACGTCGTGGCCAGCAGGCCGTGCAGCGCGAACTCCTCGGCGCACGCCGCTTCCACGGCGGCCAGCACCACCGGCAGGTGCTCGGGGAGGCACCCGGCCAGCACCGCGTTGACCGCGACCTTCTCCACGGTGCACCCGACGAGGTCCGGCGGGACGACGGCGACCACCTCGCGCGGATCCCGCGACGTCCCCCGCAGCATCCGCAGGACCCGCTCCGGCGTCGGCGGGACCACGGGCAGCCCGTCGGTCCAGCCGCGGTCGAACAGCGCCTCGTGCTCGTCCTCGAGGTCGGCCAGCTCCACCCGCCGGCTGGCCAGCCCGTCGCCGTAACGGGCCTCCAGCTCGTCCACCCGGGAGGGGTCCACCGACAGGGACCCGCAGCCGGGACGGTGCTCGGGCAGACCGGGGCCGAGCCCGGCGACGCCGGCCAGCGCCTCCCACTGCTCCCGGCTCCAGCCCACGACCCGGCCGGTCTCCCGACCGTCCTCGACGCGCAGCATCGTCGGCACGGTCTCGATCCCCAGCCGGTAGGACAGCTCCAGGCCGGTGTCGTCACCGTCGAACCAGTCCGGGTCGTCCTGGCACCACACCGCGGCGCGCAGCCCGCGCAGCACCGGCTCCACGAGCGTGCACGTCGGGCAGTCCCGCTTGACGACGGCGACCAGTCCGTCGGGCAGCTGCACGCCTGCCGACGCTAGCCCCACCGGCGCCCCCGAACGACCCCGGAGCGGGAGACTGAGTGTCCCGGCAGCAGCGCACCCCAGAGAGGACCCGCATGAGAGAGGACGGCGACGCGGCGTTCCGCCGCTTCGTCGCCGCCGAGCGCGACGGGCTCCTCGCCGAGGCGCTCCGGCTGACCGGCGACCCCGACCGCGCGGAGGACGCCGTCCAGCGCGCGCTGGCCCGCACCCGCCGGACCTGGGGACGGCGCGGCACCGACCCCGCCGCCACCGCCGCCGACGCGCTGCACGCCGCCGCGGCGGGGCGCGGGAACGGGCAGGTCCTCGAGTCGCTCGACGATCGAGCCGCACCCCCGCCGGCCCCGCCCGCGCGCTGGCGGCTCGACGCCGACGCGGCCGCCACCGACGCCCTCGCGCGCGCCCGCCGGCAGCGCCGGGTCCGCACCGCCGTGATCGCCGCCGCGTCCGCCGCCACCGTGGCCGCGACCGCCGTCCTGGTCCCGCAGCCGGGGAGCGGACCGCCCGGCCGGCCGAGCGCCCCCCAGCCGACGGCCGACGTCCCCGTGCTCACCGAGCCCACCCGTGGCTCGCTCGCCGGCGACGCCGCCTTCGTCGAGGCCGCCCGCAGCACCGACTGGGGTCCGCTCACCGCGCCGCCGGCCGAGGAGCGCCGCGTCGTCCTCGCCACCGACACCCCCGACGGCCGGGTGGTGCTGGTCGCCGGCACGGTGGACGAGGACGTCCGCGGCGTCTGGCTGACCGGCCCGGTGGGCGCTCCACCCGACCGGCTCACCCCGTACGTCCCGCAGGACCTCGGCCCGTACCGGCCGGCGTCCCTGCTGGTCGGCGGCCCCGGCCCGGCGACCCTCGTCGTCGTGACCGCCCCCGGCGACGAGGTCGAGGTCTCCCCGCGGCTGCAGGTCGGCCCCCGCGGCACCGTCGGGCGCACCTACGAGCCGGTCCCGGTGGACGCCGGCCTCGCGGTCACCTCCGTGCCGACGACGACCGGCGGCGCCGGCACCAGCGTCCGGGTGCTGCGCGACGGGCAGCCGGTGCACCGCGCCGGCGTGGCCGCACCCGACCTGCCCGCGGGCCCCGCCGACGTCCCGCCGCTGGACCCGCTGCGCCCGGCGTCCGCCCCGCCCGCGAGCCGCCTGGTCACGGAGGCACTCACCGGGATCGCCGTCCCGCTGGGCGCCGAGCCGGCCGAGCTGCAGCCGCAGCTGCTCTGGTCGGGCACCCTCCCGATGCCCGAGGTGCCGGGCAGCGCCGCCGTCGTCGTGGGCCGCAGCCCCGGCGGCGGGCTCGTCGTCACCACGCGGGCCGGCCAGCTCGGCAGCACCGGCACCGGGCGCACCGTGCCGTGCGGCGTGCACACCCCGCCGGGCACGACCGACGTCGCCGGGCTGGTCGTGGCGCGGGTGTGCGACCTCTCCTCCCCCGAGACCGAGCCGTCGGACGCCGGCCGCTGGCTGGTCGTCACCGCGCCGGCCCCGTCCACCAGCGCCGCCGTCCTCGACGAGCGCGGCGGCGTGCTCGCCACCGTGCCGCTGGCCGACGGCGGCGGTGTCGCCCTCCTCCCGGCCGGGGCCCGCGACGTGCGCACGCTCGACGCGGCCGGCCGGGCGCTGGCCGAGGTGGCGATCAGCGCCGTCGCCACCGAGCCGTTCGGCGACTACGGCACCGGGGAGGTGCGCTAGGCCCGGCGCGGCACCGGCACCGTCTGCAGGTCCGCCGCCACCACCAGGTCGCCGGCGAAGACCGTGCCAGCCTCCTCCGCGAACCGCGCGGGGTCCGGGTAGCGCTGCGAGAAGTGGGTGAGCACCAGCCGGCGCACCCCGCACTCGGCGGCCACCGTCGCCGCCTGCCGCGCGGTGAGGTGCCCGTACTCCGTGGCCAGCGCGGCGTCCTCCTCGAGGAACGTCGACTCGACGACCAGCAGGTCCGCACCGTCGGCCAGCGCGTACACCGCGTCGCACAGCCGGGTGTCCATGACGAACGCGACCCGCTGCCCCGGCCGCGGCGCGCTCACCTCCGACAGCCGCACCGTGCGGCCGCCGACGGCGAGCGAGCCGGCCCGCTGCAGCCGGCCGACGTCGGGACCGGACACCCCGGCGCGGGCCAGCTCCTCCGGCAGCATCCGGCGCCCGTCGGGCTCGACCAGCCGGTAGCCGAACGCCTCGACGAGGTGGTCGAGCCGGCGGGCCTCCAGCGTCCACGACGGTCCGGACGCCACCGGCCCGTCGGCGGTCAGCGGCTCCTCGCGCAGGTCGAGGACGTCGTGGAACACCGATGCGGCGCGCAGCCGGCCGAAGTACTCCCGCCCGGACGCCGGGAAGTGCGCGGTGACCGGGTGCGCGACCCGGTCCAGCGACATCCGCTGCACCACCCCGGGCACGCCCAGGCAGTGGTCGCCGTGGAAGTGGGTCAGGCAGATCCGGGTGACGGCACTGCTGGGCACGCCGGCCAGCAGCAGCTGCCGCTGCGTCCCCTCGCCGGGGTCGAACAGCAGCCCCTCGCCGTCCCAGCGCAGCAGGTAGCCGTTGTGGTTGCGGGTCCGGGTGGGCGCCTGGCTGGCGGTGCCGAGGACGACGAGCTCGCGGACCGACACCGCCTGCTCAACCGACCTGCTCGACGCCGGCCGCGTGCCGCCGGGCCAGCTCCCGGTAGACCGACGGATTGCCGTCGACCCAGACCGCGGCCCCCTCGCTGAGCGGCCCCCGCACCCTCACCGGGGCGCCGAGCGCCAGCACCCCGTCGGGGATCACCACCCGCGGCGGCACCAGGCTGTGCGCGCCGACGAGCACCCGGGCACCGATGCGGGCACCGTCCTGCACGGTGCTGCCGTTGCCGATCAGCGCCTCGGCGCCCACCACCGCGCCGTGGACGACGCACTGGTGGCCGATGGTCGCGCCCGGCCCGATCTCGGTCTCCGGGTCCGCACCACCGTGCAGCACCGAGTTGTCCTGCACGTTGGCGCCGGCCCGGACCAGGATGCGGCCGAAGTCCGCGCGCAGGACCGCGCCGTACCAGACCGACGCCCCGGCCTCGACGACGACGTCCCCCACGAGCGTGGCGGTCGGTGCGATCCAGGCCTCCGGGGAGACGGAGGGGGCACGGCCTTCGAAGGAGAACAGCGGCACGGGCGGAGCGTAGGGGCCGGTGCTACCCCTCCCTCACCGGGTGTGATCCGCGTTACGTTCGGCGTCCGTCGCCCGACCCCCCTGGAGGACCCATGGACCGGCTCCGCTTCGGCACGTTCCTCGCCCCGTTCCACCCCGCCGGGGAGAACCCCACGCTGGCCCTGCAGCGGGACCTGGAGCTGGTCGAGCACCTGGACCGGCTCGGGTACGAGGAGGCCTGGATCGGCGAGCACCACTCCGCGGGCACCGAGATCATCGCCTCCCCGGAGATCTTCATCGCCGCCGCGGCGGAGCGCACCAAGCACATCAAGCTCGGTACCGGCGTCACGTCGATCGCCTACCACAACCCCCTGTGGGTGGCCGAGCGCATGGTGCTGCTCGACCACCTCACGCGGGGCCGGGCGATGCTCGGCTGCGGCCCCGGCTCGCTGCCCACCGACTCGATGATGCTGGGGCTCAACCCCACCGACACCCGCGAGCTGCTCGAGGTCGACCTCGACATCATCATGCGGCTGCTGCGCGGCGAGACGGTGACGCAGAAGACCCGCACCCACGAGCTGGTGAACGCGCGCCTGCACCTGCGGCCCTACACGCAGCCGCGCTTCGAGGTCGCCGTCGCGGCGGTCGCCTCGCCCACCGGACCGCGGATGGCCGGGCGGCACGGCATCGGGCTGCTCTCCATCGGCGCCACGCTCTCCAAGGAGGGCTTCGACGCCCTCGCCCACCACTGGAACGTCGTCCAGGAGCGCGCCGAGCACTTCGGCCAGACGGTGTCCCGCCGCGACTGGCGGCTGGTCGGGCTCATGCACGTCGCCGAGACCCGCGAGCAGGCCTACGCCGACGTGCAGTACGGCATCGAGACCTGGTTCCGCTACTTCCAGAAGACGGCCGCCTTCCCGCAGATGGCCGTCGAGGGCGGCGACGCCAAGGAGATGATCGACTTCATCAACGAGGCCGGGGTCGGGGCCATCGGCACGGTGGCGGACGCCCGCGCCCAGGTGCAGCGGCTGTGGGACCAGTCCGGCGGCTTCGGCTGCATGCTGCTGCTCGGCCACGAGTGGGCCAACCCCCAGGCCACCAAGCGCTCATGGGAGCTCATCGCCCAGCACGTCGCGCCGCACTTCCAGGGCGGCGAGGTCTCCCACGCCCAGCAGACGCTGGACGCCAAGGAGTACGCGATGGGCAAGCGCGAGGACTACGCCGCCCAGCAGATGCAGGCCGTCGCCACGATGACCGAGCGGTACGAGCAGGAGAAGGCCGGCGGCTGACCTCCGCGCCCGGCTGCCGCCCCGGGGCGGCAGCCGGGCGCCGTCACCGGAGCGGGAACGAGTGGTGCTCGTGCGCGACCCGCCACCGGCCGCCTTCCCGGCGCAGGCCGAGGGTGAGCCGCAGCCGGTACCCGGGGTGCTCGGCCAGCTCGGCCTCGGTGCCGCAGCGCAGCAGGGCGTACGCCCAGGCGACGTCCGCGCCGGCGGTCACGGACAGCTCGACGATCCCGAACGCCGCACCGGAACGCTGCCACTCGAAGAAGGCCGGCCAGGTCTCCCGGTAGGCGTCCAGGCCGCGGACGCCGTCCTCCGGCGGCGGCACGTCGAACATGACGACGTCCTCGGTGCGGTCGGCCAGCACGCCGTCCAGGTCGCCGGCGTGCACCGCCCGCGCCCAGCGGTGGACCAGGTCCCGGATGGCGGAGTCGTCCCTCGGATCTGTCTCGCTCATGACCGATGAGACCGGCGCGGGCACGCCGACTCACCGCCGCCCGCGACGGGTCGTGGCGGCTGCCGCCGTGCGCGCCGACGCCGGCTGCCCGGTCCACCGTGACGGACGCGACAGTATCTGCAGAGTCCGCAAGTTTGCAGAGAGTGCAACCATGGTCGGGTGACTGCCGGACTCCGTGAGCGCAAGAAGGCCGCCACCCGGTCCGCGCTGCACGAGGCCGCGCTGCGGCTGGTCGCCGAGCGCGGCCTGGACGGCGTCTCGGTCGACGACATCGCCGCCCGGGCCGACGTCTCGCCGCGCACCTTCTTCAACTACTTCGCCACCAAGGACGACGCGGTCCTCGGCGTGGACCCGGCCGCGCTGCGGCGCTCGGCGCAGGCCCTCGCCGAGCGGCCCGCGGACGAGTCCGCGGTCGCGGCGCTCCGCGCCGTGCAGCGCGAGCAGGCCGCCGAGATGGCCGCCGAGACCGAGCTGTGGCCGCTGCGCCTGCAGGTCATCGAGGCAAACCCCGGTCTCGTCGGCCGGCTGGTCACCCACTTCGGCGAGGCCGACCGCGCGCTGGCGGTCGCCGTCGCCGTGCGCACCGGGACCGACGCCGACACCGACACGCTGCCCACGCTGCTGGCGCTGACCAGCGGTGCGGTGCTGCGCACCGCGATGCACCGCTGGCTGACCGGCGGTTTCACCGACTCCCTCCCCCGCCTCGTCGACGAGGCGTGGGACCTGGTCGGCGCGGGCCTGCCCGACCCCGCCCGCTGACCGGCACCGACCCCCGAGGAGCACCCGTGCACGCCCCCACCCCGACCGCGACGGACGACGCCCCGCTGTTCGTCCTCACCCGGCGCCGGATCAACCTGATCTTCTCGGCGCTGATCGCCGGGATGCTGGTCTCCAGCCTCGACCAGACGATCGTCTCGACGGCGATGCCGACCATCGTCGGCGACCTCGGCGGCGTCTCGCACATGGCCTGGGTGACCACGGCCTACCTGCTGGCCAGCACGCTGGTCATGCCGATCTACGGCAAGTTCGGCGACCTGTGGGGACGCCGGAACCTCTTCCTCGTCGCGATCGCGCTGTTCACCGTCGCCAGCGTCGGCGCGGCCCTGTCGACGGACTTCACCTGGTTCGTCATCTGGCGCGGGGTGCAGGGCCTCGGCGGCGGCGGGCTGATGATCCTGTCGCAGGCCATCATCGCCGACGTCGTCCCCGCGCGGGAGCGCGGCAAGTACCTCGGCCCGCTGGGGGCGATCTTCGGCCTGGCCGCCGTGGGCGGCCCGCTCGTCGGCGGCTTCTTCACCGACCACGCCGGCCTGGGCTGGCGCTGGTGCTTCTGGATCAACGTCCCGGTCGGCGTCGCCGCCCTGGTCATCGGCTGGTTCGCGCTGACCCTGCCGCGGAAGCGGAACACCGAGCCGGTCGACTACGCCGGCATCGCCACCCTCTCGGCCGCGACCACGTCCCTGGTGTTCTTCACCGACTTCGGCGGCGATCGCGGGTGGACCGACGCCTGGACGGTCGCCCTCATGGCCGCCTTCGCCGTCTCGGTCCTCGCCTTCGTCCTGGTCGAGCAGCGCGCCGTCCAGCCGATCATCCCGCTGGCACTGTTCCGCAACCCGACCTTCGTCGTGGCCACGGGGCTCGGCGCCGCCATCGGCCTGGGCATGTTCTCGGCGATCGCCTTCATGCCCACGTTCCTGCAGATGGCCTCGGGCACGTCGGCGGCCAACTCCGGCCTGCTGATGCTGCCCATGATGGCCGGCCTGTTCGTCACCGCCATCGGCTCGGGCATCGCGATGACGAGGACCGGCCGGTACAAGGCCTTCCCCGTGGTCGGCGTCCTCGTGATCGCCGCGGCGATGCTCTGGATGACCACGCTGTCCGGCGACACCTCGCTGGTCACCGTCTGCGCGATGCTGTTCGGGATGGGCCTGGGTCTGGGCCTGGTCATGCAGGTCGTCGTCCTCGTGGCGCAGAACGCCGTCTCCGCGCGGGACCTGGGCACCGCCACCTCGACGAACAACTACTTCCGCGAGGTCGGGGCCACCCTGGGTGTCGCCGTCTTCGGCACGATCTTCACCAACCGGCTGGCCGAGAACCTCACCGGCGCGCTGACCGGCAACGCCGAGCAGGCCGTCGCGGCCGGCATCACCTCGCCGGACAGCCTGGTGCCGCAGGCGGTCGAGGCCGCCGGCGAGCCGCTCCGGACGGCCATCGTCGACGCCTACGCCGACGCGCTGGCCCCGGTGTTCGGCTACCTGCTGCCCGCCTTCGCCGTCGCGCTGCTGCTGGCGCTGTTCCTCAAGGAGATCCCGCTGTCCGACGTCGCCGGCCTGGTCGCCCGGGGCGAGGCGGTGGCCGGGGACGACACCGACCGCAGGGGCGACACCGACCGCAGGGACGAGGTCGACCGCAGGGGCGACGACGCGCGCGAGGCCACCCCGGCGGGCTGACCCTGCCGCTCAACGGCAAGCCCCTGGCCGGGCGTGACCGGCGTCACCGACGCTGCCGGGGACGTCGTCCGCCCGGCCCGGGAGCAGCCATGAGCTTCGAGTACCTCACCGACCCGGAGGAGGGCCCGCGGTGGCGGGGCCTGCTCCCCGGCGCGCCCGAGCCCTTCTTCCTGCAGCGGGGCGAGGGCGAGCACGCGCGGCTCTTCGGCGACCTGTTCACCGTCCTGCTCAGCGGCGACGAGACCGAGGGCCAGTTCGGGGTCATCACCGCCGACTGCCCGGCCGGCGACGTCATCCCGACCCACGCGCACGACGCCACCCACGAGGTCTTCTACGTCCTCGACGGCGCGGTCCGCGTGTTCGTGCAGGACCGGCAGGGCGAGAAGACGTCGCGGCTGCTGGAGCGGGGTGACTTCGGGTTCGTGCCGGCCGGCCTCGCGCACGCCTACCGCGTTGAGCGGCCCAGCCGCATGCTCGGCGTCGTCTCCGGCGGGTTCGAGCGCTTCTTCCAGGAGATGGGCGCGCCCACCGACGTCCCCGGCGAGCAGCCCCCGTTCGTCCCCGACCCGCCCCGCATGCAGGCCGCCGCGCAGTCGCACCGGATGCAGTTCCTGCGCGACGTCGACTGGCCCGACTCCTGACCCGAGGGGACGACGCGTGCCCGACCTGCCCCTGCCCCCGCCCGCGCACGCCGCGCCCCTGCCGCTGCCGCGGGGGGCCGGCGAGGGCGTCTCCGTGCTCGCCGGCGTCCCGTACGCGGCGCTGCCCGGCGCCCGCCCGCTCGAGCTGGACCTGTACCTGCCCGCCACGCGACCGGCGCCGGTCGTCGTCTTCGTGCACGGCGGCGGCTGGCGGCTGGGCAGCCGGCACTCCGCGGGACCCGCCTACGCCGGGCGGCGGCCGTCGGCGTTCGAGGCGGTCGCCCGGGCGGGGATCGCCGTCGCCTCGGTCGACCACCGGCTCTCCGGCGAGGCGGTCTGGCCGGCGCAGCTGCACGACGTCAAGGCGGCGGTCCGCTGGCTGCGCGCCCGGGCCGGCGAGCTGGGCGTCGACCCCGGGCGGGTGTTCGCGTGGGGCGAGTCGGCCGGCGGCCACCTCGCCGCGCTGCTGGGCCTGACCGCGGGCGACCCGGAGCTGGAGGGGGACGTCGGCGTGACCGGCCCGTCGAGCGGGGTGGCCGCGGTCGCCGCCTGGTACCCGCCCACCGACCTGACCGCGCTGCCCGGGGACCTCGGCGCCGACCCGACCGCCGCCGACTCCCGGGAGGCGCAGCTGCTCGGCGCACCCGTCGCCGCCGTGCCCGTCCGCGCGGCGCAGGCCAGCCCGGTCGCCTCCGTCTCCCCCGGCGCGCCGCCGTTCCTGCTGCTGCACGGGCGGGCCGACCGCTTCGTCCCCTGCGTGCAGAGCGAGCGGCTGCGCGACGCGCTGCAGGACGCCGGTGTGCCGGTCGAGCTCAATACCTACGACGGCGCCGACCACATGTGGCTGGGCAGTCCGGCCGCGGCGGACGACGCGCTGGCCCGGACCATCGCCTTCCTCTCAACCCGCTGACGGCCCCGGCCGCCCCGCGGCCGGAGCACCCAGCCCGCGCGACACCGCCCGGGCGGCGGCCCGCACCGCCGGCTCGATCGTGCGGGGGCTCGCGCCACCAGCCGGCACCACGATCGACAGCGCCGCCGCCACGCGTCCCGCGGCGTCCCACACCGGGGCGGCCACCGACACCACCGGCGCCGGGCGGCGCCGGTTGACGACCCCGACCCCGCTGCGGCGGATCTCGGCCAGCTCCCGGCGCAGCGCGGCCGGCTGCGGCGGCGGGTCGTCGGACCGGCCGCCGACCTCTCCGCGCAGTACCCGCTCCTGCAGGTCGGCCGGCGCGTGCGCCAGCAGCAGCCGGCCGACCCCGGTCATGTGGAGCGGCAGCCGGTCGCCGACGCGGTACTGCACCGGGACGGCGGCCCGGGACGACCGCCGCTCGACGAGCAGCGCGGCGTCCCCGTCCAGGACGGCGAGCAGCACGTGCTGGCGGGTGGCCTCGTAGAGGTCGTCCATGTAGGGCATCGCGACCTCCCGCAGGCCCAGCGCGCGCGGCGCGAGCGACCCGACCTCCCACAGCCGCACCCCGACGACGTAGCCGCCCTCGGCGGCCCGCTCCAGCGCACCCCACGCCACGAGTCGCTCGGCCAGCCGGCGGGCGGTGCTCAGCGGCATGCCGGCCCGCCGGGCGAGGTCCGACAGCGTCAACCGCCGGTGCCCGTCGTCGAACGCGGCCAGCAGGGCCAGGCCCCGGTCGAGCACGGGGTCCCCGTGCGGCGGCCGCTTCCCCCGACCGGCAGGCGCGGGCGCCGGGTCCTCCTCCACGGCGTCGATCCTGACACCTCTGTCTGCCATTGAGCGGCAACGCCGTCGGGGCGGGTGACCGGCGTCACCCACTCTGGGCGCAACGGCCGCCCGTCCCCTCCCCCGACCCCCGGAGACCCGCGTGGACACCCCTTCCGCCTCGCGCACCCCGTCCCGATCCGCAGCCCTCGTACCCGTGCTCTGCTGGCTGGCCCTCGTCGCCGACGGGTACGACCTGTTCGCCTACGGCGCCACCATCCCCGGTCTGCTGGCCGAGCCGAGCTGGGGGGTGACCCCGGCGTCGGCCGGCGCGGTCGGCAGCCTCGGCCTGGTCGGCATGCTCTGCGGCTCGCTGGTCGCCGGGACGCTGACGGACCTGCTGGGTCGCCGTCGGCTGTTCACCGCCTCGGTCGCCCTCTTCTCCGTGGCGATGCTCGGCTGCGGGCTGGCGTCCTCGTTCGGCGTCTTCGCCGTGTTCCGCTTCGTCGCCGGCTTCGGCATCGGCGGCCTGCTCCCCACCGCGATCGCGCTGACCAGCGAGTTCGCCGCGCCCCGGCACCGGTCGCGCATCCTCGGCGCGGTGCTGACCGGCCCGCCGGTCGGCGGCCTGCTCGCCTCGCTCGCGTCGGTCGCCCTGCTGGCCGAGCACGGCTTCCAGCTCGTCTACGGCCTGGGGGTCGTCCCGCTGCTGCTGGTCCCGGTCGCGCTGCGCCTGCTGCCCGAGTCGCCGGCGTACCTGCGCGCCCGGGGCCGCACCGCGGAGGCCGACGGCATCGCCGCCGCCTTCGGTCTCCCGGCCCCTGCCGCCGCGGCGCCGCAGCCGGCCGGCCGGCGGTCGCCGGTGCGGACCCTGTTCGCCGACGGCATGGGCCGGGCGACCATCGGCATCTGGATCGTCACCATCTGCAGCCTGCTGACCCTGTTCGGGCTGAGCACCTGGCTGCCGCAGATCATGCGCACGGCCGGCTACGGGCTCAGCTCCTCCGTGGCCTTCCTGCTCGTCTACAGCGCCGGCGGGATCGTGGGCACGCTCGTCGCCGCCAACCTGGCCCAGCGCCTCGGCGCCAAGACGATGGTGCTCACCGGCTTCGGCGCGGCCACCATCGCCCTCGCCGTCCTGGCCGTCCAGCCGCCCACCGGCGTGGTGCTCGTCCTGGTGGCCGTCGCCGGGTTCGGCGGCCTGGGCACGCAGAACCTGCTCAACGACCACATCGCCGGCTTCTACCCTGCGAACGCCCGCGCCACCGGGCTCGGCTGGGCGCTGGGCGTCGGCCGGGTCGGCGCCATCGTCGGGCCGACCTACGGCGCCCTGTTCGTCGGCGGCGGCAGCGCGGTGGTCGCCAGCGCCGTCGCCTTCGCCGTCCCCGCGCTGCTCGGCGCGCTGGTCATGAGCCGGCTGCCCCGGGGGCGGGCCGAGCTCCCCGTCGCCGCCGCGCCCCGTCCCGCCGCCACCACCGGGGGTGCCGCGTGAGCCGGCACGTGCCCGTCCTGGTCGTGGGCGGTGGCCCCGCCGGCCTGGCCGCCGCGCTGGAACTGGACGCCCACGGCGTTCCCAGCCTGGTCGTCGAGCCCCGCGTCACCGTGGACCCGCTGCGCCCCCGGGCCAAGACGACCAACGCCCGCACGATGACCCACCTGCGCCGCTGGGGGCTCGCCGACCGGCTGCGCGCCGCGGCGCCCCTGCCGGTCGACCTGGCGCAGGACGTCGTCTTCTGCTCCAGCCTGCTGGGGCACGAGGTGCGCCGCTTCGAGCACGCCTTCCAGCTCCACAGCGACCGCCGCGAGGAGTTCCCCGAGGCCGGCCAGCAGGTCCCGCAGCCGGTCATCGAGGAGGTCCTGCGCGCGGCCGTCGAGAGCTCGACGCACGCCCGGCTGGAGACCGGCGCCCGCGTCACCCGCCTCCACCAGGACCACCACGGCGTGGACGTCACCGTCACCGACGCCGACGGCGGCACGTCGCTGGTCCGCGCCGACCTGGTGCTCGGCGCCGACGGCGGCGGCAGTGTCGTGCGGGAGGCGGTCGGCGCCCGCTACGAGGGGGGCTCCGGCGAGAAGCCCAACCTGAGCATCCTGTTCCGCGCTCCCGGCCTGGCCGAGCGCGCGCCCCACCGCAACGCCGTCCACTCCTGGGTGATGGCCCCGGGAGCGGCCGGCATCGTCGGCCGCCTGGACCTGGCCGACACCTGGTGGGCGATCGTCCAGGGGGTCGACGTGCGCGCCGGCGACGTCGACCCGGCCGCACTCGTGCACGCGCTGGTCGGGGAGCCGGTCGACGTGGAGGTGGTCGCCACCGACCCGTGGGTGGCCCGGATGCTGCTCGCGGACTCCTACGGCACCGGCCGGGTGCTGCTCGTCGGCGACGCCGCGCACCTCAACCCGCCGTGGGGCGGTCACGGTTTCAACACCTGCGTCGGCGACGCGGTCAACGCCGGCTGGAAGGCCGCGGCCGTGCTGCAGGGCTGGGGCGGGCCGGCGCTGCTGGCCAGCTACGAGGACGAGCGCCGCCCGGTGGCCGCCCGGACGATCGCCGACGCCGGCGCGAACGACCGGGCCCTCGCCCACCACTTCGCCGACCCGCGCCTGGGCGAGGACGGCCCGGAGGCCGACCTCCTGCGCAAGGAGGTGGCCGAGGCGCTCGACGTCAAGGACAGCGAGTTCCACTCCCTGGGCCTCGTGCTCGGCTACCAGTACGCCGCCTCACCGCTGACCACCGACGACGGCAGCTCCCTGCCGGCCGACGACCCGGTCCGGTACACGCCGACGGCACACCCCGGGTGCCTGCTGCCGCACCGCTGGCTGACCGGCGGCCGGTCGGCCTACGACGTCCTCGGCCGCGGCTTCACGCTGCTCGCCCTGGACGACGCCGACCCCGGCCCGGTCCGCGCGGCGGCGGCGCGCCACGGGATCCCGCTGGCCGTGGTCCGGCTCCGGGACGGCGACGTCGAGCCCGGCGGCGTCCCGCTGCGCGAGACCTGGGAGGCTCCCCTGCTGCTGGTCCGGCCGGACCAGCACGTGGCCTGGCGCGGGGACGACCCCGCCGCCGCGGCGGCGGCCCTGGAGCGGGCCTGCGGCTGGGCCGGCCGCACCGACGACGAGGGAGGACGAGCATGAGGATCGTGGGCATCCGCCGGGACGGCGGGCCGGTCGAGGTGGCGTCGCTGTCGGAGGACGGCGCGCGGGTGAGGGTGCTGGCCGGGCTTGAGGAGTTCTGGGCCGACGCGCCCGGGCACCTCGGTCGCCACGCCGGCGGCGAGACGCTGCCGGCCGGCGACGTCGAGCTCGTGCCGCCGGTGCTGCCCGATGCCCGGGTCTTCTGCATCGGGCTGAACTACCTCAAGCACGTCGCCGAGGGCACCTTCGCCACCGAGGGGGTGCCGCCGCACCCGACGCTGTTCGCCCGCTGGACCCGGTCGCTGACCGTCGACGGCGCCGCGGTGCCGGTCCCCGCCACCGAGGACGGCCTGGACTGGGAGGGCGAGGTCGTCGCCTACGTCGGCTCGACCCTGGTCGACGCCGCGCCGGACGAGGCGCTGGCCGCCGTCGTCGGCTACTCGACGTTCAACGACCTCACCGCGCGGCGGGCGCAGAAGCTCACCAGCCAGTGGATATTGGGCAAGAACGCCGACAACTCCGGCCCGCTCGGCCCGCTGGTGCCCGCCGCCGAGGTCGGCGACCTGCGCGACGGGCTGCGGGTGCAGACGCGGGTCAACGGCGAGACGGTGCAGGACGGGCGCACCGACGAGATGGTCTACACCGTCGGCGACACCCTCTCGCTGATCTCGCACACCACCACGCTCCGACCCGGTGACCTGCTGGCCACCGGCACGCCGTCCGGGGTCGGGTACGCCCGCACGCCCCCGTGGCTGCTGCACCCCGGCGACGTCGTCGAGGTCGAGGTCGAGCGCCTCGGCGTGCTGCGCAACACCGTCGTCGGCAACGAGCACCGGAGGGCCTGAACCGTGTCCGGGGAGTTCCGCCGCTACCTGTTCCCGCACGACCACCCGCGGCTGGCCGGGGTGCGCGGACTGGACCCCTACGCCTACCGCGAGCACGCCCGGACACCGGGCACGTTCACCGGCGGGCTGGTCGAGGGCTGGACGCCGCTGTACCGGGTGCCGTTCCGCGGCGTCACCGAGGACGGCACCCTGCGCGAGGGGCTGTACCCGCTCACCCCCGCGGAGCCGGGCGAGGAGGCGCCGGTCGAGGCGATGGTCGCCGCCGCGCACGCCCTGCTCGCCGCCGTGTCCCCCGGGGACCGCGAGCGGATCGCCTTCGACGTCGACGCGGTGGAGTGGCAGACCTGGGCCAACCCGGAGTTCATGCAGTTCGACACCGGGCTGCGCCTGGACGCCCAGCCGGAGCGGGTGCGCGAGGCGGTGCTCGGGTTGCTGCGCGCCTCCCTCTCCCCCGAGGGCGCCGACCTGGTGCACGCCGCCATGCGGGTCAACGGCTTCCTCGGCGACGTCGTCGACCTGCCCACCGTGCTCGGCGAGTGGAGCTACAACGTCGCCCTCTACGGCCGGCCGCACCTGCGGGCGCCGTGGGGCTGGCAGCTCTACGGCCACCACTGCGCGGTCAACTGCCTCGTCGTCGAGGGGCGCATGGTGGTCTCGCCCGTCTTCGTGGGCGCCGAACCGGACGAGATCGACGACGGTCCGCACGCCGGCATCCGCGGCCTGTTCGCCGACCGGGTCGACGCCGGGCTCGCCGTCATGGCCGCGTTGGACCCTGACCAGCAACGGGCAGCGGTCGTGTTCGAGCAGATGGTCGACCCGGCCATGCCACCCGGCCGGGTGCACCCCGGCGACGAGCGGCACCTGGCCGGCGCGTTCCAGGACAACCGGGTGATCCCGCCCGAGGGCGTGCGGGTCGCCGACCTCCCGCCCGAGGCCCGTGCCCGGGTGCTCGACGTCGTCGCGGCGTTCGTCCGGCTGCTGCCCGAGGGCCCGTGCGCCGCCCGCATGCGGGAGGTCGAGGCGCACCTCGACGAGACCTGGTTCAGCTGGATCGGCGGGCACGCACCCGGCGACGTCTTCTACTACCGGGTGCAGTCACCGGTGGTGATCGCCGAGCTCGACCACCACTGCGGCGTCTTCCTCGACTACGACACCCCCAAGCCGTTCCACGTGCACACCGTGCTGCGCACCCCGCACGGCAACGACTACGGCCGGGCCTGGGTCCGCCAGTGGCAGGAGCGCGGCTGACCCACGGGACCTGGACGCCGCCCGCCGGCGGTCAGTGACCGGTCCCCCCGACCGGGTGGGGCGACGGCCCCACCTCCGGCGGGAGCTCGCCGGTCCGCACGAGCTCGGCCGCGATGCTCCTGACCCTGGTCTCGCTGTGCCTCGCCACCCGGGTCAGGGCCCGGAGAGCCTGGTCGGCGGTCAGGCCGTGGCGCTCCATGAGCATGCCCGTGGCCTGTTCGACGACCGCCCGGGCCTCCGCCCTGCGCTCGAGGTGCTCGGCCAGGTCGCGAGCCTCCTCGTAGGCGTACATGTTCGCGGCGACCACGGCGGCGTAGCGGGCGAACCGGATGGCCACCGCCCGGCTGTCCTCGTCGAAGGCCTCGGGCTCGCGGGCGTAGACGTTCAACGCCCCCGCGATGCCCTCGCCGATCGGCAGCGGGACCGCCACCGAGCTGAGGACGCCGCACTCGACGGCGTACGCCATGAAGTCCCGCCACCGGGGCTCGACCCGCGCGTCGGGGATCTCGACCACCTCGCCGGTGCCCGCGGCGTGCAGGCAGGGTCCGTAGCCGCGGCCGTACTGGCTCTCGTCGCAGGCGCGGGCCAGCTCGCCGGTGAAGACCGCCGTGGTGGACCTGTCGTTGATGAGCAGGGACACCGAGGTCTCCGGATCGCCGGGCATGATCTCCCTGGCCAGGTCCGCCACCACCTGCAGCAGGGACCTCATGCAGTTCCCGCGGAGGCTCACGCGGCCCAACCGCTCCAGGGCCTCGACGGGGTCGAGGGGGTCCGACGGACGGTCACTCAGCATGGCGTCGACCTCCGGTCATCCGCCTGGAGCGGCTGGACGACCTCGGGATCCAGAGACCCCCGCGAGCCGAGGCCGGTGCTCGGGTACGCCGCGGAGTGACGCACGAGGAGCGCGGGGCGGGCCCGCTGCTCGTGTCGACGCTACCGCTCCGGCCGGGAGATCGCGGCTCAGCGCCAGCGGTACTCCAGCTCCGGGCGGCCGGCGCCGCCGTACCGCGGCGCGCGGAGGACCAGCCCGGTGTCGGCGAGGTACTCCAGGTAGCGGCGGGCGGTGATCCGGGAGGCACCGATCAGCTCGGCGGTCTCCGCGGCCGACAGTCCCTCGCCCGCGGCACGGACCGCGGCGACGACGGCGTCGAGGGTCTCCCGGCCCATCCCCTTGGGCAGCGGCGCCGGCCGGCTGGGACGCACGCCGCCGAGCACGCGGTCGACGTCGTCCTGCCCGGCGGCGTCCCCGCCCGCGTGCAGCCGCTGGCGGTAGTCGGCGTAGGCGGCCAGCCGATCGCGCAGCGCCGGGTAGGTGAACGGCTTGAGCAGGTAGCCGACGACGCCGTGGGCCGCCGCGGCCCGCACGGTGGCCAGCTCCCGCGCCGAGGTGACGGCGAGGACGTCGACCTGCGCACCGGCACCGCGGATCCGCCGGCACAGGTCGATGCCGTGCCCGTCGGGGAGGTTCATGTCCAGCAGCACCAGGTCGACCGGCTGCCGGGCCAACGCGTCGAGGGCGGCGGCGCCCGTGCCGGCGACGGCCGCGGTGGTGAAGCCCGGCGTCCGGTCGACGTAGGCGCGGTGCGCCTCGGCGGCGACCGGCTCGTCCTCCACGACGAGCACCTGGATCGCGGGGACGCGGATCACCGGGACACCGCCGGGACCGCGACGGGCAGGGTGACGGTGAACAGCGCGCCGGGACCGGGCCGCACGGTCAGCGTGCCGCCGTGCCGGGCGACGGCCTGCGCGACGAGCGCCAGACCCAGGCCGCGGCCGAGCCCCGTGGGCGCCGCGGTCGTCTCCTTGGTGCTCCAGCCGCGCTCGAACAGCCGCGGCAGGTCCTCCTCCCGGACGCCGGGGCCGGTGTCCTCGACCCGGATCTCCAGCCGCCCGCCGTCGACCTCGGCGGTGAACTGCACCTCCCGCGGCGGGTCGCCGGCCAGCGCGGCGTCGATCGCGTTGTCCAGCAGGTTGCCGACGATCGTCACCAGGTCGCCGCCGGGGATGCCGGTCTCCCCCACGGCCGTCGCCGGGTCGACCTCGAGCAGCACACCGCGCTCGTGCGCGGTCGCGGCCTTGCCCAGCAGCAGCGCCGCCAGCACCGGGTCGCCGACGGCGTCCACCAGCCGGTCGGTGAGCTGCTGCGCCGAGGCCAGCTGGGCGGTCGCGAAGTCGATCGCCTCCTCGGTGCGGCCGAGCTCCACCAGCGAGACGGTGGTGTGCAACCGGTTGGCCGCCTCGTGGGCCTGGGCGCGCAGCGACTCGGCGAAGGCCCGGATGCTGTCCAGCTCGCCGGTCAGCGCCTGCAGCTCGGTGTGGTCGCGCAGGGTCACCACGGCGCCGGCGGACCGGCCCTCCGGCCGCGGCGGGGCCTGGTTGACCACCAGCACCCGGGTGCCGGTCAGGTGCACCTCGTCGACGGCGGTGCGCTGCTGGGCCAGGGCCGCGGTCAGTTCCGGCGGCAGGCCCAGCTCGCCGACGTGCCGGCCGGTGGGGTCGTCGGTCAGCCCGAGCAGCCGCCGCGCCTCGTCGTTGACCAGCTGCACCCGCTGCTCGTCGTCCACCAGCAGCAGGCCCTCGCGGACGGCGTGCAGCACGGCGTGGTGGTAGTCGACCATCCGCGCCAGCTGCGCCGGGGAGAGCCCGTGGGTCTGCCGCCGCAGCCGCCGGGACAGCGCCGCGCTGCCCAGCGCCCCGACGGTCAACGTCGCGACCGCCGTCCCGAGGATGCCGGGGACGGCGGCGGCGAGGTCCTCCCCGATCGCCTCGACGGTGACCCCGGCCGACACCACCGCCACCACGTCGCCGTCGTCGTCCACCACAGGGCCGGTGGCACGCACCGACGGGCCCAGCGTGCCGGTGTAGGTCTCGGTGAACGTCTCGCCGTCCAGCGCGGGTCCGATCGTCCCGATGAACGGCTTGCCGATCTCCGCCGGGTCGGGATGGGTGAAGCGCTTGCGGTCGGGCGCCAGGACGGTGATGAACGACGTGCCGGTGTCGGCCCGGACCTCCTCGACGTAGGGCTGCAGCACGGCCGTCGGGTCCGGCCCCGTCACCGCCGAGCGGACCAGCGGCGAGTCGGCGAGACTGGCGACGATCGCGGTGGTCTCCTCCTCGGCCGCCTGGCGGACCGCCTGGCGGGCCTGCAGGTAGGCGACGGCGGTCATGGTCAGGACGACGACCACCACGACCAGCGCCTGCAGGAGGAGCAGGCGCCGGGCCAGGCTCGCGTCGCCGCGGCGGTGCGAGAGGAAGGCGGGCACGCGCACGCCGCGAGTGTCCCGCGTGCGAGCCCCCGCGCCGCGACCGGCGTGTACGCAATGAACGAATGCGTGACGCCGGTCACCGCGGCCCGGACCGTCTGTGCTGTGGCCCACCTCCCGGGCCCGGCCCCCACCCCCAGACCCCCAGGAGCTGTCATGGCCTCAGGCACCGTGGCCGACGCGTCCCCGCCCGCGAAGCAGCGCGACCGGACCCACTGGCTCTACATCGCGGTCATCGGCGCGGTGCTCGCGGGCATCGCGGTCGGCTTCGCCTTCCCGGAGTTCGCCGTCTCGCTGAAGTGGCTCGGCACGGCGTTCGTCGGGCTGATCAAGATGCTGATCGCGCCGGTCATCTTCTGCACCATCGTGCTGGGCATCGGCGCCATCCGGCAGGCGGCCAAGGTCGGCCGGATCGGCGGCCTGGCGCTGGGCTACTTCATCCTCATGTCGACGATCGCCCTGGCCATCGGCCTGGTCGTCGGCAACATCCTCAGCCCCGGCGAAGGACTGCAGCTGTCCGACGAGCTGCGCGGCGAGGGTGCCGAGCTGGCCGGCACGGCGCACGAGAGCGGCGGCACCGTCGACTTCCTGCTGGGCCTCATCCCCACCACGCTGGTGTCGGCGCTGACCGAGGGCTCGGTGCTGCAGGCGCTGCTGGTCGCACTGCTGGTCGGCTTCGCCATCCAGGCCATGGGCCGGGCCGGAGAGCCTGTCCTGCGCGGCATCGGGCACTTCCAGCGGCTGGTCTTCCGCATCCTCGCTATGGTCATGTGGGTGGCCCCGATCGGTGCCTTCGGTGCGATCGCCGCCGTCGTCGGCGAGACCGGGATCGACGCGCTGAAGAGCCTGGCCGTGATCATGCTGGGCTTCTACGCCACCTGCGCGCTGTTCGTGATCGTCGTCCTGGGTCTGCTGCTGCGGCTGGTCGCGAAGATCAACGTCTTCTCGCTGCTCAAGTACCTGGGCCGCGAGTTCCTGCTGATCGTCTCCACCTCGTCGTCCGAGACGGCCCTGCCGCGGCTGATCGCGAAGATGGAGCACGCCGGTGTCAGCCAGCCGGTCGCCGGCATCGTCGTCCCGACCGGGTACTCCTTCAACCTCGACGGCACCGCCATCTACCTGACGATGGCCTCGCTGTTCATCGCCGAGGCGCTGGGTGACCCGCTGTCGATCGGCGAGCAGCTCGGCCTGCTGGCCTTCATGATCATCGCCTCCAAGGGCGCCGCCGGGGTCACCGGCGCGGGCCTCGCCACGCTGGCCGGCGGGCTCTCGGCCCACCGTCCGGACCTGCTCGACGGCGTCGGCCTGATCGTCGGCATCGACCGCTTCATGTCCGAGGCCCGGGCGGTGACCAACTTCGCCGGCAACGCCGTCGCGACCGTCCTCATCGCGACGTGGACCAGGGAGCTCGACCGCGAGCAGCTCGACGCCGTCCTCGCCGGCGACCGTCCCTTCGACGAGGCCACCATGCTCGACGACGACGGCCACGGCGGCGGCTCCAGCGACGACAACCTGCCCGACTCGGCGACCAACGCCGGCCCCGGCCAGCGAGACGCCGGTGAGGCGCAGGCCAAGCTGGCGGAGTCCTCGGTGCGCTGACGCAGCACCCGGCACAGGGGGTGTCCGGTCCGATCGCGGACCGGGCACCCCCTCGTCGTGTCAGGAGTGGGCCGCGTGCCCGTGGCCGTGGACGCCGTCGGAGTCCCACTCACCCTGTTCCCCGTCCTCCCGCCGGCTGCGGCGGAGGTCGACGACGGCGAGCACGAGGGCGGCGGCGATCCCCGCGAGAGCGACCGCCAGCCCCGCCGCCGCGGCGACCGGGTAGTCCTGCGCGGTCGCGC
Source organism: Geodermatophilus sp. URMC 60 (assembly GCF_053502585.1). Lineage (NCBI taxonomy): Bacteria > Bacillati > Actinomycetota > Actinomycetes > Geodermatophilales > Geodermatophilaceae > Geodermatophilus > Geodermatophilus sp. URMC 60. The sequence goes on from NZ_CP199958.1 coordinate 4,055,984, forward strand.
CGAGGACGACGTAGAACAGGCCGGGCAGCGCCGCCGTCCCGATGACCGCCCCGAAGCGCTGGGCGGTCTGCAGCCCGCCGCCGGCCGCGCCGGCCATCCGCACCGGCACCTCGCGCAGCGTCATCGTGATGTTGGGCGAGATGACGCAGCCACCGCCCAGGCCGCCCACGAACAGCGCCGGTGCCACCGCCCAGGGGACGGAGCCGACGGGCACCAGCAGCAGGACGAGGATCGTCGCCCCGAGGCCGGCGATCACCCCCACCAGGCCGATCACGGTGAGCAGCCGGCCGAAACGCTCGACCAGCCGCCCCGCCACCACCGCGGCCACCGCCGAACCGAGCGCGAACGGGGTCACCGCCAGCCCGGACTGCAGCGGGGTGAGCCCCAGGCCGGTCTGGAAGAACAGCGCGAACACCAGCCAGATGCCGCTGAAGCCGACGAAGTAGACGGTGCCCAGCGCGGCCCCGAGCCCGTAGCCGCGGGTCTCGGTGACCAGCCGTGGGTCGAACACCGGCTCCCCGCCGCCGCGCACCACCCGCCGCTCCCAGAGGACGAAGCCGCCCATCACCAGCACGCCGATCGGGAACAGCCACCACAGCCGGGACAGCCCGCCGGCCTCGGCCTGCACGAGCGGGAGCAGCAGGGCGAGCGCCCCCGCGCCCAGCAGGAGCACCCCGCCGAGGTCGACGTGCCCGCGCCGACCGGAACCGCCGCGGGGCAGCAGCCGCCAGGCCAGGACGAACGCCACGACGCCGATCGGCACGTTGACGTAGAAGATCCAGCGCCAGTCGGCCACCAGCAGCAGCAACCCGCCGACGACCGGCCCCACCGCCGTCGAGATCCCGACGACGGCGCCGAAGAGGCCGAACGCACGACCCCGCTCCCCGCCGCGGAACAGCTGCTGGATCAGCCCGGAGTTCTGCGGTGCCAGGACCCCGGCGGCCAGCCCCTGGGCCAGCCGGGCGGCGATGAGCAGCCCCACGGACGGCGCCGCGCCGGCCGCCGCGCTGCACAGCACGAACCCGGCCAGCCCGACCAGGAACATCCGCCGCCGGCCGAGCGCGTCGCCCAGCCGGCCGGCGGGGACCAGCATCAGCGCGAAGGTCAGCGCGTACCCGGAGACCACCCACTGCACCGCCGCCGCGGAGGCCCCGAGATCACGCTGCAGCGTCGGGAGCGCCACCGACACGATGCTGACGTCGAGCAGGCTCATGAAGCCGGCGACGAGGGTGACCGACAGCGCCCGCCAGCGCCGCGGGTCGGGCCGGTACTCCTCCTCCTCGGCACCGCCGGGAGCCCGTGCGGTCCGGTCGAGGTCGGGCCGGGCCGTCACGGGCGCCTCCGAGGGGGTCTGGATGGCGGCGCCCGGTGGGCGCCTGCCGTCCCCTCGATCCTCCGCCGCTCCCGGGCCCGGCGCAGAGCGGGGCTTCCGGCACTGGGCGCACCGTCCGCGGGGCTCGTAGCGTGGCCGCTCCCGATGCTGTGGAGGTGCCCGATGACCACGTCCCTCGACGAGACCCGGGTGGCCGCCTTCGGCGAGAAGCTCGTCGGCGCCTACACCGGCGGCATGGTGACCCTGATGGTCGACCTGGCCGCGCGGACGGGGTTGCTCGACGCCCTCGCCGAGGGCCCGGGCACCAGTGAGGAGCTGGCCGCGCGGGCCGACCTGACCGAGCGCTACGTCCGCGAGTGCCTCGGGTCGCTCGTGACGGCCGGGGTCGTCGAGTACGACCCCGCCGGCCGGCAGTACACCCTCCCGGCCGAGCACGCCGTGCTGCTCACCGGCCCCGGGTCGATGAACATGGCCCCGATCAGCCGGTTCGTCACCCTCCTGGCCACCCACGTTCCCGGCGTCGCCGAGGTCTTCCGGACCGGCGGGGGCGTGCCCTACGAGGCGTACCGCCCGGACTTCACCGACGTCATGGACGGCGTCTCGCGCGGGGTCATGGACGGCCAGCTGCTCGACGGCATCCTGCCGCTGACCGGCGAGCTGCCCGCCCGGCTGTCCGACGGTGTCCGGGTGGTCGAGATCGGCTGCGGTACCGGCCACGCGCTGAACCTGATGGCCCGGGCGTACCCGCGGTCGTCGTTCACCGGCTACGACCTGGCCGTTGACGCGATCGCCCAGGCCCGTGCGGAGGCCGCCGACTGGGGGCTGACCAACGTCTCCTTCGAGGTGCTCGACGTCGCCCGGCTGCCGAGCGAGCCGGCGTCGACCGCCGTGTTCGCCTTCGACGCGATCCACGACCAGGCCGACCCGGCCGGCGTCCTGTCCCGGGTCCGCGCGGCGCTGGAGCCGAACGGGTGGTTCGTGATGGTCGACATCAAGGCCGCCTCCGCGCTGGAGGACAACGTGGGCAACCCGATGGCGCCCTGGTTGTACGCGGTCAGCACGCTGCACTGCATGACCGTCTCCCTGGCCCAGGGTGGCGCCGGGCTCGGCACGGTGTGGGGCGAGCAGCTGGCGCGGCGGATGCTCGACGAGGCCGGCTTCGTCGACGTGGCCGTGCACGAGGTGCCCGACGACCCGTTCAACTTCGTCTACGTGGCCCGCACACCGCGCTAGCCGGCCCCGTCCAGGGCTCGCCGCGAGCCTGCGAGCGGTGAGGAGGACGGGGTCCGCTCTCAGGCAGGGGTGGTCGTCGCCTCGGTCAGCGGGAGCCGCACCTGGAAGCGGGTGTCGCCCGGCTTCGAGCGCACCCGCAGGTCCCCGCCGTGCCGGGTGACGACGACGCGGTAGGACACGTCGAGGCCCAGCCCGGTGCCGTGGCCGACCGGCTTGGTGGTGAAGAAGGGCTCGAACACGCGCTGCCGCAGCTCCTCGGGGATCCCGGGGCCGGTGTCGACGACCTCCACCAGCGCCCGGTCGCCGTCCCGGGCGGTGCGCAGGGTGAGCGTCCCCTCCCCCGCCATCGCGTCCAGCGCGTTGACGATCAGGTTGGTCCACACCTGGTTGAGCTCGCCGGGGTAGCCGGGCACCGGCGGCAGCGACCGGTCGTAGTCCCTGACCACGCGCACGCCCGGCGGCGTCTTGGCGCTGAGCATGACCAGCGTGGCGTCGAGCCCGGCGTGCAGGTCGGTGGGCTGGTACGGGGCGCGGTCGAGCTGCGAGTACTGGCGGGCGGCGTCGACCAGGCCGGAGATGCGGCCGGTGCTGTCGGCGATCTCGGCGAGCAGCGACTCGGTCTCGACGGCGTAGGCCAGCCACCGCAGGGCGGGCTCCAGGGCGGCGGGCTCGACGGCGTCGGCGACCCGCTCCAGGTCCGCTGGCCCGAGCCCGGCGCCGACGAAGACGCCGGCGAGCTCGTACGCACCGCCGACGTCCCGCTCGTCGAGCCAGTCGCCCAGATCGTCCTCCCGGTCGGCGCGCTCGAGCGCGGTGAGCTCCGGGGCGCTGCCGACCCGGGCCACCAGCTCCTCCTGCAGCCCGGTCAGCGACCGCAGCACCGCGCCGTCGAGCCGGCCCTCCGACAGCAGGGCCAGCTTGTGCCGCATCCCGGCGAACCGCTCGCGCAGCGCCGCGGCGGCCCGCGACGCGGCCGCGGCCGGGTTGTTCAGCTCGTGGGTGAGGCCGGCGGTCAGCTTGCCGAGGGCCAGCAGCCGCTCCCGCTGCCCGACCAGCTCGGCGGAGTTCCGCTGGCCGATGAACATGCCCTCCAGCAGGTGCACCGCCATCGGGTACCAGCGTCGGAACTGGGCGGCGAACTCGGCCGCGGGCAGCTCGAGGAAGCGGCAGTCGGTGACCGCCCGGACCGACGCCGGGTAGCGCTGGTCGACCCGCTCGCCGACGTAGAACTGCACCGCGCCGGAGTAGACGCCGCGGTGCGCCGTCCGCGCGGTCTCCACCTCGCTGCCGCCCACCCGGCGGGACATGGCCAGCGTCCCCTCGAGCAGGACCGAGAAGCACCGGGCCGGCTCGCCCTCGACCGACACCTCGGCGCCGGCCGGATAGGCGACGACGGCACCGTGCTCGGCGACCCAGGCCAGCTGCTCGTCGTCCAGGTCGGCGAAGAGGAACAGCTCCCGCAGCTCGCCCGGCTCCAGCCGAGCTGCCGCCGTGGTCACCGGTCCTCCTCGCCGGCGCTCGTCGGAGCGGTGCACAGGGGCGCTCGGCCCTCGGACGACCTCGCGGGCTCGGTCATCCGTCCCCCAGGTAGCGGTGCACCAGGGTGACCGCCATCGCGCCCTCGCCGACCGCCGAGGCGACGCGCTTGACCGAGTCGGCCCGCACGTCCCCGGCGACGAACACGCCGGGCAGGCTGGTCTCCAGCAGGTACGGATCGCGGTCGAGGTCCCAGCCGGCGGGACGGCGCCCCTCGCGCAGCAGCGCCGGCCCGGTGGGGATGAAGCCGCGCTGGTCGCGGACGACGGCGCCGTCGAGCCAGCCGGTGCGCGGTGCGCCGCCGATGAAGACGAACAGGTGGCTGGCCGGCAGCGTCTCCCGCTCACCGGTCCGGGCGTGCTCCACGGTGAGCGCCTCCAGGTGCCCGTCGCCCCGGGCCTGCACCACGCTCGTGCAGGTGCGCACGGAGATCGACCCGATGCCGGCGATCTGCTCGATGAGGTACGCCGACATCGACGCCTCCAGCGAGGGCCCGCGCACCAGCAGGCACACCGAGCGGGCGTACCGGGCGAAGAACACCGCCGCCTGGCCCGCCGAGTTGGCCCCGCCCACGATGTAGACGTCGCTGTCGGCGCACTCGGCGGCCTCGGTCATCGCCGAGCCGTAGTACACGCCGCGGCCGGTCAGGTCGTCGACGCCGTCCACGCCGAGGCTGCGGTAGGAGACGCCGGTGGCCAGGACGACCGCGTGCGCGGCGATGCGGCGACCGTCGTCGAGGTGGAGCACCCGCTTGGGCCCGTGCGCCTCGAGCGCCACCACGTCACGGGCCAGCAGCAGCTCGGCGCCGAACTTGACCGCCTGCCGGCGGGCCCGGTCGGCCAGCTGCCCGCCGGAGACGCCGTCGGGGAAACCGAGGTAGTTCTCGATCCGGCTGCTCTGCCCGGCCTGCCCACCGGTGGCCTCCCGCTCGACGAGCACGGTGCGCAGGCCCTCGGACGCGCCGTACACGGCGGCGCCCAATCCGGCCGGCCCGCCGCCCACGACCACCAGGTCGTAGAACTCCTCCCGCGGGTCGACGGCGAGCCCGGCGACGGCGGCCAGCTCCGCCTCGCCGGGGTGCTTGAGGACCTGCGCGTCGGCGGTGACGACGACGGGGACGTCGTCCGGCCCGGCCCCGGCGGCGGCGAGGATTCGCTGTCCGTCCGGCTCGTCGGCGTTGAACCAGCGGTACGGGACGGCGTTGCGGGCCAGCAGGTCGCGGGCGCGGAAGGACGGTGCCGACCAGCGGTGCCCGACCAGCTTGACGCCGTGCACCTCGGGGTCCGGGGTCTCGTGCCAGGCGGTCAGCATGGCGTCGACCGTGGGGTAGAGCTTCTCCTCGGGCGGGTCCCAGGGCTTGAGCAGGTAGGCGTCGACGTCGACGTCGTTGATGGCCGCGATGGCGGCGTCGGTGTCGGCGTAGGCGGTGAGCAGTGCGCGGCGGGCCCGCGGAACCAGGTCCATCGCCCGCTCGAGGAACTCGATGCCGTTCATCTCCGGCATCCGGTGGTCGGCCAGCAGCACCGCCACCGGGTCGCCGCGCAGCTTCAGCTCGCGCAACGCCTCCAGGGCCTCGGCGCCGGAACCGGCGCGCAGCACGCGGTGGGTCTCGCCGTAGCGCCGGCGCAGGTCGCGGGCGACGGCGCGCGCGACCTGCGGGTCGTCGTCGACGGTGAGCAGCACGGGTCGGCTCATGGCGGCCTCCTGTCCGGGCCTGCCCAGGCCGGGGGCGTGGCAGGACGGCGTCGCTGCCGGTGCGCGCCACGCTAGTCCGGAGCGCCGCCGGGACGACAGCCTCGCGGCGGCTCAGGTGCGGTGGACCGGCTCGGGGAAGGTCTCGCGGACGGCCACCATGTCGAGCTCGCGGATCGTGGCGATGAGCAGCTCGACGGAGTCCTCGGGCAGCCAGCCCGGCTCGGCGAACACCGGCACGCCGTCGCGGAAGACCATGAGGCTCGGCGCCCGCTTGACGCCGACCGCCGCCGCCAGCGCCGGTTCGGCGGGCAGTTCGACGGCTCGGAAGCGCAGGTCGGGGTGGCGGTGGGCGGCGGCGTCGAAGACCTCCGCGAACGCGCGGCTGGAGCCCGACCCGGCGTCGCGGAAGTCGACCAGCACGATGCCGGCGGCCTGCGTCGCCGCCGCGAAGTCCTCGCCGGAGAGGTGCGTCGTTCCCATCCTGACCTCCGTCCCCCGACCGAGTGTGCCTCGCCGGTCGCGCAACGGCTTCCGGGGAGCGGGCGCCGTCCCTACCGTGACCGCCGTGGACGCTGCCGCTGCGATCGACCCGTCCGTGCCGCCGAGCGGCACGGGCTGCGTGGAGTGCGAGGCCACCGGCGGCTGGTGGTTCCACCTGCGCCGCTGCGCCGCCTGCGGGCACGTCGGCTGCTGCGACTCCTCGCCCGCGCAGCACGCCCGCGGGCACGCCACCGAGACCGGGCACCCGGTGATCCGGAGTTTCGAGCCGGGCGAGGGCTGGTTCTGGGACTTCGCCCGTGAGCGGGTCGTCGCCGGACCCGAGCTCGCTCCGCCGGCGCACCACCCGCTCGACCAGCCGGCGCCCGGCCCGCGCGAACGCGTGCCGGCCGACTGGCAGTCCCGGCTGCACTGAGCCGGGGCCTCAGCCCACCCGATCGGCCGGCACGAGCCCGGCGGCCCGGCGCGGCGCCGGTATCTCCCGGAACGACCTCACCGGCCGCCGGCGGAGCGCCCACTCGGCCACGGCGAGGTTGACCACCCAGCCGGCGAGCATCAGCAGCACCCGGGCGGTCCCGCTCGGCTGGCCCACCAGCAGCGCCCACGGGAGGTGGGTCAGCACCTGCGTCCCCGCACCGAGGCCGATCGCGTAGGCGCGGGCCATCCAGGCCCGGTGGGCGGGGATGTCCCGGCGCCGGACCGCGGCGACACCGAGCACGAGGCAGGCGACCATCGCGACGCCGAAGGCCAGCCGGATCGGCGTCAGGAGCACGTCGTCGACGGGTGGGCGCGGGAGGAACAGGGTCATCCAGACGCCCGACAGCGCCGCGGCGAGCCCGCAGGGGACGAGCACCCGTCCGGCGACGCGGTGCCAGCCGGGACGGCGACGACGCAGAGCCGGGGCGAACTGCACCGCCCCGAGCAGGCAGTAGAGGGTGGCGCCGACGATGTGCACCAGGACGGGGACGGGTGAGGCGAGGAACCGGGCGTTGTCGGCGGTCACCTCCGCGCCCCCGGCGAGCTCGCCGACCCGTGCGGCGCCGGCGAGCACCGGGACGGCGCTGAGCAGGAGGAGGCCGGCCGGGACCAGCCACTGTCGTCTGGTGGGGGAGGACACGGCTGTCGCCTCTCGTGCCAACAGGCGTACGGCGTACACCTCGGTGCCGCGACCGTAGGTGTACGGTGTACACGTGTCAAGCCCCGCGCCTCGACCCCGGCTGAACCGGGACCGGGTGCTGCGCGCCGCCGTGGCGCTCGCCGACGAGGACGGCATCGACGCGCTGAGCATGCGGTCACTGGCGCAGCGGATCGGCGTGGTGCCCATGGCGCTGTACAAGCACGTGGCGAACAAGGAGGAGCTGCTCGACGGCATGGTCGACGTCGTCGTCGGCGACATCGACCTCCCGACACCCGGCGCGGACTGGAAGGCCGCCGTCCGGGAGCGGGTGCTCTCCGCCCGGGCCTCGCTCCTGCGGCACCCGTGGGCGTCCCAGGTGATCGAGTCGCGCACCTCGGCCTCACCGGTGGTGCTCGACCACATGGAGTCGCTCGTCGGCCTGTTCCGGGCGGGCGGCTTCTCGGTCGACCTCACCCACCACGTGATGCACGCCCTCGGCACCCGGATGTGGGGCTTCACCCAGGAGGTCTTCCCCACGCCGGCGCAGCCCGCGGACCCCGACGCACGCGCGGCCGCGCTCGGCCGGTTCGCCGCGCGGTACCCCCACATCGTGGAGATGGCCACGGCCGGGTCCCACGACGAGGGGTCGGCGGTCGGTGGGGGCTGCGACGACCAGTTCGAGTTCGAGTTCGCACTCGACCTGCTGCTCGACGGCTTCGAGCGGCTCCACCGGCAGGGCTGGACGCCTGCCGGGCGGGCCTGAGGGGTGGCACCTGCCCCCGTGGCGATGGAGTCGCCCTTCGCGGGGATCGCGGTCGCCGACCTCCCTCGCGCGGCCGAGTGGTACGGCCGGGACGCCGACGTCGTCCCTCATGACCGCGAGGTGAGGTGGCCGGTCACCGGGACCAGCCGGCTCTACGTCGTCGAGGACGCCTCGCGCGCCGGCCGCGGTCTGGTCGCCATCAAGGTGCCGGACCTGCACGACGCGGTGACCGACCTGGGCACGCGCGGCATCCGCTGCGGCCCCATCCGGGCGGAGGGCGACGACGCGCGCAAGGCCGTCGTGACCGACCCCGAGGGCAACAGGATCGCGTCCATCGAGGTCGCCGGCGCCTGACGAGCCGCGCCCGGGAGCGCCGGCCTCAGCGGGCGGTGAGATGCGCGACGACGAGGTCGCCGAGCATCCGGCGCTGGTGCTCGCGCCGCTCGGGGTCGAGCATGTCCCGGCCGAACAGGGCCCGCCACGTGTGCCGGTTCGCCGTCCGGAAGACGCAGTAGGCGCTGATGACCTGGTGCACGTCCAGGGCGTCGACGTCGTCCCGGAACAACCCGGCGTCGCAGCCGCGTTCCAGGATCCGGTCGAGCACGTCCAGGACCGGATTGGCCAGTCCGGACAGCGCCTCGGAGCGGGCGATGTGCTCGGCCCGGTGGATGTTCTCGATGCTGACCAGCCGGATGAACTCCGGATGGGCCTCGTGGTGGTCGAAGGTGAGGCCGGCGAGCTCCCGCACCGCCTGCACCGGGTCGAGGTGCTCGACGTCGAGCTGCTGCTCGAGCCTGCGGATCCGGCTGTAGGACCGCTCCAGGACGGCGACGTAGAGCTGTTCCTTGCCGCCGAAGTAGTAGTAGATCATCCGCTTGGTGGTGCTCGTCTTCGCGGCGATCTCGTCGACCCTCGCCCCGGCGTAGCCCCGGTCGGCGAACTCCTGGGTGGCCACGTCGAGGATCTCGGCGCGGGTGCGCTCGGCGTCGCGCTGCCGCGGCGGATCGGGGACGGCTGCGGTCGAGGGGACGGGCTCGTCGGGCAGCGGCTGGGCGGCGGACGACACGGCTGCGGACCTCTTCACGTCGGTGGACTCACCCCGAGCCTAGGACGGCTCGGGACGATCCCCGGCACGTCGACCGGCTGCCCCGTGCGTGCGGACTCGACGACGGCCTCGAGGACCCGCAGGGTCGCCAGCCCGTCGCGGCCGCTGCAGATCGGCTCGGCCTCCCCGCGGACGACAGCGGCGAAGTGCTCGACCTGGCGGGCCAGCGGGTCGCTGCGCTGCACCTCGACGGTGGTCGTCTCGAACGGCTCCCACCACGAGGGCGGGCCGGGAGATCGCCGCAGCCGCATGGTCGGGACCGACAGCGACCCGGCCGTGCCGGCGATGTGGTAGCAGTCCTCGTCCGGGTGGGTCGGGTAGCTCGCGTTCTCGCCCGAGGTCTGCTCCCACGACCGCGGCGAGGCGGCCGCGTCGGAGAGCAGGAAGGTGCCCAGCGCCCCGTCGGCGAAGGTGGCGACCATGGCAACGGTGTCCTCGACCGGGAAGCCGCGGGCCGCGTGCGACGTCGCGGCGTGCACCCGGACGATGTCGCCGACCAGCCACCGCAGGCCGTCGACCTCGTGCACCAGGTTGAGCAGGATCGGCCCGCCGCCGGGCCGTCTCCGCCAGCCGCCGCCGACGTCGAAGTAGTCGTCGGGCTTGGCGAACAGGGCGGTGCCGACGACGGCGACGACCCGGCCGAGTGCCCCACCGGCCACGATGTGGCGTGCCCTGGCCATGATCGGGCTGTGCCGGCGGTGGTGCCCGACGAGCAGCGGGACGCCGGCCGCCTCGGCCGCCCCGACCAGGCGGGTCGCGGCCTCGACGGTGTCGCCGATGGGCTTCTCCACGAGCACCGGCACACCGGCGGCGACGCACTCCAGGCCGCCGTCGACGTGCAGCCGGTTGGGCGTGGCCAGCACGACGCCGTCGGGCCGGTCCCGCTCGAGGAGCTCGGCCAGCGACCGGAACCGCGGGACCCCGTGCGCGGCGGCCACCGCGTCGGTGGCGGGGTCGGGATCGACGACCGCGACCAGGCGCGTCGAGGTATGGGCGACGACCTCCTCGACGTGGCGCCGGCCGATGAGACCGGCCCCGGCCACGGCGATCCGCACGCGGCCTGCCGCGGGCGCCCCGGTCACGTCGCCTCCTCGTCGTCAGGGGCCGGTGGCCGGGCCGACGGAGGTCGGCCCGGCCACCGGGGACGGCCCTCCTGCGGGGGCAGGAGGGTCCTCTCTCAGACCGAGGCGCGGATGCGCTCGTACTCCTCCCGCGGCACCACGGGGGCGTCGTCGCGGCCCAGGTCGTTCATGTGCACCCGGTGGGTCTCCCGGGCCGACCAGGCGGCCGTCGCCGCGATGATCCCGATGCCGAAGGTGATGCTGCCGACGATGACCGGCACGTTCGACCCGCCTGGCGCCACGATCGCGTAGAGAGCGGGGAGGAACGCCGTGATCATCGTGCCCAGGTTCTGCGAGACCGCGAAGGCGGTCACCCGGGTCCGGGTCGGGAAGAGCTCCTGGTAGAAGGCCGGGAAGACCGCGTTGTAGCCCTGGTAGACCACGCCCCACATGAGGATCGCGAAGACGAAGGCCCAGACCACGGAGCCCTGGCTGATCGCGTAGAGGTAGGCGAAGGACAGCGCCGTCGACCCCAGCGCGCCGACGATGATGCAGGGCCGCCGGCCGATGCGGTCGGACAGGTCGCCGACGAAGGGGATCAGCAGGACGGCGACCGCGTTGCCCACCACGGAGATCCACAGGTAGGTGCTGGCGCTGAAGCCGATGCCGTAGGCCTCCTCGTTGGTGGCGTAGGTGGCGCCGAACACGGTGGTCGCCACCGGGACGGCGTTCATCAGCGCCATGCAGATCACCCGCAGCATGTCCCGGCCGCTCTCCCGCACCGCCTGGACGATCGGCGCCTTGGGCACCTCGCCGTGCGCGGCCTCCTCCCGGAAGGCCGGGGTCTCGTCGACCCGGCGCCGGATGACGTAGCCGGCGACGACCACGAGGGCCGAGAGCAGGAACGGGAGGCGCCAGCCCCAGGACTGGAACTGCTCCTCGGGAAGCAGGGCCGCCAGCGGCAGGAAGACGGCGGCGGCGAGGATCTGCCCGGCCTGCACCCCCTGGAGGGTGTAGCTGGCGTAGTAGCCGCGCCGGCCGAACGGCGCGTGCTCGACGATCATCGCGCTGGCCCCGGAGATCTCCCCGCCCACGGCGAAGCCCTGCACCAGTCGCAGCACCACCAGCAGCGCCGGGGCCAGGAGGCCCACCTGCTGGTAGGTGGGCAGCAGCGCCACGAGGAACGTGGACACGCCCATCAGCAGCATGCACAGCACCAGCACGTTCTTGCGCCCGTGGGTGTCACCCCAGTGGCCGAGGACGAACGCGCCGAGCGGCCGGGCGACGTAGCCCACCCCGAAGGTGGCCAGCGAGACGATGATGCCGATCTGCGGGTTGGACTCCGGGAAGAAGATGGTCGGGAACACCAGGGCGGCGGCCTGGGCGTAGATGAAGAAGTCGTAGTACTCCAGCGCGCTGCCCATCCAGCCGCTGGCCGCGGCCTTCTTGGGCGTCTTCTGGAACTCGCGGGGCTCGTGCGAGCCCGGCTCGGCCACTGCGTCGCGCATCGGTCCTCCTGGGAGGGAAGGGGGGTTGCGCCGGCGGGCGCGGGACGGCGGTGCTCGGTGCGAGCGAGCGTGGTGACCAGCACCACGTCCGCAATGAACTAATTGGTACATTAGCGTGGCGTGGAGCACAAGCCCCGGCTCGGAGGCGGTCCGCAGCCACCGGCGGAGGCTGGCGCCGGGTGGCCGGATGTGGTCTGCTGCACAGCAACTCACCAGTTGGTACATACAGGGGGAGACAGCGATGACGCACGACGCGCAGGGGTTCCTGGTCGGCCTGGTCGGCAGCGGCATCGGCCCGTCGCTGAGCCCGCCGCTGCACGAGCGCGAGGCCGACGAGCTGGGCCTGCGCTACCTGTACCGGCGTCTGGACCTCGACCGGCTGCAGAGGCCGGCGTCGGCGATCGGCGAGATCCTGGCCGCCGCACAGCTCGCGGGGTACGACGGGCTCAACGTCACCCACCCCTGCAAGCAGCTGGTCCTGCCGCACCTCGACGAGCTCTCCCCGGACGCCGCCGCGCTGGGTGCCGTGAACACCGTCGTCCTCCGGGACGGGCGGGCGGTCGGGCACAACACCGACTGGTCGGGCTTCGCCCGGGCCTTCGACCGCGGCCTGCCCGAGGCCGACCTCGGGCGGGCCGTGCTGCTCGGCGCCGGCGGCGCCGGCGCCGCGGTCGCACACGCGCTGCTCACCCTCGGCACCCGCCGGCTGACCGTCCTCGACGTGGACGGCGCGCGGGCCGGCGAGCTGGCCGCCGCGCTGGTCGAGCGCTTCGGCGCCGACCGCGCGGAGGGCGGCGACCTGGGCGCGCTGCCCGCAGCACTCGCCCGCGCCGACGGGCTGGTGCACGCCACCCCCACCGGCATGGCCGCCCACCCCGGGCTACCGCTGGACGCCGGCCTGCTCCGGCCGCAGCTGTGGGTGGCCGACATCGTCTACCGGCCGCTGGAGACCGCGCTGGTCCGCACCGCGCGGGAGCTGGGCTGCCGGGTGCTAGACGGCGGGGGCATGGCCGTGTTCCAGGCCGTCGACGCCTTCCGGCTGTTCACCGGCGTCGAGCCCGACGCCGAGCGGATGCTCGCCCACTTCGCCACGTTGGTCACCGACGTCCGTGTCAACTGAGGAAGGACCTCGTCCTCCCCGCCCCTCGCAGGCTCGGGGCGGGACCCGGGACGAGGCCGCCCCTGCCCCTCACCGGGCGATCGCGACCGTCTGCCTGTCCGGCACCCTCGAAGACAAGATCGCCGCGGCGGCCGCAGCCGGGTTCGACGGCATCGAGGTCTTCGAGCCCGACCTGGTCGCCTCCCCCTGGTCACCCGCTGAGCTGGCCGCCCGCTGCGCCGACCTCGGTCTGTCGATCGACCTCTACCAGCCCTTCCGCGACCTGGACTCCACCGATCCCGACCGATTCGCCCGCAACCTGCGCCGGGCCGAGCGCAAGTTCGACGTGATGGCCGCGCTCGGCGTCGACACCGTGCTGGTCTGCTCCTCGGTCGCACCGGACGCCGTCGACGACGCCGACCGGCTGGCCGGGCAGCTGGCCACCGCCGCCGCGCGCGCCGGCGAGCGCGGGCTGCGGATCGCCTACGAGGCGCTGGCCTGGGGTCGGCACGTCTCGACGTGGGAGCGGTCGTGGGACGCCGTCCGCCGAGCGGACTCCCCTGCTCTCGGGCTGTGCCTGGACAGCTTCCACGTGCTCTCCCGCGGCGGGGACCCGGCCGGCTTCGCCGACGTCCCCGGCGAGAAGCTGTTCTTCCTGCAGCTGGCCGACGCGCCGCGGCTGGCCATGGACGTGCTGCAGTGGAGCCGCCACCACCGCCTCTTCCCCGGCCAGGGCTCGTTCGACCTGCCCGGCTTCGTCGCCGCCGTGCTCGCGACCGGCTACGCCGGGCCGCTGTCGCTGGAGGTCTTCAACGACGTCTACCGGCAGGCCGACCCGGGCCGGACGGCGGTGGACGCGATGCGCTCGCTGCAGTGGCTGGAGGAGGCGCTGGCGCAGCGCGACCCGGCGTCCGGCCTGCCCCTGCCCCCGGCAGCGCCGGCGCTGTCGGGCTGGTCGTTCACCGAGCTCGGCGTCGACGGCGTCTCCGGGCCGCGGGTGGCCGAGGTGCTCGCCGCACTCGGCTTCGCCCACACCGGCCAGCACCGCTCCAAGCCGGTGCAGCTGTGGGAGCAGGGCCGGGCGCGGGTGCTGCTCAACGCGTCGGTGGTCCGCCCGGCCGGCGCCGGTGTCGCCTCGGTCGCCGCCCTCGGCCTGGAGAGCGCCGACCCCGCCCGCTCGGCCGAGCGGGCCGAGGCCATGAGCGCCCCGGTCCTCCCCCGCACGCGCGGCGCCGCCGAGGCCGAGCTGTCGGCCGTGGCCGCGCCCGACGGCACCCAGGTCTTCTTCACCCGCACCGTCCCCGACGGCTGGCCGGCCGACTTCCTGCCCACCGGGGAGGAGCCCGGGCCCGGTGCGGGGATCACCGGCGTCGACCACGTGGGGCTGACCCAGCCGTTCGACTCCTTCGACGAGGCGGGGCTGTTCTACCGCGCGGTGCTGGGGCTGGAGCCGCAGGAGGTCACCGAGCTGGCCGCTCCCTTCGGCCTCGTGCGCACCCGCGCGGTCACCGACCCGGCCCGCTCCGTGCGGCTGGCGCTGTCGGCCGCGACGCTGCGCCGCGGCGGCTGGGCACCCGGCGTCCCGGAGCCCCAGTACGTCGCCCTGGCCACCGACGACCTGGTCGCCACCGCCGGTGCGCTGCGCGCGGCCGGGGCACCGCTGCTGCCGCTGCCGGCCAACTACGCCGACGACCTCGAGGCCCGCTTCGACCTGCCCCCCGACCTGCTCGCCGCGGTCCGCGGGCACGGGCTGATGTACGAGGAGGACGGCGCGGGCGGCTGCCTGCACCTGGCCACCGAGGTGCTCGGTGGCCGGGTGTTCTTCGAGGTCGTGCAGCGCATGGGTGGCTACGACGGCTACGGCACCGCGGACGCCCCGGTGCGGATGGCCGCCCACCGCCGGCGGCGCCAGGCCGCCGACCGGTAGCGGGCGGCCCCGAGGCTCGCCGCCGGCCCCGTCCGGGTCCCGCCCCGAGCTCGTGGACCCGGGGAGGACGGGGTCCTCCCCGGGTCCTCCTTCAGCGCAGGTGGGTGTCGAGGAAGCGCAGGATCCGCGCCCAGGCGTCCTCGGCCGACGGGTGGTGGTAGCTCAGGCCGGCCACCCGTTCCAGGACGGCGAAGGGCCCGCTGTTGTGCCGGTTCATGAACGAGTGCCCGGCATCGGGGTACTCGCGGACGTCGTGCGGCACGCCGTGCTCGGTGAGCACCCGCTCCAACCGCGCTGCCGCCCCGCGGAGGGCGCGGTCCTTCCTGCCGTAGCCGGCCACCACCGGGCAGGCGCCGGCCAGCACCTGCTCGGCGTCCCTCGGCAGCATCCCGTAGTTCGGTGCGGCGACGTCGAAGCCGCGGGTCGCCGCCAGCAGCGCGAACCCGCCGCCCATGCAGAACCCGAGGACGCCGGTCCGGCCGGTGCAGTCGGCGCGCCCGGCAAGCCAGCCGCGGGCGGCCTCCAGGTCGCCGAACGCCGGGCCGTCCTGGCGGAGCAGGTCGCCGAAGGTGCGCTTGAGGCAGCGCACGGCGCCTCCGGCGCTGAACAGGTCGGGAGCGAGCGCGAGGTAGCCGGCGGCGGCCAGCCGGTCGGACTGCTCGCGGATGTCGTCGGTCAGCCCGAACGCCTCGTGCACGACCACCACCCCGGGCCACGGCCCCTCCCCCACCGGCGGGACGGCGAGGTGCGCGCGCAACTCCGGCGCGCTGACGCCGCCGGGGATGGTGGTCTCGGGCACGGGCGGCTCCCGTCGTCGTCGCCGGGTCGGGACCGCCGACGCTACCGAGCGCGGCCGGGCCCGGCAGTGCGGGAGGACCGGTCGTGCCCCGGCACCGGGGGCACCGCCGGCTGACGCAGCAGCGTCTTCCCCCCGCGCTGCCGGGCGCGGGAGGGTCGGGCTCCCCTAGTCCTGGAGACCGGTGATGAGCAGCCCGACGCGGATGGACCCCACGTTCTACCGCAGCGCCGCCGAGGCGATCGCCGCCCCGACCGAGCAACTGGCCTACGTGGTCGCGTTCGACCGCGCGGGCGAGGGACCCGACGCCCTCACCGTCGTCGACACCGACGCGGACTCGCCCACCTACGGGCAGCTGGTCGGCTGGGCCGAGCTGCCCACGGTCGGCGACGAGCTGCACCACTTCGGCTGGAACGCCTGCTCGAGCGCGCTGATGCACGAGGGCCACGACATGGGGCACGACGGCCTGCAGCGCCGCTACCTGCTCCTGCCCGGGCTGCGCAGCTCGAACGTGCACGTCTACGACACGCACCCGGATCCCCGGAACCCGGTGCTGCACAAGACCGTCGAGGCGCGGGAGCTGGCGGAGAAGGCGGGCTACTCGCGGCCGCACACGCTGCACTGCGGTCCGGACGGCGTCTTCCTCACCTGCCTGGGCGGCGCCGACGGGAACGACGGCCCCGGCGGGATCGCGCTGCTGGACCACAGCACCTTCGACGTCCTCCGGGCGTGGGAGAGCGACCGGGGCCCGCAGTACCTGGCCTACGACGCCTGGTGGCACCTCAACCGGAACACGCTCGTCTCCAGCGAGTGGGGCACCCCGTCGATGGTCGAGGACGGCCTGGTGCCCGAGCTGCTGCTGGACAACCGGTACGGCCACCGGCTGCACTTCTGGGACCTCACCGAGGGGCGGCACCTGCAGGAGGTCGACCTCGGGCCCGAGCACCAGATGGTGCTGGAGCTGCGCCCCTCCCACGACCCGGACGCCACCTGGGGCTTCGTCGGCGTCGTCGTCTCCACCACCGACCTGTCGGCGTCGGTGTGGCGCTGGTTCCGGGCCGGTGACGAGTGGAAGGCGGAGAAGGTGATCACGATCTCCGCCGAGCCGGCCAACCCCGACGACCTGCCGCCGGCGCTCGAGCCGTTCTCCGCGGTGCCGCCGCTGGTCACCGACATCGACCTCTCCGTCGACGACCGGATGCTCTACGTGTCCTGCTGGGGCACCGGCGAGCTCAAGCAGTACGACGTGACCGACCCGGCGCACCCGCGCGAGGTCGGCTCGGTGCGCCTGGGCGGCGTCGTGCGGAAGACCCCGCACCCGGCCGCCCCGGGCGAGGCGCTGGCCGGCGGCCCGCAGATGGTCGAGGTCAGCCGCGACGACCGGCGGGTGTACGTCACCAACTCGCTCTACGGCGCGTGGGACGACCAGTTCTTCCCCGACGGCACAGGGTCCTGGATGGCCAAGGTCGACACCGACCCGCAGGTCGGCGGCCTCGCCCTCGACCAGCGGTTCTTCCCGCACGGCGAGGACTGGCGCGGGCTGCGGCCGCACCAGGTGCGGTTGCAGGGCGGGGACGCCTCGTCGGACTCCTACTGCTACGGGTGACGTGCTGGAACGGCCCCCTCCAGGGCACCGCCCCGAGCTCGCGAGGGGCGGGCAGGAGGGGGTCCTTCACCCGGTGAAGGCGAGCGTCTCCGCGAGCCGGGACGGCGTCACGGTCTTCAGCCGGGCGACCGCGTCGGCCAGCGGCACCAGCTCGATCTCGGTGCCGCGCAGCGCGACCATCTGACCGACCTTGCCGTCGTGCGCGGCCACGGTGGCGTGCAGGCCGAAGCGGGTGGCCAGCACCCGGTCGAAGGAGGTCGGGGTGCCGCCGCGCTGCACGTGGCCGAGCACGGTGGTGCGCACCTCCTTGCCGGTGCGCCGCTCGAGCTCCTCCCCGAGCTGCTGGGCCACGCCGGTGAAGCGCTTGTGGCCGTACTCGTCGACGCCTCCGTCCCGGACCAGCATCGTGCCGGGGAGCGGGGACGCGCCCTCGGCGACGACGCCGATGACGTGGGAGTCACCGCGGGCGAAGCGCTCCTCGACGATCTTCGCCACCTCGGCGACGTCGAAGGGCTCCTCGGGCACCAGGGTCAGGTGGGCACCGGCGGCGAGGCCGGCGTGCAGCGCGATCCACCCGGCGTGCCGGCCCATGACCTCCACCAGCAGCACCCGCTGGTGGGACTCGGCGGTGGTGTGCAGCCGGTCGATCATCTCCGTGGCGATGCTGACCGCGGTGTCGAAGCCGAAGGTCAGGTCGGTGCAGTCGATGTCGTTGTCGATGGTCTTGGGGATGCCGACCACCGGGACGCCGGCCTCCGACAGCAGGTGGGCCGCGGTGAGCGTCCCCTCGCCGCCGATCGGGATGAGCACGTCGACACCGTGCGCGGTCAGCACGGCCTTCATCTCGTCGAGGCCCGCGTGCAGCTTCTCCGGCGCCACCCGGGCCGAACCCAGCGTCGTCCCGCCCCGGGTGAGCAGGCCGTCGACGGCGGGGACGTCGAGCGGCGTGGTCCGGTCCTCGAGGAGGCCACGCCAGCCGTCGCGGAACCCGATCACCGAGCTGCCGTACTGGGTCGTCGCGGTGCGGACGACCGAGCGGATGACGGCATTGAGGCCGGGGCAGTCGCCCCCGCCGGTCAGGACACCGATGCGCACCGGCTGTCTCCCTGGGATCGTGGGCCGGGTCGCCGTCGACCATACGTCATGACGACATGACGACGGACAGGCGCACCGCAGCGCGTGTCGCAGCACGGCGACCGCCCGGGGGCCTGCTGTGCGTCCGCGGGACGCCGCGGCTCCCTCAGCCGGTGGGCGGGGTCACCTCGGCGACGAGGGCGGCGAGCTGGTCCCGGGCGGCCTCGGCCACCCGCGGCGACACCCCCAGGTCGCGCAGCTGCTCGGCGGCGGCCGCCATCTCCGCGGTCCGGCGGCGGGCGTGCTGGCGGGACCCGGTGAGGAACACCTCGAGGTCGGTGGCGGCGAAGCGGTCCAGCTCCGCACCGATGTCGCGCCGCAGCCAGTCGGCGACGCCGGCCGCCTCCGCTCCCTCCACCGCCTCGACCACGGCGGCGGCCACGCCCTTCCAGAAGACGCTGCGCAGCAGCTTCCGGGAGATCGCCGCACCGGGTGGGCCGTCGAGCACGTCGACGGTCACGCCGAAGCCCGCCAGCACCCGCGCGTACCTGCGGGCGCCGTCGCCGGACACCAGCATCGGGGTGCGCAGCCCGCGCCCGGGGACGGTCGCCAGCAGCGCCACGTCGGCCACCGCGGCGTCCCGGCCGGCGAGGTCCCGCTTCACGCCGGGGGCGGCGGTGTTGAGGTCGGCCCAGACCGTCCCGGGCCGCAGCCGGGGCAGCGCGTTGCGCAGCGCGACCGGCGCGTCCGCGGCGCTGTTCACGCTGAGCACCAGGTCGGCGTCGGCGACGGCGGCGGCCTCGTCGGTGCGCGGCAGCACCCCGGGCGGCGGGGCCACCCGCGGGTCGTAGCCCCGGACGTCGGCACCGAGGGCGACCAGGTCGCGGGCGATCTCCGCCCCGGCCTCCCCCAGTCCCAGCAGCGCGATCGCCGGCGGTCGGTCCACGGTCGCCCACCTCCTGCAGCCCCCGGCGGGCCGCTCCCGGCGGACTGTAGGCCGGGCCGCTGCGGGCCGGTCAGGCGCGGCCGTCGTCCTCGAGGGTGAAGAGCACCGAGATGCCGGCCAGGTCGAGCACCTTGCGGAACCGCGGGGACGCCGACCGGAGCACCGCCGGCCGGCCGTCGCGCGCCGCCGACTGCGCCCACCGCACCAGCAGCGACAACCCGGTGGAGTCGATGTAGCCGACGGAGGCGACCTGCACCGCCACCAGCTCGCCCTCGTCGAGGCCGTCGGCGCGCATCTGCTGCACCAGGGGCTCGTCGACGTCACCGGACAGGTGCAGGACCGGGCCGGCGTCCTCGTGCACCACCCGGAAGGCGCCGCTCGGCGGCTCGGACCCGGAGCTCAGGCGGTGCACGTCCCCACTGTGACCGCGCCCGCCCGCGGCGACAAGCAGGACCGGAAGGGTGTCACCCCCCCCCGTCACTGCACGGGGGCGTCGGGCGGGGGCAGCCGCACGGTGCGGGCCTCCTCCACCGCCACCACGCCCTCGACCCGCAGCTCGCCGAGCGCCCGGCCGGCGGGCAGCTGCCCGGCGATCAGGCCCACGTCGGACAGCACCTGCTCGACCTGCAGACCGTGCCGGCGCAGCGCCTCGGCGACCGAGTCCAGCTCGGCGCGGTGCGCGTCGTCGACGGTGACGATCACAGCGGTCACGGGGGAACGGTAGCCCCGGGCCGCCCCGCCCGGCTGAGCTCTCAGCGCGGCGCCAGCGGCAGCCCCGAGCCGACGTCGACCGACGGGGCGGTCAGCCGCCGCGCGGCCCGGGTCAGCGTCTGCCAGAGCTCCCGCCCGCGCAGCCCGGTCTCCTCGGCCCAGAGCGCGGCCAGGCCGGCGACGTGCGGCGTCGCCATGCTGGTGCCGTTGATCGTGTTGTAGCGGTCCGGCAGCGGCCAGGACGAGTACACGTCCACTCCGGGCCCGGCCAGGTCGACCTGCCCACCGGGGACGGCGCTGCTGCGAGCGGAGAACCAGGCGACCGCGAGGGACGGGTCCAGCGCGCCGATGGCCAGGATGTCGGGGCTGTTGGCCGGGACGCCGACGAAGCCGACGTCCCGGTTCTCCCGGTCGGCGTTGTTGCCCGCCGCCGCGACGATCAACGTCCCCTGGTCGAGCGCCCGGCGGCCTGCCGCCGTGTAGGCCGGGCTGGGCTCCGCGACGTCGGCGCCCAGCGACATCGAGATCACCTGGCACCCGTTGCGCACCGCCCACGCGATGCCGGCGAGGATCTCGGCGTCGGTGCCTGCGCCCTCGTCGCTGAGCACCTTGCCGACGAAGACCTCCGCGTCCGGGGCGACGCCGTAGCCCCGGGATCCCTCGGGGGCGCGCGGGCCGCAGGCGGTGCCCACGCAGTGCGTGCCGTGGCCGTGCCCGTCCTGCGGGGCCTCGCCGGCGACGAACGAGGTGGCCGTGACCGCCCGTCCGGCGAAGTCGGGGTGCGCGGTGTCGAAGCCGGTGTCGAGGACGGCCACCCGGATCCCGCGGCCGGTGCGCGGCGAGGCCAGGACCTCGGTGGCCTGCAGGCCCCAGGTGTGCTGCGGGGTGTCGGCGTACGGCGGGGTGGCCGGCTCGGCGGTGTCACCCGGCAGGTCGAGCAGCCGCCCGGTGAGGTCGGCGACGGCGTCGCGGTACCCGACGAGGTAGCCCTCGGGGACCTCCGGCAGCACTCGGTGGACCAGCTCGGGCGTCACGGCCAGCACCGACCCGTCGCGGGCCAGCCGCTGCGGGTCGACGGCGGCCACGGCCAGGCCCAGCCCCGGGAAGACGACTGCCTCGGCCTGCCGCAGCGCCCGCGCGTCGGCGTCCCCCGGTTCCACGTCGCGGGAGTCGGCGACGTCCGACAGCCCGACGAGCCGGCGCAGCGTGGCCGCGCCGTCCTCGTCCGGGTCGGCGAAGACCACCACGGAGCGGCCGGTCGTCGCGGTCCGCGGAGGGACGCCGATCCGCGCCCGCCCCGGGTTCCTCCTGGCCGTCGGTCGTCCGATCACGGCTGCCTCCTCGTCCGGTGCTCGGGCGGGGACCGCCTCGTGCCGGAGCTCATCGTGACCGACCGCCACCGTGCCCGCACCCTCAGCAGTCATGCGCGTCGCGTCCCCTGCTCGGCACGCGACGCTCACCCAGTCGTGACCCGCTCCTCGGTCGCCGGCGCTCCCTGCGATGCTCGCTCGGCCGTCAGTGGCTCCGCCGTGGACCCCTTCCGGCCTCGCTCCGCTCCTCGGTCGTCGGCGCTCCCTGCGATGCTCGCTCGGCCGTCAGTGGCCGCGGAACGCCTCCGCGAGCCACCACGACGGCTCGTCCGCGGCCACCTTGGCGTCGACGAGCAGCGGCGCGTCCCGTGGACCGGCCACCCACTCGGCCACGCCGGCGAGGTCTCCGGGCGTCCGCACGGTGACCGCCGTGAACCCGTGGCCCCGGGCCAGCGCGGCGAAGTCGGTCTCCGGGAAGCGGACGGTGTCCAGCGGGTGCCCGTCCGGGCCGAAGTGGTGCACCTCGGCCCCGTACGCCGCGTCGTCGTAGACCACGACCACCATGGGCAGCCCCAGCCGGACGACGGTCTCCAGCTCCGAGGCCCCCATCAGCGCACCGCCGTCGCCCAGCGCGGCCACCGGCAGCCGGTCAGGCCGGGCCAGTGCAGCGCCGATCCCCGTCGCCAGGCCGAGCCCGACGGACTGGAAGGCCTGCGTGAAGCAGAACCCGAACTCGTCGGGGACGTCGAGGAACACGCTCGGCCAGCCCATGAAGTTGCCCGAGTCGACCGCGACCACCCGCTCGGCCGGCAGCAGGTCGTCCAGCGCGATGGTCAGCGTGCGCGGGTCGATCCGGTCCGGCCCGCCCGTGGGGGTGAACGGCACGTCGCGCCAGCGCACCCGCGCGGCGATCGCCGCCCGCAGGTCGGGGTTGCGGTGACCCGGGGCGACGTCGTCGCCGAGCGCGACCGCCGCGGCCTCCGCCGTCCGCCGGACGTCGCCGACCACGCCCACGTCGACGTCGCGGTGGGCGCCGATCGCGGACGGATCGTCGTCGATCTGCGCGACCACCGCGCCCTCGGCGATCAGCCGGCCGTGCCGCGTGGTCCACATGTTCAGCGCGCACCCCCAGCCGACCACCAGGTCGGCGTCGCCGATGAGCTCGGCGGCCAGCGGGGAGGCGAAGCCGCCGGAGACGTCCAGCGACCAGGGACTGCCCCGGAACAGGCCACGGGCCACCGCCGAGGTGGCCAGCAGCGCGCCGCACCGGTCCGCCAGCGCCTCCAGAGCCGCACGGGCGCCGGGCCCTCGCGCGCCGCGGCCGGCCACGAACACCGGGCGCCGGGCGGACCGGAGGGCGGCCACGAGCCGGTCGACCTCCGCGGCGTCGGGCACCGCTGGTGGCGGCGCCGGGACCTCGAGCGGGCCCCCCGGCAGCGCCAGCTCCGCGGCCTGGACGTCCAGTGGCAGGTTCAGCAGCACGGTGCGCCGGCCGTGGACGGCGGTGCCGACGGCGGCGGCCACCTGGCCCAGCGCCCCGGCCGCCGAGGTGACCCGCATCGGAACGGCGCCGACGCCAGTGGCCAGCGCCGACTGGTCGACGGCGAAGTTCGACCGCGGCGAGGTGGCCTCGGCGGCCAGCACCACCAGCGGCGTCCGGCTCTTCGCCGCCTCGGTGATCCCGGTGAGCGCGTTGGTGAGCCCGCAGCCCTGGTGCAGCGTGAGGGCGGTCGGGCGGCCGCTCATCCGGGCGTGCGCGTCGGCGATCGTGGCCGCGCCACCCTCGTGGCGCGCGGCCACGAACCGGGCGCCGGCGGCGATCATGGCGTTGGTGACGGCGAAGTTGCCCGAGCCGACGACGCCGACGACCGTGTCGACGCCACAGCCGACCAGCGCCGTCCCGACCGCCTCCGCGACGGTGGTGCTCCGACCCGTCCCCGCCCGACCCACCCCCAGCCGCTTCATCCCCGCTCGACCAGGGCCAGCACCCGGGCCGGGGACCCCGAGCCGGAGACGATCGGCAGCGGCGCGGTCACCAGCACCGCCCCCGCCGGCGGCAGCAGCGCCAGGTTCTGCAGCTGGGTGAGCCCGTACTTGCCGCTGCCCATGAGCGCGGCGTGGCACGGGAACGGCGGATCGAAGGAGTGCGCGGTGCCGGCGTCGGTGCCGACCGTCTCCACCCCCAGCCCGATCACCGGCGCCTCGTCGGCCAGCCAGCGGGCGCAGTCGGGCGAGATGCCGGGCGTGTGCGGTCCGGTGTCGTCGGCGTTGAGGAACTCCCCCTGCGACGCGCTCCGGACGTCCCACCCGGTGCGGTAGAGCAGCCACCCGCCCTCGGGCAGCGGGCCGTGCTCGGCCTCCCACGCCCGCACGTGGTCGATCTCGAGCAGGAAGTCCGGGTCGGCCGCCGCCTCGGCGGAGAAGTCGAGGACGACGGCCGGGGCGACCAGCCGGGCGGCCGGGACGGAGGCGACGTCGTCGCCGTCGACGCCGGTGACCCAGTGGTTGGGCGCGTCGAAGTGCGTGCCGGTGTGCTCCCCGGTCCGGAAGTTGTTCCAGTACCAGGCCGGCCCGCGGTCGTCGTACCGGCTGAGCTCCTCCAGCTCGAAGCGCGCGGTCTGCGCGAACTGGGGCGGGAGCGCGATGACCGGGGTCTCCGCCGACAGCGGGGCGGTGAGGTCGACGACCTCGATGCCCCCTCCGGCCAGTGCGGCGGCGAACGCGGACAGGGTCGACATGGGCGGTCCTCCACGGGCTCAGGATGCGGCCCGCCGAGCATGCCGCATGCGCAGGTCAGCAGGCCCTGACGGGTGCGCAGGTCAGCCGCCGTCCCGGACCACGCAGTCCTGCGCACGGCAGCGGACGGCGACGATCGCGACGTCGTCGTCCGGTCGGCGCCCGACGATCCGTTCGATGAGCGCGTCGCAGAGCCGGTCCGCCGGGGCCCCGGCGAGCTCGCGCACGGCGGCGACCAGCCGCTCGGTGCCCTCGTCGATGCCGGTGCGACCCTGCTCGACCAGGCCGTCGGTGTAGAAGACCAGCGTGTCGCCGGGGCCGACGTCGGCCACCGCGTCGGTGCGGGGCCGGGTCGACTCCGCACCGAGCAGGGTCTGCGGGGCGGCCTCGAGCAGCTCCACCCGGCCGTCGCCGTGCAGCAGCAGCGGTGGCAGGTGCCCGGCCGAGGACCAGCGCAGCACCCGCCGCCCACGGCAGGCCAGCTCCGGCGGTTGCTCGATGCGGGCGATCAGCGCGGTGGCCAGGCTGCCGATCCGCAGGCCGGTGAGCGCCGCGTCGACGCGGGTCAGCACCCGCGCCGGCTCCTCCTGGCGGTCGTAGGCGATGCCGCGCAGGAGGCTGCGCACCTGCCCCATCGCCGCCGCCGCGTCGACGTTGTGCCCGACGACGTCGCCGATCACCAGCAGCGTCGCGCCGTCGGGCTGCTGGAAGGCGTCGTACCAGTCGCCGCCGACGTGCAGCGTGCTCGACGCCGGCAGGTAGCGGACGGCGATCTCCAGGTCGTCGGGCTGCGGCGGCGGGGTGAGCAGGCTGCGCTGCAGGGTCTCGGCGACGGCGAGCTGGCGGCCGTAGAGCCGCGCGTTGTCGATGGCCAGCGAGGCGCGGCGGGCCACCTCCACCGCCGTGGCGATCTCCATCTCGCTGTGCGGCGGCCGGGTCGAGCCGTTGACCAGGCCGATGACGCCGAAGGTCTCCGCACGGGCCCGCAGCGGGACCACGGTGATCGACGCGGCGTCCAGCCGCTCCCAGGCCGCGCGGACCTCCTCGCTGCCGCCGAAGGCCGGTTCCACGATCGCCGGGTCGATGGTCGGCAGGTGGATCGGCTCGCCGGTGAGCAGCGCGGCCGCCATCGGGTTGTCGTCGGCGGCGACGCGCACCCTCCTGCTCAGGTAGAGATCGAGGTCGTCCGCCCGGGCGGGGTCGCGGTGCGCCCAGCCCTCGTCGGCGGGGGCGCCGTCGTCCCCCAGCACGCTGACCAGGGCCCAGTCGCACAGCCGGGGGACGACGAGGCCGACCAGGGTGGCCACCGACTCGCCCGGGTCCAGGGTGCTGACCATCGACTCGCTGACCTCGGCGAGGAATCGCAGCCGGTCGTCCTCGGCCGGGTCGGTCGCGGGACCGGCCCGACCCTCGGGCACCGGGCCGGTGCTGCGCCGCAGCGAGACCTGCAGCCGGTCGCCGGCCCGCTGCGCGGTGGCGTCGAGCCAGCTGCCGGCCGGCGGGTAGTAGCCGCGCCAGGTGACCCGGCCGCCGACGCTGCGGGCGTGCAGCAGGAAGCTGTGGAAGATCGTGCCGGCCAGTTCGGGCAGCGCGATCCAGATGTTGCGGCCGGTGAGCTCCTCGCGCCGGCGGCCGAGCAGGTCGGCGGTCGGCTGGTCGACCGAGACCAGCGTCCAGTCGCCGTCGAAGACCGCTACGCCGGGCGGTGGGCCACCGACCGCCGGGGACCCCGGGACCACCGCCGCGGAGGCTGCCGCATCGCTCACGCCGCCCGGCCTCCGGTCCGCCCGCACGCGCTGTTGACGGAGGGGAATCTACGCCAGCTCCCCCGCCCGCCACCGGAGCGCCACGAGGTCAGCCGAGGCGCTCCGACAGGTGCACGGTGACCTCCTCGCCGGCCTCCTTGCCGATCGTCCGGCGGACGTCGGCGGCCACCGGGAGCTTGTGCGTGCCGTCCCCGAGGGCCATGAAGGAGCTGCGGAACGGGTGGCCGTCGATGGTGCCGCGGACCTTCACCAGCCCGCGGGTCCCGAAGAACTCCGCGGAGCCGGGCATCTGCACGTAGGTCCAGCCGCCGGGTGCGGAGCTGCGGACCAGGGTCGCGGTGAACGCGGTGTCCAGCGGGGTGGTGGGCATCGTCGCCGTCCTTCCGTCGGGGCGTCTCGCTCCTCCGACGGCGCGAGGTGCCGGAAGTCATCGGACGCCCGCCCAGCCCGGCCACGGCCGCCGGGGAAGGATGTCCCGGTGCACGTGGAGACCCTGTTGCTGCTGGTCCTCGGCGCGGTTGCGATCATGGTGACGGTGCGCTGGGTGGCCGACCTCACGGGCCTGCCGGCGGCCGCGCTGTTGACCCTGACCGGCATCGCCTACGCCTACCTGCCCGGGCCCAACGTCGAACTGGACCCCGAGCTGGTGCTCACGCTGGTGCTGCCACCGCTGCTCTACAGCGCCGCCCTGGACAGCTCGCTGACCGCGATCCGCCAGAACCTGCGCACGGTGGTCAGCCTCTCGGTCCTCCTCGTGACGGCCACCGCGCTGGTGATCGGGCTCGGGTTCGAGCTCTTCGTCGCCGGGGCGACACTGGCCGCCGGCATCGCGCTCGGCGCCGCGGTGGCGCCCCCGGACCCGGTCGCCGCCCTCGCCGTGGGGCGCAAGGTGGGCCTGCCGCCGCGGCTGGTCACGCTCATCCAGGGCGAGGGGCTGCTCAACGACGCGACGGCCCTGACCATCCTGTCGGTCGCGGTGACCGCCACCCAGGGCGACGGGTTCTCCACACCGGCGGCCCTCGGCCAGTTCGTCGTCGTCGCGGCCGGCGGCGTCGCCGTCGGGGTGTTCGTCGCCCACGCCGTGCGGCCGCTGCGCCGGATCCGGCGCGACCCGCTGACGTCGAACGCCGTCTCCCTGGCCACGCCGTTCGTGGCCTACCTCATGGCCGAGACGGTGCACGTCTCCGGGGTGCTGGCGGTCGTCGTCGCCGGGCTCGTCATCGGGCACCACAACCCCAGCTGGGCGTCGGGCGCCAGCCGGCTGCAGACCGAGGCGGTCTGGCGGTTGGTCGACTTCCTCCTCGAGGGCGTCGTCTTCCTCCTCATCGGTCAGCAGCTGCCTGCCGTGATCAGGGGGCTGGGCAGCTACGACACCGGCACGATCGTCACCGCGGCGTCGATCACGGTCGGCGTCGTCCTGCTGCTGCGGCCGCTGTGGCTGTGGCTCACCGAGCACCTGCCACGGTCCCTGCACACCCGCCTGGGCGGCGAGGACGTCGCCGGGGAGGACGGCGACCCGCGGACGTCGCTGCAGCAGCTCACGGGACGGGAGATCGTGGTCCTCAGCTGGGCCGGGACCCGCGGGGTGATCAGCCTGGCAGCCATCTTCACCCTGCCGTTGACGACCGACAGCGGGGCGCCGTTCCCCGACCGCGACCTGCTGCTGTTCTGCGCCTTCCTCGCCGTGCTGGTCACCCTCGTCGGGCAGGGCCTCACCTTCGCGCCGCTGGTGCGCGCACTGGGCCTGCGCGCCGACGAGGCCGACCGGGCCCGGCTGCGCAACGAGGCTCGGGCGGCGTCGGTCGAGGCCGGGCTGCGGCGGCTCGACGAGCTGGCCGCCGAGCAGCACGACCACGTCGACGACGACGCCATCGAGAGCATCCGGACCCAGCTGCAGGCGCGGCTGGACCGCTACCGCCGCCGGCTGGACATGCTGCAGGGAGCCGAGGGCGGCGAGGTGCCGATGTCCCCGCAGTACGAGGCGGCCCTGCGGGTGCGCCGCGCCGTGCTCTCCGCCCAGCGGGAGGAGCTGCTGCACTGGCGCGACGTCGGCCGGCTGCCCGACGAGGGGTTGCGTCGGCTGGAGCGGGAGCTCGACCACGAGGAGGGCCGCCTGCCGGCCCGTCGCTGAGCCCCGGCCCGCGAATGGAGGGGGCAGGGGCCCTCCGTCAGCCGACCGGCAGCCCGACGAGCCCCGCGGCCAGGCCCAGCAGCGCGCAGACGCCGAGGGTCCGCAGCACCGACCAGCGCAGCCGGAACAGCAGCACGGCGGCCACGACGGCGAGCGCGAGCGACACCGGCCGCAGCGTCGTCGGGTCGGGCAGCTCGAGGTGCAGCGGACCGCGGTCCACGCCGACGGTCCCGGAGAACAGGGTGTGGACGGCGAAGTAGACCCCCAGGTTGGCGATCACGCCGACCACCGCCGCGGTGATGCCGGTCAGCGCCGACGACAGCGACCGGTTGCCGCGCAGCCGCTCCATGTAGGGCGCACCCAGCAGCACGAACAGGAAGCTCGGCACGAAGGTCACCCAGGTGACGAGCAGCGAGGCCAGGACGGCGGCCACCCACGGGTCGAGCGCGCCCGGGTCGCGGTACGCGCCGAGGAAGGCGACGAACTGCACGACCATGATCAGCGGCCCGGGCGTGGTCTCGGCCAGCGCCAGACCGCGCACCATCTCCCGCGGCCCGAGCCAGCCGTAGGTCTCCACCGCCTGCTGGGCCACGTAGGCCAGCACGGCGTAGGCGCCGCCGAAGGTGACCACCGCGGCACCGGAGAAGAACAGCCCCTGCTGGGTGAAGACGCTGCCCGCGCCGGTCAGCAGCGCGACCGCGGCCACCGGCACGCCCCACACCAGCAGCCCGACGAGCAGCACCCGCAGCGTCCGGCGCGTGGTCGGCGGCTCGGAGTGCAGGACGTCGTCGCTGATGACCGGCGGCGGGCCGTCGTCCCCCGCGGCGGCCGCCGCCTTCTGCGGCAGCGCGCCGGGGTGCCAGCGACCCAGTGCCCAGCCGGCGACGCCGGCCAGTGCCACCACCACCGGGAACGGGACGCCGAACAGCGCCAGGGCGAGGAAGGCCGCGACCGCGACCGCGACCAGCGCCCGGCTGTTCAGCGACCGCTTCGCGACCCGCTGCACGGCCTGGGCGACGATCGCCAGCACCGCGGGGGCGAGCCCGGCGAACACGGCGAGGACGGCGGTGGTGTCGCCGAAGGCGACGTACACGGCCGACAGCGCCAGCAGCGCGACGACGCCCGGGAGCACGAACAGGCCGCCGGCCACCAGCCCGCCGCGGGTGCCGTGCAGCAGCCAGCCGACGTAGGTGGCCAGCTGCTGGGCCTCCGGGCCGGGCAGCAGCATGCAGTAGTTCATGGCGTGCAGGAACCGGCGCTGGCCGATCCAGCGGTGCTCGTCGACGAGCGTGCGCTGCATGACCGCGATCTGCCCGGCCGGGCCGCCGAAGGTCTGCAGCGAGATGAGGAGCCAGGCCCGCACCGCGGTGCGGAAGGGCACGACCGTCTGCTCGTGCGGCGCGGCGGGGGTGTCGGCGTCCACGGGTGTCCTCGCGGGGTCAGGCCGGCTCGCGGCCGAGCAGCAGGCGGTGGCGGTGGTACTCGTACAGCCCGTCGAACAGCGACCCGGCGACGGCGAGGGTCTGCTCGTCGGTGCCGGTCATCGACAGGCCGCGCAGCAGGTCGTCGAGCCCGGCGGCCTCCGGCGCGTCGAAGCGCCCGTCGTCGAGGTCGGCCTCGTGCACGGCCTCGGCGATCCGCCGGAGCACCGGGTCGGTGAGCTGGTACCGGCGCAGGATCGTCTCGGAGCTGCAGTCGCCGCCGGCGTGGCCGAGCGCCACCCCGCGCATGTCGAACGGGGTGGCGCCGGCGGGCACGTCGGCCGGGTCGGCGACGAAGACGAACTCCGCCGCCGGGTCGACGCAGCGGCGGATGAGCCAGGCGCAGGCGGCGCGGTCGATGTGGACCCCGGCGCGGGTCGCCCACCTCACCGCGCCACCTGCTCGGTCACGGTGGCCTCGGCGAGCGCGCGCAGCGCCCGGGCGGCGGCCTCCCGCTCGGCAGGCGGGAAGAAGTCCCGCCGGCCGATCGCGCGGAACTCGGTGCGCAGCCGGCGCAGCGCCCGGGACCGCTCGGCCGGCTCCGCGGCGACGGCGGTGGAGCACTCCTCGGCCAGCGCCCGGTACTCCGCGGCCCGTGCCGCGGCCATCCCGGCGGCGAGCTCACGTTCCTGCGCCGCGCCGGCCGGTCGCGCCACCCACAGCCCAGCCGTGCCGCCGGCCGCGGCGACGTCGTCGGCCAACCACTCCAGCGACTCGCGGGTGCGGGCGTCGGCCGGCAGCGCCACCAGGCCGTCGGCGAGCTGGGCCACGCCGAGCCGGCGCAGCCGCCGCCACAGCGTCGTCCGCGGACCCGACGGCTCCCGGGGGAGGCGGTAGGACAGCAGCACCCACTCGCCGGTCGCATGCACGATTGATGCAACCATGGTTGCACCGCCCGTGTCCAACGAGGATCAGGGGGGCGTGCTGCGGGCGGCGCGGGAGCGGAAGTCGCCGCGACCGGTGTCGCCCTTCCAGTCGGCGAAGGACTCCCCGGTCAGCTCCTCGAGCACCTCGATGTCGGACAGCAGCGGCTCGAGCACCTCGCGGCGGACCCCGACCGGCATCGGTGGCCGAGGAGCGCGCCCGGCGTGCAGCGCGGCGACCAGCGGGCGGCTGACCTGCCGCCACACCCGCGGTGGGGCGTAGGCGCCCAGCGCCGCGCCGGCGCGGACGGCCCGCGACAGCAGGCGGTACCGGGCGGTGTCGGCGACGTAGGGCTTCACGTTCTCCGGCGGGACCGCGTGCGCGACGCCGGGTGCCACGCCGAGGAAGACGCTGACCTGGTCGAGGGTCTCCTGCGGGCTGTCCACCACCTGCCGGTAGCGCAGCAGCAGGACCCGCTCCCGGGGCACGTGCCGGTACAGGTCGCGCAACTGCTCCCCGTAACGGCCCAACCCCCGGTAGTGCCAGAACGGCGCCCAGCCGTCGGCGACGCGACGCTCCTCGTGCCGGACGGCGGTGAGGAAGTCGGCCTCGGGTTCCAGCCCGTCGGCGCGCAGGTGCACCCAGTTCGACCAGGCCCGGTCCACCGGGTCGCGGACGACGGCGACCACCCTGACGTTGGGCACGTCGGCGGCCAGCCGGGCCTGGGCGGCGCGGTCGTACAGGTAGAACGGCGTGCTCTCGCCGCGGACGGCGCCCTCCGGGGCGGCGGCGAACAAGGCGAGGTAGTCCTCCCGCTGCCAGATCCACTCCCGGGAGCTGTGCGCGTCCCCCGGGCCGCGCTGCTGCGACCGCGGCGGCGGCCGACCGTCGGTGAGGTGGTACTTCGGCTCCTTGACCGGCGAGAGGTACAGGTCGGGGTGGGTGGCCAGGGCGGCGTGCAGCGCCGTCGTCCCGGCCTTGGGTGCGCCGGCGATGACGAACTGCGGCAGGCGTCCGGTCACGGGAAGGCCCTCCTGGTCGGGTTCGCGGTCGGATGCACACTGGCGGCGTCCCCCTCGGCCGACCCCGGAGCCGCCGCGTGCGCAGCAACCCCGCCCCTCCGTCCCCGGTGCGCCCGCCGGCCCCCGATCGGTTCTGGGCCGACGCCGAGGTCGTCCTGGAGCCGGAGGACCCGCGACCGGGCTCCTGGGCCGGCGGCCCGTCGGTGCAGCTGGTCGACGGGACGTGGTGGCTGGCCGCCCGGCTGCGCCGGCCGGTCGGCGAGGGGCGGGGGTTCGCCAACGTCGTGTCCCGGTCCGACGACGGCGTCCGGTTCACGCCGGTGGTGGCGGTGGGGAAGGACCGGTTCGGCGCCGAGTCGCTCGAGCGCCCGGCCCTGGTGCACACGCCGGAGGGCCGGTGGCGGCTGTACGTCAGCTGCGCGACGCCGGGCACCAAGCACTGGCGGGTCGACCTGCTCGAGGCCGACGACGTGGCGGCGCTGGCCACGGCCGAGCCGCGGACCGTGCTGCCGGGCAGCGACCTCGCGGCGGTCAAGGACCCGGTCGTCCGGCACGACGGGCGGCAGTGGCACCTGTGGGCCTCGGTGCACCCGCTCGACGACCCGGAGGCGACCGACCGGATGACCACCGAGCACGCCACCAGCTCCGACGGCGTCGACTGGACCTGGCAGGGCACCGCGCTGGCCGGTACCCCGGGCAGCTGGGACGCGCGCGGCGTCCGGTTCGCGACCGTGGTCCTGGACGGCGACCGGACCTGGGCCCTCTACGACGGCCGCGCCACGGCCGGGGAGAACTGGGAGGAGCGCACGGGACTCGCGGAGGCGGACGGCGACGGACGCTTCACCGCGGCAGCGGACGGCCCGCTGCTGCAGAGCCCGCACCGGCCGCACGGGCTGCGCTACGCCGACCTGGTGGTCCTGCCCGAGGGCGGCGCCCGCTGGTACTACGAGGCGACCCGGCCCGATGGCGCCCACGAGCTGCGCACGGTGTTGCTCGACGGCTGACCGCGGCACGCTGCGCTCCTCGCATCCGGACCCGGTGTGCGGAGCCCGCGCTCGCGGGTGCCGGTCGGCGCCCGCCAGGTCGTCACCCGGGACACCCGTCCCGCAGGAGGGTCGCCGGCCGGCGAGCCGGGGCTCGTCGCCGGCGCTCGTGACCCGCCGGGAGCCTGACACGCCGTCTCGAATCCCGTCAAACCCGATCGACCTGGTAGGGATTGACCCGTGCGCGCCGTACCGACCGCCGCCCTTGCCCTACCGCGGCCGGTGCGGCGGGTGCTCGTCGACCTCGGCCGGGTCTGGTCCGCCGCCTGTCGCTGACGGCGTCCTCCCCGCCGGCCGCCGCTCCGCGCGACCGGACCCGACCTCCCCGAGGAGACCTGCGTCATGACCCGATCCCTGCCGTCCCCTGCCCGGCTGCGCCCGGCCGACCGCCGCACCGGCTCGGCCGCACTCGCCGCGGCCCTGGCCGTCGCGGCCGACCGCTGGCTGCCGCTCGTCGAGCACCGCGGGGACAGCCGGTGGAGCGCACCGCTCCCCCGCCCTGCTGCCGCCGACGTCCTCGACCCGTCCCTGCACGAGGACCTGGCCCGCGCCCAGGTCTGGCTGCTGTCCTGGCTGCCCGGCCAGGGCACCGACCTGCACGACCACGGCGGCTCCGCCGGCGCCTTCGCCGTCGTCCGCGGGGTGCTGTCCGAGGCGGTGGGCGCCCGGGAGGGCGTCGCGGAACTCTCCGCCGGCCGGGTGCGCCACTTCGGCCCGCACCACGTGCACCGGGTGACCAACCACGGCGCCGAGGCAGCGGTGAGCGCGCACGTCTGCACACCGCGGCTCACCGTCATGAACACCTACCGCGTCGAGGAGCGGGTGCTGGTGCGCACCGGCACCGAGCGCGCCGGCGTCGACTGGTGAAGGCCCCTCTGCCCCCGCCACTCGCAGGCTCGCGGCGGGACCCTGCAGGAGGGCCGCCGGGACGGGGCCGACCCGGGACGGGGCCGGCGGTGCCCTGGACGGCCCCGCCGGCGGCCCGGTCCTCCAGGGCCCACGGCAGGTCGCCGGGCAGGCGCTGCGTACCGTCCGTCGCGGCTCCCGACGTCCGGGACCCCGACCGCGAGGAGCTGCCGCGATGTCCCGCCCCGGAGTCCCGGACGCCCCCGAGGCCGTCCCCGCCTGGTTCACCCGCGCGCTGGCCAGGGCTCCGGAGCACCGGGACGTCGTGGTCGACGGCGTCCGGATCCACTACCGCGCGTGGGGAGAGCCGGGCCGGCCCGGGCTGCTGTTGGTGCACGGGGGCGCGGCGCACTCCGGCTGGTGGGACCACGTCGCCCCGCTGCTCGGTACGCACCGGGTGGTCGCCCCCGACCTGAGCGGCCACGGCGACAGCGGCCGGCGCGCGGGCTACGGCATGCAGCAGTGGGCCCGCGAGGTGCTCGCCGTCGCGGCCGCCGAGGGCCTCTCGCGCCCGGTGGTGCTCGGGCACAGCATGGGCGGTTGGGTCTCGCTGACCCTGGGCGTCGAGCACGGGGACGAGGTCGCCGGCGTCGCCGTCATCGACTCCCCGCTGGACCGGCAGCCGCCCGAGGAGCAGAAGCTGCGCGAGCGACCGCTGGGGCAGCGGGTGCACGCCGACCTCGAGACGGCGGTGGCCCGCTTCCGCACGCTGCCGCCGCAGGAGGTCTACCTCCCGTACGTCCGGGAGCACGTGGCCCGCGGCTCGCTGCGGCCGGTCGAGGGCGGATGGACGTGGAAGTTCGACCCGGGCTTCTTCGGCAGCCGGCCCCTGGTGCGCCAGCTGCTGCCCCGGCTGGCGGCGCCCGTCGCCCTCCTCCGCTGCGAGCAGGGCCTGGTTTCCTCGGAGATGGCCGCCGAGATGAGCGCCCTCGTGCCCGGCGGTCTGCCCCTGGTGGACCTGCCCGAGGCCGGCCACCACCCGATGCTCGACCAGCCGCTCGCGCTGGTCACCGCCGTCCGCACGCTGTTGGCCGTCTGGCCTCGCGGACCGGTGCCGCCCGCGTAGCGTGACCGGCATGGCGGGCTCAGGACGGATCCACCACCCCGGGCTGGCGCGCAAGACCGTCTCCGCCGAGGTCGCCGCCGGGCACGTCCGGCACGGCGACACCGTCGGCATGAGCGGCTTCACCGGCGCCGGCTACCCCAAGGCCGTCCCGCAGGCGCTGGCGCGACGGATCTCCGACGCGCACACCGCCGGCGAGCCCTTCCGGGTCAACGTCTGGACGGGTGCCTCCACCGCGCCCGAGCTCGACGGTGCGCTCGCCGCTGCCGACGGCATCGAGCTGCGGCTCCCCTACCAGTCCGACCCGGTCAGCCGCGACAAGATCAACCGCGGCCTCATGGAGTACATCGACGTTCACCTGTCGCACGTGGCGCAGATGGCGTGGGAGGGCTTCCTCGGCCCGCTCGACGTCGCCGTCGTCGAGATCAGCGGGATCACGCCCGAGGGCGACCTCATCCCCTCCTCGTCGGTGGGCAACAACAAGACCTGGCTGGACCGGGCCGACCGGGTGGTCCTCGAGGTCAACTCCTGGCAGAGCACCGCGCTCGACGGGATGCACGACATCTACTACGGCACCGCACTGCCACCGGCCCGCCTGCCGATCCAGCTGACCCGCCCCGACGAGCGGATCGGCGTCCCGTACCTGCGCTGCCCCCAGGACAAGGTCGTCGCCGTCGTCGAGACCGATGCCCCCGACCGCAACAGCGGCTTCGCCGCACCGGACGACGCCTCACGGGCCATCGCCGGGCACGTCGTCGAGTTCCTGGAGCACGAGGTCGCCCGGGGCCGGGTCCCGCGCGCGCTGCTGCCTCTGCAGTCCGGCGTGGGCAACGTCGCCAACGCTGTCCTCGCCGGGCTCGGGGCGTCGTCCTTCGAGGGGCTGACCGCGTACACCGAGGTCATCCAGGACGGCATGCTCGACCTGCTGAGCACCGGCCGGATGGTGTCCGCGTCGGCGACCGCGTTCTCGTTGAGCTCGGAGGGCATGGCGCGCTTCGACGCCGAGGCGCAGACGCTGCGGGAGCGGATCCTGCTGCGGCCGCAGGAGATCAGCAATCACCCGGAGATCATCAGGCGGCTGGGCGTGCTGGCCATGAACGGGCTGATCGAGGCGGACATCTACGGCAACGTCAACTCCACCCACGTCATGGGCAGCCGCATCCAGAACGGCATCGGCGGCTCGGGCGACTTCGCCCGCAACGCCTACATCTCCTTCTTCACCACCCCGTCGACTGCCAAGGGTGGTGCGATCTCGACGATCGTGCCGATGGTCAGCCACGTCGACCACACCGAGCACGACGTCTCGGTCGTCGTCACCGAGCAGGGCCTGGCCGACCTGCGTGGCCTGCCGCCGCGGCGGCGGGCGGAACTGGTGATCGAGCGGTGCGCCCACCCGGACTACCGCCCCCTGCTGCGCGACTACTACGAGCGGGCGCTGCACGGGTCCCCGGGCCGGCACACCCCGCACCTGCTGGCCGAGGCGCTGAGCTGGCACACCCGGTACCTGACCGAGGGCTCGATGCTGCCCCCGCGCTGACCGCGTCCCAGGCTCTGGGAGGGGTCCTGCTTCAGGACACGCGGACGGCGGAGACGTCGAACTCGATCTGGATGCGGTCGCTGACCAGCACGCCGCCGGTGTCCAGCGGGGTGTTCCAGGTCAGCCCCCAGTCGCTGCGCTTGATCGCCAGTGCACCCTCGAAGCCCACCCGGGTGTTGCCGAACGGGTCCTTCGCCGAGCCGGTCAGCGAGAAGTCCACCGAGACCGGCCGGGTGGTGGCGCGGATGGTGAGGTCACCGGTGACCGTGTAGGTCTCCGAGTCGACCTGCTCCACGTCGGTGGAGGCGAAGACGATCTCGGGGAAGGTCTCGACGTCGAGGAAGTCCGCCGAGCGCAGGTGCGCGTCGCGGTCGGCCTGGCCGGTGTCGATGCTGGCCGTCCGGATGCGCAGCGACACCGAGCTGGCCTCCGGGTTCGCGACGTCGAGGTGCGCCGTCCCGCTGAAGTCGGTGAACGACCCGCGCACGGTGGTCACCATGGCGTGCCGGGCCCGGATCCCGATGCGCGTGTGCGCGACGTCGACCTCGTAGTCCCCCGTGACGTCGACGAGCGCGCTGGTGGCCGCGTCGAAGTCGGTGGGGTCCGCGTCAGGTGCCCGGTGCTTGCCCACGGTGGCCCTCCTTCCCCCCTGTGCGCGCTCCATCCTGGCGGATCGGGTCCGGCCCGGGCACGCCAGGGTGCTGCACCGGGGCGTTGCCCACGTCGCGGTGGGGTCCGCTCCGGCTGGCCGTGCGCCCCTGGAGCCGCGGACGACGATCAGAGGGTGGACGGGACGGCCCGGTCGCTGCGCAGGACCGGGCAGGTGGCGGTGGGCCCGAGGCGCCGCTGCACGCCTCGACGACGCCGGTGCGCCGGACCTGCGTGGACCCCTTGACACGTGACCGGGGTCACAGCGAGGGTGCCGCCACCCGGGCGCGATGACCGCTGTCCGGACAGCTGTCCAGATAGCCCGGACGACGTCCAGGAGGAGACCATGACCGATCCCCAGCCCGCGGGTGCACCGCCCGTGGCCGGCCGCCCGGTCGTGCTGCGCGGCGGCACGGTGCTGACCATGGACGACGCCGGCACCGTCCTCCGCGACGCGGACGTCCTCGTCGTCGACGACCGCATCGCCGCCGTCGGCACCGGCCTGGACGTGCCCGAGGGCACCCAGGAGATCGACGCCCGCGGCGGCATCGTCATGCCGGGCATGATCGACACCCACCGGCACATGTGGCAGACCGCCATGCGCGGCTACGGCGCCGACTGGACCCTCACCCAGTACTTCGTCTGGTACTACCTCGAGCACGGCAAGCACTTCCGCCCGCAGGACATCGCCGCCGGCAACCGGCTGGCCGCCATCGAGTCGCTCGACGCCGGGGTCACGACGACGGTCGACTGGTCCCACGGCCTGCAGACCGTCGAGCACGGCGAGGCGGCCCTCGACGCGCTGCGCTCGGTGCCCGGCCGGTTCGTCCTGGCCTACGGCAACATCCACCAGGGCCCCTGGGAGTGGACCGCCGACCCCGCCGTCCGCTCGTTCCTCGAGCGACTGCGCGACGAGCGCGACGACATGATGGGCGTCCAGATCGCCTTCGACGTCACGGGCGACCCCGCCTTCCCGGAGCGAGCCGCCTTCGAGGCCGCCCGCGACCTCGGCATCCCGGTGACCACCCACGCCGGCGTGTGGGGCGCCACGAGCGACACCGGCATCCAGCAGATGCACGACGGCGGGTTCATGACGCCGGAGACGACGTACGTCCACGCCTCCACGCTGACCCGTGACAGCTACCAGCGGATCGCCGCCACGGGCGGCTCGATCTCGGTCGCGACCGAGTCCGAGTGCAGCGCCGGCCAGGGGCACGCGCCCACCGAGCAGGTGCTCCAGTACGGCATCCCGGTGTCCCTGTCGCAGGACACCAGCGTCTGGTGGAGCGGTGACATGTTCTCCGCGATGCGCGCCACCCTCAACGCCGACCGCATGGCCGAGCACATGGACGCCCACCTCAAGGGCGAGACGATCACCCACCTGCGGCTGCGTGCCCAGCAGGTGGTCGAGTGGGCCACGCGCGGCGGCGCCCACACCATCGGCCGCGACGACGACCTCGGCAGCCTGCAGCCGGGCAAGAAGGCCGACGTCGTCCTGGTCAGGAACGACGCCTCCCCCGTCTCCTTCCCCCTGCTCAACCCCTACGGGCACGTGGCCTTCCAGGCCCAGCGCGGGGACGTGCACACCGTGATCGTCGACGGCCGGGTCGTGAAGCACGCCGGGCAGCTCGTCGGCATCGACCTGGCACCGGTGCGCCGCGAGATCGAGGACACCATCGACCACCTGCGGGCCGAGATCGGCGAGGAGGCCTGGCAGTCCGGGATGTTCCCGGACAAGCCGGACGCCGAGGCCGAGGTGCTGGACAACCCGTACCAGTACACCGACTTCAAGGACGAGTCCAAGCGGGCCGGCGGCGAGGACCGCGTCCTCGGCCGCTGACGCGGTCCGTCCGCCGTCCCGGTGACGGCACCGGGACGGCGGACGGCGGCTGCGTCAGCGGCTGGTCAGCGGCTGGTCAGCGGCTGGTCAGCGACTGGTCAGCGGCCGCGCCAGACGGGGCGTCGCTTCTCGGCGAAGGCCGCCGCCCCCTCACGCGCGTCCTCGCTGGCGAAGACCGGCGCGACGAGCTCGGCCTGCCGGGCCCAGCCCTCCTCCGTCGTCCAATCGGCGCCGCCGAGGACGACCGCCTTGGTCGCGGCCAGGGCCAGGGGGCCGTTCGCCGCGATCGTCGCGGCGAGCTCGAGCGCCCCCTCCAGCGCGCCGCCCTCGGGGGTGACCCGGTTGACCAGGCCGGCCTCCGCGGCCCGCCGGGCGTCGATCGGGTCGCCGGTCAGCAGCATCTCCATCGCCACGTTGCGCGGCACCCGCGCCGGCAGCAGCAGCGCGCCACCCGCGGCGGCGACCAGCGAGCGCTTGACCTCGGGCACCCCGAAGCGGGCGGTCTCGGCCGCCACCACCAGGTCGCAGGCCAGCACCAGCTCGAACCCACCCGCCAGCGCCCAGCCCTCGACCGCGGCGACGAGCGGCTTGCGCGGCGGGGTCTGCGTGATGCCGCACAGCCCGCGGCCCTCGATCGCCGGGGTCTCGCCGCGCAGGAAGGCCTTGAGGTCCATGCCCGCGGAGAAGGTGCCGCCGGCGCCGGTGAGGACGCCGACCCGCAGCCCGTCCTCGGCGTCGAGCTCGTCGACCGCCGCGGCCACGCCCTCGGCGACGGCGCGGTCGAGCGCGTTGCGCGCCTCCGGCCGGTCGATCGTGACGACCAGGACGCCCTCGCGCCGCTCCACCCGCACCTCGTCCCTCACCGCTGCTCCCCTCGGTCCGCCTGCACCACGGCGCCGCTCTCCAGCAGACCGGCCACCTCGTCCTCGCCGAAGCCCCACGCGGCCAGCGCCGTGCGGGTGTCCTGGCCGGGCGCACGGGGTGCCCCGCGCACCGCACCCGGGGTGCGCGAGAAGCGTGGCGCCGGCGCCGGCTCGGGGTGCCCACCGCGGTCGGCGAAGGTGCCGCGGGCGGCCAGGTGAGGGTGGTGCGGCGCCTCGGTCAGCCCGAGCACCGGCGTCACGCAGGCGTCGGTGCCGGCGAAGGCCTCGGCCCACTCGTCGCGGCTGCGGGTGGCGAAGGCGGCGGTGATCCGCGCGCGCTGCTCCGGCCAGCGGGCGACGTCGAGCTGACCGCCGTGCGCGTCCGCGTCGATGCCCAGACCCGCGAGCAGCTGCGCGTGGAACTGCGGCTCGATGGCCCCGACCGCCACGTGCCGGCCGTCGGCGCAGGCGTAGGTGCCGTAGAAGGGCGCGGCGCCGTCGAGCAGGTTGGCCGCGCGGCGGTCCTGCCAGGCGCCGGCGCCGAGCAGGCCGTACACCATGGTGACCAGCGAGCTGGCGCCGTCCACCATGGCCGCGTCGACCACCTGGCCGCGCCCGCTCGTCCGCCGCTCGAGCAGGGCGGCGAGCACGCCGACGACGAGGAACAGGGCGCCGCCGCCGAAGTCGGCGCCGATGTTGAGCGGCGGGACCGGCGCCTCGGCCGTCCCGATCGCGTGCAGGGCGCCGGTGAGCCCCAGGTAGTTGATGTCGTGCCCGGCCCGGTCGGCGAGCGGGCCGTCCTGGCCCCAGCCGGTCATCCGCGCGTAGACCAGCCCGGGGTTGCGGGCCCAGCAGTCGTCGGGGCCGACGCCGAGCCGCTCGGTGACGCCCGGGCGCAGCCCCTCGACCAGCACGTCGGCGGTCTCCACCAGCCGGAGGACGACGTCGCGGCCGGCCGGGCTCTTGAGGTCGACGCCGACCGAGGGGCGGCTGCGGTTCAGCGCGTCCCGCTCCGGGGGCACCAGCTGCGTGCCGCCGCCGGGCCGGTCGACCCGGACGACGTCGGCGCCCAGCTCGGCCAGCAGCAGGCAGGCGTAGGGGGCGGGGCCGAGACCGGCCAGCTCGACGACGCGGATGCCCGCGAGGGGGCCGGAGGGCGGCAGCACGGGACGCACCGTAACGCCCTACGGTCGGCCGGGTGGCTGAGCGCTGGTTCGAGGACTACGTGCCCGGGACGACCGCCGAGCACGGCCCGCTGCGGGTGGAGGAGGACGACGTCGTCGACTTCGGCCGCCGGTTCGATCCGCAGCCGTTCCACGTCGACGCCGAGGCGGCCGCCACCGGCCCGTTCGGCGGGCTGATCGCCAGCGGCTGGCACACCTGCGCGCTGATGATGCGGCTGCTCGCCGACGAGTACCTCTCCCCCGTCTCCAGCCTCGGCTCCCCCGGCGTCGACGAGCTGCGCTGGATCGCCCCGGTCCGGCCGGGCGACGAACTCACCCTGCGGACGACAGTGGCCGAGGCCCGGCCGTCGCGGTCGAAGCCCGACCGCGGCCTGGTGCGCACGCAGGTCGAGCTGCTGCGGCAGGACGGCACCGTGGTGCTGACGATGACCGCGATGAACCTGATCCGGGTCCGCCCCGCCTAGGGTCTGTCCTGCGGATCTCGTGCGCCGACGCCCGTGTCTCCGGGGGCAGCGCCGGTCACGGGTCGGTCTCGGAGGGAGCCACGGGGCGGGCAACCTCTTGCTCGTCTGCTCGTCTGCTCGTCGCGGGAGCGCTACAGCTGTCCCGGGCGGCGGTGGGCGGCACGAGGTGCGAGCGCGCCCTGGCCGATGCCCGGCGGCTCCACCGCACGCCTCTGCCGCGTCAGGCCCACTGCGAGTGGGACACCGGGCGCGCATTTCATCTCATCGATTCCCATCCCATTGCCGTCCGTTTTGTCGTTTCTCATCACATCGACCGCAAACAGGCGCACTGGTCTGGTCGCGGCAGAATTCATTGACCTCCCAGCCGTGCGGGACGACAGTTGTCCGGACCGGACGATCCTGCCCAGCGCACCAGGGCATCCGGACCGGCTGTCGCTGTGCTGGACGGGGCCCGGTCATCTCAGGTCCTTGACGTCCACCAGAGGAGGACCCGGCGATGGCCAGCATCGAGACCAAGAACATGGACCACCCCGATGAGACCCGCACGCCGGAGAAGACCACCATGAGCGTCGTCCACCTGGGCGACGCCACCGTGGGCCGCTACACCCTGCAACCGGGTTGGAAGTGGTCGGACTGCATCAGGCCGGTGGTCGGCGGAGACAGCTGCCAGGCCGCGCACCTGGGGTTCCTCGTGTCCGGCAGGATCCACGTCGCCGCCACCGACGGCACTGAGGCCGACCTCGGCGCGGGTGACGTCTACCGCCTCGAACCGGGCCACGACGCGTGGGTCGTGGGTGACGAACCGGCCGTGGCGTTGGAGTTCGAGAGCAAGACGGCCGAGACGTACGCCCGGAGCTGACCTGCAGCTCGTCCCGGAACGCCGCGGAGCCGGCGGTGGCAGGTGAGGGCGCCGGCCAGCCGAACCAGTTCGAGGTGGGGTCGGCGGTGCCCACACCGGGTGCCGAGGCGCTTGCCGGCGTGCAGCCAGGCGGAGCAGCGCTCACCCACCCGGTGCTGCCGGCCGAGACCGGAGCCGTGCGCGACGCCGCGGCGGGCCGTGCATGGGGTGGTGCCGCGTCCCGGGAGCCGGCGGCAGGGGACGTCGTGGTGGTACCCGCGGTCGGTGACACCTCCTGCCTGACGGCTCTGGGCAGCGCGGGCCACGGAGTCGAGAGGCCGAGGGCGTCCACGGGGCCGGCCGCAGGGACGCAGCCCCCCACACCGGTGGAGCAACACGGCCCCGGCTCCGAAGTGACCGACGTCGATACCGAGCAGCTGTCTGAAGGAAACAGCGAGACCGGAGAAGAGCACCATGACCGACAGCGTCAGCGAGAGCGAGAACCCGGCAATCCCCTCCCCCACCCCGAAGCCGCACCGGCCCAGGACGAACCAGGACTGGTGGCCCAACCAGCCGGACCTGACGGTTCTCCGCCGCCCCTCGCCCGATCCGATGGGCGAGGACTTCGACTACAGGGAGGAGTTCGAGAACCTCGACGTCGACGCGCTCAAACGAGACCTCTTCGAGGTGATGACGACGTCGCAGGAGTGGTGGCCGGCCGACTACGGCCACTACGGGCCGCTGTTCATCCGGATGAGCTGGCACGCTGCGGGCACGTACCGCATCGCCGACGGGCGGGGCGGGGGCGGTAGCGGCGCCCAGCGCTTCGCCCCCCTCAACAGCTGGCCCGACAACGCGAGCCTGGACAAGGCGCGCCGGCTGCTCTGGCCGATCAAGAAGAAGTACGGCCGCACGGTCTCCTGGGCCGACCTGCTCGTCTTCGCCGGCAACTGCGCCTACGAGTCGATGGGGTTCAGGACGTTCGGCTTCGGCTTCGGGCGCGAGGACATCTGGGAGCCCGAGGAGATGTTCTGGGGGCCCGAGGACACCTGGCTCGGCGACGAGCGCTACAGCGGCGACCGACAACTCTCGGGTCCGCTCGCTGCCGTGCAG
The DNA here is from genome assembly GCF_053502585.1 of Geodermatophilus sp. URMC 60. Taxonomy (NCBI): domain Bacteria; kingdom Bacillati; phylum Actinomycetota; class Actinomycetes; order Geodermatophilales; family Geodermatophilaceae; genus Geodermatophilus; species Geodermatophilus sp. URMC 60. The sequence goes on from NZ_CP199958.1 coordinate 4,098,801, forward strand.
ATGGGCTTGATCTACGTGAACCCGGAGGGGCCCGACGGCAGGCCGGATCCGCTGGCCGCTGCCCGCGACATCCGGGAGACCTTCGGCCGCATGGCCATGAACGACGAGGAGACGGTCGCGCTCATCGTGGGCGGCCACACGGTCGGCAAGACCCACGGCGCGGTCGACCCCTCGTACATCGGCCCGGAACCCGAGGCCGCCCCGATCGAGCAGCAGGGCCTCGGCTGGAAGAACGCGTTCGGCAGCGGCGTGGGCCCCGACGCCCTCACCAGCGGGCTCGAGGGGGCGTGGACGCCCACCCCGATCACGTGGGACAACAGCTTCCTCGAGACCCTGTACGGCTACGAGTGGGAGCTGACCGAGAGCCCCGCCGGTGCCAAACAGTGGCAGCCCGCGGACGGCGCCGGGGCCGACGCCGTCCCCGACGCCCACGACCCGTCGAAGCGGCACGCACCCATGATGTTGACGACGGACCTCGCGCTGCGCGTCGACCCGATCTACGGGGAGACAACCCGGCGGTTCCTGGCGCACCCGGACGAGCTCGAAGAAGCGTTCGCCAAGGCCTGGTACAAGCTGCTGCACCGCGACATGGGTCCGGTCTCCCGTTACCTGGGCCCCTGGGTCGCGGAGCCGCAGCTGTGGCAGGACCCCGTCCCCCCGGTCGACCACGAACTGATCGGGGACGACGACATCGCGACCCTCAAGCGGGCGCTCCTCGACTCCGGCCTGTCCATCTCCCAGCTGGTCGCCACCGCATGGGCGGCGGCGGCGAGCTTCCGCGGCACCGACAAGCGCGGCGGCGCCAACGGGGCGCGGATCCGCCTCGAGCCGCAGCGGAACTGGGAGGTCAACGACCCGGCCGAACTGGCCCGGGTGCTCCCGGTCCTCGAGCGGATCCAGGAGGACTTCGACCGCGCGCAGTCCGGCGGAACGAGGGTCTCGCTCGCCGATCTGATCGTCCTGGGCGGGTGCGCAGCCGTCGAGCAGGCAGCGCGGAACGCCGGGCACGACATCACCGTCCCGTTCGCGCCGGGGCGCACGGACGCCTCGCAGGAGCAGACCGACGTGGAGGCCTTCGCCGTTCTCGAACCGGCCGCGGACGGGTTCCGCAACTACCTGCGGGCCGGGGAGAAGCTGGCGCCGGAGACCCTGCTGGTGGACCGGGCGTTCATGCTGGACCTGACCGCTCCCGAGATGACGGTTCTCATCGGCGGCATGCGGGCGCTCAACGCGAACCGCGGGCGATCGCCGCACGGCGTCTTCACCGACCGGCCCGGGACGTTGACCAACGACTTCTTCGTCAACCTGCTGGACATGGGCACGGAGTGGAAGACCTCCGCCTCGGCCGAGAACGTGTACGAGGGTCGGGATCGTGCCACCGGCGAGGTCAGGTGGACGGCCACCGTCGCCGACCTCGTCTTCGGTTCGAACTCCCAGCTCCGGGCCATCGCGGAGGTGTACGCGTGCGACGACGCGACGGAGAAGTTCGTGCACGACTTCGTCGCCGCGTGGGACAAGGTCATGAACCTCGATCGGTTCGACCTCGCCTGATGCCGACGTCGAGGCCGGCCTCCCGTCGGCCGACCTCGACATCCCCGTCCGGGGCCCGAGGAGACCGACAGCAGTGGCGGCACACGTCTGCAGCCCCTTTCCGCAGGACGGGTGCTACAGGCTCGCGTACAGCGTCCGCCAGAAGTCGCGCGGCTCGTCGTCCGGGCCGGACCAGAGCCGGCCGGTGAGCAGGACGGCAACCACGTCCCGGGCGGGGTCGGCCCAGGCGCTGGTACCGGTGCCGCCGTCCCAGCCGAACCGGCCCGGGGTGGTCCACGGCTCGGCCGGCTCGACGCACACGCCGGTCTGCAGGCCCCAGGAGACCCCCGGCCCGAAGAAGTCGCCCGCACTCGCCCGCTGGGCGGGGGTGAGGGCATCGGCGGTCAGCGCGGCCACGGACGCCGGCGACAGCACCGGGGCGCCGCCGTCGGCCAGCGCGGCCAGGACGGCGAGCAGGTCCGGCGCGGTGGACACCAGGCCGGCCGCCAGGCTGTCGAACGCCGGCGGGACGGTGACGTCGGGCGCGTCGTACGGGACGAGGCCGTTCGGGGTGGCCTCGTGGACGGTCGCCAGCCGCCTGGCGTCGGCGGCGGTGAAGCCGGTGTCGGTCAGCCCCAGCGGGCCGGTCACCCGGTCGGCCAGCAGCGCCGACACCGGCCGTCCGGCGGCGCGGGCCAGCAGCACACCCAGCACGTCGGCGGCCATGTGGTAGAGCCACAGCACACCGGGCTGTGCGGCGAACGGCAGCTCCGCCAGCCGGCGCAGGTACTCGTCCGGGTCCATCGCGGGCGCCCAGGGGCCGGGGCCGATCTCGCGCTCCTCGATCGCCCGGGCCAGCGGGCTGTCGTCCCAGATGCCGCCGAAGCCCGGCGTGCCGGTGAGCAGGTGCCGCACGGTGACCGGCCGCTCGGCGGGCACGGTGTCGGCCAGCGGCCCGGACCGGTCGCGCAGCACCCGCGGTGCGGCCAGCTCGGGCAGCCACGGGGCGACCGGGTCGTCGAGGCCCAGCACGCCGTCCTCCACCAGCGCGAGGGTGAGCGCGCCGGCGACCGGCTTGGTCACCGAGGCCAGGCGGAAGAGCGTGTCCGGGCGCATCGGGTCGGCGCCGCCGGCGGTGGTCGTGCCCCCGCACAGCACCTGCGTCCCCCCGCGGTGCCGGACGGCGGCGACGAAGCCGGGCAGCCGGCCCTCGTCCACCTGGCGCTGCAGGACGGTCCTGACCGGCTCGAGGTCCATGCAGCACAGACCCCCGCCGGCCGCCGGGCTCATCGGTCGGGGCGGATCCCGGCGAGCAGCCGCGCGCGCGCCGGGCCGAGCGAGGGGCCGTACCAGGTGAGGTCGCGGCCGGAGACCAGCGCGGTGCGGATCCCGGGGAAGGCCTCGGGCCCGTCGTCCGCGGTGAAGGCGTAGGGCTCGTCGGGCAGGACGACGACGTCCGGCCCGGCCGCGGCGATGTCCGCGAGGTCCACCTTCGGGTAGCGGTCGGCCGCCGGATCGTCGGCCGGGGCGCCGGCGAAGACGTTGACCAGCCCGAGCCGGGCCAGCACGTCACCGGTGAAGGTGCGGGGCCCGACGACCATCCACGGATCGCGCCACACCGGGACGGCGACCCGGAGCCGGCTCCCGGGCACGGGCCGGGCCCACGTCGCCGCGGCGTCGCTCAACCAGCCCGGCTCGGGGACCCGGAGCGCCTCGCCGAGGAGTCGGCGCATCGAAACCAGGGCCTCGTCGACCGACTCGATGACGGTCACCCACACCGGGATGCCGGCCGCCCGCAGCCGGTCGACGTCCAGCCGACGGTTCTCCTCCCGGTTGCAGACGACGAGGTCCGGCTCGAGCGCCGTGATCGCCGCGCGATCGGGGTTCTTGGTGCCCCGCACGCGGGCCACGTCGAGCCCGGCCGGGTGGGTGCACCAGTCGGTGGCGCCCACCAGCCGCTCGGGCACCGTGACCGCCAGCGCCTCGGTGAGCGACGGGACCAGCGAGACCACCCGCCGGGGCGGGCGCGGCAGGTCGACCGCCGTCCCCAGGTCATCCCTCACACGTTGCGGCGGTACTGGCCGCCCACCTCGAAGAAGGCGTCGCTGATCTGGCCGAGCGAGCACACCCGGACGGCGTCCATCAGCGCGGCGAAGACGTTGCCGCCCTCGGTGGCCGCCCGCTGCAGCTCGGCCAGCGCGGCCGGCGCCTCGTCGGCGTGCCGGGCGTGGAAGTCCGCGAGCCGCTGCAGCTGCGACTGCTTCTCCGCCTCGGTGGCCCGCGCGAGCTCCACCGGCTTGGGCGGGGTGTCGTCGCGGTGCGGGTCGAGGAAGGTGTTCACGCCGACGATGGGCAGGCTGCCGTCGTGCTTGCGGTGCTCGTAGAGCATCGACTCGTCCTGGATCTTGCCGCGCTGGTAGCCGGTCTCCATCGCGCCCAGCACGCCGCCGCGCTCGGCGATCCGGTCGAACTCGGCCAGCACCGCCTCCTCGACCAGGTCGGTGAGCTCGTCGATGACGAACGAGCCCTGCAGCGGGTTCTCGTTGCCGGCCAGCCCCCACTCCCTGTCGATGATCATCTGGATGGCCAGCGCCCGGCGGACGGAGTGCTCGCTGGGCGTGGTGACGGCCTCGTCGTAGGCGTTGGTGTGCAGGCTGTTGGCGTTGTCGTAGATGGCGCAGAGGGCCTGCAGCGTCGTCCGGATGTCGTTGAAGTCCATCTCCTGCGCGTGCAGCGACCGGCCCGAGGTCTGCACGTGGTACTTCAGCTGCTGCGACCGCGGCCCGGCGCCGTAGCGCTCCTTCATCGCGACCGCCCAGATGCGGCGGGCCACCCGGCCGATCACCGAGTACTCGGCGTCCATGCCGTTGGAGAAGAAGAACGACAGGTTGGGCGCGAAGTCGTCGATCGCCATGCCGCGCGCCAGGTAGGCCTCGACGTAGGTGAAGCCGTTGGCGAGGGTGAAGGCCAGCTGGCTGATCGGGTTCGCCCCGGCCTCGGCGATGTGGTAGCCGGAGATCGAGACCGAGTAGAAGTTGCGCACCCGGTGCTCGATGAACCACTGCTGGATGTCGGCCATGCAGCGCAGCGCGAACTCGGTCGAGAAGATGCAGGTGTTCTGGCCCTGGTCCTCCTTGAGGATGTCGGCCTGCACCGTGCCGCGGACGGTGGCGAGCACCCAGGCGCGCAGCTCCTCGGCCTCGGCGGCGTCGGGCTCGCGGCCCTCCTCCTCGCGGAACCGGTCGAGCCGCTGGTCGATCGCGGTGTTGAGGAACATCGCCAGGATCGCCGGCGCCGGGCCGTTGATGGTCATCGACACCGAGGTGGTCGGGTCGCAGAGGTCGAACCCGGAGTAGAGGACCTCCATGTCGTCGAGCGTGGCGATGGAGACCCCGGAGGTGCCGACCTTGCCGTAGACGTCGGGGCGCGGGTCGGGGTCGCGGCCGTAGAGGGTGACGGAGTCGAACGCCGTCGACAGCCGGGTGGCCTCGTTGCCCGCACTGAGCAGCTTGAAGCGTCGGTTGGTGCGGAAGGCGTCGCCCTCGCCGGCGAACATCCGCGCGGGCGCCTCGCCCTGCCGCTTGAACGGGAAGACGCCGGCCGTGAACGGGTAGGCGCCGGGCAGGTTCTCCCGGCGCAGGAAGCGCAGCAGCTCGGCGTCGTCCTGGGTCCGCGGCAGCGCCACCCGCCGCACGTCGTTCCCGGAGAGCGTCTTCCTGGTCAGCGGCGTGCGGATCTCCCTGCCGCGCACCGTGTAGACGTACTCGTCGCCGGAGTAGGCCTCGACCCGCGCCGGCCACTCGTCGAGCAGGTCGCGCACCTCGGGCAGCAGCTCGCGGTCCGCGGCCTCGACCGCGGCGCGGGCGGCCTCGGCGGCGTCCCCGTCCAGCACCTCGGCGGCGGTGGTCAGGTGCTGTCGCCGGCGGACGACCGCGGCCTGCTGATCGGTCTGCGCGTGGTAGCCGCGGACCGCCTCGGTGATCTCGGCGAGGTACCGGGCGCGCTGTGCGGGGACGACGCTGGTCAGGCCGGACGAGGCCTTGACGTCGACCCGTGGCAGGACGCCGGAGCCCGCGGGAAGCCCCTTCTCCACCAGCAGGCCGAGCAGGTGCTGGTAGAGCGCGGTCACGCCGTCGTCGTTGAACCGGGCGGCGCTGGTGCCGAAGACCGGCATGTCCTCCCACGGCTGCCCGAAGGCCTCGCGGTTGCGCACCATCTGCCGGGCGACGTCCCGGCGGGCGTCCTCGGCCCCGCGCCGCTCGTACTTGTTGATCGCGACGACGTCGGCGAAGTCGAGCATGTCGATCTTCTCCAGCTGCGACGCGGCGCCGAACTCCGGCGTCATCACGTACAGCGCGACGTCGGAGAACGGCACGATCCCGGCGTCGCCCTGCCCGATGCCCGGCGTCTCGACGATGACCAGGTCGAAGCCGGCGGCCTTGACCGCGCACAGCACGTCGTCCAGGTGCTCGGGGGTCTCCGCGCCGGCGCTGCGGGTGGCCAGCGACCGGAAGAAGGTGTGGCTGCCGTCGCCGGTCTCCAGGGCGTTCATTCGGATCCGGTCGCCGAGCAGTGCCCCGCCGCCGCGCCGCCGGGTCGGGTCGATCGCCAGGACGGCGACCCGCAGCTTGTCCTCCTGGTCGGTGCGCAGCCGGCGCAGCAGCTCGTCGGTGAGCGAGGACTTGCCCGAGCCGCCGGTGCCGGTGATGCCGAGGACCGGCACCGTCCGACCCTCGGCCGCCTGACGCACCCTGGTCGCGAGCCCGGGGTCGCGGCCGGACTCCAGCACGGTGATCGCGCGGGCCAGCGCCGCGGGGTCGCCGGTGAGCAGCGCCTCGACGTCCGGGCCGTGCTCGGTCAGGTCGACGTCGCAGGCGCGGATGAGCTCGTTGATCATCCCGGGCAGCCCGAGGCGCTGGCCGTCCTCCGGCGAGAAGATCGTGACCCCGCGCTCGCGCAGCGCCGCGATCTCCTGGGGGACGATCACGCCGCCCCCGCCGCCGAAGACCTTGACGTGCCCGGCGCCGGCCTCGGCCAGCCGCTCGACCAGGTAGCCGAAGTACTCGACGTGCCCGCCCTGGTAGGAGGAGATCGCCACCCCCTGCACGTCCTCCTCCAGCGCCGCCCGGACGACGCTGTCGACGCTGCGGTCGTGCCCGAGGTGGACGACCTCGGCGCCCTGGCTCTGCAGCAGCCGGCGCATCACGTTGATCGCCGCGTCGTGGCCGTCGAACAGGCTCGCCGCGGTCACGAAGCGGACCGGGTGGGTGGGGACGTGCAGGTCGGACGGCATGTCGCTCCCAGCGTCGGACGCGCGACAGATCCGCGCCGATTTAGTTGGACGTCCTAGTATCTCCCGGCGGCGCGGCCCTGTCCACGGTCACCTCGGAGGGGTGGGCGGCGCGCCGTCGTCGACCGGGCCGCTGCCGAGCGGCCGCTGGAACCAGGTGACGTCGTGCCAGCGGCCCAGCTTCCAGCCGACCCGGCGGTAGGTGCCGACCGGCTGGAAGCCCATCGCCGTGTGCAGCCCGACGCTGGCCGCGTTGGGCAGCGCGACGCCGGCCAGCGCGGTGCGGTAGCCGCGGGTGGCGAGGCGGTCGAGCAGGGCGGCGTAGAGGGTGCGTCCGGCGCCGGTACGGCGGCGACCGGTCTCGGTGTAGACGCTGACCGACGTCGACCAGTCGTAGGCGGCGCGGGCGTTGAACGTCGTGCCGTACGCGTAGCCGACCACCCGGCCGCCGTCCTCGAGGACGACCCAGGCGTGCCGCGCGAGCGCGGCCTCGACGCGGACGGCCATCTCCGCGGCCGTCGGCGGCTCCAGCTCGAAGGAGATCACCGTGTCGCGGACGTAGGGCGCGTAGATCGCCGCGCACGCCGCGGCGTCCGCGACCGTCGCGTCCCGGACCGGCCAGTTCTCCGTCACCCGGCCATCCAACCGGGTCAGAGGTGGGCGGCGTGCACGCCGTCGATCGACCAGATCGCCTCCGCCCCGACGACCGCGCGCAGGTCGCGGTAGTACTCGGCGAGCGCCCGCTCGTGGGTCAGGTTCCCGGCCAGCAGTTCTCGGGCCCCGGCGACGACGCGGTCGAGGTCCTCCCGCACCCGCGCCCGCGTCATGCTCGGCGTCCGCGGGCCGTCGTCCCCGTCCAGGACGACGTCGGCCGGGTCGAACTGGCTGAACGCCGGGTACGCGCCCGGATCCGGCAGCACCGACCGGAACGGCACGCCGGCGTTGGCCCAGTACTCGAACCACCGCCCACCCGAGAGCGCCAGCCACGGCGTTCCGACGGCGAGCGCCGCCATGCCGAAGCCGGAGTGCGGGGCGAGCAGGACGTCGCAGGCCTCCACGACCGCCAGCTGCTCGCCGAGCGGGACGTCGACGCAGTCCACGGGGTGCGACCGGTGGGCCAGCAGCGCGTCGACGTCGTCCCGTCCCCACGAGGTGGAGCTGCGCTCGTCGCGGGCCAGCCGGCCGATCAGGACCAGCTGCAGGCCCGGGACCGCGTCGGTCAGCGCGTCGAGGACCAGCAGCCAGGAGGCGACCGAGGGGTACAGGGCCGGGTCGCTGGACCCGGCGGGGAGGACGGCGATCCGCGGGCGGGTGCCGACCACTCCGCCGAGACAGCGGGTGGCGGCCGCGCGGGCGGCAGCCGGGAGGTCGAGGCGCACCGGCTGGTGCGCGAGGTACCCGACGCGGTCGGCGCCGACGACCGAGCGACCCCGTCGTGGCCGCAGGTGCCCGTCGGAGGCGGCGTAGTGGTCGCGCATGCCCGGGAAGAGGTCGAGCTGGAAGGGCTGGTGGCGGCGGGTGTCGTCGACCACCCAGTCCCAGTCGCGGGGCACGGTGGTCAGCCGGTCCCGGGCGGCCGGGTCGGGCTCGAGGAACGGCCCGTCGACGGGGAAGACGGCCGACACCGCCGGGGACCAGTCGGCCAGCTCGGTGGGGGTGGCGGCGTTGAGCAGCACCGCCACCTCGCGCCCCGGGACGGCGGCGGCGTGGCCGACGCAGTGCTGCAGCGCCTCGACGGCGTGGCCCAGCTGCTGGGCGTAGAAGAAGTCGACGAGCAGGCGGTCGGTCATCGCGGCCAGCGTCGCAGCCGCCGCAACCGGGTTGTCCGGGCGCGCCCGTAGCGTGGAGCGCGTGCGCCCCGGCTCCGGACCCCGAGAGCCGGAGCCCGTCCCGCCCGGGCCTCCTTCCCCCCGGCGGGCGTGGCTGCGGTTCGCCGCCCTGGGCGTGCTGCTGGCGGTGGCGACGGTGGTGGCGCTGACGGTCGAGCGGCCCGGCGTCCCGGCGCTGCGGGGCTGGCTGGACGACGCGGGTCCCCTCGGCTGGACCGCCCTCGTCCTCGCGGTGTCGGGCGCGCTGATGATGCCGGTCCCCCGCACGGCGCTGTCGGTCCTGCTGGGCGCCGCGGCGGGGTTCCCGGCGGGGCTCGCGGTCGCCGTGCTGGCCGGCTGGTTCGGCGGGATGGGCGGCTTCGCCCTCGGCCGGCACCTGGGCCGCGACGCCGTGGCCCGGCTCGCCGGCCCGAGGCTGGCCCGCGCCGACCGGCTGTTCCGGGACCGCGGCTTCCTCGCCGTCGCGCTCGCGCGGGTGAGCCCGGTGCCGTTCTGGGTCGTCAGCTACGCGGCCGGCCTGTCGAGCCTCCGGTGGCTGCCCGCCACGCTGGGCACCGTCGTCGGCGTGATGCCGGGCGCGGTGCTGCACGTCGGCATCGGCGCGTCGGTCGTCGGCTGGCTCTGACCCCTCTTCCGGGTCACCCTCCCGCAACCACGTGCACATCAAGGGTGCCTGGTGTCACAATCGTGAACAACAGGTGAACGAAAGGTGGCTGTCATGCGTACGAGCACGTGTCCGCAGGTGCGTTGGGTCCCCGTCGTGGACAGCTCCGGCCACCGGCACATGGAGATGCGCTGGACCGTGCCCGCCAAGCCCACGGCGCAGCCGACGGCCGCGTCGTCCACGCTCCGCGCTGCCTGACCGGACCCCGCGCTCCGGCCGGCCGGGTCCCCCCGCGCCGGCCGGTCGCCCCGCTGATCGGCACCGGAACGTGCCTGCTCGATCTGCACCACCCGGTCGGCGCCGACCCGGCGACTCCCGCGTGCCGGCGCGTCCGGCGATCCGTGCAGGGTCCGCAGGCCCGGCGCTGGCGGCTGACCGCCTGACGTCCGGGTCCCAGGTTGATCATGGGCTTCTTGCGGCCCGGCGCGGCCCGTCCGCGCGTGTCGGCTGCGAGAACCCCATGATCAACCGGCGGACGGCGGACGGCGGACGACGGACGGCGGGGGGACTCGCGCTTGCGGCACCCCACCCGGTGTCGATCATGGGCGGACGGCATCCCGGCGCGGTGCGTCCGCGGGTGTCGCCGACGACGACCCCATGATCGACTCGGCTGGCTCGGCGCCCCCCGGTCGTCGCCTCCGACCGGCCCAGCTCACGGAGCCCTCCTCCCTGACCGCCCACCGTTCTGACCCGACCGACCCGACCGCACGCGTGCGTAGCGGGGCGGGTGAGCGCGGTCGACCGCCGCACGGAGGCGTCTGCGCGCCCACGTGCCCGACCGCTCCGCCGGGCGGGGACCTCGCGTCCTCGCGGAGGCGGGCGGCGGCCCGTCAACCGAGCGCGAGCACCCGGACCAGCTGGCGGGCGGCATCCCCACCGTCGTCGATGGCGACGTCCAGGGCGCCGGACACGTCAAGGTCGTCGAACAGCCGGTCGGCGACCGCCCGGCTCGCCGTCGGCGACGAGCCGGGACGGCCGGCGGCGGAGAACAGCGCGTCCAGCCGCGCGGACGCCGACTCCAGCAGCTCCGGCCGGTACTCCCACGGCCGGGACCACGGCCGGTCCAGGACGAGCAGCCGCAGCGCCGGCCCGGTGGTCACCCGCAGCAGGTCCGCGACCAGGGTCAGGTTGCCCGTCGACTTCGCCATCTTCGCGCCGTCCTGCGAGACCGCCCCGACGTGCACCCGGCTGCGCGCGAACGGTCCCACCCCCGAGGCCGCCTCCGCCATCGCCGCCTGGTGGGCGTGGTGCGGGAACGCCAGGTCGGCGCCGCCCACCAGGACGTCCACGCCGTGGCCGAGCGTCGCCGTCGCCATCGCCGCGCACTCCGCGTGCCACCCCGGCCGCCCCCAGCCCCACGGCGAGGGCCAGGCCGGGTCCCGCTCACCGGAGGACTGCCACACCGGCACGTCCAACGGGTCCTCGCGGAGCGGGTCGTCCGGGTGGTCACCGAACTCGGCGGCCAGCTGGCGCGCCCGGTCGACGGTCAGTCCGGACGACGTCACCGCCTCGGCGCCGCGGAAGAAGACGTGACCCTCCCGCTCGTACGCCCGGCCGGCCCGCAACAGCGCCGCGGCCAGCTGCTGCACGTGGGCGATGTGGTGCCGGGCGCGCGGCGCGTGCGTGGGCGGGCGGACGCCGAGTGCGCGCATGTCCTGCTCGAAGGCGAACTCCTGGCTCAGCGCGAACTCGTCGTAGTGCCGGCCGCGGGCGTCGGCGGCCCGGGTCAGCACGTCGTCGACGTCGGTCACGTTGCGGCTGGTCACCACCGCGGCACCGGCCAGCCCCAGCACCGACCCGAGGACGTCGGCCCACACGAACGTCGCAGCGTGCCCGAGGTGCGTCACGTCGTAGGGCGTGATGCCGCAGACGTACACGCGCGCGGGGCTGACCACCGGCAGCGGCCGCCCGCCCAGCCGCAGGTCGGCGCTGCGGACGTCGACCGGCTCGGCCACGCGGGCCGCGACGCCGACGATGCCGGGAGAGATGGGGGGAGGCAGGGCCATGCCGCCATCCTGCCCGCCGCGGTCCGTCCCCCCGCGGCAGCCCGGGACACCACCGCCCGGCCCGTCAACCACGGGTTGACGACGCACCAGCGTCAACCTACGGTTGACGGCATGACCGAGTCCACACCGCTCTCCCGGGCCGTCCGGCTGGACGACCTCATCGACACGATCAAGCAGGTCCACACCGACCCCCTGGAGCAGCTGACCGACGCCGTCCTCGTCGCCGACCACATCGGGGAGGTCGCCGACGCGCTCATCGGTCACTTCGTCGACCAGGCCCGCCGGCAGGGCGCCTCGTGGACCGAGATCGGCGCGAGCATGGGGGTGACCAAGCAGGCCGCGCAGAAGCGCTTCGTGCAGCGCCCGGGTGCCGCCGACGCCCCACTCGATCCGAACGCCGGGTTCAGCCGGTTCACGCCGCGGGCCCGCAACGCCGTGGTCACCGCGCAGAACGAGGCGCGCGCCCGGCACGACCAGGAGATCCGCATCGAGCACCTGGTGCTCGGCCTGCTGGCCGAGCCGGAGGGGCTCGCTGCTCGCGCGATCGTCGCGCAGGGGGTGCCGCTGGAGCGCGTCCGCGAGGTGGCGACAGCGACACTCGGCCCCGCCGGCACCGGCGAGTCGCCGGAGCTGGTGCCCTTCGACGACCGCACCCGGGCGGCGCTCGAGGCGACCTTCCGGGAGGCCCTGCGACTCGGGCACAACTACATCGGCACCGAGCACGTGCTGCTGGCGCTCCTCGACGCCGACGAGGGCACCGGTGTGCTGGCCGGCCTCGGCGTCGACCGGGCGCGCGCGGAGGAGTTCGTGGCCGGTGCGCTCGCCGCGGTGGTGAGAGCACCCGGGCAGGAGTAGCGCCCGTGTGCCACCGTTGCCCTCCGTGACCGCAGTCCTCTCCATCCAGTCGCACGTCGCCTACGGCCACGTCGGCAACTCCTCCGCCGTCTTCCCGCTGCAGCGCCTCGGCATCGAGGTGTGGCCGGTGCACACCGTGCAGTTCTCCAACCACACCGGCTACGGCGAGTGGCGCGGGCGGGTCTTCGACGGCCCGGCGATCGAGGAGGTCGTCGACGGCATCGCCGAGCGCGGTGTGCTGGCCACCTGCGACGCCGTCCTCTCCGGCTACCTCGGCTCGGCCGACATCGGGCACGCCGTCGTCCAGACGGTGCGGCGGGTGCGCCAGGCCAACCCCGCAGCCGTCTACTGCTGCGACCCGGTCATCGGCGACGTGGGCCGCGGCGTCTTCGTCCGTCCCGGCATCCCCGAGTTCATGCGCGACGTCGCCGTCCCCGCCGCCGACATCGTCACCCCCAACCACTACGAGCTCGACCACCTCTCCGGGACGACGACGCGGACGCTCGACGAGGTGAGGGACGCCGTGGCCGCCGTCCAGGCGCTCGGCCCGCGGGTCGTGCTCACCACCTCGCTGGTCACCGCCGACACCCCCGGGGACGCCGTCGACCTGCTCGCCTCGGAGGGCGGCCGGCACTTCCGGGTGCGCACCCCGCGGCTGGACGTCTCGGTCAACGGCGCCGGCGACGCCATCGCCGCGCTCTTCCTCGCCCACTGGCTGGCCAGCCGGGACGCCGGCACCGCCCTCGGCGCCGCCGCGGCGTCGGTGCACGGCCTGCTCAAGGCCACCGAGGAGGCGCGGTCGCGGGAGATCCTGCTGGTCGCCGCGCAGGACGAGGTCGTCGCGCCGAGCCGCACCTTCGCCGTCGAGGAGGTCTGAAAGAGGACCCCCTCCTCCCTGCCCCTCGCACGCTCGGGGCGGTGCCCTGGAGGGGGCCGTCCACCGAGCGGGCGACGGCGGCAACGCCCAGCATGGGCGGGTGCAGATGTTCCGGACCAAACCGGTCGAACGCCTCGGGGACGACGCCACCGGGGAAGTGGGTCACCTCCGCAAGCGGCTGTCCGCGCGGCACCTCGTCGGCTTCGGCATCGGCGTGGTCATCGGCACGGGCATCTTCACGCTCACCGGCGTCGCGGCCCGGCAGTTCGCGGGCCCGGCGGTCGTCGTCTCCTTCGCCGTCGCCGGCGTCGTGGCCCTGCTGGCGGCGCTCTGCTACGCCGAGCTCGCCTCCTCGGCCCCCACCGCCGGCAGCGCCTACTCCTACGCCTACGCCACCGCCGGCGAGGTGGTCGCCTGGGTGATCGGCTGGGACCTGTTCCTGGAGTTCGCGCTCGGCGCGGCGGTGGTGGCACGCGGCTGGTCGGGCTACGTCGGCAACCTGCTGGACCTGCCGCCCTCGCTGTTCGGCGAGGACGCCCCGGTCAACGTCGGCGCCGCGCTCATCGTGGTCCTGCTGACGACCGTCGCGGTGCTCGGCATCCGGGAGTCCGCCCGCGTCACCGCGCTGCTCGTCGTCACCAAGGTGGCGGTCTGCGTGTTCGTGATCGTGGCAGGCGCCTGGTTCGTCCGCGGCGCCAACCTCACCCCGTTCGTCCCCGAGGGGCAGCCGGCCGAGGCCAGCAGCGGGCTGGCCCAGCCGCTCATCCAGGCGATCGCCGGCATCGACCCGGTCGCCTTCGGGATCGGGGGCGTGCTCACCGCCGCGGCGGTCGTCTTCTTCTCCTACACCGGCTTCGAGGCGGTCGCGAACCTCGGCGAGGAGACCGAGCGTCCTGGCCGCGACCTCCCGCTGGGCCTGTTCGGCACCCTGGGGCTGGCCACCGTGCTCTACGTCGGCGTCTCGCTGGTGGTGGTCGGGATGGTGCGCTACGACCAGATCGACCCCGGCGCGCCGATCGCCGACGCCTTCGACCAGGTGGGTCTGGGCTGGGCGGCCGCGCTCATCTCGCTGGCCGCGGTCGCCGGGCTGACCTCGGTGATCCTCGTCGACCTGATCACCGTCGGCCGGATCGGCTTCGCCATGGGCCGCGACGGGTTGCTGCCGCAGTCGGTGGCCCGGGTCAGCCCGCGCACCGGCACCCCGGCGCGGGTCACCCTGCTCTTCGCCGTCCTGGTGCTGGTCATGGCGACCTTCGTGCCGCTGGGCGCGCTGGCCGACCTGGTCAGCATCGGCACGCTGTTCGCGTTCCTGCTGGTCTCGCTGGCCGTGATCGTGCTGCGCCGCACGCGGCCGGACATGCGGCGGCCCTTCCGGGTGCCCTTCTCCCCCGTGCTGCCGGCGGTCTCCGCGCTGGCCTGCCTCTACCTGATGACCAACCTGAGCATCGAGACCTGGCTGCGGTTCCTCGCCTGGCTGGCTGTCGGCCTGGTCATCTACGCGACCTACGGCTACCGGCACTCCCGCATGCGCACCGAGGAGCGGCCGGCCCCGTCCGGGGTCCCGCGCTGAGCCCGCGAGGCGTGGGAGGACGGCCCCCTGCAGGGTCCCGCCGCGAGCTCGCGAGCGGTGGGGGGCAGGGGGTCCTTCGTCAGGGCAGCAGCACCAGCTTCCCGTGGGTGTGGCCCGCCATGCCCTGCCGGTGCGCCGCGGCGACCTCCTCCAGCGGGAAGGTCGCCGCGACGACGACCTCCAGCCGGCCGGCGCCGGCGGCCTCGGCCAGGTCCGGCCGGGCGGCGTCCCGCAGCTCGGTGCCGGGGTCGGCGCCCGGCCCGCCGCCGAGGGCCCGGATCCCGTCGGTCGCGGCGCGGCCGAAGGCGGCGACGGTGGCGATCCGCTGCCGGTCGGCGACCAGCTCGAGCGAGACGTCGACGGCCTCGTCGGTGCCGACCAGGTCCAGGGCGGCGTCCACGCCGCCCGGCGCGAGGTCGCGCACCCGGCCGGCCAGCCCGTCGCCGTAGCGCACCGGCTCGGCGCCCAGCCGGCGCACCAGGTCGGCGCCGTCACCGCCGACCGTGCCGATGACGCGGGCGCCGCGCAGCGCCGCCAGCTGGACCGCCATCAGGCCCACCCCGCCCGCGGCGCCGTGCACCAGCACGGTGTCGCCCGGGCCCACCCCGGTGGCGGTGAGCGCGTGCACCGCGGTGGCGCCGGTGAGCATCAGCCCGGCGGCCTGCTCCCACGGCAGGGACGCCGGCTTGGGCACCAGCGCCGCCGCCGGGACGACGAGCTCGGCGGCGTACCCGCCGGAGACCCGGAACCCGATGACCTCGTCGCCCACGGCGAAGGGGACGTCCGGACCGACCGCGGTGACCACTCCGGACACCTCGAAGCCGAGGCGCCGCGGCAGCGCGGCGGGGTCGGTGCCGAACGCGCCGGTGTAGCTCTTCCAGTCGGCCGGGTTGATCCCGGCGGCGCGGACCTCGACCCGCGCCTGCCCGGGGCCGGGGTCGCCGACGGGCCGGTCGACGACGGTGAGCACCTCGGGGCCGCCGTAGGCGGTCGCTTCCACGACGCGGGTCATGCCCGCGGCAACCCGGGAGCTCCCAGGCGTGTTCCGGCCATCCCCGCGGGGATGGCCGGAACGCGGGTCACTCCGACGCGGCGGCCGCGGTGTCGCCCTCGCCCTGCTGGCTGCTGGGCGGGCCGATCCAGACGGTCTTGGCGTTGCAGAACTCGTACATCCCGAGCTCGGTCAGCTCCCGGCCGTAGCCGCTCTGCTTGACCCCGCCGAAGGGCAGCTCCGGGTAGCTGGTCACCATCCCGTTGACGAACGCCATGCCCGACTGGATGTCGCGGATGAACCGCAGCCGCTCGCCGTGGTCCTCGCTCCAGAGGTTCGAGCCCAGGCCGTAGACGTGCTCGTTGGCCAGCCGGATCGCCTCGTCCAGGTCGGCCACGGTGTGCAGCGCGGCGACCGGGCCGAACACCTCCTCCGACCAGATGCCCATCTCCGGGGTCACGTCGGTCACCAGGGTCGGCTCGTAGAACCAGCCGGGCCGGTCGACCCGCTTGCCGCCGGTGACGACGGTGGCGCCCTTCTCGACGGCGTCGGCCACGTAGCGCTCGACGTCCTCCCGGCCGGACTCGGTGGCCAGCGGTCCGACCTTGGTCCCCTCGTCCATCGGGTCCCCGACGGGGAGCGCCGCCATCTTCTCGGCGAACAGGCGGGTGAACTCCTCGGCGACGTCGGCGTGCACGAAGAACCGCTTCGCGGCGATGCAGCTCTGCCCGTTGTTCTGGCAGCGCGCGGTCACCGCGACCTCCGCGGCCCGGTCCAGGTCCGCCGAGGGCATCACGATGAACGGGTCCGACCCGCCCAGCTCCAGCACCGTCTTCTTCAGCGCGTCCCCGGCGACCTTCGCCACCGCCTGACCGGCGGCGTTGCTGCCGGTCAGCGTCGCGGCCACCACCCGGTCGTCCCGGAGCACCGCCTCCACCTGCCCCGACCCGATGAGCAGGGTCTGGAAGACGTCGTCGGGGAAGCCGGCCTTGCGGAACAGCTCCTCCAGGTACAGCGCGGTCTGCGGCACGTTGCTGGCGTGCTTGAGCAGCCCGACGTTGCCGGCCATCAGCGCCGGGGCGGCGAAGCGCATGGCCTGCCAGAGCGGGAAGTTCCACGGCATGACCGCGAGCACCACGCCCAGCGGCTGGTGCACGACGTAGGCCTCGACCGCGCCGACCGCCGAGGCGTCGGCCGGCTGCGGCTGCAGCATCTGCTCGCCGTGCTCGGCGTAGTAGCGCAGCGCCTTGGCGCACTTGCCGACCTCGGCCTGCGCCGAGGCCAGCGTCTTGCCCATCTCGGTCGTCATCAGCTCCGCGACGCTCTTGGCGTCGGCGTCCAGCACGTCGGCGGCGGCCCGCAGCCAGCCGGCCCGCTGCTTGGGGGTGGTCAGCCGGTAGCTGTCGAACGCGGCGGCCGCCCGGGCGATCCTCTCCTCGACCGCCTCGTCGGACAGCGGCTCGAAGGTCTGGAGCGTCTCGCCGGTGGCGGGGTTGATCGTGGCGATGGCCATGGGCGGCGTCCTCTCGTGGTGCGGGGCCTCCGGTGCCCCGCGCGCGTCAACTCTCCCGCTGCTGGCGTTCCCCGTCCCGGTCCCGCGCACACCCGCCGCACCCCCGAGGACGGCGAACGTCCGGCGGGCCATGAGGTCGGCGTCGAAGGCCTCGGCCGCCCGGGCCCGCGCCCGCCGTCCCAGCTCCGCGCGCGCGGCCGGGTCGGCGAGCAGGCCGGCCAGCGCCGCGGCGAGCGCAGCTGCGTCCCCCGGCGGGACGACGACGGCGTCGGCGCCGACCGCGACCGCGACGTCCCCCACGTCGGTGGCCACGCACGGCAGCCCCTCGGCCATGGCCTCCAGCAGCACCAGGGGCAGCGCCTCGCGGCGGGAGGACAGGCAGAACAGGTCGAGCCCGGCGAGGAAGCCGCGCACGTCGTCGACGAAGCCGCAGAAGGTGACCGGCAGGCCCGCGGCCGCGGCGCGCAGCCGGTCGCCGTCGCGCCCCTCGCCGCCGACCACCACCTCGACCGGCACGCCACCGTCGGTCAGGGCCCGGACGGCGTCGAGCAGCACGTCGAAGCCCTTCTGCGCGGTCAGCCGGCCCAGCGCGCCGATGCGCGGTACCGCCCGCCCGGCCGGCCCCGCCGGGTCGCCGGGCAGGTCCACGCCGTTGGGGACGACGTGCACGCGGTGCGCGGGCACCCGGAGGTCGGTGACCAGCTGGTCGCGGGCGCCGGCCGCGGGGGTGAGGACGGCGGCCATCGCGCGGTAGAGGCCGGCCAGGTGCGCCCGCTCGTCCCTCGTCCCGGTCTCCCCGGGTAGGTGCAGCACGCCGGCGGTGGGTGCGACCGCGAGGGCTGCCGCCACCGCTGCCGCGTTCGACCTGGGGTCGACGAGGTTGACCAGCACGGCGTCGGGGCGCTGCGCGGCCAGCGCGGCCCGCACCGCGGGCGCGGCGGCGGAGTGCCGGGCCAGCGGGACGACGGCCAGCCGGTCGGACGGCAGCAGCGCGGCGAAGCGAGCGGCCAGCGGCTCGGCGCAGACCAGCGAGGCGGTCCACCCCTGCCCGCCGGAGCGGCGCAGCAGGTGGGTCAGGTAGACCTCGGCGCCGCCCCAGTTCTCGGAGTCGCAGACCAGCGAGACCCGGTTCACGCGACGGCCCCGCGGGCGAGGTCGCGGGCGGCGGCGAGCACGTCCTGCGGCCGCACCGAGTCCGCGCAGCGGAAGTCGATCGGGCAGACCAGGTGCGGGCAGGGAGCGCAGGGCACGTCGGCGACCAGCGCGCGGTGCCACGGACCGGGGTGCGCCCAGCGGACCGGGTCGCCGGGCAGGAAGACGGTGACGCTCCGGGCGCCGACGGCGGCGGCCAGGTGCGCCGAGCCGGTGTCGTTGCCGACCAGCACCGCGGCGTCGCGCAGCAGCGCGGCCAGCCCGCCCAGGCCGGTGGCGCCGGTGAGGTCGACCGCCGGGGCGCGCATCGCGGCGACCACCGCCGCGCCGACCGCCCGCTCCCCCGGCCCGCCGGTGACGACGACGGCCAGCCCGTCGGCGGCTAGCGCGTCTCCCACCGCGGCGTACCGCTCGGGAGGCCAGCGCCGCGTCGGCGAGGAGGCGCCGGGGTGCAGGACGGCGTAGCCGCCGGGCGCCAGGCCGGCGCGCGCCAGCACCGCCGCGTGCTCGGCCTCGTCGGCGGGCGTCAGCGGGAAGGCCATCTCGGGCGGGCCGGCCGGCGGCAGGCCGAGGTGCTCGAACAGCCGGGTGTGCCGCTCGGCCTCGTGCAGGTGCACCGGATAGCGCAGGTGCAGGTGCCCGGTCCCGGGCGGCGGGTCCCAGCCGGTCGGGGCGAAGCCGCCGACGAGCCGGGCGCCCAGGGCCGCGGCGACTCGGTTGGCGGCGGGCCGGTCGCCGTACACCTGCAGCGCCAGGTCGAAGCGCCGCGCGGCCGCCGCCGCGGTGAACACCGCCCAGGACGCCGGGTCCGGCTCGCGGCCGGGCGGGCGGTCGGGGACGTCGTCGGCCCCGGGGAAGGGCAGCAGCTCGTCGACGGCGTCCCCCATCCGCTCCACCACCGCGGCGGTCTCCGGCCAGGTGACGAGGCTGACGTGCAGGTCGGGCCGGGCGGCGCGCAGCCGGCGCAGCGCGGGCAGCGAGCAGAGCAGGTCGCCGAGGCCCACGCGCAGCCGCACGAGGGCGATCCGGCGCACCGCCGGGTCGGTGAGGGGTCCGCTCACCTGCTCGTCCTCCCTCCGGCGGGTGTCGGCCGGGTCTGCTGTACTGCGGGTCCTGTCCAGAACGGGCAGGTGGTATGCGTGCAGGAGGTCGCGTGGACCCCGTCGGCCGCTCGGTGCTGCGGCTGTGCAGTGTGTTCGAGCCGCTGCCCGCGGGCGGTCGGTCCGTCGACGCGCGAGCCGCTCGGTTCGACCCGATCGGCGGCATGCAGAACCACACCGCCGCGCTGACCCGTTGCCTCGACGCCCAGGGCCACGTGCAGACGGTGGTCACCTCGCGGCTGGCCGGCCGGCGCGGCCGCGTGCCGATGGGCGGGTCGGCCGTCGTCCACCGGACCGGGCTGCCGGTGCCGCGGCTGCGCCAGCTGTGGGCGCTCGACGCCCTGCGCGTCGTCCTGCGGCGGCCGACGCGACCGGTGGACGTCGTGCACGCGCACCAGGGCGAGGACCTCGCCACCCTGCCGCTGGCCCGGCTCGCCGCGCGGCGGCACCGCTGCCCGCTGGTGGTCACCGTGCACTGCAGCGTCGGGCACACGCTGACCGGCCGGGGCCCGCGCACCCGGCTGCTGCGGGCGCTGGGCGGGTGGGTCGAGCGGTCGGCGCTGCGCCGGGCCGACGCGGTCGTCGTCCTCACCGACCGGACCGCCGCCGCGCTGGCCGCCGACGGCGTACCGGCCGGCCGGGTGCAGACCATCCCGTCGGGCTTCGACCCGGCCCTGTTCTCGGGCGGCTCCCCCGACGTCTTCCCGGGGGTCGGCCGGCCGCGGATCGGCTACGTCGGCCGGCTGGCGCCGCAGAAGCGCGCCGACCGGCTGGTCGAGGCGTTCGGGCGGATGCGCGAGCCGGCGTCCCTCGTCGTGGTCGGGGACGGGCCGGACCGGGAGCGGGTCCAGGCGCTGGCGGCCGGACTCCCGCGGGCGCACCTCACCGGCTTCGTCGAGCACCCCGCCGTCCCGGCCGTGCTGGCCTCGCTCGACGTGCTGGTGCTGCCGTCGGCGTACGAGGAGATGGGCTCGGTGCTGACCGAGGCCATGGCCTCGGGGCTGCCGGTGGTGGCCAGTGACGTCGGCGGCATCCCCGAGGTGGTGCGGCACGGCGAGACCGGCCTGCTCGTGCCCCCCGGGGACGTCGACGCGCTGGCCGCGGCGCTGGACCGGCTGGCCGCCGATCCCGGCCTGCGGGCCCGGCTGTCGGTGGGGGCGCGTGCGCGGGCCATGGACTACGCGTGGCCGCGGCTGGCCGCGCGGGTGGCCGACGTCTACGCGCGGGTGCGGGAGGGGGACGCGCTGGAGGCGGTGGCGTGACGGCGGTCGGCGTGCTGGTGCCCGTGTACGACCAGGCCGCCTTCCTGCCCCGCGCGCTGGAGGGCCTGCTCGCGCAGTCCTGCGCCGACTGGACGGCGCTGGTGCTCGACGACGGCTCGCCGGACCCGGGCGCCGTCGCCGACGTCGTGGCCGCTCTCGACGACCCGCGCGTGCGGCTGGTGCGCCGGCCGGAGAACCGCGGGCTCGGCGCGACGTTGAACGCCGGGCTCGACGCGCTGGACACCCCGCTGGTCGCCTACCTGCCGGCCGACGACGTCTGGTCCCCCGACCACCTGTCCGCGCTGCTCGGCTGCCTGGCCGGGCGCGACGTCGTCCTGGCGCGGTCGGGCCTCGCCGAGCCGTCGGACACCGGCTACGAGCAGCTGGTGCAGGTGGCGCACCGGGTCACCGCCGACCGGTGGACCGAGCGGCCGGCGCTCGAGTCCGACGACCTGGGCCGGCTGATGTGGGACCGGCTGCGGGCCCGCGGGCGGACGGCGGACACCGGCCGGGTCACCTGCTCGTGGACCCGGCACCCCGGCCAGCGCTCGGCAGCGCTGCGCGAGTCGCGGGACGGCGGGCTGAACGTCTTCCGCAGCCGCTACCGGGTGCGCGAGCCGCTGCGCTTCGCCTCCACCGACGGCGGTGACGTCGACGAGGTCGCGCGGTACGCGCGGTTCCGGTCGCGGGCGTACCCGCCGGCGCCGGACGGGCTCTCCGTGCTGCTGGTCGGCGAGCTGGCGCTCAACCCGGAGCGGGTGCTGGCGCTGGCCGAGCGCGGCTCCCGGCTGACCGGGCTCTGGACGGCCGACGGCCTGGGTGACGCGACCGTGGGCCCGCTGCCCTTCGGGCACGTGCCCGACCTCCCCCGCGACCGGTGGCGCCCGGCCGTGCGGGAGCTCCGGCCCGACGTGGTGTGGGCGCAGCTGAACTGGCGGGCGGTGCCGTTCGCGCACGAGGTGCAGTCCGCGTTCCCCGAGCTGCCGTTCGTGTGGACGTTCAAGGAGGCGCCGCAGCGCAGCACCGTGCGCGGCGAGTGGCCGCTGCTCGCCGACCTGGTGACTCGTGCGTCGGCCGCCCTGTTCGCCACCGACGAGGAGCTCGACTGGTTCGCGCTGGCGCTGTCCGGCCGCGTCGACCCCGGCCGGCTCGGCGTGCTCGACGGCGACCTGCCCAAGCGGGACTGGCTGGACGCACCCCTGACCCCGAAGCTGTCGGACGCCGACGGGCAGCCGCACACCGTCGTCGCCGGCCGGCCGTCGGGCCTGGACCTCGACTGGGTGCTGGCGCTGGCAGCGCGCGGCGTGCACACCCACCTCTACGGGCAGGTGCGGGCACCGGGGCCGAAGGGCTCGTGGACCGGGTGGCTGGACGCCGCGCTCGCCGCCGCCCCGGGGTTCGTGCACGTCCACCCGCCGGTCGGACCGGAGGACTGGGTGCGCGAGCTGTCGCGGTACGACGCCGGGTGGCTGCACCGCTTCGACAGCGCCAACGGCGGCGACCTGCGGCGGGCGACGTGGGACGACCTGAACTCCCCCGCCCGGCTGCCGGTCTACCTCGGCGCCGGCCTGCCGCTGCTGCAGCAGGGCAACCCCGGGTCCCTGGTGTCGGTGGAGCGGGTGCTGCGCCGCGACGGCACCGGGCTGTTCTACCGGTCCGCCGACGACGTGGCCGACGTCCTGAGCGGGGAGCTGGCCGCGCGCCGGGGTGCCGGGGCGGCGCTGGCGGTGCGCGAGCGGCACACCTTCGACGCGCACGCCGACCGGGTGCTCGACCTCCTCGGCTCGGTCGCGCGCTGACCCGGCAGGAGGTGGACCGCCGGTCCGCTCGTCCTCGTCAGCGCGGGCCCTTCTGCCGAGCGCCGAGGAAGTCGACGAGGACGGGGGCGAGGTCCTCGTCGGCCACCCCGTGCCACCCGCCGGGCAGGCTGCGGTGCACCCCGGCGGGCAGCCGCGCCGCGACCGACGCCGCCATCCCGGTGAGGTCGTCGCTGCTGCCCTGGCTGTCCAGCACCAGGGTCGGGACGGCGACCGACGCGAGCAGGTCCGCCGTCGTGGCCTCGCTGACCGCGCTGTCGTAGACCAGGGTGTGGGCCACCGACTCCATGGCCGACCACGACGGGCTCCCCCGCATCTCCTCGAGCACGTCGTCCGGGACCCCGATGCCGGTCAGGAAGTGCTCCACCGCGGCGGCGCGGCGCCCCTCACCGACGAGCGCGGCGAGCCGGGCGGTGAAGGCAGCCTGCTCCGGTCGGTCCTCCTCGCTGCCGATCGGCGGTTCGAGCAGCGCCATCGCCGGGATGGGCAGCCCCGCCGCGGCCGCATGGAGGGCCACCAGCCCGCCACTGGAGAACGCGTACAGGCACGCCGAGCCGCCGGCGTCCTCGATCAGGGCGGCGAGGTCCTCGACCTCGCGCTCCACGGCGTACGGCGGGGTGTCGCCGCTGTCCCCCCGGCCGCGGCGGTCGTAGTGGACGACGGTGAAGTCGCCGGCCAGCAGGCCGATCAGACCGCGGAACGAGCTGAAGCCGCGGAAGTGCCCGGCGGCGTCCACGAGGACCAGCGGCGGACCGGTCCCGGACCGCTCGAACGCGATCGTCGCCCCGTCCGCCGACCGGACGGTGTGGATCTCCGTGCCCGAGGTCGTCATCGTCGTCTCCCTGCGGCGTACCGGACCGCTCAGGGGTTGGACGCGCGGCGCGGCCCGGAGTCATCGCCCCGGTGTCCCGTGCGCTCGGTCCTGTCGGACCCCCGGCCTACCGTCGCGCCGTCGGGACGGAGGAGGGCACGTGTCGATCGAGCTGCTGTGGGCGGTGACGGACGGGCCGGCGGGCACCGCTGCCGTCGCGCTGCCCGAGGACGGCACGGCCGCCCGCGTGCTCGGTGTCGACCGCAGCAGCGGCTTCTGGTGCTCCCGGGAGGCCGGGGGGTGCGGCAGCCGGCTCGTCCTCGAGGTCCGCGACGGCGCCCGGCCGCACTTCCGCCACCCCGGCGACGTGCGCTGCGCCCTCACCGGGTCCGACGCCGAGCCGGCGTACGCGTCCCTCCGCTACCGGCGGGCCGTGGGGGCGTGGCTCGCCGCGCAGGGGTTCCGGCCGCGACCGGAGGAGGTCTCCGGACCGGCCTGGAGCGGCGGCCTGCACGTCGTCGTGGCCGAGGTCAGCTGCGCCGTGGCGGTGCAGCTCTCGCCGCTGCCCGACACCGCCTGGCGGGAGCGCGACGACCGGTACCGCAGGCGCGTCCGGCACGTGACCTGGCTCTACGGGCCCGCGGCCGAGTCGGCCGGGGACACGGAGCTGGCCGTGCGGGGCGTCGCCTACGCGGTGCGCCGGCACAACAGGGGCCTCCTCGTCGGCGTCCGGGACGTCGGGGGCGGGACGCGCTGGGTCCGGCTCGGCGCCTGCCGCCTCACCGCCGACGGGTTCGAGGCACCGGGCGCCGCGGAGGCCCGGGCGCTGCACGCGCGGCGCGCGGCCGACCGGCAGGACGCGGCGCGACGGGCGGCGCGGTGCGCGGAGCGGGCGGCGCGGGGGTCGCGGGTGCGTCGCGAGGTCGCGGACCTGCCCGTCCTCCCCTTCCCGGCCTGACGGGCGGCCGGCTACTCGCCGGTGGCGCCGTCGATGGCCTCGCGCAGCAGGTCGGCGTGGCCGTTGTGCCGCGCGTACTCCTCGACCAGGTGGAGCAGGATCCAGCGCAGCGAGAACTCGTCGTCCCGGCCCCACGGGGCGTCCGCGGTGTCGAGCGGGAGCTCGTCGACCACCTTGCGGACCGCGTCGGTGACCGAGTGCCAGGTCGCCCAGGCCGCGTCGACGTCCTCCTGCGTGACGGTCGCGGGGTCGACCCGGAACTGCTCGTCGCGGTCCTGCACCACGTCGGGCCACATGTCGAACGGGAGCCCACCGAAGCCGACGAGCCAGCCGGTCTCCACCGCCGCGAGGTGGCGCACCATGCCGAGCAGGGTGAGGTCCGAGGTGGGGACGGCGCGGGCCGCGAGCTGCTGCGGTGCCAGGCCGGCGCACTTCCAGACGAGCGTCTGCCGCTGGTGGTCCAGGAACCCGGTCAGCAGCGTCGCCTCGTCCCCGGTCAGCGGGGCCTCGGTGCGGTCGTCCTCGGGCGTCACTGCCCACCTCCTCGTCCGGTGTCTGCCGCGGCAGTCTGCAGCACCGGCGCCCGGACCCGCTGCGGGACCGTGGTCCGAGGACCCCTCGTCGTCACCGTGTGCACACAGCGGGGTGGGCCGCCGCGGGCTACTCCGAGGAAGGTGTCCCGGCCGAGCTCTCCTCCGGCGCGGGCACCGGCTCGTCCGGGCGCCGCCGGGTCAGGTGCGGCAGGTGCAGGCGCGGGACGTGCAGGGCCTGGCGGGTCTGCGCCAGCCGGTCGGTGACCCGCGACGGCAGGTGCACGTGCGGGATGTGCGACAGGTGCGCATGCGGCACGCGCTGCGCCATGAGCGCCGCCGCCCGCACCCGCAGCCCCGCCTCCTCGCGTGCCCGGATGGCCGCGCGGGCGGCCCGGTGGTCACGCTCCCACCGGGCGGTGTTGACCCGCGCCAGCCAGATGACCGCCCCGACCTCCAGCACGAAGCCGAGCACGACGACAGCCGCCCACCCCATGACGACCCACTTCCCGAGCCGCCGCGGCAGCCCGGTCCACCCGGCGTCCGCGGTGATACGGGCAGGATCCCGCCACCTGCGGTTCCGGGACAAGGGCGTCCGCAACGACTCACCGGGCGACACGCCGGTACACCTCCTGCAGCGCCGCCACGTGCGCCGCGGGGTCGTGCCGGGCGCGCACCCGCGCCCACCCCGCGCCGCCCATCCGGCCGGCCTCCGCGGGGTCCGACAGCACCCTGGCGAGCGCGCCGGAGAGCGCGGCGGCGTCCCCGGGAGGCACGAGGAGCCCGGTCGTGCCGTCGTCCACCAGCTCGGGGACGCCGCCCACCGCGGTGGCCACCACCGGCACCCCCTGCGCGGCGGCCTCGAGCACCGCCATCGGGCAGTTCTCCCACCACAGCGCCGGCAGGACGGCGACCGCCGCCGCCCGCAGCTCGGCGGCGACCCGATCGGGCGGCAGCGGGCCCAGGACGTCGACCGGCAACCCCTCCGCCGCGACCCGGGAGCGCACCGCCGGCTCCAGCCGCCCGGACCCGGCCAGCCGCACCCGCACGCCGGCCGGCAGCCCGGCGGCGGCGTCCAGGAGGGTGTCCACGCCCTTCTCCGCCACCAGCCGGGAGGCGTACAGCACGACGGGCGGCTCGGCACCCGCCTCCCGCGGCTCCGCAGCGGCGAACACCGGGTTGGGCAGCACCTCGACCCGGTCGGCCGGCAGTCCGCCGTCCACCACCCGGTCGCGGAGGAACGCGCTCGGCGCGAGGAACCGGTCGACCCGGTCGTAGACGCCGCGGGCGCGGGCGGCGTAGGAGTCCACGCCCGCGGCGACCGACCGCCACCGCGAGCCCTCGAGGCAGCGGTGCCGCACCACCTGCCAGTAGCCGCCGGACAGGCAGCGGGTGCACGGCGCGCCCTCGGTGAACAACCGGAAGTTCGGGCAGACCGGCTTGTAGTCGTGCAGCGTCATCACCGTCGGCACGCCACGGCCCCGGAGTGCGTCGAGCACCGAGAGGGTCAGCCGCTCGAAGACGTGGTGCACGTGCGCGACGTCCGGGCGCACCTCGTCGACCACCCGCGCCAGCGAGCGGTACGCCGACGGCGACCACACCCCCGCCCACGCCTCCCCGAACCGGGTGCGCGCGCCGGAGCCCGCCGCCACCGGCAGGGACGAGCGCACCGGGGTGGGCAGGGTCCGCTCCTCGGCCACGGCGAAGGGCACCACCTCGTGCCCCGCCGCCCGCAGCAGGTCCGCGGTGAGCACCAGCATCGTCTCGGCGCCGCCGGGCCCCTCGGTCCAGTGGTTGCCGACGAGCAGCACCCGCACGGCTCACCTGCCCCCTGCCCGGCTCCGCTCCTCGCTCGTTCCTCGATGGGCTGCCCCACGCAGCACGGCTGTCACCCGGGGCCGAACCGCAGCACGGCCTGCAGCGGCGGGGCGGCCAGCCGCCGGCCGGCGAGGTCGGCCAGCAGCCGCGGCCCCTCCTCGAACGGCAGGACGTCGGTGACCAGGTGCCGGCGGACGTCGTCCCCGCGCTCGCGCAGCAGGTCGAGGGTGACCTGCGCCAGCGCCGCCCGCGGCCAGGTGCCGGCCATGCCGCGCGGCACCCGGCCGATCTGCGCGCAGACGACCGCGAGGCCGTTGTGGTGGAACTCCTCGCCGAGCCGCACCGCCTCGGCGCCGGCCTGGTAGAAGCCGAGGTCGACGACGGTGCCCTGCGGGCGCAGCGCCTTGAGCCCGGTGGCCAGCGCGGCGTCGTGCCCGCGGCACTGCAGCACGACGTCGGCGCCGGCGTCCCCCGGCCCGTGCCGCCAGCGCTGCTTGGCCGCGCGCCACGCGGACCCGTCATCGGCGAGCGTGGCCAGGCCCAGCGTCTCGGCGACCGCGCGCCGCTCGGCGGAGGGCTCGGCGACGACGACGTCCGCGGCTCCGTGCTGCACGGCGAGCATCGCCGACAGCAACCCGATGACCCCGGCGCCGGTGACCAGCACGTGCCGGTCGCGCACCCCGGCGTCGACGCCCGCACCCGGCCCGGCGACGTCGGCGGCGGCGTGCAGCAGGCCGTTGACGCAGATCGGACCCATCTGCGCGAGGTAGACGCCCAGCAGCGGATCGAGGTCGTCGGGCACCGGGACGACCGGCCTGGCCGACGGGTCGGCGCAGGTGCCGGTGCGGTGCCCGTACGCCATGGCGACCAGCTGGCCCTCGGCCAGGTCGGAGCTGCGGCTCTCGGTGATCCGGCCGACCTCCATGTAGCCCAGCCCCATGACCGGGTAGGCGGCCGGCGGCCCGGCGTCGTCGAACGAGCGCAGGTCGGGGTCCCAGTGCAGCAGGTGGTGCGGGTCGGTGCCGCGGACCAGCGCGACCTCGGTGCCGGCGCTGATCCCGCTCCACTCGGTGCGCACCCAGGCCTGGCCGGGGCCGGGGTCGGGTACCTCGAGGTCCAGGATCGCCGGGCGCCCCGGCTCGACGACCCCGATGCTCCGGATCGCGCGGCTCACAGCTGCACCGTCCCGCCGTCGGCGGCCGCGGTGGCGACGGCGACCGCCAGCCGGTGGGTCCGCAGCGCCTCGCGGTACGGCGTCCGGACGTCGTCCCCCTCGCCCCGGACGGCGGCGACGAAGGCGCGGTCCTCGGCCTCGAAGGGGTCGACGTCGCGGTCGACGGTGCGTTCGCCGTCGGCGTCGGTGACGACGAGCTGGTGCTCGGTGAGCCAGAGCCCCAGGCCCGGGGCGACCAGCTCGACGCCGATCCGGTGCGCGCGGGGCAGCAGGCAGCTGTTGGAGAAGGAGCCGACCGCGCCGCTGTAGAAGCTCAGCGCGGCGGTGCAGACGTCGAGGATGTCGCCGGGGCCGTCGGGCGAGCGCGAGCCGGTGGCCCAGCCCCCCTCGACCTCCCCGACCAGCACCCGGGCGACGTCGAAGAGGTGGGTGGCCTGCTCGACGGTCTGCCCGCCGGAGCCGTCCTGCCGCGCCCACCAGTCCACCCGCGGCGCCTTGTCCAGCCACGCCCCGAGCACCATGCGGGCCGGCGCCCCGGCGAGCAGCTCGCGCGCGGTCTCCAGGGTGTCGAGGTAGCGCCAGTGGTAGCCGACCGCGGTGAGCAGGCCGGCGGCGTCGATCCGGTCGGCCAGCGCCTCGGCGGTGGCGAGGTCCCTCGCCAGCGGCTTCTCGACGAACAGCGGCAGCCCGCGCTCGACGGCCGCCGTCTCGACCTCGCCGTGCGCGTTCGGCGGGACGCAGACGTAGAGCGCGTCGAGCCGCTCCACGTCGAGCAGGTCCGACCAGTGCGCGTAGGCCGCGGCCCCCGCGCGGGCGGCGAGCACCTCGGCCCGGTCGACCCGCGGATCGGCGATCCCGGCGACGGTCACGCCCTCGATGGAGGTGAGCGCGTCCAGGTGCCGACCGGCGATGAACCCGGCCCCGACCAGGCCGATCCTCGTCGTCATGTCGGCCTCCTGCCCGGGCCGGCCGGGCGGCAACCCTCCTCAGTCCCCGAGCCGGACGGGGCTGCCCTCGCGCGCCGCCCGGTCGGCGGCACAGGCGAGGGCGTGCGAGCGCAGCCCCTCCGCGTAGGGGACCCGCACCGCCGGGGCGGCCCCGAGCAGCACGTCGACGAACTCGCGGTCCTCGACGGCGACGGGGTCCTCGTCGGAGCCGGTGGTCTCCTCCCCGTCGGCGTCGGAGACGCGCAGCTCGTGGTCGGACAGGCCGCGCTCGGTGACCTCCACGGCGAGCCCCTCGGTGACCAGCTGGAGCCCGACGGAGTGGCGGCGGCCGAGGACCCGCGCCGAGGAGATGGCCCCCACGGCGCCGGAGGCGAAGGTCAGCAGCGTGGTGGAGGCGGCCGGGACGTCGCCCTCGGGTGCCGTCCGCTCCACCGCGGCGACGGTGTCGACCTCGCCGGCCAGCAGCCGGGCGAGGTCGAACAGGTGGGTGGTCTGCTCGACGACCTGCCCGCCGGAGGCCGCGCGGCGCGACCACCACGGCGCGCCCGGGGTGCGGTCCAGCCAGGCACCGGTCACCAGGTGCACGGACCGGTCCCGCATCAGCTCCTCCGCCCGGCGCACGAGTCCCAGGTGCCGCCAGTGGTAGCCGACGGCCGTGGCCAGACCGGTCGCCGCGACCTCGGCCGCGATCGCCTCGGCGGTGGCCAGGTCCGGCCCCAGGGGCTTCTCGACGAAGAAGGGCAGGCCGCGGGCGAGCGCTGCCGCCTCCAGCGGTCCGTGCGCGAACGGCGGGACGCACAGCCAGACGGCGTCCAGCTCCTCGCTCTCCAGGAGGGCGAGCCCGTCGCCGTGGGCCCGGGCTCCGCACCGTGCCGCGGCCGCCTCGGCCCGCTCGGTCACCGGGTCGGCGACGGCCACGACCTCGACGTCGTCGAAGCCGGCGAGCGCAGCCAGGTGCCGGCCGGCGATGAACCCCGTGCCGACGACGGCGACCCGCAGGCGGCTCACCGCCGCGCCCCGCGCAGGGCCGCCTCGTAGACCGCCGCGGTGTCCCTGGCCATCCGCTCCCGGGTGAAGCCGGCCAGGTACCGCCGCCGGCCGGCGTGGCCCTGCCGGCGCCGGAGGACGGGGTCGGCGAGCAGCCGTCCCAGGGCCGCCCCCAGGGCGGCGGGGTCCCCCGGCCGCACGAGCGCGCCGGTGACGCCGTCCTCTACGACCTCCTCGGTGCCGATCACGCGCGTGCCGACGACCGGGAGTCCGGCCTCCATCGCCTCCAGGGCCACCAGCGGCATCCCCTCGTGCCGCGAGGGGAGGACGAACACGTCGGCCGCGGCGAGCAGCAGCCGGGCGTCGCCCCGGTGACCGGGGAACCGGACCGCGCCGCCCACGCCCAGCCCGGCCGCCCGCTTCTCCAGGGCCTCGCGCAGCGGCCCGTCCCCGACCAGGACCACGGCGAGGTCCGGGAACGGGGCGAGCAGCCCGGGCACGGCGTCGACCAGGTGCCACTGGCCCTTCATGTGGGTCAGCCGGCCCACCGTGAGAACGACGGGCTGCCGCGGGTCCAGGCCGAGGGCGGCACGGGCGGCGTCCCGACCGATCCGGTCGCGGAGCGGGGCCACGCCGTTGACCACGGTCGCGAACCGGTCGTGGGGAACGCCGATCCGGGAGTACGTGCGCCGCAGCCCCTCCGAGACGGCGATCAGCCGGTCGACCTCCTCGATCGCGTGGTGGTAGGCCCGCCGCTTGCGCGGGTGGGAGACCAGGAAGGGCAGGTGCTGGGTCTGCACGACCGCCCGGCACCCGGCGCGGCGGGCCAGGCGCACGCCGTCCCAGTCCTCGCACCCGGTGCCGACGTGGCAGTGGAAGACCTCGGCGGGGTGGGCCTCGAGGAAGCCGGTCACCACCGCGGCGAACCGGGGGTCGCGGGGGGAGGGCAGCTCCACCGTCCGGGCTCCGGCCTCGGCGGCCCGGTCGAGCAGCCGGCGACCACCCACCGTGGGTCTCGTCATGAGGGCCACGTCGGTCGTCCCGGCGTACTCGGCCACCAGGTCCACCATGTGCGCGCCCATCCCCGAGGGATCGGTCGACGGGGTGTAGAAGCAGATCGAGCGGCGCGCGGTCATCGGCGTCCCCCGTGGTCGGTGGGCCCCGTGGGCTCCGGGGACGAGGAAGCTATCGCCCCTCGCACCTCCGTGTGGTCTGGAGCGCACCGCGTTCCTGCTGGGGTCGTGGCTTGCTCCGCAGCCGCCATCTGACCCTCCGTGCGTGTCGGGCGACGGACCGGGTAGCAGCCCCACGTGGCTGACACCCAGGACGGTCCCGACCTGCACCCGACGACCCGCGAGCTGGCCAGCGGCCCCAACTACGCCGCGATCAGCACGCTGCTGCCCAGCGGCCGGATCCAGACGCAGTACATCTGGGTCGGCGTCGAGGGGGACCGGTTGTTCGTCAACACCGAACCGCACCGGCAGAAGTTCCAGGACCTCGAACAGGACCCGCGGGTGACCCTGGCGATCCGAGACGAGCAGAACCCGTACCGCTACGCCGAGGTCCGCGGCCGCGTCGTCGAGACCGAGCGCGGCCAGCGCGCCCGCGACCAGATCGACGAGCTGTCCCAGAAGTACGACGGCAAGCCCTACCCCGCCGAGAACATCAAGACGGAGCGGGTGATCGTCTGGATCGAGCCCGAGCGGCAGACGATCGCCGGCTAGAGGAGGACCCGCGGCGCCGGGTCGGGCTCACCGGCCGCGGCGGCGCCCGCGGCATGACCACCGATCCCTCCCCGTGGGAGCTCCACCCCTGCTTCCACCTGTGAGCAGGGGTGGAGCTCCCACGGAGGTACCGCACCCCGGGATGGCCGGTCGGCGGTCACAGCGGTGCTCGGAGCCAGTGGACGGTCACCGCGGCTGGTCGAGGCCGGCCAGCAGCTCGTCGAGGGTCACCGGCGGCCGCCGTACCCGCAGGTCAGGGCTCCCCGAACACCGGCTGCACGACCGGACCGAGGGCACCCGATGCCCGGGGGCAGGCCGCGGCGAGGTCGTCGAGCGGCGTCCAGCGCACCGCCAGCATGCAGACGTCGTCGTGCAGCGGGTCGTTCCCGGTCATGTCGGCGACCAGGGCGTCGCACAGCTGGTCGGGAGGTGCTCCGGACAGGGACTGCGCGGCGGTGCGAAGGCGGTCGAGCCCGGCGCCGAGGTCCTGTCCCCGTCGTTCGACCAGCCCGTCGGTGTAGAGGAGCAGCGAGTCGCTGGCGGTCAGTCGGTCGTGCGCGGACACGAACCGCGGCCCGGACAGGCTGGCCAGCGGCAGACTCCGACCCCCCTCGAGGAAACGGCTGGTGCCGTCGACCCCGATCAGCAGAGGCGGTGGGTGCCCAGCGCAGGCGTAGGTCAGCCGGCCGTCCCTGGGGTCGAGCACCGCGTAGGCGACGGTCGTGCAGGCCGCACCGGGGATGGCCTCGGCGAAGGCCGCGACGCGCCCCAGCAGCTCGGCGGGATCGGGGAAGGCGGGCGCCAGCGCCCGCAGCGCGCTGCGCAGCTGGCCCATCGTCGCGGCGGCGTGCACGCCGTGCCCGACGACGTCACCGACCACGTGGCCGACGGTGCCCTGGGGCAGGGTGATGACGTCGTACCAGTCACCGCCGACCTCCAGCTCCGGCGCGGCGGCACGGTAGACG
Source organism: Geodermatophilus sp. URMC 60 (assembly GCF_053502585.1). Classification (NCBI taxonomy): domain Bacteria; kingdom Bacillati; phylum Actinomycetota; class Actinomycetes; order Geodermatophilales; family Geodermatophilaceae; genus Geodermatophilus; species Geodermatophilus sp. URMC 60. The sequence goes on from NZ_CP199958.1 coordinate 4,131,171, forward strand.
TGGCAGGTCTGCAGATCCGGGACGTCGACCTGCCGCAGGAGGGAGCGCTGCAGCTCCACGGCGATCTCGTGCTCTCGCTCGGCCAGCCGGTGCTCGGCCGACACGTCCTGCAGCAGCACCATGACCCGCTCCGGGTCGACCCGGTGGAGCTGCACCTCGACGTGGACCGCCGTGTCCGCCGAGAACCCCGGGAGCTCGATGCGGCGGCCAGGCGCGAGCGGACCCAGCTGCTCCGGCCGGGTGCCCACGAGCGCCCGGAGGCCCGGCGCGAGGCGGTCCAGGACGGACACCAGGTCCTGCGCCGGCGGGTCGCCGTCCACGGGGGTCAGCATCCGCACCGCAGCCGGGTTGACGTGCTGCACGACGCCGGCGTTGTCCACCTCGATCAACCCGACGGGGCACAGGTAGAAGAACCGGTACAACCGCTCCAGCTCTTCTCCCGTGCTCATGGGTCGCGGACCGCGAGGTACTGCCGAGGTGACCCGGCTGCGGCGAGCAGGCGCAGCCGGACCGGGGACAGCCGCATCCGGAAGGTGAACGTGAAGTCGAGTTCCTCGTCCAGCGTGCGATCCGTCTCGGCAGCCCGGGTGAAACGTCCGGCCACCAGGGGGTGGTCCGCACAGGGACCGACCGATGTGAAGAAGTCGCGTCCCACCACGCGCTCGGGGCTGAGCCCCGACCGTCGTGACTCGTCCGCGTTGTAGTGCAGGACCACGCCGCGGCGGTCCATGGTGATCAGCCCGAAGGTCAGGTCGTCGAGGGCCTCGGCCGACGCGCGTTCCAGGGCACCGAGCAGCCCGGGGTCGGAGAAGGACGGCACGGTGCCCCCGGGCCACCGGTCAGCGCTCCCGGGGACGCGATCGGCCACGCGATCACGCTATCCCCGGCCGGGGGCGTCATGCAGGGACCCCAGCGCCCCGCTCGTGGTCGCTCCGACCGCAGCTGGGACGGCCGGCCGCGCGACGGTCGCCGTCGGCGCGGCGGTCGAGCAGGAGGGCAAGAACGGTCGGGCGCGGGGCCGCCGTCCCCGGCCAGACTCGCTACGTGGCCGACGACGACCCCCTCCCCGGGCGGGACCGCCTCCGCGAGCTGCTCGACGCGGTCCTCGACGAGGACAACCGCACGCTGCCCGACATGGCCGGTGACGCCTACGCCAGCCCCTGGTACTTCGCCCGGCAGGTCAGCCGCGGCGCCGGGGAGCCGCCGGTGGCACTGCGCCGACGGGTGCTGCTGGAACGGGCGGCGTGGCAGCTCCGCGAGGGGTCGAGCGTCACCGAGACCGCCTTCGCGGCCGGGTACGAGTCGGTCGAGGGCTTCGCCCGCGCCTTCGCCCGCGCCTACGGCCGCTCCCCCGGCACGCCGGACGACCACCGTCCGCGTACCCGCGACGAGCACTGGCTGCCCGCACCCAACGGCATCCACTTCCACCCGCCGACCTCGCTGTGGGTCGCCGATGAGAGCGGGCGCGGCTCCTCCGACGAGGTGACCGCGCTGCTGGTGCACCACGACGTCGAGGACACCCGCGCCCTGCTCGAGGTGGCCAAGCAGCTACCGGACGACGCCTACCGGCGCACCCGGATACCCGGGCACTCGGTGCTGCCCTGGGACGGCCCCGAGGAGTCGGTCGCCGCGGTCCTGGACACGCTGGTGTGGACCAAGGAGGTGTGGCTGGCCTCGATCGAGGGCGCCGGGCACCCCGCCCGCGGCGCCGACGACCCGGCCGCCCTGCTGGCCCGGCACGACGCCGTGGCGCCCCGCTGGCTGGCCGCCGTCCGGGACGTCGCCCGCCGCGGCGCCTGGGGCGACCGGCTGGTCGACGCGCTGTGCGAGCCGCCGGAGACGTTCGTCCTCGGCAGCGTCGTCGCCCACGTCCTCACGTTCTCGGCGCACCGGCGGCTGCTGGTGCGCCACCTGCTCCGGGACGCCGGCCTGGCCGTCGACACCGGGGACCCCATCGAGTGGCTGACCAGGAGGAATCGATGACGCGCACCGTCTACTACACCGCGACCAGCCTCGACGGCTTCATCGCCGACGAGCGCAACTCGCTGGACTGGCTGCTCTGCCGGCACTCCGACGAGCACGGCCCGATGGGGTACGCGGAGTTCGAGAAGCGGGTCGGCGCACTCACCATGGGCGCCACGACCTACACGTGGGTGCGGGAGCACGACCCGGACTCGTGGGCCTACAGCGTGCCGACGTGGGTGTTCACGCACCGGCAGCTGACCGCGTACCCCGGCGCGGACATCCGGTTCACCGCCGCCGACGTCGCCGAGGTGCACGCGGAGATGGTCGCGGCCGCCGGGGGGCGCGACGTGTGGGTCGTCGGCGGCGGCGACCTCGCCGGCCAGTTCGCCGACCGCGGCCTGCTCGACGAGGTGGTCGTGGCGATCGCCCCGGTCACCCTCGGCGGCGGGGCGCCGCTGCTGCCGCGCCGGCTGGAGCTGGCCCGCACCGAGGAGGCGGTCAACGGCGAGTTCGTCTGCGTCCGCTACGACGTCGTCCGGACGTGAGACCGCAGTCGGACCTCAGACGAGTGCCAGCGCGACCACCGCGGCCCCCAGCGGGACGTCGAGGAAGACGCAGGCCTCGGCCAGCGAGCGGGGGACGACGACGTCGCGGCGGAGGTGGACGGCGTCCCAGACGGCGTGGGCCATGAGCGCCAGCCCCGCGACGACGGCGCCGGCACGGGGGGCGAGCGCCAGGGCGGACACCGCGACCCCGCCGTAGGCCACCAGGGCGGCCGTCTCCGCGGCCAGCGCCGGCCGGGACCCCAGCCGGAGCCCGACGGCGACCAGTGCGACGGAGGCGAGCCCGAGGGTCGTCCACGGCGCCAGGTCGACGAGGCCACCGAGGGCGATGACGCCGGCGCTCGCCGGGATCGCCGCCCAGGCCACCCAGGGGCGGCCGAGCGCGGCCGCACCCAGGTAGCAGACGACGGCGACGCAGACGACGTCGACCGCGCTGTCGCGGTTCGCGGCCGATCCCGCGACGGTGACGGCGGAGGCCAGGCCGAGCGCGGCGGGCCAGCGGCGCAGGACCGACCTCGGCCCCGGGCGCCGCTCGCTCCGGACCGTGGTTCCTCCAGCGACGGACACGGGTCCTCCCGGGATGCGGCAGGGGGCCGGCCGTCGGCCTCCCTCCGGAGCGTCCGCCGGCACGCGCTCGGGGTCGGGGTCCCGGAGCGGGCAGGTCCGGAATCCTGGCGGGGAGGTCCGTCCGGCATAGGCTGCGGTGGGTGGACGAACCCTCGGTGGTCGTCGTCGGCTATCACCGCGCCGAGCTGCTCGACATCGCCAGCGTGACCTCGACCCTGGACGTGGCGAACCTGCTCGGGGCCGCCCCGCGGTACCGGGTCAGCCTCGTCGCCCCCGGGGGCCGGCCCGTGACCTGCCAGTCGGGTCTGGTCCTCCAGGCCGAGGGGGCGCTCGAGCACGTGCGGGGGCCGCTGGACACCCTCGTCGTCTCCGGCGGCCACGGGCACCGGAGCGCCGCGGCCGACGCCGTCCTGGTGGCGCACGTCCGCCGGCTGGCGCGGGAGAGCCGGCGCGTCGCCTCCGTCTGCACCGGCACCACGATCCTGGCTGCCGCGGGTCTCCTCGCCGGGCGGCGCGCCACGACCCACTGGCACTTCGCCCGCCGGCTGGCCCGGGAGCACCCGGACGTCCTCGTCGACCCCGACCCCATCTTCATCAGGGACGGGCCCGTCGCCACAGCCGCGGGGGTCACCAGTGCGCTGGACCTGACCCTCGCCTTCGTCGAGGAGGACCACGGCCCCGAGCTGGCCCGGCAGGTGGCGCGCGAGCTCGTCACGTACCTGCAGCGGCCGGGCAACCAGAAGCAGATGAGCGTGCACGTCACCGCCCCGCCCCCGCACGACACCGTCGTCCGCGACGTGGTCGCCGAGGTCACCGCCCACCTGGACGGCGACCTGTCCACCGCCCGGCTCGCCGGCTCGGCCGGGATCAGCGAACGGCACCTCACCCGCCTGTTCCTCGAGCAGCTGCACCAGACCCCGGGGCGGTTCGTGCGGCAGGCGCGCCTCGAGGCCGCGGCACACCTCCTGGTCTCCACCGAGCTGCCGGTGTCGAGGGTCGCCGCGCGGTGCGGGTTCCGTTCCGCCGAGACGCTGCGCCAGGCCTTCCTGGCGCGCTACGGCACGTCGCCGTCCGCCTTCCGGCGGACCCAGGCGCGTCAGCGACGAACCCACTGACGCATGACCATGCACGGTCGTGCATACTTCTTCGCGTGTCCAAGGTGCTCACGTCCCTGCCCGTCGGCGAACGCGTCGGGATCGCCTTCTCCGGCGGTCTCGACACCTCGGTGGCGGTCGCGTGGATGCGCGACAAGGGCGCGGTGCCCTGCACCTACACCGCCGACATCGGCCAGTACGACGAGCCCGACATCAGCTCGGTGCCCGGCCGAGCGACCGCCTACGGCGCCGAGATCGCCCGGCTGGTCGACGCCCGCGGAGCACTGGTCGAGGAGGGCCTGGCGGCCCTGACCTGCGGGGCGTTCCACATCCGCTCGGGCGGCCGCAGCTACTTCAACACCACCCCGCTCGGGCGGGCGGTCACCGGCACCCTGCTGGTCCGCGCGATGCTCGAGGACGACGTGCAGATCTGGGGCGACGGCTCCACCTTCAAGGGCAACGACATCGAGCGGTTCTACCGCTACGGCCTGCTGGCCAACCCGTCGTTGCGGATCTACAAGCCGTGGCTGGACGCCGACTTCGTCACCGAGCTCGGCGGGCGCAAGGAGATGTCGGAGTGGCTGGCCGCCCACGACCTGCCCTACCGGGACAGCGCCGAGAAGGCCTACTCGACCGACGCCAACATCTGGGGCGCCACCCACGAGGCCAAGTCCCTCGAGCACCTCGACACGGGCGTGGAGATCGTCCAGCCGATCATGGGCGTGCGGTTCTGGGACCCCGCGGTGGAGATCGAGCCCGAGGACGTGACGATCGGCTTCGAGCAGGGCCGCCCGGTCACGATCGACGGCAAGACCTTCGACACCGCCGTCGACCTGGTGCTGGCGGCCAACGCCATCGGCGGCCGGCACGGCCTGGGCATGTCCGACCAGATCGAGAACCGGGTGATCGAGGCCAAGAGCCGCGGCATCTACGAGGCGCCCGGGATGGGGCTGCTGCACGCGGCCTACGAGCGGCTGGTCAACGCCATCCACAACGAGGACACCCTCGCCACCTACCACAGCGAGGGACGACGGCTGGGCCGGCTCATGTACGAGGGCCGCTGGCTGGACCCGCAGGCGCTGATGCTGCGGGAGGCGCTGCAGCGGTGGGTCGGGACGGCGGTCACCGGCGAGGTGACCCTGCGGCTGCGGCGCGGCGAGGACTACTCGATCCTCGACACCACCGGGCCGGCGTTCAGCTACCACCCGGACAAGCTGTCCATGGAGCGCACCGAGGACTCCGCCTTCGGGCCCTCGGACCGGATCGGCCAGCTGACCATGCGCAACCTCGACATCGCCGACTCCCGGGCCAAGTTGGAGCAGTACGCGGCGCTGGGCATGGTCGGCAGCACGCACCCGCGGCTGATCGGCGCCGCCCAGGCGGCCTCGACCGGGCTGATCGGCGCGATGGACGCCGGTGGTGCCGAGGCCATCGCCTCCCGCGGCACGGTCACCGACGACGAGCAGCTGCTCGACCGCGCCGCGATGGAGTCCGGCACGGACTGAGGGAGGACCCCTGCCCCCCGCGCCTCGCAGGCTCGGCGCGGGTCCCTGCAGGGGGCCACCGGTCACGGGTCCAGGGCGGGCCCCGAGGACCGGCCGGAGTTCAGGACTGCCGGTAGACCGCGTCGGGCACGTCGGTGACGAACATGTGCCCCGGCGCGTGGGTGATGGCGAACGGCGGCCGGGAGGCCATCAGCGCCGCCTGCGGGGTGACCCCGCAGGCCCAGAACACCGGGACGTCGCCGTCGGCGCACTCGACCGGGTCACCGAAGTCGGGCGCCCCCAGGTCGGCGATGCCCAGGGTCCCGGGCGCACCGACGTGCACCGGCGCCCCGTGCACCTGCGGCATCCGGGCGGTCACCTGCACCGCGGCGGACACCAGCTCGCCCGGCACCGGCCGCATCGACACCACCAGCGGCCCGGACAGCCGGCCGGCGGGGCGGCACGCCCGGTTCGTGCGGTACATCGACACGTTGCGGCCCTGCTCGATGTTGCGCACCGGCACACCGGCGTCGAGCAGCGCGGTCTCGAAGCTGAAGCTGCACCCGATGAGGAACGCGACCAGGTCGTCGCGCCACAGCTCGACGACGTCGGTCGGCTCGCCCACCAGCTCGCCGTCCCGCCACACCCGGTAGCGCGGCAGGTCGGTGCGCAGGTCCGCCCCTGGCGCCAGCACGGTGGACGTCGCCCCCGCGTCGGTCACGTCGAGCAGCGGCACCGGCTTCGGGTTGCGCAGACCGAACAGCAGCACGTCGTAGGCCCAGTCCTGCGGGACGACGACGAGGTTGGCCTGGGTGTAGCCGGGCGCCCAACCCGACGACGGGACGGCGAGCCCGGCGCGGTAGTGCTCGCGGGCGAGCGCGGGGTCGGCGGCGGGCAGCGTGGCGGTCACGGGGTCCTCCTCGGTCGGTCGCGCGAGGCCATGCGCCCATCGTGTCCAACGGACGGCGTCGAGGAACAGGCCGCCGGTCCCCTCACCGGATCGTCCGGAGCCTCTATGGTCCATCTCCTGCGGTCCGGCCCCGCCGGGTGTCCGAGCCGCCGAGACGGGTAACGGCGACCCCACCGACCGGGAGCAGCCATGGCATCCGAACCGACCGTCCCCCAGGGTCCCCCGGCCGCGTCGGCGGCCGCCCCGACGAGCGGCCGCATGGCCGCCAGCACCCGCTCGACCCTGCTCGGCGCGATGTTCCTCATGGCCACCTCGGCCATCGGGCCCGGCTTCATCACCCAGACGACGACGTTCACCGTCCAGCTGGGCGCCGCGTTCGCCTTCGCGATCGCCGTCTCGATCGTCATCGACATCGCGCTGCAGCTGAACGTGTGGCGGGTGATCGGGGTCAGCGGCCGGCGGGCCCAGGAGCTGGGCAACCTGGTCGCCCCCGGCCTCGGCTGGGTGATGGCCGCCTTCCTGCTGATCGGCGGGCTGGTGTTCAACATCGGCAACGTCGCCGGTGCGGGCCTCGGCACGGACGCGATGCTCGGCCTGGACCCGAGGATCGGCGGCGCCATCTCCGCCGTCATCGCCATCGCCATCTTCCTCAGCCGGCGAGCAGGGGTCGCGGTCGACCGGATCGTCGTCGTCCTCGGCCTGCTGATGATCGTGCTGACCGCCTACATCGCGATCACCTCGGGCCCCCCGGTGGGGCGGGCGCTGCGCAACGTCGTCCTGCCCGAGGAGGTCTCCTTCCTGGCGATCACCACGCTGGTCGGCGGCACGATCGGCGGCTACATCGTCTACGCCGGCGCCCACCGGCTGCTCGACTCCGGCGTCACCGGCCGGGAGCACGTCCGCGACATCACCCGCGGCTCGATCACCGGGATCGTGATCACCGGGATCATGCGGGTCGTCCTCTTCCTCGCCATCCTCGGCGTGGTGGCCGGAGGCGCCGAGCTCGGCACCGAGAACCAGGCGGCCAACGCCTTCCAGGCGGCGGCGGGCCAGGTCGGGCTGCGGGTCTTCGGCGTCGTGCTGTGGGCCGCGGCCATCACCAGCGTCATCGGCGCCTCCTACACGACGGTCTCCTTCGTCACCTCCCGCACCCGCACGAGCGACCGCACCCGCACGCTCCTGGTCGTCGGCTTCATCGCGGTCACCACCCTGGCCTTCCTGCTCATCGGAGCCGCCCCGACCACGCTGCTGGTCTTCGCCGGCGCGTTCAACGGGCTGCTGCTGCCGATCGGGATCGCGGTGATCCTCTGGGTCGCCACCCGCCGGTCGGACCTGTTGAACGGGTACCGCTACCCGCGCTGGCTGCTGGTCGTCGGCTGGCTCGCCTGGCTGCTGACGCTCTACCTGGCGGTCAACTCGGTCCGCCCGGTGATCGCGCTGTTCTCGTGAGGGAGGCTGACGGGATGGACCTCAACTCCGACCTCGGCGAGGGCTTCGGCCAGTGGCGGCTCGGGGACGACGAGGCGCTGCTCGACGTCGTGACCAGCGCGAACGTGGCCTGCGGCTTCCACGCCGGTGACCCGTCGATCATGCGGCGGGTGTGCGCCCGCGCCGCCGGGACCGGGGTGGCCGTCGGGGCGCAGGTCTCCTACCGCGACCTGGCCGGGTTCGGCCGCCGCTTCATCGACGTGGAGCCCGACGAGCTGACCGCCGACGTGCTCTACCAGCTCGGGGCGCTGGAGGCCTTCGCGCGCGTGGCCGGCACCCGGGTGCGCTACGTCAAGCCGCACGGCGCGCTCTACAACACGATCGTCTCCCACGAGGAACAGGCGGCGGCGGTGGTGCGGGCGGTGGTCGAGTACGACCGCGAGCTGCCGGTGATGGGGCTGCCCGGGTCGGCCTGGCTGCGGCTGGCCGACGAGGCCGGGCTGACCACGGTGGCCGAGGCGTTCGCCGACCGGGAGTACACCCCCGAGGGGACGCTGGTCTCCCGCCGGCTGCCCGGCGCGGTGCTGCACGACGCCGACGAGATCGCCCGCCGCTGCGTCGCGATGGCCACCGGCGAGCCGGTCACCGACGTCGAGGGCGGCCTGCTGCGGCTGGCGCCCCAGTCGATCTGCGTGCACGGCGACACCCCCGGCGCGGTGGCGATCGCCCGGCAGGTGCGCGAGGCCCTGACCGCGGCCGGGATCTCGCTGGCGCCGTTCGCCGCCGCCTGATGCGCGTCCTGCCCAGCGGGTCGACCGCGCTGCTGGTCGAGCTCGACGACCTCGACGACGTCCTCGGCCTGTACGCCGCGCTCACCGCCGAGCCGGTCGAGGGCGTCGTGGACGTCGTCCCCGCGGCGCGCACCGTGCTGCTGGTGACCGACCCCGCGGTGACCACCCTGGCCGCCGCGGAGCAGGCGGTGCGGCGCACGACGCCGCGCCCCGGCCGGCGGGACGGCGGGGAGCTGGTCGAGCTGCCGGTCGTCTACGACGGCTCCGACCTCGGCGACGTCGCCGCGCACCTCGGCATTCCGCCCGACGAGGTGGTGCGCCGGCACACCGGCACGGAGTGGACGGTCGCCTTCTGCGGCTTCGCGCCCGGCTTCGGCTACCTCACCCCCGACGGCGAGCCGTGGGACATCCCGCGCCGGGACAGCCCCCGCACCAAGGTGCCGCCCGGCTCGGTGGCCCTGGCCGGTGGGTTCAGCGGCGTCTACCCGCGGGAGTCCCCGGGCGGCTGGCAGCTCGTCGGCCGCACCGACGTCGCCGTCTTCGACGTCGACCGCGACCCCGCGGCGCTGCTGCGCCCCGGCGTCCGGGTGCGCTTCACGGAGGCCCCGTGACCGGCCGCGCCGCGGCGGAGGACGGCGCGACGCGCTCCCTCACCGTGCTGGCGACCGGCCCGCTGACCACCGTGCAGGACGGCGGCCGACCCGGGCAGGGCGCGCTCGGCGTCGGCCGGTCCGGCGTCTGCGACCGGGCCGCCGCGCGGCTGGCCAACCGGCTGGTGGGCAACGCCCCGGACGCCGCGGTGCTCGAGGTGACCCTCGGCGGGCTGGCCCTCCGGGCCGGCGCGGACCTGGTGGTGACCACGACCGGGGCCCGGTGCTCCGACGCGCACAACGCCCCGGTGACGCTGCGGGCGGGTCGCGAGCTGCGGCTCGGCGTGCCGGGGACCGGGCTGCGCACCTACGTCGCCGTGCGCGGTGGCGTCACCGTCGAGCCGGTGCTCGGCAGCCGCTCGACCGACCTGCTGTCCGGCCTCGGCCCGCCGGTGCTCTCCCCCGGCGACGTGCTGCCGGTCGGAGAGCCCACCGCGCCGATGCCGGGGGTCGACCTCGCGCCGGTGCCCGACCCGCCGGGGGGCGAGGTGACCGTGCGGGTGCTGCCCGGCCCGCGCGCCGACTGGTTCTCCTCCGAGGCCGCGGCCGCCCTCACCTCGACGGCCTGGGAGGTGACCGGCGAGAGCAACCGGATCGGCCTGCGGCTGGCGGGCGTCGTCCTGGAGCGGACCCGCACCGGGGAGCTGGCCAGCGAGGGCATGGTCCGCGGGGCGCTGCAGGTACCGCCGTCCGGGCAGCCGGTGCTCTTCCTCGCCGACGCCCCCGTAACCGGCGGCTACCCGGTCATCGGCTACGTCGAGGACGCCGACGTCGACCGCTGCGGCCAGCTGCGGCCGGGCCAGACCCTCCGCTTCCGCGGCGCCGTCGTCCCCCGCTGACCGGCTGCCCGGCCATCGCCGTGAGCCTCCGGGAGGCGCCGGCCCGGGCTGCGCGACGATCAGGTCTGCCCACCCCCGTCCCCGATCCCGTGGAGGAACGCGCGTGCAGACCGCCGACCCGGCGACCCGAACCGGCTCCCCGCGCCGGTGGTGGGCCGTGCTCGCGCCCGCCGCCGCCCTGGTGCTGGCCGCCCTGTGCCTGCGTGCGCCGTTCTCCGCCGTCGGGCCGGTCCTCGGCGAGCTGGGCACCGAGCTGTCCGTGCCGCAAGCCGCGCTGTCGGTGCTGCCCGCGCTCCCGCTGATCTGCTTCGGCCTGGTCTCCCCCGTCGCGCCCGCGCTGGCCGCGCGGCTCGGCGTCCAGCGCGCCGTCCTGGCCGGCCTGGTGGTGCTCGCAGTCGGGATCGCGCTGCGCACGGCCGGCACCTGGGGTCTCTACGCCGGCACCGTGCTGCTGTCGGCCGGCATCGCGGTGGGCAACGTGCTGGTCCCGGCGGCCGCCCGGGCCGCGTACGGGGACCGCGCGGCACCGGTGCTCGGCGCGGCGACGGCGTCGATGGGGTTCTCGGCGAGCCTCGGCGCGGGCCTGGCCCAGCCGCTGACCACGGCGACCGGCAGCGCGGTCGCCGGGCTGACCGTGTGGATCGCGCCGGTGCTGGTCGCGGCCGCCGCGATGGCGCTGCTGGCCCGGCGCCGCGGGCCCGCGGCCGGCTCCCGGGTGGCCCGGCCACCGGTGGTCGCCGTCCTGCGCGACCGGGTGGCGCTGGCGGTGACGGTCTTCTTCGGCCTCCAGTCGCTGGCCTTCTACGTGATGCTCACCTGGATGGCCGACGTCCTGGAGGACGACGCCGGGGCGTCCGCGGTGAGCGCCGGGGCCCTGGTGGCCGTCGCAGCGGCGTTCGGCGCGCCCTGCGCGCTCGTCGTCCCACCCCTCGCCGCTCGGGCCCGCTCCCAGGTCGGGTGGGTGGTCGGCGCGACGCTGCTGTCGGCGGTCGGGATCGTCGGGCTGCTCGTCGCGCCCGCGGCCGCCCCGGCGGTGTGGGCGGTGCTGTGGGGTCTGGGCACGGGGACGGCGTTCCCCCTGGCCCTCACGCTGGTGCTGGTGCGGACCCGGGACGTCGCCCAGACCGGCCGGCTGTCGGCGGCCGCGCAGAGCGTCGGGTACCTGCTGGCCGCGACCGGCCCGCTGGCCGTGGGGCTGCTGCACGACGCGACCGGCGGGTGGCGCTCAGGGCTGGCCGTGCTGGCGGTCCTGCAGGTCCTCCAGCTCGCGGCCGGGCTGTACGCGGGCCGGCCGGGGTTCGTGACCGAGGCGCCGGCGGACGCAGCCCGCGCTGCGGGAGTTCGCCGCTGACCACGTTCCTGCGTCGGCGGGCCGGTCTGCGCAGCCCGAGGAGGTCAGTGGCCTGCCGATCACCACCGCCCACCTGCGCGGGCTGCTCGTCGAACTCAGCGCGCTGGGCCTGCAGGCCCCGGAGGTGGACCGCTGACCCTGGCGCTCACCGACGCCGACGGCGCGCTGCGGGCCACCGCCACTGCCGACCAGCTGGCGCGCCTGGCCCGCCGGGGGTGCCCCCACCCACCGCGAGCAGGACTGCGGCTGCCCGGTGCTGGGTCGGCCGGCACCCACCGACGCCCACTACCCGACCGCGGCGCAGGACGCACTCGTCACCACCCGCGACCGGGCCTGCCGCTTCCCGGACTGCGGTCAGCGGGTGGGCGGGGCCGACCGCGACCACGTCCTCCCGCACGCCCACGGCCGGCCCACCGACTGCGCGAACCTGTGCTGCCTGTGCCGCAGCCACCACCGGCTCAAGACCCACGCCCCGGGCTGGCGCTTCGTCGTGGACCCCGACGGCACCCTGCACGTCACCACACCCTCCGGGGTCACCCGCACCACCCGGCCACCCGGGCTGCGGCGACCATCCCAGCCACCCGGATCCAGACCGGCAGCCCCCGAGCCGGCACCGGGCCGACGGATGCAGTGACGCGCGATGATCCCCTGCGGGCGGCGGCGGAGAACCCGCCGCCGCCCGGGGACCGCCGGTCAGTCCTCGATCGACTGGTACACGACCGCCCGGAAGTCGGCCTCGGGCAGGTCGAAGCCGACCATGTGCTGCGTCAGGAGCACGCCGACGATCTCCTCGACCGGGTCGACCCAGTAATAGGTCTTCGCCGCACCGGCCCAGCCGAACTCGCCGGGGGAGCCGGCCAGCGCGCTCTGGCCGATGTCCATGGCGACGCGAGAGCCCAGGCCGAACCCGTAGCCGAGCGCCGGTACGCCGGCGAGGGCGTACGGGCGCAGGGCCGGTGCGAGATGGTTCGTGTGCATCAGCTCGAGCGTCTTGCGGCCGAGGATGCGGGTGCCGTCCTCCGCCTTGCCCGTGAGCAGCATGTTCGCGAAGCGCAGGTAGTCCGAGCCCGTCCCGAAGAGGCCGAGGCCGCCACGCTGGAAGACGTCCGCCGCGTCGCTCGGATAGGTCGCCTCCACGTCGCGGCGGCCCAAGTCGCCGGCGGCGAACGCGGCCGCCAGGGTGCTGAACGTCATGTCCTGGGCGATGATGTCCGGCAGGCCGTACATGGCGGAGATGCGGCCGCGCGCGGACTCCGGCACGCCGAAGGCCGTGTCGGTCATCCCGAGCGGCCCGAAGAGGCGCTCCTGGAGGAAGTCCCCGAGCTTCTGGCCCGAGATGACCTCGATCAGGCGCGCCGTCACGTCGGTGCCCAGGCTGTAGTGCCACATCGTCCCGGGCGCGAAGGCGAGCGGAATCGTCGCAAGCTCGTCGATGAGCTGCTCCAGCGTGCGCGTCGGGTCGTGCATGAGCTGCTTCGCGCGGTACTGCTCCGCGACCGGGAAGTCCTCGAGGAAGTCGTAGGTGAGCCCGCTCGTATGGCTCATCACGTCGCGGATCTGCATCGGGCGCAGCGGCGACTGATCCTCGAGCGTCCCGCCCGGCCCAGCGATCTTCGTCGCCCCGAACGCCGGGATCCACTTGGCGACCGGGTCGACGAGCTGGAACTTCCCCTCCTCGAAGAGCGTCATCAGCGCAGTGCAGATGATCGGCTTGGTCATCGAGTACAAGCGGTAGATCGTGTCCTCCGCCAGGGGCACCTCGGCTTCGCGGTCCTGCCAGCCGATCCGCCCGGCATGGACGAGCTGCCCGCGGCGCGACACGAGCGTCGTGAAGCCTGGATAGCCGCGCTCGTCAACGTATTTCTGCAGCGCGGGCGCGATGCGCTCGAGGCGGTTGGCGCTCATCCCCACCGCCTCCGGAGACGTGAGCCGGTCTTCGACCTGTGTCATGCGCAACTCCTTCGCCCGGGACGGGCGCCCACCATATGCCGGTGGCCCATCCTCGATCGGGCGGGCTGACCACCGGCTCTCGCCGAGCAAGCACCGGCAGCGCCTGCGGGGTGGGCGTCACCGCAGCCTGTCCCAGAGCGGGCCGCTCAGGGACACCCGCAGCAGTCGCGACGCACATGATCCGCAGGACATGCCCTAGAACGGATAGGCGGGCAGGTCGCCGCGCAGGGTCACCCACTGGGTCTCGGTGAACGCCTCGATGTTGGCCTGCGGGCCGCCGTGCCGGGAGCCGGTGCCCGAGGCCCCGACCCCGCCGAACGGGGCCACGGCCTCGTCGTTGACCGTCTGGTCGTTGATGTGCACCAGGCCCGACGGGATCCGCTCGGCCAGCTGCAGCCCGGCGTAGACGTCGCGGGTGAGGATGCCCAGGGAGAGCCCGTACTCGGTGCCCCGGGCCAGCTCCACGACCTGGTCGAGGTCGGAGAACGGGGTCACCGGGGCGACCGGGCCGAAGATCTCCTCCCGGTACGCGGGCGCCTCGACCGGGACGTCGCCGAGCACGGTCGGCCGGTAGAACAGCCCCTCGAAGGTGCCGCCGGTGCGCAGCGTCGCCCCGCCGTCGACGCTGCTCGTGACCAGGCCGTGCACCCGGTCGCGCTGGCCGGCGTCGATGAGCGGGCCGAGCGCGACCTGCTCGCGGAAGGGGTCGCCCACCGGCAGCTCGTCGACCTTCTCGGTGAGGACGGCGGTGTACTCCTCGGCGATCGACTCGTGCACCAGGTGCCGGCTGGTGGCCATGCAGATCTGGCCCTGGTGGGCGAAGGTCCCCCACGCGCCCACCGAGGCGGCCGCGGTCACGTCGACGTCGGGCAGCACGATGAGCGCGGAGTTCCCGCCGAGCTCCAGGTGCGCCCGCTTGAGGTGCTGACCGGCCAGCGCGCCGACCGCGCGGCCGGCCCTCGTGGAGCCGGTGAACGCGATGATCCGCACCGGCGGAGCGGTCACCAGCGCCTCGCCGACGTCCGCGCCGCCGGGCAGCACCTGGAACACGCCGGCCGGCAGGCCGGCCTCCTCGAACACGCGGGCGAAGAGCACGCCGCCGGAGACCGCGGTGCGCGGGTCGGGCTTGAGGACGACGGCGTTGCCGAGCGCCAGCGCCGGGGCGATCGCCCGGATGGCCAGGATGGTCGGCACGTTGAACGGCGCGATGACGCCCACGACGCCGGCCGGCACCCGACGGGCGAAGGAGAGCCGGGGCGATCCGGTGCGCAGCAGCTCGCCGTACGGGTGGCTGGGCAGCGCCGAGGCCTCGTAGCACTCCGCCGCGGTGGTGTGGACCTGGAAGTCGCCGAAGGGCTGAATGGCGCCGGTCTCCCGGGCCAGCCACCCCTTGATCTCGTCGGCGTGGGCCTCGAGCACCTCGCCGGCGCGGCGCAGCACCCGGGCGCGGTCCGCGAACGGCAGTGCCGCCCACGACTGCTGTGCCTCGGCGGCCCGATCCGCAGCGGCCGCGACGTCCTCAGGGGTCGCCCGCCCGACGGCGCCGACGACGTCCCCGGTCGCGGGCTCGACCACGTCGTAGGTGCCGCCCGACCCGTCGGTCCAGGCGCCGGTCCAGAGCTTCCCCTGCCACGGGCCGTCGTCCAGCAGTGCCATGCCTGTCCTCTCGTCGGGGCGGGAGGGGCCTGGGGTCGCCCCGCGGCCCGCCTCCCGGCAGGGTAGGAGGAACGGCAGCCGATCCGTCGGCCGGGAGCGGGAGGGGTCCATGGGCATCAGGGACAGCGCGGAGTGGCAGGCGCTGGCCGAGCACCACCGCGAGGTGGGCGACCGGCACCTGCGCGACCTGTTCGCCGAGGACCCGGAGCGCGGCACCGAGCTGGTGGTCACCGCCGGCGACCTGTACCTCGACTACTCCAAGAACCGGCTGACCCGCGAGACGGTCCGCCGGCTCGCGGCGCTGGCCGAGCGGGTGGGGCTGCGCGCGCGCACCGAGGCGATGTTCCGCGGCGAGCACATCAACGCGACCGAGGACCGCGCCGTCCTGCACGTCGCGCTGCGCGATCCGCGCACCAGCGGCCTCGTCGTCGACGGCCACGACGTCAACGCCGAGGTCCACGAGGTGCTCGGCCGGATGGCCGACTTCGCCGACCGGGTGCGCACCGGGGCGTGGACCGGGCACACCGGCGAGCGGATCCGGGCCGTCGTCAACATCGGCATCGGCGGCTCGGACCTCGGGCCGGCCATGGCCTACCTGGCGCTGCGCGACTTCTCCGACCGGTCGCTGACCTTCCGGTTCGTCTCCAACATCGACCCGACCGACCTGGCCGAGGCGACCCGGGATCTCGACCCGGCGACCACCCTGTTCGTCGTCGCGTCCAAGACCTTCACCACCCAGGAGACGCTGACCAACGCCAAGGAGGCCCGCCGCTGGCTGGTCGAGGGCCTGGCATCCCGAGGACACGGCGGCGACGAGAAGGCCGTGGCCCAGCACTTCGTCGCCGTCTCCACCAACGCCGAGAAGGTCGCGGAGTTCGGCATCGACACCGCGAACATGTTCGGCTTCTGGGACTGGGTCGGCGGCCGGTACTCCTTCACCTCGGCGATCGGGCTCTCGCTCATGGTGGCGATCGGGCCGGAGCGGTACCGCGAGATGCTCGACGGCTTCCACACGGTCGACGAGCACTTCCGCACCGCGCCCTACGAGGAGAACCTGCCGGCCCTGCTCGGGCTGATCTCGCTCTGGTACGTCGACTTCTTCGGCGCGCAGAGCCAGGCGGTGCTCCCCTACTCGCAGTACCTGGCCCGCTTCCCGGCCTACCTGCAGCAGCTGTGCATGGAGTCCAACGGCAAGTCGGTCACCCTCGATGGCGCACCGGTCGACGTCCCCACCGGCGAGATCGTGTGGGGCGAGCCGGGCACCAACGGCCAGCACGCCTTCTACCAGCTGCTGCACCAGGGCACGGTGCTCGTGCCGGCCGACTTCCTGGCCTTCGCCCGGCCCAACCACGACCTCGACGGCATGCACGACCTGTTCCTGGCCAACTTCCTCGCCCAGCCGCGCGCGCTGGCCTTCGGCCGCACGGCCGAGGAGGTCGCCGCGGAGGGGACGGCGCCGGACGTCGTCCCGCACAAGGTGATGCCGGGCAACCACCCGTCCAACGCCATCGTGGCGCCGGAGCTGACGCCGTCGGTGCTGGGCCAGCTGGTCGCCGCCTACGAGCACCGGGTCTTCACCCAGGGCGTCGTCTGGGGCATCAACTCCTTCGACCAGTGGGGCGTGGAGCTGGGCAAGGTCATGGCCAACCAGCTGGCGCCGAAGCTGCAGAGCGAGTCGGCACCGGAGTACGACTCCGACTCCTCCACCAACGCGCTGGTCCGGCTGCTGCGCGAGGGCCGCGGCCGGCCGGCCTGAGAAAGGACCCCTGTCCCCCGCCGGCTCGCGGCGGTGCCCTGCAGGGGGGCCGGCCGCGGGACCGTCAGGCCTCGCCGCGCAGCTCCGCCAGGATCGGCGCGGCGACCTTGAACGCGTGGTTGGCAGCGGGCACGCCGGCGTAGACGGCGGCGTGCTGGATGACCTCGGCGATCTCCTCGTCGGACAGGCCGTTGTTCTTCGCCGCCCGCACGTGCAGCGCGAACTCGTCCCAGTGGCGCAGCGCGATGGTGATCGACAGCGTCATCAGGCTGCGGTCGCGGCGGGCCAGGCCCGGCCGCTGCCAGACGTCACCCCACGCCACCCGGGTGATGAAGTCCTGGAAGTGGGCGGTGAACGGCGTGGTGTTCGCGACGGCGCGGTCGACCCAGGCGTCGCCGAGCACCTCGCGCCGGGTGCGCATGCCGGCGTCCCGGCGCTCGTCGTCCGTGCTGGGCAGCCGAGCCCGGCGGGCGTCGTCGGAGTCGGGCAGCTCGCTCACGAGTCCTCCCCGCCGGCGCTCGTCGGCCGCGTCCGCGGCGCTGCTGTGCCCGTGTGTTCGCTCGCGAGCTCGCTCACGTGTGCCCGCCCGCGGCGTCGAAGTGCCCCAGCAGCGCACCGGTGACCTCCAGCGGCTGCTCGAGGTTGGGCAGGTGCGCGCCCGGGCTCACCGACACCAGCGAGGCGCCGGCGATGCCCTCGGCGATGGCCCGCTGGTGCGGCGGCGGCAGCGCGGGGTCCTCGGCGCCCGACACGACCAGCGTCGGTGCGTTGATCCGTCCCAGGTCCTCCCGCAGGTCGACGGCCGCCACCACCTCGCAGCACAGCGCGTAGCCCTCGTCGTCGGCCCCGACGATCATCGCCTCGAGCCGCGCCACCAGGTCCGGGTGCTCGGCGGCGTAGGCCGGCGTCAGCCACCGGCTCACCACCGTCGGTGCCAGCGGCGCGGTCCCGCCGGTGCGGGCCGCGGCGGCCCGGTCGAGGAAACCCTGCGGGTCGGGCTTCGCCGACGTGGCCAGGGCGACGAGCCGGTCCACCCGCTCGGGCTCGCGGGCGGCCAGCCGCAACGCCGTCATCCCGCCCAGGGACAGCCCGGCGACGTGCGCCCGCCGCGCACCGAGCCGGTCGAGCAGCACCAGGACGTCGTCCACCAGGTCGTCGAGGGAGTACGGCCCGGCCGGGGCCGGCGACTCGCCGTGGCCGCGGGTGTCGTAGGTGACCACCCGGTACCGCTCGGCCAGCGGCGGGACCTGCGGGTCCCACATGCCGCGGGTCGCCCCGAGCGAGTTGGAGAGGACGACGACCGGCGCGTCGGCCGGCCCGTCCTCGGTGTACGAGACCTCGACGGCTGTCATGGGCGTCCCTCCGTGAGTGCGGCGTGCTCGGCCAGTGCGGCGTCGACCTGGGCCCCGGCCTCGCCGACGTCGGGTGCCCCCGCGGCGAGCACGGCGGCCGTGTCGACGTCGGTGCGGGCGGCGACCACCTCGGCCAGCGGGCGGCCGCTGTCGCGGGCCTCTCGCACGGCGGCGGCCGCGGCGTCGTGGCCCGCGCCCCTGCCGAGGGTGGGCGCCAGCGCCTCGGCGAGCGCGCCGGCCAGCGGGCCCTCGGCGGCGGCCGCCGCGGTGGCGGCCATGCGGGCGGGGTCCGGCCGCAGCCCGCGCAGGCTCTCGGCCAGCCAGGACGCCGCCGACCCGACGGTGGTGAGCAGTTCGGTCAGCGCCGGCCACTCGCTGTGCCAGGCGCCGGCAGCACGCTCGTGCTCCTGCTCCATCGCCGACAGGAGCGTGGCGACCAGCCCCGGTGCCCGGCGGGCGCAGGCGCGCGCGGAGATGGCCGCGACCGGGTTGCGCTTGTGCGGCATCGCCGACGACCCGCCGCGCCGTCGAGAACCGGGCCCCTCGCCCACCTCGGCGACCTCCGCCACCTCGGTCTGCGCGAGCAGCACGACGTCGACGGCCACCGTGGCGACCACGCCCGCGGCGGCACCCAGCGCCCCGGCCAGGTCGGCGACCGGCAGCCGGACGGTGAACCAGGGCACGGCGGTGCTCGCCAGCTGCAGCTCCTCCGCCAGGGCCGCCCGTACCGCGACACCGGCCCCGCCGCTGGCGGCCAGCGTGCCGACCGCGCCGCCGTACTGCACCGGCAGCGAGGCGACCACCTCGGCCAGCCGCAGCCGGGCGCCGTCCAGGCCGGCCAGCCAGCCGGCGGCCTTGAGCCCGAACGTGGTGGGCAGCGCCTGCTGCATCAGCGTGCGGCCGGGCAGGACGTCGTCCCGGTGGGTGCGGGCGAGCTCGGCGACGGTCCCGGCGGCAGCGGTGAGGTCGGCGTCGACCGCGGCGACGGCCGAGCGCGCCATCAGCAGGAGCGCGGTGTCCAGCACGTCCTGGCTCGTGGCGCCCACGTGGACGGCGACCGCGTCACGCTCCCCCACCGCGTCCTGCAGCACCCGCACCAGCGGCGGCACCGGGTTGCCGGCGTCCGCGGCCCGCGCGACCACGGTGGCCAGGTCGAGCCGCTCCGGGTGCGCGCAGGCGGCGGTGACCGCGTCGGCCGCCGTGGTGGGCACCAGTCCCCTGCGGGCCGCGGCGCGGGCGAGGGCGGCCTCGACGGCCAGCAGCGCACGGAACCAGGCGTCGTCGGAGACGGCGGCCGCGGCCCCGCCGCGGGCGAAGGTCCCGGAGAGGAGCGTCATACGGCGAAGAACACCGTCTCCCGGTCCCCCTGCAGGTACAGGTCGAGGCGGTAGCCGTCGTCCGTCGGGGTGGCGATCAGCGTCTGCCGGCGGTCCTCCGGCAGCCCCTTCAGGACGACGTCCTCGGCGTTGGCCTCGGCCTCGTCGGCGAAGTAGATCCGGGTGACGACCCGGTCGAGCAGGCCGCGGGCGAACAGGGAGACGTCGACGTGCGGCGCCTGCAGGCCGCCCTCGCCGTCGGGCACCCGGCCGGGCTTGAGCGTGAAGACGCCGAACTCCCCCGGCGGGTGGATCGTCGAGACGCGGGCGTAGCCGCGGAAGCCGGGGTAGGACGACGCGCCGCGGGGGTCCTCGGGCGACGGGAAGCGGCCGTCCGGATCGGCCTGCCAGGTCTCGATCATCGCGTCGGGGACGACGTCGCCCGCGCCGTCGAGCACGCGGCCGCGGATCCAGATCCCGCCCTCGGTGCCCTCCTCCGCGGCCCAGATGCCGTCCGGCCAGGTCAGGCCGATGGCCAGGTAGGGGCCGACCGTGGCGCTCGGGGTGGTGCCCAGCCGGAAGGGCTCGGTGAGGAAGCCGGTGCCGCGCCGCCCGGACCGGGGCTGGAACGCGGTGGCCGGGTCCGGCGGGACGTCCAGGGGGTCCACGAACTGCGCGCTCACGCGACATCTCCGTCGTCGTCGGTCTCGAACGGCGTCTGGTCCGTGCCGCGCAGCACGATGTCCCACTCGAAGGCGAGCGCCCAGTTGTCCTGGGTGCGCTCGAGGGAGTACCGGCTGACCGCGCGATGGCGCGCCGCGGCGGGGATGGCGTTGAAGATCGGGTCCTGGCCGAACAGCGGGTCGTCCGGGAAGTACATCTGCGTGACCAGCCGCTGGCTGAACGCGCGGCCGAACAGGCTGAAGTGGATGTGCGCGGGGCGCCAGGCGTTGTGGTGGTTGCCCCACGGGTAGGCGCCGGGCTTGATCGTCATGAACTCGTAGCGGCCCAGGCTGTCGGTGACCACCCGGCCCAGCCCGTCGAAGTGCGGGTCCAGCGGCGCCGGCCAGTTGTCGGCGACGTGCCGGTAGCGGCCGGCCGCGTTGGCCTGCCACACCTCCACCAGCGCGTCGGGCACCGGGCGGCCGTCGCTGTCGAGCACGCGGCCGTACACGAGGACCCGCTGGCCGATCGCCTCGCCGCCGTTGCGCAGGGTCAGGTCGGCGTCCTGGGGCTGCACCCGGTCCTCGCCGAGCACCGGGCCGGTGATCTCGGTGAGCCGGTGCGGCAGGTCGACCGGCGTCCGCAGCGGCGCGCGCAGCGCCGTGCTCCGGTAGTCGGGGAAACCGACGGGCGTCCGCTTCTCGGCGGGTTCGCGCAGGTAGCGCGGCAGGATCAGCCTGCGGTCCGATGTGGTCCCGGTCATGTCCGAGACCGTAGGGCCGCGGGGCTACCCTGCCCAGGGTTCGCTTCCGGTGGACGGAAGCGGGGAGGTGCCATGGCCGGTCGGAGCAGGACACCCGGGCGATCGGTCACGTCCCGCGCGCTCGCTGTCCTCGGCGCCTTCGACACCGGCGCCCCGAGGCTGTCGCTGTCGGAGATCGCCGAGCGTTCCGCCATGCCGCTGACCACCGTGCACCGGCTGCTCGGCGAGCTCACCGACTGGGGCGCGCTGCACCGGCGTCCCGACGGCCGCTACGAGATCGGCCGCCGGCTGTGGGACCTCGGCCTGCTGGCGCCGGTCCAGCTCGAGCTGCGCCAGGTCGCCGCGCCGTTCCTGCTCGACGTGCACACGGCGACCCGCGACACCGTGCACCTCGCCGTCCGGGAGGGCCGCTGCGCGCTCTACGTCGAGCGGGTCTCCGGCCGGGAGTCGGTGCCGGTGGTCAGCCAGGTGGGCAGCCGGCTGCCGCTGCACGCCACGGGCGTCGGCAAGGTGCTGCTGGCCGCCGCGCCGGACGACGTCGCCGAGGCGGTGCTGCGCGCGCCGACGCGGGAGACGCGGCACACCGTCGTCGACGCCGGGCGGCTGCGCCGGGAGCTCGCCGAGGTACGCCGCCGCGGATACGCGCGGACCGCCGAGGAGATGTCGCTGGGCACCCTGTCGGTCGCCGTCCCGGTGCGGGTGGAGCGGCCGGCCGGCCCGGCGGTCGTCGCCGCGCTGGGCGTCGTCGTCCCCAGTCACCGGCGGGACCTGCTGCGGCTGGTCCCGGTGCTCGAGGTGGCGGCGCGGGGCATCGGGCGGGAGCTGGCGCGGGCGCAGCGCTTCCACTGAGCGGGAGCGCACGGTTCCCACCCCGGCGTCGCGGCGGTCACACTCGGTCCGTGCGTACCCAGGTGGGGATCATCGGCGCCGGCCCGGCCGGCCTGCTGCTGTCGCGGCTGCTCGCCCTGCGGGGCATCGACTCCGTGGTCCTGGAGAACCGGTCGAGGGACTACGTGGAGGCGCGGATCCGCGCCGGCATCCTCGAGCAGCACTCCGTCGACACGCTCACCGCGGCCGGCGTCGGCGACCGGCTGCAGCGGGAGGGCCTCGAGCACTCCGGCATCCATCTCCAGTACCCGGGCACCCGGCACACGCTCGACTTCCCGTCGCTGTGCGGCCGCACGGTGTGGGTCTACGGGCAGACCGAGGTGGTCAAGGACCTCGTCGCCACCCAGCTCGACGGCGGTCCGCCGCTGCTGTTCGAGGTGTCCGACGTCCGGCTCGAGGACGTCGACGGCACCGCACCGCGGATCCGGTTCACCGACGCGTCCGGCGTCGCCCAGGTGCTCGAGTGCGACGTCATCGCCGGCACCGACGGCTTCCACGGCCCCTCCCGTGCGGCGGTGCAGGAGGCCGGCGGGCGGGTGTGGGAGCGCACCTACCCCTACGCGTGGCTGGGCATCCTGGCCGACGCCGCGCCCGCGACCGACGAGCTGATCTACGCCTGGCACCCCGAGGGGTTCGCGCTCTACTCGATGCGCTCGCCGAAGGTGTCCCGGCTGTACCTGCAGGTCGACCCGTCGGAGCGGATCGAGGACTGGTCGGACGAGCGGATCTGGGACGCGCTCGACACCCGCATGGCGCTGGAGGGCTGGTCGGTCAACCGCGGGCCGGTGACGGAGAAGTCGATCCTGCCGATGCGCTCGTTCGTCAGCGCTCCGATGCGCCGGGGCCGGCTGTTCCTCGCCGGGGACGCCGCGCACATCGTCCCGCCGACCGGCGCCAAGGGTCTCAACCTCGCCGTCGCCGACGTCACCCTGCTCGCGCAGGCGCTGGTGCGGCTGCTGCAGGAGAAGGAGACCGACCTGGTCGACTCCTACTCCGACCGCGCGCTGGCCCGCGTCTGGCGCTGCACCCACTTCTCCTGGTGGATGACGTCGATGTTGCACCGCTCCGGCGACGACTTCGACGCCGAGCTGCAGCTGTCCCAGCTGCGTCGGGTGTGCTCGTCGGAGGCCGCCGCCCGCGAGCTGGCCGAGAACTACACCGGCCTCCCGCTGGAGGTCTGACGGGGCCGCAGCTGCTGGAGGGCAGCCGGGTCAGTTCCGTCGCGCCGACCTGCGGGAAGCGGCGACGGTCAGAGGTGCCAGCGGACCTCGACCCTGGTCCAGGTGACCTCGAGGCCGCCGGGGAACACCTGCCTCACCGCATCGGCACCCATCCGCTGCCGGGCCACCCGGCCGGCCACCTCGACCGCCTTGGCGGCCGCGGCCGCGGTGAGCGCGACCGCCGAGGCGGTGAGCAGCGGCCCGGCGAGCGCCACGCGCGCGAGCGCCGGGATCAGTGAGGGGAGCGGCTGCGGTGCCACGCCGCGACCTCGCGGGCCGGGGACCGCGGCCCCGTCCCTCCCGATGATCGCGTCGGGCTCGACCGGCTGCTGTTCCGTCATCCCGTCCTCCGTCCACCAGGCGCCCCGTCCACCAGGCGCCCCGTCCACCAGGCGCCCCGTCCACCAGGCACCCCGGTCCTCAGGCACCCCGTCCCCGGGCGCCACGGTCCTGGACCACCGCCCCGCCCATCGTGGCCGACGGGGGCACCCCGGCGCGAGGGCGGTGTCCGGCGATGCGTCCAGACCTGGCGGGGCGGTCAGCGGCCGGCGTCGAGCAGGGTGAGGACGGCGTCCGCGGTGCCCGGCGCCAGCGGCAGGTGCGGCAGGACGGCGGGCAGCTCCTCGGGCTCGATGCCCTCGGCCAGCAGCGCGGTGAGCACCCGGTCGGCCTGCGTCGGGGGCACCGGCCCGTCGAGCTCGGCGAGCGCGGCCCGGGCGAGGAAGACCGCGCCCGACGCGGCGGGGTCCTCCCCCTGCGGCGCGGCCGGCGGCGGGGCGGCGGCCTCCCGGGTCATCGCCTCGGCCGCCCGCACGAGCGACAGCGGCAGCCCCTCGACCTCGACCTCCAGCAGCGGGACGTCGGCCAGCGCGGCCAGCACCAGGTGCTCGGCCTCCGTGCGCAGCGGCGTCTCCCACTCCCCCGCCCGGACCACGCCCACCAGGTCGCGGCCGTCCTCCCCGAGGTCGTCGAGCAGCTCGGCCCACTCCGCCCGCCGGGTGGCCCGCGCCCGCTCGGCGGCCAGCACGCAGGTGGCCAGCACGAACGGCTCGAGCACCTCGCGGTCGAACCGGTCGGCGTAGAGGACCCCGGTGGCGTCCACCGCGTTCAGCGCGTCGCGGAAGCTGCCCGGCCGGGCATCGCCGAGGTCGAGCCGGCCGTCCTCCTCGCCGGACAGCGCCTGCCCGCGGGCGATGCGGTCGCCGATCGTGCCGCCGGTCCCGCCCAGCCGGCCGCGGCGCCGCTCGTGGTGCGGCCGGTCGGACATCCCGACGGTCCACGCGCAGGTCTCGGCGATCAGCGCCGGCAGCCGCTCCCGCAGCACCTCACGGCTGAGCTGCCCCATCCAGTCGACGTCGAACACGCTCCGGAGCGTTCCCGCACGACCCTCCCGACACGCGCGGGAACCGGCTCCCGATGGACGAGCGCGCGTCTCCGGCACCCCGACCGATCGTCGGTCCCCTACCCTCCGCACGACCGCCGTGACTCGGCTCACGGTCGCGCGGCGGGCCGACGCGTCCCTGGAGGTCCCGTGCGACCCTCCCTCCCCCGGCCGCTCGCCCGGGCTCTCCTCTCCCTCGGTCTCGGTGCCGCCCTCGTGGCCGGTGGCGGGCCGGTCCTCGCCGCACCCGGAGCCGCTGCCGGCGGCGAGCCCCCGCTCGTCGTGCCCACCGAGGACGGTGCCGTGCGGGGCACCGTGGAGGAGGGCTCCCGCCTCTTCCAGGGCATCCCGTACGCCGCCCCGCCGGTCGGCGACCTCCGGTTCCGGCCGCCGGCGCCGGTCGAGCCGTGGGGCGGCGTCCGCGACGCGACCGAGCCGGGCAGCCCCTGCCCCCAGCTGCAGGACGAGTTCAACCCGACCGGGTCGGCGGACGAGGACTGCCTGTCCCTGAACGTCACGACACCGGCCGGTCCGGAGGGCCGGCGCGGGGAGCTGCCCGTCATGGTGTGGGTCCACGGCGGCGCGTGGCTCACCGGCGCCGGCTCGCAGTACGACGCGAGCACGCTCGCCGTCGATGGCGACGTGGTCGTCGTGACCGTCAACTACCGGCTCGGTCCGCTGGGCTTCCTGGCGCAGCGGGACCTGTCCGCGCAGAACGGCGACGTCGCCTCTGGCAGCGCCGCGCTGCTCGACCAGCAGGCCGCCCTGCGCTGGGTGGAGCGCAACATCGCCGCCTTCGGCGGCGACCCGGACACCGTGACGGTGTTCGGCGAGTCCGCCGGCGGCTCCTCCGTCTGCGTCCAGCTCGCCTCACCGAGCGCGCGAGGGCTGTTCGACCGCGCGATCGCGCAGAGCTACAGCTGCACCGAGCGCTACGACGACCTGGCCACCGCCGAGGCCACGGGCGACCGGGTCGCCGCCGCGGTCGGCTGCGCCGGGAGGACCGACGTGGCCGCCTGCCTGCGGGACGCCGACGTCGAGGCGCTGCTCCGCGCCTGGCCCGGCGGCGCCTTCGTCGTCGGCGGTTCGGCCCTGCCGGTCCAGCCGGCGGACGCCATCGCCGCGGGCGAGCACGCGCGGGTGCCGGTGGTGCACGGCAACACCCGCGACGAGACCACGCTGTTCACCCCGCTCGAGCCCCTGGTCTCGACCGGCGCCCCGCCGTCCGCGACCCTCACCGCGGAGGAGTACGAGGCGGAGCTGGCCGCGCGCCACGGCGACCGGGCGGGTGAGGTCCTCGCCCGCTACCCGGCCGACGCCTACCCCTCGCCGCTGCGGGCCCTGGCCGTGGTGGACAGCGATGCCGGGAACGCCCTGGCGACCTGCGCGCACGTCGACGCCCACGAGGCCCTGTCGTCGGCCCGGGGGCCGACCCGGGTGTACGCCTACCAGTTCCGCGACCGGACGGCGCCCCCGCTGGTCGACTTCCCGTTCCCGGGCTACCCGGAGGACGCCCAGCACGGCACGGAGCTGCCGTACCTGTTCCCGGGCCTGTTCGGCGCCCCGCTGACGGCGGAGCAGCAGGAGCTGTCGGCGACGATGGTCCGCTACTGGACCACCTTCGCGGCGACCGGCGACCCGAACGGCCGCGGTGCCCCCGGGTGGCACCGCTACCGCGACGGCGGGGACGTGCAGGGCCTCGACCTCGCCTCCGCCGGCAGCGTCGGACCGGTGGACGTCGCCGCCGAGTCGAACTGCTCCCTCTGGGCCTCCGTGGCGCAGGCCTGAGCTGCGGCCCGAGGCGGTGGGTGACCGCCCGGGGCCCGGGCCGCCCCGTCCCGGCCGCCTCGGGGCGGACGGTGGGCGGCGATCCCGGGAGGCGGTCCGCCACGCCGTACCCACCGGTGCTACCCGTCGGTAGGAAGTGTGGGATCGTCGGTCTCCCACCCTGCGAGACGGCACGGTCGCCGTCAGGAGATGAGGCCCGATGCGGTTGCAACTGTCCCCGGAGCTGGAGGCCTTCCGGGAGGAGATGCGGACGTTCTTCACCACCCAGGTGCCCCAGGAGATCCGCGACACCGTCGCGGCCCGC
This sequence comes from Geodermatophilus sp. URMC 60, assembly GCF_053502585.1. Lineage (NCBI taxonomy): Bacteria > Bacillati > Actinomycetota > Actinomycetes > Geodermatophilales > Geodermatophilaceae > Geodermatophilus > Geodermatophilus sp. URMC 60. Next base: position 4,157,850 of record NZ_CP199958.1, read on the forward strand.
CGGCACGTCACGAAGGAGCAGTACGTCCGGACCCAGCGGATCCTGAACGCCGCCGGGCTCGCCGTACCGCACTGGCCCGTGGAGTGGGGCGGCAGGGACTGGACGCCGCTGCAGCGGCACATCTGGCGCGAGGAGATGCAGCTGGCCTGCGTGCCGGAACCGCTGGCCTTCAACGCCAGCATGATCGGCCCGGTGATCGCGGCCTTCGGGAACCAGGAGCAGAAGGAGCGGTTCCTGGCCCAGACGGCGAACCTCGACATCTGGTGGTGCCAGGGCTTCTCCGAGCCCGACGCCGGCTCCGACCTGGCCAGCCTGCGCACCACCGCCGTCCGCGACGGCGACGACTGGGTCGTCAACGGCCAGAAGACGTGGACGACGCTGGGCCAGCACGCCGACTGGATCTTCTGCCTGGTCCGCACCGACCCGACCGCGGAGAAGAAGCAGCGCGGCATCTCGCTGCTGGTCTTCCCGATGGACACCCCCGGCGTCACGCTGCGGCCGATCGAGCTGATCGACGGCAGCTACGAGGTCAACGAGGTCTTCTTCGAGGACGTCCGCGTGCCGGCCGAGAACCTGATCGGCGAGGAGAACCGCGGCTGGGACTACGCCAAGTTCCTGCTCGGCAACGAGCGGGTGGGCATCGCGCGGGTCGGCAGCACCAAGCGGCTGCTGGCACAGGCCAAGGCGTACGCGCAGGAGGTCACCGTGGGCGGTCGCCCGCTGACCGAGGACCCGCGCATGGCCAGCCGCATCGCCGAGGTGGAGAACGAGCTCCTCGCGCTGGAGCTCACCGCGCTGCGCGTGGCCGCGCACTCGGCCGACGGCAAGCCGCACCCGGCCTCGTCGGTGCTCAAGCTCCGCGGCTCCGAGCTGCAGCAGGCCGCCACGGAGCTGGTGGTCGACATCGCCGGCCCGCTCTCGCTGTCCTCGTTCGCCGACGGCGGTTCCGAGGTCCCGGACTGGTCCCGCGTGGCCACGCCGGAGTACCTCAACTACCGCAAGGTCTCCATCTACGGAGGCTCCAACGAGGTGCAGCGCACCATCATCGCCGGCACGATCCTGGGGCTCTGAGGCAAACCGTGGACTTCACCTTCGACAGCGAGCAGAACGACCTCCGGGAGGCCGTGCGCGGTCTGCTGGACCGCGCCTACGGCGACAGCGAGCAGCGCCGCCGGGTGACCGCGAGCGACCCGGGCTACGACGAGAAGACCTGGTCGCGGCTGGCCGAGATGGGCCTGCTGGGGCTGCCCTTCGCCGAGGAGCACGGCGGCATGGGCGCCGGGCCGATCGAGGTGGCCATCGTCGCCGAGGAGATCGGTCGGGTGCTCGCACCCGAGCCCTACGTCGAGGCGGTGGTGCTCGCCGGCGGTCTGGTCGCCGCCGCGGGCAGCGACGCCCAGAAGGGCGAGATCCTGGCCGGCATCGCCGAGGGGACGACGCTGGCCGCCGTCGCGCACGCCGAGCCCGGCACCCGCTGGAGCCCGTCGGCCGGAGCCGTCACCGCCACGCGGGACGGCGACTCCTGGACGCTCACCGGCGTCAAGGAGCCGGTCCTCAACGGGGCGCGGGCCGACGTCCTCGTCGTGTCGGCTCTGCTGACCGGGGACGGGGCCCCCGGCGGGACGGCGCTGTTCGTCGTCCGCGGCGACGCCGCGGGCCTGACCCGCACCGGCTACCGCACCCACGACGGCGGCCGCGCGGCCAACGTCCGCTTGGAGGGCACCCCGGCCGAGCTGCTCGGCGAGGACGCTGCGGACCGGACCGCGCAGATCGAGCGGGTGCTCGCCGAGGCGCGCATCGCCTACGCCCACGAGGCCATCGGCTCCATGGACACGGCGCTGCGCACCACCGCCGAGTACCTCAAGACCCGCAAGCAGTTCGGCGTGACGCTCAACCGGTTCCAGGCGCTCACCTTCCGCGCCGCGGACATGTACGTCTCGCTCGAGCTGGCCCGCAGCACCGCGCTGTGGGCGTCGATGGTCGCCGACGCCGGCGGGGACGTCGTCACCGCAGCCGACCGCGCCCGGCTGCAGACCAGCCGCGCCGGCCGGCACATCGGCAAGGAGGCCATCCAGCTGCACGGCGGGATCGGCGTGACCGCCGAGTACACCATCGGCCACCACACGAGCCGGCTCACCGCCATCGACCACGTCCTCGGCGACGGCGACTGGGCGCTGTCCCGCCTGGCTGCGGACGTGACCGGCCACGAGACCGTCGACCCGCTGGGTGCGCCCTACACCGGCTGAGGGAGGACTCCCTCCCGGGTTCCCGCATCGCGGCCGGCGTCCCCTCGGGGCGCCGGCCGCGGTCGTCCCGGCTCAGACCGATCGCCGGACGGTCTGTCGGTGGCCGGTGGTGGGATCGGGTCCCCGAGCCGAGGAGACCTGCCGTGCGGATCGTCGTCACCACACCCACCGGGAACGTCGGGTCACGCGTGGTCCGGCTCCTGCTCCAGGCAGGCGCCACGCCGGTCCTCCTGCTCCGCCACCCCGACCGTCTGGACCCGGACGTGCGGGACCGGTGCGAGCTGGTGGTCGCCGACCAGCGGGACGGCGACGCGGTCGTCCGGGCGACGAGGGGAGCCGACGCCCTCTACTGGGTCGACCCGCCGACGGGCGAGGACGACCCGGTCGCCGCCTCCGCACGGCTGGGCGCCGTGGCCGCGCGGGCGGTCACCGAGAACCGGATCCCCCGCACGGTCTTCCAGAGCAGCGTGGGGGCCGAGAAGCGGACCGGTGTCGGGATGATCGACGGGCTCGCCCGGGTGGAGACGCAGCTGGACGCCACGGGTGCCACGGTCCTGCACCTGCGCTGCGGGTACTTCGCCACCAACCTCCTCGGGAACCTGGCGGGGCTGCGGCAGGGGACGCTGACCACCACCATGCCGCTCGACCGGCCGCTGCCGTGGGTCGACCCCCGGGACGTCGGCGACGTCGCGGCGGCCTGCCTGCTGTCCACGGCCTGGTCCGGTCGCCGAGTGCAGGCCGTCCACGGCCCCGAGGACCTCACCCCGCTGCAGGTGGCCGAGGTCGTCAGCGCCTCCGCCGGCCGGCCGGTGACGGCGGTCCGCATCAGCGACGAGGAGCTGCGCGCGGAGCTGCGGTCGACGGGCATGACCGACGCGCAGGTCGAGGGCTTCGTCGGCATGTCGAGCGGGATCCGCGACGACTTCGTCCCCGAGGACCCGCGGACCGTGCTCACCACGACACCGACCACCCTCGCCTCCTGGGTGCACCAGCACCTCCGCCCACTGCTCGGCGAGGGTCGGGGCGGGTGAGCCGTCACTCCCCCAGCATCGCCATCCGCAGCTCGCCGGCCTCGGCGCGAACGCGGTCGAGCACCGGGACGACGGCGTCCTCCTGCAGCTGCCCACCGGTGAGCTCCTCGACCGGCACGGGCACGTGGTCCTCGACCGTCAGCCGGGCCGCGACCTCCAGCGCCGCCCGCAGCAGCGCGCCGTCCCCGTCGCCGAGATCGCCCACCGCACACAGCGGGGTGACCATGCTCGGCGGGAAGCCCCACTGCTCGAGCGCCACCGCGGTCAGCCGGAAGGCGTGGATGCCGTAGCGGCGCACCTCGGCGGCGCGGAGCCCGGCGGCGGTCGGCTCGGCCGCCGCCAGGTCGGCATAGCCCTCGACGTCGTTGTGGTGCAGCAGCGCGACGCCCAGCGGCGCCAGCAGGCCCAGGCACAGCGCGTCCTGTGGGCGCTCGCCGAACCGCGACGCCAGCGTGGACGCCGCCAGCGCGACGCTGGTGCTCGTCCGCCAGAAGTCCTCGGGCAGGCGGGACTCGTCGTCGAGGTCGGTCAGCGCGACGGTGGCCATGGTGCGCACGGTGGGGAAGCCGACGACGGTGACGGCGAACTGCAGCGAGGTGACCCGCCCGCGCATGCCGAAGTAGGCGGAGTTGGCCATCTTCATGACGCGGCCGGCCAGGGCGACGTCGGAGCCGAGGACCCGGGCGAGGATGCGCGCGTCGGTGTCGTCGGAGTCGGCGATCGACACGATCTGCGCGGCGACCGGCTTCTGCGCGGCCATCGTCTCGATGCTGGCCAGCACCGCCTCGAGGTCGAAGGACGGCACGGCGGCCAAGGTCCTGGGCGCGGCTGCTCCGGGGCGCAGAGGGGTGACGGTCATCGGGCGTGCACCGCGTACCAGGCGGCGGTGCGGTGGCCGGTCATCGGCCGGGCCAGGGAGAAGCCCTGCAGGAAGCCCGCGCCCAGCTCGGCGAGCTGCGCGGCCTGCGCTGGCGTCTCCACGCCCTCGGCGACGGTCTCCAGGTCCAGGCTGCGCGCCAGCGCGATGACCGCGGAGGCCATCTCGGCGTGCCCGTCGGCCAGCTCCGCGACGAACGAGCGGTCCACCTTGAGGACGTCGACCGGCAGGTGCCGGAGGTACGCCAGCGACGAGTAGCCGGTGCCGAAGTCGTCGATGGCCAGCGAGACACCGAGCTCGCGCAGCTGCACGAGCACCTCGCGCGCCGACGACGGGTCCTTCATCAGCGCCGACTCGGTGATCTCGATCGACAGCCGCGAGGGGTGCAGCCCGTGCCGCTCCAGCGCGGCGACGACGTGGCCGTGCAGGTGCTCGTCGAGCTGCAGCGCCGACACGTTCACGTTGGCCCGCTGCGGGGCCGCCCGGCCCAGCACGCGGTCCCACCCGGCCAGCTGCCGGCAGGTCTCCTCGAGCACCAGCAGGCCCAGGCCGCCGATCAGTCCGCTCTCCTCGGCGAGTGCGACGAACACGCCCGGACTGACGGGGCCGCGCAGCCGGTGGTGCCAGCGGGCCAGCGCCTCCACGGCCACCGGGAAGCCGTCGGTGGTGCTGAAGATCGGCTGGTAGAGGAGCGTGATCTCCCGCCGCTCGATGGCCTCGCGCAACTCGGCGACCAGCCGCAGCTTGTCGCGCGCCTCGGCGCGGGCCCGCTGGTCGACCACGGTGATCCGGCTCCTGCCGCCGGCCTTGGCCTGGTACACCGCGATGTCGCAGTCGCGGATGAGGTCCTCGGGCGCGCCGTGCTCAGCGGTCTGCACGGTCACGCCGACACTCGCGTGCGGACGGACGTCGACCCCGCCCAGGCGCACCGGCGAGGCCAGCGCGGCGCAGATCCGCTCGGCCAGGGTCACCGCGTCGTCCTCGTCGACGTCCTCGCACACGACGACGAACTCGTCGCCACCGAAGCGGGCCACGAGGTCACCGGGGCGCACCGTGGCGCGCAGCCGGGTGGCGACCTCCACGAGCAGCTCGTCCCCGGCGGCGTGACCGAGGGAGTCGTTGACGACCTCGAAGTCGTCCAGGTCGAGGAACAGGCAGGTCAGCCCGCTGCCGCCGGGGCGGAAGCGCTCGGCCACGTGCCGGTCGAGCAGGGTGCGGTTGGGCAACCCGGTGAGCGGGTCGTGGTGGGCCTGGTGCTCCATCCGGGCCTCGAAGGCCAGCCGGTCGGTGATGTCCTCGATCGTGCCGACGAAGCCCGCGCCGACGCCCGGGGTGAACAGCTGGGAGAAGCGGATGACCGTCGTCCGCTCGGTGCCGTCGGTGCGGACCACCCGCGCCTTGGTCTCCCCCTCGCCCCCGCCGAGGACGGCGACGACCTGCTCGATGACCCGGTCGAGGTCGTCGGGGTGCACCGTGGCCATCCACCCGGTGCCCAGCAGCTGCTCGGCCCGCAGCCCGACCAGGCTGCAGAACGCGTCGTTGACGTGCGCCAGGCGCATGCCCTGCTCGGAGAGCAGCGTGGGCACCGGGGAGCGCTCGGTCAGCGTGGCGAAGCGCTGCTCGTGGGCGTCGGCGGTTGCCCGCAGGGCCCGCTCGGACTCGTCGTCGGCGGGGACCAGTCGCAGCGTCCACATCCGGCCGCCGGGCATCGGCGTGCACAGCACCACCGCCTCGACCGGGGCGCCGCTGGCGGTGCGCACCGCCAGCGTCATGCGCACGCTGCGCTCGCGGCGCAGCAGCAGCCTGATCCCGCCGCCGCGGAGCGTCGGCACGAGCGAGGAGACCGGCAGCGACCGCAGGTCGTCCAGCCCGTAGCCCAGCAGCTGCGTGGCGCCCTCGTTGCCCCAGGCGATGCGCGGCGTCCCGGAGACCAGCTCCACGACGAGCAGCACGAGCGTGTCGCTCACCGCGGCCCCGTAGAAGATCGACGAGACGACCTCCGGTGACACCAGCGGTCCTGCGGTCGCGGACGTCGTCGGCACACGCCCTCCTCCCGGATCCACGGCGCTCGGCTTCCGTGCCGCCCGTCCGTACGGAAGGACTACGTCACCCGCGATCGACCCCTCCAGCAGAGGACGTCGGTCCTCACCCTCCCGGGTGGTGCCGCAGGCCGGCGGCGACGGGCGGAGGGGTGGCTCCTACGGAGGGTGACGGGGTCCACTGACGGTCGGGAACCGGGAGGCGGCATGATCTCCCCGGCTGCGCCACCAGTGCACGCCGTCCCGGACCACCCGCCCACCGGCGGGCGCCACCGCTGTACCGGACCGCACCGTCACCGGCCCCGTCGCCGAGGATGGGCGGCTACCCGACCCCCGTGCAGGAGGAACCGGACGTGCTCATCGGAGTCCCTCGGGAGACCCGGCCCGGCGAGACGCGCGTGGCGGCGACGCCGACCACCGTGCGCCAGCTGACCGCGCTGGGCTACGACGTCGTCGTCGAAACGGGAGCGGGAGCGGCGGCCAGCTTCCCGGACGACGGCTACCGCGAGGCCGGGGCCCGGGTGGGGACCGCGGCCGACGCGTGGGACGCCGACGTCGTCCTGCACGTGGCCAAGCCGACGCCCGAGGAGGTCGGGCGGCTGCGCGGCGGCGCGGTGCTGGTCAGTACCCTCGCGCCCGCGCTCGACCCCGACCTCCTGGCGACGCTGGCCGCCCGGCCGATCACCGCGCTGGCGATGGACGCCGTTCCGCGGATCAGCCGCGCGCAGTCGCTGGACGTGCTCAGCTCGATGGCCAACATCGCCGGCTACCGGGCGGTCATCGAGGCGGCACACGCCTTCGGCCGCTCCTTCACCGGCCAGGTCACCGCGGCCGGCAAGGTGCCCCCGGCGACGGTGCTGGTCGTCGGCGCGGGTGTGGCCGGGCTGGCCGCGATCGGCGCGGCCAGCAGCCTGGGCGCGGTCGTGCGGGCCACCGACGTCCGCCCCGAGGTCGCCGAGCAGATCGCCTCGATGGGTGGCGAGTACGTCGGGGTGCCCGCCTCGCCCTCCGACGACACGGAGCAGCCGGGCGGCGGCGGCACCGGCTACGCGAGCGTGACCAGCGAGGACTACGACCGGCGGGCCGCGGCGATGTACGCCGAGCAGGCCCGCGAGGTCGACATCGTGATCACCACCGCGCTGATCCCCGGCCGCCCGGCGCCGCGGCTGATCACCGAGGAGATGGTGGCCGGCATGCGGCCGGGCAGCGTGGTGGTCGACATGGCCGCCGCACAGGGCGGCAACGTGGCCGGCTCCGTGCCCGACGAGGTCGTCACCACCCCCAACGGGGTCACCATCATCGGCTACACCGACCTGCCGGGCCGGCTGCCCGGCCAGGCCTCGCAGCTGTTCGGCACGAACCTGGTCAACCTGGTCAAGCTGCTCACCCCCGGCAAGGACGGGCAACTGGTCCTCGACCTCGACGACGTCGTCCAGCGCTCGATGACCGTGGTGCGCGACGGCGAGCTGCTCTGGCCACCCCCGCCGGTGCAGGTGTCGGCGGCCCCGACCGCGGCACCGGCCCCGCGCCCGGCCGCGCCCCCGCCCGCGCCGAGAGCGCCGCGGTCCCCCGCCCGGACCGCGGCCGTCGTCGGCGTCGCGGCGCTGCTGCTGTTCTTGGCCGCCGCGTTCTCGCCGAACCAGCTGATCGGCAACCTGACGGTGTTCGCACTGGCGGTCGTGGTGGGCTTCTACGTGATCGGCAACGTCCACCACGCGCTGCACACGCCGCTGATGAGCGTCACCAACGCCATCTCCGGGATCATCGTGGTCGGCGCCCTGCTGCAGATCGGCCACACCAGCGCCCTGGTCACCGTGCTGGCCACGGTCGCCGTGCTGGTGGCCAGCATCAACGTCTTCGGCGGCTTCGCCGTGACCCGCCGCATGCTCGGCATGTTCACCCGCGGGCCGGCCCGCGCCACCACGGAGCGCTGACATGACCGCCGTCTCCGCTGCGTCCGCGGCCTACATCGTGGCCGCCCTGCTCTTCGTCCTCAGCCTCGCCGGCCTGTCCCGGCACGAGACGGCGAAGTCGGGCAACGCCTTCGGCATCGCCGGCATGGCGATCGCGCTCGCCGCCACCATCGGGCTGGCCGCCCGGAGCATCGAGGCCGCCGCCGTCGGCCTGATCGTCGCGGCCATGGCCGGCGGAGCCGTGATCGGTCTGTGGCGGGCCCGCCGGGTGGCGATGACGGGCATGCCCGAGCTCATCGCGCTGCTGCACAGCTTCGTCGGCCTGGCCGCCGTCCTCGTCGGCTGGAACGGCTACCTGTCGGTCGAGGCCGAGGCCGGGGAGCAGACCGAGGTGCCGGCCGACCTGCTCGGCATCCACTCCGCCGAGGTGGTGATCGGCGTCTTCATCGGCGCGGTCACCCTCACCGGCTCGGTCGTCGCCTTCCTGAAGCTCTCGGCGCGGATCAAGAGCAACCCGCTCATGCTGCCGGGCCGCAACTGGCTGAACCTGGGCGCGCTGGTCGCCTTCGCCGCGCTCACCGTCGTCTTCGTCGCCGCACCCTCCCTCGGGGTGCTGGCCGCGGTCACGGTGCTCGCGCTGGCGCTGGGCTGGCACCTGGTCGCCTCGATCGGCGGGGGCGACATGCCCGTCGTGGTCTCGATGCTCAACAGCTACTCGGGCTGGGCGGCCGCGGCGTCGGGCTTCCTGCTCGACAACGACCTGCTGATCATCACCGGCGCGCTGGTCGGCTCCTCGGGTGCCTACCTCAGCTACATCATGTGCCGGGCGATGAACCGTTCCTTCCTGTCGGTCATCGCCGGCGGCTTCGGCAACGAGGGCAGCACCGCCTCCGGCACCGAGGACGGCGAGCACACCGAGATCACCGCCGAGGAGGTCGCCGAGCTGCTGCGCGACGCCGAGTCGGTGGTCATCACGCCCGGCTACGGCATGGCCGTGGCCCACGCGCAGTACCCGGTCGCCGAGCTCACCCGCACGCTCACCGAGAAGGGCGTGGAGGTGCGGTTCGGCATCCACCCGGTCGCCGGCCGGCTGCCCGGGCACATGAACGTGCTGCTGGCCGAGGCCAAGGTGCCCTACGACATCGTCCTGGAGATGGACGAGATCAACGACGACCTCGCCAAGACCGACGTGGTGCTGGTCATCGGCGCCAACGACACGGTCAACCCGGCCGCGCTCGAGGACCCGGGCAGCCCGATCGCCGGCATGCCGGTGCTGCAGGTGTGGGAGGCCGAGCACGTCGTCGTCTTCAAGCGGTCGATGAGCACCGGCTACGCCGGCGTGCAGAACCCGCTGTTCTTCCGGGACAACACCCGGATGCTCTTCGGCGACGCCCGCGAGCGGGTGGAGGACATCCTCAAGGCGCTGTGACGGTTGCGGGGGCGGCCCGGGTCCCCGACGGTGTGCACGTGGACCCCTTCCGAGGCCTCGGCCTCCCCCGCATCCCGGGGCTGTCCGAGCTGGTCGACGTGCTGCAGAAGCAGACCGAGGCGTTGGCCCAGCTGCCGCGGACGCTCGCCGACCTCAACACCGCCGTCCGCGAGCTCATCACCGCCACCCGGGTGGCGACCGAGACGATCGCGTCGGCGCAGCGGACCGCCGAGCGGCTCGAGGGCCTGGTCGACGAGCTGGAGGAGCCGGTGCGGGCTCTGCGACCCGGGCTCGAGCGCGTCGGCCGGGTGCTCGACGACCCGGCCATCGAGACCGTGCCCGACACGCTCCGCACGGTCGCCGACGACCTGCTGCCGCTGGTGCACGGGCTGCGGCAGGCCACCGACCGGGTCGGCTCGGTCACCGGGTTCCTGCGCCGTCGCATCCGGCCGGAGGACGACCTCGGGGCCTAGGTCCGACGACGGTGCGTCGTCGACCCGCCCAGCGGCAGCACGCTGGTCGCCCAGCCCTCATCGGGACGGCTGCCGTGCGCGCAGCAGCGCCGTCGCGATCAGCCCCAGCACCGCGCCGTGAACCCCGTTGGTGACGAGCATGGCGACCACCCCGGCGGGCGGGATCGCCTGCGCCGACTCCAGGGCGGGCTGCAGCGACAGGTTGAGCAGGACGGCGAGGACGGCGTAGGCGATGCCGGCGAGGGTCAGTGTCGCCACCGGCCGGCCCAGCCGCCGCGCGACCACCACCGCGACCCAGACGACCGACACCACGGCGGTCACCACCAGTGGTCCCCACGGGCGCCCGGCGGACCCCAGCGCGTCGTACGCGCCGAGGATGCTCAGCACCGGCCGCACCAGCGCCGAGCTGCCCAGCACCATGATCAGTCCCCACGGCAACGACGTCTCACGCAACATGGGCAGGACTGTCACGCCTGCCGGAAGTCAGCACATCCACCGGCAGGCGACGGTCGCCATCGCTCCTGAGCGTGGCGGCGATCACCTCGCCTGTCAGCCGGCCTGCTGCGCGGACGACCTCGATCCCGACAGCCGGGCCCGCTCGAGCAGGAAGGCGAACGGCTCGGGCAGGCCGCGCATGTCCATGAGCCCGAGCAGCAGGTCCGGCGTGACCCGGCGGAAGACGTCGACCACCGGCAGCCGGTCGTAGACGAGCGCCGCCGTGGGCACCCCGCGGTGCACCACCGGGCGCAGCCGGGCGGTGGGACGGCGGGTGGTGAGCAGCGGCCGGACGGCGGCGAACGCCAGCCGGGCCGGGGCGCTGCCGGCCAGACCCGGTGCGCGGCGCAGCAGGGTGAGCGGTGCGGGCGCGGGGTCGATCGGCCGCGGCCGGCCCGCCCGGTCTGCGAAGAGCAGCGGGTGCACGGTGTCGTCGTCGCGCACCTCCTTGCCCCACCAGCGGTGCGCGGTGAGCAGGCCGTCGAGCCGTGAGCCGGTGGGCAGTTCGGCGCCGCGCCAGCGACCGGTCATCTCCTCGACCGCGACCCCGGGCAGCCGGTCGGCGAACGCCAGGACGTCGGCCGGTGCGGCCCCGCCGCGGTGCCGCTCGACCCAGCGGGCGGCGTCGTCGCTCACGAGTCCTCCTCGCCGGCGCTCGTCGGCCGCGTTCGCGGCGCTGCCGTGCCGACCGGTGAGCTCGCGAGCTCGCTCACGAGTCCTCTTCGCCGGCGCTCGTCGGCCGCGTTCGCGGCGCTGCCGTGCCGACCGGTGAGCTCGCGAGCTCGCTCACGCCGCGTCCCAGTGCGCCGGGTGCTCGAGCCCGGCCGGCAGCAGGGTGGTGGCGTCGCCGCGGGCGCCGGCCACCTGGCGCCGGGTGAGGAAGAGGGCGCCGGAGAGGTCGGCGCCGCGCACGTCGGCGCCTCGCAGGTCGGCGCCGAGCAGGTCGGTCAGGTGCAGGTCGGCACCGCGCAGGTCCGCCCCGATCACCAGGGCCCCGCGCAGGCTCACCCCCCGCAGGTCCGCACGCCGCAGGTCGGCGCCCACCAGGTCGGCGTTGCGCCGGTCGGCCCGGCGCCGGCCCCCGGCCCGCGGCCGGAGGCCGGCCCGCGCCAGCTCGCTGACCGACAGCAGCAGCGCGCCGGCCTCCGCCTGGAGAGCGCCGGTGTCGACGGCCGCCAGCTCGTCAGGCCCGGCGGCGGTGAGCCGGGCGGTGCGCTCGTGCGCCGCGGCCAGTTCCCGGCGCAGCGGCGCGGCGGCGTCGAGGGCGAGCGCCTCGGTGAGATACCAGAGCAGCTCGTGCAGCAGCCGCTGGACGCCGAAGGCCGCGAACACCGCCGCCGCCCGCTCCGGCGAGTCCCGCCAGTGCGGGGCGCCGGCGAAGGTCACCTGCACCGTCTGCTGCCCGGCGCCGAAGCAGTCGAAGACCGTGCAGCCGGGAAAGCCGCGCTCGCGCAGCTCCGCGTGGATGCCGCAGCGGTCGTCGTCCCGCAGGTTCGGGCAGGCGTGCCCGGCCGGCTTGTCGATCGCGAAGTCGGCCGAGGCCGCGAACGCCGGGGCGACGCAGCACAGCCCGGCGCAACGGGTGCAGTCCGCGCGCAGCCGGGCGCGGGCCGCGACGGCGTCGGGCACGGGCGCTCCTCGGTCAGGTCGTCGGGCGCTCCAGCGTCACCAGCACGCCCTCGACGGCGCCCGGGCCGATCCGGCCCTTCACCTCGACCGAGGTGATCGCCTTGAGCTGCCAGCCCTCGCGGGCGTGCTGGTTGAGCACCTTCTCCAGCTTGTCACCCGACATCTTCCCGCCGATGAGCCCCTCGCGGAGCTCGACCACCCGGTACTCGAAGCGCTGGGCCACGGCGTCCTCCTCGTCTCGGTCGTGTCCTGCCGCGATGATGCCCCGGTGGACGTGCTGAGCAGCCGCGTGCTCCTCCGGCCGGTCGACCCGGTGCGGTCGCAGGCCTTCTACCGCGACGTCCTGGGGTTGGCGGTGTACCGCGAGTTCGGTCCGCCCGAGCACCCCGGGGTGGTGTTCTTCCTCGGCAACGGCCTGCTCGAGGTCTCCGGGCCCGGCGACGAGCCGCCGCGCGGCCTGGCGCTGTGGGTGCAGGTGCGCGACGTCGCAGCCGAGGCCGAGCGGCTGCGCGCCGCCGGGACGACGGTGCTGCGCGACCCGCGGACCGAGCCGTGGGGCCTGGTCGAGGCCTGGGTCGCCGACCCCGAGGGCGTGCGCATCGTGCTGGTCGAGGTGCCGGCCGACCACCCGCTGCGCCGCGACCAGCGGTAGCTCAGGCGCGCGGCGTCGTCCCCGCCGTCCCGTCGTCGGGGTCGGCGGGGTCGGCGGGGTCGCCCGGACGGCGGACCAGGTCGGCCACCGACTCCTCCAGCCGGGCCCAGGTCGTGCTCCACTCCACCAGCGGGTCGAGGATCCGCTCGAAGACGGCCAGCTGCTCGTCGAAGGCCTGCAGCTGGGCGGTCATCGCCGCGATCTGCTGCCGCTGGCTGCGCACCGCCCGGTCGATGGCGCGCAGCTGGGCCGCCGACATCGCGCCGGGCGGCGAGGGCAGCCGGGGCAGCGAGAACGGCACCGCGCCGCGTGCCCGGTCGGTGAAGCTCCGCAGCTGGCCGACGAACTCCTCGACCGACCGGCTCACCCGGTTGCCCGACCCGCTCTCGCGGCCGCCCGCATCGCTGTCGCTCATGGCCCCCATCCTCCCGCCGGCGGGGCCTCGGCGCGCTCCCGGCGTGCGACGCTGGGAGCGTGCTGTGGGCGCACCTGGTCGCGGTGGTGCACGCGCTCGCCGTCGTCCTCATGGTGACCGGCGCGCTGGTCGCGGTGCGCCATCCCCGACTGCTGTGGGTGCACGCGCCGGTGGCCGCGGCGATCCTCGCGGTCAACCTGGCCGGCGCGCCGTGCCCGCTCACCGACCTGGAGCTGGCGCTGCGCGAGCGGGCCGGCGCCGAGCCGTACACCGGCGGGTTCCTCGGCCACTACGCCCTGGCCCCGTTCGGGCTCGACGTCGCCGGCCCCGGCGTCCAGGCCGGCATCTACACCGTCGCGGTGGTGCCCAACGTGCTCGGCTACGGGCTGCTGGCGCTGCGCGCCCGTCATGCCGTCGGCACCGCTCACGGGCCGGGTGGTCGTCGTGCGGGAGAGGTGGTCCCCGCCGGGGTCGAGACCGCACTCGGTGCGCAGCCGCACCGAGGGGGGCTCCGGGCCGGGCTTAGCCCTGGGTCAGCGCCCGCAGGGTCTCGGCGTTCCGGACCGCGTGCCCGTACCCGTCGTTGTTGAAGTAGGCGTAGACGTCGCGACCGTCGCGCACCCACTCGCCGATCCGGTCGGCCCACCAGCGCAGGTCCGCCTCGGGATAGGAGCCGGCGTAGAGGTGGGCGTCGTCCGGCCCGTGCAGGCGGACGTACACGAACGGCGCGGTCGCCCGCAGCACGCACGGCAGGCCGGCGCCGCTCATCACGCAGTACGCCGCGCCGTGCCGCTCGAGCAGGGCGTACACCGCCTCGTCGTGCCAGCTGGGGTGGCGGAACTCCACCGCGACCCGCATCCAGTCGGGCAGCAGGCCGAGGAAGAAGTCGAGCCGGGCGTCGTCGCGGGCCTGCGTGGGCGGCAGCTGCACCAGCAGGACGGCGCGCTTCTCCCCCAGCTCGTGCCAGCACGCGGTGAGCCGGCCGATCCAGGTCTCGGGGGCGTACAGCCGCTTGGCGTGGGTGAGCCCGCGCGGGGCCTTGACCGAGAGCTGGAAGCCCGGGGGCAGCCGGCGGCGCCAGGAGGTGAAGGTCGCCGTCCGCGGCCAGCGGTAGAAGCTCGCGTTGAGCTCCACGGTGCCGAAGCGCCGGACGTAGTGCGCCAGCCGGTCGCGCGCGGGCGTGCCCGGCGGGTAGAGGACGCCGTCCCAGTGGTCGTAGCTCCAGCCCGACGTCCCGACGTGCACCGCTGCACCGTTCCCCACCCACCCCACCTCCTCGCTCAGGGCAGCCGCCAGACCGTCGTCCGCCGCAGCCCGGGCCCCTCGGTCTCCGGGATCTCGTGCACCGCGACCGCCTCGAGGCGGTCGTGCGGCAGGTAGGGGCGGCCGGGGTCGCCGACGTAGACCTCGCAGCCGCGGGCGCGGGCCCGGTCGAGGAAGGGCAGCACCCGCTCGGTCATCTCCCGGTCGTAGCAGACGTCGCCGGCGAGGACGACGTCGATGCCGACCGGATCCCGGCCGAGGACGTCGCCGGTGACGCTGATCCCCCCGACGCCGTTGAGCCCGGCGTTGACGCCGACCGCCGTCCGGCTGAACGGGTCGACGTCGCTGGCCAGCACCGACCGGGCGCCGGCGAGGCGAGCGGCCAGCGCCACCAGGCCGCTGCCGGCGCCGAGGTCGAGGACGGCCCGCCCGGCCACCACCGACGGTGCGTCGAGCACGAAACGCGCCAGCGCCTGCCCGCCCGGCCAGGCGGCGGCCCAGAACGGCGGGGTCTCCCCCGCCCCGCCGTCCGCGGCCTCCATCGCCTCCCACAGGGCGACGACGTCGTCGGCCACGTGCAGCCGGACCTCCGGCACCGAGGAGGGCCGCCGGACCTGGGTGTGCACGCGGACGAAGGAGGAGGGGACGGCGCGGACGGTCACGCCCGCAGTCCACCACGTGGCCGCACCCGGCACCGCCCGCCTGGGAGCATCCGCACGTGCTCATCGCCCGGTCGATCGCCCTGTTCCTCGCCGCCGCGGTGCTCGAGATCGGCGGCGCCTGGCTGGTCTGGCAGGGCGTGCGCGAGCACCGCGGCTGGCTCTGCATCGGCCTCGGGGTGGTGGCCCTCGGCGCCTACGGCTTCGTCGCCACCCTGCAGCCGGACGCCTCCTTCGGCCGGATCCTGGCTGCGTACGGCGGTGTCTTCGTGGCGGGCAGCCTGGCCTGGGGCATGGCGCTGGACGGCTACCGGCCGGACCGCTTCGACGTCGTGGGCGCGCTGATCTGCCTCGTCGGCGTGGCCGTGATCATGTACGCCCCGCGGACGTCCTGACCCCGCGGACGTCCTGACCCCGCGCACGGCCGAGGGCCGCCCCCGCGGTGCGGGAACGGCCCTCGGGGAGGACGGCGGCCCCGTCCAGGGAACCCCCCGAGCGTGGCGACGTGCTGGAACGGCCCCTGCAGGGCCCCGCCGCGGGCCTGCGAGCGGTGGGGGGCAGGGGTCCTTCCTCAGTACCAGCCCTTGGCCTGCGAGTGCGACCAGGCGCCGCAGGGGCTGCCGTAGCGGTTCTCGATGTAGATCAGGCCGGCGTCGATCTGCCGGTAGCCGTCCGACGTCTTCGCGATGCCGGTGCTCGCCCAGGTCGAGTTCAGGAACTGCGGGATGCCGTAGGCGGTGCTGGTGGGGTTCTGCGCGTTGGGGTTCCAGCCGCTCTCCTTGCCCCACAGCTTCTCCAGGCAGCTGAACTGCTCGGCGCTGCCGACCTTGCTCATCGCGTAGTCCTTGAAGGAGCCGCGCGGCGCGGAGGACGACGAGCTGCTGGCAGCCGGTGCCGGAGCGGCGGCAGAGGAGGCCGCCTGGCGCTCGGCGGCCGCGCGGGCGGCGGCCTCGGCCGCGGCCTTCTCGGCGGCCTCGCGCTCCGCGGCCTCGCGGGCGGCCTGCTCGGCAGCGGCCTTCTCGGCGGCGGCCTTCTCGGCGGCCTGCCGGTCCAGCTCGGCCTGCTCGGCGGCGGCCTGGACCTGCGCGGCCTGCGCCTCGGCGGCCTGGCGCTCGCTCCGGGAGGCGGCGAGGTCCTCCAGCGGGGCGAGCTCGGTGGGAGCCGGGGCGCTGAGCGGCTGCTGCGTGGCCTCGGCGGTGATGCCGAGCTGCTCGGCGACGCTCATGGAGGCGGTCACCGTCTCGGTCTCGGCCTCGGCCTCGGCCGCCGGCTGCGCGCCGATGACGGTGTTGACGACGATCGCGCCGGCGGCGGCGGTGGCCAGCAGGATCGCCGGGCGGCGGCCGCGGGCGGGCAGCCGCAGGCGGCGGCGGGCGGTCCGATCGGCGGCGGGCTCGGCGGCCGGGACGGCCGGGAACTGCTTGGTGTCCATGGGGGTGGGGGTGCTCCGTGGCGGGAGGGCGCGCGGGGTGGGTCCTCCGAGCGGAGGGCAGCCCGGTGCGGCGCGGTCTACGGGGGCGCCGGCGGATCAGGGAGTGCCGGCGGGCGCGGTCGGGTGCCGGGTCAGCTGGCCGGGGAAGAGGCGCGGAGCGCGCGTGGCCGGGTGGGCCGGCGAGCCGCGAGGGCCCGTGGGCGGGGCATGCGAGTGCTCCGTTCTTCCGTGAGCCGCCTACCGAGTTAGCTGACGGGTTCGGGCGGGAAGCAGCCCTACCGGCCCGCGCATCGTGCTCGCGGGCGGGATTCACCCCAGTACTGCGGTGGGTCCCCGGCTCGCGCCCGCTGGCAGCGGACACGACTCGGCGGCGTCCGGCCAGGCTCCCCGAGCGGGGACCAGACGACCGACCGGACGGGAGCCACCGTAAGCGGCGTTACCGTCCCGTGACAATGCCGCGAACCACATCCGACACGTGAGTGACGTCGCAGTGCGGCGAGGCCCTCCCTCCCGAGGGGGCCGGACGAGGGGAATACGCACCCGTCGGATGCGTTGCAGCGACCGGTAGTTGCACTCTCAACCAATGGAGACCGACATGCAGTTCGGCGTCTTCTCGGTCAGCGACATCACGACCGATCCCACCACCGGCCGCACGCCCGGCGAGGCGGAGCGGATCCAGGCGATCGTCACCATCGCGAAGAAGGCCGAGGAGGTCGGGCTCGACGTCTTCGCCCTGGGGGAGCACCACAACCCGCCGTTCTTCTCCTCCTCGCCGACGACGACGCTGGCCTACATCGCCGCCCAGACCTCGCGGCTGCAGCTGTCGACGGCGACCACGCTGATCACCACCAACGACCCGGTGAAGATCGCCGAGGACTACGCGATGCTGCAGCACCTGGCCGGCGGCCGAGTCGACCTGATGATGGGCCGCGGCAACACCGGCCCGGTCTACCCGTGGTTCGGGCAGGACATCCGCAACGGCCTGCCCCTGGCGGTCGAGAACTACGCGCTGCTGCGCCGGCTGTGGGACGAGGACGTCGTCGACTGGCAGGGGCAGTTCCGCACGCCGCTGCAGGGCTTCACCTCGACCCCGCGGCCGCTGGACGGCGTCCCGCCCTTCGTGTGGCACGGCTCGATCCGCTCCCCGCAGATCGCCGAGCAGGCCGCCTACTACGGCGACGGCTTCTTCCACAACCACATCTTCTGGCCGCCGGAGCACACCGCCCGGATGGTCGAGTTCTACCGCCGCCGCTTCGAGTACCACGGCCACGGCAGCGCCGACCAGGCGATCGTCGGCCTGGGCGGGCAGGTGTTCATGCGCCGGAACAGCCAGGACGCCGTCCGCGAGTTCCGCCCGTACTTCGACAACGCGCCGGTCTACGGCCACGGCCCCTCGCTGGAGGACTTCTCCCGCGAGACGCCGCTGACCGTCGGCTCCCCGCAGCAGGTCATCGAGCGGACGCTCGGCTTCCGCGACCACGTCGGCGACTACCAGCGGCAGCTGTTCCTCATCGACCACGCCGGCCTGCCGCTGAAGACGGTCCTGGAGCAGCTGGACCTGCTCGGCGAGGAGGTCGTGCCGGTGCTGCGCAAGGAGTTCGCCGCGCTCAAGCCCGCGCACGTCCCCGACGCCCCGACCCACGCCTCGCGCGTGGCGGCCCGCCAGGCGTCTCTCCAGGAGGTGTCCGCATGACCACCCGCACCCTGGCCGTCGTCAGCGCCGGGCTGTCGACCCCGTCGTCGACCCGGCTGCTGGCCGACCGGCTGGCCGCCGCGACCGTCGGCGCCCTGCGCGAGCGGGGCGACGACGCGACGGTGGAGGTCGTCGAGCTGCGCACGCACGCCCGCGACCTCGCCGACGACCTGGTGACCGGGTTCGCCAACGAGTCGCTGCGCGCGGCGATCGACACGGTCGTCGGCGCCGACGGGTTGATCGCCGTGACGCCGGTGTTCTCGGCGTCCTACAGCGGGCTGTTCAAGACGTTCTTCGACGTCCTGGACAAGGACTCGCTCACCGGGACGCCGGTGCTGCTCGGTGCCACCGCCGGCACCGCCCGGCACTCGCTGGTCCTCGAGCACGCGATGCGGCCGCTGTTCGCCTACCTGCGGGCCGTCCCGGCGCCGACCGGCGTGTTCGCCGCGTCGGAGGACTGGGCCGGCGCCGGCGGGGTGGACGCCGAGCTGGCCCGGCGGATCGACCGCGCGGCCGGCGAGCTGGCCGACCTGGTCGCCGGCCGGCCGGCCACCGAGCGGCCGGTGGACCCGTTCGCCGACGTCCCCTCCTTCGAGGAGCTGCTCCGCGGCGCGTGAGCCCCCCGCGGTCACCGCGCCGGGAGCACCTGCCCAGCCCGGTGGGTGGTCCCGGCGCCGTGATCGTCGAGGACCTCCTTCAGCGGACGGCGTCCTCCGAGGGGACGGCGGACCCGCCCTGCGGGGCCTCGGCCGTCATGATCCGCACGATCTCCTCGCGGTCGGCGGCCGAGGGCAGCCCCCACCCCGGCCCGTAGCCGTAGACCTCCCCCAGCGGCGTGGACGCCGTGCGCCCGGAGAGGATCTCGACGGAGGAGGCGTCGATGAGCCCGGGGTGCTCGACCCCGCAGGCCTCGGCGACCTTGACCAGGTCGCGGCGCAGCGTCCCGATGTAGTTCGCCGCCCGTACCGACTTCCGCTGCGGGTCCAGGCCGTGCGCCAGCCAGGGGTTCTGGGTGGCGACGCCGGTCGGGCAGGTGTCGGTGTGGCACTTCTGCGCCTGGATGCAGCCGATCGCCAGCATCGCCTCCCGGCCGACGTTGACCATGTCGCAGCCGAGCGCGAAGGCCACGACCGCGTTGTCGGGCAGGCCGAGCTTGCCGGCGCCGACGAAGGTGACCTGCTCCTGCAGCCCTGCACGGGCGAACACCGAGTGCACCCGGGCGAAGCCCAGCTGGAACGGCAGGGACACCGAGTCGGTGAAGATGAGCGGCGCCGCGCCGGTGCCGCCCTCACCGCCGTCGACCGTCACGAAGTCCACGCCGCGGCCGGTGGCCGCCATCAGGTCGGTGAGCTCCTGCCAGAAGGTCATGTCACCGACGGCGGACTTGATGCCGACCGGCAGCCCGGTCTCGGCGGCGAGCAGTTCCACCCAGTCGAGCAGGCTGTCGGTGTCGGAGAACTCCGCGTGCCGCGACGGGCTGATGCAGTCCACGCCCTCCGGCACGCCACGGGCGGCCGCGATCTCGGCCGACACCTTCGCACCCGGCAGGACGCCGCCGAGGCTGGGCTTGGCGCCCTGGCTGAGCTTCACTTCCAGGGCCCGGATCGGTGCCGAGGCGACGAGGTCCTTGAGCCGCTGCAGGTCGAAGCGGCCCTGCTCGTCCCGGCAGCCGAAGTACGCCGTGCCGATCTGGAAGACCAGCTCACCGCCGTGACGGTGGTGCACCGAGAGCCCGCCCTCGCCGGTGTTCTGCAGGCACCCGGCGAGCGCGGCCCCGCGGTTGAGCGCCTCGATCGCGGCGCCGGACAGCGACCCGAAGCTCATCGCGGAGACGTTGACGACCGAGGCCGGCCGGAACGCCCGCGCCCGGCCGCGCGGACCGCCGAGCACCTTGGCGCTGGGCAGCGCGACGTCGTGGCCCGCGTGGACGGAGGTGGGCGGCACGGCCCGGCCGAACGTGCGGTGGTTGATGACCGGGTAGCCGGCGGTGAACTCCAGGTCGTTGTCGGTACCGAAGCCGAAGTAGTTGTTGTCGTGCTTCGCCGACGCGTACACCCAGCGCCGCTGGTCGCGGGTGAACGGGCGCTCCTCGTTGTTGCCCGCCACGAGGTACTGGCGCAGCTCCGGGCCGATCGACTCCAGCAGGTAGCGCGCGTGGCCGATCACCGGGAAGTTGCGCAGCAGGGTGTGCTCACGCTGCAACAGGTCGCGGGCGGCGACCGCGGCGAGACCGGCCAGGCCGGCACCGGCAAGACGGAGACTGCGTCCCATCGCGCCACGATGCCACCGCGGGCGCGGTTCCGGCGGGTCAGCTGCGACCGGATCCGGCGGTTTCCGCAGAAATGGCCGCGGCGGTTCCCGCTCTCCCGGACGAGGAGGCTGAGCACCGGCGCGAAGAGAAGCCGGGGGTGCCCAGCAGTGTCCCCGTGACCGTCCGGTCGGACTCAGACGGGGTGCGACGGGCTGTCGTCCAGGGCGTCCAGTGCGGTCAGGACGTCGGTCAGCGCGTCGGTCGAGCGCTCCACCAGCGGCCGCAGCTCCCGGTAGACCGCGGCCTCGGCCGGGTCCGGGTCGACCGGGTCGTGCACGGTCACCAGCGCGGTCGCGGCGTCCAGGTCCGGCAGCGCGCCGAGGGCGTGCAGCCCGAGCAGGCAGGTACCCAGGCCGGTGCCCTCCGGCGAGTCGGCGACCCGCACCGGCAGGTCGAGGGCGGCGGCGAGCGTGCGCACCCACAGCTGCGAGGCGACCGCTCCCCCGGTGGCGCGCACCTCGCGCACCGGGACGTCGGTGGCGGAGAACGCATCGCGCACCAACGCCAGCTGCTGGCACACGCCCTCCACCGCGGCACGCACCAGGTGCGGACGGCGGTGCTCCCGGCGCAGGCCGATGTAGGCCCCGCGCAGCCCGGAGCGCCACCACGGCGCCCGCTCACCGAGCAGGTACGGCAGGCAGAGCAGCCCGGCACTGCCCGGCGGCACCGACGCCGCCTCCCCGAGCAGCCGGGCGTCCAGGGCGTCGGCCTCCTCGCCGTGCGGCTCGGGCTCGCCGGGCTCGACGGCCAGCGCGTGGGAGGCCCAGCGCACCACCGAGCCGCCGTTGTTCACCGATCCCCCGACCACCCAGTGCTCGTCGGTGAGCGCGTAGCAGAACAGCCGGCGCCCGGGGTCCACCGTGGGCGCCGGGACGACGACCCGCATGGCGCCGCTGGTGCCCAGCGAGACCGCGGCGACCTCCGGGCGCACCGCGCCGACGCCGAGGTTGGCCAGGACCCCGTCGGAGGCCCCGACGACGACCGGGGTGTCGGCCGGCAGTCCGGTGGCAGCGGCGACGTCGGCACGCAGACCCGGGAGCACCGCGGTCGTGGGCAGCACCTCGCCGAGCTGGTCGGCCCGCACCCCGGCGATGGCCAGCGCCTCGTCGTCCCACCGTCCGGCGCGGATGTCGTAGAGACCTGTGGCCGAGGCGCACGAGCGGTCGAGCACCTGCGGGCCGCCGCACAGCGCCGCGACGACCAGCTCCTTGACGCCGCCCCAGCGCGGCGTCCCGCCGACCCGGTCGGCGTCCTGCGCCCGCTCCCAGGAGAGCTTCACCAGCGGCGACATCGCGTGCACCGGGGTGCCGGTCCGGCCGTGCAGGGTGGGGGCGCGCCCGTCGGCGTGCAGGGCCTGCGCCCACTCGGCGGCCCGGGCGTCGGCCCAGGTGATCACCGGGCCCAGTGGCGCGCCGTCGCCGTCCATCGGCACCAGGCCGTGCATGGCGGCGCAGAGGGCGATCCCGATGACCCGGTCGCCGCGCGCGCGGGCGCGCCCGGCGATGGCGGCGAGGGCCTCGACCGCGGCCTGCTGCAGCCGGCCGGCGTCGAGCTCGGCGCGGCCGGGGCCGGGCACGAGCAGCGGGTAGCCGACGCTGACCACGTCCCGGACGCAGGCGTCGACGCCCGCGGTCACCGCCTTCGTCGCCGTCGTGCCGGAGTCGAGCCCGACGACGACGTCCACGCACACCTCCCGCTGGTGATCTCGTGGCCCCGACGCTAGCGGGTCAGCCGGCCACCGGCGCGCGGGTCTGGTGCTCCTCCACGGCCAGGCTCTGCAGCGCCTCGTCCAGCCGCGCGGCCAGCCGGCGGACCTCGGCATGTGCCCGCGCCAGCTCCTCCTCCGCCGCCGCCCGGGCCTCCTCGGCCTCCGCCCGCATGCGCTCGCAGTCGGCGACGGCGTCGTCCCTGACCTCGCGGGCACGCCGCAGCAGCGCGTCGGCCTCGGCCCGCGCCACCCCGCGCAGCCGGTCGGCGTCGGCGGCGCCCGCCTCGGTCAGCCGGGCCGCCTCGTCCGCGGCCAGCCGCAGGATCTCCCCGACCCGCTCGGAGGTGCGCACCTGCTCGCGCCCGGCCGGGGAGCAGGCCAGCAGCCTGCGGGAGATCTCCAGCTCCGCCGAGCAGGTGCCGTAGCGGGTCAGCAGGTCGTCGTTGGCCCGCCGGAGGGCGAGCAGCTCGGTCTCGGCCCGGGCGAGGTAGCCGTCGACCTGCAGCCGGTCGTAGCCGCGCAGCGCCGTCCGGAACAGTGGCCGGCGTCCGAGCAGGGCGTCGAGCTCGCCGGCAGGTCCCCGGTCAGCCCGGGAGGCCGGCGATCCGCCCGGCCCGGACCCGCCGCCGGCCGGGCCCTCGTTGCGTCGCAACACCGCGCCTCCCTGCTCCCCGTGCTGCCCAGGGTCGGGACGGTGCCAGACCTGACCGCCGGGGTGGGCGGTCGCGCTCCCGGCGCGGCGGGGGCGATGGTGGTGTCCGCCGCCTGCGTGCCGGGCCGGCCACGAGGCGTGGTGAAGGACCCCGTCCGCCTCGCCGAGGACCCCCTCGCCCCCGCCACTCGCAGGCTCCGGCGGGACCCTGCAAGGGGGCCGTCAGGGCTCGCGGCGAGCCCCTGGACGGGGCCGACGGGGTCGTGCGAGGGCCGGGGTCCTGTCTCAGCGGTAGGCCGAGCCCCCGCGCAGCCGGGCGCCCACGGCGGCGGTCAGCGGCGCCAGGACCACGCCGTCGCGGGCCAGCCGCGCCCGCAGCTCCCGGCGGTGGCGCAGCACGCCGACGAACCCGATCGCCCAGAACAGGTACTGGGTGGCGAACGCGGCGCGGAAGGCGTCCAGCGAGTAGCCGGTCGAGCCGCCCGGCGTCAGCAGGTCGAGCACCGCGCCCACGGCCAGGACGGTGAGCAGCGAGGCGACGAAGCCGCCGACGTTGACCACGCCGCTCGCGCTGCCCTGCCGCTCGGCGGGGTTCCAGGTGCGGGCGAAGTCGAAGCCGATCATCGATCCGGGGCCGTTGGTGCCCAGGACGACGACCAGCAGCACCAGCAGCGGCAGCGGCGCGCGACCGGGCCACAGCAGCACGACGGTCCAGGTGACCGCGGTGGCGACGAGGATGGCGAACACCAGAGACGAGCGGCGCAGCGGCCAGCGGCCGCACAGCCGGCCGAACAGCGGGCCGACGCCGATGCCGACCACCACCAGCAGGGTCAGCAGGCCCGCCGCCGTGGCCGGGCTCAGGCCCTGGCCGAGGACCAGGAAGGGATAACCCCACAGCAGCGCGAAGACGGTGCCGGAGAACTGGGTGACCAGGTGGGTGTACAGACCGATGCGGGTGCCCGGTTCCTGCCAGGTCAGCGCCAGGCTGCGCCGGACCTCGGCGAGCCCGGCAGGTGGGGCCAGCTCGGTGCCGGGGGGCGCGTCCCGCAGCGCGACGAGCACCAGGACGGCGACGAGCACGCTGACCGCGGCCCCGCCGAGGAAGGTGGACTCCCACGACGTCGCGTGCAGCAGCGCGACCAGCGGGTAGGCCGCGGCGATCTGCCCGAACTGGCCCAGGATGCCGGTGAGCTGGGTGACCAGCGGAACGGTCCGGCCGGGGAACCAGAAGCCGACCACGCGCAGCACGCTGACGAAGGTCATCGCGTCACCCGCGCCGACGAGCACCCGCGCGGCGATGGCCGTCGGCACGTCCCCCGCCAGCGCCAGCGTCGCCTGTCCCGCGGCCATGGTGAGCGCGCCGGCCAGGATCAGCCGCCGGGAGCCGAACCGGTCCAGCGCCACCCCCACCGGCACCTGCATCGCAGCGTAGACGACCAGCTGCAGCACGAGGAACAGCGAGATCGCCGAGGCGCCGGCGGAGAAGCGCGCCTGGGCCTCCACCCCGGCCACACCCAGGGATGCGCGGTGGAAGACCGCGACGGTGTACGCGGCCAGCGCGACGAGCCACACCGCGTAGGCACGGGCCATCGGTCGGGAGGCGGTCGAGGTCGTCACCCCAGGGACGACGCCGCGAGCGCCGTCGTTGCTTCCCGGCCCGCCGGGTGAGATCGATCACCGCCCCCGTGCGGACACGCGGCAGACCCGGCACGGGCGTCGCCACGACGCCCGGACCGGAGGGGGGTCGGTCGACCCGGCCGGCGTCCTCCGGGCCCGGCCGCGGCCGTGGTGGCCAGCCGGTCGGGCGACGCAGGAATGACCGGACCGGGCCGGGGGCAGGAGGGACGTCGTCCGCCGGGCCCGACCGGGTGCCGGCCGCACCGACACGTGCCCGACCGAGGAGAGGAGCCCTCGATGGCGTCCGTCATCCACTACACCATCGCGACCGAGGCCGAGAAGTACGCCGACTTCCGCCGCGTGCTGTGGACCGGCAAGAACACGCAGCTGGTGATCATGACCATCCCGCCGGGCGGTGAGATCGGCGAGGAGGTGCACGAGGACATCGACCAGATCCTCACCTTCGTCAGCGGCACGGGTGAGGCGCAGATCTCCGGGTCCAAGAAGAAGGTGGCGCAGGGCGACCTCGTCGTCGTCCCCGCCGGCACGAAGCACAACTTCGTCAACACCGGTCCGAACCCGCTGGTCCTCTACACCGTCTACGGCCCGCCGGAGCACGCCGACGGCGCGGTGCACAAGACCAAGGAGGAGGCCGACGCGGCCGAGGAGTCGGGCGAGGACGAGCCGCCGACCGAGTGAGGACCCGGGGCGGGGGGCGTGCCACCCCCGCCCCGAGCCCGCCCGTGCCCCTTCGCCGCGGTCAGCGCTCCGCGCGCACTGACGAGCCGCACGACCCGTGGGTGCCGGGCCTCCCGGGCGTCACCCGCGACGGAGCCGCTCCACCACCGGCGCGGTGGACGCCGGGAGCAGCCGGGCGGCCGGCTCGGGCAGCCGGACCGCGACGGCGACGTCCTCGTCGACCCGGTAGGGCTGGGTCAGCAGGACCGAGCCCAGGGTGCGGCGCAGCCGGGAGACCTCCGCGCGCACGGTCACCGTCCGGGTCGGGTCGCCGAAGAGGTCGGCGGCGAGCGCGGCGGCCGAGCACCCCGCCGGGTGCCGCGCGAGGGCGAGCAGGATCTCGGCGTGCCGCAGGCTCAGCCCGGCCGTCCAGCTGCCGCTGGCCCCGGTCACCTGCACCTGCGGGCGGGACCCGGTGAGGTCGAGCACCAGCCCCGCAGGGCGGTCGTCGTCCCCGGGGGCGGACGGGCGCAGCAGCCAGCCGCCGGGCAGCGGCTCGACGGTGCACCGGCCCAGCGCCGGCACCCACACCGCCCCGGCGCGCACCTCCTCGGGCAGCGCGACCCTGTCGGGCGCGGCCAGGTCGGTCGCCGCCGCGGTGCAGCCGTCGGTGCCCACCACCAGCGCCGGGCCCGTCAGCCGGGCGAGGATCGGCGCGGCCAGCGTCCGCAGCCGCTCGACGTGCCGGGTGTGGGCCCGTTGGAGCTCCTGCCCGGCCAGCGCCGCGACGGCGTCGACGAGGGCGATCGTGCTCGGGTGCACCGTGGACGCCGGGCCGGAGAGGTCGACCACCCCGAGCACCCGGCCGGTGACCGGGTCGCGCAGCGGGGCGGCGGCGCAGGTCCAGGGCTGGTGCCCCTCGGCGTAGTGCTCCGCGGCGTGCACCTGCAGCGGCGCCCGCACCACCACGCTCGTGCCGATGGCGTTGGTGCCGACGACGTCCTCGTCCCAGCACGAGCCCTCGACGAAGCCCAGCCGGTCGGCCCGCCGGCGCACCTCGGCGCCGCCCTCCCGCCACAGCACCCGGCACCCGGCGTCCCCCACGACCAGCACCTGCCCGGCGTCCCGCGCCACCGGCAGCAACCGCTCCCGCAGCAGGGGCAGCAGCGGGGCCAGCCCGCTCTCCGCGCGGCGGCGCTCCAACTCGGCGCCGTCCAGCGGGGCGACGTCCGGGGTGCGCGAGGGGTCCAGTCCGCTGCCGCGCAGCCGGCGCCACGACGCGCCGATCACCGGCCGGGGCGCGGCGGGCGGGGTGCCTCCGGCCAGGGCCGCGGCGCGCACCCGCGCGAGCAGCCGGGTGTGCACCCGCGGGTCGGCACCGGGCGGCAGGGCGCTCTGGACAGCGGTCATCGGCGGCTCCTCGACTGTGACCTGCACCACGACCATATGCCGTGCAACCCCCTGCAACGCCTCCCCCACGTGTGAGCGGCCGGGTTCCCTGGACGGCGACCCCGCCCGCGACGACGCAGGAGGCGACGCGCATGACGCAGACCGCGGAACGACCGAGCACCACCGGCTCCCCCACTGACCGCACCGACGGCTGGCTGGCCGCGTTCGAGGACGCACTGACCGCCCGCGACGTCGACCGCGCGGCGGGGATGTTCGCCGCCACGAGCTTCTGGCGCGACCTCATCGCGTTCACCTGGAACCTCACCACGGTCGAGGGGCCCGACGGCGTGCGCGACCTGCTCACCGCCACCCTCGAGCGCACCGATCCGCGCGGCTTCCGCACCACCGAGGAGCCCACCGAGGCCGACGGCGTGACCACCGCCTGGATCGAGTTCGAGACCGCCGTGGGGCGCGGCCGCGGGTTGCTCCGGCTGCAGGAGGAGGGCGCGAAGGCCTTCACCCTGCTGACCACCCTCTACGAGCTGAAGGGGCACGAGGAGCCGCTGAGCGAGCGCCGGCCGATGGGTGCCGAACACGGCGCCAACCGCGACCGCACCACGTGGCTGGAGCGCCGCGAGCGGGAGGAGGCCGAGCTCGGCACGACCGTGCAGCCCCACGTCCTCGTCGTCGGCGGCGGCCAGGGCGGCATCGCCCTCGGCGCCCGCCTGCGGCAGCTAGGCGTCCCGGCCCTGGTCATCGACAAGCACGCCCGGCCCGGCGACCAGTGGCGCAGCCGCTACAAGTCGCTGTGCCTGCACGACCCGGTCTGGTACGACCACCTGCCCTACCTGAAGTTCCCGGACAACTGGCCGGTGTTCGCGCCCAAGGACAAGATCGGCGACTGGCTCGAGTCCTACGTGAAGGTCATGGAGGTCCCCTACTGGGGCGGCACCGTGGCGCGCTCGGCGTCCTTCGACGAGTCGACCGGCGAGTGGACGGTCGAGATCGAGCGCGACGGCCGGCCGATGACCCTCAGGCCGAAGCAGCTGGTGCTGGCCACCGGCATGTCCGGCAAGCCCAACGTCCCCCGGCTGCCCGGGCAGGACGTCTTCCGCGGCGAGCAGCACCACTCCTCGGCACACCCCGGCCCGGACGAGTACGCCGGCAAGAAGGTGGTCGTCGTCGGCAGCAACAACTCCGCGTTCGACATCTGCGGGGCGCTGTGGGAGATCGGCGCCGACGTGACGATGGTGCAGCGCACGTCGACGCACATCGTGAAGAGCGACAGCCTCATGCAGATCGGCCTGGGCGCGCTCTACAGCGAGGAGGCCGTCGCCAACGGCGTCACGACCGAGAAGGCCGATCTGACGTTCGCCTCGATCCCCTACCGGATCATGCACGAGTTCCAGATCCCGCTGTACGAGCAGATGAAGGAGCGTGACGCCGACTTCTACCGCCGCATGGAGGAGGCCGGCTTCTGGCTCGACTGGGGCGACGACGGCTCGGGGCTGTTCATGAAGTACCTGCGCCGGGGCTCGGGCTACTACATCGACGTGGGGGCCGCCGACCTGGTGGCGGACGGCGAGGTGAAGCTGGCGCACGGCCAGGTCGACCACCTCACCGAGGACGCCGTCGTCCTCCAGGACGGCACCGAGCTGCCCGCCGACCTCGTCGTCTACGCCACGGGCTACGGGTCCATGAACGGGTGGGCGGCCGACCTCATCTCCCAGGAGGTCGCCGACAGGGTCGGCAAGGTCTGGGGCCTGGGCTCGGACACCACCAAGGACCCGGGTCCGTGGGAGGGCGAGCAGCGCAACATGTGGAAGCCCACCCAGCAGGAGGCGCTGTGGTTCCACGGCGGCAACCTGCACCAGTCACGGCACTACTCGCTGTACCTGGCGCTGCAGCTCAAGGCCCGGTACGAGGGGATCCCCACCCCGGTCTACCGCCTGCAGGAGGTGCACCACACCTCGTGAGGCGTCGCCCCGGTGCTCATGGAGCCGTGGCCACCGGTCCGGCCGGGACGGTGGTCACGGCTCCGTGCTCGGGGCCCCCGTCCCGGGTCCCGCCCCGGGCCTGCCAGGGGTGAGGGGACGGGGTTCTCCTTCAGCCGTCGAGGTCGAGCACCCGGACGGTGCCGTCGTTCAGGTTGGTCACGTAGCCGCGTGACCCGTCGGGCAGCACCGCGACCGAGGTCGGGGCGTCGCCGATGGGGATCCTCGCCGTGACCCTCCAGTCGTCGGCCGCGATCACCGAGAGCGTGTCCGCGTTGACGCTGGTGACGTAGGCGAACTGGCCGTCGGGCGCCCAGGTGACGTCCTGAGGCCCTGCCTCGACCGGGATGCTCGTCATGACCGTGTCGGTGCTCGTGTCGATGACGGTGACGGTGTCGGCGTCGTAGTTGACGTTGGCGACCAGCGGCCGGGCCGGGTGCACCGCCACACGGTGCGGGCCCGCGTCGACCGGCACCTCCCGGAGCACGGTGTCCGTCGTGGTGTCGATGACCGCGACGACGTTGGAGGTGTGGTTGGCGACGTAACCCCGCATGCCGTCGAGGGTGAACTCGATGGAGTGCGGCAGGGGCGGCACCGGGATCTCGGTCAGGACCTCGTACGCCCCGGCGTCGATGACCACGACGGTGTTCGGACCCTCCACGGGCACGTAGACCCGGTCCCCGTCGCGGGTGACCGCGGGTGACCACGGCTTGCCGTCCAGCGGGATGGTCTCGATCATCCTCCACGTCCTGGCGTCGAGGACGCCGAAGGCCCCGTCCTCGGTCTCCTCGTCGTACAGGCTGAGGTAGGCCACCCGCCCGTCCGGGGAGAAGGTCACGAACTGCGGCGGACCCACCGGCACGGGGATCTGCCCGGTCACCCGGTCCAGCCCGGTGTCGACCACCGTGATGGTCCGGGCCTCGCGGTTGGCGACGTAGAGCTGCGCCCCGCTCGGCGAGGCCACCGCGTAGCCGGGTGTCTCGCCCACCGGGATGACGGCGCCGGCCGAGGGGATCGGCATGCTCGGGGACACCGGCGGCGGACCTGAGCTGGTGGGCGCGGCGGGCCCCGTGGGCGCCGTGTCGAACGCGGCCGGCCCGGGCTCCGGCCCGCTCGTCCGCCCGAGCGTCAGCGCCACGGCGACCGACCCGCCGGCCAGCACGAGGAGCAGGACGACCGCGGCGACGACGACCCGCCGGTGCCTCCACCACGGCTGGGGCGTCGGCGGCGGAGGCGGCGAGGAGGGAGGGGGGCTCGCAGGGGGCGAGGTCGGGTCGGGCGGCGTCGGGTCGGGCGGCGTCGGGTCGGGCGGCGTCGCCCCGGCCGGTGTCGCGGCAGAAGGGGTCGACGAGGCCGCGGGTCCCGGATCGGCCGAGCGGGCTCCGGCCGAGGTGTCCGCGGGCCCGCCGGCGGGCCCCCTGGCGGCCGGCATGCTCCGCGTCGGCGTCCGGGGCGCCGCCGGGTCGGTACCGGCCTCCCGACCGGGCGACCCCGCCTTCGACCGGGCGCGCGGTGCCGTGGCCTTGCGGCGTCCCGGCTGCGAGGTCGTCGCCGGCGCGGCACCGTCGACGGTCGCGCCCTCCCCGGCACCGGACCCGCGCCGGCCACCGGCGCTCCCGGCGCGTGCCGTCGTCGCGTCGTCGCGGTCGCGCCGCTCGTCGGCGGCCGTCCCACCGCCGTCCGGAGCGGATGCGCCGGTGGCGGGCGAGCCGTCCTGGGGTGCCCGCGCCGCGACGACGGGCTGGGTGGTCTCGGGCTGCCCGGGCTCTCGCAGCCGGCCCGTGGACCCGCCAGGCACCGGAGCTGCGGCCGCGTCCGGGGGGACCCGGGGCGGCACCGGGCCGGCCGTGCCGGCGGGTGGGGTCCCCGCGGTCGTGTGCGAGTGGGGTGCGACGTCGAAGATGCGCCCGTCGGGGGCACGCAGGTACAGCACCGGGGTGCCCCACTCGACCTGGTTCGGCTGGAGCCGGATGGCCTTGCGGGCCTCGGCCATCGCCGCGTCGAGCGGGTAGCCGTCGGCGACGGCCTCGTAGAAGCCGCGGGTGAAGACGATGGCGGCCCGGTCGGTGATCTCGAACTGCATGGCGACCACGGCGGGGATGCCCTGGTACACCAGGCTCTGCGCGGCCCCCGAGTAGGGGTCGGTGCGGCCGCCCCGAGCGCCCTCGCAGGAGTTCAGCAGGGCCAGGCGCAGGGTGCGGTGGTCGTGCAGCAGGGCGCCGACGTCGGAGCCGCTGATCGGCTGCGCGCGCCCGCTCGGACCCTCCATGGCCAGCAGCCCGTCCCCGAGCTGGGGGTCGTAGCGCCCGTGGCCGATGTAGTGGAAGACGTGGTGCTCGCCCCGCCGCAACTGTCGTTGCAGCTCGGCCATGGTCCCGTTCGGGGTGCGTTCGAGGTGGACCCGTCCGTCGTGCTGCAGGTCCCGGAGCGCCTCCTGCAGCCGGACCCACTCGTCGTCGACGTCCAGAGGCGGGAAGTCGGTGGGGCTGGCGACCACCACCAGGACGCGCAGCGGGGGGTGCACCGGCAGCGGGCGGATGCGGCCGGGCAGGTCCAGGTAGCGGATGACCGGAGTCCACTCCGACAGCGCCAGGAACCGGCGGGCGTCGGTGTCGTAGAGGTACTCCCAGGGCAGGTCGGCCAGCTCGGGCGCCTCGGTCAGCCGCAGCCGCACGCGCAGGCCGGCGTCGCGCCCCTCGGCCTGGTCGAGGCTGGCGGTCAGGGCGCCGGCCACCTGGTCGTGGAAGACGGACCTGAAGAGCCGGCTGCCGAACTCGCGGACGGCGGTGGCCTCCGGCTCGTCCTCGCTGCGGACCAGGTAGCGGCGCGGCCGGCCGATGCGCAGCAGGAAGTTGTCCAGCTCGAGGTCGGAGAAGGGGATCGTGACCGGCACCGGGCGGGTCTCGCCCACCGGGGAGTTCAGCACGCGGGCGCGGTAGCTGGTCGCCGACGCGGGTTCGACCAGCACGTCGAAGTCCAGGTAGGTGCGCTCGGTCATCGCGGCGCCCCGGTCGGCGGGTCGTCCCCGCCGGGCCCGACCTGGCCGGGCGCCTGGCCGGCTGCCCGCTCCGGTCGCCAGGTCATCGACACCGTGAAGTTGCCCGTCGAGCTGGCGCCGGCCACGAAGGCGCCCACCTCGGCGCTGAGCTCGATCCCGAAGTCGACGGTGATCTCCGCCGGGCGCTCGGCCAGCGACCGCAGCCGGCGCACGAGCTCCTGCACGGCCGGCTGCACGCGGGCGACGGCCTGCTCGAAGCTCTGCTGCGCCTGCAGGACGATCCGCTCGTCCCGCTCCCCCCACCCCCGGGTGACCTCACCGCCGCCGTGCCCGCCGATCGCGGACCCGTCCTCGACCTGCACCAGCACGGTGCCGCCGCTCTCCATCGGGAACTCCACGAGCCGCTTCGCCATGGCCGATCACCCATCCGCCAGCCGGGATGCCGTCGTCCTCGGTACCGATGAGCTCCGGAGGACCGCTCGTGATACGCCGCTGCGGGACCGGGCCGTGCGGCGGCAGGCGCGGTTCCTCCCACGGACGCCGGCCTCGGGCACGACCACGAGTGACACGTCTCCCCCTCCGGACCACGACCGTCCGAATGACGCACCAGCGACGCTAGGCAAGGTTCCGGTGACCGTCCAGGGGGATGAGTGCGTATGGACAGCGGCGACGAACACGGGCCCGGAGCCGCGGCCACCTGCGAGTCGATCGAGAGGGTGTGCACCCCGACACGCCGACGACGGCGTGTCGACGAGACGCGACCCCACGACCTTCCGCGGCGGCGCCCGGGCTCCGAGGCTCCGAGGCTCCCGAGCCGGAACGTCAGGCGGCGGCGCCGTCCCGTCGGGCGTGCGCGGCGGCGACGACGTGGGGCACCAGCGCCTGGGCGATGTGGGCGTAGCCGGCCGACGACGGGTGGAAGCGGTCGGCGGAGAACAGCGCCGGGTCGGTGCCGAAGGCCGCGGACACGGCCTCGGACACGGCGGCGACCATGGCGCCGGCCGAGCGGGCGACGGCTGCCTGCTCCCGCTGCAGCCGCCTCGAGGCGGCCTGCACCAGCGACTGCAGCGCCGGCGGCACCCAGGGCACGGTCGACATGTCCGGCGCCGGGACGACGACCACGTCGGTGCCGGCCGCGCGCAGGGCGCCCAGCGCGCTGGCCAGTGCCGCTGCCGCCTGCGGCGGGGGCACCAGTCGCGCCAGGTCGTTGGCACCGACCACCACCACCGCGAGGTCGACGTCCAGCAGCGCGGCCCGGCGGACCTGTGCGGCCAGGTCCCGCGACACCGCCCCCGGGACGGCGAGCACGGACAGGTCGACGTCGTAGCCGGCGCCGGTCAGCGCGGCGGCCAGGCGGGGGCCGAGGGCGTCCCCGGGCCCGGCGGCGCCGGAGCCGTACGCGAGCGAGTCACCGAGGAGGGCGAGCCGGAGGGGCGTGCGTGTCACGGTTCGTACAACACCGACGCACGCTCCGCCATGCCCGTCGCCGGAACAGGATAGGGCCCGGCCGGGGTGCCGACCGGGCCCTGTCGCGTCTCAGCCTGCCCCTGCAGGGACCCCCCGCGAGCCTGGTGACGTGCCGGAACGGCCACCCTTCGAGGTCCCGCGCCGAGCGTGCGAGGCGTGGGGGGAAGGGTGGCCCTTCCTCAGGCCTTCGGGCCGCCGGCGGCGTAGACCACCTGGCCGGAGACGAAGCCCGCGCCCTCGCTGATGAAGAACGACGCCAGGTGCGCGATGTCCTCGGGCTGGCCGACGCGCTGCACCGGGATCTCCTTGGCGGCGTAGGCGATGAAGTCCTCGAACGCGATGCCCATCCGGTCCGCGGTCGCCCTGGTCATCTCGGTCTGGATGAACCCGGGCGCGATGGCGTTGGCGGTGACACCGAACTTGCCCAGCTCGATCGCCAGGGTCTTGGTGAAGCCCTGCAGACCGGCCTTGGCCGTCGAGTAGTTGGCCTGGCCGCGGTTGCCCAGGGCCGAGGTGCTCGACAGGTTCACGATCCGACCCCACTTGGCGTCGATCATGTGCTTCTGCACCGCGCGGGACATCAGGAAGGCGCCGCGGAGGTGCACGTTCATGACCGTGTCCCAGTCCGCCTCGGTCATCTTGAACAGCATGTTGTCCCGGATGACGCCGGCGTTGTTGACCAGCACCGTCGGGGCGCCCAGCTCGGCGGCGACGCGGCTGACCGCGGCCTCCACCTGCTCGGCGTCGCTGACGTCGGCGCCCAGTGCCAGCGCACGACCGCCGGCGGCCTCGATGGCCGCCACCGTCTCCTTGCTCGCGGCCTCGTCCAGGTCGAGCACGCCCACGGCGAACCCGTCCTGCGCCAGCCGCTTGGCGACGGCCGCACCGATGCCACGCGCGGCCCCCGTGACGATCGCCACGCGGGTGCCGGTGCTGTTCGACTCGCTCATCTGTTCGTCCCTCTCCGATTTCTGCGCCGTCCGGTGCGCTGGACCACACGGTACGGATCGGCTCCGCGAGGCTACCGGCGGGTAGCCGCGTAGTGGCGGAGGCGCGGGTCAGGGCCAGATGCTGGCGACGACGATGCCCGCGACGGAGAGCTGGACGGCGGCGAGGACCAGGCTGGCCGGGTGGAAGGTGACCTCGGTCACGTGGCGGCCCAGCTTGCCGGGGGTGAGCAGGTCGAGCACGAGGAACGCGACGGCCTGCAGCACCACGCCGAGCAGGCCGAAGACGACGGTGTAGAGCAGCGCCTCCCCGAACCCGCTGGTCGCGTTGGTCCAGATCGCGCTGAAGATGACCAGGCCCTGGGCCAGGAACCCGGCGGCGAGCACGATGCCGGCGTTGACCGACCGCTCCTCGTGGATGTGCCGACCGAGCTGGCCGGGGGTCAGCAGGTCGAGCACGAGGAAGCCGAGGGTCAGCAGCACGATGCCGACCCCGGTGTAGGCGACGGCGTAACCGATGCTGGCCAGCACGAAGAACCTCCGGGGGACGCGGGACGGGCGGACGCCGGACGTGTCTACCGCACCGGCTCCCCCGGATCCGCCCCGGCGTGCCGGACGCGCCCGCCACCTCACCCGGGGCGGACGACGTCCACCCGCTCGAAACCCTCGGCCGTCGACGGCGGGACGAACCGCGCGGCCGTCCCGTACAGCCCGGCCGGTGGCACCCGCGCCCGGCCCTCCCGGGTGTCGTTGCGCGCGGCACAGACCGGCACAGGAGTGTCCAGCCAGACCGCCCGGACGCCGACGCCGGCCGCCCGGGCCGCCGCGACCAGCGGGGCGCGGTCCTCGAGGGTGGGGTTGGTGTTGTCGACGACCGTGCTCCGGCCCTGCGCCAGCAGTTCGGCCACGACGCGCCGCTGCCGGGCCTCGCGACGGCGGGCGTTGGGCCAGTGGTCCTTGCTGACGACGACGTGCGTCTCGGCCAGGTGCGCACGCACCCAGGTCGACTTGCCGCTGCCCTGGAGCCCGACCATGACCACGAGTTCCTGCCCTGACCCCCTCCGGCCGCCTCCCGGGTCCCGCCGCGAGCGTGCCAGTGGTGGGGAGGAGGTGGTCCTCCCGCCGAGCTCGTGAGGGGTGGAGAGGAGGGGGTCCCGTGTCACGCGGTCTGGCGCAGCGGCCTCACATCGGCGTCGTCGTCCAGGGCCGGCCGGGGCGCCGGGTGCTCGACGAGCGCCAGGACCCGGCCGGACATGAACCGGGCGGTGCGGACCGGGGTCCCGCCCCGGGTGCTCTCGGTGACCTCCACGAGCCCGCGGCCGTGCGTCACGTCCACCCGCCGGCCGGCGCGGGTGGCCTCGATCTCGTAAGTGCGGGTGCTCCCGCCGGCGTCGATCACTACCTCGACACGGTCGCCCTTCATCGCGTCCTCCAGACGTCGCGCCGGGCGAGGTTGCCCGACATGGTGACAACGTCCTCCGGGGGTACGACATTCCGGGCTGACCTGCGGTTTCAGTCCTCCGACGGGCGCCGGTGCGGCCGCGGGACGTGCAGCGCGCGGACCGAGGCGAGCGCCGCGCGACGGGCGTGCGCGCGCTGGCGGGCACGACTGGTCCGGGGCGCTCTCGGTTCCTCGCGCAGCAGCGCGTCGAGCCAGTGACCGCGCGGGTCGACGTCCACCAGCAGCGCCTTGAGCAGCAGCGTGAGCGGGATGGCCAGCAGGGCGCCGAGCGCGCCGAGCACCCAGCCCCAGAACAGCAGCGCCACGAAGGTGACCGTCATCGACAGCCCCACCGAGTCGCCGACGAACCGGGGCTGGATGAGCGTCTGGACGACGAAGTTGAGCAGCGCGTAGACGGCGACGACGACCCAGAAGTCGGTCCAGCCGCCGTCGAGCAGGGCCAGGATCGCCGGTGGCACCAGGCCCAGGACGAACCCGATGTTGGGCACGTAGTTGGTGACGAACGACAGCAGCCCCCACACCACCGGCAGGGGGACGCCGACCACCATCAGCGCCACCGTGTCGCCGACGGCCACGATCGCGCCGAACACCGTGCTGACCCACAGGTAGCTGCGCGTGCCCCGGGCGAACAGGCCCAGCGCGATCGGCAGGTGCGGGCGCTCGGCCGCGATCAGCGCCAGCCGCCGGCCGAAACCGCCGGACTCGATGGAGAGGAACACCAGCGCGGCCAGCAGCAGGACCAGTGTCGAGGCGGTGTCGGTGGCCCGCGCGAGCACGCCGGTCGCCACGCCGACCAGCTGGCTGTAGTCGAACTGGGCGACCAGGTCGGAGAGCTGCCCGGAGACGATGCCCCGGTCGTTGAGGTCGCTGACCACCGAGGCGATCAGCGCCTCCGCCGACCCCGCGTAGTCGGGCAGGAGGGCGGCGAACTGGGCGATCGACACCACCAGCAGGGCGACGAAGCCCAGCAGGACGGCCCACACCAGTACCAGCAGGACGGTCGTGCTGGCCCAGCGCGGCCACCCGTGCCGCTGCAGGAAGCGCTGCACGGGGTTCAGGGCGATGACCACGACCAGGGCGAGCAGCACCGGGCCGACCAGCCAGGAGATCGACCGCACTCCGGCGATCGCGATCGTCGCGGTGGCGGCGCCGATGAGCAGCACCATCCAGCGCGGCATCCCGCCGGTCGGCGGCCCGAGCGCGCCTTCGGGCAGGGGGTCGGCCGCCGTCCTGGCCACCGACGCGGCCTCCGCGGCGGCGGCCGGCGGCACGCCGGTGGCCCCGTTGGCCTGCGGGACCTCGGTCCCCGGGACACCCCGCTGCGTGGTCACCGTCGGTCGCCTCAGCCCTCGACGCCGGCGGGCGCGCCGGAGGTGCCGGTGGCCGACGGCCCCGGGTGGATCCCGACCACGTGCCCTCCTCCGCGGTTCGCCGCGCTCGGGCCGTCACCCCGGCACGCGCGGCCGGCCCGCTCAGGGACGCGCATGGTCCAGCAGCGCGGTCATCGCCGGCAGGTCGAAGAACGCCGCCGTCTCCCGGGCGGTCGGGCCGCCGGCGTCCGGGTCGGCACCGGCCTCGAGCAGGGCGCGCACGGTCTCCTCCGACTGCTTGAACACCGCCGCGGCCAGCGCCGTCTGGCCCCGGTCGTTCACCCGGCCGGCGTCGGCGCCCCGCTGCAGCAGCGCGGCGACCGTCTCCGGGTGTCCGTGGTAGGCGGCCAGGATGAGCAGCGTGTCACCCTTGTCGTTGGTCAGGTTCGCCGGCACCCCGGCGTCGACGTAGGCGGCCAGCTCCTCGGTGGCCCCGCCGCGTGCGAGGTCGAAGACCCGCGCCGCCAGCTCGATGACCCCGGGGTCGATGTCGCCACTCCGCTGCTCACTCACGGATCGAGGGTAGGAGGTCGGTCCGTCGGCCGGGGCGCCACGGCACTCAGCCCGCGGCCACGCGGTCGGTGAGTGCCAGCACCCGGCGCCAGACGTCGGCGCACGCCTCGGCCCAGTCGCCGTACGCGCGGTCGAAGAAGGAGTGCGGGGCCCCGTCGTACACGGCGGTCTCCACCTCCGCGCCACCGGCCCGCAGCCGCTCGGCCAGGACCAGCTGGTCCTCGACCGGGGTGGCGGCGTCGGCGCCGGCGATGACCATCAGCGTCGGGCGGACGGCTGGCGCGTCCCCGGTCAGCTCCGGCTTGCCGTAGAAGCCGACGCTGCCGGCGAGGTCCACGTCGGCGCTCCCGGCCAGCCGCCAGGAGTGGCTGCCGCCGAAGCAGAAGCCGACGGTGACCACGGGCAGGTCCGGCGGGTGCGCTCGCGCAGGTACGCGACCGCCGCGGTGACGTCGGCGTCGACACCGGCCGCGGTGACCTGCGGGATGTGCGTCCGCCAGTCGAAGTCCTGCCCGCGGGCCCCGTCCTCGGGGAGGTCCGCCGTCCGGCCGAACCAGTCGACCGCCAGGGCCGGCGACCCGGCCTCGGCGAACCGCTCGGCCAGCGCCACGTAGTACGGGTGCAACCCGCGGATGTCGGGCAGCAGGACGACGCCGACCCGGGTCTCGCCGGCAGGGGCGGCGTACGCGGCGGCGACCTCGGTGCCGTCGGCCGAGGTGAGCGTCAGGGTGCCGCGCTCGGCGACGTCACCGCTCCTCGGCGGGGCGGGCGGGCGGCTGTCGGCGTCGTGGCACACGTCCCCGGTTCTACCCGGAGGGAGGGCGGGCTGCCGGGTGATCGCCCGCTCAGGTGTCGGCGGCGGCGTCGGCCGGGCCGGGGTGGCCGCCGAAGACGTGCGCGGCGACCTCGCGGCGGACGTCGGCCAGCCAGTGGTGCTGCTTGTCCGCCTGCGCGATCAGCCGGTCGAACAACGCGGCGTCGATGCGCGGGTCGGCCTCTCCCGCAGCCCGCAGCGTCTCGAAACCGGCCCGCTTGGCCAGCACCGCGGTGGCGATGAACTCGAACTCGACCAGGTCCGACAGCGGTGAGCGGCTCAGCACGTGCCCGTTGAGCTTGACCCGGGAGATCTTCTCGCCGAGCCAGACCGCGGCCTGCTTGTACTCCCGCACCGGCAGGCCGAGCGCCTCCATCGTGCCCCGCAGGGCCGACCGCTCCTCGCGCAGCTCGTCGAGCAGCTCCTCGAGCCGCGGCTCGTAGGAGGTCCCGCGCCAGCGGCCGAGCATCCGGCTCACGAGCTCGATCCCACCGGTGGCCGAGGCGAGGTGGTCGTTCGTGTAGACGCCGAGCAGGTCCGCGTTGCGGATCCCGCTCGGTGCGGTCGACTCGGACACGGGGTCTCCCGGGGTGCGGACGGCAGAGGTGCGGACCCATTCTGTCCGCCCGGTGATCACCGCGCGCGGTGGCGGCCGGTCAGCTGCGCAGCAGCAGCGCGACGCCGACGCACGCCGCCGCCCACAGCACGCCGGCCAGGGCGCCGATGACGACCCGCTCGGCGGCGGTCACCCGGCCGCCCGCGCGAGCAGCCGCGCCGCGGTGGGCCGCAGCTCGCGCTCCAGCTCCCACAGGCCCGCGGCCAGCCGCTGGCCCACCGCCTGGCGCGAGACCCCGAGCGAGGCGGCGGCGTGGGCCTGGGTGCGCCCGGCGCCGACCAGCTCGATCGCCTCCCACGCCTGCCGGCTGCGCCGCTGGACGACGACGGCCAGCGCGCTCAGCACCGCCTGCGCGTCGCCGGCGTCGGGTGGGACCGCGCCGCGCACGGCCAGCCGGACGCTGCGCTGCTCGGCCGCGTCGACCGCCCGGCGTGCGCACAGGTAGGCGGGCCCGGCCCCGGCGCGGGTGCTGTCGGGCAGCGGTGTCTGCACCGGACCCGCTCCGACGCCGATGCTCCAGCCGCCCTCGCGCACGAGCCGGAGGACGACGTCGACGACGACCGCGGGGTCGGCGAGCACGCCCTGGAACTCGTCGCCCGCCGTGCGCTCGAAGGGCAGCACGGTGGGGACGTCGTCCGCGAGCCGCCGCAGGACGCCGGCGACCCGGTCCGGCCCCCGGCGACCGCCCTGCCGGTCGACGGTCAGCACGTACGGCACTCCGCAAGTCTGTCGGCTTTCCCCGCGGCGGGCAAGCCTCAGAGCTTGTCGACCACCTCCGGAGGGAAGCCGCCCGTCGCGATCGGGCCCCAGCGTTCGATGCTCACCCGCAGGAGGGACTTGCCCTGCCGCGCCATCGCCACCCGGTACTCGTCCCAGTCCGGGTGCTCGCCGCTGATCGCGCGGTAGTAGTCGACCAGCGGCTCGATCGCCTCGGGCAGGTCGAGCACCTCGGCCCGGCCGTCCACCTGGACCCAGGGGCCGTCGAAGTCGTCGGAGAGCACGCACAGCGAGACGGCGGGGTCGCGCCGGGCGTTGGCCGTCTTGGCCCGCTGCGGATAGGTGGAGACCACCACCCGCCCCTCCTGGTCGAGGCCGCAGGTCACCGGGGACAGCTGCACGCCCCCTCCACTGCGCCGGGTGACCAGCACGGCCTTGTGGCGGGGGCGGAGGAACTCCTCGAGGGCGGCACGGTCGACGCGGTCGGCGGTCGCGGTTCTCGGCATGGCCCGGACGTTACGACGGTCACGACATGATCGTCCCGGCCCCACCCGGGGTAGTGGCCTGCTGTGATCGACCGCATGAGGTCCCGACTGCCCGGCCGTCCGGACGCCGCGTCCGCCCCCGGCTCGGGCGACGAGCCCACGGCCACCGCACGGACGCCCAGCTTCTCCGCGGTGCCCACGGCCGCGGTCACCGCGAGCCCCGCTCCGAGCGCCGACCGCGGGCCCCGGCTGCAGAAGGGCGTCCGGGCACTCGCCGTCGCCTCGGCGCAGCTGCTGCTCATCGCGGCGGCGGTGGTGGCGGTCGGCTGGGTGCTCGGCAAGCTCTGGCCGATCCTGCTGCCGGTCATCCTGGGCCTGCTGTTCGCGACCGTGCTCTGGCCGCCCACCCGGCTGCTGCGCCGGCTGCACTTCCCCCCGGCACTGGCCGCCCTGGTGGTGCTGCTGCTCTTCTTCGCGGTCGTCGGCGGCCTCTTCACGTGGATCGTCCCGCAGGTCGCCGACCAGGCCGGCGAACTGGCCGACGCCGCCACCGCCGGGCTGCAGGACGTGCAGCAGTGGGTGACCGGGCCGCCGCTGAACCTCGGTGAGGACCAGATCGGCCAGGCCGTCGACCAGGTCATCGACAGCATCCAGGGGAACGCCCAGAACATCGCCGGCTACGCGCTGACGGGTGTCTCCGCGGTCGGCAACGGTCTGCTCAACCTCCTCCTGGCCCTGGTCCTGGCGTTCTTCTTCATCAAGGACGGCCCGCGCTGGCTGCCGTGGCTGGCCGCGCAGACCGGCCCCAAGGTGGCCCCGCACGTGGCGGCGCTGTCGTACAAGACGTGGTCCACCCTGTCGGAGTTCATCCGGCAGCAGGCCCTGGTCGGCTTCATCGACGCCTTCTTCATCGGGCTGGGCCTGTGGATCCTCGGCGTCCCGCTGGTGCTGCCCCTCGCCCTCCTGACCTTCTTCGGGGCGTTCATCCCGATCATCGGCGCCTTCGTCGCCGGCGCCTTCGCCGTGTTGATCGCCCTGGTCAGCAACGGCTGGCAGACGGCGTTGATCGTGCTGGTCATCGTGCTGGTGGTGCAGCAGCTCGAGGGCAACGTGCTCCAGCCGATCCTCCAGGGCCGCGGGCTCAACCTGCACGCGGCCGTCGTCATCCTGGCGGTCACCGCCGGTGGCAGCCTGTACGGCATCCTCGGCACGTTCCTCGGCGTCCCCGTGGCCGCGCTGATCGCCGTCATCTACCGCTACGTCCGGGACCAGCTCGACGGCAGGACGCCGGAGGTCGCCGAGGACGGCACCCGGGTGCAGGTCACCGGTGACGAGACCGGTGCCACGGTCGTCCGGGAGCGGGTCGCCACCACCCCGGCCGGCGACGCTGCGGACGGCGGGACGGGAGCCACCGCGGCCGGGGACGACACCCCGACCCCGCCGCCCGCCTGACCCCTCCGGAGGACCCCGGGAATGCGGCCGGCACGGGGGGAGCTGTAGACGGCAGACCCGTACCGCGAGGAGGCACCACCGTGGCGCAGCGACCGGAGCAGCTCGTCGAGCTGCTCCCCGAGGCCGAGCCGTTCCTGGCCCGTGAGGCCGCGGTCACCGAGGCCGGCGACCGCCGCGGGCTGGTGCTCGTGCACGACCTCGCCGGCGAGATCGACGCAGCCTCGGCCAGCGCGCTGACCGGTGCGCACCTACTCGGCGCGCTGCCGCACCAGGTCATCGCCCGGTTCGATGCCGACAGCCTGGTCGACTACCGCGCACACCGGCCGCGGATCACCTTCTCCGGCGACCGCTACGACTCCTTCGCCGCGCCGGAGCTGCTGCTCTACGCGCTGGAGGACGACGCCGGTGCGCCCTTCCTGCTGCTGCACGGCGCGGAGCCCGACTTCGCCTGGGAGCGGTTCGTGGCCGCGGTCGGCGTCCTGGTCGAGCGACTGGGCGTCACCTCGGTCGTGTCGCTGCAGGCGATCCCGATGCCGGTGCCGCACACCCGCCCGGTCACCGTCACCGCGCACGCGACGCGGCGCTCGCTGATCGCCGAGTACCCGGTCTACTGGGGCGAGATGCGGCTGCCCGGCAGCGTCGC
This sequence comes from Geodermatophilus sp. URMC 60, assembly GCF_053502585.1. Lineage (NCBI taxonomy): Bacteria > Bacillati > Actinomycetota > Actinomycetes > Geodermatophilales > Geodermatophilaceae > Geodermatophilus > Geodermatophilus sp. URMC 60. The sequence goes on from NZ_CP199958.1 coordinate 4,199,928, forward strand.
CGCACTGCTGGAGCTGCGGATGGGCGAGGCCGGCGTCGACGCCTACGGGGTGGCCGCCCACGTGCCGCACTACCTGGCGCAGGCGACGTTCCCGGCGGCGTCGCTGACGCTGCTGGAGCACCTCTCCCGGCTGACCGGGCTGCACCTGCCCACCGAGGCCCTGCGGGAGGCCGCCGAGGCACACCGCACCGAGGTCGACGAGCAGATCGCCCGGTCGCCGGAGAACACCGCCGTCGTGGCGGCACTGGAGCAGCAGTTCGACCAGTTCACCGCCGCCCGCGAGGGCAGCGACCTGCTCAGCGAGATCGGCGAGGTGCCCGACGGCGAGGAGATCGGCGCGGAGTTCGAGCGGTTCCTCGCCGAGCAGGAGCGCCGCCGCGGCGACTGAGGAAGGACCCCCTGCCCCTGACGGCTCCCCCGCTCGCCGCGGGCCCCTGCAGCGGCCGGTGGTCAGCCGGCTGCTTCGTCCGCGCGGCGGTGAGGGCCAGGGCCCCCGAGGACGCCGACGACGGCGAACACGTGCTCCCCGAGCAGGGACGGGAGTCCGGAGCGCACCGGGACCGGGGGACGGCACCGGGAGGCGGTGTCGGCCGGTAGGCCGACCGATCACACAGCACAGCGGGCCGCGACCGGGAGTCCCGGTCGCGGCCCGCCGCGGTGTGCAGGTGCGCTGGCGTCAGCCGGCGACGACCACGTGCTCGTTGGGCACGCAGTGCGTCATGTCGTGGCCGGTCACGTCACGCGGGCCGTTCTTGCCGAGGTTGGCGGCACGCTGCAGCTCCTCCTCCGAGAGGGTCTGGGTCTGCAGCGGCTCGAGGCCACGGACGTCGTCCGCGCTGATGCCCAGCCCCTCGCCGACCCGCTGGCCCCACTCGTCATCGCACATGAAGAAGTGCCAGACCATCCGCTCCTGGATCTCGCGGCGGCACTGCGAGAGGGCGTCGACCAGGTTCTTGACCAGGTCGTCCTTCTCCCACTGCTCGGAGAGCTGGTAGCGCTCGCCGGCCTGCGCGTAGTCGTTGGTCCGCGGGATCCGCCTGCGGGTGAGCCGACCCGTGATGACTGGGCCCTGCTCGTCGTGCGTCGGGTACTCGGCCTCACGCAGTCCGCCGAGGATCGACGGCTCGTAGTTCACGTGCGGGTTGGTGCCATCGGCACGGTCGACGCCGTAGGCCATCTGACCGTCGCGCTGGTTGGTGGCCACCCGGGTCTTCGGCTGGTTCACCGGCAGCTGCAGGTAGTTCGGGCCCACCCGGTACCGCTGGGTGTCGGAGTAGGAGAACGTGCGACCGACCAGCATCTTGTCGTCGGAGAAGTCCAGTCCGTCGACCAGCACACCGGTGCCGAACGCGATCTGCTCGTTCTCGGTGAAGTTGTCGACGGGCATCCGGTTGAGGGTCATCGTGCCGACCTTGCGCACCGGGAAGAGCTCCTGCGGCCAGACCTTGGTGTCGTCCAGCGGGTCGAAGTCGAGCTCGGGGTGCTCGTCGTCACTCATGATCTGGACGTAGAGGTCCCACTGCGGGTGGTCGCCGGCGGCGATGGCGTCGTGCAGGTCCTTGGTGTGGGCACCGAGGGTCTGCGCCTGGGTGGCGGCGGCGTCCGCGGCCGTCCAGGACTTCACGCCCTGCTTCGGGTACCAGTGGTACTTCACCAGCACGGTCTCGCCCTGCGCGTTGACCCACTTGTAGGTGTTCACGCCGAAGCCCTGCATGTACCGGTAGCTGGCCGGCGTACCCCGCGGGCTGAAGACCAGCGAGATCATGTGCATGGCCTCGGGGGTCTGGCTGAAGAAGTCGAACGCGCGCTCGGCGACGCTGGCCTCGAAGGTGACCGGGTCCGGCTTCTGCGAGTGGATGAAGTCGGGGAACTTGATGGCGTCCCGGATGAAGAAGACGCCCAGGTTGTTGCCGACGAGGTCCCAGTTGCCGTCCTCGGTGTACATCTTCACCGCGAAACCGCGCGGGTCGCGCGCGGACTCCGAGGAGTCGCGGCCACCGGCGACGGTGGAGAAGCGGACGGCGCACTCGGTGCGCTTGCCCTTCTCCTGGAACAGCTTGGCGCGGGTGTACTTGCTGATCGGCTCGTCGCCCACGGTGCCGTCGGCCTCGAAGTAGCCGAACGCGGTGATGCCGCGGGCGTGGACCACGCGCTCCGGGATCCGCTCCCGGTCGAAGTGGCTGATCTTCTCGAGGAACTGGTAGTTCTCCAGCGTCGCCGGGCCACGGGCACCCACCGTGCGCTGGTTCTGGTTGTCGTAGACCGGGTGGCCCTGACGGTTGGTCAGGACCGGACGGTCCGCCTCGCTCGGCGCAGGGCCCTGCGATGCGACGTCGGTCATCCTCTTGCTCCTCCTCGATTGTCGTGCTGAAGGACCTGAGCGGTCTCTCCTGGCGTCCCTACCCGGCATCGCCGGCAGAGACCCCAGAAGACGACCTCCGCCTCGTCCACGACGAAACCCGCCGTGTCCGAGGGCGTCAGGCACGGGGCCGCCCCCACGGTGCAGTCGACGTCAGCGACCGCACCGCACGAGCGGCAGACCAGGTGGTGGTGGTTGTCACCGACCCGCAGCTCGAAGAGCGCGGGAGCGCCGGCGGGCTCGATCCGGCGGGCCAGCCCACTGGAGACGAGCGCCTCGAGCACCCCGTAGACCGCCTGGGGCGACAACGTCGGGTGCACGGTGCGGGCGGCGGTGACGATGGCGTCGACGTCCGCGTGCGGACGTTCGGCGAGCACCTGGAGCACCGACAGGCGGGGCCGCGTGACGCGCAGCCCCGCAGTGCGGAGCTGCTCCTGCCAGGTCGTCTCCATCGACGTCCACCCAACCGTCTTTTCTTGATCGAGTCAAGACAAGGGGGTGGCGGCGGGTCAGCGACGTCCGCGGCCCCGTCCGGGGGCTCTGGACCCTCCCGGCCCGCCCTGGACCCGCGAAGAGCTCGGGGAGGGGTCCCTGACGGCACGGGGTGGGGAGGACGGGGTCCCCCGTCACGCGAAGACGATGGTCTTCTCGCCGTCCACGATGACCCGGTCCTCGACGTGCCAGGTCACGGCCTGGGCCAGGACCTGGCGCTCGACGTAGCGGCCGATCCGGCGCATGTCCTCGACCGTCGCGCGGTGGTCCACGCGGGCGACCTCCTGCTCGATGATCGGCCCGGCATCGAGCTCCGGCGTCACGTAGTGCGCGGTGGCGCCGATCAGCTTCACGCCGCGGTCGTGCGCCGCCCGGTAGGGGTTCGCCCCGACGAAGGCCGGCAGGAAGCTGTGGTGGATGTTGATCAGCCGCTCCGGGAACCGGCTGCAGAAGTCCGCCGAGACGATCTGCATGTAGCGCGCGAGCACCACCAGGTCGACGTCCCCGATCAGCTCCAGCGCCCGCGCCTCGGACTCCGCCTTCGTCTCCGGCGTCACCGGCACGTGGTGGAAGGGGACGCCGGCCGCGCGGGCCACCGGCTCGAGGTCGGGGTGGTTGGAGACGACGGCGGCGATCTCGGCGCGCAGGTCACCGGCGCGCACCCGGTAGAGCAGCTCCTGCAGCACGTGGTCGGTCTTGGAGACGAACACCGCCAGCCGCGGGCGGTGCGCGGCCTCCGTCAGCCGCCAGGTGAACTGCCACTGCTGCGCGAGCAGAGCCAGGGCGCCCTCCAGCTGCTGGCGCCGGGCGGCCAGATCGGCGAGGAAGAACTCCAGTCGCAGCGTGAAGGTGCCGCCCACCGGGTCCGACGAGTGCTGCTGCGAGTCGATGATGTTCGCTCCGACGTCGGCCATCAGCCCACTGAGGACGGCGACGATCCCGGGCCGGTCGGGGCAGCGGACGACCAGGCGGCCGACGTCGTCCAGTCGGTCGTCGCGCGGGCCGGGCGAGGGCAGTTCAGACGGGGCGGACACGGCTGTCGAGGATGCCACGCACCACTCGGCCCCCCTCCCCGGCGTCCCCGAGCGTGCGAGGGGATCCGGGAGGGGGACCTTCCCTCACGCCGGGGGCAGGACGGCGCGTCGCGCCCCGGCGATGTCGAACAGGTCGCCGTAGTCCTCGACGCGGGCCAGCACGTCCTCGGTGCGGAACCGCAGCGCGCCGGGATCGGCGCCGTCGAGCACCGCCTCGACCTCGTCCCAGCCGATGGGCGTCGACACCGGGGCGTCGGGCCGGGCGCGCAGCGAGTACGGGGCGACCGTCGTCTTGGCCGGGTTGTTCTGGCTCCAGTCGATGAGCACCTTGCCCGGCCGCAGCACCTTCTCCATGCGCCACACGACCCGGTCGGGCGTCTCGGCGGAGAGCTCCTGGGCCAGCGCACGGGCGTACCGGCTGGGGTGCTCCCGGTCGGTCACCCGGATCGGCGCGTAGACCTGCATCCCCTTGGAGCCCGACGTCTTCACCACCGGGTCCAGGCCGTCGTCGACCAGCCGCTCGCGCAACCGGTCGGCGACCTCGCAGCACTCCAGGATCCCGGCGTCCGGACCCGGGTCGAGGTCGAGGACGAGCAGGTCCGGCAGCGCCGGCTGCAACCTGCTGCCCACCTGCCACTGCGGCACGTGCAGCTCCAGCGCCGCCAGGTTGGCCGCCCACGCCAGGTCGGCGACGGTCTCCAGGATGACCATCTCCAGGTTCTCCCGGCCGCGGGAGCTGCCGGGGCTGGGCACCGTCACCTTCCGCACCCAGTCCGGCGCGTGCCGGGCGCTGTTCTTCTCGAAGAACGCCTGCCCCTCGACCCCGTCGGGCCAGCGGGTGAAGGTCACCGGCCGGCCGGACAGGTGCGGCAGCAGCACCGGCGCGATGCGCACGTAGTAGTCGATGACCTGCGCCTTGGTGAAGGAGACCTCGGGGAAGAGCACCTTCTCCAGGTTGGACACGTGCAGCTGCCGCCCGTCCACGCGCACCAGCTGCCGGCTCACGCGAGGACCCGTACCCGGCTCACCACTCCTCGACCACGTCCTCCGGCACCAGGTCGTCGCGCAGCCCGCGCCACGACGGGTGGCGCATCCGGCCGTCGGCGGTCCACGCGGCGAAGGCCACCTCCCCGACCAGCTCCGGCACCACCCAGTGCGCGTCGCGGGTGACCTCCCGGGGCAGCGCGTCGGCGAACGGCGAGGCGTCGGCGGGGGTGAGCAGCGGCCAGAGCTCCCCGAGGGCCGCCGCGGTGAAGCCCGTGCCGACGTGCCCGGCGTAGACCAGCCGGCCGGCGTCGTCGTGCACGCCCACCAGCAGCGAACCCACTCCCCCGGCCCGTCGGCCCTGCCCGGCCCGCCAGCCGCCGACGACGACCGCCTGCGTCCGGACGTTCTTCACCTTGCGCCAGTCCGGCCCGCGCAGCCCCGGGCGGTAGGGCGAGTCCAGCCGCTTGGCGACGACGCCCTCCAGGCCGTTGTCCCGGCTGGCGGCCAGCACCGCCGCGCCGCCGCCCCGGAACCACGGCGTGGGCACCCACCGCTCGCCGGCGACGCCGAGCGCCTCCAGCCGTTCCCGTCGCTGCGCGTACGGCAGGTCGAGCAGGCTCTCGCCGTCCAGTTCCAGCAGGTCGAACACCAGGTAGGTCACCGGGGTCGCTGCGGCCATCCGGCGCACCTCCGGGCCGGTGCGGTGCATCCGCCCCTGGAGTGCGCCGAAGTCCGGTCGGCCGCGCGCGTCGAGGGCGACGATCTCGCCGTCGACGATCGCGTCGTGCCCGCCCAGCGCCTGCGGCAGTCGGCTCAGTTCGGGATAACGGATGGTGGTGTCGGTGCCGCTGCGAGCCCACAGCGCCAGCGCCCCGGCCCGCACGACGGCCACCGCCCGCACGCCGTCCCACTTGAACTCGTAGCCCCACGCGTCGTCCTGCGCCGGCGGCGGCAACTCACCCGGGGTGGCGAGCATCGGCACCAGGGGCGGCCCCTCCGCGGGGGCGTCGAGCGCGCGGACCCGCCAGCCGCCGTCGGGCACCCGGAAGAGCACGTGGCGGCCGCGCAGCCGGCGTCCACCCAGGGCGACGACGACGCGGGCGTCGGTCCACTGCTCGACGGCGTAGCGGCCGGAGTCCCACGGCCCGGGGCCGAGGCCGGCGTCGGCGCCCGTGGGGACGGCGGGCAGCGCGGGCCCGCGCGCGGTCGGCGGCCCCTCCGGCAGCAGCCAGCAGCACGGGACGCCGTCCCGCTCCAGCCGCAGCTCGAGGCCGGACGCGCACTCGGAGACGGCGAACGGCTCCCCGGTAACCGGGGGCGTCTGCCGGGCACTCCCCCGGGCCGGCACCTCAGGCGCTGCGGCGGGCCCGCTTGGCCGGCGCCTTCTCCGCGGTCGCCTTCTCCGCGGTGGTCGCCCTTGCGGCCTTCCGCGGTGCCGTCACCTTCTTCGCGGTCACCTTCTCCGCGGTCGCCTTCTCCGCGGTCGCCTTCTCCGCGGTCGCCTTCGCGGCTGTCGCCTTCCTGGCCGTCGTCTTCCTGACCGTCGTGTCCTCCGCCGCCGTGGCCTCCCGCGCCGGCGTCCGGCGGGCCGGGGCCCCGTCCCCGGCCGGGGGCGTGGCCTTCCTCGCGGCGGTGGCCTTCCTGGCCGGAGCCCGCCGGGGCGGCGCCTCCTCGGCGGGAGCGCCGCCCCGGGCGGCCTCCACGCTGCGGCGCAGAGCGCTCATCAGGTCCACGACGGCGGCACCGGACTCGGCGGTCTCGGGCAGCGGCTGCACCTCCCCGCCGCTCTGCTTGGCCTCCAGCAGCTCTGCCATCGCCTCGCGGTAGTCGTCGGTGAACTCGGTCGGGTCGAACTCGCCGGTCATCGAGCCGATCAGCGCCTCGGCCATCTGCAGCTCCTGCGGCCGGACGGCGACGTCCTCGTCGAGGAACGCGAAGTCGGGACGGCGGATCTCGTCGGGCCAGCGCATGGTGTGCAGCACCATCACGCCGTCCTTGACGCGCAGCGCGGCGAGCGACTCCCGCGACCGGATGGCGATCTTGGTGATGGCGACCCGGCCGGCGTTCTCCAGCGCGTCGCGCAGCAGCACGTACGGGCGGGTCGCCGAGGGGTCGGGCTCCAGGTAGTACGTCTTCTCGTACTGGATCGGGTCGATCTCGTCCTGGTCGACGAACTGCAGGACCTCGATCTCCCGCCGGCTGGCCAGCGGCAGCTCCTCGAAGTCCTCGTCGGTGAGCACCACCAGCTGGCCGTCGGGCAGCTCGTAGCCCTTGGCGATCTCGGAGTACTCGACCTCCGCGCCGTCGATCGAGCACACCCGCCGGTACTTGATGCGCCCGCCGTCGACGGCGTGCACCTGGTTGAACCGGATGTCGTGGTCCTCGGTGGCCGTGTACAGCTTCACGCCGATGCTGACCAGGCCGAAGGACACCGCCCCGCGCCAGATCGACCGCATGCCCGTGCTCCCGTCGAGAGACCCGTCCGTGGACCGCGGGCGGGGAAGGCCAGTGCGGTCAAGATCAGCAGGATAGGACCGCTGCCAGCCCCGTGGCAGGTCGAGCGCTGCCGCCTCCTCCGGACGGAGGAGTCACTGCACGCCGGCCTCCTCCTCGCCGCCGGGTGCCAGCGCGCCGTTCTGGATCGAGTCGTACACGAACTGCAGGATGTCCGACCCGGCGACCAGGGTCATGGTGAGGGCGGCCAGCCGGGTGGCCTTGGGCGCGGTCACGTAGCCGAAGACGAGCCCGGTCGCCACCCACTGCGCCAGGCAGAAGGGGCAGGTCAGCAGCTCTCCGATGGCGTGCTTGACACCTCCGTGCTCGCGGACCTCCTCGGCGACCTCCGCATGGCCCGACGGGCCCTGGAAGGTCGTGAAGGGCGCCCGGAGCGGGCTGGTCACCGGGTCCTTCGCGATCCGCCGCGCCAGCCGGAAGGTGGCCACCGCCAGGAGCGCCGCGTCGCCCGGCGGGATCCGCTCGGGCAGCTCCCGGCCCGAGGCGCGGACGGCGGCGGCGCCGGCCGAGACCAGGCTGAGGTAGACGCCCATCGCGCCGAGGTCACCACCCAGCGGGCGCGGCTCCCCCTGTGTGTACTCGCGCTTCTGGTGGCGGGCCCAGCGGCGCACGGGAGCCCCGATCCGCTGTACCTCGTCTGCGATGGCCATGCCAGTCGCGCTACCCACTCCCGGGGGGCCCATGCCACTCCCAGGGGTCCCGTGCGGACCGCCCGGGACGGACCGCCCTGGACCGGCGTCCGCGGGCCGGGTCACGCATGGGGCGGAGTCCGACGGGTAGGGCGAGATCACGACGCCGGTCGCCCGACCGGTCCCCCGTCCTCGAACGGACGAGCGTGCGCGGGGCGGACGCACGCAGAACGGAGACAACCCCATGACCGAGCCGGACCCGAACGACCGCGGAGCGATCCACTCCGCCCTCAACGACAGCGAGTTCCCCGACGACGAGCGGGGTCTCACCGGGACCCGTGACGACGTCCGCGGCGAGACCGGGGGCACCGGCCCCGAGGGCCAGACCGCCCGGGACGTCTTCCCCGAGGACAACGGCGTCCCGGACGTCTCCCAGGACGACTTCCCGACCATGCAGCGGTCGGAGGACCCGCAGTTTGCTCCTGAGCCGGGCGACCGGGAGAGCCACCAGACCGTCGGCTTCGGCACGACTGCGTTCGAGCAGTCCGAGGGCAAGTCGCTGTCCGGGCGTCTGGAGGAGGAGATCTCCGACGACGTCCCGGACGTGCGCCCCGCGGAGGACCCGGGCCGTGGCCTCGGGCAGCTCGAGCAGGACTACGACACCACCCCGGACACCGACTCCGGCACCAACCGCACCGCCGACGACATGGAGGCCAGCCGCGACCCGGTGGTCGGTGGTGAGGGCCCGGAGGAGACCGCCATGCACGTGGTGGACTGAGGAAGGCCCCCCTCGCGACCGGGAGCGGCCCCCAGGTCCCGGCTCGACCGACCGGCTCCCCGCCCACCGACTCGTGACGCCGCGCCTCCTCCCCTAGGGGCATGGCGTCACGAGTCGGTGGCGGTCGTCGGGGGCGGGTTGGCGCGTTCCACCTCGGATGTCTACCTTGATGGAGCGGTTGAGCAGGCAGCCGCGGCCGTGCCGGGCGACCTCCCGGTAGGGACACGAACGGACGACGTGCGTGTCCGGGGGCCACGACATCCGGGAGGCCGCGCAGCGGTAGATTGACCGGGCGGTCGTGCCGCCGGGTACTGCCGTTGAGAGGAGCTCAGCCCGTGACCACATCCGACCTGCCTGCCGAGGGGCAGCCCGACGTGTCGACCGAGGGCACGGAGGCACCCTTCGACGACGTGATCACGCTCTCGACCTCCACCGGCGAGGACGGCGTGGTCACGGTGACGGTCGTCGGCGAAGTGGACACGTTCACCGCCCCGGTGCTCCGGTCGTCGCTCGACACCCAGCTCGAGCAGCAGCCCAAGGGCCTGGTCATCGACCTGTCGGGCGTCCAGTTCCTGGGGTCCGCCGGCCTGGCCGTCCTCGTCGAGACGCAGAAGTCGGCCCGCTCCCGTGACGTCGACCTCCGCCTCGTCGCCACCACCCGGGCGGTCACCCGCCCGCTCGAGGTGACCGGCCTGATCGACCTGTTCACCATCGTCGACGGCAGCGCCCGCTGAAGAAGGACCCCCTGCCCCCACCGCTCGCCAGCTCGCGGCGGGACCCTGCAGGGGGCCACATGACGAGAGGCCCCGCTCCGGCGGGGCCTCTCGTCGTCCCGGGTCAGGACCGCAGCCCGCTCGAGCACGCGAAGGGGGCCGGCCCCGCCCCGGGCCTGCGAGGGGTGGGGGGGACGGGGTCGTCCCTCAGACGCTGAGCAGCTGACAGACCGCCTGCTCGAGCACCTTCTGCGCCGTCCGGTCGTCCCGCGCCCCCGCCGCCTCCTGCAGCGCGTGCGCCACCGTGTCGCCGTTCTCGAACCGGTCGACCACCCGCGGGTCGACGTAGCTGGCCTTGCACACCGCCGGCGTGTTGCCCAGCGTCTCCGACACCCGCTCGTAGGCCTGCTTCAGCACCCGCTTGCGCGCGGTCTTCGTGGCCGGCTCGGGCGCCTCGGCCAGTGTGGCCGCCATCAGCACCGTGGCGTTCCAGGTGCGGAAGTCCTTGGCCGTGATCTCCGCGTCGCTGATCTCCTTGAGGTAGGCGTTCACCTCGGCGCTGGTCACGTCGTGCCAGATCCGCCCGCCACCGGCCGGATCCTCCACCCAGTAGCCGAGCAGCTCCTCGCCGCCGTCCGGCCGCTTGAGCAGCTCACGGACGACGTCCGCCGTGGGCTTGTCGGTGAGCTCCAGCTCCCGCTCGATGCCCCCCTTGGCGGTGTAGGAGAAGTACACCCGCTCGCCGCGCACCCGCACGTGCTCCTTGCGCAGCGTGGCCAGCCCGTAGGTGCCGTTGTCCTCGGCGTACTGCTCGCTGCCGACGCGGAAGGCGCCGAGGTCCAGGAGCCGGACGGCGGTGGCGAGCACCCGCTCCCGCGTCAGTCCCGTCCCGTGGATCGCGTCGACGACGGCGTCGCGCACGTCGGGCAACTGGTGGGCGATCTCCAGCACCCGTTCGTGCTTCTCCGCGTCCCGCCGCGCGCGCCACTGGTCGTGGTACCGGTACTGCCGGCGGCCCGCGGCGTCGACCCCGGTGGCCTGGATGTGCCCGTTGGGCCACGGGCAGATCCAGACGTCCCGCCAGGCCGGTGGGATGGCCAGCGAGCGCAGCCGCTCGAGGCGCTCGTCCTTGATGAGCGCCCCGTCCTCGTCGTAGTAGGCGAAGCCGCGGCCGGCCCGCCGCCGACGCCAGCCCGGGCCGTGCACGTCGCTGCGGCGGAGTCTCACGCCAAGGGGATGTGCACCGACGGCGTGCCGCAAACGCGGAGCGACGGCGGGTCGCCCGTCAGCGCAGCTCGACCAGCCCGCCGAGTCCGCTGATCTCGAGGATGTGCCGGGTGACCCCGCCCTCGGGTGCGTGCACGACCAGCCGCCAGCCCTCCTCGCCGGCTATCCGGGCCATGGCGAGGACGACGCGCACCGCCGCGCTGCTGAACAGGGTGACCGCCGTCAGGTCCAGCTCGACCCGGCCGGTGCCGCCGTGGCTGGCCTCCAGCAGCCGGATCCGCATCTGCTCGGCGCCGAGCGTGTCGACCGCTCCGGAGGTCCGCACCACCGGTCGCTCACCGCTCCGGTCGACGACGACGTCCGCCTCGCTCGTGCCGTTGGGACGGTCCTCGTCGTCCTCCGGACGTCGACGCAGCTGCATGCTCAGCGTCACGGTCGTGCCGTGCTCGCCCTGCAGCACCACCCCGTCGACGAGCTGCCGCATGATCAGCAGCCCGCGGCCCCGGTCGCCGGGGTCCCGGTCCGGCGGGCGCCACCGGCCCTGGTCGCGCACGGTCACGGTCAGCTGCCCGTCGATGTCGACCGCCGCCGTCACCTGCATCCGCCCCGGCTCCACCCCGCGGTAGGCGTGCTCGGCGGCGTTGGCGGTGGCCTCCCCCACCGCGACCATCACGCCGACCCGGTCCTGCTCCCCCATGCCCAGCCCGGCCAACCAGGCGCCCAGCTGCCGGCGCACCGTCGGCAACGCGGCCGGGACGGCGGGCAGGTCCAGCTCCAGCGGCTGGGTCGTCTCGGCCCGGCGGTGCGCGACCAGGACGGCGATGTCGTCGAGGCGCTCCTCGGAGCCCATGAGCCCCTCGACGATCGCCGCGGCGAGCTCACCGGGCGCGTCACCCGCCAGGCCGCCCGGCGCCGTGAGCGCGGCGCGCGACACCTCGGCCAGGCGGTCCAGGCCGGCGGCCGACCACGCGCCGGAGGAGGTGACGGCGCCGTCGGAGAACAGCACCAGGGTGGCGCCCTGCGGCAGCTGCGCCGTGGCCGCGACGGTCGGCGCACCCGGCAGCGTGCCCAGTGGCGGCCGTGGCGCGAGGGGGAGGAACGCCGCGCCGCCGTCCGCGCCGACCACCAGCGGAGCCGGGTGCCCGGCCGCGGCGTAGGTCAGCCGCCCGGTGGCCGCCTCCAGGACCCCGTAGAAGACCGAGGCGCCCTCGACGTCGTCCATCTGCCCGGCGAAGGCGTCCAGCGCCGCGACCACCGCCGCGGGCGAGGGGTCGCGCAACGCCAGCGAGCGCATGGCCCCGCGCAGCCGGCTCATCGCCCCGGCCGCGGGCACGCCGTGGCCCACCGCGTCACCGACCACCAGTGCCAGCCGGCCGCGCCCGAGCGGCACGGCGTCGTACCAGTCGCCGCCGGCGGCGCGCACCGAACTGGCCCGGTGGTAGCTGCCCGACAGGCGCACGTCCGGGAGCAGCGGCAGCGCCGGGGGCAGCAGCGAGTGCTGCACCTGGTCGACGACGTCACCCTCGGCGCGCCCGCAGCCGACCCGGCCGGCCTCCACCAGCACGAGGACGCCGGGCTGCCCGTGCAGCCGCACGGGCTGCAGCACGACGGTGGACGCCCGGCCGTCGGGGTCCCGGTCGCCGTGGACGGTCTCGGCCCGCCCGCTCCGGGCGACCTCACCGGCCAGCTCGACGACGCGGTGGCCGGTGACCGCAGCGAGGTCGTCGGCGGCCGTCCCGAGATCGCGGGCGCGGGCGTTGGCCCAGACCGGCTGCAGTCCGGGCTCCGCGAGGCACCAGATGGCGGCGGGGGCGGCCTCCATCGCCGCGACGAGCGCGGCAGCGCCGGCGTCGTCCACGGGTGCGGGCCCGGACGGCAAGCTCTCCTGACTGGCGTTCATCTGACGGCCAGCGAACCGCAGCCCCGAGGGGCCTGCAACCGCGCCGACCCGCAGGGTGACCTGGGGTTTGACCCCTGCCCACACCGGGGTAGTTCTTCCTGTCGGGCGCACCACCCGACAGCGCCGGGCAGGGGACTGCTGCCGGTCGGGCAGGATGGGTGCGAAACCGCGCTGGCCGGGGTCACCCCAGGGCGCCGGCGCGACTGTTACGCGAGGACGAGGAGCGGACGACGGATGGTGGACTCGAGGGGTGCCCTCACGCAGGACGGGCGGCGCGCCGAACGACTGGAACTGCGGGTGCCCACCACCCCCACCCAGCTGCCCGCCGTGCGGGCCATGGTCGGTGACCTGGCGATGCGGATGGACTACGACCTCGACGCGGTGGAGGACCTCAGGCTGGCCGTCGACGAGGCCTGCGCGACCCTCTCCGCGATCGTCTCCGAGGACCGCCGGCTGACCGTGGTCTTCGAGACCACCCGCCAGGGCCTGCACATCGACGCCTGGGTGCCGACCGTCGAGGGCACCGACGTCCCCCGCGACGGCTTCGGGTGGGCGGTGCTGCACACCCTGGTCGACAAGGTCGAGGCCGGCCCCGCCACCCAGGCCACCGTCCCGGCCGGCGACGGCGGCACCTCACCTGTCGCGGTCATCTCCATGGACAAGTACCTCCCGGGTCGGCACCCGGACCAGATGCTCGGGGACGCGGGCCAGAACGTCTCGGTCGCCCGGTGACCGGGGCGCCGGCCCCGGAGCCCCAGACCCTCGAGGAGGACACCCTGCGCGACGACGAGTTCCCGACCGGCCGCCGCGGCACGGAGGGAGAATTCGCGTCCGAGGAGCAGACCGTCGTGGTGCCCGACCCCCGCAGCGAGGTCGTCCCCGGCCCGGACGCCGGCGCCCCGATCGGGAGCGACGCGACGGACGAGGACACGGCGGACGCGGACACGGCCGACGCGGACACGGCATCCCAGGAGGACGACGCGACGGACGACGAGCCGGAGGGCGCCGCCTCCGAGGACGACGAGGACGAGACCGCGTCCGGCGACACCGCGTCCCCCGGCTCCGTGCCCGTCTCGGAGAACCGGCGGCGGGCCGAGCGCACCGCACCGCTGTTCGCCGAGCTGGCCACGCTGGACAAGGACGACCCGCGCCGGGAGCGTCTGCGGGAGATCCTCGTCGAGGAGCACCTGCCGCTCGTCCGGCACTTCGCCCGCCGGTTCAGCAACCGCGGCGAGCCCTTCGACGACCTGCTGCAGGTCGGCACCCTCGGCCTGATCGCGGCCATCGACCGGTTCGACCCGAGCCGCGGCGTGGAGTTCCTCTCCTTCGCCGTCCCCACCATCACCGGTGAGATCAAGCGGCACTTCCGCGACCAGGGCTGGTCGGTGCGCGTCCCGCGGCGGCTGCAGGAGCTGCACCTGTCGCTGAACGCGGCGGTCGGCGAGCTGGCGCAGAAGAACGGCCGCGCGCCGACGCCGTCCGAACTGGCCGAGCACCTGGGCATCCCGCGGGCGGAGGTCCTCGAGGGCCTCGCCGTCGCGAACGCCTACCGCAGCAGCTCCCTCGACGAGCGGCTCTCGGGTGAGGACGACTCCCCCACCCTCGCCGCCACGCTCGGCGAGGAGGACTCCGCGCTGGAGGGCGTGGAGTACCGCGAGTCGCTGCAGCCGCTGCTGGCGACCATCCCGGCGCGGGAGCGGCGGATCCTGATCCTGCGGTTCTTCGGCAACATGACCCAGTCGCAGATCGCCGCCGACATCGGCATCTCCCAGATGCACGTGTCCCGGCTGCTCAGCCAGACCCTGGCCAAGCTCCGCGAGGGCCTGCTCAAGGACTGAGGAGGCCCCGCCCCCAGCAGTTGATCATGGGGGCGTTGCAGGCTCCGGCGGCGTGTCCGCGCGGGTCCCGTGCGACAACCCCATGATCGACTCGCGGGTGACGGTCACGGCCGGGGCTGGACCTCCCCGCCGGTGGTCTCCTGCTCGGCGGCGCGGGCCAGGGCCGTCGTGTCCGGGATCCCCGGTGCGGGGACGACCGGCGCGGCGTCGGCGATGCTCGACAGCTCGATCTTCGCCTCGGGCTGGTCGGCGGCCCGGGGCAGCGCCGACTCGAACCAGCCGCTGGTGTCCATCTCCGCGGTCGGCCGGCTCGCGCCGTTCCGCGACGGGTCGACGTCCATCCAGGACCGCCCGTCGCCGTCGGCGCCGCCGAGCTTGGCCAGGCCGTCCAGGGCCTTGCTGAACTCGCTCGGGACGATCCACATCTTGTTCGCGTCGCCCTGCGCGATCTGCGGCAGGGTCTGCAAGTACTGGTAGGCCAGCAGGCCCTGGTCGGGCTTGCCGTCGTGGATGGCCTGGAACACCGTCTCGATCGACTTGGCCTGGCCCTGGGCCTGCAGGAACAGCGCGGCGCGCTCACCCTCGGCGCGCAGGATGCGGCTCTGCCGCTCGGCCTCCGCCTCGAGGATCGCCGCCTGCTTCTTGCCCTCCGCGGAGAGGATCGCCGAGGCCTTCTGCCCCTCGGCGGTGGTGATCGCCGACTGCCGGGCGCCCTCGGCCTGCAGGATGATCGCGCGCTTGTCGCGGTCGGCCCGCATCTGCTTCTCCATGGAGTCGCGGATGGACGGCGGCGGGTCGATGGCCTTGATCTCCACCCGTGCCACACGCAGACCCCACGGGCCGGTGGTGCCGTCGAGCACCTCGCGCAGCTGGCTGTTGATGCCGTCGCGGCCGGTCAGCGCGCCCTCGAGGTTGAGCCCGCCGACGACGTTGCGCAGCGTCGTGGTGGTGAGCTGCTCCATGCCCTGGATGTAGTTGGCGATGCCGTACGTGGCCAGCCGCGGGTCGGTCACCTGGAAGTAGACGACGGTGTCGATGCCGACCTGGAGGTTGTCCGAGGTGATCACCGGCTGCGGCGGGAAGGAGACGACCTGCTCGCGCAGGTCGATCGTGGCCCGCACGCGGTCGATGAAGGGCACCAGCAGCGACAGGCCCGGCGAGAGCGTGCGGCTGTAGCGGCCGAGCCGCTCGACGACCTTGGCCTGCGCCTGCGGCACGATCGTCACGCTCTTGGCGACGACGACCACCACCAGCAGGGCGATCACGATCAGGGCGATCAGTGCGGGTGTCACGGGAACGCTCCCTTCTCCGGGTCCACCGCTGATCCTGCCCGGTTTCGGTGACGATGCGGTCACGGCGCGACGCGCGGTCACCCGCGCGAGGTGCTACTCCAGCTCGAAGGCGTCACCGACGACGGCGGTGGCGCCGTCCACCTGCAGGATCCGCACGGTCGCCCCCACCGGGAACCGCTCGGCGCCGTACTGGCTCCGGGCGGTCCACTCGTCGGCGCCGAGGCGGATGCGCCCCCCGTGCCCGTCGACGGCCCGGGTGACCTTCGCGGTGCGGCCGACGAGCGCGGCGACGCCGTCCGGCTGCTCGGGGGTGCCCTCGGTGAGATGGCGCTTGGCCAGTGGCCGGACCACCGCCAGCAGCAGCGCCGAGACCACGACGAACGCGACCAGCTGCAGGACGACCGGGCCGCCGAGCAGCGCGACCCCGACGCCGCCGAGCGCCCCGCCGGCCAGCATCAGCAGGAACAGGTCGCCGCTGGCCAGCTCACCGGCGGTGAACAGGCCCGACGCGATCAGCCACAACACCCAGGCGTCCACGTCCGCACTGTCCCAGATCCGGACCGCTGTGTGACCGATCTCGACCAGATCGTCATCCGGTCCGGGGCCCGGCATAACCTCGCCGGGTGCACGACTTCCCCGCGGGCCGGTTCGCGGTCTGGGCGACCGCCTGGCTGACCGGCCGCGCCTCGTACGACGACGCCCTCGACGCCCTGGTCGGCGACACCGCGCACCGGGTCTCCGGCCTGCCCGGCACCGAGGAGGCCGTTCCCCTCGGCTGGGCGCTGAGCGCGCTGCGCGGTGCCGGCGAGCGCCGCGTCCGGCTGGTGCTCCCCGTGCCGGGCGACGTCCGGGGGCTGCCGCGCGTGCAGGGTCTCGCCGAGCTGGCGGTGGAGGCGGGCCAGGCCGCCGTCGGCGAGCGGGTCGCGCTGGTGCCCGAGCCGCTGGGCCCCGAGGCGGTGCAGTGGACGGCGTTCGACCTGACCGGCGCCCCGCCGGTACCGCCACCGGTGGAGGGGTCGCTGCGTGCGGTGTCCGGCGCGCTCGACCTCGCCGTCGGCGACGCCGCCCGCACGCTGGCCGAGCTCGACCTGGCGCGGTGGCACCCCGAGGTGCCGGCGCTGCTGGCCGGGCTGGCGAAGGCTGCGCACGTACCGGGCATGCCGCCGGGTACCGACCCGGTCGCGATGTCCCTGCTGGCGCGGGCCCAGCGGCTGGCGACGGTGCTCGACCTGGCGCTCAGCGACACCCCCGGCGGCGCGGTCACCCACCGCCAGGCCGCCGCCCGCGACGACGCGCTGCGCCCCCTCGGCGACGCCGTCCGCGAGGCGGTCACCGCCGCCTACAACGCCATCCCGCGGTGACCCACTCCGCGTCGCGGGTCCCGCCGAGTGAGGCCCGGAGGGCTCCGCGCAGGCGGGACGCAGCGGCTCAGATCAGGCCGGGGACGGCTCCTGGCCGCGGTGGGGGCCGGCAGGCCGACGTTGCACATGGCAGCAGTGCGCGGGGCAGTTGGTGCCCAGCCGCGGCGGGGTCCCGGACCGGCGCTCCTCGACCAGCTGGCGCACCATCGTCACGAACGCCGGGTGGGTGCCCGCGGTCGCCGCGCGGACGAAGGCCATCCCGAGCTCCTCGGCGGTCTCCTTCGCCTCGTTGTCGAGGTCCCAGATCACCTCGACGTGGTCGCTGACGAAGCCGATCGGGAAGACGACGACGCCCTTCTCCCCGGCCTCCCCCAGCGCCCGGAGGTGGTCGTTGACGTCGGGCTCGAGCCACGGCACCGACGGCGGCCCGCTGCGCGACTGCCACACCAGGTCGAACGGGCGGCCGGGCGCCACCGCGTCGACCACCAGCCGCGCCGAGCGCAGCAGCTCCGCCTGGTAGGCCCCGCCGTCCGGCCCGGCCACCGCGGCCATGGTGTCGGGGATGCTGTGCGCCGTCGCGACCAGCCGTGCGGTGTCCCGGAGGTCCTCCGGCAGCGACGTCAGCGCGGCCGCGAGCGCCTCGGCGTTGGCCTGCACGAAGCCGGGGTGGTCGCCGTAGTGCGGCAGCTTCTCCGCGGTCGGCCCGCCGCCGGGGGCCGCGCCGGTGAACACCGAGCGGGCCCGCGCCACGTCCTCGTGGTACTGCCGACAACCGGACCAGGAGGCGAAGCCCGACGTGGGGAAGACGTGGACGTGCTCGATGCCGTCATCGGCCATCTGCTGCCAGACGTGCTCGACGTAGGGAGCCCAGTTGCGGTTGCCCCAGTACACCGGCAGGTCGAGGCCGGCGGCGGCGAACTCCCGCTCGACGGCGGCGGTCAGTGACCGGTTCTGCTCGTTGATCGGGCTGACCCCGCCGAAGTGCATGTAGTGCTCGGCGACGTCGAGCAGCCGCTCGCGCGGGATGCCGCGGCCCCGGGTCACGTTCTCGAGGAACGGCATGACGTCGTCGGGTCCCTCCGGACCGCCGAAGCCGAGCACGAGCAGCGCCTCCCGCCGGCCGGGGGGCGCGGGCTCGGCGGACGGCGGCGTCCCGCCGTTGTTGCGGACGGCGAGTGACGGGTCCTCGTCGGGACGCTGGCCGGCGGGGGTGATGTCGACGTCGGTGGCGAGCGGCACGGTTCTCCTTCTGTCTGCGGGCGCCGGCGGATGCACCCTGGCGCGACGCTCCGCGGGAACCGCTGGATGCGGCTCCCGCGCTCCTTCATACGCCCGCGGTGGAGGTCACACGCCCACGGCGTGGAAGCCCCCGTCGACGTGGACGATCTCGCCGGTGGTGGCCGGGAACCAGTCCGAGAGCAACGCGACGACGGCCTTGCCGGCCGGCTCGGTGTCGGTGACCGACCAGCCCAACGGGGCGCGGGTCTCCCACGCGTCCTCGAACTGCTTGCTGCCGGGGATGGACTTCATCGCCATGCTGCGCAGGGGGCCCGCGGCGACGAGGTTGACCCGCACGCCCTCGGGGCCGAGCTCGCGGGCGAGGTAGCGGGAGGTGGACTCCAGCGCTGCCTTGGCCGCACCCATCCAGCCGTAGACCGGCCAGGCGACGGTGGCGTCGAAGGTCAGGCCGACGACCGACGCCTGCTCCCCGAACAGCGGCCGGCAGGCCTGGGTGAGCGAGGCCATCGACCAGGTCGACACCTGGAACGCCGTGGCCGCGTGCTCCCAGGCGACCTCGGGGAAGCCCTCCCCCATCGCCTCCTGCGGCGCGAAGCCGATGGAGTGGACGACGCCGTCCAGGCTGTCGCCGACGTGCTCGCGCAGCCGGTCGGCCAGCGTCGACAGGTGCTCGGTGTTCGTGACGTCCAGTTCGACCACCGGCGCCTCCTGCGGCAGCCGCTTGGCGATCCGCTGGCACAGCGACAGGGCCCGGCCGAAGTTCGACAGGACGACGGTGGCGCCCTGCTCCTGCGCGATCCGCGCGGTGGCGTAGGCGATCGAGGCCTCGGTGAGGACCCCGGTGACCAGGACCTTCTTGCCCTCGAGGATGCCGCTCATCAGTGCCCCATTCCCAGTCCGCCGTCGACCGGGACGACCGCCCCGGTGATGTAGCCGCCCGCGTCGCTCGCCAGGAAGCGCACCACGCCGGCGATCTCCTCCGCGGAGGCGTACCGCCCCAGCGGCACCTGACCGAGGATCTCCTGCTGCCGTTTCTCCGGCAGCTGCGCCGTCATGTCGGTCTCGACGAAGCCGGGGGCCACCACGTTGGCGGTGATGCCCCGGCTGCCCAGTTCGCGGGCGATCGAGCGGGCCAGGCCCACGAGCCCGGCCTTCGAGGCGGCGTAGTTGGTCTGCCCCGCCGAGCCCAGCAGCCCGACGACCGAGGAGACGAAGACCATCCGGCCGCTCCGCGCGCGGACCATCTTCGCCGCGGCCCGCTTGGACACCCGGTAGGCGGCGGTGAGGTTGGCGTCGAGGACGTCGGTGAAGTCCTCCTCCTTCATCCGCATGAGCAGCCCGTCGCGGGTGATGCCGGCGTTGCTCACCAGCACCTCGACCGGCCCCTGGTGCTCCTCGACCTCGGTGAACGCGCGGTCGACCGCCTCGGCGTCGGTGACGTCGCACCGGACGCCGACCAGGCCCTCGGGGGCGCCGCTGCCCCGGTGGGTCACCGCCACCCGGTCGCCCTGCTCGGCGAACGCGCGGGCGATCGCCAGCCCGATGCCGCGGTTCCCGCCGGTCACGAGCACCGATCTCGCCACGTGCCATACCCCCTGCGCCGGTCGCTGACGTCCGGGTCACGAACCTAGTGGGTGGCCGTCGGTCCCACCGGTCGCGGTCCGGGGAGCCGGGTGCGACCGGTGAGTTCGACGGCCGAGGTCGGTCCTGGAGGCATGAGCACCCTGCCTGCCCTGTCCCGCGCGGCCGTCGACGCGGCGGTGGCCGCCGAGCGGCACCGCGTCGCCGACCTCGCCGCCGACCTCGCCGACGAGGAGTGGGCGACGCCGTCGCTCTGTGCCGCCTGGACGGTGCGCGACGTCGTCGCCCACCTCACGGTCACGACCAGGCTGACGGTGCCCCGTCTGCTGCGGGCGGCGGTGCGGGCCCGGGGCAGCTTCGACCGGATGGAGGTCGACCTGGCGGCGCAGCGGGCCGCGGCGTACAGCCCCGCGGAACTGGTCGCGCAGCTGCGGGAGAGCGCCGGTTCCACGCGGAGGTTCCCCGGCAGCACCCCGAGGGACCCGCTCATGGACCTCGTCGTCCACGGTCAGGACATCGCGCGGCCTCTGGGCCGGCGTCTCGTGTCGCCCCCCGACGTGGTGGCGGACTGCCTGGCCTACGTCGCCACGAACCGGTTCATGGGCGGGCCGCGGCGGCTGGCCGGGGTGCGGCTGGTCTCGAGCGACACCGGGTGGACCCTGGGTGACGGCGCCGAGCTGCGCGGGCCGGACGTCGACCTGCTGCTGGTCGCGACGGGACGACGCGCCGGCCTGGAGGCACTGGAGGGTCCCGGTGTCGCGGTCGTGGCCGCCCGCCTGGACTGACGGCCGCTGCCCCAGCAGGGGTCGGCCTCGCAGCCCACGCCGTCACCGGTGCACAGGGGGACGAGCCCGGGCGCCGGCGCGCCGCCGTGCCCGGACGGCCTCGGCCAGCTCGGCGAGCATCACCTCGGTCGTCCCCGGATCGACGCAGGCGTCGGTGACGCTCACGCCGTACGCCAGCCGGTCGGGCTGCCGGCGGTCGAGGTCCTGCCGTCCGGCGACGAGGTTGCTCTCCACCATCACGCCGCGGATCGCCTGCTCGCCGCCCGCGA
The DNA here is from genome assembly GCF_053502585.1 of Geodermatophilus sp. URMC 60. Classification (NCBI taxonomy): domain Bacteria; kingdom Bacillati; phylum Actinomycetota; class Actinomycetes; order Geodermatophilales; family Geodermatophilaceae; genus Geodermatophilus; species Geodermatophilus sp. URMC 60. The sequence continues at coordinate 4,220,926 of NZ_CP199958.1, forward strand.
CCTGCCCGGCCAGGTCCCGCACGACGTCGATCTGCCGCCGGTGGTCCTTCCGGCTGTTGCCGTGGGAGGCGTCGACGACGACCACCTCCGGCAGACCGCGCTGCGCCAGCTTCCGCTTCGTGTCGGCGACGTGCGCGGCGGAGTGGTTGGGGCCGTCCTTGTCCCCCCGCAGGATCACGTGGGCGGTGTCGTTGCCGGTCGTCGACAGCTGGGCGCTCACCCCGTGGTGGTCGACGCCCAGGAACTCGTGCGGAGCGCGCGCGGTCAGGACGGCCGAGACGGCTGCCTCGATGCTCCCCTCCGGGGAGTTCTTGAAGCCGACGACGGAGGAGAAGCCGGACACCCGCTCCCGGGCGGTCTGGTCGGTGACGTTGCGGGCGCCGACGCCGTTGTAGGTGACCAGCCCGTTGACGTACTGCGGCGTGAGCGCGTTGAGCGGCTCGGCCGCCACCGGGACGCCCAGGGCCGTGATGCGGCACATCAGCAGCCGGGTCGCGACCAGCCCGACGCTGATCCGGCTCGAACCGTCGAGGAACGGGTCGTAGGCGAACCCCTTCCAGTCGACCTCGGTGCGCGGCTTCTCGGTGTACGTCCGCATCAGGATCTCGAGGTCGTCCCCGTGCCGCTCCCGCATGCGGACGACGAAGGCGGCGTACTCCAGCGCGGCCTCCGGGTCGTGGATCGAGCAGGGGCCGGCGATGACGGCCAGACGGTCGTCGAGGCCGGTGACGATGTCGGTCACGGCGCGACGCCCGGCCCTCGTCGTGGCGGCCGACCCGGCCGACAGCGGGACGACGGTCGCGACCGCGGCCGGGGTGACCACCACGCTCAGGCCGGTGATCCTGGTGTTCACCAGGCCGGAGAGGTCGACGGCGTCCGCCGGGAAGACGCCCAGCCGCTCCTGCACCCCGGGCAGCAGGTCGGTCAGCGCGGCGTCGATCTGCCCGTTCACCCGCGTCTGGACGTCGAGCAGGAGATCGGCGATCCGCGTCGCTTCGTCCAGGATCTGGTCAGCCGGAATGAGGTCCTCCTCCGTCGTTCCCGCTCGTCGAGCCAACCACAGGCTCCGCCCGCGGCACGGGAGCCGCAGCTGCCTGCGACCGCGCATCGTGACGGGCCCTCGACGCGCCGCTGTGGGCAGCGGCAGGATGCCCGGTGACCCACCGTCCTCACCCGAGGACACGAGGGGGTGGGCGGCCGCAGGAGGACCTCGTGCCGCACCCCTTCCAGCGCCCGAACGAGGACGTACCCGCCTCTCCCGCCGGGATCACCCGGCGGCGCGTGCTGCAGGCCGGCGGACTGCTCGCTGCGGCCGCCGCACTGCCGATCCCGTGGGCTCCGCCGGCACGAGCGGTGGCCGGCGTCCCGACGGCGCTGCGGCAGGGCACCAACGTCATGGTCGCCGCCTCACCCGGCGGGCAGGAACTCGCCCTCGACCTGGTGGTGTCGATCTGGGTGCTGCCCGCCAGCGGCGGTCCGGCCCGCCGGCTCACCGACGACCTGCAGGACGCCACCCGGCCGGCCTGGTCACCGGACGGGCGGACGATCGCGTTCCAGTCCTACCGGGACGGCAACTTCCACCTGTGGACGGTGCGTCCCGACGGCAGCGGGCTGGCGCAGCACACCTCCGACCCCTACGACCACCGGGAGCCGCGGTGGCTGCCGGACGGCTCCGGGCTGGTGTTCTCGTCCGACCGCGCCGGTGCCGGCACGTACGACCTGCACCTGCTCGACCTCACCACGGGAGGGATCCGGGCCGTCACCGAGGGCCCGGGTGAGGACGGGGAGCCCACGGTGTCGCCCGACGGTGCCCGGGTCGCCTTCACCGTCGACGCCACCCGCATCGACGAGGTGGTGCTCGCCGGCGGGGCCCGTCGCACCCTGGTGCCGCCCAGCGAGGGCAGCTCCCTCTACGGCCCGTCGTACTCGCCCGGATCGGGTCGCCTGGCCCACGTGCGCCTGACCGGCGCGCGCAGCGACCTCGTGGTCGACGGCAAGCAGGTCACCCAGGGACGTGACGTGTTCGCCCTGCCGCCGTCGTGGCTGTCCGACGACGAACTGGTCTACACCGCCGACGGGCGCGTCTGGCGGCAGCTGGTCGACGGGCTCCCGGACGAGGTCCCGTTCACCGCGGTCGTGCCCGTGCAGACGCGCCGCCCGGAGCCCCGGCCCGTGGACCTGAACTCCCCGGACACACGGCAGGCGCTCGGCATCGCCAGCCCGGTCGCCTCGCGGGACGGTCACCGGATCGCCTTCCGCGCCTTGAACGCGCTGTGGACCGCCGACCTGGCGAGGGGCGGCCGACCGCGCCGCCTCCTCGGTGACGGGTACTTCCACTCCGACCCGGACTTCTCCCCCGACGGCCGCAGCCTGGTGTACTCCAGCGACCGGGCCGGTGAGGCCGACCTGTGGATGCGCGACCTGACCACCGGCGCCGACCGCCGGGTCACCGCCCTGCCCGGGGCGCAGACCGCGCCGCGCTTCTCACCCGACGGCCGGCAGGTCGCCTACCAGGACCAGAACGGCGTCGGCAGCGTCCTGGACCTCGACACCCTGCAGACCCGCCAGGTCACCCCGGCCCTCTTCCAGCCCGGCCGGATGAGCTGGTCGCCCGACGGGCGCACGCTGGCCCTGGCCGCCGTCCGGCCGGCCTCGGCGCGCTTCCGCGAGGGCACCAGCCAGCTGCTGTTCGTCGACGTCGCCTCCGGAGCCCTCGAGTACGTCGAGCCGATGCCGTTCCGCTCGCTGTCGACGCGCGGTGACGACGGCCCCGTCTTCTCCCCCGACGGACGGCACCTGGCCTTCGTCGTCGAGAGCCTGCTGCACGTCGTGCCGGTCGGCCCGACCGGCCGGCCCACGGGGACCCCGCGCGCCGTGACCGACGAGATCACCGACTCCCCGGTTTGGCTCGACGGACGCACCCTGCTCTACCTCAGCGGCGGCCGGCTGCGGCGTACCACGATCGCCGGTGACCCGGCGGTCACGGTCCCGCTGCACCTCCCCTACGCCCGGGCCGGCGTGCGGGAGCCGCAGGTCGTCCACGCCGGCCGGCTGTGGGACGGCGTCGCCGAGCGGCTGCGCACGGACGTCGACGTCGTGCTCGACGGGTCTCGCATCGCCGCGGTGCGCCCGCACGACCCCACCCGCCGTCCCGACGTGGACGCCTCCGGGCTCACGGTGATGCCGGGACTCATCGACGCCCACAACCACTGGCACCTGCGCGGGCGGGCCTGGGGAGCTCGGCAGGGTCTGGTCTGGCTCAGCTACGGCGTCACGACGACGCGCTCGCCGGGCGACCCCGCCTACCAGATGCAGGAGACCCGTGAAGCGCTCACCGCGGGCGCCCTGGTCGGCCCGCGCCTGTTCGCGACCGGTGAGGCGATCGACGGTTCGCGCGTCTACTACAACTTCATGCGGCCCACGCTGTCGCTCGAGCAGGTGGACCTGGAGATGCAGCGCGCCCGCCGGCTGCGCTACGACCTGGTCAAGACCTACGTGCGGCTGCCGGTGCGGCTGCAGCGACGCGCCGTGCGACTGGCCCACGACCTCGGGCTGCGGCTGACGTCGCACTACCTCTACCCGGCCGCCACGATCGGCATGGACGGGATGGAGCACACCGGCGCCACCAACCGGCTGGGCTACTCGCACACCGTCAGCCGCCTCGGCCGCGCGTACGACGACGTGGTCACCCTGTTCACCACCTCGGGGATGTCGATCACCCCGACGCTGTTCAACTCCACGGTCGTGCACGTCGACGACCCGGCGCTGGTCGAGGACCGCCGCACCCGCACGCTGTACCCGGCGTGGGAGTACCAGCTGCTGCTGGACCGGGTGGCGCAGGCCGCCGGTCCGGCCGGGACGACGACCCGTGCGCTGCTGGCCGGCAACGTCGACATGCTCCTGCGCATCCACCGCGGCGGCGGGTTCGTCATCGCCGGCACCGACGCCCCGCTGGACAACGTGGCCATCTCGCTGCACGCCAACCTGCGTGCGATGGTCGGCGGCGGCTTCACCCCGTACGAGGCGCTGGTCACGGCGACCCGCAACCCGGCCCGGTGGCTGGGCGCGGAGGACCGGCTCGGCGTCGTGCGACCCGGCGCCCAGGCCGACCTGTCCTTCGTCCGGGGCGATCCGCTCGCCGACATCCGCGCGGCCGCGGACGTGGCGCAGGTGATGGTCGGCGGGCGGCTGCACACCGTCGACGAGTTGCTCGCGCCGTTCGACGAGCGCGCCCGGCCGTCCGCCGTCCCCGCGCTCGTCCGGGCGCCCGCGGGAGCGACCCCCGGCTGGCGGCTCGGCGACCACCCCCACGACGGGACGCACTGGTGGCACGAGCCGGAGTGGCTGCACCGGGCGTGCTGCGAGGGGTGATCTGGCCTCGGCTGCACGCGTGCCGTGCGGATCACCTGCTCCGGCAGCCCGGCGCAGCCGGACCGGCCCCGCTGGACGTCGTCGACGACCTGCGGGAACGTCAGGGCGGACAGCGCGAGGAGGAGAGCTCATGAGGGTCGGCGACATCGACGTGCACCCGATCGCCGACGGCACCTTCCGGGCCAGTCCCGACTACTTCGGGGACCACGTCACGGCACACGGCCACGAGGACTTCTTCGACCGGGACGGCCGGGCGTGGCTGCCGATCGGCTGCTTCCTCGTCAGGACCGGCTCCTCCGTGGTCCTGGTCGACACCGGTCTGGGCCCGGAGCTGCACGACGACGGCCCCCGGAGGCTGCTCGTCGGCGGGCAGATGCCGGTCGGGCTGCGTGCCGTCGGGGTGAGCCCGGACGAGGTCGACGTGGTCGTCTGCACCCACCTGCACCTCGACCACTGCGGATGGCTCTTCGACCTCGCCGGTCGGCCGGTCTTCCCCCGGGCCGACCTGTGGTTCGGCGCGGCCGACTGGCAGCACTTCGTGCTCGACCCGCAGAGCAGGATGCGCGACCACATCCGGCACGGCATGCGCAGCACGGACGGCGCCCGCGTGCACCTCGTCAGCGACGACACCACCGTCGTCCCGGGCGTCGACGTCATGATGACCCCCGGGCACACGCCGGGCCACCTGTCGGTCATCGTGTCCTCCGGAGTGCACCGGGCGCTGCTCCTCGGCGACGCGATCACCTGTCCCCTGCAGCTGGACGAGCCGTCGTGGCACGCCATGGGCGACGTCGACCCCCGGCTGGCCGCACAGGTCCGGGAACGACTGTTCCGGGAGCTCGAGGGCGACACCACCTACGGGGCGGGCGCCCACTTCCCCGAGCTCCAGTTCGGCCGCGTGCTGACCGGCCGGATGCGCAGCTGGACCGGCTGAGCACCCCACCTGGCTTCCCGGACCGGCTCCCTGGCCTCACTCGTGTGCGAGCTTCGACGTCTCCGCAGCCGGCGTCGACCACGCCGACGTGCACTCCCGCCTGTCTCGCAGCCGACCTGGAGCCGGACGTGGGCTGGCGCGCCCATCCCGCCCGGCTGCCACAGCGAGCCCGCGTCAGCTCGGGGAACGCCCGGCTCCACGTGGGTGGTCCCGGAGCCTGGTCGTGGACCGGACTGGCCGCCACCGTCAGCCGGTTCGCTCGAGCCGGAGGCCGGCGGTCCCGGCCGGACGCTCCACGACTCTGCACCGGCTACCCGAGGCGCCGGACGCACCCGGCTCCCTGACGAGTCGTCGCGCGACCCCAGGTGCCACGGGGCTTGCGCTCGCGTGGGGAGGCGAACGACCCTGTGTCGGCGGGAGAACCGGACCCCGGGGCAGCCATGGCATGGGTCGACACCGCGGTTGTGACTGCCGCAGAGATCGAAGTGCGGGGCCGGGCGATCCGCGACGAGGTCGTGCGCGTCGAGTCGGATCGCCTCTCCCCGGACGATCGCCCGCCGTTCGGGCTCCCCGACGCCGCCCACCCCACCCGGTCGTCCGCGCTGCCTACGGCGTCGCCTCCCCGGAGTGGCGGACGCTCCGACGGCAGACCCCGCACGGTGACGTCAGGACGGACGTGCCACGCGTGGCCGAGAACCACGGCACCCGCCTGTCCCGAGTTCATCGAACCGCCTGACCGCAGTCGCTCGCTGACCATCCACTTCGGCTGGGATGAGGTCACGACCACGTCCCCGGACGTCGTCCCACCGCACAGCTCCCCAGCCGAGGCCGCCTGAGCGGTCACCGACCTGCGGACGCATCGGCATCACGAGATCGACGGAGGCACGACATGGGCACGATCACGACCGACGACGGTACGGAGATCTTCTACAAGGACTGGGGCGCCGGGCAGCCGATCGTCTTCAGCCACGGCTGGCCGCTGTCCGCTGATGACTGGGACGCACAGATGATGTTCTTCCTGGCTCAGGGCTATCGGGTCGTCGCCCACGACCGGCGGGGGCACGGCCGCTCGACCCAGACCGGTGACGGGCACGACATGGACCACTACGCCGATGACCTGGCCGCGCTGACGGCGCACCTCGACCTGCGCGACGCCGTGCACGTCGGGCACTCGACCGGTGGAGGCGAGGTCGCGCACCACCTCGGCCGACACGGTGAGGACCGCGTCGCGAAGGCCGTGCTGATCAGCGCGGTGCCGCCGCTCATGGTGCGGACCGACGCGAATCCCGGCGGCCTGCCGAAGAGCGTGTTCGACGACATCCAGACCCAAGTCGCCACCAACCGGACGAGGTTCTACCGCGACCTGCCGTCAGGGCCGTTCTACGGGTTCAACCGGCCGGGTGCCGAACCGTCCGAGGCCATCATCCAGAACTGGTGGCGGCAGGGCATGATGGGTGGCGCGAAGGCCCACTACGACGGCGTCGTCGCCTTCTCCCAGACCGACTTCACCGACGATCTGAAGAAGATCACGGTGCCGGTCCTGGTGATGCACGGCGACGACGACCAGGTCGTGCCGTACGCGAATTCCGCGCCGCTGTCCGCGGAGCTCCTCCGGAACGGGACGCTGAAGACGTACGCCGGCTTCCCGCACGGCATGCCGACGACGGAGGCCGAGACCATCAACGCCGACCTGCTCGAGTTCATCCGCTCCTGACGCCCGCGGCCGCGACGGACGGGCTCGAAGCGGGACGGCGGCACGACGGGCAAGCCGTCACTCAGCAGGTCTGCGACGACAGCCGGAGCGGGGCCGCCTGCCACGTCGGCCGTGGCCTGACGTCCAGGGCTGCCGTGCAGGTCACCGCGACCGGCCCTGGGTCGCACCCCGGGCCGGCGGCGGCGCCTGTCGGGCTCAGGCGAGCGTGGCGGTGTCGATGACGAAGCGGTAGCGCACGTCCGAGGCGAGGACGCGCTCGTAGGCCTGGTCGACCTGCTCCACGCCGATCGTCTCGATGAGCGCGGCGATGCCGTGCTCGGCGAGCCGACGCCGACCCGGTCTCCCACGTCGAACCGCGGACCTCCGAGCCGACCTCGGTGGGCACGTGCTCCTCCTGGAGGCAGTGTCGAGGGGGCGGGACCGGCTGGGGCGGATCGGCCGTTCGAGGTCGGTCCCCTCCGGGCGCCCGATCAGTCGGTGCAGGCGGCGAGGGGGACGACGCCGACGGTACGGGCGCCGTGTCGTTACCTCGACCGGGCGGTGACGGGGGCGCGACGCAGACCGTGAGGAGACGGCTCGTGCGCCGGCAGCGACGAGTCCCTCCCCGTGACATGGACGGCCCACGACGCAGGCCGGAATCCCGGGCGCCCGTCGGGGCGTTGTCGACACCGCGTCGAGTAGAGAAGGGCACATGATGACGACTGAGACCGCGATCCTGGCCGGCGGTTGCTTCTGGGGTGCGCAGGACTTGCTGCGGAAGCGCCCGGGGGTGGTGTCCACCCGAGTCGGGTACTCGGGCGGCGACACACCGCACGCCACCTACCGCGACCACGGCGACCACGCGGAAGCCGTCGAGATCGTCTTCGACCCCGAGGTGATCTCGTTCCGCGAGTTGCTGGAGTTCTTCTTCCAGATCCACGACCCGTCGACCCCGAACCGCCAGGGCAACGACGTGGGCCGGAGCTACCGCTCGGCGATCTTCTTCACCAGCGACGAGCAGAAGCGGGTCGCCGAGGACACGATCGCCGACGTCGACGCGTCGGGCCTGTGGCCCGGCAAGGTCGTGACCGAGGTGAAGTCGGCCGGTCCGTTCTGGGAGGCCGAGGAGGAGCACCAGGACTATCTGCAGAAGTACCCGTACGGATACACCTGCCACTTCGTGCGGCCCGGCTGGGTCCTCCCGCACCGCCAGGCGCAGTCCACTCGTTGAGCGAGCGGGGCGGCGGGCGCCTCTTCCGGGCAGCCGCCGCCTCGGTGCTGGTCGAGCGGTCAGACCGCGCAGAGCACCGCCAGGGGCCGTTCCGGATCTGTTCGGGACGGCCCCTGACGTGATCCGTCGGGCGACAGGCTCCTCGATCGTCCCCGTCCCGAGGCGCTCGCGGCAGGGACGGGACGCGTGGTCGCTGCTGCTAGTACCTAGCCTGGCGGGCATGCGAGCCGTGCAGATCACCCGCTTCGGCGGCCCCGAGGTCCTCGACGTCGTCGACCTCCCCGACCCCGTCCCGTCGGACGGGCAGCAGCTCTTCGACGTCTCCACCGCCGGCATCAACTACGCCGACACCCACCACCCCCTGTCCTGAGACGTACATCAGCGGATGTGAACGACCGGCCGGGCTTCCCTCTGACCACCGAGCTCGCGCCACGTGGTCCCGGCGCGCTCGAGCCAGACGGACCCGCGGCAACGCTCCTCCGCAGCAGCCCGCAGCTGGCGCGCCGGCCCCGGTCGACCGGGAGACGACCGAGGACGACCGGACGCCGATCCGGCTGGACGCCACCAACGACACCGACCCCCTCGACCGGCACCGCGACGCCCCCGCCTGCCGCGGCCGGTCCTGGGGCACGCTGGCCGGATGAGCGAGGCGGAGCTGCGGAGCCTGGTCCGGTGGCGGGTGCAGGACGACCCGCCGGAGGCCCGCGCGGGACGGGTGCTCGGCGCCGTGCTGCACGCCGTCTCGGCCGTGATGACCCTGGGCGCGGACGCTGCCGGTGGTGCCCGCCGCCCGGCCTGGACGGTGCCCGCGGACCCGGCCGCCTACCTGGACCTCGGCGTCGTCCAGCTGCGCTGGCCGGATTCCGCCCCGGGCGAGCCGGTAGCGGCCTCTCGGGAGGGCGTCTGGGTGGTCCCGCCGGGACGACCCCCGCGGGCGCTGCCGGTCGGGTCATGGCACGTGGTCCGCGCCGTGCCGGCCACCGGCTCGCGGCGGCCGCGCCAGGCGGATGCGCCGTGGCAGCTCGAGGTCAGCGACGGCACCGGCACCGGCACGCTCACCGGCGCCTGGCTCGCGCTCGCCTGGATCGGCTCCCTGGCCGGCTGGCCCGAGCCGGCCGGCCCCGGCGACGGACGGTGAACGACCTCCGGAGACCCCTCGGTCCCGGGGGAGGTCGGTGGTGAGCGCCAGCGCCCGGCCGGCCTCGACGTCCCGGGCCAGGCTCTCGACCCAGGAAGGCCTCGAGCCCGTTCAGGCTGGCCCGACCCGCGGGAGCACCGGAGCGGCAGGCGCTGGAAGTCTCCAGCGACCACCCCGAAGCCGTCGACCTGGTGACGCCGCTCTACGACCAGTTCGGCCTCGACACCGTCGACGACAGCCCGCTGAGCAAGTCCTGGCGCTCTGCCCCCGGCACGCCCATGTGGGGCGATACCAGGACACCGGACGGAGCCGCGAGGAACTGGGCCGGAACCTGGCTGGCGGCTGCCCCGCCGCGCGCCTCGCGGTGACGCCCCGGACGATCCCGGCGGCTCCACGGCGACGCGGAGGCCGTGGCGCCCTGCCGCCCCCCGGCACCTGGCCTCGCCTGCATGCGTGCTGTGCAGATCACCCGCTTCGGCGGTCCCGAGGTTCTCGACGTCGTCGCCCCCCGACCCCGGCGACGGCCAGCAGACGTACCAGCTCTGCGACACGCTGCTGGCCGAGCTCGGCGGGGCCTTCGACGACGACGTCGCCCAGCGCGCAGTACGGGCCCACCCCGAGGACCGCCCGCGGCCCCCGGAAGCCGGACCGTCGGTGGAACCGGCCGACCTGCGGGGCCGCTGACCGACGGTTCCCCGGCTCGCGCTGGGGGATCAGTCCTGGAAGTCGGTGCTGACGCTCAGCTCTTCCCACTCATCGGCCTCGGCGAGGGCCGTGCCGAGCACCCGCCGGTAGCTGGTCAGGGCGTCGCTGCCCAGCAGCAGCATCGCCGGCGGATCGGCGGACTCCACGGCGGTGAGGATGGCCCGGCCGGCGCGCGCCGGGTCGCCTGGCTGGGTTCCGTGCGTCGTGTCGCGTTCCTTGCGTCGCTTGCCCGCCGTCCCGGCATAGTCGTCGATCACGGTCCGGGACTGGGTCAGCGAGCGACCCGAGAACTCCGTGCGGAATCCGCCGGGCGCGACGACCGTCACCGAGATGCCCAGCGGGTGCAGCTCGTCGCGCAGGGAGCCGGACATCCCCTCGAGTGCCGCTTTCACCGCCGCGTAGTAGCCCGATCCCGGTGGCTTGACGTGGGCCCCGATCGAGGAGACGTTGACGATCGCGCCCGCGCGGCGTGCCCGCATCCCGGGCAGCACCGCCTTGATCATGCTCACCGACCCGAAGAAATGGGTCTCGAACAACGCACGGACGTCGGCGTCCTCACCTTCTTCGACCGCGGCGCGGTACCCGTACCCGGCGTTGTTGACCAAGACGTCGACGGCGCCGAAGCGATCCTCGGCCTGGTGAGAGACAGCGGCCGCTCGCGCCGGGTCGGTGACGTCCAACGCCGCGCCCAGCACGCGGTCCGGAGCCCGCTCCACGAGGTCGGCGACCTTGGCCTCGTCGCGCGCGGTGACCACGGCGTGGTGGCCGGCCTCGATGACTGCTTCGGCAAGGGCCCGACCGAGCCCGGTCGAGCAGCCGGTGATGAGCCAGGTGGACATCATGTTCCTCTCCGAGGGTGGTCCTGTGCGGGTTGCGGAGGCCCAGACGGTCGACCGCGACCGCGTCACCCGCTCCCGGCTCTGCAGGCAGGTTCCCCACCCGATATCGATCCGAACCACACACGGGGAAGCCGCTCACGAGCGCGTGCACTACGCGCCGGCGCCCGTGCGCGCACGGCTCCCCAGGCCGGCGTGGACGCCGGTCGCGGGACTCGGGGAGGATGGCCACGCCATGGTCACAGCCCCGCCGCCCGCCCGACCGGCCCGTGCCCCGCACGCAGCCGACCCCCGGCCGTGACCGTCCTCCGGGAGTACGGGTGATCAGCCGGTTGCTCCTGCTCGGTGCCACGGGCGACCTCGCCGGGCGGTTCCTGCTGCCCGCGCTCGCCCGGCTGTCGGCCGACGGCCGGATGCCCGACAGCCTGCAGGTCGTGGGCGGCGCCTCCCAGGACTGGGACGACCGGACCTTCCGATCGCACGTGGCCACCCGGTTGCAGCAGCACGCCGGGGACGTACCGACCGAGGTGCGCAACGCGCTCGTCGATCGCCTCCGGTACCGGGCGGTCGACCCCAGGGAGCCCGGCACCGTCGCCGCCGCGGTGCAGGCCTTGAATGACGGCGGCGGTGCCACTGACCAGGCGGCGGTTGCGGTCTACCTGGCCCTGCCCCCGGCGCTGTTCCCGGCGATGCTGGGCGCGCTCGGCGGCGCGGACCTGCCGGCCGGCAGCCGCATCGCGGTGGAGAAGCCGTTCGGCACCGATCTGGCGAGCGCGGTGGCACTGAACGAGCTGCTCACCCGCGTGACCGGTGGCGTCCAGGAGGCCGCGTTCCGCGTCGACCACTTCCTCGGGATGCCGACGGTGCACGCGCTGCTCGACCTGCACGCGCCCGGCCGCTCGCTGGCCCCTGTCTGGAACAGTGCCGCCATCGCGCAGGTCGACGTGCTGTGGGAGGAGACGCTGGGGCTCGAGAGCCGGGCGGACTTCTACGACCGGACCGGCGCCGTCCGGGACGTGATGCAGAACCACATGCTCCAGGTCCTGACCCTCGTCGCGATGGAGCTGCCGGCCGGGCCGACCGAGGCCGACCTGCATGCGGCCAAGCTGGAGCTGCTGCGGTCGGTCCGCGTGCTCTCCGCCGCGGAGGTCCCCTTCCGGACCCGACGGGCGCGCTACACCGCCGGGACGCTGAGCGGGACAGGCGCCACCGGCGGTCGGACCGTGCCCGGCTACACCGACGAGGACGGCGTCGACCCCGCTCGCGGCACCGAGACCTACGCCGAGCTGCTCCTGGAGCTGGACACCCCTCGGTGGACCGGCACCCGGTTCGTGCTCCGCACCGGCAAGGCGATGGGGACACTCCGCAAGGGGGTGGGCCTCCACTTCCGGACCGCCGCGCCGGCGCGCGACCCGCAGGACGCCGAGCGGGTGACCGCCGACCGGCTGTGGATCGAGCTCGATGCGCCGGAGAAGGGTCGGCAGCCTGGTGTGCAGGTGGCCGCCCCCGGCGAGCGCACCGCGTACGGCCAGGTCCTGACCGACCTCCTGTCCGGGAGCAGCCGACTCTCGGTGAGCGGCGAGGAAGCCGAGCAGGCCTGGCGGATCATCGATCCGGTGCTGCAGGCGTGGGCCCAGGACGCCGTGCCGATGCTGGAGTACCCCGCCGGCGCGGCCGGTCCTCCCCTGCTCGAGGAGACCGCCGGCCCGAGGCGGTGGTGAGCGTCCGAGGCGGACCAGCACCGTCTGGTTCGGGGCCTGCTCGCACGGAACCGCCTCGTGCGCCGTCCGCTGTCGGCCCCTGGAGCCGTTGCAGGCCGGTGGAGCCCCAGCCTCACCTGCATGCGTGCTGTGCAGATCACCCGCTTCGGCGGTCCCGAGGTCCTCGACGTCGTCGGCATCCCCGAGCCGGAAGCCGGCCCGGATCAGAAGGTCTACGACGTCTCCACCGCCGGCATCAACTTCGCCGACACCCACCACGGCCACAGTGCGCAGAAGACGGTCGGATGAGAGCGGCGGCTCGCTGACCACCTTCCATGACGCCCGACTAGCTCTCGACCCCAGAGCCTTCCTGCGCCGCGCCGACACGTCGAAAGCCGGGACACCGGGCAACCTCACCGGTCCGAACTCGCAGGACAGGGACCGTCGCAGTGAGCTATCCCCCCGCGAAGTGGCCGAAGTGGCGTCGGTGGTCCCCCGGGGTGGTGTTCAGCCGACGACGGAACGCGCGGTTCATGGTCTCCGGCGCCCCGAACCCGCAGGTGCGCGAGATGTGGTCGATGGCGTGACTGGTCGTCTCGAGGAGCCGGCAGGCTGCCTCCACCCGCAACCTCTCCACGTGCTCGCTGGGTGTCACGTCGACCTCGGCCTTGAACACCCGGCTGAACTGCCGCTCGGACAGGTGGACGCGCCGCGCCAACGCGGGCACCGACAGGTCGGCAGCGAGGTGGTCGGGCAACCACGCCAGTAGCTCGCGCAGCGGTTCGCTCTCGGCGGCCTGGGCGGCCAGCATCGTGGAGAACTGCGCCTGCCCGCCGGACCGGCGCAGGTAGACCACCAGGTGCCGCGCGACCGCAGCCGCCGCCCGGGCGCCGTGGTCCTCCGCGACCAGGGCCAGCGCCAGGTCGATGCCCGCGGTCACGCCCGCGGAGGTCCAGACGTCGCCGTCCCGCACGTAGATCGAATCGCCGTCGACCGACACCTCGGGGTAGGCGGTCGCCAGCAGCCGGCACTCGGCCCAGTGCGTGGTCGCGCGCCGCCCGTCCAGCAAGCCGCCGGCCGCCAGGACGAAGGCCCCGGAGCAGACCGAGGTGATCCGGCGGGCGCTGCTCGCCAGCCGCCGGACGTGACCCAGCAACTGCTCGTCCGCGCAAGCCTCGTCCATGTCCCGGCCGCCAGCGACCACGAGCGTGTCCACCGGCCCCGGGACGTCCGGGAGCGGGGTGGTGTCGAACGACAGCCCGGAGCTGGCCTGCACCGGACCGCCCAAGGTGCTCACCACCTGCGTGCGGTACTCCGCCCGTGGCACGAGGCGGGTGGCGCTGGAGAACACTTCCAGCGGGCCGGTGACGTCGAGGATCTGCGCCGACGGGAAGGCCACCACCGCGACATCGAGAGCGGCCACGGCGACACGGTACGGGGCGGCATGGCCGAATTCGTCAAGTCTTCGTCCTGGCGCCGCCGGCACCGGTGGCTCAGTGTCGGACCGTGCCCGCGACCGCTGCCCCGCCCCTGCCGACCGAGCCCACGGGCGCGCCACCGAGGAACAGCGCCCGGGCATCCGGACGTCGCCTGGCCTGGCTGGTGGCTTTCTCGGTCGCCGTCGGCCCGCTCGCTGCGGTGGGGCTCGCGCTGGGCGTCGTGGCCGGTGCGCCCGAGCACGTGCTCACTGGAACGGGACTGCTCGGACTGTCGGTGGGATGGGCCGCGCTGGCGCTCGGCTCGTCGGCGTGGACCGATCGGCCGCAGCGCTGGGCGACGGTGCCGGCGGCCGCTCTGGGTGCCGTCGGGGCGGCGCTGCTGGTCCTGGCACCCGGCGAGCGGGTCCTGACCGCTGCCGGCTGGGTCTGGCCACCTCTCCTCCTGGCGCTCGCGGCCTGGACCACCCTTCGTGCCGTTCGGTCAATGCGTCTGCGCCTTCCCTTCTGGCTGCTCTCCCCCGCCCTGGTCCTGCTGATCATCTGCTCCGTCGGCGGCGGTGCGGCGACCCTGCGGGCTGCGCTCGCCGGTGACCCGCCGCCCATGCCCGGGCAGCTGTACGACGTCGGGGGCCACCGGCTGCACCTGTCCTGCACCGGCTCGGGCGGCCCGACCGTCGTGCTGGTGGGTGGGATGGGTGAGACGTCCGCCACCTGGGGACTCGTGCAGCCTGCGATCGCCGGGACGACGAGGGTCTGTTCCTACGACCGGGCGGGTCAGGCGTGGAGCGACAGCTCGCCCGGACCGACGGACGGCGGGCAGGTGGCTGCCGACCTGCACGCGCTGTTGCGCCGAGCGGGCGAGCCAGGTCCGTACGTGCTGGCCGGGCACTCCGTGGGCGGCCCGTACGCGATGGTCTACGCCGCGCAGTACCCCGACGACGTCGCCGGCCTGGTCCTGCTGGACTCCTCGAGTCCGCACCAGTTCACCGCGCTGCCCGACTACCCGGGGAGCTACGCGTTCCTGCGGCGGTTCACGGCGCTGCTTCCCACCCTCGTGCGCCTCGGTGCCGGCCCGCTGCTGGACTCCGGCGTCGCGGGGGACCTACCTTCAGCGGCCCAGGCGCAGCTGCAGGCCTTCGCCTGGGGCACGCGGCAGCTGCGGGCCGAGCGTTACGAGGTGGCGGCCTACCCCGAGCTCTTCGAGCAGGCGCAGGCCCTGGAAGGCGTCGGCAGCACGCCCCTGGTCGTGGTCACTGCCACCACCGGCGACCGCCAGGTGGGCTGGTCGGCCGCCCAGGACGACCTGGCCGACCTCTCCCCCACCAGCGACCACCGGCTCGTGCCGGCGACGCACAGTTCACTGCTCCTGGATGACTCCGACTACACCTACAGCGTCTCCGCCATCGAGGACGTGGTGCAGGCGGCGAGGACCAGCTCAGCGGTGGCGGAACCGTGACCGGAGCCGCCCGACCGACACGGGGACCCGATGCCCAGCTGGCCGCCGTGGCCGAGCGCGGACACCGGCCGACAGCCGGACCGCGATGGGCAGCCATGCCGGCTCGCGTGATGCGCGCGCCGGCGGCGTGGGGCGTGGTGTTCGGAGGTCTGCAGGCGGCGTCGCCGTTGGCCTTTCCCTGGCTGACCCCCTCCACCGTCTACGCGTTGGGGCTCACGCTCATCGCGGCCGTGTACGTGGGGTTCAGCGTCGCGGACGGGCGGCCAACGGTCATCGGCGTCGAAACCGGCGCCGCTTCCGTCTTCATCGTCATCGCCGCGGTCGCGGTGACCGGACCGGCCTGGCTGACCGTCGGCGGACTGGCAGGCCACGGCCTCAAGGACCTCTGGCAGCACCGAACCGCCTTCGTAGCCAACACTCGGTGGTGGCCGTTGTTCTGCGCCGTCGTCGATCTCGTCGCTGCCACTGCCATCGCACTGATGACGATGACCCACCGCGGCTTCTCGCTCTGAGGGCCGTCGAGCCTCCAGCGGCATGTCAGAGGAGGTCGTCGACCGACGCACAGCCGTGGCTGACCGAACAGCTGCCCCAGCATGTGCCTCAGGCTCCACCTTCGCTCCAGAGCCGGAAGCTGCAGGTCGGCCGGTACCGCTTCGTCGGCGCCGTCCCTTAGCGTCCTCTCCATGCGCGCTGTGCAGATCACCCGCTTCGGCGGCCCCGAAGTCATGGACGTCGTCGACCTGCCCGACCCCACCCCAGGGCCCGGTCAGCAGCTCTACGGGGTGAGCTCCGCGGGAGTCAACTTTGCCGACACGCACCAGATCGAGAACAGCTACCTCGCCGCCCAGCAGCTGCCGCTGGTGCCGGGCGCGGAGTTCGTGGGCACGACGGCCGGCGGCGGCGCGCGGGTTGTCGGCCTGCTCGACGGCGGCGGCTACGCCGAGAAGGTCGTCGCGCACCCGCGGCTGACCTGGCAGGTGCCCGAGGGCGTGACCGACGAGCAGGCGCTGGCCGTCGTCCTGCAGGGCAGCACCGCCTGGCACCTGCTGCGCACCAGCGCCCACCTGGCCGCCGGGGAGACCGTCGTCGTCATCGCCGGCGCCGGCGGCGTCGGGTCGCTGGCCGTGCAGCTGGCCCGCCGCTGGGGTGCCGGCCGGGTGATCGCCACCGCGTCGAGCCCGGAGAAGCGGGCGTTGACCGAGGAGCTGGGCGCCGACGCGTCGGTCGACCCCGCCCTGGCCGACGACGACCCCAAGGCCTTCACCGCCGCCCTGCGCGAGGCCAACGGCGGCCGGGCGGTCGACGTCGTCCTGGAGATGACCGGCGGCAACGTCTTCGCCGGCTCGCTGGCCGCGCTGGCCCCGTTCGGCCGGGTGGTCACCTACGGGATGGCCGCCCGCCAGGAGACCGCCGCCGTCCCGCCGGGGATGCTGCTGCAGAAGAGCCGCGCGGTCGTCGGCTTCTGGCTGGCGCACTGCATGGTGCGGCCGTCGATGCTCGACGACGCGATGACCGAGCTGCTCCCGCTGGTAGCCGACGGCGCGCTGCGCCCGGTCGTCGGCGGGCGCTATCCGCTGTCCGCCGTCCGCGAGGCGCACCAGGACCTGCTGGCCCGCCGCACCACCGGCAAGCTCGTCCTCGACCCCAGCCGCTGAGCAACGGCGGCGGCCTGGCCGCCGCCCAGCTCTCCCCTCCCGACGCTCGGGCGCTGCTTCCCACGGGAAGCAGCGCCCGAGCATCCACGGAGCGTGCCGTGCTCGTCGCGGGGCAGCGTCCCTTACAGCAGGCGGTTGGTCCAGAGCAGGCTGAGGACGACGCCGAGCAGCGCGAACAGCACCCCGCCGCGGACGAACCAGTAGCTGACGTCGCGCGGCTCGGTCGTGTAGCCGATCTGGCTGCCGAGGTCCTGGTAGACCTGCTCGAGCTCCGCGGCGCTGGCCGCCTCGCTGTAGCTGCCGCCGGTCTGGTCGGCGATGTCCTCGAGCGTCGCGCGGTCCACCGGCACCGGCACCCGCTCGCCGTCGAGGTCCAGGGTGCCGTAGTCGGTGCCGAACGCGATGGTGGAGACCGGGATGCCGGCGTCCAGCGCCGCGTCGACGGCCTGGGTGTCGGGGCGGCCCACGGTGTTGTAGCCGTCCGAGAGCAGCACGATCCGCGCCGGCGGCACCTCCTCGCCGTCGGCGTCCAGCGACGACTGGAAGTTCTCGATCGCGGTCAGCGAGGTGAACACCGCCTCGCCGATCGCGGTCGACTCGGCCAGCTCCAGGTTGTCGATCGCGGTGCGCACCTGGCCGCGGTCGGTCGTCGGGGTCACCACCGTGGTCGCCGTGCCGGCGAAGGACACCAGCCCGAGGTTGATCCGCTCGGGCAGCACGTCGACGAACTGCTTGGCCGCCACCTGCATCGCCTCGAAGCGGCTGGGCTCGATGTCGGTCGCCTGCATCGACAGCGAGACGTCGACGGCCATGACCACCGTGGCGCGCTCCCGGGGCACCCGCACCTCGGTGCTGGGCACCGCCAGGGACACGATGAGGCCGGCCAGCCCGAGCGCAACCAGCCCGAAGGCCAGGTGCCGCCGCCAGCCGGGCCGCTTGGGCACCAGCGTGCCCAGCAGCGCGACGTTGGTGAACCGGGCGGCGTAGGCCTTGCGGCGCAGCTGCAGCACCACGTACAGCGCCACCAGCGCGACGACGGCCAGCAGGCCCAGCAGCCACCACGGTGCCTGGAAGCTCATCGGGAGGCTCCTCCGCTGCCGGCACGCCGGCGGTCGCGACGGCTCATCGGGGTCTGGAACGTCATCGGGACGCACCTCCGGAGCCCGCACGTCGCCGGTCCGCGACGTACCTGACGACGTCCATCAGCCAGTCGCGATCCGTGCGCAGCTGCAGGTGCCCGGCGCCGGCGCGGCGCAGGGCCGCGGCGATCGCCCGCCGCTGGGCCGCCGCGCCCTCGGCGAAGCGGGCCCGGAACCCGGCGTCCCCGGTGGGCACCTCGAGGGTCTGCCCGCTCTCCGGCTCGACGACGGTGAGCAGGCCGACGTCGGGCAGCTCGAGCTCCCGCGGGTCGACCACCTCGATGGCCAGCAGCTCGTGGCGGGCCCCGAGGCCGCGCAGCGGGCGCTCCCAGTCCGGGACGCCCTGCGCGTCGGAGCCCAGGAAGTCCGAGACGACGACGACCAGGCCGCGGCGGCGCGGCGGGCGGCGCAGCGACTCCAGCGCGGCGGCGAGGTCGCCCCGGCGCCCGCCGGCCGCCCGCGGCGTCGCGACCACCGCGCGCAGCAGCCGGTCGGCGGCCAGCCGGCCCGCGGTGGCCGGGTAGCGGTCGACGCGTTCGCCGGTGGTGACGACGGCGCCGAGGCGGTTGCCGCCGCGGACGGTGAGGTGGCTGACCGCGGCCAGCCCGGCGATCGCCAGGTCGCGCTTGGTGCAGTTGGCGGTGCCGAAGTCCAGGCTGGCCGAGAGGTCGACCACCGCCCAGGTCTCCAGCTCGCGGTCGGCGACCGTCTCGCGCACGTGCGGCACCTGGGTGCGCGCGGTCACCGGCCAGTCCATCCGCCGGACGTCGTCCCCCGGGTGGTAGGTGCGCGAGTCGCCGGCCTCGGTGCCCGAACCCGGCACCAGACCCAGGTGGTCGCCCTGCAGCAGCCCGTCGAGCCGGCGCCGGACGGTCAGCTCCAGTCGCTGCAGCAGGACGTCGGCCGGGCCCTCGGCGAACTGCGGCGGCGCGCCGCCGGACCCGGGCGTGTGGGCGTGGTTCCCCGCCCCCGGGTCGATGCCGGAACCCGGGGTGGGCGGAGAGCCGGCCTGCTCCGGAGCCTGTTCCGGAGTCGTGGCGCCGCCGGACCGGCGACGCAGGATCACGCCGGCGAGGACCCGCGCTCGGCGCCGTTGGCCGACGCGTCCGGGCGGCCGTGCGGGGCAGGGGCGGGCTGCCCCTGGACCGGCTGGCCCGGGCCACCGAAGGGCCCCGACGGTGGCAGCGGACCGGGCTGCCCGGCGCCGTTGTAGGGCTGACCGGGCTGGCCGTACGGCGGTCCGGGCGGGCCGAACTGGGGCGCCCCGAACGGCGGCGCGGACGGCGGCGCGGCCGGCACCGAGGGGCCGCCGGGGCTGCCCGGGCCGAAGCCGCCGGAGTGCTGCCGCGGAGCCACCTGCGGCAGCGGCACGGTCTGCAGGATCCGCTTGACCACGTGGTCGGCGGGCACACCGTCGGCCAGCGCGTCGTAGGACAGCACGAGCCGGTGGCGCAGCACGTCGGCGGTGACGTCGAGGACGTCCTGCGGCAGCACGTAGTCGCGGCCGCGGATCAGCGCCAGCGCGCGGCTCGCGGCGATCAGCCCGAGGGAGGCACGCGGGCTGGCGCCGTAGGAGACCCAGGAGGCGACGTCCTCCATGCCGTGCTCGCGCGGCGCGCGGGTGGCGACCACGAGCCGGACGACGTAGTCGACCAGGGCGTGGTGCACGAACACCTGCGAGGCGGTGCGCTGCATGCGGACCAGGTCGTCGGGGCCGAGCACGGTCTCGGCCACCGGCGGGGTCGACCCCATCCGGTAGATGATCTCGCGCTCCTCCTCCGGGCTCGGGTAGTCGACGAGCACCTTCATGAGGAAGCGGTCGCGCTGGGCCTCGGGCAGCGGGTACACGCCCTCGGACTCGATCGGGTTCTGGGTGGCCAGCACGAGGAACGGGTCGGGCAGCGGGTGGGTGACCCCGCCGATCGACACCTGGCGCTCGGCCATGACCTCCAGCAGCGCCGACTGCACCTTCGCCGGCGCGCGGTTGATCTCGTCGGTGAGGACGAAGTTGGCGAACACCGGGCCAAGCTCGGTGTCGAAGGCGTCCTGCCCGGCCTTGTAGATGCGGGTGCCGATGATGTCGGCCGGGACCAGGTCGGGCGTGAACTGCAGGCGGGCGAAACGACCGCCGACGACCGTGGCCAGCGTCTCCACGGCGAGGGTCTTGGCCACGCCGGGGACGCCCTCGAGCAGCACGTGCCCCCGGGCCAGCAGCGAGACGAGCATCCGCTCGACCAGCCGGTCCTGGCCGACGATCACCCGCTTGATCTCGAACAGCACCCGCTCCAGACGGGCGGCGTCGACCGACGGCGGGATCGGCTGCCCGGTCGACGGCTCGAGCGGGGTGCTGGCGGCGCTGCTCACGGAACTCCCTGGTCGTGCCGGTCCACGGCCCCGCATCCAGTGGGACGTTCCGGGGTCGGCGACGGGCGGCGTGCCCGTCCCCGCCAGTGTCCTACACGTTCCTGGACCGCAGCCGGGCGCGCACGCGGACGAGCCGACCGGACACCCGGGGTGACCGACGCGGGCCCTGCACGCGGCGCGTGCACACCCCTGCCCGCAGCCTGCGCTGACTGCTAGCCTCGGCGGTGCGTCGGGCAGCTCCCCCCGTGGCTGCCCGACGCCCTTCCTCCTAGGCCGTCGGCCGCACCGCGCCGTAGTAGTCGCTGCCGAACCACATGGCCGAGACCCGCACGACGTCCCCGCTCTGCGGCGCCTGGACGACCTGGCCGCCGCCGATGTAGAGCGCCACGTGGTAGATCGACGTGTAGTCCGCGGTCTCGCCCCAGAACACCAGGTCGCCGGGCTGCAGGTCGTCGGCGGCCACCGTCCGGTCGCGGAAGCGCCAGTACTGCTCGCGGCTGGTGCCGCCGATCCGGATGCCGGCCCGCGCGTAGGCGTACTCGGTCAGCCCTGAGCAGTCGAACCCGAAGACGTCGGTGTCCGGCGGGATGCCCCACGTCGGGCCGTTCGCGTTGCCGCCGCCCCAGCTGTAGGGCAGCCCGCGCTGGCTCTTCGCCGCCGCGATCGCCCGGTCCACCACCGACCCCGTGGGCGCGCCGGCCGTGGTGTCGGTACCGGTCGGCGACCCGCCGCCGGAGGACCACGAGGACGACCCGGACGAGGACCCGGACGAGGGGCCGGCGGACGACGTGCTCCGCGACGAGGACCCGGCCGTCGACGGGGCCGACGGCGGAGTCGGCGCCGGCGGGCGGGCCTGCGCCGCGGCAGCGGCGGCCTCGGCGGCAGCGGCCGCGGCAGCCGCACCCTGGGCGCCGTAGAGGACCTCCTGCGCCTCGGCGAGCTCGGCCTCCAGCACCTGCCGCCGGTCGGCGAGCGCGGCGGCCTGGGCGCGCGCCGAGACCTCCTGCTCCTGGGCGCTGTCCAGGGCTCCGGCCGCCGCGGCCTCGGCCTCGTCGGCCGCCTGCACCGCGACCTGCGCGGCGTCGTCGGCGGCGGCGGCCTGCTGCTCGAGGACGGTCAGCTCGGCGACGACGTCCGCCCGGTGGTCGCCCGCGGCCTCGAGCAGGGCGGCCCGCTCCACCAGCTGGGCCGGGCCGTCGGCGCTGACGAGCGCGGCCGCACCGGGGTTCGTGCTGCCCTGCATGTAGCTCGACCGTGCGAAGGCGACCACCTGGTCGCGGCCGCGCTCCAGCTCGGCGGCGGCCCGCTCGGCGGCTGCGGCGGCGGCCTCGGCCGCGACCTGCGCCTCCTGCAGGGCGGCCTGCCGGACCTCGTACTCCTGGAGCGCGATCTGGGCGCCCCGGCGGGCCGAGTCCACCCGCTCCTGGGCGGCCGCGAGCTGCGCGCCGATCTCGCCGACGCGGGCGGCCGCGGCGTCGCGCTCGACCTGCGCGGCAGCGACCCCGTCGTCCCCGGGAGCAGCCACGGCCGTCCCCGGCACCAGCCCGGCCAGGACCAGCGCGGTGAGCGCCGTCCCGGCTCCGCGCACCAGCCACCTGGAGCGCCTGGGATGGCTCTCCCGCTCGTCCGTCCTGCCCACGTCCCCGACCTCTCCCACGACCTCGTCGACCGGCGCCCGGAGGCGCGCTCCGGTGCCGGAACGACAAGATCAGGGAGGCGGTTGAGCGGGCACTCCCCACATGGGGGGAGGCCGCTGCCGGAACTGGGGTGTCGGGCGGGGCCTGCCAGGGGCTAGTTCACCTGGCGGTCGGAGCCCGACCAGAAGCCCTCGCGCAGCTTGAACTTCTGGATCTTCCCGGTGGCCGTGCGCGCCAGCTCGTCGCGGAACTCCACCCGCTTGGGGATCTTGTACCCGGCGATCCGGCTCCGGCAGTGGGCGACGATCTCCTCGGCGGTGACCTGCTGGCCCTCGGCGACCACCACCAGGGCGGTCACCATCTCGCCCCACTTCTCGTCCGGCACGCCGATGACCGCGACCTCGGCGACCGCCGGGTGGCTGAAGACCGCGTCCTCCACCTCGATCGACGAGACGTTCTCGCCGCCGGTGATGATCACGTCCTTCTTGCGGTCGGAGATGGTGAGGTAGCCGCCCTCGTCGATGCTGCCGCCGTCCCCGGTGTGGAACCAGCCCCCCTCGAGCGCCTCGGCCGAGGCGTCGGGGTTCTGCCAGTAGCCGGCGAGCACCGTGTTGCCCCGGGCGAGGACCTCGCCGGACTCGCTGACCTGCAGCCGGGTGCCCAGCGCCGGCACGCCGGCGCGGGAGAGCCGCCTGGCCCGCTCCTCGGGGTCCAGGTCGTCGTACTCGGCGCGCGGCCGGTTGATCGTGATCAGCGGCGCGGTCTCGGTGAGGCCGTAGATCTGGTTGAACTCCCAACCCAGCTCCGCCTCGACCCGGGCGATCGTCTTCGAGGGCGGCGGGGCGCCGGCCACGATGATCCGCACCCGGTCGCGACCGGGGACCTCGCCGTCCCACTCGGCCGCGGCGTCGAGGACGGCGTTCCACACCGCCGGCGCCCCGGCCATGACGGTCACGCCGTGCCGCTCGACCCGCCGCAGGATCTCCGGGCCGTCGACCTTGCGCAGCACCACCTGGCGGGCTCCGACCCCGGCCGAGCTGTAGGGCAGGCCCCAGCCGTTGCAGTGGAACATCGGCAGCGTGTGCATGTAGACGTCGCGGTCGCTGAGCTGCATGTGCATCGCGAAGGTGACCGCGTTGACCCACTCGTTGCGGTGGGTCATCTGCACGCCCTTGGGCCGGGCCGTCGTCCCGCTGGTGTAGTTGATCGTGGCGGTGGCGTCCTCGTCGGGCTCGGACCACGGCACCGGCTCGGTGTCGAAGCGCAGCAGCTGCTCGTACTCCTCGCCGGTGGTGAAGCGGTGCTCGGCCTCGACGCGCTTGAGCGAGGCCTCGAGCTCCGGATCGACGAAGAGCACCCGCGCGCCGCTGTGCCCGACGATGTAGCTGACCTCGTCCGGCTGCAGCCGGAAGTTCACCGGGACGACGACCCGCCCGGACGACGGCAGCGCGAGCAGGCACTCCAGCAGCCGGCCGGCGTTGTGGCTGACGACGGCGATCCGCTCGCCCTCCCCCACCCCGAGGGCGTCGAGCCCGGCCTGCAGCGCACGACCGCGCCGGGCCACTTCGCGGTAGGTGACCTCGCCCATCGACGGGGCGGGCTGGTTCGGCTCGTCGACGATGCCGACGCGATCGCCGTACACCAGCTCCGCGCGGTCGAGGAAGTCTCGGGTGGTCAAGGGCACGCGCATGCTGGGCTCCCGGGTCCTCGGGCCGACCAGCCGGTCGACCGCTCGACGTGGTGCGGATCACGCTAGCGGCCGTTCCCGGTCCGGTGTCCCCCGGATCAGCCGAGCAGCGTGGCCAGTGCGGCGGCGGTCCCGGCCGTCGCCGCGACCGCGCGGACGGTGTCGACCCGGAGCAGCCGGCGGTGCACGGCGTCGTCCCACGCCTCCCCCAGCCGGCGGTGCAGGGGGACGGCGCCCAGCGCGGTCACCCCCAGGACGACGGCCAGGCAGGCGGCGCCGGCCAGCACGGGTCCCAGCGGCGTCCCCTCGGGTCGGGCGGCGAGCAGCCACGGCGTCGTGACGCCCTGCCCGGCGAACAGCGGGCCCACCACCCGGCTGACCAACTGCTGGTGGCGGCGCTCGTAGGCCGGGAAGACCGCCGGCGGGACCAGCGCGAACTGCGGGTAGACCAGCGCCCGCACCGTCCACTGGAAGCCGGCGTAGGCCGCGGTCAGCGTCAGGTGCAGCGCCAGCAGCGTCACCTGTCCGGCCGCCCGGGAGACGTCCGCTTCGGTGGTCTGCCGCGCCAGGCCAGGCTCTGCGCGTCGAGCTCGCGCAGCAGCGGGTCGCCCTCGGCCAGCACCCGCTCGGCCAGCGCGACCGCGGCGGCCAGCTGGTCGTCGTCCAGCTGCGCGGAGGCCGGGGAGCGGCGCCGGTCCAGGACGTCGTACCAGCGACCGCCCACGGCGTGGTCGAGCAGGATCCGCCCGAAGCAGTGGTCGGTGGTCACCACCCACCGGTCGGCGCGGGCCCGGCGCGGCAGCTCGTCGTCCACCAGCGCGCGGTACCGGGCGTACAGCTGCTCCCGCGTCACGGTGCCAGCAACCGGGGCAGCGACGTCCCGATCGGCTCGCGCACCACCAGGTCGGCGAAGGCGTCGTAGGGGGTCGGCTCGGCGTTGACGACGACGACCCGCGCGCCGGACTGCGCGGCGAGGTCGGTCAGACCGGCCGCCGGGTGCACCGTCAGGGAGGTGCCGACGGCGAGGAAGACGTCGCAGTCGGTCGCCGCCTCGGCCGCGGCCTCGACGACCGCCGGGTCCAGCGCCTGGCCGAAGCTCACCGTGGCCGACTTGAGGATGCCGCCGCAGACGCGGCAGGCCGGGTCGGGCTCGCCGGCGTCGACACGGGCCAGCGCCTCGGCCATCGTCGTCCGGTCGCCGCAGGCCAGGCACTCGACGGCGTGCACCGTGCCGTGCAGCTCGACGACCAGCTCCGGCGAGGAGCCGGCCGCCTGGTGCAGGCCGTCGACGTTCTGGGTCAGCAGCGCCCGCAGCCGGCCCTGCCGCTCGAGGTCCACCAGGGCGTGGTGCCCGGCGTTGGGGCGCGCGTCGGGCGCGGTGTCGCGGCGCATCAGCCAGGCCCGGCGGCGGATGTCGGGGTCGGCGACGTAGTAGGACAGCGTCACGAGCTTCTCGGCGTCGGGGTCCCGGGTCCACACGCCGTTGGGTCCCCGGTAGTCGGGGATGCCGCTGTCGGTGGAGATGCCCGCGCCGGTGAGCACGGTCATCCGCCGGGCGCCGGTCAGCCAGCCGGGGACGGTCACGCCTCCACCGTAGGAGCCCGTCCCCCCGATGATCAGCTGGGATCAGCGTTGCGGCTCCTGGCTCACCACCGCTGCCGAGCCAGGAGCCGGGACGATCAGCTCACCTGATCGTCGAGGGGACGCGCCGGAGCCCCGTGAAGTCAGGGAAGGGTCGCCTCACCTCCGCGGGGTGGCGGGCTCCTGGGATGATGCAGGGTGGCAGGGAGCGCGACGGACGAGCTGAGGGGTAGGCGCAGAGAAGTGGCAGCCAGCAAGGACAGCTTCGGAGCGCGGGCGACGCTGAGCGTCGACGGCACCGACTACGACATCTACCGGCTCGACGCGGTGGAGGGCTCCGAGAAGCTGCCCTTCAGCCTCAAGGTGCTCCTCGAGAACCTGCTGCGCACCGAGGACGGCGCGGACATCACCGCCGACCACATCCGCGCGCTGGCGCACTGGGACCCGAACGCCGAGCCCGACCAGGAGATCCAGTTCACCCCGGCCCGCGTGGTCATGCAGGACTTCACCGGTGTCCCCTGCATCGTCGACCTGGCCACCATGCGCGAGGCCATGGCGGAGATCGGCGGCGACCCGCAGAAGATCAACCCGCTGGCGCCGGCCGAGCTGGTCATCGACCACTCGGTCATCGCCGACGTCTTCGGCACGCCGGAGTCCTTCGAGCGCAACGTCGAGATCGAGTACGAGCGCAACGGCGAGCGCTACCAGTTCCTCCGCTGGGGTCAGGGCGCCTTCACCGACTTCAAGGTGGTCCCGCCGGGCACCGGCATCGTGCACCAGGTCAACATCGAGCACCTGGCCCGCGTGGTCTTCCCGCGCCAGGAGGGCGACCGCGTCGTCGCCTACCCCGACACCTGCGTGGGCACCGACAGCCACACCACGATGGTCAACGGCCTGGGCGTGCTCGGCTGGGGCGTCGGCGGCATCGAGGCCGAGGCCGCGATGCTCGGCCAGCCCGTGTCGATGCTCATCCCGCGCGTCGTCGGCTTCAAGCTGACCGGTGAGCTGCCCGACGGCGCCACCGCCACCGACCTGGTCCTCACGATCACCGAGATGCTGCGCCAGCACGGCGTGGTCGGGAAGTTCGTCGAGTTCTACGGCGCCGGCGTCTCCGCCGTCCCGCTGGCCAACCGGGCCACGATCGGCAACATGAGCCCCGAGTTCGGCTCGACCGCGGCGATGTTCCCGATCGACGAGGAGACCATCACCTACCTGCAGCTGACCGGCCGCTCGGCCGAGCAGGTGGCGCTGGTCGAGGCCTACGCCAAGGAGCAGGGCCTCTGGCACGACCCGTCGCGCGAGCCGGCGTTCTCCGAGTACCTCGAGCTCGACCTCGCCACCGTCGTCCCGAGCATCGCCGGCCCGAAGCGCCCGCAGGACCGGGTCGCGATCACCGACGCCAAGGCCTCCTTCCGGGCCGCGCTCGTCGACTACGTCAAGGACGACGAGACCGGTGGCGACGACCGCAAGCCCGGCGTCCCGCAGCAGGAGCAGCCCTACGGCGTGGAGTCCGAGGCCGACGAGGCGTCCGCCGAGTCCTTCCCCGCGTCGGACCCGGTCAGCCCGTTCGCGCACGGCAACGGTGAGGCGGGCAAGCCGCACTCCGTCGTCCCGGACCGGGTGCCCGACCGCCCCTCCAAGCCGACCAGGGTCGTCATGGAGGACGGCACGGAGACCCACGTCGACCACGGCCACGTCGTGATCGCCGCGATCACCTCCTGCACCAACACCTCGAACCCGCAGGTGATGATCGGCGCGGCGCTGTTGGCCAAGAACGCCGTCGAGCGCGGCCTGACCTCCAAGCCGTGGGTCAAGACGACGCTGGCCCCCGGGTCCAAGGTCGTCATGGACTACTACGAGAAGGCCGAGCTCACCCCGTACCTGGAGAAGCTGGGCTTCTACCTGGTCGGCTACGGCTGCACGACCTGCATCGGCAACTCCGGCCCGCTCCCGGAGCCGGTGTCGAACGCGGTCAACGAGGCCGACCTCGCCGTCGTCTCGGTGCTCTCGGGCAACCGCAACTTCGAGGGCCGGATCAACCCCGACGTCAAGATGAACTACCTGGCCTCCCCGCCGCTGGTCATCGCCTACGCCCTGGCCGGCTCCATGGACGTCGACCTGAACAACGACCCGCTGGGTCAGGACCAGGACGGCAACGACGTCTTCCTGCGCGACATCTGGCCCTCGCCGCAGGAGGTCCAGCGGGTCATCGACCACGCCGTCTCGGCGGAGCAGTTCGGCCGCAGCTACGAGGACGTGTTCGCCGGCACCGAGCAGTGGCAGAACCTGCCCACGCCGACCGGGGACACCTTCGCGTGGGACCCCGAGAGCACCTACGTCCGCAAGCCCCCGTACTTCGAGGGCATGCCGGCCGAGCCCACTGCCGTGCAGGACATCACCGGTGCCCGCACCCTCGCCGTCCTGGGCGACTCGGTGACCACCGACCACATCTCCCCCGCCGGGTCGATCAAGGCCGACAGCCCAGCCGGGAAGTACCTGCGCGAGCACGGCGTGGAGCGGCGCGACTTCAACTCCTACGGCTCCCGGCGCGGGAACCACGAGGTGATGATCCGCGGCACCTTCGCCAACATCCGGCTGCGCAACCTGCTGGTGCCCGGCACCGAGGGTGGGGTCACGAAGAACCACCTGACCGGCGAGACGACGTCGATCTACGACGCCTCGGTCGCCTACCAGGAGCAGGGCATCCCGCTGGTCGTGCTGGCCGGCAAGGAGTACGGCTCCGGGTCGTCGCGCGACTGGGCGGCCAAGGGGACGGCGCTGCTGGGCGTCAAGGCGGTCATCGCCGAGAGCTACGAGCGGATCCACCGCTCGAACCTCATCGGCATGGGCGTCCTCCCGCTGCAGTTCCCGGCGGGCCAGGACCGGGAGTCCCTCGGCCTGACCGGCGACGAGGAGTTCGCCATCACCGGGATCACCGAGCTCGACTCCGGCTCGACCCCGCGCACGGTGGCGGTCTCGGCGAAGAAGGCCGACGGCTCGACCGTCGACTTCGACGCCACGGTGCGGATCGACACCCCCGGTGAGGCGAACTACTACCGCAACGGCGGGATCATGCAGTACGTGCTGCGCTCGCTGCGCGGCTGACCTCCCCCGCATGGACCTGGGCCTGGGCGGCCGCGGATACCTGGTCACCGGCGCGAGCCGGGGACTGGGGTTCGCGGCGGCCCAGGCCCTCGTCGTCGACGGGGCACGCGTGCTGGTGAACGCGCGCTCCGCCGACGCCGTGGACGCCGCGGTCGCCGCGCTGGGCGGGCCGCCGACGGCGCACGGCCTGGCCGCCGACCTCACCGGCGCCGACACGGCCGAGCGGCTGGTCGCGGCCGCCCGGGACCGGCTCGGCCGGGTCGACGGCGCGCTGATCAGCGTCGGCGGCCCCGAGCCCGGCACCGTGCTCGACACCCCCGAGGACGCCTGGCGGGACGGCGTGGAGAGCGTGCTGCTGGGCCCGCTCCGGCTGGTGAAGACGCTGATCCCGCACCTCGCCGCGGGGGCCGTGGTCGGCTTCGTGCTCTCCACCTCCGCCCGCTCCCCGCTGCCCGGCCTGGCGGTCTCGAACGGCCTGCGGCCGGGCCTGGCGATGACCGCCAAGCAGCTGGCCGACGAGCTGGCCCCCCGCGGGATCCGGGTGGTCGGGCTGCTGCCGGGCACCTTCGCCACCGAACTGGTCGCCGAGCGCGAGGACGCCTCCGGCGACCCGGCGCGGGCCCGCGCCCGCGCCGAGGCCGACATCCCCCTCGGCCGGGTCGGCGAGCCCGCCGAGTTCGGCCGGGTGGCCGCCTTCCTGCTCTCCCCCGCCGCCTCCTACGTCACCGGCACCACCGTCGCGGTCGACGGTGGTCGGCTGAGGACGCCGTGAGCCGACGTGGGCGTGAGCACGGCAGCGAGCGCCAGCGGGCGAGCGACGGAGCGGCCGCGGAGGCGAATCCATGGACACCGTGACCGACGTCCCCGTGCTGGTCGCCTGCGCGCACGGCACCCGCAACCCCACCGGACGGCGGCTGATCGCCGAGCTGGCCCTCGCCGCGCGGACGCTGCGCCCCGGCCTGGTCACCACGGCCGCGTTCGTCGACGTGCAGCCGCCCACGGTGGCCGACGTCGTGGCGGGCCTGGCCGGGGACGGCCGGCCGTCGGTCGTCGTCCCCCTGCTGCTCTCCGGCGGCTACCACGTGCACGTCGACATCGCCCGGGCCGTGCGGGAGCACGCCGCCGCGCGCGCCGCCCGCCCCCTGGGGCCGGACCCGCGGCTGGTCGCCGTCCTGCACGACCGGTTGCGCGCCACCGGCGCCGACCCCGACGACCCGGCCACCGCCGTAGCGCTCGCCGCCGCGGGCTCCAGCGACCCGCGCTCGGTGGCCGACGTCGACGCCACCGCGGCCGCCCTCCAGGAGCGCTGGACCGGGCCGGTGACGACCGGCTACGGCTCGGCCGCGCAGCCCCCGGTGCCCGAGGCGGTCGCCGCCGCACGGGCCGCCGGCGCCCGGCGGGTGGTGCTCGCCGCCTACCTGCTGGCGCCCGGCCACTTCCACGACAAGCTCAGCGGGGCGGGCGCGGACGCGGTCACCGCGCCCCTGCTGCCGGACGACCGCATCGCCGCAGTCCTGCTCGACCGCTACGACGCCGCGGTCGCCGCCTGGCCCGCCACGGGCTGACGCCCGGCGCCGTTCCGGGGATCATGAGTGCGGGCCTCCTCCGGGCCCCCGGACGAGCGGTGCCGTACCCGGACAGCGACAAGACGGCGCCCGTGGAGGCCGTCGTGTCCTGGCTCGTGCTCGTCCTGTCCGGTGTGCTGGAGGCCGTCTGGGCCACCGCGCTGGGCCGCTCCGAGGGGTTCAGCCGCCTCCTCCCGTCGGTGGTGTTCATCCTCGCCCTGGTCCTGAGCATGGTCGGGTTGGCCTACGCGATGCGCGAGCTGCCCGTCGGGACCGCGTACGCGGTGTGGGTCGGCATCGGCGCGGTGCTGACCGTCGTGATCGCGATGGTGAGCGGGGAGGAGCCGGTGTCCGCGGTCCGGCTGCTGCTGCTCGCCGGGATCGTCGGCTGCGTCGTGGGGCTCAAGGTCCTGCACTGAGGAAGGGCCCTCCTGCCTCCGCCGCTCGCACGCTCGCGGCGGACCCCTGCAGAGGGGCCATCCGCGGAGCGTTGAACTACAGTTGCTGCACCGGAAGGGCAGACCCGCAGGTCACTGCGGTGCCAGCAGGCCGCGGAGCTCCTGGGTCAGCGCCTCACGGCCCCCCGGGTTCTGCTGCCAGGCCGCCGGGGTGGCCTGGAGCAGGGCGATCCGCCAGCGGCCGACGCCCTCGTCGGTCGCGATCACCGTGTGCACCGTGTGGTAGCGCGGGTCGATGTCGTTGTCCCCGGGTGGGATCATCCCGGCGTTGGCCAGGAGCACCGCGACGCCCGGCGCCACGGGTCGCACGGAGCGGATCACCGCGATGTAGGCGGCCGTGGGGTGGGTGGCGAAGATCTGCCGGAAGTCGGCGGCGATGGCCAGACGGCCGTGGTGGTGCGTGCCGTCGTACCCGATGATGTCCCCGTCGTCGGCGAAGGCGGCCGCGACCGCGGCGCCGCTGCGCCGGTTCCAGCCGTCGAGGAACTGGGCGTAGAGCGCACGGATCTGGGCGTCGTTCGGGTGCGCGGACGTCACGCTGACTCCTCCTGCGTTGCTGGGACAGGAGTGACGGTAGTGGTCACGCCGCGCCGACCGTTCGCCCCTCGCCGACGGCGAACTGGGTCCGGTGGAGGTCGGCGTACCGGCCGCCGAGCGCCAGCAACTCCTCGTGCGTGCCCGACTCCGCGATGCGACCGCCCTCGACCACGAGGATCTGGTCGGCGCTGCGGATGGTGGACAGCCGGTGCGCGATGACCAACGAAGTCCGGCCGGTCAGCGCGGTGTCCAGCGCGTGCTGCACCGCCACCTCCGACTCGCTGTCCAGGTGCGCGGTGGCCTCGTCGAGGATCACGATGCCCGGCGCCTTGAGCAGCACGCGGGCGATCGCCAGCCGCTGCTTCTCCCCGCCCGACATCCGGTAGCCGCGGTCGCCTACCACGGTGTCGAGGCCGTCGGGCAGCGACCGGACCAGCCCCGCGATGCGGGCGCCGCCGAGCGCCGCCCACAGCTCGTCGTCGGTCGCCTGCGGCCGGGCGTAGAGCAGGTTGGCGCGGATGGTGTCGTGGAACAGGTGCGCGTCCTGGGTGACGACGCCGATCGTGTCGCGCAGCGAGGCCAGGGTGGCGTGCCGGACGTCGACCCCGCCGACCCGCACGGTGCCGCTGGTGGCGTCGTACAGCCGCGGTACCAGGTTGGCGATCGTCGACTTGCCCGCGCCGGAGTGGCCGACCAGCGCGACGAGCTGGCCGGGCTCGACACGGAAGGAGACGTCGTGCAGCACCGCCGTCGGCCCGCCGTGCTCGGGCAGCGACACGTCCTCCAGTGACGGCAACGAGACGTCCACGGCCGACGGGTAGCTGAAGGACACGTGCTCAAAGGCGATCGACCGATCGGTCGCGGGCACCGGGACGGCGTCGGGGGCCTCCTGGATCATCGGACGCAGGTCGAGCACCTCGAAGACGCGGTCGAAGCTGACCATCGCGCTCATCACGTCGACCCGGACGTTGGCCAGCGCGGTCAGCGGGCCGTACAGGCGGGAGAGCAGCAGGGCCAGCGCCACGACGTCCCCCGGGCTCAGCGAGCCGGTGAAGGCCAGCCAGCCACCGAGGCCGTAGACCAGCGCGGTGGCCAGCGCAGCGACGAGGGTCAGCGCCGTGAAGAAGGTGCGCCCGTACATGGCCGACAGGACGCCGATGTCGCGCACCCGGGACGCGCGGCCGCGGAAGCCGTCGGCCTCGGCCTCGGGCCGGCCGAACAGCTTGACCAGCAGTGCGCCGGCCACGTTGAACCGCTCGGTCATCGTGGCGTTCATCGACGCGTTGAGTCCGTAGGACTCCCGGGTGATCTCCTGCAGCCGCCGGCCGATCCGCCGGGCGGGCAGCACGAACACCGGCACGAGCACCAGCGACAGCGCGGTGATCTGCCAGGACAGCGTGAACATCACCCCGGCGGTGAGCACCAGGCCGATGGCGTTGGACAGCACCCCGGACAGCGTCGAGGTGAACGCCTGCTGGGCGCCGATGACGTCGTTGTTCAGCCGGCTGACGAGCGCGCCGGTCTGGGTGCGGGTGAAGAAGGCGACCGGCATCCGCTGCACGTGCTCGAACACCCGGCTGCGCAGGTCGTAGATGACCCCCTCGCCGATCCGGGCGGAGAACCAGCGAGTGGCCAGCGAGATCCCGGCGTCGACCACCGCCAGGCCCGCGATGAACAGCGCGATGCGGACGATGTCGCCCGCCGTCCCCTCCAGGCCGGCGATCCGGTTGACGATCTGCCCGGCGAGCAGCGGGGTGAGCACGCCGATGAGCGACGAGCCGATGACGAGCAGCAGGAACCAGGTCAGGTCGCGCCGGTAGGGCCGGGCGATGCCGAGGATGCGCCGGACGGTGCCCTTGGGCAGCCGACGCGAGGTGACCGACGGGTCACGGCGGAAGGACCGCATCGCCGCCATGGAGGACATGGGACCGCTTCCGTCCATGCCACCCCCTCTCCCGAAGGCATCAGGTGCAACGGCGTGGACGTCGGGGCGAACAGCCGGTGGTCCGGCGTTGTTCCTGGACGGTCGCTGGACCTCGCCTCCCGGTTCGACGGATGCCCGGTCACGTACGTGAACGAGCACTCCTGGCCATCGCCCACCGGCACGAGTCCCACGGGGCCGAACGGCGTGTGATGGGC
This sequence comes from Geodermatophilus sp. URMC 60, assembly GCF_053502585.1. Lineage (NCBI taxonomy): Bacteria > Bacillati > Actinomycetota > Actinomycetes > Geodermatophilales > Geodermatophilaceae > Geodermatophilus > Geodermatophilus sp. URMC 60. Next base: position 4,254,296 of record NZ_CP199958.1, read on the forward strand.
GACCCGCGGCGTCTCGTCGACGCGTTCCCGGCGCACGGAGTCCGCCGCGATCTCGTCAGCGACACCCCTGGTGATCGCCGCTGGGCCACGGTCGGCGACCCAGCCGGGCGACGTCGTGGACTCCCACGGAGCTCGTCACGGTGCGATGTCCTCGGACGAGGGAACGGATGTGCCGGTTGCGTGGTGGTAGCGCAGGGGCCGACGAGGCAGGGTGCCGAGAAAGGTCCGCACGGTGGGCCGTACCGGCGACCGGGGCACGGCGACGGACAAGGGGAGAGTCGCCGGGCGATCCAGCTCGACGAAGCAGACGTTGGCGTGCTGGAAGTTCCGCGCGGACGCCGGCACGATGCTGATTCCCTCACCGAGCGCGACCATGCCGAGCATCGTTGTCACGTGGTCGGTGGTGACCGCCGGTTCCAGCGGGATCTGCAGGGATGCGAACAGCTCGGCGACCCGGTCCCAGTACCCGGGACCGATCGCACGTTCGAAGAACACCAGGGGATGACCCACGAGGTGCTCGACGCCCACCCGGTCGGACCTGGCCAGCGGGCTGGTCGAGGCCGTAGCGACGACGAGCGGTTCGCACCACACCTCCCAGCTGTCGAGTTCCGGACCCACGGGCGGTCGGACGAAGCCCAGGTCGATGTCCCCGTCGCGGAGCGCATCGACCAGCGCGGCGCTCTCGAGTTCCCGGACCCGGAAGCGGATCTGCGGATGCCGGCGCCGGCACGGTTCGAGCAGCGCGGGTAGCGCTGCGTAGAAGGCGGAGCCGACGGCGGCCACCGTTATGGTCCCGCTCTCGCCGCTGCGCAGCCCGCGTGCGTGCTGCTCGACCCGCCGCACCTCGCGCAACGCCTGGCGCGCCAGCTCCAGCAGCTCGGCTCCCTGCTCGGTCGGGCGCACACCGTGCCGGTCCCGTTCGAAGAGGCGGACGCCGAGCGAACGCTCGAGCTTCTGCACCCGCTTGGTCAAGGGCGGCTGGGTCATCCGCAGCCGCCGGGCGGCACGGCCGAAGTGGAGTTCGTCGGCGAGCGCGACGAGGACCTCGAGGTCCCGGACGTCCATCAGACCACGATGAGATCGTGGCTGAGGCTGTGCAGCACCTCCGTGCCCCGGTCGCGCACCACGACCAGGTCCTCGACCATCATCGCGCCGACGTCAGGGGTGTAGGTGGGCACCTCCACCGCGAAGACCATGCCGGCCTCGAACGTCTGCTCGCACCTGGGGCCGAGGTACGGGGGCTCCTCGTGGAAGGAGTCGATGCCGATCGAGTGTCCGATGTGGCCGCGGTTGAAGGTGGGATACCCGTTGGCGTGCACGTGGTCCATCGCGGCGCGGTAGACGTCGCCGATGACGACGCCGGGCGCGATCGCCGAGCGAGCGATCTCCTGCGCGCCCGCCACGACGTCGTAGAGACGTCGGGCGGCGTCCGTGGCATGGCCGAAGGCGAAGGTCCGGCCGCCGTCGGACCGGTAACCGCCGATCGTGACGCCGCAGTCGAACTTCACCAGGTCGCCGGGCTGCAGGCCCGCGGACACCGCGCCGTAGCCCGCCGAGGTCGTGCCACCCACGGTCGGGAGCACCCAGTTGTCGGAGTACCCGTGGTAGAGCGGGTTGCCCACGGTCTCCTGGGCGACGCCGATCTGGTAGAGCGCGCGCACGTCCTGCGCGGTCATGCCCTTCTCCAGGTGCCCGGCGGCGTAGCTCATGCCCGCCTCGGACAGCTCCACGCCCCGGCGGAGCCGGTCGATCTCCCACTCCTGCTTCACGAGCCGGATGGCGTACACCTCGTCGGTGAAGTCGACCCATGTCGCGTTCGGCGCGCAGCGACGCAGCCGCGCCGACGTGGCACCGTTCATGTGCTGCAGCTCGGTCGCGACCGGGCCGGCCGCCATGCCGAGCCCGGAGAGCACCTCGGACACGCGCCGATCGAGCTCGCCGTCGTCCCACTGCTCAGGGCGCAGCGGGACGCCCAGGTCGGGCTGGGCGGCCATCTGCTCCGCCGTCGACAGGTCGACCCACAGCCGGTAGGTGCTCAACGCCACGTCCGGCGCTGCGGCGGCCGCGGTCCTGGCCTCGAAGTCGCTCACCAGCAGCATCACCGGCTGGGACTCGTCGGCCGGTACGAACGCGAGGACCGTGCCGTGCATGCGCCACCACTCGGAGATGAAGTAGCTGCGGAAGCCCGTCACGTAGAAGACCGAGGACGGCGTGTAGGCGATGTACCCGGCATGGCCACGGGACTTCAGCGCGGCGCGGATGGCGCCGACGGCGTGTGCGTTCATCTGGAGCTCTTCCCGGACTTCAGGCGTCGATCGCCGACCGGTGCGTCTCCTTCGCGAGGAGGGCGCTGGCCACGGCGAGGACGGCGGTGAGGACGACGTAGACGGAGACAGCGGAGGTGGAGCCGAACGTCGTGAGCAGCACCTGCGCGACGAAGGGCGCGATCGCGCCGCCGAAGACGCCGGCGATCTGGTAACCGAAGGACGCGCCGGAGTTGCGCACCCGAGTGCTGAACATCTCGGCCACGAACGCGGCCATCGGGCCGAACATGATGCCCTGGGCGGCGATACCGACCGCGATCGCGAGGATCACCCAGCCGGTGCTGGCGGTGTCGATGAGCGGCCAGGCCAGGAAGGCCCAGATGCCGACAGCCACCGCGCCGCAGACGTACACCGGACGACGTCCGAACCGGTCGGAGAGCGTCGCTGACAGCGGGATCGTGACCAGCTGGGCGATCGATCCGACGATGACGCCGTAGAGCCCCACCGAGGACGAGAGCCCGAGCCCGGAGACGAGGTAGGACAGCGCGAACACGGCGAAGACGTAGTAGGAGACGTCGGAGGCGATCCGGAGACCGACCGTGAGCGCGACCTGGCGCCAGTGCGTGCGGAGCATCTCCCGGAACGGGGCCGTGGCCTGCTCCTGCTGGGCGAAGATGGGTGACTCGTGCACCGCGACCCGTATCCACAGTCCCAGGAAGATCAGCAGGGCGCTGGCGAGGAACGGCACCCGCCAGCCCCACGCGATGAACTGCTCCTCGGGCAGCGCGGTGCTCATGACCGCCAGCGCGCCGACGGCGAAGAGGTTGCCGATCGGCACCCCCAGCTGGATGGCCGAGGTCAGCAGACCGCGGGAACGCTCTCGCCCACCGGCCTCGGCGTGCTCGGTCGACAGGGTCACGGCGCCACCCCACTCGCCGCCGATGCCCAGGCCCTGCACCAGGCGCATCACGACGAGCAGCGCGGGCGCCCACAGCCCGATGGACGCGTAGCCCGGGATGCAGCCGATCAGGAAGGTGCCGCCGCCGGTGATGAGCAAGGTGATCACCAGGACGTTCTTGCGGCCGACCACATCGCCCATGCGCCCGAAGACGATGCCACCGAGCGGCCGGGCGAGGAAGGCGACCCCGTAGGTCATGAAGGACAGCAGGATGGCGGTCTGCGGCGCCGACTCGGGGAAGAACACGGTCGGGAAGACCAACGCTGCCGCCGAGCCGAACAGGAAGAAGTCGTACCACTCGATCGAGGTCCCGACGAAGCTGGACAGGACGACACGGCGCACTTGGGGTCGTGTCGCGGGAGCGTTGAGCACGGTCATGGCACGCCCTTTCGGTTTCGCAGGACGGTAGGAAACCGGGGCGGTCACAGTCCAATATCACCTCGACCACGGGTGATTTCCACCGGGAATGAGCGCAGGCACGCGTCCTGCGATGGAGGGCGTGCTCGCACGCCGGGAGCCGGGACGAGCCGGCGTCGATGCCCACGACGCGGGGCTCACGCATCCGGCCGGTCAGTGGCCCCCGGCCGCGCGGGCGCAGTCCACGAGCACCGGGTCGTACGGGGAACGGTGGGTTCAGCGACCCGTGACGAGTTCTCCGAGCCGCCGGACCTGCGCGGTGCGCTCGGCGGCGTCCTGGGTCTCCGGGTCGTTGCGGACGGCGGAGCGGACCAGTGCCGCGGTCTCCCGGCTGGCGCCCACCGGGGCCGAGGTGATCGCGGTGACGAGCGCGCCCACCGCCTCGTCGAGTCCGGCGGCGGGGACGACGGCGTTGGCCAGGCCGAGCGCGAGCGCCTCGGCCGCCGGCACCGGGCGGCCGGTCAGGCAGATCTCCATCGCCCGCGAGTAGCCCACCAGCTCGGTCAGCGTGCTCGTACCGGTCAGGTCGGGCACGAGGCCCAGGGTGACCTCGGGCAGCCGCAGGTCGGCGTCCTCGGTGAGCACCCGCAGGTCGCAGGCGAGGGCGAGCTGTGCGCCGGCGCCGATGGCGTGCCCCTGCACCGCAGCGATCGAGACGACCCCCGGCGAGCGCAGCCAGCGGAACCCGCCCTGGTAGCGGCGGATGCGCTCCTGGGCCTCCTCGGCGGGCAGCCGGCCGAGTTCACCGAGGCCGCCGGGGGTGCCGGGGTCGGCGCTGAACAGGCTGCGGTCCAGGCCTGCGGAGAACGAGCGTCCCTCGCCGCGGACGACGACGACCCGCACCTCGTCGTCCAGCGAGGCGCCGACGCCGGCCAGCGCCGCCCAGGTGGCCGGGGTCTGCGCGTTGAGCCGGTCGGGGCGGTCGAGGGTGACGGTGAGGACGGCGCCGTCGCGGGCCGTCCTCACCCACCCGTCCTGGTCGGGACCGCTCAACTCTTCTTGCTGTTCCGGTTGGCTCCCCCGCGACTGCGCAGCGTGGCACCGGACTCCGACAGCAGCCGGTGCACGAAGCCGTAGGACCGGTTGGTCGACGACGCCAGCGACCGGATGCTCTCGCCGCCGTCGTAGCGCTTGCGCAACTCGTCGGCCATCGACGTCCGGTCGCCTCCGGTGATGCGCTTGCCCTTACCCAGATCCGCGGTGCTCGAGTCGGCCATGACTCCCCTCCGTCAGCAGCCGGGCGCGGACCCGTGGCCCGCCGAGGCTGCTCGTCCCGTCGGCGCCGGGCCCCGCTGACCTCGGCGTCCCACCTCCTCATGATCACCCGACCGGGCGACCCCGGCCACGCGAACGAGGCAGGAAGCTGGGAGGTCGCCGTCCACCGGCCCGGCACGGCGTCCACGAGTGCTGCGCGAGCACCGCGCTCCCCGTGCGCGACCGGGACGCCGTCGGCCGTGTGCCGCGCGACGGCGAGCCGTCACAGGCCCCGGCAGTCCGGGTCAACGGACATCCAGCGATGGCGGGGCTCGACGCAGCCGGGGGACGGCACGTGGAGGCGGTGTCGTCCGGAGGACGACGGGGTGTCAGGCCAGCTCGACGAGGTCGGCGAGGTCCTCGCTCCAGGCGTCCTCGGTGCCGTCGGGCAGCAGGATCACCTTGTCCGGGTCCAGCGCCCGCACCGCTCCCTCGTCGTGGGTGACCAGCACGATCGCCCCGGTGTAGGTGCGCAGCGCGTCGAGCACCTGCTCGCGGCTGGCCGGGTCGAGGTTGTTCGTCGGCTCGTCGAGGAGCAGCACGTTGGCGCCGGAGACGACCAGCGTGGCCATGGCCAGCCGGGTCTTCTCGCCGCCGGAGAGGGTGCCCGCACGCTGGTCGGCGGCGTCCCCGGAGAACAGGAACGCGCCGAGGATCCGGCGCAGCTCGGTGTCGGTGCTCTGCGGCGCAGACGCCCGCATGTTCTCCAGGAGCGAGCGGTCGTGGTCGAGGGTCTCGTGCTCCTGGGCGTAGTAGCCGACCCGCAGCCCGTGCCCGGGCTTGACCTCGCCGGTGTCGGGCACCTCGGTGCCGGCCAGCATGCGCAGCAGCGTCGTCTTCCCCGCGCCGTTCAGCCCGAGGACGACGACGCGCGCGCCCCGGTCGACGGCCAGGTCGACGTCGGTGAAGACCTCGAGCGAGCCGTAGCTCTTCGACAGCCCCTCGGCGGTCAGCGGCGTCCTGCCGCAGGCGGCCGGCGTCGGGAACCGCAGCCTGGCCACCCGGTCCTGGACGCGGACCTCCTCGAGCCCGGCGGCCAGCCGCTGCGCACGCTTGTCCATGCTCTGCGCCGCCTTGGCCTTGGTGGCCTTGGCGCGCATCTTGTCCGCCTGCGCCGTGAGCGCGTCGATCTTGCGCTCGGTGTTCGCCCGCTCCTGCCGGCGTCGGCGCTCGTCGGTCTCCCGCTGGGCGAGGTAGGGCTTCCAGCCGAGGTTGTAGACGTCGACGGTCGCCCGGTTGGCGTCCAGGTGCCACACCTTGTTGACCACGGCGTCGAGGAGCTCGACGTCGTGGCTGATGACGATCAGGCCGCCCTTGTGCGCGGCGAGGAACGTCTTGAGCCAGGTGATCGAGTCGGCGTCGAGGTGGTTGGTGGGCTCGTCGAGCAGCAGCGTCTCGGCATCGGAGAACAGGATGCGGGCGAGCTCGACGCGGCGCCGCTGACCGCCGGACAGGGTGCGCAGCGGCTGCGCCAGCACGCGGTCGGGCAGCCCGAGCGCGGTGCAGATGCGCGCCGCCTCGCTCTCCGCGGCGTATCCGCCGAGCGCGGCGAACTGGTCCTCGAGGCGCCCGTAGCGGCGCACCGCCCGGTCGCGGTCGGCGTCGTCGGCCGGCTCGGCCATCGCGATCTGCGCCTTGGTCATCTGCGCGCGCAGCACGTCGAGCCCGCGGCCGGAGAGCACGCGGTCGCTGGCGGTGGTGTCCAGGTCGCCGCTGCGCGGGTCCTGCGGCAGGTAGCCGATCTCCCCGCTGACCTCCACCTTGCCGGCGTGCGGCAGCCGCTCGCCGGCGAGGGTGGTGAGCGTGGTGGTCTTGCCGGCGCCGTTGCGGCCCACGAGGCCGATGCGGTCGCCGGGCTGCACGCGGAGGTTCGCGTCACTGATGAGGACGCGAGCCCCGGCGCGCAGCTCGAGGCCGGTCGTCGTGATCACTGATCCCAGGATAGGCGCTCAGCGGGCTCCTCCCGAACGGGTTTCGGGTGACGTCGGCGTCACCCCGTCGTCCACAGACGGGCGAATCGCCTCCCCCGCGGACATCCGACACGCCACCATCTCGGCCATGACCTCGACGTCCGGTCCTCCCTGGAGCCCGCCGCCGTGCCCGGTGTGCGGCCTGCCGAGCGCCGGGCCGGGGCCGGCACCCTGCCCCTCCTGCGGCCTGCCCGCCGTGGGCGAGGCGGCCCTCGTCGTCGCCCGCATCGGCGCGACGATCGACGAACTGGTCCGCGACCGCGACCGGTTGCTGGCCACCCTGCGGCAGGCCGCGACGACCGCGCCGGCGGCCGCCCCGTCCCAGCCGACGGCGGCACCGGTCCTCCGGGTCGCCGCCCCTGCTCCGCCGCCAGCACCGGTGGCCGCTCCTCCTGCCCCTGCGCCACCGTTCCCCGCGCCACCCGCTCCCTCGCCACCGCTCCCCGCACCGCTCGGCCGGCCGCCGCGCCGGATCAGCCCGCAGCAGGTGCTCCTGGGCCTGGGCGCGCTGCTCGTCGTCGCCGCGGGCCTCGCCTTCGTCGCGGTCGCCTGGACCCGGCTGGGCCTGGTCTTCCAGTCCGCCGTGATGGCCACGGTCACCGGCACCGCCTGCGGCGTCTCGGCCTGGACGGCGCGCCGCGGCCTGCGGGCCACCGAGGAGGCGCTGGCCGCCGCGGGTGCGGCGTTGCTCGCCGTCGACCTCGGCGCGGCGCACGCGTTGGGGCTGTGGGGTCTGGACGGCGTCCCGGTGCGGCTGTGGACGGCGACCTCCTGTGCCCTCGTCGCGGCGGTGGCCCTCGGCCTCGGCCGGCTGACACGCAGCACCGTCACCTGGCCGCTGGCCGCCCTGCTCGCCGTGCAGCTCGTCCCGCTCCTGCTGCTCCCCGAGGACGCGGTCGCCGGATCCGCCGGAGTTGCCGCGGTGCTGGGCACGGCGCTGCTCGACGTCGTCGTCCTGCTGCGCCTGCGTCGCCCGCTGGCACCGCTCGCGCAGGCGCTGGCGGGCCTGTGGGCGTTCGCGGCCGCGGCCGGCGGCGTGCTCGTCGCCTGGGCGGGGACGGCGGTCGACGCGTGGACCGCGACGGCACTGCTCGCCGCTGCCGGCGCGGTCGGGTTGCTGCTGCGGCAGGACGCGCGGCTGGCCGGCCGGCTGCCCGCTGCCCCGGTCCTCACCGGTGCGGGGGCGGCCGTCTCCGCTCTGGCGCTCACCGGCGCGCTGGCGCGCGCCGACCTGCCCGGCCGGGTCGCCGCCGCAGGGCTGGGCCTCGTGCTGCTCACCGCGGCCGTGCTGCTCACCGCGGCCGTGCCCGCCGCCCCACGCCGGACGACGCCGGCCGCCCTGGTCCCCGCGGGTGGGGTGCTCGTCGCCGGCGGCGCGGCGCTGCTGGCGGCGGACGGCCGCGCCGGGGTCCTCGGGCTCGTCGTCCTCGCCGGCACGGTGCCCGCGGCTCTCGCCGCCGTCCGGCTGCCGGCGCTCCGGCCGCAGGCCACGGTCGCCGCGCTGCTGTGCCCGGTCGCCGCGGTGCTGCTCGCCCGGGAGGAAGGGTGGCTCGGCGCTGCCGTGGCGGGCCTGCTCCTCGTGCTGGTCGCGGCGGTCGGATTCGCGCTCGCCGCCGCCCGCGCCGGCCGGCCCGAGGAACCCGCGGCGGCCGGCGCGGCGGCCCTGGTCACGTTGCTCGCTGCGGTGTCCACCGCTGAGACGGGGGCCTGGGGCCAGGTGGCCGTCCAGCTGGCGATCGCGGGTGCCGCGGGCGGCGCCTACGCGTTGGCCGCCGCCCGGCGCGACGTGGCGGTGCTCGCGGTCGCGGACCTGGTGGTGGCCTGCTGGGTGGCCGCGGGCGGCGCAGCGGTCCAGACGGTGGAGGTCTACACGCTGCCGGCCGCGGCGGGACTCCTCGTCGTGACCCTCCCGCGACTACGGACCGGCGCCCGCTCGTGGGCGGCGGAGGGGGCTGCGGTGGCCACCGCGCTGGTCCCTTCGGCGCTGGTCGTCGTCGCCGATCCGTCGGCGCTCCGGCTGGTGCTCGTCGTCGTGGCCGCCGGCGCGCTGACCGTCGCCGGCACGCTGACCCACCGGCAGGCGCCGTTCGTGGTGGGCGCCGCGTCGCTGGCCTTCGTGGTGCTGGGCCGGCTGACGCCCTACGCACCGCTGGTCCCGCGGTGGCTCACGCTGGCCGTCGTCGGGCTGCTCCTGCTGGCGGTGGGCGCGACCTACGAGCGGCGGCGGCTGCAGGCCCGCGAGGCGGTGGCCTGGGTGACGCAGATGCGCTGAGCGGCCGCAGCGCGCCCGGGGGCGCCCCGCCCTACCGTGGACCGGTCGCACGGTGGGGCGGGAGGGGGAGGTCGTGGGCTCAGCGCCGGTACCACCACTCCCCTACCGCGCCCGACCGCCGCAGCTGCTGCTCGTCGTCGGCGCCGTGCTGGTCGTCAGCGCCGGCGGGACCGCGGCCGCGGTCTACGGCGACGGGTCCGCCCGGGTGCTGCTGGTGGCGCTGGCTGCCGTGGCCGCCGGCGCCTCGGCCTGGGGCTCGCACGCCCGGCTGCGCGCCACCGAGGAGACGCTGGCCGCCGCCGCGGTCGCGCTGGCCGTGCTGGGCGCCGACGCCGGGACCCCGCTGCTGCGCGGCTCCGTCGTCCCCCCGCTGGTGCTGGGTGGCGTCTTCCTCGTCCTGGCCCGGCTGCTGCGGCGTCCCGCCACGTGGCCGCTGGCCGCCTGGCTGGCCCTGCAGCTGGCGGCTGTGCGCGCTCTCGACGGATCCGAGGCCGGCGTCGTCCGCACGGCCGAGCTGCTGACCGTCGCGCTGGTCGGGCTGGGCGTGGCGCTCGGCGCGCGGCGGCTCGTCGCGCGGGTCGCGCTGGTGACCACCGCGCCGTGGTGGGTCGCCGGGGTGGTGGGCGGCGTGGCCACGGCGTGGACAGCCGATCCGTCCGCCCGCTGGACGTCGGCCGCACTCGTCGTCGCCGCCGCCCTGGAGCTGGTCGTCGTCCGGTTGGACCGCGCCCTGGAGCCGCTGCTCGGGCCGCCGGTCGCGGTCCCCGTGCTGGCGGGCGCGGTCTCGGGTGCGGCACTCGGCGGCGCGCTGGGCGCGCCGGGACCAGGCGCGGTGCTGCTCGCCGGCTACACCGGGGTGCTGCTCGCCGCGGCCGCCGCGGCGCTGCTGACCGGCTGGGTGCGCGGGCTGTTCCTGCCGGCGGCCCTCGCGGCCGGCGGCACGCTGGTGGTGCTGAGCGTCGGCCAGCTGGTCGCCGGGTCGCGGTGGGTGGAGCTGGTCCTCCTGCTCCTGCTCACCGCGCTGCCGTGCGTGCTCGTCGCGGCGCTGCGCAGCGACGACCGGCCGGTCGCCGCCCCCGCAGCGGTGGGCTGCCTGGCCGCCGCGGCACTGGTCGCGGCCGCGACGGGGTTGATCAGCGCCGGCGGGGCCGCGGGCTGCCTGGGGGTGCTCTACGCGGCGTCCCTGGGCGCCGGCCTGGTGCTGGACCGGCACAGCCGGCGGGCCACCGTCGTGACCGGCGCGGTGTGCGCGGGGCTCGCCGTGGTGCTGCTCCTCATCGCGCGGGACCGCGGGGTGCTGGCGGTCCAGCTGGCCGCCCAGGGGCTGGTCACCTGCGCCTGGGGCTGGCACGTCTGGCACACGCGCGACCCGCGGAACGGCCCGGCCGAGGGCTCCCCCGCCTGGCGGGCCGGTGCCGCGCAGCTGGTGGGAGCCGCGTGGACGGCCGCCGCGCTGGCGGGCTGGTCGGAGCTCGAGGCCTACACGCTGCCTGCCGCGCTCGGCCTGCTGCTGGCCGCGGGACCTCGCCTGGCCGACGGTCCGTCGTGGCCGACGTGGGGACCAGGGCTGCTGGTCGCGGCGGTGCCGTCGGCGGTGTGGGCGGTCGTGGCCGCCGGAAGCACCCGGCCGGTGCTGGTGCTCCTGGTGGCCGCCGCGGTGATGGCCGCGGCCGCGTGGTGGGCGGTGCGTGCGCCCCTGCTGATCGCCGCCTGGACCGCCGTGGCGCTGGCCCTCGGCCTGGCCGTGCTGGCACTGCCCCTGCCGGTCACCGGTGCGCTCGTGGTCGGCGTGGTACTGCTGGCGGTCGGTGCTCGGCGGGAGCGGTACCCGGTGGCCGGCTTCGGTGCCCGCCTGGCCGAGATGCGCTAGGCACGACGACGGCCCGCACCCCATCGGGGGTGCGGGCCGTCGTGGCGTCTGTGCTCCTACACCCGGAAACCGAGGGCGCGCAGCTGCTCGCGGCCGTCGTCGGTGATCTTGTCCGGGCCCCACGGCGGCATCCAGACCCAGTTGATCTTCACGTCGTCCACCAGGCCGGGGCCGGGGCCGCCGGTGAGGGCCTGGCGTGCCTGGTCCTCGATGACGTCGGTCAGCGGGCAGGCCGCCGAGGTCAGCGTCATGTCGATGACGGCGACCTCGTCGACGACGTCGATGCCGTAGACCAGGCCGAGGTCGACGACGTTGACGCCGAGCTCGGGGTCGACGACGTCGCGCATGGCCTCCTCGACGTCCTCGAGCAGCGCCGACTTGTAGGCCGGCAGGTCGCCAGGGGCTCCGTCGGTCGCCGGGGTGGCGTTCTCGGTGGTCTCGCTCATGCCTCGTCGCCTCCAGTCGGGGTGGTGGGGTGGGTGACCGGCGCAGCGGTGGTGGGGTGGGTGGCTGACGCAGGGGTGGCGGCCAGCGCGCGGGCGGACGCGTCCTTGAGCGCCATCCAGCTCATCAGTGCGCACTTGATCCGCGCCGGGTACTTGGACACGCCGGCGAACGCGATGGCGTCCTCCAGCTCGTCCTCGAGCTTCTCGGCCACCGACGCGTCGCCCTTGCTCTGCATCAGCGTCATGAAGTGCTCGCCGGTCTCCAGCGCCTCGGGCACCGACCTGCCGATGACGAGCTCGTACATCGCCGACACCGACGCCTGGCTGATCGAGCAGCCCATCCCCTCGTAGGAGACGTCGGCGAGGGTGTCGCCGTCCAGGTGCACCCGCAGGGTCACCTCGTCACCGCAGGTCGGGTTGACGTGGTGCACCTCGGCCTCGAACGGCTCGCGCAGCCCGCGGCCGTGCGGGTTGCGGTAGTGGTCCAGGATGATCTCCTGGTACATCGACTGCAGCTGCATCAGCTCGCCCCGCCCGGTGTCACGGCAGGTACAACGCCGAAGAAGCGCTGGGCTTCCCGGACGGCGTCGGCCAGGGCGTCGATGTCGTCGTAGCCGGTGTGCACGTAGAAGGTGGCCCGCGTCGTGGCCGGGACGCCGTAGCGGCGCACCACCGGCCAGGCGCAGTGGTGGCCGACCCGCACCTCGACGCCGAGGTCGTCCAGCACCTGGCCGACGTCGTGCGGGTGGATGCCCTCGACGGTGAAGGAGACCGCACCACCGCGGGCGACGGTGTCGGGCGGGCCGATCACCGTGACGCCGGGGATCTCGGCCAGCTTCGCCAGCGCGTAGCCGGTCAGCGCCTCCTCGTGCGCCTGCACGTCCTCCATGCCGAGCCGCTGCAGGTACTCGACGGCGGCGGCGAGCCCGATCACCTGCGCGGTCATCGGGACGCCGGCCTCGAAGCGCTGCGGCGGCGGCATGAAGGTGCTGCCCTCCATGCGCACGACCTCGATCATCGAGCCGCCGGTGAGGAACGGCGGCAGCGCGTCGAGCACCTCGTAGCGGCCCCACAGGACGCCGACGCCCGTCGGGCCCAGCATCTTGTGGCCGGAGAACACCAGGAAGTCGGCCCCGAGCGTGGTGACGTCCACCGGCTGGTGCGGCACCGACTGCGCGCCGTCGACCAGCAGCAGGGCGCCGACCTCACGGGCCCGGGCCGCGATGTCCTCGAGCGGGTTGATCGTGCCGAGGATGTTCGACTGCTGGGTGACCGCGACCAGCCTGGTCCGCTCGTTGACCACGGTCGCGAGGTCGGAGAGGTCCAGCCGGCCGCCGTCGGTCAGGCCGAGCCAGCGCAGCGTGGCGCCGGTGCGCTCGCACAGCTGCTGCCAGGGCACCAGGTTGGCGTGGTGCTCCATCTCGGTGACGACGATCTCGTCGCCCTGGCCGACGGCGTACCGCCGGAACTGCTCCTCCTTGGCCGTGGCCGCGTTCGACAGCGCGTAGGCGACCAGGTTGATCGCCTCGGTCGTGTTGCGGGTGAACACGACCTCCTCGGCCGGCGCACCGATGAAGGCGCCGATGGTCGCGCGGGCCGCCTCGTAGCGGGCGGTCGCCTCCTCGGCGAGCTGGTGCGCGCCGCGGTGCGGGGCGGCGTTGCAGGTCTCGTAGAAGTTCCGCTCGGCGTCGAGGACGCTGCGCGGCTTCTGGGACGTGGCCCCCGAGTCGAGGTAGACCAGCCGCTTCCCGTCCCGCACGGTGCGGGACAGGATCGGGAAGTCCGCCCGGATCGCCTCGACGTCCAGGGGCAGGGGCGCCTTCCGCGCCCCGGTACCGGGACGCGAGACGGTCTGGGTCATGCCTGAACGACCTCCGTGGTGGCCTTCTCGATGCTCGCCTGCTCGTTGGAGTCCTTGACGTAGGCGGCGTAGCCCTCTTCCTCGAGCTTGGCCGCCAGCTCCGGGCCGCCCTCGTCCACGACCCGGCCGGCGACGAAGACGTGCACGAAGTCGGGGGTGATGTAGCGCAGGATCCGCGTGTAGTGGGTGATCAGCATGACGCCGACGTCCCCCTCCTCGCGGGTGCGGTTGACGCCCTCGGAGACGACCCGCAGGGCGTCGACGTCGAGGCCCGAGTCGGTCTCGTCGAGGATCGCGATGGCCGGCTTGAGCAGCCGCATCTGCAGGATCTCGTGGCGCTTCTTCTCACCGCCGGAGAAGCCCTCGTTGACGTTGCGCTCGGCGAACGCCGGGTCCATCTCGAGGCCGGCCATCTCGGTCTTGACGTCCTTGACCCAGGTCCGCAGCTTGGGGGCCTCGCCCTTGATGGCGGTGGCGGCGGTGCGCAGGAAGTTGGACACCGAGACACCGGGGACCTCGACCGGGTACTGCATGGCGAGGAACAGGCCGGCGCGGGCGCGCTCGTCGACGGTCATCGCGAGGACGTCCTCGCCGTCGAGGGTCACCGTGCCGCCGGTGATCGTGTACTTGGGGTGGCCGGCGATCGAGTAGGCCAGGGTCGACTTCCCCGACCCGTTCGGCCCCATGATCGCGTGCGTCTCGCCCGACCGGATGGTCAGGTCGACGCCGCGGAGGATCTCCTTGGCGTCGTCACCCTCGCCGACGGTGACGTGAAGGTCGCGGATCTCCAGAACGGACACTTCTCTTCTCGCTCCTCAGTTGCCGGCCGCGCGGGGGAGGACGTCGTCGGACACAGCGCTTGCCTCCGTGTCGACGAGCACGTCCTCCCCCTCCACGCGGACCCGGTAGACGTCGACCGGCTCGGTGGCCGGCAGGTTGGTGGGCTCGCCGGTGCGCAGGTCGAAGCACGACCCGTGCAGCCAGCACTCGATGGTGGGAGCGCCGTCGAACTCCTCGACGTCGCCCTCCGACAGCGGGACCTCGGCGTGCGAGCAGACGTCCTGGATCGCGTACACGTCGTCCTCGTACCGGACGACGGCCACGTCGACGTCGGCCAGCTCGACCCGCAGAGCGCCGTTCTCGGGAACCTCGGAGAGAGCGCAGACCCGCTCGAAGGCCATGGGTCAGGCCACCTCGACCGGCTGCTCGTCGAGGCCGGGCAGCGCGCCGAGACGGGTCTCGATGGTGCGCATCAGCCGGTCCTGCAGCGCGTCGATGCCGATGCGCTGGACGACGTCGGCGAAGAAGCCGCGGACGACGAGGCGGCGCGCGGTCTCGGCGTCGATGCCACGGGAGCAGAGGTAGAACAGCTGCTCGTCGTCGAACCGGCCGGTGGCGCTGGCGTGGCCGGCGCCGACGATCTCGCCGGTCTCGATCTCCAGGTTGGGCACCGAGTCGGCGCGGGCGCCGTCGGTGAGCACCAGGTTGCGGTTGAGCTCGTAGGTGTCCGTGCCGGTGGCCGCGGGGCGGATCCGGACGTCGCCGATCCACACCGTGCGCGCACCCTCGCCCTGCAGCGCGCCCTTGTAGAGCACGTTGCTGGTGCAGTTGGGCACCGCGTGGTCCACCCAGAGCCGGTGCTCCTGGTGCTGGGTCTCGTCGGAGAAGTAGACGCCGAAGAGCTCCGCCGTTCCGCCGGGGCCGGCGTACTGCACGTTGCTGACCAGCCGGACCAGGTCGCCACCGAGGGTGACCACGACCTGCGTGAAGGTCGCGTCACGGCCGATGACGGCGTCGTACTGGCCGGCGTGGACCGCCCCCGGCGCCCAGTCCTGCACCGAGACGACGGTGACCTGCGCGCCGTCACCGACGAGGACGGCGACGCCGCCCGCGTACCTGGCCAGGCCGGCGTGGTCGAGGACGACGGTCGCCTTCGCGAAGGCGCCGACCTCGATGACGAGCTGACCCCAGACGACGTCCGCGGAGCCGGTGCCTGACAGCCGCAGCGTGACCGGGCGGTCGAGCTGGACATCGGCCGGCACGCGGACGACGGCGGCGCCGCCGCTGCGCTGCCGGGCGAGGGCGGCCAGCCGGTCGACCGGGTCGGGCAGGCCCTTGAGCAGCGGGTCGTCGGCCTCGACGCTGGCGAGCTCGACCCCGTCGGGCAGGTCGGTGTCCCACTGGAGGTGGGCGTCCGACGGGGCGCCGTCCAGCAGCGGGCGGATGCGCTTCATCGGCGTGAAGCGCCAGTCCTCCTCGCGGCCGGTGGGCACCGCGAAGGCGTCCGGGTCGGTCGAGGTGAAGCGCTCGGCCGGCGAGCCGGTCGGCGCCGGCCCGCCGTGCGAGTGGGCACCCGGCGCGGCCTGACCGGCGGTGCCGGTGCCGGGGGCCGGCGTGCTGGGCGGTCCGGCCTGCGCGCCCACGCCCTCGGCGAAGAGCTCGCCGGCGAGCGTGGCCGACTCGGTGGTGAGGCCGGTGGTGTTGGCGGGGCTGTTCTCTGCCGACATCAGCCGACGGCACCTTCCATCTGCAGCTCGATCAGGCGGTTGAGCTCGAGGGCGTACTCCATCGGGAGCTCGCGGGCGATGGGCTCCACGAAGCCGCGGACCACCATCGCCATCGCCTCGTCCTCGGACAGACCGCGGCTCATCAGGTAGAAGAGCTGGTCGTCGCTGACCCGGGAGACGGTCGCCTCGTGGCCCATCGCGACGTCGTCCTCGCGGACGTCGACGTAGGGGTAGGTGTCCGACCGGCTGATGGTGTCGACCAGCAGCGCGTCGCACTTGACCGTCGACTTCGAGCCGTGAGCGCCCTCGTCGACCTGGACCAGGCCGCGGTAGGAGGTCCGGCCGCCGCCGCGGGCCACCGACTTCGACACGATGGTCGAGGAGGTGTTCGGCGCCGCGTGCACCATCTTGGCGCCGGCGTCCTGGTGCTGGCCCTCGCCGGCGAAGGCGATGGAGAGCACCTCGCCCTTGGCGTGCTCGCCGGTCATCCAGACCGCCGGGTACTTCATGGTGACCTTGGAGCCGAGGTTGCCGTCGACCCACTCCATGGTCGCGCCCTCGTGGGCGATCGCCCGCTTGGTGACCAGGTTGTAGACGTTGTTCGACCAGTTCTGGATGGTCGTGTACCGGCAGCGCGCGTTCTTCCTGACGATGATCTCGACGACCGCGGAGTGCAGCGAGTCCGACTTGTAGATCGGCGCGGTGCAGCCCTCGACGTAGTGCACGTAGGCGCCCTCGTCGACGATGATCAGCGTCCGCTCGAACTGGCCCATGTTCTCGGTGTTGATCCGGAAGTAGGCCTGCAGCGGGATCTCCACGTGCACGCCCTTCGGCACGTAGATGAACGAGCCACCCGACCACACGGCGGTGTTCAGCGCGGCGAACTTGTTGTCGCCCGAGGGGATCACCGAGCCGAAGTACTCCCGGAAGAGGTCCTCGTGCTCCTTGAGCGCGGTGTCGGTGTCGAGGAAGACGACACCCTGCTCCTCGAGGTCCTCACGGATCTTGTGGTAGACGACCTCGGACTCGTACTGCGCCGCGACACCCGCGACGAGCCGCTGCTTCTCCGCCTCGGGGATGCCCAGCCGGTCGTAGGTGTTCTTGATGTCCTCGGGCAGCTCCTCCCACGAGGTCGCCTGGGCCTCGGTGGAGCGCACGAAGTACTTGATGTTCTGGAAGTCGATCCCGGACAGGTCCGACCCCCAGTCCGGCATCGGCTTGCGGCCGAACAGCTTCAGGGCCTTGAGCCGGCGCTCGAGCATCCACTCGGGCTCGTTCTTGCGCGCCGAGATGTCCCGGACGACGTCCTCGCTGAGCCCGCGCCTGGCGGCGGAACCGGCGACGTCGGCGTCGGCCCAGCCGTACTGGTAGCGACCGAGCTGCTCGATCTGCTCGTCCTGCGTCAGCGGCGTACCGGTCACCGGCTGCTGGGTGCTGGTCATGCGGGCGTCCTCTCCCGGTCGTTCGTGGGGGTGCTGCTGGTGGACGGTGCGGTGCGCCCGCCGGCTCGGAGCCGGTGCGCCGCGCGCTCGTCCGGTACAGGGCTCGCGGGGCCCGATCTGTTCCCCGCGCGCATGTGCTCTCCGCCGCTCGCGCGGCGGACCGGCCCCGGGATGTGCGTGGTGCACACCCCGTCGCCGTGGGCGATCGTGGCCAGCCGCTGCACGTGCGTGCCGACGAGCCGGCCGATCACGGCCGTCTCGACCTCGCACAGCTGCGGGAACTCCGCCGCCACGTGCGCGACCGGGCAGTGGTGCTGGCAGAGCTGGCCGCCGCCCGAGATCGCCGAGGCCGAGGCAGCGTAGCCCTCGGCGGTGAGCGCCGCGGCGAGGGCCTGGGCACGGTCGACCGGCGGGCCGGGCACGGCCTCCACCGCGGCCGAGCAGCGCTGTTCGAGCCCGGCGAGCTGGGCCTCGGCCACGGCCCGGACGGCGTCCGCGCCGCCCTGCGCGGCCACGAACCGCAGCGCGGTGAGCGCCAGGTCGTCGTAGGCGTGCGGGAAGGCCGACCGGCCGGCGTCGGTCAGGTGGAACAGCCGGGCGGGGCGCCCCCGGCCCCGGGGTGCGCCCGGCGCGTGCCGCTCCTCGACGCGGCCGGCGGTCACCAGGGCATCGAGGTGCCGGCGGACGGCGGTCGGCGAGATCCCCAGCCGCCCGGCGAGCTCGGTCGCGGTCTGCGGACCGTGTTCGAGCAGCAGAGAGGTGACGCGGTGCCGCGTGCGGCCGTCGTCGGCGGACGACGACGGCCGCGACGGGGCGCCCGCCCCGCCGCCGACCTGCACCGTGCTGCTTTCCACAACACGAGTCTCACCTAATTCCGGCGGTGTGCAAGCAAGGGTCACCTAAGCCGGACACGCCTCCGGCCGGCGGGTGAGGCGCCGCGCACCTCCCCCGCCGACCGTGTGACCGAGGCGGCCCGTCAGGGCACCGCCGGCGGCGTGCGAGCGGTGGGGAGGACGCGGTCGTTCTTCAGACGCCGGCCGGCGCGGGCTGGTCGACGGCGAAGTCCAGCGCGCCGTCCCGGACGCCGACCGTGACCCTCCGGCCCGACCCCAGCCGCCCGTCGAGCAGCAGCCGCGACAGCGGGTTGTCGACCTCCCGCTGGATCGCCCGGCGCAGCGGCCGGGCGCCGAACTGCGGCTCGAAGCCGTGCTCGGCGATCCAGGTGACCGCCTCGTCGGTGACGGTCACCGCGATGTCCTGGGCCGCCAGCCGCCGGCGGGTGTCCTCGAGCAGCAACCGGGTGATCTGGGCCAGCTGCTCGGTCTCCAGCTGCTGGAACACCACGATCTCGTCGATGCGGTTGAGGAACTCCGGCCGGACCTGCTCCCGCAGCCGCCGCATCAGCCGCTCGCGCAGCCCGTTGTCCGAGGCCGCGCTGTCACCCGAGCCGAAACCGAGCGGGGTGTTGCGGCCCTGGATCAGCTCCGACCCCAGGTTGCTGGTCATGATCAGCACGGTGTTCTTGAAGTCCACCGTGCGGCCCTGCGAGTCGGTGAGCCGGCCGTCGTCGAGCACCTGCAGCAGGGTGTTGAAGACGTCGGGGTGCGCCTTCTCGATCTCGTCCAGCAGCACCACCGAGTAGGGACGGCGGCGCACCGCCTCGGTCAGCTGGCCGGCGTCCTCGTAGCCCACGTACCCGGGCGGGGAGCCCACCAGCCGGCTGACCGTGTGGCGCTCCTGGAACTCGCTCATGTCCAGCCGGATCATCCTGCCCTCGTCGCCGAACAGCGCCTCGGCCAGCGCCCGCGCCAGCTCGGTCTTGCCGACGCCGGTGGGGCCGAGGAACAGGAAGCTGCCGATCGGCCGGTCCGGGTCGCCCAGCCCGACGCGCGAGCGGCGCACCGCCTCGGCGACCACCCGGACGGCGTCCTCCTGGCCGACGACCCGCTGGTGCAGGTGCTCCTCGAGCTGCAGCAGGCGCTGCATCTCCTCCTGGGTCAGCTGGTTGACCGGGATGCCGGTGGCCCGCGAGACCACCTCGGCGATGTCCTCGACACCCACCTCCGGCACACCCGACCCACCCGAGCCGGACTGCCCGCCGCCGGTGCGGGCCTGCTCCAGGCGGGCCTGGGCCTCGCTGAGCTGGTCGCGCAGCTCGGAGGCGCGCTCGTACTGCTCCGCGGCGACCGCCTGGTCCTTCTCCCGCTGCAGCCGCTCGACCTCCTGCTCCAGGCCGCGCAGGTCGGTGGGCGGCGTCTTCACCTGCCGGCGCACCCGGGCGCCGGCCTGGTCGATGAGGTCGATGGCCTTGTCCGGCAGGTGCCGGTCGGGGACGTAGCGGTCCGACAGCTCCACCGCGGCCCGGATCGCGTCGTCGGTGAAGCGCACCTGGTGGTGGGCCTCGTACCGGTCACGGAGCCCGCAGAGGATCTGCACGGTGTCCTCGACGCCGGGTTCGCTGACGAGGATCGGCTGGAACCGGCGCTCGAGGGCGGCGTCCTTCTCGATGTTGCGGCGGTACTCGTCGAGCGTGGTGGCGCCGATGATGTGCAGCTCGCCGCGGGCCAGCGCCGGCTTGAGCATGTTGCCGGCGCCGCCGGAGCCCTCGGAGGCACCCGCGCCGACGACGGTGTGCAGCTCGTCGATGAAGACGATGACCTCGTCGGAGTGCTCGCGGATCTCGTCCATGATCTTCTTGAGCCGCTCCTCGAAGTCGCCGCGGTAGCGGGTGCCGGCCACCAGGCCGGTGAGGTCGAGCTCGACCAGCCGCCGGCCGCGCAGCGTCTCCGGGACGTCGCCCTCCACGATCTGCGCCGCGATGCCCTCGACGATCGCGGTCTTGCCGACGCCTGCCTCGCCGATGAGCACCGGGTTGTTCTTGCGCCGCCGGGAGAGGACCTCGACGGTCTGCTCGATCTCGGCCTCCCGGCCGATCACCGGGTCGATCTGGCCGTTGCGCGCCATCTCGGTCAGGTCGCGGCCGTACTCGTCGAGCGTCGGGGTGCTCGACGAGCCCTGCCCCGGACCGCCGGGGCGCCCGCCACCGGGCTGGGGGCCGCCCACGGCAGCCTGCTGCAGCGCCTCGGGGGTGACGCCCCGCTCGCGCAGCACCCGACCGCCCGGGGAGTCCGGGTTGACGGCGAGGGCGAACAGCAGGTGCTCGGGGCCGATGTAGGTCGAGCCGAGCGCGCGGGAGACGCGGTGGGCGTCGAGCAGGGCGCGCTTGGCGGCCGGGGTGAGGGACGGCGGCTCGTCCCGGGGCTCGCCGCGCCGCATCTGCTCCTCGAGGGAGGAGCGCAGCTGGTCGGGGTCGGTGCCCGAGCGGGCCAGGAACTGGCGGGTGGTCTCGTCGCCGGTCATCGCCCAGAGCAGGTGCTCGGTGTCCAGGTCGGTGCTGCCGGTGCGCACCGCCTGCCGCGCCGCCGCGTTGACCAGCTCCCGCGCCTGCTGGCTGAGGAACTGGGTGATGTCGACGCGCGGCCGGGGCGCGCGCTGCTCCCCGCCGAAGTAGCGGGCGAAGAAGTCGTCGAAGGGGCTCCCGTAGGCGCCCGGGAAGAAGGGGTTGGTCATGCCTCACGTCCAGGAGATCGGATCGGTCGGTCGGGCGCCCGGGAGCTCCCGCGGGAGTCGGGGACGGACTCGCGGAGGACTCCCCGCTGCAGCCCCCTTACCCGGGAGGGCGCACCGACACCGGTGGCGGCGACTCGGCCGCTCGCGTCCGGTACAGCGCAGGACACCGGCCCGTCCTTCCGCCCCGTGCTCAGCTCTCGGCGAACCGGGGGCGTCGGTGCCGCGCGGCTAGCATCGGGGCGTGCCGGTCTCCCCCACCGTCGTCTCGCGGCTCGCCCTGGCCAACGCGGTCGCCAACGGCGCCATCGTCGTCACCGGCGGCGCCGTCCGGCTCACCGGCTCGGGCCTGGGCTGCCCCACCTGGCCGCGGTGCACGAGCGAGAGCTTCGTCGCCACGCCGGAGCTGGCCGGCCACGGCGCCATCGAGTTCGGCAACCGGCTGCTGACCTTCGTCCTCGCCGCGGTGGCCATCGCCACCGTCGTCGCGGTGTGGCGGTCCGAGAGGCGCGACCTGCGCCCGCTCGCCGTCCTGACCTTCCTCGGCATCCCCGCGCAGGCGCTGCTCGGCGGGGTCACCGTGCTCACCGGGCTGGACCCGTGGACGGTCGCGGCCCACTTCCTCGTCTCGGTCGTGCTCATCGCGCTCGCCACCGTGCTGTGGCTGCGCTCCCGCGAGCCGGGGGTCGGCCCGCCGCTGCTGCGCCGTCCGCTGGCCCTGCTGGTGGCCGGCACCGCCGCCGTCACGGCCGTCGTCCTGTTCCTGGGCACGCTGGTGACCGGCAGCGGGCCGCACAGCGGCGACGTCGACGCCGACGACGTCCCGACCGGCGACCGGATGGGCTTCGACATCGAGCTGATCAGCCAGCTGCACGCCGACGCGGTGTTCCTGCTCGTCGGCCTCACCGTCGCGCTGCTGGTGTCGCTGTACGCCACCGACGCCCCCGGCCGGGTCAAGCGGGCCGCGCGCGACCTGCTGGTCGTGCAGCTGGCGCAGGGCGTCGTCGGCTACGTGCAGTACTTCACCGACCTGCCCATCGCGCTGGTGCTGCTGCACATGCTCGGCGCGGTGCTCGTGACGGCCCTCACCGCACGGCTCGTGTGGTCCGTGCGCGGGCCGGCGGGGACACCGTCGGCCCACCGCCCGACGGCGCGGCCGGCAGCCGTACCCCAGGTGCGCTGAGCCCTCCCCGTCCCGGCTCGGGGACTCAGCGCGGGTCGGCGTCGAAGGTCAGGGGAGCGTGCTGGTGTACGCGGCGCCCGTCGGTCCGGCGGGCCGCTCCACCGGCTCGGCCCCGGCCGGCCAGACCCGCACGGCCCGGAACGGGTAGCCGTCCTGACCCGGGGCCTCGTGGTCGAGCTCGACCTCCTGGCCCGGCTGCAGCGTGCGGTACCCGGGGACCAGGACGGAGCCGTGGTGCACCCAGCAACCCCCGGGGGTCTCCGTGGAGTCGACGACTCCCCAGCGCTCCGCGTCGTGCCACGTCCGCACCGTCCCGCGTGTCGTCACGGCGACAGGGTGGCCGCACCGGACGACGGACGCCACCTCGTCCCGGCTGCCGAGACGGTGACCGGCTGCCCCGCAGGGCTCCACCGCGGCCCCGTGCCGGGCAGGCCCCGTCCAGAGGCTCGCCGCGAGCCTGCGAGCGGTGAGGAGGTCGGGGTCCTTCTCCGAAGGGTGGGGAGGACGGGGTCCTTCCTCAGACGAGGACGTCGACGATGATCGCGACCGAGAGCAGCGCCATGTAGGAGATCGAGATGTGGAACAGCTGCATCGGCTTGGTCTCCGCACCCGCCCGGATGCGCCGCAGCAGGCGGTGCGCCTCGAGGATGAACCACAGGCCCAGGGCGGACGCGGCGGCGGTGTAGAGCCACCCGATCCCGAAGCCGTCGGCCACGGGCCAGAGCAGCAGCGAGACCGCGACGGTCAGCCAGGTCCAGGCGACCGTCTGCCGGCCGACCGACAGCGGTCCGGCCACCACCGGGAGCATCGGGACGTCGGCACGCGCGTAGTCGGCGCGGAACCGCATCGCCAGCGCCCAGAAGTGCGGCAGCTGCCAGCAGAAGACGACGCCGAAGAAGACCACCGCGGGCCAGCTGAGGGTCCCGGTGACCGCGGCCCAGCCGATGAGGACCGGCGCCGCGCCGGGCACCCCCCCGAACAGCGTCGAGTGCCGGGTGTGCCGCTTGAGCACGATCGTGTACAGCACCGCGTAGTAGCCGATCGCGCCGACGGCCAGCCAGGCCGCCAGGGGCGTGGTCGCGACGTGCAGCAGCGCGACCGACAGCACGGTGAGCACCAGGCCGAAGACCAGCGCGGCCCGCGGGGTGACCTCGCCGGTCGCCAGCGGGCGCCGCTCGGTGCGGTGCATCAGCCGGTCGATGTCGCGGTCGTACCAGCAGTTGAAGACGTTGGCCGCGGCGGCGGCCAGGGTGCCGCCGACCATCGTGGCCAGCAGCAGCTCCCACGGCGGCAGCCCACCGGAGGCCAACATCATCGCCGGCAGGGTGGTGACCAGCAGCAGTTCGATGATCCGCGGCTTGGTCAGTGCCACATAGGCGCGCAGCCTCGCCGACAGGCGGCCCGCCTGCACGGCCGGGCGTTCGGAGAGGGTCGTCACCGGGCGGCCACCGACGGGGCGGTGGCGCACGCGCAGGGCACCACCGGGCACCTGGACAGCACGGGGTCCCTTTCGACCGGGGACGGGAGAACGGCCCAACTGTAGCCCTCGGCCCCCTCCCTCCCCGGTGGGCATGACCAGGGTCTCGTTCCCCGGCGGACCACTAGGGTCGATCACGTTGGTGCTGCGCACGCAGCGGGTAGGGCCGACGTCGACGACGACGGTGCGTCCTGGTGGCGGCAGCCGGGCCGTGACTGACGCGGGGCCGGTCGCTGGAGCCAGACACCGCCGTCCGCCCGGGTCTGACAGGTCGCCGCAGATCACCCGGGCGGGTCCCGCACGGCCGACCCGAGGGAGCACGACAGACCGATGACCACCGACGACGCGACGCAGAGCACCGCGGCCGAGGCCCCGGCCGAGGCCGCCACCGACGCACCCACCGGCGACCCGCGCCAGCCGCACCCGACCCTCCCCGAGGGCTTCGGGGAGCTCGACCGCCGCGCCATCGACACCGCACGCGTGCTGGCGATGGACGCCGTCCAGAAGGTGGGCAACGGCCACCCGGGGACGGCGATGAGCATGGCCCCCACCGCCTACCTGCTGTTCCACAAGTGGCTCCGGCACGACCCCAGCGACCCGAACTGGATCGCCCGGGACCGCTTCGTGCTGTCGATGGGCCACTCGAGCCTCACGCTCTACATCCAGCTCTACCTCTCCGGTTACGGCCTGGAGCTGTCCGACCTGCAGGCCCTGCGCACCTGGGGCTCGAAGACCCCGGGCCACCCCGAGGTCAACCACACCCCCGGCGTCGAGACGACGACCGGCCCGCTCGGCCAGGGCGTCGGCAACGCCGTCGGCATGGCGATGGCGGCCCGCCGCGAGCGCGGCGTCTTCGACCCCGACGCCCCCGAGGGCGAGAGCCTCTTCGACCACACCGTCTGGTGCTTCGCCTCCGACGGCGACATGGAGGAGGGCGTGAGCGGCGAGGCCTCGTCCCTGGCCGGCACCCAGCAGCTCGGCAACCTGGTCCTCGTCTACGACGACAACCGGATCTCCATCGAGGACGACACCACCGTCGCCTTCACCGAGGACGTCGGGAAGCGCTACGAGGCCTACGGCTGGCACGTCCAGCGCGTGGACGACGGCGAGGACCTCGCCGCGGTCGACGCCGCCTTCGCCGCGGCCAGGGCCGAGACCGGCCGGCCCTCGCTCGTCGTGCTGCGCACGGTCATCGCCTGGCCGGCGCCCAACAAGCAGAACACCGGTGCCTCGCACGGCTCGGCGCTCGGCGAGGACGAGGTGCGCGCCACCAAGGAGATCCTCGGCTTCGACCCGGAGAAGACCTTCGACGTCGACGACGAGGTCCTGGCCCACGCCCGCTCGGTCGTCGAGGAGGGCCGCAAGGCCCGCGCCGAGTGGGACGAGCGGTTCGCCGCCTGGCAGCGGGAGAACACCGAGGCGGCCGCGCTGCTCGAGCGGATGCGCACCCGCACCCTGCCCGAGGGCTTCGGGGCGCAGCTCCCGAGCTGGGACGCCGACCCGAAGGGCGTGGCCACCCGCAAGGCCTCCGGTGAGGTGCTCGCCGCGCTGTACCCGGTGCTGCCCGAGCTGTGGGGCGGGTCGGCCGACCTGGCGGAGAGCAACAACACCGCGGTCAAGGGCGAGCCGTCGTTCCTGCCGGCCGACCGCCAGACCAAGATGTGGTCCGGTGGGCCGTACGGGCGCACGCTGCACTTCGGCGTCCGGGAGCACGCGATGGGCGCGATCATGAACGGCATCGCGCTGCACGGGGGCACCCGCGTCTACGGCGGCACCTTCCTCACCTTCTCCGACTACATGCGCGGGGCGGTGCGGCTGGCCGCGCTCATGCAGCTCCCGGTCACCTACGTGTGGACCCACGACTCGATCGGCCTCGGCGAGGACGGCCCGACCCACCAGCCGATCGAGCACTTCGCGGCGCTGCGGGCGATCCCGGGGCTCGACGTCGTCCGCCCGGCCGACGCCAACGAGGTCGCCGTCGCCTGGCGGACCGTGCTGGAGAACAACGACCGCCCGGCCGGCCTGCTGCTCTCCCGGCAGAACCTGCCGGTGTTCGACCGGTCGGAGTTCGGCTCCGCCGAGGGCGTGACCCGCGGTGCCTACGTCCTGGCCGAGGCGTCGAACGGCAGCCCCGAGGTGATCCTGCTCGGCACCGGCTCGGAGGTGCAGATCGCCGTCGCGGCCCGGGAGCGCCTGGAGGCCGACGGCGTGCCGACCCGGGTGGTCTCGGTCCCCTGCGTCGAGTGGTTCGCCGACCAGGACCAGGCCTACAAGGACGAGGTGCTGCCGCCCACGGTCCGCGCCCGGGTCAGCGTCGAGGCGGGCGTGCCCATGGGGTGGCGCGAGTTCGTCGGCGACGCCGGCCGGATCGTCGGCCTCACCCACTACGGGGCCAGCGCCGCCTACTCCGTCCTCTACGAGCAGTTCGGTCTCACCGACGAGGCGGTCGTGGCCGCCGCGCGCGAGAGCATCGAGGCGGCCCGCTCGGGCGACACCGTCCCGGCCGGCCCCGTCGCCGCCACCGGCGGCCTGCCGCACCCCACCGGCGACCGATGAAGGACCACCCTTCTCCCCACGCCTCGCAAGCTCGGCGCGGGACCCTGAAGGGTGGCCGTTCCAGCACCCCACCAGGAGGACCTGACATGGCACAGAACGAGAAGCTGGCCGAGCTGTCGTCGGCCGGGGTCGCCGTCTGGCTCGACGACCTCTCCCGCGACCGCATCCGCAGCGGGAACCTGCAGTCACTGGTCGACGAGTACAGCGTCGTCGGCGTCACCACCAACCCGACCATCTTCGCTGCGGCGATCAGCGGGTCGGAGTCCTACGACGACCAGCTGCACGCGCTGGCGGTGCGCCGGGTGAGCGTGGAGGAGGCGCTGCGCACCATCACCTCCTCCGACGTCCGGGACGCCTGCGACCTGCTGGCGCCGGTGGCGCAGCGCCAGCCCGGCGACGGCCGGGTGTCGCTGGAGGTCGCGCCCGGTCTCGCGCACGACACCGACGCGACGGCGGCCGAGGCCGCGCACCTGTGGTGGCTGGTCGACCGGCCGAACCTCTACATCAAGATCCCCGCGACGGAGGCCGGGCTGCCGGCCATCACGACGTCCATCGCCAAGGGCATCAGTGTCAACGTCACCCTCATCTTCAGCCCTGAGCGGTACCGCGCCGTCATGGACGCCTACATGGCCGGGCTGGAGCAGCGGCTGGCCGAGGACCCGGACGCCGACCTCACGCAGATCGCCTCGGTGGCGTCCTTCTTCGTGTCCCGCGTGGACGGCGAGATCGACAAGCGGCTGGAGAAGGCCGGCGCCGACGCCTCGCTCAAGGGCAAGGCGGCCTTGGCCAACGCGCAGCTGGCCTACCAGGCCTACGAGGAGGTCTTCTCCTCCGACCGCTGGAAGGCCCTGGAGACCAAGGGCGCCCACCCGCAGCGGCCGCTGTGGGCCTCGACCGGCGTGAAGAACCCCGAGTACCCCGACACGCTGTACGTCAGCGAGCTGGTCGCGCCGGGGACGGTCAACACCATGCCCGAGAAGACGCTCATGGCCTTCGCCGACCACGGCAGCATCGGCACTCCGGTGCAGAAGACCTACGACGAGGCCGCCTCGGTGATGCGGTCGATCGCCGACGCCGGGGTCGACCTCGACGACGTCTTCCGCGTGCTGGAGGACGAGGGCGTGCAGAAGTTCGTCGACTCGTGGGACGAGCTCACCGAGTCGGTGCGCACCGAGCTGGAGGACAAGGCCTGACCACCCGGGTCCCCGTGCACCCGGCCCCGCCGCCGGGTGCACGGGGACCCGGCTCCCTGGCGGCCGGAGGCCGGCGGGAGTCCCGGTCCCCGGGCTGCCGCGCCGCGCCGGGTCCTCACCGAGCGGTCTGTCCGCCGAGAAGGAGAATCGACGCAGTGCCGCACTCCCCCGCCGCCCGGTGCACCGCCGCGCCGGGCGACGGGTCCCCTCACGACCTCGAGGACGGACCATGATCCCCAACCCGCTGCGCGATCCGCGGGACCGGCGGCTGCCCCGTGTACCCGAGCCCTGCGCCCTGGTCGTCTTCGGCATCACCGGGGACCTCGCCCGCAAGAAGCTCCTGCCGGCCGTCTACGACCTGGCCAACCGCGGACTGCTGCCCACCAACTTCGCCCTCCTGGGCTTCGCCCGCCGCGACTGGGGCGACGAGGACTTCGCCGAGCTGGCCCGCTCCGCCGCGCAGAAGGCCGCCCGCACCCCGTGGCGCGAGGAGGTCTGGGAGCGGCTGGCCACCAGCGTGCACTTCATCCAGGGCTCCTTCGACGACGACAACGCCTTCGACGAGCTGGCCGCCAGGCTCGGCGAGCTCGAGGGCACCCACGGCATCGGCGGCAACGCCGCCTTCTACCTGTCCATCCCACCGGCGATGTTCCCGGTCGTGCTCAAGCAGATGCAGCGCACCGGCATGGCCGACAGCACGCCGGACCGCTGGCGCCGGGTGGTCGTGGAGAAGCCGTTCGGCACCGACCTGGCCTCCAGCCGCACCCTCAACGAGCTGGTCGACTCGGTGTTCACCGCCGAGGACGTCTTCCGCATCGACCACTACCTGGGCAAGGAGACCGTCCAGAACCTGATGGCGCTGCGGTTCGCCAACACGCTGTTCGAGCCGGTCTGGAACGGCCACCACGTCGACTCGGTGCAGATCACGATGGCCGAGGACGTCGGCATCGGCGGGCGGGCGCAGTTCTACGAGCAGACGGGTGCCGCCCGCGACGTGCTGCAGAACCACCTCCTGCAGCTGCTCGCGCTCACCGCGATGGAGGAGCCGGTCGAGTTCTCCGCCGAGGAGATCCGCACCGAGAAGCTCAAGGTGCTCCGGGCGGTCTCGCTGCCCGAGGACCTCTCGACCTTCGCCGTCCGCGGCCAGTACGAGCAGGGCTGGCTGGCCGGTCAGCGGGCCACGGGTTACCGGCAGGAGCAGGGCGTCGACCCGCACTCCACCACCGAGACCTACGCCGCCGTCCGGCTGGGCGTGGAGACCCGGCGGTGGGCGGGCGTGCCCTTCTACCTGCGCACCGGCAAGCGGCTGCCCCGGCGGGTCACCGAGATCGCGCTGGTGTTCAAGCGCGCGCCGCACCTGCCCTTCGCCGACACCGACACCGAGGAGCTGGGCAACAACCAGCTGGTGATCCGCGTGCAGCCCGACGAGGGGATGACCCTCAAGTTCGGGTCCAAGGTGCCCGGCAGCGTGATGGAGGTCCGCGACGTCGCGATGGACTTCCTCTACGGCGAGCAGTTCACCGAGGCCAGCCCCGAGGCCTACGAGCGCCTGCTGCTCGACGTCCTGCTCGGTGACGCCACCCTCTTCCCGCGCAACGCGGAGGTCGAGGCGTCGTGGACGGTGATCGACCCGCTGGAGGAGTTCTGGGCGGGGACGACGCCGCAGCCGTACCGCGCCGGCGAGTGGGGACCGCGCGCAGCCGACGAGATGCTCGCCGCCGAGGGTCGCCGGTGGCGGCGTCCGTGACCCGGCGCACCCGACGGGAGGGGACCCGATGACGACGCTCTGGGACACCACCGGCTCCGCGGTGGTCAAGGAGCTGGCCGCGCAGCGGCGCACCGGCGGCGCGGTGCTCTCCGGCGTGGCGCTGACCCTCGTGGTCGTGGCCGACGAGAACCGGGTGGCCGAGGCCGAGGAGGCCGCGACCGCCGCTGCCGAGCAGCACCCCTGCCGGCTGCTGATCGTCGTCCGCCGGCAGATCGAGGCGCCGACCCCGCGGCTGGACGCCGAGGTGCTCATCGGCGGGCGGCTGGGGCCCGGCGAGGCCGTGGTCATGCGCATGTACGGCCGGCTCGCCCTGCACGCCGAGTCGGTCGTCCTCCCGCTGCTGGCCGCCGACGCGCCCGTGGTGACCTGGTGGCACGGCACGCCGCCGGACCAGCTGGCCACCGACGCGCTCGCCGTGATCGCCGACCGGCGGATCACCGACAGCTCGCTGGCCCAGGACCAGCCGGCCGCGCTGCGCGCCCGCGCCGAGGACTACGCACCGGGTGACACCGACCTGGCCTGGACCCGCAGCACCCCCTGGCGCGCCACGCTGACCTCGACCGTCGACTCGGTGTCCGGGCGCCGCGGCGACGCCGTCCGGGTGCTGGGCGGCCGGGTCGAGGGTGACCCGGGGCACGCCACCGCGCTGCTGCTGGCCGGCTGGCTGAGCGCCCGCTGCGGCCGCGAGATCCCGGTCGTGTCCGGCGAGCGGCGCGCCGGGCCCAGCGGGATCTCGGCGGTGGTGCTGGAGCTCGACCAGGACGAGCAGGTGCGGGTGGAGGCCGACCGGCGGGGCGGGGCGGTGATCCACCAGCCCTACCGGCCGGAGGCGACGATGGCCCTGCCCGACCGGCAGCTCGGCGACCTGATCGGCGAGGAACTCCGCCGGCTCGATCCGGACGAGCCGTTCGCCGAGGCGCTGGAGTCCACCACCGGCGTCCCGGACCTGGCGTACCGCTCCCCCGTGCGCGAGTACGTCTGGTTCGACCCCGCCGAGGGGAACGCCGGCAGCGGCGGGGAGACCCTCCCCGCCGTCCCGCCGGACTCGGAGGGCACGGACGAGGTCGCCCAGCAGGGCGTGGACGACCCCGACCAGGGCGCCCGGGACGCCGGGCAGGCCGTCCTGTGACGCTGCCACCCGGGGACCGGATCGCCGCCCGGCTGGCCGAGGAGCCGGAGGACCCCCCTGCTCCCCACCGCTCGCAAGCTCCCGGCGGGCCCCTGCAGGAGGGCCATACGCCGGACGTCGTCGTCGAGCCCGACGCCGACCGGCTCGCCCGCGCGGTCGCCGCTGCGCTCGTCGCCCGGCTGGCCGCGGCGCAGGCGGTGCACGGGACGGCGTCGGTCGTCCTCACCGGCGGCGGCATCGGCACCACCGTCCTCGAGCGGGTCGCCGACCTGGTCCGCGAGCCGGCACGCGAGCGGGTGGACTGGACCGCCGTCGACGTCTGGTGGGGCGACGAGCGCTGGGTGCCGGCCGACGACGACGACCGCAACGAACTCGGGGCCCGGCGGACGCTGCTCGGCCCGGCCGGCGTCCCGGAGGAGCGCATCCACGCGATGCCGGCCTCGGACGCCGGCTTCGACGAGCCCGAGGACGCCGCCGCCTGGTACGCCGGGCAGCTGGCCGCTGCGGCACCGGAGGGAGAGCCGCTGCCCCGCATCGACCTGCTGCTGCTGGGCATGGGCCCCGAGGGGCACGTGGCGTCGATCTTCCCGGGGACGCCGGCGGTCTCCGACGCACGCCCGGTGGTCGCGGTGCGCGACTGCCCGAAGCCGCCGCCGACGCGGGTGAGCCTGGGCTTCTCCGCGATCAACGGGGCCGAGGAGGTGTGGCTGCTCGTCTCCGGCTCGGCGAAGGCACCGGCCGTGGCGCGGGCCCTGGCCGGCGGCACTCCCCCGGACGAGCTGCCCGCGGCCGGGGTGCACGGGCGCCGGGCGACCCGCTGGCTGCTGGACGCCGAGGCCGCTGCGGAACTCGACGCGCGGAGCTGAGCGGGGCTCGGCGGGTACGGGGAGGCCCCGCTGCTGGAGGGGGCCTCCCGCAAGTTCTCCCCTACGCGCCGCGGCGGGCCCGCAGCTTGGCCAGCGCCTCCTCGAGGAGCGCGTCGCCGTCGGCGTCGCTGCGCCGCTCGCGGACGTAGGCCAGGTGGGTCTTGTAGGGCTCGGTGCGCGGCGCGGGCGGCGGGGCCTCCTGGTCCTGGCCGGCCGGCAGGCCGCAGCGCGGGCAGTCCCACAGGTCGGGCACCTCGGCCTCGGAGGCGAAGGAGACCTGCGTCTCGTGCCCCTGGGCGCACCAGAACGGCACCCGGCGGCGCGGCGCGGCCTCGCCGCGCTCGGCCTCACCCATCGGACCCGCGCCCACCCGCGTGCCACGGATCGCGTTACCACCAGCCACCAGTGCCCCCTGCGCGTCTCAGCGGTCGCCGGCCACGAGAGGCCGTCGGGGCAGTCTAGGGCCTCGATCTTGTCGCAGAGAGGACTTTGGTCCCGATGACCTCGGCGTTCGTGCCGACCGCCGTCGGCTCCCGTCGCAGGTCGGCCCCGTCCGGAGGCTCGCCGCGAGCGTGGTGACGTGCCGGACCGGCCCCGCGCCAGGGTCCCGTCCCGAGCGCGGCGACGTGCTGAACGGCTCCGTCCAGAGGCTCACCGCGAGCCTGCGCGCGGTGCGGAGACCGGGTCCTCGTTCAGACCTTGAGCAGGATGCCCAGGCCGATGATGCAGACCGTCCAGATCAGACCGACGAAGACCGTCAGCCGGTTGAGGTTCTTCTCCACCACCGAGGAGCCGGACAGCTGCGAGGAGACCGCGCCGCCGAACATCGAGGACAGGCCCCCGCCCTTGCCGCGGTGCAGCAGGATCAGCACCACGAGGAGCACGCTGGTGAGCACCAGCAGCACGTTGAGGACCAGCTCGACCATGTCCCGAGGGTAACCGACCCGCCGCGGCCGGCCGGTCAGCTGACGCCGGCGGTCGCCAGGTCGTAGCTCGTGTACGGCCCCATCACCACGCCGTTGCGCAGTCGCTGGCCCGCCAGCAGTTGCACGCGCGACTCGGCCAGCGGCACGTACGCGCCGGTGGCGGTGGCCGCGCTCGCCACCTCGCGCCAGGTGGCGCGGGCGGCCCCGGGGTCGCCGGCGGCCGCCCGGGCGGCGTCGATGAGCCCGTCGATCGCGGGGTCGGCGAGCCGGGCGAAGTTGGTGTTCCCGACGCTGCTCACCGACCGGCCGTCGACCAGCGGCACGAGGAACGAGCCCGGGGTCGGGAAGTCGGCGGTCCAGGTGGCCAGCACGATGCCGATGCCGTTGTCACGGACGCGGTCGGGGTTGCCGACCTCGGTCGCGTAGAAGCTGGGCGCGTCGAGCGGGCGGACCTGTGCGCGGATGCCGATGCGCGACAGCTGCCCGGCGACCTCCTCGGCGACGGCCACACCCGTCGCCGAGTCCGGGACGGCGAGGACGGTGTCGAAGCCCTCGGCCTGCCCGCAGGTGGCCAGGGCCTCCTCGGCCGCGGCCGGGTCGGCGGCCGGGTCGGTCTCCTCCGGACCGTCCGCGACGCCGCGCGGCCACAGCCGCGAGGTGGGCACGGCCTCCGCCGGCCCCCCGAGCACCTCCTGGACCGCCGTGCGGTCCACCACGGCGGCGACCGCGGCCCGGCAGGCGGGGTCGGTGAACGGCGCGACGTCGGTCGGCAGCGCGAGCAGCCGGACGACGTTGTTCGTGACCTCGTCGATCCGGTCGCCCAGCGGGACGTCGCCGCCGGAGTCCTCACCGAGTCGGGCCGTCGTCGGAGCCTGGATGCCGGTGCCGGAGATGTCGACGTCGGCCGAGCCGGCCAGCAGCGCCTGGTCCCGCTCCACGCCGGTCAGCCCGGTGCGCACGACGACCCGGTCGGGCAGCGCGGTCCGGACCCCGTCGGTCGCCGGGTCCCACTCCGGGTTGCGCTCGAGCACGATGCCGGTGACGTCGTCCCGCGTGGCGACCACGTACGGGCCGGAGGAGACCGGGTCGCGGCCGTAGTCGGCGCCGGTGTCGCTGTCGGCCGGGACGGGGCTGCTCGAGGGCAGTGCCATGACGTAGGGGAGGTCCGGTTGTGGCGAGCGCAGCCGGAAGGTGAGGGTGCGGTCGTCGGGCGTCTCGACCGAGGCCAGGCCCAGCCGGCCGGGGGTCTCGTCCTGGTACGGACCGGCGTAGGGGTTGGCCGGGTCGTCCAGCAGCTCGACCACCCGGGTGGGACCGCCGACGACGACGTCCGAGGCGAACGAGCGCTCGATGCCGTACTTGACGTCGCGCGAGGTGATCGGCGCGCCGGTCTCGAACCGGACGCCCTCGCGGAGGGTGAACGTCCAGGTGAGGCCGCCGTCCGGCGTGGTGCCGAGGTCCGTGGCGAGGTCGGGCTCCAGCTCGCCGGTGCGGCCGGGCTCGGAGGAGTAGCTGACCAGGGTGCGGGTGTAGAGCCGCATGAGGTTCCACACGCCGGGGAGGTACGAGCGCTGCGGGTCGAGGTTGTCCACCTCGCCGGTCACCACCCGCAGCGTGCCGCCGGCGGCCTCGGACGGCGCCCGGACGCCGGTGACGCCGGTGTCCGGACCACCGCCGAAGACGGGGAGCGCGGGGCTGTCCTCACCGGCGTTCGCACAGCTGACCGCGACCCCGACCACCAGCAGGACGACGGCGGCGATGCCGGCCACCCGGCCGCGGGTGCCCCGCGCCCAGGCGGGGCCCCGCTCCAGCGTGCTCTCCACACCACCCGCTCCCCGCCTGTCCGGCGGCGGCGGTCAGCTGCCGTCGGCGGCTGTCCGACAGATCTGCGCGAACTCGTCGGCGTCCAGGCTGGCGCCACCGACGAGTGCACCGTCGACGTCCGGCCCGGCCAGGATCCCGGCCGTGTTCGCGGCCTTCACCGACCCGCCGTAGAGGATACGGACGATCCCGGCGGTCTCGGCACCGAAACGCTCGGCGAGCCGTGACCGTAGGGCACTGCACACCTCCTGGGCGTCTTCGGGAGTGGCGACCTCGCCGGTCCCGATCGCCCACACCGGCTCGTAGGCGATCACGATGCCGGTGCCCTCACCGGGCGACGTGAGCTGCTCGGCGGTCAGCCCCTCGAGCGCGGCGTCGAGCTGGGTGGTGCAGTGGGCGACGTGCTCGCCGGACCGGCGCACCTCCAGCCCCTCCCCGACGCAGAGGATCGGCACCAGGCCGTGCCGCAGCGCCGCCTGCACCTTGCCGGCCACCACGGCGTCGTCCTCACCGTGCAGCGCGCGCCGCTCGGAGTGGCCGACGACGACGTAGCGGCAGGCCAGCGCGGCCAGCATCGCACCGCTGACCTCGCCCGTGTAGGCGCCGGAGTCCTGCACCGAGAGGTCCTGCGCGCCGTAGCCGACCTCGAGCTTGTCGCCGGTCACCAGCGTCTGCACGCTGCGGAGCGCCGTGAACGGCGGCAGGACGACGACCTCGGCCGACTCCAGCTCGGTCTCCTTGAGGCTGAAGACCAGCTTCTGCACCAGGCCGATCGCCTCGAGGTGGGTGAGGTGCATCTTCCAGTTGCCGGCGATGAGCGGCCGGCGCCCCTCACGGCGGACGGGGGTGCCCCTGCGTGCCATGTCCGTCTCCTCGCTCAGTCGGCCAGCACCGCGAGGCCGGGCAGCTCCCGGCCCTCGAGGTACTCCAGCGACGCGCCGCCGCCGGTGCTGATGTGGCCGTAGGCGGCCTCGTCGAGGCCGAGCTGGCGTACCGCGGCGGCGGAGTCGCCGCCGCCGACGACCGACAGGCCGTCGACCGCGGCCACCGCCTCGGCCACCCCGCGGGTGCCGGCCTGGAACGGCGCGAGCTCGAAGACGCCCATCGGGCCGTTCCAGAAGACGGTGCGGGCATCGCCCAGCTCGCGGCCGAAGGCCTCCACCGTGCGCGGGCCGACGTCCAGGCCCATCTGCTCGTCCGGGATCTGCTCGACCGGAACGGTGGTCGTGTCGACCTCGGCGCTGAACTCCGGCGCGCAGACGACGTCCACCGGCAGCACGATCCGGTCGCCGGCCTCCGCCAGCAGCCGCCCGCAGGTCTCGACCTGGTCGCTCTCCAGCAGCGAGCGGCCCACGCCGTGCCCCTGGGCGGCGAGGAAGGTGAAGCACATCCCGCCGCCGACCAGCAGCCGGTCGACCTTGGGCAGCAACGCCTCGATGACGGCGAGCTTGTCGCTGACCTTCGAG
Source organism: Geodermatophilus sp. URMC 60 (assembly GCF_053502585.1). Classification (NCBI taxonomy): domain Bacteria; kingdom Bacillati; phylum Actinomycetota; class Actinomycetes; order Geodermatophilales; family Geodermatophilaceae; genus Geodermatophilus; species Geodermatophilus sp. URMC 60. The sequence goes on from NZ_CP199958.1 coordinate 4,289,509, forward strand.
CCGCCGAGCACGACGACGTAGGGCCGCTCCGGGTCGTGCGTCAGCCGGGTCAGCACGTCGAGCTCGGTGGCCACCAGCCGCCCGGCCACGTGCGGCAGCCGCAGCGCGACGTCGTACACCGAGGCGTGCTTGCGGTGCACCGCGCCGAACGCGTCGTCCACGTAGACGTCGGCGAGGGCGGCCAGCCGGTCGGCCAGCTCCCCCCGCTCGGCGTCGTCCTTCGACGTCTCCGCGGCCTCGAAGCGCACGTTCTCCAGCAGCAGGACGTCGCCGTCGCCGAGCGCGCCGGCCTTCGCGCGGGCGTCGTCCCCGGCGACGTCGGCGGCCAGCGGGACGTCGGTGCCCAGCAGCTCACCGAGCCGCGCGGCGACCGGCGCCAGCGAGTACTGCGGGTCCGGCGCGCCCTTGGGCCGGCCGAGGTGGGCGGCCACGACGACGCGGGCGCCGGCGTCGCGCAGCGCCTGCAGCGTGGGCAGGCTGGCGCGGATCCGGCCGTCGTCGGTGATCTCGCCGGTGCTCTTCTCCAGCGGGACGTTCAGGTCGGCGCGCACGAGCACGCGCCGACCCGAGACGCCCTCGGCGAGCAGGTCGTCGAGGGAACGCATGGCGCCGCTCAGAACGAGCGGCCGACGAGCTCGACCGAGTCGACGAGCCGGTTGGAGTAACCCCACTCGTTGTCGTACCAGCCGAGCACCTTGGCCATCGGGCCGAAGACCTTGGTCAGCTTGCTGTCGTAGATGCAACTCGCCGGGTCGGTGACGATGTCGGAGGAGACGATCGGGGCGTCGGTGTACTTGAGGATCCCGGCCAGGGGGCCCGCGGCGGCCTCGCGGTAGGCGGCGTCGATCTCGTCGGCCGGCACCTCGCGGGAGAGCTGGACGGTGAGGTCGGTGGCCGAGCCGGTGGGCACGGGAACGCGGACGGCGTAGCCGTCGAGCTTGCCCTGCAGCTCGGGGAGGACCAGGCCGATCGCCTTGGCCGCACCGGTCGAGGTCGGGACCATGTTGAGCGCGGCCGCGCGGGCGCGACGCAGGTCCTTGTGCGGACCGTCCTGCAGGTTCTGGTCGGCCGTGTAGGCGTGGATCGTGGTCATCAGACCGCGCTCGATGCCGAAGCTGTCGTTGAGCACCTTGGCCAGCGGGGCCAGGCAGTTCGTGGTGCAGGACGCGTTGCTGATGATCGTCTGCGAGCCGTCGTACTTCTCGTGGTTGACGCCCATGACGATGGTCAGGTCGTCGCCGGTGGCCGGCGCCGAGATGACGACCTTCTTGGCCCCGCCGGCGTCGACGTGCTTGCGCGCGTCGTCGGCCTTGGTGAAGAAGCCGGTGGACTCGACGACGACGTCGACGCCCAGGTCGCCCCACGGCAGGTTGGCCGGGTCGCGCTCCGAGAGCACCTTCATGGTGTTCCCACTGATCTTGATGCCCTCGCCGTCGGCGGCGACGTCCTCCGACAGCACGCCCAGGATGCTGTCGTACTTCAGCAGGTGTGCGAGGACCTCGGGGCTGGTGAGGTCGTTCACCGCCACGATCTCGATGTCCTTGCCGCTGGCCGCGGCGGCCCGCCAGAAGTTGCGCCCGATCCGGCCGAACCCGTTGATGCCCACCCGTACGGTCACGCTGACCTCCATGTGCTCGATTGGACTGTCGCCCGATCGGCCGCGCGGGCGCGCGGCCGCGATCTGCGACGACCCTATCGGCCGGGGTTCCGGTCGTCCGGTCGAGGCCCAGCGGCCGGGCACCGATCCCCGGCATCCGGCTGGAGGTGCCGGCGTCCGGACGGCTGGGGGCGCGGGAGGCCCCACGTGGGGCCTCCCGCGCGGCCGCCGCTCGTCACTGGGTCAGCATGTCCTCGGTGACGACGGACTCGGTGTCCGGGATGCCGAGGTCCTTGGCGCGCTTGTCGGCCATGGCCAGCAACCGGCGGATCCGGCCCGCGACGGCGTCCTTGGTCATCGGCGGATCGGCGCGCTGGCCGAGCTCCTCGAGCGAGGCCTGGCCGTGCTCGAGGCGCAGCCGGCCGGCGATGAGCAGGTGCTCGGGGGCGTCGCCGTTGAGGATCTCCAGCGCCCGCTCCACCCGGGCGCTGGCGGCGACCGCCGCGCGCGCCGAGCGGCGCAGGTTGGCGTCGTCGAAGTTCGCCAGCCGGTTGGCGGTGGCCCGGACCTCGCGGCGCATCCGCCGCTCCTCCCAGGCCAGCACGGCGTCGTGGGCGCCCATCCGGGTCAGCAGCGCGCTGATGGCGTCGCCGTCCCGCACGACCACCCGGTCGGCGCCGCGGACCTCGCGGGCCTTGGCGGCGATGCCCAGCCGACGGGCGGCGCCGACGAGTGCCATCGCGGCCTCGGGACCCGGGCAGGTGACCTCCAGCGAGGAGGAGCGGCCGGGTTCGGTCAGGGAGCCGTGCGCCAGGAAGGCACCGCGCCAGGCCGCCTCGGCGTCGTTGATGCCGCCACTGACCACCGACGGCGGCAGCCCGCGGACGGGACGGCCGCGCTGGTCGACCAGCCCGGTCTGCCGGGCCAGACCCTCGCCGTGCTTGGCGATGCGGACCAGGTAGCGGACCCCGCGGCGGATGTTGCCGCCGGCCAGCACGCTGACGCCGCTGGTGTAGCCGTAGACCTCGCTGATGTCACGACGCAGGCGTCGGGCCACCGATCCGGTGTCCAGCTCTGCCTCGATGACCACCCGGCCACCGACGATGTGCAGGCCGCCGCTGAAGCGCAGCAGCGCGGTGACCTCCGCCTTGCGCTCGGAGGTCTTCGTGCACTCCACGCGCGACAGCTCGTCCTTGACCATGGCCGTCATCGCCATGCCGTCCACCCCCACGTTCCCCCGGGCTCAACCAGCCCCATGTGCGGCGTTCCCTTCGTCTCCCCCACGTACCGGGTCCGGTACGTGAGGTTGCGGTACCCGCCCGCGGATTTCCATGCCCTGCCGCGTCCCGAGCGCCTGCCGGAGTGCTCCGGCCAGGCGCGCCGGGTCGTGCCGCGGCACGCCGCCGTCCTCGGCGACCGGGGCCAGCACGAGCTCGGCACCGCACTCACGTACCGCTGAAAGGAGACCACAGCGGTCAACAACCGATTCTTCGTCTGCGATCACCGTGTGCAATGCCACTCCGCCCAGATGGCCCTGCAGGACGGTCAGGTGCTCCTCCGGCGAGAAGTCGTCGGTCTCCCCCGGCTGCGGCTCGAGGTTGAGGACGACGACCACGCGGGCGCTGCTCGCGGCGAGCGCGGCGCGCAGCCGTGGCACGAGCAGGTGCGGCAGCACGGACGTGTACCAGGAGCCCGGGCCGAGCGAGACGACGTCGGCCGTGGCGATGGCGTCGAGGACGGCGGCGTGCACCGGCGGGTCGGCCGGGGTGACCAGGATGTCCCGCACCCGGCCGGGGGTCGCGGCGATCGCCGACTGCCCGCGGATCCGGCGGGTGCGCCGGGGGTCGTCGGGGTCGGTGCTCTCGACCGTCGCGACCAGGTCCAGGGGGACGTCGGCCATCGGCAGCACCCGCCCGCGGGCGCCCAGCATCCGGCACAGGTCGTCGAGTGCCCGTACCGCGTCCCCGCCGTGCAGCTCGGTCAGCCCGGTGAGGACCAGGTTGCCGACCGAGTGCCCGGCGAGCACGCCGCTGCCACCCAGGCGGTGCTGCAGCAGCGCCGCCATGTGCCGGGTGCCGGCGTCCTCACCGGCCAGCGCGGTCAGCGCCATCCGCAGGTCGCCCGGGGGCAGCACGGGCATCTCGCGGCGGATCCGCCCGGAGGAGCCGCCGTCGTCGGCGACGGTGACGACCGCGGTGAGCTCCGGGGTGATCCGCCGCCAGGCGGCGAGCGCGGCGGCCAGGCCGTGACCGCCGCCGAACGCGACGACGCGCGGCGGCCGGGCGACGGCCCCGTCCGCTGCGCCGGGCGGGGTGGACTGCGCGGCCACTACTCGCGGCCCAGGTCGCGGTGCTGGACGGTGGCGTCGACGCCGTCGGCGCGCAGGCGGCGGGCGAACTCCTCGGCGATGGCGACGCTGCGGTGCTTGCCGCCGGTGCAGCCCACCGCGAGGGTCAGGTAGCGCTTGCCCTCGCGGCGGTACCCGGGGATGAGCAGCCGCAGCACGTCGGTGTAGCGGTCGAGGAAGGGCCGGGCGTCCTCCTGGCCGAGGACGTAGTCGCGCACGTCCGGGTCCTGCCCGGTGTGCGGGCGCAGGTCGGGCAGCCAGTACGGGTTGGGCAGGAAGCGGGCGTCGACGACGAGGTCGGCGTCCAGCGGCAGGCCGTACTTGAAGCCGAAGCTGAGCACCGTCGCGGTCAGCGGCGGCGCCTGGCCCTCGCGGGCGAAGGCGTTCTCCAGCGTGGCGCGCAGCTGGTGGACGTTGAGGTCGCTGGTGTCCACCCACAGGTCGGCCTCGCCGGCGATGCCGGTCAGCAGCGCCCGTTCGGCGGTGATGCCGTCGGTGAGCGTGCCGCTGCCCTGGAGCGGGTGCTCGCGCCGGTTCGACTCGTACCGGCGGACCAGCACCTCGTCGCGCGCGTGCACGTAGACCACCCGCGGGCGGTGGCCGGCCTCCGCGAGCACCCGGATCGCCTCCTGCAGATCGCTGGAGAAGGCCCGGCTGCGCAGGTCGACGACAGCGGCGAACCGGCGGACGTCCCCCCGCGCGCCGAGCTGGACCATCGGCAGCAGCAGCGCCGGCGGCAGGTTGTCGACGACGAACCAGCCGAGGTCCTCCAGGACCCGCCCGGCGCTGTTCTTGCCGGCACCGGAGAGCCCGGTGACGACGACGACGTCCAGCGGCGCGGTCTCGGTGGAGGACGGGTCCAGCGGCGGCGGGACGTCGGTGTGCGGGTGGCCCGGGGCGCCGGGAGGCATCTCGAGGTGCGCGGTGTCGCGGGGCGCGCCGTCCTGCTCGCTCTCCCGGGGTGCGGTGTCGTGGGCGGCGGTCTCGGCCCGTCGTCTCACGAGGCCACCAGGCCGACCTCGGCTGTGGCGCCGGAGCCGCTGCGGGGGGTGCCGCGCTCGGCGGGGCCGGCCGGTGCGGTCGTCGTCTCGACGGTCTCCTCGGTGGGCCCGGCGTCGTCGCCAGGTGCCGCCTCCCCCGCCTCCGGCTTGACCGCCGCAGCCTCCCCCGCCTCCGGCTGGGCCACCGCAGCCTCCCCCGCCTCCGGCTGGGCCACCGCCGCGAGCACCGCCTCCGCCGTCCGCCGGCCGATGCCGGGCACGGCCACGAGCTCGTCGACGGTGGCGTTCCGCAGCCGCTTGAGGGATCCGAACTGCTTCATCAGCGCCTTCCGCCGCGTCTCCCCGAGACCGGGGACGTCGTCCAACAGGGAGACCAGCATGCTGGTCGACCGCTTCTGCCGGTGGTAGGTGATCGCGAACCTGTGCGCCTCGTCCCGGACCCGCTGCAGCAGGTAGAGCGCCTCCGAGGTGCGCGGCAGGATGACCGGGTCGGGCTCCCCGGGCAGCCACACCTCCTCCATCCGCTTGGCCAGCCCGCAGACGGCGACGTCGACGACGCCGAGCTCGTCGAGCGACCGGGCGGCCGCGGCGACCTGCGGCGCGCCGCCGTCCACCACCAGCAGGTTCGGCGGGTAGGCGAACCGGCGCGGCCGGCCCTCCTCCGCGGCGACGCCCTGCTCGTCGCGGCGGTCGGCCTCCTCCTTGAGGTGGCGGGCGAACCGGCGGCGGACGACCTCGGCCATCGCCGCGGTGTCGTCGGTGCCCTGCTGGACGGAGAACCGCCGGTAGTCCGACTTCTTCGCCAGCCCGTCCTCGAACACCACCATGCTGGCGACGACGTTGGTCTGCTGGACGTGCGAGATGTCGATGCACTCGATGCGCAGCGGCGCCTCGGGCAGCTCGAGCGCCTCCTGCAGCTCCGACAGCGCCAGCGAGCGGGCGGTGAGGTCGCTGGACCGCTTGACCCGGTGCCGGGCGAAGGCCTCCTTGGCGTTGCGCTCGACCGTCTCCAGCAGGGCCCGCTTGTCGCCGCGCTGGGGCACCCGGAGGCTGACCCGGCTGCCGCGCAGCTCGCTGAGCAGCTCCTCGTAGACGTCGGCGTCGTCCGGCAGCTCCGGGACCAGCACCTCCTTGGGCACCGCCTCACCCGCCTCGCCGACACCGGTCGCCTCGTCGACGCCGCCGTAGACCTGCAGCAGGAACTGCTCGACCAGCTCGCCGGTGGTGACCTCCTCCACCTTGTCGACGATCCAGCCGCGCTGGCCGCGGACCCGCCCGCCGCGGACGTGGAAGACCTGCACCGAGGCCTCCAGCTCGTCCTGGGCGAACGCGACGACGTCGGCGTCGGTGCCGTTCCCGAGGACGACGGCCTGCTTCTCCAGCGCGCGCCTGAGAGCGCCGAGGTCGTCGCGCAGCCGGGCGGCCTTCTCGTACTCCATCGCCTCGGCGGCCTCGGTCATCTCGCGCTCGAGGCGGCGCACCATCTGGTCGGTGCGGCCGGCCATGAAGTCGCAGAAGCCGTCGACGATCCGACGGTGCTCCTCGGCGGAGACCCGGCCGACGCAGGGGGCGGCGCACTTGCCGATGTAGCCGAGCAGGCAGGGCCGGCCGATCTGGCCCGCGCGCTTGAAGACGCCGTTGGAGCAGGTGCGCGCCGGGAAGACCCGGGTGAGCGTGTCGAGCGTCTCGCGGATGGCCCAGGCGTGCGCGTACGGGCCGAAGTAGCGGACGCCCTTCCTCTTCGGGCCGCGCATCACCTGCAGCCGCGGGTACTCCTCGTTCAGCGTCACGGCCAGCGACGGGTAGCTCTTGTCGTCGCGGTAGCGGACGTTGAACCGCGGGTCGAACTCCTTGATCCAGTTGTACTCGAGCTGGAGGGCCTCGACCTCGGTGCCGACGACGGTCCACTCGACGGCGGCCGCTGTCGTCACCATCTGCCGGGTGCGCGGGTGCAGGCCCGCCACGTCGGCGAAGTAGCTGTTCAGCCGCTGCCGGAGGCTCTTGGCCTTGCCGACGTAGATGACCCGGCCGTTGGGGTCGCGGAACTTGTAGACGCCGGGTGACTCCGGGATGCTGCCGACCGCCGGTCGGTACGTGGACGGGTCGGGCATGTACCCCAGGTTAGGTCGGACGGACGACGGTTCGCCGTCCGCGGGTCACTCCGGATCACACCGGTGTGGTTCGGGCACCGGTCAGCCGCCGAGCCGGGCCCCCAGCCAGGCGAGCAGGTCGCCGGTCACCTCGTCGCGGTTGGTCTCGTTGAAGACCTCGTGCCGGGCGTCGGGGTAGACGCGCAGCTCCACCGGCCGGCCGCGGTCGCGCAGCAGGTCGGCGAGCGCGGCCACCTGGGCGGCGTCGGTCCCGCCGACCGGGTCGCGCTGCCCGGCGAGCAGCAGGACCGGCAGCCCGGCGGGCAGGCCGGCCACGCCCTCGGGGCTCGCTGCCCGGGTCACCAGGGCGAACATGCCGGCGCCGTAGCGGTACGTGGGCGGGACGTCGTCGCCGCAGAGCGGGTCGGCGAGGTAGGCGTCGACCTCCGCCGGGTCGCGGGTGAGCCAGTCGTAGGGCGTGCGGGCGGGCTCGAAGGGTGCGTTGAAGGCGCCCAGGGCGTCCATGGGGTGGTCCCCCATCCCACCGGCGACGGCCGCCTCGAGCTGCGGGACCGCCTGCGCCAGGTGCGGGGCGACGCCGATCGGCCCGGACAGCACCAGGCCGGCCAGGTCCGCGCCGTCCCGCTCGGCGGAGGCGAGCGCAACCGCGGAGCCCAGCGAGTGGCCGAGCAGGAAGCGCGGGACGCCGGGATGGTCGGCGGTCAGGCGCTCCCCGAGGTCGCGGACGTCGTCGAGGACGGCGTCGCTGGTGGCGCCCTGGCCGAAGCCGCCGGGGCCGGTGGACCCGGCCGTGAGCCCGTGCCCGCGGTGGTCGAGGGCGGCGACGGCGAGCCCCTGCGCGGTGAGCGCCCGGGCCAGCCGCTCGTAGCGTCCGGCGTGCTCGGAGAGCCCGTGCACCAGCTGGACGGTGCCCCGTACCGCGCCGTCGGGCGTCCAGCGGCGCTCGGCCAGCCGGGCGCCGTCGGCGGCCTCGATCCACGTGACGGGGGCGGGGCTGGTCATGGGCAGACCTCCTCGGACGGCGTCGTCGCCGGTGAGCCTGCCCGCTCGTGGCCGCCTGCGCAGGGCGGGGTCCGACCGCCGCGGTCAGCCGACCGGACGCGACCGGTGCACCGCCCCTGCCCACGGCCCGTGGGCCGCGACGGCGGCACCGGCCCGCCGGGCGAGGCGGACGGCCCGCCCACCCAGTACGAGGGCCGACACCAGGCCCACCCCGCCGGCCACGAAGGCCACCGCGCCCGGCACCGCCTCGCCGGTCACGGCGAGCACCGCGACGGTCACCAGGGCGAGGAGGACGACCGTGGACCGCACGCCGCCACCGGGTGGGGACGTCGGCGAGCCGCAGTTCGACAGGTCCGGGTCACAGTCGGGCGTGAGCGCGGTCACCGGCGCCTCCTCGATCGGGATCCCGCCACGCCGGGATGGCCGCGTGACGTGCATCACACGGAGGGTAGGGCGTGGGTCGCCCTGCGTTCAAGCCCATGGCCGGATCGGGTGCCGCGCCGTTCACCCCGCCACGACGTCGTAGGTGTGCCCGGCGGCACGCAGCCGTTCCACCAGCACGGACCCGAGCGCGGTCGCCGGGGTGAGCGACCCGGCCCCGCCGGGCAGCCGGTCGCCGTCCACGGCCAGCCTGAGGGCGGTCTCCCCCATCATGACGGCGGTGGCGGCATAGCCGGGATCGCCCTGGCCGCCGGCGGTGGCGCGATACCGCCGGCCGTTCTCGGTGGTCGCGTCGACGACCATGCGGAACCAGCCCCGAGCCCGGGTCTGCTCGCCGGGGCCGGTGCCCGGTTCGGGGAGCACCCGGTCGAGCAGGGTCCGGGTCGGCGGCAGGCTCATCGCGGCGGCGAGGCCGGCCAGCCCGGCCGTGACCGCGGTGGCCGTCGCGGCGCCGGCGATCCCCCGCCCGCAGCCCATCACCTCGCCGTACCGCATCCCGCGGCCGTAGGCCCAGCCCTGCAGAGCGCTGCTGCGCCGGACGATGCGGGTGTTGAACGGCGCCATGACGAAGGGCGCCGTCCACCGGCCGTCGGGGGTGCGCGAGGGCGGACCGGCGTCGCGCGGCTGGCGGGTGTCGGGCTCGGCGTCGCGGTCGGGGCTGAGCGCGAACGGGTCGCCGGCCAGCCGCCGCGCCGCGGGGTCGCGGCCCATCTCCTCGAACTGGGCGCGGACGGAGTCGACGGTGCCGCCGCTGAAGCCGCCGCGCGCGGTGGCGACCAGCTGGACGTCGCGCAGACCGCCGGCGCCGTCGAGTCGTGCCCGCTCGGCGAGCAGGAGCGCGGAGAGGTCGGAGGGGATGGAGTCGTAGCCGCAGGCGTGCACGATCCGGGCGCCGGTGTCGCGGGCGACCGCGTCGGTGCGGTCGATCGCCCGGCGGACGAACAGCACCTCGCCGGTGAGGTCGGCGTAGTGCGTGCCGGCCCGGGCACAGGCCTCCACGACGGGCAGGCCGTAGCGGACGTACGGGCCGACGGTGGTGGCCAGCACCCGGGCCGAGGCCGCCATCGCGGCGAGCGAGGCGGCGTCGGTGGAGTCGGCCTCGACCAGCGGCCAGTCCCGGGCGGTGGCGGGCAGCTCGCCGCGCACCTGCTCGAGCCGGCTCCGTGACCGGCCGGCCAGCGCCACGCGGAGACCGGCCGGCGCGGCCCTGGCCAGGTAGGCGGCGAGCAGCCGGCCGACGAAGCCGGTGGCGCCGTAGACGACCACGTCGTGGGTGCGCGCGGGATCGGACACCCGGCCATCCTCGTCCGGGTGCCCGACCCCCGCTCAACGGGCCGCGGGCGCGCTCACCACTCACCGTCGGGCGGGGTGAACTGGGCGATCGTGAACTGCGCCCCCTGGGGGTCGCGCAGGAGGGCGTTCCTCGTCCACAGGTCGTCGGAGGAGGTCGTCACCGTCGCGCCGAGCCGCTCGGCGGTGGCGACCGTGTCGTCGCGGTCGGCCACGGTGAACGTGACGTGCCAGCGGGCCGGTTCCCCCGCCGCGACCACCACGAGGCCCCCGATGACGTCGGCGAACCCCGGCGGCGCCGACGCCTGCCGCTCGTGGATGCCCGGGTCCACGGTGGCCGCCAGGTGGTCGCCGTATCCCGGGACCTGGATCATCGTGCCGGCCCCCTGCTCCATGTCCACGGCGAGCCAGCCGAACAGCGGCCCGTAGAAGTCCATCGCGGCGTCGCGGTCGGGTGTGCGGAGGTCGCTGAAGTTCCAGGCGCCCGGTGTGTTGACCAGCTGCGCCCCGAGGCGGCGCCGGGCCTGCCAGAGCCGGAACTCCGCCCCGGCGGGGTCGGTGCACGTGGCCGCACGTCCGCCCGGCCCGGCGTCCTCGGGACCGGCGGGGACCGTGCCGCCGAGCCGGGCCACCGCGGCCGCGGTGGCGTCCGCGTCGTCGACCGCGACGTAGGTGTTCCACGCCGCGGTGCCCGACGTCGCGGGGCCGATCGCGGCGACGTCCTGCCCGTCGAGCGTGGCGATGAGATAGGTCCCCGGCGCGTCCGGCGGCACCGCGTCGGTGAGCGTCCAGCCGAAGAGCCCGGCGTAGAAGCGGGCCGCCTCGGCCGGATCCGGCTGCTCCGTGTCGATCCAGCACGTCACGCCGTGCGGGTAGGTCCGCTGCTCGGCCACCGCGCCACCTCCGTTCCCGTCCGCTGCCGACGCTAGCGACGGGGGGTGACGGGGACGAGGGCCCCGGCCGGGCCGGACGCCCGGCGTCCGGCCCGGCCGGGCTCAGCTGGCCTTCTTGCGCGCCCGCTTCTTCGGCGCCGCCGCGGCGGCCACCGCGTCCGGGTCGAGCAACGGCACCAGGTAGCGGCCGGTGTGGCTCTCCGGGACCGTGGCGAGGAACTCCGGCGGCCCCTCGGCGACGACGGTGCCGCCGCGGAACCCGCCCTCGGGGCCCATGTCGATCAGCCAGTCGGCGCTCTTGATGACGTCGAGGTTGTGCTCGATGACGACCACCGAGTTGCCCTTGTCGACCAGGCCCTGCAGCACGATCAGCAGCTTGCGGATGTCCTCGAAGTGCAGCCCGGTGGTGGGCTCGTCGAGCACGTAGATGCTGCGGCCGTTGGACCGCTTCTGCAGCTCGCTGGCCAGCTTCACCCGCTGCGCCTCGCCGCCGGAGAGGGTGGTCGCCGGCTGGCCGAGCCGGACGTAGCCCAGCCCCACCTCGGTGAGGGTGCGCAGGTACCGGGAGATCGCCGGGATGGCGGCGAAGAAGTCGGCCGCCTCCTCGATGGGCATGTCGAGGACCTCGGCGACCGTCTTCCCCTTGTAGTGCACCTCGAGGGTCTCGCGGTTGAACCGGGCGCCCTTGCACACCTCGCACGGCACGTAGACGTCCGGCAGGAAGTTCATCTCGATCTTCAGCGTGCCGTCGCCGGAGCAGGCCTCGCAGCGGCCGCCCTTGACGTTGAAGGAGAAGCGGCCGGGCTGGTAGCCGCGGATCTTGGCCTCCGACGTGCTGGCGAACAGCTTCCGCACGTGGTCCCAGACGCCGGTGTAGGTGGCCGGGTTGGACCGGGGGGTGCGGCCGATCGGCGACTGGTCGACGTGCACCACCTTGTCGAGCTGGTCGAGGCCGGTGATGGTGCGGTGCCGACCGGGCACCATCCGCGCGCGGTTGAGCTCGTTGGCCAGCACCGTGTAGAGGATGTCGTTGACCAGGCTCGACTTGCCCGACCCCGAGACGCCCGTGACGCCGACCAGGAGGCCCAGCGGGAACGTCACGTCGACGCCCTTGAGGTTGTGCTCGCGGGCACCCTTGACCACCAGTTCGCGGCCGGGCTGCGGCTGCCGCCGCACCGTCGGGACGGTGATCTCCTTGCGCCCCGACAGGTACTGCCCGGTGAGCGAGTCCTCGCTGGCGAGCAGGTCCTCGACGGTGCCGCTGACGACGACCTCACCGCCGTGCTCACCGGCGCCCGGCCCGATGTCGACCACCCAGTCGGCGGTCTTGATCGTGTCCTCGTCGTGCTCGACGACGATGAGCGTGTTGCCCATGTCCCGCAGCCGCACGAGGGTCTCGATCAGCCGGGTGTTGTCGCGCTGGTGCAGCCCGATGGAGGGCTCGTCGAGGACGTAGAGGACGCCGACCAGGCCGGAGCCGATCTGGGTGGCCAGCCGGATCCGCTGCGCCTCGCCGCCGGCCAGGGTCGCGGCCGGCCGGTCGAGCGAGAGGTAGTCGAGGCCCACGTCGACGAGGAAGGACAACCGGGCCTGGATCTCCCTGAGCACCCGGTCGGCGATCGCCCGCTCCCGCTCGCCGAGCTCCAGGCCGTCCAGCCACTCGGCGGCGTCGCCGATCGACAGGCTGGTGACCTCGGCGATCGAGCGGCCGTTGAGCTTGACGGCGAGGATCTCGGGCTTGAGCCGGGTGCCGTGGCAGACGGGACAGGGCACGTCGCGCATGTAGCCCTCGTACTTGTCCCGCATGTACTCGCTGTCGGTGTCCTCGTGCCGCCGCTCGAGGAAGGGCAGCACGCCCTCGAAGGCGGCGTAGTAGCTGCGCTCGCGGCCGTAGCGGTTCTTGTAGCGGACGTGCACCTGGTCCGGCGAGCCGTGCAGCACGGCCTTCTGCACCTTGGCCGGCAGCCGCTCCCACGGGTCGTCCATGGAGAAGCCGAGCTGCTGGGACAGGCCGGTGAGCAGCCGGGTGAAGTACTCGTTGCTCATCGAGGTGGCCCACGGGGCGATCGCGCCCTGCGCCAGGCTCTTCTCCGGGTCGGGCACGACGAGGTCGGGGTCGACCTCCTTGCGGGTGCCGATGCCGGTGCACTCGGGGCAGGCGCCGAACGGCGAGTTGAAGGAGAACGACCGCGGCTCGAGCGCCTCGAAGGACAGCCCGTCGTCCACGCAGGCGAGGTGCTCGGAGAAGGTGCGCTCGCGCTGGGTGTCGTCCTCGGGGAGGTCGACGAAGTCGAGGACGACGAGGCCGCCGGCCAGGCCGAGTGCGGTCTCCACCGAGTCGGTGAGCCTCCGCTTCGCGCTCTCCTTGACGGTGAGCCGGTCGACGATCACCTCGATCGTGTGCTTCTCCTGCTTCTTCAGCTTCGGCGGGTCGGTCAGCTGGTGGACGACGCCGTCGACGCGGACGCGGGAGAAACCCTGGGTCTGCAGCGAGCTGAACAGGTCGACGTACTCGCCCTTGCGGGCCCGGACGACGGGGGCGAGCACCTGGAAGCGGGTGCCCTCATCCATGGTCAGCACCTGGTCGACGATCTGCTGCGGGGTCTGCCGCGAGATCGGCTTGCCGCAGTTGGGGCAGTGCGGCTGTCCCGCGCGGGCGTAGAGCAGCCGGAGGTAGTCGTAGACCTCGGTGATCGTGCCGACCGTCGACCGCGGGTTGCGGTTGGTCGACTTCTGGTCGATCGAGACGGCCGGCGAGAGGCCCTCGATGAAGTCGACGTCGGGCTTGTCCATCTGCCCCAGGAACTGGCGCGCGTAGGCCGACAGCGACTCGACGTAACGGCGCTGGCCCTCAGCGAAGATCGTGTCGAAGGCCAGGCTGGACTTCCCCGATCCGGACAGCCCCGTGAAGACGATCAGGGCGTCGCGGGGCAGGTCGAGGTGGACGTCCTTGAGGTTGTGCTCACGGGCGCCGCGGACGACGAGACGGTCCAATGTGATCCCTGTCGGTCAGCCGGGCCGGCCGGTCGCGCCGGGCCCGCGGTGGAGATGTCGAGATGTCGATACGGACAACGCCGTCACTGCCCGGGTGCAATCCGTGACGATGGCGACGTTGCCGCTCGCCGGGGTGCTCAGACGGGAGCCGGGGACGGGGTTCCTGCGGGGTCGAAGACGGGCGCGTGACGACGCCAGGGCTGCCGACGCTCCAGCTCTCCGGCGGTCCAGAGTAGTCGCCTCTCGGCCCCCGGGGGGCCGACCAGCTGGACCGCCAGGGGGTGCCCCGTGGGGCGGGTGCCGGCGGGCAGCACGAGGGCCGGGAGGCCGGCCAGGTTCCAGGCGGCCGTCCACGGCGCCCACCGGGCGTTGGCCGTCACGTTGACCACGAACGAGCGCTCGTGCCAGGGCCGGGCCGGGAGCGGTGGACCGGTCGTGACCGGGGTGAGCAGCAGGTCGAGGACCCCGTCCTCCCCACCCCTCGCACGCTCGGAGCGGTGCCCTGGACGGGGCCGGGCGGGATCCTGCCGGGAGGCCGAGCCGTCCGCCCCGGCGAAGAAGGCGGTCATCCGCTCGCGGAACCGCTCGGCCGTGGCCGGGCGGACCAGACCGGCGGCCCGGACGGCGCGCCCCATGCGGGCGTGCGTGCGGCTGCGCGGCTGGAGGTCGGCCAGCGCGATGCCGAGGTGCGCGGCGTCGTCGGCGGCGCCGGCCATCCAGCGCGCGAGCGCGCCGGCCGCGGCACCCGCGGAGATCGGCGGGTCCCGGCGGACGACGGTGTGGCCGGCCGCGGTCAGGGCGGCGGCCACCGCGTCGACGGCCGCCCGGGCCGGGCCGTCGGCACGCGTGCCGGGCACCGGGGAGCGGGTGGAGACGGCGATGCGCAGCGGCCGGCCGGGCGCCTCCAGCGGGACCGGCTCCTCCCCCGCGAGCACCGCGTGCGCCACGGCGAGGTCGGCGACGGTGGTGGCCAGTGCCCCGTTGACGGCCATGCCGGACCAGTCGTCGGCGCCGATACCGCCGGGGACGACGCCCCGGCCGGGCTTGAGCGTGACCAGCCCGCACGCGGCGGCGGGCAGCCGCAGCGACCCCATCCCGTCGTTGCCGTGCGCGAGCGGGACCGCACCGGAGGCGACCGCCGCCGCGCTGCCGCCGGAGCTGCCGGCCGGCGAGCGGGCGGTGTCCCAGGGGTTGCGGGTGACCGTGCTCGGCCCGTCGGTGGCCGCGTAGAGGCACAGCTCGGGTACGCGGGTGATGCCGACGACGACCGCGCCCGCCCGCCGGAGCCGGGCGACCACCTCGGAGTCGCGGGGCTCCGGCTGCCGACCGGTGCGGGCGGCGGAGCCGTCGGTGCAGACCTCACCGGCGACGGCGACGTTGTCCTTGACCGCGACCGGCACCCCGGCGAGAGGCATCGCGAACCGGGTGAGGGCGGTGTCGACCGCGTGCGCCTCGGCCAGGGCGGCCTCGCGGCGGACCACGCGGAAGGCGCCGATGCGCGGCTCCACCTCGTCGAGGTGCGCGAGGTGCGCACGGACGACCTGGACCGCGGTCAGCTCTCCCGACCGGACGCGGGTGGCGAGCTCGGTGGCCGGGAGCCCGACGATCTGACCGGCCGGGAGACCTCCGCTAGCGTCCATGCCTGGACCGTAGCCGCGGCCACCGACAGTGCACGAACGGGAGGCTGGGATGAGCTCGGGGAGCTACACCGGGGACGTCGAGGTGGGCGGGCCGGCCGACGTCCGGGAGCTGCCGGGGCTGACGATCAGCAAGCTCGCGGTCAGCGAGATGGCCAACAACGCCTACCTGCTGCGCGCCCCGGGCACCGGCGAGGCGCTGCTCATCGACGCCGCGGCCGAGCCCGAGGCGCTGCGCGCGCTCATCGGGGACGCCGACGTGCGCGCCGTCGTCACCACGCACGGGCACTGGGACCACCACCGCGCGCTGCCCGAGGTGGTGGAGGCGACCGGCGCGGTCACGCTCGCGCACCCCGCCGACGCCGACGAGCTGCCCGTCCCCGTCCAGCGACCGGTGGTGCACGGCGACACGGTGCGAATCGGGGGGCAGACCCTCGAGGTCATCCACCTCCGCGGGCACACGCCGGGCAGCATCGCGCTGCTCTGGCGCGGCCCGGAGGGCGCCGGCACCCACCTGTTCACCGGCGACAGCCTCTTCCCCGGCGGCGTGGGCAAGACCTGGTCGCCCGAGGACTTCACCAGCCTGATCGACGACGTCGAGGAGCGGCTGTTCGGCACGCTGCCCGACGAGACCTGGGTCTACCCCGGGCACGGGAAGGACACGACGCTGGGCGCCGAGCGCCCGCACCTGGCGGAGTGGCGCGCCCGCGGCTGGTGAGGCCGCGGTCCCGGACGCCACGAGCGGACCGGTCCCCCAGCGGGCACCGGCGGAGCATCATCCGCGCATGGCAGAGCCACCTGCGGGCCCAGCTGCGACCCGGCCCCCGCACGAGACCGGCCCCGGCCACTGGGGCACTGACCTCCCCGGTGCCCGTCAGCTCGACCGTGCGGGCCACCACCCGAGGCTGCACCGGGCGAGGCACTCGAGGAGGCAGCGCCACCGGTACGCGCTGGTCCTCGCGGTCGGTCTGGCGCTCGCCGTCCTGGCCGTCGTCCTGTGGCAGGACGGCGACGCCGGCCCGGTGGGGACTCCTCCGGCCGCCGCGGCGCCGCAGGAGGCGGTCGGCACCGGGACCGCCCCACCCGCTCCCCCGACGCCGACCCCGGCCACTCCCGGCCTCGGTCCGGCCGTCCCCGTCGGGTCCGCGCCGAGCGACGTCGCGGTCAGCCCCGACGGGCGCACCGCCTACGTCGCCGACCCCGCCGGCCGTGCGGTGGTCGTCGTCGACACCGCCTCCACCGAGGTGGTCGGCACCGTCCCGATCGAGGAGGGACCCCCGCAGCAGGTGACGTTCACCCCGGACGGGCGACGCGCCTTCGTGTCGGTCCACGATGCCGCGGCCGGCGTGAACGCCGTCGTCGTCCTCGACGTCGGTTCCGGCACCGTCGTCGACACGGTCCCGACCGGCCGCGGTCCCCACGCGGCCGCCGTGAGCGCCGACGGGCGACGCGTCTACGTGCCGATGTCCCTCGGCGCCCACCTCGACGTCCTCGACGGGACGACCGGCGTCCAGGTGGGCCACCTGGACACGACGCCCAACCCGCGCGCCGCGGTGCTCGGCGCCGACGGTCGCCGGGCCTACGTCGCCGACCCCGTCGCCTCCGTCGTCTCCGTCCTCGACGTGGCGACCGGCGACGCAGTGGCCACGATCCCGGTCGGCACCGGCCCCGAGGCCGTCGCGGCGTCCCCGGACGGCACCCGGGTCGCGGTGGTCAACCGGGCCAGCGAGGACGTCTCGCTGATCGACCCCGCCACCCAGCGCGTCGTCGCCACGGTGCCGGGGGTCGGCGCGGACCCGCAGCACGTGGCGTACGCGCCGGACGGGCGGCACCTCTACACGGCCAACTCCGGTGACGGCACGGTGTCCGTCGTCGACACCGCGACCGGCACCGTGACCGCCCGAGTCCCCACCGGTCCGACACCCACCAGCGTCGCGGTGCTCCCCGACGGGAGCCGCGCCCTCGTCACCCACGGCGACGGCACGGTCCGGGTGGTGCTCTTCGCCTAACGGGGCGGCAGGTGTCCGAGTTGGGTCAGCAGCGAGACGTTGTCCCAGGTGACCCACAGCTCGGCGAGCCTGCCGTCCCGGACGCGGAAGAACCCCGCGAAGTCGAACCGCGCCCGCTTCCCCGAGGGCGGGAACGGACCCATGGGTCCCGTCTGCGTGCCCTCGTAGGTCGCCCAGAAGCCGGCCTCGTCCCCGTCCACGAGCACGCGCGTGAAGGTCTGGGTGTTGTCGGCGAAGGTCGCCGCGTCCTGCCGCAGGAAGTCCTTGAACTGCTCGCGGTCGGTGACGGTCAGCTGCGGGGTCGCCGGGGAGTGGCGGACGAAGTCCGGTGCGAGGACCTCGTCGAGGACATCGAGATGGCGGGTGTTCATCGCCTCCTCCAGCCGCCGGACCAGCTCCCTGACCGCCTCGGGACTGCTCGCCATCGTCGTGTCCTCTCGTCGTGGTCCGGTCGCCCGGTGGACGGCGCGGGCGGCTAGTCCTCGAAGAGCGCGACCAGCTCGTCGGGGGTGCCGGCCACGTGCAGGGGTACGACGGAGACGGTCCACCCGGGGCGGCGCTGGTCGATGCCGATGGCGAGATCCCAGGCGGCGCGGGCCGACAGGGGGCCGAAGCAGGCGTCGTCCCCGTCGTCGCTGAGGGCGATCTCGACCAGCCAGGTGTCGGAGAGGTCGGCCGCCAGCTCGGCGAACTCGGGGTCGGTGCCGTCCTCGGGTTCCGGGGAGTCGGCCTGGACGGGGTAGATCAGTGCCATGCCGCAGCCTCTCAGAGCTGGATGCCGCGGGTGAGGGCGCCGTCCACCACGAGGTTGGTCCCGGTGGTGAAGCTCGACACCGGGCTCGACAGGAAGACGACTGCGCGGGCCATCTCCTCCGCCGTCCCCATGCGACCGGTGGGGTTGAGCGCCAGCGAGTCCGCGAAGAGCTCCGGGTTCCCGTTCTCGATGCCCTGCCAGAAGCCGCCGGCGAAGTAGGTGTTGCCCGGGGAGACCACGTTGGCGCGCACCCCGCGGCCGGCCAGCTGGAACGCCAGCCCGGAGATGTAGCCGACGATCGCGGTCTTCATCGTGCCGTAGGGGCCGGCGGCGAAGTCGGCCTCGCGCCCGGAGACGCTAGAGATCGCCACGATCGAGCCACGGCCGCTGGCCTCCAGGTGCGGCAGGGCGGCCGTGGCCAGGCGCACGGTGCCCATCAGGTCGACCTCGAAGGAGGCGTACCAGTTCTCCTCCCCCGGCCCCGCGGCCAGCGCGCTGACGTTGGCGACGACGGCGTCCAGCCCCCCGAGCCGGCCGGCGGCGGCCTCGACCCAGCCGGTCAGCGCCGGCCCGTCCCGGACGTCGAGCTGCGCGCCGGTCGCCCGGCCGCCCCGCTCGGCGATCGCCTTCTCCGTCGCCTCGATCTCGGCGGCGTCGCGGGCGCAGAACTCCACGACGGCGCCCTCGTCGACGAAGGCCTCCACGATGGCGCGGCCGATGCCGCGGGTGCCGCCGGTGACGAGCACGCGGGAGCCGGTGAGCTGCAGGTCCATGGGGTCCTCCGAGGGGCGTCAGAGCAGGGCGGCCGCGCGGCGGCGGAGGTCGTCGTGCAGCCCGCCGTAGGCGGTGGCCCGCGGCAGCAGTGACTTCCGGGCCTTGACGACGGTGCTGTAGTTCGCGTCGACGACGTTGGCGATCGGCACCTCGCTGATCTGCGAGAGCAGCTGGTAGGCGTCCATCGGGTGCAGGCCGTAGAGCTCGCCGAACCAGCGCACCAGCTCGACCTGCCCGATCCGCCAGGCGTCCTCCAGCGGTCGGCTGGAGCCGACGGTCATCCAGTGCGTGTCGTCCTCGAGGCGCGGCCAGGCCGGCGCACCGCCCTTGATCAGCTCGACGACGAGCGTGGTGGTCATCGCGCCCTCGACCGCGGTGCCGCAGGCCTCGCCCTCGCCCTGGCGGTAGTGCCCGTCGCCGACGGAGAACAGCGCACCCTCGACGTTGACCCCGAGGAAGCAGGTGGTGCCCGGCCGCATCTGCGGGGTGTCCATGTTGCCGCCGAAGCGTTCGGGCACCAGCGAGCTGCGCACCTCGCCACCGGGCGGCGCGACGCCGACCGTGCCGAGCATCGGCTCGACCGGCAGGGCGATCGCCAGCTCGGTGTGCTGCGCGGCGAAGGTGACCGTGTTCGCGGCCCGGTCCAGCTCGTAGATCCAGGTGGTGTCCGGCAAGGGGTCCTGCAGCGTGGCGACCCGGTCGGTGCTGGTCAGCCCGCCGAAGAAGGGGATGGCGGCCGACGCGCCCCAGTCCCGCGCGGGCTCCATCGCCACGAAGTGCAGGGCCAGGGTGTCGCCCGGCTCGGCGCCCTCCACGAAGAAGGGCCCCGTCTGCGGGTTCACGAAGCGCAGGTCGACCTTCTCGCCGGACAGGTCCGAGGTCTTCTGCAGGACGCCGCAGAACGCGTCGTCGGACCACACCCGCAACGCCGTCCCCGGTCTGATCGGCATCAGCGGGGCGACGCCGCCGAACGTGAAGGCGTACTGCTCGAACGTGGGCGTGACCTCGACGACGTCCATGCCGCACCCTAGGGACGCGCGGCCGCGGCGGGCAACGTCGCGGTACCGCCCCGCAGCCGGACGCGGTCGGGCGTCAGCTCCGCGACCGACGGGACGCCGAGCAGCTGCAGCGTGCGGGTCACCTCCCGGGCCAGGATGTCGGCGGCGCGCTGCACCCCGCGCTCCCCTCCCGCCATCAGCCCGTAGAGGTAGGCCCGGCCCACCAGGCAGGCACGGGCGCCGCAGGCCACCGCCGCCACGACATCGGCCCCGTCGAGGATGCCGCCGTCGAGGTACACCTCGGCCCGGTCGCCCACCGCCGCGACGACCGCGGGCAGCTCCTCCAGCGGCGTGGGCGCGCGGTCGAGCTGGCGGCCGCCGTGGTTGGAGACGACGACGGCGTCCGCACCGGCGTCGACGACCGCGCGGGCGTCGTCCGCCGTCTGGACGCCCTTGACGACGAGGGCACCGCGCCACGCCTCGCGCAGCGCCCGGAGGTCGGCGAGCGTGGCGGCCGGCTCGAAGACGCGGTCGGCGAGCTCGGCGACCGTCCCGCCCCAGGAGCGCAGGGAGGCGAACTCCAGCGGCTCGGTGGTGAGCAGGTCGACCCACCAGCGCGGGTGGACGGCGGCGTCGGCCATCGTGCGCAGGGTCAGCGCCGGCGGGATGGTGAAGCCGTTGCGGACGTCGCGCAGCCGCGGCCCGGCGACCGGGGTGTCGACGGTGAGCACCAGCGCCTCGTAGCCGGCCGCCGCGGCCCGCTCGACCAGCGCGGTGCTGGCCGCGCGGTCGCGCCACAGGTAGAGCTGGAACCACCGGCGGGCGCCCGGGGCCGCCGCCGCGAGCGCCTCGATGGTCGTCGTCCCCATGGTGGAGAGCCCGTAGGGGACGCCGACCCGCTCGGCCACCCGGCCGACCGCGACCTCGCCCTCGGTGTGCATGAGCCGGGTGAAGCCGGTCGGCGCGAACACCAGCGGCAGGGACGACGGCCGGCCCAGCACCGTCGTGGACGGGTCGACCACGGAGACGTCGCGCAGCACGCTGGGGCGGAACTCCACGCGGGCGAAGGCCTCCCGCGCGCGCTGCAGGCTCACCTCCGCGCCGGCGGCACCGTCGGTGTAGTCGAAGACCGCGCGCGGCGCCCGGCGGCGGGCGACCTCGCGGAGGTCGGCGACCGACGCGGCCGCGGCCAGCCGGCGGTCGGTCGCGTCCCCGGTCAGGCGGCGGACGCGGACCAGCTCGCGCAGCTCGGACCAGCGGGGCACGCGGCGCTCGACCACGGCGGACCTCCTCGTGTCGGGTCGGCCCACCCTCGCAGGCCGGGGGTCATCCTGCAGGCAGCACCCCGCTCGCCACCTGGTCGAGCTCGGCCGGGTCGTCGTCCGGCACCACCGGCAGCCAGCGACCCCACCAGCGCAGCAGGTGCTCGAGCCGGGCCAGCCGGTGCCTGGGCCGCCCGCTCCGGCCGAGGTCCGAACCCTCGCCCGGGAACAGCAGCAGCTCCGCGGGGACGCCACGGCGCTTGAGCTCGGCGTAGAGCCGCATCCCCTGCTCGGGAGGGAAGCGCCGGTCGTCCGCGCCGTGCACCACCAGGGTCGGCGTGCTGGCCTCCGCGGACCGGCCCGGCGGATCGGCGCCGAGGTACTGGTCGACGAACCACCAGCCCACGTCGGAGGTGCCGACCAGCCCGGCCGGGTCGGTCAGTGCCCCGTCGACCACGGCCGCGGCGAACCGCGTCGTCCGCCCGGTGAGCACGGTCGCCAGCCAGCCGCCGTACCCGGTGCCCATGACCCCGACCCGCTCCGGGTCCAGCGCCGGGTCCTCCAGCACGGCGTCGAGGAACGCGGCGACGTCGTCGGCGTCGACCGTGCCGCCGGCCGCCCGCACCGCCCGGGCGTGCGCCTGCCCATAGCCCGGCGACCCCCGCGGGGCGCAGCGGACGACGGCGTACCCGGCCGACACCAGCACCTGGGTGTCCACCGACAGCGACCAGCGCTCCGGCCGCTGAAGCGGGTCGGACAGGCACAGCAGCACCGGGTGCGGACCGGGCCCCTCGGGCAGGGTCACCCAGCCGTGCACGGCGGCGCCGTCCGGAACGGTCGCGGTGCGCTCCAGCGAGCGGTGCAGCCGGCCGGTGGCGCCCAGCGCGCGGCCGAAGCCGGTGAGCAGCCGCCGCCGCCCCGGCGTGACGGCGATGAGCTCGCCCGCCGAGCGGTCGTGCCCGACCGTGGCGACGACGACCCCGTCGGCCGCGGCCAGCCCGTGCACGGTGAACGACCCGTCGACCAGCGCCTCCGACGGCCCGCCGTCCAGGGGGACGCGGACCAGCTCGACGGCGCCGCGCGTCCGCAGCCCGAGATAGGCCGCTCCCCCGGCCAGCACGGTCGCGGGCGTCGCGTCCCCCCGGTCGCCGGTGGCGGGTGCGAGCACCGGCTGGGGCGCGCCACCGGTGGCCCGCACGCGGCACAGCGTGGCGCCGCGGCCGACCACGTCCAGCCCGTCCCGGCCCAGCTCCAGCCGCGCGGTGAACCAGATCCAGTCGCCGGAGGGGTCGTAGGCCGGCCGTGCGCACCCCGCCCGGCCGTCGGTGACCCGGCGCAGCGTCCCGCCGGCAGCCGGGACGGCGTAGACGTCGCGCACCAGGTCGCGGTCGGCGCGCGCGTGCCGGGCGGAGACGAACGCCAGCTCGGCGCCGTCCGGGCTCCAGGTGACGTCGGCGTCGTCGGCCGGCCCGCCGGTCACCTGCCGGGGCCGCGGCGGCGTTCCGCCGTCCTCCGCGGCGGGCGGGAGGTCGAGGACGAAGACGTGGCTGTGCCGGTCGGTGACGACCCCGACGCCGTCGGCCTGCCAGCGCAGCGTGGTGACCAACCAGGGCGGCTGCGCGGCGCGGTCGGCGCCGGAGCGGTCGACCTCGGGGACGCGGGCGGTGTAGGCGAGCCGGCGGGAGTCCGGTGACCAGACCGGCCGGCCCGCGCCCAGCGGATGGCCGGTCAGTCGCTGCGGCGCGCCGCCGGCCGTGGGCAGCAGGTGCAGCTGCGGCGGCCCGCCCGGCCCGGCGCCCCGGTAGGCCAGCCAGCGGCCGTCCGGGGAGAACACCGGATCGGTGTCCCGTGGACCGGGCGTCAGCGGGCGGGCCGGCGCCGAACCGTCGGTGGGCACGGCCCACAGCCGGCTGCGCTCCGCGTCGTCCCCGAGATCGGGCCGGGCGACCGCGACGACGGCCATGCGCCCGTCCGGCGAGACCGTCGGGACACCCGGGGTGCGCAGCAGCGCGAGGTCGTCGGGGCGCACGGTCGCAGGGCCTCCCGGGCGCGGGGCTCAGCGGTGGCGCGTCTCCTCGTCGGGCTCCGCCGCGAGCCGCGACTCGGCCTTCGCCGCCGCCGCAGGCCCACCCGTGGCGACGGCCTCGGCGGTCTCCGGAGCGACGTCCGGAGCGCCCGGGCCCGACTCCTCGGCCGGCAGCTGGCCCCGGGTCTTCAGCAGGCTGGCGACCGTGGCGATCAGCAGGACGCCGAGGATGATCGACAGCGACAGCCAGATCGGGATCGTCGGGACGGCGTCCACGTGCTCGCCGCCGTTGATGAACGGCAGGTTGTTCTCGTGCAGGGCCTCGAGGATCAGCTTGACGCCGATGAAGGCGAGGATGACCGCCAGGCCCAGCGACAGGTAGACCAGCCGCTTGAGCAGGCCGCCGAGCAGGAAGTACAGCTGCCGCAGGCCCATCAGCGCGAAGACGTTCGCGGTGAAGACGATGAACGGCTCGCGGGTGAGGCCGAAGATCGCCGGGATGCTGTCCAGCGCGAAGAGCAGGTCCGTCGTCCCCAGGGCGAGGAAGACGATGACCATCGGCGTCCAGAGCTTCTTGCCGTTCTCCGTGACGCGGACCTTGGCGCCCTGGAAGTCCTCGGTCATCGGCAGGACCCGGCGCATCCGCCGGATGAAGGCGTTCTCCTCGTAGTCCTCGTCCTCGCCGCGGTGCCGGACGAGGTTGATCGCCGTGTACACGAGGAAGGCGCCGAAGATGTAGAAGACCCAGATGAACCGCTCGATCACCGCGGCCCCGAGCAGGATGAAGATGCCGCGGAGGACCAGGGCGATGATGATGCCGACCATCAGGGCCTCCTGCTGCAGGTGCCGGGGCACCCGGAAGCGGGCCATGATGATCACGAAGACGAAGAGGTTGTCCACCGAGAGCGAGTACTCGGTCAGCCAGCCGGCGTAGAACTCGGTCGCGTAGGTGCCGTTCGTGAAGGCCAGCAGCAGCAGCCCGAACAGCAAGGCCAGCGTCACGTAGAAGCTGACCCAGATGCTCGCCTCCTTGACGGAGGGCTCGTGCGGGCGGCGAGCGACGATGGCGAGGTCGGCGAGCAGCAGGACCGTGAGCCCCACGAACGTCGCGACCTCGAACCAGACGGGGAGTTCCATACGGCCATTTCCTCCGGGGACATGCAGGTGTCAGCACCGGAGGTCTCTCCCACCGCCGGCCCAGGGCCGGCGATCGGCAGCACCGGAGGCCATGGGACCTCGTGATGACGACACTGCCGCGGGGGGATACTCCCCTCCATCGAGCGGCCCCGGACCGGCGCAGCCGCCAGTGGCTGCGGCCTTCTGAAGCCGTGGCGCACACCGTACCTGCTCCCCGGTCGTCCCTCGACGCGACGTCCCGGTCCCGTCCGGCCGCGCCGGGGCGCCGTGGGCACCCTCTGAGCCGTCGGCCGGACCCCTGCACGAGGCGACCGACCCCGACCGGGACTCCCCGGTCCGGCGCGCCCGGCGGCCGTTGATCACGGTCGGACGACGACGCCGGGCCCGCCCTCGGGAGAGGACGGGCCCGGCGTCGTGGGTGGAGGCCGTCAGCCGCGGCGGCGGGTGGAGCCGCTCGACGCGTGCTCGGCGCCGGTCACCGGCGCGTCGTGCGGCGAGGGCGGCGCCTCATCGGGACGACGGGCGTGCGGGTCGCGGTCGCCGGCACCCTGCGCGACCAGACCCTCCCGGCCGGCGGCCGCGTCACCGGCGCCGGTGGGCGAGTGGATGCCGCGGGCCGCGTCACGCCGGTTCTTGGCCAGGCTCGCCACCGTCGTGACCACCAGGGTGGCCAGGATGACCGTCAGCGACAGCCAGGTCGGCACCTCGGGGATCACCGTGACGTGCTCACCGCCGTTGATGAACGGCAGCTCGTTCTCGTGCAGCGCGTGGATGAGCAGCTTCACGCCGATGAAGCCGAGGATCACGGCCAGGCCGTAGGACAGGTAGACCAGCCGGTCGAGCAGGCCGTCGATGAGGAAGAACAGCTGCCGCAGGCCCAGCAGCGCGAAGGCGTTGGCGGTGAAGACCAGGTAGGTCTCCTGGGTCAGCCCGAAGATCGCCGGGATCGAGTCGACGGCGAAGAGGATGTCCGCGCTGGCGATGGCGACCAGGGCGATGGCCAGCGGGGTGATGTGCCGCTTGCCCTTGATCCTGGTGACCATCCGGTCGGAGTGGTACTCGTCGGTGGTCGGGAAGACCTTGCGGGCCAGCCGCAGGGCGACGTTCTCCTTGAACTCCTCGTCGTGCGAGTGGCCGCCGCTCCTCGCCTGCGCCCACGCCGTCCAGATGAGGAAGCCGCCGAAGACGTAGAAGATCCAGCTGAACTGCTCGATGGCGGCGGCGCCGACGAAGATGAACAGCGTCCGCAGGACCAGGGCGAAGGCGATGCCGAACAGCAGCACCTTCTGCTGCAGCTCCCGAGGCACCGCGAAGCTGGCCATGATCAGGACGAACACGAACAGGTTGTCGACCGAAAGGCTCTTCTCGGTGATGTACCCGGCGAAGTACTCACCGGCGTACTGGCCGCCGGAGAACCACAGGACCAGCAGTCCGAAGACCACGGCGATGCCGATGTAGACCGCCGACCAGACGGCCGACTCACGCAGCGACGGCGCGTGCGGCGTGCGCACGTGACCGATGAAGTCGAAGACGAGCATCCCGACGATCGCGGCGATCGTCAGGGCCCACACCCAGAAGGGCACGTCCAAGGCAGATACCTCCGGTGACTCGGCGGCGCGCACGGCGCCGCTGTGTCTGACCCGAGGTCTCTCCCGCCGCCTCAGCCCTGAGGTGACCGGCGGTGCCGGGGGTCCATGGGGACCCCGTACTGACGACACCGCCGCGCGGGGATACTCCCCTCCACGGAACCGCCGACGCGGGCCCCTCCGCGGGGACCGCCATCGAGCGGGTCACTCCCCACGACGATACCGGGACGCACCGGGTTCCGCGGGGATGAGGAGACACCCATTCCGGTGTGACACCGGCTACGCCGTCCCACCTCGGCGTCCCGGCTCGCCCGGGGCCGGATGGCTCCTCCCTCAGGCGTGCGCGGCGTCGAGCTGGCGCAGCTCTTTCTTGAGCTCGGTCAGCTCGTCGCGGAGCCGGGCGGCCACCTCGAACTGCAACTCGCGGGCAGCGGCCAGCATCTGGTCGTTCATCTGCGTGATGAGGTCGGCCAGCTCGGCGCGCGGCAGCCCCTGGGTGTCGATACCGCCGGCCTTGCCCGCCTTCTTCTTGGACGAGAGCCCCGGCACCGGCGCCTTGCCGCGCGACTGCTGACGGCCCGAGCCGCCGATCAGCTCGGCGGACTCGGAGTCCTCGGCCTCGCGGTAGATGCCGTCGAGGATGTCGACGATCTTCTTCCGCAGGGGCTGGGGGTCCACTCCGCGTTCGGTGTTGTAGGCGATCTGCTTCTCGCGTCGCCGGTTGGTCTCCTCGATCGCCTGCGCCATCGACGGGGTGATCGTGTCGGCGTACATGTGCACCTGACCCGACACGTTGCGCGCCGCGCGGCCGATCGTCTGGATCAACGACTTGCCCGAACGCAGGAAGCCCTCCTTGTCGGCGTCGAGGATGGCGACGAGCGAGACCTCGGGCAGGTCCAGCCCCTCGCGCAGCAGGTTGATGCCCACGAGCACGTCGTACTCGCCCTGCCGCAGCTCCCGCAGCAGCTCGACCCGGCGCAGGGTGTCGACCTCCGAGTGCAGGTACCGCACCTTGATGCCGAGTTCGAGCAGGTAGTCGGTGAGGTCCTCGGCCATCTTCTTGGTCAGCGTGGTGACCAAGATCCGCTCGTCCTTCTCGGTCCGGATCCGGATCTCGTGGACCAGGTCGTCGATCTGGCCCTTGGTCGGCTTGACCACGACCTCGGGGTCTATCAGCCCGGTCGGGCGGATGACCTGCTCGACGACCTCCCCACCGGTACGGCCCAGCTCGTAGTCGCCCGGGGTGGCGGAGAGATAGACGCTCTGGCCGATGCGGTCGGTGAACTCCTCCCACTTCAGCGGCCGGTTGTCCATCGCCGACGGCAGGCGGAACCCGTGCTCCACGAGGGTCCGCTTGCGGCTCATGTCGCCCTCGTACATGCCGCCGATCTGCGGCACGGTCACGTGCGACTCGTCGATGACCAGCAGGAAGTCGTCGGGGAAGTAGTCGATGAGACAGGCGCCGGCACTACCGGGCGCGCGGCCGTCGATGTGCCGCGAGTAGTTCTCGATGCCGGAGCAGAAGCCGACCTGGCGCATCATCTCGATGTCGTAGGTCGTGCGCATGCGCAGCCGCTGCGCCTCCAGCAGCTTGCCCTGGCGCTCCAGCTCGGCCAGCCGCTGCTCGAGCTCGGCCTCGATGGAGGCGATCGCCCGCTCCATCCGCTCGGGGCCGGCGACGTAGTGGGTGGCCGGGAAGACGAAGAGCTCCTGCACCTCGCGCACGACCTCGCCGGTGAGCGGGTGCAGGTAGTACAGCCGCTCCACCTCGTCGCCGAACATCTCGATGCGGACGGCGAGCTCCTCGTAGACCGGGAAGACCTCGATCGTGTCGCCGCGCACCCGGAAGGTGCCGCGGGTGAACGAGAGGTCGTTGCGGGTGTACTGCTCGGTGACCAGCGTGCGCAGCAGCTCGTCGCGGTCGCGCTCCTCCCCCACGGAGATCTTCAGCGCCCGGTCGACGTACTCCTGAGGCGTGCCCAGGCCGTAGATGCAGGACACCGTCGCCACCACGACGACGTCCCGCCGGGTGAGCAGCGCCTGGGTGGCCGAGTGCCGCAGCCGCTCGACCTCCTCGTTGACGGAGGAGTCCTTCTCGATGTAGGTGTCGGTCTGCGGGACGTACGCCTCGGGCTGGTAGTAGTCGTAGTACGAGACGAAGTACTCGACGGCGTTGTCGGGCAGCAGCTCGCGGAACTCGTTGGCCAGCTGCGCGGCGAGCGTCTTGTTCGGCGCCATGACCAGCGTCGGGCGCTGCACCTGCTCGACGAGCCAGGCCGTCGTCGCCGACTTGCCGGTACCGGTGGCACCCAGCAGGACGACGTCCTTCTCCCCCGCGTTCACCTTCTCCGCCAGGGCCCTGATCGCCGCGGGCTGGTCGCCCGCGGGCTCGAACTCGCTGACGACGCGGAAGCGCCCCTGCGTGGGCCGGATGTCAGTGGTCGCGCGCACGAGGTCGACGGTACGACCAGCCGGTGACAGGACGACGTCGGTGAGCCGTGAGCGAACGGGAGGGACGGACGGTGCGGCGGGACTGGCGTCCGGTGCTTGCACGTGCTGGGGTCGCCGCCTAGCGTCCCCGGTCGCAGGAGCGGTCACCGCCGAGGACCAGTGCCACCCGGGGTTCTGCGCCCAGGACGAGGTCGGACCCGGCGTCGCTGCCCCGGCCGGACCTGCGCACGACGCCCCCCACGGAGACCTCCGCGGGGGGCGTCGTCGTCCCGCCGTCCCAACCCCGGTGGCGTGAGCGACGTCTCCCGGCTGTGACCTGGCGGAGGGTTGGACGGCGGCACGCCCGGGCACGAGGGGTCGGAAAGACCACGCGTACCGATCTCCCCGACGACACCGCGTCTCCCCGACGACACCGCGCGGCGGGGAGGCAACCGGCCCCCGGCGTCCCCGGGGGCGCCAGCACAGGAGGACCTCGTCCATGACCCAGGTGTGGCCTGGAACCGCCTACCCCCTCGGCGCGACCTACGACGGCACCGGCACCAACTTCGCGATCTTCAGCGAGGTGGCCGAGAAGGTCGAACTGTGCCTCTTCGACGACGACGGCACCGAGACCCGCGTCCGGCTCCCCGAGATGGACGGCTACGTCTGGCACGCCTTCCTCCCCGGGATCCAGCCCGGCCAGCGCTACGGCTACCGGGTGCACGGCCCCTACGACCCGTCCCAGGGGCTGCGCTGCAACCCCAACAAGCTGCTGCTGGACCCCTACGCGAAGGCGATCGACGGCCAGATCGACTGGGATCCGTCGGTCTTCGGCTACGACTTCGACAGCGGTGAGCGCAACGACGAGAACTCGGCGCCGCACATGCCGAAGTCCGTCGTCGTCAACCCGTACTTCGACTGGGGCGTCGACCGCCCGCCGAGGACGCCGTACCACAAGACCGTCATCTACGAGGCCCACGTGAAGGGCCTGACGATGACCCACCCCGACGTCCCGGAGGAGCTGCGCGGCACCTACGCCGGCATCGCCCACCCGGCGGTCATCTCCTACCTGCAGGACCTCGGCGTGACCGCCATCGAGCTCATGCCGGTGCACCAGTTCGTGCAGGACGACACCCTGCAGCAGAAGGGCCTGCGCAACTACTGGGGCTACAACACCATCGGCTTCTTCGCGCCGCACGACGAGTACGCGAGCAACACCAGCAACGGCATGCACGTGCAGGAGTTCAAGGGGATGGTCCGCACCCTGCACGAGGCGGGCATCGAGGTCATCCTCGACGTGGTCTACAACCACACCGCCGAGGGCAACCACCTCGGTCCAACGCTGTCGTTCAAGGGCATCGACAACCGGGCCTACTACCGGCTGGTCGAGGACGACCCGCAGTACTACATGGACTACACCGGCACCGGGAACTCGCTGAACGCCCGCACCCCGCAGGCGCTGCAGCTGATCATGGACTCGCTGCGGTACTGGGTCACCGAGATGCACGTCGACGGCTTCCGCTTCGACCTGGCCTCCACGCTGGCCCGCGAGCTGCACGCCGTCGACCGGCTGTCGGCCTTCTTCGACCTGGTGCACCAGGACCCGGTGGTGAGCCAGGTGAAGCTCATCGCCGAGCCGTGGGACGTCGGCGAGGGCGGCTACCAGGTCGGCAACTTCCCGGCCCTGTGGACCGAGTGGAACGGCAAGTACCGCGACACCGTCCGCGACTTCTGGCGCGGTGAGCCCTCGACCATCGGCGAGTTCGCCAGCCGGCTGACCGGCTCGGCCGACCTCTACCAGCACTCCGGCCGGCGTCCGGTGGCGAGCATCAACTTCGTCACCGCGCACGACGGGTTCACCCTCACCGACCTGGTCTCCTACAACGAGAAGCACAACGAGGCCAACGGCGAGGGCAACAACGACGGCGAGAGCCACAACCGCAGCTGGAACTGCGGGGTGGAGGGACCGACCGTCGACAAGAAGGTCCTCACGCTGCGTGCCCGGCAGCGGCGCAACTTCCTGGCCACGCTGATGCTCAGCCAGGGCGTGCCGATGCTGCTGCACGGCGACGAGCTCGGCCGCACCCAGCAGGGCAACAACAACGGCTACTGCCAGGACTCGCCGCTGACCTGGATCCACTGGGACGAGGTCGACGAGGGGCTGCTGGAGTTCACCAAGCTGGTGACCCGGCTCCGCCGCGAGCACCCGACGTTCCGCCGTCGCCGGTTCTTCCACGGCCGGCCGGTGCGCCGCGGCCAGGACGACCCGGTGCAGGACGTGGCCTGGCTGACGCCGGCCGGTGACCTCATGACCGAGGACGACTGGGACGCCGGCTTCGCCAAGTCGCTGGCCATGTACCTCAACGGCCACGGCATCCGGTCCACCGACGAACGCGGTGAGGACGTCGTCGACGACCACTTCTACCTGGCCTTCAACGCCTCGCACGAGACGATGGACTTCTGCCTCCCGTCGGAGGAGTACGCCGGCACGT
This sequence comes from Geodermatophilus sp. URMC 60, assembly GCF_053502585.1. NCBI lineage: Bacteria > Bacillati > Actinomycetota > Actinomycetes > Geodermatophilales > Geodermatophilaceae > Geodermatophilus > Geodermatophilus sp. URMC 60. The sequence continues at coordinate 4,320,290 of NZ_CP199958.1, forward strand.
GGACCGTCGTCCTCGACACCGCGGAGATGGACGAGGTGGAGCCGCGCGAGTTCAAGCCCGGCGAGACGCTGACGCTGCAGGACCGGTCCATGGTCGTGCTCAGCGCGCCGCGTCGGTCGTGAGCGAGCCGCTGAGCGAGGACCGCCGCCGGGACGTCCCCACGGGGACCTACCGGCTGCAGGTCACCGCCGACTTCACGCTGGACGACGCCGCGTCCCTGGCCGGCTACCTGGCCGACCTCGGGGTCAGCCACGCCTACGCCTCGCCGCTTCTGCGGTCGGCGTCGGGCAGCACGCACGGCTACGACACCGTGGACCACGCGCACATCGACGAGTCCCGCGGCGGGCGGGCCGGCTTCGACCGGCTGGTCGCGGCACTGCACGAGCGCGGCCTTGGCCTGGTGCTCGACCTGGTGCCCAACCACATGGGGGTCGCCGACCCGGCGGAGGCGCCCTGGTGGTGGGACGTGCTCCAGCACGGCCGGGACAGCGCGCACGCGGCCGCGTTCGACATCGACTGGGACTTCGGCGGCGGCCGGCTGCGCATCCCGGTGCTGGGGTCGGCGGACGACATCGAGAAGCTGGAGGTCGTCGACGGCGAGCTGCGGTACTACGACAACCGCTTCCCCATCGCGCCGGGCACCGGTGAGGGCACGCCGCAGGAGGTGCACGACCGGCAGCACTACGAGCTGGTCGACTGGCGGCGCGCCGACCGCGACCTGAACTACCGCCGGTTCTTCGCGATCAACACCCTCGCCGGGCTGCGCGCGGAGGACCCGGCGGTCTTCGAGGCGACGCACCGGCTCGTGCTGGACCTGGTCGCGGCCGGTGCGGTCGACGGGCTGCGGATCGACCACCCCGACGGCCTGGCCGACCCCAAGGGCTACCTCGACCGGCTGGCCGAGGCCTCCGGCGGCCGGTGGACCGTGGTGGAGAAGATCCTCGAGCCCGGTGAGGACCTGCCGGAGTCGTGGCGGACCGCCGGTACGACGGGCTACGACGCGCTGGCCGAGGTCGACGACGTGCTGGTGGACCCGGCCGGCGCGGCGGTGCTCAGCGCGCTGGACACCGAGCTCGTCGGCGCCCCGGTCGACTACGCCGAGCTGGTGCGGATGAGCAAGCGCGAGGTGACCGACGGGATCCTCGGCTCGGAGGTGGCCCGGCTGGTGCGGGTCATCGGTGAGCTGCCCGGCGTTCCTCGTGAGCAGCAGACCGAGGCGCTGGCCGAGCTGCTGGCCAGCTTCCCGGTCTACCGTTCCTACCTGCCCGACGGCCGCGAGCACCTCGACGGCACCGTGGCCGCCGTGCGGGAGCGCCGTCCCGACCTCGCCGCCGCACTCGACGCGCTGCACCCGGTGCTCTCCCAGGCCGGGACCGAGGCGGCCACCCGCTTCGAGCAGACCAGCGGGCCGGTCATGGCCAAGGGGGTGGAGGACAGCGCCTACTACCGGTGGGCGCGGTTCGTGGCCCTCAACGAGGTCGGCGGCGACCCGGCGCGGTTCGGCAGCACCGTCGCGGAGTTCCACGAGGCGCAGCAGCGCCGGGCGGAGCGCAAGCCGGAGTCGATGACCACGCTGTCGACCCACGACACCAAGCGCAGCGAGGACACCCGCGCCCGGCTGGCCGTGCTCGCCGAGCTGGGGGCCGAGTGGGCCGACCTGGTCCGCGACCTGCTGACCCGGCACCCGCTGCCCGACCGCCCGCTGGCGCACCTGGTGTGGCAGAACCTGGTGGGCGCGTGGCCGCTGTCGCGCGAGCGGGCGCACGGCTACGCGGAGAAGGCGGCCCGGGAGGCGGGCACGTCGACGACCTGGACCGACGTCGACGAGGAGTTCGAGTCGGCGCTCCACGCGATGGTCGACGCGGCCTACGACGACGAACGGACCGCCGCCGGGATCGAGCAGTTCGTCGCCCGCATCGCGCCCTTCGGCCGGTCGAACTCGCTGGCGCAGAAGCTGCTGCAGCTGACGATGCCCGGCGTCCCGGACGTCTACCAGGGCACCGAGCTGTGGGACCTCTCGCTGGTGGACCCGGACAACCGCCGTCCGGTCGACTACGAGCAGCGCCGCCGGCTGCTGGCCCGGCTCGACGCCGGCGAGGTGCCCGGGGTCGACGACACCGGCGCGGCCAAGCTGCTCGTCGTCTCCCGCGTGCTGCGGGCCCGCCGGGAGCACCCGGAGTGGTTCGGCGGGTACGAGCCGGTGGCGGCCAGCGGGGTCGCCGCCGACCACGTGGTCGCCTTCGACCGGGGCGGTGTGGTGCCCGTGGCGACCCGGCTGCCCGTGGGCCTGTCGATCGTCGGCTGGACCGACACGGCGCTGCAGCTGCCGACCGGGCCCTGGCGGGACCTGCTCACCGGCGGACGTTTCGTCTCCGACGCCGAGGGCCTGCCGGTGGGCGGACTGCTCGAGCGGCTACCGGTCGCCCTGCTGGTCCGGGACTGACGAAGGACCCCCCTGCCCCCCACGGCTCGCAGGCTCGCGGCGGGACCCTGCAGGGGGGCCGTTCCAGCACCCTCACCGAGCTCCGGAAGGGGCCGGCGGGGCCGAAATGGGATGCAGCTCACGTCCCCGCGGGTGCCCGCGCGCCCGCGGGGACGTGACCAGGCGGTCTGCCCGGTCCCGGTCCCGACGGCCTGCCACGTCACGCCCGTTGCCCCTGCGGCACGAGGTGAACCGCCGTGACCTGACCGTTACCTTGTCCCGGCACCCCCCATCCGGGACCGGGTGCCGGAGCCGATCCGCCGAACCCCGTCCGTCGGCCGCCGTACCTCCTGCACAGCCAGGACGGGGGTGGGGGACCCATCTCGGTGCCCGGCCGGTCCGGCCGGGCGCCTCGGGGTGAAGCCGTGTGCGCACGGCCGGGGCACCGATCGCTCCGAACCCGACAGCTCACCTCGCAGGCGGCGGATCGGGAGTCCCCCATGAGTTCGTCCTCGTCTTCCCGCACGCCCGCACGCGCCCTGCGCCGCGGCGCCGTGGTGCTCGGCGGCGCCGCCGCCGTCTCCCTCGGCGCCCTCGCCGCACCCGCCTCGGCGGCCGCCCCGAACGACTGGGACGCCGTCGCGCAGTGCGAGTCCAGCGGCAACTGGGCCATCAACACCGGCAACGGCTACTACGGCGGCCTGCAGTTCAGCCAGAGCACCTGGGCCGCGTACGGCGGCACCGAGTACGCCCCGCGCGCCGACCTGGCCACCAAGGCGCAGCAGATCGCCGTCGCCGAGCGCACGCTCGACGGGCAGGGCCCGGGGGCCTGGCCGACCTGCGGCAAGGGGCTGAACCCCTCGGCCCCCGAGGCCGGCGCGGCCCCGGTGGTCGCAGCCGTGGCCTCCGCGCCGGCCGCCGCCGGTGGGGGTACCTACACGGTGCAGGCCGGTGACACGCTCGGCCGCATCGCCGCGCAGCAGGGCGTCGCGGGTGGCTGGCAGGCGCTGTACGCCGCCAACGACGACCAGCTGAGCACCCCGCACCAGATCTCGGTCGGCCAGGTGCTGCAGCTGCCGTGAGGCGGACCGGCGGCCGGGGGGACTCCCCCGGCCGCCGGGCCCTCAGAAGCGGATGGCGTCGATGACCCTCGCCCGGACGGCGATGACCGCGGGCAGCAGCCCGGCCAGCGCGCCGACCGCGGTGGCCGCCACCAACCCCTCGACCGCCGCGGCGACCGGGAAGGCCGGGATCTCGGCCAGCGGGACGCCGCTGTTGAGCAGCTGCTCCAGCGGCAGGTTGCGCACCAGGACCACCGACAGGGCCACCGCGGCGAGCCCGGCGAGGAACGTGGCGCAGACGCTCTCCAGCATGATCGCCGAGAAGACGCGCGACGAGGTGGCGCCGAAGCTGCGCCGGACCCCGATCTCCCGGATCCGCTGGCGCACCGTCACCAGCCCGATGTTGAGCACACCCAGCCCGCCGAGGACCAGCACGACGACGCCGGCCCCGCGGATCGCCAGGCGGAGCATGCCGAGCGTCTCCTCCAGGCCCTGCGAGTCCTGCCGGTAGGCGTCGACCTGCACGCCACCCAGCGCCAGCCCGAGGTCGTTCATGACGACGGACATGACGTCGTCGGCCTGCTCCGCCGGCACCCAGAGCTCCAGCGTGGACGGGCCGAACGCCATCGCCGACGGGTCGGCCTCGCGCGGCGCGTCCCACGGACCGGCGGAGCGGTCCACCCGGTAGGCGAGCAGCTCGTCGGCGTACCCCTCGCGGACGACGCCGACCACCGCCGCACGCACGGGGGTCTCCCCGCCGATGACGACCGTCGGGCGGGAGGAGAGGTCCGGGACGCCGAGCGCGCCGAGGAACGCCTCGTTGACGACGACGGCCGGCGCCAGGCTGTCGCGGTCGCCCTCGCGCAGCCAGCGGCCCTCTACCGGCTCGATGCGGTGCAGCTGCCCGTACGACGGCGAGACGCGCTTGGTCTGCACGGCCTGGGTACCGCCGGGCAACCGGAAGCGGGTCTCCTCGTACCCGATCCTGGCCGTGGCGGTGATCCCGTACCGCTCGGTGAGGTCGGCCACGGCGGCGTCCCACTCCTGCGGGTCCGGCGGCATCCCGGTCTGCGGGTCGTACGCGGTGACCCCGATGGTCGCGGCGCGACCGCCCATCCGCTCCCCCTGTTCCTGCTGGACCTGGGCGACGAGCAGGCCGAGCGCGGTCACCGTCGTCATGGCGAAGACGGCGAGGAAGACGCCGACGAGGGAGAGCACCACGCGGGCCCTGTGCACCCGCACCTCGCTCCACGCCTCGGCGAGGGTGGCCAGCACGGGGATCACGGCAGCGCCTCCTCGAGCGGGGCGGCCGCGGGCGCGGGGACGACCGGCGCCGGCGCCGGGTCGACCAGCGGGGTCAGCCGGCCGGCGTCGAGCCGGTAGCGCCGGTCGGCCCGCCGGGCGACGCCGAGGTCGTGGGTGATGGTGACCAGGGCGGCGCCGCCCTCCGCGGTGGCCTCGGCCAGCAGCGCCATCACCTGGGCGCCGGTCTCGACGTCGAGGGCGCCGGTCGGCTCGTCGGCAAGCACCACCCGCGGCGAGCGCACCAGCGCCCGGGCAATCGCGACCCGCTGCTGCTCACCGCCCGAGAGCCGCTCGGGGACCGTGTCGGCACGGGCGCCCAGGCCTACGCGGTCGAGCAGCTCGCGCGCCGTCCGGTGCCGGCGCAGGTAGTCCCGGCCGCGGGCGTAGAGCAGCGGCGCGGCGACGTTCTCCTCCGCGGTGCGCCGGGGCAGCAGGTTGAACTGCTGGAAGACGAAGCCGAAGACCTCGCCGCGCAGCCGGGCGCGGCGGCGGGCTCGCAGCGCGTCGGTCGGCTCGCCGTCCAGGAGGTACTCCCCGGCCGTCGGGGTGTCGAGCAGGCCCAGGATGTTGAGCAGCGTCGACTTGCCCGACCCGGAGCGGCCGACGATCGCCACGTGCTCGCCCGCGGCCACCTCGAGGTCGACCCCGGTGAGGATCGGCAGCACGCCGCCGTCGGGCAGCGCGACCTCGCGGCTGATGCCGCTCAGCGCCAGCAGACTCACGCCGCCTCCTCCCCGGCACTCGTCGACCGGGTTCGCCGGACTGCTCCGCCCATCGCCGAGCTCGCCCGCTCGCTCATCCGAACGGCCCCGCCATGCCCGGGCTCTCCACCGTGTCGTCGGGCACGGGCACGAACATGAGCACCTGGTCGCCCTCGGCCAGGCCCTCGCGGACCTCGATCTGGTCGCCGTCGGTGAGTCCGAGCACCACCGCGCGCTGCTCCTGGGCGCCGTCGGCCCCGACCACCCACACGTTGCCCTGCTGCACCGAGCCCTGGACCGCGGTCACCGGGACGACCAGCACGTCCTCCGCCACCCCGGCGTCCACGACCACGGTGGCGGCCATGCCCGCGAAGACCGTCGTCCCGGCGGGGACCCGGCAGCGGGCGGTCGTGCCGCCCTGCCCGGTCCCGGCAGACGCCGGGTCGGCGACGACCGCGGCCTGGTCGCCGCCGGCGTCGTCCGTCGCGGCCGGGGCGCCGAGCGCGAGGTCGGTGCAGGTGAACGGGGCGGGGCCGCCCTGCGCCTCGACCTGCGCGGTGGAGGGCGGGGCGAGCAGCCGGAACTGGTCGTCCTGGGTCAGCGTCGCGGTCACCGACAGCGAGCCCGGTGAGATGCCGGCGACCCGGTCGCCGACCGCGACGACCTGGTCGGCCAGCACGTCGACGGCGGTGACGGTGCCGGCCGTGGGCGCGGGGACGGTGGCCGTCCGGACGATCGGGGCGCGGGGCGTGCTGGTGGGGCCGCCCTCGGCGGCGGTGCCCGCGACCGGCTCCCGCTCCTCCTCCCAGCGGACCTCGAGCACCGCGTCGCCGGCCTGGACGACGTCGCCGGCCTCGACCAGCACCCGGCGGACGGCGCCGGCCTTGGTGGCCCTGACCGGGACGGTGGCGTCGGCGACCACGGTGCCCTGCACGGTCACGGTGTTGGCGACCGTGCCGCGGGCGACCGGGACCACCGGGGAGGTGAGGTCGACCGGCGGCGCCCCGCCCGACACCGGCGCGGCCTCCCCGCTGCCGCCGCGGAAGGCGAGGACCACGAGGGCGAGGGCGATGACGGTCCACACCAGCAGACGGAGGGCCGGGAAGACGACGGTGCGGACCGTGTTCATGGCGCTCCTCGGGGCGGGATGGCGCCCTCCGGCACCGGTGAGTGCGCACGGTAATGACACCGGGGCGCTCCGGATGCGGAGTGACGCGCGGCACGCCGGGATCGCGTGGTTGGCGGCCGCCCGGGCGGGCATGACCCCCGGACCGCCACAGAACGACCCCGATCTCCCCTGGAGGCCCCTGCATGTCCGCTGCCGTCGAGTTCGCCGTCTGGGCGCCGATCCCGGAGCGGGTCCGGCTGCAGGTCGAGGGGTCGGTGCACGACATGCGCCGGGAGGAGGGCGGCTGGTGGCGCGCCGAGGTCGAGGCCGGCCCCGAGGCCGACTACGGCTTCCTGCTCGGCGACGGGGACGGCGGGGAGGGGGGCGGGAAGGTCTACCCCGACCCGCGCTCGCGTCGTCAGCCCGAGGGCGTGCACGGGCTGTCCCGCCGCTACGACCCGGCCTCGTACGAGTGGGGTGACCGGGCGTGGACCGGCCGCCCGCTGGCCGGCGGCGTGGTCTACGAGATGCACGTCGGCACCTTCACCCCCGAGGGCACCCTCGACGCCGCCGTCGGGAAGCTGGACCACCTGGTCGACCTCGGCGTCGACTTCGTCGAGCTGCTCCCGGTGAACGGCTTCGACGGCACGCACAACTGGGGCTACGACGGCGTCCTCTGGTACACGGTGCAGGAGAGCTACGGCGGGCCCGCGGCCTACCAGCGCTTCGTCGACTCCTGCCACCAGCGTGGCCTCGGTGTCATCCAGGACGTCGTCTACAACCACCTGGGCCCGTCGGGGAACTACCTGCCGCTGTTCATGCCGATCTTCAGCGAGGGCGGCGCGAACACCTGGGGCAGCTCGGTCAACCTCTCCGGCCCCGACTCCGACGAGGTGCGCCGCTACATCATCGACAACGCGCTCATGTGGCTGGGCGACATGCACGTCGACGGGCTGCGGCTGGACGCCGTGCACGCGCTGGTCGACGAGCGGGCCACCCACGTGCTCGAGGAGATGGCGCGGGAGGTCGACAGGCTGTCGGTCGCCGAGGGCCGGCCGCTCACGCTGATCGCCGAGAGCGACCTCAACGACCCGCGCATGGTCACCCCGCGGGTGGCCAACGGCACGGGGATCCACGCGCAGTGGAGCGACGACTTCCACCACGCGCTGCACTCCTCCCTGACCGGGGAGAGCCAGGGCTACTACGGCGACTTCGCCGCGGCGGGGCTCGCCGGGCTGGCCAAGACGCTGACCGGCGCGTTCTTCCACGACGGCGCGTGGTCGAGCTTCCGCCGCCGGCACCACGGCCGGCCGGTCGACACCGCGCTGCTGCCCGGCTGGAAGTTCCTGGGCTACCTGCAGGACCACGACCAGATCGGCAACCGGGCGGTGGGCGACCGCATCTCGGCGTCCCTCTCCCCCGGCCTGCTCGCCGTCGGCGCGACGCTCGTGCTGACCAGCCCCTTCACCCCGATGCTCTTCATGGGCGAGGAGTGGGGCGCCTCGACTCCGTGGCAGTTCTTCACCAGCCACACCGACCCGGAGATCGGCCGGGCCACCGCCGAGGGACGCAAGGGCGAGTTCGCCGAGCACGGGTGGGACGCCGACGAGGTGCCCGACCCGCAGGACCCGGAGACCTTCACCCGCTCGAAGCTGGACTGGGACGAGCCCGGGCGCGAGCCGCACCGGATGCTGCTCGCCGTCCACCGGGCGCTCCTGGCGCTGCGCCGGGCCCATCCGGACCTGGTCGACCCCGACCTGACGCACGTCGCCGTCACCTGGGACGACGCCGACCGATGGCTCGTCGTGCACCGCGGCACGCTGCGGGTGGTGGCCAACCTCGCCGACCAGCCCCGGGAGGTCGACCTGGACGGCCCCGCGGTCGACGTCCTCTTCGCCACCGGCGAGCTCCCCGCCCTGGACGGCCCGACGGTGACCCTGCCCCCCGAGAGCGCCGCCGTGATCAGCACTCGCTGACGTGCGGCGGCTGCTGCCCGACCCCTCCCCCGACCTGGACGACGGCGCCCTGGTCGAGGCCTACCGGCTGCCGGCCGGCCGGTCGCTGCGGGTGGACTTCGTCACCTCCCTCGACGGCTCGGTGACCGTGCAGGGCCGCAGCGGCGGCCTCGGCTCGCCCGGCGACAGGCGGGTGTTCCGGACGCTGCGGGCGCTGGCCGACGTGGTGCTGGTGGGGCACGGGACGGCGGCCGCGGAGGGCTACCGCCCGGTGGACGCCGACCCGCACGTCACCGGGCTGCGGACGGCACTCGGCCGGCCCGCGTCGGCGCCCGTCGCGGTCGTCTCGCGGCGGGCGTCGCTGGCGCCCGGGGACCGGCTCGCCGTCCCCTCGACGCTGCTGGTCACCTGCGCGGCAGCCGACGCCGAGCGACGCACGGCCCTCGCTGCGGCCGGGGTGACGGTGCTCGTCTGCGGGGACGACGACGTCGACCTGCCCGCGGCGCTGGACGCGCTCGCCGACCGCGGCCTCGAGCAGGTGCTGTGCGAAGGCGGGCCGGCCCTGCTGTCGGCGGCGCTGACGGCAGGGGTGGTCGACGAGCTGGACCTCTCGGTGGCGCCGGCGCTGGTCGGTGGGCCGGACCGGCTGGTCGCCGGCGCGCTGGCAGCCGTCGTCCGCCCGCGGCTGGTGCAGGTGCTCGAGGAGGACGGCGTGCTGTTCACCCGGTACGCGGTCGACCGCTAGCGCGCCGGGCGACCGCCGCTGCCCAGGCGACGTAGCCGAGGTTGACGGCGACCCGCGCCGTGACGCCGCTCGGCCGGTCGAACGGCCGCTGCACGGTGCGCCGGTGGCGGAGCGGGTCGAGGTGCGCGGGCAGATAGGTCGTGATGAGCGCGGCGGTCGCCGACGCACCGGTCCGACGGGTCGCCGGCAGCGCGACGAGGACGCCGGCGGCGATGTCGGCCACCCCGCTGACCGCGACCAGCGCCGAGCGCGCCGGCAGCCACGACGGCACCAGGCCCCTGTAGTAGCCGGGCGAGGTGAAGTGGGTGACCCCGCTGCCCACCATGAGCGCGGCCAGCGCCCACGCCGCCGCGTCGTCCGTCCTCGAGCGGGGCACGGTCAACCGACGAGCCGCACGCTGTCGCCGTACGCCATGAGCCGCCCGTCCGCGGTGAGCAGCACGGCCCCTTCGGCGACGGCCTGCGCGACGAGGAGCCGGTCGAACGGGTCGGTGTGGACGTCGGGCAGGTGCTCGACCGCGGCGGCGTGGTCGGCGGTGACGGGTAGGTGGTCGAGGGCCAACTCGGTCGTGACACGACGCGTCCACGTCCGGACGTCGGACCCGATGGAGAGCTTGCCGAGGCGTTGCTTGACCGCCAGCTCCCACACGCACACCGTGGAGAGCAGCCGCTGGTCGGCGTCGAGGATGAGCTGCCTGCCCGCGCCCAGCCGGGCGGACCGGTGGGTGGCCCACACGAGGACGTGCGTGTCGAGGAGGACCTTCACTCCCCGCCCTCGAACGCCCGCTGCAGGTCCTCGGGCAGCTCGTCGAAGTCGTCGGCGATCCAGACGTTGCTGCGGGCGAAGTCGAAGTTGGGCGTTCGCCGGGCCGGCCCGACCAGTCGCGCCACCACCCGGCCGCGGTTGGTGATCTCGACCTCCTCGCCTGCGGCGACTCTCCCCAGCAGCCGCGAGAGGTGTGTCTTGGCCTCGTGCACACCGACCGAGGTGGTCATGTCACCTAGTCTACTGGCGCCCCGGTTCACGTACGCGGTCTGCCCGGCCGGTGCACGCCTCGAGGAGCACGGTGGGCTGTCGACCGGAACAGCACCGGCCGCTGCCGCGGGACCTCCGACTCCTGCGCCGGTGCCGAGCCGCCCCTAGCGTCCGCCTCCCCGACCGTGCGGAGGAAGAGCCATGGGCAAGGCAGTGGTCAGCCTGAGGACCGGACTCGAGGACGCGGAGACGGTCACCGTCGCGATGCTCATGGCCGTGGGAGCAGCCGAGTCCGGCCGTCCAACCGCCATGTTCCTGGCCAAGGAGGCCGTGCGGCTGGCCCTGGACGGGGTGGCCGTCGGGACCGCGTGCGAGGGCTGCCCCCCGCTGACCAGCCTGTTCGAACGCTACGCCGCGGCCGGTGGGCGGCTGTTCGTCTGCCCGATCTGTTTCAACGCCAAGCAGCTGGATGCCGCCGGACTGGTCAAGGGAGCCGAGCTCGCGGGCACGGTTCCCCTGTGGGAGTGGATCGGCGACGAGGGCGCCACCACCTTCAGCTACTGAGCGTGCCGCACGCCGCCCTCCGGCGGCGGTGACTGCTTGACTGACCGGCATGGACCTGCCCCTGCTGCCGCCGGTGAAGCCGATGCTGGCCAAGGCCGTCACCAAGGTGCCCACCGCCGAGGGCATGTTCTACGAGCCGAAGTGGGACGGCTTCCGGTGCATCGTCTTCCGGGACGGCGACGAGGTGGAGCTGGGCAGCCGCAACGAGCGCCCGATGACCCGCTACTTCCCCGAGGTGGTCGAGGCGGTCAAGGCGGCGCTGCCCGAACGCTGCGTGGTCGACGGCGAGATCGTCGTCCCCAACGGCGACCGGCTGCACTTCGAGGCGCTCCTGCAGCGCATCCACCCCGCCGATTCCCGCGTCCGGCTGCTCGCGGAGCAGACGCCGGCGTCCTTCGTGGCCTTCGACCTGCTCGCGTTCGGCGACGAGCCGCTGCTGGAGGTGCCGTTCGCGCAGCGGCAGGCACGGCTGCGCGAGGTCGTCACCGGCACCGACTCGGTCCACGTCACGGCGATCACCCAGGACGCCGTGACCGCCAAGCGCTGGTTCGAGCAGTTCGAGGGCGCCGGGCTGGACGGCATCGTGGCCAAGCCCGCCGACCTGCCCTACGGCCCCGACCAGCGGCTGATGACCAAGGTCAAGCACGTGCGCACGGCCGACTGCGTGGTCGCCGGGTTCCGCTGGCACAAGAGCGGCCCGATCGTCGGGTCGCTGCTGCTGGGCCTGTACGACGACTCCGGTGACCTGCAGCACATCGGCGTCGCGGCGTCCTTCCCGATGGCCCGCCGGGCCGAGCTGGTCGAGGAGCTGGCGCCCTACCGGGCCGAGGCGCTCGACGGGCACCCGTGGCAGGACTGGGCGAACGCGGAGGTCGTGAGCGGGGCGAACGGCGAGGAGCACCGGATGCCCGGCGCGCAGAGCCGCTGGAACGCCGGCAAGGACCTCTCCTGGGTGCCGCTGCGCCCGGAGCTGGTGGTGGAGGTCAAGTACGACCAGCTGGAGGGACGGCGGCTGCGGCACACCGGCCAGTTCCTGCGCTGGCGGCCCGACCGCGAGGCGCGCAGCTGCACCTACGACCAGCTGGAGGTGCCGGTGCGCTACGACCTGGCGGAGGTCTTCGCCGGCTGAGAGCGGACCCCCTGCCCCCACCGCTCGCAGGCCCGCGGCGGGACCTTGCAGGGGGCCGAACAACACCGTGTCCCGGCCGCGTGACGCTCAGTTGCACGGTCCGCCACCCGGTCGGGGCACTGCCTGCGCCGTCCAGGTCGGCCTCATACCCTCGTGACCCATGCGCCTGTCCCGCGGCCTGGTCGCCGCTGCCTCCGGCCTGCTCGTGGCGGTCTCCGGTTGCACCTCCTCCTCGGACGACACCGCGGCGGAGGCGTCGGCCCCGGCGTCCTCCGCGCCGGCCGGACCGGTGGCCGCGGAGATCGCCTGGAGCGACTGCGACGCCGAGATCTCCGGGCTGCTGGCCGGCACCCCCGGCAGCGAACGGGACCTGGCCTTCGAGTGCGGCCGCACCGAGGTGCCGATCAGCTACGACGAGCCGCAGGGCGAGACGCTGCCGCTCACCCTGGTCCGCGCCCGCTGGGCCCAGCAGACCGACCGCATCGGCTCCCTGGTCGTCAACCCCGGCGGCCCGGGCGGGTCCGGCGCCGAGGCCGCGATCGGCCAGTCGCTCACCCTCCCCGAGGACGTGCTGCGCCGCTTCGACGTGGTCGGCTTCGACCCCCGCGGCGTCGGGCTGTCGACGCCGGTCGAGTGCATCCCGCCGGACCTCAAGGACCGCATCGTGGCGGCCGAGCCGCGGCCGACCACGCCGGAGCAGATCGACGAGGCCTTCGCGCTGCAGCAGGAGGTCGCCGACGGCTGCGCCGAGCAGTACCCCGACTCGCTGGGCACCTTCAACACCGTCGACACCGCGCGGGACATGGACCTGCTGCGGGAGTCGCTCGGCGACGCGCAGCTGACCTATCTCGGCTACTCGTACGGCACCACCCTGGGCTCGACCTACGCCGAGCTGTTCCCCGACCGGGTGCGGGCGCTGGTGCTCGACGCCGCCGTCGACCCCGACGACGACCCGCGCGCCCGGGCGGAGCAGCAGGCCGCCTCGCTGGAGGCGAGCTTCGACGCCTTCGCGGCCAACTGCCTCGGCCTGGTCGCCGGCTGCCCCCTCGGCCCGGAGCCGCGGCGCTTCCTCGACGAACTGCTCGCGCAGGCCGCGACTGCCCCCATCCCCAGCGCGCTGGCCGGCGAGACCCGCCAGGCGACGCCGGGCGTGGTCATGACCGCCGTCCTGCACTCGATGTACGACACCGGCCGCTGGCCGCAGCTGATCCAGGGCCTGGCCGCCGCCCGCAACGGCGACGCGCAGCAGCTGTTCTCCCTCGCCGACGACTACGCCCAACGGCTGCCGGACGGCAGCTACACCAACCTGTTCGACGCGCTCCAGGCGATCAACTGCGCCGACACCGACCCGGCGACGGCGCTGCCCGAGGAGCAGATCCGCACCCTGGCCACCGAGTGGGGCCAGCGCTTCCCGCTGTTCGGCGCCGCCTCGGCCGTGGGGCTGCACAGCTGCACGGTGTGGGAGGCCGAGCGGACCCCGGTCCCCGAGCGGGACGCCGAGGGCGCGGCGCCGATCCTGGTGATCGGCAACTCCGGCGACCCGGTGACCCCGCTGCCCGGTGCGGTGGACATGGCCGAGGACCTCACCTCCGGCGTCCTGCTCACGTGGCAGGGGCAGGGGCACACCGCCTACCCGAAGACCGACTGCGTGACGGGGGCGGTCAACGCCTACCTGATCGACCTGGTGGTGCCGCAGGACGGGCTGACCTGCCCCGCCTGAGTGGTGCGGCACGCCGGGGCGCCCACGCCCCGGGTCCGCTCGCCTAGGGTGCGCCGGGTGATCACTCGCACGCGGTCGGGCCGCTGATGGCGTCGTCGAAGGACGCCGTCCTGCTGCAGGTCGACGGGCACGAGGTGCGCGTCTCCAACCCGGAGAAGCCGTACTTCGCCGAGCGCGGCATCCGCAAGATCGACGTGGTCGAGTACTTCGTCGCGGTCGGCGGCGGGATCCTGCACGCGCTGCGCGACCGCCCGACGACGCTCGAGCGCTGGCCCGGCGGGGTGTTCGAGGGCGCGCGGCTGTCCACGCGCGTGGACAACACCGGCGACGCCTTCTACCAGAAGCGGGTGCCCAAGAACGCGCCCGACTGGGTGCCGACGGCGCACATCACCTTCCCCAGCGGGCGGACGGCGGACGAGATCGCACCGGACTCGGTGGCCGTCGTCGCCTGGTGCGCGAACCTCGGCACGCTGACGTTCCACCCGTGGCCGGTGTCGAAGTCCGACGTCGAGTCGCCGGACCAGATCCGCATCGACCTGGACCCGCAGCCGGGCACCGACTTCTCCGACGCCGTCCGGGTGGCGCCGCACGTGCGGGAGCTCCTGGCGGAGTTCGGCATGCAGGGCTGGCCGAAGACCTCCGGCGGGCGCGGAGTGCACGTCTACGTGCCCATCCAGCCGCGCTGGACCTTCCCCGAGGTGCGCCGCGCGGTCATCGCCTTCGGCCGCGAGCTGGAGCGGCGGATCCCCGAGCGCGTGACGATGTCGTGGTGGAAGGAGGAGCGCGGCGAGAAGATCTTCATCGACTACAACCAGATGGCCCGGGACCGCACGATCGCCTCGGCGTACTCCATCCGGCCCAAGCCGCACGCGCCGGTCTCGGCCCCGGTCGACTGGGACGAACTGCTCGACGTCCACCCGACCGACTTCGACGTGCTGACCATGCCGGCGCGCTTCCGCGAGGTCGGGGACAAGCACGCCGCGCTGTCCGACCACGCGTTCGGCATCGAGCCGCTGCTCGAGCTGGCCGAGCGGCAGGCCACGGACCAGGGCCTCGGCGACCTGCCCTATCCCCCGGACTACCCGAAGATGCCGGGCGAGCCGATGCGGGTGCAGCCGAGCCGTGCCAGGCGTCCGACCAGCGCGGACGGATGACCCGGCGCTCGACGCCAGGGAGGCACAGCGCTCACTCGGCAGACGACCCACGTCCTGCAGGGGATCGGGCGTAGTCCTCCGGTCGCCCCTCACGGCGGCTGAGGCCGCTCCCGGAGCACCGCGGACGATCGGGCTCCACAGCCAGAGCGTCCACTACTCCAGCCGCTGGCTGACCGACCGCGGCCGTGAGCCCATGCTCGACGAACCCACCTGGCACGCGATGGCCGCCTGACTGGCCGAGACGCGTGCGAGCCCTCCACTGCGGGCACCAGGCTTCCCGGCTTACGGTTCTGCAGCTGGCTGGTCATTGGAGGAGAACTGGAGGTCGCCCCCACCGACGACATCAAGATCCACGCACCACCGGAGGACCGGTGCCGATCCCCACCGACGCCGAGATCGCCGCCCCGCTGAAGACTCGCATGGTGGATGCGCTCAGGCCGGGGGCTTCGACCACGGCGTGTTCTTCAGCCATCGCGATGAGGTGGTGCTGCAGCAGCTGCTCGACACAGGTGCGCGGGTATCGGAGCTCTGCGGACTGGAGCTGACCGACGTGGACCTCGACCGGAAGCTGACCTACGTCACAGCCAAGGGCTCCCGGGCCCGCGTGGCGCCGTTCGGCGCGAGGAGCGCCCAGGCGGTTGACCGATACCGCGGGTCCGCGCGCTGCATACCCGCTTCCGTTCGTCTCAGCTGCTGCTCGGCCAGCACGGCCCGATGAGCCCCGACGGTGCACGCGATGTGGTCAACATCCGCGCCGTGCAGGCCGGCTTCGCCGACGTCCACCTGCACCGCTTCCGGCACACATTCGCCCACCATTGACTCGCCGACGGTGGGCAGGAGCGGGACCCGATGTGCTGGCCGCTCGCGCTCGGACGACATGCTCCCGGTACGCAGCATGCACGGCGCTCGAGCAGGCCCACGACGCACGCCGGCGTCCGGGACTGGGTGACGAGCGTGCACCGGTAAGGGCGGCGAGCATCCCTCGAAGCGACAGGCCCACCGGCCCCCAAAGCCAGGAGCGCGGATTGTGCGAACGTGAGGCTCGTGCTGCTCGGGTCCTCATACCGGCACGGCGACCTCTGGACTCTCGGCTTCCTGCTGAGGACGGGGCCGCGGCGCATCTCGCGGGCAAGGGGGGGCACGAGGCCGCCGTCAGTTGGGCAGCAGACCCCGCCGCAGCTCCTCGGGGCTGACGTTGATCTGGAAGTGCATCGCGTCCTTGACCGACCTCCAGCGACCGCCCCAGGTGATCACCTGCAGCCCGTCGACCGTCGAGATGGCCTCGACGGCGTCGATCTGCGCCGGGGTGAAGGACGTGTCAGCCCGCTCGGCCCTCACCTCGGCGCATCGCCTCTCCTGGGTCGGCGCTCTTGACCACCGCACCTCGGGCTGGCGTGGCGTCTTGCGGTAGGGGTTGCACTCCGGGTCGATGTCGGTCGCGATGCCGTAGGAGTGCAGCGACCACCCCTTCCCGCCGGTGACCCGCCGCACGCAGAAGTTCTCCGCGCGGCTCGCGCGGTAACCGTTCGCCGTCAGTGCGTGCTCCAGTGCCTGCCACGCCGCGACGGTCACCGGGTTCACCTGTGTCGGACGACGCAGCCCGAACATCCGGATCGACATCACGGGCTCCGCCTTCCCGCCGAGGTGCTCCGCCCAGGCCCGGCGCAACCACGCGTCGTCACGGGGGGCGGCGAGCGGGCCCGCCGGCGCACCACCCGGCGGTGGAGTGCGCAGCGCAGGACGCACGATCCCGTCCCGGATCCGCAACCACTCTTGCGCGAGGGACGTCTCGTGTCGCGCGATCCGGGTGCCGCGCCGCTCCGGGTGCCGCTCGAAGAAGATCATGTCGGTGAGCGTGTTCACGTCGCCCGTCCCCAGTGCCACAGCCGCCTGGATCGCCTGGGGCCAGCGTCGCTGCCTCAAGGCAGTCTGCAGCTGTCGGGACGGTGCGGGCGCGGGGCCCACGTGCTCGCGCTCGTACTCCGCCGCCGCCCACGCCGTATCCGCCCCGGCGGGGTCGAGCGCCCACTCCGGGCGCAGCCCGGGTCCGCGACCGGCAGCGGTCAGCCCCCTGCGGTGGGCGGCACCGTGGTCCCCGCCGGGCAGGCGCTGGGGGCGTCGTCCGCCGTAGGTGAACCGGGCGGCGACGCGTCGGTACGTCGTCCGGCCGTCGGGCTGCCGGACCACACGGACGACGTCGTAGTGCGGACGCGGTCCACCGATGTGGTCGACGACCCACCCGGGGCCGAGCGAGCGCGCTCGGCGCAGTGCCAGGGCACGCGCGCGGCCGGCCGTGGAGCACCAGTACTCGCGGCGCCCCGGAGCTGCGCTGAGCCGGACGCCGGCGGAGTCGAGGACGGCGGGCCCCGGCCCGGTCGCGGATGGTGCGCTCATGGCCTCTTCCTCGGGTGGTCGTCGTGGTGAGGAGCGGACAGGGCTAGTCGACGATCAGGTCGCGCCGCCGGCCGGCCGGGCGCGGCCCCGACAGGGGCGCCCGGCGGACGCCTGCCGACCGGAGCACCACCGGCGCCTCGGCTCGATCGGCGGCGACGCCGATGGCCTGGGCGCTGGTCAGCCACTCCTCCGCGTGTTCGGCGATCGGCAGGAGCAGCGCCTCGAACTCGGTCCGGCCGGTCTGGAGGACGTGGGGCTGGGCGAGCCAGCGGAGGATCTCCCGGCCGGTGACCGCCATGCGCTGCCGCGGGGAGGTCATCAGCGGCTCCTGGAAGTAGCGTGTCAGGACCTCCTCGATGACGTCCCAGGCGTTGTCGGCGCCGAAGACGCGCTTCACGTCGTCGGCGTTGAGGATGCGGAAGGCCTCCTCGAGCAGCTGCATGACCTCGACGCGCAGCACGTTGATGTTGCCGTACGAGACGAACTTCAGGTTGTTGCGCAGGTCCAGGCCGGCTCGGCGGACGATCGCGATGCTGCCGAACGTGGGGTCGTTGGCGCGGTCACGGAGCACGTCGGAGATGCGCTTGTCCCGCCAGTACTGGGCGACCTGCCGGTTGAAGAGGGTGAACAGGGGGTGGAACTCCCGGTTCGGACGCACCTGCCCCGTCAGCGCCCGGGCCCCGTAGCCGAACGCCCGGCGGTAGGCGGCCGCACGCTCGCGACGGGTGCCGCGGAGCACCTCCCGACGGTCGAACTGGTACAGCCCGTACGCGCCGGGCCCCGACGACAACCGGACAGCGCCGTTGCGGAACAGCTCCCGCAGCTTCTGCACCACACGGAAGACCCCGACCCGTTCGTGCTGGTAGATGTAGTAGAGGTCACCGATCGCGACGATGCGCTCGGACGTGACCGTTTCGTCGTAGCCCTCGACGCCCTGGGGGATGCGCGTCTGGCCGAGCTGCCGCGCCGCCTCGGGACCGATCCCCACGAGCTGGGACAGACCGTTGTCCGGCGGGGGTGGAGCGGCGCTGTCGGCCTCGGCCGCCTGCCGCACGTAGTCGTCGATCTGCCCCACCAGGGCGTCGGCCAGCCGCGGCGTCTCCAGCAGGTCGACCCCCAGCTGATCGATCGCCTCCTGCCGCAGTTGCGCGAACCGGTCGAGGAGGGCCTGGTACTGCGCCTCGGTCGCCATCAGTACTCCTCCGCCCCGCCCGATTTGTCTCGCGGATCGAACTTCATCACCCAATGACGTCGATCATCGACAGCAGCTGTGAAGTTCACATTGGTCTCAGTGGGATACCAAGGAATTGGACCCTTGCGGGAGTACACCTTGAACTCCACCTGCTTCACGCGCGGCGGGAATCTGTATGGCGGAGTGCGATACAGACCATCCATCCCTCTGATCAGCGGGATTGTCCCTTCCCACTCGTCGACGCTCCACTGCAGATGCAAGTCGTCGGACGGTGGTCCGGCTGTGGCCCGAGCCACCTCGAACAGGTGCTCCTCGAGAGGCTGGATGGCGGCGTCGACGGCGAGCGACCCGAACACCGGTCCGCCGTTGGGCCGCTCATGCTCGATGACCCCTTCGACGAGGCGCCTCAACCGCCGCGCTGTCGAGTGGAGGGCTCCGGTGATCGCGAGCCGGCCGCCGTTCCTGGCGAGACGCACCCCCTCCTCGGCGGAGAAGTCCTCGATCCAGTCGAGGAGGTCCTCGAGGAACATCTGCTCGTCGTCGGAGGTCCTCACCGGCCGTGTGCGCCGCTGGTCCGCGTCGATGAGGACGGACTCGAAGGCAGTACGCAGCTCCCTGACCGAACCGGTCACCACGGCCAGCTGCCGCTCCAGGACGACCAGTTGCACGCCGAGGAATGTCGTGCCTGCCGTCGCGCCGAAGGCATTCTTGTCGCGGTCCCAGCTCGCGCGCAGGGAGACGAGGTCGTCGCTGATGATCCGGAAGTCGGTGAGCTGCTGTTCCTCGCCCGGGTCGTTGACGCGTTCGGCCGGGTCTCGGCTCACCAGCCCCAGCACGTCGCGCAGGCGCCCCAGCTGGCCACCCACGGCATCGGGGTCGGTCTGGGGGACGGACCCGAGCAGGATGCTCCAAAGTTCGTCGACCCGGGCGACCCTCGGTCCACCGAGGCGGCCCAGCTCGGTGACCACCTCGCGGAACTCCGAGGAGATGACGTGCTTGGCAGCGGCCGCGATGTCCAGGTCCCCGGTCTGGGTCAGTGGCTCCAGCCTCTCGAGCAGGGGTGCGACGCGGTTGAACGCCTCGGCGGCGCGCACGTGGAGGCTGGCCTGCGCGCCCACGACCCCACCCTCGAGCTCGCCGTGGAAGGTGACGGTGTTCGGCCGGTGCCGATAGAGCACGCGGCCGTCCTCCTCGTACCGCTCGAAGGCCTGCTCCAGCGCGGAGAGGACCCCGTCGATCCGTCCGGGGCGGCGCCGCCAGCCGAGCACGTTGCCGATCGCCTGCTCGACGGACTCCTTGAGGTCCCCGGGCCGGCGCTGCTCGCGCTCGCGCACCGGGGTCTCGGCCGTCGTCCGTACCGGGTAGGCCAGGAACTGACGCAGTGCCTGGGCCAGCTCCTCGTGGCCCGACCCGTTCCCGGATGACTCGGTCATGCCGTCCTCCCCGGCGTGTGTACGTAGACCGGCCCGATCGAGGCGCGGTCGGCGAGCTCCTGCCAGCACAGGGACTGCTCCTCCTGCACCGCGGAGATCCGCGGACGGCAGCGGCCGATGCCCTCACGGACGACCTCGACCCACGCTGCCCAGTCGTGCCCGTGGTGGCGGAGGACGACCACCGGGTCGAGTGCCTCGTAGGAGTTGACGTCGCCGCAGAACCGGTCGGCCAGCGTGGTGAGTGCGGCCTGCATGGCGACCAGGTGTCGCTGGGCGTCCACCAGGTCGAGTCGCTCGCCGGCCTCCGCGGCGTGGACCGCAACGCGGCAGGCCTCCTCGGCGCGGCCGACGAGGTCGTCGACGGCACCTCCCAGTCGGTCGATCACCGCCCGCTCGGCGGGCGCGTCCTCCCGCACCGTGAGGCCGAGCGTCTCCAGCTCAGCCCGGAGCCGTTGGCACGTCGTCACCAGCCCGGAAAGCGCGGTGGCCAGGGTCATCACGGATCACCGCCGCGCGAGATCGCGGTAGAAGTGGCGGCTGACCACGTCCGGCGAGGCCAGCCGGCGGTCGAAGGCCAGACGGGCCGCCCCGATCAGGAACCGCTCGGGGAGGATGCCGGGGTCGATGCCCCGGGCCAGGCGCCCCGCAGCCTCCTCGATCATCTGTTGCTCCTTGGGTGAGAAGCGGACCACCTGCGCCAGTGACCGGTGGCCGAGCGTGTCGTAGGGCTGGAAGCACATCGTGTCGACGACCAGGCGGACGGCGTCGTCGGCCGACTCCAGCAGCGCATCCGGGTAGGGAGCCGCCGGCCTGCCGTACGTGCGCCGCCAGGCACGCCGGAAGCTCTCGGCCTCGTCCGCGAACCCCATCCGGGACAGCAGCTCGGCGCTGACGAACACCCTCAGCCACGGTGTGGGGTGGACGCCCGCCGGGTCGTAGGTCCACACGCTGACCGGTGCGCGGGCCAGGATGTCCATGAGCGAGGCGACGACGGCGGGCCCACCCAGCAACAACCCGCACAAGTCGGCGAAGGTTTCCCGGTTCCACCGGCGCCACACCCGCGCGACCCCCGGTGGGTGCCCGGCCTCCACCAGCCGGCGTTCGAGCGTCTCGGGGACGACGCGGGCGAGGCCGAGCTCGTTCTGCAGGTTGTGGCTGACCTCGTGGAGGACTGCGCCCAGGGTCCAGGGGTTGACCAGCCGGTGGTACGGCAACTGGATCTGCGGGAACGGGTTGCGCTGGAAACCCAGCCGTCGCAACCGGATGTCCCGCCGGAAGGTGGACGGCGTGGACCCTGCCTCCATGCAGCTCATCGGTGCCGGTTGGGGCACCGACTTCGCGGTGCCGAGGCCGAGGAAGGCGTCCTGGTAACAGTCCAGGGCGATCCGGTCACAGCCCAGGAGCCACTCGGCGAACCTCCCCTGCCGCTGACCGAAGAAGCCCAGGTAGAAGTCCCAGACGCGCTCCACCGCGCGCACGTGCTGGTGGGCCACCTCGCCGGCCGTGACGAGCTGACGCAGCCGGCCCGTGGTGGGGTCGGCCTGCGCGTCCGCGGCGATCCGGGCGACCCTCCGGTTCAGCGCCAGCAGCGGCTCGCGCAACGTGGTGATGAGCGCGTTGACAGCCTCCACGTGCCCCTGGGTCGGCGCGGCGTGGCCGGTGCCGAACTCCTCCCGCGTGAAGGGACGCAGCGCCCGCGCGTGACGGTCGAGGTTGCGTGTCTGCGCGCTGGTCCACCGCGCGAGGACGGCGGCCGACCGCGGCAGCGACGGCCGGGGCTCCAGCCCCTGCCCGACCTGCCGAGCCGGTGCGGCTGCCGCGACCATCGCGCACGCTCCCTACCTCGATCCGACCGTCCGCCTACTGGAAACGCCGACGTGCGTCCGCCGTCCAGGCCCGGTCCGCCGCCCGGGCCCGCTGGATCACGAAGCGGCGCCGATCGGGGTCGCGCAGTGCGCGGGCGGCGTGGTGGGCGAACCGGCGGCCGACGAGGTCCAGGGAGACCGGGGCGCCTCGCGCGTACCGACCGGCCACGTCGGCGGCGGTACGACGGACGACGTCGGGTACCGCCTGGACGTACGACCTCGTGGTGGGGTCCTTCCACAGCTGTCGGCCGACCTCCACGGCGCTCCTGGCCAGGTCGGGAACCCAGCTGGTCACCGCCGGGGCCAGCCGGGCGGCGACGGCGGGCAGGGCGCCCAGGAACGCCTCGGCCTCCGCCTCGGACCCCGTTCGGGCCGCCAGGGCTCCCAGGTGCTCCATGAGCCCGACCTCGGCGGCCGGAGACGGCGCCCCGAGGTGTCCGCCGTTGGCGCGCCGGCCGTCGACCGGCAGGATCCCCTCGCTGATGACCGACATCGCTGGGCCCTCCCTGACCGGCGTCACGCGCCGTGGCGTGACGCCGTCTGCTGCAGGTACTGGCGGACACCCCGCTGGTTGCGCAGGGCAGCGGTCCGTGCCACCGCCGGCTTCATCAGGGCACGCTTGGCCTGCGCCTGGACGACACGGTCGACGGTGCTCTCCGACACCGGCGCTCCGGCCTCGACCCGCTGGGCGAGGGTCTTCACGACCGGCGCGGTGATCCCCGACAGCTCGACGGTCGTGGCCGCACGGGTGCCCTTCCGACGCCGGGCGATGTCGGTGAGGACCGCGTTGACCTGCACCAGCCGGGGGATGAGGTCGGGGATCGCGCTCTGCAGCAGGGCCTGCTCGCGCGGGGTCATCATCATCACCGTCGCGGCGCCCATCAGCGCCTCCGCCTGGTGGTCCGACGGTGTCCGCGCCGCCGCCGCGGCCATCGTCTGGGCCATCGCCTCGTTGCGGCCCATGGGCGCGGCGGGTGACTTCACCGAGGCCGCGAGCTCGTACGCGAGCTCGTACTCGGACTCACCCTCGCGCCGGCGGCGACGACGCCTCTTGCCGGATCCCCCGAACAACCCACCGAACATGCGCCCGATCGCGGGCACGGCTGACTGTGCCACCGAGCGGGCGGCGTCCACGGCCATGGGGATGGCCGCCTGCGCGAGTGGGGCGGCCAAGGCGCCGAGCGGAAGGAACTGCTCGTCCTCGAACTCGCCCTGGCCGAGCGCGCCGCCCGCAGGCACCCCGCCGAGGACCTCGTACTCGTCCTCGTCCTCGTACTCGTACTCGTACTCGTCCTCGAACTCCCCCTGGCCGAGGGTGCTCTCCGGCAGGAGCTCACCGAGGAACTCGTCCTCGAACTCGTCCTCGGGCTCGCCCACGAGTTCCGGGTCGAGCGTCTCGAACCCGACCTCGCCGTCCTGCGAAACGCTCATGAGGCCCTCCCCATCGTGCGATTCCCTGGCATTCGGGAACACTAGGGAAAAGGCAGGCTCATCCGGGATCACACGTTCTGGGTCACGCGCCCAGGCGTCACGTGGACACGTGACGTCGTCCTTCTTCGCCGAGGAGACGGGCGACCATGGCGGCGCGCGAGTTGACCTCCAACTTGGTGAACACCCGGCGGAGATGGGTGCCCACCGTCCATTCGCTGATGTCGAGGACGGACGCGATCATGCGATTCGTGCAGCCCTGCGCCACCATGCGCACGATCTCCCGCTCCCGCGGGCTCAGTGACACCCCGGAGGGGTCCGGCGGTCTCTCCACGGTCACGACCTGACACCGCACGCCGTCGACCTCGAACTCCAGCAGCACGGCTCCCCCGTCATCCGACCGAATGCACATGAGGGAACGGACCAACCGCCGGAGTTCGACCACCAGTCCGCTCCGGAGGTCCTTTTCACCGGGGCCCTCGGCTAGCCCTTGCGACGCCACTCCCAGAGGGCGGGACGGGCGATCCGGCCGGAGTCGGGGCGCGGGGCCGCCATTTCCCCCAGCGGTTGCTCGCACCCCGGCCACCCCATTTCTGGACACGGTCGGACGGACTTGTCGACCGTAACCGTCACGTGGTCCGGCCTCGTGTCACACGTCCTGAGGACTCAGGCCGACCTGTGCAGGGCAGGGCCATCCCGTGGTGCCGACACGACGCGCGAGGCGGAGGCAGAGCGACACCCGGCCGCGGCGGGCGGACGAGCCGACGTGCTCGTACGGCACTCGCGGACGTCCGCCCACACGGCCGGACAGCCACCCCCCCGGGAAGCATCGAGGTGCAGCGTCACCGCTGCGTCAACGGATCGTCACGGCGCCGTCGTGGGTCTCACAGCGCCACGGCCGACCCGGCAGCTGCCTCCGCACCCGTGGACAACCGGTCGTGATGCGGTCGAGGCGGTGCGCGGCGAGCGAGGTCCTCGGAGGCTGCATGCCCGTGATCGCGCCGCCCTGGTGAGGACGTGCAGCTCACCGACGGGCGACTCCGTCGACGACGACAGCTCCAGCGTCTCGGTGGCCGACAGGCCGCACCGGATCAACTGTCCACCTGCTTGTCGCGGTGACCGGCCACGCGGTGGTCGAGGTGCACGGGCGGCAACTTCCTTGCGCGGTTTTCAGGCGCGAGAACCCGCCCGATAACCCACCCGCCCACGCTCATGCGCCACCTGCGGTTTCACTGCTCTGAACAGCGTTTTCGGGTCTCGCACCCGAAGATGCCGGGCGAGCCGATGCGGGTGCAGCCGAGCCGGCCAGGCGTCCTAGCAGCGAGGACGGCTGATCCCGGCGCTCCCGGCGGCCTAGCACCGCGCTGACTCGCCCGATGACTGCCGCCACGGCGATCCGGCTCGAGGACCTGCTGGCGTCGTTCGGCGGTACCTGCGGGCCGCCGCGAAGGCGCCGCGGACGATCGAGCTCTACAGCCAGTCCGTCCGCTACTTCACTCGCTGGCTGACCGACCGCGGCCGCGAGCCGGTGCTCGACGAGCTGACCCGGCACGCGATCAGCGGTCCCGAAGGCGATCCGGAGCATCCGGTCGGCGCGGTGACACATGTGCACGGCTCAACGAGGCGACTCCCGGGGTCGGGGTAGCGCCAGGTACCGCCTACGGGAGGTGAGGGTGTAGGGATAGAGCGTGAGCGGTCGGGGGACCGACTTCTTCGTCAGTCACGCCGGCCGGGACACCGGGTGGGCGGAGTGGCTGGCCTGGCAGCTCGAGCAGGCCGGGCACACCGTCGAGCTGGACGTGTGGGACTGGGCGCCGGGCGAGGACTTCGTCGCCCATATGCAGACTGGCCTGGAGCGGGCGGCTCGGCTGCTGGCGGTGTGCACCGAGGCCTACTTCGCCTCGGGGTTCGGCGCGGCGGAGCTGCGTGCGGCGTTCGCGCGGTCCGCGGCGGCGCAAGGACGGATCGTGCCGGTGCTGGTCGAGCCGGTCACCCTGCCCCCGCTGTACGCGTCACTGATCCACCTGGACCTGACCGGCCTGGACGAGGCCGCGGCGGCGGCCCGGCTGCGGACCCGGCTGGCCGGTGGCCGACCGACGAACGCGCCACCGTTTCCTCACCCGTCGCCGGCGCCGACGGAAAAACCGGGATTCGCCGGCGCGCTGCTCGCGGTGTGGAAGGTGCCGCCGCGCAATCCGCGCTTCGTAGGCCGGGACGGCATGCTCACCGAGCTGCGCCGACGGCTGCGGGCCGACGAGAACACACTGGTGGTGCAGGCGCTCTACGGGCTGGGCGGGGTGGGCAAGACCCAACTGGCGATCGAGTACGCGCACCGCTTCGCCGCCGACTACGACCTGGTGTGGTGGATCGACGCCGAACAGCCGGTGCTCATCCCCGAGCAATTGGCTGGGCTTGCTGACGGGTTGGGGCTGCCAGCCGGGGCGACGGTGACCGTCACGGTGGAGCGACTGCTCGCCGAGCTGCGCGGCCGGGACCGCTGGCTGCTGATCTACGACAACGCGGAACGGCCCGGCCGACATCGCCGGCTACCGCCCGGCGGTGCCGGGCACGTGCTGATCACCTCGCGCAACCCAGGCTGGGGCGCCCTCGACGGCCAGCTGGAGGTCGACGTGCTCGCCGGGGGCGTGACCGTGGCCCTGCTCCAAGGGCGAATCCCAGGCTTGAGCGAAGAGCTGGCCGACAAGCTCGCTGCCGAACTGGGAGACCTCCCGCTGGCCGCCGCCCAGGCCGCCGGGTATCTGGAGCAGACCGACCTACCCCCAGCGGGCTACCTGCGCCGCTTCCGCACCCGCCGGACGGCGCTGCTGGCCCGCGGCGACGTCGTCGGCTACCACGGCCGCCTGGACACAACCTGGGCGCTGTCCCTGGAGCGGCTGCGCAGGGCGGACCCGGCCGGGGTGCAGCTGCTGGAGCTGGCCGCCTTCCTCGCCCCCGAACCCATTCCGCTGGCCCTGGTCGGTAACGGCGCCGACCTGCTCGATGAGCCACTGCGGGCCACCGCCGCCGATCCCGACGCCCTCACCGACACCGTCGGCGCGCTGGTCGGCTACACGCTGGCTCGCCGCTCCCCTGACGGCTTCCTGCTGCACCGGCTGGTGCAGGCGGTCATCCGCCACCAGCTGCCCGCTGACCGGGAGCACACCATCCGTCAGCAGGTGGTGGCGCTGCTGGCCGCCGCATACCCCGGCGACCCGGAGGACCCGGCCAGCTGGACGACTTATGCCCGGCTCGCTCCGCACGTGCTGGCCACCGCCCCGATCGGGGATCACTCCTCCACCGGTCGACATTTGGTCCTGGACACCGCCCGGTTTCTGTACGCCAAAGGAGACAGCCGCGGCAGCCGAGCCGTCCTAGAACCGCTGCTCCACCGCTGGCGGTCGACCCTCGCCCCGACCATCCCGACACCCTCACCGCCGCGAGCGCCCTCACCCTTGTCCTGGCCCAGCTGGCGAGGCGGAACCGGCCCGCGCCCTGAGCCAGGACACCCTGCGCCGCTGCCGGCGGGTGATGGGCCCGGATCACCCGACCACCCTGTGGGCGGCGGCCGCCGTGACCCGCGCCCTGCGCGAGTTAGGCGATGCCGAATTGGCCCGCGCCTGGGTCAGGAGACCCTTGAGCGCTGCCGCCGGGTGCTCGGCTTCGACCACCTCATCACGCTGTGGGCATCCGCGGCCCTGCCCCATGCCTCGGTCCATCTGGGCGAGGCCGAGCCGGCCCGCGCCTTGGGCGAGGACACCCTGCAGCGCTGCCGCCGGGCGCTCGGCCTCCACAACCCGACCGGTGGCTCAAGCCGGCCGTCCACGGACAGGCTGCGTCGTCGACCCGCGCCCGATGACACGACCGAGGAGACGCCATGAACCACCTGCGCCGACTGCAGGTTGAGCAGCCTGTCATCTTCTGGGTCCTGGTGGCGCTGGGCCTCTTCCTCGGCTTCCAGCTCGTGCTCTCCGTCGTGGGCCTACTGCTCGGACCCTTCGGGCTGCCGTCGTGGGTGCCCATCGTGGTCGTCGTAGGCGGCCTCGCCCTCCTCGCCCGGGGCCAGCCGAGGTCCCGGTGACTACGCCTGCCGCCCCCGCTCCTGACCCGGAGCTTCCTTCCGACCTGCTGTGTCCGGTCCAGCTCGGCGAGGGTGCTCGTGGTCCGCCGCAACCGACTGGCCACCAACCGCGGAGGCCCTGCATCGCCGCAGCCTCACCATCACATGCTGCTAGGAGCGGGACGTGGGCAGGAGAGGTCTCGACTGCCGGGCCTGGAGCGGTCGAGACACGCCCGAAGACCCCCAGTCAGACTCGGAGAGCTCACTGTCGTTCGCGATTGTGCTGTCCACCCTCCCCACAAAGCTGCGGGGTGTGACATCGCTCGGCCCTGTACAGCCTTGCCCGACAGCCCTGTTCGGACCGCTTCGCTGTACCGGTTGCTGTACAACTTCCCCGCTGGTCTCCTGGCGTCTGTCAACGACGGCCCAAGTTGCCCTCTGCAGCGACGGCCGATGCGGGTTATCAACCGACCCTCCGGACCGGAATGGGCTAACGCGCGAAGGGCTCCGCCCGGCCGTCAGCCGTGCGGGACCGCCTCGCGGATACTGCCGGAAGTTTCGTTCGGATCGGCGGGACTGGTCCCGACGATTGACGGATCGGCCGGGTTACCCAGGCGCGGCGGTCCGGCGGCGGCCAGGACCTCTGCGACGACGATGCGGCCTTCCCGGGTTCGCGGTGAGATGAGCGTTTGGTCACCCGCGGCTGGGACCTCGACGAGCCGCACCGGTCGACCATGGCGGGTGAGCTCGTCGGCGTAGCGCCGGGCGTCGTCGACCAGCGGGTCCTCGATGCCGGCGAGCAGCACAGCCGGCAGCGTCGGGACGCCGTCGAGCCAGGCATAGGGCGTCGCCCATGTCCACGACTGAGGTAACGCGTCCGGCGGCCCGCCGAAGAACCGCTCCGCCCTTGGGGTGACGTACGCATCGGGCACCGGGACGGGCCAGCCGTAGAAGCCGGCGATACCGACGACGGCATCCGGGACCGCCGATGCCGCGTGATACCGGCATCGGGCCGGGTCGAACGTATCCCCGGCGACGGCCAGGACGGTGGCCACCAATGCGCCGTCCGACCACCCCGCGAGGATCACCCGGTGCGGGTCCCCGCCGAGGCCACTGGCTCGTTCGCGGGCGAAGCGAACGGCGCATGCCGCCTCCTCGTAGGCATCGGGGAAGCGGGCATCCGCGTCGATGCCGGCCCAGTCGGCGTTGAAGACGAGTGCGCCGGCCCGCGCGAGCGCCTCGGCCAGCTTGGTGAGGTCCGCCCGGTCCCCGCAGCAGCCGTGCAGCAGGACGACGACCGGGGTCGGCGTCGTAGCGCGGGATCCGTCCGGCCGGTGGACGTCGAGGACCGCGCCGCTGGCATGGGCGTCCTGCTCCAGTGGTGGGGCTGCGGGGGAAGCCGCGGCCGCCGGGCCAGCACCGTCCGGGCGGGACAGGCTCCCCCCGCAGCTCAGGAGGAGACCGGTCACCGCGAGGGCTGCGCACACCCGCCGCGCAGCCCTGCGGTCAGCCACCGGGCGTCCCGGCGCAGGTCTGGGGTGGGCGGGACAACCCGTATCGGTCAGCCTCGGCGTCGCTGAGCTCCCGGCCGGCGACAGCGCACGCCAGGTCCCGCCATTCCCCGAGGTCGAGCGTCCAGCGGATGACGCCGCCGTCCCCGGCGCTGAAGACCGCGGCACCGGAGGGAAGGGCGACGACGCCGCCAACCCGGTCCAAGCGGCCGAGCTCCCCGAGAGGATCCAGGCGCACGTCGGCCTCCCAAAGCCGCAGCGTGCCGGTCTCGTCCGCGGTCGCCAGCCGGCCCGCCGGCTCGAGATAGGCGATCCCGGTGACCGTGCCCTCGTGCCCGGCAAGCGCCGGCCGGTCCGCCCGGCGCGCGTCGGTCTCCGCCAGGTCCCAGAGCACGACCTCTCCCTCGGCGTTGCCGATCGCGACCGTCTCGCCGTCGGGGCTGACGGCCGCGGTCTCCATTCGGCTGGTCCGCTCGGTCAGGGTGAGCGACTCCGGGGCGGGGAAGTCCGGCCAGAGGCGCGCCCGCCCGTCCGCTCCGGCCGAGATCAGCGCGCCGTCCGACGGCCGGAAGACGAGGTCGCGGACCCAATTGTCGTGTCGGCCCAGGGTGCTGACCTCCCGCAGGACGGGGTCCCAGGCCCGGACCAGGCCGCCGTCCCCACCAGTGACGACGTATCGCCCGTCCGGGGAGACCTCGACGACGACCGAGCCCTCACCGAGGCCGAGCTCATCGGTGCGGGCCCGGCCGTCGGCTGCGTCCCAGACCCGCACCCGCCCGCTGTAGGTGGCCGAGACGAGCATCGAGCCCGGACCAAACGCCAGACTGCTCACCGGATCCACGGCGTCCAGCTCGATCCCGGTGGGAATTCCGTCCGCCGTCCGCAGCACGATCCGGCCGGAGTCCTCACCCGTGGCTACCCGCTCCCCGGAGCGGTCGACGGCAACAGCCCGGCTCGGTGCCGACTGCTCCGGCAGGGAGGTGGCCAGCCGGCTGCGCCCGGCGTTGCCGGTGTCCCACAGGAAGAGCCGGGTGCCGCCGACGGACAGCATCTGGTCGTTGGCCAGGAACCCGAGGCCGCGGACGTAGTCGCCGTGGCCTCGCAGCGGGTCGCCGACCGCCTGTCCGGTGGCCGGATCCCACAGCCGAACGGTGTGGTCCCGGCTGGCTGAGGCCAGCCTGTCGCCGTCCGGGGAGAACGCCACGTCGAAGGCCCGCTCCTCGTGGCCGGGCAGCTCGTGAACCAGCTGCCCCGAGGCCAGCGACCAGATCCGGACTGCCCCCTCCTCGCCCGCGGAGGCGAGCAGCGCGCCGTCGGGGCCGACCGCGAGGGCCCGGACAGCGCCGGTGTGCCCGAGCAGCTCAGCCCGCAATGCGCCGGTGGCGACGTCCCACGCAAGGATGCGCCGGTCGTCGGGATCACCTCCGGTGCGCCCGCCGCCCGCCAGCAGGGTCGCGCCGTCCGGGGTGAAGGCCACCGTGTTGACCCAGTCGGCGTAACCGGTCAGCAACCGCTGGCCCTGACCGGTCCGCGCGTCGCGCAGGATGACCTGACCGTCCTGACCGCCCGTTGCGAGCAGCGTCCCATCCGGACTGTAAGCCGCCGTTCGGACCGAGCCGACGTGCTCCGGACCGGCCTGCGGCCCCGAGAGGAACGGCACGGGCTCGCCGCCGGGCAACGTCCACTGCCCGATCTCGCCGGTGCTGGACGTGGCGACGACGGCGCCCCCGTCCGGCCGCACCGCGATGCTGCGGATCTCCCCGCCCAGCCGGCCCAGCTCCCCCGGCGCGCCGCCGTCGAGGTTCCAGGACCGCACCACGCCGTCCAGGCCGCCGGTCACCGCGGCCTGTCTCTCGCCGACGACTGCCACCGCGTACTGCGGCACGGGTGCGTGCAGCACGCGCAGCACCCGGGGGTTCGCGGCGAGCGCGGCAAGGGCCCCGCCGACGGTCCGCGGCGTCGAGCGCAGCCGCAGCCCCTCCTGGGACAGCAGCAGCGCCCGGTCCACCTGCTCCGGGAGCAGCGCGGCGGCGGCCAGGGCCAGCTCGCCGGACCGGGCGAGGACCCGTCCGTCTCGGGCCTCGTTGCGTTGCTGCACCGCGACGACGGCGACCACCACGACAGCCGCCAGCAGCGCGGCCAGGGCGACGGTGAGCAGCCGGAACAACCGGTCAAGCCGGGCCTTGCGGGCACGGGCCGTGGCCAGCGCCGCGTCGCTCGCGGTCACGAGGTCCAGGAGGTCCCGGCTCGCCCCGAGCTCGTCGGCGTCGGGACCGTCGAGCCAGGCCCGCGCCTGGCCCAGCTCGACGTCGTCCATCAACCCGCCGGCCCCCCGGCCCAGCCGCACCCAGGAGGCCGCGGCGTCCTCGAGGTGGCGTCGGGTGCGCTCGGCCGCCCGGAGGTCCGCGATCCACCCGCGCAGCGCCGGCCAGCCGGTGATGATCGCTTCGTGGGCGAGGTCGATGAGCGCCTCCCCCGGATCGCTGGTCCGTTCGTCGGTGCTGCAGGTGACCAGGCGGGCGTCGATGAGGTGCTGCAGCACCCGGTCGAACGTCTCTGCGCTGCTGTCCGGGCTCTCCAGGTCCCGGCGGCGCTGCTGACGGCGCACGTCGCCGCGGCCGTCCATCAGCTGCACGAGCCGCAGGAAGACCCGCCGGGCGAGCAGCCGCTCCTCGTCGGTGGCTAGCGCCGCCATCGCCGCGTCCGCGCGCCGGGCCAGCGCCACCTGCAGACCGGTGCGCGGCGGCTCCCCGTAGGAGCTGCTCGGCAGCACCAACGCGTCGTAGGCGCTGATCGGCAGGTAGCGGCGCCGCAGGCGGCCCCAGAGCAGGACGAGGGTCTCCTGGATCAGCGGCAGGCTGCCCGGCTGCCCGCCGGCGTCGTGGACGATCGTCTGCACCAGCGCCGCCTCGATG
The DNA here is from genome assembly GCF_053502585.1 of Geodermatophilus sp. URMC 60. Classification (NCBI taxonomy): domain Bacteria; kingdom Bacillati; phylum Actinomycetota; class Actinomycetes; order Geodermatophilales; family Geodermatophilaceae; genus Geodermatophilus; species Geodermatophilus sp. URMC 60. The sequence goes on from NZ_CP199958.1 coordinate 4,351,924, forward strand.
TGGACGCCGACCTCCGCCGCGGGCGCGGCGATCGCCTCCCGCAGCCGGTCACCGGTGAGGGGCAGCACCTCCAGCCGGTGGTCGCGCACGGTCGCCCAGAGTGGCGAGGTCATGAGCTGCGGGTAGAAGTCCGCGCGGATGGCCAACAGGCAGCGCACCCGCCCCGACTCGCACAGCGAGCGCAGCTTCCGGCAGAAGTCGATCACCTGGCCACCGGCGCCCGGGGCGGCGTGCGTGAACAGCTCCTCGAGCTGGTCGACGACGAGCACCGTCGCTTCCTCGGGGCCCGGCCGCTCGGCGGACGCGAGCGCCGTGAGCAAGGTGTCGTGCGGCCGGTCCCCGGGGCGCACGGTGATGATGCGGGCGCCGCCTGCGGCCAGCCGCGGAACGACACCCGCCTGCAGCAGCGAGGACTTGCCACACCCCGACGGGCCGACGACGGCGAGCACCGGGTGCAGGCGCACCCGCTCGACGACCTCCTCGATCTCCGCAGCGCGGCCGTGGAACTGGCGGCTCTGCTCGCTGGTGTACGGCACCATGCCCGGGTAGGGGCATCCCGGCGGCGCGACCTCGGCCGCCACCTCCCGGTGCAGGTCGGCCAGCAAGCGGGCCAGGCAGACCTCCCAATCCGCCTCGTGGGTGGCGTCGAGGGTGGTCAGCATGGCGAGCGACAACGGCAGCTTGTCCACCGGGTGCAGCAGGATCGGCAACACCGGCCAGGTCGAGTGCTCCAGCCCGTAGTGCTGCGCCAGCAGCCGCAGCCGCAGCGCGCTGTCGTCGGCCAGGAACGCGGGGGAGATCACCAGGACGACGCGCTCGGACCTCTCGACCGCCTCGGCGAACTGCTCGCTGAGGGGGCGACCGAGGCGGAACTCCGACTCGATGCCGACGCGGACGCTGGCCTGGCGCAGCCCGGGCAACAGGAAGCCCTCGGCCCAATCCCGGTCCTCGGCAACGTAGGACAGGAAGATCTCCCGGCGGTCCCGATCCGCGGCCGCCGGCCCGGCGGCCGGACTGCCGGCGGTCACGGGCCGGCCGCCGGGTCGGACCACGGACGGCGCAGTTCCCGGCTCAACCGGGCGACGCCGTCGTCGAAGGCCGCGTCGTCGGTGAGGTCCAGCCACAGCCGAAGCCGCATGCTCAGCCGGGGTGTGACCGCCTCGCGCATCACGCCGATGAGGCGCACCTCGGCGTTCTCGAGTCCGAGGTGCTCGGCCATGAGTGACTCGAGGTCGGTGAACGTGCTCGTCAGGTATTGAGGGGTGAGCACCGCGACCGTGTACCGGCTGACCTCCACCGCGCGGGTCATGGCGATGATCAGCGGCTCGCCCAGCCGGAACTCGTCGTCGTCGAGGAAGACGCGCACTCCCGCGGCGCGGAGGGCAGGGACGAACCGCCCCCTCACCCAGGGCCGGTCCGGCGGGTGCCGGCGGTAGCTGACGAACACATCGTGGGTGAGCCCCGGCGCCGGGCCTGCGCCTGGCGCGCTCACGGGCCGTCCTCCGGCACTCCCGTCGCCGTCAGCCGCCTGAGTGCGGTGCCGGCCGCCGGCTGGTCGGGGACCCGGTACCCGACAGTGCCGAGATGGCCGGGCGGGAAGGGCGACACGGCGTCCGTCGGCGGCTCACGCAGGGTCGGCAGCGTGGCCAGCTCCGGTCCTCCGGGCGCTGCAAACGCAAGGGCGAGCCGCTCGAGGTCCGAGCCCTCGAGCCTCGCATCCACGGTGAGCGAGCCCCGCGCGCGGACCAGCCCGCGGAGGCAGTCCCAGGACGGACAGCGGTCGGGCAGCGCGGCGGCGAGGGCAGTGAGCAACCGCTGCTGACGGGCGATCCGCCCCAGGTCGCCAGAGGTTTCGGGGGTCCAGCCGGCGGGGGTGAGCTCCTCTAGGCTGCGGGAGCGCAGGTAGGCGAGGGCGGCCGCACCGTCCAACTCCTGGGTGCCGGGCCGCAGGGCCAGCCCCGTCCGCTGGTCCCGCACGGCATGCGTCACGGTCAACGGGACGCCGCCCAGAACGTCCACCATCGCGGTCACGGCGTCGAAGCCGACCTCCACGTAGTGGTGCACCGGCAGCCCTGTGAGCGAGCGGACGGCCGAGATGAGGGCGTCTGGCCCGTACTCCAGCGCGCCACCGAGCTTGCCGTCCCCGTGCCCAGGGACCGACACCCGCAGGTCCCGGGGCAGCGATAGGCCGGCCACGCGCCCGGTGCGGGGGATCGCCCAGAGCACGACGCTGTCGGCCCGCTCCCCTTCGACGTCCCAATCGGGGTCGACGGGGTCGCGACGGTCGCTGCCCACGAGCAGATACATGATGGGGCCCGCCACGGGTTCCGCATCCAGCGCGGGGACGGCGACGTCTGCGTCCCGCAGTGCCGCCTCAAAGAGCAGGTTGTCCCCGCGGGTGAGCACGGTCCAGGTCCCGCCGAGCAGCAGGGCTGCGGCGAGGGCCAGCGCGGCGGACGGGCGAGCCACGGCGGTCACGGTCCGGAGAGGTCAGTCGGCGTCGGTGGCGTGAACGTCGACCCAGTCGTCTGCGTCCCGTCGGCCGTGGTGGTCGGGGCCGTGGTGGTGGTCCGGGCCGGGGTGGTCCGGGCCGGGGTGGTCGGGGCCGGGGTGGTCGGGGCCGTGGTGGTGGTCCGGGCCGGGGTGGTCGGGGCCGTGGTGGTGGTCCGGGCCGGGGTGGTCGGGGCCGGGGTGGTCGGGGCCGGGGTGGTCGGGGCCGGGGTGCTCGGGACCGTGGTGCTCGGGACCGTGGTGCTCGGCGACAGCGAGCCGGTCGTTTGATCGCCGCTCGTCGGCCGGTCGGCGCACGCGGGCGTGAGGGCAGCCAGCGTCGCCAGGGCGAGGGCCGCGCTCCTGCACCGCCACGCTGCCGCCACCGACCACCTCCGGACCTGCTCGCGGCCCCGAACCGACCCGACGCCGCGGTCGGGGGCGCCAGGCCCCGTCCCACGGTGCCACCGGGGCGTCACCGCGGCGTCACGGCACAGCTGGGAAGACGTTGCGAAAGTAGGTCGTCGGGATCTGTCCCGTCCTGACGGTCCGCCGCAGGCTACGGCGTATGTCCTTGTCGGCGTCTTCACCGCCGCCCCGGCTGATCAGTGACGAGCTGTGGGAGTTGGCCGAGCCACTGATCCCGCCGCAGCCGCCGGCGGTGCACGGTCGAACCGGGCGACCGCGTACCTCGGATCGGGACGTCCTCGAGGGCATCGCCTTCGTGCTCTCCAGCGGCACCAGCTGGACCAAGCTGCCCCGCGAGCTGGGCTACGGCTCCGGCTGGACCTGCTGGGGCCGGATGCACGAGTGGGCCGACGCCGGCGTCTTCGACCGCCTGCACCAGGCCGTGCATGACCGACTGGGTGAGCAGGGCCGGCTGGACTGGTCGCGGGCCAGCCTGGACTCGGTGAGCGTCCGGGCGAAAAGGGGGTGCGCTGACCGGACCGAACCCGACCGACCGCGGCAAGGCGGGGACCAAGTACCACCTGCTGGTCGACGCCACCAGGCTGCCGCTGAACGTGCTGGTCTCGGCCGCGGACCGGTACGACAGCCTGTTCGTTGAACCGATCCTCGATGGCATGCCCGCGATCAAGCGGCGGCCGCGGCCATCCCCGCCGGCGGCCGGTCAAGCTGCACGGGGACAAGGGTTTCGACAACCCGCGAGTCCGCCGCTGCCTGCGCCGCCGGGGCATCACCGCCCGCATTGCCCGGATCGGCGTCGATTCCAGCCAGCGGCTGGGCCGGCACCGCTGGGTCGTTGAACGCACCCTCGGCTGGCTGCTGTCCTAAGAGCGCCTGGCCCTGCGCTACGACCGCACCGCCGTCACCATCACCACCCTGGCCCGCCTGGCCGTCACCCTCATCCGCGCTCGGCGATCACCGACGAACTAATGCAACGTCTTCTGAGACCGCCGAGCCCTCCACTGTCGCTACCCGGCTGCGCGGCATGCGCCGGTTCTGCCGCCGGCGGTGCGTGACCACCCAGTTCCGATCCTGGCGCTGCGGTGACGGAGTGCGCAAACAAGATGGCGTCAGGTGCCTGCAGCGGCCTGGGACGAGATGGTGAGACAGCGCAACCCACGGTGAACAGGCACTCGGTCGGATCGTGACGGGGAGCGGCACACCATGGAGCTGTACCGGCTCCACGTCGCCAGCCCCACTTCGCCAGGACGACCGAGTTCGACTCCTAACTGGCCGACGACCGTGTCGCGGTCCACCTGACACCTCTTGGCCAACACGTTGCCTCGAGGATCCCCACTGCTGGCCGGCGTCCCGGTTACTGGCAGTGCTGTCGCATGGACGTTCTTCATCTGTTCCGGGTCGAGGGCGGTCGGTTCGCCCAGCACTGGGCCGCCGCGAGCACATTGGTCTGCTGAGGCAGCTCGGCGCCTGGCCTCGACGGCGGGGCGGCCTATGGGATGACGGGCCCACGGGCGGTTGTGCACGTAGGCGCCGGCAGGCCGTGGAGATGGTGGAGTCACACGCCAGACCGACCAGTACTCCGAGGATCACGCCGCAACTCGAGACCGACGGCTCGACGCCCACCGGTGGTTGCGCAGGCGTGCCGGAGGCGCCACGGTGGCTTGCCACGCCCGAGGGACGGCCACAGGAGGCGCCATGTCCAGCATGATCAGCATCCGTCGCCAGCGGACCGGCTCCACCGCCAAGACGGCGAGCGTCACCGGCGCGATGGCTGTCGGCGCCCGCATCCTCGGGCCGTCGGCGATGGGGCCTCTCGCGCTCGCCGTCACCGCCGTCGGCGCGATGGCCGTCGGCCGGCTCGCGATTGCTGACGCGGTGATCCGGAGACTGCGCGCCGAGGAGATCCAAATCGGCTCGCTGAAGGTGCGCGAGCTCGAGGTGGCCGGCCAGCGTTGGACCGGCTCCACCATCTCGTCGATCCCGAGGGCCGATCAGCAGTCGTAGTGATCAGCCGTGGTGGGGAAGACACCGACGACATGCGCGGCGCGCTGTGCCGACCCCGGTGATGTCGCGAAGGGATGGCGGGCGGCGTGCTCGTGGCCGCTCGACCGGGCCGCCTGACCGACGGGCTGTGGGCTGGTGTTCCGGTGCCGCCGAACTCGGCCTTCGCCGGCGGCACGCCGGTCCTCCAGGACGTGTCCGGGCTCGACCTCCGTGGCGTCGATCGTCTGCACCGCCTCGACCGCCGGCAGCGTCGCGATCGGAAGCCGGCGGCCGTTCATGGATGCGCTCCTCTCGAGGTAGCTGGGGATCGGCGCCACCGGCGTCTCGAGCCGGGCGCCGGAGCTGGCTTGCGCCCACTCGGCGATTGAGACGAGTTCGTCGCGCGTGGGGCCTCCGGCCGTCGGCTGACGCCAGCCGGTCTCGTAGACGGCGCGGGCCAGCGGCTCGGCGGCAGCCAGCGACGCCGGCAACGCGGTCATGGCCACGAAGCCGGCGACGTGCGGTTCGATCCGGGGGTCGGCTTGGCCGGCCGCGACGATGGCAGCCGAGGTCAGGGGCTGCGCGAGGTCGAGGTCATGGCCTTGCCAGCGGCGTACCGACTCGGCGTCGAAGGCCAGGTGGTCCTCGACCCACGGGAGGATCCCCGTGTCGCACCAAGCGCCGAAGGGAGCTGCGATGGTGGCGGGGTCGGCGCCGGTGTCGAGCAGCTGCAGGAGCGCGCCGATCTGCATGCTGGCCATGGCGAGCCCCCGGCCCGCCGTGGGCGCCGTGGTCGCGACTGCATCACCGATGGCGACCAGACCGGGCCGACCGAGCTGCTGCCGGTAGGTGTTGGACAACCCACCACCGACGATGACGCCGCTGGTGGGCGTGGCGACGCGGGCGTCGGTCCATTCGGCCAGCCCGGGAATTGCCCGGCAGGCGGCCTCGAAGGCGCTCGGGTGACGGAGGGCGCCCAGGCCGGCGTCGGCGCTGGGTCGGGGGGTCAGCCGCAGGACCGTCTTCACCTCGGTCGGCGCGAAGGCCGCCGTACTGAAGCTCGCCTTCGACTGGACGCTGGCCGGCGACGAGGAACCGGTGGCCATCGCGGACCGGCCGGAGGTGCGGCGAATGATGCAGGGCCAGGACCCCGCCGAACTGCTCGCCGCATGGATGGCCATGAACGCCGCCATCAACCAGCGGCTCGCCACGCTCCACCACGTCCTCGTCGTGGCAGCCGACGCCGACCCCGAGGCTGCAGCCCTCCTCGCCACGACCGACGACCAGCGGGCCGAGGGCGCCCGAGATGTCATCGGCCGCGTCGCCGACCTCGGCGGGCTGCAGCCCGGACTCGATCCCGAACAGGCTGCCGCCATCGCCGACGTCCTGATCGATCCGATGCTCCACCAGCGCCTGGTCGGCACCTGGGGCTGGACGTTCGAGACCTACGTCAGGCACCTGCAACGGATGGCGGCGGTGTCACTGCTGGCGTAGCAGCACGGGCGGCGGAAGGCGCTGCCCGGGAGGAGCACGCTCGCCCTCAGGCACAGCCCTCCTCGCACCGGCCGAGCCGGCGCGCACGCATCGTCGAGTCGGGATGAGGCGATGAGCACGCCGGACCCTCGAAGCGTCGCGCGCAGGAACGGCGTCGCCGGAGACGGACGGGAGGAGGGAAGGCAGCCCCTGCTCGATCAGCCCCTCGGTGCAGAGCTCAACCGTGTCGCCGCGGCGCACCGCGGCCTCGTGAGCGGTACCGGGGGCCGAGGCGATCCGCGCCGAGCCGCCACTCGGCGCCGCGCGCGCAGCGTCGCCCCGCGGCGACCGCGGTGAAGCATCCGTGGGAGCTGCCCGGACGAACTGGTCCCTCTACCTCTCTGTCCGGGAGGCCACCGACGAGACCTCCTCGGCCCGAGGGGTCCTGCCGACGAGCCTGTTCACCGCAGCGCGCAACTGCTGGAGGTCCCACTCGGTGCTCCACAGCGCCCAGGCGACGAACAGCACCTGGAGGGGCAGTCGCAGCCAGGGGTACCAGCCGCCGGGTTGCCCCTCCACGTCGACGCCGGCGACGGCGACGTACACGTTGGCCGGGAAGACGGCGACCAGGTAGGCGGCGAGCGCGAGACCGGCGCGGCGCCGCCACGGCTGGCGGAGGAGGAGTGCTGCGCCGAGGGCGATCTCGACCGCACCGGTCACGAACACGAGGGTCTCCGCGGCGGGCACCCACGGCGGCAGGTGCTGGACGAAGGGTGCCGGCATCACCCAGTGCGCCACCCCGGCGAAGACCATGGCGGCGGCCATGCCGAGGCGAGCCGCACGGCGGGCGGAGCGCCGGCCGGACGACGGCCACAGGACGAGTGCGGCCACCGCGGTGGCGAGCGCGAGGACGACGAGGAAGATCATGAGGATCAACCCCTCGGAGGCGTTGGTGAGGACGAACGGGCATGGGCTTCGCGCGGAGCCGGTGGCGAGGGGGCCCCGCCGAGGGCGGGCCGTGACGTCGTGGCCCGCAGCAGGCCGATGCCGAGGGTCAGCAGCCCTGCCACCAGGACGACGGCCCCGGCGTAGGCGGAGTAGATGATCGCGTTGGGTTCTCGGTCCTGCGGCATCAGGACGGACAGGAAGAACGCCACGGGCAGCAGGACAGCGGCGGTGGGAAATGCGAGCCGCACGAACCAGCGGGCGCGCTCGGACAGCCCGGTCTCGTCGACGTAACGAAGCGCGACCAGGGACAGGAGCAACAACACGCCCGCGTGCGCATGACCGGCGCGCCACAGGTCCTGCCGCAGCGGGTTGTCACGGTAGCCCGGGTCACCGATCAGCAGGCTCAGCACGCTGACCCCGCCGATGACGACCGTGGGCAGGACGACGAGGACGATGCCGGCGACCCGGCGAGACGCGGGGCTCATGCCGCGCCTCGCTCCGTTTCACCGGCCAGGCCCAGCGGCTCGCTGAGCGCGGCTGCAACCCCCACCATGGCGTCACCCACGAGGCCGACCGGGGCCAGGCCGACCGAGCAACCGGTGGCCGGTCCGCTCGACGCATCGGTGAGTTGCCGAGTTGTCGCGCGTCGCGCCGGCCGGCGGGGCCGGTGCGCAGCCGCACCGGCGGGCGCTCCACCGGCGGAACGACCGGGACGGAGGGGAATCGGAGTCGACAGTCCCTGTGCCATGGCTGCTCCTCGTACGACTCGGTGGGCACGCACCCGCGTGGGGAGCGCGCGCACCGCGGCAGCGACGCTAGGGGACCGCCGAGGACCCGGACACGGCCGCAGGTCCCTGTCCGGGCCGGCGGCGGAGCATCCGGGCGCGCCTCCCCCGCCGAAGTCCGCGGTGGAGGTCGCCCACCCGACCAGGTCCAGGTCCCGGGCGACCCACGTCCGCTCATGCGCGACCTGCGGTTCCGACGTTCCGGACAGCGCTCCCGGGTCCGCGCCCCGCCCGCGATCCGTTCCGAGCACCTACCGGCGTCCTCCCGGCGCCGTCTCGCCGCTCAGCGCGGCTCGCCCCCCTCTCGCGACCACAGCAGGGGAAGCACCACCTCGTCGACGATCTCGACGATCACCTCGTCGGGCACCGGTCCCTCGTTGGTCAAGGAGTGGTAGCGCATGAGCGCGGGCCCGACCTCCCGCTGGCGTCGGGTCACGGCGTCGACGTCGAGCTCACCGCGTTGGTGCGCCCGACGCAGCACCGTCTCGATCATCGCTGCGCTGTTGCCCCGGGCCCGGGCGCGGAACTGCTCGGCGCGCGCGGGATCGCGCAAGACGTCGCCGAGCACGCCCCGCATGGCCCGTCCAGCCGGTCCCGCGAGTTGTTCCCCCGCGGCCCGCAGCACGGCCAGCAGGTCCCCGCGCAGGGTGCCGGTGTCGGCCAGCGCTGCCGGGTCGGGCAGAGCGTGGTGGACGGCGTCCACGACCAGCGCCACCTTGCCCGGCCAGCGGCGGTACACCGAGGCCTTGCTGGCGCGGGCCCGTTCGGCGACCTTCTCCATGCTGACGTTCGCGTAACCGACCTCGTCGACCTCGGCGATCGTCGCCTCCAGGATGGCCGCGACGAGGGCCTGACCGTGTCGGCGCCGCGGCCCCTCCAGGACGTCGCGCACGTCGGGGTCCCTGCGCACGTCAGCGGTCACGCTGCCGAGCGGGCCGGTCGGCCGCACCGGCCTCGACGACGAGCCCGGCGTCGCCGTCGACGGTGACCACCTGGCCGTCCGCGAGGACCGTGGTCGCCGTCCCGGTGGCCATGACGGCCGGGATCCCGTACTCGCGGGCGATGATCGCCGCGTGCGACCCGGAGCCGCCGGAGTCGACGACGACGGCTGCCGCGCGCTGGAACAGGGGGGTCCACGCGGGGTTGGTGTAGGGGCAGACCAAGACCTCGCCGTCGCGCAGCGTGCCGAACTCCGCCGGACCGCCGACCACGCGGACCGGCCCGGTCACCCGCCCACCGCTGGCGGCGACGCCGCGGAGCAGCGCGGCGGTGCCGGCGTCGGACTGCGGGAACAGAGAGGCCCGGCTGATCATCGGTGCGCCCGCCAGCTCGGCGCGCCGGGCCGAGCGGGCGCGCACGAGCGTGCGCAACCGGTCGGCGTCATGCGGCGTGAGCCGTGGTGGATCGGCGCAGTGCTCCAGCTCCTCCAGCCGCAGGTGGAAGACGTCCTCGGGGAGAGCCAGCACCCCCACCGCCGCAAGCCGGCTGCCGGCCTCCATCGCCACCCGGCGCAGAACCGGCAACACCGCGGTGACATGGAAGTGCGAGTCCTCGCGGAAGGCGATGCCGGCGCGAGCGGCCGCCACGACCCGCCGCGCGCCCTCAGCCGTCCCCGTGCGGCGGACGAGGGGATGGCCGACCAGCCGGTCCTCAGCCGCAGCAGCCGGCCCGGGTCCGGACGGCCGCGGAGGACCGGCCGCGAGCACCGACACCAGCGCGAGCACCGTGGTCGGCGCGTCCGCCCAGGTCGGAGCGGACATCAGCAGCGGGCTGGTGGTCTCGCGGTGTCCGTACCCGGCCAGGAACTCCCCCAGCGCCGCGGAGAACGCGCCGCATGCGGGATCGTCGGTGATCCGCTCGAGCAGGGCCGGGCCGTCCAGGTCGGCGAACGCATCGCGCAGGACCGGATCCTGCCGGACCTGGGCAGCCAGGCCCTCCAGCGCGCGGTTGGCGTCCTCGGTCCGGGTCCGCGTGCCCAGGGTGAGCTGCCCGGACAGCGCCCGGAGCCCCAGCAACGACACCAGGAGGTGCAGGCGCAGGAGGTCGTGACCGACGCGCGGCAGGTAGTCCACCCGCAGGTCCGTGACCAGGTCCGTCGCCGAGAGCGCCCGACGCGCGACCGCGGTGAGATCCGTCCAGGTGAGCCCGGTCAGGTCCACCTCGCGGAGGTGCCGCACCTCCCGCTGGAACCGGTCGAAGCGCGGATCGCGCTCCCACGCAGCCGGTGCGAAGCGGCGGATGCGGACAGCCAGGCGTGCGGGCGCGGTCAGCACCGCTCGGGTCGGCAGGGGCAGCGGAGGCACGAACCGGTCGACGACCCCATCGACCTCCGGCAGCACGTCGGACATCTCCAGGCGCAGTCCCGGGATCTCGGCCAGCATCCGTTCGACGAGCCGACCGATGCCCGGCTGTATCCAAGCGCTGACGTCGAGTGGGTATGGCCGGTCGGTGAAGTAGTCGAGCAGCTGCTGGCCGAGCCGGCGCCGGATCCGGCCCAGCCGGAGCGGGGGCGGCGGGAGTGCGGTCATCGGACGGGTCTGCACGAGCCAGACCTGCCCGGCGGCGCGGACCCACTCGATGTCCTGGGGACGCCCGAAGTGTCCCGCGACGGCCCGACCCAGCCTGGCGAGCTCGACCACCACCTCGTCGGGCAGAGCGTCCACCGGCTCCTCGGCACTACGTGCCACCCCGCCGCCGACCACGCCCCGGATGACCACCTCACGCCGGCCGGGGACGTGCTGCCGGACGGCGCCGCCGGCGTCGAGCACGTAGTGGTCGGGGGTGACCAGCCCGGAGACGACGGCCTCGCCCAGCCCCGGGCTCGCATCGATCACCACCTCGTCGCGCGCACCGGTCACCGGGTTGGCGGTGAACATCACTCCGGCGTGCTCGGCCGGCACCATCCGCTGCACGACGACGGCCATCCGCACCGAGGCCTGGTCGACGCCGCGTCGGTCGCGATAGGCGATGGCCCGCTCGCTCCACAACGACCCCCAGCACCGGCGCACCGCCTGGAGGAGCGCGACCTCGCCGACGACGTTCAGGCAGGTGTCCTGCTGCCCGGCGAACGCGGCGCCGGGCAGGTCCTCGGCGGTGGCGCTGGAACGGACCGCGACCGGGCCACCGCCGAGCACGGCGTAGGCCTCGAGGATCTCCGCTCGCAGCCCGTCCGGGACGGTGGCGCTCTCGAAGGCGGCACGGATGCCTGCGGCGCCGTCACCTGCCCGCAGGCCCGCCTCGATCCTCGCGGCCAGCCCGTTGCTCTCGACGACGCCGGCGTAGGCGGCGGTGGAGACGACCACCGCATCGGGGACGGGGAAGCCGCCGCGCACCAACTCGCCGAGGTTGGCACCCTTCCCGCCGGCCAGAGCCAGGTCTCCGCGGCCCAGCGCCGAGATCGGAACGACCAGCTGGTGATCGTGGCTGTGCAGGGTGTCCGTCATGACGCGCTCCTGACGGGAGTGGGGCTGCGGCGTGGTGCGCATGATCGGCTGGTATCCCGGCCTCCCGGATACCCGCCGATCGAAACGGAGCGTTTCTATCGACGCTACGTCGCGACAGCCGCAGATGCAACGTCCATTGCGCCGTCCGTCGTGACTCGGTCAGCAGGGTCTTGCTGGAGTCCTCCCACCGCTCGACCACCAGCCCGCTCGCGTGGCACGTCCCGCAGCCCACCCAGTGCTGCGCGAGGATCTGGACTACTGGATGAGCGGGGGACGCCGATGTGCGGTGCGGCTCCTGCTGGGACCGCTGCGGCTGCCATCGACGGCCGATGCCGCGGAGGAGCACCGCGGCGCGCCACTACGGGTCACCGACCGACGCCCCTGAGGTCGACCGTCGGTTGCGGTGACCCGCGTCGGCTGGACATGGTGTGCCCGCCGTCCTCCGCAGCCGGGTCACCGGACCCATGGGGCTCCCGACCCCTGGGAGGAGCCGCACCGGGCGGCGCGGACATCCGGCACAGTTCCGTCGCGAGCTGCTCGAACAAGTGGAGGGCCCGATGCTGATCACCGAGGACCTGGACGACGTCGCCGTCCTGCGCATCGAGCACGGCCGGGTCGGCGCCCTCGACGTGGAGCTGCTGAACGCCCTCACCGAGGCCGTGACGGCATCCGACCGGGCGCTGGTCATCACCGGCAGCGGCTCCTGCTTCTGCGCTGGGGTGGACCTGCGCCGGATCCTGGACGGCGGCCGGCCGTACACCGAGGAGCTCCTGACTGCGCTGTCCCGCACGTTCCGCGTCGTGTTCGACCATCCACGGCCGACGGTCGCGGCGGTCAACGGGCACGCGATCGCCGGTGGTTGCGTGCTGGCCCTGGCCTGCGACCTGCGGCTGATGTCGGGCGGACGGATCGGGCTGACCGAGCTGGCGGTCGGCGTCCCCTTCCCGACCACCGCCCTGGAGGTCGTCCGGCACGCGCTCGGCTCCCGCGCCGGCCCGGTGCTCCTCGGCGCGCAGACCACCGACCGCGAGCGGGCGCTGGCCCTGGGGATGGTCGACGAACTCACCGAGCCCGCCGCGCTGCTCCCGCGGGCGGTCGCGCTGGCGGCTGAGCTGGCCGCCCGGTCGCCGGAGTCCTACCGACTGGCCAAGGTGCAGCTCCACCGCCCCGCGCACGCGGCGATCGAGGCGACCGCCGACGGCGACACGACCGTCCTCGACGGCTGGACCTCCGACGACACCCGGCTGCGGATCGAGGCCGCGCTCGCGGCGCTGACCGGGCGGTGAACGCCGTCCCCCTCCCGGACGAACCGGGCAGCCGTGGCGGCGGGCGGCAGGTTGACGGCGTGGAGCCGGAACGGCGTCCGCCACTGCAGCAGGGCCGGTGCGGGCGGTCGGATCACGCGCCCGCACCCCCAGGCGTGTGCCATCTCGGCGCAGTGGAGACCGTGGGCACGACCATCAGAGACGCAGGCTGGTCATGCCGCCGTCGACCCGCAGGACGGTGCCGGTGGTCGACGCGGCCAGCGGGGAGGCCAGCGAGGCGATCGCGTGGGCGACCTCGTCCGCGGTGATCAGGCGGCCCAGGGGCTGGCGCCGGCGCAGCGCCTCTGCGGCCGCCTCCGGGTCCTCGGCCGCGGCGAGCAGGCGGGCGACCCAGGGGGTGTCCGCGGTGCCGGGAGCGACGGCGTTGACCCGGATGCCCTCCGCCGCGTGGTCGGCGGCCATCGCGAGGGTCAGCGCGAGTACCGCACCCTTGCTCGCGCCGTAGAGCGCCCGCTGCCGCACGCCGACGAAGGCGACCGCCGAGCAGGTGGTGACGACGGCGGCATGTCCGGACCGCCGCAGGTGGGGCAGCGACGCCGCGGTGACCCGCGCGATGCCGGTGACGTTGACGTCGAGGACCCGCGCCCACTCGGTGTCGTCGTTGGCCGCGACGTCGCCCACGGCTCCGATCCCGGCGTTGGCGACCACCACGTCGATCCCGCCGAGCCGGTCGGCCACCGTCGTCACGGCCGTCTCGACGCCGGCGCGGTCGGTGACGTCGCAGGAGAGCGCCAACTGCCCTTCGGGCACGCCGTCGGTGCTGCGGTCGAGGACCGCGACCCGGGCGCCACGGTGCCGCAGCAGCCGTGCGGTGGCGGCGCCGATGCCGCTGGCGCCGCCGGTGACCAGGGCGACCAGCCCTCCGAAGTCGTCCATCCCGCTCTCCTTCAGGGCAGTCCCGGATCGATGTGGATCTTGGGGCCCGGACCCGCGCCCTCCGGCCGCTCGCCGGCCAGGACGGCGCCGACCCGGTCCAGGCCCACGGTGGCCGCGACCAGCGGGCGCGGGTCGACCTCACCGGCGGCGTAGGCGGCGATCGTGGCGGCGAGGCCGGGTGAGGCGGAGAGGATCCCCACGGCCGTGACGTCCTTGAGGGCGAGGTCCCGGGTGTCGACGGTGCTGGGGCTGCCGGCAAGGCCGATGTAGACGACGCGGCCGGCCGGTTCGACCCGCTCCAGGGCCAGGGCCGGCAGGTGGACGGCGTTGGACGCGTCGACGACGGCGTCGAACGGGAGGTCCGGGAGGGTCTGCTCGGTCCAGGCGTGCTCGAAGCCGAGGCCACGGGCGAACTCCAGCGAGGCCGGGCTGACGCCCATCAGGTGCACCTCGGCACCCGCGGCGCGCAGGAACATCGCGACCAGCAGGCCGATCGTCCCGGGCCCCAGGACCAACGTCCGGTCGCCGGGGCCGACGTCGGCCGCCCGGGCCGCGCGCAGCGCGTTGCCCCCCGGCTCGACGAGCGACCCCATCACCGGGTCCACCGAGTCGGGCAGAGCGTGCAGCGAGGTGGCCGGCACGGCGAGTTGCTCGGCCAGCGCTCCGGGTCGCCCGCCGCGGATGCCGACCTCCTGCCGGTGCTCGCAGACGTGCTGGTGCCCGCGACGGCAGCGGCGGCAGGTGCCGTCGCCGAGCATGGTGTCGCCCATGACCCGCCGGCCCTGCCAGGCGGGGTCCACGCCTCGGCCGACGGCCGCGACCCGACCGCACCACTCGTGGCCCAGGCGCATGGGGTAGGCGGCGTGCCCCTGGTGGAGGTAGGCCATCTCCCCGGTGGAGAACTCGACGTCGGTGCCGCAGACGCCGACCCGCTCGACGTCGACGACGACCTCCCCCGGCAGGGCCACCGGGGCCGGTACCTCCTGCACCGAGCTCTCGCCGGGCCCGGTGAGGACGTGGGCCCGCATGGTCCGCGGGCTCACCGCGGCGCGAGGACGCACTGCCGCTGTGAGCCCAGACCCTGGATGCCGAGTTCCATGACGTCGCCGGGCTGCAGCCAGACCGGGGGCCGGAAGCCCATGCCGACGCCCGGCGGGGTGCCGGTGTCGATCAGGTCGCCGGGCTCCAGGACCAGGAACTGGGACAGGTGGTGGACGATGAACCACGGGTCGAAGACCATGGTCCTGGTGTTGCCGGTCTGCCGGCGCACTCCGTTGACGTCCAGCCACATGTCGAGGGCGAGGACGTCGTCGATCTCGTCCGGGGTGACCAGCCACGGGCCCGCGGGGTTGAACGTCTCGGCCGACTTGCCCTTGACCCACTGACCGCCGCGCTCCATCTGGAACGCGCGCTCGCTGACGTCGTTCACGACGCAGAACCCGGCGACGGCCTCGCGTGCCTCCTCCACCGAGTCCAGGTAGCTGGTGCGCCGTCCGATGACGATGCCGAGTTCGACCTCCCAGTCGGGCTTGGTGGACCCACGCGGGATGCGCACGTCGTCGTCCGGGCCGATCAGCGTGTTGGGCGACTTGGTGAACAGGATCGGCTCATCGGGCACCGCCTGCCCGGTCTCCGCGGCGTGGTCCCGGTAGTTCAGCCCGATGCACAGGATCTGGTGCGGCCGGGCGATCGGTGCGCCGATCCGCTCGCCGGCGAACCGGGACACCTGACCGGTCGCGGCGCGCTCGTCCACGACAGGGCGGACGCGGTCGAGACCGCCGGAGCCGAAGAATGCCTCGTCGACGTCGTCGACGACGTCGGAGAGGTCGACGTAGGTGTCGTCGTCGAGACGCGCGACGGGCTTCTCGGCGCCGGGCGCGCCGATGCGCATGAGGTACACGGAGGTGCTCCAGGAGGTCGGGGGATCAGGAGGCAGCAGAACCCCACCAGGCGGGCACGGGCGGGCCGTGCAGGGTGTCCATGCCGTACGTGCAGCGGCCGTCGGCGGACCAGGCCGGCCCGTCGGACAGCGTCAGGTCGCCGTCGAGCTGCGTGCGGATCCCGACGGTGTCGGGGCGGACCAGCACCTCGGGCCCGGAGGGCCCGTCCAGGGACGGCGTCCCGACGACGAAGCGGCCCGCCGGGTCGACGGCGCCGTCGTCGAGCCGACGCCCCTGACCGGCCGGGACGACCTGCCGGCCGTCCTCCGGTGCGCCGTCCGGCCGCAGGACGACGAGGTGGTCCTGCGCGGCCACCGGCAGCGCGCCGTCCGCGGCGACGGCGACCGCGCCCACCGTGCCGTCGGGCTCCTGGCGGCTCGTGACCCCGATGCGCCCGCCGTCCAGCCGTCCCCGGAACACGGTGTCGGCGCGGATGTCGACCCACAGCAGCCGGTCGCACGCGGCGTTCCGCACCGGGCCCTCGGCGAGCGGGTGGACCTCGTCGGTCGCCACGGGGACCTCGGTCACCGCTGCCCCTCCCCCAGGGGTCCGAGCAGACCGCGGATCTCGTCCACGGCGTCGACGAGTGCGCTCAGCGGCGTCCGGTAGGTCAGGGCGCTGATGCTCACGGCTCCCGACGGGGAGGTCGGAGAGGTGAGGAACACCGGCACGGCGAGGCAGTTCACCCCGACCTCGTTCTCCTGGTCGTCGACGGCGAACCCGCGCGCGCGGTTCCCGCGCAGGTCGGCGTCGAGCTCGTCGACCGAGCACAGCGTGCGTGGCGTGCGCCGGGCGAGGTCCCCTGATGCGACCCACGCCGTCACGTCGTCCCGGGCGGTCAGGCGGGAGGCGAGGAGCAGCTTGCCCACCGCGGTGCAGTGAGCGGGGTTGCGACCGCCGATCGTCGAGGTCAGCCGGACCGCACCGGACGGAGGGTCGACCTTCGCCCGGTAGACGACCTCCCGGCCGTCGAGCACCGCGTAGTGCGCGGTCTCGCCGAACTCCGCGGCCAGCGCCTCCAGCACCGGGCGGACCCGCACGTGGTCGGGGCGGGCCTCGTGGTGGGCGAAGGCCATCCGCAGGAACTCGTCGCCCAGCACGTAGCGACCACGGGCGTCCTGGTCGGCCAGACCGGCGCGGCGCAGCGAGGCCAGCGCGCGGTGGACCGTCGGCTTGGGGCTGCCGATGGCACGGGTCAGCTCCTCGAGGCCGACGCCGTCGGGGAAGCGGGCCAGTTCCTTGAGGACGGCGAGGACCCGGTCCGACCCGACCAGGCGGCTCTCGTGCAGCGGCGGAACGGCGTCCCGACCAGCGGCTGTCGTTCCGGGCCTGGGCTGCGTAGTCTCCATCGTGATTCCAGAAGCTAGACCATCGTCTCGGCAGTTGGAAGGCGGTGGTGATCGTCCGTCGACGCGACCAGGGAGGCCCGATGACGTCAGGACGCGATCGGACCGCCGGATCCCCGCTGCGCAGCGCGCAGTGGTACGCCGGCGAGGACCGCAACGCCTACATCCACCGGGCGTGGATGCGCCGGGGCGTACCTGGCGACGCCTTCGACCGCCCGCAGATCGCCATCGCGAACACCGCCTCGGACCTGACCCCGTGCAACAGCCACCTGACCGAGGTCGCGAGGTCCGTGCGTGACGGCATCCAGGAGGCCGGCGGCATCCCCCTCGAACTGCCGGTGGTCTCCCTCGGTGAGACACAGGTCCGGCCCACCGCGATGCTGTGGCGCAACATGGCCGCGATGGCCACGGAGGAGATGCTCCGGGCCAACCCGATCGACGGCGTGGTGCTGCTGGGCGGCTGCGACAAGACCATCCCGTCGCTGCTGATGGCCGCCGCCTCGGTCGACCTGCCCGCCGTGGTCGTCCCCGGCGGCCCGATGCTGACCGGGACCTTCCGCGGCGTGCCGCTGGGCTGCGGCACCGACGTCTGGCGGCTGTCGGAGGAGGTCCGCGCCGGCACCCTGTCGCAGGAGGCGTTCACGCGCTCGGAGTCGTCGATGATCCGCAGCCGGGGCCACTGCAACACGATGGGCACCGCCTCGACGATGGCGCTGGTCGCCGAGGCGCTCGGCGCCGTCGTCCCCGGTGTCGCGGGCACGCCTGCCCCGGACAGCCGGTTGCTGGCGGCGGCGCACGGCACCGGCCGGCTCGCGGTCGAGATGGTGTCGGCGGACCGGCGGCCGTCCACCTTCCTGACGAAGGCGTCCTTCGCCAACGCGATCGTGGCGCTGGCCGCGATCGGCGGGTCGACCAACGCCGTCGTCCACCTGCTGGCCGTCGCCGGGCGGCTGGGGATCGACCTGACCCTCGAGGACTTCGACCGGATCGGTTCCGGCGTGCCGGTGCTGGTCGACCTGCTGCCGGCCGGCCGGTTCCTGATGGAGGACTTCCACCGCGCCGGCGGGCTGCTCGCCGTGCTGGCCGAGGTCCGGGACCTGCTCGACCCGACGGCGCTCACCGTCACCGGCAAGCCGCTGGTCGAGTACCTCGACGACGCGCCGATCTGGGACCCGGAGGTCATCCGGCTGCGCCGGGAGCCGCTGGTCGAGCACGGTGGCATCGCGGTCCTGCGCGGGAACCTCGCCCCGTCCGGCGCGGTCATCAAACCGGCCGCCGCCTCCCCGCACCTCATGGAGCACCGCGGTCGCGCGGTCGTCTTCGACTCGGTCGAGGACCTGCACGCCCGGCTGGACGACCCCGACCTCGACGTCGACGCCGACTCCGTGCTCGTGCTGCGCGGCTGCGGTCCGAAGGGCTACCCCGGCATGCCCGAGGTCGCCAACACGCCCCTGCCGAAGAAGCTGCTGGAGCAGGGCGTTCGCGACATGGTGCGCGTCTGCGACGGCCGGATGAGCGGCACCGCCTACGGCACCGTCGTGCTGCACGTCAGCCCCGAGGCCGCCGCCGGCGGCCCGCTGGCCCTCGTGCGGACCGGCGACGTCATCAGCCTCGACGTCGCGGCCCGCCGCATCGACGTCGAGGTGCCCGACGACGAGCTCGCCCGGCGCACGCCGAGCGAGGCCACCGTCGCCGGGTTCGCCGATCCGCGGCGCGGCTGGGAGCGGCTCTACGTCGACCACGTGCTGCAGGCCGACACCGGCGCCGACCTGGACTTCCTGCTCGGCTCCAGCGGGTCCCGGGTGAGCCGGGAGTCGCACTGACCACCCGATCGCCGAGCTGATGAGCCTGGTCGTGGCGCCCGCCGGCGGCGGCATGACCAGCGAGGGCGCTCACCCGGGCGAGCGCGGTCAGGTCACCGTCGACTGCACGACCCGGCCGCTGCAACGCTGGAGGGGACCGGATCCCGGGACCCGGGGCGCGATCCCCCGCTCGCTCGACCCTCCGTGCACTCCTGGGCTCCCGGATCGTGGGCTCCCGGATCTGCCCGTGGCAGGGTCGTCGGGGTGAGCACCACCGTGGAGCAACTGCTGAGACGTCATGTCGAGGCCGGCACCGTACCGGGCGCGGTTGCGCTGCTCGGCTCCGGAGACGCGCCGGTGGTGACCGCCGGCGTCGCCGCCGTGGGGGGCGGCCCGATGCGCGAGGACGCGATCATGCGCATCCAGTCGATGACCAAGCCGATCACCTCGGTCGCGGCGCTGCGCCTGGTGCAGGCGGGCCGGCTGGAGCTCGACCAGGGTCTCGAGGAGTGGCTGCCCGAGCTCGCGGACCGCCGCGTGCTGTCGAGCCCCACGGCGGAGCTCGGCGACACCGTGCCCGCCCACCGCTCCATCACCCTTCGCCACCTGCTGACGAACGCCTCCGGCTACGGGATGGCGCTGGTCGACTCCCCATTGCAGCGAGCGATGGCCGACAACGGCACCGAAGCCGGTCCGGAGCCTCTGACCCTGGGTGCCGAGGAGTGGCTCGCCCGACTGACCGAGCTCCCGCTCGCGTTCCAGCCGGGAGAGGGGTGGCGGTACCACCACTCGTTCGGCCTGCTCGGCATCCTCATCACCCGACTGACCGGTCGGTCGCTCGGGGAGCACCTGGCCGAGGACCTCTGCGGGCCGCTCGGGATGACCGATACCGCCCTGTGGGTGCCGGAGGAGAAGCTCGACCGGCTGCCCGCGGCCTACCGCCACGGCGATGACGGCCTGGTCGAGACCGAGCCTGCCGGTGGTGGCTCCTACGCAGGACCAGCACCCTTCGACGTCAGCCACGGCGAGCTGGTCTCCACCGCCCGCGACTTCCACCGCTTCGCCCGGATGCTCGCCGCCGGCGGCCGAGTCGACGGGGAGCCGATGATCTCAGCGGACCACCTGCGGCAGATGACCAGCGATCAGGTACCCGCCGAGAACAAGACGCCGGAGAGCTTCTTCCCCGGCTTCTGGGAGGGGATGGGCTGGGGCTTCGGCGTAGGCGTGCAGACCGAGGGACCACGGCGGGGCCGCTGTGGCTGGTCGGGCGGTCAGGGGACCGACTTCTTCGTCGACCCGGACGGCACGATCGGCATCCTCCTCACCCAGGTCGAGTTGGGAGCACGCACGTTCGCCATGATCGAGGAGTTCCAGGGGCTGCACCCACCGTCCAGCTGAACCGTCGGCCCGCGGTTGAGCCGTGGCGGCGCGTGGCCGCGCCTGTGGCGCGACCCGCGCTGACCAGGGCTGACGACGCCCGCCGCGAGGTGCGGGAGCGGATCACGTCCCGCGCGGAGGGACGCGGCTTGCTGGCCACCACACCGACAGCCCTACCCCGTGCCGATGAGTGCTGCCGACACCGGACTCCCCGCCGCGAGGGAGGTCCGGGCCGGCCCGCCCCGGCCCCGGGTGGGCACCACCTCCCGACCAACGGTGCTCAGCTCTGCGGCACGCCACCCCCACAGCGAACTGAGCACCGCCAACCCCTCCGCCCCCTCGAGGTCGTCCACCTGGACCACCCGCTCCCGCAGCCGGCCCGCCCCGAGCAGACGCGCGCGCTCGACGCCGGGCAGGCAGCCGGATTCCAGTGGAGGGGTGCACCACCGCCCGTCCAGCTTCACCGCGAGGGTCGCCCGGGTGACCTCGGTCAGCTCGCCGCGGGTGTTCAGCATGATCACGTCGTCGACGTCGGGCCGCCGCTCGCGGCGCCGGTCGTACCGCTCCCGCATGCTCGTCTTGTGGTACAGCCAGGTCTCGTCGGGATCGACCGGATCGTCGTCGAGCGCGAGCAGCACCGGGCCGGCCGGAGGTGCAGGTAGGGCCTCGACGTCGACCGCGAGCGTCCCGTCGCGGCGGAGCCGGACCCGGACGCGTGCCGCCGGTTCGCCCGCCAGCCGCGCGGCCAGCGTGCGCCGGGCCGTCGGCAGGTCGAACCGGAACCCCAGGTGCCCGGCCGAGTCCGCCAGTCGCTGCAGGTGCCGGTCCCGGTTGCGCAGGCCCCGCGGCGGGTCGTGACGCATCGTCTCCAGCAGCTCGAACTCACGAGGCCGCGCGGCGAGGACGGCGGCCTTGGCGAGGACCTCCCTGTGCTCGGCCGACACCTCCGACCCCCAGGTGATGCCGCTCCCGGTGCCGTACACGGCCTCCCCTGACGAGGTGTCCACCACGGCCGTCCGGATGGCCACGCTGAAGCGGGCCCGAACCGGCGCGTCCGGTGGGCCGACCAGGCCGACGGCCCCGCAGTAGACGCCGCGCGGATCCGGTTCCAGGAACCGGATGATCTCCATGGAGCTCGCCTTGGGCGCTCCCGTGACCGAGCCGCAGGGGAAGAGCGCTCGGAACAGCTCCACCAGGCCGGTTCCGGGACGGAGACGAGCCGTGACGTCGGAGGTGAGCTGGAGCACGGTC
Organism: Geodermatophilus sp. URMC 60; assembly: GCF_053502585.1. Classification (NCBI taxonomy): domain Bacteria; kingdom Bacillati; phylum Actinomycetota; class Actinomycetes; order Geodermatophilales; family Geodermatophilaceae; genus Geodermatophilus; species Geodermatophilus sp. URMC 60. Next base: position 4,373,389 of record NZ_CP199958.1, read on the forward strand.
TCGTAGCGCTCGACCGTGAAGAGCGCCGGCACGTCGACGCTGCCGATCTCCGCGACCCGGCCGATGTCGTTGCGCAGGAGGTCGACGATCATGACGTTCTCCGCCCGCTCCTTCGCGCTGGAACGGAGCTGGGCGGCCAGGCGCCGGTCCTCGTCCCGGTGTCGGCCCCGCCGCGCCGTCCCCTTCATGGGACGGAGCAGCACGTGGTCGCCGCGGCGCTCGAAGAACAGCTCGGGGCTGGCGCTGGCCACGGCGAACCGGCCGAGGTCGAGGTAGGTGTTGTGGGCCCCGCGCTGGCCCAGCGCCAGGTCCCGGTACAGGGCCAAGGGGTCCCCGGGCACGCGGCCGGACATCCGCACGGTCAGGTTGCACTGGAACGTGTCCCCGGCGGCGATCCGCTCCCGCACCTCTCGGACGCCGTGGGCGTGCCCGGCCGGTGTCCACGTTGGTCGCCACCGAGCGGTCGGGGCCGGGCCGGCGCCGGCCGGCTGCAGCGGAGGCACGGGAACCGGCTCGTCGCAGAGCCCGAACCAGACCAGCGGCATGTCCAGGGGCGTGGACGGGTGCACGGCCAGCGTCGGGTCCAGCCCGGCGGCGGCCTCGTAGGCGACGTAGCCGAAGGCCCACCACCCGGCATCGGTGGCCCGCTCGACCTCCGTCAGGACGCCGAGCACCTCCGCGGGCCGGTCGGCGGTCAGCACCCGATGCGGCGGCGGGCACCGGACGGCGGTCCCGGCGCGGAGGTCGTCGAACCGGGCCCACGGCGCCCCGGGCCGGCTGCCGGACGTCACGGCGCCGCCGTCGCCGATCGCACCGCGGCCAGCAGGTGGAACGAGCCGCTGACCACGACCGGCAGCCCGGCCCCGGCTCGATCCGCGGCCCGGGTCACCGCGCGCACCGGGTCCTGCTCCACCACGGCCGCGATGCCGCACTCCCCCGCCGCCGCGGCGACCTGCGCGGCGGGCACGGACGTGCCGGCGGGATGGTCGCCGTCCTCGGTGCCGAACTGCGTGGCGACCACCACGGACGCCGCGGGAGCGATGACCCGCAGGGCGGCTCGGAGGTCCTTGTCCTGCTTGAGCGCGAGTACCCACGGGAACCGGGAGCCGGGATGGACGTCCTGCAGGGTCGCCACCAGCGCCGCGAGCTTCATCGGGTTGTGTGCGCCGTCGAGGACCGCGGTCCGGCCGCCGCCGATCGCACGGCGTTCGAACCGACCGGGCAGCGTGGCGCTCCGCACCCCCAGCCAGACGGCATCCGGATCCAAGGACCACCCGTCACGCGCAGCCAGTGTCTCGATGGCACGCAGCGCCAGGTGGGCATTGCCGGCCTGGTGCCGCCCCGTGAGCCCCAGGGACAGGGACGGCTGGCCCCGTAGCTGCAGCTCGGTGCCGCCCGGCCCGGTCCAGGCCCGCACCGCCGGGGGGCCCAGGCCCACCCACCGGAGATCGCAGCTCCGGCGGGCCGCCTCTGCGCTGAGCACGTCCTCCACCTCGGCGTCTGGTTGGCGAGCCGCGACCGCACGACCGCCGAGGGGCAGGACGCCGGCCTTCTGGGCCGCGATCTCGCGGACCGTGGCCCCGAGGAGGTCCTGGTGGTCCAGGCCGATCGGCGTGATCACCGCGAGCTTGTCCGCCCGGGAGATCGTGTTGGTGGAGTCGAGCAGCCCCCCGAGCCCCGTCTCGACGACCCCGTAGTCGACGTGGTCGGCGAACAGGCTGAAGGCGATGGCGTTGGTGACCTCGAAGAAGGACGGCCGACCGTGCCCGGCCTGCTCCACCGCCTCGACTGCCGGCCGGATCCGGGCCAGCGCTGCGTCGACGAGCTCGGCCGGCGGCGGCCCGCCGTCCACCTGGAACCGCTCGAGGAGGCAGTAGACGTGCGGCGACAGGTGGACACCGACCCGGAACCCGTGCGCCCGGAGCAGGCTCGCCACGAAGGCGCTCACCGACCCCTTCCCCGCGGTGCCCGCCACGTGCACGGCGCGGAAGCGGTCCTGGGGGTCGCCCAGCGCCCCGAACAGGGCCCGCGGGCGGGTGAGTCCCCCTCCGACAGCGCCCCGCTGGGGCCCGAGCTCCTCCAGCAGGTACCGGATCACCCGGTCGAGCGCCGCGGGAGACGGCGGAGCACCGACGGGCGCCATCAGCCCCACCGGCCCGGTGGGCATGACGTCGACGACGCCCGGCTCAGCGGAAGACGACGGTGCTGTGCCCGTTGAGGAGCACCCGCCGTTCGCTGTGCCAGCGCACGGCCCGGGACAGCGCGAGCGCCTCGGCGTCCTGGCCGACGGTGGCCAGCGCGCGCGGGTCGTGGGTGTGGTCGATGCGGATGACCTCCTGCTCGATGATCGGTCCCTCGTCGAGGTCGGGGGTCACGTAGTGGGCGGTCGCCCCGACGAGCTTGACGCCCCGGTCGAAGGCCTGGTGGTAGGGCTTGGCGCCCTTGAAGCCCGGCAGGAACGAGTGGTGGATGTTGATCGCCCGGCCGTGCAGGGCGGCGCAGGCCTCGTCGGAGAGCACCTGCATGTACCTGGCGAGCACCACCAGGTCGGCCCGGTGCTCGTCGACCAGCTCCAGCAGCCGGGCCTCGGCCTCGCGCTTGGTGGCCGGGGTCACGGGCACGTGCACGAAGGGCAGGCCGGCGGCCTCCGCCATCGGCCGGAGGTCCTCGTGGTTGGACACCACGGCGACCAGCTCTCCGCCGAGGTTGCCGGCACGCCACCGGAAGATGAGGTCGTTGAGGCAGTGCCCGAGCTTGGACACCATCACGAGCACTCGCTCCGGCCGGTCGCCGGCGACCTGGTAGGACATGCCGAACGCGTCGGCCACCGCCTTGAAGGCCGCGGACAGCCGGTCGGCGTCGGTGTCCCCGGCGCACACGAAGGCCGTACGCAGGAACAGCTGCCCGCGGAGCGCATCGTCGAACTGCTGGTGTTCGACGATGTCGCAGCCCTGCTCGAACAGGAACGAGCTGACGGCGTGCACGATGCCCGGGCGCTCGGCACAGCTGAGCGTGAGGGTGAAGGGTCGGGACACGGGTGCCTCCTCAGCACTCGACGATGTTGAGGGCCAGCCCGCCACGGGCGGTCTCCTTGTACTTGTCCTTCATGTCCGCGCCGGTCTCGCGCATCGTCTTGATCGCCTTGTCCAGCGGGACGTGGTGCCGGCCGTCGCCGCGCACGGCCATGCGGGCCGCGGTGATGGCCTTGACCGAGCCGACGGCGTTGCGCTCGATGCAGGGGATCTGCACCAGGCCGCCGACCGGGTCGCAGGTGAGGCCGAGGTTGTGCTCGATGCCGATCTCGGCGGCGTTCTCCACCTGCTCCGGCGTTCCGCCGATCACCTCGGCGAGGGCGGCGGCGGCCATGGAGCAGGCCGAGCCCACCTCACCCTGGCAACCCACCTCCGCGCCGGAGATCGAGGCGTTCTCCTTGAACAGCAGCCCGACCGCCGCGGCGGTGAGGAGGAACCGCACCACGCCGTCCTCGCCGTAGGAGCCGATGAAGTCGCGGTAGTAGTGCAGGACGGCCGGGACGATGCCGGCGGCGCCGTTCGTCGGCGCGGTGACCACCCGCCCGCCGGCAGCGTTCTCCTCGTTGACCGCCAGGGCGTAGAGGGTGACCCACTCCATCGCGCGGAGCGGATCGGTCTCGTCCGGATGCCCCTCCAGCTGGGCGCGCAGCGCGGCCGCGCGCCGGCGGACCCTGAGCCCGCCGGGCAGCACGCCGGTGGTCCGGGTGCCGCGCTCCACGCACTCCTGCATCACCGACCAGATGTGCAGGAGCCCGGCGCGGACCTCCGCCTCGCTGCGCCAGGCCAGCTCGTTGGCCAGCATCACGTCGCTGATCCGCAGGCCCGTCTCCCGCGTCCGGGCCAGCAGCTCCTCGCCGGTCCGGAACGGGTACCGGACCGGCGTGGCGTCCTCGACGATGGCCGGGTTGCCGGCGTCGTCCTCGTCGAGGACGAACCCGCCGCCCACCGAGTAGTACTCGCGCCGGTCGACCTCGTCGCCCTCGGCGTCCAGCGCCCGGAAGCGCATGCCGTTGCTGTGGAACTCCAGCCGCTTGCGCCGGTGCAGCACGACGTCGTCGTCCACCGAGAACGCGATGGGGTGCTCGCCGGCCAGGGCCAGCTTCCCCTCGCGACGGACGGCGTCGACCCGCGGGCCGGCCGCCGCCGGGTCGACCAGGTCCGGCTGCTCCCCCTCGAGACCGAGGACGACCGCCTTGACGCTGCCGTGCCCGTGCCCGGTGGCCCCCAGGGACCCGAACAGCTCGCAGCGCACCCCCGTGACCCGTCCCAGCAGGCCCTCGTCGCGGAGCCGGGACACGAAGGTGCAGGCGGCGCGCATGGGGCCGACGGTGTGCGAGCTCGACGGGCCGATCCCGACCTTGAACAGGTCGAAGGCGCTGATGGTCACCCCGTACCTCCCTCTCCCCGCCGTTGGCCTGCACACCAACCGGAGATCTAGGTACACAGTTGGTATATCAGATGTACTATGAAGGTATGTCGATCCCTCTGAAGAGGCAAGGCCTGCCGGCCGCCAACCTCTACGATCTGGTCGTGAGCGCTGAGCCCCTGGATCTCGACTCGTCCGCCGTCGCGTCACTGGCGGACAAGGCCTACGTGGCGATCCGGGACCGGCTGATCATGCTCGACATCCGGCCGGGCGACCCGATCGACGACGACGAACTGGCCAAGGACCTCGATGTGGGCCGCACCCCGGTCCGCGAGGCGCTGAAGCGCCTGGAGGGCGACCGGCTCGTGGTGTCCTACCCACGGCGAGGGACCTTCGCGACCGGGATGGACATCTCCGACCTGGCGCACATCTCCGACATCCGCGCCCAGCTCGAGCCGTTGGCGGCCCGCCGTGCCGCCGAGCGGGCCGTCCGCACGGCGCATGCCGAGCTCGAGGACCTGGCCTCGCGCATCCAGCACCTGGACGTCGCCCGGATCGACCGGACCGAGTTGATGCGCTGGGACCTCGCCGTGCACCGGGCGATCTACCGGGCGGCCGGCAACCCCCACCTGGAGGACGTCCTCATCCGCTACGACAACCTGGCGACGCGGATCTTCTGCCTCTTCCTCGACCGGCTGCCCACGGTGGACGAGCACGTCGGCGAGCACGTGGAGCTGCTCCGCGCGATCGCCGCCGGCGACGCCGATCGGGCCGACGACCTCGCCCGTGAGCACGTCCTGGGCTTCGAGCGAGCGATCCGCGCGGTGATCTGAAGAGGGACCCCGTCCTCCCACCCCTCGCAAGCTCGGAGCGGTGCCCTGGACGGGGCCGCCCGCGGGGCGTTCAGACCGGGCCGACGGCGTCCAGGACGGCGAGGACGTCCCGCGTGGCCGCGACGTCGTGCACGCGCAGCACGGAGGCTCCTCGCTGGACCGCGACGAGCGCCGCGGCCAGGGAGCCGGGCAGCCGGTCCCCCACGGTCCGCCCGGTGAGCTCCCCGAGCAGCGACTTGCGGGACAACCCCACCATGACCGGGACCCCGAGGCCGGTGAACGCGTCGAGCGACGCCAGCAGCGCGACGTTGTGGGTCAGCGTCTTGCCGAACCCGAACCCCGGGTCCACCACCAGGTGCTCCTGCCGGATGCCCGCGTCGAGGCAGGCACGCATCCGCTCGGCGAGGAAGGTGCGCACCTCCACGACGACGTCCCGGTAGCGCGGGTTCTCCTGCATCGTCTCCGGCGAGCGCTGCATGTGCACGAGGCACACCGGCACGCCCAGCTCCGCGGCGGCCTCCAGGGCACCCGGCCGCTGCAGCGCCCGCACGTCGTTGACCATGCTCGCGCCGGCGGCCACCGCTGCCCGCATGACCTCGGGCCGCGAGGTGTCCACGGACAACGGCACGGGGACCTGCCTGCCCAGGGCCTCGACCACCGGGACGACGCGGTCGAGCTCCTCGCCGAGGGTCGGCGGGCGCGAGCCGGGTCGGGTGGACTCCCCGCCGATGTCGATGAGGTCGGCCCCTGCCGCTGCCAGGGTGCGCCCGTGCTCCACGGCCCGGTCGAGGCTGTCGAAGCGCCCGCCGTCGGAGAAGGAGTCGGGGGTCACGTTGAGGATGCCGCAGACCAGGGGCCGCCTCGCCGCGAGTGCTCGACCCAGGGGGTGCGTCGAGGTGCCGGTGGCCGCGAGGGGGCGGTCGGCCAACGCCGTGCCGGTCATCTTGCTGCTCCGATCTCTGTGGTGCGACTCGCTGCTGGGTCCCTGCGGGACCCTCCGAGGCCCACCCCGAGCGTGCGAGGCGGCCCCTCGCAGGGCCCGCCGCGAACGTGTGAGCGGTGGGGGCGAGGGTCCTTCTTCAGCCGCGCGCGGACGTGACCGTGTGCTGCAGGAGCAGGGCCGTGGTGACCGGGCCGACGCCGCCGGGGACCGGGGTCAGTGCGGCGACGCGCCCGGTGACCGAGGCGGCGTCGACGTCCCCGACCAGTCGGCCGTCGGGCGTCGGGTTGGTCCCGACGTCGACGACGACCGCGTCCTCGACGACGTGCTCGGCAGTGACGAGCTCTGGCCGTCCTACGGCGGCGACGAGCACGTCCGCGGTCCGGGTGACCGCGGCCAGGTCCTTGGTGCGGCTGTGGCAGACGGTCACTGTGGCGTCCCGCTGCAGCAGCAGGTGCGCCGCGGGCTTGCCGACGACGGTGGAGCGGCCCACCACCACGGCGTGCGCGCCGCACAGCGGGATCCCGTGGTGGTCCAGCAGCGCGAGCACGGCCTCGGCGGTCGCCGGCGCGAAGGCCGGCAGCCCCGCGGCCAGCCGTCCCAGGCTGAGCGGGTTGGCCCCGTCGACGTCCTTGGCCGGGTCGATCGACGCGGCGAGGTCCTCGAAGACCGCGTCGGCCGGCAGCGGGGTCTGCAGGATGATGCCGTGCACGGCGGGGTCCGCGCTGAGGGCGGCCAGCTCGGCGCGGATCCGGTCCCGCGTCGCCGTCTCCCCGAGGTCGACGACCGTGCAGGCGACGCCGGTCCGCTCCGCGGCCCGGGCGATGGAGCGGACGTACCAGGCGCTGGACTCGTCCGCCGTCGCGACGACGACGGCGAGCCGGGGCGGGGTGCCGGCCGAGGTCAGCCGGGCGGCGCCGGCGGCGACCTCGGCGCGGATGCCGGCGGCCAGCTCGCTGCCGCTGAGGACCGCCGTCACCGCACCAGCCCGTCCCGGACGGCGGCGGTGACCTTCTCCGCGCGGAGGACCAGGTCGTCGACGGTGTCGACGACCGCTGCGAGCTCTCCCCAGGTCGCCGGGTCCTTGATGCCGCCGAGGTTGACCTCCACGTTGACCCGGGCCGTCGTGGCCGCGGCCCGGGCGGCTTCCGCGGCGGCGGCGACGTCGCTGACCACGTTGCGGTTGCCGATCGGCAGCAGCTGCTCGGCCAGGCCCAGCACCTGGTCGGCGACGGCGACGACGACCGCCGGCACCCGGGCCGCCGCGACCAGGGCCGTCGCGATGGCCTCGGACCGGGCCGCGGCCTCGTCGGGCGTCCCCTTCGGCAGCCGGTAGGCCTCGGTGACCGCGGTGAAGGCCGCGGCGTCCTCCTCGGCCAGGCCCAGCGCGTTCTCCCTCAGCCGGTCGGCGGTGCTCGTGATGGTGGCGATCTCCTCGGCGTGGTCGGCGTACTTCGCCGAGTCGCTGTAGCGGGCGACCATCGCCACCAGAGCGGCGGCCTGGGCCGCGTGCAGCGCGGCGGTGGCCCCTCCTCCGGGGGCGGGCACCCTGGCGGCGAGCTGCTCCAGGAACGTCTCGATGGTGTCGGTGCGCATGACGGGGTCCTCCGGGGTGGGCGCGGTCGCGGGCCGGCGAGCAGCCCCGGGAGTGGCCGGGGTCGCCCGCCGATCCGGCGGGAGGGGTGTGGCGGGGCAGGGGTCCTCGACTCAGCCGCGGATGCGGGTCATCTCCGGGTCGACGAGCGGCTCGGCCGCGACGGTGGCGGGGATGCGGGTGCCGAAGTACTCGATCTCGACGGCCGTACCGACGGTCGCCGAGGCCGGGAGCCAGGCGTAGGCGATCGGCCGGCCGACGGTGTGCCCGAAGGCCGCGCTGGTCACGTAGCCGGCCGGTCGGCCGTCGACGAACACCGGCTCGTGGCCGAGGACGACGCTGCGGCCGTCGTCGATCGTCAGGCAGGACAGCCGGCGGCTCACCGTGTCGTCCCCCCTCCCGGCGAGGGCCTGCCGCCCGACGAAGTCGGCCTCCTTCTGCCTGCGGACGGCGAACCCGAGACCCGCCTCGTAGGGGTCGTGCTCGGTCGTCATGTCGTGGCCCCAGGCGCGGTAGCCCTTCTCCAGGCGGAGGCTGTTGAAGGCCGCCCGGCCCGCCGCGACGACGCCGAGGTCCTGGCCGGCGCGCCACAGCACGTCCCACAGCCGCTGGCCGTTGTCGGCGCTGGTGTAGATCTCCCAGCCGAGCTCGCCGACGTAGGACAGCCGCATCGCCGTGACGGGGACCCCGCCGATGCGGGCCCGCTTGGCGCGGAAGTACTTCAGGCCCTCGTTGGTGAAGTCGTCGGCGCTGACCCGCTGCACCAGGTCGCGGGCGCGCGGACCCCACAGCCCGATGCAGCAGGTGCCGCCGGTGACGTCGCGGACCTGCACGCTGCCGTCGTCCGGCGCCTCGCGCAGCAGGAGGTCGAGGTCGAGGGGCCCGTTGGCGCCGACCTGGAACAGCTGCTCGCCGAGCCGGGCGACGGTGAGGTCGCTGCGGATGCCGCCGGCCCCGTCGAGGGCGAGCGTGTAGGTCACCGCCCCGACGGACTTGTCCATCTCACCGGTGGTCAGCCGCTGCAGGAGGGCCAGGGCGCCGGGACCGCTCACCTCCAGCCGCTTGAGCGGCGTCATGTCGTACAGCGCCACGGCGGTGCGGGTCTTCCACGCCTCCGCCGCCGCGACCGGGGACCAGAACTGCCCCGCCCACGCGTCGCGCTCCGGCGGCACCCACTCCGCGGGCAGCTCGTCCACCAGGTGCGCGTTGGCCTCGTACCAGTGCGGCCGCTCCCAGCCGGCGGCCTCGAGGAAGACCGCGCCGAGCTCCCGCTGCCGGGTGTGGAAGGGGCTGACCCGCAGGTCGCGCGGGGACAGCCGCGGCTGCAGCGGGTGGATGACGTCGTAGACCTCCACGAAGTTCTGCTGCGAGGTCTCGCTGACGTACTCCGGGGCGAGCTGGACGTCCTCGAAGCGGTGCACGTCGCAGCCGTGCAGGTCGATCTCCGAGCGGCCGTCGACGAGGAGCTGGGCCACCGCCCGGCCGACCCCGGCGGAGTGGGTCACCCAGACCGCCTCGGCGATCCAGAAGCCGGCCACGTCCCGCGACTCCCCGATCAGCGGGCCGCCGTCCGGCGTGAACGAGAAGATCCCGTTGAAGCCGTTGTCGATCTTCGACGAGCGCAGCGAGGGCAGCAGCAGCTGGCTCTGCTCCCAGGCCGGGGCGAAGTCCTCCTCGGTGAAGGGCAGCATCGAGGGCATCGACGACTCCCTGACGCCGTCCCCCTGCGGCAGCTCCTCCAGGTCGACCGGCATCGGCCGGTGCGCGTAGGAGCCGATGCCCAGGCGGTCGGCGCGCTCCCGGTAGTAGAGGTCCTGGTCCTGGTGGCGCAGGATCGGCAGGCTCGCCTCGCTGAGCTCGTCGTTGCGGCCGACCAGGTCGGGCACCTGGCCCGTCCAGACGAACTGGTGGGCCAGCGGCAGCAGCGGCACGTCCATCCCGGCCATCGCGCCGAGCTCCTGCCCCCAGAAGCCGGCGCAGGAGACGACGATGTCGGCGGGGATGACGCCGTCCGGGGTCCGGACGCCGGTCACCCGGCCACAGGTCTGCTCGATGCCGGTCACCCGGGTCGAGCCCTGGAAGCGGGCGCCCCGCGCCTCGGCGCGGCGGGCCAGCGCGACGACCGCCCGGGACGCCTTGGCCAGGCCGTCGCTGGGGATGTGCAGGCCGCCGAGGATGCGGTCGCGGTCGACCAGCGGGTGCAGCCGCACGCACTCGTCCACGTCGACCACCTGCGACTCGACGCCCCAGGAGGTGGCCCAGCCCTGCTTGCGGTGCAGGTCGGCGAGCCGCTCCGGCGTGGTGGCGACCTCGAGGCCGCCGACCTGGTTGAAGCACCAGGCGCCGTCGACGTCGATGCTCTTGAACTTCTCCACGGTGTAGCTGGCGAACGCCGTCATGGTCTTGGAGGCGTTGGTCTGGAAGACCAGCCCCGGCGCGTGCGACGTGGAGCCCCCGGTCAGCGGGAGGGGCCCCTGGTCGACCACGGTGACGCGGTCCCAGCCACGGCCGGTCAGCTCGTCGGCCAGGTTGGCGCCGACGATCCCCGCTCCGATGATGACCACACGAGGGGTGGTGGACATTGGTTTCGCTCCTGACGTGCCGGTTGGTCTGGGTCGGCCCCTCTGCAGGGTCCCGCCGCGAGCCTGCGAGGGGCGGGGGGCAGAGGGGTCCTTCATCAGCTGTCGTGGGTGGTGAACTCGAGGGCCGCGTCGAGCAGCCAGTCGGCGAGGTAGCCGGCGAAGGACGACCGGACCAGGACGACGACGTCGTCGGCGGCGTCGGACAGGGCCAGCAGCACGACCCCGGCCTGGCCGAGCATCGTCTGGGCACTGCTGCCCCGGCCGAACACCCGTGGGTGCAGGTCGATCGAGCAGCCCTTGGCCAGGACGTCGCGCACCCGCGCACCGGTCAGCCGGAGGCCGATCCGCTGGGCGGAGACGTCCGTCGCGGAACCGCCCAGCTCGAGGGCGGCGGCGCGGACCCGGGCCTCCAGCTCCTCCGGCGTCTCCGTGGTGCTGCTGAGCAGCCACTCGTCGGGGCCGAGCCAGACGGCCCGCCCCGTGCCGGCCGGCACCCAGGTGTTGGGCACCGTCGGCAGCTCGACGCCCAGCGCCGCCGACGCCTCGGCGCCGACGGTGCCGAGCCGGACGTCGACCATCGCGACGAACGGCTCGACGGTGATGCCGACGGTGTCGGGCAGCCGCTCGAAAGCGGTGCGCCACCCCTCGAGAGGGTGGGTACGCAGCAGCTCAGCCATCGCGACGGGCTCCTTCGGGGTCGACCAGCACCGAGCCGGTGACCTCGACCGGGACGAGGGTGCCGTTGACGGGGACGTGGACGGTGTCGCCGATGCGCTCCCGGCCGCCCTTGACCAGGGCCAGGGCGAAGGGGCGGGCGAGCTCGGCACTGCGGTAGCTGGAGGTGACGTGCCCGAGCATCGGGACCGGCGGGGGCGGCAGCTGGCCGTCGGCGAGGAAGTCGACGATCTGCGACCCCTCCGGCAGCACGGTCTCCCGGTCCACGGGCAGCAGCCCGACCAGCTGCTTGCGCAGCGGGTCGGCGTTGGCCGGGCGGGCGAAGGAGCGCTTGCCGACGAAGTCGGGCTTCTTCTTCGAGACCGCCCACGCCATGCCCAGGTCGTGCGGGCTGACGGTGCCGTCGGTGTCCTGCCCGATGATCGGGTAGCCCTTCTCCGCGCGGAGGACGTGCATGGTCTCCGTGCCGTACGGCGTGATGCCGTACGGGCGGCCGGCCTCGAGCAGCCGCTGCCACACCGCGACCGCGTACCACGGGTTGACGTAGACCTCGTAGGCAAGCTCGCCGGAGAAGCTGATCCGGGCCAGCCGGACCGGCACCCCGTCGAGCGTGGTGTCCCGCCAGGTCATGAACGGGAAGGCCTCGTTCGAGACGTCCACGCCGGGGAAGACCGCGCCGATGACGTCGCGGGAGCGGGGACCGACGACCGGGAGGGTGACCCACTGCTCGGTGACCGACGTGCAGTGGACCCGCAGGTCCGGCCACTCCGTCTGGAGCCACTCCTCCATCCAGTCGAGGATCTTCGCCGCGCCGCCGGTGGTGGTGAGGACGAGGAAGCGGTCCTCGGCCAGGCGCAGCACCGTGCCGTCGTCGATGACCATGCCGTCGACGCCGCACATGATCCCGTAGCGGACGGAGCCGACCTTCAGGCTGCTCATCAGGTTCGTGTACAGCCGGTCGAGGAGGACGGCGGCGTCCGGGCCCTGGACGTCGATCTTGCCGAGGGTGGAGCCGTCGAGGATCCCGACGCCGGTTCGGGCCGCGGCGCACTCCCGCAGGACCGCGGTCCCCATGTCCTCGCCGGGCTGCGGGTAGTAGCGGGGACGCTTCCACTGGCCGACGTCCTCGAAGACCGCGCCGGCCGCCACGTGCCACTCGTGCAGGGCCGTGACCCGCTCGGGGTCGAAGAGCCGGCCGCGGTCGCGGCCGGCCAGGGCGGCGAAGGCGACCGGGGTGTAGGGCGGCCGGAACGTGGTCGTCCCGGTGTCCTGCACCGGGATCCCGAGCAGCTCGGCGGTGATCCCCGAGGTGAGGACGCCGGAGGTCTTGCCCTGGTCGTGCGCCGTCCCGATCGTCGTGTAGCGCTTGACGTGCTCGATGGAGCGCAGGCCGGCGCCGACCGCGCGGGCGATGTCGGCGACCGTCGCGTCGCGCTGCAGGTCGACGAACGAGGTGCTGCCGTCGGCGCCGGAGGTGTCCGGCACCCGCCACAGCACCAGCGGCGCGGTGGGGACGGCGGCCGTCGGGGCGGACGGCAGTCGGTCCTCCCCCGCCGGGGCGATCCCCAGCTCGGTCAACGCCCCGCGAGCCACGCGCCGCCCGTCGGCCAGACAACCGGCCAGGTCGAACACGCCGGCGGCCGAGCCGGTGACCGAGAGGCGGTCGAGCTCCTCGCCGGGGAGGAAGGCCCCCAGGGTCTCGTCGTAGCGGAGCCGGCCGCGAGCCTGGCTGAACAGGTGCACGGCGGGGTTCCAGCCCCCGCTGACCAGGAGCAGGTCGCAGGCGATCGCGCTGCTGGCACCCACCTCTCCGTCGGCGAACGGGGCGACGAGTGCGTGCGTGACCTGCTCGACGCCCTGCGTGCCGGTCACGACGGCACCGGACAGGACGCGGATGCCCGCGTGCTCGCACTCCCCGCGCCGGCGCGGGGAGCCCTCCGGCCGGGCGTCGACCACGGCCTGCACCCGCACGCCTGCGCGGTGCAGGTCGAGGGCGGCGTCGTAGGCGCTGTCGTTCGTGGTGAACACGACGGCCTCGCGACCGGGCAGCACGCCGTAGCGGTGCAGGAACGTCCGGGCGGCGCCGGCGAGCATGATCCCCGGGCGGTCGTTGTCGGCGAAGACGACCGGGCGCTCGTGCGCCCCCGTCGCGACGACGATCAAGCGGGCCCGGATGCGCCACACCCGCTGGCGGGCGACGTGCTTGGGTGCGGCGGCGCCGAGGTGGTCGGTGCGCCGCTCCAGTGCCAGGACGAAGCCGTCGTCGTAGCTGCCGAAAGCGGTGGTGCGCTGCAGGTGCAGCACCTCCGGGTGGCCGGCCAGCTCGGCGACCGCCGCGGCGACCCACTGCGGCGCCGGAGCGCCGTCGAGCCGCTCGGTGCCCGAGAGCAAGGAGCCGCCGGCCTCGGACTGCTCGTCCACCAGGGCGACGCGAGCCCCGGCGCGGGCGGCGGTGAGCGCGGCGGCCAGACCCGCGGGTCCGGCGCCCACGACCAGCACGTCGACGTGGTGGTGGACCGAGTCGTAGCGGGCCGAGTCGGGGACGTCGGCGAGACGGCCCTGCCCCGGCAGGCCGTGGGCGGCCAACCCGTCGTGGAGCTCGACGGTGGTGGCCAGCAGCATGGGCTCGGGGAACGGTTCCTCGATCTGCACCAGGCCGCCCGGGTCCTCGGCCCAGGCCGCGGCGACGCCGCGCGGCCGGCCGAGCTTGATGCTGGTGGCGACCTGGTGCCGGCCGTTGGCGAGCAGCGCCGAGGCGAGGGTGTCGCCGGGGTGACCGGGGAGGGTCTGCCCGTCGAAGGTGAACTCGACGGTGGTGGCGCGGTCGATGCGGCCACCCTCGGGGGTGCGGAACGGGCTCGTCATGGGGCTGTGCTCCTGCGTGACCTCGCGAGCTCGGTCGCGAGCGGCTTCGGGTCATCGAGGCGGTAGACGCGCTCGAAGCGGTAGGTGGTGGTGTCGCGGATCGCGTTGAACCAGCGGCGGCAGCCGGCGCTGTGGTTCCAGCGCTCCGCGAAGCGGCCCTTGAGGTTGTCGCGGAAGAAGACGTAGTGCGCCCACTCCTCGTCGGAGAGCTCGGCGGGGCTGTCCGGGTAGGGGACGTGGGCCTGGCCGCCGTAGTGGAACTCGACCTCCTCGCGGGGGCCGCACCACGGGCATGCGATGAGTTGCACGGGGGACTCCCTGGGTCAGTGGGCCACGGCGGCGGCGCCGTGCTCGTCGACGAGCGCGCCGGTGACGAACCGGTCGAGGCTGAACGGCGCCACGAGCGGGTGGGGCTCGTCGTGGGCGATGGTGTGCGCCAGGGCCGAGCCGATGCCGGGCGTGGCCTTGAACCCGCCGGTGCCCCAGCCGCAGTTGAGGTAGACGTTCTCGTAGGGCGTGCGCCCGACGATCGGTGAGGCGTCGGGGCTGACGTCGACGATGCCGCCCCAGGTGCGCAGCAGGTGCGCCCGCGCGAACACCGGGAAGAGCTCGACGGCGGCGGCCATCTGGCGCTCGATGATGTGGAAGGCGCCGCGCTGGCCGTAACCGTTGTAGGAGTCGACGCCGGCGCCCATGACCAGCTCGCCCTTGTGCGCCTGGGAGACGTACACGTGCACGGCGTTGGACATGACCACCGTGGGGTGCACCGGCTCGAGCAGCTCGGAGACCAACGCCTGCAGCGGGTGGCTCTGGATCGGCACGCGGATGCCGAGCATGTCGGTGAGCACGGACGTGTGGCCGGCCGCGCAGAGGGCGACCGTGCCGGCGCCGATGGTGCCGCGGGTCGTCTGCACCCCGGTGACCCGGTCGCCGTCGGTGGTGAACCCGGTGACCTCGCAGTCCTGGATGAGGTCGATGCCGGCCTCGTCGGCCCGGCGGGCGAAGCCCCAGGCCACGTAGTCGTGCTTGGCGATGCCGGCGCGCGGCTGGTACGTCGCCCCCAGGACCGGGTAGCGGATGTCGGACGAGGTGTTGACGACCGGGCAGATCTTGCGGACCTCGTCGGGCTCGACCCACTCGGCGTCGACGCCGTTGAGCTTGTTCGCCTCGACCCGGCGCACGCTGTCGCGGACGTCCTGCAGGGTGTGGGCGAGGTTGAGCACGCCGCGCTGGCTGAACAGGATCGGGTAGCCGAGGTCCTCCTCGAGCCCCTCCCACAGCTTCAGCGCGTGCTCGTAGATCCCCGAGCTCTCGTCCCACAGGTAGTTGGACCGGATGATCGTGGTGTTGCGGGCCATGTTGCCGCCCGCCAGCCAGCCCTTCTCCAGGACGGCGACGTTCGTGATGCCGTGGTTCTTCGCCAGGTAGTGCGCGGTGGCCAGGCCGTGCCCGCCGCCACCGACGATCACCACGTCGTAGGAGCGCTTCGGCTCCGGGCTCCGCCAGAGGGCGTCGGGGTGCTCGGGCAGGTCCGCGCCGGGGGTCCGGGGGCTCATCGGACGACCTCCGTCAGGTCGGGGTAGAGGGGGTGGCGGTCGGCCAGCCGGGTGACCCGCGTGCGGAGCTCGGCGAGCTGGTCCTCGCCCACCGAGGGCCGCAGCGCGGCGGCGATGACGTCGGCCACCTCGGCGAAGTCGTCGAGGTCGAAGCCGCGGGCGGCCAGCGCCGGGGTGCCGATGCGCACTCCGGAGCTGACCATCGGCGGGCGCGGGTCGAAGGGCACGGCGTTGCGGTTGACGGTGATGCCGATCGCGTGCAGCCGGTCCTCGGCCTGCCGGCCGTCGAGCGCCGACTCCCGCAGGTCCACGAGGACGAGGTGGACGTCGGTGCCGCCGCTGACCACGTCGATGCCCGCCTCGCGGGAGTCGGCGGCCAGCAACCGGTCGGCCAGGATCCGGGCGCCGGCGAGGGTCCGCTCCTGGCGCTCGCGGAAGGCCGGCTCCCCGGCCAGCTTGAAGGCCACCGCCTTGGCGGCTATCACGTGCTCGAGGGGCCCGCCCTGCTGGCCGGGGAACACCGACGAGTTGAACTTCTTCGCGAGGTCGGCCGTGGCCAGGATGACCCCGCCACGCGGCCCGCCCAGGGTCTTGTGGGTGGTCGAGGTGACCACGTGCGCGTGCGGCACCGGGGAGGGGTGCAGTCCGGCGGCGACGAGCCCGGCGAAGTGCGCCATGTCGACCATCAGGTAGGCCCCGACCTCGTCGGCGATCCGGCGGAACTCGGCGAAGTCCAGGTGGCGGGGGTAGGCCGACCAGCCGGCCACGATGAGCTTGGGCCGCCGCTCCTGCGCCAGCTTCTCCACCTCGGCCATGTCGACCCGGTGGTCCTCACGGCCCACGTGGTACGCGGCCACGTCGTAGAGCTTCCCGGAGAAGTTGAGCCTCATCCCGTGGGTCAGGTGGCCCCCGTGGGCCAGGTCCAGCCCCAGGATGGTGTCGCCGGGCTCCAGCAGGGCGGACATCGCCGCGGCGTTGGCCTGCGCACCCGAGTGCGGCTGGACGTTGGCGTACTCCGCGCCGAACAGCGCCTTCAGCCGGTCGATGGCCAGCTGCTCGACCACGTCCACGTGCTCGCAGCCGCCGTAGTACCGCCGGCCGGGGTAGCCCTCGGCGTACTTGTTGGTCAGCACCGAGCCCTGGGCCTGCATGACCGCCACCGGGGCGAAGTTCTCGCTGGCGATCATCTCCAGCGTGGTCTGCTGCCGGGCCAGCTCGGCGGTGATCGCGTCGGCGACCTCGGGGTCGGTGTCCGCCAGCGACCGGTCGAGCACCCGGTCCGAGATGGCCGGCGCCTGCAGCGCTCCGTCGACCTGGACGACCATGCCGCAGTCCCTTCTGTCATGAAATGGTGCCGAGGACTGGTATATCAGTCGTCCAACACAGTAGGGTGAGCGCCGGACGGGGTCAAGGGGTGCCGAGGAACGGATGTCCTGCCGCTCCTCCACCGCAGTCGGGACCCGTCGGGAGCAGCGACCACCGCGTCCGGTCCGCACATCGCGAGAGGAGATCCACCGCCATGGCCTACGAGGTGAAGGGCGTCGTCGCCCGCAGCAAGGGTGCCCCGGTGAGCGTGGAGACGGTCGTCGTCCCCGACCCCGGTCCGGGGGAGGCGGTGGTCGACATCCAGGCCTGCGGGGTCTGCGCCACCGACCTGCACTACCGCGAGGGCAACATCACCGACGAGTACCCCTTCCTGCTCGGCCACGAGGCCGCCGGGGTGGTCTCCGCGGTCGGTGAGGGCGTGACCAACGTCGCCGTGGGGGACTACGTCATCCTCAACTGGCGGGCGGTGTGCGGGCAGTGCCGCGCCTGCGCCAAGGGCGAGCTGCAGTACTGCTTCGACACCCACAACGCCGCGCAGAAGATGACGCTGTCCGACGGCACCGAACTGAGCGCGGCGCTGGGCATCGGCGCGTTCGTGGAGAAGACCCTGGTGCACTCCGGGCAGTGCACCAAGGTCGACCCCGCCGCGCCGGCCACCGCCGCCGGCCTGCTCGGCTGCGGCGTGATGGCCGGGGTGGGCGCGGCGATCAACACCGGAGGCGTGCGCCGCGGGGAGAGCGTGGCGGTGTTCGGCTGCGGCGGCGTGGGCAACGCCGCGATCGCCGGCGCGGCGCTGGCCGGCGCGGCCACGATCATCGCCGTGGACATCGACGACCGGAAGCTGGAATGGGCCCGCCGGTTCGGCGCCACCCACACCGTCAACAGCAGGAACACCGACGCGGTCGAGGCGGTCAAGGGGCACACGAACGGCTTCGGGGTGGACGTCGCGATCGACGCGGTCGGCCACCCGGCGGTGTTCGAGCAGGCCTTCTACGCCCGCGACCTGGCCGGCTGGGTGGTGCTGGTGGGTGTCCCGGCACCGGACATGACCATCACCCTGCCGCTGATCGAGGTGTTCGGCCGCGGTGGGGCGATCAAGTCGAGCTGGTACGGCGACTGCCTGCCCTCCCGGGACTTCCCGATGCTGGTCGACCTCTACCGGCAGGGCCGCTTTCCGCTGGAGGACTTCGTCACCGAGACCATCGGCATCGACGACGTCGACGCCGCGTTCGACAAGATGCGCGCCGGTGAGGTGCTGCGCTCGGTCGTGGTGTTCCAGAGATGACCGCCCGCATCGACAAGACCGTCGTCTCCGGCGTGTTCAGCCTCGACGGGCAGGACTTCGCCGTCGACAACAACGTCTGGCTGGTCGGCGACGAGGACGAGGTGCTCGTCATCGACGCCCCGCACCACGCCGCCCCGATCCTGGACGCGGTCGGCGGGCGCACCGTGACCGCGATCGTGCTCACCCACGGGCACAACGACCACATCACCGCCGCCGTCGCGCTGCGCGAGGCCACCGGCGCACCGATCTGGTTGCACCCCGCCGACCGGATGCTGTGGGACGTCGTGCACCCCGACACGGCCCCGGACGAGGACCTCGTCGAGGGCACCCGGTTCACCGTCGCCGGGACCACGCTGACCGCGCTGCACACCCCCGGGCACTCGCCGGGCAGCACCTGCCTGCACGCCCCCGACCTGGCCACCGTCTTCACCGGCGACACCCTGTTCCACGGCGGCCCCGGGGCGACGGGGCGCTCCTACAGCGACAAGCCCACGATCCTGAACTCCATCCGGTCGCGGCTGCTGAGCCTGCACGGCGACACCGTCGTCAAGACCGGCCACGGCGACGACACCACCATCGCCGCGGAGGTGCCCGGTGTCCGTTGAGCTCCCCGGCGGGACCCGCGCACCGACGAGGGCGGGGCCACCACCCCCGGCCGACGGGCCGCCGACGCGGCGGGGTGCCCGCACCGCGCTGGAGCGGGGGCTGCGGGAGGCCAGCTACGAGGTCCTGCCGTTGCGGGGCACCGAGGAGTCGGTCGTCGAGCACGTCCCGCGGACCGTGCCGCTCACCGTGACGGTGACCGAGGCCAAGGGCCTGACGCCGACGCTCGAGCTGGCGGAGCGGTTGGCCGGTCACGGGTTCACCGCGACGCCGCACCTGGCCGCCCGGCTGGTCCGGGACACGGCCCACCTGGCCGACGTCGTCGCCCGCCTGCGCGCCGCCGGCGTGTCCGGCGTGTTCGTCGTCGGGGGCGACGCCACCGAGCCCGCCGGGACGTTCCCCGACGCGCTGAGCCTGCTCGAGGCGCTGGAGACCACCGGTTCCCGCTTCGAGACCGTGGGGATCGGCGGCTATCCCGAGGGGCACGCGCACATCGACCCGGAGCTGATCGAACGCGCCCTCGAGCGGAAGGCCCCGCACGCGACGCACGTGATCACGCAGCTGTGCTTCTCCGCCGCGACGACGGCGGCCTGGGCACGACAGGTGAGGCTGCGGGGCGTCGACCTGCCGATCCGGGTGGGCCTCCCCGGCGCGGTCACGCGCCAGAAGCTGGTGCGGATCTCAGCCGGGCTCGGGCTCGGCCAGTCGGCGCGCTTCCTGGCGAAGCAGCAGAGCATGTTCTGGCGCTTCTTCCTGCCCCACGGCTACCGGCCGGACCGCCTCGCGGAAGGCCTCGCCCCCACCCTCGGCCGGCCCGGGCACAACCTGCAGGGCTTCCACTTCTTCACCTTCAACGAGGTGGCGCGGACGGAGGCGTGGCGGCAGGAGTGGCTGGCCCGGCTGTCCGACGCGGACGCGAGGTAGCGGGGTACACCGCCGTCGGCGAGCCGATGACACGACCGGGGAGGACGGCATGCGCGGGCCTGATGTGCAGTACGGGGGCGTCACGCTTCTCGCCTCGCCGGAGGGCGGCCGCTATCCGTCCGGCAACTCCCTGCTGATCAGCGGGACGGACCGCACCGTGCTGGTCGACCCCTCGATCGAGGTCCACCGGCGAGGCGGGTTGCCGGACGTCGTGGACCTGGTCGTCGTCAGCCATGCCCACGAGGACCACCTGGCGGGACTGCACCTGTTCCCGGACCTGCCGGTCCTCGCCCACCCCGCCGAGGTCGGCGCCGTCCGCTCCCCCGAGGTCCTGCTCGCAGGCTTCGGGATGGGCCCCTCCGAGGCCGGGGGCTTCCGGGGGCAGCTCCGCGACACCTTCCACCTGAGCGAGCGCCAGGACGTCGGCACGGTCGAGGACGGGGACGTGGTGGACCTCGGTGGCCGGACCCTGACCGTCCTGCACCTGCCGGGACACACCGCGGGTCACTGCGGCTTGCTCGTCGAGCCCGACGGCTTCCTGTTCTCCGCGGACATCGACCTCACGTCCTTCGGCCCGTACTACGGCGACGTGTCGAGCAGCCTCGAGGAGTTCGAGGCATCCATCACGCGTCTGCGGGAGGTCGAGGCCCGCTGGTACGGGACGTCGCACCAGGTCGGCGTCCTCGGCGACCGACAGACGTTCCTCGATGCCCTGGACCGCTTCGCCGCGGTGATCCGTCGCAGGGACGAGACGCTGCTGCACCTGCTGCGGCAGCCACGAACGCTGGCCGACGTCGTCGCACACCGACTGGTGTACCGGCCGCACGTCCGGTTGCCCTTCGTCGAGGCGGTCGAGCGTCGGACCGCACTCCTGCACCTGGAGCGGCTCGAGCGCCACGGCCTCGTCGTCCCCACCGACGGCGGTTACCTCGCCGTGTGACGGACGCAGCTCCGTGGCGTGCCGTTCCGCTCGGCCGCGGACGCCCCTGCGGGGCCGAGGACGTCGTCCTCGGCCCCGCAGGGACGGCCACCCTCCAAGGGCCCGCGCCGAGCTCGTGCGGCGTGGGGGGAAGGGTGGTCCTCGTTCATCCCGACAGGCGCTGGGTGAGCCAGTGGTGGAACTCGCCGATGTGGTGCTCGGACGGGACCAGGACACCGCCGTTCGCGTAGGCCCGGGACGACATGGCCGGCTGGGTCCGCTCGCAGGCCTCGAAGTCCTGCTCGTTGACCCGGTGGAACAGCTCCACAGACCGGGACACGTCCTTCCCGGAGTCCACCACCTCGCGCGTGTACAGCCAGTCGCACTCGACGATCGTCCGGTCGACCGACACCGGGAACATGCGGTGGAAGATCACGTGGTCGGGCACCAGGTTGACGAAGACCGTCGGCCGGACGGTGATGGCGTAGTAGCGGCGGTCGTGGTCCTCGTCGACGCCGGGGAGCTTGCCGAAGCCCTCGCTGCCGTCGACGGTGAAACCCTGGACGTCCTCACCGAACTCCGCGCCGTGCCCGACGAAGAACTGCGCGGCGTAGCCGTCGGCGAACTCCGGGAGCACCTCGGTGAGCTCGGGGTGGATCGTCGCGCAGTGGTAGCACTCCATGAAGTTCTCGATGATGAGCTTCCAGTTGGCCTTCACGTCGTAGGTGATGCGGCGGCCCACCGTGAGCGAGTCCAGCTCGTAGTCGTCGATGGAGTCCAGGCTCCCGAGGCGGTCGGCGATGGCGCCCATGACGTCGTCCTCGAAGGACGGCGGCTCATCGGCCAGGGAGACCCAGGCGTACCCGAGCCACTCCCGCAGGTGCACCGGTACCAGGCCGTACTGCACGCGGTCGATGTCGGGCATCTTGGTCAGGTTCGGGGCCGCGACCAGCTTGCCCGAGAGGTCGTAGGTCCAGGCGTGGTACGGGCACTGGAAGGCCCGCTTGACCTCACCGGAGTCGTCGGTGCAGATCTGCGCGCCGCGGTGCCGGCAGATGTTGAGGAATGCCCGCAGCTGACCGTCGCGACCGCGGACCACCAGCACGCTCTCCCGGCCGACCTGGACCTTCCGGAACTTCCCGGGCGTCGGCAGGTCAGCCGAGCGCACCGCGCAGAACCACATGGTCTCGAACACCCGGGTCTGCTCGAGGGCGAAGATGGCGGGGTCTGTGTAGTACTGGCCCGGCAGCGTGGAGATGAGGCTCGCGGGCAGGTCGGTGGTGGTCATACGGCACCTCGGGGGTTCCATCCGGCGCTGGGAAGGACACGCCGGGAGTCGGGCAACGCGGCTCTGGTCGACCACGGTCGTCGTCCGCCAGCCGGCTCAGGACGACCGAGGTGTTGCACATTACACAGCCCGTCGCGCCCTGCGCAACAGTCCCTGAACGCGGCGATGCCCCGCTGGGCCGATACGCAGAAGAGCGGCGTGTGCACCCGCTGCGTGCACGGGGCGCCCCCTGCGTGCCCAGGGAGCGCGGACCCGCGGACGCGGCGGGGCCGGCGTCGGATCCCGACCGCCACCGACCCGGCGGGACACCCGCCGGATCGGCGCGGTCAGCAGGGGTCAGCCGAAGAAGCCGAGCCGCCTGCTCATCTCCTCGGCGCCCGACAGCACCCGCCGGGCGAGTCTGGGGAACTCCTCCACCCCCATGCGGAACGACGGCCCCGAGACGCTGAGCGCCGCGACCACGTCCCCGTCGGCGCCCCGGACGGGCGCGGCGACGGCGTTGAGCCCCACCTCGTACTCCTCGGCGGTGGCACCCCAGCCCTGCTCGACGATCAGGTCGAGGTGCTGCTGCAGGACCTCCGGATCGGTGATCGTCCCGCTGGTGTAGCGCGGCAGGTCGCGGGAGAGCACGCCCTTGCGGACGGCGTCGGGCGCGTAGGCCAGGAGCACCTTGCCGCTCGAGGTGGCGTGCAGGGGCGTACCCTGCCCCACCCAGTTGTGCGTGCTGAGCGCCGCCGGCCCGCGGGCCTGGCTGACGTTCACCGCCCGGTCGCTGTCGAGGATGGCGATGTTGACCGTCTCCTCGAGATCAGCGGCCAGCGCTTCGCAGACCCGGCGCCCCTCCCGGGCGATGTCCAGCTGAGCGGCGGCGGCACCGGCCAGGCGCACGACACCGAAGCCCAGCCGGTACTTGCCCCGATCGGCCAGCTGCTCGACGAAGCCCCGGCTCTCCAGCACGGCGACCAGGCGGAAGGCCGTGGACTTGTGCACCCCCAGCTCGGCGGCCACCTCCGTGACGCCGGCCTCGCCCTGGGCCGCGAGGATCTCGAGGACGCTCAGCGCCCGATCCACGGACTGGACCGCAGCGACCGAGCTCCGCTCTTCGTTCCCACCCTGCAGCCCACCCATGACCTCAGCGTAGGTCGCCGACCGCGCCGGCCGGGCCGCGCCTCTTGACGCCACCACGGCGCCCAGTCATGCTTGTTGCGCTATAGGCACATCGTTGCGGAGGACGCAACGCCAGTCAGCCAGGAGCACCCATGATCCCGGTCTGTCCCACGACCGCGCTGCCGCCCGGCGAGGCGACCCGAGTCGAGGCCGACGAGCCCATCGCGGTCTTCAACGTCGACGGCGAGTTCTACGCGATCGACGACACGTGCACCCACCAGGACGCCTCGCTGGCCGACGGCTGGCTCGACGGCTGCTCGGTGGAGTGCCCCCTGCACGCCTCGTGCTTCGACCTGCGGACCGGGAAGGTCTCCGGCCCGCCGGCCAAGACGCCGGTCCGCACGCACCAGGTCGTCGTCCAGGACGGCATGGTGTACGTGCAGGCGGGGACCGTCGCGGACGGCATCGCGTGAGCTCCACGATCGCCGTGGTTGGGGCCTCCCTGGCCGGCCTCTCCGCTGCGCGGGCGCTCCGCGACCAGTCCTACGACGGCCGCATCGTCGTCATCGGCGACGAGGTGCACGCCCCCTACGACCGCCCACCCCTGTCCAAGGAGTTCCTGGCCGGCACGGCCTCGCTGGAGGACATCGCCCTGGGCGCACCCGACGACGAGGACCTCGACCTCGAGTGGCGGCTGCACAGCCCCGCGGTCGGCCTCGACCACCTCAGCCGCACGGTGCAGCTGCACGACGGCACCGAGGTCCGGGCCGACGGCGTCGTCCTCGCCACGGGCGCCCGGGCCCGGCGCCTCCCCGGCAGCGAGGGGCTCGACGGCGTGCACGTGCTGCGGTCCCTGGACGACGCGATCGCGCTGCGCGAGGACCTGGCCGCCGCCGGTCGTCTCGTGGTGATCGGCGCCGGCTTCATCGGGGCAGAGGTCGCCGCCACGGCCCGCAAGCTGGGGCTGGAGGTCACCGTCGTCGAGACCCAGCCGGTCCCGCTCGCCGGCCCGCTGGGTGCCGACATGGGCGCGGTCTGCGCCGGGTTGCACGCCGACCACGGCACCCGGCTGCTGACCGGGACCGGGGTCGCGCGGCTCGTCGGCGCCGGCAGGGTCGAGGCCGTCGAGCTCACCGACGGCACGCGGCTGCCCGCCGACGTGGTGGTCGTCGGCATCGGCGCCACACCCAACATCGAGTGGCTGGCCCACTCCGGCGTGGCCCTCGGCAACGGCGTCCTCACCGACGCGCGCGGTGCCACCAACATCCCGGGCGTGGTCGCGGTCGGCGACTGCGCCGCGGCGTGGTCGACCGCTGCCGAGCGGCACGTGCGCATCGAGCACTGGACCAACGCGCTCGAGCAGCCGGCCACCGCGGTCGCCACCCTCCTGGGCGCCGGGGGTCCGGTGCCGACGCCCGTGCCCTACTTCTGGTCCGACCAGTACGGGGCCCGCATACAGTTCGCCGGGTCGCGCCGCGAGGGCGACGTCGCCCGCGTGGTGGAGGGCAGCTGCGACGACCGCAGCTTCCTGGTGGTCTACGAGCGCGACGGACAGCCCGTCGCCGTCCTCGGCATGAACCAGCCCCGGCTGTTCACCCGCTGGCGCCGCCAGCTGCGCGCGGCCGTGCCGACCGCGTCCTGACAGCCGACCGGCCCTGACCGCCGCGGCGGGACCGCCCGGCGCCCTGGTCGCCCGCCCTCGGACCGCCACCGCACCGCTGACGGCGGTTCACGCATCCACCCGCCCGGCCCACCGGGTCACCGGGCCCTGCCCGCTACAGCCGGACGTGCACGGGCAGGGCTCGCTGCGGTGGTCCACGGGCACCGGTCGCCCACGGGGGTGGGCTGCTCCCCCGCGCCCCCGGCCACGGGCGACCGGCCGACAGCCGGCCTCCGGCCTCGGTGTCCGCGCCCCACACGAGCGCCCACGGCCGGGCTGACCGGGACGTCCGGCGTGCAGGCGGTGGCGGCGTCGCCCCTGAGTGCACGGGCCGGCCTGGCGGCACACCGGGACCCGCCGGTGCGGGGAGTCCGCGTCGTCCGGACTGCGGATGTCTCACGAGTGAAACGGCAGGGGCCGGGTCCGCACCGCGTCGCCGACCCGGTCGGGCCCCAGCCGGCTCGCCCCGCACAGGCGGACGACCGCCCGGTCGCCATCCCCGCAGGGCCGGGGAGGACCACGACAGCGCCCGTCGTGCCAGTCCCTCCTCGGGACGGCCGACCGCGCCATCCCCGACGTCGCACACCGCGCGGCGCCGCGACCGGGCAGTGCCGGCCCCACCGGGCCCGGTCGGTGCCCGGCGCCCGGACACGGCGGAGCCTCCCGGCACCGGAGCGGCAGGCCGCAGCCGGTGCCGGGAGGCTCTCACCCGCCGGCCGCCCCCTGGAGCCGCCGGCCTCGTCCCGAGCCTCGCCCCGCGCGTGCGAGGGGTGAGGAGGACGGGGTCCTCGACCGGTGGGGACAGGGGGTCGTCTCAGTCGCGCGGGTCCCGTGGGCGGCCGAGGGCCCCCGCCCTGGGCTGGGTCTGCGCATGGACGGCCGAGGTCCCCTCCGGCGCCACGAAGTTCCCGTTGGGGCTGACCGACGGCTGGGCACCCGCCTCCGGGAACAGCCGCTCCGGCGCGGCGTCCGGTGCCGCCGGGCTCGGGGTCCGCTCCACGACGAGGACGAACTCGTCGCCGTGGCGGGTGATGCCGTCGACGACGGCCTGCTCGATCGCCAGGGTGGCGTAGTTGCCACGCAGGACGATCGGGTCACGGCGGAGGTCCTTGACCAGGCTCACGGCCATCGCCGCCATCACCAGGGCGAAGGGCAGTGCCGCGATGATCGTCAGGTTCTGCAGCCCCGTCAGGGCCGCACCCTCGTCGCCCAGGAGCAACATGATCGCTGCGACCGAGCCCATCACCACGCCCCAGAAGACGACGACCCAACGGCTGGGCTCCAGGGTGCCGCGCTGCGAGAGCGACCCCATGACGATCGAGGCCGCGTCCGCACCGGACACGAAGAAGATCGCCACGAGGACCATCACGAGCACGGTCGCGACGGTGGCCAGGGGGTACTGCTCCAGGACGGCGAAGAGCTGCCCCTCCGTGGTGCCCTGGCCGGCGACGTCGAGGCCGTCTCGCTGCGCGGCGATCCCGGCGCCGCCGAACACGGCGAACCACAGCAGACTGACCAGGCTGGGGACGAGCAGCACGCCCGTGACGAACTGGCGGATGGTCCGGCCGCGGCTGATCCGGGCGATGAACAGGCCGACGAACGGCGTCCAGCTGATCCACCAGGCCCAGTAGAAGACCGTCCAGCCACGCAGCCAGGTGGCCATCGGGTCGCCTCCGGTCGCCTCCGTGCGCGCGGCCATCTCACCGAGGTCGGAGAAGTAGCTGCCCAACGCGTCGGGCAACAGGTTGAGGATGAAGATCGTCGGGCCGACGAGGAAGACGAACACCGCGAGCAGCAGGGCCAGGACCATGTTCGTGTTGGACAGCCACTGGATCCCGCGCTCGATGCCGGAGACGGCCGAGGCGACGAACGCGGCGGTCAGGATCGCGATGATCGCGACCAGGACGCCGTTGCCGACGTCCCCCGCCCAGCCGAGGATCTCGACCCCGCTGCCGATCTGCAGGGCACCCAGGCCGAGGGAGGCCGCCGATCCGAACAGCGTCGCGAAGATGGCCAGGACGTCGATGACCCGGCCGGCCGGGCCGGCGGCTCGCCGCTCGCCGAGCAGGGGGACGAAGACGGAGCTGATCAGCTGACGGCGGCCCCGCCGGAAGGTGCCGTAGGCGACCGCCAGCCCGACGACGGCGTACATCGCCCACGGGTGCAGCGTCCAGTGGAACAGCGTGGTCGCCATCGCCGTCTCGATGGCCTGGGACGACTCGGCCTCGACCGTCAGCGGCGGTGGGGCGGCGTAGTGCGACAGCGGCTCGGCGACCCCGTAGAACATCAGCCCGATGCCCATGCCGGCGCTGAACATCATCGCGATCCAGGAGATGGTGCGGAACTCCGGCTGCTCGTCGTCCCGGCCCAGCGGAATGCGCCCGTACTTGCCGGCCGCCAGCCAGATGACGAAGACCACCAACGTCGACGCCAGCAGCACGAACAGCCAGCCGAGATTGCCGGTGACCCAGCCGAGCACCGAACCACTGACGGTGCCCAGGCCCGTGGGAGTCGCGAAGCCCCAGGCGACGAAACCCAGCGCCATGACCGCGGCGACGGCGAACAGGACCCGGTCCACGGCCCAGTGCCGGTCCGCGACGCACGGTGGCGGTTCGGCGATGGCCGGATGGGTACCGGTCACGGTCACGTCGGTGGCATCGACGGTACGGCGCTCCTGCCCCGCCGTGGCGGCGCCACCGGATGACGTCTCATCTGCACCCACGGCCTCCGGCGGGCTCGGTTGGCGGGAGGGTGCGGGTTGCTCACTGCGCGGTTGCTCCATGACACTCCTCGATCCGTGTTGCGTCATTTGAGACCGACTTCACATGAGGGAACCAGAGGGCCTCTCGGAGGACAAGAGTTCCCCGTGACTCTTTACACAGTCCTCGTAGAGGTCGCCCTGTGTCACGCGGGCGTGACGAGGCGGACGATCGGTCAACCTCCGCCTCGAGCACTCGGCGGCGAGCTCCCTGCCGCCGGCGGCACGCACCCGAAGGTCGTCAGGGGCTCCTGGGCCACTCGTCCACCGCCATCACGGCGGACACCGAGAGCGCGGCGGTGCCGCTACGCAGCGCGGGGCCGCGGACCGGCTGCACCGGGCGCTCCGGTGGTGACCGTCGCCTCACTCACGGCAGAGGCGACGGAGCAGCCCGCGTGCGGCGGACCGGCTCGACGCTGGCGGGAATGCCGCGGACATCGCCTCGGAGGTCCGCCCGACTCGGCACACGGGCGCGGATGTCCTCGTGAGTGAGCGCACGGCGTCGAACGGGGCGGCCGGCGGGCCGGCTCGAAGGCCGGCTGCAGTGCCGGGATGGCGCTCGGGCTCAACGGTTCCGCCGGATGCGCCGCTTGATCAGGGGGATCACCGCGGCCAGGCCGATCATCGCCAGGCTCACCACCGACGCGTACCTGTCGACCAGCAGCACGAGGTCCACCGCCCGCCGGCCGAGCCCGTAGCCGAGTCCCGCGACGAGGCCGGTCATCAGCAGGGCACCCGCGAGGTCGAGGAGGAGGAAAGTGGCCAGGCGCATCCTGGCCCAGCCGGCCAAGGCGTAGACCACCGCGGTGGGAACGCCGGGCAGGACGGCGAGGACGACCGCGGCCCTGAGGATCCATGGGTTCAGATCCGTGGCCCGGGCGGCGAAACGCTGGGCGCGCTCGCTCGTGGTGAACATGTTGATGATGCCCGCGCCCCACTGCCGCCCGGTCCACCAGGTGAGCCAGTCGAGTTTGACCATGCCGACCGCCCCGGCGACGACGACCAGCCAGAGCGGGGCCTCGCCGATCCGGGCGAATGCTGCAGCGGCGCCGATGGCCGTCAGGTCGCCGGTGAGGAACTCCAGGGCCACCGGGTGCGAGGCGAGCAGGAACGGCTTGAGCGGCCGCAACACCAGCCCGAGCGCCACCACCGCCAGGATCGCGCCCATCAGCGCAACGTCGACTCGGGTGGCGGGTCCCTGCCAGGGAACGATCTGACGCCACCGTGTGGTCGTTCGCAGCCGATCACGGATCGGGACGGGGTCGAGAGTCACGGTCGGTGCGGCGGTCATGGTCCGGTGGGCAGGGACGGACCGGCCGGCGCAGTGCCGGCCGCACCCGCGTAGCCAAGCCGCGAGCTCGGCCACGGACGTCTGCGCCGGGTCGTAGGTGACCACCGCGGTCTGTGCGATCGGGTCGGCCTCCACGGCCAGCACGCCCGGCCGCCGCCCGAGCACGTCCTCGGTGACCGCCTTCTCCGCGGCCCAGTGCACCCCGGCGACCTCGAGCACCGCCGTCGTCTGCAGAATTGGCACGACCCGGACCTCCTCCACTCTGGTCCCGTGCTCCCCGTCGACCATATACCCCTACCCGGTACATGCACCGCTCCCGGCCTCGGAGGTCGGTGCGGGCGGTCCCGGGTAGATGCGCTCGGATCGGTTGCACCTGTCGGGTGGCGCGGCGGACGGCGGCCGGGGAGCGCGACGGCGGCGGTCGTCAGCGGCCGGCCCAGCAGCAGCTTCCCCACCGCCAGGAGTCCCGAGAGGTCCTCCCGGTCCAGGGACGCCTGCACGCCGGCGCGCACGACGAACAAACGAGGAGGGCCGAACCAGGACGGGACTGGAGGACCGACGTCACCGACGTCGCCTTCCGAACCTCCATCGAGGACCTGGGCCGCGAGTGCAGCGCGACTCGACGACCCGCTGCCGGCCGCCAGCGGGAGTCGGGACGTCACGGCAGCGGCCCCCGCATCGAGGCTGGACACAACGGGTCACGAGACGCGCTCCGGAGCCGTGGACGACGCGGCACGGCCGGCACCCGATGCCTCCAGCGGAGGCCGCTCGTCGGTCGTCCCGCCGCCACCGGGAGGTGCGGACGACACCGGAGACGCCCAGGCGACCAGGCCGAGGGCGGTGTGCCGGTGTTCCCCAGCTCACGGGCGACCAGGCGCTGGCCCTCGTCGTCCGTGACCTCGCGACAGGTGCCTGCACGACCTGTCCCGTGACGTCGGCGACCTCGTGGTGGACCCGATCAGGACGTGGACTCCTGCAGGGATCGCGTTGTGTGAGCGCGGGGCCCGGAGTGGTCGCGGTGCTCGGCGCGGCGGGCCCCGGCCAGCAGCAGGACGGTCGCGAGCAGCAGGATCGGCCAGGGCGTGGGCAGGAGGACCACGGCATCGACCACGGTCCAGATCCCCAGCGTCCACGCGATGAACGGCGGAGGCGTGATGCCGTGGCCGTCCAGCCACAGCACCGTCAGGCCGACCACGGTCAACGGCACGCCGAAGCTGTCCACACTCAGCCAGTACGCGCTGTTGGCCGGGCTCATGTCGGCGAGGTCGTCCCTCCACAACGCCCCGCTGAACCACGCTCCGGCGTGGCCTGCGGCTCCTTCCACCGTCAGGGCGCCGACCGTGTGCGCGGTTCCGTAGAGCGCGATGAGCCAGCCGGCCCACCTGATCGTCCGAGATCTGCACTCGTGACGCGGAGCCGCAGGACGGGGCTCATCGCGGTTGCGTGACCCTTGCCGCACCACGGCTGTTCCCGGGTGTCGGGCCGTGCTGGCGGTGGTGCGCGCGCCGGGACCGGAGGACCTGTCCCGATTCCGCCACGCACGTTCCCATCTCCGGGTCAGTGCCGGGTAGACGATCAGGTAGCGAAACGGCTTGGTCGCAGCCATGCGTGCGCGGCCGAACCGGCCGTTGGGTCTGACCAGGGCCGCCATGTGCAGTTCGTACTCGCCGTCGTCGGTCGGCACCCAGCCCAGATGACAGATGCCGCGGACGGTCTCGTTGGCCAGCTCGATGGCGCACTCGTCAGGCAGCTCGTACACCGTGGTGATCGGGGTGTTCGGCACCGCCGCCCCGGCCGCGTCCTGGCGCAGGTCGGGGGGCAGCCGGTCACGCAGCGACCCGACCCGCCCCACGAGGCCCTGCTCGGGCTCGTCCCAGCCGAACAGGGCGCCGAGCTTCCATCGCACGGCGGACAGGAACCGGACCACCGGGGGGTGCTCGTCGAGCCCGCCGGCAGCCCGCAGCGCGGCCAGCACGGCGGGGAAGTCGTCCGGCCCGGCGCCGGGTGTGCGGTGTGCCCACACGTCCTCGACGGCGAAGTCGGCAGCGATCTCGTGGATCCGCCACGGGCGGGCAGTGTGCTCGGTGACAGGGATCCTCATCGACGTCACAGCCTCCATGTCCGCGCGACGACCTCTGTCCGGTCGTCCTGGCGGCGTGTGCCGCGGGAACGACGCTAGGAGCCCGCACTCCGGCGCACAGGTGCCGGTGGTCATCTCCCCAGGCCATGACTTCCGGCACGACGATCACGGCCGCGGTGGACCTCGGCCCGTCGATCACGGGGCGAGCAGCCCCATCTCGAGCGCGCGGAGGACCGCCCGAGTGCGATCCCGCACTCCCAGCTTGAGCAGGACGCTGGACATGTGGTTCTTCACCGTCCCCTCGGCCAGACGCAGCCCGTGGGCGATCTCCCGGTTGGACCAGCCGGCAGCCGCCAGCCGCAACACGTCCAGTTCCCTGGGCGTAAGCGGCTCCGGCCGCTCGATGCCTGCGATGCACTCGGGCCGCTCGACCATCGCGCGCAGCAGTCGCTCGGTGAGCGCCGGCTGGAGGAGGGTGCCGCCCGAGGCGACGGACCGCACCCCGCCGACGAGCTGGTCCAGGGTGACGTCCTTGAGCAGGTAGCCGCGGGCGCCGCCGAGCATGGCCCGGAGCACGAGTTCCTCGTCGTCGAAGGTCGTGAGCACGAGCACCGGGACGCGGATCGCCCGCTCGCGCATGGCCTCCAGAGTGGCGATCCCGTCACGGCCCGGCATGCGCAGGTCGAGGAGCAGCACGTCGACCTCGTGCTCGTCGAGCAGCCGCAGGGCTTCGTCGCCGTCGGCGCCCTCGGCGGCCACCTCGACCTCCTGGGTGAGTTCCAGCAGGCTCCGGATGCCCTGCCGCACGAGGGTCTGGTCATCGACGAGCAGCACGCGCACCGGCTCGTCGCTCATGCCGACCGTCCCACGGGGACCCGCGTCGGCAGGTGTCCGACGGCAGCGAAGCCGGCACCGGGAGCGGAGCAGAGCTGCAGGGTGCCGCCGAGCGACTCGAACCGTTCCCTCATCCCGGTCAGACCGTTGCCCGGGACGACGGCTGCGGTGCCGCGGCCGTCGTCCCGGATCTCGACCCGGATGCCCGAGGCGTCGGCGAGCACGACGACGTCCAGGTGGTCAGCCGCGGCGTGCCGCACCGTGTTGGTGACGGCCTCCTGGACGCAGCGCAGCACCACCTGGGCCTGGTCGCTCTCGACGGGTTCCGCCTCGACCATGCGCAGGGACACCGCGAGGCCGGGCACGTCCCGCACGACCGAGCGGAGCACGGGTTCGAGCGTGTGCGGGCCCTCCCGCATCCGACCGACCGTCGCCCGGACGTCGGCGAGCAGGTCCTTGGCGATCGTCCGTGCCCGGGCCACGTGCTCACCCCCTCCTCCGGCCACGAGGTGGGAGGCCACCTCCAGCTCGAGGGTGAGCGCGGTGAGCTTGTGCCCCACGACGTCGTGGAGATCGCGGGAGATGCGCAGCCGTTCGGCGTCCCGGCTCGTGATCTCCAGCAGCGTGGACGCCGCGCGCAGCTCGGCATGGGCCACGGCGAGGTCGCGACGGGCCTCCGTCTCCCGCCTCGCCGTTCGCACCAGCAGCGCGGCGAACAACTGGAAGCTGCCGTCCGCCAGCACCGACAGCACGACGTCGGAGACCGGCCAGCCCCTCGTCGCCACACCGAGTGCGACGCCCACCCCCACAGCGATGGTCTGGAGGGCGATGACGGCGACGACGGCGCGCGGCTGCCAGACGAACGCCGCGGTCGCGGCGGTCACGACCAGCAGGATGGCGGTCCACCCCGGGTCCGGGTACAGCGCGAAGACGGCGATGCCGAGCACGACCAGCGCGACGACCAACGCGTCGTCGGTCATCCCGGGCGGCCGGGGCAGGTACTCGTCGACGACGAGGAGGACCACCAGGTAGAGCAGGTAGGCGGTCCACCACCACGCCGGGTGCGCGGGCGAGGAGCCCGGCTCGCGGTCGAACGCCGACAGCAGCACGACCACGCCCACGGTGACGACCGAGATCAGCGCGGCCACCGCGCTGGTCCTCTCCGTGGCCCGGGACATCATCGCCGCCACCTCATGCGCGGAGCGTAGGGACCGGGCGAGGCTTCGTGCGGGTGCCGGAAGTCATGCCCGGAGGGGATGACCACCGGCACCTGTGCGTGCGTGCCCGCAGCCCGGGTCCGTCTCCGCGGCGGGTGTCAGTCGGTGAGCCCGAGCACCTCGGCGGCGTTGTCCTTGAGGATCAGCGGGCGGACGTCGTCCTTGATCTCGAGTCCCTCGAAGTCGGCGCGCCACCGGTCCGGGGTGATGACCGGGAAGTCCGACCCGAACAACACCTTGCGCTTGAGCAGCGTGTTGGCCGCCCTCACCAGCTGCGGCGGGAAGTACTTCGGCGACCACCCGGACAGGTCGATGTAGACGTTGGCCTTGTGGGTGGCGATCGAGATGGCCTGGTCCTGCCACGGCACCGAGGGGTGGGCCAGCACGACCGTCAGGTCGGGGAAGTCGGCGGCGACGTCGTCGAGCAGCATCGGGTCGGAGTAGCGCAGCTTGATGCCGCGCCCGCCGGGCAGCCCGGCGCCGATCCCGGTCTGTCCGGTGTGGAACAGCGCAGGTACGCCGAGCTCCGCCACGGCCTCGTAGAGCGGATAGAAGCGCTGGTCGTTGGGCTCGAACGCCTGCAGGCTGGGGTGGAACTTGAAGCCGCGCACCCCGTGCTCGGTCACCAGCCGCCGCGCCCGGGCGACGGCCGCCTTGCCCGCGTGCGGGTCGACCGAGCCGAACGGGATCAGCACGTCGGCGTGCTCGGCGGCCTGCTCGGCGATCTCCTCGCTCGACAGCGCCGGGTGCCCGGTGCCGGCCGGGGCGTCCACGGTGAACACCACGGCGGCCGTGCGGCGCGCGCGGTAGTGCTCCGCGATCGCCGCCACGGTCGGGGTGCGGTCCTGGTCGGCGCGGAAGTACTTCGCCGATGCGTCCATCAGCTCCTGGTCGAGCGAGAAGCAGCCGTGGGCGTCCTGCTCCACGTGCACGTGCACGTCGATCGCGTCCAGCGCGGCGAGATCCATCTGGGCCCTCCTACAGTTCGGTCCGGGCCTTGGCGGCCAACAGGGCGGCGAGCACGGCGTCGCGGCGGGCGACCAGCTCGGAGGGGTCGACGCCGTTCAGCTCCTCGTCGACGCCGGCCACGATCTTGGCCACCAGCTCCGGGGTCAGCGTGACCTGCCCGAGGTCGCGCCACCAGCGCTCGGTCGGCGGTCCGAGGTGCTCCAGGACGTGCGCGATCCCGCCAGGCCCGCCGGACAGGTGCTGGTTCGCGAACGGCCCGAGCACCGCCCACCGCAGTCCCGGACCGTGGGCGATCGCGGTGTCGATGTCAGCCACCGTGGCGACGCCGCGCTCGACCAGCGAGTAGGCCTCCTGCCACAACGCCGCCTGCAGCCGGTTGGCCACGTGCCCGGGCAGCTCCTGGCGCAGCCGGATCGGCCGCTTGCCGACCGCCGTGTAGAACGCCAGCGCGGCCTCGACCGCCTGCTCCGAGGTCCTCTCCCCCGGCACCACCTCGACCAGTGGGATCAGGTGCGGCGGGTTGAACGGGTGCCCGATGACCACCCGCTCGGGGTGCTGCGGGCAGCCCCGGGCGATGACGCTGGGCAGCATCCCCGACGAGCTCGACGCCAGCACGACCCCCGGCCGTGCGGCGGCGTCCAGCGCCGCGAACAGCTCGTGCTTGACGTCCTCGCGCTCCGGACCGTTCTCCTGGACGAAGTCGGCGTCCGCGACCGCCTCGGCGGGGTCGGCGGTGAACGCCAGCCGCTCCGGCGACCCGCCTTCGGTGGGCGTGAGCGTCGGCCAGATCGCCGCGACGTCGGCCCGCAGTCGCTCCTCCGCACCGGGCGCCGGGTCGGTCGCGGTGACGTCGAGGCCGTGGGCGAGGAAGTGCGCCGCCCAGCTGGCCCCGATCACCCCGGTGCCCACCACGGCCACCCGCCGGACGGTCACGTCCCGCTCCGGGAGGCGGCGAGGCCGACGAAGGGATCGAGCGCGGTCGGGTCGGCGAGGACGTCGCGGCTGGCCACGTCGTCGAGCGCCGCGCCGAGCAGGATCCGCTTCGCCGGCAGCTCGAGCTTCTTGCCCGTCCGGTTGCGTGGGATGACCGGCAGCTCGGCGATGCCGTCCGGGATGTGCCGGGGCGAGAGTTCGGTGCGCAGCGCGGTGGTGATGCGGCGGCGCAGGGCGTCGTCCAGCACGGCTCCGGGCCGCAGCTGCACGTACAGCAGCAGCTCGCCGTTGCCGCCGGCCGGGTCCTCCAGGTGTACGACGAGGCTGTCGACGACCTCGGGGAGCTCCTCGACGACCCGGTAGAACTCCGCGGTGCCCAGCCGGACCCCGCCGCGGTTCAGCGTCGCGTCGGAGCGCCCGGCGATCACCGCGCTGCCGGCCGCGGAGAAGCGCACCCAGTCGCCGTGCCGCCACACCCCCGGATAGACGTCGAAGTAGGTGTCCCGGTAGCGCGTGCCGTCGGGGTCGCCCCAGAACCCGACCGGCATGGACGGCATCGGCCTGGTGATCACCAGCTCCCCCAGCTCGCCGACGACCGGGTTCCCCTGCTCGTCGAACGCCTGGGCGTCGACGCCCAGGCACGGGCCGGAGATCTCCCCCACCCACACCGGCTGCAGCGGGCTGCCCTGCACGATCCCGGAGCACACGTCGGTGCCGCCGCTGCCCACGTTGAGCAGCACGTCGGGGCCGAACTGCTCGGCCACCCAGCGGTAGCCCTCCGCTGGCAGCGGGCTGCCCGCGGCCCCGATCTGCCGGATCCGCGACAGGTCGAACTCCGCCGCCGGCCGCACGCCCTCCTTGCGGCAGGCCATGAGGAACCCGGGGCTGGCGCCCATCAGCGTGGCCCTGGTCTCGGCGGCGAGCTGCCACTGCCACCGGAGGTCGGGGTGCAGCGGGTTGCCGTCGACCATCACGATCGACGCCCGCACCAGCAGCGCCGACACCAGCGCGTTCCACATCATCCACGCGGTGGTGGAGAACCAGAGGATCCGGTCGCCGGGGTGCAGGTCCCAGCTCAGGCCGTGGTTCTTCAGGTGCTCCAGCAGGATCCCGCCGTGTCCGTGCACGATCGCCTTGGGCTTGCCGGTGGTGCCCGAGGAGAAGAGCACGCACAGCGGGTGCGCGAACGGCACCGGGTCGAAGACGAGCTCGCCGGGTTCGGCGAGCAGCTCGTCCCAGCCGAGCGCGTCGGGCAGGGCGTTGCCTCCGTAGGGGACGTGCACGACGTGCCGCACGGTGGGCAGTCCCGCCCTGATCTCCGCCACCTGCTCGCGGCGGTCGACGTCCTTGGCGCCGTAGCCGTACCCGGCCACGGCCAGCAGCACGGTCGGTTCGATCTGGCCGAACCGGTCGACGACGCTGCGCGCCCCGAACTCGGGGGCGCAGCTGGCCCAGACCGCGCCGAGGCTCGCCGTGGCCAGGAACGCCACCAGCGTCTCGGGGATGTTCGGCAGGTAGGCCACGACGCGGTCGCCGCGGCCGACGCCGAGCCGCCGGAGCCCGGCACGGGCGCGGGCCACCTGCTCCCGCAGCTGACCCCAGGTGAGCTCCTGCCGCTCGCGGGTCTGCGAGTAGGCGAGCACGGCGAGCTCGTCCGCGTCCTCGGGCAGCCCGACGGCGTGCTCGGCGTAGTTCAGCATCGCGCCCGGGAACCACTCGGCGCCGGGCATCCCCCGCCGGCCCAGCACGCGCTCCGGTGGCGTCGCGAAGCGCACCTCGAAGAACTCCGCGACTGCCGACCAGAACCCCTCCAGGTCGTCGACCGACCAGCGGTGCAGCGCGTCGTACCCATCGAGGGCGAGCCCGCGCTGCTGCTCGAGCCAGCGCAGGAACCGGCCGATCTCGGTGGTCTCCCGCACGTCGGCGGCGACCGGGCGCAGCTGCTCCGGTGTCTCGACGGCGGTCACGCGCCCTCCCCCCGCTGCACCTTGCCGCCTCTGCCCTGCAGGAACGCCTGCATCCGCTCCTGGGCCTGCTCGCTGCTCCCCGCGAGGGCGGCCATCAGCGACTCCATCAGGTAGCCCTCCGCGGGGCTGGCTTCCGCGATCCGCGGCAGCGCCTGCAGCACGGCGAAGTTCGTCACCGGGGAGTTGGCCGCGATCTTCTCCGCCAGCTCCAAGGCGTGCGGAAGCCCCTCCCCCGGCCCGGTCAGGTAGTGCGACAGCCCGAGCGCCTGCCCCTCCTGAGCGTCCAGGACGCGCCCGGTCAGCATCATGTCGGCCATGCGGTGCGCCCCGATCAGCCTCGGCACGCGCACCGACCCGCCTCCGCCGACGAACAGGCCGTGCTGCCCCTCGGGCAGCGCGTAGAACGCGCTCGGCTCGGCGACCCGCAGGTGGGTGGCCGACGCCAGCTCCAGCCCGCCCCCGATCACCGCCCCCTTGAGCACCGCGACGACCGGGATGCGCCCGTGCTCCATCCGCTCGAAGGCCCGGTGCCACATCCGCGAGTGCTCCAGGCCCTCGAACGCGGTCCGCTCGGTCAGCTCCGACAGGTCCAGCCCGGCGCAGAAGTGCTCACCCTCCGCGTCGAGCACGACGGCCTTCACCCCGTCCGGCGGGGCGGCGAAGAACGCCTCGATCCCGAGCACCGTCGGGTCGTCGAGCGCGTTGCGCTTGGCGGCGCGGGTCAACCGCAGCACGGCCACCTCACCGTGCCGCTCCAGCTGCAGTGACGGCGGTAGCAGGGCCTGGACCCGGTCCTGGGCGGGCCGCTCGGCGGCGCTGGTCATGACGCTCCCTCCGGCCGCCGCGACGCGGCCGCGGCCTGCTCGATCGGATCCGGCTCAGCGGCTCCGTGTCCTCCGGCGGTCAGGTGGTCCTCGACGGCGCGGTGTCGCAGCTCGACCCGGCGGATCTTGCCGGTGGCGTTGCGCGGCAGTTCCGGCACGAACTCCACGTACTTCGGCACCTTGTACCGGGCCAGGTTGGCCTCGAGGTGGGCGCGCAGCCCGGCCTCCGTCAGCGTCGCCCCCTCCCGTAGCTGCACGTAGGCGACGCCGACCTCACCCCACCGGCGGTCGGCCAGTCCGACCACGGCGCAGCTGGCCACCGCGTCGAGCTGCACCGCCACGGCCTCCACCTCCGCGGGGTACACGTTCTCCCCGCCCGAGATGTACATGTCCTTCACCCGGTCGACGACGTGCGCCCAGCCGTTGTCGTCGACGCGCAGCACGTCACCTGTGCCGAACCACCCCCCGTCGACGAAGCTCGCCGCGGTGTCCTCCGGTCGGTTCCAGTAGCCGGCGAAGACGTGCGGCCCGCGCACCACCAACTCCGCCGGCTCCCCGCCGACCGGCGTGGGGCGACCGTCGCGCAGCAGGGCGACGTCGGTGAAGAAGTGCGGGACCCCCACCGCCGTCGGGTGGGCCGCCGTGCCGTCGTGGGTGCTCATGTACACCCCCGGAGACGCCTCGGTCATGCCGTAGCCCTGCAGCAGCCGCACTCCGCGGTCCAGCCAGGCGCGGGCGACCCGTTCCTGCACCGGCGACCCGCCGTACTGGACGACGGCCAGCGAACTGAGGTCGGCCGTGTCCCAGGCCGGGTGCTCGCACATCATCTGGAGCATGGTCGGCACGGCCGAGAAGCTCGTGATCCGCGCCGCGGACACCCGCTCCAGGACCAGGCCGGGGTCGACCCTCGGGACCAGTTCGACGCTGCCGCCCTTGAACAGGGTCGGCAGCGTGACCTGGCCGAGCCCGACGCAGTGGAACAGCGGGGCGATGCACAGCGCGCGGTCGGTGCTCAGCACGTCGACGTGCGCCACGTAGTTGATCGTGTTCCAGGTCAGGTTGCCGTGGGTCAGGACCGCGCCCTTGGGTCGGCCGGTGGTGCCGGACGTGTAGAGCAGGATCGCCGGGTCGTCCAGCGACACCTGCGGCTCGACCTCGAGCGTCGGACCGGCGGCGACCTCGGACTCGAACTCCGCGCCGTCCACCGGGCGGTCCACGGGGTCCACGGCGAGGACGTGGCGCACCGTGCCCGGCAGCGGCACGGCTGCGGCGACGAGGGCACTCGCGTCGCCACTGTGCACGAGGACCGAGGCGCCCGAGTCCTCGAGCATGTAGCGGATCTCCGCTCCGGACAGGCGGTAGTTCAGCGGCACCGCGATCGCGCCGAGCAGCCAGGTGGCGAAGAACGTCTCGAACACCTCGACGGCGTTCACGCCCAGGTAGGCCACCCGGTCACCCCGCCCGACGCCGAGCCGGCGCAGCGCCCCGGCGTACCGCGCGGTGCGGTCGGCGAGCTCGGCGTAGGTGAGCGACCGGCGGGGGTCGAGCACGGCGGTGCGGTCCGGGGAGATCCGGGCCCGGCGGGCGGGCCAGGTGCCCAGACCGGGGTTCGGTCCGGCGATCAGGTCCATCGCGCCTCCTCGTCGAGTGCGGGGGCGGTCTCGTTGTCTCAAGGTCCTTGATAGCAAGTTCCCTGAGATCGAGTCAAGCCTCGTCCGTCGAGACCCTCGATGCCTCGATCCGACGCACCCTGGGCCCGGGCTCGGCGAGAGCGGCGAGGCACGCCTCCAGGGCCCGCTCGAACACCGCGGCCTCCTCCGGGCTGAGGGCCGACAGCATCCGCTCCTCCAGGCCGTCGACGACGTCGTGACAGGCCTGCAGGACCTCGGCACCGTGGCGTGTCAGCCAGGCACGCAGGATCCGGCGGTTCTCCCCGTCGGGACGGCGCTCGATGAGCCGGTCGCGTTCCATGGAGGCGACCAGCTGGTGCATCGCCTGTGGGGTGACGTAGGTCCGGCGGGCCAGCTGCGCCGACGACAGCCCCTCCCGGCGCTCGAGGATGCTCAGCGCCGTGTACTGGTGCAACGTCACCCCGAGGGGCCGCAGCACCTCGTCCATCCGCGCCCGCTCGGCCATCTCGAGGCGCTTGACCAGGTACGTGAGGCGCTGACCGCGCCCACCGGTCGTGGGCGACAGGCGCTGCGTCATGCACCGAGCCTATCAAGCAGCCTGATAGCAAGGCCCTTGCGAACTCGTATCAAGGTTCCTAACATCGGCGGCGCATGTGACGCAGGCCGCTCTGGCCACCGCCGCTCGGCCGGGCGCCACCCCGGCCGCTCGGCCCGCCGACCTCCAGCAGACAGGGCAACCGCGATGACGCACCCGCACTTCTCGCGCAGTCAACTGCGCCGCGCCGTGCTGTCGAGCTACCTCGGCAGCGTGATCGAGTACTACGACTTCCTCCTGTACGCGACTGCCTCCGCCGTGGTGTTCGGTCAGGTCTTCTTCTCCGACCTGGACCCGCTCGTCGGCACCGTCGCCAGCTTCGGGACGCTCGCCACCGGCTACATCGCCCGCCCGCTGGGCGGCATCGTGTTCGGACACTTCGGCGACCGGATCGGGCGCAAGAAGATGCTCATCATCAGCATGGTCATGATGGGCGTCGGCAGCACGCTCATCGGCCTGCTGCCCACCTACGCCCAGATCGGGGTGTGGGCCCCGATCCTGCTGGTGTTCCTGCGCGTCGT
Source organism: Geodermatophilus sp. URMC 60 (assembly GCF_053502585.1). Lineage (NCBI taxonomy): Bacteria > Bacillati > Actinomycetota > Actinomycetes > Geodermatophilales > Geodermatophilaceae > Geodermatophilus > Geodermatophilus sp. URMC 60. Next base: position 4,413,564 of record NZ_CP199958.1, read on the forward strand.
ACAGGGCTTCGCGGTCGGCGGGGAGTGGGGTGGCGCGGTGCTGATGTCCGCAGAGCACGCCGCATCCCGGCGCGGGCTGTGGGCGAGCTTCACCAACGCGGGTGCGCCCAGCGGCGTGGTGCTCTCGACCCTGGTGCTGGCCGCGTCCGCAAGCCTGACCGGGGAGCAGGCGTTCCTCGCCTGGGGCTGGCGGATCCCGTTCCTGATCAGCATCCTGCTGCTGGCCGTCGGCCTGTTCGTGCGCGCGAAGGTCGCCGAGACACCCGTGTTCGCCGAGGCGGCCGCGGAGCAGCCCGCGCGACCGCCCCTGTTCGAGGTCCTGCGCCACCACCCGCGCAACCTCGCCCTGTCGGTCGGGGTCGGCTTCGGGGCGTTCGTCGCGCAGGCCACGCTGACCACGTTGGTGATCTCCTACGCGGTGCAGGTCGGATTCCTCCGATCGACGGTGCTCAACGCGCTCACCCTGTCGTCGGTCGTCGCGGCGATCGGGATCATCGGGTTCTCCGCGCTGTCGGACCGGCTCGGGCGGCGTCCGGTGGTGGTGGCCGGCGCCGTGGCGATGGCGGTCTGGGCCTTCCTGATGTTCCCCATGATCGACAGCAGGTCCACGCTGTTGCTCACCCTCGTCGTGGTGGTCGGTCAGGGCGTGGTGCACGCCGCGATGTACGGGCCGCTGGCCGCGCTCTACACCGAGCTGTTCTCCACCCGCTCCCGCTACACCGGAGCTTCGCTCGGCTATCAGATCTCCGGCCTCGGCGCAGGCATCGCGCCCGTCGCCTTCGCCTCCGTCCTCGCCGCAAGCGGCGGCACGGTCGTGGTCTCCACCATCATCGCCGCGTTCTGCCTGCTCAGCGTCGGCTGCATCCTCGCCCTCCGGGAGACCTCCGCCACCGACCTCACCGTGGACCCCGAGGCCGCCGCAGCGGTGCCGGCCGGCCGCTGATCGACCCGGTCGGACGTCAACGCCCGAGGTGCGCCACCAGCCGGGCGTGGGCTCCCGGCTCCCGTGCCCGGCGATCCCAGTGTCGTGGACGTCATGGGGTGACCGGCCGGTTGACGACCGGGCAGCACGGTACGGAGACACGGCACGAAGACATGGCCTGAGGACGTGCCCACCTGGCTCCAGAGTCACCGGCCGTTCGCGCGTGTCCCCGAGCGGGCCTGGCGGGCCATCGCGGGGAACTCGCCCCCGACCGCGCCGATCGGCATCCGGGCGCAGCGCGGCGGGATGGACGACCTCACCGCGCACGCCGCGCTAGGCCTGGCCCTGCGCATCGGAGCGTCGATGCTGGCACTCGGGGCCTCCGGGGCCGACGTGACCGCGACGGTGCTGCGGGTGGCCGCCGGCTACGGCTTGGTGAACTGCCAGGTCGACGTGACCTTCACGTCGATCACGGTGAGCTACGACCGGGAGGGCGCCGTGCCGCTCACCGCGATGCGGACCGTGCGCACGAGCCAGATGGACTACACCCGCCTGCAGGGGATCAGCGACCTGGCCGGTGCGGTCGGCGGGGGCGGCCTGGACGTCGAGGAGGCACACCGCCGGCTGGACGCCGTCGTGTCGGCACCCGCCACCTACCGCCGCACCGTGAACGCGCTGGGATGGGCCGGCGTCGCCGGTTCCGTCGGGTTCCTCCTCGGCGGCGGGTGGCTGGAGGCCCTCATCGCCGCGCTGACCACCGCCCTGATCGCCCAGGTGCTGCGCCTGCTCAACCGGCGCAGCCTGCCGTTGTTCTTCCAGCAGGCGGCCGGGGCCGCGCTCGCCACCGGCGTCGCCGTCCTGCTGCTCGCCTGGGACGTCGAGGTGCGGAGCTCACTGGTCGTCGCGGCCGGCATCGTCGTGCTCCTCGCCGGGCTGTCCCTGGTCGGCGCCGCGCAGGATGCGATCAGCGGCTTCCCGGTGACCGCCGCAGCCCGGGCCTTCGAGGTGGTGACGCTGACCGCCGGCATCGTCGTGGGCATCGCCGGCGTGCTGGACGTCGCCCTGCGGGCCGGGATCCCGTTGGACGTCGTCGACGCCTCGCCCACGACCGTCCCGTTCCCTGTCGGGCTGGCCGCGTCGGCCGGGATCGCCGGAGGCTGGTCCCTGGCCTGCCACGCCCGGCCGCGCGCCGTCGTCCTCGCCGCGCTGGCCGGGGCCCTGGCAGCGGGACCGCTACGACGAGCGCGTCCGGCGCCGGGCCATGACGACCGACTGAGCTCCTCGCCGGTCGCGGCTTGGCGGACGGCGACCAGCCCGGACCACCCGCGACGTCGGATCGAGCCGGAAGCAGGCGGACGACGCCCAGCCGATCGCCTTCCTCGCGCGATCCGACGCCTCCACCAGGAACCCCGCAGCTGCGCGAGCTCAGTGGCCCGGTGCCAGTGCAGAAGGCATCCCTCGAGCGCGTCCGACACGGACAGCCGCCCGTTCGAGGCGGGCGGCCAGCGGGAACATCCGGGCGCAGCCCCGGAGGCCCCGTCGCGGAAGCCCGGCGGCCACTGCGGTGCACCACCGGACGGTGCGGCCCGTCGGTTCCCGCTCACGTCCCAGGGACGACGAGCCCGGTCTCGTAGGCGAGCACGACCAGTCGGGCCCGGTCCCGGGCGTCGAGTTTCGTCAGCAGCCGGGAGACGTAGGTGCGTGCCGTCGCCGGGGAGAGGAACAGCTCTCGGCCGATCTCCTCGTTGGACAGGCCCCGCCCCACGAGCGCGAGGACCTCCCTCTCCCGTGCGGTGAGTGCCTGCAGCGGCGCGTCGTCCACCTCGGCCTGCAGCCGGTCGGCCAGTGACCGCAGCACCGTCCGGGTGACCGCTGGTGACAGCAGCGACTCGCCCGCGGCGACCACGCGGATCCCCTGGCGCAGGTCCGTCGGTGAGACGTCCTTGAGCAGGTAACCGGCCGCGCCGGCGCGGATGGCCTCGAACACGTGCTCGTCCTCGTCGAAGGTGGTGAGCACCAGCACCCGGACGTCCCTCAACTGCGGGTCGGAGACGACCTCCCGCGTCGCCTGGAGGCCGTCCATCTCCGGCATCCGGACGTCCATGAGGACGACATCGGGGTGCAGCTCGCGGATGCGTGCCAGGCCCGACCGACCGGTGCCGGCCTCGCCGACGACGCTGATGTCGCCGTCGCGCTCGGCGAGCGTCCGCAGCCCTGTGCGCACGAGCTCCTGGTCGTCGACCAGCACGATCCGGATCACGGGTCCAGCCTCACCGGCAGCACCGCGTGCACGAGGAAGCCGCCGGCCTTGCCGCGCCCGGCACTGAGCTGCCCGCCGAGCACGGCGGCCCGCTCCCGCATGCCGACCAGTCCGTGACCACTCCCGGCCGACGGCGGCCCGACCGGGCGCCCTCCCGGACCGTCGTCGGCGATGACCAGCTCCAGCCGGTCCCCTCGGACGCCGACGGTGACCGTCGCGCGGGTGGCCCCGGAGTGCCGGATGACGTTGGTGAGCGACTCCTGCACGATCCGGTAGGCGGCCGCCTCGATGGCGCCGTCGAGGCAGCCGTCACCGACGGGAACGTCGAGATCCACCAGGACACCGGCCTCCCGGGCGGCGTCGGCCAGACGCCCGAGCCCGGAGAGGCCCACCGCGCCCCGCTCGACGTCGCCCATCGGCGAACGGAGGAGCTTCACGGTGGCCCGCAACTCCCGCAGCTGGGCCGAGGTCGCCATCCCGATCTGCTCGACCGCCCGCCGGGCCACCTCGTCGTCACGGCCGATGGCCTCGGCAGCGACGTTGCCGTGGAGAGCGATCACCGACATGGCATGGCCGACGGAGTCGTGCAGGTCCTGGGCGATGTGCACTCGCTCCGCCTGCAGCCGGCCCTCGGCCTCGCGGGCCAGTTCAGCGGCCGCCAGCGCCCGCAGCCGCTGCTGGTGGGATCGTGCCTCCCGGCGGGCACGGACGCTCACGCCGAGGGCGATCGCCGCGGCGACGAGCGCCACGTTGGTGAGCAACTCGTAGCTGAGCAGGTAGGTGGTGGGCAGCCCCTCGGCGACCCGGGCCCAGGCGGCCACGGAGACCAGGACCGCCCCCGCTCCGACCGCCCAGCGCAGGGCACCGACGTCGGCCGCGCAGTAGAGCGCCGCGACGGCGGGCAGGGCGATGCCGATCGGAGGGAAGCCGAGGGCGTAGTAGGCGAAGACGCAGAGGACCGTCAGCGCCAGGACGAGCCGGGGGGCACGCCGGCCCGCCAGCACCAGGGCGCCGAAGCCGGCGGCGAACAGGTAGGCACCGGGGGTGGCCCGGCCGGTCCCCTCCAGATCGGCGGCGATGACCAACGCCACGGTGAGCGCCTGCGTCACCGCGAGCAGCGGGTCGGTCAGGCGTCGGTCCACCTCGCGGACGCCGCTGCTGTCGGACACGTCCCTGCTGTCGGACACGTCCCTGCTGTCGGACACGGCGTCAGGGTAGGAAGCCCGACGGGCGCGCGGACGTCCTCGCGCGTCGACGGAGAGATCGCGCCGGGGAGACGTCCACCCTCGATCCGCGGCGATCCCCGACCACCCGTCCTCGCTCCGGATCACCGTCGAGCGGGCGTCGGTCGCCGGAGGCGTACGTGGCTGTGGGTCCACGCCAGCAGTCGCCACATCGGCTCCTGCACCGGGTCCGGCACGCCGTGGACGGCGAAGGACAGGCCGTGGCGCACGTCGATCGTGGCGAGCCACCCGATCGGCGGGATCCGGCCGCTGCCGGCGAGCGCGCGGAACTGTTCCTCGAGGGGCCTCGCGGGGGTCTCCCGCACGCGGATCCGCGCCGGCTCGTCGAAGGGGTTGGAGAACCGTGGACCACCGTCGGAGGAACCGTCACGGTGTCCCCCGCGGAGAGGACCCGGGTGTCCCGGCCGAGGACCACCTGCAGACGCCCTTCCTGCACGGTGAAGGTCTCGGTCTCCGTGCGGTGACGGTGCCGTGGCGGGCCGGCCGGACCCGGCGGCAGGAGCGCGTCGATCTCGAACCCGGCGCCGCCGTCGTCCTGGCCGGAGGCGACGATCGTGATGGTCTCACCGGTCGGCAGGTGGAGCACCCGCGGGTCGCGCTCGGACGGGGTCGCGGTCATGCCGCGGATCCTCGCTGCCGGTGGATCGCCACGACGGGCTTCGTCCGGCGGCGCGGGGGTGTGGGCGGCGACCGCGCGCAGGGCGCGCGCCCGCAGTGCTCGGGTCGGGTCGAGCCCGTCGACCTCGTCGGAGGCGTTCACGCTCGCTGGCCTCCTCCGCCCGCGGACGTCGTCGGGCCGGTGCCGTGCCGAGCCCGGACGGCGGTCCCGATGCGGTGGAGCAGCAGGGCCACCGCAGCGGTGACGCCCCCGACGAGGACGCCGGTGACCAGGCTGGACACGATCACGGCGACGCGGAGGAGGCCCTCCTGGACAGCGGGGTCGATCCCGCCGAGGTCGCCGCCCAGGGACGCGGTGCCCGCGCCGGAGGTGGCGTCCCACAGCACCTGGTGGCCGATCGCCGGGAGGACCCCGTAGAGCGTGCCGATGACGACCACGGTGGCGAACGGGCGTGGCGGGCGCTTCCACAGCACGGTGGCGATCCAGCAGGCCGGCGGGGCGAAGACGAACAACCCGTTGACGGCGCTGCCCTCCTCGAGGATGCCCAGGTCGTGCAGCACGACCCGCGGGGCGGCCAGCGCGGCGAGCGCGATGAGGACCGGCCAGGAGAACCCCAGCACCCGGCGGGCGGTGCTCATCGGCCCACCTCGACCGGCTGGGCCGGGGCCGGGGTGGAGGCGGTGGCGCGGACCCAGCGCAGCAGCGCGGTGAAGGTCAGAGCGGAGGTCACCGCGCCGCCGGCCAGGCGCACCCAGTGGCCGAGGACGAACTCCTCTGCGACCTGACGCAGCCGCTCCGGCGGGTGGGTGCCGACCGGGTCGACGAACATGACCTCGTTGCGCGGCCAGAAGAACAGGACCGAGAACACGAAGTCGCACGCGATGAACACCGCGGCCGCGCCGACGACCCACCACCGCACCCGCGGCTCCCGCCACGTCAGGACCGTCGCGGCCAGACCGCTGACCACCACTGCGGCACCCAGCGGCGGGAAGTAGTCGCTCGGGCCTCCCGCGACGAGGAACTCACGGGCCCGTTCCAGCGACGCCGGTGGATCGCCGAAGACGTTCGGATAGAGCATCACGGTCTCGGCGGCGACACCGCCGAAGGACAGCATCGCGGCCCACACGACGGCGACGAGTGCCACGGTGGTGAGTCCCGTGCGCGACATCCCGGTGCGTCCTCTCGCTGATCGACTCGACGGCCTGGCCGGTCGCCGCCGCCGCCGCTCAGCGACGCTAGGTCCGGACGGTGCCCGGGTCTGCCGACTGACGACGGAAGCCGGGATCGCTCCTGGACGTACGGCGACCCCGCTCCGGCACGCACACCGAGACGACGCCGGGCCCGATCCGCAGTCGTCGGGCCGCGGGTCGACGAGGCGCCGGCCGCTTCGTGACGGGGTTGACGGCGGAGCCCCGGCCGTGCACCATACGACCGTATGGTGCACCACGCTCGTATGGGACTGCCGCGGGGGATGACCGTCGGCGTCCTCGGATGGCTCGCGATCGCCTGGGGGCTGTACGCCGTCGACCCGCACGCCTGGCCGGGGATCGTCGCGCCGATCGCGCAGAGCGCCGTCTGCCTGGTCCTGGTGGCGCTGACCGCCAGGAGTCGACGCGCCAAGGTGGTCCTCGTGCGCACCCTGCAGCGGTGGACGATCAACCCGCTCGTGCGACTGCTGCTGCGGCTGGGGCTCAACCCGCTCGGACTCGTGCTCCTCGAGACCCGCGGTCGGGTGTCCGGGCGGCCACGACGGACCCCCGTCGGCAACGGACGCAGCGGCGACTCGCTGTGGATCATCGCCGAGCACGGGACGTACGCGAACTACGTGCGCAACATCCAGGCCGACCCGCGGGTGCGCGTGCGGCTCCGCGTCGGCCTGCGCCACCGCTGGGTGGCCGGCCTCGCCACGGTCCTGCCTGATGACGACGCCCTGGCTCGGCAGCGGAGCATCATCCGTTGGCACCCACTGCGGATGCTCAACGCGATCGTGGTACGCGTCCTCGGCGGCGACCTGCTCACCGTGCACGTCCGGCTCCTGCCCGACCGGCGCACCGACCCACCGGCCCACGCTCAGCCGCCGCCTGCGGTCGTAGCGCCGCGGACCGCGCCCGGGGGCGTGCTCCCCGAGGTGCTCCGCGAGCCGATGCGGGTGCAGCCCGGCCGAGCGCCGAGGTCTGCGACCGGCTGAGCCCCGGCTCAGTTCCCGTCGGCGGCGGCGGGCTCGTCGTTCACGTCGACGGCCCTCCGCAGCGCGCGGCGGCGGCGCACGTGCCAGACGCCGATGACCCCCCAGACGGCGACGGCGCCCCAGGGGATGCCGACCCCCTCGCCCGAGGTGAGCCGGGGAACGAGCAGACCGAGTGCGGCGGCCACCCAGACGACGACGAGCACGACCACCACCCCGCGGGTCCGGGGGTTCCGCGGCAGCCGCACCTGCTCCTGCGCCAGGAGGTCCCGGGCCCACTCGGCGGCCGCCCGGCGCAGCCGTGGATCCGGCAGGCGGACCCCGCGCGGGACGTCGGCCGCGATCCGCGCCGCCTCCCCTGGTGACAGTCCGTGCCGCCGGACCAGGTCCCGCCACGGGTCCGGCTCGGCGCCGGGGCGCAGCCGCGACCAGTACGGCCGGCGGGCCACGCACCACGCCAGCAGGGGCAGGCCCACGGCGATCACCAGGACGGCGATCAAGGGCGCGGTCACCCGACGACCATGACCCGCCGTCGTCGGGACAGCAGCGAGGCAGCGGCGCTGCCACCCGTCCGCGTGACGCGCGCGGGTACCGGTGACGCACGGAGTGCCCCGCTCGCACGCCGGGTCGGGCCAGGATGCGCCGCCATGAAGTACGTGATGACCTATCGCGCGGTCGAGGACTTCCTGCCGCTCGCCCAGCAGAACTACGCCGCCCACTCGGCGCGGGTCGACGAGTTCGCACGGCGAGGGGAGCTCCTGATGGTCGGCACCCTCGACGAACCGATGAACGGCGAGGCGATGGGGATCTTCACCACCCGGGAGGCCGCCGAGGAGTTCATCGCCGGCGACCCGTTCGTCGTGAACGGTGTGGTCGCCGGCTGGGCCGTGCGGCCGTGGAACGAGGTCCTGCGTCCCTGACCCGTCACCCGCACGGGTGACGGCCGCCCGCGCGCACGACGCCCCGGCGTCCGACCTGCCGTTGAGGGGACATCGGTCCACGACGGAGGAGGTGCACGGTGCGGGTCTCGTTCCTGGCCTACGGCGTGCTCTACGTCGTCGTCGAGATCGTCGGCGCCCAGATCGAGGCGATCGGCTGGCCGCAGCTGACCGCGCTCGACGTCGCCACCGCGGTGGCCAACGCCTGCCTGACCGTGGCCGTCGGCATCGCCGTGCTCGTCGGCACGGACGTCGGCGGTCGCCACTGGCACCGCTCGGTGGTGGCGCGGCGCGAGGAACGCGCGCGCCTCGCGGCGGAGTCCTGGGACGAGGCCGGGACGATCACCGTGTCCTCCTGGCGACCGGAGCCGCTGGCGCTGCCGGCCGGTCGGCCCCGGGAACCCGCACCCGGCGGCGACTACGCCGTCCCGGCGCGCGGCGCCGTCCCGGCGCGCGGCCGACCGTTCCCGGAGGACCCCGGCCGCCTGCTCTGACGACTCCCTCCCGGAGCCGTCCGCGTGCCCCGGCGCCCCGCAGCCCTCCCCGAGCACGAAGAACGCCACGGGGGCGCAGCGGCTGGGTCAGCCCGCCAGCATCGCGGCCTTGAGGCCCAGGTCGTGCACGGCGGCCGCGGCGGCACCGCCACGGCGGATGGCCCAGGCCAGCGACACGGCGTCGGCCAGGCCGGGCTGCCGACCGGCGCCCGAGACCAGCCGCCGGACCTCGTGGGTCGGGGCGCCGGCAGCGTCCGGGCGCAGGAACACCCGGCCGTCCGCCTCCAGCCGCTCGGTGAGGTCGGCGTCGAGATCGGCCTCGGCGAGGTCCTCGAGGTCGAGCAGGACGATCGGGTCGGTGGAGGGCGTGACGGTCATGGCGGAGTCCGTTCCGTTCGGAGACCGGGTCCGTCCCGGCAGCGACGACGATCCGGGCCGCTCCGCAGGGCCCCGACGAGGGAGCCGCACGATTTCCGCAAGATCCGGCGCGCTCGCCCCCTTCCCCGCGGGACCCGTTCGACCGCTAGGGTCGTCGCCGTCGGGAAGGCCCTGCGCACTGGCAGGACCCCGATGCACCACCTCAGCTAGGAGCGAGCAATGCCCGAAGGAACTGTCAAGTGGTTCAACGCAGAGAAGGGGTTCGGCTTCGCCACCCCTGACGGTGGCGGACCGGACGTGTTCGTCCACTACTCGGCCATCCAGACCAGCGGGTACCGCTCGCTCGACGAAGGCCAGCGGATCTCGTTCGACATCGAGCAGGGCCAGAAGGGCCCTCAGGCGGCGAACGTCAACCCGCTCTGATCGCCTGATCAGCACGGCGCCCCCGTCCGGCTCAGCCGGGCGGGGGCGCCGTCGTTCGAGGGGGGTCAGCGGGCTCGCGGCACGTACCCCCCGATCAGCGCCGACATCAGCAGGGCGCCGGCGTCCGCCCCGACCGCTACCGCGGCGTCGGCGAACGCCTGCCACCGGGCCCGCTCCACGTCGGTCGGCGCGTTCTCGGCCCGGGCGGTGAGCTGCTCGACCAGCCGCTCCCACTCCCCCTGCGGGGTCGGCCAGAGCCCGGCCAGCCGCCGGGCCTCGGTCGAGATCCCGGTGAAGCGCACGATCTCACCCGCGTAGTTGGTCAGCGCCTCGACGTAGCCCGCCGACACGAGCGCCCGCGCCGCCGCCGTCACCTCGGGCTTGGGCAGGCCGCTGGCCGGCACCACCTGGCCCAGGTAGGGGTTGCCGCCGTGGTCCGGCCCGTCGACGAGCCGGGCGATCGCGCGCAGCACCGGCAGGTCGCGGGTGAACCAGACGTCGGGCAGCGGGGTGTCCAGCGAGCTCACCCGTCCAGTCTCCGCCGCGCACGACGGCGCCGCGCCACCCGGGTCAGGCGGTGGCGGGGCGCGGCTCCCCTGCAGGGTCCTTCCGTGGCGGGGGCGTGCGGCCACCCATCAGGGGCCTGCACCGACCTCGCGAGGCGTGGGGCCGAGCGGCCCCGGCACGGCGTTCCCGCAGCTGACCGCCCGCGATCGGGAGGTGCTCGACCTGGTCGCCGCCGCGCTCCACCTGTCGCCGAAGACGGTGCGCGACAACCTCCCCAGATGTGCTGACGAATCTGCAGGTCACCGACCGGGCGCAGGCGATCGTGCGGGCGCGCGATGCCGGGCCGGGGGCTGATCAGCAGTGGCCGAGGGCTCGTACCGTTGAGCACATGACGACGTCCGCGCAGAACCAGCCGAAGGTCACCAAGAGCGACGAGGAGTGGCGGGCGCAGCTGTCGCCGGAGGAGTACGCCGTCCTCCGCCAGGCCGGCACCGAGCGGCCGTGGACCGGGGAGTACGTCGACACCAAGGCGCAGGGCGTCTACAGCTGCCGGGCCTGCGGGGCCGAGCTGTTCCGGTCGGAGACGAAGTTCGACTCGCACTGCGGCTGGCCGTCGTTCTACGAGCCGTCGTCCGCCGACAACGTGGTGCTCCGCGAGGACCGCAGCTACGGGATGGTGCGCACCGAGGTCCTCTGCGGCACCTGCCACAGCCACCTCGGTCACCTCTTCGACGACGCCCCGCAGACCCCGACCGGCGACCGCTACTGCATCAACAGCGTCTCGATCCGACTGGAGCCCGCGCAGGGCTGAGCCCCGGACCTGCGCCCGGGGCGGTCACCCCTACCGCGGTGACCGCCCTCAGGCGCTCGTCGTCGACGCAGCGGCCAGCACCGGGGCCAGTCGCCGCCAGCGGTGCTGCCGCCAGCGGAAGAACCCGCTGGCCAGGACACCCACGAGAGCGGTCAGCCGTCCGGCGCCGATCTCGACCTCGTCGGTGTAGCGGCAGCTGGTGGGCCCGGCCGCCTCGACGGTGAGGTGGTGACGCCACACCGACACCGGCCCGCCGTGCTCCTCCGTGCGAACGGTCATCGCCGCGTCGTCGAGGACGTCGATCCGCACGGTGTGCCGCGGGACGGGCAGCACGCCGAAGAGCAGCAGCCGGGTGGTCACGGACTCACCCGGCTGCCAGGCCCGCCGCCGGTCGTCGAGCGCCGGCATCCGGAGCACCGGGGCAGCGACGTGCACCAGGGCCGCCGGGGACCGCAAGGCTCGCCAGACGACCGCCGCCGGCGCGTCGAGCGTGCAGGTGCGCCGGACCGTCCGCAGCCGTCGTCCGCCACCCGGGCGGGCGAGGGACGGACGAGGCGTCACGGCAGGTCGGCGACCAGCTCGGCGACGGGCTTGCGCACGCCGGTGTAGAACGGCACCTCCTCGCGGACGTGCCGGCGGGCGGTCGAGGCCCGCAGGTCGCGCATGAGGTCGACGATGCGGTGCAGCTCGTCGGCCTCGAAGGCCAGCATCCACTCGTAGTCGCCGAGGGCGAACGAGGCGACGGTGTTGGCGCGGACGTCGGCGTACCCGCGCGCCATCCGGCCGTGCTCGGCGAGCATCGCGCGGCGCTCCTCGTCGGGCAGCAGGTACCACTCGTAGGACCGCACGAACGGGTAGACGCACACGTAGCGGCGCGGCTCCTCGTCGGCGAGGAAGGCCGGGATGTGGCTGCGGTTGAACTCGGCGGGCCGGTGCAGCGCCATCTGCGACCACACGGGCTCGAGGTGCCGCCCCAGCGCGGTGCGCCGCAGCCGGGTGTAGGCCTCCTGCAGCGCCTCGGGCGTCGAGGAGTGCCACCAGACCATGAGGTCGGCGTCGGCCCGCAGTCCGCTGACGTCGTAGGTCCCGCGGACGACGACGTCCTTGCCGGCGAGCTCGTCGAGCAGCCCCTGCACCTCGTCGGCGAGAGCCGTGCGCTGCTCCTCCCCCAGCGGGCGGGCCAGCCGGAACACCGACCACATCGTGTAGCGGATGGTGTCGTTCAACTCGTTCGCCCGCTTGCCGATGCTGCGCTGGTCGGTCTGCTCGCTCATGTCCCCATCATCCCTCCCGGTGCCGGGCCGCCGCCGCCCACCCGATGGCGGGCGGGCGGCGGCGGGACGTCGTCAGCGGGAGGCCGAGCCGGTCTCCCGCTGCTCCCGGACGGGCACGGCGTGCGCGTCGCGGCAGTCGCTGCAGGCGGCCATCCAGACGTGGTGGCGCAGGCAGCGGGCGGGTCGGTGGACGGGTCGGACGGGGTGGTGCACGGAGCTCACTGGGGACTCAACGGTCCCGGCCCCGGCCCCATGCCCCGGGCCGTGGTGGCGTCCGCCACGGCTCTAGAGCAGCGCGTCGACCGCGTGGTGGGCGTCGCGGATGCACGCCGGCACGCCCACGCCGCGGAACGCCGCGCCCGCGACCGCCAGCCCCGGCACCGCGCTGACGGCCGCACGGACGGCGTCCACCCGCTCCTGGTGACCGACCAGGTACTGCGGCAGCCCGCCGCCCCAGCGGACGACGCGGGTGGCGACCGGCTCGGGGCGGGACAGCTGCAGCAGGTCCGCGACGTCGGCGACCACGGCGGCGGCGAGGTCGTCGTCGTCCCGCTGGAGCTCGCGCTCGTCGCGGAACCGGCCCACCGACGAGCGCACCAGCAGGTGCTCCCCGGCGAGGTGCGGCCACTTGTGCGAGGAGACGGTCACGCCCTTCACCAGCCGGCCGGTCACCGGGGGCACCAGCAGCCCGGACCCGGCGGCCACCTCCTGCGCGGGGAACGCCATGGCCACGACGGCCATCGACGCGTACGGGATGCCCTGCAGGGGCTCGGCCGCGCCGGGCGCGACGCCGGCGAGCAACCGGGCGGCCTTGGGGGCGGGTGCGGTCACCAGGACGGCGTCCGCGGTCAGCCGCTCGGGTGCGTTGGCCCGGCCGATCGACAGCTCGAAGCCCGACGCCGTCCGCACCAGGCCGTGCGCCGGGGTGCGCAGCCGGACGTCGGCGCCGGAGGCCGCGACCAGCGCGGCGGGCAGCGAGCCGATGCCGTCGGCGACGGTCACGAACACCGGGCTGCCTGCGTCGAAGCGGCTGCGCGCACCGGCGTCGCGGGCGGCGGCCGCCGCACCCAGCACGGAGCCGGCGGCGGGCAGGTGCGCGGCCAGCTGCGGCATGGTCGCGACCAGCGACAGTTCGTCGGCCCGGCCTGCGTAGACGCCGCCGAGCAGCGGCTCGACCAGCCGGTCGACGACCTCGTCGCCGAGCCGTGCGCGCAGCAGGGCGCCGACCGCGACGTCGTTGCGGGAGAGGTCGCCGTCCGGCGTCAGCGGCGGCAGGTCGGCCTCGGCGGCCACCCGGGCCACGCCGTCGGGCGTGAGGACGCCGGCGAGCCCCTCGGCCGACGCCGGGACGCCGAGCACGGTGCCGGCCGGGAGCGGGAACCGGCCGTCGGGCAGCACCACCGACGCCTGCGTGGTGGCCGGCGCGACCAGACGGTCGGCCAGACCGAGCCGCTCGACCAGCTGCACCGCCTCGGGGACCCGCGCGAGCATCGCCTCGGGTCCGGTGTCGTACCAGTGCCCCGCGAGCTCGACCCGGTCGAGCTTGCCGCCGATGCGGTCGCCGGCCTCGAGGACGACGACCTCGTCGTCCGGGCGCCGCCGGTGCCACTCGAACGCGGCGGCCAGACCGGTGATCCCGGCGCCGACGACGACCAGGCGGCGTGCGGTCATCGCGTCGTCAGCTCGTGGACCAGGTCGACGACGGAGGTCAGCACGCCCGGGTCGGTCTCGGGCAGCACGCCGTGGCCGAGGTTGAACACGTGCCCGCGCGCGGCCCGGCCCTGCTGCACGACCCGGCGGACCTCCCGGTCGACGGTGGCCCGGTCGGCGAGCAGCACGGCCGGGTCGAGGTTGCCCTGCAGCGAGCGCTGCGGACCCACCCGGCGGGCGGCCTCGTCCAGCGGCACCCGCCAGTCGACGCCGACGACGTCGGCCCCGGCGTCCCCGATCAGCGCGAGCAGCTCACCGGTGCCGACGCCGAAGTGGATCCGCGGCACGTCGCGATCACCCAGCGCGTCGAACACCGCCCGGGAGTGCGGCAGCACCCGCTCGGCGTAGTCGGCCGCGGAGAGGACGCCGGCCCAGGAGTCGAAGAGCTGCACCGCCGAGGCGCCGGCGTCCACCTGGGTGTTGAGGAAGGTCGCCGCGGAGACCGCGAGCCGGTCCAGCAGCCGGCCCCACGCCTCGGGCTCGGCGTACATGAAGGCCTTGGTGCGGGCGTGCTCCTTGGAGGGCCCGCCCTCGATCAGATAGGTGGCGAGGGTGAACGGCGCACCGGCGAAGCCGATCAGCGGCGTCGCGCCCAGCTCGGCGACCAGCCGGCGGACGGCGGTGGCCAGGAAGGCCAGCCGGTCGGGCTCCAGCGGCGGGAGCGCGTCGACGTCAGCGACGCTGCGCACCGGCGAGGCGATGACCGGGCCGACACCGGGCTTGATGTCGATGTCGACGCCGGCCACCACCAGGGGCAGCACGATGTCGGAGAAGAGGATCGCGGCGTCCACCCCGTGCCGGCGCACCGGCTGCAGGGTGATCTCGGTGACCAGGTCGGGGTCCTGGCAGGCCTCGAGCATCCGGGTGCCGGCCCGCAGCGCCCGGTACTCCGGCAGCGAGCGGCCGGCCTGGCGCATGAACCACACCGGGGTGCGCCGCACCGGCAGGCCGCGGGCGGCCCGGACCAGGTCCGAGTCGGCGGGAGAGGACGCAGGGGTCGGCGCGGCGTCGGCAACAGCGGTCACGACGTCCCATCCTCCCAGAAACGGCATCCCCTCCTGGAAACGGCACGGCCTCCCACAACCCGCGCGGCGCGTCGGCGGCACAGGGCGGTCCGGCGACCTACCCTGCGAACGTGGAGCCTTCCAGCCTGGCCGGGACCGGCCACGGCCCGGACCGACCCGGCGGCGAGCCGCCGGAGGAGTTCCGCGCTGCCCTGGAGGCGCTCGCCGGGGTGACCGCCCGCCCCGAGATCGTGCTCGAGGCCATCCCCGCCCCGCAGCGGCTGGCGCCCCATGCGTACGCCATCGGCGCGCTGGTCACCGAGCCGGACGGCGACGAGGACGTCGAGGTCGCCAGCGGGCGGTTCATCGTGCTGCACGACCCCGCCGGCCACGAGGCCTGGGCCGGCACCACCCGCTGCGTGGGCTACCTGTCGGCCACCACCGACGAGCACATGGTCGACGACGCGATGTTCTCCGAGGTCGCCTGGAGCTGGCTGACCGACGCCCTCGAGGAGTGCGGCGCCGCGTCGCACGCCCTCGGGGGCACCGTCACCCGCACCGCCTCGACCCGGTTCGGCGAGCTCGCGGGCCCCGAGCACTCGGTAGACGTCGAGATCCGTGCCTCCTGGACGGCGGAGGACAGCCACCTCGACCGGCACCTCACCGCGTGGCTGGACGTGCTGGGCAGCGCGGCCGGGCTGCCACCGCCCGGGGTCCGGCTGCTGGGTCCCTCCGGCCCGCAGGCGGACGGCACTCTCTAACATCGGTGTCCCGGGGGTGCGACACCCCCGCGCCGGCGCCCCCTCCGGGGCCTGCTGCGGCCCCGCCGCGGAACCGCGCGCTGACCACGCTGTCGAGACGGGCGAGAAGGTGGACCTGCCCTGAGCACCGAGCCCCTCCCTGCCCAGCCCCTCCCCGCGCCGGACGACGAGCCGACCGCGCCCCCGGCGGTCCCGCTGCTCGCCCCGCGCGACGGGCTGCCCCCGGTCATCGAGACCTCCACCGCGCTCGTCGACTACGCCGAGGCGCTGGCCGCCGGCAGCGGTCCGGTCGCCGTCGACGCCGAGCGCGCCTCCGGTTACCGCTACGGCCAGCGGGCCTACCTGGTGCAGCTGCGCCGCGCCGGCGCGGGCACCGGGCTGGTCGACCCGATCCCGCTGCCGGACCTCTCCGTCGTGCAGTCGGCCATCGTCGACGCCGAGTGGGTGCTGCACGCGGCCAACCAGGACCTGCCCTGCCTGGCCGAGATCGGTCTGGTGCCGACGCGCGTGTTCGACACCGAGCTCGCCGCCCGGCTGGCCGGCATGCCGCGGGTGGGGCTGGGCGCCGTCGTCGAGTCGCTGCTGGGCTACTCGCTGCAGAAGGGGCACTCGGCCGCCGACTGGAGCACCCGCCCGCTGCCCGAGGAGTGGCTGGTCTACGCCGCGCTGGACGTCGAGGTGCTCGTCGACCTCCGCGACGCGCTGGCCGCCGTCCTGGAGGAGCAGGGCAAGACCGAGTGGGCGCGGCAGGAGTTCGAGGCGATCCTCGCCGCCGGGCCGCCCGCCCCCAAGGCCGACCCCTGGCGGCGGACGTCGGGGGTGCACGGGCTGCGCAACCGCCGGCAGCTGGGCATGCTGCGCTCGCTGTGGCAGGCCCGCGACGAGCTGGCCCGTCGCCGCGACATCGCCCCGGGGCGGGTGTTGCCCGACGCGGCGATGGTCTCCGCGGTGCAGGCCGACCCACGGACCGAGGCCGCGCTGCTGGAACTGCCCGTCTTCCGCGGCCGGGCCAACCGCAAGCTGGTCGGCACCTGGTTCGGAGCGCTGGCCCGCGGCCGGGAGCTGCCGGAGTCCGAGCTGCCCCCGCACAGCCGCTCGGGTGACGGCCCGCCGCCGGTGAGCCGCTGGGCCGACCGCGACCCGGCTGCCGCCACCCGGCTGCAGGCCGCCCGCGCCGGGCTGGCCGAGCTGGCCGGCACGCACACGCTGCCGGTCGAGAACCTGCTCTCCCCCGACCTGGTGCGCCGGCTGATGTGGACGCCGCCCGAGCCGCGGGACGCCGAGACGGTCGTCGCGACGCTGCGGGCCGGCGGCGCCCGCGAGTGGCAGGTCGAGCTCACCCGCGACCTGCTGACCGACGCCCTGAACCGCGCCTGAACGAGGACCCCGTCCTCCCCACCCTTCGCAGGCTCGCGGCGCGGCCGCTCCGCCGGCAGCTGCCTCCGCGGAGTGACGTGCCGCGCGTGGAACGCCGGTCACCGGCGGGCACATTGCCCGGTGCCGCATCCGCCGGGGTGCCGGTACCGAGTTCTGCGGAGGTCCTGTGTCATCGGAGGAGCGGCGGCCTGAGGAGCCGGCGATGATCAGCTGACCTGGTCATCGCCGGTCCTGGCTCACCACCGGGGCTGAGCCAGGACCGGCAGACGTGAGCCAGGACGACGGCTCACCGGCTCCGGGCAATGAGAGGGCCCCGCACCCGGGTCTGGTGCGGGGCCCTCTCGTCGCCTCGGCTCACCTGAACTTGTGGGTGAGGCTCTCCATCGTCCGGCCCACCGACGCGACCTTCACGTGCGAGATCCCGCTCGTCGCGCCCGCCGCCAGCACCGCCTCGTGCGCCGCCCGCAGCGTCGTCCAGACGGCGTCGTCGTCCCCCTCGAGGGTCGTGCCCAGCGCACTCACCTCGTAGCGGAGCCCGGACTCCCGGATCACCGCGATGGCGGCCTCGACGTACGCGTGCGGGTCCTCGGGTGTCCCGGCCGGCGAGGGCGCGACCTGGATCTCGGCGATCACGGCCGCTCCTCGACCACCTCGGCGACGCGGCCCTCGGAACGCTCGGCGAGCACCGCCGTCCACTCGGCGATCCGCCGGGCGACGTCCTGCTCGGTGAGGCCGGCGTCGGCCAGCACCTGGCCGACGCTGCCGTGCTCGAGGAAGGCCTGCGGCAGGCCCAGCGCCCGCAGCGGGACGTCGGCGCCCCGGTCCTGCAGCGCCTGGGTCAGCGTGGTGCCCACGCCACCGGCGCGGCCGCCGTCCTCGACGGTGACCACCAGGCGGTGGGCGGCAGCGAGGTCGACCAGCTCGGACGGGACCGGCAGGACCCAGCGCGGGTCGACGACGGTCACGTCGATGCCGTGGTCGGCGGCGCGCTCGGCGGCGGCCAGGCACATCGGCACCATCGAGCCGACGGCGACCAGCAGCACCTCCTGCTGCTCGCCGCGGCGCAGCACGTCGACCGGGCCGCGCCGCTCGAGCGCCGGGACGTCGACCGGCGGGGTGCCCTTCGGGAACCGGACGACGCTCGGCCCGTCGGTCACCTCGACCGCCTCGCGCAGCGCCTCCCGCAGCGTCGCCTCGTCCCGCGGCGCGGCCAGCCGCAGCCCGGGGACGACGGAGAGGATCGACATGTCCCACATGCCGTTGTGCGAGGCGCCGTCGCTGCCGGTGACCCCGGCCCGGTCCAGGACGACGGTGACCGGCTGGCGGTGCAGCGCGACGTCCATGAGCAGCTGGTCGAAGGCCCGGTTGAGGAAGGTCGAGTAGACCGCGACCACCGGGTGCAGCCCGCCCATCGCCAGGCCCGCGGCGGAGGTGAGCGCGTGCTGTTCGGCGATGCCGACGTCGTAGGTGCGTTCCGGGAAGCGCTCGCCGAAGGCGGCCAGGCCGGTCGGGTGCAGCATCGCCGCGGTGACCGCGACGACGTCGGAGCGCTCGGCGCCGATGCGCACCAGCTCGTCGGAGAAGGCCGTCGTCCAGTCCCGGCCCTTGACGGCCGGGCTCGCCCCGCTGTCGGGGTCGAAGACGCCGGTGGCGTGCCAGGCGTCGATCTGGTCGGTCTCCGCCGGCGGGTAGCCGAAGCCCTTGGTGGTGACCGCGTGCACGATGACCGGCCCACCGAAGGAGCGGGCGCGACGCAGCGCGGACTCCATCGCCCGGACGTCGTGCCCGTCGACCGGTCCGAGGTACTTCAGGCCGAGGTCCTCGAACATGCCCTGCGGGGAGAGGACGTCCTTGAGGCCCTTCTTGATGGCGTGCAGCGCGTCGTAGAGCGCCGAGCCGACCACCGGGGCGCGGTGCAGGGCCTGCCGCACCTGCAGCAGCGCCTGCTCGTAGCCCGGGCGCAGCCGCAGGGTGGCCAGCGCGTCCGCGACACCGCCGATCGTCGGCGAGTAGGAGCGGCCGTTGTCGTTCACGACGATGATCACCGGGCGGTCCTGGGCGCCGGCGATGTTGTTCAGCGCCTCCCAGGCCATGCCGCCGGTGAGGGCGCCGTCGCCGATGACGGCGACGACCGGGCGCTGCTCGCCGCGGACGGCGAAGGCCTTGGCCAGCCCGTCGGCGTAGGACAGCGAGGTGGAGGCGTGGCTGTTCTCCACCCAGTCGTGCTCGCTCTCGGCGCGGCTCGGGTAGCCGGAGAGGCCACCGCGCTGGCGCAGCCGGGCGAAGTCCTCCACGCGGCCGGTGAGCATCTTGTGCACGTAGCTCTGGTGGCCGGTGTCGAAGACGATCGGCTCGCGCGGGGAGTCGAACACCCGGTGCAGGGCCATGGTCAGCTCGACCGCGCCGAGGTTGGGCCCGAGGTGCCCGCCGGTCCTGGCGACGCTGGTGACCAGGGCGTCGCGGATCTCGGCGGCGAGCGCCGGCAGCTGGTCGGCCGGGAGCGCCTTCAGGTCGTCAGGGGTGCGGAGCGATCGCAGGAGCGACACGAGGGGGGTGCGTCCTCTCCATCGGCGGCAGGTGCGGCGTCGCGACGGCCGCCGATCAACTGTAGACGCGCGCGGGCGGGTCGTCCGTCCGAGCGAGCCCAGGGCTTCCGCTCACAGCCGGGGTACCCAGCGCTCCCCGCGCAACGCACCGGCGACCACGTCCACCGCGCGAGCGGCCGACGCCAGTCGGGCGCCCTCCCGCTCGTACGCGGCGATCGCCGCCTCCATCGCGTCGGCCGGCAGGTCGTCGGCGAGCTCCACCCGCACCGTGCGCCAGCCCGCGCGGGCCGCTTCCAGCCCGGCCGTGACGTGGTCGCGGGCGAAGCGGGCCAGCAGCACCGGGTAGCGGCGCAGCACCTCGTGCGCCCGGTAGTCCGGCGGCACCAGGTCGAACAGCCAGGCCACGGCGGTGTGCTCCCAGTCGGGAGCGCCGGGCGGCCGCACGGCGGCGGGCCAGCCGGGGGGCAGCGTCGCGTCCACCGGACCAGTCTGCCGCACCGGTCGAACAACCGTTCGACCGGTGCGCGGCCACGAGGACGGCGGCCCTCCTGCACGGGCCCGCCGGAGCTCGCGAGTGGCGGGGGGCAGGAGGGTCCTCCTTCAGGAGGTGGGGCGCTTGAGCCAGAACTGCTCGAAGCCCCAGGTGCCCGCGCCGCTGGAGTGGTAGCTGACCAGCTCCCAGCCCTCGCTGCCGAGCCGGTTGAGCACCGAGCTGGTGTCTCCGGCCTGGCGCTCCGACTGCCCGCCGGGCAGCTTGACGCTCACCCCTGCCCGTTGCGACTCCGCGTCGTTGGCCGTGATGACCGAGGCGTACTCCCAGGTGGTCACGGGGAGCCACCGTAGTCGGTCGACCCCGGATCCCCCGGACCGGCGGGACCGGATCCCGGCAGGACCCTTCCGTCACGGCGCCGTCCGGGTTACCGTCACCTTGCGCGCCTGTCCGAACGCTCTGCGTGTGCAGACCGGGGGTGCCGCTCCTCCGGGCCCCGTGCCCGACCACGCCCGACACCTGCCGCCGCCACCTGCCGCCCGCACCGCCGAGGGGATCACCCGCATGTTCCGCCTGTCGCGCACCCGCACCGAGGGCTCCCGCCCGCCCCGTGCCGCGACCACCGCCCTCGGGATGCTCTCCTTCGTCGGCATGGCCGCCGGGCTGGGCGCTGTCGCGGCCGATGACGGCGGGGTGTCCGGTCCGGGGACCACGGCCGTGCACAGCGCGGTCGACGTGTCCGGCAGTGGCGTCGGGAACGCCGTCCGGGCCGGGGAGATCGGGGACGCCGCGCGCGCCGGCGAGGTCGGCGACGCGTTCCGGGCCGCCGAGAGCGGGACCCCGGCCCCCGCCCCCGTCGCGGCCCTCCCGGAGGACGCGGGGGGAACCGCACCCGCCGCCGGGGCGCCGGTACCGGTTCCCCCCGCCGACGGACCCGCACCCGCTCCGGCCCCCGAGCCGGTGCAGCAGCCGGCGCCCGCCCCGTCGCCGTCGGGTGCCTCGTCCTCCGCCCCGGCACCGCGGGTCCCCGCCGCCCCGGCTCCGGTCGTCCCAGTCCCCGCCGCCCCGGCTCCGGTCATCCCGGCGCCCACCGTTGCGGAGCAGGCCGCCCCGGAGCCGGCCGCCCCCGCCCCGACCGTGCAGGCCGCCGCCCCGCGGGTCGCGCCGCCGACCCCGTCGACGGAGCCGACGCCGACGGAGGCCACGGAGGCAGCGACGACCCCCGCGCCGGACCGCAAGGACGAGAAGGACCGCGACCGCCGCAAGAGCGACCGGGACTGACCCGTCAGGCGCGCTCGATCAGCGCCACGCACTCCACGTGCGCGGTCATCGGGAAGGCGTCGAAGCCGCGCAGCCCGGTCATCCGGTAGCCGCCCTCGGCGAAGGCGGCGACGTCGCGCGCCAGTGACGCCGGGTCGCAGGCCACGTAGACCACCGCGCGCGGCCCGGCCGCGGCGAGCACCCGGCTCACCGCCGCCCCGGCACCGGCCCGCGGCGGGTCGAGGACGACGACGTCCGGCGCGCCGTCCAGCTCGGCGAGCAGCTCGGTGAGCCCCTCGGCGTCCACCTCGCCCTGCCAGACCTCCGCCTGCGGCAGCGCGGCGAGGTTCGCCTCAGCGGCGGCGCAGGCGGCCTCGTCCGCCTCCACGCAGACCACCCGGCCCCGGTCACCGACGGCTGGGGCGAGCGCGCCACCGAACAACCCGGCCCCGGCGTAGAGGTCGAGCACCGTCTCCCCCAACCGGACGGCGCCGAACGCGGCGACGGTCCCGGTCAACGCGTCCGCCGCGGCGGGGTGCACCTGCCAGAAGCCGGTGCCCTCGACCTCCCAGTCGCGCCCGGCGGCGGTCCGCTCGGCGCGTCCGCCCGGCTCGGCCGGGACGTCCTCGCCGGCGCGCAGCACCCGCGTCGACTGCGGCCTGCCCCGGCGGTCGAGCCGGGTGGTGGTCACCGTGCCGGCGGAGTCGACGGCGACGTCCACCGCGCCCGCGCCGGGCCAGCGGCGGTCCAGGACGGCGTGCGCGGCCGGCTCCACGGTGATCGGGCAGTCGTCGAGCAGCACCAGGTCGTGCGAGCGGTGCCGGCGCAGCCCCGGCGCCCCGGCGCGGTCGACGGCGAAGCGCGCGCGGGTGCGCCAGCGCAGCGGCCCGCCGGGCAGCGCCTCGACGGTCAGGCCCCGCACGACCGGGTCGTCGGAGGGGAGCCCGGCCAGGCGGGTCAGCTGCTCGCGGACCAC
Organism: Geodermatophilus sp. URMC 60; assembly: GCF_053502585.1. Lineage (NCBI taxonomy): Bacteria > Bacillati > Actinomycetota > Actinomycetes > Geodermatophilales > Geodermatophilaceae > Geodermatophilus > Geodermatophilus sp. URMC 60. The sequence continues at coordinate 4,435,743 of NZ_CP199958.1, forward strand.
CTCGGCCTTGAGCCGCAGCTGCCCCTCGTGCGCGACGTGCTGCCAGTCGCAGCCGCCGCAGCGCCCCGGACCGCTGTACGGGCAGGGCCGTGGAACCCGGTCGTGGGCGGCCTCGAGCACCTCGACGGCGTCGGCGCGGCAGTAGCCGGGCTGGCGGTCCTCGGTGACCCGGACGACGACCCGCTCGCCGGGCAGCGCGTGCCGCACGAACACGACCCGCCCCTCGTGCCGGGCGACGCAGTGCCCGCCGTGGGCCACCGGGCCGACCGTGACCTCGAACTCCCGGCCGGTCCAGCCGCCACCCCGGTCCGGGCGTGCCGCCCGCGCCCGGCCCCGCTGCAGGGCGCCGCCGCGGCCCCGTCCCGGGTCCCGCCCCGAGCTCGCGAGGGGCGGGGAGGGTGGGGTCCTCCCCCGGCGGGGGGCAGCGGGGTCCTCCTCCGGGGGCTGGGGGGGACGGGGCCCGCCTCGGGGAGGAGGGGGTCGGTCATCCATAGGGGGTCGCCTCGGACGGATCGGTGATCCCGCGCCGCAGATCCCCTGGCGCCGGTCCGGCGCCGCGGCCGTCGTCGTCGCGGCCCACGGAGCTCTCCAGCTGCCAGGGCACCGTGGTGATCATGACGCCGGGCTGGAACTGCAGCCGGGCGCGCAGCCGCAGCGCGCTCTGGTTGTGCAGCACGTTCTCCCACCAGTGACCGACGACGTACTGCGGCACGAAGACGACGACCAGCTCGCGGGGACTGGCGCGGCGGATGCCCTTGACGAAGTCCACGACCGGCCGGGTGATCTCCCGGTACGGCGACTCCACCACCGTCAGCGGCACGGGGATGTCGTAGCGCTCCCACTGCTGTTGCAGCGCCCGGGTCTCGGCGTCGTCGACGTTGACCGTCAAGGCGGTGAGGTGGTCGGGCCGGGTGGCGCGGGCGAAGGCCAGCGCCCGCAGCGTCGGCTTGTGGACCTTGGACACGAGCACGACGGCGTGCACCTTGCTGGGCAGCAGCCGCGAGTCGGTGTCGGGCACCAGCTGCTCGGCTACGTGGGAGTAGTGCCGGTTGATCGCCTTCATCAGCAGGAACAGCACCGGCATCACCAGCAGGACCAGCCAGGCCCCCCGGGTGAACTTGGTGACGACGATGATCAGCAGCACGACCGTGGTGAGGCTGCCGCCGACGGCGTTGATCGTCTGCGACCGGCGTATGCGGGCGCGGGCCTGCGGGTCGGTCTCGGAGCGCAGCTCCCGGTTCCAGTGCCGGACCATGCCCCACTGGCCGATCGAGAAGCTGGTGAAGACCCCGACGATGTACATCTGGATCAGCCGGTTGACGTCGGCGCCGAAGGCGGCGATGAGCAGCGCGGCGAACCCGGCGAGCAGCAGGATGCCGTTGCTGTAGACCAGCTTGTCGCCGCGGGTGTGCAGCTGCCGGGGCAGGAAGCGGTCCTGGGCGAGCACCGAGCCCAGCAGCGGGAAGCCGTTGAACGCGGTGTTGGCGGCCAGGATGAGGACCAGCGCGGTCGCCGCCTGGATGTAGAAGAAGCCCGGCGAGGTCGGCCCGCCGAACACGGCCGCGGCGATCTGGGCGATGACGGTCCGCTGCGGCTCGGTCTCGCAGGCGGTGAAGCCCACCAGGTCGCAGGGGTGCTCGGCGTACCGGACGTCGGCGAAGAGGGCCACCGCGGTGACGCCGGAGAACATCGTCGCGGCGATGCCGCCCATCAGCGCGAGCGTCGTGGCGGCGTTGCGGCTCTTCGGTGGCTTGAACGCCGGCACGCCGTTGGCGATCGCCTCCACCCCGGTGAGCGCGGTGCACCCGGAGGCGAAGGCGCGCAGCACGAAGAACAGCAGCGCCAGTCCGGTCAGCTGCTCGAAGCCCGGCTCGGGGGTGATCGAGTAACCGGCGCTCTCGGCGGTGATGCCGTCGCCGAAGAACTGGCGCAGCAGCCCGGTGCCGACCATCACCAGGATGCCGGAGATGAACAGGTAGGTCGGGACGGCGAAGGTGCGGCCGGACTCGCGCAGTCCGCGCAGGTTGGCCGCGGCGAGCAGCGCCACCAGCCCCACGGCGATGGCCACCCGGTGCTCGTTCAATGCCGGGAACGCCGAGATGATGTTGTCGGTGCCGGCCGCGACCGAGACCGCCACCGTGAGCACGTAGTCCACGAGCAGCGCGCTGGCCACGACCAGCCCGGCGAACTGCCCGTGGTTCTTCATGGCGACCTCGTAGTCGCCGCCGCCCGAGGGGTAGGCCCGCACCACCTGGCGGTAGGAGAGGACGACGGTCGCCAGCAGGAGGACGACGGCGATCGCCAGCCAGGGCGCCAGGTAGAGGAATGCCGTCCCGGCCAGCGTCAGCACGATGAGGATCTCCTGCGTGGCGTAGGCCACGGAGGACAGCGGGTCGCTGGCGAAGATGGGCAGCGCCAGGCGCTTGGGCAGCAGGGACTCCCCAAGCCGGTCGCTGCGCACGGGGCGGCCCAGGACCAGGCGCTTCGGGAGTTGTCCGAGATCGGACAGGGTCGGCACGGCGGCGATGGTACGGACGCGCAGCGGCCCCGCGCCCCCGCCAGGAGGGTGAGTTGCGGCGCTGCGGACCGCGGCGCCTCCCCCGGCCAGGTGTAGCTTCGCGGCCGGACACGCACCGGGTCCACCCCCGGCGCACCGGACCTGCGAGCTTGGGAGTTCTCCGTGCACGTGGTCGTGATGGGCTGCGGCCGCGTCGGGTCGGCGATCGCCCGCCGGCTCGAGGAGGTCGGCCACAGCGTGGCCGTGATCGACCAGGACCCGGAGGCCTTCCGCCGGCTGGGCGCGGACTTCGCCGGCCGCCAGGTCACCGGCCTGGGCTTCGACCGGCAGACGCTGCTCGACGCCGGGATCGACTCCGCCGGCGCGTTCGCCGCGGTGAGCAGCGGCGACAACTCCAACATCATCAGCGCGCGGGTGGCCCGCGAGACCTTCGGCGTCCAGCACGTCGTGGCCCGCATCTACGACTCCAAGCGGGCCGAGGTCTACGAGCGGATGGGCATCCCCAGCGTCGCGACCGTCCCCTGGACGGTGAACCGGCTGCTGCGCGAGCTGCTCTCGGTCAAGGTCAGCGAGCTGTGGCGGGAGCCCACCGGGCAGGTGCTGCTCATGCGGGTCACCGTCACCGAGCCCTGGGTCGGGCGGCGGCTCGCGGAGCTGGAGGCCGCATCCGGGGCGCGGGCCGCCTGGCTGGTCCGCTACGGCGACGCCCAGCTGCCCACCGCGGGAACCGTGCTGCAGGACGGCGACCAGCTCGTGGTGGCCTCGACCGACGCGATCACCCCGCGGGTGCACCAGGTGGTCGAGCAGGGCCCCAGGGGAGGGGGACACTGATGCGCGTCGCCATCGTGGGCGCGGGTGCCGTCGGGCGCTCGATCGCCGGGGAGCTGCTCTCCAACGGGCACACCGTGATGCTCATCGAGAAGGACGGCCGCAAGGTCCGCACCCGCTCGGTCCCCGGCGCCGAGTGGGTGCAGGCCGACGCGTGCGAGGTCTCCTCCCTCGAGGAGGCCCAGCTGGCCACCTGCGACGTCGTCGTGGCCGCCACCGGCGACGACAAGGCCAACCTGGTCGTCTCGCTGCTGGCCAAGACCGAGTTCGCGGTCAACCGCGTCGTCGCCCGGGTCAAGGACCCGCGCAACGAGTGGCTCTACACCGAGGCCTGGGGCGTCGACGTCGCCGTCTCGACCCCCCGGGTGCTCGCCGCGCTGGTCGAGGAGGCGGTGACCGTCGGCGACGTCGTCCGGCTCATGAGCTTCCGCAAGGGTGCGGCCGTCCTGGTCGAGATCACCCTCGCCGAGGACACCCCGTGGGCGGGCAAGCCGCTGCGCGAGGTGCCGCTGCCGCGGGAGACGGTGCTGACCGCCGTCCTGCGCGGTGACCGGGTGATCACCCCCACCCCGGACGAGCCGCTCGAGGTCGGTGACGAGCTGCTGTTCATCACCCACGCCGACGTCGAGGAGCAGTTGCAGCAGGTGCTCTCCCCCGCGCCGCGCCCCTAGGAGGAAGCACCCCTCGCCGGATCGGGACGCCCTGGAGGGGTCGGGTCCGGGTCAGGCGGCGGGACGCTCGCCGCCGGCCTCCGGCGGCGCCGGGGGCTCGGCCGCGTCGGCCCGGTGCCGGTGCAGCCGGGACACCACCCACAGGGTCACCACGACCTCGACGGCGGTGACCGGCAGGCCCAGCAGCAGCGAGGCGGTGCCCAGCAGCTCGACCTCGTCGGCGCGGTAGAGCACCCACTGCACGGCGACGCGCACCAGGAAGACGACGCCCCACAGGAGCGTCAGCCAGGAGTAGGCGCGCACCATCCGCGGGTCGTCGCGCCAGTGCCGCTCGGGCGCGGGGTCGGCGGGAGGCGCGCCGGTCGAGGGGTCCGGCCGTGGCCGGTGGTGCAGCGTGGCGTTCACCCGGTCGATCCGGCGGCGCAGACCCGGCAGCCCGGAGGACGCCATCGAGCCGAGGTGGCTGGGGGCGAGGAACTCGGCGACCACGCCGACCAGCGGCCACCGGACGGCGATCGAGCCGATCAGCACCACGCCGAGGGCGGCGTTGCGGATCAGGCCGGGGACGAAGAAGTCGCGGGCCTGCCCCGACGCGGCGGCGATGGCCACGGCGATCGCGACACCGAAGAGCCCGCTGAAGGCCTGCTGCACGCTCTCGCGGCGCACGAGGCGCAGTCCGAAGAGCAGGACGGCGACGGCGAGCGCGGCCCAGATGCCGGTGCGCAGGCCGGCCAGCGAGTTGGCCACGACGAACGCGACCGTTGGCAGTGTGGCGTCGAGCATGCCGCGCCAGCCGCCGAGCTGGTCGAGGACCAGGTGGCGGTCGAAGGCCAGGCTGCGGGGGCCGGCCGCGGCGTCGTCCCCCGGCCGTGCCGGACCGGGGCGCCCGTCCCCCTCGGGCGCAGCCGTCACCCGGCGCCCAGCTCGTACCGGGGGTTGTAGATGACCTGCCGCCCGTCGAAGGACGCGAAGCGGCCGTGCGCGGTGAGCGTGCGGCCGGGTTCGACACCGGGGATGCGCCGGCGGCCGAGCCACACGAGGGTGACCGATCCGGAGCCGTCGAACAGCTCGGCCTCGAGGGTCGGCACCGTCTCCCGTGGGGTGTAGACGACCGACTTCAGCCGGCCGGTCACGGTGACGACGGCGCCCTTGCGGCAGGCGCTGACCGCCTCGCAGCCGGCGTTCGCCGACCCCGCGCGCAGCTCCTCCGCGTCGATCGTCTGGTCGTCGGCGGTCAGCCGCTGCAGGGTCCGCGAGAACCAACCGCCCTGACGTGTCTGCGTCACGGACCCAGCGTAGAGCGGTCGCGGGCGTCCTCGGCGCGCGACCGCAACCAGTCGCGGACCAGCGCCCACGGCCCCCCCCCCCCCCCCCCCCCCCCCCCCCCCCGCCGGGTCGACGAGCACCATGTGGTCGCCCGCCACCAGCCGCACGTCGACGGCTCCTCCCTGAGCCGCGGCGGCCTGTGCGTACCGGGTGCTCTGCTCGGGCGGGACGACGGTGTCGTCGGTGCCGTGCACGCAGAGCAGGTCGACACCGGTCGGCACCAGCCGCACCGGATCGGCCGCCGCGTAGCGCTCCGGCGCGTCGGCAGGCTCGGCGCCGAGCAGGTCCTGCACCGCCCCGTCGCCCAGCCGCTGTGCCGCGGCGCGCTCGAGGTCGAGCACCCCGGCCTGCACCACGGCGGCGGTCACCCGGACCCGCGGCCGCGCACCCGGCACCCCCTCGGGCAGCCGGGGACGGCCGGCGGCCCAGGCGGCCAGGTGGCCGCCGGCGGAGTGCCCGACGACCGCGAGGTCGGAGAGGTCGAGCCGGTCCTGGCCGGTCAGGTGCGGCAGGGCGTCCAGCGCCGCCGCGACGTCCTCGAGGGTGGCCGGCCACCCGCCGCCGGCCCCGACCCGGCGGTACTCGACCGCGACGGCGGCGAAGCCGGTGGCGGCCAGGTCCGCGGCCAGCGGCCGGGCCAGCTCGACGCCGTGCGCGGCCCGCCAGAAGCCGCCGTGCAGCACGACGGCCACCGGCGCCGGGCCGGCGCCCGCGGGCAGGGTCAGCTCGACGAACTGGTCGGGGTGCGACCCGTAGGGGGTGCGGACGGCACTCACGCGCCGGGCGCGGCCGGTGGCGGGGCCCCCGGCTGCTGCGCAGCCTGCTGCGCGGCCAACTGCGCGGCGGCCTGCGGCGGGAGGGTGAGCGGCAGCGGCTCGCGGACCGGCATCGGCGCGCTCCCGCGGACGACGACGATCTGCCGGAACGCCTGCTCCAGCGCCGCGGCGGCCTCGGGGCTTCCCGCCGCGGCACCGCTGATCATGCCGCGCAGGAACCAGCGGGGGCCGTCGACCCCGACGAAGCGGGCGGGCCGGCGCACCGGTGCGGGGGCGGGCTGGCCGGGCTGCGCCGGTGGCGTGGCCCGCACGAAGCCGGCGAGCTCCGGACCGAAGGGGCCGTCGACCTCCTCCAGGTGACCGCCCTGGCCCGAGGCGCTGCGGGCCAGGTCCGCGCGGACGTCGTCCCAGATGCCGGCCGCGCGGGGCGCGGCGAAGACCGCCACCTGGAGCAGCGAGTCGCCGTGGCGGAGCGTGGCGCCGATGACCTTCTGCTGGGCGTTGACGTCGACCCGCAGCTCCGTGCCGGGGACTGCCGGCAGCTGCAGCGAGCCCAGGTCGATGCGGGCGACGCCGTCGTCGGGGGCGTCGGTGGAGTCCCACGGCCCCGTGGTCGCCGCCACCTCGCGGACCTTGTGCTGCGGCTCCGGCGGCACCCCGCGCTCGCGCAGGCTGCGGTCGATCCGGTTGCGTCGCCGTCCGAACGGCATCAGTCGGTCCCCTTCTCCTGGACGCTCGCGTGCCCGCCGGTGGACCCGTGGCCCCCGGCTCCCCGCGCGCTCTCCGGCAGCTGCTCGACCGGCACGAAGCGGGCACGCACGACCGGCTGGACGACCAGCTGGGCGACGCGGTCGCCGCGGCGCAGGGTCAGCGGAGTCGTGGGGTCGAGGTTGACCAGGTTGACCTTGACCTCCCCGCGGTAGCCGGCGTCGATGGTGCCCGGGGCGTTGACCAGGGAGAGGCCCACCCGGTGGGCCAGACCCGAGCGCGGGTGCACGAAGCCGGCGTAGCCCTCCGGGATGGCCACCGCGACGCCGGTGCCGACCAGCGCGCGCTGCAACGGCGCGAGCTCGAGGTCCTCGGCGATCGCCAGGTCGGCCCCGGCGTCACCGGGCAGGGCGTAGGCGGGGACGACGTCCTCCGGGGAGGTCAGACGCACCGGGACCTCCACCTCGGGCAGGGCTGGGCGGGAGGGGTCGGGCACGCCCGCGACCCTATAAGGACCCCCTTGCCCCCCACCGCTCGCGGCGAGCCCCTGGAGGGGCCGGCCCGGGACGGGGCCAGGGGTGGGACGGAGCCAGGGGTGGGACGGGGCCTCAGGAGCGGGGCCGGCGCAGGTCGGCGAGCACCCGGCGGGCCAGCGCCTCGGTCGCCTTCCGGTTGGCCCGGCCGCCGAGCGCCGCACCGACGAGGAAGGGCGCCGCCCCCGGGACGCTGCGGGCCATCCGCCGGGTCATCCGGCGGCTGAGCGTGCGCAGGCCGGCCGAACCCAGGACGGCGCCCAGCCCCGGGACGACGGACTCCTCGACCGCGCGCTGCCGCGTCCAGCTGGACAGGTAGGCGAGCGCGCGTTCGCGGGCGTCGCCGGGAGCGGGCCGGCCGTACAGCTCGTGCAGCTCGCCGAGCAGGACGAGCTCGACGGCAGCGGTGAGCACCGTCTCCGCGCCGATCTCCAGGGGCAGCGCCAGCAGCGAGGGCGGTGCGATCCAGTGGGCCGCCGACAGGCCACCGGTCGCGGCGCCGATGCCGGAGGTCAGCGTCCCGGCCCGGGAGACGAGCGCGTCGGCGATCTCGTCGTCCGAGGCGCCGCGATGGGCGGCGCGCAGCCGTGCCCGGTCGCGGATCGGCAGCCACGGGGCGGCGGTGGCCAGGAGGTCACCCAGCAGGGCGCTGGGGGTGCGGGCAGCCCCGCCGTCGCCCGGACCGGACGGCGCTGCCTCCCGGGCGCCGCGGCCGGCGCGCGCCCCGGCGGCCGCGACCGCGGCGACGACGTCGCGCAACGTCGCCGCGGTCGAGCGGCGCCCGTCGGTCCCAGCCGTCGTCCCGCCCACCAGGCCGGACACGGCCTCGGCCAGCAGCCGGCCGGCCCGCGCGAGCGGGCTCTCCTCCGCGGGCGGGGACGTTTGCCTCCCGGCCGCGCTGGGCGGAACGGGGCGCGGCGGCGGGACGTCCCGCACCGGCCCGGTGCGCTCTCGGTGGTCCGTCACCGGCTCTCCTCGGTCGAGTGCCCTCGCCCCGTCCCGCGTCCGCGAGGCGTGGGACCGGCGGCCCCGTGGCAGGGTCCCGCCGCGAGCCTGCGAGCGGCGGGGGGCAACGGGGCCTCTGTCAGGCGGCGCAGTCGCGGCAGTACAGCTGGTCGCCCTTGGTGGCGGCCAGGCGGCTGCGGTGCTGCACGAGGAAGCAGCGGGAGCAGGTGAACTCGTCCTCCTGCTTGGGCAGCACGCGGACGGTCAGCTCCTCGTTGGACAGGTCGGCGCCGGGGAGCTCGAGGTTCTCGTTGAAATCGGTCTCGTCGACGTCGACCGACGAGGACTGGGCCTCGGCGCGGCGGGCCTTGAGCTCCTCGAGCGAGTCCTCGCCGAGTTCGTCGGCCTCGTTGCGGCGCGGGGCGTCGTAGTCGGTGGCCATGGGAAGTGCCCCTCCTCCGGGGTCGTCGCGGGCACGGGCCCGCATCGTCTGCGGCGGCGCGCCGTGGCGCCGCCGTGCTGTCCGGTCGCCCACGGGCGACCGGTGGTCCGGGCCGGTGACCGCGAGGCGGGCACCGGCCGGTACTGGTACCACCACGCCATCCGACCCACCGCCGGACGGCGGAGCAGCCGGCACGGTCTGACCGGCGGACCCCCCAACGTCGCGCGGCCCCCGTTTGTGCCCGACCCGCGAGGGGGTGACCACCTCACTGCCGGAACGGGTCGGACGAGGCGCGGAGCGCCAGAGGTTACCCTGCGCCCGTGTCGACTCCCGTGGGTGCTGATCCAGCCGTCGTCGGGCCCTATCTGGCCTCCGTTCTCGGCGACGGACGCTGGTCCCGGGTCCGCGTCGAGCTCATCGCGGCGGGCATGTCCAACCTCACCTACACGGTCACACCGGAGGGCGGGTCGGACGACGAGGCGGTGATCCTGCGTCGCCCGCCGACCGGTGCGGTCCTGGCCACCGCGCACGACATGGCGCGCGAGCACCGGGTCGTCTCCGCGCTCGGGCCCACCGCCGTCCCGGTGCCGCGGACACTGCACCTGTGCACCGACCCCGCCGTGCTGGGCGCGCCGTTCTACGTGATGGAGCGGGTCGTCGGCCTGCACGTCGTCGACCGGATCCCGGCCGGCTACGCCGACGAGCCGGCCCGGCGGCGGGCGATCGGCGAGGGGCTGGTCGACGTCCTGGCCGACCTGCACGCCGTCGACCACGTGGCGGTGGGCCTCGGTGACTTCGGCCGACCCGAGGGCTTCATGGCCCGGCAGGTGCGCCGCTGGACCCAGCAGTGGGAGGCCACCCGCGACCGCGACCGCCCGGGCCTGGACGCGCTCGCCGCGCGGCTGGCCGAGACCGTGCCGACCACGCAGCGCTCCGGGATCGTGCACGGCGACTTCCGGCTCGACAACTGCCTGCTCGACCCGCAGACCCCCGGTCGCGTGCGGGCGGTGCTGGACTGGGAGATGTCGACCCTCGGCGACCCGCTGGCCGACCTGGGGATGCTGCACGTCTACTGGCCGCAGACCGGTGAGGAGAGCGTCGCCGGGCAGAGCACCGTGACCGCGCTGGAGGGCTTCCCCACCCGGGCGGAGGTCGCGGCGCGCTACGCCGAGCGCAGCGGCCTGGACCTCTCCGACCTGCCCTGGTACGTCGGCTTCGCCTACTTCAAGTTCGCCGCGATCGTCGCCGGCATCGTCGCCCGGTCGGCTGCCGGCGCCATGGCCGGCAAGGACACCGCCGGCTACGCCGACCGCATCGACCCGTGCGTCGAGCGGGGACGCGCCGCGCTCGACGACGGTGCGATCTAGGTACCCCCACCGGCCCTAGACTCCCGCCGACCGCCAGCGACCCAGGGGGACTCCGTGAGCCGGCTGGCGAGCTCACGCGAGAGCACAGCAGCGCCGCGAACGCGGCCGACGAGCGCCAGCGAGGAGAGACCGTGAGCGCGCCGCCCACCGACCGATCCGCGGTCCACCCCCGGAGCGGTCGCCGGCCGATCCCGCCGTTGGTCTTCCTGCTGGTGCTCGCCCTGGCCGCCCTGGTCGTCTGGTGGAACGTCTTCGACACCGAGGGCGAGCTGGAGGCCCAGGAGGCCCAGGCCTGCGCCAGCGCCTCGGCCGCGGCGCCGTCGTTGGACCCGACCACGGTCGCCCTGCGCGTCTTCAACGCCACCGACCGGGGCGGCCTGGCCCAGGAGGTCGCCGCGTCCTTGCAGGAGCGAGGCTTCGTGGTCGAGGAGATCGCCAACGACCCCACCGAGCGCGAGGTCACCGGCGTCGGCGAGCTGCGGCACGGTCCGCGAGGCAACGACGCCGCTGCGTTCGTGCGGCTGTTCGTGCCGGGGGCCGGCGACTTCCTCGACACCCGCGCCACGGCCACGGTCGACGTGGTGATCGGCCCCGACTGGGCCGGCCTCGCGCCGCCGGAAGAGGTCGACGCCGCGCTGGTCGCCGGCGCCAGCGCCACCGCCGCCTGTTGACGGACCCCGTCCTCCCACCCTTGCGGGCTCAGCGCGGTGCCCTGGACGGGGACGCTCCATCATGGTGCGACGCGGTGCAGCCGGGCGAGCAGGGCCAGGAAGTCGTCGGCCACCGATCGCGCCACGGCGATCCCCAGCGGCTCCGCGAACGGCCGTCCCGGCAGACCGGTGACGACGAGGCCGGCCTCTGCCGCCACGAGCGCGCCCGCGGCGAAGTCCCAGCGGTTGAGGTGCATCTCGTAGTAGGCGTCCACCCGGCCGGCGGCCACGGTGCACAGGTCCAGGGCGGACGAGCCGTGCCGCCGGATGTCGCGGATCTCCGGTAGCAGCTCGGCGACCACGGCGGCCTGGGCGCGGCGCTGCTCGGCCTGGTAGCCGAAGCCGGTCGCGACCAGCGCCTGCCCCAGCGAGGCCGGCCGGCTGCCGGTCAGCCGCACCGGCTCCGCACCGGGGACGGTCAGGTGCGCGCCGCCGCCCGCGGTCGCCGAGAACAGCTCGCCGGTGGCCGCGTTGAGCACGACCCCCGCCACCGGCTGCCCGTCGACCTCCGCGGCGATCGACACCGCGTAGGCGGGCAAGCCGTAGACGAAGTTGGTCGTGCCGTCGATCGGGTCCACGACCCAGCGCACCCCGCTGCTGCCGGTGCGCTCGCCGCCCTCCTCCCCCAGCAGCCCGTCGTCCGGACGGGCGCCGAGCAGCCGGCTGGTGACCAGCTCCTCGCAGGCCCGGTCCACCGCGGTGACCATGTCCCCCGGGCTGGACTTGACCTCGACGTGCTGGACGGCCGCGGCACGCCCGCGTGCGACCAGGTCCGCGGCCTCGCGCGCGGTGGAGACGGCGAGGTCGAGCAGGTCGGCGGGCTCCGTCGGCGTGGCCATGCGTCGATCCTGCACGAGCCGGTCTGGCGCCCGCCGCCACGATCACTACCCTGACCGCGTGCTCGGGTTCGGCGTGGACATCGGTGGCAGCGGCATCAAGGGGTGCCTGGTCGATCTCGAGAAGGGTGAGCTCGCGGGCGAGCGGCTGCGCATCGAGACCCCGAAGCCCTCACTGCCCGACCCCGTGTACGACGTCGTGGGCCGGATCGTCGAGTCCTTCGGCTGGCAGGGCCGCATCGGCGTCACCTTCCCCGGGGTGCTGAAGAGGGGGGTGGTGCACACCGCGGCCAACGTCGACAAGAGCTGGCTGGGCACGCACCTGGCCGAGGGGCTGGCCTCCCGGATCCCCGGGACCGTGCAGACGCTCAACGACGCCGACGCCGCAGGGTTCGCCGAGATGCGTTACGGCGCCGGCCGCGACAAGCGGGGTGTCGTCCTGATGCTGACGTTCGGCACGGGCATCGGCAGCGCCCTGTTCACCGACGGCGTCCTGGTGCCCAACACCGAGTTCGGGCACATCCAGGTCGACGGGGAGGACGGCGAGCGGCGTGCCTCGGCATCGGCCCGTGAGCGCGAGGACCTCAGCTATCCGGAGTGGGCCAAGCGGGTGGACCGCTATCTCGACGTCCTGGAGGCCGCCGTCTGGCCGGACCTGATCATCGTCGGCGGCGGGGTGAGCAAGAAGGCGCACAAGTGGGTCCCGCTGCTGTCGACCCGCACTCCCGTCGTCCCTGCGGAGCTGCTCAACGACGCGGGCATCGTCGGCGCGGCCCTGGCCGCCGAGGAACGCATTGGGCAGTGACGACCGCGGGCGGCGCCGCCGTCCACCGCCGGGTCACCACGGAGGGTGATAACGCCCATGCGCCCTGGTGTCCTCCCCCAGGTGGGAGGGCACCTGCCTCGGCGAAACGGTGGACCCACCGCAACGCGTCGTTACAATGGAAGAGCCCCGCCCCCGTCGCTCCCAGCGGAGAGGCATCCCCCGCCTGCGCACCGGTCAAACCCGGGCGCCCGTCGGACCCCTCCCGCTCCGGACGCCGGCCGAGGCCGCTGCCCGGGGACCAGACGGCCCCTCGGGGAACGCACCCAGCACGGGAAGGAACCTGAGTGCCCGCCGACCAGCCAGCACCGGCCAAGGCCCCCGCTCGCAAGCGGACGGCCAAGAGCGCGGCGAAGCCCACCGCCGCCACGGGCGCCCGCAAGCCCACGATCGCTCCGTCGCCGGGTGGCGGCGAGGGGGCCGTGCTCACCGCCGTGGCCTCCGACGGCGCCACGGTCGCCGTGGTCGACGCCGGCGGCGAGGGCCTGAAGATCGACGAGACCGTCGTCGCGACCCCTGACGGCGTCGCCGAGACCGACGGCCCCGGTCCCGAGGAGGCCGCCGAGGGCGGCGACTTCGAGTGGGACGACGAGGAGGAGTCCGAGGCCCTCCGTCAGGCCCGCAAGGACGCCGAGCTCACCGCCTCGGCCGACTCCGTCCGCGCCTACCTCAAGCAGATCGGCAAGGTCGCGCTGCTCAACGCCGAGGAGGAGGTCGACCTCGCCAAGCGCATCGAGGCCGGCCTCTACGGCGCCGAGCGGCTGCGCCAGGCCGAGGAGGAGGGCCAGAAGCTCTCCCCGCAGATGCGCCGCGACCTCAACTGGATCGTCCGCGACGGCGAGCGCGCCAAGAACCACCTGCTGGAGGCCAACCTCCGCCTCGTGGTCTCCCTCGCCAAGCGCTACACCGGCCGCGGCATGGCGTTCCTGGACCTGATCCAGGAGGGCAACCTGGGCCTGATCCGCGCTGTCGAGAAGTTCGACTACACCAAGGGCTACAAGTTCTCGACCTACGCGACGTGGTGGATCCGCCAGGCGATCACCCGCGCCATGGCCGACCAGGCCCGCACCATCCGCATCCCGGTGCACATGGTGGAGGTCATCAACAAGCTCGGCCGCATCCAGCGCGAGCTGCTCCAGGACCTCGGGCGCGAGCCCACCCCCGAGGAGCTGGCCAAGGAGATGGACATCACCCCGGACAAGGTGCTGGAGATCCAGCAGTACGCCCGGGAGCCCATCAGCCTCGACCAGACCATCGGCGACGAGGGCGACAGCCAGCTCGGGGACTTCATCGAGGACTCCGAGGCGGTCGTCGCCGTCGACGCGGTGAGTTTCACCCTCATGCAGGACCAGCTGACCAGCGTCCTGCAGACGCTCTCCGAGCGGGAGGCCGGCGTCGTCCGGCTGCGGTTCGGCCTGACCGACGGCCAGCCGCGCACCCTCGACGAGATCGGCCAGGTCTACGGGGTGACCCGTGAGCGGATCCGGCAGATCGAGAGCAAGACCATGTCGAAGCTGCGCCACCCGAGCCGCTCCCAGGTGCTGCGCGACTACCTCGACTGACGGAGGGCCCCTCTGCGCCCAGGCCCGCTCGGCGGGACCCGGGAGCGCACCACGACGGCTCCGACCCGGCAGGGTCGGGGCCGTCGTCGCGTTCCGGGACGACGCCGGCCCGCTCCGTCGGGTCCCCCAGGTCCCACCGGCGTGTCGGCCGGCACCGGTGACCGGAGGAGGACGGGCTCGGAGATGCTCCCGTCCATGATCACGGGGACCACCACCGACCGGTCGGCCGCGGGCGCCGGCGACGGCGCCCGCAGCGGCTCCTGGCAGTCCGCCGTCCTGGTCTACGGGCCGGTGGTCCTCCTCCTCGCCGCGATCACCTGGGTCGTCCGGGACGGGGTGGTCCTCCGCATCGGGGGAGAGGACGTGCTGCTGCGGCTGGCCGACCTGGTCCAGGAGCCGGGCGCGGCCGGTGGGTTGCCGCCCTGGGCCGGGGTGCTGTCCACCCTCGGCGGTGTCCTCATGTGCTCCGCGGGGGCGGTCGCGGTGGTGGCCGGCGCTGCTGCCGGGACGGGGAGCCGGATCGCCGGCTTCCTGGTCGAGGTCGGGCTGCTCACCGCCGTCCTCGGCCTCGACGACCTGCTGCAGCTGCACGAGGCGGTCGTCCCCGGGCTCACCGGCCTGCCCGAGGAGGCGGTGTTCGGGGTGTACGGAGTGGCGGCCACGGTCGTCGTGGCCCGCCACCAGCGGGTCCTCGGTGGCCTGGCGACGGTCCTGCCGGTCGTGGCCGTCGGGCTGCTCGCCGTCTCCGTGGGCCTCGACGTGCTGGACCCGCCGCTGCGCTGGCGGGCGTGGACCGAGGACTCGGTGAAGCTACTGGGCATCGCCGGCTGGTCGACGTCGCTGATCACCTGGGCGCTCGTCGCCGGCCGGGGACGGCACCCGGCCGCGGTCCCGAGGAGCGGGGCCCGGAGGGTCCCCCGATGAGCGACGGATGGGGCTCAGCAGCGGACGGGGACGGCACCCGGCCGCGGTGCGGGCCGGAGGACCGCAGTGTTGCGGCGAGGTCACGATCTCACCCGGATGAGCCCCCTGGCCGGTGTACGCCGTCACGCCCCGGGTAGACGGCGTAGCGTGGAGGCCGTCAAGACAGCAGCGGACCCACCAGCCGGACGACGACCGGCGCACGCGAACGACGAGAACAGCACGACACGACATACCGGCACCACCCAGTGACGTCCCTGCTGACCCCGACCACCTGCACCACTGGCACCGGCCTCACCGTTCCTCGGCGAGTCCAGCGCCGGATCGGGAGGAACGGGAACAGAGGGGGACATCCTGGCGCTGTGCAGGAGGCCGATCCGCAGCCGCGGGTCCGTGCGGTAGAGAGCGAGTGATGACCCAGATGACCCAGACGCTGACGACGACCCCGCCCGCCGACGACCTCGTCGTTCCCTTCCACTGTGACCGCTGTGGCGCACTGGCCAAGGTGCGGGTGGTCCTCGCCAGCGGTAGCGACCTCGTCTTCTGCGGGCACCACGCCCGTGAGTACGAGGGCAAGCTCCGCGACATCGCCGTCGACATCATCGAGACTGACGGCGAACAGCGCCTCAGCCACTGACGGAGGCGCTATCGTCGCTGACAGCGATGAAGCCCTCACCCGACGCCGCCGCCGGCGTCCCGTCCCCACCTGACGGGGACAGGGCGCCGGCGGCTCCGTCGTTCCCGGGATCTCCCGGTCGACGACTACCCGGAGATCCCGCGATGCCCCCGCAGACCCCCGTGCAGCACGCCCAGCAGTCCCCCACCGGGCAGACCCCGGCGCAGCCGGTCCCCGCCGAGTCGGACCACACCGCCCCCATCGCCCCCGAGGGCCTGTCCGACGAGACCCGCCCGGTGCCGCGCGACCGCGGGCCGATCGGCCCCGAGGTGCCCGGTCCCCCGCCCACCGCCGGCACCCCGGCGGTCGAGGCGGAGGACACAGCGGAGGACACAGCGGGGGGCACAGCGGAAGGCGCAGCGGAAGGCGCAGCGGAGGACGCAGCGGAGGACGCAGCGCCGGCCGTCGAGGACCGCGAGACCCAGGACATCCGCTTCGCCCCCGGCGAGGCCCCCGCCCAGCTGCCGCCGCCCGCCGCCGGGGCCGACGCGCACACCGGCGTCCTGCCGCCGGTGGCGGACGGTCCGGAGGGCACCCCCGGCGACGACTCCGACGGCGACGACTCCGACGGCGACGACTCCGACGGACCGGACGACGGCGCGGGCGACGGCACGGGCGACGGCACGGGCGACGGCACGCAACAGCCCCGCCGTCCCTGGTGGCGCCGCCCGGCCGTCGTGACGCCCGTCGCGGCGGCCGGCGTCCTGGCCGCTGCCTACGGGATCGACCTGCTGGCCTCCAGCGGCGACGTCCCCCGCAACACCGTCGTGGCCGGCGTCGACCTCGGCGGCCTCTCCCCCGCCGCCGCCACCGAGCGCCTCCGGACCGAGCTCGCGCCCCGCGTGGTCGCCGACCACGTGGTGCTGGCCGACGACGTGGAGGGCACCCTCTCCCCCGCCACCGCCGGCATCACCCTCGACGTCGAGAGCACCGTCGAGCGGGCCGGCGAGCAGCCGCTCAACCCGTGGACCCGCCTGGTGAGCCTCGTGGACGAGCGGGAGGTCGCCCCCGTCATCACCGGTGAGGACACCGCGCTGGCCGCGCAGATCGACGTCATCGCGGAGCAGGTCGATCGCGCCCCGGTCGACGCGACCATCGCCATCGAGGGGACGACGCCCCGCGTCGCCGCGCCCGTGCCCGGGCGCACCCTCGACCGCGAGGAGGCCGCGGAGGCCGTCACGGCCGCGCTGGCCTCGGGCGGCGACCCGAGCACCCCGATCGAGCTGCCCGTCGACGTGACCGAGGTGTCCGTGGACGCCGCCACGGCG
Source organism: Geodermatophilus sp. URMC 60 (assembly GCF_053502585.1). Lineage (NCBI taxonomy): Bacteria > Bacillati > Actinomycetota > Actinomycetes > Geodermatophilales > Geodermatophilaceae > Geodermatophilus > Geodermatophilus sp. URMC 60. Next base: position 4,452,653 of record NZ_CP199958.1, read on the forward strand.
CAGCGCGTGCTCGACGAGACCGTCACCCCGGGCCTGGCCGCGCCCGTGACGGTGACCAGCCAGGACGGCGCCACCTCCGTCGAGGTGCCCGAGACCGCGATCGCCGCCTCGCTGACCTTCACGCCGCAGGAGGATGGCGAGCTGGGGGTCGCGATCGACCCGGCGGCCCTGCAGGAGGCGATGGGCGATGACCTCGGCGAGTTCGGCACGCCCGCCGAGGACGCCCGCTTCGAGCTGTCCGGGGGCAGTGTCCAGATCGTCCCCTCGGTCGACGGCACCGGCGTCGACCCGGCCGCCCTGGCCACGCAGCTGGTGCAGGTGCTGCCGCAGCCCGCGCCGCGCACCGTGACCGCGGAGCTGGGCCCGGTGGCGCCGGAGTTCAGCACCGCCGACGCCGAGGCGCTGGGCATCCGCGAGGAGATCAGCACCTTCACCACGAACTTCACCAGCGCGGCCAGCGGCACCAACATCCGGGTGGCCGCTGCCGAGATCGACGGTGCCCTCGTCCGGCCCGGCGAGACCTTCAGCCTCAACGGCCACACCGGCCCGCGCACCGCCGCGCAGGGCTACGTCGAGGCCGGCGTCATCCAGAACGGCGAGTTCGCGACGGCCATCGGCGGCGGCGTCAGCCAGGTCGCCACGACGATGTTCAACGCGGTCTTCTTCGCCGGCCTCGAGGACGTCCACCACAAGCCGCACAGCTTCTACATCAGCCGCTACCCCGCCGGCCGGGAGGCGACGGTCTACTACGACTCGATCGACCTGAAGTGGCGCAACGACGGCGACACCGGGGTCTACGTCGACACCCAGTGGACGCCCAACTCCCTCACGGTCACCTTCTACGGGACCAAGCGGTACGAGATCGAGTCGGTCAGCAGCAACCGCTACAACTTCCGCGATCCGGTCGTGCAGGAGAAGCCGGACGACGGCGACTGCAGCCCGCAGAAGGGCTCGACCGGCTTCGACATCACCGTCACCCGGGTGTTCAAGGACCCGAGCACCGATGCGGAGCTCAAGCGCGAGGACTTCCGCACCCGCTACGCCGCGGAGCCGGCGGTCCGCTGCCTGCCGGTGCCCGAACCCGCCGACCGGCCGTCGCCGGACGACGACGCCCCGGCTCCGGCCCCGGGCGACTGACCGGCTCGTTCCCCGCACCCGGCCCCGTCGCCCGTCCGGGGGACGGGTCGGGCGCTGCTCCGCCTGGCCAGGGGGTCGGGGCGCCGACCGGCGTGCACACTGGGGCGGTGCGCACCGTCCTGCCCGGGGGTCGACCGGCCGGCGCCGGACACCCCGAGGACGGTGCCGACGACGACGAGCGGCCCGCAGGCGCCACCGCCGTCCCCGGGAGGACGCCGCGCGGACGGCTGGATCACTGGCCCGCGGCGCTCCGGGTCCCGCTGCAGGTGCTCGGGCGCACGATCGCCAAGGCCTGGCAGGACCGCATCCTCGGGTTGTCCGCCGAGGCGGCGTTCTGGCAGATCCTCTCGGTGCCGCCGCTGCTGATCGGTCTGCTCGGCACGCTCGGGTACCTGGGCACCTTCATCGGCGAGGCCACGGTGGCCCAGGTGGAGGCGGAACTGGTCCGCGCGTCGACCGAAGTGCTGACGCCGGACGTCGTCGACAACCTGGTGCAGCCGACGCTGGACGACATCCTGCGCTCGGGGCGGCTGGACCTGGTGAGCGTCGGCTTCCTGCTGTCGCTGTGGGCCGGCTCGTCGGCGACGGCGACGTTCATGAACACCGTCGTGATCGCCTACGACCAGCGGGACGTGCGCGGGCCGATCCGCACCCGGCTGAAGGCGCTGTGGCTGTTCGTCGTCGGCCTGCTGCTGGCGGTGCTCACGCTGCCGCTGCTGGTGCTGGGCCGGGGAGTGCTGGTCTCGCTCCTGCCGGCGGACTGGCAGGGCACCGCGACGGTGCTGGTCAACGCCGTGTACTGGCCGGTGGTGCTGATCGGCCTGCTCCTGGCGCTGACGAGCTTCTACCACGTGGTGCTGCCGCGGCGGCTGCCCTGGCACCGGCACCTGCCGGGGACCGTGCTGGCCGTGGCCTTCTTCGTCGTCGCGGCGCTGGCCACCCGCGCGTACGTGGCCGACATCCTCACCACCACGCTGCCCTACGGGGCGCTGGCGACCCCGATCGCCGTGCTGCTGTTCTGCTTCTTCTTCGGGATGTCGGTGCTGCTGGGCGCCGAGCTCAACGCGACCGTCCAGGCCCGCTGGCCCGCGCCGCTGCGCCGGCACCAGCGCCGCAGCCAGGCCCGCCGGGCCGCCAAGCTGGAGCGCGCCAGGGAACTGCGATGACGTCATCGGCCTCCCGGCCGACACGAAGGTGGGGAGGCCGGGGGCCTCCTACTTGCGCAGCTGCTCGTAAATCTCCTTGCACGCGGGGCACACCGGGCTGCCCGGCTTCGGGCTCTTGGTCACCGGGAAGACCTCGCCGCACAGGGCCTCGACCAGCGTGCCCATGACCGCGCTCTCGGCGATCTTGTTCTTCCGCACGTAGTGGAAGACCTCGTCGGCGTTGCCGGTGTCGCCCTCGCGGACGTCGGGCTTCTCGAGGATGTCGGTGCTGCTCACGCGGTGCTCCCTGGGGTCGGGGACGGTCGCGGGAGCCGCCATCCGGGCGCGGCTCCCCCCGCCCACCATGATGGCAGGGTGCAGCCCGCCTCCCCCGGTACGCCCGCCGTCCCGATCTCTCCGGCACCCGTTCTCTCCCGAGAGGTCGCCGAGGCGCTCGCCGCCGGCCGGCCGGTCGTGGCGCTGGAGAGCACCCTGCTCGCCCACGGGCTGCCCCGGCCGGACAACCGCGCCGCGGCCGACGAGGTGGAGGCGGCCGTGCGCGCCGGCGGGGCGGTCCCGGCCACCGTCGCGGTCCTCGACGGCGCGCCGCACGTCGGCCTGACCGCCGACCAGCTCGACCGGGTCTGCGCCGACCCCGACCTGGCCAAGCTCGCCGTCCGGGACCTGCCCGTGGCGCTGGCGCTGGGACGCAGCGGGGCGACGACGGTCTCGAGCACCGCGCTGCTCGCCGCCGCCGTGGGGATCGGCGTCTTCGCCACCGGCGGCCTCGGCGGGGTGCACCGGGAGGCGGCCGACACCTTCGACGAGTCCGCGGACCTCACCACGCTGTCCCGGACGCCGGTGCTGGTCGTCTGCGCGGGGGTGAAGTCGATCCTCGACGTCCCGGCGACGCTCGAGCGGCTGGAGTCGCTGTCGGTGACCGTCGTCGGCTACCGGACGACGACCTTCCCCGGCTTCTACGTCGCCGACTCCGGCGCGACGGTGGACTGGGCGGTGTCCTCGCCCGAGGAGGCCGCCGCGGTCCTCTGCGCCCGGCGGAGCCTGGCCGCGGGCGGCGTCGTGGTCGCCAACCCGCTGCCGGACGACGAGCAGCTCGACCCCGCCCTGCACGACCGCGTGATCGCCGACGCGCTGGCCGCAGCGGCGCAGGGAGGGGTGCGCGGCAAGGCGGTGACGCCGTTCGTGCTCGACCACCTGCACCGGGCCAGCGATGGCGCCACGCTCGCGGTCAACGTGCGGCTGGTGCTGCGCAACGCGGAGCTCGCCGGCCGGATCGCGGCCGCCCTGCCCGCTCTCCCCTGCTGACCGTGCCGGACGTCGTGGTCGTCGGGGACCTCGCCACCGACGTCGTCGTGCTTCTGGACGGCGGCCCCGCGCCCGGCTCGGACCGGCCCGCGTCGATCCGCAGCCACGGCGGGGGTGCCGGGGCGAACGTCGCGGTGCACCTGGCCCGGCTGGGTACGCCGGTCACCTTCGCCGGCTGCGTGGGGGACGACGCCGCGGGCACCGGCCTGGTCGCGGAGCTGGCCGCCGCGGGGGTGACGCCGGCCGTGCACGTCGTCCCGGGTGCGGCCACCGGGACGATCGTCAGCCTGGTCGAGCCCGGCGGGCAGCGCAGCATGCTGGCCGACCGCGGCGCCAACCTCGCGCTCACGCCCGACGACGTCCCGCCGCCGGGCCGGCACCTGCACCTGTCCGGCTACACCCTCTTCGCCCCCGGCCCGCGCGCGGCAGGACTGGCGGCGCTGGCTGCCGCCGGCGCGGCAGGGGGCACGGTGTCGGTGGACCCCGCCTCGACCGGGCCGTTGGCCGCCTACGGGGTCGAGCGCTGGCTGGCCGACACCGCGGCCGCCACGCTCGTGCTGCCCAACGCGGACGAGGCACGGCTGCTCACCGGCTGCGCCGACCCGGCCGGGGCGGCGCGGGCGCTGGCGGCCCGCCACCCGGTCGCCGTCGTGACGCTGGGCCCCGACGGCGCGCTGTGGGCCTCCGGCGAGCGGCTGGTGCACCGCCCGGCGCACCCGGCGACGGTGGTCGACACGACAGGCGCCGGCGACGCGTTCACCGCCGGGCTGCTGTCGGTGTGGCTGGCCGCCCCGGACGGCGACCCGGGGACGGCACTGGAGGCCGGCCTGGCACGGGCCGCGGCCGTGGTCGCCCGGCCCGGTGCCCGCTGAGGTCCCCCAGCAAGGGCCGGTGAGGGCAGGGGTCCTCCTTCAGTGCTCGATCACCCGGCCGGGACGCGCGGGGTTCTCCAGGATGCGGTCGGGCCGCGGCGGGGCGTAGCGGTTCACGTCGAGCTTCTTCTTCGGCGGACGGTCGTTGGCCATCATGACCGCGATCCACGGGAGCACGGTGCCGAGCGCGGCGAAGATGATCGCCAGCCACAGCGTCTGGTAGAAGACCGCCGCCAGCACCAGGCTGACCGCACGGACCGCCATGGTGATCACGTAGCGCCGTTTCCGGGCGGCGTGCTGCTCGGCCAGGCTCGGTGCTGCCTCGGTGATGAGCACCGGCTCCGGCCGGCGGGGTCGAGCGGGCTGCTGGCTCGAGGCCACGGGCTTCCTCCTCTCCGCCGCCCCCCGGGACGACGGATCCCCCTCTGTGGGCTGCGGCGCCCGGCGTCCCGACGGCGTCCGGGTCCCCGCGCAGCCCGGGGTCTGCCGCCCATCGTGCCACCGGATCGCGGGCCATGCAGGCACCCCGGCGTTGCATCTCAGGAGGTCACGGCCGCCTTCGCCGCCCGCTTGGCCTCCTGCTTGAACGCCCGCACCTCGGCCAGCGACCCGGGCCCGGTGATGTCCGCGACCGACCGCCGGGAACCCTCCTGGCCGTAGTCGCCGGCGGCCTCGCGCCAGCCCGGCGGGGTGACGCCGTACTGCTTGCCGAGGAGCGCGACGAAGATCTTGGCCTTCTGCGGCCCGAAGCCCGGCAGCTGCCCGATGCGCTTGAGCAGGGTGGTCCCGTCGAGGACGTCGGCCCACAGCCGCTCGGCCCGGCCGTCGTAGCGCTCGACCAGCAGCCGGCACACCGCCTGGGTGCGGGCGGCCATCGAGCCCGGATAGCGGTGCACCGCCGGCGGCCCCTGGAACCACGCGGTCACCTGCTCGGCGTCCGCGTCGGCGAGGTCGGCCGCCGAGAGGGTGTCGACGCCCATGCGGTCGGCCAGCAGCCGGGGCCCCGAGAAGGCGCGCTCCATGGGGAACTGCTGGTCCAGCAGCATCCCAAGCAGCAGTGCCAGCGGGTCGCGGCTCAGCAGCTCGTCGGCGGCGGTGTCCTGGGTCAGGCGCAGGGTCGGCACGCTCGCGATCCTGCCGCACCCGCCGGGAGGATGACGTCTGGCCGCTGTGGCGGCTACCGCCAGCCCTGATGGAGCCGCTCGGCTGTGAGAGGTCCGATGCACCGGTGCTGAGCAGTCGGCTCGACCGCGCGGGGGCAGGGTGGGTCCGACCGGGCTGCCGCGGAACGACTCCGGCCCCGCCGACACGGTGGCTGCGATGGCCGCGGACCGGGGCGCACCGCCCGGCCGCGGACGACGGCCACCTCTGCCACGCGGTCCGGCCGAGGTGCAGGCCGGACGGCTGGGCAGTTCCAGCGGCCGACACGGCGTCTTTCCCGCCGCGCAGGCCGCATCCTGAGCTCTCAGCTCGGGCATCGCCGGCCGCAGCCCGGTACCCCCTGCGTACCGCATTCCCGCGCGGCGATGAGTTCCCCCCTTACCGGCGGTCCACCTGTCATCGACCGCGCGAGGAGGAAGCCACGTGGACCAGCTGCTCAGAGTCCAGAACTTCACCGTCTCGAGCGACGGATTCGGAGCGGGTGAGCACCAGAGCCTGGAGAGACCGTTCGGCCACGCCGACCCCGGGGACCTGTTCGCCTGGGCCGGCGCCACGGCGAGCTGGCCCAACCGCACCGATCCCGGCGGCAGCCGCGGGCTCGACGACTACTTCACCCGGGACTTCGCCCGCAACATCGGCGCCGAGATCATGGGCCGCAACAAGTTCGGTCCCCAGCGTGGCCCCTGGGAGGACCACGAGTGGCAGGGCTGGTGGGGTGCCGAGCCGCCGTTCCACACCCCTGTGTTCGTGATGACCCACCATCCGCGCCCGTCGTTCACGCTCTCCGACACCACGTTCCACTTCGTCGGCGCCGACCCGGCCACGGTCCTCGACCAGGCGCGGGAGGCGGCCCAGGGCCGGGACGTCCGACTCGGCGGCGGGGCCACCGTCATCCGGCAGTTCCTCGACGCCGACCTCGTCGACACCATGCACGTAGCGGTCTCACCGGTGGAGCTCGGCTCCGGCGTACGGCTCTGGACCTCACCCGACGAGCTGCTCGACCGCTTCCACCTCGACGTCGTGCCCAGCCCGAGCGGCGTGACGCACCACCTGTTCTGGCGCAAGTGACACAAGAGCCCACGACGGGACGCCGGATGCGGTGGGTGCGGGCGTAGTCGCTCCTGCGTTCAGCTGCTTCGTTGACGCATGCGCTGGTCCAGCAGCATCCCCGGAAGCAGGGCCAGCGGCCCGCGGCCGAGCAGGTCGTCGGCCGCGGGGTCCTGGGTGAGTCGGAGCTCCGGCACCCGGGCAGTGCGCCGCACGATCGCTCAGCGACGACCGCCTCCCGGCGCTGACGGGATGGAGCGGGCAGATCACCGGTCTGGCGCACGATGTGCCCGGTTCCGTCGGCTGGGCGGTACTCAGATGACCCGATCGGCTGCTGGGCCGAGAGGTGGCTGCTCGGCGCTCCCGGTGGCTGCCCAGCTGGCCAGGAGCTTGAGGGCGTCCTCGGACGGGGTCCCGGGCTCGGCGGTGTAGACGGTCATGGAGAGCTTCCCCTGGTCGGCGGTGGCCAGGTCGAAGGTGTGGTAGACGAGCTCCAGCAGACCGACCGCGGGGTGGCGGAACTGCTTGGCCCCGGCGTGGTGGATGCGCACGTTGTGTGCCGCCCAGCGCGTGCGGAACTCCTCGCTCACCGTCGACAGCTCTCCGACGAGCTCGCGCAGGTCCTTGTCGTGCGGGTCGCGGCCGGCCTCGGCGCGCAGCAGTGCGACGGTGACGTTGGCCGCGCCGTCCCAGTCGGTGTGGTAGTCCCGCGCCCGCGGGTCGAGGAACTGGAACCGGGCGATGTTCGCCGGCCGGCGCGGGGTGTCGAACACCGGCGAGTACAGGGCGCGGGCGAGGGTGTTGGCGGCGATGATGTCCATCCGGCCGTTGACCACGAACGCCGCCGAGTCGCTCATCGAGTCGAGCATCCACTGCACCCGCAGGGGCACCTGGACCTTCCCGCGCCGCTGCACGGCTCGGCTGGGCCGGGCGGCGCGGGCGAGGTCGAACAGGTAACGCCGCTCGGCCTCGTCGAGCTGCAGCGCCCGGGCCACGGCCTCCAGGACGTCCTCGGAGACGCCGGCGATGTGGCCCTTCTCCAGCCGGGTGTACCAGTCGGTGCTCACCCCGGCCAGGACGGCGACCTCTTCCCGGCGCAGGCCGGTCACCCGCCGCCGACCGCCACCGGGCAGCAACCCGGCCTGCTCGGGGGTGATCCGGGCCCGCCGGGTGGTGAGGAAGTCGCGGATGTCGGAACGGTTGTCCACCGGATCGACGGTACGGCGATGCGCCGGTGCAGAGAGGTCGTGGTTCTACCCCCCACAAACCCGACCCCCCGCGCGCGCCGCGGGCAGGGTTCCCTGGAGTGGTCAGCCCAGCCACCCAGAAGGGACACCCCATGCGAGGAGTCGTTCTCCACGCCCCCGGCGACGTCCGGGTCGAGGACCGCCCGGCGCCGAGGATCGAGAAGCCGACCGACGCGGTCATCCGGCTGGCCGCCGCCTGCGTGTGCGGCTCGGACCTGTGGCCCTACCGGGGCATCGAGCAGGTCGACGGGCCCGCGCCCATGGGGCACGAGTACGTCGGGATCGTCGAAGAGGTGGGCAGCGAGGTCCGCACGATCCGGCCCGGCCAGTTCGTCGTCGGCTCGTTCTTCGCCTCCGACAACACCTGCGAGATCTGCCTGGCCGGCTACCAGTCCCGCTGCGTGCACGCCGAGCTGGTGGGCGCCATCGGCACCCAGGCGGAGTACGCCCGCATCCCGCTGGCCGACGGCACCCTGGTCGCCACCCCGGACATCCCCTCCGACGACCTGGTGCCGAGCCTGCTGGCCGCCTCCGACGTGCTGGGCACCGGCTGGTTCGCCGCCGTCGCCGCCGAGGCCGGTCCGGGCAGGACCGTCGCCGTCGTCGGGGACGGCGCGGTCGGCCTGCTCGGCGTGCTGGCCGCCCAGCAGCTCGGCGCCGAGCGGATCATCGCCTTCAGCCGGCACGAGTCCCGCCAGCAGCTCGCCCGGGAGTTCGGCGCCACCGACATCGTCACCACCCGGGGCGACGAGGGGGTGGCCGAGGTCAAGACGCTCACGAACGGGCTCGGTGCGCACTCGGTGATCGAGGCCGTGGGCACCCAGGAGTCAATGATGCAGGCGATCCGGGCGACCCGCCCCGGCGGGCACGTCGGCTACGTCGGCGTCTCCCACGACGTGCAGCTGCCCGGTGAGGAGCTCTTCTTCTCGGGCGTCCACCTGCACGGCGGGCCCGCCCCGGTGCGCCGGTTCCTGCCCGAGCTGATCGACCTGATCTGGAGCCGGGCCATCGACCCGGGCAAGGTCTTCGACCTCGAGCTCCCGCTGGAGCAGGCCGCGGAGGGCTACCGGGCCATGGACGAGCGCCGCTCGATCAAGACGCTGCTGCGTCCCTGAGGACGACCGCCGTGCAGATCACCCGCAGCTCGGTCGACACCGTCAAGGGTCCGGCCGAGTGGTTCACCGGCGACGTCTACATCGACGCCGTCGCCGCCGCGCCGACACCGTCCCGGCTCAGCGCCAACCTGGTGCACTTCATGCCCGGCGCGCGCACCCACTGGCACCGCCACCCGCTGAGCCAGACCGTGTTCGTCACCGAGGGCGTCGGCCTGTGCCAGCGGCGGGGCGGCCCGATCGAGGTCGTCCGGCCCGGCGACCGCGTGCTGTTCGAGGCCGACGAGGAGCACTGGCACGGCGCCGCGCCGAACCGGCTCATGGTCCACCTGGCCATCAACGAGGCCGACGCCGACCACGCCGTCGTGCACTGGTCGACCCCCGTCACCGACGAGGAGTACGGCGCCGCGCCGACCGTCGACTGACGCCCGTCCCACCTGATCACCGCAACCCACGAGGAGCACCACCGTGCAGGTCAACGCCTACGCCGCCCCCGCAGCCGCCGAGCCGCTCGTCCCGATCGTCATCGAGCGCCGGGACGTAGGCCCGGACGACGTGCTGATCGAGGTCACGCACGCCGGCATCTGCCACTCCGACATCCACACCGTCCGCGGCGAGTGGGGCCCGCAGCCGTACCCGCTGGTGCCCGGGCACGAGATCGTCGGCGTCGTCGCCGAGGTCGGGTCCGCCGTCACCCGGCACCGGGTCGGTGACCGGGTCGGGGTCGGCTGCATGGTCAACTCCTGCCGCGAGTGCGCCAACTGCCGCAACGGGAACGAGCAGTACTGCCGGGGCGGCATGGTCGCCACCTACGCCGGGGTCGACCGGGACGGCACCACCACCCAGGGCGGCTACTCGACCCATGTCGTGGTCGACGCCGACTTCGCCCTCCGGGTGCCCGAGGGCATCGACTCGGCGGCCGCCGCGCCGCTGCTGTGCGCCGGCATCACCACGTACTCCCCGCTGCGCCGCTGGGGCGCCGGGCCCGGCAAGCAGGTCGCGGTCGTCGGCCTCGGCGGGCTGGGGCACATGGCGGTCAAGCTCGCGCACGCGATGGGCGCCGAGGTCACCGTGCTGTCCCAGTCGCTGAAGAAGCAGGAGGACGGCCTGCGGCTCGGCGCCGACCACTACGCCGCCACCAGCGACCCGGACACGTTCGCGCAGCTGGCCGGCCGGTTCGACCTGATCGTCAACACCGTCAGCGCCTCGATCGACGTGGACGCGTACCTGTCGCTGCTGGGCGTGGACGGGGCGCTGGTCAACGTCGGGGCACCGGCCGAGCCGCTGAGCCTCAACGTCATGTCGCTGATCGGCGGCCGGCGCACCTACGCCGGCTCCATGATCGGCGGCCTGGCGGAGACCCAGGAGATGCTCGACTTCTGCGCCGAGCACGGCATCGGCGCCGAGGTCGAGGTCATCGCCGCCGACCAGGTCAACGAGGCCTACGAGCGGGTGCTCGCCTCCGACGTCCGCTACCGGTTCGTCATCGACACCGGCACTCTGCGCTGACGCCCGGCCCCGCCCGGCCACGTCCCTCCGGCCGGGCGGGGCCGCTGCGCGACGTCGGCCGAGGGAGCGGTCCCCGGCACCGACGACCGGCGACGTGCCGTCGCCGCCCGCCACGGACAGCTCACCGACGAACGAGGAGAAGCCCAGGATGACGCACGCAGTTGGTTCCCGGTTCACCGGCAAGGTCGCCTTCGTCACCGGTGCCGGCAGCGGCATCGGCCGGGCGACCGCGCTGGCCTTCGCCGCCGAGGACGCCGCCGTCGCCGTCGCCGGCATCCCGGCGGACGACGTCCGCGAGACCGCCCGGTTGATCGAGGAGCAGGGCGGTCGTGCCCTCGCACTGACCTGTGACGTCACGAGCGACAGCGACGTGCAGGCCGCGCTGGCCGACACCGTCGAGACGTTCGGCCGGCTGGACATCGCGTTCAACAACGCCGGGGTGGAGCAGTCGCACACCCCGCTCGCGGACCTGACCACCGAGGAATGGCACCGGATCATCGACGTCGACCTCACCGGGGTCTTCTCGTGCATGAGGCACGAGATCCCGCTGATGCAGGTCGCCGGCGGCGGCGCCATCGTGAACACTTCCTCCGGCGCCGGCGTCATCGGCATCGCCGAACAGGCCGGCTACGCCGCCGCCAAGTGGGGCGTGATCGGCCTGACCAAGTCCGCCGCCCTGGAGTACGCCGACGCCGGCATCCGCATCAACGCCATCTGCCCCGGCATCATCGACACGGCCATGATCGGCCGGGTCTCCAGCGGCATCCCCGACGGCCGCGCGGCCATGATCAGCCAGGAGCCGATCGGCCGGATGGGCCGACCGGAGGAGATCGCCTCGGCCGTGCTGTGGCTGTGCTCGGACCTCGGCGGCTTCACCGTCGGCCACGCCCTGGTCGTCGACGGCGGCCAGACCGCAGGTCGCTGACGGCGCTGCACCTGCTCCCCGCCCCGGTGACCAGGTCATCGCGAGCGGGCAGGCCTGCCACCGCCGCCATCGTCCGGGACACGGAGCTGACCGAGTCCACCGGCGGCCCGGTCGGCCCGGCATGTCGCCCGTGTCGAGCGGGCCTCCCCGATCCCGCCGATGGGGCGCGAGGGCATCCACGTCGGGCAGCTGATCATCCCCGGCGCGATCACCCCCGGACACCCCGGCACCGACCCCGCTGTGCTCGCCGACACGCTCTGGTCGACGCACACCCGGCGGAGCGGGTTCCGCACCTTCGCCGACGACCTCGACGCCTGAGCGCGACCGGATCGTCGCTCAGCGGCCCGAGCCCGCGTCTGCCGTGGGGGTGGAGGCAGGCGGTCCGTGGGGCCGGCGATGTGCACCTCGGGACCGCCGGGGTGCTCGCCACCGCGGCGCTGCACGCCGGCCGCGACGTCCTCCGGCCCAGAGGGTCGGCACGCCCGCCGATCCGGCCGGCCGGAGGATGGCCGGGTGCGCGCGGTGGTGAGCAGGGTCGCGACGGCGGCGGTGACGGTGGACGGCGCGGTCGTCGGGGAGATCGGCCGCGGACTGCTGGCGCTGGTCGGGGTGGGTCGCGAGGACGACGCGGAGCGGGCCCGGGCGCTGGCGCGCAAGGTGCACGAGCTGCGGGTGTTCCCCACCGGGGACGGCGCCCGGTCGGTGGGCGACCTCGGCCTGCCGGTGCTCGTCGTGAGCCAGTTCACGCTCTACGCCGACACGCGGAAGGGCCGCCGTCCCTCCTGGGCCGACGCCGCTCCCGGCGAGGTGGCCGAGCCGCTGGTCGAGGAGGTGGTCGCCGAGCTGCGCCGTCGCGGCAGCGCGGTGGCGTCGGGGGTGTTCGGGGCCAGCATGCTCGTGTCGTCGGTCAACGAGGGGCCGATGACCTTGCTGCTGGAGGTCTGACCGGCGTCCGGGCGGGGTATGGGGACGTGACACGACACACGCCCTGTGCGTTTGCTGTGAAACGGGCATCCGTGGAACACCGGACCCCATCGGGGCCGTTGGACAGGGCGTACCACAGGGACACACAGAGCGGGGGCTCACCGGCTGACCAGAGCCGGCCGAGCGGCCCCACCCCCCGACGCCCCGGGGTGCACCGTCGCCATCGACGACCGACGGTGTGCATCCGATCCGAAGGCAAGGACGAAGACAGATCGTGACGCTGCTGCAGTCTTCCACCACCGACACCCTCGAGGTCCGCTCGCCCCGCCGCGAGCCGGACACCAGCGGCCTGGTGTCGACCGACCTGGTCCGGGTGTACCTCAACACCATCGGCAAGACCGCGCTGCTGACCGCCGAGCAGGAGGTCGAGCTCTCCAAGCGGATCGAGGCCGGGCTCTACGCCGAGCGCCTGCTGGCCGAGCGGCAGCTGACCCCTGCCCTGCAGCGGGACTACAAGGCGCTGGCCGCCGACGGCAAGGCCGCCAAGCGGCACCTGCTGGAGGCCAACCTGCGCCTGGTCGTCTCGGTGGCCAAGCGCTACACCGGCCACGGCATGACGTTCCTGGACCTGATCCAGGAGGGCAACGTCGGCCTCATCCGGGCGGTCGAGAAGTTCGACTACACCAAGGGCTTCAAGTTCTCGACGTACGCGACGTGGTGGATCCGGCAGGCCATCACCCGCGCGATGGCCGACTCCGGCCGCACCATCCGGCTGCCCGTGCACCTCGCCGAGCAGGTCAACAAGGTGGTGCGCACCCGGCGCCGGATCCACCAGGAGCTCGAGCGCGAGCCCACCGCCGAGGAGCTGGGCCTCGAACTCGACATGACCCCGGAGCGGATCACCGAGCTGCTGGAGTACTCCCGCGACCTCGTGTCGCTGGACCAGACCGTCGGTGCCGACGAGGAGTCCCGCCTCGGTGACTTCATCGAGGACGCCGACGCCGCGGTCGCCGAGGACGCCGTGGCCTTCCAGATGATGAAGGGCGACGTGCGCAACGTGCTCTCCACGCTGGAGGAGCGAGAGCGCGACGTGGTCGTGCTGCGCTTCGGCCTCGACGGCGGCCAGCCCCGGACGTTGGAGCAGATCGGCAAGCAGTTCGGTCTCTCCCGCGAGCGGGTCCGCCAGATCGAGCGCGAGACGATGGCCAAGCTGCGCGACCCGCAGCGCGCCGACGCCCTGCGCGACTACCTCGCCTGATCGAGGGCCCCTCTGCCCCCACCCTGCGCGAGCCCGGGGCGGGACCCGGGACGGGGCCGCACCGAGAGCCGGTCACCACGTGGTGACCGGCTCTCGGCGTCTCCGCCCGACGGACCGTGCGCCGCACCGTGACCGGGGCGCACGACGGCGGGACCCCGGAACGGCACCGCCCGCCCGCGGGAGACGCAGTGGCCTCCGAGTCTCCGGACACGCTCCTCGGCACCTACTGGGCCTGCGGCGACCTCGACCAGCTGCGCGCGACCGCATCCGCGCCGGCGCGCGCGAGGTGCTCGCCCCGTTCGCCGGCCCCGACGGCCGGATCGCCGCCCCGCTGCGCGGCCACCTCCTCGCGGCCCGCGCCGGGGAGGGGTGACCCCGGCTCAGACCCCGGGGGTGCGCATGCGGCGGGGGCCGGGTTCGACGCGCGCGGTCGGCGGACCGACCTGGGCGGTGGCTCCGGCCACGACCAGTGACCGCCCGCCGTGCCAGGGGTTGGGCGGGCCGACGATCACCGGCTCCAGCGCCAGCTGCAGCACCTCGGGCAGGTCGTCGGCGAGCCGGGCGACCCGCAGCAGCAGGTTCTCCAGCGCCGAGACGTCGACCGGTTCAGAGCCGCGGTACCCGTTCAGCAGCGGCCACGCCCGCGGTGCACGCACCAGCTCCGCGGCGTCCAGGTCGGTCAGCGGCAGCGTCCGGTAGGCGCGGTCGCCCAGCAGGTCGGTGGCCACCCCTCCGAGGCCGAAACTGACGAGCGCGCCGAAGGACGGATCGTCGACGATCTCGACGACCGTGGCCACCCCGGGCGCGGCCATCTCCTGCACCACCACCGGGTCGCCGGACGGGATGGCGGCGAACGCCCCACGCACCGCGTCGGCGTCGGCCAGGTCCAGCCGCACCCCGCCGAGGTCGGACCGGTGCCGCAGCCACGGGGCGGTCGACTTGAGGACCACCGGGTAGCCGACCTCCTCGGCCGCTGCGACCGCCGCTTCGGCGTCGGTGACGGTGCGGGTGCCCAGCAGGGGGATGCCGTAGGCGGCGAGCAGCGCGATGAGCTCCTCGTCGGTGAGCGCCCGCCCAGCGGGTGCCGAGGCGAGCGCCGGCAGGACGACGTCCCGCCCGGCCCGCTCGTCGATCCCCTCGAGCTCGGGCACCTCGCCGACCGGACGGCGCCGCCAGGCGGCGTACTGCGCCACCTTGGCCAGGGCGATCACCGCGCGCTCCGGGGTGGAGAAGGAGGGGACCGAGCCGCGCGCCGGCGTCCCGTCCTCCCCGGGGACGGCCGTCTCGGCCGGGATGCCCTCCGCGGAGAGGAACGTCGCCACGATGGGCTTCTCCGCCCCGGCGGCGACCTCGCGCAGCGCGCGGCCGTAGGCGGCGGAGCCACGGCTCAGCGGCGGCAGGAACACCGCGACGACGGCGTCGACGCCCTCGTCGTCGACCGCCTCCTGCAGCGCGACCCGGAACTCCTCGGCGGTCCCGGCGGCACCGATGTCGGTGGGCGCCTCGTGGGCCAACTCCAGCCCGTACTCGAGGACGGCGTCGCTGACCAGCACGCCCATCGCGGTGGAGTTGCCGACGACCGCGACCCGGTCGCCGGCCGGCAGCGGCTGGTGGGCCAGCAACGTGCCGACGTCGAACAGCTGCGCCAGGGTCTCCACCCGGATGACCCCGGCGGAGGCGAACAGCGCGGCCACCGACTCCTCGGGCACCGCCACCGAGGTGCCGGCCAGCCCCTCGGTCATCCGCACGTGCCGGCCGCTCTTCATCGCGACCACCGGCTTGGTGCGGCCGACGCGGCGGGCCAGCCGGGCGAACTTGCGGGGGTTGCCGAAGCTCTCCAGGTGCAGCAGCACCACCTCGGTCCCGGGGTCGGTGACCCAGTACTGCAGCAGGTCGTTGCCGCTGACGTCGGCGCGGTTCCCGGCCGAGACGAAGCTGGACAGGCCGATGTTGCGGGTGCGCGCCTGTTCCAGCAGCGCTGAGCCGAGCGCGCCGGACTGCGCGAAGAAGCCGACCCGCCCGCGGCCGGGCACCCGCGGCGCCAGGCTGGCGTTGAGCCGCACCGCCGGGTCGGTGTTGACGATGCCCAGGCAGTTCGGCCCGACCACCCGCATGCCCGAGGCGCGTGCCGCGGCGACCAGCTGCCGCTCGCGCACCCGTCCCTCCGGGCCGGACTCACCGAAGCCGCCGGAGATGACCACCAGCCCGCGGACCCGCTTGCGCCGGCACGCCTCGACGACGCCGGCCACCTCGTCGGCGGGGACCGCGAGGACGGCGAGATCGACGTCGTCGGGGATGTCCTCGATGCCGGCGTAGGCCGGCACCCCCCGCACGTGCCGGGTGCCGGGGTTGACCGGGTAGACCGGCCCCTCGAAACCGAGGTCGAGCAGGTGCCGCAGGACGGCGTTGCCGATCTTGCCCTCGTCGTTGCTCGCTCCCACAACGGCGACCGACGACGGCGTGAGCAGCCGCGCGATCGACCGGGACTCGCTGCGCTGCTCCCGCTCGTAGGCCACCTGCAGGGCGGTCTCGGTGGGCGCGATCGGGAAGGTGAGGTGGACGACCCCCTCCTCGTAGGACCGGGTCGGGGTGTACCCGGCGTCGAGGAAGACCCGGACCATCCGGTTGTTCTGCGCCAGCACCTCGGCGACGAAGTTCTTGATACCCCGCTCCCGGGCCGCCGCGGCCAGGTGCTCGAGCAGCACCGAGCCCAGCCCGCGGCCCTGGTGCGCGTCCTCGATCAGGAAGGCCACCTCGGCGTCGTCGGTACCCGGGTAGCGGTCGTAGCGGCCGACACCGATCACCTGGTCGCCGAGCACCAGGACGAAGGCGACCCGGGTGTCGTGGTCGACGTGGGTGAAGCGGTGCAGGTCCTTGTCCGACAGCCGCTTCATCGGCCCGAAAAACCGGTAGTAGCGGGTCTGGTCGGAGCTGCGGTCCATCAGCCCGACCAGACCCTCGGTGTCCTCGGGACAGATCGGGCGCAGGTGCACCGTGCCGCCGTCGGCGGCGATGATGTCGGCCTCCCAGTGCGCGGGTGGCTGGGGCGGCGGGCTGTCGTCCGGGAGCGCCGACGGCGTCTGGGTGCTCTGCTCAGTCACGGGGGTCGTCCGGGTCGAGGCCGAAGTAGGGGAACGAGGCGGTGCGGGTGCGGGCGATGGCCCGGTCGACGCGGGACTCGGTGAACGGGTCCCAGTGCGCGAAGCCGGTGTAGCCGCCCTCGGTCATGTGCGTGGGCGGCCGGGCGCGCAGGCCGCGACGCACCACGTCCTCGCGCCAGGACTCGGGGATCTCGGTCGCCGGGTCGAGCCGGGCGTCGGCGGCCTCGGCGATGAGGTGCGTCCAGGCCCGCGGCACGCAGCGGACCAGGCCGTAGCCGCCGCCGCCGAGGGCGATCCAGCGGCCGTCGCAGATCTCGTGGGCCAGGTCGTGGACGGCGCGGTAGCTGGCCCGCTGCCCGTCGATGGTCAGGCTGAGGTCGGCCAACGGGTCCTCGTGGTGGGCGTCGCACCCGCACTGGGTCACCAGGATCTCCGGCCGGAACGCCCTCAGCACGCTGGGCACGACGGCGTGGAAGGCCCGCAGCCAGCCCGAGTCGTCGGTGCCGTTGGGCAGCGCCAGGTTGACCGCGCTGCCCAGCGCCCGGTCGGGGTCCCCGGTCTCCTCGGGGAACCCCGTACCGGGGAAGAGGGTCAGCGGCGTCTGGTGGATGCTCACGGTCAGCACCCGCGGGTCGTCGTAGAAGACGGCCTGGACGCCGTCGCCGTGGTGGACGTCGAGGTCGAGGTAGGCGATCCGCTCGTGCCCCTGGTCGAGCAGCCACCGGATGGCGACCGCGGCGTCGTTGAAGACGCAGAAGCCCGAGGCGCGGTCGCGCATCGCGTGGTGCAGCCCGCCGGAGATGTTGACCGCGTGCTGCGCCCGGCCGCTGTGCACCTGCTCGGCGGCGAGCACGCTGCCACCGGTGATCAGTGCCGCGGCGTCGTACATGCCCTCGAAGACCGGGTTGTCCGCCGTGCCCAGGCCGTGCCCGACACCGGGGTCGGTCGGGGCGCGCTTCACCGCGTCCAGGTAGGCCGGGTCGTGCACCCGGGTGAGCAGGTCGACGTCGGCCGGGGTGGGCCGCAGCACCTGCAGCCGGTCGGTGGCCAGGACGCCGAGGCCGTCGGCCAGCCGCATCGTGAGGTCCAGCCGGACCGGGTGCAGCGGGTGGTCCCCGCCCATCGTGTAGCCGAGCAGCGCGTCGTCCCAGACGACCGCGACCGAGTCACTCACGGGACACTCCTCGACGACGACGGCGATGTCCCCGGCGACGCTACCGCCGGCAGCGCAGCAGCGTCCCGACGCCGGTGCCGCCGCGTGCACGGGCAGGTGCGCCCTCCCCCCGTACCATCAGGGACGACACGGAGGAGAGCTGTGAACGACCTCATCGACACCACCGAGATGTACCTCCGGACGATCTTCGAGCTGGAGGAGGAGGGGATCGTCCCTCTCCGCGCCCGCATCGCCGAACGGCTCCACCAGAGCGGTCCGACGGTGAGCCAGACGGTCGCCCGGATGGAGCGCGACGGCCTGCTGACCGTCGAGGGCGACCGGCACCTGCAGCTGTCCGAGTCCGGGCGGCAGCTGGCGACCGCGGTGATGCGCAAGCACCGGCTCGCGGAGTGCCTGCTGGTCGACGTCATCGGGCTGGACTACGCCGACGTCCACGAGGAGGCGTGCCGCTGGGAGCACGTCATGAGCGAGGCCGTCGAGCGCAAGCTGCTCACCCTGCTCGGCAACCCGACGGTGTCCCCGTTCGGCAACCCGATCCCCGGCCTCGACGCCCTCGGCGGCGAGACCTCCGCGGTGCTCGACTCCCTGACGCTGCTGTCCACCACGGCCACCCCCGAGGGGCGCCGGGTGGAGATCAAGCGGATCAGCGAGCAGCTGCAGGAGGACAACGAGCTCCTGCGCCAGCTCGCCGCCCAGGGCCTGCGCCCCGGCATGACCGCCGTGGCCCAGCTGACCGCCGGCTCGGTCAGCCTCGACGGCAACGTGCTGCCGATGGGCGTGGCCCAGCACGTGTTCGTCAGCGCCCTCGACGAGGAGCTCACCCCGGCCGAGGCGGCTCCCCGCCTCTGAGGGAGGACCCCGTCCTCCTCACCGCGCGCAGGCTCGCGGCGAGCCTCTGGACGGGGCCGCCCCGGGACGGGGCCGGGGACCCTGCACGGGGGCTCCCTCACGCGGCTCCTACGGTGGGCCGGGTGAGCGAGCCCTCCGACGCACCTGCCACGCCCACCTCCCCCTTCGCCGACCTGGCCGCGTTCGTCGCCCTCCCCCGGGTCGCCGGGCTGGCCCTGTCCTCCGACGGCCGCCGGCTCGCCGTCGCGGTGCAGACCCTGGACCGCGAGAAGACGAAGTGGCAGTCCGCCCTGTGGGAGGTCGACCCGGAGGGACGGCGGCCGGCCCGCCGGCTCACCCGCAGCGCTCCCGGCGAGTCCTCGCCGGTGTGGGCGCCCGACGGCTCGCTGCTGTTCACCTCCGCCCGCCCCGACCCCACCGCCGGAGGCGGCGACGGGGCCGACGACCCGAAGCCCGCACTGTGGAGCCTGCCCGCCGACGGCGGCGAGGCCCGGCCGGTGCTGACCCATCCGGGCGGCATCGGGGCCGTCGCGATCGCCGCGGACACCGGCGAGGTGGTCGTGACCGCCGCTGCCATGCCGGGCGCGGGCGACGCCGAGGCCGACGCGGAGCGCCGCAAGCGGCGCAAGGAAGCAGGGGTCACCGCGATCCTGCACGTGGCCTACCCGGTGCGGTACTGGGACAGCGACCTGGGCCCCGCCACCCCGCACGTCTTCTGGGCCGGCGCGCTGCCCGCCGACCCCGACGCCGGCGCCGAACGCCTCCCGGTCGAACTGCGCGACCTGACCCCCGACGCCGTTCCGCCCGCCGGTGCCGGCGGCGACCTGGACCTCTCCCCCGACGGCCGGCTGCTGGTGCGCGTGGACACCGTGCCCGACGGTCCGGCCGGCCGGCGCGACCGGCTGCTGCTCGTCGAGACCGCGACCGGCGAGAGCCGGGCGCTGGTGGACGACCCGCTCGCCGACCTCTCGGCGCCGCGCTTCTCCCCCGACGGGAGCGCGGTCGTGTGCGTGCGGGAGTCGATGTCGACGCACGACGACCCGCCGGACTACACGCTGCTGCACGTCGACGTGCCCACCGGTGCGGCGCGGGAGCTCACCGCCGGCTTCGACCGCTGGCCCTCCGCCCCGCAGTTCGGCGCCGATGGGACGACGGTGTACTTCCTCGCCGACGACGGCGGGCGGCACGCGCTGTTCCGGGTGCCGGCCGACGGCGGCGAGCCGGTGCGCATGACCACCGACGGTGCCTACAGCGACCTGCAGGTGGCCCGTGACGGCAGCGCCCTCTACGCGCTGCGCTCGGCGTACGACGAGCCGCCCGCGCCGGTGCGGCTGGACCCGCAGGCGACCGGTCAGCACCCGGAGCCGCTGCCCAACCCCGGCACCCTCGACGGGCTGCCCGGCAGCCTGCACGAGGTGACGGCCACCGCCGCTGACGGGACGCCGGTGCACTGCTGGCTGGTGCTCCCCGAGGGCGCGTCGGCCGAGCACCCGGCGCCGCTGCTGCTGTGGATCCACGGTGGGCCGCTGATGAGCTGGAACTCGTGGTCCTGGCGCTGGTGCCCGTGGGTCATGGCCGCCCGGGGCTACGCCGTCCTGCTGCCCGACCCGGCGCTGTCGCAGGGGTACGGGCAGGACTTCGTCCGCCGCGGCTGGGGGTCGTGGGGCGAGGCGCCCTACACCGACCTCATGGCCGCTGTCGACGCCGTCGAGCAGCGGCCCGACGTCGACGAGTCGCGCACCGCGGCGATGGGCGGCTCCTTCGGGGGCTACATGGCCAACTGGGTGGCCACCCAGACCGACCGGTTCCAGGCGATCGTCACCCACGCCAGCCTGTGGGACATCGACTCGTTCGTCGGCACCACCGACGCGGCGTACTTCTGGGAGCGGGAGTGGGGCGACCCGCTGCGCGAACCGAAGCGCTACCAGCAGAACTCGCCGCACCGCTACGCCGACGCCATCCGCACGCCGATGCTGGTGATCCACGGCGACCGGGACTACCGGGTCCCGATCGGCGAGGCGCTGCGGCTCTGGTACGACCTGCAGAAGCGTGGTGTGCCCTCCCGGTTCCTCTACTTCCCGGACGAGAACCACTGGGTGCTCACCCCGGGAAACGCGCAGATCTGGTACGGGACGGTGCTCGCCTTCCTGGCCGAGCACGTGCACGGCGAGGAGTGGCAGCGCCCGGAGCTGCTGTGACGAGCGACCCCGTCCTCCCACCCCTCGCAAGCCCGGGACGGGGCCTGCGGCACCCGGCCCCGCTCGCGGCGACCGGGCCCTCGGTCAGCCGGCGGCCCAGACCTCATCGGGGTCCGCGGTCACCGAGGCGAGCATCGTCCGCAGCTCGGCCGGCGGCAGGCACGCGGCCAGCCCGTCGGCCAGCAGTCGTGCCAGCGTGTAGCCCGGGCGGCTGTCCAGCGCCCGCTGCAGCGCGACGTTCGCCATGGCGCCGTCGCCGCGCAGCCAGACGCTGACCGCCAGCAGCGTGGCCGGCGCCGCGTCGAGGGGGGCCGGAGCCCGGCGGGTGCACTCGGTCCACAGCTGCTCGGCCGCGGCGGCGTCGTCCCCCAGCGCGAGGGTGAGCGCCCGGTCGCGCACCCGGATGTCGGCCAGGGCCCACAGCACCCCGGCGACCTCGCGGTCGGGTAGCCGGCCGGCCCCGGACGGACGGCAGCGCCGCGCGGCCTGGAGCACGGCGTCCCAGGAGCGGCGGGCCTCGGCGTCCGGATCGACCCGCGCGGCGCGTGCCCGGCGACCCACCAGCCGCCAGGTGGCGGTCTCCATCGCGGCCCGGGCCGGCCCGTCGACCGGCGCGATGCGCGCCTCGAGCGCCGCGCGGTCGCGGGCGACGACCTGGCCGGTGGCGGCCGAGGCGGCCGCGAGCGCGGAGACGCCTCCCGGTAGCTGCGCCCCGGCCCCCGGGGCGCAGCAGGGCTCCGGGCAGTCGTAGGACCACCAGCGGCCGCCCCGGACGAGCAGGGTGTCGCGCACCGGGATGTCCAGCCCTGCCAGCGCGACGACGGCGTCGTGCACGACGTCGCGGTGCGGCAGGCCGGCGACCGCGTCACCGCCGGGCAGCGGCTCGCGCTCGTCGGGCGCCTCGGAGACGACCGCGACGACGACCCCGGCCGGATCGTCAGTGGCCACGCCGCAGACCAGGGCGGTCACCACGGCGGTCGAGGCGGCCCGGGCCGGCAGATCGGCGCGCACGGTGAGGCCGACCCGGTTGCCGGTCGGCCCACCCAGCGTGACCAGCACGACCGACTCGTGCGGGTGGAACCCGACGAGATGGGGCAGCGCGGCGGCGAGGTCGGCGGAGTCGGAGAGGGACACCGGAGGGCGGATGGGGTCGTCCATGCAGCCGACCCTGGCCGCCGTCCCCGCCCGCACGGGCCCCGCGCGGGGATCTGTGGACCGGCCGCGCGGCTGTGGACGCCCGGCCCCGTCCCCGGGCACCCGGCCTCTCCTGGCGTGCTCCGAGCTCGGGGAGAGGCTCCGTCCCCTGCGAGGGGTGGGGGACGGTCCTTCCTCAGCCCAGAGCGACCTGCGCGTCGTGGGCCCGCTCGAGCAGCGCGGTGAACGCCGCGCGGTCGGGCTCGGCACCCTCCCGATCGCCGGTGGTCAACACCACCACCCGGTCCCCGTCGCGCACCAGCCCGACCAGTCCTGAGGCCTCGCGCTGGACGCCGCCGGGCTCCGTGGCCGCGACACCCACCGACACCCCCACCGCGGCGTCGCCGACGTCGGGCACGTCGAACGTCGCCAGGTCGATCGTGGCGCTGCCGTGCTCCGGCGAGCTGACACTCACCTGCGGGCACTGCTCGACCAGCTCGGGCACCCGGCCGACGAGCTCGGCCGCCGGTCCGGCCACGGCCAGCAGCTCCGCGGTGTACGTCGTCCCCTGGACGGCGACCTGCGCGGCCACGTCCTCCGCGGCCGGCGGCTGCTGCAGCGGCAGGGCCTGCAGGGCCGCGGTGCACGACTCGGGGGTGATCTCGACGTCGGCCGGCGCACCCATCCCGGCCGGCGCGCCCTGGAACAGCTGCTGCCCGGACACCGGGAGGACCCGCGCCCCGGGGCCGAAGGCCTCGGCGGGCAGCAGCCCGGCAGCCAGGTCGGCAGGGGCGGAGGTCGCCGCGGCGGCCTCCGCGGAGGGCGACGGCGCGCCGGTGGCCGCGGCCTCCCGGACCTCGGCGTCCGACGAGCAGCCGGTCAGGACCGCACCGGCGACCAGGCCCGTGGCGAGCAGGGTGGTGCGGCGGGCGCGCCGGTCCGTTCTCATGCCCCCGACGGTAGCCCGTGCCGGGCGGTGCGGCTGGTACGCGACGGCCCTCCTGCAGGGTCCCGCCGGCGTGGTGAGGTGGTGGAACGGCCCGCCTGCAGGGGCCCGCCGCGAGCTCGCGAGTGGCGGGGGGCAGGAGCGGCCACCGTTCAGGGGCCCGCGCCGAGCGTGCGAGGCGTGGGGGGAAGGGTGGTCCTTCTTCAGACCTCGTACTGCACGGCGCTGCGCGCGGCGAGGATCGGCTTGACGTGGTCGGCGATGACCTGCAGGTGCACCGGGTGGTCGGCGTAGCGCCTCCAGGCCTCGACGTCGGGGAAGTCGGCGACCAGGGCGGTGTGGGCGTTGCCCTCGCGCAGCCCGGCGTCCGGGCCGACCGCGAAGGAGGTCATCCCGCCCACCTCCTCGGGCAGCCGGCGGAGGGCGGCCAGGGTCTGCTCCCGGCGCTCCTCGTCGGCGTCGTCGGACCAGGTGAACAGGACGACGTGGCGCAGCATGCGGCCACCCTGTCAGGCACCGGTGCGGTGCCGCAGCACGGGGCTCCGCGCAACGGTCGGTCATGACGGCTGGTTAGAGTCGCCGACCATGGGACGGCCGCTGCGCATCGCACTGCTGTCCTACCGCAGCAAGCCGCACAGCGGCGGCCAGGGCGTGTACGTCCGCGCCCTCTCCCGCGAGCTCACCGCCCTCGGCCACGGGGTCACGGTGTTCAGCGGTCAGCCCTACCCCGAGCTGGACGACGGCGTGCCCCTCACCCGGGTGCCGAGCCTGGACCTCTACCGGGAGCCCGACCCGTTCCGCACCCCGCGGCCCTCGGAGTTCCGCGACCGGATCGACCTCCTCGAGTACGCCGCGATGTGCACGGCGGGTTTCCCCGAGCCGCTGACCTTCAGCCTCCGGGCCGCCCGGCTGCTGCTCCCGCAGGCGAGCCGGTTCGACGTCGTCCACGACAACCAGTGCCTGGGCTCGGGCCTGCTGCAGCTGACCCGCGCCGGCGTGCCGACCGTGGCCACGGTGCACCACCCGGTCGCCATCGACCGCGACCTGGAGCTGGCCGCCGCCCCGTCGCTGCGCCGGCGACTGACGCTGCGCCGCTGGTACGGCTTCACCCGCATGCAGGCCCGGGTGGCTGCCCAGCTCGACGGCGTCACCACCGTCTCGGAGCACTCCCGCCGCGACATCGAGACCCGCCTGGGCGTCCCGGCCGAGGGCATCCGGGTCGTCCCGGTGGGCATCGACCCCGACGTCTTCACACCGCCGCCGGCCGACCGTCCCCGTGACGCCGACTCGATCGTCGTCACCACCAGTGCCGACGTCCCGCTCAAGGGGCTGGTCCACCTGCTCGAGGCGGTCGCGAAGCTGCGCACCGAGCGACCGGTGCGGCTGACCGTCGTCGGCACCGCGCGCCCCGGCGGGCCGGCCGAGGCCGCACTCGACCGGCTGGCGCTGCGCGACGCCGTCCGCTTCACCGGCCCGCTGCCCGAGGCCGACCTGGTCCGGCTGCTGCAGAGCGCCGCCGTCGTCGCCATCCCGTCGCTGTACGAGGGCTTCTCGCTGCCCGCGATCGAGGCCATGGCCTGCGGGACCGCTCTGGTCACCACCGACGCCGGGGCGCTGCCCGAGGTGGTGGGCAGCAGGGCGGGCGTTCGGGTGCGCGCCGGGGACGTCGGTGAGCTGACCGCGGCGCTGCAGCTGGTCCTCGACTCGCCGTCCTTCGCCGACCAGCTGGGCCGGGCCGGACGGCGCCGCGTCCTGGCGTCCTACACCTGGCGGTCGACCGCCGAGCGGACGGCGGAGTGGTACCGCGAGGTGCTGGACCGGAAGGGGCGCCTGTGACGACGACGGACGAGGGATCGTCGCAGGGAGCGCCGGCGACCGAGCAGCGGATCGAGTCCGGAGTCGAGCCGGGGACATCGTGCTGACCGTGGACTACGACCGGCTGGACCTGCGGCCGGGGATGACCGTCCTGGACCTGGGCTGCGGCGAGGGCCGGCACGCGTTCGAGGCCTACCGGCGTGGCGCGCGGGTGGTCGCCGTCGACTGGGGCGTGTCCGAGGTCGAGACGACGAAGCGCTGGCTGGGCGCGATCGCGGAGGCCGGCGAGGCCCCGGCGGGGGCCGCCTACGAGGTGGTGCGCGCCGACCTGCTGGCGCTGCCCTTCCCCGACGAGAGCGTCGACCGGGTGATCGCCTCGGAGGTGCTGGAGCACATCCCCGACGACGGAACCGCGATGGCGGAGATCGCCCGCGTGCTCAGGCCCGGCGGCACGGTCGCGGTGACGGTGCCGCGGTACGGGCCGGAGCGGATCTGCTGGGCGCTGTCGGACGCCTACCACGCCAACGAGGGCGGCCACATCCGCATCTACCGCGGCGACGTGCTGCGCGACCGGCTGGCGGCGGCCGGCCTGGCACCGGGGGCGCAGCACCACGCGCACGCGCTGCACGCGCCGTTCTGGTGGCTCAAGTGCGCCGTCGGGGTGGAGCGCGACTCCGCGGCCGTCCGCGCCTACCACCGGCTGCTGGTGTGGGACCTGACGGAGCGACCGTGGGTGACCCGCACCGCCGAGCGGCTGCTGGACCCGGTGATCGGCAAGAGCCTCGTGGTCTACGCCGCGAAGCCGGCGGTGGACGTCCCGGCTGTGGCGAGCGAGGCCGAGCTGGAGCGGACCGCTGTCTGAGCTGCTCCCCGAGCTGCCCGGTGTGCTGAGCGGGGAGCAGGTGC
Organism: Geodermatophilus sp. URMC 60; assembly: GCF_053502585.1. Classification (NCBI taxonomy): domain Bacteria; kingdom Bacillati; phylum Actinomycetota; class Actinomycetes; order Geodermatophilales; family Geodermatophilaceae; genus Geodermatophilus; species Geodermatophilus sp. URMC 60. The sequence goes on from NZ_CP199958.1 coordinate 4,478,439, forward strand.
GCGCCACGGTGGCGGCCATCGCCGCCGAGCAGGAGGCCGACGGCACGCTGCCCTGGTTCCGCGGCGGTCAGCTCGACCCGTGGGACATGGTCGAGGCCGCGATGGCCCTCGACCTCGGCGGCGAGCACGGCCGGGCGCGGGCGGCCTACCGGTGGCTGGCCCGCCGGCAGCGGCTGGACGGCTCGTGGGCGGCCGAGTACCGGGACGGCGCGGAGTCCTCACCCGCCGCGGAGAGCAACCACGCCGGCTACCTGGCGGTCGGCGTCTGGCACAGCTGGCTGCTGACCCGTGACCAGGAGCTGGTCGCCACGCTGTGGCCGGCCGTGCGCCGCGGCCTGGACCTGGTCACCCGCATGCAGCTGCCCGGCGGCGCGGTCGGTTGGGCGCTGCGCCCCGACGGCACCGCCGACGACACCGCGCTGCTCACCGGCAACGCCAGCCTGTTCCAGGCGCTGCGCTGCGGCATCGCCCTGGCCGCCCTGGTCGGCGAGCCGCAGCCGGACTGGGAGCTGGCCGTCGCCGACCTCGGCGCCGCGCTGCGCACCCGGCCCGAGGCCTTCGCCGACCGGTCGCGCTACTCGATGGACTGGTACTACCCGGTGCTCGGTGGCGCGGTGACCGGTGCCGCGGCCGACGCCCGGCTGGCGGCCGACTGGGACCGCTTCGTCGTCCCCGGACTGGGCGCGCGCTGCGTCGCCGACCGGCCCTGGGTCACCGGCGCGGAGACCTGCGAGCTCGCGCTCGCGCTGGCCGCCGCCGGCCGGCCGGACGCCGCACTCGAGCAGGTGGCCGCCATGCAGCACCTGCGGGCCGACGACGGCTCGTACTGGACCGGCTACGTCTACCCCGACGACGCCCGCTGGCCGGTCGAGCGGACGACGTGGACGGCGGCGGCCGTCGTCCTCGCCGCCGACGCCCTCTCCGGCGCCACCCCGGCCTCCGGCCTGTTCACCGACCCGGGGGGACTGCCCGCGGCCGGGACGGACGGAGCACAGGAGATCGCCGGTTGGCTGCCCGGCGGCGCGGGCAGAGGGACGGCGTGACCAGCTCTCCCCGCCCCGGCGACCCTCCCCCCGGCGACCCTCCCCCCGGCGACCCTCCCCCCGGCGACGTGGCCGTCGTCGTCATGAGCCAGAACCGCCGCGAGGACCTCCTGCGCACGCTGCCCCGCCACGAGGCGCCGGTCGTGCTGGTCGACAACGCCTCGACCGACGGCACCGTCGAGGCGGTGCGCGCGGCCCTGCCCGAGGTGACCGTCGTCCCGCTGGAACGCAACGTCGGCAGCTACGCGCGCACCCTCGGCGTCGAGCGCGCCGGCACGGAGTTCGTGGCCTTCGCCGACGACGACTCGTGGTGGGCACCCGGCGACCTCGCCCGCGCGGTGCAGGTCATGCGGGCGCACCCGCGCCTGGCGGTGCTCAACGCGCGGATCCTGGTCGGCCCCGAGGAGCGGCTCGACTCCTTCTGCACCGAGCTGGCACGCAGCCCGCTGGGGACGCCGGAGGACCTGCCCGGCCCGGCGCTGCTGGGCTTCATCGCCTGCGGCGCGATGGTGCGCACCGGGGCGTTCCTCGCCGTCGGCGGATTCGACCCCGTCGTCCGCTTCCCCGGCGAGGAGGAGCGGCTGTCGCTGGACCTGGCCACGGCCGGCTGGGGCATCGCCTACGTCGACGGGGTCACCGTGCACCACCACCCGTCGACGAAGCGATCCGCTCCGGAGAGCCGGCGGACGGCGATCTGGCGCAGCCGGCTGCTCACCGCGGTGATGCGCCGCCCGTGGCCCGAGGTGGCCGGGCTGGTGCTGCAGGCGCTGCGCACCGGGGCGCCCGAGCGGCGCGGGCTGCTGCGCGCGCTGCCGGAGGTGCCCGCCGCGCTGCGCCGCCGCCGGGTGGTTCCGGAACCCGTCCGCGCCGACCTGCGCGTGCTGGCGGAGGCGGCGTGACGGCGACGGAGAAGGAGGACCCTCCTGCCCCCCACCACTCGCAGGCTCGCGGCGGGACCCTGCACGAAGGCCGACCGGACCCGCGGGTGTCGGTCGTCGTCATCACCCACCAGCGCCACGACGAGGTGCTGGTGGCGCTCTCCCGGCTGGTCGCGCTGCCCGAGCGGCCGCACGTCGTCGTCGTCGACAACGGCTCCACCGACGGGACGGCGGCGGCGGTGGCCGAGCGGTTCCCGCAGGTGGAGCTGGTCGCGAGCCCGGAGAACCTCGGCGCGATCGGCCGCAACGTCGGGGTGGCCCGGGTGGACACCCCCTACGTCGCCTTCTGCGACGACGACACCTGGTGGGACCCGGGCTCGCTGCGCACCGCGGCCGACGTCCTCGACGTCCATCCGCGCCTGGCGGTGGTGACCGCGCGGATCCTGGTCGAGCCCGGAGGCCGGGAGGACCCGATCGTGCCCGAGCTGCGCGACTCCCCCGTCCGCGGCGCCGACTGGCTGCCCGGGCCGGCGCTGGGCTCCTTCCTCGCCGGCGCCTCGGTGCTGCGCCGCGAGGCGTTCACCGAGGTCGGCGGCTTCTGCGAGCGGCTGTGGCTGGGCGGCGAGGAGGAGCTGATGGCCGGCGACCTGGCGGCCGCCGGGTGGGAGCTGTGCTACCTGCCCGCGCTGACCGTGCACCACCAGGCGTCGCGGGCGCGGGACTCCCACCGGCGGCGTCGCGACGGAATCCGCAACACCCTCTGGACGACGTGGCTGCGCCGTCCCGTGCGCCCGGCGCTGCGCCGCACCGTGCACCTGCTGCGCACCCTGCCGCGGGACCGGGTGACCGCCCAGGGCCTGTGGGCCGCCGTGCGCGGGATCCCGTGGGTGGTGCAGGAGCGGCGGGTACTGCCTGCGCACGCCGAGGCCCGCTTCGCCGCGCTCGAGCACGCCCAGCGGACCTCCACCGCCCGCCGCTACGTCTCCTGAGGGAGGACCCCCGTGCAGGGTCCCGCCGCGAGCTCGCGGCGGGACCCTGCACGGGGGGCCTCAGACCGCGCAGTCGATGCAGGTGCGCGCGGCGGGGCGGGCGGCCAGGCGCTCGGGCGCGATCGGCCGGCCGCAGTCCTCGCAGGCGCCGTAGCCGCCGGCCGCCCGCCGCGCGAGTGCGGCGTCGACGTCGGCCAGCCGGCGCTGCGCCGACTCCAGCAGCGCGGCGACCTGCTGCCGCTCGAAGGCGATGGTCGCGCCCTCGGGGTCGTGCTCGTCGTCGGCGTTGGACTGCCTCGACGCGTCGACGACCTGGTCGAACTCGCGCCTGAGCGCCGCGATCTGCGCCCGGGCCGCGTCCCGCTCCGCCTCGAGCGGATCGCTCACCGCAGCCTGCGCAGCAGCCGCAGCGACCCGGTGCCCGGGAGCTCGGTGAAGTCCCCCGACGCGAGCACCCGCCGGTAGACGCCGTAGGGCGCCTGGCCGCCGTCGGCCGGGTCGGGGAAGACGTCGTGGATGGCCAGCGTGCCGCCGACGGCCAGCTTGGCCACCCAGGCGTCCTGGTCGCGGCGGGCGGACTCCTCGGTGTGGCTCCCGTCGAGGAACAGCAGCGCGAGCGGGGTGGTCCACAGCGGGGCGAGGGTCTCGGAGCGGGCGACGACCGCGATGACGACGTCCTCGGCGCCGGCGTCGGCGATCGTCCGGCGGAACCGCGGCAGGGTGTCGAGCAGTCCGACGGCCGGGTCGACCAGCGTGGGGTCGTGGTACTCCCAGCCCGGCTGGTGCTCCTCCGAGCCGCGGTGGTGGTCGACGGTGACCACCGGGCGGCCGGTCTCGCGCGCCGCGGCGGCCAGGTAGAGCGCCGACTTGCCCATCCAGCTGCCGACCTCCAGCAGCGGCCCCGGGACGGCGACCGAGCGGGCCGCCTCGTACAGCGCCGTCCCCTCGTCGTCGGGCATGAAGCCGGGGGCGGCGCGGGCGGCGTCGAGCAGGTCCGGGGCGGGCGGGTTCACGGCCACAGCCTCGCTCACCGGGCGAACCGGGCGCGCAGGGCGGTCAGCCGCTGGTCGGTCGCCTCGCCCGCCCGGGTGCCGGCGGCCGTGGCGAAGAAGGCGCCGGCCGCCGTCGTCACCGGGACGGCGAGGACGAGCGCGATCGAGCCGACCAGCGTGCGGATGACCTCCTCCGCCAGGTTCGACGTGGTCAGGAGCACGTCCCACGGCTGGGCGTAGACCTCGAAGAGCATCAGCAGCGGCAGCGAGGCGCCGGCGTAGGCGAAGACGATCGTGTAGACGGTCGAGGCGATGTGGTCGCGGCCGACGGCCATCCCGCGGAGGTAGAGCTCCCGCCAGGTCATCTGCGGGTCGACCTCGTGCAGCTGCCAGATCGCCGAGGCCTGGGTGATCGTCACGTCGTTGAGCACGCCGAGCCCCGCGACGACGACGCCGGCGAGCACCAGGCCGGAGAAGTCCAGCGCCGGGTCGTACGTCTGCAGCTGCGTGGTCTCCTCGCTGGTCAGGCCGGTCAGCCGCGCCGTCGCCACCGCCACCGACCCGAGGACGGCGACCAGCGCCAGGCCGAAGAGGGTGCCCACCAGCGCCGTCGTCGTGCGCGCGGAGAAGCCGTGCGCCAGGTAGAGGACGACGAACATGATCGCCGCCGAGCCGACCAGGCTGACCAGCGTCGGGGAGGAGTCGCCGAGCAGGCCGGGCAGCAGGAACTGCAGCATCACGAAGAACGCGAACGCCAGCCCGAACAGAGCGGCCAGTCCGCGCAGCCGGGCCACGGCCACGGTGACGACGGCGAAGACGAGGGTCAGCGCGACCATCGGCAGGTCGCGGTCGTAGTCGTAGAACCCGTACCCCCCACCGCCCTCCGCGGCGGCGTCCCGGGTGAGGACCAGGACGTCGCCCTCGGAGATGCCCGCGGCGTAGATCTCGGCTGGCAGCTGCAGCTGCTGGAACTCACCGGCGCCGTCCCCGTCGAGCACCTCGACGACGACGGTGGCGCAGGTCAGCTGCTGCGCCGGCTGGCCCTCGCCCCCGGGCACCGAGCAGTCGAACGGCTCGACGGCGGAGACCCGGCCCTCGGGGTAGGTGGTGCCCGGCGGGAGGAACAGCTCGGCGGCCTGCTGGGCGCGGGTCGGTCCGTCACCGGGCCAGAGCACCACCAGCCCGACGACGGTGGCGAGTGCCACCGGCACGAGCAGCAGGAGCATCAGCCAGACCGCGCGTCGTCTCCGCGTGAGCACCTCAGGGGTCGGCGGCGGCGCGTCCGGGTCGGGACCGTGGCTGTGGGGATGGCTCGACGGCACCCGGTCAGGCTAGGAGTTGCACGGCGGCGCGCCCGCCGCGACACCGGCGCTCAGCCAGGGCCGCCCTCCCGGTCGACGCGGTCGTCCTCCACCGCCGGCTGCTCCTCGACGGGGAAGCGCAGCCACAGCCCCGACAGCTGGAGCGGCCGGGCGACCGCCGTGGGCGGGGCGACCAGCACGACGTCCACGCCGCGTGGCTGGCCGAGCTTCTGCAGCTGGACGAGGACGGCCATGCCGGCGGAGTTGAGGTACGTGGCGGCGCGGAGGTCCAGGCGCACCTGCCGCAGGTCCGGACGGCCGAGCATCAGGTCGGTCATCGTCCGCACCAGGGGCCGCCGGGCCCCTTCGGTCAACTCGCCGCCGACGGTCAGCGTCGCGACGTCGCCGTCGAGGTCGGTGCTCACCTCCGGCTCCACGTCGCCGCGCCGCTTCTGCTCCGGTTCCCCCTGCGCTCGGGGGGCGCTGGTGTCGTCCACGGCCGTCTCCTGCCCCGGGGAGGCTCGGCTCACGCGCGGACGGGCGCGGGGACCCCGACCCTCCTCGCCGGCCTCGGGGGTCGTCGCCGGGGCAGGCCGGCGTGGACCTCACCGGGGACCTGCCGAGCCCGCCCGGAACAAATCTGCCCAGTGGATGTTTACTGCGGTGCAAGGTTGAGGTATTCTCTAGCTGCCACTAGAGGTTCACCTCGGGCAGCGGACACACCAGCACGAACACAGGAGGTTGACACAGCGATGGCGATGCTGACCGCCTATGACCCGTTCGCCGCCACGAACGCCGCCTTCCGGGCGCTCGACCAGCTGACCGGCCGGGGCGGGGGGCTGACCGCCCGCCCGCTGTCGGGCATGCCGATGGACGCCTACCGCGTCGGCGACAACTTCGTCGCCCACTTCGACCTGCCCGGCGTCGACCCCGGCTCGATCGACCTGCAGGTCGAGGGCACCACGCTGACGGTCACCGCCGAGCGCTCGGTGCCGCAGCTGGAGAACGCCGAGTGGGCGATCGCCGAGCGGCCGTACGGCAGCTACACCCGGCAGCTCGTCCTCGGCCGCAGCCTGGACACCGACCGGCTCGAGGCGCACTACCACGACGGCGTGCTCACCGTGAGCATCCCGGTCGCCGAGAAGGCGCGGGCCCGCAAGATCTCGGTCACCCGGGCCGACACGCCGGCCGCCGTCGAGAGCCGCACCATCGAGGGCGAGTCGTCCCAGCGCAAGTCCGTCGAGAGCTGATCGGCGGCGACTCCCCGAGGGCCGGGTCCACACGGACCCGGCCCTCGCGCCATCCAGACACCGGAGGACCGCCATGACCGCACCCGGCTCCCGGGAGGGCGACCCGGTGGGAGGGCGGGTCGAGCGCATGGACGACCCGGACTTCCCTGCGCTGACCATGAGCCAGGCCGCCGCACTGCTCGGCGTCCAGGCGGCCTTCCTGCGCAGCCTCGACACCGCCGGCGTCCTCCAGCCGCACCGCTCCCCCGGCGGACACCGCCGCTACTCCCGCCACCAGCTGGCCCTGGCCGCACGGCTGCGCGGCCTGCTCGACGACGGCCACACCCTCGCCTCCGCCGAGGTGATCCTCGGACTGCAGGACGAGCTGGCCGACGCCCGCGCCGACACCGAGCGGCTGCAGGCCACGGTGGAGCAGCTCCGGGCGCAGGACGCGGACCGGTGACGGACGACGCACGGCATCACATGCCCTAGGGGGGTATGGTTGCTCCCGAGCGCCCACCGGACGCGTCGGGAGGACGGACGTGGAGAGCACCGGAGCAGCCGGCCAGCACGGCTACATCCACCGCAAGGACGACTACCTCAAGCGGCTGCGCCGCATCGAGGGCCAGGCCCGCGGGCTGCAGCGGATGGTCGAGGACGAGAAGTACTGCATCGACATCCTCACCCAGGTCTCGGCGATGACGAAGGCGCTGCAGTCGGTCGCCCTCGGTCTGGTCGAGGAGCACCTGTCGCACTGCGTCGTCCAGGCCGCCCAGGTCGGCGGCCGCGAGGCCGACGAGAAGGTCCGCGAGGCATCCGAGGCCATCGCCCGCCTCGTCCGGTCCTGACCACCGCACCCCCTCGGAGGAACCCCATGAGCACCGCCACCTACACCGTCGCCGGCATGACCTGCGGCCACTGCGTGAACGCCGTGACCGAGGAGGTCAGCGCCGTCCCCGGGGTCACCGCCGTCGACGTCGACCTGGCCAGCGGCGGCCTGACCGTCAGCAGCACCGAGCCCGTCGACGAGGCCGCCGTGCGGGCCGCCGTCGAGGAGGCCGGCTACGAGGTCGCTGCCGGCTGAGCCGGCACTCCCGAGAGGACCCGTCATGCAGATGCCGGCACGGCTCGCGGTCGTCGCCGTGGGCCTGGGTGCCGTCTTCGCCGCCGCCGTCGGCGTGGGCGCGGCGGTCGGCCCGGTGGGCGCTCCCGAGGCGCATCCCGCCGCGGCCGCGCCGGCACCGGAGCCCGCGGCCGCCGCCGGCACCGGCTACCTCCTCGACGTCCTCCAGGAGCGGCCCGCCGCCGGGACGACGACCGTGGACTTCCGCGTCCTCGGCCCCGACGGCGCCCCGGTGACCGAGTACACCGAGGACCACGGCGAGGACCTGCACCTGGTCGCCGTCCGCGCCGACCTGACCGGCTACCAGCACGTGCACCCCGACCTCGGCCCCGACGGCACGTGGCGGGCGCCGCTGAGCCTCACGCCGGGCAGCTGGCGGCTCGTCGCCGACACGACGCCGGCCGCCGCGGGCGAGGATCTCGCGTTGACCGCCGACCTGCAGGTGGCCGGCGAGTTCGACCCGCAGCCGCTGCCGGAGCCCTCCGCGGTGACCGAGGTGGACGGCTACACCGTCGTCCTGACCGGGGACCTGGCCGCGGGTGCCGGGTCGGAGCTGACCTTCAGCGTCAGCCGCGACGGCCGTCCGGTGACGGACCTGCAGCCCTACCTGGGTGCCTACGGGCACCTGGTCGCGCTGCGCGACGGCGACCTCGAGTACCTGCACGTGCACCCCGTCGAGGACGAGCACGTCGCCCCCGCCCCCGGCCCGCACGTGGGCTTCGCCGCGACCGCGCCGTCCGCCGGCACCTACCGGCTGTTCCTCGACTTCCGGCACGGCGACGCCGTGCACACCGCCGCGTTCACCGTCCGGGCGACCGACGGCGGCGCGGCACCCGACGCCCCCGCCGGGCACGGCCATGCCGACTGACGACCCGGCGGCTGAGGAGAACCCCGCATGAGCACCCCCGACGTCCGCACCGGCGAGGTCGAGCTGCTGATCGGCGGCATGACCTGCGCGTCGTGCGCCGCCCGCGTCGAGAAGAAGCTGAACCGGATGGACGGCGTCACGGCGACGGTCAACTACGCCACCGAGAAGGCGCGGGTGTCCTTCGACGGCGACGTCACGACCGACGACCTGATCGCCACGGTGGAGAAGACCGGCTACACCGCGACGCTTCCCCGGCCACGTCCAGAGTCCCACCCCGAGCACGCGAGGGGTGAGGAGGACGGGGTCCTCCAAGGGCTCCTCCCACTGCGGCAGCGGTTGCTGGTGTCGACCGTGCTCACCGTGCCGGTGGTCGCGATGGCCATGGTGCCGGCGCTGCAGTTCGACCACTGGCAGTGGCTGTCGCTGACGCTGGCCGCGCCGGTCGTCGTGTGGGGCGGGCTGCCGTTCCACCGCGCCGCGTGGACCAACCTGCGGCACGGCGCGGCGACCATGGACACGCTGGTCTCCCTCGGCACCGGAGCGGCGTTCCTCTGGTCGCTGTACGCGCTGTTCCTCGGCACGGCCGGCGAGCCCGGCATGACGCACCCGTTCGAGCTCACCATCGCCCGCACCGACGGCAGCGCCAACGTCTACCTCGAGGCCGCGGCGGGCGTGACCACGTTCCTGCTGGCCGGGCGGTACGTCGAGGCCCGCTCCAAGCGGCGGGCCGGGGCGGCGCTGCGCGCGCTGCTGGAGCTCGGCGCCAAGGAGGTCACGGTGCGGCGCGGCGGCACCGAGATCCGGGTGCCGGTCGACCGGCTGGCGGTCGGCGACCTGTTCGTCGTCCGGCCCGGGGAGAAGCTCGCCGCGGACGGCGTGGTGACCGAGGGGGCGTCGGCCGTCGACGCGTCGATGCTCACCGGCGAGTCGGTGCCCGTGGAGGTCGGCCCCGGCGACGCGGTCGTCGGCGCCACCGTCAACGCCGGCGGGCGGCTGGTCGTGCGCGCCACGCGCGTGGGCTCGGCGACGCAGCTGGCGCAGATGGCGCGGCTGGTCGAGGAGGCGCAGAACGGCAAGGCGGAGGTGCAGCGGCTGGCCGACCGGGTCTCCGGCGTCTTCGTACCGGTCGTGCTGGCGCTGGCCGTGGCGACGCTCGGCTTCTGGATCGGCGCGTCGGCCGGCCTGCCCGCCGCGTTCACCGCCGCGGTGGCGGTGCTGATCATCGCCTGTCCGTGCGCGCTGGGGCTGGCCACGCCGACCGCGCTGATGGTCGGCACCGGCCGCGGCGCGCAGCTGGGCATCCTCATCAAGGGCCCCGAGGTGCTGGAGTCCACCCGCGCCGTCGACACCGTGGTGCTGGACAAGACCGGCACGGTCACCACCGGCCGGATGACCCTGCACGACGTCGTCCCCGCGACCGGGGAGGACGCCGACCGGGTGCTCGCGCTGGCCGGTGCGGTCGAGTCCGGTTCGGAGCACCCGGTCGCCCGGGCGGTCGCCGAGACCGCGGCCGAGCGTACCGGGCCGCTGCGGCCGGTCACCGGCTTCGCCAACGAGGCCGGGCTCGGCGTGCGCGGCGTCGTCGACGGGGCGGCGGTGCTCGTGGGGCGGGCCGGACTGCTGGGCGACATCGACGTCCCGGCGGAGCTGACCCGGGCGCAGCACGCCGCGGAGGCGGCCGGCCGGACCGCCGTGCTCGTCGCGTGGGACGGCGTCGCCCGCGGGGTGCTCGCCGTCGCCGACGCGGTGAAGCCGAGCTCGGCCGAGGCGGTCCGCCAGCTGCGCGACCTGGGCCTGCACCCGGTGCTGCTGACCGGCGACAACGCGACGGTGGCCCACGCGGTCGCCGCCGAGGTCGGCATCGACGAGGTGGTCGCCGAGGTGCTGCCGCGGGAGAAGGTCGACGTGGTCAAGCGCCTGCAGGGCGAGGGCCGGGTCGTGGCGATGGTCGGCGACGGGGTCAACGACGCCGCCGCGCTGGCGCAGGCCGACCTGGGGCTGGCCATGGGCACCGGCACCGACGTGGCGATCCAGGCCTCCGACCTGACCCTGGTGCGCGGCGACCTGCGGGCGGCGGCCGACGCCATCCGGCTGGCCCGGCGCACCCTGGCGGTCATCAAGGGCAACCTGTTCTGGGCGTTCGCCTACAACGTCGCGGCGATCCCGCTGGCGATGGCGGGGCTGCTCAACCCGATGATCGCCGGGGCGGCGATGGCGTTCAGCTCCGTCTTCGTGGTGACCAACAGCCTGCGACTCCGCCGGTTCGCGCCGCTGCCGGGCAACGTGGAGGCGACCACCGCCGTCCCCTCGGGCCGCCGCGCCACCGTCCCGGCAGCCTGACCGGACCCGCTCCCTCTGCCGGGGAGGTCGTGCTGTGCCCACACTGGTGGGCACAGCACGACCTCCCGACCGGCCCACCCGGAGGAGTGGAGGCACGACCGTGACCGTGGACGACCGGCGCCGCCGGACCACCCGACTGCTCGCCGGGGCGGGTGCCGTCTGGGGACTCGCCCTGCTCGCCGCGCCGGGGCGGGTCGTCGACGCCCTGTGCCCGGAACTGCCCGGCTCCCGGCGCTGGACGGTGCCACTGCTCGGGGCCCGCCTGGTGGTCCAGCACGGCGCCGTCCTGGCCGTGCCGGAGGCGCGGGTCGTCCGCGTCGGGTCCGTGGTGGACCTGCTGCACGCGGCGAGCATGGTGCCGCTGGTGCGCTCGGCGGCCTACCGGAGGGCGGCGGTCATCAGCGGAGCGGTTGCGGCGGGGTACGCGTTCCTGGCACCGGCCCTCGCACCCCTGCCGGAGGGCCGGCGGGAGTCGGGACGCCGGTAGCACGAGGGGGTCCGGGCCGCCCGCCCCGCGCTCACCGCGCGACGGCGCGCACGAACCGGCGGAGCTCCCCGACCAGCAGGTCGGGGACCTCCATGGCTGCGAAGTGGCCACCGCGGTCGAACTCGGTCCACGAGACGAGGTCGACCGCCTGCTCCACCGCCGCGCGCGGGGGGCGGAAGATGTCGTGCGGCAGCACCGCCACGCCGGTCGGCACGTCCCGCGACCAGCCCGGCGTCGGCGCGTGCGCGCGCTCCCAGTACAGCTGTGCCGACGAGGGCCCGGTGCGGGTGAACCAGTAGACGGCGACGTTGGTCAGCAGCTGGTCGTCGTCGATCCCGCCGGCGGGGTCGGTCCACTCGGCGAACCGCTCGGCGATCCAGGCGAGCAGCCCGGCCGGCGAGTCGGTCAGCGCGGGCGCGAGGGACAGCGGGCGGGTGCCCTGCACCTTGGCGTAGCCCGACAGCTCGCGGGCGTAGTACGCCGCCTTCTCCTCGGCGGCCCGGTCGCCGTCCGCGGCCGGCCCGGCCGTCATGGTCACGTGCAGACCGGCGACGTGCGCCGCGTCGGCGGCGGCGAGATCGCGCCCGACGTGCGAGCCCCAGTCGCCGCCGTGGACGACGTAGCGGTCGTACCCGAGCCGGGCGACCAGCTCGGCGACCGCGCAGGCCATCCGGGCCGGCGTCCACCCGCCGTCCGGCGTCGGTCCGGAGAAGCCGTACCCGGGCAGCGACGGGACGACGAGGTGCACCGCGTCGGCCGGGTCGCCGCCGTGCGCGGCGGGGTCGCTCAGCGGCCCGAGCACGCGCAGGAACTCGACCACCGAGCCCGGCCAGCCGTGCAGCAGCACCAGCGGGACGGCGTCCGGCTCCGGGGACCGCACGTGCAGGGCGTGCACGCGGGTGCCGTCGACCGTCGTCGTGACCTGCGGCCAGGCGTTGAGGGCGGCCTCCTGTGCCCGCCAGTCCCAGCCCGACGCCCACCGCTCGGCCAGCGCGCGGACCCGGTCGACCGGGATGCCGCGGTTGCCGGGCAGGTCCTGCTCGACCGGCCAGCGCGTGCGTCGCAGCCGCTCGTCGAGGTCGTCGACCTCCTCCTGCGGGACATCGACGCGGAACGGGGTCACATCGGTCCCGGTCACGTCCGCCAGCCTGCCCCACCACCGTCGGCCCGGCAGGGGCCGGACCGGCGAAGCGGTCGGCCGGGAGCCCGGCCGAGCTGATCATGGGGTTGTCACCGGCGACTCGCGCGGACACGCCGCGCCGGCCGGCAACAGCCCCATGATCAACGCGGGAGGAGCGACGTCGGCGGCTGGGCCGTCGAGCGGGCGACGTCCCCTCCTCGCCCGGCCTACAGAGCCGGGAGCAGCAGCAGGGCGGTGGGGACGAGCAGCAGCAGGCCGGCCGACAGCAGCGCGAGCGCCCGCGCCCAGGCCGGCAACGGGGACGGCGGCTCGAGCAGCCGCACCACCCGCGCGCCGACCGCGCTGCCGGTCACCGCGAGCGCGCCCGACGGCACCCCCGCTCCCCCGGCGCCGCCGGCCGCGACGACGATCGCCCGGGCCAGCGTCCGCCGGGGCGCGGGGCCGGGCAGCGAGCCGAGCGCGACGTCGTCCGCGCGCATCTCCACCAGCGTGCGCACCGCCGCGTGCGCGCGGCCCGCGGCGGGCAGCACCGGCAGGGCGGCCTCCCACGCCACGAACGGCAGCAGGTACAGGTGGTGGTGCTCGCGCAGGTGCGCCCGCTCGTGCGCGACGACGGCGGCCAGCTGGGCGTCGTCGAGCTCGGCGACCATGCCGGAGGAGAGCACCAGCAACGGCTCGGCGCCGGGGATGCAGAACGCCACCGGGGCGGGGTGCTCGAGCAACCGCGCATCCGGCAACCCGGCCGGCTGGACGACGAGCTCGAGCAGCTCGCGGTGCCGGCGGCGGGTGCGCGCGGTGCGCAGCCCCGACAGCAGCAGGACGCCGACCAGCTCGGTGGCGAGCACGCCGGCCAGGGTCAGGGTGACCCAGTGGTCCCCGCGGACCGGAGCCTCGGCGGGGTCCCCGGTGGCCACCGCCCAGGCGGCCTCGGGCAGCGAGTGGCCCCACGGCGCGAGGCCGTGCACCAGCAGCGCGCCGATGATCGACAGGCCGCCGGCCAGCCCGATCGCCTGCCAGCAGACCAGGGCCACCAGCGGGTCGCGCCGCGGCCAGCGTGCGCGGGCCAGCAGCGCCGGCACCGGCCACGCCAGCAGCGCGGCGAGCACGGCGAGGGCGGCCGCGGTCGCGGGCAGCAACGTCAGCGGGGTGCGTCGTCCGGACCGGCGGCGGCCAGCAGCTCCCGCAGCAGCCGGGCCTCGTCGGGGTCGACGCCGCCGACGAAACGGGCCAGCACCGCCTGCCTGTCCCCGGCCTGGCCGAGCACCTCGTGCATCAGCTCGGCGGCGTGGTCCTCACGCGTGCCACGGGCGCGGAAGCGCCGTGGCCGGGCGTCGTCGTGGACGACGAAGCCCTTCTGCTCCAGCCGCGACAGCACGGTGTGCACGGTGGTCAGCGCCAGGCCGCGGTCGGCCAGGTCGTCGCGCAGCTCGGCCGCCGCCAGCGGCCCCTCGACCGACCAGAGCCGGTCCATGACCGCCCGCTCGAGATCTCCCAGCGATGCCACGGCTCCTCCTGTCCCCGGGATCACACCGGCATGTTCTACGTCCTGTAGAAGTTACTCTTCTACGAGGCGTAGAAAGAATGCGTCGATCGTACGACGCCCGGAAGGGGGCAGGCCGTGGACGTCCTGGACGTGGCGCGCTGGCAGTTCGGGATCACGACCGTCTACCACTTCCTGATGGTCCCCCTGACCATCGGCCTGGGAGTTCTGGTCGCCGTCATGCACACCCTCTGGGTGCGCACCGACAAGCCCGAGTGGCTGCGGATGACCCGCTTCTGGGGCCGCATCTACCTGATCAACTTCGTGCTGGGCGTGGCCACCGGTCTCGTGCAGGAGTTCCAGTTCGGCCTGGCATGGAGCGAGTACTCGCGTTTCGTCGGCGACGTCTTCGGCTCGCTGCTGGCCCTGGAGGCGCTGCTGGCCTTCTTCCTCGAGTCGACGTTCCTCGGCCTGTGGATCTTCGGCTGGGGCCGCATCCCGAAGAAGCTGCACCTCGCCGCGCTGTGGGCGGCGGTCATCGGCTCCATCGTCAGCGCGTACTTCATCATCGCGGCCAACTCCTGGATGCAGCACCCGGTCGGGGTCGAGGTCGACGACACCACCGGCCGCCCGGTGCAGGTCGACTTCCTCGCCGTCCTGACGAACAACACCGCGCTGGCCGCCTTCAGCCACGCGATCGTCGCCGCGCTCGTGGTCGCCGGCGCCCTGCTGGTCGGCATCGGCCTGTGGCACCTGCGCCGCCGGGTGCTGGCCGGGCAGCCGACCACGGACGTCGATCACGCCGTGTGGCGGCGCTCCGTGCGGCTGGGCGGCTGGGTGTCGCTGGCCGCCTTCGTCCTGGTCTCCCTCACCGGCGACTGGCAGGGCAAGCTCATGTACGAGCAGCAGCCGCTGAAGATGAGCTCGGCCGAGGCGCTGTGCGAGACCGAGGCGCCGGCGTCCTTCTCCGTGTTCGCCTGGGGCAAGCTCGGCTCCAACGAGTGCGACGACGTCCACTCGATCACCGTTCCCTACCTGCTGTCCTACCTGGCGCACGGCGACTTCTCGACCGCCGTCCCCGGTGTCAACGAGCTGCAGGAGGAGTACGCCGCGGTCTACGGCGCGACCTACCCCGACGACCCGTCGCGGTTCGGGGACGAGGCCGGCGAGGAGATCGACTACACGCCGCTGCTCGGGGTCACCTACTGGAGCTTCCGGCTCATGATCGGGATGGGCGCGGTCTCGGCGGGGGTCGCCGCCTACGCGCTGTGGGCCACGCGGCGGGGCCGGGTGCCGACCTCGAGGATCGGCGTGTACGGCTCGCTGCTCGCCGTCGCGGCGCCCTTCGTGGCCAACGCGACCGGGTGGGTCTTCACCGAGATGGGCCGCCAGCCCTTCGTCGTCTACCCGAACCCCGACGTCCCGGTCGGCGAGCAGACGTACTTCTTCACCGCGCAGGCCGTCTCCCCCGGCGTCTCCGCCGCCGAGGTGTGGACGTCGCTGTCGCTGCTGACCCTCGTGTACGGCGCCTTGGCCGTCGTCGAGCTGTGGCTGATCACGCGCTTCGTGCGACGCGGCGTGACCACCGGTGGCCACACCTCCGATGACGCAGCCCCCACCCCCGGCACCCCGCCGGAGGGGACGCCGGAGTCCCGCCGCGACACCGACGACGACGTCCTCTCCTTCGCGTACTAGGAGCACCCGTGGACCTGCACACCCTCTGGTTCGCCGCCGTCGCGCTGCTGTGGACCGGCTTCCTGCTGCTCGAGGGCTTCGACTTCGGCGTCGCCGCGTTGCTGCCGGTGCTCGGCCGCCGCACCGCCGACCGGCACCTCATGCTGCGCACGATCGGCCCGCTGTGGGACGGCAACGAGGTCTGGCTGATCACCGCCGTCGGCGCGGTGTTCGCCGCCTTCCCCGGCTGGTACGCCACCTGGCTGCCGGCGCTCTACCTGCCCTTCGTGCTGGTGCTGTTCGGCCTCATCATCCGGGCGGTGGCCTTCGAGTGGCGGCACTCGCACTCCGCCGACGCGTGGGACGCGACCTGGACGCGGGTCATCACCGCCGGCTCCCTGATCGCCGCCGCCGGCATCGGCGCCGCGCTGGGAGCCACCACCCTGGGGCTGCCGATCGACGCCGGGGGCAACCGGGTCGGCGGCGCGTTCTCCGGGCTGGGCTGGCCGGCGCTGCTGGGCGCGGTCGCCGTCCTGGCCTTCTCGGTGGTGCACGGCGCGGTGTTCCTGTCACTGAAGACCGACGGCCCGCTGCGGGTCGCCGCCCGCCGCTTCGCGCTGCGGTGGGCGCCGGTCGCCGCGCTGCCGCTGCTCGCGTGGGCCGGGCTGGTGCACCTGCGGTACGGCACGCCGGTCACCGGCGTGCTGTGGCTCGTCGCCGCGCTCGCCGTCCTGGTCGCGTGGGCGCGGCTGCGGATCGGCCGCGAGGGTCAGGCCTTCGCCGCGTGGGGCGCGATGCTCGCCGCGGCGGCCGCGACGCTGTTCGGCGCCGCGTACCCGGTCGTCGTCCCCTCGACGATCGACCCGGCCTTCGACGTGACGATCGCCGACGCCTCGGTCAGCGACTACACGCTCACCGTCATGACCTGGGCTGCCGGGATCGGCCTGCCCGTGGTCCTCGGCTACCAGGCCTGGACCTACTGGGTGTTCCGCGAGCGGCTGACCGCCGAGCCGCAGCACGGCGAGCACGCCGGGGCGCACGCGTGACCAGGGACGGCCATCTCCGCGCAGACGGCCGCTCGCAGCGGGGGCCGCTCGGGCCGCTGGCCGGCGTCCCGGGGGTCACGGGGTCGGTGGTCCGCGCCGCCGTCGCCGCACTGGGCCAGGTCGCCGGGCTGGTGCTGCTGGCGGCCGGGCTGGCGCACGCGGTCGCCCGGGCGGCCGGCCAGGACGACGGCGCGCTGACCGGCCCGCTGCTCCTCGCCGCTGCCGGCGGGCTGCTGCGGGCAGGAGCCGGCTGCGCGGGCGAGCTGATGGCCGCACGGGACGCCCGCCGCGCCGAGGAGCAGCTGCGCGCGGCGCTGACCGCCCGGCTCGCCGTCTCCCCCGCCGCGGTCGCCGCGGCCGGCGGCCCCGGTCCGGCGGCGGTGCTGGCCACCACCCGGCTGGCCGACCTCGGGCCCGCGCTCGCCACCCGCCTCCCCGCGCTGGCGCAGGCGGTGGTCGTGCCGCCGGTGCTGCTCGTCGTCCTCGCCTGGACCGACCTGCTCTCGGCCGGCCTGGTCGCGGTCACCCTGCCGCTGGTGCCGCTGTTCATGGTGCTGGTCGGGCTCACCACCCGCGACGGCACGACCGCCGCCGCCCGGGCGCTGGACCGCATCGCCGCCCACGTCGCCGAGCTGGTCCGCGGGCTGCCGGTGCTGGTGGGCCTCGGCCGCGCCGCCGAGCAGGCCGCCGCGCTCGCCGAGCTCGGTGAGGCCTCGCGCCGCCGCACCCTGTCGGTGCTGCGGCTGGCCTTCCTCTCCGCGCTGGTGCTCGAACTGCTCGCCACGCTGTCGGTCGCGCTCGTCGCGGTCACCGTCGGCCTGCGGCTGGTGCACGGCGACCTCGACCTGGCCGTCGGACTGACCGCGCTCCTGCTGGCCCCCGAGGCCTTCGCGCCCCTGCGCGCCCTCGGTGCCGCCCACCACGCCGGGGAGGACGCCGCGCTCGCCGCCGCGGAGGCCCGCGCGGTGCTCGCGGGGCCGGACCCGGGCGTGGGAGATGCCGACCCGGACGCCGGGGACACCGCCCCGACGGCGGACGACGGCGGCGACCCCCGCGGTGCCGACCTCGCCGTCACCGGGCTGACCGTGCGGTTCCCCGGCCGCGCGGTCGCGGCGCTGCCGGCGGTGGACCTCACCGTCCGGCCGGGCGAGCTGATCGCCGTCCGCGGCGCCAGCGGCTCGGGCAAGTCGACGCTGCTCGCCGTCCTCGCCGGGCTGGCCGACCCGGCCGCGGAGGTGCGCGGCACGGTGTCCGGCGTCCCGGCCGGCGCCGTCGCGTACGTGCCGCAGCACCCGCGCACCACGGGCGCCACCGTCGCCGACGAGGTGCGCCGGCACGCGGGCTCGGGGCTGGGCGGGGGTCATGGCAGCGTGGACGAGGGGGTCGGCGAGGCCTACGTCGTCGAGGCGCTGACCCGGGCCGGTGCCGTCGACCTGGCCGACCGCGACTGCACCACCCTCTCCCCGGGCGAGCTGCAGCGGGTGGCGCTGGCCCGCGCGCTGGTGCGGGTCCGCCGCGGCGCCCGGCTGCTGCTGCTCGACGAGCCGACGGCGCACCTGGACGACGCGGCCGCAGCCCGGGTGGCGGCGGTGCTGGCCGGGCTGCGCGGCACGGTGAGCGTCCTGCTGGTCACCCACGACGCCGCCCTGGCCGCTCTCGCCGACCGCACCGTCGACCTCGCCTCCAGGACCGCTCCCGTCCCGTCCCCGACCCCCCTCCCCTCGCCCGCCGGCCCGGCGATCGGGTCGGTCCCGGCGCCGCACGCGCACCCCACCGCCGGGCCGGCGCGCACGGGCACCCGCCTGACCTGGCCACGGCGGGCGCTGGTGCGCGCGGTCGCCGCCGGCACCGCCTCGGCCGGGGCGGGGGTGGCGCTCACCGCGGTGTCGGGCTGGCTGATCGTGCGGGCCGCCGAGATGCCGCCGGTGCTCACCCTGCTGGTGGCGATCGTCGGCGTCCGGGCGTTCGGGCTGGGCCGCGCCGGGCTGCGCTGGGTGGAGCGGATGACCGCGCACGACGCCGCGCTCCGGCTGGCCGCGGACCTGCGCGTGCGGGTCTGGCAGGCGCTGGCCGCCCAGGGCATCGCGGCCGACCGGACGCCGGGCTCGGCGCTGGCCCGCGTGGTCGGCGACGTCGGCCTGGTGCAGGACCTCTCGGTGCGCGTCGTCCCGCCGGCCGTGGTGGCCGGCACCGTGGCCACCGCGACCGTCGGCGCGCTGGCGCTGGTCTCCCCCGCCGCGGCCGGTGCCGCGGCGGCGGTGCTGCTGGCCACCGCCGCGCTGGTGCTGCTCGCGCACCGGCGGGTGGACGCCGGCGCCGCCCGCGCCGAGGCGGCGCTGCGGGTGGCCGCGCTGCGCGACACCACCACGGTGCTCGAGGGCGCGGCCGACCTGCGGGCGCACGGCCTGGCCGGGCGGACGGCGGCCGACCTCGCCGCGCTCGCCGCCGACCGCACCGCTGCCGACCGTGCCCGCACCCGCGCCGGCGCGCTGGGCAGCGGGGTCGTCGTCCTCGGCACCGGGCTGGCCGCGGTCGCCACGGCAGCGGCCGGCGCAGCGGCGGGGGTCTCCGGCCCGGCGATCGCCGCGCTCGCCCTCGCCCCGCTCGCCCTCGGCGAGCCGCTGGCCGGACTGGTGACCGCCCTGCAGCGGCGTGGCACGCTCGCCGACGCCCGCGACCGGCTCGACGCCGTGCTCACCGCGCCGGCGCCGGCCGACCCCGCCGCCCCGCTGCCCGCGCCCGCGCGGGTGCGTGCGCTGGCCACCGACGACCTGGTCGCCGGCTGGCCCGGCGGCCCGGACGTGCTCCGCGGCCTGACCACGCAGGCCGCGGCCGACGGCGGTTGGCTGGTCGTGCGCGGGCGCTCGGGCGCCGGCAAGTCGACGTTCCTCGCCGTCCTCCTCGCCGCCCTGCGGCCACGGGCGGGCGACTACACGCTGGGCGGTGTCGACACCGCACGGCTGACCGGGGGCGGCGTCCGCTCGCGGACGGCCTGGCTGCCCCAGGACGCGCACGTCTTCGCCTCGAGCATCCGCGCGAACCTGTCCCTGGCCGCGCCGCGCGGCGAGCTGGCCGGGCCGGACGGCGAGGCCCGGATGCGCGCCGCACTGCAGGCGACCGGGCTGGGCGGGCTGCTCGCCGGCCTGCCCGCCGGTCTGGACACCCCGGTCGGCGCGGGCGGCACCGCGCTGTCGGGCGGTGAGCGGCGCCGGCTGGCCGCGGCCCGGGCGCTGCTGGCCGACCGGGACGTCGTGCTGCTCGACGAGCCGACCGCACACCTCGACCCGCCGACCGCCGCGGCGCTGATGCGCGACCTGCGGGCGGCGCTCGCCGGCCGGGTCGTGGTCTGCGTGACCCACGACGACACCGTCGAGCAGCCCGGCGACACCGTCGTGCGGATCGGTGCGCCGGAGACCGCGTTGGCGAGGTGAGAGGACGGCTCCCCGCAGGGCACCGCCGCGAGTTCGCGAGCGGTGGGGAGCAGGGGGTCCTTTCAGGCGGCCGCGGCGTGCGGCCGGGCGGGAGCCTCCGGCCGCGCGCGGACGACCTCGAACCCCGGGAACGCCGGCAGCGCGGAGTCGACCACCAGGGGCACGCCCGGGGGCGGTCCCAGCAGGCGGCGCCCGACCACCCGAGCGTGCTCGTCGGGCGTCAGCTGGGCGAGCATGCGCTCGTACAGCTCGGGGCGGACGCGGAGCTCCCGGGGCGGGGCTGCGCCGGGGGTGACGGCGACCGCGATCAGGTCGCCGGCGATGTCCGGCCGGCCCCAGTGCGTGGGGTGGGTTCCTCTGACGATGGCCTCGGACATGGTGCCCTCCTGGGCGGTTCCCCCGCGCTCCGTGCAACGCCGCGGGGCGGTGGTGCATGCCCTGCATAGCCCTGAGATCCGACAGTTCTCCGCAGATACGTCGGTCGCACACCCGTCCCGTCGGTGCCGCCGGGCACCCTCCTGACATGGACGCGACCTTCACCGGTGCGGTGTTCCTCGGCATGAGCGTCGACGGGTTCATCGCCCGCCCTGACGGCGACCTCGCCTGGCTGACCGGCGGCGACGACGCCGGCGAGGCGCCGGACGACGGCGAGGGCGACGACTTCGGGTTCGCCGAGTTCGTCTCCGGCATCCACGCGCTGGTCATGGGCCGCGGCACCTACGAGGTGATCGCGCCCATGGACGAGTGGCCGTACCAAGGGCGGCCGGTGCACGTGATCAGCACGACGCTCGAGCCCGGTGCCGATCCCCGCATCACCGTGCACCGCTCGTTCGACGAGGCGGTCGCCGCGCTGACGGCCGCCGGATACCCCCGCGTCTACGTCGACGGGGGACGGACGGTGCACGACTTCCTCGCCGCCGGGCTGGTCGGGGAGCTCACCCTCTCCCGCGTGCCGGTGCTCATCGGCGAGGGCCGCACGCCGTTCGGGCCGCTGCCGGCCGACGTGCAGCTCGAGCACGTGCACACCCGGACCTTCCCCGGCGGGATGGTGCAGACCACCTACCGGGTGCGCCGGAACGCCTGATGCGACGGCCCGCCCGGGTGCTGCGCCGCCGGTGACGGTCAGGCCGGCGGTACCGGCAGGACGACGACGCCGTCCCGGTCGGCGGCGAGCCACGCCCCCTCGCGGAACACCACGCCGGCGAAGACGACCGGTAGCCCGACCTGACCCGAGTGCAGGCCCTTGACGCTGCGCCGGGGATGGGTGGCCAGCGCGCGCACCCCGATCGGCTGGGCGTCGAGCTCGTCGGCGTCGCGCACCGCGCCGTTGACCACCACGCCGGCCCAGCCGTTCTGCGCGGCGAGGACGGCGAGGTTCCCGCCGAACAGCGCGCAGCGCAGCGAGCCACCGCCGTCGACGACGAGCACCCGCCCCTCACCCGGCTGCTCGACCGCCGCGCGGACGAGGGCGTTGTCCTCGAAGACCTTGAGCGTCGTGATCGGCCCGTCGAACGCCGGCCGGCCGCCGAAGGGCCGGAACACCGGGTCGCACACCTGCGCCTCCGGGTGGGCGTCGGAGAGGTCCGTCGTGGCGTGGACTGGCGAGTCGGTCACCGGCGCAGGTTATAACCTGGAGGGGTCGGGGCGCAGCTCTGCGACGAATCTGCTGCTGGGTGCGATATGGAGGTTGTGACCGTGGTCGAGGACAGCCTCGCGACGAAGAGCGAGCTGGCCTATGCGCGGGTGCGGGAGATGGTCCTCGGCGGTGAGCTCGAGCCGGGCTCGGTGCTGAACCAGGCCACCCTGGCGCGGCAGATCGGGGTCAGCACCACCCCGCTGCGCGAGGCGCTGCGACGGCTGGCCCAGCAGGGCCTGGTGGAGCTGGGTGCGCACCGCGACGCCCGGGTCGCGCCGCTCGACGCGGCCGAGGCGCGGGACCTCGTCGAGCTGCGGCAGGACCTCGACCCGCTGGCCGCCGGCCTCGCCGCCCAGCGCCGCACCGCCGCCGACCTCGCCGAGATGGTCGACAGCCTGGCCCGGCTCGAGTCGCTGCCCACCGACCCGTCGCCGGCCCAGCTGGCCGGCCACCGGCGGTTCCACGCGGCGGTCTACCGCGCTTCGCACAACGCGTTGCTCGTGGAGACCCTCGACGGCCTGTGGGACAAGACCGACCGGTACCGGCGGCACGCGCTGCGCGCCGGGCGCAGCGAGGAGGAGGTCGCGCAGCGGGCCGAGGAGCACCGGCTGCTGGTCGAGGCGGTCTCCGACCGGGACGCCGCGACGGCCACCGACCTGATGCGCCGCCACGTGGAGACCAGCCTGGCCGCCCGGGCCGCCGGACGCCTGGCCGCCGGCGACCGCTCCGCGCGGTCCGCGTGAGCGCGCGGCTCCCGGGGGGACGACGGCTGTTCGGGCTGCTGCTCGCGCACTCGGCGCTCACCCAGGTCGTCACCTTCGTGCTGCGCCCGACGACGGCGTACCGGGCGATCGAGCTCGACGTGCCGACCGCCTGGCTCGGCGCGCTGACCGCCTCGTTCGCCGTCGTCCCGCTGGTGCTCGCCGTCCCGTCGGGACAGGCCACCGACCGGTTCGGCGAGCGGCGGGTGATGCTGGCCGGGGCGGTCCTGCTGCTGCTCTCGGCGGTGGTCCTCGCCAGCGGGCGCGGCGGGGCGGCCGGGCTGGTGGCCGGCAGCGTGGTGCTCGGCACCGGCCACCTGCTGTCGGTCGTGGGCCAGCAGGCGGCCGTGGCGAACACCGCCGGGCCCGGGCGCTTCGACACGGCGTTCGGCCACTACACGTTCGCGGCCTCGCTCGGGCAGGCGCTCGGTCCCGCGCTGATCACGTTGACCGGTGGCGAGGGCGCCCTGCCCGACACCCGGCCGATCTTCCTGGTGGCCGCGGGGACCGCCGTCCTGCTGCTGGCGTGCACCGCCGTCCTGCGGTTCCCGGTCCGCGAGCGCACGAGCGGCTCGGCCGAGGCCGGCGGCGTGGGTACGCTGCTGCGCCTGCCCGGTCTGGTGCGGGCGCTGACGGTCAGCTGCGTCGTGCTCGCCGCCGTCGACATCACGCTGGTGTACCTGCCCGCCCTCGGCGCCGACCGCGGGCTGGCCGCCGGCACCGTCGGCCTGCTGCTGACGATGCGCGCGGCCGCCTCGATGGCCTCCCGCTTCTTCCTCGGGCAGCTGGTGCGGCTGACCGGTCGGCGGCGGCTGATGCTGGGCAGCGTCGCGCTGTCGGCGGTGTCGATGGCGGCCGTCGCGGTGCCGATGCCGGTCGCCGGGACGGCGGCGCTCGTCGTCCTGCTCGGCCTGGGGCTGGGCGTGGGCCAGCCGCTGACCATGTCGTGGCTGGCCGAGATGGCGCCGGCCGGGCTGCGCGGCCGCGCGATGTCGCTGCGGCTCACCGGCAACCGGCTGGGCCAGGTGCTCATCCCCAGCGCCGTCGGGTTGCTCGCCGCCGGGATCGGCTCGGCCGGCGTGCTGTGGGCGACGGCCGGGGCGCTCGCCCTCGCCGGGGCCGCCGCCCGCCGGCTGCACGTCGACGGCGGCCCCTGACCCTCAGACCCCGGCGATGCGCCCCACCACGGCGTCGGTGAACTCCTCGGTCGAGGCCGTCCCCCCGAGGTCGCGGGTGCTGACGCCGCTCCGCACGGCAGCACGGACCCCCTCCTCGACGCGCACCGCAGCGTCGACGAGCTGGGGGTTCCCGTGCCGGGTGCCCAGCCAGTCGAGCAGCATCCCCGCCGAGAGGATCATCGCGATGGGGTTGGCCAGGCCCGTGCCGGCGATGTCCGGAGCCGACCCGTGGGCCGCCTGGGCCATGGCGCGGTCGTCGGAGGCGTTGACCGACGGCGCGATGCCCAGCGAGCCGGCCAGCTCACCGGCCATGTCGGACAGGATGTCGCCGAACATGTTCTCGGCGACCACGACGTCGAAGTCGGCGGCCCGGCGCAGGAGGTGCACCGTCATCGCGTCGATGTGGAAGTCGTCGACCGCCACGTCGGGGTAGACCTCGGCGACCTCGAGGCAGACGCGCTTGAACAGCCCGG
This sequence comes from Geodermatophilus sp. URMC 60, assembly GCF_053502585.1. Lineage (NCBI taxonomy): Bacteria > Bacillati > Actinomycetota > Actinomycetes > Geodermatophilales > Geodermatophilaceae > Geodermatophilus > Geodermatophilus sp. URMC 60. The sequence continues at coordinate 4,502,509 of NZ_CP199958.1, forward strand.
AGCTCAGCTGCAGCACGTTGGCCTTGTGCACGATCGTGAGCCTCTTCCGCCGCCGCCGGGCCAGCTCGAACGCGGCCCGGGCGATGCGCTCGACGGCCGGACGGGTGAACACGCCCATCGCGATCGCGACATCGGGCGTCGGCATGTACTCGCCCGTGCCGGCGTGGGTGTTGCGGTCGGCGTAGAAGCCCTCGGTGTTCTCCCGCACGATGACGAGGTCGGTCCCGGGGGCGATCGCGCGTCCGCCCTCGAAGGCGCGGGCCGGGCGGGTGTTCGCGTACAGGTCGAAGTGCTTGCGCAGCGTGCCGCTCGGGTTCAGCTGCGACCGGAAGGGCTCCGGGTACGCGACGCTGTCGTGCGGGCCGAGCAGCCAGCCGTCGAGTCCGGCCAGCGCCTCCAGGGTGGTGGCCGGGATCGCGCTGCCGTGCTCCTCGATGGCCGAGGCGCCGAGCGGCAGCTCCTGCCACTCGACCGGCGCGGCGCCGGTGGCCGCGAGGGCGGCGTCGACCACCCGCACGGACGCGGGGACGATCTCCGGGCCGATGCCGTCGCCGAGCAGGACGCCGAGCCGGTAGGGGGTGTTCCTCATGGTGATCACTCCGATGCGGGGGCCGCCGCGGCGGGCTCGTCGAGCACCCACCACGTGCGGACGTTGACGAACTCACGGATGCCGGCGGCGGCCAGCTCGCGGCCGTACCCGCTGGCGCGGGTGCCGCCGAAGGGCATGCGGACGTCGGACGCGACGACGGCGTTGACGAAGGCCGCGCCCGAGCGGATGCGGCGGGCCACCGCGACACCCCGCTCGGGGTCGGTGGTCCAGACGCTGGCACCGAGCCCGAACCTGGTGTCGTTCGCGACGCGGACGGCCTCGTCCTCGCCGTCGGCGGCGATCACCGCGGCGACGGGGCCGAAGACCTCCTCGTCGTAGAGGGGCATGCCGGGCCGGACGTCGGCGAGGACGGTGGGCGCGTAGAAGAAGCCGGGGCCGTCCAGCCGCCGTCCCCCGGTCAGCAGCCGGGCCCCCTTGGCGACCGAGGCCTCGACCTGCCGGTGCACGCCGTCCAACAGGTCCGCGCGGGCCATCGGCCCGACGTCGGTGCCCGGCGACTCGGGACCGCCGACGGTCAGCGCCTCCACCTCGGCGACGAGCAGCCGGGTGAACTCCTCGGCGACGGAGGCGTCGACGACGAAGCGCTTCGGTGAGATGCAGCTCTGCCCGGCGTTGAGGAAGCGACCCCTGGCGGCCATGGCGGCGACGCGGGGCAGGTCGGCGTCCGAGAGGACCACGAACGGGTCCGAGCCGCCCAGCTCGAGCACCGCCTTCTTGATCGCGGTCCCGGAGGCCGAGCCGACCGCCCGGCCCGCGCGCTCGCTACCGGTGATCGTGACCGCGCCGATGCGGGGGTCCTCGATCAGGCGCCGGGTGATCCCGGGGACGTCCGGCTCGGCCACCACCAGCGCGGTGAAGAGCCCCTCCGGAGCACCGGCGTCGGTCAGGACCCGCTGCACCGCCAGCGCGCAGCCGGTGGTGTTCGGCGAGTGCTTGAGCAGCGCGGCGTTGCCCGCCATGAGCGCGGGGGCGGCGAACCGGAGGACCTGCCACAGCGGGAAGTTCCACGGCATGACGGCCAGCACCACGCCCACCGGCTCGTAGCCGATCCAGCTGCGGTCGGCGGAGGTGTCCACCGGCTCGTCCGCCAGGAAGGCGCCCGCGTGCTCGGCGTAGTAGTCGCACGCGAGTGCGCACTTCTCCACCTCCGCGCGGGACTCGGCCAGCGGCTTGCCCATCTCCCGGGTGACCAGCAGGGCCAGGTCGTCGACCTCGGCCCGCAGGACCTCGGCGGCGCGGCGGAGAACAGCGGCCCGCTCGGGGTACGGCCGGGCCGCCCAACCCTCCTGTGACGCCGCCGCCCGGTCCAGCGCGGCGTCGATGTCGGCGTCGGAGAACGTGGGGTGCTCGGCGAGGCGCTCGCCCGTTGCGGGATTGACGGTGACGACGGCGCTCATGCCAGCTCCCCTGCGGGATTGACGGTGACGACGGCGCTCATGCCACCTCCCCTGAGGACGGCACGGCCCTGCGATCGCTCTCGGACAGGTGCTCGAAGGTCTCGCCGGTGGCGGTGATGGTCCGGGTGACGTCGCGGCCGCCGTAGACCCAGTAGATGGTCATCGAGCCCTCGCCGCGGTTGCGAAAGCAGTGCGGGACGCCGGCGGGGACCCAGGTCGCCTGGCCGGCGACCAGGTCGAACTCGTCGTCGCCGACGACCGCGGTGGCCTCCCCCTCGAACACCAGCACCGTCTCCTCGACGTTGTGCGAGTGCAGCGGGATGCCGGTGCCGGGCGAGAAGACGGTCATGCCGGTGGTGACCCGGTTGCCCTCGCAGTTCCACTTGCCGACGAACGGGATGGTGACGACGCCGTTGCCGCGGTCGAAGCGCTCGATGTCGTCGGGGCGCAGCACCATCGACGGCGGCGCGGGCTGGGTGCTCATGCGGACTCCTCGGAGGTGTGGGTGACCAGCAACTCGCCGGGGGTGTTGACCTGGCCGACGAGGACCTGCTCGGCGATCGCGCGCCACTGCGCGAAGTGCGGGGACGCCTTGTGGGCGGCGAACGCCTCGGCGTCGGTGTAGAGCTCGTAGAGGACGAAGCGGTGCGGGTCGTCGGCGACGGAGCAGACGTCGAACCGCAGACACCCCGGCTCGTCGCGGACGGACGCCTCCGCGTTGGCGGACATGCCGGCCAGGAACTGCTCCCGTCGGCCCGGCCGCACCTCCATCTGGACCACCAGGCTCAACACTCTGGACCTCCTCAGTGCTGTATGCAACTCTGTATACAGATCAGCACACGATACGGACAGGAGGCAAGACGGTGACCGCAGAGCGATTCGCACCGGAGGCGCTGAGGACGTTCGGCGGCCGGGTGCTGATGGCGGTGGGCGTGCCGGACGACGACGCCGCGCTCGTGACCGACAGCCTCGTGCAGGCCGACCTGTGGGGGCACGGTTCGCACGGCCTGCTGCGGCTGCCCTGGTACGTGGCCCGGCTCCGCAGCGGCGCCATGCGCGCGGTCACCGACCCCGCGGTGCTCACCGACACCGGCCCGCTGGTGCTGCTCGACGGTCGGGACGGCGTCGGCCAGGTGCTCACCGACCGGGCCCGGGCGCTGGCCACCGAGCGGGCGCGGCAGCACGGCGTGGGCGTCGTCGGCGTCCGGAACTCCAACCACTTCGGCACGGCCATGTGGTTCACCCGGCGGGCCGCCCGCGAGGGCCTCGTCGCCGTCCTGACCACCAACGCGAGCCCGGCGATGGCGCCGTGGGGCGGCCGGGAGAAGCGGATCGGCACCAACCCCTGGTCGATCGCCGCCCCCGGTCCCGACGGGCGGGTGCTCGCCCTCGACATCGCGAACACCGCGGTGGCGCGCGGCAAGATCTACCTGGCGCGCAGCCGTGGCGAGCCGATCCCGGGGTCCTGGGCGCTCACCGCGGACGGCGCCCCGACGACCGACCCTGCGGAGGGGGTGCTCGGCGTGGTCCTGCCGATGGCCGGGCACAAGGGGTACGCGATCGCCTTCATGATGGACGTGCTGTCCGGGGCGCTGACCGGCAGCGCCGTCGGGACCGGCGTGCACGGGCCGTACGAACCCGAGGCCCGCAGCGGGTGCGGCCACCTGTTCGTCGCCCTGGACCCCGAGGTCTTCGGCGACCGCGCGGGGTACGAGGACCGCGTGCGGCAGCTGGTCGAGGAGGTGACGTCGGTGCCGCTGGCGCAGGGGTTCGACGAGGTGGTCACGCCGGGCGAGGTCGAGGACCGCGCCGAGGCGGCCAACCTGGCCGCCGGAGGCGTCACCCTGGCCCGGGACGCGCTGGCCGAGCTCCAGCGACTGGCAGCCGAGACCGGCGTGCCGTTCCCGGGTGAGGTGCGGGCGTGACGGCCGACCCACAGCCCGAGGAGGCCAGCAAGGCCGACCTGGTCCACCGGCAGCTGCGGGAGGAGATCGAGCTCGGCGAGCTTGCACCGGGGACGCCGCTGTCGGAGCTGTCCCTCGTCGCGCGCACCGGGGCCTCGCGGACGCCGGTGCGCGAGGCGCTGCGCCGGCTGGCCGCCGAGGGGCTGGTCGACCTCGTGCCGCGGCAGGGCGCACGGGTGTCCCGGGTGTCGGCCCGCAGCGTGCGCGACCTGTTCGAGTTCCGCGCGCTGCTGGAGCCCGCGGCCGTGCGGCAGGCGACCGAGGCCGCGGCCGCCGACCCGGACCTGCACCGGGAGTTCGCCGCGATGCGCGACGCGTTCGCGCGCACGCTGGAGCAGACGCCGTCGACGGCGCGGTCCCGGTCGTTCTACGAGCTGGCCGACCGGTTCGACTGGGCGGTGATCGGCGTGACCCGCAACGAGCACCTGCGCCGCACCATCGCCGAGCTGCGGCCGCACACCGCCCGGCTGCGCAACCTCTCGCACCTGGACCCGCGGCGGGTCGAGGTCTCCGTCGGCGAGCACCTCGCGGTCTGCGACGCGCTGCTCGCCGGGGACGCCGACACCGCGGCCACCGCCCTCGCCGGGCACCTGGAACGGAGCCTGGAGACCATCTTCCGCAACCTGGCGAGCGCGCCCGGCGAGGGCGTCGACCTGCTGGGGTGAGAGGACTCCAGCAGATCCCGCAGCGGCCCCGTCCCGGGTCCCGCCCTGAGCTCGCGAAGGGTGGGGAGGACGGGGTCCTTCTAGTAGGCGGCCTTGACCGCCAGCACCGGGCAGTGCGCGTCGAGCAGGATCCGCTGCGCCTGGCTGCCGGTGATCAGCTTCCCGGTGGGCGTGCGGCGGCGCATGCCGATGACGATCAGGCTGGCCTTCACCCGGTCCGCGGCGTCCACGACCTCGTCCGAGGCGTCGTGGCCGGCCACCCGCTGGTCGATCTCGTAGACCACACCGGCCCCGTCGAGCTTGGCCCGCACCTGGTCGAGCACCCGCTCGGAGGCGAACCGGGGGTCGGCCAGCACGTCACCGCGGGCGCTGTTGACGATGTGCAGGGGCTGGTCGCGCAGCCTCGACTCGGCGATGGCGGCGTCGAGGGCGGCCTCGCCCTCGGGGGTGGGCACGTATCCCACGACGATGGTCATGGCCGGAGCCTAGGCAACGCGACGACGACCTCCTCGTTTGCGGGCGTAGCGGTCGTTGCGGTCGTTGCGTCCCCGTGGCGTCAGGGCGCGGAGTGCGGCGCGCGGAGGGTGAACCGCCGCTCCGGTCGGCCGGCGGTGCCGTAGCGCTGGCGGACGTCGGCCTCCTGCTGGGCGACCAACTGCTCCAGGTAGCGGCGCGCGCTCACCCGCGCCAGCCCGGTCCGCTCGCTGCACTGGGTCGCCGAGAGGCCGTCGCGCCCGGCCAGCTGCAGCGCCTCCCGCACCAGCTGGAGCGTCTCGGGCGCGATGCCCTTGGGCGTGACGGGCGCGGGTCGGCTCCCCCCACGGGCGCCGGCGAACACCCGGTCGACGTCGGCCTGTCGCGCCTGGTCCAGCGCGGCCAGCTCCGCCCGCACCGCGGCGTACTCGCGCAGCCTGCTCTCGAAGGTCTGCCGGTCGAAGGGCTTCACCAGGTAGTGCAGGACGCCGCCGTGCAGGGCGCTGCGGATGCTGTCGACGTCCCGGGCGGCACTGATGACGATGACGTCGACCGGTGCGCCGTCCGCCCGCAGCCTCCGGAGCACCTCCAGGCCGGTCATGTCCGGCAGGTAGACGTCGAGCAGGACCAGGTCCGGTCGCAGCCGTCGCACCGCCGCGAGCGCGTCGGCCCCGGTGGACGCCGTCCCCACGACCTCGAAGCCGTCGAGGGCGGTCACGAACCCGCCGTGCACCTTGGCGACCATGAAGTCGTCGTCGACGATCAGCGTCCGGATCATGCGTCCACCAGGGACGCGCCGACCGGGATGCGGGCGGTGAACACCGAGCCGTCCGCCGAGCTCGCCGTCACCTCGCCGCCCCGCCGGGTGCAGACCAGGTGCACCAGGGACAGCCCGATGCCCCGCCCACCGGGCACCGCTGCCTTCCCGGTGGACTGGCCCTTGGTGGACACGCCGCGGCGGAAGACCTCGGCCTCCATGCCCGGGGGGACGCCGGGGCCGGAGTCGCGGACGACGACGTCGACCTCGTCGTCCACCAGCCCCACGCCCACCTCCACCCACCGCTCGGCGGCGCCCGAGGCGGCGTCCATGGCGTTGTCCACGAGGTTGCCGACGACGGTGGCGACGTCCGTGCTCAGCTCCGGGCTCAGCACCGGAAGGGCGGAGTCCGGCGCGACGCGCAGGTCGACGCCGAGCTCGGCGGCCTGGCTGGCCTTGGCGATGAGCAGCGCGGCCAGCGCCGGGTCCCGGACGGCGTCGGTGACGGCGCGGCCGAACTCCGAGCGGGTGGAGCTGACCCGGTGCACGAAGCGGACCGCCTCCTCGGCCTCGCCGAGCTCGATGAGACCGGCGATGGTGTGCAGCCGGTTGTCGAACTCGTGGGCCTGCGCGCGCAGGGTGTCGGTGACGTGCCGGGTGAGCTCCAGCTCGCGGCGCAGCTCGAGCAGCTCGGTGCGGTCGCGCAGCGTGGCCACCGATCCCAGCGGGCGGCCCCGGCTGGTCAGGGGCAGCCGGTTGACCACCAGCACCCGCCCGGCGCTGCCCACGGCCCGGTCGCGCTCGACCCCGGTGGACAGCAGCGCGGCGCGCACCTCCTCGGCGACCCCCAGCTCCTCGAGCGTGCGTCCGAGGGCGTCGCCGGGGATGCGCAGCAGCCGGATCGCCTCGTCGTTGACCAGGGTCACCCGGCCGCGCAGGTCCAGCCCCACCACGCCCTCGCGGATGCCGTGCAGCATCGCGTCGCGGTGCTCGGCCAGCCCGGCGATCTCGGCCGGCTCCAGACCCAGCGTCTGCCGCTTCACCCGGCGCGCCACCAGCAGCGACCCGCCGATGCCCAGCGCGCTGGCCAGCCCCAGGTAGGTGAGCAGGTTGGGCGCGGCCGCCGCGAGGCCCCCGCGGACCCCGGGGTAGGGCCGCTGCACGGCGACCAGGCCGAGCACGCGGTCCCCACGTGTGGAGTAGACCGGCGCCATGGCGACCGCGACGTGGTCGCCGCGCACCTCGACGTCCCCCACCCAGGACCGCCCCTCCAGCACCCGGCTGGCACCCAGGTCGAGCCGCTCGCCCAGCAGACCGGGGTCGGCGCTGGCGAGGACGGTGCGGTCGGCCCCCGCGACGACGACGTCCGCGGACCCGGAGGTGCTGCGGCTGTCCTCCGCGGCGATGCGGACGTACTCCACCCGGCCCAGCTCCATCGCCGTGCGGGTGGCCCGGCTGTTGGCCAGCGTCTCGGCGATCTCCACCGCGCGGCGGCCCTCCACCTCCTCGGCCCGCTGCGTCGACTGGGCCACGGTGACGGCCGCGACGCCCACGAGGACGACGCAGACGATGACCACCTGCAGCGCGAGCAGCTGGCCGGCGAGCGAGAGCCGCCGGGTCACGGGCACTCCTGACTGGTCGGGGACGCGGCACGCCATCGGACCCGGGCCGGGCCTGCCGGCGCACGACGCCGTGCACACAACGACCACAACGCCCAATGCGCACGCAAGCGTGACACGCACCACGCACGTTGCGACCGTCCTTGCGAGCGGCGGACGTCCGCCGGACACACAGGAGGAACCCATGCGCAACGCTTCCCTGCGGAAGCTCACCGTAGGCACCGTGGCCGCCGGGCTGCTGCTGACCGGGTGCGGCACCACCGCCGAGGGCGGCTCCGCCGCCGGCGGCGGCACCCAGGAGGGCCCGGTCACCGGCCTGCGGGTGCTGGTCCCGAACTCGCCCGGCAGCGGCTACGACACCACCGCCCGCGCCTGGGCCCAGGTCGCCGAGGAGGAGGGGCTGGCCGAGCAGATCGAGGTGTTCAACCTCGAGGGCGCCGGCGGCACCGTCGGCCTGCAGCGCCTGGTCAACGAGACCGGCAACGCCGACATGCTCATGCAGATGGGCCTGGGCGTGGTGGGCGCGCAGTACAGCAACCAGTCCGAGGCCACCCTCGACCAGACCACGCCGATCGCGCGGCTGATCGAGGAGGCCGAGGCCATCGTCGTCCCGGCGGACTCGCCGTTCCAGACCATCGACGACCTGATCGCCGGGTGGAAGGCCGACCCGGGCAACACCCCCGTCGGCGGTGCGTCCAACCCCGGTGGCCCGGACCACCTGACCCCGATGCTGCTGGCGCAGGAGGTCGGCGTGACGCCGACCGCGGTCAACTACGTCGCCTACGACGGTGGCGGCGAGCTGCTCGCCGGCATCCTCGGTGGCGACGTGGCCTTCGCCGCGACCGGCATCGGCGAGGTCACCGAGCCCGCTGCCTCCGGTGACGTCCGCATCCTCGCGGTCACCAGCGAGGCGCCGGTCGAGGGCGTCGACGCGCCGACCCTCACCGAGTCGGGCGTGGACCTGACCTTCACCAACTGGCGCGGCATCGTGGCGGCCCCGGACATCACCCCCGAGGAGGCCCAGCGGCACGTCGACCTGATCACCCAGATGCACGACAGCGAGGCCTGGCAGCAGGTGCTCGAGGACCAGGGCTGGACCGACGCCTTCATCACCGGCGACGAGTTCAGCTCCTTCCTCGGCGAGGAGAGCCAGCGGGTCCAGGGCGTGCTCAGCGAGCTGGGCCTGACGTGACCGCCGCCTCCTCAGGAGGCGCGACCCGGGAGCAGGGCCGCTCCGAGTTCGGTGTGGCCCTGTTCCTGGGGGCGCTCGGCCTCCTCGTCGTCGTCTCCGCACTGCTGCTGCCGGAGAGCCGGATCGCCCGCGGTCCGGTCGGTCCGGCCGCCGTCCCCGTGGTCGTGGGCGGTCTGCTCGTGGTCACCTCGGTGTTCCTGGCCGTCGACGTCTGGCGCGGCGGCCGCGGGGAGCCCGAGGGCGGCGAGGACATCGAGCTCACCGGGGGCAGCGACTGGCGCACCGTCGCGATGCTCGCCGTGGCGTTCCTGGCGAACGCCCTGCTGATCGAGCCGCTCGGTTGGGTCTTCTCGGGCGCGATCCTCTTCTGGGGCAGCGCCTTCGCGCTCGGCAGCCGGCACTACGTGCGCGACGCCGTGATCGCCGTCGCGCTGTCCATCGGCAGCTTCTACCTGTTCGCCCTCGGGCTCGGCATCGTCCTGCCCCCGGGCATCCTGAGGGGGATCCTCTGATGGACGCCTTCGTCGAACTGGGGAGCGGCTTCGCCACCGCCCTGACGCCGACCAACCTCGCCTTCGCGCTGCTCGGGGTGCTGCTGGGCACCGCCATCGGCGTGCTGCCGGGCATCGGACCGGCCATGACGGTCGCGCTGCTGCTGCCGCTGACCCGCGGGCTGGACGTCACCACCGCGCTGATCATGTTCGCCGGCATCTACTACGGCGGCATGTACGGCGGGTCGACCACGTCGATCCTGCTCAACACCCCGGGCGAGAGCGCCTCGGTGGTCACCGCCATCGAGGGCAACAAGATGGCCCGCGGCGGCCGGGCCGCCCAGGCCCTGGCCACCGCTGCCATCGGCTCCTTCGTGGCCGGCACGATCGCCACGTTGCTGCTGGCCCTCGTCGCCCCGACCGTCGCCGACCTCGCCGTGCAGATCTCGCCCGCGGACATGTTCGCGGTCATGCTGCTGGCGTTCATCGCGGTGACCTCGGTGCTCGGCAGTTCCCGCGTGCGCGGCCTGGCCTCCCTCGGCCTGGGCCTGACCATCGGCCTCATCGGCATCGACGCCACCTCGGGCCAGCAGCGGCTCACCTTCGGCATCAGCGAACTCGCCGAGGGGATCGACGTCGTCGTCGTGGCGGTCGGCCTCTTCGCCGTCGGCGAGGCGCTGTGGACCGCGGCCCACCTGCGCCGCCGCCCGGTCGAGGTCATCCCCGTCGGCAACCCGCGGATGAGCCGGTCGGACTGGAGCCGGTCGTGGAAGCCGTGGCTGCGCGGCACCGCCATCGGCTTCCCGTTCGGCGCCGTTCCCGCCGGCGGCGCGGAGGTGCCGACGTTCCTCTCCTACGTCTCCGAGAAGCGCTTGTCCAAGCACCCGGAGGAGTTCGGCAAGGGCGCCATCGAGGGCGTCGCCGGCCCGGAGGCCACCAACAACGCCTCGGCCGCCGGCGGCCTGGTCCCGCTGCTCACGCTCGGCATCCCGACCACGGCGACCGCGGCGGTCATGCTCGCCGCGATCGAGAGCTACGGCATCCAGCCGGGGCCCCGGCTGTTCGACACCGAGCCGGCACTGGTGTGGGGCCTGATCGCCAGCCTGTTCATCGGCAACGCGGCGCTGCTGCTGCTGAACCTCCCCCTGGCGCCGCTCTGGGCCCGGCTGCTGCGCATCCCGCGCACGTACCTGTACGCGGGGATCCTCTTCTTCGCCAGCCTGGGGGCCTACGCCGCGAACGCGAACGTGTTCGACCTGTTCATGCTGCTGGTCATCGGCGCGCTCGGCTTCATGATGCGGCGCTTCGGCCTGCCGCTGCTGCCGGCGATCATCGGGGTCATCCTCGGCCCGTTCGCCGAGGAGCAGCTCCGGACGGCGTTGCAGATCAGCAACGGCGAGCTCAGCGGGCTCGTCGACCCGGTGGCGGTCGTGGTCTACGTCATCGTGGTGCTCATCCTGCTGTTCCCGCTGATCCGCCGGGTGCTGCCGAAGAAGGCGCACGTGCCGGTGCTCGACGAGGCGGTGCACGAGATCGAGGAGGCGCACCACCACCACGGGACGACCGACGCGATCTCGGTCGAGGCCCGCAAGCCGGCTGACCGGGGCGGGCCCGGCGGCGTCTGACACGGCGCAGGCAGAGGGGGAGGGAGGCGGTCGGCCTCCCTCCCCCTCTGCCGTTCCTGCTGACCGGAGCCCACCCGCACCGGGACGGAGGGCGACCGCCACACCCGGCCGGCACGGCTCCCCTTCCCCGACGGCGACGGCGGGCCGACACTGCTCGCGCCCGCCGGTGTCGCCGGGTGTCGTACTGGGTCGTCCGCCCGGCGACGCCGACGCGGTCCTCCACCCTCACGGGGGACGACCGCGAGGAGGCAGCCATGACGACGCAGACGGGCACGGCGCCCTCCCTGGATGCGCACGTGCACGGGTTCAGGGACGGCCGGGTTCCGTGCCGCGTTCGACGACCAGTACGCGGTCGACGCCGTCCTCGGGTGAGGCGTCAGCCGGCGCCGGCGGGCAGCGCCGGGCCCTCGTCCTTGAGCACCACGCCCGAGGCGCCGAGCTCGCGGGCCGCGCCGAGCAGCGCAGCCACGGTGTCGGCGGCCTGCGCGTAGGACAGCCCGTGCGGCGGGCGCACGTTGGAGACGCAGTTGCGCTCGGAGTCCACCCGCCCCGGCCGCGGGCCCCACGTCAGGTAGACGCCGAGCGAGTCCGCCGACGACAACCCGGGCCGCTCCCCGATGAGCACGACGACGGCCCGTGCGCCCAGCGCCTCCCCCACCGCGTCGCCGAGCGCCACCCGCGCCTGGTGCGCCAGCACCAGCGGCGCGACCGACCAGCCGGGCAGCCGCGCGAGCAGCGCGGTCACCAGGCCGGCGGCGTGCTCGTGCACCGCGCGCGGGGAGAGCCCGTCGGCGACCACCACCGCCAGGTCGGCACCGGCACGCGGCAGCTCGGTGCCGGCCGCGAGTTGCCGGCCGAGGTCGGGCCGCTGCAGGTAGGTGGCGCGGTCGGGCGCGGCCGAGTGCACCTCGAGCAGCTCGACACCCGGGAGGTGGGCGCGGACGAGGTCCGGGTCCAGCGGCTGGTGGACCGCGTCGCGGGCGGCGGCGTGCGCGGCGCGGAACTCCAGCTCCCGCGCGGTGGGCAGCGCGTCGCCGGCCCGGCCGAGCGCGACCCGGGCGCGGGTGGCCGCGCGGAGCACCGCCCACGGGTCGTCGCCGGGCGGCAGCGGCGCGTCCAGGGCCGAGCTCATGCCGACGCCGCCGCGAGGAGGGCCCGCGCGGCGGGCGCGTCGGCGGTCAGCTCGCGCACCCGGCCGGCGTCGTCGAGCAGGTCCATCCGCGCCAGCCACGCCTCGAACTCCGGCGCCGGCCGCAGCCCGAGCACCGAACGGGTGGTGAGCACGTCGGAGAAGGCCAGCGACTGGTAGTGCAGCATCACGTCGTCCATCCCGGGGACGGCGATGAGGAACGTGCAACCGGCCGCCCCGAGCAGCAGCATCAGCGAGTCCATGTCGTCCTCGTCGACCTCGGCGTGGTTGGTGTAGCAGACGTCCACGCCCATCGGCAGGCCGAGCAGCTTGCCGCAGAAGTGGTCCTCGAGCCCGGCGCGCAGCACCTGCTTGCCGTCGTAGAGGTACTCCGGGCCGATGAACCCGACCACCGTGTTGACGATCAGCGGGTCGAAGCGCCGCGCGACGGCGTAGGCGCGGGCCTCCAGCGTCTGCTGGTCGACCGGCCGGCCGCCGATGCCGCGGTGCGCGTCGGCCGACAGCGCCGAGCCCTGCCCGGTCTCGAAGTAGGTGACGTTCGAGCCGACCGTGCCGCGACCCAGCGCCAGCGCCCCGGCGCGGGCCTCGGCGAGCAGGTCGAGGGTGACGCCGAAGCCGCGGTTGGCCTCCTGCGTGCCGGCGACCGACTGGAACACCAGGTCCACCGGCGCGCCCTGCTCGAGCGCCCGCAGCGTGGTGGTCACGTGCGCCAGCACGCAGGACTGCGTCGGGATGCCATAGCGGCTGATCACCTCGTCGACCAGCTCCAGCAGCGCCACCGTGCGGGCCGGTGAGTCGGTGGCCGGGTTGATGCCGATGACGGCGTCCCCGCAGCCCTGCAGCAGACCGTCGACGATGGACGCGGTGACGCCCAGCGGGTCGTCGGTCGGGTGGTTGGGCTGCAGCCGGGAGGCCAGCCGGCCGGGCAGCCCGAGGGTGCTCCGCAGCCCGGTGACCACCCGGGTGCGCCGGCCGACGGCGACCAGGTCGGCGTTGCGCATCAGCTTCGAGGTGGCCGCGACCATCTCCGGGGTCAGCCCGGAGGCCAGGCCGCTGATCGCCGTCTCGTCGCCCGCCGCGGCCCAGGCGAGCAACTGGTCGCGCAACTCCCCCACGGTGAGCGAGGCGACCGGCGCGAAGGCCACCGGGTCGTGGGTGTCGAGGACCAGCCGCGTGACGTCGTCCTCGTCGTAGCCGACCACCTGCTCGTCGAGGAACGTGGCCAGCGGCAGGTCGGCGAGCACGGTCTGCGCGGCGACCCGCTCGGCGGCCGACTCCGCGGCACACCCGGCGAGGACGTCGCCGGAGCGGGCCGGCGTCGCCTTCGCCATCAGCTCGACCAGCGTCGGGAACTCGTACGCGTGCCCCCCGACGGTGCCCCGCCGTCTCATCGGACGTCCTCCTCCGCGTCGGCCAGCAGCTCGAACTCCTCCTCCGGCGCGGAGGCCACCAGGTGGTGGCGGCTGTAGAGGGCGAAGTACGCGAGGAAGGCGGCGTACGCGACGAGCGTCCACAGCGCGGCGGTGACGTCGACGAGGAAGGTCGCCACGACCGCGGCCGCGGCGAGCACCAGCGCCAGCCCGGTGGTCGCCGTCCCGCCCGGCGTCCGGTACGGGCGCGCCAGGTCCGGCTCGCGACGGCGCAGCACGATGTGGCTGACCATCATCAGCACGTAGGACACCGTCGCCCCGAAGACGGCCATGTTGAGCAGCATCGCGCCCTGGCCGGTCAGCGAGAGGACGAAGCCGATCGCGCCGGGGACGAGCAGCGCGAGCATCGGCGCCCTGCGGCCGTTGGTGATCGACAGGGCGCGCGGCAGGTAGCCGGCCCGGGAGAGCGCGAACGTCTGCCGCGAGTAGGCGTAGATGATCGAGAAGAAGCTGGCCACCAGACCGAACAGGCCGGCGTAGTTGACCACCCGGGTGAGGCCCTCGGGGGCGCCCGCACCGGCCAGCGCGTCGACCGGCGGGTTGCCCGACGCCGCGATCGCCGCCGATCCGGCCGCGCCCGGGGTGAACACCAGCATGAGGACGGCGAGGACGACGAGCACGCTCATCGCCGCGACGATCCCCCGCGGCATCGACCGGGCCGGGTCGCGGGCCTCCTCGGCGGCCAGCGGCACGCTCTCCACGGCGAGGAAGAACCAGATCGCGAAGGGGAACGCGGCCCAGATGCCGATCAGCCCGTAGGGCAGGAACGCCGAGGCGCCGGCGGCGTCGGTGGGCGCGATGTCGAGCAGGAGGTCGCTGTCGAACCGCGGGATCGCGCCGACCAGGAACACCACCAGGCCGGCGAGCGCGACGACGGTGACGGCGAACATCGCCTTGAGCGCCTCGCCCACGCCCAGCAGGTGGATGCCGACGAACAGCGCGTAGACGGCGAGGTAGACCCACCAGCCGTCGGTGATGCCGAACAGCCCGAGCGACTCGACGTAGGCGCCGATGAAGGTGGCGATCGCGGCCGGGGCGATCGCGTACTCGATGAGCACCGCGACGCCGGTGGCGTAGCCGCCCCAGGGGCCCAGCGCGCGGCGGGCGAAGGTGTAGCCGCCGCCGGCGGTCGGGAGCGCCGAGCCGAGCTCGGCCAGCCCGAACACCATGGCGGTGTACATGACCGCCATCAGCACGGTGGCGATCAGCAGCCCGCCGAACCCGCCCTCGGCCAGGCCGAAGTTCCACCCGGCGTAGTCGCCGGAGATGACCGCCGAGACGCCGAGGCCGGCCAGCAGCAGCCAGCCCGCCGTCCCGGTGCGCAGGCGGCGCCGCTCGAGGTAGCCGGCGTCGACCCGTTCGGCCTCGACGCCCGCGTGCGCGGACCTCGACGGAGTGGGGCGGGCAGTGGGATCGGCGGTCACGGGCGCCTCCGGGAGTCGGCCCGCCGGAGGCGGGGAGGGCCAGCGTCGTCCCACGTCGGTGCCGGGTCAACGGGCTGCGCGGGGGGCAACACGCCGTTCACGACGGCGTTCCGCGCAGGCGTGTGCCAGCCGCTCGGCGTGCTGGATACTCGTTCGGTCGGGCACCACGGGATCGGCCGCGACGCGGAGGACGGGCAGCAGTGACGCCGGGACGGGACACGCGGTCGGACGACAGCGAGCTGCTCGCCCTGCTCGCGGCGGGAGGTGACCTCACGTCCTTCCTGGACGACCTGGTGCACATGGCCGTACGGCAGGTCCCGCCCGCCGAGGCCTGCGGGCTGACCCTGAACCGCGACGCCACGGGGGTGACCGTGGCCAGCACCGGCCCGCTGGCCGAGCGGGCCGACGAGGGTCAGTACGAGGTGGACACCGGCCCGTGCCTGGAGTCGATGCGCACCGGCACCGTCGTCCGCGTGGACGACATGGTCGCCGAGGACCGCTGGAGCCCCTTTCCGGCGCGGGCCGCAGAGCTCGGCGTCCGATCGTCGCTGTCGCTGCCCCTGGTGGTCGAGGGCCGCAGAAGCGGCGCGCTGAACCTCTACGCCACCCGGCCGAGGGTGTTCGGCGCCGACGACGAGGCGACCGCGTCCCGCTGGGCCGGACAGGCCACGGGCGCGCTGACGGTGGCGCTGCGGATCGCCGACGGCCAGCACCGCGCCCGGTCCCTGCTCGGTGGCCTGGACACCCGGGCCACCATCGGCCAGGCGGTCGGCCTGCTCATGGCGCAGGAGCGCTGCACCGCGGAGCAGGCCTTCGAGCTGCTGCGGATCGCCTCGCAGCGGCGCAACGTCAAGCTCCGCGACGTCGCCGCGGGCATCGTCGCCGCGTTCGAGGAGGGCCTGGCCGACCGGCCCGGGCGCTGGTGAGCGCCCCCGCCGCTCAGATGCCGTGCCAGCGGCCGTCCTTGGCGTTGCGCTCCTGCCGCGGGGCGAACACGTTGCCCTCGGTGGGCGGTGCGCCGTCCCCTGCCAGGGCGAAGACCCGGAAGAGCGGCCCGACCAGCGCGTCGTAGACCGCCGGCAGCAGCCGGAAGCCGGCGATGACCACCGGGTTGGCGAACCCCGACTGCACCAGCCGCCGGGGCCGGTCCAGCCGGGCCACGACCGCGCGCGCCACCCGCTCCGGCGAGTACACCGGGGGCGGCGGCCGGCCGGTGCTGCCGGCCCACGTCGCACCCTGGTAGTAGATCGGGGTGTTGACCCCGCCCGGCGCCACGGCGGATACGTGCACACCGGGCACGTCGCGGGTCTCCTGCTGCAGCGTGCGGACCAGGCCGAGCTGACCCCACTTGGCCGCCGCGTAGGTGCCCATGAGCGGTGCGGTCACCGAGGCCAGCAGCGAGCTGACCACGACCAGGTGACCGGCGCCCTGGCGGCGGAAGACCGGCAGCACGGTGCGGGCGATGTTGGCGGTGCCGTGCAGGCTCGTGTCGACGACGGCCTCGAAGGCCGCGCGGGGCACGTCCTCGATCCGGCCGTAGGCCATGGTCTGCGCCGAGTGGACGACGGCGTCGAGCCGGCCGAGGCGCTCGACGGCGGTCTCGACCACCCGCTGCACGGCGTCGGCGTCGGTGACGTCGGCGGGGCAGACCAGGACGTCGGCCGCCCCCTTCTCCCGGACCTCGGCCGCGGTCTCCTCCAGCGCCTCGCGGCCCCGCGCGACGAGCACCAGCCGGGCGCCGCGAGCGGCCAGGGTGTGCACGGTCGCCCGGCCGATCCCGCTCGAGGCGCCGGTCACGAGGACGGTCAGCGGGCGGGACGGCGTTCCGGGCGGGGGCATGCGGCTCCTCGGGCTCGGGAGGGGGCTGGGCGCGGACGGCTCCCGTCCGCGTCGGTGGAGTCGCTCTACCCACGCGCCTCCCGGGTCATGCGGGCAGGACGTCGTACAGCCAGCCGGGGCCGGTGACGGCCGCGCGCTCCGGCAGGCGGGCGCGCAGGCCGCGGTCGGCGGTGACAACCAGCAGCTCCCGGCCCTCCTCCGCCAGCCGCGCGGCGGACGCGGCGAGGGCGTCGTCCCCGCTGCCCTCGGCCCGCACCAGGGTCACCCGGTGCGGCGCGCCGACGTCGCGCGCGGCTCCCTCCACGACCGCCACCACCTCGTCGCAGCGGACCGCACCGCCGCCGGGCCCGGGCAGCTCGCGGCCGGTCAGCGGGGCCAGCCGCGTCAGCAGCCGGGAGGTCGCGCCGGCGCGGTCGCGCCACCACCCGTCGGGCCGGGAGCCGACCACGTTCGCGGTGTCCACCAGCAGCACGACCACCGCCGTCACCTCCTCCCCGGCGCGCCGTTTCCCGCGGCCCGCACCGGGAACTCCGCGCGCACGTCCGGCTCCGATCTTCCCCAGGAGGCCCGCCATGGCGCGCACCGACCACCCCCTGCCCGGAACCGGCGGCGCGGCACGAGAGGCCACCTTCCGGCAGGCATTCGCCGTCCAGCGGTCGGAGTTCGGCGGCATCAAGTGGGGGGCGGCCTTCTTCGGCTGGCTGTCGGCGACCGGCCTGGCGGTGCCGCTGCTCGCGCTGGTGTCGGCGGCCGACACCGGGCTCGGGCTGACCGAGGGCGCGTCGGCCGAGGCCATCGGGCTGCGCGGGGCGGTCGCGCTGCTCGTCGTCCTCTTCGTCTCCTACCTGGCCGGCGGGTACGTGGCCGGGCGGATGTCCCGCTTCAGCGGCCTCCGCCAGGGGCTGGCCGTCTGGCTGGTCGGCCTGGTCGTCGTCCTGCTGCTCTCCGGTGCCGCGGCCGGGATCGGCAGCGAGTACAACGTGCTGGCCCGGCTGGAACTGCCGCGCATCCCGGTCGGGGAGGGCACGGCCACCACCACCGGTCTGGTGACGCTGGCGGCGGTCGCGGGGGCGAGCCTGCTCGGGACGCTGCTCGGCGGCGCACTCGGCACCCGTTACCACCGCAAGGTCGACCGGGCCGGCTCCGCCGGCTGAGGCTCCGGGCCGGCTCCGCCGGCCGAGGCTCCGGGCCGGCTCCGCCGGCTGGGCCTCCCGGACGGCGTGCGGCGCTCCTACGCTCGCGCACATGTGCCGCAACATCCGGCCGCTGGCCAACTTCGAGCCGCCCGTCACCGATGACGAGGTGCACGCCGCCGCGCTGCAGTACGTGCGCAAGATCAGCGGGACGGCGAAGCCTTCGCGCGCCAACGCGGAGGTGTTCGACCGCGCCGTCGCGGAGGTCGCCGAGGCCTCCGCCCGGCTGCTCGCCGCGCTGGTCACCACCGCGCCGCCCAAGGACCGCGAGGAGGAGGCGACCAAGGCGCGCCGCCGGGCGGCGCTGCGCTACGGCACCTGAGACCGATCACGCACCATCGAGTGTGGATCTCCGAGACGGGGTAGAGCGACTCCACTTACAGACCCTCCAGGAGGAGCTCAGCAATGGCGCGCAACACCCTGTCCCGCTCGCTGCACGACGTCGGACTCGCCGCCTGGTTCGGTGGCACGCTGGCCAACGCCGTCGCGCTCAACGCCGCGGCCGGTGAGACCGGCAGTGCCTCGGACACCGGCCGGGTGGCCAACGCCGGATGGGACCGGTGGACGCCGGTCAACGCCGCGGCCATCGGCGCACACCTGATCGGCAGCGTCGGCCAGCTGCGGGCCAACCGGAGGCGCGTGGCCGACCAGCAGGGCGTGGCCGGCATGAGCGCGCTGAAGACGGCGCTGACCGCGGCCGCGCTGGGCGTCACCGCCTACAGCCGGGCGCTGGGCAGGGTCGTCTCCGACGCCGGCGCCACCCCGTCGCGCTCGGGCACCAAGGCGAGCAAGCGGGCCAAGGCCGAGGTCGCCGCGGCCCAGGCCAAGCTCGACCAGCTGCAGTGGGTGATCCCGGCCCTGACCGGCACCCTCGTGGCGATCAGCTCCTACGCCGGGGAGCAGCAGCGGCCCAGCGAGGTCGCCCGCGGGCTCGCGTCGCGCTGACCGCACTCCCCCGCACTTCTCAGTGGATCCAGGAGTCCCAGTGACCCGCACCCTCGACGCCCGCGACCGGAGCCACACCGGCGGCGGCGCCACCCGCTGCCCCGACTGCACCGACGGGCTGGGCCAGCCACGGACGGTCGAGCCCGGGTCGTGGCGGGACCGCATCCGGGGCAACCCGGGCCTGGCCACCGCCTACCGGGTCGCGGTCTTCTTCGCCGGGCTGCTGTTCGTCCTGCTCGGCCTGGCCCTCACCGTGCTGCCCGGGCCGCTGACCATCCCGCCGATCCTGGTCGGGTTCTGGGTGTGGTCCACGGAGTTCGAGTGGGCCCGGCGGTTCTTCGTGGCGTTCCGCCGCAAGGCCCGCGACGCCTGGACGCACGCCAAGCAGCACCCGGTGAGCTCGGCCGCGGTGACGATCGGCGGCCTGGTCGCGGCCGGCGTCGTCTTCTGGGCCGTGGGCCACTACGACCTGGTGGACCGGGCCATGTCAGCCGTCGGGGGCTGACCCTCTGCACGAGGCCCGGTGGACCGATCCGGTCCACCGGGCCTCGTCGCGTCTCAGCCCCGTCCGACCTCGCTGGGGTCGGGAGTGCGGAACGGTGGGTCGTCGTCCGCGCGGTCCCCGGCGGTGCCCTGCGCACCGGCCTCCGGCGCACCCGCCTCCTCGGGCCGGTCCGGGTCCTCGCCCCCGATGCCGAAGCCATCGGCAGGCGCCGGAGCGCCCGTACCGGGGTCGGCCGCGGGGATGCCGTCGTCCCCCTGACCGAGGTTGGGCTCCATCGGCGTCCACATCGACACGTCGTCCTCCTGACGGGTGGGGGGGCAGACGAACCGCGGTTACCCGGCCCGGCCGGGTGGCACCATCCCGACCCCAGGTGAACAGTGGGTGAACGGACGGGTGGTGGGCACCATGACGGACGTGCGACCCGCTCAGCGGCGCGGCGACTCGCAGGGTGAGCCCGGAGAGAGCCGCAAGGAGCGGATCGACCGCGAGCTGATGGAACTGCTCAACGAGCTGCGGGTGGCGCTGCCGGGTGTGCAGTTCCTCTTCGCCTTCCTGCTGATCGTGCCGTTCCAGCGGGAGGGCACCCCGTTCAGCGACTTCCAGCGGGACGTCTACTTCGTGACCCTGCTGGCCGCCGCCGTGGCGACCGGGCTGCTCATCGCACCCGCGGCACAACACCGGGTGCTGTTCCGCCAGCACGACAAGGAGGCGCTGCTGCGGCGCAGCAACCGGTCGGCGTTCCTCGGGCTGACCGTGCTGGCCGTCGCGATCGTCGGCGCGGTGCTGCTGGTGACCGACGCGGTCTTCGACCTGACGCTGGCGTGGATCACCGCGGCGGCCATCGCGGTGTTCCTCGTCTGGTGGTGGATCGCCGTCCCGTTCTGGAAGCGGGCTCACAACAGGCAGGACGAACCGCCCGCCTGACCTACGCCTCGGCCGACGGGTGGCCGAGCGCCCGGCAGATGGCGTCGGTGATGGCGTCGGGGTCCTCGTGCTCATAGAAGCGCAGCACCCGCGCGGGAAGGGTCGCCTAACCTGCTCGCGTGAGCACGACGGCGGAACGGGTGTCCGCACCGCCGCACCAGGTCCGCACGCCGTCGTCGTCCGACCGCTGGTCGGTGCTCGAGATGCTGCCGCCGCTGACCGTCGTCCTGCTCGGCACGGTGCTGCTCCTGCCGGGGCACGGGCTGTGGTTCGACGAGCTGTTCACCGCCGAGGTCGGGCGCCGGTCGTACGGCGAGATCCTCGCCGCGATCGTCGAGGGACGCGGGACGACGAGCTACCTGGCCGACGTCCCGCCGTCGTACAACGCGCCGTACTACTTCGTGGTGCACACGTGGGTGTCGCTGCCGGGGATCGGCGGGGACACCTCCCTGCGGGTGCTGTCGCTGCTGGCGACCGCGGGCGGACTGGCGTCGATCACGCGGGCGGTGGTCCGGCTGACCACGCGGGCGGCCGGGGTGCTGGCCGGGGTCGTGCTGGCGGCCGGCCCGCTGCTGCTCGAGCAGGCGGTGGAGGCGCGCCCGTACGGGCTGGCGGTGCTGGCGACCGGCGGGGCGCTGCTGGGGCTGGTGCGCTGGCTGCAGGGGTCGCCGCGGGGACTGCTGCTGTTCGGGCTGGCCGGCGCGGGGATGGGGCTGGCGCACTGGTACGCGGCTACCGTGCTGGCGGCGTTCGTCGTCGCGGCGCTGCTGCTGCGCGGGCTGCGGGCGTGGCCGGTGGTGCTCACCGGTGCCGCGGCGGTGCTGCCCGTCGTCGGGCTGGTCGGGGTGAACCTGCTCAACGGGACCGGCGCGCGCAACGCCGAGCACCTGCGCGACACCGAGGGGGCGCTGGCCGACCTCGCCGTCGAGGCGTGGGCCGGCGGGCTGCGGCCACTGCTGTTCCTGACCGTGGGGCTGGCCGTGCTGGGCGGGTTGCGGGGCGCCGGGGCGCGGGTGGTCGGGGTCTGCTGGGTGCTCGTGCCGCTGGGGCTGCTGCAGCTGGCCGAGCAGCTGCGGCCGGTGTACCTGCCGCGCTACCTGCTGGCGGGGTTGCTGGGGCTCGGCGTGCTGGCGGCGGTGGGGGCCCTGACGCTGCCGCGGGCCGCCCGGGTGCCGGTCGCCGGGCTGCTGGTGGTGTGCTCGCTGGTCGCGTCGTCGCCGCTGGCCGAGCGCGAGCCGCGGGAGCGGGCGGACGACGTGGTGGCGCTGCTGGCGGAGCGGCACCGTGCCGGCGAGCCGATCGTCGCCGCGGACCAGCGCTCGGCGACCGGCCTGGACCACTACGTGCGGACGGCGGCGCCCCACCTGCGGCCCGACGTCGTCCTGCCGCCGGACGACGCCCCTTCCGCTGCGGACCGGGTGTGGCTGGTCCGCCGGGTGATCCGCGGCGAGGTGGTCCCCACCGACGACGACGGGATCCTGCTCCACGCGGGGCTGCGGGTGGTCGACGAGTACGCGTTCGAGGCCTCGAAGACGGACCTGCTCGTCCAGCTCTGGGAGCGCTGAGACCCGCTCGGTGGGCCGGCGGTGGCCGGCGCTGCGGGGGCGCGGGAACTCAGGGGACGTCTTGCTCGGCGAGCGCTACCGTCGGTCCGTGCCGATGTACCGGACCTCCTTTCCCCGCCCCCGGCTGCCGAGCAGCCGTGGGGGCGCCGAGGTCTGCCGGTAGCCCGTTCACGGAGCCGTCGGCTGGGGGTGACCCCACCCGCACCGACGACCCCGAAGGGGGCTTCCGTGACTCCCCTGCTGTCTCCGCACGAGCTCGAGGTCGCGCTCGAGCTGCGCGACCTGTCCGACCCCGCCGGCGGTCCGCACGCGATGCAGGTGCTCCTCGACGAGGTGCTCGCCGCCCTGACCAGCGCCTGGCACTGCGCCCTCGACGTGCAGCGGCGGCGGCCGCTGGTGAGCGTCGAGGACAACTACGACCGCCTCGGCTACGCGGTCGCCGACGTCACCCGGGACGCCCGCTACACCCGCTACGCCGCCGAGACGGTGGTGCTGCGCAGCCACACCAGCGCCGGCGTCCCGCCCGCACTGCGCGCGCTCGCCGCCGACCCCGAGGTCGACGTGCTGCTGGCCCTGCCCGGCCTGTGCCACCGCCGGGACAGCATCGACCGGCTGCACGTGGGCACGCCCCACCAGGTGGACCTGTGGCGCATCACCGCCACCCGGTGCACCGGCCGGCGGCTGAGCACCGACGACCTCGAGCAGATGGTCGCGCTGGTGGTCGGTGCCGTCCTGCCCCGGGCGCGCTGGCGCACCTCTCCCGCCCACCACCCCTACACCACGCACGGTCTGCAGGTGGACGTGCGCACCGCCTCCGGCTGGGTGGAACTGGCCGAGTGCGGCCTGGCCGCCGAGCACGTCCTCACCGGCGCCGGTCTCGACCCCGACCGCTACAGCGGCCTGGCGCTGGGCATGGGCCTCGACCGGGCGCTCATGGTGCGCAAGGGCATCGAGGACATCCGGGTGCTGCGCTCGACCGATCCGCGCATCGCCGCACAGCTGCTCGACCTGCGACCGTGGCGGCCGGTGTCGTCGCAGCCACCCGTGCGCCGGGACCTGTCCATCGTCGCCGACGCCCCGGTCGATGCCGAGCTGCTCGGGGACGCGGTCCGCGCCGCTCTCGGCCCGGCGGCCGAGGACCTCGAGTCGGTGACCGTCCTGACCCGCACCGCCTACGCCGACCTCCCCGAGGCCGCTCGCCGGCGGCTCGGGCTGCGCGAGGACCAGGTCAACGTGCTGCTGCGGCTGGTGCTGCGCCCACTGTCGGGGACCTTGACCGACCAGCGCGCCAACGAGCTGCGGGACCAGGTCTACGCGGCCGTCCACCACGGCCCGCACCGGGAGTGGGCCGGTCACTGATGCCCCCGCTCCTCCCGGCCCGTTCCGTCGCTACGGGGTGATGAGTCCCGTCTGGTAGGCGATGACGACCAGTTGGGCGCGGTCCCGGGCACCGAGTTTTCCCATGGCATGGCTGACGTGGGTGCGGGCGGTGGCCGGGCTGAGGAAGAGCGCGGCGCCGATCTCGGCATTGCTCATGCCCCGACCCACGAGTGCCAGGACCTCACGCTCCCGTTCGGTGAGGACTGCGAGCCGGCGTTCGGCGGCCTCGTCGGCTGTCCGTCGTGCGGTGAACTGGGCGATGAGGCGGCGCGTGATGCGCGGAGCGAGCAGAGCGTCTCCGGCGGCGACCACGCGGATGCCGTGCAGGAGCTCGGCCGGGCCGGCGTCCTTGAGCAGGAACCCGCTGGCGCCGGCCTGCAGGCCCTCGAAGACGTGGGCATCGGTGTCGTAGGTGGTCAGGATGAGGACGCGAACTCGGTGGGAGCCGTTCCCGGCAGCGATCCGTCTGGTGGCCTCGATGCCGTCCATCCTCGGCATGCGGATGTCCATGAGGACGACGTCCGGCCGCGTGGCGCGGACCTGCTCCACGGCTTCGGCGCCGTCGGCGGCTTCCCCCACCACCGTGATGCCGTCCTCGAGATCGAGCAGGAGCCTGAAGCCGGACCGCACCAGCTGCTCGTCGTCGACCAGCAGCACCGTGATCGGAGCGTCGTCGCCCGGCGCGCCCGTCGTGGCGTTCACACGTTCCCGGTTCCGGTCGGGGCCAGGGGCAGCCGGGCGGTGATCGCGAAACCCCCGCCCGACAGCGGGCCGGCGTCGAGATCTCCGCCCAGGAGCTGACAGCGCTCGCGCATCCCGAGGATCCCGCGGCCCGGCTCGTCCGGGTGGGCGGGCCCGTCTCCCGCTCGGTCCCCGCCCGTGGCGGGGGCGGCGGCACCAGTGGCCGGAGTCCCTCGCGGGCCCTCGTCCGTCACCCGGACCTCCACGGCGTCGGCGCCGTAGTCCAGTGCGACCGTGACCCGCGTCGGTCCGACGTGGCGGATCACGTTGGTGATCGCCTCCTGCAGGATCCGGTACACGGCGCTGCCCACAGCGCTGGGGACCGGCGGAGGTGGTGAGGTCTCCTCCAGGTGGATGCTGAGCCCGGCTCCGCGCGCCTCGGTGGCGAGCTCGCCGATCTGCCCGAGTCCGGGGTGCGGGACGCGACCGTCGTCGGTGCCGCGGAGCACCCCGAGGACGGCCCGCATCTCCTGCAGTGCCCGGGAGCTGGTCTGCTCGATGGCCGCCAGGGCCTCGCGTGCTCGCTCCGGTCGCCTGTCGAGCACGTGTGCGGTGACGCCGGCCTGGACGTTGATGACGGCGATCGCGTGCGCGACGGTGTCATGGACCTCGCGCGCGATCCTGAGCCGTTCCTGGTCGACCCGGGCGCGGGCTTCCTGCTCGCGGGTCCGTTCCGCCAGCTCCGCGCGCTCCAGCGCTTCGGTCGCGATGAACCTCCTCGAGCGGACGCTCTCGCCGAGCGCGGCACTCATGACCGAGGCGCCGATCCGGAAGAAGACCCAGCCGATGGCGGCCGGTGGTTCGACGTCGGCGGCAGCGACCAGCCAGCACGTGGCCAGGACCGCGATCCCCGTCCCGGCCGTGATCAGCGAACGGCGTCCGTCGCCGAGGGCGGTGAGCGTGTAGAGGGCCACGAACAGCCCGAGCCATCCGGGCCCGTCCGGGAAGTCGAGGGCGTAGTAGGCCAGGCTGGCGAGCGCGGTCGTGACGAACACCGGAACGGGCCAGCGGCGGCGCAGGGCCACGACCGCGCCGCCGACGATCAGCAGGACGTATCCCAGATGCCCGAGGTCGGCCAGGGGACGCAGCACCGATCCGGAGTCCCCGGAGGTGCGGGTGACGGTGCCCTGGACCTGCATCCCGGTGATGAAGAGCGCCAACAGCAGGTCCTGCGCCCAGGCAGGCAGGCGGACCAACCCGACGCGGTCCCGCATGCCGGGAGCATAGGGATGCGGGCCGGGGACGGAACTCCTCCCGGCTGCGCGGCCTCCTACGTCGAGCGGCGCGGTCCGGCGCGTGCCGACCACGTCGAACTGCGCACCCGCTGCCGCCCGCCGACGGAGGACGCCCCGGTTCCCGGACGGGACGATCGTCCGCGTCCGTCCGACGACGGGAGCCGGCCCGACCCACGGGTCGACGACGACCCGGAACCCGCGCCGGTGCACACGCCCCTGGCACCCGTCATCCGACCGAAGGGATCCTCGATGTCCGTTCTGCACGTGCTCGCCGCACCGGCGGCCGCGCACGCCTCCGTCGCCGCCGGTGGTCTCGACATCGGCTCCGGACGACTCGTGCCCACCGTGGCCGCGGTCGCCGGACTGATCAGCGTGGTCGTCGGGGGGCTCGCTCTGGCCCGCCGCGGTCGTGTCGGCACCGGCAACGGGCTGGCCGGAGCCGTCGTGGCCCTGGTCACGGGGTTGGTCAGCGCGGTCGTCGGGGGGCTGCACGCGGCCGACTCCGCCGGTGGTCTCGGCACCGGCAACGGGCTGGCCGGGGCCGTCGTGGCCCTGGCTCTCGGGTTGACCGGCATGGTCGTCGGTGGGCTGGCCCTGGCCCGCTCCCGCCGCTCCGCACGGATGGCGACCACCGCGCGGTAGTCCGGCGCGGCACCGGACCAGCAGGCCGCCGCCACCGGGAAGACCGTCGGCGACGCACGAGGCCGGCTCTACCGCCGGCGCAGCGCCCAGGTGAGCGAGCGCACCGACTGGGTCAACCGCGCCCGCGCCGTCCACGCCGACCGCCCCTCCGGCCGCGGGTGCCGCACCACGGGCACGCTGGTCACCGGGAGGCGGGCCACGCCCACGGCGAGCACCACGCTCGGTGTGCCCGCGGCCAGCACCGCCGCACGCACCCGCTGCCCGAGGGCGAGGAACGCGCCGGCGTCCGGCGGCAGACCGGTCAGCCGCGCGGCCACCCGGCGGTGCAGCGCACCGGTCGCCCGCCGCACTCGCGACTCGTACGCTCCGCGCCGGCCGGCGAAGACCGCCTCGACGTCCCCCACGGCCAGCCGGTCGAGCAGCAGCGGCACGGCCTCCGGTGGGTCCTGCAGGTCGGCGTCCATGCACACCCACACGTCGGCGTCCGGCTCGTCGGCGAGGCCCTGCCGCAGCGCGGCGTGCTGCCCGCCGTTCACGACCAGCCCGGTGACGGCGACCTGCGGGTGCTCGGCAGCGAGGCGCAGGGCGACGTCCGCACTGCCGGCCGGGCAGGCGTCGACCACGAGCCGCAGCCGCCAGTCCCGGTCGCCCAGCGCCGCACCCAGCCGCTCGACCAGCGGCGCGAGCGTCGCCGCGTTCCGGTACACCGGCACGACGACGGCGACGCGCGTCACGACAGCGCGGCCCAGGTGCGGGCCAGACCCTCGGGCAGGTCGACGGAGGCCCGCCAGCCCATCAGGTCCCCCGCCAGCGACGGGTCGCTGACCCAGCAGTCGGTGTCCCAGTCGCGGCCCGGGTGCGCGCCCGCCGCGACGGCGATCGGCCGGCCGGTCACCCGCGACGCCACCGACACCAGCTCCTCGGTCGAGGTCTGCACGCCGGTGCCGATGTTGAGCACCTGACCCGGCGGCAGGTCGTCGGCGAGCGCGGCCCGCACGCACGCGTCCACGACGTCGCCGACCCACACCCAGTCCCGCCGGCTCACCCGCGCCGGCAGCGGGACGACGGCGCCGGTGCGCGCGGCCTCCAGCACGACCGGCACGAGCCGGGTCGGGTGGTCGCCGGGCCCGTACACCTGGAACGCCCGCAACACGACCGACCGCACCCCGCGCTCGGCCGCGGCGGCCTGCAGCAGCAGCGAGCCGGCCGCCTTGGTGGCGCCGAAGAAGCCGCGCGGGTGCAGCGCGGCGTCCTCGGTCAGCGGCACCGGCGCGGCGGCGTACTCGGTGGAGGACCCCAGCCGCACCACCGCCCGGCACCGGTCGGGCAGCGCGTCCACCAGCCACGGGCTGGTGTTGACCGCGACGGTCGCCGCCCGCTCCGCAGGCGTCGCCTTCCGCCGCGCGGCCGCCAGCGAGAAGACGACGTCCGGGTCGGCCGCCCGCACGGCAGCCGCACCCGCGTCCCGGGACGCGAGGTCGACCGACGCACGCGTCAGGGGGACGACGTCCCAGCCGTCGCCGCGCAGCCGCGCGACCAGGTGCCGGCCGACGAAGCCGCCGGCACCGGTGACCAGTGCCCTCACGCCGGCTGCGCCGCCGGCACCCCGGTCACCGCGGCGACGAAGGCGGCCCGGCGCTCGGCCACCTCGGCGGCGGTGGCCGTCGCCAGCCCCGTCAGGACGGCGAGCAGCCGCGGCACCTCGACGAACGGGTCGCGCCCGGCCATGTCGGCGGTGAACGAGCGCCGCAGGAAGGTGAAGTCCGTGCCCAGCCGGACCAGCTCAGCGGCGAGCAACCAGGCCGGCACCGGCGCGCCGCCCTCGGGCAGGGTCAGCCCGCCGACGCCGAACGCGCCGGGCACCACGGACCGGACGGCGTCCACCGTGCCGTCGACCAGCGGTGTGAACAGCTGGTCCGCGCCGCGGTCGATGCGCAGGTCGTTGAGTCCGACGTAGACCCGCGACAGCGGACGGCGGGCCAGCTGCGCCGCCCGCGCCACGCCGTCCTCCGTCTCGACCAGGATGCCGAGCCCGCAGCGACCGGCGACCAGGTCGAGGGTGCGGTCGACCTCCGCGGCGGTGCGCACCATCGGCAGCAGCAGCTCGTCGGCGCCGCGCGCGACGGCGTCGTCCACCTCGGCGGCCGTCCACGGGCCGAAGCCGTTGATGCGGCAGATCAGCCGACCGTCGG
This sequence comes from Geodermatophilus sp. URMC 60, assembly GCF_053502585.1. Taxonomy (NCBI): domain Bacteria; kingdom Bacillati; phylum Actinomycetota; class Actinomycetes; order Geodermatophilales; family Geodermatophilaceae; genus Geodermatophilus; species Geodermatophilus sp. URMC 60. Next base: position 4,530,468 of record NZ_CP199958.1, read on the forward strand.
TGGCCGCCCGCATGCGGCTGAGGTCGGCGGGGGTGTCGCCGTTGATCTGGGTGCCCTCGCCGAGCTGACGGCGGTGCTTCCCGCGGCGCTCCCAGTCCACGACGATCCCGGCGCCGCCCGCGGCGACCACGTCGGCGCCCCAGCGGGGGTCCACCGTGAAGAGGAAGAGGTCCACGCAGGTGAGCTTAGGCACACCTAACCCACAGCGAACACTCAGGCCGGCACACGCGCGACGTCGTCCCCGGGGAACGGCAGCGCCGCGCCGAGGACGCCGACCGTCACGTCGTCCCCCGCCGCCGGCAGGTCCCAGCCCTCCAGCCGGGCACTGAACGCCACCCCGGAGGACAGCTCGAGGCGCACCCGCGCGTCGTGGCCGAAGAAGTCGACGCCGCGCACGCGGGCGCGCGGCCCGGCACCCCCGGCCGGCCCGAGCCGCAGCTGCTCCGGGCGCAGCAGCACCCGCACCGGCCCGTCGGGGCAGGTCCGCTCGAGCTCGAGGACGCCGAGGGCCGAGTGCGCACGACCGGCCCGGACGTCGGCGTCGAGCACCACCGACTCCCCCACGAAGGTCGCCACGTCGAGGTCCTGCGGGCTGCGGTAGAGGGTGCGCGGATCGGCCAGCTGCACCAGCCTGCCGCCGCGCAGCACGGCCACCTGATCGGCCATCGACAGCGCCTCGGCCTGGTCGTGGGTGACCAGCACGGCGGTCGCGCCGGCCGCGGTCAGCGCGTCGGCGACCGCCTGCCGGGTCTCCTCCCGCAGCGAGGCGTCCAACGAGGAGAACGGCTCGTCGAGCAGCACCAGGGACGGCGCCGGCGCGAGCGCGCGGGCCAGCGCGACACGCTGCTGCTGGCCGCCGGAGAGCTGGTGGGGCGAGCGCCCGGCGAGGGCGGCGTCCAGGCCGACGAGCTCCAGCAGCGACGCCACCCGGCCGGCGTCGCGGCGCTGCCGGCGGGGCAGGCCGAAGGTGACGTTGCCGGCGACCGACAGGTGCGGGAACAGCCCGCCCTCCTGCGGCACGAAGCCGATGTGCCGGCGCCGCGCGGGCACGCTGCGGCCCGCGCCGGCCACCGTGCGGCCGCCCACCTCGACGGTGCCGCGGTCGGGGTCGTCGAAGCCGGCGACCAGCCGCAGCAGCGTCGTCTTGCCGCAGCCGGAAGGCCCGAGCAGCGCGGTGAAGCTGCCCTCGGGCACGTCCAGGTCCACGCCGGTGAGCACGGGCGTCGTCCCGTAGGACTTGGTCACGCCGGTGACCGTCAGGGAGCTCATGGCAGGGGTCCTCGTCGGGTCGGGGGGCGGGGGCTCACGTCGTCAGCCCCCGCCGGGCGTCGCGGGAGAGCAGCACGGTGGCCGGCGCGGAGAGCAGCACCATCACCACCGCGTAGGGGGCGGCCGCGCCGTACTCCAGCGCGCTGCTGGCCGACCAGAAGGCCGATGCCAGCGTCGTGGTGCCGATCGGTGCGAGCAGCAGGGTGGCGGTCAGCTCGGTGACCACGGCCAGGAACACCAGCGCTGCACCGGCACCGAGGCCGGGCGCGAGCAGCGGCAGGGTGACCCGCCGCAGCCGGTCGGCCGCCGAGGAGCCCAGCGAGGCGGCGACGTCGTCGTAGAGCGGCGGCGCCTGCTCGACGGCGGCACGCACGGTGACGATCGCGCGGGGCAGGAACAGGATCGCGTAGGCGGCCAGCAGCACCGGCACCGTCTGGTAGGCCCACGGCGTCACCTCGAGGGAGACCGTCACCAGCGCGAGCGCGATGACGATCGCCGGCACCGAGCTGCCCAGGTAGGTGCTGCGCTCCAGCAGCGTGGCCACCCGGCCCCGGGCGCGGACGGCGAGCCACCCGGTGGGCAGCGCCATCGCGGTGGTGGCGACGGCGGCGACCGCGGCCAGCCCGAGCGTCGTCCCCGTGGTGGTGGCCAGGGCCGCGGGGTCCAGGGCGGTCGACGAGCCGCGGACCATCCACAGCGCCAGGCTGCCCAGCGGCACGGCCAGCGACAGCGCGACCAGCCCGCCCAGGGCCAGCAGCGCGGGGGCGGCGAGGACACCGAGCCGGACCGGCCGCCCGGCGCGCGCCACCCCCGCCCCGGTGCGGGCGTAGCCGCGCCGGCCGCGCAACCGGAGCTCGGCCAGCAGCAGGCCCAGGCACAGCAGCAGCAGGACGCCGGCCAGCGCGGTCGCGCCCGGCCCGTTGAAGGTGGCGCGGTACTGGTCGTAGATGGCGGTGGTGAACGTGGGGTAGCGCAGCATCTGCAGCGCGCCGAACTCGGCCAGCACGTGCAGTGCGACGAGCAGGCTGCCGCCGAGCACCGCCACCCGCAGCTGCGGCAGCTGCACCCGCCGGAACACCGCCCAGCCGGGGAGGCCCAGGCCGCGGGCGGTGTCCTCCAGCGCCGGGTCCAGGCCGCGGAAGGCGGCGACCGCCGGCAGGTAGACGAAGGGGAAGTAGGACAGCGTCACGACCAGCAGCGCGCCGCCGTAGGTGTCCAGCCCGGGCAGCAGCGAGATCCAGGCGTAGCTGTTGACGAACGCCGGCACGGCCAGCGGCGCGACCAGCAGCACGTGCCAGAACCGCCGTCCCGGCAGCGCCGAGCGCTCCACCAGCCAGGCCGCGCCCACCCCGAGGACGGCGCACAGCAGCACCGTGCCGATGACCAGCCGCGCGGTGTTGCCCAGCAGCTCGGCCACCCGCGGGCGGAACACCAGCTCCCGGAGGCCCGCCCAGCCGACCTCGGCCATCCCCGCGACGACGAAGGTCAACGGCACCAGCGCGAGCAGCGCGACCGCCGCGGCGAGCAGCAGGGTGAGGGGGGACCGCGTGCGCAACCGGCCCGCGACGGCCGGCCGGGCCGTCGTCCCGGGCACGGCGACCGGCGACGCGGGAGCGCTCAGAGCAGCCCCACGTCCTGCATCAGCTCGGTGACCCGCTGCTGGTCGAGCGAGCCCGGGTCGACCTCCGGCGCCTGCAGCTCCTCGAGCGGCGGCAGCACCTCGGCGGAGGGGACGCCGTTGCCGACGGCGTACTCGAGCGCCGTGCTCTCGGACAGCCGCTGCTGCGCCTCCGGTGCGGTCAGCCAGGCGACCAGCCGCTGGGCCTGCTCGGGCTGGTCGGACGACGCCAGGACCCCGGCGCCTGAGACGCTGAGGAAGGCGCCCGGGTCGCCGTTGCGGAAGAAGTGCAGGTCCGCGTCGTCGCCCTTCAGCGCGTTCTCGGCCTGGTCGCGGTACCAGTAGTAGTGGTACATGACGCCGGCGTCGATCTCGCCCTCGTCGGCGGCGACCATCACCGCGGAGTTGCTGGGGTAGACGTCGGCGTTGCGCTCGAGCCCCTCCAGCCAGGCCCGGGTGGTCTCCTCGCCGCGCAGCGCCAGCACGCCGGCGACGATGGCCTGGAAGTCCGCGCCGCCCGAGGCGATGCCGATCCGGCCCTCCCACCCGGGGTCCGCCAGGTCGAGGATCGACGCCGGCAGCTGGTCCTGCGGCAGCTGCGCGGGGTTGTAGACCAGCACGGTCGAGCGGGCGGCGAAGCCGGTCCAGTTGCCCGAGGAGGGCCGGTACTGCTCGCCGACCTGGTCCAGCGTCGCCTGGTCCAGCGGGGCGAGCAGGCCCTCGCGGTCGAGGACGTCGATCGACGGGCTGTTCTCGGTGAGGAAGACGTCGGCCGGGCTGGCCTCGCCCTCCTGCACGATCTGGTTGGCGAGCTCGGCGTCGTTGGCGTCGCGGAACTCCAGCGCGATGCCGGTCTCCTCCGTGAAGCCCTCGAGCATCGTGCGGACCAGGCTCTCGTGCTGGGCGCTGTAGACCGTCAGCGTCTCCGCGGCCTCCGCGTCGTCCCCGCCGCAGCCGGCCAGCGCCCCGGCCGCCACCAGGGCGGTCAGCGCGGCAGCGGTGCTCCGCCCGAGCCTGGTTCCTCCGAGCACGTGGGCCTCCTCGCCGACGGATCGCCGGACCCCGTGCCCGGCAGGGCCGCCCGCAGGGCGGCGTCGTCCGGAGGACAGGTTAGGCACACCTCACCCGTAGGTGTACCACGGGTCCACGGCAGGCGGTCCCGCCCGATCGGCTACAACTCCCGCATGACCGCTGCACCGCTCCGCATGCGCACGGCCCGCTTCGCCGAGCTGACCGGCGCCGAGGTCTACGGGCTGTGCCGGCTGCGGCTCGACGTCTTCGTGGTCGAGCAGCAGTGCCCGTACCCGGAGCTGGACGGCCGGGACGTCGAGCCGGCCACTGTGCACCTGTGGTTCGAGGACGACGACGGCGGCATCGCGGCCACCATCCGCATCCTCGACGACGGCGCCACCCGCGCCATCGGCCGGGTGGCGACCGCGGCCGCGCACCGCGGCGAGGGGCTGGCGGCGCGGCTGATCGAGGCCGGGATCGTGCTGTGCGACGGCGTTCCGATCACACTCGGCGCACAGGCCCACCTGGAGGGCTGGTACGCGCGGTTCGGCTTCGTGCGCAGCGGTGCGGGCTACGTGGAGGACGGCATCCCGCACGTCCCGATGCGCCGCGAGCCGAGGGCCGGGGACCCGCCTGCCTCACCGTGGCGGCCCCGTCCAGAGGCTCGCCGCGAGCCTGCGAGCGGTGAGGAGGACGGGGTCCTTCTCCTGCTGCGGACGGCGGCCGACCGGCTGGAGGCGCTCGCCGCCCGGACGACTCCCGGCGACTGGCGGACCGGCGGGCTGCTGGCCTCCCGACCCGAGGTGGTCGCGCACGCGGCCGACGGCGGTACCGCGCACGTGGCCGAGGCGCGGGCGGGGACCGGCGCGTGGATCGCGGCGCTCTCCCCCGCCCTGGCCGCGCCCCTGGCCGGCTGGCTGCGGGCCACGGGGGCGAGCGGGCCGGTCGACCCGGCCGCCGAGGCCTTCGCCCGGGCGCTGCTCGCCCGGCTGCCCTGAGCGACCGGCCCCACCGCGGCCCCGTCCGGAGGCGCGCCGCGAGCTCGCCGGCAGTGAGGAGGACGGGGTCCTTGCTCAGGTGTCCTCGCGGCGGCGACCGGTCGCGGCCGGAGCAGCGTCGGACCGGTAGCGGACCTCACGCCCCGGGGAGGCGCCGAACCGGTCGACCACCGCCGGGGCGACCCGCCCGAGCTCGGGCAGCACGCCGTCGCTCTTGTGCACGTTGCTCGACCACACCGGTTCGGGGTGCGTGTCGACCCCGGCCGCGACGTCCTCGGCGGTGCGCAGCTTGGCGACCTTGTGCACCAGGACGCCGAAGCCGACCTTGGCCACGACGTCGGCCGCGGAGTAGCCGACCTGCATGGCGGTGAACCACGCGGGGGTGACGTCGGCGAAGACCGGCACGGCGTAGACCAGCGGGTAGACGCCGAAGCTGCTGAGCAGCACGATCGTCGCGTTCCGCAGGCTGGTCGCCGCCTCGGTCCCCATCGTCGGCAGCGACCGGCGCACCGCACCGATGAGCGCGACGTAGAGGTAGACGAAGAACGCGGTGCTGATCAGGCCCCACACGACCAGGGCGGTCCGGTCCCGGCCCTGGTCGAGCACCTGCGCCCCCAGGTAACCGGTGGCGATCATCAGGAAGGCCGCAGCCATGGTGCTGGAGCGCAGCCGGCGGGCGGCGGCGCCGGCGATCGAGCAGACGGCCAGCAGCTCGACGGTCAGCAGCGGCACGGTGACCGACCAGTCGATGTAGCGCGTGCTCTCCGTCGTCCGCGCCTCCTCGTTCGGCACGTACACGCCGTCCTCGAGCCGGAAGCCGCTGTCCCAGTCGAGGTAGAGCAGCAGGTAGGCCACCGTCGCCACCGCGGCCAGGCAGAGGGCCGCGTACGACGAGGGGCGGTAGCGGGCGGAGATCTCGTCCCGGCTGGTCAGCGAGTACAGGAAGTAGGCGAGCAGCGCGAAGCCGGCGCCGAGGATCGCGTACTGGACCACGTCGTACAGGCCCAGCGGCATGGTCTGCAGTTCGGGCACGGGCGGTTCGTTCGGATCCACGGGCCACTCCGGGGGCTGGGGGCGGGAGGCCCCGTGCCGGTACCCGCGCCGGTGCGGAGCGCAACCGCCGGGACCCGGGATCGGGAAGGACGCCCGGCGCCCCCGTGACGCCGGATGCACCGCACTGTACGAGACAGCGAGGTTCAGTTACGACCGGGGCCCGAGGAGCGCCCTGGGGATCGTGCGCCGGATGCGGTCCCCCGCCGGGCCGAGACCACGCTCGGCGCACGACGACGTGGCGGCTCGTCACGAGCCGGTCCTCACCCGGACGGGCAGGCCGCGGCGCGGTCGAGCAGCAGGGCGCGCTCGCGCTCGTTGCGGGTGAGACCGGCCGCCTGCTCGAACTCCGCCCGCGCCTCCGCCGTCCGGCCCAGTTGCAGCAGCAGGTCGCCGCGGGCGGCCGGGAGCAGGTGGTAGCCGCGCAGCGCCGGGACGCCGGTCAGCGCGTCGACGAGCGCCAGGCCGGCGGCCGGGCCGTAGGCGCGGGAGACCGCGACCGCCCGGTTCAGCTCGACCACCGGGGACGGCGACAGCTCGGCCAGCGCCTCGTAGAGAGCCGCGATGCGTGCCCAGTCGGTCTCCTCCGCCGTCCGGGCGCGGGCGTGGCAGGCCGCGATCGCCGCCTGCAGCCCGTACGGCCCCAGCCCGGCGCCGGTCCGTTCGGCCCGCTCCAGCGCGGCCAGGCCGCGGCCGACGAGGACGTGGTCCCAGCGGCCGCGGTCCTGGTCCAGCAGCAGCACCGGCTCGCCGTCCGGGCCGGTGCGGGCCCGCATGCGGGAGGCCTGCAGCTCCATCAGCGCCACCAAGCCGTGCACCTCGGCCTCCCCCGGTGTCAGGCCGGCGAGGATGCGGCCCAGCCGGAGCGCCTCGGAGCACAGTTCCGGCCGGGTCCAGTCGCGGCCCGCCGTCGCCGCGTAGCCCTCGTTGAAGACCAGGTAGACGACCTCGAGCACCGAGGCGAGCCGGGCCGGCAGGTCCGCGGCGGTGGGCAGCTCGAAGGGCACCCCCGCTGCGGCGAGGGTGCGCTTGGCGCGGACGACGCGCTGCGCGACGGTCGACTCGGGGACGAGGAACGCCCGGGCGATCTCGGCGGTGGTCAGCCCGCCGAGCAGCCGCAGGGTGAGCGCCACCCGGGCCTCACGGGAGAGCACCGGGTGGCAGGCGGTGAAGACCAGGCGCAGCAGGTCGTCCTCGACCACCTCGTCCAGTGCGGCGGCCCAGTCCGGTTCCTCCGCCTCGGCCAGTTCCCGGCCCAGCAGCGCGGTCTTGCGCTCCAGCCGCTCGGCACGCCGGAACACGTCGACCGCCCGGTGCTTGGCGGTGGCCATCAGCCAGGCGGCCGGTCTGTCGGGGACGCCGGTCTGCGGCCACCGCTCCAGCGCCGCGACCAGCGCGTCCTGGGCCAGCTCCTCGGCCAGGCCGACGTCCCCGGTGACCCGGGCGAGGGCGGCGACGAGCTTGGCGGACTCGATCCGCCAGACGGCCTCGACGACCCGGTGCGCCGCCGTCCCGTCGCTCACCGCCGCCCCTCGCCCGTGGTCACGAGCCGTGCTGCTGCTCGACGGTCGCCCGCATCCGGTCCTCCTGCTCGCGCAGCTCCGGGGTCATCGCGTCGCCGAAGTCGTCGGCCTCGAAGACCTGCCGCACCTCGACCTCGCCCTCGCGGAACGGCGCCCGCCGCACCCACTGCTCGACCTCCTCGCGCGAGCTCACCTGCAGGATCCAGTAGCCGGCGATCAGCTCCTTGGTCTCGGTGAACGGGCCGTCGACCACGGTGGTGTTCCGGTCGGCGTCGTAGTGCACGCGGAACCCCCGGGAGCTCGGGTGCAGGCCCTCACCGGCCAGCATCACGCCGGCCTTCACCAGCTCCTCGTTGTAGGCCCCCATCTCGGCGAGCTCCTGCTCGGTCGGCATGGCGCCGTTCTCGCTGTCCTGGTTGGCCTTGACGATCACCATGAAGCGCATCTCGGGTCCTTCCTCGGGTGGGATCGGTCGCGGCCCGGTCGGCCGGCGGTGCACCGTCCCCCACCCCCACGTCGAACGGGGACGCCCGGGTTCGACACGGGCGGCGGGATTTCCTCAGAGCCAGCGGGGCAGGTCCGGCAGGTCGCCGTCCGCGGCGAGCTCCTCCCCGCGGTTGCGCCCGGTCAGCCAGCCGGTGACCGCCGGCAGCGGCCCGGAGACCGCGACCGCACCGCTGCCCCACTCCCGGTCGCCGGCGAAGAGGACGATGTCGGGCGTCTCGCCGCGCCGGGCCCAGGAGGCGAGCACCTCCTCGCAGATCGCCGCCTGCACCTCCTCGTCGACGTCGGCGAAGCCCACGCCGGCGTCGAGGTCGACGGCGTGCACGACCACCTCGACGCAGCGCATCCACGGCACCTCCGTCGCCGGCACCTCGCGGTCCTGCATGGTGCGCACCGTCGCCGACCAGGCCTGCTCCGGCAGCCCGCGGACGGCGTCGGCGAAGCGGGCGGTGGCGGCGAGCAGCTCGGCGCGCAGCCGCTGCGCGTCGAGCGCCGCGGTCTCCTCGATGCCGGCGTCGCGCGCCTCGCGCGAGGGGTACATCCGCGTCTCGGTCCCGGTGCGCGCCCAGGTCAGCAGGTTGCCCACCGCGTCGGCGTTGCGGGCGACGTGGGCGACCACGTGCCGGCGGTCCCAGCCGGGCAGCAGCGAGGGGCCGTCGAGCTCCTCGTCGGTCAGCCGGCCCAGCGCGGTGCCGAACAGCCGCTCCCCGTCGACCCAGCGGTCCAGGACCTGCTGCGGTGCGCTCACGCCAGCTCCTCCCGACGACGCCGGCTGCGCCGGCGGGACGGCCCCGATGCTAGGGCGTGCCCGACGGACCCATGTCGACGGACCCATGCCGACGGAGGCGCCGGACAGGTGGTTGCTCCGCACCCCCGTGACCGCAGCGGAGCGCCGCCCGGGCGGCGCCACCGAGGCCGGAGGTCCGTCGCACACGCCCTGGGCCCCGGCGGCCGCGGCACGAGCCCCGCCGGTGCGTCGGCGGCACCGTGGGCGGGTAGCGCGACGGCATGAGCGAGCAGACGATCCCCGAGGGCTTCGCAGGACGGATCGGCGCGCGAGTCGAGGACGCCGACGACGGCGGCGCGCAGATCGCCTTCGAGGTGCGCGACGAGCACCTGAACCCCGCGGGCACGCTGCACGGCGGTGTGGTGGCGACGCTGGTCGACACCGCGATGGGCCAGGCGGTGCGCACCACCACCGGGGACGGCGAGGTGCCGGCGACCAGTCAGCTCACCGTCACCTACCTGCGGCCGGGCAGGCCGGGCGCGCTCGTCGTGACCGGCCGGGTCCGCACCCGCGGGAAGCACCTCACCGTCTGCGAGGCCGACGTCGAGCAGGACGGCGAGGCGCTCGCGCACGCCGTCGCCACCTTCGCCCTGCTGGAGCGCTGAGCCCCAGACGGCACGGTCGATGGTCCCTGTCCGCGGGAGTGCGGCCTCACTACGGTCGGCTCCGGCCGGCGACGACGGGGGCTGCGCCGGGCCAGGAGCTCAGGCGTCGCAGCCCCCGGGCCGGCAGCCGCCCGCTCCCGGCCGCTCCGCACCCCCGCCGGCGTCGTCCACCGTTCCGGACGACTGCTGGAGGGGCCATGACCACGCAGGTGCCAGGCACGCTCGCCGACCGCTTCCGGGGCCAGGTGATCCGGCCCGAGGACCCGGACTACGAGGAGGCGCGGCACGTCTACAACGCCATGATCGAGGCCCGCCCGCACCTGATCCTCCGCTGCGCGGGCACCGACGACGTCGTGGCCGCCGTCCGGTACGCGACGGAGACCGGCCGCGCGGTCGCCGTCCGGGGTGGCGGGCACTCCGTACCGGGCTTCGGCACCGCGGACGACGCCGTCGTCGTCGACCTGTCCGCGATGCAGGCGGTGGACGTCGACCCGGGCGCCCGGTCGGCGTCCGCGGGCGGCGGGACGACGTGGGGCCGGTTCAACGACGCGACCGCCGCCTCGGGGCTGGCCACGACCGGCGGGATCATCTCGACCACCGGCATCGGCGGGCTGACCCTCGGCGGCGGGATCGGCTACCTGACCCGCGGCGCGGGCCTGTCCTGCGACAACCTGACCGCGGCCGAGGTCGTCACCGCCGACGGCCGGGTGGTGACCGCCGACGAGGACGAGAACGCGGACCTGTTCTGGGCGCTGCGCGGCGGCGGCGGCAACTTCGGCGTCGTCACCCGCTTCACCTACCGGCTGCACCCGGTCGACGTCATCTACGGCGGGCCGATGTTCTTCGAGCTCTCCGACGCCCCGGCGGTGCTGACGTTCTTCCGCGAGTTCATCCGGGACGCGCCGCGCGAGTACGGCGGCTTCCCGGCGTTCCAGATCGCGCCGCCCCTGCCGTTCGTGCCCGAGGACCGGGTCGGCGAGCCGTTCGCCGCGGTGGTCTCCTGCTACAACGGCCCCGCGGAGGAGGGCGAGCGGATCATCGACGGGCTGCGCGAGGTGGCGGCGCCGGTGGCCGAGCACGTCGGGCCGATGCCCTACCCGGCGCTCAACAGCGCGTTCGACCCGCTGGTGCCGCCGGGCCTGCAGCACTACTGGAAGGCCGCGTTCGTCACCGAGCTCACCGACGACGCGATCGCCGCGCACGTCGAGCACGGCCCGCGCGTACCGGTGGTCAACTCGACGGTGCACATCTACCCGATCAACGGCGCGGCGCACGACGTGGCGCCGGATGCGACCGCGTTCGGGCACCGGGATGCGAACTTCGCGACGGTGATCGCGGGGATGTGGCCCGATCCGGCCGACAACGAGGCGAACACCCGCTGGGTCCGCGACTACCACGCCGCCATCGCGCCGCACTCCCAGGCCGGGGGCTACACCAACTTCGCCTCGGCCGACGACGCGGCCAAGGTCGCCGAGAACTACGGCGCCAGCTACGAGCGGCTGCGCGAGGTCAAGCGGGCCTGGGACCCGGGGAACCTGTTCCGCCACAACCAGAACGTCGCGCCGTAGCCGCCCCCGCGTCGCGTCCTGACGCGGAGCCGAGGGCCACCGGGACGACGAGGGCCGGGGCCGGACGACGTCCGGCCCCGGCCCCATCGCGGGAACTCAGCCGCTCATGCGCGAGCGCAGCAGCGCCTTGCCCCGCTCGGCGCCCTTGCGGCTGTCGCTCTGCGCCTTGCGGAACAGGTCGGCGAGCTCGTTGTCACCGTCCCGTTCCGCGTCCTGGATGTAGGTGTCCAGCCGCAGCGCGTTGCTCAGGCACTGCTCGGTGAACCAGATGAGGTTGTAGTCCTTGTCCTTGGTGCCGGTGACGTCGCCGGTCTCCGTGGCTGCGCTCATCGCGTCCTCCTCGACGGTTGCTCGGGCTCTCGCGCGCCGGCGCTCCCGTGGCGGTTGCCGGGGACGACGCCAGCAGGGCCAGTGCAGCGGATCCGGTCCCGGAGCGGAACCGGGGCGTGCGCGCCGAGTGCCCGTCGGCACGGCTCTCCTGCGGTGCCCCGGCCCCGTCCAGGGCACCGCCCCGAGCTCGCGAGGGGTGGGCAGGACGGGGTCCTCCCTCAGCGCGGGCGGGCGCCCGCGAGCTCACGGGCGGCCGCGGCGGCGTCGGGGTCGAGCACGCGGGAGCGCTCCTGGCGCTCGATGAGCTGGTGGTAGCGGGTCCAGGCCTCCTCGGGCCGGACGTCGAGCGCCGCGGCGATCTGCTCCCAGGAGGCGCCGCCGCGCAGCGCGGCGCGGAAGCCGGTCAGCTGGCTGTCGCGGGCCTTGTGCGCGACCACCTCGCCGAGCGCGAGCAGCTCCAGCGACTCGGGGACGTCGAGCGAGGTGGTGGCCTCCTTGAACGAGGTCCAGTCGTCGGCGTCGACGTCCTGCGCGGTGTTCAGGGTGGTCTCCCCGCTGTCCCGCCGGGCCAGGAAGTCCAGGCGGGTGACGGCCGTCGTCAGGGAGAACTCCTGCTCGAGGGCGTCGGGTGTGATGCTCATGCGGCATCCCATCCCCGAGGCGCTGGGCAGGTCAAACGCGGTGCGACCGAGATCTCCCCGATCCAGCGAGCCCCGACCGACCGCGCCCGGGCGTACACGTGCAGCCCCTCCCCGGACAGCCGCGAGGGCCCGCTCCCAGATGGGAACGGGCCCTCGCGAGGGGTGGTGCGACGTCACTCGGAGACGCCCACGGCCTCCTTGGCCAGCGCGGCCAGCTGCGTCTGCGTGGCGTTGACGACGCTGGTCCGGTTCTTGTGGGTCTCCTCGTAGCGGATGATCACCCGGACGTCGTGGGCGCTCTTGAGCTCCTTGACCGCCTTGATCGCGTCCTGGGTGGACAGCGAGTCGTAGCCCTTGATCGGCAGCTCGTCGGCGCTGACGTCGCCGAGCTCCTCACGGGCGGCCTTGGCGGCGTTGGCGGCGTCCTTGTTGCCCTCGCGGCGGGCGATCCGCTCGGCCCGGCGCAGCGCGGCGCTGCGGCCGACGGTCAGGGTCTCGCGGACGGCGTCGGTGAACGACGAGGCCTTGTCGGTCGCCTCGCTCAGCCGCTCGCCGGCCTGCTCGCGGCGCTGGTGCACCGACTCGACGACCTCGTTGACCCGGTTGGCCCAGAAGCGGACCGGGGCGTTGGCAGCGCGGGCGGCGGTACCGGCGACCCGCTGCAGCGCGGTGGCCTGCAGCGCGGCCGGGCCGCCCATGGCCTCCTCGGCGAGGACGACGGTCAGCCACTCGACGGTGGCCTTGTGCGCGGTGATGAGCCGCTCGGCGAGCTGGCGGACCTTCGGCAGCTCGGCCTGCTCGGCGAGCACCTTCAGGTAGGTGGCGCGGTCGTGCAGCTGGTGCTCCAGGTTGAGGTCCTGCAGCAGGGCCTCCTCGAGCGGCTCGGCCTGCTCGAACCCGGCCTTGAGGACGGCGGAGAGGCGGCCCACCACGGGGGTCACGACGTCCGGCACGCCACCCAGGGCGCGCAGCTGGTCGGTGATGTCCCGGGTCCGCTCGGCGGCGTTGTCGGCGTTCTGGGTCAGCTCACGGGTGACGGCCTCGGTGCGGGCCTGCGAGACGCGAGTGCGGGCGACCTGCTCCTCGGTCTGGGTCAGCAGCACGAGGGCGCGGAGCTGGTTGATGATCTTGGCGTTGTCGGTCATGACGGGGGGAACTCCAGACATCGGGGATGACCTGACGTCTTCAGTCTTGCCCGGCGCGAGCCGTTTGCTAACTCCTGCAAGCGTAGTGCTTGCTGTGAACCGCATCACGACATGCCGACGTGTCGACACGTCGCCTCCGCCCGGGCCGCGCTGCGGCCCGGGCGGCACCGCTCAGCGGGCGGGGACGGCGGGCCTGGACGGGCGGTCCAGGCGGAGCACCGGCTGGGTCAGCTCGTCGGCCAGCGGCGAGCGCGGGCGCGGCGACGGGGACGGGGACGGCGGGAGCGCCGTGCCGCAGCCGACGCAGAACCGGCCCTGCTGGTGGGCCGCACCGCACTTCGCACACGCCGACATCGGCGTCCTCCTCAGTCCTCGGGAAGTCCGGCGACTTCGCTCGGCCGGACCCTGCCAGGACGGCGACCCGCTCCGGTGCGGGGTGGGGCGGGTGGGACGAGCTGTCGTCCAACCGTTGCCGGGCGTTCACGCCAGCAGGTTGAGCAGCCGGTCGAGGAGCGGCACCTGGCCCGTGACCAGCTTCTCGCGGGCCTCGTCGACGGTCAGCCAGGCGGCGCGGTCGATCTCGGGGAACTCCTGCACGCGGCCGGAGCGCGGCGGCCACTCCAGGGAGAAGGTGTTGCTGACCGCGGCCGCCGCGTCGAGGTCGCCCTCCGCGGACCAGACGGTGAGCCGCTTGCCGCCGGACTGCCGGACCTCACCGAGCGGGACGAGGTCGGTCGCCGGCGCCGGGAACCCCATCTCCTCGGCGAACTCGCGCAGCGCGACGTCGCGCGGCTCCTCGTCGGGGCCGTGCTCGCCCTTGGGGATCGACCAGGCGCCGGCGTCCTTGCGCGCCCAGAAGGGGCCGCCCATGTGGCCGACGAGCACCTCCACGCCGCGCTCGGGGTGACGCCGGTAGAGCAGCAGACCCGCGCTGGTCCTCGGCATGCCGCTCCCCTCGTCCTCCGCAGGCTCAGCCCCTGCTTACAGGAGGGAGCAGGGGCCGAGCACGCGGGGAGGGCAGTCGCCGGCCTCGGTGGACTCGGCGGGTCGCCGCAGCCCAGCCGACTCCCCACCGAGGCGAGCTCCCCACCGAGGCGAGACCGACGACGCCTGCCACGGCGACCGGCACGCCGATCCGCAGCCACGTCCCCGGGCCGCCGGGCGGGGCAGAGGAACCGCCCGGCGGCGCATACCGGGCACCCGGCCGCTGCTGCGGGAGCCGGGCGCCTCCCGCCCCAGCCGCCCCACCCCTCCTCGCCTCCGGAGGGCGGCGTGCGGGGTCAGCGCCCGGTCCAGCGGGCCGCGCGCTTCTCCCGCTGCGCCGCGATGCCCTCCTTGCGGTCCTCGGACAGGTACGGGTTCGGGCCGACGTCGAGCCGCAGCGCCTGCCACAGCGGCAGCTCCAGGCCCTTGACCGCGGTCGCCTTCATCCGGCGCACCGACAGCGGGGCGTTGGCCGCGATCGCCTCGGCCAGCCCGAGCGCGGTGGGCAGGACGTCGTCCGCCGGCACGAGCCGGTTGACCAGCCCCCACCGCTCGGCGACCTCGCTGGTCACGTACTCGCCGGTGTAGAGCAGCTCCAGCGCGATCCCCATGGGGATGCGCTTGGGCAGGACGACGGAGCCGAAGTTGGCGCCCATGCCGATCTTCGCCTCGGGCAGCCCCATGCGGACGCCGGACGCGGCCACCCGCAGGTCGCAGGCCAGCGCCAGCTCGAAGCCGCCGGCCACGGCGGCCCCGGCGATCGCGGCGACCACGGGCACCGGCACCTCGGTGACCACCTCGAACAGCGCGCGGGTCGGCCGGTCCATGGGTGGGCGGAAGCGCTCGCCGCGGCGGTCCTGCTCGCGGATCTCGTCGAGGTCGAACCCGGCGCAGAAGGCCGGCCCGTTCGCGGCGAGGACGACCGCGCGGACGTCGCCGTCCTCCCCGCAGCGCAGCAGCTCCTCGACCAGATCGGCCTGCAGCGGGCTCGACAGCGCGTTGCGGCGCTCGGGCCGGTCCAGGGTGAGCACGCGGACGTGCCCGCGTGCCTCGACGACGAGTCCCGACTCCCGGCGCTGCGCATCGGCCATGCCAGCAACCTGCGGCACAGCACCGCACCGCCGCAACCGCGGCCGGGACGCCCTCCGGTGTGCGGTCCCGGCACCGCGCCCTCCGGGCGGCCGCCGTGCCACCGGAGGATCCACAGCCGGCGCCGCGGAAGTATCGTGCCCCATAGTGGCGTGCGCCACAGGTCGGGTCGCGCCCGGCCACCCGGCGATCGGCGGAGGTGCAGTCGTGCCCACCGACACCCTCGAGCGCGGGCAGCGGCGCCGCGAGCGCTCCGCCCGTCCCCGGCTGGCCCCGGTGGTGGCCTACCTGGAAGCCCACGCCGACGAGCCGCTGACGCCGCAGGAGCTGGCCCGCGTGGGCTGCATGAGCGTCCGCGCGCTGCACGCGGCCTTCCAGCAGGCCCTCGGCGAGACGCCGATGTCCTACCTGCGGCGGGTCCGGCTGGACCGCGCCCGCGCGGAGCTCCTGCGCAGCGACCCGACGCGGGTGCGCGTGACCGACGTGGCGGTGCGATGGGGGTTCTGCCCCCAGAGCCGCTTCGCCCAGCAGTACCGCGACCGGTTCGGCGAGCTGCCCAGCTGCACGCTGCGGTCCTGACGACGGCCGGGGCCGCGGACCGGGCGGCGACCGCCGACCTCCATCGGCACGCGGCCGCGGCGTCGTGACCCTCCGCAGGTGCTCTTGACCGGATCCGGAGCCAGTCCCGCCCCAGCCGTCACACCCGCCGCAGACGCCTCCGCGGCTGAGGGGACCGTTCCGTCCGGACCGGTAGACAGGACGCCATGAGCACCACGGACGTCCGGCCCTCCGTCCCCAGCACCCGGCCGGCCGTCGCGATCCAGGCGACCTCGACGCCGGTGCTCAGCTACGCGCTCGCGCACAACCGCGTCCCGGTCGTCTCCCGCCTGGCGTTGACCAACCACGGCGGCGCGGTGCATGGCGCGACGGTGCGGCTCGGGGTCCGCGACGCCGAGGGTCCGATCGGCAACCCGGTCGAGCTGCTGGTCGACCTCGACGCCGGCCAGACCACCGTGCTCAACGACATCGGCCTGGTCATGGACCCCGCCGCGATGCTGCAGATCGAGGAGCAGCGGCCCGGCTCGATCGAGATCGACCTGCTCGTGGACGGCGAGGACGTCGGCGGCACCGCCGTCCCGGTGCAGGTGCTCGCCGCCAACCAGTGGCTGGCCGCGCCGGTGCCGCTGGCACTGGAGATGCTCGCCGCGCACGTGCTGCCCCACCACCCCAGCACCACCACGCTCATCGGCGAGGCCGCCGACCTGCTCGAGCAGCGCACCGGCAGCGGGTCGGTGCAGGGCTACCAGTCCGGCCCCGAGCGGGTCGACGAGATCGTCGCCGCGCTCGCCGAGGCGATGCAGCGCCGCGCCATCCGCTACACCGAGCCCCCGGCCGGCTGGGGAGACGTCGGGCAGAAGGTGCGCACCCCCGGCGACGTCCTCGACGGGCGGGTCGGCACCTGCCTGGACACCGTCGTCACGCTGGCCGCCGCGCTGGAGCAGGCCGGCATCCGGCCGCTGCTGTGGGTGGCCGAGGGCGTCGGCGGGGGCGTGGGGACAGGACACGCCTTCCTCGGCTACTGGCGCGAGGAGCGCAGCGCCGAGAGCGTCGCCACCACCGACGTCGCGCCGCTGGTCAACCTCGTCGACCACGGGCTGATCCGGCTGGTCGAGACCACGCTGCTCACCAGCCGCGGCTCGGCCGGCGCCGACCTGCACGCCCCCGCCTACAGCGCCTGGCTGGCCGGCGCCGGCGACCTGGACCGGGTCCTGGGCGTCACCGACGTCCACCGCGCCCGGCGCGACGGCATCGTGCCGCTGCCGGCCCGCACCCGCGGCCGGGACGGCGCGGTGCAGGTCGTCGAGTACCGGCCGGCGGTGCACGGCGTCGCGGCCCGGCCGGTCGAGCGGACGCCGGCGACACCGGCACTCGGCCGCCCGGAGATCCCGGCCCGCGTGCAGCAGTGGAAGAACAGCCTGCTGGACCTCTCGCTGCGCAACCGGCTCATCAACTACAGCGAGCGGGCCGGCCTGCCGCTGACCGTCCCCGCGTCGCACCTGGCCCGGCTCGAGGACCTGCTGCACAACGGCACCGCCGTCCAGCTGCTGCCCAACGACCGGATCGCCGCCGTGCACCGCGAGCGCGGCGGTGCCTCCGACGTGGCCACGGCGCGCGACCTGCCCGACGCCGTGCTGGCCGAGGTGCTCGTCGAGCGCCGCGCGGTGCACGCCGAGGTCAGCGAGGGCGGCTACCTGCCGCGGCTGCGGAACCTCGCCTACAAGGCCAAGACGGTGCGCGAGGAGACCGGCGCCAACAACCTCTACCTAGCCCTGGGCAGCCTGGTGTGGGAGCTCGACGGCCGGCCGCTGCGCTCCCCGCTGGTGCTGGTGCCGGTCACCCTGACCCCGACCAGCCGCAACGGCGTCTACCGGCTCGCGCTCGACGACACCGGGTCGAGCACCCCGAACTACTGCCTGCTCGAGAAGCTGCGGCAGGTGCACGGCCTCGCCGTCCCCGGGCTGACCGAGCCCGGCCCTGCCGTCGACGAGGGGACCGGCGCCGGCATCGACCTGGACGAGGCGCTGCAGGCCATGCGCCAGGCGCTGGCCGACGCCGGCCTCCCCCACCGCGTCGAGGCCACCGCCGACCTCGCCGTCCTCCAGTTCGCCAAGTACCGGCTCTGGAAGGACCTCGACGAGCACTGGGCCGACCTCACCGCCAACCCACTCGTGGACCACCTCGTGCACCGGCCCACGGAGGCGTTCACCGACCCGGTCCCGGACACGGCGGGCGCCACCGACCTCGACGGGCTGGCCGCAGCGTGCCCGGTGCCCGCCGACGCCTCGCAGCTGCGCGCGGTCGCCGAGGCCGCCGCCGGCCGCACCTTCGTGCTGGAGGGCCCGCCCGGCACCGGGAAGTCGCAGACGATCACCAACCTGCTCACCCGCGCCGTCGCCGACGGCAAGCGGGTGCTGTTCGTCGCCGAGAAGCGCGCGGCCCTGGACGTCGTCGCGCGGCGGCTCGAGGCCGTCGGCATGGGCCCGTTCGCACTCGACCTGCACGACAAGGGCGCCAAGGCCTCGACGGTGCGCGCCCAGGTGCAGGCCGCGCTGGAGCACGCGGTCGCCGCCGACGACGCGAGCTCGGCGATCGAGGGGATGGCCGCCGACTCCGAGGACCTGCGCTCGGCCCGCCGCACCCTGGCCTGCTACGCCGAGCGGCTGCACGCGGAGAACGCCGCCGGCCTGTCGTACTACACGGCGCGGACGGCGACGCTGGCCCGGCGGGACGGTGTCCCCACCCTGCCGGTCTCCCCCGCGTTCGTGGCCGCCGCGTCGGCCGGGACGCTCACGGCGGTGCGCCGTGCGCTCGCGCTGCTGCCCGACATCGCCGACCTCGTGCGCCCCTCGCCCCGGCACGCGTGGGCCTTCGTGGACACCGCGCAGGTCGACCTGCTGGCCGCCCAGCAGACCGCGGCCGCCGCCGACCAGGCCGTCCGCGACCTGCCCAGCGAGCCGCACCTGGCGCGGGTGCTGCGCGAGGTCCGCACGCCCGCGGACCTCGACGCCCTGGCCCACCTGCTCTGCGGCCCGGCGACGACGCTCGACGTTCTCGACGAGGTGCCGACCGAGCGCTGGAACGTGGCGACGACGACCGTGCTCGGCGAGGTCGCGGCGTTCTCCGGCGCCGTCCACCCCGGGATGGAGCTGGCCACGCCGGCCGCGCTCGAGCTGCCGCTGGCCGACCTCTACGTCGCCGCGCAGACCGCGCAGGCCGGCCGGTTCACGGCCCGCCGGAGGGGGCTGCGAGCCGTCCGCGACCGGCTGCAGCCGGTGCTGCGGCCGGGCGTGAAGGTCAAGCTCGGCGACGTCCCGGAGCTCACCGCCCAGCTGTGGCGGCTGCAGACCGCCGCGCAGGGCATCGTCGCGCGCGCCTCGGTGATCCCGGGGCTGGCCGTGCCGCCCACCTGGAACCCGCTGGCCGAGCCGGAGCTGCTGGTCGGCCAGGTCGAGTGGCTCGAGCGGGCCGGCACGGCCACCGACAGCGCCAGCGAGTTCGCCGTCGCGCTGCGCCGCTGGGTCGTGCAGGGCGAGGGCCCCGACCCGGCCGCCGGCGCCGCCGTCGCCCGGTTGCGCGACGCGGTGTCCGCGCTGCTGCGGGTGTGCCGCAGCAATCCGCGCCGGCTGGCCGAGTGGGCCGGCGACGACGGCCTGGTGCTGCGCTGGCAGATGACCCGCCCCGAGCGCGGCGTCGAGCACACGGGGCTGATGTCGCTGCGCCGGTGGGCCGACCTGGTCGACACCCTCGAGCCGCTGCGCGCCGCCGGTCTGCACGAGGCGCGGGCGCTGCTGGTCACCGGCGAGCTCCCCGCCGAGGACGCCGTCCGGGCCTTCGAGCGCGGGCTGGCCCGGGCGTCGGTCGCCGAGCGCCGCGACGCCACCGGCCTCGACGACTTCGACGCCGAGGCGCACGAGCGGGCGATCACCCGCTTCACCGCCGCCTCGCGGGCGGTGCGCGCACACCTGCGCTCGACGCTGCCCGCCTCGGTGCTCGCCGCCCGGTCCCTCGACACCGCCGGCGGCGACGGCGAGGTCGGCGCGCTGCAGCGGGAGCTGGCCAGGGCCCGCGGCGGCCTGGGCGTGCGCGCGCTGCTGGCGCGCCACGGCCGGCTGGTCACCACCGTTCTGCCGTGCGTGCTGGTCAGCCCGGACTCCGTGGCACGGTTCTTCCCCGCCGAGGCCGGCCTGTTCGACCTGGTGGTCTTCGACGAGGCCTCGCAGATCCGGGTGGCCGACGCGGTCGGCGCGCTGGGCCGGGCGAAGGCGGCGGTCGTCGTGGGCGACAGCCGGCAGATGCCCCCGACGTCGTTCGCCGAGCCGACCTACGGGGTCGCGGAGGACGACGCGGTCGAGCTGCTGGGCACCTCGGTCGAGGACGAGGAGTCGATCCTCTCCGAGTGCGTGCAGGCCCGGGTGCCGCGGCAGTGGCTGTCCTGGCACTACCGCAGCCAGGACGAGTCGCTCATCGCGTTCAGCAACGCCAACTACTACGACAACCGGCTCTCGTCGTTCCCCGCGCCGACGCACGGCCGCCCCTCGTCGGACGTCGACGGCCGCGGCATCTCGCTGGTCCGGGTCAACGGCACCTTCCACCGCACCGGCGCCGGCCGGCTGCTGCGCACCAACCCGATGGAGGCCAAGGCGGTCGTCGCCGAGGTGCGCCGCCGCTTCGACGCCGTGCCCCTGGATGCCGGGGTGGGCGGGGATGGCACGGCGCTGCCCTCGATCGGCGTGGTCACCTTCAACGCGCAGCAGCGGGCCTACATCGAGGGCCTGCTGCGCGACGCCGGCGACGAGCGGCTGGTCGAGGCGCTGGACCGCACCGACGGGGAGGGGCTGTTCGTCAAGAACCTGGAGAACGTGCAGGGCGACGAGCGCGACGTCGTGCTGTTCTCCACCGGCTTCAGCGTGGACGACCGCGGGGTGCTGCCGCTGAACTTCGGCCCGCTCAACCGGGTCGGCGGTGAGCGGCGGCTCAACGTGGCGGTCACCCGCGCCCGTCGGCAGGTCGTCGTCTTCTCCTCGTTCGACCCCGCGCAGCTGCGCGCCGAGCAGACCTCGTCGGTCGGCGTGAAGCACCTGCGCGCCTACCTCGACCTGGCCGCGCTGGGCACCGACGCGCTGCCGCGCGACGCCCGGCCGGTCGCCGTCCCGGACCGGCACCGCGAGGAGATCGCCGCGGCGCTGCGCGACCGGGGGCTGAGCGTGCGCACCGACGTCGGCCTCTCGGACTTCCGCGTGGACCTGTCGGTGGCCCGCGCCGGGACGCCGGACGAGCCGGTGATGGCCGTGCTGCTCGACGGCCCGGCGTGGGCCCGGCGGCGCACCGTCGGCGACCGCGACGGCCTGCCGGTCGAGGTGCTGTCGGGGATGCTCGGCTGGCCAGCCGTCGAGCGGGTCTGGCTGCCGACCTGGCTGCGCGACCGCGAGACGGTGCTCGACCGGCTGGTCGCCGTGGTCGAGGCGGTGCCGGTCGCTGCTCCGGCGCCGGCCGCTCCGGCCACCGTCGTGGTGGAGGACCAGGGGCCGGTGGACGCCGTTCCGCCGGTGCCCGCGCCCGCCGGGCCGCCCGCGCCCGAGGTGCGCGCGGTCGTGCCGCTGCGCGCCGCGCCGCCGGTCGTCGTGGAGACCGTGCTGCCCGAACCCGAACCCGAGCCCGAACCCGTCGTGGCCGCCTCCGCGGAGATGGCCGGGATCTCGCCGGCAGTGCCCGCGCGGACCCCCGGAGAGCCGGTGCCCGCCTCCGGCACCCGGCCGGCCCGGCGCACCCCGCGCAAGTCCGCCGCTCCGCTGCTGGACGGCGAGGCCCCGTTCGCACCGTGGACGCCGAAGGGCGGCCTCGAGCGCAAGGCCCTCGACTCGCTGGACGACCCGCGGGCCGCCCGCACCGTCCGGCGGGTGCTGACTGCGGGCGTCAGGGCTGAGGGCCCGGTGCACCGCGACCGGCTGGTGCGGGTGGCCGCGGGCGCCTTCGGGCTGTCCCGGGTCAGCGAGGCCCGCCGCGACGCGCTGCTGCGGCTGCTGCCCGAGGGCGTCCTCGACGGCGAGTTCGCCTGGCCGGAGTCGCTGGACCGCGCCGGCTGGACCGGCTTCCGCCGGCAGGCCGCCGGCGCCGACCGGCCGCTGGAGCACGTCGCGCCGGAGGAGGTCGGCAACGCCATGTCCGCGCTCTGCCGGGCGGCGGGCGAGCTGGTCGAGGAGGAGCTGTTCGTGCGCACCGCCGAGGTCTTCGGCTACCGCCGCCGGACGCCGTCCCTGGCCCCGCTGCTGCAGGCCGCGCTGGCCCGGGCGCTGGACGCCGGCCGGCTGGTGCGCTCGGAGTCCGGGGTGCTGACCGCCGGCTGACCCCCGCTGCAGGGTCCCGCCCCGAGCTCGCGGAGCGCGTTCCGCTGCCGGCGTCTCAGGGGCGGAATGGGGGACGTCCCGGATGTCCCGGGCACCGGGGTGCGGGCACCCTGGCGGGGCCGGGCGGACACAGGGGCGGCCGACTCACACCTCGCTCCCAGGCAGAGGACCTAGCCTCGGCCCCACCGCCGTCGATGGGAGGCCGCACGACCGTGGACGAGGCGCTCGACCCCGCCGGAGCGGTCGCCGACCTGGCCGGGACCCGCCAGATCGGACTGCTCGAACCCGGGGACCCGGACCGGATCGGTCCCTACGACCTGCTGTGCCGGCTGCCGCGCGGCGGCCAGGGCGCCGACGTCTTCGTCGGGTCGGCCGGGCCGGAGGGCGCGCTGGTCGTCATCAAGCGGCTGCCCGAGGGGGCGCCGGAGCTGGCCCGCAAGCGGCTGGCCCGGGAGGTGGAGAACGCCGCCCGGGTGAAGAGCTCCCGGGTCGCCAGCATCGTCGACCAGGACCTCGACGCCGAGGCGCCCTACTACGTGCAGCAGTACGTCTCCGGGACGCCGCTGGATGAGTTCATGGCGCACCGCTCCGGCGGGCTGAACGCCGAGGAGCTGCGCCGCATCGCGATCGGGCTGCTGCGCGCGCTGCGCGACGTGCACGCCGCGGGCGTCGTCCACCGCGACGTGAAGCCGGGCAACATCATCATCTCCGGGGACGACGTCTGGCTGGTCGACTTCGGCATCAGCCGCTACATCGGCTCCGAGCCGTCGTCGGGCACCGCGACCACCGGGATGGCGGCGCTGGGCACGAAGCTGTTCGCCAGCCCCGAGCAGCTCGCCGGGGCGGTGCTCACCGAGGCCAGCGACGTCTACAGCTGGGGCATGGTGATCGCCTACGCGGCCGGCGCGGTGCACCCCGTCGACCCCGACGACACGATGCCCGACTCCGACTACTACCTGGCGCTGCGAGCGGGCCGGCTGGACCTGACCGGGGTCCCGGCCAACCTGCTCGACAGCGTGGAGAAGGCGCTGCGGTTCAACCCCGAGCGCCGCCTGACGGTGGCCCAGCTGGCCCGCCAGGTGGAGCAGCGCACCCGCTGGCTCGGGGAGACCTCGGAGATCCCCGACCCGCGGACGACGATGCTCGACCTGCGCTCCCTCGGCGCGGTCACCGAGGCGGCGCGCTACGAGCTGGCCCGGCTGGAACGGGCGGTCGCCGACACCTGGACCGGCTTCGCCGTGGCCGCCGCGGTGATGGTGCTGCTGGGCGTCGTCGCCGGGCTGCTGCTCGCCGTCCTGTACCACGTCGTCTTCTGAGCCCCGACCCTCGAGGAGGAGCACCGTGTCCGGGATGTACGAGCGCGCGCTGGCCCAGCAGCGGCTCGACGCGCGCCGCCAGCGGTTCCGGGAGCGGCAGCGCGTGCTGCTGGCCGTCCTCGCCGCGAGCACCATCGTCTTCTTCGCGCTGTTCGTCCGCTGACGATGCGCCGCCGCGTCTGCCCCCGCTGCCTGGAGCCCCTGACCGCGCCCGTGTGGCGCGACGCCACCGGTGCACCCACCCGGCCGCCGGTCGAGCGCCGCACCCGCTGGCAGCGGCTGCTCGACCCGCTGCGCACCGACCCACAGCCGGTGCCCACCGTCCGGGAGGCCGCCGGCGCGGCCGCGGCCAACGTGGTGCCGACCTGCCCGCGCGGGCATCGGCTGCCACCGGAGTACCTCGACCGGCCGACGATCGTGGTGGGCCTGGTCGGGCTGACCGGCGCGTCCAAGAGCACCTACCTGACGGTGCTCATCGACCTGCTGCACGAGGGCGCACTGGCCCCGCTCGGCGTCTCCGTGGAGATGGACGAGGAGAGCGCCGCCCGCTTCGACGACCACCGCTACCGGCTGCTGGTGCAGCGCCAGCAGCTGCCGCTGACCCTGCCGCTGCTGGGCGAGGGCAGCTCACCCGAGCCGTTCATGCTCGTGCTGCGCGGCACCGGCCGGAACGGCGCCGAGCGCGCGGTCAACCTGGTCTTCTTCGACGCCTCCGGCGAGCAGCTGTACCGCAGCGAGGACATGGGCCTGTACGGCAGGTTCCTCTACGCGGCGACGTCGCTGCTCGTCGTCCTCTCCCCCGGCGTCTTCCCGCGGCTGCGCTCGGTGGCCGACCCCGGCGAGGACTCGATGGGCCTGGCCCGGCACACGCAGATGGTGGTCAACCTGGCCAACGTGCTGCGCGCCGCCCGCAACCTGCCGCCGGACGCGCACGTGGACGACGTGGCGACCGCCGTCGTGCTGAGCAAGGCCGACAAGCTCCGCGGGGTGCCCGACTTCCCGGCCGAGACGCTGCGCGACCCCGACCTGCGGGCGATGCCGCTCGCGCACTGGTTCGCCGACGTGCGCGCCAACAGCTCCCGGCTGGTCGACTTCCTCGAGGTCAGCGGCGGGTCGAACCTGCTGACGGCGGTGCTGCACCGGCTGCCCCGGCCGACCGTGCACGCGGTCTCGGCGACCGGCGCCGACGCCCGGGACGGCGGCTACCCGCGGATCGCGCCGGTCGGCGTGCTCGACCCCCTGCTGGTGCTGCTGGCCCGCTCGGGCTTCCTCTCCGAGGAGGGGCTCGACCCCGAGGAGTACGGCGCGGGCCTGCGCGGCGAGTGGTCCCGGTGAGCGGGCGGGCCTGCCCGCAGGCGCTCTACACCTCGGCCACCCGCACGCTGGAGGGTCCGGGGTTCGGCGTCTACGCGCACTCGGCCGACTGGCCGGCCGAGGTCGGCCGCACCCGCAAGGTGCTCGGCGCGCTGGTCGGCTCCCGGCCCGAGGACGGCGAGGCCTACGGGGTGCTCTCCCGCGGCGCGGGCCGGGTGCTCTACCGGGCGGTGGCCGCCCGTGCCGACGGCTTCGGCCGCCCGGGCAACTACCTGGTGCACCTGCTGTGGGACGGGAGCGGCCGGCTGGGCGTGCGCGAGCTGCTCGCGCTGCGCCGGGCCGGGCGGTTCCTCGACGCGCTGCCCGAGGACTCCGCCCCCACCGCCGAGCTGCCGCCGCTGCGGGTGGCGATCGCCGACCGGGCCGCACCGGCGCTGACCCCCGACGAGGTCGACGCGCTCACCCCGCCCCTGGCCGGGCTGCTGGCCACCCTCGCGGCGGGCTCGGGCAGCTGCGCGCTCCCGGTCCGGACGGCGTCGGGGCGGGAGGTGGCCGAGGTGCTCTTCGCCGTCCTGCCGCGCGCGCTGACCAGCGGCGTCTCGCTGCACACCGGAACCCGGGGGGACGACGGCGACACCGCGCCGGTCGCCGTGCGGCTCACCGACGCACCCGCGCGGACTGCGGCCGCGGCGCACGACACCGAGCGCGCCCGCACGCTGCTCGAGGCGGCGAGCAAGGCCGAGCTCGCTCCCGACGAGCTGGCCGACCTGCGCCGCCTCGACGCGTGGCTGTTCGCCGACACCTGGTCCGAACAGGACGCCGCCGGGTTGTCGGCCGACCAGGTGGCCAGCGTGCTCGAGTCGTCGGCCGCACCGCGCTGGCTGGCGCGCGGGGGCAACGTGGCCGCCGCGCTGGACCTCGCCGGGGACAGCCCGGCCGTCGAGACGGCGCTGCGGGCGGCGGTCGACCGGTGGCCGACGGTCGCCGAGCTGGTGCGGGGCCGGGTGCTGGCGGCGCTGCTGGACGAGGTGTTCGACGGCGCCGCGGGCCCGGCCGAGCTCGCCGTCGAGGTGGCCGGGGTCGGGCAGGCCGACCTGTGCGCGGCTCTGGCCGGCGAGGTGCGCCGCGGGCGCCGGATCGCCCGGCTGGACCGCGCCGCCGGCCTGCTGGTCGAGCAGGCGCTGACCCTCGGCGTCGACCTGCCGCTGCTCGGGCTCACCGGCCAGAACTGGGAGCTGGCGCTGCTGGCCACGCGCCGCGAGGTCGTCGGCGACGCGCTGGTCGCCCAGTGGCGGTCGTCGGGCGGGTGGACGGCGGCGCACGGCGAGCTGCTCGGGCACCTGCTGGTCGCCGATCCGGGTTGGCTGTCGCGGCTGGGCGACACCGTCCCGGTGCCGGCGCTTCCGCCGGCGCTGCGGTGGGCCGCGCTGCGCATGGACGTGTCCGGCGTCGAGGAGCTGGCCGCCGCGGTCGCGACCGGGGCGGGCGCCGGCCGCGGGTGGGCGCTGCGCGAGGTGGTGTTCGGCTCGGAGCTGCCCGCCGGCGAGGTGGACCAGGTGCTCGGCCGGCGGCTGGAGCTGCTGCTGGTGGACGACGGCTGGCCGCAGGAGGTGGCGCGGTCCTTCGCCCGCAGCCGGGGCGGCGACGACGCGTCGTCCCGCCGCCGCCGTCGCCGGGGTGACTGATGGAGGACCCCCTGCCCCAGTGGTCCCACCCGCCACAGCCGCCCCCGGCCACCTCACGCGCCTCCGGCCCGTCTCCTAGCCTCGGTGGGGACCACGCACGGAAGGACTCTCATCGTGGCCAAGCACCTGCTGGACGAGACCGCCGAGTTCAGGCTCCCGACCTCCGGACGGCACGCGGCGGACGGTGGCGACGACGCGGCCGACCGCACGCAGCGGTTCGACGCGGGTGTGCGTCGCCAGCCGCCGGTCCCGGGCCGTCCGGACGCCGACGGCCGCGCTCGGTAGCGGCACCACCGCTGCAGGAACGAGCCGCCTCGGCGGCAGTACTTCCGCGAACCTCCACCCCTGCTTCGCATGCGAAGCAGGGGTGGAGGTTGCCGGAGGGACGTCGGTCCGGGCGGCTCGGTCGGCGGATGGTGAGGAGGCCGGCGGTCACGGTGGTCCCCGCCACGCCCGGCGCACACCTCCACGCGACCTCCACCCCTGCTCACCGTGCGGGGAGCGGCGTAGGTCGGATCCACCGCTGCCCACCAGGGGGGCAGGGGCGGAGGTCGGGGAGGGAGCGGTCCGGCGCGGCTCAGGTGCGCCCGAGGCCGACCAGGGTGACGTCGTCGGTGTCCGGCGGGTCCAGGGCGGCCAGCACGTCGTCCAGCAGCGCCTCGGGCTCGCCGCCGGCCGCGACCGTGGCGCACAGCGCGTCCAGCCGGTCGGGCAGCGGGACGTCGCGGCGCTCCACCAGCCCGTCGCTGTAGAGCAGCAGCCGGTCGGGCCCGGCCAGCCGGACCCGGGTTTCGGCGTAGTCGACCTCGTCGAGCAGGCCCAGCGCCGGACCGCGCCCCTCGGAGAGCAATCGCACCCCGTCGGCCGCGACGTGCAGCACCGGCAGGTGGCCGGCGTTGGCGACCGCGACCTCCCCGGTCTCCGGGTCCAGCTCGGCGACGACCGCGGTGGCCAGCTCCCCCGGCAGCAGCGCGGCGATCACCTCTCCCAGCCCCTGCAGCGCGGCGGCCGGGCCGCGGTCGCGCAGCAGGTGGGCGCGCAGCGCGTGCCGCAGCTGGGCGGTGACCGAGGCGGCGGCCAACCCGTGCCCGGCGACGTCGCCCAGCACGATCGCCAGCCGGCCGCTGGGCAGCGGCACCAGGTCGTACCAGTCGCCGCCGACGACGTCCGCGGCGCTGGGCCGGTACCGGGCGGCCAGCGCGACGCCGGGCACCTCCGGCAGTGCTTCGAGCAGCAGGGTGCGCTGCAGCGCCGCGGCCAGCCGGTCGTCCTCCCCGGCCCGCAGCAGCGCCGACTCGGTGAGGTGCGCGGCCAGCTCCTGGGCGGCCTCGACCTCGTGCGCGCGCCACGGCGTCGCCGTCCCGCGCACCGTCTCGCGCCACGCGGCGAACGAGCGGCGCGGGGACAGCCGCGGCCCGGACTCCGTCTCGACGGTCTTGGGCGTGTGCGGGTTGCCGCCCCAGGTGACCTCGCGGGGGGTCTCCGGCCGGAACCAGGCGAGGAAGTCCCCGCGCCCGCCGCCCACCTCGACGGCGAGCAGGCCGCTGGCGGTGTCGGCGACGTCGGCCGCCTCGGGCACCACGCTGCCGAGCGCGTCGGTCGCCGAGCGCACCTGCGCCAGCAGGGCCGCGACCAGCCCGGGCACCCGCTCGGCCGGCGGGGTGCGGCCGAGCAGGTGCAGCCGGCCGTCGAGACGGACGGCGG
Organism: Geodermatophilus sp. URMC 60; assembly: GCF_053502585.1. Lineage (NCBI taxonomy): Bacteria > Bacillati > Actinomycetota > Actinomycetes > Geodermatophilales > Geodermatophilaceae > Geodermatophilus > Geodermatophilus sp. URMC 60. The sequence goes on from NZ_CP199958.1 coordinate 4,558,514, forward strand.
CGCCCGCGGCGGGCAGCAGGTCCAGCACGGTCGGCGTCCCCTCGGTCAGCGCCTGCGCCGGGGTCCGGGGGGCGCGGCCGAGCGCGGCCACCAGCTCGGCCCGCCGCTGCGCCACCGCCACGACGCGGCCCTGCTCACCGTCCTCGACCGTGGTGTGCAGCAGCAGCGAGGCGGTGCGGCCGAGGAATTCCGCGGCCACCCGGTCGGCGTAGGAGGGGCGGTGCGGGCCGCTGTAGTGATGGCACGAGATGAGCCCCCACAGCCGGCCGCGGTCGAGCAGCGACACCGACATCGACGCGACCACGCCCATGTTGGCCAGGTACTCCAGGTGCACCGGCGAGACGCTGCGCAGCATCGCCCCCGAGAGGTCCAGCGGGTGCCCGGTGACCGGGTTCGCGGCCGGCTCGAGCGGCACCCTCCGGTAGGTCGCGTCGGGGATCAGCCGCAGCCAGTGGGTCGCGTAGAGCGCGCGGGCCTGGGCGGGGATGTCGCTGGCCGGGTAGCGCAGGCCGAGGAAGGGCTCGAGGTCCTCGCGCCGGTCCTCGGCGACCACCTCGCCGTTCCACTCGGGGTCGAAGCGGTAGACCATCACCCGGTCGAAGCCGGTGAGCGCCCGCACGTCGCGGGCCAGTGAGGCGGTCAGCTCGTCGAGGGTGCCGCCGGCCGACAGCCGCTGCAGCACCAGTGCCAGCCGGGCGTGCCAGACCGCGTCGGCCTGCTCGGCGCCGGCGAGCGGCTCCCACTCGGTGAGCAGCAGGCCGTCGGCGCGGTGGACGACCAGGTCGACGTCGGCACCGCCGACGGTCACCCGCAGCGGGTTGAGCTCGACGAGGTCCCCGGCCAGGCCGGCGCGCAGCCGGTCGAGGTCGGTGGGGGCCAGCACGTCGGCGAGGGACGCCGGGGTCGCGCCCAGGACGTCGGCCGCGTTGGCCGAGGCCACCACGACGGCGAGGTCGGGCTCGGTCACGGCCAGCAGCGCGCCGTGCGGCTGGATCGCACCGGGGACGGCGATCGGCTCGTCCGCGCAGCGCTGCAGGGCGTCCTCGTCGACCCCCGAGACGTCAGTGGGAGGCGTGCTCGCGGTCAGCGTCATCGCCGGCCGACCCTACGGACCGACCTCGTTCCCCGTCAGGCTGGGCGACTCGACGATGGGCACGATCGCCCGCAGCTCGAGCAGGTCCACCACCAGCCGCACCGGCCGGTTGGCGCGGGGGCAGACGACCTCGAGCGCGACGCGCTCGCGGGCGGCGCGGCGGGCGATGCGCGCCAGCTCCCGGGCTCCGGAGCTGTCGAGGAAGGTCGTCTCGGTCAGGTCGACCACCAGGGACTGCGGCTGCTGGGACAACTGTGACTCCGCGGCCTCCACGAGGCGCGGGGCGGTCGCCAGGTCCAGCTCTCCGCGTACTGTCAGCGCCGGCCGCCCGAGGACCGTGGTCCGTTCGACGTCGAACTGCACCGATCGATCCTCCCATTCGAGAACGCGCAACCTGAGCAGCCTAGATGCCTGCAGGCGGGAGAGGGGGACCCGGCGTGGACATCGCCTTCACCGTCCACCTCCCGGTGGACACCGGCAGCGTCCCGTTCATCCGCGGGCTGTGCCGGCAGGCCCTGGAGCACCTGGACGTCGAGCACACGGTGATCGACGAGATCGCGCTGGCGCTCACCGAGGCCTGCGCCAACGTCGTCCAGCACGCCGGGGACCACGCCGAGTACGAGGTCGCGGTGGCCATCGACGACCGGCTGTGCCGGATCAGCGTGGTCGACAGCGGCGAGGGCTTCGACCCCGCCGAGCTGCCCGCGCGGGACGAGCGCTCGCCGCTGGAGGACGGCCGCGGCCTGCTGCTCATGCAGGCGCTGGTCGACCGGCTGGACTTCCGGCACGAGCCCGACGGGCGGCACCGGGTCACGCTGCAGAAGCGCCTGGCGCCGCACCCGACGCTGCGCCTGGTCGACCCCGTCTGAGCATGGCGGCAACGGGAGACGTCCTGCAGGACCGCTACGAGCTCCGGTCGCTCATCGCGACCGGGGGCATGGGCGAGGTCTGGCGCGGGCAGGACCGGGTGCTCGGCCGCGAGGTCGCGGTCAAGGTGCTCAAGAGCCAGTTCACCGGCGACCCGGTCTTCCTGACCCGGTTCCGCACCGAGGCGCGCCTGTCGGCCGGGCTCACCCACCCGAACATCGCCGTCCTGCACGACTACGGCGAGGTCGAGCCGGCCTTCCCCGGCGGTGACCGGCTGGTCTACCTGGTCATGGAGCTGGTGGACGGTGAGCCGCTGTCGGCGGTGCTGGCGCGCGAGGGGCCGCTGACGCCGGAGCGCACGCTGGACCTGCTGGGCCAGGTCGCCGCCGGGCTGGCCGCCGCGCACGCGGCCGGGGTCGTGCACCGTGACGTGAAGCCGGCCAACCTGCTGGTCCGTCCCGACGGCACCGTGAAGATGACCGACTTCGGCATCGCCTGGTCGGCCGCGAACGCCACCGTCACCCGCACCGGCCACGTCGTCGGGACGGCGCAGTACCTCGCGCCCGAGCTGGTGCAGGGGCGGAAGGCCACTCCCGCCGTCGACGTCTACGCCTGGGGCACGGTCGCCTACGAGTGCCTCACCGGGCGCCGTCCCTTCGACGGGCCCGACTCGGTCGAGGTCGCGATGCGGCGGCTCACGGAGACGCCCGCGCCGCTGCCGGCCGGCGTCCCTGCGCCGGTGCGCGAGCTGGTCGAGCGCACCCTCGTGACCGACCCGGCCGCGCGCATCCCCGACGGCGCCGCGCTGGTCCCCGCCGTCGCCGACGCCGCCGCGGGCCGTGCGCCGGAGCCGGCCGACGAGCGGACCGCGACCCGCGTGCTGCCCGTCGTCCCCGCGCAGCAGCCGGCCACCGCGACGCTGCCGGTCGGCCCGGCCGCGGCCGCCGCCGTGCTCCCGGTGCCGCCCACGCCCGACGACGAGGACGACGGCCGCGGCCGGGTGCGCCGGCTGGTGGTGCCGGTGCTGGTCGGGCTGGTGGCCACGGCGCTCGTCGTCACCGGCCTGGTGCTCGGGAGCCGCGACGTCCCCACCGCCGCGCCGGCCGCGGCCGCCCCCACCACCTCCGCCCCGGCGACGTCCGTGCCGCCGGCGTCCGTCGCGCCGCGGTCCACGGTCCCCTACGTCCGGGTGGACTCCGCCGACCACGTCGGGCAGCAGGTGACCGCGGTGAGGGCCTGGCTGACCGGCCTGGACCTGACGGTCACCCTGGTCGCGGTGGAGCGGGACGACGTCCCCGACGGGCAGGTCCTCGCGCTGGAGCCGACCGGCGAGCTCCCGGTCGGGACGACGGTGACGGTGGCCCACGCCGTCGCCCCGACGCCTCCGCCGACGACCGCCGCGCCGTCCCCCACGCCGACCGCCGAGGCGACGGCCGGCAAGGAGCGCGGCCGGGACCGCGAGCGCGGGCGGGACCGCGACAAGGACGACGACGACGAGAAGGACGACGACTGAGCTCCTCGCGAGGGTAACCGGGGCGGACGGCGGGGCAGGACTGCTCCACCGTCGCGCCACCGACCGGAGCGAGAGGGACATGGAGAAGATCAGCGACCGCCTCCTGAACTGGGCGTCGATCCTGGAGCCGACCACCCGCGTGCAGGCGGAGCGCACCGCCTCGATGCCGTTCGTCCACCCGCACGTGGCGCTGATGCCCGACGCGCACCTCGGGCTCGGTGCGACCGTCGGGTCGGTGATCCCGACCGACCGCGCCATCATCCCGGCGGCGGTCGGCGTGGACATCGGCTGCGGGATGATGGCCGTGCGCACCCAGTTCACCGGGGACGACGTCCGCGGCCGCAACCTGGCCACGCTGCACGAGCAGGTCTCGCGGGCGATCCCGCTGTCGGCCGGCCGCTACAACAAGAAGCTGCGCGAGACGGCGGCGGCACGGGTCGCGGAGCTGCGCGACCTGCCGGGTGTGGCGCAGGCCGACGGCGTCGCGCACAACTGGCCGCTGCAGCTGGGCTCGCTCGGCTCGGGCAACCACTTCATCGAGGTCTGCCTGGACGAGCACGACCGGGTGTGGCTGTTCCTCCACTCGGGCTCGCGCGGGGTCGGCAACCGGCTGGCGTCCAAGCACATCCGGGTGGCGCAGGACCGGTGCAGCGGCATGGACCTGCCCGACCGCGACCTGGCGTACCTGGAGGAGGGGACGGCGGAGTTCGACGCCTACATCGAGGCGCTGCACTGGGCGCAGCGGTTCGCCGCGCTCAACCGCGAGGAGATGATGGACCGCCTCGCCGAGCAGGTGTCGCAGTTCTTGAGTGGGCGTGGCCGGACCGAGGAGGTGCACCGCGCGCAGGTGGTGCAGTGCCACCACAACTACACCGAGCGGGAGACGCACTACGGCACCGAGGTGTGGCTCTCGCGCAAGGGCGCCATCTCCGCGCGGACCGGCCAGTGGGGTCTCATCCCGGGCTCGATGGGCGCGGCGTCCTACGTCGTCGTCGGCAGGGGTGACGTCGCGTCGCTGACCTCGGCACCGCACGGAGCCGGGCGCAACCACTCGCGGGGTGCCGCACGGCGGATGTTCACCCGCGCCGACCTCGACCGGCGGATGAAGGGCATCGCCTGGGGCCGCTCGGACGCGTTCCTCGACGAGCACCCCGACGCGTACAAGCCCATCGACCAGGTGATGGCCGACGCTGCCGACCTGGTGGAGGTGCGGCACACGTTGCGCCAGGTGGTCAACGTCAAGGGTGACTGACCGGCCCCTGCCAGGCACGTGCAGGGCGCGATGTCGGGTGTACTTGACGTGGTGTCCAGTAGACCCGACACTCTTCGCCATGGGGCGGACCTCGGCGAAGGGGCGGCGCAACGCGGTGCGCGCGGCCCGGACGGCGTCGGGGCTCACCCAGGCCGAACTCGCGAGCGCCGTCGGGGTGACGCGGCAGACCGTGGTGGCGGTGGAGGCCGGGGACTACGCGCCGTCGGTCTACCTCGCGCTGGCGATCGCCGCCCGCCTCGACCGCACCGTCGAGCAGCTGTTCGGCGAGCAGCCCGAGGCCGACCGGCCAGGGCGAGGGTCCGAGGTGGAGGTGGGTCGGTGAGCGGGGACGACGACGTGCAGCCCGGTGCACGGGACGGCTGGTTCATGCGTGCGGCCGGTGTGGTCGGCGACCTGGACCACCCGTTCTACGAGGAGGAGCGCCAGCGCGACGTCTGGAACGAGGCCTGCGCCGTCGGGCTCCAGGCGGCGCTGTGGCTGGGGCTGGCCCTGGCGACGGCGATGGTGTGGCTGGGCGGTGCGACGGGCCTGCCCTACGCCCTGGCGGTCTTCGCCGTCGTCGTCGGCGTCACCTCCTGGGTGACCGTCCTCTACGCGCAGCAGCTCGGTGTCCGCGTGGAGGACCCGGCCGGGCTGCTGAGGCTCCGGCTGGTGCCCTACCTGGTGCTCCTCGCCCTGTTCCTCGCGGGCGTGTTCCGGGTCGCACCGGCCGGCGGGTTCCTCGGCGGCATGGCCCAGGGTGCCGCGTTCGGCGGCGGGGCCGTGACGCTGTGGCTGCTCGTGAGCGGCCTGCGCGCCCGGCGCCGCGCGCGGAGCGACGGGGCCTGACCGCCGGCACGCCCTCGGCCGGGGCCGGCGAGCGGGCGGCGGACGTCCCGGTCGGGGCCGGGCGGGCCCCCGACCAGCAGGACGGCGTGTCGACACGATCCGGTGGTAGACGATCCCATCGCGCACCAGCCGAGACGGGCTGGTCCTGTTAACGTCGGGGACCGGGTCGAAGAGCTGGCCCGGACGCGCCGTCCGTGGGACGCCGTCCGGCGGTGATCCCGCCGACCCGGCGCTCCGCAAGGGGGATCACCATGCCCGCACGTGCCATCTCGCAGCGGCCGCTCGAGCGTCCGCTGCTGCTGTCGATCGACCTCCGGAACGGCTGCGTCACCGCCGCCGGCGAGCTCGACCGCCTCGTCGCCCACCGGCTCGGGGATGCACTGCACGCGCTCGGCGTCACCGGCCACCGCACCTGGACCATCGACGCCGCGGGCCTCACCTTCTGCGACGCCGCGGGTCTGCGGGCGCTCGCCGCGGGCGCCGCGCTGGCCGAGGACCGCGGCTGCGTGCTGCGGCTGGTCGCCCCCTCGCCGTTCACCGTCCGGCTGCTGCGGCTGACCGGCATGGCCGACCTGCTGGACCGCCCGGCCGCCCGGCCGCCGCTCGGCGTGGCCCAGGCGCGAGGCGGACGGCGCGCTCCGGTCGTGGGCAGGCCGACGATGCCGCGCACCAGCTGACCGGGCCGCGCACCAGCTGACCGGGCGGGCGGCAGTGGTGGCGGGTCAGCCGCTGTTCCGGCCGCCGAGCGGGTGGTCGGTGTCCGGGACCCCGCTGGCGGCCTCACCGGGGTTGGTCGACATCTCGCCGTCCCGCGCCGCGCGCGGCTCCTCCTGCTGGGACGGGGGACCGACCTCGCCCGCCTCCGGCCGCTCGCCGGGCAGGACGTCGTCGTCGGGTCGCTCGTTGGCGCCGCCGTACGGGCGGCCGGTCATGTTGCCCTCGGTCATCGCAGACCTCCTCGTCCCGGGCCCGGAGGGGTACCCGGGCCCGGCACGGGTCACGCGGGAGCGATGACCCGCACCGGCTCGCCGCGGAGCCAGGCAGCGACGTCCTCGACCGCGTCGCCGTAGAAGACGCGGTAGGTGTCGCGGGTGACGTAGCCCAGGTGCGGGGTGAGCACGGTGCGCGGGGCGCGGCGCAGGGGCGAGTCGGCGGGCAGCGGCTCGCGGTCGTGGACGTCGAGACCGGCGCCGGCGAGGCGGCCCTCGGACAGGGCCTCGATCAGGGCGGCCTCGTCGACGATCGGGCCGCGCGAGGTGTTGACGAGGATCGCGCCGGGCTTCACGCGGGCGAGCTCGTCGCGGCCCACCAGCCCGCGGGTGCGGTCGGAGAGGACCAGGTGGACCGTGAGGACGTCGGCGGTGGCGAACAGCTCGTCGCGGTCGACGCGGCGCACGCCGGCCTCCGCGGCGCGCTCCTCGGTGAGGTTCTGGCTCCACGCGACGACGTCCATGCCGAAGGCCTGGCCGATGCGGGCGACGCGGGTGCCCAGCCGGCCGAGGCCGAGAACGCCGAGGCGGGCGCCGGCGAGGTCGGTGCCGACGGTGCGCTGCCAGCCGCCGGCCCGCACCCCGGCGTCCTCCTCGGGGACGTGGCGGGCCACGGCCAGGACCAGCGCCCAGGTCAGCTCGACGGTGCCGGTCGGGTGGGCGCCGGTGCCGCAGACGGGGATGCCGCGCTCGGCGGCCGCAGCGACGTCGATGGCGGTGTTGCGCGCGCCGGTGGTGACCAGCAGCCGGAGCCGCGGGAGCCGCTCGAGCAGGGTGCGCGGGAACGGGGTGCGCTCACGCATGGCGACGACGACGTCGAACCCGGCCAGCCGCTCGGCGACAGCCTCCTCGTCGTCGAGGTGGTCGGCGAAGCTGACGACGTCGGCATCCTCGGGGAGGCGCGACCAGTCGGCGAACTCGGCGGCGACGGACTGGAAGTCGTCGAGGACGGCGATGCGCAGCACGGTCCCCGAGCATGACGGCGACCCCCGCCCGGTGCGAGCGGGGGTCGCCGTGCGATCAGGGGCGGGTGCTCAGCGCACGGGGCCGCGGCCGTAGCCCCGGCCGCCGCCCTGCTTCTTGTTCTGCTCGCCCATCTTGGCGATGAACTCCTTGATCTTCGCCTGGTTCTGCGGCTTGCGGGCCTCCTGGATGACCTTCGCCGCGAGCCCCGAGGCCAGGACCTTCCTCAACATGCCGGCCATGGTGTTCCTCCTTGGGTCGGTTGCCTCTCGTCGTGCCCGTGGAACGGCCGGTCCAACCACGACCCTGTCAGAGCTCTCTGCATGGGACCCCACACGGTGCGCACAGGCGCTCCGCGATCAAGGAAACTTTTCGATAACGCTCTGAGCAGCGCGTTTCCCCTGCACTTCCAGGCGCCGCCAGTGGCGTTCGTGGTGCTCAGCCCGGCGAGTCGCGCTCCGTGCCGGCCACCGTCCCGGACCCCCGTCCTCGCTTTGAGCAGGGCCCTAGGGCCCACCTAGCCTCGGTCGCCGTCCGGAGGGCCCGCGTCGCTGACCTTGTGACACCCGCCGGACGCCGCCGAACCGTGCACCGGTCGATGACCGGTGCGCAGGCCGGGGACCCACCGCAGCACTGGGGTGAAGCGCGACTCGTCGCGCCGGGCGACTCCCCCGTCCGAACCCGTCAGCTAACCCGGTAGGCGGTCGTGGAGAACAGGAGAACCGTCGTCGATGACGACTGCCCGCACGACCTTCGCTCGCCGCTCGTTCCGCGGCGTCGCCGTCGCCGCCATCGCCGGCGCCGGGATCGCTCTCTCCCCCCTCCCGGCCTCGGCTCACACCGCCGTCGCCGCTCCGGTCTCGGCCGCCGCGGTCAGCAGCGCCGCCCAGACCGCCGTCAACACCGCGCTGGCCCAGGTGGGTGACCGGTACGTGTACGGCGCCACCGGTCCGAACTCCTTCGACTGCTCGGGGCTGACCACCTTCTCCTACAAGGCGGCCGGCGTCTCCCTGCCGCGCACGTCCAGGGCGCAGTCGACGTTCGGCACCCCGGTGTCGAAGGCCAACCTCCAGCCGGGTGACCTGGTGTTCTTCTACAGCCCGGTCTCGCACGTGGCGATGTACATCGGCAACGGCAAGATCGTGCACGCGCTGAACGCCAGCAAGCCGGTCCAGGTCATGAACCTCGACTCCATGCCGAGCTACGCGGGCGCCCGCCGGGTCGCCTGACCTGCGCTGAGCGGCGAGATCACCGATCCCGCACGGCCACGACGCTGTGGGCGTGCGGGATCGGCGGTCCCGACCGGGCGGTCAGCCGCAGGGGTGCGGCGGCTGGTCGGCCGGCTGGAGCGAGAACACCGACGCGGCGTCCTGCGGCCAGGTGCGCAGGAAGAGCAGGCCGTACCGCTCGTTGAGCAGGGCGTCGGGGCCCGAGGTCTCGACGAGGTCGAGCAGTCGACCGGACTCGTGGTTGCGGAACCGCCGGAGCTCCGCCCCGCAGGCGAGGGTCAGCACGTCCCCGACCGCGCCCATGACGACGACGGCGGTCCAGGTGTCCTCGGGGCTGCTGTCGCAGAGCAGCACGCGGGTGGGCTGGACGGCGTGGCCGGCGGCACGGCTGGTGCAGAGGGTCGTCCGGCCGCTGTGCGGGGCGGTCGGCCCGAGCTCGCGATCGGTCACGGCGTACTCCTGTCCTGCGGCGCCTCCGGCCGTCCGGGCCGGCTGGGGACAGTGCAGCACCGCGGGGTCCCGGTGCGCTCGCCGCAGACGCCGTCGTCCCCCGGTCGCGCGGGTGATGGCCGATCCCGGTGACGCACGGTCAGCTCCTCCTGCGCGCCGCCCGGCACGTGTGCAGGATCGGGGCACCGGCGGGTACGGCGCCGACGTGGACGGACGCACGCTGCTGCTGGGTGACTGGACGCCGATCGTGCGGGACGGCATCGACGTCCTTCGGCTGGCGATCTTCATCGGAGCCGCGGTGTACGCGGCCGACGGCCGATGGGGATCGGCGGCCCTGCTCACCGTCCTGGGGGCCGTCACGCTCGTCGCACGGCTGGTGAACCTGCCGCGGCTCTACGACCTGGCGCTGACCCTGGGCATGGCGCTGCAGGGGTTCGGCGAGACGCTGGGCCTGTACGACCAGTTCGTCCGCTTCGACGACCTGGTGCACTTCACCCTGCCGATGCTCACGGCCCCGGTCGTCTACATCGCGCTGGCCCGGCTGGACGTCGTCCCGGACCCGCGCGACGAGACGCACCTGCAGCACTACGTGGGCATCGGCGTGGTCACCGCGGCGCTCGGCATCGCCATCGGGGCGTTGTGGGAGCTGTTCGAGTGGCGTTCCGACGCGTGGTTCGGAACCCAGCTCTCGGAGGACAACGACGACACCAACGGTGACCTGTTCCGCGACACCCTCGGGTCGCTCGTCGGCGCCGGCTTGCTGGTCGTGTGGGCCCGCTTCGGCTGGGGCTCGGTGCGGCGCATCCCCGGCGTGAACACGCACGAGGAGGTCAGCGCCTGACCGCGGGACGTCCGGCGCCGCAGGATGCTCGGGTGACCCCGCGCATGCACCGCTCGCACCGCGCCGCCGGCGCGCTGGTCGGCTCGGCCGTCGGCGACGCGCTCGGCGCGCCGTTCGAGTTCGGCCCGCCCGGGCAGTTCTCCGCCCGCTTCCCCACCCCGGCCCGCGGCGCGCACACCGAGATGTGCGGCGGCGGAGCGCTCGGCCGGGAGCCCGGCGAGTTCACCGACGACACCCAGATGGCGCTGCTCGTCGCGACATCGCTGGTCGAGCGCCGCGGCCTGGACGAGGCCGACCTGTTCGACCGCTTCCTGCGCTGGGCCGAGGCCGATCCGCCGGACATCGGCGTGCAGACCCGCGCCGTCCTCGGCTCCGGTCTGCCGTGGGACAGCGCCGCGGCAGAGCACTTCCGCCGCACCGGGCGGTCGGCCGGCAACGGCTCGCTGATGCGGGCGACGCCGGCCGCCGTCCGGTTCGCGCGCGAGGGCCGCGAGGCCACCACGGACGCCGCCCGGCGCATCTCGGCGCTGACCCACGGCGACCCGGCCGCGGGCGAGGGCTGCGCGGTCTTCCACGAGCTGGTGCGGGTGGCCCTCGACGGGGAGGACCCGCTGGCCGCCGTCCCCACGGCGCTCGAGGCGGTGGCCGACGAGCACCGCGCGCGGTACGCGGAGGTGCTCGCGCCGGACTGGACGCCGGAGCCCGGCACGCCGAACGGGGCGGTGTGGCCGACGCTCGGCCAGGCGGTGTGGGCGCTGCGGCACGGGACGTCGTTCGCCGAGGTGCTGCGCCTGGTCGTCGACCTGGGCGGGGACACCGACACGGTGGCCGCGGTCGCCGGCGGGCTGGCCGGGGCCGTGTACGGGATGGGCGGCATCCCGATGCGCTGGTCGTCGGTCGTCCACGGGCGCATCCCCGGGCACGGCGACCGGGTGTGGCGGCTGGCCGACCTGCAGCAGCTGGCGGCCGCGCTCGACGGCGGCGCGCAGCAGAGCTACGACCCCGGTGTGATCCCGCGGATCGGTCCGCAGGAGGTGCTGCCGGGCATCTGGGCGGGCAACCTCGACGGCGCCCGCTACAGCGAGGAGGACTTCGCGGTCATCTCGCTGTGCCGGCTGGGCGAGCCGTTCCCCCACGTGCTGCACCGCATGGCCTACATCGCCGACAGCGACCACAACGCCGACCTCGACGTCATGCTGGCCGACGTCCTCGACGACATGACGGCCCTGCGCGCCGAAGGGCACCGGCTGCTCGTGCACTGCCACGGCGGCGCCTCGCGGACCGGGCTGGTGCTGCGCGCCTGGCTGGTGCGCGAGGAGGGGATGACGGCGCAGGAGGCGACGGCGTACGTCGCCGGGCGCTGGCCGCACCTGGGTCTGTGGAACGACAGCTTCACCGCCGCCTTGACCCGACTGGAGGAGAGCCGCCGCTGAGCGTGACGGAGCCCGGACCACGACCGCCGCTGGGAGCGCGATCCGGGCCGGCCCTCTACCAGGACTTTCGCCCTCCGTGGTCACATCGTCGCGCCAGAGTGGCGGCCGCCACACAGAGGTGCGGCCGCGGAATGGGGACCGACGTGATCATCCTGCACGCGAGCATCGCCATCCTCGCCGTCCTGCTCCTGATCATCGTGCTCAAGGTCGAGCCCATCATCGCCCTGGTCGTGGGCTCGCTGTACCTGGGGATCGCGGGTGGCGTGGGCCTCGTCGGGACGCTGGAGACGATCGTCACCGGCTTCGGCGAGATCATGGCCGAGGTCGGCCTGCTCATCGGCTTCGGCGTGCTGCTCGGCGCGATGCTCTTCGCGCTGGGCGCGTTGCAGAGGTTCGTGGCCCTGCTGCTGCGGCTGCTCGGGGCCCGCCGGCTCCCCTACGCGATGAGCGCCGCACTCACCACGCTCTTCCCCTCCATCTACGTCGACGTCCAGCTGGTGCTGGCCTCGCCGCTGGCCCGCTCGGCCGCCCCGCACATCGGACCGCGCGGACTGCCGCTGATGGCCGGTTCGCTCACGTCCGGCATCCTCGTCGGCTACGTCTTCGTCATCCCCGGCCTCGGGACGCTCTCGATCGCCGGCCTGCTCGGCATCCCGCTCGGCACCATGCTGGTCTACGGCCTGGTCGTGGGCCCGGTCACCGCGGTGGTGACCACGTACCTGTTCGGCCTCATCCTCAAGCGCGGTCTCTGGAAGCCGGAGTCCGACGAGCACGAGACCCAGGCCCTGCGGGACGAGGAACGGGCGGCGAGCGAGCGGGACGGCGCGAACGACGTCGCCATGCCGGCACTGGGGATCTCGCTGCTGCCGGTCCTCGTGCCGCTGGTGCTCATCGCCACCGGCGCCTTCGCCACGGCCGCCGGCGTGGAGAACCCGGTCATCGACTTCCTCAGCAACCCGGTCTTCGCCCTGTTCCTCGGCATGGTCGGCGCCTACGTGCTCACCCGGCGCACGCTCGGGCGCGAGCGCACGGACGACGCCGTGGCCACCGGCCTGAGCACCACCGGGCAGATCCTGCTCATCACCGGCATCGGCGGCTCGCTCGGCGCGGTCATCGGCGAGACCGACCTCGACCAGCGCCTGGGCGCCCTGTTCTCGGCCCAGTCCGGCGCCTCGGTGATCCTGACGCTGCTGCTGGCCTGGCTGATCGCCGCGCTGCTGCACTTCGCGATCGGGTCGATCTCGGTCGCGGCGATCGCGGCCGCCGGCATCCTCGCGCCCGTGCTCGGCACGCTGGACGTCGCGCCCGTCGTGGTGGGTCTGGCCATCGGCGCCGGCGCGCTGTTCGCGCTGCAGGTGAACAGCAACTTCTTCTGGATGTTCCAGAGCCTGCTGGGGATCTCCACCTCGGGTGCGCTGAAGGCGCTGACCCTCGTGACCGCGCTGGCCTCGGTCGTGGCGCTGCCGATCATCATCGTCCTCGGCTTCGTCGTCCCCGCCTGACCTGCCGGGCCGGCGGTGGAGCCCGGCACCCGGACGACCTCGGAACCCCAGATGGGAATGGCTGACACCGCATGACGCACAGCACCACCACTCCGCCCGCCGCCCGGACGCCGCTGCTCGCCGGGGTGCGCGTCCTCGACCTCTCCACGATGATCGCGGCGCCGACCGCGGCGGCGATCCTGGCCGACTACGGCGCGGACGTCGTCAAGGTCGAGATGCCCGGCACCGGCGACTTCGTCCGCCGCTTCGGCCGGCAGAAGGACGGCCAGGGCCTGTACTGGAAGGCGCTCTCGCGGGGCAAGCGCTCGGTGGCGCTGGACCTGCGCCGTCCCGAGGGCCGCGACCTGGTGCTGCGGTGGGTCGAGCACTTCGACGTCCTCGTCGAGAACTTCCGCCCGGGCACTTTGGAGCGCTGGGGCCTCGACCCCGCCGACCTGCGTGCGGCCAACCCGCGGCTGGTGGTGCTGCGGGTGACGGCGTACGGCCAGGACGGCCCCTACCGCGACCGGCCCGGCTTCGGCACCCTCGCCGAGGCGCTGGCCGGCCTGGCCTCGGTGTCGGGCTTCGAGGACCGGCCGCCGCTGCTGCCGGCCTATCCGCTGGCCGACATCATGGCCGGCAACCTCGGTGCGACCGCCGTCCTCGCCGCGCTGCTGCGCCGGCAGGCCACCGGGACGGGCGACACCATCGACCTGGCCATCTACGAGGCCGCGCTCAAACTGGTGGAGATCAACGTCCTGGAGTACCAGCAGACCGGGCACGAGCACGGCCGCACCGGCAACCGGTACGGGCCGGCCGCGCCGCGCGGCAGCTACCAGTGCCGCGACGGGCTGTGGATTGCGCTCAGCGGCAGCACCCAGCCGATGGCCCAGCACGTGCTGCGGACCATCGGCGGCGAGTCCCTCGTCGAGGACCCGCGGTTCCGGACCAATGCCGACCGCGTGCAGCACGTGCAGGAGCTCGACGACCTGATCGCCGCGTGGTGCCGCACCCGGGACCGGGACGAGGCCATCGCCGAGCTGACCGCCGGCGGCTGTGCGGTCGGCCCGCTGGAGAGCGTCGCGACGATGCTCGACAACCCGCAGGTCCGGCACCGGGGGTCGATCGTCGAGGTCGAGGACCCCGACCTCGGGCCGCTGGCGATGACCAACGTGTACCCGGCGTTCCAGGACGGCGGCACCGTGATCGGCCGGCCCGGTCCGGCGCACGTCGGGGCGGACACCGACGCCGTCCTCGCCGCGGACCTCGGGCTCTCCCCCGAGGAGCTCGCCGCGCTGCGGGAGGCGGGCGTGACGACCGGACCGCCCACCGTGCCGCCGGGCCACCAGAAGGACGCGGTGTGACGCCGCGCGTCGACCGTGAGGCGGCACTGCACCGCCGCACCCAGCTGTTCGTGCCGGCCGTCCGGCCGGAGTTCCTGCCGAAGGCGGCCGCGTCCGGGGCGGACGCCGTCATCGTCGACCTCGAGGACAGCGTGCCGCCGGCCGAGCGCCCCGGAGCCCGTGCCGCGCTGCCGTCCGCCTTGGCCGCGCTGCGGGGCGTGGACTCGGTCCTGGTCCGGGTCAACCCGGACGACGACCTGCGGGACGACGTCGAGGCGGCGGTGCTGGCCGGTGCCGACGGCGTGCTGGTGCCGAAGGTCGAGACCCCCGAGCACGTGCAGGTGGTCGAGGAGCTGGTCAGCCGAGCCGAGCGGGTCCTCGACGTCCCGGGCCGAGCGGTCGAGGTGCAGCTGCTGGTGGAGACACCGCGCGGACTGCTGCGCGTCGCCGAGATCGCGGGCGCCGGGGCCCGGACGACGGCGCTGGTGCTGGGCGTCGAGGACCTCGCTGCCGAGCTCGAGGTCGACCCTGCGGCGGAGGGGTTCGACGTCCGGTGGGCGCACGGCCTGGTCGTGTGCGCGGCGCGGGCGCACGGGCTGGCGCCCTACGGGCTGCTGGGCAGCCTGGCGAACTACCGGGACCTGCCCGCGCTGGCCGCGGACGGCCGGGCCGCGCGGGCCTTCGGCTACGTCGGCGCCCTGTGCATCCACCCGGCTCAGGTGCCGGTGCTGGCCGAGGCGTTCTCCCCGTCGGCGGAGCAGGTGGCGCACGCGCGACGGGTGCTCGACGCGCTCGCAGCCGGAGAGCGGGCGGGGACGGCGGCGGTGTCGGTGGACGGCCGGATGGTGGACATCCCGACGGCGACGCGCGCCCGTCGCCTGCTCGCCCGTGCCGGGGTCCGAGGTCCTGGCCTGCCGTGACCGCGGCTGCGCCCCGCTGGCCGCGCCCGGCACGACCCGGCCCGGTGGTGGCGGTGGGGAAGCTGGTGGCCGACCAGCTGCTGGAGCTGTCCGCGCCGCTGGTGGTCGGGGGGCAGCAGCGGGTGGTGCGGACGACGACGGCGGGCGGCGCCCCGGCCAACGTGACGGCCGGCGTGGCCTGCCTCGGTGCGCCGGCCCGGTTCGCGGGCTGGGCCGGGGCGGACCCGCTCGCCGACGGGTTGCTGGCCGGCCTCGCCGGGCGCGGCGTCGAGGTCGCGGTGGTGCGCCGCGGCCGGGCGCCGTTGTCGACGGTGCTGGTGCACCCGGACGGCGAACGCACGCTGCTCACCGACCGCGGTGAGGGCGGTCTGGAGCCGGCCGACGTCCGCGTCCCGTGGGTCACCGGCGCCGCCGTCGTCCACCTGGACGGTTACGACCTGCTGCGCTTCCCCGAGGCGGTGCTCGCCGTCGCGTCGACGGCGCACGACGCCGGGGTGCCGGTCAGCGTGGACGTCGCCGCCGCGGCCCGGATCGAGCGCCACGGGGTCGGCACGTACGTCGACCTGCTCGCCGGGCTGCGGCCGGACCTGCTCTCCTGCAACGCCGCCGAGGCCGCGGTGCTGGGACTGGACGGCGACCTGCCGGCGTGGGCGCCGGAACTGGTGCTGGTGCACGCCGGGGCGCGGCCGACCCGGGTGGAAACGCCGGCCGGCACAGTGGAGGTGCCGGTCGAACCGCTGCCGGGGGAACGGCTGCGCGACACGACCGGCTGCGGGGACGCCTTCGTCGCTGGAGTGCTGACCGGCTGGCGCACCGGGGCATCCGTGCTGGGCGCCGTCCGGACCGGTCACGCAGCCGCCGCGCTGGTCGCCGGTGTGATCGGCGGACAGCCGCCGTCCTGAGGGTCGCGGGCGAGACGCCGGACGGGACCGACACGAAGGTCCCAGTCAGCCGTGCCGTGCCGAACCCGCTACCCGACTCCGCGGGCCTGGGCGGCGACGGCGTCCAGTCCGGCCACCACAGGCTCGACCGTGAAGGTGACGGGCTCGTACGCGGTGGCGAGATACCGCAGGTCGGCCGGCTCGTCGGTCTCGACGACGGCGTACCCGCCGAGCCCGACCCGTGCGACGAACCGGTGGAAGGTGAGGCTCCTCGGCAGCCGCCCCACCGAGAAGGCCTCGCGGACCCGCTCCTGTGCTGCCTCGTACTCCGCGACCGACTCCGTCGGCCGCTCCCGCCAGGTGACGACGTACTCCATCCCGCCCCCTCGGACGTCGTGTGGCACATCGAGGCTCCCGGGGGGCGCAGCGGCGACACCAGAGGACGACGACCCCGACCGGTCCCGACGGCGCTCGGTCGGTCGGCGACGGACGCGCGTCACTCGGCCGCGCTGCCGCAGCAGGATGGGCGCATGGCCTCGACCCGGGACGTCCCCATCCTGCTGCTGGACGTCGACGGCGTGCTCAACGCGGCGCGCGCCGACCTGCCCGCGGGGTGGGAGCGGGGCACCTTCAACGGCTACGTGCTGACCTGGGACCCGACGATCACGGCCCGGCTGCGGGCGCTGCACGGGTCCGGCCGGGTGGAGATCCAGTGGCTGACCACCTGGACGACGGACGCCGACCGGCTGCTGGCCGAGCCGATGGGGCTGCCCCGCGGACTGGTGACCCACGCCCGCGCCGACACCGCGCCGACCGGGTTCGCCGGTGTGTTCGGCGGCCGGTCGGCCTGGTGGAAGCTGACCGCCGCGCAGGCGGTCGCGGAGGCGCATCCGGACCGGCGGATCGTGTGGGTCGACGACGACCTGGCGATGCAGGCGGCCGACACCGGGGACTGGCTGGCGGCGAACCCGCACGTGCTCGTGGTCGCGCCGGACCTGTTCGTCGGGTTGACCCACGACCAGCTGGACGCGATCGAGGCGTGGCTGTGAGCTGCCGGCGACCGTCGCTGCACCCTCGTCCGGCCGGGCAGTCGCACCCGGACGACGACGAGCGCTGAGCCCGAGCCGCCTGGTCCACCTTCCGCGAACGTCCGCCGCTGCTTCCCCCTCCGCCGCTGCTTCCCCCTGTGAGCAGCGGTAGAGGTTCGCGGGGGAGATGTGGTGCCCCGGCAGCCTCGGCCCCCGCCCTCACTGTGCGCAGGCGTCGAGCGTCGCGCCTCGGGTCCGGCTGCGGAGGCGGCGACGTCGAGTGCGGGACGTCCAGCGCGTGCTCGCGGTCCGGCCGGCGCGTCCACCCGTCCCAGCCGCTCCGGCGTCGGGACCGGGCCCTGCCACGGATCACCGGCGGACGTAGAGCTGCGCCGGCTTGCCGACCGTCCCCTCCGACCTCCGCCGGGTCTCGTCGAGCATGGGCAGCATCGCGCGGCGAAAGGTGTCGGCGGAGTAGTCGAGGCCGCCCGCCACGGCCTCGTGCAGCCGGAACAGCGATCGCATCGTGAACGGCTGGTCCAGGAGCCCGTCCGGGTCGGGGCGTTCGGCGTAGGCCGTCCGCACGTCCGCCGCGGCCCGCCGCACGATCTCGTCGTGGTCGAACAGCAACCCGCGGACCTCGTCGACCGGGCGCACGCACACCTCCTCCGGCCGCGCCTCCAGCACCGGCTGGACCGCCCGCCACGGCAGCGCTGCGACGTGCGCGACGGAGAGGACCCAGCCACGGTCGTCACGGCTCGGTTCGTCGAACACGTGCAGCTGGCGCGGCGCGACGTCCGGCGTCAGCCCGGCCTTCTCCCGCAGGCGCTCCTGGTCACGGCGGCCGACAAGACGCACAACGGTCTGTGCATCGCCGCGGACGTCCGCCGCTACGGGGAGGAGTTCTGGTGGACGTTCAACGCGAGCCGGAACGAGCTGCTCTGGTACTGCACCAGCGTCGAGCGGGCGGTGGCCGACGCCTGCCGGGCAGCTCGATCGCCGACGCGCTGCGGCGAGCCGTCGACGAGTTGATCGCAGCGGCCGACACCAACGGTCGGCCATCCCGGCGGCGATGCCGGTCCGCGACTGACACCGGCGCCCGTGGGTCCACGTCCGCGGGAGGCCGTCAGCGCACGACGGTCGCCATCTCGACGAGCCGGCACAGCGCGTTGACCTGGCGCAGCTGCTCCGGCGTCCGGACGGCGGCGTCCAGCAGCTCCTCGCTCATCACCACGACAGCCAGCGCCTTGGCCCGGGAGACCGCCACGTTGAGCCGGTGCAGGTCGTAGAGGAACGAGACGCCGCGCGGGGCGTCGTCGGCCGAGGTCGACGTCATCGAGTAGACGACGACCGGCGCCTCCTGCCCCTGGAACTTGTCCACGGTGCCGACCCGCGCGCCGTCCGGCAGCGCCCGCCGGATCAGCGCGACCTGGTTGTTGTACGGCGCGACCACCAGCACGTCGTCCGGCCCGATCGTGGACCGCTCCCCCGCGGCGTCGACCCAGCCGATGCCCTGCAGCGAGCGCCACAGCTCGGCGACGGCGGTGGCCTCGTCCGGGGACGCGGCCATCGACGGCTGCCCGTGCTCCACGAACCGGACGGCGAGCCCGCTGGACCGGCCGTCCACGGCGATCCGCTCGCGGCCGGCCGCCGACTCCAGCCGCCCCTCGTACGCCAGGTCCGACACGAAGGCGGTCAGCGCCGGGTGCATCCGGTAGGTGCGGTCGAGGAAGACGCCGCGGCCCTCGGGCACCGTCGGGTGCCCGTCGAGCAGGTGCTCGAGCGCCGAGAGCCCCGACTCCCCCGGGTGCACGGCCTGCGTCGGCTGCGCGAGCTGCTGCGGGTCGCCCAGCAGCACCAACGACGTGGCCGACCGTGCCACCGCCACCGCGTTGGCCAGCGAGAACTGCCCCGCCTCGTCGATGACCAGCACGTCGACCGCCTCGGCCAGGTCCCCCCGGCACCAGAACCACGACGTCCCGCCGACCAGTGATGCGGAACCGTCCAGCAGTCGCGAGGCCACGTCGCCGGCATCGCGGGACCACTCCACGCCGGGTGCCCCGCACGCCTGGGACTCCTCGCACTTCTGCAGCGCCGGCCGGTCGACGGCGCTCAGCACGTTGCCGATGACCGCGTGGGACTGCGCCGTGACCCCGACCTTCTTGCCGGCGTCGAGCAGCGCGCGGATCAGCCGGGACGCCGACCGCGTCTTGCCGCTGCCGGGCGGCCCCTGCACGGCGAGCACCTCGCCGTCGAGCGCCAGGCCGAGCCGGACGACGGCGTCGCCGGCCTCCTCCCCCGGGAGGCGGCGGGTGTCCGCGGGGACGACGCGGTCGAGGAGCCGCTGCCCGAGACAGGACCCCCCGGCCAGGACGGCGTCCGCGGTGGCCTTGATCGCCGCGCGCAGCTGCTCGTCGTTCAAGGGCCCCTCCGGACCCAGCCCACGCGGACCCGCCGGCGCCCTGGTGCTCTTCACGACCACCCGCCCGGCGACCGCGTCGAGCGCGCGCACCTCGCCGATCCGCGCACGGGTGTCGACGTCGAAGGCGGGCTTGCCGACGGAGAGCTTGGCGTCCTGCGGCGGAAAGGTGAACTCGTAGAGCTTGCTGCGCTTCTCGGTGCCGATCTCGACCGCGGCGGACAGCCCGCCGAGCGCCGTCCGGTCCTCGACGAGCTGGTCGTCGTCCAGCTCGCCGCGGCTGAAGAACTCCCACCAGCCGGGCCGGGCCTCGCGGCGGTGCCACTGCACCAGGTCGCCGAGCAGGTCGTGCCCGCGGTCCTGCAGCTGCTCGACCAGCACCAGCTCCGCGACCTCGGCGTCCGACCGGGGTGCGGGGACGGCGATCTCGGCCACCGTCGGGCGCGGCTGCGGACCGTGCAGCGCCTCCAGCTCGGCCCGCTCGGTCTCCAGCCAGTCGTGCAGCTCGCGGGTGGAGTCGACGTCGTCCTTGTTGTAGTCCTCGATCGACTGCAGGCGGGCCGGGTCGCGGTCGATGAGCCACTTCTCGTACTCGACGACGCTGCTCATCGCGTCGGCGACGTCGCCGGTGTGCGCGCGCCCGTAGAAGGCCTCGACCTTCTTGATCGAGTAGGACTCCCCGCTGATCCGCATCGACTGGCGGACGACGGGATAGAGGTCGACGAACCGCTCGGCGCGCAGCAGCTGGTCGAGCTCGGCCTCGCGGACGCCGTACCGGCCGGTCAGCCGCTTGAGCGCGCTGACCTCGTAGGCGGCGTAGTGGTAGACGTGCATGCCGGGGTCGGCGCGCCAGGCCTCGACGATGCGGTCGACCAGGTCCTCGACCATGCGCCGCTCCTCGGCGGCGTCGTGCGCCCAGAGCGCGGTGAAGGCGCCTCCCCGGTCGCCCAGGCCGGCGAGGTACTCCAGCCCCTGCCCGTCGCCGGCGAGCGGGTCACCCTCGAAGTCGAGGTACAGGTCGCCGGGGCTGGGCTCGGGCAGGCGGAGCAGTCCCTGCGCGGTCTGCGGGGGGAGCAGCGTGCGGGTGGGGGCGCCGGCCGCGCGGCCGCGGAGCTGCTCGCGGGCCTGCTCGCGCAACCGCTCGCGGGTGCCCCGGCCGATGCCGGTGGCCCTGAGGACGTCGTCGGGCGCGTCGGCGAGCTGCCCGAGCGTGGCGATGCCGGCGCCGTTGAGGGCGGCGCGGTGGTCGCGGCGCATGCCGGCGACGAGGCTGAGGTCGTCGTGGGTGCGCAGCTCGGTCTCGCACCTCGGCTTCCAGGTGCACTGGTCGCAGTGGGCGACGGGGACGGGCCCGGTGCTGATCGGGTTCTCGATGAAGGCCTGCAGCCGGGCGCGGGCGCGGCGGGCGTAGGCGGCGACGTCGACCAGCCGCCACGGGCGGGTCTCGCCGTCGCCGGTGACGACGCAGATGCGCTCGGGTGCCCGGCCCTGGAGGGTGGCCAGCCGGTCGGCGTAGGTGGCCATCTGCAGCAGCGCCGGCACCTTGATGCGGCGGGCGAGCTTGGCGTCGGCGACCTCGTAGGACCAGTTCCCGAGGTCGGACGGCTGGTCCGTGCGCAGCAGGAAGTCGGCCTGGCCGCCCCAGGTGCCGTCGAACAGGGTCGCCTGGTGGACGACGTCGACGCCGGCGCGCATCGCCTCTTCGGTTGCGCGTTCGTCCCGGGTGTCCGCGAGCCGCGCCACGGAGAGCCCCTGCTCCTCCAGCGACTCCAGGTAGCGGAGCTCGTGCGCGATGCCGAGGTCGGCGACGAGCACCGTCTGGTCGCTGACGCCCTCGGCCGGCGGGTCGAGCCGGCGCTCGGCCACCTGCAGGTTGAGCGCGGTGAGGTGGGAGCACTCCTGGTGCCGGGTCAGGTCGCTGGGGCTGAGGACCAGCCGCCCGTCGACGCGGTACACGGCGTCAGACCCCGGTCGGGTGGACGGCGGGCAGAGAGAGGTGGAGCAACGTTCCCCCGTGGTGCAGCGTGCAGAGCCACGAGGAGGCTGTCACGGACGGCGCCGTTCCGGGACCTCCCGCGCCGACAGGTCATCGCACCGGTCGCCCGGTCCAGCCCGGTGCGCGAGCACGCCTCGACGACCCACACGCGTCTATGGGTTGCACCGGCTCGGGCCCGGCCAGGTCGACAGCTCCGGCAGCGATGTGCCACCAGCGTGGTAGCACTGTGCATCCCACAGCGGTACCATTGCTGGATGAGCACGCAGATCGCCGTCCGGCTCCCCGAGGAGCTGGTGGAGTTCATCGACCGACTGGTCTCCGACGGCCGCGCTCCGTCGCGCGCTGCGGTCGTCAGTCAGGCACTCCAGCGCGAGCGGCGTCGTGAGCTCGCGGCTCGCGACGCCGCCATACTGGCCGCTGCCGCCGAGGACGACGACCTCGACGGACTCGCCGAGCACGCCGCCCGGACACCGCTCGACGACCTCGACTGATGCGTCCGATCCATCTCGCTCACCTGGACAAGACCCGCCCCGTTCTGGTGCTGACCCGCGAACTGGTGCGCCCGTATCTTTCGCGGGTCACCGTCGCGCCCATCACCAGCACCATCCGCGGCCTCTCGACAGAGGTGCCCGTCGGCCCGGGCAACGGCCTCGACCATCCGAGCGTCGTCAGCTGCGACAACGTCGTCACCGTGCCCAAGTCGGCGCTCGGTCGGCAGATCGGCAGACTGCACCCGGAGCAGGAGGTGGCCCTCACCGCGGCTCTGCATGCCGCCTTCGATCTCGAGGACCTCCCCACTCCTCGCTGACCCGCTGCTCGTCGACTCGGCACGCACCTCCGCCGGCACGTCGAGCCCGTACGCCTCGCGGACCGGCCAGGTCAGCCTGTACATCAGGAGCGGGCCCTACGGTCACGGCTGACCACGAGGCGATCCCCCGACACGTCGAGATCCACCCCCGCCGTCAACTTGCCCGGTTACCTTCTCCGCGCCATGGCTGAGCGCGTTCCCGACCTCCCTTCCCCGCAGGTCCCGTCCGTCGAGGTGTCCGTCCTCGGACCCGTGCAGGCCACGGTCGCCGGGCAGCCGGCGGCGCTGGGCGGTCCGCGGCAGCGGTCGGTGCTCGCCCGCCTGGTGCTCGCCGGCGGGCACGTCGTCCCGACCGACCGGCTGGTCGAGGACCTGTGGGACGGCGAGCCCCCGCCCAAGGCCCTGGCGGCCCTGCAGGTGCACGTCTCCCGCCTGCGCCGGGCTCTGGAGCCGGCCGGTGGACGACGGTCGGGGGCGACCGTGGTCGTCAGCGCGGCGCCGGGCTACCGACTGCACTTACCTCGCGAGGCCGTCGACGCCTGGCGGTTCGAGGATCTCGTCGCCCGAGCGCACGCCACCGACGACGTCGCCGACCGCCGCCGGCTGCTGGAGCAGGCGCTCGCCTGCTGGTCGGGTCCGGCCTGCGCCGGGTCGGCCGACGCCTCCTGGGCCGCGCCCGAGGTCGCGCGGCTGGAGGAGCTGCGGCTGGTCGCGGTGGAGCTGCGCGCCGACGCCGACCTGGCGCTCGGGCGGGCGGCGGCCGTCGTCCCCGAGCTGGAGCGCCACCTGCACGAGCACCCCGAGCGCGAGGAGGCCGTGCGCCTGCTCGCCCTGGCGCTCTACCGCAGCGGCCGGCAGGGCGACGCGCTGTCCGTGCTGCGCCGGGCCCGGGAGCACCTGGCCGAGGAGCTCGGCATCGACCCGGGCTCCGGCCTCCGCGACCTGGAGACGGCGATCCTCGGGCAGGTGCCGGCGCTGGACCTGCCCGGGCCGCGCAGTGCGCCGCTGCCGGCGGTCCCGGCGCCGCCTCCCCCGCCGTCGCTCGGGCGCACCGCCGAGCTGCGCCGGCTGGTCGACCTGGCCGCCGAGGGTGCCCGCGTCGTGTGGATCGCCGGCGAGGCCGGCGCGGGCAAGACCACGCTGGTCGAGGCCGCCGCGGCACGGCTGCTCGAGGACGGCTGGCGGGGAGTCGAGGGTCGCTGCCCCGAGGTGGACGGCGCTCCCCCGGCCTGGCCGTGGACCGAGATCACCCGCGCCCTGGGTGCCGCTCCCCTCGAGGAGGGCACCGCCTTCTGGCTGGCGCGGGCGGTCGCCGACCGGCTCCGCGACGCTGCTCGGGAGCAGCCGCTGCTCGTCGTGCTCGACGACGTCCACCGCGCCGACGAGCTGACCCTGCAACTGCTGCGCCAGGTCGTGGACTCCCTGGCCGACTGCCGGCTGCTGGTGCTGGCGACCTACCGGGACGCCGAGGCCGGCGAGGCGCTGGCCGCCACCCGCGCGGCGCTGGCCTCGACCGCGGCACGGCACCTGGAGCTGCGGGGGCTGGACGACGACGGCATCGCCGTCCTGGCCCGGCAGTCCGGGCTGGAGGACGCCGGGCCCGCGGAGCTCGCGTTGCTGCGCGAGCGCACCGACGGCAACCCGCTGTTCGTCCGCGAGCTCACCCGCCTGCTGGTGGCCGAGGGGCGGGGAGCGGCGCGCACCGCTGTGCCGGCCGGGTTGCGCGACGTGCTGCGCCGCCGCGTCGAGCGGCTGCCCGGGACGGCGGTGACGGCGCTGCGCCAGGCCGCGGTGCTGGGCCGGGAGGCCGACGTCGACGTGCTCGCGGCCGTGGCCGGGCGGGACGCCGACGAGCTGCTGGACGCCCTGGAGACCGCGGTGCTGGCCGGCCTGCTCGACGAGCCGGCTCCCGGGCGGGTCCGCTTCACCCACGCCCTGGTGCGCGACGTGCTCTACGAGGACACCCCGCTGCTGCGCCGCGCCCGGGTGCACGCCACCGCGCTGGCGGTGCTGGGCGAGCAGGGCGGGGTGGACGCCGCGACGCTGGCCCACCACGCCGTGGCCGCCGCAGGCCCGCGCACCGCCCTCGACGCCGTCCCCTACGTCGTCGCCGCGGCGCGGGAGGCCGCCCGGCTGGGTGCGGCGGCGGAGGAGGCCCGGCAGTGGGCGTCGGCGCTGCGGATGCTGGAGCTGGCCGGTCGGCGCGGCGGCGGGGAGGAGCTGGCGGTGCTGCTGCCGTCGATCTCCGCGCACGCCCGCGCCGGGGACGCGGTCGCCGCCCGCGACCAGCAGCGGGACGCCGTCCGCACCGCGCGGCGGCTGGACCGGCACGACCTGCTCGCCGACGCCCTGGCCGCCTGGGATGCGCCGCTGGTGTGGACGGTGCGCGAAGGCGGCGCGCAGGACCCCGTGCTGCTCGACCCGCTGCTGGAGCTGCTGGAGACCCCGGCCGGGGACGGTCTGCCCGACGACGTGCGCTGCCGGCTGCTGGTCGCGCTGTTCCGCGAGGTGGAGGGCGTCGACGACGCGCGGGCCGATGCCGCGAGCGCGCGGGCGCTGGAGCTGGCCCGGGCCGCCACCGGTCCGGACGCGGCCCGGCTGCTCTGCGCGGCGCTCAACGTGCGGGCGTTCGCCGCGCTCGGCCCGGACCTGGTCGCGCAGCGGGAGCCGCTGGCCGAGGAGCTGCGGACGCGCGCGGCCGCGGCCGGGTACACCGACCACCGGGCGGTGGCGCACTGGTTGCTGTTCCTCTCCGCCGCGGGGCGCACCGATCTCGTCGCGGCCCGCCGGCACGTCGACACGGCGGTCACGCTGGCCGACGGCGGTCAGCTCGGCCACGTGCTCGGCACGTTGCAGGTCTTCGACGGCGCGCTGCTGGTGCTCGCGGGCCGGCACGACGAGGGGCAGGCCCGCTACGAGCAGGTCGCGGCCCACCTGGCCGAGACCGGGGCGACCAACGGGGCGCTGATGGCGCTGATCGGCCGGTTCGTGGCCGGGTTCGCCCGCGGGGACCTCGCTCCGGTCGCCGGTGAGCTCGCCTGGCTGCACTCGGTGATGCCGGGCGCGCTCACCGACGCCGTCGTCCTCGGGTTGCTGGACGCCGGGCGGGACGACGAGGCGCGCGCGGCGTGGCAGCTGCGCCGTCCGGTCAGCCGGGACTTCTACTGGCTGGCCACCACGACGCTGCGGGCGCACGCCGCGACGCGGCTGGGTGACCTGGCGACGGCGCGGCAGGCGCGCGAGGAGCTGCTGCCGTGGGCCGGGCGGATCGGCGGGCTGGACTCCGGCACGCTGGTGGTCGGCCCGGTCGACGACGCGCTGGCCGCGGTCGCCGAGGCCCTCGGGGAGACCGACGCCGCGGCCGCCGCCCGGCGCTGCGCCGACTCGGTGCGACGGGAGCTGGCCGCGCAGCTGGCCGCTCTCTGAGCTGAGGTCCCCTCCGCGCCCCCGGATCAGCGGCGGACGTTGCTCATCACGCGCTCGAACTGCTCCGGCCGCAGCGGCCGGCCCGGGAGCGGCTCCTCGGCCGGCCGGAGACCGTCCAAGGCCAGCCGGAGCACCCGTCGCCACACCCCGGGGGCGATCCCGCGCGCCCGCTCCACGACCCCGGCGACCATGACCGGGACGAGCGCGACGTCGAGGACGGTGACGTCAGCGCGCACCTGACCGCGCTCCTGCGCCCGGGACAGCAGCTCGGCGACCACCGGGGCAATGCGCTCGGTGGCCGCGCCCGCCCTCGACCGGCCCGACGGTCCGAGCATGTACTCCTGCAACCCTCGGTCGGCCGCCTGGAGCTCGACCACCCGCTCCAGGAGGCCGCGCAGCGCTGCCGCCGGGTCGGGTTCGGCCAGGGCGGCCTCGGCCAGCCCGACGACCTCGCCCACCTGGTCCTCGAACAGCGCCTGGAGCAGGTCCTCCCGACGGGGGAACCGGCGGTACACCGTGCCGACGCCGACGTCGGCTGCGTGCGCGACCTCGTTGTGGGTGACCGGCCGGCCGGTCTCCGCGAACAGCCGGCGGGCGGCGGCCAGGATGCGCGCCCGGTTGCGCGCGGCGTCCTGCCGCAGCGGCCCGCCGGCCCCGGTCGGTCCCGCTGCGTCCACGGCCGCAGGGTACGGGCGGCGAGCGGTCACCGACCGGCGAGCACCTCGCAGACCGACGTCCACCCGCGCGGGCCGTACCGGTCGTTGTCGAGCTCCGGCCCGAGCGTGGCCACGCCGCTGAACATGCTGTGCAGGTACTGGACGCCCTGCCAGGCGGGGAAGGGCTCCCCGGTGTCGCGGGACAGCGCCCGGCCGGCCCGTGCAGCCGCGCTGAGCAGTCCCGTCCCGCCGGCCCAGGTCGGCCGGAACCGGCGGCCGGTGAGCCCGGTCATGACGCCGGCCAGGTCGCGGGCGGACACCGAGTCACCGGCGACCTCCAGGTAGCGCGGGGTGTCCGGGTCGAGAGCGGCGTCGGCGGTGAAGGCGGCGGTGTCGTCCTTCGTGGTGAAGTCCAGCCGCTGGTCGGCGTCGCGCCAGTAGAGCACCCGGCCCCTGTCGAACAGCACCAGCGGCGCCTGGCCGGTGAGCATGTCGGCGAAGGCGCCGATGAGCACCGAGGTGGCCCGGATGGGAGCGCGGTCGAGCACGCGGGCGAAGTCCCGGCGGAGCTCGAAGTTGCGGTTGGAGCCGGGGGCCACGCGGCGGTAGTCGGCGGAGAAGTCCGACGGGATGAACCGCGGGACCCCGGCCGCGACCGCGGCCTCCAGCAACCGGGTCTGGGCGCCGACCATCACGTCGCGTACCCCGTTCACCGTCGAGACGACGACGTCGGCACCGTCGGCCGCGCGGCACAGGGCCACGGGGTCGTCGTAGTCGGCCTCGACGACGCTGGCGCCGAGCTCCTCCAGCCGGACGGTCCTCCCGGGGTCGGCGCCGGGCCGGGTCAGGGCGCGGACGGCGGCACCCCGCCCGACGAGGGCGCGCGTGGTGCGGGCGCCGAGGTCGCCACTGGCGCCGGCGAGCAGGACGGTGGTCATGGGAGCTCCCCACGGTGTGCCGGAATCGGATAGGTCTATCCGGTTCGGCTCCGACGGTAGACCGATCGGGGGACGCCCTCAACCCGGGACCGGACGTCGACGTCCTCGCCGGCTTCCTGCTGGACGCCAGCGGCACGGCCCGCCGACGGGTCCGCGGAGCCGACCGCCCGCTCCTCCTACCCGCCGAAGACCGCCTTCTCCCGGCGCCGGAACGGCGGGATCAGGACGGCGAGCAGCAGCCGCAGCAGCAGGCCGCCCTCGCGCTCGATCGTCGCGCGCTCCTCCTCCGTCGCGACGGCCAGCACCCGCGGCGCCTCGAAGGACAGCCGCGCCCGCGTGCGGATGCGGGCCTCCACCGCGGCCCAGTCGGCGACGGAGACGTGGCGCTCGATCACCGGGAGGACCGAGGCCTCCTCGTCGCCGATGTGCTCGGTGAGGGTGTCGCGCAGCTCGGCCAGCTCGACGGCGAGGGTGGTAGCGGTGTCCTCACCGGGCCGGGCGCGGAAGGCGTCGGCGGCGGCGCGCAGGCGGTCCAGCGCCGGGTCGAGGGCGGCGTGGTCGTCGGACAGCTCGGTGAGGTCGACGTGCGGCCCGGCGGAGGCGGCGAGCACCGGCCACAGGACGTCGTCCTCGGCGCTGTGGTGGTGGTGCACCGAGTCGGCCCAGTCGCGGACGTACCCCACGACGGCGTCGACGTGCTTGCTCCCGGTCGCCGGCGCGGCGGCGAGCCGCTCGGCGAGGCCGGTGAGCCGGAGGGCGTCGCGCAGCGTCGCGCGGTGCGCGAGGCGCATGCCCAGGACGTCGGGCACGGGGTCGCCGTCGGCGCGGGGGTGGACGCGGATGCGGTCGGTGCTGGTCATCGGGTTCCTCCGGGCGGTGGGGCGGTCGCCGCGGACGCTCGCGCAGGGCACTTACCGGCCGCTTGCAGAGCCGTTGCAAGCGAGCGGGAAGCGCGACCGGCCACGGTTCTCGCCGACCGGGTTCCCCGGACCACGACTCACCACGAGGACACGCCTTGACCGCCACCGCCGTCCCCACCTCCACCACCCCGGCTGCCACCGTCCCCGACCACCGGCCGTCCCTGTCCCTGCGGGGGTTGGCCGTCACCGCCGGGGGTGTGCTGTTCGCCGCCGGCAACGCCCTGCACCCGCTGGAGCACAACGAGGAGGCCCACCAGGCGGCGACCTGGGTGGCCGCGCACGTGACCTTCGGCGCCGGTGCGGTGCTCATCGCCGCCGGGGCGGGCGCGCTGGCCGCACGCCTCGCCCGCTCGCGGGTCGCCACGGTCGGCCTGGCGGTGCTCTGGGTCGGGCTGGTGCTCATCCCGGTCGGCGGCTACACGGAGGCCTACGTCGCGCCGGCCATGCACCACGGCTTCGTCACGGTCGAGCAGGCGACCCTGTGGTTCTCCGCGCTCGCCGGCACCGCCACGCTCCTCGGTCCGCTGCTCATCGCGCTCGGGGCGCTGCGCTCCCGGCTGCTGCCCGCGCCGGTGGCGGTGTCCCTGCTCGCGCTGCCGGTCGGCGGGGTGCTGGGCGGGGCGATGCCCGTCGAGGGCTGGGGGATCATCCCCGGCACCGTGATCTTCGGCCTGGGCATCGCCGCTGCCGGCTGGTTGAGCCGGACGCCCGCCTGACCTGCCGCGACCCGAGCGCCCCGCGCCCCCGTGACCCCGGGGCGCGGGGCGCTCGCCGTCCGGGGGGTGGGGTCACCGGCCCGGGCACGGGCGGAGGTCGAGGGTCGCCTGCCCCGCCACCACGGGGGTGATCAGCTCCCGCAGGCGCGCGGTCTCGTCGGCCGGGAAGCCGTCGGCCTGCCAGGCGGGGAGCTGGTCGACGATCTGACGCGCGTATCCCTGCACCACCGGGGGTGGCGTCCCGGGACGGGTCTCGAGGCACGACGGGGGTCCGTCCGGCGGAGCGGGCGCCGGGGCCTGGCCGGTCATCGTGCGGAACAGGGCCAGCCGGCTGGCGGTGGCGTACCGGGGGTCGAGCGCCTCACCGCTGATCACGACCGACAGCACCTGCAGGGCCGACAGCTGGCGCACGCCCTCGTCCCCGGACGCGAGACCCTGCAGCCCGTCCCGCAGCAGCGGGCCGGCCGGTCCGGCAGCCTCGGGTCGCGCGGTCAGGTCCGCGATGAGGCCGTCGACCGTCTGCGGCGGGGCCGGCACCGACTCCTCGGCGGGGGACGGCACCGACGGCGACGCCGGCATCGGGGCCGCACTGCTGGTCGTCGCCGCAGCGGCCGGGGCAGCGCTCGTCGGGCGCTCGCCGTCCGCCGTCGCCAGGGCCACCAGGCTGCTCGCGCCCAGGGCCGCGGCGGCGGTTGCTATGGCCACCTCCCACCGGCGTCGGCGCCGTGGGGCAGGAACCGCGCGATGGGGTCGCACCCACGCGAGGGTAGGGGCAGGGCCGGTGCGTCCGGGGGTCCTCAGCAGCGGTCCGGTTCCGAACCCTTCCCCCGGCTGTTCCCGCATCCTGCACCGTCACCGGTCATGCGGACGGCCGGATGCAGCGTGCGCAGATGCGCCGGGACGGCATGACGTCCGAGGTGCACGCCTGAGCGGCTACCGGTGTAGTGGGGACGTCGACCTGCCTACCGGCGAGAGGACACCCCGTGCGCGCAGTGCAGTACCGGACCATCGGTGGCGGACCCGAGGTGGTGGAGGTCCCCACCCCGGAACCGGGACCCGGGCAGATCCGGCTGCGGGTGACCGCCGCCGGGCTGTGCCACTCCGACTGGTTCGTCATGGACCTGCCCGCCGAGCACTACGCCTACGGGCTGCCGTTGACGCTCGGGCACGAGGGCGCCGGGGTCGTCGACGCGCTCGGCGATGGCGTCACCGGCGTCGCGGTGGGCGACGCGGTCGCCGTCTACGGCCCCTGGGGGTGCGGGCTGTGCCACGCGTGCGCGCAGGGTGCGGAGAACTACTGCCCGCGGGCGGCGTCGCTGGGCATCCAGCCACCGGGGCTGGGCTCCCCGGGCGCGCTGGCCGAGTACATGATCGTGGACGACGTCCGGCACCTGGTCCCGCTCGGCGACCTCGACCCGGTGGAGTGCGTCTCGCTCACCGACGCCGGGCTGACGCCGTACCACGCGATCGTCTCCAGCCTCGACGCGCTGCCCGCGGGGAGCACCGCCGTGGTGATCGGCTCCGGCGGGCTGGGGCACGTGGGCATCCAGGTGCTGCGCGCGGTCACCGGCGCCACCGTGGTGGCGCTGGACATCAGCGAGGACAAGCTGGCGCTGGCCTCGGAGGTGGGAGCGCACTCCGTGCTGCGGTCGGACCCGTCGGCGATCGAGGCGATCCGGTCGCTGACCGGCGGGGTGGGCGCGCAGGCGGTGTTCGACTTCGTCGGTGCCGCGCCGACCGTGGAGATCGCGCGGAAGTCGGTGGCCCTGGACGGCGTGATCCAGATCGTCGGGATCGGCGGCGGGCTGCTGCCGACCGGCTTCTTCTCCACCCCGATGGGGGCGTCGGTGCGCGCGCCGTACTGGGGCACCCGGACGGAGCTCATGGAGGTGCTCGACCTCGCGCGGGCCGGCGCGGTGCACGTCGAGGTCGAGAAGTACTCGTTGGACGAGGCGCCCGAGGCCTACCGCCGGCTGCACGAGGGGGCGGTCCGCGGCCGCGCCGTCGTCGTCCCCGGGGATTGATGAGCCGGACGGCCACGGCCGCGAGCTGAACCTCCCTCCTGGGCCCGAAAGCACCGGGGGATGACACCGTTCCCCCCAGGAGTGACCCTCCGTCGACGACGCATGGCCGTGGATCACGGCGCAATCGACGCCTGATGGGTCGGTCAGCAGTGAGATTGACGCGGCGAGTCAGCCGCGAGGACCCTGCCGCTCGCCGCGTCCGCGGACGCGGTGCACGGCACGACGAGGTCATCGAGCGCCCACGCACCCCGGGGATGGACGTCGTGCCGCTGCCTCACTCGTGTGCCCGTTCGGAGGCAGTGATGTCGTCAGCAACAACCCGCCGTGGTCCGGCTCTGGCCCGGGTCGCCCTCGTGCTGTGCGGCGTCGTCGCGACGACGCTCGCCGCACCGTCCGCTCTCGCCGCATCCCCCGCCGGCGCCCAGGTCCAGCCCCTCGCGGTGACGCTCGACTCAGCAGAGATCGGCAGCGCACCCGGGACCGTGGTGCTCAGCGGCACGGTGACCTGCGACACCCCGGTCGAGGCGGGGGTCTTCGGCAGCGTCGCACAGATTCAGGGCATGGACATCGCGCGCGACTTCTTCTCCGTCGACGCAGCCGTGCAGTGCTCCAGCATCCCCTCCGCCTGGACCGCGACCTCCGTCGGGGCGTTACGGGTGTTCCTGCCCCTGCCGGCGACCATCGACGTCTACGCCCAGTACTGCGTCGGGGAGGTCTGCCCGACTGTCTCGATCAGCGAGACGGTCACTCTGGTTGCGGCAGGACCAGCGGCCGCCCCTGAGCCCGTCGTCGACGTGGCGATTTCTCCATGACGGCCGTGATGACCCGGACGAGGAGATCGGCGCGGCCGCACCCGACAGTGAGCGATCCCGCGGAGGCGTCAGCCACTGCCTGACGCGGGGCCGACCGACAGCGCTTGCGTCGGTCGGCGGGGTCGGGGTGACCGCGTTGTGCGAGTCGGCCGGCGGCATCCGATCGGAGCCTTGCTCGCCCGGCGCCAGCTCTGGCCCACCGATGCGGACTGCGTCCCGAGGCACGGCTGTCGAGCACCCTCCGTGGAAGCTCCACCCCTGCTTCCACCTGTGAGCAGGGGTGGAGCTTCCACGGAGGTACTGCACCCCGCGGCCTCGTCGGCGGTCCTGCCGTGCTCGACCGGGGAGAGGGGTGAGCGGCGTGGGCCGGCCGTCCGGCGGCGTCGCCTCCGCACGGCGCGTTCCCGGGTACGCCCACACCCCGGGCACCACCCGACTCCACGACCCACCCGAGAACCGCTGTGAGGCGTGGACGACCCACAGGCCGGCTCCGGGGAGCTACATCAACCGCTGATGACTGTCGCCAGGCGCCGGCGCTACGACGTCCTGGGATCCGACCCATCGTGGACGACCTGACGCCCGGTCCGCAGTCGGGAAGCCGACGTCGTGGTCACCAGGTGTCGACGTTCGGTCGTATCCGCCCGGGAGGGCGCGGCATGTCCGCGACCTCGCGGGTGAGCGTGGCGATCCAGCGGCGGGTGTCGGCCGGGTCGATGACGTCGTCGATCTCCCAGTGCGCGGCGACGTTGAGCCCGCGGCCCTTCTCGTAGGAGGCGGCGACGGCGGCCTCGTAGGCGGCCCGCCGCTCGGCGGCGTCCTCGATCGCGGCGAGCTCGCGGCGCATGCCCAGCCGGACGGCGCCCTCCAGGCCCATCGGCCCGAACTCGCTGGTCGGCCAGCCGACGGCAAAACGCGGCACCTTCATGCTGCCGCCGGCCATCGCCTGCGCGCCCAGCCCGTAGGCCTTGCGGACGACGACCGTGCCGATCGGCACCGACAGGTTCGCGCCGATGACGAACAGCCGGGAGAAGTGCCGCACCGTCGCGGTCTTCTCCGACTCGGGGCCGACCATGAAGCCGGGGGTGTCGCAGAGCGAGACGACGGGCAGCCGGTGCGCGTCGCACAGCTGCAGGAAGCGGGCGGCCTTGTCGGCGGCGTCGGCGTCGATGGCCCCGCCGAGGTGGGCCGGCACGTTGGCGAGGACGCCGATCGGAGCGCCCTCGACCCGCGTCAGGGCGGTGATCATCCCAGCGCCCCATCCGTCGCGGAGCTCGAGCACCGACCCCTCGTCGCACAGGGCGCGCACCACGGCGCGCATGTCGTAGGCCCGCTTGCGGTTCTCGGGGACCAGGTGGCGGGCCGGCCGCGGGTCGGGTGCGGTCCAGTCCTCGGCCGGGCCCTGAAAGTAGGAGAGGTACTGCTTCGCCGCGGCGACGGCCGCGGCGTCGTCGGCGACGCGGATGTCGACGACGCCGTTGGCGTGCTGGACGTCGACCGGGCCGATCTCCTCCGGCGCCACGACGCCGAGCCCGCCGCCCTCGATCATCGCCGGGCCACCCATGCCGATGTTCGCGTCGTCGGTGGCGATGACGACGTCGCAGGTGCCCAGCAGCGCGGCGTTGCCGGCGAAGCAGCGGCCGGACGCGATGCCGACCGTCGGCACCAGACCCGACAGCCGGCCGAACAGGGTGAACGCCGCGGTGTCGAGCGCGGAGACGATCGGCAGGTCGACGTCCCCGGGGCGGCCGCCGCCGCCCTCGGCGAAGAGCACGACCGGCAGCCGGCGGGCCTCGGCGAGCTCGAAGAGGCGGTCCTTCTTGAGGTGGCCGCGCATGCCCTGGGTGCCGGCCAGGACGGTGTAGTCGTAGGAGACGACGACGGCCGGGGCGCCGCCGATGTCGGCGAGGCCGCCGATGACGCCGTCGGCCGGGGTGGTCCGCTCGAGCTCCTCCCGGCTGCGGCGGCGCTCCTGCGCGGCGATGACCAGTGGGCCGTACTCGAGGAAGCTGCCCGGGTCGACGAGGTCGGCGAGGTTCTCCCGCGCGGTGCGCCGTCCCTGGGCGTGCCTGCGCTGAACCGCCTCGGGACGGTGCTCGTCGAGGCCCTGCGCGTGCCGTCTCCGCACCTCCGCGAGGTCGGCCCGCTCGGCGTCCAGGTCCCGTGCCTCGGCGACTGCGTCCTCCGCACCGTCGGCGTGCTCGACGGTGGCCAGCAGCTGACCCTGGCGGACGGTGTCGCCGACCCGCACGGTGACGTCCCTGACGACGCCGCCGGCCGGCAGGGCGACGACGTGCTCCATCTTCATCGCCTCGAGGACGACGACCACGCCGCGAGGCTCGACCGCCGTCCCGGCCGCCGCCTCGATCGCGACGACCGTGCCGGGGACCGGCGCGCGCAGCGCGTCCTCGTCGGGGTCGAGCGGCTCCTCAGGTGCCGGCGCGGAGCCCTGCTGCCCCGCGGCGGCGACCAGCTCGGCGGTGCGCTCGTCGACGAACGCGGTGGTGGCGCGCTCGACCTCCGGGTGGGCGAGCAGCGCGCGGAGGAAGGTGGTGTTGGTGGCGACGCCGCGGACGTCGAGCTCGGCCAGTGCGCGGCCGGCCTTCCGCAGGGCGCCGGCGAGGTCGCGCTCGGAGACGACGACCTTCGCCAGCAGCGGGTCGTAGCGCGCGCTCTGCTCGGCACCCTGCCGGGCCGCGGTGTCGACGCGGACACCCGGGCCGCCGGGGAGGGTGAGCGCGGTGATCGTGCCGGCGGACGGGACGACGGCGCCGTCGGGCGTCATGGTCTCGGCGTTGACGCGGGCCTGGACCGCCCACCCGACGGTTCGCGGCGGGCCGTCGGCGAGGCCGAGGTCGGCCAGGGTGCCGCCGGTGGCGACGCGCAGCTGGAGACGGACGAGGTCGAGGCCGAGCGTCTCCTCGGTGACGGTGTGCTCGACCTGCAGCCGCGGGTTGCACTCGAGGAACACGAAGTGTTCGGGGTCGTCGGCGGCGACGAGGAACTCGACCGTGGCCAGCCCGTGCACGCCGCCCTCGCGGGCGAGGACGGCGGCGGCCTCGTGCAGCCGCCGGCGGGTGTGCTCGGGCAGGCCGGGGGCGGGCGCGATCTCGACGATCTTCTGGCGGTGCCGCTGCAGGGAGCAGTCGCGGTCGCCGAGGACGACCGTGTTCCCGTCGGCATCGCCGAGGACCTGCACCTCGACGTGCCGGGCGCGGTCGAGGTAGGCCTCGGCGAAGACGGCGCCGTCGCCGAAGGCCGTCTCTGCCTCGGCGGAGGTCCGCGCGAGGGCGGCTGCCACGTCGTCGCCCCGCCGGAGGAGGCGGGTGCCTCGGCCTCCGCCGCCGGCGCGGGCCTTGAGCAGGACGGCACCGGTGTCGTCGAGCAGTGCCGCGATCTCGTCGGGGCCGGCGCCCGCTCCGGTGCCGCGGAGGACGGGGATGCCGGCGGCCTCGGCGAGCGCGCGGGAGCGGACCTTGTCGCCGAACAGGTCGAGGGTGCCCGGCGGCGGGCCGACGAAGGTGACCCCGGCGTCGGCGCACGCGCGGGCGAGGGCCGGGTTCTCGGAGAGGAAGCCGTAACCGGGGTGCAGCAGGCCGCAGCCCGTCGTCCTCGCGGCGTCGACCACTGCGTCGACGTCCAGGTGCGCGGCGGGGCCGGTGCCGGGCAGCTCGATGCGCTCGTCGGCAGCGGCGAGGTGCGGCGCGCCGGGCTCGTCGGTGGCCGCGACCGCGACCGACGTCATCCCCTCGGCCGCGGCGGCCCGCGCGATGCGGACGGCGATCTCCCCGCGGTTGGCGATCAGCAGGCGGTGCGCGGCGGCCACTCCCGGATGCTCGCACGGCGTCCGACCGGCGCTGTGTGGGCCGTCACCATCGCGAGGCGGCTCCGAGCTCTCCGGCGGCCCGGTCGTCGGCGGCGATCCGCTCGTCGGCGTCCGGTCCGTCGACCAGGACGGCGCGTCGGCCGCTCGGCCCGCCGTCCGAGGCGCTCATCGACGAGCGCTGTCGACGGCCACCGGCTCGCGCCGCGCCCGCTGGTGGTGGGCGTTGCGCGGCGTGGTCAGCACGGCGCGGGTCCGCTCGTCCAGCTCCGCCGGGTCGAGCACGCCGGTGTCGGCGAGCAGGGTCTCCAGCGCCTCCAGCCACCGGTCGTAGTAGCGCCACTCCTCACCGGTGCCGGCGTCCTCCCAGGAGCGGATCGCGGCGATGAGCGCCTGCTGGAACCGTGGCCAGTCGTACTGGCCGCTCTGGTGGGCGGCCAGCGCGAGCGCGAAGGCGCGGATCTCCCAGGCGGTCTCGAAGGCGACCTCGTCGTCCGGCCGGATCCGCTCCTGGTGCGGCAGCTCCAGGAGCAGGTGCTCGACCCGCCGCCGGGCGGCCTCGCGGTCGTCCGGAGCGGTCATCGGCGCGACGACCCCGGGTGCAGCGGCTGCCCCACGCCGATCATCGAGTCGCGGGTGACCAGCGCGGCGAGCTCCTCCTCGCCGAGGTCCTCGGTCCCCTCCGGCCGCTGGGGCAGCACGAAGTAGCGCAGCTCGGCACTGGAGTCCCACACCCGGATCTCGACCGACTCGGGGATGTCGAGGCCGAAGTCCTCCCGCAGGACCTGGCGCGGCGCGCGGACCATCCGGGCGCGGTAGGGCGGGGCCTTGTACCAGTTCGGCGGCAGCCCGAGCACCGGCCAGGGGTAGCAGGAGCAGAGCGTGCAGACGATGACGTGGTGCACGGTGTCGGTGTTCTCGACGGCGATCATGTCCTCGCCCTGCAGGCCGCCGATGCCCAGCTCGGCGCACGCGGCGCTGGCGTCGGCGAGGAGGCGCTCCTTGAAGGCCGGGTCGGTCCAGGCCCTGGCGACCACCTTCGCGCCGAGGTGCGGGCCCACCTCGTTCTCGTAGATCTCGGCGAGGCGGTCCACCGCGTCGGTCGTCATGACCCCCTTCTCGACGAGCAGGGACTCGAGCGCCTTCACGCGGGCGGCGATCTCCTCCTCGGAGCGCTGCGCGGGCTTGGGGACCGGGAGCGGGGTCTGCGGGCTCTCGGTGGTGGACATCCGGGTTCTCCTCAGCGGCTGGCGGGGTGGGTCGGGGGCCGGTCAGGCGGCCTCGAGGTAGGGCTCCCACACGTCGAAGGTCACGGTCGCGTTCGGGTCGGCCACCTCCTCGCCCCACAGATCGGCGGCGCGGAACAGGACGGTGTAGACGTGCTGCGGGTCGTCGCCTCGGCCGTTGCCGGCGCTGTCGGGGTAGATGAAGGGGCCGTGCGCCTTGGTGATGACGCCCGTCCTGCCCCGGGTGTAGCGCGCCCGGCGGGTGTGGCCGAACGGGCTGTCGTCGGCCACGCGGACCCGGTCGCCGACGGCGAACCGCGCGGGCCGGTCGGAGTCGCGGCGAGCGGGAGCGCCCTGGCGGACGAGCGTCTCCATCGCCGCGACGAGGTCGGGATCCGTGCGCTCGGGGACCTGCGCGTCGGGGTGCTCCAGGTAGTACTTCGTGCGCTTCTCGAGCTCCTCCGGATCGACGGCCCCGGCCTTGACCGCGTAGTGCTCGATGGTGTGCGCCCAGTGCTCGTAGTAGGGCGAGAGCAGGTACTCGGCGGCCGGCATCTGCTCGATGCCGTAGCGGAACTCGTCGACCCCGAAGTAGCCCTGCGCGGCGTTCGTCGGGAACATCGCGAAGACCGCCTTCTCCCAGTCGGCGTGCCAGACCGGCTCGTCCTGCTCCACCTGGACGGGGCCGAGGCCGTCGGTCCCCCCGAGATCGTGAACGCCGTTCATGCGCCTCTTCTCCTCTGTCGGGGTGGGAGCGCCGGGATCAGCGGGCTCGTTCGATCAGCGTCGCGGGAGGGGCCCCCGCCTGGCCCGGGGCGCACGTGGCCGGCCACGGGCTCGCGGAACTCGGTCGCGGCGCGGCCGGCAGGACCGTCGCGGTCGTGGGCCGGTCGATGCGGTCGAACGGGTACGGCATCCGGGCACACCGCCTTCGCGGAACGGTGCAATCACGGTGGCACAGCCGCGAGGAAGGTGTCCACACCCCCTGCCGGCCGAGCGACACGTGGCCTGGCACCGCGAGCAGGTCTTCCAGGGGACGGCGCTGGCCGGCTGACGTCATCTCCCATGAGGCTCCTGGAGCCACTGGACGAGGCCGGTGCCCCGCTCGCTGCTGTCGTCTCCACCGGCTCGCGCGTCGAGCCAGGAGCGGAGGGCTGTGAGCAACCGCGGCAGGCCGCTCGAGGTGCGCGGCCAGCGACGCGCGTTGACCAGCAGCAGGCCGGCGTGCTCGTCGACGTCCAGAGGCGCGTAGTCGACGACGTTCTCGGTGACGACGACGCGGCCGTGCTGGCGGGCCCAACGCACCACCTCGGCATCCTCCCGGCCGACGAGGTCGGGCAGTTCGACGACGGCGACGACGTCGTGCCCCTCCGCACGTAGCTGCTCCGCGAGTCGCCGCGGGTACATCTCGTCGAGCAGGAGCTTCACCGGTTCGGACCGGCCAGGACCTCCTGCTGACGGCGCCAGGCCGCCTCCAGTTCCTCGGCGGCCCGGTCGTTGGCGGCGATCCTCGCGTCGACCTCGTCCCGGTGGTCGGCGTAGTAGGCGACGGCCGCCCGCACCTGCGCCTCGGGCAGCGATGTCATCTCGGCGACCGCAGCGACGACGTCCTCGTGACGCTCCTCCTGGACCCCACGGAGGGTCCGGATCACCTCGTCGACGTCCGGACCACCTACCAGACCGGCCCGCCGGCCACTCGGGCCGTCGCGGAAGGTGATCGCCGGATGGGCCTCCCGGCGCAGCGCCTCGTCGAGCAGCCGCTCGATTGTCGACGAGACCGAGGCGCCGCGCCGTCCGGCGAGGTCCGCGAGTCGGCGGAGGACGTCATCCGACAGGCGTACAGAGCGGGGACTACCCATGACTACATCGTAGTCACGGTGACGCCGTCTGCTTCAGGGGACGACGCAGCCGGGTGCCCGTCCCACGTCGTCGTCCGTCCGTGGTCAACCGGTGGCGACTGCACCGCCGCTGTTGGGGACCAGCTTGATCCAGGTGGTCCCGGGCGTAAGCGTCACCGGGGCGCCGTCCGCTCCGGTCAGCCTCACCCGGTCGCCGGTCCCCGGCTTGGACCAGGTGGCCTCGACCGCGTGCCCGCCGGAGGCGACGAGGGCCCGGCCGGTGCCGGTCAGGATGGTCTCCGGGACGGGGTTGCCGGCCGGATCGCGGGCCTCGGTCGCGACGACGTCGACACGCAGGACGACGACGTTGGTGGCGCCGATCCGCCGGCCATCCGCCTCGACAAACGGGGTGCTCCCCTCGCTGCGCAACCAGCGGCCGTCCGCGGCGTTCCAACTCCACCGTGGGTGGCTGACCCCGGACAACGTCAACTCCAGGGTGGTCGTCGGTTGCCCCGCGGCGACGGCGGTGGGTTGCTCGCCGGCCGCGGGGTGGTCGAACTGGGCACCGGGTGGGGCTCGATGGTCGGCGTCGGCCTGGTCGACGAGGGTCTGCGGCACCGCGTAGACGTTGTGCGGCGCCGCGCGGGTCGTCGTCCGGTGAAAGCCGTCGGCCCCGGAGTCCTGGCTGAGCGCCTGCAGTCCCGCGTCCTGGGCGGCGGTGACGTAGGTCGGCACGCCACCGGAGAACGCGAGCAGCCCGCCCAGCGGCGCGGCGATCGCGGGGTCCATCGGCCGGATGGACCGCACCGGGCCGATCTCGGGCGGGAGGTCGGAGTGGTAGACGGCGACGAACCGGGTGATCCCGCCCTCGACGACCTGCTCCCACACCACGTCCGCGGCGCCCAGCCCGGTCTGCGGGCGGGCGTCGACGGAGTTCTCGATCTTCACCGCGAGCGCCGGGCGGTCGGCGACCGCATCGGCCGGGACCCCGGTCAGCGGCCAGGCAGGCGTGGACGGCCGCGTCACTGCGGCGATGATCGAGTCCAGGTACGGCACGGCGGACAGGTGCTTCTCAGCCGCCGGCCACGCGACCACCACGCCGGCGGTGACCAGCACCACGATGAGCAAGGCCGCTCGAAGACCACGCCCGGACCTCGACCGGCGGCGGCCCTTCGCCGTCCTTCCTCCGCTGGACCGGGAGCCCTTCGCGGTGCGGGCGCCCTTGCTCGGCCCGGAGCGGGACCGTGGCGCGGTGGACCTGGGCACGTCGGGGCTCCTGGCTCGGCGAGGCGTCGCCTCTCCTGTATCGGCACGGCCCGCCGGGCTCGGAACAACGACGCCGGCTAGCAGCCGGCGCCGACACGGACGACGCGGGCGCCGTCTTGGCGAGTCGACACAGCGCCGTGCCCGGAAGCCCACCACTCAGCCGTCCGAATTCGTGCCCCTACCGGGCGGACGACGTCCACTTCATTGACCCTGGAATGCGCGACCAGTGGGACGGGCGGTGAACGAGCCGTGTGTCAAGGCAGAGGCTCGGCGCGGTGCCCGACCGAGCGAGTCCTCATCGGCGAGTGTGTCCGGGTGAGCAGCACGACCTGGGGCAGTCCGCCGATGCCAATCCTTCTCACCGGGAGTGAGCCCATCGACGGGACCGGCGCAGCGCTGCGGGACCTCTGGGCGTGGTGCATGTCGGACCTGAGGGCGAACACTGTGCGATCCGTGCTCGCCGAGTTCCTCGTCGCCCGAGCCGTCGGTGCCGCCAGCAAGCCGCGCATCGAGTGGGACGCCTACGACGTCCTGACACCGGAGGGCATCCGGCTGGAGGTCAAGTCCGGTGCGTATCTGCAGGCGTGGGAGCAGTCGCGACTGTCGACGGTGGTGTTCGGCGGGCTCAGCGCGCGGACCTGGTCGCCGACCGACGGTTACAGCACCGCCAACTCGTACAACGCCGACGCGTACGTCTTCGCCGTCCTGACCGCTACCGAGCACGACGACTACGACGCACTCGACATCGCGCAGTGGTCGTTCTGGGTCCTGCCCGTTCACGTGGTCGCCGGCACTGGGCAGCGGAGCATGCGGCTGTCTCGAGTCGAGGCCCTCGCCGGTCCTGCCGTTCCCTATGCCGATCTCGCTCAGAGGATCCGGGACGTCGCCACAAGGCAGAAGGGGACGGCAGGACGATGAGCAAGGGTCCAGCGGTGACGCGACAGGTAGCCCGATGGGCGGAGGTCCCGCGGGTTCCCGCTCTCTACGCCATGTACGGAGGCGAGACGGAGCGCGCCTGGGTGGCCTACGTGGGCATCGCCGGGAATTTGAACAACCGTCTCGTCCAGCACTTCGTGCGACGAGACAGCAGCGTCGTCACCGGCACCTCGGCGGTTGGGATCAACGTCGAGCACGTCCGCTATGTGCAGTGGTGGGAGAGCGACCTCCTCGTCGATGACAACGCCAGACACGCTGCCGAGCTCATCGCTTTCGAGGTGCTCGACCCGGCTCTCCGCAGCCGCGGCGCCCCCAGGAGGGAGGCCCTGGAGTTGCGTGTGGATCCGACGTTCCGCCGGTCCGTCGAGCAGATGCTCGACGCCGCGCCAGCAGGTCGGTTGGTATTCCCCCGGTTGACCGACCTGGCCGACCGCATCACCGATCTCGAACTGCGACTCGCACGGGTGGAGGAACTGCTCAGAGGCACGTCCGGCACGACGCATGGGCCGGGCGTCAGCGGGAGTCGTCGGTCGTAGGCGGACGCGCGTACCAGGCCAGCCGCTGCCCGAGCCCGAGCCCGGCGAGCGGCTCGACGGGGGTGGCCCCGGCCGCGGCCAGCGGCGCCCGCAGCGGATCGCAGTACGCCCGGCCGGCATGCACCTCGACCGCCGCGCCAGGGAGGTCGTGCCGCGTACCGAGCTGGGCGACGACCCAGGCGCCCCACGCCGTCCGGTACGACGCCGGCTGATCCCGAAGATAGACGTCGTACGGCGCGACGACCTCCGCCGGTTCCAGCAGGCCGA
This sequence comes from Geodermatophilus sp. URMC 60, assembly GCF_053502585.1. Lineage (NCBI taxonomy): Bacteria > Bacillati > Actinomycetota > Actinomycetes > Geodermatophilales > Geodermatophilaceae > Geodermatophilus > Geodermatophilus sp. URMC 60. The sequence goes on from NZ_CP199958.1 coordinate 4,600,250, forward strand.
ACTTGGCGCTCAGCACGTACCAGGGAACTCCGGAGGAGCGCGCCAGGTCACGCGCCTTGGTGAACGCAGCACCGATGAAGAGGTCAGCCGCTGGCCGGGCCGTCGGCGCTTTACGGCTGGAGCAGCCGACCAGGACGACGTCAGCCGACGACTTCCGCGACAATTGAGCCGGACCAGTTGCTTCCCGACTGGAGGCACCCCAGTCGCTCGTCGGGAAGCCGAGACGTTGGAGCTGCCGCAGCGCGGTGTGCGAGGTGAACTCGCGGCGGTCGAGGCCGGTCGCCAGCGCCAATACCTCCTTCGGCGGCCAGCGGACGCCATCGACGTCCACCCAGTGCTCCCTCACCTCGTCCGGCGCGCGGCCGCGGACGGCGGTGCGGACGGTCTCGACGTCGAGTGTGTACCGGGTCCCGTTCAAGACGAACTCCACGTCGTCCCTCATCTCGTGGCAGCCGTCGCCAGGCGCTGGGCGACGCCCTTGGCACGGACGCTGCGGATCAGGTCCAGGTCGCCCCACACGACGGGCAGGTCACGGGCCCGTCGCGGGAGCCTGCGCTGAGCGTGTCGGCATCCGCAGTTCGGCGGTGTAGGCCGCGTGGTCGCTCAACTGTCGGCCATCCCAGCCGGGACGATGGACGTCGGCGACCGGCTGCACCACCAGTTCGGGGCTGACTGCCAGGTGGTCGATCGCGTAGGCCTCAGGGTTCAGGTGCTGGGCCCGTTCGGTCAGCGCCACGAGGTCGAGCCCTTCGATTGCGGAGCGGAGCGCCTTCGCGCCGCCGACGGTCGCGCCCCAGAAGGGAGCGCCCAACTGCTGGTTGAAGTCGCCGCCCCAGATGAGGGGCTCGCCTGGCAGCCGCCCGGCCTGGATCCGGGCGACGTGCTGGTCGAGGACATAACGGAACTGTGCGGCCTGACCGGAGGGGAGTCCCGGCCAGTAGTCGCCGGCGCCCCGCCATGGAAGCACGGAGCAGGCCACGAGGACGGACGACTCCCCCAGCTCCAGACGTGCCAGGACCAGCGCCTCGTCACCCGCGTGTTCCGCACCGCCGGCCGTGCGAAGTTCGCCTAGCGGGAGCGCGGTTTCGATCCCGGCCCACCGCTTCTCCTTCCTGTCGATCCCACGCGGCGGGGCGACGACGAGGCGCCCGCCTCGCGGGTCCCAGTCCCGGTGCACCTCCGTGAGCAACCAGACGTCGACGGCCTGCGCATCCATCCAAGTGGCGATGGCCTGTCCCCTCTCCGAGGTCGAGGTCGGGCAGAGCTTCAGGTTCCAGGTACCAATGCGCACGGTGCTCCTCGGTCGTTGGGGTTGCGGCCGAGACCCTCGCATCGGTCAGCGAGCTCGCCGGGAGGCGAGCTGGCGAGTCACCCTGCGGCACCTCGTCTCCCTCACGAGACCCACCTGTCTCACATCGGCCGCGCCTCGCTCAGGGGCCTACTGCCATTGCTCATCCTGGCGGGCATGCCGAACCAGGGGATCTTCTGTCTCGAGGGCGACTGGGGGGATTCCCTCGTCGAGCGCCTGTGCGTGCGGCCGGGGCTCGACATGCTCACGACGATGCGCGGCGACCGGCTCATCCACCGAAATGCGGCGACGGCAGACGAGTTCGAGTACTACCTGCGCAAGTGGGTCACACGGCGCTACGACGCCTTCCCGCTCGCCTACCTCTCGTATCACGGCGAACGCGGCAAGGTCCATCTCGGCCGCGACTCGCTGAGTCTCGCTGAGATCGCCGCGATGGTCCCCGGACGACTGGCCGACCGGGTCGTCTACTTCGGGTCCTGCGGCACCATGGCCGCTTCCGAGGAGGAGCTGCGCGACTTTGTGGAGACCACAGGGGCACATGCGATTGCGGGCTACACGAAGTCGGTGGATTGGGCGGAGTCGGCCGCGTTCGACTTCACGCTGTTGCCCGAACTGCTGGACAGCGTGGACATCCGGAAGTTGCACACACGCCTGTGCAAGCGCCACCCGTACTTCGCCGACGGGCTGGGTCTGCGTCTTGCGACGGCGACCTGGGTGTCACCAACGCGGCGCACGACGGAATAGCGCCCTGCTTCAACGGCGGACCGACCGTGCCGGCGGACGCCGCGGCGATCGTCACCGCCGTCCTGAAGGAGAAGGAGTGACCACGACGCTGGAGACCCGCCGCGGGCTGGGCTGCGGACCGCTGACCGAGCGCTTCGACGAGGCGCTGCTGTTCGCGTCGCGCCACCACCGGGCGCAGCTGCGCAAGGGCTCGCGGGTGCCGTACATGACGCACCTCATGAGCGTCAGCGCGCTGGTGATGGAGCACGGCGGCAGCGAGGACCAAGCGATCGCCGCGCTGCTGCACGACGCGGTCGAGGACGCGCGGCCGGGCACCGGGTGGTGCGGTACTCGGCGACATCCGGTCGCGGTTCGGGGACGCCGTCGCCGACATCCTGCGGGCGTGCTCGGACGGTCTGGACGTCGACGGAAACCGCAGCGGGACGTGGGCCGAGCGCAAGCGTCCGTACGTCGCCGGCCTGGCGCACAAGCCGATAGACGCGCTTCTGGTGACCGCCGCGGACAAGACGCACAACGGGCTGTGCATCGCGGCCGACGTCCGCCGGTACGGGCAGGGCTTCTGGTCGACGTTCAACGCCTCGCGCGAGGAGCTGCTCTGGTACTACACGAGCGTTGAAAGGGCGGTCGTCGCGCGGCTGTCCGGCAGCTCAATCGCCGACGCACTGCACCGTGCCGTCGACGAGTTGCTCATTGCTGCTGGAGCCGAGCGGTCCGCCGTACCGGAGGAGATGCCCTAGCGGCAACGAGGCTCCGGGCCTGCCGTCACCCGTTCGGGTCGACCTCGACGGACGACTGTCTGACCGGTCCTTCCTGTCACAGGGCTGTGATCATCTTCGACCACCAGCGCTCGGAGGAGGTCAGGTGGCCAGGTCGATCGGGGATTGGTTCGCGGATCACGCGCGGGAGTTGCCCGATGACTCACCGGACGACGAGGTCGTCGAACGGCAGGCTCCGTGGGACCTCCAGTCGTTAGGCCTGTCGACCACCCGGTCGGCTCGCCGCGATGGGGGCTTGAGCGCCAGGACCGCCTGGACGTCACGGTCCCGGGCTGGCGGTGGCCGGAGCGCCGCCGCCGGATCGCCTGGGCGAAGTGGCGGGGCGCCATCGGCTCGAAGCTCCTCGAGCTCCGTCCCTAACAACGCGTTTCAGAACGACCGAAGCCGGCGGTAACAGATCAAGGCGCAGGCCAGCTGAAGCAGCCCCAGGTGGATGTCGGCGCGGCGTTCATACCGGGTGCGCAGCCGCTTGAACGCGTGCAGCCAGGCGAAGCTTCGTTCAACCACCCAGCGCTGCTTGCCCAGACCCGAGCCGTGGGCGACGCCGCGGCGGGCGATCCGGGGCGTGATGCCTCGAGCGCGCAGCCGGCGGCGGTAGATGTCGTGGTCGTAGCCGCGGTCGGCGAACAGCTCCCGCGGTCGACGACGCGGGCGCCCGCGCCGGCCCCGGATCGGCGGCACCGCCTCGACCAGCGGGATCAGCTGGGTGACGTCGTTGCGCTTGCCGCCGGTCAGGGTGACCGCCAGCGGGATGCCGCCGGCATCGCAGATCAGGTGATGCTTGGAGCCGGGGCGGCCGCGGTCGACCGGCGACGGGCCGACCTGGTCCCCCCTTTGAGGGCGCGCACGTGGGAGCCGTCGACCGCGCAGCGGTCCAGATCCAGCACACCGGCGGCGCGCAGCTCGGCGAGCAGCAGCTCGTGCAGCGCCGGCCAGACGCCGGCCTCGGTCCAGTCCCGCAGCCGCCGCCAGCAGGTCACCCCGGAGCAGCCGACCAGGGACGTGGGCAGCTGGTTCCAGGTGATGCCGGCCTTGAGCACGAAGACGACGCCGGCCAGCGCGGTCCGGTCGTCGATCGGCCGGCGGCCCGGATAGCGGTGGCGACGGGGCTTGGGCGGCGGCAGCAGCGGAGCGATCCGCTCCCACAGCCCGTCGGGCACGAGCTCCTCGATCACCCAGGCCAGCCTGCTCAGGACCGGCCACGTCCTACGGCAGCCACGCCGAGGTCAAAGTGAAACGATCTTTAAGTCGGTGCGCAAGAAGATCCTTACCGCCGCCCGCGTCGACCCCCGAGCTGACGCTAGGAGCCTCGCGGCCTCGCTCACGAGGGCCGGCACTCCGGTCACCCCGGCCCAGGTCGCAGCCGTCCTCGGGCGGCCTCTTGCGACAGCCGGCACCCGTGGGCACGCGACCGACACGAGTCCAGTTCCTCGAAAGCTGGCATCGGAGATCCGCCGTGTCGCGCACGCCAACCCGCAGATGGGTCACAAGAGATTCGCCGCGCTCTTGCGCGCGCATGGAGTTGACGTGACCAAGGCCCAGGTCGCCGAGGTGCTGACTCGCCGCTGGCGCTTGCCCTCACGGGACGGACGTGCCACCAAGGGCACGAAGCCGGCCATGGTGATCAAGGTCAACGCGGGCGCTCAGACGAGTCGGACGCTCCACGAGACCCCGTTGTGCCCGTCCTGCGGCATGCGGCTCCGCGTCCTTGCGATGTGCCGTTGCTCTTGACCTCGTTCGCAAGCGGGGGCGGTCAACGCTTGCGCGCACCCCTGCTCTCCAACTGCGCGAGCACCCGCGCCCACTCAGCACCCCGCTCGGATGTCGGGAGGAACTCCCGGATCCGCTCAGCAGCACTGGCTAACTGCGCGGCGACGGCGCATTCCTCGTCCGCCCAGGCGGCGAAGAGGTCCGCACAGCGCCGGTCGAGCAGGTGGTGCACCGAGTCCAGACGTCAGCACCCGGGCACCTCGTGAGCACCCGCGCGTCCCATCCGTCCAGCTGCGCAGCCGCGCCCCGGACACCCCATTGGAGGACGACGGCGCAGGGCCGGACCACCTACATTCCGGCAGTTCGTCGGGCCCAGACCGCACCTTGTGAGGAACCGACCGTGACGCGTGGCGACCTCGAACGCACCTCCTTCAACCAGGAGGTCGCGCCCACCATCGCGGCAGCGATCGGCGTCCCGGAGCGCTCACCCGACGGCCGGTCCGACCGGTTCGCCTACTTCGCCAACGCGACCCGCTTCCTCGTCGTCGCCGGACCACAGGAGGGCGACGCCGTCCAGCTGGCGCTGGCGTACGGCATGACCTGGGCCGGTGACCGCCGGCTCGTCCTGGCCCTCCCCCATGACCACTCCACGGCCACCACACAGCGCATCCCCTGGTTCGGCGACGCGCGCCGTCCCGAACTGTGGCTGCACGACGGGGTCACCGCCCGGCCGGCACCCGTTCTCGACCGGACGGCTGCCGTCGCTGCACTCGGTGCGCGTCTGGAGGACGGCGACGTCCGCGCGGACTTCAGAGTCGCGTCGACCGCCCTGCACCTTGGCGCCCGTGCCGGCGCGGTCGGCCTCCTCGTCAACTGGGCGACCCGTGACCCTCGCCTGGACCCCGCACACCGGCAGAACGAGCGCTCCTGGCACTACATGGGGCAGCGGGTGCTGTCCGTCCGCGGCCGCCGGGGTGGCGTCCGCGTCCTAGCCGGCATCCACGGCAGCACCGACGACCGCGCACCCGTGGCACTCGCACTCGACCACGGAACCCGGCTCACCGACGAGCAGCTCGCCGAGGTGCGCAGCGCGGTGGAGGCGGGGATCGCCCGGCGTCTCCAGCCGGGCGAGGGCTCCCTGCACCGTCTCGACGAGCACTGGCTGCAGGCCGTCCTGCGACGCCGTCCCGACCTCGTCGGCATCGAGCAGCCGGCGCTTCGCGAGGTGCCGGCCTGGCGTCCCCGGGACACGCCCGCACGGTGGAGCCGCGGCTACGTCGACCTCCTGGGGCTCGACGGCCACGGCGACCTGCGCGTCGTCGAGACCAAGCTGGTCACCAACAACGACGCCCTCCTCGTGCTGCAGGGCCTCGACTACCTGACCTGGGCGCACGCCTACCGGGACGTGCTCACCGAGAGGCTCGGCGCCTCGTCGGCGGCCCGCCTGGTCCTCGACCTGGTCGTCGGTGCCGACGCGGACGGCCAGGTCGCCCTGTCCCGGTACAGCGCCGCCCTGCTGGCCGCCCTCGCCGACGACGTCGCCTGGTCGGTGCAGGCCGTGACCGACTGGTTCGGCCCGGACGTCAGCCCGTCCGTGGTGTCCCCCGTCGAGCGGACCGTGCTCGCCGAGTGGACGGAGCCCGCCAGGACGGGTGACGACGCCTTCCGCACCGCCTGCCGTGCCACCGCCGTCCGCTGGAAGGAGCGGACCGCCGCGCTGCCGGATGACGCTCGTCGCCCGGCGCCGTACTGGGGCGGCCCGTCGTCCGTTCCGCTGAACTTCTGCCTGCCGGTCGAGCACGCCACGGCCAACCTGCTCCCCGACGTCCGCGAGGAGGCGCTGTCCCTCTTCGCCGAGCTGGGTATCCCCTGGCACCGGGGCCACGGCGCCGGGCCCGGCAACCACCTGCTGTCCTCGCAGGTGCAGTGCGTCAACGCGCTCGCCCGCATGGTCCGTGACCCCGCTCGGCTGCAGAAGGCGTTCGGCGCGGTCCTCAACGTCGCCGAGGTGCTGCCCATCGAGCCGGGACGTCACCTGACGTTCGAGTTCATCGGCCCGGCCGACGTCCTGGGCGAGGCGCGGGGCGGCAGCCGCACCCGCGGTGCGCAGAACACCAGTGTCGACGCGGCCTTCCTGTACCAGACGTCCGAAGGCGAGACCGAGCTGGCGCTCGTCGAGTGGAAGTACACCGAGGAGTACCGGCGCGGTCGCCCGGCCGACCCGGTGAAGGACGCCATGCGGCGGCAGCGCTACCAGCACCTGTGGGCGGCGGACGACGGTCCGCTGCGCACCGACGTCGTCCCGTTCGAGGACATGCTGGCAGAGCCCTTCTACCAGCTGATGCGCCAGCAGCTCCTCGCGCATGAGCTGGAGGCGCGAGGAGAGCTGGGCGCCTCGGCGGTACGGGTCGTGCACGTCCTGCCGCCGGCCAACAGCGCCTACCAGGCCAGCCTCACCCGGGACAGCCACCGCCAGGCGGGCGCGACCGTCGACGAGGTCTGGACGCGGCTGCTGCGCCGGCCAGACCGGTTCCAGCACCTGGACCCGGCCGTCTTCTGCGACCCGAGGGTCACCTCGGACGAGTACGTCGCCCGCTATGGAGAAGGCGTCGCGTAACGGACCTGACCGCGGACGTCGGGGCCTGTGCACCTCACCGCTGCACTCCCAGCGCTGGCCGCGGATGAGCTCTTCCTCTCGTACAGCGAGGACGCCGAGATTCGCGGATCGGCTTGCGGAACCTCGACGTCCGCTTGCGTCCCACCCGCATCAGGCACTCGCGCCGCTCCAACATCCGTCACAGACAGCAGGTAGGAAATCGCCATGAGTGACACCGCGGACGCTCTCCCGCAGCAGGCCGTCCCCAGCTCGAGCGGAGCGAGTGCATCACCGGTGTCCGTCGACGTCACCGCCACGAGGGTCCTCAGCTACGCCCTGGCACACAACCAGGTGCCCGTGGTGTCCCGGGTCGCGGTCCGCAACGCCGGAGCTCCCGTGTCCGGGGCGACCATCCGCCTCTCGGTGCGCGATGCCGAGGGGGCGATCGGCAGTCCCGTGCAGCTCCATGCGGACCTCGGCGAGTCGGCCACCACCGTGCTGACCGACGTGCCACTCCGCCTCGACCCCTCAGCGATGCTGCAGATCGAGGAGCAGCGGCCGGGGACCATCGAGGTGGAGGTGGTGCAAGGGGACCACCCGCTCGCGCGGCAGGCGGTTCCCGTCCATCTGCTGGCCGCCCAGCAGTGGCTGGCCACGCCGCCGTCGCTGGCCCTGGAGATGCTCGCGGCGCACGTGCTGCCCAACCACCCGTCGATCACGACGCTGGTCGACGAGGCCGCGGACCTGCTCCAGGAGCGCACCGGCAGCCCCTCTGTCCAGGGCTACCAATCGGGTCCCGAGCGGGTCGACCAAATCGTGGCGGCACTGACCGAGGCCATGTACCGGCGGGGCATCCGCTACAGCGAGCCGCCGGCGAGCTGGGCCGACATCGGGCAGAAGGTGCGTACGCCCGGCGATGTCCTCGACGGGCGCATCGGCACGTGTCTGGACACGGTCGTCGTCCTGGCCGCGGCACTCGAGCAGGCCGGCATCCGGCCGATGCTCTGGATCGCCGAGGGCCATGCCTTCCTGGGCTACTGGCGGGAGGAACGACCGGTCGACAGCGCGGCCACCACCGACATCCCACCGCTGGTGAACCTCATCGACCTCGGCCTCGTCCGCCTTATCGAGACCACGCTGTTGACCGAGCGCGGCAACGGCGCGGCACTTCCAGACCTCCATCGCCCTGCCTACGCTCGTTGGCTGACCGGAGACCTGGACCGTGTCCTGGGTGTCGTCGACGTCCACCGGGCCCGGCAGGACCGCATCGTTCCGCTGCCCGCCCGGACCAGGGACGCCGACGGCACGGTCCAGGTGGTGGAGTACCGGCCGGCCGTGCACAGCACACCGGCCCGGCCCGTGCCGGCGAAGCCGGCCGGAACCGCGGCCACCGGCCGGGTGGAGGTGCCGGCGCGCGTCCAGCAGTGGAAGAACGCTCTGCTCGACCTGAGCCTGCGGAACCGTCTGATCAACTACACGGAACGATCCGGACTGGCCCTGACCGTTCCGGACGACTCGCTGGCCGCTCTCGAGGACATGGTCAACGAGGGCACCGCGATCACGATGCTGCCCTCCGACCAGATCGCCGAGGTGCAGCGGGCGCGGGGGCTGCGGTCGGCCCGCGAACTCCCCCAGGACCAGCTCGCCGAGATCCTGCACCAGCGCCGGGCCGTGTTCGCCGACGTGACCGAGGCCGCATACCTGACCCGGTTCCGCAACCTCGCCTACAAAGCCAAGACCGTGGTCGAGGAGACCGGCGCCAACAACCTCTACCTGGCTCTGGGCAGCCTGGTGTGGGAACTGGACGGCCGGCCGCTGCGCTCGCCGCTGGTGCTCGTGCCCGTAAACCTCAGCCCGACGGCGCGCAACAGCGCCTACCGCCTGACGCTCGACGAGTCCGGCACGAGCACCCCGAATTACTGCCTGCTGGAGAAGCTACGCCAGGTTCACGGCCTGTCTGTGCCGGGGTTGGCCGAGCCGGCGGAAGACGGCGCGGGCATCGACCTGGACGGCGCGTTCGAGTCCATGCGCGTGGCACTGGCCGAGCGCGGTCTCCCCTACCGGGTGGAGCCGACGGGGGACCTCGCCATCCTGCAGTTCGCCAAGTTCCGCCTCTGGAAGGACCTCGACGAGCACTGGGCGGACTTCACGAGCAACTCGCTGGTCGCCCACCTGGTGCACGCACCCACCGAGCCCTACGTCGACCCGGTGACCACCGGCGCCGAGAACGTCGACCTCGACGACCTGGGCGCGCGCTGCCCTGTGCCCGGTGACGCGTCGCAGCTGCGGGCTGTCGCCGAGGCCGCGGCCGGGCGGACCTTCGTCCTCGAGGGGCCGCCCGGTACCGGCAAGTCGCAGACCATCACGAACCTCCTCACCCGTGCGGTCGCCGATGGCAAGCGCGTCCTGTTCGTCGCGGAGAAGCGCGCTGCGCTCGACGTCGTCGCTCGGCGGCTCGAAGCGGTCGGCATGGGCCCGTTCGCCTTGGACCTGCACGACAAGGGCAGCAAGCCAGCTGTCGTCCGGGCCCAGATCCGCCAGGCACTCGACCATGCGGTCGACGTCGACACCCAGGGACTGTCCACGGACCGCGAGGACCTGCGGTCATCGCGGCGCAGCCTCGGCCGCTACGCGCAGCGGTTGCACGAGGAGAACGGCGGCGGCCTGTCGCTGTACACGGCACGAACCGCACTCCTGACGGCAGGAACCGAGATCCCGGCCCTGCCGGTGCCGACCTCCTTCGTGGCCTCCACCACGGTCGACGCCACCTCGGCGCTGCGAGAGCTGCTCGCCGGCCTGCCGGACGTCGCGGACCAGACCCGGCCTCGGCCAGGACACCCCTGGGCGTTCGTCGACACCAGTGCAGTCGACGTCTCCGCAGTGCAGCAGGCCGCCCGGGTCGTGGACGACGCTGTCGCAGGCCTGCCCTCGCACGGCCCACTGGCCACCACGCTGCGGGCCGTCCGGACCTCGCGTGACCTGGACGCCCTCGCCCAACTGCTGGGCGGACCCGCGGTCGGTCTCGACGTCCTGGACGAAACGCGCTCCTCGCGGTGGGACCAGGCAACAGGCGCCGTCGCAGGAGAGGTCGCCGCCTTCGTGGCTGCGGCGCATCCCGGCCTCGATGTGGCCACCCCCGCTGCCCTGGACCTCCACCTGGCCGACATCCACGCCGCGGCCACCGCAGCCGCGGCGTCGAGCTGGTTCGGTCGCAAGAAGCGGCTCATCGCCGTCCGTGACCAGTTGGCCCCCGCGCTCCGGCCGGATGCCGTCGTGGAACCGAAGGCGGTTCCCGCGCTGGCCGCCGCTCTCCTGCAAGTGCAGAGCGCCGTCCGAGGGCTGGCGGAGCGTGCCGGTGTGGTCCCCGGGCTCGCGGTGCCGCCGGCGTGGAACCCGCTCACCGACGCCGGCCGACGTGTGCTCGACCGTCAGGTGGAGTGGCTGCGCCGTGCCGGCGCGGCGGTGGAGTCCGAGGAGGGCTTCCCCGGTGCGCTGAGGGCGCTGCTGGCCTCCGGTCCGGTCGTCGACCCCGCGGCCGCCGCTGCGATCGGCCGGGCCCGGGACGCGTTCTCCGGGCTGCTCGCCGCCTGTCACGCCGGGGATGAGCGCCTGGGATCGTGGGCCGGCGATGAGGGCCTGCTCACCCGATGGGCGGTCACTCAGCGGGAGCGTGCCGTGGAACAGCCCGGCCTCCCGTCACTGCAGCGCTGGGTCGACTTCCTCGCGGCCGTGGAGCCGTTGCGCTCGGCCGGCCTGACCGAGGCCCGTGACGTGCTCGTGGCGGGCACGCTTCCGGCGGACGACGCCGTGCGCGCCTTCGACCGGGGGTTGGCCGAGACCTCGGTGGAGGAGCGCCGTCTGGCCACGGGGCTCGACACCTTCGACCCGGCGACGCACCAGCGTGCCATCCGCCGGTTCACCGCCGCGTCCCGTGCGGTGCGCGAGCACCTCCGGTCGGCAGTGCCCGCAGAGGTGCTCGACAGCCGTCCGTTCGACGCGACCAACAGCCTGGGGCGGGTCGGTGCGCTGCAGCGGGAACTCGCCAAGCAACGGCGCGGTCTGGGCGTGCGTGCCCTGTTGACCACCTATGGCGACCTGATCACCGCTGTGATGCCGTGCGTGCTCGTCAGCCCCGACTCCGTGTCGCGCTTCTTCCCGGCCTTCGCGGGCCTGTTCGACGTAGTCGTGTTCGACGAGGCGTCGCAGATCCGGGTCGCGGACGCGATCGGTGCGCTCGGCCGCGCCAAGACTGCGGTCGTCGTGGGCGACAGCAAGCAGATGCCGCCGACGACCTTCGCCGAGGCGGGGTCGGGGAGCGCTGACGACGACGTCACCGAGGACGGGCTGGAACCCGTCGTCGAGGACGAGGAGAGCATCCTCAGCGAGTGCGTCCAGGCACGTGTGCCGCGACAGTGGCTCTCCTGGCACTACCGGAGCCAGGACGAGTCGCTCATCGCGTTCAGCAACCGTCAGTACTACGAGAACCGGCTGTCGTCCTTCCCCGCACCGGTGCACGGGCGGGCGTCCGCGGGGCCGGACGGTCGAGGTGTCGCACTCATGCGCGTGGACGGCCAGTTCCACCGGTCCGGTCGCGGCAAGCTGCTGCGCACCAACCCGGTCGAGGCCGAGGCGGTGGTGGCGGAGATTCGCCGTCGGTTCGCCGCTTCGCCCGCCGAGGTCCCGTCCCTCGGGGTGGTCACCTTCAACCAGCAGCAACGGGCCCACATCGAGGCGCTGCTGCGTGACACGGGCGACGAACGGCTCACCGAGGCGCTCGAGCGCACGGACGGCGAGGGCCTGTTCGTCAAGAACCTGGAGAACGTCCAGGGTGACGAGCGCGACGTCATCCTGTTCTCGACGGGATTCGGCGTGAACGAGCGGGGCGTCCTGCCGCTGAACTTCGGGCCGCTGAACCGCGCCGGCGGTGAGCGCCGGCTCAACGTCGCGGTCACCCGTGCGCGGCGCCAGGTGGTCGTGTTCTCGAGCTTCGACCCCGCGCAGCTCAGGGCGGAGGAGACGTCGTCCGTCGGGATCAAGCACCTGCGCGCCTACCTGGACCTGGCGGCGCAGGGCACCGACGCGCTCCCTCAGAACGGTCGAGCGTCGTCGGTGCCCGACCGTCACCGGGACGAGATCGCGGCAGCGCTGCAGGAACGGGGCCTGGTGGTCCGGAGCGACGTCGGGTTGTCCGACTTCAAGGTCGACCTGGCGCTCGCCAGCCCCGCCGCCCCCGAGCAGCCGGTGGTCGCCGTGCTGCTGGACGGGCCGGCGTGGGCCGGCCGCGGCACGGTCGGGGACCGGGACGGGCTCCCGGTCGATGTCCTCAAGGGCATGCTCAACTGGCCCGCGGTCGAGCGGGTGTGGCTGCCGTCGTGGCTGAGCGACCGTGACGCTGTGCTGGACCGACTGGTGGCCGCGGTTGACACCCGTCCGGAGCCGGCGCCCGAGGCGTCTCAGCGCCCGTCGGGACCGCCTTCCCCGTCGGACTCCGTGCCGAAGGCGGCGGAGTCTGCCTCGGTTCGACCCGTCCCGTCCGCTCCGAAGAAGATGGGCGAACAGGTCGCGACGCTCGACGGCGAGACGGCGTTCGTCCCTTGGGAGCCGGGTCGGGTCGGGGACCGCAGCGTGCTGGACCAGTTGGCCGTCCCTCGGGCGGCAGAGGTCGTGCGGACGACGCTGCTGGCGGGAGCACGCGCCGAGGGGCCGATCCACCTGGACCGGCTCACGCGGCTGACCGCGGCGGCGTTCGGTCTCGGGCGTGTGGCTCAGGCGCGGAAGGACGCCATCGCCAGGCTCATCCCCGCCTCACTGCGGGTCGGTGACTTCGTGTGGCCGGAGGCCGGCCAGGCGTCGACCTGGCCGGGCTTCCGTCGACAGGCCTCGAGCAGTGACCGGCCGCTGGAACACGTCGCTCCCGAGGAAATCGGCAACGCGATGGTGGCGTTGTGCCGTGCCGCTGCAGGCATGTCCGAGGACGAACTGTTCGCCCAGACCTTGGAGGTCTTCGGTTACCGCCGGCGCACCCCTGCGCAGGTCGGTGTGCTGGAGGTAGCGCTTGCCCACGAGCTGGCGACGGGCCGGCTGGCTCGGGAGGACGACGGCCTGGTTCTCAGCACTGGCGGATGACGCGGACCCACGTCGGTCCACTCGACCCACTGCTCGCGTGACCGCTCGTCTGGGCACGGCAGTCAGGCGTTGGTTGATCGCTGCGCTCCACGAGACGCGGGAGTGAGGGCTGGGGCGTTCAACCACGACAGCGACGCCGACACCGCATCCACACGAATCTCGCCCACACGAATGAGGAACCGCTGTGCCATACCGCCTGCCGAAGGCTTTGAGGGATCCAAACAACACGCACACAGCGGTCAGCTACCTGCGGACCTACTACAGCCTGTGCGGCAGCCAGCGATACACCGGCTCCTATTTCGACGACTGGGAGACGACGGACCCATACCGATTCACAGCCGATGACCTCGTGGCAGTGAGCTTCCTGTCGGTCTACGTCCCGTCGATGGCTGCTCGTGAGTTGCTCCTGGATCCGGCGAATCGCTTCGAGTCCCTCCTGAGGGACATCGGACCGGACCACGACCTCGCTGAGGTCGACAGCGCCATTAACGAGCAGTGGTCGGCCTGGCGCCTGTACTCAGCCCTGCGCCGCCTTCCCGGCGTCGGGCCGACCATCGCGAGCAAGTTGTGCGCACGGAAGCGCCCACGACTCGTCCCGATCTACGACTCGGTCGTTGCCCGTGTCACCGACTGCTACAAGCGCCAGTGGGAGCCACTGCGGCTCGAACTCCGGGAACACGGCCTACAGGACCGACTGATCGGCCTGCGCCAGGAGGTGGAAGTGTCGGCGTCCGTGTCGCTGCTCCGGGTCTATGACGTGGTGGCGTGGATGGAGGGCAAGGACGAAGCAGGGCCTGTCACGCAGGAAGAGGAGCGTGGCTCTCGTACGGCCGACCCGCCTCATGAGGACTTCAGCGCCTTGGACGACGAAGACGGGAGGAACCCAAGCGGCACGTCTGGCAATGACGCCAATTAGCAGGCACGAGCCCGCTCGGCGAGCGCCTCGCCCAGCGAGCGTTGGCGAGCGAGGTCCTCTCGCGCCTCATTTTGGATGAGGTAGCGGCGACGAGCCAGGCGGACACCCACACTCGTCACCGGGCGGAGGATCACGACCCCAGTGGCCGTCTCGACGACCAGTCCGGCGGCGTGTGCAGCCACGAGCGTGACGCCCTCCTCAGCGAGGATGGACTTCACCTCCTCGACGGAGGCGCCGCCACGGTGGGCCTTGAGGGCGCGGAGAGCCGCGATGCTGAGGCCGGTGACCGGGATCCACTCGCGTACGAGGCTTCCTGCGTCTAGGGACCCGGCCGCCTGCTGCAGCGTCGCGGTCAAGTCGGCGTTTTGGACCCCGGCGTCGATGACGTCCATCCCTCGCGCAGCCGCCGCCTCCGCAACCTCGCTGGTCGCGATGACGTGCTCGATGTCGGGATATCTGTCGAAGTGCTCCGCCAGGTAGTCGACGGATCCGGTGGCCTTCATCTGCACGACGCCGACGACCTCGTCGTCCTGGAGCAGTTCGGCGTCCCATCCCGGCTGGTTGAGCTTCTCAGCGAGCTCGAGGCCGTCAGCTCCCTCCGGGAGGTCCAGCAGGCCAGCCTCGGCCCTGTGCTCCACGACGTCCTCGAACAACGTCCCCTTGACGCCGTTCACGAAGCCGCCAGCCGAGGCGCTGTCCACGGGAGCGAGGAGGAAGCCCAACGCCCGGGGGTTCCAGTTTCCAGCCCACCCAAGCCGCTCCAGCGCCTCGATGACCTCCGGTGGCCACTCGTCCTCAGCTGCGGCGAGGTAGCCGTCGACCGCCAGTCCGGCCGTTGCCCACGTCTCCGGCGGGACCCTTCGCAGGTCAGCCACCCTGCGACTGACGACGTCCCTGGGAAGCGCCGTCGCCCCCAGGCGCTCCAGTCGCTTCTTCAGCGCCTCCACCCGCTCGGCCAGCGGGGTCACTCGGCGCCCTCGAGGACGGCGACGCGCGCGCGGAGGTCCTCGATGAGCCCCTGCTGCAGCGTGAGCACCTCGAGCATCTGCTCGACGAGAGCGCGCTGCTCCGCCCACAGCTTGGCCTGCGTGGCGATTTCGTGTGCCTGTTCGCCGACATGGGCGGCGACCTTGAGCCCCTCAGACGTGACCTTCTTCCCCTGCTCGAAGACGGGTGCGAGCTTCTTGCCCGCCTCTGTGTCCGCGACCCGCTCCCCTGCTGTGACAGCGACGCTCTTCAGCCGCCCCAGGAAGCCGAAGCCCTCGCTCGTCCGCGCCTCGGTGACCACACCACTCCCCTGTCATGAGTCTTCGCCTGCCGAGGACATCGACGAGCGACCCGGCGCATCAAGCCGACAGACGGCATCCTCATCAGTTCGAGAGGGCCCGATCCACCTCACCAGTCCAGAAAGTGCATCGAGTTCTGCGCACCCGTGGCGAAGTAGTGCGACACATCGGTGCCGAGGACCCGTTCCGCGAAGTCGTCGCATACCGGCGACAGCAACCGGCGGAGCCCCACCGCGGCTTGCCTGCAGCACTTGGGGTGGCCGCGGTCATCCGACTGCTGTGCGTGCTTCTTCCCGAGTGGCACCACTAGCTTGAAGTGGCGTTCCGGTTACGGTCCGTCCGTGGCAGACCTGACGCCGGGCGTCTACGAACACCTGCTGACTGAGGCACTGACCAGCCGACTCGCTGGCGCGGACTCCGACCTTGTCTCTTTCGGCGAACTAGACCCCGTCAACGCGCACGAGACGCTGACTCGCCACATCGCCGAACTGGCGTCCCGCGCTCTACGCAGTGCTGGTGGCAGCGACCGGGCGGCGGTCGGCCGCCAGGTGCAGCTCGCCAACGACATAGTCAAGGCGATCACCGCGCTGGCTCCTGAGGCCGCCGCTCCCGAAGACGCCGTCGTCGAGCCGCCGCGCACACTGCTCGCCGTTGCCCCACCCTCCCCCACGCCCGGCCCGGCAACGTTCCCCGAGCGGCCGGCCGTGCCGCTGTCCACGAGCGCGCTGCTCGTCAACGGCCGCGGTCAGCCGCGCATCGGCTACGAGGTGAGCCGCGAGATGGCCTCCGCTGACCGGGTGGACCTGCTGTGCGCCTTCATCAAGTGGCAGGGCCTGCGGGTCATCGAGAAGCAGCTCGGCGAGCTGCGCGAGCGCGGCGGCCGGCTGCGCGTCATCACCACCACCTACATGGGCGCCACCGACCAGCGCGCGCTGAACCGCCTGGTCGAGCTCGGCGCCGAGGTCAAGGTCTCCTACGAAACCCGGACGACCCGACTGCACGCCAAGGCATGGCTGTTCCGCCGTGCCACCGGCCTGTCGACGGCGTACGTCGGCTCGTCGAACCTCTCCCGCACCGCTTTGACCGACGGCCTCGAGTGGAACGTGCGGCTGTCCAACGTCGAGCAAGCGCACCTGCTCACCACGTTCGCCGAGACCTTCGACAGCTACTGGCTCGACCCGTCGTTCGAGACCTACGAGCCGCACCGCGACGGCGACCGCCTCCGCGGCATTGGCTGCGGAGCGCGGCGGTCCGTCCGACCTCCCCATCGAGATCACTACGCTCGATGTCCGTCCCTTCGGCTACCAGCGGGAGATCCTCGAGGCGCTCGACGCCGAGCGGACCGTTCACAACCGGTGGCGCAACCTCGTCGTGATGGCGACCGGCACCGGCAAGACGGTGGTCTCTGCGCTGGACTACCGACGCCTGCGCGAGAGCGGCATGGTCGACCGGCTTCTGTTCGTCGCCCACCGCGAGGAGCTGCTGACCCAGAGCCTGTCGACGTTCCGGCACGTGCTGCGTCAGGGCGACTTCGGCGAGCTGTTCGTCGGCGGTCAGCGGCCCCGCGAGTGGCGACACGTGTTCGGTTCGGTCCAGTCGCTCAACCAGCTCGACCTCGACGACCTCGACCCCACGCACTTCGACGTCGTCATCGTCGACGAGTTCCACCACGCCGAGGCCGCCACGTACCGGCGACTGCTCGAGCACCTGAAGCCGACCGTCCTGCTCGGTCTGACGGCGACGCCGGAGCGGGCTGACGGCGCCGACGTGCGCACCTGGTTCGACGGACGCACCGCCGTCGAGCTGCGGCTGTGGGAGGCGCTCGACCAGGGCCTGCTCGCGCCGTTCCAGTACTTCGGCATCCACGACGACGTGGCGCTGAACCAGCTGCGGTGGCAGCGCGGCCGCGGATACGACACCGCCGAACTGACCAACGTCTACACCGGCGACGACCACCGCGTCCGGCTCGTCTTGCAGGCGGTGAAGGACAAGGTCGAGGACCCCGGCCGGATGCGGGCACTCGGCTTCTGCGTGAGCGTCCAGCACGCGCAGTACATGGCCGACCAATTCAGCAAGGCCGGCATCCCGAGCCGCGCAGTGACGTCGACGTCGACTCGCGAGGAGCCGGCCGCAGCACTGGCCGCGCTGCGCGACCGGACGGTCAACGTCCTGTTCGCCGTCGACCTGTTCAACGAGGGCCTCGACATCCCGACCGTCGACACGGTGCTGTTCCTCCGGCCAACGGAGAGCGCGACCGTGTTCCTCCAGCAGCTGGGTCGCGGCCTGCGCCTTGCCGAGGACAAGGCCTGCCTGACGGTCCTCGACTTCATCGGCGCACAGCACAAGGAGTTCCGTTTCGACCTGCGCTTCCGCGCGCTGACCGGCAGCTCGCGACGAGGTCTGCAGCGCGACGTCGAGCAGGGCTTCCCGACCCTGCCGGCCGGGTGCCACATCCAGCTCGACCGCGTGGCACAGCGGATCGTCCTCGACAACATCAAGCAGTCGCTGAGCGTGTCGTGGAAGGGGCTGGTCAGCGAGGCCAAGCGCGAACAGTCGCCGTCGCTGGCCGGCTTCCTCGCGGAGACCGGCGTCGAACTCGAGGACCTCTACCGCGGCAACGGCCGCAGCTGGCTGGACCTGCAGCGTGCCGCCGGCTGGGTCGACGACGCGCCGGGGCCGGACGACGCAGCCCTAGGTGCCGCGCTCGGCCGGATGCTGCATGTCGACGACCTCGAGCGGCTGCGGTTCTTCCAGTCAGCCGCGCGGCCTGACACCGCAGCGCAGACCAGCGCTCGACTCCGGCGGCTGGCCGCGATGCTGCACTTCTCGCTGTTCGGCTCTCGCACGCCGTTCAGCAGCGTCGAGGAGTCGCTCGCTCGACTCCTGGCTAATCGGGGCCGCGCTCAAGAGCTCGTCGAGCTGAGCGACGTCCTGCACGAGCGGATCCACCGGGTGGCTCGCCCGCTGAGCGAGGCCGGCGACCGTCCGCTGCACATCCATGCCCGCTACAGCCGCGACGAGGCGCTGGCGGCCTTCGGACTCGAGGACCTCAACGGCACGTGGGGCTCCGGTGTGCGCTGGATGCCGGGCGACAAGGCGGACGTCTTCTTCGTGACCCTGCAGAAGACGGAGGCGCACTTCTCCCCCACCACGATGTACGCCGACCACGCCATCACGCCGACGCTGTTCCAGTGGGAGTCGCAGAACGCGACGGCCGAGCGGTCACAGACTGGGCAGCGCTACATCAACCACCGGGAGATGGGCACGTCGGTGCACCTGTTCGTTCGCGAGTCCAAGACGGCGGACGGGACACTCGGCACGCCGCCCTACCTATACGCCGGGCCGATGTCCTACGTGTCCCACACCGGCGAGCGCCCCATGCGGATCCTCTGGCAACTCGATCACGCCCTGCCGGCCGACGTTTTCCACGCTGCAAAGGTGGCATGAAAGCAAGCCGACGTTGAAGGCTCCATGCGAATGGAGGGTTGAGCCTCAACTCCGACGGAAACGCTCCACCAATCATGCATGCCATCCGGTGCCATTGAATGACGCCTCAGCCACCTCCCTGTTCGAGGGCCGCCTGCTCGACGGCGTCGAGAGCTCAGTCGAGTCGATCCGCGGGAGCACGACGGAGCTCATCAGGGAGTCCCTTCGAGTGCACCACCGCAAGCGACCGATTGGCTCTCGTCAGGCTCGTGTACAGAAGCCCGTGCCTCCCCAGGTTCTTGGGAAACTCGGCCGGCTCGGCTACGACGACACCGTCGAACTCCAAACCGCGAGCGTCATTCGCTGAAAGCACCCGCACTGTGAACTCCCCATCGGAGTACTCATCGCTGCCTGACGCGCGTGCCTTCCATCCGTGTCTCACGAATGCCTCGCGCAGCGGATCGGGCATCACGCCGATGACCGCTACCGTGCCGCCCCGGTGTTCGCGTGCGAGCTTGGCCCCTGCCGTGACCAGCGCGGTGGGCATCTCGTCCGGACCTACCTTCCAGGTGATGGGACGGCGTCCTTCGTCTTGCACCGCCACCCCATGCCGCTCGTGTCTCGGCAAGAGCTGGCCAGCGAACTTGTGGATCGCCGTCGTCGATCGGAAAACGCTCCGGTAGTCCTCGATGTGCGTGTCCGCGGGCAGATCGAGGAAGTCCAGACTCTGCTGCCAGGACATGCTGCTGTGATCCGAGCGACGCTGGTTCATGTCGCCGACGAGCGTCCAGCCGGCGTCCGGACGCACCAGTAGGCACAGGATGCGCCATTCGATCGGACGCACATCCTGGGCCTCGTCAACGACGACGTGCCCTGGCGACTCGAAGCGGTGCAATCCAGAGGCAAGCGCGCAGTAGGCCACCAGTGGCGACAGTCGTTGACTGCGCAGAGCCGTGCTCCAGTCCGGTAGCGCGCGCAGATAGGCGATCCAGTCCGGCGGCGCGAAGCCCGCCTTGGCTTTCAGCTCCTGATAGATAACGCGCGCGGCCTCCGACCTCGACTCCGTCTCGCGAAGTCGACCTCGCCGACGCAGCATGTCCACTGCCGAATCGACCAAGGTGCAGAGTTCTCGATCGAAGTCCTGGTAGGTCTCGTCGTCCGCCTCACCGTGCTGATCGCCCAAGTCCGGAAGGATCTTGCGGAAGAGCTCGTCGAGACTGCGCACGATGACCCTGCCATCCGGCACGAGGTCACGAACCGCTCGCGTCGTGTGCTTCACGTAGTTGTTGGTAGGACCGAGCAGGAGCACCTTGCCCGCGACCGGGGCGCCCTCCCGAGCTGGGTGTACCAGGTAGGCGGCGCGGTGGACCGCAACGATGGTCTTCCCAGCGCCGGGGTGCCCCTGTATCACGAGCGGTGCTGTCGCATCCCACTTGACCAGAGCGTGCTGGCGAGGCTGAAGCGTCGCCAACACCTGGTGGAGCTCCGCCCGCCGAGGAGAGGTCAGAGCTCTGAGCAGGGCCTCCTTGTGGCGCAAGGTTGTAGCGTCAGCGACTAGAGGACTGATCGTCCGTGGAACCTCGCGGACCGGCCCTCGGGCTGGGACCGCTCGCCGAGCCGGCTCAGTGCCTACCGGCTTCTGATGTGGAGGACTTTCCGGGTGCCCGTGGGCAACGGGAACATCCGGAGACGGGCGGCGCGTCGGCGGCCGTGGCACCACCAACGCTGTCTTCCGATCGAAAGCCGTCGCACCAGTTCCCGAGTCTCGGCGCTCGTCGTCGTACCCCACAATGTCGTCCCCGCGCGGCGTGAAAGCCCGCGTGATCTGTACGTCGCCGAGTAGATCCGCACCGGGGCCGTGGCCGTAGAAGGCGTCCGCAGCGGGCGCGGCCCAGCTGATCACCACGAAGTCGCGTTCCCGGGCGTACCACTGCCCGATGTAGACGTCGTCCGTCTTCAGGAGTGCGTCTGGTGCAGTCAGTCCGATCCGTCCGACGAATGGTTGAGGAATCGGGCGTTCGAGCTGCGGCATCCCCTTCCTTCCTCTGGCGGGTTCAGAGACCCGCGGCTTAGCCGACCGAACCGCTCTTCTGGCCTTGTCGGTCAAGGTCTGCACATACCGCTTGTTCCGCGCCCGCTCGTCAGCGAGGACCGCTGGGTCCTGAGGGCTCACTCGCTCACCTCGAGAACACAGACAGCCAGCGGAGACACCGTCACGTCCGGCGCACCCGTCTTGTCGAGATCGCTCAACGTCTGGCGGTGAGCCTCCTCGCGGCGAGCCAACTGGCTGTCGAAGAGCTTCACGCCTCGACTCTTGCCGCGCTCGAGAGCTGTCCGTCGACGCGCCCGGATCGAGGCCCGCGCCCGCTCGTGCTGGTCCTCGAGAAGGACTCGTCGAGACTCGATGAGCGCAGAGATCTCGCTTCGCCGCCGCTCGTTCTCGCGGAGCATTCGATCGTCCATCAGCTCTTGGAGGAAGTCGACGCATCTCATGAGCGACGTTGGGACCGGTTGCTGCCCCTCCTGCAGCTCACCAGTGGCCAGTCGAGCTAGGAGGACATCCACGTACTCGTCGCCTACGAGCCGACCATCCGCCCGCACGGCCGTTCCCCAGATTTCCTGGCCAGCGCGCGGCGCCTCCCACCGCGCGACCGCCAGCTGCACGACGAAGGTTCCCAGTTCTAGTTCCCCGCGGGCAGCCACGCGAACGACTGCAAAGCGAGCACGACGATGCTCAGGCACATTGGCAGCAGCCAGGACGAGAGGATGCCGCGCCGACAGCAGGTCCATCGTCTGGCTCGTCCGCGCGGTCTCCTGGTCGAGCACGAGGTGCAGTTCCTCCTGATTTCGAAGAGCGCGTTCGTAAGGGCTCGCCTCGTCGCGACTCAGCCGTTCATCGATCACGAGGCGGTGGAGTCGGTCGGCCATGTCGCGGTTGCCCCGAAGGCGTAGGCCCGCGCCCCCGTCAGCAACCACAGGAGGGGGTGCCTGACACAGAGAAGCCCAGTCCTCGAGTACGCGTTGGAGTTCGGCAGAACCGACATACCGGCCCGAAGCAACGAGGTTCCGTTCCAAGCCGGCTACATCGTCGGTCGACGCCCCTAGCAGGAACGGTGTAGCCGTCGCGAGATCTTCGAGACTGCTGCGCTGCTCCTCGATCGCGGCCAGCGCATGGTCCGCCTTGGCCGCTCGCTGCTCGTCGCTGAGATCGAAGTCGAAGACGACATCCTGGAGTGCTCTCAAATGATCCGTCACGATCGGTTCCAGCGCCCCGATGCTGCCCTCGAAGACGCCGATCCGAGAGAGGAGCCGCTGCTTGATGCGGTCGTCCAGAGCCGCAGGGCACCAGACGTTGAGGATCGAAATCCTCTCCTCCGCCTGCCCGATTCGATCGATGCGCCCGATGCGCTGCTCGACCTCCATGGGGTTCCATGGCATGTCGTAGTTCACGATCACCGAGCAGAACTCAAAGTCCAAGCCCTCACTCGCCACCTTGTTGGCCAGCACGAGGTCGTACCGGCCAGCACGGAAGTCCGCCATGACCTGGTTTCTGCGGTCGCGGTCGACGCCTCCGTGGAGAACTGCCACCCGGCAGCGGTCCCGGAGGCGTGCTTCGAGGTAAGCGAGCGTCGGACGAGAGAAGGTGAAGAGCAACGCTCGACGTCCCGAGTTGATGACCTCCAGTAGCCCCGGAACGACGGCGTCGAACTTGCTGTCGACCTCACCGAGCGCATCCGCCGCCTTCAGGAGCTCAGCGTGCGGCCGGAGCATCGGGGGCTTCGTCGTTGCCAGGGGCCCGGTGATCGAGTCCTCATCCGCGACCTCGTCCTCGACACTCCAGCGCAGAACCGCGTCCCTCGCAGCAGGCAGACAAGCGGAAGCCAGGCGTAGAGGCATCTGCATCGCGAACCCTGCCGGCTGGCCAGCCGCCGCAGCACGGTTGCGGCACCAGGTGACGTACTCGTCGTAGAACCGTGACTCTGCTGGGGCCCACGCGACTCGCGTGTCCATGGCTTGCCGCAGTGCCTTCTTCTCGTCCACCTCCACCCGTCGAGTGCGGGTGAAGACGGAGGAGAGGACGTTGAGCTCCGAGAGGTAGCGCCGCGCCTGCACAATCTCTCGCACACTCAGGTCGTCACGTTCCACGATCTCGCGCAGTGAGGCGAACTCCCTTCGCCTGACTAGAGGGCGTCCCATAGAGAGGGAGCGCATCCCATCCAGTGCTCGCAGACGAGTCGCACCATCGACACCTGGTGCCGCAAGGAGCCCACCCACGCGGTTCAGGACGACGTTGGGCTCCAACTGCAGCTCCAAGGACCCGGCGTCTCCGAAGTCTCCTGGAGCTAACAGTTCCAGCAGGTTGTACAGGTCCTCGTTCCGCAGATTGATGGGGGTTGCCGTCAGCAGGACGAGCGCCTCAGCCCAGTCACTCAGCAACGCGCCAGCCTGGTGGGACGCCGTACTGGCGTTCCTCATGTTGTGCGCCTCGTCGACGATGGCGAGGCTCAATGGCCCCGCCAGATCGGCCAGCTCCTCCATCGATTCCCACATGCGAAAGCGTTCGAGGCTGACGATGTAGGAGAACCGGCGCGGTAAGCGGTTCTCGCGCGCCCGCTGTTCGAAATCGCTGGCCGCTGCTCCTGAAAGTTCGGTCAGGTGGAACCCAAAGCGGTCCTCCATCTCGCGTCGCCACTTCGCGACGAGCGATGCCGGACAGACGACGAGCACCCGATCGGCAGACTTGCGCGCCTCGAGCTCCGTCCACACGAGGCCCGCCTCGATCGTCTTACCAAGACCCACCTCGTCCGCGATGAGGATGCGGGACTTGCCCGACTCGAGCATGCGGATGACCGGACGAAACTGGTACGCGCGGAAGATGGTCCGCGTCGCACGGAATGAAAAGAGTGTGTCGGTGAAAGCGCCGGCGAGTTTCTCGCGCGTCAGCGTCGCACTGAGCCGACGTGCCGTGTCGGGAGACTGCGTGATCCAGTCGCGGACCGTGTCACTGGATTGCAGCCCCGTCAGCATGTCCTCGCCGAAGGTGACCTGCCGTCCGTCCACCCGGAGTTCGTAGATCCATCGGC
This sequence comes from Geodermatophilus sp. URMC 60, assembly GCF_053502585.1. Classification (NCBI taxonomy): domain Bacteria; kingdom Bacillati; phylum Actinomycetota; class Actinomycetes; order Geodermatophilales; family Geodermatophilaceae; genus Geodermatophilus; species Geodermatophilus sp. URMC 60. Next base: position 4,624,223 of record NZ_CP199958.1, read on the forward strand.
CAGCAGCGAACCGGCGGGCTCGTACGGGATGGTCGCGGCCCGTGTTCACGACCACGACGTCGTCGTTGATCGCGAACCGCGGGGCGGGCACATCCGTCCCGATCGGCCACAGGTGGTCGAGCCACGCCTCCGCATCTCTCAGAGCGTGGTCGTTCGGGAGGGCCTCGACGTCAACGCGCTGGCTCGTGCCAGCCGGCGCGCCACGCGAGACGACCAGACCCCGAGTCTTGGTGGGCCCCGAGAACCAGTACAGCCCCTCGGGGAGTTCGACTTCGGGCTGGCCCAGGTGGCGAACCTCCCCGAAGAGTTCGCGATGATCCAAGCGAGGCGGCCCGAGGAAGAGTGTGTCCATACCGGGAACGACGGCGGCTAGATCCGCCGCGTCTTGAGCTTCGGGGTGGTACCCGACACTCGTTCTGACCTGCTCCGCCGTGTAGCCGAACATGCTTCTTCTCCCCCGCTGCGGACTGCCAACAGCGAATCACGATCAGCGACCAGAATCACTGATTTCAGGTAAGACTCATTCCGATGGGTAGGTCCGCCAGGGACGCGCCATTTCTCTGCCGTGAGCGCTCTAGACGGCGCGAGGCCAGTCGGAGCACCCGCAGCGATCCGCCCTCGGCTCGCTGCGGCTGACGCGACTCGGCATTCGGAAGACTGCAGACTGACCGCCGACAGAATCTCAAAGTCTCGACGCCGTCGTCCGCAGAAAGTCCAATTGGGCCCTCTCGCTATTGGTCTGCAGTCGAGGGACCCACCGGTGGGTTACTCCGTATTGGTCGTCGCCTCGGCCCGCGCCTCGCGTAGCTCATCCCGTAGCTCGTCGATGAGGACGCTGCCTCGGGAGGGCACCCTCCAACACTCCCAGCCGTCGTGACTTCCCCCGTCGGTCACCGTGGCGCAGGCTCCGGACGGAGTAGCACTGATCTGTCCACCGGTGTGGTGAAGCTGTCCATCAGCCAGGACGACGCACCGGTGCTCCTCGCCGGCCCGCGGACGAGTCCAGACCAGCTCGTCCCCGACCGACAGCTTGTCGGCCGCGACCAGGTCCGCGATTGAGACGTCGGAAAGCCCTCTGGATGCGCCGTCGGTTGCGAGGACATCCGAAACTTCATCCAACGACTCGCTTGATCCCCCGCTGGGACGCGGCCACGCGGCGATCGCGATGTCCGCCAGCCAGTGCCCGCGGGTCATGATGCGCGATTCGTCCCAGACGGCTGCCCAAGCGTCATCGGTCAGCCCTTGGTCGGCGTCGGGTGGGGCAGTAAGCACCGACGACAACGTCAGCCTCAGCAGGCTGTGCTTCTGGATCTCTGCACGCTTCGACGCCCACGCGCGGTTGCTCACCGCGGGATTCAGCTTCGCTGTCAGCAGCGTGAGGTTGCCCAGCCGGTGCACGGCCTCCTCACGTGCTGCCTCGGCCTTGGGGGTGGCCTCGTCGAGCGCCCAGTGCTCCTGCCACTTCTGCGGCAGGAGGTGCTCCACCGTCAGTCCCCCTTCGGAGGCCCGCCGGACGGCGTCGCTCTCGGACATGCCGGTGGTGAGCTTGTTGTCGAGTCCTACGAGGAGCGCTCGGAGCCGACCGCGGATGACGCGCTGGTACAAGCCGGGAGCCAGCAGGTCGCGCCGGAACCACTCATCGCCGGGCCAGACCCGGCTGGGTGCAGTTTCCTTGGCCAATTTCGCTTCGACCGCGACGCCCGCCTCCTCGGGCGGAGCGGACTGAAGATCGCTCAGGACGCTCCGCATCAGGTTGTTGTAGTCCTTCGACGTCATGCCGCAGATCGCTCTGCGCATGAGGAAGGAGTCGATCGCGGCAGCAGCGCGTTCACGCTCGGAGGCCGGGATGTCCGCACGGCCGTGCAGATACAGCAACACCGGCCAGGGCGTGTTGGTGTTCGTGGCCTGCATGCTGTCCACCAGCCGACCGGTGGCCGTGTCGGTGTGCAATTCGAGCAGCCGCAGATAGGTGGTACCGAACCTGCCCAGTTCCTCGATGACGTCGCCTGCGTTCGCCTCAGAGAACTGCAGCCACTTCTTGAAGTCGGCGAACAGGTGCTCGACGGAGACTTCAGAGCCGGAGCGCATCGTCAGCCAATGTGCGATGAACACATCGACTCGCGCTCGCGTGATGCGGCCCGAGGTCACGTCGTCCCGCCACGGCGAGGAGTCAAACACCAGCCAGTGCTTCATCAGCAGGTCGTCGGCGCGCGCTTGCTCACCCTGCTGATCAACCGTCTGGAACAGCAGGTTCTTGATCAGATCGGCAGGGTTCAGCCTGGTGCCTCGATGGTTCAACGCCTCGAAGATCACCTGCGCGTCGTCGCGAGCGTGCAGAGCGATGTGCACGAGTTGGACACGCTCCTCCAGCGCGAACTGCAGCGCGTCCAGCCGGTCCCCGGAGTTGATGCCCTCCGCAGCCCACGCTCCGATGGTCCGCTCGAACCAGATGCGCGCCTGGACGAGTCGGTGGTCGCCCAGGACGGTCTCTCCAGGCGCTCCTCGTTGCACCGCCCACGCGAAGCCGGCCTGGTCCTGCGGTAGGGGAACGAGTTTCTGCCGGTCCGACGGATGCTTCTCGTGCACCGCCTTCTCGGGGTTCTCCAACATCCCGTCCAGCCGGCCGGCGGTGGCGTCGTAGCCGCGAGCCAGCGCAACGGCGCGCGCTGCGGCCAGGAGAACCTGCAGCGTGGTGAGTCGCTGCTGACCGTCGATCACGTGCATCGACGGCAACCGCTGCGGCTGACGCCACCGGTCTTGCGTGACTATCGCACCGAGGAAATAGGTCCGCGGGTCCTGCTGCGCAGCGCCTTGGGCAAGTTCGACCTCCACCTCCTCGGCGGCCTGTCGGACGTCAGCCCACAATGGCTCCCAGTTCTCCTCCTGCTTCCACACGTATGGCCGCTGGAAGTGCGGGATGACGAACACCTGGTTGTTGGCCAGGATCTTGCCGAGCTGGACGTCAGCTGCCTGCACTGAGTTCTCCTCCGCGTCGAGGTAGACGATCGGTCACGCGACAGTGGCGTCGACGAGAGCGCGACGACGGACATCGGCGAGGACGGCGACGATCCCGTCTACCTGCTCGTCGCTGAACAGCGACTGGGGCCCCTGTGGGGCGTCGTCACTGAACGGTGACTCGAACAGCCGTCCCGGCTCCATCACGCCGTTCGCCGTGAGGTGATCGATGATCAACTGGATGAACCGCAGCTGGTTAGCGGTGTAGTCAGCGCCGCGCGTGAACTCGGCGAATGCGGCCACTGCCGCCTCCCGGTCCAGCCCCACCAGCGACCGCACGAACAGGCCGAGTCCTTCGGCCTCGGCGCGCGCCCGGTCGAGGTCCTCGCGGGTGCCGGCGCCCGATGCCAAAAGCATCTCCTCCAGCGCGGTCAGGTCGGCGTCCGTGAGTTGGAGGTTGCGCCGCAGCCGCTGCAGCGCGAGGTGATCCTCGTGCTCGTACAGGTAGGCCCGTGCCTTCTCACGGAAGCGCTCCAGGTTCGTCCCGGGGGTCGAGAAGGGCAGCTCCACCTCGACCACTGAGCCCTTCTCGTCGGCGAAGTCGGTGTAGACGACGGCCCGACGAGCCCGCGGTACGAAGCGCACGAGCCCGCGCACCCGCCGCCGAGCGGTCTCCAACATCGGCAGTGTGACGTCGACCCACCACTCGTCGTCGGCCAGCTCGGCGAGCAGCTGCTCGACCGCCTTCACCGACGGGATGGCGGTCTGCGAGAGCAGTGCGGCCGCGATCTCCTGGACTTGCTGCCGTGTCCGCTCGAAGGCCAACCTATCCTCGTCGAGCTTGGCCAGCTGAGCTCGCAGAAGCATGAGGTCGAAGCGCTTGGCTCCCTCGTCGTCCCGATTGCGGGACGACGGAAGCCCAGCCAGGTGCCGCCCGATCTCATCGGCCTTCCGCGGGCCGAGGCGCCGCCAGGCCGACCAGTCGGAGTAGGTCTCCACCCACTGGCGGGCCGGGCGCACGAGCACGTTGTGAACGTTCATGCCGAGGACGACGTCGTGCATCGCCCACGCCAGGTCGACGCGCAACCCGCGATCGGTCTGCTCGCCCTGCCCCACCTCGGGCAGATCGGCATCGGGACCGAGGCGGGCATCGAGCCCGGCGACCAGGCCCAGTCGCGCTTCGAACAACCGCTGGGTCAACGACTTCTGCACTGACCCGGTGGTCCCGGGCAGCCCGGCACCGAAGTACTCCAGGTTGCCGCAGACGTCGAGCACGAGAAACTCGGTCTTCGGGTCGCCCGGACCGTAGAGGTCCGGGCGCAGACGGGTGCCACGGCCGATCATCTGCCAGAACTTGCTCGACGAGCGGACGAGCTTGAAGAAGACCAGGTTCACGATCTCGGGTACGTCGACCCCGGTGTCGAGCATGTCAACTGAGATGGCCACGTGCGGTTCGTTCCCCGAGACGGCGAACTGGTCGATCAGGTGCGCGGCGGTGGTGGCCGCGTGGGTGATGACCGCCGCGTAGCCGCCGCCGTAGCCGGGGTACTGGACGTTAAACCGTTGCTTGATGAACTCGGCGTGGTCCTGGTTCTTGGCAAAAATGATCGTCTTGCCCAGCCGGTCGCCGCCGGCCACCTTGAGGCCGCGCTCCATGAGGGTGCCGAGCACCTTGTCGACAGTGTCGGCATTAAAGAGAAACCGGTTGAGCTCCTCGGGGTCGACCGCGTCCGGTGCCGTGCCGTCGTCGCTGCCCCAGTCGAGGGCGTCCCATTCGTCCTTCTCGTCCTCGGAGAGGTCGGCGTACCGGATGCCGGAGCGTACGAAGGTCGTCGGCGCGGACAGGGCGCGCGGCGGCACCAAGTAGCCGTCGGCAATCGCTTCGTCCAACGGATAGGCGTCGGTGGGAACACCGTCCTCGAGGTCGAACAGCGAGTAGGTGTTGCGGTCGATCTCGTCCTTTGGGGTGGCGGTAAGCCCGACCAGCAGTGCGTCGAACCAGCTGAACAGGGCCCGATACTTCTGGTAGACCGACCGGTGGGCCTCGTCGATGACGACGAGGTCGAAGTGGCCGGGGCCGAACAGCCGCCGCCCACCGTCCGTGGCGTTGACCAGATTGAGCATGGTCGGGTACGTCGACACGAAGACCCGGCCGTCGGCGGACTTCTCCTCGAGCAGGTTCACCGTGGCCACGTTCGGCAGGTGTGCCCGGAAGGCGTTGGCTGCCTGCTTCACCAGCACCTGCCGGTCGGCGAGGAACAGCACCCGCTTGACCCAGCCGGCGCGCATCAACTGGTCGACCAGCGCGATCACGGTGCGGGTCTTGCCGGAACCGGTGGCCATCACCAGGAGTGCAGCCCGCTGCTTGGCGGTAAACGCCTCACCGACCGAGCGGATGGCCCGCTGCTGGTAGGGGCGCTCGACGATGGTGTCGCTGATCGCGGTGTCGGCGAGCGGCTGCCGGGTGGTGCCCCGCTGCACCATCAGGTGAAGCTCGTCGGCGGTACGAAAGCCCTCGACCCGGCGGGGCGGGTAGCCGGAGACGTCGTCCCACAGCCAGGTCTCGTAGCCGTTGGTCCAATAGATGACCGGACGCCGCCCGTGCATCTGCTGCAGGCTGTCGGCGTAGAGCTTGGCCTGGTGCTGGCCGGTGTTGGGATCGGTGCTGGTGCGCTTGGCCTCGACGACGGCGAGCGGGAGTCCGTCAGCGGCCCAGAGCACGTAGTCGGCACGCCCATTGCCCGAGCCGATGGGCATACCGGTAAGCGGGTACTCGCGGTCGCGGGCTTCGGTGAGCTGCCAGCCGGCCTCGCGGAGCAGCTCGTCGATGAGCGCGGTTCGGGTGGTCGCCTCGTCGTAGTCGTGGGTGTCGGCGAGGGTGTGCTGGGCTTGGGCAGCAGCGATCTGCTGGCGGAGCTGCTCAATCTCGGCGGCCTGGGCGGCCGCAAGGTCGTCGCGCTCGCGCAGCTGACGAGCGTGCTCCTCGTCCTGCTGCTGGAACTTCTCCGCCAGCTTCTGGACGTCGGCGCGGCTGAGCGGGGCGGCTTGCTGGGCGAGCGCGGGGTCGAACCGGGCGGCGACCGGCACCCCGCCGGGCGCACGGGAGTACCGCTGCGCGGTCCAGACGACGACGTGGAACAGCTCGCGGACGGCGTCGAGCGCGGCCTGCGGCGGGATCGGCCGCTGGTCGTGTACGGCGGTGTTGCCGAGCTTGCGGATGAGAGTGAGCTTGTTCGTGATGCCCAGCGGAACCTTGCGGGCGAACGCGGGGTCGGCGATCCGCGCGGCGAGATCGTCGCGGTAGGGCGTCTGCAACCCGTCGACGGCATATATGTGGCCCACGAGCTGCTCGACGGCCCGGCGCGCGTAGAAGCAGGCCGAGCGTGGATCTGCGGCGAGGTAGGACTCAGCCCGTACGCAGTCTGCGGCGACGGCGGGCCATTCAGCACGCAGAAATCCGAAGTTGCTCACTTGCACCCGTTCCGCTTTCCTTTGAGGAAGCTAGCTAAAGCCTACCCGAAAACGCTCGCGTTTGCAGAGATGAACGCAAGCTTTTGGCCACTCGCAATTCTTCCGAGGCCGACGCGATAAGCTCGTTGATTCTCGCGGCCGCGGCCGCGAAGTCCGCCATTTCCTCGTCCGAAGGCACCGGTATCGGCGCCAGCCGAAGGTCTCCCAGGTTGATGCCCTTCACGGCTGCACCCTTCGTTCGCCTGTCCATCCACCGACCCATGGCATGCGACGAGAGCGCCGCGGCCACATACTCCCTCGCCAAGGTAGGGATGCGCAGGCGCGCGGAGTCCTGGGTAATATTGGCTCCATCAAGGGAGGCGGGGACGACACCGAGGCGACCAACGTGCCCACGAATGGAAATGACTAGGTCACCAGTCGCGATGCGCGAACGACCGTATGCCTGCGCAATTTCCGGCGTCGTGTGTCGGATGGTGTTAACGTTAATCTTTCCTGACTTGATGTCGGCGACGCGCACGTAGGGCACGCCACCAGGAGTATCGGGACCCGGTTTCAGGATGCCATAAGTGATCGGGGCATCCGCCGTGACCCAGTCAGCCAATACCCGCTCTGGCAGTTGTCGAGAGTTCTTCACTGGATCGCCGAAGCGGGACGTAAAGAGCGCCCCAGTCAGCGCAGTGAAACCACTCAGCGACCGCGTTCGCAATGCGACGATTTTGTCCGCCTGACTTAGCAGTGCACTGATGCGCCGCTGCTCCTCGAGTGAAGGAAGGTGGACCGGTAAGTCTAAGAACAGCTCCGCTGGCAGCGAACGGCGCCGCGCCGTCGTAGCCCGCAACTTCGACCGGTAAAAGGCGAGCGCCCCAGGTGACCTCAGGTAGCGCGACAGGTAGTCCCGGTCCACACGTCCCTCGTCCTGCACGTCCCAGATTCCGTAAGCCGGGCTGACCACGGCCTCGTCGTACCGGGACTGGAAGTCCAGCACACCTTCATCGATCGGAAAGCCAACGACCAGCTGTCCCCGGTCGACCACCTTGTAAGTCGACGTGTCCTCACTGGCGACGCGCTTCTTGAATTTAGACGACTGGTCGACCAGGCCCGCGTGCATGGTCATCGAGAGAATCGGCAACTTCTGGCTTCCAGCTCGGCGCGTCTTCGCGCTCGCGATGATCTGGCCGAGTGGCACAAGGGTCACGAGAGCATGTCCTTCAGTTCCGCAAGGCCCTGCTGGATCTCCTTCTCCATCTGCTCCAACTCGGCGATGATCTCCAGCGGGTCGCGGTGCTCCACCTCCTCGTGCACGACCTCCCTATATCGATTCAGAGAGAGGTCGTAGCCCTGGGCAACGATGTCGGACTTGGGCACGCAGAAGCTCTGCTCGGTCCGCTCCCGCCGCAACTCCTCGCCGTCCCGTTGCGCCCACCGGGCCAGCACGTCGGGTAGATCGTTCGCCTCCGTCGGCGCGCGCTTGTCGTCGAGCGTGAAGCCGTCGGCGCGCACGTCGTAGAACCACACGTTCTCCGTGCCACCGGAGTCGGTGCGGGTGAAGAACAGGATCGCCGTCGACACGCCGGCATACGGGCGGAAGACCCCGCTCGGCAGCTTCACCACCGCGTCGAGCTTCTGCTCCTCGACCAGCGCCTTCCGCAGCGCCTTGTGTGCCGTCGACGACCCGAAGAGCACGCCGTCCGGCACGATGACCGCCGCCCGGCCACCGGGCTGCAGCAGTCGGAGGAACAGCGCGAGGAACAGCAGCTCGGTCTTGCGGGTCTTGACCACCCGCTGCAGGTCCTTGGATACCGACTCGGCGTCCAGGCTGCCGGCGAAGGGGGGGTTGGCCAGGATCAGGGAGTACTTGCCCTCGTCGCCTGACGCCCCCTCGGAGAGGGAGTCGCGGTAGCGGATGTCGGGCTGCTCCACCCCGTGCAGCAGCATGTTCATGCTGCCGATGCGCAGCATGGTCGAGTCGAAGTCATAGCCGTGGAACATGCCGTGGTGGAAGTGTCGCGATTGCTGCGCGTCGTGCAGCGCACCGGGATGCTGGCGACGCAGGTGCTCCCCCGCGGCGACGAGGAAGCCAGCCGTGCCGCAGGCGGGGTCGCAAATGGTGTCGGTGGGGGCTGGCGCGGTCATCGCGACCATGAGCTCGATGATGTGTCGCGGCGTGCGGAACTGGCCGTTGTGCCCGGAGGTGGCGATCTTGCTGAGCATGTACTCGTAGAGGTCGCCATTGGTGTCGCGGTCGTCCATCGGCAGCTCATCGAGCATGTCGACCACTCGCGCAAGCAGCGCCGGCGTCGGGATGGTGAACCGGGCGTCGCGCATGTGGTGGGCGTAGGTGGAGTCGTCACCACCGAGTCGCTGCAGGAACGGGAAGACGCCCTGGGTGACCAGGGCGTGCATGACGCCGGGCTCCTCGTTCTTCAGGTGGCTCCAGCGCAGGTTCTGCTCGTCGGGCCCGAAGACCGGGTTCTCGATGGGCTTCCCGGTGAGCCGGGCCTTGTTCTCGGCGCGGGTGTGCAGGTCGTCGAGGCGGCGGATGAACAAGAGGTAGGTGATCTGCTCGATGACCTCCAACGGGTTGGAGATGCCGCCGGACCAGAACGCATCCCAGACCCGATCGACCGTCGACTTGACCCGCCCCTGCAATACCGTCACGCCTTGTACCGTAACTGTCTCGTCGAGTGACCGGTCCAGCACGACACGACCCCTGGGCCACCGAACCGGGGACTCGAGCGGCGCTCACGGGCGCCCGCTGACTGGCCGGCACAGAGGAGTGCGGGACTTCCGGCAGCGTCGTCCGCCGTCCCGGGGCGAGGACTCTCGCCCGTGCGGCAACACCACGGCCGCACGGCACGAGAGGAGCCGGCAGATGTACGCCCGTTCCACCACCCTGATGGTCTTCCCCGCGTCGATGGACGAGGCCATCGCCTACATGGGCGACGAGGTCTGGCCCGCGATGCGCGACATGGACGGATGCATCGGGCTGTCCATGATGTGCGACCGCGAGAGCGGCCAGTACATCGCCACCTCGGCCTGGGAGGACAAGCAGGCCATGCAGGCCAGCGACGAGCACGTCCACCCCATGCGCGAGGCGATGGTCGACCGCTTCGGGGCCGGCGTCGCCGAGCCGGAGGTCCGCGAGTGGGAGATCGCCGTCCTGCATCGCGATCACCAGGCCCCCGACGGCGCCTGTTGCCGGATCACCTGGGTCCGCACCGACCCGAGCCGGGTCGACGAGCTGCTCAACGTGTACCGCACCAGGCTGATGCCGCGTCTCCAGGACATGCGCGGCTTCTGCAGCCTCAGCATGCTGGTCGACCGCGACAGCGGCCGCGCCGTCGGCACGACGGTGTTCGAGAGCCGCGCCGCCCTCGAGGGGTCCCGGGAGCAGGCCCGCATGCTGCGGGAGGAGAGCGTCAATGTCATGGGCGTCGACATCCTCGACGTCGCGGAGATGGAGCTGGTCTTCGGCCACCTGCGGGTGCCCGAGACCGTCTGACCTGCAGGCCCTCGCACGACATCCCCCACCGAGGGATGTCGTGCCGCTCCGCTGCTCCCAGCCGCGATGTGCCACCTTGTAGCCGTCAAGGTCGCCTCCTCTGCCGGCCCCAGGGACAGCGGACGCCTCCGACCCGAATCGGCGGGTGCGAGCCCCCGGTAGCAGAAGCGTCAACCGGACAGACGACGTCGCTTACTCGGCCCCCTGCGCGGGCTCCTCGCCGTTCCCGCGCCAGCGCGCCGCGCGGCCGGCGATCCCGCTGGAGAGCTTGCCCGTGACAGACTTCGCCCGGCCGAAGGTCTCGTTCCCCAGGCGCCAGGACGCGTCGACGCCCTCCGCTCCCGTCTCCAGCACCTTGTCCCGGAACTCCGTGGCGGCCGACGTCCAGGCCCGCGCCTCCACCGACTGCCGCCCGTCCGACTCGAGCCCCAACCGCCCGTGGAAGTCGGTGACGGCGATCGCGACGTGCTCCCTCGCCCGCACGATGGTCGGCGACTGGAGGGGGTTCAGCAGCACCTTGGCGTTGGCCGTGCCCGCTGCCGCATCCATGCGGGCCAGCAGACCCTCGGTGGTCTGCGTGATGGTGTCGAGGCGCTTCTGCCGGACAGCCTTCAGCCCGAGGCGGTGCCCGTCGAGATCCTCGGGCGCCACGTCCAGCACCCGGTCGAGTTCGAGCACGGCGATCGCGTCCTGGAGCTGGAAGCAGCGAGCCAGGACGGCGAGCCAGTCCTGGGTCTTGGCCTCGGCCTTCTTGGCCGTCTCGGCGATGTCGCCAACGCTTGTGTGGCGCTCCAGCTTCTCGGCGAGCGCGTCGAGCTGGCGCAGTGCGTACGCCTGGGTGCGCGCGATCGTCGCCGACGACCCCTGCACCTTCGACCACGTGACCTCGTTGACCCGGCCGCCGTGCTCGCGCAGGGTCGTCGCCTCGTCGATGTCGAAGCCGACGCCGATCATGTCCGCGAGGACGGCGTCCTCCTGTGCGCGGAGCACGTCGTCGAGCTTGGCGTCGATCGTGGCGAGATAGTCGGTGATCTCGTCCATGGTCTGCTGCATCGCTAGCTGCGCCATGAGCACCGGCGCACCGGACAGAACCGCCGGGTTCTTGGATAGCTGAGACAGGGGCTCCTTCGCCAACTCGACGAACGCGCCGATCCGGCCGTTGTCCTTGCCGGCCTTCACCACACCGGTGCTCACTCCGGACGTCGAACTCTTCGTCAGGCCCTTGACCAGGTGCGCGGAGTCCTTGGTCAGCTCCACCCAGCGACCCGCCATGGTCGCGATCTCGGGATACACCTGTGCGACCTCGGCGCCAACCTTGAAGACGGCTCCGAGACGAGGCAGTCCGAGATCCTTCGATGCCAGTCGCTCAGCGGCGAGGAAGAGATCGACGGCAGTCGGATTCCCGATGACCGCCAGGCCGTCGCCGTCACTGATCAGCTGGATGTCGGCATCCACCGTGGGCTCCTCGAACGCGGGTAGGGGAACGCCCTGCGAAGGAGGCAGACGAGTCGGGCTCCTCACAGGCGCCGGCCAGGCACTCACTGGCGGCTTGCGCGCGTTGCGATGCATCCTGACCGAGCGGAACGCCACTGTGACGCAACCTGCGCGGAGCAGTCCTCCGGACCGGGCGCATGTGCCTCACAAGCCCCGAGCGCCGCTGCTGTGTCGACTCGCACGGGGAGATGGCGGCGGTCAGACGCGAGGTGAGCCGAGGCCTGCAGCGGCAGGGTGCTCTGCCCCTTCATCCGCTCGGCCAGCACAGCCGGGTCCGCGCCTCGAGGGGTGCATACGAGTTCCAGGCCGGCCGCTCCGCCCGCTTGGACAAGGACGCCGGTCGGCCTCGCTGACGACTCGTCCAGTGAGGCAGTGTGTGGCGCATCTGTCGCCGTCCGTCGCGCCTCCTACCGGGGCAAAGCCCAGCGGATGGAGGGACGGGATGCGGGTGCCCGTGGTCCTGCGATCCGCCGTCCCCCGCTCGAGCACCTCACCGAGGCCATTGCCTCGCAAGCCGGAGGCCGAGAGGGTGACCCGCGAGGCGATGCCGCCGGGGCGCCGCCCGAACGGAGGTGGCATGTACGCCCGATCCACCAGCATCCGCGGCAACCTCAGCAACCTCGACGCCGGCATCGCCTATGTGCGCGACGAGGTGATGCCGACGGTTCAGAAGACGGACGGCTGCGTCGGCCTGTCGATGCTCACCGACCGCGAGAGCGGCCGCTGCATCGTCGCGACCTCCTGGGTCGACGAGCAGGCCATGCGCGCCACCGCCGCGGAGGACCGCACCGTCCAGCACCGCCTCATGCACACCCTCGGCGGCGAGCACGCCGACGTCCAGGAGTGGGAGATCGCGGTCCTCCACCGGGAGCGCCCGGCCGGGGACGGCGCCGGCGCGCAGGTCACCTGGGCCCGCATCGCACCCAACCACCTCGACGACCTGCTCGACGCCTACCGGCAGAACCTCCTGCCCAAGCTCCAGGAGCTCCCCGGCTTCTGCAGCGTCAGCATGCTCGTCGACCGGCGCCTCGGCCGGACCGTCAGCGTCACCAGCTTCGAGAACCGCGATGCTGCAGGGCTGGTGCGCAAGCACGCCAGGACGCTCCGCAACCAGTTCGCGCAGGCCATGGGCGCCAAGATCGTGGACATCGCCGAGATGGACCTCGTCCTCGCCCACCTGCACGTCCCCGAGGCCGTGTAACAGCCCGCACGACGCAGAACGCCCCGGCGACCGTGGTCGCCGGGGCGCTCCTGCGAGGGGGGTCGGACCCCGGCCGCACCGGCGCCGAGCGACGCCCGGGATCGCACTGTGGCTGGTGTGACCACCGCTGCGCCCGGGACGACTGTGCCGCGACACGTGCCCGCCACGTCGCCGCGCCGGGGCCCCGACGCGCCACCGTCGTTCACAGGGGTTAACGTTCCGGACCGGTGACCTAGGTCACTTGACGAACTGCACCCCAGCGACAGGCAGGCCGATGCTCTACAGCGCTTACGAGATGAACCGCCGGATGGGGGCGCCCGTCGTCGCGGCGTCCGAGTGGACCGCCCGCGCGCTGCAGGGCCTTCCGGCCCCGCTGGGCCGGACCCCGGCCGTCCGTCACATGGTGGCTGCCTGCGACATCCTCGCCAACGCGCGTCCCACCCACCGCCGCCCCGCCTTCGGCATCACCACCGTGCCGGTCGGCGACCGCGAGGCGGACGTCTTCGAGCGCCCGGCGCTGAAGACGCCCTTCGGCACCCTGCTGCACTTCGCCAAGCCCTCGGTGACCGCCCAGCCCCGCGTGCTCGTCGTCGGCCCGATGTCCGGCCACTTCACCACGCTCATCCGGCCGACGATCAAGACGCTGCTGTCCGACCACGACGTCTACGTCATCGACTGGCACAACGCCCGAGACATCCCCGCCTCGCACGGGCCCTTCGGGCTCGACGAGTACATCGACCACGTCATGCAGGCGCTGCGCCACCTCGGCCCCGGCACCCACATGCTGGCCGTCTGCCAGCCCGCGCCGCTGGTGCTCGCCGCCGTCGCCCTGCTCGCGGAGACCAACGACCCGGCCGAGCCCGCGAGCGTCACGCTCATGGCCGGCCCGATCGACACCCGCATCAACCCCAACCGGGTCAACACGTCGGCTGCCGACAAGCCGCTCTCCTGGTTCGAGCGCCGGGTCGTCGACACCGTGCCGAGCCGCTACCCGGGCGCGGGACGGCGGGTCTACCCCGGCGTCGTCCAGCTGACCGCCTTCATGTCGATGAACCCGAGGCGGCACCTCACCGCGCACGCGCGGATGTACCGCGACCTGGTCACCGGCAACGCCGCCGCGGCCGCCACCACCCGCGCCTTCTACGACGAGTACGGCGCGGTCATGGACGTCCCCGCCGAGTTCTACCTGGAGACCGTCGGGCGCGTCTTCCAGCAGCACGAGCTCCCCCGCGGCCGCTTCACCTGGCGCGGCAAGCGCGTCGACCCCGGCGCCATCCGGAACGCCGCGCTGCTCACCGTCGAGGGCGCGAACGACGACATCTGCTCCCCCGGCCAGACCGAGGCGGCCCACCGGCTGTGCACCGGCATCCCCGAGGAGCGCAAGCGGCACCACTTGCAGGAGAAGGTCGGCCACTACGGCGTCTTCAGCGGGTCGCGCTGGGAGGCCGAGGTCTACCCCGTCGTCCGGGAGTTCATCGCCTCCGCCCGGGACCGCGAGCCGGCGACCTCCCTGGTCTGACGCACCGGGGCGGGCGGCCCAGGAGCCGAGAGCCCTGGGCCGTCCGCCCCTGGCGACGCGGGCTCCTCGGGAGCCACGATCCGGACCCCCACCGGATCGGGAGGTCGCCGTGTACCTCACCCAGGGGCTGCACCGCTCCGTCCAGCAACGCCCGGACGAGATCGCCACCGTCTGCGCCGGCCGCACCCGGACCCACGCCGAGTCCGTCGGCCGCATCGCCCGGCTCGCCGCCGCCCTCCACGAGCTCGGGATCCGGGACGGCGAGCGCGCGGCCATCCTGTCCCTGAACTCCGACCGCTACTCCGAGTTCCTCGCCGCGACGCTCTGGGCCGGCGGCGTTGTCGTCCCGGTCAACATCCGGTGGAGCGTCCCCGAGATTGCCGACTCGCTCGCCGAGGTCGACGCCCGGGTCCTCGTCGTGGACGACACCTTCGCCGGCTGCGTCGACGGCATCCGGGCGGGCCACCCGTGGCTCCGGCACGTCGTCCACGCGGGTGACGGCCATCCTCCCGACGGCATGCTCGCCTTCGAGGAGCTGGTGGAGACGCACGACCCGGTCGAGGACGCCCGCCGCGGGGGCGACCGGCCCGCCGGCGTCTTCTACACCGGCGGCACCACCGGCCGGTCCAAGGGCGTGGTGCTCAGCCACGACAACCTGCTGACGTCGGCCTTGGGCACGCTGGCCACCGTGCACGTTCCGCCCGGCCGGGTGCTCCTGCACGCCGCGCCGATGTTCCACCTCGCCGCCTTCTCCGGCTGGGTCGGCAGCGGCGTGGTCGGCCGCACGCAGGTGGCGATCCCGGTCTTCGACCCCGTTGCCGTGCTGACCGCCGTCCAGGAGCACGGCGTGACCGACGTGCTCCTGGTCCCCACGATGATCCAGCTGGTGGTCGACTCCCCCCGGGTCGACGAGTTCGACCTGACCAGCGTCCGCCTGGTGATGTACGGGGCCTCGCCCATGTCCGACGCCCTGCTCGGCCGGACCATGAAGGCGCTGCCCAACGCGCGCTTCCTGCAGGCCTACGGCATGACCGAGCTCGCCCCCGTGGCGACCCTCCTCACGCCCGACGACCACGAGGACCCGAGGCACCGGCGCTCCGTCGGCCGAGCCGCGCCGCACGCCGAGGTGCGCGTCGTCGGCCCGGACGACGTCGAGCTCCCCCGCGGCGAGGTCGGCGAGGTCGTCGTCCGCGGCGGCCAGGTGATGCTCGGCTACTGGAACCGGCCGGAGCCGACCGCCGAGGCGCTGCGCGGCGGCTGGATGCACACCGGCGACGCCGGCCGGATGGACGACGAGGGCTACCTGTACCTCACCGACCGCCTCAAGGACATGATCATCTCCGGCGGGGAGAACGTGTACTCGGTCGAGGTGGAGAACGTCCTCGCCCAGCACCCGGCGGTGGCCACCTGCGCGGTCATCGGCGTCCCCGACGACACCTGGGGCGAGCGGGTGCACGCCGTCGTCGTCCCGGCCGCCGGCGCCGCCGTGACCCTCGAGGAGCTGCGCGCCTTCTGCGCCGACCGGATCGCCGGCTACAAGGTGCCGAGGTCGATGGACGTCGTCGACGCGCTGCCGGTCTCCGCGGCCGGCAAGGTGCTCAAGCGCGAGCTGCGGAAGCCCTACTGGGCCGGGCAGGAGCGCGCCGTCCACTGATCCCAGTCGTAGCCGCACACTGCGGCATCACTCCACGCGGCTACCCGGTGACGCACCCGTCTCCTACTCTCGGGCCGTGTCCGTCGCCGAAGCACTCGACCGTCTGCGCGCCGCCGCGGACGACGGGCGGCTCGACGATGTGGCACGTCGGTACGGCGTCGCGCTGATCACCGTCTTCGGCAGCGCCGTTCGCACCCCCGAGCGGGCCCGCGACCTCGACGTCGCGGTGTCCCTCCCCGCTGGAACGCACGGGCTGCTGGGGCTGGTCGGGGAACTCGCCGACCTGACCGCCAGCGACGACGTCGACGTGCTGGTTCTCGACGATGCCTCCCCGACAGCGCGGTTCTCCGGACTGGTCGGCGCGCGACCGCTGTACGAGGCATCACCCGGCCTGTTCGCCCGGACCCAGATGGCCGCGGCCCTCGAGTTCTACGAGACAGCCTGGCTGCGCGACCTCGACCTGCAGCGCATGGCGGGTTCGTGACGCCCCGCCCCGTCGACGCCGCCTCGGTGCAGGCGAAGCTCCTGTCGCTCGACGAACTGCTGGGCGCGCTGCGCCTGGTCGGGGAGGTCGACGGCCGCCGACTGGGACAGGAGGTACTGCTTCGCCTGGCGGTGGAACGAGCCCTGCGCCGGGACGTCCGGTTCCCCAGCCGGCTCCTCAGACGGGGCCGAGGCGCCGACCGAGGTCGGCCGGATCGACGGGGCGACCGAGGTAGGTGCCCTGCCCGGCGTCGCAGTCCAGCTCCTGCAGGACGGTGACCTGGGCCTGCGTCTCCACGCCCTCGGCGGTGACCGTGAGGCCGAGCAGGTGGGCCAGCGACACGATCGACCCGACGAGCTGGACGTCGACGGGGTCGACCGCGTCGTCGGAGCGCAGTCCGCGGAGGAAGGAACCGTCGAGCTTGAGCTCGTCGAGCGGCAGCCGCCGCAGGTAGGCGAGGTTGGAGTAACCGGTGCCGAAGTCGTCGATGGCCAGGCGCACGCCCATCCCGGCGAGCGCGTCGAGGGTGTGACCGGTGAGCGGGTCGGTGCCGATGACGGCGCTCTCGGTGATCTCGAGCTGGAGCTGCTGCGGGTGCAGCCCGCTGTCGGAGAGGGCGGCGCGGACGTCGTCGACCAGGTGCTCGTCCCGGAGCTGCCGGCTGGCGAGGTTGACGCTGACGAACGGCCCGCTCCGACTGGCCCCGAACCAGGAGAACGCCTGCCGGCAGGCAGCCCGGAGCACGTGCCGGCCGAGGGGGACGATCATCCCCGACTCCTCCGCCAGGCCGACGAAGCTCTCGGGGCCGAGGAGCCCCATGCGCGGGTGCTCCCACCGGACCAGCGCCTCCACCCCGTGCAACCGGCCGTCGGCAAGGCGCCGCAGGGGCTGGTAGTGGACCAGGAGGTCCTCCCCCGCCAGCGCCGCGGGCAGCGCGGAGGAGAGCCGGTACCGGGTGATCTCCCGGGCGTCGCGCTCCGGCTCGAACAGCGCCCACTGGCTCCTGCCGTCGGCCTTGGCCCAGTAGAGCGTCATGTCGGCGGCACGCAGCAGCTCCGCCGGGTCGATGTCGGCGATCGACCGCTCCACCACACCGACGCTGGCGGTGATCTCGACCCGGCGACCGCCCAGCTGCACCGGCTGCGCCACCGCGGCGAGGACCTCCTCGGCGAGCGCGACCAGCTGCGCGCTGTCCGACGTCCCCGGGACGAGGACGACGAACTCGTCCCCGCCGAGCCGGGCGACCGACAACCCGCGGTCGCGCACCACGGACACGAGGCGTTGGGCGACCGCCACGAGCAGCTGGTCGCCGACCTCGTGCCCCAGGGTGTCGTTGACCGCCTTGAAACCGTCGAGGTCGAGGTAGCACAGCCCCGCCCGGGCACCCGGCGCCGCCCGGGCGAAGACTGCGTCCAGGTGGGCGAGGAACGTCCTGCGGTTGGGCAGCCCGGTCAGCGCGTCGTGCTGGGCCTCGAACTCGAGCCGGCGGCGCAGGTGGCGCAGCGCGGTGACGTCGTGGATCAGGGCCAGCTGGTACCGCGGCCGGCCGTCCCCGTCGCGGAGCAGCGACACCGTGAGGTCGGTCCACACCGACTCGCCGTCGGACTTGAGGAACTGCTTCTCCAGCCGGAAGGAGTCCCGTTCCCCGCGGGTCAGCTCCTCGTAGAGCCGCCACACCTGCTCGACGTCGGCAGGGTGCATGAACTCCTGCACGGAACGGCGGCGGAACTCCTCGACCGGGTAGCCCAGCAGCCGCACCAGGGCCGGGTTGACCTCCAGGATCCGGCCCTGCAGGTCGCCGATCCCGATCCCGATCGAGGCTCCCTCGAAGACCGCGCGGAAGCGCTCCTGGCTGACGTGCAGCGCCTCCCGCGCCTGCTCCCGAGCCGCCGCGGCCGCGGCCAGGATCTGCTCCTGCTCGCACAGCGCCCGCTCCTGCAGCGCCGCGCTGAAGCCCTCGGCGACCGCCGCCACGAGCGCGTGCCACCGGCGGTCGGGATGGGCACCCTCGCGGAACGGCGCCGCCCCGCCGTCCTGCTCGCCGTCCAGGAGCACGCACAGGGTCTGGGTGAGGGACTGCGGGTTGGTGAAGTGGGCGTCGACCAGGGCGGCCCCCACCTGCCTGCCGACCGCCCCCTGGCGGGCCGGCGGCCCGTCGAGCGCGGCGAGGAGCCGGTGCAGCAGCCCCCGCAGCAGCCCCTCCAGCTCGTCGGGCTGCAGCGGTACGTAGCTGGTCCCGGCGACGGCGTCGGCCCACCGCGCGGCGAGGGCACCCACGGGGTCCGGGGGGACGGCGGCGCCCACCTGGTCCCCGTCGTCCCGGGAGCCCGCCACCGCCGTGCTCACGTGCGACAGCCGACCCCGGCGAAGCCGGTGGTCCGCTCCGGGTGCCGGGCCGCCGCCTCCGGGTCGTCCGGCCGCCAGAGCGGCAACCACACCAGCCCGGGGTCGACGAGCTCGAAGCCGTCGAAGAACCGCGCGATCTCCCCGCGGCTGCGCATCGTCATCGGCGTCGGGGTGCGGCTGTAGAGCTCGCGGTGGGAGGCGGCCGCCTCCGGACGCCCGTCGGCGCTGGCGTGGGACAGGACGAGGTGGCTGCCCGGTGCCAGCTGGTCCCGGATCCGGGCCAGCGCCCCGAAGGGGTCGTCCTCGTCGCCCACGAAGTGCAGGACGGCCACCACGAGCACCGCGATCGGCTGGTCCAGGTCGAGCGTCGCCCGGACCGTCGGGTCCTCCAGGATGGTCTCCGGCGCGCGCAGGTCGGCGTGGACCACGGCGGTGTGCTCGTCGCCGGCGAGGAGCGCGTGGCTGTGGGCCACCGCCACCGGATCGCTGTCGACGTACACGACGCGGGCTCCCGGACGGGCCTGCTGGGCGGCCTCGTGCACGTTGCCCACGGTGGGGATGCCGGAGCCGATGTCGAGGAACTGGGTGATGCCCCGTCCCGCCAGGTAGTGCACCGCCCGGCGCAGGAACGCACGGTTGGCCTGCATGATCACGGGGAGTTCCGGCCACAGGGAGATGGCCTCCCGCGCCATGCGCCGGTCGACCTCCAGGTTGTGCGAACCCCCGAGGTAGTAGTCGTACACCCGGGCCGCACTCGGGCGACTCAGGTCGACCTCGGGCGGGACCCAGCTCGGACGGTGCATGTTCCGCACTCCTCCTCCAGTGACCACTGGCTCGCATCCAGCGGCCCCGACGGACGACGGCCTCGATTTCACCCGCATCTGTACCGGAGACAACGCTGTTCCGGTGCCCGATCGTGCCGGTGTCGGGCGACACGCCGGAGTGGCCTCCCCCATCGGACGCTGGGCCCGTCCGGTGGCCGCCCTGCGACGGATCGGTCGCCGACACCCAGCCGGGCAGCGGGCACGGCCAGGCGGCGGTCACGGGATGTGGCTAGAATTCCTCACACGATGTGGCCACAAAGGGGGTCCGAGTGAGCTCGGTCGGCATCCGCGAGCTGCGCGACGGGCTGAGCCGGTACCTGGCCGAGGTGCGCGCCGGGCGCACCCTCACCGTCACCGACCACGGCCGCCCGGTAGCCCGGATCGTCCCGGTCGACGAGTCGAGCCCGCTGGAGCGGCTGATCGCCGAGGGCCTCGTACAGCCGGCCCGCCGCCGCGAGCGGTCGGCGCCGCAGCCCGTCGAGGCCTCCGGGACGGTCAGCGACCTGGTCGCCGAGCAGCGCAGGTGATCGCCTACTTCGACACGTCGGCAGTGGTGCCGCTGCTCGTCGAGGAGCCGGGGACCGACGTCTCCCTCCGGGTCTTCCTCCAGGCCGAGAGCGTGGCGACCGTCCGGATGACGTTCGCCGAGACCTCCGCGGCGCTCGCCCGCGCGTCCCGGCTCCGTCGCCTGACGACCGACGCGCACGACAGGGCACTGGCCGGACTCGAGTCGGTCTGGGCCCAGATGGACGTCCTCGACGTGGACGACGACCTCGTCCGCGCGGCAGGGGCGCTGGCGCGCGAGCACGCCCTCCGCGGCCACGACGCCGTGCACTGCGCCGCGGCCCTGCGGGTCGTCAGCGCGACGACCGTCGCACTGGCCGGTGACCGGGACCTGCTCACGGCCTGGCAGCGGGAGGGTCTGCAGGTCCTCGACACGCAGTCCTGACCCGGCACCACTGCCGAGCGGGGACTCGTCAGCCGGTCGACTCCTGCGAATCGGGCGAGGACGGGTCCGACACCGGCTCCCGGCGAGCAGGTCTACGTCGCGCGGGGACCGTCCGGGGGCACGTTCTCCCAGAGCTCGTCGAACGCGATGCTGTCGAAGAAGGCGGTGCCGTCGATGACCTTGCCGTCGCGCAAGGTCATGAACCAGGCGTAGGTGTTGCGGTAGGTCGTCCCCGCCGTGGTGGTCCCTTCGCCGTCCCACATGACGATGACCGCGTCCCCGTCGGCGTAGATGCCGCGGATGTCGACCGGCCGGAACGGCGTGTCCGCTCCGAACCGCGCACCGAAGGGGTGCAGGACCTCGTCGCCGAACTGCTCGGCACTGCCGTACGTCCCCGAGACCCGCGACCGGCCGACGATCTCCCAGGTCATGCCGTCAGCGAAAATGCTGGCGACGTACCCCTCACCGCGTGACCACGCTCCGAAGGCGTCGGCCACGATCTCCCGGTTCGTCTTCACCCGTCAGGACCTCCTCGGACGGTGGCGCGCCACCCTCGGCGGCAGCCCGCACGGCCCCACCGTCGATGCCCGCGCAATCCTCGCCCGTCCGCACCCCGTGCGGGCCCGCCCCGACCACGCCGAGGGACCGGGCCGACAGTCGAATCGGTCCGGTGCCTCCCCGCCCCGCGCGCCCTCATGGGCCGGCAGAGCGCGCCGTCCACCGACGGCGCTGGTCGGCGCTACCGTCCGCCGGTGACCTCCGAGGACGGCGGGCCGCCGCGGGGCCGCCTGGCCCGGACGGCGCGGCTGGCCGCGCTGCCCGCGGCGTACGCCGGCCGCACCGCCCTCGGGATCGGCAAGCGGATCGGCGGCCGCCCGGCCGAGGTGGTCGCCGCGCAGGTCCAGCAGCGCACCGCCGAGCAGCTGTTCGCCGTCCTCGGGCAGCTCAAGGGCGGCGCGATGAAGGTCGGCCAGGCGATGTCGGCGATGGAGGCCGCGCTGCCCGAGCACCTGGTCGGCCCCTACCGCGAGGCATTGGTCCGGCTGCAGGAGGCGGCGCCGGCCATGCCGGCCGGCCTCGTGCACGGCCAGCTGGAGGCGTCCTTCGGACCCGACTGGCGGCGGCTGTTCGAGGGCTTCGACGACCGGCCGGTCGCGGCGGCCAGCGTGGGGCAGGTGCACCGCGCCACCTGGTCCGACGGCACCCCGGTCGCCGTGAAGGTCCAGTACCCGGGCGCCGGGGAGGCGCTCGTCGCCGACCTGCGGGTGCTGCAGAAGGCGGCACCGCTGATGCAGGCCGCCATGCCCGGCCTCGACGCCCGGCAGCTGCTCGCCGAGCTGCGCGACCGGCTCGTCGAGGAGGTCGACTACGTCCGGGAGGCCGACGCCCAGACGGCTTTCGCCGACGCCTACCGCGGTGACCCGGACGTCGCCGTCCCGGACGTGCTGGCCGTCGAGGGCCGGGTCCTGGTCACCCGCTGGGTCGACGGCACTCCGCTGTCGCGGGTCATCGCCGGCGGCACCCAGGACGACCGGGACCGCGCCGGCCGGCTGCTGGTCCGCCTGCTCGCGTCCGCTCCTGGGCGCGCCCGCCGGCTGCACGGCGACCCGCACCCGGGCAACTTCCGGCTGCTGCCCGACGGCCGGCTCGCCGTCCTGGACTTCGGGGCGACCGAGGCCCTGCCGCACGGCTGGCCGGCCCGGCTCGGCCCGCTGCTCGCCGCCGGGCGGGACGGCGACGCCGCGGCGCTGCACCGCATCGCCGCCTCCGCGGGACTGCTGCGGCCGGACCAGGTCAGCGGGGAGGCCCTGCTGGCGCTGCTCGACCCCTACCTGCAGCCGCTGCGCAGCCCCACGTACCGGTTCACCCGGACCTGGATGCAGGAGCAGACCCGGCTCGCCTCCGACCCGTTCAGCACCGCCGCCCGGACCCAGCGCCGGCTGACCATCCCGCCGCGCCACCTGCTGCTCCAGCGCGTGGCCGCCGGGCTGGCCGGCGTCCTCTGCTCACTGGGCGCCACCGTGGCCGTCGACGCCGAGCTCCGGCGGTGGCTGCCCGGCTACGACCCCTCCCGGGACGCGGGCACCCGGTCCTGACCGGACCGTCGAATCGGTCACGCAGGAGGACGGCGCCGTCACTCAACTGTCAGACCCTCGTGGACGATGTAACGGAGATGACCAGGACCGATTGCGTCGACATCACGCTCTGCACGAACGGCGTGCTGACGTACGACGAGATCGGCGGGCACCTGCGCCCTGCGGGCACCGGATCCGTCGAGATCGACCTGACCAGGCTCAAGTTCATCGACCCGGCGGGTCTGGTGAGCCTGGCTGTCATCGCCGAACGGGCGAGGCTCCTGCACCGCCCCGTCCGCTTCCGCAAGCCCGAGGGCGGCGACGTCGCCAACTACCTCACCCGGATGCGGCTCGGGGAGCAGCTCGCCGGACTCGACGTGGTGCACGACCTGCCCCAGGTGCGGGAGCGCCGGCTCGGCCACCGCCTGGTTGAGCTGCGCCGCTTCGACGGGGAGGCCGGGCTGGACACCGTCGCCGCCGCCCTGGTGCAGACCTACGTCGACGACCACCCCGAGCTCATCCAGCCGCTGTACGCGGCGCTCGACGAGATGGCCAGGAACGTGCTGGAGCACAGCACCCGGTCGCACGGCTACGTGGCGCTGCAGCGGTACGACAACCGGAGGGACATCTCGTTCGCCGTCGGTGACAGCGGCATCGGCCTGCGGAAGCGGCTCGCCGCCGCGTTCCCGGTGCCCGACGACCGGACGGCGATCGTGCGCGCCGCGCAGGTGCACGTCACCTCCATCGGCCGCCCGGGTCGCGGGCGCGGCATCAGCCGGGTCATCGGCATCACCGGCGAGCACCGCGGGAGTGTGACGCTGATCAGCGGAGCGGCCAGCGGCACCTTCCGACGCGGCCAGCCGGAGCCGGAGCTGACCGATCTGCCCGCGTCCTATCCCGGTACGCTCGCCCACGTGCGCCTGAGCCTGTGAGGAGGTCGATGACCGTGCCTGCTGTCCTCCCACCGATCGAGGTCCCCCAGCTGAGCGGCGGCCGCGAGCGCGCCCGTGCTCTGGTCGACGGCCTCGCCGACCGCATGGCCGGCGCGACCATCGTGGTCGACTTCCGCCGCATGGTCGCCGGGACGCCGTCCTTCGCCGACGAGCTCGTCACCCGCGTGCTGGTCGACGGTGGCGCCGCGGCGCTGCGCGCGGAGCACGTCACCCGTGAGTTCGGCGAGTACCTCCTCGAGGCCGCCCGGGACCACGGCGTCGCGGAGCGCCTGCAGACCGGCTGACGGCACTCAGTCGGCGGCGCGGACGGCCTCGCCCGTGACCCGCATCGCCGTCGCCCACGCCTCGGCCTCCGCCGAGGCGGTGCCGGAGTCGTCGCCCTGGAACCAGGGCAGTGCGGCCGCCTCCCACGCCAACGCGGTCTCCCGTGCGGCGGACGACGACACGCGGTGCACCAGCATCTGGTACCTCGCCCGGGCGGCCGAGAGCTGCTGCTCCGTGCTCCGCAGGGGCAGCAGCTGGCTCCGGTCCCGCACCAGCGCCGCCCGGTAGTCGGCCATCGCGGCCTGCAGCTCGATCAGGGTGTCGCGCTGGAACTCGCGCGAGGCGCGCTCCCGCTGCTCCTGCCGCGCCCGCGCCGCGGCGCGGGCCCTGAGGGACTCGGCGGTGGCCTGGGCGGCGACCGTGAGCAGCCCGCCGACCACCACGCCGATGAAGCCCCAGACGGCTGTGCTCACTGCGCTCCCCCTCGCCTACCCACGGTGAAGGCTAGGGCCGGGGTACGACAACCACCCGGCCCCGCACGAGCGGCCGGCCCCTCCGCCGCCCGACACCGAGGGCGTCAGGGGGCGGAGGGGCCGGCCGCGTCCAGGGGCTCGCCGCGAGGACGAGGCTCGTGCTCAGATCCCGGCGGGCACGCGGTCCGTCGGACGCCGGCGGGCGCCGAGCACGGTGCGGGCCAGGCGCATCGGGCCGGTGTCCCAGGGCCGCAGCGTCTCCGCCGACGGAACCGGCGCCTCGGCCGCCATGGCAGCCTGCTCCGCGGCCCGCACCGCAGCGGCCCGCTCGGCCCGGGCAACAGCCTCGGCGGCCTCCCGGCGGGCGACGATGGCGGCCTTCTGCCGGTCGATCCGCTCCTTCTCCGCCATCACGAGCATCTCCTCGCGCGCGGCGGCGACCGTCAGCCGCGACTCCTTCTGCATCTCCTCGACCTGGACGTCCCCCGAGTCGCGCAGCGCCGCGAGCTTGTCGTACGCCGACGGCGGGCCGAAATTCAGCAGCAGCTTCATCAGCACCGGCAGGATCTCGATGCTCATGAACAGCAGCGACAGCATCACCTGCGCGGCAGCCAGGGTGGCGTTGCGGTCACCCAGCCGGTCCAGCGCCTCCAGCCGCGCGAGGATCCCGTCGGAGTCCTCGACCGTCGCGTCGAACGCCGTCTGCAGCCGGGTCTGCTCCGCGGTCAACCGCTCCAGCTCCGCCCGGTCGGACTCCAGCGACGCCGACGCCAGCTCCGCAGCCCGCCCCTCGGCCGCCGAGGCGGCGTCCGTCGCCGCGTCCAGGGCGGACCGCGCCGAGGCCACCACCGCGGTCTGCGCGTCCGCGGCCGCCCGCGCCTCGACGTACGCCTGGCCCGTGCCGGCGTCCCCGGTGCCGCAGGTGCCGTCCAGCTCGCACTGCGCCTTCGCCTCGAGCTCCCGCTGGGTCGCCAGCGCCGCGTCGTAGGCCTGCTGGGCCGCCGTCGCGTCGCCGTGCACGGCCGCCAGCTGCGGGTCGGCGACGCCACCGGAGGCCACGATCGACTCCTGCAGCGCCACCTCCTCCCGCAACGCCGACAGCCCGGCAAAGCGCGCGTCGGTCTCCAGCGACTCCCGGTAGGCGTCGGCCGCCTCGGCCTGCATCGCCTTGACCTCGGTGTCGATCTCCGAGGAGAACACCTGCAGCGTCAACGGGGTCGCGATCACCGCGCCCAGGATCAGCGCCAGCCCCACCCGGGGGACGGCGAGCACCAGGTTCCGCTTCAGCGAGGCGTCGTGCGCCATCCCGACCAGCAGCATCCGGTCGAGGTTGACCACGACCGCGCCCCAGCCCAGGCCCACCAGCAGCGCCAGCGGCCACCACACACCCAACGCCATCGCCACGGCGAACGCCATCGAGACGACCGCCAGTCCACCGGTGCTCAGCAGGACGCCGCCCAGCGCCACGAACCGCGGCCGCGCACCGGGCGCGGCCTCCAGCACATCGGGGCGGGCGCCTCCCAGCACCGCCAGTCCGTTCCCCAGTCGTCCCTGCCATTCCGCCATACCGAGCCACTCCCGCGACGACGGGGGTAGAGATCAGTCCGTCGTCTCCCCCGCGCTATCGGCAGGGGACGGGCAAGGGGGCACACCGCGAGTCACAGCCGCCCCAGGAGGCATCAGCCCCGGACCGTGATCACCACCACGAGCCGGACCTGGGACGGCGCACCGCCCCTCGCCACCCGCTCGAGTTGCCGACCCCCCGCACCCACCGCAGGCTCGGCGTCTGCCCATCCCGGAGCCGCCATGCCCCCCGTCCGCCGCACCGCCGCGGTCCTCGCCGTCGTCCTGGCGGCCGCCGCGTGCACGAGCGACGGCGACGCGGGCCCGTCCCCGCGCACCGGGCCGGACGGCCGCCCCGCCCTGCTCGGCACCGTCGACCTCGACGCGGCCGTCGGCGGCGACGCCCGCCTCCTCGACCTCGCCGCCGATCCCGGCGGCGACCCGGTCGCGCTGCTCGGGGACGGCGGCACGCGGGCCTGGCTGGTCGAGGTCTCGCTCGGCGAGGACGGCCCGACGGCGACTCCGCTGCTGGAGCTGCCCGCTGTCGGCGACGACGCCGAGCTCGGCGTGCTGGCCGACGGCTCGTTCCTCGTCGCCAGCACGAGCCCGACCACCGGGTACCAGCTGCTCACCGTCCCGCCCGACGGTCGGGCCACGGTCACGGCCCTCGGCCTGCGTCCCGACCGGGCGGCCACCGCCCTCTCCGTCGACGGCAGCACCTTCTACGCCGCGCTCGCGCTCCCCGCGCCCGGCCCGGCGCAGCTGCTCGCCGTCGACCTGGCCGCCGGAGTGGTCACGATGACCGCGCCGGTCGTTCCCGGGGGCACGGTCGCCGCGCTCGGTCCCCGCCCGGACGGCGGCCTCGCCGTGCTGGTCGAGAGCGAGGAGGGACGGGCCGTGCTCACCACGTACGACGCCGACCTGCGGCCGGTGGGCGAGCCGGTCGACCTCGCGCCCGACGCCCCGGTCGGCGCGCCGGCCGACGTCGACGTGACCGCCGACGGCACCGTGGTCGCCACCGTGCACGTCAGCGACGGGCGGGAGCTCGGCCGGCTGGTCACCGTGGTGGACGGCGCGGTCGCCACCTCGGTGGAGCTGGACGGGGTCGGCGACTCCGCACTCGACCTCGTCGTCTCCCCCGACGGCGGCTCCGCGTGGGTGCCGCAGGCCGACCTCTCCTACCCCGCCGAGCTGGTCACCGTCGACCTGGCCAGCGGCGAGCGGGTCGCCACGGTGGCGCTGTGCGCCGGGGCGGCGGTGCTGGGCGACGTGGCCCCGCTCGGCGGGGACGCCGGGCTGGTCGCCACCGGCTCCTGCGTGGACGGCGACGGCCCGCAGGCCACCGCCTTCCTGGTCGGCTGAGGATCAGCCCTTCATCGAGCGGACGACCAGCGCGGCCGCGCCGTAGGCCAGCGAGCTGGCGACCGCCCGCAGCGTGGTCGCCCGGCCGGCCTGGGCCGCGGCCGCCAGCGCGGTCAGCGCGTCGATGGCGTTCATGCCGGCCACCACCGCCAGCCCGCGGTCGACCTCGTCGTCGGTGCGCGCGGTCAGCGCCAGGACCGAGATCGCCAGCGCCCGGCTACCGAACAGCCGCTGCAGCTGCAGGCCGGCCGCGGTGACCGGCACGCCGTAGGTCCCGGCGACCACCCTCGGCGCGACGACGCTGGTCAGCCCGAAGACCGCCCCCGTGGCGCCCAGCGCCCTCGCCAGCTGCTGCTTCGACATCCCCGCGACCGTCGACGCCATGACGAACCCCTCCCGAGCGGACCCGGACGGCTCGGCTCACCGTCTGCCGGGAGTCAACCAGCAACGCCGCCCCGTCGCAGCGGACGCCGGCGGCTACCGTCCCGACATGGCTGCCGACCCCGGCCAGGGTCCACACCGGCCTCCCGACGTCGAGCTCGCCCACCGCTCCACCGCCTGGGGCGTGATGCGCAGCCGCACGGTGGGCACGGTGCGCGACGGCGTCCCCGAGGTGGTCGTCGTCCCCGGCCTGGCCGTGGCGGACTACCTCCAGCCGGCGCTGCGCCAGCTCGGGACCTGGACCCGCGCGCACCTGGTCGAGCTGCCCGGCTTCTCCGGCAGCGGCGAACCGCCGCACCCGCTGGACGTCGCCCAGTTCACCGACGCCGTGGTGCAGTGGCTCGACGCCAGCGGCCTCGGCGGCGTGGTGCTCGCCGGGCACTCCAGCGGCACGCAGGTGGCGGCGCGGGTCGCGGTCCGCCGTCCACGGGACGTGCGGGCACTGGTCCTGGCCAGCCCCACGATCGACCCGCGCTACCGCAGCCTGCGCCGGGTGCTGCTGGCCTGGCGCCGCAACCACGCCCTGGAGCCGCCGAGCCTCGACGCGCAGCACGCCTCGGAGCGGCAGCGGGCCGGGCTGCGCCGGGTCCGGCACGCGCTGTCGGCGCACCTCGCCGACGCCCTCGAGGACGTCGTCCCGCAGGTGCCGGTGCCGGTGCTCGTGCTGCGCGGCGACCAGGACCGCCTGTGCACCGAGGAGTGGGCGCGCGAGCTCGCCGCGCTGGCCCCGGACGGCCGGTTCTGCGCCGTGCCCGGCGCGCACAGCTTCGTGTGGACGGCGCCGGATGCCTGGTCCGCCCCGATCGAGGACCTCGCGCGCCGGCCGGAGTGACCCGGCCGGGCCCTGCTCGCGGCCGGGACTCAGCGGTCGGGCTCAGCTGTCGGGTCGGCGCCAGGCGGGGTCGCGGCCGGTGAGGCCGAGCAGCCGGTCCAACGGCGGGGCGTCGTCGGGCACGGGCACCGGCGGGCCGAACAGCCCAGGCGTAGGCCCCTCGGCGGCGGCCTGTGCGGCGAACCCCGTGCACGCCGCCACCGACGCCGGGTCGGCCGCGTACTCCTGCCCGGTGGCGACGGCGAGGTCCCAGCCGTGCACCAGCACCTCGTCGAGCGCCACGATCCCGGCGACCGGCGCGGGCATCACCACGCCGCCGGCCTCCGCGGTCCCCTCCCACGCCGAGGGCTGCCGCCACGCGGCGACCAGCGCGTCGAGCTGTGCGGGGATCCGGGTGCGCCAGTCGGGCGGCAGGTCCTCCGGCGACGCCGATGCCTGGCCGGGCACCGGCGTCTTCTCGGCGGCCATCCGGAACGCGGTGGTCAGGCCCGCCAGGTGCGCGAGCAGTCCGGCCACGGACGTGCCGGCGCACGGGGTCGGGTCGCCGAGCTGGTCGTCGCGGATGCCGGCCACTACCCGGGCCACCTCGGCCGCCTGCGGGCCGAGGTCGAGCTGCGTCGTCTCCATGGAGGGCAGACCGGTCGGCGTCCCGGAAGTCACCGGCGTGTCGGCGGGTGTCGCGCCGCCGGCTCCCGGGACGACGTCGTCGTCTTCGCGCACCTCACAGGCTGAGCTCCCCGGTCCTCACACTGCGCCGCCGTACCATGACGGCTCGCGTCCACGAGGGAGAACACCGTCCCATGCCGCACGGCTCATCGGATCGCTGGCCCACCCTCCGCTTCCGCCGGGTCCGCGGGACCACGAGCGCCGACCGGCCCGCGGACGACTGGTCCGGCTACGACGGCGGCTCGGCGCCGGTCCCTCCGCGCCGCTCGCCGTGGGACGACGTCGACCGGTACGGCCCCCCGCCGGCGGAGCGTCCCGGACGACGGTCGCGCGGTCGGGACCACCGCGACGACGAGCCGCGCCCCGCCCGAGGGCGGTGGGACCGCGACGACCGCCCGGACCGGCCCCGCTCCCGCACACGCCGGCAGCTCGTCCGGCCGCTGACGGGGTTGCTCGTCGTCGTCCTCGTCGTCCAGCTCCTCGTGATGGTCTCCCTGCGCTGGATCGACCCGCCGACGACGGCGTTCATGGCGGCCAACCCGGATGACGTCGTGCAGGAGTCGGTGCCGGTCGAGTACGTGTCGCGCAACTTCCTCGCCGCGGTCATCGCGCACGAGGACGCCAAGCTCCCCTACCGCGCCGGCGCCTTCACCTGGGACGAGATGTGGGCCCGCGGGTACGCGCACCTCTCCGGCGAGGAGGACCCGTCGGGCTCGACCATCCCGCAGCAGGTCGCCAAGAACCTCTTCCTCAACCAGGAGATGAGCGCCTGGCGCAAGGCGGTCGAGGCCGGGCTGTCCGCGGAGCTGGCGCTGGTGGTCGACGACCGGCGGATGCTCGAGCTCTACGTCAACTACGCCCAGTTCGGTCCGGCGCTCTACGGCGTCTGCGCGGCCAGCTGGTACTACTTCGACCGCCCGCCGCAGGACCTCCCGGTCGAGCAGGCCGTGCAGCTGGTCGGGCTGCTGCCCTCGCCCGGGCACGTGCAGCGGGCGCCCGGCGGCGGCCTGGACTTCGACGTCGCCGACGGCCAGGGCTGGCTCTCCCGCTCGCACGTCATCAACGCGCAGAACCGGGTGCCCCGGCACATCGAGCGCCTCGGGTTCCGGCCGGTCGAGGACGCCGGGGTGACCGGCCTGGCGAGCGACCAGGCCCCCTCCGGCGACGACTGCTCGACCCGGCCGCGGGCGGTCGCCGACCTGATCGCCGCGGAGGGCACTGCCTGACGCAGCCTCTGCCCCTGCTCACAGTGCGAAGCAGGGGCCGAGGAGGCGGAGGCCTCACACCTCCTCCGCAGACCCTCCGCCCTTGCTCACAGTGCGAAGCAGGGGCCGAGGAGCCGAGCCCGACAACTGCTCCCCGGGACCTCTGCCGCTGCTCACAGGAGTAAGCAGGGGCCGAGGTTGCCGGAAGAGACATCTCGCGGCTCGGCCACAGCGCTCGGCGTCCGGGCGTCCGACCGAGCTGCCCGGCAGACCCAGGCCGTGCCGGGACGGCGACACTGGAGCGACGTCAGCGCCTACCGTCTGCCGACGCGATCCCGGACCACGGGGCACGCATGGACGTCATGGCACTGGCGCGCGCCGAGCGCGAGGACCTGCTCGACCTCCTCCTCACGCTCACCCCCGACCAGTGGCGGGCGCCGTCGCTGTGCGCGGGCTGGACCGTCCAGGACGTCGTCGCGCACGTGCTCGGCTACGAGGAGCTGGGCCCGCGGCAGCTGACCGCCGGGCTCGGCGGCGCGATCGCCCTCACCGACGGGCTGATCCACCACCAGGACATCCGGCGCCCGCTCGGCCTCCTCCGCGAGTTGCCGGCGGAACGCGTGGTGCCCAGCACTGCGCACGGCCCTGTTCGCCCCCACGCTGCGGGGCGTGCTGCGCGTCCGCGACGTCCGCCTGGTCGCCACCGACGTCGACTGGACCTTCGGGCGTGGCCCCGAGGTGCGGGGCACGGCCGAGGCGCTGCTCATGGCGGTCGCCGGGCGGCGCTCCGTCGCCGACGAGCTCACCGGGCCCGGGCGCGAGCGGCTCGCGCGACGGCTCGCGGCCTGAGCGGCGTCAGAGCGGACGGACGGCGGCGGTGACCGAACGGGTGCCACCCATCCACGTCGGCAGCACCGCCGCCTTCGCCCCGGGCCCGCCGGTGACCACGATCCGGACGTCGTCGGCCGAGGCCGCCACCCGCAGGTCGCCGGCCCCGTAGGCGGACGACACCCCGGCCACCCGCGCGGCCGCCGCGGCGAGCACCGCGTTGCCCTCCGCGAACAGGAACCCCGACACCTCGCCCGGGCCCCATCCGTGGCCGTGCAGGAACCCGGCCAGCTCCGGCGGCAAAAGCAGGAAGTGCTCGCCGTCGCGGAAACGGCCCGGGTCGCCGGCGGCGAGCGCGACCCCGGCCAGGGCCGCGGCGGCCGGTGCGAGGACCTCGGCCGGCGTGCGGTAACCCGAGGCCGGCAGCACCTCGAGCAGCCCGCTCGCGCCGACCACGGTCACCGCGTCGCCGTCCGCCGGAGGCGGGAAGGGCCCCGGGAGCGACGCGGTGCAGCACGTGTACTTCCCCGGCCAGCCGATCGTCGCCATGTCGGTCAGCCCGGCCCGCGCACCGCCGATCCCGGCCAGCGCCAGCGTCACCGCCCGCCCGACGCAGGCGTTGGCCCGCGATCCCGGCCCCAGCCCGCCGGCCGGCGTCAGCCCGAGGGACGACGCGACCTCCCCGTGCACCAGCACCGCCACCGTGGGCGACCCCGTCGTCGTCGCGATGCCCAGCAGGTTGAACCGCGGCTCCAGCGCCGCCCGCACGGCGGCCACCACCACCGGCAGCTCGGCCGGCCGGCACCCGGCCAGCACCGCGTACCAGGCCACCGCCCGCACGGTCAGCTCGCCGAACAGCGGCGGCACCTGCCCGAGGACGGCATCGGGCTCGGCGACGCCGTCCACCATCGCCGCGAGCCGGGCGGCGGTGGGCGGCAGCACCGGCAGGCCGTCCCCGTGCCCGGCGGCGAGCAGATCCGCGGACACCGACGCCGGGTCGGCGTCGGGACCGGACAGCGGCAGGTCAGGCACGGTTCACGGACGGGAGGGCACGGCGCGCGACACCGCCGCCGTCGCCCCGAACGACGGGATCCACGCCGAGTGCTTGCCCGCTCCCCCGGCGACCAGCACGTGCAGCATCTCCGGACCGGTGCTGATCGGGTAGGCGCCGCCGTCGGGCTCGACCCCCCAGTCGGCGAACTGCCGGCGGTTCTCCTCGGAGAACTGCGACACCGGGATGCGCGCCTGCTCCCACAACCGGTCGCGGATCGAGTCGACCGTCCACCCGTCGCGGTGCAGCGTCGCCGCGTGCTCCGGCCCGAGCACCAGGAAGTGCGGACCCTTCACGTACACGTTGTTCGCACCGGCGGCGGCCATCGTCCCGGCGATCGTCATCAGCAGCCCCGCGCCCGTCGTCGATCCGTGGTCGTTCACGTTGTGCGGCCCCTCGCACGCCGCCACCGTCACCACCGACTCCCCCGGCGCGAAGCCGCGGCGCACCGAGAACGGCTCGAACGGGCTCTCCTCCTCGTTCTCGCCGAAGCACCACGTGTACTTCGCCGGCGTGCCCTGCGTCGACCGGTCCATCACGCCCGGCCGCGCACCGCCGACGTGCGTCGTGACCAGCTGCACGGCCCGCCCGATGACGGCGTTGGCCCGTGTCCCCTGCCCGAAGCAGTTCCCGCCGCTGTTGATCCCCAGCTCCCCGCGCACGGGGCCGTTCACGACCACCAGCGGCGCGCACGGGTGCGTCGTCGCGAGCACGCCGTGCAGGTTGTACTCGGGTGCCTGCAGGGCGCGGACGGCGGCGAGCACCACCGGCAGGTCCGCCGGTCGGCAGCCGGCCATCACCGCGTTGGCAGCGAGGCTCTCCCGGGTCGGCACCAGCCCGGATGGCGGCAGCGGCCCCAGCTCCAGGTCGATGCCCTCGAGCGCGGCGAGGACGGCCGCCACCCGGGCCGGGGTCGGCGCCACCAGCGGCAGCCCGTCACCCCAACCGCGGCGGAACGCCTCCTCCTGCCAGCTCTCCTCGGTCACCCCGGGCAGGTCCAGCACACCCGCGCTGCTGTGCGACGTCGGTGAGCTCACGCACTCCCCCTCGCCTCGTCGGCCATCCGCAGCAGGTCGGCCGACGCGGACTCGATCCGCCCGTCCAGCTCCTCGTCGTTGAGCCCGCCCACCGGGTGCGGCACCACGAGGAACCGCGGCTGCACCCGCCGCGCCTGGGCCTGCGCCTGCACCAGCGGCAGGAAGGTCTCGGTCACCACCAGCGGTGCCACGACACCGCGCCTCTCCAGTTCCACCGAGTCGTGGAGACTCCACGACGAGCACGAGCCCTAGTCGCCGACCGCCACCAGCACCATCTTGAAGCGCTGCGACAGCCAGTCGATCTGGTCGGCCTCCGCCGGCACCGAGGCGTTCTCCTTGGCCGCGAAGCCCAGCTCCGGCAGCTCCCAGTGCGCCCGGAGCAGCTCGCCCAGACCGCGCAGCAGCTCGGTGGCGTTCGGCTTGGAGTTGGTGAACAGCGCGACGTCGGTCCACGTCGCCGTGCTCTGGGCAGGGGCGGCGTGCGCGGCGTCGTCCTCCGGCAGCACGCCGTACGTCGGGTCGACGACGCGCAGCGACCCCGCCGCGGCCGACGGGGCCACCACCGCCGCCACCGCCGCTTCGCCGGCTGCCCGACCGTCGGCCTCGGCCGCGGCCAGCGACTGCTCCGCCCCGGCCCGCGCGTCGCCGGCCACGAGAACGCCGTCCGCCGGCAGCAACCGGCCCTCCGCGTCGGCGGCCAGCCCGGACACCAGGCCCTCCGGACCGCGGCGGTTCACGAACGGGAACACCCCCGCGACCGCGAGTTCGCGCTCCCCGTCGGCGGTGCGGACGACGAGCCCCGACAGCACGCCCTCGCCGCGCAGGGCGGTCACGGTGGCGCCGGGGACCACCTCGACCCGCTCGTCGGCCGCCAGTCGCGCCGCCCGCGCGGCCGACCACCGCGGCGCCCCCGGCACCAGCACGGTGACCGCCGACGCGGAGCCGGCCAGCTCCAGCGCCTCCTCCGCCGTCCACTCGTCGTCGCCGACCACCGCGACCGCGCGGCCGCGGAACAGCGGGCCGTCGCAGCCCGCGCACGTGGAGATCCCGCGGCCGACCAGCGCCTCCTCCCCCGGCAGCCCGAGCCGCCCGGCGGACAGCCCGGCCGCGACGACGACCGCACCGGCGGTCACCTCGCCGTCCGTCGTCTCCAGCCGCACCGGCGCGCCGGGGTGCACCCGGGTGACCTCGGTGCAGGAGATCCGCACGCCGGCGCCCTCGGCCGCCGCGGTCAGCGCCGCCGTGAGCTCGGGACCGGTGCCGCCCGGGTGGTCGTGCAGCGTCGTCAGGTTGACCAGCTGCCCGCCGGGGCTCATCCGCTCACAGGCGACGACGCGCAGCCCGCGCTCGGCGGCGACCCGCGCGGCGACGAGGCCCGCGGTGCCGGCCCCGACGACGGCGACGTCCCAGTCGGTGCTCATGCGACCCTGCTCTCGGGCGAGCTCACGAGCTCGCTCCCCAGCCCGGTCGAGATCCGCGGCCACAGCTCGTCGGCGCCCTCGGCGGCCAGCTGCCGGCCCAGCTCCCGGCTCCAGTACCGCTCGCTGCCGAACTCGTCGCGCCACGACCACAGCCGGCGGGAGAGCTGGCCGAGTTCGTACTCCTTGGTCATCCCGATGGCGCCGTGCGCCTGGTGGGACGCGCGCGCCGCGATGGTCGCCGCCGCGCCGGCGGCCGCCTTCGCCGCCGCGACGTCGAGGAACGACGGGTCGGGCCGGGCGTTCAGCGCGGCCACCTCGACGGCGAGCCGGGCCAGCTCGGCCTCCTCGGCGATCGTCACCAGGTGCGCCTGGACCGCCTGGAAGCGGGCGACCGGCCGGCCGAACTGCTGCCGTTCGCCGGTGTAGCGGACGGTCAGCTCGACCACCCGCGCCAGCGCGCCGGCGATCTGCGCGGAGCGGGCCAGCGCGCCGCGCAGCCGCAGCGCCGCGGCATCCACCCCGGGCGGGGCCGGAGCCACCGCGTCGTCGGGCAGCTCGACGTCGTCCCACACGAGGGTGTCGCGCGGCTCGGCGGCGAGATCGCGGCCGGGCGTGACGCTCGCCGCGGCGGTGGGCGCCGAGACGACGAACCGCTGCCCGCCGTCCTCGGCGAACGCGACCACCCGGGCGCTGCGCCCGCCCCACGGCACGCGCGACAGCCGCGCGGAGAACCGGCGACCGCTGAGCCGGACGGTGTCCTCGGGCCGGCCGACCGCCACCGACAGCGGGCCCTCCGGCAGCTCCAGCCCGGCCGCGGCCAGCGCCCAGCCGCCGAGCAGCCCGGCCTCGGCCAGCGGCACCGGGGCGGCGAACCGGCCGGCGACGCTCAGCAACGCGCAGGCGTCGGCGACGTCCCCGCCGGAGCCACCGGCCTCCTCGGGCACCGACACCGCGGGGAAGCCCGACTCGGTGAGCGCCGTCCAGAGCCCCTCGCTCCACCCGGTCGCCTCCGCGGCGACGACGTCGTCGGGCGTGCACAGGTCGCGGAAGAGGTCGGTCGCGACCTCGGTCAGCATCGTGCGGTCGTCGCTCATGCGGCCACCCCCTTGGCGGCGACGGAACGGAGGATCTCGGTGGTGCCGCCGCGCAGCGTGTACGACGGCGAGGTCAGCACCGCCTCGGCGAGCAGCGACCGGAACAGCGAGCCCGACCCCTGGTCCAGCTCGGTCTCGGCGACGTCCCGCAGCGCCTCGACGAGGTCCTGCTCGAAGCGGGTGCCGACCTCCTTGACCAGCGCCGCCTCGACCGCCGGTGCCTCCCCGGCGTCGAGCGAGCGGGCGACCGACAGCGACAGGTGCCGGATCGCCCGGGCCCGGGCCGCCAGCCGGCCGAGGACGACGGCCTCCTCGTCGGAGACGGCCGTCACGTCACGGCTCACGCCGGCGCGCTCGCGCAGCCACTCGCGCAGCACCGGGAAGGTCGACAGCCAGCGGTCGGGGCCGCTGCGCTCGTAGGCCAGCTCGCTGGTCACCTGCCGCCAGCCGGAGCCCAGCTCGCCGAGCACCATGTCGTCGGGCACGAAGACGTCCTCCAGCGCCACCTCGTCGAAGTGGTGGCTGCCGTCGAGGTACGGGATCGGCGAGACGGTGACCCCGGGCGCGGACAGGTCGACGATCAGCTGGGAGAGGCCGGCGTGCTTGCGGCCCTCCTCGACGGGCGAGGTCCGGCAGAGCACGGCGAAGAAGTGGTTGTTGTGGGCCTCGCTGGTCCACACCTTGGTGCCGGTGACCGTCCAGCCGCCGTCGGTCCGGGTGGCGCGGGTGCGCACCGAGGCGAGGTCGGAGCCCGAGTCGGGTTCGCTCATGCCGAGCGAGAAGTACAGCTCGCCGGCCGCGATGCCGGGCAGGAACCGCTGTTGCTGCTCCTCGGTGCCGAAGCGCAGCAGGGCCGGCGCGGTCTGCCGGTCGGCGACGAAGTGCGCGCCGATGGGCGCGCCGGCGGCGAGCAGTTCCTCGGCGACGAGGAACCGGTCGACGGCGCTGCGCCCGTGCCCGCCGTACCGGGGCGGGATCGCCATGCCGACCCAGCCGCGCTTCGCCAGCGTGCGGGAGAACTCCGGGTCGTGGCGGCCGGCGAAGCCGAGCGCCGGCCGGGAACCGGCGGGCAGCTCGGCGGCGAGGAACGCGCGCACCTCGGCGCGCAGGGCCTCCTCGGCCGGGGTGAGCGCGGTCGGCGCGAACTGCACGGTGTCCTCCTCGGGCGGAGCCCCGCCGGGCCGGCGACGGCGCCGGCCCGGCGGGGGTTCGGGTCAGGCGGTCTCGCGCCGTCGCTGCGACCACATCTGGGTGGCGCGCTCGAAGTGCAGCGCGGCCTCCCAGCCGATCCCGGGCGGGCCGGCCTCGGTGCGGAACGAGCGGACCGCCTCGCGGGCCAGCTCCGGGTCCTTGGCCGCGCGGCCGGCGAGCTCCAGGGCGAGGTCCTCGACCTGGTCGTCGGGAACGGCCTTCCACGCCAGGCCGATCTCGGCGGCGCGCACACCGTCGATCTCCTCGCTGAACAGCCCCATAGCGGCGGTGGCCTCGCGGCCCGCCGTCCGGCTGCTGATCGTGAAGTAGCCGCCGCCCGGGTGCAGGCCGATGCGCAGGAAGCCGGCGAGCAGCCGGGCGCTCTCGGAGACGATGCGCAGGTCGGTGGACAGCGCCAGGTTGATGCCGGCGCCGACCGCGGCGCCGCGCACCGCGGCGATGGTGGGCACCTGCAGGGTGCCCACCCGCCGGAAGGCGGTGTAGACGGCGCCGAGCTCCTTGTAGGTCTTGTCCTCGGCCTGGTCGCTGCCCGGCGTCCAGCGCCGGCGGTCGGCGCCGGAGCAGAAGGTGCCGCCCGCGCCCCGGACGACGGCCGCGCCGATCGCGGGGTCGGCGTCCACCTCGTCGCACAGCTCCGAGAGCTGCAGCCCCATCTCCGGGGTGAGCCCGTTCCTGACCTCGGGCGAGTCGACCGTGAACACGGCGACGCCGCCGTGCCGCTCCAACTGGATCTGTCCCACGGGGGGTGTCCTACCTCTCTGCTGGGGGTGGTCTGCGGAGCCAGAGCTTGCCTACTCGCCCACCGGCTCCCGCGAACCGGTGGTGCGCACCAGGACGTCGACGGCGGTGGCACCCCGGCCGCGCGGCGCCACGATGAGCGGGTTCACCTCGAACTCGGCCAGCCGGTCGCCGGCGGCCACCGCGGCCTGCGACAGCCGCACCACCGCGTCGACCGCGGCCGGCACGTCGGCGGGCTCGGCGCCGCGGAAGCCGGCCAGCAGCGGCCAGGCCCGCAGGCTGCGCAGCATCGCCCACGCCTCCTCCGGCGAGACCGGGGCCAGCGCGGACGCGAGGTCGCGGTACAGCTCGGTGGTCACCCCGCCGAGCCCGACGGTCACCACCGGCGGGAACCCGTCGCGCCCGGCGGTCACGGCGAGGATCAGCTCGGTGCCCGGCGGCACGAGCTCCTGCACGTGCACGCCCTCGACGACGGGGACGTGGTGGCGGCGTGCCGAGTCCAGCAGCTCCGTGAAGACGGCCTCCGCCTCGTCGGGGCCGACGCCCACCCGCACCCCGCCGACCTCGCTCTTGTGCGCCAGGTCCGCGGCGGCGAGCTTGAGCACGCCCGGGCCGGGCAGCGCCGCGACCGCCTCCCGCGCCGCCTCCGGCGTGGTCGCCAGCGTGGACGACGGCTGCGCGATGCCGATCGTCCGCAGCAGCGCGGCGCCGTCCACCACCGGGGCCGCGAGCAGCGCGCGCACCTCCGCGGCCGGGACCTCGGGCACCGGCGGCAGCGGCGGAGGGGTACCGCGGTGTCGCGGCGGTGCCAGCCGCGCGGCGACCCGGGTCAGGTCGCCGACCGAGCCGAACACCGGGACGCCGGCCTCGCGGAACACCCGGCGGCCCTCGACGGTCAGCTCCTGCCCGGCGATCCAGCCGACCAGCAGCGGGCAGGACAGCTTGGCGGCGGTTACCACGAGGTCCTCGGCCAACCGGGCGCCGTCATCGCCGACGACCATGGTCACGAGGACGGCGACGACGTCCACCGCGTCGTCCTCGGCGATGATCCGGCAGACGTCGCCGAAGGCGTGCGCGCCCCGGTTGAACAGCTGCGCGGTGACGTCCACCGGGTTGGCGAGCGCGCCGAAGGGCGGGATCAGCGGGCGCAGCCGAGCCTGGGTCGCCGCCGACAGCTCGGGCAGCTGCAGGCCGACGTCCTCGCTCTGGTCGGCGGCCAGGCTGCCGGCCCCGCCGGAGGTGGTGACGACGGCGACCCGCGACCCCTCCGCCGGCTTGCCGGCGGCCAGCACCGCGGCGACGGCGAGCAGCTCGTCGATGTCGTCGACCAGCACCACGCCGTACCGCCGCGAGGTGAGCACGAAGGCGACGTCGTCGCCGAGCATCGAGCCGGTGTGGCTGGCCACCGCGCGACGCCCGGCGCTGGAGCGCCCCGAGCGCAGCACGACCAGGTGCTTGCCGGCCTCGTGCGCGCGGCGGGCCAGCTCGGCGTAGGCCGCGCCGTCGCCGGTGGCCTCGACGTAGAGCATCAGCACCCGCACCGTCGGGTCGGCCAGCAGGTGCAGCGAGACCTCGGTCAGGTCGAGGTCGGCCTGGTTGCCGGTGCTGAACCACGCTGCCAGACCCAGCCCCATGTCGGTGGCGAGGTCGAGCACCGAGCCGCCGACCGCACCGCTCTGCCCGACGTAGGCGACGCCGCTGCCGGAGGTCAGCGGCCGGTCGGCGGCGGCGGTGAAGGTGGCCACCACGCCGGTGGGCGCGTAGAGGAAGCCCTGGCAGTTCGGCCCGAGGACGCGGACGCCGGTCTCCCGCGCCACCGCGGCCAGCCGCTGCTGCAGCGCCACCCCCTCGGGGCCGACCTCGGCGAACCCGGAGGCGTAGACGACCGCCGCCTTCGCGCCGACCGAGGCGGACTGCCGGATCGCGTCCTCGACCCGGTCGGCGGCGACCAGCACGAGCACCAGGTCGACCGGGCCCGGGACGTCGGCCAGCGTCGGGTAGCAGCGCCGGCCCACGAGCTCGGAGTAGTTCGGGTTGACCGGGTGGATCTCGCCCTCGTAGCCGTGCTCGACCAGGTAGCGCAGCGGCCGGGACATGTTGTTCTCCGACCGGCCCGAGATGCCGAGCAGCGCGATCCCCCGCGGTCGCAGCAGCGCCTGCAGGCCGTCGTCCTGCGGGTGCGGCGTCGGCACGGCCATCGGGCGGCACGCCTCCTCGGGGGGACGACAGCGGGACTGTCCAGCAGCTAAGTTGACATCGACGTCAATGTCAACGATGACGGTAGGAGGTGGTCCGTGGACCCCGGGACGACTGCCCCGCCGACCCTGCCGACGACCGAGCGCGGCCGCCGGATGCGGGCCCGGCTGCTGGCCGCCGCCCGCGAGGTGTTCGAGCGCGACGGGTTCCTCGAGGCCCGGGTCACCGACATCTCCGCGGCGGCCGGCGTCGCGCACGGCAGCTTCTACACGTACTTCGGCTCCAAGACCGCCGTCTTCCGGGCGCTGATGGCCGAGACGATGGACGACCTCTACGCCTCGATGGGCACCGGCCGCGAGCCCGGTCCGCCGGACGGCTCACCGGAGGAGGTCGCGGTGCACCGCATCGACCGGGCCAACCGCCGGTTCGTCGACACCTACCGGCAGAACACCGCGCTGATGGCGCTGTTCGAGCAGGTGACCACGTTCGACCCCGAGGTCCGGGCGCTGCGCCAGGCCGCCCGGGAGCGCAACGTCGGCCGCGTCCGGCACAGCATCGAGCAACTGCAGCGCGACGGCCTGGTCGCTGCCGACCTCGACGCCGAGTACAGCGCGCACGCGCTCGTGGCGATGGTCAACGGGCTGGTGCACTACTGGCTGGTGCTCGACGGCGAGTTCGAGCGCGAGCGCCTGGTGGCCGCGCTGACGCGGCTGTGGGCGCAGGCCCTCGGTCTGCCCGTGCGCGGCTGACGCTGCGGGGCCGCCCGGCCCGCGTGGTGACGACGGCCGTGCGGCGCGATCGAGGAGTGCCGCTCAGAGGGTCTACCGTGCTTCCTCCATGAGCGAGACTGCGAGCGCAGCGGCGGTCGGCAACCCCGACGTGTCCCTGCGCTATCCCGGTGGAGAACTGCCCCTGCGCGTGGTCGCGGCCACGGAGGGCGCCGATGGCCTGGACACCGGCAAGCTGCTGGCCACGACCGGACAGGTGGCGCTGGACATCGGCTTCGTCAACACCGCGGCGTGCACCTCGGCGATCACCTACATCGACGGTGACGCCGGGATCCTGCGCTACCGCGGCTATCCGATCGACCAGCTGGCCGAGCAGGCGAGCTTCGTGGAGGTCAGCTATCTGCTGATCTACGGCGAGCTGCCCACCGCCGACCAGCTGGCCGACTTCGACTCCCGGCTGCGCCGGCACACCCTGCTGCACGAGGACCTCAAGCAGTTCTTCCGGGGGTTTCCGCGCGATGCCCACCCGATGCCGGTGCTGTCCTCGGCGGTGAGCGCGCTGTCGACGTTCTACCAGGACTCGCTGGATCCCTTCGACGCCCGGCAGGTGGAGATCTCCACGCTGCGGCTGCTGGCCAAGCTGCCCACGATCGCGGCCTACGCGTACAAGAAGTCCGCCGGGCAGCCGTTTCTGTATCCGGACAACTCGCTGGGGTTGACCGAGAACTTCCTGCGGATGACCTTCGGGTTTCCCGCCGAGCCCTACGAGGTCGATCCCGACATGGCCGCGGCGCTGGACATGCTGTTCGTGCTGCACGCCGATCACGAGCAGAACTGCTCGACCTCCACGGTGCGCCTGGTCGGGTCCAGCCAGGCCAATCTGTTCGCCTCGGTGTCGGCCGGGATCAACGCGTTGTTCGGTCCGCTGCACGGCGGGGCCAACCAGTCGGTGCTGGAGATGCTGGAGTCCATCCAGCGCGAGGGCGGGGACATTCCGGCGTTCGTGGCGCGGGTGAAGAACCGGGAGCCCGGGGTCAAGCTGATGGGCTTCGGGCACCGGGTGTACAAGAACTACGATCCCCGCGCGGCGATCGTGAAGAAGACGGCCGACCAGGTGCTGGCCAAGCTCGGTGGCAACAACGAGCTGCTGGACCTGGCTCGGCAGCTGGAGGAGATCGCGCTGTCGGATGACTACTTCGTCGAGCGCAAGCTCTATCCGAACGTGGACTTCTACACCGGGTTGATCTATCGGGCGATGGGCTTTCCGACGCCGATGTTCACCGTGCTGTTCGCGCTGGGCCGGCTGCCCGGCTGGATCGCCCAGTGGCGGGAGATGATCAACGATCCGGCCACCAAGATCGGCCGCCCCCGGCAGGTCTACACCGGCGCCACCGAACGCGCCTTCGTCCCCCTCGACCAACGCTGACAGAACACCCCCGTCCACCCCGCGCTTCGCGAGCTCAGCGCGGGGTGGGCGGGGGTCCTTCCACTGCACCGGCCGGCCTGGGTCGGACGGCTCAGCCGCCGACGATCCGCGTCGACAGCGAGCCGATGCCCTCGATGCTCACGGTGACCTCGTCGCCGGCCTGCAGCGGCCCGACGCCGGCCGGGGTGCCGGTCAGCACGACGTCCCCGGGCAGCAGCGTCATCGTCTGGCTGACCCACGACACGCACGCGGCGACGTCGAGCAGCATGTCCGCGGTGGTGCCGTCCTGCTTCACGTCCCCGTTGACCGTGGTCCGCAGGGACAGCGCCGACGGGTCGACGTCGGTCTCCACCCACGGGCCGAGCGGGCAGGACCGGTCGAAGCCCTTGGCGCGGGTCCACTGCTTCTCGGCGCGCTGCAGGTCCCGCAGCGTCAGGTCGTTGGCGACCGTGTAGCCGAGCACGACGTCGGCCACCCGCTCGGCCGGGACCCGCGTGCACTCCTGCCCGATGACGACCGCCAGCTCGCCCTCGAAGTGGAGGTTCTGGGTGTCCGGCGGGTAGGGCACCTCGGCGTCCGGGCCGACGACCGACGTCGAGAACTTGGCGAACACGACCGGGATCTCCGGCACCTCGTTGCCCAGCTCCTTGGCGTGCTCGGCGTAGTTGCGGCCGAGGCAGAGCACCTTGCTCGGCTCGACGGGGGCGAGGAGCCGCACGTCCGACAGCGGGGTCCGCTCCCCGGTCGTCCGGACCCCGTCGAAGGGCGAGCCGTCGAGCCGGACGACGACGGCCTGATCCCCCTCCCCCTCGACCAGGCCGTACGACGCGGGGCCACCGGCGGCCGGGGTGTAGCGGGCGATGCGCATCAGATGGCCCGGACCATGCCGCCGTCGACCAGGAAGTTCTGGCCGGTCGTGTAGGTGTTGGCGCCGGAGGCGAGGAAGGTGACGACCTTCGCGAACTCCGCGGCGGTGCCGTAGCGCCCCAGCGGGATCCCCTTCTCCGACTGGGCGCGCACCTCCTCCACGGGGATCCCGGCCTGCTTCGCCCGGTTGGCGTCGAGGGTGGCGACGCGGTCGGTGGCGATCCGGCCGGGGCCGACGGTGTTGATCAGCACGCCCTCGGGCGCGAACTCGACCGCGAGCGACTTCGCCAGCCCCAGCAGGGCCACCCGGTAGGTGTTCGACAGCAGCAGGTTCTCGATCGGCTGCTTGATC
Organism: Geodermatophilus sp. URMC 60; assembly: GCF_053502585.1. NCBI lineage: Bacteria > Bacillati > Actinomycetota > Actinomycetes > Geodermatophilales > Geodermatophilaceae > Geodermatophilus > Geodermatophilus sp. URMC 60. The sequence goes on from NZ_CP199958.1 coordinate 4,667,406, forward strand.
GACGACGACGCGATCGTGACGATCCGTCCCCACCTCTGCTCGCGCATGTGCGGCAGCACCGCCCGGAACAGCCGCACCGTGCTCATCAGGTTCAGGTCGTGCGCCAGGTACCACGTGTCGTCGTCCAGCGCGTCGAACCCGCCGGGCGGCGGGCCGCCGGCGTTGTTCACGAGCACGTCCACGGCACCGAGGCGCTGCTGCGTCTCCTGCACCAGGCGGGCCAGGTCGGCGGCGTCGGCGACGTCCGCGGCGCAGTGCTCGACCTGCGCGCCGGTGGCGCCCGAGATCTCGGCCGCGGTCTTCGCCAGCTGCTCCTCACCGCGGCTGGAGATCATCACCTTCGCGCCCTCGGTGGCGAGCTGGGTCGCGGTGGCGCGTCCCAGGCCCTTGGAGGCGGCGGTGACCAGGGCGACCCGGCCGGTCAGTTCGAGGTCCATCGGATGTCCTCCGTCGTCGTTCGGGGAGTCGGCGCGCGGCGCTCAGGCCACGGGGTTGGTGAGCTCGCGGAAGCCGGTGATCTGCACACCTGCGGTGTCGCCCGAGCGGATGTGCACCGCCCCCGGCGTGCCGGTGGAGATGACGTCGCCGGGCAGCAGGGTCATCACCCGCGAGTGGAAGGCGACCAGCCACCAGGGCCGGAAGGTCATGTTGGAGACGACGTTGCGCCGGTGCACCTGCCCGTTGTGGATCGTGGCGACCTCCAGCGCGTCGACGTCGTCCACCTCGTCGACGGTGACCAGCTCGGGGCCGAAGCTGAAGAAGGTGTCGAAGCTCTTGGACCGGGTGAGGTAGCGCGGGTTCTTCTCGAGGATGTCCTCGGCGGTCATGTCGACGACCGTGGTGAAGCCGGCGACCACCGAGGGGGCGTCGGCCTCGTCGACGTCCTTGCACTCCCGGCCGATGACCACGCCCAGCTCGCCCTCGGCCGTGGTGCGCTGCGACTGCGGCGGGATCCGGATCGGGTCGCCGGGGCCGATGATCGCGGTGTCGGGCTTCAGGAAGCTGGCCGGCTCGGTCGAGGGCGCCTTCTCCGAGAGGTCCGCGGCGTGCTCGACGTAGTTCAGCCCGATGCCCCAGATCTTGCGCGGGCGCCGGTAGAGCGGCGCGTAGGCCAGCTGCTCCTGCGGCACGACGAGCTCGTCGAGCCGGGCGGCGTCCTGGCCGGCGACCCAGTCGCGCAGCTCCTCGACCCGGCCGCGCTCGAGCAGCTCCTGCACCGTCCCCGGCCAGTCGGTGCCCAGGGCGTCGTTGAGCGCCGGCAGCGGCACCGCGCCGCCCGGGCGCACCAGCGCCCCCGGCTCCGCGCCGTCCAGCCGCAGCGTCGTCAGTCGCACGGAGGTGTCCTCTCGCAGGCGGGCCACGGGCGCGCAGCAGCGCGACCCGCGGTGGGGATGGGGGCTACAGGCCGACGGCGGCGATGAGGTCGTCGAGCTCGGCCAGGGTGAGCTCGTCGACCGGCGGCGCCGGGAAGCGGGCGTGCGGCGAGGCGATGGCCCCGCGCCGGGCGAACACCTGCTTGCGGATGGTCACCCCGCCGACACCGAGCTGGGCCTCGTAGCGGATCAGCGGGAGGTAGCGGAAGAAGAACTCCTGGGCGCCGGCGCGGTCGCCGGCGACGAACCGCTCGTAGGTGCCGACCAGCACCTGGGGGAAGCCGAAGCCGGTCATGATGCCGTCGGCCCCGCGGAGCAGCTCTTCGTAGAGGTAGAGCCCGCCGAGGCCGCCGAAGACCCCGACCGGCCCCTTGGCCTTCTGCCGCACCGCGGTGATCTTCGGCAGCGTCGGGGTCTCCTCGAGCTTGAGGTAGCGGCAGCCCTCGATCTCGTCGAGCAGCCGCACGAGGAAGGGCGCCGGCATGACGACGCCGGTGTTCACCGGCTCGTCCTGCACCACGACCGGCACCGACACCGCCTCGGCGACCAGCCGGAAGTGCTCGAAGACCAGGTCGAGGTTCCGGGTGTTGTCCGGCGGGGCGAGCATGACCGCCGCCGCGCCGGCGTCCTCGGCCCGGCGGGCGTACTCCAGCGCCATGCGGGTGGCCCGCGCGGAGACGCCGGCGACGACCGGCACCCGGCCGGCGGTGGCCTGCAGGTAGCGCCGCAGGACGCGCTCGCGCTCGTCGTCGAGCAGGCGGGCCGCCTCGCCCATGATCCCGAGGATGGTCAGCCCGTGCGCCCCGGCGCCGAGGTAGTCCTCGACGAGGCTGTCGATGCTGCCCTCGTCGACGTCGCCGTCGTCGGTGAACGGGGTGAGTGTGATGGGCAGCACACCCGTGAGGGCGGTCACCGGGAACTACCCTGCCGGTGGGAGCAGGACCGGGGAGTTCGGCGCGCGACGGAGATCACATCGGCACCGTAGCCGCCCGCCGACGACCGCCACCACACCCGCCCACCGCAGCGCCGCGGGCGGCCGAGAGGACGGAGAGCGATGCCGCTCCAGCGATACGCCGTGGTCGGGGGCGGGATCATCGGGACGGCGGTGGCGCGGCGGCTGCTCGCCCGCCACCCGGACGCCGTGGTGACCGTCCTCGAGAAGGAGCACCGGCTCGCCGCCCACCAGACCGGCCGCAACAGCGGCGTGGTGCACGCCGGCCTCTACTACGAGCCCGGCTCCCTCAAGGCCACGCTGTGCCGCCGCGGGGTGTCCCTCCTCCGCGAGTTCTGCGCCGAGAAGGGCCTGCCCTACGAAGAGATCGGCAAGGTCCTCGTCGCCCTGGACGGGGCCGAGGAGGAGCGGCTCGGCGCGATCGCGGAGCGGGCCCGCGCCAACGGCGTCCCCGGCGTCCGGGTGATCGACCGGGCGGAGCTGCACGAGCTCGAGCCGCACGTCGCGGGCATCGCCGCGCTGCACTCGCCGACCACCGCGATCGTCGACTACGTCGCCGTCACCGAGCAGCTCGCCGAGGAGGCCCGCAAGGCCGGGGCCACCGTCCGCACCGGCTTCGAGGTCGCCGGTCTGCAGTCCGCCGGCGGGGAGGTCGTCGTCGCCGGCACCTCCGGCGAGGAGGTCGTCGTCGACCGGGTGGTGCTCTGCGCCGGACTGCAGGTCGACCGGCTGGCGCGCCTGGCCGGGGACGACGACGCCCCGCGGATCGTGCCGTTCCGCGGTGAGTACTACGCGCTGCGCCCGGAGAAGCGGGCCCTGGTGAACGGCCTGGTCTACCCGGTGCCCGACCCGCGGTACCCCTTCCTGGGCGTGCACCTGACCCCGCGCGTGGACGGCGAGGTGCTGGTCGGCCCCAACGCCGTCCTGGCGCTGGCCCGCGAGGGCTACCGCTGGCGGGACGTCTCCCCCGCCGAGCTGGCCGCGATCGCCCGCTTCCCCGGCTTCCGGCGCTTCGCCCGGCGGCACTGGCGCACCGGTCTGGCGGAGATGCGCGGCTCGCTGTCCAAGCGGGCGTACACCGCCGCGGCCCGCCGCTACGTGCCCGAGCTGACCGTCGAGGACATGGTCCCGGCCACCGCGGGGATCCGGGCCCAGGCGCTGGACGCCGACGGAGGCCTGGTCGACGACTTCCGCATCACCCGGCGGGGCGCGGTGGTGGCCGTGCGGAACGCCCCCTCCCCCGCGGCGACGTCGTCCCTCGCGATCGCCGAGCACCTGGTCGACCTGCTGCTGACGGAGGACACGTCACTGTGAGCAGGGCGGCGTGAGCGCGCGCCGGGAGCGCCCCGCGGGCTCGGTCCGTGCGGCGACCGCCGCGGTCACGGTGACGACCGCGGGCGTGCTCCCGGCCTACCTGGTCGGCGTGCTGTGGGTGCAGGTGAGCGCCGACCTCGACGTCGGCCCGTCGCTGCTCGGCCTGCTGGTCGCGGCGTTCTTCGGCACCTCGGCGGTGTCGGCGCTGTCCGCCGGTGCGCTGGTGCGGCGGCTGGGCACCGTGCCGGTCGTGCGCCTGTCCGGGCTCACCGCGGCGCTCGCGATGCTGGTGGTCGCGGTCGCCGCCCGCGACACCGCCGTCCTCGTCGCCGCGCTCGTCGTCGCCGGGTGGGGCAACGGCGTCGGGCAGCCGGCCAGCAACGACCTCATCGCCCGCTCGGTGTCGGCCGACCGGCAGGGCCTGGCCTACGGCCTGAAGCAGGCGGCGATCCCGCTGTCGACGCTGCTCGCGGGCGCGGCGATCCCGCTGGTGGCCATCCCGCTGGGCTGGCGGACGGCGTTCGGCCTGGGCGCCGTCCTGGCGCTGCTGGTGGTGCTCTCCGTGCCCGGCCAGCGGCGGCTGGGCTCGGCCGGTGCGTCGTCGGCGCCCTCGGAGGCGGCGGGGCCGTTCCACCGCGGGCCGCTGTACGTGCTGGCCGCCGGGCTGATGCTGGGCGCTGCCACCGGCAACGCGCTGGGCTCGTTCTCCGTCAGCACCGCCGTCGCCGGCGGCATCGCCCCCGCGACCGCCGGCGTGCTCGCCGCGGTGGCCAGCGGGGTGGGCGCCCTGGCCCGGGTGGTGGCCGGCTGGCTGGCCGACCGGGTGCGCACCCGCTGGCTGCTCGTCGTCGCCGCGCAGATGTCGCTGGGCGGGCTGTCCTACGCGCTGCTGGGCACCGGCGTCGAGTCGCTCATCGCGGTCGGCGTGGTGGTCGGGTACTGCACCGGCTGGGCGTGGGCGGGCCTGTCGACCTACGCGGTCACCCGCATGCACCACGGCATGGCCGCCCAGGCGACGTCGATCACCCAGGGCGGCATGGGCCTGGGCGCGGCACTCGGGCCGCTGGCCTTCGGCGCGGTCGTCTCGGTGAGGTCCTACGCCGTCGCCTGGACCGCGACCGCGGCCCTCGCCGTCGTGGGCGGGCTGGTGATCGTCCTCGGCCGGCACCTGCTGCTGCGCGACCGTCCCGCGCTGGTGGCCGCGCACCGCCGGCGCCGGGCCGCCGCCCGGGCCTGAGCGCGCTCACCGTTCCGGCAACGCCGACGGTTCCCGCTGCTCGTGCGCGGCTACGTCAGGAGCGCCTGGTCGGCGTTCGCGAGAGCCAGGGCGAGTGAGGCGACGGCCAGGGCGAGGTAGGCGCCCGGGAACGCGAGGTTGTGGAAGACACGGGCCCGGACGTGCGTGGCGACGGCGCCGATGTAGAAGGCGACCAGGCCGACGGCCGCAGCCACACCGAGCGGTGGCGCGGCCACGAGGCCGACGACGAGCCCTCCGGCCCCGGCCAGCTTCGCCGTGGCCAGGAACGGCAGCCACGACCGTGGCACGCCGACCTCGGCCATGTTCGCGAGGACGAAGTCCGCTCTCGCGTAGTCCGCGATCGCGACGCCGACGTTGAGCAGGGCCGTGATGACGACGACCACGAGGTAGGCGCTGGACACGTCGATGCTCCTCAGGGGATCCGGCGGGGCGAGGTGGTGCGCCGCGTGGGCTCAGGCGACCTGCAGCAGCGCGAGTCGCCGCGGGTGAGCGATCACGTCGTAGCCGGCGATCCGTCCTCCGACCAGGTGGAAGACCAGCACCGCCTGCAGTTCCTGGTCCGTGCGCACGGCGATGGCCGGCCGGCCGTCGACGGAGGCGAGGCGGGCGTGCCGTGCGTTGGCCTGCAGGGCGCGGGTCTCCGCGACGACTGCCCGGGCACCCGCGATCCGCAGTGCCACGCCGGCAGGGACGGCCTGTGCGTCGGCCGTCCGGACCACGCCGGGAGCGAGGAGCCGGAGCAGCCCGTCGGTGTCCCCCTGCTGTGCCGCTACGAGGAACGCCTCCACCACACGACGCGCCTCCGCGGTGTCACCGGGAGTCGGCCCGACCCGTCCCCGGACGCGTTGCCGTGCTCCGCTGGCCAGCTTCTTGGCGTACCCCTCGCTCGTGCCGAGGACGTGGGCCACCTCCTCGAACGGATACCCGAAGACGTCGTGCAGGGTGAGCGCGACGCGTTGCGGCGGGCTGAGCTCCTCCAGGACCACCGTGAAGGCCGTCGCGAGTTCGCCGGCGAGCAGGGCAACGGCCTCGGGCTCCTCGTGCGTGGGAGTGGAGCCGCCGAGGAAGTCGGCCGGTTCGTGCGGCACTTCCCGATGGCGGCGGAGGTGGTCGATGCACAACCTGCTCACCACGGTCGTCAGCCAGGCCGGCACGTTGCCGACGTCGGAGGTGTCCGTGCGCTGGTACCTGATCCAGGTCTCCTGGACCGCGTCCTCGGCGTCGGAGTCGGAGCCGAGGAGACGGAAGGCCACAGAACGCAGGTGCGCACGCTCGCGCTCGAAGACGGCCGTTCGATCCCCGTGCTCCGACGCGCGATCACGATCCATGGGGACCGGACGTCCTGTCGGGCAGGTGACGCAGGGAGTCATGGGCATCGACCTGCTCGACGACCGTCGGGCGGGGGCACCCGCCGAGGCCACGGTCGCCACCCTCGTCCGTCGACGTCTCGAACAGGGTCATCCGTCGTGTCGTCACCGTCGGCACTCCTGTCTCCCGGTCGGGGACCACCGCTCCTTCGACGCGTCCGGGGACGAAAAGGTGACCCTGTTCCCGCGAGGCGGCTCACCCGGGAGGAGCGCTACCCGGTGGCCTCGGGGCCGGATCGACGCGACCGCTCCGTCGGGTGGTCACGCGAAGGGGTCGGTGGCCCGGCGCAGGGCGGCGCCGGCGTCCGTGGCGACCGGTTCCCCGTGGCCGAAGCAGGCGACCTCGACGTCCATCGACGCGAGTCGCTGCAGGGACGCCCAGGCGCGGGCACGGTCGGTGTTGAACGGGCCGAGCACGACCTGCCCCTGGTGCTCGGCGACGGTGTCGCCGGTGATCAGCACCCCGTGCTGCGGCAGGTGCAGGGCGATGCTGCCCGGGGTGTGACCGGGCACGCCGAGGAGCACCGCGCCCCCGGCGAGGTCCAGGACGTGCCCGTCGTCGACCTCCTGGTCCACCCGGCAGGCCGGCGCCGGCTCCAGGTCGGCGGCGACGGCGGCGTGCAGCGCCTGCTCGGTCGCGGTGAAGGACGGCGGCGGTCCGGCGACGTCCCGGCGGACGAACGGGGCGTCAGCACGCCCCACGACCACCTGCGCGCCCGCCCACGAGGCGATCTCCGCCGCCGAGCCGGCGTGGTCGTCGTGGAAGTGGGTCAGCACGATGCGGCGCAGGTCCTGCCGGTCCAGCCCGAGGGTCCGCAGCGCCGCGGCGACCGCGGGGCTGCTGCCGGGCGGGCCGGTGTCGACCAGGGTGACGCCGTCAGCGTCGTGCCACAGGTAGGCGTTGGCGATGCCCAGCCGCAGCAGGTGCAGGCCCGGGACGACCTCGAGCACGTCCATGTCCGGACGCTAGAGGGCCGCGACGGCGTCCCGCTCGCGTGTTCGCCGAGGGGAGACAGCCGACCGGGGCGGCCTCAGCCGCGCACGGGCCAGGCGACCAGCGGCGGCAGTTCCCCGCCGTGGCTGCCGCCGGCGTGGGCGACGGCGGCCAGCAGGAGCGCCAGGCCGTCGCGGTCGAGGCCGGCGGCGAGGTCACCGAGGTCGACCGGCTGCCCGTCGGCGAGGGAGGCCGCCGCCCGGAGCAGCCGCAGCTGACCGCTGCTGCCGCCGATGCGCCCGGCGCGCAGTGCGGCGTCGAGGTCGGGCCAGGCGACCTGCGCCCACAGCCCGCCGCCGTCGACGTCGCCGAGCAGGCAGATCAGGCCGGCGCGCCGCAGCTCGGGCAGCCAGTGCCCGGCGTTGGCGAGCAGCAGCACCGCGGCCTCGGCGGAGTAGTCGCCGACCGCGGCGCGCAGCAGGGCGTTCTCGACCTCGACGAGGTCCAGGTCGGTCGCCCTGGGCTCGAGGATCACCGCGTTCCCTCCCCGGAGTCCGTGTCGTCCGTCGCCGACACCCTGCCGGAGGGGTACGACGGTTCCGGGCCGTCCCGGCTCAGCCGGGCAGGGAGCGCAGCACCTCGAGCGCGTCGGCGAGCGTCGGTGGCACCTCCCCCGCCCGCCGTCCGGCCCGCTCGAGCCCGCGGGCGGTGTGCTCCTGCCGGGCCACCAGTCCCGCCGACATGAACGGCGCCACGCCGGTGCCGGCGACCGTGTCGCGCACCATCCGGGCCTCTCCCTGGCGGCGTCCGGCGTGCGCGACGTGGGTGGTGACGAGCATGGTGGCGAAGTCGCGGGTGGACCAGCGGTCGAGCGTCTCCTCGACCATCGCGAGCAGCGGCTCGACGACGTCCAGCTCGCGGGCGGCCAGCAGCGCCTCGGTCCAGAGCCCCTCCAGGCCCTTGACCACGACGCTGCGGAGCATCTTCAGCGCCGCCGCGGCCCCCACCTGCTCGCCGACGACGGCGGCGGTGAAGCCGGCCGCCGACAGCAGCCGGGCCGCCTCCGGGGCGTCCGGCCCGGCCAGCGAGATCGGGATGCGGCTGCCGTCGAGCCGGATGCCGCCGCCGGTCATCACGCCGTCGACCACGCGGGCGGTGGGCAGGGCGGCCGCCACGGCCTGCTTGACCTGCGGCGCGGTGGAGTTGAGGTCGACGTAGAGGACGCCGTCGCCGGCGACGGCCGCGTACCCCTCGGCCGCCGCGAGCGCGGTGGCCGGGGTGACCAGCGAGAGGACGACGTCGCGGTCGGCGAGCCCTGCGACGTCTGCGACCGGCTGCGCGCCCGCCGTCCGCACCGCCTCCGCCAGCCCGGGGCCGCGTTCCGGGTCGAGGAGGACCCGGTCGTGCACCGCCAGGTCGGCGCCCGAGGCGGCCAGCGCGGCGCCGATGACCCGGCCGGCCTCGCCGAAGCCGACCAGCCCCCACCGGGCGCTCACGGGGCCACCTCGGTGCCCACCCGCACCTCGGTCAGCGCGGCCGACACCCACGAGCGGTCCCACGTACCGGCCGCGATGGAGGCGAACACCGCCTCCTCGGCGCGGGCCTGCTCCTCGCCGGCCGCGACGACCTCCGCGATCCGCTCGTGCGGCACGACCACGACGCCGTCGGCGTCGCCGACCACGACGTCGCCCGCGCGCACCACCGTGCCGCCGGCGTGCACCGCGCCGCCGATCTCGCCCGGGCCGTCCTTGTACGGGCCGAGGTGGTTCACGCCCCGCGCGAAGACCGGCACGGCGCCCGCGGCCAGCCCCTCCACGTCGCGCACGGCGCCGTCGACCACGAGCGCGGCCAGCCCCCGGGCCGCGGCGTAGCGGGCCATGATCTCGCCGAGCACCGCCCGGTCCAGCGCGCCGCCGCCGTCGACGACGAGCACGTCGCCGGGTCCGGCCAGGTCGAGGGCGCGGTGGACGACGAGGTTGTCCCCGGGTCTCGTGCGCACGGTCAGCGCGGGCCCGGCCACCCGCGGCCAGCCGGCGCCGGGCACCCGGTGCACACCGCAGACCCCGCCGGTGCGGGCCATCGCGTCGGACAGGGTGCTCGTCGGGATCGCCCGGCAGCGCTCCAGCAGCGCCGGGTCCGGACGGGGGCCGGGCGGGTGCAGCCGGCAGGTGCTCATCGGACGGTCCTCCTCGGGATCGGTCGGGTCGGGTCGGGGACGGCCGCGGCGCGACGCCGGCGTCCGCGCAGCCGGGTCACCGGCAGGCCGCGGGCGCGGCGGACCATCCGGCGGCTGACCCGGACGGTGACCGCACCGGCCAGGCTCAGCGCCGCGGCCGTGAGCCAGGCCGCGGAGTAGGACCAGGTCTGCGCGACGACGCCGAACAGCAGCGGACCGGAGGCGGCGCCCAGCGACAGACCGGTCTGCACGAAGCCGGTGACAGACGCCGCGGCGCCGCGGTTGTCACGGATGACCGCGAAGTGGAACAGCCCGGTCCACGCCCAGCCGGCGCCGTAGGCCAGCACGCTGCCGACGACGAAGGCCGGTACCGGGCCGGCGGCCAGCAGGGCGTAGCCGAGCGTCCCGGCGGTGAGCAGGTTGGCGATGAACAGGTAGGCGCTGCGCCCGGGGTGCCGGTCGGCCCACCACCCGAAGCCGATCCGGACGACCAGCCCCAGCACCGAGCAGGCCGCGAACAGCAGCCCGGCCGCGCCCGCGTCGATGCCGGTGGCGACCGCGGAGTCGACGAGGAAGACCCCGGTCGGGGTGGCCGCGGCCGAGCCGAGGAACCCACCCACGGTGAGCACCACCAGGCCGCCGCGGGGCAGTCCCCTGTCCGGCGCACGGGGGGCGGGGGCCGCGCCGGCCCGAGGCCCGGCGTCCCGATCGCCGGCGAGGGAGGCCAGCAGCAGGACGACGGCGAGTCCGACGGCGCCGGCGACCGCCCACCGCCAGCCGAAGACCAGCGCCACCCCCGGGACGGCGAGGCCGCCGAGCAGCGTCGCCGCGGGGATCGAGGACTGCTTGATGCCGAAGGCGACGCCGAGCCGGTGCTCGGTGACCAGCTCGGAGACGACCGCGTTGGCCGACGGCTGCGCGACGGCGTTGCCCAGGCCGCCGATGGCCAGCCCGGCCATCAGCGCGGCCGGCGAGCCGGCCAGGGCGATGACGGTGAGCGAGGTCGTGGCGAGGGCCGCGGCCAGGGCGGCCCCGCGGCGCGACCCGAGCCGCTGCACCAGCCGGCCGCCGGGGCGGGCGAGGCTGCCGGAGACGGTGAACAGCGTCGCCGCGGCCAGGCCGAACAGGCCGAGGCCCACCTCCAGGTCGGCGCGGATCTGCACGGCCAGTGCGCCCACGAGGAAGGCGGGCAGCACGCCGAGCACGGAGACGGCCACCGCTCGGAGCACGGCGCCCACCGCCGCCGGGGACCGGGCGCGCCGGTTGCGGACAGCGGTGCGCCGGCCGGGATCGTCGGGGTCGGCGTCCACCCCTCCGGCCGGGTCAGCCACGCGCCCCGACCGCGAGCGGCCGGCCCACCTGCCCGCCCAGCGCCTCCAGCGCGCGGTGCGTCCCGGCGTCCAGCGGAACGCCGTGCCGGCGGCGCAGCGCGCGCTCGGCGGCCGACCGCTGTCCCGGCGTCCGGACCGGCAGCTCCGGGTCGACCGGAGCCAGCGCCCGCAGCCCGGCCAGCAGGCGCGCGGCTCCGCTGCCGATGGCCTCCGGGTCGCCCAGCCGCGCCGGGTCGAGCACGACGACGAGGTGGCTGGTGTCCGGCGGCCGGGCGCCGGACCTGAATGTCAGGTTGCCGACCCCCGGGCCGGTCGGCCCACCGGCCAGGACCGCGGTCAGGAGCTCGACCAGCAGACCCAGCCCGTAGCCCTTGTGACTGGACCGCTCGCGGTCGCTGCCCAGCGGCAGCAGCGCACCCTTGCCCGGATAGACCGCGCCGGGGTCGGTGGTGTCCTGCCCGTCCGGCGTGAGCCCCCAGCCCAGCGGCACCGGCTTGCCCAGGCGCAGCGCGATCTCGAACTTGCCGCCGGCGACCGCGGAGGTCGCCATGTCGAAGACCATCGGCTCCTCGCCGGCGACCGGCACCCCCAGCGCCAGCGGGTTGGTGCCGAGGTAGGGCCGCATCGCCCCGGTGGGCGCGACGATCGGGCCGGTGTTGGTCGCCGCCAGCCCGACCAGCCCGAGCCTCGCCGCGTCGTGCACGTAGCAGCCGCTGGCGCCGTGGTGACTGCTCCTGCGCACGTTGACCCAGCCGACGCCGTACCGCCGGGCCCGCTGGACCGCCTCGTCGAACGCGAGGGTGGTGACCGGGTGGCCCAGCAGGTTGCCGCCGTCGACCAGCGCCACCGCGCTCCCGTCGGAGTGCACGCTCGGCTCGCCGTCGACGGCGATCACACCGTTGGCTATCGCGCCCACGTAGGCGGGCAGCCGGGCGACACCGTGCGAGTCGATGCCCGACAGGTCGGCGTAGGCGAGCACCCGCGCGGCGTCGCGGGCGTGGGACGGTCGGACCCCGACGGCCTCGAGCACCTCGACCGTCCACGTCTCCAGGACGTCGGCCGGCACGCGCACCGCCGGCTCCCCGAGCACCTCCACCGCCTCCGCCCCGGCCGGCTCGGCGGACGGGGAGGCGGGGGCCGGCGACTCCCCCGACCCGAACGCGGCGAGGACGGCGTCGGCCACCTCTCCGGTCGACGCCGCCGCTCCGCCCTCCGGCACCAGGTCGTAGGTCCACGGGCCCGAGCGCAGCACCACATCGACCGCGGCCCGCACCCGGTCGCCGGCCTCCCGGGTCGCGGGGAAGTGCCGCAGCAGGGCGGCCAGCGCGAGGAAGCCGCCGAGCGGGTCGACCTGGTTCCGCAGCGCCCGCCGCGGCGCCGAGCCGTGCGCCGGCTCGAACAGTCCGACGCACCGGCCGCGGGCCGGCTCGCCGGGGTGCAGCGAGGCCGAGCCGCACAGCGCCGGGGAGCCCGCCCGGCCGGCGGCGAGGTCGGAGAGGATGTCGCCGAGTAGGCCCTCGGTGACGAGGACGTCGGGCACCGGGGCGCCCGAGCCCAGCTCGAACGCCGCGCGGTCGACGTACCGGTGCTCGACCTCGACGCCGCGCTCGCGGGCGACGTCGCCGGCGACCTGCCGCCAGAGCCGGCCGGTCGCGTAGAGGTTGGCCTTGTCCACCGAGACCAGCCGCCCCCCGCCCCGCCGTCCCAGCACGTCGCAGGCGGTGTGCACCACCTCGGCGACCCGCTCCCGGGTCAGCCGCAGCACGTCGGCGGCCTCGCTGCCGTCCTCCCGCAGCACCCGGTCATCCGCGCCGCCGTACGAGCCGCCGATCAGGTTGCGGACCACGGTGAGCTCGCCGCCGTCGCCGAACGGGATCTCGCGCACCGAGATGCGCAGGTCGTAGCGCTCGCGGAGCCGGTGCAGGGCGACCTCCGGGCGCGGGCAGACCTCGGCCGGCACGCGCGGGTCCTCCCCCACCGCGCCGAGCAGGACGGCGTCGGCGGCGTCGCAGGCGGCCAGCGTCCCGGCCGGCAGCACGTCTCCGGTCGCCGCCGCGGCGCGGGCGCCCACCGGCCAGGGCCCGGTGACCTCGACCATCCCGCGGTCGGCCAGCCGCTGCAGCAGCCGCGTGGGCCCGTCGAGCACCTCCTCGCCGACGCCGTCCCCCGGCAGGAGCGCGACCCGGATCACCGGAGCACCAGCTCGCGGCCGACGGTGGTGAGCGCCCGCTCGGTGCCGGACTCGCCCAGGCACGCCTCCAGCCGGGCCAGCCAGCCGGGCAGCGCCTGCGCCATCGTGGGGTGGTCGGCGTGACCGAGGTCGCCGCCGAAGGCCAGCTGGTCGTGCGGGTAGACCTCGCCGAGCGTGGTCGACGGCGGCCCGTCGGTCGTGAGGATGTCGGGCAGGATGCCCAGCTCCAGCACCACGCCGAGCCGGGCCAGCTCGGGCGCGGCGGCGTCGTCCCACCCCAGGAACGGCATGCGCGGGTGGTTGAACAGCATCCGGCGCACCCCGGCGGCCGACGCCGCGCGGAAGAGCACCAGCGCCTCCGCGCAGGTGAGGTGGCCCGAGGCCAGCACCAGGTCGGCTGCTGCGACGACGTCGAGCACGTCCTGCCACGCGGGCAGCAGCGCACCGGCGTCGTCCAGCACGTCGACCTGCCGGAAGGACAGCGTCCGGTGCACCGAGAGCTCGGGCGCGGCCGCCGACGCGACGTGCGCAGGTGCGGAGACCGTCGGCATCCAGACCACGCGCCCGCCGAGCCGGGCGGCCACCTCCACCGCGTCGGGGTTGGCCCCGCCGACCGGCGAGTTCAGCACGATCCCGCCGACCACCTGGACGCCGTCGGTCTCCGACCGGCCCGCGGCCAGTGCCGCGCGTTCCACCGTCGACCCCTCGTGCGCCTTGAGGACGGCGAGGTCGACCCCGACCCGGGCGTGCGCGCCGACCACCTCGTGGTCGAGGCCGTGCCGGGCGACGAGGCTGGGCGCCCCGTGCACGTGCAGGTCGGCGACGCCGGAGATGAGCCGTGAACTCACCGCTCCGTCCGCGGACGGTCGGCAGCCGTGGCCCCGGCTACGGGGGACGTCGGTGGCGCGGCCGGTCGTCCGTCCGCCGAGCCGCTCGGCACGTCCGGCGTCCCGGCCCCGGGCTCCGCACTCCCCGGGTCGTCGTCCGGCGTGGCCCGGCGGCGGGTGACCAGGTGCACGACCACGCCGGCGGCGATGAAGCCCGCACCGACGGCGATGAACATCGGGGTCATGACCAGCAGCGCGATGGCCGCGATGAGGAACAGCAGCCGCTCGGGGAGGCGCGCCGGGCCGAGGAGCCAGGCGCCGGTGACGACCGCCAGCGAGGCGACGGCGAAGACGGAGGTGACGAAGGCGATCAGCACCGTGGTCGTGCCGCCCTCGAAGAGCAGCCCGACGCCGCGCGGGGAGAGCACGAAGATGAACGGCACGAGGAACGCCGGCAGCGTGTACTTCCACGTCAGCCACATGGTCTTGACCGGCTTTCCGCCGGTGATGGCCGCGGCGGCGAAGGGCGAGAGCGCCGTCGGCGGCGAGACCTCGCTGAGCACCGCGTAGTAGAAGATGAACATCGCCGCGGCGAACGGCTCGACGCCGACCTGCTGCAGCGCCGGCGAGATGACGACGAACGAGATGATGAAGCTCGCCGTCACCGGGACGGCCAGGCCCAGCAGGACGACGACCACCGCGGAGAAGATCGCGGTGAGCACCACGTTGCCGTTCGAGAAGTCGACGATGATCCCGGCCAGCCGCAGCGCCAGCCCGGTCAGGGTCATGACGCCGACGATGATGCCGGCGACGGCCATCACGGGGATGACCGACAGGGCACCGGTCGCACCCTGTGCCAGCGCCTCCCACAACCGCCGCGGCGTGATCCACGACCGGCGCTCGAGGAAGCTCAGCAGGAACGCCAGCACGGTGGCGTAGACGACCGCGCGGAACGGCGTGAACCCCAGCACCAGGAAGAAGACGATCGAGGCCAACGACGAGAAGTGGTAGCCGAAGCGCAGCAGCAGCTTCCAGGGCGACTGCGTCTCGATCGCCACGGTGTGCGTCTTGTGCCGCCGGGCGTCCATCTCGATCGCCAGGATGATCCCGAGGTAGTACAGGATCGTCGGGATCGTCGCCCAGATCAGGACCTCCAGGTAGGAGACCTGCAGCAGCTCGGCGATGATGAACGCCGCCGCGCCCAGGGTCGGCGGCGACATGATCGCGCCGATGCCGGCGGCCGCCAGCACGCCGCCGCCGGCCTCCTTCGGGTAGCCGGCCCGCTTCAGCAGCGGCCAGGAGATGCCACCGAGGGTGACGGTCGTGGCGACACCGGAGCCCGACACCGTGCCGAGCAGGAAGCCCGACAGCGTCACGGTGCGGCCGGGGCCGGCCGGGGACTGCCCGAAGGCGGCGAAGGACAGGTCGATGAAGAACCGGGTGGCACCCGACGCGGCCAGGACGGCGCCGTAGATGGTGAACAGGATGATGTAGGTGGCGGCGACCTCCAGCGGCGTGCCGAAGATGCCCTGCAGGCCCATGACGTTGTGCCCGACCAGCCGTGGCCAGCCGAAGTTCGCCGTGGTGAACGGCGCCGGCATGAACGAGCCCCAGTACGCCGAGGCGATGAAGAGCAGGACGACGACCGGGACCAGGACGCCGACGGTGCGCCGTGCGGCCTCCAGGCACAGCAGGATGAGCAGCGTGCCGATGATCAGGTCGGTGTCGGTCGGCAGGATCGCGCGCCGGAAGAAGCCCTGCCAGTCCGACACCATGTAGAGGCCGGGCACGAGCGAGAGGAGCGCCAGCAGCCAGTCGACGACGTTCGGGTGGTCCTGCTTGCCGGCCTCCTTGGCCTTGGCCGACCGCGGCCAGCCGCGGTAGGTGAGGAAGGTCAGGAACAGGCCGATGGAGAGGAACATCGGCAGGTACACCTGCCGCGGGATCGGGTTGAAGACCCAGTAGAGGGCGAAGAGGGACAGCCCGACGCCGATCACCGCGGTGACCCAGCTGGGCCAGCCGGTCAGGTGGCGCGCCGGCTTCTCGGCCTCGAACTCCGCGATGAGCGCCTCCTCGTCGATCCGGTCGGGATCGTCGAGCGGCTCGGCGTCGGGGCGCCTGTCCAGGGTGGCGACGTCCACGATGCCGCCCTGCCGGTGCGCGGCGTGGTGGGCGGCCTTGTGGACGGTGTCGTGCCGCAGGTGCTCGGCGCGGGCCTGCTCGTCCTCGGCCGTACGCGGCTGTGCGCGGCCTGGCAGCTTGATCTTCATCGCTCGATCTCCAGTAGCACGGTGGGGTCCTCCCCGGTCACGAGCCGCCAGATCGGGACGGGATCGGCGCCCGGGGTGTACAGGGTGCGCTCGCCCAGGTCGGTCGCGGCGATGTTCAGGACGTCGAAGACGGCGAGCCGGGCCGGGTCGGGCTCGGCCACGTGCGCACGGCGGTCGCCGGACGGTGCCGGCCGGGGGGCACCCGGGACGGCGTAGTACTCCTCGAGCACGGCCACCTGGTCGGCGGCCAGCTCGACGAGCTCGAAGCGGCCGTCGGGGCGGACGCGGTACCGCTCCTCGGCCAGGGTGGTGTACACGCTGTTGCGGTAGCCGACGGCGAAGCGGTCCCCGGTCAGCGGGACGCTGGCGAGCACCTCGCCGTCCGGCGTCCGGACGACGACCGCCCGGCCGTCGGACCCCGCCGGCGCGGCCGTGGTCGCGGTGACCACGGCGGCCACCACCAGCGCGACGGCGGCCGCCCACCGGAGCGTGCGCCGGCGGGCCGACGTGCCGCCGGGGCCCGCGGCACGAACCCCGGACCCCGACAGCACGACCACGACCGGCTCCTCCTGCGCCCGCTCCCCGGTCAGCCCACGGAGTCGAAGTAGGCCTGGGCGCCGGGGCAGGTCTCGATGAACGCGACCTCGTCGGCCGTCGCCGGGTCCAGCTCCTCGGCCGCCGGGTGGACGGTCAGCAGCTGCTCCTTGTTCTCGAAGATCGTCCGGGTGATGTCCTGCTGCAGCTGCTCGTCCATGTCCGTGCGGGCGACGAGGATGTTCGGCGAGACGACCTGCGGCGAGGCCTGGTCCTGCCCCTCGTACGTGCCGGCCGGGATCTCGTCGGCGAAGTAGTAGTCGCCGTACTGCTCGGCCATCGCGTCGGTGTACTCCGCGGTCGGGATGAGGACCAGGTCGGCGTTGTTGGCCAGCTCGACGATCGCGCCGGTGGGCAGGCCGCCGGACCAGAAGCCGGCGTCGACCGTGCCGTCCTGGATCGCCGCGACGGTCTCCGCGACCCCCAGCTGGGCGCGCTCGATGTCGGCCTGCGGGTCGAGGCCGGCCGCCTGCATGATCCGGTCGGCGGTGACCTCCGAGGCCGAGCCGACCGCCCCGGGCGACACCCGCTTGCCGCGGAGGTCCTCGATCGAGGTGATCCCGGTGTTCGCAGTCGTGAACACGTGCGTGAAGTTGTTGTAGATGTTGCCGAGCGAGCAGAGCGGCAGCGCCTCGGAGAACGTGTTCTCGCCGTTGGCCGCGTCGGAGACGACGTCGCCGAGGCCGAAGGCCAGCTGCGCCTGACCGGAGGCCAGCAGCTGCATGTTGTCGACCGAGGCGTTGGTCTCCTGGACGGTGACCGTCGTCCCCTCCAGCTGCGAGCTGAGCAGGTTGGCGATGCCGCCGCCGTAGGGGTAGTAGACGCCGCCCGTGCCACCCGTCGCGAAGGTCAGGGGGCCGCCGGGCTGGGCGCCCTCACCACCCCCCGAGCCGCCGGAGTCGCCCCCACCGCAGGCGGTGAGCAGGAGGGCTGCTGCCATCGCCGTGCCGAGGAGGCGCGGGGCCGGCCGGGCGGGGATCGGGCTGGAGGTCATCGTTGGCCTTCCTGGTGGGGTGCGGTCGGGACCCTGGGGCCGGTGTCCTCCCTGGTCCAGAGCCCGAGGAGCAGGAGCAGTCCGGGCCGAGTGAAGCAGGTCACAATAATCCTTGTCTACTGTTTACGATTCGTGCAACGCTTCCGACGCGCACTGAGGCGGGAGGTCGATGACGCAGGTGTCCGACGCTGACCGCATCCACGCTCTCCCCCTGCGCGAGCACGTCTACGGCAAGCTCCAGGAGCTGCTCATCTCCCGCACGCTCGCGCCCGGTGACCACCTCGTCGAGGAACGCCTCGCCGCCGACCTCGGGGTGAGCCGCGGGCCGGTGCGCGAGGCGCTGCAGCGGCTGCACCGCGACGGCTGGATCACCCTGCGGCCGCGCCACGGGGCCTTCGTCAACCAGCCGACCCGGCAGCAGGTCGAGGAGTTCTTCGAGGCCCGCGTGCTGGTCGAGCGATCGGCCGCCGAGCTGGCCGCCCAGCGCTGCACGCCGGAGGACGCCGCGGCCCTGCTGAGCGTCTGCGACGAGGCCGATGCCGACTGGGCGCGCGGTGTCCCCACCCAGCAGATGGCCGGGCACACCGCGCGGTTCCACCGCACCGTGCTGCTCTGCGCGCGCAACCACATCCTGCTGGAGTTCGGCGAGCAGCTCTCCCAGCGCAGCCGCTGGTTCTTCGCGCCGCTGGTGGGCACCATCGCGCCGCGCGCGTGGGCCGAGCACCGCGAGGTCGCCGAGCTCATCGCCGCCGGCCGCGCCGAGGAGGCCGCGGCCGCGATGCGCGCGCACGTCGAGGAGTCCCGCGACTCCTACCTGCGCACCCAGCTCGTCGGCGACGCCGATCCCGAGCCGGTGGCCTTCCGCCGCACCCGGGCGTCGTCGGGATCCCGGGCCGGCAGCGTCCTGCGCGCCCCGGACGACGACGCGTGACGCCGTCCCCCGTCCCCACCCCGAGCATCGGAGACCCCGTGAGTGCTGGACGCGTCGTACTGGTGACCGGAGCCTCGAGCGGCATCGGCCGGGCCTGTGCCGAGGCCTTCCTCGCCGGTGGCGACCGGGTGGTCGCCGCCGCCCGCCGCACCGAGCGCCTGGAGGACCTCAGCGCACGGCACGGGGACGCCGTCCTGCCGCTGCCCCTCGACGTCCGGGACCGCGCCCAGGTGTCGGCCGCCCTGACCTCGCTGCCCGAGGAGTGGCTGCCGATCGACGTGCTGGTCAACAACGCCGGCCTGGCCGCCGGCCGCGGGCCGATCCAGACCGACGACCCGGACGACTGGGACCGGATGCTCGACACCAACGTCCGGGGCCTGCTCAACGTCTCGGCCTGCGTGCTGCCCGGGATGGTCGAACGCGGCTCCGGGCACGTCGTCAACATCGGCTCCAACGCCGGGCGCGAGGTCTACCCCGGCGGCACCGTGTACTGCGCGACCAAGGCCGCGGTGGAGCGGATCACCCGCGGCATGCGGATGGACGTCCTCGGCAGCGGGGTGCGGGTCAGCCAGGTCGACCCCGGCATGGTGGAGACCGAGTTCTCCCTGGTCCGCTTCGCCGGCGACGAGGCGCCGGCGAAGGAGGTCTACGAGGGGATGACGCCGCTGTCCCCCGAGGACGTCGCCGACGTCGTCACCTGGATCGCCGACCGGCCGCCGCACGTCGTCGTCGCCGACGTCCTCGTCTACCCGGTCGACCAGGCCGGCTCCGGCAGGGTCGCCCGCCGCAGCTCGTGAGGTCCCGCTGACCTCGATGTCCACGGGCGGGGTGCCGGCGCGGCGGCGCCGGGACTTCCCCGGCTGGCGGATGGTGTGGGCGCTGGCGGCCACCGAGACCGTCGCCTACGGGGTGCTCTTCTACTCCTTCGCGGTCTTCCTCGTGCCGATGCAGCGCGACCTCGGCGCCAGCACCGCGCAGCTGTCGGGTGCGCTGACCCTGGCGATGGCCGTCACCGGGGCGGCCGCCGTCGGCGTGGGCCGCTGGCTGGACCGGCACGGGGCGCGCTGGCTGATGACCGCCGGCAGCCTGCTCGGCGCGGCGTGCGTCGTCGGCTGGTCGCAGGTGCGCAGCCTGCCGCAGCTGTACCTGGTGTTCACCGGCATCGGGCTGGCCTGCGCGGCCGTGCTCTACGAGCCGGCCTACGCGGTCATCAACACGTGGTTCCGCCACGACCGGCGGGCCGCGCTGCTGACGCTCACCGTGGTCGCCGGCTTCGCCTCCACCGTCTTCCTGCCGACGTCGCAGGCGCTCATCGACGCACTCGGGTGGCGCGGCGCCCTGCTGGTGCTCGCCGGGCCGGTCGCGCTGTGCGCGGTGCCGCAGGCGCTGCTGCTGCGGCGCTCACCGGCCGACCTCGGTCTCGCCCCGGACGGCGCCGCCCCGACCGACGGGGCCGCGCCGGACGCCCCTGCTGCTGCCGCACCGGCTCCCGCGGTCGGCAGCGCGTGGCGGCACCCGGCCGTGCGCCGGCTGACGCTGGCCACGGCGCTGGAGATGCTGGCCACCACCGCCGTCGCCGTGCACCTGGTCGCCCACCTGCTCGACCGGGGCGCGTCCTCGGCGCTGGCCGCGGCGGCGGCCGGGTCGCTCGGCGCGATGTCGGTGGCCGGGCGGGTGGCGCTCACGGCGCTGGCGGGGCGGTTCGGCACCGGTCCGGTCAGCGCCGCGCTGATCGCCGGCCAGGCCGTCGGGGTCGCGCTGCTGTTCGCGCTGCCACAGCCGGTCTCGACGGTGCTGTTCGTGGTCCTCTTCGGAGCGGGCTTCGGCACCATCCACATCGCCCGCCCGGCGCTGCTGGGCACCTACGTGCCCGCCACGGTCTTCGCGTCGGTCTCCGGCGGCCAGGCCGTCGCCGGACAGGCCGGCCGGGTGGTCGCGCCGGTGGCGGCCGGCGCGCTGATCGGCACCGCCGGGTACGGAGTGGCGTTCGGGGTGGTGGCGGCCTGCGCCCTCGCCGCGGCCGCGCTGATCCTCTCGGCCGAGCGGGCCGCCGCCCTCACGCCGGAGCGGGTCGCTCCCCGGTGACCGGCCGGGCGGTCCCGGCGGCGCGCACGGCGTCGTCGTCGAGACCGAGACGGCGCAGCGTCTCCTCCGTGTGCTGGCCCAGTGCCGGGGCGCCCGGGAGCACAGGGGCACCGCTGCGCCCGAAGGTCCACGGCAACCGGGCGTGCAGCAGCGTGCCCTCCGTCGGGTGCTCGACCTGCTCGAAGAAGCCGACCGCGGCCAGGTGCTCGTCGTCGAAGAGGTCGTCGACGGTGTTCACCGGCATCGCCGGGACGTGCCGCTCCCGCAGGACCTGCAGCCAGTGGGCGGTGGGACGGCGGGCGAGCTCGTCGTCGACCAGCCGGTAGAGCTCGTCGATGCGGCGGGTGCGCCCGCGGATGGTGGCCAGCTCCGGGTCGTCGGCGAGGTCGGGCCGGTCGACCAGCCGGAAGAAGTCGCGCCAGTGCGCGTCGGTGTAGAGCAGCACCGCGATCACGCCGTCGGCGGTGCGGTGCGGCCGCCGGTAGGGCGAGGCCGTGCGCGCGTAGCCGGTGCCGTCGGTGCGATCGGCGTGCACGCGGGCACCCTGCTGCTCCATGAGCAGGAAGCCCGCCATCGACTCGAACATCGGCACCTCGACGGCCTGCCCACGGCCGGAGATCGACCGCTCGTGGAGGGCGGCCAGGACGGCGGCCAGCGCCATGACCCCGACGGTCTTGTCGACCACCTGGGTGCGCACGTACTGCGGCTGACCCGTCCCGCCCTGCACGGCGGCCAGCCCGGACACGCCCTGGACGACGTCGTCGTAGGCGGGCTCGTCGCGGTACGGGCCGGCGGAGCCGTAGCCGACGGCGGCGCAGTGCACGACCCGGGGATTGCGGGCCAGCACCGTCTCCGCGTCGATGCCGAGCCGGGCCGCCGCCCGCGGCCGCATGTTGTGCAGGACGACGTCGGCCTCGTCGACCAGCCGGTCGAGGGCCGCGCGCCCGGCCTCCGTCGTCAGGTCGAGGACGACGGACTCCTTGCCCCGGTTGAAGGTGAGGAACGCGGGCCCGAGCCCGCTGCCGTGCTCGTCGCCGACGCCACGGATGATGTCGCCGGCCGGTGGCTCGACCTTGATCACGCGGGCACCCATCTGCGCCATGAGCACCGAGCAGTAGGGTCCGAGGAACGTCGACGTCAGTTCCACGACGGTCAGCCCCGCGAGCGGGCCGGGCGACGGCTGCACGGCGTCTCCTCCTCGGGTCGGGCACGCGAGTCGCAGCCTGGCAGAGGCCGGAGCCCCGGTCGCACCGGGGGCGGGCGGTGTGCCGGCCGACGCCGGGCGCTGTGCGGCCCGGCGGCGCCCTGTGCGGCCCCGGGCTCCTCCTGCTCCGCTCCCCGGGACAGCAGTGCACGGGTGTGCCGGGAGGGACACCCGTGCGCCCGCCGACGGGGCCGGCAGCCGGGCGGGCCGTACCGTGGTCCGGGACGGAGGCGGTGAGCGATCCGGCGGCCGGACGGCGCAGACCGTCCCGACCCGAGACGGCGCAGGGCATGCTGCGCGGGCCGGATGCCACCCGCACGACGCTCGGGTCGACCATGCCGTGGCAGCCGGCGCTGCTGGAGGCGTGACTGCAGAAGGTGGAGGACCTGTCACGGTGACGACGGAGCTGGCCGCGGTCTCGGCACACGTGGAGACGGCGGCCGCGCTGAGCGACGCGCTCGTCGACGCGTGGGGCAGTTGGGGCCCCAACATGACCCCCGACGCCGCGCGGGTCGCCTTCATCAGCGACCGCTCCGGCGTCCCGCAGGTCTACATGCAGGACATCGTGCTCGACGGGCAGCAGCCCGCGGCGCGGCACATCGAGCTCTCCGACGACCCGGTCACCGCGGTGCGGTGGGCGGCCGACAGCGGCTGGCTGACCGTCGAGGTGGCCACCCACGGTGGCGTCCGGACCGCCGTGTGGGTGGTGCGGCCGGACGGCTCCGACGCCCGGCGGGTCGCCGGCGACGCCGAGACCCACGCCGAGCTGGGGCCCTGGACGCGCAGCGGACACCGCTTCGTCGTCAGCTTCCCCGGTACGACGCACGGCGCCCCGACGTGCTCCTACCTGGCCGACCCGGCGACCGGCCGGCTCGACCCGCTGGCCGAGGGCGACCTGATCCACGTGCTCGACATCTCGCTGGAGGAGCGCTTCATCGTCATCCGCGACGGCGAGCGCGGGCAGCAGTTCGTCGTCGTCGTCGACCGGCTCACCGACGAGGCCCTCAGCGTGCTGCCGCCCGGCGCGACCGGCTCCACCGACGTCGCGCTGATCCGGCCGGCGCCCGAGGACCACTCCGGGCCGGTCTACGTCTACCTCGCCTCCGACGTGGGGCTGCCCCGCCGGCAGCTGATCGGCGTCCCGTTCGGCCCCAACGGCTGGCGCGGCGAGCCGCGGACCCTCGCCGCCCGTGACGACGCCGAGCTGGAGTTCGTCGACGCCGACGACGCCGGCCGGCTGCTGCTGCTGGTGTGGAACGTCGCCGGCCGCAGCGAGCTGGAGCTGATGGACACCGCCACGGGCGGGCGCACCCCGATCACCGGGTTGCCCGGGCTGGTCGCTGCCGACCCCGTGCTCAGCCGCGACGGCTCCAGCGTCGTGCTCGGCGTGCAGGGGCCCACCCGCCCACGGGAGCTGTGGCACCTGGACACCACGACCCACGCCTGGACGCGGGTCACCTCCGCCCCGCCCCTGCCCCGGCACCGGCTCGTCGTCCCCCGGCTGGAGACCTTCCAGGGGCGCGACGGACTGCCGTTGACCGGCTGGCTGTACCGGGCGCCGGGCCACCTCAAGGAGCCCGGGCCGGTGGCGATCTACCTGCACGGCGGCCCGGAGGCGCAGGAGCGGCCCACCTTCGCGCCCCAGCACCAGGCCCTGGCCGCCGCCGGCATCACGGTGTTCGCGCCGAACATCCGCGGCTCGTCCGGCTTCGGGCGGGAGTTCGTGCACGCCGACGACCTCACCGGGCGCTACGCCGCGTTCGCCGACGTCCTCGCCGCGGCCGACCACCTCGTCGCCGCCGGGGTCGCCGACCCGGACCGCATCGCGGTGTCCGGCCGCTCCTACGGCGGCTACCTGACGCTGGCCTCCCTGGCCTTCTCGCCAGGGGTGTTCGCCGCCGGCGTGAACATCTGCGGCATGTCGGACCTGGTGACCTTCTACCGGGACAGCGAGCCGTGGATCGCGGCGGCGGCGGTGAGCAAGTACGGCCACCCCGAGCGCGACCGCGCGCTGCTCGAGGACATCTCGCCACTGGCCTCGGCGAACATGATCGACGTCCCGCTGCTCGTGGTGCACGGGGAGCACGACACCAACGTGCCGATCGGCGAGGCGCACCAGATCGTCGCCGCGCTGCGGGCGCTCGACCGGCCGGTGGAGTACCTGGAGCTGCCCGGTGAGGGCCACGACTACCGCCGGACGGACTCCCGCAAGCGACTGAACCGCACGTTGCTGGGCTTCCTCACCGCCGCGCTGTGCGCCGTCAGGCCATAGCCCGGGTCAGCCGCGGTCCCCGGCGCCCAGCAGGGTGCGGGTCATCGCGTTGCGGGTGTCGAGCAGCTCGTCCAGCGCCGCGGTCAGGTCGTCGGCCGAGACGTGCAGGGCGCCGTCGGCGGTGCGCTCGGCGGCGAACAGTGCCGCCCGGCGGATGAGCTCCTTGAGGAACGACGCGGTGACACCGTCGGTCCGGTCGAGCACCTCGTCCAGCGCCGAGAGGTCCATCCCGAGGTCGCCCCGGTAGAGGTCGAACAACGCCCGGCGGGCGTCGCGGTCGGGCAGCGTCAGCTCGACCGCCTGGTCCACCCGGCCGGGGCGCGCGGCCAGCGCCGGCTCGAGCAGGTCGGCGCGGTTGGTGGTCAGCAGGAAGACGACGTCGGCGTCCTCGGCGAGGCCGTCCATCTCGTTGAGCAGCTGGAACAGCAGCGGGTGGTGGCCGGGGTGCATGCCGCGGTCCTCGGCGATCAGGTCGACGTCCTCCACCACGACCATCGCCGGCTGCAGCGCCCGGGCCACCGAGCAGGCCTCCGCGATCAGGTGCAGCGCCCCGCCGGTCAGCTGGACGACCGTGGTGCCGGGCAGCCGGCCCACCAGGAAGCGGACCGTGTGCGTCTTGCCGACCCCGGGCGGCCCGTACAGCAGCAGCCCGCGCTTGAGGTGCTGCCCGGCGGCGAGCAGCCGCTCCTTGTGCCGGGCGACGTCCACCACCTGCCGCTCGATCCCGGCGAGCGTCTCCGCGGCCAGCACCAGCTGGCCGTCCTCGAGGTGCGGTCGGCGGTGGAACTGCAGCAGCGTCTGCCCGTGGCCGAACACCTCCTGGTCGAAGGAGAGCACCTGGCCGCGGAAGACGTTCTCGCGGTCGGCGGCGGCGCGGATGTCCCGGACCGCGGCCCGCGCGGCCCCGTCGTCGGTCGACAGGGCCTGCACCGAGATCCGCGTGAGCCCGGACTCGGGCTCGGCGCCGCGCACCAGCAGCGCCGTCCGCACGTCGCCGTCGGTCGTCAGCACCAGGGCGCAGCGCAGGCAGGCCCGGGTGGCGCCGTCGGGGCCGCTGGGCAGGTTGACCGTCGCGGCGTTGCCCGGCCGGAGGCCGAAGGTGTGCGGCCGGTCGCCCGTGGTGAGCAGCTCGGCCAGGCCGAAGTGCTGGTGGCGGAAGTTGAGTACGCCGACGGTCTCGCTGCTGCGCCCGCCGGCGGCCAGCCAGGCGTCGAGGCCGGCCTGCACGTTGACGTGCTCGTAGCCGGGCCAGGTCTCCTCCACCACGTCGCCGCCCGCGGCCGCGCCGAGGTGCCCCCGCAGGAGCGAGGAGAAGGTGACCTGGTCACCGGCCCGGGCGGCCTTCGTCACCGCGCGCAGGCCACGACGGGCGAGCTTGCCGAGGTCGGCCAGCTCGGGACCGCGGTCCTCGCCCGCCGTCGAGCCGTCGGGGACGGGCCCGTACGCCACGAAGCTCCCCTGCACCTGGACCTCCCCGTCCGCCTCGACCGGCGCGGGCGCCCGCCCGTGCCTCGTGGTCCCGCGCAGCCTGGCAGCTCGGCGGCTCCCCGACCAGCGACTTCCCGGCCCAGCCGGCGTCCCCCGCACCGGCTCCCGCGGCCGTCAGCCGACGGTCACGGAGCCGGTGGCGTTCGGCACGAGCTCCACCCACGTGTTGCCCGCGGCGAGGCGGACCGGCTGGCCGTCCGCGCCGGTCAGCACGACCGGGTCGGTGACCGACGCCTTGCTCCAGGTCACCGGGACCGTGCGCCCGCCGGTGGCGACCAGCGCCTCCCCGCTGCCGACCATCACCGTCTCCGGGACCGGGTTACCGGCACTGTCCACGAACCTCGTGTCCACCACGTCGACGCGCAGGACGACGACGTTGGTGGCGCGCAGGGGGGCGCCGTCGGCCTCGACGGCCGGGGCGCTGCCCTCGGCCCGCAGCCAGACGCCGTCCGGCTGGCTCCAGGTCCAGCGCGGTGTGGCGATCCGCGACAGCCGCAGGTCCAGGACCCCGGCCGGCGTGCCGGCGACGGCGGCGGTGGGCTGCTCCCCCGGGCCGGCGACGACGAACTGCGCGGGCGGTGCCGCCGCGTGACCGGGATCGGCCTGCGCCAGGAGTGCGGCCGGGTCGACGTAGGTGTTGTGCGGCGCCACGCGCTGGGCGATCCGGGAGAAGCCGGGGCCGGTGCCCGGGTCGACGACCTGCAGGCCCGCCTCACGCGTGGCCGTGACGAAGGGCTTCTGGCCACCGGAGAAGGCGAGCAGGCCGCGCAGCGGCGCGGCGATCGCCGGGTCCATCGGGCGCACCGACCGCACCGGCCCCACCGTCGGCGGCAGGGTTGAGTGGTAGACGGCGACGTAGCGGCTGATGCCGCCCTCGACCACCTCCTCCCACACCGTGTCGGCGGCGTCGAGACCGGTCTGCGGCCGGGCGTCGACGGAGTTCTCGACCTTGACCGCGAGGGCGGGCCGGTCCACGTCCGCGCCCGCGCTGTCGACCCCGGTCAGCGGCCACAGCACCGGCGGTGGCGGTGGCGGGGTGGTGGCGTCGGGGGTCTCGGTCCCCGCCGTGGCAGCGGTGGTGTCCGGCCCGCAGGCGGTCGTGACGCCCAGCGCGAGGCCCACCAGGAGGGCGGCGCCGAGACGGCGCCGCGCCCGGCCCGGTGAGCGCCGGCGACGGTCCCGATCGGTGGTCATGGACAGAACATCGGCACACCGGACCTCGGCCCGTACCGGCTCGTACCGGCTCGCGGTTGGGTCCGGTCCCGCCAGGACATGCACGGGTGGTGAGCGACCCCTTCGACCTCGAGCGGTTCGTCCGGGCCCAGGACGGCGGCGTGCACGAGCAGGCGCTGCGCGAGCTGCGGGCCGGGGCCAAGCGCGGCCACTGGATGTGGTTCGTCTTCCCGCAGGTGGCCGGGCTGGGGCACAGCCCGATGGCGCAGCGGTACGCGGTCGGCGGGCTGGAGGAGGCGCGCGCGTACCTGGCGCACCCGGTGCTGGGCCCGCGGCTGGTGCGGTGCGCACGTGCGCTGCTGGCGTTGCCCGGCGACGACCCGGTGCGGGTGCTCGGGTCCGTGGACGCGCTCAAGCTGCGCTCGTCGATGACCCTGTTCGAGGCGGCCGCGCCCGACGAGCCGGTCTTCGGCGAGGTGCTCGAGCGCTTCTACTCCGGTCGGCGGGACGAGGCGACCACCACGCGGCTCTGACGAGCGGGCCGGCGCGGAGTCGATCACGCTGGAGGGCGTGAGCGAAGAGAACAGCGGCTCGGGCTACGTGACCTCCGGGGAGTTCACGCGCGACACCAACTACATCCCGGACCGGATCACCGCGGACGGGTCGGGCGGGTGGCCGGTGGAGGCCGGGCGATACCGGCTCGTCGTCGCGCGGGCCTGCCCGTGGGCGAACCGCGCGGTCATCGTGCGCCGGCTCCTCGGCCTGGAGGACGCCATCTCCATGGGCATGTGCGGGCCGACCCACGACGAGCGGTCCTGGACCTTCGACCTCGACCCGGGCGGGCGCGACCCGGTGCTGGGCTACGAGCGGCTGCAGGAGGCCTTCCTCGCCCGGTTCCCCGACTACGACCGCGGCATCACGGTCCCGGCGCTGGTCGACGTCCCCAGCAAGCAGGTGGTCACCAACGACTTCCTCCAGATGACGCTGGACCTCTCCACCGAGTGGACGGCGTTGCACCGCGAGGGCGCGCCCGACCTCTACCCCGAGAAGCTGCGGGACGAGATGGGCGAGGTCATGCAGCGGGTCTACACCGAGGTCAACAACGGCGTGTACCGGTGCGGCTTCGCCGGCTCGCAGCCGGCGTACGACAAGGCGTACGAGCGGCTGTGGACGGCGCTGGACTGGCTGGAGGAGCGGCTGTCCGGCCAGCGGTACCTGATGGGCGAGTCGATCACCGAGGCCGACATCCGGCTGTTCACCACGCTGGCCCGCTTCGACCCCGTCTACCACGGCCACTTCAAGGCCAACCGGCAGAAGCTGACCGAGATGCCGGCGCTGTGGGCCTACGCGCGCGACCTGTTCCAGACCCCCGGGTTCGGCGACACGATCGACTTCCCGCAGATCAAGGAGCACTACTACGTCGTCCACGCCGACATCAACCCGACCCGGATCATCCCGCAGGGGCCGGACACGTCGAACTGGCTCACCCCGCACGGCCGCGAGGAGCTGGGCGGCCGGCCCTTCGGCGACGGGACGCCGCCCGGTCCGCCGCCGGGGGCCGAGCGGGTCCCGGACGACCACGGCCCGGGCGGCCTCGGCCACCGGTGACGCTGTTCGAGCTGACCCCCGACCGCGCCTTCGCCGACGTCCCGGCGACGACGTTCGCGGCCGAGGGCGTGTGAGAGCGCGCGGACCTGCAGGCGGCGCTCCGCGACCGCATCGACGTCCTCGGCGACGACCTGCTCGTGGTGGCCGAGGAGTTCGGCGACCTCGACGTCGAGCGGCGGATCGACCTGCTCTGCGTCGACCGCACCGGCCAGCTCGTCGTCGTCGAGCTCAAGCGCACCGAGGACGGCGGGCACATGGAGCTGCAGGCGCTCCGGTACGCCGCGATGGTCTCGCCGATGACGTTCGACCAGCTCGCGGCGACGCTCGGCCTCGAGGTCATGGCCGCTCTCGTCGCCCTGGCGCCGGACTCGGGCATCGAGGTCCTACCCGACGACGGCGGGTCCGAGGACTGACGCACGGGGCCGGTCCGGACATCGTCAGGACCGGCCCCGTGCGGTCACTCGCAGCCGACCCCGTCACCTTCCCGATCGAGGTGCCGCCCGTAGCCCGGTTCGCCGACGTGCACCGGGGCGGCGCCGGCGGCACGCGCCTCCGAGCAGTTGCGGTAGGACACGCTGGTCGACACCTCCGGCTCGGTCTCGGCCACCGGCGCGCTGCCCGCGCCGGACGGGACGGAGCCGGACGACGAGGACGACGGGCTGCTGGTGCCGGTCCGGCTGGTGGACGCCTGCTCGGTCGCCCGGAGTGCGCTCTCTCGTGCGACGAGGTCCTGCTCCCGCCGGTCGAGCGCCGTGGCGCGCTGGCTGATCGCGGCGGCGCTCTGCTCGACCTGGGCCTGCGCCGCCGCGGCCGCCGCCCGGACCTGTTCCTCTGCCGCGGCCACCTCGTCGCTGAGCGCGCCTGCCTCG
This sequence comes from Geodermatophilus sp. URMC 60, assembly GCF_053502585.1. Lineage (NCBI taxonomy): Bacteria > Bacillati > Actinomycetota > Actinomycetes > Geodermatophilales > Geodermatophilaceae > Geodermatophilus > Geodermatophilus sp. URMC 60. Next base: position 4,696,617 of record NZ_CP199958.1, read on the forward strand.
TCCTGCGCGGTGTCCAGCTGTGCCTGCAGCGACCGGTACTGCGACGTGGTCGTCACGTCGGTCCCGTTGCCCGCCCCGCCGACACCGATGCCGAGCAGGAACGCCAGCAGCGGGATCGCCCACCGCAGCCATCTGCGCTGCTTCTCCGCAGGTTCCGCTGCGGGCAGCTGCGCGGGGAGCTGCATCGTCTGCGTGGTGTGCACGGACGGCGTGCTGCCCGGGCGCCCGGGTCGGTCGGCGTCATCGTTGGTCCCCCGTTCCGAGTGGTGCAGCGGCACCGTACGTGCGCGCAGGACCCGCGGTGTACCGGCTGATCGGAGCTGCGACGGCTGGTGCGGGTGGTCTGGATGAGCCGCTAGCAGAGACGGGCGGACGGCGTCGTCGGCCGTGTGGACGGGCTGCTCCGTTGTGGACGGCCGGCCGCGGCGACGCACCCCGCGGCGAGGGTTCCGGGCATGACGACTCCCCCGCTCGCCGAGGTGCCCGTCCGCTCGGCTGCCGAGCTGACCCAGCGCTGGGCCGACCTGCTCGACCCGCCCGTCTTCGCCACCCGCAGCCTCTGGCTGATGTGGCTCACCGCCGACGGGCGCTCCCTGCCGGTCGTCGTGCCGATCGAGGACCTGCCGGCGGCCCCCGACCCGCTGACGCTGCGCGGCCTCGTCGACGTCCACGAGACGCTCACCGAGGGCCTGGACGTCCCCCACCTGGCGATGGTGCTGTGTCGACCCGGACACGCCGTGATCACCGCTGACGACGACGAGTGGGCCGAGGGGCTGTGGCTCCTCCTCGACGACGTGGTGGAGGGCGGTTGGAGCCTCCACCTCGCCGCGGGCGGCCGGGTGGTGCCGGTCGTCGGGCCACCGGCGGGGCGGTTGCCGGCGGGGTGACCCTCGTCCGCCGGGAGCGGGACACCAGCGACCGGCCCCACAGGGCCGGCCCGCCGCGGGCGTGGGCGCGCGAGCCCATCGCCGGCTGGCAGCGCTCGCATGCGGCGAGGTCCCGCTCGTCGACCCGGTGGAAGAGCTCCACCGACCGGGAGAGGTCCAGCCCCGCGGCCACCTCTGGCGCGTACCGCCAGTCGCACTCCACCACCGTGCGAGCCGTCCGGGCCGTAGGCCCACGCGTGGTACGGGCAATGGAGGTGCGTGCACAGCAGCCGTCGTCCGCACCGTTGCGCATGACGCCGCGCCGGCCCCGGCGTCGACCGGTGCCGGGGGCGGGGCCGTTGCCTCACCCGACGCAGCGGTACCGCCCGCCGTCCACCAGGCTGGGCGGATGGCTGCCGGCCCTCCGCTGTCGCTGCCCAGCGCGGGGCCGGACCCCGTCCCGTGGGACACCGCGGTCGCGGCGGTGCTCGGGTACGCGCGGGGACGACGGCCGCTGTGGTTCCGCTCCCCCGGCCGTCCGGAGGGCCGGTGGGTGCAGATCCCGGCCTTCGGCTACGAGCGCTTCGACTGCCGGCAGCGGGTCGCGGGACCGCTCGGCGACGACGACGTGCTGGTCGCCGAGGGGCTGCACGGCCGCCTCGACCCGGCGGGCTGGGCCGCGGCCCGCTCCGCGCTGGACGACGCCGGCTCGCTTGCCGACGGCGCGGCGGCGCGGGCCGGCGGCCGGGCCTTCTGGGAGCTCCCGCCCGAGGAGGTGTCGCTGCTGGAGGAGCCGGGCACGGTCGGCGCCGCCCTCCGGGCCATCGGGCGACGCGGTGCCGGCCGGCAGCGCGACCACCTCTCGGCGGCGCTGCACCACCGACGTCCGGACCTCGTCCCGCTGCTCGGCACCACCACCCGTCGTCAGTTGGCGCCCCACCTCGAGGAGGGCGACAGCGGGGTGGAGGCGGTAGTGCACCGGGAGCTGCTGGCCAACGGCGAGGCGTTCGACGCGCTCGAGACCGTGGCGTCCGGACTGCTGACCGCGACCGGGGGCGTCCCGCTCACCCGGTTGCGGCTGCACGACGTCCTGGTCTGGCTCAGCGGCAGCCTGCGCCTGACCCACGCCGTCGCCCTCGGGAGGCACACCCCGGAGTGGGCGGCGCTCCAGGGCTGACCCCCATCAGCCAGCCGGCCGACGGTGCGTCGCGGACCCCACCCCGCTCCTCTGCCGGGCATCAGGTGTCCGTGTCGCGCTGGTCCGACGTCCGACGTCCGTCGCCCGGCGGATCGCGACGATGCGCCCACACGGCCAGGCGTGCTCGCTGCGGGGTGGGGATGACCCCACCTCCGACCGTGGGGGATGCCGCGTCGATCGGGGCCCGCCCGGTCGTATCAAGCGGCGCCCCACCGGACTCTTCTCCTCGGATCCCTCCACCCACGAGCCGCGACGACACCGCAGTCCCGCGCCGACGAGACGAGGAACGGATCGTGACCGTCATCTCCCAGCCGCACGAGTACAACCAGCACGACCTCTTCATCGACTTGCGGTCGGTGGTCGGGCACTCGCTGTTCCTCAAGGTGGAGGGGCTCAACTTCGCCGGATCGGTCAAGCTCAAGGCGGCGAGCGGGATGGTGGCAGCCGCGGAGCGCGAGGGACGGCTGCGGCCGGGATCGGTCATCGTGGAGTCCTCGTCGGGCAACCTCGGCGTCGCGCTGAGCATGATCGCGGCGAGCAAGGGCTACGGGTTCCTGTGCGTGACCGACCCGCGCTGCAACCTGCAGACCCGGCTGCTGATGGAGGCGCTGGGCGCCGAGGTGCACGTGGTCACCGAGGTGGCCGACCCGACCCGCGGCCTGCTCGGTGCGCGGATGGACCACGTGAAGGCCCGGTGCGCCGCCGACCCCCGGTACGTGTGGCTCAACCAGTACGAGAACCAGAACAACTGGCAGGCGCACCACCGCCAGACCGCGCCCGCGATCGACCGGCAGTTCCCGGACCTGGACGTGCTCTTCGTCGGAGCCGGCACCACGGGGACCCTGATGGGCTGCGCCCGGTGGTTCCGCGAGCACCGCCCATCCGTCCGCATCGTCGCCGTCGACGTCGTCGGCTCGGTGTCCTTCGGCGGTCCCTCGAGCAACCGGGCGATCCCCGGTCTCGGCATGGCCGTCCGTCCGCCGCTGCTGGACGAGTCCTACATCGACGAGGTGGTGATGGTGCAGGAGGCGGACACCGTGCGCGCCTGCCACCGGCTGGCCCGGCGCGGCTTCCTGTTCGGCGGCTCGACCGGCACCGTGGTCAGCGGGGCCACGAGCTGGCTGGCCCGGAACGGCCGGGACGGCCTGACCGCCGTCACCATCGCCCCGGACCTCGGCGAGCGCTACCTCGACACCGTCTACCAGACCAACTGGGTGCAGGACATCTACGGCGACGACGTGCTGAGCTCGCTCGAGGAGGGCGCAGCGCGCCGGAGCGCGCCGCTGCGGCAGATCCCCGTGCCCCGGTCCCCGTGGACGCCCCGGTGACGTCCGAGGTCGCCTGGGCGCCACCCGGTGCCGGGCCGGGAGCTGATCGGCTCCGGCCCCGGGACCGGCACGTCAGACGATGCGGATGCGCAGCCGCCGGAAGCCGCGGCCCTTGTTCTCCATCTTGGTCACCTCGACCCGGCCCACCATCGACGTCGAGGCCACGTGCGTGCCGCCGTCGGCCTGGGTGTCCAGGCCGACGATGTCGACGATCCGCACGACCTCGATGTCGGGCGGGAGCAGGTTGGTCGCCGTCCGGATGATGTCCGGGATCGCGAACGCCTCCTCGCGCGGCAGCGTCGTGACCTCGATGCGGCGGTCGGCGGCGATCTCGGCGTTGACCGCCTCGGCGACCCGCTCCTTGAAGTCCGGCGGCACCTCGGCCAGGTCGAAGTCCATCCGCGCGGTCAGCGGCTCCATGTTGCCGCCGGTGACCAGCGCGCCGAAGTCGCGGAAGACCACGCCGGTGAGCACGTGCAGCCCGGAGTGGGTGCGCATCAGCCGGGTGCGCCGCTCGTCGTCGAGCGCGCCGCGGACGGCCGTGCCCGGCGGTGGCAGCGGGTCCCCCTCGACCGGGACGAGGTAGAGCTCGTCACCCTTCCGCGTGCCGGCGATCCGGGTGCGGACACCGCCCCACAGCAGCACGCCCTCGTCCGGTGGCTGCCCACCGCCGCCCGGGTAGAAGGCGCTGCGATCGAGCACGATGCCCTGCTCCGGGTGGGACGCGACGACCGTCGCGTCCCACTCCCGCACGGTGGCGTCGGCCAGGTCGAGGCGGTGGGTGTGCCCGTGGGGCTCGCCGGCGGTGGTCACCCCGGCATGCTGCCCGGTCCGGGTGGACGGCGGCCACCGTCAGCCCTCGGGGACCCGGGCGGCCGGAGCTGCGCCGTCCGGGCGATCCCGGGCTCAGGCGGCCGCGCCGGCCGCTGCGACCAGGGCGATCGTCTGGTCGACGACGGCCCTGCGGTCGGCCTCGAACCCCGGATCGGTCAGCACCGCGGGGTCCTCGGGGTACTGGAGCGCCGAGATGTGCAGGTGCCCGCCAGGGACGTCCCAGGCCTGCAGACCGATCCGCAGCCGGTTGGAGCGGTACATGCTCTCGTTGGACAGGTAGCTGCCGCCCGGCCCGGACGCCGCGGTCGAGCCCTCCGAGGGGTCGTCCTGGCAGCGCACCGCCGACGGTCGCGGGAAGGTGCCCGCGGGCCACTCGCAGATCCCGTCGTTGAGCACGACCGGCCAGGGGCCGGTCCCGGCGGCGATCATCGCCTCGTACGGGAGGGTCGTCTCGATCCACTGCGGTGAGTCGAACGGCTGCGGCCAGTGCGACGGGCGGGAGATCGGCCCGAAGAGCACGTTGCGGTTGTTGTCGGGGGACCCGCCACGGGCGTTGGCCGCCCACTGCTCGACGTCCATCCGCCCGCGCGACGTCTGGCTGATCGTCATGATCAGGTCGGCGCGGTCCTCACCGGTGACCAGGACCTGGCCGAAAGCGTCCTCGACGACGCCCTGGTCGAAGTCGGTCCAGTTGACCGGGAACACGACGGCCTGCACGACGACGGGGCCGGCGTCGGTCTCCAGCGTCCGGCCGTCGAGCTGCAGCGCGGTGGCTCCCGACGGGTTGGAGTTCCGCAGGCTCTGGTCGAGGCTGTAGGTGTCGAACCCGCTGATCATCACGCGCCGCGCGTCGCCGGGCTGCTCCGGCCAGTCGATGGTGGTGATCCCGCGTGAGGCGCGGTCGAGGACGTGCACCAGCGCGTTGCGCTGGATGCCGCTCAGCTCGAAGGGCGCCTCCAGCGAACGCACCGCCCGGGTCATGTGCAGCCGGGCCCAGTAGAGCGGCCGGTCGTCGTACGGGTCGATGGTGCCGATCCGTGCCTCGCCCTGGGCCCGGGCCACGGCCAGCTCCCACAGCGACTCACCGTGGCGGACGGCGAGCTCCTCGACCTCGACCAGGCTCTGCGCCGCGCACAGGTCCGAGGTGAACCGCGCGACGGCCTCCTCGAAACCGGCAGCGCGGAGGAACTGCTCGTCGGCCGGCTCGCCGCCCTCGACCAGGGGCAGGCCGATGCGCTGCTCCTCCACCGTGAGCACCGCGTCCCCACCGAGGCACGGCGCGGCCGGGGCGCCGTCCTCGCCGGTCGCGTTCCCCGACGGGACGCCCCAGAACGCGACCGCCGCGAAGGCGACGGCGGTGCCGATCCCGATGGCTGTGGTGCGACGCCCGAGCGACCTGTGCTGCGCCATGCGGACCCCCTGCAGGAGTCGGCGGCCGGGGCGCCGCTGCTCACGCCGGGCCGGACCCGGCCACCATCCCACCGGACCCGGCAGGCTGCAGGACGTGGTCGGACGCACCGGGCCGTTGCCACCGGCTGCCGGCGCGAGGACGCTGGGCGGCGCGGCGATGCCGCGCGAGCACCGCCGTCCGGGAACTCCAGCGCAACGGAGAGGAGCGGTGCCGTGTACGCACGCTCGACCACCATCCGCGGCAACCCCCAGTCGATCGACGCGGGGACCGACTACGTGCGCGACGAGGTGATGCCCGCCGTCCGCGGCATGGACGGCTGCGTCGGCCTGTCCATGCTCGCCGACCGGGAGTCCGGGATGTGCATCGTCACGACGTCCTGGCACGACCGGGAGTCGATGCAGGCCAGCGCCGAGGGGGTGCGACCGATGCGGGACCGCGCGGTGCAGGCCTTCGGCGCCGACGAGTACGAGGTGCACGAGTGGGAGGTGTCGGCCATGCACCGCCGCCACGAGGCCCACCACGGCGCCTGCGCGCGGGTGGCGTGGCTGCGCGGCGAGCCCGACGCCATGGACCGCGCCATCGACGCCTTCCGGATGAGCCTGATGCCGCGGCTGGACGACCTCGCCGGCTTCTGCAGCGTCAGCCTCATGACACACGCTGCCGAGGGCATGGCCGTCTCGGCGGTCACCTACGACAGCCGGGCGGACATGGTCGAGAACCGCGAGCCCGCCCGCGCGCTGCGCGACGAGTTCGGCACGAGGATGGGCCTGGCCGTCACCGACGTCCGGGAGTTCGATGTCGTCCTCGCCCACCTGCGGGTCCCCGAGACCGCGTGACCCCGCAGGGCCGGCCGGGCGCGGCCCGGCCGGCCCGGCCGGATGAGGAGGCACCACGTGTTCGCACGCACCACCACCGTCCACGGCGACCCGAAGGCCATCGACGACGGCGTCGCCTTCCTGCGGGACCGCGTCATGCCCGCCGTCGAGGGGCTGCCCGGCTACGTCGGCCTGTCGATGCTGGCCGACCGCGACACCGGGCGCTGCATCGCCACCACGTCCTGGAAGGACGAGGCCGCCATGGCCGGCACCGGCGAGCAGCTGCGGCCGCTGCGGGCGCGCTTCGCCGAGGTCCTCGGCGGGTCGGTGGAGCTGCACACGTGGGAGATCGCCGTCGTGCACCGCGTGCACGAGGCGCCCGACGGAGCCTGCACCCGGGTCACCTGGACCCGGACCGACCCGAGCCGGGTGGCGCAGGCCCTCGACGCCTACCGGACGGGCCTGCTGCCGCGACTCGAGGAGCTCGACGGCTTCTGCAGCGCCAGTCTGCTCGTCGACCGCCGGGAGGGCCGGGCCGCCGGCTCGGTCACCTACGCGGACCGCCTGACGCTGGAGCGCTCCCGGACCGACGCCACGGCCGTCCGCGAGGAGTTCGCCGCCGCCGTGGACAGCGAGATCACGGAGGTCGCCGAGTTCGAGCTCGTCCTCGCCCACCTGCGGGTCCCCGAGACCACGTGAGCACGGCCGGGCCGCCCGGGTCGAGGACCGGCCGGCCCGGCGACGGAGCACGGCCACTCCGCAGGGGCCGCCGCGAGCGTGGTGACGCACGGGAACGGCCACCGTCCAGGGCCCGCCGGCCCCGTCCCGGGTCCCGCCCTCAGCCTGCGGGGGGCGGGGAGGACGGGTCCGTCGACGAGGGACGGGAGGCGGGGAGGTCCTTCCCCTAGACCACCCGGGTCAGCGCCGGCCAGAGCCCGTCGCCGCCCTCGGCGAGCAGCCCGACGCCGAGCACCTGCGACCAGGTGAGCTCGGAGCCGGCCTCGTCGCGCCACGACCACAGCCGCCGGGTCAGGTGGTGCAGCCGGTACTCCTGGGTGAACCCGATCGCGCCGTGCACCTGGTGCGCGAGCCGGGCCACGACCTCCACCGCCGCACCGGCGCGCACCTTCGCCGCCGCCGTGGCCAGGACGACGTCCTGGGTGGTCGGGTCAGCGCCGCGGTCGAGCGCCTGGACGGCGGCGTCGACCAGCGCGGTCACCGCGGTGACCTCGCCGGCCATCTGTGCCAGCTCCATCTGCACCGCCTGGAACCTGCCCAGCGGCCGGCCGAACTGCTGCCGTTCCCCGGCGTACTGCACCGTCCAGGCGAGCACCTGCTCCAGCGCCGCCGCCATCTGCACCGCCCGCGCCAGCGCGTACCGGGCCCGCACCTCGCCGGCCTGCGCCGGCGTCAGCAGCGCGCCGGACGCCGCGGTACCCCCGAGCACCAGCGACCCCCGCGGCTCCCCGGCCAGGTTGCGCGCGTCGCTGGTCGCCAGTCCCTCGGCGTCCACCAGGGCGAGTACCGCACCCTCGATGCCCTCGGGCGGCTGCGCCAGGACGGCGACGTGCTCGGCGACCCCCGCCCACGCGACGTCCGTCGCGGTGCCGGTCAGCGTCCAGCGCCCCGGCCCGTCGCCGTCGTCGGACGGCTCGCCGTGCACCGCCCCGGCGACCGCCAGCGTAAGCGGCTCGGCCGGGTCGGGCAGGTCGAGGTCGGCGGCCAGCAGCGCGGGACCGGCGGCGAGCAGCTGCTCGGCCACCGGCACCGCCCCGGCACCGGCGGCCAGCGTGCGGACGACGGCCACCGCGTCGGCCAGCTCGCCGCCGGAACCGCCGGCCTCCTCGGGCAGCCCCACCCCGGTCAGCCCGGCCTCGGCCAGGTCGGCCCACAGCCCGGCGTCCCACGCGGTGTCCGCGGTGAGGGAGAACGGCTCGTGGCCGGCGAGGATGTCGCGGACGGTCTCGATCACCAGGTCCTGGTCGGATGCCATCAGCGCCATGCCCCCGTCTCGACCCCGTTCTCGTTCCGCTCCTCGGTCCATGCGCCAGTCGCCCCAGCGGTCGCTCGCTGGCGCTCGCTGCGATGCTCACCGCCTGACGGGCTCGAGGCAGCTCCCTGCGATGCTCGCTCGGCCGTCGTCATCGCAGCCCCAGCCCGCGAGCGACGATGCCTCTCAAGATCTCGTTCGTCCCGCCGCGCAGCGTGTAGCCCGGCGCGTGCAGCTGCGCCTCGGCCAGCGCCCGCCCCAGCGGGTCCGGCGAGTCCAGCGACGGGATCACCTCGACGACCCGGCGGATCTCGTCGACCACATCGGCCTCGAACGTCGTCCCCACGTCCTTGACCAGCGCCGCCGGGATGTCGGGCAGCTCGCCGCGGTCCAGCGCCGCCGCGATCCGCAGCGAGAGCTGGCGCAGCGCCAGCAGCCGCGCCGAGAGCCGGCCCAGCGTGGCCAGCTGTGCGCGGTCGCCGGTGTCGCAGGCGCGCCGGCCGAACTCCGCCAGCAGCGGGTAGGTCGACAGGAACCGCTCCGGCCCCGACCGCTCGAAGGCCAGCTCCGCGGTCACCTGGTGCCAGCCGGCGCCCTCCTCCCCCAGCAGCATGTCGCCGGGGACGACGACGTCGTCGAACACGACCTCGTTGAAGTGGTGGCCGCCGTCGAGGATGCGGATCGGGTTGATGCCGATCCCCGGCAACGACAGGTCGACCAGCAGCTGGGTCAGACCCTGGTGCTTGCCGCGCGGGCCCTCCCCGGGCGGGCCGGTGCGCACCAGCACGATCCCGTAGTGCGAGTGGTGCGCGTTCGACGTCCACACCTTGGCGCCGTTGACCACCCAGTCGCCGTCGGCGTTGCGCGCCGCGCGGGTGCGGATCGAGGCGAGGTCGGAGCCGGAGTCCGGCTCGCTCATGCCGATGACGAAGTAGCACTCCCCCGCGGCGATGCGCGGCAGGATCGCCTGCCGCTGCGCCTCGGTGCCGTAGCGGAGCAGGTTCGGTCCCGACTGCCGGTCGGCGATCCAGTGCGCCGCCACCGGGGCGCCGGCGGCCAGCAGCTCCTCGGTCACCGCGTAGCGCTCCATCGCCGAGCGCTCGTGCCCGCCGTACTGCTTCGGCCAGGTCATCCCCAGCCAGCCGCGCTCGCCCAGCTTGCGGGAGAACGCCGGGTCGACACCGGAGAGCCACGTGTCGACGTGCGTGGTGAAGGTGCCCGCGGCCAGCTCCTCGGCCAGGAACGCCCGCACCTGGGTGCGGACCTCCTCGGCGGCCTCGGACGGCGGCGCGGGCGCCAGGGTCAGCGGACTGCTCATGCGGTGCGACTCCCCACGTCGGTGTGGCTGTGCCCCCCTGGTTGTACAGGGCGGCGGCGTGGCGAGCGCGGCGGCGTCCGCGGACCCCGGTCAGCCGGGGGGCGACGTCGGCGGGGTGCCGGGCGGGGCGCCGTCGTCCTCCCGGCCCTCGTCCTCCTCCGGCGCGCGGGTGAGCTGGCGCAGCTCGGCGACGACGTCCCCGGCGACGGTCGCCAGCGAGGTCACCGCGCCGGACACCAGCCGCCGCACCCCCGGGCCGTCGAGGCCGAGCAGCGCACCGAAGCCGGCGGCGACGTCCACCCCGGGGAGTGCACCTGGTACCCCGACCGCCCGCGCCTGCCCGTCGGCCAGCTCCGGCGACCAGCGCATGGCGTCGCCGGACATCGTGATGTCGCCGGTGGCCCCGTCGATCGACTCGGTCACCGGGTTGGGTCGACGCTCCATGGCCGCCTCCCGCGCCGCACGTGCCTGTCCCTGATGGTGACCCGCGGAGGCAGCAGGCGCTAGGGGCGTCGGCTGATCGCCAGCAGCGCCACGTCGTCGGCGCGCACCCCGCTCGCCAGTTTGGCCAGCAGCCGGTCGCACAGCTCGTCGGGGTCGGTGGTGCCGGCCCGCACCGCCGCGTCCCGCAACGCGGCCAGGCCCTGGTCGATGTCGGAGTCCCGGCTCTCCACCAGGCCGTCGGTGTAGAGCAGCAGCGTCGCCCCCGGCGCGAGCACGCCCGCCCACTCCACCGCGGGGCCCGGCGCCGGAGGGGCACCGAGCATCCGGCTGGGCCGCACGTCGAGCAGCTCCGCCGTCCCGCACTCGATCAGCAGCGGCGGCAGGTGCCCGGCGGAGGCGATGCGCAGCCGGCCGCTGCCCGGGTCGAGCACCGCGAACAAGGCGGTGGCCATGAGCCGCAGGCCCAGCAGCGACCAGCCGGCCTGCAGCCGGTCGATGACCGCGCTCGGCGGCGGCCGGTCGGCCAGCAGCGCCCGGTAGACGCTGCGCAGCTGGCCCATCACCGCCGCCGCGGTGATGTCGTGCCCGACGACGTCCCCCACGGCCAGCGCCACCTGCCCGTCCGGCAGCGGGACGACGTCGTAGAAGTCGCCGCCCACGTCGGCACCACGGCTGGCCGGCAGGTACCGGACGGCGGCCGCCAGCCCCGGTACCGGCGGCGGTGCCGGCGGCAGCAGGTTGCCCTGCAACGTGTGCGACGTGCGGGTCTCCAGCTCCAGGCGCTGCGCCTTGTCCACCACCTGCGACACCTGCAGCGCCAGCTGCTCGGCCACCTCGACGTCGGCCGGGGTGAACGGCCCGCGCCGCCGGTCGCTGCCCAGGCTCAGGACGCCGAGCGCGCGTCCGTCGGCCAGCAGCGGCACGCAGACGAGGTTGACCAGCTCGAGGGCGCGGGCGACCCGGAGGTGCTCCTCGTCGGCGGTGACCTGCGCGAGCCACCGGTCGGTCACCTCCCGGATCCACACCGTCCGGCCCATGTCCACGGCCTGCACGGCCGGGTGCGGCGACCCGTGGTGCGGCAGGTGGCGTTCGGCCAGCTCGGCGGCGAGGTGCCGTCGTGCCGGGTCGCCGTGCCGGGCGGCCGCGCGCACCAGCCCGTGGTCGCCGACCAGGTCGATGACGCAGACGTCGGCCAGCCGCGGCACCGCGAGCTCGGCCAACCGCTCCGCTGTCTCGGGGACGTCTCCGGCCGAGGCCATGAGCCGGGCCGCGTCGAGCAGGAACGCCGAGCGCTCGGCCTGCCGCGTGGTCTCCTCGAACAGCCGCACCCGCTCGATCGCCTGACCCGCCTGGCGGCCGACGGTGGCGAGCAGGTCGGCGTCGGCCTGGACCAGCTGCCCCCGCTCGCCGGGCGCGGTCAGGTCGATCAGTCCGCTGTCGCCCGTCAGGCCGAGCAGCAGCACGAGGGCGCCCAGGTGCCGGGAGTCGGCGTCCACCGGGACGACGACGAGCGCCTCCTGCCCGGCGTCCTCCATGGCGGTGGCCAGCCCCGGCCACACCGAACGCAGCCCTGCACCCTGCGGCACCGTGTGCACCCCGCCGTCGCGGACCAGCTCCGCGCCGCCCAGGGCCGCGGCCTCCATCGCCTCCAGCAGCTCGGGCGCGATGCCGTCGGCGGCGACCAGCTCCAGCGGCGGCACCGACAGCTCGGCCCGCGGGCTCGCCCGCCGCTCACCGGCCAGCCACAGCGCGGCGCCGCTGGCCCCGACCGCCTCCCGGCTGCGGCGCACGATCACCTCGGCCACGTCGCGCGCCGAGGAGGCCGCCGACACCTCCGACACCACCTGCTGCAGCGTGTGCGCCCGGCGCTCGGACTCCGCCGCGGCGCGCTGCGCGGCCAGCAGCGCCCGCTCGTACCGGCGCCGGGACGTCGCCTCGAACACCGTCGCCCGGACCAGCAGCGGCGCGCCCGCCTCGTCGCGCACCTCGACCGCGTTGAGCAGGCACGGCAGCAGCGACCCGTCGGCGCGGACGACGTCGAGCGCGACCTCCCGCACCATGCCCTGCATCCGCAGCAGCGGCGCCAGGTGGGTCTCGTAGAACACCCGGCTGCCGATGTTCAGCAGGTCCTGGAAACGCAGCCCGGTCAGCTCGCCGACCGCCCGCCCGGTCCACTCGCAGAAGGTGCGGTTGGCCTTGACGACCTGCCCGTCGGGGAGTGCGGAGAAGTAGCCGCACGGGGCGTTCTCGTACAGGTCGGCCGGGTCGTCCTCGAGCAGCCGGCGCAGCCCGGCAGGCCCCTCCCGGGGGTCGGTCCGCCGCGGCTCGTCCATGACCGCGCTACCCGAGGAAGGCGCGGATCGCGGCGGTCGTCTCCTCCGGCGCCGACAGGTGCGGGCAGTGCCCGGTGGCGGCCAGCTGGGTGAAGACGCTGCCGGGCACCTGGTCGTGGACGTACCGGCCGACCACCTCGGGGGCGATGGCGTCGTCGGTGCACTGCAGCACGAGCGTCGGCACCCGGACGCCGGGCAGGTCGGCGCGGTTGTCGGAGAGGAAGGTGACGCGGGCGAACTGCCGGGCGATGTCGGGGTCGGTGCGGCAGAAGCTGTTGGTCAGCTCGGCGGTGAGCTCGGGCCGGTCGGGGTTGCCCATGATCACCGGGGCCATCGCGGCCGACCAGCCCAGGTGGTTGCTGTCGAGGGACTCCAGCAGCGCGGCGATGTCCTGCCGCGAGAAGCCGCCGCTGTAGTCGCCGTCGTCGACGTAGCGCGGGTTGGGCCCGACCATGACCAGCGCGCCGAACCGCCCCGGGGCCCGCGCGGCGGCCAGGACGCCGATCATCGCGCTCACCGAGTGCCCGACGAAGACGACGTCGTCGAGCTCGAGCTCGCGGCAGATGTCCACGACGTCGGCGGCGTAGCCGTGCAGCGACCCGTACTTCTCGGGGTCGTAGGCCGCCAGGTCCGACCGGCCCGACCCGACGTGGTCGAAGAGGACGACACGGTGGTCGACCGCGAAGTCCGGGGCGACGAAACGCCACATCTCCTGATCGCAGCCGAAGCCGTGCGCGAAGACCATCGGCCGCGCGCCGTCGACCCCGCTCACGCGGACCCGGTTCCGGGCGATCACGCTCACTGCCGAAACGTAACCGTCCGGGGCGCCTCCTGTCCCTCCCCCGTCCGCGAGTCGTGATCCGCTGCTGGACCGGACAGGGACCGAGAGCCCTGTCGGGCCGGCACCCACCGTCCCTACGCTCGCGGAGTCCCGGCCCCGCTCCTCCGAGGTGCTCCATGCCCGCCGCGGCGCTCTCCCGCTCCCCCGTCCGGACGGCCCGCGGCGGTCCCCCGGACGACGTCCCGACCTCCCGCGCGGTCGCCGCCGAGCTGGTGCTCCACCGCCTGGTGCGCCGCGAGCTGCGACTGCTGGCCGAGCTGTCCGCGCGGGCTCCCGCCGGTGACGCCGACCGCACCCGCGACCTGACCCGGCACGCCGACCTGCTCGGCCGCCTGCTGCTGCACCACCACGCCGTCGAGCGGGAGCTGCTCTGGCCGGCCCTGCTGCGCGCGGCGCCGTCCGCGCGGCCGCAGGTGGAGCGGTGGACCGCCCGCGTCGCCGGCCTCGACGCCCGGCTGCGCGACCTGTCCACCGCCGCTCGGCAGTGGGCTGTGGCCGCCTCGGGCAAGGCGCGCGACGCCTTCACGCTGGCCTGCCTGGACCTCGCCGACGCGGTCGACGCGCAGACCGCCGAGGAGGAGCGAGACCTGCTGCCACTGCTCGCCGTGCACCTGTCCCCCGGAGCGTGGGCGGAGGTCAGGCAGGCGGCACGCTGCCCGCTGTCCCGGCGCGAGCGCCTGCTGGTCCTCGGCCTGGCGCTCGAGGACGCGTCCGCCGCCGAACGGGCGCGGTTGCTCGCCGGGCTGCCGGTGTCGACACGGCTGGCCTGGCGGTTGATCGGCCGGGGCCGCCACCGCGCCGCCGTCGTCCGGCTGCGCGGGGAGCCACCGGCCAGGTGAGCAGTACCGGCCCCGTCCAGAGGCTCGCCGCGAGCCTGCGAGTGGTGAGGAGGACGGGGTCCTTCTTCAGTAGCGGGACGTGCCGCAGTCCCCGCAGCGCTTGCGCGGCGGGAGGGTCTCGCGCTGGCAGTTGGGGCAGGTCCAGGCGCTGCGGTCCACGTGCGGCCGGGTGCGCGGACGCGGACTGCGCCGGGGCCGGGGGTCGGTCCGGGTCTGGGTGGGGGTCGGGCTCATGGGCACCTCCTGGGTCGCACCGCCGACGGTAGGCAGCCGACGTGACGCGGAGGTGACCTCCGCGTTGCCGTTCGGGACCCGCCCGCGCGCCGCTGTCCCGCGCGCCCCGGGAGACCCGCCACTCGACGAGCGCAGCGGGCCGGCGATGAGTTGCGTCCCCACCGCCGGTCATGAGGACGTGCGCGCGACGTTCGTCCTCGTCCCCGGAGCCGGCGGCCGGGCCTGGTACTGGCACCGGCTGGTGCCCGAGCTGGAGCGGCGCGGCTCCACCGCGGTCGCCGTCGACCTGCCCGCCGACGACGACACCGCCGGCCTCGAGCGCTACACGCAGACCGTGCTGGCCGCGGCGGCCCGGTGCTCCGGCGGGCCGTTGGTCGTCGTCGGCCAGTCGATGGGCGGGCTCACCGCGCCGCTGGTCTGCGCCCGGAGGGAGGTCGACCTCCTGGTCCTGCTGAACGCCATGGTCCCGCGCCCGGGCGAGACCGGAGGCGAGTGGTGGACGGCCACCGGCCACGAACGGGCCCGGGCGGAGGCAGCGCAGGCGCACGGCTGGCCGTCGGACGACGACGACGCGTTCCTGCACGACGTCCCGCCCCCGGTCGCGGCCACCGCGCCCGTGCCGTTCGCCCAGTCGGGCACGCCGTTCACCGAACCGTGGCCGCTGCCCGCCTGGCCGGACGTGCCGACCCGGGTGCTGGCCGCTCGGGACGACCGGTTCTTCCCCGTGGGCTTCCAGCGGCGGGTGGCCGCCGAGCGACTGGGCCTGCCGGTCGACGAGCTGCCCGGCGGCCACCTCGTGGCGCTCAGCCGCCCGGAGGAGCTCGCCGACCGGCTGGTCGACCACCAGGCCGCGCTGCCCGTTCCCTGACGGCCGCGCCGGGTCCGTGGCCGACCGCACGGCGGCGCCTGGCTCCGGCGCCGGGAATGCGCGGGCACCATGGACGTTCGTCTGTTCCTGCAGCCCAGTACCGACAGAGAGACGCGCAGTGCCGACGACGCAGCCCGAGGTCGTACCCCACCCCGAGATCGACGCCGAACAGCAGTACGTCAAGGAGCTCTACGGCCGCCTGGACGCCGCCCGGGACCTGGCCGAGCGGCGGCTGAAGCAGGCGATCGCCTGGCCGGCGGTCGACCCGCAGGCGCTGCAGGAGCGTGACGCCACGGTGCGCTTCCAGACCGAGCGGGTCACCGCCCTGGACGCCGCCGAGGCCGGCCTGTGCGTCGGCCGGATCGACCGGACCGACGACGGCCCCCTCTACATCGGCCGGATCGGGCTGGCCGCCGACGACGCCGGCGGGGACCCCGCGCTGGTCGACTGGCGGGCGCCCGCCGCGCGGCCGTTCTACACCGCCACCCCGGTGCACCCGCTGGGCGTGGCCCGCCGCCGGCACATCCGCACGCGGGGGCGCACCGTCGTCCGGCTGGACGACGAGGTGCTCACCGACGGGCTGGCCACCTCCGGCCTGACCGGCGAGGCCGCGCTCATGGCCGCGCTGGACACCGCGCGCACCGGCCGGATGACCGACATCGTCCGCACGATCCAGGCCGAGCAGGACCGCATCATCCGCGCCGACGACCGCGGCGTGCTCGTCGTCCAGGGCGGGCCGGGCACCGGCAAGACCGCCGTCGCCCTGCACCGCGCGGCCTACCTGCTCTACACGTACCGCGAGCGGCTGGCCCGCCGCGGCCTGCTCGTCGTCGGCCCCACGCCGACCTTCCTGCGCTACATCGCCGACGTGCTGCCCTCCCTCGGCGAGACGGGCGTGCTGCTGGCCGGGCTGGGCCAGCTGCGCCCCGGCCTCGACGCCCGCGGCGCCGAGTCGCCGGAGACGGCCGCGGTCAAGGGCCGGCTGGAGATGGTGCAGGTGCTCGAGCGCGCCGTCGCCGATCGGCAGGTGGTGCCCGACTCCCCCGTCGAGGTGACCGTCGACGGGTTCGCGCTGCGGCTGCGGCCCATCGACGTCAGGCGCGCGCAGAACGCCGCCCGCAGGGCCGAGCGGCTGCACAACCTGGCCCGGCCGGTGTTCGCCCGCCGCGTCGTCGAGCTGCTCACCCGGCGCTACGCCGAGCGCATCGGGGTGGGCATCGACGGCGGGGCCGACCTGCTCGACCGCGAGGACACCGGCGCGCTGCGCCGCGAGGTCGCCGAGGAGCCCGCCGTCCGGCTGCTGGTCGACGACCTGTGGCCGGTGCTCACCCCCGAGCGGCTGCTCACCGAGCTGTTCGCCGACCCGGCCCGCGTCGCCGCCGCCACGCCGGGGTGGGACGACGAGACCCGAGCCCTGCTGCACCGCCCGCGGGGGTCGGCCATGTCACCCGAGCAGTGGACGCCGGCCGACGTCCCGCTGCTGGAGGAGGCCGAGGAGCTGCTCGGCTTCGACGACAGCGCGCAGCGGGCCCGCGCCGAGCGGGACCGCCGGCGCCGGCTGGCCGAGGCGCAGGAGACCCTCGACGTGCTGCACGGCTCACGTTCCATCGACCTCGAGGACGAGCACCTGGAGGCCGAGGTGCTCAGCGCCGGCGACCTCATCGGCGCCGAGGAGCTGGCCGAGCGGCAGCGCACCCTCGACACCCGCACCACCGCCGAGCGCGCCGCCGCCGACCGCACCTGGACCTTCGGGCACGTCGTCGTCGACGAGGCCCAGGAGCTCTCCCCCATGGCCTGGCGGCTGCTGGTGCGCCGCTGCCCGACCCGGTCGATGACCGCCGTCGGGGACCTGGCCCAGACCGGCACGCTCGCCGGCGCCGCCGCCTGGGACGAGACGCTGCGCCCGCACGTCGGGGACGCCTGGCGGCTGGAGGAGCTGACCGTCAACTACCGGACGCCGGCCGAGATCATGGCCGTCGCCGCGGACGTCCTCGCCGCGGGCGGCACGGGGGCGAGCGCGCCGCGCTCGGTGCGCCCGGGCACCGCGCAGCCGTGGGCGGAGGTCACCGGCGAGGCGGCGCTGGCCGCCCGGGCGGCCGAGGTCGTCGAGGAGTGGGCGGCGCAGGAGGGGACCACCGCGGTGGTCGTCCCCGCCAGCCGGGTCGCCGAGGTCGCCGCGGCGGTCGCCGCCCGGGTGGACGGCGTGACCTCCGGGCCCGAGGCCGACTCGTCGCAGGGGCCGGTGGTGCTCACCCCGGGGGAGGCCAAGGGCCTGGAGTTCGACGCGGTGCTCGTCGTGGACCCGCGGCGGGTGCTCGACGAGGGGGTGCGCGGCCACAACGACCTCTACGTGGCGCTCACCCGGGCCACCCAGCGGCTCGGCGTCCTCTCCCCCGGCGACCTCCCCGCGGAGCTCGCCCGCCTGACCTGAGAAAGGGACCCCCGCCCCGTCCCGAGGCTCGGCCCGGGCTCGCGAGTGGTGAGCAGGGGTCCTCCTGCCTGCAGGGGCCGCTCGCCGGTCAGGGGCTCAGTGCTGCGGGTGCCGGCGGCGGGTCGTGCCCTCCACGGCGGCGGCCAGCACGGCCGCGGCCAGGAGCAGGACGCAGCCGGCGCCGACGAGGGGCAGGCCGCCCATGGTGTACATGTCGAGCTCGGCCCAGACCACGCCGGCGACGAGCGCCAGCAGCCCCACCACGCCGAGCAGCGGCGCCAGCCACCTGCCCATGTCGCCCCCTCGTCCGTACGAGCCCGGCGATCAGACCACGCGGCGACGACACACCGCCGCCGAGTGCGGCGTGCCCGCCACGGAGCGCGACCGGCCGGGTTCAGTCGGTCCCGCGGACCCGCAGCACCACGCCGCTGGCCGGCTTCGCCGGGATGCGCCGCAGCGAGATCGACAGGTCCTGCTCCGGGACGTCGGCCGGCAGCCGGGCCAGCCGCACGGCCAGCGCCGACAGGACGGCGACGGTTACCTGCTCGCCCGGGCAGCGGTGGTTGGTGCGTGGGTCACCGCCGCCCTGGGCCACCAGCTCGAAGGCACCGATCTCCCGGCCGAGGAAGCGCTCGGGCCGGAAGGTGTACGGGTCGCCCCACAGGTCCGGGTCGTGGTTCTGCCCGTAGAGGTCGAGCAGCACCATCGAGTGCTCGGGCACCCGCTCGCCGTCCCACTCGACCTCGCGCGGTGCGCGCCCGCCGATGAACGGCGCGAACGGGTAGAAGCGGCGCACCTCGTGCGCCCAGGCCGCCGCGACGGCGGGGTCACCGGAGGCCAGCCGCCCGCAGTACTGCGGCCACCGGGCCAGCGCGTGCCCGGAGAAGGCGAGGAACCAGCTGATGGCCACGGTCGGCCGGATGACGTTGAGCAGCTCGACCGCGGCGGTGTGCGGGTCCAGCCGCTCCCCGTCGGCGTCCCGGTGCCGGGCGACGACGTCGACCACCGAGCCGTCGGGGACCGTCGCCGCGCCGCTGCGCACGTCCCCCACCAGGCTGGACAGCCAGGCCTCGCGGCGGCCGCGCGCCCGGCGGGCCCGCCAGTGCCGGGGCCCGGCGGTGGCGAAGCCGTCGACCATCGCGGTCAGGTCCCGGGCCACCGAGGGCACCTCGTCGTCGGCCAGCGGGACCCCGGCCCAGTCGCACCCGGCGCGGGTGAGCACCTCGGCGGCCTCGTCGAAGAGCACGACTTCCCCGCGGCGCGTCCAGCCGGGCACCGCGGCGTCCCAGGCGGCGGTGGCGCAGTCGACGAGCGGGGCGATCCGGTCGTCGTCCATGAGCAGCGACACGAACATCGCCTTGCGGGTGCGGTGCGCCTCACCGTCGAGGGTGTGCACCGCGCCCTTGCCGAACAGCGTGCCCTGCACCGGCTCGGGGATGGCGTGCGCGCGGTGCACGTGGTCCTCGTCGTAGAGGAAGCGGGCGGCGTCCGGACCCTCGATGCCCAGCGCCGGGAGGCCGCCGAGCCGGACGGCGACGGTCCGGCCGTCGCGTGCCCGCCGGGCGTCGGGCAGCCAGCCGTAGCCCTTGGCGAACAAGAGGGGGCTGTTCTCGAGTCGGGGTCGGCGCACGGGGGTCCCGGTGCCCAACCCGGACCCGGCTCACACGAAGGACCCCGCCCTCCTCACCGCTCGCACGCTCGCGGCGAGCCTCTGGACGGGGCCAGGGAGGGGCCGCGGCGGACCCCTCCGGCGAGAGGTGCTGGAACGGCCACCCTCCAGGGGTCCGCGCCGAGCCTGCGAGGCGTGGGGAGGGTGGTCCTTCGTCAGCCGGGGCGCTGCTGCTGCAGGCGGTCGTCGCGCGGGGCGCTGGCCTCGTCCGGCGGCGGTCCGCCGGCGGCGCCTCGCGAGCCCAGCCGGCGCAGCAGCGCGGTGACCTCCCCGACCGCCGATGACGACGCCCCCTCCGGCACGGCGCGCTCCACCTGCTGCAGCGCCTCGGCCAGGGCCCGTTCCTCGTCGGAGAGCATCCCGCGGTAGGCCGGGTCGAGCAGGTAGCCGGTCGGCGGGGTGGACAGGCAGCCGATGCAGTCCAGCAGGAGCTCCAGCAGGCGGGCGGCCTCGACCGGCGGGGTGTCGGCCGGCGCGATCGCCACCGTCTGCACGTCCTGCTCCCACAGCCGGGCGCGGGCCGGGTCGTCCAGCAGCGCCAGCACCGTGCCGCTGCGCTGCCGCGGGCCCGCGCCGGGGGCCCGGGTGGCGCTGCGCACCTGGTGGGCGATGCGGATCAGGTCGTCGTCCTGCATCGAGGTGCCGACGAACAGCACGTGCCGGGTGAGCAGCAGCGAGTGCAGCACCCCGGCCAGGGCCGCGCGGGTGTCGCCGAACTGCAGGTACTCCTCGCGGGTCAGCACGACGCTCTCGGGGTGCGCGGCGTCCCCGTGGAGCTTGAGCAGCCAGGGCCGGCCGGGGACGGCGTCGTCGAAGGGCAGCACCGAGAGGTCGCGGCCGATGTCAGCGGCGGCGAGCTCGACCAGGGGGTCGTAGTTGGTGGTGACGAACTCCTGCACCGGCAGGTCGGCGAGCAGAGCGTGCGCCAGCGCGTAGTGCCCGGGCCCGAACCGCTCCTTGACGAAGCCCTCCAGCTGCTCGCGGCCGAGCTCGCGGGCGAGCAGCGCCGCGGCGTCCTGGGCCGGCAGCCGGGACAGCCCGGCGCGCAGTGCGTCGTCCAGCCCGGAGCGCTCGGCCAGCTCGTCGAGCAGCTGCTCCCAGGTGGGCAGCCCCGCCGCGGCGCTCACCCCCGCGCCGACGAAGGCGGCCAGCTGCCCGCGGCGGGCCCGCTCCCCGAGGTCCTCGGCCAGCTCCCGCAGGTGCTCGGGCAGGTCCCAGCTGCCCGCCTCGGCCCGACGTACCCGCTGCGCCGCGGCCAGGTCGCTGGGCCCGCGCAGCACCAGAGCGACGTCGAAACCGTGCTCGGCGGCGCCCTCGCGCAGCACGGGGAGCAGGCGCTGCAGCAGGGTGCCGCGCTGTCCGGCGGCCCCGCCCCAGCCGGTGCCGAGGGCCGGCAGGGCGACCAGCCGGCGGGCCCGGCCGTGCACGGGCGCGGGGACCTCGCGCCGGGCGACGGCGGCCAGCGCCTCCCGCGCGCCGTCGACCAGCCAGCGCAGCGCGTCCTCGGGGTCGCGCTCCCGGTCGTCGACGGTGTCGACCAGCCACAGCTGCCGGCCGGGGTCGCCCGCCCGGCCGGCGGGCACCTCCAGCACCCGCTCGTCGCCGCCCCAGCCGAGGTCGAGGCAGACGCCACCGCGGTCCTCGCTCGTCACGACGTCGTCGGGCAGCAGGCCGCGCCACTCGGGGGTGACCCGCAGCGACCGGTCGGTGGGCACCAGGACGTCGTCGCAGACCAGCCGGCGCAGGTCGGCGCCGACGACGAAGACGTGTCCGGTCACGGTTCCAGGGGTGCCCCGCCGGGCCGGTGGTGAACCGGCACGCAACCGGGTGTTGCCCGGCCGGGGTCACCCGCTCAGCGCGGGATGCCGCAGCCGCCTGCGCCGCACGCGCAGCCGGCGCAGGCCGCGGGCCGGACCGGTGCCGGCTGGGCGGCGATGGCCCGCAGGCTCGAGGAGCCCACGAGCAGGACGACGCCGAGCACGCCCAGTCCCAGCGCCCCGACGACGGTGGCGCCACCGGCCGCGCGCTCCCAGCCGGTGGCCAGCCCGGTGACGACCAGCAGGCCGGTGACCAGTGCCCACCAGACGAGCGCCGCCTGGCCGCTCCGGCGGACCGCCCCGCCGCGGCCGAGCAGCGTGAGCGCCCCCACGAGCAGCCCCGCCGGGACGGCGACCAGCACCGCCCAGCTCGCCAGGCCCGCCGGGACGGAGGCGAGCCCGAGGGCCAGCACTCCGGCGGCGGCGACCGCGGAGCCCCGCGCCCGGCGCCGGCCGCCCTCGGCCGCCAGCTGCCCACCGCGCCAGGCGAGCAGCGCGCCGGCCACACCCAGCAGCAGCCGGGCGCCACCGTCGGCCCAGGAGACGGCGACCGCCGCGACGACCAGCAGCGCGACCCCGCCGGCCAGCCACCGGGGCCACGCCCGCCGGGCCTGCTCGGGACTCGTCCGCTCCACCGCCGTCATCGCTGCGCCGCTCGCCACGGGACAGAGTGTCCCCCACCGTGCCCGGTGTGCCGGCGCGAGCCGTGCCACCCTGCGGGGATGGGCCGCAGCAGCGCGGCCGGCGGAGCGGGGAGCGCAGTGGCGGCCAGGCGGTGGTCGTCGCCGTCGGCCTGGTCGTCGTCGCCATCGGCGTCCACCACGTGCGCAAAGGCCTGCGGTCGGATTCCTCGACGAGATCGACCTCTCCACCGTCTCCCCCGCGCTGTGCGCCGTGGCGCACCGGTCAGCCAGGCCGGCTTCGTGCTCAAGGGCGTGGCGTTCGTGCTGGTCGGCGCGGTCGTGGCCTGGGCGGCGAGACCTTCGACCCGGCCCGGGCCACCGGGCTGGACGGCGCGCTGCCGGCGGTGGCCGCCGAGCCCCACGGCGCCTGGTCGTGGTCGTGGTCGCGGTCGGGCTGGCCGCCTTCGCGGTGTACTGCCTGGCCCGCGCCCGTCATCCCGTGGGCTGAGACAGAGCGGCCGGCCCCTCGCTGTGCCACGCTGATCAGTCCGCGGGCGACGGTGCAGCGGGTTCTGGGAGGAGCCGGCCATGGGCGGGACGACGAGACGGGCTGCGGGCGCCGCGGGCCGGGCGGGCGACAGCGACGCCCTCGAGAACCTGGCGCGCATCGGCCTGGTCGCCTACGGCGTGGTGCACCTGCTGCTCGCCTGGCTGGCGCTGCAGTTGGCCTGGGGCGGGGGCAGCGGCCAGTCCGCCGACCAGGCCGGCGCACTGGCCACGCTGGCCGAGCAGCCGCTGGGCCGGCCGCTGCTGTGGCTGCTCGCGGTCGGGCTGGTCGCGCTCGCGGCCTGGCAGGCGGCGGAGGTGCTGCGCTGGCGGAGCCGGCTCTCCTCGTCCGGGGACGCCCGGAAGAAGGCCCTCGAGAAGACCGTCAAGGCGGTCGCCAAGGCCGTCCTCTACGCGGTGCTCGCCGTCCTGGCCATCCGCACCGCGACCAGCGGCGGCTCGGGCGGGGGTCAGCAGCCGGCGGCCGGGGTCTTCGGCTGGCCGGCCGGGCGCTGGCTCGTGGCGCTGGTCGGCCTCGTCGTCATCGGGGTCGGGGTCTATCTGGTGCACAAGGGTGTCTCGAAGCGGTTCCTCGAGGAGGTGGAGCTGGGCTCGGCCTCCCCCCAGACCACCCGGCTGGTCACCCGGCTGGGACAGGCCGGTTTCCCCGCCAAGGGTGTCGCGCTCGGCGTGGTGGGTGGGCTCCTCGTCTACGCCGCCGTCACCTTCGACCCGGCCCGGGCCACCGGGCTGGACGGCGCGCTGCGAACGATCCTCGACGCTCCCTTCGGCCAGGTGCTGCTGACGCTGGTCGCCGTGGGCATCGCCGCGTTCGGCGCGTACTGCTTCGTCCGCGCCCGCTACCCCGAGCGCACCTGATGGAGGGCCCCCCTGCCCCCCGCGCCTCCCGGCCCCGTCCAGAGGCTCGCCGTGAGCCTGCGAACGGCGAGGAGGACGGGGTCCTTCTTCTGCAGGGGGGCCGGATCCACCGGCTGGTCGAGTCCGCCCGCGAGGTCACCGACCACCCGGTGCTCGAGGCGGTCGCCCGGCTGGGGCTGGTCGCCTACGGCGTCCTGCACCTTCTCATCGGCTGGCTGGCGGTGCAGCTGGCCCGCGGCAGCCGCCGCACCGACGCCGACCAGACCGGCGCCCTGCAGGCCGTCTCCGGCACCCCCGGCGGCACGGTGCTGCTCTGGCTGATCGGGCTGGGCATGCTGGCCCTGGCGCTCTGGCAGGCCGGCGAGGTGCTGCTGTGGTGGCGCGGGCTGCTCGGCCGCGAGCACCGGCTGCGGACGGCGGTCGTCTGCGCCAAGTGCCTGGCCAAGGCCGCCGTCTACGCCGTCCTCGGCGTGACCGGGTTGCTGTTCGCCCTCGGCCTGGAGTACCAGGCGGATGACCGGCTGCGCGAGCTCACCGGCGAGACCCTCGAGGTACCCGGCGGCGCGGCGGTGGTCCTGGCCGTCGCCGCCGGGGTGGTGGCCGTCGGGCTCTACACGCTGGTGCGCGGGCTGACCGGCGGCTTCATGCGGGACATCGACCTGCCCACCGCACCCGACCGATGGGAGCCGGTGATCGAGGCGGTCGGGCGGGTCGGCTACGTCGCCAAGGGCGTCGCGTTCGGCCTGGTGGGAGTGCTGCTGTGGCGGGCAGCCACCACCGCAGACGTCTCCACGGCCACCGGCCTGGACGGCGCGATGACCGCCATCGCCTCGGTCGGCGCCGGGCCGTGGCTGCTGGGTGCGGTCGCCGCCGGGTTCGCCGCCTTCGGCGTGTACGCCCTGGCCCGCGCCCGCTACCCCGACCGCGACCCGTCGTCCTGAGGCCCTCTGCCGGGCCCCGCCGCGCGCCTGCGAGCGGTGGGGGCAGAGGGTCCTCAGGTGCGAGGACCGCCGGCCACGTAGACGACCTGCCCGGAGACGAACCCGGCGCCCTCGCTGACGAGGAACGAGACGGTGTGCGCGATGTCCGCTGGGACGCCGGCGCGCTGCACCGGGATCGCCGCGGCCCGCTCGGCCACGTACTCCTCCCAGTTGCGGCCGATCCGCTCCGCGGTCGCCTTGGTCATCTCGGTCTGGATGAAGCCGGGCGCGACCGCGTTCGCGGTGACGCCGAACTTGCCGAGCTCGAGGGCGAGGGTCTTGGTGAAGCCCTGCAGCCCGGACTTGGCGGCGGCGTAGTTGGCCTGGCCGCGGTTGCCCAGCGCCGAGGTGCTCGACAGGTTGACCACCCGGCCCCAGCCGGCCGCGACCATGTGCTGCTGCACCGCGCGGGTCATGAGGAACGAGCCGCGCAGGTGCACGTGCATGACGAGGTCCCAGTCGGCATCGGTCATCTTGAACAGCAGGTTGTCGCGGGTGACACCGGCGTTGTTGACCAGCACGACCGGCGGGCCCAGCTCGGCGACGACCCGGTCGACGGCGGCCTGCACCTGGTCGGCGTCGCCCACGTCGGCGCCCACCCCCAGGCCGCGCCCGCCGGCGGCCTCGATCACCTGCACCGTGTCGGCGGTCGAGGACTCGTCGAGGTCGACCACCGCCACCGCGAAGCCGTCCTCGGCCAGCCGCCGGGCGGTGGCGGCGCCGATGCCGCGGGCCGCGCCGGTGACGATCGCGACGCGCTGCTGCTCGGTGGAGGTGGACATGCGGCAGCTCCTCTACTCGTTAAGGGAAGGCCTGGCCTGCAGCGGGGTCCTCTCTCAGACGCGCTCGAACAGTGCGGCGAGGCCCTGGCCGCCGCCGATGCACATCGTCTCCAACCCGTAGCGGGCGTCGCGGCGGGCCATCTCCCGGGTGAGGGTGGCCAGGATCCGCCCGCCGGTGGCCCCCACCGGGTGGCCCAGGGAGATGCCCGAGCCGTTGACGTTCGTGCGCTCGAAGTCGGCGTCGCTGAAGCCCCACTCGCGGGTCACCGCGAGTACCTGGCTGGCGAACGCCTCGTTGAGCTCGATCAGGTCCACCTCGGCGAGCTTGACGTCGGCGAGCGCGAGCGCCTTGGCGGTGGCCGGCACCGGCCCGATGCCCATGGTCTTGGGCGGCACCCCGGCCACGGCCCAGGAGACCAGCCGTGCCAGCGGGCGCAGGCCCAGCTCGGCGGCCTTCTCCGGGGAGGTGACGACGCAGACCGCGGCGCCGTCGTTCTGCCCGCTGGCGTTGCCCGCGGTCACCGTGGCCTCCGGGTCGTCCTTGCCCATGATGGGGCGCAGCTTGGCGAGGGTCTCGACGGTGGAGTCGGGGCGGATGTGCTCGTCGCGGTCGACGACGGTCTCGCTCTTCCGCTGCTTCACCGTCACCGGCACGATCTCCTCGGCGAACCGGCCGGCCTCGGCGGCGGCGGCGGCGCGCTGGTGGCTGCGGACGGCGTACTCGTCCTGCTCCTCGCGGGGGATCTGGTACTCGCGACGCAGGTTCTCCGCGGTCTCCAGCATCCCGCCGGGCACCGGGTGGTTCCGGCCGCCGGCGGTCACCCGGCCGCGGGCCAGCCCGTCCTGCAGCAGCACGCCCGGTCCGGCCTTGACCCCCCAGCGCATGGCCGTGGAGTAGAACGGCGCGTTGCTCATCGACTCCGCGCCACCGGCCAGCACGACCTCCGACGCACCGGTCTGCACCGCCATCGCCGCGTACAGCACCGCCTGCAGGCCCGAGCCGCAGCGCCGGTCGAGCTGGATGCCCGACGCGGTGACCGGCAGGCCGGCGTCCAGCGCCGCGACGCGGCCGAGCGCGGGGGCGTCCATCGTCGGATAGCAGTGCCCGAGCAGCACGTCGTCCACCGACTCCGGTGGCAGCCCGGTGCGCTC
The DNA here is from genome assembly GCF_053502585.1 of Geodermatophilus sp. URMC 60. Lineage (NCBI taxonomy): Bacteria > Bacillati > Actinomycetota > Actinomycetes > Geodermatophilales > Geodermatophilaceae > Geodermatophilus > Geodermatophilus sp. URMC 60. The sequence goes on from NZ_CP199958.1 coordinate 4,722,815, forward strand.
CATCACCGCCCGGATGACCGTCGAGGCGAGGTCCTGCACCGGGACGTCGCGCAGGGAGCCGCCGAAGCCGCCCACCGGGGTCCGCAGGGGCTCGCAGATGACTGCATCGCGCACGGGGTCCTCCTCGTTCGTCGCCGTAGGCACCCGTGAGTCTGCCCCGGGGCGGCGGCGCTGTCGCGGCGGCCTTCCCGCACGTCGCGCGCGCAGTCGGCGCGGTCTCCGTAGGGTGCCGCGGTGGCCTGGAGGCGAGCGGTGTTCACGTTGTTCGCGGTCGCGGCCGGCACCAACGTCCCGACGCCCCTCCTGCTGGTCTACCAGGATCGGCTCGACCTCTCGCCCGAGGTGCTGACCGCGCTGTTCGGCTGCTACGCCGCGGGCCTGGTGCCGGCGCTGTTCCTGGCCGGCCCGCTCTCGGACCGGCTGGGCCGCCGCCGGGTCGCCCTCCCCGGCGTCGTCCTCGCCGGGCTGGCGTCGCTGGCCTTCGCCGCGGCCGGCGGGTCGCTCGTGCTGCTGTTCACCGCCCGGTTCCTCCAGGGGGTGGTCAGCGGCGTGGTGTTCAGCGTCGCGAGCGCCTGGGTCGCCGAGCTGTCGGCCGCCTCCGGGGACGGCGCGGGCGGACGGCGGGCCGCGGTCGCGATGACCGCGGGCTTCTCGCTGGGCCCGCTGACCAGTGGCCTGCTGGGCCAGTTCGCGCCGGCGCCCACGGTGCTGCCCTACCTGCTGCACACCGTGCTGGTGGGCGTGGGGCTGGCGCTGGCGGTGCGGCTGCCGGAGACCGTCGTGCTGCGGGCCGGTGGCCGGCGCAGGGTCGGCGACCCCGCCGTCCCGCTGCTGCCGCCGGGCAACCTCGGCCTCGCGGCCACCGTGCTGGCCCCGGTCGCGGTCTGCGTCTACGCCTTCCCGTCGTCGGTCATCTCCGCCGTCCCGCTGCTCGGGGACCTGCCGGCCGGCGGCGTCGCCGTCACCGGCGTCCTCGCCGGCGTCACCCTCGGCGCCGGGACGCTCGTGGCCGGCCTGCAGCGCCGGCTGGGGCCGTGGACCGCCGTCACCGGCGCCGCCCTCGGCGCGGCCGGGTACGCCGCCGCGGCGCTGTTCGTGGCCACCGACGCCTGGCCGTGGCTGCTGGCCGCCGCTCCGTTGCTCGGCGCCGGCGGCGGGCTGTGCCTGGCGGCCGGGCTCACCGTCACCGGCCGGCTGGCTGCGCCCACCCGCCGGGGCGAGCTGACGTCGGTGTTCCTGGCCTGCGCCTACCTGGGCTTCGCCGTCCCGTTCCTCATGGCCACCGCGACCCGATCGGCGCCGGCCTGGGTGCCGATGCAGGTGGCCGCGGTCCTGACCGCCCTGCTCGCGCTGCGACTGGTCCCCGTCGCCCGCCGCGGCCGGATCTGACGCACTCGTCGCTCCCCGGCTGGGTGGCCGCGGCACCCTCGTGGCCGACGGACGGGTCGCTCCCCCTCCCCGAGTGCCACCCTGCCGGAGTGCCACCCTGCCGGAGTGCCACCCTGCCGGAGTGCTGGGACTCCGGGAGGGCACGGCCGGTACGCCAGGTGCGCGGTGCGGCGTGCACAGGGGTCCCGGCACGCGTTCCTGAGCGACCCGCTCGGGGACGCCACCCGGGCCCCGCGGGGCCGCCGTCGCGAGTAGCGTCCGGTGGGACGTCGAGATGGTCGGCGTCGACGGCGCGTCACACAGTCGGCGTTCCCACGCACGGCCCCCAGATCGGGGTCCGCGGCCGAGGTCACCAGCCCCGGGTTTCAGCAGACCGGAGATCCCGACGTGGCCAGGAGCCAGAGCTCGCACCCCGCGAACGCCGCCGAGGCGCTGGAGCGCCTGGGCCGGTTGTCCCTGCGCGACCTGTCGATGGAGGACCTGCTGCAGACGGTGGCCGACCTGACCAGGACGGTGATGCCGGGGCACCCCGAGGCGTCGGTGTCGTTGCTGGTGAGGGGGAGCCCGAGCACGGTGGCCTCCACCGGTCGACTGGCCACCGACCTCGACGAGACGCAGTACGACCGCGACCACGGCCCCTGCCTGCACGCCGCCCGCACCGGCGAGCTGACCGAGATCACCGACACCCGCACCGATCCCCGCTGGCCGGATTACATGCCCCGGGCGGCCGAGCACGGTGCCCTCAGCTCCCTGTCCGTCCCGCTGGCCATCGACGAGGACGAGCAGGTCTCCGGCGCGCTGAACATCTACGCCCGCGAGCCGCACGCCTTCGACGAGGACAGCCGCTCGGCGGCCACGCGGTTCGCGCCCTACGCCGCGGTCGCCGCCGGCAACCTGCACGCCTACCGGAGGGCCCGGGACATGGCCGCCAACCTGCAGGCCGCCCTGGAGACGCGAGGGGTCATCGACCAGGCCAAAGGGATCCTGATAGAGCGCCACGAGCTCACGGCGGACCAGGCGTTCCAGGTCCTGGTCCAGATGTCGATGAAGACCAACCGCAAGCTGCGCGCGGTCGCCGACGACCTGGTCCGCACCGGCGAGGTACCTCACCGATGAGCCCGCCGGGACCGGGGAGCGGACCCGGCCCGGAGTCACCGGGTCGCCCCGAAGCCAGGGCACTCGGAGACTGACGAGCAGCCGCGACGGCTTCCGCGGGGGCTGTCGCGGTCAGGCCCCGTCGCTCCAACACAGGGGCGGCGGGGCCGCCCCTCGTCCCTGGAGCCGCCCTCGGGGTCGCGGCCGTCCACCCTCGTCGCGGTCCTCGGCCCTCTCCCACCCGAAGCGGCCCCCGCGGGGCGCCACAGCGCGACGGCGCCCCCTCCCGGAGGAGGGGGCGCCGCCGGGGCGTCACCGCAGGGTCAGCGCAGGCCCTCCGCGAACTCACCCTCGAACGCGTCCTGGACGACGGTGGCGCCGCCCGGGACGTCGGCCGGCCGCAGGATGAAGCTCTGCGTGCTGGGCGAGCGGCCGGTCTCGAAGCCGTCGATCGGGACGACGAGGCCGCCGGTGTCCACGTTCTGCAGCTCGTTGAACGCGGTGACGACGCCCTCGCGGGTCAGGTCGCCGTTCTCGCACGCCGCGTCGAGCACCTGCTTCATGATCGCGCTCATGCCGTAGCCGACGAGCACGCCGAGGCTCGGCTGCACGTTCGGGTAGGCCTCCTGGTACTGCGCGAGCAGCTCGGGCTGGGCGTCGAAGGCCGACACCGGGCTGGAGACGTACAGGTTGTCCTTCAGCGCCTGGGCGGCCGGCCCCTGCAGCAGGCCCGGCGCGAACACCGGGTTGCTGCCGATGATCGGCACGTTCAGCCCCTGGGCAGCTGCCACGCCGGCCGCCGACGCGGTCTGCGTGGGCGCGACGGTGAGGGCGATGGCGTCGACCCCGGCCGCGGCGAACTGGGTGATCTGCGCGGTCATGTCCTGGTCGGACGACTTGATCTGCGCGGGGATGATCGTCAGCCCGCGCTCCTCGGCCACCGCCTCGCTGCCGGCCAGGCCGTTCTCGCCGTACTCGCCCTCGAAGTAGATGTGCCCGACGGTGTCGCCGTCGGCCAGCAGGCCCTGGTCGAACATGTAGGCGTAGCCGTTGGCCAGCTCGACGTCGTAGGTGGCGCCCACGACCCCGGTGCCGGGGATCTCGGTGAGGGTGCGCGCCCACGCCGAGGGGAAGTTGACGATCTGGTCGGCCTCGTACTCCGGGGCCAGCGCGGTGTTGATCGGCGACCCGATCGTCTGCTGCATCGCCAGGATGTTCGGCTCCATGCCGCTGTAGAGCTGCACACCCGTCTGCGGCACGTAGTTGGTGTCCTGGACGTCGAGCTCGACGGAGTAGGTGTCGCAGACCTGGTTGTCCTGCCAGAACAGCTGGTTGGCGTTGGTGATGTCCTGGCCGAGCGCGGCGAACACGCCGGTCAGGTCGGTGAGGACGCCGAGGGTGATCGTCGTCCCCTCGACGCCGACGTCGGTCGCGACCTCGCCGGCCGAGCCGCCCTCTCCTCCTCCTCCTCCGCCGCCGGACTCCGGTGCCCGGGTGCTGCATCCGGCGGTCGCCACGACGACGACCGCGGCGACCGCGGTCGTCGCGCGCAGTGCCTTGCCTGTTCTCATCTGGTGTCGCTCCCTTGTGCTGGTCGGTCGGAGGGGGTCGGTGCGGAGCCGGGTTGCTCCGGGGGTGGTGTGACCACTCCACCGCGGGCGGGCGCACGGCCCCGGCGGAAGCGTTGGGTGAGGCGTTGTGCGATGCCCGCCAGCCCGGCGGGCTCGAACAGGACGACGAGGATGATCGCGGCGCCGTAGAGGAACCGGGCGGCGAAACCGGCGGAGATGCCGCCCTGGCCCGGTGCGCTCACCAGGGGCAGGACGTCGGCGTACTGCTGGAACAGCAGCGGTAGCGCCGTGACGAACAGCGCGCCCAGCGCCGCGCCGCCCACCGACCCCAGCCCGCCCAGCACGATCATCGCCAGGTACTGGATGGAGACGACGAGCGTGAAGGACTCCGGGGCGATGCTGCCGATGGACAGCGCGTAGAGGACCCCGGACAGGCCCGCGTACATGGAGCTGACCAGGAAGACGCGCGCCTTGTAGGCCTGCACGTTGACGCCCATGACCGACGCGGCGACCTCGCTGTCGCGGAGCGTCTGCAGCGCCCGGCCGGGCCGGCTGCGCAGCAGGTTCCGGGCGAAGACGTAGGCGGCCAGCGCCAGGACCAGCCCGAGGTACCACAGCCGCTCGGCCTCCCGGAACGGCACGCCCAGCACCCACAGCTGCGGGTCGCTGTTGCCGAACGTGAAGCCGAACAGCGAGAACTCCGGCGCCGCGCGGCCGTTGAAGCCACCGGTCACCGGCGTCCAGGTGTTGATCACGTGCACGCCGATGAAGACCAGGCCCAGCGAGGCGACGCCGAGGTAGATGCCCCGCAGCCGCGCCGCGATCGGGCTGAACACCAGCCCGGCGACCCCGGCGAGCAGGACACCGACGACCATCCCGACGATCGGCGGCAACCCCAGCCCCTCCAGCGCGGCCCGGGTGCCGAGCCCGCCGGGCTCCCCAGAGATGTAGGTGTAGCTGACCGCCCCGACGGCGAGGAAGAAGGCGTGCGCCAGGGACAGCTGTCCGGTGGTGCCGACGAGCAGGTTGAGCCCGATGGCGCCGATGGCGGCGCCGAACACCGCGAACCCGGTGCGCAGCCAGAACTCGTCGAAGTACAGCGGGAAGACCAGCAGGAAGCCCAGCAGCGCGGCGACGAGCACCCACTTGACCACGGCGCCGCGGCCGCGGCCGGATGCCGGCCGGGCGGGACCGGACGACGCCGCACGGGAGGCCCCCGCCGGGCGCGAGACGGTCTGCTCAGACACGGGTCAGCTCCTTGGTGCCGAAGAGCCCCGAGGGCCGGACGAGCAGGACGGCGATCATGACGACGTAGGGGACGACCTCGCCGAAGCCGCGGCCGAGGAACAGCAGCTGTTCCTGGTAGCCGGCGGCGAGGGACTCGGCCACCCCGATGAGCAGGCCGCCCACCAGGGCACCCCCCGTGCTGTCCAGGCCGCCGAGGATGGCTGCGGGGAAGGCCCGCAGCGCCGTGGCGTACACGGCCGAGCTGACGCCAGGCGTCGGGCTGCCGACCAGGAACAGTGCGGCCACCCCGGCGAGGACACCGGCGACGACCCAGGCGAGCGCGGAGACCCGGCCCTGCCGGATGCCCATCAGCGCCGCCGTCTCGCCGTCCTCCGCCGACGCGCGCATGGCCACGCCCCAGCTCGAGTACTTGAACGCGACGAAGAACAGCACGATGAGGACGCCGGCGACGATCATGGCGACCAGCCGGTTCTGGGTGATCCCGATGCCGCCGATGCGGACCGACTCGCCACCCCACGGGTGCGGCACGTTGAGGATGTCCGGGCCGATCCGCCGGATCAGCTCGGTCAGCAGGATGATGTCCACACCGATCGTGACGATCGCCAGGCTGATGACGGGTGCACCGCGGAGCCGGTTGATGATGAAGCGCTCGATCAGGAAGGCGGCCAGCGCGGTGATCACCAGGCCGACGAGCACCGCGCCGAGGAAGCCCAGGGACTCGGACAGCCGCGCGATCGAGTACGCGCCGAGCAGCAGCAGCGAGCCGTGGGTGAAGCTCACGACCTCGCTGGCCTTGAAGATGATCACGAAGCCGAGCGCGATCAGCGCGTAGATGGCGCCGAGCGACAACCCGTTGAGCAGGAGCGAGAGGAACTGGGTCACGAGGCCGTCCCTGGCGTGTCGGTGGTGTGGTGGGCGACGGCCTCGGCGGGCGTCTCGTCGTCCCCGGAGCCCAGGTAGGCGCGGATGACCTCGGGGTCGGCCTGCACCTGGGCCGGCGTCCCGTCGGCGATCCGGCGTCCGAAGTCCAGGACGGTGACCCGGTCGGCGAGGGACATGACCATCCCCATGTCGTGCTCGACGAGGACGATGGAGATGCCGAGCGCCGAACGGATCTCCCGGATGGCCTCGGCCATCCGGCCGGTCTCCTCGGCGTTCATCCCGGCGACCGGCTCGTCGAGCAGCAGCAGCCGCGGCTCGGTGCAGAGCGCGCGGGCCACCTCGACGCGCTTCTGGTCGCCGTAGGACAGCACGCCGACCGGGGTGTGCAGCTTGTCGCCGAGGTCGAGGAACTCGGCGATCTCCCGGATCCGCTCGCCGTGCACCTTCCCCTCCCGGGTGGCGCGGGGCAGCCGCAGCCCGGAGGACAGGAACCCGGCCTTCGTGAGGTGGTGGCGGCCGAGCATGAGGTTCTCGGCGACCGACTGGGCGCCGGAGAGGGCGATGTTCTGGAACGCCCGGGCCACGCCGACCCCGGCGATCTGGAACGGACGCATCTGGTCGAGCCGGACGTCGCCGAACCGGACCTCCCCCGAGGCGGCCTTGTAGACGCCCGAGAGGACGTTGAACATCGTCGACTTGCCGGCGCCGTTGGGCCCGATGACCGCGTGGATGGTCCCCGGCGCGACGGTGAAGGACACGTCGTTGAGCGCCTGGATCGCGCCGAAGCGGACGCTGACGTGCTCGACCTCGACCGGCGGGACGTCGGACCGGGTGTCGGTCACGGCCGCGGTCACGCGGTCCACCGCGAGAGGGTGCGGCGGGTGTGGCGGCCGACCGGCCCGGAGGCCGCCGGGTCGCCGTGGCCCAGGTAGAGCCGCTGCACCTCGTCGGTGCGCGCGAGCTCCTCGGCCGGCCCCGACAGGGACACCTTGCCGACGTCGAGGACGTAGGCGAGGTCGGCCACGCCCAGCGCCATGGTGGCGTTCTGCTCGACCAGGAGCACCGAGGTGCCCTGCCGGTTGATCTCGGCGACCACCTCGCCGATCTGGCCGATCACCCGCGGGGCCAGGCCCAGCGAGGGCTCGTCGAGCAGCAGCAGCTTGGGGCTGGCCATGAGCGCCCGGCCGATGGCCAGCATCTGCTGCTCACCGCCGGAGAGCAGCCCCGCCCGCTGGCCGCTGCGCTCGGCCAGCACGGGGAACAGGTCGTGCACGCGGGCGTGCGCGGCGGCCTTGGCGGCGCGGTCCCGGTTGCCCATCCCCCCGGCGCGCAGGTTCTCCTCGACGGTGAGCCGGCCGAAGATCCGCCGGCCCTCCGGCACCTGGACGATGCCCCGCCGGACGATCTGGCCGGGGTCGCGGCCGGTGAGGGCCTCGCCGTCGAAGTGCACCGCGCCCTCGTCGACGCGGCCCCGGTGCAGCCGCAGCGTTCCCGAGATCGTCCGGAGGAGAGTGGACTTGCCGGCCCCGTTGCTGCCGAGGACGGCGACGACCTTGCCGTCGGGGACCTCCATGGTCACGCCGCGCACGGCCTCCACGGCACCGCCGTAGGTCACCCGCAGCGAGTCGACGCTCAGCATGCGGGCCGCTCCGCGGTCGTCCCCGGCGGATGGACCGGTGGCCTCCGGTCAGCGCGCCGCGGAACGGCATCGGTCTGTGATGCAGGGCACATGGCCGGACACTGTAAAGGCACGGCGCGCCGATCCGTGCACTGTCCACGCACATCGTGATCAGCAGGTGACCTGGGCGACCGACTGGTCCACTACCTGCGCATATGGGTTGCGGAGACCAACTTCTCGACGACGCGACGGGCCCGCTGTCGAGCGGGTCCGTCGAGGGGGACGGGCGGCGGGGAGGTCGCGGCGGCCCCGTCCTGGCCCTGCCCCGAGCGTGCGAGGGCGGACGGCCCCGTCCAGAGGCTCGTCGCGAGCGATGAGGAGTACGGGGTCCTTCCAGGGGTCCTTGCTCAGGCCGCGCCGGTTCCGTCGCCGGATGCGACGTGCTCGACGGCGAGCAGGTCGTAGAGGCCGGTGATCTGCAGCGGCCGGACGACCGCGCGGCTGGAGGCGACCACTCGGAGGACCACGCCCTCCTGGACGGCGCGGCGGTGAGCGCCGGCCAGCACGCACAGGCCGGCGGAGTCGAGGAAGGTCACGCGGTCGAGGTCGACGGTGAGCGCCGGGACGCCGTCGGCGAAGGCCGTGTCGACGGCTGCGCGCAGCGCGGGGGCGGTGGAGGAGTCGACCTCACCGGTGACGGTGAGCAGGACGCCGGCGGGTGCGGAACCGGTCACGTGGATGGAGACCAGGTCGTTCGCGGGGGCAGCGGTCACGGTGCGCCTCTCAAGAGGAAGCGAACCCGTGCGGAGGACCACGGCGGCAGCCGTGGCACGACGCGGAGTCCGGCATCTGTGCCGCGGCTGACTGTTGAACCGCTCCACTGACCGTAGGGACCCCGGTCCGCGGAATCAAGAGCAACGGGGGGCGTCGGGGCCGTCGGGTGGGTGTTCCCGCGGCCCCGGCCTGGGTGCGGCGACCGGCCCGCCGGCGCGCGGGGATACTGGGCGGCGTGTCGCGGCGACTGATCGGGTGGGGTGGGGTCTGGCTGGCCGGCTCGGTCGCGGCCTTCCTGCTGCTCGACCCGATCCTCGCCTCCTTCCTCGCCATCTTCGGCCTCTGCCTCTGGGGTGTCGCGGCGCTGGCCAGCGGGTGGGAACAGCACTCCTCCTTCGAGCAGCGCGAGCTCGCCCGCGCCCGCCGTCGTGCCGCGCGCCGCGAGAGGACGAAGGACGCCCGGGCCCGCGACCGCGCCCGCTGGGAGGCCCACCAGCAGCGCAAGGCCGACCGCTCCGCCGGTCGGTAATCCGCTCGACGGGTCCGCGGCGGGCCCGTAGCGTCGTCCGCATGCGGTCCTGATCGATCCTCCACGACGTCCGCGGGTCGAGCCCTGCTCCCCGCCGTCCGCGCCCCGCTCATGCGCCGGCGCCTCCGCCCGCTCTCCCGACCGGCTGCGGTCGCGCAGCCCTGCCCTCCTCCGGAGGTCTCCTTGTCACGCCCGCACCGCACCCTCGACGGCGCCCCCGCCACCGCCCGCGCCGCCCTCCCCGATACGGAGGCGGCCGACCTCGACCGTCTGGCGCACGCCGTCCTCGCCCGGCCCGGCGCCGCCCTCGGCGCCGCGCTGCGCGCCGTCCTGCCCGGCACGGCCGGTGCGCGGTGGCTGCGCTCGGAGGGCCTGCCGCCCACCACCCGCGCCGCCGACCTGACCGCCGAGCAGTGGCTGTCGCTGCACCGCTGCTCCGCCGCGGCGGGGCACGTCCCCGGCCCGGCCGCGGCCGGCGGGCGGAACGGCCGGCCGTCGGCGCACGGGCACGCGCCCGGCGCGATGGCCGCGCCCCGCTGGCACTGAAAGAGGACCCCTTGCCCCCCGCCACTCGCGCGCTCGCGGCGGGACCCTGCAAGGGGGCCGACGGGAGGCGCCGTCAACCCGCGCTATGGGCCGACGGCGTCCTCGGCGGCGAGCGCGGCGGCGCGGTCGGGGTGTGCGAACGCCTCGGCCAGCGCCTGGCGCAGCGGCCACACCCCGGCGCGCCAGGCCAGCGCCCGCCCGAGCGCGGCGGGCGTGCCGTCGACGGCGTCGGGGTGGTCGCCCCTCGGACCCCCGCCCGGCCACCACGGCACCGGTCGGCCGTCGGCGCGCAGCGGCTCGTGGACGGCGACCTCACCCGGGAGCTCGGCAAGCCCCAGCCGGGCGGCCGCCAGCCCCGCCCCCGGGACGTCGGCCCAGCGCACCGTGCGCGCCGGGCGGCTCTCCACGCGGGCCCGCACCACCTCGCCGGCCAGCGGCAGGTCCAGCAGATCGGCGACCGGCCCCGGGGCCCCACCGGCGGGCACGAGCGCGGAACCGACCAGTGGCTGTAGCCACGGCGCGTCGAGCACGACGGCCTCCGCGGCAGGCACCACGCGGTCCGGGGCCACGCGCACCCGGGCCGGCGGGTCCACGTCGACGCCGCTCAGCGCCGCGGCGAGCCGCGCGTGCACGGTCCGCAGCACCGCGGGAGCGACCGTCCGGCGAGGGTCGCCGAGCCGGTCGAGCAGGTCGAGCGCGCCGTCGACGTCGGCCAGCACGTCGTCCACGGAGGCCGGCGGCCGCAGCAGGTCGAGGAGGGCCGGCGCGGCGTCGGCCGGTTCGTACAGCCCCTGCAACTCCGTCGCCTCCGGGAGCCGCACCCGGTCCGGACGCCGCCCGCCGAGCACCGGGTGGCTGCCCAGCCACCAGCGCAGGTAGCCGGGCACGGGCACCCCGCCGAGCACGACGTCGGCCCATGCCTCGGCAGGCAGCTCCGCCAGCAGGGGCAGGGCGCCGGCCCAGTCGGCGACGAGCTCGAGATCCCGGACGGCGGTCAGCGGCGGCCAGGAGGGTGCGGGCGCGCCGGCGGGCAGCCGGTCGAGGACGGCGTCGGCCCAGTCCTGGGCACCGTCGACGTCGAGCTCGTCAGGGTCCTCGGCGCGCATCAGCGCGAAACCGTCGAGCACGCCCACCGCGCGCAGCACGTCGGGGTCGGCGTCCACCGCGGGGTCCAGCACGCCCAGCGCCCCCTCGGCCAGCACCGCCCCGAAGCGCGACCCGGGCAGCACGAGCTCGCCGGCCGGCGCCCAGCCGCCGTCGGCGTCGGGCAGCGCCAGCTCGGCCAGCCACGGCAGCTCACCGGGCGCGGTGCCGGCCGCGGCGACCAGCGCCAGGACGGCGTCGGCGAACCCGGCCGGGCCGCGGTCGGCGTCCCAGTCGTCGTCGGCCGCGTCGACCGAGGCCTCGACCGCCGCCCGCACCTCCGGGTCGTCGAGCACCGCGGCCGCGGTCGCGGGGCGGGCGTCCAGCCGCTCCAGCAGCCGTCGGGCGGCGGCCGGTGCGACCGCGTCGGGATCGGCCACCCGCAGACCCAGCGGCCCCAGCCGCGCCACCGGCAGCCCCTCGTCGGGGAGCAGCACCCCGGCCGGCCCGTGGGCGGTGCGGCCGTCGGCGAGCGGCACCGGCAGCGCAGCCAGCTCCTCACGCTCGGCACCGTCCAGCGCGACGTAGAGCCGTGCCCACCACGACGGCGGCCGGGCGACGCCCCGCACCGCCTCCACCACCTCGGCGGTGCCCACCCGGCGCACCCCGAGCGCGGCCAGCGCGGGCTGGTCCCTCCTGCCGGACCAGCCCGCCGGCAGCAGCCCGGGCAGGACGCCGGTCAGCGCGGCCACCCGCTCCTCGGTCGGCTCGGCGAGCACCGCGGCCCGGCCCGGGGTCTGCCGGTCCGGCTCGGCCCCGGCCACCGGCAGCCACGCGGTCTCCCGCAGCCGCTCCAGCGCCGCGGTGCACAGGGCGGCGTCGAGCTCGGCGCCGGCCAGTCCGATGCGCGGCACCAGTGCGAGCACCGCGCCGTCCCCGCCGGCCTCGTCGGCCAGCCCCGCGAGCAGGTCGGCGTAGGCAGCGGCGGCCGCGGTGACCAGCTCGTCGGTGACCGGCCCGGGCAGCACGTGCCGCCGGTCGGCGCCCAGCGGGAACGGCGCGATCAGCCGGGCGGGCAGGGTCAGCGGCTCGTCGCTGGGCGTCGGGCCGTGCACCCGCTGCGGCAGCGGCAGGGCCACCGGGCGGCCGTCGTCGTCCAGGGGCACCGCCCACGTGAGCGTCCAGGCGCGGCGCTCCCGTTCCTCGACCGGCCGCCCGGCGAGCAGCTCCTCGGGCAGCACGCCGTCCCGCCGCTCGAGCCGCCAGGTCGTCGTCCGGTCGCCGTCGGTCAGCCGGGCCCGGGTGCCCGCGTACCGCACGGCCAGCGACCGCGCCGTCCCGTCGAGGACGACGTCGACCGCGGCCAGCCCGGGCAGCGCGAGCAGCAGCTCGGGGTCGAGCTCCTCCAGGGCGGTCCGGACGGCGGCCCGCGACCCGGCGCGCAGCGGCAGCGCCACTTCGGTCGCGAAACCCTCCGGGGGCGTCCCACCGGCCGGCCAGGGCAGCCGCAGCACCGGGACCGCGCCGTCCCGGCGGGCCACCTCCCCGGTCAGCGCGGGGATGCCGGCGACCTCCGCGCGGGTGCGGTCGGCGCTGAACAGCACGCCGCCGGTGGTGGAGTGCACGGCGGGCTCGTCGGTGACCGCGAGGACGGCGGCGAAGCCGACGCCGAAGCGGCCGACCGAAGCCGGCTCGTCGCGCTTGGCCGACGCGCGCAGCGTCGCCAGGCCCTGCACGCCGGCGGCGTCGAGCGGGGCGCCGGCGTTGGCCGCCCGCAGCACCTCTCCCCCCGCACCGTCGTCGGCCAGCTCCAGCCGCAGCCGCCCCGGCACGCCGGCCCGGACGGCGGCGTCGGCGGCGTTCTGCGCCAGCTCGACCAGCAGCCGGTCGCGGTAGCCGCCGCGGACGAGGTCCTCCTCGGCGTTGGCGTCCTCGCGGAAGCGGGCCGGGGAGTCGGTCCAGGCGGCGAGCACCCGGCGCCGCAGCCCGGCGGTGTCGAAGGGGTCGGCTCCCGAGGCGTCGGAGGGGTCGGCTCCCGAGGCGTCGGAGGGGTCGGCTCCCGAGGCATCGGAGGGGTCAGCCACGCCGCCAGCATGGCAGCGGCGTGGCGGGGTATCCGTGGTGCGTGTCCGAGATCGACGTGTCCCAGTACCGGTTGCAGGCCCTCCCCGACGACGACTCCGACGAGGACTGGGACGACGACGGCGAGCTGTTCGGCCCCGACGGCAGGCGGGTCGAGACCTGGCGGGAGGGTTATCCGTACAGCGAGCGGCTGCCGCGCAAGGAGTACGAGCGGGAGAAGCGCCGGCTGCAGATCCAGCTGTTGCGGCTGCAGGGCTGGGTGAAGGACACCGGCCAGCAGCTCGTCGTCCTCTTCGAGGGCCGCGACGCCGCCGGCAAGGGCGGCACGATCAAGCGCTTCACCGAGCACCTCAACCCGCGCGGCACGAAGGTGATCGCGCTGGACAAGCCCTCCGAGCGCGAGCGGACCCAGTGGTACTTCCAGCGCTACGTGCAGCACCTGCCCGCCGCCGGGGAGATCGCCCTGTTCGACCGGTCCTGGTACAACCGCGCCGGCGTCGAGCGGGTCATGGGCTACTGCACCGACGAGCAGTACGAACGGTTCATGCGCCAGGCGCCGGAGTTCGAGCGGATGCTCGTCGACAGCGGCATCCGGCTGGTGAAGTTCTGGTTCTCGGTCTCCCGGCGCGAGCAGCGCACCCGGTTCATCGTGCGGCGGATCGACCCGGTGCGGCAGTGGAAGCTCTCCCCCACCGACCTGGCCTCGCTGGACCACTGGGACGACTACACCGCGGCCAAGGAGGCGATGTTCGCCGCCACCGACACCGGGCACGCGCCGTGGACGGTGATCAAGAGCAACGACAAGAAGCGGGCCCGGCTCGAGGCGCTGCGCCACGTCCTGCACTCGCTGCCCTTCGAGGGCAAGGACGAGGCGGTCGTGGGGCGGCCGGACCCCAACATCGTGGTCGCCGCGGCGGACGTGCTGGAGTCCGACCGCGAGGCGCTCGAGCGGGAGGAGCTGGCGGCGGCCCGCTGATCGGGGACCTCCGGAAGGACCCCGTCCTCGTCGCTCGCAGGCTCGCGACGAGCTCCTGGACGGGGCCGGCTGCCCTCGCACGCTCGGGGCGGGGCCGAGGAGCAGCGGCTACCCGCGGGTAACCTGCATTCCCATGTCGCTCGCCGAGCAGTCGGAACGCCGCGCCACCGAGACCTTCGAGTCGACGGCCCCCGCGACGGGTGCGGTCGTCGGGGTCTTCCCCGTGCACGGGCCGGACGACGTCCGCGCGGCCGTGGACCACGCCCGCGTCGCCGCCGCGGCGTGGGCCGACCTCGGCTTCGACGGCCGGAGGCAGCGGCTGGCGGCCTACCGCGGCTACCTCGCCCGCCGGATGCACGAGCTGGCCGACCTGGTGCACCGGGAGAACGGCAAGCCGCACGCCGACGCGATCCTCGAGATCACCCTGGCCGTCGACCACCTGGCCTGGGCCGCCACCCACGCGCGCAAGGTGCTCGGGCCGCGACGGGTCAGCCCGGGCCTGCTGGCGGCCAACCACGCGGCGTGGCTGGAGTACCAGCCGCTCGGCGTCGTCGGCGTGATCGGCCCGTGGAACTACCCGGTGTTCACGCCGATGGGCTCGATCGCCTACGCGCTGGCCGCCGGCAACGCCGTCGTCTTCAAGCCGTCGGAGCACACGCCGGCCGTGGGGGTGTGGCTGGCCGACGCCTGGCGGGCCGCGGTGCCCGACGCCCCCGACGTCCTCTCGGTCGTGACCGGCCTCGGTGGGACCGGCGCGGCGCTGTGCCGCGCCGGGGTGGGCAAGCTGGCCTTCACCGGCTCGGCCGCCACCGGTCGCAGGGTCATGACCGCGTGCGCCGAGACCCTCACGCCGGTGCTCATGGAGCTCGGCGGCAAGGACGCGATGATCGTCGACGACGACGCCGACGTGGCCGCCGCCGCTGACGCCGCGGTGTGGGGCGCGATGAGCAACGCCGGGCAGACCTGCATCGGCATCGAGCGGGTCTACGCCACCGAGCGGGTCTACGACGCCTTCGTCGCCGAGGTGACCGAGAAGGTGCGCGAACTGCGCCCGGGCACCGACGACGCCGCCGCCTACGGCCCGATGACGATGGCCGCCCAGACCGACGTCGTCCGCCGGCACCTGGACGACGCGCTCGCCGCGGGCGCGCGGATCGCCGCCGGCGGCACGGTCGAGGGCCGCATGGTGGCGCCGACGGTGCTGCTCGACGTCCCCGAGACCTCCGCCGCGGTGTGCGAGGAGACCTTCGGCCCGACGCTGACCATCACGCGGGTGCGCGACGCCGAGGAGGCCCTCGAGCGCACCAACGCCAACGCGCACGGGCTGGCCGGTGCGGTCTTCTCCCGGTCGAGGGTGCGGGCCATGGACCTCGCCCGCCGGATGAGGAGCGGCATGACCTCGGTGAACTCGGTGCTCACCTTCGCCTCGGTGCCGGCGCTGCCCTTCGGCGGCGTGGGGGAGAGCGGCTTCGGCCGGATCCACGGCGAGGACGGGCTGCGCGAGTTCACCCGCGCCAAGGCCATCACCTGCCGGCGGTTCGGGCTGCCGGTCGACCTGATGAGCTTCACCCGGCCGGCCGCGGCCGCCGACGCGCTGGCCCGCGTGATGGGTCTCGTGCACGGCCGACACCGGTGACCGCCTCCGGGGGCACCGAGGAGTTCGACGTCGTCGTCGTCGGCGCGGGCTCGGCCGGCTGCGCGCTGGCCGGGCGGCTGTCGGAGGACCCGTCGCTGCGCGTGCTGCTGCTGGAGGCCGGCGGCTCGGACGACGTCCTGGAGGTGCGGGTCCCCGCCGCGCTGTACAAGGTCTGGCGCACCCGGCGGGACTGGAACTACACCACCGAGCCGCAGCCGGGCCTGGGCGGGCGGCGGCTGTTCTGGCCCCGCGGCAAGCTGCTGGGCGGGTCCTCGTCGATCAACGCGATGATCTACGTCCGGGGTGGCTCGTGCGACTACGACGAGTGGGCCGAGCTGACCGGCGACCCGTCGTGGTCCTACGAGCACGTGCTGCCCCTGTTCCGCAGGATGGAGGACAACGCCCGCGGCGCGGACCGCTTCCACGGCGTCGGAGGGCCCCTGCGGGTGGAGGACCCGCGCTCGCCGCACGCCTGGTCACGGGCCGTCGTGGAGTCGGCGGTCGCCGCCGGGTACCCGCGCAACGACGACTTCAACGGCGCGACGCAGGAGGGCGTGGGGCTCTACCAGCTCACCCAGCGCCGCGGCCGCCGCTGGTCGGCCGCTGACGCGTACCTGCACCCCGCCGCGGGCCGGCCGAACCTGACGGTCCGCACCGGTGCGCTGGCGACCCGGGTGCTCGTCTCGGGCGGGCGGGCCACCGGCGTCGAGTACCGGTCCGGCGGGCGGACCCACACCGCGCACGCCGCGGCCGAGGTCGTGCTGGCCGGCGGGGCGGTCAACTCCCCGCAGCTGCTGATGCTCTCCGGCATCGGGCCGGGGGCGCACCTGCGCGAGGTCGGCGTCGACGTCGTCTCCGACCTGCCCGGCGTCGGCGGCGGCCTGCAGGACCACCCGCTGGTGCCGGTCATCTGGCACACCCGCTCGGGGAGGTCGCTGTTCCGGGCGGAGTCGCCGTCGGGCTACGCGCGCTGGTTCGGCGTCCGCCGCGGCCCGTTGACCTCCAACCTGGCCGAGGCGGGGCTGTTCACCCGCTCGCGGCCGGACCTGCCCGGACCCGACCTGCAGTTCCACTTCCTGCCGGTCAAGTTCTGGCGGCAGGCGGAGGTCGACCCCGACGTCGACGCGTTCACCGCCGCCGCCGTCCTGGTGCGGGTGCACTCCCGCGGCTCGGTGCGGCTGCGCTCGGCCGACCCGACCTGGGCGCCGGCCATCGACGCCGGCTACCTCACCGACGAGCGCGACCTCGACGCGCTGGTGTGCGGGGTCGAGAGGGCTCGCGAGATCGCGTCGTCCGGCCCGCTGGCCGCCGTCCTGGCCGAGGAGTGGTCTCCCGGTGGGACGGTGCACTCGCAGGAGGGGCTGCGGCAGTCGGTGCGCGACACGCTCGAGTCGCTGTACCACCCGGTGTCCTCGTGCCGGATGGGGACCGACGACGACGCGGTGGTGGATCCGCAGCTGCGGGTGCACGGCATCGACGGGCTGCGGGTGGCCGACGCCTCGGTGATGCCGACGCTGGTGCGCGGCAACACCAACGCCCCGACGATCATGATCGCCGAGCGGGCGGCCGACCTGATCACCGGCCGCACCGTCGACCCGACCCTCACCGGCACCGCCTGAAGGCCCTGGCCGCCGGCACGCCGCTGCGGGTCCGGACGGTGCGGCTCCCCTCGAGCGCACCGCGTGCACCGTCCTCCCGACCGCAGAACTCCTCGCCCGGTGTATCCGTCGGGGCGCCTCGACGCTCGGACGGGTGTGAGCACCGGACGGCCACCCGAGTCCTGGCCCTACCTCCTCCTGCTGGAGGCCGCCCGCTCGCTGGGCCGCGTGGACGGCGGTCTGGCCGCGGCCATCGAACCGGCGGGCTCGGTCGGCCCGCAGTCGACGTGCTGCCGGGGCCGCGAGCCCGCGGAGTTCGCCCGTCTGCTGTGGGCGGACCGGCCGGGTGCTCCCCCGAGCGGCCTCCGGCTGAACGCGCCCCTCTGGTACGCCCACGGCTTCGGCGAGGGCCTGGCCGCCGAACGGCGCCGGACCGAGTGCCGGCCGGCCCCGTCCCGGGTCCCGCCCTGAGCCTGCGAAGGGTGGGGAGGACGGGGTCCTTCCTCAGCCGTGGGCCTGTGCGGCGGCCGCCTCCTCCCGGTCGGTGGGCAGGGCCGTCCCGACCACGGCCGGCGGACGACGCGGGATGAGGAAGGACATGGCCGCTGCGGCGATGCAGAGCGCACCCGCGAGGAACCAGGCCAGGTCGTAGGAGCCGGTGACGTCGCGGATCACGCCGCCCCCGAAGGCCGCGAAGGCCGACCCGACCTGGTGCGAGGCGAAGACCCAGCCGAACACCACCGGCGCCCGCGGGCCGAAGAACTCACGGCACAGCGCGAGCGTCGGCGGCACCGTGGCCACCCAGTCCAGGCCGTAGAAGACGATGAACGCGACCATGCTGACGTGCAGGTCGGGCCCGAACAGGGCCGGCAGCAGGAACAGCGACAGCCCGCGCAGGCCGTAGTAGGCCAGCAGCAGCACCCGCGGGTCGGTGCGGTCGGTGAGCCAGCCCGACAGCACCGTGCCGGCGATGTCGAAGATCCCGACGACGGCGAGCAGCCCGGCCGCGGTGGTCACCGGCATGCCGTGGTCGTGCGCGGCCGGGATGAAGTGCGGCTGCACCAGCCCGTTGGTCGACAGCCCGCAGATGAAGAACCCGCCGGCCAGGAGCCAGAACGGGGTCGTCCGTGCGGCCGTGACCAGCCCGCGCAGCGCCGTCCGGGCCGCGCCGGTGCGCACCGGGTCGGCGTCGTCGGCCGCCGTCCCGCCGTAGGGGACGACGCCGACGTCGCGCGGCCGGTCGCGCAGCAGCCACAGCACCAGGGGGACGACGGCCAGCGCGGCCGCGGTGGTGCCCAGCGACGCCGAGCGCCAGCCCCAGTTCGCGTCCGCCCAGGCGACCAGCGGGAGGAACACCAGCTGCCCGGTCGCCCCGCCGGCGGTGAGGATCCCCGACACCAGGCCGCGGCGGGCCACGAACCAGCGGCCGGTCACCGTCGCCACCAGCGACAGCGCCATCGAGCCGGTGCCCAGCCCGACGAGGAAGCCCCACAGCAGCACCAGCTGCCAGCTCGCCGTCATGAACACGGTGAGACCGCTGCCGGTCGCGGTCAGCAGCAGCGCCGCGACGACGACGCGGCGGATGCCGAAGCGCTCCATCAGCGCGGCGGCGAACGGCGCGGTCAGCCCGTAGAGCGCCATGTTGACCGCCACGGCGGCCGAGATCGTCGTGACCGACCAGCCGAACTCCGCGCGCAGCGGCTCGATGAGCACGCCGGGCACCGCCCGGAACGCCGCGGCGCCGACCAGGGCGAGGAAGGTCACCCCGGCGACCCACCAGGCGGGGTGGACCCGGTGCGTGCGCGGCGCGGCGGTGCTCGTCACGACGACGAGCATGGCGGATGCCGCCGACGGCGGGACAGTGGCCCGGCGGCCAACACGTGCAAGGATCCGGCCATGACCGCGGGCCCGAGCCCGGCCACGACACCCGGCCCGAGCCCGGCCACGACACCCGGCCCGAGCCCGGCCGGGGCAGGCTCCCACGACGTCGCCGTCCTGGCCCTACCCGGCTCCATCGCCTTCGAGCTCGGCCTGCCCCACCGGCTGCTCGAGTCCGCGGTCGACGCCGGCGGGCACCGGCTCTACCGGGTGCGGGTGGCGACGCTCGACGGCGGGCCGGTCCGCACCTCCGCCGGGTACTCGATCACGCCGGAGCACGACGCCTCGTTGCTGGCCTCCGCCGGGACGGTCGTCGTCCCCGGGGTGCACGGCGGCCCGGCGATGACCGACGGCACGCTCCCCGACGGCCTCGGCGACACCCTGCAGGCCGCCGCCGGGCACGCGCGGCTGGTGTCGATCTGCACCGGCGCCTTCGTGCTCGCCGCGGCCGGTCTGCTCGACGGGCGCCCGGCCACCACGCACTGGATGCACGCCGAGGCCTTCGGCCGGCTGTTCCCCGCCGTCCGCCTCGACCCCGGCGTGCTCTTCGTCGACGACGGCGACGTGCTGACCTCCGCCGGCAACGCCGCCGGCATCGACCTGCTGCTGCACCTGGTCCGCCGCGACCACGGCTTCGAGGTGGCCAACCGGGTGGCCCGGCGCAACGTCGTGGCCCCGTGGCGCGAGGGGGGCCAGGCCCAGTTCGTCGAGCGGCCGCTCCCCGACGTCGGCGACGTCGGGACGGCGGCCACCCGCGCCTGGGCCGTCGAGCGGTTGGCCGATCCCCTCACGCTGGCCGACCTCGCCGGGCACGCGCGGATGAGCGTGCGCACCTTCACCCGCCGCTTCCGCGACGAGACCGGCCTGTCGCCGCTGCGCTGGCTGGCCGGGCAGCGGCTGGCACTGGCGCGGCAGCTGCTGGAGTCCACCGACGCGCCGATCGACCGGGTCGCCGCCGACGCCGGGTTCGGCACACCGGCGTCCCTGCGCCAGCACCTGCGGGCCACCATCGGGGTAGCGCCGGGCACCTACCGGCGCAGCTACCGCGGTCGCGGTGTGACCGGCCCCTCCCCCGTCTGACGGCACAGATCGGCGCCGCATCTGGTTGAGTAGCAGTACCGGCGTTGCCCTGCTGCCCATCCGGGGCGCGGGACTCGACGTCGGGCTGCGGCAGCGCCACCCCGGCGCGCCCGGCTGTCCGACGTCCCGCTGGACGACGCGCCGCCCTGCTCCGCGCAGGCGCGCCGGCGCGCACTCCGCCCGGGTCGCCCGACGGCGAACCGAGCACTGAGGAACACCCCATGACCTCGCACGACGCCTCCACGCCTGCCTCCGCGGGCACCCGCCGTCGCCGTCGCGGTGGCCGCGGCGGGGGCAGCCGCCCCGCGACCGGCCAGCGCACCGAGCAGCAGCCGACCCCCGAGGCCCCGGCGCCCGCGCCCGTCGTCCCGGTGGGCGCCGACGCTCTGCCGTCCGCCCACCCCACCACCCCGGCGGGTCTCCCCACCGACGCCACCTTCGCCGACCTCGGCGTCCCCGCCCCGCTGGTCGAGGTGCTCGCCGCCAGCGGCATCACCGCACCGTTCCCGATCCAGGTGGCCACGCTGCCCGACACCCTCGCCGGGCGTGACGTGCTCGGCCGCGGGCGCACCGGCTCGGGCAAGACGCTGGCCTTCAGCCTGCCGCTGGTCGCCCGGCTGGCCGCCTCCGACAGCCGCCGGCAGCCCAAGCGGCCGCGCGCGCTGGTCCTGGTGCCGACCCGCGAGCTGGCCAACCAGGTGCTCGCCGTCGTCGACCCGCTGGCCCGCGCGCTCGGCATGAGGGCGACGACCGTCTTCGGCGGTGTCGGCCAGAACCCGCAGGTGCAGGCGCTCGCCGGCGGCATCGACGTCCTCATCGCCTGCCCCGGCCGGCTCGAGGACCTCATCGGCCAGGGCCACTGCGACCTCTCCGCCGTCGAGATCACCGTCCTCGACGAGGCCGACCACATGGCCGACCTCGGGTTCCTGCCCGGCGTCAAGCGGTTGATGGACCGCACTCCGGCCACCGGCCAGCGGCTGCTGTTCTCCGCGACCCTCGACAACGGCGTCGACGTCCTCGTCAAGCGCTACCTGTCCCGGCCCACGACGCACTCGGTCGACCCCGCGGTCGCGCCGGTGGCCACGATGACCCACCACGTCCTCCGCGTCGAGGCAGGCGACAAGGCCGCCGTCGTCCGCGAGCTGGCCTCGGGGCTGGGCCGCAGCGTGCTGTTCACCCGCACCAAGCACCAGGCCAAGAAGCTGGCCAAGCAGCTGACCGCGGCCGGCGTCCCCGCCGTCGACCTGCACGGCAACCTCAGCCAGAACGCCCGCGAGCGGAACCTCGAGGCGTTCAGCACCGGCAGCACCCGGGTGCTGGTCGCCACCGACATCGCCGCGCGCGGGATCCACGTCGACGACGTCGCGCTCGTCGTCCACGTCGACCCGCCGGCCGAGCACAAGGCCTACCTGCACCGCTCCGGCCGCACCGCCCGGGCCGGCGCCGGCGGCACCGTGGTCACCGTCTCCACCCCGGACCAGGCCGGCGAGGTGCGCACCCTCGCCCGGCAGGCCGGCATCACGCCGACGGTGAGCGCCGTGCGCCCGGGAGCCGCGGAGATCGCCGTGCTGACCGGGCCGGCCGCGCCGTACGTCGAGCCCGCACCCACGGCCGAGCCCCAGCCGCAGGGCCAGGGCGGCGGTCGGCGCCGCCGGTCCGGGGGCGGTTCCGGACGCTCCGCCGGCCAGGCCGGCACCCCGTCGGGCGGCGGGACGGCGTCGTCCTCGCGCGGCCAGGGCCGGACGTCGGGTCCGGCACGCACCCGGGCCGAGCTCGCCGCGCGCGCCGGAATGCACTCGGCGGCGTCGTTCAGCGGCCGGTCCCGCCGCGGGGGCCGCTGACCGGCGGCCCGGCCGGCGACGACGGTTGACGCCCCGGCTGGTGGGCACTGGACCCCTCGACCAGGGCAAGGCCAGGCCCTGACCGTCTGCGACCAGCGAGGGAGCACCATGGCACTGCCCATCACCCTGTCCGAGATCGCGCCCCGCGTCTCGGCCGGTGCGTTCATCCTCAACAGCGGCCTGGGCAAGCGCGGCGCCGACGAGGCCACTGCGGCCGGCCTGCACGGCTTCGCCTCGGGTACCTACCCCTTCCTCAAGGGCATCGAGCCGCGGCAGTTCGCCAAGGTCCTCTCCTACGCGGAGGTGGGCATCGGCGCCGCCCTGCTGACCCCCTTCGTGCCGACGGCGGTGGCCGGCGCCCTGCTCACCGGTTTCTCCGGCGGGCTGCTCGGGCTCTACCTGAACACCCCCGGCATGCGGAAGCCGGGCAGCCTGGCGCCGACCCAGGAGGGGCTGACCGTGGCCAAGGACGTGTGGCTGCTCGGCATCGGCCTCGGCCTGCTCACCAGCGGCACGCTGGACCGGCAGCCGCGCCGGGTGCGCAAGGCCGCGAAGACCCTGGCCAAGGCCAACAAGAAGGTCGCGAGGGCGGCCGCCCGCGCCGAGTGACGCGGCAGGGGCCGGGGACGACCTCCCCGGCCCCCTGCGTTCCCCCTGCGCGGCAGCCGGGAGAGCCGTCGATGCGCCGCCACCGGAGTGGGCTGCGCCGTCGGTCGACCCGGGGACGCGCGGCACAGTAGTCAAGCGGTGCCGCAGCGTGATGGGAGTGCCCGCGCCGTCGTGCCCCCCGGGTCGGGGGGTTCCCCCCGGGTGCTTGACCCCTGCAGCATCGGGGTCAACGGGGAGCCGCCGACGGGGCGGGGTCCCGTCGGCTCCCAGGAGGTCCCGCGTGCCCCACGCGACCGGTCCCACCCGCTCTGCCCGCCGCGCCGCGCCGCTGGTCCTCGCCCTCGGGATCGGCCTGGTCAGCGGCTGCTCCGCGGACGACGGCGCCGCAGACGCCGCACCGTCGACCAGCGCCGAGGCGAGCAGCGCACCGTCGAGCAGCGCCGAGGCGAGCGCGTCGTCAGCGGCGCCCTCCTCCCCCGCGAGCTCCCCGGCGGAGGCCCAGAGCGAGACGGTCGCCGTCACCGAGGGCGAGATGTTCATCGAGCTCGCCGAGGACTCCTACTCCGCGGGCTCGTACACCTTCGAGGTCGTCAACGAGGGCCGCATGCCGCACGACTTCGTGGTGGAGCGGAACGGCGAGGACGTCGCCGCGACCGAGGTCCTCCAGCCGGGGCAGTCGGCCACCCTCACGGTCACCCTCGACGAGGGCGACTACGTCTTCTACTGCTCGGTCGGCAGCCACCGCGCCGCCGGCATGGAGACGCCGATCGCGGTCAGCGCCTGAAGAAGGACCCTCCGCTGCCCGCCATTCGCGAGCTCGCGGCGGGTCCAGACGGGGGCCACCGAGCCCCGGGAGGTGGACGGCGGGACCCCCGACCGCCGTCCACCTCCCGGCGCATCAGTTGCCGCTGGCGAAGGCCGCGTCGAACGCGGCCGCCGGCGGGTCGAAGGCCAGCCGGCGCACGAACGCCAGCGCCTCGGGCGCGCCGACCAGGCGGTCCATGCCGGCGTCCTCCCACTCCACCGAGATCGGCCCGTCGTAGCCGATGGTGTTGAGCATCCGGAAGCAGGCCTCCCACGGGACGTCGCCGTGCCCGGTGGAGACGAAGTCCCAGCCGCGCCGCGGGTCGGCCCACGGCAGGTGCGAGCCCATCCGGCCGTTGCGGCCGTTGCCCACCTGCTTCTTCGCGTCCTTGCAGTCGACGTGGTAGATCCGGTCCTTGAAGTCCCAGATGAACGAGACCGGGTCGAGGTCCTGCCAGACGAAGTGGCTCGGGTCCCAGTTCAGCCCGAACGCCTCACGGTGCCCGATCGCCTCCATCGTGCGGACCGTCGTCCAGTAGTCGTAGGCGATCTCCGACGGGTGCACCTCGTGCGCGAACCGCACCCCCACCTCGTCGAACACGTCGAGGATCGGGTTCCAGCGGTCGGCGAAGTCGCGGTAGCCGTCCTCGACCATGGACTCGGGGACCGGCGGGAACATCGCCACGGTCTTCCAGATCTTCGACCCGGTGAAGCCGACGACCGTCTTCACGCCGAGCTTCGCCGCCGCCCGGGCAGTCGTCTTCATCTCCTCGGCGGCCCGCTGCCGGACGCCCTCGGGGTCGCCGTCGCCCCACACGCGCGGGTGCACCATGCCGCGGTGCCGCTCGTCGATCGGGTCGTCGCAGACGGCCTGGCCGTTGAGGTGGTTGGAGATCGCGAAGACCTGCAGGTTGTAGCGCTTCAGCAGGTCGAGGCGCTCCTGGACATAGCTGTCGTCGTTCGCAGCGCGCTCGACGTCGAGGTGGTCGCCCCAGCAGGCGATCTCCAGGCCGTCGTAGCCCCACTCGGAGGCGAGCCGGGCCACCTCCTCGAACGGCAGGTCGGCCCACTGGCCGGTGAACAGCGTGACGGGACGGGGCATGGAGTGCGTCCTCCTCGGACGACGGCGGACCCCCGGTGCCGAGAGTCCGGAGGTGGGGTCAGGAAGGGATCTCGGTCCAGACGGAACGCGCGGCGGCGCTGCGCTCGACGGCGTCGAGCACCCGCTGCACCTGCAGCCCGTCGGCGAAGGACGGCGTCGGCTCCTCGCCCTTGGCGATGGCGGTCACCAGGTCGACGACCTGGTGGGTGAAGCCGTGCTCGTAGCCCAGGCCGTGCCCGGCCGGCCACCAGGCGCCGACATAGGGGTGCTCGGGCTCGGTGACGAGGATCCGGCGGAAGCCGGCGGTCGCGGCCGGCTCGTCGCCGTCGAAGAAGTGCAGGACGTTCATGTCCTCGAAGTCGAAGGCCAGGCTGCCGCGCGAGCCGTTGACCTCGATCCGGATGGCGTTCTTCCGCCCCAGCGCGAACCGGGTCGCCTCGAAGGTGGCCAGCGCCCCGCCGTCGAACCGGCCGAGGAACACGGCGGCGTCGTCCACGGTGACCGTGCCGGTCCCCTCCCCGCCGACGCCCGACAGCGAGCCGGCCGACGCCGGCAGCGGCCGCTCCTTGACGAAGGTCTCCAGCAGGGCGCTGACGCCGGTCAACCGCTGCCCGGTGACGTACTGGGTGAGGTCGACGATGTGCGCACCGATGTCGCCGAGCGCACCCGAGCCGGCCTTCTCCTTCTCCAGCCGCCACGACATGGGTGCGGCGGGGTCGGCGATCCAGTCCTGCAGGTACTGGGCCCGCACGTGCCGGATCTCGCCCAGCCGGCCCTCGGCGACCAGCTGCCGGGCCAGGCCGATGGCCGGGACGCGGCGGTAGGTGAAGCCGACCATCGACCGGACGCCGCGCTCGGCGGCGCGGGCGGCGACCTCGGCCATCGCCTCGGCCTCGGCCACCGTGTTGGCGAGCGGTTTCTCGCAGAGCACGTGCTTGCCCGCCTCGAGTGCGGCGATCGCGATCTCGGCGTGGGTGTCGCCGGGCGTGCAGACGTCCACGAGGCCGACGTCGTCACGCTCGAGCACGCGGCGCCAGTCGGTCTCGGTCGACATCCAGCCCAGCCGTCCGGCGGCGTCGGCGACGCGGACGGCGTCCCGGCCGGCCAGCACGGTGAGCTCGGGACGCAGCGGCAGGTCGAAGAAGTGGGGGGCGGTGCGCCAGGCCTGGGAGTGCGCGGCGCCCATGAAGGCGTAGCCGATCAGGCCGACGCCGAGGGTCGGGGTCATGCGGTCTCCTCACGGGAGCCGCCGGGGGACGGCGCGCCGTCCCCCGGCGACCGCTGTGTCAGCGGGTCAGGACTCGAACGCGGCGTCGATGTACTGGTCGACGTTGTCGGCGGTCACGACGGGGGCGTCCAGCACGATCCGCTGCGGCACCCCCTGCGAGGAGAGGTCGGACAGGCTCTTGCCCTGCACGATCAGCCGGGCGAGCGCGATCCCGTCCGCGGCCTGGGTGTGCGGGTAGATGACCGTCGCGTCGAGCACCGACTGGCCGCCCTGGATCTCGCGCATCGCGTTGGCCGACCCGGCGCCACCGACCATGAAGAACTCGTCCCGGCCGGCGTTGGTGATGGCGGCCAGGACGCCGACGCCCTGGTCGTCGTCGTGGTTCCAGATGGCGTCGATCTGCGGCGCGGCCTGCAGCAGGTTGGCCGCGGTCCGCTCCCCGCCCTCGACGGTGAAGTCAGCCGCCACGCGGTTGTCCACGTTGAGGCCGCACTCGGACAGCGCGTCGGCGAAGCCCTGGCTGCGGTCCTGCGTCAGCGGCAGCGAGTCGATGCCGGCGATCTCCGCGACGACCGCGTCGGGCTGGTCGCCCAGCTGCGTGCAGATGTACTGGCCGGCCGAGACGCCCATGCCGTAGTTGTCGCCGAGGACGGTGGCCCGGGCGGCGAACGGGCTGTTGAACTCGCGGTCGACGTTGACGACGGTGATGCCGGCCTCCATGGCCCGCAGCGCGACCGGGGTGAGCGCGGCGCCGTCGAAGGGGAGCAGCACGATCGCGTCGACGCCCTCGTTGATGAAGGTCTCGACCTGGCTGATCTGGGTGCTGACGTCGTTGGTGCCCTCGGCGACGCTCAGCTCGACGTCCCCGTAGCGCTCGGCCTCGGCCTGCGCGGCCTGGCTGATGCCGGCCATCCAGCCGTGGTCGGCGGCCGGGGCGGAGAAACCGATGCGTACCGTCTCGCCGGCCTCGTCGTTGGGGCTGGCGGCCTCGCCGCCACCGCCGCCCCCGCCTCCGGAGGCCTCGGGGGTGTTGCTCGTGCAGCCGGCGACCAGGACGCCGGCGCCGAGAACGGCGAGCGCGGTCGACGTGACACGACGGAACGGGCGCTGCCTCGCTGCAGACATGTTCTCTCCTCGGGGGATCGCCTCCCTGGCTGTCGTCGGCCAGGTAGTGGGTCGTGCGGGTGGTGCCGGTCCGGGACGGGTGCGCCCCGGACCGCGTCAGGGGCGGTCGGTCGTCGCGCCGGGTGCGGGGCCGCCGGGTCCGCCGGGCGTCGCGCCGCCGGAGACCGTGCCGGCCGCGCCGACCGGGGCGGGCGGGCTGCCGCCGTCGGCACCGCGGCCCAGCCGGCGCAGGCTGAACGAGCCGGTGGCCAGGCGCATCTGCAGCAGGACGGCGACGACGATGATCACGCCGCGGGCGACCGCCTGGGCGGAGCTGGACAGGTTGTTCAGCGTGAAGACGTTGCCGAGCGTGGTGAAGATCAGCACGCCCAGGACGGTGCCGACGATGGTGCCCCGGCCGCCGATGAGCAGCGTGCCGCCGATGACCACCGCGGCGATCGCGTCGAGCTCGTAGAGGGTGCCGTGGGTGGAGCTGCCGGTCGTCGTCCGGGCCATGAGCATGACCGCGGCGATGCCGCAGGTGACGCCGGAGAGCACGTAGAGCCACATGGTGTGCCGCTGCACCCGGATGCCGGCCAGCCGCGCCGCCTCGGCGTTGCCGCCGACGGCGAAGGTGCGCCGGCCGAACGTCGTCCGGTTGAGCAGCACCCACCCGGCGACCGCGACCAGCGCGAAGATCACCACGAGCGTGGGGACGCCGAGGACGTCGCCGGAGAAGAAGGCCAGGAAGTCGCGGTCTTGCACGATCTGGGTGCGCCGGTTGGCGATGATCTCCGCCAGGCCGCGGGCGGCGGCCAGCATCGCCAGCGTCGCGATGAACGCGACGAGCTTGCCGTAGGCGATGACGATCCCGTTGACCAGCCCGCACCCGGCGCCCACGAGGAGCGCGGTGACCACCATGACGATCCAGTGGAAGTCCGCCGCCATCGCCTGGGTGGCCAGCGTCGTCGCCCACACCGAGGACAGCGCCACGATCGCGCCCACCGAGAGGTCGATGCCGCCGCCGATGATCACGAACGTCATCCCGATGCTCACCACGCCGATCACGGCGGCCAGCCGCAGGATGGTGAGCACGTTGTCGACGGCGAGGAACCGGTCGGGGGCGGTGACGGTGCCGACGATGCAGAGCACCGCCAGGGCGACGACCAGGCCGAGGTTGCGGCCCACGGGACCGGCGAGGAACCCTGCCCCGCTGCGGCGCCCCGCCGTGCCGGAGGGCTGCCGGGGAGCGTCCGTCCCCGTCGCCACGGTCGTGCTGCTCATGCCACGTCCCCTTCGCGCTGTGCGTGCTCGTCGTCTCGCGTGTGCATCGGGCCGCCGTGGGCGGCCGCGTCCTGCATGACCAGGTCGAGCACGCGGTGCTCGTCGAGCGCGCCGGCCGGTTCCTCCGCCAGCACGCGGCCGTCGCCGATGACCAGGACCCGGTCGGCCAGGCCGAGCACCTCGGGGATCTCGCTGGAGACCACGACGACGGCCACGCCGCGGTCGGCCAGTCCGCGGATCAGCGCGTACATCTCCGAGCGGGCGCCGACGTCGACGCCACGGGTCGGCTCGTCGAGCAGCAGCACCCGGCAGTCGCGCAGCAGCCAGCGGGCCAGCACGACCTTCTGCTGGTTGCCGCCCGACAGCGTCCGGACCTCCCGGTCGACGTCCGCCGGGCGGACCTCCAGTGCGGTCACCTGCTGTCGCGCGGCCTCGGCCTCCGCGGAGCGGGAAAGGAAGCCGGCGCGGGCGAACCGGGCCAGGCTCGAGAGGCTGATGTTGCGCGAGATCGACTCTCCCAGCAGCAGCCCCTGGCTCTTGCGCTCCTCGGGGGCCAGGCCGACGCCGGCCGAGACCGCGGCGGCGACGTCCCCCGGGCGCAGCCGCCGGCCGCCGACACGGACCGTGCCGGACGTCGGGCGGCGGGCGCCGTAGACGCTCTCGAGGATCTCCGAGCGCCCGGAGCCGACCAGGCCGGCCAGGCCCACGACCTCGCCGGGGCGGACGGTGAAGGAGACGTCGGCGAAGGAGCCGCGCAGGCCCAGCCCCTCGACCTCGAGCAGCGGGGCGGCGTCCGGGTCCGGGTGCTCGCGCCGCTCGGGGAAGACGTACTCGATGTCGCGGCCCGTCATCAGCGTGATGACCTCGCGGGTCGGGGTCTCGCGGGCGGGCAGTCCGGTGGCCACGGTCCGGCCGTCCTTGAGGACGGTGATCCGGTCGCCGACCTCGCGGATCTCCTCGAGCCGGTGGGAGATGTAGACGACGGCGACGTCGTGCGCGGTGAGGTCGCGGATCACCGCGAACAGCCGCTCGACCTCCTCGCTGTCCAGGACGGCCGACGGCTCGTCCATGATGATCAGCCTGGCGTCCTGGGAGAGGGCCCGGGCGATGCTGACCATCTGCTGCGCGGCCGCCGGCAGGGAGCCGACCTCGGCGGTGGGCCGGATGTCGGCGTGGCCGAGGCGCTCCAGCAGCCGCGCGGCGGCGCGGTTGGCCGAGGACGGCCGGGTCAGCCCCAGCCGCGCGTGCTCCCGGCCGAGGAAGACGTTGTCGGCGACGGTGAGGCCGGCGACCAGGTCGAGCTCCTGGTAGATCGTCGCGATCCCGAGCGACATGGCCGCCTGGGGGTCGGTGAGCCGGACCGGCTCGCCGCGCCAGCTGATCCGGCCGGCGTCGGGCTGGTGCGCCCCGGCCAGGACCTTGATCAGGGTCGACTTGCCGGCGCCGTTCTGGCCGAGCAGGCAGTGCACCTCCCCCGCACGGACGTCGAGGTCGACGCCGTCGAGCGCCCGGACGCCCGGGAAGGACTTGACGACGCCGTGCACCTCCAGCAGCGGCGACCCGCCGGACGGCGAGGAGGAGGGGGACATCGGCACCATCCAGACTTCTGCTCAACACTGATCATTAGTCGGCTGAAGCGAGAACATAAGGGTGGCGCGGGATGTGGTCAAGGCCACGACGCCGGGGTTGCCGAAACGAGACGTGGCTGCCGTCCCCGGACCGGGGCTGTCCCACCGAGCGCAGTCGCACCGCAGCGGATCCGCGCGCCGGGCAGCGGCTCGACGCTCCCGGAGGACGGCACGTGGCCGCGGAGCGGTCCGGAGGACCGCAGTGCTATCGCGCGAGCGCCTGCTCGACGGACTCCTCGTCCAGGAAGCCCTCGATCGCCATGAGCGCGGCGCCGATCCGGCCGGACAGCTCGGGGGCCGCGCTGACGGTGATCTCCAGCGCGCGGGCGGCCAGCGGCATCGACCGCCGGTAGACCGACTCGCGGATCCCGGCCAGCAGCGGAACGCCGGCCTGCGCCACGCCGCCGGTGACCACGATGCGGTGCGGGTTGAAGAAGTTGACCAGCGCGGCGAGCACCGTGCCGATGGTCCGGCCCGCCTCTCGGACCAGTTCGATGGCCGCGCCGTCGCCCTGCGCCGCGCGCTCCACGACCTCGCGCGTGGTGCCCACCGGCAGCCCCGCCGCCACGGCGTCACGGAGCAGCGCGCCTCCGCCGGCGATCGCCTCGAGGCAGTTCTCCTGACCGCAGCGGCAGGTCACCACCCGGCCGTCGGGCGTGCTGACGTGGATGTGCCCGATGTCCCCGGCGCTGCCCTGCGCGCCGCGGTAGACCCGGCCGTCGACGATGACGCCGCAGCCGATGCCGGTGCCCACCTTGACGACGAGCACGTCCTGCACCGACCCGGCGGCTCCCATCTCGCCCAGCGCCATGACGTTGACGTCGTTGTCGACGTAGACCGGGCACTCGTAGCGGCCGAACGCGCTCGGGATCGGGAAGTCGTGCCAGCCCGGCATGATCGGCGGGT
Source organism: Geodermatophilus sp. URMC 60 (assembly GCF_053502585.1). NCBI lineage: Bacteria > Bacillati > Actinomycetota > Actinomycetes > Geodermatophilales > Geodermatophilaceae > Geodermatophilus > Geodermatophilus sp. URMC 60. The sequence continues at coordinate 4,753,306 of NZ_CP199958.1, forward strand.
GGGAGGGGCGCCCGCTGGAGTACTCCACCGGTCCCGGCACGCCGACGCCCACGGCGCACACGTCGGCCGGCTCCAGGCCGGCCTCGGCGAGGACCAACTGGGCCAGCCGGTCGACCTCGGCGAGCACCGGACCGGGACCGTCGGCGATGTCGATCGGGTGGCCGATGGTGGCCAGGATCTCGGCCGAGAGGTCGGTGACGGCGACGTCGACACTGGTCACGCCCAGGTCCACCGCGAGCACGCAGCCGGCGCCGCTGTTGAACCGCAGCAGGGTCGGCGGCCGCCCGCCGGTGCTCCACCCGCGCCCGCCCTCGGCGAGCAGGTTGGCCGCGATCAGCTGGTCGACCCGGGCGCTGACCGTGTTCCGGGAGGCGCCGGTCAGCGCGACGAGCTCGGCCCGGCTGCGCGCGCGGCCGGTGCGGACGTGCCGCAGCAGCGCGCCGGCCGAGGCGGAGGAGTGGGCCACGCGCACATCGTGACACGCAGTGGCCACCTGCCCGGCCGTCGCGAGCCGGTCAAGCGCCGGTGCGGCGCTGCCCGGCCGCGGCGTGCCCGGCCGCCTCGCGCAGCAGGGCCGCGACCTGCTCGGGGTGGGTCATCGGCGACAGGTGGGCCGCCCCGGGGATCTCGACCAGCCGGCCGTCCGGGGCGGCCGCCGCCACCGTGGCGGCCCAGTCGTGCGGGCAGAGCCGGTCCCGGGTGCCGCGGACGACGGTCACCGGCACCCGGACGGTCCGCAGCCGGGCGTCGATCCGGTCGGGCGCCAGCGCGGCCCACAGCTGCCGCATCGCCCGCGGTCCGGTCCGCAGCCACTGCGGCAGCACCAGCGGCGCCTGCGGCCACCGCTCGCGGACCGCCGTCGCCAGCCACCGCCGGACCAGTCCCGCGGCCGACCGCAGGCGCGGGTCGGTGGTCGGCCCGAGCAGCACCAGGCCCGTCACCCGCGGGTCCCCGGCCGCGGCGGCGACCACCTGGCAGCTCTGCGAGTGGCCGACCAGCAGCGCCGGCGTCTCGCCGAGCCGGGCGCGCAGCCGGGCCGCGAGCTCCTCGAGCGGCGGCACCGGACCGGGCACCCCCATCCCCGGCAGCAGGACGACGTCGGCCGCCACCTGCTCCCGCACGCGGGTGGAGGAGCGCTCGTCGAGCCCCAGACCCGGGACGAGGACCGGTCTGATCAGGGACTCCGGCACCGGACCGGTCTACAGCGTGCGCGTCAGGCTCCCGACGGCGGGTAGCAATGCCACAGCCGGTGCGCGCGGCGGGCTGTGATCTGGATCGCTCCCCGCCGTGCGCAGGCCCGGGACACCGAGGTGGGAGACTGATTCATCATGACGACATCACCAGTGGCCGACCCCGTCGGCGCCTCCCCGTCCGGTCGGCCCAGGGTCGTCATCATCGGTTCCGGCTTCGGCGGGCTGTTCGCCGCCAAGGCGCTGAGGCGGGCTCCCGTCGACGTGACCGTCATCGGCAAGACCAGCCACCACCTGTTCCAGCCGCTGCTCTACCAGGTGGCCACCGGCATCCTGTCCGAGGGTGAGGTCGCGCCGGCCACCCGCGAGATCCTGCGGCGTCAGGAGAACGCGCGCGTCGTGCTGGGCGAGGTCACCGACATCGACCTGGCCGCCCGTACGGTCACCTCGACCATCCTGGGCCGCACCACCGTGCACCCCTACGACGAGCTCGTCGTGGCCGCCGGCGCCGGGCAGTCCTACTTCGGCAACGACCGCTTCGCCGAGTTCGCGCCCGGCATGAAGAGCATCGACGACGCCCTGGAGCTGCGCGGCCGCATCTTCGGCGCCTTCGAGCTCGCCGAGCTCGCCACGGACCCGGCAGAGCGGGACCGGCTGCTCACCTTCGTCGTGGTGGGTGCCGGCCCGACGGGCGTGGAGATGGCCGGCCAGATCGCCGAGCTGGCCCACCGCACCCTGCGCCGCGACTTCCGCGCCATCGACCCGACCCAGGCCCGGGTGATCCTGCTCGACGCCGCGCCGCAGGTCCTGCCGCCGTTCGGCGAGAAGCTCGGTGACCGCGCCCGCCGGCACCTCAACGAGATCGGCGTCGAGGTGCAGCTCGGCGCGATGGTCACCGACGTCGACCCCAACGGCCTGGAGGTCAAGGACCGCGACGGACAGGTCCGGCGCATCCAGGCGGCCACCAAGGTGTGGGCGGCGGGCGTGCAGGCCAGCCCGCTCGGCCGGCTCCTCGCGGACCAGTCGGGCGCCGAGATCGACCGGGCCGGCCGCATCAACGTGCAGCCCGACCTCACCCTGCCCGGCCACCCCGAGGTGCACGTCGTCGGCGACATGATGGCGCTGGACAAGCTGCCGGGCGTCGCCCAGGTCGCGATCCAGGGTGGGCGGTACGCCGCCGACCAGATCACCCGGCGGATCTCGGGGAAGCAGCCGCGCGGCCCGTTCCGCTACCGCGACAAGGGCAACATGGCGACGATCTCCCGCTTCTCCGCGGTCGCCGACATCAAGAACCTCAAGTTCGAGGGCTTCTTCGCCTGGGTGCTGTGGCTGGTCGTGCACCTGATGTACATCGTGGGCTTCAAGAGCCGGGTGACCGCGGTGCTGCACTGGGCGGTCAGCTTCCTCGGCCGCGGCCGCGCCGAGCGGGTGGCCACCCAGCAGCAGGTGTACGGGCGGCTGGCGCTGGAGGCGCTGGGGTCGGAGTTCGCCGTCTCCAAGACCGGCGGTCCCAAGGACGCCGCCGCCCCGGCGACGGATCTGACCGAGCGACGGTCCGCCTGAAGGCGGCCCTCTCCAGGGCGTTCCCGAGCGAGCGAGGGGACCCGGGAGGGGTCCTTCCTCAGTCCGCGGGGCCCAGCCACGTGGTGAGGGCGGCGGTCACGTCCCCGGGCCGGACGACGTGGCCGCCGTCGAACTCCTCGTAGCGGACGTGGTACCCGCCGGCGTCCAGCCGCTGGGCCAGCCGTCGTCCGCACCGCGCGACCGGCAGCACGCGGTCGCCGGTGCCGTGGGAGATCCAGACGCGTGGCCGGCCCTCCTGTCGCGGCGGGAGGGCGAAGCCCGGGGAGAAGGCCAGCACCGCCTCGACCAGGTCGCCGTTGGCCAGTCCCAGGCTGAGTGCGTACGAGGCGCCGTCGGAGAAGCCCCCGAACGCCACCCGGGTGACCGGCTGCCGGGCGAAGACCTGCGCGAGCGCGGCGTCGAGCACGGCGACGTCCCGGCCGAGGCCGCCGGCGATGAGGTCCCAGGTCGAGGCGACCGACGACGGGGCCAGCACCAGCGCGTCCCGGGCCGTGGCCGGGTCACCGACCAGGGCCATGCTCTGCGCCGCCGTCCCGCCCGCGCCGTGGAAGAACACCAGCAGCGGCCGGGGCCTCGGCCGCCCGTCGGGGACGACGAGCTGCGCCTGCGCGTGCGGCCCCAGCTCCAGCGTCCGGACCCCCGGCGGGTAGGGCGCCGCGGCCGGCGTCTTCACCGGCCGGGCGTCGAGCCGTCCCTCCGTGGCGTGCGGCAGCGCCATGTCGCGTCCTCAGACCACGTGCGCCAGCGGCGGCACGTGCTCGTCGGCCCGTTCGAGGTGCAGCGGCCGGAGGGGTGAGGTGTCCTCCAGGTACAGGAAGGCGTCGTAGCGCTCCCCCAGCACGGTCGGCACGTAGTTGCCCCACCGCTCCCGCTCGGGCCGGTAGACGACGCCGATCGCCCGGTGGTCGAGCCGCCGGTCGAGCTCGGCCGGCCGGGCACCGCCGCGCTCCCACACGAGCAGCGCGTCGCGGCCGACCTCCTCGTGCAGCACCGCCTCGATGCTGCCGGCGCGGGCCTCGGGCACCGGCATCCGCTGCATCTGCTCGCCCCACGCGCTGCCGGCGACCACCCCGCCGCGGTAGCCGCCGAAGCCGACCAGGACGACGTCGTCGGCGCCGTGCCGCTCGCGCAGCAGCTGCCCGACGTTGACCATCCCGGCGTCGGCCATGTCGGTGGCCCGGGCGTCCCCGATGTGCGTGTTGTGCTCCCAGACCACGGCCTTGGGTGGGTGGGGCCCTGTGCGCGTGTGGGTGAGCAGCCGGTCGAGCGCGTCGACCATGTGCACGTCACGGACGTTCCACGACTCCGCCGAGCCCTGCACCATCGCGCGGTAGTAGCGCTCGGCGTCGACGACGACGGCGGCGTTCTGCTCGGCGGAGAAGCGGGCCTCCGCGTCCTGGGCGGCCTCGGCCCTCCCCCGCTCCTCGCACAGGGACCGCAGGAGGTCGACGACGGCCTGCTCGCAGGTGGTCGGGGCGAGGCGGCTGGCGAAGGCGTACTCGGCGCCGTCCTCACCGAACGGCTCGAAGCAGCGCAGCGCCCGGACCGCCGCGTCGACGTGCTCGGGTTCGTTCTCCCGCAGCCAGCCGACGAGCTCCTGCATCGAGTCCCAGAGGCTGTAGACGTCCAGGCCGTAGAAGCCGACCCGCTCGTCCTCCGGGCGCCCGGCGTTGACCTCGCGCAGCCAGCGGCAGAACTCGACGACCTCGTCGTTGGCCCACATCCACGTCGGCCACCGCGAGAAGGCGTCGAGCGCGTCGTACGGGTCGGCGTCGGCGCCCGGCCGCAGCTTCACCGAGCGGTTCACCCGGTAGCAGTCGGGCCAGTCGCCCTCGACGGCGACGAAGCCGAAGCCGTGCTCGCAGATCAGCCGGCGGGTCAGCGCGGCCCGCCAGGCGTAGTACTCGGAGGTGCCGTGGCTGGCCTCGCCGATCGCTACGATGGGAGCGCCGCCGACCCGCTCGAGCAGCGGGTCGAGGTCGGCGGGGTCCCGGAGCGGCAGGGCGAGGTCCCGGACGCCGGTCATGGCCCTACTCCGCGCTCCCCGGCCCGGCCATCTTCGCGTGGCCGGCGGACTTCAGCTTGTCCGGCAGCACCGAGTTGACCACCGCCTGCGCCTTGCTCATCAGCGAGCCGCCCAGCACCTTGGTCTCGCCCTGCATGAGCGCCTCGAAGCCCTGCTTCGCCACCTGGGCCGGGTCGTCCTTGGGGCCCTGGCCGAGCCTGGTGTCCATGAGGTCGCCGCGCTCGAAGAACTCGGTGTCGGTCGGGCCGGGCATCAGCGAGGTGACCGTCACCCCGGTGTCGCGCAGCTCGGTCGCCAGCGCCTCGGCGAAGGACTGCACGAAGGACTTCGAGGCGTTGTAGACCGCCTGGTAGGGCCCGGGCATGGTCGAGGCGATCGACGAGGTGAACAGCACCCGGCCCTCGCCCCGGGCCGCCATGTCGCGGAGCACGTGCTTGGCGAGGACGACGGTCGAGCGGACGTTGAGGTCGACGATCGCCAGCTCGTCCTCGAGTTCGTTCTCGACGAACGGCCCGCCCTTCCCGACCCCGGCGTTGAGCGCCGCCGCGGCCAGGGGGCGCCCGGTGGCGGTCACCGCGTCGTACACCGCCTGCACGCCCTCGGTCGTCCGCAGGTCGGCCTGCACCGTCTGCACGGTGGTGCCGGCTGCGCGCAGCCGGCCGGCTGCGGTCGTGAGCTCGGTGTCCTCGGCGTTGACCACGAGGTCGAAGCCGTGCTCGGCGAACTGGCGGGCGAGTTCGAGGCCGATGCCGCTCGAGGCGCCTGTGACGAGGGCGAGAGGACGCGGTTCGGTCATGGCCGCCTCCTACCCCGCGGGCCCGCGTCTCACCCGATGCCGGCCGCGCCGTCCCGCACGACCCCGGCGGCCACAGCGCGGAGATCGCGGGTGGCGGCCCAGGCGGCCCGCTGCCGGGTGGCCGACGTGCCGTGCGCCCACAGCCGGTCCAGCAGCGCGGCGACGTCGTCCTCCTCGCCGTGGGTGCGCAGGTCGTCGGCGAGCTCGGCGACCAGCGCCTCGACGGCGTCCCGCGCGGCGGCGACCTCGCCGCGCACCGGGTCGAACAGCTCGCCGCGGAGCCCGTCGCGGGCGGCGCGCCAGCGGGCCGCCCGCAGCAGCTCGGGGCGGACCTCGGGAACCGGCTCCCCGCGCTCCGCGCGGCGGGCGAGCACCCGCACCAGCGAGCGGACCAGCGCGGCGTGCAGGACGGCGGCGTCGAGGTCGGTGCAGACGTCGGCCAGCCGGAACTCCAGGGTCGGCCAGCGCACGGAGGGCCGCACGTCCCAGTACAGGTGCCGGCCGTCCTCCACCACACCGGAGCGGACCAGCCCGTCGAGGACCTCCCGGAACCGCTGCTCGGTGCCCATCGGCTCCGGCGGCCCGGCGTTCGGCCAGTGCGACCACCACACCGTGCGCCAGGACTCGTGGCCGGTGTCCGCGCCGTCGTGGAACGGCGAGCTGCCGGTCATCGCCAGCAGCACCGGCAGGTAGGGGCGGGCGCGGTCCATCACCGCCACCGCCGTCCCGACATCGGGGACGCCGACGTGCACGTGGCAGCCGCAGATGTCCTGCCGCTGGGCCAGCCCCGCCCAGCGCCCGACCATCGCCTCGTACCGGGGCGCGCCGGTGATCCGCTGCTCACGCCAGGTGCCGAAGGGGTGGGTGGAGGCGGCGAACAGGACCAACCCGTCGCGGGCGGCGGCCGCGGCGGCCTCGGCGCGGGTGGCGGCCAGCTGGGCGCGCAGCTCGCCGATGCCGGTGCAGACGCCGGTGGAGGTCTCCAGCTGGGTGGTCACGATCTCCGGGTGCACGTGCTCGCCGGCCCGGCCGGCGAGGGCGGCCGCTGCGACCGTCGCGCTCGGGGTGAGCGCGAGGCTGCCGGGGTCGACGAGGTGGAACTCCTCCTCGACGCCGACGGTGCTCCCGGCGGGAGGGGGCGGCGGGTGGGTCGGAGGCACGGCCGCTGCGGTCACGGCTCGGCGTACCAGGCGAAGCCGAGCCCGGGGACGACGACCTGTCCGTCGCGCACCGGGAGGACGCCGTCGCTGCCGTGGACCTGCTCGAAGCTGCCGAAGCCGGTGACGGTGTCGGCGTCCAGGGCCTGCGGGAACGGCGAGAAGTTGGCCAGGCCGACGAAGGTGCCGCTGCGGGGGTGCTTGCGCCGCCAGACGAGGACCGCGTCGCTGCCGGCGTCGACCACCGCGGACTCCACGCCGCCGCGCAGCGCCAGCAGCGAGCGGCGCACCTCGCCCAGCCGGCGGACCTCCCGCCACACCCGGCCCTCCAGCGTCGCCGGGTCGGGAACGCGAGCGGCGGCGTCCCAGTCCATCGGCGGGCGGTGCATCCAGCGGTTGTCCGGGGCCAGTGCGGGGTCGGCGAGGTAGCCGGTGTCGTTGCGCAGGGCCAGCTCGTCGCCCATGTAGAGCAGCGGGATGCCGCCGTGGGCGTAGATGACCGAGTACAGCAGCACCAGCCGGCGGATCCCGGCCTCCAGCGCGGCCCCGTCGCCGTCCTCGAGCGCGGCCTCGATGCCGCACAGCGAGGCCGCCGATCCGGAGACGCGCGCGTCACCGGTGACCTCGTTCTCCTGGAACAGCGCACCGCGGGCGAAGGAGCCGGGGAAGCGGCCGGAGTAGAAGTCGTTGAGGAAGCGGCGGTGCGCCGGTCCGTGGAGGCCGACCGCGGCGGCGTCGGCGTCGGCGACCGCCCAGCCGATGTCGTCGTGACCGCGCACGTAGGTCACCCAGGTGGCGCTGGGCGGGATCGGCCGCATCCGGCCCAGCGCCTGCCGGGCCAGCCGGACGTCGCCGGTGGCCAGGCTGCTCCACAGCAGCACCATGAGCTGGTTGTGGTAGGCCAGCTCGCACTCGGGCCGGTAGCGGTCGTGGCCGCCCAGGTAGGCCACCAGGTCGTCGGGCGAGACGATCGCCTCGGCCTTGAACACCACCCCGGGGGCGGCGAGCCGGGTGGCCGCGTGCAGCAGCTGCAGCAGGCTGTGCCCCTCGGGCTGGTTCTGGCAGCTGGTGCCCAGCCGCTTCCACATGAACGGGACGGCGTCCATGCGGAAGACGTCGACGCCGCGGTTGGCCAGCCAGGTGATCTCCCCGAGCATCGCCAGGGTGACCTCGGGGTTGGCGTAGTCCAGGTCCCACTGGTACGGCCAGAACGTCGTCCACACCCAGCCGCCCGCACCGCGGCAGGCCTCCGGCACCCAGCTGAACGACCCCGGCGCCCGGTCGGGGAAGACCTCGGGGATCGTCGCGTCGTAGGCGTCGGGCACCGTGCGGTCGGGGAAGGCGGTGTAGAAGCCGGCGTAGGCGGGGTCGCCGGCCAGCCAGCCCTGCGCCCAGGGGTGCTCTCGGGCGGTGTGGTTGAGCACCAGGTCGATGCACAGCGCCATGCCGCGGCCGTGCAGCGCCGTGGCGACCTCCTCGAGGTCGGCCATCGTGCCCAGCCGGGGGTCGACCGCGCGGTAGTCCATGACCGCGTAGCCGCCGTCGTTCTCCCCGGGCCGCGGCTTCAGCAGCGGCATGAGGTGCAGGTAGGTGGTGCCGAGATCGGCCAGGTGGTCGAGGTGCTCCGGCAGCCGGTCGAGGGTGCCGCAGAACCGGTCCACGTAGCAGACGTAGCCCTGCACGCGGGAGCGCTGGAACCACGCCGGGTCGACCTCCCGGCGCCGGTCGATGCGGCGCAGCTCCGCGGGACGCTCGGCCGCCGCGGCCAGCGCCGTCCGCAGCACCCGGGCGAACAGCTCGTCGGCGGCGTCCCCGTAGAGGGTGGCCAGCGGCTCGTGGACGTCGTAGAGCGCGAGGTCGACACGGGCGAGGAACGCGTCGCCCTCGGCCGGGCCCAGCGCCGCGACCGCAGCGGCCGCCACCTCCGGCCGCAGCTGCGCCCACGCCTGCTCCGCCGCTGCTCGACGGGCGGTCGCCGGGATCGTCACCGCGCCAGTATCGGGTCGCTGTTCGCCCACGGCATGACCGCCACCACAGGCGCCGGCACCGGAGTTCACTGGTGTAACTGTGTAATCGAGGAGGTGCGCCATGAGCGTGCTGCCGGAGCCGGACACGTCCTCCGCGCTCGACGCCTACTCGCGGGTCGTCACCGCCGTCGCCGCCGAGCTCACCCCGCACGTCGCCGCGCTGCAGGTGACCGGGCCCGGCGGCCGCGGCGGCGCGGGCTCGGCGGTCGTCGTCCCGGGGAACGGGCTGCTGCTCACCAACGCCCACGTCGTCGGCCGGTCCCGCGCGGGGAGGGCGGTGTTCGCCGACGGCAGCGAGACCGCGGTCGAGGTCGTCGGCGCCGACCCGCTGTCCGACCTCGCCGTCGTCCGGGCGCGCGACGCCACTCCCCCGCCGGCCCGGCTCGGCGACGCCGCGACCCTGCGGGTGGGGCAGCTGGTGGTCGCCGTCGGCAACCCGCTGGGCCTGGCCGGCTCGGTGACCGCGGGGGTGGTCAGCGGCCTGGGCCGGTCGCTGCCCACCCAGGACGGGCGGACCGCGCGGGTGGTCGAGGACGTCATCCAGACCGACGCCGCGCTCAACCCGGGCAACTCCGGCGGGGCGCTGGCCGACTCCGCCGGCCGGGTGGTCGGGATCAACACCGCCGTGGCCGGATGGGGGCTGGGCCTGGCCGTGCCGGTCAACGACACCACCCGGCGGATCGTCGAGGCCCTGGTCCGGGACGGCCGGGTGCGCCGCGCCTTCCTCGGCCTGGTGAGCACGCCCGCTCCGCTGCCGGCGGCGCTCGCCGAGCGCACCGGGCGCCGGCGGGGACTGCGCATCGTCGACGTCGTCCCCGGGTCGCCGGCCGACCGGGCCGGGCTCAAGGCCGGCGACCTGGTGCTCGAGGCCGGACGGCGGCCGGTCGCCGAGGCGCAGAGCCTGCAGCGGCTGCTTTTCGACGAGGCGATCGGCCGGCCGCTGCCGGTGACCGTGCACCGCCGCGGCGCGATGGTCGACGTCATCACCGTGCCGACCGAACTCACCGGCGGGTGACGGCCACACGGGAGGGTGACGCGGAGTGACCCCGGACTCGCCCGATCGGGCGGCTGTCCCTCCTCCAAGGGGTCGGGTCGGTGACACAGCGCTGTGGGGTTCCGGCGGGGCGGTTGATCCTGGCCGGGATGGACGGGGAACCCACGCACACGCTGCGGCCAGGCGGCTTCGCGCTGCTCTCACTGCTCTACGCAGTGGGCGCGGCGCTGTGCGCCGTGGGTGCGTCGGTGCAGGCGTCCGAACACTCGCCCGTCGCGCTGCTGTGGGGTCTGGCCGGGCTGGGTGCCGTCGGGTCGACCTTGCTGTGGCTGGGCCGCGACCGGCTGGGGCCGCGCGTGCTGCACGCGGCGGTCCTGCTGATCTCGGTCGCCCTGGGCCTGCTGACCTGGCGCTCGGCGACCGCGGTGGGGATCGTCGGACTGGGCCCGGCCATGGTGGCCGTCGGCATCTTCAGCGGGCACTTCTTCTCCCGCTACGCCGCGCGGCTGCACGTCGCTCTGCTGCTGATGTCCGCCACCGCCGGCGCCCTGGCGGCGGGGCCCAGCGGGTTCCTGCCCCAGTGGCTGACGACGGTGGTGACCGTCGCCGTCCTCACCGAGGTCCAGTCCCGCCTCTCCGGCGACCTGCACCGCGCCGCGGGCACCGACCCGCTGACCGGGCTGGCCAACCGGCGGGCCTGGCAGGTGGCCGCCGACCGCGGCCTGGCGCACGCGCTGCGCAGCGACGAGCCGTTCACGGTCGTCCTCATCGACCTCGACGCCTTCAAGGCGGTCAACGACCAGTACGGCCACGGCGCCGGCGACGCGCTGCTCCAGGCGCTGGCCGACGCGTGGAGCGCGCAGCTGCGGATGTCGGACCTGTTGGGCCGCTACGGCGGGGACGAGTTCGTGCTCAGCCTGCCCGGCACCGACACCGCCCGCGCCGCGGACCTGCTGGCCCGGCTGCGCGCCGCCCACCCGGCGGCCTGGTCGGCCGGGACCGCGACCGCCCGGCCCGGTGACACCGTGGCCGACCTGCTCGTCCGCGCCGACACCGACCTCTACCGGAACAAGCGTCGCAAGCGCGATACCTGACGCCACCGGTTCCTCCCGACCGACAGCCGGTGGGATGCCGCGGACGCCGGGGGTCCCCTCCCCAGCGGACCCGCTGATGATCATGGAGTTGTCGCCGGGGACACGCGCGGACACGCCGCGCGGGCCTGTCACGAGCCCATGATCAACACCGTCGGGGCCCTCGAGGCGCCGGGCCCCACTGGCGGCGGCGGGACCCAGGAGGCCGAGAGCAACAGGCCGCGACACCGTCGTCCCTGCGAGGCTTCCGGCCCTGTCCGCTCCCCCGAGCCCGGTGGCAGCGTCGCCTGCGGACCCGGGAGGCGGCATGGCAGCGATCGTGGTGTGCGGCGGCGGGGTCATCGGCCTGTGTGCGGGGCTGATGCTGGCCGAGGACGGGCACGAGGTCACCGTCCTGGAACCCGATCCCGCCGACCCCCCGGCGACGCCGGTGGAGGCGTGGGACGGCTGGCGGCGGGTGGGGGTCGCCCAGTTCCGCCAGCCGCACACCCTCTTCTCGCGCTTCCGGCAGGTGGTCGACCAGGAGCTGCCCGGGCTCACCGAGCGGCTCGCCGATGGCGGGTGCGTCCGGGTGGACTACCTCGAGTCGCTGCCGCCCTCGATCGAGGACAGCGCCCCCCGGCCCGGGGACGAGCGCTTCCGCTTCGTCACCGGGCGTCGTCCGGTCACCGAGGCGGTGGTCGCGGCGGCCGCGGCCGGGCACCCGCGGCTCTCGGTCCGCCGCGGGCTGCGGGTCGCGGGGCTGGTGACCGGGCCCGCCCCGCTGGCCGGCGTCCCGCACGTCACCGGGGTGCGCACCGACACGGGCGAGGAGCTCGTCGCCGACCTCGTGGTCGACGCGACCGGCCGACGCTCGCCGAGCGCGGACTGGCTGACCGAACTGGACGCCCGCCCGGCGCAGTCGGAGAGCCAGACCAGCGGCTTCGTGTACTACACCCGCTACTTCACCGGCCCCGAGCAGCCGCGACGGCTGGGTCCCCAACTGGCCCCGGTGGGCAGCATCTCGCTCATCACGCTGGGCGGGGACAACGACACCTGGTCGGTGACGGTGTTCGGACCCACCCGCGACGCCCCCCTCAAGGCGCTGCGCGAACCGGCGGTCTTCGACCGGGTGGTGGCCGCCTGCCCGCGGCAGGCGCACTGGCTGGACGGCGAGCCGATCACCGGCGTGCTCGCGATGGCCGGCGTGCTCGACCGCTACCGCCGCCTGGTGGTCGACGGCGTCCCGGTGGTGACCGGCTTCCTCGCCGTGGGCGACGCCTGGGCGTGCACCAACCCCTCGGCCGGACGCGGCATCTCGGTCGGCGCGGTGCACGCGCAGCTGCTCCGGGCCGTGGTGCGGACGCACCTGGACGACCCGGCCGAGCTGGCGCGGGCCTTCGACGAGCTCACCGAGCAGCGGGTGGCGCCCTTCTACCGCAGCCAGTTGGCCACCGACCGGGCGCGCATCGCCGAGATGGACGCCCTCCGCGCCGGCCGCCGGCCCCCACCACCGGACCCGGCCCGCACCGCCCTGCTGACCGCCGCCGCGCACGACGCCGACGCCTACCGCGCGCTGCTCGAGACGATCACCTGCCTGGCGCTGCCCGACGAGGTCCTCGGGCGGCCCGGGATGGCCGAGCGGCTGGCCGCGCACGCCGGCGAGCCGCCCCCGGTCACCCCCGGCCCGGACCGCGCGCAGTTGCTGCAACTGCTCGCCGGCTGAGCGCGCCGGTCAGGGGCGGCGCCAGTCGTCGGAGGTCAGGTGCGAGCCGGCCATCGGGCCCATCTGCAGCATGCCGCCGTCGACGGCGTAGGAGGACCCGGTCACGTAGGCGGCCTCCGGCGAGGCGAGGAAGGCCACGACGGCAGCGACCTCGCGGGCGTCGCCGGGACGGCGCAGCGGGACGCCGGGCCGTTCGTGCCCGGGGGCAGTGGGGTCCTCGTCCTCCTGGCCGGTCATCGGCGTGGCGATCTCCCCCGGCGCGACGGCGTTGACCGTGATGCCGTGCTCGGCCAGCTCGATCGCTGCCACCCGGGTGAGCAGTCCCAGCCCACCCTTGGCCGCGCAGTACGCGGCCGCGCCGACCCGCGGCTGGTGCTCGTGGACGCTGGTGATGTTGACGATCCGCCCGCCACGGCCGGCGGCGACCATCCGGCGGGCGGCCCGCTGGAGACAGAGGAACGCGGCGTCGAGGTCGGTGGCCAGCACCTCGCGCCAGGTGGCGAAGTCGGTGTCGAGGACGGTCGACATGTGACCGGTGCCGGCGTCGTTGACCAGGACGTCGACCCCGCCGAGCGCCTCGGCCAGCTCGTCGACGACGTCGGCGGCCTGCGGCAGCCGGGTGAGGTCGACGTGCCGGACCTCCGCGCGGCGGCCCAGCGCCCGCACCTCATCGGCGGTGGTCTCGGCGGCCTCGCGCTCGCGGTACCAGGTGATCCCGAGGTCGCAGCCGGCCTCGGCGAGGGCCACGGCGGTGGCCCGGCCGATGCCCGACTCGGAGCCGGTGACGACGGCGATGCGGGGTGCCGGTGCGGTCATGGCCCGACGCTAGAGGAGGGACCCCTCTGCCCCCACCGCTCGCGGGCCCCTGCAGAGGAGCCGCCCGACGGGCTTCAGGCGGCGAGCGCCAGTCGCCGGTCGAGCAGCGCGTCGACGGCGGCCACCGCGTCGGCGACCCGCTGGGCGTTCTCCCCGGACGGGCAGCGCGCCTCCGCACGACGGGCCGCCCCCACGGCGACGGCCGCCACCGCGATCGCCAGGTCGATCTCCTCGGTGTCGGGCGGAACGGTCCCGGGCGTCTCGGTGCTGCGCACGGTGTCGGTCACGGCGGCCTCCCCTCGGTCGGGACGCCCCCGACGCTAGGCCGGGGGTGTGACGGGAACGGGTCGCCCACGTTCCATGCACACGACGGTCCGAACCGTCGGTTCCTCCCCCTAGCGTCGGCTGCACCCCGAATCCCCGCGGAAAGGCGGACGGCGATGGACGCGACCACCACTCTCACCGGCGAGCGGGCCGACCTGCTGGAGGCGTTGGCGGCCCACCGGCACTTCCTCCGGTTCACCGTCCAGGGCCTCACCGAGGAACAGGCCCGGCTGCGGCCGACGGCCAGCGAGTTGACCCTCGGCGGGCTGATCAAGCACGTGGCCTCCCAGGAGGCCGGCTGGGTGGACTTCATCGTCGACGGCCCGGCTGCCATGGCCTCGGCCACCGACCCGGAGCAGATGGCGAAGTGGGCCGAGGAGTTCCGGCTGGGCCCGGACGAGACGCTGGACGGCGTGCTCGCGCACTACGAGGAGGTCGCCCGGCGCACCGACGAGCTGGTGCGCACGCTGCCCGACCTCGACGCGTCCCACCCGCTGCCGGAGGCACCGTGGTTCGAACCGGGCGCGACGCGCTCGGCTCGCCGGGTCTTCCTGCACATCGTCGCCGAGACCGCCCAGCACGCCGGGCACGCCGACATCCTGCGGGAGTCCCTGGACGGCCAGAAGACGATGGGTTGACCCACCCGCCCCGAGCCACCCGACCCGACCCGACCCACCCGACCCGATCCCGGGGGTCAGCCCTCCTCGAGGGCGCGCAGCGCGGCGAGCGCGCGGTCGCGGGCGGCGGTCGCCTCGGTGGCGTGCCGCTCGGCGGTGCGCCGGTGCCGCTCGGCCCGCTTGAGCTCCTCGGCGGTCCCGGCGGCCTCCTCCTCGGTGCGGGCCAGCTCGTCGGCCAGTTCCTCCGCCCGCGCCTGCAGGTCGGCCCGGCGGGCGTCGAGGTCGTCGACCCGGTGCCGCTCCTCCTCGGCCGCGGCGACGGCCTCGGCGGCCAGTGCGGTCGCCTGCTCGGCCGCGGACCGGGCCTCCTCCAGCTCCCGCCGGCGGCGCTCCTCGGCCGCTCGCCGCGCTTCCTCGCGGCGCCGGGCCTCCTCCTCCGCGGCGCGCCGGGCGTCCTCGTCGCGGCGCCGGCGGGCGGCCGCGGTGCCGCCGCGCGGCCGGGCGGTCTCCTCCCGCTCCGGCCGCGGAGGCACCAGCCGCAGCACCGGCCGGCTGCCCGTCGTCCCCAGGCCGCTGTAGGACATCGCGCCGGTGAGCCGGCCCGACAGCAGCGCCTCGCCGGCCGCCGGATCGGCCATCGCCGCGCGCAACGTGTCCGCGACCTGCGTCTCCACGGTGCTGCCCACCCGCATGCCGTGCTCGCGGGCGAGGGTGGTCGCCTGGCGGGTGAGCGCGGTCAGCAGCTGGGAGCGCTGGCGGTCCAGCGCCCGCAGCTGGTCGCCGGCCAGGTTCTCCTGCGCCTCGCGCAGCAGGTCCCCGAGCTCGACCAGGCCCTCGATCTCCGCGCGCTGCTCGCGCACGAGCAGGTTGCAGACCCAGGCCGCCGCGGTCGGCTTGGGCAGCGCACCGACCTCCCGCGCGAGGGTCCGGTCCCCTGCCGCGCGGGCGTCGTCCTGACGCTGCTTGCGGACGGCGACGAACTCGTCGGGCGGCACCGCGTACAGCTCGTCGGCCACCTCGTCGAGATCCACGCGGCCGACCCTGCCACGCCGTCGGTGCGGCACGGCACGATGGCCGACATGGGCACCACCCGGGTGAGCCGGCACGTCGACGCGCCGCGTGCCGCCGTGTACCGCGCGCTGCTCGACCCCGGCGCCGTCGCCCGCTGGAAGGTGCCCGAGGGCATGACCTGCCAGGTGCACGAGTTCGACCCCCGCGAGGGCGGCACGCTGCGCGTCTCGCTCACCTACGACGAGCCCGGGCCGCGGGGCAAGACGACCGCGCACACCGACACCTACCGCGGCCGCCTCGTCCGCCTGGTCCCCGACGAGCTGGTCGTCGAGGTCGACGTCTTCGAGGCCGCCGACCCCGCGCTGCAGGGCGAGATGACCAGCACCATCACGCTGGCCGACGCCCCGGACGGCGGCACCGAGCTGACCGCCGTCCACGACGGGGTGCCCGACGCCGTGGCCCCCGAGGACAACGAACTCGGCTGGCGGACGGCGCTGGACCGGCTGGCCGCACTGGTCGAACGCCGGAGCTGACGATCAGGCCGTCCGGGGTGCCTCCCACAGGTCGATGCCCGAGTCGACGGCGTGCTGGTCGATCGCAGCCAGTTCGTCGTCGCTGAAGTCCAGCCGCTCGAGCGCGCCGACGTTCTGCTCCAGTTGGCCGACGCTGCTCGCACCGATGAGCACGCTGGTCACCCGCTGGTCGCGCAGCGCCCAGGCCAGCGCCATCTGGGCCAGGCTCTGCCCGCGCTTCTCGGCCATGTCGTTGAGCGCACGGACGTTGCCGAGCGCCTCCTCGGTGAGCAGGTCGGTCGACAGCGACTTGCCCTGGCTGGCGCGCGAACCCTCCGGGACGCCGTCGAGGTACTTGGCGGTGAGCATGCCCTGCGCGAGCGGGGAGAAGGCGATGCAGCCGGCACCCACGTCCTCGAGGGTGTCGAGCAGCCCCTCGGTCTCGATCCAGCGGTTGAGCATCGAGTACGACGGCTGGTGGATCAGCAGCGGCGTCCCCAGGTCGGCGAGGATCTCCGCGGCCTTCGCGGTGTCCTCCGGGGAGTACGACGAGATGCCGACGTAGAGGGCCTTGCCGGCCTGGACGGCGCTGTGCAGCGCGCCCATCGTCTCCTCGAGCGGCGTGGTCGGGTCCGGCCGGTGGGAGTAGAAGACGTCGACGTACTCCAGGCCCATCCGGTGCAGCGACTGGTCGAGGCTGGAGAGCACGTACTTGCGCCCGCCGCCGCCCTGGCCGTAGGGGCCCGGCCACATGTCGTAGCCAGCCTTGGTCGAGATGACAAGCTCGTCGCGGTAGGGGCGGAAGTCGTCGCGGAGGTGCCGACCGAAGTTGGTCTCGGCCGACCCGTAGGGCGGTCCGTAGTTGTTGGCCAGGTCGAAGTGGGTCACGCCGAGGTCGAAGGCGCGGCGCAGGATCGCCCGCTGCCGGTCGAGGGGGACGTCGTCCCCGAAGTTGTGCCACAGACCCAGGCTGACCGCCGGGAGGTCCAGGCCGCTGCGGCCGGTGCGCCGGTAGGTCATCGAGTCGTAGCGGCCGTCCGCCGCGGTGTGGGCCATGGGCGCGATCCTGCCCCGCGCGCGGCCGCCCCAACCGGGCCGCCCCGGCCTACGCTCGCCAGGCCCGACCCCCACCGCACCGGAGGTGTGCCGTGCTGCGACTCCTCGGCGTCCTGCTGCTCGTCTGGCTGGTGGTCACCGTCATCGGCGCGGTGGTCGAGGGCCTCTTCTGGCTGGCCGTGGCCGGGCTAGTCCTCTTCGCGCTCACCGCCGCGGTCGGCTGGGGCAAGCGCGACACCCGGGTCTGAGCACCCGCAGGGAGCTCGGCGCCACAGCGCTCGCGCTCACCGCCCGCTGAGGGCGTGCCCGACGCCCAGTGCGCGGGCCGCCGCGGTCAGCGCCCGGGACATCCGGGACGGCACGGACGCCGGCCCCGGGATGGTGACCGGCCGGACCCGGCCGTTGTGCAGTGCGGCGATCCGCCACGCGTCGCACTCCTCCACCGCGACCAGCGTCTGCCGTGAGAGCCGCCGCTTCGGCAGGCTCGAGCGCCAGGGCACCAGGACGGACCCGGTCGCGTGCAGGACAGCGACGCCGGGTCGCAGGTGACGGACCGACTCGATGCGGCCGACGAGCGCCGAGCCGCTCAGCACGCCCCTGAACAGCCGGTCGTGGTTGTCGACCACGGCCCGGTGACCGCGCGCGTGCGTGCCGTCGTAGGAGACGTAGTCGCTGTCCGCGGTGAAGCACTCCCCGTAGGCGGCCGCGTCGCCGGCCGTCCAGGCGGCACACATGCGGTCGAACAGCTCGTGCAGCGCCGCGTCCGCATTCCGTTCGACGACCGTCATCGGGCGTCCTCCTCCGCTCGCTCCGGGTGGGTGGGTGCGCGGCCGGCGCGCCCTGCGCCGACGAGGAGCGCCCGGGCCCGGAGTCGGACCGCGCACTCCTCGAGCTCCTCGGTCGCGCGGGAGAGGAAGGTGAGCACCGCGTCGACCTGGTCGCTGGTCATCCCGGCGGTGAGGCGGTCGAGGTCCGGCCCGGCCTCGGCGAAGACGGCGGCGACCTCCTCCAGGCGCTCCCACACGGGGCGGAGCAGCTGCCGGCGTCCGTCGGCCGGGTCCGGACGGCGGCGCAGGAAGCCGGCCGCCTCCAACCGGCTGACGACACCGGTGACCGCGCCCGTGGTGAGACCGGTCATCGCAGCGAGCCGGCTGCCGGTGAGCTCGCCGTGCTGCAGCAACAGGTCGAGGCACGCTGATCGCCCGGATCCAGCGTGCGCCCATGCCGCCCTCCCTCTCCCTCCGCCCGGTCCGGTTCGCGGCACCGCGGAGGAGACCGCACGAGCAGGGGCGTCGTCCTCGTCACCGGGGCCGGCTCCGGCCTGGGCGAGGAGATGGCGCGGCGAATTCGCCGCCCTCGGCTACGACCTCGCGCTGTGCGTGCGGCGCACCGACCGCCTCGACGCCCCGGCCGCCGAGATCCGCTCCTGCCACGGGACGGCGGGTCGGGACCGCCGCGCCGGACGTCACCGACGCCGACACCGTCCCGGCCGTGTTCCGGCGAGCGGCGCCGGGCGAAGGCGTACGCCCCGGCGTGGCCGTGGGCGCCGATCGGCCTGGTGATGCGGGAGCTGCCGCTGTCGGTCGTCCGGGGGGTCACGTGACCGCGGTCGCCGGTGCGCCCGCCGCGCTGCGGCCCGCTGCCGAGCCCGTCGCCTGGGTCGTGGCCGTCGACCCCGCCGGTCGCGTGGTGTGCGACCTGCGGGCTCCCGACGGCTCCTACCGGTTCGTCACCGCGGCCGCCGAGCGCGACGGCACCGTGGTCGCCGCGAGCCCGCTCGAGGACGACGCGTCGTCCTCGAGTTCTCCGGCTGACCGCTCAGCGGGCGTCGACAGGCCGCAGCGGCCGGGTGGCCCCGGCCGCGAGCATCCCCACCGCGAGGACGGCGAGCACCACCAGCAGCGCCCGCAGCACGCCGGTCGCCTCGGCGACGAACCCGATCAGCGGGGGCCCGGCGAGGAAGGCGGTGTAGGAGATCGAGCTGACCACCGACACCCGGGCCGCGGCGCGTGCCGGGTCGTCGGCGGCCGCGCTCATGCCCACCGGAAAGCCCAGCGCCGCGCCGGCGCCCCACAGCACGGCCCCGGCGAGCGCGAACGGCAGCGCGGGTGCGGTCACGAACAGCAGCAGCCCGAGCACGGCGGTGGCCCCTCCGGCGCGCAGGACGGCGACCCGCCCCCACCGGTCGAGCAGGGCGCCGCCGACCATCCGGACGGCGGTCATCGCGGCGACGAAGACGGCGAAGCCCACGGCTGCGGTCGACTCGCCGATGCCGTGCCCGTCGACGAGGGCGACGGCCAACCAGTCGTTCGCGCTGCCCTCGGTGAACGCGAAGGCGAGGGTGAGCACGCCGACCAGCAGCGTTCGCGGCTCCCGCCAGGCCCGCCCGACACCGGACCCGCTCCGGCGCTCCTCCTCGGCCCCCGGCTCCGCGGGCAGGAAGGAGCGGGTGGCGACGGCGAGAGCGGTGACCGCGAGGACCGCCGTCAGCACCAGCTGGGCCGGCAGCGGGAAGGCCAGCGCGGCGGCCCCGGCGCCCAGCAGCGCGCCGGCGACGGTGCCCACGCTGAACCCGGCGTGCAGCCGCGGCATGAGGACCCGCCCCAGCCGCTGCTCGACCGCCGCGCCCTCGATGTTCATGGCGACGTCCCAGCTGCCGACACCGACGCCGACCAGCGTCAGCCCCGCGCCGGCGGCGACCACCTGGCCGGACCCCAGCCCGAGGGCCAGCACGAGCAGTCCGGCGCCCGCCAGCACGGCCCCGGCCAGCACGCCGCGGGCCGGGCCGATCCGGTGCACGACCGGGCCGGTCAGCGGCAGCGCGACCACCGAGCCGACGGCGATGCACAGCAGCAGGAGGCCGAGCCCGGCCGAGGACAGGCCCAGCGCGTCCCGAGCGGCCGGCACCCGGGAGATCCACGAGGCGAAGGCGAACCCGTTGGCCACGAAGGCGACGGCGACGGCGACGCGCGCCCGCTCGGTGGGGACGGCGGTCGGGGTCGAGGGCACCATGAGGTCCTTCCACGGGGTCGGCCCTCATCCTATCGAATCGATTCGACGCCCGTGACCT
Organism: Geodermatophilus sp. URMC 60; assembly: GCF_053502585.1. Taxonomy (NCBI): domain Bacteria; kingdom Bacillati; phylum Actinomycetota; class Actinomycetes; order Geodermatophilales; family Geodermatophilaceae; genus Geodermatophilus; species Geodermatophilus sp. URMC 60. The sequence continues at coordinate 4,773,282 of NZ_CP199958.1, forward strand.
CGACGGCGCGGACCAGTGGTCGTAGCGTCGGCCGACCCGACCGACGCAAGACCCCCCGCCGACCCGGAGCCGTGACCGTGACCGACCGGAGCCGCCCGACGCTGGCCACCGTGGCCGCCCGGGCCGAGGTGGCGCCGTCGACGGCGTCCCTGGTGTTCTCCGGGTCGGCGCGGGTCGCGCCGGAGACGCGGGAGCGCGTGCTGGCCGCGGCCGCCGCGCTCGGCTACGCCGGACCGGACCCGGTCGCCCGCTCGCTGCGCTCCCGCCGCAGCGGCGTGGTCGGCGCGGTGATCGGCGAGCGGCTGGCCTACGCGTTCCGGGACCCGGTGTCGGTGCAGCTGCTCGACGGCGTGACCGAGGTGCTCAGCCCGCTGGGCGTCGGCCTGCTGCTGCTCCCGGGGGACGCCGACCGGTCCGGCCCGACGCTGGCCCAGCTGGCCCACGTCCCGCTCGACGCCGTCGTCTACGCGACCTGCGGCCTCGAGGACGACCCGGCCCTGGACCACCTCCGCCGGCGCGGCGTGCCGGTGGTGGCCGTCGACGGGCCGCGGGTCGACGACGTGGTCTTCGTCGGCATCCAGGACCGCCGCGGGACCGTCGAGCTGGCCCGGCACCTCGCCGGCCTCGGGCACCGCCGCGTCGCCGTGGTCGCCCTGCCGCTGCGACTGGACGGCAGCCGCGGCCCGGTCCCCCCCGAGCGCCGGGCGCGGGCGCACTACCTGGACGTCCGGGAACGGCTGCTCGGCGTCGAGGACGTCCTCGGCGCCGTGCCCCTGTGGGAGACGGCGGCCAACGCCGTCGAGGAGGGCGAGCAGGCCGGACGCGCACTGCTCGGCGTCCCGGCCGCCGAGCGGCCGACAGCGGTCGTCGCGCAGAGCGACATCCTGGCCGCCGGTGTCCTGCGCGCGGCTGCCGCGCTGGGGCTGCGCGTCCCGGACGACGTCAGCATCGCGGGTTTCGACGGCGCCGAGCTGCCCTGGCTGCCGCCGGTGCGGCTGACCACCGTCGCGCAGCCGACCGCCGAGAAGGGCCGCGTGGCCGGCCGGGCCGTCGCCGACCTGCTGGAGGGACGGCGTCCGGACGACGTCGTGCTCGACGTGCGGTTGTCGGTCGGCACCACCACCGGGCCGGCGCCCCGGTGACCGCCGTCGCCGGGACCCGGCGTGCCGCGCCTCCCGTAGTCCGGGTCCTCGAGCCGGATCACCTGCGTCGTCCCCGCCGACGGCCGGTCCCGACCCGCCCGTCCGGCGCCGAGATCAGGTCGGGGTGCGGACCAGGGCTGCGGTGACCGCGGCGAGCACGAGGGCGACGACCAGGGGCGCCGGCAACCACAGCGCCTCCACCAGGGGGCACCCCGATCCGGGCACCCGGCGTCGACGAGCACACCCCCGGCGGCGACTGGCCCTGGACCTGCTCGACCTGCTCACCGCTCCGCGCGGTCCGCTCGGCCGCTGTGCCGACCCGGCGTGCGGCTGGGTCTTCGAGGACACCAGCCGAGGCCGCAACCGCCGATGGTGCAGCAGCAGCGACGGCGGCAGCCGCAACCGCGTCCGCGAGCACCAGCGGCGCCGCCGGGGCGCCCGGGGATGAGCCGCACGGTGGCCGCGCCGGTCAGGTCGTGGGCGCTCCGGCGGATCGCCGGTCGAGCAGGAGCCGCACGGCCAGACCGGCCAGCACGGTGCCCACCAGGAGGCGTTGCGCGCGCAGCCACGCCGGGCGGCTGGCGAGGAAGCCGGCGACCGAGCCGGCCGAGACGACGATCAGCGCGTTGACCGTCAGCGCCACCCCGATCTGCACGGCTCCCAGCACCAGGCTCTGCACGGCCACCGACCCGCGGTCCGGGTCGACGAACTGCGGCAGCAGGGACACGTAGAGGACGGCGATCTTCGGGTTGAGCAGGTTGGTCACCAGACCCATGGCGAACAGCCGCCGCGGCGGGTCGACCGGCAGCTGCCGCACCGCGAACACCGGGACGGCACCGGGCCGCACCGCCTGCCAGGCCAGGTACAGCAGGTAGCCGGCGCCGGCGACCTTGAGCACGGTGTAGGCCGCGGGGACGGTGGCGAACACCGCGGCGACCCCGCCGACGGATGCGCCGAGGTAGACGCCGAACCCGGCGGCGACCCCGAGCAGCGAGACCAGGCCGGCCCGCCGTCCCTGGGTGACCGACCGGGAGACCAGGTAGAGCATGTTCGGCCCGGGCGTCAGCACCAGCCCGAGGGCGACGACGGCGATGCCCGCGACGGCGGTCCCGGTGACCACGGACTCAGGCCTCCGGCACGACGCGGACGCGGGTGGTCAGCCGGCCGTCGCCGTCCAGGTGCAGGTCGCCCACGTGAGCCAGCACGTCCACTGCTCGGTCCTCTCCGGTGCCACCGCGGAGGCTCCTCTCCGGGTGGGGTCTCTCCTGGTGGGGTCTCCGGGTGGGGTCACGGCTCCCTCGGTGTGCGTCGGGGCCGAGGACGACGTTAGGTGCGGATTGGTCAGGCCCTACGATCCACTCGTGGCCGATAGGACCGGTCCGATCCGATGACCCTCCTGCCGTTCCCATGGGAAGCGGCGCGCGGTCCGGTCAGCCACCGGCTGGCTGCGGCCCTGCGCGCCGCCATCACCGACGGCCGACTGGTCCCCGGTGAACGCCTGCCGGCGAGCCGAACCCTCGCCGAGGACCTACGGGTCAGCCGCTGGGTCGTCACCGAGGTCTACGACCAGCTGAAGGCCGAGGGCTACCTGACCGCTCGTACCGGGTCGGGCACCACCGTCTCCGCCACGCACCGCCCCCGGGCGATCGCGGACGTGGTCCGGGAGCCGTCGTCGACGCCGTCGGCCGAGGTCGACCTCTCCCCCAACCTGCCGGACCTGCGGTCCTTCCCCCGGGCCATGTGGAAGGCCGCGCTGCGTCGAGCCGTCGACTCGCTGACGGTGGCCGACCTCGGCTACCCCCAACCGCTCGGCGACCGGGAACTGCGCCGGGTGCTGGCCGACCACCTGCGCCGGGTGCGTGGGTTGGACGCCGACCCGGCGGACGTCGTCGTCACCAGCGGGACGGCGCACAGCCTCGGCCTGCTCTTCCGCGTCCTGGCCGCCGGAGGCGGACGGCGGCTCGGCGTCGAGGACCCCAGCTGGCCGCGGCTGCTGCAGACCGCCCGGCGCGTCGGTCTCGAGCGGGTGCCGGTGCCCGTCGACGAGCGGGGCCTGCAGGTCGACGTCCTCGACGACCTGGCCCTCGACGCGGTCTGCGTCGCGCCTGCTCACCAGTTCCCCACCGGCGTGGTGCTGGCACCCGAGCGGCGCGAGCGGCTGCTGTCCTGGGCCGGCGCCGACCGGCTCGTCGTCGAGGACGACTACGACGCCGAGTTCCGCTACGGGCGTCCACCGGTGGCCGCGCTGGCCTCCTTGCAGCCGGACGCCGTGGCCTACCTCGGCTCCACGAGCAAGACGCTGGTGCCGGCGGTGCGCATCGGCTGGATGGTCCTGTCCGGGCGCCACCGCCGGGCCGTCGAGCGCGTCCTGACCGACGAGCGTGCCGGCCCCTCCACCATCGAGCAGCGGGCACTCGCGCTGCTCCTCGCCGACGGCGGTTACGACCGGCACGTGCGCCGGATGCGACGCGCCTACCGAGCCCGTCGGGCGGGCCTGGTCACGGCACTGTCCGGCGTCGCCCCGGAGCTGCGGGTCCGGGGCCTGGACGCAGGCCTGCACCTGCTCCTGGAGGTCCCACCGGACGACGAGCGGGCGCTGGCCGCGGAGCTGGTCCGCCGCGGGCTGCGGGTGATGGCCGTGGGCGACTGCCGGCTCACGTCGACCGGACCGTCCGGCGTCCTCGTCGGCTACGGCAACCTGCCGACGCACCGCATCCCCGAGGTGGCCCGCACGATCGCCACCGCGCTGCACGGCTGAACGCACGGTCCCGGCGTCCGGCAGTCGGTGATGACCGACGTCCTCGTCCCGCGGGCGCGGCTGCTGCACGAGCCGTCGACGCGGGCGTCCGCGGCGCGCGGATGGGCGCGGGGCCGCTCGCGCCGGTCCGCGCCGGGGCCGCCGAGCGGGTGCGCCGGCCCGGTCACGGCGTCGACGAGCAGGTGCCGGAGCCGACGCCGACGTGGCGGGCCGAGGCGCAGCCGGCCTCCGAGCTGCACCGGGTCGTGGCCGACGCCGGCCACTCCCGTCCGGCAGTGGGCAGCGAGGCGAGCACGGGGGCGACGAGCCGATCAGGACCCGCGCGGTCGCACGGTCAGTCGCGTCGCTCGAACGCCGAGGCCATGCGGGCCTGCTGCTCGAGCACCTCGCCCATGCGTGCCTGCACGGCGTCGAGCCGGCCGATGATGTCGCTGGTGGCGTGGATGCCGTCGGCGACCGACCGGCTGCTGGCCTGGATGCCGGCGATGTTCTCGGACACCCGCTGGGTGGCCGTTGCGGTCTCCCGGGCCAGGTCCTTGACCTCGCTCGCGACGACGGCGAAGCCCTTGCCCAGCTCGCCGGCACGGGCCGCTTCGATGGTGGCGTTGAGCGCGAGCAGGTTGGTCTGGTCGGCGATGCCGGAGATGATCCGGATGATCTCACCGATCGCCGTCGTGGCCTGGCCGAGGGCGGCGACGTCCCCGGTCATGGTGGATGCCTGGGCCACGGCCTGCTCCGCGACCGCACCGGCATCGCCTGCGGCTTCCCGCAACCGGGCGACCGTGTCCAGCAGGGCGCGCGCGTTGGTGGCGTCGTCCTCGACGCGACGGAGGACGTCGAGCCGCTGTGACACCAGCTGCTGCACGTTGCGCAGCGCCGCCGTCCGGGACTCGGACAGTTCGATGGTCTCGGTGACGAAGAAGTCCATGGTGCCGACCACCCGCCCGCCGACGATCAACGGGAAGCAGACCCCGGAACGGACGCCGGCGCGCTGGGCGGCCGGGGCGCGGACGCAGTCGGTCATCTCGCCGATGTCGCGGACGAAGTACAGGTCCCGGGCCCGCCAGGTCCGCCCGGACAGACCCACGCCCTCGGCGAAGGAGGCCGCGAGGGTGACCTTGCGGAACTCCTCACCGGCCGAACCCGACTCCTGCTGGAAGCGCAGCACGTTGTCGACCGGGTCCAGCGCCCAGTAGGACCCGTAGGCCCAGCCGAACGCGGTCCGCACCGTGTCCAGGGCGATGCGCAGCGCCGCGGCCTGGTCGGTGGCCGTGCTCATCTCCGACACGACGGTCGTGACCGCCGCCCGGTCGCTGAGCGTCTCCCTCAGCGCCGCCGTCGCCAGGGCGCTGCGTCGGGCGTGGGCGGCCACGCGCAGGATGGCGCGCCACTTCTCCTGCCGCGGCCCGGTGAAGGGCAGCTGACCGTTCGTGTAGACCTCCAGGACGGCGACGACCCGACCGTCCTCGACGATCGGCACGAAGCTGCCCTGACGCGCACCGGCGGCAGACGCCGCCTCCCACCGGGGACAGGCTCCGCGCCTGGGCGGCTGGTCCATGACCACGACCTTCCGATCGCGCAGCGCCTGCCCGCCGAAGCCGGCTCGCTCGCTGAGCACGCCGCCGGCAGGCCAGGCCGCGCCCATGGCCGGGGCGAGCGGCCCGACCTCCGACCGCAGTGCGAACTGGCCCGGACCGGCCGGCATCCACACCGCGCCGTAGGCCATCCCGGTGGCCGGCACCAGTGCCTCGATCACCGCCCGGTGGGCGTCCAGCTCGGAGTTGACGCCGGTCTCCAGCGCCTCGATCACCCGCTCGAGGGCCTCGACGTCACGCGGCATCTCCGGGGGTGCGGTGGTGTCCCGAGCCATCTCGGTCGTGCGCCGCCACATGCGGTTCGTCCTCCACTGTCTCCGACGGGCCCGGGACGACCCAGGTCGCGCCCGGCCGCCGACGATCGCGCGACGGGCTGCACGCTGACTCGATCGGCTACAGAGAACCTCGACGCCGACGACCGGTTATCCAGCCGAACGCCACGGGCGTCGCCTGCCGGCAGTCCGGCCGAGCTGCTCCCCCCGGCCGGCGATCGCCCGGCGCTCGGCAGCGCCGTCGCCGCGACGCGCGAGGCCGGCCCGCACGTCAGCGGCACGGTCGGCGTCCGCGGCGTCCTCGCGGACGGGGAAGGCCGGGCGCAGGAGGCCGGGGGGCGGGCCGGCCGCGACACGGCGACCCGCTGCCGCGCGGCCCCACGGGTGGTCGGACTCCTGACCGACGCCCTCCGTCGCGGATGCCTGCCGAGCCGGACCTCTCGTCAGCCGCCCCCGGGCAGGACCTCGTCGGCGCCCTGGCCTGCGCGGCTCGCCAGCCAGTCCGCCGCCATCCGCCGCGCCCGCCGCACGGGGTCCCCGGTGTCGACTCCCGGCGTGGTCGCCTGGCGGGCCAGTCGTGCGAGAGCGCCGTCGTAGAGGGCGAGCAGCCCGTCGGCGACCTCGGCCGCGTCGTCGGCCCCGGCAGCCCCGGCGAGCTCGCGCAGCCGGTCGGTCAGGAGACGCGTGTCGGCGACCAGCCACCGGTGCCCCGGGTGGTCCGGCGGCAGTTCGGTCGCGGCGGCGAGGAACGCGCACCCGCGACGGTTCTGCTGCACCGCCCGGAAACGGAGGACGGCGTCGAACACGGACAGCAGCCGGTCGACCGGGTCGGCCAGGTCCTCCAGGACGTCGTCCCAGGTCTGCCGCCAGTGCCGGAAACGGCGTTCCAGGTAGGCCGCCACCAGCCCGTCCTTGCCGGAGAAGTGCGCGTACATGGTGGCGGGCGACACGTGCGCACGGGCCAGCACCGCGTCCACCCCGGTCGCGGCGATACCGGACTCGTAGAACAGCTCGCCGGCGGTGTCGAGCAGTCGTTCCCGGGGCGGTCGACTGGCGGCAGCTGGGGGCACACGCCTACTGTAACGAGCGTTATGGTGAAACGATCGTTACAGGTGCGGGTCGGGCGGGGCGGAAGCCTCGTCGTCCCGGGGCTGCTGGTCATCGCGGTCACCTACGGCCTGGCCCGGTACGGGTTCGGTCTGCACCTGCCGCGGTTCCGATCCGACCTGGGGCTGTCCACCGGAGCCGCCGGGGCCATCGCCGCGGGGAGCTACCTCGCCTACTGCGCCACCGCAGTACTCGGCCTGCGACTCGTCGGGCGTGGTAGGGCGCGGTGGGCGCTGTGGATCGCCGGCGGGAGCGCTGCGGCGGGCTCGGCGGTGGTCGCCGCCGCCTCGTCCGAGCCCACCCTGGCCGCCGGGGTCCTGGTCGCCGGGGCCGGGGCGGGCGCGGCCACACCGGCTCTCGTCGCCGCCGTGGCCGCGACCGTGCCGCCGTCCGTCGAGGGGCGCGCCCAGGCCGTGGTCAACAGCGGCACGGGAGCGGGGGTGGTGGTCGGCGGGCTGGTGGTCCTCGCCTGGCCGACGGAGTGGCGGAGCGCGTGGGCGGCCTGGGCCGCCGGCGCGCTGCTCGCCACCTGGTGGGCCGACCGCACCGCCACCTGGACCTCCCCGACCGCCGCCCCGGAGCGGCCCGACGCGGGGGTCCGGCTGCTGCGCCGCGTGCGCCCGCCGGTCGCGAGCCTGCTGGCGGGAGCCGGCGGAGCGGCCGTGTGGACCTTCGGCCGCGACCTGGTGACCGACAGCGGGCTCGGCCCGCAGGTGACCGGGCTGCTGTGGTGCCTGCTGGGCGCGGCCGCACTCCTCGGCGGGAGCAGCGGCGTCCTGGTGGAGCGGGCCGGGCTCGCTACCGCGTGGGTGGGATCCGTCGGGGTCACCGCGGGCGGGACCGCCCTGCTCTCCTGGCGGCCCGGGTCGCCTCTCGTCGCGGCGGTGGCACTGGCGCTGTTCGGGTGCGGCTTCGTGGCACTGAGCGGCGTGCTCATCGCCTGGGGCGCCCACCTGGCACCGGAGGCGCCTGCCCCGGCGGCGGCCCTCCTGTTCATCGCGCTGACGGCCGGCCAGGCCGCCGGCGCGCTGGCCCTCGGCGCCCTTGCGGACGCCGTCGGCACCCCGGGCGCCTTCGCCGCCGCTGCCGGCCTCCTGGTCGCCGCCATCGCCGCCGGCCCTGTGACAGCCTGCGGACGTGGGCCTGGACCGAGCGGTGCTGTTCCGGCTGGCGACCAGTGAGCGCCTCGAGCGGGCCGCGCGGGCACTGCCGGGCGGGGAGCGGCTCACCTGGCAGGCGGCGTCCCGCTACGTCGCCGGTCGCAGCCGCGCCGAGGCCCTCGCCGTCGCCGGGCAGCTGCTGGCCGACGGCCACGGCGTCAGCGTCGACCTCTTCGGCGAGCTGGTGACCGACCTCGACACGGCCGCAGAGGTCGCCGACCAGTACCGGTCGCTGGCCGCGGCGCTGCCCCGGCCGCCGGCCGACGCCTGGCTCTCGGTCGACCTCACCCACCTGGCCCTCGACGGTGACCCGGCCGGAACCGCCGACCGGCTCGCGGCGATCGCCGCCGCCCTGCCTCCGGGCCGGCGCGTGCAGGTGGGCGCCGAGGACGCCCGCCGCACCGACGCCGTCCTGTCCTGCGTGCTCGACGTCGCCGGGCGCGGCCTGGCCGACCGGCTGGGCGCCACCGTGCAGGCCAACCTGCTCCGCTCCCCCGAGGACGTCGACGCGTTGGTCTCCGCACGGGTCCACGTCCGCCTCGTCAAGGGCGCGTACGTCGAGGCGGTCGGCGTCCACCCCTACGGGGAGCCGACCGACGTCGCCTACCTCCGGCTGGGGGCCCGCCTGGCCGAGCGGCAGGGCACGTGGTCCACGGCCACCCACGACGGTCGGCTGCGCGAGGCGCTGCTGCTGCTCGCGGGACCGGTGACCGTCGAACAGCTCCTGGGCGTGCGGCCCGAGGTCCTCCACGACCTGCGGCGACGGGGCGTCCCGACCCGGGTCTACGTACCCTACGGCCACGACTGGTTCCGCTACTGGATGCGGCGTCTCGCCGAGTCCCGCGGCGCCTAGTCGTGTCCCGCGGCGCCAAGTCGTAGGGCCAAGCCGAGCGTGGTCAGGCCCAGGCAGCGGCCTTGCGGCGGAGCAGCTCCTGCTCCCGCTCGTTGCCGCAGAGCTGCACCGCACGCTCGATCTCCCGGCGCGCCTCGTCGAAACGGCCGAGCCGCGCGAGCAGCTCCCCCCGGACGCTCGGCAGCAGGTGCGAGCCGGCGAAACTGCCCGCTCCGGCGAGCTCGTCGACGAGCGGGAGCGCGGCCGCCGGCCCGCGGGCGAACGAGACGGCGACCGCCCGGTTGAGCTCGACGACCGGGGACGGCGCGAGGCGGCCGAGCACGTCGTAGAGCAGCACGATCCGCTCCCAGTCCGTCCCCTCGACCGACGGCGCGACCGCGTGGCACTCGGCGATCGCGGCCTGCACGCCGTAGGGACCGAGGCCGCGGCCGACCCGGCCGGCGTGGACCAGCGCCGCCCGCCCGCGCCGGATGGCCGCCCGGTCCCACCGCCGCCGGTCCTGCGCCTCCAGCAGGACCGGCTCGCCGTCGTCGCCCACGCGGGCCGGGAACCGGGCGGCGGTGAGCTCGAGCAGGGCGAGCAGGCCGTGCACCTCCGGCTCGTCGCGCACCAACTGCGCCAGCACACGGGTCAGCCGGACCGCCTCGCGGGCCAGGTCCGGCCGGATCCACTCGCTCCCGGAGGTGGCGGTCGACCCCTCGGTGAAGACGAGGTACAGCACGCTGAGCACCGAGCCCAGGCGCGCGCGGCGCTCCTCGGGCGGTGGCACCTCGAAGGGCACCCGTGCGGCCGCGAGCGTCTTCTTGGCCCGGGTGATCCGCGCCTGCACGGTGGCGGTCGGCACGAGGAAGGCCCGCGCGATCTCGTCGCTCGTCAGACCGCTCACGACGCGGAGCGTGAGCGCGACCCGGGCCTCGCGCGACAGCACCGGGTGGCAGGCGGTGAACACGAGCGCGAGCACGTCGTCGTCGATGCGGTCGGGATCCCACAGCAGGTCCGGGTCCGGTGCACCCCGGCCGGTCGCGGCCGCCCCGGTGACGGCGCCGCCCTCGGGGAGGTCCCGGGACAGGACGGCGTACCGCTCGTCGAGGGCCGAGCGGCGGCGGAACGCGTCGATGGCGCGGCGTCGTGCCACGGTCAGCAGCCACCCGGTGGGCTCGCGCGGCACGCCGTCCCTCGGCCAGGCCACCAGCGCCTCGGCCAGCGCCTCCTGGGCGAGGTCCTCGGCCAGGGCGAAGTCCCCGGTGTACCGGGCCAGGGTCCCGGTGATGCGTGCGGACTCGATCCGCCACAGCGCCTCGACCGCCTCCCGGCCGCCCGTGGTCCGGGGGGTGGCCGCGGGGCCACCCCCCGGACGGGTCACAGCTGGCCGGTCGCCACCCGCCACGCCCGCTCCTTCTGGATCCACTCGTTGTCCTGCGGGAACTCGTCGATGCTGGCGACGCGGCGGATCTCGGTCTTGCTGCCCGGACCGGCCATCGGCGCCCGCTTGGCCCACTCGACGGCCTCCTCCAGGGAGGCCACGTCGAGGATCCAGAAGCCGCCGAACAGCTCCTTGGTCTCCCCGTACGGGCCGTCGGTGACCACGGGCGGCTCCGCGGAGCAGTCGACGACGACGCCGTTCGCCGCGTCGTCGAGACCCTCCGCCGCGACCAGGACCCCGGCCCGGATCAGCTCGTCGTTGAACCGGCCCATGGTCTCGAGGATCTCGGTGAAGTCGACGTCCTGGAAGGCGGCGTGGGTCTCGTCGGTCGCGCGCATGATCAGCATGTACTTCACGGTGGTCTCTCCTCGCGGTCCGGGTCCCCGTCGGACCCTCTCACCCCTGGGTCGAACGGGGACACCGCTGGATCGACACCCGCCGAGAGATCCACGCGCGACACCGCGGCACCGGCATCCGCCTCGCTCAGGCGGGTGGACGGCGCGGCCGGCGGCCGAGCGCCGCCAGCTGCCGGTCCTGCGCCGGTGCGTCGTCCGGCACGGGGACCGGCGGCCCGTACCTGCCGCCGGCCTGCAGCTGCGCGCCGAGCGCGAGGACCCCGGGCAGCAGGGCCCGGACGGCGTCGGGATCGAGGTCGGCCGGCTGCCCGGTCGCCGTCGCCAGGTCCCAGGTGTGGACGACGGGCTCGACGAGGGCGATGCCGAGGAGCCCGCCGAGGGTCCGGGGGCCCAGCGGGGTGGGCCCCACGGCGTCGGCTGCCAGCGGCATCACGGAGCGCTGACCGGGTTGCCGGGGACGGGCAGCCCCGCGGCCGAGGCGACGACGTGGTCGACGAGGCCGTACTCGCGGGCCTGTTCGGCGGTGAACCAGCGGTCGCGGTCGGAGTCGCGCTCGATCTGCTCGACGCCCTGCCCGGAGTGCTCCGCCTGCAGCTGGTTGATGTCCCGCTTGAGGCGCCGGAGCATGTCGGCCTGGATGGTGATGTCCGACTGCGTCCCGCCGACCCCCGCCGAGACCTGGTGCATCATGATCCGCGTGTGCGGCAGCGAGAACCGCTTGCCGCGCGTGCCCGCGGTGAGCAGGAACTGGCCCATCGAGGCGGCCATCCCGAACGAGTAGGTAGCCACGTCGCAGGCGATGAAGCGCATGGTGTCGTAGACGGCCATCCCGGCGCTGACCGAGCCGCCCGGCGAGTTGATGTAGAAGTGGACGTCGCGGTGCGGGTCGTCGGCCGAGAGCAGCAGCATCTGCGCACAGATCTGGTTGGCGATGTCGTCGTCCACCTGGGTGCCGAGGAACACGATGCGCTCCCGCAGCAGGCGGTCGAAGACGGCGTCGTGCAGCGACGCGTGCCCGTTCGATGCCCGCAGGAACGGGGTGTTCGCGTTCGTGGGCGTGGTGACGTGCATGGGCCGACCCCTTCCGTGGACTGGTGGTGCGGAGTCAAACAACACGCACGGAGGAATACGCGGTCGAAATGGCGGATTTCACTGTTCGCGCAATTCTTGTGCCATGAGCGGAATGGTGTTGACCGCGAGCTCTCATCCCGACCCGGACGTCCGGCGTCCCCGTCCGCTCCCGGGATGGGGCAGGCTGCGGCCGTCGCACCCGGCACGGACGTCGAGGAGGCCCCGTGACGACTCCGCCCGCCGTCTTCGTGCACGGCAACCCGGAGACCCCGGCGCTGTGGGACCCGCTCGCCGGCTCCCTGCAGCGGGACGTCGTCCGGCTGGCTCCGCCCGGCTTCGGTGCACCCCTGCCGCCCGGCTTCGGGGCGACGATGACCGGGTACCGCGACTGGCTCGTCGGGGAGCTCGAGCGGATCGGCGAGCCGGTCGACCTCGTCGGCCACGACTGGGGCGGCGCCCACGTGCTGAACGTGGCCATGGCACGACCCGACCTGCTGCGCAGCTGGGTCAGCGACGCGATCGGCGTCTTCGACGAGGACTACGTCTGGCACGACCTGGCGCAGGCCTGGCAGCAGCCGGGCGCCGGCGAGGAGTCCGTCGCGCGCATGCTGGGCGGCAGTGCCGCCGACAGGGCCGCGCGGTTGGTGTCGTTCGGCTTCCCGCAGGACCTCGCGGAGCAGGTGGCCGACGGTCAGGACGACGAGATGGGTCGCGCGGTACTGGCGCTCTACCGCTCGGCGGCCCAGCCGGCCATGGCCGAGGCCGGCCGGTCGCTGGAGACCGCCGCCGCCCGGCCCGGGCTGGCGCTGCTCCCGTCGGACGACTCCTTCGTCGGCACGGACGCCCAGCGGCGCCGCGCCGCGGCCCGCGCCGGTGCCCGGGTCGAGGTGCTCGAGGGCCTCGGGCACTGGTGGATGGTGCAGGACCCGCAGCGCGCGGCCGCGGTGCTCGAGCGCTTCTGGGCCCGGCTCTGACGGTGCCGCCTCAGCCCGACCGCAGGACGCGGAAACGCGGGCTCGTCCGCCGGCCGACGTCGTCGACGCCCAGCTCCTCCAGGGGAACCGGCGGCGCGCCGTCGAACAGGCGCAGCCCGGTGCCGAGGAGGACGGGCACCACGTCGACGCGCAGCTCGTCGACGAGGCCCGCGGCCAGCAGCTGACGGTCGACGTCGACGCCGCCGACCACGCTGACGGCGCGCTCCCCCGCCGCCTCGGCGGCCTGCGCGAAGCCGTCCAGCGACACCGTCATCCGCGATCACCCGGGCCGTCGGGCCCTTCCGTCCTCGTCGTCCCGTGGCTGCGACCCGTTGGCCGGGCCGGACTCATCGCCGCGGCCGGCGTCGCCCGGCGGCCGGCGCGTGCCCGGGAGACGGTCTGTCCCTCGCGGTCGTGGAGCACGGCTCGCCGACCCCCTCCCTACCGGCGGACATCGCCGGGTGCGCTCGCGGCAGACTGCACGCCGTGACCGTCGAACGGTGGACGACGCCCCAGGAGATCGCGACCGCGCGGGAGCGGATGGAGGCTGCGATCGACGGCTACGAGCGCCCCGCGGCCTACGCGCTCGGGCTGGCCGGGGAGGACGGCGCCGCGGCCGGGGACGTCTTCCCCGTCGTCAACAGCGGCGCGAACTTCCTCCCCGCGGTGGTGCTGGCGACCGTGTGCGGCCACGTCCGCGGGACGGCGACCTACGTGCTCGACGAGCAGCGCCTGCAGCAGGCCATCGACCTGCTGGCCCCGGCCGAGGCGTGCACCGACTACGACCACCCCAACCTCGCCGCGTGGCGACGGGTCCGCGCGGAGCTCGCGGACCGGCCGGCCGCTCAGGTGATCGCGGTGTTCCTCGGCGACCTGGAGCCCTCCCCCGGCGACGGGCCGCACGAGCGGCTGCTGCGCAGTGCCGTGCGGGGCTGAGAAGCCAGGGGGAGCCGTTCGGGACCGCCCCCCATGAATCACCAGGACGAAGCCGGAGATCAGGCCGGGAGCGGCAAGGCCCCGGAGGATCCGGCCCCACCCGGCCTCGGGTCCGCGATCCGCCTGCGCCCGCTCCACGAGGTGCCGTCCACGTCCCGTTCACCGCTCCCACCGGGTCGGCCACCGAGATGATCGGCGTCCTCCGCGACCGGGCCTGACGTCGCCCGGCCGACCTCTGCTTGCATGTCCGCCGTGACCGACGGAGAGAACGCCCTGACCGGACTGCGCGTCGCCGTGCTCGGCCCCGGCGGGGTCGGCGGCCTGCTGGCGGCACTGCTCGCCCGCGGCGGCGCGGCGGTGACCTGCCTGGCGGGCGCCGCGACGGCGGAGCAGCTGCGGACTGCGGGCATCCGGGTCGGGAGCGCGCACTTCGGCGACCTCGCCGTCCCCGTGGACGCCGCCGAGCGGCTGACCGCGCCGGTCGACGTCCTCCTCGTGACCGTGAAGGCCACGCATCTGGACGACGCCCTCGAGCGGGTGCCGGCCGACGTCCTCGGCGACGCGCTGGTCGTGCCGCTGCTCAACGGGGTCGAGCACGTCGACCACCTGCGTCGGCGCTACCCGGGGGCCGGCGTCGTCCCGGCGACGATCCGCGTCGAGAGCACCCGCACCGCACCGGGGGTGATCCAGCACGGCAGCCCGTTCGTCACCGTCGACCTCGTCGCCGTACCCGAGCTCGAGCAGCGGGTGCGGCGACTGGCCGACGCCCTCCAGGAGGCCGGCGTCACGACGAAGGTGGGGGACGACGAGCCGGCCGCGCTGTGGAGCAAGCTGAACTTCCTCGCTCCGCTCGCGCTGCTCACCACCGCCGCACAGGCGACCGCCGGCGAGGTCCGCGAGTCCCGGCGGGAGGACCTGGTCGCCATCGTCGGCGAGGTCGCCGCCGTCGCCCGCGCCGAGGGTGCGCCCGCCGACGAGGAGCAGGTCGTCGGCTTCTTCGACGGCGTCCCCGAGGGCATGCGCTCGTCGATGCAGCGCGACGCCGCGGCCGGCCGCCCGCTCGAGCTCGACGCGATCGGCGGGGCCGTGGTGCGGGCCGCGACCCGGCACGGGATCGCCGTCCCGGTCACCGCCCGCTACGTCGACGAGCTGCGGGAGCGCCACCCGGGCAGCTGACCGTCCTCCAGGGTCAGCGTGAACAGCACCCGGTGCAGGCCGGGCCCGTCGTGGTCGCGGTGCACCGGGACGCCGTCCACGACGTCGTCGCCGGGGACGACGGCGAAGCCGAGGCCCCGGTGGAAGCGCACCGAGGTCGTGTTGCCCGGGCTGGTGAGGCAGGACAGCCGACGGGCGCCCCGCCCCGCGACGTGCCCGGCGAAGCGGCGGTACAGCGCACCGGCCACGCCCAGGCGGTGCAGCGCCGGGTCGACCCCGACGAAGTGCACGTAGCCGACGTCGGGCTGCGCCGAGGACACGAACCCGACGAGGAAGGCGCGCAGCTCGCCGCTGGCGTCCTCGACCACCCAGCTGCTGTCGGAGAAGTGCTCGAAGAACAGCCGCGGCATCAGCAGCGCACGCTGGCGGGCGCCGTCCGGACCGCCGAGGCCGCCCCACCACGAGTCGAGCACCGCGACGACGCGGCCGTGGTCGTCGGGCACCGGGTGGCGGGCACCCAGGCCCGACGGGAGCTCCCCGGTCACGGCACCTCCAGGGACGACGGCGCGACGTGCGCGGCCAGCCAGCGCAGGAACACCGGCTCGAGGAGCGCGGCCAGACGGGCGTAGCCGCGGGTCGAGGGGTGGTAGGCGTCGCCGGCGGCGACCTCGGCGACCCACACCGGGTCCCGAGCCAGCCCGGTGGTGTCGACGAAGGGCACCGCCCGCGCGGCGCACTCCGCCGCCATGCCGGCCGACAGGTCGGCGGCCCGGGCACTCGCGTCGGCGTCCGACACCGGCGGCGGGCCGACGACCAGTGCCGGCCAGTCGTGCGCGGCCGCGCCGTCGAGCACGCCGGCCACCGCGGCCAGCGACCGCTCGCGGGACACCCGGGCCCGCCCGTCCTGCAGCACGACGTCGTTGAGCCCGACGGCCAGGACCACGCCGTAGCGGTCGCCGTCGCGCAGCCGCCACGACGCCTCGGCCGGCCAGCGCCGGGCGACGTCGACCGAGGTGTCCCGGCGCACACCCAGGGCGTAGGCGGTCAGGTCCCAGCCTGCGCCGCGCGCCGCGGTCGCGACCGGGCCCACCCATCCCGCACCGGTCGGGTCGCCGACGCCGACGGTGAACGAGTCACCGAGGACGCACACCCGCACGTCCATCACGCCACCAGGGGACGACGCCCTCCGGGACGGCCGCCACGGCGTCGCGTCGCCACGGGGGACGCCACGACGGGACGGACGACGGTGACGGCGGTCATGGGCTCAGTATGCCCATGCGCTGTTGTGCATGCTGGACCGAGATTCCGCGGGCCCGAGGCCACGCCGCCTTCCGACGCGGATCCCAGGGGGTGCCGCACCGGGCCTGCCAGGTCCCGTGCCGTGTGCGCGCGGACGACACCGAGCCTGGGACCCCGGACGACGGGCCAGGCCTGCGCGGGGAGCACGTGGTCGCCGACGCGCTCGGTGGACGGGCACAGCGAGCGGCCAGCGGGGAGCACGGCCGCAACGTCTCCCCCGGGTCCCCGACGAAGCAGGCGATCGAGACGCCCGCGACCGGCGTCGAGACGAAGCCGACCGGGTTGACCGCGTACAGCACGCCCCGGCGGAACTCCGGCGCCTCGGGCGAGATGCGGAGCCGGTACTCGTCGACCGCGATGCCGCAGTTGGCCGTGGGAGCCGAGGATCGTGCTGAGGGAGTCGAACGTGCCGGTCTCCATCAGCACCAGCGCGATGGCCCGGTCGACGGCCGGGAACACCAGGCGGCCCGGGTTTCCCGGCGCCGGACGGCGGACCGCGGACCCGCGCCGCCCCCGGGTCAGGCGCGGCCGAGGGCGGCCGACGGCTCCTGGCGGGCGGCGTGCGACAGCGGCACGAGGCGGGGGTCGTGGAGGTCCTCGGCGCCGCACCAGGTCGGCGACCTCGGGGGCGAGCCGGCCCAGCAGGACGTCGAGGTTCCCGACGCTCACCGCGACAGTGGACCACCCCGGGGCGGACCGCCCACGTCAGACCGTCAGGAGCAGCTTCCCGGTGGTCCGGCGCCCCTCGAGGTCCTCGTGCGCCCGCCCGACCTCGGCCAGTGGGTACCGCCCGCCGATGCGGACGTCGAGCTGGCCGGCGGCGACCATCCCCAGCACCACCCCGGCCCGCTCGCGCAGCATCTGGGGCGTGCGCGTGTAGGTGCCCAGCGTGGGTCGCTGGACGTACAGCGAACCGTGCGAGGCCAGCTGCTGCAGCTGCAACGGCTCGGGCTGCCCACTGGCGGCGCCGTAGAGGATCATCCGGCCGGTCGGCCGCAGCGCGGTCAGCCCCGCGGCGAACGTCGTCCGCCCGACGCCGTCGTAGACGGCCGCCGCACCCTCGCCACCGGAGAGCTCGCGAACCCGCTCGGGGAAGCCGTCGTAGCCGACCACGACCTCGTCGGCGCCCGCTCCCCGCGCGAGCTCGGCCTTCTCCTCGGTGGAGACGGTGGCCAGCACGTGCCCGCCGCGGGCGCGCACCAGCTGGGTGAGCAGCAGCCCGACACCGCCGGCGGCGCTGTGCACCACCACCCAGTCGCCCTCGGCGACGGGGTACGAGTCGGCGGCGAGGTACTGGGCGGTGCAGCCCTGGAGCATGACGGCGGCGGCCACGTCGAGCGGCACGTCGTCGGGCACCGGGACCAGCTTGTCGCGCGGCGCGGCCACCCGGGAGGCGTAGCTGCCCGGGACGTCGAGCCAGGCGACCCGCTCCCCGGTGCCGACGACGGTGCCCGCGCCCTCCGCACCGGCGACCCGGGGGAGGTCGCCGCCGTAGGGCGGTCGGCCCTCGCGCTCGTACACGTCGCGGAAGTTGACGCCCACGGCCTCGACGTCGACCAGCACCTGGCCCTCGCCGGGCTCGGGATCGGGCACCTCGCGGACGGTCAGCACCTCGGGGCCACCGGCCCGCTCCATGAGCACTGCCTGCACATCGCCTCCTGTCGTCGGCACTGGTCGGTGCCTACCACGGACGAGGGAGCCGCGCCCCGCGAGCGGAGCGCGGGTCCGCGGTCAGACCGCGGCCGCGAGCGCCCGACGAGTGCCGGCGGCCGGCCGCCGCCCGGGAACAGGTGCCGTCCGTCGGCTCCGCAGGACCGCGCAGGTGACGACGGCGCAGACCAGCCCGAAGCCGGCCGACAGCCACACCGTCGGCTGGCCGAGCAGCCAGCCGTAGGTCGCCCACGAGGCGCACGAGCCGGCACCGAGGTACCAGCGCGCCGGGGACATCCCGGACAGGTCCTGGGTCCGGTCGAACAGGATGGCGAGGAGCTGGGGCAGTGCGGCGACGATCCCGACCAGGGTGACGACCGCGCTGAGCACGGCCGCGACTGCGGCCGTCGCCGCACCGAGGACGACGGCGGCGACGCTGCCCGCGGCGAGCGCGGCCAGGGCGGTGGCTCCGGCCGCGGTGCGCTGGAGCACCTGCCTCGAGCGCAGCCGGGGCTGGGTGTGCAGCAGGGCGGCCAGGACGGCGGTGTTGCCCGCGCCGACGACGGCGTGGGTGGCGATCTGCGGCCCGTCTCCGACGAGGAGGCCGAAGGTGAGCCAGCAGAGGTTGAGTCCGACGGCGAGCCAGCTGCCGCTCGGGGAGAGACCGAGGGTGCGGCCGTGCCGGCAGGAGAGCCAGACCTGGGGCCAGACGACGGTGATGCTGAGGGTGGCCGCGGCGAAGCCGAGGGCGGCGATCATGGTGGAGCGGGGTTCCGTTCGGGTGGACTGCGATGGGCGCGGCCACCGGCGGGCTGTCGAGCCACACGCCGGTTCGGGGCGCTCGTCGATGAGCGGCAGCGCAGGGCGCTGCAGGATGACCAGAGGAGTCATCGGCGCCCCGGACCCGTGACGGGATGCGATCCGGCGTGATCGTCCTGTGACCTCGCTCATCGCCGTGGCCGGGGCCACGTGCCCGGAAGCGCCGCGGCGGCGGCCCGGTTCCCTGCCTAGGGGCGAACGGCTGCGCCGGCTGTGCGCGGGAGGGCGAGGGCGGCGCCGAGCCCGGCGGCCAGCACCGCCGTCGTGACGGCGAAGGCGGCCTGGTACGAGACGGCGTCGGTCAGCCAGCCGGCCACGAGCGGCCCGACGATGGCACCGAGGTCGGCCGACATCTGGAAGACCGCCACCACCCGGCCGCCGCGGGCCGGGCTGACGTCGGCGACCAGCGCCGCCGGCACGCTGGCGAGGAAGGACGCAGCCAGCCCGAACACCGCCATCGACAGCAGGAAGGCCCACAGCGCCGGGGGCAGGACCAGTGCCGCGGTCGACGCCGTGGCGAGGGAGGCACCGAGGACCAGCGCCGGACGCCGTCCCCACGTGTCGGCCAGCCGGCCCGACCGCAGCAGGCCGAGCGCCTGCGCCACCGAGCCGACGAGCAGCCCGGCGCCTGCCCAGGCGACGGTCCGACCCAGTTCCTCGGTGACGTAGAGGGGCACCAGCGAGTTGCGGACGCCGAAGAGCACCCAGCCCACGCCGAGGTTGGCCACCAGCGCGGCCAGGTACACCCGGGAGCGCAGGGCCGTCCGCAGGCTGACCGGGTCGGCGGCGAGGTCCGGCCCGGTTACCGCGGGGGCTGCGGAGCGGTCGACCGTCGCGGACGGGCGCAGCAGGACCATGGCGACCGAGCCGGCCATCAGCAGGAAGGCGGCGTAGAGCAGGAAGGGCAGGCGCGGGGAGAGCTCGGTGAGCAGCCCGCCGGCCGCCGGCCCGGCGATCCCGCCGAGGATGAACCCGCCCTGCCACGTCGCCGCGGCGCGACCGCGGTGCGAGGGCGGGGCGACCCGCAGCAGCAGCGACAGCGCGGCGACGGTGAACATGGCGCTGCCCACGCCGCCGGCCGCACGCAGGACGAGGAAGAGCGGGAAGGACGCCGCCAGACCCGCCAGGCCGGTGGTGACGGCGACGATGGCGAGGCCGGAGGACAGGACGGTCCGCTCGCCGAACCGCTCGACCAGCGAGCCGCCGCCGAAGGCGGAGACGAAGCGGAAGAACGCGAAGGCGCTCACGGCGAGCCCGACGGCCGTGGTCCCGACGCCGAAGGACCGCGCGTACAGCGGGATGGCCGGTGCGACGATGCCGAAACCGAGGGCCACGACGAAGGCGACGACGGCGAGGATGCCCACCTCACGGGGCAGCTCCCCCCGCCCCCGCCACAACACGCTCCGGATGTTCGCACGGCCGCGGCCGGCGCCCGTCGAGGGCCTGGGCAGCCGCGCATCGCGCGATCGTGGCCGCGATGCTCGGTGCTCTCCGGACGTGTGGCGCGATGAGTCCCGGCCACCGGCCGGGTCAGAACGGGGAGGACGACGAGGAGGTGCGAGGTGACGGCGACCCACCCAGCTGCCCCCGGCGGGGCCTTCCAGGTCAGCAGGGTCGTCGCGGCGCCGCCGGAGGCCGTGTGGCGGGCGTGGCGTGAACCGGAGCTCGTGCGCGCGTGGTGGGGCCCGACCGGGTTCACCTGCCCGCGCGCCGATCTGCGGTTCGCCGAGGGGGAGGCCAGCGTGGTGACGATGCGCGCGCCCGGCGGCACGGACGTGCACAACCTCTGGACGTACCGGTTGATCCGGCCGTACGCGCGGATCGAGTTCGACTCCCGGTTCTGCGACGAGGACGGCAGCGCGGTGTCGCCGTCCGACGTCGGCCTACCGCCCGCCGTACCCGAGGTCGTGCCGCACGTGGTGACCCTGGCTCCCCGCGGCGACACCGGGACGTTGCTGGTGGTCGAGGAGTCCGGTTACCAGCCCGGCCCGGTGCTGGAGATGTCGCGGCAGGGTCAGGAGCAGTGCCTGGAGAAGCTGGCGGCCGCGGTCGAGGAGCGGTGATGCCGCCCGTTCCCGCTGTCGCCGGTCACCGTCGACCGACGGAACGCGGACCGGCTCGCGGAACCCCGTGTCGGGCGATCAGACCCGCCCGGCGAGGTAGTCACGGCGCCGGTCGGCGGGCAGCCGTTCGATCGCGTACCGGAGCATCGTGCGCGGCATCCGTCGGTAGCGTGGGGCGAGGAAGGTCTCGGCCCGGACGCGGTCCCGGTTCGCGACCTCCCGCAGCATCCACCCCACGGCCTTCTGCACCAGGTCCGCGGGGTCGGTGAGCAGCCGGTCGGCCAGTCGCAGGGTCGCCTCGGGACGGCCCGCCCGGACGCCGGCGAACGTGGCCATCACCGCGATGCGGCGGTCCCACACCGACGCCGACGCGGCCAGCTCGTCGAGCAGTGCCCCGTCGTCGGCCCGGTCGCGGACGAGCAGCCAGGGGCCGAGCAGGTACGGCGCCGAGGCGTCCACCAGGTCCCAGTTGTCCACCCGGTTCCGCCGGGCGAGGTAGAGCTCCACGATCCGGTCGCGCTCGCCGTCGTCCGCGCGCTCGAAGCGGTGGACGAGGACGAACAGCGCGGTGAGCCGCTCCTCGTGCCACGGGCTCCGCAGCAGCTCCTCGACGTCGGCCGGCGTCGCCGCCGCGTGCCGCCGGGCGATCCTCCGCTGCGGCGGCACCGCGATCCCCAGGAACCGGTCGCCCTCCCCGTAGCCGCCTGGCCGCGCCTGGAAGTACCGGGCCATGGCCGTGGCCCGCTCCGGATCGGCCAGCTCGGCGCGGATCGCCGCGGCGGATCCGACGTCGGGCGGGGTGCGTGCGCGCGGGCTGTCGGTCACGGCGCCTCCCGGGTGCCGGCGCAGCGCGGCGCCTTCGTGCTGGAGCTGAGGGTAGGGCAGACCTGCTGGCCCCCTTCGTCGCGCGAGACGCCACCGGCCCGGCATCCCGGGAGAGGAGCCGGGCCGGTGCCGACCTCAGTGGTCAGGAAACGTCCCGCTGGCCGAGTCCGGGACATCGCTGTCCGACTCAGCGGGACATCCCCTGGCCGTTCACATCAGCTGCAGCCGCTGGTGGAGCCGCAGCCCTCGCAGACGTAGCAGCTGCCGGCCGGGCGCATCTTCGTGCCGCAGGTCATGCACAGCGGCGCGTCGGTGGCGGTACCGGTGACCAGCTCGAGCAGCTCGGCCGAGGAGTGGGCCTCCGTGACCGGCTTCTCGACCTTCGGCTCCGGCTTGGCCGGCCCCTCGGTCGGGGCCGAGCTGCGCAGCGCCTCGAGGTCGACCTCCTCCTCCTCGACCACCGCAGCGGTCGATGCGGAGGAGCCGTAGCCCGACACCTGCGCAGCCCGCTCCTCGGCGCTGAAGATGCCGAGGGTGGCGCGGGTCTCCACCGGCAGGTGGTCCAGCGCGAGGCGACGGAAGATGTAGTCCATCACGGACTGGGCGATCCGGATGTCCGGGTCGTCGGTCATGCCGGCCGGCTCGAACCGCATGTTGGTGAACTTCTGGATGTAGGTCTCCAGCGGCACACCGTGCTGCAGCGCGATCGACAGCGAGATCGAGAAGGCGTCCATCACACCGGCCAGGGTCGAGCCCTGCTTGCCCAGCTTGAGGAACACCTCGCCGAGGCTGCCGTCCTCGTACATCCCGGCCGTCATGTAGCCCTCGGCACCGGCGACGCTGAACGACGTCGTCATGCTCTGCCGCTTCTTCGGCAGCCGGCGGCGCACCGGGTGCGACAGCGCGGTCGCCGGGGCGGCGGCCTCGACCTTGGTGTCGGCCTTCTTGGCCTTGGCGTCGGACAGCGGCTGGCCGACCTTGCAGTTGTCGCGGTAGATCGCCAGCGCCTTGAGGCCGAGCTTCCAGCCCTGGAAGTAGATGTTCTCGACGTCCTCGACGGTCGCCGTCTCCGGCATGTTGACCGTCTTGCTGATGGCACCGGAGATGAACGGCTGCACCGCGGCCATCATCCGGACGTGGCCCATCGGGGAGATGGCCCGCTCACCCATCGCGCAGTCGAAGACCTCGTAGTGCTCCGGGCGCAGGCTGGGGGCGTCGACGACGTGGCCGTGCTCGGCGATGTACTCGACGATCGCCTCGATCTGCTCGTCCTGGTAGCCCAGGCTGCGCAGCGCCCGCGGAACCGTCTGGTTGACGATCTGCATGGAGCCGCCGCCGACCAGCTTCTTGTACTTGACCAGCGAGAAGTCCGGCTCGATGCCGGTCGTGTCGCAGTCCATCATGAAGCCGATCGTGCCGGTGGGGGCCAGCACCGAGGCCTGCGCGTTGCGCCAGCCGAAGTCGGCGCCGAGCTCCAGGCACTCCTGCCACTGCGCGGTGGCGGCCCTGAGGACGTCGGCGTCGTCGGCGCCGACCGGGCGGATGGCGTCGTTGGCCGCCGCGTGCTTGCGCATGACGCGGGCGTGGGCGTCGGCGTTGCGGGCGAACCCCTCGTAGGCGCCGACGATGCCGGCCAGCTCCGCCGAGCGGCGGTAGGCGGTGCCGGTCATCAAGGAGGTGATCGCC
The DNA here is from genome assembly GCF_053502585.1 of Geodermatophilus sp. URMC 60. Classification (NCBI taxonomy): domain Bacteria; kingdom Bacillati; phylum Actinomycetota; class Actinomycetes; order Geodermatophilales; family Geodermatophilaceae; genus Geodermatophilus; species Geodermatophilus sp. URMC 60. The sequence continues at coordinate 4,796,426 of NZ_CP199958.1, forward strand.
GCGGCCAGGGTCTGGCCGCCCCGCGAGTCGTACGCGTGCCCGGTGGCCATGAGCAGCGCACCCAGGTTGGCGTAGCCGATGCCCAGCTGCCGGTAGGCGCGGGTGGTCTCACCGATCGGCTCGGTCGGGAAGTCGGCGAAGCAGATGGAGATGTCCATCGCGGTGATGACCAGCTCGACGGCCTTCACGAAGTTCCGGGTGTCGAACGTGCCGTCGTCCTTGAGGAACTTCATGAGGTTCAGCGACGCCAGGTTGCACGAGCTGTTGTCCAGGCTCATGTACTCCGAGCAGGGGTTGGACGCGTTGATCCGCCCGGTCTCGGGGTTGGTGTGCCAGTCGTTGATCGTGTCGTCGTACTGGATGCCCGGGTCGGCGCACTCCCAGGCGGCCTGGGTCACCTTGCGGAACAGGTCCTTGGCGTCGACGGTCTCGATCACCGTGCCGTCGAGGCGGGCGCGCAGCCCGAACTCCGTGCCGTCCTCGACCGCGCGCATGAACTCGTCGGAGACCCGGACGGAGTTGTTGGCGTTCTGGTACTGGACGCTGGTGATGTCCTTGCCGCCGAGGTCCATGTCGTACCCGGCATCGCGCAGCGCGCGGATCTTGTCCTCCTCGCGCGCCTTGGTCTCGATGAACTCCTCGATGTCGGGGTGGTCGATGTCGAGGACGACCATCTTGGCCGCGCGGCGGGTCGCGCCACCGGACTTGATGGTGCCGGCGGAGGCGTCGGCGCCGCGCATGAAGCTGACCGGGCCCGAGGCGGTGCCGCCGGAGGAGAGCAGCTCCTTGGAGGAGCGGATGCGGGAGAGGTTCAGGCCGGCGCCGGAGCCGCCCTTGAAGATCAGCCCCTCCTCCCGGTACCAGTTGAGGATCGAGTCCATCGTGTCGTCGACGGCGAGGATGAAGCAGGCGCTGACCTGCTGCGGAGCGCTCGTGCCGACGTTGAACCACACGGGGCTGTTGAAGCTGAAGTACTGGTGCAGCAGCATCCAGGTCAGCTCGTGCTCGAAGATCTCCGCGTCGCCCTCGCTGGCGAAGTAGCCGTGCTCGCGGCCGGCCGCCCCGTAGGTCAGCACGACCCGGTCGATGAGCTGGCGCAGGCTGGTCTCGCGCTGCGGGGTGCCGACGGCGCCGCGGAAGTACTTCGTGGTGACGATGTTGGTGGCGTTGATGCTCCACTCGGCGGGGAACTCCACGCCGCGCTGCTCGAAGTTGATCGAGCCGTCCCGCCAGTTGGTCATGACGACGTCACGACGCTCCCAGGTCACCTCGTCGTACGGGTGCACCCCGGCGGTGGTGAAGACGCGCTTGACCTTCAGGCCCTTTCCCCTGGTCGGCGCCTTGGCGGCGCGACGCGTGCGGCCCGACAAGCGATCCTCGGTCTCGGTCACGGAGCTCTCCCTGTGTTGTGGGCCCTGTTTCGAGGGCATTGCGGCGGCTGGGGAAGAGCCGCACTCTGTCTAGCGGGTGGTGCTGACGGTTCTGGCGACAGCGGCGGGCGTCATCGACCGGGGCTGGCGTCGGAGGCGGCCTGGCCGCGCCCCCCACCCCGCCGGCGGACCGGCGGGTCCTGCATGCCAGGCAGTGGCGGGGTACCGGCGGCGATGTGCCGGGCCCGCAGCTCGGTGATCTCCTTCTCGAAGTCCTCGACCGAGGTGAAGGCGCGGTAGACGCTGGCGAAGCGCAGGTAGGCGACCTCGTCCAGCTCCCGCAGCGGCCGGAGGATGGCCAGCCCCACCTCGTGGCTGGGCACCTCCGCCGCGCCCGTGGCCCGGATGGCGTCCTCGACCTGCTGGGCGAGCTGCTGCAGCTGGTCCTCGTCGACCGGCCGCCCCTGGCAGGCGCGGCGGACGCCGGCCACCACCTTGCTGCGGTTGAACGGCTCGCTCACGCCGCTGCGCTTGACGACGGCGAGGACGGCCTCCTCCACCGTGGTGAAGCGCCGCCCGCACGCGGGGCACGACCGGCGGCGGCGGGTGGTCGCCCCCTCGTCGGCCTCGCGCGAGTCGATGACGCGGCTGTCCGGGTTGTGGCAGAAGGGGCAGCGCACGGCAGATCCCCTCCCCTCGTGACGCGCTCCGGTGCTCGTCCGCCCGGACGCCACGGCGACTGCGCGAGCGGTCGGAGCGACGGGCCGGGAGGCCGGCTGTGGACCTCCCTGGGGACATCCGGTGGACGTCGTGGGGAGGACCTGAGGACCGGCCTGTGGACGGACTCACAACGGTGCAACTACTAGATGTAGGGGAACCCTAGGTCCGCCTCCACTAGATCTGCAAGCCGGAACGCAAGGCGCGTCGTCCGTCGAGACGACTTCGTGACCACCCGCGCTCAGTCGTCACAGCCGTCCCGGCGACACGCCGGGAACGCGCCGCAGCGGTCGCGCGACACGTCGGTCGGGTGTAGCGGGCAGCCGGCAGCGGCCGGCGCTCCGCAGGAGGACGGGGTGCGCATGTGGAGGCGCAGGGACGACCGGCGTCAGGCGCGGAGTGCCCCACCGGGTCGCGGGAGCCGAGGACGGGCCACGCGGTCGCCGAGGCGCAGCGGGCGGGTCAGGCAGTCGGCCTCGGTGGCACGCGGCATGAGCACCGTCGCGTCACTCGGCTCCGCGTCACTCGGCTCCGCGTCACTCGGCTCCGCGTCCCGCGTCTCCTCCGGCTGCACTGCGCCGTCGGACGCCCGGTGACGCCCGGCGCGGTGCCGGCCGGCGGACGGGCCGTGGACGGCGGGCTGCTCGGCGGTCACGTCGCCACCGTGACGGCGGCGACGGCGTCCGGCGGCCGGAGCCGAGCCGGGGACGACGCCGGCCACCCGCTGCTCACGGGCGGCGGCCTCGCTCAGCGACAGCAGCGGAGCGGCCGAGGCTCCGGGCAGCAGTTTCTCGCCGAGGCCCGCGAAGGGGTCGACGCCGCCGTCGGGGCCCAGCGCCGGCGCCGGCCGGGCCTCGGGCAGGCGCACCTCGGCCAGATCGGTCCAGGTCTCGCGGTCGACGCCGGCCACGGTCACCCGCACCCACATCCGGCACGCGCCCTCACCGTCGTGACGCCACCCCAGCAGCGAGCCCGGCCACCAGGCGCCGTCGACGAACACCTCGCAGTTCTGCGACTGCTGCGTGAAGACGGCGGCCCGGCTGCCTGAGATCGCTGACACGGACCCGACCGTAGATCGATCACCTGCCACCGAGCGTCAGCGACTCGGCACGAGGGGTTGACGAACATCGGCGCCGCCCCTTGTCGCTCCTCGACCGAGCCCTGACCGGACGACCCGGCCGTGCCGGTCAGGGCAGCTCCAGAACCTGACCGGGGACCACGACCGAGCCCTCGAGGTCGTTGAGCTCCTCGATGGCGTCGACCACCGTGCGCACGTCATGGTCGGTGCCGGCGACCTCTCCCGCGATCGACCACACCGTGTCGCCCGGCTCCACGACGACACTCCTCTCGCCGGCCAGCCGCAGCCCGCTGTCGCCTCCGCCGCCGAGGGGCGCGACCACCGAGCCGAGCGCGACGGCGCCGCCGAGCACCAGGGCGAGCACCAGCCGGCGCCCCCGACGGGTCAGGCGCAGCCGGGGGGACGCGGCGCGTCCCGGAGAGGCGCAGCCGCCGCGCACCGCGCGTGCCGGCACCGCCCGCGACGGGGTAGGAGGGCCACTCGGCTCCCGGCGCGCCGGGGCCCGGCCCGCGCCCCGGAGCGGCCCCACCGGCTCCGCGGCCCGCGACTCCGGGCCCGCCGGGCGGTCGGGGACCGGCCGCAGGTGGCCGGCGACGCGGAGTCCGGTCCCGGCCAGGCCCGGCGCGGCCAGCATCCGCGCGGCACGCCCGGACGGGACCGCGGTCCGCGCCGCCCGGTCGGCTCCGGCTCCGCGGCCGCCGTCCGGCGACACGAGCAACGGTCGCCACGGGACCTGCACCGCGGCGTCGAACTCAAGCACGGCCTGCCGCACGCTCGCCATGACCACTCCTCCTCCGTCGACCCGGGCACCGATCGAACGCACGTTCGATCGAACGCATGTCCGATGTCTACCGCATCCCGCCGACGGGGTCGACACGACACCGCACCTCGTTTCGAACACACGTTTGAACTACCGCCGCCGAGGCGCTACCGTCCCGATCAGCACCCGTCCGCCGTCGCCGCGAGGGCGTCGGCGGGGCCGGGGCCGGCCCGTCCGGCTCCCCGGGCGGGCGCAGGACGACGGGGCCGTGGCGGCACGGCCGGCGAGGAGGAGACGTGGCGGGCACCAGGGGGACGTCGGGCAGCGGTGTCCGGGGCAGAGGCGGCTCGTCGCGTCGCGCGTCGGGCAGCCGGACCGCCCCACCGGAGGCGGCCGAGGCGGCATCGGTGCGCACCTTCCCCGACCGGGGCGAGGCCGGCGACGGGCTCACCCAGCGGCAGCGGCGCGTCCTCGAGGTGATCCGCGACTCGATCGAGCGGCGCGGCTACCCGCCCTCGGTGCGTGAGATCGGCGAGGCAGTCGGACTGTCGTCGGCCTCATCGGTGGCCCACCAGCTCAGCGTGCTGCAGAAGAAGGGCTGGCTGCGCCGCGACCCGAACCGCCCGCGCGCGCTCGACGTGCGCCTGCCCGGCGACACCCCGGGCGGCCCAGCGCCCACGGTGGTCGCCCCCGCCGGCGCCGAGGAGACCCCCGTCCCCACCTACGTCCCGCTCGTCGGCCGGATCGCCGCCGGTGGCCCGGTGCTGGCCGAGCAGGCGGTCGAGGACGTCTTCCCGCTCCCCCGCGAGCTGGTGGGCGAGGGCACGCTGTTCATGCTCAAGGTCACCGGTGACTCGATGGTCGAGGCGGCCATCTGCGACGGCGACTGGGTGGTCGTGCGGCAGCAGCCGACCGCGGAGAACGGCGAGATCGTCGCCGCCATGATCGACGGCGAGGCGACGGTGAAGACCTACAAGCGGCGTGACGGGCACGTGTGGTTGCTGCCGCACAACCCCGCGTACGAGCCCATCCCCGGCGACGACGCCACCGTGCTCGGCCGCGTCGTCACGGTGCTTCGCCGGGTCTGACCCGGTCCCGCCGGCGCGGCGACGGTCGCGGGCGGCCGGCCCTCTCAGTCGCGCCGGCGGACGAACACGCCGCCGAGCCACACGATCAGGCCGGCGACGACGGCCGCGGCGACCGCGGCTGCGACCGGCGGCGGCCCGTGCCCGCCCGAGCGCAGTCCGGAGACCGTGCCCTCCGCGGACGTCGTCCCCGGCGGGGGAGCCGCCTCGGCCGGCAGCGGGACCACGGTGACGTCGCTGGGCAGGCCCTCCCCCGCCACGACGAGGCCCGAGGAGTCCCCTGTGAAGCTGATCGCCTCGCCCTGGGCCGCCTCGGGCAGCGCGACCCGGCGCGGCTCCCCCGCCAGCGCACCCACCACGTCGGAGCCGGTCAGCGACCAGACGTAGGCGTCGGTGTAGGTCCGCAGCGCGATCCACCGCTCGTCGGGCGAGACCGCGCCGCCGGTGACCATGAGCTGTCCAGCGCGACCGACCGGGCCACCCGGCGTCCCGGTGAGCACGAAGTCCACGCCGCCGACCTGGGTGAGGCCGACGGTGCCGTCCTCCACGAGGGCCGACACCGGCCGGTACACCGCGCTGGCGCCGAGCACCTCCTTGGTCACCAGGTAGGGCGTCCCGTCGGGCGCGAGCAGCAGTGCCTCGACGTCCCGTGGACCGTCGGGGTAGGCGAGCCGGTAGACGGAACTGCTGCTGTCGGCGTGCAGGGCCAGCAGCGCCACCGTCGTCCGGGTCCCGTTGTTGTCGCCGGTGTCCGCGAGCCACACCGTTCCGTCGACGGCCAGCGCCAGGTCCTCCGGGTCGTAGGGGTCCACCGGCGCGGAGTGCACGGTGACCACGGCACACGTCGCGTCGAGCACGTAGACCTCGAGCGAGTCGCCGCCGTCGTTGTGCGCCAGCATCCGGTCGCCCACCTCGACCAGCCCGGAGACCTCGGGCAGACGGGGGTCGGTCAGCTGGCAGCGCGTTCCCGGTGCTGCCGGGTCGGCCGGCTGTGCGGACACCGGCAGGGCGGAGCCGAGGACGAGCGTCAGCGCGAGACCGGTCCCGGCCGTCAGACGTCGCCCTCCGACCCCGCTACGCGGAGGACCGGCCAGCTCGGGCACCGACCCAGCGTGACACCACGACCGCGTCCAGTAGGTGAACCACGCCCAGCAGCAGGAGGCCGACGGCCGCCCCGACCACGGCGTCGGTGACCCAGTGGAAGTCCAGGGACACCATGGCCACCCCGGTGGCCACCGGGCCGGCGACGCTCAACGCCCGGGCCGTCTGCTGCGCCCATGCCGCGAGGCGGTACTCGACCACCTGCCAGCGTGCCACTCCCCACATGAGCACCGCGTTGGCGACGTGCCCCGAGGGGTAGGACGCACCGTCCCGGTGGAAGAACGACCCGGGGTAGGCCGGCGCCGTCCGGCCCGTGCCGTACTTGAACGAGTAGACGACGAGGGTCAGCAGGACCAGCGCGAGCAGCACCCGCAGCAGCGGCACCACCGTGCGGAACCGCCACCCGAGGTAGCCGACGAGCCCGGCCAGGACGATGAGGATGAAGCCGCGCCCACCCAGTTGGGTCACCGCCCACACCGGCCAGTAGGCGGCGGAGTCCTTGAGGTCCCAGGCGCTGACCACCTCGGAGACCCTCAGGTCCATCCGCTCGAGCACGCCCCGGCCGAGCAGGTCGACGGTCACCGCGACCGTGACCACGAAGGCGACCACCAGGAGCCACCGCGGCGGGCGGCCGACGGGGACGCCGGTGTCGGCGGCGTCGAGCGGGGTCGCCCCCGGACGCCGCCGCACCGCGCCGCTGGTCACGCCGGCCACGGTACCGGGCCGTGACCTGATCGTGACCTCGCTCGATCGAGCGAGCGTGTCAGCTGACGGGCGCCGCGAACCCCTCGAGGGCGGCGGCGAGGGCGCCGTCCACCCGAGCGCTGAGCCGGGTACCCCCGGCCTCGTGGGTCTCCTTCAGCACCTCGCCGTCCCGGTGCACCCGGGCCACCAGGTCGCCGCGGTCGTAGGGCACCAGCACGTCGACCTCGACCTCGGGGTGCGGCAGCCGGGCGGCCAGGATCTCTCGCAGCTGCTCGATGCCTGCACCCGTGCGGGCCGAGACCCACAGCGCACCCGGCAGGGCACGGCGCAGGGTGAGGACGTCCTCTTCGGTCATCGCGTCCACCTTGTTGACGACGATGAGCTCCGGGACGGCCGCGGCGTCGATCTCACCGAGGACGACGCGCACCGCCTCGATCTGCCCCAGCGGGTCGGGGTCGGAGCCGTCGACGACGTGCAGCAGCAGGTCGGCGGCGGCCACCTCCTCCAGCGTGGAGCGGAACGCGTCGACCAGCTGGTGCGGCAGGTGTCGCACGAAGCCGACGGTGTCGGTGAGCGTGTACTCGCGGCCGTCCGGGGACTGCGCCCGGCGCACCGTCGGGTCCAGGGTCGCGAACAGCGCGTTCTCGACCAGCACGCCGGCACCGGTGAGCCGGTTGAGCAGGCTCGACTTGCCGGCGTTGGTGTACCCGGCGATCGCCACGCTGGGGACGGCGTTGCGCCCGCGGGACGAGCGCTGCGTAGCCCGGGCGGTGGCCATGCCGGCGATCTCCCGGCGCAGCTTGCTCACCCGCGCGCGGATCCGCCGCCGATCGGTCTCGATCTTCGTCTCACCGGGGCCACGGGTACCGATGCCGCCACCGCCGGCGACGCGGCCACCGGCCTGCCGGGACAGCGACTCACCCCAGCCGCGCAGCCGCGGCAGCATGTACTGCATCTGCGCCAGCTCGACCTGCGCCTTGCCCTCCCGGCTGGAGGCGTGCTGGGCGAAGATGTCGAGGATCAGCGCGGTCCGGTCGACCACCTTGACCTTGAGGATCTTCTCCAGCGCGTTGAGCTGGCCCGGCGTCAGCTCGCCGTCGCAGATCACGGTGTCGGCGCCGGCCGCGGCGACGATGTCGCGGATCTCGGCGGCCTTGCCCGACCCGACGTAGGTGCCGGCGTCGGGCTTGTCGCGCCGCTGGCTCACCGCCTCCAGGACCTGCGAGCCGGCGGTCTCGGCCAGCGCGGCCAGCTCGCCCAGCGAGCGGTCCGCGTCGACCTGGGTGCCCTCGGTCCAGACGCCGACCAGCACGACGCGCTCGAGGCGCAGCTGGCGGTACTCGACCTCGGTGACGTCGGCGAGCTCGGTGGACAGGCCGGCGACGCGGCGCAGCGCACCGCGGGCCTCGAGCGCGTAGGAGCCGGTCGTGTCGTCCGGCTCGTCCCCCCCGTCGTCGGGGCGGGGTGCCTCCTCGGCGGGCGTCGGCGCGGCCCGCAGGGCGCGTTCCTCGGCGTCGGCGAGCACTGCGCGGTTCTGTGCGGTCGTCATCGTCTCCAGCGTGGCAGACCCCAGCACCTGGGGCATCCGAGTTGTCTCCTGCGCTCGTGTCATCGGCTGGTACAACACCGCGGCCGCGGCGGACCATCCCGGTACGCGTGGCCGGGTCGCGACCGGGTAGAGCGGAGGGCGACGACCGACCACACGAGGAGGCGCGAGATGAGCGAGACGGGCAGCAGCGCCGCAGGGACGAACGAGGAGCTCGACGACCCGGGCCGGGATCCCAAGGGCCTCAACCCGCCGCGCAACCCGCTGTCCGGCGGCCTGGGCAGCACGAGCGGCGGACCGGACCAGGACAGCGGCCGCGGTGAGCCCGAGGGCAGCCCCGGCATCGCCGGCCAGTCGATGGTGCCGGAGTCCCCGCAGGAGACGGAGAACACCCGGGACTGAACCTGAAAGTGGGCCCTCCTGCCGCCCGCCATTCGCAGGCTCGCGGCGGGACCCTGCAGGAGGGCCGTTCCAGCACGTTCCCGGGGCCGTTCCGGGACGTCACCTGGCCCGGAGCCACTCCGGGGTGAGCTCGCCGGCCGCCACCACGACCGCGGGACCGGACAGCACCGTCGTCCGCTCGTCGACGGTCACACCCAGCCGGCCGCCGGGGACGTCGACGGTGACCGTGCCCGTCGCCGCGCCGGCGGCCTCCAGCGCCGCCCAGGCCGCAGCGCAGGCGCCCGTGCCGCACGAGCGGGTCTCCCCCACCCCGCGCTCGGACACCCGCAGCCGCACGTGCCGCCCCTCCTCGACGACGTTGACGAACTCGACGTTCACGCCGTCCGGGAACAGCCCCGCGTCGACCGTGGGCGCCGTCGTGAGGTCGAGGGTGTCGACGTCGACGTCGGTGAGGCAGGCCAGGTGCGGGTTGCCCATCGAGACCGCGCGCCCGGGGAACGCCGCACCCCCGAGCTCGGCGGTGCCGGCGCCGAACGGCCGGGCCGGACCCATGTCCACCCAGTAGCCGCCGTCGGCCGCAGCGCCCACGCGCCGGGGCCCGCCCCGGGTGCCGACCCAGATGCCGTCGGCGCAGGCGTCCCGGGCGACCAGGCCCTCGGTGACCAGCACGTGGAGGAACAGCCGGATCCCGTTGCCGCACATCTCGGCGGTCGAGCCGTCGGCGTTGCGGTGGTCCATGAACCACTCGCACCGGCCGAGCGCCTCCCCGAGGACGGCGGGGGCGTCGGGCACGTGCTCGCTGCGGACGACGCGCAGCACGCCGTCCCCACCGAGACCGGCGCGGCGCTCGCACAGCCGCCGGACCATCCGGGCGTCCAGCCGGCTCTCCGGCCAGCCGGTGCCGTCGGGGTCGGGCAGGACGACGAAGTCGTTCTCCGTGCCGTGGCCGATCAGCACCCGGTGCGCTCTCACGAGCCCTCCTCGCTGGCGCTCGTCGGCCACGTCCGTGGCACTGCTGGATCCATGGGTGAGCTCGCGAAGCCGCTCACCCGTCCAGGGTACGAGCGGTGATCAGCCCCAGCGCCGCCTCCACCAGGTCGGGCCGGGCGGCGTCGAGCCAGGTGGTCGCCGGGTCGCGACGGAACCAGGAGCGCTGCCGGCGCACGAAGCGGCGGGTGGCGCTGACCGTGCGCTCCCGTGCCTCGTCGGGTGCGAGCGTGCCGTCGAGCTGGGCCAGCACCTGTGCGTAGCCGAGGGCGCGGGACGCCGTCGCCCCCTCGCGCAGCCCGTCGGCGGCCAGCGCCGCCACCTCGTCGACGAACCCCGCCGCCCACATCCGGTCCACCCGCAGGGCGACCCGCTCGTCGAGCTCGGCCGGTCCGCGGTCCAGGCCGACGACGACTGCCGGGTAGTGCGGCCGCGGCTCGGGCAGCGTCGCGCGGAACGGCCCGCCGGTGATCTCGACGACCTCCAGCGCCCGCACGATCCGCCGTCCGTTGCTGGGCAGCACCGCCGCGGCGGCGTCCGGGTCCACCGCGGCGAGGCGGGCGTGCAGCGCGGCCGGGCCGGCCTCGGCCAGCTCGGTCTCCAGCCGGGCCCGTACCGCGGGGTCGGTACCCGGGAACTCCAGCTCGTCGAGGACGGCGCGCACGTAGAGCCCGGAGCCGCCGACCAGCAGCGGCACCACCCCGGCCGCCCGCAGCCGGTCCACCTCGGCGCGCGCCAGCCGCCGGTACTCGGCCACCGATGCCGCCTGCCGGACGTGCCACAGGTCGAGCAGGTGGTGCGGCACGCCGCCCCGCTCGGCGGCGTCGGGCTTGGCGGTGCCGATGTCCATGCCGCGGTAGAGCTGCATCGAGTCGGCGTTGACCACCTCGCCGCCCAGCCGGTGCGCCAGGGCGACGCCGAGCGCGGTCTTGCCCGTGGCGGTGGGGCCCACGAGCGCGACCACGGGCGGCTGGGAGGTCATCGCAGGCGCCAGTCGGCCACCAGGTAGCCGACGCCGAAGGGTGCCTCGTGCGCGTGCAGCCGGCCGCTGACCTCCCGGCCGGTCAGCACGGCGCCGACCGCGCGCCAGGTGGGCACGCCTGCAGCCAGCAGCCGGGCGCCCTCCGCGGGGTCGAGCGCCGCGAGGGCACCCGGGTCCCCGGCGGCCAGCGCGGCGGCGACGGCCTCGTCGTGCGGCTGCGCCGCCGCGTCGAGGTGGCCGGGAGCCTTGAGCGAGCGCCGCGCCGAGCCGTCCCCCATCGCCAGGACGGCGACCGGCCCGGGCAGGCCGGCCAGCGCGGCGGCGAGGTCCTCGGGACCGACCCCGAGGCGGACGCCGCCGTACCCGGCCTCGTCGAGCAACCAGGCGCCGATCGTGTGGGCCAGTGGCGTGCGGCGCCCGCCGGGACGGGCCCGGCCGGCGAAGGGGACGTCGAGGTCGACACCGAAGCCGCGCAGGTCCCCGCCGTCGCCCTCCCCGAACCGCCCGCAGTCCTCCTCACCGCCGACAACCACGACGACCTCCGGGCGGGGGGCCAGCACCGCGTCCACCGCGGTCGCGCAGGCCGTGCGCAGGGCGGCGGTGTCCTGCGCGGCCCGCCCGGCCACCGCCGGCACCAGCAGCGGCGGGCAGGGGCAGAAGGCGACGGCGGCCGGGACCGAGCTCACCGCAGCAGTGTCCCGGATGCGTCGTGGGACACTCCGGGACGTGTCGAGCACGGAGAACGCCGGAACCCCCGAGCAGCAGCTGCCCGAGCCGCCGACGGCCGGATCCGAGGCGGTCGCCCCCGAGGCGGGGACGCCGGCCGCGCCCACCCCCGACGACGCCGCGGTAGCCGACCCGACCGCAGGGTCCACCGCGCCGGAGGCCCCCGCAGCGCAGCCCGCCGTCCCCCACCCGCCCGCAGACGCCACCCCGGCGTCCGACCCCGCCCGGTGGGGCCGCGTGGACGAGGACGGGACGGTCTACGTCCGCACGGCCGAGGGCGAGCGCGCCGTCGGCTCGTGGCAGGCGGGCGACCCGGCGGCGGGGCTGGCCCACTACGCCCGGCGCTACGACGACCTCGCCACGGAGGTGTCGCTGCTCGAGGCGCGGCTCCGGGCGCACACCGGCAACCCCGGCGAGATCAAGGCCAAGGCCCAGGCGCTGGCCGAGTCGATCCCCGCCGCCACCGCCGTGGGCGACCTCGACTCCCTGGCCGCGCGTGCCCGTGCGATGGTCGGCACCGCGGACGAGGCCGCCGCCGAGTCGCGCGCCGAGAAGGCGGCTGCCCGAGCGGCTCAGATCGCCCGCAAGGAGGCGCTGGCCGCCGAGGCCGAGCAGATCGCCGCGGAGTCGACCTCGTGGAAGGCCGCCGGGGACCGGCTCAAGGCCATCGTCGAGGAGTGGAAGACCATCCGCGGCATCGACCGCAAGACCGACGAGGCGCTGTGGAGCCGCTTCGCCGCCGCGCGCGACGCCTTCGGCCGCCGCCGCGGCGCGCACTTCGCCGCCCTCGACGCCCAGCGCGGTGAGGCCCGCGCGGCCAAGCAGGAGCTGATCGCCGAGGCGCAGCGGCTGTCCACGTCCACCGACTGGGGGCCCACCTCCGCCGCGATGCGCAGCCTCATGGACCGCTGGAAGGCCGTCCCGCGCACCGGCCGCGACGGCGACGACGACCTGTGGAAGCAGTTCCGCGCCGCACAGGACGTCTTCTTCACCGCCCGGGCCGAGTCGGACAAGGCCCGCAACGCCGAGCAGCTGGCCAACCAGCAGGCCAAGGAGGAGATCCTCGCCGAGGCCGAGAAGCTCGACCCGTCCAACGACCTGCGCACGGCGCAGAACGTGCTGCGCAAGCTGCAGGAGCGCTACGACGCCATCGGCCACGTGCCGCGCGGCGCGATGCGCCAGCTGGAGGACCGGATGCAGGCCGTCGAGCAGCGCATCCGCGGCGCCGTCGACCCCTCCCGCCCGCGGGCGGCTCCGGAGAACCCGATGGTCACCTCGATGCGGCAGGCGGTCACCAAGGCCGAGGAGCAGCTGGCCAAGGCCGAGGCCGCCGGCGACACCCGCCGGATCGAGGAGGCCCGGGCGAACCTGGCCACCCGCCGGGAGTGGCTGGCCGAGGCGGAGAAGTCGGCCTCCCGCCGCTGAGCGGGTGTACGAGGGGCCCCGTCCAGCCGGGCGGGGCCCCTCGTGCACCCCGGCCCCTTCAGGGCACCGCGCCGAGCATGCGAGGGGTGGGGGGAAGGGAGTCCGCTTCAGCAGCCCCCGGCCGGGGCCAGCGGAGCCGGGGCGCCGACCTGCGGCATCCCGAGCAGCACGCCCGGGGTGGTCGGGCGGGTGCCGGCCTCGTGCGCGTCCCCGGCACGGGTGCGCCGGTGCGACCGCAGCGGCCCGTCGGCGACCAGGTGGTGCGGCGCGGCCTGGGTCACCACGGTCTCGACCACGTCACCGGGGCGCACCTCCCCGTCGGCACCGCCGTCCGTCGCCGTGAAGTGCACCAGCCGGCCGTCGCGGGCGCGGCCCGACAGCCGCCCGGTGCGGGCGTCCTTGCTGCCCTCCCCCGCGGCGACCAGCAGCTCGACGGCCCGCCCGACCTGCGCTCGGTTCTCGGCCCAGCTGATCTCGTCCTGCAGGGCGGTCAGCCGGAGGTAGCGCTCCTGCACCACCTCCTTGGGCAGCTGCCCCTCCATCTCGGCGGCGGGCGTGCCCGGGCGCTTCGAGTACTGGAAGGTGAACGCGCTGGCGAACCGGGCCTGGCGCACCACCTCGAGGGTCTGCTCGAAGTCGGCCTCGGTCTCGCCGGGGAAGCCCACGATGATGTCCGTGGTGATCGCTGCGTCGGGCATCGCGGCCCGCACCCGGTCGAGGATGCCGAGGTAGCGCTCCTGCCGGTAGGCGCGGCGCATCCGGCGCAGGACGTCGTCGGACCCCGACTGCAGCGGCATGTGCAGCTGGTGGCAGACCGCCGGCGTCTCGGCCATCGCGGCGATGACGTCGTCGGTGAACTCCCGCGGGTGCGGGCTGGTGAAGCGGATGCGCTCCAGGCCCTCGATCCGCCCCGCCGCGCGCAGCAGGTCGGCGAAGGCCCCCTGCTGACCGAACTCGACGCCGTAGGCGTTGACGTTCTGCCCGAGCAGGGTCACCTCGAGCACGCCCTGCTCCACCAGGGCCTGCAGCTCGGCCAGGATCTCGCCGGGGCGGCGGTCCATCTCCCTGCCGCGCAGCGCCGGGACGATGCAGAACGTGCAGGTGTTGTTGCACCCGACGCTGATCGACACCCAGCCGGAGTAGGCGGAGTCCCGCTTGGCCGGCAACGTCGACGGGAAGACCTCGAGCGCCTCGGCGATCTCCACCTGCGCCTCGGCGTTGTGCCGCGCCCGTTCCAGCAGCGCCGGCAGCGAGCCGACGTTGTGGGTGCCGAAGACGACGTCGACCCACGGCGCGCGGCGCACGATCTCGCCGCGGTCCTTCTGCGCCAGGCACCCGCCGACGGCGATCTGCATACCGGGGCGGGCGTCCTTGACCGGGCGGAGGTGGCCGAGGTTGCCGTAGAGCCGGTTGTCGGCGTTCTCCCGCACCGCGCAGGTGTTGAGGACGACGACGTCGGCGTCCTCCCCCTCGGAGGCGGCGCTGTAGCCGGCGGACTCCAGGAGGCCGGAGAGCCGCTCGGAGTCGTGCACGTTCATCTGGCAGCCGTAGGTGCGGACCCGGTAGGTCCGCGCAGGGGCGGGCTGGGCGCTGCGGTCGAGATCGCTCGTCATGACGGATCGAGGGTACGGCGGGTGACGCATCCCCTCGCCGGGCTCCGTGACCAGCGGCTTCGTTACGGCTTCGTGATCGTCGGTTCCGTCCGGCGTCCTCAGCCGCCCTTAGGGTCTGCCGGGTGACCAGCCGTACTGCCGGAGAGCCTCTCGTCCGCCTGTCCGGGGTCGACAAGTGGTTCGGCGAACTGCACGTCCTGCAGGACATCGACCTGTCGATCGACCGCGGCGAGGTTGTCGTGGTCATCGGCCCGTCCGGCTCCGGGAAGTCGACGCTGTGCCGGACGATCAACCGGCTCGAGCCCATCGACTCCGGCGAGATCGCCATCGACGGTCAGCGGCTGCCCGAGGAGGGCAAGGAGCTGGCCCGGCTGCGCGCCGACGTCGGCATGGTGTTCCAGAGCTTCAACCTCTTCGCCCACAAGACCGTGCTGGAGAACGTCACCCTCGGCCCGGTCAAGGTGCGCAAGCAGAGCAAGGGCGAGGCCGAGCGGCGCGCCCGCGAGCTGCTGGACCGCGTCGGGGTCGGTGCGCAGGCGAACAAGTACCCGGCGCAGCTCTCCGGCGGTCAGCAGCAGCGCGTCGCCATCGCCCGCGCGCTGGCGATGGACCCCAAGGTCATGCTGTTCGACGAGCCGACCTCCGCGCTGGACCCCGAGATGATCAACGAGGTCCTCGACGTGATGACCGCGCTGGCCCGCGACGGCATGACGATGGTCGTCGTCACCCACGAGATGGGCTTCGCCCGCCGGGCGGCCAACCGGGTCGTGTTCATGGACGGCGGCCGGATCGTCGAGTCCGCCGACCCCGAGACCTTCTTCACCAACCCGCAGTCGGACCGGGCCAAGGACTTCCTCGCGAAGATCCTCACCCACTGAGCCCGGTAGAGAGGAACGCACATGCGCATCACCCGCTACGCCGCCACCTTCGGGGCCCTGGGCCTCGTGCTCGCCGGCTGTTCCAGCGAGGCCGGCCAGCAGGCCGCGGAGGCCACCGCGAACGCCCCCGAGGTCGCGCAGGACGTCGAGTTCCCGGCCGGGAGCACGATGGCCGAGCTCGCCGAGGCCGGGACGATCACCGTCGGCACCAAGTTCGACCAGCCCGGCTTCGGTCTGGCCAACCCGCAGGGCGTGCCCGAGGGCTTCGACGTCGAGGTCGCCAAGATCGTCGCCGGTGAGCTGGGCATCGCCCCCGAGGAGATCGAGTGGAAGGAGACGGTGTCGGCCAACCGGGAGTCCTTCATCCAGAACGGCGACGTCGACATCGTCGTGGCCACCTACACCATCAACGACGCCCGCAAGCAGCTCATCGACTTCGCCGGGCCCTACTACGAGGCCGGCCAGGACATCATGGTCGCCACGGGCAACCCGCTGGCCATCGAGGGCCCGGACGACCTCGCCGGCAAGCGGGTCTGCTCGGTGGAGGGCTCGACGCCGGCGCAGAACATCCGGGACAACTACCCCGAGGCCCAGCTGACGCTGTTCGACGTGTACTCCAAGTGCGCCGACGCGCTGCGCAACGGCCAGGTCGACGCGGTGACCACCGACAACGTCATCCTCACCGGCCTCGTGCAGGGCGGTCAGGGTGCCTTCGAGCTGGTGGGCAACCCCTTCACCCAGGAGCCGTACGGCATCGGGCTGACGAAGGGCGACGACGAGTTCCGCGGCTTCATCAACGACACCCTCGAGCAGGCCTTCGAGGACGGCAGCTGGGCCGCGGCCTGGGACCGGACCGCGGGCGCGATCACCGGCGAGCCGGCTCCCGAGCCCCCGACGATCGACCGGTACTGACCGAGCGGATCCCCTGACGCCGCCGGGCGGGACCTCCCGCCCGGCGGCGCTTCGCCGTCCCGACCCGGAGAGGAGGCGCCGTGGACTTCGTACGCGAGAACGCCGACCTGTTCCTCGATGCGTTCCTGACCACCCTCGGTCTGTCGCTGCTGGCCGGCCTGCTGGCGCTGGTGCTCGGCACCCTCCTCGCCGCGATGCGCGTCAGCCCCATCCCCCCGCTGCGCGGCCTGGCCACCTTCTACGTCGAGACCTTCCGCAACACGCCGCTCACGGTGGTCTTCTTCTTCATCATCTTCGGGCTGCCGCAGATCGACTTCGTCATCGGCTTCTTCCCGGGGGCCGTCCTGTCGGTCGGCCTCTACACCGCCGCGTTCGTGTGCGAGGCGGTGCGCTCAGGAGTCAACGCGGTGTCGGGCGGCCAGGCCGAGGCCGCGCGGGCGCTCGGGTTGACCTTCGGGCAGTCCCTCCGCGAGGTGGTCCTCCCCCAGGCGTTCCGGACCGTGGTCCCACCCTTGGGCAACGTGCTGATCGCGATGGTGAAGAACACCTCCATCGCAGCAGGCTTCTCGGTGAGCGACCTGAGCTCGCTGCTGCCCCGGTTGGTCAACGCCGACGCCGGTGACCTGACGCTCGTGCTCGTCGGCGTGGTCGTGGGGTACATGGTGATCACCGTCCCGTCGGCCCTGGCGGTCAACCGGATCGAGCACCGGGTGGCGATCGTCCGATGACGACACCCGTCCTCTTCGACCTACCCGGACCCAAGGCCCGCCGACGCATCCGCATCGGCACGGCGGTCGGCGTCCTCGTCGTCCTCGCGATCGTCGCCCTCGTGCTCGTCCGCCTGGCCGGCAACGGACAGCTGGAGGCGCAGCGCTGGGCCGTCCTGTTCGATCCGGCCAGCCAGGTGCCCCAGGCACTCGGCCAGGCCCTGCTGCGCACGCTCCAGGTCGCGATCGTCGGCATGGTGCTCGCCACTCTGCTGGGTCTCCTGCTCGCGGTCGGCCGGCTCTCGGAGCACCGCTGGGTCCGCGTGGTCGTCACCACGTCGATCGAGTTCTTCCGCGCGGTGCCGCTGCTGGTCCTGATCTTCGCGCTCTACTTCCTGCTCCCGAAGTTCGGGATCCGGCTCAGCGCGTTCTGGGCCCTCGTGGGCGGCCTGGTCCTCTACAACGCCGCGGTGCTCGCCGAGATCTTCCGCGCCGGGATCCTGTCGGTGGACCGCGGCCAGCGCGAGGCCGCCTACGGGCTCGGCATGCGGAAGACGCAGGTCATGACGCTGGTGCTGCTCCCGCAGGCGGTCCGACGCATGCTGCCGGTGCTCATCGCCCAGCTCGTCGTCCTGCTCAAGGACACCTCGCTGGGCTTCATCATCAGTTTCCCCGAGCTCCTGCGCGGAGCGCGTGGCCTGGTGGAGTTCTTCACGCTGCAGTTCGGCAACCAGTACACGTTCCAGCTCTACGTCGCCGCCGCGGTCATCTACATCGCGATCAACCTGGTGCTGTCGTGGCTGGCGCGGTACGTCGAGCGGCGCACCCGTGGCAACGAGAAGACGGCGGCCACGACGCCGACCGAGTTGCCCGCCGACGTGCAGATGGGCGGTGGCGGCGGCGTCGTCCCGGCAGTCCGGTGACACCGGCCGCCGGACGGGACGGCTGTGTCCTGCCCGGCGGTCCCGCCCGGCGGCCGGACTGCCGAGAACTGCGACGTGGACACCGCCCTTCGCCCCGCCGTGCCCCCGCTCCCGGCGCCGGTGCGCCGCCCGGCGGCACCGCTGGACCCCGCCCAGGAGTTCGTGTCGCGGCTGCGCGCCTCCGCCTCCGCACTGGCCGCTGCCGCCCGCGCTGACACCGCCGTCGTGCGGGAGGTCGTGCCGCCGGCCCGGCACCGCCGCTCGCGGTGCCGGGTGGTGCTGCGCTTCGCCGGTGGCACGGAGACCGACCTGACCTTCCTCGGGCCGGTGAGCTCCGCGGCCGCCGCACCGGAGCGGGCCTTCGACCTTCAGATTCGTGCGTGGCTGGCTTCCGAGCTCGGCCGTGGGGGGAGCTGCCTGGTGCCTGACGACGACGCAGCGGAGGGCGTCGCCGTCGACGTGACCGCCTGGTCGTCCGCCGCGCGCCGCGCGGAGTGACCAGGCGCCCGCCCCCCGGCGAGGGAGCGTTCCGGCTTCCCTGACCTGCGTTGTTGGGTCACCATGGAGACCAGCTCCGAGCCGGAGGAGCGCGGTCGCCCCTGGGAGTCGCCGCATGACCGCTCTGGCCCCGCAGCCCATCCTCACGCGATCGAGCACGACGCCGGCACCTGAGCGGGGCTCGCGGCTGTCGAACCTGCTGCGGACCACCGACCACAAGACCATCGGCCTGATGTACCTGGCCACCTCCTTCGTCTGGTTCGCCGTCGCCGGGCTGATGGCGATGCTGATGCGCGGGGAGCTGGCCCGCCCCGGACTGCAGTACCTGTCACCGGAGCAGTACAACCAGCTGGTCACCATGCACGGCACGGCGATGCTGCTGTTCTTCGCGACGCCGCTGTTTTTCGCGTTCGGCAACCTGATCATGCCGCTGCAGATCGGCGCACCCGACGTCGCCTTCCCGCGCCTGAACGCCTTCTCCTACTGGCTGTTCCTCTTCGGCTCGATGCTCGCGATGGGTGGGTTCCTCACGCCGGGCGGCCCTGCCGACTTCGGCTGGTACGCCTACACGCCGCTGTCCAACGTCACCAACAGCCCCGGTGCCGGACCGGATCTGTGGATCGCCGGCCTGGCGGTCAGCGGTCTGGGCACGATCCTCGGTGCGGTCAACTTCGCCACCACGATCGTCTGCCTCCGGGCGCCGGGCATGACGCTGTTCCGGATGCCGATCTTCACCTGGAACACGCTGATCACCAGCCTGCTGGTGCTCTTCGCCTTCCCGATCCTCACCGCCGCCCTGTTCGGCCTCCTGGCCGACCGGCAGGTGGGCGCGCTGGTGTACTCGGAGGAGAACGGTGGGCCGATGCTGTGGCAGCACCTGTTCTGGTTCTTCGGGCACCCCGAGGTCTACATCATCGCGCTGCCCTTCTTCGGCATCATCACCGAGGTCATCCCGGTGTTCAGCCGCAAGCCGCTGTTCGGCTACAAGGGCATGGTTTTCGCGACCATCGCCATCGGCGCCCTGTCGGTGACCGTGTGGGCGCACCACATGTACGCGACTGGTGCGGTACTGCTGCCGTTCTTCGCGTTCCTGACCTACCTGATCGCCGTGCCGACCGGCATCAAGTTCTTCAACTGGATCGGCACCATGTGGCGCGGCCAGCTGACCTTCGAGACGCCGATGTTGTTCTCGATCGGCTTCCTGGTCACCTTCCTCCTGGGCGGTCTGACCGGCGTCCTGCTGGCCAGCCCGCCGCTGGACTGGCACCTGAACGACAGCTACTTCGTCGTGGCCCACTTCCACTACGTGGTCTTCGGGACCGTCGTGTTCGCCGCCTACGCGGGGATGTACTTCTGGTTCCCGAAGATGTGCGGCCGGATGATGGACGAGCGCCTCGGGAAACTGCAGTTCTGGATGACCTTCATCGGCTTCCACGGCACGTTCCTGGTGCAGCACTGGCTCGGCGGCGAGGGCTTCCCCCGGCGCTACGTCAACTACCTGCCCACCGACGAGTTCACCACGCTGAACACCGTCTCGACGATCTTCTCCTTCATCCTCGGCGCGTCGCTGATCCCGTTCCTCTACAACGTCGTGCACTCGTGGCGCTACGGGCCTCTGGCGCTGCGGGACGACCCCTGGGGCCACGGCAACTCGCTGGAGTGGGCGACGTCGTCCCCGCCACCGCGGCACAACTTCACCGAGATCCCGAAGATCCGCTCCGAGCGGCCGGCGTTCGAGGCGCACTACCCGCACCTGATCGACCGTCTCGAGCGGGAGAAGCACGTCGGGCGGCGGCACGAGCCCTACGCCGGCGTCAGCGACCTCGGCCTCAGCGAGGGCGGCCGGCAGGGCAGCCGGGACCCCGACCCGACCTGAGCCGACGACCGGTCGGCACTCACCGATGTGACGCCCGTGGCCACCGCCGGCACGCCGGTCGGTCGCCGCTGTCGTCCTTCACCGGTCAGTCGGCCGCCACGGCCCGGAACCGGGTGGCCGGTCAGGGCAGCCAGGCGTCCAGGCCGTGCTCCTGGTGCACGCCGGGCTGCCCGGCGTCCTCATCGGACCGGTCCTCGTCGAGGGCTTCGCGGACCACCCACCCGGCCAGGCCGGAGCCGTAGCCCTTGCGAGCGAGCATCCCCACCAGCCGCCGCTCGGCGGTGACCCGGTCGACCCGCCGCAGGCCGGGTAGCCGGCGCTGGACCAGCCGTCGAGCCGCGTCCCACTCGTCCTGGTCGTCGACGAGCGCGACCGCCTCCTCGGCGACCTCGCCGTCAACGCCCTTGGCGCGCAGTTCCGCCTTGAGCGCACGCCGCGCCAGGCCGCGTCCGGCCTGGCGGGAGGTCACCCAGGCCCGGGCGAAGGC
This sequence comes from Geodermatophilus sp. URMC 60, assembly GCF_053502585.1. Taxonomy (NCBI): domain Bacteria; kingdom Bacillati; phylum Actinomycetota; class Actinomycetes; order Geodermatophilales; family Geodermatophilaceae; genus Geodermatophilus; species Geodermatophilus sp. URMC 60. Next base: position 4,817,204 of record NZ_CP199958.1, read on the forward strand.
GGCGTCGTCGATCAACCCGACCTCGCCGAACCGGTCGAGGACGACCTCTGCGATGTCGTCGGGGATCCCGCGCTTGGCCAGCAGGTCGGCCAGCTGCTGACGGGTCTTGGGTGCACCGGTCAGCGCCCGCAGGCAGATCGAGCGGGCGACCTGCTCGGGGTCGCCCGGGTCGTCCTGGGGGTGCGGGCCGCCGGCCGGAGGTGCGGCGTCCGGACCGTCCGGGTCAGGGGACGAGCCGGAGCGCCGCCCGCGTCGACGCGTGGGAGCCGAGCGCTCCCGGGCGTCGGGCGAGCCGCCCACCGTCAGAAGTCGGGCTGGTCGGCCGTCGCGGGCTCATCCACCTTCGGACCGATGCCCAGCTTCTCCTTGACCTTCTTCTCGATCTCGTCGGCGAGGTCGGGGTTGTCCCGCAGGAAGGTGCGGACGTTCTCCTTGCCCTGACCGAGCTGGTCGCCCTCGTACGTGTACCAGGCGCCGGACTTGCGGATGAAGCCCTGCTCGACGCCGGCGTCGATCAGACCGCCCTCGCGGCTGAAGCCCTGACCCCACAGCAGGTCGAGCTCGGCCTGCTTGAACGGCGCGGCGACCTTGTTCTTGACGACCTTCACCCGGACCCGGCTGCCGACCGCCTCGGTGCCCTGCTTGAGGGTCTCGATGCGCCGGACGTCGAGGCGGACCGACGAGTAGAACTTCAGCGCGCGACCACCGGTGGTGACCTCCGGCGAGCCGTAGACGACGCCGACCTTCTCGCGCAGCTGGTTGATGAAGATCGCGGTGGTGCCGGAGTTGTTCAGCGCACCGGTGATCTTGCGCAGCGCCTGGCTCATCAGCCGGGCCTGCAGACCGACGTGGCTGTCACCCATCTCGCCCTCGATCTCGGCGCGGGGCACCAGCGCGGCGACCGAGTCGATGACGATGACGTCGAGCGCGCCGGAGCGGATGAGCATGTCGGCGATCTCCAGCGCCTGCTCACCGGTGTCGGGCTGGCTGACCAGCAGCGCGTCGGTGTCGACGCCGATCGCGCGGGCGTACTCGGGGTCGAGCGCGTGCTCGGCGTCGATGAACGCCGCGATGCCGCCGGCGGCCTGGGCGTTGGCCACCGCGTGCAGGGCGACCGTCGTCTTGCCGGAGGCCTCGGGGCCGTACACCTCGATGACGCGGCCGCGCGGCAGTCCGCCGATGCCGAGGGCGATGTCGAGGGCGATCGAGCCGGTCGGGATGACCTTGATCGCCTGTGCGGCGTTGTCGCCCAGCCGCATGACCGAGCCCTTGCCGAACTGCTTGTCGATCTGGGCGAGGGCCATGTCGAGGGCCTTGTCGCGGTCGAGCGTTGCCATGGTGCTCACCTTCGGGAAGTCGCGATGCCGTGTGTTCGAGCGGGTCGGTGTCGACGCTAGAGCGGGGGTCCGACACTTCCGGGGGATCCGGCCGACCTGTGGAGGAACGCCCGGCCTGTGGACTGCGGCACCCAATCTAGACCGAACGTGTGTTCGACTGCCAGCGTGACACGCCGCTCCCCCGGGTCAACGCTCCTTGCGCGGCACGTCGAACTCCTCGCAGATCGCCAGCCAGACGCGCCGCACCGGCAGCCCGGCCTCGATCGCCTCGATGGCGCTGCGACCACCGAGGGAGGAGAAGACGTGGTCGCGGGCGACGCTCTCGGCGCGCATGGAGCCGAACTGCTCGCGGAGCCGGGACCAGAACTCCTGCAGTCGCACGACCACGACGCTAGCGCGCACGCGCGCAGGACGGCCGGGGCCTCCGGCCTCCTACGCTGGAGCGGTGATCGGCACCGGCTCGGCCACCCTGGACCTCGTCCTCGAGATCGGGATCGCGCTGGCCCTCCTGGCCTCGCTGGTCCTGCTCTGGCGCAACTACCGGGGCCGCTGAGCCGGCACCGCTCCCCCGCGCTCCCCGGTGCGCGCCCACACCACCACCAGCGGGACCACGAGCGCGGCCGAGACCGTCGCGACCAGGCCGTAGCCACCCAGGGCCAGCAGCGGCCCGCCGGCGACCCCGGCCAGCGCGGCCCCCAGGCCCATCAGCAGGTCGGTGCCGCCCTGCGCGGCGGGTCGCCGCCCCTCGCCGACCGACTCGGTGACCAGGGTGGACCCGGCGATGAGCCCGCAGGACCACCCCAGCCCGAGCAGCAGCAGCCCGGCGCCCAGCTGCAGCGCCGCCCCGGACGGCGCCGTCCCCGCCAGCCCGGCCGCCGCCAGCAGCAGGACCGCCCCCACGGCGACGGTCGCGCGGCGCCCGGCCCGGTCGGCCAGCAGCCCGACCAGCGGGGAGAACAGGTACATGCCGGCGACGTGCACGCTGATGACCAGGCCGATGACGCGCAGCGTGGTGCCCCCGGCATGGCCCATGTGCACCGGCGTCATGACCATCACGCCGACCATCACCGCGTGGGAGACCACGACCGCGGTGAGGCCGAGCCGACCGCGAGGATCGGCCCACACCGCCCGGACGGCGTCCGTGGTGGCCCGACGTGGCCGGCCGGGGTTCGCCCCGGCGCCCCGCAGCTGCCGCGCCAGGAGCAGCGGGTCGGGGCGCAGCAGGGCGAGCAGACCCAGCGCGACGACGGCGAACACGGCCACCGAGACGGCGAAGGCGCCGGTCAGTGGCGGCAGCCCCAGCAGGTCGCCGAGCTGCTCACCGGGGCCGGCGAGGTTGGGGCCGACCACCGAGCCGACCGTGGTCGCCCACACCACCAGGGACAACGCCCGCCCCCGGCGCTCCGGGACGGCGAGGTCGGCCGCGGCGTAGCGCGCCTGCAGCCCGCAGGCGGTGGCGGCGCCGAAGGCGAACAGGCCAACGAGCAGCAGCGGCAGCGAGGAGACGACCGCGGCGACCACCGTCACGAGGGCGCCGAGGACGGCGACCGCATACCCGGCGGCCAGGCCCGCCCGCCGGCCGGCGCGGTCGCTGATCCGCGCCAGTGGCACGGCGACGACCGCGGCCCCGAGCACGCCGGCCGTCTGGCCGAGACCGGCTGCGGTCTCGGTGCCGGCCACGTCGCGGGCGAGGAGGCCGCCGACGGTGATGCCCACCGTGATGCCCAACCCGCCCAGGGCGACTCCACCGCTGAGCACGCCGAGGGTCCGGCGCTGGACGGCGACCGGGTCGACGGCCCGGGTCTGCGCGGGCACGGCAGGCCCCGCCTACAGACCCATGGAGCGGCCGACGATCTCCCGCATGATCTCGTTCGTGCCGCCGTAGATGGGCTGGATGCGGGCGTCACGCCAGGCCTTGGACACCGGGTACTCGTCCATGTAGCCGTAGCCGCCGTGCAGCTGCAGACAGCGGTCGGCCACCTTGTTCTGCAGCTCCGTCGTCCAGTATTTGGCCATCGCCGCGTCCACCGGGGTGAGCTCGCCGCGGTCCAGTTGCCGCACGCACTCGTCGACGAAGGTGCGGGCGATGGTGACCTCGGTCCGCAGCTCGGCCAGGACGAAGCGGCTGTTCTGGAAGCTGCCCACCGGCCGGCCGAAGGCAGTGCGCCCGGTGACGTACTCGACGGTCTGCGCCAGCACCGTCTCGGCCGCGGCCACCGCGCCGACGGCTATCGACAGCCGCTCCTGCGGCAGGTTCTCCATCAGGTGGGCGAAGCCCCGGTTCTCCGCGCCGAGCAGGTTCTCGGCCGGCACGCGCACCTCGTCGAAGAACAGCTCGGCGGTGTCCTGGGCCTTCAGGCCGATCTTGGCCAGGTTCCGCCCGCGGGTGAAGCCGGGCATGTCCCGCTCGACGACCAGCAGGCTCAACCCCCGCGAGCCCGGCGCCTCGGGATCGGTGCGGGCCACGACGATCACCAGGTCGGCGTTGATGCCGTTGGTGATGAAGGTTTTCGAGCCGGTCAGCACCCACGCGTCGCCGTCCCGCCGGGCCGTCGTCCGGATGCCCTGCAGGTCGCTGCCGGCGGCCGGCTCGGTCATCGCGATGGCGGTGATCAGCTCACCGCTGCAGAAGCCGGGCAGCCAGCGCTGCTTCTGCTCCTCGGTACCGAGGTCGCGCAGGTAGGGGCCGGCCACGTCGTTGTGCAGGCCGAAGCCCAGGCCGGTCGCGCCGATCCGCATCAGCTCCTCGTCGAGGACCGCCTGGTAGCGGAAGTCGCGCACACCGCCGCCGCCGAAGCGCTCCTCCATGTCGGTGCCGAGCAGGCCCTGTGCACCGGCCGAGGTCCAGACCTCGCGCGGCACGATGCCGTCGCGCTCCCACCGGTCGTGGAAGGGGACGACGTTCTTCTCGGCCCACACCCGGACCAGCTCCCGGAAGTCCTCGTGCTCGGCCTCGTACAGGGATCGGCGCATGGCGGCCAGTCTGCCGCACGCCACCTCAGGGCCCGGCCGGTCCGCGCAGGCCAGCGGAGTGTCGTACCCCTGTGGACACTGGGAGCCGTGCCCGCCCTCGACCGGTTCTCCGAGCCCACCCGGGCGTGGTTCACCGGCGCCTTCGCCGAGCCCACCGCCGCGCAGGAGGGGGCCTGGCAGGCCATCAGCAGCGGGGGTCACGCCCTCGTCGTCGCCCCCACCGGCTCGGGCAAGACGCTGGCGGCCTTCCTGTGGTCGCTCGACCGGCTGGCAGGCAGCCCACCGCCGGCCGACGAGCAGGCCCGCTGCCGGGTCCTCTACGTCTCTCCCCTGAAGGCGCTGGCCGTCGACGTCGAGCGCAACCTGCGTGCCCCTTTGGCGGGCATCGGGCAGGCCGCGGCCCGGCTGGGCCTGCCGCGCCCGGAGATCCAGGTGGGCACCCGCTCCGGCGACACCCCCGCCGAGGAACGGCGGGCCTTCGCCCGGCGGCCCACCGACATCCTGATCACCACCCCGGAGTCGCTGTTCCTCCTGCTCACCAGCGCCGCCCGCGAGGCGCTGCGCGGCGTCGAGACGGTGATCGTCGACGAGGTTCACGCCGTCGCCGACACCAAGCGCGGCGCGCACCTGGCCGTCTCCCTCGACCGGCTCGACGAGCTGCTGGAGCGCCCGGCGCAGCGGATCGGCCTGTCGGCGACGGTCCGCCCCGTCGAGGAGGTGGCCACCTTCCTCGCCGGCGGCCGACCGGTGGAGGTGGTCGCGCCCGGGTCGGCGAAGGAGTGGGACCTCTCGGTCGTCGTCCCGGTCGAGGACATGAGCGCCCTGGGTCAGCCCACCGGTGAGCTCGACGGCTCGGCCGCCGGCAACCAGCCCCGGACCTCGATCTGGCCGGCGGTCGAGGAGCGGGTGCTCGATCTGGTGGAGGCCCACCGCAGCACGATCGTCTTCGCCAACTCCCGGCGGCTGGCAGAGCGGCTGACCAGCCGGCTCAACGAGCTGGCCTACGAGCGTGCGACCGGGGAACCCGTTCCGCCGGGCACCAACGCCGCAGCGCTGATGGCGCAGGCCGGTTCCGGGGGCGGGGTCCCGGAGGGCGTGCAGCCGGTCGCCGCCGCTCACCACGGCTCGGTCTCCCGAGAGCAGCGCGCGATCGTCGAGGAGGCACTCAAGTCCGGCCGGCTGCCGGCCGTGGTGGCCACCTCGAGCCTCGAGCTGGGCATCGACATGGGCGCGGTCGACCTGGTGGTGCAGGTCGAGGCGCCGCCGACGGTGGCCTCCGGTCTGCAGCGGGTCGGCCGCGCCGGCCACCAGGTGGGCGCGGTCAGCCGCGGCGTCCTGTTCCCGAAGTACCGCGGCGACCTGGTGCAGTGCGCCCTGGTCGCCGAGCGGATGAGGTCCGGCGCCATCGAGTCGATCCGCTACCTGCGCAATCCGCTCGACGTGCTCGCTCAGCAGGTGGTCGCGATCGTATCCGAGCGGCCACGCACGGTGGACGAGGTCGCCGCGCTGGTCCGCCGGTCGGCGCCGTTCGCCTCGCTGCCGGACTCCGCGCTGCACGCGGTGCTCGACATGCTGGCCGGCCGCTACCCCTCCGACGCCTTCGCCGAACTGCGACCGCGGCTGACGTGGGATCGGGTCACCGACACCCTCACCGCCCGCGGCGGCGCACAACGCCTGGCGGTCACCAGCGGCGGCACCATCCCCGACCGCGGCCTGTTCGGCGTCTTCCTGGTCGGCGGTGAGGACAGCCGCGGTGGTCGGCGCGTGGGCGAACTCGACGAGGAGATGGTCTACGAGTCGCGGGTGGGCGACGTCTTCCTGCTCGGTTCCTCCTCCTGGCGCATCGAGGAGATCACCCACGACCGCGTGCTGGTCAGCCCGGCCCCCGGACAGCCCGGGAAGATGCCGTTCTGGCACGGCGACGCCCCGGGTCGCCCGCTCGAGCTCGGCCGCGCGCTGGGCGCCTTCCTCCGCGAGGTCGGCACCGCCACGCCGGAGGCCGGGCTCGACCGCGCCCGTGCCGCCGGCCTCGACGAGTGGGGAGCAGCCAACCTGCTGGCCTACCTCGCCGAGCAGAAGGCCGCCACCGGTCACCTGCCCGACGACCGCACACTGCTCGTGGAGCGGTTCCGCGACGAGCTCGGCGACTGGCGGCTGGTCGTGCACTCCCCCTTCGGTGCCCAGGTCAACGCCCCCTGGGCGCTCGTGCTGGCCGCCCGGCTGCGGGAGCGCTACGGCGTCGACGTCGCGTCCATGCACTCCGACGACGGCATCGTGTTGCGTCTGCCCGACACCACGGGCGAGCCGCCGGAGGCCGATCTGGCCGTCCTGGACCCGGACGACGTCGAACGGGAGGTGACCGCCGAGGTCGGCAGCTCGGCGCTGTTCGCCAGCCGGTTCCGCGAGTGCGCGGCGCGGGCGCTGCTGCTCCCCCGCCGCGACCCGCGCCGGCGCACCCCGCTCTGGCAGCAGCGGCAGCGAGCCGCCCATCTGCTCTCGGTGGCCAGCGAGTTCTCCAGCTTCCCGATCACGCTCGAGGCCGCCCGCGAGGTGCTGCAGGACGTCTACGACGTGCCAGGTCTGGTCGAGCTCATGCGCGACGTCCGGTCCCGGCGGGTGCGCGTGGTCGACGTGCAGACCCAGGCGGCCTCGCCCTTCGCCCAGTCGCTGCTGTTCGGCTACGTCGGGCAGTTCCTCTACGAGGGGGACGCCCCGCTGGCCGAGCGCCGGGCGCAGGCCCTGGCCCTCGACACCGGCCTGCTCGCCGAGCTGCTCGGCCGCTCCGAGCTGCGCGAGCTGCTCGACGCCGAGGCCCTGACCGAGGTCGAGGCAGAGCTGCAGCGGCTGCCGGCGGACCGCCATCCCCGCGATCCCGACGGCGCCGCAGACCTGCTGCGCATCATCGGCGACCTCACCGTCGCCGAGGCCGCTGCCCGAGGTGTGGGTCAGGAGTGGCTCGACGAACTGGTGGCCGCCCGCCGCGCGCTGGTGGTGCGCATCGCGGGCGAGGAGCGCCACGTGGCGATCGAGGACGCCGGCCGGCTGCGTGACGCCCTCGGCACCGCGCTGCCGGTCGGGGTGCCCGAGGTGTTCACCGAGCCGGTGCCCGATCCGCTGGGCGACCTGGTCGGCCGCTACGCCCGCACCCACGGCCCCTTCCAGCCCGGTGAGGTGGCGCAGCGGCTGGGGCTGGGCGTCGCGGTGGTGACCGCGACGGTGCAGCGGCTCGTCGGCACCGGCCGGCTGGTGACCGGGGAGTTCCGCCCCGGCGGAACCGGCCAGGAGTGGTGCGACGCGGACGTGCTCCGGTCGGTGCGCCGGCGCAGCCTGGCCCGGCTGCGCCAGGAGGTCGAGCCGGTGCCGGTCGACACGCTGGCGCGGTTCACCCCCTCCTGGCAGTCGGTGGGCAGCCGGATGCGCGGGCCGGACGGCGTGCTCGCGGTCGTCGAGCAGCTGGCGGGGGCGCTCGTCCCCGCCAGCGCACTGGAGTCGCTGGTGCTTCCGGCCCGGGTACGCGACTACTCCCCCGCCATGCTCGACGAGCTGACCAGCGCCGGTGAGGTGCTGTGGGCCGGCGCCGGCGGGCTGCCCGGGGGCGACGGCTGGGTCAGCCTCGTGCCGGCCGACCTGGCCCCGCTGCTGCTGCCCGAGCCGCTGGAGCTGCCCGAGGCCGGTCCCTCGGTGCTCGAGCACCTGGCCGGGGGGCAGGCGCTGTTCTTCCGCGGCTTGTCGGACCTGGCCGGCTCCACCGACGACACCGCCTTCGCCGACCTCGTGTGGGACCTCGTCTGGTCCGGCGTGCTGACCAACGACACCCTCGCTCCCCTGCGCACCCGGCTGTCGGGGGGCGGCACGCACAAGCGCCAGCCCGCCCCGCCCCGGGCCCGGCTGGACCGCAGCCGCTACGGGCGCACCCGGCTGGGCCGGCCGGCGATGCCGACCCGCAGCGGGCCGCCCACGATGGCCGGTCGCTGGTCCCGGCTGCCCGACCGGGAGACCAACCCCACCAAGCGGACGACGGCCCGCGCCGAGGCGTTGCTCGAGCGGCACGGGGTGCTCACCCGCGGCGCGGTGGTGGCCGAGCAGGTCGCTGGCGGATTCTCCGCGGTGTACCCGGTGCTGCGGGCCTTCGAGGAGAACGGCCGGGCCCGGCGCGGCTACTTCGTGGAGACCCTCGGCGCTGCCCAGTTCGGCACGCCGGGCTCGGTCGACCGGCTCCGCAGCTTCGCCTCACCGGACCGGGTCCCCGGGAGTGCGGTGGTCCTGGCGGCGACCGACCCGGCCAACGTCTACGGCGCCGCTCTCCCCTGGCCGGAGCGTCCCGGCGCGACGGGGGGCGCCGGCGGCGATCCGGACGGCGCCGTCGACGTCGGCGAGGGCACCGGCGGCGGACGGCGCACCGCGGGGCACCGGGCCGGGCGGAAGGCGGGCGCGCTGGTCGTGCTGGTCGACGGCGAGCTGGTGCTCTACGTGGAGCGGGGCGGCAAGACCCTGCTCTCCTGGACCGAGGACGAGACCGCGCTGAAGGAAGCCGCGACGGCACTGTCCGGGGCGGTCGCGGCGGGAGCACTCGGCCGGATGGTGGTGCAGAAGGCCGACGGCGCCTCCGTGCACGAGTCGACCCCGCTGTCGGCCGCACTGCAGGCGGCGGGCTTCGCCGCCACCCCCCGCGGCCTGCGGGTACGCGCCTGAGCGGGTCCCGCCGGCGGGCTCAGTCGCGGGCGGGGTGCAGCCAGCGACGGAACAGCCGGGACAGTGCCGGCATGGCGACGTAGCCCAGCAGCACCACCACGACGACGGCCGACAGCAGCAGCCGGGCCGGCAGCGGCCACCCCGAGAGGTGTGGCGCGACGAGCAGCTGGAAGGCCAGCGTGATGGCGAAGACGGCGGCCACGGTGAGGACCGTCAGCCGCCAGCGGGGCCCCGGCCGCCGGGGGGTCAGTGCCGTGAAGAAGCTGTCCAGACCGGCCACGCGGGCGTAGTCGACCCGGTCGGTCAGGTGCTCGACGCGCTGCAGCGCGACCTGCCGTTCGGTCGAGCGCTCCCAGCGCGCCAACGACTCGCCGTCGGCGAACCGGTAGACCAGGTGGTAGCGGGTCGAGCCCGGTCCGGGGCGCAGCAGGCTGGTGCCCAGGTTGCCCGGGAACTGCGCAGCCAGGTCCAGCACCTCAGCGGCCCAGCGCTCGAAGGCCTCCCGCTGGTCGGCCCGCACGTCACGGGCCACGGTGACCGTGACCGGCTCGGCGGCCGCGACCACCGCCTCGGGCGCGGTGACCGGGGAGTTCATCGATCGATCACGTGACTCCACGCGAGGCTCAGCACCGCGGCGCACCTGCGCCTTCCCGCCGCCGGGGTGACCTGTGCCGCGTCCGGCACTGCGGGTGCGACCAGGGGGACACTGGGCCGCGTGCCCGAGGGAGACACCGTCTGGCTGGCGGCGAAGCGGATGCACACCGCGCTCGCCGGCGCCACCCTGCGTCGCGGCGAGCTGCGCGTACCGCAGCTGGCCGCCACCGACCTCACCGGCCGCACCGTGTCCGCGGTGGTCCCCCGCGGCAAGCACATGCTCACCCGGTTCACCGACGGCTGGACCCTGCGCACCCACTACCGGATGGACGGCAGCTGGCACATCTACCGCAAGGGTGCGAGGTGGCGCGGCGGACCTGCCTTCGCCATCCGCGCGATCCTGGCGACCGACCAGTGGGACTGCGTGGGCTACCGGCTGCACGACGTCGCCATGGTGCGCACCGAGCACGAGGACCAGGTCGTCGGCCACCTCGGCCCCGACGTCCTCGGCCCGGACTGGGACCTCGACGAGGCGCTGCGCCGGCTGCGGTCGCAACCCGACGAGCAGATCGGCGTCGCCATCCTCGACCAGCGCAACCTGTGCGGGCCGGGCAACCTCTACAAGGTCGAGGGCCTGTTCGTCGGCGGCGTGCACCCCTGGATGCGGGTCGCCGACGTCGAGGACCTGCCCGGGCTGGTCGAGCGGACCCGCTCGCTGATGCTCGCCAACCGCGACCGGCCGGAGCAGAGCACCACCGGCGACCTGCGCCGGGGCCGCGACCACTGGGTCTACGGCCGCAAGGACCGTCCCTGCTACCGCTGCGGCACCCCGATCCTGCGCGGTGACCAGGGTCCGGACCTGCAGGAGCGGATCACCTACTGGTGCCCCACCTGCCAGGCCACCGACGCCCCCGTCGACCCGATGGCCCGCACCGGCGAGCCCGACCACCCGCCGCCGCTCCCCGGCGCCTCCTGAGCCGCCACGGCCCGGTCACCGAGGTGACCGGGCCGCGAGCGGTCGGCCCCGTCCCGGGTCCCAACGGCCCCGTCCAGGGACTCCCCACGGGGTTACGAGTGGCGAGGAGGACGGGGTCCTCCTACTGCTGGTCGCGGTCGGCGGGCTGGGCCGCCTGCTGAGCGGAGGACGTCGGCACCGACGACGTCCCCTCCTCCAGCGCCGGGGCCGAGTGCTGGCCCCCGGTGACCGCCGGCTGCCCCATCGACGCGCGGATCTGGTCCAGCCGCGAGGCGCCGGCGACGTCGAGGGTCGCCTTCTGCACCTCGAGCATCCGGCCCTCGACCGACGTCTGCGCCAGCTCGGCCTGACCCAGAGCGTTGGCGTAGCGGGCCTCGATCTTGTCCCGCACCTCGGACAGGCTGGGCGTGTTGCCCGGCGCGGCGAGCTCGTTGACCTGGCGCATCGACGCAGCAACGTGCTCCTGCATCTTGGCCTGCTCGAGCTGGCTCATCAGCTTGGTGCGCTCGGCCAGCGTCGTCTGCAGCCGCATCCGGCTCTGCTCCACCGCTCCGCGCGCCTGCTCGGCGGCCTGCAACGCCTCGTCGTGGCTGCGCTTGAGGTCCTCCATCGCCTGCTCGGCGGCCACCAGCTGGGTGGCGAAGGCCTGCGCGGCCTGCTCGTACTCCGCGGCCTTGGCCGCGTCACCGCCGCCGCGCGTCTGGTCGGCCAGCACCAGCGCCTGCCGCGCGGAGGCCTGCAGCTTCTCCACCTCGCCGAGCTGCCGGTTGAGACGCATCTCCAGCTGACGCTGGTTGCCCAGCACCGCCGCGGCCTGGTTGGCCAGCGCCTGGTGCCGCTGCTGCTCGGCCTCGATCGCCTGCGCGATCTGGATCTTCGGGTCGGCCTTCTCGTCGATCTTGGCGTTGGCGGAGGCCGTGAGGTACCTCCACAGCTTCACGAACGGGTTGGGCATGTGTCCTCCTGCGCAGGTAGCGGTCGTCCGCCAGGGCCTACCCGTCCGGCGTGCCGCAGCGATCGTCGTCCCCGTCATCGTCCCAGGTGCGCCCGGGGGTGAGCCAGCGGCCAGGTGTGGCGGAGTCCGGATCGCTAGGGTCGCGGGCGTGACCAGCGACCGCCAGGTGCTGAGCGTCCTCGGGGAGCTCGTCGTCGACCTGCTGCCCGACCCCGCCGTCGGCGCGGGGCCGTACGGCACGAGCCCCCACTACGTCGCCCGCCCCGGCGGCAACGCCCTCAACGTCGCGGTCGCCGCCGGCCGCCTCGGCGTCCCCGTGCGGCTGCTCGCCCGGCTGGGCACCGGTCCGCTGGCCGCCGGGCTGCGGCGGCACGCGGAGCTGGCCGGCGTCGACCTCGCCGGGTTCGTGCCGGCCACCGAGCCGGTCAGCCTCGCGGTGGTCGGTCTCGGCGCGGACGGCTCGCCGGACTACGGCTTCCACGTGCTGGGCGCCGCCGACTGGCAGTGGACCGACGAGGAGCTCGCCGCCGTCCTGCCGCCCGGGACGGCGATCCTGCACGTCGGCTCCATCTCCAGCTGGACCCCGCCGGGCTGCGAGGCCATCGCCCGGCTGGTCGAGCAGGTGGCCGCCGACGACCGGGCGCTGGTCAGCGTCGACCCCAACATCCGGCCGATGCTCGCCGACGGCCCGGTCGGGGCCGCGCTGGGCAACTCCCCCGCGTCGGTGCGCGCCCGCCTCGAGCGGCTGCTGTCGCGCGCCGACATCGTCAAGGTCAGCGCCGAGGACCTCGTCTGGCTCGAACCCGACGCCGCCGACGACCTCGACGCGACGGCGCTGCGCTGGGCCGACCGCGGCGCGGCCCTGGTGCTGCTCACCGACGGGGGGGCACCGCTGCGCATCGCCCGGCCCGGCCGCGAGCTGCTGCACCGCGAGCCCCCGCGGGTCACCGTGGCCGACACCGTCGGCGCTGGTGACTCGCTGGCGGCAGGTCTGTTCGCCGGCCTGCTCGAGGCGGGGATCACCACCCGCGCGGCGCTGGAGCAGCTGCCCGACGAGGAGCTGCTGCCGATCGTCGACGACGCCGCGTTCGTCGCCGCGCTGAACTGCACCCGTGAGGGCGCCGACCCGCCGACCCGCGACGAACTGGCGGCGGCCCGCCGGTGACCGCGCCCGACGACGTCGCGCTGGTCGGGTTCGCCGAGCTGTCGGCCACGGTCCTCCGCGCGCGCCTGCTCGCCGCGCACGACCGCTTCTGGGACGTCGACACCCGCCCGCTGCACGACCCCGTCTGGTTCGACCAGTTCGGCGGCTTCGGCACGCTGGCCCGCAGCACCGCCGGGGAGGACGTCGGCTACCTGCTCGGGGTGGTCACCGCCGACCGGCTGGCCTACCTGCACCTCCTGGCGGTGCGGGACGACCGGCGCCGCACCGGGCTGGGCCGTCGGCTCGTGCGCCGGTTCGACGACCTTGCGCTGGCCACCGGGGCGCGGGTGGTCCAGGCGGTCGCCCGGCCGGAGGACACCGCCGCGGTCGCCCTCCACACCGCGCTCGGCGCCGGCGCGTACCTGGCCCCGGGCCGCGCCGGACCGGGTGAGGACCGCTTGGTCCTCACCCGGTCGCTGACCCGCTAGGCCGTCCGGAGCCAGGCGGCGGTGTCGGGGGGCAGCTCCTCGCCGACCTCCTCGCTGGTCAGCACCGGCTCGCCGTGGCCGGCCAGGGGCACCGGACGGTCCGACAGGTTCACGATGCAGCGGAAGCGGCTTCCGCGGTCGAAGGCGAGCACGTCGTCCGCGAGGTCGTGCCAGGTCAGGGGCGCCTCGTCGGCCGGGCCCGGCAGGCTCCGGCGCAGCCGCAGCGCGGTCCGGTACAGCGACAGGGTGGACGCCGGGTCGGCCCGCTGGGCGGCCGTCGTCAGCACCCGCCACGCCTCGGGCTGCGGCAGCCAGGGGCGGACTCCGTCCGCGGTGAAGCCGAACGGCGGCCGGTCGCCCGACCACGGCAACGGCACCCGGCAGCCGTCGCGACCGCGGGCGGTGTGGCCCGAACGCTCCCAGGTCGGGTCCTGGAGCACGTCCTCGGGCAGGTCCTCGACCTCGGGCAGGCCGAGCTCCTCGCCCTGGTACAGGTACGCGCTCCCGGGCAGCGCGAGCGTGAGCAGCGCGGCGGCGCGCGCTCGCCGGAGCCCCAGGACGAGGTCGGCCGGGGAGGACGCGTCGAACCCCATGGTGGCCGCACCGCTGGCCGCCCGGCCGAAGCGGGTGACGTGCCGGGTCTCGTCGTGGCTGGACAGCACCCACGTCGGCGGGGCTCCGACCGGCGCCAGCGCGGCGAGGGTCCCCTCGATCGCCGTCCGGAGGCTCCCGGCGTCCCAGGGAGCCCGGAGGTAGTCGAAGTTGAAGCTGGTGTGAAGCTCGTCGGGCCGGACGTAGCGGGCCAGCCGCTCGGGTCCGGCGACCACCGCCTCCGCGACGAACACCCGGTCCCCGTCGTACCCGTCGCTGATCCGCCGCCAGCGCCGGTAGACCTCGTGCACCTCGTCGCGGTCCCAGTGCGGGTTGTCCACCCACCGGCTGGACTCGAACAGCGCGCCCGGGGCGTGGCCGGCGTCCGGCAGCCCGGGCAGCTTGGCCAGGGCGGGCGCGGCGTCCACCCGGATGCCGTCGACACCGCGGTCGAGCCAGAACCGCACGATCCCGTCGAACTCCTTCTGCACGACCGGGTCGTCCCAGTCCAGATCAGGCTGCTCGGGGGCGAACAGGTGCAGGTACCACTGCCCCGGCCGCCCGTCCGGCTCGCGGACGCGGGTCCAGGCCGGACCGCCGAAGGCACTGATCCAGTCGTTGGGCGGCCGGTTCCCGCCGTCCCGCCCGTCCCGGAAGAAGTACCGCGCGCGCTCGGGCGCCCCCGGCCCGCCGGCCACGGCCGCGCGGAACCACGGGTGCTCGGCGGAGGTGTGGTTGGCGACCAGGTCGACCAGGAGGCGCAGGCCCGCACGGTGGGCCTCGGCGAGCAGCGCGTCGACGTCGGCGAGAGAACCCAGACGTGGGTCGATGTCGCGGTGGTCGCTCACGTCGTAGCCGCCGTCGGCCATCGGCGAGGGATACCAGGGCGTCACCCACAGGGCGTCGACGCCGAGGTCCACCAGGTACGGCAGCCGGCTGCGCAGTCCGTCGACGTCACCGACGCCGTCACCGTCGGAATCGGCGAAGCTGCGCAGGTACACCTCGTAGACGACCGCCGCCCGCCACCACGGTCGGCGGTCGTCCGAGGCCGGCACCGTCCCGGCCTCCTGCAGGGGCGAGCCCGGACGGGGCCCGGTTCCGGGCCCCGCCCCGAGCTCGCGGAGGGTGGGGGGCAGGGGGTCCTCCCTCAGGCCGCCCCTGCCCGGGTGGCCCCGCCGCCGACCGTCGTCCCCTGGGCCTGCGCCTCCTGGACCTGCTCGACCCGGTCCTCGGTGGCCATCTGCGTCAGCCGCGCCCCGGCCTCGGCGTCGCGGGTGAGGTTATCGCCGGTCTGCGGATCGAACACGTGCACCTTGCGGGCATCGAGCCAGAACTCCGCCTCGCGCCCCTCCCGGATCCGGCTGGTGGCGTCGATGGAGACGATCGCCTGGGTGCGCAGCTCCTCGGCGTCGAGCTCCCGCGACAGGTCGCGCAGCTGCTGGCGGATCGCATCGGGTGCCTCGTAGGGGATGTAGGCGTACTGCGAGTCCCCCAGCCACTCGGTGACGTCGACCCGCGCCCGGAACAGCGAGCCCAGCGGCCGCTTGGCCTCGTCGACCAGCGACGCGTCCTCGAAGTACTCCGGCCGGATGCCGACGAGCAGGAGGTCGCGGCCACGCACGGCGGCGGCCCGGCGCTCGTCGAGCACGATCGACCCGAACGGCGTCCGGAGCTGGTCGCCTTCCACGGTGGCGGGCAGGAAGTTCATCGGCGGCGAGCCGATGAAGCCGGCGACGAAGAGGTTGACCGGCTGCTCGTACAGCTCACGCGGCGAGGCGACCTGCTGGATGCGGCCCTTGCGCAGCACGCAGACCCGGTCGCCGAGGGTCATCGCCTCGGTCTGGTCGTGGGTGACGTAGACCGTGGTGATGCCCAGCCGGCGCTGCAGCCGGCTGATCTCGGTGCGCATCTGACCGCGCAGCTTGGCGTCGAGGTTGGACAGCGGCTCGTCGAAGAGGAACGCCTCGGCCTGGCGCACGATGGCCCGGCCCATCGCCACCCGCTGCCGCTGCCCACCGGAGAGGTTGGCCGGCTTGCGCTCCAGGTGGTCCTTGAGCTCCAGGACGTCCGAGGCCTCGGTGACCCGGCGGCGCACCTCGTCGTCGGGCACCTTCGCCAGCCGCAGCGGGAAGGCGATGTTCTCGTAGACGGTCATGTGCGGGTACAGCGCGTAGTTCTGGAACACCATCGACAGGTTGCGGTCGCGCGGCGCGAGGTCGTTGACGCGCTTGCCGCCGATGATCATGTCTCCGCTGGTGATGTCCTCCAACCCCACGATCATCCGCAGCAGGGTCGACTTTCCGCAGCCGGACGGGCCGACCAGGATCATGAACTCACCGTCGGCGATGTCCAGGCTGACGTCGTTGACCGCCGGATAGCCGTCGCCGTACTGCTTGACGATGTTGCGCATCTCGATCGAAGCCATGAGATCTCGTCCCCTCGCTGGGTGGGTGGGTACGGGGGGTCAGCCCTTGACCGCGCCGTTGGTGAGGCCGGCGACGATGCGCCGCTGGAAGAGCAGCACCAGGACGACGACCGGGATGGTGACGACGACCGCCGCCGCTGCGATCGCACCGGTCGGGTCCTCGAACTGCGAGGCACCGGAGAACAGGCCGAGCGCCGCGGGCACGGGCCGCGAGGCCTCGGTCGAGGTCAGCGAGATGCCGTACGCGAAGTCGTTCCAGGCGATGAAGAAGGCGATGATCGCGGTGGTGAACACACCTGGGGCGGCCAGCGGCACGATCACCCGGCGGAAGGCCTGCCACGTGGTGGCGCCGTCGACCTGCGCGGCCTGCTCCATCTCCCAGGGGATCTCCCGGAAGAACGCCGACATCGTCCAGATGGAGATCGGCAGGGTCAGTGACAGGTACGGGATGATCAGCCCGGGCCAGGTGTCGTAGAGCCCGATCTGCCGCCACAGGTTGAACAGCGGCGTCACGATGGAGATCACCGGGAAGATCGCCACCGCCAGCGCCGTGGACAGGATCAGCTTCTTGCCCGGGAAGTCCAGCCGGGCGATCGCATACGCGGCGAACATCGACAGCACGCACGAGATGAACGTCGCGATCAGGCAGATGCCGAACGAGTTGCGCAGCGCCGGCAGGAAGAGGCCGCTCGCCGACCCGGTGAGGATCGTCGAGTAGTTCTCCCAGGTCGCCGACGTCGGCAGGAACGACTGGTTGGCGATGTCCGCCGACGCCTTGAACGACAGCGACAGGATCCAGGCGATCGGGAACAGCGCGTACAGGACGATCGCAATGCCGGCGACGATCCACCAGGTCTTCTCCCGCTGGGACATCAGCCCTCTCCCCTCGCCTGTGCCAGGTCGATCCGGAAGCCCTTGATGAAGACGAACGCGATCAGCACCACCGACAGGAACAGCAGGACCGACACCGCCGAGCCCAGCCCGATCTCCACGCGGGCGATGGTCTGCCGGTAGGCCAGGAACGACACCGACTCGGTGCCGTTCGCGCCGGCGGTCATGATGTAGATGCTGTCGAAGACGCGGAAGGCGTCCAGCGTGCGGAACAGCAGGGCGACCATGACGGCCGCCTTCATGTTCGGGATCGTCACCCGCCACATCCGCTGCCACCAGGTGGCGCCGTCGACCTTGGCCGCCTCCTGCAGCACCTCGGGCACCTGGGCGAGGCCTGCCAGCAGGAGCAGCGAGATGAACGGCGTGGTCTTCCAGATCTCGGCCAGGCAGATGACCAGGATCGACGTTCCCCAGGACCCGAACCAGTCGGTGTCGGCGCTGATCCCCGGCAGCCAGGCGAACCAGCTGTTGACGAAGCCGGTCTGGATGTCGAAGGCGAACTGCCAGGCGAACGCGGACACGACGGTGATGACGGCGTACGGGATGAGGATCGCCGCCCGGAGCACCGGCCGGATCGCCGCGAGCGCCTTGGCCATGACCAGGGCGAGGGCGAAGCCGAGCACGAGCTCGACCGCGACCGTCACCACGGTGATGAGCACCGTGACCCAGATGGCCTGCCACCACAGCGGATCGCTCAGGATCACGACGTAGTTGTTCAGTCCGATGAACGCCCGGTTCGCCGGGTCGGTCAGCCGGTAGCTGAACAGCGAGTACCAGAGCGCCTGGCCGATCGGGTACGCGGTGACCAGGAGCATCACCGCGAACGCCGGGCCGGCGAGCAGCCAGCCGAGCTTCCGTTCGGCGCGGGACCGGTCGCTGATCGTCCCGCGCGGTGACGAGACCGGCTGGGTCTTCTCCGCCGGTGGGAGGGTCGTGGTCGTCACAGCAGCTGCTCCCCTGCGAGTACGGCGCGGATCAGCTCGGTCGCCTGTTCTCCGGTGACGCCCGGCGTGACCGAGGACGCCGGGTGGTAGCTGCGCTGGAGAGCCCCGGAGACCTCGCTGTAGTAGACGGTCTGCGGGCGGGGCGCGGCCAGCTCGAGGGACTCCCGGATCTCGGGGGCCATCGGGAAGACCTCCTGGACCTCGGGGTCGTCGTAGACCGCCGCCGAGGAGGCCGGGTTGCCGTTGGTCGTGAAGTAGTAGGCCTGGTTCTCGTCGGAGACGATGCACTCCGCGGCCTGGTAGGCCAACTCGGGGGCCGCGCTGAACGCGCCCACCCCGAGGTTGATGCCACCCAGGGGCGGCGCGACCTCCTGGTCCGGGTCCACCCGCGGGTAGATCGTCCAGCCGTAGTCGTCGACCACCGACTGGTCGAGGGTCCCGGCCTCGACCGCGCTCAGCGCCCGGCCGTAGACGAACGGCCAGTTGAGCATGAACGAGGCGTCGCCGTTCTCGAAGGACTCGACGTTGGCGTCCTCACCGGAGGTCGTGAACGCCGGTCCGACGACGCCGGAGGTGCCGACCGCGTTCATCACCTCGGCGGCGCGGGTCCCCGCCTCCTCCGCGAGACCCAGCTGGATGTCGGCCGGGTCCTCGGCGTTCTCGGTGATGACCGACCCGCCGGCGGACTCGATGAGGGCGTTGAGCCAGACGGTGAGGGCCTCGGCGCGGATGCCCTGAGCGGCCAGCTGGGTCTCCTGCTGTTGCGCGGCCTCGATCAGCTGGTCCCAGGTGACCGGCTGGGTCATGTCCAGGCCGGCCGCCTCGGCGACCGACTTCTTGTACCAGAGCAGCTGGGTGTTGGCCCAGAACGGGACGCTCACCAGCTCGCCGTCCCAGCTGGCCCCCTCGACCGCGCTCTGCACGACCCCCTCGGTGACCCGCTGGGCGACGTCCTCGGGTACGGGGGCCAGGAAGCCGGCCTCGGCGAACTCGGGGATGTAGGGCGGGTCCAGGCTGATCAGGTCGATCGACGCGTCGTTGGCCGCCAGGCGCCGGACCAGCTGCTCGCGCTGCGCAGCGGACTCGCGGGGCAGCTGGGCCACCTCGATCGTGTAGGCCCCGCCCGACGCGTCGCTGCACCGTTGGGCGATCTCGGCCTGGCCGCCGGAGTCCGGGTTGATGTACCAGGTGAGGGCGTTCGCCGCGCCGGGGTCGCCGCCGCACGCCGCCAGCGTCGAGGCGAGGACTGCGGTGGCGGCGGCTCCGCCCAGTGAGCGTCTGCGCCCCCGCCGCGCGGCTCCGCCGGAGCGTCTGCCTCTGCCGTTCGTCGACACCGTCATCCGCCTCCGTTGGCGTACAGGTCCATCCGGTTCCGGGTTTCCGTACGGTTGCGCAGGCCTGGAGGGGTGTCAACTCGAACGAAACCCACCCGTTACGCACGGTCCGACGGCCGATCCGGCGGTCAGTCGCGCCCCCCGACGAAGGCCGAGGGCGTGGTCAGCTCCTTGGGGGTCCGGGGCAGCACGGTGTCGAAGTAGGAGCGTGCGGCACGCGTCGTCCCGACGTCGTGGCCGGCCTGCTCGGACAGGAACCAGCGGTGCTCGAGGATCTCGTGGAAGACCTCGGCGGGCGCCAGCCGGCCGGCCAGATCGGGCGGGATGGCGTCCACGACGGGCTGGTAGGCCTCGGCCAGCCAGCGGTAGCCGGCGACGGTCTCCGGCACGGGCGTGCCCAGCTTCTGCTCCAGGGTGGCCCGGTAGGCGCGCAGGTCGTTGAGCAGCCGGCGGGCCTGGCGCTCCTGCACCTCGAGGCCGGTCAGCCGGAACAGCTCCCGGCGGTTCTGCCCGGGCTCGGAGACGCGGGTCTCCACGCGCAGCCGCGCGCCGCCCTGCGGGTCGGTGACCAGCTCGATCTCGCCGACGTCGAAGCCGAGGTCGTTGAGCCGCTGCAGACGGGCGGCGACCCGCTGGCGCTGTTCGGCGAGCGCGAAGACCTCCTCGCGGGTCACCTCCTCCCACAGCGCCTGGTAGCGCACCGGCAGGCTGTCGGCGACCTCGATCGGGTCCACGGACGAGGGCAGCAGGTCGCCGAACTGCAGGTCCAGCAGCTCGGCGCCCACCCGCTCCCGGGCCAGGTCGACGTCGTAGCGCCGCTGCCCGGGGCTCAGCTGCGGGTACCGCTCGGAGGTCTCGGCGTCGACCAGGTGGGCGGTGAACGCGCCGGCGTCGAGCCGGAACAGCGTGTTGGACAGCGAGCAGTCGCCCCAGAAGACACCGGCCAGGTGCAGCCGGACCAGCAGCACCACCATCGTGTCGAGCAGCTGCTCGGCGGAGTGCTCGCCGTGCGGCCGGGAGAACAGGTACCGGTAGGACATCGAGTACTCGAGGTAGCGGGTGACCAGGACCGCGTCCTGCCCGCCCGGGCGGTCGACGCAGATGCCCAGCACCGAGACCGCCGGAAGGCCCTCCTCCTCGAACTGGCCGAGCAGCGCGTACTCGTGGCGGGCCAGCGGCTCGGAGATCTCCTTGAGCGCGTAGACGTGCCCACCCTGGGCGGTGAAGCGGACGACGTGCCGCGAGATGCCGCGCTGGGGGACCTCGAGCAGCAGCTCGGGGTCCCACTGCTCCAGCGGCAGGTGGAAGGGCAGGCTCAGCAGGCCAGCCCCATCGGTGGCCGGTGGCCGGAAGAGGTACCGCACGGCGCGCTCCGAGGGTCTGCGAGGACAGCGACGCCCCGGCGGGGCGGTGCCGGACCGTCACCCTCCCACGTCGCACCGGCCCGCCGCGCAGGTGGCAGGGGATCCCTCCGGAGGACCGGTCACGACGCCGGCACGAGACCGGCCAGCCGCTCCGCCGTCGCCCGGCGCACCTCCGTCTCCCCCGGCTGCGGCACGACGGCGAGCAGCCAGCGCGGCCAGCGCGGTGAGCCGGTCGAGCTCCGCGGCGAGCAGCGCGCGGGCGACCTCGTCCTTGGTTCGGAAGGGGTTGCAGAGGGTCGCCTCGGCCACCTGGCGACTGAGGCCACCAATTGCATGGTGCTGCCGCGCAGACCCCGCTCGGCGACGTCCCGTGCGGCGCCCTCCAGGAGGCCGGCGCGGGTGCGACTCATGGCGCTGCCGCTGCGGCTGCGTGCGCCGGGGACGTGCGCGGGAGCGTGAGGAGCCCACCCCGGCGGGGAGCTCGGGGAGGCCGAGAGGCGGGCGGGGTCCGTGCCGACCGCGTCGCGGCGGTCAGGCGGCCAGCGACACCGCGTCAGCCGGGCGACCGGCGGCGCGGGCAGGCGCACCGACCAGCGCCAGCGCGGGCTCGGCGGCCGGCTGCTCGCCCGACGCGGCCTCCGCGACCTCCTCGGCGGGGACGCCGGCGGCCCCGGACGCGGGGACCAGCGGGCGGACGCGGACGTCGCCGCGCAGCCCCAGGCTGACCTCGGCGAGCAGGTCGGCGAGCTCGACGTCGAGGGCGTCGCAGATGGAGGCGAGCAGCTCGGAGGAGGCCTCCTTCTGCCCCCGCTCGACCTCCGAGAGGTACCCCAGGCTCACCCGGGCGGCACCGGAGACGTCGCGCAGCGTCCGGCGCTGGCGCAGTCGGTGGCCGCGCAGGGTCGTCCCGAGCTGGGTGCGCAGCAGCGTCATCGCCGTCTCCTGTCCTGCCTGTGCGGAAGCGGGGCCTCCCAGGGAGGGAGCCGTGCGCTCACGGTACGCGGCACCACCGACGCCCACCGTGCCGCGTGGGAGGGGTCCGCTCTGGGCGTAACGCCGTGAGCAGAGGCCCTGTTCCGTGCCCGTTCCGGACCCCGCCCCGAGCCTGCGACGGGCGGGGAGGACGGGTCCTCTCTCAGGCGGCGGCGTCGGTGCGCGGGCCGGCCGGCCCGGCGGAGCGGCGGGCGGCCGCCGCGCGCATCGCGCGGAGGCTGGTGCGCCGCAGCGCCAGGGCGCGGTGGACGTAGTCCAGGCCGGTCGCCACGGTGAGCACCACGGCCGCGGCCATCACCCACCACCGCACCGTGCCGAACAGGCCGTCGAACGGGAGGGTGTAGAGCCCGATGGCCAGCGCCTGGACGACGGTCTTGGCCTTGCCGCCCCGGCTGGCGGCGATCACGCCGTAGCGGATCACCCAGAAGCGCAGCAGCGTCACGCCGACCTCGCGGACCAGGATCGTCAGCGTGACCCACCACGGCAGCAGCGCCAGCACCGAGAGGCCGATGAGGGCGGTACCGGTCAGCGCCTTGTCGGCGATGGGGTCGGCGAGCTTGCCGAACTCGGTCACCTGGCCGGTGCGCCGGGCGATCATCCCGTCGTAGCGGTCGGTGATGATCGCCAGCGCGAAGACGAGGGTGGCCCAGTAGCGCCGCTCGTCGTCCATCCCGCCGTCGGTGAACAGCAGGGCGGCGAACACCGGCACCATGGCCAGCCGCAGGACGGTCAGGGCGTTGGGCAGGTTGACCACCCGCGCCGACTGGGGCGGCGTGGCGGCCGGGTCCACCGCATCGTTCATGCGCGCACCGCGGGCACCAGGGCCGTGGCCACCAGGTCCACGCCCTCGGTGCCGACGACCTCGGCGGCGACCACCTGGCCGGCGACCGCGCCTGCGGGCACCCCGGTGACCGTCGTCGTCCCGTCGGCGTCGGGGTCCTGGTGGGCCGCGTGCCCGGCCCACGCCCCGGCGCCCTCGTCGGCGGGGAGGTCCTCGGTCAGGAGCACCTCGACCCGCTCCCCCAGCCGGTCCTCGGCGCGCTGCGCGGTGAGCTCCTCCACCAGGTCGGTGATCCGGCGGACGCGGGCGTCGATCTCGGCCTGGTCGAGCTTGCCGGGCAGGCCCATCGCCTCGGTGCCCTCCTCGTCGGAGTAGCCGAACACCCCGACGGCGTCGAGGCGGCCCGCGACGAGGAAGCGCTCGAGCTCGGCGACGTCGTCCTCGGTCTCCCCCGGGAAGCCGAGGATGACGTTGGTACGGAAACCGGCGGTCGGCGCCAGCGCGCGGGCGCGCTCGATCAGCGCCAGGAAGTCGTCGGTCCCACCGAAGCGGCGCATCCGGCGCAGCAGCGTCGGCGAGGAGTGCTGGAAGGACAGGTCGAAGTAGGGGGCTACGACAGCGCCTGGCCCGCCGCCACCCGCGATGACCTCGAGCAGGCCCGGCCGCAGCTCGGCCGGCTGGAGGTAGGCCACCCGGACCCGGGCGATGCCCTCGACCGCGGCCAGCTGCGGCAGCAGCTGCTCCAGCAGCCGCAGGTCCCCGAGGTCCTTGCCGTAGGACGTGGAGTTCTCGCTGACCAGCACCAGCTCGGTGACGCCCTGGGCGGCCAGCCACTGCGCCTCGCCGAGCACCTCCGCGGGTGGTCGGGAGACGAACGAGCCGCGGAAGGCCGGGATGGCGCAGAAGGCGCAGCGCCGGTCGCAGCCGGAGGCGAGCTTGAGCGCAGCCGACGGGCCGGAGGCCAGCCGGCGCCGCTGCAGCCAGCCGTGGCCGGGGATGGCCGGCGCCGGGCCCTCCCCCACCCGCCCAGCGGCCACGGCCGCGGGGCGCTCGACCGGGCTGAGCGGCAGCAGGGTGCGCCGGTCGCGGGGGTCGTGCGGAACCAGCGGGCGGCCGGTGAGCACGTCGTCGAGCCGGTCGCCGATCGCCGCGTAGTCGTCGAAGCCGAGCACCGTCGCCTCGGGCAGCGCGCCGGCCAGCTCGGAGCCGTACCGCTCGGCCATGCAACCGACCGCGACCACCCGGGCGCCGGAGTCGGTGGCGGCCAGGATCGCGTCGACGGAGTCCTTCTTGGCCGACTCGATGAAGCCGCAGGTGTTCACCAGGACGGCGTCGGCGCCCTCGGCGTCCTCGACCAGGCGGTACCCGCCGACGGCCAGCCGACCGGCCAGCTCCTCCGAGTCGACCTCGTTGCGGGCACACCCGAGGGTCACCACCGCCACGGTGCGGGCAGGGTCGGTCGGAGGTGTCACCGGTCCATCCTAGGCCGCTCCGCGGCCCCCACCGGGACGGCGAGGGGACGGCCCCCTGCAGGGCCCCGTCGCGAGCTCGCGGGTGACGGGGGCAGGGGGTCCTTCTTCACCCCTCGGTGCCGCGGAGGGTGTACATCACCGACTCGAGCTCGTCGGGCTTGACCAGCACGTCGCGGGCCTTGGAGCCCTCGGACGGGCCGACGATGCCGCGGCTCTCCATGAGGTCCATGAGCCGGCCGGCCTTGGCGAAGCCGACCCGCAGCTTGCGCTGCAGCATCGACGTGGAGCCGAACTGGCTGGTGACGACGAGCTCCACGGCCTGGATGAGCAGGTCGAGGTCGCCACCGATGTCCTCGTCGATCTCCTTCTTCTCGCCATCCGCGGCGCTGAAGACCTCCTCGCGGTACTCCGGCTCGGCCTGGCGCTTGGTGAACTCGACGACCGCCTCGATCTCGGCGTCGGAGACGTAGGCGCCCTGCACGCGCATCGGCTTGCCCGCGCCGATCGGCAGGAACAGGGCGTCACCCATGCCGATCAGCTTCTCCGCGCCGGGCTGGTCGAGGATGACCCGGCTGTCGGTGAGGCTGGAGGTGGAGAACGCCAGCCGCGAGGGCACGTTGGCCTTGATCAGGCCGGTGACGACGTCCACCGACGGGCGCTGGGTGGCGAGCACCAGGTGGATGCCGGCGGCACGCGCCTTCTGGGTGATCCGGACGATCGACTCCTCGACGTCGCGCGGGGCGACCATCATCAGGTCGGCGAGCTCGTCGACGATCGCGAGG
The DNA here is from genome assembly GCF_053502585.1 of Geodermatophilus sp. URMC 60. Lineage (NCBI taxonomy): Bacteria > Bacillati > Actinomycetota > Actinomycetes > Geodermatophilales > Geodermatophilaceae > Geodermatophilus > Geodermatophilus sp. URMC 60. The sequence goes on from NZ_CP199958.1 coordinate 4,841,940, forward strand.
ATGTAGGGGTAGGGCCGGTAGACCCGCTCGCTGCCCGGGGGCGCCACGATCTCGCCGCGCTCCACCTTGCGGTTGAAGTCGTCGATGTGCCGGACTCCGGTGGCCCGCATGTCCTGGTAGCGCTGCTCCATCTCCTCCACCAGCCAGGCCAGCGCGGTCGCTGCCTTCTTCGGGTCGGTGATGATCGGCGTGATCAGGTGCGGGATGCCGTCGTAGGGCGTGAGCTCGACCATCTTCGGGTCGACCAGGATCATCCGCAGCTGGTCGGGCGTGGCCCGCAGCAGCAGCGAGGTGAGCAGCGAGTTGACGCAGCTGGACTTACCGGCGCCGGTGGCACCGGCGACCAGCAGGTGCGGCATCTTGGCCAGGTTCGCGCAGACGAACCCGCCCTCGATGTCCTTGCCCAGGCCGACCAGCATCGGGTGCGGGTCCTGCTTGGCCACCTGCGAGCGCAGCACGTCGCCGAGGCTGACCATCTCGCGGTCGACGTTGGGCACCTCGACGCCGACGGCGGACTTGCCCGGGATCGGCGCGAGGATCCGGATGTTGTCGTTGGCCACCGCGTAGGCCATGTTCTTGGTCAGCGCGGTGATCTTCTCGACCTTGACCGCGGGGCCCAGCTCGATCTCGTAGCGGGTGACCGTCGGGCCGCGCGTGAAGCTCGTGACGGCGGCGTCGATGTTGAACTGCTCGAGCACGCCGGTGATGGCCTCGATCGCCGCGTCGTTGGCCGCCGAGCCCTTCTTCGGCGGGTCGCCGGCGCGCAGCACGGAGACCGAGGGCAGCGTGTACTGGCCTTCGACCGGTTCGATGCGCAGCTGCTCGGGCTCGGTGATCGGCTCGAGCTCCTCCGGCGGCGCGGTCCGGTCGACCACCGCCGGACGGCGGGCCGGGACCGGTGGCGGCGGCGGCTCGTGGCGCACGGCCTCGGGCGCCTCGTCGAGCGCCGCGTGGTCGATGGCCGGCAGGGTCTCGACCGGGCCGGTGTCCATCAGGTCGTCCGACAGCGACTTGCGGCGGGCGCGACGCGGCGCCGGCGGCTCGGCCGGCTCCTCGTCGGTCTCCCAGTCCTCGTCGTCGTAGGCGTCCTCGTCCTCGGCCTGGCCGAGCAGGCGGTCGGCCAGCTCGCGCAGCCGCTCGGGGATCTGGTGCACCGGCGTGGCGGTCAGCACCAGCAGGCCGAAGAAGGCCAGCAGGACCAGCAGGACGACGGCGACGACGGTGCCCACGCCGGCGACCAGCGGCGTGGCCGCGGCCCAGCCGACCAGGCCGCCGGAGCCGGGCCGGTCCTGCGACGGCACGGCGCCCTCGCCGACGACCTGGGCGATGCCGAGCACCGACACCACCAGGCAGAGCCAGCCGATCGCCAGTCGGCCGCGCGCCTCGGGACGCGGTCCCCGGCGCAGCAGCCGCAACGCGGCGAGGAAGAGCACGACCGGAAGCACCATGACCAGCGAGCCGACGATCCAGCGCACGGCTCCGGCGAAGACGGCGCCGACCGGACCGATGCCGTTGCTCCAGGCGGCCGCGCCGAGGACGACGGCCAGGCCCAGGACGGCCAGGCCGACGCCGTCGCGGCGGTGCTCCGGGGCCAGCGGCTCGGCCTCCTCCGGGCGGGCGACCGAGCGGGCCAGCCCGCCGGCGCCGCGGGCGAGCAGTGACCAGCCGCCGCTGACGACGCTCCACAGACCGGGACCGGACTTCTTGGAGGCGGGCTTGCGGCCGCCGGCGGCGGGTCGCTTCGCGGGCGGGCGCTTCCGGGACCCGGTCGACCCGGAGCCCGAGCGTCCGCGCGCGGACGACCGGCCCGAGGGTCGGGTCGTCGTCGTGCGAGCAGGCATGCGTCGACGGTAATGGCCGCAGGCCCGCCCCGACGGCAGGCGACGCGTGTCCGCGTGCCAAGCGGCGGGGAACGGTTCGTCGCAGCTCGACTACAGCGTGGCGCCCTGGTCGCCGATGGAGCGGCCCGCTGGACCGGCACGCGCCGGGCGCCGTACACCCTCTGACAGGAGGAGGTGGCCGACGGCGCGGGCCCAGGGCGTGGACGGCGACGGGTTCGACGCCCAGGCGGCCCACGCCGCGCACGGCGCGGAGCTCTGCCGGTTCGCGCTGCGGCAGCGGCGACGGCGGCGCCGCCCAGGACGTCGTCCAGGAGGTGCTCCTCCGGGCCTGGCGGGCGGCCGACGGCTACGACCCGCGGCTGTCGAGCCTGCGCACCTGGCTGTTCGCGATGCCCGCAACGTCGTCGTGGACGAGGCCCGGCGGTTCGCCGTCCGGCCCTGGCAGCGGACGCTGCCCGACGGCCCGCGCACCGACGTCCCCGGCGTGGGGGCGTCGACGAGGCGGTCGTCGACGCACGGGTCGTGGAGGAGGCGCTGCGCCGGATCGGCGAGGACCACCGGACGGCGATCCTGCGGACCCACCTGCGCGGCCGGCCGCGGAGCTCGGCATCCCCGTGGGCACGCTGCGCAGCCGGGTGTTCTACGGGATGCGGGCACTACGGCTGGCGATGGAGGAGATGGGGGTGGAACCGTGAGCGGGCCGGGAGAGCACCGGGCGTCCCCTAACAGCTGGGCTGGTACGCCCTCGGCCGCCGCGCTGACGCGGGTGACCGATCCGCGGTCGATCCGCACCTCGTCCTCCCGGGGTGCCGGACGAAGCGCGATACGCAGCCGGGAGCCGCGGCGTTCGGTCAGACCTCGAGGACGGTGGGGATGATCATCGGACGGCGGCGGTAGGTGTCGGACACCCACTTGCCGATCGTCCGGCGGATCACCTGGGAGAGCCGGTGCGGGTCGGTCTCGCCGTCGGCCAGCATGCGGCGCAGGTTCTCCTCGACCAGCTGCAGCGCCGGGTCGAAGACGCTGGGGTCGTCGGCGAAGCCGCGGGCGGAGAGGTGCACCGGGCGCACGATGGTGCGCGTCGACGGCTCGATGACGACGGTGAGCGCGACGAACCCCTCGTCGCCGAGGATCCGCCGCTCCTGCAGCGACTCCTCCCCCACGTCGCCGACGTTGAGGCCGTCGACGTAGACGTCGCCGACCGGCACCGACCCGACGATCACCGCCTTGCCGTCGACCAGGTCGACGACGACGCCGTTCTCGGCGAGCAGCACCCGGTCGGTGGGCATGCCGGTCTGCTCGGCCAGCGCCGCGTGCGCCCGCAGGTGCCGCCACTCGCCGTGGACCGGCATCAGGTGCCGCGGCTTGGCGACGTTGAGCAGCGTCCGCAGCTCGCCGGCCGGGGCGTGGCCGGAGACGTGGACCCGCGCGGTCTCCTTGTGCACGACGGTCGCACCCAGCCGGGCCAGCCCGTTGATGACCTTGTAGACGGCGGTCTCGTTGCCCGGGACCAGCGACGACGCCAGCACGATCGTGTCACCGGCCTCGATGGTCACCTGGTGGTGCTCGCCGCGGGCCATCCGCCCGAGCGCCGACAGCGGCTCCCCCTGCGACCCGGTGCTGATCAGCACCACCTGCTCCGGGGGCATGCTCGTCGCCTCGTCCAGGCTCACCATGAGCCCGGGCGCGACGCGGAGCAGCCCGAGGTCGCGGGCCACGCCCATGTTGCGGACCATCGAGCGGCCGACGAACGAGACCTTGCGGCCGTGCATCTCCGCGGCGTCGAGCACCTGCTGGATGCGGTGCACGTGGCTGGCGAAGCTGGAGACGATCAGCCGCTGGGTGGCCCGCCGGAACACGTCCTCGAGCACCGGGCCGATCGACCGCTCCGGCGTGACGAAGCCGGGGATCTCCGCGTTGGTGGAGTCGGCCAGCAGCAGGTCGATGCCCTCGAGGCCCAGCCGGGCGAAGGCCCCCAGGTCGGTGAGGACGCCGTCCAGCGGGAGCTGGTCCATCTTGAAGTCGCCGGTGTGCACCAGGACCCCCGCCGACGTGTGGACGGCGACGGCCAGCGCGTCGGGGATCGAGTGGTTGACCGAGATGAACTCGCAGTGGAACGGGCCTGCGATGTGGTCGTCGCCGGCCGCCACCTCGACCAGCACCGGGTCCAGGCGGTGCTCCCGCAGCTTGGCCTTGACCAGCGCGAGGGTGAACCGGGAGCCGACCAGCGGGATGTCGCCCCGCATGCGGAGCAGGTAGGGGATCGCGCCGATGTGGTCCTCGTGCCCGTGGGTGAGGACGACGGCGACGACGTCGTCGAGCCGGTGCTCGATGACCCCGAAGTCGGGCAGGATCAGGTCGACGCCGGGCTGCTCGGCCTCGGGGAAGAGCACGCCGCAGTCGATGACCAGCAGCTTGCCGTCGAACTCGAGGACGGCCATGTTGCGGCCGATCTCCCCGAGCCCGCCGAGCGCCATGACGCGCAGGCCGCCGGCCGGCAGCGGCGGGGGTGCCTGCAGGTCCAGGTGGGGCTGGGTGGTCGAGGTGGTCACGGGGTCGCGCTCACAGGTGGATGCCTCCGTCGGCGAGGTCGGCGCGCAGCTGCGCGAGTTGTTCGGGGGTGGCGTCGACCAGCGGCGGGCGCACCGGGCCGGCCGGGAGGCCCAGCTCGCCCAGCGCCGCCTTGGTCAGGATGACGCCCTGGGTGCGGAAGACGCCGGTGTAGAGCGGCAGCAGGCTCTCGTTGACCGCCCGGGCCTTGACCAGGTCGCCGGACTCGACGGCCGTGATCAGCTCGGCCATCCGCGGGCCGGCGAGGTGCCCGACCACGCTCACGACGCCCACGGCGCCGACCGCCAGCAGCGGCAGGTTGAGCATGTCCTCGCCGCTGTAGTAGGCGAGGTCGGTGCGGGCGAGGGTCTGCATCACCGCGCCGAGGTCGCCCTTGGCGTCCTTGACCGCGACGATGCGCGGGTGCTCGGCGAGCCGGGCGAGCGTGTCGACCTCGATGGGTACGACCGAGCGCGGCGGGATGTCGTAGAGCATCACCGGCAGGTCGGTGGCGTCGGCGACGGCGGTGAAGTGCCGCAGCAGACCGGCCTGCGGGGGCTTGTTGTAGTACGGCGTCACGACGAGCAGGCCGTGCGCGCCCAGCCGCTCGGCCCGGCGCGCGTTCTCGATGGTGTGCGCGGTGTCGTTGGTGCCGACGCCCGCGACCACGGTGGCGCGGTCGCCCACGGCGTCGAGCACCGCCTCGAGGACGGCGTGCTGCTCACCGTCGCTCAAGGTGGGCGCCTCACCGGTGGTGCCGAGCACGACCAGGCCGTCGTGCGCCTGTCGGTCGACCAGGTGGGCGGCGAGTTCCTGGGCGCCCGCGAGGTCGATCGAGCCGTCCTCGGCGAAGGGGGTCACCATCGCGGTGAGCACACGCCCGAAGGGCCGGGCGGGGTCACTGGTCATGCCCAGAATCTACCGACCCGTCCTGGGCGACACGTCGGCCTCGGTGGCTGCGCGCGCGTACTCGGACACCGCGTACCGCAGCCCGGTGGTCGACGTCGCCCAGCCGGTCCCCGGGGTGCGCGACACCCGCACCCACTCCTCGCCGAGTGCGGGCGCCCACGTGTCGCCGTCGACGTCGGTGTCGACGTCGGTGACGACCGCCCGGTCGGCGTGCGGGAGGAAGGCGGCGTAGACCCGGCCGCCGCCGATCACCCACAGGTCGCCGGCGTCGTCGCGGGCCAGCACCTGCGCCACGTCGCCGGCCCGCTCGGCGCCGTCGGCGGCCCACGTGGGGTCGGTGGTGAGGACGACGTTGCGCCGTCCGGGCAGGGGGCGGAACCGCTCGGGCAGGGACTCCCAGGTGCGCCGGCCCATGACCACGGCCGAGCCGGTCGTGAGCTGCCGGAACAGGCGGAGGTCCTCGGGCAGGTGCCACGGCAGCCGGCCGTCGGTGCCGATCACCCCGCCCCGGGCCTGGGCCCAGACCAGCCCGACGGCCCCGCCCCCGACCACCCGAGCCTCAGACCGCCACCGCGGCGCGGATCGCCGGGTGGTGCCGGTAGTCGCGCAGGGTGAAGTGCTCGTAGGTGTAGTCGAACAGCGACGGCGCCGGGGCCAGGTCGAGGGTCGGGAAGGGCAGGACCTCGCGGGAGAGCTGCTCGCGGACCTGCTCGACGTGGTTGCTGTAGACGTGGCAGTCGCCGCCGACCCAGATGAAGTCGCCGGGGGCCAGGCCGACCTGGGCGGCGACCATGCGGGTGAGCAGCGCGTAGCTGGCGATGTTGAACGGCACGCCGAGGAACATGTCGGCGCTGCGCTGGTAGAGCTGGCAGGACAGCCGCCCGTCGGCGACGTGGAACTGGAACAGCGCGTGGCAGGGCGCGAGCGCCATCTCCGGCAGCGCGGCGACGTTCCAGGCGGAGACGACCATGCGCCGGGAGTCCGGGTCGGTGCGCAGCGTGTCGAGGACGCCGGCGATCTGGTCGACCTGCTCGCCGCCGGGTGTGGGCCAGGACCGCCACTGCACGCCGTAGACCGGGCCGAGCTCGCCCTCCGGCGAGGCCCACTCGTCCCAGATGCTGACCCTGTTCTCCTGCAACCAGCGCACGTTGCCCTCGCCGCGGAGGAACCACAGCAGCTCGTAGGCGATGGAGCGGAAGTGCACCGACTTGGTGGTGACCAGCGGGAACCGCTCGGAGAGGTCGTAGCGCAGCCGCTCGCCGAACAGGCTCACCGTGCCGGTGCCCGTCCGGTCGGACTTGGGCGTGCCCTCCTCGAGCACCCTGTGCAGCAGGTCCTCGTACTGGGTGTCGATCGGGCCCTCGGTCGCACTCGCCACGACCCGAGCCTACGGGCGGGAGCCGACACCGGAGCGCGACTCCGGTCACCTGCCGGTCGCTCCCGTCCCACCGGTCAGACTCGTCACCGTGGACTGGTGGGGCGTGCCTGCAGCGGCGGTCGGCGGGCTGCTCCTGCTGTGGGGCGTCCTGCTGCTGCTGCTGTGGTGGGCGCGGCCGCCGGACCTCACCGTCCGGGAGGCGCTGCGGCTGCTGCCCGACCTGGTCCGGCTGGTGCGCCGGCTCGCCGCGGACCGCTCCCTGCCGCGCGGCGTGCGGGTGCGGCTGTGGCTGCTGCTGGCCTACCTGCTCTCGCCGGTGGACCTGGTGCCCGACGTCGTCCCGGTCCTCGGCTACGCCGACGACGTCGTCGTGGTGGCACTGGCACTGCGGTCGGTGGTGCGCGCGGCCGGTGCGCCCGCCGTGCAGCGCGCCTGGCCCGGCGGACGCGCGGGTCTCGCCGTCGTGTCGCGGCTGGCCGGCCTGCCCGACTAGGGGACCCCCCGGGCCACGGCCGCGGCCAGCTCCGCGGCCAGGTCGCCGCGCTCCCCCACGACGACCGCGTCGAGCAGCATCCACCCCGCCATGAGCGCCAGCTCCTCCGCGAGTGCGGCGGCCACCTCGGTCCGGTCCACGCCGTCCTCGGCGAACGCCGCCTGGACCCGCAGCACGCCGGCCTGCCGGTCGGCCTTGAGGTCGACCCGGGCGACCAGTCGGTCCCCGAGGAGGAACGGCAGCACGTAGTACCCGTGCACCCGCTGGGCGGCCGGCGTGTAGATCTCCAGCCGGTACCGGAAGCCGAAGAGTCGTTCCACGCGCGGCCGCTCCCAGACCAGCGAGTCGAACGGGCTCAGCAGGGCCCGCGCCCGCACCCAGCGGGGACGGCGCGCCTCCGGGTCCAGCCACGCGGGAGCGCTCCAGCCGGCCACCTCGACGGGGACCAGCTCGCCGGTGTCGACCAGCTCGGCGATCGCCGCCCGCGCCGCCGGGGGACGGAGCCGGAAGTAGTCGCGGAGGTCCCGCTCGGTGGCCACGCCGAGGGCGCGCGCGGCGGTGCGCACGAGCTCGCGGACGGCGTCGGCCGGCTCCGGGGTGGGGACCTGCAGGACGGTGGCCGGCAGCACCCGCTCGGTGAGGTCGTAGACGCGCTCGAAGCCCGCCGTCCGGCCCCGGGTGGTGATCACGCCGGTGTAGAAGAGCCACTCGAGAGCGACCTTGCCGGCGTGCCAGTTCCACATGCTGCCGGGCCGGTCCGGTCGCGGCTCGGCCAGGTCGCTGGCCTTGAGCGGGCCGGCCGCCCGCACCCGCTCGAGCACCTCGCTGACGTAACCCGGCCGCTCCCGCTGGATCCGGACCATCGAGCCCCAGGCGTGCTCCTCCGCGGCGGCCATCCGCCAGCGCAGGTACGGGTGCAACCGGACCGGCAGCAGCGAGGCCTCGTGCGCCCAGTACTCGAACAGCTCCCTCCGGCGCCCGGCGAGGTCGTCGAGCGCCTGGCGCGGGTAGGGCCCCAGCCGGCTGAAGGCGGGCAGGTAGTGGGCGCGGGAGAGCACGTTCACCGAGTCGATCTGGAGCACCGCCAACCGGGACGTCATCCGGCGCAGCTGCCGGCCGTCGACGACACCCTGGGGCCGCGGGTCGGCGAATCCCTGCGCAGCCAGGGCGATGCGACGGGCCAGGGCGGCCGGCAGCCGGTCGGTGACGGGTGCTCCCACGGCCGACGATCCTGCCCGGCGCCGCTGACAGGGCGGAGAGCCACCCCGCCGGGCCTACGCTGCCTGGCGTGCAGCCGACCTCGCCGTTCCCCCGTCGGTCGGGCATCGCCGAGGTGTCGGTCCGCCCGGCCCGCCCCGGCGATGCCCCGGCGGTCGCCCGCGTGCAGGCGGTCACCTGGCGGACGGCGTACCGCGCCGTCCTCCCGGCGGAGGTGCTCGACGGCTGGGACGAGGCAGCGGCCGCGGACGCGTGGCGGGCGGCGATCGCCGCACCGCCCACCCCCGGGCACGGTGTCCTCGTGGCCGTGGAACGGGACCTGGTGGTCGGCTTCGCCGCCCACGGCCCGGCGGAGCTCACCGGGGAGGAGCGCCCCCACCCCGCAGGACCCAGCGGGGAGGTCACCACCCTGCTCGTCGAGCCCCGGTGGGGACGGCGGGGGCACGGCAGCCGGTTGCTGGCCGCGGTCACGGACCTCGCCCGGGGGGGCGGGACGGCGCGGCTGCAGGTGTGGCTGCCGGAACAGGACGCGGTGTCAGCGGACTTCTTCGAGTCCGCGGGCTGGGCCCGCGACGGCTGGGTGCGCACGCTGGACACCGGCGGGACGCCGCTGCGCGAGGTCCGCTGGCACACGTTGCTCGAGGAGGCGGACGGGAGCCGATGACGTTCCAGGGGTTCCCCGACGAGGGACTGGTCTTCTACGAGGGGCTGGAGGCCGACAACAGCAGGACCTACTGGACCCGCAACCGCCACGTCTACGACGCCTGCGTGCGGGCGCCGATGCAGGCGCTGCTCGACGAACTGGCCGACGAGTTCGGCACGCCGAAGCTCTTCCGCCCCTATCGGGACGTGCGCTTCAGCAACGACAAGACGCCCTACAAGACGCACCAGGGCGCGGTCGTGAACCCCGACGGCCGCGGGGCCGGTGCCTGGTACGTGCAGGTGTCCGCCGACGGCCTGATGGTCGCCGGCGGGTGCTGGCTGCTGGAGTCCGACCAGGTGGCCCGCTACCGCCGGGCCGTGGCCGACGACGTCCAGGGACCGCGCCTGCAGGCCGAGGTGGACCGGCTGGCGGCGGGCGGGTGGTCGATCGCCGGTGAGCGACTGGTGCGGGTGCCCTCCGGCTTCGACCGGGACGGTGACCGGGCGGACCTGCTCCGGCACAAGTCGCTGCACGCCGCGAGGCACTGGGAGCCCACCGACTGGTTGCACGAGCGCCGGGCGCTCGAGGAGGTCCGGACGTCGTGGCGGGACGCCAACGCCCTGAACGCGTGGCTGGCGGACAACGTCGGCGCGACGACGAAGGAGCCGCGCGCCCGCCGGTGAGCCGGCGGATCGCGCCGGCCCCGGACACGTGGACCCGCAAATGCCTGACGGGCCCTCACCGTGGTGGTGAGGGCCCGTCAGCGAAATGGTTGTCCGGCGGCGTCCTACTCTCCCACCCCGTCTCCAGGGCAGTACCATCGGCGCTGAGAGGCTTAGCTTCCGGGTTCGGAATGGAACCGGGCGTTTCCCTCTCGCCATGGCCGCCGTAACACTGCGAACTTCCCGACCCCGGGGCGCCCCGCGGATGCGGGGTGGGGTTGGTGCGTTCAGAACCGCACAGTGGACGCGTGACATCTGCTTCTGGGCACGACCGGCCCCCGAACAGCGGTGGGGGGTGGTGTAGTCGTGTGGTCAAGCCCTCGGCCTGTTAGTACCGGTCAGCTCCACACCTTGCGGTGCTTCCACTTCCGGCCTATCAACCCGCTGGTCTGGGCGGGGGCCTTACCCGGTTGATCCGGTGAGAGACCTCATCTTGAAGCGAGCTTCCCGCTTAGATGCTTTCAGCGGTTATCCCTGCCGAACGTAGCCAACCAGCAGTGCACCTGGCGGTACAACTGGCACACCAGAGGTTCGTCCGTCCCGGTCCTCTCGTACTAGGGACAGCTCTTCGCAAGTCTCTTACGCGCACGGCGGATAGGGACCGAACTGTCTCACGACGTTCTAAACCCAGCTCGCGTACCGCTTTAATGGGCGAACAGCCCAACCCTTGGGACCTACTCCAGCCCCAGGATGCGACGAGCCGACATCGAGGTGCCAAACCATCCCGTCGATATGGACTCTTGGGGAAGATCAGCCTGTTATCCCCGGGGTACCTTTTATCCGTTGAGCGACACCGCTTCCACATGCCGGTGCCGGGTCACTAGTCCCAGCTTTCGCTCCTGCTCGACCCGTCGGTCTCACAGTCAAGCTCCCTTGTGCACTTGCACTCGACACCTGATTGCCAACCAGGCTGAGGGAACCTTTGGGCGCCTCCGTTACATTTTGGGAGGCAACCGCCCCAGTTAAACTACCCACCTGACACTGTTCCTGATCCGGATCACGGACCGAGGTTAGACATCCAATTCGACCAGAGTGGTATTTCAACGGCGACTCCATCCACACTGGCGTGCGGACTTCACAGTCTCCCACCTATCCTACACAAGCCGAACCGAACACCAATATCAAGCTGTAGTGAAGGTCCCGGGGTCTTTCCGTCCTGCCGCGCGTAACGAGCATCTTTACTCGTAGTGCAATTTCGCCGAGCCTGTGGTTGAGACAGCTGAGAAGTCGTTACGCCATTCGTGCAGGTCGGAACTTACCCGACAAGGAATTTCGCTACCTTAGGATGGTTATAGTTACCACCGCCGTTTACTGGCGCTTGAGTTCTGAGCTTCGCACACGAACGTGCACTAACCCGTCCCCTTAACGTTCCAGCACCGGGCAGGCGTCAGTCCGTATACATCGTCTTACGACTTCGCACGGACCTGTGTTTTTAGTAAACAGTCGCTTCTCACTGGTCTCTGCGGCCGCCCACCGCTGCCGCACGCTAGGTGCTTGACGGTCAACGGCCCCCCTTCTCCCGAAGTTACGGGGGCATTTTGCCGAGTTCCTTAACCACAGTTCGCTCGATCGCCTCGGTATTCTCTACCTGACCACCTGAGTTGGTTTGGGGTACGGGCCGCTCGGAACTCGCTAGAGGCTTTTCTCGGCAGCATAGGATCATCCCATTCACCGCAATCGGCTATGCGTCAGGCCTCACCCACGTGTGGAACGGATTTACCTGCTCCACGGGCCACACCCTTGCACCGGTACTACCACTCACCGGTAGGACTACCTTCCTGCGTCACCCCATCGCTTGCCTACTACCAGTCCGGGCCCCCAGCTCCACCGCCGGGCCCACAAGTGGGCCCACCGGCTTCGGTGGGTTAGCATCGCTGGGTTCGGCATGGGCGTTCCTTCGCGGGTACGGGAATATCAACCCGTTGTCCATCGACTACGCCTGTCGGCCTCGCCTTAGGTCCCGACTCACCCTGGGCGGATTAGCCTGGCCCAGGAACCCTTGGTCTTCCGGCGGGGGAGGTTCTCACTCCCCTCTCGCTACTCATGCCTGCATTCTCACTCGCGTGGCGTCCACGGCTGGATTCCTCCGCCGCTTCACCCGCCACACGACGCTCCCCTACCCACCCCGCCACCTGGCCGGCACCCGAGGGTGCCGACGGGCGAACGGCGGAGTGCCACGGCTTCGGCGGTGTGCTTGAGCCCCGCTACATTGTCGGCGCGGAACCACTTGACCAGTGAGCTATTACGCACTCTTTCAAGGATGGCTGCTTCTAAGCCAACCTCCTGGTTGTCTCTGCGATCCCACATCCTTTTCCACTTAGCACACGCTTAGGGGCCTTAGCCGATGATCTGGGCTGTTTCCCTCTCGACTACGAACCTTATCGCCCGCAGTCTCACTGCCGCGCTCTCACTTACCGGCATTCGGAGTTTGGTTGACGTCAGTAACCTTGTGGGGCCCATCGGCCATCCAGTGCTCTACCTCCGGCAAGAAACACGCGACGCTGCACCTAAATGCATTTCGGGGAGAACCAGCTATCACCGAGTTTGATTGGCCTTTCACCCCTACCCACAGCTCATCCCCCAGGTTTTCAACCCTGGTGGGTTCGGTCCTCCACGCGGTCTTACCCGCGCTTCAACCTGGCCATGGGTAGATCACTCGGCTTCGGGTCTAGAGCACGCGACTCACACGCCCTGTTCGGACTCGCTTTCGCTACGGCTACCCCTCACGGGTTAACCTCGCCACGTACCACTAACTCGCAGGCTCATTCTTCAAAAGGCACGCAATCACCGCCGCACCCCGAAGGTGCGCTTGCACGGCTCTCACGGCTTGTAGGCACACGGTTTCAGGTACTATTTCACTCCCCTCCCGGGGTACTTTTCACCTTTCCCTCACGGTACTCGTCCGCTATCGGTCACCAGGGAGTATTCAGGCTTAGCGGGTGGTCCCGCCGGATTCACACCGAATTTCACGGGCTCGGTGCTACTTGGGAAACACGTTCGGGAGGTGCAGCGTTTTCGTGTACGGGGCTCTCACCCTCTACGGCGACCCCTTCCAGAGGCCTTCCACTAACGACAGCACTTTCTCACTCCCTCGCCAGCCGGCAGACTGGCGCGAACGGTCCCACGACCCCGCTTCCACAACCCCTGCCGGGTATCACATGGAAACGGTTTAGCCTCATCCGCTTTCGCTCGCCACTACTCACGGAATCACGGTTGTTTTCTCTTCCTGTGGGTACTGAGATGTTTCACTTCCCCACGTTCCCTCCACACGCCCTATGTGTTCAGGCGCGGGTCACACCACATGACTGGTGCGGGGTTCCCCCATTCGGACATCCTCGGATCAACGCTCGGTTGGCAGCTCCCCGAGGCTTATCGCAGCCTCCTACGTCCTTCATCGGCTCCTGGTGCCCAGGCATCCACCGTGTGCCCTTAACAACTTGGCCACACCACTACAACACACCCCACGCACACCCCGACCCCCACCGGCCGCTCCACTCCTCCACGCGGGAAGAACGAAACGACCACGGCAGAAGACCTGCGGATGTCACGCGGGCCTGCAATCAAAGAAGATGCTCGCGTCCACTGTGCAGTTCTCAACGACCAACCGGCCACCACCCGGTGCTGCGCCCCGCCGAACCCCACCCCACCCCCGCGAACAACGCAGGAGCGACGGCGAGTGGTACGAGGACCCGGGCGGCCCCGACCGAGACAACACACCCCCACCCGGCGCACCGCGCCGGCCTCCGGGGGTCCGCTCCCTCAGGACCCAACAGCGTGCCTACGACCCCGCACCCGCCACCGACCCCGTTCCCCGCACACCCCACCAGGAGGCATGCCGTACTAGGAGCCGGCAACAAGCCGGCGGCCGAACTGGTCAGCGTTCCACCCTCGAGCACCACCCCAGCAACCCGCGACCGCTCCGACCGGAGCGACCATCCCGTGCTGAGCGCGGCTCTGCACCACCGGCCCCGATCCGGGACCCGGCGGCGAGATGCTCCTTAGAAAGGAGGTGATCCAGCCGCACCTTCCGGTACGGCTACCTTGTTACGACTTCGTCCCAATCGCCGATCCCGCCTTCGACGGCTCCCTCCCACCAGGGGTTGGGCCACCGGCTTCGGGCGTTACCGACTTTCGTGACGTGACGGGCGGTGTGTACAAGGCCCGGGAACGTATTCACCGCAGCGTTGCTGATCTGCGATTACTAGCGACTCCAACTTCATGGGGTCGAGTTGCAGACCCCAATCCGAACTGAGACCGGCTTTTTGGGATTCGCTCCACCTCGCGGTATCGCAGCCCTTTGTACCGGCCATTGTAGCATGTTTGCAGCCCTAGACATAAGGGGCATGATGATTTGACGTCATCCCCACCTTCCTCCGAGTTGACCCCGGCAGTCTCCCATGAGTCCCCACCACTACGTGCTGGCAACATGGAACGAGGGTTGCGCTCGTTGCGGGACTTAACCCAACATCTCACGACACGAGCTGACGACAACCATGCACCACCTGTGCACGACGCCAAAGGCACCCCGCATCTCTGCGAGATTTCCGTGCATGTCAAGCCTAGGTAAGGTTCTTCGCGTTGCATCGAATTAAGCAACATGCTCCGCCGCTTGTGCGGGCCCCCGTCAATTCCTTTGAGTTTTAGCCTTGCGGCCGTACTCCCCAGGCGGGGCGCTTAATGCGTTAGCTGCGGCACGGAGACCGTGGAATGGCCCCCACACCTAGCGCCCAACGTTTACGGCGTGGACTACCAGGGTATCTAATCCTGTTCGCTCCCCACGCTTTCGCTCCTCAGCGTCAGTTGTTGCCCAGAGACCCGCCTTCGCCACCGGTGTTCCTCCTGATATCTGCGCATTTCACCGCTACACCAGGAATTCCAGTCTCCCCTGCAACACTCAAGTCTGCCCGTATCGACTGCAGGCCCGGAGTTGAGCTCCGGGTTTTCACAGCCGACGCGACAAACCGCCTACGAGCTCTTTACGCCCAATAATTCCGGACAACGCTTGCACCCTACGTATTACCGCGGCTGCTGGCACGTAGTTGGCCGGTGCTTCTTCTGCAGGTACCGTCACCTCACGGCTTCGTCCCTGCTGAAAGAGGTTTACAACCCGAAGGCCGTCATCCCCCACGCGGCGTCGCTGCGTCAGGCTTCCGCCCATTGCGCAATATTCCCCACTGCTGCCTCCCGTAGGAGTCTGGGCCGTGTCTCAGTCCCAGTGTGGCCGGTCACCCTCTCAGGCCGGCTACCCGTCGTCGCCTTGGTAGGCCACTACCCCACCAACAAGCTGATAGGCCGCGGGCCCATCCCCAGCCGGAAACCCTTTCCACCACCAGACCATGCGGTCAGCGGTCATATCCGGTATTAGCCCCAATTTCTTGGAGTTATCCCAGAGCCGGAGGCAGGTTGCCCACGTGTTACTCACCCGTTCGCCACTGATCCCCATCCGAAGACGGTTCACCGTTCGACTTGCATGTGTTAAGCACGCCGCCAGCGTTCGTCCTGAGCCAGGATCAAACTCTCCGTAGATGCTTGACATCCCGGCCTGACAGACCAAGAGCTGACACTCTCGTACATCCATCAACCCAAAGAAACCCACAAAAAAGGGGTTGTTACTTGGCACTGACTTTCGGCACGCTGTTGAGTTCTCAAGGAGCGGACGCGCAGTGACTCGACCCTCTCGGGCTTCGTCTCTGGCGGCTTGTCCTACTGTACGCCGTCTTCGGAGTCCTGCACCCGGGGGTGCTCTCCGCGGCCCTCCCGGGCCCGTCCGGCGCGTAGAGAACCATACACGACGCTCGGCGGGGGTGCGCAAGTCGGCGCAGGGCGTCCCACGTCACAGGTGGCCCCGCACAGCGCTGGCGGAGGGTGCGGAGGACGGGTCCTCGCTCAGAGGCCGAGGAAGGTCTCGATGCCGACGGTCAGGCCGGGGTGCCGGCCCACCTCGCGGACGGCGAGGAGGACGCCGGGCATGAAGGACGCCCGGTCGTAGGAGTCGTGCCGCAGCGTCAGGGTCTCGCCCGAGGCCCCCATGAGCACCTCCTGGTGCGCGACCAGACCGGTCAGCCGGACGGCGTGCACGGGGATGCCCTCGACGTCGGCGCCCCGGGCCCCCGGGAGGGAGTCGGTCGTTGCGTCCGGCGAGGCCGGCATGCGGGCCGCCCGTCGGGCGGCTGCCACCAGGCGGGCGGTCCGCACCGCCGTCCCCGACGGTGCGTCGACCTTGTTGGGGTGGTGCAGCTCGACGATCTCCGTGGACGGGAAGAAGCGCGCCGCCTCCTGGGCGAACCTCATGAGGAGCACGGCGCCGATGCCGAAGTTCGGGGCGATGACCACACCGACGTCGGGCTTGGGCTCGAGCCACCCGGCGACGGTGGCGAGCTTGGCCTCGTCGAAGCCGGTCGTGCCGACGACGCAGTGGATGTTGTTGTCGATGCAGAAGCGGATGTTGTCCATGACGACGTCGGGCCGGGTGAAATCCACGACAACCTGCGCGCCGGCGTTGGCCACGTCGAAGAGCCAGTCCCCCGCGTCGACCATGGCGACGAGCTCGAGGTCCTCGGCAGCGTTGACCGCCTTGACGACCTCGGTGCCCATCCGTCCGCGGGCGCCCAGGACACCGACGGGGACGAGGGGGCTCTCGCCGGCTGGGGCGGTGGAACCGTGCTGGTCGGGGGCGGCGGAGCTCGTGGTCACCGGGTCAGGCTTCCCGTCACCGGCGCACGATGCAAGGCAGCCCCGGTGGTCACTGGCGGGTGCGCCGTCCGGCCCAGGCCCAGGCCAGCAGGCCGACGAGGACGCCGACGACGTCGGCGACCCAGTCGGCCACCGACGCCGACCGTTCCAGCGCCGACATCCCCTGGACGACCTCGCTGATCGCGGCGTACCCCACCAGGAGCGTGCCGAGGACGCCGGCCCGGGCTCCGGCCCACCTGCCGCTGCTCGCCAGGGCGGCGAAGAGCAGCAGGTGCACCAGCTTGTCCACGCCCGGCGGGGACGAGGGGACGTCGTCCGCCGGGGCGAACAGCACGGCGAGCGACACCAGGACGACGACGGCGAACACGCCACGCGACAGTGCGCCGTGGACGGCGAGGGCCGGGTGCGGGCGCGACATCAGAGCCGGTCGAGCTCCGACTCGCGGTAGGGCCCCACCACGGCCAGGCAGGTGTCACGGGTGAGCAGCTCGGCGGCGACGGTGCGGACCTGGTCCTCGTCGACGCCGTCCAGCCGATCGAGCACCTCCCGCACGGGCAGGTACTCCCCGTAGGACAGCTCGCTCTTCCCCAGCCGGCTCATCCGCGAGCCGGTGTCCTCCAGGCCGAGGACCAGTCCGCCCTTGAGCTGACCGCGCCCGCGGACGACCTCCTCGGCGGTCAGCCCGTCGGCCGCCACGCGCGCGAGCTCCTGGCGGACCAGCCGCAGCACCTCGGGCACCCGCTTGGGCGAGCAGCCCGCGTAGACGGAGAACGAGCCGGTGCCGGCGTAGTGCGACAGCGACGAGCCGACGCTGTACACCAGTCCACGCTTCTCCCGGATCTCCTGGAACAGCCGCGAGCTCATGCCCCCGCCGACCGCGGTCTCCATGACCGCCGCCGCGTAGCGCCGCTCGTCGAGCCGGCCCAGGCCGACCGAGCCGAGCAGCAGGTGGGTCTGCTCCGTGCGCCGCCGGACGAGCCCCGTCGGGCGGGCAGGGGTGGTCGCCGCCCCCTCCTCGCCCGACCGCAGCGGTGCCGGACGCGCCGTGCCCGACAGCCGGGAGCCGAAGGCGGCGGTGACCAGGTCCAGCACCTGCTGGTGCTCGACCCTGCCGGCGGCGGTGACCACGATGGAAGGGACGGTGTAGCGCCGGCGGTACCAGCCGTCGACGTCGTCCCGGGTCAAGGCCTCGATGGACTCGACCGTGCCGAGCACCGACCGGCCCAGCGCGGTACCGCCGAACAGGGTCTCGGCGAAGAGGTCGTGCACCAGGTCGGAGGGCTCGTCGTCGCGCATGGCGATCTCCTCGAGCACCACCGTCCGCTCGCTCTCCAGGTCCGCCGCCGTGTTGAGCGCGTCGGTGACCAGGTCGCCGAGCAGGGTGACGGCCAGCGGGAGGTCGCTGGCGAGCACGTTCGCGTAATAGCAGGTGTGCTCCTTGGCGGTGAAGGCGTTCATCTCACCGCCGACGGCGTCCATGGCCGTCGCGATCTCCAGCGCGCTGCGGCTGCCGGTCCCCTTGAACAGCAGGTGCTCGAGGAAGTGCGAGGAGCCGGCGACCGCGTCGGTCTCGTCCCGCGAGCCGACGCCGACCCAGATGCCGACGGTCGCCGACAGCACCCCGGGCATCGTCTCGGTGAGCACCCGCAGGCCACCGGGGAGTTCGGTGCGCTCGACCCGGCCGCCGACCTCGTCGACGTCCAGGACCACGGTCTCCCCGACACCGGCCGGGGCCGGGACGGGCGCGGTGGCGCCCGTCCCGGCCCCGGTCAGAGCCCGCGTCCGGTCCGTGGTCACGTGTCCTCCTCGCCGACGCTCGTCGGACACGTGCCCCGTGGTGCTCTGCCCTCGCACGACCTCGCGAGCTCGGTCATGCCTCCGCGGGCGCGGCGTCGACAGCCGGCGCGGCCTCGGCAGCGCCGTCCTCCTCGGCCGCGACCGGCACGAGGCTGATCTTGCCGCGGGCGTCGATGTCGGTGATCTCGACCTGCAGCTTGTCGCCGACGTTGACGACGTCCTCGACCTTGCCGATCCGCTTGCCGCCGCCGAGCTTGCTGATGTGCACCAGGCCGTCCTTGCCGGGGAGCAGGGAGACGAAGGCGCCGAACGGCGTGGTCTTGACAACGGTGCCGAGGAAGCGCTCGCCGACCTTGGGCATCTGCGGGTTGGCGATGGCGTTGATCCGGTCCACCGCGGCCTGGGCCGAGGGGCCGTCGGAGGCGCCGACGTAGATGGTGCCGTCGTCCTCGATGGTGATGTCCGCGCCGGTCTCGTCCTGGATGGCGTTGATCATCTGGCCCTTGGGGCCGATGACCGCGCCGATCTTGTCGACCGGGATGCGCACCGTGGTGACCCGCGGGGCGTACGGGCTCATCTCGTCGGGGCCGTCGATGGCCTCGTTCATCACGTCGAGGATGTGCAGCCGGGCGGCGCGGGCCTGGGTCAGCGCCTGGGCCAGCACGTCGGACGGGATGCCGTCGAGCTTGGTGTCCAGCTGCAGCGCGGTGACGAAGTCCCGGGTGCCGGCGACCTTGAAGTCCATGTCCCCGAAGGCGTCCTCGGCACCGAGGATGTCGGTCAGGGCGACGTACTCGGTCTTGCCGTCGACCTCGTCGGAGACCAGGCCCATGGCGATGCCGGCGACCGGGGCGCGCAGCGGCACACCGGCGTTCAGCAGCGCCAGGGTCGAGGCGCAGACCGAGCCCATGGACGTCGAGCCGTTGGAGCCCAGCGCCTCGGACACCTGCCGGATCGCGTAGGGGAACTCCTCGCGGTCGGGCAGCACCGGCAGCAGCGCACGCTCGGCGAGCGCGCCGTGGCCGATCTCCCGGCGCTTGGGCGAACCGACCCGGCCGGTCTCACCCGTCGAGTACGGCGGGAAGTTGTAGTTGTGCATGTAGCGCTTGCGGTTCACCGGCGAGAGGGTGTCCAGCTGCTGCTCCATGCGGAGCATGTTCAGCGTGGTGACGCCGAGGATCTGGGTCTCGCCGCGCTCGAACAGCGCCGAGCCGTGCACCCGCGGGATGACCTCGACCTCGGCCGAGAGCGGGCGGATGTCGGTGAGGCCACGGCCGTCGATGCGGACCTTGTCCCGCAGGATGCGCTGGCGGACGACCTTCTTGGTCAGCGCGCGGAAGGCCGCGGAGATCTCCTTCTCCCGGCCCTCGAACTGGCCCGCGAGCGCGGCGACCGTCTCGTCCTTGAGCTCGTCGGTGGCGTCGTTGCGCTCCTGCTTGGCCGCGATCGCCTGGACCTCGGCCAGCCGCGCGCCCGCGTGCGCCTCGACGGCGGCGTAGACGTCGTCCTGGTGGTCGAGGAAGCGCGGGAAGTCCGCGACCGGCTTGGCGGCCTTCTCGGCCAGCGCCGACTGGGCGTCGCACAGCGCCTTGATGAAGGGCTTCGCGGCCTCGAGGCCCTGGGCGACGACCTCCTCGGTCGGCGCGGTGGCGCCACCGGCGACGAGCTCGATGGTCTTCTCGGTCGCCTCCGCCTCGACCATCATGATCGCGACGTCGCCGTCCGGGAGGACGCGGCCGGCCACGACCATGTCGAAGACGGCGTCCTCGAGCTCCGTGTGGGTCGGGAAGCCCACCCACTGGCCGTTGACCAGGGCGACGCGGGTGCCGCCGACCGGGCCGGAGAACGGCAGGCCCGAGAGCTGGGTCGACGCCGAGGCGCCGTTGATGGCCAGCACGTCGTAGAGGTGGCCGGGGTCCAGCGACAGGACGGTGATGACCACCTGGACCTCGTTGCGCAGGCCCTTGGCGAAGGTCGGGCGCAGCGGGCGGTCGATGAGCCGGCAGGTGAGGATCGCGTCCTCGGAGGGACGGCCCTCGCGGCGGAAGAACGAGCCGGGGATGCGCCCGGCGGCGTACATGCGCTCCTCGACGTCCACCGTCAGCGGGAAGAAGTCGAAGTGGTCCTTGGGCTGCTTGCTGGCCGTGGTGGCCGACAGCAGCATCGTGTCGCCCATGCTGACGACGACGGAGCCGGCGGCCTGCTTGGCCAGCCGGCCGGTCTCGAAGGTGATGCTGCGGCTGCCGAAGCTGCCGTTGTCGATGACCGCGGTGGCGGTGGTCACCCCGTCCTCGGGGTCGAACTCCGCAGCGGTGCTGTTCTGGGTGGTGGGTGCGGACACGGTGTCCTCTTCCTACGTCGCATGCGGCGACGTCCTCTTGTGGCGTCTGCGCCGAACTGCGCCCGGGTGACCGGTCTTCGATCGAAGCCCACGGGAGACGTTCCCCCTCACCGGGAGGGGCATGCCCGGGGGCCACTACCGAGGACCGACCAGCGTCGGGTCTCCGGCGCGCGGCCTGGACCCGTGCGGCGGGTGCCGCACGAGAGAGGGGACCGTCCCGGCCGGGACGGTCCCCTCTGGTTCACCGGCGCAGGCCGAGCCGCTCGATGAGCGACCGGTACCGGTTGATGTCGGTCTTGGCCAGGTAGTTCAGCAGCCGGCGACGACGACCGACCAGCAGGAGCAGCCCCCGCCGGCTGTGGTGGTCGTGCTTGTGCTGCTTGAGGTGCTCGGTCAGGTCGCTGATCCGGCGGGTCAGCATCGCGACCTGCACCTCGGGCGAGCCGGTGTCCCTCTCGACCGTGGCGTAGTCGGTCATGATCTGCTGCTTCGTCGCGCTGTCGAGCGCCATGGATCGCCTCCGGAGGCAGGTCACGTGTGGCCCCCGGTCTCTGTCACGAGGGCAGGCTGCACACAGGTCGGGTCGACCGACCACCCACGAAGATACCAGCGCGGGTGTGCCACCCCGCCGCGACGGCTCGACGCCGACGGGACCCGGGACGTTCCACTGCCTCGCCGGGGACGGCACCTGGCCGGGCGTCTCCGTCCCGGGGCCCGCGGGGTCTCCGGGACCGGGACACGGGAAGCGGCTCAGCCCGGCTCGGGGACGGCACCTGGCCGCGGTGCCGGCCGATACGCCGACGACGTGATCTCACGGGTCCGGGCGACGTCGCGGTCCATCTGGGCGATCAACTCCTCGACGCCGGCGAACGCGGTCATCGGGCGCAGCCGCTGCACGAACTCCACGCCGACGTGCTCGCCGTAGAGGTCGCCGTCGAAGTCGAGCAGGTGCGCCTCGACCGTGCGCCGGGTGCCCTGGAACGTGGGGTTCGTGCCGACCGAGATCGCCGCCGGTGAGGTGCTCACGCTGGCCCCGGTGCGTGGGTCGAGGATGACCAGCCCGCCGGCGTAGACGCCGTCGGCGGGGATGGCGGTGAACGGCGGGGACTCCACGTTGGCCGTCGGGTAGCCCAGCTCGCGGCCGCGCCGTTCCCCGCGGACGACGACGCCCTCGATGCGGTGCGGCCGCCCCAGCGCCCGCGCGGCCGACACCATGTCCCCGGCCGCGACGCAGGCCCGGATGTAGGTCGAGGAGATGGTGATCTCACCGTCGGCCGAGGACTCACCGGCCAGCGGCACGGGCTCCACGGTGAAGCCGAACCGCCGTCCCTCCTGGGCGAGGGTGGCGACCGTGCCGGCCGCGCGGTGCCCGTAGGTGAAGTTCTCCCCCACCACCACCGAGGCGGCGTGCAGGTGCTGCACCAGCACGGTGTGGGTGAACGTCTCCGGCGAGAGCCGCATGAACTCGGGGGTGAACGGCAGGACGCACATCTCGTCCACGCCGAGCCCGGCGACGAGCTCGGCCTTGCGGTCCAGCGAGGTGAGGATCGCCGGGTGCGACCCCGGCCGCACCACCTCGGAGGGGTGCGGGTCGAAGGTGAGCAGCAGGCAGGGCCGGCCCAGCGCGCGGGCGCGCGCCACGGCCGTGCCGATCAGCTGCTGGTGGCCGCGGTGGACGCCGTCGTACATGCCGACGGTGACCACCGTGCGTCCCAGGTCCCCGGGCGTGGCCTCCAGCCCCCGCCACTGGCGCACGTCGATGCGTCCGGCCCGCTCAGGCGACCCGGTGCAGCCAGCCGTGGGTGTCGGGCACCCGGCCGTGCTGGATGTCGAGCAGGTGCTCGCGCAGCCGCATGGTCAGCGGCCCGGGCTCGCCGTCGCCGACGGTGAAGTCGCCGGTGCGCGCCTTGACCTCGCCGACCGGGGTGATGACCGCCGCGGTGCCGCAGGCGAAGGTCTCGGTGACCGTGCCGTCGGCGACGCCCGAGCGCCACTCCTCCACGCTGAACCTCCGCTCGGTGACCCGGTGGCCCATCTCGCGGGCGACGGTGATCAGCGAGTCGCGGGTGATGCCGGGCAGCAGGGTGCCGGTGAGCTCGGGGGTGACCAGCTCGGCGTCGTCCCCGGAGCCGAGGACGAAGAACAGGTTCATCCCGCCCATCTCCTCGACGTAACGCTTCTCCACCGCGTCGAGCCACACGACCTGGTCGCAGCCGGCGTCGATCGCCTGCTCCTGGGCCAGCAGGCTGGCGGCGTAGTTGCCGGCGCACTTGACGTCGCCGGTGCCGCCGGGCGCGGCCCGGATGTAGTCCTCCGACAGGTACACCGAGACCGGGTGGACGCCGCGGGGGAAGTAGGCGCCGGCCGGGCTGGCGATCACCAGGAACAGGTACTCGTGCGCCGGGCGGACGCCGAGGAACGGCTCGGTCGCCAGCTGGTAGGGGCGCAGGTACAGCGTCTGGTCGGGGCCGGTGGGCACCCAGTCGCGGTCGGCCTCGACGAGGCTGTCGACGGCGGCGAGGAAGGCCTCCTCGGGCACCGGCGGCATGGCCAGCCGCTTGGCGCCGCGGACGAAGCGGGCGGCGTTGGCCTCGGGGCGGAAGGTGGCGACGCTGCCGTCGGGCTGGGCGTAGGCCTTGAGCCC
The DNA here is from genome assembly GCF_053502585.1 of Geodermatophilus sp. URMC 60. Lineage (NCBI taxonomy): Bacteria > Bacillati > Actinomycetota > Actinomycetes > Geodermatophilales > Geodermatophilaceae > Geodermatophilus > Geodermatophilus sp. URMC 60. The sequence continues at coordinate 4,865,169 of NZ_CP199958.1, forward strand.
CTCGAAGATCGACTGCGCGTAGTGCAGCGCGGCGGTGGCCGGGTCGACCTGGAGCGGCGCGTAGGAGGTCAGCCGGGCGTCGTACCAGCCCTCGCCGGCGCGGTACCGCGCGACGAACATCGAGTCGGTGAAGTAGCGGCCGAAGCCGGGGTCGGCGAGCAGGGCGTCGCGCTCCGCGGTGGGACGACGCTGCACGTCCTCCACGACCACCGGCACGCCCTCGGTGAACACCCGGGAAGAGGTACGGCTGTCGGCGAGCGTGTCGGTCATGGCTCCCACCTGCGGCGTGCGCGGATCCGAGGGGCGGTCCGGCGGCTGCCGGACCGCCCGCCCACCCTAGCTCCGCCGCCGACCGCTCCGGCGGCGACCGCCGCGGGCGGTCACGGCCGGTCGGGCGCCGCGCTCTCGATCACCTCGTAGGACCACAGGTGGGAGGAGTTGCTGGCGGCCGGGGCCAGCTCGGACCCACCGCCCTCGTGGGCGCGGGCGAAGTCCTGACCGGACTCCCACGCCCGGTAGGCGTCCTCGCTCTCCCACCGGGTGTAGACGAGGTACTGGTCGGTGCCCTCCAGCGGGCGCAGCAACTCGAACCACTCGAAGCCCGGGGTGCTCTCGACGGCACCGGCGCGGCCCTTGAAGCGCTCCTCGAAGCGCTCCTGCTTGTCCTTGGGCACGGTGATCGCGTTGATCTTGACGACGCTCATGGACGCCCCCTTCCCGGCGGGGCCACCGGTCAATCCCGTGATCCTGCGGGCCACGTGGGCGCGGCGACGATGGCGCGATGACCGCTGCCGCACCGGCACCGCGGCCCGGCGTCCTCCTCGACGTCGACGGCACGCTGCTGGACACCAACTACTTCCAGGTCCTCGCCTGGTGGCGCGCCTTCCGCGACACCGGGCACCCGGAGGTCTCGATGGCCGACTGCCACCGCGCGATCGGCATCGCCAGCGCCGAGCTCGTCCCCCGCCTGCTCGGGGACGACGCTGCAGACACCGCGGACGTCGTCGAGGCGAAGGGCCGGCGCTACGAGCCGCTGCGCGAGCTCGTCGTCGCCTTCCCCCGCGTGGACGAGCTCCTGGAGGCGTGCCGGGAACGGGGGCTGGCCGCAGTGCTGGCGACCAGCGGCGAGGAGTCCGACCTGGAGTGGATGGTGCCGGCTATCGGCGGCGAGGACGTCGTCGACGGCGCCACCACGTCGGGCGACGTCGAGGCGGCCAAGCCCGCGCCCGACCTGCTGCAGACCGCCGTCGCCGACCACGGGCTGGACACCGGGCGCACCGTGGCGGTCGGCGACACGATCCGGGACGTGCAGTCGGCGCGGGACGCCGGGCTGCCCTGCATCGCCCTGACCTGCGGCGGCATCTCCCGGGCCGAGCTCGTGGACGCCGGCGCGGACGAGGTCTACGACGACCCCGCCGACCTGCTGGCCCACCTCGACGACTCGCTCATCGGCCGGGTCGCGCGGCCGGTGACGGCTGCGACGGCCCCGCGTCCGGGGCCGTCCCGAGCCTGCGAGGGACACGGAGGACGCGGGGTCCTCCTCAGGCGGGCGGGAAGCCCACCGCGACACGGGCGGTGGCGCCGGCGTCCTCGACCAGCGCGACCAACCGGTCCGCGCCGTCCACCGCGGCGTGCAGGCCGGGGGCGCCGGTGGCCGGGATCCGCTGCCCGTACCCGAGGGCGCGGGCCTCCTCGTCGGTCAGCGTGCGCACCGGGAAGACCGCACGTGCGGCCTCGGTGAGGCCGAGCACCCCGGCTCCCCCGCCGGCGGCCAGCGCCTGTCCCGCCTCCTCGACCGGCGCGGCCCCGCCCACCGCGAAGGGGCCGGAGGCGGTGCGGCGAAGGGCGGTGAGGTGCCCGCCGACGCCGAGCGCGGCGCCGGCATCCCGCGCGATGGCCCGGATGTAGGTGCCGGCCGTACAGGTGACGGTCGCGTCGACGTCGACCAGGTCCGGCGTGGGCCGGGTGACCCGGTGGACGTCGAGCCGGTGGACGGTGACCGGCCGCGGCTCCAGCACCACCTCCTCGCCGGCGCGCACCCGGTCGTAGGAGCGGCGGCCGGCGACCTTGACCGCGCTCACCGACGAGGGCACCTGCAGCAGCGGGCCGGTCTGCGCTGCGAGGGCGGCGGCGACCGCGTCGTCGTCCAGGTGCGCGGCCGAGGTGGTGGCGACGACGTCGCCCTCGCGGTCGTCGGTCACGGTGGACTGCCCGAGCCGGATCGTCGCCTCGTAGGTCTTGTCGTGGCCGCCGACGTACCCGAGCAGCCTGGTCGCCGTCCCGACGCCGAGGACCAGCAGGCCGGTGGCCATCGGGTCGAGGGTGCCGGCGTGGCCGACCCTGCGGACCGACAGCACCCGCCGGGCGCGCGCCACGACGTCGTGGGAGGTCATCCCGCCGGGCTTGTCGACCAGCAGGAGGCCCGGGGGGACGTCGGCGTCGGGACGGCGTCTACCCATCGGCTCGGCTCCGCCCTCGATCGGCGCGTCGGTCGCCGGCGCTCCCTGCGGTGCTCGCCCGGGCGTCGCCTCCGCGTCTGCTCACGCCGTCACGGTGTCAGGCGCGGCCAGCCACCTCTCACCCGCCACCCGGACGAGGACGGCGACCAGCCGGAGCGCGATGAAGAGGGTCAGGCCGGTCCACACACCGGCCAGCCCCCACCCGAGCGGGACGGCGAGCAGCGACAGCGGGACGAAGCCGACCAGCGCCGCGCCGATGGTCACCGTGCGCAGGTAGCCGACGTCCCCGGCGCCCATCAGCACGCCGTCCAGGGCGAAGACGACGCCGGCCAGCGGCTGCATCCCGGCGAGGAACCACCAGGCGACGGTCGCCTGCGCCACCACCTCGGGGTCGTCGGTGAACAGCGGCAGGGCCACCGGCCGCAGCGCCAGCAGCGCGGCCGCGACCACCACGCCGGTGCCCAGGCCCCAGAGGGTGACCCGGCGGGCGGTGTCGCGGGCGGCGTCCGGGCGGGTCGCACCGAGGGCCTGGCCGACCAGGGTCTGCGCCGCGATGGCGTAGGCGTCGAGCACCAGGGCGAGGAAGAAGAACAGCTGGATGGCGATCTGGTGCGCGCCGAGCTCGGCGGTGCCCGCGCGGGCGGCCACGCCGGTCGCGACGAGGAAGGACACCTGCAGGACGGCGGCCCGCAACAGCAGGTCGCGGCCGATGACCAGCTGGGCGAGCAGCGCGGCGGGTCGGGGCTGCCAGGCGACGTCCTCGCGCAGCAGCGACCGGACGAAGAGCGCGGCGGTGAGCGCCTGCCCGGCGACGTTGGCGATCGCCGAGCCGACCAGGCCGAGCCCGGCCGGGTGCACCAGCAGCGGGCAGAGCACCAGACTCGCCAGGCTCCCCACCAGGACGTAACGCATGGGGCGGCGCAGCTCCTGCACGCCACGCAGCCAGCCGTTGCCGGCCAGGGAGACCAGCAGCAGCGGCGCCCCGAGGGAGGCCACGCGCAGCCAGCCCTCCCCCGCCGCGGCGACCGGGCCGTCGCTGCCGGCGAGCAGCCGGGTGAGCGGGCCGGCGAGCACCTGGAAGAGCACGAGCACGGCCAGACCGAGGGCCAGCGCCAGCCAGGTGGCCTGCACGCCCTCGGCCACCGCGCCCGCCCGGTCGCCGGCACCGGCGCGGCGGGCGGCGCGGGCGGTGGTGCCGTAGGCGAGGAAGTTCAGCAGCGCGGCGGCCCACGCCAGGAGCCCGCCGCCGACGGCGAGCCCGCCCAGCGCGACGGTGCCCAGGTTCCCGACGACCGCGGTGTCCACCAGCAGGTAGAGCGGCTCGGCGGCCAGCACGACCAGGGCCGGCGCCGCCAGTGACAGGACCGAGGGGCTGCGGCTCACTCCGCGGTGAGCTCCGCCCGGATGCTGCGCACGGTGGCCTCGCGGTCGTCGTGCGAGGTGAACCCGGCGGCGGCGCGGTGGCCCCCACCGCCGAGCGCCATGGCGACGCGGGCGACGTCGGTGGCACCGCGGGAGCGCAGCGACACCGACCACGAGCCGTCGTCCTGGCCCTTGAGCACGCAGGCGACGTCGGCCTCCTGGGTGGCGCGGACGACGTCCACCAGCGCCTCGAGCTGCTCGCCGGGCAGGCCGTGCTCGGCGGCCTCGGCCGTGCTCGACCAGGTCCACACCAGGCCCGCGCCGACCTCGGCCTCCAGCACGGCGCGGCCGGCGACGACCGAGAGCAGCCCCAGCCAGGCGAACGGCGCGGTGTCGAACAGCCGCTGGCTGATGGCGGCGTGGTCGATGCCGGTCGCCAGCAGCCGGGCAGCGAGGTCGTGGGTGTCCGGGCGGGTGTTGCCGAACCGGAAGGACCCGGTGTCGGCGGCCAGCCCGGCGTACAGGCAGGTGGCCAGCCGCTCGTCGAGGGCGATGCCGAGCCCGTCGAGCAGGTCGGCGACGAGGACGACGGTCGCCGGCGCGGTCGGGTCGACGACGCGGACGTCGCCGAAGCCCGGGTTGCTCGCGTGGTGGTCGACGACCACGGAGGTGGCCGCGCCGTCCAGCAGCCCGGCCAGCTCCCCGAGCCGACCCGGCGAGGCGGCGTCGAGGCTGACGAACAGCTCGGGGGACGCGGGCACCGCCGACGAGGGCACCATCCCCTCGGCCCCGGGCAGCCACGCCAGCGACGCGGGCAGGGTGAAGGGGTCGGGGAACGTGGTCAGCACCCTGGCGCCGCGGCGCCGCAGGCCCTCGGCGAGGGCCAGCGTGCTGCCGAGGGCGTCGGCGTCGGGCTGCACGTGCCCGGAGAGGACGACGGTGGCCCTGGCCGCGGCCGCCTCGGCGAGCACGGCAGCGGCCCGGCCGGTCAGGTCCGTGCCGCGCGGGAGCGAGATCGTCACGAGTCCGGGCCGGGATCGGCGACCGGGGACGCGTTCTCCTCCTCGGTCACCGACCCGCCGCCGACCGGGTACCCCTCGCCGTCGCTGGGCTCGTCGGAGGCGATGCTCGGCGCGTCGCCGATCTCACCCCGCTTGCCGCCGAGGGTGGGATCGCCGGCGTCGGGCTCGGGGCGGCCGCCCAGCTCCGAGCGGCCCTGCCCCTCGTCGGGCAGGTTCGGGTCGGGGTCGTTCTCGCTCATCAGAGACTCCTGCTCCGGGTGGGCACGTCGCTGCTGTCCTCGGCAGCCCCGTCGTCCGGACGCTCCTCGGCGGAGTCGTCCTCGTCGTCGTCCTCGGCGGGACGGCGGTAGGGGTCGGCGTCACCGGCGTACTGGGCGCCGGCGCGGATGCGGGCCAGCTCGGCGTCGGCGTGCCGGACCCGCTCCAGCGCGGCGTCGAGCTCGCGGGCGGTGTCGGGCACGTGGTCGGCGACGAAGGTGAGCGTCGGCACGAACTTGATGCCCGTCTGCCTGCCGACGGTCGAGCGCAGCACACCGGTGGCCGAGGTCAGCGCCTTGGCGGAGTCCTCGACCTGGGTGGCGTCGCCGTACACGGTGTAGAAGACCGTCGCCTCGCGCAGGTCGCTGGTCACCTTGGCGTCGGTGACGGTCACCATGCCCAGGCGTGGGTCCTTGACCTGGGTCTCGATCGCGGCGGAGACGATCTGGCGGATGCGCACCGCGAGCTTGCGGGCGCGGGCCGGGTCGGCCATCGGACCTCCTGGTGGTGGGCGCCCCTGCGGGCGCGGGTGGTACGGACCCCGGGCGCCCCCGGGTGGCCCCCTGCGGGGTCCCGCCGCGAGCCTGCGAGCGGTGGGGGCAGGGGTCCTCAGTCGGTGTCGCTGAACAGCTGCCGGTGCGTCGAGAGCAGCGTCACCTCCGGCCGCTCGGCCAGCAACCGCTCGCAGGCGTCGAGGACGTCGGCCACCTGGCCGGCGTCCCCGGCCACCGTGGCCACCCCCACCTGCACGCGGCGGTGCAGGTCCTGGTCCCCGACCTCGGCGGCGGCCACGGCGTAGCGGCGCCGCAGCTCGGCCACGATCGGCCGGACGACGGCGCGTTTGCCCTTGAGCGAGTGGACGTCGCCCAGCAGCAGGTCGGCGGTGAGCGTGCCGGTGAACACGCTCACCGCCTCCCTACCTACTGCAACGTGCTGGAACGGCCCCGCTGCAGGGACCCGAGCCGAGCGTGCGAGGCGCGGGGGCAGCGGGGCCCTTTCTCAGGCGCGCGGCTTCTCGCGCATCTCGAAGGTCTCGATGACGTCCTCGACCTTGATGTCGTTGAACGACCCGAGACCGATACCGCACTCGTAGCCCTCGCGGACCTCGGTCACGTCGTCCTTGAAGCGACGCAGCGACTCGACGGTGAGACCGTCGGCCACGACGACGCCGTCGCGGACCAGCCGGGCCCGGGAGTTCCGGGTGATCGTCCCGCTGCGGACGATGGAGCCCGCGACGTTGCCGATCCGCGGCACGCGGAAGACCTCGCGGACCTCCGCCGAACCGAGCCCGACCTCCTCGTACTCCGGCTTGAGCATGCCCTTGAGGGCCGCCTCGATCTCCTCGATCGCCTGGTAGATGACCGAGTAGTACCGGACGTCGACACCCTCGCGGTTGGCGAGCTCGGTGGCCTGCCCCTCGGCCCGGACGTTGAAGCCCAGGACGATGACGTCGTCGGCCAGCGCGAGGTCGATGTCGCTCTTGGTGATGCCACCGACGCCGCGGTGGATGACCCGCAGCGAGATGTCGTCGCTCACCTCGATCTTCATCAGGGCCTCTTCGAGCGCCTCGACGGTGCCCGAGTTGTCGCCCTTGATGATCAGGTTGAGCTGACGGTTCTCCTTGAGCGCCGCGTCGAGGTCCTCGAGGCTGATCCGCTTGCGCATGGAGGCGTTCTGCGCGTTGCGGATGCGGGCCTGGCGGCGGTCGGCGATCTGCCGCGCCACCCGGTCCTCCTCGACGACGAGGAAGGTGTCACCGGCACGGGGCACCGAGGTGAGACCCACGACCTGCACGGGGCGGGCCGGCAGGGCCTCCTTCAGCTTGTTGCCGTGCTCGTCGAGCAGCGACCGGACGCGACCGTAGGCGTCGCCGGCCACGATCGAGTCGCCCTGGCGCAGCGTGCCGCGCTGGACGAGCACCGTGGCGACGGGGCCGCGGCCCTTGTCCAGCTTGCCCTCGATCACCACGCCCTGCGGGTCCTGCTCGGTGTTCGCGCGCAGGTCCAGCGAGGCGTCGGCGGTCAGCAGGATCGCCGTGAGCAACTCGTCGATGCCCTGGCGGGTGGTCGCGGAGACGTCGACGAACATCGTGTCGCCGCCGTACTCCTCGGCCACCAGCCCGTACTCGGTGAGCTGCTGACGGATCTTGGCGGGGTTGGCCCCCTCCTTGTCGATCTTGTTGACCGCGACCACGATCGGCACCTCGGCGGCCTGGGCGTGGTTGAGCGCCTCGACCGTCTGTGGCATGACGCCGTCGTCGGCCGCCACGACCAGGACGACGATGTCGGTGACCTTCGCGCCTCGGGCACGCATGGCGGTGAACGACTCGTGACCCGGGGTGTCGATGAAGGTGATCGGCCGCTCGTCGTCCTCCAGCTCGGTGGTGATCTGGTAGGCGCCGATGTGCTGGGTGATGCCGCCGGCCTCCCGCGCCACCACGTTGGTGTTGCGGATGGCGTCGAGCAGCTTGGTCTTGCCGTGGTCGACGTGACCCATGACGGTCACCACCGGCGGACGGGCTTCCCAGTCCTCCTGGTCACCCTCGTCGCCGAAGGTGAGGTCGAAGGTCTCGAGCAGCTCGCGGTCCTCGTCCTCGGGGCTGACCACCTGGATGTCCCAGTCGATCTCGGCACCGAGCAGCTGCAGCGTCTCGTCGTTGACCGACTGGGTCGCGGTGACCATCTCGCCCAGGTGGAACAGGGCGGTGACCAGCGCGGCCGGCTGGGCGCCGATCTTCTCGGCGAGATCGGTCAGCGAGGCACCGCGCGGCAGCCGGACGGTCTGCCCGTTGCCCCGCGGCAGGCTGACGCCGCCCATGCTGGGCGCCGCCATGGAGTCGAACTCCTGGCGCCGCTGCTTCTTGCTCTTGCGCCCGCGGACCGGGCCACGCCCGCCGGGACGACCGAAGGCACCCGCGGTACCGGCACCGGAGCCACCACGGCCCCGGCCGCGGCCACCGCCGCCGCCACCGGCACGGAAGCCACCGCCGGCGGGTGCACCGCCGCCACCGGGGCCACCACCGCCACCGGGACGGAAGCCGCCGCCACCGCCGGGGCCACCGCCGGGACGACCACGGCCGGCGGGCGCACCGGGACGGCCGGCGCCGGCCGGCCGGGGCGGCATCATGCCGGGCGAGGGACGCTGCGGCATCATCCCCGGGTTCGGGCGCGGACCGCCGGGACCGGCCGCCGGGCGCGGACCGCCCGCACCGGGACCCGGACGCTGGCCACCGGCCGCCGGGCGCGGACCGCCGGCGCCGGGACCCGGACGCGGGCCACCCGGGCCGGCAGGGCCGGGACGCGGACCACCGGCGCCGGGACCCGGGCGCGGGCCACCGGCGGGGCCGGGACGCGGCGCGCCGCCGGCCGGAGCCGGACGGGGAGCGCTGCTGAAGGGGTTGTTGCCCGGACGCGGAGCCGGGCGCGGGCCCGGTCGCGGACCGGCACCCGGAGCGGCCGGGCGCGGACCCGGGGTGGGACCGCCGGCCGGACCGGGGCGCGGGGCACCTCCCGGACGCGGGCCGCTGGGCGCCGCGGGCTGCTGGGTCGGCGCGCTCGCCGCCGGGGCCTGCGGCTCCGGAGCGGTCGGCCGCGGGCCGGGCACGGGCGCGCCGGGACGGGCCGCACCCGGACGCGGGCCCGGAGTGGGCGCGCCGGGGACACCGGTCACCGGCGACTGCGGAGCGGGAGCCGGAGCGGACGGCGCCACGGGCGCGGGCGCCGCAGGGGCGGACGGCGCGGCCGGAGCCGCGGCGGCCGGGGCCTGCGAGGGGCGCGGACCGGGACGCGGAGCGGGCCTCGGGGCGGCCTGACCCCCGCCGTTGCCGCCGCCGTTGGAACCGGACGCGACGAAGGCCTCCCGGAGCCGCCGGGCCACGGGGGCCTCGACGGTGGAGGAGGCGGACTTCACGAACTCGCCCTGCTCCTTGAGCTTGGCGAGCACGGTCTTGCTGTCGACACCGAACTCCTTGGCGAGTTCGTGTACGCGGGCTTTGCCTGGCACGGATCTCCTCTTGTGAGGCCGGCGGCTTGCCCGCGCGACCTCGTCGTCAGTACTGCATGGTCTGGCTTGTCATCGTGGGGACTTCACGGCTTGCTCATCCGACGACGTCCTGCTCTCGACGTGCGGACCCGCCGGGTGCGGGTCCGTCTGTGTTGGTGCGGTTGTCGTTCGTGCGTGCTCGCCCGTCCGGGACCCCGCTGCCCGCGGGCGCCGCAGGCGCGCCGAGGACGTGGTCCCGGAGCGGACCGGCCTCCACCGGGGAGCCGCCGCCTCCGGGGAGGCGCAGCGCCCGGGGGAAGGCCCGGCGTCGCTCCGCTGCGTGCAGGCACTCCGGGGTGGGGTGCAGCGAGGCGCCCCGGCCGGGGAGCCTCCGTCGCGAGTCGGGGACGAGTGCCCCGTCCCGCGCGACGACGCGCAGTAGCTCGGTGACCGGAGCGCGCTTCCGGCAGCCCACACAGGTGCGCACCGGGATCGACGTTTCGGCCACCCTGCACTCTAGCGCGCTGAGGGCCCCGGGTGTTCCGGACTCCGGCCACCGGGCACCCGACCGGGGCGTGCGCCCGCACCCGGACCGCCGGGGCGGCCGGTGCGCGTGGCCGGCGCACCCGACCGCAGCGGGGCGCGCCCCACCCCGGGCGAGGGGGTGGCGTCGTCGGGCTGGGCGTCGCTGCGGATGTCGATCCGGCAGCCGGTCAGCCGGGCGGCCAGGCGGGCGTTCTGCCCCTCCTTGCCGATCGCCAGAGACAGCTGGTAGTCGGGGACGACGACCCGCACCGCCTTGGCCTGGCGGTCGACCAGCTGGGCGCTGGTGACCCGCGCCGGGCTCAGCGCCGAGGCCACGAAGGTCGCCGGGTCGTCGGACCAGTCCACGATGTCGATCTTCTCGCCGTGCAGCTCGCTCATGACGTTGCGCACCCGCTGCCCCATCGGGCCGATGCAGGCGCCCTTGGCGTTGAGCCCCGGCACCGAGGTGCGGACGGCGATCTTCGAGCGGTGACCGGCCTCGCGCGCGACCGCGACGATCTCCACGCTGCCGTCGGCGATCTCGGGCACCTCGAGGGCGAAGAGCTTGCGGACCAGGTTGGGGTGGGTGCGCGAGACGGTGACCTGCGGGCCGCGGAAGGTGCGGGCGACCGACACCACGTAGGCCTTCAGCCGGCTGCCGTGGGGGTAGGTCTCCCCCGGCACCTGCTCGGCCGCGGGCAGCACCGCCTCGACCTTGCCGATGTCGACGAGCACCGTGCCGCTGGCGTTGCGCCGCTGGTCGGCCTGCACGATGCCGCTGACGATGTCGCCCTCCTTGCCCGCGTACTCGCCGAAGGTCTGCTCGTGCTCGGCGTCGCGCAGGCGCTGGACGATGACCTGCTTGGCGGTGCTGGCCGCGATGCGGCCGAAGTCCTGCGGGGTGTCGTCCCACTCGCGGACGACCTCGCCGTCGGGCCCGAGCTCCTGGGCGAGCACCGCGACCTCGCCGGTCTTGCGGTCCACGTGCACCCGCACGTGCTTGCGCGCCCCGTCGGCGTGCCGGTACGCGGTGACCAGGGCCGTCTCGATGGCCTCGATGACCGTGTCGGCCGGGATGCCCTTCTCCCGCTCGACCGCCTTGAGGGCGGTCACGTCGATGTTCACTGTCCTCCTCCGTCGTCGTCCGCGGGATCCGGCTGCTCGTCCGCGTCGGGCTCGTGCCGGCCGAACTCCACCTGCACCCGCCCGGCGCCCAGCTCCTGCCACGGCACCTGCCGCCGGGTGGGCGGCCGCTTCCTCGCCCCGGGCTTGCCCTTCGCCTCCACCGCGAGGGTCACCCCGTCGCCGTCGACCTCCAGCACCCGCGCGGTCACCTGCTCGACCGAGCCCGCGGAGCCCACGGCGACGGTGACCAGCCGCCCGGTGTTGCGCCGCCAGTGCCGCGGCTCGGTGAGCGGCCGGTCGACCCCGGGGCTGGTGACCTCGAGCACGTAGGGGGCGCTGCCGAACTCCCCGTCGTGCTCGTCGAGGGCCGTGGAGACCGCGCGGCTGACCTCGGCGACGTCGTCGAGGGTCACGCCGGCGTCCCGGTCCACCACGACCCGGACGATGCTGCGCCGGCCGGCCGGGGTGACGGCCAACTCCTCGAGGTCGTACCCGGCGGCCTCGACGACCGGGGCGACCAGCCCGGCGAGGCGGGTCGCGACGGGGTCGGTGCGGGGGGCGGCGGACACGGCTCCCTCCCTCTCCTGGCTCGGTCGGCGGCAGGCACGGGTGGTCCGGCGCCCTGTGTCGCGGCCCGGGAGGGGTCGGTGGACACGCCGTCGGCCCGGTACCGGGCGGAGGGTCAGGCTACCGCTACGCCGGCGACCCCGAGACCGGGCGGCCGGGGAGGGACCCGCCCGCAGTGTGCTCCCGGCCGGGCGCGGGCGGGGCTGAGAGGATGGCGGTGATGGTCCCCCTGCCTCCTCCCGCCTCGGCGGGCTGCTCCCGGCGCGCCTTCCTCGTGGCCTCGGCCGGCCTCGCGCTGCTCGCCGCCGGCTGCACCGCGGGCTCCTCGGGTGCCCCGACCGTGAGCACCGAGGAGGCCGACCGGCTGGCCGAGCAGGTGGCCGTCCAGGAGGCGGTGGTCGCGGCCTACGCCGCGGCGACGACCGCCGACCCCGCGCTGGCCCTGAGCGACCTGGCCGCGCAGGCCTCCGAGCAGCTCGACCGGCTGCGCGCTGCGGCGCCGTCCGCGACGGCGTCGCCGGCCGCGTCCTCGTCCGCGGCACCGGCCTCGTCCGCGGCACCGGCCTCGTCCGCGGCACCGGCCTCGTCCGCGGCACCGGCCGTTCCGCCGGGCGGGGACGTGCGCACCTGGCTGCGGGAGCAGGTGGCCGGCGCGGCCGCCGCGCACGCCGCGGCCTGCGCCCGCCAGACGGGCGCGCGGGCGGCGCTGCTCGGGTCGGTCGCCGCGGGGCTGCGCGGGCACGAGGCGGCACTGGCGTGAGCGGAGGGCAGGCACGTGGCTGACGACGGCGTCCTCGACGGGGGCACCGAGACCGCGGCGCTGCGCGAGGTGGTGGCCGCCGAGCACGCCGCCGTGTGGGGGTACGGCGCGCTGGGCGCGGCGCTGCCGGAGGACGCCCGTGGACCGGCGGTCGCCGGTGACGTCGCGCACCGGGACGCCCGCGACCGGCTGGCGGCGCTGCTGGAGTCGCGCGGCGCCGACCCGGTCCCCCGCGCGGCGGGATACACCCTGCCCTTCCCCGTCCTGTCCGCCGTGGACGCCGCGGCCCTGGGCGTCGTCCTCGAGGAGGGCGTGTCCGCGGCCTGGGTGCGGCTGCTCGACCAGGCGACGGAGCCCGACGTGCGCGGGCTGGCCGTCGGGGAGCTCTGCGCCGCCGAGGTCCGCGCCGTCGGGTGGCGCGCCGCCGCCGGCCGGACGCCGGTCACCGACGCGTTCCCGGGCCTGTAGGAGGAGCCCGTCCTCCCCACCCCTCGCACGCTCGGGGCGGGGCCCCGGACGAAGCCGGCGGCACCCGGGACGGGGCCGCCTCAGGCCCGGGGCAGCCCGCCGAGGAAGACGTCGGTCACGTCGACGGCCACGCTGCTGGACTGACCGGTCTCCACCAGGACGGCGAACGCCAGGTCGCCCTGCGGCCCGCCGAGCTGGTAGCCCATGAACCAGCCGTGGGCGTCGGGCGGGGTGTCGGTGCCGAACTCGGCGGTGCCCGTCTTGCCGTAGACCTCGCCGCGGTCGACCAGCGCGTTCGCCGTCCCGGAGCGCACCACCTCGCGCATCATCGGCCGCAGCGCCTCGAGCACGGCGGGGTCGGGGCCGGCGGCCACCTGCCCGGCCGGCTCGGCGCCGACGACCTCGACCGGCACCGCCGGGGTGCCGCCGGCGACGCCGGCGGCCACCAGGGCCAGCTGGGCGGGGCTCATGAGCACCTGGCCCTGACCGATGGCGTTGGCCGCCTTCGTCGTCCCGGTGCTGTCGGCCGGCACCTCGCCGCTGAACACGTCGACCGGCAGCTGCCAGTCGGTGCCCACGCCGTAGGAGGCGGCGGCCGCCGCGAGCGCGTCGTCGGGCAGCTCCAGGCCCTGCTGCATGAAGGTCGTGTTGCAGGACTCGGCGAAGGCCTCGGTGAAGGGGACCGTGCCCAGGTCGAACTGGTCGGCGTTCTCGAACTCGCGCCCGTCGACGACGAAGGTGCCGGGGCAGGCGACCGGTGTCTGCGGGGTCAGCGTGCCGGTGGCCAGCAGCGCGGTGGCGCTGATCGTCTTCATGCTGGAGCCGGGCGGGTACTGGCCGGTGAGGGCGTTGCCCGCCGCGGCGGCCTCGTTGGAGGACACCGCCAGGATCTCCCCCGTGCCGGGCCGGACGACGACCAGGTGGGTCGGCAGCTGCTGGGTGGCGACGGCAGCGTCCGCGGCAGTCTGCACCGCGCGCACCAGCGGCGTCTGCGCCGGCCGGCCCGGGACCGGCTCGACAGCGTCGACCTCCCGGCCGGGATCCCCGGTCGCCTCGTCGGTGCTGACGACGGAGACCGTGAAGCCGGGCGTGCCGGTCAACTGCTCCTGGAGGGCGCGCTGCAGCCCGGAGAGGCCGAGCTGGTCACCGGCGGCGTACGCCGGGACGCCGTCCCCGACGGTCTCCTCGAGCACCTCCGCGGTCGCCGGGCCGACCCGGCCCAGCAGGGCCGAGGCGAAGCGGGGGCTGGGTGCGAGCAGCCTGGTGTCGGTGGGGAAGACGGCGCCGGGCAGGTCGAAGACCTGCGCGCGGACGGCCTCGAAGTCCGGACGGCGCAGCGTGATGACCGGCACGAACTGGCCTGCGGGCGCGGCCTGGACGTCGGCGACGATCTGCTCCGCGGCGATCCCGGTGGCTGACGACAGCGCCGCGGCCAGCGCCGGCAGGTCGGTGACCTGAGCGGGGTCGACCCCGACGTTGACGACCTCGGTCGGGGCGAACAGCGGCTGCCCCGCGGCGTCGGTGATCGCCGCCCGCTCGGGGAGCTCGCGCTCCAGCTGCAGGCGCTGGCCCTCCCCCAGCTCCGGGTGGACGAGGGTGGGCTCGGCGACGACGTCCCAGCCCTCCTCGGCCTCCTGCAGCCGCAGGGTGGCCGGGTAGCTCCACTCGGGGGTGGCGGCGAGGTCCCAGGTGGCGGTCCAGTCGACGGTCGCGGTGCCGTCCTCGACGGTCACCTGCCCGACCTCGGGGGTCAGCGCGGCCCCGGGCAGGTCGGTGGCGGCCTGCTCGAGCAGGGCGGTCGCGACCCCCGGGTCGGTGGTCGCGCCGGCGGCGGCCGCGGTGTCCCCGGCGGCCCAGTCGGCGAGGAAGGCCTCGGCGGCGGACCGGACGTCGGCCTCGGCGTTGCCGGAGCAGGCCGCCAGCACCGGCACCGCGAGCAGTGTGAACGTGGACCCCAGGACCGTCGCCCGACGTGTACGCACGGCGAGACAGCGTTCCAGACGAGGGCGTCGATCCCCGGGAGGCTGGCCCCCTCCCGGGCACTGCCCCCTGCGGGGCCCCGCCGCGAGCCCGGTGACGGGCTGGAACGGCCTCCCTGCAGCGGCCCGTCGCGAGCCCGGTGACGGGCTGGAACGGCCTCCCTGCAGGGGCCCGGCCCGTCGCGAGCCTGCGAGTGACGGGGGCAGGGAGGTCCTTCTTCAGAACAGGACGCTGGCGAACCGCCCGACCTCGCGGAACCCGACCCGGGCGTAGGCGGCCCGGGCCGGGCCGTTGAAGTCGTTGACGTAGAGGCTGACCACCGGCGCGATGGCCGCGCGGGCGTACTCGACGACGGCCGCGGTGCCGGCGGCACCGATGCCCCGGCCGCGGTGGGCGGGGGCGACCCACACGCCCTGCACCTGGCAGGCACTGCGGGAGACCGCGCCGATCTCGGCCTTGAACAGCACCTCGCCGCCCTCGATCCAGGCGAGCGACTGGCCGGCGCGGATCAGGTCGGCGACCCGGGCGCGGTAGCCGGCGCCGCCGTCCACCCGCAGCGGGCTGACCCCGACCTCCTCGGTGAACATCGCCACCGCGGCCGGCAGCAGGACGTCGAGCTCGGTGAGGCGCACGGGGCGCACCCGCGACTCCGGGGCGATGGCCGGTGGACCCTCGATCGCCAGCAGCGGCTGGCGGGGCCGGTGGTCGCGGGCCGGGCCCCAGGAGGGCTCCAGCAGCGCCCACAGCGGGTCCACGGACGCGGCCGGACCGACGATGGTCGAGCAGCGCCGCCCGGCGCGCCGGGCGCGCTCGGCGAAGGCCTCGGCCGCGGGCCGCTCCGCCCCCGGCAGGGCGAACGGGATCAGGTTGGCCCCGGCCAGGCAGACCGCGTCCAGCGAGGGCCCGCGGCCCAGCCCCCACAGCGGGGCGCCGAGGGCCGCGGCGGAGGTGCCTGCGGCCTCGACCCGCCCGGCGATGACGCAGGCCGCCACCGGGTCGCCGGCGAGCAGGGCGCGGACGGCGGGCTCGTCGGTCTCGTCGAGGACCCGCGCCGTCGGGGTGGCGGGGTGGGCGGCAGACACTGGCGTGCGCAGCACCGGACCGGTCAGCCGACGGTGACGACGGGCCGTCCGGGCGGGACGCCGTCGTCGGCCTGCTCGCCGGAGGGGCGCATCTCCCCGGCGAGTCGCAACGCCTCCTCGATGAGCGTCTCGACGATCTGCGACTCGGGGACGGTCTTGACGACCTCGCCCTTGACGAAGATCTGGCCCTTGCCGTTGCCCGAGGCCACCCCGAGGTCGGCCTCGCGGGCCTCGCCCGGGCCGTTGACGACGCAGCCCATGACCGCCACCCGCAGCGGCACCTCGAGCCCGTCGAGGCCGGCGGTGACCTCGTCGGCCAGCGTGTAGACGTCGACCTGGGCGCGCCCGCAGGAGGGGCAGCTGACGATCTCCAGGCCGCGCTGGCGCAGGTTGAGCGACTCGAGGATCTGGGTGCCGACCTTGACCTCCTCGGCCGGCGGGGCCGAGAGGGAGACGCGGATGGTGTCGCCGATGCCCTGGGACAGCAGCGCGCCGAAGGCGACGGCGGACTTGATCGTGCCCTGGAAGGCGGGGCCGGCCTCGGTGACGCCCAGGTGCAGCGGGTAGTCGCACTGCGCGGCCAGCAGCTCGTAGGCGCGCACCATGACCACGGGGTCGTTGTGCTTGACCGAGATCTTGATGTCGCGGAAGTCGTGCTCCTCGAACAGCGAGCACTCCCACAGCGCCGACTCGACCAGCGCCTCGGGCGTGGCCTTGCCGTACTTGGCCAGCAGCCGCTTGTCCAGCGACCCGGCGTTGACGCCGATCCGGATCGGGATGCCGGCGCCCTTGGCCGCCCTGGCGATCTCGCCGACCTTGTCGTCGAACTTCTTGATGTTGCCGGGGTTGACCCGGACGGCGGCGCAGCCGGCGTCGATCGCGGCGAAGACGTAGCGCGGCTGGAAGTGGATGTCGGCGATGACCGGGATCTGCGACTTCTTCGCGATGATCGGCAGCGCCTCGGCGTCGTCGGTGTCCGGGACGGCGACCCGCACGATCTGGCAGCCCGAGGCGGTGAGCTCGGCGATCTGCTGCAGCGTGGCGTTGATGTCGGCGGTCTTGGTCGTCGTCATCGACTGCACGCTGACCGGGTGGTCGCTGCCGACGCCGACGCCGCCGACCATGAGCTGGCGGGTCTTGCGCCGGGGAGCGAGGACGGGCGGGGGCACAGCGGGCATGCCGAGACCGACGGGGATGGCCATGGCAACCAGTATCGCCGGTTCCGGCAGGTCGGTGCCGGTGACGTGGGGTGGAACACCCGGTGCGGACTACTGCAGGGTGATCGGGTTGACGATGTCGGCGATCAGCAGCAGGCCCGAGAGGACGACGAACAGGCCTGCGACGACGTAGGCGACGGGCATCAGCCGGGCGATGTCGAACGGGCCGGGGTCGGGCCGGCCGCTCAGCCGGGCGACGACCGAGCGCGCCTTCTCGTAGAGCGCACCGGCGACGTGGCCGCCGTCGAGCGGGTAGATCGGCAGCAGGTTGAACAGGAACAGCACCAGGTTGATGCTCGCCAGCAGTTGCAGGAACGTGCTGACCTTCTCGAGGGTGGTCAGCTGCGGGATGGAGAAGACCTCACCGGAGATGCGGCCCACGCCGACGACGCCGATCGGGCCGTTGGGGTCGCGCTCCTCGCCCAGGAACGCCGCGCGGAACAGCTGCGGGATGCGCTCGGGGATCTCGACGAGCCGCTCGACGGCGTTGGTGACGACGGTGCCGAAGTAGGCGGGGACGTCCGAGAGGTCCTGCCGGGCGAGCTGGCCGCTGGGCGAGATGCCGAGGTAGCCGGCGGTCGTCGTCCCCTCGGTGGGGTCGGTCGGGTCGGCGTAGACGGTGTTGGCGATCGGCGTGACGGGAACCTGCTGCCGCGCGCCGTCCCGCTCGATGGTGAGGTCCAGCCGCTGCCCGGGGCTGGTGCGGATGGCCTCCTGCACCGTCGTCCAGCTGTCGTACGCGGTGGGGTCCAAGGGCTGCCCGTCGATGGCGACGATCGTGTCGCCGGGGCGCAGCCCGGCGGCCGCCGCGGGGCTCTGCTGGGGCAGCGCGCAGCCCGGCGTCCCCGCCTCGCAGGCCTGCCCCTGCGGCGTGGTCGGCGCCGAGCAGGGGTCCTCCCGGGCCGCCGTGACCGCGCCGGCCGGGAGCACGCACTCCGGGACGTCGCGCACCGTCGTGGTCAGCACGCTGGTGCCGATGACGGTCAGCAGCACGGTGAACAGCAACACGGCGAGCACGAGGTTGTGGAAGGGGCCGGCGAACATGACGATGACCCGCTGCCACCAGGGCTTGGCCCAGAAGACCCGGCCCTCGTCACCGGGGCGGACGTCGTCGAGCGCCGCGCCGCGCACCTCGGCGATGAACGAGCGCATGCGGGTCGCCCGCTTGCTCTCGTTCTCCTCGGCCGGCGGGATCATCCCGATGATGCGGATGTAGCCGCCGAGCGGGACGGCCTTGACGCCGTACTCGGTCTCCCCGCGCGTGCGGGAGAAGATCGTCGGGCCGAAGCCGACCATGAACTGCGGCACCCGCATGCCGAACTTCCGGGCCCAGAAGAAGTGCCCGTACTCGTGGAAGGCGATCGAGAAGAGCAGGCCGGCCGCGAAGGCGACGATCCCGAGGACGGTCAGCAGCAACCCGCTCAGCTCAGCCTCCGGCGATCACGCTCCCGGCGTGCTGCCGGGCCCACCCCTCCGCCGCCAGGACGTCCTCGACGCAGGTGGGGGCGCCGAGGTCCGGCGCGTCGTCGAGGGTACGCGCGACCAGGTCGACGATGCCCCGGAACGGCAGCCGACCCGCCAGGAACGCCGCGACCGCCTCCTCGTTCGCGGCGTTGTAGACGGCCGGGGCCACCCCGCCGGCCTCCCCGGCGGAGCGGGCCAGCGCGACGGCGGGGAACGCCTCGTCGTCCAGCGGGGCGAACTCCCAGCTGCTCGCCGTCGACCAGTCCAGCGCCGGCTGCACGTGCGGCAGTCGGTCGGGCCAGGCCAGGGCCAGGGCGATCGGCAGCCGCATGTCCGGCGGGCTGGCCTGGGCGATGGTCGCGCCGTCGGCGAAGGTCACCATCGAGTGCACGATCGACTGCGGGTGCACCACGACGTCGATGTCGGCGAAGGGGACGTCGAAGAGCAGGTGTGCCTCGATGAGCTCCAGGCCCTTGTTGACCAGGGTCGCGGAGTTGATCGTCACGACCGGGCCCATCGCCCACGTCGGGTGCGCCAGTGCCTGCTCGACGGTGACGTCGGCCAGCTCGGCGGCGCTGCGGCCGCGGAAGGGCCCGCCGCTGGCGGTGAGCACCAGCCGGGCCACCTCGCTCATGCGCCCGCCGCGCAGGCACTGCGCCAGCGCGGAGTGCTCGGAGTCGACCGGCACCAGCTGCCCGGGGGCGGCCGCGGCGGTGACCAGTTCCCCGCCGGCCACCAGCGACTCCTTGTTGGCCAGCGCGACGGTGCGGCCGGCCCGCAGCGCCGAGAGCGTGGGCCGCAGCCCGATCGAGCCGGTGATGCCGTTGAGGACGACGTCGGCCGGGCGGGCGGCGAGCTCCTCGGCCGCCCTCGGGCCGGCGAGGATCTCCGGCAGCGCGAACTCGCCCCTCGACCAGCCGCGCTTGGAGGCGGCGGCGTAGAAGGCCAGCTGGAGGTCCTGGGCGGCGGTCGCCCGCGCCACGGCGACGGTGCGGACGCCGAGGGACAGCGCCTGCTCGGCCAGCCGGGCCACGTCCCCGCCGCCGGCGGCCAGACCGGTGATCCGCAGCCGGTCCGGGTTCTGCTCGGCCACCGTGATCGCCTGCCGGCCGATCGACCCGGTGGAGCCCAGCACCGTCACCTCGCGCACGCCGTCCACGGGCGCATCCTCCCCGACCGCGGCGCGCCGCCGGTCCCTCGGGGAGTGGGGCGGCGGCGGGCCTGGCAGGATGACGGCGTGAGCGAGCAGACCCACCGCGAGCGGATCTCCGTGGACAACCCCGCTACCGGGCGGGTCAACCAGCCCGGGCGTGAGGAGGGCATCGTCCGGGCCGGCGCCCAGCCGGTCGAGCACGAGCGCCCCGAGGACTGGGGCTGGCACGGCGAGACCGGCAGGTGGGGCCGCGTGGGCGGGGTCATCGCGACGCTGTTCATGCTCGCCTACCTCTACGGCAACCACGAGGGCCGCGTCGAGGACCTCTGGGTCGTGGCCATCGCCGCCCTGATGATCCTGGTCCTGGTGCTCGACTGGCGGCGCCGCCGCAACGCCTGGCGCGCCAAGTAGTCGCGAGCCCCCCGAGAGGCCCGTCCCCTGCCGTTGGGGCGGGCCTCTCGTCGTCCGCGCCGGCAACGGTGGATCCCGCCCCGCCGGGCTGCCCTACCGGTGGGGGTCAGCTGACGCCGACGCCGATCGCCAGCCCGATCGCGTAGGTGACCCCGGCGGCGACCGCGCCGAAGAGCAGCTGCCGCAGGGCGGCGTACCACCAGGGCCGCGGCGTGAAGCGGGAGGACAGCGCGCCCGCCGCGGCCAGGCCCACGGCGCCGCAGACCAGGGCGGCGGCGAGCACGGAGAAGCCGAGCAGGTAGGGCACCAGCGGGATCACCGCGCCCGTGGCGAAGGTGAGGAACGAGGAGACCGCCGCGGTCCACGGCGAGGGCTTGTCGGCCGGGTTGAGTCCCAGCTCGGCGACCACGTGCAGCCGGAGCGCGGTGTCGGGGTCGCGGTGCAGCTGGACGGCGACCTGCTGCGCGAGGTCGGCGTCCACGCCGCGGGATCGCAGCAGCTGAACCAGCTCGGCGAGCTCGCCGCGCGGGTTGCGCTCGAGCTCGCGGCGCTCCTTCTCCACCTCGAGGTCGAGCTGCTCGTTCTGCGTCCGTACCGAGGTGTACTCGCCCAGCGCCATGGAGATGGCGCCGGCGACCAGGCTGGCCACGCCGGAGAGCACGATCGCGCGGGAGGACGCTCCCCCGCCGCCGACGCCGGCGACCAGCGCGGTGTTGGTGACCAGCCCGTCCATCGCGCCGAACACCGCGGGCCGCAGCCAGCCGCCGGAGACGTCGGCGTGGCTGTGCTCGTGCGCCTCGGCCGCCGGGGCCTCCGAGGTCACGCGTCGGCCTCAGCGCCCAGCGCGACCGGCGGCTCGAGGGACGGCGTCGGCAGCGCGACGCTGGGGACGCCCAGCAGGACCCCGTCCTCCTCACCCCTCGCGAGCTCGGGGTGAGCCTCGGGACGGGGACTCCGGTCGGCCGCGGCCAGCTGCCCGCAGGCGCCGTCGATGTCCTGGCCGCGGGTGTCGCGGACCGTCGTCGGCACGCCGTGCGCCCGCAGCCGCGCCACGAACTCACGCTGCGCGGGCAGCGGGCTGGCGTCCCAGCGGCTGCCCGGCGTCGGGTTGAGCGGGATGAGGTTGACGTGTGCCCGCCGGTCGGCGAGCAGCCGGCCGAGCAGGTCGGCGCGCTCGGGCTGGTCGTTCACGTCGCGGATCAGCGCGTACTCCACGGAGTACCGGCGGCCGGTGCGCGCGGCGTAGGCGTCGGCCGCGTCGACGACCTCCTGCACCTTCCAGCGCGTGTTGATCGGCACCAGGGTGTCGCGCAGCTCGTCGTCGGGCGCGTGCAGGCTGACCGCGAGGGTGACGTGCAGCCCCTCCTCGGTGAGCCGCCGGATCGCCGGGACGACGCCGACGGTGGAGACGGTGACCGAGCGCTGGGACAGGCCCAGCCCGTGCGGCGCCGGCGTCACCAGCGCGTCGAGGGTCTTGCGGACGCGGGCGTAGTTCGCCAGCGGCTCACCCATGCCCATGAAGACCACGTTCGACAGCCGACCGGGCCCGCCGGGGACCTCGCCGTCGGCCATCACCGCGGCCGCGGCGACCGCCTGGCCGATGATCTCCGCGGCCGAGAGGTTGCGGGTCAGCCCGTTCTGCCCGGTGGCGCAGAAGGGGCAGGCCATGCCGCAGCCGGCCTGGCTGGAGATGCAGACGGTGGCGCGGTCCGGGTAGCGCATGAGCACGCTCTCGACCAGCGCGCCGTCGTGCAGCCGCCACAGCGTCTTGCGGGTGCGGCCGCCGTCGGCGCTCAGCGTCCGCACCGGTGTGAGCAGGCCGGGCAGCAGCGCGCCGGTGAGCTCCTCGCGCACCGCGGCCGGCAGGTCGGTCATCTGCGCCGGGTCGGTGACGCCCCGGTAGAAGTGCCGGGCGAGCTGGTCGGCGCGGAAGGCCGGCTGGCCCAGCTCGGCGACCGCGGCGCGGGCCTCCTCGCGGGTGAGGTCGGCGAGGTGGCGCGGCGGCTTGCCCCGGCGCGGGGCGTCGAACACGAGAGGGAGGGCAGTCATGGCGTCGTCCATGGTCCCACCCCTTCGCGGTGCGTGCGCCGCGCCGCAGGTGAGGTCGCTCGCTCAGACCGCCGGTTCCCCGGGGTCCTGACCGGGGGTCTCGGGCGTCCCGGGGGTCTGCGCGCCCGGTCCGTCGGCGTCCGTCGGCTTCGCCGTCGGGGTCGGCGTGGGCGTCGGGGTGGGCGTCGGGGTGGGCGTCGGGGTGGTGGGCGCCGAGGTGGTGGGCGTCGGCTTCGCCGTCGGGGTCGGCGTGGGCGTCGGGGTGGTGGGGGCCGGCTTCGCCGTCGACGTCCGGGTAGTGGGGGTCGGCTCAGCCGTCGGGGACGGGGACGTCCGCGGACGTCCCGGCTCGTCGCTCCGGACCCGGGCCGCAGCGGACCCGGCAGGCCGGTCCGTCGACGCCGCAGCCGGCGACCCGGGCCGCGCCGGAGGGACGACCACGGACGGAGCCGCCTCCGGGGTCGGGACGGTCGCCGGGGAGGGAGCCGGGGGCCGGGCGGCGCGGACCGGGACAGGAGCCCGGTCCGGAGGCGCCTCCTGCACCGGGGTGGCCGGCACCGTGGCGCTGGCCGTCGGTGCGGCCGGGACGGTGTCCGCGACATCAGGGGGCCGGGTCGTGGGGGCGACCCGGGTGGATGTGGCGACCGGACCCGGTGACGACTGCACGTCCGCGGTCGGGACGGGGCCGGAGGAGGACCCGGCCAGCAGGGTCGCGCCCGCGATGCCGCCGGCGGTGAGCAGGGCGACCACCACGGCGACCGCCGCACGACGCCGGGGGCGCACGCGCGGGCGGACGACGACCCGCGGCCGCACGGTCGCGACCACTGCGGGGTGGAGGACCCCGACGGCCGGGTCCGGCCCGTCGACCCCTGGGACCCCGCCCCGCGCGACGGCGGCCTCCTCGGGCGCGGCACGCCCGGGGCCACCGTCCTCGGGGGCGCCGCACGGACCGCCGTCCCCGTGGTCGCCGCCCCCGGAGGGGTCTGCCACCCGGTCCTCGACGTCCGGCTCCGCTGCGGTCACCCACCCGGGCAGCCAGCCGTGCTCCCAGTCGTCGGTCCGGGGCACGAGGCCCTCCGCCACCGGTTCCTGGTCCACCGGGGGTGCGACGGCGGCCGGCGGGGTGCCGGCCGGCCCGGAGTCACCTGCTCCCCCGTCGTCCTGCCGTGCCGTCATCCCACCTCCAGCCACTCAACGTCATCGATGTCTCACGGAACGGAGTGGAGCCATGCTGCCCGACGGGTCCGGGCGGTTCCCGGAGGCGCGGCCGGGATCCGGCGCGAGGACGCGCACACCGGCCGGGTCGTCCTGCCGTCCGCTGCTGCCGCGGTCCCGAGCCGGAGGGGCCGGCGAGCTAGCGTCGGCCGGGTGACCGAGGCGGAGAGGGACCCCGTCCCGCTGGACACCGTCGGGGTCGGCCCGTGGGAGGGGCCGTGGCCCGAGGACCCCCGTTACGACCCCGAGCTGCTGGCCGCCGGCGACCGCCGCAACGTCGTCGACCGCTACCGCTACTGGACCGTCGAGGCGATCGTCGCCGACCTCGATCCCCGCCGGCACCCCTTCCACGTCGCCATCGAAAACTGGCGGCACGACCTCAACATCGGCACGGTGGTCCGGACCGCCAACGCCTTCCTGGCCGCGGAGGTGCACGTCGTGGGACGGCGTCGCTGGAACCGCCGGGGTGCCATGGTCACCGACCGCTACCAGCACGTGCGCCACCACCCCGACGTCGCGGCGCTGGTGGCGTGGGCGCGGTCCGAGGGGCTGCCGCTGCTGGCCGTCGACAACCTGCCCGGCGCCCGCCCGCTGGAGAGCGAGCCGCTCCCCCGCGCCTGCGTGCTGCTGTTCGGCCAGGAGGGCACCGGCCTCTCGGAGGAGGCGCGCGACGCCGCGGACGGCGTCCTGTCGATCGCCCAGTTCGGCTCCACCCGCTCGATCAACGCCGGGGTGGCGGCAGGCATCGCCATGCACGCGTGGATCCGGCTGCACGCGCGATGACCTCCATGCGCGATGACCTCCATGCGCGATGACCTCATCCGCGATGACGTCGTCCTCCCTGGCGCCACCGCGGGGCACGCGACGTACCCGTCGGGCCGAGCCGCTGCCTCCGTCCTGGCGGGCGGCCTCCAGCCCGCACCGGGCCGCGCTCCGGGTGACAGTGGGGAGGAGGTCCGCCAGGCTCCCGGGCATGAGCCGTCTCGACGACGTCGACCTGTCCGCACGGCTGTCCAAGAAGGAGGCCAAGGAGCAGCTGGCCGCTGTCCAGGAGAGGCTCGTGCACCTGCGCCTGTTCCTCGGCGGCCAGATCGGCCCCGGCGAGCTGGGCCCGCCCCTGTGCGTGCTCTTCGAGGGCTGGGACGCCTCCGGCAAGGGCGGGGCGATCAAGCGGCTGGTCGAGCAGCTCGACCCCCGGCACGTGCGGGTCGCCCAGTTCGCCGCCCCCACGTTCGACGAGAAGCGGCACCACTTCCTCTGGCGGTTCTGGCCGGTCCTGCCCGGCTGGGGCGGCATGGCCGTGCTCGACCGCACCTGGTACGGCCGGGTGCTCGTCGAGCGGGTCGAGGGCTTCGCGACCGAGGAGCAGTGGCAGCGGGCCTACGGCGAGATCGTCGACATGGAGACGACGCTGGCGGCCGAGGGCACGATCCTGGTCAAGTTCTGGCTGCACGTCTCCCCCGAGGAGCAGCTGCGCCGCTTCGAGTCCCGCCGCGACGACCCCTACCGCGCCTGGAAGCTCACCGACGAGGACTGGCGCAACCGCGAGAAGCGGTCCGCCTACGAGGCCGCCGTCGAGGAGATGCTCGTGCGCACCGACACCCCCGCCGGGCGGTGGCACGTCGTGGCCGGCGACGACAAGCGGTCGGCGCGGGTGTCCATCGTGCGGACCGTGTGCGAGACGGTCGAGGAGGCACTGCGCGCCCGTAGCATCGACCCCGACCCGCCGCTGCCCGGCGCCGCCGCGTGACCCTGCTGGTCCACCTGGTCGAGCCCGCGGACTGGCGTGCGGCGCTCGACACCGGGGCGCTGTGCCCGCCCTCCCTGCCCGACCAGGGGTTCGTGCACCTCTCCACGCCGGAGCAGGTGCACCTGCCGGCCGGGCGCCTGTTCCCCGGGCGGCGGGACCTCGTGCTGCTCGTCGTCGACCCCACGCGGCTCACCGACCGGGTGCGCTGGGCCGCCGGCGTGCCCGGCGACCCGCCCGGCATGCGCTTCCCGCACCTGCAGGGCCCGCTGCCCACGAGCGCCGTCGTCGCCGTCGTCCCGTACCGACCGCCCGCCGGACCGGTCCTCCCCCGGCCGGAGGACGCGCTGGGCCGGGCGCTGGCGCTGTCGGTGTCGCTGCGCACCCGGCGGGCCGCCGAGGTGCGCGACGTCCCCGGCGGGATCGCGGTACTGGATCCGCGCTTCCCGTACTCCCGGGACGACAACCGGCTGGTGCTCACCGACCCGGTGGACGCCGGCACGGTCGCGCGGGCGGCGGCCTCGGTCACCAGGGACGCGGGCTGGCCGCACCTCGCCGCCACGCTGACCTGGCCGGGTGCGGGCGACGTGGCGCGCGAGCTCGCCAGCCGCGGCTGGCGGGCGGAGGAGCTGCTGGTGATGGCCCGCCCCGCCACGCCGGCCCTCGCGGGACGTCGCGCCGAGGCGGTCGACCAGTCCGAGGTGCACGACCTCTGGGAGCGCTCGTGGCGGCGCGACCTGCCGCCGTCCGGGGCCGACCTGGACGAGGTGGTGGCCCAGCTCATCGGCCGGGAGCACCGCAACGACCGGGTCGTCGCCGTCGTCGACCTCGCCGTCCGGGAGGAGGGCCGGGTCGTCTCGGCCGGGCAGCTGCGCGTCGACGGTGCCACCGCCGCCTTCGAGTCGATGAACACCGACCCCGCAGCGCGCGGCCGCGGGCACGGGGACGCCGTCCTGGCCGCGGCGCTGGACCGCGCGGCCGACCGCGGCTGTGACCTCGTGGTGCTGGAGGCCGACGCCGCCGACTGGCCGCGGCACTGGTACGCCCGCCGCGGGTTCGTCCCCGTGGGCTCGACCTGGGAGGTCTCCGCTCAGGCGGGCGCGACCACCGAGAGCAGCAGGTAGGCGACCGCGGCCGAGGGCAGCAGCGAGTCGAGGCGGTCCATGATGCCGCCGTGGCCGGGCAGCAGCTGCCCCATGTCCTTGATGCCGAGGTCGCGTTTGATCAGCGACTCCCCGAGGTCGCCGGCCGTCGCGCTGACGGCCAGGGCGACGCCGAACAGCACCCCGCCCCACCACGGCCCGCCGAGGGCGAGGGTGACGATCGGGGTGGCGATCAGCACGCAGGCGACGATCGAGCCGGCCATCCCCTCCCACGACTTCTTGGGGCTGACCGAGGGCGCCATCGGGTGCTTGCCGAAGAGCACGCCCGCGGCGAAGCCGCCGACGTCGTTGCCGACGACGGTGGCGATGAAGGCCAGCACCCGCGCCGCGCCGTCGTCGGGGACGAGCAGCAGGACGGCGAAGCCCGCCAGCAGCGGCACGTACAGCGCCACCAGGACGCCGGCCGAGGCGTCCCGCAGATAGCCGACGGGGCCCTCGCCCAGCCGCCACAGCAGGACGGCGAGGACGGTGAGCAGGAACGCCACCACCAGCCCGGACGCCCCGCGGGTCCAGGCCAGCGCGATCATCGCGACCGTGCCGACGAGGAGGGGCACCAGCGGAGCGCGCGCGTTCCCCGCTCGCAGCGCCCGGGTCAGCTCGACGACGCCGGTGAGGATCGCGGCACCGAGCACGAGCAGGAACGCCGGCCGGTAGACCAGCAGCGAGACCAGGATGACCGCGCCGAGACCCAGGCCGACGCCGATGGCCGCGACCATGTCGCGACCGGCGCGGCCGGGCTTCTTCGTCGGCGTCGGGACCAGGTCGGGGCCGATGGACTCGGTCGTCGACGTGGGGGGCTCGATCGCCGTCGTCCCCGGCTCATGCCCGGACGGCCCGGCGTTCGCCGGCTCGTGCACGGGCAGCGGTGCCGTCCGCAGCTCGGTGACCGCCCGCGGCGGCGGGGGCGGTGCCGGACGCCGGCCACCGATGGGGATCGGCCCGGTGTCGGGGTCGGGGGTCATGGGCGGGGTTCCGGGCGGGTCAGACCTCGAGCAGCTCGGACTCCTTGTTCTTGACCGCGTCGTCGATGCCGTGCACGTGCTTGGCGGTGAGGTCGTCGAGTTCCTTCTCCGCCCGGCGCACCTCGTCCTCGCCGGCCTCGCCGTCCTTGGCGATGCGGTCGAGCTCCTCCTTGGCCCGGCGGCGCACGTTGCGGATGGCGACCTTGGCGTCCTCGCCCTTGGCGCGGGCCTGCTTGACCAGGTCGCGGCGGCGCTCCTCGGTCAGCTGGGGGAACACCACGCGGATGATCTGGCCGTCGTTGGTCGGGTTCACGCCGAGGTCGCTGTCGCGGATGGCCTTCTCGATGGCCGACAGCTGGCCGGTGTCGTAGGGCTTGATCACCGCCATGCGCGCCTCGGGCACGGTGATCGACGACATCTGCGGGACCGGCGTCGGGGCGCCGTAGTAGTCGACCAGGACCTTGTTGAACATCGACGGGGCGGCGCGCCCGGTGCGCACCGAGCCGAGGTCCTCCCGCGCGACCGACAGGGCCTTGTCCATCCGCTCCTCGGCGTCGAGCAGGGTGTCGTCGATCACGGGTCTCTCCTCCTGGTGCGGCGGAGCGGTCCGCCGCGGATACGGGTCTGCGGGCTGCCGGCGGCGGCGCTCAGGCCGGGTCGCTGATCAGCGTCCCGATCCTCTCACCTGCCACGGCCCGGGCGATGTTCCCGGGCTCCAGCAGGTTGAACACGACGATCGGCATGCTGTTGTCCATGCACAGGCTGATGGCGGTCGCGTCGGCGACCTTCAGCTGCTTGGCCAGCACGGTGCCGTAGTCGAGGTCCTCGTACAGAACGGCGTCCGGGTTGTTGCGGGGGTCGTCGTCGTAGACGCCGTCCACCCCGTTCTTGGCCATGAGCAGCACCTGGCAGCCGATCTCCAGGGCGCGCTGGGCGGCCACCGTGTCGGTGGAGAAGTAGGGCATGCCGGCGCCGGCGCCGAAGATGACCAGCCGGCCCTTCTCCAGGTGCCGCACCGCCTTGCGGGGGATGTAGGGCTCGGCGACCTGGCCCATCTCGATCGCCGTCTGCACACGCGTCTGCAGTCCCACCTGCTCGCAGAAGGCCTGCAAGGCCAGGCAGTTCATCACCGTGCCGAGCATGCCCATGTAGTCGGCGTGCCGGCGGTCCATGCCGGCCTGGGACAGCTCGGCGCCGCGGAAGAAGTTGCCCCCGCCGACCACCACTGCCACCTGGGTGCCGCCGCGGACGACGTCGGCCAGCTGGGTGGCGATGTCCTGCACGATGCCGGAGTCGACGCCCACCTTGCCGCCGCCGAAGGCCTCTCCGGAGAGCTTGAGGAGGACCCGCTTGTAGCCCGCGCCGTCGGCGGGTTCGAAGGCGGTGGGTGCGGACAGGGGCGCGGTGTGCTGCGGCGCGGCGGTGTCGGTCAACGGTTCTTCCCTCGCTCGACGTCGTTCCCCTGATCCTGCCGCACGGGGCGTGCGGCAGCTCGCGGGCAGGGGTCTCCCGCATCGCCGCCCGGACACGCCACCGGCCCCGTCCCGGGAAGGGACGGGGCCGGTGAGCAGGAGGACCCTGCTGCCCCCACCGCTCGCACGCTCGCGGCGGGACCCTGCAGCAGGGCCGTCAGTACTAGGCCTGGCCGACCTCGAAGCGGGCGAACCGCTCCACGGTCAGGCCGGCCTCGTCGACGATCTGCTTGACCGTGCGCTTGGGCTCCGTGATCGACGGCTGCTCGAGGAGGACGAAGTCCTTGTAGTAGGCGTTCACCCGACCCTCGACGATCTTGGTGATCGCCTGCTCGGGCTTGCCCTCCTCCTTGGCGGTCTGCTCGGCGACGCGGCGCTCGGTCTCGACCGCCTCGGCCGGGACCTCCTCGCGGGACAGGTAGCGGGGGCGGGCCGCGGCGATGTGCATCGCCAGGCTGCGCGCGGCGTCCTCGCTGCCGCCGCTGTACTGCACCGCGACACCGATCGCCGGGGGCAGGTCGGTGGCCCGCTTGTGCAGGTACGTGGCGGTCTGGCCGTCGAAGACCACGAAACGGCTGAGCACCAGCTTCTCGCCGATGCGGGCCGACTCGCTCTCGACCAGCGCGGCGACGGTCTGGCCGTCGACGTCGGTGGCGAGCAGCGCGTCGACGTCGGCCGGCTTCTGCGCCAGGACGACGTCGAGCAGGCGCTCGGCCAGCTTGACGAAGTCCGCGTTCTTGGCGACGAAGTCGGTCTCGCAGTCGAGCTCGAGCAGCGCGCCGTCCCTGCTGACGACGACGCCGTTGGTCGTCGAGCGCTCGAGGCGCTTGCCGACGTCCTTCGCGCCCTTGATGCGCAGCAGCTCGACGGCCTTGTCGTAGTCGCCCTCGGCCTCGGTGAGCGCCTTCTTGCAGTCCATCATGCCGGCGCCGGTGGCGTCGCGGAGACGCTTGACGTCGGCCGCGGTGAAGTCAGCCATGCCTCTTCCTTTGGATGTCAGTTCGGCCCCGCTGCGGGGTCCCGCCGCGAGCCTGCGAGCGGTGGGGGCAGCGGGGTCCTCTTTCAGCCGTTCTGGGCGCCCTGGGTGCCGGTGGTCGTGTCGCCGGTGGCGGGCACGCCCTCGACGGGGGCGACCTCGGCCGCGGTCACGGCGGGGGGCTCGGCCGGGGTCTCCGGCAGCGGGGTGGCGGCGTCAGCAGCCGCGTCGCCCTGCTGACCGGTGAGCAGCTCGCGCTCCCAGTCGGCCAGCGGCTCGTCGCCACCGATGGCCGGCTGGCCGCCGTCCTCACGGCCGGCGTTGGCCTGCGAGGCCGAGCGGGCCATGAGGCCGTCGGCCACGGCGTCGGCGATCACGCGGGTCAGCAGCGCGGCGCTGCGGATGGCGTCGTCGTTGCCCGGGATCTTGTAGTCGACCTCGTCGGGGTCGCAGTTCGTGTCGAGGATCGCGACGACCGGGATGTTGAGCTTGCGGGCCTCGCCGACGGCGATGTGCTCCTTCTTGGTGTCCACGATCCAGACGGCGCTGGGCACCTTCTGCATGTCGCGGATACCGCCGAGGCTGCGCTCCAGCTTGGCCTTCTCGCGGGTGAGGCCCAGCTGCTCCTTCTTGGACAGGCTGACCAGGACACCGGTCTGCTCCATGTCCTCGAGCTCCTTGAGGCGCTGCAGCCGCTTGTGCACGGTCGAGAAGTTGGTGAGCATGCCGCCCAGCCAGCGCTGGTTGACGTAGGGCATGCCGACGCGCTGCGCCTGCTCGGCGATGACCTCCTGCGCCTGGCGCTTGGTGCCGACGAACAGGATCGTGCCGCCGTGCGCGACCGTCTGCTTGACGAACTCGTAGGCGTTGTCGATGTACCCGAGCGTCTGCTGCAGGTCGATGATGTAGATGCCGTTGCGCTCGGTGAAGATGAAGCGCTTCATCTTCGGGTTCCAGCGACGGGTCTGGTGCCCGAAGTGGACGCCGCTGTCGAGCAGCTGCTTCATGCTGACGACTGCCATGGCCGCAGCCTCTCTGGTCTCTGCGCGCGGCCACGCCGGGCCGCGCTCCTCGGTTGTCGCGGGCACCGGGTGGCGCTCCGCCCTGGCGTCCGGGCCGCCACGACCCCGCGGGCGACCGCGGGGACCGGGGTGGCGACCGTCCCGCTGCTGCCAGCGGGGTCAGGACGCGCGAAGTCGACCCGCCACAGACGGGTCGCGTTCCTCAGCATACGCCCGCCGCCGGCGGCCCTCCCCAGCGGCCGGGGCCGTCCACAGACCGCGGCCGGGCGCCGCGTCCGGCGTCCCGCGGGCGCACGCTGCCACGGTGCGTCGCCCGCTGCTCGCCGCCCTCCTCCTGGTCCCGCTGCTGCTGCCGGCCGGAGGGGCAGCGGTCGCCGCGCCCGCCGCGCCGGACGACGTCCCGGCCGGCCTCTGGGCGCGACCTGTGGACGGCGCGGTGACCCGCCCGTTCGACCCGCCGCCGGACCGGTACGGGGCCGGCCACCGCGGCGCGGACCTCGCCGGAGCGGCGGGGTCGCCCGTGCTCGCCGCGGGGGACGGCGTCGTCGTCTTCGCCGGGATGGTGGCCGGGCGGCCGGTGGTCAGCGTCGACCACGCCGGGGGTCTGCGGACGACGTACGAGCCGGTCGACGCCGTCGTCGGCGCCGGGCAACCGGTCGCCCGCGGCGCGCTGCTCGGCTCGCTGGCCGGAGGTCACGCCGGCTGCCCGGTCGCGGCCTGCCTGCACTGGGGGCTGCGGCGCGGGGAGGTCTACCTCGACCCGCTGTCGCTGCTGGAGCCGCCGGAGGTCCGGCTCCTGCCGATGGGGTGACCGCGGGCCGTCGGGGCTGGACGGCGGTGGCGGTGAGCACCTCCCGGAAGTGCGCGACGGTGGGGAACGGGTCGTCGAACGCGTGCCGCAGCTCGCGCCACCGCTGGAAGCCTTCCTCCGCAGTCGCTCCGCTCCTCGCTCGCTGCGATGCTCACCCCGGTCGGCCGCCGCCCTGCGATGCCCCCCGCAGGAACGCCGTCGTCACGCGATGTCGGCGAGCTTGGTGCGCAGCTGCAGCACCGCCTTGGTGTGCAGCTGGCAGATGCGGCTCTCGGTCACGCCGAGGACGCGGCCGATGTCGGCCAGGGTCAGGCCCTCGAAGTAGTAGAGGCTGACGACGACCTTCTCCCGCTCGGGCAGCTGCTCGACCGCGCGCGCCAGCAGCTGCCGGGCCTCGCTGTGCTCGGCCATGGCCTGCGGGTCCAGCGCGCTGGTGTCCTGCAGGGTGTCGACCAGGCGGGGGGCGCCGCCCTCGTCGTCGGAGAGCAACTCGTCGAGCGCGACGACGTTGACCAGGGAGAGCTGACCGAGGAACTTGCGGACCTCCTCGACGTCCATGTCCATCTCGGCGGCCACCTCCTCCTCGGTGGGGCTGCGCTGGAGCCGGCTCTCGAGGGCGGCCACCGTGCGCTCGAACTGCCGGGCCTTCATCCGCACCGACCGCGGAATCCAGTCGGTGCTGCGCAGCTCGTCGATGATCGCGCCACGTATGCGGGCCATCGCGTAGCTCTCGAACTTGACCTCGCGCGAGGGCTGGTAGCGGGTGATCGCGTCGATGAGGCCGAAGGTGCCGTAGGAGACCAGGTCGGCCTGCTCGACGTGCGCGGGCAGGCCGCTGCCGACGCGGCCGGCGACGAACTTCACCAGCGGCGCGTAGTGCAGGATCAAGCGGTCGCGCAGCTCGGGCGCCCGGTCGGCGACGTAGGCGGCCCACAGCTCGGCCAGCGCGGCGTCGGCGTCGTCCGGGGTCTCGTCGAGCCGGTGGATGGCGGCCTCGGTCACGGTCTGCGCTCCCGACTGTCGGAGGCTCCTGACGGGAGACCTCAGGGTGGGCACGGGGGTGGTACGCGATCCGGTGGCGCGCACGCCAACTGTCTCATCCACGGGCAGCGGTCCTCTCAGGCGCGCGGGTGCGCCTGCGCATGGACGGCGCGCAGCCGCTCGACGGTGACGTGCGTGTAGATCTGGGTGGTGGCGAGGCTGGCGTGGCCGAGCAGTTCCTGCACCGAGCGCAGGTCGGCCCCGCCCTCCAGCACGTGGGTGGCCGCGGAGTGCCGCAGCCCGTGCGGGCCGATGTCGGGGGCGCCCGGCGCGGCGGCCACCGCGGCGTGGACGGTGCGCCGGACCTCGCGGGCGTCGAGCCGGCCACCGCGCAGACCGAGTAGCAGCGCCGGGCCCGAGCGCTCGGTCGCCAGGGCGGGCCGGCCACGGGTGAGCCAGGCGTCGAGGGCCCGCTCGGCGGGTGCGCCGTAGGGGACGCTGCGTTCCTTGCGGCCCTTGCCGAGCACCCGCAGCAGGCGGCGGCCACGGTCGACGTCGTCGACGTCGAGCCCGACCAGCTCGCTGACCCGCACGCCGCTCGCGTACAGCAGCTCGAGCACCACCGCGTCGCGCAGCCCGACCGGCTCCTCGGCGCCGGCGGCGGACTCGACGACCACCCGGGCCTGGTCGGGCGCCAGCACGTCGGGGAGGGTGCGCTGCGCCTTGGGGCTGAGCAGCCGCAGGCCGACGTCCTCGGGGGTGAGGCCGGCCCGGCGCAGCCAGGCGGTGAACGACCGGGCGGCCGCGGCGCGGCGGGCGGTGGTGGCCCGGCCGGCCCCTCGGGTGCGGCCCTGGGCCAGCCAGCTGCGCAGCGTCGCCAGGTCCAGGTCGTCGACGCGCGTGCCGCCGCGACGGACCAGGTGGTCCAGCAGCCAGACGGCGTCGCCGACGTAACCGCGCACGGTGTGCTCGGAGAGGTCGCGCTGCGTGCGCAGGTGCTCCTCGTAGCCGGCCAGCGCCTCCGCCAGCACCGGCGGCAGCGCCGCGCGCGCGTCGGCGGTGCGGGCAGTCACCCGGAAACGGTCGGTCGGCCCCGACCGGGGGTCAAGCCGAAGCGCCGACGACGCGGAGGCTCATGCCGCCTCCTCCCCTGCCGTCACCCCCGTCCCTCCCCGGTTCGCCGCGCCCGGACCAGGCGCCATCCGGCGTCGGTCACCTCGACCAGATCCGCGAGCTCCAGCACGGGCAGCACCCGCAGCACGTCGAGGACGTCGCAGCCGGCGACCCTCGCCAGCCGCTCGGGGCTGACGCCGTTGCGCACGGGGCAGGCGTCGAGCACGCGCACGGCGAGGTCGGAGAGCCCGTCGCGGGGGCCGACGGGGCGCTCCGGCGGGTCGGCGAGGTCCTCCCCCAGCCGGCCGACCTCCTCGACGACCTGGGCGGCGTCCGTGACCAGGACCGCCCCGAGCTCGGCCTCGCGCAGCAGCTCGTGGCAGCCCACGCTCATGGCCGAGGTGACCGGGCCGGGGACGACCATCACCTGCCGGCCCAGCTTGTGCGCCCGCCGCGCGGTGGCCTGCGCACCGGACCGGGCCGCCGCCTCGACGACCACGGTGCCCCGGGTCAGCGCGGCGATCAGCCGGTTGCGGACGAGGAAGCGGTGCCTGTGCGGAGCGGCCCCGGGCGGCCACTCGCTGACCACGAGCCCGGACTCCGCGATGCGGTGGAACAGCGCCCCGTGCGCGGCGGGGTAGGGCCGGTCGACGCCGCAGGCCAGCACCGCCACGGTGGGGGCGTCCGCGGCCAGCGCGCCCCGGTGGGCGGCCGCGTCGATGCCGAAGGCCCCGCCGGAGACGACCGTCCACCCCCGCTCCCCCAGCTGGTGGCCCAGCTCGCCGGCGACGTGCTCGCCGTACGCGGTCGACGCCCGGGCACCGACGATCGCCACCGACCGGTCGGCCAGCTCGTCGAGCCGGGCGGCCCCCCGGACCCACAGCGCCAGCGGCGGCACCGGTGCGGTCGTGCGCGGTGAGTGGTGCCGCGGGTCGTCGGGCTCCCCGCTCGTGGCCAGCGTGAGGCAGTGCAGCAGGTGCGCCGGCCACTCGGCGTCCTCGGGGACCACGAGCCGCGCGCCGCAGCGCTCGGCCTGCAGCAGGTCCTCCGGCGAGGCATCCTGCCCGGCGCGGGCACCGGCCAGCGCCCGGACGCCGTCCGGCGCCCGCCCCGACCGCAGCCGGCGTACCGCCTCCACCGGGCCGACGTCCTCGACGAAGCGCCAGAACGCGACGCTGCCGGGCTCAGCGGCCCGGCTCAGCCAAGCCCGGGCGCGCCGCACCGCGGGGCCGGCGAGCCCGTCGACCGTCGGTACCTCGGTCAGCCCCTGCTCCATGTCCTCGTCGAGGCTGGGCACCGCGGTCATGCCGCGGCCCGCTGCAGCCGCAGCCCGAGGGCCTCGGCGACGTCGTCGGCCCCCGGCACGCTGCGCCCGCCGAGGTCTGCCAGGGTCCAGGCCACCCGCAGCACACGGTCGTAGCCGCGCACCGACAGCGCCCCGCGCTCCAGGGCCCGTTCGACCAGGCGGAGCGCGGACCGCGGCGGCGACCACCGCTCGCGCAGCAGCCTGCCGGGCATCTGGCTGTTCACCCGCAGACCCGTACCGGCCAGCCGCGCCGCCGCGGCCGCCCGGGCCCGGGCGACGCGGCCGGCGACGACGGCGGTCGGCTCGGGCGCTGCCCCGGCCTCCAGCCAGGCGGCCCGGGTGACCGCCGGGAGGTCGACCCTCAGGTCGATGCGGTCGAGCAGCGGCCCGGAGAGCCGGGCCTGGTAGCGCCGCCGCTCCAGCGGGCTGCAGGTGCAGGCGGCGTCGCCGGCGGCACCGGCGCAGGGGCAGGGGTTGGCCGCGAGGACCAGTTGCGCCCGGCACGGGAAGGTGGCCGCGCCGCTGGCCCGGGAGATGGTCACCGAGCCGCGCTCGAGCGGCTGGCGCAGCGTGTCGAGGACCGCCCGCGGGAACTCCGGCGCCTCGTCGAGGAAGAGCACGCCGCGGTGGGCCCGGCACAGCGCGCCGGGGCGGATCAGGCCCGAGCCGCCGCCGACGAGGGCGGCCATCGTGGCCGAGTGGTGCGGCGCCTCGAAGGTCGGGCGGGTCACGAGCGGGGCGTCCGGCGGCAGCGTCCCGGCGACGGAGTGGATGGCGGTGACCTCGAGCGCCTCCTGCTCGTCCAGCGGCGGCAGCAGACCGGGCAGGCGCTCGGCGAGCATCGTCTTGCCCGCACCCGGCGGCCCGCTGAGGAACAGGTGGTGCCCGCCGGCGGCCGCCACCTCCACAGCCCGGCGGCCGATCGGCTGACCTACGACGTCACCCAGGTCGGGCCCGGGCGGTGCCGGCGGCAGGATCCGGCGGGTGTGCCGGGGCAGCGGCGTCCGGCCCTGCAGGTGGGCGGCCACCTCGGCGAGCGTGCCGGCGGCCAGCACCTGGACCCCCTCGACCAGTGCGGCCTCCTCCGCGTTGCCCGTGGGGACCACCACCGTCGGGTGGCCGGCGCGGGCGGCGGCGAGGACGGCCGGCAGCACCCCGCGGACGGCGCGTACCGAGCCGTCGAGCCCGAGCTCCCCGAGGAGCACGAGGCGGCCCACGGACTCGGCCGGGACCGCGCCGTCGGCCGCCAGGACCGCCGTGGCCAGCGCCAGGTCGAAGCCACTGCCCTGCTTGGGCATCGACGCCGGCGACAGCCCGATGGTGATCCGGCGCAGCGGCCACTTCCCCCCGGCGTTGACCACCGCCGCCCGCACCCGGTCGACCGACTGGCGGACGACGGCGTCGGGCAGCCCGACGAGCACCACACCGGGCACCCCGGCCGACAGGTCCACCTCGACGTCGACCATCGCGCCGTGCACCCCGGCCAGGCCGACCGACCAGGTGCGCGCGAGCGTCACGAGAACGCCGCCCGCAGGTGGGTGACCTGCGCCGGCCGGCCCGGCCGCACCAGCACGCCGACGACGTCGAAGCGCAGCTCCGGCGCGTGCTCCTCGTGGGCGGCCAGCCAGCGCTGCGCCAGCGTGCGCAGCCGGCGCTGCTTGACGTGCCCGACCGCCTCGACGGGGTGGCCGAACCCGACCGCACGGCGGGTCTTGACCTCGCAGAAGACCAGCGCGTTCCCGTCGCGGGCGACGATGTCGAGCTCGCCGTCGCGGCAGCGCCAGTTCCGGTCGAGGACGCGCAGGCCGCTGTCGGTCAGGTAGGCGGCGGCGATGCGCTCGCCGTGGGCGCCGAGGTCCGATGTCGTTCGCACCCGGCCGACCGTCGTCCGCCCGCACGGGCCGGGACAGTCGGCGAGCCGATCTGTGGACGGGGACGGCGCCTGTGGACGCGGGGTCCCGGACCGTCGGCGGGCGGGGTCAGCCTCCGGCCCGTGACACGCGGATCAGGTCAGCCGGGGGCCGTCGGGCAGCTCCAGGTCGGGCTTGTCCAGCTCCTCGACGTTGACGTCCTTGAACGTCAGCACCCGGACGTTGCGCACGAAACGGGCCGGCCGGTACATGTCCCAGACCCAGGCGTCGGAGAGCTTGAGCTCGAAGTAGACCTCGCCGCCGGCCTCCCGGACCTGCAGGTCGACGGAGTTCGCCAGGTAGAAGCGCCGCTCGGTCTCCACCACGTAGGTGAACTGCCGGACGATGTCCCGGTACTCGCGATAGAGCTGCAGCTCCATCTCGGTCTCGTACTTCTCCAGGTCCTCGGTGCTCATCGCGGCTCTCCGGACACAGGGCGCATGACCCCATCATCGACCATCGCGCCGGAGCCGGTCAGCTGGACTCCCCGGCCGGCGTGCGCGTCGCGGGCCCGGACCACGTTGACGAAGCGCTTCCGGTGCTCCGGGCAGGGCCCGTACCGCTGCAGGGCGGCATCGTGAGCGGCGGTGCTGTACCCCTTGTGGACGGCGAAGTCGTACTCCGGCCAGCACTCGTGCAGGTCCAGCATGATCCGGTCCCGCGTGACCTTGGCCAGCACCGATGCCGCCGCCACGCACGCCGCCACCCGGTCGCCCTTCCACACCGCGAGGGTCGGGCAGGCCAGCCCCGGGACGGGGAAGCCGTCGGTCAGCACGTAGTCGGCGCCGGGGTCGAGGGCCCACACCGCGCGGCGCAGCGCCTCGATGTTGGTCACGTGCATGCCCCGGGCGTCGAGGTCGGCGACCGGCAGGACGACCACGGACCACGCCTCGGCGCGCTCGACGACCTCCTCGTAGACCCGCTCGCGGGTCGCGGCGGTCAGCAGCTTGGAGTCCGCGAGGCCGGGGACCCTCCCCCGGCGGCCGGCCGGCAGCACGCAGGCGGCGGCGACGAGCGGACCGGCGCAGGCCCCGCGACCGGCCTCGTCGGCGCCGGCGACCGCGGAGAACCCG
The DNA here is from genome assembly GCF_053502585.1 of Geodermatophilus sp. URMC 60. Classification (NCBI taxonomy): domain Bacteria; kingdom Bacillati; phylum Actinomycetota; class Actinomycetes; order Geodermatophilales; family Geodermatophilaceae; genus Geodermatophilus; species Geodermatophilus sp. URMC 60. The sequence continues at coordinate 4,902,803 of NZ_CP199958.1, forward strand.
CGGCGGCGCAGGGAGCGCTCCATGTCCCAGAGGGCGTCGGGCCGGTCGTCGGCGGACGTGGCCGCGCGGCCGGGGTGCCGCGGCCCGGGAGGAGCGGGGGTGGTACGGACAGCCATCGCGGTCCGACACTACGACGCCCGCGGGCGACCGCGGGCGGCCCGTCGCCGGGCAGGGAGGCCAGGGGCCGGCCCCCGGGGTCAGAGGGGGCCGGCCCGTGGACGGTCGGCCGCCGGAGCGGCCGGGGATGCCGGGCGGACCGCCGAGGAGGCGGACGGTCCGCCAGGCCACCCTGCTGGGCCCGGGCCCCGTCCCGGGTCCCGCCCCGAGCACGCGAGGGGTGGGGAGGACGGGGCCCTCTGTCAGGCCTCGGCCGGAGCCAGGGCGTGAGCGCCGCAGGTGCAGGCCGCGGGGGTGCGGGAGGACAGCACCAGGGAGACCGCGTGCGCCCGGTCGCGGGCACCCAGCTTGCGCAGGATGGCCTTGACGTGGGACTTGACGGTGTCCTCGCTGATGAACAGGTTGCGGCCGATCTGCCGGTTCGACTGACCCTGGATCAGCTCGTCGAGGACGTCGGACTCGCGGCGGGTCAGCGGCACCTCGGGGGTGAACGGCTTGGCGGCGGGCGCCGCCGACGGCTCCACCCGGCGGATCTGCGGGTCGACGACGGTGCGGCCGGCGCGGGCGGCCAGGATGGCCCAGCCGAGCAGCGTCGGCGAGGTGTTGATCATCAGGTAGCCGCGGACGCCGGCGGCCAGCGCCTCGTTGACCACAGCGGGGTCCTCGGAGGTGCCCAGGGCCACGATCGTCACCCGGGGGTACCGGCGGCGCAGGTCCCGGCAGGCGTTGAGGGTCGCGGCGCGGCCCGAGCCCAGCTCCACGACCACCGCGTCGGGGCGGGCGGTCTCGACCAGCGTGAGGGCGCGGCGCAGTTCGCCCGGAGTCCCGACCGACTGCATGCCGGCGGTCTCGTTGACCATGCTCACCAGCCCACGGCGCAGGACGGGGGCGTCGGCGAGGATGAGCACGCGGGTGACGCCGCGGGCGGCGCTCGCCATGGGTGCGGACACAATCGGCTCCGTTTCACACGTTCGGGGAACTTCTCACGATCTCCATCGGACGGGTGAGACGAGTGCTTGAACGCTTTTCCAACATTTTCCGGAAGAATTTCGGAACGCCCTCCGGAGTGGTGTCGGGTCACACGGGAAACGCGGAAATGGCGACCCGTCGCATTCATGTCGACATGGCGACGCCATTCCGCGGGAGGGACCCGGGAAAGGACTCGACCCGCACGCCCCGGGGAACCGGGAGGTGCGGGTCGAGGAGGAGCGCCCGTCGGTCAGCCGCTGCGGGACCGGCGTCGGCGCCGTCTCCAGGCGGTGAGCGGCACGGCGCCGACGAGGCCCATGGCGTACGGCGTGGCGACCGCCGCGGCACCGGAGACCGGCACGCCGGCCGCCTCGGTGCCCTGGATGTCCGGTGACCCGAGCGTGCCGAATCGGTCGATCGGCCAGACGATCAGCGCGGCCCTGCCGACGACGTCGTCCACGGCGACCGTGCCCGACCACTCGTCGCCGATGTGCGCCTTGGAGTCGGCCGACGCCGAACGGTGGTCGCCCATGACCCACAGCCGGCCCTCGGGGACGGTGACCGGCCCGAACGCCCGGCTCTCCAGGGGGGTGTTCTCGAAGACGTAGGGCTCGTCGAGCGGTTGGCCGTCCACGGTGACCAGGCCATCGGCGTCGCAGCACTGCACCGTCTGGCCACCGGTGGCGATGACCCGCTTGACGAAGTCGTCCTCGCTCGGCGGTGCCACCCCGATGGCGCGACCGAGCCACAGCAGGCCGCTGGAGAGCCAGTTGCCCGGCTCGGCGACGTCCACCTCGGGCGACCAGCTCTCCGGTCCCTCGAACACGACGATGTCGCCGGGCTCGGGCGCACCGAACCAGTAGGGCACCTTGTTGACCAGGACGCGGTCGCCGGTGCAGCCGGGGCAGCCGTGCAGGGTCCGCTCCATCGAGCCCGACGGGATGAAGAACGCCTGCACGAGGAAGGTCTTGACCAGCAGTGCGAGGACGAAGGCGATCAGCAGGAGCACCGGCAGCTCCCGCAGCAGCGAGCCCTTCTTCGCCTCCGTCTCGCGGCGGCGCTCGCGGCGGCCCGGAGCGGAGCCCAGGGACCCGGTGTCGGCGGTGGACCCGGTCGCCCGGGGGTCCTCCCCCTCCGGAACGACGTCGGCGGGCCTCCCGGGCCGGTCACTGCTCATCGGAGCCAGCGTACGGCCGCGGGGGACCCGCCGCGGTCAGGCCGGAGCGGCCTGCGTCGTGTCAGCGTGCAGCGTCAGCGCGAGACGGTCTCGCGCTTCTCCTTGATCTTGGCGGCCTTGCCGCGCAGCTCGCGCAGGTAGTACAGCTTGGCGCGACGCACGTCACCGCGGGTGAGCACCTCGATCTTCTCGACGACCGGGGTGTGCACCGGGAAGGTGCGCTCGACACCGACGCCGAAGCTGACCTTGCGGACGGTGAAGGTCTCGCGGATGCCCCCGCCCTGACGGCGGATGACCACACCCTGGAAGACCTGGATGCGGGACCGGTTGCCCTCGATGACGCGCACGTGCACCTTCACGGTGTCACCCGGGCGGAACTCGGGGATGTCGTCGCGCAGCGAGTCGGCGTCGAGTACGTCCAGGGTGTTCATCGCGGCAGTCCTGTCCTAGCGGTCGTGTCGTTGCGGTGCGGACAGCAGGCTCCCCCGGCTGTCAGATCCGGGGAGCTGCGCTCCGGGAGGAGCTCGGCGTCGACGGGGCGATGCGTCCGCAGCAGCTCTCTACTGTGCCACATCTTCAGCCGACGAAGCGCGGCGGCCCTGTCCACGGGCCCGCGGACAGCTCCGCCAGCAGGTGGGCGAGCTCGCGCGGCGCGAAGGTCTCGGCGCTGGCGGCGACCTCCTCGGCGCTCCACCACCGGTGCGGCTCGGCGCCGAGCAGCTCCAGCTCCGTGCGTCCGCTCGCGTCCACCTCGTGCACCACGTCCCGCAGCACGAAGAAGGTCTCCCGGGAGTCGATCTGCACGCCGGCGAACGGGCCGACGTGCCGGCGCAACCACACCGGTCCCTCGAGCCGCCCGGGGTCCACGACCAGGCCGATCTCCTCGGCGAGCTCCCGGGCGGCGGCCTCCCGCACGCCCTCCCCCGGCTCCACGCCGCCGCCGGGCGTGTACCAGAACAGCACGTCGCCGGGCGGTACGGCGGGGTCGGTGAGCCGTGCGCCGAGCAGCAGCACCCGCCCGGACGGGTCCAGGACGACGACCCGCGCGGTCGGCCGCACGACCGGTCGCCCGGCCACCCCGTGGGCGGTCACTCGCCGAACAGGGCGCGGTCGGCGTCGGTGAGCGCGCCCTCGGGCAATGCCGCCAGCAGGTCCGGACGCCGGGCCGCCGTCCGCCGCAGGGACTCCGCGCGCCGCCACCGGGCGATCGCGGCGTGGTCGCCGGAGAGCAGCACCGCCGGGACGTCGTGGCCCCGCCAGGACGCCGGGCGGGTGTAGGAGGGTCCCTCGAGCAGGCCGTCGGCGTGCGAGTCGTACTCGACGGACTCCCGGTTGCCCACGACGCCGGGCACCAGCCGGGTCACGGCCTCGACCATGACCAGCACCGCGGACTCGCCGCCGGCCAGCACGTAGTCCCCGATCGAGACCTCCGACACCGGTCCGGCCGCCGCGGCCCAGTCGGCGACCCGCTGGTCGATCCCCTCGTAGCGACCGCAGGCGAACACCAGGCCGGGCTCGGTGGCCCACTCGGCGGCCAGGGCCTGGGTGAAGGGGCGGCCGGCGGGGGTCGGCACGACCAGGCGGGTACCCGGCGGGCGGACGGCCTCGAGTGCCCGGGCCCACGGCTCGGGCTTCATCACCATGCCCGGGCCGCCGCCGTAGGGGGCGTCGTCGACGGTGCGGTGGACGTCGTCGGTCCACTGCCGCAGGTCGTGCACGCCGACGCTGACCAGGCCGCGCTCGGCGGCCTTGCCCAGCAGCGACTGCCGCAGGGGCGCGAGGTACTCGGGGAAGATCGTGACCACGTCCACCCGGAACGGGGTGCTCGGCACTCCCGGTCCGCTCCCGCCCGACGGAGCCGGCTCGGTCACAGAGCCGCTCACAGGTCGAGCAGCCCCTCGGGCGGGTCGATCACGAGGAACCCGCCGGCGAGGTCGACGGTCGGGACGATCGCCGTCACGAAGGGGACGAGCAGCTGTCCGCCCTCGACCCGGCGGACGACGAGCAGGTCGGCGCCCTCATGGCGGACGGCGTCCACCGTGCCCAGCTCGGTGCCGTCGGGCAGGCGGGCGGTCAGGCCCACCAGCTGGTGGTCGTAGAAGACGTCGGGGTCGTCGAGCGCCGGCAGCTCGGCGACGGGCACGTGCAGCTCGGTGTTGCGCAGCGCCTCGGCCGCCTCGCGGCTCTCGACGCCCTCGATCGCCAGCAGGAGGACCTCGCGGTGCCAGCGGAGGCCGGCGATCGTGAGCGGCCCGCGCTCGGCGGGGTCGGTGCGCAGGACCGCGCCGGGGGCGAACCGGAGGTCGGGGTCGTCGGTGCGGACCTCGACGGTCACCTCACCACGGACACCGTGGGGCCGGCCGATGCGGCCGACCACCACGGTGTCGGTGGGGTCGTGCGGTTCTGCGCTCACGGGGTGGTGCTCAGGAGGAGGCGCTCAGCGCCCGTCGGTGTCGACGACGTCGACCCGCAGGCCGCGGCCTCCGACACCGGTCATCACCGTGCGCAGCGCCTTGGCGGTGCGGCCCCCGCGACCGATGACCTTGCCGAGGTCGTCGGGGTGCACCCGGACCTCGAGGGTCTTGCCGCGTCGGTTGGTGAGCAGGTCGACCGTGACGTCGTCGGGGTGGTCGACGATGCCCTTGACCAGGTGCTCGAGCGCCTCTTCCAGCACGTGTCTACTCGGCGGGCGTCTCGGCGGGGGCGTCGCTCGCCGCCGCGTCGTCGGCCTTGGGAGCGGCCTTCTTCCTCGGGGTGGTGGCGCCGGCGGCCGGCTCCTCACCGGAGGCGCGGACGGCCTCCTCGTAGAGGGCCTTCTTGTCCGGCTTCGGGGCGGCGACCTTCATGGGCGGCGGAGCGGCCTCGCCCTTGAACTTCTGCCAGTCACCGGTGACCCGGAAGATGGCCGCGACCGGCTCGGTCGGCTGCGCGCCGACGCCCAGCCAGTACTGCGCCCGCTCGGAGTCGACCTCGATGAAGGAGGGCTCCTCCTTCGGGTGGTACTTGCCGATCGTCTCGATGACGCGGCCCTCGCGCTTGGTGCGGGAGTCGGCGACGACGATGCGGTAGTACGGCGCGCGCATCTTGCCCAGGCGCATGAGCTTGATCTTGGTGGCCACGGTGTGTGGTGTTCTCCTCGAACGCAGGTCGTGTGCCCGCCCGGAGCGACGCGTGGGGGTACGCCGGGGGCGGTGCGGCTGGACACGGCCGGCAACGGTGAGAGGGCCGCCCACCGCCGTGTTCGACCGACCATTGTGCCAGAAGGCGCGTCGGCGCCGTCCGGCCGTCCGGTGGCCCCGGTGAGGACCTCGTCCCTGCCACCGCTCGCACGCTCGGGGTGAGCCTCTGGACGGGGCCGTGGACGGAGGCTTCAGCTGCGGACGGCGGCGAGCACGCGGGCGGCGACCTCGCCGACGGGCACCTCCTCGCGCTCCCCCGTCGCCCGGTCGCGCACCTCGATCACGCCCTCGGCCAGCCCGCGGCCCACGGTGACGATCGTCGGCATCCCGAGCAGCTCGGCGTCCTTGAACTTGACCCCCGGCGAGACCTTGGGCCGGTCGTCGTAGAGCACGGTGAGCCCGGCGGCGACCAGCTCCTGGGCCAGGGACTCGGCGGCCTCGAAGATCGCGGCGTCCTTGCCGGTGGCGACGACGTGCACGTCGGCCGGGGCGACCTCCCGCGGCCAGACCAGGCCCAGCTCGTCGTGGGTGGACTCGGCGATCGCGGCCACGGCCCGGGAGACGCCGATGCCGTAGGAGCCCATGGTCACCGTGACGAGCTTGCCGTTCTCGTCGAGCACCTTGAGGTCGAGCGCCTCGGCGTACTTGCGGCCCAGCTGGAAGATGTGGCCCATCTCCACGCCGCGGGCCAGCTCCAGCGGGCCGGAGCCGTCGGGCGCCGGGTCACCGGGCAGCACCTCGGCGGCCTCGATGACGCCGTCCCAGGTGAAGTCCCGGCCGGCGACCAGGTCGAAGACGTGCTTGCCCGGCTCGTTGGCCCCGGTGATCCAGCGGGTGCCGGGGACCACCCGCGGGTCGACGAGGTAGCGGATGCCCGACCCGCTGTCCGCACCCAGCACCTGCGGGCCGATGTAGCCCTTGACCAGCTCCGGGTGCCGCTCGAAGTCGGTGAACGGCTCCACCTCGGCGGGCGAGACCTGGGCCTCGAGCCGCTTGGTGTCGACCTCGCGGTCGCCGGGGATGCCGACGACCAGCGGCTCGCGGGTGCCGTCGGGGTGGGCCAGCGTGACGACGACGTTCTTCAGCGTCGAGGCGGCCGTGTACCCCTCACCGGGGAACAGCTGCTGCGCGGCCGCGACCAGCGTCTCGATGGTGGGGGTGTCGGGGGTGTCCTCGACGTGGGCCGCTGGCAGCCCCTCGATCGGGACCTCGTCGGGGACGACGGTGGTCACCGCCTCGACGTTCGCCGCGTACCCACCGGCCGAGCGGACGAAGGTGTCCTCGCCGATCGGGGTCGGGTGCAGGAACTCCTCGCTCCTGGACCCGCCCATGGCCCCCGACATCGCCGAGACGATGACGTACTCCAGGCCCAGCCGGTCGAAGATCCGGATGTAGGCGTCGCGGTGGGCGGCGTAGCTCTTGTCCAGCCCGGCGTCGTCGACGTCGAAGGAGTAGCTGTCCTTCATCGTGAACTCGCGGCCGCGGAACAGCCCGGCCCGGGGACGCGCCTCGTCCCGGTACTTGGTCTGGATCTGGTACAGCGAGAGCGGCAGGTCCTTGTAGGAGCCGTAGAGGTCCTTCACCAGGAGCGTGAACATCTCCTCGTGGGTGGGACCGAGCAGGTAGTCACCGCCCCGCCGGTCCTTCAGCCGGAAGAGGTTGTCGCCGTACTCGGTCCAGCGGTTGGTGGCCTCGTAGGGCTCGCGCGGCAGCAACGCCGGGAAGTGCACCTCCTGCGCGCCCATCCGGTCCATCTCCTCGCGGACGACGCGCTCGACGTTGCGGAAGACGCGGTACCCCAGCGGCAGCCAGGTGAAGCCGCCCGGCGCGGCCCGCCGGATGTACCCGGCCCGCACCAGCAGGCGGTGGCTGGGGACCTCGGCGTCGGCCGGGTCGTCGCGCAGGGTGCGCAGGAACAGGGTGGACATCCGCAGGAGCACGGGACTGATCCTCGCAGGCAGTCGGTGTCGGCTGCGCGGGAGTTCCCGGCGTCCTGGCTCACCTCCGCGGCTCCGGGGTCACGCCCGGTGGTGAGCCTGGCCCGGCGATGACCAGCTCAGCTGATCATCGGCGGGCCCTCAACCCACCACCCGGCCGCGCAGGACGACGTGCCGGGGGCTGGCCAGGGTGTCGAGGTCGGCGCGCGGGTCGGCGTCGTAGACGACGACGTCGGCCGGCGCCCCTTCCTCGATGCACGGCAGCCCGAGCCACGAGCGGGCCGACCACGAGGCGGCGGCCAGCGCCGCCTCGGCCGGGACTCCGGCCGCGTGCAGCGCGCGGACCTCGTCGGCGATCCGGCCGTGGTCGATGCCGCCCCCGGCGTCGGTGCCGGCGAACACCGGCACCCCGGCCTCGAACGCCGCCCGGACGACGGCGCCCGAGGACGCGTGCAGCCGCCGCATGGTGCTCGCGTAGGAGGGGAACTTCTTCTCCCCCGCGGCCGCGAAACCGGGGAAGTTCTCCACGTTCACCAGGGTCGGGACGACGGCGGTGCCCCGGCCGGCCATCTGCCCGATGAGCTCCTCGGTCAGGCCGGTGCCGTGCTCGATGCAGTCGATGCCCGCGCCGATGAGGTCGGGCAGCGCGTCGGTGCCGAAGGTGTGGGCGGTGACCCGGGCGCCCTCCTCGTGGGCGGCGGTGATCGCGGCGGCGACGACGTCGGCCGGCCACTCGGGCGCGAGGTCGCCCACGCCGCGGTCGATCCAGTCCCCCACCAGCTTCACCCAGCCGTCGCCGCGGCGGGCCTGCGCGCGCACCTCCGCGACGAGGGCGTCCGGCTCGATCTCGGTGGCCAGGCCGGGGATGTAGCGGCGGGGGCGGGCGATGTGCCGGCCGGCGCGGACGATCGTCGGCAGGTCCGGCTCGTCGTCCAGGGCGCGGGTGTCGACCGGTGAACCGCAGTCGCGCAGCGCCAGGACACCCGCGTCGCGCTCGGCGAGGGCCTGCGAGCGCAGGCCCTCGAGGTCCTCGACGTGCACGCCGCCGCGGCCGATGCCCACGTGGCAGTGCGCGTCGACCAGGCCGGGCACCAGCCAGCCGCCGCGGCTGACCGTCTCGGCGCCGGGCACCGGCTCGAACGTGACGCGGCCGTCCCGGACCCACAGGTCGCGGTGCTCCCCCTCCGGCAGCACGACACCGGAGAGGTGCAGGGACGGCCCGCTCACCGGGAGCCGCGAGCCGACGCCGTCGGGAGCACTGCGGTGAGCACCGCCGACCGAGGAGCGGACCGAGGGCGGCGGCGAGCCCGTGTCACCGCCGCTCGTCCCCGGGCCGGTTGAAGTCCAGCTTGGTGAGGTCGGGGAGCCCCTGCCCCGGCGGCAGCCCGGGCATGCCCCCGGGCAGTCCGCCGCCCGGGAACCCGGCGCCGCCGAAGGGGTTGCCCGCCCCCGGCGGCAGGGCCGGTGCGCCCATGGGCCGGCGGGCGGGGCCGCCGCCCTTCTTGGCGGCGCCGCCCTTCCCCTTGCCCTTCCCCTTCCCCTTCTTTGACTGGGCCTGCATCTGCCGCCCGCGGGCCTTCTTCGACATGGGACCCATGCCGGGCAGACCCATGCTGCCGGCCATCTGCCCCATCATCTTCTGCGCCTGGGCGAAGCGCTCCAGCAGCTGGTTGACCTCGGTGACGGTGACGCCCGAGCCGTTCGCGATGCGCACCCGCCGCGACGAGTTGATGATCTTGGAGTTGACCCGCTCCTCGGGCGTCATCGAGCGGATGATCGCCGCGGTGCGGTCCAGGTCGCGGTCGTCGACCTGCTTGAGCTGCTCCTTCATCGCCCCGGCGCCGGGCAGCATCCCGAGCAGGTTGGCGATCGGGCCCATCTTGCGGATGGCCATCATCTGCTCGAGGAAGTCCTCGAGCGTGAAGCCCTCGCGGCTGACGAGCTTGCCGGCCATCTTCTCGGCCTGGTCGGCGTCGAAGGCCTGCTCGGCCTGCTCGATGAGGGTGAGCACGTCGCCCATCCCGAGGATGCGCGAGGCCATGCGCTCGGGGTGGAAGACGTCGAAGTCGGTGAGCTTCTCGCCGGTGGAGGCGAACATGATCGGCTGCCCGGTCACGTAGCGGACCGAGAGCGCCGCACCACCGCGCGCGTCACCGTCGAGCTTGGTGAGGACGACGCCGGTGAAGCCCACGCCGTCGCGGAAGGCCTCGGCGGTCGTGACGGCGTCCTGACCGATCATCGCGTCGACGACGAACAGCGTCTCGTCGGGCTCGACGACGTCGCGGATGCCCGCGGCCTGCGCCATCAGCTCGGCGTCGATGCCCAGCCGGCCGGCGGTGTCGACCACGACGACGTCGTGCATCGTGCGCCGGGCGTGGTCGATGGAGTCGGCGGCGACGCGGATGGGGTCGCCGACGCCGTTGCCGGGCTCGGGCGCGTAGACGTCGACCCCCGCCTGCCCGGCGACGATCGAGAGCTGGTTGACCGCGTTCGGGCGCTGCAGGTCGGCGGCCACCAGCAGCGGGGTGTGGCCCTGCGCCTTGAGCCAGCGGCCCAGCTTGCCGGCCAGGGTCGTCTTACCGGCACCCTGCAGACCGGCGAGCATGATCACGGTGGGCGACTGCTTGGCGTAGCGCAGCCGCCGGGTCTCCCCGCCGAGGATCTCGACGAGCTCCTCGTTGACGATCTTGATGACCTGCTGCGCGGGGTTGAGCGCCTGGGACACCTCGGCCCCGCGCGCCCGCTCCTTGACGGCGTTGATGAAGGTCCGCACCACCGGCAGCGCGACGTCGGCCTCGAGCAGCGCGATGCGGATCTCGCGCGCGGTCGCGTCGATGTCGGCGTCGGTGAGCCGGCCCTTGCCGCGCAGGCCGCTGAAGACCTTGTCCAGGCGGTCGGAGAGGGTCTCGAACACAGCACGTCCTCGCAGAAGTCGCGGGCGCGGCCGGCCGGTCGCTCCGACCGGCTGCTCGGCCTCCGGCGTCCGGGTAACCCGGGGCCGTCGCGCCACCTCCCGACCAGCCTAACGAGCCGGCGGCCGATGCCGGTCCCCTGCAGGGTCCGCCGTGACCCTGGTGACGTGCCGGAGCGGCCACCCTCCAGGGTCCCGCCGGCCCCGTCCCGGGCCCGGCGAAGGGTGGAGAGGACGGGGTCCCGCCACGAGGCGCGGAGGGAGGGGTGGTCCCGTGTCAGGCCGCGCGGCGTGCGGGCGTGGTCACGACGGCCGCCGGTGCGGCCGTGAACACCGCCGTCCCGCAGTCGGCGCAGGCCCACTCGGGGCACTCGCCGCCGTCGTCGGTGTGCCCGTCCACGCACGGCGGCTGGAGGAACTCGCGGTCCCCGTCGCACGAGGGGCAGGCCCAGACCCTGCCCTCGGCTGCGGCGACCTCGAAGGACGTGCCGGTCATGCGGGTTGCCTCCCTGCGGTCGTCGACGGGACCGTTCCGTCCCGCTCCCTCGACGGTGGCACGGGGGTACGACAGGACCGCGGACCTCAGCCCGGCGTGTCCCCCGGGCCGGCCACCGCATCGGGCACCGCACCGCGGACGGCGGCGGCCAGCGCGGCCTCCACCCGGGCCCGCTGCTCGGTGCCGATCGGCTCCCCGGAGGGGTTGGCGACGTAGAAGTGGTCGGCGGCGTCGGCGCCCAGGGTCTCGATCCGCGCCGAGGTGACGTCGAGGCCCTCGGTCACCAGTGCCGCGGTCAGCCGGTAGAGCAGCCCGGCCCGGTCCCCCGCGCGCACCTCGACGATGCCGGTCGCGTCGCCGGTCACCTCGCCGTTGTGCCAGGCCACCCGCGGCGGCGTCCCCCGGGCGGCGTCCTGGCGGTAGTCGGCCTCCCGCTGCCGCAGTCGCTCGGCCAGCGGCAGGGTGCCCTCGAGGGCCGCCCGCACGGCGTCGGCCAGGATCGAGGCCACCGGCGCCCGCCCGAACCGCGGCCGGACGGCGAAGACGGCGGTGGCCCGCTCGCCGACGACGTTCACCTTGGCGGCGCGCACGTCGAGCTGGTTGAGCGCCAGGACCCCCGCGAGCTGGCTGAACAGGCCGTGCCGGTCGGGGGCGACGATCGTCACCTGCTGGCCGTCGGCGACGTCCTCCACCCCGACGGAGATGCCGGTGGCGGCGTCGGTGCTCGCCTGCGGCTCCCCCGGGTGCAGCACCGGCTCCGGCTCGGGGACCGGGGTGCCGCCCAGCCGCGCCTGCACGCGGGCGACGAGCGCGGCGACCAGGTGGGCCTTCCACGGCGACCACGCCGAGGAGCTGGTCGCGGCGCCGTCGGCCTGGGCCAGGGCGTGCAGCAGCTGCAGCAGCGCGGGGTCGTGCCCGATGGTCGCGGCGACCCGGCCGACGGTGGCGGGGTCGTCGATGTCGCGCCGGGTCGCGGTGTCGGGGAGCAGCAGGTGGTGACGCACCATCGCGGCCAGCGTGGCGACGTCGACCTCGGAGAAGCCCATCCGGGTGGCGATGCGCGCCGCGATCGGCTCGCCGACCTCGCTGTGGTCGCCGGGCCAGCCCTTGCCGATGTCGTGCAGCAGAGCGCCGACCAGCAGCAGGTCGGGCCGGTCCACGTCCCGGGTCAGCTCCGCGGCGGCCGCGGCCGCCTCCACCAGGTGCCGGTCGACGGTGAAGCGGTGCCAGGGGTGGCGCTGCGGCAGCGAGCGGATCCGGTCCCACTCCGGCAGCAGCCGGGACAGCAGCCCCTCCTGGTCCAGCTGCTCGAGGACCCCGACCGCGGAGCGTCCGCTGGCCAGCAGCCGGAGGAACGACCAGCGCACCTCCGCCGGCCACGGCTCGGGCACCGGCGGGGCGTGCACCGCGAGCACCTTGAGGGTGTACGGCGACAGCAGCAGGTCCGCGCGCGCGGCGGCGGCCGCGCCGCGCAGCACCAGGCCGGGATCGGCGGCCGGGTGGGCGTCGCGGGCGAGCACCACCTCGTCGCCCTGCCGGACGACGCCCTCGGCCAGCGGCTCGCGGCGCACCCGCCGGTACCGGCCGCGGGGACGGCGGACGAGCGCGGCCTCCACCCGCCGCCAGGTCTCGTCGGCGACGAACGCCAGCCTGCGCCCGGCCAGGCTCACCTCGCGCAGCAGGGCGTCCTCGTCGGGCAGGCCGAGCGCCACGGCCACCGGACGCTGCTCCTGCCGGACCAGCACGTCGCTCGGCCGGCCCGTGCGCCGGCGCAGCTCGTCGCGGACGTCGAGCAGGAACGCGTAGGCCTCCTCGACCTCGGCGGTGGGCTCGTCGGCCAGCTGGGCGGCGGCGACCGCGCGCAGCACCTGCCCCTCCCGCAGCCCGCCGTAGGCCTCCTTGAGGTCGGGCTCGAGGAGGAAGGCCAGCTCCCCGACCTGCCGGGCGCGGCCACGGCGCAGGTCGCGCAGCTGCGGCAGCAGCCGGGACGACGACTGCCGCCAGCTGCTGAGGGTGGCGGCGCGCAGCGTGGCGGCGAGTCCGGCGTCCCCGGCGACGAAGCGGACGTCGAGCAGCCCGAGCCCGGCCTTGACGTCGGTGGAGGCCACGCCGACGGCTTCGGCGACCGTCCGCACCGAGTGGTCCAGGCGCAGCCCGGCGTCCCAGATCGGGTACCACACCGCGTCGGCGAGGGCGGCGATCTCCGGGCGCCCCTCGTGCACGAGGACGAGGTCGAGGTCCCCCTGCGGCGGGAGCTCCCGGCGGCCCAGGCTGCCGACGGCCAGCAGCGCGACGCCGTCCGTCCCGGTGCGTGGGGGCGGCCCGCCGCGACGCGGCCGGGGCGGCGGGGTGCCCGCGACCGCCTCGTCGAGCAAGCCGGTGAGCCAGGCGTCGAGCACCTCGATGCGCTCGGCCCGCGGCAGTGCGGGCAGCGACCCGGTGTCCAGCACGTCTCCCCCTCGCCTCTCCTGCGCTGTCCCTGGAACGGCGTCGGCCGGGGTGGCAGGCAACCCCACCACCCCGGCCGACGGTGTCGCGTCCGGCCCTAGAGCGCGTCGGCGCCGCGTTCACCGGTGCGGACGCGCACGATCTCGTCGATCGTCGTCACCCACACCTTGCCGTCGCCGATCTGACCGGTGGAGGCCGCCTCGACGATCGCGTCGACCACGCGGGCGGCGTCGATCTCCCCGACGACGACCTCGATGCGCACCTTCGGCACGAAGTCCACCTGGTACTCCGCCCCGCGGTAGACCTCGGTGTGGCCCCGCTGCCGGCCGAAGCCCTGGACCTCGCTGACGGTGAGCCCGGCGATGCCGATCAGCTCGAGGGCGTTCTTGACGTCGTCGAGCTTGAACGGCTTGACGATGGCGGTGACGAGCTTCACGCCCGGCTCCCTTCGGTGGTCACGGTCATGCCCCGGGCCTCGGCGTGCGCCTGGCCGCCCAGGGTCGCGCTGCCGCCCCCGCCCCCGAGGGAGGCGAAGTCGTACCCCGTCTCAGCGTGCACGACGCCGTCGATCCCGCTGACCTCGTGCTCCTCGGAGACCCGGAAGCGCATGGTCTTGGCGATGACGACACCGATCCCCAGGGTGACGACGAACGAGTAGACCAGCACGACGCCGGCACCCAGCGCCTGCCGCCACAGCTGGTCGACGCCGCCGCCGTAGAGGAGTCCGTCGACGCCGGCCGTGGTGGACGCCGAGGCGAACAGGCCCACGGCCAGGGTGCCCCACAGGCCGCCGACGAGGTGGACGCCGACGACGTCGAGGGAGTCGTCGTAGCCGAGCCTGTACTTCAGGCCGACCGCCAGGGCGCAGACCACGCCGGCGACCAGGCCGATGATGATCGCCCCGATCGGCGTCACCGACGAGCAGGCCGGGGTGATGGCGACCAGGCCGGCGACCACGCCGGAGGCGCCGCCCAGCGAGGTGGCGTGGCCGTCACGCACCTTCTCGATCAGCAGCCAGCCCAGCGCCGCGGCGCCCGTGGCGACCAGCGTGGTCACGAAGACCTCGGCGGCCTGCCCGTTGGCGGCCAGCGCGGAGCCGGCGTTGAAGCCGAACCAGCCGAACCACAGGATGCCCGCGCCGATCATCACCAGCGGCAGGTTGTGCGGCCGCATCGGGTCGCGCCCGAAGCCGCGCCGCCTGCCCAGCACCAGGGCCAGCGCCAAGCCCGCCGCACCGGCGTTGATGTGCACCGCGGTGCCGCCGGCGAAGTCGATGGCCAGCAGGTCGTTGGCGATCCAGCCACCGGTCTCGGACTCCGCGCCGTCGAAGGCGAAGACCCAGTGCGCGACCGGGAAGTACACCAGCGTCGCCCAGACGCCGGCGAAGACCATCCACGGGCCGAAGCGGGCCCGGTCGGCGATGGCGCCGGAGATGAGCGCGACGGTGAGGATGGCGAACATCGCCTGGAAGGCGACGAAGGCCATCGAGGGCACCGTGAAGACCAGGCTCTCGGGCTGGAAGCCGCCTTCCAGGCCACTGGTGCCCAGCAGCGAGGAGAGCCCGAAGAACTCCAGCGGGTTCCCGAGCAGGCCGCCGCCGATGTCGTCGCCGAAGGCCATCGAGTAGCCGTAGAGCACCCAGAGCACGCTGATCAGGGCGAGCGCGCCGAAGCTCATCATCATCATGTTGAGGACGCTCTTGGCGCGGACCATGCCGCCGTAGAAGAGCGCCAGACCGGGGGTCATGAACAGCACCAGCGCGGCGCTGGCCAGGACCCAAGCGGTGTCGCCGGTGTCCACGGCAACCTCCTGACGGATCGGTGCGGCCGGCGTCGCGCGCAGGCCGCAGGGGGCGGGGCCGGGACGTCGGGGACGTCCGGGCCGAGGGGCTGACCGGCGCCCCTCGGGAGAGGGGCGACGTGGCGTTCACCGTGCCGTCGGCACGTTTCGGCGACCGGCGCGCCGCTGTTTCCGTGCGGTGAACTCCGGCCCGCGTGTCCGCCCGTCGTGTTCCGGTCGTGTTGCACGGCCCGCCTCCGGCCCCCGTCGCGCCTTGTTGCGAGAGATGTGCAACTGCGACCGGTGTGCAATAAGGTCCCGGTCAGTCGCCCCCCACACACGGTGAGGGCGAGCTCCGAGGAGGCAGCGTGCACGTACCCGACGGGTTCCTCGACGCCCCGACGTCCACGGCCACGGCGGCCGTCGCCGCCGGCGGGGTCGCCCTGGCCCTCCGCGGCGCCCGGCGCGAGCTCGACGAGCGCACCGCTCCCCTGGCCGGTCTCACCGCGGCCTTCGTCTTCGCCGTGCAGATGGTCAACTTCCCCGTCGGC
Organism: Geodermatophilus sp. URMC 60; assembly: GCF_053502585.1. NCBI lineage: Bacteria > Bacillati > Actinomycetota > Actinomycetes > Geodermatophilales > Geodermatophilaceae > Geodermatophilus > Geodermatophilus sp. URMC 60. Next base: position 4,918,367 of record NZ_CP199958.1, read on the forward strand.
GCGGGCACCAGCGGCCACCTGATGGGCGGGGTGCTCGCCGCCGTCCTGGTCGGGCCGTGGACGGCGGTCCTGTGCATGACCGTCGTCCTCGTCGTGCAGGCGCTGTTGTTCGCCGACGGCGGGCTCACCGCGCTGGGCACCAACGTGACCCTGCTGGGCCTGGTCGCCGTCGCGGTGGGCTGGGGGGCCTTCCGCCTGCTGGCGCGGCTGCTGCCGACGACGCGCGGCGGCGTGCTGACCGCCGCCGGCGTGGGCGCCTTCCTCTCGGTGCCGGTGGCCGCGCTGGTGTTCGTCGGGCTGTTCACGGTCGGCGGCGTCGCCGACGTGCCCGTGGGCACGGTGGCCGCGGCCATGGGCGGCGTGCACGTGCTCATCGGGCTCGGGGAGGCGGCGATCACGGTGGCGGTCGTCGGCGCGGTCCTCGCCGTCCGCCCCGACCTGGTGTACGGCGCCCGGGCGCTGCGCCGGGCCACGCTGCTGGCCGAGCGGCCCGCGTCGGTGCCGGCGGGTGCCCGATGAGCCGCAGGGGCCGCCTGCTGTGGGTGGTGGGCCTGGCCGTCGCCCTCCTCGTGGCCGGCGTGGTCAGCTGGTACGCCAGCGCCTCCCCCGACGGGCTGGAGTGGGCCGCCGAGCGGTCCGGCTTCCTGCACACCGCCGAGGACAGCGCGGCGGCGAGCTCGCCGCTGGCCGACTACGGCGTCTCCGGCGTCGACTCCGAGCGGCTCTCCGGCGGGCTGGCCGGCGTCATCGGCGTCCTGGTGACCCTCGTGCTCGCCGGGGGACTCACCCTCCTGCTGCGCCGCCGCGGCCGGACCGCCGCCACCGCGGGGGACTGACGTGACGGCGGTGCACGGCGGTGTCCTGGGCGCGGCCTACCTCGCCGGGACCAGCCCGGTGCACCGCCTCGAGCCGCACCTCAAGCTCGTCGCCGTCCTCGGCTTCGCGCTGGTCGTCGTGGCCACCCCCGTGCACGCCACCTGGGCCTGGGCGGCCTACGGCGGGTACCTGGCGCTGGTCCTCCTCGCTGCCGCCGTCGCGGGCGTGGGACCGGCCCGGCTCGCCCGGGGGCTGGCGATCGAGGTGCCGTTCGTGCTGTTCGCCGTGCTGCTGCCCTTCGTGGCGCAGGGGCCGCGCGTCGAGGTCGCCGGCGTCGCGCTCTCGGAGAGCGGCCTGGTCGCCGCCGGTGGGCTCCTGGCCAAGGCCACGCTGTCGGTCCTCGCCGCCGTGGTCCTCTCGGCGACCACCGAGCCCCGGGCGCTGCTGGCCGGTCTGGAGCGGCTGCGGCTGCCGTCACTGCTCGTGCAGATCCTGATGTTCATGATCCGGTACGCCGACGTGGTGGGCGGCGAGCTGCACCGGATGCGGGTGGCCCGGGAGTCCCGCGGCTTCGTGGGCCGCAACGTCGGCGCGCTGCGGGTCCTGGGTCCGGCTGCGGGCTCGCTGTTCGTCCGCTCCTACGAGCGCGGCGAGCGGGTGCACCTGGCGATGCTGTCGCGCGGCTACACCGGCCGGATGCCCGGCGCACCGGCCGCCGCGGTGCCCGCCCGGGCGTGGCTGGCCGCCCTCGCCCTGCCGCTGGGTGCGGCCGCCGTCCTGGTGTCCGGTCTGCTGCTCGGGTGACCACCCCCGCGCCGTCGCCGTCGGGCTCCTCGCGTCCGGAGCCCTCCTTGCTCGTCGAGGACCTCGCCTTCGCCTACCCCGACGGGCACCAGGCGCTCTACGGCGTCGACCTGCGCGTCGAGCGCGGCGAGCGGGTGGCCCTGCTAGGGCCCAACGGCGCCGGCAAGACCACGCTGGTGCTGCACCTCAACGGCATCCTCAGCGGTGGACGCGGCAACGTGCACGTGGCCGGGCTGCCGGTCGACCGGCGGAACCTCCAAGAGGTCCGGCGGCGGGTGGGCATCGTCTTCCAGGACCCCGACGACCAGCTGTTCATGCCGACGGTCGGCGAGGACGTCGCCTTCGGCCCGCGCAACCTCGGCCTGCCCGAGCCCGAGGTGCAGGCGCGGGTGGCCGCCGCGCTGGCGCAGGTCGGCATGACCGGGGCCGCCGGCCGGCCGCCGCACCACCTCTCCTTCGGCCAGCGGCGGCGGGTCGCCGTCGCCACCGTGCTGTCGATGCACCCCGAGATCCTGGTGCTCGACGAGCCGTCGTCCAACCTCGACCCGGCCGGACGGCGGGAGCTGGCCGAGGTGCTCGAGTCGCTGCCGGTGACGGTGCTGATGGTCACCCACGACCTGCCCTACGCCCTGCAGCTGTGCCCGCGCTCGGTCGTCCTCGACGGCGGCGTCGTGGTGGCCGACGGGCCGACCCGCGAGCTGCTCGCCGACCCCGACCTGCTGGCGCGCCACCGGCTGGAGCTGCCCTACGGGTTCGACCCCCGCAGCGTGCCCTGACCACCAACCCGTGTGAACCGGGCCGAGCGGGTAGTGCCGAGGCGACCACATCCGTCCGGGGGGAGGACCACGTGGTGGCCGCGGGACAGCAGCGCCGGGGGAACGACGTCGACACGGGGCGACGGGCGCCCGAGGAGCTGCCGGCGCCCGACTTCGCGCGGGTCTTCGACGAGGCGCCGGCCCCCTTCCTGCTGCTGACCCCCGACCTGGTGATCGTGCACGCCAACCGGGCCCGGCTGGAGGCCACCGCCACCACGCTCGACGACACCGTCGGTAGGCACCTGTTCGACGTCTTCCCGCTCAACCCCGACGACCCCGGGGCCGACGGGGTCCGCAACCTGGCCGAGACCCTGGCCCGCGTCCGCGACACCCGCCGGCCGGTGACCATGGCGATCCAGAAGTACGACATCCCGCTCCCCGACGGCACGTGGGAGGAACGCTTCTGGAGCCCGCGCAACGTGCCGATCCTCGACGACGAGGGCCGCGTCGTCCTGCTGCTGCACCGCTCCGACGACATCACCGACTACGTCCGCGCCCGCGACGAGGCCCAGCAGGAGGCCGCCCGCGGGCAGCACCGGGTCGAACGGGTGGAGGCCGACCTCTTCGCCCGCACGCGCGAGCTCGAGCGGCTCAACGCCGAGCTGCGCGAGAGCAGCGAGCGCGAGCGACGCACCGCCGCCTCGCTCGCCGGGCTGGCCGCCACCGTCTCCGCCCTCGCCGCCGCCGAGACCATCACCGAGCTGCTCGGGCTGCTGTTCGACCACGGTCGCTCCGCGCTGCAGAGCGACGCCGCCGCGGTCGCCCTCGCCGGGCCCGACGGCCTCACGCTCACCGAGGACCGGGACGGGCGGCTGGTCTCGGCCGACCTGGACCCCACCTCGCCGCTGCCGATGGCCGTCGCCGCCACCGGGGAGACCGTGCTGGTCCGCGACGCCTGCGCCCGGCCGGACACCGAGGAGGGCCGGCTGGCCCAGGCGCTCGGGCTCCGGTCCTGGGCAGCGCTGCCGCTGCGCGCCGGCGGCCGCCTGCTCGGCTCGTGGACCGTCGGCTGGACCTCTGCGCGGGCCTTCGAGGAGCACGACGTCCGGGTGCTGGAGGCCCACGCCGCGCAGTGCGCCCAGGCCGTGGACCGGGTCAGCCGGCTGGAGGACGAGCGGCGGCGGGCCCGCGAGACCCGCAGCCTGGCCGAGACGCTGCAGCGGTCGATGCTCACCGACCCACCGGAGGCCGACAGCCTGCGCATCGCCGTCCGCTACCGCCCCGCGGCCCGGGAGGCCCAGGTCGGCGGGGACTGGTACGACGCCTTCCTCTCCCCCGACGGCGCCACCACGCTGGTGGTCGGCGACGTCACCGGGCACGACCGGATCGCCGCCGCGGTCATGGGCCAGTTGCGCAACGTGCTGCGCGGCGTGATCCACGCGCTGGACGCCCCGCCGGCCCGTGCGCTGGCGACCCTCGACGGGGCGCTGCCCGACCTGGGGGTGACCACGCTGGTCACCGCGCTGCTCGCCCGCGTGGAGCAGACCCCGGAGGAGGCGGCCTCGGGACGGCGGACGCTGCGCTGGTCCAACGCCGGCCACCTGCCGCCGCTGCTCATCCCGGCCGACGGCACGGCGCAGCTGCTGCAGCGGCGGCCGGAGCTGCTGCTCGGGGTCGATCCGGGGACGCGCCGCACCGACGCCACGGTCCCGCTGCACCCCGGCGACACCGTCGTCCTCTACACCGACGGGCTGGTCGAGCGCCGGGACGCCACCCTCGACGAGGGCCTGGCCCGGCTGGTGGAGGCGGGCACGGAGCTGTCCGGCGTCCCGGTCGAGCAGTTGTGCGAGGCGCTGCTGGCGAGGATGGCCCCGGAGTACGCCGACGACGTCGCGCTGGTCGCACTGCACGTGCACCGGGGAGGTCCGCCGGCCGCGGGGTGAGCACCGGCGGCCCCGGCGACGTGCTGGAACGCCCCCTTGCAGGGCCCCGCCCTGGGCCGGCGAGGGGTGGGAGGACGAGGTCCTCTCTCAGTCGGCCCCGCCGACGAGCGCCTCGGCGAACGCCTCGGGCTCGAAGGGCGCCAGGTCGTCGGCGCCCTCCCCCAGCCCCACGAGCTTGACCGGGATGCCGAGCTCGCGCTGCACCGAGACGACGATGCCGCCCTTGGCGGTGCCGTCGAGCTTGGTGAGGACGACACCGGTCACGGTCACGGCCTCGGTGAACACGCGGGCCTGGACGACGCCGTTCTGGCCGGTGGTGGCGTCGAGGACGAGCAGCACCTCGGTCACCGGTGCCACCTTCTCGACGACCCGCTTGATCTTGCCGAGCTCGTCCATCAGGCCGCCCTTGGTGTGCAGCCGGCCGGCGGTGTCGACGACGACGGTGTCCACCTCACCCTCGACCCCGGTGCGTGCCGCCTCGAAGGCGACCGACGCCGGGTCGGCTCCCTCGCGGCCGCGCACGGTGAGGACGCCGACCCGCTCGCCCCACGTCTCGAGCTGGTCGGCGGCGGCGGCGCGGAAGGTGTCCGCGGCCCCCAGGACGACGCTCTTGCCGTCGCCGACGAGGACGCGGGCGATCTTGCCGACCGTCGTCGTCTTGCCCGCGCCGTTGACGCCGACGACCAGGACGATCCCCGGCCGGCCGTCGTGCCGGTCCACGCCCAGCGAGCGGTCGAGGTCGGGGCCGAGGACGGCTGTGAGCTCCCGGACCAGCAGCCGGCGCAGGTCCGGGCCGGACGCGGTGGCCAGGACCATCGACTGCGTGCGCAGCCGGTCGACGATCTGCTGGGTGGCGGCCACGCCGACGTCGGCCGCGAGCAGGGTCTCCTCGACCTCCTCCCAGTCGTCCTCGGTGAGCCGCTCGCGGGCGAGCACGGTGAGCAGGCCGCGCCCCAGGTTCGACTGGGAGCGGGCCAGCCGCGACCGCAGCCGTACCAGCCGGCCGGCCGAGGGCGGCGGGGTCTCGAAGACCAGGCCCGGTTCGGGGACGGCCGGGGGCAGCTCGACCTCGGGGGGCGCCTCGGGCGAGACGGCGTCCGGCTGGGCCGTCGTCCCCATCCCGCTCGCCGTCGCGCCCGACGGCCGGGGCGGGGCCTCCGTCGTCGGGGTGGGCGGGCGCGGCCGGGTCAGCGTGGTGCCGGCGGCGGCGTCGTCGTCCAGGCGCGTGGTCCGCCGGCCGCGGCCGACGAGCAGGCTCACCCCCAGGATCAGACCGACGAGCAGGATCGCGATCGCGATCAGCACGAACTCCATGGCCCTCAGTCTCCCAGCACCCGTGGTCGGGGTCGGTGCGGAACCCGCGCCGGTGGGCCACCCTGGGCGGCATGCCGCTCCCCGGCCGGGACGACCCGGTCCTCCTCCTCGGTCCCCTGCTGCGGCACGTCGACCCGGTGTCGGCCACCGTGTGGGTGGAGACCGACCGGCCCTGCGAGGTCGAGGTGCTCGGCCGTCGCACCCGCACCTTCACCGTCAGCGGCCACTGCTACGCCCTCGTCGTCGTCGAGGGGCTCGAGCCGGGCAGCGTGACGCCCTACGAGGTGCACCTGGACGGCGAGCGGGTGTGGCCGGAGCCCTCCTCCACGTTCCCGCCCAGCCGGATCCGGACACCGGGCCGGCCTGGGCCGTTCACCGTCGCCTTCGGCTCCTGCCGCTATGCCACCCCGAGCACCGTCGACGTCGCCGAGGGCATCCCGCCCGACGCGCTGGACACCTACGCCGCGCGGCTGACCGGACAGCCCGAGGACACCTGGCCCGACGCGCTGGTGCTGCTCGGCGACCAGGTCTACGCCGACGAGCTGACGCACGCGACCCGCAACTGGCTCGCCCTGCGCCGGCAGCGGCCGGCCCCGCCGGACGCCCAGGTCGACGACTTCGAGGAGTACACCCGGCTCTACGCCGAGTCCTGGAGCGACCCCCAGGTGCGCTGGCTGTTGTCGACCGTGCCGTCGTCGATGATCTTCGACGACCACGAGATGATCGACGACTGGAACACCTCCGCCGCCTGGCGCCGCAAGGTGACCGGGCAGGACTGGTGGACCCGCCGGATCTGCGGCGGCCTGGCCAGCTACTGGGTGTACCAGCACCTGGGCAACCTCAGCCCGCAGGAGCTGGCCGCCGACGCGACCTGGCAGGCGGTCCAGGAGCGCCGGGACGACGCCGAGCCGGTGCTGCAGGCGATGGCCGAGACCGCCGATCGCGATCCGCGCTCGGTCCGCTGGAGCTACGTGCGGCACTGGGGCGAGGCGCGGATGATCGTCATCGACAGCCGGGCCGGCCGCGTCCTCGACGAGGACGCCCGCGGGATGCTCGACGAGGACGAGTTCGCCTGGGTCGAGGCCGCCATGCGCCGCGCCGTCGACGAGGGCGTCGAGCACCTGGTGCTGGGCACCTCGCTGCCGTGGCTGCTGCCGCACGCCATCCACGAGGTCGAGCGCTGGAACGAGACGCTCGTCCGGCGGCACCTGGGCCGTCCCCTCGGTTGGCTGTCCGAGCAGCTGCGGCAGGCCGCCGACCTCGAGCACTGGTCGGCGTTCGGCGACTCCTTCGAGCGGCTGGGCCGGGCGCTGATCGCCCTCGCCCGTGGCGAGCAGGGCCGGGCGCCGGCGACCGCGCTGGTGCTCTCCGGCGACGTCCACCACGCCTACGCCGCCGAGCTGGTCCAGCCCGACGGTCTCACCACCCGTGTGCACCAGCTGACCGTCTCCCCGCTGCACAACCAGGCGCCGCACCCGATCCGCGTGGGCTTCCGGATCGGGTGGAGCCGCTGGGCCCGCCGGCTGACCACGGGGCTGTCCCGGCTGGCGCGGGTCCGCCCGTCGGAGCTGGACTGGGTCAAGCAGGCCGGCCCGTACTTCGGCAACCAGCTCGGCGAGCTGGTCCTGCACGACCGGGACGCCTCGTTCCGGCTGTTCGTCACCGACTGGGACGACGTGGGCCGGGATCGGCTGCAGCTGGTCGCCGACCTGCCGCTGTCCGACCCCGTCCCGGCGGAGGTGACAGGCTGACGCAGGTGAGCGACCCCCTGGGCGCGAGGCCCGCTCCCGGCCCGGACCAGCCGCCGATCCCCGTGCGACTGGTCACCTTCAACACCCACCACGGCGTCGGCGTCGACGGCCGGCACGACCTGCCGCGGCTGGCCACGGTGCTCGCCGCGGCCGACGCCGACCTCATCTGCCTGCAGGAGGTGGACCGCCACTACGGCGGGCGCAGCGAGGACGTCGACCAGGCGCTGCTGCTCTCCCGGGCGCTGGACATGCAGCTGGCGTGGGGTCCGGCGATCGACGAGCCGCGCCGGGACGCGGGGGTGCGCCGCCAGTACGGCAATGCGCTGCTGTCCCGGCTGCCGATCCTGATCAGCGACGTCCACCCGCTGCCCGGCGACGGCGAGCCCCGCAGCGCGCTGCGGACGATGGTCGAGCTCGACGGCGCCGCACTGTGGGTGACGACGACCCACCTGTCCACCCGCTCGCCGGAAGAGCGCAGCCGGCAGATCGCCGCGATCGCGCAGCTGCACACCGAGCCGATGGAGACCGGCGTCCTGGTCGGGGACTTCAACGCCGACCCCGGGGCCCCCGAGCTCGCCACCCTGACCGGACGGTTCACCGACGCCTGGGACCTCGCCCCCGACCGCGAGGACCGGGCCGGCTGGCGGTTCTGGCACGCGCGGCACGGCGGGACGCACCCGGCCCGGCGCCCGCACCGCCGCATCGACCAGGTGTGGGTCTCCCCCGGCGTCGGCGTCGCCCGCGCCCACGTGCTCGACGGCGCCGGCGCCTCGGACCACCTGCCGCTCGTCGTCGACCTGCAGGTGCAGTCGGGGGTCTAGCGTCCTGTCGCGGTGGAGCGCACGCGGTTCGTCGAGGGAGCGGCAGTGGCCGGCGGGTCGGTCGAGGATCTCCGCGGCGCTCCCGTCCCAGGGGACGCCGGGGCCGACCGCGGGGAGCGCCGTCCCCGTGGGTAGGGCCCGCACCCTCGCTGAGGTGTACCGACACTTCGGTCAGGTCGACGCCGCCGGGACGTCGCCGCTGTACGAGCGCGTCGCCGTCGCCCTGAGCGAGTCCGACGAGGCGCTGCGGGCCATCGAGGCGGCGCCGGCGCGCAAGCGGCACCCGAGGGTGATCCTCGCCGCGCTGCACGACCTCGCCCTCGCCGGACGCGCCCCGGCGCTCGCCGCGGCCTGTGCCGCTGCGGACGGCGACGCTGCCGCCGGCGCGGCGATCGACACGCTGCTGCGGATGACCGACTCGGTCGTGGCCATAGCCGTGCGCCGGCAGGTCCGGGCCGACCAGACCGGACGCTGCGCCGTGCTGTACCCGGCCATCGCCGAGGCGGCGCGCCGGGTGGGCGCGGATGCGCTGGGGTTGATCGACGTGGGTCGTCCGGCCGGGCTCAATCTCAACGTGGATCGCGTCGGCATCACGTACGGCGACGGAGGAGCGCTGGGCGACCCGTCATCCCCCGTGCAGCTGTCGTCCTCGATCGTGGGAGACCGGCCCATCCCGACGCGGGCGGTGCCCGAGGTCGTCGCCCGGGTCGTCGTCGACCTCGATCCGCTCGACGTGACCGACGCGGACGACGCCCGGTGGTTGCGCGCCTGCCTGGCGCCGGACCAACCGGCGCGGACCGCGAGGCTCGACGCGGAGATGGCGTTGGCGGCGACGGCTCCTCCGCTGCTGCTGCGAGGGAACGCAGCCGAGGTGGTGCCCGACGCCGTCGCCCGTGTGCCCGCGGACGCCCTGCCCGTCGTCACCACGACGTGGGCGCTGTCGCGCTTCCCGCTCGAGAGCCGCCGGCGCTTCCTGCACCGCCTCGAGGAAGCGGCGGCCGGCCGGGCGGTGGCGTGGGTGTCAGCGGAGGGGGTCGGGGTCGCGCCGACGATCCCGACGCTCGGCGATCGCCGCGCCTCTGGCCACAGCATCATCGGCCTGGCGGTGTTCGACCGGTCGGCTCTGCGCGCCGAGGCCATCGGCCGCTGCTGGTCGCAGGGCCGCGTGCTGGCGTGGCTGGCGGACCCCTGGTGTCCGCGGCCCCGTCCCGGGTCCGCTCCGAGCTCGCAGAGGACGGGGAGGACGGGTCCCCTCCCCTAGGCGGGTTCGGCCTCGCGCAGGCGCTGGCTGATGACGCCGGTGATGCCGTCGCCGCGCATGCTCACGCCGTAGAGCGCGTCGGCGATCTCCATCGTGCGCTTCTGGTGCGTGATGACGATCAGCTGCGAGGTCGCGCGGAGCTGCTCGACGAGGATCAGCAGCCGCCCGAGGTTGACGTCGTCGAGGGCGGCCTCGACCTCGTCGAGCACGTAGAACGGCGAGGGCCGGGCCCGGAAGATCGCCACGAGCAGCGCGACGGCGGTCAGCGAGCGCTCGCCGCCGGAGAGCAGCGACAGCCGCTTGACCTTCTTGCCCGGTGGCCGGGCCTCCACCTCGACGCCCGTGGTCAGCATGTCCTCGGGGTCGGTCAGGTGCAGCCGGCCGTGCCCGCCCGGGAACAGGACGGCGAAGACCTGCTCGAACTCCCGCTGCACGTCGGCGAAGGCCGAGGCGAAGACGTCGTGGATGCGGCCGTCGACCTCGCGGACGACGGTGAGCAGGTCCCGCCGGGTGGCCTTGAGGTCCTCGAGCTGCGTGGCCAGGAAGCCGTGCCGCTCCTCCAGCGCCGCGAACTCCTCCAGCGCCAGCGGGTTCACCTTGCCCAGCGTGGCCAGGTCACGCTCCGCTCTGGCCGCGCGGCGCTCCTGCGCGGCCCGGTCGTAGGGCACCGGAGCGGGCTCGGGGTCGCCGGCGTCCTGCGCGGCAGCGACCTGCGCCGGGGTGGGCGGCACCGGCGCGGCCGGGCCGTACTCGGCCAGCAGGGTGGGCAGGTCGACGCCGTACTCCTCGGCGGCCCGGTCCTCCAGCGCCTCGATGCGGTAGCGCTGCTCGGCGCGGGCCACCTCGTCGCGGTGCACCTCGTCGGTCAGCCGCTCCAGCTCGGCGGTGGCCGCGCGCACGGCGACCCGCACCTCGAGCAGCTCGGCCTCGCGGGCGGTGCGCACGCGGGCCAGCTGGTCGCGTTCGGCGGCCGCCCGCTCCAGGGACGACGCCAGCGCGGTCAGCGCCGTCTCCGCGCCGGACCGCACCCGGGCGGCGACCTGCGCACCGCGCTCGCGGGCGACACGGGCCGCGGCGGCGCGCTCGCGGGCGGCCCGCTCCTGGCGGGCCTGCCGACGCAGCGACTCCGCCCGCCCGGACAGCGCCCGCGCCCGTTCCTCGGCGGTGCGGACGGCCAGCCGCGCCTCGGTCTCGGCCTGCCGCGCCGCGGCCGCCTCCAGCCGCAGCCGGTCCCGCTCGGCGGGGTCGGGCTCCTCCTCGACCGGCGCGGCCTCGGCCTGGGCCAGCCGGTCCTCCAGCCCTGCCAGCGCGGTCCGCACCTGCTCCAGCGCGGCCTCGGCGCGGACCCGGGCGGCCGCGGAGCGCTCGGCCTCGGCAGTGGCCGAGCGGGCGGCCGCGCCGAGCTCGGCCAGCTGCGCGGCGACGGCCGAGCGGCTGCGGTCGGCGGCCTGGCGGGCGGCGAGGGCCTCGTCGACGTCGGCGGAGCGGGTGCGGGCGGTCTCCCGCGCCGCGGCCAGCCGGTCGGCGAGCTCGGCGGCGCGCGTGGCGGCGGCGGTCAGCTCGCGTTCGGCGTCGTCCACCCGGGCGCGGACCTCGAGGCCGGAGGGCGCGTCGGCCTGTCCGCCGACCGACCAGTCCGAGCCGACCAGGTCGCCGTCCGCGGTCACCGCCCGCACCCGCGGGTGACGGACGACGAGGGTGACGGCGGCGTCGAGGGAGGGCACGACGGCGACGCGGTCCAGCGCCCGGTCGAGGGCGGGGTGCAGCTCCTCGGGGGCCTCGACCAGGTCGCGGGCCCAGCGCAGGCCCTCGGGCAGCCGCGGCCAGCCCTCGCGGGGCAGCGCGGGCAGCCCGCCGGTGACCAGCAGCCCGGCCCGGCCGCCGTCGACGTCCTTGAGGTGGGCGAGCGCGGCGGCGGCGCCGGCGACGGAGTCGACGACGAGCGCGTCGGCCATGCCGGCCAGGGCAGCGGAGAGAGCGATCTCCGCGCCGGGCGCGACGGTGACCCGCTCGGTGACCGCGCCCAGCACGCCCGGCAACCCGGCGGCGAGCACCGCGGCGGCGCCGTCGGCCGGGGCCAGGCCCTGGGCGAGCGTGTCGCGCCGGGCCTGCGCGGAGGCGCGGTCGCGCTCCGCTGCCCGTTCGGCGGCGGCCAGCTCGGTGACCGTCCGGGCCGCCGCGGCGTGCGCGGCGACGGCGTCGGAGTGGGCGGTGACGAGTGCGACGTCGCCGTCCTCCTGCTCGGCGACCGCCTCCCGGCGCTCGGCCAGCCGCTCGGCGGCGACCTCGGCCCGGTCGGCGGCCTCGCCGGCGGCCAGCGCCAGGCGCTCGATCTCCGACTCCCCCGCGGCGACGCGCGAGCGGGCGGCGGCGACCTGCCCGGAGAGCCGGGCCAGGCCCTCGCGGCGGTCGGCGAGCGCGCGGGCGGCGGCGACCCAGGCCCGCTCGGCCTCGGCGAGCGCGGCCTCCACGTCGGTGCGGGCGGCGACGGCCGTGGCCAGCCGGCCCCGCTCGGCCGCCAGACCGTCGGCGAGCTGGACCTCGGTGGCGGCGACGCGGTCGGCCTCGGCCTCGAGCTGGTCGGGGTCCCGGCCGGCGGCGGCCGCGGGCGGTGCGGCGGAGAGGTGGCGGTGCCGTTCGGCAGCCAGCTGCGCGATGCCGCGGAAACGCTCGGTGAGGGCGGAGAGCCGGTACCAGGTGTCCTGGGCGGCGGCCAGCACCGGGGCGTTCACGGCGAGCTCCGTCTCGAGCGCCGACTCGCGCGCCGACGTCCGCGCCAGCTCGGCCTCGACGACGGCGCGGCGCTGCCGGGCGGCGGTCTCGTCGGCGACGTCCTCGTCCAGCGCGTCGCGCAGCTGCACCAGGTCGTCGGCGAGCAGCCGCAGCCGCGCGTCACGCAGGTCGGCCTGCACGCCGGCCGCGCGGCGGGCGACCTCGGCCTGCCGGCCCAGGGGCTTGAGCTGGCGGCGCAGCTCGGCGGTGAGGTCGGCCAGCCGGTCGAGGTTGGCCTGCATCGCGTCGAGCTTGCGGAGCGCCTTCTCCTTGCGCTTGCGGTGCTTGAGGACGCCGGCGGCCTCCTCGATGAAGGCGCGGCGGTCCTCGGGGCGCCCGGAGAGCACGGCGTCGAGCTGCCCCTGGCCGACGATGACGTGCATCTCGCGGCCGATGCCGGAGTCGCTGAGCAGCTCCTGGACGTCGAGCAGCCGGACCTTGTCCCCGTTGATCTCGTACTCGCTCTCCCCGGAGCGGTACATCCGCCGGGTGATCGAGACCTCGGTGTAGTCGATCGGCAGCGCGCCGTCGGCGTTGTCGATGGTGAGCGTCACCTCGGCCCGGCCGAGAGCGGGGCGGCCGGCGGTGCCGGCGAAGATGACGTCCTCCATCTTGCCGCCGCGCAGGCTCTTGGCGCCCTGCTCGCCCAGGACCCAGGCGATGGCGTCGACGACGTTGGACTTCCCGGAGCCGTTGGGGCCCACGACGGCGGTGATCCCCGGCTCGAGGCGCAGGGTCGTCGCGGACGCGAAGGACTTGAAGCCCTTCAGCGTCAGGCTCGAGAGATGCACGGGATCAGGTACTCAGCCGTGGCCCCGTCCTCAGCTCCCGGGGGGAGAGGACGTGGCCCTCCTGCAGGGTCCCGCCGCGAGCTCGCGGGTGGCGGGGGGCAGAAGGGTCCTTCTTCAGGCGAGAGCCGGCTCGGCGTTGTCGCCGGCCATGCTCAGCAGCTCGTGGGCGATCGCGGCGTCGCGCTGCGCGCGCAGCTCCTCCAGTTCCTGCTCCAGCCGGCGCACCCTGGCCCGCAGGACGGCGTTCTCCTCGAATACTCGGAGCTCCGCGGGGGTGACGACGTGACCGAACAGGGCCTTGGCCATGGCGACAACGGCCTTTCGACTTCGTGAGGGGATGACCTGCGCCCCGTACGACGGTCGGCGCGGTCCGTGTGTTCCCAGGGTGACAGGCCCTGACACGCAGGTCAACGGGCACACTCCAACCCTCCCGTGTCAGGTGGGTGTCACGTTGGTCACGCCGTCGTGAACCCCGTGCTCCCCCGGACCGGCTCGTTCCGGACGTCGACCGCCGTCACCGCACCGGGCGCCTCCGGGCCCTGCAGATCGGCCAGGACGGCGGCCACCGCGGCGTCGGGGCCCTCGAGCACCACCTCGACGCGCCCGTCGGGCAGGTTGGTCGCCGAGCCCGCCAGCCCGGCCGCCGCAGCCCGTCCGCGGACGTACCAGCGGTAGCCGACGCCCTGCACCGAGCCCGATACCAGGGCCACGAGCCGACGCCGCCCGTCCTCCCCGCTCACCATCCCCATGGTCCGCTCCAGCGGAGCGCTCCGCTCCCCGCTCGTCGTTCGCTGACGGGATCCCGCCTGCGTCCGCTCACGGTCGGCGGGCTCTCGGGCGCGGCTGGCACCGCGGGCAGCTGTAGCTGGAGCGGTTCATGAACGGCTCGCGCACGATCGGCGTCCCGCAGCGCGGGCAGGGCCGGTCGGCCTGGCCGTAGACGGCGAGGAAGCGGGAGAAGTAGCCGCTCTGCCCGTTGACGTCGACGTAGAGGGAGTCGAAGGAGGTGCCGCCCTGTGCCAGCGCCTCGCCGAGGACGTCGCGGACGCCGTCGAGCAGGTCGGTGACCTGGGTCCGGGTGAGTCGGTCGGTGGGCCGGTTGCCGTGCAGCCGCGCCCGCCACAGCGACTCGTCGGCGTAGATGTTGCCCACCCCGCCGATCAGCGTCTGGTCCAGCAGCGCCCGCTTGACCTCGGTGTGCCGACGGCGCAGCGCCGCGCTGAACCCGTCGGCGTCGAAGCTCTCGTCGAGCGGGTCGATGGCGATGTGCGCCAGCCGGCTCGGGATCCGGTCCGCGACGGCTCCGCCCGCCCCACCGTCCCCGGCGCACTCCTCCACCGCCAGTCCGCCGAACGTGCGCTGGTCGACGAAGCGCAGCTCCCGGCCGCCGTCGGTGAAGGTGAACCGGGCGCGCAGGTGCGTCTCGTCGGGCTGGGCCGGCTTCTCGACCAGCAGCTGGCCGCTCATCCCGAGGTGCGCGACGAGCGCCTGCCCGGCAGGGGTGCCGTCGACCTCGGCCAGCGGCAGCCACAGGTACTTGCCGCGGCGGTGGGCGGCGGTGAGGGTGCGCCCGGTCAGCGCGGCGGTGAAGTGCTCGACGCCCTCGAGGTGGCGGCGGACGGCGCGCGGGTGGTGCACCTCGACGGTGGCGACGGTGCGCCCGGCGACCCAGCGCTCCAGACCGCGCCGGACCACCTCGACCTCGGGCAGCTCGGGCACGGCGGCTCAGCTCGCGGAGGACTCGACCGGCAGGGCTGCGATGGCCGACGCCCCGCCGTTCGACGCCCGGCCGTTCGACGCCCCGACGTCAGGCGCCCCGACGTCCGGCGTCCCGCCGTCCGGGTCCACGCCGTCCGGGTCCACGCCGTCCGACAGGGCACGCCAGGCGGCCTCGGCGGCCTCCTGCTCGGCGGCCTTCTTGGTGCGCCCGGCACCACGGCCGTGGACCGTGCCCGAGAGGACGACGGCGGCGGTGAAGGTCTTGGCGTGGTCGGGACCGGTGTCCTCGACCACGTAGGTCGGCGCGCCCAGCCCGAGCCGCGCACCCAGCTCCTGGAGGCTGGTCTTCCAGTCCAGGCCGGCCCCGCGGGTGGCGGCCTGGTCGAGCAGCGGGTCGAACAGCCGGTGCACGATCGTCCCCGCGACGTCCAGGCCCAGCCCGACGTGGACGGCGCCGATGAGGGCCTCGACCGCGTCGGCGAGGATCGAGTCCTTCTCCCGGCCGCCGGTGGTCTCCTCGCCGCGGCCCAGCAGCAGGTGCGGCCCCAGGCCACCGTCGCCCAGGCGGCGGGCGACGCCGGCCAGCGAGGTCATGTTGACCACCGAGGCGCGCAGCTTGGCCAGCCGGCCCTCGGGGAGTTCGGGGTGGCGCCGGTAGAGCTCGTCGGTGACGACCAGGCCGAGCACCGAGTCCCCGAGGAACTCCAGCCGCTCGTTGGTCGGCAGGCCGCCGTGCTCGTAGGCGTAGGAGCGGTGGGTCAGCGCCAACGCCAGCAGGCCGCCGGGCAGCTCGACACCGAGGGCGTCGAGGAGCCAGGCGGCCGCGCGGTCGGCGTGTGCCGCACCCGTCGGGGAGCGGCCGGCAGCCCCGCCCGGAGCGGGCTGGGTACCGGTGGCCGTCGTCCCCACGGCTGCTCCTGCCGGGGTCAGACCGAGAGGACCTGACGGCCCGCGTACTGCCCGCAGTTCGGGCAGGCCTGGTGCGGCGGCTTGAGCTGGCCGCAGGCCCGGTTCGGGCACGGCGTCAGGGTCGGCGCGGAGGCCTTCCACTGCGAACGCCGGGCACGGGTGTTGGCGCGGGACATCTTCCGCTTCGGGACGGCCACGTCAGTTCTCCTCTGGGTTGTCCGCGCCGGGGGTGCCCGGTGCGGAAGCGAAACGGTCGGCTTGCGAGGCACCGAAGCGTTGAGCCAGCCCGGCCCAGCGCGGGTCGAGCTGCTCGTGCGTGTGGTCGGCGGGCAGGTCGTCGAGCCGCTGCCCGCAGTCGACGCACAGGCCGGCGCAGTCCTCGGTGCAGGTCGGCGCCAGCGGGAGGCTCAGGACGACGAGGTCGCGGACCATCGGCTCGAGGTCGAGGTGCTCGCCCTCGACGCGGCGGACCTCGTCCTCCTCGCTGGTGGCCTCGGTGGTGCTGCCCTCGTAGGCGAACAGCTCCTGGACGTCGAGCTCGAGGCTGTCCTCGATCGGCTCCAGGCACCGCGCGCACGAGCCGACCACGGGGACGTCGACCTCGCCGGAGACCAGCACGCCCTCCATCACCGACTCCAGCCGGAGCTGCAGGTGGACCTCCGCGCCTTCCGGGACGCCGATGAGCTCGACCCGCCAGTCCGCGGGCGCCGGCAGCGTGCGCTCGATCTCATGCATCGAGCCGGCGCGGCGGCCGAGCTCGCGCAGGTCCACGAACCAGGGGTTGGCGGCGGGACGCCGGGCGTCCTTGGACGCGGCGCCTGGGCGGGGCGGCGGTGCGGCAGGCATGTCGGTACTCGCGGTAGGCAACGGGGAGGTGGCCGGCCGGGGCGCGTGGACCTCCGGCGGTCGGACCAGGGACCCAGACTACCCGATGGGCGGGCCGGCCCGTCCGGCCCGGAGTGGCCCCCTCCCGGGGACCCGCCGGCCCCGTCCCGGATCCCGTCCCGAGCGCGGTGACGGTCTGGAACGGCCCCGCGTCAGGGCCCCGTCCCGAGCGCGGTGACGGTCTGGAACGGCCCCGCGTCAGGGCCCCGTCCCGAGCGCGGTGACGGTCTGGAACGGCCCCGCGTCAGGGCCCCGTCCCGAGCGTGCGAGGGATGGGGGGACGCGGGGTCCTTCTACTGCTCGCGGAGGCTGGCCCGTGCCTTCTCCACCGAGCGCAGCATCCGCTCCAGCGTGCCGCCGAAGTCGGCCAGGCGGGTGTCGACGTACTCGTCGACCTCGGTGCGCATCCGGGCGACGTCGGCCGCGGTCTGCGCGCCGAGCTCGTCGGCGCGGTCGACCGCTCCCCGGTAGACCTCCGTCTCGCTGACCAGGCGCTCCTGCTCGGCCTGCGCGGCCGCCAGGATCTCCGCCGCCTGGGCCTGCGCGTCGGCGATCAGCGCCTCGTGGTGCCGGCGGGCCTCCTCGACGATCTGCTCGGCCTCCTCCTCGGCCCGGGCGAGCAGGTCCTCGGCCTCGGACTGGGCGCGGGCGAGCAGGTCGTCGCGCTGCCGGCGGGCCGTGCCGAGGATCTCCTCACGCTGCCGGCGGGCCGCGCCGACCACCTGCTCGGTCTCGCTGCGGGTGCGGCCGGTCAGCCGCTCGGCCTCGGCCTGCGCCTGCTGGAGGATCTCGGTGCGCTGCTCGACGATCGCGCCGGCCTTGTGCACCTCGGCGGGCAGGTTCTCCCGGAGGTCGTCGAGCAGGTCGAGCACGACGTCGCGGGGCACCATGCAGGAGCCACCGGACATCGGCACGCTGCGGGCGTTCTCGATGACGCTGCTCAGCTCGTCGACGGTCTCGTAGAGCCGGTAGACGACCTCCGTCACAGCCCCTCCTCGCCGGCGCTCGTCGGAGTCGCGCCCGGTGATGCCGTGTCCCTGCGGCTCGCGAGCTCGGTCACGTCCCCTGCTCCCGGTGCACGGTGAGCCGCTCGTGCACGGCCTTGGGGACCAGTCCGGAGACGTCGCCGCCGAAGGTGGCGATCTGCTTGACCAGGCTCGAGGACAGGTGGCCGACCTGGGGGGCGGTGGGCACGAAGAGCGTCTCCACCCCGGCCAGCTCGCGGTTCATCTGCGCCATCTGCAGCTCGTACTCGAAGTCGCTGACCGCGCGCAGCCCCTTGACGATCACCGGGATGTCGTTGGTGCGGCAGTAGTCGACGAGCAGGCCCTGGAAGCTGTCGACGGTCACGTTCGGGACGTCGGCGACCGCGTCGCGCAGAAGCGCGATGCGCTCGTCGACGCTGAACAGCCCGGCCTTGCCGGGGTTGACCAGGACGGCGACGACCAGTTCGTCGTAGAGGGCCGCGGCCCGGGTGATGACGTCGACATGGCCGTTCGTCACGGGGTCGAACGACCCGGGGCAGACCGCTCGCCTCACGGACAGCGACCGTACCGGAGCACGGCCTCGCCGTAGCGGCGGTCGCGCAGTCCGCGCAGGGGTGTCGGCCACTCGAAGGGTGCCTCGCGGCTGGAGCGCTCGACCACGACGACGGCGTCCTCGGCCAGCCACTTCCCCGCGACCAGCGCCTCGAGCACCCCGAGGACCTCCCGCAGCGGCGTGGCGTACGGCGGGTCGGCGAGCACGAGGTCGAAGCGGGCCGGCGGCGGCCCGGCGACGACGGTGGGCACCGAGCCGGACACCACGCGTGCGCCGGGGAGGCCGACCGCGTCGATGTTGGCGCGCAGCACCGGCAGCACCCGCGGGCCGTTCTCGACGAACACGACCTGGGCCGCGCCGCGGCTGAGCGCCTCCAGGCCCAGGGCGCCCGAGCCGGCGTAGAGGTCCAGGACGGTCGCGCCCTCGAGGTCGGTCAGCGTGGAGAGGCTGTTGAACAACCCCTCCCGGGCGCGGTCGCCGGTGGGCCGCACGCCCGAGGGCGGGACCTTGAGCCGCCGTCCGCCGGCGCTGCCTGCGACCAGCCGCGTCACGTCAGGCCTTCTCCAGGTACTCGGCCCGCTCGTCGGTGGCCAGCGCGGCCACCTCCATGGCCAGGCCCGGGAAACCGGCCAGACCGCGGTCGGTGTCCAGCAGGGCCGTGGCCTCGGCGCGGGCCTCGGCGATGAGCTGCTCGTCCTCCAGCAGCGACAGCAGCTTGATGCCCGAGCGGCGTCCGGACTGCGCGGCGCCGAGCACGTCGCCCTCGCGGCGGGTCTCCAGGTCCAGCCGGGCCAGCTCGAAGCCGTCGGAGGTGCCGGCGACGGCGGCCAGCCGCTGTCCGGTGGCCGAGGTGGTGGGCGCCTCGGAGACCAGCAGGCACAGCCCCTGGTGCTTGCCCCGGGCGACCCGGCCGCGGAGCTGGTGCAGCTGGCTGACCCCGAAGCGGTCGGCGTCCATGACGACCATCACGGTGGCGTTGGGCACGTCGACGCCGACCTCGACGACGGTGGTGGCGACCAGGACGTCGACCTCGCCCGCCGCGAAGGCGCGCATCCGCGCCTCCTTGTCCTCCGGGGTCATCCGGCCGTGCAGGACCTCCAGGCGCAGCCCGGCCAGCGGCCCGGCGCGCAGCTCCTCGGCGACGTCGAGGACGGCCAGCGGCGGACGGCGTCCCGAGCCCTCCTCCGCCGGCACGCCGTCGGCGTCGTCGGGCTCCTCCTCGGTGGCCGCGTCCTCGCCGATGCGCGGGCAGACGACGTAGGCCTGGCGGCCGGCGCCGACCTCCTCGCGCAGCCGCTCCCAGGCGCGGTCGAGCCAGGCCGGCTTGTCCCGGACCGGGACCACCGAGCTGGCCACGCCGCCGCGCCCGCCGGGCAGCTGGCGCAGCGTGGAGGTCTCCAGGTCGCCGTAGACGGTCATCGCCACCGTGCGCGGGATCGGCGTGGCGGTCATGACCAGCACGTGCGGAGGCCGGTTGCCCTTGGCCCGGAGCGCGTCGCGCTGCTCGACGCCGAAGCGGTGCTGCTCGTCGACGACGACCAGGCCGAGGTCGGCGAAGTCCACACCCGCCTGCAGCAGCGCGTGCGTGCCGACGACGATCCCGGCGCTGCCGTCGGCCACCGCGGCGCGCCCCTCCCGCCGCGCGGCGGCCTTCTGCGAGCCGGTGAGCAGCACGACGCGGGTGCCGGCCGGGTCGCCGTCCAGCTCGCCGGCGCGGCCCAGCGGCCCCAGCATCGCGTCGATGCTGCGCGCGTGCTGGGCGGCGAGCACCTCGGTGGGCGCCAACAGCGCGGCCTGCCCGCCGGCGTCGACGACCTGGGCCATCGCCCGCAGCGCGACGACGGTCTTGCCCGCACCGACCTCGCCCTGCAGCAGCCGGTGCATGGGCTGCTCGCGGGCCAGCTCGGCGGCCAGCTCCTCCCCCACCTCGCGCTGGCCCTCGGTGAGCGCGAAGGGCAGCGCGGCGTCGACGGCGTCCAGCAGGCCGCCGGGCCGCCGGGGCCGGGCGACGCCGGGCTCCAGCGCGGCGGCGCGGCGGCGGGCGGCGAGGGTCAGCTGGAGGGTGAGCGCCTCGTCCCACTTGAGCCGGTACGCGGCGTGCTCGACGTCGTCGTCGGAGGTCGGCCGGTGGATGTCGAGCAGCGCGGCCGGGAGGCTCGGCAGCCCGTGCCGGGCGCGCAGTTCCCCGGGCAGCGGGTCCTCGACGAAGCCGAAGCCGCCGGAGGTGTCGAGCAGCAGCTTCACCGAGCGCTGGATCACCCAGCTGGAGACCTCCTTGGTGGCCGGGTAGATCGGGATGAGCGCCCGCGCCCAGTCCTCGTCCTCGTCGTCCCCGGTCATGAGGTGGCAGTCGGGGTGGGCGAACTGCAGCCGGCTGCGGTACTCGCTGACCGTCCCGGCGAACAGGCCCCAGGCGCCGGGTACCAGCCGCGTGTGCCGGTGGTTGAAGAAGACCAGCTTCATCGTCCCGGCGCCGTCGCCGACGGTGACCTCGGTGAGGGTGCCGCGCCGCTGCCGCATGGGGCGGCTGTCGACCGACCGGACCTGGGCCAGCACGGTCACCCGGTCGCCGACCTGCAGGTCGTCGAGGCGGGTCATCTCGCCCCGCTTGGCGTAGCGGTGCGGGTAGTGCCGCAGCAGGTCGCGCACGGTGTGGAGACCCAGCGACTCCGCCATCGCCTTGGCGGTCCGGGCGCCGAGCACCCGGTCCAGCCGGGTCGTCATCCCCACGGCCATCACTCCACCCCCACCTGCAGCGGGACCCCCTCGGGCGCGCCCTCGTAGCGGCAGACCTCGACCGTCGGGTGCCTACCCGCGAGGTGCGCGCACACGGCGTCGGCGAGGGCGGCGTCCGGGCCCACGACCAGGGTGACCAGCTCCCCGCCGGCCGACAGCATGCGGTCGAGCAGCTCGCAGGCGACGGCGACCGGCTCCCCGCCGATCAGCAGGACGTCGCCCTCCGCCGAGCCGAGCACGTCGCCCGGCGCGCAGCGGCCCGCGCTCGTCAGCGCCTCCTGGTCGGCGACGGTGACCTCGGCCCAGCGGGTGGCCGCGGCCGCCTCGGCCATGGTGATGACGTCGTCGCCGAAGCGCCGGGACGGTTCGGCGACGGCCAGGGCGGCCAGGCCCTGCACCGGCGCCCGGGTGGGGACGACGGCGACGTCGCGGCCCTCCTCGCGAGCCCGCTCGGCGGCGCGGGAGGCCAGCGCGGTCAGCATCGGGTCGTTGGGCAGGACGACGACGCCGGCAGCGCCGGAGGCCACGACCGCGGCGAGCACGTCGTCCTCGGTCACGCTCTCCGGCCCGGAGGCGACGACGGTGGCGCCCTCGTCGCGGAACAGCTCGGCGAGCCCGCCGGCGGGGACGATCGCCACGACCGCCCGCGCGTCGGGCGCCGGCGCCGGTGGGCGCACCGGGGCCAGCGGGGTGACCGAGATGCGGTACGGGCGGCCGGCCTCGATGCCGGCCTCGATCGCGGCGCCGACGTCGGCGACGTGCACGTGCACGTTCCACTCGCGCCCGCCCGGGGTGTCGACGCCGACGAGGACCAGGCTGTCGCCGAGAGCGGCCAGCCGCTCGTGCAGCCGGGCAACGGCGGCCTCGTCGCTGTCGGCAAGCAGGTACTGGACCTCGCTGCCCGGCCCGGCGGGCGGCTGGTGCGGCAGGTCGCCGTGGTCGTGGGCGTGGTGGTGACCGCGCTCGGGCCGGCGGGCCAGCGACGGGCGGTCGGGCTCGACGCCGGTCACCGTGGTCACCAGCGCGTCGAGGACGAGACACAGGCCCGCTCCCCCGGCGTCCACCACGCCGGCGTCGCGGAGCACTGCCAGCTGCCCCGGCGTCGCCTCGAGGGCCGCGCGGGCGCCGTCGGCCGCGACCCGCACGACCTCGCCCAGGGCGGTGCGCCCGGAGGCGACCGCGGCGACCGCCGCCTCGGCACCGGCACGGGCGACCGTGAGGAACGTCCCCTCCTCGGGGTCGGCGACGGCGCCGTAGGCGGTGTCGGCGGCCTTCTGCAGGGCCATGGCGAGGGTCGGGCCGTCGGCCGGGGGTTGGCCGGCGAGCTGGTCGGCCAACCCGCGCCACAGCTGGGCGAGGATGGTGCCGGAGTTGCCGCGGGCGCCCAGCACCGCACCGCGGGCCAGCAGCGCCCACGCGGGCTCGGTGCGGTCCTCCCCCGCCTCGTCGAGCGCGGCGAGGGCGGCCTCGGCGGTGGCCAGCAGGTTCGTGCCGGTGTCCCCGTCGGGGACGGGGAAGACGTTGAGGTCGTCGATGCGGCCGCGGGCAGCGGACAGGGCGGCGACCGCGGCCCGGCACCACTGGCCGACCGCGGCGTCGTCGAGCGCCGGCAGCACGGCCGGAGGGTACCCACGCGGACCGACGACGCCGGGTGCGCGACCGGCCGCGGGCGGGGTCCCGGCGACCTCCGCGACGTCCCGGCCGGAGAGCGGTTAGACTCTCGGTTGGTCTGTGTGCGGGCGCGTCGGCGTGCCGCCGTCCGTGAACGAATCTCCTGGGAGTGATCCACCGTGGCTGCCGTGTGCGATGTCTGTGGCAAGGGGCCCGGTTTCGGTATGTCGGTGTCGCACTCGCACCGCCGCACGCCGCGCCGTTGGAACCCGAACATCCAGTCCGTGCGGGCGCTCGTCGCCCCGGGCAACCGTCGTCGCATCAACGCCTGCACCTCGTGCATCCGCGCGGGCAAGGTCGTCCGCGCCTGAGAGAGGACCCCGTCCTCCCCACCCTTCGCACGCTCGGGGTGGGACCCTGAACGCGACGGAGCCCGGAGGTCCTCGGACCCCCGGGCTCCGTCGCGTTCAGGGTCGGGGAAGTCAGCCGATACCGCGGGCGCGGGCGGCGTCCACCACGAGGTCGACCACCGTCTGCAGTGGCAGTGCCGTGCTGTCGATGACCAGGTGGTAGCTGCGCGGGGACGCCGGGTCGACGCGGTAGGACCGCCGCACGTACCCCTCCCGCGCCGTGTCGTTGGCCCGCAGCTCGCGCCGCACCTCCTCGCGCGGGCGTCCGGTGCGCGCCACCACGGCGTCGAGCCGCCGCTGCTGGGGTCCGTCGAGGCGGACGTGCAGCGCGTCGGACCGGTCGCCCAGCACCACGGCGGCGGCCCGGCCGAGGACCACGCCGCCCGGTCCGTCGGCGATCTCGCGCACCACCCGCTCGGTCTGCAGCCGGAACGTCCGCTCGTCGAGCTGCTCGGTCACCGGGACGACGCCGCCCATCGGGTCGGGCATGGTGCCCAGCGAGGCGACGATCCGCCACAGCCCGCGGGCGACGTTCTCGTCGTTGGCCTCCGCCTCGGCCACCGGGACGCCGAGCCGGCCGGCCACCTGGGCGGGGATGGCACGGTCGTGGAAGACCAGGTCCAGCCGCGCGGCGACGGCCGGACCGACCAGG
This sequence comes from Geodermatophilus sp. URMC 60, assembly GCF_053502585.1. NCBI lineage: Bacteria > Bacillati > Actinomycetota > Actinomycetes > Geodermatophilales > Geodermatophilaceae > Geodermatophilus > Geodermatophilus sp. URMC 60. Next base: position 4,941,856 of record NZ_CP199958.1, read on the forward strand.
TCACCGCCCGCGCCGTAGGAGGCCGAGATCGTCACCACGCCCGAGCCTGTCACTGCTCCTCCTCCAGCCGCTTGCCCAGGAACACCGCGCCGGGCGCGTCGGCGTACACGCCGTACCCCGGGGCAGAGGTGTAGCCGAGTGCGGCGTACAGCGCCAGCGCCTCGGGCTGCCGCCAGCCGGAGTTGAGCACCACCGTGCGGGCGCCGGCCGCCGCCGCGCTCCCCTCGAGCGCCGCCATGAGCAGTTGCGCCAGCCCCTGCCGACGGAACGCCGGCTCCACGTAGACCCGCTTGACCTCGGCCACGCCGGGCTCGTGCACCCGCCAGGCGCCGCACCCGGCGGGGACGCCGTCGACCTCGGCGACGAGGAACAGCCCTCCCGGCGGCTCGAACTCGGCCGGGTCGACCACGGCCTCGTCGGGACCCCCGTAGCGGGTCACGTACTCCTGCTGCACGCGGCCGACGAGCTCGCGGGCCAGCGGGTCCTCGTAGGGCACCGCCCGCAGGACCACCGGGCGGCCGTCGGCCAGCCGCACCTCAGCGGAAGTGTGCATGCCCGGTCCCCTCCGCCCCGACGGCCGCGGCGACCGCCTCTGCCGGCTCGCCGTCCACGCGCACCCCGGGCTGCCCCTCGCGCACCGTGCCGATCCGCGCCCAGCCCTCCGGCAGGTCCGCGGCCGCGGGGAAGGTGGCCAGCAGTGCGTGGTCCTCCCCGCCGGTGAGCACCCAGGCCATCGGGTCGCCACCGAGGGCGGCCGCGACCTGCTGCAGCGGGCCGGGCAGTTCGAGGGTCGCCCGGACCAGCGCGGCCCGGTCCACGTCGACGAGCACGCCGCTGTCCTCCGCGAGGTGCCCGGCGTCGGCGAGCAGCCCGTCGCTGACGTCGCACATCGACGTCGCCCCGGCCTCGGCAGCGGCCGGGCCGGCCGCGTACGGCGGCGTCGGACGGCGGTGCGCGGCCACCGCGGCGGCCGGGCTGGTGAACCCGCGCCGCAGCACGGCCAGCCCGCACGCCGACCAGCCCAGCCGGCCGACCAGGGCCAGCACGTCGCCGGGCCGGGCGCCCGAGCGCAGCACCGGCGCCCGTCCGCCCAGGTCGCCCAGTGCGGTCACCGACAGGACGACGGCACCGCTGTCGGGGGCCGCCGACACCGTGTCGCCGCCGACGACGGCCGCCCCCAGCGGCGCACACTCCGCGGCCAGCCCGGCGGCCACCCCCTCCAGCCACGTCGTCGGGGTGTCCGGCGGACAGGCCAGGCCGACCAGCAGCGCGGTCGTCACCCCGCCCATCGCGGCCACGTCGGCGAGGTTGGCCGCCGCCGCCTTGTGCCCGACGTCCTCGGCCGACGACCAGTCGCGCCGGAAGTGCCGGCCCTCGACGAGGACGTCGGTGGTGGCCACCACGCGCCCGTCGGGCGCCCGCAGCACGGCGGCGTCGTCGCCGGGCCCGACGTCCGCGACGCGCGCGGCGCCGGACCGCGCGAGCACCCGCGCGATCACGCCGAACTCGCCGACGACGCGCACGCTGTCGGCAGGATCGTCGCGCGGAACGAGCGGACGGGGACGAGTCACCGGTCCCCCTCCGTCGCTGGGGTAGGTTGCCCAACTGTCCGCCCACCGGTGCGGACGCCGCTCCCGCAGCGCCACCCGAGGAAAGGTCTCCCGTGGTCCACGCCTACATCCTCATCCAGACCGAAGTCGGCAAGGCCGCCCAGGTGGCGACGACCATCAGCGAGATCGCGGGTGTCACCAGGGCCGAGGACGTCACAGGCCCCTACGACGTGATCGTGCGGGCCGAGGCCGAGACCGTCGACGAGCTCGGCCGGCTGGTCGTGGCCCGCGTGCAGTCGGTCGACGGCATCACCCGCACGCTGACCTGCCCCGTCGTCAACATCTGAGCGCCCTGACCGAGAACCCTCCGCCCGACCCCGGCGAGCCGCGGCCGTCCCGGCCGGACGACCCGCTGCGGCGCGTGGCGCTCGTCGTCACCGCCGTCGTCCTCCCGCTGGTGGTCGTGCTGCTGGTCCTCACCCGCGTGCTCGGCGGGGACGACGACGTCGCCGGCGGGTCCGGCGACACGGTCGCCGACGTCGACGGCACACCGGCGCCCGGGCGGGCCGAGCTGCCGCCGCTGCCGGTGGAGGTGCCGCCGGTGACCCCGGAGGCCGACGCGAACTGCCCGGCGCTCATGGGCGCGCTCCCGCTGGAGCTGGCCGGCGAGCCGTCGCGTCCGGTGCAGTCCGACTCCCCCTACGCCTACGCCTGGGGTGAGCCGCCGGTGGTCCTGGTCTGCGGTGTCGACCGGCCGGCCGCACTGGAGCCGACGTCCCCGCTCATCCAGGTCAACGCGGTGAACTGGCTGGTCGACACCAGCGACCCGGACAGCATCGTCTGGACCGCCGTCGACCGGCCCGTCTACGTGCAGGTCACGGTCTCCGCCGACACCGACAGCGCGCCGGTCACCGCGCTCGGCCCGGTCATCAACGACACGCTCCCGGCCCAGCCGGTCGACACCGGCGGCTGAGTGAAGGACCACCCTTCCCCCCACGCCTCGCACGCTCGGCGCGGGACCCTGAAGGGTGGCCGCCCTCCCCTCGCCGCCCGGCCCCTCCAGAGGCTCACCGTCAAGACGGGGGCAGCCGCTCCAGCTGGGCCGCCACGACGGCCCGCACCTCCTCGGTCGCCGACTCCACCGACCCGGAGACGGCGGTGACCGCCAGGCTGAACGCCCCCCGCGCGCACCACGCGAAGGCGGCCGGTGCGGCCACCTTCGCCTCGGGGGCGCCCTCTTCGAGCTGCAGCAGCCGGCACCCGGCGGGCAGGTCCGGCGGGTCCTCGCGCAGCAGGCCGCCGTAGACCTCCGCCTCGTGCGCGGCCAGGTCCGCGGTGAACGCCGCGGCGCCGGCCGTCGTCTCGAACTGGTGGGCGGCGACGGTGGTCAGCGGGCCCGGCATGGAGCCCCAGTAGCGCTCCCAGCCGAAGCGGTACCCGTAGTCGTCGAGCACCTCGCGCTCGCGGACGGCGTCCTCGGCGTAGCGGGCGACGTCCTCGACCCACTTCTCCCCCGCCGGCGGCCAGAGGGCGTCGTCGGGCACGCGCGGCAGGCCCGAGGGCACGTCGGGGACGACGAGGGCCTCGAGCTCCCGGGGCGTGGCGGGCGTCGCCGCGGCCGGTGGCGCGGCCGTGCCGCCGTCGGTCGGGGTGGCGCAGCCGGGCAGCAGGGCCAGCAACAGCGCCAGCCCGCCGTGCCGGACCCCCGCCGCCGGGCTCACGCCCGGGTGCCGTCCAGCGTCGGGTCGGAGCCGGTCGGCGCCTCGGCCAGGGCCACCTCGACGAGCCGGTCCACGAGCGTGGCGAAGTCGACCCCGGAGGCCGCCCACATCCGCGGGTACATCGAGATCGGCGTGAACCCCGGCATGGTGTTCACCTCGTTGACCACCAACCGGTCCGCCCCGTCGGGGCCGGTGCCGAGGAAGAAGTCGACCCGCGCCAGGCCGCGGCAGTCCATCGCGAGGTACGCGCGGCAGGCCGCCTCCTGCACCGCCCGGGTCTGGTCGGGGGTGAGGTCGGCGGGGACGTCGAAGTCCGCGGCGTCGTCGAGGTACTTGGCGGCGAAGTCGTACCAGTCGGTGCCCGGGTGCAGCCGGATCTCGGCCGGCAGGCTGGCCTGCGGCAGCCCACCGCCGGGCGCGGCCAGGACGCCGCACTCGACCTCCCGGCCCGGGACCGCGGCCTCCACGACCACCTTGGCGTCGACCGCAGCGGCGGTCGCGACGGCCTCCGGGAACTGCCCCCAGTCGGTGACCTTGGTGATCCCGATGCTGGAGCCGGCACGCGAGGGCTTGACGAACACCGGCAGGCCGAGCCGCTCCCGGGTCGCGGGATCGAGCACCCGGGGGTCGGCCGACAGCGCCCCGGACGCATCGCGCAGCACCACGTGGTCGCCCTGGGGCAGTCCGGCGGCGGCGAGCAGCTTCTTGGTGAACTCCTTGTCCATCGACGCCGCGCTGGCGAAGACGCCCGAGCCCACGTACGGGATGCCGCTCATCTCCAGCAGCCCCTGGATGGTGCCGTCCTCGCCGTAGGCGCCGTGCAGCACGGGGAAGACGACGTCCAGGCCGATCCGCTCCCCCGTGCCGTCCAGGCGCTGCAGGCCGCGCCCGCTCGGGTCGCCGACCAGCGTCACGGGCGTCCCGCCGGTGACCTCCGGCAGCTCGCCGTCGGCGATCCCCAGCCGCAGCCCCGGGTCGGGCAGCACCCAGCCGCCGTCGCGGGTGATGCCCACGGGGACGACGTCGTACCGGTCGCGGTCCAGGGCCGCCAGGACGGCCCCGGCGGAGACGCAGGAGATGGGGTGTTCCGCGCTGCGGCCCCCGAAGACGACCGCGATCCGCAGCTTGCCCGCCTGTCCGCTCATCGCGGCCGACCCTAGTGGAGACCCCTCGGCGCGCCCGGACGACGGGCGGGGCGCAGCCGCCGCGACCGGCGTGTGGCAGCCTCGTCCCGATGGGCGAGAACGCGGTCGGGCCGGCGGTCTATCCGCGTCGTCTGCGGATGGCCGGCGCGGCGGTCCACCTCTACACCGCCAGCGGCTCGGTACTGGGGCTGCTGATCGTGCTGGCGGCCTTCGACGGCGACGCGGTGGCCGCCCTGTGGCTCGGCCTGGTCGCCCTGGTGGTCGACGGCACCGACGGGATGCTGGCCCGCCGTCTGCGGGTCAAGGAGACGATCCCCTGGTTCGACGGCGCCCGGCTCGACGACATCGTCGACTACCTGACCTACGCCTTCGCCCCGGTCGTGCTGCTGTGGACCACGGGGTCGCTGCCCGGCGGCGCCGCGGGGTGGGTGGTGGCCGCGCTGCCGCTGCTGGCCTCCAGCTACCAGTTCTGCCGGGTGGACGCGAAGACCGAGGACCACGCCTTCCTCGGGTTCCCGAGCTACTGGAACGTGGTCGCCTTCTACGCCGTCGTCCTGGACCTGGCCCCGGCGGTGGTCGCCACGGTGCTCGTCGTGTGCTCGGTGCTGGTGTTCGTGCCCGTGCGCTACCTCTACCCGTCGCGGACGACGGCCCTGCGCGGCCTGAGCCTGGTCCTGACGGCCGTCTGGCTGGTCACCTACGCCGTCCTGCTCGTGCAGGTGCCCGACCCGCACCCGGTCGTGGTGGCGCTGTCGCTGGCCTACCTCGTGTACTACGTCGCGGTGAGCCTGTGGCTGACCGCGCGGGCGGCCCGCCGCCGGCGCGGCGAGCCCACCACGACGACCTGAGCGCGCCTCAGACCGCGTCGAGGGCGGCGGAGAGGTCTGCCACCAGGTCGGCGGTGTCCTCGATGCCGCAGGAGAGCCGCACGAACCCCTCGGGGACGGCGTCCCCGCCCCACTGGGCCCGCCGGTCGACGGTGCTGTGCACCCCGCCGAAGCTGGTGGCCGCCGTCCAGAGCCGGCCGGCGCCCAGCACCCGGGCGACCGCCGCGGCGTCGGGCAGCTCGGCGGAGACGACACCGTTGGGGCGCAGCATCTGGCGGGTGGCCAGCGCGTGGGACGGGTCACCGGGCCGCCACGGCCAGCGGACGGCGCTCACCGAGGGGTGCCCGGCGAGCAGGTCGGCGACCGCGGCCGCGGTGGCCGCCTGGCGGGCCAGGCGCAGGTCGAGCGTGCTCATCGAGCGGTGCCCGAGCCACGCCTCGAACGGGCCGGGTGTGCCGCCGGTGCGGTCGCGGAAGGACTTCAGCCGGGCGTACAGCTCGTCGTCGGTCGTGCTGACGTGGCCGAGCAGAAGGTCGCTGTGCCCGGTCAGCGCCTTGGTGTCGCTGCCGACGGTGAGGTCGGCGCCGAGCTCCAGCGGTCGCTGGCCCAGCGGGGTGGCCGTGGTGTTGTCGACGGCGAGCACCGCCCCGGCGGCGCGGGTGGCGCGGGCGACGGCGGCGACGTCGCAGACGTCCAGCTGGGGATTGCTGGGCGTCTCCAGCACCACCAGCGCGGCGCCCTCGAGGTCACCACGGGCGGCCACCGCCCCGATCTCCGGGGTGGGCACGTAGTCCACGCGCACGCCGAAGCGCTCGAGCTCGTCGCGGGCCAGCATCCGGGTCGTGTAGTAGCCGTCCGAGGGCAGCACCACGCGGTCACCGGCGCGGGCCACGGCGAGCACCGCGGCGCTGATCGCCGCCATGCCGGTGGCGAAGGACAGGGACCGGCCGCCGTCCAGCTCGCCGACCGCCGCCTCGAAGACCCGCAGCGTGGGGTGCTCGGTGCGCGCGTAGGCGTCGGCGCCGTCCGCGCGGGGCGGGCGGTCGCCGAGGTGGTACGGGGCGGCGAAGACCGGCGACGGCCGCAGCGGCGCGCCCGGCACGGGCGGGTCCTCGCCGGCGCGGACCGAACGGGTGCCGTCCCCCCAGCGCTCGCTCACTCCGGCTTGGCCTCTCTGGACATGATCTCCTTGATCACCTGCGTCACCGGGACGCCGTCGTGGCACACGCGGACGACGGCCTCGGTGAGCGGCATGTCGACCCCGTGCGCCGAGGCCAGGTCCAGCACCGGCCGGCAGCTCTTCACCCCCTCGGCGACCTGGCGGGTGGTCCGCTGCACCTCCTCCACCGACATGCCGCGCCCCAGCCGCTCGCCGAAGGTCCGGTTGCGCGACAGCGGGGAGCTGCAGGTGGCCACCAGGTCGCCCAGCCCGGCCAGCCCCGCGAACGTCGCCGGCTCGGCGCCCAGGGCCGTGCCCAGCCGGGTGGTCTCGGCCAGCCCGCGGGTGATCAGCGAGGCGCGGGTGTTGTCACCGAAGCCCATGCCCTCGGTGATGCCGCAGGCCAGCGCGATGACGTTCTTGACCGCGCCGCCGAGCTCGCAGCCCACCAGGTCCTGATTGGTGTACGGGCGGAAGTAGGGGGTGTGGCAGGCAGCCTGCACCTGCGCGGCGCGGTCGTGGTCCTCGCAGGCCACCACGGTCGCGGCCGGCTGCTCCTCGGCGATCTCGCGCGCCAGGTTCGGGCCCGAGAGGGCGGCGACCCGATCGGGCCCGGCGCCGGTGACCTCTTCGATCACCTGGCTCATCCGCTTGGTGGTGCCCAGCTCCACGCCCTTCATCAGCGAGAGCAGGACCGCGTCAGGGGGCAGCAGCGGCGCCCACTCGGTGAGGTTGTCCCGCAGCGACTGGGAGGGCACGGCGAGCACCACGATCTCGGCGTCGGCCAGGGCCTCGGCGGCGTCGGCCGTGGCGCGCAGCCGATCGGGCAGCCGGATGCCGGGCAGGTAGTCGGAGTTCTCCCGGGTCTCGCCGATCGCGTGCGCGAGCTCGGGGCGGCGGGCGTGCAGCACCACCGAGCAGCCGGCGTCGGCCAGCACCTTCGCGAAGGTGGTCCCCCAGGAGCCGGCCCCCAGGACGGCGGCCCGCGTGCCGGGACCGCGGCTCACGCGGCGCTCCCCGGCAGGTCGCCGGGCAGCGTGCGCCGGGGATGGGGGGTGGTCCCGGTGGGCGCCGGCTCCCCGCGGAGCTCGGTCAGTTGGTCGCGCACGGAGGCCATCATCCGGTCGGTCACCTCGCGCAGCAGCTCCCCGGTCATCGGCCGGCCCCCGCGCACCTGCGCGCGCAGGTCGGCGAGGTCCACCGGCTCCCCGACCAGGTGGTCGGCGGGCGTGCGCAGCCGGAGGTGCAGCTTCTTGGCGTGGTAGTCGTGCAGCCGCTGCGGCCCCCACTGGGCGACCGGCACGACGACGGCGTCGGTGGTCAACGCCAGCCGCGCGACGCCGGTGCGGGCCTCCATGGGCCACCAGTCGGGGTCGCGGGTGACCGACCCCTCGGGGTAGATGACCACGACGTTGCCGGCGGCGAGGTCGGCCTCGGCGGCCGCCAGCGAGTTGCGCGCGTCGGCCCGGCCGCGGGCCACCGGGATCTGCCCGGCGGCGCGCAGGATCCTCCCGGCCGGCCCGGCGAAGACCGCCTCCTTGGCCAGGAAGTGCGGCACGCGGCCGCAGTCCCAGACCAGCCGGGCGCAGGCCAGCGGGTCGAGGATCGACACGTGGTTGGCCACCACGAGCACCGGGCCGGTGCGGGGGAAGCGCTCGGCGTGCCGGTAGCGCATCCGGAACAGCAGCTGGGTGACCGGATAGATGACCGCGACGCAGAACAGCAGCGCCGGCGGCAGCGGCCGGCGGGTGCGCCACCGCGACGGCTGGGCTCCGGTGCGGCGTGACACCCCGGTCTCCGGGGACCCGTCCTGCGTCACCGGTTCCTCCCCTCCTGTGCGCCCGGCTCGATCCGGCCGGGACGTCCTGAGAACCCATGATCGGGCCTGGACCGATCGGGGGCGCGCACCGGGTCCGGTCGGTGCCGGTCGACGCTCCGCGCCGGTGTGCTCACATTGTCGCCGTGCGTGCGTGGTCGGTCGTCGTCCCGGCGAAGCGGCTGCCCCTGGCCAAGACGCGCCTCGCGCCGCTGCCCGCGGGGCTGGGCGGCCCGCCGGCGACCGCCCACGACCGGCTGGTCCTGGCGCTGCTGGCCGACACCCTCGCCGCGGCGTTGGCCTCGCCTGCCGTCGCCGACGTCCTCGTCGTCACCGACGACCCCGCCGCAGCCGCGGCGGCGACCCGGCTGGGTGCCCGCACGGTGCCCGACGAGCCCGACCGCGGTCTCAACCCGGCGCTGGTCCACGGCGCCCGTGCCACCGGGGCCGCCGCGGTGGCCGCACTCTCCTCCGACCTGCCGGCCCTGCGCCCCGACGAGCTCACCGCCGCTCTCGCCGCCGCGGAGGAGCGCGTGGGCGGAGGGACCGCTCGCTGCTTCGTCGCCGACGTGCAGGGCACCGGGACGACGCTGCTCACCGCCGTCGGCACCGACCTCTCCCCCGCCTTCGGGGCCGGGTCGGCGCAGCGGCACGCGGCCGGCGGCGCCGTTGCGCTGAGCGGCGGCTGGCCGGGCCTGGAGCGGGACGTCGACACGCCCGACGACCTGCGTGCCGCACTCGCGCTCGGCGTGGGCCCGCACACCGCGGCGCTGCTCGGCGGGGTCGCCCGACGGCCCCGCTGAACCCCTGCTGGTCGCCCGCCGACAACCGGACTGGGGCACGATGAGCCCGTGCCCTCGACCAGACCCGGCGCCCCCGCCGACCGGTACATCAACCGCGAGCTGTCGTGGCTGGACTTCAACGCCCGTGTGCTCGAGCTGGCGGAGGACGACACCCTGCCGCTCCTGGAGCGGGTGAAGTTCCTGGCGATCTTCGCGGGCAACCTCGACGAGTTCTACATGGTCCGCATCGCCGGCCTGAAGCGCCGGCAGAGCACCGGGCTGACCGTGCGCTCCCCCGACGGGCTGACCATCCGCGAGCAGCTGGCGCGGGTCGGCGAGCGGACCCGCGACCTGGTGCACCGGCACGCCGACGTCTTCACCAAGGACATCACCCCGCGCCTCGAGGAGGCCGGGATCCGCATCGTGCACTGGCACGACCTGGCCGAGGACGAGACCAAGCGGTTGCGGGAGTACTTCCGCGACCAGGTGTTCCCGGTGCTGACCCCGCTGGCGGTCGACCCGGCGCACCCCTTCCCCTACATCAGCGGCCTCTCGCTCAACCTCGCCGTCCAGGTGCGCGACCCCGACACCGGCGCCCCGCGCTTCGCCCGGCTCAAGGTGCCCAACAACGTGCCCCGCTTCGTGCCGGTGGGTCCGGTGGACTCGGGCGCGACGTTCCTGCCGCTCGAGGACCTCATCGCCGCGCACCTGCAGGCGCTGTTCCCCGGCCTCGACGTGATGGCCCACCACCTGTTCCGGGTCACCCGCAACGCCGACCTGGAGGTGGAGGAGGACCGCGACGAGGACCTGCTGCAGGCACTGGAGCGGGAGCTGGCGCGCCGTCGCTTCGGTCCGGCGGTGCGGCTCGAGGTCGCCGAGCCGATGGACCCGACGATCCTCGGCGTCCTGATCAGCGAGCTCGAGGTGGACAAGAACGACGTCGTCCACGTGCCCGGGCTGCTCGACCTGGCCGCGCTGTGGGAGCTCTACGGGCTCGACCGACCGGAGCTCAAGGACGAGCCGTTCGTGCCGGCCACCCACCCACGGCTGTCGGAGGGCGAGACGCCGAAGAGCGTATTCGCGACACTGCGGGAGGGCGACGTGCTCGTCCACCACCCGTACCACTCGTTCGCGACCAGCGTGCAGCGCTTCATCGAGCAGGCCGCCTCCGACCCGAACGTGCTGGCGATCAAGCAGACGCTGTACCGCACCTCCGGTGACTCCCCGATCGTCAACGCGCTCATCGAGGCGGCCCACGCCGGCAAGCAGGTCGTCGTCCTGGTGGAGATCAAGGCACGCTTCGACGAGGAGGCCAACATCAGCTGGGCGCGCTCGCTGGAGCGCGCCGGCTGCCACGTCGTCTACGGGCTGGTGGGGCTCAAGACCCACTGCAAGACGGCGCTGGTGGTGCGCCGGGAGGGCGGCGTGATCCGCCGCTACTGCCACATCGGCACGGGGAACTACAACCCGAAGACCGCGCGGCTCTACGAGGACCTCGGCATCCTCACCGCGGACCCGCGCGTCGGTGCCGACCTCACCGACCTGTTCAACACCCTCACCGGCTACTCCCGGCAGACCACCTACCGGCGGCTCATGGTGGCGCCCCACGGGATCCGTCCCGGGCTGATGGAGAAGATCCGGCGGGAGGCGCGGCACGCGCGCGAGGGCCGCCCGGCGGGGATCCGCATCAAGGTGAACTCGCTGGTCGACGAACAGGTGATCGACGCGCTCTACGAGGCGTCGGCGGCCGGCGTCCCGGTGGAGCTGCTCGTCCGCGGCATCTGCTCGCTGCGCCCGGGCGTCCCCGGGTTGTCGGAGAACGTGCGGGCGCGCTCGATCGTCGGCCGGTTCCTCGAGCACTCCCGGGTGATGTGGTTCGCCGCGGGCGGGGAGGGTGAGTGGTGGCTCGGCAGCTCCGACCTCATGCACCGCAACCTCGACCGCCGCATCGAGGTGCTGCTGCGGGTGTGCGACGACACCGCCGAGCGGGAGCTGCAGGAGATGTTCGACGCGGCGATGGCCGACGGCGTGCGCTGCTGGGAACTGGGCAGCGACGGCTCCTGGAACCGCATCGGCGAGCGCGACCACCAGGCCGGGCTGATGGCGGCGGCGGTGGACCATGCCGGCTGAGGGCGGCCGCCTCGTCCGCGCTGCCGGCGGTGCCCTGTGGCGCCCCGCCGACGGCGGCGGGATCGAGACCGCGTTGGTGCACCGCCCGAAGTACGACGACTGGTCGCTGCCCAAGGGCAAGCCCGAGGAGGGCGAGCACCTGCTGGAGACGGCGGTGCGCGAGGTGGCCGAGGAGACCGGCCTGGACGTCGTCGTCGGACGGCGCAGCGTGCGCACCGAGTACCGGGTGCCGGAGGGCCCCAAGCGGGTCGACTACTGGCTGATGCGGGTCGTCGGCGGGACGTTCAAGCCCAACGACGAGGTCGACGAGCTGCGCTGGCTGCCGGTCGAGACGGCCTGCGCGCTGGTCAGCCACGCGCACGACCGGGCCGTGCTGGCCGACCTCGCGCGCACCGACGTCCCCCGGCAGCCAGCGCTCCTGCTGGTCCGGCACGGCAAGGCCGGCAGCAAGGCCGACTGGGACGGCCCCGACGAGCTGCGGCCGCTGGACGGCAAGGGGCGCCGGCAGGCGGCGCGGCTGGCACAGGTGCTGCCGCTGTTCTCCCCTGTCGAGCTGCTGACCGCCGAGCGGGTCCGCTGCCGGCAGACCCTCGAGCCGCTGGCCGAGCGGACCGGCCTCGCCGTCCACCCGCTGCCCGAGCTCGGCGAGGAGGAGTTCGCCGCCGACCCGCACGCCGCCCTCGCCGCGGTCGAGCGGCTGCTGGGGAGGGCGGACGCCGACGGGACGCCGGGGGTGGCCGTGGTCTGCAGCCAGGGCGGGGCCATCCCGTCGGTGCTGGCGACTCTCGGCGTCCGCTTCGCCGGAGTTCCCGGCGCGCTGCACCCGCCCTCGGCGAAGGGCAGCACCTGGGTGCTGGGCGGACGGCCGGGTGTGCTCTCGGCCGACTACTACCACGACTTCCGGGCCGAGACCGCCGAGGAACCCGCCTTCACCGGCCTGCGCTGAAGGAACGGCCACCCTTCCCCCCCACGCCTCGCAGGCTCGGCGCGGGACCCTGGAGGGTGGCCGTTCCAGTACGTCACCTGGCCGGCAGTGCCTTCGGCAGCCAGGCCGGACGACGGGCCTCGAAGGACTCGATGTCGTCCAGGTGCCGCTCGGTGAGCCCGACGTCGTCGAGGCCCTCCAGCAGCCGCCAGCGGGTGTAGTCGTCGATCTCGAACGGCACACCGTGCCCGCCGTAGGAGACCCGTCGCTCCTGCAGGTCGACGGTCACCTGCGTGGTGGGGTCGGCCTCCACCGCCGCCCACAGCGCCTCGACCTCGGCCTGCGGCAGCACGACGGTGAGCAGCCCGGACTTGGTCGAGTTGTTCTTGAAGATGTCGGCGAACCGCGAGCTGATGACCACGCGGAACCCGCCGTCGAGCAGCGCCCAGACGGCGTGCTCGCGGGAGGAGCCGGTGCCGAAGTCGGGGCCGGCCACGAGGACCGAGGCGTCGGCGTACTCGGGCTTGTTGAGCACGAAGTCCGGCTCGTTGGTGCGCCAGGCGACGAACAGGCCGTCTTCGAACCCGCTGCGGGTGATCCGCTTCAGGTACTCCGCCGGGATGATCTGGTCGGTGTCGACGGCGCTGCGGCGCAGCGGGGCGGCCGTGCCGGTGTGCGTGGTGAAGGGCTGCATCGCTCGGACTCCTGCGGGGCGGCGGGTCGGGTGGTCAGACGGTCGCGGGGACGTCGGACAGGTCGGCGGGGGCGGTGAGCCGCCCGGTCAGCGCGGTGGCCGCGGCGACCGACGGGGACACCAGGTGGGTGCGCCCGCCCTTGCCCTGCCGGCCCTGGAAGTTGCGGTTGCTGGTCGAGGCCGACCGCTCCCCCGGCTTGAGCTGGTCGGGGTTCATGCCCAGGCACATCGAGCAGCCCGCCCCCCGCCACTCGGCGCCGGCCTCGGTGAACACCTGGTCCAGGCCCTCGGCCTCGGCCTGCAGCTTGACGCCGACCGACCCGGGAACGACGAGCATGCGGGTGTCGGCGTCGATCTTCTTGCCGCGCAGCAGCTCCGCGGCGATCCGCAGGTCCTCGATGCGGCCGTTGGTGCAGGAGCCGAGGAAGACGGTGTCGACCTCGATCTCGCGCAGGGGCGTGCCGGGGGTCAGGCCCATGTAGGCCAGCGCCTGCTCGGCGGCGCGGCGATCGTCCTCGTCCGCGATGGACGCGGGGTCCGGGACCGACTCCGCGATCGGCAGGCCCTGCCCGGGGTTGGTGCCCCAGGTGACGAACGGCGTGAGCTCGGCGGCGTCGAGGACGACCTCGGCGTCGAAGACGGCGCCCTCGTCGGTGCGCAGGGTCTTCCAGTACTCGACGGCGGCGTCCCAGTCGGCGCCCTGCGGGGCGTGCGGGCGGCCCTCGAGGAAGTCGAAAGTGGTCTGGTCGGGGGCGATCAGGCCGGCGCGGGCGCCGGCCTCGATCGACATGTTGCAGATCGTCATCCGGGCCTCCATCGACAGCGCCTGGATCGCACTGCCGCGGTACTCGATGACGTGGCCCGCGGCGCCGTTGGTGCCGATCTGGGCGATGACGGCCAGGATGACGTCCTTCGACGAGACCCCCTCCGGCAGCTCGCCGTCGACCGTCACGGCCATCTGCTTGGGCCGGTACTGCGGCAGGGTCTGGGTGGCGAGCACGTGCTCGACCTCGCTGGTGCCGATGCCGAAGGCCAGCGCGCCGAACGCGCCGTGCGTGGAGGTGTGGCTGTCCCCGCAGACGATGGTCATGCCCGGCTGGGTCAGCCCCAGCTGCGGGCCGATGACGTGCACGATGCCCTGGTCGCGGTCGCCCATGGGAGCCAGCCGGATGCCGAACTCGGCGGCGTTCTGCCGCAGCGCCTCCACCTGCGCGCGGCTGACCGGGTCGGCGATCGGCTTGAGGATCTCCAGCGTCGGGACGTTGTGGTCCTCGGTCGCCATCGTGAGCTCCGGGTGGCGCACCGTGCGGCCGGCGGCGCGGAGGCCGTCGAAGGCCTGCGGGCTCGTCACCTCGTGCACGAGGTGCAGGTCGATGTAGAGCAGGTCCGGCTCGCCCGCGGCGCTGCGCACCACGTGGGCGTCGTAGACCTTCTCCGCCAGGGTCTTCGGCACGGCTGGTCCCTCCGGGGGTCTGGGGCTCGCCGCCCTCGGTATGACCGGACTGGTCATCTCACGGTGTGGGATGCGAGTATTGCTGTGTGGGACAGCCTAACCCCGTCGCCGTCTTGGACAAAGCGGTGTCCATCCTCCGCGCCGTCGCCGCCGAGCCCGCGACCCTCGCCGAGCTCGTCGAGCGCACCGGGCTGCCCCGGGCGACCGCGCACCGGCTGGCCGTGGCCCTCGAGGGGCACCGCCTGGTCCGGCGCACGCCGGCCGGCGCGTGGGCGCCCGGCCCGGCGCTGGCCGAGCTCGGCCGCGGGGTCGCCGACCTCGCCGAGCTGGCCGGCCGGCACCTGGTGGCGCTGCGGGACACCAGCGGGGAGAGCGCCCAGTTCTACGTCCGGGACGGCGCCAGCCGGGTGTGCGTGGCCGCCGCCGAGCGGGCGCACGGGCTGCGCGACACGGTGCCGGTGGGGGCGCGGTTGCCGATGACGGCGGGCTCGGCCGCGCACGCGCTGCTCGCCTTCGCCCCCGCCGACGAGGTGACCCCGCTGCTGCCCAGCGCCAGCTTCACCGCCCGCACGCTCCTCGACGTCCGCCGCCGGGGCTGGGCGCACAGCATCGCCGAGCGCGAGCCGGGGGTGGCGTCGCTGTCGGCGCCGGTGCGCGACGCAGCGGGCGGGGTGCTGGGCGCGGTCTCCATCTCCGGGCCGGTGGAGCGGCTGGGCCGCCGTCCCGCCCCCGAGGTGGTGGGCGCGGTGCTCGAGGCTGCCGGCGCCATCTCCCGCGCCGCCCGCTGAGCGGGGCCTCGGTTCTCTGGCACGCTCGGCGACGCCGAGGAGGAGCCGCCGTCGTGATCATGGGCCTGGTGCAGGCCCCCCGCGGCGCGCCTGCGCGTGTCGCCTGCCAGAAGCCCATGATCGACGCGGTCGTGGGGACGGCGCAGGCGTGCGGCGGCGGGGAGGCCGCGGTCGATCCGCGCGGGTAGCAGTCGGGGTCCGCCGCGCAGCCGCCTGACCGACCGGGCGGTTCCTTCCTCGCGTCCCCCGGTCGACACTGGGCGCATGACCGCCACCGAGCCCACGTACCGCGGCCGCGCCCGGATCGCCGAGCCCGGGGAGGGCATCGGCCTCGACGAGCTGGCGCTGGCCACCCGCAACCACGGGATGCCGCTGGAGGCGCTGCGCTACGACGTGACGCCGCCGGGTCTGCACTACGTGCTCACCCACTACGACATCCCTGCCGTCGACCCGGCGACCTGGTCGCTGGAGGTCGGTGGCGCCGTCGCCCGCCCGCTGCAGCCGACCCTCGACGAGCTCCGCAGCCGCCCGTCGGTCACCTCCCGGGTGCTGCTCGAGTGCGCCGGCAACGGCCGCGCCCGCTACGAGCCGCGGCCGGTGAGCCAGCCGTGGCTGCTGGAGGCCGTCGGCACCGCCGAGTGGACCGGCACCCCGCTGGCCCCGCTGCTCGAGGAGGCCGGCGTCGCCGACGGCGCGGTCGACGTCGTCTTCACCGGCGCCGACCACGGCGTAGAGCGCGGCATCGAGCAGGACTACGCGCGCGGCCTGCCGCTGGCCGAGGCGATGCGCCCGGAGGTGCTGCTGGTGTGGGCGATGAACGGCGCCCCGCTGCCGCCCCAGCACGGCGCTCCCCTGCGGCTGCTCGTGCCCGGCTGGTACGGCATGGCGCACGTCAAGTGGCTGACCCGCGTCGAGGTGCTCGACCGCCCCTTCGACGGCTACCAGAACGCGGCCGCCTACCGCATCAAGGTCGATGCCCACGACGCCGGCGAGCCGGTCACCCGGATCGCGCCCCGCGCCCTGCTCGCCCCGCCCGGCTGGCCGGACTTCATGACCCGTGAGCGCTTCCTGCGCCCCGGACCGGTTCCGCTGACCGGGCGGGCCTGGTCGGGCCGGGCACCGGTCACCGGCGTCGAGGTGAGCACCGACGGCGGGGCCACCTGGTCGGCCGCCGAGCTCGCCCCGGCCGACCCGGTGCACCCCTTCGCCTGGCGGGCGTGGTCCTACCCGTGGACGGCGGAGCCGGGCAGCTGGGAGCTGCTCACCCGAGCGACCGACGCCGAGGGCAGCCAGCCCACCGAGCAGGTCTGGAACCGGCAGGGCATGGCCAACAACCTGGTGCAGCGGGTGCCGGTGACCGTCCTCGAGTGACCGGGTCCGCTCCCGGACGCGGCCCCGTCCCGGGCAGGCCCGGCCAGAGGCCCGCCGCGAGCCCGGTGCCGTTGCGGAACGGCCACCCCCCAGGTCCTGCCGGCCCCGCCCCGAGCCCGCGAGGGGTGTGCAGGAAATGGTCCTGCTACCAGGCGTGGTGGGATACGAGGCGTGGTGGGAGAGGTGGTCCTCCTTCAGTGGCCGGCGGGCCGGTCGTCGTCCCCGCTTCCCTCGGCACCCGGGTCGACGACGACCGGACGCAGCCGCGACCACAGCGCGAACGCCGCGGCGAACACCAGCATGGCGAGGCCGACCCACAGGTTGGCGTTGAAGCCGTCCGTCTTGGCCCGGTCGTCGGCCGAGTTGCCGAACAGGCCCATGAGGACCAGCACGACGCCGTAGAAGCCGATCAGGCCGGCGATGACGTTGCGGACGTCGAAGGCCCCGGCCCGGTGGACCCGGGGCTGCTCTCCGCTGTTGCTCACGTGCGGCTCCTCTGCGGTGCGGCGGTCATCGGAAGATGACGTTGAGGATGATCACCATGACCAGGGAGATCCCGGCCAGCTTGGTCGGCGACTGGTACCAGGGCAGCCGGTGCGCGTCGGGGTCGGTGCGCTGCTCGCGGGGCGTCTCGGAGTAGACCAGCCCGGCGAGCTCGGCCACCGGCTTCGGGCGGGTCACCAGGGAGACCGCGACGCTGACGACGATGTCGACGACGAACGCGGCGCTCGCGGCGACGAAGCTCGCGCCCTGACCACTGAGCGGGATCACGCCCACCGACGCCGTGCCGAACGCGTCCTCGCTGAGGAAGGCGACGAGGACGGCGGCGAGCGTGCCGGACACCAGGCCGGCCCACCCCGCGGTCGCCGTCATCCGCTTCCAGAACATGCCGAGGATGAACGTGGCGAACAGCGGCGCGTTGAAGAAGCCGAACAGCGTCTGCAGGTAGTCCATCAGGTTGCTGTAACCGGAGGCGATGAGCGCCGTCCCGATGGCGACGACCGTCGCGCCGACCGTGGCCCAGCGGCCGACCTGCAGGTAGTAGTGGTCCGGCTTGTCCTTCTTCACGTACGTCTGCCACAGGTCGTAGCTGAAGACCGTGTTGAAGGCCGAGATGTTGGCGGCCATGCCGGCCATGAACGCAGCCAGCATGCCGGCGATGGCGACACCGAGCAGGCCGTTGGGGAGCACGTCGCGGATCAGCGCGAGCATCGCGTCGTTGTACTGGAGCTCGCTGCTCTGCCCGGCCTTGAGCTGCTGGATCTCCGGCACCAGGACGCCGGCGATGATGCCCGGGATCACCACGATGAACGGCACGAACATCTTCGGGAACGAGCCGATGATCGGCGTGCTCCGGGCCGCGGACATCGACTTGGTCGCCATCGCGCGCTGGACCTCGACGAAGTTCGTCGTCCAGTAGCCGAACGAGAGCACGAAGCCCAGGCCGAAGACGATCCCGATGACCGACCACACCGGGCTCTCGAAGGTGGACAGCTCGGTGCCGGGCCAGGACCGCAGCTGCTCCGCGTTGCCGGCCTCGGTGACCCGGTCGACGAGCCCGCCGATCCCGCCGACCCGGTGCAGGGCGATCAGGGTGAGCGGCAGCAGCGCCGCGACGATGACGAAGAACTGCAGGACCTCGTTGTAGATGGCCGCCGACAGCCCGCCGAGGGTGATGTAGCTGAGGACGACGGCCGCGGCGACGATCAGCGAGACCCACAGCGGCCAGCCGAGCAGCGACTCGACGATGGTCGCCAGCAGGAACAGGTTGATGCCGGCGATGAGGATCTGGGCCAGCGCGAAGGACAGCGCGTTGACCAGGTGGGCACCGGTGCCGAACCGGCGCCGCATGAACTCCGGGACGCTGCGCACCTTCGACCCGTAGTAGAAGGGCATCATCACCACGCCCAGGAACAGCATGGCCGGGACCGCGCCGATCCAGAAGTAGTGCATGGTCGGCATGCCGAACTGCGCGCCGTTGGCGGACATGCCGATGATCTCGACCGCACCGAGGTTCGCGGAGATGAAGGCCAGCCCGGTCACCCACGCGGGCAGCGACCGGCCCGAGAGGAAGAAGTCGAGGCTGTCGGAGACCCGCCGGCGGGCGGCCAGCCCGATCATCAGCACGACCGCGAAGTAGACGATGACCAGCAGGTAGTCGACGAACGAGGCGTCGAGTCTCAGGGCGTCCACGGGCAGGGACCTCCGAGGTCGGGGTACGGGTCAGGCCAGGCGCCGGGCACCTGCGGAAGGCACCACCGCGAAGGCCCGCGGCGGGGGGAAGCCCTGTTGCGCGAAGCGATCGGCGATCGTCCTCGCGACGTCGTCGGTGCGGTCGGCGTCGACGAGCACCACGGCACTGCCGCCGAAGCCGCCGCCGACCATGCGCGCGCCGGCGGCACCGGCCTCCAGCGCCGTGGCCACCGCGGTGTCGAGCTCGGCGGTGGAGATCTGGAAGTCGTCGCGCAGCGAGGCGTGCCCGGCGGTGAGCACCGGCCCGATCGCACCGGGGTCGGCGGTCTCCCGCAGGATCCGCACGACCTCGAGCACCCGGGCGTTCTCGGTGACGATGTGCCGCGCGCGCCGGAGCAGCACCTCGCCCTCGGGGGTCCCGTCGTCCAGCGGGGCCAGCGCGCCCACGTCCGGGACGTCGCGCAACGCGGGTAACCCCAGCCGTTCCGCGGCCTGCTCGCACTCGCGGCGCCGGTCGCCGTAGCCGCCGGTGGCGTGGTCGTGCGTCGTCCCGGTGTCGACGACGAGCAGCTCCAGCCCGGCCGCCCGCAGGTCCAGCGGCACCTGCTCGGTGCTGCGGTCACGGGTGTCGAGGAACAGCGCGTGGCCGGTGGTGCACAGCAGCGACGCGGACTGGTCGAGGATCCCGGTGGGCGCGCCCACGAAGTCGTTCTCCGCCCGCCGCGCGACGTCGACCAGATCGGCGACGGCCAGGTCGGGGGCGACGAGGTCGCGCAGCGCCAGCGCCACCGAGCAGGACAGCGCGGCCGACGACGACAGCCCCATGCCGGCCGGGACGTCGCCGTCGACCAGCACGCTCACCCCGCCGGTCACGCGGTCGCGCAGCGCGTCGACGACGCCGGCCGGGTAGCCGGCCCATCCGCCGGGCCGGCCGGGCGCGAGCTCGGCGACCGGCACCTCCACCCGGTCGCCCGGGTGCTGCGCGGAGACGAGGGCGACCAGCCCGTCGTCCCGGCGCGCGACCGCGGCGCGGGTGGTGTGCGGCAGCGCCACCGGCAGCACGAAACCGTCGTTGTAGTCGGTGTGCTCGCCGATGACGTTGACCCGGCCCGGCGCGGCCCAGATCCCCTCCGGCTGCCCGCCGAAGGCCTCCGTGAAGGCCTGCCGGGCCGCCGCGACGTCGCTCGCCGCACGTCGTCCATGGCCCGGCTCCGCGGCTCGCTCCGCTCCTCGGTCCGTCACCCGGGTCGCCTCCGCGTTCGCTCCGCTCCCCGCTCGCTGGCGCTCGCTGCGATGCTCACTCACCGTCGGCTCCCGGGGCATCTCCCTGCGGTGCTCACTCGCCTGTCGCCTTCACGTTCCGCAGCTGCTCGGCGACGTCCTCGGGGACGGTGTCGGTGATGAACGCGCCCATGCCGGACTCCGAGCCGGCCAGGTACTTCAGCTTCCCGGGCGCCCGGCGCAGCGAGAACAGCTGCAGGTGCAGCCACCAGTCCTCGCGCCCGCGGCCGACCGGCGCCTGGTTCCAGGAGGCGATGTAGGGCATCGGGGTGTCGAAGCGGCGGGCGAACCGGCCCAGCACGTCGAGGTAGACCTCGGCCAGCGCGTCGCGCTCCTCGTCGGCGAGCGCGGGCAGGTCGGGGACCCGGCGGTGCGGGAACACCTGCAGCTCGTAGGGCCAGCGGGCGGCGGCCGGCACGAACGCCGTCCAGTGCTCGTTGGCGGTGACCACCCGGGGCCCCGCTCGCTCGGCGGCGAGCACGTCGGCGAACAGGTCCCCGCCGGTCTCCCCGCGGTGCCGCTCGACCGAGGCCAGCACCTTCTCCACCCGCGGCGTCACGAACGGGTAGGCGTAGATCTGCCCGTGCGGGTGGGAGAGGGTCACCCCGATCTCCTCGCCGGAGTTCTCGAACACGAAGACCTGCTCGACCCCGTCGATGCCCGACAGCTCGGCGGTGCGCTCGGCCCACACGTCCACGACCAGCCGGGCCCGGTCGGTCCCGAGGGTGGCGAAGGACCGGTCGTGCTCGCTGGTGAAGACGACGACCTCGCAGCGGCCGAAGCCCGGACGCAGCTCGGACAGCGGGGCGCCGGGCGCGGTCGCCGGGACGTCGCGCTCGACCGCCGTCGCGAGCGACGGGAACCGGTTCTCGAACACGACCACCTGGTAGTCGGCCTCGGGCACCTCGGTGGGTTCCCTGCCGGGCCGGGTCGGGCACAGCGGGCAGAGGTCCGCCGGCGGCAGGAAGGTCCGGGTCTGCCGGTGCGAGGCCAGGACCACCCACTCACCGAGCAGCGGATCCCACCGCAGCTGCGAGCGGGTGCTCACCGGCGGCAGGTCGCGCGGGTCCTGGGCGGTGCGCGGCGGCGCGGTGTCCCCGGCGTCGAAGTAGAGGATCTCCCGGCCGTCGGCCAGCCGACGACTCGTCCGGATCACGGGGTGGACCTGCCTTTCCGCCGCTCGTGACTGTGCGTGAACAGCGTCCCGACGCTAGACCCGCCCCAGCGCCCCGGCCACTCCGGCGGGCCCGGACGGCGAGAGCCCCCGGCCGGGTGGCCGGGGGCTCTCGCTCGCTGTAGCCCCGAAGGGATTCGAACCCTCGCTACCGCCGTGAGAGGGCGGCGTCCTGGGCCGCTAGACGACGGGGCCGTGCGGTGCTCATGGTGCCACGGGCCGCCGGCGGCCTGGGCAGCGGGTGGGGACCGCGGAGACGACGAGAGCCCCCGGCCGGGTGGCCGGGGGCTCTCGCTGCGCTGTAGCCCCGAAGGGATTCGAACCCTCGCTACCGCCGTGAGAGGGCGGCGTCCTGGGCCGCTAGACGACGGGGCCGTGCGGTGCTCATGGTGCCACGGGCCGCCGGCGGCCTGGGCAGCGGGTGGGGACCGCGGAGACGACGAGAGCCCCCGGCCGGGTGGCCGGGGGCTCTCGCTGCGCTGTAGCCCCGAAGGGATTCGAACCCTCGCTACCGCCGTGAGAGGGCGGCGTCCTGGGCCGCTAGACGACGGGGCCGTGCGGGTGGTGCTGAGGAACTGTGTCTCCAGGCAGACAGCTTCCTCGCTGGGGTACCAGGACTCGAACCTAGACTAACGGAACCAGAAACCGTCGGGCTGCCAATTACCCCATACCCCAAGGGTGGTGCTGCACCTCGCGGCGCTGGACAACACCATACCCGATGGCCAGGGGCGGTCCGGGCACCCCCCTGGGTGACGGTGGTCGCAGGTCGAACGCGGCGGTCCGCACCTCCGGGCGCAGCCGCCGGCGGGTGCGCGCGACGAGGCCGACGTACGCGGCCATGGCCAGCAGGTCGACCAGCACGACCAGCAGCCCGATGCCGGCCGGCACCTCGTCGGTGGGCACCCCCTCCCCCAGCGCACCGGCCAGGACGAACACCACCACGTTGTTGACCGTGTGCAGCACGATCGCCGCCTCGAGCCCACCGGTCAACCAGACGACGGCCGAGGCGGCCAGGCCGAAGGCGAACCGGTCGAGGAAGACCGCCGGCTCGAACTGGCCGTGCGCGGCCGAGAACAGCAGGGCGGTGAGCACCCCGGCGACGACCGCCCCGACGACGGGCTCGCGGATCCACCCGGCGATCGCCTGGCTCAGGTAGCCGCGGAAGACGTACTCCTCGGCCGCGGACTGCAGCGGTGTGGTGAGGAACACCACCAGCAGCAGCCACCAGAACTCCGGCAGCGGCCCGGTCACCTCGCCGTCGGCGACGAGCAGGCTGAGCAGGACGGTGAGCCCGATCCCGACGCCGAGCGTGCCCAGCGCGAACAGCGTGTACGGCGCGAGCAGGCGCCAGCGCAGCCGGGCCAGCACCGACGACGACCAGCCGATCCCCATGCCGTGCGCGGCGACCCAGGACAGCCACACGCACGGGATGGCCACGGCCAGCGAGAGGTTGGTGAGCAGCAGCAGGCCGGGGTCGGTGAGGTCGGTCGGGTCGATCTGCGTCGGGTCGGGGAAGACCCCGGCGGCGAACCCGGCGAGGAAGACCAGGACCGTGGCCACCAGGTAGACCACGACGAACAGCAGCAGGCCCAGCAGCGGCCGCCACCAGCGCCACGTGCGGCTGCGCATGGCGAGCAGGAAGTCGGCCGGCTCGTCGTGCGGCGGGGTGCCCGGCAGCGGTTCCCAGCGCATGCCCGGTGGCGGCGCGGGCGGACCCCACGGCGGCGCGGCGCCCCAGGGCGGGACGGTGTGCGGAACGGGCTGCAGCGGCACCGGCCCGAGCGGCCACGGGACCGGCCCGGCCGCGGGCCACGTGCCCGACGGCGCGTGCAGGCCGCGCAGCGTCCCGGGGACGTACGGCGGCGCTCCGTAGGGCCCGGTCGGCGGTGGCCCGCTGTAGGGCTCGTCGTCCGGCGCGGCCCAGCCCGGCGGTCCCGCTGCGCTCACCCGGTCACCCGGGGACGGCGGCCCGCGCCGCGGAGAGGCGGGCGAGGGTGCGCTCCCGGCCCAGCAGCTCGATGGACTCGTACAGCGGCGGCGACACCGTGCGGCCGCTGATCGCGACACGCACCGGGCCGAACGCCTGGCGCGGCTTGCGCCCGAGTTCCTCGACGAGCGCCTCCTTGAGCGCGGCCTCGATGGCCGGCGTCGTCCAGTCGGGCAGCGCGCGCAGCGCGGTCTGCGCGGCGTCGAGCACCTCGGCGGCCTCGGGACCCGCCAGCTGCTTGGCCGCGGCCGCCGGGTCGATCTCGACGTCCTCGACGAACAGGAAGCCGAGCAGGCCCACGGCGTCCGAGAGCACGATCATGCGCTCCTGGGCCAGCGGGGAGATGGCATCGAGCACGCGCCGCTGCTCGGCCGTCGGCGGGTCGCCGACCAGCCCGGCGCGGGCGAGGAACGGCACGACGCGCTCGGTGAAGTCCTCCACCGGCAGCGCCCGCAGGTGGGTGGCGTTGATCGCCTCGGCCTTCTTCAGGTCGAAGCGGGCCGGGTTGGCGCTGACCCGCGTGACGTCGAAGGCCTCGATCATCTCCCGCATCGAGAACACGTCGCGGTCCTCGGCGATCGACCAGCCCAGCAGCGCGAGGTAGTTGGCGAAGCCCTCGGGGACGAAGCCGCGCTCCCGGTAGACGTCGACGTTGGACTGCGGGTCGCGCTTGGAGAGCTTCTTGCTGCCCTCCCCCGTCACGTAGGGCAGGTGACCGAAGCGCGGGGCGCCGGAGGCCACGCCGATGTCGGTCAGGGCGGCGTAGAGCGCGAGCTGCCGCGGCGTGGAGGGCAGCAGGTCCTCGCCGCGCAGGACGTCGGTGATGCCCATCAGCGCGTCGTCCACCGGGTTGACGAACGGGTAGAGCGGGACACCGTTGGCGCGGACGACGACGAAGTCCGGCACCGAGCCGGCGGCGAAGCGGATCTCCCCGCGGACCAGGTCGGTCCAGGTGAGGTCCTCGTCGGGCATCCGCAGCCGCAGCACCGGCTCGCGGCCCTCGGCGCGGAAGTCCGCCTTCTGCTCGTCGGTGAGGAACCGGTCGGCGTTGTCGTAGCCGAGCTTCGGGTCCTGCCCCGCGGCCAGCCGCCGGACCTCGACCTCCTCGTTGGTGGAGAAGGACTCGTAGGCGTGCCCGGCCGCCACCAGCTTCTGCGCCACCTCGCGGTAGACCTCG
Organism: Geodermatophilus sp. URMC 60; assembly: GCF_053502585.1. Taxonomy (NCBI): domain Bacteria; kingdom Bacillati; phylum Actinomycetota; class Actinomycetes; order Geodermatophilales; family Geodermatophilaceae; genus Geodermatophilus; species Geodermatophilus sp. URMC 60. The sequence goes on from NZ_CP199958.1 coordinate 4,966,029, forward strand.
TGCCGCTCGGACTGCCGATAGGGCCCGTGCGGGCCGCCGACCTCCGGGCCCTCGTCCCAGTCCAGGCCGAGCCAGCGCAGGCTGTCGAGCAGGTGCCGGTAGGACTCCTCGGAGTCGCGAGCGGCGTCGGTGTCCTCGATGCGGAAGACGAAGGTGCCGCCGGTGTGGCGGGCGTGCGCCCAGTTGAACAGCGCCGTCCGCAGCAGGCCGACGTGCACCATGCCCGTCGGTGAGGGGCAGAACCGGGTGCGGACGGTCGTCGGCGGGGTGGGCGGGGATGTCACCGCGCACCCCCGGCGGTGGAGGCGGTGTCGGCGCCGGAGACGCCGTTCACCAGCGACCCGAGACCCTCGATGCTGCACTCGACCCGCTGGCCGGGCCGGATCGGGCCGACGCCGGCCGGCGTGCCGGTGAGCACGACGTCGCCGGGCAGCAGGGTCATCACCTGCGAGATGGAGGAGACCAGCGTCGGGACGTCGAACAGCAGCTGGCTGGTGCGGCCGGACTGGCGCAGCTCGCCGTCCACGGTGCAGGTGACCCCGAGGTCGGCGGGGTCCTTGCCGAGGCCGGCCAGGTCGGTCTCGATCCACGGGCCCAGCGGGCAGAAGGAGTCGAAGCCCTTGGCGCGGGTCCACTGCCCGTCGGCCTTCTGCATGTCCCGCTCGGTGACGTCGTTGGCGATCGTGTAGCCGAAGACGCTGCCGGGGACCTGCTCGGGGGTGAGGTTGCGCGCACCCCGGGCGCCGATGACGACGGCGAGCTCCACCTCGTGGTGGACGTTGGTGCTGCCCGGCGGGATGCGGATGGCGTCGCCGGGGCCGATGACCGACGTCGACGGCTTGAGGAACAGCAGCGGCCGCTCGGGCGCCTCCCCGGTGTTCATCTCCTTGACGTGCTCGGCGTAGTTCTTGCCGACGCAGACCACCTTGCTCGGCAGGATCGGCGAGAGCAGCCGGACGTCGGCCTGCGGGAAGCGCTGGCCGGTGAAGGAGATGGTGCCGAACGGGTGGCCCTCGATCTGGGCGACCTGGCCGTCGCCGTCGAGGACGCCGAAGGACATGCCGGAGGGCGAGGCGAAGCGGACGATGCGCACGCTCCGAGGCTAGTCGGCGTCCTGCGCGCGCCCGTGCCGAGGAGGACCTAGCGTGCCCGCATGGCCTGCCGCTTCTCCGAGCTCGTGATCGACAGCCGCGATGCCGAGGCGCTGGCGGCCTTCTGGGCCGAGGTCCTCGGTTACGACGTCCTCGGCCGGGAGGACGACGGCGGCGTGGAGATCGGCCCCGCGGCGGGCTTCGGCGGGCCCGCACCGACGATCGTCTTCGCCCCGGTCGCCGAGCCGACACCGGGCAAGGTGCGGCTGCACATCGACCTCAACCCCACCGACCGCGACCAGGACGCCGAGCTGGCACGACTGCTCGCCCTGGGAGCCACCCGCGCGGACGTCGGCCAGTCCGGCGCGGAGGACTGGTACGTGCTGGCCGATCCGGAGGGCAACGAGTTCTGCCTCCTGCGCCGTCGCCTCGACCCGCTGTGAACGAGGACCCGCTGTGGACGAGGACCCACTGTGACACTGTCGTCCCACCGGACGACTCCCCGACCAGGAGCCCGGAAGGAACCCCCTTCCCCCCACCCCCGCACGCTCGGGGCGGGACCCGGAAGGGGACCTCGCGGAGCCCTCCGGGGCCCACTCGACCCGACCAAGGAGGACCTCGTGATCCTGATCGTCATCAAGATGCCCGTCCGGCCCGACCGCATCGACGAGTTCCGGACCCACGCCGACGAGTACGCCCGGGCGGTGAACGCCGAGGAGGGCAGCCTGTTCTTCGAGTGGTCCCGCAGCGTCGAGGACCCGAACACCTTCGTCTGCATCGAGGGGTTCCGGGACTCCGAGGCCGGCGCCTCGCACGTGGCCACCCCGCACGCCAAGGCCGCCTTCGACTGGATGTCGGACCTGGTCGCCGAGCAGCCGCAGATCATCTACATCGACGCCCCGGAGGTCAGCGGCTTCGGCCCGATGGGCGAGGTCAAGCCCAGGAACTGAGCGCCGCGCGGGGCGTCGTCGCCCGCGCAACCGGTGCAGGAGCTGCCACAGTGACGCCGTGACCCGCGCCCTCGCGGTGCTGACGTGCCTCGCGCTGCTGACGGTCGTCGTCGAGGCGACCGACGACCCGCACCCGCTGCTCGCCGTCGCGCTCGGGGGGACGTACGCCGCGCACGCCCTCGCCGCGCTCCCGTGGCTGGCCCGCCAGCCGGTGCCGCGCCGGTACTGGCTGACGGCAGGCCACGTCTGTCTCCAGCTACCGCTCGGCGTGCTGCTGTTCGGTGCGGCGCACGCCGGTGTCGGGGCGACGCTCCTGCTGCTCGTGCTGGTCAGCCAGAGCGTGCTGCTCCTGCCGCTGCCCGCCGCCGCCGTGGTCACCGCGATGGTCCCGCTGGTGCACCTGGGCATGGGGTGGGCCGACTTCGCCCGCAACGGCCTGGGGCTGCTGGGCGCCGCGGTCTTCACCGCGGTCGTCACCGCGCTGCTCCAGCGCGAGCAGCGGGCACGCGTCGAGCTGGCCGAGGCCAACGACCTGCTGCGCGGGTACGCCGCACAGGCCGAGGAGCTCGCGACCACGCGGGAGCGCAACCGGCTGGCGCGCGACATCCACGACGGCCTCGGGCACCACCTGACGGTCGTCCAGATGCAGGTGCAGGCCGCTCGCGCCGTGCTGTCGACGGACCCGGACCGCGCCGACGCCGTCCTGGCCAAGGCGCAGCAGCAGGCCAGCGAGGCGCTGGCCGAGGTCCGCCGGTCGGTGGCCACGCTGCGCGAGCCCCGGACGTCGCCGCCGCTGGGCGCCGCACTGGCGGCCCTGACCGCGGAGGTCTCCGCAGCCGGCCTCCCCGCCACGTTCGAGGTCGTCGGGACCGAGCGGCAGTTGCCCGCCGAGGCCGAGGAGTCGCTCTTCCGGTCCGCGCAGGAGGGGCTGACCAACGTCGGCAAGCACGCGGCGGCGACCTCCGCGCGGGTGACCCTGACCTACGGCGAGGACGGGACGGTGCGCCTGGCGGTGCGGGACGACGGCTGCGGCCTGCCAGCCGGCGAGCACGGGGAGCACGTGCCCGCCTTCGGGCTGGTCGGACTGCGGGAGCGGGCGGCGCGCGCCGGCGGGCACCTGAGCGTGGCGTCGGTCCCGGGCGGGGGCACCGAGCTGCTGGTCGAGGTGCCCGGGTGAGCGCCGTCCGCGTGCTGGTGGTCGACGACCAGGCGCTGTTCCGGGAGGCACTGGCGACCCTCCTGGGCGCCCGGCCGGAGGTCGAGGTGGTCGGCGAGGCCGGGGACGGGCACCAGGCGCTGGAGCGGGCGGCCACGCTGCAGCCCGACGTCGTCCTCATGGACCTGCACATGCCGGTGCTCGACGGGATCGCCGCGACCCGGCGGCTCAGGGTCGAGCAACCGGGCGTGCGGGTGCTGGCGCTGACGACCTTCGACGACGACGAGGACGTCTTCGCCGCGCTGCGGGCCGGCGCGCTGGGCTACCTGCTCAAGGACGTGTCCTCCGACCGCCTGGTCGAGGCGGTGCTCTCCGCCGCCCGCGGGGAGTCGGTGCTCCAGCCGTCGGTGGCGGCCAAGGTGGTGGCCCGCTTCGCCCAGCTGGACGACGCCCCGCGGTCCCGGCCGCAGCCGCTGGTGGTGCCGCTGTCCGACCGCGAGCTGGAGGTCCTCCGGCTGGTGGCCGACGGGCGCAGCAACCGGGAGATCGCGACGGCGCTGTTCCTGGCCGAGGGCACGGTCAAGAACCACGTGACCAACGTGCTGGGCAAGCTCGGCGCCCGGGACCGCACCCAGGCGGCGCTGCGCGCCCGGGCCCTCGACCTGCTCTGACGGTCATGCCGGGACGTGACCGGCGACCGTGACCTCCGGCACCTGGCAGGGACGGCGGCACGCCGGACGCTTCCCGGCATGACGACGACGCAGCACACCCGCACTCGCGGCCGGCGCACCTGGCACCTCGTCCGCCACTACCTCGAGATGGTCGTGGCGATGGTGGTCGGGATGGTGGCCCTGGGCCCGCTCGAGGCCCTCGTCTGGCCGGGCCTGGACGACCGGGTCGACGTGCACGCCCTGGTCATGGCCACCAACATGGCCGTCGCGATGGCCGCCTGGATGCGGTTCCGCGGCCACTCCTGGCCGGCCATCGCCGAGATGTCCGCGGCGATGTACGTGCCCTTCGCCGTCCTGCTCGTGCCGTACTGGGCGGGCGCGGTGTCCGGCTCGTTCCTGTTCACCGCGGGACACGTGCTGATGCTGCCCGCCATGGCGCTGGCCATGTGGTGGCGCCTGGACGAGTACGCCGGTTGCTGACCGGGTGCTGTGCGTCTGCGGCGCGTTCCCCGCCGGGGACGCGCCGCAGACGCACATCGGTCAGCGAGAACGGACGGCGTAGGTGAGGGCGTCGACCAGGGCGTGCCAGGAGGCCTCGACGATGTTGTCGTGGACGCCGACGGTGGTCCACTCCCCCACCCCGTCGGTGCTGTCGATGAGCACCCGGGTGGTGGCGCCGGAGCCGCCCTTCCAGCCCAGGATGCGGACCTTGTAGTCGGCCAGCGAGACGTCGGCCAGCTGGGGGTACCGGCTGACCAGCGCCTGCCGCAGCGCGTTGTCCAGGGCGTTGACCGGGCCGTTGCCCTCACCGGTGCTGATGATCCGCTCGCCGTCGACGTGCACCTTGACGGTGGCCTCGCTGACCACGACGCCGTTGCCCCAGTGCTCGACCGAGGTCCGGTAGCTCTCCAGCTCGAACAGCGGCGGCGAGGCGTCGGGCAGCTCCGCCCGCAGCAGGAGCTCGAAGGAGGCGTCCGCGGCCTCGAACGACCAGCCGTCGGCCTCGAGCACCTTGACCCGGTCGACGACCCGGCCGATGACGTCGGCGTGCCCGTCGAGGTCGACGCCGAGCTCGCGGCCCTTGAGCTCCACCGACGCCCGGCCGGCCATCTCGGTGACCAGGATGCGCATGTCGTTGCCGACGACCTCGGGGTCGAGGTGGTTGTACAGCTCGGGGCTGATCTTGATGGCACTGGCGTGCAGGCCGGCCTTGTGCGCGAACGCCGAGGCGCCGACGTAGGGCTGGTGCTCGTTCGGGGCGATGTTGGCCAGCTCGGCGATGGCGTGGCTGACCCGCTGCAGCTCGGTCAGGCAGCCCTCGGGGACGACCGGCAGGCCCATCTTGGTGACCAGGTTGGCGATCAGCACGAAGGTGTCGGCGTTGCCGGCGCGCTCGCCGTAGCCGTTCGCCGTCCCCTGCACGTGGGTGACCCCGGCCTCGACCGCGGCCAGGGAGTTGGCGACGGCGCAGCCGGTGTCGTCCTGGCAGTGGATGCCCAGGCGGCCCTCGACGCGCGCGCGGACGTCGGCCACGACCCTGCCCACGCCCATCGGCAGCATCCCGCCGTTGGTGTCGCACAGGACGCCGACCTCGGCGCCGGCGGCGAACGCCGCCCGCAGCACCTCGACGCCGTAGTCGGGGTCGGCGGCGTACCCGTCGAAGAAGTGCTCGCAGTCGACGAACACCCGCCTGCCGTGCCCCACCAGGAAGGCGACGGTGTCGCGCACCATCGCGAGGTTCTCCTCGAGCGTCGTCCGCAGCGCCTCGCGCACGTGCCGGACGTCGGACTTCGCGACCAGGCAGACCACCGGCGTCCCGGCGTCGAGCAGCGCGCGCACCTGGGCGTCGTCCTCGACGCGGACGCCGGCCTTGCGGGTGGACCCGAACGCCACCAGCTGCGCGTGCCGCAGCTTGAGCTCGGTGCGGGCGCGGGCGAAGAACTCGGTGTCCTTGGGCAGCGCTCCCGGCCAGCCGCCCTCGATGAAGCCGACGCCGATCTCGTCGAGCAGCCGGGCGACGGCCAGCTTGTCGGCGACGGAGTAGCTCACGCCCTCCCGCTGCGCGCCGTCGCGCAGGGTGGTGTCGAAGACGTGGAAGTCCGTGGCGGGGTCGAGGGGCATCGGGGTCTCCCGGGGGCTGGTCGGCAAGGGCCCGAACACGAAAAAGACCCCCCGGGTACGGGAGGTCTGCGCGCAGTCGGGGAGGTGACTGCGCGCTAGGCGATGGTGATCGAGCCGGTGCGGGACATCGCGTCGAGTAAACCACGGAGCCCGGGCAGGTCCTACGGTCTCGGATCATGACGACGACCGGCGACCCGGCTGCGGGGACGGCGGCCCGCGAGGTGGCCGAGGCCATGGCCGCCGCGGCCGAGGCCTGGCTCGAAGCGCTCGACCCCGATCAGCGCGAGCTCGCCTCCTGGCCCGGTCCCGACGACGAGGAGGCCGAGGCCGAGCGGCTGCGCTGGTTCTACACCCCTACCGACCACGGCGGCCTGCCCCTCGGGCAGCAGCGCCCGGCCCAGCAGTCGCTGGCGATGCAGCTGGTGGGCAGCGGGCTGTCCACCGCCGGCTACGTCACGGTGTCCACGGTCATGGGCTGGGAGAACGTGCTCGACCACCTGGAGGGCTGGTCGGTCGACTGGGGCCGCGAGCGCGGTCGCGACCCGGGCCTGTACTACCTCCGCGTCTTCGGCACCCCCGGCGACGCGCGGCCGTGGGGCTGGCGGTTCGGCGGGCACCACGTGTCGCTGAACAACCTGGTCGTCGACGGGCGCGTCCGCTCGGTCACGCCCTGCTTCATCGGTGCCGACCCGGCGTCGGCGCCGCTGCTCGGCGGAGCCGACCTGCGGCCGCTGGGCACCACCGAGGACCTGGCACGGGACCTGGTCCGCTCGCTCCCGGCCGACCTCCGCGCCGCGGCCGTGCTGCTGGACCGGGCTCCGTCCGACATCGTCGGCGGCAACCGCTCCCGGGTGGCCTCCGGCGACCGGATGCTGCAGATGCCCGACATCTGGCGGCAGCGCTTCACCGAGCCGCACCTCGTCGACCGGGTGGCCCGGATGACCGAGAGCGCGGAGGCGGGCAGCGGCTACGGGCAGGCCGACCACGACCGCCTGGCGTTGACCGCCGAGCCGCGGGGCGTCCCGGCCACCGAACTGGACCGCGAGCAGCGGGCGCTGCTGCAGACCCTGCTGAGCGCGTACGTCGGGCGGGTGCCGGCCGGGCTGGCCCCGGAGGTCGACCTGGACGCGGTGCACCTCGCGTGGGCGGGCTCCACCGAGCCCGGGCAGCCGCACTACTACCGGCTGCAGGCACCCCGGCTGCTGGTCGAGTGGGACAACACCGCCCGGGACGCCAACCACGCGCACTCGGTCTGGCGCGACCCGCAGGGCGACTTCGGCCTCGACGTCCTGGCCGCGCACCGGGCCCGGCACCACCCCGGCTGACCCGGTCGGGTCAGCCGGGGCCGGCAGCCATCCCCTCCACGAGAGCGGCCATGTCGACCGCCGCCGGGTCCGGGACCCGGCCGACCGCCGCCTCCAGCGCCTCCCGGACGGCGTCGGCGAACCCGCCGGACACCCCGGCCGTGCGCAGGGCGTCCAGGATCAGCCCGCTGTCCTTGAGCGCCCCCGTCAGGGCGAAGCCGACCGGGTACTGCCCGGCGATCATCGCGGCGCCCTTGACCCGGGCGAACGGGACGTCGAGGTGGCCGCCGTCGAGCACCCGGAAGAAGTCCTGCGGGTCCAGCCCCAGCCCGCGGGCCAGCGCCACCGACTGGGCGGTGCCCGCGACCAGCGTCAGGACCCAGGCGTTGCAGACGAGCTTCAGCCGGGTCCCGGCCCCCGCCTCCCCCAGCCAGAGCGTCGTGCGGCCCAGCGCCTCGAACACCGGCGCCAGCCCCGCCCGGGCGTCGTCCGGCCCGGAGGCGAGCAGCACCAGCTGCCCCTCCTCCGCGGGCTTGCGCGTGCCCTGCACCGGACAGTCCACGAGGAGCAGGCCGAGCTCGCGGGCGAGGTCGGCCAGCCGGTCGACGTCCTCCAGGCCGACCGTCGAGCACTGGAGCCAGAGCGTGCCGGGGGCCGGAGCGGCCCGGCGCACCACCTCCTCGACCGCACCGGCGTCGAAGAGCATCGTCAGGACGACGTCGGCACCGGCGACGGCCTCGGCCGGCGAGTCGCAGACCACGGCTCCCGGGCCGCTCAGCGCCCGCGCCTTGGCCGGGTCCCGGTTCCACAGCCGGACCGGGAGACCCGCACGGACGAGCGACCGGGCCATCCCGGCACCCATCCCGCCCGTCCCGAGCACGGCGACGACCGGGCCGGACGCCCCGCGGGCCGCCCGCGGGGCGTCCGGCTCCGGCTGTGCCGCGGCACCCCCGGGGGGCGCGGGCCGGGAGGAGGACGGCTGCACCACCCCCGGGTCGGTCACTCGACGAGTGCCACCGCGCGGGTGGGCCCGCCGTGGGCGCCGCGGACCTTGAGCGGGAACCCGACGAAGGTGAACCGGCGGTTCACCACCTGGTCGAGGTTGGCCAGGTTCTCGTAGTGGGTGATGTGCTCCCGGCGGCACATCATGTGCACGGGGTAGGTCTTGCTGGCGGGGTTGTCCGGCGTCGGGCTGTCCACCCCGAACGTCTTCACCCCGCGCTGCACGATCCACTCCGCCGCCGACTCCCCGAGGCCCGGGAAGTCGGTGAGGTAGCGCTTGTCCCCGACGTACCGGTTCCACGTCGCGGTGTGGAACAGCACGATGTCCCCGCGCTGCACCTCGACCGGTGACTCCGACTCGATCCGGTCGAGGTCCTCGGCGGTGATGTCGGTCTGCGGCTGGAAGCCCGTCACGTCGAGGCACACGGCAGGGCCGTAGAAGAGGTCCAGCGACATCTGGTCGATGGTCTCCGCGCCCGGCGCCGGGTCGAGGTGGGAGAAGGAGTCGACGTGGGTGGGGCCGTTGTCGTTCAGGATGAAGCCGGTCGTCTGGAACGAGAAACCGCCCTCGAAGCGAGGAGCGGTCTCCTCGTGGGTGGCGTGCTCGAACTGCACGGTCTTGAGGTGACCGGGGTAGACCTTCATCCCCTCGTAGATGTCCTGGGACAGGTCGATGATCTGCATGCGCTCTCCTCGGCACTGGAATCGGGTGGGGTGGTGCAGGTACGGGCGACCCCTCGCAGGGCCCCGCCGTGGCCCCGCCCGGGGTCCTTCCACGAAGGGTGGGAGGACGGGGTCCGTCCACGGTGGGAGCGAGGGGGTCCTCTCTCAGGTCACGGGTTCCACCCGCCCGCTGAGCGCGGACCGCGTGATGGCCTCGAACGCCCGCACGGTGGCGCGCACGTCGGCCGGCGTGACGGGGTAGTCGGCCCGGCCCTCGACGGCGTCGGCGAAGCGTTCGAGGTTGTCCCGGACGGCGGGGGTGGGTGGGACGAAGCGCGTGCTCGGCTCGCCGTCCCGGTGACGGGTCGTGACGTCCCAGCCGGCCGGCGCCTCGGGGTGCGCGCGGTCCCTGATCTCCATCCAGCCCTCGGACCCGAGCACGCACATCCGGCCGATGAACGGTGTGGTGAGGATGGCGGTGATGGTCGCCGTCCCCCCGCTCTCGAAGCCGAGGGTGACCGAGAGGGTGTCGCCGTTGCCGAACGACGTGGCGCGGGTGGCCAGCCGCGCCCACACCTCGACCGGGTTCCCGAGCACGCTCACGGCGAGGTCCACCAGGTGGATCCCGGTCGCCGACAGCGGGCCGACGGGGGCCTCCACGCTCGACAGCCGCCAGTTGTCCGGGGGCAGCGCCAGGAACTTGTCCTGGCTGAAGTTCCCCTCGAACACCAGCGGTGTGCCCAGGTCGCCCGAGCGGCACCGCTCCTGCAGGTCCACCACCGGCGGCTCGAAGCGCCGTTCGTGCCCGATGCCCAGCTGCACACCCGCCGCCGCCACGGCCGCCAGGGCCACGTCGGCGTCGGCCACGGTGGTGCTGAACGGCTTCTCGCAGAAGACGTGCTTGCCCGCCTCGGCGGCCGCCACGATCTGCGCGGAGTGGAACCGGTGCGGGGAGCAGAGGACGACGGCGTCGATCGCGGGGGCGGCCAGCGCCTCCTGCAAGTCGGCCGTCGTCCGCAGTCCCCGGGCCTCCCCGCGCTCCCGCCCGGCCGGCTCGGGGTCGACGGCGAGCACCGGCCGCACCCGCGTGCTGCCGGCGAGCTCGTCGAGGACCTTCTGCCCCCACCAGCCGAGCCCGACCACGGCTACGTCCACGGCGTCCGCCTCCCCCGGGCGCGGGGTGCGGCTGCTCGGGCGGGCACTCAGCCCTCCAGCTTGAGCAGCTTGGCGGCGGTCGCACTGCGGATGAGGTCCTTGTCGTCGTCGCTCAGGCCGCGGACGCCGTCGATCTGGCCGAGCGGGTCGTAGTGCCCCATGTCGAACGGGTAGTCGGTGCCGATGACGACGTGGTCGGGCCCCATCTGCTGGAGGAGGAACTCCAGGTGGACGGAGTCGAAGACCAGGCAGTCGACGTAGACCTGCTTGAGGTAGCTGCTCGGCGGCCGGGTGATGTGGTGGCGGCCCTCGGGGCGCAGCTCGTAGGAGTGGTCGATGCGGGAGGAGTAGAACGGCAGGAACCCGCCCCCGTGGACCAGGCAGAGCTTGAGCGCGGGGTGCTCCTCGAGGACGCCGCCGTGGATGATGCGGTTGATCGCGACCGTGGTGTCCAGCGGGTTCCCGATCACGTTGGTCATGTAGTACTTCTGCAGCCGCTCGCCGTGGGTGAAGCCGTTGGGGTGGAGCATGACGACGACGTCGAGCTCCTCGGCCTTGGCGAAGAACGGCCGGAACCGCGGGTCGTCGAGGTCGAGCCCGAAGACGTTGGTGTTGATCTCGACGCCGCGGAAGTCCAGCTCGCGGACGCAGTGCTCCAGCTCCTTGACCGCGGACGAGACGTCCTGCAGCGGAACGGTGGCCAGTCCGACGAAGCGGTCGGGGTGGCCGTGGACGATCGAGGCCAGGTTCTCGTTCTGCATCCGCGCGAGCGTCCGGCCGAGCTCGACGTCGGTCCAGTAGTAGTACTGCGGCGGGGCCACCGAGATCGCCTGCACGTCGATGCCCATGGCGTCCATGTCGGCCAGGCGCACGTCGACGTCGGTGAGCTTGGGCATGATCTCGGCGGTGTGCTTGGGCTGGTACTCGTTGGTCTCCCTGCCCGCCCAGTAGCTGAACGGCTCGTACTGCGGCTCCATGAGCCCCTGCACGAGTTCCTGGCAGGCGGGGGTGAAGACGTGGGCGTGGATGTCCACGGTGCGGCCGGGCATGGGGTCCTCTCGGTGGGGTGGGGTCGAGCGGTCGGTCAGGGGGTGGAGGCGTACACCTCGGGGGCCCACGGCAGGTCGGCCCCGGCGTACTTGGCGGCCCGGACGTCGCCGGAGCGGGCGTGCCCCTCGAACAGCTCCACCCGCGACGCACGGCCGCACAGCTCGCCGAGGGCGGCGCTGGCCGCCCGGTCGGTGACCTCCTGGTACGTCACCGTTCTCAGGTACTTCCCCACCCACAGGCCACCGGTGTAGCGCGCGGCACCCCGCGTGGGGAGGACGTGGTTGGTGCCGATGACCTTGTCGCCGTAGGAGACGCAGGTGCCCTCGCCCAGGAACAGCGCGCCGTAGTTGCGCATCTGCTCCAGCGCCCGGCGCGGTTCCTCGGTGAGGATCTGCACGTGCTCGCTGGCGAACTCGTCGGCCAGCCGGTAGGCCTCGTCCAGGTCGTCGACCACGATCACCTGGCCGTGGTCGCGCCAGGCGGGCCCGGCCATGTCGTTGGTCGGCATCTCGGGGAGCAACCGGTCGACGTGCGCCACCGCGGCGCGGGCGAGGTCCTCGGAGGTGGTGATGAGCACCGCCGGTGAGTCCGGTCCGTGCTCGGCCTGGCTGAGCAGGTCGACGGCGACGACGAACGGGTCGGCGCTGTCGTCGGCGACGACGAGGATCTCGGTGGGGCCGGCGAACAGGTCGATGCCCACCTCGCCGAACAGCTGGCGCTTGGCCTCGGCGACGTAGGCGTTGCCGGGCCCGGCCAGCAGGTCCACCTTGCCGATGGTCTCGGTGCCGACGGCCATCGCGGCCACGGCCTGGACCCCGCCCAGCAGGAGGACCTCGTCCGCACCGGCCAGGTGCATGGCGGCGACCGTGGCGGCGGGGACCTGGCCGCGGATGGGCGGCGTGCACGCGGTCACCCGCTGCACCCCGGCCACCTTCGCGGTCACCACGGTCATGTGCGCCGAGGCCGTGAGCGGATAGCGCCCACCCGGGACGTAGGCGCCGGTCGCCGCGATCGGCAGGTGCTTCTGCCCCAGGAAGACCCCGGGCCGGGTCTCCACCTCGAACTCGACCATCGACCCGAGCTGGCGCTCGGCGAACGAGCGGACGTTGGCCTGCACCGTCCGGATGTCCTCGACCACCTGGGCCGGGACCGCGGCGACGATGCGCTCGATCTCCTCCGGGCCCAGGCGGAAGCTCTCCGGCGACCAGCTGTCGAACTTCTCCGAGTACTGCCGGACGGCCTCGTCGCCGCGGCTGCGGACGTCGGCGATCACACCGGCCACCACCTCGGCCACCTCGGGTGACCCCTGCCGCGGGGCGTCGGGAGACGACGCCTTCTTCAACTGCCTGATCATCGCTGTGCTCCAGGTCACGTCGGGGCCTGCATCGTGTTGTGCATACCTAGTCATGTCAAGACCGGGCCGGGGCGCAGGTCGTCACCGGGGCCTCCGGCCGACCATGCGGCCGCATGAATCGGCAGCTCAGCGGGTCGCGGACCCGGCGCGCACGCCGGCACGGCCGGTACTGCGGCGGAGACCGCAGGAACGCCTCAGGGGGACCGCGAGGCAGGACTGCTTGACGTATGCATGCCGGTCCGTGCACAGTTCCGGCCCGTATACGTGGTCTCGGTCACAGCTCCGGTTCGCTCCCCCGTCCGGACGCGGTGCCCGGGCGCTGAGTTCGACCGGCCGGCGCAGCCCAGCCGGCAGGCACCACAACGCGTCACCCATGCGGACGCAGGGGCGTCCCCGAGAGAAGGCAGGAACCCATGGGGCACACAGCAGGCGGTACCTGGGGCGGCAGGCTCCGGCTGGTGGCCGGCGTGGCGGCACTGGCGGTCACCGCCACGGCCTGCGCCTCCGGCGGCGGGTCGGGTCAGGCCGCCGGCGAGGCCCAGGACGCCAACGGCGCCGTGAACATGGTGATGGCGCCGGACCCGGTCTGGAAGTGGCTCGAGGACCAGGGCATCAAGCAGGAGATGGAGGAGGCCTCGGGCATCCAGATCCTGACCTCCTCGTCGTGGGACGAGTTCGGCGTCTACGCCGGAGGCCACGCCGACGTCATCTCGGCGGCCAGCTACGAGGTCCCGGACCTGGAGGAGGCGACCGGCGAGCCGGCCACCGTCTTCGGCAAGTACAACACCGACCGCAGCATCGTGGCGGTCGGCGCCGACAACCCCGCCCAGTCCATCTGCGACCTGAAGGGCCAGCGGATCGCGACGTTCACCAACGTCAGCATCACGCTGATCTGGGGCATGTACGCCAAGCAGCAGTGCGACCTCGACCTGCGGGCCGGCGGCGGTGACTTCGAGCTGGTCGTCACCGACATCCAGAACCTGTCCAGCCTGGTGGCGCGCGGTGACGCCGACGCCTGCCTCTGCCTGCCCGACTTCGCGATCCCCGAGCTGTCGACCAACCAGATCAAGCCGCTGTACGACGGCAAGGCGGCCGCCCAGTTCTGGGCCGAGAACTACAGCAGCGACCCCAGCGTCCTCACCCACCCGCAGACCAACGTCTTCGTCGCCCGCGAGGCCTGGGTGGAGAAGAACCCGGAGGAGGCGGCGTTCCTGATCGAGCTCTGGGACCGCGGGATCCAGGAGTGGCAGCAGCACCGCGACGAGATCATCGCGGCCTACCCGGAGGACTTCGCCGTCCGCACCCCGGAGGAGATGGCCTTCCTGCAGGACTGGCTGGAGAACAAGTTCGACTGGTTCGTCGACACCGCCTACATCGACCAGACCTGGGCTGACGGCGAGACGGAGGTCTTCGACCTGATGCGGGAGACCGGCTTCATCGAGGAGGACGTCGAGAACCCGAACTTCACCACCGACCTCCAGCAGCCCTGACCGCGTCGGGACCCGACGAGGGAGAAGCATGTCCAACACCGTGATCACGGAGCCCCCGACGACGCCCGCGGTCACCTGGCTGGAGGGCGAGGAGCAGGCTCGCCGCGCGGCTGCGCGCAACAAGCGCAGGCACCTCGCCCTCCTCGTGGCCGGCTGGGCCGCGATGCTGGGGATCTGGCAGGTGGCGGCGTACTACCTGCCCTTCGGCACCCTGCCGAACCCGCTCGAGGTGAGCGTGGAGATGTGGGAGATCGTGGCCAGCGGCGCGCTGGTCTCGGACTTCCTCGCCAGCGTGCTGAAGACGTTCGCCGGTTTCGGGGTCGCCGTCCTGATCGGGGCCCCGGTCGGCTACCTGATGGGGCGCTACAACTACTGGCGCGCCTTCTTCCTGGACGGCGTGACCGTCGCGGGCACCATCCCGGCGCTCACCTACGCCGTCCTGTCGCTGATCATCTTCGGCCTCTCGAACCTGGGCCCGGTGCTCGCCGTGGCCCTGGTGTCGACGCCCTACGTCGCGCTCAACGTGGCGGAGGGCATCCGGGGGGTCGACCAGAACCTGGTGAGGATGAGCCAGGCGTTCGGCCGCAGCCCCCAGTTGATCCGTCGGGAGGTCTTCCTCCCGACGATCGTCCCCTACCTCTTCGCGGCGGTCCGCATGTCCTTCGCGGTCGCGTGGAAGGTCGAGGCACTCACCGAGGTCTTCGGGGGGACGAACGGCGTCGGCTTCCAGATCCGCACCGAGTACCAGCTGTTCGACATCACCGGCGTCATCGCCTGGATGGCCCTGTTCATCGTGTTCATGCTGCTGATCGAGCGACTGCTGCTCCGCAAGCTGGAGCAGCGGGTGCTCGCCTGGCGCCCGGAAGAGAGGGCCGGCAAGTGACAGAGACGCTGACCCGTCGCAAGTCGGCGGAGGAGATCTCCCGGTCCCAGCCGGCGTGGCAGCGGCGGCTGACCAGCGACCGGGCGGCCCGCGCCACCTTCTACCTGACCGCGTTCCTCCTGTGGGTCGCGCTGGCCGGGCTGTTCGAGCGGATCCCCGGGCCACCGTCGGTCGTCGCGTCGCTGGCCGAGGAGTTCCGCCGGGGCGAGGTGTTCGGCAACTTCGCCGACACCTTCTACCGGTTCGGGATCGGCGTGGCCCTGTCCGTGGTCGTCGGCATCGTGGTCGGCGTCCTCGTGGGTCTGTCCCCCATGGCCCGCTCGTTCCTCGAGAGCCCCGTCCTGGTGGCCCTCTCCATCCCGGCCATCATGTGGGCCTTCCTGACCGTCATGTGGTTCGGGTTCGGTCACATGAGCCCGATCGTCACCACGTTCCTGACCGCGGTGCCCTTCGTGATCGTCAACGTGGCCCAAGGCGTGCAGGGGGTCTCCCGCGACCTGCGGGACATGTCGTCCTCCTACGGTGTGCCGCTCGGCCGGCGGGTCCGGGACCTCGTCCTCCCGGCCGTCACCGGCTACATCGTGGCCGGGCTCCGGTTCGCGGTGATCATGGGCTGGAACGGTGTGCTCCTGGCCGAGTGGTTCGGCGGCTCGGGCGGCGCCGGTTACCGCGCCCGGTACTGGTACGACGCCAACCAGTTCGCCGGCTTCGCCGCCTGGGTGGTCCTCTTCGTCGGCGTGATCATCATCCTCGACCAGCTCATCCTCGAGCGGCTGTCGAGGCGCGCCTTCCGCTGGCGGGACGCCGCCCACTGACGACGGGCCCACGGGGGCGGCGCCGTCCCGACGCGGCGCCGTCCCCTCCCCACCGCAGACCCCACATCCCGAGAGGCAAGTGACATGGCCGTCCTGACGGTGAACGACCTCTGCAAGACCTTCGGCGCGGGCACCGCGCGCAGCAACCGCGTCCTCGACCACATCTCCTTCGACGTCCGCGGTCAGACCTTCGTCTCGATCGTCGGCCCGTCCGGCTGCGGCAAGAGCACGCTGCTCAACATCATCTCCGGCGTCGAGACCCACACGTCCGGGGACATCGCCGTCACCAGCGACGAGGGTCGGCCGGCACGCCTCGGGTACGTGTTCCAGGACCCGCGCCTGCTCCCGTGGCGCTCGGTGCGGCGGAACATGATGTACGTGCAGGACAAGGACGACGAGGTGACCCGGCAGCGGGTCGCCAAGTACCTGGAGATGGTGGGCCTGGGCAAGCACGGCGACTTCTACCCGGGTCAGCTCTCCGGCGGCATGCAGCAGCGCGTGGGCATCGCGCGGGCCTTCGCGGTGGAGCCGGACCTGCTGATCATGGACGAGCCGTTCAGCCACCTCGACGCGATCACCGCCCGGGGCCTGCGCGCCCAGCTGCAGGACATCTGGGCCCAGTCGAAGAAGACCGTGGTCTTCGTGACCCACGACGTGGTCGAGGCGGTGGAGCTGTCCGACCGGATCATCGTGCTGCAGCCCGGCGGGCGGATCTACGAGGACATCACCATCGACCTGCCGCGCCCGCGCCGGCAGTCCGACCCGGCCGTGGCCACCCTCCAGGCCGAGGTGCTCGCGCGGCTGGAGAAGATGAAGGCGATGACCCCGCAGGTCGCCTCGGCCGTCTGAGGCGGCGTCCATCCGGTCCCGGCCCGGAGCCGGCCGATCCTGCTCCGGCGGGGCCCGGCCGGCTCCCCGCGTCGCGAGCCACCGTGCACCACTCGAGGGGGAAGACCATGGCCAGCGCCCGCACCGGCTCCGTCCCGCGCACACGCCGTCCCGACGGAGTCGGTCGGTGACCGCGGAGCCCTCGGCGCTGCAGCCGCCCGAGGACACCGTGGCGGCCGAGGACACCGTGGCGGCCGGGCCGGTGGCGCGGCCGTCCTCCCCGCAGCCCGGTGCCGGGCCCCGGGGGCGTGGAACGCCCGACCAACCCCCGACGAGCTGGACGGTCGCCCGGGCGGCGGGGGTCTCGCAGTCCACCGTCTCCCGGGCGCTGCGCGGGGACCCGCGGGTCCGGGAGGAGACGCGCCGCCGGGTGGACCAGGCGGCCCGGCGGCTGGGGTACGTGCCGAACTCGCTCGCCGCCGGCCTGGTCTCCCGGTCCACCCGCACCGTCGCGGTGATCGTCTCCGACCTGACCAACCCCTTCTTCCCGGCGCTGCTCACCCCGGTCTACGACGAGCTCCAGCTGATGGGCTACCGCGTCGTCCTCCTCACCGAGCGGACCGACATCCCCACCGGCCAGGAGACGTTGCAGCGGTTGCTGGACCGCTCGATCGACGGCGTCCTCGTCACCACCGCCACCCTCGGGTCCCGGTTCGCCGTGGAGCTGCAGCGCCGGGGGCTGCCGATGGTGCTGCTCAACCGGTACATCGACGGCCTCGACGTCGACCGGGTGGTCAGCGACAACCACGGCGGCGCGATCATCGGCGGCCGGCACCTGATCGAGCTGGGCCACCGCCGGATCGCGACGATCTGCGGGCCGGCGAACACCTCGACGAGCCGGGACCGCCGGGCCGGCCTGGCCGAGGCGCTCGCCGACGCGGGGCTGCACCTGAACCCGGCTCTCGTGCGTGAGGGCACGTTCTCCCACCAGAGCGGCTACCAGCACACCCGCGACCTGCTGCGGCTGCCCGACCCGCCGACGGCGATCGTCTGCGCCAACGACGTGGTGGCCTTCGGCGCCCTGGACGCGGCGCTCTCCCTCGGCGTGCGGGTGCCCCAGGACGTCTCGATCCTCGGCTTCGACGACATCCCCATGGCCGCGTGGGAGGTCTTCCAGCTGAGCACCCTGCGGCAGCCGATCGGCGACATGGCCCGCGCGGCGGCCCGGATGCTGGCCGAGCGCATCGAGCACCCCGACGACATCGGCGCCGGTCGCGAGCAGATCTTCGCCACCAGCCTGGTCCGGCGCGGCACCGTGGAGCGGCCCCCGGCCCGCGCCCGCGAGGGTGGTGGGTGATCCGGCGACCACTCGTCGTCGGGCCTCCCGGGGCACGTGGCGGGTCGTGCTCGGGATCAGCCGGCGGTCGTGCTCCAGCCGCCGGCCACCGTGCCGTGGGTTGGGGACCGGCAGCAGCGCTCGCTCCGCGCCCGGTGCGCATCGGGCAGCGAGGTGTGAGTACGGCCGACGTGGGGTGGCGGATGGGTGCACCTCGCACCCGGGCGCCGCTACGTCCAGCGGTCGATGAACTCGATGGTCGCGTTGCCGACCTCGTCGGGGTGCGTGGCACTCAGGAAGTGCCGGCCGCCTTCGACGACGCGGAGCTCGGCGCCGGGGCTGTTGGGGAAGAGCCCGATCTCGTCCTCGGCGTTGGCGACGGAGTAGACCGGATCTGCCGTGCCCTGCATCCACAGGACCGGGCACCGCACGCTGTCCAGCCGAGCGTGCAGGCCGTCGCGGTCACGCAGGTTGATGGTGCTGATCCGGAGACGCGCACGCCCCGCATCCCCGGCGTAGTTCGCCTGGTGCGTCGCGTACCAGAACCTGCGCTCCTCGGGCGGCACGTCCTCGCCGAAGCCCTCGTCGAGGACCGCGTCGACGAGCTCGGTGGGGATCACCCAGTCGTCCCCGACGCTCCCGGCGAGTGCGTCGATGGCGGGCGTGCAGAAGCCGATCCCGTCCCAGCAGCCCAGGTCGCGGCTGCGCTGGCTCTCGGAGTCCATCGAGGTGCCGAGTGCGACGACGCCCTTCACGACGCGGGGGGCGAGCATGGCCATGCGGGCCGCCACCCAGCCGCCCTGGGAGGTGCCCAGGACGAACGCCTCGGGGATGCCGAGCGACTCGAGGACCTGCAGGTTGGCGACGGCCGAGTCCCAGTAGGTGAACTGCTCGTACGAGGCGCGGGTCCGGCCGTGGCCGTACGGCTCCAGAGCGAGCAGGTTGGCGGTGGCGGTGAGCTGCTCGTCCGCGAACTGGGGTCGGTACAGCTCGGCGGAGGTGCTGAACGAGTTGACCATGACCAGCGTCGGGAGCGAGGCATCGTAGGCCGCACCGAACCTGTAGCCGATGGTCGAGGTGCCGAGGTGGGGAACCGCGATCGTCCCGGCGTCGTCCATGATCTCCCCTGTCGTCGGGGACCGGTGCACGGCAGGTCGGCCGAACCGGATCGAGCCTGGTCATCGTGGGCTCGCGCCCGACGCGGGTCAACCACCCGGGGCGCCACCCCGTCGGCTTCGATTGCGAGGAAGGAGCACGACGTCCGCGGCACACGACCGGACACCCCGAGCGCCTCACCCCGGATCGCCGGGGCATGGGCGGTGCGCTCTGCACCGTCCCTGCGCGGCCGGAGCCGCCAGCAGTGCCGGAGTCGGGCTCACCGGGATCCGGTGCCCGGCACGCGGCGCAGCGCGGACACCCTCGCGGTCAGCCGTCCTGCAGGTAGTCCCTGACGACGCGGCCCATCGAGTAGGTGAACGTGACGTCGGCCCAGAGGACCGAGGGGACGGACAGCGGTGTGCACGGCGCGAGCCGCCCCGCCGGATGCCCTTCCGGGAAGTCGAACGAGATGTCCTCCACGGACGCCTCGTAGGCGTCCATCACGAACGGCAGGGGGAGCTCGATCAGCTCGCTGATCGCCGCCCGACCACCCTCGGGTCGAGGGATCTGCCGGTGGGCGTAGTAGTTGAGGTGCCCGCCCAGGGTGACGACCTGGTTCTCGGTGACCGACATCCGTGCGGTGATGACGTCACGCCCCTCGACCTGGAGGGTCGAGGTCAAGCTGTCGCCGGTGAGCTCGCGCCGCCGGATGCCGTGCATGGCCGGGATGCCTGCGGCTTCTCGGGCATAGGCCAGCACGCGCGGGGAGCTGTTCCAGTAGTAGGCGAAGAACCGTCCTGGGATCGGGACCGTGCCCTCGGCCGCGTAGCTGTCGCGGCCCTCCACCTCGACCGTCAGGTAGGTGAGCGAGAACCCGCCGAAGCCGCTCGTCTGGTCGGCGGTCACCTCGTACATGTTCATCTGCACGAGGTTGTTCGGATGGGGCCGCAGGCCCGGGGGCAGGACGTCCGCCAGCGCCTCGGGGTCGGCCTGGTACCCCAGGATGAGCATCCGCGCGCCCCGGATCAGCTGGGGCGGCGGCGGCGCCCAGAGCGTGGCGGGCATGCCCCGGTAGACGGTGGGGTTCGACGAGCCGTCGCTGTCGGGCATGGGCGGACCCTAGCCCCGCCGGCACCGCCCGTGGGGCAGCCGGGACCACGCCTGTCGCCGACCTCCGACGCCGCCCGGTGGACCACCGGGCAGGCCGTCGTCGCGGACGGCCCGACCGCTCCGAGGCGCAGGGGCCACGTCGCGGGTGGCCCGGCGGGACCGACCCACGCACCACTCTCGTCCGCCGTACCCGGTGGGGTGTCGTCCCGGGACGACGCCGTCCCCCAGGGGCGAGCCGGGGGCAGCGCCGGGCGGCGGTTCAGTGCGCTGCCGTCAGTGCGGCCAGCACGTCCTCCGGGCGGATCGGCTGACGGGAGACCTGTGCCCCCACCCGGGCGAGGGCGTCGTTGACCGCGCAGTGGATGGCCGCGGGAGCCCCCGCGGTGCCGGCCTCGCCCACGCCCTTCGTGCCCAGGGTCGTCGTGGGCGCGGGGGTCTCGATGTGCTCGATGCGGATGTCGGGCACGTCGAACGCCGTCGGGACGAGGTAGTCCAGCAACGTGGAGGTCTGCGGCTGGCCGATCGGGTCGAGGACGATGCGCTCCAGGAGCGCGCCGCCCAGCCCCTGCGCGACGCCGCCGCGGATCTGGCCGTCGACGATGTCGGGGTTGACCAGCACGCCGCAGTCCTCGACGACGGCGTAGTCGACGACGCGGACCAGGCCGGTCGCCCGCTCCACCTCGACGACGGCCACGTGCGTGCCGTTGTTGAAGGTGTAGGGCGGGCCGGAGTAGGAGCCGACCGCGCCGAGGCCGACCTCGACGTCGGCCGGCAGCCGGTGGGTGCCCCAGTACGCGACCGCGGCGATCTCCGCGACGTCGGTCCGGCTGGAGGGCACCCCGCGGACGCCGACGACCCCGTCGGTGAGCTCCACGTCGTCGGGATCGGCCTCGAACAGGTGCGCGGCGAGCACGAGCAGCCGCCGGCGCACCTCGGCCGCCGCCGCGTGCGCCGCGCCGACCGAGACGACCGCCGACCGGCTGGCCCACACGCCGCTGCCGTGCGGCACCACCCGGGTGTCGCCCGAGACCACCCGGACGTCGTCCAGCCGGACCCCCAGGGCGTCGGCGACCACCTGCGCGGCGGTGGTGTGCAGCCCCTGCCCCTGACCCGGCGTGCCCAGGAGGACGGTGACCGAGCCGTCGGGCTGGACGGTGACCTCGACCTGGTCGTGCGCGGTGATCGGCGCCCCCTTCGCGCCGTAGAACATCGCCCCGGGAGCCGACAGCTCCACGAACGAGGAGAACCCCACACCGAGCAGGCAGCCGCGACGCTCGGCGTCGCGCCGCCGCTCCTCGACGTCGTCCCCCAGCAGGGCGACGGCCCGCTCCAGGGACTCCAGGTGCGAGCCGGAGTCGTAGACGTTGCCGGTGGGCGAGGTGTACGGCAGGTCCGCAGGTGCCAGCAGGTTGCGCCGGCGGATCTCGTCGGCCGTCAGCCCCAGCTCCCGGGCTGCTTCGTCCATCAGCTGCTCCATCACCAGGATGGCCGGCGGGTGACCCACGGCCCGGTACACCGCGAGCGGGGTCTTGTTCGTGAACACGACGCGCAGCGAGGAGGCGTAGGCCGGCACCCGGTAGGGCCCCGGCATGATCGTCGCGACCTGCACCCCCTCGGTGACGCAGCCGCGCGGGTACATCGAGTAGGCACCGGCGTCCGAGACGACCTCGGAGCGCAACCCGAGGATCCGCCCGTCGGCGGCCACGGCCAGTGCCGCCGTGACCCGCTCGTCCCGGGCCTGCGTGTCGGACTGCAGCGACTCGTAGCGGTCCTGGGTCCACTTCAGCGGGCGGCCGACCAGCAGCGCAGCGGTCACCACCGCCATCTCGTCGGGGTAGACGAACGCCTTCATCCCGAACGCGCCGCCGACGTGCTCGGTCACCACGCGGACGGCGTTCTCCGGGAGGCCCAGCAGCCGGGCGTAGAGGGTCTGCAGCATCTGCGGCGCCTGCGTCGACACGCGCACCGTCAGGGTGTGCTCGTCGCGGTCGTAGGACGCCAGCACGCCGCGGGTCTCGAGGGCCACCGCGGTGTGCCGGCCGGTCTGCACGGCCACCTCGACGACCGCGTCGGCGCGGGCGAACGCGTCGTCGACGTCCGCGCTGCCGAACGGCGAGGCGAAGCAGAGGTTGGTCTGCAGGTCCTCGTGCACCAGCGGGCTGCCCGGTTCCAGGGCGGCGACCGGGTCGAGCACGGCGGGCAGGTCCTCGTAGTCGACGACGACCAGCTCGGCCGCGTCCTCGGCCTCCGCGCGGCTGCCGGCCACCACCAGCACCACCGGCTCCCCCACGTGCCGGACGACGCCGGTGGCCAGTGCGGTCTGTTCGCCGGCGACCATCCCGGGCCAGGTGAGCAGGCCGCGCCAGCCGGGACAGTACGGAGCCAGGTCGGCGGCCGTGAACACCGCGAGCACCCCGGGCAGCGCCTCGGCGGCGGACGTGTCGATGCCCAGGATCCGCCCGGAGGCGATCGGCGACCGGACGAACGCCACCTCGGCCTGCCGGGGCTCGGTGACGTCGTCGACGAACCGGCCCCGCCCGGCCAGCAGCGCGGGGTCCTCGCTGCGGCGCACCCGCCGTCCCACGTACCGGGCCGCGGTCATCCGCGTGCCTCGCCGTCCTGCGCCCGGAGCTCCGGCGCGGCCGCGAGGACGGCGTCGAGGATCGTCTGGTAGCCGGTGCAGCGGCACAGGTTGCCCCCGAGCCGTTCCCTCAGCGCCGCGCGGTCCCAGTCGGCCCGCTCCCGGAGCGCGACCACGGCCGTCATCAGGAACCCGGGGGTGCAGAACCCGCACTGCAGGGCCGAGGCCTCGCGGAACGCCGACTGCAGTGGGTGCACCCCCTGCCTCCCGGGCACCCCGTCGCCCCCGAGGCCCTCCACCGTCTCCACCGCGCACCCGTCGGCCTGCACGGCGAAGACCAGGCAGCTGCGGACGGCGGCACCGTCGAGGACCACCGTGCAGGCCCCGCACACCCCCTGCTCGCAGCCGACGTGGGTCCCGGTCAGCCCGAGCTCGCCGCGGAGGAAGTCGGCCAGGGTCGTCCGCGGTTCGGCCGAGCCGGCCTCGCGCCGGCCGTTGACCCGCAGCGTCACTCGAACGGGGTCCCGGCTCACGGGCGCTCCCCCGCCACCGCGGCCAGCGCCCGCCGGACGAGCGGCCGCCCGGCGTCGCGCCGGTAGGCCGCCGACGCGTGCACGTCGTCGCCGATCACCTCGACGCCGTCGAAGGCGGCCGCCGCCGCGGCGTCCAGGACCGGTCCGGTCATCCGCTCTCCCACGAGCGCCTCCTCCGCACCGGTCGCCCGGACCGGCGTCCCGGCCACCCCGAACAGGACCACCCGGGCGCGCGAGCACCGGGCCGCGTCGTCGAGCTCGATGCCGCACACCACGCCGGCGAGGGCGAAGTCCCCGGGGCGCCGGGAGATCTCGTCCACGGTCCAGCGCGACGCCGGAGCCGGCAGGGGCAGCCGGGCGGACACCACCATCTCGCCGTCGTCGAGGGCGGTGCCGAACGGGCCGGTGGAGAAGTCCGCGGCCGCCACCAGGCGCCGGCCGCCCGGGCCGGCCACCTCGACCTCGCCGTCCGTGGCCAGGAGGAGCGCCGGGAGCTCGGCCGCCGGGTCGGCGTGCGCCAGCGAGCCGCACAGCGTGCCCCGGGCCCGGATCTCCGGGTGCGCGACCAGGCCGAGCGCACGGACCAGGAGCGGGTGCGCGTCCCCCACCACGGGGTCGAGCTCCAGGATCCGGGCGGTGACCGCGGCACCCACGGTGAGGACGCCGTCGTCGCGCCGGTACGTCCGCAGCTCCGGGCACCGGGAGATGTCGACCAGCAGCTCGGGGGTGGCCAGGCGCAGGGCCATGACCGGCACCAGGCTCTGCCCGCCGGCCAGGATGCGAGCGTCCTCCACCGAGCCGAGCGCCGCCAGGGCGTCGTCCACGGTGCCCGCGCGCACGTAGTCGAACGGCGCGGCCTTCACCGGCCGCGGCTCCCCGCCGTCGGGGTGGGGTCGGGGAGGCCGTCCCCCGGCGGCACGGGGTCGGACAGCAGGCCCGCCGCGGCCACGCCGGCCAGGGCGCAGACCTCGTCGACGTCGGAGACGTCGCCGCTGACGCCCACGCCGCCGAGGACCTGCCCGTCGGCGGCCCGGACGAGGACGCCGCCCGCGGCGGGCGCGAACCGGCCCTCGGCGACCGAGGCCAGCGCGGTGAAGAACACCGGCTGCCGCTCGGCGCGGCGCCCCAGCTCCCGGGAGCTGAACCCCATCCCCAGCGCGCTCCACGCCTTCGCGCAGGCGATCTGGGGGCGAAGGATGCCCGAGCCGTCCTCGCGCTTGAGGACGACGAGGTGCCCTCCGGCGTCGAGCACGGCCACGGTCAACGGCGCGGCACCGACCGACCGCCCGTGCGCCAGCGTCGCCGCGGCGACCTCCTCGGCCTGGTCCAGCGTGATCATCCGCGTTCCTCCCCGGGTCGCCGACGGGTCCCGGCCAGCACCTCGAACAGCGCCGCCGCGTCGGCGGAGGCGAGCCCGCGCTCGACGGCGCGGTCGTAGAGCGGGCGGACGGCGGTGAGCACCGGGAGGTCCAGGCCGAGCCGGTCGGCCAGGTCGGCGATGGCGCCGGTGTCCTTGACGAACATCGACACCTTCGCGGTGGCCGGGTGCCAGGCCCGGTCGACGACGAGCCGCCCGCGCTTCTCGAAGATCACCGAGTTGCCGGCACCGTCCCGGATGGTGTCGTAGATCTGCTGCGGGTCCAGGCCGGCCGCCTCACCGAGCGCGAAGGCCTCCGCGGTGGCCGCGTTGTGCACGGCGACGAGCAGGTTGGCCACCAGCTTCATCGTGGAACCGCTGCCGAACGGTCCCAGGTGGCGGACCGAGCGGGCGAAGGCCTCCAGGACCGGCCGGATCCGCTCGAACGCCGCCTCGTCGCCGCTGCCGAGGACGACGACGTCCCGCTCGCGGGCCTGGGCCCCGGTGCCGCTGAGCGGACAGTCCAGCAGCACCCCACCACCCTCGGCCAGCGCCAGCCGGCAGGCCTCCTTGACCTCGTGCGGCAGCGTCGAGGTCTCCGCGACCACCAGCTCCGGCCGGCCCGCGGCGGCGAGGGCGGCGCAGACCTCCAGGGCCGCGTCCGCGGTCGGCAGCGAGGTGACGACCAGGTCGGCGGCGCGGGCGACCTCCGTCGCCGAGGCGGCGGCCGTGCCGCCCGCCTCGACCAGGTCCTGCACCCGCCCGGGGTCGACGTCGTGGCCGACGACGGCGTGGCCCCGCGCGAGCAGGTGCGCCACCATCGCCGAGCCCATGATCCCGAGACCGACCACCCCGACGGTCACCTGTCCCACCTCCTCTTCCCCGGCCCGCTCTTCCCCGGCCCGCTCTTCCCGGGCACGAGGTCACGTCTCCCGCAGGGCGGCGACGACCGCCTCGAGGTCGGGCAGCACGAGCGCGTCGTCGGTGACCCACCGGTACCGGACCGTGCCGCCGCGGTGGATGACGAAGACCGACCGCTTGGCCAGACCGGCGTGGCCCTTCCAGACGTCGTAGCGCACCCCGTAGGCGGCGCAGACCGTGCGGTCCCAGTCCGACAGCAGGGGGAAGTCCACGCCGAGGGACGCGGCGAAGGCCTGCTGGGAGAAGGTGGCGGTGACGGCGACCGCCAGCACCTCGGCGCCCAGTGCCCGGATCTCCGGGACCCGTCGTCCCAACTGGGACAGCTCGGACGTCTAGCGGCCGCCGAAGTCGAAGACGTAGAAGACGAGGACGGCCGGCCCCCGCTCCAGCGTCTCCGCCAGGCCGACGTCGGCCTCGAAGGTGTGGCGCAGCCGGAAGTCGGGGGCGCGGTCCCCCACCCCGACGGTGGACGGTGCGGACACCGGGACCTCCTCACCTCACGTCAGCGGGTGCAGCGGCTGCGGCTCGGTCACCCGGGCCGTGATGGCGCCGAGCAGCTCGGTCTCCAGGTGGACCCGGTCGCCCGGACGCAGCCACGGGTACTGGTCGCGACCGTGCACGGTGGACAGCTCCAGGATGCAGCCGGTCCCCACCGTCCCGCTGCCGATCACGTCGCCGGTCCGCACCTCGGTGCCGCGGGAGGCGTAGGAGATCATCTGGCCGAAGCTCCAGTACAGGTCGGCGGCGTTGCCCTTGCTGTAGGGCTGCCCGTTCACCGAGGCCCGCATCTCCAGGTCGAACGCGCGGCCCCTCCGCCGGGGCTCCAGCTCGTCGGGCGTGACCAGCCACGGCCCCAGGCTGGTCGCGGTGTCCTTGCCCTTGACCGGACCCATGCCGTGCCGGACCTCCTGGGCCTGCAGGTCCCGGGCGCTCCAGTCGCAGAGGAGCAGGTACCCGGCGATGTGCCGCTCCGCCTCGTCGGGGGTCAGGTTCGCCCCGGTCCGGCCGACGACCGCGGCGAACTCCAGCTCGAAGTCGAGGTCCGTGCAGCCCGGCGGCATCGGGACGTCGTCCCGTGCCGACCGGATCGCCGCGGGGTTCTGGAAGTAGAAGACCGGCCGCTCGTACCAGTCGGGGTCCATCTGGGAGCCGTTGGCCTCCCGGTAGGTCCGGACGTGGGTCTCGAACGCGTAGAAGTCCCGCACCGACGGCGGCACCGGGATGGGCGCCCGCAGCCGCGCGTCGGCCTCGGGGACGACGTCCAGCGGGTCGGCCCGGGCCTGCTCGGCCGCGCGGGCCAGCGTCTCCCCGTCGTCGCCGAGCAGGTCGAGCAGCCGGGTGGCGGTGCGCAGTCCGTGCAGCCGGCCGTCGACGAGGACGGCCGGGTGCTCTCGACCGTCGGAGGGCGAGACGTAGGTGGTCCAGCGCATCGAGGTCCTTCCGTCGGGGTCAGCGGCGAGCGGTCCGTGAGCCGGCGAGCAGCTCGCCGGCCGCTCCCGGGTCGGCGGGGTGCAGGTGCGGTGGCGGGCCGCCGGCGGTGGGGGCCTCGTCGAGGTGGTCGAGGAGGTGACCCAGCCGCCGCTTCTTCGTGCGCAGGTAGACGAGGTTCTCCGGGTTGGGCACGGTCTCGAGCGGCTCCCGCCCCACGATCTCCAGCCCGTGGCCCGTCAGGCCGCCGTACTTGGCCGGGTTGTTGGTGAGCAGCCGCAGCCGGCGTGCGCCCAGGTCGACGAGGATCTGCGCACCGATGCCGTACTCCCGGCTGTCCACGGGCACGCCGAGGTCGAGGTTGGCGTCCACGGTGTCCCGCCCGGCGTCCTGCAGCGCGTAGGCCCGCAGCTTGTGCCCCAGCCCGATACCCCGGCCCTCGTGACCGCGCAGGTAGACGACCGCGCCGCGGCCGGCGGCGGCCACACGGGCCATCGCCGTCTCCAGTTGCGGCCCGCAGTCACAGCGCAGGGACCGGAAGACGTCACCGGTCAGGCACTCGCTGTGGACCCGCACGAGGAGCTCGTCGTCGGCGGCGACGTCCCCCAGGGTGAAGGCCACGTGCTCGGTCCCGTCGAGGACCGACCGGTAGCTGGTGCAGCGGAACTCGCCCCACGGCGTCGGCACCCGCGCGTCGCCGGTCCGCTCCACCAGGACCGCCGCCCGCCGGCGGTGCTCGACGAGGTCGGCGATCGTGATGATCGGCAGCCCGTGCTCGGCGGCGAAGCGGACCAGGTCGGGACGGCGGGCCATCGAGCCGTCGTCGTTGACGATCTCGCAGATCACCCCGGCCGGAGCCAGCCCGGCCAGTCGCGCCAGGTCGACGGCGGCCTCGGTGTGCCCGGGCCGCTCGAGGACCCCGCCGTCGCGGGCGCGCAACGGGAACACGTGGCCGGGCCGGTTGAAGGCGCCGCCGCCGACGGCCGGGTCGGCCAGCGCCCGGATGGTCGCCGACCGGTCGGCCGCGGAGATGCCCGTCGTCGTGCCGGCCGCCAGGTCGACGGTCACCGTGAACGCCGTGCCCTGCTGCTCGGTGTTGCCCTCGCCGACCATCAGCGGGAGGTCCAGGGCGTCGCAGCGCTGGCCGGAGAGCGCGACGCAGACCACGCCGGAGCCGTACCGGACCATGAACGCCGTGTCCGGCGTGCGGACGTGCGCGGCGGCCATGACCAGGTCGCCCTCGTTCTCGCGGTCCTCGTCGTCGACGACGACCACCATGCCGCCGTCCGCGATCTCCTGGATCGCCAGGTCGACCGGGTCGAACCGCGGGACGTCGGGGTCCACGGGCCCCTCGGCACCGGTCACGGCACCCCACCTCCGCACATCGGGACGGCGACGGACGGCAGGCGGCGGTGGGCCCAGCCGTGGGACACGGGCGAGGGGTCTCCCCCTCGGGACGTGGCGGAGAGCTCGCGCGACGCGCCGGCCGGGTCCACGTCAGCCCTCGTAGGGGGTCATCTCGTCGAGCGCCGGCTTCACGTGCTCCATGAAGAGCTCCAGTTGCCGGACCACGCTCTCGGCCGGCTGCTGCGCCCAGTGGTAGATGAGCACCACGTACTCGGCGGGCAGCTGGCGCCACAGCTCCACGTACTGGTCGCGGACCTGCTCGGGGGTGCCCACGACCCACAGCCCGGAGTTGACCACGGAGTCCACCGGCGAGGCCGGGTCGAACTTCATCGGCGTGGTGCCGGCGTAGAGGTCCCGGAAGATGTCGACGTCGTACTCGGCCACCATGCGGCGGGCCTCGTCCTCGGTCTCGGCCATCTGGCCCCACCGCACGAGGGCCTGGTTCTGGCCGAGCGCGTACGTCCGCCCGGCGCCGGCGGCGGCGTCGACGTAGGCCGCGCCGAACTCGGCCGCCCGTTCGATCTTGGAGAAGTAGGTCGGGATGAAGCCGCGGGGGCCGCAGTACTCGATCGTCTCCTTGCTCGCGTTGCTGGACACGAAGACGGGCGGGTAGGGCTTCTGCAGCGGGCTCGGGACGACGCTGACCCGGCGGATCCGGTCGTGCTCGTCCATCTCCCCCGGCGCGCCGAGCTCGCGGGTCGCCGTCATCGTCCACTCGACGCCCTCGTCGTAGGGGTAGGGCACCTGCCAGCGGCCCTTGGCCTCGACGCTCTCCTGCGTCCAGGACTGCAGGACGAGCTCGACGTTCTCCTCGAAGATCTCGCGGTTGATCTGGTCGTCGGAGATCCGGGCGGCCTGCGCGGCCTCGTCGAGCTCCGCCATCTTCTCCTGGTTGCCCGACGGCGAGAGCGTCGCGCGCGTGCCCAGGTGCTGGCCGAGGATGTTGGTCCAGCGCGCCTGGTAGCCGCGGGAGAAGCCGCAGAACGACCGGCCGCCGGAGAGGTGGTCGATGACCGCGACGTCCTCGGCCACCCGGAACGGGTTCTGCGCGCTCATGGTGTAGCCGAGCTGGCCGACGCGGATGCGCGAGGTGATCGCCGCCCAGTAGGCGTCGAGCAGTCCCGGGTTGGGCCCGACCTCGTAGCCCTCGCTGTGGAAGTGGTGCTCGATGGAGGAGATGCCCCACAGGCCCAGCTCGTCGGCCGCCCGGACGATCGTCGGCATCTCCCGGATGAGGGCCTGGTACCGCTCGGGGTCGCGGCCGAGGGGGCGCTGCTGGACCCGTTCCTCGCGGGTCCCGGCCACCTGGGGGTAGAGCTGCAGGATCACCTTCACCATGGCTGCCGGCCTCCGCTGTCGTCCTGCGACTGCGGGGTACCTCACCCCGCCTCGAGCAGGGACGCTACGGAGGACAGCCCGGTCTGACATGCGGGATCCCGACAGTGTCCGGGCGGTTCCCTTGTGTCCGCGCACAAGCCGGTCGGCGCTCGTCCGGCTCGATACTGGCCGCGCCCGGGCGCCGCCCGGGGGTCCGCACCACCGGGTGGGAGGCGCCGTGTCCATCGACGAGCTCGAGGGCCTGACCGTGGCCTGGACCCCTCCCCCGGAGGCCTTCGCCACCTCGCCGGCCGGCCGGATGGCCGCTCGGCACGGCATCTCCGACGCCCGGACGTTCCTCGCGCGGGCGGCGGAGGACCCCGAGTGGTACTGGGCCGCGGGGATGGCGGACCTCGGCATCCCCTGGATGCGCCCCTACGACGCCGTCCTCGACCTGTCGGAGGGGATCGAGCACCCGCGGTTCTTCGTCGGGGGGCAGCTCAACTGGGCGGACTTCGCGGTCGACCGCTGGGTGCGCGAGGGCCGCGGCTCGTCCCGCGCCGTCTGGTGGGAGGGGGACGACGGCGCCACCCGGACCCTCACCTACGCCGAGCTCAAGGGCGAGGTCGACGCGGCCGCCGGTGCCCTGCGCGCCGCCGGCGTCGGGGAGGGCGACGTGGTGGCGCTGCTGCTGCCGATGGTCCCCGAGGCCATCACCACCGTGCTGGGCGGCGCGAAGATCGGCGCGGTGGTCGTGCCGATGTTCAGCGGCTACGGCGCCGCGGCGGTGCGCGCCCGGCTGGAGGACTCCGGGGCCACGGTGCTGGTCACCTGCGACGCCTTCCCCCGGCGCGGGCGGCCGGTGGCGCTCAAGCAGGTCGCCGACGAGGCCGTCCGGGACCTGCCGGCGCTGCGGACCGTCCTCGTGGTCCGCCGGCTGGGCGCCGAGGTCGCGATGACCCCCGGCCGCGACGTCTGGTGGCACGACGCCTGCGCCGCGGCCGCGCCGGTGGAGCGCGCGGAGCCCATGGCCGCGGACGCACCGTGCCTGCTGCTCTACACCTCGGGCAGCACCGGCCGCCCCAAGGGCTGCGTGCACACCCACGCCGGCCTGCCGTTCAAGGTCGCGCTGGAGGCCCGGCACGCGATGGGGGTCGAGGAGACGGCCGCGATGCTGTGGCTGACCGACATGGGCTGGGTGATGGGCTCCTTCGTCATCGCGGCGGCGCTGG
Organism: Geodermatophilus sp. URMC 60; assembly: GCF_053502585.1. Taxonomy (NCBI): domain Bacteria; kingdom Bacillati; phylum Actinomycetota; class Actinomycetes; order Geodermatophilales; family Geodermatophilaceae; genus Geodermatophilus; species Geodermatophilus sp. URMC 60. The sequence continues at coordinate 4,996,882 of NZ_CP199958.1, forward strand.
GCAACGGCGGGACGGCCGTCTTCTTCGAGGGCGTGCCGGACTGGCCGGAGCCCGACCGGCTCTGGGCGGTGGCCGAGCGCAGCGGCACCACGGTGCTGGGCATCTCCCCCACCGTGGTCCGCGCCCTCATGGCGCACGGGGACTCCTGGCCCGACCGGCACGACCTGCCGGACCTGCGGGCGATCGGGTCGACCGGGGAACCGTGGAACGTCGAGCCGTGGCGCTGGTGCGCCCGGCACGTGGGCAAGGACCGCGCGCCCGTCGTGAACATCTCCGGCGGCACGGAGATCGGCGGCTCGCTGCTGTGCGGGTCGACGTTCCTGCCGACGAAGCCGGCCTCGTTCGCCGGTCCCACCCCCGGGGTCCGCGCGGACGTCGTCGACGAGCAGGGCCGGCCGGTCCGCGGCGAGATCGGCGAGCTCGTCGTCCGCTCGGTGTGGCCGGGCATGACCAAGGGCTTCTGGCACGACGACGAGCGCTACCTCGAGGCGTACTGGCGGCGCTTCCCCGGCACGTGGCACCACGGCGACCTCGCCTACGTCGACGGGGACGGCTACTGGTACCTGCTGGGCCGGTCGGACGACACGATCAAGGTCGCGGGCAAGCGGCTCGGCCCCGCGGAGGTGGAGTCGCTGCTGGTCGCCGACGACCGCGTCGTCGAGGCCGCGGCCGTCGGGGTCCCGGACGACGTGAAGGGCGAGGCGCTCGTCTGCTTCGTCGTCCTGCACGCCGGGACCGACCCCGCCACCGCCGTCCCGGGTCTGCAGCAGGTGCTCGCGGCGGCCCTGGGCAGGGCGATGGCCCCACGCGCGGTGCACGTCGTCCCGGCGTTGCCCAAGACCCGCAACGGGAAGATCCTGCGCCGGGTCGCCCGCGCCTCCTACCTGGGGGTGTCGCCGGGGGACCTCTCGTCGCTGGACGACGCCGGCGTCCTGGAGCGGTGGCCGCGCACGGACGTCGCCTCCTCGGGGTGAGGGGTGCCCGAAAGCCGCAACGGCGGGTCGCCGTGTCCGTAGAGTGGCGTGACCTGGGACACAGCGCCGTCGAGGAGGGAGCCGTCGTGGTGCACGCCCCGCTCGCCGACGCCGACGCGCTCCTCGTCGGGGAGCCCGCTGCAGCCGAGCTGAGCTCCTGGCTGGACGCCATCGCCGAGATCACCCGGGCGGCCAACCGCGCCGCGCCGCTCGACGAGCTCCTGGATTTGATCGCCGGGACGACGGCCCGGCTGACCGGCTACGACTTCTGCGCCGTCTTCGTCGCGGACCCCGAGCGCCAGGCGCTGATCATCCAGGGCTCCTACGGGCTCTCCCGGCAGTACATCGACGCCATCAACGCCCGGACCCCGATCCTCGTCCGCGCGGGCGACACCGGTGAGGGCCCCTCCAGCCGCGCGTTCCGCGCGCAGCGGCCCACCACGGTCCTGGACATCACCGCGGACGCGCCGTCCCGGTCGTGGGAGACCGTCGCGGCCCAGCAGGGCTACTCGTCGCTGCTCGCCGTCCCGCTGGTCGTGGGGCAGGTCCCGTTCGGGCTGGTCAACTGCTACACGGCGGAGCGACACGACTTCTCCGCGCGCGAGATCATCCTGATGGAGAGCATGGCCAACCAGGCGGGGCTGGCCATCGAGACCACGCGCCGCCTGGCGGAGACCCACCAGCGGGCCGACCGCCTGGCCGCGGAGACGGCCGCGGTGACCGGGGAGCTTGATGCGCACCGCCAGGCCGACGAGCACCACCGCGAGCTGCTGCGGGTGGTCCTGCGCGGAGGCGGGCTGGCGGCCATCGCCGAGTCCCTGGCCACGCGACTGCAGTGCGGCATCGCCATCGACGACGCCGGCGGGCGGCTGCTCGCCTCGGCCTGCGGCGACGGCCGGCCCGGTGCCGGTACCCGCCGGGTCGCCGCCGCGTACCAGCAGGCCCGGGCGCGGGTCGGCGAGGAGGTGGACCTCGAGGCGGTCACCGTTCCCGGCGAGGCCGGCGCGGAGGGGCTCGTCGTCCCCGTCGTCCTCGACGAGGAGGCCGTCGGCCACCTCTGGGCGCTCCACCCGCACCGGCCCTTCGGCCCACCCCAGCGGCAGGCGCTGACCCGTGCCGCCGCCGTCGTGGCCATGGCTCTGCTCAAGGAGCGGACCGCCCAGGAGGTGGAGTGGCGGCTCTCCCGCGACTTCCTGGACGACCTCTTCGACACCGACAACCAGTCCTCCGAGGCGCTGCACGCCCGGGCCCGCCAGCTCGGCGCGGACCTCTCCCGGCCGCACACCGTGCTGGTGATCCGGCGCGACCCCGCGCCGGGCACGTCCGGCGGCAGCGCCGAGGACCGGGAGGCCCACGCCCAGCGGGCGCTGCTGTCGCTGGTCCAGCGCAGCGGCGCCGCCTGGGGCGGTGCGACCCTCACCGCCACGCGCAGCGACCACGTCGTGGTGCTGTGGCACGACGGCGAGCACAACCGCTCGGCGAAGGACTTCGCCGAGCACGTCCGCCGGGAGATCCAGGCCTACGCCAGCGGCTGGACCGCGACCATCAGCGTGGGGCCGACGTGCGCCGAGGTGCGGGAGTACGGGGACGCCTACCGGCTGACCTGCGGGGTCCTGGACCTGGTGCAGCACTCCGACCGGAGTGACCGGGTGGTGTCGCTGGACACGATCGGCGCCTACCGGCTGCTGCTCCAGGTCAAGCGACCGCGGGAACTGCAGTCCTTCGCCGAGTCGATGCTCGGCACCGTGCACGCCTACGACCGGCAGCACCAGACCAGCCTGCGGGCCACGCTGGACAGCTACATGTCCCGCAAGTGCAACGTGTCGGTCACGGCCAAGGCGCTGCACGTGCACCCCAACACGGTGGCCTACCGGCTGCGGCGGATCGAGGAGCTGCTGGACCTGGACCTCAGCGACCCGCAGGCGCTGCTGCACCTGCAGCTGGCGCTGATGGTCGAGGCCGTCCTGGGTGACCACACCGACTGAGCCCCGGTCAGCGGGGCGCCAGGTCCGCGATGGTGCGGCGCACCCCCGCGACGTAGCCCTCACCCGGCCGGACCGGGTGCGGCACGATCGCGACGGTCGCGACGTCGGTGCCGTCCCAGGCGGCGAGCTGCTCCCGGCACCGGCCGGGTGGGCCGACCAGGCAGTACTCGTCGACGAGGCGGTCGGAGATCGCGGCGCGCAGGCCGGCCTGGTCACCGGCGCGGAAAGCCGTGGCGATCGCCTCCGCCTCGCGCTCGTACCCGGCGCGGACCAGTGCGCTGTTGTAGCTGGGCAGGCCCACCCAGTACCCCAGCGACGCCCGGGCGGCGTCCCGCGCCGCCGGGAGGTCGTCGGTGACGAAGGCGTGCACGGTCGCCTCGACCGGTGGTGCGCACCGGCCGGTCCGCTGACCCGCCCGTGCGGTGGCCGCGGTGAGCGAGCCGATGGCCGAGCGCGGGACGAGCCAGGCCATCACGCCGTCGGACACGGTGGCACCGGCCTCCGCCATCGTCGGCCCCACCGCGGCGGTGTAGACGGGGACCGGGTGCTCGGGACGGCGGAAGTCGAGCAGCTCGCCCTGGTACTCCTGCGGCGGGAGGTCGGGGTAACGCTCCCGGCCGCGGCCCTCCAGCACGGCCTTGACGTCCCGGACGTAGCCCGGCAGGTCGACGCTCGGCCGGCCCACCGGCACACCGAGGGCCTGCAGGCGGACCTTGTGCCCCAGCCCCACGCCCAGCACGAAGCGGCCACCGGAGAGATCGGAGGCGGTGACCGCCATCTGGGCGGCGATGACGGGGTGCCGCAGGTAGCTGATCGTGACGAAGCTGCCGACCCGGATGCGGCTGGTGCCCAGCAGGATGGCGAGGTCGATGGAGAGCGTGTCGGTCAGGGACTCCGTCGTGTAGCAGGCGGCGTAGCCGGCGTCCTCCGCCGCTCGCCCCAGCTCCACGAACTCCGCCGTGCGCGCGGGAGCGAAGGTGAGCAGCGCGACGCCGGTCTCGGGCATGCGGGCAGGGTCCTTCCTCACGGGACGGGCACCGGTCCGCCCGCGGGTGGTCGGCTCCGACTCACAACTGCAGGTACTGCTCCATCCAGCCGGGGTCGCGGCGCAGCTCCGCGGCGTCCCCCGAGTGGACGACCACCCCCTGGTCGAGCACGTACACCCGGTCGGCGAGCTCGAGCGCCATCTGGCTGTTCTGCTCCACGAGGAGCACGCCGTGCCCCTCGTCGGCGATGCGGCGGAGGGTGGCGCCCATGTCGGCGGCGATGTTGGGAGCCAGCCCCTGGGTCACCTCGTCGACGAGCAGCAGCTTGCGGCCGCAGATCAGCGCGCGGCCGACGGCGACCATCTGCTGCTGCCCCCCGGACAGCCGGGAGGCGTCGCGGTCGAGGTGGGCCTCCAGCTGGGGGAAGACCTGCAGCACGCGATCGACGGCGGCCTGCTGCTCGGCCTTGGGCAGGCGGGAGCCCAGCGCGGCCAGGCGGAAGTTCTCCCGCACGGTGAGCCCCGGGAACATCCGGCGGTCCTCGGGGACGTAGCCGACGCCGAACTGGGCGACGCTCTCGGCGGGCAGGCCGACGAAGTCCCTGCCCTCGCAGCGGATGTGCCCGCCGCGGACCGTGACCAGACCCATGATCGACTTCACCGTGGTCGTCTTGCCGGCCCCGTTGCGACCCAGCAGGGCGACCAGCTCCCCGGGCTGCACCGTGAGGGAGACCCCCTGCAGCACGTGCGCGAGGCCGTAGTAGGACTGCAGGTCCTCGACCTGCAGCAGGGCCGGGCCGGCGGAGTCCTGTCGCTCGGCGCGGCCCGCACCCTGGGCGGTGCTCACCGGCTCCCCGTCAGGTAGACCTCTTTGACCTCGGGGTGGTTCCGGACCTCGTCCGGGGTCCCCTCGAAGAGCTTCCTGCCCTGGTGCAGCACGGTGATCCGGTCGGCGATCGTGAGGATCACGTCCATCTTGTGCTCGATCATCAGGATGGTCACGTCCCGGTTCAGCTCCTGCACCAGCTCCACCGTCGCGGCGGTCTCCGTGGGACTCATCCCGGCCGTGGGCTCGTCCAGGAGCAGCAGCCGCGGTGAGGTGGCCAGCGCGATCGCGAGGTCGAGCCGGCGCTGGTCGCCGTGGGAGAGGTTGCTGGCGATGACGTCCCGGTCGGCGGCCAGGCCGATCCGCTCGAGCACCTCCTCGGTGCGCCGGGTCACCGCCTTGATCCCGTCGGCCGGGCGCCAGAACACGTACGAGTGGCTGGCGGCCTGGGCCGCGATGCGCACGTTCTCGAAGACGGTGAGCAGCGGGAACACCGTGGTGATCTGGTAGGACTTCGCCAGCCCCTTGCGGGCCACCTTCGAGTAGGGCATACCGGTGATGTCCTCCCCGGCGAACCGCACCCGACCCGATGTGGGTCTGGTGTGCCCGGTGATCAGGTTGAACAAGGTCGTCTTGCCGGAGCCGTTGGGGCCGATGATGGCGTGCAGGCTGCCCTCGGGCACCTCGATCGAGACGTCGTCGACGGCGTGGATGCCGCCGAAGGAGCGGTCCAGCCCCTGTGCCTCGAGGACCAGGTCGGTCGCCGGCCGGCTCATCGCGCCCTCCTCCGTCCCCGCCGCACCAGCGCGGGCAGCGTCTGGGTCACCAGCCCCCACAGCCCCTGGGGGAAGGCCAGGACGCAGACCACGAAGATCGCGCCGACGATGAGCTGCCACGACGCGAAGGACCGGCTCAGCGAGCTCTCCAGCAGCAGGTAGACGACCGCACCGAGGAACGGGCCGAACAGCGACGAGCGGCCGCCGAGGATCACCATGATCAGCACGACGCCGGAGAGCAGCCAGTACGGCTGGAGGCCGACGAAGTTGTTGAGCATCGCGAACAGGCCGCCGGCCAGCCCGGCGACGGTGCCGGCGACGACGAAGGTGACCAGCTGGACCAGCCGGGTGTTGTAGCCGCAGCCGCGGGCCCGCTCCTCGTTCTCCCGGATCGCCTGCAGGACCCGGCCCATCGGCGACTCGGTGTAGAGGATCAGCGCCGCGAAGACGACCACCACGACCACGGCGGTGAACACGAAGAACGTCAGGGGGTCGCGCAGCGCGTTGAGCTCGATGCTCGTGCCGGGCAGCCACAGCGTCGAGACGGGGATGCCGGACAGGCCGTCGTCCCCGCGGGTGACGCTGTCCCACTGCAGCGCGATGAAGAACCCGAGCTGGGCGAAGGCCAGCGTCAGCATCGAGAAGTAGACCTCGGTGCGCCGCAGGCAGACCGCGCCGACCAGCAGCGAGAGCACCGCCATGCTCGCCGCCGCCACCAGCAGAGCCAGCCACGCGCTGGTGCTCACGTGCAGCAGCACCAGCCCCGCCGCGTACCCGCCCCACGCGAACGGCAGGGCGTGGCCGAAGGACACCAGGCCCCCGTAGCCGACGAGCAGGTTCAGCCCGGCCGCCCACAGGCCGTAGACCAGCATCCCGATCGCCAGGCTGGGGTTGGGCACGGTGAACATGACCACCACCGCGAGGCCCACGAGCAGCACCAGCTGCCCCCACGTCCAGCGTGCCGGCCGGGCACCGCGCGCCCGCGCGATCGTCACCGCGGCCGCCCCCGCCGGGGTGCCGTCGGAGGCCGACGTCGTCCTCAGGTCGGTCATGTCACCCCCAGCAGGCCGCGCGGCCGGAAGGTCATCACGAGGATCATCAGGACGAACGGGACGATCCCGGCGTAGATGCTTGCGTAGAGCGTGGTGAGCGAGACGAGGACGCCGATGAGCAGCCCGGCCACGACGGCGCCCCAGAAGCTGCCCATCCCGCCGACGACCACGACCACGAACGCGAGGATCAGGATGTCCGCGCCCATCTCCGGGTACACGCCGGTGATCGGCCCGGTGAGGACACCGGCGATGCCGGCCACCGCCACGCCGATGGCGAAGACCAGCGTCCGGTAGCGGTCGAACCGCACGCCCAGGGCCCGGATCATGACGTGGTCGCGGATGCCGGCCCGCACGATCAGCCCGACGTTGGTGCGCTGCAGGAACAGCCACAGCCCGGCGACGACCAGCCCCACGACGAGGACCACGAACAGCAGGTAGGCCGGGAGGGGACGGCCGACGCCGAGGTCGACCTGGAAGTCGAGCAGGCCGGGCGAGGGCACCCGGCGGCCGCCCGACCCCGCGACCAGCCGCACGCCCTCGATGAGGATGTAGGTCAGGCCGAAGGTGAGCAGCAGCGCGTCGACCTGGTCGCGCCCGTACATCGGCCGGATGATCGTCCGCTCCAGGGCCGCGCCGAGCACCGCCATCGCGAGGGGCACCACCAGCAGGGCCAGCCAGATGTTGCCGGTCATGGTGGCGAGGTACGAGGTCAGGTACGCGCCCACCATGTACAGGGCGCCGTGCGAGAAGTTGATGAACTCCAGCAGCCCGAAGATCAGGTTCAACCCGAGCGCGAGCAGCACGAGCAGCGCGCCGCTGACCAGTCCCAGCAGCAACTGGGAGATCAGCTGGTCCATGCGACCCCCTCCACGAGTAGGTGCCCTCCGCGCCGGCCGGTGACCCCGCGGAGCCCGGGGCTCCGCGGGGTCCGCTCAGCCGGCCCGCTGGAACTCGGTCCGGACCTCGTCGCAGGTCGGCGCGAACTCCTCGGTGCCCGGCGCGGTGGAGACCACCTCGCGGTAGCCGAACTGCGCGTCCCCGCCCCTGCTCTCGGCCTCGTCGGCCGCCAGGCCCTCGAGGATGTAGATGGGCATGAGCGCCTGGTGGTCGCACGCGCGGATGGTCATGTCGCCCTGACCCAGCGAGACCTCGAGGCCCTCCATCCCCTCGCGGAAGGACTCGGGGGTGTCGTTGCCCTCCTCGACCATCTGGGCGATGAGGTTGACCGCGTTGTAGGTGTAGACGCCGTAGCCGCCCGGCGGGCTGCCGTGGGCCTCCCGGTAGGCCTCGACGTACTCCTGCACGCCCTCGTCGTCGACGTTCCAGTAGAAGGCCGCCATGGCCCACGTGCCGTCGATGAGGTCGAAGCCCAGCTCCTGGTCGAAGCTGAGGTCCTCGAGGGTGAAGAAGGTGCGGAACCGGTCGGTGAGCCCGAACTGCGCGGCCTGGCGCAGGAAGCTGACCTGGTCGCGGCCGACGCCGCCGAACACGAGGACCTGTGCGCCGGAGCCCTCGATCGTCGGGATGTAGGGGTTGAAGTCGGTGGTGCCCAGCGGGAAGAACGCGGTGCCGGCGACCGTGCAGCCCTGCTGCTCGGGGATCGCGCTCTTGTACCCGGCCTCCTGCTCGTAGCCGAACGCGTAGTCCGGCAGCAGCAGGAAGACGCTCTGGCCGAGCTCGCTGCAGATGAACGGGGCGGCTGCGTTGGTCGTCTGGGACGGCACCGGCGCCAGGTGGTAGGTGAGCTCCTCGTCGAAGTTCGGCGGCCGGTTGAGCTGCTCGGTCTGGCAGGCCCCGAGGTACGGGACGCCGGCCTGCGTGGCGATCTGGTTCATGGCCAGCGTGGTCGCGGCCGAGACGCAGCCGGTGAGGAAGTCGACCTGCTCCTCCTGGACGAGGGCCTGGGCCTCGCGCAGGGCGACGTCCGGCTTGAGCTGGTCGTCGCGGACGACGAGCTCGATCGGGCGGTCGCCGATCCGGCCCCCGAGCTGCTCCACGGCCAGCTCGGCGCCGTTGCGCTGCTCCTCCCCGAGCTGCACGTAGGCGCCGGTCAACCCGGTGATGACGCCGATGCGGAGCGGCTCGGTGGACCCGCCGCCACCCTCGCCGCCGCCGCTGTCGCCCCCGGCCACCGTTCCGCCGCACGCGGCCACCAGGAGCGCCACACCCGCCACCAGACCGGCCCTCGCCCGCATGGGACCTCCCTCTCGCCGTCGACAAGGTGCGCCGAACCCTACGAGCGGGGACATGACCTGCATCTCGTTCCGACGCACATGATCGCGCGGGCCCGGCTTGTGGACCGGCACAAGCACACCCGGTCCACGGTGCTGTTGCATGCCCGCAGGCGCCCCCGGGACCGGGGCCGCCTGCGCAGGAGGGAGAGCGCGTGCAGATCGGCCTGTTCCACTCCATCCAGTGGCCCGAGGGCAGTGACCAGCGCGACCGGTACGAGCAGGCCCTCACCCAGGCGTGCCACGCCGATGCGATCGGCTTCGACTCCGTCTGGCTGACCGAGCACCACTTCAGCCGGCACGGGATCGTCTCCGACAGCCTCACGGTGCTCGGGCACCTGGCCGCCCGCACCAGCTCGGTACGCCTCGGCACGGCCGTCTCCGTCCTCCCGCTGCACCACCCCCTGCGGTTGGCCGAGGCCGCCGCGACCGTGGACCAGCTCAGCGGGGGCCGCCTCGACCTGGGCATCGGCCGCGGCTACCAGCCCGGTGAGTTCCGCGGGTTCGGGGTGGACGTCGCGGAGAAGCACGACCGCTTCGACGAGGCGCTGGAGGTGCTCCGCCGGGTGTGGTCGGCCGACGGCCCGGTCTCCCACACGGGGCGGTACTGGTCGTTCGAGGACGCCTACCCCCAGCCCCGGCCGGTGCAGCGGCCGCACCCGCCGCTGTGGGTGGCCACGGACAGCCCGGACGGCCTGGCCGTGTGCGCCAGGGAGGACTGGGGTGTCCTGCTCCCCCAGGGCACCTCCCTGACCGTCACCGCCGGGCAGGTGAAGCGCTACGCCGAGGCCCTCGCCGGGGTCGGCGCCGGGCTCGACCGCGGTCGGGTGTACCTGGCCCGGGCCGCGCACGTGGCCCCCACCGACGAGCAGGCGTGGGCGGAAGCACGGAGACCGTACGAGGACTTCCTCGGCTACGCCGACCGGCTCCGGCGCGCGCGGACCGGCGCCGACCCCGGCGGGCGCAGCCCCTTCGACCTCGACGCCGACCTGCGCGACAGCGCGCTGTTCGGCAGCCCCGACACCGTGGTCTCCCGGCTCCGGGAGATCCGTGAGCTCGGCATCGAGCGGGTGATGCTGTTCCTGCACATGGGCGGCCTGCCCCACGAGAAGATCATGTCGTCCCTGGACCTGCTCGCGTCCGAGGTCCTGCCCGCCGTCCGGGAGTTCTGAGGTGCCCGTCCCGGTCGTCGACGCCCAGGTGCACGTCTGGCTCCCGGAGGGTCCGGACCGGCCCTGGCCACCCGGCGGCGCGGAACGCGCGCGCGCCGTGCACCGGCAGGAGCCGATCAGCGGCCCCACCCTGCTGGCCGAGATGCGGGCGGCCGGGGTGGACCGCGCCGTCCTGGTGCCGCCGTTCTTCGAGGGCCACCGCAACGACCACGCCGTGGCCTGCGCGACCGCGGCCCCGGAGGCCTTCCGGGTCATGGCGCGGGTGGACCTGCGCACCGGCGACCCGGGGCCGGTGCGGGAGCTGCTGCGGGACCCGGTCGTCGCGGACGTCCGACTGGTGTTCCTGCCCGCGGACGCCGGACGCGTGGACGACCCGGGGGCCGAGTGGCTGTGGGCGTTCGCCGAGGCCGAGGACGTGCCGGTCATGCTGCTGGCCTCCGGCCAGCTCGGCGCCCTCGGCGACCTGGCGCGGCGCCGGCCGGGACTCCGCCTGGCGGTCGACCACCTCGGCCTGACCGGTCGGGCCACCGACGCGGCGGCCGCGCCGGAGATCGGGGAGCTGGCCGCCCTCGCCGGGCTGGCCAACGTCTCGGTCAAGGTGACGGCGCTGCCGTGCTACAGCACCGAGGCCTACCCCTGGCCGGCGATGCACCCGCACCTGCGCCGCCTCTTGGACGCGTACGGGCCGGAGCGGCTGTTCTGGGGGTCGGACCTGTCCCGGCTGCGCGGGTCCTACGCCGACCTGGTCCGCGTGTTCCGCGAGGACCTGGACTTCCTGCCGGGACCGGACGCCGACGCGGTCCTCGGCGGGAGCGTGCTGCGCTGGCTGGACTGGCCGGCCTGACCGCGGTCCTGCTCGGCCTGCTCACCGCCGTCCTGTTCGGGACGGCGGCCTACCTGGGGCCGGTCCTCGCCCGCCGGCACCACCCGGGGGCGGTGCTGGCGACCGGCCAGGTGTCCGCCGTCGCCGGGGCGGGCCTGGTCGTCGCCCTGCTGGGCGCACCCGCGCCGCCGGCCGGCGCGCTGGCCCTCGGGCTGCTGGCCGGGGTGGCCAACGGGCTGGCCCTCCTGGCCATGTTCGAGTGCGCCGGACACCTCCGGCTGTCGGTGATGGCCCCGATCGGCGCATCCGGGGGCGCCGTCCCGGTGGTGGTGGCGCTGGCCCTCGGCGAGCGGCCGGCGGCGTGGCAGCTGACCGGGATCCCCCTCGCGCTGCTCGGGGTCGTCATGGTCGCGGCCGGTCGGGCCGGGGGCTCGGGCCAGGACCCGCCCGGCGGGAGGCGCCGGCTGGGCCTGGGGCTGGCGGCCGCGTGGGCGCTGCTGTACGGCGTCTTCCTGAGCCTGTTCTCCGGGGCCGTCGACGCGGGGGGCGCCGACGCGGGCGGCGGGATGTGGGCGGTGCTGGCCAGCCGGGTGACGCTCCTGGCCACCGTGGTGCTCGTGCCGCTCGCACGGCGGTCGCCGCTGACGCTGGAGTGGTCGGCCCTGCCGCTGGTGACCCTCAACGGGTTGCTGATCCTGGGCGGGATCACCGCCTTCGCCGCGGCGTCCTCGGCCGGGCTGGTGAGTGTCGTGTCGGTGCTGGCGACGCTGTCGCCGCTGGTGACGGTGGCGCTGGCGGTCGTGCTGCTGCGGGAGCGGCTGGGAGCCGGTCAGCAGGCCGGGCTCGCCACGGCGACGGCCGGCGTGGTGCTGCTGTCCGCGGGCTGACCGGCGTCCGGACCTCCAGCAGGGCGGTGACCGGCGGCCCGGCGGCGGGCCCCGCACCCGCCGCCGGGACCGCGCCGGTCAGTACATGACCAGCCCGGCCGACACGTTGAGGTCCTCCCCGGTGATCGCCGCGGCGCGCGGCGACGCCAGGAAGGCCACGGCGTCGGCGACGTCGCGCGGGCTGGTCAGCCGCTGCAGGGCCGCTCCCCCGGCGAACTCCGCCCGGGCCTGCTCCACGGTGATGCCCCGCGAGACGGCCTGCTGCTCGAGCACCCAGTCGATCCGTGCCCCCTCCACCCCACCCGGCGAGACCAGGTTGACCCGCACCCCCGACGAGCCCACCTCCCAGGCCAGCGTGCGCACCAGGCCGATGAGCGCCGTCTTCGACGCGGCGTAGGGCGTGCGGTTGACCAGTGGGCGCTTGCCGGTCACCGAGCCGATGACCACCACCGAGCCCGACCGGCGGGCGAGCATGCCGGGGAGGAACGCCTTGCAGGCCAGCATCGTCCCGGTCACGTTGACCCGGAAGGTGTCCTCCCACTCGTCGAGCGGCATGTCCACCAGTGGCGCGCTCGGCCCGCCGACCCCGCTGTTGTTGACCAGCACGTCGACCCGGCCGAACTCCGCCTCGGCCGCCTTCGCGGCGGCGGTGATGGAGTCCGGGTCCCGCAGGTCCATCGCGAGGGGCAGGGCACGCCGGCCCTCCGCCCGGACCAGCCCGGCGACCTCCTCCATGGCCTCGGTCGAGCGGCCGGTCAGCACGACGTCGGCCCCCTCGGCGGCCAACCTCAGGGAGATCTCCCGGCCGATGCCGGTGCCCGCACCGGTCACGGCCGCCACCTGACCCTCGAGGAGCACCCCGGCGCTCACTTGACCGCGACCGCGTTCATCGGGGAGCCGGCCGCACCCGTGATGGGCAGCGGGGCCGCGGACAGCAGGAACTCGTAGACGCCGTCCGCGGCGCAGTCCTCGCCGATGGCCTGCAGGTCCCAGATCTCGCCGAACGGGATGCCCATGTGCACCAGGGCGACGATGTGCAGCGGCTGGAACAGGTCGATCTCGTTGGGCCGCACCTCGCAGCCCCACGTGTCGGTGGCGATGGCCGCGACGTCGTGCTCGTGCAGCCACGGCGCGGTGTGCAGCGACAGGCCCGGCGCGTCCCCGCCGTTGTAGTCCCCCCAGGCGCCGCGCCGGGTCTCGGTCATGCCGGTGCGCACGACGACCGCGTCGCCGGTGCGGATCTCCACGCCCTGCGCGGCCGCGGTGGCGTCGAGGTCCTCACTGGTGATCGCGTAACCCGGGTCCAGGCAGTCGACGCCCCTGTGCCGTGCGACGTCCAGCAGCACGCCGCGCATCACGAACCTGTCCTTCGCGACCTGGATGCCGCAGGTGGCGGCGCCCTTGGCGGTGACGTTGCCGGCGTCGAAGCCGTTGTACATCCGCCCCTTCCAGAAGATGTGCGCGAGGCCGTCCCACTGGCTGCCGGACTGGTTGGGGGTGACCAGGACGTCGTCGGAGAAGCCGAACCCCTTGGACGGGCCGAACCCGCCGGGGAGCGGGTCCTGCTTGCCGGCCAGGTAGTCGGTGCCGGTCGCGGTCATCATGTTCAGCGGGTTGGCGCGGAAACCACCGGACTGCGGGCCGTCGAGGTCCAGCGGCAGGCCCATCGAGATGACCTTGCCCTGCCGGACCGAGCGGGCGGCAGCGAGCACCTGCTCCGGGCCTACGTGGTTGAGCGCCCCGAGCTGGTCGTCCTCCCCCCAGCGTCCCCAGTTCGAGAACTTCCCGATGTAGTCCCGGATGACGTCGTCGCCGCGGAAGGGCACGTCATCGGCCGGTGAGCTGGCCATGGTTCCTCCTGGTGGGTGGGTGGGTCCGCGGACCGGGCTGGGACGCGGGTCGACCGGGCCGGTCACTGCACGGGCATGTCCGCGGAGTCGCCGGGGACCCGCAGCCCGAAGGTGAGCGAGGGGTCGCCGGGGACCCAGTCGCTGCGGAACTGGGCTCCCTCGCCGAGGTCACGCGTGCGGGCGAGCAGTGCGCGGCCGAGGTCCAGCTGGGCCGGCTCCCACAGCCGCAGCGCCTCCCGGACGTCGCCCCCCGACCGCACCAGCGCCGCGGCCAGCGCCCACACGTCGTCGGCTCCCTTGGCGGTGGCCGCGGCTGCGTGCGGCCGGACGGCGAACGCGGCGTCGCCGACCAGCGCCACCCGGCCGAACGCCATCCGGGGGACCTCGATGTCGACCATGACCTGGAGGAAGGGCGCCTGGCTCTTCGCGGCGACCTCCGCCAGCGGTGGCGGCAGCTGCTCGCGCGCGGCGGCCCGGAAGTCGGCCAGGTGCTCGTCCCGCACCGCTCCGGGCGGCAGGGACACGTCCCGACGGCGCCCGGACCGGTCGGTCAGCAGGTCGGCCAGCGGCGCACCCTCGGGCACGTTGCGGTACCAGACCAGGTTCATCAGCCGGCGCCCCGGCTCCACCGCGCCGTCGTAGTTGGGGATCGGGTACGTGAGCGCGTGCGTGCCGGGGCGGACGTAGTAGGTGAGCGAGTCGTCCAGCGCCGCGAACGTCGCCGGGCTCAGCTCCCGTTCGTCGACGACGGCGCGCCACGCCACGTAGCCGCCGTAGCGCTGCCGGACGTCGGGGAGCATGGCCCGGCGGGTGAACGAGGAGACGCCGTCGGCCCCCACCAGCAGGTCGCAGCCGGCGGTGCGGCCGTCGGCGAAGGTGATCTCCACGTCGTCGGCCGTCTGCCGGATGCCCGTCGCCTCGGAGTCGAGGTGGTAGCGGTCGCGACCGAAGGCGGTCAGCAGCGTCCCGTAGAGGGTGTTGTAGCCGGTGAAGTGGTGCCGGCGGGCGTCCTCGGTCAGGACCGAGCCGTCGTCGGCGAGGTAGCGGTGGTAGGTGGCCGACGTGCTGACCGCGGCGAGGTCGAGCAGCCGGTTCTCCAGCAGGTAGCGCGTCGTCGCGGGGTGGAGCACGATCCCCACCCCCCGGCCCTCCAGCGGCGAGCGGGACCGCTCGTAGACGTCGACGTCGCAGCCGATGTCGCGGAACACCAGCGCCGTGGTCAGACCGATGAGCGAGCCGCCGAGGACGGCGACCCGCAGGGGCCGGCGTCCGGGCAGCCGACCGGTCCCCCCGGCGCTCACGACGACCACGGCCGGGTCGGGCTGGGGACCATGGCAGGGGGCTCCTCACTCCTGGGCGTCAGGTCCGGTACGCATCCTGGAACGTGCCCTCGGTCACGTGTAGCGTCTCGGCGGCCGTCGGCGGAGGGAGGGACCCGGTGCTCGACGCGGCCGACCCAGCGCTGACCGGCCGCGAGCCACTGCCCGGCTGGGTCCGGCAGATGGCCGCGGAGGTCGACCTGGTCGACCTGTGCGAGCGCGTGGTGGCCCGCGACGTCGCCGTCGCCTTCCCCGACCTGGCGGAGGACGCCGGGTTCGCCGAGCACCTGCGCGCCAGCGTCCGGGAGAACCTGCGGCTGTTGCAGGACGTCCTCTGCGGCCGGCTGCCCCTGGAGGCGGTGCGCCTGGAGCAGCCGCTGGTGTTCGCCCGGGTGCAGGCCGAGCTGCGGATCCCGCAGACCGCCCTGCAGCGCTCCTACCGGGTCGGCTTCGCCGAGATGTGGCGGGCGTGGGCCGACCGGCTGCAGGAGGTCGCCGAGGCCGCCGACGTCCCCCGCGGGGAGGCGGTGCGGGCCCTGGCGCGGCTCACCACGACGATCCTCGACTACCAGGACCACGTGGCCTCGCTGGTCGCGGAGAACCACGCGCGCGTGGACGAGGCGCTCAGCCGCACCCGGGCGCACGTCCGGCAGGGCCTGGTGCGGGAGATCCTGCGCGGGAACCGGACCTCCCTGGCGCCCTCGGACCTCATCACGCTCGACCACGACCTCGGCGGCGAGCACGTCGTCGTCCTGCTGCCGGAGGTGGCCGAGGGCGCCGCAGGCAGCCTGATGACCGGCGTGCGCGCGCGCACCGGCGTCCGGCAGACCCTCGTGCACCCGCTCGACCTGAGCCGGACGGCGGTGTGGCTGACGCTCCCGGCCTGGACCCGCGAGGCGCACCGGCGCCTGCTGTCCGCTCTCGCCGACGCGGGCGTGGAGGCCTCGGTGTCCGAGCCGCTGGGCGGACTGCCCGGGTTCCGCGAGGCCCACGAGCAGGCCCAGGACGTCGAGCGGGTGCGGGCCGCGTGGGGACGCGGCACCGCGCCGCGGGTGCTCGAGCACGCCGACGTGGCCCTGGAGGTCATCCTGCTGCGCGACCCCGAGCGGGGCCGCCGCTTCGTGCGCACGGAGCTGGGCCCGCTGGCCGAGGACACCGCCGAGGCCGCCCGGCTGCGCGAGACGCTGCAGGCGTCCTTCCGCCTGGGCAGCCACGTCGCCGCCGCCGAGCACCTCCAGCTGCACGAGCACACGGTGCGCAACCGGCTGCACCGGGCCGAGGAGCACCTGGGCCACCCGCTGACCGAGCGCCGGACGGAGCTGCAGGTGGCCCTCCGTCTGCAACGGCTGCTCGCCGGTCCCGCCCGGCCGGACGCCCCCGCCCGGACCCGTCACTGACCGGCCAGCCGCTGCAGGACACCGAACACGCAGGCGGTGTCCTCGGTGAGCCGGTCCTGGGCGACCGCGGCCTCGTAGAGGACGGCGGTGGCCGAGAACAGCGGCGTGGGGCTGGCCACGCTGTGCGCGAACTGCGCGATGAGGCCGTTGTCCTTCTGCATCGTGGCGACCGTGGCCGTCGCCGGCCGGTACCGGCCGGCCGCCATGAGCGGGCCGCGGACCTGCAGCATGCGGGAGCCGCCGGCCCCGTCCCCCACCGCGGTCAGCACCTGCTCCAGGTCCAGCCCGGCGCGCTGGGCGAGCAGCAGCGCCTCGGCGGCGGCGGCGTTGTGGACCGCCACCAGCAGGTTGGCCACGAGCTTCATGGCGGTGCCCTGGCCGAAGGCGCCCAGGTCGTACTGCGCGCGGGTGAAGGCCTCGAGCACCGGCCGCGCCCGCTCCTTCGCCGCGTCCTCCCCGCTGAGGTAGGCGACCAGGTCGCCGTCGCGCGCCTGCTGGCCGGTACCGCTCATCGGGCAGTCGAGCAGCGTGGCGCCGAAGGCACCGGCCCGCTCGGCCCCCTCGCGCTTGCTGTCCGGGGAGAGGGTGCTGGTCTCCACGACCACCAGGCCCGGACGCGCCCCGTCGCGCAGCCCGTCCTCCCCGTCGAGCACCTCGACCAGGGCCGCGGCGCTGGGCAACGACGTCACGACGACGTCGGCGGCCCGGGCCACCTCGGCCGGGTTCGCGCACACCGAGCCACCGCGCCGCTCGTGGTCGGCGCGGCGGCCGGGGTCGGGGTCGAAGCCGACGACCGGGAAGCCGGCCGCGAGGAGGTGCCCGCTCATCGCCGAGCCCATCACCCCGAGGCCGAGGAAGCCGACCGGCTCGCGCGTCACCGGGCCGCTCCGTCCGCGAGGAACCCGGTCAGCGCCTGCACGAACTGCTCGGGCTGCTCCAGGACGCCCGCGTGCCGCGCCGGCGACAGCCACACCAGCCGGGCACCGGGCAGCGCGGCGGCGAGCTCGCGGGCGGCGGCGGTGAACGGCGGGGCGTCGTCCTCCCCGCAGACGACGAGCGTGGGCGCGGAGATCCGGCCGACGACGCCGGTCAGGTCCACCTCCTCGAGCGCCGTGCAGGCGTGCGCGTAGCCGCGGGGGTCCCCGGCGAGGAACGTGCGCCGGACCCGCTCGACGACCGGCCCGCCGGCCGCCAGCCGGTCGGCGGTGAACCACAGCGCGAGCGTGGGGTCGAGCAGCGGCTCGAGCCCCTGGACCGGGGTCGCCGCGGCCCGGTCGCGCCACTGCTGCTTCAGCGGCGGCGGGTAGACCGCCACGGCGTCGACCACCACCAGCCGGCGCACCAGCTCCGGGTGGCAGGCGGCCAGCCGCTGCGCGACCAGCCCGCCGAGCGAGACGCCGACGACGTCCGCGGGGACCGCACCCGCGTCGGCGAGGAGCGCCGCGGCCTGCTCGGTGAGGTCCTCGATCGTGTAGGGCTGCTCGGGGACCGGCGTCTCCCCGTGGCCGGGGAAGTCGTAGGTCAGCACCTCGGCCCCGGCCAGCCGCGGGGCCACGTCGTCCCAGAACGTCCGGTCGACACCCAGCGGGTGCAGCAGCAGGACCGGCGGCCCCTCGCCGGTCCGGTGCAGGACGGGTGTGGGGAGGGACGTGCTGCTCGCGGACGGAGTGCTCACCGGAGCGCTCCGTCCTGGGCGCCCGTGGCGGGCAGGGTCGACCCGCCCGGCACGGGGGTGCGGGCGACGTTCATGACCATGGCCAGGGTGGTGTAGTAGCCGGCCGCACCGACCACCTCCACGACGCCGGCGTCCCCCAGCTCGGCCAGCGCCCGGGCGTAGGTCGCGTCGCTGACCTGCCTGGTGCGGTGCAGCTCGTCGAGCAGGTCCCACACCGCGGCGGCGGCCGGGTCCATCCCCTCCGGGCGCCGGCCCTCGCCGATGGCATCGGCGATCGCCGGGTCCAGCCCGGCCTCGAGGGCCAGGGGGTGGTGGTAGCTCCACTCGAAGTCCTGGTCCCACCAGCGGGAGACGTACAGGATCGTCATCTCGAACAGCCGGCGGTCCAGGGGGCTGGAGAAGCGCAGGTGCTCCCCCACCTTCTGCAGGCGGGTCATCAGCTGCGGGCTGCGGAGCAGGGGGGCGAACGGGCCGATGACCCCGCCGCGCGGTCCCGCGCTGATCTCCGCCACCGCGGCCCGCTGCTCGGCCGTCAGTTCCTCGTCCGGTGGCAGGGGCAACCGGTCCTCGACCGGGGACGCGGTCACGGCCGGCCCTCCCCGCCGGTCGGCACGGGACCGTCGTCCTCGCCCAGCGCCTCGTTGACCTGCGGCATCACCTTGGTCGCCATCAGCTCCATCGAGCGCCTGGCCAGCTCGGGGTCGACCCAGTCCAGACCGGCGTAGACCAGCTCGCCGAAGTCCCCGGTCTGCTCGCGGAGGGCCAGGACCTGCTCGGCGACGGAGTCCGGCGTCCCGCAGATCACCAGGTCCCGGAGCACGCCGTCGAGGGTGATCTCGTCGTCGGGCTGCTCCCGGGAGGTCTTGAACAGCCCGAGGCGGCCCAGCGACCGCATCTTGCCGAGCATCTTCCCGTAGTAGTAGCGGTAGGGGCTGCCCTCGTCGGCCCGCCCGTAGGCCTCGGCGACGGCCGCGTCGTCGGCGACGAACACCGTGCGGGCGACGCGCCAGTCCGCGGGCGAGGCGGTCGCGCCGGCGGACTGCTTGCCCTCCACGTAGTTGGGCCAGTGCGTGGCCACCCACTGCGGTAGGAGGAAGTTGGCCGACAGGGGGTGGAAGTCCCGGGCACCCATGGCCACGACGCCCTTGGAGAACGGCGCGACGACGGTGCCGACGATCTCCGGCCGTGGGGTCTGCAGCGGCTTCCCGACGATCCCGACGCCCACGTCGCCGTCGTAGGTCGACGCCGTGGTGACCGTGAACCGGTTGCCGGGCAGGTCGATGTCGTAGGGCGGTTCCCGCTCCCACAGCCCGGTGATGACGTCGATCGCCTCGGCGAAGATCTGGTTGCGGTCCTCGCCGAGGATGCCCAGCAGCTCGGCGTCCGAGGGCAGGGCCCCGGGGCTGACCCCGAGGATGAACCGCCCGCCGGAGAGGTGGTCGAACATCGCGCTGTTGACGGCGACGAGCGCCGGGTGCATGTGCGAGAGGTTCGTCGTCCCGGTCGCCAGCCGGATCCGTGAGGTCTCCGGGATCAGCGTCGCGAGGAACACCAGGCTGTTGGTGATGTTCTCGTGGCGGTCGGTCAGGTGCTCGCCGATGAACGCGTCGTGGAACCCGAGCCCGTCGGCCAGGATCACCGCCTCGCGGTCCTCCCGCAGGGTCTCGGCCCACGGGCGCCCCTGCGGGTGCATCGGCATGGCGAAGTAGCCCAGTCTCACGACGGTCTCCTCAGGGCTCGGTCGGTGGACGCCCCCAGTCAAGGGCCACGACCGCCGGCCGGGCAGTGTCGGCGGCGGACAAGTTGGCCGGCGGGCGATGACGGACGCCGTGAGTCGGGCCCGCCGGGCTGACGGCCCCCGGCATCCGGATCCCTGCGGGGTGACGCGCTCCGCCATCCCCCCGCGGCGGTCCTCCCGGTCTACTCGGGACAGGTCCGCGCCCGCTCGGGGCGCGGCACGCCACAGCGAGGACGGTCCGCGTGACTACTCCCGAGCCGGCAGCTGCCCCCGCGCTCGACGCCACGACCTTCCGGCACGTCGTGGGGCACCTCGCCAGCGGGGTGACCCTGGTGACGACCCGCACCGCCGAGGGGCCCTACGGCATGACGGCGAGCTCGGTGACGTCCCTGTCGCTGGACCCGCCGATGATGCTGGCCTGCCTGAACACCTCGTCGGTAACCTGTGCCGCCGTCTCGGCGAGCGGCGCCTACGGCGTCAACGTGCTCGGCGAGGGGCAGGGTCACCTGGCCCACCAGTTCGCGACGCCCTCGTCGGACAAGTTCGCGGGGGTGCAGGTCAGCGAGGGCGACCTGGGGGTGCCGCTGCTGACCGAGGCACTGGCGCGCATCGAGTGCGAGGTGGTCGAGGAGGTCCGGGCCGCGACCCACACCGTCTTCCTGGGCCGGGTCCGCCGGGCCGAGGCGGCGGAGGGCTCGCCCCTCACCTACTTCCGCGGCGGTTTCGGCCGCTTCGAGTTCGCCCGCGACGACGCCGTCTACCAGCGGGCCCGCCAGCAGGTGCTCGAGCGCCGGTACGCCGCGGACACCGTGCTGCTGCTCGACGACCTGGCCTACTCCCTGGAGGTGGACAAGCCCGCGGCCTTCTACGCCCTCACCCGGCTGGCCGCCGAGGGCCTGGTCCGCCGGGACCCCGAACGCGGGTACGTCGTCGTCCCGTTCACGGCGCGGACCTCCGACGAGACCTTCGACGCCCGCTGCGCCATCGAGCTGGGTGTCATCGACATGGTGTGCGGGCGGGTGCCGGAGCCGGAGCTCGCCGGGCTGCGCTCCCGCTTCGAGGCGATGGCCGCCCTGCTCGTCGGGGAGCGCTTCGTCGACTTCGACGGCTACCTCGACGCCAACTACGCCTACCACGAGGAGCTGGTCTCGCTGGCCCACAGCGCACCGCTGACCACGGCGTTCGCGCAGCTGCACATCAAGTCGGTGATGACCCGCAGCTTCGGCGCGACCCCGGTGACGTCGCAGAGCTTCATCGAGGCCCAGCGCGGCATCACCGAGGGCCTGGAGAGGGGCGATGCCGCGGCGGCCCGGGCCGCGGTGTACCGCTACACCGACCTGGCCAAGCAGCGGGTCCGGGAGATCCTCCAGCAGACCGGCGGCCGGCTCTGAGCCGCCGTCCGGGGCAGTGTTCCGACCTCCTGAGGGGCGGGGAGAGCGGCCCTCCTGCAGGAGGACCCCGTCCTCCTCGCCTCTCGCAGGCTCGGGGCGGGCCTCGGCACGGGGCCGCGGGGCAGGAGGGTCCCCTCTCAGGACGGCCCGGCGGGGGCGGCGCCCCGGGCGGTCACGGTCGCCCGCACCGTCGCGGCGTCCGCGCCGCCGGCCAGGAGCGCCCAGAGGAGCAGCCGCGCCTTGCGCGGATCGAGCCACCCGGCCGGCAGCACGCCCCGGGCCAGGAGGTCCTCCTCGGAGCCGACGAAACCGTAGGTGCCCGCGAGCACCGGGCCACCGCCGGTGCGGCTGGCCAGCACCACCGGACACCGCCGCACCACCGCGCCGACCACCTCCGCTGCCGCCGCCGAGAGGTGCCCGGCGCCGAAGCCGGCCACGACCACCCCGTCCCAGCCGGCGCCGGCCACCAGGTCCAGCAGCTCCCCGCGGTCACCGAGGTGCGTCTCGAGGAGGGCGACCCTCGGATCGCTCCCCTCCCGGGGGCGGGGCAGCGCCGGCCAGCGCGCCGCCCGCGCGGCGAAGGTGACCGTGCCTTCGTGGACCCTGCCCACCGGACCGAACGAACCCGACGTGAAGGCGTGCAGCGCGATGCTGTCGGTCTTCCGGACCCGCGCGGCGGCGTGCACCTCGTCGGCGAGCACCACCAGGACCCCGCGGTCCCGCGCGCCGGGGTCCGCCGCGACCCGCACCGCGGCGAGCAGGTTGGCCGGCCCGTCCGCACCGGGTGCCGACGGGGCGCGCATCGCGCCGGTGACGACGAGGGGCTCCGGGCGGTCCCAGAACAGGTCGATGAGGTGGGCGGTCTCCTCGATCGTGTCGGTGCCCTGCACCAGCACGACGCCGCCGGCTCCCGCGGCGACCTGCCCGGCGGCCCACTCGGCGGCGGCCACCACGTCGGCCGGCCGCAGCCAGGCGCCCGGGACGGTCTGCAGCGTGGTGGCACCGAGCTCGGCGACCCCGCCGAGCTCCGGCACGCTGCGCAGCAGGTCGGCCGCGTCGAGCTCCGGCCGCACACCGCCGCCGTCGGCCGGCGCGGTCATCGTGATGGTGCCGCCCAGCGAGCCCACGGCCACCCGCGGCCGCTGCACCTGTCCGTCCACGCCGGCGCCCTCCCGTCCCCGTCCGGAGGCCCCGTCGACGTCCGGCCGGGACACCGTAGGGCCCCCCTCCCCCCGTCCGTCGTCAGGAGGACCGCATGACCGACCTGGACCTGCTCGTCGCGGGGGGCACCGTGGTGACCCCGGCCGGGCGCCGCCGCGCGCACGTGGGCGTCCGGGACGGCGTCGTCGTCCACGTGGGCCCGCCGGTGGCGACCGGGAGCCCGACCGCCGCCCGGACCGTCGACGCCGCCGGGCTGGTCGTCCTCCCCGGCGGCGTCGACACCCACGTGCACCTCATGGACCCCGGCAGCCCCGAGCGGGAGGACTTCCCGACCGGGACCGCCGCGGCGGCCGCCGCGGGCGTCACCACGATCGTGGAGCACACCCACGGCGACCCGGTCCGCACCGCCGACGACCTGCGGGACAAGACGGCGTACCTGCGCGAGCGCGCCGACGTCGACTACGGGCTGGCCGCGCACGCCTGGCCGGGGCGGGCGGGGGACGTCGCCGCCCTGTGGGCGGCCGGTGCGGCGTTCTTCAAGGTCTTCACGTGCACCACCCACGGGGTGCCCGGACACGACCCGGCCCGCCTCAAGGAGCACCTGGAGGCGACCGCCCTCGCCGGGGCGGTGAGCCTGCTGCACTGCGAGGACGAGTCCCTGACCGGGGCGGCCGAGACCCTGCTGCGGGAGCAGGGACGCACCGACGGGGGGATCCTGCCCGACTGGCGCAACCGGGACGCCGAGCTCGTCGCCGCCGCCGTCGCCGCCCTGCTCGTCCGTCGCACGGGCGCCCGGGCCACCGTCGCCCACGTCAGCCACCCGGAGGTCGCCGCCTACCTGGCGGCCGAACGCGCCCGCGGCGCGGTACTGGCGGCGGAGGGCTGCCCGCAGTACTTCCTGCTGCGCGAGGACGAGGTGCTCGACGCCGGCGCGCTGCGCAAGTTCACCCCGCCGGCACGGGCCCGCACCGACGCCGACGAGGCGGAGATGTGGCAGCTGCTGCGCTCCGGCGTCCTCACCCACATGTCGAGCGACCACGCCCCGTCCACGCTCGAGCAGAAGCGCGCCGGCGACATCTGGAACGTGCACTTCGGGCTGCCCGGCCTCGACAGCACCATGCAGCTGCTGCTCGACGCCGTCGCCCGTGGCCACCTCGCCCACGAGGACGTGGCCCGCGTCTACGCCGAGCGGCCTGCCCGCGCCTACGGCCTGTGGCCGCGCAAGGGCCGGATCGCCCCGGGCGCGGACGCCGACCTGGTGCTCGTGGACCCCGCCGGCCGACGGACCCTGCGCAACGCCGACGTCCTCTCCAAGGCCGGGTGGACGCCCTACGACGGCCGCACCGTGGGCGGCCGCGTCGTCCAGACCTACCTGCGCGGCACGCTCGTCGCCGAGGAGGGGCGGCCCCTGCGCGCCCGCGGTGGCCGTTTCCTGCCCGGCGCCGGCGCGTCCCCGGTGTCGGCCTGAGGTCTTGCCCCGGCGGGCCGTCGCCACCTATGGTCCGGTCAGCCGTATACGGAGGCGCTTCTCCGCATACGACCATCTGCCCCCCACGAGGAGCCCCCGTGACCCTGTCCAGCCCCGTCCCCGACGTCGTGGACCTGCCGGTCGCCTCCCTGCCGACCGGTCTGCGGATCGGCGGGGAGCTGTCCCCCGGCGGCGCCGAGCCGATCGACGTCGTCAACCCCGCGACCGGCGAGGCCTTCGCGACCGTCGCGGCGGCCGACGCCGCGGACGTCGACCGCGCCGTCCGCGTGGCCGACGAGACGTTCCGCTCCGGCGCGTGGAGCCGGATGCCGATCCACGACCGCGCACGGCTGCTGCACCGCTTCGCCGACGGCATCGAGGCCCGCATGGCGGACCTCTACACGCTGGAGACGATGAACAACGGCCGGCCCATCACCGAGACGAAGGCGCAGATCACGCGGCTCGCGGAGTGGTACCGCTACAACGCCGCGCTGCTGCTGGCCGACCGGGACGCCGTGGTCCCCCTCCGCGGCGACTACCACGCCTACACCAGCCGCTTCCCGCTCGGCGTGGTCGGCATCCTCGCCCCGTTCAACCACCCGATGATGATCGCGTCGAAGAGCCTGGCGCCGGCGCTGGCGACCGGGAACAGCGTCGTCCTCAAGCCGTCGGAGCAGACGCCGCTCACGGCCATGCTGCTCGGCGACATCGCCACCGACGCCGGCATCCCGCCGGGCGTGCTCAACGTCATCAACGGCCTCGGCCGCACCGCCGGGGCGGCGCTGACCGAGCACCCGCTGGTCAAGAAGGTGGTCTTCACCGGCGGCACCGAAGTGGGCCGGGCCATCTCCCTGGCCGCGGCGAACCGGTTCGCCAAGGCCACCCTGGAGCTGGGCGGCAAGTCGCCGGTGCTGGTCTTCGACGACACCCCGGTCGACACCGCCGCCCGAGGGGCCGCCTTCGCCGGCTTCATCGGCGCCGGGCAGACCTGCATCGCGGGCAGCCGGCTGCTGGTCCAGCGCGGCATCTACGACGAGGTCGTGGACGGCCTGGCCACCCAGGCGCAGCAGATCCGGATCGGCGACCCCTCGCTGCCCGAGACGCAGCTCGGGCCGGTGATCTCGGAGCGGGCCCGCACCCGCATCCTCGGCCACGTCCAGAGCGGCATCGCCGAGGGCGCCCGGCTGGTCACCGGCGGCCGGGCCGCCGACGTCCCCGGCCTCCCGGGCGGCTTCTTCATCGAGCCGACGGTGCTGGCCGACGTCCGCAACGACATGCAGATCGCGCAGCAGGAGATCTTCGGCCCGGTGGTCGTGGTGATCCCCTTCGACGACGAGGACGAGGCGATCCGGCTGGCCAACGACTCGCCGTTCGCGCTCGGGTCGGCGATCTGGACGCGTGACGTGGCCCGGGCGCACCGCGTCGCCCAGCAGCTGGAGATGGGGATGGTCTGGGTCAACGACCACCACCGGCTCGACCCCTCCTCGCCCTGGGGCGGCCTCAAGGAGAGCGGTACCGGCCGCGAGGGCGGCTGGGAGTCCTTCCACGACTTCACGCACGTCCGCGCGATCACCGTGCGCACCGCGCCGGACGACGTCGACTGGTACGGCGGCCGGGCGACGGGACGGCTGAACTGATGGCCGGGCTGTCGATCTCACCGGTCACCGACGGCGTCGTCGTCGCGGAGCTGGACCGCGGTCCGGACAACCTCTGGACCCTGGCCGACCTGCGGGAGCTGGTCGGTGTGCTCGAGGCTCCGCCCGAGGGCGCGCACGTGCTGCGGGTGCGCTCGGTGGGCGAGGCGTTCTGCCGGGGCCGCGAGCGCGGTGGCACGAGCACCGCCCCGGGCGTGGTGCGTGGCGAGGCGGAGACGCTGGTCACGGTCACGCGGGCGTTCCGGCGCACCCGGCTGGTGACCGTCGCCGAGGTCCAGGGGGACGCGGCCGGCTTCGGCGTCGGGGTGCTGGCCGCCTGCGACGTCGCGGTCGCCGTCACCGACGCCCGCTTCTCCTTCCCCGAGGTCGGCATCGGGCTCGCGCCGGCACTGGTGCTGGCCTGGCTGCCCCGCAAGATCGGCGAGCGGCAGGCCTTCTGGCTGACCGCGACCGGTGAGCAGGTCCCGGCCGCCCGCGCGCTGGAGCTGGGACTGCTCAACGCCGTCGTCGGCAGCGCGGAGGAGCTGCGCAAGGACGTCGACGAGCGGGTGGCCCAGCTGCGCGCCCGCAGTCCCCGGGTGCACGCCGAGATCAAGGACATGATCCGGGCCTTCGGCGCGGTCGGCGACGACCAGGCCCTGGACATGAGCATCGACCGGCTGGTGGTCGGCTCGCTGCGCCGCGGCGAGCAGTGACCGCTGTGCGGACCACCGAGCACTGGACCGGCGGCAAGCCCACCGCCGGGTCCCCGACCGGCACCGCACCGGTCCGGGACCCGGCCACGGGCGGTCGGCAGGCCGAGGTCGTCCTCGGCTCGGCCGCGGACGTCGACGAGGCCGTGCGGGTCGCCGCGGCGGGCTGGACGGACTCCCTCGTCGGGCCGAGCCGGATCCCCGGCCCGGATGGCGTGGAGTTCCACACCCGGAGCAAGGTGGTCACCGAGCGCCGGCCGGCCGCCGTGGGACCCTCGGCGGCCAGCTACCACTTCCCGACGTCGACCTGAGGGGCCGAGGTGAGCTGAGGATGGCCGAGGAGTCAGCGGGCAGCCGCGTCGCGAGGGGACTCCGCGAGCGGTTGTGGACGGGGGCGATCCCCCCGGGGACCGTGCTGTCCCAGGCCGACATCGCCGCGGAGTACGGGGTCAGCCGCATCCCGGTGCGCGACGCGCTGCACATCCTCTCCACCGAGGGCCTGGTCCGGCTGGAGGTGACCGGTGCCGTGGTCACCGGCCTGTCCACACCGGAGCTCCAGGAGCTCTACGAGATGCGCGAGGCCATCGAGCCGGTGGTCACCGCCATCGCCGTCCCCAACGTGGGCCGCGCCGAGATCGCCCGGATGGCCGCGCTGGCCGACCGGATGGAGGCCGGGGAGACGTCCCCGGGCGAGTGGCTGGAGGCCAACGCGCGCTTCCACGCCCTGGTCTACGAGCGGGCCGACCGGCCGCGGATGGTGGCCCTGACCGAGCAGCTGCGCCGGTTGACCGACCGGTACGTGCACCTGCACCTCGACGTCATCGGCGACGTCGAGCACCTGCACCGGGAGCACCGCCTGATCCTGGCCGCGGTACGCGCGGGCGACCCCCGGGAGGTCGCCGAGCTGACCCGCCTGCACCTGGCGACGTCGCACGACTTCATCCTGCAGTACCTGCTGCGGACCGGAGCGGCCGGCGACGGGCCGCAGGAGCGCCCCGCCGCCTCCTGAGAGGGGATCCCGTCCCTGTCCAGCGCGGGCGGGATCAGCCTCGGCCCTCGGCCTCCGCTGTCCGGATCGCTGCGCGCAGCCGGTCCGGGGTCATCGGCAGCTCGGTGACCCTCACGCCGAGCGGGGCCAGCGCGTCGTTGACGGCCGCGTTGAGCGCCGCCGGGGCCATCATGCGGCCGCCCTCGCCGCCGCCCTTGATGCCGTGCGGGGTGTACGGGGACGGCGTCTCGACGTGGCCGATCCGCAGCTCGGGCACCTCCATGGCGGTCGGGATGGAGTAGTCGAGGAAGCTGCCGGTGACCAGCTGACCCTGCTCGTCGTAGACGAACTCCTCGTACAGTGCGGTGCCGATCCCCTGGGCGGTCCCGCCGATGATGTGCCCGGACAGCGACCGCGGGTTCACCAGCGTGCCGCAGTCGTGCACGGCGGCGTAGGCGAGGATGTCGACCCGTCCGGTCTCGATGTCGACCTCCACCACCGGCACGTGGCAGGCGTTGCCCATGAAGGGGTAGAAGACGCCGAGGTCGCTGCGGTCCGCCGAGGGCATCGTCGTGTACGGGTGGTCGTAGACCTTGCTCTCCTCGAGGCCGGACTCCAGGTCCTCCGGGAAGCTGTGCTTGAACATGTGCAGCATGGCCGCGATCTCGTCGAGGCCCTTGCGCTCGTCGGGCACGCCGCGCACCTGGAAGCCGCCGTCGACCCACTCGAGGTCGTCCGGGTCGACCTCCAGCAGGTGCGCCGCCGCCCGCCGCGCCTTGGCCTTGATCTTGGCCGAGGCGCCTTCGACGGCCCCGGCCAGCATCACCGTCGTCCGCGAGCCCCCGGGGCCGGTGGCCGGCAGACCGCCGGCGAGGCCGTGGTAGATGATCGACACGTCGTGCGGGTCGCAGTCGAACTCCTCGGCGACCAGCTGCGCGACCATGGTCTCCGGGCTGTTGCCCCAGAAGGCGCACGAGTACAGGGTCGCGGTGATCGTCCCGGTGGCGTCCACTCCCAGCGTCACGCTCTCGGGGCTGCTGGTGACCGGGGCGTTGGGCTCGTCGAACCAGAACCAGAACTCGGTCGCGGAGAAGACGCTGCGCTCCTGCGCGGAGATCACGCCGATGCCGATGTAGCGCCCCTCCTGGCGGAGCCGGGTCTGCTCGGCTCGCCAGTGCTCGTGGTCGGCCAGCGCGAGGGTCGCGTCCAGGACGGCGGCGTAGTTCCCGCTGTCGTAGACGTTGCCGCTGGGGATGAAGTACGGGAACTGCTCGGGCCGGATGAAGTTCCGCCGCCGGATCTCGACCGGGTCCATGCCGATCTCCCGGGCGGCCTTGTCCACCATCTGCTCGAGCATCCAGTTGTTCACCTCGGAGCCGAAGCCCCGGTAGGCCCCCTGCTGGTTCTTGTTGGTCAGCGCCGCGCGGACCCGGTAGCGGACGCTGCCGATGGTGTACGGGCCGGTGACCTGGGCGAGGGCGTTGCCGTGGTGACCGACGCCGAACTGGATGTAGGCGCCGTAGTCGTCGACGCAGTCGATCCTGATGCTGCGCATCGTGCCGTCGCGCATGACGGCCAGCTCGACGTCGTACACCCGGTCGGAGCCGTGGTGGTCGGCGTTGGACATGTTGTCGACCCGGTCCTCGAGGTACGCCACGGGGCGGCCCAGGGCGCGCGAGCACATGCCCGCGATCACGGTCGGCTTCGTGACGAACAGCTTCGAGCCGAAGCTGCCGCCCGCCGGTACCTGGTGGACGTCGAACTTGTTCATGGGGATCCCGAGGGAGCCGGCCGCCATGAACATGTAGCTGGTGAAGCTCAGCGAGTTCGTGTGCACGGTCAGCTTGCCGGTGCTGGGGTCGAAGTCGGCGATCGCGCCGACCGCCTCCAGCGGCTGGCCGCCGGAGCGGTGCCAGCGCAGCCGGTCGCGGACGACGACGTCCGCCTCGGCGAAGTCCTGGTCGACGTCGCCGAAGGTGAACTCCCGGTCGTAGGCGACGTTGCTCCCCAGCGCCTCGTGGACCAGCGCGGCCCCGGCCTCGATCGCGCGCTCCGGGTCGACGACCGGGGGCAGGGGGTCGTACTCGACGTCGATCAGGCCGAGGGCGTCCTCCGCGAGGTAGCGGTCGTCGGCGACGACGACGGCCACCCCCTCACCTGCGTAGCGCACCTTGTCCACGGCCAGGCAGCGCCAGGTGTGCTTGGTCGGGTCGGGGCCGAAGTCGGGCAGCGGGCCGGTCAGCTCGGCGGCCTGGGTACCGGTGATGACGAGGTGCACCCCGGGGGCGGCCTCCGCTGCTGCCGTGTCGATCGAGAGGATCCGGGCGTGCGCCATCGGGCTGCGCAGCACGGCGGCGTGCAGCGTGCCCGGCCGGACGAGGTCGGCGACGTAGCCACCGCGACCGCGCAGGAACTTGGGGTCCTCGACCTTGCGGATGCTCTTGCCGACCCACCGGCGGTCGGCCTTGT
The DNA here is from genome assembly GCF_053502585.1 of Geodermatophilus sp. URMC 60. NCBI lineage: Bacteria > Bacillati > Actinomycetota > Actinomycetes > Geodermatophilales > Geodermatophilaceae > Geodermatophilus > Geodermatophilus sp. URMC 60. The sequence goes on from NZ_CP199958.1 coordinate 5,026,396, forward strand.
GGGTCCGGACCGGTGGGGGTGCTGGGCGGTCCACGGCGGTCATGCCTGGGCTCCCGTCCTGGGCTCGGGGGTCGCGGCACCGTCCTGCCGCATGCGTCGGGCAGCGGACACGACGGACTCGACGATGAACTGGTAGCCGGTGCAGCGGCACAGGTTGCTGGCGATCTCCTCCCGCACCCGCTGAGGGGTCGGGTCGGGATCCTGCTCCAGGATCTCGACGGCGCGCATCAGCATCCCCGGGGTGCAGTAGCCGCACTGCAGCCCCTGCTTGTCCCAGAACTCCTCCTGGAGCGGGTGCAGCTCCGCACCGTTGCCGAGCCCCTCGACCGTGCGGACCGTCCGCCCGTCGGCCTGCACGGCCAGCGTGGTGCACGACCGGATGCTGCTGCCGTCGAGGAGCACGGTGCACGTGCCGCAGACGCCGTGCTCGCAGCCGATGTGCGTGCCGACCAGGCCCAGGTCGTCGCGAAGCACGTCGACGAGCAGCCGGCGGGGCTCGACGGCAAGGGTGTGCCGGCGTCCGTTGACCGTGAGGGTGATCTCCTGCAGGTGCCTCACCGGTTCACCTCCGATCCCGGGCGCGGTCGACCGCGCGGTGGATCGCCTCGCGCAGGACCACACGGGCGATGTCGATGCGGGTCCGGGTGCCGGCGTGCACATCACTCGCCGGATCGAGACCGGCCGTGGCGGCGTCGATCGCGGCCGTGACCGCCGCGTCGTCGCCCGACGACCCCGCCAGCGCCTCCTCCGCAGCGCTCAGCCGTACCGGCGTGGGCGCCACGCCGCTGGCCGCGACCGCCGCGCGGGACACCCGCCCGTCGACGACGGCGACGAGGGCCGCGACGCCGACGATGGCGAAGTTGCCGTGTGTGCGGGCGAACTCGACGAAAGCGGAACCGCCGGGGAAGGACGGGAACCGGACCTCGGTGAGGATCTCGTCCGGCTCGAGCGCGGTGGTGAACGGCCCCTGGAAGAAGTCGGCCGCCGCGATGCGCCGCTCCCCGCCCGGCCCGACGGCGGTCATCTCCGCGTCCAGCGCCAGCGCGACCGCGGGCAGTTCGGCCGCCGGGTCGGCGTGCGCGATGCTGCCGACGACGGTGCCGCTGTGCCGCACCGGCGGGTGCGCGACGTGGCCGAGGGCCTCGGCGAGCAGGGGCGCGACGAGCGCCACCTCGGGGCTCCGCTCAGCCGTGGCCTGCCGCACCATGGCTCCGACCACGAGCGAGTCGCCATCGAGCCGGAGGGTGTCCAGCCCCACCACGCGCCGCAGGTCGACCAGGTGCCCCGGCTGGGCCAGCCGGAAGTTCATGAGCGGCACGAGGCTCTGCCCGCCGGCGAGGACCCGCGGCTCCTCCTCGGCGTGCGCCACGAGCAGCGCCACCGCCTCCGGGACGCTCGTCGGGGCCGAGTACTCGAAGGGCGGTGGTTTCACGGCAACACCTCGTCGACGGCTCAGCTCACGGGCGTCCCGTGATCCTGCCGAGCCGGCCGGGCGACCACCATGTGCCCGGGCCCAGGGTGTGCGCGCTCCCTTGGGTGGGTGCCACAAGGGAGGGCGCGACCCACGGGGACCGCGGCGGGCGACTCAGCCGCTCGCGAGCGCGGCGAGCCGGTCGCCGACCTCCTGCGTGCGCAGGGAGTCCTGCCCGCCCCGCGTGGACAGGTCGAAGGCGACCGCGGCGTTGACCTTCCTGGCCTGGTCGGCCCGGCCCAGGTGCTCGAGCAGCAGGCCGACCGAGAGCACCGTGGCGGTCGGGTCGGCGATGCCCTTGCCGGCGATGTCCGGCGCGGAGCCGTGCACCGGCTCGAACATGCTCGGGTGGGTGCCGGAGGTGTCCAGGTTGCCGCTGGCCGCCATGCCGATGCCGCCGGTCACCGCCGCCGCGACGTCGGTGACGATGTCGCCGAACAGGTTGTCGGTGACGATGACGTCGTAGCGGCCCGGGTCGGTGATGAAGAACATCGACGCCGCGTCCACGTGCTGGTAGGCGACGGTGACCTCGGGGAACTCGGCCGCGATCTCCTCCACCGTGCGCGACCACAGCGATCCGGCGTGGGTGAGGACGTTGGTCTTGTGGATCAGCGTCAGGTGCCGACGGGGCCGGGCCACCGCCCGCTCGAACGCGTACCGCACGACCCGCTCGACGCCGAACGCCGTGTTGAGGCTGACCTCGGTCGCGATCTCCTGCGGGGTGTCCCTGCGCACGACGCCGCCGTTGCCGGCGTACAGGCCCTCGGTGCCCTCGCGGACGCAGAGCATGTCGATCTCGCCGGGCTCGGCCAGCGGGCTGCGGACGCCGTCGTAGAGACGGGCCGGCCGCAGGTTGACGTGGTGGTCGAGCTCGAAGCGCAACCGCAGCAGCAGGCCTCGCTCGAGGATGCCGCTGGGGACCCCCGGGTCGCCGATGGCGCCCAGCAGGATGGCGTCGTGCTGACGCAGCTCGTCGAGCACCGTGTCCGGCAGCAGCTCGCCGGTCCGCTGCCACCGGGCGGCCCCGAGGTCGTAGGGGGTGGTCTCGACGTCGGGGACCACCTCACGGAGGACCTTGAGGCCCTCGGCCACCACCTCCGGGCCGATGCCGTCTCCAGGGATCACTGCCAGGCGCATGAGGACCGACCCTAGGTCAGCGGGGGGTCAGGTCCGCCGAGCGGGCCTCACCCGCACCGATGCGGCCGGCGATGTCACCGAGCAGCTCGGCCGGGACCGGGCTGTCGACGGTCACCGCCATGAGCGCCTCGCCACCGCGGTTCGTGCGGCTGACCTGGGCGCCGGCGATGTTGATGCCGGCCTCCCCCAGCGCCGCGCCCACGGCCCCGACGACGCCGGGCCGGTCGGTGTAGACGAAGAAGAGCAGGTAGCCCGAGGCGTCCAGGTCCATGTCGAAGCCGTTGACCTCGACCAGCTTGGGCACCTGGTTCTTGCCGAAGAGCGTGCCCGAGACGGTCACCTCGGTGCCGTCGGCCATGGTGCCGCGGACGCTGATCAGGTTGCGGTAGTCGGGGCTCTCCACGTCGCTGGTCAGCGCCACGTCGAGGCCGCGCTGGTCGGCGAACAGCGGGGCGTTGACGTAGGTGACCTGCTCCTCGACCACGTCGGAGAAGACGCCCTTGAGGACAGCGAGCTGCACCACCGAGTCGTCGAACTCGGCGATCTTGCCGCGCACGTCGACGGTCACCGACTGGGCCAGCCCACCGGCGACGGCGGTGAACACCCGGCCCAGCTTCTCCGCCAGCGGCAGGCCGGGGCGGACGTCCTCGGCGACGACCCCGCCGGCCTGGACGTTCACCGCGTCCGGCACGAACTCGCCCTGCAGCGCCAGGCGCACCGAGTGCGCGACCGCGGTGCCGGCCTTGTCCTGCGCCTCGGTCGTCGAGGCGCCCAGGTGCGGGGTGACGACGGTGTTGGGCAGGCCGAACAGGGGGCTGTCGGTGCACGGCTCCTTGGCGTACACGTCGATGCCCGCCGCGCCGACCTGGCCCGACGCCAGCGCCTCGGCCAGCGCCGCCTCGTCGACCAGCCCGCCCCGGGCCGCGTTGACGATGATCACGCCGCGCTTGGTGGTGGCCAGCTCCGCGGCGCCGATCAGGCCCAGGGTCTCCGGCGTCTTCGGCAGGTGGATGGTGATGAAGTCCGCCTCGCGGAGCAGCTCCTCCAGCGACACCATGCGCACGCCGAGCTGCGCGGCGCGGCCCGGCTGGATGTAGGGGTCGTAGGCGATCAGCGTGACCCCGAAGGCGGCCAGCCGCTGGGCCACCAACTGGCCGATCCGGCCCAGGCCGACCACGCCGACGACCTTGTCGGTGACCTCGACGCCGGTGAACATCGAGCGCTTCCAGGCGCCCTCGCGCAGCGACGCGTCGGCGGCCGGGATGTGCCGGGCCGCGGCCAGCAGCAGCGCCACCGCGTGCTCGGCCGCACTGACGATGTTCGACGTCGGCGCGTTGACGACCATGACGCCGCGCTCGGTCGCCGCGGCCACGTCGACGTTGTCCAGCCCGATGCCGGCGCGGGCGACGACCTTGAGGTTGGGGGCCACGGCCAGCGCCTCGGCGTCGATCTGCGTGGCGCTGCGGATCATCACCGCGGAGGCGTCGGCCAGCGCGGGCAGCAGGGCGGCGCGGTCGGCGCCGTCCACGTGACGGATCTCGACGTCGCGCCCCAGTACCTCCAGCACGCTGGGCGCGAGTTCTTCGGCGATCAGGACGACGGGCGCGGTCGTGGTCACGGGACCACAGCCTAGGGAGGATCGGCGTCGCCGGGCCGACCAGCCCCTTGCAGCCTCCGACTCCGCTGCCGGCCGCCCTCCGACGGGGTGGGTCGCTTGCCCGGGTGAGGACGGGGCGGACATCCTGGCGTGGAGGGTCGGCGGATGCCGGCGCCGACGGAGGAGAGCATGAGCACGCACGACGACGAGCACGGCCCCGGCAGCGACCCGCGGTACACGCCCCCGCAGCAGTACGGGCAGGCGTCGCAGCAGTACGCGGGCAGCGGGCAGCCCGGGCAGCCGTACGGGGGCCAGCAGTACCAGCCCTCCCCCTACGGCCAGGGCCAGCCGTACGGGCAGCCGGGGTACCCGCAGCAGTACGGCCAGCCCGGGGGCTACGGCCCGTACGCGCCGCAGGGCCAGTACGGCCAGTACGGCCAGTACGGCCAGTACGGGCAGTACGGCCAGTACGGCCAGTACGGCCGGACGGCGGTGCCCGCGCGTCCCGCACCGGTCGTGGTCGCCGCCGTCCTCGGCTTCGTCTTCGGCGCCTTCGGCGTGCTGATGTCCCTCGGCCTGCTCCTGGGCGGCGCGGTGTTCGGGACCGTCTTCGACGACCTGGTCGCCAGCGACCCGGCCCTCGAGGACGTCGACACCAGCGGCATCGACACCGGGCAGATCACCGGCGTGCTCGTGGTCATGGGCGTCCTCGCCCTGGCCTGGACGGTGGTGGTGATCTGGGGCTCGGTGCGCGCGCTGACCGGGCGCAGCCGCGTGCTGCTGCTGGTCGGCGGCTCGATCGCCGCCGTGGCGACGGGCGTCTTCGCCCTCCTCGTCCTCTCCGGGCTCTCGACCGGGGAGGTGGGTGGCGGCGAGGTCGTCTTCTTCCTGCTGCTCTTCCTGGGGGCCCTGGCGATCGTCGTGCTGCTCTGCCTGCGGCCGGCCGCGCAGTTCTACGCCGCGCACCGCGCGCGGCGCGGCCGCTGACGCCGGGCCGGGGGCGCCCCGTGTCCTCGACCGGACGTCCCGGCGCCGCCGGGGGCCCGCAGCGGCCGCTGCACGTCCTCATGGCGGGTGTGGCCGGCTTCGCCGAGGCCACGCTGCTGTTCCTGGTGGCCCTGGTGTCGTTCACCTTCAGCGCCCAGGCGGGCCTGCTGGCCCTGTTCGGCGTCTTCTACCTGGTGCTGACGGCGGGGTGCCTGTGGGGCGCGGTCTCGGTGCTGCGGGGGCGGACCGGCCGGCCGCTGATCGCCGCCTCGGCGGTCACCGGCGTGGTCGCCCTGGGCAGCCTCGTCGTCGGGGTCCTGCAGGGTGGCGGGGTGGGCTTCCTGCCCGCGCTGCTCCTGCTGCTCGCCGTCGGCGCAGTGGTGCTCCTGCTGCAGGCGCCGTCCCGCGAGTGGCTGGCCGCGTCCGGCGACCGCTGAGCCGGGGACGACGAGAGGCCCTCGCTGCCGTCGGCAGCGGGGGCCTCTCGTCGTCCTGCCCCGCCCCGAGCCTGCGAGGACGGGAGGCGGGCGGCCCTCCTGCAGGGTCCCCGGCCCTTTCCTGGCGTGCCCTGAGCTTGCGAAGGGCTCGGGGAGAGGGTCCTTCTACGAGCAGGAGGGCAGGAGGGCCCCCCTTCAGCTCCGCGCGGCGGTGCCGGTGTAGTCGTCGGACGCCGACACCCAGCTCATCAGGCCGCGCAGCTTGCGGCCGGTCTCCTCGATCGGGTGCGCCTCGGCCTCGGCGCGGCGACGCTGGAAGTCCGGCGCACCGGCGTCCTGGTCGGCGATGAAGTCCGCCGCCCACGAGCCGTCCTTGATCCGGGCCAGGACGTCCTTCATGGCGTCCTTGACGTGCTGGTCGATGATCTTCGGGCCGGAGGTGTAGTCGCCGTACTCGGCGGTGTCGGACACCGACCAGCGCTGCTTGGCGATGCCACCCTCGTACATGAGGTCGACGATCAGCTTCAGCTCGTGCAGGCACTCGAAGTAGGCGATCTCGGGCTGGTAGCCGGCCTCGGTGAGGGTCTCGAACCCGGCGGTGATCAGCGCGCTGGCGCCACCGCACAGCACGGCCTGCTCGCCGAACAGGTCGGTCTCGGTCTCCTCGGCGAAGGTCGTCCTGATGACGCCGGCGCGGGCGCCGCCGATGGCCTTGGCATAGGACAGCGCCAGCTGCAGCGCCTGCCCGGTGGCGTCCTGCTCGACGGCGACCAGCGCCGGCACGCCCTTGCCGTTCTCGAACTCGCGGCGCACCAGGTGGCCGGGGCCCTTGGGGGCGACCATGGCGACGTCGACGCCGGCCGGGGGCTTGATGTAGCCGAACCGGATGTTGAAGCCGTGGGCGAAGAACAGCGCGTCGCCGTCCTGCAGGTTGGGCTCGACCGACTCCGCGTACAGCCTCCGCTGCACGTGGTCCGGAACGAGGATCATGATCAGGTCGGCCTCGGCAGCCGCCTCGGCCGGCGTCACGACCCGCAGGCCCTCGGCCTCGGCCTTGGCGCGGCTCTTGCTGCCCTCGGGGAGGCCGACGCGGACGTCGACACCCGAGTCGCGCAGCGACAGGGCGTGCGCGTGCCCCTGGCTGCCGTAGCCCAGGACGGCGACGGTGCGCCCCTGGATGATCGAGAGGTCGGCGTCGTCGTCGTAGAAGATCTCGGCGGCCATCAGCTGTGCGGTTCCCTTCGGTTGGTGCTCGTGGCTGTGAGTGGCCCCCGCAGGGTCCCGCGGCGAGCTCGCGAGCTGAGGGGGGGGCAGAGGGTCCTAAGCGGTGCGCTCGACCGGGCGCAAGGTACCGGCGCCGCTCATCGAGCGCGGACCCCGGCCCAGGGCGACCGTGCCCGACTGCGCCATCTCCTTGATGCCGAGCGGGGCGAGGACGGCGAGCAGGGCCTGGAGCTTGTCCGGCGTGCCGGTCGCCTCCAGGGTCACGGTGTCGGTGTTGACGTCCACGACGCGGGCGCGGAACAGCTCGGCGGTCTGCAGCACCTGGGTGCGGTCGGCCATCGGCGCGCGCACCTTGACCAGCAGCAGCTCCCGCTGGACGGCCGCGGTCGCGTCCAGCTCGACGATCTTGATGACCTCGACGAGCTTGTTCAGCTGCTTGGTGATCTGCTCCAGCGGCTGGCTCTCCGCGTCGGCGACGATCGTCATGCGGGACAGGTCGGGGTTCTCGGTCGGCCCGACGGCGAGGGACTCGATGTTGAAGCCGCGGCGGCTGAACAGCGCCGAGACGCGGGCCAGGACGCCGGACTTGTTCTCGACCAGGACAGAGAGCGTGTGCCTCGTCATCGTGTTCAGACCTGCCCCTCGCCGAAGACCGGGCGGATCCCCCGCGCGGCCAGGATGTCGTCGTTGCTGGCGCCCGCGGCCACCATCGGCCACACCTGGGCGTCGGCGCCGACGGTGAAGTCGATGACCACCGGGGCGTCGTCGATCGCCATGGCCTTCTCGATCACGGCGTCGACGTCGTCCTTGCTCTCGCACCGAAGACCCACGCAGCCCAGCGCCTCGGCCAGCGCCACGAAGTCGGGGATGCGCACCGGCTTGGGGCGGCCCTGGTCGTCGACCGGGTGCAGCTTGGTGTTGGAGTAGCGGCCCTCGTAGAACAGCGTCTGCCACTGCCGCACCATGCCGAGGTTGCCGTTGTTGATGATCGCGACCTTGATCGGGATGCCCTCGATGGCGCAGGTGGCCAGCTCCTGGTTGGTCATCTGGAAGCAGCCGTCGCCGTCGATCGCCCAGACGGTGGTGTCCGGGCAGCCGTACTTCGCCCCCATCGCCGCGGGGACGGCGTAGCCCATCGTCCCGAGGCCACCGCTGTTGAGCCAGGTGCCCGGCTTCTCGTACTTGATGAACTGGGCGGCCCACATCTGGTGCTGGCCCACGCCGGAGGCGTAGACCGCGTCCGGCCCGGCGATCGCACCCAGCCGCTCGATGACGTACTGCGGCGAGAGCGCGCCGTCCTCGGGCCACTCGTAGCCGAGCGGGTACTTCTGCCGCCACTGGTCCAGCTGCGCCCACCAGGCGGACAGGTCCGCGGTGCGGCCGGCCTCGCGATCGGCGCGCAGCGCGGTGACCAGCTCGGCGATCGTCTCCCGCGCGTCCCCGACGATGGGCACGTCGGCCTTGCGGTTCTTGCCGATCTCGGCCGGGTCGATGTCGGCGTGCACGACGAGCGCGCCGGGCGCGAAGGACGACAGCTGGCCGGTGACCCGGTCGTCGAAGCGGGCGCCGAGGGCCACGAGCAGGTCGGCCTTCTGCAACGCGGTCACCGCGGTGACGTTGCCGTGCATACCCGGCATCCCGAGGTTCTGCGGGTGGCTGTCCGGGAACGCGCCCCGCGCCATGAGGGTGGTGACCACCGGGGCACCGGTGAGCTCGGCCAGCTCGGCCAGCTCGGCGCTCGCCTGGGCCTTGATGACGCCACCGCCGACGTACAGCACCGGACGGCGGGCGGCGGCGATCAGCGCGGCGGCCTCGCGGACCTGCTTGCCGTGCGGGCGGGTGGTCGGCTTGTAGCCGGGCAGGTCCAGCCGCGGCGGCCAGGAGAAGTCGGTGGTCGCCTGCAGGGCGTCCTTGGAGATGTCGACCAGCACCGGACCGGGGCGGCCGGTGGCGGCGAGGTGGAAGGCCTCGGCGATCCGCTGCGGGATCTCGTCGGCGTCGGTGACCAGGAAGTTGTGCTTGGTGATCGGCATCGTGATGCCCCGGATGTCGGCCTCCTGGAAGGCGTCCGTGCCGATCGCCGCGCTCGGGACCTGGCCGGTGATCGCGACCATCGGGACCGAGTCCATGTAGGCGTCGGCCAGCGGGGTCACCAGGTTGGTCGCACCCGGGCCGGAGGTGGCCATGCAGACGCCGACCCGGCCGGTGGCCTGCGCGTAGCCGGTGGCCGCGTGCCCGGCACCCTGCTCGTGCCGGACGAGCACGTGGCGCACGCGGGAGTCGAACAGCGGGTCGTAGGCGGGCAGGATCGCCCCGCCCGGGATGCCGAAGACGACCTCGACGCCGACCGCCTCGAGCGACCGCACGAGGCTCTGGGCCCCGGTGATGCCGCTGATCGGCTCGGCGGCGGCCTCCTCGACCGAGCGGGCGGTCGTCTCGACCCCGGTCAGTGCCTCGGCGGCCTCACGGGTGGGGGACCCACCCGGGGTGGTGCTGGTCATGGCGTCTCCTGGCCTTGCTCACTGAGGGTGTTGGCTCACTGAGGGTGTTGCCTTCTGCGGGCGCCCCGGGAACGGGGCCGTGCGGTGTGCGGCGTGGGTGCCTGCGGCGGGCCGGTGGCCGTCGGAGGAGGGGTCGGGCCCGCAAACGAAAGACCCCTCGTGCCTGGGGGCACAGAGGGGTCAGCGCGTCGGTCGGGGGGACCGACGCGCTAGGCGACTACGAGGATCAGGCACGCGGGACGCACCCGGCCACTGTGCGCCTCGACCGGGCCGGGCGTCAACCAGGCCGTCCCACGCATTGGGACAGCGTGTCGTCAGATGTGGGACGGCAGCCGGTCGCCGTCCAGCACGCCGGGGACCGCCGCCAGCACCGCGGGCAGGTCCGCGGCGGGCACGGGGCGGCCGAGCAGGTAGCCCTGCAGGATCCGGCAGCCGAGCCGGCGCAGCGCGGCCAGCTGCCCGGTCGTCTCCACACCCTCGGCGACGACGTCGAGGCCGAGGGTGCGCCCCAGCTCGATGACACCGGCGACCACGGCCGCGGTGCGCGGGTCGTCCTCGATGTGGGCCACGAAGTCGCGGTCCATCTTGAGGACGTCGACGGGCAGCCGGGAGAGGCGGGCCAGCGTGGAGTGGCCCTTGCCGAAGTCGTCGATCGAGATGAGGCAGCCGGCCTCCCGCAGGGCGACCAGCTCGCGCTCGACCCGGTCCTCGGCGTCGGCCAGCACCGACTCGGTGATCTCCAGCACAAGCCGGCGGGCCGGCACGCCGGAGGCGGCGAGCGCCCGGGCGACGTCGGCGGCCAGGCAGCCGGCCTGCAGGTGCCGGACGGAGACGTTCACGCCGACCATCAGGTCGTGCCCCTGCGCCAGCAGCGGCGCCAGGGCCTCGGCCGCCGCGCCGAGCACCCAGCGCTGCAGCGGCACGACGAGACCCTCGTCCTCGGCGACCCCGACGAACTCCTCCGGCGGGACGTCGCCCAGGTCCCGGTGCCGCCAGCGCACCAGGGCCTCCAGCCCCAGCACGCGGCCCTCCTGCGCGCCCACCACCGGCTGGAACACCAGCGACAGACCGCCGTCGGCGATCGCGTCGGGCAGGTCCCGCGCCAGCCGGGCACGCCGGTCGACGACCCGGTCCAGGGCCTCGCCGGTGGACCGGACGCAGTTCTTGCCGGCGGCCTTGGCCGCCCGCAGCGCCAGGTCGGCCCGGCGCACCGCCTCGGCGGGGTTCCCGCCGGCACGCAGCTCGGCCACGCCGACGCTGCCGGAGACCGGCAGGACCAGCCCGCCGCGGCCACTGCCGTCGGGGGCCGGGGGCGGTGGTCCCGGTCGAGCAGCACGACCAGCCGCTCGGCCAGCACGGTGGCCTCCTCCCGGCCGGCCCGCACGAGGACGGCGAACTCGTCGCCGCCGAGCCGGGCGACGACGTCGTCCTCCCGGGCGGCCGCGCTCAGCGTCTCGGCCACCTCGCAGAGCAGCCGGTCGCCCGCGTCGTGGCCGGCGACGTCGTTGACGGCCTTGAAGCCGTCGAGGTCGACGAGCAGCAGGCAACCGGGGGCGGTGCCCTCGGACACCTCGCCGAGCGCGGCCATGAGACGGGCGCGGTTGGGCAGGCCGGTGAGGAAGTCGGTGTAGGCCATCCGCTCCAGCTCGCGCCGCCTCGAGCTGCGGTCGGTGACGTCGCGCAGGTGCAGGACCAGGCCGCCGCGCCCCGCGAGACCGGACATCCCGGCGGGCGCGGTGCCGGAGGGAGCCGCCCCGGTGACCTCGACGTCGCGGCAGGCGTCGTCGCGGGCGCGCAGCCGCACGGTCGCGGGCAGCAGTCCCACCGTGGTGCCGCCGTGGACGGCCCGCGCGACGCGGGCGACGAGGTCTCGGTCCTCGTCGTCCAGCAGGTCGGCGAGCAGTCGCCCCGCGAGGTCGTCGTCGGTCCAGCCGAGCTGGGCCTCGACCGCACCCGAGGCCCAGCCGATCCGCCCCGTGCCGTCGAGGACGACGGTGACCGCGTCGCCGCTGTGCACCAGGGCGCGGAAGTACCCCTCGGTGCGCACCAGGCGCTGGGTGAGCCGGTAGCCGTCGGCCGCCCACAGGCCGGTGCGCAGCGAGGTGAGGACGACCAGCGCGGCGCCGCCGCCGGCCTCGACCGGGTCGATCGACCGCCCGGCCAGCACGCCGGCGAGCAGCAGCAGCAGGACGCTCGACGCGACACCCGAGGCGAGCACCAGGCCGCGCAGCGGCACGATCGGCCGGTCGTGGTCCGGGGTCGCCGGCTCCCCGGGGTCCGACCGCACGGCCAGCACGCCGGCCGCCAGCATGGCCATCCAGGCCTGCTCGGTGACGACGGTGGCGGCGGTGCTGCCGGCCGTCCGGCCGAGCGCGCCCCCGACCGCGACGACCGCCATCGCGACCGAGGCGGTGAGCAGCCAGACCGCGGCTCCGCGGCGTGCGCCGCGGACGCCGGTGACGGTGACCAGCCCGACGCCCACCAGGACGGCACCGACGGCCGGGTAGCCCACCGCGATCAGCCCGTCGGCGGCCCCCTCCACACCGGAGAGCAGCGCGGCCAGCAGCACGTGTCCGAGCACCGCGACGGCCAGGGTGGCGATGAGGCCGTCGAGGACCGTTCGGGAGCCGGGCCACCGGCGCGACCGCGGGGGCAGCAGCCGGAGCGCGGCCAGGACGGCGACCGGCACCGCCAGCAGCATCGGGACGTCCTCGGCGCCACCGAACTGCAGGTCCGCGCCGGCGCGGACGGTGGCGAGGACCTGGCCCACGGCCAGCAGTCCGAGGGCCACCGCCAGCGCCCGCCACGGCCGCGCGGACCGGCCCGGGAGCCGGGAGGCACCCCGCGCCGCCACCACGGCCGCCGCGCCCGACCCCAGGCCCAGGCAGGCGGGGACGAGCGCGGGGGCGAGCGGGGACCGGGTCAGCTCCAGGACGGCGGTGGCCGCCGCGAGCACCCCGAGCAGGACCATGACGGGGACCGCGCCGCGTACAGCGGACCGTGGTGGCCCCGTCCAGGGCACCGCTGCGAGCCTGCGAGGGGTGGGGAGGACGGGGTCCTCCATCACCGCGACCCCACGAGCCCCGGCCACAGCTGGCCGGCGCCGTGGTCGAGCACGTCGACGAGGTCCTGCGCACGCATCGGCCGGGCCAGGAGGAAACCCTGCGCGAAGCCGCAGCCCGCGGCGCGCAGCGAGCCGAGCTGGGCCGGCGTCTCCACGCCCTCGGCGACGACGTCCAGGCCCAGGGCCGCGGCGATCGCGACGACCGACTCGCACAGCGCGCGGGCCTTCGGGTCGCGGTCGACGCGCAGCACGAACGCGTGGTCGAGCTTGAGCACGTCGATCGGCAGCCGGGTCAGGTGCGCCAGCGACGAACGGCCGGTGCCGAAGTCGTCGAGCGCCACGTGCACGCCCATGAGCCGCAGCGCCTCGATGTCGACGGCCACGTGCTCGCCCTCGGACATCAGCGTCGCCTCGGTGATCTCCAGGACCAGCCGCTCGGGCGCCAGCCCGGTCGACTGCAGCACCGCGGCGACGTCGCGGACCAGCGTGCGCGCGGCGACGTGCGAGGCGGAGATGTTCACGCCCAGCCGCAACGGCGGGCCGCTGTACGGCAGCGTCAGGACGGCTGCGGCGGCGGTCTCCAGCGCCCAGCGCTGCAGCTCGCCGATCACGCCGGCGCGCTCGGCGATCGGCACGAACTCCGCCGGGGGCACCTCGCCGAGCTCGCTGTGCCGCCAGCGCAGCAGCGCCTCGACCCCGGTCACCCGCTGCTCCGCCAGCGAGACCACCGGCTGGAACAGCACCGACAGCTCGCCGCGGTCCCAGGCGCCCGGCAGGTCCTCGCGCAGCCGGGCGCGCCGCTCGGCGGCGCTGCCTAGCGCCGGCCGGTAACGCAGCGCGGTACCCGTGCCGGCGGCGGCCGCCGCCCGGACGGCGAGCTCGGCGCGGGTCATGAGGTCGGCGACCGACCCGGCGGCGCCCAGGTCGACCACGCCGATGTCGGCACCGAGGTCGAACAGCCCGGCGGCGGTGTCCAGCGGTTGCTCGATCACCGACAGGCAGCGGTCGGCCAGCAGGTCGACGGCGTGCGGCGCGCCCTCGGCCAGGACGGCGAAGGCACCCCCGCCCACCCGGCTGACCGCGTCGCAGCCGCGCACGGTGGCCCGCAGCCGTCGGCCGACCTCGACCAGCACCGCGGTGACGACGTCGCGGCCGGCGTCCTCGCGCACCTCGTCGAGGCCGTCGAGCTCGATCAGCAGCAGGCTCCGGCAGGTCGACCCGGCCTGGGCCAGGGCCTGCTCGAGCCGGCGCTCGAAGCCGGCCCGGTTGGGCAGCCCGGTGACCGGGTCGGTGAACGCGACCTGCTCCAGCGCCCGCTCCCGGGCGACCCGCTCGGTGGTGTCGCGGCAGTGCAGGACGACGGCGCCCACGACGGGGTCCGTGCGCAGGTCGGAGACGCTGGCCTCCAGGTGCCGCCAGGTCCCGTCGGTGTGCCGCAGGCGCAGTGCCATCACGCCGGTGGGGGGAGCCTCCCCCGCCTCCGGCTGCAGGGCACGGGCGACGGGCAGCGCGTCGTCGGGGTGCACCAGCTCGAACAGGTCGGCGCCCACCGGCACCGCGGCGGCGCCGCCGAGCGTCGTCCCCAGGGTCGGTGAGGACCAGGTGACCCGCAGGTCGCCGCCGAGGATGAGGACGGCGTCGCTGCTGGCGGCGACCAGCGAGCGGAAGTAGGCCTCGCTGCGCCGCAGCCGGGCACCGAGGCGCTGCTCGTCGCGGGCGGTCAGCCAGCGGTGCAGCACCGCGAGGACGGCGCACAGCGAGCCCCCGACGGCGATCACCGGGCCGATCCGGTGGCCGGTCAGCGCCACCGCGGCCGCACCGAAGCAGGCCACCGTCATCGCCAGGTACGGCAGCAGCTGGCGCAGCTGGGTGGAGCGTCCGCTGTGCGGGGCGGGGCCGGTCTCGGGGCAGGGGCCGGGATCGAGCAGGACGGCGGCGCCGAGCAGCACCAGGCCGCCGGCGATGAGGAAACGCCCGACGTCGCCGACGGCGTCCTCGCCGGACAGCGTGGCGGCGGTGCCCAGCGCCCGCCCCGGGGCGAGCAGGCACGTGGCGGCGAGCAGCACCAGCGCCATGGGCTGGCGGCGGCTCTCGATGGCGCCGAGCAGGAGCAGCGCCGCGGCCATGGAGGCCGAGGTCACCAGGACGGCCGCGCCGAGGACGACGCCCCCGGTGGGCGTCAGGTCCGTCCAGCGCGGCTCGGGGCCGAGCACGAGCACCTGGACGACGAGGACGCAGGCGGTGAGGAAGAGGGCCAGCTCGACGGCCGGGCGGGCCCCGCTGCGCAGCCGCGAGCGGGCGACGAGGCCGAGGGTGGCCACGACGACGATGACGTAGCCGGGGACGATGGGCAGCCAGCGCAGGGCGACCTGTTCCACCGGGTCCGCGGGCGCGACGACCGTGACGGCGACGAGACCGACCACCGGCGTCAGCGGGGCCAGCGCGAACAGCCGCCAGCCCCGCCAGCCGGACTGCTTCGACCGCCCCGCGGTCCACAGCACGGCGGCGGTGGCGATGCCGAGCGCGGCGAGGGCGAGGTCGCCGACGTACCCAGGACCCGACGGGCTCGCGGAGACCGCGCAGGCGGTACCCACGGGCACGGCGCTCCCGAGGAGCCACCACCTCAGCTTGTCCACACCTGCTCAGTCGGCAGGGAACCGGAGCGACGACAGCCGGGGGGACCCGCCCTCACCCCTCCGGGGGACGGCCGCGTGCTCGGCCCCCTCGCAGGAGGAGGACCCCGTCCTCCTCACCGCTCGGAGGAGGACCCCGTCCCCCTCACCGCTCGGAGAAGGACCCCGTCCTCCTCACCGCTCGCGAGCTCGCGGCGAGCCTCGGGACGGGGCCAGAGCCTCGGGACGGGGCCGGAGCCTCGGGACGGGGCCGGAGCCTCGGGACGGGCCGGCGAGGGCGGCTCCCTTCCGGGCCCGGCCGGCCCCGTCCCGGGTCCCGCTCCGAGCCTGCGATGAGTGGGGAGGACGGGGTCCTCCTACGAAGGGTGGGGGGGAGGGGCGTCCTTCTCTCAGCCGCAGACCGCGCCCTGCGCCGCCGAGCTCACCAGCTTGGCGTACTTGCCGAGGACGCCGGTGGTGTAGCGCGGGGGCAGCGGCGTCCACCCGGCCCGGCGGCGGGCCAGCTCGTCCTCGTCGACGAGCAGGTCGAGGGTGCGGGTGGTGAGGTCCAGCCGGACGCGGTCGCCGTCCTGCACGAACGCGATCGGGCCGCCGTCGGTGGCCTCGGGTGCGACGTGCCCGACGCACAGGCCCGTCGTCCCGCCGGAGAACCGGCCGTCGGTGAGCAGCAGGACGTCCTTGCCCAGGCCCGCGCCCTTGATGGCGCCGGTGACGGCGAGCATCTCGCGCATGCCCGGCCCGCCCCTCGGCCCTTCGTAGCGGATCACCACGACGTCGCCGGCCTGCAGGGTGCCCTCCGTGACGGCGTCCATCGCGCCCTGCTCGCCGTCGAAGACGCGGGCGGTGCCCTCGAAGACGTCGGCGTCGAAGCCGGCCGACTTCACGACCGCGCCGTCCGGGGACAGCGAGCCGCGCAGGATGGTCAGCCCACCGGTCTTGTGGATCGGGTTGTCCATGGCGTGGACGATCGTGCCGTCCAGGTCCGGCGGGGCGATCTCCGCGAGGTTCTCGGCCATCGTCTTGCCGGTGACCGTGAGGACGTCGCCGTGCAGCAGGCCGGCGTCGAGCAGGGCGCGGAGGACGACCGGCACGCCGCCGACGCGGTCGATGTCGGTCATGACGAACCGGCCGAAGGGCTTGACGTCGGCCAGGTGCGGGGTGCGGTCGCCGATCCGGTTGAAGTCCTCGAGCGTGAGGTCGACCTGGGCCTCGTGCGCGATGGCCAGCAGGTGCAGGACGGCGTTGGTCGAGCCACCCAGCGCCATGACCACGGTGATGGCGTTCTCGAACGCCTTCCGGGTCATGATCTGGCGGGCGGTGATGCCCTGGCGCAGCAGGTTGACCACGGCCTCGCCGGAGGCGATCGCGACGGCGTCGCGGCGGCTGTCGGGGGCAGGCGGCGCGGCGCTGCCCGGCAGCGCCATCCCCAGCGCCTCGGCGACGCTGGCCATGGTGTTGGCGGTGTACATGCCGCCGCAGGAGCCCTCACCGGGGCAGGCCGCCTTCTCGATGGCGTCCAGCTCCTCGCGGCTGATGAGCCCGCGGGCGCAGGCCCCGACGCCCTCGAAGACGTCGATGATCGTCAGGTTGTCCCGGTCACCGAGCCGACCGGGCAGGATCGAGCCGGAGTAGACGAAGACGCTCGCCAGGTCGAGGCGGGCGGCGGCCATGAGCATGCCGGGCAGGGACTTGTCGCAGCCGGCGAGCAGCACCGTGCCGTCGAGGCGCTCGGCGAACACGACCGTCTCGACCGAGTCGGCGATGACCTCGCGGGAGACCAGCGAGGCGCGCATGCCCTCGTGGCCCATCGAGATGCCGTCGGAGACGGAGATGGTGCCGAACTCCAGCGGGTAGCCGCCGGCGGCGTGCACGCCCTCCTTGGCCCGCTTGGCCAGCCGGTCGAGCGAGAGGTTGCACGGGGTGATCTCGTTCCACGACGAGGCGACGCCGATCTGCGGCTTCTCCCAGTCGTCGTCGCCCATCCCGACCGCGCGCAGCATCGCGCGGGCCGGTGCCCGGGTGATGCCGTCGGTCACCTCGCGGCTGCGGGGCTTCACGTCGGCGCTGGTGCGGGGTTCCTCCACGGTGGTCACGTCCGGCGATGCTAGGCCGGTTGGCGGGTCCCGCCGAGAGAGAGCTGATACTGGTAGCGACACCACCACCGACGTCCTCCGGAAGACCTCTGTGTCCGCCAGCGCCCGCCGTGCCGATCCCCCGCCCGCCCGCCGTGCCGATCCCCCGCCCGCCCGCCGTGCCGATCCCCCGCCCGCCCGCCGTGCCGATCCCCCGCCCGCCCGCCGTGAGCTCGCGGAGTTCCTCCGGTCCCGGCGCCGCCAGGTCGATCCCCGGATCGCCGGGGTGCCCGCCGGCGGGTCGCGGCGGACGCCGGGGCTGCGCCGCGAGGAGGTCGCGCTGCTCTCCGGCGTGAGCCACACCTGGTACACGTGGCTCGAGCAGGGCCGCGACATCCGGCCCTCGCGGCAGGTGGTCGACGCGCTGGCCCGCACGCTGCGGATGTCGCCGGCCGAGCACGAGTACGTGCTGCGGCTGACCGGACACGGCGGCACCGCTCCGGCGGGCGCGGCCGAGGGCATGCCGGCCCACGTGCAGCGGCTGCTCGACGCGCTGGGCCCCTCCCCCGCGTACGCGATCACCGCCGGCTGGACGATCGTCGGCTGGAACCGCGCCTACGAGCGGCTCTACCCGGGGGTGGCCGCCGTGCCCGCGGCCGAGCGGAACCTGCTGTGGCTGGTGTTCACCGACCCCGCCGTCCGCTCCCTGCTGGCCGACTGGGCGGCGGACAGCCGCCGCTTCCTCACCCAGTTCCGCGCCGAGGTGGGCCCGCGGCTGGCCGATCCGGAGGTCGTCGACCTGGTGGCCCGGCTGGAGGCGACCAGCCCACACTTCCGCAGCGGCTGGGCCAGCCACGACGTCGACCGGTTCAGCTCCTCGGAACGGCGCTTCGAGCACCCACGGGTCGGGACGCTGCTGCTCGAGCACCACCAGCTCACGCCGGCCGACGCCCCCGGCCTGCAACTGGTCGTCTACACCGCCGCAGAGGGCGGCGACGCGGCCGACCGGCTCGCGCGGCTGTCGGCCTGAGCCGGTCTGGGAGGATGTGCGGACGTGGCGACAGCGCGTCTGCGGATGACCCGGGTGGCGCTGCTGCCGGTCCTCTTCCTGCTCATCTGCGTCCTGCCCCTGGCCTTCGCCGCGGTGTGGACACCGGTGTTCCTGCTGGTGCCCGCCCTGGCCGCGGCGTACGTGCTGCGGGTCGGGGTGGACGTCGGCGACGACGGCGTCACCGTGCGCTCACTGGCCGGCTCGCGCTCCGTGCCGTGGAACGAGGTGGCCGGCATCCGCGTCGGCGAGCGCGGCGACCTGTGGCTGGTGACCACCCGCGGCACCGAGCTGCGGCTGCCGGCACTGCGCGCCCGCGACCTGCCCCGCCTGGCCGCCGTCTCCGGTGGCCGCATCCCCGCACCCGGCCCCGCCTGATGCGGCCCTCCTCCCGGCCCGCGCACGTACTGTTCGAGTGGTGAGCCGGCAGCGCGGGCGACGGGGGCGGGGCCTGGCCGGCGCCGCACTGCTGGCCGTCGTCCTGACCGGGTGCGGCAGCGACGGCTACGAGCCGGCCGGCCCGTTCCGCCCGCAGCCGGAGGGGCCACCACCGCAGGTCGGCCCGCCCACCGAGTCCACACCGGCGCCCGCTCCGGGTGACCCGGCAGATCCGGAGTCCGAGGAGGAGGCCGGCGACCCCAACGTGGTGGCCTCGGGGCTGACCGTGCCCACCGGGCTGGTGGTGCTGCCCGACGGCAGCGCGGTCGTCGGAGAGCGCGAGACCGGGCGGCTGCTGCAGGTCTTCCCCGACCGCTCCCCCGCCCGCGAGCTGATGACCGTCGGCGGCATCGACACCGCCGGGGACGGCGGGCTGCTGGCTCTGGCCATCTCACCGACCTTCACCGAGGACGGCCTGTTCTACGCCTACGTCTCGACGGCCACCGACAACCGGGTGGTCCGCTTCCCGATGGGTGGCACCCCGAACCCGGTGCTCACCGGCATCCCGCGTGGCGAGACGCACAACGGCGGCGGGCTGGTCTTCGCCGACGACGGCACGCTGTTCGTCGGCACCGGCGACACCGGCGACCCGGCGTTGGCCCAGGACCCCGCCTCGCTGGCCGGCAAGGTCCTGCACGTCGACGTCTTCGGCCGCCCGGTGGGCACCGGCCCCGTGCACAGCACCGGGCACTCCGACGTGACCGCACTGTGCCTGGGTGGCGAGCAGGTGCTCTACGCCACCGACGACTCCGCCCAGGGGGCCGACGAGCTGAACGCCGTCACGGAGGGCGGCGACGCCGGCTGGCCGACGGCGGGCCGGGACAGCACCCGCCCGGTCGTCGAGTTCGACCCCGCGGAGGGCGGGCTCGGCGGCTGCGCGGTCGCTGGACGCACCGTCTTCCTCGGTGCGCTGGACGGTCGGCGCATCCACACGGTGCAGCTCGACGGCAGCGGTGCGGTCGCCGAGGAGCCCACCGAGTTCCTCACCGACCGGTACGGCCGGCTGCGCACCGTCGTCCTCGACAGCGAGGGTGCGCTGTGGATCACGACGTCCAACAAGGACGGCGTCGGCACCCCGGCTCCGGACGACGACCGGGTGCTGCGCGTCTTCCCCCCGGGCGGAGCCCAGGACTCGCCGTTGTGAGGGGTGGTCGTCCCCGACGCGGGCCCGGAGGGCTCCCGGCGGGCAGGACGCAGCGGCTCAGCGCTCCGGGGGGACGGCACCTGGCCGCGGTGCGGTACGGCAGGACCGCAGTGTCACAGCACGCGCTCCTCGAGCATCCGCTTCACGGTCGCGGCGTCGGCCTTGCCGCGCGTGGCCTTCATGACCGCGCCGACCAGTGCGCCCAGGGCCTGCACCTTGCCGCCCTGCACCTTGGCGACGACGTCGGGCGCCCCGGCGATCGCGGCCTCCACGGCGGCGACCAGCTCGTCGGACTCCCCCATCACCGCCAGACCGCGGGCCTCGACGACCTGCGCCGGGTCGCCCTCACCGGCCAGCACACCGTCGAGCGCCTGCCGGGCCAGCTGGTCGTTGACGGTGCCCGCGGCGACCAGACCGGTGAGCTCGGCGACCTGCCGCGGGGTGACGGCGAGCTCGGTGAGCTCGACCCCGGCGTCGTTGGCACGCCGGGCCAGCTCGCCCAGCCACCACTTGCGCGCGTCGGCCGGCGTGGCACCGGCAGCGACGGTCGCGTCGACCAGGCCGAGGGCGCCGGCGTTGACCAGCCAGGCCATCTCGGTGGCCGACAGACCCCACTCCTCCTGCAGCCGCGCGCGGCGTGCCGCGGGCAGCTCCGGCAGCTCGGCGGCGAGCTTCTCGACCCACTCGGCGTCCGGCGCGACCGGCACGAGGTCCGGCTCGGGGAAGTACCGGTAGTCGGTCGCCTCCTCCTTGCTCCGGCCCGGCGAGGTGCTGCCGGTGTCCTCGTGGAAGTGGCGGGTCTCCTGCAGCACCCGGCCGCCGGCGTCGAGGACGGCGGCCTGGCGGCGCATCTCGTACCGGACCGCCCGCTCGACGCTGCGCAGTGAGTTGACGTTCTTGGTCTCGGTGCGGGTGCCCCACTCGAGGCTGCCGATCGGGGCCAGGGAGGTGTTCACGTCGCAGCGCAGGCTGCCCTGCTCCATCCGGACGTCGGAGGCGCCGAGGGTCTGGATGATGTCGCGCAGCTCCGCGACGTAGGCGCGGGCGACCTCGGGGGCCTTGGCGCCGGTGCCCGGGATGGGCCGGGTGACGATCTCGACCAGCGGGATGCCCGCGCGGTTGAAGTCGACCAGCGAGTGCGAGGCGCCGTGGATGCGCCCGGTGGACCCGCCGACGTGCAGGTTCTTGCCGGTGTCCTCCTCCAGGTGCACCCGCTCGATCTCGACGCGGTAGGTCTGGCCGTCCACCTCGACGTCGAGGTGCCCGGCGGTGCACAGCGGCTCGTCGTACTGGCTGGTCTGGAAGCCCTTGGGGATGTCCGGGTAGAAGTAGTTCTTCCGGGCGAAGCGGCACCAGGAGGCGATCCGGCAGCCCAGTGCCAGGCCGATGCGGATGGTCGCCTCGATGGCGGCGGCGTTGGCCACCGGCAGCGAGCCGGGCAGGCCCAGGCACACCGGGCAGGTCTGCGTGTTGGGCTCGGCGCCGAAGGTGGTCGCGCAGCCGCAGAACATCTTCGACGCGGTGCCGAGCTCGACGTGGGTCTCCAGGCCGATCACCGGCTCGTAGCGGGTGAGGAGCTCGTCGTAGTCGACCAGGCGGTCCGTGCCGTGGGAGGTCGGGGCCTGCGTGGTGGTCATGAGTGGTTGCTCTCCTTCGGGCCGGCACTGCGGCCGCTGAGCCACGCCCCGACGGCGGTGAGCACGCCCAGGACGATGAAGACGGCGAAGAACACCTCGCCGGTGGCGATCCAGCCGATCAGCCCCACGAGGACGACGAACGCGGTGAGGCCCCAGGCGGCCTTGAGTGCCCCGTTCACGCCGCCGCTCCCCGCCTCGCCAGCTCGTCGAGCAGCCGCGAGCCGCGGGCGGCGTCCAGCGCCGCCTCGACCGCGGCGCCGACCCGGTAGCAGCGGTCGTCGGCCAGCGCCGGGGCCATGACCTGGAAGCCGACCGGCAGCTCCTCCGACAGCCCGCACGGCACCGAGATGGCCGGCAGCCCGGCGAGGCTGGCCGGGAGGGTGCACAGGTCGGCGGCGTACATGGCCAGCGGGTCGTCGACGCGCGCGCCGATGGGCCAGGCGACCGTGGGGCTGGTCGGGCTGACCAGCACGTCGACGTCGCCGAACGCGGCGGTGAAGTCGCGGGTGATCAGCGTGCGGACCTTCTGCGCCTGCCCGTAGTAGGCGTCGTAGTAGCCGGCGGACAGGGCGTAGGTGCCCAGCACGATCCGCCGCTTCACCTCGGGGCCGAAGCCCTGCTCCCGGGTCAGCGACATGACCTCCTCGAGGGAGTGGCTGCCGTCGTCCCCCGCCCGCAGGCCGAAGCGCATGCCCTCGAAGCGGGCCAGGTTGGACGACGCCTCGCTCGGCGCGATCAGGTAGTAGGCGGGCAGCGCCAGGTCGAACGCCGGGCAGGACACCTCGCGCACCTCGGCGCCCATGCCCGCCAGCAGCTCGACGGTCTCCCGCACCCGGTCCAGGACGCCGGCGTCGTAGCCGTCGGTGTGCCCGTCGCCGCCCAGCTCGCGGACGACGCCGACGCGCAGGCCGGCCAGCTCGCCGCGCGCCCCCTCCTGCGCGGCCCGGACCAGCGCGGGGACGGGGGCGTCGATGCTCGTCGAGTCGCGGGGGTCGTGCCCGCCGATGACCTCGTGCAGGGTCGCGGCGTCGAGCACGGTGCGCGCCATCGGGCCGGCCTGGTCGAGGCTCGAGGAGAACGCGATCAGCCCGTACCGGGACACCGAGCCGTAGGTGGGCTTGTGCCCGACCAGGCCGGTCATCGCGGCCGGCTGGCGGATCGAGCCGCCGGTGTCGGTGCCGAGGGCCCACGGGGCCAGCCCGCCGGCGACCGCGGTCGACGACCCGCCGGAGGAGCCACCGGGGATCCGGTCGGTGTCCCAGGGGTTCCGCGTCGGGCGGTAGGCGGAGTTCTCGGTGGAGGAGCCCATCGCGAACTCGTCCATGTTGGTCTTGCCCAGCAGCACCGTGCCGGCGGCCTTGAGCCGGGCGGCCACGGTCGCGTCGTACGGCGGCCGCCAGCCCTCGAGGATCTTCGAGCCGCTGGTCGTGGGCACGCCCTCGGTGACGAAGACGTCCTTGAGCGCGATCGGCAGGCCGGCCAGCGGGCCGAGCTCCTCGCCGGCGGCGCGGGCGGCGTCGACCTCGCCGGCGCGGGCCAGCGCGGCCTCGGCGTCGACGTGCAGGTAGGCGCCGAGGACGTCGTCCTGCGCGGCGATCCGGTCGAGGTAGGCCTGGGTGAGCTCCACGGAGGTGGTCTCGCCGGCGGCCAGCCGTCGGCCGAGCTCGGCGGCGTCCAGCGTCGTGAGGTCGTTCGTCATGGGGGTGCTCACTCCTCCTCTCCGAGGATCTGCGGCACGCGGAAGCGGTCGTCCTCGGCCGCCGGCGCCTGCGCGAGGACGACGTCGCGCGGCAGGCTCGGGGTGACGACGTCCTCGCGGGTGACGTTGGTCAGCGGCACCGCGTGGGTCATCGGGGGGACGTCGCTGACGTCGGCCTTCCCGACCTCCGCGACCGCGTCCAGCACCGCGGACAGCTGCCCGGCGAAGTGCTCGAGCTCCTCCTCTGTGAGGGCCAGCCGGGCCAGCCGGGCCAGGTGCGCGACGTCATCACGCCCGAGTCCGGCGGTGTCCTCACGCCCGGGTCCGGCGGTGTCCTCACGCCCGGGTCCGGCGGTGTCCTCACGCCCGGGTCCGGCGGTGTCCTCACGCCCGGGTCCGGCGGTGTCCTCACGCCCGGGTCCGGCGGTGTCCTCACGCCCGGGTCCGGCGGTGTCCTCACGCCCGGGTCCGGCGGTGTCCTCACGCCCGGGTCCGGCGGTGTCCTCACGCCCGGGTCCGGCGGTGTCCTCACGCCCGGGTCCGGCGGTGTCCTCGCGGCCGAGCGCGGCGGACGCCTGCGACTCGGCCGTCTCCTGCGGGGAGGGGGTGCTCATGCTGGGGCGGGACTCTCCTCGGTCGGCGCTCGACGGGCGCTCGTCACCACGTTCGGAACCCCGCCACTGTACGTGCCGGGCCGCTCGCGCCGGTCGGCCGGAGGCGGTCTGCGCGAGGTCGCTCGACCGGCAGCCGGTAGATGGGGGAAGCTGTCGCCGCCCACGATCGACGGAGATCGGCCGACCCCTCGAACACGGAGGAACCGTGTCCTATCTCCTGCGGCTGGTCGTGCCCGACCGTCCCGGCATCCTCGGCGCCGTGGCCACGGCGCTCGGCGAGGCCGGCATAGACATCGTCTCCGTGGACGTGCTCGAGCGCGGCGGGGACGTCGCGGTCGACGACATCGTCGTGGACCTGCCCGCCGACCGGCTGCCCGACAGCCTGATCACCGCCGCGCAGCGCGTGCCGGGCGTGCAGGTCGAGGCGTTGCGCCCCTTCGCGGGGCCGCTCGACACCCACCGCGAGCTGGAGCTCCTGGAGGCGCTGTCCCGGGCGGCTACGCCTGGCCCACCCACCCTCGCCATCAAGCTGCTGGCCGCCGAGCTGCCGCGGGTGTTCCACAGCGGCTGGGCCGTCGTCCTCTCCGGGGACGGCGACGGCCCGTGCGAGGTGCTGGCCGCCTCCGACGCCGCGCCGACCTTCGACGGGATGACCGTGCCCTGGCTGCCGCTGTCGAGCGCGCGGCTGCTGCCCAGCGAGGCCGACTGGCTGCCGGAGCGCTGGCGGGAGATGGCCATCGAGATGATGGCCACCCCGTTCGGCGGCCCGGGGACGGCGGTGGTCATCGGCCGCTCCGGCGGGCCGGCGTTCCGCCGCTCGGAGCTGCTGCGGCTGGTCCACCTCGCCGGCATCGCGGCCAGCGTCGCCCACCTGCCCCCGGCCTGAGGAAGGACCCCGCTGCCCCCACCGCTCGCTGCGCGCCGGCCTGCGGGCCCGGGTGCGAGAAGCGCTGCCGGCCCACCTCGACCGGCTCGGCTGGGACCGCGCCCGGGTCGAGGCCCACCAGCAGCGGCGGCTGCGAGCGCTGCTGGCCCATGCCCGGGCGCACTCGCGGTTCCACGCCGGCCGGCTGGACGGGGTGGACGTCGACCGGTTCACCCTGGCCGGCCTGCCGACCATGACCAAGGCGCAGGCGATGACGGCGTTCGACGACCTGGTCACCGACCCCCGGCTGAGCCGGGACCGGGTGGAGGAACACCTGGCCGCGACCGGGACGGAGGCAGAGCTGCTGCTCGGCGAGTACATGGTGCTCGCCTCGGGCGGCAGCTCCGGGCACCGGGGTGTCTTCGTCTACGACGCCGCCGCGGCGGTGGACTACCTGCTCGGGCTGACCCGGGCGGGCCTGGGACGGCTCCTCCCCGGGCCGGTCCCGCCCGGTGGGATGCCCATGGCGATGGTCGCGGCCGGCCGCGCGGTGCACGCCACCCGGACGCTGCCGTCGCTGTTCTCCGGGGACCTGCTCGCCGTGACCTCGGTCCCGGTGACCCAGCCGGTCCCGGCCATCGTCGAGCGGCTCAACGCCCTGCAGCCGCCGTTGCTGCAGGGCTACCCGTCCATCCTGTCCGTGCTCGCCGCCGAGCAGGACGCCGGACGGCTGCACATCGCACCCCGGTGGTCACGGGCAGCAGCGAGCAGTTCCCGGCCGAGACGCGGGCGCGGGTCGAGGCGGCGTTCGGCGTCGCCGTCGTGGACCAGTTCGGCTCCAGCGAGGGTGTGCTGGGCGTCAGCGCCCCGGGCGAGGCGGTGATCGAGCTGGCCAGCGACCTGGCCGTCGTCGAGCCGGTCGACGCGGAGGGCCGCCCGGTGCCGCCCGGCACCCCGTCGGCCAGGGTGCTGGTCACCAACCTGATGAACCGCACCCAGCCGCTGATCCGCTACGAATTCGACGACCGGTTCGTCGTCCAGCCGGACGCCGGGGGCCGGGGGCACCTGCGGGTCACCGTGGAGGGCCGTGCGGACGACGTCCCGCGCTTCCCGGGGGTCACCCTGCACGCTCTGACGCTGCGCTCGGCCCTCGTCGCGACGCCGGAGGTCGTCGAGTACCAGGTCCGGCAGACCTCGCGCGGTGTCCACGCCGCCGTCGTCGCCGCTGGCGCCCTGGACCGAGACGGCCTCGCCGACCGGCTGCGCGCCGCCCTCGCCGGCGCCGGGCTGCGCGACCCGGTCGTCACCGTGGAGACGGTGCCCGCCATCCCCGTCGATGCCCGCACCGGCAAGGCCAAGCGCTTCGTGCCCCTCGATCCGGTGAGGACCCGGTGAGGACCCGCTGAGCAACGCGGCACGGCGCACGACCGGAGTCGGCACCGGCGGTGTGCCGTGCCGGTCACGACGCCGGGGGCGCGCCGGCCGGCGGGCGGGACTCACTCCCCCGGCGGCTCGCCGCCGTCGCCGATCGTCGCCAGCGCGCGGGCTGCGTCGGGCCCCTCCTCGAGCAGCACCCGGAAGCCGTCGTCGTCCAGGATCGGCACCTTGGCCTGCACCGCCTTGTCGTACTTGCTGCCCGGGTCGGCGCCGACGACGACGAAGCCGGTCTTCCTGCTCACCGAGCCGGTCACCTTGCCGCCCCGCTCCTGGATCGCGGCGATCGCCTGGTCGCGGCTGAAGTCGCGCAGCGAGCCGGTGACGACGACGGTGACGCCGGTGAGCGGTCCGGGCCCGGCGTCCTCACCGTCGTCGGCCATCCGCACGCCGGCGGCCCGCCACTTCTCGACCACCTCGCGGTGCCAGTCGACGGTGAACCAGTCCTTGACCGAACGGGCGATGGTGGGCCCCACGCCGTCGGCGGCGGCAAGCTCCTCCTCGGAGGCCTCCGCGATCCGGTCCAGCGAGCGGAAGTCGCGGGCCAGGGCCTGCGCCGCCGTCGGGCCGACGTGCCGGATGGAGAGCGCGACCAGCACCCGCCACAGCGGCACGTCCTTGCGGGTCTGCAGGTTGGCCAGCAGCTTCTGCCCGTTGGCGGACAGGGCGCCGTCCTTCCTGGTGAAGAACGCGGTGCGGCACAGCGCCGCCTCGTCGAGGAAGAACAGGTCGCCCTCGTCCTGGAGCAGCCCGCTCTGCAGCAGGGCGATCGCCGCCTCGTAGCCGAGGTTCTCGATGTCGAAGGCACCGCGACCGGCCACGTGGAAGACCCGCTCCCGCAGCTGCGCGGGACAGGACCGGGCGTTCGGACAGCGGATGTCGGCGTCGCCCTCCTTCTCCGGCCGCAGCTCCGTGCCGCACTCCGGGCAGTGCGTCGGCATCTCGAACTCGCGCTCGTCGCCGGTGCGCGCGGCGACCACGGGGCCGAGCACCTCGGGGATCACGTCGCCGGCCTTACGGATGACGACGGTGTCGCCGATCAGCACGCCCTTGCGCTTCACCTCGCCGGCGTTGTGCAGGGTCGCCAGCTGCACCGTCGAGCCGGCGACCTTCACCGGCTCCATGTACGCGAACGGCGTCACCCGCCCGGTGCGTCCCACGTTGACCCGGATGTCGAGCAGCTTGGTGGTGGCCTCCTCCGGCGGGTACTTGAACGCGATCGCCCAGCGCGGCGCCCGCGAGGTCGAGCCCAGCCGCCGCTGCAGGGCCACCTGGTCGACCTTGACCACGACGCCGTCGATCTCGTGCTCCACCGAGTGCCGCTGCTCGCGGTAGCGCTCGATGTAGGCCCACACGCCCTCGAGGTCGTCGACCACCGCGAACCGGTCGCTCACCGGCAGGCCCAGCTCGCGCAGCCGCGTGTAGGCCTCCGACTGCCGCTCGGGCGAGATCCCCTCGCGGGCGCCGAGGCCGTGCACGACCAGGCGCAGCGGCCGGGAGGCGGTGACCCGCGGGTCCTTCTGGCGCAGCGAGCCCGCGGCCGCGTTGCGCGGGTTGGCGAACGGCGCCTTGCCCTGCTCCACCATGCCGGCGTTGACGTCGGCGAAGGCGGCGACCGGGAAGTAGATCTCGCCGCGCACCTCGAGCAGCGGCGGGACAGCGCCGTCGTGGGGGTCGCCCGTGAGCTGCTGCGGCACGTCGTCCATCGTGCGCACGTTGGCGGTGACGTCCTCCCCCGTGACGCCGTCCCCCCGGGTGGCCGCGCGCACCAGGCGGCCGCGCTCGTAGACCAGGTCGACCGCGACGCCGTCGACCTTCAGCTCGCAGAGGTAGACCGCCGCGGAGCCCACCTCGCGCTCCACCCGGGCGGCCCAGGCGGACAGCTCGTCACCGGAGAACGCGTTGTCCAGGCTCTGCATCCGCTCCAGGTGCCGCACCGGGGCGAACGTGGCGGTGAAGCCGCCGTTGACCTTCTGGCTCGGCGAGTCAGGCGTGACCAGGGCCGGGTGGGCGCCCTCGATCGCCTTGAGCTCGCCCATCAGCTCGTCGTACTGGCCGTCGCTGACCAGTGGCGCGTCCTGCACGTAGTAGGCGAACGCGTAGCGGTCGAGCTCCTCGGACAGGTCGCGGTGCCGGGTCCGCGCCTCGTCGGGGACCTCGGTGACGTCCTCCCGCTCGGCAGCGGCCTCCACCCGCGGGGCGTCGGCCGGCGACTGGTCCAGGTCGGCGTCGGTGGTCACGCCGGAACGGTATCCGGCCGGTACGACGGCGAACCCGCGGTCACCCGGCCGTGTACGTCACTCGGGCAGGAGGTACCGCGCCGCCTCGCGCACGTGGGTCATGGCCCGGCGGGCGTAGCCGGGCGTCGCCCCGGCCAGCCCGCACGACGGGGTGAGCGTGACCGCCTCGTGCAGCTGCTCGGCGGGGAAGCCGAGCTCCCGCCACCAGGCCCGCAGCCGGGACGCCGTCGCCTTCGGCGCGGGCAGCGGGGCGTCGGTGCCCGGGACGACCCCGGGGAACAGGTGGGTGCCGGCGTCCACGGCGGTGCCGAGCGCGTCGAGGTCCTGCACCAGGCCGAGGTCGAAGGACACCGCGCCCGCCCCGGCGGAGCGGAACAGCCCCAGTGGCGCCCGGTCGGCGCAGCAGTGCACCACCACCGGCCCGGGCAGCGCGCCGACGACGGCGGCGAGCTCCTGCTCGACCACGGGCGCCTCGACGGCCGGCAGCCTCCCGAACCCGCTCGCGGTCGGCAGCGCCCCGGCGAGGACGGCGGGCAGCGAGGGCTCGTCCAGCTGCACGACCACCCGCGCTCCGGGCACCCGCGCGGACACGGCGGCGACGTGGGCGGCGAGGCCCTCGGTGAGCGACTGGGCGAGGTCCCGTCGCGCACCCGCGTCGACGACGGCGCGATCGCCGCGCGTGCGCTCCAGGCCGGAGGCCAGCGTCCACGGCCCCGCGGCCTGGACCTTGAACGGTCCGGTGTAGCCCTCGGCGACGCCGTGGAGGGCGTCGAGGTCGCGGGCCAGGAGCTCCTCGGCGCGGCGCTGGTCGATCCCGGGCCGGGGCACCAGCCGCCAGCCGGCCGGCGTCAGCTCGACGGCGAGGTCGACCAGCAGCGCGGCGCTGCGCCCGACGAGGTCCGCGCCGGGACCGCGGCCGGGCAGCTCGGGCAGGTGCGCGAATTCCGGCAGCTCGCCGGTGACCACGCGCAACGCCTCGGCCGGGTCGGCGCCGGGCAGCGAGCCGACCCCGGTGGCCGGGCCCCACCGTGCTGACGGCGACCCCCCACCGGGGGCCTCCGGTGCGGCCGCCAGGTCGGCGGGGACGTCGGGATCGGTGGGCGAGACGGGGTCAAGCGAGGCCACGGCGGCGACGGTAGTCCGGCCGTCCTCAGGCGGTCGCGAGGACCGTGCCCTGGCCGAGGACCAGGTCGCCGCGCTCGGCGTCGGTTGTGTACAGGACCGCCGACTGCCCGGGCGCCACACCGCGCTGCGCGGAGCCCAGCAGCAGCCGCAGGCCGCCGTCGTCCCCCGCGGTGACCTCGCACGGCACCGGGGTGCCGTGCGCCCGCAGCTGGACCTCCGCGGAGAACGGCAGCGCGGGCGCGGCACCCGTCCAGGTCGGCGCGGAGGTGCGGACCTCGGTCACCCCGGCGAGGTCCGCGGTGCCGATGGTCACCGTGCGGGTCACCGGCTCGATGCCGAGCACGTAGCGCGGCCGCGAGTCGCCGACGGCGACGCCGAGCCCGCGGCGCTGGCCGACGGTAAAGCCGTAGGCACCCGTGTGCTGCCCCACCGTCGCGCCGGTGGCGGCGTCCACGACCGGGCCCGGCTGCTCGCCGAGCCGCCGGGACAGGAAGCCGCGGGTGTCCCCGTCGGGGATGAAGCAGATGTCGTGCGAGTCCGCCTTGGTGGCCACGGCGAACCCGCGCTCGGCGGCGATCTCGCGCACCCGCTGCTTGGTCATCGAGCCGAGCGGGAAGACCGCGCCGGCCAGCTGGTCCGCGGTGAGGACGGCGAGCACGTAGGACTGGTCCTTGGCCGCGTCCACCGACCGCCGCAGCTGCCCACCCTCCAGCCGCGCGTGGTGACCGGTGACGACGGCGTCGAAGCCGAGCGCCTGCGCCCGGTCCAGCACCGCCGAGAACTTGATCTTCTCGTTGCAGCGCAGGCACGGGTTGGGCGTGCGGCCGGCGGCGTACTCGGCGACGAAGTCGTCGACGACGTCCTCGGTGAAGCGCTCGGCGAGGTCCCATACGTAGAACGGGATGCCCAGCTCGTCGGCGACCCTGCGGGCGTCGTGCGCGTCCTCCACGCTGCAGCACCCGCGGGCGCCGCTGCGCAGGGTCTGCCGGTCCGGCGAGAGCGCCAGGTGGACGCCGGTGACGTCGTGCCCGGCGTCGACGGCCAGCGCCGCGGCGACCGCCGAGTCCACGCCCCCGCTCATCGCGGCCAGCACACGCAAGGTCACGACTGCTCCCGTTCGGCTCCGCGGTCGCTCGACAGCACCGGTCGGTTCCGCGACCTCGCTGCGATGCTCACGCCCCGTCGCCTCACCGCCGCCCCAGCCCGGCACGGCGGGCGCGCTCGACCACCGGCCCGATCACGTCGAGGACGGCGTCGACGTCGGCGTCGGTCGACGTGTGCCCGAGGGTGAACCGCAGCGAGCTGCGCGCGCGGTCGGGGTCGGCGCCGGTGGCCAGCAGCACGTGGCTGGGCCGGGCCACGCCGGCGCTGCAGGCCGACCCGGTGGAGCACTCCACGCCGCGGGCGTCGAGCAGCATGAGCAGCGCGTCCCCCTCGGCGCCGGGGAAGGACAGGTGCGCGTTGCCGGGCAGCCGGCCCGGCCCGCCCGCGACCACCCCGTCCAGCGGCGCGCCGTTGAGCTGGGCGTCGGGCACCTGCGCCATCACCCCGGCCACCAGCCGGTCGCGCAGCGCGGACAGCCGCGCGGCGCGGTCCTCCCGCTCGGTGACTGCGATGGTGGTGGCGACCTGCAGCCCGACGATCGCCGCGACGTCGAGGGTGCCGGAGCGCACGTCGCGCTCCTGACCGCCGCCGTGCAGCAGCGGGGTGCAGTCGGCCTCGCGGCGCAGCAGCAGGACGCCGGCGCCCATCGGCCCGCCGAGCTTGTGCCCGGTCATGGTGAGCGCGTCGACGCCGCTGGCGGCGAAGTCGACCGGTACCTGCCCGACCGCCTGGACGGCGTCGGTGTGCAGCGGGACGTCGACGGCGTGCGCGACGTCGGCGAGCGCGGCCAGGTCGCTGACCGTGCCGATCTCGTTGTTGGCCCACATGACGCTGGCCAGGGCGACGTCCTCCCCGGTGCCCAGCGCCGCGCGCAACGCCCCGGGGGTGATCCGCCCGGTCGGCTCGACGGGCAGCCAGGTGACGTCGGCGCCGTCGTGCTTGGCCAGCCACTCGACGCTGTCGAGCACCGCGTGGTGCTCGGCGGGGCTGACCACGATGCGCCGGCGGCGGGAGTCGGCGGCGCGCCGGGCCCAGAACAGGCCCTTGACGGCGAGGTTGTCGCTCTCGGTGCCCCCGCCGGTGAACAGCACCTCCGACGGGCGGGCGCCCAGCGCCTCGGCCAGCCGTTCGCGGGACTGCTCGGCGACCCGGCGGGCGGCCCGGCCGCTGGCGTGCAGCGAGGAGGCGTTGCCCACCCGGCCCAGCTGCCCGGTCATCGCGGCCAGCACCTCGGGCAGCAGCGGCGTGGTGGCCGCGTGGTCCAGGTAGACCGCCTGCGAGCTGCTCATGACGCCGCCAGGGTAGTCCCGGCGTCCGGGACCGCCTCCCGCGGCGGAGCAGCCGCCCGCCCGGCCAGCCGGGCACCGACCAGCGCGAGGGCGGTGCAGACGGCGATCGACGCCGCCACCGCCACGGGCAGGACCAGCAGCCCCTCCGTGGCCGCCGCGACGAGGACGCCGGCCAGCCCGATGCACAGGGCCGACATGGTGACGTCGGCGATCTGCAGCGAGGCCGAGTCCGCACCCCGGCGGTGCTCGGGGGACTGCTCCAGCAGCAGGACGCCGACGCTGGGCATGCCGAAGCCCATGCCCAGGCCCGCGACCGCCCAGGTCAGGTAGGCCGGCCAGCCGCCCAGCGCGGGGGCCGCTGCCAGCACGGTCGCGGCCAGGCCCGTGGCGAGCAGCACGAAACCGAGACGGAGCAGCCGCTCCCGCGGCACCCGGGGGAAGCGGCCCTGCAGCTGGGAGGCCAGCGCCCAGCCGACCGCGCCGGCGGTCAGTGGCAGGCCGGCAGCGGTCGGGCTGTAGCCGTGGACGCTGGTCAGCAGCAGCGGGATCAGCGCGTCCATCCCGAAGAAGGCGCCGGCCAGGAGCCCACGGGAGGCGACGACCGCCGGCAGGCCCCGCGCCACGCGGACGGTCCCGCGCGGCAGCAGCGGCCGCAGGCCGGCCACCAGGGCAGCGGCGCCCACCACGGCGACGGGCACCGCCAGCAGGTCCAGGCGCTGGCCGGCGTACTGCAGCGCCGCGATCCCGAGACCGGCGACCACCGCCCACCACCGCCGTCCCCTCGCCGCGGGCGCCGGGGAGTCCGGCGCGGTCAGCGATCGGCCGGCCGAGAGCACCAGGGCGGCGCCGAGGACGATCAGCGGCAGCAGCCCGAGGAAGACCAGCCGCCAGCTGGCGTGCGTGGTGACCAGGCCGGCCACGACCGGCCCCACCAGGGCGGGCAGCACCCAGGCCGCGGAGATCGCGCCGAACAGGCGGGGCCGCAGCGACGGCGCGTAGGCCTGTCCGGCGATGACGTACAGCAGGACCACCATGACGCCGGCGCCGAGCCCCTGCAGGGCGCGTCCGGCGACGAAGACCGCCATCCCGCCGGCCAGCCCGGCGACCAGCAGCCCCGCCGCGAAGGCCGCGACGCCCCAGGGCAGGGCGACCCGGGGACCGCGGCGGTCACCGGCGTCCCCGCCGACGACCATGCCGACGACCGACGCCACGAGGAAGGCGCTGAACGGCCAGCCGTACCAGGCCAGCCCGTCGAGCTCGACGACCGCGGTCGGCATCGCCGTCCCGACGGCCATGGCCTCGAACGCCACGAAGGTGACGAGCATGAGCAGGCCGGCGGTCGTCCGCCGGTGCGCCTGGTCGAGGATCCCCGGCACCGCGCTCCCGTCCACTCCTCCGCCAACCCGCTCGGCGCCCGAGCCCTTCCCGGCCGACACACGCGTCGAGCGCCGGCCCCCGAGGGGACCGGCGCTCGACGCCGTGACGTGCCGGAACGGCCCCGTCCCGAGGCTCGCCGCGAGCTCGCGAGCGGTGAGGAGGACGGGGTCCCTCACTTGCGGGCGGTGATGGCCTCCGTGGCCTGCGGGACGACGGTGTTCAGGTCGCCCACGACACCGAAGTCGGCCAGCTCGAAGATCGGCGCCTCGGGGTCCTTGTTGACCGCGACGATCGTCTTCGAGGTCTGCATGCCGGCCCGGTGCTGGATGGCCCCGGAGATGCCGACCGCGATGTAGAGCTGCGGCGAGACGGTCTTGCCGGTCTGCCCCACCTGGAAGGTGTGCGGGTAGTAGCCGGAGTCCACCGCGGCCCGCGAGGCGCCGACCGCTGCACCCAGGGAGTCGGCCAGGGCCTCGATGATGGAGAAGTTCTCCGCGGAGGCGACGCCACGGCCGCCGGAGACGACGATCGAGGCCTCGGTCAGCTCCGGGCGGGAGGACTTCTGCTCCACGACCCGGTCGACGACGCGGGTGGCCTTGGCGGCGTCGGAGAGCTGCACCGCCACCTGCTCCTCCTCCGCCGCGCCGGGGGCCGGCTCGGGGGTGACCGAGTTGCCGCGCACCGTGTAGATGGGCGTGCCGACGGTGACCTTGGAGTGCACGACCGTCGCCCCGGCGAAGGCGACCTGGGTCGCGGTGCCGTCGGGGGCGATCTCGGTGACGTCGGTGAGGAAGCCGCTGCCGGTCTTGATGGCCAGCCGGCCCGCGATCTCCTTGCCCTCCGGCGAGGACGGGATGACGACCGCGGCCGGCGACTTCTCGGCCACCAGCTGCGCCAGCACCTCGGCCTTGGGGGCCACCAGGAACTGGTCGACCTCCTCGGACTCGGCGACGTAGACCTTCTGCGCGCCGTACTCGGCCAGCTGCGCCTTGGCGGCGGCGGCCGAGCCGGGGCCGCCGACGACGACCGCGGCGGGCTCGCCGAGCGCACGGGCGGCGGTCAGCGCCTCCAACGTGGTCTTGCGGACGCCCTCACCGGCCGGGTTCAGCTCGACGAGGACCAGGACCTCAGCCATGGGAATTCCTTCTCTCCTTCGAATCGGTCCGGGTCAGACGATCTTCTGGGCGGCCAGGAAGTCGACCAGCTGCTGTGCGCCGTCGCCCTCGTCGTTGACCTTGACACCGGCCCCCTTCGGCGGGCGGCCGGCGAAGTCGAGCACCTGGCTGGTCGCCGTGGCCAGACCGACGGTGGACGGGTCGATGCCGAGGTCGGCCAGCGACTTCTTCTCCACCGGCTTCTTCTTGGCGGCCATGATCCCCTTGAAGGAGGGGTAGCGCGGCTCGTTGATGGTGTCCCAGGTCGACACGATCGCCGGCAGCGGCGCCTCGAGCGCCCAGTAGCCGCCGTCGGTCTGCCGCTCCACGCGGGCCACGCCGCCCTCGACGGTGAGCTTGCGGGCCCCCGACAGCTGCGGGATGCCCAGCCGCTCGGCCAGCAGCGCCGGCATCACCGACAGCTGGCCGTCGGTGGACTCGGCACCGCACAGCACGATGTCGTAGGACATCTGCTGCAGCGCCGCGGCCAGGATGGCCGACGTCTGCGGGGCGCAGGCGCCGTGGATGGCGTCGTCCACCACGTGGACGGCCTTGTCCGCCCCCATCGACAGGGCCTTGCGGATCGCGTCGGCTGCCGAGTCCGGGCCGACGGTGAGGACGGTGACCTCGCCGCCGTGGGCCGCCTTGAGCTGGAGGGCCTCCTCGATGGCGTACTCGTCGATCTCGTTGACGACGTTGTCCGCGCTCCCCCGGGCGACGGTGTTGTCCGCCGGGTCCAGGTTGCGCTCGCTCCCGGAATCGGGCACCTGCTTGACCAGAACGACGATGTCCATCGTCAACCCACCTCCGCGCGGTTAGGGGCGCGGGCCACCGCCCGCCTGCTCCGATGGTCGAGGTTACCGCCGGGTAACGGGGCTCCCGCCGGGGGTCGGGGTGACCTGGGTCACCCGGCCCCCCGCCGCTTTCAGCGCCCGGCGAAGGTGGCCTTGCCCGGCCCGCTCTCCAGGAACGAGCGCATGCCGGTCTTCTGGTCCTCGGTGTCGAACAGCTCGGCGAACAGCCGGCTCTCCAGGACCAGACCGTCGCGCAGCGGCCGGTCGAGGCCCTCGTCGATCGCCTTCTTGGCGGCGGCCAGCGCCAGCGGTGGACCGGCGGCGAACTTGCGTGCCATGGCGACGGCGGTGTCGTACACCTCGGCGTCCGGGACGACGGCGTCGGCCAGCCCGATCTCCAGGGCCTCCTCCGCGCCGACGTGCCGGCCGGTGAAGACCAGGTCCTTGGCCTTGGCCGGGCCGACCAGGCGGGCCAGCCGCTGGGTGCCCCCCGCCCCGGGGATGACGCCGAGCAGGATCTCCGGCTGGCCGACCTTCGCGCTCGCCCCCATGACCCGGAAGTCGGCACAGAGGGCCAGCTCGTAGCCGCCGCCGAGCGCGTAGCCGGTGATGGCGGCGATGACCGGCTTGGGGATGTCCTGCACCGCGGTGAAGGAGTTCGTCAGCTCCCGACCCCAGGCCACCATGCTGCGGCCGTCGAGCTGCGACATGGCCTTGATGTCGGCGCCGGCGGCGAAGACCCGCTCCCCGCCGTAGACCACGACGGCCCGCACGTCCTCACGCTCGCCGGCCTCCACGGCCGCCGCGCGCACCTCCAGGTGCAGCTGCTCGTCGATGGCGTTCATCTTGGGCCGGTCGAGGCGGATGGTCCCCACCCCGTCGTCGACCTGCAGCGTCACGAATTCGGGCTCTGCCACGGGGACCTCCTGGCGGTGGACGACGTCGTCGTCGGCACCCTAGCCAGCGGCTCGCCGCGGCTGCCGCGGCGGGCGGCTCTGCCGGGCACCACCCCGAGCCCGGTGACGCGACGGAACGGCCACCCTCCAGGGTCCCGCCGGCGCCGCCCGGGTCCCGCCGCAAGCCTGCGAGCGGTGGGGGCAGCGGGGTCCTTCGTCAGAGGACGGGGACCGGCGGCAGGTACTGCAGCCGGCTGTCCTCGAAGATGCGGCGGTCGGGCGCCACGACGAGCTCGGCCGTCCCGCGCGTTGCCTCGAGGGCGTCGACCAGGGCACCGCAGCGCTGCAGCGACGGCACGCGGTAGCCCGGCCCGGTGACCACCCAGACGGCCGACTGCGCGCCGGCCCGCTGCAGCACGTCGGCCGCGACGGCTGCTGACGGCGTGCTGTTCATGCGGGCCTCGTAGTCGGTCCAGTCGACCCGGTCGGCCGGGCGCAGGTCGGGGAAGACGACGAGGTCCAGCCCCCGCTCCGGGGGCACGAGGCGAGCCACCGCGGGCCCGAGCTGGTCCGGGCAGAAGACGACGACGTCGCCGGGGGCCGCGTCGTCCAGGGCCCGGGCCAGCTCCCCCGCCTGGGTTCGGGGCTCCGCCACCTGGGGCAGGGCGGTGGCCAGGCCCAGACCAGCGAGCGCCACCAGCACGGCGGCGCGGACCCCGGTTCCCGGCAGGGCCGCCACGCCCAGGGCGGCGAGGGCGAGGAAGGCGAACACCGCGACGCTGGTGTACCGGTCGTGCACAGCGGTACCCGTCAGCCGGCTGACCTCCCCGGCCACCAGCAGCGTGCCCAGCGACAGGGCGAGCAGCACCACGCGGGAGCGGCGCGGCCGCAGGGACAGCACCACGGTGCGCTCGTCGGGGCGCCGCGTGGCGGCCGCGGCGAACAGGCCGACGGCAGCCAGCAGCAGCAGCACCGTCCCGAGGACGTGGGCGCGCACCTGGCCCCCGCCCTGCCAGGCCTCCAGCGCCAGGGGCAGCGCGGCGTAGCCGGGTGAGGCGGCCCACGGCGTCCCGGTGTGGGCCAGCTGGACGAGGAACGACAGCAGCCAGGGCGCGAACAGCAGTCCGCCGAGGGCCAGCCCGGCGAGCACGCGCAGCGCCGGCCGACGGCGGAACGGCAGCGCTGCGAGCGCGAGCACCCCGGTGACCGCGACGACGTGGAAGCCCCAGACGTGCGTCAGCAGCACGGCACCGACGACCGCGCCGAGGCGGAGGACCGGCCCGGCGCCGGGACGGCGCACCACCGCGGCGCCTGCGGCGACGCCGAGCAGGGTGAGCAGGACCAGGAGCGCGTACATCCGCGTCTCGCTGGCGTAACGGATCAGGAAGGGCGAGGTCGCGAGCAGCACGACGAGCGCGGTTGCCGCGCGGCGGCCGGCCAGCCGGCGGGCGACGTGCCACGCCAGCGGCAGCGTCAGGACGCTGATCACCGCCGACAGGCCGCGCACCGCGGTGGCGCTCGTGCCGAACAGCGCCGTCCAGACGTGCAGGAGGAGGTAGTACAGCGGCGGCGAGCCGTCCTCCTCCAGCGCGTCGAAGAGCTCCGGCAGCGGCAGGCGGGCGATCGCGACGCTCTGCGCCTCGTCGAGCCACAGCTCCGGCGGCGCGATGAAACGGGCGACCACCCCGGCGGCGACCAGGCCGCCGAGGAGGACCGACAGGACGGCGACCGGCCACGGCTGGCCGGAGCGCTCGCCGAGGGGGACCCACAGGCTCGAGCGCCGGGCCGGGCGTACCGGTGCCGGGGCGGCGGGAGCGGCCTGCGTGCCGCCGGGCCTAGGCAGCACGCGTACGGCGGCGGGGCAGCCACGCGGGGGCCCCGGACGCGACGGACCCGGTGGCTCCGGTTCCGACGTCGACGGTGGAGCCGGTACCCGGCAGTGGCCTGCGCACGCGTCCTCCGAAGCTCTCCCGGTGTCCCCGGTCCAAGGGCGTCGAGCCGGTCCCTCCGACACGACGGGACGGCCGTACCCCGGTGCTCCTGGAGCGGAACCCGGGGTCAGCCCGTCGGGGCGGCCGCGCTGCCGCCCCCCGCAGTCTGACCGGACGCCGGGTCTGCGCGCCACAGCACCCCCAGGCCGGACGGCGAGGTCGCCACCTCTGTGTAGTGGGCCGACAGCTCTGCGGTGACCGCGCGGGTGCCCTCGTCCCGTCGCACGTCGACGTCCGCGCGGTCCAGGCCCAGCACCACGACGGCGTCGAGGTCGCCGCGCACCGCGGCCAGGTCGACCACCGGCGGGACCTGATCGAGCCCGCGCATCTGCGGGTCGGCGTCCAGCCGCTGACGCAGGTACGGCGGCCCGTCGAAGCGCACCTGGAAGTAGTCCTGCACCGCCTCGTAGTGGCCGACGTCCACACCCCCGGCGCGGACCGCCAGCCGGCTCGACTCGTGACGCAGCGGGTCCGGCGACCCCCTCGCGGGCCACACCACCGACCGGTCGTACTGCAGGACGGCGATCGTCGAGCCGGGCGGGATCTGCCCGGCCAGCGCGAGCAGCTCGCCCACCTCGTCGGCCGCGGCGAACTGCCCGGGCAGCCGGGCGAACGCGGCGGCCGAGGCGGCGGCGACCAGGAGCACGGTCGCGGCGGCGCCCGCGCGCGGACCCGGGGGGCGGGTGGCCACCCACAGCACCAGCAGCAACGGGGGGAACCACGCCAGCCGGGCGGCGAGGAAGCCGAAGTCCGCGCCCAGGCGGTCCGGTGTCAGCCAGTACACCGCCGTGACGCCTGCGAGCAGCAGGCCGAGCGCCAGCCGCTCCGGCCCCAGCCCGGGGCCACCCGGCCGTGCCCGCCGCAGCGCCGCGACGGCGAGGGCGACGAGCACGACGACGGTGAGCAGCGCCGGCAGCCGTTCCTCGCCCCAGCCGGTGACGAACGGCCGCAGCCCGGTCAGCAGCGCCCCGAGCCGCGCCGCCGACGGCGCGACCTCGCCCTCGGCCGGTGGCCCCTCCCCCGTGGCGAGGTAGCGGGCGGTCAGCACTGCCGACGGCAGGACGGCGAGCACCACCGGGACGGCGTGCCGACCGACGGCGGCGGGCACCGGCCAGCCGCCGCGGACGGCACCGACCGTGCGGACCCCGGCCAGCACCAGCGCGCTGCCCGCCGCGAACACCCACGGCAGGAGGTGTGCGCTCCAGGTCAGCACGAGCAGCCCGGTCAGGCCCGCCACCGCGGGAGCCCGCCACCCGTCGGGGCGGCGCAGCACCACCGCGAGGACCAGCAGTGCCCCGATCACCCCGAGCACGAAGTTGTAGAAGCCGTAGGCCACCAGGTGGCTCCCCGTGAGGGGCAGCGCCGCCGCGGCGAGCCACCAGGCCCGGCGGTCGAGTGCCCGCACCGCGCAGGCCGAGGCGCCGACCAGCCCGAGCACCAGCCCGGCGACGAGCAGCCGCTCCGCGCCGTCCGGTCCCGCCAGGGGCAGCAGCCCGGCCAGCAGCAGCGTGGTCAGCATGTTGGGCACCGGCGTCAGGTCGGTGCGGTAGTGCTCGGCCAGCACGGCACCGGTCGGGCCGTCGTCCCCCGTGTGCAGCAGCACCCAGGCGCCGGCCACGTGCGCCGGGCCGTCCTGGCTGAGCACCGTGGGGAACAGCACCAGCGGCAGCAGTTGGACGACGACCCCGATGGCCAGGGCCCCGCCCGCCACGACCGCCGGCACCGACGGGCGGCCGCGCCGGCGATCCGGGACCGGGGTGCCTGACGGCCCCGTCCCGGGCCCCGCCCCGAACTTGCGAAGGGTGGGGAGGACGGGGCCCTTCATCAGGCGGCCCGGCGGGCGGTCCAGCGCCCGTCGGCGCGCTGCACCTGCAGCGCCAGCCCGAAGGTCTCCGACAGCGCCTCCTGGGTGACGACCTGCTCCAGCGGCCCGGCCGTCACGACCTGCCCGCCGCGCAGCAGCAGCGCATGGGTGTACCCGGGCGGGATCTCCTCGACGTGGTGGGTCACCAGCACCTGCGCCGGGGCGTGGAGGTAGCGGGCGAGGTCGGTCAGCCGGCTGACCAGGTCCTCCCGGCCGCCGAGGTCCAGGCCGGCGCCCGGCTCGTCGAGCAGCAGCAGCTCCGGGTCGGGCATGAGCGCGCGGGCGATCTGCACCCGCTTGCGCTCGCCCTCGCTGAGCGTGCCGAACGGACGGTGCGCCATCGGGGTCACGCCCCACTGCTGCATGAGCATCGCCGCACGGGTGAGGTCGTGGACGTCGTAACGCTCGCGCCAGCGGCCGACGACCGCGTACCCGGCGGAGAGGACGACGTCGCCGGTGCGCTCGCCGGGCTCGATCCGCTGGGCCAGCGCGGCGCTGGTCAGCCCGATGCGCGGCCGCAGCTCGAAGACGTCGACCGCGCCCAGTGTCTCCCCGAGCAGGGTCACCACGCCGCGGGTGGGGTGCATCTGCGCCGCGGCCAGCTGCAGCAGCGTCGTCTTGCCCGCGCCGTTGGGTCCGAGGACCACCCAGCGGTGGTCGGCCCCGACCGTCCAGTCGACACCGCGCAGCAGGTGCGACTCCCCCCGCACGACGTCCACGCCCTGCATCTCGACGACCGGATCGCTCGACACGGCCCCATCCAACCAACCCGCACCGCACCCGCGCCGCTGCGACCCGGAGCCGGTCGGGGCTGACAGGATCGCCGACGTGCGCAGCAGCTCCGACGAGTACGAGGTGTGGCCCGGTCGATCCGCCCCCCTGGGCGCCCACTGGGACGGGACCGGCACCAACTTCGCGCTGTGGTCGGCCGGCGCGCACGCGGTCGACCTGTGCCTGTTCGACGAGGACGGCACCGAGCACCGGCACCGGCTGCGGGAGACCACCCACCAGGTGTGGCACGGCCGGCTGCCCGGCGTCGGCCCCGGCCAGCGCTACGGCTACCGGGTGCACGGCGGCTGGGACCCCAGCTCCGGGCAGCGGTACAACCCGGCCAAGCTCCTGCTGGACCCCTACGCCCGCGCGGTCGACGGCGAGCAGTCCCTGCACCCGGCGCTGTTCGGCTTCCGGTACGAGGGCGGCGAGGGCCCCGACCCGCGCGACTCCGCGCCGTACGTGCCGCGCGGGGTCGTCGTCCGCGACTCCTTCCCGTGGGACGGCGACCGCTCCCCCGCCACCCCCTGGTCGGACACGGTGATCTACGAGGTGCACGTCAAGGGCGCGACGATCCGCCACCCCGACGTCCCCCCGGCGCTGCGCGGCACCTACGCCGGGCTGGCCCACCCCGCGTTCGTCGAGCACCTGCAGTCCCTCGGCGTGACCGCCGTCGAGCTGCTGCCGGTGCACCACTTCGTCAGCGAGCCGCACCTGCCACGCCGCGGGCTCACCAACTACTGGGGCTACAACACGCTGGGGTACTTCGCCCCGCACGCCGCCTACAGCTCGTCGGGCACGGCCGGGCAGCAGGTCACCGAGTTCAAGGCGATGGTGAAGACGCTGCACGCCGCGGGCATCGAGGTCGTCCTCGACGTCGTCTACAACCACACCGCCGAGGGCGACCACACCGGCCCGACGCTGTCGTTCAAGGGGATCGACAACGGCGGCTACTACCGGCTGCGCGAGGGCGACTCGTCCCGCTACCAGGACTACACCGGCTGCGGGAACACCCTCGACGTCCGCCGTCCCCAGGTGCTGGCCCTGCTCATGGACTCGCTGCGCTACTGGGTCACCGAGATGCACGTCGACGGCTTCCGGTTCGACCTGGCCGCGGCGCTGGCCCGCTCGCTGCACGACGTCGACCGGCTCTCGGCGTTCTTCGACGTCGTCCACCAGGACCCGGTGGTCAGCCAGGTGAAGCTCATCGCCGAGCCGTGGGACGTCGGCCCCGGCGGCTACCAGGTGGGCAACTTCCCGCCGCTGTGGACGGAGTGGAACGGCCGGTACCGCGACACCGTCCGCGACGTGTGGTCCGGCGCCCACGTCGGGGTGCGCGACCTGGCCTACCGGCTGACCGGTTCCTCGGACCTCTACCGCTCCGACGGACGGCGTCCCTTCGCCAGCGTCAACTTCGTGACCGCGCACGACGGCTTCACCCTCGCCGACCTGGTCACCTACGAGCACAAGCGCAACGAGGCCAACGGCGAGGACAACCGGGACGGCGAGAGCCACAACCGGAACTGGAACTGCGGTGTCGAGGGCCCGACCGACGATCCGGCGGTCTGCGCGCTGCGGGCCCGGCAGGTGCGCAACCTCCTGGCCACGCTGCTGCTGTCCACCGGCGTCCCGATGCTCACCGCCGGCGACGAGCTCGGCCGCACCCAGGGCGGCAACAACAACGCCTACTGCCAGGACAACGAGATCTCGTGGCTGGACTGGAAGGCGGTCGACGAGGACCTGCGGACCTTCGTCGCCCGCCTGCTGCGGCTGCGCCGGGAGTCGCCGGTGCTGCGCCAGGAGGCCTTCTTCGAGGGCCACGAGCTCGCCGACACGGGGGGCACCCGGGACCTGGCCTGGTTCGCGCCCGGTGGGGCGCAGCTGGACACCGGCGACTGGTTCGACAACGACCTGCAGACGGTCGGGATGTACCTCGACGGCCGCGGGATCCGGCACCGCGACCAGCGCGGCCGCCCGGTGCAGGACGACTCCTACCTGGTGCAGCTGCACGCCGGTGCGGAGCCGGTCACCGTGCACCTGCCCGGCGCCCCCTGGGCCGACGGCTACGAGTTCGTCGTCTCGACCGAGTGGGCCACCGGCGCGCCGCCGCGGCCGGCCGTCGTCGCACCCGGGCCGATCGAGGTGCCGCCACGCTGCGTCTGGCTGCTGCGCGTCCTCCGCAGACCCTGACCGCTGCGACCCGGCTCCCCGCCTCCGTTGCCGGGGTTCCCCGTGCTGCGAGGGTGCTGCAGCGCCGGCACAGCGCGAGGAACGCCGGCAACGGCCGGCTCAGACGGCTCTCCCGCGGTTCCTGCCGCTCCCCCGCCGGTGCAACGGCGTGAGGGCAGGCGGAACAGCGCGGGAGTGCACCCACCGGAGATGCCGAGAGCCCCGGTCCTGACGGACCGGGGCTCTCGCGTGGCGCGGCCACCCTTCAGGGTCCCGCGCCGAGCCCGCGAGGCGTGGGGGGAAGGGTGGTCCTTGCTCAGTCGAGCTGCTGCTCGAAGGTGATGACCGTCCAGCCCAGCAGCAGGCGGTCGCCGTCGGAGAGCGGGTGGGCGACGCCGGGCTCGAGCTGGGTCCACTCGGTGGCCTCGGGGCCGGCGACGTGGGTGCCGTTGAG
Organism: Geodermatophilus sp. URMC 60; assembly: GCF_053502585.1. Classification (NCBI taxonomy): domain Bacteria; kingdom Bacillati; phylum Actinomycetota; class Actinomycetes; order Geodermatophilales; family Geodermatophilaceae; genus Geodermatophilus; species Geodermatophilus sp. URMC 60. The sequence goes on from NZ_CP199958.1 coordinate 5,069,626, forward strand.
CGAGCCGAGGTCGACCAGCGACACCTCGCGGCCGTTGCGCTGGATCGCGGCGTGCGCCGAGGACAGCACGTTCTGGGTGTCGGCGATCGGCACCGGCCGCGCCGAGCCTGCGGTGACCAGCTCGTGGTTGTCCGGACGGCGGCCGAGCACCAGGTCCTCGTCGACGGTCACGACCAGGCCGTCGTCGAAGCGCAGGACCGGAGCGGGCGGGGCCTCGGGCTTCCAGAAGGCGGTCGCCTCGCCCTCGTCCTCGTGCTGCCGCGAGGGGGCGGCCGTCGCGCCGTAGCCCGAGGAGCCCGCGCTGCCGAAGCCGGCGTCGGGGCCGGCGGTGAAGGACGACGCGGCCTGCGGGGTGGCAGCCGACGAGGGATGCGCCACCGCGGCCAGCTGCAGCATCGCGCCCGAGCCGGGAACGGTGCCCTCGACCAGGTCGTAGGCCACGCCCGGCGGCATGCTGGGGACCGGCTGCCCGGGGCCGACGTAGAGGGTCTGCCCGAGCTGGAAGCCGCCGGCGAGGGTGCAGCCGTCGATCGAGGAGCCCGACACCGGGACGCCGTCCACCGCCGGCTGGCCCTTGCCGCACCAGAGAGCGACGCCGGTGCCCGAGCCGCCCGCGGTGTCGACCAGGACCAGCGCGAAGGACGCCGAGCCACCGCCGAGCGCGGAGACCTGACCGGCGACCGCCCCCAGCACGCGCTCGGCGCCGGGGCCGGACACCCCCAGGCAGGCGTGCAGCGCGGCGACCAGGGCCGGCGAGCCGGGGGCGTCCACCCACAGCAGGCCGTTTCCGCGTCGGGCGACGACGGAGTCGCCTGGCAGGACTTCACAGCGGTCGGGCATGGCGTCAGCGTAGTTGCGACTCACCCGACTGGGTGACCCGTCCTTCCCGCCACGCCGATCACCAGGCGGCCGGCGGGACCGGTGCGACCGGCGTGGCGGATGTGCCACCCGCGGTCCCGCCTCGACCTCGCGCAGGTGGGCAGGACGGCCCCGTCCCGGGTCCCCCCTGAGCTGGCGAAGGGTGGGAAGGACGGGGTCCTCGTTCAGGCGCTCGCGATGACCCCCAGCTCCGCCGGGTCGGCCAGGTGCTCCGAGTGGGGCAGCACGCGGACCGTGTACCCGAAGGCGCCGGTGCGCTCCAGCGGGAGCGTGGCGGTGAACCAGTGCCGCGACCCCTCGGTGTTCTCGTGGGTCATCGGCAGCGTGGTCACCTCGTGCAGGCCGTCGGCGTCGTCCACCCGCCCGTAGGCCGCCTGCACCTGGACGTCGGTGGGCGTGAGCCCGGGCAGCTCCACCTCCGCCCGCAACGCCAGCGTCGAGCCGATCTCCGGGGTGTCGCCGGCGCCGGTGGCCTCGACGTGCGCGACCCGCACGGTGCTCCAGTGGTCGAGCAGTCGCGCGCGCCAGCCCGCCTCGGTACGGGCCGCGCCGTAGCCGGCCTCCGCCATGGACCGGGACGAGCCGGCCGCCGGCACGTACAGCTGCTGCACGTAGTCGCGCACCATCCGGGTGGCCAGCACCTTCGGCCCGGTCTCGCGCAGCGTGTGCCGCACCATCTCGACCCACCGGCCGGGCACGCCGTTCCGGTCGGTCTCGTAGAAGCGCGGGACCACCTGGGTGCTGAGCAGCTCGTAGATCGCCCGCGCCTCGATGTCGTCACGGCGCTCGGGGTCGACGATCCCGTCGGCGGTGGGGATGGCCCACCCGTTCTGGCCGTCGAACCACTCGTCCCACCAGCCGTCGCGGATGGAGAGGTTCAGCCCGCCGTTGAGCGCGGCCTTCATGCCGGAGGTCCCGCACGCCTCCAGCGGGCGCAGCGGGTTGTTCAACCAGACGTCGCAACCCCAGTACAGGTAGCGGGCCATGCCGATGTCGTAGCCGGGCAGGAAGGCGATCCGGTGCCGGATCGCCGGGTCGTCGGCGAACTTCACCATCTGCTGGATCAGCTGCTTGCCGCCGTCGTCGGCCGGGTGGCTCTTGCCGGCGATGACCAGCTGCACCGGGCGCTCGGGGTCCAGCAGCAGCGCCCGGAGCCGCTCGGGGTCGCGCAGCATCAGGGTCAACCGCTTGTACGACGGCACCCGGCGGGCAAAGCCGATGGTGAGGACGTCGGGGTCGAAGGCGCTCTCGGTCCAGCCCACCTCCGACTCCGCGGCGCCGCGGGAGAGCGCGGTGTCGCGCACCCGGCGGCGCACCTCCTCGACCAGCCGCGAGCGCAGCGTCCGGCGCACGCTCCACAGGACGTCCGAGGGGATCCGGTCCACGCCGTCGAAGTGCACCGGGCCGGAGGCGTCGACCGTGTCGCCCTGACTCGAGGTCTGGGTGCCCATCTCGACCAGTTCGCGGGCGGTCCAGGTGGGCGCGTGCACGCCGTTGGTGATCGAGCCGATCGGCACGTCGGACTCGTCGAAGCCCGGCCACAGGCCGCGGAACATGGAGCGGCTGACGTGCCCGTGCAGCTGGCTGACGCCGTTGGCGCGCTGGCCCAGCCGCAGGCCCATGTAGGCCATGTTGAACTTCGCCGGGTCCTCTTCGGCGCCCAGCGGGATGAGGTGCTCGAGGGGGACGCCGAAGCCGGCGAAGTAGCGCTCGATCAGCGCCCGCGGGAACCGGTCGATGCCGGCGGGCACGGGCGTGTGGGTGGTGAACACCGTGCCGGCGCGCACCCCCTGCAGCGCCTCGGCGAAGGACAACCCGTGCGACTCGGTGAGCTCGCGGATCCGCTCGATCCCGAGGAAGCCCGCGTGCCCCTCGTTGACGTGGTAGACCTCCGGCGCCGGTGTCCCGGTGAGCTGGCAGTACGCCCGCAGCGCCCGCACGCCGCCGATGCCCAGGAGCATCTCCTGGCGCAGCCGGTGGTCCTCGTCGCCGCCGTAGAGCCGGTCGGTGACCAGGCGCTCGCCCGGCGAGTTCTCCTCGATGTCGCTGTCGAGCAGCAGCAGCGAGACCCGGCCTACCTGGGCCCGCCACACGTGCGCGAACAGCGTGCGCCCCTCGGGCAGCGGCACGTTGATGACGACGGCCGTGCCGTCGGGCTGGCGCAGCAGCTTCAGCGGCAGGCCGTGCGGGTCCAGCGACGGGTAGTGCTCCAGCTGCCAGCCGTCGGCCGACAGGCCCTGCTCGAAGTAGCCGGCCCGGTACAGCAGCCCGACGCCGACCAGCGGGACGCCGAGGTCGGAGGCGGCCTTGAGGTGGTCGCCGGCGAGGATGCCGAGGCCGCCGGAGTACTGGGGCAGCACCTCGGTGATGCCGAACTCCGCGGAGAAGTAGGCGACCGTCCGGGGCGCCCCCTCCCCCAGCGACTGGTACCAGTGGGGCGAGGACAGGTACTCCTCGAGGTCGTCGACGACATCCTGCAGCCGGCGCACGAACCGGCGGTCCCGGGCCAGGGTGGCCAGCCGCTCGGCCGAGACCTCGCCGAGCACCTTGACCGGATCGCCGTTGCAGGTGCGCCACAGCTCCGGGTCGAGGGCCTCGAAGAGGTCGCGGGTCTCGGCGTGCCAGGACCAGCGGAGGTTGGTGACCAGCTGGGACAACGGCATCAGCTCCTCGGGGAGCGATGCCCGGACGGTGAACCGACGGAGAGCGCGCACCAGGCGAGACTAACGACGGCCGCTGGGGCCGCCAGAGCGGTGCAGCGCTCGACGCGCCAGGATGAGCCATGGCCAGCCGACGCCCCGGTCACCCCTCCGTCCCGCCCGTCCCGCACCGCGAACGGCAGGCCACGGCGGCCGATGTGCTCACCCGACGCGCCCTAGATAGCGTGGCCGGGATGACTGGCCGCGCTGACCTCCGTCTCGGCATCACCGATGTCGCTCCCGTCGTGTCCTGCGGTGCGTTCTCCGGCCGCGCCGTGGTCGGGGAGCACCTGCCGATCACCGCCACCGTCTTCCGCGAGGGCCACGACGCCGTGGCGGCCGACGTCGTCTGGACCCCGCCGACGGAGGCGGGCGGCGGTGCCACTGGGACGCCGGCGGGTGGGGACGCCGCCACGCGGCCGCTCCGGCGGATGGAGCGCTTCGGCGACCAGCCCGACCGCTGGCTGACCACCGTCGTCCCCGACCGCGAGGGCCGCTGGACCTACCGGGTGGAGGCGTGGAGCGACCCGCTGGCGACCTGGCACCACGCCGTCGAGGTGAAGATGGCGGCCGGCCAGGGCGCCGAGGAGCTCGCCAACGACCTGGAGGAGGGCGCCCGGCTGCTCGACCAGGTGGCTGCCGAGGCCGACGACGACTGGCGGGGCCGGGTGGCCGAGGCCGCCGCGGCGCTGCGGGACACCTCCCGGGACCTGCCCTCGCGGGTCGCCCCCGCCCTGGCCGAGGCGCTGCAGCACTACCTGCACGACCACCCGGTGCGCGAGCTCGTCACGCCGGGACCGGAGTACGAGGTGTGGGTCGACCGTCCCCGTGCGCTGTTCGGATCCTGGTACGAGTTCTTCCCCCGCTCCACCGGTCCGGTGGTCGACGGCCGGCCCACCCACGGCACGTTCGCGACCTCCGCCGAGCGTCTGCCCGCCGTCGCCGACATGGGCTTCGACGTCGTCTACCTGCCGCCGATCCACCCGATCGGCGCGGTCAACCGCAAGGGCCCGAACTCCGCGCAGTACCCCGGTGGCAACCCCCACGAGGTCGGACCGGACGATCCGGGCTCGCCGTGGGCGATCGGCAGCGCCGAGGGCGGGCACGACGCCGTCCACCCGCAGCTGGGCACGATGGAGGACTTCACGGCCTTCGTCGAGCGCACCCGCGAGCTGGGCATGGAGGTGGCGCTGGACTTCGCGCTGCAGGCCGCGCCCGACCACCCGTGGGTCAAGGAGCACCCGGAGTGGTTCACCACCAAGCCCGACGGGACCATCGCCTACGCGGAGAACCCGCCGAAGAAGTACCAGGACATCTACCCGATCAACTTCGACAACGACCCCGAGGGCATCTACGCCGAGTGCCTGCGGGTGATCCGGGTGTGGATCAGCGCCGGGGTGCGGATCTTCCGCGTCGACAACCCGCACACCAAGCCGCTGAACTTCTGGCACTGGCTGATCTGGACGGTCAAGGAGACCGACCCCGACGTGCTGTTCCTGGCCGAGGCGTTCACGCGGCCGGCGATGATGCACCAGCTCGCCCGGATCGGGTACACGCAGTCGTACACGTACTTCACGTGGCGCACCGAGCGCGGCGAGCTCGAGGAGTACGGCCGCGAGCTGGCCGCCAACTGCCACTACATGCGGCCGAACTTCTTCGTGAACACCCCGGACATCCTGCACGCGTCGCTGCAGCTCGGCGGTCCGCCGATGTTCAAGATCCGCGCTGCACTGGCGGCGATGATGAGCCCGACGTGGGGTGTCTACTCGGGTTTCGAGCTCTTCGAGCACGTCGCGGTGCGCCCCGGCAGCGAGGAGTACCTCGACAGCGAGAAGTACCAGCTCCGGCCGCGTGACTGGGACGCCGCCGAGTCCTCCGGGCGCAGCCTCGCGCCCTACCTGCGCCGGCTCAACGAGATCCGCCGCGCCCACCCGGCCCTGCAGCAGCTGCGCACGCTGCGGTTCCACTCCGTGGACAACCCGAACCTCATCTGCTTCTCCAAGACCGACCCCGGCTCGCAGGACGCCGTCCTGGTGGTGGTGAACCTCTCCAGCCACCACACCCAGATCGGCACGACGTCCCTGGACCTGCCGGCGCTGGGTCTGGACTGGTACGAGCGGTTCACCGTGACCGACGAGCTGACCGGCAACAGCTGGGACTGGGGCCAGTTCAACTACGTCGAGCTCGACCCCTACCGGGAGCCGGCGCACGTCTTCTCCATCACCTACCCCCGGCAGGTCCAGGTACCGCCGCCGGTGGCCTGAGAAAGGACCCGCCTGCCCCCACCACTCGCAGGCTCGCGGCGAGCGCCTGCAGGCGGGCCGCGACCTACCCACACACGCACGACCCAAGGGGCTACTCCTCCCGATGACCGTTCCCGTCCCCGACCTCCCCGCCGGCCGTCCCGAGGCGGCGCCGTCGGCGTTGCCGGCACCCGGCACCGACCCCGAGTGGTACAAGCGCGCCCTCTTCTACGAGGTGCTGGTCCGCGGCTTCGCCGACAGCAACGCCGACGGCGTCGGCGACCTGCGCGGCATGATCGACAAGCTGGACTACCTGCAGTGGCTCGGCGTCGACTGCCTGTGGCTGCCGCCGTTCTTCGCCTCCCCCCTGCGGGACGGCGGCTACGACGTCAGCGACTACACCGCGGTGCTGCCCGAGTTCGGCGACATCGAGGACTTCACCGAGTTCCTCGCCGCCGCCCACGCCCGCGGCATCCGCGTGATCATCGACTTCGTCATGAACCACACCTCGGACCAGCACCCCTGGTTCCAGGCCAGCCGCAGCGACCCCGAGGGCCCCTACGGGGACTTCTACGTGTGGAGCGACGACGACACCCGGTACGCCGACGCGCGGATCATCTTCGTCGACACCGAGAGCTCGAACTGGACCTTCGACCCGGTGCGCAAGCAGTACTTCTGGCACCGCTTCTTCTCGCACCAGCCAGACCTCAACTTCGAGAACCCGCGGGTGCAGGAGGCGATCATCGACGCCCTGCGCTTCTGGCTGGACCTGGGCATCGACGGCTTCCGGCTCGACGCCGTCCCCTACCTCTACGAGGAGGAGGGGACCAACTGCGAGAACCTGCCCAAGACCCACGAGTTCCTCAAGCACGTCCGCAAGGTCGTCGAGGCCGACTACCCCGACCGCGTGCTGCTGTGCGAGGCCAACCAGTGGCCGGCCGACGTCGTCGAGTACTTCGGCGAGGACGGCGACGAGTGCCAGATGGCCTTCCACTTCCCGGTGATGCCGCGCCTGTTCATGGGCGTCCGGAGGGAGCAGCGGTTCCCGATCTCGGAGATCATGGCGCAGACGCCGGAGATCCCGGACAACTGCCAGTGGGGCATCTTCCTGCGCAACCACGACGAGCTGACCCTCGAGATGGTCACCGACGAGGAGCGCGACTACATGTGGGCGGAGTACGCCAAGGACCCCCGCATGAAGGCCAACATCGGCATCCGCCGCCGGCTGGCCCCGCTGCTCGACAACGACATGGACACCCTCGAGCTGTTCAACGCGCTGCTGCTGTCGCTGCCCGGCTCACCGGTCCTCTACTACGGCGACGAGATCGCCATGGGCGACAACATCTGGCTCGGTGACCGCGACGGCGTCCGCACCCCGATGCAGTGGACGCCGGACCGCAACGGCGGCTTCTCCACCGCCGACCCGCAGCGGATGTACCTGCCGCTCAACGCCGACCCGGTCTACGGCTACCAGGTCACCAACGTCGAGTCGCAGCTGCGCAACACCAACTCGATGCTGCACTGGCTGCGCCAGATGATCCACGTCCGCAAGCAGCACCCGACCTTCGGTCGGGGCACCTACGCCGAGATCGGGTCGCGCAACCCGACGGTGCTCTCCTTCGTCCGCGAGTTCGGCGACGACGTCGTGCTCTGCGTCAACAACCTCTCCCGGTTCCCGCAGCCGGTGGAGCTCGACCTGCGCCGCTTCGAGGGCTACACCCCGGTCGAGCTGACCGGCCGGGTGGAGTTCCCGCAGATCGGCGTCCTGCCCTACATGCTCACCCTGTCCGGCCACGGCTTCTACTGGTTCGAGCTGGCCAAGCCGGCCGAGCCGGTCGAGAACCCGGCCGAGACCGACGACACCTCGGTCGCGGACTCCCTGCTCGCGGCCGGCCTCGTCGGCACCGGGGAGGAACCGCCCTCGGGCGGCACGGCCGGCACGGGAGGACCCCGATGAACGCCCTGACCGGACTGCTCCAGGAGTGGATGCCGTCCCAGCGCTGGTTCGGCAGCAAGGGACGGGAGTGGGCCGACGTCGCGGAGGAGAGCTTCTTCCTCGACCGCTCCCACCCCGTGCTGTCGATCCACCGGGTGACGGTCACCTACACCGACGGCGCCACCGAGACCTACCTGGTGCCGGTGTCCTGGCGGGACCGCCCGGCCGAGGAGCTGGCTTCGGCCCTCATCGGCACCCTCCCGCACGAGAACGGCGAGAACTACGCCTACGACGCGATGCGCGACCGCGAGGCGACCGCCACCTGGCTCACCCACCTCGCCGAGGGGGCGACGGTCGGCCCGATGCGGTTCGTCCCGGGCGAGGGCGCGGAGATCCCGGCCGGGCTCCCCGGCGACATAGTCTCCACCGAGCAGAGCAACACCTCGCTGGTCTACGGGCAGGAGGCCATCCTCAAGCTGTTCCGCCGGCTCGAGCCCGGCCTGAACCCGGACGTCGAGATCCACAGCGCCCTGCGCCGGACCGACAACCCGCACATCGCGCCGTTGCTCGGCCACGCCGAGATCGACCACGACCGGGACGCCGGCACCCCGCCGGCCACGGTGTTCATGCTGCAGACCTTCGTGCCCAACGCCAGCGACGGGTGGCGGCTGGCGACGGCGAGCGTGCGCGACCTCTACGCCGAGGGCGACCTGCACGCCGACGAGGTCGGCGGGGACTTCGCCGCCGACAGCGAGCGGCTGGGCGCGGCGACCGCCTCCGTGCACGCCGACATGGCGCAGGTGCTGCCGACCGAGGAGGCCGACCCGGCCTGGTTCACCACGGTCGCCCGGCAGATGAACGAGCGACTCGACGCCGCGATCGAGGTCGTGCCGCAGCTGGCCGGGCACGCCGACGGGCTGCGTGCGGTCTACGCGGCGGTGGCCGGGAGCCCCGAGCCGGTCGTCCGCCAGCGGGTCCACGGCGACCTGCACCTGGGCCAGGTGCTGCGCACCGCCACCGGGTGGATCGTGCTCGACTTCGAGGGCGAGCCCGCCCGCCCGCTGGCCTCGCGGCGCGAGCTGGACAGCCCCATGCGCGACGTCGCCGGCATGCTCCGCAGCTTCGACTACGCCGCCCGGCACATGCTCGTGGAGCAGCCGGGTGATCAACAACGTGCTTACCGCGCCCAGGAGTGGGCAGAGCGCAACCGGAGCGCCTTCTGCGCGGGCTACGCGGCCGCGAGCGGGATGGACGCGTGCGGCAACAGTCCGTTGCTGCGGGCGTTCGAGGCGGACAAGGCCGTCTACGAGTGCGTCTACGAGGCGCGCAACCGCCCGCACTGGCTGATGATCCCGCTGCAGTCGCTGTCCCGGCTGACCACCGCGGACTGACGCGCGCGGCACGACCACCGATACGGCACCGAAGAGGACGGCGAGCGATGACATCCCCGGACGAGACCGAGCGCACCACCGACTCACCCCAGACCGGCGCGCGCCCGCCCGCGACGCGGGAGGAGCTGCAGGCCGTCGTCGAGGAGAGGACCGCGGCGGCCGAGGCGGCCGTGGAGGGGCCGATCGTCAACGCCACCCCGGCGCGCAAGCGGGCCGCGGCGAAGAAGGCCCCCGCGGCCAAGAAGACCGCGCCGGCGAAGAAGACGACCGCCCGCAGGACGACCGCGAAGAAGGCGGCGGGGGACGCGGGGTCGCCGGAGAAGGCGACCAAGCGCGCGCCGCGCGAGAAGGCCACCCAGGGCGACGTCGTGGCCGAGCAGGGCGGCACCGCCGCGCCCGTGGTGGCTCCGGCGCCGATCGCCGAGCCCGGCAGCCCGACCGGCGCCCCGGCCGGCCAGCCCGAGCCGCCGAGCCCCGACCCGGCCGAGCCGAACACCCCCCAGGCGCCGGACGAGGACGGCGGCACGCCCCCGGCCGAGACCAGCCCTGCCGAGACCACGCCTGCCGAGGCCCCGTCCACCGATGACGCGCCTGCGCAGGACGCTGCGGCCGGGGCCGGGGCGGAGGTGGCGGCGGTGACCGTCCCCGAGGGTCAGGAGCCCGCCGCGGAGGGCCTGGCCCAGAAGGAGGCGCCCGCCGAAGTCGGCGAGGAGCAGTTGCGGGCCGTCGTCGACGGCTGGTCCCACGCCCCGCACAGCGTGCTCGGGACGCACCCCGCCCGCGACGGCTGGGTGGTCCGCACGCTGCGGCCCGACGCGGCCTCGGTGACCGTCGTCGACGAGGACGGCTCCCGCTACGACACCCGCCGGCTGCACCCCGGCGGCGTCTTCGAGGCCCACCTGCCCGAGCAGCCCGGCGACTACCGGGTCGAGGTGACCTACGGCGACGGCCAGGGCGGCACCAACACCTTCGTCGTCGACGACCCCTACCGCTGGCTGCCCACCGTCGGGGAACTCGACCAGCACCTCATCCGCGAGGGCCGGCACGAGCGGCTGTGGGAGGTGCTCGGCTCGCACGTGCGGCGCTACGACACCCCGCGCGGCCCGGTCGAGGGCGTCTCCTTCGCCGTCTGGGCGCCCAACGCGCAGGGCGTGCGGGTGACCGGCGACTTCGACTACTGGGAGGCGCGCGCCTACCCGATGCGGTCGCTGGGCTCCTCCGGCGTCTGGGAGGTCTTCGTCCCCGGCATCCCGGTGGGCACGCGGTACCGGTACCACGTGCTCGGCCGCGACGGCGTCTGGCGGCACAAGTCCGACCCGCTGGCCTTCGAGACCGAGGTGCCGCCGCTGAACGCGTCGGTGGTCACCGAGTCGCGGCACGAGTGGGCCGACGGCGACTGGTTGGCCGAGCGGGCGCAGGACGGTTGGCACCAGCGGCCGATGAGCATCTACGAGGTGCACATCGGCTCCTGGCGACAGGGGCTGTCCTACCGGCAGCTGGCCGACGAACTGGTCGACTACGTCGTGGAGCACGGGTTCACCCACATCGAGTTCATGCCGGTCGCGGAGCACCCGTTCGGCGGCTCGTGGGGCTACCAGGTCACCTCCTACTACGCCCCCAGCGCCCGCTACGGCAGCCCGGACGACTTCCGCTACCTCGTCGACCGCGCGCACCAGGCCGGCATCGGCGTCATCGTCGACTGGGTCCCGGCGCACTTCCCCAAGGACGACTGGGCGCTGGCCCGCTTCGACGGCACCCCGCTGTACGAGCACGGCGACCCACGCCGTGGCGAGCAGCTGGACTGGGGGACCTACGTCTTCGACTTCGGCCGTTCCGAGGTCCGCAACTTCCTCGTCGCCAACGCGCTGTACTGGTGCAAGGAGTTCCACGTCGACGGCATCCGCGTCGACGCGGTCGCCTCGATGCTCTACCTGGACTACTCGCGTGACGAGTGGGTGCCCAACGTGCACGGCGGGCGGGAGAACCTGGAGGCGATGGCGTTCCTGCAGGAGATGAACGCCACCGTGTACCGCGAGGTCCCCGGCGTGGTCACCATCGCCGAGGAGTCGACCGCCTGGCCCGGCGTCACCCGCCCCACCCATCTCGGCGGCCTGGGCTTCGGCTTCAAGTGGAACATGGGCTGGATGCACGACTCGCTGGCCTACATGTCCAAGGAGCCGGTGCACCGCAGCTACCACCACGGCCAGCTGACGTTCTCGATGATCTACGCCTACACCGAGAACTACGTGCTGCCGATCAGCCACGACGAGGTCGTGTACGGCAAGGGCTCGCTGCTGCGGAAGATGCCCGGCGACCGGTGGCAGCAGCTGGCGAACCTGCGCGGCTACCTGGCCTACATGTGGGCCCACCCCGGCAAGCAGCTGCTGTTCATGGGCTCGGAGTTCGCCCAGGACGCCGAGTGGGCCGAGAGCCGGTCGCTGGACTGGTGGCACCTCGACGACCCCGCGCACCGCGGTGTCCTCCAGCTGGTGACCGACCTCAACGCCCGCTACAAGGAGACCCCTGCGCTGTGGTCCCTGGACGTCGACCCGTCCGGGTTCCAGTGGATCGACGCGAACGACGCGTCGGGCAACGTGCTGTCCTTCCTGCGCTTCGGGCGTCCGGAGGCCGCCGGGGACGGTGCGGACGGCGACGGCGCGACCACCCCGGCGCTGGCCTGCGTGGCGAACTTCTCCGGCAGCCCCCACCACGGCTACCGCATCGGACTGCCGCGGCCGGGCACGTGGCGCGAGGTGCTCAACACCGACGCCGAGGGGTACGGCGGCTCGGGGGTCGGCAACCTGGGCGGCGTCGAGGCCGTCGAGGAGCCCTGGCACGGCCAGTCGTACTCGGCGACCCTCGCCGTCCCGCCCCTGGGCACCGTCTGGTTCGTGCACGAGTAGGAGGACCCGTCCTCCCCACCCCTCGCGAGCTCGACGCGGGCCCGGGACGGGGCCGGCGGCGGGACCCTGCAGGGGGGCCGCCACGATGCGACGATCCGAGGGACATGCCTGCCTCCTCCCTGCGCCGCGCGGCCGTGGCCCTGCTCGCCACGGCTGCGCTGCTGCTGGTGTCCGGCTGCTCGGTCGCCGTCGTCGGCCTCCCCAGTGCCGCCCGGCCCCCGGCCTCCGACATCCCCTCCGCCGAGCTGCAGGTCGTCGGCGCCACCGACGGCCCCATCGACACCCTCGCGCGCAACGCCCTGGCCGACCTGGAGGCCTACTGGGCCCAGCAGTTCCCCGACGTCTTCGGGCAGGACTTCGTGCCACTGGAAGGCGGCTACTTCAGCGTCGACCCGAACGACGTCGACCCGGGCGCGTTCCCGCAGGGCATCGGCTGCGGCTCCGACCCGCGTGACGTCGAGGGCAACGCCTTCTACTGCCAGGCCCGGGACGCGCCGAACTCCGACTCGATCAGCTACGACCGCGCCTTCCTGCAGGAGCTCGCCGAGCAGTACGGCCGGTTCATCCCCGCGCTGGTGATGGCGCACGAGTTCGGCCACGCGGTGCAGGGCAGGGTCGGCTACCCCGACTACTCCATCTCGGTGGAGACCCAGGCCGACTGCTTCGCCGGCGCCTGGACGGCGTGGGTCGCCGACGGGCAGAGCACGCACACGCAGATCCGCACCCCGGAGCTCGACGAGGTGCTGCGCGGTTACCTGCTGCTGCGCGACCCCGTGGGTACCAGCATCAACACCCAGGCGGCACACGGGTCCTACTTCGACCGCATCTCGGCGTTCCAGGAGGGCTTCGAGACCGGCCCGACCGCCTGCCGCGACAACTTCTCCGCCCAGCGCCCCTACACCCAGGGCGCCTTCTCGACGCAGAGCGAGGCGGCCACCGGCGGGAATGCGCCGTTCCAGCTGGCGCAGCAGTTCGCCGCCGACGCCCTGCCGGAGTTCTGGGGCCTGTCGTTCGACCAGGTCTTCGGCGAGACCTTCACCCCGCCGCAGCTCGAGCCGTTCGAGCGCACCCCGCCGAACTGCGCCCCCGACGACCTGGACCTGGTCTTCTGCGCCGACGAGGACCTCGTCGGCTACGACGTGCAGGACCTCGTCGGGCCGGCATACGAGCAGCTGCAGAACGCCGACTACGCCGTCATCATCGCCGCCTCGCTGCCCTACGCCCTGGCCGCGCGCGACCAGCTGGGGCTCTCGACCGACGACGAGGCGGCCATCCGCTCGTCGGTGTGCCTGACCGGCTGGTTCTCCGCGGCCTTCTTCAACAACGAGCTGGAGGCGGCCGACATCTCCCCCGGCGACATCGACGAGGCCGTGCAGTTCCTGCTGACCTACGGCACCGACCCGTCGGTGGTGCCCGAGGTCGCGCTGACCGGGTTCCAGCTGGTCGACCTGTTCCGCAGCGGCTTCTTCGAGGGCGCCGCCGCCTGCGACGTCGGGGTGTGAGGCCGCTGCAGGGTCCCGCGGCGGCCTCGTCCCGGGTCCCGCCCTGAGCTCGCCGAGGGTGGTTGACGGGCCCCGTCCCCTCACCGCTCGCGGTGAGGGGACGGGGCCGTTCAGTACAGGGCGAGGGTGAGCTGGCGGCGGGCCGCGGCGACCCGCGGGTCCTGGTCGCCGACGACGCCGAAGAGCTCCACGAGGTGCCGGCGGGCCTGGTCGCGGTCGTCCCCGGCGGTGCGGCGGACGACGTCCAGCAGCCGGTCGAAGGCGCCCTCGACGTCGCCGGTGCCGAGCAGGAAGTCGGCGGCACGGGCCTGCGCGGTGACGTCGTCCGGCGCGGCGTCGGCGGCGGCGAGCGCGTCGGGACCGGCCTCGTCGGCGCGGCGGAACAGCTGCACCTGGCGCAGCGCGAGACCGGCGACCGGGTGGTCGGGCTCGGCGTCGAGGATCGCCTGGTAGGCGGCCTCGGCCGCGGTCAGGTCGCCGCGCTCGAGAGCGGCCTCGGCGGCGTCCAGCCGGGGGTCCTCGGCCTCGGCGGGCCCGCCGTCGCCGGCGTCCGGGATCGCGCCACCGGTGGTGGCGCGCACCAGCTCGGTGACGAACTGCCGCGCCTGCTCCTCCGGGATCGCACCGGTGAACTCGGCGACGAGCTGGCCCTGCCAGACGGCCTTGACCGCGGGGATGCCCTGGACCCGCAGGCCCTGGGCGAGTGCGGGGTTGGCGTCGACGTCGACCTTGGCCAGCACCCAGGAGCCGCCGCCCTCCTCGGCCAGGCGCTCGAGCACCGGGGAGAGCTGCTTGCACGGCCCGCACCACTCGGCCCACAGGTCGAGCACGACCGGCACCTGGAAGGAGCGGTCGAGCACCTCGGCCTGGAAGGTCTCCTCGGTGACGTCGACGACCGCGGCCCCCGGGGCACCGGCCGGGGCGGCCGCGCTGGGCGGCGGCGCGGCCTGGGCCCGTGCCGCGGCCTCCGAGCGGGCCTTGACGGCGGCGAGGTCGACCGCGCCGGCGAGGGAGGCGGCCAGCTGTGCCTGCTGGGCCTGCGCGCGCGGGTCGGGGCGTCCGGGGCGGGTGGGCTGCATGACCTCGATCATCCCACCGCGGCGCCGACGGCGTCGGGGGTGCCGGGGCGTTACCTCAGCCGGCCGCGGTCCCGTCGTCCGCCACGTCGCCGGCGCCCCGCCGGACCCGCTCGAGGATGGTGAACAGCGCGTCCAGCTCGGCGTCGGGGACGTCGCCGAGGCCGAAGTCCAGCGCGGTCAGCGCGGCGGTCGCCTCCTCGACGACGGCGCGGCCGCGGTCGGTGATCGCCGCGAGGACGCCGCGGCCGTCGGCGGGGTTGGGACGGCGGTCGACGTACCCGGCGGCGACCAGCCGGTCGATGGCGTTCGTGACGCTGGTCGGGTGGACCATCAGCCGGCTGCCGATCACCTTCAGCGGCAGCTCGCCGGTGCGGCTGAAGGTGAGCAGGACCAGCACCTCGTAGCGGGCGAAGGTCAGCGCGTGCGGCCGCAGCGCCTCGTCGAAGCGGGCGAGCAGGATCTGCTGCACCCGGAAGACCGAGGTGGCGGCCCGCATCGCCGCGGCCGGGCCGAAGCGCTGCTCCCAGGACTCCCCGGCGCGCGCGATGGGATCGAACGGCAACCCCAGCGGACGGACCATGGCCCCAGAGGCTACGGGTGCCGCGCGCCGACCCGTCGGCCGGCGAGTCGGCGTGGCCACCGCCCACGGGAGGCCACCTCCAGGGCCCGCCCCGAGCCTGCGAGGGGTCGGCCCTGGGGGTGGTCCCTCACCGGGCGGCGGGCGCAGCGGGCCGCAGCGGCGGCAGGTGCGGCACGCCGAACACCTCGCGCAGCGCCACCTGCGCCGCGTTGTCGCCGCAGGCACCGTGCACCGCCGGACCCGGCGGGGTCGCCGAGGAGGCGAGGTAGACGCCCCGCGCCGGGGTCTTGTACGTGTTCCAGCGCGGCACCGGACGGGCGAGCATCTGCCGCAGCGTCGCCTGGCCGTTGGAGATGTCCCCGCCGAGGTAGGTCGGGTTCCAGGCCTCCATCTGGACGGCGTTCTTCGTGACCCGGTCGACGATCGTGTCCTTGAAGCCCGGCGCGAAGCGCTCGATCTGGTCCTCGATGGGGCCGGTCATGTCGACGTCCGAGGCGTGCGGCACGTGCACGTAGGCCCAGAAGACGTGCCCGCCCTCGGGCGCGCGGGTCGGGTCGGGCACGGTCGGCTGGACGGCGAGCACGTACGGGCGGTCGGTGAACCGGCCCTCGTTGGGGGCCCGCTCGCCGGCGATCGTCTCCTCGAGGGTGCCGGCGACGTGGATGGTGCCGGCCCGCCGGACGTCGGGGTTGGTCCACGGCACCGGCTCGGACAGGATCCAGTCGACCTTGAAGACGCCGGCGCCGTGCTGGTAGCGGCGCACCCAGCGGCGGTAGCCCTCGTGCACCCGGTCACCCGCCATCGCGACGAAGGCCTCGGGGGTGGTGTCCAGCAGCACGGCCGGGACGCCGTCGAACTCCCGCAGGTCGGTGACCAGGTGCCCGGTGACCACCTCGCCGCCCTGCTGCTCGAGCGCGGTGACCATCGCGTCGGCGAGGTTCTGCGATCCGCCCTCGACCAGCGGCCAGCCGACGTGGTGGCCCAGCATCGTCAGCAGCATCCCGAGCGCGGAGGTCAGCGGCTGGCTCAGGTCGAGCATCCCGTGCGCGGCGGCCCCGCCGAGGAGCGCGCGGGCCTCCTCGGTGTCGAAGTAGCGGTGCGCCAGCCAGCTGACGTTGGGCAGCCCGTTGAGCCCGAAGTAGGCGATCTGCGGCACGCTGCGCGTCGGCAGCCGGCGCAGCCGGCTGGTCAGGAAGAAGTCGACGACGTCCTGCCCGTGGGCCACGAGCGGCTCGAACAGCCGGCGGTAGGCCGACCCGTCGGCCCCGAGGCCGGCCGCGGTCTCCTCCAGCGACCGGTACGCGACCGAGGCGCGCCCGCCGTCGAGGGGGTGCGCGTAGTTGACCTCCGGCTGCACGAGGCGGACGCCCCGGCTGGGCAGGTCGAACTCACGGAAGAACGGCGCCGCGGCGGCCATCGGCTGCACGATCGAGCAGACGTCGTGCCGGTAGCCCGGCCGCATGAGCTCCTCGGTGCGCATCCCGCCGCCGGGGCGCTCGGCCGCCTCGACGACCTGCACCCTCAGCCCGGCGGCAGCCATGCGGAGGGCCGCGGCCAGCCCGTTGGGCCCGCTCCCGACGACGACGGCGTCCGGCTTCCCGTTCACCCCGTCATCGTGCCCTCAGTGGCTCCCGGCTGCGCGAGCAGCGCTCTGCAGACGCTGCCGCGAGCAGCGCCCTACAGCTGTTCCAGGAGCAGCGTGGCGGCGCGGAACGGGTCGCTCTCCCCCGCCACCACCTGCGCGGCGAGGGCACCCAGCGCCGCGGAGCCGCGGACGTCACCCATCCGCTCGCGCAGCCCGGCCACCGCGATCGCCTCGATCTCGCGCGCCGCGCGGAGGGCCCGCCGGCGGTGCCCCTCCCCCGAGGACCCCAGCCAGTCGCGGTGCTCGGCGATCGTGCCGACCAGGGCGTCGATGCCGGTGTCGGTGGCGGCCACGGTGCGGCGGATCGGTGGGCGCCACGCGCCGGGCAGCTCGTGCCGGCCGCCGAGGGAGAGCACGTAGCGCAGGTCCCGCACGGTCTCGTCCGCGCCGTCCCGGTCGGCCTTGTTGACCACCAGGACGTCGGCGACCTCGAGGATGCCCGCCTTGGCGGCCTGGATGCCGTCGCCCATGCCTGGCGCGAGCAGCACCAGCGTGGTGTCGGCGAGCGAGGCGACCTCCAGTTCCGACTGACCGACGCCGACGGTCTCCACCAGCACGACGTCGCACCCGGCGGCGTCGAGCACGCGCAGCGCCTGCGGCGTGGCCCAGGCCAGCCCGCCGAGGTGACCGCGGGAGGCCATGGAGCGGATGTAGACGCCGTCGTCCCCGGCGTGGTCCTGCATGCGCACCCGGTCGCCGAGCAGCGCGCCGCCGGAGAAGGGGGACGACGGGTCGACGGCGAGGACGCCCACCCGCAGGCCGCGCGCGCGGTAGGCGCGCACGAGGGCGGTCGTCGTCGTGGACTTGCCGACGCCCGGCGAGCCGGTCAGACCGATGACCTGGGCGTGCCCGGTGTGCGGGGCCAGCGCCGCGGCGACCTCGCGCAGCGCCGGGCTGGCGTCCTCGACCAGCGAGATCAGCCGCGCCACCGCGCGGGCCTCGCCGTCCCGGGCGCGGGCGACCAGGTCCGGGACGTCCACGGCACGCCGGCCCCGCCGCCCGCGGGGGGTGGCGGGGCCGGGCGGCCGGACGGCGACGTCTTCCGAGGTCACGCCTTCGCAGGCACGTGCAGGATCAGCGCGTCGCCCTGCCCGCCACCACCGCACAGCGCGGCGGCACCCACGCCACCGCCCCGACGACGCAGCTCCAGCGCCACGTCCAGCACGATGCGCGCGCCGCTCATGCCGATCGGGTGGCCGAGGGCGATCGCGCCGCCGTTGGGGTTGACCTTCTCGGGGTCGATCCCGAGCTCCTTCGTGGAGACGAGCGCGACGGCCGCGAAGGCCTCGTTGAACTCGACCAGGTCGAGGTCCGCGGGGTCGATGCCCTCGCGCTCGCACGCCTTCTGGACGGCGCGCGACGGCTGGCTCTGCAGCGTGGCGTCCGGGCCGGCGACGACGCCGTGGGCGCCGATCTCGGCGATCGGGGTGAGCCCCAGCTCGGCGGCCTTCTCGGCGCTCATGACGACCACCGCGCAGGCGCCGTCGGAGATCTGCGAGGCGGTGCCGGCGGTGATCGTGCCGTCCTTGGCGAAGGCCGGCTTCAGCCTCGACAGGGTCTCGACCGTGGTGTCGGCCCGGACGCCCTCGTCGTCGCGGAACTCGATCGGGTCGCCCTTGCGCTGCGGGATCAGCACCGGGGTGATCGCCTCGTCGAAGATGCCGTTCTTCCCTGCGCGCGCGGCCTTCTGGTGGCTCTCCGCGGCGAAGGCGTCCTGCTCCTCGCGGGTCAGGTCGTACCGGCTGTTCGCCTGCTCCGTCAGCTCGCCCATGGCGACCTGGTCGAAGGTGTCCGACAGCCCGTCGTGGGCCATCGCGTCGACGAGCTTCGCGTCGCCGTACTTCGTGCCGGTGCGGGAGCTGGGCAGCAGGTGCGGCGCCTGGGTCATCGACTCCTGTCCGCCGGCCACGACGACGTCGAACTCGCCGGCGCGGATGAGCTGGTCGGCCAGCGCGATGGCGCTCAGGCCGGAGAGGCACACCTTGTTCACGGTGATGGCGGGCACCGTCATCGGGATGCCGGCGGCGACGGCCGCGGGCCGGGCCGGGTTCTGGCCGGCGCCGGCCTGCAGCACCTGGCCCATGATCACGTACTCCACCTGGTCGCCGGAGATGCCGGCGCGGTCCAGCGCCGCCTTGATCGCGACACCGCCGAGGTCGGCGGCGGAAAAGTCCTTCAGCGAGCCGAGCAGCCGACCCATCGGGGTGCGGGCGCCGCTGATGATGACCGAACGGGACATGAGCTGCCTCCAGGGCCGGGTCGCCGACGCCGGCGACCCTCGTGGTCGGTACTGCCGCGGCCGGGCACGGCGTCGATCCCGCCGAGGATAGGCCGCCCGGGGGGCCACGGGGACCAGCGTGACGAGCGTTACACACACCTTCGGTAGCGCATCCGTCGCACCGTCCGGTGCGGCAGTCCACGTGTGCGACGCGCGCCACCCCGCGATGACGTCTCAGACGTCTTCCGAGAGGATGCCGCCGTGACCACCGACCCGCGCACCGGCCTGCCGGCCGAGTTGTTCACCACCATCGACCACGTCGGCATCGCCGTCCCGGACCTCGACGAGGCACTGGCCTTCTACGCCCAGGCCTTCGGCGTGCACTCCGTGCACGAGGAGGTGAACGAGGAGCAGGGCGTCCGCGAGGCGATGCTGGCCGTCGGCGACGGCGACACCCGCATCCAGCTGCTCGCGCCCCTGACCCCCGAGTCGACGATCGCCAAGTTCATCGGCCGCTCCGGCCCTGGCCTGCAGCAGCTGGCCTTCCGCGTGGCCGACGTCGAGGCGGTCAGCGCGACACTGCGCGAACGCGGCCTGCGACTGCTCTACGACACCCCGAAGCGGGGGACGTCGGACAGCCGGGTCAACTTCGTGCACCCCAAGGACGCCGGTGGCGTCCTCGTCGAGCTCGTCGAGCCCGCGGCGTCCGCGCACTGACTGCCCGCCCCGACAGCCCGACCGGTGGGCGCGGACGCTGATTACCGACCGGTAACATCTCGCGTCACCGCACTGCCGCTCCACCGACTCACGAGCCGACGAAGACCCGGGAGACCGCGTGAAGGACATCAGGGACGCCATCCTCGCCGACCAGCTGGAGGACATCGCCGGGCTGCCGGTGCCGGAGTCCTACCGCGCCGTGCTGGTGCGCAAGGACGAGCAGGGGGTGTTCGAGGGCCTGTCCGCCAAGGAGAAGGACCCGCGCAAGTCGCTGCACGTGGAGGAGGTGGCCACCCCCGAGCTCGGCCCGGGTGAGGCGATCGTCGCGGTGATGGCCTCGTCGGTGAACTACAACACCGTCTGGACGTCGATCTTCGAGCCGGTGTCGACCTTCGGGTTCCTCGAGCGCTACGGCCGCCAGAACGACCTGACCAAGCGGCACGACCTGCCCTACCACGTGGTGGGTTCGGACCTGGCCGGCGTGGTGCTGCGGGTGGGGCCGGGCGTGAACAGGTGGAAGCCCGGCGACGAGGTGGTCGCGCACTGCCTGTCGGTCGAGCTGGAGGACCCGGCCGGCCACGACGACACCATGCTCGACCCGCAGCAGCGGATCTGGGGCTTCGAGACCAACTTCGGCGGCCTGGCCGAGCTCGCGCTGGTCAAGAGCAACCAGCTCATGCCCAAGCCCGCGCACCTGACGTGGGAGGAGGCCGCGGCCCCCGGGTTGGTCAACTCGACCGCCTACCGCCAGCTGGTGAGCAGGAACGGCGCGGGCATGAAGCAGGGCGACGTCGTGCTGATCTGGGGGGCGTCGGGCGGGCTGGGCTCCTACGCCACCCAGATGGCGCTCAACGGCGGCGCGATCCCGGTGTGCGTGGTCTCCAGCGCGGAGAAGGCCGACATCGTCCGGAAGATGGGCGCCGAGCTGGTCATCGACCGCTCCGCCGAGGGCTACCGGTTCTGGAAGGACGAGCACACCCAGGACCCCAGGGAGTGGCAGCGGTTCGGCAAGCGGATCCGCGAGCTGACCGGTGGCGACGACGTCGACATCGTCTTCGAGCACCCGGGCCGGGAGACCTTCGGCGCGAGCGTCTACGTCGCCAAGAAGGGCGGCACGATCGTCACCTGCGCCTCCACCAGCGGGTACCTGCACCAGTACGACAACCGCTACCTGTGGATGAACCTCAAGCGGATCGTCGGCTCGCACTTCGCCAACTACAAGGAGGCGTGGGAGGCCAACCGGCTCATCGACAAGGGCCTCGTCCACCCGACCCTGTCGAAGGTCTACGCGATGCACGAGGTCGGCCAGGCCGCCTACGACGTCCACCACAACCTGCACCAGGGCAAGGTCGGCGTGCTGACCCTCGCCCCCGAGGAGGGCCTCGGCGTCAAGGACGCCGCCAAGCGGGAGAAGCACCTCACCGCGATCAACCGGTTCCGGGGCGTCTGAAGGAGGACCCCGTCCCGCACGGCCCGTTCCGGGGCTCGCCCGAGCCTGCCAGGGGTCGAGCCTGCCAGGGGTGAGGAGGACGGGGTCCTTCCCCTGCAGGGCGCCGGCACGTGGCGCGGCCCCGCGCGGTGCTGGCACCCTGCAGGGGACGGTCCTGGCGACACGCCGGGCTCGCCCGCCGACTCTGCGAGGATGACCGCATGACCGATCCCCGCCGCGACATGCTGCCGATGCGCGAGGCCCAGCACTCGTTCGACGTGGTGCTCCGGGGTTACGACCGGCACCAGGTGGCCGAGACCATCGAGCG
Organism: Geodermatophilus sp. URMC 60; assembly: GCF_053502585.1. Classification (NCBI taxonomy): domain Bacteria; kingdom Bacillati; phylum Actinomycetota; class Actinomycetes; order Geodermatophilales; family Geodermatophilaceae; genus Geodermatophilus; species Geodermatophilus sp. URMC 60. The sequence goes on from NZ_CP199958.1 coordinate 5,091,175, forward strand.
CCTCGAGGCCGACATCCAGGTGGCGATGGCCGACCGCGACGCGGCGATGAGCCGCTCGGCGGACCTGGCCGGCCAGCTCTCGGCACTGCACGGGGAGATCGACCAGCTGCGGCGCAAGGCTGCGTCCTCCGGGCCGCCCACGTTCGAGAACCTCAGCGAGCGCATCCAGCACATGCTGCGGCTGGCCGAGGAGGAGGCCGCGGAGATCCGGCGCTCCGCCGAGGAGGAGGCCCGGGCGCTGCGGGAGCACACCGCCGCCGAGGAACGGGCGATGCACGAGCGGCACGCCGCCGGCCAGGCCGAGGTCGACCGGATGATCGCCGAGGCGCGGCAGAACGCCGAGCAGATCGCCAGCAAGGCCCAGATCCGCGCCGACGAACTCGTCGCCAAGGCCCAGGAGAAGGTCGCCCGGCTCGACGCCGAGTCGCAGGCCCGGCGGGCCAAGGTCGAGGAGGACTTCGAGATCGCCCAGCGGGCGCGCCGGCAGGAGGCCGCGCGGCTGGACCAGGAGCGCGACCGCACCTCCGCCGAGGCCGCCCGCCAGCGGGTCGCGTCCGCCGAGGAGCAGGCCACCCGACTCGTCAGCGAGGCCGAGGCCGCCGCGGCCGCCATCCGCGCGGTGCGCGACGAGCTCACCGGCCGGCTGCTCGAGGCCCGCACGCTGCTCGAGCGGCTGCCCGACCTCGGCGACCAGCGCCCCGAGCCGCAGGCCGGCACCCGGCCGCCGGCGCCGCCCCGCCCGCAGCCGACCCCGCGTACCCCGCAGGCCCAGCCCGGGCCGGCCCGCGAGGAGCAGCGGCAGCAGCCGCCGGTCGGCCCGGTCACCGCCCAGCAGCCGGTGGTGCGCCCCACGACGGCACCCCAGCCGGCGCAGCGGCCGGTCGAGCCGCCGGCGGGCAACGGCGAGGCCGCCGCAGCCCGGCAGCCCACCCGGCCCCCGGCCCCGCCGACGCAGCCGGCCGTCACCCCCGCGGCCGACGCCCCGACCCAGCAGGTCACCCCGGACGCGGAGACGACCCAGCAGCTGCATCCCGTCCCCACCGGCAGCACGTCCGCCTCGACACCCCCGCGGGTCGACCCGCCGACGCTCGTGCAGCCGGCCGTCCGGCCCGACGAGGCCGACACGGCCAACCAGACCGCCGCCGGCCGGCGCTGAGGAAGGACCGGCCTCCCCCACCACCACCAGCAGGCTCGCGGCGGGACCCTGGAGGATGGCCGCCGGTGTCCCGCGGGCCGACCCGTCGGCGGACGCCGGGAGGAGGAGCGGTGCCGACCCGCCGTGCCCGCCACCGCTCCCGCTCGGGAGGACGGCTCGTCGCCCTCCTGCACGGCGGCACCGGCGTGGTGGCCGTCGGCATCGTGCTGCTCGCGGTGCTGGGCGCCGCGGTGCTCGCCCTCGTCCTCGGCGGCGAGGCGGCCGACCGGTCGACCGCCGACGGTGGAGGGGCGAGCGCCGTCCCGATTCCGCCTCCCTCCCCGACGGCGGGCCCCTCGGCGTCCCCGGCGCCGGACGGGCCCGTCGCGGCGCTGCTGGACTGGGCCGATCGCGAGCTCCCCGGCGGCGCGCGGCTGCGCTCGGAGGACGACGTCCGCGCGGACCTGCTGGCCGCCGGTGCCCCCGACGAGCTGGTGACGACCGAGGAGCCGACCGGCCCCGGCGACGTCGTCCTCACCGTCACCCGCCGCGAGCCGGAGCCCGGCAGCCGCGTCGTCGCCCGCTTCGACGGCCTCGCCCTCGTCGATCCCGCACCCGGCACGCCGACGCCCGAGCAGCTCGACCAGCGGCGCGCGCTGGCCGCGGCGGTCCTGGCCAACCCGACGACTCACGTCCCCGAGGAGGCCACCGCCGTGCTGCGGTCGGCCGACGTCGACATGCGGCTGCTGTCCCTGGTCGCCGTGCTGACCGCCCGCGGGGGGGTCGACGTGGCCGCGTTCCCGCGGGCCGACGGCGCCGAGGGCCCCGTCCGCACCGTGCTGCTCGCGGCGGTGGGCGGCGCTCCCGTCGGAACCGGGGAGCCCGCCACGGCGTCGTTGACGACCTGGCTGGAGGCGCAGCGGCCGCCCTTCGCACCCGACCCCGTCGAGGTCACCGAGGACGGCGTCCTGCTGTCCTACCGCTACGCCTCCGATCCCGACGCCCTGGTGGCCGAGGTCTTCCCGTGACGCTCGGTTGGACAGGAGTCGCGAAGGGTGCGCGAATGGACCCGGAACCGCCGGAGCGGTCCGCTCCCGAGCCCGCTGGAGGAACCGTGGCCCGCTGGACCCGCGTCCTGGCCGTCACCGCCATGACCGCCGGGACGGTGCTCGTCGCCCCTGCCGGGGCCGGCGCCGCCGAGAACGGCCTGCTCCGCCTGGCCCACCTGTCCCCCGACACCCCGGCGGTGGACGTCTACGTCGACTCCGTCTCCGACCCCGGCGACGGGACGGCGCTGCTGACCGTGCCCGGCGTCGCCTACGGGACCATCTCCGACTACCAGGACGTGCCCGAGGGCGTCTACGCGGTGAGCATGCGCCAGGCCGGCGCAGATCCGGCCACCCCACCGGTGCTCTCCACCACCGTGCAGGTCGGCGCCGACAGCGCCCGCACCGTCGCCGGCGTGGGCCGCTTCGCCGACCTGGGCCTGGAGGTGCTCGAGGACGACCTCACCCTCCCGCCATCGGGCCAGGCGCGGGTGCGGGTCGTCTCGGCCGCGGCCAACGCGCCGACGCTGGACGCCTCCGCGGGTGGCACGGACCTCGCCACCGGCCTGGCCTTCGCCGGGACCGGCGACCACACCACCGTGCCGGGGGACGCCGGCGAGCTGCAGGTGACGGTGGACGGCGAGCCGACCGAGCTGCCGCTCGACCTGGCCCCGGGCTCGGTCTACAGCCTGTTCGTCCTGGACCGGCCCGAGGGCGGGCTGACCGTGCGCACCGTCCTGGACGCCGCCGGCTCCGGCGTCGTCCCCACCGGCGGCGTGGAGACCGGCGCCGGGGGCACCGCGTCCGCGGAGCTGGAGCCCGCCGTCGTCGGCGGCGCCGTCGGCCTCACCGTGCTGACCGGTGCGTTGCTGGCCCGGCGGTCGCGGCGCGGTCCCGCGCGGCACGCCGCGCAGCGCTGAGGAGCGGCCGGTGAGCCGTCACCGGAGGCCGCGGCGCCCGGCGCTGCAGCTGGTCCGGGGGCTGTCCGTCGGCGTCGCGGTGGCCGCCGGCGCGGTGGCGCTGGGCCCTCCCGGTGCTCCCGCGCCGGCCGCCGCCGACTCCCCGCCCGCCGCTGCCTCCGCCGCTCCGGTGGTCGCCGAGCGCGGCACGGAGCGGACGGGGGCCTCGCCGGTGCGCGTCCGCGTGCCGGCCATCGGGGTGGACAGCGAGCTGCTGCGGCTGGGCACCGACGCCTCCGGCGTCCTCGTGCCACCCGACGACTACGCCCGGGCGGGCTGGTTCACCGGCGGCGCCGTCCCGGGCGACGTCGGTCCCGCGGTGGTCGCCGGGCACGTCGACTCGGTCGACGGGCCGGCGGTGTTCTCCCGCCTCGACGACCTCGCGCCCGGCGACGAAGTCCTGGTCGACCGCGAGGACGGGACGACGGCGCGCTTCACCGTCACCGGCATCGGCCGGTACCCGAAGGACGACTTCCCGACCGCGGCGGTCTACGGACCCACCCCTCGGGCGGAGCTGCGGCTGGTCACCTGCGGCGGCGACTTCGACCGCTCCCGCGCCAGCTACGAGGACAACGTCGTCGTCTTCGCGCGGCTGGTGACGTGATGGAACCGCCTCCTCGCAGGGGGCCCGCCGCGAGCCTGCGAGCGGTGGGGGGCGAGGAGGTCCTTCAACGGCGGTGGCCCCGCGCGGACCAGCAGGTCGCGTGCCAGTGCCGGCGACGGTCGGCGGCCGAGTCGGTGTCCCAGGGGTCGAGGTCGGAGTCGCGCGGATAGGCCGGCCAGGCCACCAGGTGCGGCGTCCCGGGGCGGATCTCCTGGTCGCAGCCCGGGCAGCGGTAGGTCTTGCCGCTCGCCGCGCCGGTGACCCGACGCACCACCCAGTCGCCGTCCGCCGCCTCCTCCACCGTCTCGGGACGGCGGGAGGGGTCGCGGCCCGCAGGCCGCGACCCCTTCCGACCACTGCGGCGGGGCACCCGGTCAGTGGCGCGCCATGTCACGGGCGGCATGGTCCCGGAACCCCCGGCCGGTCTTGCGACCCAGGTACCCGGCGGTCACCAGGTGCTCGAGCAGCGGGGCGGGAGCGAAACCGGGCTCGCGGAACTCGGTGTAGAGCTCCCGCTCGATGGCCAGGGAGACGTCGAGGCCGACGACGTCCAGCAGCTCGAAGGGGCCCATCGGGTAACCGCAGCCGACCTTCATGGCGGCGTCGATGTCGTCGGCGGTCGCGTAGTGCGCCTCCAGCATCTTCACCGCGTCGTTGAGGTACGGGAACAGCAGCGCGTTGACGATGAAGCCGGCCCGGTCGGTGCAGGAGACCGCGTGCTTGTCCAGCCGCCGGCACACCGCGTGCGCGGTCGCCGCCACGTCCGGGGCGGTGGAGATCGTCGAGACGACCTCCACCAGCTTCATCACCTGGGCCGGGTTGAAGAAGTGCATGCCCACGACGTCGCCGGGCCGGCCGCTGGCCCGGGCGCACTCGATGACCGGCAGGCTCGAGGTCGTGGTGGCCAGCACCGCGCCGGGCTTGGCGATCTCGCCGAGGTTGGCGAACAGCGCCTCCTTGACCGGCAGCGACTCGACGACGGCCTCGATGACCAGGTCGCGGTCGGCGAGCTCGTCGAGGACCGTCGTCCCGCTGACCCGGGCGAGCACCTCGTCCCGCGTGGCCTCGTCGAGCCGGCCGCGCTGCACCTGCTTCTCCAGCGACCTCGCCAGCTCTCTGTGCACCGCCTCGACCTTGTCCGCCGAGCGGGCGACGAAGCGGACGTCGTAGCCGCCCCTGGCGACGACCTCGATGATGCCGGTGGCCATCGTCCCGGAGCCGACGACGCCGACCGTGGACACCTCGCGGGCGCCCTCGGCGGCCCCGCCCTCGGCCGGGGTCTGCGCGTCGGGCACGACCTGGGCGGAGTCCCGGTCGGCGTAGGTGTAGAAGCCGCGGCCGGACTTCCGGCCCAGCAGGCCCGCGGTCATCATCTGCTTGATGATCGGGGTGGGCGCGTGCAGCCGGTCGCGGGACTGCCGGTACATCGTCTCGAGGATCTCGTAGGCGGTGTCGATGCCGATGAGGTCCATGAGCGCCAGCGGGCCCATCGGCAGGCCGCAGCCCAGCCGCATGGCCGCGTCGATGTCCTCACGGCTGGCGTACCGGTTCTCGTACATCGAGACCGCGTGGTTGAGGTAGCCGAACAGCAGCGCGTTGGCGATGAAGCCGGCCTTGTCGCCGATGGTGACGTCGACCTTGCCCAGCCGCTCGGCCAGCGCCTCGACGTCCTCGATCACCGACGGCTCGGTGACGACGGTGCGCACGACCTCGACCAGCTTCATGACCGGTGCCGGGTTGAAGAAGTGCATGCCGATGACCTTGCTCGACCGCCCGGTGGCCACCGAGATCTCGGTGACCGACAGGCTCGAGGTGTTGGTGGCCAGGATGGTGTCCGGCGGGCAGATCTTGTCCAGCTTGCTGAAGATTTCGCACTTGAGCTCCATGCGCTCCGGCACGGCCTCGATCACGAGCTCGGCCTGCGCGAGGTCCTCCAGCGAGGTGCTGAACCGGATGCGCCCGATGATGGCGTCGCGGTCGGCGGGGTCGAGCTTGCCGCGCTGGACCGCCCGTCCGGTGGAGTGCTCCAGGTGCTCCCGCCCGCGGGCCACGGCTGCCTCGTCGACGTCCACGGCGGTCACCGACAGGCCCGCCCGGGCGAGCACCTCCGCGATGCCGGCACCCATGGTGCCCAGCCCCACCACGCCGATCTCGGTCAGTTCTCTGGCCACGCTGCCATCTCCTCTGCGCCGGCACCCGGCCCCGGGCACCCCGTCCGCGATCGGGGGCAGTCTCGCACCCACGGGCGATGCCGCGGACGCCGGGCTACCGGGCGGTAACGCTCAGAACAGCCGCTGCGTCGGGTCGTCGGTGCCCTTGAGGACGGCGTAGTCGACGGTCAGGCACTCGATGCCGCGGTCGCCGGCGAGCACCCGCGCCTGCGGCTTGATCTCCTGCGCGGCGAACACCCCGCGCACCGGCGCCAGCAGCGGATCGCGGTTGAGCAGCTCGAGGTAGCGGGTGAGCTGCTCGACGCCGTCGATCTCGCCGCGCCGCTTGACCTCGACCGCGACGGTGCCGCCGTCGGCGTCGCGGCACAGCAGGTCCACCGGGCCGATCGCGGTCGGGTACTCGCGGCGCACCAGCGACCAGCCGGTCCCGAAGGTCTCCACGTGCAGCGCCAGCAGCCGCTGCAGCTCGGCCTCGACGCCGTCCTTCTGCAGGCCCGGGTCGACGCCGAGCTCGTGCGAGCTGTCGTGCTCCACCGACTCGATGGTGATGATCAGCTGCTCCCCGGCCTTGTTGGTGACCGTCCAGGTGCCGGAGGCCCCGTCCGGACCGCTGACCAGCTCGTCCTTGAACGAGCAGGGCGGGGTCATCCAGTTCAGCGGCTTGTAGGCGCGGTCGTCGGCGTGCACGGACACCGACCCGTCGGCCTTGACGAGCAGCAGACGCGGCGCCATGGGCAGGTGGGCGGTCAGCCGCCCCACGTAGTCGACCGAGCAGCGGGCGATGACCAGGCGCACGGGGTCCGACGGTACCGAACCGGCAACGACCGGCCGGGGGCGGCGGGCGCGGCCGCGGCAACACGGCATCCTGACCAAGTGAGACGCGCGCGGCTGTCCGGAGCCCTGGCCCTGCTCGTGCTGGCGGCCGGGTGCGCCGGCACGCCCAGGGGCGACGCCACCGCCCGGCCGGCGCCCGTCTCGGCCGGGCCGGGCCGGCTGGTGCTGGAGGTCGAGCACGTCGGCGGCTTCACCACACCCGAGGCCATGGCGGCGCGGGTGCCGCTGGTGGCCGTCTACGGCGACGGCCGGGTCGTGACCCCCGGCGCGCAGATCCAGGTGTACCCGCCACCGGCGCTGCCGGCCCTGCAGGTCTGGCGGCTGGACGCCGACGGCGTGCAGACCGTCGTCGACCGCGCCGTCGCCGCCGGCGTGACCGGCAGCGGCGACCTGGGCTCCCCGCCGGTCGCCGACGCCCCGGCCACCCGGTTCACCCTCGTCACGGACGAGGGGACGACGGTGCGCGAGGTGGAGGCGCTGTTCGAGCTGCCCGAGGACAGCGGGCTCACCCCGGAGCAGCAGGCTGCGCGCGGGGAGCTCTCGGGCCTGCTCGACGTGCTGTCCTCGCCCGAGCCGCTGGGCGCGAGCGGCCCGGAGCCGTACTCGGCCGAGGCGGTGGCCGCCGTCGTCGCGCCGTGGACGCCGCCTGCCGACCCCGCGCTGGTGCAGCCGGACGTCACCTGGCCCGGCCCCGCGCTGCCCGGCGAGCCCCTGCCCGGCGGGCTGGGGCTGTCCTGCGTCGTCGCCCGTGGCGGCGACGCCGGTGCGGTGCTGGCCGCGGCGGCGACGGCCACCACGCTGACGCCGTGGGTCGCGGGCGACGGCAGCCGGTGGCTGCTCAGGCTGCGCCCGCTGCTGCCGCACGAGACCGGCTGCGCGGAGCTCGGGAGCTGAGACGCCGACGGCCCGGTCCCCACGGGAGGGGACCGGGCCGTCGAGTGCGGGGGTGCGGCTAGACGGTCACCGCCGGACGCAGGTCGGCGTCCACCCCACCGGTCGCGTCGACCGCGGCGAGCGGCTCGGCCGGGCGACCCGACCGGTAGCGCGCCACGTCGAGGATGCCCTCGCGCTTGGCGACGATCGTCGGCACCAGCACCTGGCCGGCGACGTTCACCGCGGTCCGGCCCATGTCCAGGATCGGGTCGATGGCCAGGAGCAGGCCGACGCCGGCGAGCGGCAGGCCCAGCGTGGAGAGGGTCAGCGTCAGCATGACGACCGCGCCGGTCACGCCGGCGGTCGCGGCGGAACCGACGACCGAGACCAGCGCGATGAGCAGGTAGTCGGTGACCGACAGGTCCACGCCGAAGAACTGGGCCACGAAGATGGCGGCCAGGGCCGGGTAGATCGCCGCGCAGCCGTCCATCTTCGTCGTCGCGCCGAGCGGCACGGCGAACGAGGCGTAGGACCGCGGGACGCCGAGGTCCTGCTCGGTCACCCGCTCGGTCACCGGCAGCGTGCCGATCGAGGAGCGGGAGACGAAGGCCAGCTGGATGGCCGGCCAGGCGCCGGCGAACCACCGCAGCGGCGAGAGGCCGTGCAGCCGCAGCAGCACCGGGTAGACGACGAAGAGGACGAGCGCGAGGCCGGCGTAGACGGACCCGGCGAAGACGCCGAGCGAGCCCAGGGACTCCCAGCCGTAGCTGGCCACCGCGTTGCCGATCAGGCCGACGGTGCCGATCGGGGCCAGCAGGATGACCCACCACAGCAGCTTCTGCACGATCGCCAGCGCCGAGCGGGTCAGGGCCAGGAACGGCTCGGCCGACTCGCCGACCTTCAGCGCGGCCACGCCGATCGCCACGGCCAGCACGATCAGCTGGAGGACGTTGAACGACAGCGCGCCCTCGGCCGAGGACTGCAGGCCGAGGACGTTGGCGGGCACCAGTCCGGTGAGGAAGTCCCACCAGGACCCGGTGGTCTCGGGCGCGGCCTGGGCGGCGGCGTCGACGGAGCTGTTGCGGCCCGGCTGGGTGAGCAGGCCCAGGCCGATGCCCAGGGAGACCGCGATGAGTGCGGTGATCGCGAACCACAGCAGCGTCTGTCCGGCCAGCCGGGCGGCGTTGGAGACCTGCCTGAGGTTGGCGATGCTGACGATCACCGCGGTGACGATCAGCGGCGGGACGAGGACCTTCAGCAGCGTGACGAAGGTGCTGCCGACGGTCTGGAGCGTGCTGGTCAGCCAGTTCGGGGTGCCGTCGGCGACGGGACCCATGTCGCGGGCGACGAGCCCGAGGGCGACGCCCAGCACGAGGGCGAGGAGGACCTGCGCCGCGAACGGGACGCGGCGGAGACGAGCGAGCACAGGAGTGCCTTCCGGACGGTACGAGTGGGACGACGGGCGCGGCGCGGCGTCAACAGCTGGCGGTCGTCGTCCGCCCGAAGTCCAGCGCACGCCGCCGGGTCAGGCCCCAGGGGTTCTCCACACGGAGGGCAAGGCGGCGCGCGGCGCGGTGCATCCCGCTGTGCGGAGGATCACCGGGCCCACGGCGGGCGGTGGGGTCAGCGGCGGGCGTCCCGAGCGGGGACGGCGTAGTCGCCGAAGGCCGGGTCGGCCGTGAGCACCGTGAGCGCCTCCGCCTGGGCCTGGGCGATCAGCAGCCGGTCGAACGGGTCCCGGTGGTGCCAGGGCAGCGACTCCAGCCGCCGCAGGTGCTCGTCCTCGACGCCGAGACGGCGGACCCCGGCCTCCGCCAGCACCGCGGGCAGTTCGGGCAGCGCAGCGAGCTTGCCGATCGAGACCTTGATCGCGATCTCCCAGAGCGAGGCCGCCGAGACGACCAGCTCCGCGGCCGTCTCCACCTCGTGGCGGGCCTGCGCCCCCAGCCTGGGATCGCCGGCCAGCAGCCAGAGCAGCGCGTTCGTGTCCAGCAGCAGACGCACGGGTCAGCCGTCGAGGTGCCGGTCGAAGGCCGCGGTGATCTCGGCGTCGGCCGTGTCGTAGTCCGGCGCGAACACCACCTGCCCGGCGAGGCGACCGAAGAGCCCCCGCCTCGCCGACGGCACCACGGGGACCAGCCGGAACTCCGTGACGCCGCTCCCGCGCCGCGTGATGATGACCTCCTCGCCGCGCTCGGCGGCGTCCAGCAGCTTCGACAGGTTCGTCTTGGCCTGGTGGACGTTGGCGACGGTCACCTAGCTAAATTAGCCCCGCAGGTGTCAGTCCGGCCAGACCGGCCGGCGCTTGCCGAGGAAGGCGTTCATCCCCTCGACCGCCCCCGGCAGCTGGCTGGCGGCGGCCATGACCTCGACCGCGGTCGTGTAGGCGTCCCGCTCGGGCCGGCCCAGCTGCGCGTGCATCGTCTGCTTGCCCCAGGCCTTGCTCGCCCGCGACCCCCGGGTGGCCCGGGCCATGAGGTCGGCGACGGCCGCGTCGAGCTCGGCGTCGGGCACCACCCGGTTGACCAGCCCCCAGTCCAGCGCGGTCGCCGCATCGATGACGTCACCGCTGAGCGCCAGCTCCATGGCGCGCTTGCGGCCGATGTCGCGGGCGATGGCCACCATCGGCGTGTGGCAGAACCAGCCGCCCTTGCCGCCCGGCGCGGCGAAGCCGGCCGACTCGGCCGCGACGGCCAGGTCGCAGGAGGCCACGAGCTGGCAGCCGGCCGCGGTGGCCAGGGCGTGCACGCGCGCCAGCACCACCTGCGGGATGTCGTGCAGCGCCTGCATGAGCTCGGTGCACAGCTGCAGGAGGCTGCGCACCTCGGGGACCGGCCGGCCGGCGACGTCGGCGAAGTCGTGACCGGCGCTGAACACCGGCCCCTCCGCGGCGATGACGAGCCCGGCGGCGTCGCTCTCCCCCACCTCCCTGACCGCGGCGAGCAACTGGGTCAGGTGGTCGCGGGACAGGGCGTTGCGCTTGCCCGGCCGGCACATCGTGAGGGTGACGACGTCGCCGTCCCGCTCGACCCGGGGTGCGCCCTCTGCAGTCATGGGGCGACCACACCACGACGGGGTGGGTGGGGGCAATGGAGCCCGGCAGGTGGCGGCAACGGGGTGGCAGGCTCGGCGGTGTGGAACCCGAGCCGGTCACCGGGACCGCACCCCGGCCGGCTGGGCGCACCGTGTTCACGCAGGGCTGGCGCGACGTCGCCTTCCTGCACTGGGCGGTGGACCCGGCCGTGGTGGCGCCGCTGCTGCCCCCGGGCACCCGGCCCGACGTGCTGGACGGCGCCACGTACGTCGGCCTGATCCCCTTCCGGATGCGCCGGATCGGCCTGCTCGGCGCGCCGGGCCTGCCGTGGGCCGGGTCCTTCGCCGAGACCAACGTCCGGCTGTACTCGGTCGACGACCGGGGCCGGCGGGGTGTGGTGTTCCGGTCGCTGGACGCCGACCGGCTGCTGCCCGTGCTCGCCGCCCGCTGGATCGCCGGGCTGCCCTACTGCTGGGCGCGGATGCGGGTGCGCCACGAGGGCGACCTGGTCACCTACACGTCCCGCCGGCGCTGGCCCGGCCCGCGCGGCGCGGGCGGGCGGGTCGTCGTCCGGGTGGGCGCGCCGCTGGCCGGCCCCGGGCCGCTGGCGGGGTTCCTCACCGGCCGGTGGGGGCTGCACCAGACGGCGTCCGGGCGCCTGGCGTACTGGCCGAACGAGCACCCGGCCTGGCCGCTGCACTCCGCCGAACTGGTGGCGTGCGACGAGGACCTGCTGGCCGCGGCCGGGCTGCCCACGGTGGGCGGCGCCCCGGACAGCGTGCTGTTCTCCCCCGGCGTCGACGTCCGCTTCGGCCCGCGCCTGCGCTGACCCGGGCACGGCATGATCGCGGCATGGACCCCGTGCGCTTCGGACTGGTCGGCTACGGCTTCGGCGGCCGCTACTTCCACGCCCCCCTGCTGGCCGCCGCACCGGAGGTCGACCTCCTCGGCGTGGTGACGACGTCGGCCCAGCGGCGGGCTCAGGTCGCCGCCGAGCACCCCGGCCTGCGCACGTTCGACTCGCTCGAGGAGCTGGCCGAGGCCGGGGCCGAGGCGGTGGCGATCTCCACCCCGGCCGACACGCACACCCCGCTCACCGAACAGGCACTCGGCCTGGACCTCGCCGTGGTGTGCGACAAGCCGTTCGCGCTGGACGCCGCGGCCGCGTCCGGGACGGTGCAGCTGGCCGCGGCCCGCCGGCTGCCGCTGGCGCCGTACCAGAACCGCCGCTGGGACTCCGACTTCCGCACCGTCCGGGCGCTGGTGGACGCCGGGCGGCTCGGCACGGTGACCCGCTTCGAGTCGCGCTTCGAGCGGTTCGAGCCCGAGCCGGGCCCGCCTGCTGCGGGCGGCGGCACGCTGCTGGACTTCGGCAGCCACCTCGTCGACCAGGCCCTCGTGCTGCTCGGCCCGGTGACGAGCGTCTACGCCGAGTGGCAGCTGCGGGGCGCGGGCCTCGACGACGACGTCTTCGTCGCGCTCACCCACGCCGGCGGCGCCCGCTCGCACCTGTGGGGCAGCTGGAGCCAGGGAGCGCCCGGCGACCGCTTCCGGGTCAGCGGTACCGAGGGTGCCTACGTCGTCGGCGGGCCGATGGACGGGCAGGAGGCCCTGCTGCTGGCCGGCCGGACACCCGCCACCCTGGGCGAGCGCTGGGGCGCCGAGCCACAGGAGCGCTGGGGCCGGCTCCGCCGCGGCGACGAGGGCGTGGTGGTGCCGACCGAGCGCGGCCGCTGGGACACCTTCTACCCCGCCTTCGCCGCGGCCGTCCGCGGGCAGGGCCGGGTGCCGGTCGACCCTCGGGACGCCGTCGCCACCGCCACGGTGCTCGACGCCGCCCGCCGCAGCGCCACCGAGGGCGTCGTCGTCCCGCTCTGACCGAGCCGACCCCGGCCCCGTCCAGGGCACCGCCCCGAGCCTGCGAACGGCCTCTAGGAGGACGGGGTCCTCCTAGAGGCCGTTGGCCTCGCGGACCACGTCGACGATCTGGCCCATGATGTCGGTCAGGCCGAAGTCCTTGGGCGTGAACACCCGGGCCACGCCCTGCTGGCGCAGCCGGCGGGCGTCGCTGTCGGGCACGATGCCGCCGACGACCACGGGGACGTCGTCGAGGCCGGCGTCCCGCAGCCCCTGCAGCACTGCGGGCACCACCTGCAGGTGCGAGCCGGAGAGGACCGACAGCCCGACGACGTGCACGTCCTCCTCGATCGCGGCGCTCACGATCTGCGCCGGGGTGAGCCGGATGCCCTGGTAGACCACCTCGAAGCCGGCGTCGCGGGCGCGGACGGCGATCTGCTCGGCGCCGTTGCTGTGCCCGTCGAGGCCGGGCTTGCCGACCAGGAACCGCAGCCGCCCGCCGAGCTCCTCGCCCGTGGCGCGCACCCGCTCCCGGACGCCGGCCAGGGCGCAGTCGGCCTCGCCGCCCCCTGCGGCCGCGGCGACGCCGGTGGGAGCCCGGTACTCGCCGAACACCTCGCGCAGCACACCGGCCCACTCCCCCGTCGTCACGCCGGCGCGGGCGCACCCGAGGGTGGCGGCCACCAGGTTGTCGCCGGTGCCGGCGACCTCGCGCAATCGTGCGAGCGCCCGCTCGACCGGCTCGGGGTCGCGCTGGGCGCGCCACTTCTGCACCGACTCGCAGGCGGCGGCCTCGACGGCGGGGTCGACCACCTGGATGGCGGCGTCGAGGTCGGCCAGCAGCGGGCTGGGCTCGGTGCCCTCGAACCGGTTGACGCCGACGACGACGTCCTCGCCGCTCTCCATCCGGCGCCGCCGCTCGGCCAGCGAGGCGACGAGCTGGCCCTTCATGTAGCCGGACTCGACCGCGGCGACCGCGCCGCCCATCTCCTGGACCCGTGCGATCTCCTCGCGGGCGCCCGCGACGAGCTCGGCGACCTTCCGCTCCACCACCACCGAGCCGGTGAAGAGGTCGTCGTACTCGAGCAGGTCGGTCTCGTAGGCCAGCACCTGCTGCAGCCGCAGGGACCACTGCTGGTCCCACGGCCGGGGCAGCCCCAGCGCCTCGTTCCAGGCCGGCAGCTGCACGGCGCGGGCGCGGGCGTCCCTCGACAGCGTGACGGCGAGCATCTCCAGCACGATCCGCTGGACGTTGTTCTCCGGTTGCGCCTCGGTCAGGCCCAGGGAGTTGACCTGCACGCCGTAGCGGAACCGGCGGTGCCTGGGGTCCTCGACGCCGTAGCGCTCGCAGGTCAGCTCGTCCCAGAGCCGGGTGAACGCCCGCATCTTGCACATCTCCTCGACGAAGCGGACGCCCGCGTTGACGAAGAAGGACATGCGTGCGACGACCTCGTCGAAGCGCTCCTGCGGCACCTGCCCGGAGTCGCGCACCGAGTCCAGGACGGCGATCGCGGTGCTCATCGCGTAGGCGATCTCCTGCACCGGTGTCGCCCCGGCCTCCTGCAGGTGGTAGCTGCAGATGTTGATCGGGTTCCACTTCGGCATCGCCGACACCGTGTAGGCGACCATGTCGGTGATCAGCCGCATCGAGGGCCCGGGAGGGAACACGTGGGTCCCCCGCGACAGGTACTCCTTGATGATGTCGTTCTGCGTCGTGCCGGCCAGCTCGGCGATGTCGTGGCCGTGCTCCTCCGCCACCGCCTGGTAGAGCGCCAGCAGCCACATCGCCGTCGCGTTGATCGTCATCGACGTGTTCATCTCGTCGAGCGGGATGCCGTCGAAGAGCGCGCGCATGTCGCCGATGTGGGTCACCGGTACGCCGACCTTGCCGACCTCCCCGACGGCCAGTTCGTCGTCCGGGTCGTAGCCGGTCTGCGTGGGCAGGTCGAAGGCGACCGAGAGACCGGTCTGCCCCTTCGCCAGGTTGCGCCGGTACAGGGCGTTGGACTCAGCCGGCGACGAGTGGCCGGCGTAGGCGCGCATGACCCAGGGGCGGTCGCGATCCTTCGGCGTTGAAGGGAACGGCATGGACGCGGAGTCTAGGTCTGTTACTGGTGAGTAGCGAGGCCCCCTCCGGGTGTCCCCCGGTGGCACACTCGCAAGCGCCGAGAGGAGGACTGCGATGGCACCGGTGGCCGGCACGCACTACCTGGTGGCACCGGTGATCGCCTTCGCCGTCGTCGCCGGGCTGGCCCTCTTCCTGCGGTGGGCCTTCCGAGGGGAGCCGCGCCGTCGTCCCCCGGCGGACGACGGCCTGCTCACCCGCGTCGCCACGCTCTCCCGGCGGGAGTCGGCGCTGGCGCTGAAGGCGGTGCTCTCCGACGCGGGCATCCGCTCCACCGTGCGCTTCCCCGGCCCGCACCGGGCCGAGGTGCTGGTCTTCCCCGAGGACGCCGACCGCGCCCGCGTGCTGGCCTCGTCCTTCCCCGCCGGCTGAGGCGAGGCGCCCGACCGGGCGGGTCACCCCCGCGGGCGCTCGGGTGGGTCCGCGACGTCGTCCGCCCTCTCGCCGAGCGGCGCGGCGGCGCCCGGCGGCCCCTCGGCCGCACTGCAGCGGCTGACCAGCCACGGCTGCAAGTCCTCGAAGCCGCTGACCGAGCGGCGCTGCAGCGGCTCGATCCGGTAGCCGGGGTGCTGCCGCAGCCGGGCAGCCAGCTCGCGGTCGACGAGCACACTCCCCGCGCGCGCCACCGTGGTCAGCCGGCTGGCCAGGTTCACCACCGACGAGTACACGTCCCCGAGCCGGGTGAGCACGCGACCGTGCGCGAGACCGACCCGCAGCGGCGGCCGGTCCACGGCACCCCACCGCTCGGGCAGCGACAGCCCGATCTCCGCCGCGGCGGCCGGATCGGCGGCGGTGAAGAGCACCCCGTCGCCGACGGTCTTCACCAGCCGCCCGCCGCCGCGCGCGACCACCTCGGCAGCCGTCGCCTCGAAGTCCTCCACCATGACGGCCAGTTCGGCACCGCTCATGCCGCGCGTGCGGGTGGTGTAGCCGACGAGGTCGGCGAAGCCGACCGCCAGCTCGCGCTCCTCGCCGCCGGCCGGTGCGGCAGGCGCCCGCTCGGCCGCTGCGGCCAGGTGCCGCCGCCACACGTGGTCCTGCACCTCGCGCAGCAGGGACAGCAGCGCGTCGACCGTCGGCGGCACGTCCCCGGGTGTGCCGCCCGGCCGGTCGGGCGCTCCGTCGCGATCGCGCGCCAGGGCGCTGGTGAGCAGGGTGGTCTGCCAGTCGGCCAGCCGCGCCAGCGGCTGCGCCAGCGCACGGGCGAAGGACGCCTCGGTGCCCGGGGCGACGAACCCGGCGTCGACGAGGTCGGACAGGGCGTGCAGCGCGGCGACGTCGCCGTCGGTGAACACCACCTCGTCCTCGGCGGCCTCGGGGAAACCCAGGGCGTGCCACAGCCGCCGGAAGCCGTCCGGCGGCATGCGGGACAGCTGGGCCACCTGGACCCGGGTGTACCGCCGACGACCACTGAGCAGCAGCCGGTCGAGCTCGGCGTCGGTCAGGCTGGGACGCGTCCTGCCCTCGTCGTGCACCCTCCCGAGTGTGCGGCACACCGGCGTGGTCCCGCTCGGCCCGCGCCGACCCGGCCGGTGGAGGTCACCCGGACCGCTCGACCCGCTCGATCTGCGCGCCCAGGCCGCGCAGCTGCTCGACGAAGTCGGGGTAGCCGCGGTCGACGTGGTGCACGTCCTGCACCTCGGTGACGCCGTCGGAGAGCAGCCCCGCCAGCACCAGCCCGGCGCCGGCGCGGATGTCGGTGGCCAGCACAGGCGCGCTGGAGAGCCGCTCGCGGCCGCGGACCACGGCGTGGTGGCCGTCGGTGCGCACCGAGGCACCCAGCCGGACCAGCTCGTTGACGAACATGAACCGGCCCTCGAAGACGTTCTCGGTGATCAGCGCCGTACCCGTGGAGACCGCCGCCAGCGCGACCGCCATCGGCTGGAGGTCGGTCGGGAAGCCCGGGTAGGGCAGCGTGACGACGTCCACGCAGCGCGGGCGGCCGTCCATCGCCACCCGCAGCCCGTCGGGCAGCGGCTCGACGTGTGCCCCTGCGTCGCTGAGCTTGGACAGGGCCACGGTGAGGTGGTCGGGGACGGCCCCCTCGATGACGACGTCCCCGCGGGTCATCACCGCGCCGATGGCCCAGGTGCCGGCCACGATCCGGTCGGGCACGGTCGTGTAGGTGACCGGCTGCAGCGTCGGCACGCCGTCGACGGTGATCGTCGAGGTGCCCGCCCCGTCGATCTGGGCGCCCATCGCCGTGAGCATCGTGCAGAGGTCGACGATCTCCGGCTCGCGGGCGGCGTTGTCGATGACCGTCGTGCCCTCGGCGAGCACCGCGGCCATGACCAGGTTCTCGGTGGCCCCGACCGACGGGAAGTCCAGCCAGATGCTGGTGCCCACCAGCCGCGGCGCGGTGGCCACCAGGAAACCGTGCTCGCTCTGGATGGTGGCGCCGAGCCGCTCGAGACCCGAGATGTGCATGTCCAGCCCGCGCGAGCCGATCGCGTCGCCGCCGGGCAGCGCCACCCTGGCCGAGCCGCACCGGGCGACGAGCGGGCCGAGCACGCTGATCGAGGCCCGCATGCGGCGGACCAGGTCGTAGTCGGTCTCCGTGGAGGGCTGGTCGGGGACGTCGACGACGAGCCGGCCGCCGCCGCCGTGCGGGTGCCGCTCGTAGCTCACCGAGCAGCCGAGCCGGCGCAGCACCTCGCTCATGATCGCCACGTCGAGGATGTCGGGGACCTCGTCGATCGTGGTCCGGCCGGCGGCCAGCAGGGCGGCCGCCATGAGCTTGAGGGCACTGTTCTTAGCGCCGGTCACCCGCACCCGCCCGGTCAGGGCCGTACCGCCGGTGACCTCGAAGCACTCCACGCAGCCACCCTATGGCCCTGCTGCAGGGCCCCGTCGCGAGCCTCGATCGGCCCTCCTGCAGGGGCCCGCCGCGAGCCCGCGAGTGGCGGGGGGAAGGAGGGTCCTCCCAGGGGGCAGCGGGGTCCTTCTTCTAGGCTCCGGGCATGACCGTCCGGCTGACCCGCATCTACACGAAGACCGGCGACGCCGGCCAGACGCACCTCGGGGACATGAGCCGGGTGGCCAAGACCGACCCGCGCCTGGTGGCCTACGCCGACGTCGACGAGGCCAACAGCGTGCTCGGCGTCGCGCTGGCCCTCGGGTCGCCGACCCCGGAGCTCGCCGAGCTGCTGCGCAGCGTGCAGAACGACCTGTTCGACGTCGGCGCCGACCTGTCCACGCCGGTCACCCCGGACCCGCAGTACCCGCCGCTGCGGGTGACCGCCGCCTACACCGAGCGGCTGGAGGCGGCCTGCGACGCGTACAACGCGCAGCTGCCGAAGCTGGCCAGCTTCATCCTGCCCGGCGGCACGCCGCTGGCCGCGTTGCTGCACCAGGCCCGGGTCGTCACCCGGCGGGCCGAGCGCAGCGTGTGGGCGCTCCTGGAGGCCGACGGCGAGCGCAGCAACGCCGAGACCGCGCGCTACCTCAACCGGCTCTCGGACCTGCTGTTCATCCTCGCCCGGGTGGCCAACCCCGGCGGCGACGTGCTGTGGGCGCCCGGCGCGCACAGCGGGGCGCACGCCCAGCGCGAGGCCCGCGAGTAGGAGGACCCCCTCCTCCCCCTCCTCGCGAGCTCGGAGCGGTGCCCCGGAGGGGGCCGCTCAGCGGACCGGCGGCGCGGACTCGACCCAGGAGAGGAAGCCCGTCACCGTCGAGGAGTCCATGGCCAGCTCCCGGGGACCGGCCGCGGTGGTGCAGGAGAGGACGACGACGTCGTCGGGCAGGGCGACGTCCGAGGCGCCCGCGCGGCGCCGTCCCTGGACCCGGACCTCCGCACGGCACAGCCGTTGCTCCGGGCGCACCGACAGCGACAGCGCGCGGTACCAGAGCAGCGAGTCGCCGCCGTACCAGGCCACTCCCACCGACCACCGCGGCGAGCCCGTCGGACGCAGCCACATGGTGACCGCGCCGAGACCGGTGAGCAGGAAGCGGCGGCGCAGCAGGAAGGCGACGACCAACCCGACGACGACCACCGCGACGGCCACCAGGACGAGCAGTTCGGTCGTCATCCGGGGCGCCGGGCGGTCAGGCGGGACGTCGGCGGCGGCTCAGGCGTCCTGACCCGCGGCGCGCAGCCGCGACTGGGCGCGCTTGGCGGCGGCGAGGGCCTCGGGATCGTCGCCGGCGCCCTCCGCGCGGCGCAGCGCCTCGCGCGCCCGCTCGACGTCGATCTCCGAGGAGATCTCCGCGGTCTCGGCGAGGATCGAGACCCCGCGGTCGGTCACCGACAGGAAGCCGCCGTGGGCGGCGACGACCATGTCCTCGCCCTCGACGGTGCGGACGGTGACGACACCGCCCTCGGCGAGCTGGCCGAGCAGCGGCGCGTGCCCGGGCAGGACGCCCAGCTCACCCTCGGTCGTGCGGGCCACGACCATGTTCGCCTCGCCGGACCAGATCATCCGCTCGACGGCCACCAACTCGACATGCAGGGTCGCCACAACACTCCTCGGGGTCCACCGACCGGCGGTACGGGTCGCCACGTCCGGGGTGGACACGGCGACGGGTCGGGCTCACTCTAGTGGCGCTCCCGCCGAGGCCCCCTCCCGGGCACCGCCCCGAGCTCACGAGGGGTGGCGAGGAGGGGGTCCTCTCTCAGGCGCAGCGACGGTACAGCAGGGTCCAGCGGCCCACGCGCACCCAGGGACGGCGCACGGTCGAGGCCGGCGCCCACTCGTCGGTGTGGAACTGCCGGCCGCCGACGTAGGGCACGGCGGCCGACGGCGGCCAGCTCCAGTCGGCGCCGTCCACCCGCGTCCCGGTGATGCCGTCCACGTCGTCTCTCCCGCTCGTCGCCCAGCTCTTCCGGGCGTTCCCGCACAAGATCGGCAGGGAGCGGGTCGTCCTTGAGGAACCCGCTCCGCTGACCCCCCGTCCGGGACCGCCGCGCCGGGGGCTACCCGCACTCCGGCCCGGGAACACGGAACGGCCGGGTCCCATTGGGACCCGGCCGTTCCGTGGCGAGGCGTGGGGGGAGGGGTGGTCCCCTCTCAGCCGCGCTTGAGCTTGTCGGCGTTGCGCTCGAGGTCCTCGAGGCCGCCGCACATGAAGAACGCCTGCTCCGGGACGTTGTCGTACTCGCCGTCGGTGATCGCCTTGAACGCCTGGAGCGTCTCCGACACCGGCACGAACGAGCCCGGCTGCCCGGTGAAGGCCTCGGCCACGAACATGTTCTGCGAGAGGAAGCGCTCGACGCGCCGGGCCCGGTTGACCGTGACCTTGTCCTCCTCGGAGAGCTCGTCGATGCCGAGGATGGCGATGATGTCCTGCAGCTCCTGGTAGCGCTGCAGCACCTGCTTCACCGTCTGGGCGGTGGCGTAGTGCTCCTGCCCGACGTACTGCGGGTCCAGGATCCGGCTGGTGGAGTCCAGCGGGTCCACGGCCGGGTAGATGCCCTTCTCCGAGATCGGCCGGCTGAGCACGGTCGTCGCGTCGAGGTGGGCGAACGTGGTGTGCGGCGCCGGGTCGGTGATGTCGTCGGCGGGCACGTAGATCGCCTGCAGCGAGGTGATGGAGTGACCCCGCGTCGAGGTGATGCGCTCCTGCAGCTCCCCCATCTCGTCGGCCAGGGTCGGCTGGTAACCCACGGCGGAGGGCATGCGGCCCAGCAGCGTGGAGACCTCGGACCCGGCCTGGGTGAACCGGAAGATGTTGTCGATGAAGAGCAGCACGTCCTGGTTCTGCTCGTCGCGGAAGTACTCCGCCATCGTCAGCGCGGACAGCGCGACCCGCAGCCGGGTGCCCGGCGGCTCGTCCATCTGGCCGAACACCAGGGCGGTGGACTCGATGACTCCGGACTCGGTCATCTCGGTGATGAGGTCGTTGCCCTCACGGGTGCGCTCGCCGACGCCGGCGAACACCGACACGCCACCGAACTCCTGGGCGACGCGACGGATCATCTCCTGGATGAGCACCGTCTTCCCCACGCCCGCGCCACCGAACAGGCCGATCTTCCCGCCGGCCACGTAGGGGGTCAGCAGGTCGATGACCTTGATGCCGGTCTCCAGCATCTCGGTGCGGCCCTCGAGCTGGTCGAACCGCGGCGCGTGCCGGTGGATCCCCCAGCGCAGCGCGTCGGCACCGTGGCCGGGGGTGTCCAGGCACTGGCCGAGGGCGTTCCAGACGTGGCCCTTGGTGACGTCGCCGACAGGTACGGAGATCGCGGAGCCGGTGTCCCGGACCTCGGCGCCCCGGACCAGACCGTCGGTCGGCTGCATCGAGATGGTGCGGACCACGTTGTCGCCCAGGTGCTGGGCGACCTCGAGGGTCAGCGTCTTGCCCAGGTCGGCGAGGGTGACCTCCACCTCCAGGGCGTTGAACAGGTCGGGCATCGCGTCGCGCGGGAACTCGACGTCGACGACCGGCCCGGTGACCCGGACGACGCGGCCGGTCGTCAGGGTGGTCGGACGGTCCTCGGTGACGGTCATCTGTACTGCTCTCCTGCCCTCGGCCTTGCGTTGGTCCGCGTCTTCGGTGTCCCTGCCGCGGGAGCGGCGGGGGTGGGGTCAGTCGTCGGCGCCCGCGGACACCAGCGCGTCCGCACCGCCGACGATCTCACTGATCTCCTGGGTGATCTCGGCCTGGCGAGCCTGGTTGGCCTGCCGTGAGAGGTTCTTCGCCAGCTCCTCGGCGTTGTCCGAGGCCGACTTCATCGCCCGCCGCCGGGACGCCGACTCCGACGCCGCCGACTCCAGCATCGCCGCGAAGATCCGCGTCGTGACGTACTTGGGCAGCAGGGCGTCGAGGAGGGCGTCGGGCGAGGGCTCGAACTCGTACGAGGTCGGGACGCCGGAGTCGCCGGTGGTGACCCCGCGCTCCCGCTCCTCGCGCTCGTAGTCGAACTCCTCGACCTCCTCGACCTCCAGCGGGGCCATCCGCTTGGCGACCGGGATCTGCGCGAGCAGCGAGCGGAACTCGGTGTAGACGATGTGCAGTTCGTCCACCCCGAGGACGCCGTCGGCCCCGGCGCCGCTCTCGTCGTCGTCCTCACCGGCGGTGAAGGCGGCGATGAGCGCCTCCCCCACGCCCTGCGCGTCGGTGTAGTTCGGCTGCTCGGAGAACCCGGTGAAGGTCTCGGCCACCGCGCGGTTCCGGAAGGAGTAGTAGGTCTCCCCCTTCCGTCCCACCACGTAGAGGACCGGCTCCTTGCCCTCCTGGCGGAGCAGCGAGAGCAGCTCCTCGGTGCGGCGCAGCACGTTGACGTTGTACGAGCCGGCGAACCCGCGGTCGGAGGTGATGACGAGCACCGCCGCCCGACGGGCGTCCTGCCGCTCGGTCAGCAGCGGGTGGTCCAGCGACGCCGAGCCGGCCAGCGCGGACAGCACCCGGGTGATCTCCCGGGCGTAGGGCTTGGACGCCTCCACCCGGGCCTGGGCGCGCACGATGCGGGCGCCGGCGATCAGCTCCTGCGCCGAGAAGATCTTCTTCGTCGACTTCGTGGAGCGGATGCGGCGCCGCAGCGCGCGGAGGTTGCTGGCCACGGTCAGGCGCTCCGCTTGACCTGGACGCGCTCCTGGCCGCGCTCGGACGCGTCCATCGCCTCGGCCTCGTCCTCGTTGATCCGCAGCGTGGCACCTTCGGACGTCTGGAACTGGCCGTAGAACTCCTCGACCGCCCGCTCCAGGCCGGAGACGGCGTCGTCGCCGAGCGCGCGGCTCTGCCGGATCCCGTCGAAGACGCCGCCGTGGTTGCGGGCGACGTAGTCGAGGAACTCGGACTCGAAGCGGCGGACCTCCGGCACCGGGACCTTGTCGAGCTTGCCGGTGGTGCCCAGCCAGATGGATACGACCTCGCGCTCCACCGGGTAGGGCTGGTACTGGCCCTGCTTGAGCAGCTCGACCAGCCGCTGACCGCGCTCGAGCGTGGCCCGGCTGGAGGCGTCGAGGTCGGAGGAGAACGAGGCGAAGGCCTCCAGCTCGCGGTACTGCGCGAGGTCCAGCCGCAGCCGGCCGGCGACGGACTTCATCGCCTTGATCTGTGCCGAGCCGCCGACGCGGGACACCGAGATGCCGACGTTGATGGCCGGGCGGACCCCGGAGTTGAACAGACCCGTCTCGAGGAAGATCTGCCCGTCGGTGATCGAGATGACGTTGGTCGGGATGTAGGCCGACACGTCATTGCCCTTGGTCTCGACCAGCGGCAGGCCGGTCATCGAGCCGGCGCCCAGCTCGTCGGAGAGCTTGGCGCAGCGCTCCAGCAGGCGGGAGTGGAGGTAGAAGACGTCGCCGGGGTAGGCCTCACGGCCTGGCGGCCGGCGCAGCAGCAGGGAGACCGCGCGGTAGGCCTCGGCCTGCTTGGACAGGTCGTCGAACACGATGAGGACGTGCTTGCCCTCGTACATCCAGTGCTGGCCGATGGCCGAGCCGGTGTAGGGGGCGATGTACTTGAAGCCCGCGGCCTCCGACGCCGGGGCGGCGACGATCGTCGTGTACTCCATCGCGCCGGCCTCCTCGAGGGAGGCGCGGATCGCGGCGATCGTCGAGCCCTTCTGGCCGACGGCGACGTAGATGCAGCGGACCTGCTGGGCGGGGTCGCCCGTGGCCCAGGCCTGCTTCTGGTTGATGATCGTGTCGGTGACGATCGCCGTCTTGCCGGTCTGGCGGTCTCCGATGACCAGCTGGCGCTGGCCGCGGCCGATCGGCGTCATGGCGTCGATGGCCTTGATGCCGGTCTGCATCGGCTCGTGCACCGACTGCCGCTGGACGACGGTCGGGGCCTGCAGCTCCAGCGCCCGGCGGCCGGTGGTGGTGATCGGGCCGGCGCCGTCGATCGGGTTGCCCAGCGGGTCGACCACGCGGCCGAGGTAGCCGTCGCCGACCGGGACGGAGAGGACCTCGCCGGTCCGGCGGACCTGCTGGCCCTCCTCGATGCCGGCGTAGTCGCCGAGGATGACGACGCCGACCTCGCGGACGTCGAGGTTCAGCGCCAGGCCGCGGACGCCGCTCTCGAACTCGAGCAACTCGTTGGTCATGACCGAGGGCAGGCCCTCGACCCGGGCGATGCCGTCGCCGGCCTCGGTGACGATCCCGACCTCTTCCCGCGACACGTCGGGCGAGTACTCGGTGACGTAGTTCTGGATGGCACTGCGGATCTCGTCGGCGGAGATCGTCAGCTCGGCCATGGCGTGGTGTCCTCTTCCCTGCTGGGTGGTGTCTGGGTGTGGGCCGGGTCGCGGGTCAGCCGACGAGCCGTCGGCCGGCGGCCTCGAGACGGTGCGCGACGCTGCCGTCGATGACCTCGTCACCGACGCGGATGACCAGGCCACCGAGCACGCTCGGGTCGACGGTCACCTGCAGGCCGATCGGGCGGTGGTAGAGGCGACCGAGGAGCTGGGCGAGCCGCTGCTCCTGCGCGTCGGTGAGCGCCACCGCGGTCGTCACGTGCGCCACCGATTGACCGCGGCGGGTCGAGGCCGCCTCGGAGAGGCGCTCGACGACGTTCTCGGCGTGGCCGATGGCCCGCCCGGTGAGGTGGTTGCGCAGCAGCATCGCGGTGATCGGGCTGACCCGGCCCGCGAGCAGCCGGTCCAGCAGCGCGGCCCTGCCGGCGGCCGGCGCGGTGCGGTCGCTGAGGATCCGGGACAGTTCTGCATCCCCACCGACGATACGTCCGAACCGGAACAGCTCGTCCTCGACGCCGTCGAGCTCACCGCGGGCGTCCGCGGCGTCCAGCGCGGCGTCCGTGGCCAGGGTCTCGGTGGCCTCCACCAGGTCCAGCGGCCGCGACCAGCGCTGCCGGGCCGCGGTCTCGACCAGGTCGAGCGTGGCCTCGGAGACCCGGCCGGACAGCAGCCGCCGCGCGACGCCGGCCCGGTCCGAAGGGCTTCCCGCCGGGTCCGACAGCGCCCGGCGCAGCGACACCTGCCCGTCGAGCAGGCGCGCGACGGCGAACAGCTCGTCGGCCAGGGCCGCGAGCTCCTCGGGGGTCGCGGCCCGCTCCTGGCCGGTCAGGCGATCGCGGGTCCGCTCCAGCAGACCGGACGCCGGCCGGGTGATCTCGCCCTGCCGGTCCCGGACGACCGCGAGTGCCTGGCGGCTGGAGGCATCCATCAGCGGTCGCCCTGGGGCGCGTACACCGAGCTGCCGGTGGCACCGCCCCGGCCGTCCGGCGAGGCGGCGCCGGCGGCCATGCCGTCGAGCTGGTCGAGGAACCGGTCGACGGTGCCGCTGCGGCGCGCCTGGTCCTCGAGGGACTCGCCGACCACGCGGCCGGCCAGGTCGACCGCGAGCGCGCCGATCTCGCCGCGCAGCTGGTTGACGACCTGCTGCCGCGAGGCCGCCAGCTGCTCTTCACCGCGGGCCAGGATCCGCGTCGACTCCTCCTGCGCCTGGGCCCGCAGCTCCTCGAGGATCTGCTGGCCCTCGGCACGGGCCTGGTCGCGGATCTGCGCGGCCTCGGTGCGGGCCTCGGCCAGCTGGGCGCGGTACTGCTCGAGCGCCGCCTTGGCCTCGGCCTGCATCGTCTCGGCCCGCTCGATGCCGCCCTCGATCGCCTCCCGGCGGGCCCGGAAGACCTGCTCGAACCGCGGCCAGACGAACCTGGCCAGGACGAAGAAGGCGATCGCGAAGGTGATCGTCCCGATGATGATCTCCCCCACGGGGGGGAGCAGCGGGTTGGCCGACTCCGCAGCCTGGATGCTCATGCTCTGCACGTCCCTACGTCAGAGGAGTCTGGACGGGACCCAGGTCAGCCGGCGTTGCCCGGCCCGAAGATGAACGGGACGACCAGGCCGATGAGGGCCAGCGCCTCGGAGAGCGCGGCGCCGAGGAAGGCGTAGGTCCGGGTCAGGCCGGCCGACTCGGGCTGCCGGGCGGTCGCCTGGATGTAGGCGGCCCAGACGATGCCGACGCCGATGCCCGGGCCGATCGCGGCCAGACCGTAGCCGACCGAACCGATGCTGCCGACGAGCTCTGCAAGGACCATGCGGGGTGATTCCTCCTGTGTCGGTCGCCCGGGAAGGCCCCGGGCGGCTGGCTGGGGGTGGTACGTGGTGGTGCGGTCAGTGAGCGGGCTCGACAGCGCCGTTCAGATAGGTCGCCGTGAGGACGACGAAGACGTAGGCCTGCAGGACGATGACCAGCAGCTCGAAGAAGGTCATGACCAGCGCCATGAGGAAGGAGGCCGCGCCGAAGATGGGCATGATCCCGCCGGCGGTCAGCAGGTAGACCGCGCCGAGCGAGAAGACGACCAGCAGCATGTGCCCGGCGAACATGTTGGCGAAGAGCCGGACCGCGAGGGTGAACGGCCGGATCACGAAGACCTGCAGCAGCTCGATCGG
Organism: Geodermatophilus sp. URMC 60; assembly: GCF_053502585.1. Classification (NCBI taxonomy): domain Bacteria; kingdom Bacillati; phylum Actinomycetota; class Actinomycetes; order Geodermatophilales; family Geodermatophilaceae; genus Geodermatophilus; species Geodermatophilus sp. URMC 60. The sequence continues at coordinate 5,117,106 of NZ_CP199958.1, forward strand.
CGTGACGAGGATGAGCGCCCCGATCGGCACGCCGGGCGGGATGGCGGCGTCCTTGAAGTAGCGCGCGGCCCCCTGTTCGCGGATGCCGATGTAGTTGTAGAGCACCCAGACGATCACCGCGAGCACCAGCGGGAAGGCGAACCTGGAGTTCGGCGAGATCTGCGCGAACGGGACGATGCTCATGAAGTTGTTCGCGAGGATGAAGAAGAACAGCGACGCCAGGAACGGCGCGAACGGCAGGCCCTTGGGGCCGATGACGTCGCGGGCCATGCCGTCGCGGACCAGCGAGTAGCCGCTCTCACCGATGTACTGGAGCTTGTCGGGGACCACCGACGCCTTGCGCGCGGCGAGCACCAGCAGCGTGAGGATCGCCGCGGTCGCGATCCACATGATGATCGTGATCCGGGTGATCTCGAAGTCGATGCCCAGGACCGAGAACTCGGCGACCGCCGGCGGGTAGAACTCGGCGATGGTCGGAGACTGGAAGCCGCCTTCCCCACCGCCGCCCTCGGCGGCGAGCACGTCGGCGAGCGCGTGGGCGCTGGAGGTCACCGTTGTCCCTTCTGCGTCCTGGTCGGGCTGCGTCGCCCGCCCCGGGTGGAGCCGGTGCGCCCCGACCCCTCGGCCGGGGGCAGGGCGCCGTACTTGACGACCACCAGGTAGATGGCCACCGTCAGGCCGAGGAGCACGCCGATGAGGGCGACGAAGCGGGTGCCCCACCAGCGGTCGAGCAGCAGCCCGACCCCGCCCCACACGACGATCCCCGAGAGCATGGTCCCGGTGATGCTCCACCCGATGTCGGCCCCGCTGGGCTGACGCTGGGCGGACGGTGCAGGTCGAGGTCGAGAACCCCCGCTGGAGGAGCTGTCCTCGGCCATCGGCCGGGACACTATCAGCCGCGTGTCGAGGGGCTCCCCGGCGGCAGTGGGGTTCCCCCGGTCGAGGGCGGGGCGGGTGGGGTGACGTAGTACAGCCGGCGGGTCCAGACCCAGCGCTGCTGGACGACGCTCCAGACCAACGCCCCCACGATCACCGTCCACGCCAGCGTGCGGCGGTGCACCCACCCGTCGGCCGGCAGCGACTGGAGCACGGCGGCCAGGACCAGGATCTTCACGAAGAACGAGCCGAGGGCGGCGGGCAGCGTGAAGGCGTCGCCGTGCCGCCCGGCCCAGGCGATCACCAGGCCGGACAGGGCGAAGAAGAAGGTGACGACGGCGGCGCCGAGCAGCACGGCCACGGCGGCGTCCCAGCCCGCGACCATCCCCGCGACCGGTGCGGCGACGGCGGTGAGGGCCGCGGTCACCGCCGTCCCCACGCGGAGGAAGGAGAGGTCCCAGGGGACCTGCTGCTGCTCGGTCCCGGTGACGGTCATCGGACTCCCTGGGGCGACGGCTTGCCGGCCGGGTCGGCCGGCCGGCCCTGGACGGAGGGGGCGGTGGCGCGCAGCGCCCGCGCCGTGGGGTGGTCGGCGCGGCTGCGCCGGCGCTGCGCCTCGAGCTCGGCGGCGCGCGCCTCACGGGCCGCCCGCCGGGCGCGCGGGCTGAGGACCACGACGACGCCGAGGACGAGCAGCACCGCGATGCCGACGAGCAGCTCCACCCGGCCGCCGGTGATCGACAGGCCCACCGCCCCGAAGGAGAGCAGCGCGGCCCAGAAGTACATGACCAGCACCGCGCGCCGGTGCGAGTGGCCGATGGCCAGCAGCCGGTGGTGCAGGTGCATCTTGTCCGGCGAGAACGGTGAGCGGCCGCGCAGACTGCGGCGGACGACGGCCATCACCAGGTCGATGAACGGGATGGAGAGCACCGCGATCGGCACCAGCAGCGGCAGGGCGAGCGGCAGCAGGGTCGCCGCGGAGTCGAAGGTCTGCGGATCGGCCTGCCCGGTGGCCGAGACGGCGGCCGCCGAGAGCATGAGGCCGACGAGCATCGAGCCGGAGTCGCCCATGAAGATGCGGGCCGGGCTGAAGTTGTGCGGCAGGAACCCCAGGCACGCGCCGGCCAGCACCGCGGTGATCAGCGTGGGAGCGCTGGCGATGTCGTCGTAGCCCTCGACGCCCAGGTGGTAGCTGTAGGCGAAGAAGGCCAGCGCGGCGATGGCCGAGACGCCCGCGGCCAGCCCGTCGAGACCGTCGATGAAGTTGAGCGCGTTGACGGTGAGGACCGTCAGCAGCAGGGTCAGCGGGACGCCGATGTCGGGTCCGAGCGAGAGCGTCCCGATGTCGGCGACCGGCAGGAAGACGTAGAGCAGCTGGACCCCGAGCAGCACCATCACGCCGGCGGCGGCGATCTGGCCGGTGAGCTTGGTCAGGGCGTCGAGGCCGAACTTGTCGTCGAGCACGCCCAGCGCGCAGATGAGCCCGCCGGCGACGAGGACCGCGGCGGTCTGCGAGTCGTCGAAGGTGCGCTGGAGGGCCGGCAGCCGCGTCGCCACCAGGATCGCGGCGGCGACCCCCAGGTACATCGCGACGCCGCCCCCGCGCGGAGTGGGGATGACGTGCACGTCGCGTTCGCGCGGCGCGGCCATCATGCGCAGCCGGACCGCCGCCAGCCGCACCACCGGGGTGGCCAGGTAGGTGACCAGCCCCGCGGTGAGCAGGACGACGACGTACTCGCGCATCGGTCAGGCGGGGCCGGACGGGGTCGCGCACGGGTGCGTCCTGCCGGAGACGGTGCCCCAGGAGGGGGTGATCATCGCGGCGGATCTCCCGGGGCATCGACGACGGAGTGGAGTCCCACGGTATCGCTCCGGCCCCGCGCTCACCGGGAGCGCGCGGCCATCGCGGCCGCCGCCAGGGCGTCCCCGGGCAGCGGATGGCCGCACCCGGAGTCCGGTGACGTACTGGGACGGCCACCGTCCAGATCCCGCGCCGAGCGTGCCAGGCGTGGGCAGGGGGTCCTTCTTCAGTCGACGACCTCGGGGACGACCTCGCGCAACCGGTCGACGGGGATGGCGCCGACCCGCAGCACCCGCGGGGCCGGGACGGTGCAGTCGACGATCGTGCTCGCCGCGCTCCCGGCGCGCGGGCCGCCGTCCAGCACGACGGCCGCGTGCGGTCCGAGCTGGGCGACCGCCTCGTCGGCGGTGGTCGCAGCCGGGCGGCCGGAGCGGTTCGCGCTGGAGACCGCGAGCGGGCCGGTGCGCCGCAGCAGGTCGCGGGCGATCTCGTCGTCGGGCAGCCGGACGGCGACGGTGCCCTCGGCGTCCCCCAGGTCCCAGGCCAGGGACGACGCGTGCTCGAGGACCAGGGTCAGCCCCCCGGGCCAGAAGGCCTCGGCCAGCTTCGTCGCCGACGGCGGGACGACGGTGACCAGCCCGACGAGCGTGGACGCCTCGCCGATGAGCACCGGCACCGGCATCGTGCGGCCGCGGTTCTTCGCCGCCAGCAGCGCGGCGACCGCCGGCGGGGTGAAGGCGTCGGCGGCGACGCCGTACACGGTGTCGGTGGGCAGCAGCACCAGCTCGCCGTTGCCGATCGCCGCCGCTGCGGCGTCCAGCCCGGCAGCGCGGGCGTCGGGGTCGGAGCAGTCGTAGGTCGCCGGGGACGAAGACGGAGCCACGAGCGGCGAGTCTGTCATCCCCCGGCCCGGTGCGCGGTCGTGTACCGCGGACGCCCCGCCAGGTCGGGGTGGTCCTCGACGTCGGTCCAGCCGCCGGATGCGCGCACCAGTGCGGGCAGCGCGCTCCCCTGCTGGTCGGCGTGCTCGATGCCCAGCGCGCCCCCGGGCCGCAGCAGCCGGGCGGCGGTGCGCAGCAGCCCGCGGACGACGTCGAGGCCGTCGGGGCCGCCCCACAGCGCCAGCGGCGGATCGTGGTCGGCCACCTCGCGCGGCACCGTGGCGCCGTCGGGCACGTAGGGCGGGTTGGAGACGACGAGGTCGACCCTGCCGTCGAGCTCCCGCAGCAATCCTGGGTCGGTCATGTCGCCGGACAGCACCTCGACCGGGCGGTCCCCCGCGGCGGCGCGGGCCGCCGCGTTGTGGCGGGTCCACTCGACGGCGCCCCGGTCGCGCTCGACGGCGGTCACCCGCGCCCCGGGGTGCTCGTGCGCGATCGACAGCGCGATGGCGCCCGAGCCGCTGCCGAGGTCGACGACGACCGGCTCGGCGACGCCGGTCAGTCGGGCCAGCGCCCACTCGACGAGCTGCTCGGTCTCCGGTCGCGGCACGAAGACGCCCGGACCGACGGCAAGCTCGAGGTGGCGGAACGGTGCGCGGCCGGTCAGGTGCTGCAACGGCACCCGGTCGGCACGCTGCCCCGCGAGGGCCTCGAAGCGGGCGGCGGCGTCGTCCGGCACCTCGCCGAGGGTCAGCAGACCGGTGCGCGAGACGCCGAGGACGTGGGCGAGCAGCAGTTCGGCGTCCACCCGGGGCGACTCGACGCCGGCGTCGGCGAGCCGCCGCGCCGCGTCGGTGAGCAGGTCGCGGGTGTTCAGGAGCCCGACGCCAGCAGCTCGGCGGTGTGCGCGCGGGTGAGCGCGTCGATGACCGGGTCGAGCTCGCCGTCGAGCACCTGGTCGAGGTTGTGGGCCTTGAAGCCGACCCGGTGGTCGGAGATCCGGCTCTCCGGGAAGTTGTACGTGCGCACCCGTTCGCTGCGGTCGACGGTGCGGACCTGGCTGCGGCGCTGGTCGCTCGCCGCCGCGGCGGCCTCCTCGCGGGCCGCGGCCAGCAGCCGGGAGCGGAGCACGCGCAGAGCCGACTCGCGGTTCTGCAGCTGGCTCTTCTCGTTCTGCGAGCTGACGACGATGCCGGTCGGCAGGTGGGTGATCCGGACGGCGGAGTCGGTGGTGTTCACGCTCTGCCCGCCGGGGCCCGACGAGCGGAAGACGTCGATGCGCAAGTCGTTCGGGTCGACGGTGACGTCGACCTCCTCGGCCTCGGGCAGCACGAGGACGCCGACGGCGGAGGTGTGGATGCGGCCCTGCGACTCGGTGACCGGCACCCGCTGGACCCGGTGCACACCGCCCTCGAACTTCAGCCGGGACCAGATGCCCTCGTCCGTGCGGGACTTCACCGCGATCGAGACGTCCTTGTAGCCCCCGAGCTCGGCCGGCACGGCGTCGAGCACCTCGGTGGCCCAGCCGCGTCGCTCGGCGTAGCGCAGGTACATGCGCAGCAGGTCGCCGGCGAACAGCGCCGACTCCGCGCCGCCCTCCCCCGCCTTGATCTCGAGGATGACGTCCTTGTCGTCGTCGGGGTCCTTGGGGAGGAGCAGCTCGCGCAGCTGCCCCTCGAGCTCGGGCACCCGCTGCTCGAGCGCCGCGGCCTCGGCGGCGAAGGAGGCGTCCTCGTCGGCGAGTTCGCGCGCGGCGGCCAGGTCGTCGCGGACGGCGTCGAGGGCGCGCTTGGTCTCCACCAGCGGGGCCAGTTGCGCGTAGCGACGGCCCAGCCGGCGGGCGCGGGCCGCGTCGGCGTGCACGGCGGGGTCGGCCAGTTCGGTCTCCAGCGCGGCGTGCTCGGCCAGCAGCCCGCTGAGCCGGTCAGGCGCGGCGTCGGTGCTGCTGCTCATGTGGTGGTCACCTCGGGGAGCGGCGATCCCCGCGGGGAGCGCCGGGGGGACGGGGCTGGACACGACGACGGCGCCCGCCCCACACGAGGTGGGACGGGCGCCGTCGGGGGGACTACTGGCCGGCGTTGGCGTTGCGCTTGCCGAACCGCTTCTCGAAGCGGGCCACGCGGCCGCCGGTGTCCAGGATCCGCTGCTTGCCCGTGTAGAAGGGGTGGCAGGCGGAGCAGGTCTCGACGGTCAGCGTGCCGCCGGGCGCCGTGCTGCGGGTGGTGAAGGTGTTCCCGCAACCACAGGTCACCGTGGTGGTGTGGTAGTCGGGGTGGATGCCGGGCTTCATGTCGCCTCTTCCGGTGGTCTGTGCCGTTCAGGTGGTCGAACGCCGGCGGCCGGCCGGTCATTCCGGCCGCGCAGCGGGGCTCGGTCGCTCAGTATCCCTGACGCTGGCGACGTGCTGGAACGGCCCTCCTGCAGGGGCCCCGCCCGAGCGGAGCGAGGGTCGGGGGGCAGGAAGGCCCTTCAGTCGTTCCCCGGGCCGAGGGTCGTCTTCTGGATCTGCATGAGGAACTCGATGTTGTTGCGCGTCTTGCGCAGCTTGTCGAGCAGCAGCTCCAGCGCCTGCTGCGGCTCGAGCGCGGCGAGCACCCGGCGCAGCTTGATGACGATGGCCAGCTCGTCGGGCGACATGAGGATCTCCTCCTTGCGTGTGCCCGACGCGTTGACGTCGACGGCCGGGAAGACCCGCTTGTCCGCCAGGCGGCGGTCCAGCTTGATCTCCGCGTTACCGGTGCCCTTGAACTCCTCGAAGATGACCGTGTCCATCGTCGAGCCGGTCTCGACCAGCGCCGAGGCGATGATGGTCAGCGAGCCGCCGTTCTCGATGTTGCGGGCGGCTCCGAGGAAGCGCTTGGGCGGGTAGAGCGCCGTGGAGTCGACACCACCGGAGAGGATGCGCCCGCTGGCGGGAGCCGCCAGGTTGTAGGCGCGGCCCAGGCGGGTGATCGAGTCCAGCAGCACGACGACGTCGTGCCCCATCTCGACCAGGCGCTTGGCCCGCTCGATGGACAGCTCCGCGACCGTGGTGTGGTCCGACGGCGGCCGGTCGAAGGTCGAGGCGATGACCTCTCCCTTCACCGAGCGCTGCATATCGGTGACCTCCTCGGGCCGCTCGTCGACGAGGACGACCATGAGGTGGCACTCGGGGTTGTTCGTCGTGATCGCGTTGGCGATCGACTGCAGCACCATCGTCTTGCCGGCCTTGGGCGGCGACACGATGAGCGCACGCTGGCCCTTGCCGATCGGCATGACCAGGTCGATGACCCGGGTCGTCAGCTGGTGCGGCTCGGTCTCCAGCCGCAGGCGCTCCTGCGGGTAGAGCGGGGTCAGCTTGGTGAACTCGGGGCGCTGCCGGGCCTGCTCGGGCTCCAGGCCGTTGACCGTGTCCAGCCGAACCAGCGCGTTGTACTTGTCCTTGCGCTCGCCCTCGCGGGGCTGGCGGACGGCGCCGGTGATGGCGTCACCGCGGCGCAGGCCGTAGCGGCGCACCTGCGACAGCGAGACGTAGACGTCGTTCGGGCCGGTCAGGTAGCCGGAGGTGCGGACGAACGCGTAGTTGTCCAGCACGTCGAGGATGCCGGCGACCGGCAGGAGGACGTCGTCCTCGCTGATGGTCGGCTCGTTCTGGTCGAAGCGCTCGCGGCTGTTGCCGCGGCGGTTGCGGTCCCGGTAACGGCGGCCCCGGCGGCCGCGGCCGCCCTCGAAGTCGTCGTCGTCCTCGTCGTTGCGGCTGTCGTTGCCGCGGTCGTTGCGGCTGTCGTTCCGGTTGTCGTTGCGGTTGTCCGGCCGGCCGCCGCGCTCGTTGCGGTCAGGACCGCGGGTGCCGTCCCGGTCGGTGCGGGTGCCGTCCCGGTCGGTGCGGGTGCCGTCCCGATCGGTGCGGGTGCCGCCGTCCCGGTTGCCCTCGCGCTCGCGGTTGTCGCCGCGGTCGCCACGCTGGCCGCCGTCCCGCTCGCCGCGGTTGCGCCCGCGGTCGCGGTTGCGCTGCGGACGGTCGCCCTCGGTGCGCTCGTCGTCGGTCTGCTCGGGAGCCGTACCGGCTGCCTCGGCTGGTGCCTCGGTGCGCGGCTCGGGCGCGCTGGGCGCGGACTCGACCGCCGGGGCGGTGACCTCGGCCGCCGGAGCGGTGCCCTCGGCCGCCGGCGCGCCGGCGGGCCGGCTGGCCGCGCGACGACGCCGCGGCGCGGCCTCGGTGCCCGCGTCGGGCGACGCGGTCAGGGGGCCGCCGTTGGCGCCACCGCTGATCGGGGCCTCGACCGGTGCGGCCGTGGCGGCCACACCGCGAGCGGTGTCGGCGCCACGAGCGGCCGGGATGTCGGCGGGGGCACCGCTGGTGGCGGTGCCACCGGTGCTCTCCCCACCCACCTGGCGGGCGGAGATGGCGGCGACCAGGTCGCCCTTGCGCATCCGGCCGGTGCCGGAGATGCCGAGCTCGGCGGCGAGTCGCTGCAGCTCGGGCAGCAGCATGCCGGAGAGCCCGCTGCCGCGGCGACGGGTGCGGCCCGTCGTCCCAGAAACGGCAGGTGCCTCGTCGGTGCCTGCGCTCTGCGGCGCGGTGACGAGGTCGGTGGTCTCGCTCACGTACAGGTCCTTCCCTGCGGAGACCTGCGCCTACCAGCGCAGGGGGTGATCCGGCACCTCCCGCCCGATCTTCGAGCGGACAGCAAGAGACACGGGATCCAGTGGGTGCGGAGCGCTTCTGCGGCGACGGACATCAGATCGTCTGCAACGCCCCGCGCGAGGCTCGCCCGACTGGGCGGCTACGCCGTGAGCCTAGTTCGCGCTCACGAACACGACAACACCGTGCGGTACCGGTGTGTTCCTCGTTATCGAGACGATACCTGCTGGACAGGGCGATGGACACGCGCACCGTGGACGTCCACCCCCAGGGGTAGGACGGTCCACCCCTCTGGAGTGAGTTCGACCACGTCGCGCACCCGGACGGCGGCGGCCGGGGCGTCCGCCGGGTCGTCGGGGTGCCGGCGGGTGAGCACGAGCAGGCTCGGACCGGCACCGGAGACGACGGCGGCGTGCCCGGCGGCGCGCAGCCGCTCCAGCAACCGTGCGGAGTCCGGCATCGCGGCCGCGCGCTGCCGCTGGTGCAGTCGGTCCTCGGTCGCCTCGAACAGCAGGGCCGGCTGGCTGACCAGCGCGCGCACCAGGAGCGCGGCCCGCCCGGCGTTGAAGGCGGCGTCGGCGTGCGGGACGGCGTCGGGCAGCAGGCCGCGGGCCACGTGCGTGGACAGCGTCGTGTCGGGGACGAGCACCACCGGCTGCACGTCGTCGTGGACGGGGACGGTGTCGGCGCGGGCGACCCCGTCGGTCATCCAGGACAGCGTCGCGCCGCCGAGCAGGCAGGGTGCGACGTTGTCCGGGTGTCCCTCCAGCTCCGTGGTGAGACGGAGCACCGCGTCGAGGTCGACGGCGTCGACCTCGGGGCACAGCGCCCAGGCGCCGAGGACGCCGGCGACCACGGCCGCCGCCGATGAACCCATCCCCCGTCCCTGGGGGATGCCGTTCTCGGCGACCACGCGCAGTCCCGACGGCGCCCAGCCCAGCTCGTCGCACGCGGCCCGGAAGGCGCGCACCACCAGGTGCGACTCGTCCGTGGGCAGCTCCCCCGCGCCGGTGCCGGAGACCTCGACCGCCAGGCCGGACGCGAGGACGTCGAAGGCGACGACGTCGTGGCAGGTCAGGGCGAGGCCCGCGCTGTCGAACGCCGGCCCCAGATTGGCGCTGGTCGCGGGCACCCGGATCCGCACTGCGGCCGCGTCGGTGTCCTCCTCCGAGCGGAGGGCCGGACGTGGTCCCTCCACTACAGTCCCAGCTGCGCGGCGGCGACCGCGGCGTCGACCGGCACCGTCACCGGGGCAGGGGCGCCGGAGATCGCCCACTCCGGGTCCTTGAGCCCGTTGCCGGTCACCGTGCAGACGATCCGCTGGCCCGGCTCGAGCTCACCGGCCTCGGCGACCTGCAGCAGCCCGGCGACCGAGGCGGCCGAGGCCGGCTCGACGAAGACGGCTTCGGTGCGGGCCAGCAGCCGGTAGGCGGCGAGGATCGCCCGGTCGGTCACCGCGTCGATGCGTCCGCCGGACTCGTCGCGGGCCGCCAGCGCCTTGGTCCAGGACGCCGGGTTGCCGATGCGGATGGCCGTGGCGATCGTCTGCGGCTGCTCGACGACCTGTCCGGTCACGATCGGGGCGGCCCCGGCGGCCTGGAAACCCCACATCCGCGGCGTCCTGCCGGCCGTGCCGTCGGCAGCGTACTCCCGGTAGCCCTGCCAGTACGCGGTGATGTTGCCGGCGTTGCCGACCGGCAGGCAGTGGACGTCCGGCGCGTCACCGAGGACGTCGACGATCTCGAACGAGGCGGTCTTCTGCCCCTCGATCCGGAACTGGTTGACGCTGTTGACCAGGCTGACCGGGTAGTCGATCGACAGCTTGCTGGCCAGGGCCAGGCAGTCGTCGAAGTTGCCGTCGACCTGCAGCAGCTTGGCGCCGTGCACCAGCGCCTGCGCCAGCTTGCCCAGCGCGATCTTCCCCTGCGGGACCAGGACGGCGCAGACCAGGCCGGCACGGGCCGCGTAGGCGGCGGCGCTGGCGCTGGTGTTGCCGGTCGAGGCGCAGATGACCGCCTGCGCGCCCTCCTCCTTGGCCTTGGTGATGGCCATGGTCATCCCGCGGTCCTTGAACGACCCGGTCGGGTTGGCCCCCTCGACCTTGAGGTAGACCTCGCAGCCGGTGCGGCGGGAGAGCTCCGCGGCCGGCACCAGTGGGGTCGCCCCCTCCTGCAGGGTCACCACGGGCGTGCTGTCGCTGACCGGCAGCCGCGACCGGTAGGCCTCGATCAGGCCCGGCCAGAACGGTGAGACGGTGCCCCGCACGGGCAGCTGCGTCGTCATGACAGTCCCTCCACGCGCAGGATGCTGGTCACGGCCCGGACGGCGGGCATCTCCCGCAGCGCGGTGACCGTCGCCGACAACGCGGCGTCCGGGGCGCTGTGGGTGACGATGACCAGCGTCGCGGCGTCCCCGTGCCCGTCCTGCCGCACGGTGGCGATGCTGACCCCGTGCCGGGCGAACTCCTGGGCGACCGTCGCGAGGACGCCGGGTCTGTCCGCGACGTCGAGGCTGACGTGGTACCGGGTCGGCGTCTCGGCGATCGGCCGGGCCGGCAGGCCCGCGTAGGTGGTGACACCGGGGCCGGCGACGCCGGCGGCCCGGTTGCGCGCGACGGCGACCAGGTCGCCGAGGACGGCGCTGGCGGTCGCGTCGCCGCCGGCGCCCTGGCCGTAGAACATCAGCTGCCCGGCGGCCTCGGCCTCGACGAAGACGGCGTTGAACGCCCCGCCGACCGACGCCAGCGGGTGCGTCGTCGGGATCATCGCGGGGTGCACGCGGACGGCGACGGAGTCCCCGTCACCGTCGGCCGTGCCGTTGCCCGCCCGCCCGACCCGCTCGCAGATGGCCAGCAGCTTGACCGTGCAGCCGATCTCCGTGGCCCGGGCGACGTCGGTCGCGGTGACCGCGGAGATCCCCTCGCGGTACACGTCGGCGGCCGAGACCGGGGTGTGGAAAGCCAGCGAGGCGAGGATGGCGGCCTTGGCGGCGGCGTCGAAGCCGTCGACGTCGGCGGTCGGGTCGGCCTCGGCGTAGCCCAGCTCGGTCGCCTCGGCCAGGGCCTCGGTGAAGCCGTGCCCGGTCTCGGCCATCCGGGACAGGATGTAGTTGGTCGTGCCGTTGACGATGCCGACCACGCGCCGCAACTGGTCACCGGCCAGCGACTCGCGCAGCGGGCGCAGCAGCGGGATCGCCCCGGCCACCGCGGCCTCGTAGTAGAGGTCGACGCCGGCCTTGGCCGCGGCCGCGTGCAGCTCGACGCCGTCGTCGGCCAGCAGCGCCTTGTTGGCGCTGACCACCGACTTGCCGGCCTCGAAGGCGGCCAGCAGCAGCGAGCGCACCGGCTCGATCCCGCCGATCACCTCGACGACGAGGTCGACGTCGTCCCGGGTCACCAGTCCGTGCGCGTCGGTGGTGAGCAGGTGCGCCGGGACGTCCGGGTGCCGGTCGGGCCGGCGGACCGCGACACCGGCGACCTCGACCGGCCGGCCGATGCGTGCGGCGAGGTCGCCCGCCTGCTCGTCCAGCAGCCGCAGCACCGCGCTGCCGACGGTGCCGCAGCCCAGCAGCGCGACCCGAAGCGGCGCGCTCACGACCGTGCCTCCGCGCCGACTCGCGAGTTCGTCGACCGGACCGCGGCCGGGTGCTCGGGCGCCGGTTGGGACGGCGCGGTCGCGGGCGGGGGGACGTCGGCGAGGACGGCGTCGAGGGCGAACACGTCCGACAGTGTCTGACGCCGGACCACCTCGGTCGCGACGCCGTCCCGCACGGCCACCACCGGCGGCTTGAGCAGGTAGTTGTAGTTGCTCGCCATCGACCAGCAGTAGGCGCCGGTCGCGGCGACCGCGAGCAGGTCGCCGGGCTGCACGTCGGCGGGCAGCCACAGGTCGCGGACCAGGACGTCGCCGCTCTCGCAGTGCTTGCCGACGACCCGGCACAGCGCCGGCGGGGCGTCGGAGGTCCGGTTGGCCAGCACGCAGGTGTAGGAGGCGTCGTAGAGCGCGGTACGGATGTTGTCGCTCATCCCGCCGTCGACCGAGACGTAGTTGCGCACCTGCGGCGCACCCTGCCCGCCGCTGCCGAGCCGCACCGGCTTGATGGTGCCGATCTCGTACAGCGTCACGGTGCCGGGGCCGGCGATGGCCCGACCGGGCTCGACGGCCAACCGGGGCACCGGCAGGTCCAGTGCGGCGCACTCGGCGACGACGGCGCTGCGCAGTCGCCGGGCGACGTCGTCGGGGCTGACCGGGTCGTCCTCGGGCAGGTAGGCGATGCCGAAGCCGCCGCCGAGGTTCAGCTCCCCCAGCACCTGGCCGGTGGCCTGCCGCACCTGACCGAGCAGGCCCACGACCCGGTGCGCGGCCGCCTCGAAGCCGGCCGTGTCGAAGATCTGGGAGCCGATGTGGCTGTGCAGGCCGGTCAGCCGCAGGGCCGGCTCCCGGATCACCCGGACCGCGGCGGTCAGCGCGTCGCCCGTGGCCAGCGAGAACCCGAACTTCTGGTCCTCGTGGGCGGTGGCGATGAACTCGTGGGTGTGCGCCTCGATGCCGACCGTCGTCCGGATCAGCACCGGCACCGGCGCGCCGCCGGCGGCGACCCGGGCGGCGGCCAGCGGGACCAGCCGGTCGACCTCGTCGAAGGAGTCGAGGACGACGTGGCCGATGCCGGAGTCGACGGCCAGCTGCAGCTCGACGAGCGACTTGTTGTTGCCGTGCAGCGCGATCCGCTCGGCCGGGAACCCGGCGGCCAGGGCCAGGGCCAGCTCGTTGCCCGAGCAGGCGTCCAGGTGCAGGCCGTCGTCGGCGATCCAGCGGGCGACCTGCCCGCAGAGGAACGCCTTGGACGCGTAGTGCACGTCGGCGCCCTCGAAGGCGGCGGCGAAGTCCGCGGCCCGGCCGCGGAAGTCGGCCTCGTCCAGGACGAACAGCGGGGTGCCGTGCGCCCGCGCCAGCTCGGTGACCGGCCGGCCGCCCACGTGCAGCTCGCCGTCGACGCGCTGCGTCGAGCGCGGCCAGACCTGCGGGTCGAGGCCGCCGAGGTCGGCCGGTGGCAGGCCGACGGACGGCGGCGGGGTCATCCCGCCGTGCAGCGGACCAGCAGGGTGCGCCCTCATGGCAGCTCCAGTTCGTCGTGCCCGGCGGGCGCCGCGGGGTGCGCCCTCACATCCGCTCCGGGGCGCTGACGCCGAGCACGCCGAGTCCGTTGCGCAGCACCACGGCGGTCGCGGCGCACAGCCACAGCCGGGCGGTGGTCAGCGCGGTCGCCTCCTCGTCGCCGCGCGGAAGCACGCGGCAGGAGTCGTAGAAGCGGTGGTAGGTGCCGGCCAGCTCCTCGAGGTAGCGGGCCACCCGGTGCGGGGCGCGCAGCTCGGCGGCCGACGTCAGCACCCGCGGGAACTCGCCGACCGCCCGCAGCAGGTCGTTCTCCCGCTCGTGGGTCAGCTGGGCGACGTCGACGTCCCCCGGGGTGGGCGGGTCGAGGCTCGTGGCCACCCCGAGGTCGGCGGCGTTGCGCAGCACCGAGGAGATCCGGGCGTGCGCGTACTGCACGTAGAAGACCGGGTTGTCGTTGGTCTGCCGGCTCCACAGGTCGAGGTCCAGGTCGATCTGCTGGTCGACCGAAGCACGTGCCAGGGCGTAGCGGGCGGCGTCCGCGCCGACGGCCTCCACGAGGTCCTCGAGCAGGACGACGGTGCCCGCCCGCTTGCTCATCCGCACCGGCTCGCCGTCGCGGACCAGGTTGACCAGCTGGCCGAGCAGGATCTCCAGGTTCGCCTCGGGGTCGTCGCCCACCGCGGCCACCAGCGCCTTGTACCGGCCGACGTAGCCGGCGTGGTCGGCGCCCAGCATGATCACGACCTTGTCGAAGCCGCGGGAACGCTTGTCCAGGTAGTAGGCGCAGTCGGCGGCGAAGTAGGTGGGGTCGCCGTCGCTCTTGACCAGCGGCCGGTCCTTGTCGTCGCCGAAGTCGGTGGTCCGCAGCCAGGTGGCGCCGTCGGCCTCGTAGACGTGGCCGTTCTCCCGCAGCCGCGCGATCGCCTTCTCCAGCGCGCCGGTCTCGTGCAGCGTGCGCTCGCTGAAGTAGACGTCGAACTCGACGCCGAACGCGGCGAGCGTGCGCTTGATCTCGGCGAACATCAGCTCGACACCGCGCTGGCGGAAGCGCTCCTGCTGCTGCTCCTCGGGGAGCTCCAGCACGCCGGGCTCGGCGGCGACGACCTGGGCGGCGATCTCGCCGACGTAGTCGCCGGCGTAGCCGTCCTCGGGCGCCGGCCGGCCGTGGGCGGTGGCCATCAGGCTGCGGGCGAACCGGTCGATCTGCGCGCCGGCGTCGTTGAAGTAGTACTCCCGCGTGACCGTGGCGCCGCTGGCCTCCAGCAGCCGGCCGAGGGCGTCGCCGACGGCGGCCCAGCGGGTGCCCCCGATGTGCACCGGGCCGGTCGGGTTGGCCGAGACGAACTCCAGGTTGAGCTTCTGCCCGGCCAGGGTGTCGGTGTGCCCGTAGGCGGGGCCGGCGGTGACGGCGTCGACGGCGATCCTGCCCAGCGCGCCCTGCGCCAGGGTGATGTTGAGGAAGCCGGGCCCCGCGGGGTCGACGGAGGCGATGCCCGGGTGCGCCCGCAGCTCCTCGGCGAGCAGCTCGGCCACCTCGCGCGGCGGCCGCCCGGCCGGCTTGGCCAGCCGCAGCGCCACGTTGGTCGCGTAGTCACCGTGGTCGGGGTTCTTCGGCCGCTCGACCACGACCTCGGCGGGCACCTCGACGGACAGCGCGCCTCGCTCGACGACCGCGCCCACGGCGGTGCGGACGACGGCCTGCAGCTGCTCGGGTGTCACCGCACGAGCGTACTGACCGCACGTCCGCGCCCCGTGCGGCCTTCCTCACCCCCCGGACCCGCCGTTCCCCCAGGGTGCGTTCAGGTGCCGCACCTAGACTCGGCCGCCGGAACCACCGCGTGGACGTCGTCCGTGGCCCACCCGGCAGGACACCGAGCACCCGAGGAAACGAGCACCCGAGGAGAGGCCTTGGCCAAGGACCGCAAGCCCGAGCCCGGCCGCACGCGCGGCGGAGCCAGCCGGGCGGGCGCGGCAGGCGCGAAGGGCGGGCGCACGCGCCCGCCGGTGACCAACGTCGTCACGCCGCAGCGGCCGTGGGGGCTGATCGCCGCCGCGGTCGCCGTCCTGGTGTTCGCCGCCGCCGTCCTCACCTACGCGGTCCTGCAGGTCAACGAGTCCGAGGCCGGCCGGGTCGACGCCGTCGACGAGATCGGGGGCGTGCAGACCTTCGACTACCCCGCCGGCCAGGAGCACGTGACCACCCCCGTCACGTACGAGCAGTCCCCGCCGGTGGGCGGGCCGCACGACGGCGAGTGGGCCGACTGCACCGGCACCGTGTACGACGTGCAGATCCGGCAGGAGAACGCCGTCCACAGCCTCGAGCACGGCGCCGTCTGGATCACCTACGACCCCGAGGTCGTCACCGGGGACGCGCTGCAGACGCTCACCGACGTGGCCAGCGAGTCCGGCCGGATGCTCTCCCCCAACCCCGGCCAGGCCTCCCCGATCAGCCTGCAGTCCTGGAACCACCAGCTCGCGGTGGACTCGGCCGACGACCCGCGCATCGAGCAGTTCGCCGACTTCCTGACCTACAACCAGGAGTTCTTCCCCGAGCCGGGCGCCAGCTGCGAGAACCCGCAGTTCATCGCCGAGCCGCTCACGGTCGGCGACAGCAGCCGCGGCGCCGCCGCCATGACGACCGACTCCCCGACCACGCCGACGGCCGGGGCCGGGACCGGCGCTCCGTGACGGCCGCGCGCAGCCCGCTGCGGGTCCTCCTGCTGGCGGTCATCGCCGTCGGGCTGGTCCTGATCGGCGGGGGCGCCGCGGTCGCCCTGGGCATCGGCCGCGCCGAGCCGGCGCCGGCCGCGGACTCCGTGGAGGCCGGCTTCGCCCGTGACATGTCCCGGCACCACCTGCAGGGCGTGGAGATGGCGAACCTGGCGCTGGAGCGCAGCGCCGACGCGGAGGTCCGCCAGCTGGCGTTCGACATCGCCGAGACCCAGCAGAACCAGGTCGGGCGGATGCAGGGCTGGCTGGCGCTGTGGGGCCTGCCGCCGACCGGTGGGGACACCATGGCCTGGATGGCCTCGGACGGCGGGCACGCCGGGCACGACGCGGCCTCGGCGCACGGCGGCCTGATGCCGGGGATGGCCACCGAGTCGGAGCTGACGCGGCTGCGCTCCCTGTCGGGTGCGGAGTTCGACGTCGAGTTCCTGCGGTTGATGATCCGGCACCACCAGGGCGGCTTCGACATGGCGCAGTACGCGGCCGAGCACGCCGGCCTCGCCGCCGTCGCGGGCCTGGCCGGCACGATCGCCGAGACCCAGACGGCGGAGGTGACGACCATGGAGCGGATGCTCGCCGCACGTGGTGGGACCCCCCTCCCCGCGCCCTGACGCACCACCGTCGGAACGCCGCGGCGCGGCTGGTAGGTTCTACGACGCCCCACCGCAGAGCCCCCGTAGCTCAGGGGATAGAGCACCGCCCTCCGGAGGCGGGTGCGCAGGTTCGAATCCTGCCGGGGGCACTCCAGGAGCACCGAGAGGCCCCGCCGTCCGCGGCGGGGCCTCTCGCGTGTCCGGACGGCTCCTGCCCGGCGGGAACGCCGTACGGCGCCCCGCCGCGTCGCCGTCAGCCGCGCAGTGCGGCGACGGCGGCGGCCACGGCGTCGGTCAGCGGTGTCGGCGCCCGGCCGAGCAGCCGGCGCAGGTCGCCGCCCTCGACGAGCAGCTCGCCGGCGGCGACGCCGCGGTCGCCGTCGGCGAACACCGCGGCGGCCGGCTCGGGCAGGCCCGCGGCGACCAGGACCTGCCGGTACCGCTCGACGGGCATGTCGGTGTAGGTCACCGTGCGGCCGGTCGCTGCGGAGACGACCTGCGCCAGCTCGGTCATCGTGAACGGCTCACCGCCGAGCTCGTAGACGGCACCGGCGTGCCCGTCGGCGGCCACGACGGCGGCGGCCGCCGCGGCGTAGTCGGCGCGGGTCGCCGCACTGACCGCGCCGTCCCCCGCCGCACCGGCGATGCCGTGCTCCAGGTAGACGGGCAGCTGGCCGGTGTAGTTCTCCGTGTACCAGCTGTTGCGCAGCAGCGCGTGCGGGATCCCGGCCTCGGCGAGCAGCTGCTCGGTGGCCCGGTGCTCCTCGGCGAGCAGCAGCGTGGAGGTGTCGGCGTGCGCGATGCTCGTGTAGGCGATGAACCCGACGCCCGCGGCGCGCGCCGCCGCGATGGCGCTGCCGTGCTGCCGCACGCGCTGCCCCACCTCGCTGCCGGAGACCAGCAGGAGCCGGTCGGCGCCGGCGAAGGCCTCCTCGAGCGACGCCTCGTCGTCGTAGTCCGCGGTGCGGACGACGACGCCGCGGTCGGCGAGGTCGGCGAGGGTCTGCGTGCGGCGTCCGGCGGCGACGACCTGCCCGGCCGGGACGCCGCGCTCCAGCAGCGCCTCGACGGCCAGCCGGCCCAGGTGTCCGGTGGCTCCGGTGACGACGATCGACATGGTGCGTGCTCCTCAGGGTTCTCGTGCGGGGCGGACCCCGGTCCGCCCCGCACAACCCCACCTCCGGGAGGTCATTCCCGGACGGGGGCAGCCAGCCCCCCGGACGTGCACCCGGTGTCAGCTGGTCAGCAGGCCGCCCTCGACCGGCAGCGTCGTCCCGGTGACGTAGCCGCCGGCGTCGCTGACCAGGAAGACCAGCGCCGCGGCCAGCTCCATGGGGTCGCCCTTGCGGCCGGCCAGCACCCGGGCCATCTGGCCCTCGATGTAGCCCTCCGGGTACTGGTCGGTCATCTCCGACTCGAAGAAGCCGGGGGCCAGTGCGTTGACCCGGATCCCCTTGCGACCGGTCCACTGCTGCGCCAGGTCGCGCGTGAGCCCGATGAGGCCGGCCTTGCTCGCGGCGTAGGCGGCCTGGGGCAGGCCGGCGGTGGTCAGCCCGAGGATGCTGGAGATGTTGATGATCGAGCTGCCCGGCTGCATGACCCGCGCGCAGGCCTGCGCCATCCAGTAGCAGCCGTTGAGGTTCACGTCGATCACCGAGCGGAACTGCTCCGGCGTCTCGCGGGTGGCCGGCACGGCGGTGCCGACGCCGGCGTTGTTGACCAGGACGTCGACCTTCCCGAACTCGGCCACCGTGGCGTCGACCAGGCCCTGGCAGTCCTCGGGCCGCGCCACGTCGGTGCGCACGGTGATCGCCCGCCGTCCGGCCGCCTCCACCGCCGCCCGGGTCTCGCCCAGCCGGTCCTCGCGGCGGGCGCCGAGCGCGACGTCGGCCCCGGCCTGCGCCAGGGCACGGGCGAACACCGCCCCGAGGCCGGAGGACGCCCCCGTCACGATCGCCACCCGGCCGTCGAGCCGGAACATGTCCAGGACCGTCCTGTCCGTCACGTGCACTCCCGTCGTCGTCGGTGAGCCCTGAGCCTGTCGCCCCCACGGCCGCCCCGCCACCCGCGGCGACCCATCCACGCGTCTGTGGGGTAGACCACAGGAGTCCCGGGTAGGGCCCGGACCCGTTCCGCGATCCGGTGGGAGAACCCGTGGCCAACCTGGCACAGCACCTGCTCGACAGCTCCGCGGAGCACGGCGATCGGCCGGCGCTCCGCATGGACGACGCCGTCCTGACCTACGACGGGTTCCGCGACGCCGCGGCCGGGGTGGCCGCGGGCCTGCGGGCCCGGGGTGTGCAGCCCGGCGATCGGGTGGGGATGGTCCTGCCGAACGTGCTGAGCTTCCCGGTGGTGTTCTACGGCGCGTTGATGGCCGGCGCCGCCGTCGTCCCGATGAACCCGCTGCTCAAGGCGCGCGAGGTCGAGTACTACCTGCGCGACTCCGGCGCCCGCCTCGTGGTGGCCCTGGAGTCCGCCGCCGACGCGGCCACCGAGGCGGCGGCGGCCGTGGGCGTCGACGCGGTGACCGTCGGCCCGGTCGACGTCGGCGGGACGCTGGGCGGGTCCGGCGGCCGGGACGCCGAGCCGCGGGAGGACCGGGACGCGGCGGTCATCCTCTACACCTCGGGCACCACCGGTCAGCCCAAGGGCGCCGAGCTGACCCACGCCAACCTGCGCAGCAACTGCCGCACCGGGGGCCTGGAGCTCGTCGAGCTGACCCCCGACGACGTGGTCATGGGCTGCCTGCCGTTGTTCCACGTGTTCGGCCTGACGTGCGGGCTCAACGCCTCCGTGCTGGCCGGCTCCTGCCTCACCCTCATCCCCCGGTTCGACGGCGGGAAGGCGCTCTCGGTCATCGAGCGGGACCGGGTCACCGTCTTCGAGGGCGTGCCGACGATGTTCGCCGCGATGCTGCACTCCCCCGACCGGGACCGCCACGACGTCTCCAGCCTGCGGTTGTGCGTCTCCGGCGGGTCGGCGATGCCGGTCGAGGTCATGCGCGGCTTCGAGGAGGCCTTCGGTTGCATCGTGCTCGAGGGGTACGGGCTGTCGGAGACCTCGCCGGTGGCGTCGTTCAACCAGCTGCACGCCGAGCGCAAGCCCGGGACGATCGGGACGCCGATCCGCGGCGTGGAGATGCGCCTCGTGGACGACGAGGGCCGCGGCGTCCCGACCGGCGAGGTCGGGGAGATCGCCATCCGCGGCGAGAACGTCATGAAGGGCTACTGGGGGAAGCCGGAGGAGACGGCCAAGGCCATCCCGGACGGCTGGTTCCGCACCGGCGACCTGGCCCGGCAGGACGAGGACGGCTACTTCGCCATCGTCGACCGCAAGAAAGAGATGATCATCCGCGGGGGCTACAACGTGTACCCGCGCGAGATCGAGGAGGCGCTCTACGAGCACCCCGCGGTCGCCGAGGCCGCCTGCGTCGGCGTCCCGCACCCCGAGCTGGGCGAGGAGGTCGCCGCCGCGGTGGCCCTCAAGCCCGGGCAGGAGGCCGACCCCGACGAGCTGCGCTCCTGGGTCAAGGAGCGGGTGGCCGCCTACAAGTACCCGCGGCACGTCTGGCTGGTCGAGGCCCTGCCCAAGGGGCCCACGGGCAAGATCCTCCGCCGCGCCGTCGAGCTCCCGGCCGAGGTGCGGTCGTGAGCGGGCCCGGGAGCGCCGCACGGGCGCCGCAGCCCGGTCCGTGCGACGGGCGCGCGCCCGCGGGGAGGGCGCATGAGTGAGACACCCCTGTGGCGGCAGGCCTTCGACGCCGTCGAGCGGCGCGTGACCCCGCACGCCGACGAACTGGTCCGCAGCGAGGCCTTCACGGTCGGCGCGGCCCTGACCCGCCGGGCGGTGACCGTCGCCCGCGAGACCGCCCGCGGGGCCACGACCCGCTTCTGGCACCTGATCGACCTGCCGGCCGGGACCGACGTCAGCCGGCTGCGCGCCCAGGTCGGCGCCCTCGACCGCGAGGTCCGCCGGCTCACCCTCCAACTCGAGGCCGCGCGACGGGAGACGGAGCGCAGCCGCACCCCCGAGGAGTCCGATGCCGACAGTGCCCAGCCCGCAGACGGTCCTCGACCGCGTCCGGCGCGACGTCGAACGCAACGCCCTGCGCGCCCGTAACGGTCTCCGGCTGGTCAGCGGCGTCGCCCGGCCGGACGTCGGGCAGACGCCCAAGGACGTCGTCTGGCAGCGCGGCCGGACCCAGCTCTGGCACTACCGCAACGACCCGGACACCCACGGCGGCGTCCGGTACTCGCCACCCCTGCTCATCGTGTTCAGCCTGGTCAGCCGCAGCTACATCCTCGACCTCGCGCCGGGCAACAGCTTCGTCGAGCAGTTGCTCCGCGCGGGCTTCGACGTCTACCTGCTCGACTGGGGCGAGCCGGATGAGCGGGACGCGGCCAACACCCTCGAGGACTACGTCGACGACTACATCCCGGCCGGCGTCGAACGGGTGCTGGAGGTCTCCGGGGCCGACGAGGTCACCCTGTTCGGCTACTGCTTCGGCGGCGACCTCGCGCTGCTCTACGCCGCGCACCACCCGGACGCGCCCGTCCGCAGCCTCACCGTGCTGGCCACCCCGGTGGACTTCCGGCACATGGGCCCGTTGGCCGACCTCTTCCGGGTCGGCGGCCTGGAGGTGTCCGACGTGCTGGACGCCGACGGCAACGTGCCGCCACGGGTCGTCCTGCAGGGCTTCAAGACGCTGACCCCCACCGCCGAGGTGACCCGCTACGTGACGCTGTGGGAGCGCCTCTGGAACGACGAGTACGTGGCCGGCTACCAGGCCATGACCGGCTGGTCGGACGACCACGTGCCCTTCCCCGGGGCCGCCGCGGAGGAGACGGTGCGGATGCTGGTGCGCGACAACGGGATGGTCACCGACCGGCTGACGGTGGGCGGCGACCGCGTGCACCTGTCCGACATCCGATGGCCGTTCCTGACCGTCCGGGCCGACCGCGACCACATCGTCCCGCCCGAGGCGAGCGCTCCCCTGATCGACCTGGTGGGCTCGGCCGACAAGCACGAGCTGCGGCTCCCGGCCGGGCACATGGGCCTGGTGGTGGGCCGGACGGCGGCCCGGACGACGGTGCCGACGATCATCGACTTCCTCCAGCGGCGCAGCGAGCCGCTGCAGGACGAGGAGGTTGCCCGGTGACCACCGTGGAGCCGCTGACGGAGGCGCACTGCGAGGCCCTGGTGCGCTTCTTCGCCGAACTGCCCGAGGGCGACCGGACCTTCATCCGCGAGGACGTCACCGACCCCGACGTCGTGCGCGGCTGGGCGGCCGGCTCGCCGGGGGTGGACCGCTGGGTGGCGGTGGACGACGACCGCGTGCTCGGCTACGTCGCCGTCCTGCGGCTGCCCGGCTGGTCCGACCACGTCGGTGAGGTGCGCCTGGTGGTTGCGCCCGCCGGCCGCGGCACCGGGCTGGGACGCGAGTTGGCCCGGCACGCGGTGGTGCACGCCCTCGAGGCCGGCCTGACCAAGCTCGTCGTCGAGGTCGTCGCCGACCAGGGGCCGGCCCTGGCGCTGTTCACCGGTCTCGGGTTCACCGGGGAGGCGTTGCTGGCCGACCACATCCGCGACCGGGACGGGCAGCTGCGCGACCTCATGGTGCTGGCCCACCACGTCGGCGAGACCTGGGCCGGGATGGACGCGGTCGGCCTCACGGAGGCGCTCGACACGCCCTGACGCCCGGCGACCGGTCGTCCCGCGACCGTCCCGTGACCGCCCACCGGCCGTCACCGGCGCGACACCTCCGCCCGCGACGCTCGAGGTGCAGCGGGCCCGTCCCGGGTCCGCCGAGCGTCCCGGGAGGCACCGTGACCGCAGCGACCACCGCCACCCCCGCCTGGCTCCGCGTGGGCGCCACCGTGGCCGCCGGGCGGCTCCGTCCGCCGGTGGGCCGCCGTCGCCGCCGGAGCGTCTGCGGCGCCGCACGGGTGCTGACCGGCCTGGGCGTGCGGGTCGAGGTCCGCGCCCCGGCGACCGCCTGGCCGCGCACCGGCACCGGCCCGCTGCTGGTGTCGGACACCGTCACCGCGCTCGACCCGCTGGCGCTGCTCACCGCCGTCCCCGGGGCCGTCGTCGCCGGCGGTCCCGAGCGGCTGGCCGGCGTGCCGCTGCCCGCCCTGCCGGCCGACCCGGCGCGCGTGGCCGCCGCACTGCGCGCCGGGACGCCGGTGAGCACCGGCCGGGCGGACGCCGCCCTGCTGGCCGCCGCGGTGGACGCCGGCGCCGCGGTGTGCCCGGTCGCCGTCCGCTGGCGCGGGACCGCGCCCCCTCCCCCGGCCCGCCGCTCTGCGGTGGCGGCGATGCGCTGGCTGGCCGCCTCGCCCGGCACCGTCGTCGAGGTGCACCTGCTGCCGGCCCGGTCCCCGGCCGGCGCGAGCCCGCAGGAGCTCGCGACGGCGGCCGGGGACGCGGTCGCCGCCGCCCTCGCGGCCCCGTCCCGGGTCCCATCCTGAGCTCGCGGAGGGGGAGGACGGGGTCCTTCGTCAGCGCTCGGTGACCCGGCCGTCCTCGACGGTGATCCGGCGGGGGGTGTCGACGGCGGCCAGCATCCGCCGGTCGTGCGTGACCAGCAGCAGCGTGCCGCGGTAGGCCGCCAGCGCCTGCTCGAGCTGCTCGATGGCCGGCAGGTCGAGGTGGTTGGTCGGCTCGTCGAGGACCAGGACGTTGACGCCGCGGGCCTGCAGCAGCGCCAGCCCGGCCCGGGTCCGCTCGCCCGGCGAGAGGGTGTCGGCCGGGCGCAGCACGTGCTCGGCGGTCAACCCGTACTTGGCCAGCAGGGTGCGCACGTCGGCGGTGGGCCGGTCGGGCACCTCCGCGGCGAAGGCCTCCAGCAGCGGCTCGGCGCCGAGGAAGGCGCCCCGGGCCTGGTCGATCTCGCCGATCCGGACCGACGGGCCCAGTCCTCCGCGGCCCTCGTCCAGGGGCACCCGGCCGAGCAGGGCGGCCAGCAGCGTGGACTTGCCGCTGCCGTTCGGGCCGGTGATGACCACCCGGTCGCCCCAGTCAACCTGCAGGTCCACCGGGCCGAGGGTGAAGCCGCCGCGGCGCACCAGCGCGCCCGAGAGCGTGGCGACGACCGCCCCGGCCCGCGGTGCGGCGGCGATCTCCATCCGCAGCTCCCACTCCTTGCGGGGCTCCTCCACCACCTCCAGCCGCTCGATCCGCCGCTCGGTCTGCTTGGCCTTGGCCCCCTGCTTCTCCGCCGTCGCCCGGTTGTGGGCCTTGATGAACTTGTCCGGGTCCTTCTGCTTCTTGACCGCGTCCCGCACGCCCTTGGCCAGCCAGTTGCGCTGCATGCGGGCCCGGGCCTCCAGGTCGGCCCTGGTCTCGGCGTACTCCTCGTACTCCTCGCGAGCGTGCCGCCGGGCCACCTCGCGCTCGACGAGGTAGGCCTCGTAGCCGCCGTCGTGCACCCGCACCAGCTGCTGGGCGAGGTCCAGCTCGACCACGCGGGTGACCGTGCGGGCGAGGAACTCCCGGTCGTGGCTGACGACGACGATGCCGCTGCGCGCCCCGGTGACGAAGCGCTCCAGTTGCTCCAGGCCGGCCAGGTCCAGGTCGTTGGTCGGCTCGTCCAGCAGCAGGACGTCGTAGCGCGAGAGCAGCAGCCCGGCCAGCCCGACCCGCGCGGCCTGCCCCCCGGAGAGCGCGGTCGTCCCCGCATCGAGGGGCACCCCGGGCGCCACCTCGCCGACGACCTGCGCCGCGCGCTCGTCGAGGTCGGCTCCGCCGAGTGCCAGCCAGCGCTCCAACGCCTCGGTGTAGGCGTCGTCCGCGCCGTCGGCCCCCTCGGCGAGCGCCTCCGTGGCGGCGTCGAGCGCGGCCTGCGCGGCGGCGACCCCGGTCCGGCGGGCCAGCGCCTCGCGCACCGTCTCGCCCGGCCGGCGCTCGTGCTCCTGCGGCAGGTACCCGAGGGTCGCCGTCGGCGGGCTGACGGTCACGCTGCCGGACTCCGCCGGCAGCTCACCGGCCAGCGTGCGCAGCAGGGTGGACTTGCCCGCGCCGTTGACCCCGACCAGCCCGACGACGTCGCCGGGCGCGACGACGAGGTCGAGGTCGGAGAAGAGGACGCGGGCACCGTGACCGGCGGCCAGGCCGCGGGCGACGAGCGTGGCACTCACGGGGGACCAGGATGCCAAGCCGGACGGGGACGGCGCGAACGGTGGGAGGACCCCGTCCTCGTCAGCATCCGGGGAAGGACCCGCCCCCCGCCCTCCGCGAGCTCGGGACGGTGCCCTGGACGGGGCCGGGGGCTGGGACAGGGGTCCGCTCACTCCCCGGGGTCGTCCTCCTCCTCGAGGACATCGTCGGCCATCTCGTCGAGCATGCTCTCCAGCGCGAGGTCCGCCTGGCCGGGCGGACGGCGCTCCACCAGCCAGGGCTGCAGGTTGTCGTAGCCGCGCACCGAGACCCGGCGCAGCGGCCGCACCCGGTAGCGGGGCAGCCCGCGCAGCCGGCGGGCGAGGTCCCGGTCGACAAGCAGCGTGCCCGGCCGGCCCAGCGAGGTCAGCCGGCTGGCCAGGTTCACCACGGGCGAGTAGACGTCGCCGAGGTGGGTGAGCACCGAGCCGTAGGCGGCGCCGACCCGCAGCGGCGGGCGCTCCTCGGCCTGCCAGGCCTCGGGCAGCTCCAGGCCGATCTCCACGGCGTCGATCGCGGAGCCGGCGGTGTAGAGGACGCCGTCCCCCACCGTCTTGACCACCCGGCCGTGGTGGCGGGCGATGACCTCGCTGGCGGTGCTCTCGAAGTCCTCGACCATGGCGCCGAGCTCCCGCCCGCCCATGCCCCGGCTGCGGCTGGTGTAGCCGACCAGGTCGGCGAACCCGACGGCCAGCTCGCGCCGGTCGGCGGCGGCCGCGGGGGTGAGCAGCCGGTCGGCGTTGGCCGCCAGGTGTCGCCGCCACACGTAGTCCTGCACCTCGCGCAGCAGCGGGAACAGGCTGCGGGCGGCGGTCACCGCCTCCTCCGGCGAGACGGCGCGCTGCCCGGCCCCGGTGCCGCCGCGGGTGAGGGCGTCGGCGAGCAGGTCGGTCTGCCAGTCCGCCAGCCGGGACAGCGACTGCCCCATCGCGCGGGCGATCGAGGCCTCCGTCCCCGGCTCGACGAAACCGGAGCCGATGAGCGCGTTGAGCAGCTCCAGCGCCCGGACGTCGGCGTCGGTGAAGACCGGGTCGTCGTCGGCGACGTCGGGGAAGCCGAGCGCCCGCCACAGCCGCCGGGTGCGCTCGGGGGGCAGGCCGGCCATCGCTGCGACCTGCAGCCGGGTGTAGCGGCGCGAGCCACCGAGGAGCAGGCGCAGCAGCGCCTCGCGGGTGTCGCCGGTGTCCGTCACGGCTTCTGGGTCCCGAGGAGTGGGCGACAGCGCCGTCAGCCCGTGGTGTGGACGACCAGGACGTCGACCGACGAGCGGCGGGTCACGTCAGCCGGCACCGATCCCATCAGCTGCCCCCTGAGGCTGTTGAGCCCGCGGTTGCCGACGACGAGCAGGTCGGCCCGGGCGCGGGAGACGACGTCGAGCAGCGTCTCGACCGGCGAGCCGACGACGGCGACCTCCTCGACCTCCCCCGCACCGGCCGCGAGGGCCTCTTCCGCGGCGTGCCGGACGGTGTCCTCCGCCGGCGCGGATCCCACGACCTGGTGGGGATCCTCCCCCGGCTCGTCCCGGGCGCGGCGCACCTCGCGCTCGTCGGCCCGCGGCGGCAGGTACGCGCACACGATCAGCAGCCGGGCACCGCAGGCCCCGGTTAGGGCTCCGGCACGGCGCACCGCCCGCAGGGAGGACTCCGACCCGTCGGTCCCGACGACCACCGTGCGGTAGGCGTTCACGGACCCTCCTCGCTGGCGTTCCGGGGCCGCCCCGGGCGGCGCTGCTCTGGCGTGCCGGGAGCCGGCTCGCCCGCCCGACCGGCCAACCTACCGAAGCTGCCGGTCAGGGGTGTGCGCGGGGTCACTGCGCCGGCGGGACACGCGCACCCCGGAGGCTGCCCCGGCGGCCGCCCGGTGCGCTTGGATGGACGCGTCGCCCGGCCGACGCGAGGAGAGCGCCATCCACCCCGGCAGTAGTCGCCACCGCGACCCCGTGCAGGTCGAGGTCCGCGGCCTCAGCAAGAGCTTCGGCGCCGTCCGCGCCGTCTCCGACCTCAGCTTCACCGTCGAACCGGGCTCGGTCACCGGCTTCCTCGGCCCCAACGGGGCCGGGAAGACGACCACCCTGCGCATGGTCCTGGGCCTGGAGCGGCCCGACGCGGGGACGGCGACCTTCGACGGCGTCGCCTACGCCGACCTCCCGTCACCCGTGCGCACGGTCGGTGCGGTGCTCGAGACGGCGTTCCACCCGGCGCGGTCCGGGCGCAACCACCTGCGGGTGTACTGCCGGGCCGCGCGCCTGCCGGTCACGCGCGCCGACGAGGTGCTCACCCAGGTCGGCCTGGCCGACGCCGGCCGGCGCCGCGCGGGCGGCTACTCGCTGGGCATGCGCCAGCGGCTGGCGCTGGCCACCGCGCTGCTCGGCGACCCGGCGGTGCTGGTGCTCGACGAGCCGGCCAACGGGCTGGACCCCGAGGGCATCCACTGGCTGCGCGGCTTCCTGCGCCACCTGGCGCACGACGAGGGGCGCACGGTGCTGGTCTCCAGCCACCTGCTCGCCGAGATGGAGCAGACCGCCGACCGCGTGGTGATCGTCGGCGCCGGGCGGCTGGTCCGCGAGGGCTCGCTGGCCGAGCTGCGCTCCGGCGCGCTGGGCAGCGGGTCGGTCCTGGTGCGCAGCCCCGAGGCCGGCCGGCTGACCGAGGTCCTCGGCTCCGCCGGGCTGAGCGTCGGCCCCGCCGACGACGGCCGGGTCACCGTCGCGGCGACGACGCCGGCCACGGTGGGTGCACACGCGTTCCGCGCCGGCATCGAGCTGCACGAGCTGCGCGCGGAGACCAGCGGCCTGGAGGAGCTGTACTTCCGGCTCACCGCCGGCCAGGAGCAGTACGCCGCCACCGACACCACCGCGCAGGGGGCCGCCCGATGACCGCGCTCGTCCGCTCCGAGTGGACCAAGCTGTTCACCACCCGGGCCTGGATCGGGCTGCTGGTCGGCGCCTGCCTGATGGCCGGCGGGTTCGCCGCCCTGCTCACCGGGCTCGCCGGCCAGGATGGGGGCCCGCCCCCGGTCGGCTCGTCCGAGTACGAGGCGCTGGCCTTCTCCGTCGCGTCCAACGCCGCGGTGTTCGCGCTGATCCTCGGCATCATCGGGATGACCCAGGAGTTCCGGCACCGCACCGCGACGCCGACCTTCCTGACCTCGCCGAAGCGCGGCCGGGTCGTGGTCGCCAAGCTGGTGGCCTACACGCTGGCCGCCGTCCCCTTCGCCCTCGTCGCACTGGCCGTGACGGTCGCGGTTGTCGTCGTCTACGCCGGGGCACGGGGCGCCGCGCCGTCGCTGACCGGCGAGAACGCGGAGGTGCTGCTCAACGCCGGGCTGGCGATCGTCGTGTACGCGGTCATCGGCGTGGGCCTGGGCGCGCTGCTGCGCAACCAGGTCGGGGCGATCGTCGGGGCGCTGGTCTACCTCTACGTCGTCGAGCCGCTGCTGTCGGCCTTCTCCGCCACGGCGGCGGTCTACAAGTGGCTGCCCGGCGGCGCGCTGGAGGCCATGACCACCACCTTCCGCGGCCCGCAGGCCATCGCACCCGACCTCCTCGAGCGGTGGCAGGGCGGCCTGTTGCTGCTCGGCTACGGTCTGGTGGCGGCACTGCTGGGCACCCTGCTCTCCGTGCGCCGCGACGTCGTCTGAGAGAGGACCCGCTGCCCCCCACCGTGGAAGGACCCCGTCCTCCCCACCCTCCGTGGAAGGACCCCGTCCCCCTCACCGTTCGCAGGCCCACGGTGAGCCTCTGGACGGGGCCTACCCGGGACGGGGCCACGGCGGGGCCCTGCAGGGGGCCGAACAGAGCCTGACCGCACGAAGCACTGCTCCCGACCGGAACGGGGATCCCCCCATGACCACGCGCACGACCACGCGCACGACCACGCGCATGACCGCCCCGAGGCTGGGCCGGCTGATCGCCGACGGCGACGTCGAGGCCGTCCGCGCCGCCGTCCAGGACTCCCCCCGCCTGCTGAGCGCCACCGTGGAGCGCGACGGCCAGGGCGGCTGGACACCGCTGCACCTGGCCGTCGCCGAGGGGCAGGCCGAGGTCGTGCGGCTGCTGGTCGGAGCCGGCGCCGACCTCTCGGCCCGCACCGAGCACGGCCGGGACCCGCTGCACACGGCGCTGGAGTCGGCGCCCGCCCTCGTCCCGCTGCTGCGCGAGCTGGGCGCGCCGGTGGACGCGGCCAGCGCGGCCTACCTCGACGACGCCGAGCGACTGCGCGCCGAACTCGACCGCGGCGCCCCGCTGACCGACCCGGTGACCGGGGTGGACCTGCTGACCCTCGCCGCTGCCGGTGGCGCCGCCGACACCGCCCGGACGCTGCTGGACCGCGGCGCGGACGTCCGCGGCGGCGCGCTGCACGCCGCCGCGGGCCGCACGCGGCTGGAGCTGGTCCGCCTGCTGCTGGCCGCCGGCGCCGACGTCAACCGGCGCGACCCCGACACCGGCCGCTCCCCGCTGCACGCAGCCGTGGCCGCCGGTTCGGGACGCGACGCGCCGGAGGTGGTCCGCGAACTGCTGGACGCGGGAGCCGACGTCAACGCCACCACAGCCGACGGCGCCAGTGCCCTCGACATCAGCCGGGTCGCCGCGGCCCGCACCCGCCGGGACGACGCAGGTCAGGCGACCGCGCACGACGCCCTGGCCGACCTCCTCGTGGCCCGTGGCGCCACGGACTGAGCGAGGACCCCGTCCTCCCCACCCCTCGCAGCCGCGGGGCGGTGCCCTGGACGGGACCGTTCCGCACCCGGTCGGCCTGCAGTTGCGGGCGTAGACTCCAGCCCCGGTCCAGAGACGTGCACCGACGACGAAGAAGGCACTCGACCCCGTGTCAAGCGTGAACTCATCCCGGCCGTCCTCCACCCCCAACTCCTCAGCGGTGGCGGGATTCGGCACCAACGAGTGGCTGGTCGAGGAGATGTACCAGCAGTACCTCGCCGATCCCTCCAGCGTGGACCAGGCGTGGCACGAGTTCTTCGCCGACTACCGGCCGGGCAGCCCGGTCGCGGCGAGCGACGACCGGGAGGCGGCCCCGGCCGCCGAGCCCGAGCCGTCCGCCCCGGCCCCCGCGCCCGCACAGCCGGCCCCGGCCGCCCAGCAGCAGCCGGCCGCCGACCAGGAGCCCAGTGCCGGTGCCGGTGCCCCCTCCCGGGCCACCCGCGTCCAGGCGCGCACCGAGGACACCGTGGTGAACCGGGCCGCCGACCGGACCGCCCGGCAGGAGCCGGCCACCAAGGCCGCGCCCGCCGCGAAGCCGGCACCGGCCGCGAAACCCGCCGTCAAGGCCGACCAGCCCGCCGGTGAGGGCCCGAAGCGCGTCCCGCTGCGGGGCGCGGCGGCCAGCGTCGTCAAGAACATGAACGCCTCGCTCACCGTGCCGACGGCGACGAGCGTGCGCGCGGTGCCGGCCAAGCTCCTGGCCGACAACCGGATCGTCATCAACAACCACCTCCAGCGCTCGCGCGGCGGCAAGGTCTCGTTCACCCACCTGATCGGCTACGCGCTGGTCCGGGCGCTCGACGCCTTCCCGAACATGAACGCCGCCTTCGCCGAGGTCGACGGCAAGCCGACGCTGGTGCAGCCCGAGCACGTCAACTTCGGCCTGGCCATCGACCTGCCGAAGGCCGACGGCTCGCGCTCCCTCGTCGTCGCCTCGATCAAGGCCGCGGAGGAGATGGACTTCGCCGGGTTCTGGGGCGCCTACGAGGACGTCATCCGCCGCGCTCGCCAGGGCAAGCTGACCCTCGAGGACTTCTCGGGGACGACGATCAGCCTGACCAACCCCGGCACGATCGGCACCAACCACTCGGTGCCGCGGCTGACCGCCGGGCAGGGCGCGATCATCGGCGTCGGGGCCATGGAGTACCCGGCCGAGTTCCAGGGGATGAGCCCCGAGGCGCTCACCGACCTCGGCATCTCGAAGATCATCACGCTGACCTCCACCTACGACCACCGGATCATCCAGGGCGCCGAGTCCGGTGACTTCCTGCGCCGCCTGCACCAGCTGCTGCTGGGCGAGGACGGCTTCTACGACGAGGTCTTCCGGTCGCTGCGCATCCCCTACGAGCCGGTGCGCTGGATGCCCGACGTGCGGGTCAGCCGCGAGGGGCAGATCGACAAGGAAGCCCGGGTCATCGAGGTCATCGAGGCCTACCGGCGCAACGGTCACCTCATGGCCGACACCGACCCGCTCGAGTTCAAGGTCCGCAGCCACCCCGACCTGGACATCCTCCAGCACGGGCTGACGCTGTGGGACCTCGACCGGAAGTTCCCCGTCGGCGGGTTCGCCGGCGAGAGGCTGATGGCGCTGCGCGACGTCCTCGGGGTGCTGCGCAACTCCTACTGCCGCACGGTCGGCGTGGAGTACATGCACATCACCGACCCCGAAGAGCGGGAGTGGATCCAGCAGCGGGTCGAGCTCAAGGCCGAGCAGCCCGACAGGGAGAAGCAGAAGCACGTCCTCGGCCGGCTCAACGCTGCCGAGGCCTTCGAGACGTTCCTGCAGACCAAGTACGTCGGCCAGAAGCGGTTCAGCCTCGAGGGCGGCGAGTCGGTCATCCCGCTGCTGGACGAGGTGCTCATCGCCGGCACCGACCACGGCCTCGACGAGGTCGCGATCGGCATGGCGCACCGCGGCCGGCTCAACGTGCTGGCCAACGTCCTCGGCAAGAGCTACGCCAAGATCTTCGGCGAGTTCGAGGGCAACATCGACCCCGGCACCGTCCAGGGCTCCGGCGACGTCAAGTACCACCTCGGCGCCGAGGGCACCTTCGAGAACCCGTTCAAGCCGGGTGCGGAGATCGCCGTCTCGCTGGCCAGCAACCCCTCCCACCTGGAGACGGTCAACCCCGTCCTCGAGGGCGTCGTCCGCGCCAAGCAGGACATGATCGACAAGGGTGAGCAGGGCTTCACCGTCCTGCCCGTCCTACTGCACGGCGACGCGGCCTTCGCCGGCCAGGGCGTCGTCGCCGAGACGCTGAACCTCTCGCAGCTGCGCGGCTACCGCACCGGCGGCACCGTGCACGTGGTCATCAACAACCAGGTCGGCTTCACCACCAGCCCGGCGCAGTCCCGCTCGAGCCTGTACTCCACCGACGTGGCGCGGATGGTCAACGCGCCGATCTTCCACGTCAACGGCGACGACCCCGAGGCGTGCGTGCGGGTGGCGCGGCTGGCGGTCGAGTACCGGCAGGCGTTCAGGAAGGACGTCGTCGTCGACCTGGTCTGCTACCGCCGCCGCGGCCACAACGAGGGCGACGACCCGTCGATGACCCAGCCGCTGATGTACGACATCATCGACCGCAAGCGCTCGGTCCGGAAGCTGTACACCGAGGCGCTCATCGGTCGCGGCGACATCACGCTGGCCGAGGCCGAGGAGGCGCTCAAGGACTACCGCGACCAGCTGGAGCGGGCCTTCGCCGAGACGCACGACGCGCAGGACACCTCGAAGCCGCAGCCGGTCATGGACCAGCCCGCGCAGGAGAAGCCGGTCGCCACGGCGATCACCACCGAGGTGCTCAAGGCGATCGGCGACGCGCACGTCTCCCTCCCGGAGGACTTCACCGTCCACCCGAAGCTCCAGCGGATGCTGGAGCGGCGCGCGGCGATGGTCAGCGAGGGCGGCATCGACTGGGCGATGGGCGAGCTGCTCGCCTTCGGGTCCCTGCTCATGCAGGGCGTCCCGGTGCGGCTGGCCGGTCAGGACTCCCGCCGCGGCACCTTCGTGCAGCGCCACTCGGTGCTCATCGACCGGGAGTCCGCCGCGGAGTACACGCCGCTGGCGAACCTGTCGCCGGAGCAGGCGAAGTTCTTCGTCTACGACTCGCTGCTGTCGGAGTACGCGACGCTGGGCTTCGAGTACGGCTACTCGGTGGCCAACCCCAGGGCCCTGGTGCTGTGGGAGGCGCAGTTCGGCGACTTCGTCAACGGCGCCCAGATGGTCATCGACGAGTTCATCACCTCGGGCGAGGCCAAGTGGGGCCAGCGTTCCGGCGTCGTGATGCTGCTGCCGCACGGCCTCGAGGGCCAGGGTCCGGACCACTCCAGCGGCCGGATCGAGCGCTTCCTGCAGCTGTCGGCGGAGAACAACATGACCGTCGCCAACTGCTCGACGCCGGGCAACTACTTCCACCTGCTCCGCCGCCAGGCGCTCTCGGACGTGCACCGGCCGATGGTCGTCTTCACGCCCAAGTCGCTGCTGCGGGCCAAGGCCGCCGTCAGCCCGGTCGCGGACTTCACCGACGAGACCTTCCGGCCGGTGCTGGCCGACCCGGGTGTGGGCGGTGAGCCGCTGGACGACGCCGCCGTGCAGCGGGTGCTGCTGTGCAGCGGCAAGGTCGGCTACGACCTGTTCGCCCAGCGGGAGGCCGCCGGGACGACCGACACCGCGGTGCTGCGCGTCGAGCAGCTCTACCCGCTGCCGGCCGAGCAGATCCGGCAGGCGCTGGAGCGCTACCCGAACGCGCAGGACGTCGTCTGGGTGCAGGAGGAGCCGGCGAACATGGGCCCGTGGCAGTTCATGGCGGTCAACCTGCCCGAGCACCTGCCGGCCGGCCGCCGCCTGCGTCGCGTCAGCCGCCCGGCCGCGGCCAGCCCGGCCGTCGGCTCGGCCAAGGTCCACGAGGTCGAGCAGAAGCGTCTCGTGGCCGAGGCCTTCGCGGACTAGCCCGCACCTCCCGATGTACTTCACGGACCGGGGCCTGGAGGAGCTGGCCGACCGGCGGGGCGAGGAGCAGGTGACCCTCGCCTGGCTGGCCGACCAGATGCAGGCGTTCGTCGACCAGCACCCCGACTTCGAGGTGCCCGTCGAGCGGCTGGCCACCTGGCTGGCCCGCGGCGGCACCGAGGACGAGGAATGACACCGTGACACCGCGGTCCTCCCGGACCGCACCGCGGCCAGGTGCTCTGCCGCACCTGCGCTGAGCTGCTCCCCGGGGAGCGGGGAGGACCCTCCGGGCCCGTCCCCGCTCCCCACCGCGCGCAGGGCGGCTCCCGTGACACGCCGGATGGGTCGCCTTCCCTGCGACGGTGGACGCTGGCGGCACGCTGTGTCCGTGCTCGGTCACTCGCACGCGCTCTCGGGTCTCGCCGCCGGGGCCGCGACGCTGCCGTGGGCCCCGGTCGGGGGCACCGTCGGCCAGGTCGCCTGGATCGCCGCCGTGGGCGGGATGGCCATGCTGCCCGACCTCGACCACAGCGGCTCGACGGTCTCGGACATGTGGGGCCCGGTCACCGACGTCCCCTCCGGTGCCGTCGGGCGGCTGGCGCAGGGCCACCGCTGGGGCACCCACGACGCCGTCCTTGCTCCGCTGGCCTTCGGCGCCCTGGCGCTGGCCGCGGCCAACGCGTTCTGGTCCAGCCTGCTGCTCATGGCGCTGGCCATAGGGCTGGCCCTGCGGGCCCTGCACTTCGTCATCCCGGGGAGGGCGGAGAACACCGTCATCGGCAACCTGGTGCTGTCCTGGGCCGGCGCCTGGCTGCTGCTCGA
This sequence comes from Geodermatophilus sp. URMC 60, assembly GCF_053502585.1. Classification (NCBI taxonomy): domain Bacteria; kingdom Bacillati; phylum Actinomycetota; class Actinomycetes; order Geodermatophilales; family Geodermatophilaceae; genus Geodermatophilus; species Geodermatophilus sp. URMC 60. The sequence goes on from NZ_CP199958.1 coordinate 5,151,367, forward strand.
GCACTCCCCCAGCCCGGCCTGGCTGCCCTGGGCGGTCGCTCTCGGCGTGCTGACCCACATCGCCGGGGACGCGCTCACGACGCAGGGCGTGCCGGTCCCGGTGCTGTGGCTGCTGCGCCGGTCCCGGCTGGCGCTCACCCCGCTGCGCACCGGGACGACGCTGGAGAAGGTCGTGCTGGTGCCGGCGTTCGTCCTCGCGACGGTGTACTGCGTCTACCTCAACACCGACGTCCGCGCCGCCGTCGACCCGCTGCTGCAGGGCCTGGCCGGACCGGGGTGAGCGCGGCCCCTCGGACGGGGCCCGGCACATGCGAGTGGCGGCGGGCGAGGGGGTCCTCTCTCAGCGGGTGACGCCCTCGTCCCGCGCGCAGGCGGCGACCGCGGCCGCGACGGCGTCGGCCACCCGTCGGTCCAGCGGGCTGGGCACCACGTAGTCGGCCCGTACCTCGTCGCCGACGACGTCGGCGATCGCCGTGGCCGCAGCCAGCTTCATCTGCTCGGTGATGGTGGTGGCGCCGGCGTCGATCGCGCCGCGGAACACGCCCGGGAACGCCAGCACGTTGTTGATCTGGTTGGGCTCCCCGCTGCGACCGGTGGCGACGACGGCGGCATGGCGGGCCGCCATCTCCGGGTCCACCTCGGGGATCGGGTTGGCCAGCGAGAACACGATGCAGTCCGGCGCCATCGACGTGATCGCCGACTCGGGCACCGAGCCGCCGGACAGGCCCAGGTAGACGTCGGCGCCCTCGAGCGCGCCCGCCATCGTGCCCGCGTAGCCGGCCCGGTTGGTGTTCTCCGCGACCCAGTGCTTGATCGGCGTGAGGTCGTCACGACCGGTGTGCAGCACGCCGCGCGAGTCGGCCACGGCGATGTCGCCGACGCCCGCCTCCAGAAGGATCTTGGTGCAGGCGACCCCGGCCGCACCGGCGCCGGAGACGACCACCCGCAGGGAGCCGAGCTCCCGGCCGACCACCCGCGCCGCGTTGCGCAGCGCGGCCAGGACGACGATCGCCGTCCCGTGCTGGTCGTCGTGCATGACCGGGATGTCCAGCCGCTCGCGCAGCCGGTCCTCGATCTCGAAGCAGCGCGGCGCGCTGATGTCCTCGAGGTTGATGCCGCCGAAGGACGGTGCGATAGCCGCCACCGTCTCCACGATCGTGTCCACGTCGGTCGTGGACAGCACGACGGGCACCGACGACAGCCCGCCGAACACGCTGAACAGGCAGGCCTTGCCCTCCATGACCGGCAGGGCGGCGGCGGGGCCGATGTCCCCCAGCCCCAGGACGGCGGTGCCGTCGGAGACCACCGCGACCACGCGCGGCGCCCACGTGAACCGGTCGGCCAGGGCCGGCTCGGCAGCGATCGCGCTGGAGACCCGCGCGACACCGGGCGTGTACGTGAGCGCGAGGTCCGCGGTCGACTCGATGCCGCGGGTCGGGCGTACGACGAGCTTGCCCCCCTCGTGCACCGCGAACGCCGGGTCGGCGGCGAAGCGGTCGGCAGTACCGTCGTGCTGCTGCGCGCTCATGGAACCGGGAGCGTAATCCAGCCCGGCGCTCGGTCTACCGGACCCGGTCCCGCCACTCGGGGACACGGCCCACCGGGGGCGCCGCTGCGCGGTTCCGCGGGCCGACCTGGCTACCGTCCGGGCGTGGAGATCCGCCAGCTCGCCGTCGGCGACGCCTACGTCCTCGACCTCGTGCCGCACGGCGACGCCCGCGGCCGGTTCACCGAGTGGTACCGCGCCGACGTGCTCGCCGACGTCGTCGGCCACGGCCTGCCGCTGGCCCAGGCCAACCACAGCGTCTCCGCCCGCGGCGTGCTGCGCGGCGTGCACTTCGCCCTCGTCCCGCCCGGCCAGGCCAAGTACGTCTACTGCCCGGCCGGCCGGGTGCTCGACATCGTCGTCGACGTCCGGGTCGGCTCCCCGACCTTCGGCGCGCACGACGCCGTCGTCCTCGACAGCGAGCAGCCGCGCGCGGTGTACCTGGCCGAGGGGCTCGGGCACGCCTTCCTGTCGCTGGCCGACGGCAGCTCGGTCACCTACCTCGTCTCCAGCGGCTACGACCCGACCCGGGAGTTCGGCGTCTCGCCGCTGGACCCCGCACTGGACCTGCCGTGGCCGGGCGACGTGCAGTTCGAGCTGTCGACCAAGGACCAGCAGGCGCCCACGCTGGCCGAGGCCCGCGAGCAGGGCCTGCTCCCGACGATCGAGGAGTGCACGGCCCGCTACGCGCAGCTGCGCGCCGGCTCCTGAGCCACCCCGGCTGATCACTCGGCCCCGTCTCCCGCTCCGGTGGGTACGGACGGATGGCCGCGTCGGTGCTCGACTCGTCGCGCGGCTCCCACGCTGGCGCATGTGACGCTTGACACACCTGCAGCCAGGCTCCAGGGTGGCGCCATCCTCGTCTGCGACCGCAGCACGGACATCTGTCCGCCAGTCGCTCCGCCGAGCCAGAGAGGCACCCGATGCCCGATCTCCACGCTCCGGTCCTCGTCGTGGGGGGCAGCCTCGTGGGGCTGACCACGTCCGTCCAGCTGGCCACGTACGGCGTTCCACACCTGCTGGTCGAGCGGCACCGGGGGACGGCGGTCCACCCGCGCGCGGCCTCCTTCCACCAGCGCACCATGGAGGTCTTCCGCGGAGCGGGCCTGCAGGAGGCCGTGGAGGCCGCAGCCGAGAAGGAGTTCGTGCAGAACGGCGCGATCGTCTCGGTGCCGACCCTCAGCAGCCCGGAGATGACGTTCTTCTACCGGTCGTTCAACGAGGGGGTCGAGGAGCTGAGCCCCACCCGGCGGCTGTTCATCACCCAGATCGGGCTCGAGCCGATCCTGCGCGACCGTGCGCGCGAGCTCGGCGCCGACCACCGGTACGGCACCGAGCTCGTCGGCTTCGAGCAGGACGCCGACGGGGTCACCGCGGTGATCCGGCCGCGGGATGGCGGCGAGGAGCTCGTCGTCCACTCGGACTACCTGGTCGCAGCCGACGGCGCGCACAGCCCGGTGCGTGAGCGGTGCGGCATCGACATGCAGGGCCGCGGCGCGTTCGCCCGGTGCGTCACCATCTACTTCCGGGCCGACATGCGCGAGCTGATCGGGGACCGCAACCTGAGCGTCGTCTACGTGAACCAGCCCGACCTGCTCGGCTTCTTCCGGTTCTCCATCACCGGAGACTCCGGCTTCCTCGCCGTCTTCTCCTCGACCAACCCCGACGGGACGCGGGACACGCACGTGGCCGAGGACCTCGACGACGCCAGGTGCATCGAGTTCGTCCGGAAGGCCCTGGGACGCCCGGACATCGCCGTGCGCGTCGACGACGTGCAGCGGTGGACGGCGGCGGCCTCGCACGCGGCTCGGTTCCAGGACCGGCGGGTCTTCCTCGTGGGCGACGCCGCGCACGTGATGCCACCCACCGGCGGCTTCGGCGGGAACACCGGCGTCGCCGACGCACACGACCTCGCGTGGCGGCTCGCGCTCGTCTCCCAGGGCGTCGCCGGCCCGGCGCTGCTGGAGAGCTACGACGAGGAGCGCCGGCCGGTCAGCGCTCTGGTGGTCGAGCAGGCCTACACCCGCTACGTCCTGCGGGTGGACCCCTCGCTACCCCGGGAGGCCCTGGCGCCCCAGCTCGACGACCCCTCCATCGAGCTGGGCCCGGTCTACCGGTCCCGGGCGGTCGTGCCCGACGACGGGGAGGACGACGGGGCGCTCCTCGACGACCCCCGCCGACCCTCCGGCCGGCCCGGAGCCCGGGCTCCGCACATCCCGGTCGAGGTCGACGGCCGCGCCGCGTCGGTCCACGACCTCGTCGGGCCGGGTTTCACCCTGCTCGCCGGCGCGGGAGGTCAGCCCTGGTCCGCCGCCGCGGAGGCCGTCGCCGGCGCGGAGGCCCTGCCGCTGCGCGCTTTCCGCGTGGGCCGCGACAGCACCGTCGGGGACCCCGGGGACCGCTTCACGGAGACCTTCGGCATCGGGGCGGAGGGCGCCACGCTGATCCGCCCCGACGGCGTCGTCGCCTGGCGCTCGGCCGGTGCGGCGAGTGATCCCCGCGCCGTGCTGGCCGACGTCATGGCACGGCTGCTGGCCCGCTGACGACGGTCGTCGCGTCAGGCCCCGGGTCACCGGGGCTGGTCACCGGGTGGCCCGAGCCGTCCTGGGCGCGGCCACAGCCGGCCCACCACCCGGCCGACGACGACCGCGGGACCGAACGCGCGGCTGTCGTCGGTGACGAAGGGGTTGTCCCCCTCGACCCAGTGCCCGCCCGGCACCGCACGGCGCACCCGCTTGACCACCAGCAGTTCCGGGCGCGCCGGGAAGCGGGCCAGGACGACGTCGTCGTCGCGCACCGTGGTGCCGGCGGCGACCCGGCGCACCAGCAGCCGGTCGCCGGAGCGGACCGTGGGCGTCATCGACGGGCCGGCGACGCGGGCCACCACCCAGGGCGTGACCAGCCCTTCGACCCCCGCCGTCCGCCCCGTTCCGGACGTGTCCCCGCTGCTCACCGGGAGTAGGGTCGCAGACGAACCGACCCCACAGAACCGGAGGCTCAGCCCATGCGTTTCCGCATGTTCTCCGCCGTGGAGGCCACCGCTCACTGCGACCTCCCCTGCGGCGTGTACGACCCGGCCCAGGCCCGCATCGAGGCGGAGTCCGTCAAGGCCATCCAGGAGAAGTACCAGGCCAACGAGGACCCGGTGTTCCGCACCCGCGCGATCCTGATCAAGGAGCAGCGGTCGGACTTGGTCAAGCACCACCTGTGGGTGCTGTGGACCGACTACTTCAAGGCCCCGCACTTCGAGAAGTACCCGCAGCTGAACGAGCTGTTCAACAAGGCGACCAAGCAGGCCGGCGCGTCCGGCGGCAAGGGCAGCATGGACCCGGCCGAGGGTCAGAAGCTGCTCGACTACATCGCCGAGATCGACAAGATCTTCTGGGAGACGAAGGCCGCGGCCTGAGACCCCCGCAGTACGGCGTCGGCCGGTGAGCGCTCTGCTCGCCGGCCGTTGCCGTCTCCCGGCGATGAGTCCTCCCTCCCGGGGCGGTCTGCCTGCTGACAGCCGAACACCCGGACCCCTGGAGACCCCGTGGCCGCCCGCCTGAACCCGTACCTGCACTTCTCCGGCAACGCCCGCGAGGCGATGGAGTTCTACCGAGCCGTCCTCGGCGGCCGGCTGGACGTGATGACCTTCGGGGACGTCGGCGGCGGCGGGGGCCAGTACCCCGACGACGGCGTCATGCACGCCTTCCTGCGCACCGACGACGGACTCGAGCTGATGGCCTCCGACGGCCACGATCCCGACGCCGCCGGCCCCGACCGGGTCTCGCTGTCGCTGTCCGGGGACGACGCGCCCACGCTGACCCGCTGGTTCGAGGCGCTGGCCGAGGGCGGCGAGGTCGACGTCCCGCTGGAGAAGCAGGCGTGGGGTGACACCTTCGGTCAGGTGACCGACCGATACGGGATGCGCTGGCTCGTCGACATCGGGCCCGCACCGGCCTGAGGACGGACCCCGCTGCTCCCCCTCGCTCGCAGGCTCGGCGGGCCCCTGCAGCGGGGCCGGACCGCGATCCCCGGGGCGGCGACCGGTCGTTGACGCCGAGTGCTCCCCGGTACCGTTTGACCTCGATGCGTATCGACCCGGCCGGGTGGCCGTTCATCACCGGGCCCCTGGCGCCCGCCGCCGTCCTCACCGCGGCCGGCCGGGCCGGCGGCCGTCGCGGCCTCCGGCTCGCCGCCTGGCCGTTCCTCGTCCTGTCGGCCTACATGGCGCTGTTCTTCCGTGACCCCGACCGCCGCTGCGACGTCGAGCCACCGGCTCCCGACGACGTCCTCTCGCCCGCCGACGGCGTGGTGATGGTCGCGGGCGAGCCGCAGGAGGGCGTCGCCCCGCAACCCGCTCCCGAGGGCGACTGGCAGCAGGTCAGCGTGTTCCTGTCCGTGGTCGACGTGCACGTCAACCGCTCGCCGTACCGCGGTGAGGTCGTGGAGAGCTCCTACCGCAAGGGCAGCTTCCTGGCCGCCTACCGCAAGGAGTCCGCGCACCGGAACGAGCGCAGCGAGCTGTGGCTGCGCGACGGCGAGCGCACCGTGGTGTTCCGGCAGATCGTCGGCGTGCTCGCCCGCCGCATCGTCACCCGCACCGGCGTCGGCCGGCGGCTGGCGACCGGTGAGCGGATGGGACTGATGAAGTTCGGCTCCCGCATGGACGTCTTCGTCCCCCGGGACTGCGACGTGCTGGTCCGGGTGGGTCAGCGGGTGCGCGGCGGCGAGACCGTCATCGCCCGCTGGTCCGACGCTCGCTGAGGAGGCCCCGGTGCCCAGCTCGGCGTCCGGCGCCCGCCTCCCCCAGACCCGGCGGACGGCGACCGTCGAGTTCGTCCGCGGATCGGTGCGCGGCTCCCGGCGACGGGCGCTGGCGACGCTGCCCAGCCTGTTCACGCTGGCCAACATGATGTGCGGCTTCGTCGCGATCCTGGTCTCCATCCGGGGCCAGTACACGCTGGCCGCCGTCCTGGTCGGTCTCTCCGTGGTCTTCGACATCACCGACGGCGCCGTGGCCCGGCTGGTCGGCGCGGTGACGCCCTTCGGCCTGCAGTTCGACTCGCTGGCCGACCTGGTCTCCTTCGGGCTGGCCCCGGCGCTGGTGGCCTTCACGCTGTTCTCGGAGGGCCGCGACGCCTGGGACCCCCTGGGCTGGGTCGTCTGCGGCCTGTGGGTGGCGTGCGCGGCCATCCGGCTGGCGCGCTTCAACACCACCATCGACCCGACCGCCGACAAGCGGTACTTCACCGGCATGCCGAGCCCCGGCGCGGCCGGCGTCGTGCTGGCCTCGGTCTTCGCCTTCGGCGACCAGATGCAGGGCCGGGAACGGCTGTGGGTGCTGCTCATCGTCGCGGTCCCGGCGCTGCTGATGGTCAGCACGATCCGCTTCCGCTCGTTCCGCTCGCTGGTCAGCCCGAAGAGCGGCCGCCCGTACGGGCTGATCGCCGCGGCGCTGGCCGTCGTCGTCGGCTTCGCGTTCGTGCCGGTGGTGACCGGCTGCGTGCTCGCCTACGGCTACCTGCTGGCACCGGTCCTCGTGCCGGTGTTCTCCCCGCTCGGCAGGCTGGTGCCGGCCCGCCTCAGGGAACTGCTCACGTGAGCGAGCCTGCCGGCTCACGCAGAGGACGGAGCACCGTCGGGCACGGGTCCGGCGAGCGTCGGCGAGGAGGACCAGTGACCGTGCGGCCCATCCGGCCCGACGACGTACCCGCCGTGGTGGGCCTGGTGCGCGAGCTGGCCGAGTACGAGAAGGCGCCGCACGAGGCGCGGATGACCGAGGAGCAGCTGTCCGCGGTGCTGTTCGGCGACGCCCCCAAGCTCTTCGGCCACGTGGCCGTGGCCGACGACGGCGCCGTCGTCGGGATGGCGCTGTGGTTCCTCAACTTCTCGACCTGGCGCGGCACCCACGGCGTCTACCTCGAGGACCTCTACGTCCAGCCCCGGCACCGCGGCAGCGGGCTGGGCCGCGAGCTGCTGCGCACGCTGGCCGACCTGTGCGTGCAGCGCGGGTACGGCCGGCTGGAGTGGTCGGTGCTGGACTGGAACACCCCATCGATCGAGTTCTACCGGGCCGCGGGTGCCGTGCCGATGGACGAGTGGACGGTCTTCCGGCTCACCGACGACGCCCTGGCCACCTTCGCCGCCGACCGCCGCAGCTGAGCACCTGGGCGCACGACCGCCGGTCCCGGTCTCACGGAGCCGCACGGCCGGGCCGGCCCGACCTGGGCAGAATGCAGCCGACGACCCCCACCCCACCCGAGGACGACGAGATGACGACCGACCGCAAGCCGCCGGAGTGCTGGCTGACCGACATGGACGGCGTCCTGGTGCACGAGGGACTGGCGCTGCCCGGTGCCGCCGACTTCCTCGACCGCCTGGTCGCGGCGGGCCGGCGCTTCCTGGTCCTCACGAACAACTCCATCTTCACCCCCCGCGACCTCTCCGCGCGGCTGGCCCGGTCGGGGCTGCAGGTGCCCGAGGCCTCCATCTGGACCTCGGCCCTGGCGACCGCGGACTTCCTGTCCACCCAGCTGCCGGGCGGCTCGGCCTACGTCATCGGGGAGGCGGGCCTGACCACGGCGCTGTACGAGGCCGGCTACACGCTCACCGACACCGATCCGGACTACGTCGTCCTCGGTGAGACCCGCACGTACTCCTTCGAGGCGATCACCCGGGCCATCCGGCTGATCGGCGCGGGCGCGCGGTTCATCGCGACCAACCCCGACGTCACCGGCCCCTCCCCCGAGGGGCCGCTGCCGGCCACCGGCTCGGTCGCCGCGATGATCACCCGGGCCACCGGCTCCGAGCCCTACTTCGTGGGCAAGCCCAACCCGATGATGTTCCGCAGCGCCATGAACCGGATCGAGGCGCACTCGGAGTCCACGGTCATGATCGGCGACCGGATGGACACCGACGTCGTGGCGGGCATCGAGGCCGGCCTGGACACCATCCTGGTGCTCACCGGGTCGACACGGGCCTCCGACGTGGCCCGCTTCCCGTTCCGGCCGGGCCGGGTGCTGGACTCGATCGCCGACGTCGTCGAGCTCGTCTGAGGCCCCGCGTCGGGGCCCCGCCCGAGCTCGCGGGGGATGGGGGGACGCGGGGTCCTCTCTCAGCGGTCCTCGAACGCGAGCCGGGCCTCGGGCGTGGCCAGCAGGTACAGCTCGGTCGCCACCAGTGCCAGGAGCGGGACGCCGACCCACTCCCCACCCCACTCGAACGCCGAGTAGTAGCCGAACAGGCCCAGCAGCAGCTGCAGGAAGACGACCGGCCCGCGCGACCACGGCGAGACCCGCCACAGGCCCACGGCGCCGGCCCCCAGCAGGACGGCGAAGAAGCCGACGTAGACGACCTCGGCCACCGCCCGCCCGACGCTGTCGGCGGTCGAGGTGAACGTGAGGACGAGCAGCCAGAGGGCGACCGCGGCCAGCGCCGCCGCCTCCACACCGGCCACCAGCGCCGCCCGGCGCACCGCAGGTGGGGTCGTCGGCCGCTCCCGCCCGGGGCGCGGCGCGGGAGGCTCGGCCGCGCCACCGAGCAGCCGCTCCGCCCGCCGGCGGTCCCGCGGCGGCCTGGCTCCGGACTGCTCGGTCACGACCGGGAGGGTACGCGCCGGGGCACCCGTGGCAGGCCCTCCCGCCGGGTCGGCCGGCCCTGCCACCGGGCCTCCCGTCCCACGCCAGCGCAGGGGTGGGCCGGGTCGCTGGCTAGCCTGGCTGTCATGCGCGCGCTCGTGGTGGCCAACCCCGCGGCGACGACGACCAACCGCGGCGTGCGCGACCGGGTGCTCACCACCCTCGCCGACGAGCTGCAGGTGGAGCTGGCCGAGACCACCCACCGCGGCCACGGCAGCGAGCTGGCCCGCAAGGCCTGCGTGGACGGCGTCGAGGTCGTCCTCGCCCTCGGCGGCGACGGCACGGTCAACGAGGTCGTCAACGGCCTGCTGCACGACGGTCCCGGCGAGCACGTCCCGCCGCTCGCCGTGGTGCCCGGCGGGTCGACCAACGTCTTCTCCCGGGCGCTCGGCCGGTCACGCGACCCGCTGGCCGCGACCCGCGAGGTCCTCGACTCGCTGCGTGCCGGACGCACCCGGCGCATCTCGCTCGGCACGGCCAGCGTCCGCGGCGCCAGCGCGGCACCGACCCCGCTGCCCGACCCGGCGCTGGCGCAGGCTGCCGCCGACGTCGGGGCCGTGGCTCATCCCGAGTGGAGCGAGCCGCGCTGGTTCGCCTTCTCCGCCGGACTGGGCTTCGACGCCGACGTCATCGGCCGGGTCGAGGCCCACCGCGCCCGCGGGCTCCGGTCCACCGGGCTGCTCTACGTGCTCGAGGCGACCAGCGCCTTCGTGCTCGGCCACGAGCGCCGGGACCCGCCGATCTCGGCGCACCTGCCGGGTGGGCCGCCACTCGACGGGCTGTTCCTGTGCCTGGTCTCCAACGTCTCGCCGTGGACCTACCTGGGCGCCCGCGCGGTGAACCCCACCCCGGACGCCACCTTCGACAGCGGCCTGGACGTCTTCGCCCTGGGCCGCACCGGCATCCTGCGGATGCTGCATCACGTGCGCGAGGTGTTCGCCGCACGGCCCGACGTCCGCGGCCAGGGCGTGCACCGCTGGCACGACCTGGACGAGCTGACCCTCACCGCCCGTCGTCCGCAGGGCTGGCAGCTCGACGGCGACCACCTCGGGACGGCGACCGGTCTGCGGGTGCGCAGCGTCCCCTCCGCCCTGACCGTCGTCGCCTGAGGCGGGCGGCAGCCGACGACGCGCGGTCGCCGGCGCCACAGAGACCGTCCCGTCTCGCTATTCGGCTCGCGACCTGCGGTTTCATCCACGGCCAGGAACCCTTGTCAACGCAGCGCGCGAGGGGTTCGTCTGGTCGAGTGGCGGCCCTACCATGCCCGTGGTGAGCTTGCTCACGAGGGGTCGACCGATGCCCTCGTTCTGCTTGACAGGCGTCCTCTCCGTGAAAACATCGCGGGAGGAAAGCAACCTGTCGGTAACAAATGCACGAAGTCGCTGTGCCATGGCGCTGGTCACCCCGGTGCCGGCCTGCGGATCGGTCCGAGGCCGGCGACGACTGCACCACACCGTAGACGACATCGAGGAGAACACGGCCATGGACTGGCGCCACCGCGCGCTCTGCCGCGACGAGGACCCGGAGCTGTTCTTCCCCATCGGGACGACCGGTCCGGCCCTCGTGCAGATCGAGCAGGCCAAGGGTGTGTGCCGGCGCTGCCCCGTCGTCGAGTCGTGCCTGGACTGGGCGCTGCGCTCGGGGCAGGACTCCGGCGTCTGGGGCGGGCTGTCGGAGGACGAGCGGCGCGCTCTCAAGCGGCGCCAGGCCCGCACTCGCGTCCGCACCGCCTGAGCAGACCGCACCACCGGCACCGGGCCTCGCGCCCGGCGCCCCGCACTGCAGCACCTCGAGGCCGGCCCGGGATCCCCGGGCCGGCCTCGCTGCGTCACCGCGATCCACCAGGCCGCACCGCGGCCACCGGCCCCGCGGTCGGTGCACCGCCTAGCGGCGGGGTCGACCCGCGCCGGGGAGGGTGAGCACCACCTCGGTGCCGGTGCGGCCGTCGGCGGGGCGGGAGGGCGGGCTGGTCATGGCGAGACTGCCGCCGAGCTCGCTGGCGACCAGCGTGCGCACGATCTGCAGGCCCAGTCCGTCGCTGGCGGAGGGGTCGAAGCCCTCGGGCAGCCCCCGACCGTCGTCCACCACCCGGACGACGAGGTCGTCGCCGTTCCGCTCGGCCACCAGCTCGATGCTGCCCGGGCTGCCGTCGGTGAAGGCGTGCTCGGCGGCGTTGTGCAGCAGCTCGGTGACCACGAGCACCAGCGGGGTCGCGGCGACCGCGGGCAGCTCGCCGAACTGGCCGACCCGCCGCGTCCGCGCGGCCGGGCCCACCGAGGTCAGGTCACCCAGCATCGGCAGCACCCGGTCGAGGACGTCGTCGACGTCCACCACGTCCTCACGGCTGCCGGCCAGTGTCTCGTGCACCACCGCGATCGACGACACCCGGCGCACCGACTCCTCCAGCGCCTCGCGGGCCGCCGGCTCGGTCAGCCGGCGGGCCTGCAGCCGCAGCAGCGCGGCGACCGTCTGCAGGTTGTTCTTGACCCGGTGGTGGATCTCCCGGATGGTCGCGTCCTTGGTCAGCAGCGCGCGGTCCCGCCGGCGGACGTCGGTCACGTCGCGCACGAGCACCAGCGCTCCCTCCTCGGCGCCCGGCGCCCGCAACGGCAGCGCCCGCACCAGCAGGGTCGCCGCCACGCTGTCGACGTCCATCGGGTCGGGGAACCGCCCGGCCACCGCGGCCCGGATGCCGGCGGCGACCGCCTCGCCGGCCACCCGGTCGACCGCGGCGTCCCGGGTGAGCCGGGCCAGGTCGGCACCGACGACGTCCCCGGTGACGCCCAGCCGGCGGTAGGCCGACAGCGCGTTCGGGCTGGCGTAGACCGCACGACCGACGGCGTCCAGCCGCACCAGCCCGTCCCCGACGCGCGGGCTCAGCTCGGCGTCCAGCAGCTTCTGCGGCGGGAACGTGCCCGCCGAGACCATCAGGCAGAGGTCGGCGGCGATGTCGAGGTAGGTCAGCTCCAGGGTGGACGGCGACCGGGTCACCGCCAGGTTGGTGTCCCGCGCCAGGACGGCGACGACCACGCCGTCGTGGCGCACCGGCACGACCTCCCGGCGGCGCGGCGTGCTGCCCGACCAGTCGGGTTCCCCCTCGGTCACCGGGCGGCCCTCCCGGTGCGCCACCACGAACGGCTCGGCGGCCGGGCCCTCCACCTCCGAGCCCACCAGGTCCTCGGGCTGGCTGGTGGGGGCGGTCAGCGGCCGCACCTGCGCGACGCACCACCACGCGCCGGTGCGCAGCGGCACCCACAGGGTCAGGTCGGCGAACGACAGGTCGGCCAGGAGCTGCCAGTCGGCGACCAGCCGGCGGGCGTGGTCGACCTGGGCCGGCGCGGACGCCGAGCCCCGGGTGAGGCGTTCGGAGAGGCTGTTCATGGTGGCTCCGAGCCTAGATCCGGCGCCTTCCCGGGTGTCCCGAGCCTCGGGAGGGCCTCCCTAGGCTCGTGGTCGTGTCCTCGTCCCCCGATGCACCGGCCCTGACCGTCGAGCGCGCCCGTCCCGACGACTTCGCGCGGATCGGGCAGCTGACGTCCGACGTCTACGTGGGCGGCGGGCTGGCCTCCCCCGAGTACGGCGTGCAGCTGCGTGACGTCGCCGGGCGGGCCGACCGAGCCGAACTGCTCGTCGTCCGTGACGATGGGGGCCGCGTGGTCGGCAGCGTGGCGCTGGTGCTCTCGGGTGACTTCGGCGAGATCACCGAGTCCGACGACGAGGCGGCGTTCCGCATGCTCGTCGTCGACCCGGCCGTGCAGGGCCGCGGGATCGGGGAACTGCTGGTGACCACCTGCCTCGACCGGGCGCGGGTGGCGGGCAAGCGGCGGATGGTGCTGTCGACGGACCGGCGGATGACGCTGGCGCAGCGCCTCTACGAGCGGCTGGGCTTCACCCGGCTGCCCGAGCGCGACTGGCAGCCGGTGCCCGGCATCGACCTGCTGGTGTACGTCCGGGAACTCTGAGCGGCCACCCGGCCCGCCGGCCCCGTCCCGAGGCCCCTCCCGAGCCTGCGAGGGGTGAGGGGACGGGGTCCCTCACCCGACGACGGTGGCGATGAGGTCGCCCTCCTGCAGCACCTCGCCCTCGACGACGTGCAGCTCGCGGACGGTGCCGGCCCGCTCGGTGAGGACCGGGATCTCCATCTTCATCGACTCGAGGATCACCAGGGCCTCGCCGGCCGCAACCTCCGCGCCGGGCTGCACGAGCACCTTCCACACGCTCGACACCATCTCGGCGTGGACTTCCTCGACCGCCACGGCACCTCCCTGAGCTCGCCGTCGACCCATCCTGGCACGTCACGGCCCTGCCCCTCTCCCCGGCGCCCCTGAGCGTCGGCCTCCTCCAGGGCGTCCGCGGACCCGAGAGGGTCCGCGCTCAGGCCCCGGGCGGAGGGCCCCCGGACGCCAGTCGCTCGAGCACCGCGCACACCTCGGCGCCGTCGTGGGGCACGCCGACCTCCGGCACCGCGTCCAGCACGGCGCTGACGGCACCCGCGGCGGTCGCGGTGTCCCGGGCACCGGCGCTGACGGTCGCCAGCAGCGCGTCGTACCAGCGGTCCAGCCGGTCGCCGGGGTCGTAGCCGCTCACCGCCACGACCTCGACGCCGCGTCCGACGCCGGTGTGCCTGCCCGAGCGGGGCAGCCGGCCGGTGACCCGCCCGCCCTGGCCCGGAGGCAGGGTGGAACGCAGCTGGACGGTGACCGCCCGCCGCGGCGGCGCGCCGATCCCCGAGTCGGCGGCCGGGCCACCCGCGGCGCTGCGCAGCGCCAGCTCGACGGCGTCCACGCCGTGCGCCCGCTCCAGCACCGTCGTGTCGAGGGAGAAGCCGGCCGCCACCTCTGCCAGCTCGCCGTCCGGGGAGATGCCGACGGTGACCAGGCCGCGCCAGCCCACCTCGGGCAGCCGCTTGGCCGCCGGGGGCAGCTCGAAGGGCTCGTCGGGGGTCCAGGAGACGCGGGCGATGCCGGCGGCACGGTCGCGCGACACCGGGGTCGTGCAGCGCAGCCCGCCGTCGGTGACCAGGGCGAGGAACCCGCGCTCGCTGGCCGGCTCGACACCGTCCCCGCCGAGCCGCTCGAGCACCGCGGCGGAGGGGCCCACCCAGGTGAGGTCCGCGGCCACCACCGCACCGGCGAGCCGGGCATTGCCGGCCAGCGCCGGGGGGACCGGGAGGACCGCCCGCGCGCCGCTGCGGCGGGCGGCCTCGACGATCCGGTCCACGGCGAGGTAGGACTCCGCGGCCGGCGCGGGGCCGAGCAGGAGCGCGTCGTCGGCCAACCGGACGTGCCGCGCGTTGCGGTCGGCCTCCGAGTGGACGGCGACCGTCTTCACGTCCAGGCGGGAGCAGGCCGCCATCACCGCGCACGCGGCCGGTCCACGACCGGCCACCAGCACGCTCTCGATCCCGACGTGTGCCACGTCCCGAACCCCCTTCCACCGACCTCGGCGTCGTCCTGCCTCCCAGCCTCGCCCCCCGGCCCGCCGGACCGCCACAGGGGGGCGGTGCCGCGCGGGCTCGTGAGAGGCTGGAGGTCCAGCCTGACGGGTCCACCCGGGGCCGCGGCGCAACACGCGGACCGGGTCACCCAGAGGTGTCCAGGGGCCCGGCACCGGGCCCGCAGCAGCGACGAGGGAAGGAGGGCAGCGATGTCCAAGCGTGGACGCAAGCGGCGCTCCCGCAAGGGGAACAAGGCCAACCACGGCAAGCGCCCCAACGCCTGAGGAAGGACCGCCCTTCTCCCCACGCCTCGCACGCTCGGCGCGGGACCCCGGAGGGCGGCCACCAGGCTCAGGGGGCCGAACGCCAGAGGCCCAGAACCCGATGGGTTCTGGGCCTCTGGCGTTCGACGGTCCTACGCGGTGGGGCGCTTCTGGGTGTGTTCCACGCTGACCCGCTCGACGCTGACCTGCGTGCCGTCCTCCTCGAAGGAGACGGTGGTCAGCTGGAGCTTGATCCGGTCCCGCAGTCCGGGCGGCGGGGTGTCGCCCCCGCAGCGGCGGCGGACCAGGGCCTTGAACTCCTGCTCGATGCCGAACTGCCGCAGACAGGGCGAGCAGTCCTCGAGGTGCTCGGCGATGACCTCCCGGCGGGCCGGCTCGGTCTCGTGGTCGAGGAACTCGAAGACGTGGGAGAGCACGTCCTCGCAGGAGTCCACCGAGATGGGCTCACCGGCGCCCGGACGCTGGTCGCTGGTCACGAGCGGCTCGCCTCCTCCCCGGCACCGGCCCGGACGAAGCCGCGCTCGCGGGCGTAGTCGGCCAGCAGCTTCTGCAGCCCGCGGCGGCCGCGGTGCAGGCGGGACATCACCGTGCCGATGGGCGTGCCCATGATTTCGGCGATCTCCTTGTACGCGAACCCCTCGACGTCGGCGAGGTAGACCGCCAGCCGGAAGTCCTCCGGCAGCTGCTGGAGGGCCTCCTTGATGTCGGAGTCCGGCAGGTGGTCCAGTGCCTCGATCTCCGCCGAGCGCAGACCGCTGGAGCTGTGCTCCTCGGCGGCGTACAGCTGCCAGTCCTGCACCTGGTCGGTGGGGTACTGCTGCGGCTGGCGCTGCTTCTTGCGGTAGCTGTTGATGTAGGTGTTGGTCAGGATCCGGTACAGCCAGGCCTTGAGGTTGGTGCCCTCGGCGAACTGGTGGAAGGCCGAGTAGGCCTTCACGAACGTCTCCTGGACCAGGTCCTCGGCGTCGGCCGGGTTGCGGGTCATCCGCAGGGCCGCCGGGTAGAGCTGGTCGAGGTAGGGCAACGCGTCCCGCTCGAAGCGGGCGTCGCGCTCGGCACGGGTCTCGTCGACCTCCGTGCGGCTGCCGCCCTCGCGCGCCTCCGGCACCTCGACCGGCGAGGTGACCTCGACGGTGTCGGCGCTCGTGGTCTCGGGCGTGCGGTCCGCGGACTCCTCAGGCACCGACCGTCCTCTCTGCGGCACCCGGACGCGGGCCACCGCCTCCGACGATCCTAGCCGCGCGGCTCCGGGCCGGCCCGGGGGCCGCCGGAGCGCAGCGCGCTGGCGGGCGCTGGTGGAGAGGGTGCTGCTCACGCCGGGTCCAACCGTGCCGGCGGGGGCGCCCATTCCCCGGTGTGAGCCGGAACCAGGTGAGAGCTGCCGCTGGCCACGCTGCCGCTGGCTACGCTCCCGCAGCGTGGCGGCGACCCCCGCGGTGCGGGCTCTCGAGCGGGCCCGGGTGGCCCACACCCTGCACACCTACGACCCGGAGCACGCCCAGGGCCAGGGGTACGGGGAGGCGGCGGTGGCCGCGCTCGGCCAGGACCCGCGGCAGGTGTTCAAGACGCTGGTCGCCCGGGTGGACGGCGCGCTGACCGTCGCCGTCGTCCCGGTGGCCGGGAGCCTCGACCTCAAGGCGCTCGCCGCGGCCGCCGGTGGGCGGAAGGCGGTGATGGCCGACCCGGCCGACGCCGAGCGCACCACCGGGTACGTGCTCGGCGGCATCAGCCCGCTCGGCCAGCGGAGGGCACTCCCGACGGTCGTCGACGAGTCGGCGCTGGGCTTCGCCACCGTGATGGTCAGCGCCGGACGGCGGGGGCTGCAGGTGGAGCTGGCACCGGCGGACCTGGTGCGGCTGACGCGGGCGCGCACCGCCTCGATCGCGAGAGGACCCCTCACCCCCCACCACTCGCAAGCTCGCGGCGGGCCCCCGCGAGGGGCCGATCACGAGCCGGGGGCGCCGTAGGGCGTGAGCAGCTGGTCGACCGGCGCGTGGTCGTCGGTGAGCACCTCGGCATCCCCGACGAACTCCGCGAGCTCCCCGTCGGAGGCCACCCGCCAGTCGAGGTCCCGGTCGCGCAGCGCGGCACCGACCGCGTCCAGCGGCAGCGGCTGCGGCGAGGCCACGACGATCACGTTGCCGCCGTCCTCCCCGGCGAGGACGGCGTCCCGGGCGAGCAGCGCGACGTGCGGGAAGACCGCCCGGAGCGTGGCCAGCTCGGCGCGGACGAAGCCCAGCGGCGGGTGGTCGATGAGGTTGGCGACGTAGACCCCGTCGTCGGTGAGTGCGCGGTCGACCAGACCCAGCGCCTCCACGGTGGTCAGCTGCCACGGCACCGACAGCCCGCCGAAGGCGTCGCCGACGACGAGGTCGCGCTCCCCCGGCGCCTCCTCCTCGAGCCCGACGCGGGCGTCGGCCACCTCGACGCGCAACCCCTCGGTCTCGCCCAGCCCGAGGTGCTCGCGGTCCATCGCGACCACCCCGGGGTCGACCTCGACCACCAGGCTCTCGGTGCCGGGGCGGACCGCGGCGAGGTAGCGCGGCACGGTCGCCCCGCCGCCGCCGAGGTGCAGCGCCGACAGCGGCTCGCCTGCTGGGGCCGTCGCGTCGGTGACCGCGGCGATCGCCCGGACGTACGCGAAGTCCAGGTACGTCGGGTCGGCGAGGTCGACGTAGGAGTGCTGCAGCGTGTCGAGGACCAGCACCCGGCCGCTGTCCCGCTCGGGGTCGGCGACCACCCGCGCGCAGTGGTAGGCGGTCTCGGCCTGGCAGCGGCTGGGGGCCACCGCGGCGAGCAGCGTGCCGACCACGGCCAGCAGCAGCAGCGCCGCCGGCACCCGCCCGGCCGCACCGCCGGTCCGCCGCCGCAGCAGCGCCCCGACCGCGATCCCCGTCAGCACGGTGACCAGGCCGGTGCCGACGAGGATGCCGCTGGTCGGGAAGACCGCGACCAGCAGGAAGCCGGTGAGGAAGGTGGCGGCGATCCCGCCGAGGGTCCCGATGCCCGACAGCCGGCCGACCACCGAGCCGGTCTCGGCGAGGCTGGCCAGCTGCAGCTTGACCACCATCGGCGGCACCGCCGACAGCAGCGCCGCGGGGACGACGACGGCGACCGCGGCCAGCAGCAGCACGCTGCCGGCGTCGGCGCCGGTGAGCACCGACCCGGCGAAGCGCACCAGCGGCAGGACGGCGACCACGAACGCGCCGCCGGCGACCAGCAGCGGCGCGATCAGCCGGCGCGGGTCCGTGCGGTCGGCCAGCGCGCCGCCCATCCACGCGCCGACCGCGATGGCGGCCAGCGCGAAGCCGATGACCGCGGTGTTGGTCTGCAGGGTGATCCCGACGTAGGGCGCGATCAGCCGCAGCCCGGCGATCTCGAGCACCAGCACGGCGCCGGAGGACAGGAAGGTGACGACGGCGGCCACCCAGTCCGGCAGCGCGTCCGGGCGGGTGCGGTCCGCGACCTCGGGCAGGGTCTGCTCGGTTCCGGCCACCTCAGAAGAGGGCGGGCTGGTCGGCCGGGGGGGCGACCGACTCGACGCGGGCGGTCAGCTCGACGCCGTTGTTCTTCACGCTGTTGACCGCGGGGCTGACCGGGCGCAGCTCCAGCCCCTCCACCAGCTCCGGCGGGGTCGGCGCGGCGAGCTCCGCGACGTCCTCCCGGGCCGGGTCCAGCCAGTCGGCCCAGCGGTCGCGGGGCAGCACCAGCGGCATCCGGTCGTGGATCTCGGTGAGCGCACCGATGGCGGGCTCGGTGATGACCGTGCACGTGTAGAGCCGGTCGTCGCCCTCGCCCCAGACCTCCCACAGGCCGGCGAAGGCGAGCACCGAGCCGTCGCGCGGGGTCATGTAGTACGGCTGCTTGCCGGGGCCGTCGAGCTTCTTCGCCCACTCGTACCAGCCGTCGGCGGGCACCAGGCAGCGGCGGGAGCGGGCCGCGCGGCGGAAGGCCGGCTTCTCGGTGAGCGACTCGACGCGCGCGTTGAGCATGCGGTTGCCGACCGACACGTCCTTGGCCCACGAGGGCACCAGGCCCCAGCGGACGGCGCGCAGCTCGCGGTGGGTGGCGCCGGTGGGCGCCCCCTCCGCGTCGCGCTCCCGCTTGGTGCGCACGACGTACACGTCCTTGGTCGGGGCGACGTTGTAGTCGGCCGGCAGCGGGGACTGCCCCCCGGCCGGGACCGCCTCGAACTCCAGGACGAGGTCCTCGGGACGGCGGCTGGCGGCGTAGCGGCCACACACGGTGGTACCTCCCGGTCGAGGGCCGGCTGATGCGGTCACCTGCGACTGTAGGCGGGAGCGGGGACGGTTCCCGGCGGCGGGAGACGGGCAGCCGGAGTCGACGTCCCGGAGCCCGGGAGACGAGGATCACGCACGTGACCGCGACCCAGAAGCCACCGACCGACCACCCGAAGACCGCCAGCGAGTCCGGCGAGCGCCGCTACGCGACGGTCAACCCCTTCACCGGTGAGACGGAGAAGGAGTTCGACTTCACCCCGACCGAGGCGATCGACGGCATCGTCGAGCGCGCGCACGCCGCCTACCAGGAGTGGCGGCAGCGGTCGGTCCAGGACCGTGCCGCCGTCGTCCGGCGCGCCGCCGAGCTCATGGACGAGCGCCGCGAGGACCTCGCCACCCTCATCACCACGGAGATGGGCAAGCGGCACGAGGAGGCCACCGGCGAGCTCTACCTCTGCTCGATGATCCTGAAGTACTACGCCGACAACGGCGCGGAGTTCCTGGCGCCCAAGCCGATCCAGCCGCTGATGGGCAAGGGCGAGGCGGTCGTCGAGACCCAGCCGATCGGCGTCCTGCTGGCCATCGAGCCGTGGAACTACCCCTTCTACCAGGTGGTCCGCGTGGCCGGCCCGAACCTGGTGCTGGGGAACACGGTCATCCTCAAGCACGCCGAGATCACCCCGCAGTGCGCGGTGGCCATCGAGCAGCTGTTCACCGACGCCGGAGCACCCGAGGGCGTCTTCACCAACACGTTCCTGCGCATCGCCGACGTGGAGCAGGTCATCGCCGACCCCCGCATCCAGGGCGTGACGCTGACCGGCAGCGAGCGGGCCGGCAGCGCGGTCGGCGCCCTGGCGGGCAAGCACCTGAAGAAGTCGGTGCTGGAGCTGGGCGGCAGCGACCCGTTCATCGTGCTCGACGCCGAGGACCTGGCCGCCACCGTCAAGGCCGCGACCATGGGCCGGATGCAGAACACCGGCCAGGCGTGCACCGCCTCCAAGCGGCTGATCGTCACCGAGGAGCTCTACGAGCCCTTCGTCGAGGGCCTCAGGCAGGCGTTCTCCACCTTCTCCCCCGGTGACCCGGCCGACCCGTCGACGTCTCTGGCGCCGCTGTCGAGCGAGCGGGCCGCCCAGGACCTGCACGCGCAGATCCAGGACGCCGTCGACAAGGGCGCCACCGTGGTCGCCGGCGGCGGGCGCCCCGACCAACCGGGCGCCTTCGTGGAGGCCACCATCCTCACCGACGTCACGCCGGAGATGCGGGCCTACCGCGAGGAGCTGTTCGGTCCCGCGGCCGTCGTCTACAAGGTCAAGGACGCCGACGAGGCGGTCGCGCTGGCCAACGACAGCGACTTCGGCCTGGGGGCCACCGTCATGAGCAGCGATCTCGACCGCGCGCGGGCGGTGGCCGAGCGGCTCGAGGCCGGCATGGTGTGGATCAACCAGCCCACCGGCTCCTCCCCCGAACTCCCCTTCGGCGGGATCAAGCGGTCCGGCTACGGCCGCGAGCTCTCCGAGCTGGCGGTGTTCGAGTTCGCCAACCGGCGGCTGGTCCGGACGGTGCCGGCGAAGAAGGCCGCCAAGCCGGTCGGCGGCTGAGTAAGGACCCCCTCCTCCCCACCCCTCGCGAGCTCGGGGCGGGCCCCGGGAGGGGGCCGTGCCAGCACGTCACCAGGCTCGGGGCGAGCCCCGGGACGGGGTCGGGCGGTGCGGTGTCGCCGACCGGGCAGGATGGACGCATGAGCCCGGTCTGGACGACGCCGCACCGCGCCACCCCGGTCGACGCCGTCGTGGCCCTGCCCGGGTCGAAGTCGCTGACCGCCCGGGCGCTGGTCCTGGCCGCGCTCGCTGACAGCCCGGGCCGGCTGGTCCGGCCGCTGCGGGCCCGGGACACCGACCTGATGGCGGCGGGGCTGCGGGCCCTGGGGGTGGGGGTCGACGAGGACGGCGAGGACTGGGTGGTCACCCCCGGAGCGCTGCGCGGCCCGGCCGAGGTGGACGCCGGCCTGGCCGGCACGGTGCTGCGGTTCCTGCCGCCGGTCGCCGCGCTGGCCGACGGCCCGGTGCGGGTGGACGGCGACCCGCGGCTGCACGAGCGCCCCAACGCCGGGCTCATCGCGGCGCTGCGCGACCTCGGCGTGCGGGTGGACGACGGCGGCCGCGGCCGGGCACCGTTCACCGTGCACGGCACCGGCCGGGTGCGCGGCGGTGCGGTGACCGTGGACGCGAGCGAGTCCTCGCAGATCGTCTCCGGGCTGCTGCTGGCCTCGGCGCGCTTCGACGAGGGCGTCGACCTCGCGCTGACCGGCGGGGTGCCCTCGATGCCGCACGTGGAGATGACCGTGGAGTCGCTGCGCGAGCGCGGCGTCGACGTCGTCCGCACCGAGCGGGGCTGGCGGGTCGCTCCCGGCCCCGTCGCCGCCCGCGACGAGGTGCTCGAGCCCGACCTGTCCAACGCGGCTCCCTTCCTGGCTGCCGCGCTGGTGACCGGCGGACGGGTCACGGTCCGCGACTGGCCCGCGGCGACCACCCAGCCCGGTGGCCGGCTCGACGCGTTGCTCGGCGCGATGGGCGCCGACGTCGAGCGCACCGGCGAGGGCCTCCGCGTGAGCGGCACCGGGACGGTCCGGCCGCTGGTCGCCGACCTCGGCGAGGTCGGCGAGCTGACGCCGGTGCTGGCCGCGCTCTGCGCGCTGGCCGACGGGACCTCCCGGCTGACCGGCGTCGCGCACCTGCGCGGGCACGAGACCGACCGGCTGCAGGCGCTCGACGAGGTGCTGACGGCCGTCGGCGCCCGCGTCGAGCAACTGCCCGACGGCCTGGTGATCGAGCCGGGGCCGCACCGGGCGGCGCGCCTGGACAGCTACGCCGACCACCGGATGGTGCACGCCGCGGCCGTCCTCGGGCTGGCCGTCGAGGGCGTCGAGGTGCGCGACCCGGGCGCGGTGAGCAAGACGCTGCCGGACTTCGTCGAGCGGTGGAACGGGATGCTCGAGACGCCGGCGGGAGTCCTGCCCTGAGTCCGCGCAGGCACGACTCCCGGTCGGACGAGGACGACGTCCGGGTCCGTCCGAGCCGGCGCGGTTCCCGGCCGCGCACCCGCACCCGGCCGAGCCACTCCGACGCCGTCCCGGGCCTGGTGGTCGCCGTCGACCGGGGCCGGATGACCGTGCGCATCGAGGCTCCCGACGGCGGGCCGGTCGAGGTCACCGCGATGCGCGCCCGCGAACTGGGCCGGCACGGCGTCGTCGTCGGTGACCGGGTGCGGCTGGTCGGCGACACCAGCGGCCGCCCCGACACCCTCGCCCGCATCGTCGTCATCGAGGACCGGACGACGTCGCTGCGCCGCACCGCGGACGACACCGACCCCACCGAGCGGATCGTGGTGGCCAACGCCGACCAGCTGGTGGTCGTCACCGCGGTCGCCGACCCCGAACCGGCGCTGGGTTTCCTCGACCGCTGCCTGGTGGCCGCCTACGCCGGCGGGCTGGAACCCCTGCTCTGCCTCACCAAGACCGACCTGGCCAGCCCCCAGCCGCTGCTCGACCGCTACGCGGGCCTGGACGTCGACGCCGTCCCGATGTCGCGGGAGGCGCCGCTGGACCCGCTGCTGGACCGGCTGCGCGGGCAGATGAGCGTGCTCGTCGGGCAGTCCGGCGTCGGCAAGTCCACGCTGGTCAACCGGCTGGTGCCCGACGCCGACCGGGCCACCGGCGACGTGAGCAAGGTGGGCAAGGGGCGGCACACGTCGTCCTCGGCGGTGCTGCTCGACCTGCCCGGCGGCGGCACGGTCATCGACACCCCCGGCATCCGCTCGTTCGGCTTGGCGCACGTGACCGCCGAGGACGTCGTCGCCGCCTTCGACGACGTCGCCGAGGCCGCGGTCGACTGCCCGCCCGGCTGCGGGCACACCCCCGAGGACCCCGACTGCACGCTGGACGCCTGGGCCGACGCCGGCCCGCCGGCCCGCCGCGAGCGGCTGGAGAGCCTCCGCCGCCTGCTCGACGCCGTCGGCCAGCTCGGCCCCGGCTACTGATGCAAGGACCCCCTCCTCCCCACCCCTCGCAGGCTCGGGGCGGTGCCCTGGAGAGGGCCGCCCCCGTCCCCACCCCTCGACCGGCCGATCCGTACAAGACCGCTGCCCGGCACCCGGCCAGGCTGGGGCCGTGCCCACCCCCTCATCCCCTCAGCAGTCGTCGCGGCGGCAGTCCCGCCAGCCGGCCGACCTCCCGGGTGAGGTGCGCCTGGTCCGTGTAGCCGGTGACGGCCGCGACCTCGGCCAGCGGTGTGCCGCGTCGGGCCTCGTCCAGCGCTCGCTGGAAGCGCCGGATGCGCGCCAGCGCCTTCGGCCCGTACCCGAAGGCCCGCACGCTCGCCCGGTACAGGGACCGCACGGGGATGCCCAGCCCGGCGGCCACGGCCGCCACCGGTGTGCCCACCGACAGCTGCCGGTCCAGCGCGGCGACCAGGCGCAGCACGGCACGGTCCGGGTCCGCATGCCGCCAGAGTGCGACGTAGACCTGCTCGAGCAGCTCCTCGGGCCCGTCGGTGCGGCGCACGGGCCCGGTACCGCGGGTCCCGACGAGGTCGGTGAGGTCGACGCGGGTGTCGACGAGCTCGCCCGCGGACACGCCGAGCAGCTCGGCCGCCGTGCCCGCTGGGAACCGCAGCCCGGTGATCACCTCGCCGGGCTGCGCCTCGATCAGCACGGCCGAGGTGTCCGGGCCCGCGACGGCGAGCCGCCCGCGCCACCACAGCAGGTCCAGGGCGCCGTCGGGGAGGACCCGGTGACCCGGCTCAGCGCGGACCCGCCAGAGCACCGTGCCCGTGCGAGGCCCGCGCAGCTCCCGGTACACGCCCATCCCCCGAGTCTGCCGCCCGGGCGGGCTCGCTCCCACCGACGAGGAAACCCCGTGGATCAACAGGTGCACTTCACCACCCTGGCCACCGCCGACCTCGACGCCGCCCGCCGGTTCTACGTCGAGGGCCTGGGCTGGCGGCCGCTGCTCGACGTCCCCGGCGAGATCGTGTTCTTCCAGGTCGCGCCGGGCGCCGTGCTCGCCTTCTTCGAGGCGGGGAAGTTCGCCCAGGACCTGGGCCGCGGTCCCGCGCGGCCGGAAGTCTCCGGCGTGACGCTGGCGCACAACGTGGCCGACCGGGACGCCGTCGGGGCACTGGTCGACGCGATGGCGGCGGCCGGCGGCACGGTGCTCACGCCGCCGGAGGAAGGCGCATTCGGCGGGGTCTTCCACGCGCTGGTGGCCGACCCGAACGGCGTCGTCTGGGAGGTCGGTCACAACCCGGGGTGGTCGGTCGACGCCGACGGCACCGTCCGGGTCGGCTGACGCCGTCCCGGCCGGGGCCCCGGCGCCTCGGTCGACGAGATGCGGACGGCGGCTGTCTCCGGCCGTGTCGCGACGGCCGTCGTCCGCATCTCGGCGCGGTCAGCCTCGGCACCCCGCCCGGCGGTCGACGAAGAGCGCGTCGGGCATCGGCTCGTCGACCGCCTCGATCCGCAGGTCGTGCGTGTCGCCGGCGTACGTGCCGTCCAGCACCTCGGCCCACACGCAGACGCCGGTCTGCACGTCGAGCCGCACCAGGTGCGCACCCGGGTACTCGACGCCGTCGGGGACGCTGCCCCACTCGAGCTCGTCGATCCGGCGGCTGCGCAGCAGCGGGCAGCACCCGCAGCGCGGTTCGTAGTCCGCCGTCGGCACGACCAGCGCCTCCCACGCGGGCCGCCCGGCGTGCTCGACCTCGCGCAGGGAGTTGACCTCCAGCGCCGGATCAGCGGACCGTCCGGTGGCCGGGTCGCGCCCGTCGGCGAGCTCGACGGGCTGCAGTTCCGCCACCCAGCGGTAGTCCTGCCACATCGGGTCGTCGTCCCCGTCGGTCCCGATGACGACGTCGAGCAGCCGTCCGGCGGCGTCCTCGACGCGCATGCGGTCCGGTCGGCGCAGCCACGCGCGCACCGGCTCCGACCAGGTCCGGTCCCGCCGTCGGCGCTCGGTGAAGCGCAGCTTCGTCCAGCGCTCCGGCGAGGACCGGGCGAGGGCGCGGAAGGCGTCGGCGTCGGGCATCCGCCGAGTCTGCGCGCCGCGATCATGGCGCCGCGACCACTTTCCCGGCTCCACCGGTGGTCCCGGCGCCATGATCGTCGAGGGACTGGGCCCCTACACGTCGACCCAGCCGCCGCTGCGCCAGTAGAGACCGGCCTCGCGGGTGAGCAGGCCCTCGTCGACCAGGTAGCGGCGGAGCGCGGCGGTGTCGGGGTGCCACACCGCGAGCAGCGCGTTCACCTCACGCTCGGGATAGCGGACGCCGACGTCGAAGACGCGGACCAGGTGCTCGAGCACGATCCGCCGCTTGCTCTGCTGCGCCGGGATGGAGACCAGGCGGCCGTCGCGGAGGAAGGCGGAGAGGACGGCGTCCTCGGCGGGGTCCTCGGACAGCGGCTCGGGCGGCGGGGCCGCCTCGGCGGCGGCGCGCGCCGCGGCGCCGAAGAGCTCGGTCAGCAGCTCGAGCTCGTGCCGGTCACGGCGGACGAGACCGGCCCGGCCCAGCCGGCGCGCGGCCAGTGCGACGTCCTTGAGGGGCAGCCCGGTGGCCTCGGCGACCTCCTCGAGCGTGCCGGCCCCCAGGGCGAGCGCGGCGACGACCTTGAGCCGGGTCGGGTCGGCCAGCAGCCCGGCGATCGTCGCGGCGTGCACGTCCCCGACGGTATCGGCGCATCGGCCGCGCCGGTCGGGGGTAGCCCGGGGACATGGTGAGCCCGATCGACATCCAGAAGGCCCTCAAGGGCATGGACTACCCGGCCACGAAGGAGCAGATCCTCGAGCACGCCAAGGGCGGCGACCAGGACGTGCTCGACGCGCTGCAGAAGATCGAGGACCGGGAGTACGAGGGGCCCAGCGGGGTCAGTGCCGCGGTCTTCGACTGAGCGCCGCTAGGTTCGGTGCCCATGACACCGGGCCGGGACTACACGGGGGACATGCACCTGGCGCACGTGCTGGCCGACCAGGCGGACTCGATCAGCCTGGACCGCTTCCGCGCGCTGGACCTGCAGATCGACACCAAGCCGGACCTCACGCCGGTCACCGACGCCGACCGCGCCGTCGAGGAGCAGCTGCGCATCACCCTCGCCCGCGCGCGGACCCGCGACGCGGTGCTCGGCGAGGAGATGGGCATGACCGGCCGCGGTCCGCGGCGGTGGGTGCTCGACCCGATCGATGGGACGAAGAACTTCGTGCGGGGCGTGCCCGTGTGGGCCACGCTCATCGCGCTGTTCGACGGTGACGAGCCGGTCGTCGGCCTGGTCTCCGCGCCGGCGCTGAACCGCCGGTGGTGGGCGGCCAAGGGCGTCGGCGCCTGGACCGGCCGTCGACTGGAGTCGGCGGCCCGCTGCACGGTGTCGGGGGTCGGCCGGCTGGACGACGCGAGCCTGTCCTACTCCAGCCTGTCCGGTTGGGAGGAGCGCGGGCTGCTCGGCGGCTTCCTCGACCTGACCCGGTCGGTGTGGCGCACCCGCGCCTACGGCGACTTCTGGAGCTACGTGCTGCTGGCCGAGGGCGCGGTGGACGTCGCCTGCGAGCCGGAGGTCTCGGTGTGGGACCTGGCCGCCCTCGACGTCATCGTGCGGGAGGCCGGCGGCGCGTTCACCGACCTCTCCGGCGTCCCCGGCCCGGCCGGTGGCAGCGCGCTGGCCACCAACGGCCTGCTCCACGACGCCGCCCTGGGCCTGCTGCGCCAGCCCAAGCCCGCCGCCTGAGGCCCGTCCCCGTCACGGTCCCACCCCGCGCCTGCGAGGTTGAGGAGGACGGGGTCCTCCCTCAGCGGCCGGTGCCCCGCCCGCCCTGGAAGCGACGGCGGGCGTCGTCGATCCTCGCCCGGGTCTTCGGGTCCTTGGCCAGCTGCTGGGCCTTCTCGGTGGCCTGCGCGATGACCTGACGGCCCTTGGGCGTGTTCGCGAACTGGGTGAGCTTGCTGAACAGCGACGCCATCCCCGGTCCTCCTCCGCGTCGTCCGGGCGGCCGTTCCGCCCGCCTGTGCGGATCAACGCGGCACCCGCGTCCCCCGTTCCGCACGCCACCGGTCGAGCGCGTCCGCCACCCCCGGTTCCGGCCGGGGCTCCACCGCCCGCCCCGGCTGCCGGCCCGTTGCGAGCTCGGCGCCGGTGCCGCGGGCGGCGAGCAGCGCCGCGCCGACCGCCGAGGCGCTGCGGATCGGCAGGTACCGCACGGGGACGGAGAGGACGTCGGCGAGCAGCTGCTGGACGACGACCGGCCGGCCGCCCCCGCCGGTGAGGACGACCGGCCCCTCCCCGCCGAGCAGCCCCGCGGCAGCCGCCACCGCGAACACGACGCCCTCGACCGCGGCTCGGGCCAGCTCGGCGCGGGTCGTGCCGGCGGTCAGCCCCGTCCACCCGCCGCGGTCGGCCGGGCCCGCCACCCCACCGCGCTCACCGGTGAGGAACGGGCGGAAGACCACTCCCCCGGCGCCGGGCGGGACCGATGCCGCGACCTCGAACAGCTCGGCGGGCGCCAGGCCGAGCACCCCGCACACCCACGTCCACGCGAGGCCGCCGTTCTGCAGCGCGGCCATCGCGTACCAGCCGCCCTCGACGTCGGCGTAGCCGTGCACCGGCGGGTCGTCGGCGGGCGCCGGTGTCCACCCGGGGAGCAACACCTGGGCGCCGGTGCCCAGGTTGACCTGCCGGCCGGCGCGCGTGCCCGCGGCGAGCAGGGCCAGCGGGGTGTCCCCGCCGCCGACGACCACGGGCACCTCGCCCACCGGCAGGACGGCGGCGCCCACGACCTCCGCCGACGGGCGCACCCGCGGCAGCAGCTCCGGGTCGATGCCGGCGGCCGCGGTGGCCTCGGGCGACCAGCCGTCGGCGACGACGTCCCACAGCAGCGTGGCCGAGGCGTCGCTGCGGTCGGTGACCCGCGGGTCGGCGTCCGGCACGAGCGAGGCGCGCAGCGCGTCCTTGGGCAGCAGCACCGCGCTCGCCCGCCGGAGCAGCCCGGGCTCGTGCGCGGCCAGCCAGGCCAGCACGGGGCCGGTCATCCCCGGCACCAACGGGTTGGCCAGCGCGGCGCGGACGGCGGCCGGCAGGGACCGCCAGCGGTCCACCTCGGCGGCGGCCCGGCCGTCCGGCCAGAGCACGGCGGGCGCCACCGGGGTGCCGGCGGCGTCGACGAGCACGGTGCCGTGCATCTGCCCGGACAGGCCCAGCCCGGCGACCCGTCGGCCGGTCAGCGCCGGCGCCACCCGCGCCAGCGCGTCGTCGAGGGCCGCCCGCCACACGGCCGGGTCGGTCTGCGCCCGACCCGGCCGTGGCCGGTCGACCTCGTAGCCGGACTCCGCCTCGGCCACCACCGCACCGGAGGGGTCGACCGCGAGCAGCTTCAGCCCGCTGGTGCCGACGTCGGCACCCAGCAGGACGTCGGTCACGTGTTCTCCTCGCCGACGCTCGACGAGCCCGTGCCCGAGGGTGCCGTGCCGCTGCACGAGCTCGCGAGCTCGCTCACGTCGGGCGGTGCGCGGGCCCGCCGCTGCGGCCGTTGCGGTCGGCCACGAGCCCGGCCAGCGTGCTCAGCGCGATCTCGGCCGGGGTCCGCGAGCCGATGTCCAGCCCGATCGGCCGGTGCACCCGCGCCACCTCCTCGGGCGGGACGCCGAGCGCGGCCAGCGCCGCCACGTGCGGGCCCTCGTGACGCGGGTTGCCCATCACGCCGACCCAGCGGACCTGGCAGGCCAGCGCGTCGCGCAGCACCTCGCCGAGCTCGGGGCGGTGGTGGTCGGTGACCACGACGTCGGCGTCCGAGGGGTCCGTGCCGTCGAGGTGCCGGGTGAGGTCGGCGAAGCCGGCCAGGCCCGCGCCCCGGGCGGGATCGGGGTCGAGCAACAGCGTGCGGAAGCCCAGCTCGGGAGCCCAGCGCAGCAGCACCTCGGCCACCGGCGAGGCGAAGACGGCGACGAGCACCCGCCCGGTGACCTCCGGCGCCGGGGCTCCGTGCGCCACCCCGCAGGTCGGGTCGGTCACGATGCCTCCCCGAGGAAGCCGACCAGCGCCGCGGCGAAGGCCGGCGTCCGGAGGGCGGTCGAGTGGTCGCCGGGGACGACGGCCACCCGGGCACCCGGGATGGCAGCGGCGAGCGCCTCGGGGCGGACCGCCAGCGGGTCGGCGTCGCCGGCGAGGACGAGCGTGGGCGCGGTGATGGCGGCCAGGTCGGCGTCACGGGCGTGTACCGCACGGGCGTGCGCGGCCAGGGCACGCCGGTCGGCGTCGAGGGCGTCGGCCAGCCGGCGGAAGACGACGGTGGCGGGATCTCGCACGTCGGCGACGTCGGCCGCCTCCAGCGCGGCAGCCAGCCCGGCCATCAGGACGGAGTGGCGCTCGGCACCGCCGGGTTCGACGAACGGGGCGCCGGCACCCCCGACGACCAGCCGGCGCACCCTCCGGTCGGTGGACGCGGTCAGCATCGCGACCGTCGCGCCCATCGAGTAGCCCGCCAGGTCAAAGGAGTCGTGGCCGAGTGCATCGGCCACCCGCCGCAGGTCGTCGGCCATCCGGCGCTCCCCGTACGCGGCGGGGTCGTGCGGCTTGTCCGACCTCCCGTGCCCGCGGGCGTCGACACCGACGACCTCCCGCCCGGCCGACAGGAGGACGCCGACGGTCCCGGTGCCGACCCAGTTGAGCCGGGTGTCCGCCACGAAGCCGTGCTGGAGGTACACCGGCGGCAGGTCGCCGGGGGCGCCCCACCGGTGCACGGCGACCTCGACGCCGTCGGCCCCGGGCACCCGCAGCCTCGTCGCCGGCACGGTCACGCCGCGCGCTCCGGGCTGTCGCCGTACGCGTAGGAGCTGTCGACGTAGCGCCCGCCCTGGGCCACCCCCGGCGGCGCGATGTCGCCGAGCCGCGCGAGGTCGCCGTCCGAGAGCTCGACGGCGGCGGCCGCGACGTTCTCCTCCAGGTAGCTGCGCCGCTTGGTGCCGGGGATCGGCACGACATCGTCCCCCTGCGCGAGGACCCAGGCCAGCGCCAGCTGGCCGGGCGTGCAGCCCTTCTCCTCGGCCAGCGCCCGGACCGCGTCCACCAGCCGGAGGTTGGCCGCGAAGGCCTCGCCGGTGAAGCGCGGGTGGCCGCGGCGCCAGTCGTCCTCGGCGAAGTCCTCCGGGCTGCGGATCGCGCCGGTGAGGAACCCGCGCCCCAGCGGGCTGAACGGGACGATGCCGATGCCGTGCTCGCGGGCCACGCCGAGCACCTCCGCCTCGAGGTCGCGGGTCCACAGCGACCACTCGCTCTGCAGCGCGGCGATCGGGTGGACGGCGGCGGCGCGGCGGATGGAGGCGGCCGACGCCTCGGACAGCCCGAGGTGGCGGACCTTGCCCTGCCGCACGAGCTCGACCATGGCACCGACGGTGTCCTCGATCGGCACCTTCGGGTCGACCCGGTGCTGGTAGTAGAGGTCGATGACGTCGACCCGGAGCCGGCGCAGGCTGGCCTCGGCGCGGGCCCGCACGTTCTCCGGGCGGCCGTCGATGTCCATGCCGCCGCGGTCGTTGCGCGACAGGGAGAACTTGGTGGCCAGCTGCACCTCGTCGCGCCGTCCGGTGATCGCCTCCCCGACCAGCTCCTCGTTGTGCCCGTCGCCGTAGACGTCGGAGGTGTCGAGGAAGGTCACGCCGAGGTCGAGGGCGCGGTGCACGGTCGCGATCGACTCGTCGCGGTCGGCCGCGCCGTACATCTGGCTCATGCCCATGCAGCCGAGGCCGAGGTCGGAGACGACCAGGCCGTCGCGGCCGAGCGTGCGGGTACCGACGGGAGAGGGAGAGGTCACCCACGCATCCTCGTCCCGCCCCCAGCGGACCCGCCACCGCCCGCCTACCCGGAGGCACTCCGCGCGGCCGCGGGTTGCAGGACCACCGGCAGCTGCTCCAGGGCGTGGACGATGACGCTGCGCCGGTGGCGCAGATCCTCCGGCGGCGCGGCCAGGCGGAGGTCGGGGAACCGGTCGAGCAGCGACCGCAGGGCCACCTCCCCCTCGAGACGCGCCAGGGGGGCGCCCAGGCAGAAGTGGATCCCGTGACCGAAGGCCAGGTGCCCCCCGGTCTCGCGGTCGGGGTCGAGCAGCTCGGGCCGGTCGAAGCGTCCCGGGTCGCGGTTGGCCGCGCCCACGGAGAGCGTGACCACCGACCCCGCGGGGATGGTGGTGCCCGAGTACTCGACGTCCTCGGCGGCGAAGCGCAGGGGGGCGTTGTGCACCGGGCCGTCCCAGCGCAGGAACTCCTCGACCGCCGCGGGGATCCGCTCCGGGTCGCCGAGCAGGTGCGCGCGCAACGCGGCGTCGGTGGCCACGCCGAGCACCGCGTTGCCGATGAGGTTGGCCGTGGTCTCGTGGCCGGCGATGAGCAGCAGCACGCCCATCGCGACGACCTCCTCGGTGCTGAGCTGGTCACCGGCCTCCGAGACCTCGACCAGGGCCGAGATCAGGGCACCGTCCGGGGCTCGCCGCTTGGTCTCGACCAGGGCGTACAGGTAGTCCGCCAGCCCCGCGGTGGCCTGCTGCTGGTCGACGTCGTCGTGGTCGTCGACCAGCGCCCGCGACCAGGTGCCGAAGGCGTCGCGGTCGGTGTCGGGCACCCCGAGGAGCTCGCAGATGACGGCCATGGGCAGCGGCACCGCGTAGGTGGCCAGCAGGTCGACCGGCTCGGTCGCGGGCAACGCGTCGAGCAGGCCGGCGGCCAGTGTCTCGATGCGCGGCCGCAGCTCGGCGGTGCGGCGCGCGGTGAAGGCGCGGGAGACCAGCCGGCGCAGCCGGGTGTGGTCCGGCGGGTCGAGCAGGATCATCATCGAGCCGAAGGGGCCCGGCAGGCGCGGGGCGTGCTCCCGGACCTCCGGCGGCAGGGTCGCGCGGTGGTCCTTGACCAGGCGGGGGTCGGTGAAGGCCGCGCGCACGTCGTCGTACCGGGTGATCAACCACGTGGTGCCGCCGCGGGGCAGCGCCACCTCGCGCACCGGGGCCTGCGCGCGCAGCCGCTCGTAGGCGGGATAGGGGTCGCGCCAGAAGGAGCCCTCGAAGACCGAGTCGTCGACCGCGGTCACCTCGACACCCCCCTGGTGCCTCGGAGGAGGACGTCGTCCGGGAACCGGCTCATCGAGTCAGCGTCGGGTACCGGGAGCCCCGCGGCAAGGCGGACGGCGTGTCACCGGCGCCCTCCACCGCCGCGTTCAGACCTGCGCCAGGCCGTCGATGCGGGCGACCTCGTCGTCGGAGAGCGAGAACCCGCCGATCGCCAGGTTGGCCCGGATCCGCTCCGGCGTGGCCGACTTGGGGATGACGACGACGCCGTGGTCCACGTGCCAGCGCAGCACGACCTGCGCCGGGGTGACGCCGTGCGCGTCGGCGACCTCGCGCAGCACCGGGTCGCCGAGGTCGGTGTTCTTGAAGGGGCTGTAGCCCTCCAGGACGACGCCGCGTTCCCGGTGCCCGGCCTCGACGGCCGGGTCGTACCGCGACGGCGCCCAGCTGATCTGGTTGACCTGCGGCGTCACGCCGGTCGCCCCGGTCAGCTCGTCGACCTGCTGCAGCGAGTAGTTGCTCACGCCGATCGCCCGCGCCCGGCCGGCCTCGCGTGCAGCGACGAAGCGCTCCCAGACGTCCGGCCTGGCACCGCCCGGCGGCCAGTGGACGAGCCACAGGTCGACCGCGTCGACGCCGAGCGCGTCGAGGGACCCCGCCAGCACCTGGTCGGCCTGGTCGGCCCGTGGCGGCGGCAGCTTGGTCGTCACGAAGACGTCCTCGCGGTCGACGCCGGAGTCGCGCAGCGCCCGCCCGACCTCGGCCTCGTTGCGGTAGATCGCCGCGGTGTCGAGGTGCCGGTAGCCGGCGTCCAGGGCGGTGCGGACGGCCTCGTAGCACTCGGAGCCGTTCATCAGCCAGGTGCCGAACCCGAGCAGGGGCATGCCGGGGGCACCGTCGAGCGGTACGGAGGGCAAGGTCTCGATCACACCTCATGGTCCCGTCGGGCCGGGAGGGCCGACAACACCCGGCGGGGCCGCCGCCGGTCTGGTGGGATGGTCGTGACGGACGGCGAGCGGCCGACCGCCGAGGAGGGCCTGCCGTGCAGTACGCCGAGAACGTCATCGAACTGGTCGGGCACACCCCGCTGGTCCGGCTGACGTCCGTGACCCGCGGCCTGGGGCCGGACGCGCCCCTGGTGCTGGCCAAGGTGGAGTACCTCAACCCCGGCGGCTCGGTGAAGGACCGCATCGCCGTGCGGATGGTCGACGAGGCCGAGGCCAGCGGCGCGCTGCGGCCGGGCGGGACGATCGTCGAACCGACCAGCGGCAACACCGGCATCGGACTGGCGCTGGTCGCCCAGCAGCGCGGCTACCGCTGCGTCTTCGTCTGCCCCGACAAGGTGGGCAAGGAGAAGGTCGACGTGCTCAAGGCCTACGGCGCCGAGGTGCACGTCTGCCCGACCGCCGTCGACCCGGCCGACCCGCGCTCCTACTACTCGGTCTCCGACCGGCTCGCCCGCGAGATCCCCGGCGGCTGGAAGCCCGACCAGTACGCCAACCCGGCCAACCCGCGGTCGCACTACGAGACCACCGGGCCGGAGATCTGGGAGCAGACCGAGGGGCGGGTCACCTGCTTCGTCACCGGTGTGGGCACCGGGGGCACGATCAGCGGCACCGGCCGCTACCTCAAGGAGGCCTCCGGCGGGCGGGTGCGCGTGGTCGGTGCCGACCCCGAGGGTTCGGTCTACTCCGGCGGCACCGGGCGGCCCTACCTGGTCGAGGGCGTGGGCGAGGACTTCTGGCCCGACGCCTACGACCGCACGATCGCCGACGAGATCATCGCCGTGAGCGACGGGGACTCCTTCGCCATGACCCGCCGGCTGGCCCGCGAGGAGGGCCTGCTGGTCGGCGGCTCCTGCGGGATGGCCGTGGTCGCCGCGCTGCGCGCCGCCGAGGGCCTGACGGAGGACGACGTCGTGGTGGTGCTCCTGCCCGACGGCGGGCGCGGCTACCTCGGGAAGATCTACAACGACGACTGGATGGCCGACTACGGCTTCCTCGAGCAGGCCACCCAGGGCACCGTCGGTGAACTGCTCGCCGGGAAGGGCGGAGCGACGCCGGAGCTGGTGCACACCCACCCGAACGAGACGGTGCGCGAGGCCATCGACATCCTCCGCGAGTACGGCGTCAGCCAGCTGCCGGTGGTGCGCGCCGAGCCCCCGGTGACCGCCGGCGAGGTCGTGGGGTCGGTGGAGGAGAAGACGCTGCTCGACGCCCTCTTCGCCGGGCGGGCGAACCTCTCCGACCGGGTGGAGCGGCACATGTCCCCGCCCCTGCCGATCATCGGCTCCGGCGAGCCGGTCAGCGCCGCGGTCTCGGCCCTCGGGACGGCGGACGCGCTGCTGGTGCACGAGGAGGGCAAACCGGCCGGCGTCGTGACCCGGCAGGACGTGCTCGGGCACCTCGCGGGGCTGGCTCCTACGGTCGGGGCATGAACCGCGGAGACGACGCCCGAGCGCGCATCGCAGCGAGCGCCGGCGAGCGAGGAGCGGAACGAGGGCGGAGTCGAGCCATGGGCGAGGTCCCCGGTTTCAACACCCGCGCCATCCACGCCGGGCAGGACCCGGACCCGGCCACCGGCGACGTCGTCGTCCCGCTGCACCTGGCGACCACCTTCAAGCAGGACGGCGTCGGCGGGTTGCGCGGCGGCTACGAGTACGCCCGCAGCGCCAACCCCACCCGGACGGCCCTGCAGGAGGCGCTGGCCGCCCTCGAGCAGGGCCGCACCGGGCTGGCCTTCGCCTCCGGCCTGGCCGCCGAGGACACCCTGCTGCGGACGGTCTGCGAGCCCGGCAGCCACGTCGTCCTCGGCGGGGACGCCTACGGCGGCACCTTCCGGCTCATCTCCCGGGTCGCGTCACGCTGGGGTGTCGAGCACACGCCGGCCGACCTCAACGACGTCGACGCGCTGCGGGCGGCGATCCGGCCCGGCACGCGGGTGATCTGGTGCGAGACGCCGACGAACCCGCTGCTCAACATCGCCGACATCGCACTGCTCGCCGAGGTCGCGCACGACAGCGGGGCGCTGCTGGTCGTCGACAACACCTTCGCCTCGCCCTACCTGCAGCAGCCGCTGACGCTGGGCGCCGACGTCGTCGTCCACTCGACCACGAAGTACCTGGGCGGGCACTCCGACGTCGTCGGCGGCGCCTTGATCGTCGGAGGGGGCGCGTCCGGGGACGACACCGGGCTCGCCGAGCAACTGGCGTTCCACCAGAACGCGATGGGCGCGGTCTCCGGCCCGCTGTCCGACTGGCTCGTGCTGCGCGGCATCAAGACCCTCGGCGTCCGGATGGACCGGCACCAGGCCAACGCCGCCCGGGTCGCCGACTTCCTGCTCGGCCACCCGGCCGTCGCGTCGGTGCGCTACCCGGGCCTGCCGGACCACCCCGGGCACGACATCGCCGCCAAGCAGATGTCCGGCTTCGGCGGGATGCTCTCGTTCCGGCTCGCCGGCGGCGAGGACGCCGCGCTGCGGGTGTGCGAGCGGACGCAGGTGTTCACCCTCGCCGAGTCCCTGGGCGGGGTGGAGTCGCTGATCGAGCACCCGGCGCGGATGACCCACGCCAGTGCGGCCGGCTCGCCCCTCGAGGTGCCGGCCGACCTGGTGCGGCTGTCGGTCGGCATCGAGGACGTCGAGGACCTGGTCGCCGACCTCGACCAGGCCCTCACACCGTGACCCTCCGGGTCACACCGCCCTCAGGTGCCGCCCCCGGCCGCTGCTGAGCCGCTGCGTCGCGCCTGCGCGGACCCCTGCGGGGGCCCACTCGGCGCGACCGGTGGCCGGCGCGGGAGGTGCCGTCAGCGCGGAGCGGTCAGGATGCGCGGGCCGTCCTCGGTGACCGCCACGGTGTGCTCGACGTGCGCCGCGCGGCTGCCGTCGGCGCTGTAGAGCGTCCAGCCGTCGGCGGCGACCCGGTAGTCGTCGCTGCCGCCGGCGAGGAACCAGGGCTCGATCGCGATCACCAGGCCGGGGCGCAGCGGCAGCCCGCGGCCGGGGCGGCCCTCGTTCGGGACGGACGGCGGCTCGTGCATCGAGCGGCCCACGCCGTGGCCGCCCTGGTCGGTGTTGATCCCGCACCCGCCGGCCCGGCCCACGGCACCGATCGCCGCCGAGATGTCGCCGACGCGGTTGCCGACGACGGCCGCGGCGATCCCGGCCGCCAGGGCACGCTCGGTGGTCGCGACCAGCTCGAGGTCGTCGGACCGGGCCGTGCCCACCGGGAAGGTGATCGCCGCATCGCCCACCCAGCCGTCGAGCGTGGCGCCGGCGTCGACGCTGAGCAGGTCGCCGTCCTCGAGCTCCTGCGGGGTCGGGATGCCGTGCAGCGCGACGTCGTTGACCGACAGGCAGACGACGCCCGGGAACGGCGGTGTGGTGGCCAGCGGCGCATAGCCGAGGAACGGCGAGGACGCGCCGGCGTCGGCGAGGACGGCGCGGGCCACCTCGTCCAGCCGGGTGAGCCGGACCCCCGGAGCCGCGGCGGCGCGGACGGCGGCCAGCATGTCGGCCACGACGGCTCCCGCGGCGCGCATGGCGTCCAGCTCGCCGGGCGTGCGCAGCTCGATCACCGGTCCTCCTCGGCGGCCACGGGAGTCGGGCGGTCCCCCACCGGCGTCCCCGGGCGGGCGAACTGCTGCTCGAACCAGGCCCGCGCGCGGGCGTTGCCCACCCGGCCCCGCTCTCCCGCCACGCGCACCCGCTCGGCCAGCTCGCCGGACAGGCAGCGCGCCAGGGCGGCGTCGAGCGCCTCGGCGCTGACCTCCTCGGCGGGGACGACGAGCGGCCAGTCCAGTGCCGCGGCCTGGCGGGTGACCTTGGCCCCGCCGGCGATCGGGTCGCAGGCCACGACCGGCCGGCCGTGCTTGAGACCGAGCACGAGCGCGTGCAGCCGCATGCTCACCACGACGTCGGCCCGGCGCACCAGCGCCTCGACCTGGGCCGGACGGCGGGCGTGCGGCTTCTCGTAGAGGTCCATGTCGAGTTCGAGCCAGGGCAGCGCGCGGTCGGCGAGCCACTCCTCGATGGCGTCGCGGACCCGCTCGGACTGGCTGCGCTCCCCGTACTCGCCCTGCACCGGCGTGAACGCCACCGCGACCACCGGCACCTCCGGCTCCGGGCCCTCGACGGCGAGGTCGGGGCGGGCCAGACCGGGCGCGTCGCGCTCCCACACCCGGTCGAACAGGGCCCGGGCGGACTCCTGAACCACCGACACGTTCACCGCCCAGCGCTGCGCGCCGGCGAAGGTGCCGGTGAGCTCCCGCAGCAGCGGCCGGTCGGCCAGCGGGCCGCTGACGAACACCAGGTGGGTGTAGGCGTCCGGGTCGACGTCCCGCCAGTCGACGCCCCGCTCGAGGTAGGGCGCCCAGGCGACGTCGTGGTCGATGCCCAGGTCGGCGAGCCACCGGGCCACCACATCGGCGCCCAGTTCGTCGCCGACGGTGGCGATCACCTCGTCGAAGGAGAACCACCCGGCGAGCAGGACACGCATGGCCGCCAGCCTCGCACCGACGGGTGACCGGGACCTGTCGGGGGAACGAGATCCTGGTCGCATCGGTCGTCCCGACCGTCGTCCGACCCCGAGGAGGACCCGTGAGCGAGACCGCCGGCGATCTCGACCTGACCGCCATCGAGCAGGCGCGCACCCGGATCCGGGAGGCCCACCTCAAGCCCCCGGGCGAGCGGCCGGCGTCCACCGCCCGCGGCCTGCACCACACCGCGCTGATCAGCAGCGACGTCGAGCGGACGGTCCGCTTCTACCAGGACGTGCTGGGCTTCCCCCTGACCGAGCTGATCGAGAACCGCGACTACCCGGGCTCGTCGCACTTCTTCTTCGACATCGGCAACGGCAACCTGGTCGCGTTCTTCGACTTCCCCGGCCTGGACGTCGGCCCCTACGCCGAGGTGCTCGGCGGCCTGCACCACATGGCCATCAGCGTCGACCCGGACCGCTGGCAGGAGCTGGTGCGGCGGCTCACCGACGCCGGTGTCCCGCACGAGGTGCACAGCGGCGTCTCGGTCTACTTCCGCGACCCCGACGGCGCGCGCATCGAGCTCATCGCCGACCCGCTCGGCGAGATGTACGGCCACCACGTCCTCTGACGGAGGACCCCCTTGCCCCTCGCGAGCTCGCGGCGGGACCCTGCGCGGGGGCCGGGTCGTCCTTCAGGAGGCGTCGACCAGGTCGGCGTAGTCGGGGTGCCGGTCGATCCAGGCGCGGACGAACGAGCAGCGCGGCACCACCCGCAGGCCGTGCGCCCGGACGTCGTCCAGCGCGCCGCGGACCAGCGTGCTGCCCACGCCGCTGCCCTCGGTGTCGGGGTCGACCTCGGTGTGGGTGAACACCACCCGGTCGCCGTGGCGCTGGTAGGCAGCCAGGCCCAGCACGCGGTCGGCGGCGCGGGCCTCGTAGCGGCCGGCCTCGGGGACGTCGGTGACGGTGAGCTCCATGCCGGCACATTCTCCTCGGCCCCGTCCAGGGCACCGCCCCGAGCCCTGACGGCCCACGTGCAGGGTCCCCGGCCCCGTCCCGGGGCCCACGCCCCGAGCTCGCGAGGGGTGGGGAGGACGGGGTCCTTCTACGAGCGGTGGGGGGCAGGGGGTCCTTCCATCAGTCGGTGAGGCCCAGCGCCCCGGTCGGGCACTGGGCGACGGCGTCCCGGACGGCGTCCTCGTCGGCCTGTCCGGGCCGGGGCCGCAGCACCCGGACGACGCCGTCCTCCCCCACCTCGAAGACGTCCGGCGCCAGGACCTCGCAGGCGCCCGATCCGATGCAGAGCTCGCTGTCGGCCTCCACGCGCATCAGCGCACCCCGCCCAGCCGGGCCGGCAGCCGCTTGAGGCCGTTGACGAAGGACGACCGCAGTCGGTCCGGCTCGCCGGTGACGTCGAGGTCGGGCAACTGGTCGAGCAGCGCCCGGAAGGTGACCGCCAGCTCCCGCCGGGCCAGGTGCGCCCCCAGGCAGAAGTGCGGTCCCTTCGACCCGAACCCGACGTGCGGGTTCGGGTCGCGGGCCAGGTCGAGGACCTCCGGGTCCCGGAACACGGCGGGGTCCCGGTTGGCGGCGGCGTAGAGGAGCAGGAACTTGTCACCGGCCCGGAACCGGTGGCCGTTCACCTCGCCGTCCCGGGTGGCGGTGCGCCGCATCCAGGTGACCGGGCTGGTCCAGCGCACCACCTCCTCGACGGCCGTGCGGTCCAGCCCCGGGTCGGCCGCCCACCTCGCCCGCTGGTCGGGGTGCTCGTGCAGCGCGAGCACGCCCTGGGAGATGGCGTTCCGGGTGGTCTCGTTGCCGGCGACCAGCAGCAGGATGAAGAACGAGGCGATCTCCTGGTGGGAGAGCCGCTCGCCGTCCACCTCGGTGGTGACCAGCGCGGTGGTGAGGTCCGCCCGGGGGTGCTCCAGCCGCTCGGCCGCCAGCCGCTCCATGAGCCCGGCGAGCTCCATCCCGGCCAGCAGGAAGGCGCTGACCGGGTCGTTCTCGTCCTCGATGAGCTCGGGGTCCCCGCCGGAGAGGATGACGTTGGACTGGGCGAGGACCGTCGCCCGAGCCTCCTCCGGGACGCCCATCATGTCGCAGATGACCCGCAGCGGTATGGGTGCGGCGATGTCGGCCACGACGTCGATCGCGCCGCCCTGCGCCTCCGCGGTCCGGCGGGCCCGGATCAGGACGTCGTCGACGACCGCGCGCACCTGGTCCAGCAACTGCTCCAGCATGCGGGGCGTGAACGCCTTGGACACGATGCGCCGGATCTTGGCGTGCCGGGGGTCGTCCATGCTGATGAGCGAGCCGTAGAACTCGTTGAGGTCGGCCGGGATGTCGGGGATGGACACCGCGCCGCGGCCCGAGCAGAAGAGCGCCGGCTGAGAGCTGATCGCCTCGAGGTCGGCGTAGCGGGTGACGGCCCGGTAGCCGGGTCCGACCGGGATCCCCGGGAGCTCCGGCTCGGCGAAGAACGCGAAGGGTCGCTCCCTGCGCAGTGCCGCGAAGGTCGCGTACCGCACCGACGGCGGGCCGGCCCACCAGTCCCGGTCCGAGAGGTCCAGCGCGTCCAGGTCGACGGGTGCGGAAGAGGTGGCCTCAACGGTCACGGGGTGCCCTCCTGGAGTGGAGCGTCGGGTGACCGCGACGCTAGGGAGCCGGCCGGTGACGCACAACACCTCGCGGCAAACCGGCATCCCGACGACGAAGGGCCCGGTCACCGTGGTGACCGGGCCCTTCGTGTGCCAGTAGCGGGGACAGGATTCGAACCTGTGACCTCTGGGTTATGAGCCCAGCGAGCTACCGAGCTGCTCCACCCCGCGTCGGTGACACCACCATACACACCGCCGCCGGGGCGCAGCCCAGGGGGTGCCGGTGCGGACGACCTGCTCGGTGACCTGCGCTCCGCCGCCGTCTCAGCCGGGACCGGGGCTCGACGCCGTCACGCGGGCTCCCGCGCGGCGACCGCGGCCGGTTCCCGCTCGGCGGGTCCGGTCGTCCGGCCGAGCGCGACACGGCGCCCGCGGGCCCGCAGCAGGCGCGACAGGGCCGTGGGGTGGCCGAAGGCCGCCGTCAACCGGTCGAGGAAGACCGCCAGCAGGACCACGGCGAGCCCGCCCTCGAACCCGGAACCGACGTCGAGCTGGGTCACCGCCCGCACCACCACCGCACCGAGCCCGGCGGCGCCGAGCAGGCCGGCGGTGACGACCATGGACAGCGCCAGCATGATCACCTGGTTGACGCCGGCCATGATCGACGGCAGCGCGAGCGGCAGCTGGATCTCCCGCAGCACCTGTCCGGGCCGGGCGCCGAAGGCCTGCGCGGCCTCCACCACCTCCCGGTCGACCTGGCGGATGCCGAGCTCGGTCAGCCGGACGCCGGGCGGGATGGCGAACAGGATGGTCGCCACCACGCCGGGCACGACCCCGACCCCGAAGAAGAAGACGGCGGGGATGAGGTAGACGAACACCGGCGTCGTCTGCATGAAGTCCAGCACCGGGCGGACGACGACGCTGACCGCCCGGTGCCGGGCCGCGAGGATCCCGATCGGCACCGCGACCGCCGTGGCGACGACCGCCGCCACGAGGACCAGCGCGAGGGTCTGCATCGTCTCGACCCACAGCTCCAGCGAGACCACCAGCAGGAATGCCAGGACCGTGTACAA
This sequence comes from Geodermatophilus sp. URMC 60, assembly GCF_053502585.1. Classification (NCBI taxonomy): domain Bacteria; kingdom Bacillati; phylum Actinomycetota; class Actinomycetes; order Geodermatophilales; family Geodermatophilaceae; genus Geodermatophilus; species Geodermatophilus sp. URMC 60. The sequence goes on from NZ_CP199958.1 coordinate 5,192,736, forward strand.
CGCCAGCCACGGCCCGCGCAGCACCAGCGCGAGCAGCGCGAACACGACGATCCACACCACGGGCGGCGGCGACACCAGCGCGTCGGTCAGGCCGTCGACGAGCACCTGCATGACCGCCGAGATGCCGTCGAACAGCCACGGCACCGTGGCCAGCAGCCAGTCGATGAGATCGGAGACCCACTGCCCGAGGGGGAGGTGCGGCACGGTTCAGCCCTCCCGGCGCGCGGGGACGGCGGCCAGCGCGTCGAGCACCGCTGCCCGGGGGACAACGCCGAGCAGCCGGCCGTCGTCGTCGACGACACCCAGCGGCACCGCGGACCGGCCGACCAGGTGGACGAACTCGACGAGCGGGCGGTCCGCGGTGGTGGTGGTGAAGTCGGCGACGAGCTCGCGCGGGCCGACCGCCGTCCGGCCCTCCTGCACCGCGCGGGCCAGCAGGTCGTCGCGCGCGACCCCCGCGATGCGCCCGTCCGCGCCGAGCACGTAGACGCCGTTGGCCTCCGCAGCTCCGAGCGCGCGCAGCACCTCCCCGGCGGGCTGCCCGAGCCGGGCGGTCAGCCGCGGCTCGCGCAGCAGGTCGCCCGCGGTGAGCACGCGGGTCCGGTCGACGTCCGAGGTGAAGTCGGCGACGTAGTCGTCGGCCGGTGCGGAGATGATCTCCGGGCCGGTGCCCAGCTGCACGGTGCGCCCGTCCTTCAGCATCAGGATGCGGTCGCCCAGCCGCATGGCCTCGTTGAGGTCGTGGGTGATGAAGACGATCGTCTTGTGCAGCTCGGTCTGCAGCCGGACCAGCAGGTCCTGCATGTCGCGCCGGATGAGCGGGTCGAGCGCGGAGAACGGCTCGTCCATGAGCAGGACGTCGGAGTCCGCGGCCAGTGCGCGGGCCAGGCCCACGCGCTGCTGCATCCCCCCGGACAGCTGGTCGGGCCGGGCGTCGGCCCGCTCGAGCAGCCCCACCGTCCGCAGCGCCCAGTCCGCCCGCTCCCGCTGCTCGGCCGCGGGCGCCCCGCGGACCTTGAGCGCGTAGGCCGCGTTCTCGCGCACGGTGCGGTGCGGGAGCAGCGCGAAGTGCTGGAACACCATGCTGATCCGCTCGTTGCGCAGCGTCCGCAGGTCGGCGTCGCCCAGCGACCGCAGGTCCTGCCCGTCGACCTCGACCGTGCCCGCGCTGGGCTCGATCAGCCGGTTGAGCAGCCGGACCAGCGTGGACTTCCCCGAACCGGACAGCCCCATCACGACGAACAGCTCCCCGCGCTCGACGGTGAAGGACACGTCGTGGACCGCCAGGTTCGACCCGGTGCGCCGCAGGACCTCGTCGCGCCCCACACCCTCGGCGGCCAGCCGCAGCGCCTCCTGCTCGCGCGCGCCGAAGACCTTGGTCAGCCCCGCGGCACGCAGCACCGGCGGCACGGTCAGCCGATCCACTGGTCGATCTGGTCGGCGTGCTCGTCGACCCACTGCCGCGCGACCGTCGCGACGTCCTCGCCGTCGACGTCGACCTGCTTCTGCATCTCCTCCATCTCCTCCACCGTGATGCGCAGGTCGGTCAGCAGGTCGACGAACGCCGGGGCCTGCTCCCGCAGCTCCGTGCTGGCGGCGATGTTGGCGCTGTACGACGGCATCGCGCAGGCGCCGTCGCCGGTGGTCAGGCAGCCCTCGCTGTAGGGCGTCGGCTCCTCGAGCTGCACCATGTCGTACTGCGCGAACACCGCGTGCGGGTGGTACAGGTACAGCACGATCGGCTCCTCGCGGCTGTAGCTGTTCTCCAGCTGGGCGAGCTCGGCCGCCTCGCTGGAGACGACGTGCTCCAGCGTGATCCCGTACCCCTGGAGCCGCTTGGCGTTCTGCTCGGTGGTGATGTAGCCCGGGTCGGCGTCGTAGAACTTCCCACCCAGCGCGTCGGCGTAGTCGTTGAGCTGGGTGACGCTGGTCAGCCCCTCGAGCGGGCCCCCGGGCTCGACGGCGTACGCGGGCACGAACCAGCCCTGCGCGGCGTCGCCGTAGGTCTCGGACACGATCTCGACCCGGTCGGCGGCCCCGTCGGCGAGCTCCTGCTGGTTCGGCAGCGCGACCTCGGTCAGCAGGTCGATGTCCCCGCGCTGCGCACCCGTCCAGGCGGCGGCCGGGTCGAGCTGGGTGGTCGCCAGCGAGGCGACCCCGAGGTCGGGGTGGTCGGCGGCGATCTCGCCGAGGATCGAGTTCGTCAGGCCGGCGGCGGTCCAGCTGAACTGGGCGGCCTGGACCGTGACGCCGCTCCCCCCGCCGCTGGCGCTCTCGGCGCCCTCCTCGGCGCTGCACCCGGTGGCGGTCGCGGCGAGCAGGGCAGCCAGCGCCACTGCGGATGCACGGGGACGGATCGAGGTGCGCGGCATGGGGGCTTCTCTCGTCGTGGCGCCGGGCGCGGGCTCGCCGGCGCACTGGTCGTGCGGCGAGGCGCAGGCCCCTCGGGGGACCTGCGCCTCGCCGTGCGGTCAGTTCTCAGGGATGAGCGTCGTGCACGTGTGCGGTCAGGCGCCAGTCGGACCGATCGGCTGGTCACCCCGGAGCGTGATGCGGTGCATGACGCGCCGCTGGTCGCCGTAGTCGCGGTTGGCGTAGTGCACCGTCGAGCGGTTGTCCCACATCACCACGTCACCGACCGACCAGCGGTGCCGGACGATGTGCTCCGGCTTGGTGATGTGCGCGTAGAACAGGTCGAGCAGGGAGCGGCTCTCGGCGTCGGAGACGTCCTTGAGGTGGGAGACGAAGCCGGGGTTGACGAACAGGCTCCGGCGGCCGGTCTCGGGGTGCACGCGGACGACCGGGTGCTCGACCGGGACGAGGGCGCGGAACTCCTCGCCCTCCCACTTCGTCCGCTCCTCGCGCTGGGCGAGGTAGTAGCCGAACTCCCGCGTGCCGTCGTGCACCGCGACCAGCTGGTCGGCCAGGCGCCGGACCGGCTCGCTGAGCGACCCGTAGGCCAGCTCGAGGTCCGCCCACTGGGTGTCCCCACCCGTGGGCGGCAGGACGACGGCCCGCAGGACCGACCCCAGCGGCGGACGGCGCACGAAGGTGACGTCGGTGTGCCAGACGTCGGCGAAGCCGCCGGTGGCGCTGTCGAGCGCGTAGATCTCCGGGTGCTCCTCGTCGACACCGGGCACCACGGGGTGCGACTCGGTGACCTCGCCGAGGCGGCGGCCCAGCGCGATCTGCCTGTCGGGGTGCAGGTCGTGCTGGCCGGCGAAGAACAGCACCTTGTACTCGGCGAGGGCGGTCCGGATGGCCCGGACCTGGTCGTCGGTGACGCGGCTGAGGTCGACGTCGTGGACGCGGGCGCCGATGGACGGCTCGAGGCGCTCGACCTCGAGGAGACCGCTCCGGGCGGCGGGGGCGTGCGTGGTCGTGGGGGCAGCGAGCAGGGTCATGCGAGGACTCCGGTGGCGAGGGGAACGGTGGGCTCGGACGGCGTCAGGCCGGACAGAGCGCGCTCGCGCACCGCAGCAGGTCGACGTGCCGGCGCTCGACGAGCGCAAACCGCACAATCCCGACCAACTGCATGCGGATTACCGTAGCGGTGGTTCCCGCTCCCGTGTCGAAGGGGTGTCCCCGTGGCGTTGCCCGGCTCGCTGTTCATCGACGGGACGTGGCAGGAGGCCCGCTCCGGGCGCCTGCTGCACGTCCTGGACCCCGCCGACGGGTCGCTCGTCGTCGCGCACGAGGCCGCCGCGCCCTCCGACGTCGACCGCGCCGTCGCCGCGGCCCGCGCCGCGTTCGAGGCCGGCAAGTGGTCGGGGGCGCCCGTGGAGGAGCGGGCCGGCGTCCTGCGGCGCGCCGCGGACCTGCTGGTGCGCGACCGCGAGCACGTCGCGCTGCTCGAGACCCAGGACACCGGCAAGCCGCTGCGGGAGAGCCGCGTCGACATCGACGACGTCGTCGCCGTGCTGCGGTACTACGCCGACCTCGCACTCGAGGACGTCACCCGCCGGGTCGACGCCGGCCCGGACGTCGACAGCCGCGTCGTGGCGGAACCGGCGGGCGTCTGCGCGCTCGTCACGCCGTGGAACTACCCGCTGCTCTCGGTGGCGTGGAAGCTCGCGCCGGCCCTCGCAGCCGGTTGCACCGCGGTGGTCAAGCCCAGCGAGCTCACCCCGCTCACCACGGCGCACCTGGTGTCACTGCTCGCCGAGGCCGGCCTGCCCTCGGGCGTGGTCGGCCTGCTGCTCGGTGACGGGGAGGCCGGCGCCGCCCTCGTCGCGCACCCCGACGTCGACCTGGTGAGCTTCACCGGCGGCACCGCCACCGGCCGTGCGGTCCTGCGGGCGGCCGCGGCGACCGTGAAGCGGGTGCACTGCGAGCTGGGCGGCAAGAACCCGAACGTCGTCTTCCCCGAGGTCGACGTGGACGTGGTGGTCGACAACGCGCTGCACGCCGCCTTCCTGCACGCCGGCCAGGTCTGCTCCGCGGGCTCCCGCCTCCTGGTCCACGCCGACGTGCACGACGCCGTGGTCACGGGCCTGGCCGCCGGCGCAGAGGGCATCCGGCTCGGGAACGGCCGGGACGAGCGCACCCGGTCCGGCCCGATGATCTCCGCCGCGCAGCGGGCCCGCACCGAGGAGGCGGTCGCGGAGGCGCTCGCGGAGGGGGCGGTCCTCGCGGCTGGCGGGCGCCGACCGGAGGACCCCGCGCTCGCGGACGGCTTCTTCCACCGGCCCACCGTCCTCACCGGCTGCTCCCGGGACATGGCGGTCGTCCGCCAGGAGGTCTTCGGCCCGGTGCTGACGGTGGAGACCTTCACCGACGAGCAGGAGGCCGTCGCGCTGGCCAACGACACGGTCTACGGCCTGGCGGGCGCGGTGTGGACGTCGGACCTCGACCGGGCCGACCGGGTGGCCGCGGGGCTGCGCTGCGGAACCGTGTGGGTGAACGACTTCCACCCCTACGTGCCCGGGGCGGAGTGGGGCGGGCGGAAGCAGTCCGGAGTCGGCCGGGAGCTCGGACCCACGGGGCTGGCGGAGTACCGCGAGCTCAAGCACGTGTGGCGGCGGCGGACTCCGGGTCCCAGCGGCTGGCTCGGCTGACCGCGCCACCACCACCGGCCAGAAACGCACAGGAGGCCACGGCGCACCCGCGCCGTGGCCCCCTGTCGTCGTTCAGAGCGCGCGGACGTTCTCCGCCTGCGGGCCCTTCTGGCCCTGCGTGACGTCGAACTCGACCTGCTGCCCCTCGTCCAGCGACCGGTAGCCGCTGCCGGTGATGGCGGAGTAGTGGCAGAAGACGTCGGCGCCGCCGTCGGCCTGCTCGATGAAGCCGAAGCCCTTCTCCGCGTTGAACCACTTCACAGTGCCCTGAGCCATGTCGTTCTCTCTCCGTGCTGGGGGTGTCAGGACCGACTGGCGTCGGGTCCTGGGGCGCCGCACCGACCGGCAGTACCGAGAGGAACGTCAGGCAGAGACGACTGCGGACGTTCGGGAACGAAGCAGAAGCACGACGGCGACCGCAGGGAACTGTACGCGGTGATCGCCAGGAGCCGGTGGAGGAGGCTGGCCGCATGGACGTCACGACGGTCAACGACCGCCACCTGTACCGGGCGACGGTGGTGCTGCGGGATGCGCACGACCCGATGGGGCAGGTCGAGCTGCCGGCGCGGATCGTGCGGTTCGGTCCGCCCGGCTGGCTCACCGTCGTCCACGGCGCCGCCGGGACCGGCGTGATCGCGCTCTACCCGGCCGCTCGGGTCCTGGAGGTCTCCGATCTCGGCGAGGCCGGCCCTCCCGCGCAGGACCCTGCGGGCGACTGAGGTGGGGCAGCCCGCGAGGGACGCCCAGGACGCGCACGCATCCGGGCACGCACCGCGGGCAGCAGGACCACCGGGGCGCGCACTCCCGGTCGACCCCGTGCGAGTGCCCCGCCACCCGCTCGGTCGTGGAGCGGGACGAGGGCCCCGGCTCAGCTCGTGACGAGCAGCCGTCGAAGGGACCCTGCTGCCCGCGACGTCGTCATCGCCCGTGCTCGGCCGCGGTCCACGCCACACTGGGGCCGTTCGCCGGCACGCCGACACACGGGAGCACGGGCCATGCGCCGCTGCTTGATCGTCGCCAACCAGACCCTCACCACCGACACGCTCAGCGCGGCCGTCGAGCGGCAGATCGCCGCCGAACCGCACGAGTTCTACGTCGTCGCCCCGGCCACACCCCTGCGGGACGAGATCGACGCGCCCGCGGCCTACGCCGAACTGGGGCCCCCGCCGGCGGACCGCGCGTACGCCCTGGCCCGGCAGCGCCTCGACCGCGCCCTCGAGCACCTGCGATCGCTGGGTGCCACGGTCGACGGCGAGGTCGGCGACCCGGACCCGCTCGAGGCCGTCCGGGTGGCGCTCGGCCACTTCGGCGCCGACGAGATCGTCCTCTCCACGCTGCCCCGGGGGCTGTCCCAGTGGCTGCGCCGGGACCTGCCAGCACGCCTGCGCAAGAGCTGCGGCATCCCGGTCACGCACCTCGTCGCCGACCGCGAGGCGAACGCCCGAGCGTGACCGCACGCCCGGTCGCGTAGGCCAGCCGGGTCGCCGTGCCCCGCTCCTGTGCTACCTGAGCTGCACCCGGGGACGGCGCCAGGGCGCCGACCGAGCCGCGGTCTCGTCGACGCCGTGCGAGGACCAGGCCGAGCTCGCGCAGAGCCAGGGCCACCGGCGTGACGACCACGTGCCGCGTCGGCTGCGGACGCGGCTTCCGCGGCCGCGCGCCCGGATGCTCCCGCGTGGGGCAGCATGGCGGGATGTCCGCGCGCACCCACCTGGTCCTCGGCGGCGGTGCCGCGATGGGCGCCTTCCAGGCGGGCGTGCTGCTGGCGCTCTTCGAGGCGGGGCTGCGCGTGGACCTGGTGCACGGCAGTTCCGTCGGCGCTCTGCACGCGGTCTTCCTGGCCGTACGCCCAGATCTCGAGCGGGGCCGGGAGCTGGCGCGGTGGTGGGGTGAGCCCTCGATGGCGGCGGTGCTCCGGCCCGGCTGGCTCCCGCGGCTGCGCGGCCTCACGCGCTCCGTGCAGCGCGGGGGCGCCCTGGTCGACGCCCGGCCCCTGCAGCGCCTGATCGAGCGCCACGTCGGGGCGGGGGACCTCTCGGACCTGGCCGTGCCGGTCACCGTGACGACGACGTGCCTGGACTGCGGTGCTGCGCGGCACCACGACGAAGGTGCCCTCGCCGACGTGGTGCTGGCGAGCTGTGCGCTGCCCGGGATCTTCCGGCCGGTCCGGCTGGCGGACGGTCACCTGCACGTCGACGGCGGCATCCTCGACGGCGTCCCGGTCGACGCCGCGCTGCAGATGGCGGCGCCGCAGGACCGCGTCCTCGTCCTCGACTGCGGCCTGGCGCCGGTCACCGGCCGGGTGGACGTCTGCGCCGCCGCCTCCGACGTCCTGGCCGGCCAGGCCTGCGGGGTACCGGTCGAGCCGGGGCTGGCTCCGTACGAGGCGCCGGTGGAGAGCAGCATCGGCGCGCTGGACACCGTGCTCCGGGCCTTCACGGTGGCACGCGCCGCGGCCAACCGCGCCGCCGTGCGCGAGTCGCTGGACGACGCCCGGGTGCACGTGGTCCCGCACGTCGCCGATGCGTGGGCGGCCGGGCTGCTGGAGGTGCTGCCGACCGGGCCGCGTGACGTCAGCCGGACGGCGGATCTCCTGCGCGCAGGCCGGGCGGTCACCGAGCGCTGGCTGGCGGGGCAGTCCTGGGTCGGGTCAGCGGCGACGGAGCGCGGCTGAGGCGATGGGCGCGCCGATCTCGCGGAGGTGTCCGGTCGCGTAGGGCAAGCCGTGGCGCAGCGCCCACCAGCCGCGAGCGCTCCGGGTGGCGCCCTGCGGGACCACCGGCTCCCCGAGCGGCGTCGTGGGGACCCGTCCCGTCCCGCGCAGGGCCTCGACCGCGGCGACGGCCATCCCGTGGTGGCCGGCCGGGCTGGGGTGGATGCGGTCGACGGACCAGCCCCCCGGTCGGGTCAGCGCCGGGATCAGCCGGAGGTCGAGCACGCGCACCCCCGGCCAGCGGGCCGCCTCGTCGACGGCGGCGTTCACCTGCCCGATCCGCCGCCGGGTGGCCTGCGTCACCCGGGCCGGCAGGGGGAGCAGCGCTCCCGCGTCGTGCAGGCGTCCGAGCAGGACGTCGTCGACCCGGCCGCGCAGCGCCGCCACGGTGCCGAGGAGGTCCGCGCCGACGGTCGCCGCGTCGAAGCCGGACCGAGCGACGTCGTTCAGCCCGACCAGCAACGTGGCGACGTCGGCCCCACCCGGCACCAGGGGGAGCTGCCGGGTACGGACGTCGGCGACCCGGGAACCGGGGACGGCGAGCCGCACCAGCCGCCCGGCGGGGAGGGCCCGGGCCAGCAAGGCGACCCAGGTGTCGTCGGGGTCGACCCGGACGCCCACCCCCTCACCACAGGTGAAGCTGTCGCCGAGGGCGACGACGACGCTCACGCCGCACCCCGCCGCGCGGACAGGTGCACGTGGAGGAAGCCGCGCACGGTGTCCTCCCAGGAGAACTCCTCGGCCCGGGCCCGGGCAGCCCTCCGGCGGGTCGCCTCGGGTGTGGCGAGCAGGTCCTGCACGGCGTCGGCGAACGCGGCGCCGTCGCCGGTGGCCGACCGGCCGGCGTGCGGCCCGAGGACGCCGGGGAGCGCGGACCGGGAGTCCGCGACGACGGGGGTGCCGCAGGCGAGGGCCTCGAGGGCGGCCAGGCCGAACGTCTCGATCGGGCCGGGGGCGAGGGCGACGTCGGCGTCGGCGAGCAGGTCGGCCAGTCGCACCCTGTCTCCGACGAAGCCCAGCCACTCGACCGGCAGATCGCGCGCGGCCGCCTGCAGTCGCGGCCGGAGCGGCCCCTCGCCGGCGACCACGAGCCGGGCGGCGACCCCGCGGCGGAGCAGTTCACGCAGGGTGGTGAGCGCCACCTCCGGGCGCTTCTCCCCCGAGAGGCGGCTGGCCAGGACGAGCACCACGCCCCTCCCCGACCGGCGCGCCCCGGTGTCGGCGCGCCGGTCGGTCCTGGCGCGGAAGGCGGCGGTGTCGACGGCGAGGGGGACCAACGACAGGTTCGGCACCCGCAGCCGCCGGAACTCCTCGGCTGCCCACTCCGTGGTGCACACGACGCTGCCGAAGTGCCGGGCGAGCGCTGCGTTGGAGCGGTCCGCCATCGCGGCCAGGGGCAGGTGCGCGGGCAGCCACTGGCCGAGCCAGCGGTCGAGCCGTTCGTGGCTGACGACGAGCGACGGGACCCCGCGGGCGCGAGCCCACCGCCCCAGACCCCGCAGCGTCGTCCGGTCGTGCACCTCCAGGACGTCCGGCGCGACCCGGTCGAGGGCCTGTCGCACGCCGGCGCGGTCCGACAAGAGGCGGTACCCGGTGGATCCGAGGGCCGGCGACCGCAGCACGACCTGCCGGCCCCACGGGGTCATGACCTCGGCGTCGGCAGCCCCCGGCAGGACCTGCACCACCTCGTGGCCGCGCCCGGCGTACCCCCCGGCCAGGTGGCGCAACGTCGTGCGGAGGCCGCCCGACGTGGGGGACACGAAGTTGGCGACCTGGACGATCCTCACGCCGCGGCCCGGTGGTGCGGGGTCTGCCCGTCGGCGATGACGTCGCGGTAGTGCTGGACGAGCTCGTGCCCGACGGCCTCCCAGGTGCGCCCCGCGACCGACCGCCGGGCCTGCTCCCCCATCCGCCTGCGCAGCCCGGCCTGCTGCTGCAGGGTGCACACGCGCTCGGCCAGCTCCCCGGCGGAACCCGCGGTGAACAACAGCCCGTTCTCCCCCGCCTGCACCAGGTCGAGCAGTCCGCCGGCGGCGGGCGCCACGACCGGGACCCCGCTGGCCAGAGCCTCCTGGGCCGCTTGGCAGAAGGTCTCGTGTGGACCCGTGTGCGTGAAGACGTCGAGGGAGGCGAACGCCGCGGCCAGGCGGTCGCCGGTCAGCACCCCGGTGAACAGGGCCCGGTCCAGCTGGCGCTCCAGCTGACGGCGCTGCGGACCATCCCCCACCACGACGAGCCGGACGCCGGGGAGGTCCTGGACGGCGGCGAGCAGGCCCAGGTCCTTCTCGTGCGCGAGCCGTCCCACGTAGCCGACGACCAGCTGTCCGCCGGGAGCCCACGCCTCCCGCAGGGACTCATCACGCCGGTCCGGCCGAAAGCGCTCGACATCGACGCCGCGCCCCCAGCGGACGACGCGGTCGATGCCGTGGGCCTGGAGCTGGCGGACCGCGGCCCGGCTGGGTGCGAGGGTCCGCGCCGCGGCCGCGTGCACCTTGCCGAGCCGACGCCACACCACCTGCTCGGCCAACCCCAACCGGTAGCGGCCGGCGTAGGCCGCCAGATCGGTCTGGTACACCGCCACGCACGGGACGCCCAGCTGCGCGGCCGCGGTCGCGCCCTGCGCGCCGAGCACCGCCGGGGACGCGAGGTGCACGACGTCCGGACCGAACTCGTGCAGGGTCGCGGTCATGGCCGGGAAGGGCAGTGCCACCCGGAAGTCCCGGTAGCCCGGCACCGGGCAGGACGACGTCCGGACGACCGGCACCCCTGACCACTCGGCCGGACCGGGACCGGGGGCGATGACCAGAGCCTCGTGGCCGTGCCGGGTGAGCTGCTCGCAGACCCGCAGGACGGAGTTCGTGACGCCGTTGACCTGCGGGAGGAAGGACTCGCTGACGATCGCGACTCGCACGGGAGCAGCCTGCCCACGACCGGTCGCCCTCCGGTCGGACTACGGGCAGAGGGCGGCTGAACCCGTCGCGAAATGGCGGCGACCCCCGGGGAACGCCGTCCCCGAGCGCCCGTCCACGACGGGTCGGTCCGGACGGACGGCGACGGCGGACTGCACGTACACCGCGACCCCGCGGGCCTCGACCTGCATCGACGTCCGGTCTGGTGTCGGCGTCCCGTGCGCCGGCGCGGGCGAGGTAGCGCGGGCCGAGCCCGGCGCGGCCGCGGTACCGGTCCGGCGGGATGCGCACGCCGTGGGCCTCGAGGGCCCGTGCCCAGGCCTGCTCCGCCTCGCTGTCCGGCTCAGCAGGGGACTCCCGGCCGGCTACGCAGCGACCGCGCCGCTGCGTAGCCCACCGTCCACGACGGCGCCGGTGCGGGGCTCCTCCCCGGTCAGGAGGCCCGGGAAGAGCCGCGGCAGGGCCGCCGATGTGATCGTGGCCGCAGCCGAGCAGCACAGGACGACGGACCACGACAGCGGTCCGAGGGGTGTGCACCCGAAGGCCTGGCTCATGCCGGGGACCTGGATGATGGCGGCCAGGACCGCCGCGGACCCGAGACCGGCGGCCAGGACGAGCGGGTCGCGTCCGCCGAGGAGCAGGGTCTGCCCCAGCTCCGCCCCCACCAGGGTGGCCAGGGCGACCGTGCTGGCCCGCCGTTCGGCTGCGATGCGGCGGGCGACGAGCCAGGCGAACAACGCCCCTGCGCTGGTGACGGTGCCGCGCAGCCCGATGTCGCGGAGCAGCGGCGCCCCCAGCGACGGTGGCTCGCCGGCCAGCAGGGCCTGCCTGTCCTCGGCGTCGCTGGGTGTCGGCGCCAGCGCCAGCGCCATCGACGGGAGCAGGTCGGTGAACATGTTCACGACCAGGAACTGGCGCGTGCCGATCGGCGCCCGTCCGGCCAGCGCGGTGCCGAGGAGGGTGAAGAGCAGCTCACCGGCGTTCCCGCCGAGCAGGACCGCCACCCCGTCCCGGACCCGGCGCCACATCGCCCGCCCCTCGACGAGTGCGTCGAGCAGCAGGCTGACGTCCGGCTGGGTGAGGACGAGGTCGGCGGCGGTGCGGGCTGACGTGGACCCCCTCGCCGCCATGCCGATGCCCACGTCGGCGATCCGGATGGCCGCGGCGTCGTTGGCGCCGTCGCCCACCATCGCCACGACCCGGCCGCTCTTCCGCAGCGCGTCGACGACCTGCAGCTTCTGCTCCGGGGAGACCCGCGCGAAGACCGATGCCCCGGCGACGCGGCGCACGCGCTCCGCTTCCTCGAGGCCGGCCAGGTCGGGGCCGGTGACCAGCACGTCCACCGGGATGCCGAGACCGTGGGCGACGGCGCGCGCGGTGACCGGGTGGTCACCGGTGATCATCACGGGTCGCAGGCCGACCTCCCGGAGAGCGGCGACGGTGCTCGCCGCCTGGGGTCGGGGGGTGTCGGCGATCCCGATGAACCCGAGGAGGGTGAGGTCGCCGATGGCGGCGACGTCGTCGGCGGTGAGCACGCCTTCGGCGACTCCGTTCGCGTTGCGGCGGGCGACCGCGAGGACGCGCAGCCCCTGGACGGCGAGGGAGTGCACCGTCGCGGCCGCACGCTCCCGCTCGAGGCGGTCCAGCGGTCGCTTGCCGTCGTCGTCACGGACCTGGCCGCAGCGCGGCAGCAGCACCTCGGGTGCGCCCTTGAGGACGAGGCGGGCCTTCCGCGGTGTCCGGCCGAGGACGGCCGAGAAGCCGCGCTCGCTGTGGAACGGCACCTCGGCCAGTTCCTCCCAGGCCCGGTCCAGGTCGTCGCCGAGGACGGCGCGGGCCGCGTCGAGCACCGCCTGGTCGGTGGCGTGGGCCAGCGGTTGCCCGTTGGCCTGCGGCCCGGCCTGCGCGGCCGCGCGAAGCACGCGGCGCGCTCGCGGGTCCTCCGGCGCCCACTCACCGTCGAAGCCTGCCACCCGGACCAGGCGCAGCCGGCCCTCGGTGAGCGTGCCGGTCTTGTCGAAGCAGACCGTGTCGACCCGGCCGAGCGCCTCCACCGTCCGCGACGCCCGCACGAGCACGCCCCGCCGCGAGAGCCGGCGCGCCGCACCGAGCTGGGCCACCGTGGCCATCAGCGGGAGCCCCTCGGGGACGGCCGCGACGGCGACGCCGACGCCGGAAGCCACAGCGGCGCGCAGCTGGCTCCCCCGGAGCAGCGCCAGAGCCGTGACCGCCGCGCCGCCCAGCAGCGTGACCGGCAGCCCGCGGCTGGTCAGCTCCTCCAGCCGGCTCTGGATGCCCTCCGGCCCCGCCGCACGGCTGGCCAACGCGAGTGCCCGACCGGCCTCGGTGGCGGCGCCCACGGCCACCACGACCCCGCGGCCGGTCCCGGCGACCACGGTCGTGCCCTCGTAGACCATGCAGGCCCGGTCCGGGAGCTCCGCGCCGGGGGTCGCACCGATCTGCTTGCCGACCGCGGTCGACTCCCCGGTCAGCGTGGCCTCGTCCACCTCCAGGTCCTGCACGGCCAGCAGCCGTGCGTCGGCCGGGACGACATCCCCTGCCTGCAGATCGATGACGTGCCCCGCACGCAGCGCCGCGGCCGACAGCCGACGCGGCACCCCGTCGCCGGCCCGCGCCACGACCCGGGCCGGGAGCCGCTGGTCCCGGAGCAGCTCGCGCAGCGCACGATCGGCGCGCATCCGTTGCGCGCCGCTGATCGCCGCGCTGCCGGTGAGCACACCGGAGACCAGGAGCGCGTCGCTCGGGGAGCCGATGACCGCCGACGCCGCGGCTCCGGTGGCCAGCACCGGGGTCAGGGGATCGGCCAGCTCGGCCCGGATGTTCGTTCCCAGCACCGCCAGCGACCGCACCGCACGGGACACCGGCGACCCACCGTGTCCCCCCTCGTCGGCGTCGGCACCGGTCGGTACACCGGTGTCCGGTTCGGGCAGGCGGTCGAGCACCTCGTCGGCCTCGTGCGCGTGCCAGGGCGTGTGCCACACCGGGACGGGCTCGGGCAGCCGGGCGACCGACCGGGCGCCCTGCACACCGGAGAACATCGCGCCGGCTGCCGCCAGCGTCACCGGCCAGACGGCACGGCCGTTCCCCCCGTGGCGACCGACGGCGAGGAGGAGGCCGCTGAGGAAGGATGCCCCGGCCGCCACGCGGACCCCGCGCTCACTCACCCCGCGGGCGGCGGGTGCGGCGGCCAGCAGCCGGGGCACCTCGCCCGGACCCGGGCCCGCGATCAGGTCGGCACCCCACGGCACCGGACCGGCTGCCGGCACCAGGCCGATGCCGACATCAGCGGCCTTCAGGGCCCCCCGGTCCGCGCCGACCACCACGACGACCTCGCCGTCGGCCTGCAGCCGACGGACCTCCCCGCGCAGCCAGGTCGCGTTCCCGGTCCCGTCCCGCAGCACCTCGTCGGCCCGGCCGGCCAGGTGCGCCGCCGCATCGTCCTCGGTCAGGACCAGCCGCAGGCCCGCCTCCCGGACCGCCGCCAGCACGGCGTCGGCGAGCGGGTCGAGCTCGCGACCGACCGCGACCTCCCCCACCGGCCGGCCGTCCACGGTGAGCACCCGTCGCGCCACCGCAGCACCGTCGGCCGCGGACGCCGCCGCCGGCGCATCCTCGAGCTGCACGAGCGCCTCGCCTGGACGCCGCGGGCTCCCCGCCGGACGGCCGTCGAGCAGCCGCTGAGCGTGCCGCCAGACCCGCTCCGTCGTCCAGTCGTCGGCTGTCGACCGTGCCTGCACGACCAGGGGGCGTTCGCCGTGGAGGAGCGTGCTCTCCACGACCACGCAGGTCACCCGGTCCAGTCGGCGCAGCGCCTGGGGGGCGACGACCACGACACCGCGGGAGCCCAGCTCGACGCCGAGTTGATCGGCGAAGGCCTCCCGCGCGACGTGGGCTGATCGGGGGACGCCGGCGAGGATGGCCCGGCCGGCGAGGTCGGGGCTGCGCGTGGCGGCCAGCACGCCGCCGGCTGCGAGCAGCGAGCCGGTCGCGGCCCGCTCGGTCAGGCGCTCGACCGGGCCGGGAGGCAGGGGCACGGGCCGCGGCTCGGCCTCCTCCTCGTGACGGGACGGACCCTGCCGCGAGAGCAGGTCCTGCCCGCGTTCGGCCCAGGTCGCGCGTCGTGCTCGCTCCGCGCGCAGGCTCTGGCTGCGCACCGCCACGTCGACGAGCAGGGCGGGCGTGCTCAGCGTCAGCCCGTTGGCGACGACACCGGCGAGGGCCAGGGCGCGCTGCGCCCCGACGTCCCCGAGACGGTCGACGAGCCGCTGCCGGAGCCACGGCTGCTGGTCGACGAGCGCGACCAACCCGGCGGCACCGGTCGGCATACCCGACACCCGCGCCACACGCGCCGCCGCCACGGCGGCCAGGGCGACGAGGTCCGCCACGAGCGGCACCTCGGCGTCCGGGGCGCCCGGCAGGGCCGGTCCGGACCGTGGGTCCTTCCCAGCTGGGTCACCCACGGCTCCCGCCTCGTCCGACGAGCCGGGACCCGAGGGCGTCCCCGGCGCCGCGGGCAGCCGCGCCTCCACGGCGCTCAGGATCCTGGCGACCTCCGCGAGGGAGCACAGCTCGCGGTCGTATCGCACGGCCAGCACCGAGGTGACCGGGTCCACCAGCGCGCGGACGACCCCTTCCTGCGCGGCGACCGCCGCCTGCACCGCTGCGGCCGCGACCCCGCGCTCCACGCCGGCACGGTCCAGGCCGCGCACCTCCAGCACCGCCCGGTCCCCCACCGCCCAGACGCTCCGGCCGAGGCCGGTCACAACGCGGGCCGACGACGCCGTGCGCACGGCGGTCGGGAGCGTGGCGACCTCGCGGGCCATGCGCGCCGGCACGGCTGCCGCCGACCGCGTGAGGCGCCAGGATCCGCGCACCAGCGCAGGAGCCATCTCGAGCACCGTCGTCACACCGGCCTCCTCCCGGCCGCGTGGAACGTCGGTGATCGGCGCCCGCGCCGCTCGACGGGCAGCCGCCGGATCGCGGCCGCGGGGTGACGATCCTGTCACCGTCGAGCGACCGCAACGGGGGGTGTCAGGCCGGGGCGGTGCCCATCGCGCGCCGGATGGCGGTCAGCACCAGGCCCAGCAGGACGGCCCCCAGCGCCTCGGCCAGGACAGAGAGCAGGATCTCCGACACGGTGTTCCTCCGATTCGTCCGGAGCCCCGACTGTCGACCCGGAAGGCAGCCGGAGGTGGTCCCCGAGGTGTCGTGTCGGTGAACGGCGGGGCTCATCCGTGGGCGCGAGCGGGGCCCCTCGGTTCCGGAACGGGCTCGTCACAGGGAGGCGACCGGTCGTGGGTGTGTCGCCCCGCAACGGTGGGCTGCGTCGTGAGGTCGCGCAGCCCACCGCGTAGCGTCCGCGCCGTGCCCGACCTCCGACAGCGGAGGCTGCACGACGCGGCTACCGCTGATCCCCTCGTCGACGCCGCCCGTCATCTGGCCCACGACCTGCTCGTGCGCCTGGACGGCCGATGGCGGCACACCCAGGGCGTCGCCCGCCGCGCCACCACCGCCGCGGCCGCGGTGCCGGAGGCCGACCGGCCGGTGCTCGTGGCGGCGGCCTGGCTGCACGACATCGGCTACGCCGAGCGGCTGCGGCGCTCGGGCTTCCACCCCCTCGACGGCGCCTGGCACCTGCAGGACGACCACTGGCCGGAGGCGATCGCCGGGCTCGTCGCCCACCACTCGGCCGCCGGGTCGGTCGCCGCGGTGCGCGGGCTCGCCGACCCGATGAGCTGCTTCCCGGCCGGCGGCTACGCCTACGGTCCCGTGGCCGACGCGCTGACCTACGCCGATCAGACCACCGGCCCCGCAGGCGAGGTCATGGACGTCGAGGACCGGCTGGCCGACATGCTGCGCCGGCACGGCCCGGACAGCCCGAACGCAATGGCGCACGCCCAGCGGGCGCCGGCCATCCGCCTCGCGGTGCACCGCACCGGGCAGCGCCTCCGCGCCTCGACCTGACCGGCCCGTCCGCCGCGGGGTGCGGCGCGCGGCGTCGAGCGCCCCGACGCATCCGGCGGCACATGAACGGGTTCACACGGTCGGGGCCGGGCGTCCATCCTCGGTTCATCTTCCCGCGCCGAGGAGGCGACCATGCCGACCGCAGCCCGCCGCACCACCACGACTGATACACCCACGACCAACCCCGCCAGCGCCCGGCCAGCCGCGGCCGCCACCACGAGCAGCCCCGGTGCGACCCGGGACAGTGCCCTGGCCACCGGCAAGCGATCGGCGGCACCCAGCGGAGCCGCGGCTCGGACCACCACCGCCACGCCCCAGCGGCCGACCGGTTCGGCCCTCACGCACGTCCCCGGCGCGCCCGTGGAGCCCGGGCAGGCCATCCGCAGGCCACCGGCGGCACGCAGCGCAGCGGCCGGCCGGACCGGCACCGCCACCCCCCAACGGTCGGCCGCTGCCGCCCCGAGCGCCCCCGACGAGACCCCGACCACCGACCAGGTCGCCGAGCAGGCCCAGCAGCTGGCGCGCGCCGCGGCCGAGAAGGCGGCCGCCCTCGGCTCCGGCGTCGTCACCGCAGCGCGGACGGTCGTCACGCTGCCGGTGACCGCGACGGTCGCGGTGGCCGACGACATCGTCTCCGCCGTCCGCCGTCCCGACGTCGTGCTCTACGGCGGCGCCCTGGCCGGGTTGGCCGCCCTGGGGGTCCTGGCGTGGCCGGTGGCAGGAGCCGTCGGGGTCGGTGTCGCGATCGCCAGCGGCAGGCGCCGCGCCTCCGCCTGACGGCACCGGCGCGCCGCCGGAGACGGCCCCGGGAGCACGACGGTGCAGCCGGCAGCGGCCAGGCGCCGGTCGCCGACCCGGCTGCGTGATCACTGCGCCGATGCCGACCCATCCCCGCCCGGCGGGCCCACCCGAGCGCGCTGAGGGCGAAGCCGGACAGCAGAGCGGGGTCCTCCACGCAGCTGGCGGCCGGGAGGGCGCCGCAGTCGTGGGCAGCCCTCGTCCGCGCCGGGAGCGCCGCAGCAGCCGGTTGGCGGGGTGCCGGCGACGGTGCGCAGCGCCCGGGTCAGGGCCTCCGCGTCGCGAGCGCGGAGCCGGTGGCGGAAGCAGCGCGGACCGTGCTCGCGCGGGCTCGGGGCGTCGGGCGGTGGGGCGGTGCGGCGGATCCGCGCGTCGGGTGATGGCGCCGGGCGCGCCAGGCCGGCGAGCAGGTGCGCCGGGGGGGTCTCGGCCGGGATGGGACCGCCGCGGCGGGGGGTCCCCGCAGCCGATCGCTTCCTGCCCGCTGCACGCGCCGACGCCGGCCGAACCGACCGACCGTGGAGCCAGCTGCCGAGCACCTCGGGGCCGCGCCGGTTCACGCGTCGGCGGAGAACCGGTAGACCACGTCCTCGACCGGATCGGTCGCGAAGGCGTAGACGAAGCGCAGCGGCTCGTCCGTGGTGTTCCGGATGCCGTGCTCGGTGTCCCCGGGGATGAAGACGACCGACCCGCCGGTGACAGCGTGCTCGGCCCCCTCCAGGACGACGACCCCGGTGCCCTCGAGGACGTGGTAGACCTCGGCCTGGGTGTGCCTGTGCCGTCCCAGCCAGCCGGAGGGCGGCAGCTCGGCGAGGCCGGTGTAGAGCGAGCACGTCGGAGTCCGGTCCCGGCTGATCAGAACCTGGAACGCGACGTGGCCCCGAACCGGGTCGTTCCACACCTCGGTCTCGGCCTCGGCGGTGGTGCGCACCACGGGCTCCACGTTCTCGGTCCTTCCCCGCAGGGGCCGGTCGCACGCAGCCGGGTCACCGGCAGCACCGGCGCCTGCGCTGCTCGACGTGGCAGGGAACGTCCGACACGTCACCATCCGCCGGCCGGCTACCGGCGGTGCGGCGGGCGCCGCTGCCCGATCCGCGGTTCACCGGGCGGGACGGCATGCTGACCGAGCTGCGGCGGCGGCTGCACTCAGGCGAAGGCACTCTCGTAGTGCAGGCCCTCTACGGCCTGGGCGGGGTCTGCACGACCCAGCTGGCGATCGAGCACGCCCGCCGTGTCGTCGCCGACCACGACCTGATCGGGTGGATCGACGCCGAGCAGCCGGGCACCGCCTGAGCACCGGCTGCCATGCACCGCGGCCGGAAACCGCACCGGCCCCTCCGCCGAGCGGTAGGGGCCGGTCTGAGACGGCGGAACCGCACGTCCGCGTAGTGGCGGGGGGACCGGCCGAACCACCGCTCCCGCTGTTCGGCATCGCCTGTTCCCGCAGGTCGCAACACCGCGCCTACGCATTCGCACACCCCTGCTCCGGTCTGCTTCCAGGTCATGCGTCCCCGCCGTTCGGGATACCGCGCGATCTTGACGGCCGCTTCGGACAAGCATCGGACGGGCGGCGCCTCTCGGTGCTCGCCGTCGACTGCTCGTTCGCCCCCATCGCAGGCACGGCCGCGTCTTGTGGGGGCTGATGTCCCCGCTCGCGGGCGGGGCCCCTGCCCCGGCGACCTTGAGACCGGCATCAAGACGGGACGAGGACCGCCTGCTGGGCCTGACTACGGGGGCGAAGGTCCTCGAGCATGTGGTCGAGCTCGTCCAGGGCTCGTCCCGGAGGCAGGACGATGACCGGCATGTCAGCGCCGGCCGCGTACCAGCGGTCGAGCAGCTGCCTCGCCGCAGTCGCGTCCCCCCAGAGGGTCAACTCGTCGAGCAGGGGTTCAGCCCCGTGTGGCAGGCCGTTGCTGGCCACCACCGAGTGCGAGCCGAGGACCGCGCCCACGGCCTCCCCGAGGCCATGTGCTCTCAGGGTCCGCGCGTACAGCGGTCCCATGCTGGTGAGGTAGAAGCTCACCCACCACCAGGCCAACTGCCGACCACTGGCCGGATCCGGCGACACCGCCACCGGGAGGCCGGGCCGAATCTGCGGCAGCGGCCCTCCACGACGACCGCGGGCGACGCCCTCCTCGAGTAGCCGGATACCGTCCCTCAACCCCGACAGCGGCAACAGGAAGGGATACCAGGCGTCGGCCAGCTCACCGGCGAGACGCACGGCCTCCGGGCCCAGCGCGGCCAGCTGGATGGGGATGTCGGGCGAGGGCCGCACAGCCAACCGCAGCGGTCTGCTCCGCCCGGGCGCCGTGGGTAGGAGCCGCTCACCGTCCAGGAGGCGGCGTACCTGTCGCGTCGTCTCCGCCAGACGCTCGACCGGCGTACGGAAGGCGACGTCGTGCAGTCCCTCGGCCAGCTGAGGTGATCCCGCGCCCAGGCCGAGGACGAACCGGCCGCCGGAGACCTCGCCGAGGCTGGTCGCCAGCATGGCGATCGACGCGGCGCTGCGGCCCCAGACGTTGACCACGCCCGTGCCGATGTGGATGCGGCTGGTCCGCACCGCGATCTCCGCCAGCAGGACCGAGGCGTCGTGGCCCCATCCCTCGGCGAGGTAGAAGGCCGCGTACCCCAGTTCCTCGGCGCGGGCGGCGACGTGGAGGACGACATCGCGTCGGGTCTCCATCGGGGGAAGACCGACAGCGAGGGGGCGGTCCGTGCTCATGGCTCGTCCGCCTCCCATCCAGGACGACCATCCGGACCCCAGGATCCCGGCCCTCGGCCGGTCCGGCGGACGATCTGTTGCGCCGGTACCGCGGACAGCTGGTCGCACCCTGTCTCGGTCATGATCGCGCCCGCTTCCGGCGAGCCGTCATCCTGCCGGAGCGAGAAGATCAGCAAGGAACTGGAGGCCGTCGCCACGTCCCGGCCGGCGGCGTCGACCACCTGCCCCTCGGCGAAGGCGATCCGTCGGCCGGCCTTGACCACCGTGCCTCTGGCGGTCAGCGGTCCACTCGCAACAGCGACCGGTCGCAGGAAGCTCACCTTCAGCTCGATCGAGGTGAATCCCGTGCCCCGTGGCAGGGTGCTGAGCACCGCACATCCGGCGACCGTGTCCAGCAGCGTGCACACCAGGCCGCCGTGCACGGCCCCGAGCAGGTTGTAGACGGACTCGTCGACCGCGCAACGGACCTCCACCCTCCCCTGCTCAAGGCTGACCAGGTCCATCTGCAGCAGGCGCTGCATCGGCCACGGCGGCAGCGCGCCATCCCGGATCTCTCGGAGCGCGTCCAGCCCCGACCGCTGCCGCGCCCTGGCGGCCAAGACCGACGGGTCGTGCCAGGTGGCCAGGCGGGACCGAGCCGGTCCCCACGTGCTCGCTGCGGCCCCGAGGTCCTCCGCGTCCGGTCGCCCGGACATCGCGACCTCCGTGGACCCGGTGCACGGCGCATGGTTCGTGCGCATCTGGCCTCCCCTTCGAGCCGGCACTACATTCGGCGGGTCCCGTTGCAATCAGGTTGCAGGCGGGGCGGTGCGACCCTGCAGAGCGGGTGAAGCCGTGCAGTTCCGGATCCTCGGACCGCTCGAGGTCGCCGGGGACGACGGTGTACCCGTGGCCGTCGGCGGCCCGAAGCCGCGCGCCCTGCTCGCCGAGCTGTTGCTCAACCCCGGGGGCGTGGTGCCGACCGAGCGCCTGGTCGAAGCCGTCTGGGGAGCGGAGCCGCCGCCGAACGCCGGCGTCGCCCTGCGCGCCTACGTCTCTCGACTGCGTGCGGCCCTCCCCGCCACCGAGGACGGGCCGCGGCTGCGCTACCGCGCACCCGGCTACCGGCTCGTGCTGACCGACGACGAGCTCGATGCCAGCGCGTTCACGCGGCTGGTCGCGGAGGCCCGCGAGTGCGCCGCCGCGGGTGATCACGGCCGCGCGCTGAGCCTGCTCGACACCGCGCTCGGATTGTGGCGCGGGGACGTGCTGGCGGAGTTCGATCCCCCAGCTCTCGGTGCCGAGGCGGATGTCGCGCGGCTCACAGAGTTGCGACTGCTCGCCGCCGAGGAGCGGGCCGAGGCGATGCTGCACCTGGGACGAACGCCAGAGGTGATCCCCGAGCTGGAGCCGCTGGTACGGCGCCATCCGGTCCGGGAGCGGCTCAGCGTCCTGCTGATGCGGGCCCTCTACTTGAGCGGACGGCAGAGCGAGGCGCTGGAGGTGTTCCGGCGGCTACGTCGAGTGCTCGTCGACGAGCTCGGCGTGGAGCCGTCGGAACCGACCCGTGAAGTGCATCGTCAGCTGCTCGCGCAGGACCCCGCGCTTCTTCCGCCTGCCGCCGTGCGGCCGACGAACCTGCCGCGCCGCGGCACCGGCTTCGTCGGCCGCACGGAGGAGCTCGCGCAGGTCACCGCGGCGCTGCGGTCGGCCCCGCTGGTGACGCTCACCGGTGCCGGCGGGGTCGGCAAGACCCGCCTGGCGCTCGAGGTGGCCGAGGCCGAGCGGGCTCGGTTCCCCAACGGGGTCTGGCTCTGCGAGCTGGCCCCACTGCCCGACGGAGGTCCGGTGAGCCACACGGTGGCCGCCGCCCTACGGGTGCAGCAACGGCACGGGCTGACCATCGAGCAGACGGTGATCGAGTACCTCCGGACACGGCAGATGCTGCTGGTCCTGGACAACTGCGAGCACGTGCTGGACGCAGCGGCGCGGCTGGTACAGCAGGTCGTCGCTCAGTGCCCGGAGGTCGGTGTGCTGGCCACCAGCCGAGAGGCGCTCCGCGTGGATGGCGAGCAGGCGTGGCCGGTGCCGCCGCTGTCCGAGCACGACGCAGCCACGCTCTTCGTGCAACGAGCGCGGTCTACCAGCCCGGGTTTTCACCCGAACGGCGCCATCGACGGCTCGGTGGCCGAGATCTGCCGACGCCTCGACGGCCTGCCGTTGGCCATCGAGCTGGTCGCGGCGCAGATGCGCGTGATGACCCCGGCAGAAATGGCCCGGCGGCTCGACGACGAACAGCTGCGCGTCCCGGGACCGCGGAGCGCGCAGCTGCGCCACCGGAGCCTGGCTGCGGCGATCGACTGGTCCTATCGGCTGCTCTCGGAGCCCGAGCAGCAGCTGTTCGCCCGGCTGTCGGTGTTCCGCGGTGGTGCCGACTTCCCCGCCGTGCACGCGGTGTGCGCGGAGCCCGGCGACAGCGAGGGAGACACCCTCGACCTGCTGACCGCTCTGATCGACAAGTCGATGGTCAAGGTCGGCCACGCTGCCGCAGGCAGCAGCTACCGCGTCCTCGAGCCGCTGCGGGCGTACGGCCGGGATTGCCTCCCCGGAGACGCCGCGCTGCCCCGCCGACACGCCGCGTACTTCACAGCGCTGGCCGAGCAGGCGGCGCGCGGCATGCGCGGCCCGGACGAAGGGGCCTGGGTCGAGCGGACGAGTCCCGCGGTGGACAACCTGCGCGCGGCCTTCGAACAGATCATGGCCGACGGGGACACCGAGCTGGCCCTGCGACTGGTGACCGCACTGCCGGAGGTCCTCCACATCCGCGTCGGCTACGAGGCCGCCGGGTGGGCCGAACGGGCCCTCACCCTCGCCCCGGACGAGCACCCGCTGCACGTCCCCTGCGTGGGCGCGGCCGCCCGTGGCGCGTGGAACGTCGGTGACTTCCCGCGGGCCCGTCGGCTGGCCGAGCGGGCCGGTGGCCGCAACCCCCCACCCGGCACCGCCCGGGTGGCCTACCCCGGCGACGTGCTGGCCGACGTCACGCTGTACGAAGGCGACGCCGCATCAGCCCTGTGCCACTACGAGACGGAGGTGCTCCGCGCGCGGCGCGACGGCGACCCCATCCGCCTGGTCTGGACCCTGTACTACGTCGCCGTGTGTCATGCGGTCCTGCGCAATCCCGCCCGGGGCCTCCCCGCGGCCGAGGAGAGCCTGCAGGTGGCCGAGGCGACCGCCAACCCCACCGCCCGCTCGATGGCCCGATACGCCCTCGGCCTCGCGCTCAAGAAGTCCGACCCCGACCGGGCCCTCGCGCTCTTCGACGAGGCGGAGGCTCTGGCCGCGTCGGTCGGCAACTCTTGGTGGCGGGGTGTCGCTCTCATGGAGGCGGCGGCAACCCGCGCCGTGCACCGCGACCCGGCTGCCGCCGCGCGGGCACTCGCCGACGTCCTCGACCACTGGGAGCGGGTCGGCGACTGGACCCAGCAGTGGCTCAACCTCCGGTACATCATCCGGTTGCTGGTCCGGCTCGGCCGCGACGAGGACGCCGTCGTCCTGCACCACTGCCTGCTCGCGGCCGCGAAGCCCTCCCCCCTCGACACGGCGCGGTTGGCGGGGCTGCGTGACCGCCTCGACCGCGGGCGGTACGCCGCCGCCGCAACTCGGGGCGCCGGCCTGCCGGCCGCCGACGCCGTCCTCCACGCGCGCGCGGCACTACGCGCCACTTGATCCCGGCCCGGCCGACCGAGCACCTGCCGCCCGCGCACCGAGTGCAGCACCGGTGCAACCGCCCTGCAACGGCCGGCCCCGACGCTCGGCGACGTCCGCGACCGGATCACGTCACCGGAGACATCTCATGACCATCGACCAGCACAAGCTCACCGACCTGATCAACGCCTTCGCCGGCGACCTGGGCGCCACGATGGCCGCCGGCGGCGTCGTCGTCGGCCACCGCCTGGGCCTGTACCGTGCCCTGGCCCGGGGACCGGCGACCGCCGAGCAACTCGCCGAGCGCACCGGGTGCAGCCCCCGTTACCTCGCCGAATGGCTGCGCGGCCAGGCAGCCGGCGGCTACGTCGGCTACGACCCCGGCACCGACCGGTTCGCCCTCTCCGAGGAGCAGGCCTTCGCCCTGGCCGACCCCGATGGGCCGGTGTACCTCCCCGGCGCCTTCGTCCTGGCCCTCGGCGCGCTCCGGGCCGAGCCACGGATCACCGAGGCCTTCCGCACCGGCGACGGTTATGGATGGGACCAGCACGACGCCGACGTCTTCGACGGCTGCGAACTGTTCTTCCGCCCCGGCTACCTGGCCAACCTGGTGCCGAGCTGGATCCCGGCCCTCGACGACGTGCAGGACAAGCTCGCCGCAGGAGCGCGCGTCGCCGACGTCGGCACCGGCCTGGGCGCCTCCGCCGTCCTGCTCGCGCAGGCCTTCCCGGCCGCCACCATCTCCGGCTCCGACTACCACCACGGCTCCATCGAGCTGGCCCGCAAGCGGGCGGCGGAGGCCGGCGTGGCCAACCGCGTCAGCTTCGAGGTCGCCTCCGCGCAGACGTTCTCCGGCACCGGATACGACCTGGTCACCACCTTCGACTGCCTCCACGACATGGGCGACCCCCTCAGCGCCGCCCGGCACATCCGCCGGGCCCTGGCGCCCGACGGCACCTGGCTGATCGTGGAGCCGGCGGCCGGCGACACCGTCGAGGCCAACCTCAACCCGGTCGGCCGGGTCTACTACTCCTTCTCCGCGTTCCTCTGCGTGCCCAACGCCCTGTCCCAGCCCGGCGGCTACGCTCTCGGTGCGCAGGCCGGCGAAGGCCCCATCCGTCAGATCGCCGCCGATGCCGGCTTCACCCGGTTTCGCCGAGTCACCGAGACCCCGTTCAACAACGTCTACGAAGCACGGCCCTGACCCGGACTCGGCCCCCGGACATGTGTGGTGATCCCGCGTCCGCCGCCGCGACGGGTTCGTCCCTGGGGACGGTAGCGCGCAGATCCTTGCGTGAATGACAGTGGCCCTCACAGTCACTGTGAGGGCCACTGCACCTTGTAGCGGGGGCAGGATTCGAACCTGCGACCTCTGGGTTATGAGCCCAGCGAGCTACCGAGCTGCTCCACCCCGCGTCGGTGGGACCACCATACCCCCGTGCGGGTGCGGCGTGCAGCCGACGCCGGCGTGGGCCCCGCCACAGCGGGCGGGGCCCACGCCGGCAGTCGCTCAGCCGCCCGGCGTCCCGGCCGCCGGGGCGGCCTGGGCCTGCGCGGTCTGGTACGCCGTGACGGCCTCCTGCAGGTCCTCGAGGGCCTGCCCCTGACCGGCGAAGTCGCCGTTGCGCTGCGCGGTCTCCAGCGCCGCGAGGGCGTTGTTGATCGCCTGGACCGCCTGCTGCATCTCCGGCGTGCCCGGAGTGGCCGTCCCGCCGTCCGCCGGCGGGGTCGGGGTCGTCGGCGCGTCCGGCTGGTCGGTCGGCGCGGGGGCCTCGTCGCTGTCGACGGCGGCCTCCCCCGCACCGGCGCCGAACACCTGGTCGAGGGCCTCGGCGAGGGTGTTGGCGTACCCCACCCGGTCGCCGTAGTTGACCAGCACCTTCTGCAGCAGCGGGAAGGAGTTCTCCCCCGTGCCCTCGACGTACAGCGGCTCGACGTAGAGCAGGCCGTTGTCGCCGATGGGCAGGGTGAGCAGGTTGCCGAACACCGCTCGGGACTCCGCGCTGTTGAACAGCGTGAGGTCCGGCCGCACCTGGTTGTTGGTGATGAAGGACTGCTGCACCTGCTGCGGGCCCCGGAACGGCGTGTTGCCCGGCAGGGTCAGCACCTGGATCTCCCCGTAGGTGTCCGGCGCGCTGGAGGCCGACACGAACGCCGACAGGTTCTCCCGGCGGAAGGCGTTGAGCGCGCTCGTCAGCTGGAAGCTCGCACTCGGGTCCCCCGGTCGCTGGGCCAGGATGTAGTACGGCGGCTGCGGCTCCTGGGTGTCCTGCGTCGGGTCGGCCGGGACCGCCCAGCGGTCGTTCCCGCTGTAGAAGTCGCCCGGGTCGCTCACGTGGTAGCGGGTGAGGATGTCCCGCTGCACCTTGAACAGGTCCTCCGGGTAGCGCACGTGGCCGACCAGGTCCGGCGACATCTCCTCGCGCGGCTCGACCAGGCCGGGGAAGGCCTTCATGTAGGTCTGCAGGACCGGGTCGGCGGTGTCCCACTCGTAGAGCGTGACCGTGCCGTCGTAGGCGTCGACGGTGGCCTTCACCGAGTTGCGGATGTAGTTGAACGTCTCGTTCGGCAGCGCCGTCGTCCCGGTGCCGGTCAGCGCGTCGGCGGCCGCCTCCCCCAGCTCCATCTGCTCCGCATACGGGTAGGAGCCGGAGGTGGTGTAGCCGTCGAGGATCCACGACACCCGGCCGTCGATGACCGCGGGGTACGGGTCGCCGTCCACGGTGAGGAAGGGCGCGGCCTTCTCCACCCGGTCCAGCGGGTCGCGGACGTAGAGGACCTTGGAGGCGTCGTTGACGGCACCGGAGAGCAGGAAGTTCCGCTCCCGGTAGAAGATCGCGAAGGTCAGCTGCCGGAAGAAGCTGCCGATCTCGACGCCGCCCTGGCCGTCGTAGGTGTTGTTGATCTGCCCCTCGCCGTCGCTGCCCTCGGGCAGGTCGAACTCCCGCGGCTCGGCACCCTCGGGGGCGCCGACGACCGAGTAGTCCTGCATCAGCTCGCCGTAGTAGACGCGCGCGCCGTCGTCGCTGACCTGGATGGTGCCGCGGGTGGGCAGGTCCCGGGTGGTGAAGCGCGGCTCGCCGCCCTCCTGGCCGGCGACCACCTCGTTGGCCGGCGCGGCCACGAACCCGTTGCCGTGCGTGTAGACGGTGTGCCGGTTGATCCAGGTGTCCTGGTTCTCGCTCAGCCCCTGGCTGTTGAGCTCGCGGACCGCCACCACGTAGTCCTGCGTCTCGCCGTTGATCGTGTAGCGGTCGATGTCGAGCTTCTCGGGGAAGCCGTAGACGTTGCGGATCTGCTGGCGCGCGGTGAACGTGTCCGACAGGACGTTGGGGTCCAGCAGCCGGGCGTTGGGGATCGTCTCGGTGTCGTTGCGCAGCTCGGCCAGCGCCGCGGCCGGGTCGACCTGCTCACCGGTCTCCTCCTGGGCGTACTGGACGTACTCCACTTCGGTCAGGTCGTAGGCCTCGCGGGTCGACTCGATCGCCCGGGCGATGAAGTCGGCCTCACGCTGGTCGGCACTGGGCCGCACGATGAACTGCTGCACGATCGCCGGGTACGCCACGCCGATCACCAGGCTGGAGATGAGCAGCAGCACCAGCGCCGCGGCCGGCAGCCGGAAGTTCCGGACGACGATGTTGGCGAAGAACGCGATCGCGCAGACGGCGGCGGCGAAGACGAGGATCGTCTTGGCCGGCAGCAGCGCGTTGACGTCGGTGTAGCTGGCGCCGGTGAACAGGCCCCCGCGGTCGGAGTAGACCAGCGCGTAGCGGTCCAGCCAGTACGCGACCGCCTTGAGCGCGACGAACAGCCCGAGCAGCACCGACAGCTGGACCATGGCCGCGCCGGTCAGCTTCTGCCCCGGGGTCTGCAGCCGAAGGCCGCCGAACACGTAGTGGGTCAGGAGCGAGCCGATCAGCGCGAGGATCACGATCGCGAAGCCGAAGCTCAGCAGCAGCCGGTAGAAGGGGTAGTCGAAGACGAAGAACGAGATGTCCAGCCCGAACTCCGGGTCGATCCGGCCGAAGTCGGTGCTGTTGCGGAACTGCAGCCAGGTCTCCCAGCTGCCCTGCGCGGTGAACCCGGCGAACAGGCCCAGCACGACGGCGACCGAGGTGAGCACCAGGGTGCGGCGCGGCTCGATCGACTGCCGGTAGCGCTCGAGGTTCTGCTGCTCCAGCGACATCGGCCGGAACGTGGGGCGGAAGCGGTAGGCCAGGTGGATCGCCAGCGCGGTCACGCCGCCGGTGGCCACGCCGGCCACGGCGAAGAGCAGGGCGCGGGTCTGCAGCTCGGTCCAGAAGACCTCGGTGAACCCCGTCTCGTCGAACCAGAGGTAGTCGACGTAGACGTTGGTGAGCGTCCCGATGGCGGTGAACAGCACCAGCAGGACGGCGATGGCCCCGATGACCACCTTCGCGCGCCGCGACAGCGTCGGCACGGACACGGGGGGCCGCATGGCCACGAGGATCTCCTTCAGTCGCGGTCGTGACGGAGCGCCACGGACGGTGCCGGCACCGGACGGTCGGACCGGCTCCGGACCAGGCCCCCGGGCACCGATCCGGTCGCCCAGACCAACGCTCGGGACCGTGCCGGGTTCCCCGGCCGCCCGCTCCGCCGACAGCTTCCCCCAACCGGGGACGCTCGTGTCGCCGGGGCGTCGTCAGCAGGGTTGCGGGGTCCGTCCGGCGCGGAAGTCCTCGAGCGCGGTCAGGGCCTGGTCGAGGTCGGACACCCGGGCGAGGGCGAGGCCCGGTCGCGGGGCGGCGAGGGCATCGGCGCAGTTGTCGGCCGGGACGAGGAACAACTCGGCGCCGATCTCCTCGGCGGCGATCATCTTCAGCTGGATGCCGCCGATCGGGCCCACCACGCCGTTCGCGTCGATCGTCCCGGTGCCGGCCACCGTCCCCCCGCCGGTCAGATCCGTGTCGCCGACCAGGTCGAGGATGCCGAGGGTCAGCATGAGCCCGGCCGAGGGGCCGCCGACGTCCTCGACGGCGATGTCGACGTCGAAGGGCGCCGCGGGCTGCTCGTGGACCACCACGCCGAGGAGCGAGCCCTGCTCGTCCTCGGCGGCCCGCGTGGTGACCGTCGCCGTCCCCGGCCGGCCCAGGCGCGTGTACGCGATCGGCACCGGCGTACCGCCCGGGATCGCGGCCAGGACGGCATCCAGCGTGGCGAGGTCGGGCGTCGGCCGGCCGCCGACACCGTCGATGGCGTCGCCCTCCTGCAGCTGTCCCTCCGCCGGCGAGCCGTCGGACAGCCCGCGCACGACGACCTTCACCGGGTAGCCGAGCTCGGCCAGCGCCGCGGCCTCGGCCGCCTCCTCCGAGGTCAGGAAGGCCTGCCGGTTGGCGTCACGGGTCTGCTCCTCGCTGCGCCCCGGCGGATAGACCGTCTCCGTGGGGACGACGCTGACCTCGCTGTCGAACCAGCCCTGCACCGCCTCGACCAGGCTGAGCCCCGCCCGGCTGACGCCGACGGTGGTGAGGGTCAGCTCCCCCTCGGTCTCGTTCCGCTCGCGGCCCTCGATGCGGATGATCGGCTCGCCGTCGATCTCGCCCAGCGTGTTGAAGGTGGGCCCGGGAACCTGCGCCACGTACGGCACCGGCATCGCCGCGCCGAGCACGCCGAAGACCACCAGCAGCACCACACCGACGCTGAGGACGGCCATCCGACGGGTCACGTCCGGCGAGCTTAGAGAAGGGATCTCCCTGCACCCCCACCGCTCGCTGGCTCGCGGCGGGCACCTGCGGGGAGGCCGTCCGCGCAGGGCGTAGCGGCGACCCGCTCCGGTGGAGATCACGCGTCTACCGTGGGGGCATGAGCGATCTCCCGTTCGGCTTCGGCCCCCCCGACCGCGACCCGGAGCGTCGCGACCAGTCCGGGTCCGGCGGCGGCAACGACCCCTTCGGGTTCGGTGCTCTCTTCGGTGGGGCCGGCGGCGGCGCCGGTGGGGGAACGCCGGAGGAGCTGCTCGCCAAGATGCCGCTGTTCGCCGAGCTGCAGAAGCTGATGACCTGGTCCGGCGGGCCGGTCAACTGGGACCTCGCCCGGCAGGGCGCGATCAGCTCGCTGGCCGCCGGGTCGCAGCCGACCTCCGACGCCGAGCGCGCTGCCGTCGCCGACGCCCTGCGCCTGGCCGACCTGTGGCTGGACCAGGTCACCGAGCTGCCCTCCGGCGTGGACCGGCCGCTGGCCTGGTCGCGGGTGGAGTGGGTGGAGCAGACGCTGCCCGCCTGGAGCACCCTCATCGACCCGCTGGCCGAGCGCATCGTCGGCGCCATGACCAGCGCACTGCCGGCCGAGGCCGCCGCGATGGCCGGCCCGCTCGCCGGGATCATGGGCCGGATGGGCGGCCTGATGTTCGGCGCCCAGGTCGGCCAGGCGCTCGGCCGGCTCTCCGGCGAGGTCCTCACCAGCACCGAGATCGGCATCCCGCTGGCCCCGTCCGGCGCCGGCGTCCTGCTGCCGCAGAACGTCGCCGAGTTCGCCGCCGGCCTCGACCGCCCCGCCGACGAGGTCCGGCTGTTCCTCGCGCTGCGCGAGGCCGCCGCCCAGCGGCTGTTCGTGCACGTGCCGTGGTTGCGCCAGCAGCTGCACGACGCCGTCCACGCGTACGCGCGCGGCATCCACGTCGACCGCGAGGCGATCGAGCGCGGCATCAACGAGGCGATGGGCTCGATGGGCGGCATCGACCCGACCAACCCCGAGGGCATCCAGGCACTGCTGGGCAGCGGGCTGCTCGAGCCGGAGGAGACCCCCGAGCAGCAGGCGGCCCTGCGCCGGCTGGAGACGCTGCTGGCCCTGGTCGAGGGCTGGGTCGACAGCGTCGTGGTCCAGGCCGCAGGCGACCGGCTGCCCGGGCACGGGGCCCTGGCCGAGACGATGCGCCGCCGCCGCGCCTCCGGTGGGCCGGCCGAGCAGACCTTCGCCACCCTGGTGGGCCTGGAGCTGCGGCCGCGGCGGCTGCGCGACGCGGCCACCGTGTGGGGTGCGATGGCGCAGCAGCACGGCGCCGCTGCGCGCGACCGGCTGTGGTCGCACCCGGACCTGCTGCCGACGTCGGAGGACCTGGACGAGCCGCTGGACTTCGTCGCCCGCCAGGGTGCCGACGACGAGCTGCGCGCCCTCACCGCCGACGACGCCGAGCGGAAGCCGACGGACGAGGGCGACGACACCGCGTCCTGAGCCCGAGGTGCGGGCCCCGGGTCGAGACCGATCCGATCCGGGGCAGCGGCCAGCCTGCTCCTCGGCGTTCCCGAGCGTGCGAGGGGACCCGGGAGGGGGTCCTCTCTCAGTCGACGAGGTCGTCCCCGGCGGGTGGGGTGCCGTGCGTGCTGCCCAGCTCGACGCCCTCGAGGAAGCCGCGGGCCCGCTCGGCCCGCGGGTAGCGCGCCACCAGCGACCAGAAGGTCGCGTCGTGGCTCGGCTCCACCAGGTGGGCCAGCTCGTGCACCAGCACGTAGTCGACGACGTACTCGGGCATCGCGCGCAGCCGGTTGGAGAGCCGGATGGTGCGGTCGGCCGGCGTGCAGGAGCCCCACCGGCGGTTCTGGTTGGCCACCCACCGGACGCTGGCCGGCTGCGGCACCCCGTCGAGGTGCGCCGCCGACAGCGCCCGCGCGCGGGCCATGAGCTCGTCGTCCCCCCCGAGGGACCGGCGCCGCCGCTCCTCACGGGTCTGCAGCTTGGCGACCATCTGTGCCACCCAGCGCTGTTCCTCGGCCCGGCTGAACGCCGCCGGGATCAGCACGACCGTGCGCCCGGACTCCTGGTAGGCGGTGACCGTCCGCCTCCGCCGGCTGCTGCGCCGGACCTCCACGGCCCCATCGGGCACCGCGGCGCCCGCCGTCCGCACCGACCGGTCGGCGGGGGTGCCCCGCACGTCCTCTCCCGCCGAGGGGCCGGGGACGGGGCAGCGCTGGGTGTCGGGAGGCGTTCCGGGCACGGGGGAACCGTAGTTCCCGCGACCCGGGTGTGCTCCGGCGGCCGCACCGTCACGCGACGCATGTCGCACGGACGGTGGACACCGGCCCGCCCGGTCCGGGGACGGGGTCCCGCGGCCGTCGTCCACAGGGACGCACCAGCCGTTCCCGCAGGTGGGGAGCCCGCTGGAGTCACCTCGCGGACGCCGGCCGGGCGGCCGTCCCCTGGGCGCGCACAGCGACACGCCGCCCGGTCCCCACGTGCTCCACAGGTCTGTCCACAGGTTGTGGGCAGCGGGACGACCCGGGGCCGCGGTCGGGCCGGTGACCACCCCGCAGCCGGGTAGCGTTCCGGAGGACGGCGCCCCGCGCGGGGAGCCGAGCAGACCGGAGACGAGGAGGCACCGTGGCGGAGAGCTACAACGGCTACTGCGTGAAGTGCAAGGAGAAGCGCGACTTCGACGGTGAGGTCAAGGTCAGCGAGTCCGGCCGCCGCATGGCGCAGGGCACCTGCCCGGTCTGCGGCACCAAGATGAACCGGATCCTCGGCAAGGCCTGAGAGAGGACCACCCTCCCCCACCCCTCGCGAGCTCGGCACGGGTCCCGGAGGGTGGCCGTTCCATCACGTCACCCGTGAACGGCGGTGCCCGCACGGCGGGCGCCGCCGTTCGTCGTGTCCAGGGCCTGTGGACGGCGGGAGCGAGCCGGGTCGGCGCGCTGGCACCCTGCGCCGGTGGCCGACACCGCGCACCCCCTGCTGCCCCCGAGCGTCCCGCTGCTGCGCCGCGCCGGTCCGGAAGGCGCCGAGGACGTCCAGGTCGGCGGTGCCGACTCCACCGACGGGCTGCTGGTCTCCCCTGGTGCCGCCGGGCTCACCGCCCTGCTCCGCGGCCTGGACGGGCGTCGCCCGCAGCGAGCCGTCCTCGCCGAGGCAGCCGTCGCCGGCCACGAGCCCGCGGCGCTGACCGCCGTCCTCGACGGCCTGCGCGCCACCGGGCTGCTGGTCGACCTCGACCCCGCCGACCTGCTGGCGGCGGCCGCCGGGCCGGCCGCCGCAGCCCGCACGCGGACCGAGCTGCCCACCGCCACGAACGGGGCCTCCGGGTCGCGGTGGCGGACGCGGCGGGCCGCGACGGTCGTGGTCGACGGCGCGACGCGGGTCGGTGTTCCGCTCGCCGCCGTGCTGGCCGCGAGCGGTGTCGGCCGGGTGAGCGTCCGGGACGACGGTCTGGCCACCGCCGCGGACGCCGTCGTCGGCGGGCTCGGCGCCGACGACGAGGGCCGCCCGCGCGCGGTGGCCGCCGCCGACGCCGTCCGCCGTGCCAGCCCGCTCACCGACCTGCGCCCCCTGCCGCCCGGCGCGCCGACCGACCTGGTGGTGCTCACCCGGCCCTGGGCGGCGTCGGACCCCCTCGCGGCCGACCTGCAGCGGCGCGGGGTGCCGCACCTGGTGGCGACGGTCCGCGGGGAGACCGGCGTGGTCGGCCCGCTGGTCGTACCCGGGGCGACCGGCTGCCTGCGCTGCGCGGACCTGCACCGCCGGGACGCCGACCCGCGCTGGCCGACGCTGGCCGCCCAGCTCACCGCGGGCGAGGCGCCGCCCGGCGGGGCCACGGTGACCTGCCTGGCGACCGTGGTGACGGCGACCGTGCAGGTCCTGGCGCTGCTCGACGGCGCGGGTGCGCCGCTGGCCCTCGGGACGGCGCTGGAGCTGAGCCCGCCAGACCTGCTCCCGCGTGCCCGCCGGTGGCCGGCCCATCCCGACTGCGGCTGCGTACCAGCAGGTGACGCGGGGTTCTGACCGCTGCGTCAGCGGCATCGTCCCCGTTCGGGGGACAATGGTCGTCGAGTTCGCCTCCGGGCCCGGACGGGCCGGTGCCGTCACGACCGCGGACCACTGACCGAGGAGGCGCCCGTGAGCGAGCTCACGAGCTCACGCACGAGCAGGGCCGTAGGGCACACGCGGCCGACGAGCGCCAGCGAGGAGGCTGCGTGACCGAGCCCGAGCGGGGGATGCCACGAGGCTCGGTCTCACGGACCGCGCGCCTGGCGTCGCTGCCGCTGGGCGCGGCCGGTCGGGCCACCCTGGGCATCGGGAAGCGGCTGTCGGGCCGCCCTGCCGATGCGGTGACCGCGGAGCTGCAGCAGCGCACCGCCGAGCAGCTGTTCGCCGTGCTGGGTCAGCTCAAGGGCGGCGCGATGAAGCTCGGCCAGACCCTCTCGGTGTTCGAGGCGGCCGTACCCGAGGAGGTCGCCGCCCCGTACCGGGAGGCCCTGGTCAAGCTGCAGGAGGAGGCGCCGCCGATGCCGGTGCGCACCGTCCACGCGGTGCTCGCCCAGCAGCTCGGCGGCACGTGGCGCACGCGCTTCAAGGAGTTCGACGACGACCCGGCGGCCGCGGCCAGCATCGGGCAGGTGCACCGGGCGACCTGGCGGGACGGCCGGGACGTGGCCGTGAAGATCCAGTACCCGGGCGCGGCCACCGCGCTGATGGCCGACCTCAACCAGTTGGCCCGCTTCGCCCGGTTGTTCGCTGCGCTGTTCCCCGGCTTGGACGTCAAGCCGCTGATCACCGAGCTCAAGGCCCGCGTGGTCGAGGAGCTGGACTACGGACTGGAGGCCGACGCCCAGCGGACCTTCGCCGCCGCGTACGCCGACGACCCCCAGATCGTCGTCCCCCGGGTGGTGGCCAGCGCGCCGAAGGTGATCGTCTCCGAGTGGCTCGAGGGGACGCCGCTGTCCCGGATCATCGCCACCGGGACCCGTGAGCAGCGGGACCGGGCCGGCCACCTCATGGCGGTGCTCAACTTCTCCGGACCGCAGCGCGCCCGGCTGCTGCACGCCGACCCGCACCCGGGCAACTTCCGGCTGCTGGACGACGGGCGGCTCGGCGTCATCGACTTCGGCGCGACCGCACGCCTGCCCGACGGCCTGCCCGAGCCGATCGGGCGGTTGGTGCGCTGGGCGCTGGAGGGCCGAGCGGAGGACGTGCTCGCCGACCTGCGTACCGAGGGGTTCGTCCGCCCCGGCGTGGAGGTGGACGCCCAGGCCGTCCTGGACTACCTGCTACCTCTGCTGGAGCCCATCCGGAGCGGCCACTTCCGCTTCACCCGCGCTTGGATGCAGGAGCAGGCCACCCGGATCGCCGATCCGCGGACCGAGGCCAACCGGCTGGGCCGGATGCTCAACCTGCCGCCGGCCTACCTGCTCATCCACCGGGTGACCATCGGGTCGATCGGCGTGCTCTGCCAGCTGGACGCGGGCGACGACTACCGCAGCGTGCTCGAGGAGTGGCTCCCCGGCTTCACCGAGTGAGGACGACAGGAGGCCGGGTCCGGACGCACCGGAGCGTCCGGACCCGGCCTCGGCCGGGCGGCGGCGTGGGTTGCACCGCCGCAGGGAGTCGCCGTCAGCGGACGGCAGCGCTGGCCCGCGCCGCACGCCGGGTGGCGTACTCGGCACGGCGGGCCCAGCGGCGGGCGGCCCGCAACCGGCGGACGCGCGCCGCGGCGTCGGCCTCGGCGCGCAGGTCGCGCAACCGGTCGACGGCCAGGTCGTACTCGATGCTGTACACGTCAGGTCCTCACGTCGTCGTGGGTGGCCCGCTCGCCGGCGGACCGGGACTGATGGGGCTCGTACGGCCCCCTCCTGGGTCCTCGCACGCGCGAGGGGACCCAGGAGGAGGTCCTGCTACGCCACCTTGCGGGGGCGACCCCGCGGGCGCTTGCGCGGGATGACCACGCCCCGCTCGAAGATCTCCCCGCCCCAGACGCCCCACGGCTCACCGCGGCGGAGCGCCCCGGCCAGGCAGGCGTCACGGACCGGGCAGTCCGTGCAGCGGACCTTCGCCTCCTCCAGCCCGGCCGGGGTCTCGGCGAACCACAGGTCCGGGTCGGTTCGGCACGGCAGGGGGCGCCGCACCGGTGCTGGCGGGGGCGAGGGCCGTCGGGGAAGGGAGCCGCCGGTCCGGGGGAGCCCGGTTCGGCGGTGGGACGTCGGACGGTCGGCCGTCGACTGCACTGCCGCTCCTCCTCGTACTCGTCGTCTGCGACCGGCGGGGGCCCGCCGACCGGGAGTCGGGGCGGGTGCCGCGGCGGAGATGAGAGAGGCCGCGGAACCCGGTTCGGGTTCCGCGGCCTCGAGGAGGTCCTGTCGAGCGCTAGCTCGAGGGTCTCCCCGAGGAGTGGATCCCGAGGGTGGTGCCGTTGTGCTCGGTGGTGGTGCGCTCGTCGGTCTGCTTCGCGTAGCCGGGGGTGCCGAGGTCGTCGATCGCCGGCGTCGCGAAGACGTCGATGCCGAGGACACGGGTCCCGAAGACGCCGGGCACACGGGTGCCGGGGCGCGGGGTGGCGGCGACCGGGAGGGCACGCAGGCGAGCGACCACGGGCGACTCGACGGCGCAGGCAGCCGCACGCACAGCGGCGCCCACCGGGCCACGAGTCCCGGCGGGGGCGAGGGTCCACATCGTGCTGATCACGTCGCCCACCTCCTCCGGGGGTCGGATCGCGGCCGTGCGGCCGGTCTCAGGATCTGGCGTGCCCGAGGTGCTCCCGAGCGCGACCAGGACAGTAGGGGGCCGCCGCAGAGGCGGTCAACGCAATTAACCGCGCCGGGTTCGAGCGTCCTGCGGCGACCGACGGCCGTGACCACGCGTGGTGACTCAGGAGCCGAGGGTGCTCAGCACGTCCTCGCCGTAGAGCTCCAGCTTGCGGGCGCCGATTCCTGGCAGGGCCGCCAGCTCCCGCAGCGAGGCCGGGCGGGTCTCCGCGATGGCCTGCAGGGTCGCGTCGGTGAAGACCACGTAGGCGGGGACGGACGCCGACGCGGCCGCTTCACTGCGCCAGGCCCGCAGCCGCTCGAACAGCTCCCCCGCCTCACCCTCGAGCACCACCTTGGCGCGCTTCTGCCGGCGCTGCGGAGGCGCCGCCGTCGGCGTGGACCCGGGGACGAGCCCGTCGAGGAACCGGCTGCGCGGCCGGGACCGTCGTCCGCCGGGGTTGCGGGCCAGCGACCACGACAGCGTCAGCTGCTCGCGGGCGCGGGTGACGGCGACGTAGAGCAGCCGCCGCTCCTCCTCCACCGCCTCCGGGCGGGACAGCGACTGCGAGATCGGCAGCACGCCGTCGACCAGGCCGACGACGAAGACGGCGTCCCACTCCAGACCCTTGGCCGCGTGCATCGACGCCAGGGTGACGCCCTGCACGGTAGGGGCGTGCTGCGCGTCGGCGCGCGCGGCGAGGTGCGCCACGAAGCCCGCGAGGTCCATCGTGGGGTCCTCGGCCACGAGGTCGACGGCGAGGTCGACCAGCGCGGCGAGCGACTGCCAGCGGTCCCGGGCCGCTCCCCCGGGCGGCGGACGGTGCTCCACCCAGCCGGTGGAGGCCAGTACGTCGCGCACGGTGGGGACCAGCGCGCCCGGCTCGGTGCCGCCCGCGGCGGCGCCGCGCAGCAGCAGGATCGCCTCGCGCACCTCCGGACGCTCGAAGAACCGCTCGCCACCGCGCAGCACGTACGGCACGCCCACGGCGGCGAGGGCGTTCTCGTAGACCTCGGACTGGGCGTTGATCCGGAAGAGGACGGCGATCTCCGCGGCCGGCGTCCCGGCCTCGACGAGGGCGCGGCAGGCCTGTGCGACCGCCGCGGCCTCGGTGGGCTCGTCGGGGTGCTCGAAGAAGCGGGGCGCGGGGCCCTCGGCACGCTGCCCCAGCAGCCGCAGCCCCGGCAGGCCCTTGCGCGGCGGCGCCTGCCCGATCAGCTTGTTGGCCAGGGCCACGACCTGCGGCGTGGAGCGGTAGTCGCGCTCCAACTTGACCACGTCGGCGTCCGGGTACCGGTCGGCGAAGCCGAGCAGGTAGTCGGGGTCGGCGCCGGTGAACGAGTAGATGGTCTGGTTGGGGTCACCGACCACGCAGACCTCGGCGCGGCCGCCGAGCCAGGCGTCGAGCAGCCGCTGCTGCAGCGGGTTGACGTCCTGGTACTCGTCGACCACGAAGTGCCGGTACTGCCCGCGCACCTGGCGGGCGACGTCGGGGTGCTCCTCGAGGGCGAAGGCGGTGACCAGCAGCAGGTCCTCGAAGTCGAGGGCGCCGTCGCGCTGCTTGGCCGACTCGTAGCTCGCGTAGACCCGCGCCACCGCTGCGGGCTCGAACGGGGGCTCGCGACCGGCGGCCTGGGCGCGGGCCGGGTAGTCGTCGGGGGTGGCGAGCGTGGTCTTGGCCCACTCGATCTCGCTGGCGAGGTCGCGCAGGCTGGTCCGGTCGGTCGACAGCCGGGACCGGGAGGCGGCGGCCGCCACCAGCCGCAGCTTGTTCTCGACCAGCTCCGGCATGGGCCCGCCGAGGACCCTGGGCGCGAAGTAGCGCAGCTGGCGCATGGCCGCGGCGTGGAAGGTGCGGGCCTGGACCCCGCCCACCCCCAACCCGGCCAGCCGTGACCGCAGCTCGCCTGCGGCACGCGCGGTGAAGGTGACGGCGAGGACCTGCTCGGGCACGAACGCACCGGTGTGCACGCCGTAGGCGATCCGGTGGGTGATCGTGCGGGTCTTGCCGGTGCCCGCACCGGCGAGGATGCAGACCGGCCCGGACACCGCCTGCGCGGCGGCGCGCTGCTCGTCGTCCAGCTGCGCGAGCACCGCCTCGGCGCCCTGCACCCGGACGTCCCCGGGCGCACCGGCGATCTGCGACATCGGCCTCCCCGTCTCCCGTCGATGGCCGGGACCCATCCTCCCAGCCCGCACCGACAGACGGGGGAAGCATCCCCAGGGGCGCGGCGTTGTCGCCCCGTGACGGCCGGGCACCTTCGTGCCCCGCCACCGATCGACCAGGAGGAACGCCTCGATGACCGCCGCTCCCGCCACCGTGACCATGTACACCACCACCTGGTGCGGGTACTGCGTGCGGCTCAAGAAGCTGATGCAGCGCGAGGGCATCGAGTACGCCGAGGTCGACATCGAGCAGGACGCGGCCGCGGCCGACCTGGTCATGCAGGCCAACGGGGGGAACCGCACCGTCCCGACCCTGCTCTTCCCGGACGGCAGCGCCCTGACCAACCCGAGCATCGACCAGGTGAAGGCCCAGCTGGCGCAGTCCGCCGGGGCATGACGGCGGGTGATCCCTCGGCGGCGATGCGCGAGGATGCATAGTCGTCCGGGACGGATCGTCACCGTCGCCGTCCGGATCCCGGCTGCCCGCCGGGCCCTGCCCATCGCGGAGGCCGCCCAGTGAGTGAGCGCACCACCCCAGCGGAGTGCCCG
Organism: Geodermatophilus sp. URMC 60; assembly: GCF_053502585.1. NCBI lineage: Bacteria > Bacillati > Actinomycetota > Actinomycetes > Geodermatophilales > Geodermatophilaceae > Geodermatophilus > Geodermatophilus sp. URMC 60. The sequence continues at coordinate 5,231,787 of NZ_CP199958.1, forward strand.
CCGAGCCCGGCGCCGTCCGGTGTCGAGGAGGTCCCGTGAGTTCCGGGCTGGACCACGTGACGGCGGCGGAGGACGCGTCCGGTACGGAACAGCCGACCGTGGTGGTGGCCCGCACCGGCCGCGGCTGGTCGGTGTTCGCCCCGGGCCGGGCCGAGGACGTCGACGATCTGGTCGAGGGCATGACCCTCGCCGACCTGGTCAGCGAGGAGCTGGGTGCGCAGGTCGAACCCGACCGCGGCGCCCGCCGGGCCGCCCGCGGCGCCGCCGGGGACGCCGACCCGGACGCCGACCCGCGGGACGCCCGGCTGGCTGTGCTCGAGCGCACCGTCGCCCAGCTCGAGCACGCCCTGGCGGCCCGGGTCTCCACCGAGCGGGCGATCGGCGTGCTCGCCGAACGGCAGGGCACGACCCCGCAGGCCGCCTTCGAGCAGCTCCGCCGCGACGCCCGCTCACAAGGGCGGGCGGTGCCCGAGCTCGCCCGCGAGGTGCTCGACGGCCTGGCCGTCCGGTCCGTGTCCGTGGAGGCCGACGTCCCGGCTGCGCTGACGTCGGCACCGCGCACCCTGGCACGGGAGGCCGGTCGCGGGCCCCGCACGCGGACGAGGGCCGGGCGTGGGCCTGCCGAGGGCCGGTCCTGACCCGACCGGAACCGCTGACCCCCGGCGCACTGGCCGACCGGCTGGCCGCACTGCTCGCCGACACGGAGCCGGAGCCCGGGGCCGCCGCGCTGCGGGTGGCGGTGGACGGGCCCGACGTCGCCGCACCCGCCGGGCTGGCGGCCGCGGTGGCCGAGCGGCTCCCCCCGCTGGGTCGGCCGGCCGTCGTCGTCCCCTCCGGCGGGTTCCTGCGCCCGGCGTCCCTGCGGCTGGAGCACGGCCGCACCGACCCCGACGCCCGCTACACCGACTGGCTGGACTCCGGTGCGCTGGCCCGCGAGGTGCTCGACCCGGTCGGGCCCGGTGGCTCCGGGGAGTACCTACCCGTGCTGTGGGACGTCGACCGCGACCGGGCTGCCCGCGCCCTCCCCCGGCCGATGCCGCCGCGCGGGGTGCTGCTGGTCCCGGGCGCACTGCTGCAGGGGATCGGGCTGGCCTTCGACGTCGTCGTCCACCTGCGGGTCGGCCCGGCGGCCCGACGGCGGCGCACGCCGGCGGAGCAGGCGTGGGAGCTACCCGCGTTCGACCGCTACGACGACGAGGTGGACCCGGTGTCCCTGGCCGACGCCGTGGTCCTGGCCGACTCCCCCGACCACCCGGCACTGGTGCTCAAGGGGCGCTGGGCCTGAGGGCCGCCTGCAGGGCCCCGCGGCGAGATCGCGAGTGGTGGGGGCAGACGGGTCCTCCTAGAGCTCGCCGTCGACCCAGCGGTCGATGATGTGCCGGGCGATGGAGACCGCCGGCGGCAGTGCCCGCGGGCCGGCGCCCGAGCGCAGCTCGTCGCGGGTGAACCAGCGGGCCTCCTCGATCTCGGTGGGGTCCAGCCGCAGCGTCGGGTCGCCCTCGACGCGGGCGGTGTAGCCGAGCATCAGCGACTGCGGGAACGGCCACGGCTGGCTGCCCACGTAGCGGATGTCGGTGACCCGCAGGCCGACCTCCTCGGCCACCTCGCGCGCCACCGCGCCCTCGGCGGACTCCCCCGGCTCGACGAAGCCGGCCAGGATGGAGAAGCGCCCCGGCGGCCACACCGCCTGGCGACCCAGCACGCACCGGTCGCCGCCGTCGTGGACCAGCATGATCACGGCCGGGTCGGTGCGGGGGAACAGCTCCGCGCCGGTCTCCGGGTCGCGCTGCACCCAGCCCGCCCGCTCGATCGTCGTCCGCGCCCCCGACAGCGGGCTGAACCGGTGCCGCTCGTGCCACTCGACCATGGCGACCGCCTCGGCGAGCAGGCCGGCGTCGAGGTCGTCGAGGTCGGCGCCGAGGTCCCGCAGGCCGGCCCAGGCGTCGACCGGGCGGCCGCCGACGGTCAGCCGCCGGTCGCCGCGGACGGCGGCGTAGGCCACGCCGCCCGCCTCGCCGAGGTAGATCGCGCCCTCGGGCAGGCCGGTCCGCTCCTCCCACAGCAGCCGCGGCCCGGCCCCGCTCTCCTCGACCGGCACGGTGCGCCGCTCGTCCACCGTGAGCACCCGCACCGGCCGGCCGCCGGTCGGGTCGGGCAGCAACCGGGCCAGGTGGCTGCGGTCGTGCGCCGAGCGGGACAGCACGGGCACCGCGCCGGCCGGCGACGGGCTGCTGTCCGGCCAGGGGACGCCGTCCCCCGAGGGCGGCGGGTTGTCCGCCGGGGTGCTGCCGCCGTCCGGGACGCTCACGCCGGGTCCGCCGACGAGACGACCTCGACCGGGCCGAATGCGCCCAGGGGGTCGGCGACCCGCCCGGCGTCACCGACGACGACGGCGGTGAGCCCGCTCGGCTGCAGGAACCGGCGGGAGGCCTCCTGCACCTCCTCGACGGTGACCCGCGCCAGGGCCTGCTGGTGCTCGGCCAGCCACTGCGGCGGCAGGCCCGAACCGGCGAGCGCCGAGAGCGTGCTGGCCAGCCCGGCGTGGGTGGCGGTGGACAGCGCCATGCTGCCGAGCACGTAGCGACGGGCGGCGTCCAGCTCCTCGTCGGTGACCGGGGTGAGCGCCATGCGGCCGAGCTCGTACCAGGTCTCGAGGAACGCCGGCCCGGTCACCTCGGTGGCGACGTCCGCCTCGACGAGGAACGAGGAGGCGGCCGCGAGGTGGTCCACCGAGCTGCGCGGACTGTAGGTGTAGCCGCGCCGCTCCCGGATGTTCTCCACCAGCCGGGAGGAGAAGTAGCCGCCGTAGACCATGTTCGCCAGCCGGACCGCGGGCAGGTCGGGGTCGGTGCGGCTGGGCGCGGGTCCACCGAGGCGCAGGTTGGACTGCACCGCGCCGGGCCGGTCGACCACCTGGAGCGGCCCGGGCGCCGGCTGCGGCACCGGCGAGGCGGCGACGGCCGTCCCCTCGCCGGTCCAGCCGGCCAGCGCGGTGCCGACGGCGTCGACGGCGGCGGCGGGGTCGAGGTCGCCGACCAGCACCAGGGTGCTGCCGGCGGGCAGCACCCGCTCGCGGTGCAGCTTGCGCAGCGCCTGGCCGCGCACCGCGGTGACCAGCTCGGCAGAGGGCAGTTGCTCGGCGTACGGGTGGACGCCGTAGCGGCGGGCCGCCAGCGCGGTGCGGGCGATGATGCCGGGCTGCGAGCGCGCGATGGAGATCCGCTCGGCGACCCGCGCCCGCTCGGCCTCCACCTGGTCGGCCGGGTAGGTGGCGTCGGTGAGCACCTCGGCGAGCACGCCGAGCACGGGCGCGAGGCCCTCGGCGAGCAGCGTGGTGGCGAACAGCAGCCGGTCGGGGTCCGTGGAGACCGACAGCTCCCCGCCGTGCGTCTGCAGGGCCTCGGCGATGCCGGTGGCGTCGCGCGCGCCGGTGCCGAGCAGGACGGCGCCGGAGAGCACCGAGGCGCGGGCGGTGTGCTGTGCGGCGGCGCGCGCGGTGGCGGCGGCGAAGGGCACCCGCAGGCGCAGCTCCACCAGCGGGACGCCCGGTCGCGGGACGACGACCAGCCGGAGGCCGTTGGGCAGCGTCTGCTCGGTGACGGCCAGCTCGGGCTGGGGTCGGGGCTCGCCCAGCGGCGGGATGAGCACGGGGGCGGTCACCGTCGTCCTCCCGTGGCACGCAGCTCGAGGATCGCGACGGTGCCGGGGTCCAGGCCCCGGGCGGCGGCCTGCAGCTGCTCGGGGGTCACCGCGGCCAGCCGGGCGGCGAGCTCGCCGGCCAGCTCGGCGCGGCCGTGGATCAGCTCGCCGGTGGCGAAGGCCAGCGTGCGGCCGAGCACCGAGTCGGCCTGCCGGAGCAGCTGGGCCTCGGTGCGGGCCTGCACGCGGGCGAGCTCGTCGGGGCCGACGCCGTCCTGGGCGATCCGGCCGATCTCCTCGTGCACGGCGGCGACCACCTTCTCCGTCGGGACCGACGCCGGGTGGTGCACCTGCGTGGTGAGCAGCGTGGCGTCGCGGACGTCGAAGGGGTCGCCGAAGAGGCCCACGTAGCTGCTCTGCGCGACGGCGAGCTGGTCGTCGTGGACCAGCCGGCGCTCCAGCCGCGAGGCGTCGCCCTCGCTGAGGAGCTCGGCGAGCAGCACCGTGCCGAGGTAGGTGTCGAGGTCGCCGACCGGGTCGGGCACCCGCCAGCCGAGGGCGACCGCGGGCGCGGGGGCCAGCCGGTCCTCGACCACGCCGGAGCGGACGGTGGTAGGCGACGGCTCGCCGGTGGGCGGCGTCGGCGGGACCTCGCGGGCGGCCACGGGTTCGAACCAGCGGCGCACCAGCTGCTCGGTCTCCTCGACGTCGAGGTCACCACCGAGGCACAGGACGGCGTTGCCCGGCGCGTAGTAGCGGTGGAAGAAGTCCACCGCGTCGTCGACGGTCGAGGACTCCAGGTCGACGAACGAGCCGTAGCCGTCGTGGGTGTTGGCGAAGCTCTCGAAGGCGATCGCGGGCAGCTGCAGCCACGGGAAGGCGCCGTAGGGGCGGTTGAGCACGTTGACCCGGATCTCCTCCTTCACCACGTCGATCTGGTTGCGGAGGTTCTCCTCGGTGATGGCCGGCGCCGCCATGCGGTCGGCCTCGAGGAAGAGAGCCCGTTCGAGGGCCTCGGCGGGCAGGGCCTCGTAGTAGTTCGTGTAGTCCTGGTGGGTCGAGCCGTTGAAGGTGCCGCCCGCGGCCTGGACCAGCCGGGCGTGCTCCATCTTCGGGACGTTGGCCGAGCCCTGGAACATCAGGTGCTCGAAGAGGTGGGCGAATCCGGTGCGGCCCTGGGGCTCGTTGCGCATCCCGACGTCGTAGGAGACGGTCACGGCGACCACCGGGACGCTGCGGTCGGGCGCCAGGACGACGCGCAGCCCGTTCTCGAGTCGGAAGCGCTCCACCGGGTGCCGGAGGGTGAGGTCGGCCCCAGCTGCAGTCACGTGCCGACCCTAACCGCGCCCGGGGAGGCCGCGCCGGGCGGCGACGGATCGACACGGGCCGGGGACGGCACGTGGTCGCGGTGCGGGTCCCGGGGAGCGGGGGCCCGGAGGGTCCCCCGAGCAGGGACGGGGGTCTGGGGCTCGACACGGGCCGGGGACGGCACGTGGTCGCGGTGTCGGCCGGTAGGCCGACCGTGTCACAGCACCTCGACGCCGTCGACCACGCGGTCGATGACCCCGTACAGCTCCGCGTGGGTGTTGGGGACGGAGAGGTAGAGCAGCGCCGGCACGGGCCGTCCGACGTCGACGAGCAGCAGCGCGGCCCGCTCCCCCGTGGCCTCGTATCCGTCGACGTCCCACGCGAGGTCGAACTCGAGCAGGCGCGCGGGAGCGCCGTCGACGGTGCGGGCCTCGTCGCGCAGGACCTCCTGCTCGTTGGGGCTCGGGTAGTAGTTCAGCCGCACGCTGTCGGCGACCTGGGCGAGCGTCGGCTGCAGGCTCCCCGCACCGGCGTAGCCGAACAACGGCGACAGCGGCCCGGAGGTGCACTGGGCGATGAACGTCCCGCCGTCCGGCGTCACCTCCTGGGTGACGAGGTACTGCCCGGCCACCGAGGTGGTCTCGACGACGTCCTGCAGGTCGTACTCGAGCCAGCCCTGACCCAGGTACGGGTAGGCGATGCCGGCGGCCTCGTCCACGATCCGGACCGTGCCGGGCGGGAAGGTCGGCCCGCTCGGCACGGTCAGGGCGGTGGCGTCGTCCGACCTCGCGTCCGAGCCGCTGGGCCGGCCGACGAGGAACCCGATGAGGACGACGAGCACCAGTCCGAGCACCGACAGCCCCACCACCCACCCGGTGCGCCGTGGCGGCCGCCCCGGGTCGGAGGGCCGGGGCTGCGCGGGTACCTCGAGCACCTCGGGAGCCGGCTGCGCGGGCGGCGCCTGCACGGCCACCCCGGGGCCGACGGGGGTGGTCACGTCGGACCAGCCGGCGCCGTTCCACCAGCGCACCATCCCGGGGGCGCCGTCGGGGTCGGGGTACCACCCCGGCGGCGCGCTCGACTGACCGGTCACGGCGCCACCCTAGGTCCGCCGGCCGGCAGTTCTGCTCAGCGGCGGTCGGCGTCGTGGGAGCCGGACCGTCCGCCGTCCTGCGGCCCGGTCACCGCGGGCGCAGCGGCACGGTCGCGAGCTCCCGCCAGAGGTGCGCTGCGGCCTCGGCGCCGCGGTACAGCATCGGCAGCAGCACCCGCTCGTTCGGCGAGTGGATGCGGTCGGTGGGGAGCCCGGCGCCGAGGAAGAGCAGCGGCGCTCCCAGGACGTCGACCAGGTCGGCCTCCGGGCCGCTGCCGCCCTCCCTGGTGAACAGGACGTCGGCGGGATCGGTGTCGAAGGACTGCCCGATCGCGGCGAGCAGCGCGGCCATCGCCGGGGAGTCCAGGTCGCTGGCGCACGGCGAGACCCCGCCGGCAGGGACGTGCACGTCGGCCTGGATGCCCGCGGGCAGGTTCGCCGCCACCCAGCCGCGCACCTGCTCGGCGAGGTCGGCGGGACGCTGGTCGGCGACCAGCCGGAACGTGATCTTGGCGTGCGCCTCGGCCGGGATGATGGTCCTGTGGCCGGGGCCGGTGTAGCCGCCCCACATGCCGTTGACCTCCGCGGTGGGCCGGGCGCCGATCCGCTCGAGGGTGCTGAACCCCTCCTCGCCGGTCGCGACGCGGGACGCCGCGGGCCCGGCCAGCCAGGCGGCCTCGTCGAAGGGCACCCGGGCCATCAGTTCGCGCTCCCGGTCGGAGAGCTCCCTGACCTTCTCGTAGAAGCCGGGCAGGGTGACCCTCCCGTGCTCGTCGTGCAGGCTCGCCAGCAGCGTCGCCATCGCGTGCAGCGGGTTGGGGACGCCGCCGCCGAAGGAGCCGGAGTGCAGGTCGACGGCGGGCCCGCGCAGGGTGATCTCGGCGTCGGCCAGCCCGCGCATGGCGACCACGGCGCTCGGCACGCCGGGCGCGGCCATCCCGGTGTCGCTGACCACGACGACGTCGCAGCGCAGCCGGTCGGCACGCTCGCGCAGCAGCGCGGCGAAGTGCGGCGACCCGGACTCCTCCTCGCCCTCGACGAGGACCTTCACGGTGACCGCGGGGGTGTCCCGCCCCGTGGCGGCCAGGTGGGCGCGCATGCCCAGCAGGTGCATCGCGACGTTGCCCTTGTCGTCGATCGCGCCGCGGGCGTGCAGCTCCGGGCCGTCGGGCCCCTCGACCCGGGTCGGCTGGAACGGCGGGTGCTCCCACAGCTCGAGCGGGTCGACCGGCTGCACGTCGTGGTGGCCGTAGACCAGGGCGACCGGCGCGCCGTCGTCCGCCGAGGGCCACTCGGCGTAGACCGCGGGGGCGCCGGCGGTCTCCCAGACCTCGACGAGGGGGAAGCCGGTGCGGCGCAGCGCGGCGGCCAGCCACTCGGCGCTCGCGGCGACGTCGGGCGCGGAGGCGGGGTCGGCGGAGATCGACGGGATCCGCAACCACGCGTCGAGGTCGGCGTGCAGGTCGTCGAGGTGCGCACTGACGAAGTCGCGTTCCGGGCTGCTCACGACTCCCGACGGTAGCGTCGCGGTCATGGCGGGACAGCTGCTGAGGGTGGACGTCGGCGACCTCACCTTCGACGTCCGGGCCGACGGGCCGGACGACGGCCGCCCGGTGGTGCTGCTGCACGGCTTCCCGGAGACGTCGGCGTCGTGGGCCGCGGTGACCCCGCAGCTGACCGAGGCGGGGCTGCGCACGTACGCCGTCGACCAGCTCGGCTACTCCCCCGGCGCCCGGCCGGCCGAGGTCGATGCCTACGCGCTGACCAACCTGGCGCAGGTCACCGCCGACCTGATGACGGCGATGGACGTGCCGGTGGCCGACGTCGTCGGGCACGACTGGGGCGCCAACGTCGCCTGGGCGCTGGCCGCGTGGCACGAGGACCGGGTGCGCTCGCTGACCGCCGTCTCGGTGCCGCACCCCACGGCGTTCACCACGGCCTTCCGCTCCGATCCCGAGCAGAAGGAGCGCTCGGCCTACATCCAGCTGTTCTGGCAGCAGGGGAAGGCCGAGGACGTGCTGCTCGCCGACGACGCCCGGCGGCTGCGGCGGATGTTCGGGGACGCCGTCCCCGCCGAGGCCGTCGACGAGTACGTGGCCGTGCTGTCGGCGCCGGGCGCGCTGACCGCCGCGCTCAACTGGTACCGGGCGATGAGCTCGGCCACGCCGGTCGACGACGTCACCGTGCCGACCACGTACGTCTGGAGCGACGACGACGTCGCGATCGGACGGCGGGCCGCGGAGGGCTGCGCCGAGCACGTCACCGGGGACTACCGCTTCGTCGAGCTGGCCGGGGTCTCGCACTGGATCCCCGAGCAGGCCCCGGAGCAGTTGGCGGTCGCGATCCTGGACCGCGTCGCCTCGAGCTGAACGAGGGCCCCGGGAAGGCCCCGTCCTCCCCACCGCTCCCGGGCTCGCGGCGGTGCCCTGGACGGGCCGCCCGACCCGCGCGAGCTGGGGGCGAGCCTCGGGACGGGGCCGCACCGCGCGGGTCAGTACTCCTCGGGCTCGGGCTCGTCGGGGAGGTCGTCGTCCCGGCCGGTGACCAGGGCGAGCAGGCCGGCCTCGTCGAGCAGGTCGACCGGGCGCACGGTGACGCCGGCGGCGACGTGGTGGAACCCGGCGCTGACCCGCTCGACCGGGACGCCGGCCAGCCGTGACCAGCCCAGCCGGTAGGCGGCCAGCTGCACCGCCGCGGCGGCGAGCTCCCGGCCCGCCGGTGGCGGGCCGGTCTTCCAGTCGACGACCTCGAAGCCGCCGTCGCCGTCGTCGAAGACGGCGTCGATGCGCCCGCGCAGCGTGAGCGGACCCAGGGGGGTCTCGAAGGGCACCTCGACCTCGACCGGCTGCCGGTCGGCCCAGGGGCTGGCGAGGAACGCCTCCTGCAGCGCGGCCAGCGCGCCGTCGGGGGCGGCGGACTCGTCGCCGGAGCCGGGCAGCTCGTCGAGGTCGAGCAACCGGGCGGCGCCGAAGCGCTCCTCCAGCCAGGCGTGGAACGCGGTGCCGCGGCGGGCCAGCGGCGCGGGCGCGGCGGGCATCGGCCGGCGCAGCCGCCGGGCGAGCTCGGCCGGGTCGCGGCGCAGCGCGACCAGCTCGGACACCGACAGGTGGCTGGGCAGGAGCACCTCGACGATCGGGCGGGCGGTCCGTCGCCGCTCGCGGAGCAGCAGGTCGGCGTCGCGCACCCACCGCTCCACCTCAGGGTCGCCGGCACCCAGCGCGGCGTCGGCGTCCAGCGGGTGCGGGGCGGCACCGGCCACCAGCTCGGCCGCGGCGGTGAGCGCCCGGCGGCGCGGCGGGGACAGCGGGTCGACGGGCCAGACGCCGACCGGCCACTCCTCGAGCGCGGGGTTGGTGGCGTCCTCCTCCGGCCGCTCGGCCCACGCGACGACGACGCCGGCGCCGGCGGTGCACGCCCGGCGGACGGTGTCGAGCAGCACCGACGGACCGTTCGGCTTCACGCCCTCGCGCCACCAGCTGCCCGAGCACAGCAGCAGGTGCTTGGCGCGGGTGACCGCCACGTAGCCCAGCCGGATCTCCTCGGCCTCACCGAAGCGCTTCCACTCGTCGACGTAGTCCTCGAGTGCGGCGCGCACCGCGGCCTGGTCCCCCGAGCCGGGCACCGGCAGACGCAGCTGCGGCAGTTCCGCGCGGTCGGTCGTGCGCAGGTCGACCGGCACCGCACCGGGGTCCTTGACCCACGAGTCGCTGGTGTCGGTGCGGGCCGGGAACTGATCGGCCGTCATGCCGGGGACGGCGACGACGTCCCACTCGAGGCCCTTGGCCGAGTGGCCGGTGAGCAGCTGGATCGACTCGGGGTCGACCGCGACCTCGCCGGGCTCGAGGCCCCGCTCGCGCTCCTCGGCGTCGCGCAGGTAGCCGAGGAAGGCCGGCAGCGAGGGCAGCTCCGCCAGCTCGGTGAACTCCGCGGCGACCGCGTGCAGCGCGTCGAGGTGTGCCCGCGCCGAGCCGGGGCTCACGCCCGGCGCGCTGGCCAGCTCGGTCTCCAGGCCCAGCACCCGCGCCACGTCGTCGACCAGGTCGGGCAGCGACTCCCCCAGGCGGCCGCGCAGGTGCCCCAGCTCCGCGCCGAGCCGGCGGAGCCGCCGGTGGGCCGCGGGCGAGTAGGCCGACGGGTCCCCGAGGTCGTCGAGCGCCTCGACGATGCTGCCGCGCTCGGACGGGCGGGGAGCGGTGTCGTCGTCGTCCTCGCGGGCGGTGCGACGGGAGTGCACCAGCGCGCGGGCGCGGGACTCGAGCACAGCGAGGTCGCGCGGGCCGATCCGCCAGCGGGCCCCGGTCAGCAGCCGTCCCATCGCGTCACCGGCGGTGGGGTCGACGAGCACGGTCAGCGTCGCGACGACGTCGGAGACCTCGGGCACCTCGAGCAGCCCGCCCAGGCCGACGACGGTCACCGGCAGGCCGCGGGCGCGCAGCGCGGCCGCGATGCCGGGCAGCTGCTTGCGCGTACGCACCAGCACGGCCGTCGTCGGGGGGTGGCCGTCGGCGCGCGGCGGCAGCGCGGGGTCCTCGCCACGCCAGCAGGCGGCCAGCCGGTCGGCGAGCGCCTCGGTCTCCTCGGCCACGGTCGTGTACAGGCCGGCGGTGACCAGCCCGTGGCCGGCGGTGGGTGCCGGCGCCAGGTCGGGCAGGGGCACCTCGGGTGCCGGCAGCAGCCCGGCGACGTCGTTGGCGACGGCGAGCACCGCACCGTCGTTGCGCCAGCTCGTGGCGAGGGTGAGCCGCTGGGCCTCCCTGCCGCGGATGCCGGGGAAGGTGCGGTCGAAGCGCTCGATCGTCCCCGCGGACGCGCCGCGCCAGCCGTAGATCGACTGCCGCGGGTCGCCGACGGCGAGCACCGCGTGCCCGGTCGTGCGGCCGAACAGCGCCTCGAGCATCCGCAGCTGGCCGACGCTGGTGTCCTGGTACTCGTCGAGCAGCACGATCCGCCAGCGGGCCCGCTCCCGGCGGCCGACCTCGGGCGCGCTGACGGCCACCTTCGCGGCCAGCGCCACCTGGTCGGAGTGGTCGATCGCGCCGGCGGCCCGCTTGCGCGCCTCGAACGCCTCCACCAGCGGCAGCAGCGCCACGCGGGCGCGCTGGCGGGCCAGCATGTCGAGCACCGGCTTGTAGGGGCCGCGCTTGCCCTTCGCGTCGGGATAGCCGGCGATCCGCCGCTCGAGCTGCGCGGTCCAGGCGCGCAGCCGGTCGGCGGCGATGTCGTGCTCGCCGAGCTCGCCGGCCAGCGCCAGCACGTCCTCGACGGTGGTCAGCGGGGTGAGCGGGACGTCGTCCATGTCGCCGGTCCAGCCGGACACGACGGCCGCCGCCTGCCCCCAGCACATCGCCGGGCCGAGCACGCCGGCGCCGGGCTCCACGCCGATCCGCAGCCCGTGCTCGCCGACCAGCGAGGCGGCGTAGCCGTGGTAGGTCGACACCGTCGGCATCGCGACGGCCAGTCGCTCCTTGAGCTCCGGTTCGGTCTCCGGGTGGCGGGACAGCGCGCCCAGCCGGATCCGGATGCGCTCGTTGAGCTCGCTGGCCGCCTTCCGGGTGAAGGTCAGCCCGAGGATCGCGTCGGGGGCGACCAGCTCGTTGGCCACCAGCCAGCAGACGCGGGCGGCCATCGTCTCGGTCTTGCCCGACCCGGCTCCGGCGACGACGACCAGCGGCCGGTCGGCCGGCGCCGACACCACCCGCGCCTGCTCGTCGGAGGGTGCGTAGGCCAGGCCGCAGCGCACGGCGACCTCTGCGGGGGTCAGCAGCCGGCGCGCCCGCACCGGTTCGGGTGCCGCGCCGAACAGGGCCTCGTCGAAGGAGAGCTGGTCCTCGACCGCGGGCACCCGCCGACTCACGAGGTCACCTGCCGGCCGCGCTCGTGCAGCGGGCAGCTGCGCCGGGCCGGGCACCGGGAGCAGTGGCTGCCGGTGCGCACCTCGAAGGTGGCCGCGCCCATGCCGTCGCCGACCTGCGCCACCAGCTCCCCGGCCCAGGTCTCGGCCACCGGGACGTCGGCGGGCAGCGGGTCCTGCGCCTGCTCCTTGGCCCTGGTCCCGGAGCCCACCTGCAGCAGCGCCGCCCCGCCGGGGGCCTCGCCGTGCTCGCCGAACGCCCCGGCGGCGACGGCCACCTGGTAGGCGGCCAGCTGCCCGTGGGTCTCGATGTCGCGCGCGGCGGTGCGGCCGGTCTTGAGGTCGACGACGACCAGCCGGCCGGCGCCGTCGCGCTCGAGCCGGTCGACCTGGCCGCGGATGCGGGCCCGCCCCACGGTGACGTCGAAGTCGGCCTCGGCGGCCACCAGCTCGCGGCCGTTGGCGGCGTGCCAGCGCAGGAACCGGTCGAGCATGTCGCGGGCGGCGATCCGCTGCCTCTGGTCGGCCCAGCCGGGGCCGAGGTCGAGCTGGTCGAGCTCCTCGGCCAGCGCGGCCGGGGCCTCCGCGGCAGGCAGCCCCTCGGCCACCTGCTGGGCGACGGCGTGCACCGCGGACCCGACGGTGCGGGTGGCGTCCGGCGAGGCCTCCGCACCGACCGCGCCGAGCACCCACTTCAGCGGACAGCGCTGGAAGGTCTCGATCGCCGACGGGCGCACCCGGACGGCCTCGCCGTCGGGCACCAGCGGGGCGTCGTCGGACAGCGGCGCCAGACCCCACCAGTCGGCCGGGGAGGCGCCGGGCACGCCCTCGTCGGCCAGCCGGCGCAGCACCGCGGCAGCCGCCGACCGGCGGGCCGGCTCGGTCTGCGGGTCGCTGACCGCCCGCCGCAGGTCAGCGACCAGCGCGGGCAGCGTGAGCGAGCGCGGCAGCGGCGTGAGCGGCCGGCCGTCGTCGGGTGGGGGGACGACGAGATCGAGGAACCGGGAGGCGGTGGCGCCGGCCTCGGGACCGTCCAGGGCACCCTCGACGGCGGTGACCACCAGCCGGCGCCGGGCGCGGGTGCAGGCGACGTAGAACAGCCGCCGCTCCTCGGCCAGCATCTGCACGCGCCGGTCGATGTTGGCGCCGTCGATGCCCGCCACCCGCTCGACCAGCAGCTCGGTGCCCAGCAGCGTGCCGCGGTCGCGGAGGTCGGGCCAGATGCCCTCCTGCACGCCGGCCACGCAGACGACGTCCCACTCCAGGCCCTTGGACGCGTGCGCGGTGAGCAGCCGGACGGCGTCGGCCGCCGACTCCCGGCCGGCGCCGGTGACCCCGGGCAGCTCCTGCGCCGACAGGTGTTCGACGAACGCCCCGACGGTGGCCGAGGGCAGCCGGTCGACGAAGCCCGCCGCGGCGTCGAACAGCGCGACGACGGCGTCGAGGTCACGGTCGGCGACCGCCCCGGCCGCTCCGCCGGCGGCGCTGGCCCGCGCCCACCGGCCGGCCAGGCCGCTGCGCTGCCACATCGCCCAGAGCACGTCCTCCGCCGAGCCGTCGCGGGCCAGCGCCACCCGGCCGACGGCCAGCACCTCTGCGACCCGCCGCGCGGGTCGGGCGACGGCCTCGGGCAGCTCCTCGAGCAACGCCTCGTCGGTGAGCGCGGTGGCCAGCGGCGCGCCCCGCTCGTCGGCGTCCACCCCCCGCTGGGCCTGCGCGATCCGCACGGCACGGCGCAGCCGGCGCAGGTCCAGCACCGTCGCGCCGCCCAGCGGAGAGGTCAGCAGCGCCTCGGCGCCGGGCTCGTCGAGGGCCGGCGTGCCCGGCCTGGCGCCCGGCCGCGGCAGCAGCGCGCTGAGCGCGGCCAGCAGCGGCGCGACGGCCGGCTGGGCGGCCAGCGGCAGGTCGTCGGTACCGACCTCGACCGGGACGCCGGCCGCGGTGAGCGCCCGCCGTAGCGGCCCGATGGCCAGCGCGGTGCGGACGACGACGGCCATCTCCGGCCACGGGACGCCGTCGACCAGGTGCGCGCGGCGCAGGGTGTCGGCGACGTAGGCGGCCTCGACCGACGCCGAGCCGAAGACGTGCACCTCGGCCGCGCCCTCCTCGGCACCCTCGACCGCGGCCAGCCGGCGGTGCTCCCACGGGCCGGGCAGCGCCTCGGCGACCCTCCGGCTGACCTCCAGCAGCGCCGGGCCCGAGCGCCGGCACCGGCCCAGCGACAGCCGCGGTGCCGGCCGGCCGGTGACGGTGCGGAACCGCTCCGGGAACTCGACGATGCCGCGCGGCTCGGCGCCGCGGAAGGCGTAGATGGCCTGGTCGGGGTCGCCGACGACGACCAGGTCGCTCCCGCCGCCGGCGAGCAGCTGCAGCAGCTCCACCTGCGCGGGGTCGGTGTCCTGGTACTCGTCGACGAACAGCCAGCGGGCCCGCTCGCGTTCGGCACGCAGCAGCGCCGGGTCGTCCTCGAGCTCGGCGATCGCGGCCCGGACCAGCTCGGCGGGGTCGTAGCCCGACGCGTCGCCGCCGCCGGCGGTGGAGAAGGCGGTGACCGCCTCGTACTGCTCCTGGAAGGCCGCGGCGTGCAGCCACGCCTCGTTGCCGGTCTCGCGGCTCCAGGCCGCCAGCAGCTCGGGGTCGACCCCGCGCTCGGTGGCCCGCAGCATCAGCTCGCGCAGCTCGCCGCGGAAACCGGCGGTGGTCAGCGCCGGCAGCAACGACGCCGGCCAGCGCACCGCGCCCTCCCCGGCGAGGTCACCGCGGAGCAGCTCGGCGACGACGGCGTCCTGCTCGGCGGCGGTGAGCAGCCGCGGGGGCGCGTCCCCGCGCAGCAGCGCCGCCCGTCGCAGCACGCCGTAGGCGTAGGAGTGGAAGGTGCGGGCCAGCGGCTCCCGGATGGTGCGCGCCACCCGGGCGGTGACGCGGTCGCGCAGCTCGGCGGCGGCCCGGCGGCTGAAGGTCAGGACGAGGATCTGCTCGGGGTCGACACCGCGGTCGATCCGCGCGGCGACGGCCTCGACGATCGTCGTCGTCTTGCCCGTGCCGGGGCCGGCGAGCACCAGCAGCGGGCCGCCCGGGTGGTCGACGACGGCCTGCTGGGTGACGTCGAGCCGGGGCCGCCGCACGGGCGCAACGGGCGGCTGCACGAGGCGGTAGACCGGCGTCGACTCGTCCCCCCGCAGTGCCACACCTCGATGACACCACGATCGGCCGACGATCTCCGGATGGGTCGGGTCACACGGGCGGTGCGCCGGACCGGCTCGCGGATGCCCCGGTCCCGGTTCAGCCGAGGGCGCCCCTGTTCTGCCACCACGCGTACAGCTGGGCGAGGTCGGCCTGGTCGGTGCCGGGGGCGGTGATGCCCGTCTCGACGCGGTGCTGGTAGTCCACCCAGTAGACCCACACTTGCTGATCATTGCTGTCGACGCCGCAACCGAGATAGCCGGCCGGTGCGGTGGACCCGCGGTACACCCAGGTGTAGTAACCGGGTGCCGTCGGGCACCCCTGGTCGGGCGGGCGCTCCGACAGACCGGAGTTCGCGATGCCCCTGAAGAAGACCTCGTTCATGTCGGTCCCCGCGGGGAACTGGTTGAACCACGCGGAGGAAGGGCCCGGCTGCGATGCACTCGGGCCGCACTGCGCGCTCGCGATCGCGCCCGACGTGCCGGTCTGCGACGCGTAGCACCCACTGAGGTCCGCTGGGAGGATCGCGAGCAGATCCGGCGTGGCTGAGGTGGGCGTGGCGGGCTGTCCCGCCGTCGTGGGTGGAGTGGTCGAGGGCGCCGTCGTGCCCGCCGTGGTCGATGCCGTCGTGGACGGTCTCGTGGACGGTCTCGTGGACGGAGAGACCGTAGACGGTCTCGTGGTCGACGGGGCGGTGGAACGGTCCTGCGAGGACGGGATCGCCGTCGCGGAACTGGCGCTCCGCGGTGGTGGGTCGGAGCGGGTCGCGAGGGCGACGGCTACGACCGCGGCAACGACACACACGGACAGCGCCACGGCGGCGACGATGACTGTGGTGCGTCTGCGTCGGGGCGGAGGTCCTCCGGACCCGCTCAGGTGCTCCGCGCTGCCCGCGTCGAAGGAGGATCGGTCTCCACCACCGGGTGGCGGTGGATCCGGCGGGGGGAGCGCAACCTGTTCGGCCGGCGGCGGGGCGAGGCTCCGGGACGGGGCTGTTCTCGGGCCGGGGTCCGTGAGAGCCGGATCGGGAACCGTGGGAGCCGGTAGCTCCGACGTCGTCGTCCCCACCTGCTGGTCACGCTCGCCCATCGGGCCGCCCTCGGCTCCCCGCGCTGCGTCCTCGGCCAGCATCCGGTCGATCTCGGCGACGTGCCGGAAGGTCACGTCGACCCGGCGCCGGAGAGCTCGCAGGAGGTCACGCGCGTCGTCCCGGACGCCGTCGTCGTCCTCGGTCTCGAGACACTCCCGCAGCCGGCGGATGAGTTCGCCCTGCTGATCCGGGTTCAGCTGCTCGGCATTGATCGCCGCCCCCAGGCGCAGCAGGTAGGCGAACGGAACGGGGGGCGGATCGGGTAGCGGATCGATCAGGGGACCCCGTTGCCGTCCGTGCTCGTGGATCGCGGCGATCAGCGCCAGTCGGTTCGCCACAGTGGGCTCTCGTCGGTCGAGGACCTGGATGTCCGCGACGGCAGTGGTGCGGATGTTCTCCACGGGGCCGACCTGCACTGGGATCACCGGCAGACCCAGCGCCCGCGCGTAGGACAGCTCCGCCGAGCACGGCTTGGACCTCAGCGAGTGCTGCGACAGGACGAACAGGAACACGTCGCATGCCCGGATCCGCTGGAGGATGTCCTGCCACCAGGGGTCCCCACCACGGAGCTCCTGATCGTGCCAGACCGTGAAGTGAGCCAGCTCCAGATCGGCCACGAGCTCGCGGACCGCCGCATGATCCTGACGCGAGTAGCTGACGAAGAGCTGCATCGTCGTCCCTCGGTCAGTCGGTACGCCGCACGCCATCATGGGGTCGGCCCCCGCATCCTGGAACCCCCGAATCCACGAGCACCCCATACGCTTCGGCGAGTGGGACGTCCCGATGCACCCACCTATGCCAACGCCTTCACCGTGGCCGACGCGACGGCGGCCTGGGGTCAACGCACGCACCTCCGCCTGACGTGCTTCGAACTGAGCCTGCTGATCCTCGCGGCGGCCTCCGGTCTGCTCAAGATCGACGCCGGCAGGCGCGGCCTGGACCTGGGTGGCGTGGCGGCGGTGGTCCTCTTCGCCATGACCCTGGCGCTGCGCGGGTACCGGATGAGCAGCCGCCCGACGAGGGTGTGGCAGGACGCGCGGGCCGCCGCCGAGTCCATCAAGACCCTGTGCTGGCGGTACGCGGCCGGCAGCCGGCTCTTCCCGCCCGACCTCGACGACGCCGAAGCCGACCGGATCTTCGTCGAGCGGCTGCGCGAGATCCTCGGCAACATCCGCAACCTGGAGAAGATCCAGCCGGCCGGCTCCGGTCAGCTGGAGGTCACGCCCTGGATGCGCGAGCTCCGCGCAGCGGACCTCGAGCAGCGCCGGAGCACCTACGAGCGGCAACGCATCGAGGACCAGCAGCACTGGTACGCCGACAAGAGCGCGTTCAACCGCCGACAGGCGCACCGGTGGAACGTCGTGCTGCTGTCGCTGGAGCTGCTCGGCGTGCTGGCCGGCGCGCTGAAGGCCCTGAACGTGCTGGGCGACGCCTGGAACGCCGGCGTGCTGCTCGGTCTGGTGGCCACGGTGGGCGCGGCGGCGACGGCGTGGGTGCAGGCCAAGCAGTACGCCACGCTGGCTTCGGCGTACGCGATCGCCAAGGAGGAGCTGGCCGCCATCCGTGTCCTCGTCCCCCATACCGGGACGGAGGAGGAGTGGCTGGAGTTCGTCGATTCGGCGGAGGCCGCGATCTCCCGCGAGCACACGATGTGGCGGGCTTCGCGGACCAGTTGAGGGCCTGGGACGGACCGCCGGCCCCAGCGCCGGGCTTCAGTCCGGCCAGCCGACGGCGGCCAGGTCGACCCGGCCGGCGCGCACCGGCACCCCCTCGGCGGCGAGCAGGGCGAGCTGCCGGACCCGGACCGGCTCGGCGACCGAGCCGTCGGCGCGGACCACGCGGTGCCAGGGCACCGCTCCCCCGCCCTGCGACAGCGCCCGGGCCACCCGCCGCGGCCCGACCCCGACCAGCCGTCCGATCGCGCCGTAGGTGCTCACCCGCCCGGCCGGGATGCGCTCGACGGCGTCGAACACCGCCTCGTCGACGTCCAGCGGCGAGGGGCCCGCGGACGGCGGTCCGGCGGGCGCCTCGCGGCTCGGGGCACGGCGTCGCTGCTCGTCGTCCACCACTCGTACCGACCCGTCCGGGGTCAGGCGCGGCGGCCGTACCTGCCCAGCAACCGGGCCTGCGGCGGAGCGGTCCGCGGCACGTCCAGCGGCGGGTCGAACAGGCCCGGGACGCCGTCGGCGGGGAGCCGGTCGGCGACCACCAGGGCCGCCGTGACCAGTGCCGGGTCCAGCTCGGTGTCGCCGTCGGTGGCGCGGGCGAGGTCCCAGGAGTGCACGGTGAGGTCGGCGGTCATCTCCTCGATGTACTCGGCCGCCGAGGTGGGGCCGCGCTCCAGGTGGACGGTGTGCAGCAGCGCCCGGTCCTGGGCGAAGGCGGCCAGCGCGCCGTCGGCGGCGGACTCCCACCCGGTCAGGGGGTCGTCGCCGAGCAGGTCGCTCGTCTCGTCGGGGAAGCGGCCGTCGATCAGGTCGAAGGGCTCCCCGGCGAGCAGCGGTGGCACCCAGAGCGCCTCGGACACCAGGTGCGCGACGAGGTCGGCGACCGTCCAGCCCGGCAGCGCCTCGTCATCCCACTGCTCGGGTCCCACCGCGTCGACACGGTCGGTGAAGGAGGCCTGCGCGCGCTGGAAGAGGGCCAGCAGCTCGGTCGCGGCGAAGTCGGCCATGCAGCCAGTAGACAGCGCGAGGGCCCGGTCCGCTCCCGTACGGGAGCGGACCGGGCCCAGGCGAGTTGCTGGAACGGCCCCCTCGCAGGGTCCCGGCCCGAGCGGAGCGAGGGTCGGGGGCGAGGGGGTCCTTCTAATAGGTCGGCAGCGTCTTGTCGATCCGCGTGGCCCAGGCCGTCACGCCGCCCTGCACGTGGACGGCGTCGGAGAAGCCCGCGTTCTTGACCGCGGCGAGCACCTCGGCCGAGCGGACGCCGGTCTTGCAGTGCAGCACGATCGGCTTGTCCTGCGGCAGCTGCGCCAGCGCCCGGCCGGAGAGGATCTCGTCCTTGGGGATGAGCTTCGCGCCCGGGATCGAGACGATCTCGTACTCGTTGGGCTCCCGGACGTCGATCAGCTCGAAGTCCTTGCCGGCGTCGATCATGTCCTTGAGCTCGTCGACGGTGATCGTCGAGCCCGCGGCGGCCTGCTGGGCCTCGTCGGAGACGACACCGCAGAAGGTCTCGTAGTCGATGAGCCCGGTGATCGGCTCGCCCTCCGGGTCCTTGCGCACCTTGATCGTGCGGAAGGTCATCTCCAGGGCGTCGTAGACCATCAGCCGGCCGAGCAGCGTCTCGCCGATGCCGGTGATCAGCTTGACCGCCTCGGTCGCCTGGATGGCGCCGATGGTCGCGCACAGGACGCCGAGCACGCCGCCCTCGGCGCAGCTGGGCACCATGCCGGGCGGCGGCGGCACCGGGTACAGGTCGCGGTAGTTGGGCCCGTGGTCGTTCCAGAAGACCGAGACCTGGCCGTCGAACCGGTAGATCGACCCCCACACGTACGGCTTGCCCAGCAGGACGCAGGCGTCGTTGACCAGGTAGCGCGTGGCGAAGTTGTCGGTGCCGTCGACGATGAGGTCGTACTGGCTGAAGATCTCCATCACGTTGTCGCTGTCCAGCCGCGTCTCGTGCAGGCGGACGTCGACGTAGGGGTTGATCTCCTTGATGGAGTCGCGCGCGCTCTCGGCCTTGGACCGGCCGACGTCGGACTTGCCGTGGATGATCTGGCGCTGCAGGTTCGACTCGTCGACGACGTCGAACTCGACGATGCCGAGCGTGCCGACCCCGGCCGCGGCCAGGTACATGAGCACCGGCGAACCGAGGCCGCCGGCGCCGACGGCGAGCACCTTGGCGTTCTTCAGCCGCTTCTGACCGTCCATCCCGACGTCCGGGATGATCAGGTGCCGGCTGTACCGGCGGACCTCGTCGATCGACAGATCGGCGGCGGGCTCCACCAGGGGTGGCAGGGACACGAGCTGCTCCTCAGTACTCGACAGCGGCCCAGCGCAGGCCGGCGTTCGTCGGGACAACAGCCCGGCAGGTGCGCTCATTCCGCTGTCGGCCCCCGACTCGTCACCTCCGGTCCGTGCTCCGCGGACGTGGCGCGCGGTACTCGCACGCCGTGCGGCGCGAGCCGCTCCTCGCGCGGGCCGGCTACGGGTAGGGCCAGGCGTTCTTGGCGCAGCCCTCGAGCCCGAGCGTCTGCTGCTGCATCACGGGGGCGGGCCGGCCGCGGCCGGGACAGTCCTGGTGGCCGTTGCCGAGGGCGTGGCCGACCTCGTGGTTGACCACGTAGTGCCGGTAGGTGGGGATGTCGTCCTGGTAGTCCGGGACGGCGGTCGCCCAACGGGCCAGGTTGATGACGGCGCGGTCGCCGTACCGGCAGGAGGTGTAGCCGCCGGTGCCCACGCCGGGGCAGTACCGCTCCATGCTCCCGGGGCTGATCAGGGTCACCTTGAACGCGTAGTCGCCGGCCGCGGCCTCGGCCTCGCCGACCCGCTGGAACGACATCCGCCCGCCGTTGCCCCACGACCGCGGGTCGCCGAGGGTGTCCTCGACCGCGGCGGCGAACCTGGCGCCGTCCACCTCGATGCCGTCCTCGACCTCGACGACGAAGCGCTGCAGCGGCCCGGTGCCGTGGACCTGCGAGGTCCCGGGGACGACGGTCACGCTGCCCGCGCCCTGCTGGACGAAGCCGGGGGCGCCCGCGGCGGTCTCCGGCGCCTCGGTCGGTGCCGCGTCGACCTCGACCGGCGCCGTGGGCGTCGCCGACGGCTCGGGCACGGCCTCGGCGGTACCGGGGGCCACGGCCGCCACCGACGGCTCCGGGGATGCGGCGACCGGCGCGCTCGTGCCGGTGCCGGTGCCGGTGCCGGTGCCGGTGCCGGTGACCAGCAGGTCGACGAGGGTGACCACGGTCGCGAGTGCGAGCAGCGGGATGGCGTAGGCCCGCCAGCCCCAGCGGGTGACGAACCGGCGGAACCGGCCACCGCCGCCGCCCGGGGGTGCCGACCGGGTCCGGCCGGGGACGACGACGCGGGTCCCGCCGGCGCGTCGCTCGTCCGCTGCCTGGCCGAGGGCGCGGCCGGTCGGGGCGGGATGCCGGACCCCGGGACGCTCGGTGCGGCCCGACGCCCCTTCCCGGGTCACCACCGGGTTGGTGTCGGCGAACCGGGGGGTCGCCGGAGGCTGGGCGCGGCGGCCTGCCGGCGGTGGCACGCGCGGCAGCCCGCGCACGGGCTCCACGGCGCGTGCCGGGCGACCGGGCGGGCCGGCGTCCGGTGCCGGTCGCGTGCGCCCGTTCGGCCCGCGGCCGGGAGAGGCGTCCGCGGGACTCACCCCGTCAGGCTCTCACGGCCCGGCGGTCCCGGCGGAGACCGTCCCGCGACGGCGTGTGCGCCGGTGGGGCCTAGGAGGCCCGCGCCTCGTCGGCGTCCTCCGCGGCCGATCCGGCGGCGTCCTCGGCCAGCGCGAGCACCGCGCGGGCCACCGGCTCGGCGGCCTCGAGCATGGCGACGTGCCCGACGCCCTCGAGGACCTGCAGCCGCGCGTCAGGGACGGTGGCCGCCAGCCGCGGCGCGAGGCCGGGGTCGACCAGCCGGTCGCGGTCGCCCCAGACCACCAGGGTCGGCGGGCGCAGCGACCGGGCCAGCCGCCAGGCGTTCCGCGGACCCACCCGCAGGTAGGAGGTGATCAGGCCGCGCATGCTGCGGGTCAGCGCCTGGGTCGCCCACGGCTGCCCCGCGCGCTCGCGCATCTCCTGCAGCGCCTGCTCCAGCCGCTCCCTCGGCACCCGGCGGGGGTTGCCGAAGCACATCTGCACCATGCCGCGGACCTGTTGCTCCGGCGTCACGCCGGAGAGCCGGCGCTCGGCCAGTGCGGGGATGCCGGGCAGCAGGAGCAGCAGCAGCGTGCGGCTGAAAGCGCCGGGCACCCGGTAGACCGGCATCGCCGGCGACACCAGCGTCAGGGTGGCGACCAGGTCGGGGCGGCTCGCGGCGACGAACAGCGAGACCAGGCCGCCCAGGGAGTTGCCCAGCAGGTGCACCGGCCGGCCGGCGCCATCCCCGGGCTCGGCGACGATCCGCTCGAGGAGGTCGACGACCGCTGCCACGTGCCCGCGCACCGAGTACGAGGTGCGAGCCGGCGGCCGGGAGCGGCCGAAGCCGGGGAGGTCCAGCGCCCAGCCGTCGAAGCGGACGGCGAGCAGCGCGGCGAGGTCGGTCCAGTTCGTTGAGGCGCCACCCAGCCCGTGCACGTAGAGCGCCCGCTCCCTCGGCGCACCGGCCGCGGCACCGTCCACCGGGCCGGTCCACGGCGTCCGGCGCACGAAGACCTCACCGCCGCGGACGGCGACCTGTTCTCCCGGCCACGGCGGCGGGAGGGTGTCGGTCCTGGTCAGCGCGACAGCCGACAACCGGGCGGGGCGGCTCACCGCGGCGGTGGCGGTTGCGGTTGCCTCGGGCACCCGGCGACGGTAGGTCAGCGCGGACGGCGGCGCGCATCCGGGTGACCGGCCGGTAACATCCCTCCGCCATGCACGCATCCCGCCCAGCTCCCGCGCCCGTCCGCCGTTCGTCCCGCCTGCCGCGGGGCGCCCGCCGGGCGCAGCTGCTGCAGGCCGCGCAGGAGGTCTTCGTCGCCCAGGGCTACCACGCCGCGGCGATGGACGAGATCGCCGACCGGGCCGGGGTCAGCAAGCCGGTGCTGTACCAGCACTTCCCGGGCAAGCGGGAGCTGTACCTGGCGCTGCTGGAGCAGCAGGTCACCCTGCTGACCGACCGGGTGCGCGAGGCGATGGAGGGCACCGACGACAACCGCACCCGGGTGAACGGGGCGGTCGGCGCCTACTTCGACTTCATCAACGCCGACGGCGCCGCGTTCCGCCTGGTCTTCGAGTCCGACCTGAACAACGACGACGACGTCCGCGAGCTCGCCGACCGTGGTCACCGGGCGTGCGTGGAGGCGATCGGCGAGGTCATCGCCGCCGACACCGGCCTCGACCGGGAGCGAGCCCTGCTGCTGGCCTCGGGCCTGACCGGGCTGTCCGAGACCAGCGCCCGGTGGTGGCTGCCCCGCAAGGGCACCGTCTCGCGCGACGAGGCGGTGTCCCTGCTGACCGCGCTGGCCTGGCGCGGCATCTCCGGCTTCCCGCGGGTCGAGGGCGGCGAGGGCACACCGCGCTGAAGAAGGCACCCGGCCGCCCTGCAGGGTCCCGCCGCCGGCCCCGTCCAGGGCACCGCCCCGAGCGGAGCGAGGGGTGGGGGGACGGGGCCCTTCCCCGGTGGGGGCCGGGTGGTCCTGCTTCCCGCGGCGGTGCCTCGTTCGCTGACGGCGCACCTGCACCGCAGGTCGGCCGCTCGCGGGCTGCACTAGCGTGGGGAACAGCCGCGCAATTCGAGGAGGCATCCCCCGTGGAAGTCAAGATCGGTGTCCAACACTCCCCCCGGGAGCTGGTCATCGACAGCCCCAAGACCCCCGACGAGATCGCCACGGAGGTGGCGAAAGCCATGTCCGGCGCGACCAAGGACGGCCTGCTGACGCTGGTCGACGAGCGTGGGCGCCGGGTGCTCGTGCCCGTCGACCGCATCGCCTACGTGGAGATCGCGCAGGCCGACCAGCGGCGCGTGGGCTTCATCGCCGGCGCCTGACGGGCACACGCACGTCCCGACGGGGCGCCTCCGCTGCGGCGGAGGCGCCCCGTCGTCGCGTCGGGCCCGGAGGATCGCGGTGTCAGGGGTTCAGGCCGAGGGTCTTCATCCGCTCGGTGTGCGCGGTGGTGATGCGCTCGATCAGTCGCCCGATGCCGGACACGTCGCCGGTGCCCTCGAGGATCAGCTCGGCGAGCTGGTCGCGCTCGGCGATGACCGCCTGCGCCTGCCGCATGGCCTCCCCGACCAGCCGCCGTCCCCACAGGGCCAGCCGCCCGGAGAGCGTGCGGTCGGTGGCGATGGCCGCCCGTACCTCACGGATGGCGAAGTCGGCGTGCCCGGTGTCGGCGAGGACGTCGAGGATCAACGCCCGGTCCGGGTCGGGCAGGAAGCCGGCGATCTCCCGGTAGAAGTCCGAGGCCAGGCCGTCCCCGACGTAGGCCTTGACGAGCCCCTCCAGCCAGGTGCGCGGCCGGGTGCTGTCGTGGAAGGCGTCGAGCGCGGGGACGAACGGGGTCATGGCCGCGGTCGGGTCGGCGCCGAGCTCGGTGAGGCGCGCGGTCAGCCGGCAGTGGTGGTCGATCTCCGCGGCCGCCATCTGCGCCAGCGCGGCCCGGCCGTCGAGGGTGGGCGCCAGCCGGGCGTCCTCGGCCAGCCGGTCGAAGGCGGTGAGCTCGGCGTAGGACAGCACGCCCAGCAGGTCGACGACGGCCCGCTCGTCGACGGTGTCCACTGGCAGCTCCCGGGGTCGGTGGGACGGTCGGCGACTGCCCCGGACGGGTGGCACGAGGGGTCCGGACAGCGCGGCGGAGGGAGGCTAACCGCCGCGCGCGCTAGACTGGGAATCGGCGAGCCCTTCGGTTCGCTGTGTATCTGTGCGCTGACGACCGCTGGAGACGACGCCCCGAGGGGCTCCTCCCGGGCCGACACCGAGGTGCGGCCCGGTTTCTGCTGGCCGCGTCGGCGCTGGAACTGATCCCGCGACACCCGACCGGGACCGGTGCGACAGCGGCGCGAGCGCCCGGGAGCCGGTCCCCCAGCAGACCAGAGGCGAGAGCACTGACCTCCACCGAGAACACCCCCACCACCGCCGAGATCGAGCACGCCGAGACCGGCGCCCCCGCGCCCGAGCAGCTCGAGCAGGCCGTCGAGGAGCTCGGCGGCGCGCCCGTCGCCGACGACGCCCCGCTGTTCAGCGACTTCGACGTCCACCCCGACGTCGTCGCGGCGCTGGCCGAGGTCGGGATCACCCGGACCTTCGCCATCCAGGAGCTCACCCTCCCCTTGGCGCTGGCCGGCAACGACCTCATCGGCCAGGCCCGCACCGGGACGGGCAAGACCCTCGGCTTCGGCGTCCCGATGCTGCAGCGCGTCGTCCCCGCCGCGGAGGGCGGCGACGGCGTCCCGCAGGCGCTGGTCGTCGTCCCCACCCGTGAGCTGTGCGTGCAGGTCGCCCGCGACCTGGGCACCGCCGGCGTCAAGCGCGGCATCCGCGTGCAGGCGATCTACGGCGGACGGGCCTTCGAGCCGCAGGTCGCCGCGCTGCAGAGCGGCGTCGAGGTCGTCGTCGGCACCCCGGGCCGGCTGCTGGACCTGGCGCAGCAGGGTCACCTCATCCTGGGCAAGGTCCGCGTGCTGGTCCTCGACGAGGCCGACGAGATGCTCGACCTGGGCTTCCTGCCCGACATCGAGCGGATCCTCGCGATGGTCCCGGAGCAGCGGCAGACCATGCTGTTCTCCGCGACGATGCCCGGCCCGATCGTGACGCTCTCGCGGTCGTTCATGACCCAGCCGACGCACATCCGGGCGCACGGCAACGACGAGGGTTCGACGGTCCCGCAGACCACCCAGTTCATCTACCGGGCGCACAACCTGGACAAGCCCGAGCTGCTGTCCCGGGTGCTGCAGTCCCGGGGTCGCGGGCTGGCGATGGTCTTCTGCCGGACCAAGCGCACCGCGCAGAAGGTCGCCGACGAGCTGGTGGAGCGCGGGTTCGCCGCGGC
Source organism: Geodermatophilus sp. URMC 60 (assembly GCF_053502585.1). NCBI lineage: Bacteria > Bacillati > Actinomycetota > Actinomycetes > Geodermatophilales > Geodermatophilaceae > Geodermatophilus > Geodermatophilus sp. URMC 60. The sequence goes on from NZ_CP199958.1 coordinate 5,257,600, forward strand.
CGCCGTGCACGGCGACCTCGGCCAGGGCGCCCGCGAGCAGGCGCTGCGCGCCTTCCGCAGCGGCAAGGTCGACGTGCTGGTCGCCACCGACGTCGCCGCCCGCGGCATCGACGTCACCGGCGTCAGCCACGTCGTGAACTACCAGTGCCCCGAGGACGAGAAGACCTACGTGCACCGGATCGGCCGCACCGGCCGTGCCGGCAGCACCGGCGTCGCCGTCACGCTCGTCGACTGGGACGACATCCCCCGGTGGCAGCTGATCAACAAGGCGCTGGACCTGGAGTTCACCGACCCGCCGGAGACCTACTCGACCTCGCCGTGGGTCTACACCGACCTGGACGTGCCCGAGGGCGCGACCGGTCGGCTCCCCCGCGCCCAGCGCACCCGCGAGGGCCTGGACGCCGAGACCCTCGAGGACCTCGGCGAGACCGGCAAGCGCACCCGCTCCGGCGGCGGCACCGGCCCGGCCCGCGACGCCGTGGAGCCGGTGGGCGCCCCGAAGAGCCGCCCGCGCCGGCGCACGCGGGGCGGCGGTGCGGCCGCGGCCGGTGCCGCCGCCGCGATCGACGGGCCCGCGGAGGCGTCGTCCGGTGAGGGCGCCGCGTCCGGCGAGGCCGCGGCCCGCAAGCGCCGCCGGCGTCGCCGCGGCGGGGCCGGCCGCGGCTCGGCCGAGCCCGCCGCCTGAGAGAGGACCCCCTTGCCCCCCACCGCTCGCGAGCTCGCGGCGGGACCGTGCAAGGGGGCCGCCCTCCCCTCCTGCAGAGGGCGGGCCGGCCGGTGATGCGCCCGCCGCTGCGGGTGTGGGTGTGGACGGCGGCCGTCCTGGCGCTGGTCGTCGTCGCCGCCCTGCTGTGGCGGGGCTCGGATGCGGCGGCCACCGACAGCACCACCGCAGCACCGGCCGACGTCCCCAGCGGGACGCCGGCCGGTGCCGTCTCCGCCGCCTGGACCGCCCCCACCACCGCGTCCGGCGGCGCGGCCAGGGCGACCGTGGACGGCGGCCGGGTCGTCGTCGGTGACGAGCACGGGGTGCGGGCGCTCGACGTCGGCACCGGTGCCGAGGCCTGGCGCTACACCCGCGCCAACGCCCGGCTCTGCGACTGGACCCTCGTCGGCGGCCGCGTCGTCGCCGTGTCCGGCACCGAGGACCGCTGCGACGAGGCGGTCGCGCTCTCCGTCGACACCGGTGTCCGGCTCTGGACCCGGAACCTCGACCTGCGCCCCGACGCGGTGCTCACCAGCACCGACGGCATCGTGCTGGCCACCAGCCCGACCGGCGTGCTGACCCTCGACCCGGTCGGCGACAGCATCCGCTGGCGCGCCGACCCGGAGGAGGGCTGCACCTTCGCCGACGGGGACGTCGGCGGAGCCGGCGTCGCGGTGCTCGAGCACTGCGCCGAGTCGACTCGGGTGCGCCTGCTCGACGGCTACGACGGCACCCCGCTGTGGACCCGCGACACCGCCGAGGGGACGACGCTGGGCGGCGTCGAGCAGGCCGTCGTCGTCAGCGGGGACGACGGCGTGCAGCTGCTCGCCGGTGCCGACGGTGTCCCGCTCGGCACACCCGTCGCCGAGTCCGCCGGCGAGGTGCTGGTGACCTCCGTCGGCACCACCGCGCTCGTGTGGGCCGACGGCGCGCTCACCGCAGCCGACCAGGGCACCGGCGCGGTGTCCTGGCGCACCCCGGCCACCGGCCTGCCCGCCGGCGCCGTCGACCGCGCACTGCTCGACGCGGGGACGACGGTGCCGGTGCCCGAGGGCGACGCCGTGGTCCTCCGCGACCTGGCGACCGGCGAGGAGGTGCAGCGCACCGCCACCCCCGGACTGGAGGCCGGCGGGCTGCTCACCGTGGCCGGCCCGGTCGTCGTCCACCAGCTGCCCGACCGCGTCCTCGCCCACCGCTGAGGAAGGACCACCCTGCTCCCCACGCCTCGGCCCCGGCCCGAGGCTCGCCCCGAGCTCGCGAGGGGTGAGGGCGCTGGGGTCCTTCGACTGCAGGGAGGCCGACGCCAATGTTCACTGGTGGGCATGGTGATGCCCGGTGGCCCGGACGACCGCAGCCCTCTCTCCATCGCGCCCGACGACCTCCGCCAGCTGGCCGACCACGACGCGCGGCACCGCACGTTCGACGGCGGAGCCGGGCCGCTGACGGCGCTGGACACCGGGGGCGACGGCGAGCGCGGCACCGTCCTGCTGGTCGCGGGCTTCACCGGCAGCAAGGAGGACTTCGCGCCGCTGCTGCGCCCGCTGTGCGCCGCCGGGTACCGGGTCCTCGCGCTGGACCAGCGCGGCCAGTTCGAGTCCCCCGGGCCGGAGGACCCGGCGCGCTACTCGGTCGCCGAGCTCGGCGACGACCTCGTCGCCGTCGCCCGGCAGCTGCGCGCCGAGGGAGCCGGCACGCTGCACCTGGTCGGCCACTCCTTCGGCGGGCTGGTCAGCCGGGCCGCCGTCCTGGCCGAGCCGGCGGCGTTCACCAGCCTCACCCTGCTCGGCTCCGGCCCGTCCCGGCTGGGCGGCGCCCGGGCGGAGCTGCTCGAGCACCTCGACCCGCTGCTGGACGCCGGGGGCGTGGCGCTGGTGCACGAGACCCTCGAGCAGCTGGCCATGACCGACCCGAAGGCGCAGCAGGTGCCGGAGCCGACCCGCGCGTTCCTGTCCCGGCGGTTCCTCGCCAACAGCGCCGCCGGCCTGCGCGGGATGGCCGACGCGATGACCCGCGAGCCCGACCGGGTCGCCGAGCTGGCGGCCACCGGCGTCCCGGTGCTCGTGGCGCACGGGGAGGCCGACGACGCCTGGACCCCGGCGGCGCAGGAGGACATGGCGCACCGGCTCGGCGCCCGGCACGAGGTCATCCCCGGCGCCATCCACTCCCCCGCGATCGAGAACCCGCCTCGCACGGTGGAGGTCCTGCTGGACTTCTGGGCCTCCGTGCCCGCCGCCGGTCGCTCCGCCGAGGACGCCGAGGCGCTGCGGTGAACCGGACGCCGTCGATCCGCGACTGCACCGCCGAGGAGGACCTGCTGGGCTTCTTCGGCCCCCGCAGCGTCAGCTGGCGGATCCACGCCGACCCGGCCTTCTCCGTCGGCGGCATCCGGGCGCTGCTGCTGCAGGCCCTGCACCCGGTCGCGATGGACGGCGTCGCCCGCTTCTCCACCGCCTTCTCGTCCGAGCCGTGGGCGCGGCTGACCCGCACCGCGGAGTACGTGGCCACGCTGACCTTCGGGACCCGCAGGGACGCGCTGCGGTCGGTGCGCCGGGTCCGGGGGATGCACCGCGGCAACACCGCGGTCGAGGAGACCACCGGCCGCCGCTACGCCGTCGACGACCCCGACCTGCTGCTGTGGGTGCACTGCTGCGAGGTCGACTCCCTGCTGTCCGTCGCCCGCCGAGCGGGGGTCCCGCTGACCGACGACGACGCCGACCGCTACGTCGCCGAGCAGGTGACCGCCGCGGTGCTCATCGGCTGCGAGGCCGGCGACGTCCCGGCGAGCGAGGCCGAGCTCGACGCCTACCTCGAGCGCACCCGTCCCCAGCTGACGGTCACCCCGGCGGCGCGGAACGCCTCCCGCTTCGTCCTGGTGCCGCCGATGCCCGGATGGGTGCAGTTGCTGACCCCGGCGCGGCCCGCGTGGAGCACGCTGGCCGCCCTGGGCGCCGCGACGCTGCCCCAGTGGGCGCGCCGGCTGTACGGGCTGCCCGGCTTCGGCCTGACCGACACCGCCGCGACCGCCGGCGTGCGCGCGTTCCGCCGGGCGGCGCTGGCGGTGCCGGCACAGGTGCGCGAGTCACCGATCGTGCGGGCGGCCCGGGAGCGCGTCGCCGCGGTGGAGGAGCTCACCGCCTGAAAGAGGACCCCGCTGCCCCCGCCACTCGCAGGCTCGCGGCGGGACCCTGCAGCGGGGCCGAGCGCGGCTTCAGGCCTCCGCGGGGGTCTCCTCGGCGAGGAAGCTCCAGGTCTCGCGCGGCGGGGTGGCCGCCCGGCCGACCGCGCAGCTGGGCCGGAAGTCGCACCAGCCGCACTGCCGGCCGGGGGCCGCGGGGAACGCGACGTCCGGGTCCTCCCCGGCGTCGACGGCCGCGGTCGCCGTGGCGATGTCGGCGGCGACGTCCTCGGCCCGCCGGACGTGGTTGGCCAGCGACCGGTCGGTGTGGTCGAAGGCGGCCACCGTGCCGGAGGGCAGGTGGTGCAGCTCGACCCGGCTGCACGGCCGGCGCAGCGTACGGCGCACGCCGAGCACGTAGGCGGCCAGCGCGGGTGAGCCGCGAGCCTCGTCGTCGGTGCTGACCGAGCGGCCGGTCTTGTAGTCCACGACGACCAGTTCGTCGCCACGCTGGTCGATCCGGTCCACGCGGCCGGACAGCGCCAGCCGCTCGGTGGTCGCGGCGACCTGCCGCTCGGTGCCGACCGGCTCGTCGGCCGGGTCGAGGCCGGTCACGTAGTCGGTGAGCCAGCCCGCGGCCCGGGCACGCCACCGCTCTGACTGCTCGGCGTCGCGGAAGCCGGCGGTCGACCAGACGCCGTACAGCAGCTGGCGCGCCGCCGTCGGGGTGCGCTTGGGCAGCGGCAGCTCCCACCACGAGCGCAGCGCCGCGTGCACCGCCGAGCCCACGCTGTTGTGCGCCCACGCCGGGCCCTTGGCCGGCGTGGGCCGGTCGACGTAGGCGTGCCGGTAGCGGCGCGGGCAGTCGCTGAAGGCGGCCAGCTTGCTCGGCGTCGCCGGGAACAGCCGCCGCGGCATCCCGGGCATCTCCAGCTGCGCGCCTGCCATGCCGGCCACGCTAACCGGCGGTGCCTACGGACCCGGGGAACGGCGTGGCGCCCGTGCCGGCGGCCAGCAGCGCCTCGTACTGGCCCGGCGCGGTCGTGCAGGCGGCGATCGGCGTCGTCTTGTTGCTGCCGTGGTAGTCGCTCGAGCCGGTGACCAGCAGCCCGAGCTCACCGGCCAGCCCGCGGAGGTGGGCACGCTCGTCGGGGTCGTGGTCCGGGTGGTCGACCTCCAGGCCGAGCAGCCCGGCCTCGGCCATCGCCGCGATCGCCTCGTCGCCGACCACCCGGCCGCGCCGGGTGGCCAGGCCGTGGGCGAACACCGGCACCCCGCCGGCCGCGCGAACCAGGGCGATGCCGTGGAGCACGTCGGTGTCGGCCTTGGCGACGTAGAAGGGGCTGCGGTGGTGCAGCAGCGTGGCGAAGGCCTGGTCGACCGAGTCGACGACGCCTCCCTCGACCAGGGCGCGGGCCACGTGCGGCCGGCCCACCACCCCGCCGCCGGCGCGCTCGACGATCTCGCTCCAGACGACCGGGTGCCCGGCCTCGGCCAGGGCGGTGACGATCCGCTCGCCGCGGCCGAGCCGCTCCTCGCGCAGGCGAGCCCGCTCCGCGGCCAGGGCCGGGTGCTCCGGGTCGAAGAGGTAGGCGAGCAGGTGCACGCTGATCGGCGGCGCCTGCGCCGGGAACCAGCGGCAGGACAACTCCATCCCCGGGACGACGGTCAGCCCGTCGGGTCGGGCCTCCTCCGCCTCGGACCAGCCGGCGGTGGTGTCGTGGTCGGTGAGCGCGACGACGTCCAGGCCCGCGGCCCGGGCCGCGGTGAGCAGCTCGGCGGGGCGGTCGGTGCCGTCGGACACCGACGAGTGGGTGTGCAGGTCGATCCGCATCAACGACCAGACTGCCGCACGCGCCGGCCGGCCACCCGCGGGGAGCGGGGACGCCGCGGTGGCAGCGGCGGGATCGGCTCGGTGTCCCGCCGTCCGTCGGTCGGTGCGTCCGCTCCAGGGCGGTCCGGCGGCGACCGGCGGGGCTTCCGCGGCGACGGTTCGGCCTCGCCCTCGTCGTCCCCCTTGTCGGCGCCGTTCCCGCCGAACAGCAGGTCGCTCACGTCGCGGTAGAGGACGCCGGCCCGCGGCAGGTAGGTGATCTCCGAGAGCGCCTGTTGCTGGCCGGCCGACTCGAAGCGGAACGTGCCGTAGCCGAGCAGCTGGCCGAGCGGCGTCTCCTTGTACGTCAGGTCGGTGATGCGGCGCAGCGGCAGCAGGGCCACGGTGCGGACGATGATCCCGGTGGTCAGCAGCACCCGGCGATTGGTGACGATGAAGTGCCGCATCCACCACTCGCCGACCCGCAGCGCCAGGTACCCCAGCGCCCCGACCAGCACGATGAGCCCGACGCTGGCGGTGACCCGGTTCTCCGGGTCGAGCACCATCAGCCAGAGGCCGACGACCAGGACCGGCAACGCCTTGGCCACCGGGACGATGAGCACCGCCCAGTGCCGGCGGGTGGCGACGACGGGCGGCTTCTCGTGCTGGAGCAGGTACTTGTCGGCGTCCTTGCTCCACCGCGGCCGGCGGCCGTCGGAGGCCGGTGTCGCCGGGCCGCCCACGCCGGCCTAGGCGAGGGACTCGAAGAACGAGGCCAGCGAGGACGCCGCGTCACCGAGGGCCTGGCCGGCGGTGCGGACGAAGTCGGCGGAGCTCTCGGGCGCCGAGATGACGTAGAACACGACGAAGGCGAGTGCAAGCCAGGTGAGGACCTTCTTCACCGTCACCTCCGCGGTGGCTGTCGGTGGGCGCGCGGACGGGGCCGTCCGCGCGGCGAGCCCCATGGGTAACACACGTCGCAGGAGTCACTCCCCGGACACGCCGCCGGGGATGCGGGTCGGTCCGGTCCGGTCCGTCAGGGTCCCGGGAGCAAGTGCTCGCTGGGCGGGCCGAGGGGCAGGTCGGGGTAGAGGCGCTCGCGCAGGTCGAGCAGCTGCAGCCGCTCGGCGAGCAGCCACGCGGCCGACATCGGCCACATGACCAGCCACAACCAGACGCCGAAGGCCTCCCCCACGAAGGCGGCCCGGTCGTCGGAGGTGGGCACCGCCCACAGCGGGGCGCGCTGCCCGGCGGCCTCGACGTCGGCCGACGAGGGCCCGGAGATGACGTCGCCGGGGTCGACCCCGGGCAGGCCGGCGTAGCCGCAGCCGACGCCGGTGCCCGGCTCCTCGGCGACGAGGACCAGCTCGGCCGAGCCGCCGAGCGGAGCCGGTCCGGCGCAGTCGACGACGATCGCGCGGGCGCCGGGCTCCCCGCCCCACGCCAGGCCGGTGACCGTCCAGCCCGACGGCATGGGGTCGGGCACCCACGCCGGCACCCGGGCGTCGGCGGTCACCGCGGCGATGGCGTCGTGCGCCACCAGCAGCGTGTGGTGCAGCGGTGTCACCGCGCCGTGCACGTGGCACCAGGCCTGAGCCGGGTTCCCGGGGCGGACGACCACGCGTTCGCCACAGCGGGGACAGACCGTGGTGGAAGTCATCGGGCATCACCGTCCTGTGACCCGACGGGTTCGTCAAGCGCTGGCCCCTGGGGCCGTGCGTACCGTTCGGGGCGTGCCGCCCGCCGCCGACGCCCCGCTGCCGGTGGTCGCCTGCGTCGGCGCGGTGGTGCTCGACTCCCGCGGCCGGCTGCTGATGGTCCGGCGGGGCAACGAACCCGGCCGTGGGCTGTGGTCGGTGCCCGGCGGCCGGGTCGAGGCCGGGGAGTCGGTGGCCGCGGCGGTCGAGCGCGAGGTGCGCGAGGAGACCGGTCTGGCGGTGCGGGCCGGCGCCGAGGTGGGCCGCGTGCGGGTGCCCGGCCCCGGAGTCGTCTACGACGTCGTGGACCTCGTCTGCACGCTCGTGGACCCGGCGGCCGTCCCGGTGGCCGGCGACGACGCGGACGACGTCACCTTCGCCGGCGCGGCCGACCTCGAGCGGCTGACCTGCACACCGCGGCTGCTGGAGACCCTGCGCGGCTGGGGCGTGTTGCCGACCTGAGCCGGCCCGGCAGCACGCCCGCCGGTCAGCTGCGGGGCCTCGGCTCCGGACGGCCGGGCTGCTCACCGCCGCGGGCCTCGCCGTAGGAGCGCTTGGGGACCATGACCTTGCGGCGGAAGACGCACACGACCGTGCCGTCCTGCTTGTAGCCGATGGTCTCGACGTGCACGACGCCGCGGTCGTCCTTCGACTTCGACTCGGTCTTGTCCAGCACCGTCGTCTCGCCGTAGACGGTGTCGCCGTGGAACGTCGGCGCCACGTGCCGCAGGGACTCGATCTCCAGGTTGGCGATGGCCTTTCCCGAGACGTCCGGGACGCTCATGCCGAGCAGCAGCGAGTAGACGTAGTTGCCGACGACGACGTTCTTGCCGAAGTCGGTGGTCTCCGCCGCGTAGTGGGTGTCCAGGTGCAGCGGGTGGTGGTTCATCGTGATGAGGCAGAACAGGTGGTCGTCGTACTCGGTGACGGTCTTGCCCGGCCAGTGCTTGTACACCGCACCGACCTCGAACTCCTCGTAGTACCGACCGAACTGCACGTGCTGCCTCCGGGTGTCGACGCTGACATCGGGGCACCGAACGACGGCGAGCGCGGGCCCACCACGCCCGGCGGGCCAGTTGCCCACCCGCGTCGGTGACCCATCTGGACGGCCGCCGATCCTACGATGCGCCCGTGGTACCGGCTCCCTCCGTTCCGGACACCGGGGAGCCCGGCGTCCTGACGCTCTCACCCACCGCCCGACGGGTTCGGCTCGTCGCCACCGCCGTGGTGCTCGCGCTGCTGCTCGGCGGCACGCTCTGGGGCAACGACTCGGAGTTCCCGTTCGGGCCGTTCCGGATGTACTCCACCCGCGCCGACCCCGACCGTCCCGTGGTCTCCACCAGCGTGGTGGGCGTGACCGCCGACGGCGACGAGGTACGGCTCTCCGGTGGCGAGGTGGGCCTGCGCCGGGCGGAGTTCGAGGGACAGCTGCCGCGCCTGGTCGAGGAGCCGGAGCTGCTGGGCCTGCTGGCCGGGTCCTACGCCGACCGCCACCCCGACGCCGAGCCGCTGGTGGCAGTGCGGGTGGTGCAGCGCCGGCACGCGCTCGACGACGGCCGGCGCACCGGCGCGGTCACCGAGGGCGTGCTCATCGACCACCCGGTGTCCGCGACCGGCCAGGAGGGCACCCCGTGAACGCTGCACCGCCCCCCGGAACCGGTGCACCCGCCGCTGCGCCGTCGTCCGAAGGCCGCCGCGGGTGGTCGGGCTGGTGGTTCCGGCCCGTCCCGCTGGCGCGCATCGCGGTGTTCCGGACGATCGCCTACCTGTTCGTGCCGGTCGACGTCTTCCTGACCACGGCGTGGGTGCGGGCGCACGCCGACGTCCCGACCGAGTGGTACGCGCCGCTGACCATCGGCCGGCTGTTGCCCCTGCCGACGCCCACCCCTGCGGTGGTGGTCGTCGTGCAGTGGGCCCTCGTCGGTACCGCCCTGGTGGCGGCGACCGGCCGGGCGCCCCGGCTGCTGGGCACCGCGGTGTTCTTCCTCTACTTCGAGTGGATGGTCATCGCGATGAGCTACGGGAAGGTGGACCACGACCGGATCGCCTACCTCGTCGCGCTGGCGGTGCTGCCCACCATCGGGCGCGTGCGGTGGCGCGACAAGCGCTCCTCCGAGGCAGCCGGCTGGGCCATGGCGGCGGTGTTCGTCACCGTCATGCTCACCTACTTCCTGGCCGCCTGGGCCAAGATGCGCTTCGGGGGTTGGGACTGGGCCACGGGCTCCACGCTGGCCCGGGCGATCGTGCGGCGCGGGACGGTGCTGTCGGACTGGCTCCTCGAGACGCCCGGCCTGCTGGTGGGCGCCCAGTGGGGGATGCTGGCGCTGGAGTTCGCCGCACCGCTCATGCTGCTCGTCTGGTCGGCCCGCGCGCGGGTCGCGCTGGTGGTCTTCCTGCTCGGTTTCCACCTGGCCGTCTACGCCAGCGTGGCGATCATCTTCCTGCCGCACTGCGTCGCGATCCTGTCGATCCTGCCGTGGGAGCGGCTGCCCGACACCACCCGCCGGCTGCGTGCCCGGACCGGCGGCGGGCGCCCGGCCGAGGTCTCCCCGGCCGAGGCCTCCCCGACCGAGGCCTCCCCGACCGAGGTCTCCCCGACCGGGGCCGCGCCTCCTGGCTGAGCCGGCACCCGGACCGGGCCGGCGCCCCGGGCTGTGTCAGCGCCGGAGCGGGTCAGATGAGCGCTCCGATGCGGGCCGCCATGTCCGCCTCGTGCTGCTGGTAGGAAGCCGCCACGCCGCTGAGCAGACCGCCCATGCCGGTCAGCGCGTCGCTGACTCCCTGGGCGCTGACCCGCCACTGCTCGTAGAGCTCCGTGAACCGGGCCGCGGCCTGGCTGTCGGTCCACCCCTCGAGCACCGAGGCGTCCACGCTGCTCGACAGAGCGGTGTGCCGGGCGGTGGTCTCCGCGGCCTCGGCGCGGCACTGCCCGGCCAGTGACTGCAGGGTGGCGATCTCGACCTTCACGTGTCCTCCTCGTCGTCCGGGTCCCTCCCGGTGAGAGCGGACGGTAGGTGCCCGGACCCCCTGCCGGCCCCCGACCGTCCACAGCTCCGCTCGCCGTCCACAGAGCGGTGTGCCGGCCCCGGGGCGACACGGCGCGGCCGCCAGGGTCGCCACGTGCCCGTCCGCTCCCCCGCCACCCGCTGCTGGTCCCTCGTCACACCCAGCGGCACCCTCGACGTCGCGGTGACCGCCTGCGACGACGACCGGCTCGCTGCGGTCCTGCCTCCGCTGGCCACGGCGCTGCGTCTGCCGTCCGCCGAGCTCTGGGCCGGCAGCACCCGGCTGGCCCCCGAGCTGCCGCTGACCGACCAGGCGCTGCTGCACGGAGCCCTGCTGGGTCTCGGCCGGCCCGGCCCCCGCCCGGGGACCGCCGCGGGGTCGAGCGCGCTGGAACTGCACGTCATGGGCGGCCCGGACGCCGGGACGACGCTGCCGCTGGACCGTGGCCGGCACGTCGTCGGGCGCGGCAGCGACGCCACCGTCCGGCTGACCGACCCCGACGTCTCCCGCCGGCACGTGCTCGTCGAGGTCGGCGCCGGGAGCCTCGCCGTCCGCGACCTCGGTTCCACCAACGGCAGCCTGCTGGACGGCGCGCTCCTCGGCGGGGAGCCGCGGCCGTGGCCATCGGGAGCCCCGCTCCGGCTGGGGTCGAGCACGCTGCGGACGGCGGGGCCGGGCAGCGCCCGCGCCGCGGTCCGGCTCAGGAGTGGCGGACGGCTGCAGCTGCGTCCGCACCCGCGCCTGCACCAGTCGCGGGAGGACGTCGAGATCGTCCTCCCCGCCGCCCCCGTCCCGGCACCGTCCCGGCGGCTGGCGTGGGTGGCCGTGGCCCTCCCGGCGGTCGGCGGCGTGGCCCTGGCCTGGGTCCTCGGCTCTCCGCACTTCCTCTTCCTCGCCCTGATCGGTCCCGTGGTGGCGGTCGGCACGTGGCTGTCCGACCGGTGGTCGGGCCGGCGCACGACACGACGTGCCCGGGCGGCTCACGCCGTGGAGCTCGCCGAAGCACAGGACCGGCTGGCGGCGGCCCTCCGCACCGACGAGCGCGCCGCCGAGGTCGCCCATCCGGACCTGGCCGCCCTGACCGCCGCGGCGCGCCGGCGGTCCACCGACCTGTGGCAGCGGCGCCGAGCCGACAGCGACGCACTCGCCGTACGGATCGGCACCGGCCCCGGGACGTCACGGGTGGTGCGGGTGGCGTCCGACGGCTCCCGGGATCGGGAGCCGTCGGACCAGCTGCCCGTCGTCGTCGAGCTGGCCGCCACCGGCGGGCTGGGCGTCGCCGGTCCGCGCGAGCCGGCGGTGGGCGTCCTCGCCGGCGTCCTGGGCCAGCTGGCGGCGCTCCACGCACCCGGCGAGGTGGAGCTCGCCCTGCTCACCACACCCGACCGGCTGGTCGACTGGGCGTGGTCACGGTGGCTGCCGCACCTGGCCGCGGAGTCTGTGCACGTCCGCACCGCTCCTCCGGTGGACGCTGCCGACGAGGACATCCTCCGGTGGCTGACCACCCTGGTGTCGCGGCGGGTGGCCGCCCAGGACGGGACACGCGGCTGGGTCGCCGTGCTGGTCGACCGGCCGGTCGGCCCCCGCGTACTGGCTGCGCTGCGCCGGGCGCACGCCGTCCGTGTCGTCGTCCTCGCCTGTGGGTCCTCGACGGCGGACCTCCCCGGGCTCGGGGACGCCGTCCTCCTGCTCGGCGGCGAGACCGGCGAGCGGGCGACCCTGCTGCGGTCCGGTGCGGGCGAGCGAGCGGTGGCAGCGGTCGACCGGCTGCCGCGGCGCGTCGCAGCACAGCTGGCGCGCGACCTGGCCCCGCTGGAGCCCGCCGCCTCGGACGCCGCACTCCCCCGGCAGGTCCGGCTGCTCGACCTGCCGGTGGCCGCGGCCGGCGACTGGTCCCGGTCCCGCGACTCGCTCGTCGCGACGCTGGGCCGCACCGCGACCGGGGACCTCTCCGTCGACCTGTGCCGGCACGGGCCGCACGCGCTGGTGGCCGGGACCACGGGCTCGGGCAAGTCCGAGCTGCTGCAGACGCTGATCGCCGGCCTGGCTCTGGTCCACCCGCCGGACCGGTGCTCGTTCCTGCTCGTCGACTACAAGGGTGGCGCAGCGTTCGCCGAGGCGGCCGGACTACCGCACACCGTGGGCCTGCTGACCGATCTCGACGGTTCGGCGACCGCCCGGGCGCTGCGGTCGCTCACCGCCGAGCTCACCCGTCGGGAGTCGCTGCTCGCCACCCACGGCGTCCCCGACCTGGCCGCTCTGCCCGACGCGGTCGAGCTGGCCCGCCTGGTGATCGTCGTGGACGAGTTCGCCGGGCTGGCCGAGGAGCTGCCCGCCTTCCTGTCCGGTCTCGTCGGCATCGCACAACGCGGTCGCTCGCTGGGTGTGCACCTGGTGCTGGCGACGCAGCGTCCCGGCGGCGTCGTCTCCCCGGAGATCCGGGCGAACTGCACGCTGCGCGTCTGCCTGCGGACAACCGACGAGGCCGAGTCCCGGGATGTGCTCGGCTCGGCGGAGGCCGCCGTCCTGCCGGTCGACGCCCCCGGCCGCGGGTACCTGCGGTCCGGCGGGGGCGCGTCGGTGCTGTTCCAGGCGGCACGGGTCAGCGGCCGGCCGCACGGCGTCCGGGACACCGGGCCGCAGGTGACCCCGTGGCGCTGGCCGGCACCTGCCGCCCGGGCGGTGGAGGAGGTCCCGGCCGGGTCCAGCGACCTGGCCCGGCTCACCGAGGCGCTCGGCCGCCGAGCCCTGGAGACGGGGCTGCCGCGGCCGCACCGGCCGTGGCAGCCCGTCCTCCCCGACCGCCTGTCCGACGAGGACCTGCGGCGCCTCACCGGCAACGGCGCCGGCCACCGGCTGCGGCTGGGCCTCCTGGACCGCCCCGACGCCCAGGTGCAGGAGCCGCTGCAGCTGGACCTGGCCCGGGCCGGCGGCTGGCTCGCCGTCGGCGGGCCACGCAGCGGGCGGACGACGTTCCTGCGGTCCGCGTTCGCCGAGGCGGTCACCGCGTTCGGCCCCGACCGGCTGCACGTGCACGTGCTCGACCACGGCGGCGGCGGACTGGCCGCGGCGGTGGCCGGCCTGCCGCACACCGGCACCGTGGTCGGTGGGGACGACGCCCTGCGGACCGTGCGGCTGCTGGACCGGCTGGCGCAGGAGGTGACCGCACGGCGTGCCGCCCCGCCGGGTGGCCCGCGTCCGCACCTGCTGCTGCTGGTCGACGGTGCCGAGCCGGTCATGACCCAGCTCGACGAGTCCGACCCGGGCAGGGGGTCGGCGGCGCTGCTTCGCCTCGTCCGGGACGGCGGAGCAGCCGGGCTGACATGCCTGCTGACCGCCGACCGCGCCGTCCCGGGCGGCCGGCTGGCCAACGCCGTCGACACCCGCCTGGTGCTGCCGCTGCCCGACCGCGCCGACTACGCCGTCGCCGGCATCCCGGTCCGTGACGTGCCCGGGCACCGGCCACCGGGTCGGGCGCTGGTCGGCGAGGAGGCCAGGGAGTGCCAGCTCGTCCTGCCCCGCGCTCTTCCCACGACCTGGCCGGACGCGCCGGCCCGCAACGGCAGGGCGCTGACCATCCCCGAGCTGCCGGCCGCCCCGGTGCTGCCGCTGCCGGCTGCCAGCCGCGGCGGGCACCCCCTGCGGCTGCCGGTCGGTCCGGGTGGTGACGACGGCGGCGTGCTGACCGTAGACCTGTCCCGCTCCAGGGGCCTGCTGGTCGCTGGGCCGCCCGGCAGCGGACGGACCACGGCGCTGGAGGGCTTCGCCCGCCACGTCGCCGCCGAGGGGGCCGCGGTGCTGCAGGTCGTCCGGGACGCCGGCCGTGCGGACGCGGGAGGCGGTCCGCCGCTGGTCCGGCTGGACGCCACGGACGTGGCCGGCTGGCAGGAGTGGCTCGCCGGACTGTGCGGCACCCCCGGCGCCGTGGTCGTCGACGACTGCGCCGACCTGGTCGACTCCGCCGTGTTCGGTGCCCTGACCGCGGCCGAGTCCGTGGCGGACGTGGTCCTGTTCGTGGCCGGGACCGCCGCCGAGCTCGCCGCGGTGCACCGCGGCCCGGTTCCCGCCCTGCGACGCCGGCGCAGCGGCCTGCTGCTGTCACCGGCCGCCGGGGACGCCGACCTGCTCGGCATCCGGCTTCCCCGCACGCCCGTCCCCGCGCGCCCCGGCTCGGGATGGCTCGTGGCTGCGGGTGCGGCCCGGCGGGTGCAGGTCGCCCGCCGGGACCCGCGGCCGGGCGAGGCGACCCAGCAGGGGGACGGGGCGTCCTGAGGACGGGGCCGGGGGCTCCCCGGAGGTTCGCGCGAAGCGCGGGGACGGTCCGGAGCCGCCGTGTCGTCGGGCATGACGACGGCGTCACAGGAGCTCGAGCAGCGCCCCGACCTCCTGGGTGGCGTACCAGGCGAGCTCGTGGCCCTCGGCCTGGTCGACGACGAACTGGGCGTCCTCGCTGCCGAGGTCGGCCTCGAGCACGACGTTCACCGCGGCGCGGACGTCGTCCTCGGCCTCCGCGCCGTCGACGTGTGCGCTCGCGACGTCGCGCAGGGCGACGTCGCCGGCGATGCGGACGGCACCGCGGTCGGCGTCCGGGTCCTCGACCTCGGAGACCGCGGCGTCGGGGACATCGGCGGCCAGCACGACCCGACGACGGGCGGCCGAGGGGTCGACGTCGATGAGCCGGAGGCTGGCCCGCGCAGCCGCCAGGAGGGCGGCGTACTCGAGCTCCTCCTCGTCGGCTCCGGCGTCACTGAGGGCGTAGAACTCACGCAGGCCCGGCGTGACCGCGAAGGCGGTGAGCGGCCCGGTCAGGCGCCCGTCGTCCACGAGGGCCCGCAGGACGCTCGTGGTGGCAGGGAGGTACACACGCACCGGGATGGCTCCTTCGCGCCGGGGGAGCCCGACGGTATCCCGGCGCCGGTCCGGCCCTGCGGGCCGCGGGGTCAGCCGGCGGTCTCGACCAGGACGGCGAGTTCCTGCTCGATGAGGTCGGCGAGCAGGTCGACGTCGCCCACGCCGTCGCGGTCGGCGTTCAGGCCGAAGAACACATGTCCGTCGTAGCTGGTGATCCCCACCGACAGTCCCTGGCCGGGGGCCAGCGGGACCACCGGGAAGACCTCGAGCATCCGGGCGCCGGCGGCGTACAGGGGCACCTGCGGCCCGGGCACGTTGGTGACCACCAGGTTGGCCATCCGGCGGGACAGGCCGCGAGCCGCCCGGGCGCCGAGGGCGTGCAGCGTCGGCGGGGCGAAGCCGGTGAGCGCGATGAGCGTGTCCGCGCCGACCGACCGGCCGTGCTGGCTCACCCCGCGCATCGCGTAGCTCAGCCGCGCCAGCCGCAAGCGGGGGTTGGACTCACCGACGGGGAGGTCGACCAGATAGCTCGACACCCGGTTGCCCGGCGCCTCCTCTTCCTCGCCCTGCACCGACACCGGCACCAGGGCCCGCACCGACGTGGAGCCGAGGACCGCCTGGCCGCGCGACAGCAGCCAGTCCCGCAGCGCCCCGGTCACCACGGTCAGCAGCACGTCGTTGACCGTCCCGCCGTGCGCCTTGCGGACCCGTTTGACGTCGTCGAGCTCAGCCCGTGCCACCGCCACCCGGCGCTGGCTGCTGCTGGTCGCGCCGAGAGGGGTGTGCGGGGCGGGGAACAGCGCCGACCGCGCCGCCCGCACCGCACCCTCGGCCGCGCTGGTCACCCGCGCGCCGGTGGCCCGCACGTCGGTGGCCGCGTGGCGCGCGGTCTCCACGACCGCGGTGGGGCGGGTCACGTACTCCGCCACGGCCTCCCCGACCAGCTGCAGCACGCCGGGCAGCCGGCGGGGTCGCCACTGGTCGGGCGCGGGGGCCGTCGCGTCCGGCGAGTCCTCGAGCAGGACCTGGGCGATGTCGACCGCGCCCAGCCCGTCGACCAACGCCGGGTGCGTCTTCGTGATGACGGCGACCCGCCCCTCGGCCAGGCCCTCCACGAGGTAGACCTCCCACAGCGGCCGCCCCCGGTCCAGGGGTCGCGCGACGACCCGGGACACGAGGTCGAGCAGCTGGGCCTGCGTCCCCGGCCGGGGCACCGCGGACCGGCGGACGTGGTAGTCGACGTCGAAGTCCGGGTCGTCGGCCCACACCGGGTTGGCCAGGTGTCCGGGCACCTCGAGGACCCGCTGCCGGTAGCGCGGCACGAGCGGGAGGCGGCCCTCGACCAGCGAGGCGATCGCGTCCAGGCCGCCCGCCGGCGGCTCGAGCACGAGCACGCCGGCCACGTGCATCGGGTTGTCCGGCCTCTCGAGGTAGAGGAACGACGCGTCCAGGGTGGTCAGGCGCTCCACCTTCGGTCTCCTCCGGTCGGGGTCCTCACGCTACGACGCGGCACCACCGCACGGACAGCCCTGGCCGAGCGGCGTCCGTGTCCTCAGCCGGCGCGTCGGCGCAGTCGCGGGCGCCCCCGGCCGACCTCGGGCACCGGCACGCCGGTGAGCGCGGCGGCCATCGCCCGCAGTTCCGTGCGCAGCGGGGAGGACGACGCCACCTCGGCCAGCGTTCGCCCCTCGGCCAATGCCGCGTCGGTGGCGCGTCGGTCGGCGGGCAGGAAGAAGGCCACCTGGCGGCCGGCGAAGCGCTCCAGCGCGTCGCCGATCTCACGGCGAGGGTCACCGGGCACCGGCCCTCGCCGCACCTGGTTGACGACGACGACCGGCTCCACGTCGGGCAGCACGTCGCGCAGCTCGCCGAGCGCGCGGATGCTCCGCTGCAGCGCCACCGGGTCCGCGCCGCTGATGCACAGCACGGTGTCCGCGGCCTCCAGGACGGTGAGGGTCACCCCGTTGCGCCGAGGCGCCGCGGTGTCGAAGGACAGCTCCTCGTCCTCCTCGAGGCTGAAGGCGCAGTCGACGACGGTGAGCTCGGCACTGCGGCGCACCTCCTCCAGGACGGCGGCGACGGCGTGTGGTCGCAGCTCGGGCCAGCGGTCCGCGCGAGCCAGCCCGGTGAGGACAGCCAGCCGCGGGCGCACCGCCCAGGCCAGCCTCTCGAGCGCCGCCCCGTCGAGGGTGCCGGCGGCCGCCTGCCGGGCCGCGCCCGCCAGCCCCGGCGACTCGTCGAGCAGGCCGAGCACCTGGGCCACCACGCCGCCGTAGACGTCGGCGTCCACCAGCAGGGTCGGCACGTCCAGCCGGGCGGCCTCGTCGGCGAGCCCCACGGCGACGGTGGTGCGGCCCGGGGCGCCGGTCGGCCCCCAGACCGCGACCACGCGGCCGCGACCGGCCGACCGCTCCGACGCCGGCTCCGGCAGCCCGTGTGCAGGCAGCGCCGCCCGGGGGTCGGCGATGTCCCGACCGGCCGGCGGGCCGCCCGCCACCGCCTCGCGCAGTGCCCGGGCGATCTCCTCCGGCTCGGCGTCGGCGGGCAGCACCCGCCCGATCCCCAGGGCGTGGAGCCGGTCGGTCGCGCGCTCGTCGCCCGCGTCCACCAGTCCCACGACGGCCACGCCGGCCGCCGCGAGCCGGGCGACGGCGTCCCCGTCGAGGCGGCGCAGGTCGGCCGACAGCAGCGCCGCCTGCGCGGTCCCCGTGGCGGCGGCGGCCAGCAGCTCGGAGACGTCCACGCACCGGCGGACGACGGTGACCCCGTGGTCGGCCCGGTCGAGGGCGCCGACCAGCGCGGACTCCCACCCGGCGCCGGTGACGGCCGTGAAGACCTGCAGCGCCATCAGGGCGTCCCGGTCACCGGGCCGCCGGACGCGGCGGGCCCGGCGGCGGACGAGGTGGCCCGGGGAGCCGGGGTCGAGGGCGCGCGGGTCGAGGGCGCGCGGGTCGAGGGCGTGCGGGTCGAGGGCGTGGGCGCAGCCGTCGAGCGAGCAGGGGTCGAGCGCGCAGGAGTCGAGGGGGCAGCGGTCGAGGGGGCAGCGGTCGAGGGCGCGGCGGTCGAGGGCGCGGCGGTGGTCGGCACCGGCGCCCCGCCGCCGGCGACGTCGACCGAACCGTGCACGACGACGACCAGCGGCCGGCCACCGATCGCGCCGAGCACCGCCGGCGCCTGGCCGGCCGGGACCGAGACGACGACCTGGACGGTGCTCGTGGCCGTCGACAGCACGCCATCGGTGCGCCCGGAGATCGCCTGCACTGGAGCCGCCGCCACCACAAGGGACACGCGCCCGTCACCGGCCGCGGTGGCGCCGGCCGCGGGGTCTGCCACGGCGTAGACGTCGACGACCTGCCCGCGGTCCAGCCCCGGCGGCACGTAACCGGCCTGCACCGGGAGCGCCAGCTGCACCAGCTCGGCCGGCTCCTCCAGCGCCGTCCGGGGCAGCAGCTCCCCGCTCCGCACGGCACGGGCGAGGGTCCGGCCCTCCGGCCGCGTGCTCGTCGCGAGGTAGGCGCCGGCGACGTCGTCGAGCCGGACGTCCACGGCCACGACGTCCCCGGCGGTGAGCACGGTGCCGGCCGCGAGGTCGCCCGCGGCCGACCACACCGGCACCGTCGCGTCGGCGGCGGCGACCACGCGGGCACCCAGCAGGACCGAGCCGAGCACCAGCAGGACGCCCAGAACCAGCCGGAGGTCCAGCCAGCGCGGCGGCCGGACCCGTCGCGGTGCCGACCCCGGCACGGGAGCGGGGGCACCCGGGGTGCTCGCCCCCGGGGCGTTCGGCACGGTGCGCGTGGCGCTCACAGCCAGCGGTCCCTCCCTCTGCACGGACGCCGTGGACGGCACGGGTGGGCCACGGTCGGACGCAGATGATGGGTCAGGGACACCGGTACGTGCAGGCGCTGTCCACACGTTCGGGGTTGTGGACGACACGCATGCCACCCGGACGGGGCTGCCAGACTGTCCGGGACCGGACGGAGACCTGATGCCCACACCGCGGTTCCTGACCCTCGACGACGTCGCCGAGATCCTCAACGTCTCGTGGTCGCAGGCCTACGCGCTGGTGCGCCGCAAGGAGCTGATCGCCATCCAGATCGGCGGCCGCGGCCAGTGGCGGGTCGAGAACGAGGAGCTCGAGCGCTTCATCGCGCAGAAGTACGCCGAGGCCCGAGCCGGCACCGTGCCCGCGGAGCCCGCCGCAGAGGAGCAGGCCGAGCCCGACGACGCGTCGACCGGCTCCGGAGGGCGCCGCCGGACCTGACCGGCGCACCGCGCCCCGGAACCGTTCCACCGGGGCCCGTCCGGGCCGGTCCGGGCCGGCGGACCCGGCCAGGCTCACGGTCAGTCCAGCCCGGGCGTCAGCGTCCGCACCACCGCGACCGCCGGCAGGGCGATCGCCCGCACACCTCGCACGGCCGCCGCCCGGCGCGGCTGGTCGGCCGCGTGCTCGGCCAGCTCGACGTGGTCGGCGCCGACGCCGTCCACGGTGCCGACGTACACCGCCCCGTCGTCCAGGACGACCTGCACGACGCTGCGGTCGCGGGCCAGCCCGCGCAGCGCCCGCCGCAGGTCCAGCCGGGCGCGCACCGGACCGGGGTCCTCGGCCGGGGCCGTTCCCCGTCCCAGTCCGGCGACCGTCCGCACCGTCGACGTGGCCACGAGCACCTCGCGGCGGCCGTCGTCGGTCAGCAGCAGCCAATCGGCGCCGACCTCGACCAGCTCACCTGACACGTTCCCGGCGCCGGAACACCGCAGGTCCAGCGGACGGCCCAGCGCACCGGCCAGCCGGTCCACCAGCCGGACGGCGCCGGTCTCCGCCCGCCGGCGCGAGGCGTCCTCCGCCCGCTCGGCCGCGGCCTCCGCCTCGTCGAACTCCGCCTGCAGGTCGGCGAAGAGCCGTTGCCACCGCATCCGCCACCTCCTCGGTTTCCACCCTAGTGTGCTCGAACCTTGCGTTTGCGTGCATTTGCTTGCTTTAGTCACACAGCGACGTCGACGAGTCGAGGAGGAGACATGTCGATCAGGCGCCTGCTGGGGACGACCGCGGCGCTGGCTGCTGCGGCCGCCGGCCTCCGCGCGGTCACCCCCGACCTCGGCGCGGTCGCCGCCACCGGCCTCGACCTGCAGCGCGCCGTCGACACCGTCGGCCCCGAGACGGTGCTGGTCGCCGGTGTCGCGGCGCTGGCCTGGGCCGTCTGGCTGTGGGGCGCCCTCGGCCTGAGCCTGACGGCACTCTCGGCGCTGCCGGGTGCCGCCGGCACGCTCGCGCGGGCGCTCACCCGGTGCCTGCTACCCGCCGCTGCCCGGCGGGCAGCGGCCCTCGCCCTCGGGGTGGGGCTGGCGACCGGCGGCCCGCTGCTGGCCGGGTGCACCGCCGCTCCGCTCCCGGCCGTCACCGTCGCCTCCGCCCAGGGTCCCGCCGCTCCGCCGCAAGGTCCCGTCGCGGACTGGCCGGGCCCACCTGCGCCGGCCCCCGCACCCGGCGACCCCGCACCGGTGCCCGACTGGCCGGCCCCGGTCGGGAACGGGCACGTCGTCCTGCGTGGCGAGTGCCTGTGGGACATCGCCGCCGCCGACCTCGCCCGGCTGTCCGGCGGCGGCAGCCCGACGGACGACGAGGTGGCCGCCGCCGTCGACGCCTGGTGGCAGGCGAACGCCGCCGTGATCGGACCCGACCCCGACCTCCTGCTCCCGGGCCAGGTGCTGCGCCCGCCGCCGGCGTCCTGACGCCTCCGACCCCTGACCACCCGCACCCCGGAGCCCCTGATGACCGCACCCGCCACCCCCGCCCGACCTGCCGCCGACACCGCGCCCGAGACGGGCCCGCAGCCGCTGCGCACGGCCACCCTGCGGCTCACCGTCGTCCCGACGCCGCAGCCGCCGCTGGACCCGGAGCCGGTGCTGCGGCTCGTCCTGCCGGGTGTCGCTGTCCCGCGGGCACCGCACCGGCCCGGTCCTCGGCCGCGTCCGGAGGAGCCGTCCGCGGGGTTCGTGCCGGGCTCCGAGCCGACCTGGTCGGCCCGTGCCGACCTCCCCGATCCGCGCGTCGCCGCCCGCCGGCTGCTGCTGCTCACCCTCGAGGGACTGGCCGGCCGGCGTCCGCTCAGCCAGGTGCAGCCCCTCACCGCCCTGGGCGTCTACGCGGCGCTCACCAACGGGCGCCGGCCCCGGTGGTGCGCCGGCGGGACCGCGCCGGTGCTGCTCGGCCCGGTGCACGTCTGCGAGCCGGTCGACGGGGTCGCCGAGGTCAGCGCGGTGGCCCGTCGGTCGGGCCGGGCGCACGCGGTCGCCGCGCGACTCGAGGGCATCGACGGCCGGTGGCGGTGCACCGCACTCCAGATCGGATGAGCGGACCGCGGACGGCGACGCCCCCCGGCAGGTAGCCGAGGGGGCGTCGTCGCAGGTGCTCAGGCGCGCGAGGGCGCTCCGTGGCAGACCTTGTACTTCTTGCCCGAGCCGCAGGGGCACGGCGCGTTGCGGGCCGGCTCCCTGGTGCCGGTCACGGTCGCGCTCTTGGCCGCCTTGACCCGGCCGCTCTCCTTGGCCGAGGCGTCCAGGCCGGGTGCGGAGTAGCTGAGCTGGTCGCTGCGGTGCGGGTCGTCGAGACCCTTGACCGACAACTCCGGCCCGGTGCCCGAGGACACCGGCTCCTCGACCTCGGGCGCCGGCACGGCCTCGGGCGCGGCGTGCCGACCGCGCCGAGCCGTCCCCGTGCGGCGGGCCGCCGGCGCGGGAGCGGGGGTCTGGGCGGCAGGGGCCGGAGCCGGCGCGGTCCCGTTGCTCTCGACCGGGACCGGAGCCGGCTGCGCCGCAGCGGCAGCCGGGGCCGGAGCACTGGGAGCCGACGGTGCCGGAGCCGAGGGAGCCGGCGCCGGGGCCGCCGGAGCCGGGGCGGGAGGCGCCGCCGCGGCCTGCGCGGCCGCCTGCCGGGCCAGCACCCGCGCCGTCCCCTCCTGCGCCGCCGCCAGGGCCTTCGCCTCGGCCTCGGCCTGCTTGGCCCGGGCCTCGGCGTCCTGCTCCTCCTTGGTCTTGACCTCCAGGTTGAACAGGAAGCCGACCGACTCCTCCTTGATGCCGTCGAGCATCGACATGAACATGTCGTAGCCCTCGCGCTGGTACTCCACGACCGGGTCGCGGTTGGCCATCGCGCGCAGGTGGATGCCGGCCCGCAGGTAGTCCATCTCGTAGAGGTGCTCGCGCCACTTGCGGTCGAGCACCGAGAGCAGCACCCGCCGCTCGAGCTCGCGCATGACCTCCGCGCCGAGGGCGGCCTCGCGCTCCTCGTAGGCGCGGTTGGCGTCGTCGAGCAGCTCGCGCTTGAGGACGTCGGCGGAGAGCCCCGCCTGGTCGCCGTCGGCCACGCGGTCGACGAGCTCGTCGCGGTCCAGGCCCACCGGGTAGAGGGCCTTGAGGCCGGTCCACAGCTGCTCGAGGTCCCAGTCCTCGGCGTAGCCCATCTCGGTGGCGCCGTCGACGTAGGCGCTGACGACCTCGTCGACCATCGAGCGGACCTGCACGTGCAGGTCCTCGCCGTCGAGCACCTTGCGCCGCTCGGCGTAGATGACGGTGCGCTGGCGGTTGAGCACCTCGTCGTACTTCAGGACGTCCTTGCGGACCTCGAAGTTCTGCTGCTCGACCTGGGTCTGCGCCGACAGGATCGCCCGGCTGACCATCTTCGACTCAATCGGCTGGTCGTCGGGGACCCGCAGCGTCGTCATCATCGACTCGAGCATCGGGCCGTTGAACCGCCGCATGAGGTCGTCGCCCAGCGACAGGTAGAACCGCGACTCCCCCGGGTCGCCCTGCCGGCCGGAGCGGCCGCGCAGCTGGTTGTCGATGCGCCGGCTCTCGTGCCGCTCGGTGCCCAGCACGTAGAGGCCGCCCGCCTCGGTGACCTGCTCGTGCTCGGCCCGGACCTGCTCCCTGGCCTTCTCCAGTGCGCCGTCCCAGGCCGCCTCGTACTCCTCCGGCGTCTCCGCCGGCGACAGGCCGCGGGCGCGCAGCTGCTCGTCGGCGATGAAGTCGGGGTTGCCGCCGAGCTGGATGTCGGTACCGCGGCCGGCCATGTTGGTCGCGACGGTGACCGCGGCCAGCCGCCCCGCCTGGGCGACGATGTGCGCCTCACGCGCGTGGTTCTTCGCGTTGAGCACCTCGTGCTCGATGCCGCGCTGGAGCAGCAGCTTGGAGAGCAGCTCGGACTTCTCGACGCTGGCCGTGCCCACCAGCACCGGCTGTCCGGCCTCGTGCCGCTCGGCGATGTCGTCGATGACGGCCTCGAACTTCGTCTTCTCCGTCTTGTAGATGACGTCGGAGCGGTCCTCGCGGATCATCGGCCGGTTCGTCGGGATGGGGACGACGCCCAGGCCGTAGGTCTGCGAGAGCTCGGCCGCCTCGGTCTGGGCGGTGCCGGTCATCCCGGAGAGCTTCTCGTAGAGCCGGAAGTAGTTCTGCAGGGTGATCGTGGCGAGCGTCTGGTTCTCGTCCTTGATCTGCACCCGCTCCTTGGCCTCGATGGCCTGGTGCATGCCCTCGTTGTAGCGCCGGCCCGACAGCACGCGGCCGGTGAACTCGTCGACGATGAGCACCTCGCCGTTGCTGACGATGTACTGCTGGTCGCGGTGGTAGAGCTCCTTGGCCTTCAGCGCGTTGTTGAGGAAGCTGATCAGCGGGGTGTTGGCCGCCTCGTAGAGGTTCTCGATGCCGATCTGGTCCTCGACGAACTCCACGCCCTCCTCGGTGATGGCGACCGTGCGCTTGGCCTCCTCCACCTCGTAGTGGACGTCGCGCCGCATCAGCGGGGCCAACCGGGCGAACTCGGTGTACCAGCGGTGCATCGCCGGGTCGCCGGCCGGACCGCTGATGATCAGCGGGGTGCGGGCCTCGTCGATGAGGATCGAGTCCACCTCGTCGACGACGGCGAAGTGGTGCCCGCGCTGCACGAGGTCGGCCTTGCTCCAGGCCATGTTGTCGCGCAGGTAGTCGAAGCCGAACTCGTTGTTCGTGCCGTAGGTGATGTCGCAGGCGTACTGCTCGCGGCGGTGCGCCGGGCGCTCACCGGAGAGGATCACGCCGACCGACAGGCCGAGGAAGCGGTGCACCCGACCCATCCACTCGGCGTCGCGCTTGGCCAGGTAGTCGTTGACGGTGACCACGTGCACGCCCTGGCCGGTCAGCGCGTTGAGGTACGCGGGCAGGACACCGGTCAGCGTCTTGCCCTCACCGGTGCGCATCTCGGCGATGTTGCCCAGGTGCAGCGCGGCGCCGCCCATGACCTGCACGCGGAAGTGCCGCTGGCCGAGCGTGCGGGTGGCGGCCTCCCGGACGACGGCGAAGGCCTCCGGCAGGAGCTGGTCGAGGGTCTCCCCCTCCTCCAGGCGCTCCTTGAACTCGTCGGTCCTGGCACGCAGCTCCGCGTCGGTGAGGTCGGCGACGTCGTCCGCCAGCGACTCGACCGCGTCCGCGATCTTGTTCAGTCGCCGGAGGGTCTTGCCCTCACCGGCTCGGAGGATCTTCGAGAACACCACCGTTCCAGCGTAGGCGGTGTGCGGGGCCGGATCCGGTCACCTGAGAGTCTGCGGACGTGGCGTACGACCTCGACGACCTGCCCGACGGCCTGCTCGCCCTGCTCACCGAGCGGCACCTGGCCACGCTGACCACGCTGCGCGCCGACGGGAGCCCGCACGTCGTGCCGGTGGGGGTCACCTACGACGCGGCCACCCGCACCGCCCGGGTCATCACCTCCGGGACGTCGGCCAAGGCCCGGCACGTCCGCGCCGGCCGCGCGCGGGTCGCGGTGTGCCAGGTCGACGGCCGCCGCTGGGTCACCCTCGAGGGGACGGCGGCGGTGCGGGACGACCCCGCCGCCGTCGCCGACGCCGAGGCCCGCTACGCCCGGCGTTACCGCACCCCCCGGGAGAACCCGGCGCGGGTGGTCCTGGAGATATCTGTCGACCGGGTGCTGGGCAACGCCTGACCATGGCCGGGTGAGCCGAGAACCGAGGGCCCTGGACCTCTCCGGCGTCGACCTGACCAACGAGGTGGTCCGCACCGCGCGGCTGGTGCTGCGCCCGTTCCGCGCGGACGACGTCGACGCGGTGTTCCGCGCCTGCCAGGACCCGGAGAGCAGGCGCTGGCTGGCCAACCTCCCGGAGCCCTACACGCGGGCCGACGCGGAGGCGTTCGTCACCGGCGTCGCCCTCCGCGGGCGCGCCGAGGGCCGGGAGCTGATCTGCGCGGTCGAGGCCCACGGGGAGCTGGTCGGCTCCTGCGGTCTGCACCACCTGCTGGACGGCGCGCGGCTGGGGCCCGAGATCGGCTACTGGATCGCGCCCTGGGCCCGCGGCCGGGGCCACGCCGCCGAGGCCGCCCGCGGGCTCGCGGACTGGGCGCTGGCACACGGCGCGTTCCGGGTCCACCTGTACACCGACGTCGCGAACACCGCGTCGCAGCGGGTGGCCGAACGGGCCGGGTTCCTCCGCGAGGGCGTCGTCCGCCGGTGCCTGGACCAGCGGGACGGGAGCTGGACCGACGCGGTGCTCTTCGGGCGGGTGCCCGGGGACTGAGCGGGGCGGGGGTGCGGGGTCGCCGCACCCCCGCCCCGGTGTCAGGCCCGGGTCGCCGCGGGCTCCGCGGCGGAGGCGGACTGCCGCGCGGCGGCGCCGTCGAGCGGCGCGTCGACGAGCCGGATGAGCCCGTAGTCGTAGGCGTGCCGGCGGTACACGACCGTCGGCTGCCCGGTGTCGGCGCACATGAAGAGGAAGAAGTCGTGGCCGACCAGCTCCATCTCGTGGAGGGCCTGGTCGACGTGCATCGGGGTGGCGGGGTGGTGCTTCTCCCGCACGATCTGCCCGGGTAGGTGCTCGTCGAGGTCGGTGACGTGCGGGCCCTCGGCGAGTTGCCGGTCCCGGTCGAGGGCCTCCAGGACGTCGGCGTCGGGGGCACCGCCACCGACCCGGACGCTGGCCGGGGTGCGGCGTCCGTGGTGGACGCGGCGGCGGTCCGCGGCCTTGCGCAGCCGGTGGTCGAGCTTGCCGGTGGCCAGGTCCAGCGCCGCGTAGAAGTCCGGCGCAGCGGCCTCGGCCCGGACGACCGGGCCCTTGCCGCGGAGCGTGATCTCCACGCGCTGGCACTTGCCGGACTGACGTGGGTTCTTCTCGTGGAAGAGCTCCACGTCGATGCGCAGGATCTTCAGCTTGCCGTCGAAGCGCTCGAGGCTGCCGACCTTGTCCTCGACGTGCTGTCGGTAGTGCTCGGGGACTTCGACGTTGCGGCCACGGACCACGATCTCCATGAGACCTCCCGGTCGTTCGGGTTGTGATCGAACCCACGCTAGTCCCGGTCGCCGGGTCCCGACAGTCGATCTGCCGGACCCCCACTGGGGCGCGCCGGCCTCCCCGGAACGGCACGCCGAGGGGTGGCCGCGACGACCGCGGCGAGCACCGGAGGACCCTCCCGGCCGGTCGCCGACGCGAGCACGGTGGCGGCCTCGGTGAGCGTGGCGCCACTGGTCACGACGTCGTCGACGACCACGAGCACCGTCCCGATCGGCAGCTCGCGCGAGTCGGCGCGCACCGCGAAGGTGCCGGCCAGGTTGGCCCGCCGCTGCGCCGCGGAGAGGCCCGCGGAGTCCGCGGCGCGCCCGCTGCGGCGCAGCAGCCGCGCCTCGGCCGCGGGCACGCCGGCCGCCTGCAGCTCGGCGACCGCGCGACCGGTCAGCTCCCGGACGTGGTCCCGGCCGCGGGTGCGCAGCGCGGCGGCGCCGCTGGGCACCGGGACCAGCCGGACCGGCCCCGGACGCGCGGAGAGCCCGGTGAGCACACCGGCGACGGCCAGCGCCAGGGCCGCGCCCAGCGGGCGGGCCAGCTCGGCGCGGCCGCGCTCCTTGAAGGCGTTGACCGCAGGGCGCACCGGCCCGTCGTAGGCGCCGGCGGCCACCGTCGGCGGGAAGCCCGCCGGGAAGCGGCGTGGCTGGGCCAGGTGCGGGACGGCGAGCAGCGCGGCGCACCGCCGGCAGAGGACGGCGCCGGGCACGCCGCACCCGGCACACTCGCGCGGCAGCAGCAGGTCGGCCAGCGCCGCGAGCACCCCGCCGTCCACTCCCCCAGCCTCGCGCCCCACCCCCGCAGGACCCAGGGTCGCCGGCGATCTGTGGACGACGAGCGCAGCCCGGCCTCTCCGCGTGGCCCACCTCCCGGCTCCCGCCGGCCCCTGCAGGCGGAAGGGACCTCGTCCTCCCCCACCCTCGCAAGCTCGGGGCGGTGCCCTGGACGAGGCCGAGTGGTGGGAGCAGGGGGTCCTGCCACGAGGGGTGGGGAGGACGGGCTCCTCCTCCGAGTGGCGGGTCAGGGACGGGGTCCTCTCCTCACCCCGGGTAGAAGGGCTCGGTGCCCGGCTGGGGCTGCTGGCCGCGGACCAGGGTCACCCACGTCCCCCCGGCGACCTGCCACTCCCAGATCGTGCCGCCGGCACTGACCAGCGGCGGGCGCCCGGGGGCGGCGGCGACCTCGGTGGCCTGGCTGGGCAGCCCTGCGGTGGGCACCGGCGAGAGGTCCCACCCGTCGACCCCGACCGTGTACGGGACGGTGCGCTCCTCGCCGGCGTCGCCGGCCAGCACCAGGAGGCTGCCGGAGGTCCGCCACGCGACGTCGACCACCTGGCCCAGCGCCGGGGCCACCTCGCGCCAGTCGCGCAGCGCCACCGGGCCGTCTTCGGAGCGGACGACGGTGCCGACGTGCAGGCTCTGCCGCTGGCCGTCCTCCACCACGACGGCCGCGCGGACGCCGTCGGGTGAGAGCTGCAGCGCCGTGGCCCGGCCCAGGCCCGGCAGCGTGACGGCGTTGACGGCCTGCGGAGGGCCGCCGGCGGGCACCCGCACCACCGTCGAGCCGTCGCGGACCAGCCAGAACTCCTGCCGGGCGGGGGCCACCGTGGGCACGGTCAGGGAGTTGCTGGGCAGCACCGGGGTCAGGTCGCGGCCGTAGGAGCCGGTGAGCAGGGTCGCCTGGCCGTCCCGCTCGGTCACCCCCACCATCTGCGTCAGCTGGCCGGTGCTGGGGTCGGTCGCGACCGCGGCGCTGGAGAGCCCGTACGCGCCGGCACCGGCCGGCCCCGGCACCGGGGCAGGGGCCTCGGTCGCGGTCCACAGCGCGCCGTCGACGAGGTAGTGGCCGACCGCGTCCACCGGGGCGGCGTCCGGGTCGAGGGCCGTCCAGGTGTCGACGGTCTGCATCGCCGGGACGCCGTCGAGGGTCAGCGGGTCGCCGTCGACGAGGACCTCCACCGAGCGCACCGACGGCAGCTGGCCCAGCGTCCAGACCAACTGGGCGGAGAGCCCCGCCAGCCGGGACTGCGGCGCGTCGGCGACCCCGGTCAGGTCGACGGTGACCGCTTGCGCCGAGACCGTCACCGTGCTGCCCAGCGTGGCGCCCGCCAGCTCGTTGACGACACCCGCGGCCAGCACCGCCGACGGCCCCTCGAGCAGCCGCTCGACCAGCACCGTCGGCTGCGACTCGCCGCTGATCACGTACCGCGGGTCGGGGACGATGCGCTGGCCGGTCGGGTCGAGGAAGTAGAGCTCGCGCCGCTCGTAGAGCCGCTCGAAGTCCGGCTCGAGCATGAGCAGCCCGTCGGGCGGGTCGCTGATCCGCCACTCGCCGCCGACCTGCTCGAGCCGGAACTCCCGCGAGTAGACCTCCTGGCCGCCCACCGTGAACCCGCCGCGCTGGTCGATCGTGCCGACCAGCTCGCCGGTCACGACGACGGTGCCCGCCTTGGTGGTGACGGTGGCGTAGTCGGCACCGAGCAGGGTGATGCCGGCGTCGTCCGACCACGACCCCTGCGGCTCGGTGGCCAGGTGCTCGCGCGCGACGGGGTGCCCGCGCACCGTGCTGGCGGCGGCGTCGAGGAAGCCGCGGACGACCTCCTCCGGCGTGGCGCCGGCCTCCGGCGACAGCGGCTCGATGCCGACCGGGGTCTCCGCACGCGGCGGCGCCTGGGTGATCTGCGCGGGCGGGGAACTCGTCGGGACCGTCGAGCAGCCGCCGAGCAGGGCCAGCAGGGCGGCGGCGAGGACGGCGCCGCGGCGGCT
This sequence comes from Geodermatophilus sp. URMC 60, assembly GCF_053502585.1. Classification (NCBI taxonomy): domain Bacteria; kingdom Bacillati; phylum Actinomycetota; class Actinomycetes; order Geodermatophilales; family Geodermatophilaceae; genus Geodermatophilus; species Geodermatophilus sp. URMC 60. The sequence goes on from NZ_CP199958.1 coordinate 5,286,877, forward strand.
CACCCCGCACCCCCGGGCCGGCGCAGTGCCGCCGGCCGCAGCGGCAGCGGCGAGCTGGTGAGGTCGGTGCCGGCAGCCAGCGGCAGCGTGAGCCGGAACTGCGCGCCGACGCCGGGCTGCCCCCACACCTGCAGCCAGCCGCCGTGCAGCCGCGCGTCCTCCAGGCTGATCGACAGCCCCAGCCCGCTCCCGCCGACGGTGCGCACCCGCGAGGGGTCGGCGCGCCAGAACCGGTCGAACACGTGCTGCGCCTCGGCCGGGGAGAGCCCCACCCCGTGGTCGCGCACGGTGACCGCGGCCGCCGTCCGGTTGGCCGCCCAGGCGATCTCCACCGGCTTGCCGGTGCCGTGCTCGATCGCGTTGCCGACCAGGTTGCGCAGGATGCGCTCCACCCGCCGGGCGTCGACCTCGGCGATGACGTCCTGGCCGGGTCCGGAGACCGTGAGCTCGCATCCGTGCCGCTCGGCCAGCGCCGACATCCCGGCCGCCACCCGGCGCACCAGGGCGCCGAGGTCGGTGGGTTCCCAGTCGAGGACGGCGGCCCCGGCGTCGTAGCGGCTGATCTCCAGCAGGTCGGTGAGGAGCACCTCGAAGCGGTCGAGCTCGGTGTGCATCAGCTCCGCCGAGCGCGCCACGTGCGCCGGGAAGTCCGCGCGCGACTCGTAGAGCACCTCGGCGGCCATCTGCACCGTGGTCAGCGGCGTGCGCAGCTCGTGCGAGACGTCGGAGGTGAAGCGCTGCTGCAGCTGGGACAGCGACTCGAGCTGGGTGATCTGCCGCTGCAGGCTGTCGGCCATCGCGTTGAAGCTGGTCGCCAGCCGGGCGAGGTCGTCCTCGCCGCGCACGGCCATCCGCTCCTCCAACTGGCCCTCCGCCAGCCGCTGCGCGATCCCCGCGGCCCGGCGCACCGGGTCGACGACCAGCCGGGTCACGAGGAGGGCGATCCCGACGACGAAGAGGGTGAGGGCGATGCCGCTGATGACCACCGTGCTGCGGAACAGCGACAGGCTCTCCGCCTCCTGGTCGAGCGGGAAGGCGTAGTAGAGCTCGATCTGCTCGGCGCTGCCCGCGCCGGTCGGCACGGGGGCACCGACGAGGTAGGTGGGCCGGGGCTGCCCGCCGCCGTCGGGGACCATCACGTACTGCGCGTACTGGCCGCCGGAGGCGACGCCGGCCCGCAGCTGGGTGGGGATCGCCGGGTAGATGCCCCGCTGGCTGACGGCGGGGGGCCGCTCGGAGTCGCCGGTCCGGTAGACCATGACGACCTCGAAGTCACCGGCCGGGCTGCCGCGCTCCTTGAGCTGTTTGACCGTCCGGTCCAGCGTCGCCCGCACGCTCGCGCCGTCTCCGGCGGCGATGCCCGCGACCTCGCTCTGCGCGTAGACGACACCGGTCTGCACCTGGTCGATGGCCGCCTGCTCCTTGACCGAGAGCAGCTGCTCTCGGATCTGGCTGAACAGCACCAGGCTCACGATGACCACGACCGTGCCGGCGACCAGCATGGTGATCGTCCCGATCCGGACGTGCAGGGACGAGCGCCAGGCGGCCGCCGCCCGCGCGGCCAGCCGCTGCGCCAGCCGCCGCGTGCGGGTGGCCCGCCGGCGCATTCCGCGCCGCAGCGCGCCGAGGTCGGGCGGCAGCGGCCGGCGCGGCTCGGGCGCCCCGGCCGGGCCGACGGCACGGGAGGACGACGGCGCCTCGGGCGACGCGTCGGTCGCGGGCGGCGCGGGCCGCGTGGTGCTCACGGCCGGGTCACGGAGCACATCGCTTCGCTCCCGCGGCCCGCTCCGCTCCTCGCCGAGGTCACCGGTCGCCTCCGCGGTCGCGCCGCTCCTCGCTCGCAGAGCTCGCTGCGCTGCTCACTCGCTGTCGGCTCCGGCCCTCGCTGCGCTGCTCACGGGCCTGCTCGCTCACGGGGGTCCGGCCTTGTAGCCGACTCCTCGCACCGTCAGGACGATCTCCGGCTTCTCGGGGTCCCGCTCGATCTTCGCCCGCAGCCGCTGCACGTGGACGTTGACCAGCCGGGTGTCCGCGGCGTGCCGGTAACCCCACACCTGCTCGAGCAGCAGCTCGCGGGTGAAGACCTGGCGCGGCTTGCGGGCCAGCGCGACCAGCAGGTCGAACTCCAGCGGGGTCAGCGCGATCGGGACGCCGTCCCGCGTGACCTGGTGTGCCGGGACGTCGATCTGCACGTCGCCGATGCTCAGGTTCTCGGCCTGCCCGGTCTCGCCCCGACGCAGCTGCGCGCGCACCCGGGCGACCAGCTCCACCGGCTTGAAAGGCTTAATGACGTAGTCGTCGGCGCCGGCCTCGAGCCCCTGGACGACGTCGAGGGTGTCGCCCTTGGCGGTGAGCATGACGATCGGGACGGTCGACTGCGTGCGGATGTCCTGGCAGATCTGCAGACCGTTGCGGCCGGGCAGCATCAGGTCGAGCAGCACGATGTCCGGGCGGGTCTGCTGGAACACGCCCACCGCGCGGTTGCCGTCGGAGACGAACGCCGGTTCGTAGCCCTCGCGCCGGAGCACGATACCGAGCATCTCGGCGAGGGCGGCGTCGTCGTCGACGACCAGGACTCGGCCGCGGGAGGGGCCGTTCTGGGCAGCGGTGGGTGGCACGGCGACCATTCTGCGCTGCTCGGGGACGGAAGCGGGGACACCCGCCCGGAGTGCTCCGGACGGGTGTCCCCGGTGCCCCGATCGCATGGCTCTCCCGGGCGTCCCCGACCCCGCGAGGGGTGGGCAGGGCCCCGCGCCGAGCCCGGTGACGTGATGACCTGCCCCGTCCCGGGCCCCGCCCTGAGCCTGCGAAGGGTGGGCAGGAGGGGGTCCTGCTACGAGCGGTCGGGGCAGGAGGGTCGTCCCTCAGTAGCGGTAGTGGTCGCTCTTGTAGGGGCCCTCGACCGGGACGCCGATGTAGTCGGCCTGCACCTTGGTCAGCTCGGTGAGCTTCACGCCGAGGGCGTCGAGGTGCAGCCGGGCCACGTGCTCGTCGAGCTTCTTGGGCAGGACCGTGACGGTCGGCGCCTCGCCCTCGTAGGCGGCCCGGTTGGTCCACAGCTCGATCTGGGCGAGCACCTGGTTGGAGAACGAGGCGCTCATGACGAAGCTGGGGTGCCCGGTGGCGTTGCCCAGGTTCAGCAGCCGGCCCTCGGAGAGCACGATGATCGTGTGGCCGTCGGCGAACCGCCACTCGTCGACCTGCGGCTTGATCGTCGTCCGCTCTATGCCCGGGGTCCGCGCCAGGCCGGCCATGTCGATCTCGTTGTCGAAGTGGCCGATGTTGCCGATGATCGCCTGGTGCTTGGTCCGCCCGAGCTCCTCGGCGGAGATGATGTCGCGGTTGCCGGTGGCCGTGATGACGATGTCGGCCTTGCCGATCACCTCGTCGAGCGTGGTGACCTCGTAACCGTGCATCGCCGCCTGCAGGGCGTTGATCGGGTCGATCTCGGTGACGATGACGCGGGCGCCCTGGCCGCGCAGCGACTCGGCACAGCCCTTGCCGACGTCGCCGTAGCCGCAGACGACGGCCACCTTGCCGCCGATCATCACGTCGGTGGCCCGGTTGAGGCCGTCGATGAGCGAGTGCCGGCAGCCGTAGAGGTTGTCGAACTTGCTCTTGGTGACCGAGTCGTTGACGTTGATCGCCGGGAACAACAGCCGGCCGTCGCGGGCGAGCTCGTAGAGCCGCATGACCCCGGTGGTGGTCTCCTCGGTGACCCCGGCGATGCCCTGGCCGATGCTGGTCCAGTACTGCCCGTCCTGCGCGAGCGTGCCGCGCAGGGCCTCGAGGATGACGCCGTACTCCTCGGAGTCGGCCTCCGTGGTGTCGGGGACGGCGCCGTCGGACTCGAAGCGGGTGCCCAGGTGCACCAGCAGGGTGGCGTCGCCGCCGTCGTCGAGCAGCATGTTCGGCCCGACCACGGCCCCGCTCTCGTCGCGGAACTCGAACAGGCGCTGGGTGCACCACCAGTACTCCTCCAGCGTCTCGCCCTTCCAGGCGAACACCGGGACGCCGGCGGGCTCCTCGGGGGTGCCGTCGCCGACGACGATCGCCGCGGCGGCGTGGTCCTGGGTGGAGAAGATGTTGCAGCTGACCCAGCGGACGTCGGCGCCCAGGGCGACGAGGGTCTCGATGAGGACGGCGGTCTGGACGGTCATGTGCAGGGAGCCGGCGATGCGGGCCCCGGCCAGCGGCTGCTCGTCGCCGTACTCGGCGCGCAGGGCCATGAGGCCGGGCATCTCGTGCTCGGCGAGCTGGATCTCCTTCCGGCCGAAGCCGGCCAGGGAGAGGTCGGCGACCTTGAAGTCGCCGTCGGTCAGTACACGGGTGCCGGTGGTGGCGGTCATGTCGCTCCAGGGATCGCCCGGCACGCTGGGCCGGGTCTCGCGTCGGTCGCTGACGGAGCAGCCTCGCGCGTGCCGGCGACCAGCACCGGCGGGGAGGCTGCGTGAGCGAGCGTGCCGAGGCCTCGGCGGGGCTCGTGCCGTCGTCCAGGATACGCGGGCGGCGGTCCCCTCACTCGCACCCGACGCCGTCGCCGTCCCCGTCGAACCCGTCGCTCCACCCCGGCTCGCCCCGCCGGATCGGGGCCGCGCCCGCCGCACGCACCGCGTCGCAGTCGGCGTAGACGGTGGCCGAGGGCGCCGGCGCCGCATCCACGGCGACGTCCGTCGACGGGTCGCTGCCGGGCAGCGGCTCGTCCGGGCAGCCGGAGAGCACCGTGGCGGCCGCGTTGCGCTCGGCGCGGGTGACCCACAGTCCGTAGCCGGTCTTCACCGCAACCTGACGCGCGACGTAGGCGCACCGGTAGGACGTGTCGGGCGGCAGCCACGTCGCGGCGTCGCCGTCCCCCTTCTGCATGTTGAGCGGCCCGTCGACGGCGAGCAGGTTGAGCGGGTCGTTGGCGAAGGCGGTGCGCCGGTCGGCGTCCCACCCCTGCGCGCCCTTCTGCCAGGCGTCGGAGAGCGCGACGACGTGGTCGATCTGCACGTCGTCGCTGGTGTCCTCGCCGCGGCGGAACTCGATGGTGCGCCCGGAGTAGGGGTCGTCCAGGGTGCCGGAGACGACGACGCAGTCGGAGCCGGGCCGGAACTCCTCGCCGGCCAGGTCGCGGGCCAGCACGTCGTTGCGCGTGTCACAGCCGTTGCGGTCGGTGTCCACCCAGCCGTCGCCGAACTCCTCGCGCTCGTAGCCGGTGCGCGGTGCCCGGCCGCGTACCGCCACCTCGCCGAGGGCGGCCAGTGCGGAGTCCGGGGGCGCGACGGAGATCGCCTCCTCCACGGCCGCGTCGTCCAGGATCCCGGTCAGCGGGCCGCCGGCCGGCTGCTCGGTGCTCGGCAGCAGGCCGCAACCGGTGAGGAGCAGCAGCAGCGCGGCCAGCGGTGCTCGCCGGGCGGGCAGGCGGAGCACCGGGTCGGGACGGGTCGGCACGGAGCACTCCCGGGGGAAGCGGGATCGGTCCCCCCGACGCTACGTCGGCCCCTCGGCCGCCGCCGGAGCGGCGCAGCCTCCCCGCACCGTCACGCGGAGGACCGGTGCCGGCGTCGGCTCCACCACCACGCGCAGGACTGGACGAGCACCACCGCAGCGGCGGTCGCAGCGACGAGGGCGCCGGCCCGCAACCCGGGCGACCGGTACTCCAGCACGAGGACGTGCTCACCCGCCGGGACCTCCACGGCCAGCAGACCCGCCGGGCCGTCGACCACCTCGGCCGGCCGGCCGTCCACGGTGGCGCTGTAGCCGGGCCAGGACAGCCGGGCGAAGAGGAGCCGGCCGGGCTCGCCCGCGCGGTAGGTGACCTCCTCGCGCCGGGGTGAGGAGGAGTCGGCGAGGACGTCGACGCCGGGCGAGGCCCACGACACCCGCGTCTCCTCGTCCAACGGCTCGTTGCGCACCCACACGACCCGCACCGGCGTCTCCAGGCCCACCCTCCACCCGGGCGGCGGCTCCAGCGCCGCGACGTCGGGCCGCAGCGACCGCTGCACGACGAGGGTGGAGACCTCCATGGCGTCGATCAGCGGCACGTCGTAGCCGGGACCGGCGGGCTGCCACAACCGGTCGAAGGCCTCCGGGCACGTCGCCCCCCGGTAGTCCATGCAGAGCTCGGCGGTGAACTCGCGGAAACCGATGCCGCTGTAGCTGGTCACGACCGAGGCACCGGGGGCCCGCGCGAGGTTGCCGAAGACGATCTCGCCGGCGCGCACGGTCTCGGTCGTCACACCGGCGCGGGAGGCCAGCTGCAGCACCGTGCCCTCGTAGGCGGACATCCCCTCGGCCAGCGCCGGCAGGTCGTAGGCAGGCCAGGCCGGCGGGGGGCTGCCCTCCGGACGGGGCGGCAGCACGCTGGTCTGCAGGGCGAGGACGCAGGCGGTCCCGAGCACCACCACGGCGCCCAGCGCAGGCAGGCCGCGCCGACGACCGGCCAGGACGGCCAGCGCGGTCAGCCCCCCGACGAGCACCAGACCGGCCAGGTGCACGGCACCCATGTCGGTCGGCCGGACCGCCCATGCCAGGTAGAAGCCGACAGCGACGACCGCCCCGCTGACCGCGGCCCGCCGGCGCACCGCGTCGGTGGCCAGGCCGGCAGTGAGGATGACGGCGACGAGGACCATGACCGGCACCCACAGGTACTCGACCAGGCGCACCGGCCAGCGGAACAGCCAGACCTGTGATGGCGCGAGCGTGGCCAGGAGGTACCAGGCGGCGACGACGAAGACGCTCGTGAGCGTACGGGCGCGACGACGCAACCGGTCCCAGCGCAGCCACGGCAGCAGCGGCAGGACGAACCAGGCGAGATACGTGGAGGGGACGCGCTCCAACGTGGCGCCGGTCCAGATGGTCATCGACGGCAGGTAGGTCGGCGAGCTGGCCGCCGCCAGGTCGCCGAGGTCGGGCACCAGGAAGGTGTCGTTGACGATGCCGCCCAGTTCCCCCCGCGAGGACACCGGGTTGGCGCCCAGGAGCGGCAGGAAGACCAGCAGGGCCACCGCCCCGACGCAGACGCCCATCACGGCCAGGTGCGCCAGCCGGCCCCACCGGCCGCGCAGCACGAGTTCGATGCCGAGGGCCGCCGTCACCACCGCCAGCCCCAGCGCCCCGTAGGGATTGCCGGTGGTGATCGCCAGGAAGCCGAACACGAAGGGGACGAGCGGACCGCGCCGACCCCGGGCGAGCCGGTGCGCGGACCACCAGAAGTGCGTGACCCAGGTGAACGCCATGAGCCCGGCCGGCCAACCGGAGGCCTCGTACCAGAGCGTGAACCCGGCGAAGGGCAGCGCGGTCGCCACGACGGCAGCCGGCCAGCGGGCGGCGCCGTAGCCCCGGGCGAGCAGGAACACGCCCATGGCGAGCAGGCCGAGGAACTCCGCCATGACGACGAACGCGGCGATCGAGAGGTTGTCGAAGGTCGAGACGAGGAGGTAGTTCAGCAGGTTGACCGGGTTCCAGATGCCCGTCATCGCCTCGGCGGCGTGGTTACCGCCCACCCACCCGGCGGGGTCCATGGTCGACGGCCACTGCCCTGCACGGAGCTGTCGACCGAACAGGTGCCACAGCGGCGCGAACTGCTCGTGCTGGTCGCCCGTGTAGTAGAAGAACTCCCCTCGCCACTGCGGAACGACCGCCAGCGCCCACGTCAGCGACCCGACGAGGAGGGTGGCCAGCCACTCGGGCAACCGCCGGCGCCCGCGCGGAGCCGGGCGCGGCACCTCGTCGGCGCCGGCCTCGGGAACGGCCACGGGCGCCTGGTGCTCGTGCGTGCCCGCGGTCACCTGCCACCTGCCGTGGGAGCCAGGTCCACGGGCGCCGCCGGCCGGCCGGACAGCACACGACGGGAGAGCAGGAAGGTCACCGGGATCGCCGCCGCGGCCGCCAGCAACGGCGCGATGTGCTCGTCGACGCCGAGCCACTCGACGAGCAGCACCACGCCCGCGGTGGTCAGCAGGTAGTTGGTCGCGTTGGTCAGCGGGAACAGCGCGAACTTCCGCCAGGTCGGTCGGGTCCGGAAGGTCCACAGGCAGTTGAGGAAGAACGACACCACCATCGAGACGGCGATCGCCAGCAGGTGCGCCGCCAGGTAGTGCAGGACGGTGCTCAACAGCAGGTAGGTGCCGTAGTAGACGCCGGTGTTGATGACCCCGACGACCGCGAAGCGCGTGACGTGCCGCAGCGTGGCACGGTCGGGTCTCATGCGTGGGGCCCGGGGTCTCCCGGGACCGCGCCGCCGGCCCCGTCGGGCCGGCGCGGCGCAGACGGCCGAGCGCCGTGGTGCCAGGCCGAGGCGCTGCTGCCGGTCGCCGGAGCCTCGGCGGGCACCGGCCGGCGGGACACGGCCTGCTCGGGCGCCACGTGGTTGCCGACGACGACGGTGTTCCGTGCTGCAGAGCGCGCGGGCCCGCGGACACCGGCCGGCTGCGGGTCGTCGCTGGCCTCGGCGACCAGGTAGTGCGGGCGGTGCTTGGTCTCGTAGTAGATGCGGCCGACGTACTCGCCGATCACGCCCAGGAACAGCAGTTGCAGGCCGCCCAGACCGATGACCGCGGCGACGAGCGTCACGTACCCGGGCACGACGATGCCCTGCACGATAGCCGCCACCACGAGGAAGCCGGCGTAGCCGAAGGCCAGCGCGGTCACCACCAGGCCGACGTAGATCGCCAGGCGCAGCGGGGCGTTGTTGAACGACATCACCCCGTCGATGCCGTAGTTCAGCAGTCGGCGCAGCGTCCACCGGCTGGTGTCCCCGCCGTAGCGGGCCTCGTTGCGGTAGTCGATCGTGGCGGTCGGAAAGCCGATCCAGGCGAACAGGCCCTTGGAGAAGCGGTTGTACTCGCCCAGTTGGAGCAGCGCGTCGACGGCCCGGCGGCTGAGCAGCCGGAAGTCCCCGACGCCGTCCTCGATGCGGACCTCCACCAGCGAGTTGACCAGTCGGTAGTACAGCCGGGACAGCAGGGTGCGGCCGAACGCGTCGCCGTCGCGGGTGCGGCGGGCGACCACCTGGTCGTAGCCGTGCTCGTGCAGCTCCAGCATCTCCAGCAGCAATCGCGGCGGGTGCTGCAGGTCGGCGTCCATGAGCACCACCGCGTCACCCCGGGCGAAGGAGAGCCCGGCGAGCATCGCCGCCTCCTTGCCGAAGTTGCGGCTCAGCGTCACATAGCGCACTCGCGGGTCGGCGGCGTGCAGTTCCCGCAGCACTTCGCTGGTCCCGTCACGGCTGCCGTCGTCGACCAGGACGATCTCGAGGTCGACCGGCGCCTCCTCCACCGCGGCACCGACCTGGGCGACCAGCTCACGCAGCACGCGTTCCTCGTCGTGACACGGGACGATGACGGACAGCAACATGCTCCCATCGTGACGGAACGGCTTGACCGGTGGTGCCTGGTGCCTCTCCAGCACCACCCGGGAGGGGGGCGAGGCGCTCAGCGCAGGTTCGTCGCGCCCCGGTGGAGCAGCGCGGGACCGCGGGCGGTGACCGGCTCCCGGCCGGCACGGACGTCGACCGTCCCCTCCAGGAGCAGCACGGTCCGGCTGAGCGGGGCGCCGCGGCACACCGTGGGCGGCGGAGACCTCGGCGGCGGGCCGCCGACCGGTGACCGCGGGGACGCCCCACGGATCAGCGCCCGGCCGGGGTCCCGGGGTCCAGCACGCGGACGACGACCTGCTCGTTGTTCGACGTGTAGGCCTCGTAGGCCACCCGGGCGCCGGTGCGCTCGAGGTGCTCCTGCCACGCCCGGTACTCGTGCTGCTCCCAGCCGGGGAAGTTGAAGAACTCGTCGAAGACCACCACCGACCCGGGGACCAGCCGGGGACCCACGTGCTCCAGCACCGTCACCGCCGAGGAGTACAGGTCGCCGTCGACGTGCAGCAGGGAGACCGGGCCGGGGTGGGCGGCGAGGAAGCCGGGGAGGGTGTCCTGGAACCAGCCGACCACCAGTTCGGCCCCGGCGACCTCGGGCAGCGCGGCCGTGGCGAAGGCACCGGCCCGCACGTGCGGGCGGTAGTCCTCCGGCAGCCCCTGGAAGGAGTCGAAGCCGTAGACGTCACGGCGACCCCGCCCCTCGGCGATGACCTCGAGCGAACGTCCCTGGAAGACGCCGAACTCCAGCGCCAGACCGCTGGCGGGCGCGATCTCGACAGCGTGCCGCAGTGTGCTCAGCGGGTCGTGGAAGGACCGCGCGGTCGGCATCTCCCGCGCCGCGAACCGGGCCGAGGCCACGGCCGCGTCCCGCTCCCCCGCCGCCAGCAGGTCACGCCGGCTCCGGAACTCGACGTCGTGCACGGCCCGGATCGCCCGGTCGGTCTCCGCCCGCGCGCACGCCTCCAGTCGCTGGCCCTCGGCCCGCACGGTCGACTCCACCAGGCGGGCGAGGCGGGCCTCGAACGGCACCACCGCCGTCCGGACCACCCACCGCCGCAGCGCCGAGACCGCCCCCGCCCGTCGCCCGCGCCGTCGTCCTGCCGTCATGGCCGCTCCTCCCGTCGGGAGCGCCGGAGCGCCGGCACCCTCGGTGAGGGGAGCTCCCTGCTGAGCGCCCGGGACGATGCCGACCTTCCTGCCCACCCCGGCCCCACGGCACACGACACACCGGCCGTGGCGCCGCAGGTGCCGTCCGGACCGCCTGCTCAGCGCAGGTTCGTCGTGCTCCGGTAGAGCAGCGCGGGCCCGCGGGCGCTGATCGGCTCGCCCGCCGGGACGAACGCCGACTGCCCCTTCTCCAGGACCAGCTCGCCGTCGGCGGCAGCCAGCACGGCGCGGCCCTCGGTGCACAGCAGCACCTGCGGCCCGGCCGTGGTGAGCGTCCCGGTCCGCTCGTCGAGCTGTACGCGGGTGAGGTCGAAGTCCTCGACCGGCACCGGGTAGCGCAGCCCGCCGGGCCCGAGCACGGGCTGGAGGACCGGGATCCGGCCGTCGGTGAAGTCGAGCACCTCGATGAGCGCCGCCAGGTCGACGTGCTTGCTGGTCAGGCCGCCGCGCAGGACGTTGTCCGAGCTGGCCATGACCTCGACCCCTGCGCCGCTGAGGTAGGCGTGCAGGTTCCCGGCCGGCAGGAACACCGCCTCGCCGGGTGCCAGCTTGAGGTGGTTGCACATCAGCGAGATGACCACGCCCGGGTCACCCGGGTAGGACTCGGCGAGCGCGGCCGCCCAGCGGTAGGTGTTGATGAACTCCGGATCGTGCGCGGCGACGTAGGAGGCCGCCCGGCGCGCGACCGCCTCGACCAGGGAGGTCCGGCGGCCGCCGGAGAGCGCGATCAGCTGCGGGATGGCGGCCCGCAGGCCACCGCGCGCCAGCGCCGCGATCGTGGGCTTGAGCTCGGGCAGCTGCAGCTTGGCCAGGCAGTGCAGCGACTCCTCGACCGGCCGGAAGCCGCAGAGTGCCTCGAACGTGGTGAGCGCGAGCAGGAGTTCGGGCTTGTGCCACGGGTCCTTGAAGGTCCGCGTCGGGTCGTCCCTGGGGATGCCCGCGGCCTCCTCGGCCGCGTAGCCGGCCGCCGCCTGCTCCATCGTGGGATGGGCCTGCAGGGACAGCGGCCGGTCGGCGGCGAGCACCTTCATGAGGAAGGGCAGCCGCGGCCCGAAGCGGGTCACGACCGGTGCGCCCAGCAGCCGCTCGGGCTCCTCGGCGATGGCCCGGTCCAGCGGACGGCCGTCGGCCAGCAGGCTCGGCTCGTCCGGGTGCGCACCCATCCACAGCTCCGCGTGCGGCTGCGGGGCGGGGCTGGGCTGCCCGAGCAGCTCGGGGATGACCGTCCGGCTCCCCCACGGGTAGAAGCGGACAGCGCTGGTGAGGGGCCACATCGCCGTGGAGGTTACTGGCCGGTCCCGTTTCCTGGGCATGGCTCGGTCCACACCGCTCGCCGTTTCGCCCCATCGGGTCACTCCGCCGTTGCGGTCTCCCGGGCGGTGCGGGCGGCGTCCCAGCCGAGCGGCCCGGCCACGAGCGCGGCCACCGCCGCGGGATCCGCACCGGACAGCGGGGTGCGCCGGAGGAGGACGTCGTCGAGGGACAGCGCACCCTCGGCGGTGACCGCGTGCACGACCTCGGCGGCCAGGTACTCCGTCGCCCCGGGCGGCGGGCGGCCCAGCCGCGGGTCGGCGCGCACGAGGGCGAGCACGTCGGTCACCCGGTCGCCGTGCCGGTGGAGCAGCCGGTCGACCGCCTCCGGGGACAGCCCGGCGGCCGCGGCCGGTTGCGGCACCCGGTCCCGGACGTCGTCCCAGCCGTGCGCGCCGACCAGCGGCAGGTGTGCGGTGCGGGACGGTGGCACGCCCGGCAGGCCCGCGGTCGCCGCGTCGACGGCGTCCGCGGCCGCCACCCGGGCGGTCGGCAGGCCCCCGGCGACGACCACCAGCCCGGGCGCGGGCGTCTCGAGGCCGTCCCCGCGGGGCAGCCGGTCGACCCGGACGGCGACGACCGCGTCGGCCGGCACCGGGCGGACGAGCGCCCGGTCCAGTGCGCTCAGCAGGGCGTGCACGTCGGGGCCGGGGTGCGTGACGATCCACCACTCCCCCGCCGGGACGGCGGTCAGCACGCCGCCCGGGACCGGCAGCACCAGCCCGTCGTCCCGGCCGTCGACCGCCGGTCGCGGGAGCACGACCTGCACGAGCGGGTCGGTGGGGACGCCCTGGGCCAGCCCGCCGCCGTCCGCACCGGTGGCGAGCACGACGCTGCGCGCCCGCGCCCGGAACACCGAGCGGTCGGTGCGGTCGGTGACCCGCGCGCCCACCACGGCGCCACCGGCCCGCAGCAGCCCGTGGACCCGCGCGCGGGAGAGGACGCGGGCGCCGTAGCCGGCCGCCGTCCGGACGACGGCGAGGGTGAGGCGGGCGCCGTCCACCTGCGCGTCCCAGCGGCGCAGCGCGCCGGCTCCCCCGTGGGGACGCAACCCCGGGACGGCGGCGAGCACGGCCCGCCGCGACAGCGGCCGGGAGGGCCGCAGGCCGCCGGAGACGAGGTCGGAGAGCACCGGCGTGGGGTGCGGGACCACCAGCGGGACCGGCCGGACGAGGTGCGGGGCGGTCGTCCTCAGCAGCCGGTAACGCTCGCGCCGCGCCGTCCCGGCCGGCGTCCCCGCCTGCGCGAGCAGCACGCCCGGCCTGCCGGAGGAGCCGGCGGCCCAGTCGCGGGCCTCCATGAGGCCGACCGCGAGCCCGCGGCTGGCCGCGTCGAGGGCGACCCAGGCGCCGGTGAGCCCGCCGCCGACCACGAGCACGTCGACGACCTCGTCGGCCAGCCGGGCCCGGTCGGCCGCCCGACGCGCCGGGGAGAGCTGGGTGCGGCTCACGCCCTGGTGGACCCGGGGTCAGTCCCGGGTGGCGGTGCTCATGCGGAGGCGGACCTCTCGGTGTCCAGAGCGAGGGCCAGGTAGACGGCCGTGAAGTCGGCGACCGCCAGCTGACGGGCCAGACGGGGCAGCCGGCCGTACTGCTCCGGTTCCCCGTACTCGGCCAGTCCGCTCACCGGGACGTTGGCCGTCGCGGCGCTGCGCAGCGCCTCGCCCAGCGCCTCGCGGGCCGACCGGGGCTCGCGCTCACCGGCGCCGTCGTGCTCGCCGGCGTCGGCGTCGCGGACCGTGAGCAGCCGCAGCCTCCGGCCGGCGTCCTCGGCGCGGTCGCGGAAGAAGTCGTCCTCACCGCCCTGCGGTGCCAGGGGGCCGCGCAGCACCGAGCAGGCGGCGACCCGCTGGTCGGGCAGCCGGAAGGTGGTGACCGGCAGCCCGGCCAGCGTCGCGAGCTGGTCGGCGATCCGCGTCGCGGCGGTGCCGGCCAGCGGCCCCTCGGCGGCGATCACCGGCAGCGCGTCGAGCAGTTCGAGGGCCAGCGTCTTCGCCGGGTTGACGAAGGACTCCCGCGCCGGGCCGCACTCCGTGGCGACCTCGTCGAGCGCCGCGGCGATCGCCTCCAGGTCCGCCGCGCCCTCCGACACCAGGTCCAGGCCGACGGCCAGCTGCAGCATCGGGGTGAGCAGCGACCACAGCGTGGTGTGCCGCACCCGGGACCGCGGCAGGGGCACGTAGGGGGCGCGGGCGGTGGAGCAGGCCGCGCGCAGCGGGGCGTCCTCGGCGCCGATGCCCAGCAGCGTCACGCCGCGGCGGGCCGCCTCGTAGGCCGGGGTGACGGCGTAGCGGCCGGCGCCGGTGCGGGTGGCGACGACGGCGATGTCGCTGGGACCGGTCCACACCGGCAGGTCCGGCCCGGGGACGACGTCCACGGTGACCGGGCTGGCCGGCCCGAGCAGCGCCCGCAGCACCTGTGCGGCCACCGCCCCCTCGCGGCGGGCCACGATGACCAGCCCGCGCGGGCGGCCGCCGGCGGTGACCCGTTCCAGGCCGGCCTCCTCGGTCAGCCGGGCGGTCTCGCGAACCTGCGCGCCGGCGCCGGCGACCGCGGGCAGCAGGCCGCGCGGGTCGCGGGCGCGCAGCACGTCGAGGTCGTCGAGGACCTCCTCGGCCAGCTCCGGGGACGTCACGAGCGCCGCCGGGCCTCGTCGAGCAACAGCACCGGGATGCCGTCGCGCACGGGGAAGGCGCGGTCGCAGGTCGGGCAGACCAGCTCACTCGCCGCCTCGTCCACCGTCAGTGGGCTGTGGTGGGTGTCCGGGCAGGCGAGGATCTCCAGCAGCGCCGGGTCCAGCCCCAGCGGTCCCACCGTGCCGGGGTCGGAACTCGTGGTCATGCGCGCACCATCTCCAGGACTCGATCCCGCAGTTCGGTCATCCGCGCCTCGTCCGGCGCCTCGACGTTGAGCCGCAGCAGCGGCTCGGTGTTGCTGGCCCGCAGGTTGAACCACGAGCCGTCGGTCAGGTCCACGGTCAGCCCGTCGAGGTCGTCGACGGTGACACCCTCCTCGCCCTCGAACGCCTCCCGCACCGACCTGGTCCGGCCGGCGGCGTCGGCCACGGTGGAGTTGATCTCCCCGGAGGCGACGTAGCGGGAGTAGCCGGCGGTCAGCTCCGACAGCGGCCGGCTCTGTTCCCCCAGCGCGGCGAGCACGTGCATGGCGGCGAGCATGCCCGTGTCGGCCCGCCAGAAGTCGCGGAAGTAGTAGTGCGCGGAGTGCTCCCCGCCGAAGACGGCGTCCGTGCGGGCCATCTCTGCCTTGATGAACGAGTGCCCGACGCGGGTGCGCACCGGTTCGCCGCCGTGCTCGCGGATGATCTCGGGGACCGCGCGCGAGGTGATCAGGTTGTGGATGACCGTCGTCCCCCGGCCCTTGGCCAGCTCCCGGACGGCGACCAGGGCGGTGATCGCCGAGGGGCTGACCGGCTCGCCGCGCTCGTCGACGACGAACACCCGGTCGGCGTCGCCGTCGAAGGCCAGCCCGATGTCGGCACCGGTGCGGCGGACCTCGGCCTGCAGGTCGACCAGGTTGGCCGGGTCCAGCGGGTTGGCCTCGTGGTTGGGGAAGGAGCCGTCGAGCTCGAAGTACAGCGGCAGCACCTCCAGCGGGAGGCCGGCGAGCACCACCGGGACGGTGTGCCCGCCCATGCCGTTGCCGGCGTCGACGACGACCCGCAGCGGCCGGATGGTCGACAGGTCGACCAGCGAGCGCAGGTGCGCGGCGTACTCGGCGAGCAGGTCCCGCTGGTCGATCGACGCCGTCCGCGCGGGGACCCGGTCGTAGGAGTCGCGCTCGGCCCACTCCCGGAGGGTGGCCAGGCCCGACTCCTGCCCGACCGGGGTGGCGCCGGCGCGGCAGAGCTTGATGCCGTTGTACTGCGCGGGGTTGTGGCTGGCGGTGAACATCGCGCCCGGGACGCCGAGCGAGCCGGAGGCGAAGTACAGCAGGTCGGTGGACCCGAGACCGGCCTCGACGACGTCGACGCCGCGGGAGAGCACGCCCTCGGCGAAGGCACGCGAGAGAGGCACCGAGGAGTCGCGCATGTCGTGCGCGGTCACGACCGCGGTCGCGTCGCTCTCCTGCCAGACGAGTTCGGCGAAGGCCGCGCCGATCCGGCGGGCGACGCCCTCGTCCCACTCGTCGGGAACGACGCCGCGGACGTCGTAGGCCTTGATGATGGACGACAGATCGCGCACGCCGGCGACCCTATAAGGGCCCCGCTGCCCCCCACCGCTCGCACGCTCGCGGCGGGACCCTGCAGCGGGCCATGCAGCGGGGCCATGGCGTGGGGAAGGGTGGTCCTTCCTCAGGTGATGTCGGGCAGGACCCGCAGGTGGCCGCGGCGGGTGCCGCTGCCGTCGTCGGCGGGGTTGCGCGGGGGCTCGGGCCGGGCGGCCTCGCGGACGGCGTCGGCCAGGGCCAGCAGGTCGTCGCCGGTCGGGCCGGAGTCCTCGACGTCGATCTCGTGCCGGACGACCTCCCAGCCACGCGGCACGGTCAGCCGCTCGGCGTGGAACTCGCAGAGGTCGTAGCTGTGCGGCTCCGAGAACGTGGCCAACGGGCCGACGACAGCGGTCGACTCCGCGTACACGTAGGTCAAGGTCGCTGCCGCCGGTTGCGCGCAGCCGCTGCGCGAGCAGCGACGTGACTGCCTCACCACCGGTTCCTCACGCACGGCACAGTAGACGCGTACCCGGGTGGTTGGCATCAGGCACACCGTCTTTCGGTGCCCGGGACGGAGCAGCAGTCCCATCCTCCACGATGTCCCCGTGGGCCCCGGCGCGGGTCCGGTCCCGGTCCTCGGCGGCGCAGTCGGGTCGGGGGCGCGCGCCCTCCGGCGGCGGCTGTCCCGCCGACCCCGCCCCGCGCAGCCGACGGCCGTACGCTCGCACCCGTCATGAGCCGACCCGCCCGATCCCGCCGCGACCGGCACGGCCGCGGGCTGCGCGGGCGCTTGGTGCCCGACGGCGTCCCCCTGGCCCGAAGCCGCGCCGAGCAGTTCGACGACCTCGTCCTCGACGCGGTCGAGGACCTCGAGCGCCGGTGGGAGAAGGAGCTGGCCGGGGTCGAGTTCGCCGTCGAGGACGTGCCCTGGGTCGAGCACACCAACCCCGACGAGGTGGTGCTCGACGCCGACGTCCTCGACGACGGCAGCGTGCCGCTGGCCCGCGTCCTGCCGGCACACCGGGACGGCACACGGGAGGTGCCGCCGCGGATCGTCGTCTACCGCCGGCCGCTCGAGCTGCGCGCGCACGACCGCGACGACCTCGCCGATCTCGTGCGCGACGTCGTCGTCGACCAGGTCGCCGTGCTGCTCGGGCGCGATCCGGAGGAGATCGACCCCACCGGTTGAAGGACCCCCTGCCCCCGCCACTCGCAGGCTCGCGGCGGGGCCCTGCAGGGGGCCGCCTCAGGGGCTGCCTCAAGGGCGGCTGGGATGCTCTGTCGCGATGGACTCCTCCGCGCCGGCCGCCGTCCCGTGGGTCGTGCTGGTCCTGGCGCTGCTCGCGCTCGCCGGCCTGACCGCGGTCGCGCTGGGCCGTCCGCGGCCCGCCGTCCCTCCCCCTGCCGACCCCGCGCCCCCGCACCCCGCCCGGCCGGCGCCGCGCTGGCCGCACGACGACCTCCCCGGCTTCCTCGACTCCCCTCCCGGGACGCCCGTCCCACCGCCCGCGCCGGCCGCCGCGCCCCCGGTGGACGACGGCGACGCGGGCCCCGCGCACCCGGACGGCAGCGGCCGCGCCGTGGCCGGGATGGCCGCCGTGGCGCTGGTGCTGGTCGCCGCGCTGGCCGGGATCGCCGGGGCGACCCGCGACGGCGGGGACGACCCGGCCGCGACACCCGCGCCCGGGCCGCGGATGCCGTCCCCGCGCGACACCCCGACGCCGGCCCCGGTGCCGCCGGCGCTGCCTGCCGTGCCGTCGGACCCGCTGCCGGGCGAGGGTGGCGCGGGAGTGCTGGCCGGCCGCTCGGTGCCGCTGGGCGAGGGCGGCGTGGTGGCCCGGCTGGCGTTCGGCGGCCTCGTCGTCGAGCGGCAGGCGGTGGGGACGACGGTGGCCTACCCGGCGGTGAGCGTCACGACGGACGGGGACGGCGGAACGGCGCTGGCACACCTGCGGCTGCCGACGTGGAACTGCCTGGCCGCCGAGCCGCCCGGGGACCCGGCGACCGCGGGCTGCGTGCGGTCCCGCACCGAGTACGCGGACCTGCCCTCCCCCGCGCTCACCGTGACGCGGGAGGGCGACGACCTGCGGCTGACCGGCCGCTTCCCCACCTACACCCGGCCGGTCGGCACCGCGCCGGCCTACACGGGACGGGTCTACGACCTGGCGGTCACCGTCTCCCCCGCCGGGCCGGTGTTCGACGGCACGGCCCCTGCCGAGGGCACCGTCTTCCTCGGCACCGACCGCGCCGCCAGCGTCGAGGAACCGCAGCTCAACGTCGTCCGGTACGCCGGCTGACGGAGGACCCCTCTGCCCCCGGTGTCAGCGCCGGCCGAGCAGCGCCCCCGGGCCGCCGCCACGCAGCGTCAGCGAGACGAGGGGCGTCCCCGTCTCGGTGCGCAGGCCCGCTCCGGGAGGCCCCCACCACGGCCGCCGGTCGGCGCCGTCGACGAGGGTCAGCAGGCCCCGGTGCCCGTCGGCTCCCGTGGCCAGCTCGACCTGACCGATCGCGACGTGCAGGCGGGCGGTGACACGCAGGGCGGTGCGGGTGCGGCGGTCGGGCTCGCCGGCGAGCAGCGGGGGCAGCCGGCGGTCCAGCTCGGCGGGGTCCCGGGTGCGGTGCACCGGACCGGTCCGGTCGAGCTCGTCGACCAGGCGGTGGCTGCGGGCGTTGGCGAACGCGGCTTCGGGCCGCAGCCGGCCGATCGCGCGCAGGGTGGGGTCGCCCAGCGGCAGCCCGGCCAGCTGCAGCGTCCACGGACGGCGCACCCGGTCGAGCAGGCCCAGCACGCCGACGGCCAGCTGCGCGGCGGCGTCGTCGTCCCGGGCCGGCAGTCGGGCCGGGGCCGCCCCGGCGGGCACGGGCAGCCCGTCGCCGAGGAGCGTGGCCGTGAGCCGCGGGCCACCGCGCAGGACCAGCGCCGCCAGCGCCCGCGGCGTCCCCGTGCCGCCGGGCGGGTCGACCACGACCACGACCGGCCGCCGGCGGGCCGGCCGGACGTCGTCGAGGGCCAGGGCGGCGGTCAGCCAGGGGGCGCGGGCGGTCACCGGCGTACGCAGCGCCGCGAGCATCGGGCCTGCCGCGCGCAGCTCGCGCACCACGCCGGCCCGGCCGGCCACCACGCGCGTCGTCATGCCCCGAACGACACCACAGCCGCCGACGGGATCCGTCGGCGGCTGTGGGAACAGCTCGGAGCTGGTGTCACACGGCGCTGTGTGCGGCGGGCTCGGTGGCCCCCCTGCAGGGTCCCGCCGCGAGCCTGCGAATGGCGGGGGGCAGGGGGTCCTCTACTTCCTCAGCCCGCGCGGCGGCGCAGGCGGCGGCGCTCACGCTCGGAGAGCCCGCCCCAGATGCCGAAACGCTCGTCGTTGGCCAGCGCGTACTCGAGGCACTCGGCCTTGACCTCGCAGCCGGTGCAGATCTTCTTGGCCTCGCGGGTGGAGCCGCCCTTCTCGGGGAAGAACGCCTCGGGGTCGGTCTCGGCGCACAGCGCGCGCTCCTGCCAGGACTGCACCTCGGCCTCCAGGCCCATGCTCCACAGCCCGGCGGAGCCCTGGGCCTGGCCCGTGGCACCGCGCTCGCGCTCTGCGGCGTGCACGTAGTCGCTCAACCACGAGACCTCTGCCATGACGATGCGTCCCCTCTCGCTGCCGTCCCGATGTGCGTTCCACGGGACGTTCCCGGGCCGCTCGGCACTCGTTGACACCGCGGGAATTACACGCGTGTCGTTGTGGGGCCGTCAACTCCGCCCGGTGTAAGCGCCCAGCCTCACCAGCCACTCCCGTCACGCAGTGTTCGTCACTTCTCGCTGCACACCTCGACACGCCCGGCGAACAGTGGACAAGTGCCCATCGGGCACGATGACTTTCGTGCACATCGTCGTCCTCGCCGGTGGGGTCGGCGGGGCCCGGTTCCTGGCCGGTCTCCGCGCGGCCGCGCCCGACGCGCGGCTCACCGCGGTCGTGAACACCGGGGACGACGTGACGATGCACGGGCTGCGGATCTGCCCGGACCTCGACACCGTCATGTACACCCTCGGCGGCGGCATCGACGCCGAGCGCGGATGGGGCCGGGCCGGCGAGAGCTGGACGGTCAAGGAGGAGCTGGCCGCCTACGGGGCCGAGCCGACCTGGTTCGGCCTGGGCGACCGCGACCTGGCCACGCACCTCGTCCGCACCCGGATGCTGGACGCCGGCTACCCGCTGTCCCAGGTGACCGCGGCGCTCGCGGACCGCTGGCAGCCCGGCGTCGACCTGCTGCCGATGACCGACCAGCGGGTGGAGACCCACGTGGTGGTCGCCGATCCGGGAACCGGGCGGCAGCAGGCGGTGCACTTCCAGGAGTGGTGGGTGCGGCACCGCGCCGAGCCCGAGCCCCGCGCCTTCGTCCAGGTCGGGGTCGATGCCGCCCGTCCCGCTCCTGGGGTGGCCGAGGCGTTGGCCGCTGCCGACGCGGTGCTGCTGGCGCCCTCGAACCCGGTGGTGTCGGTCGGCACCATCCTGGGCGTCCCGGGGCTGCGGCAGGCACTGCTGGCCACGCCGGGCCGGGTCGTCGGGGTCTCGCCGGTCGTCGGGGGCAGCGTGGTGCGCGGGATGGCCGACCGCTGCCTGCCGGTGCTCGGCGTCGAGGTCAGCGCCGAGGGGGTGGGGCGGCACTACGGCGCCCGGTCCGCCGGCGGGCTGCTCGACGCCTGGCTGGTGCACACCGGCGACGCCGCCGACGTCCCGGGGGTCGACGTCCGCGCCGTCCCGCTGCTCATGTCCTCCCCCGAGGCGACCGCCGCCATGGCGCGGGCGGCGCTGGACGCCGCAGCAGGAGAAGGACCCCCCGCCCCCCACCGCTCGCGAGCTCTCGGCGGACCCCCGCAGGGGGCCGACGGGGTCCAGGAGAACCGATGACCGAGCCGGCGGCGGGGATCTCGGTCCTCCCGGTGCGGGGGCTGCCGGAGTTCTCCCCCGGCGACGACCTCGCCGCGGCTGTGGCGGGCGCCGCGCCCTGGCTGGCCGACGGCGACGTCGTCGTCGTCACCTCCAAGGTGGTGTCCAAGGTCGAGGGCCGGCTGGTGCCCGTCGCACCGGGTGAGGACAGGGAGGCCGCCCGGCAGCGGGCCATCGACGCCCAGACGGTGCGCGTGGTCGCCCGGCGCGGCCCGCTGAAGATCGTCGAGACACCGCAGGGCTGGGTGGTCGCCGCGGCCGGGATCGACGCCTCCAACGTCTCCGGGGACGCGCTCGTGCTGCTGCCCGAGGACGCCGACGCCTCCGCCCGGACGCTGCGCGGCCGGCTGCGCGAGCTGCTCGGGGTGGACGTCGCGGTCATCGTCAGTGACACCTTCGGCCGCACCTGGCGGGAGGGGCTGACCGACGTCGCCGTCGGCTCGGCGGGGATCCCCGCGCTGGTCGACCACCGTGGCCTGGTCGACGCCCACGGCAACCGGCTGGAGACCACCCAGGTCGCCCTCGTCGACGAGCTGGCGGCCGCCGCGGACCTGGTGAAGGGCAAGTTGACCGGCATCCCGGTGGCCGTCGTCCGCGGCCTGTCGTTCGACCCGCCGGAGGACGATGCCGGCACCCGGCCGCTGGTCCGCCTCGGCCCCGGCGACCTGTTCCCCTACGGCAGCCGCGACCTGCTGGCGACACGGGTGCCCGGTGGGGACCTGGTGCCGCGTCCCGGCGAGCTGGACGCGGTCGCGGCGGCGTTCCGGGTGGCGACGGCGGCGCTGCCGGAGTTCCCGGTCGTGCTGCGCTACGGCGGCGAGGGCGACGGGGTGGTCGACGTGCACCTGCCGGAGCGGGCCACCACGACGGCGGCGCTCAACCTCGGGGCGCTGGTCGGTGCGGTCGTCGTCCAGCTGCACGCCGACGGCTGGACGACCCGCTGGGAGCCGGTGGGCACGCCGGGCGGCAGCTCACTCGTCGGGAGGTTGTGGCTCGGGACGCCGGCGTCCTGAGCCGCGACACGCCGGTAGCGTCGCCGGACATGCGGGGGATCATCCTGGCCGGGGGCACCGGCAGCCGTCTGTTCCCGATCACGCAGGCGGTCAGCAAGCAGCTGATGCCGGTCTACGACAAGCCGATGGTCTACTACCCGCTCTCGACGCTGATGATGGCCGGCGTCCGCGAGGTGCTGGTGATCACCACCCCCGCCGACCAGGACTCGTTCCGCGCACTGCTGGGCGACGGCACGCGGTTGGGCATGCGCATCGAGTACGCGGTCCAGCCGCGACCCGAGGGACTGGCGCAGGCCTTCCTCATCGGCGCGGATTTCCTCGGCGACGAGTCGGTGGCCCTGGTGCTCGGCGACAACATCTTCTACGGCGCGGGCCTCGGCACCGCTCTGGGCCGGCTGCCCGACCCCGACGGCGGGCACGTGTTCGCCTACCACGTG
This sequence comes from Geodermatophilus sp. URMC 60, assembly GCF_053502585.1. Lineage (NCBI taxonomy): Bacteria > Bacillati > Actinomycetota > Actinomycetes > Geodermatophilales > Geodermatophilaceae > Geodermatophilus > Geodermatophilus sp. URMC 60. The sequence continues at coordinate 5,309,266 of NZ_CP199958.1, forward strand.
GCCAACCCGCAGGACTACGGCGTCGTCGAGTTCGACGGCGACCGCCGCGTGCTCTCCATCGAGGAGAAGCCGGTGACACCGAAGAGCTCCTACGCCGTCCCGGGGCTGTACTTCTACGAGTCGTCCGTGGTCGACGTGGCACGTGGCATCCGGCCGAGCGCCCGCGGCGAGCTGGAGATCACGGCTGTCAACGAGCACTACCTGCGCCAGGGCCGGCTCACCGTGACCGTCCTGGACCGCGGCACGGCGTGGCTGGACACCGGCACGTTCGCGTCGCTGCGGCAGGCGACCGAGTTCGTGTCGGTGGTCGAGGAGCGGCAGGGGCTCAAGATCGGCTGCATCGAGGAGGTCGCCTGGCGGCAGGGCTGGCTGGACGACGACGGCCTGCGCCGCGCCGCCGAGCCGCTGGCCAGGAGCGGCTACGGGGACTACCTGCTCCGCCTGCTCGACGACCCGGTGATGTGACGGCGCTCGCCCGCTCAGAACCGGCGGTAGTTGGTCGGGGCGTTCCGCGGGCCGCGCCTCGGCGGGCGGCTGCCGCCGATGCCCAGCAGCCGGACGACGCGCTGCCGCTGGCCCCGCCACGGCTCGAGCAGCTCCATCATCCCGTCGTCGTCGGTCCTCCGGCCGGCCAACGACCAGCCGACCAGGTTCTTCAGGTGGTAGTCGCCGTAGCTGACCGTGTCCGGGCAGCCGAAGACCCGCTGCACCACCTCGGCCGCCGTCCAGACGCCGATGCCCGGCACCGTCTGCAGCCGGCGCTGCAGGTCCGGGCAGTCCACGGCCTCCTCCGGTTCCAGCCGAGCGGCGACGCTCGCCACGGCCCGCAACGCCCGGCGGCGGGCGCCGTCCAGGCCGCAGCGGTGCCACTCCCAGTCGGTCACCGCCAGCACCCGCTGCGGGGTGGGCGGCACGCGCATCCCCTCGGGAGCCGGGCCCGGCGGGGGCTCGCCGGCCAGCCGCAGCAGCGCCCGCCACACGCGGTGCGCCTCGATGACGGTGACCTTCTGCTCGAGGACGGCGGGCACCAGCGCGTCCCAGGTGCAGCCGGTGCGACCCAGCCGCAGCCACGGCGAGGCCCGGTGCACGCGGGCGAGCAGCGGGTGCCCGCCCGGCTCGAACTCCTCGGGCCGGTCCTCGGCCCCCAGCCACGCGGGCACCGCCGCACCGGCGCGCTCGGCACCGGGTCCCCACGCCGACACCCGCACCTCGCCGCCGCGGGCGGTGAGGTGCACGGTCGCCGGACCGTCGGAGGTGCTGACCACCCGCCAGCAGTCGTCGTCGACGTAGCGCAGGGCCGGGTCGCCGGTGCTGCGCTGGTGCGGGAAGAGGGTGCGCCGGACGTCGAGCGGCCAGTCCGGCCGCCAGACGTCCTGGAACGACGGCGCCTCGAGGGTGGGCGTGCTCAGGTGGTGCTCCCTGGGGAAGAGGGACTCAGCGCGGTGCCATCCGCAGCGCGCCGTCCATCCGGATCACCTCACCGTTGAGGTAGCCGTGCTCGACGATGCCGAGCGCCAGCTGGGCGAAGTCCTCCGGTCGGCCGAGGCGCTTCGGGAAGGGTATGCCCGCTGCGAGGCTGCTGCGGGCCTCCTCGGGCAGGCTGCCCAGCAGCGGGGTGTCCACCAGGCCGGGGGCGATGGTGCAGACCCGGACGCCGACGCCCGACAGGTCGCGCGCCGCCGGCAGGGTCATCCCGACGATGCCCCCCTTGGAGGCGGCGTAGGCGACCTGCCCGATCTGCCCGTCGTAGGCGGCGATCGAGGCGGTGTTCACGATCACGCCGCGCTCGCCGTCCTCCCCCGGCTCGGTGGCGGCCATCGCGGCTGCGGCCAGCCGCAGCACGTTGAAGGTGCCGACCAGGTTGACCATGACGGTGCGGACGAACGGGTCGAGGTCGTGCGGGACGTTCCCCCTGCCGACGGTCCGCTGCGCCCAGCCGATGCCGGCGCAGTTGACGGCGATCCGCAGCGGCCGGTCCTTGCCGGCGGCGTCGGCGACCGCCGCCTGCACCGAGTCAGCGTCGGTGACGTCGGTGCGGACGAAGGTGGTGTGGCCGCCGAGCTCGGCGGCGAGCGCGGCTGCGCGCTCCTCCTGCAGGTCGAGGATGGTCACGGCGGCCCCGCGGGCGGCCAGCGCCCGGACGGTGGCCTCGCCGAGGCCGGAGGCCCCACCGGAGACGACAGCGGCGACGTCGAAGCTCTTCACGTCCCGCAAGCTATCCCGGAGGCTGGCCGCCCTGCAGGGTCCCCCTGCGAGCCTGCGAGCCTGCGAGTGGCGGGGGCAGGGAGGTCCTTCGTCAGCTGAACCGGGGCCCGTGCCGCTCCTCGACGGCCGCCAGCAGCTGCTTGACCCGCTCGGCGTCGGAGACCGGGCAGACCATCGTCACGTCGGCGGTGTGGACGACGACGCTGTCGCGGACGCCGACGAGGGCCACCAGGTGGTCCGGGTCGTCGCTGAAGACGATGTTGCCGGCGCTGTCGAGGGTCACCGCCAGCCCGGAGACGGCGTCGTCGCCCACCCGCTCCAGCGTCTGCGCCAGCGCCGGCCAGGAGCCGACGTCGAGCCAGTCGACGTCGAGGTCGGCCACCAGCACGCGGCCGGGCTCGGTCGCAGCCGGCTCCAGGACGGCGTAGTCGACGCTGATCTTCGGCAGCGTCGGGAACACCTCGGCCAGGACGGCGTCCCGCTGCGGTCCGGCCGGGACCGCGACGACCCGCGCCAGGCCCTCGGCCGTGGCGGGCAGGTGGTCGGCGAGGGCGTCGAGGACGGTGGCGGCCCGCCAGACGAACATGCCCGAATTCCACAGGTACTCCCCCGAGGCGAGGTAGGCCTCGGCGGTGGCGCGGTCGGGCTTCTCCCGGAAGGACGCCGCCTCGGCGACACCGGGTACCTCGGTCGCGGCGCCGCGCTGCACGTACCCGAAGCCGGTGGCCGGCGCGGTGGGCCGGATGCCCAGGGTCACCAGCGACCGGGGGCGCGCGGTGAGCGCGTCGTAGGCGGTGGTCAGCGCCGCGGCGAACCGCTCGACCGGCCGGATGACGTGGTCGGCGCTGACCACGGCGAGCTCGGCGTCCGGGTCGACATCGGCCACGAGGGCCGCGGCCAGGCCGACGGCGTTGGCCGTGTCGCGGGCGACCGGCTCGAGCACCAGCCGGTCCGGGCGCAGCCGCGGGAGCGCGGCGCGCACCTGCCCGCCGTAGCGCGCGGCGGTGCACACCCAGATCCGGTCGGCCGGGAGCACCTCCTCCAGCCGGGCGAAGGCCTCGGCCAGCAGGCTGTGCGGTGGGGCGTCCGCGCTCGCCACGACGTCGAGCAGCTGCTTGGGCCGCCCGCTGCGCGACAGCGGCCACAGCCGCGTCCCCGAACCGCCGGCCATCACGACCGCGTGCCGCACCTCAGCCCCGCTCGTCCTGGCGCTGCGCGCGGCCGACGTCCTCGGCGCGGCGCTGGAAGCGGGCGCCGGCGGCCACCCGGCCGCTCACGTAGGACACGAGCATCCGGGTCCCCAGCCCCGCCCGCATCGCGACCCGCAGAGGGAGGTGTCGGCGGAGCGGGTACTGGCCGGAGAGGTAGCGCAGCGCGCTGGTGTGGTGCACCCGCTGCATGCGCTGCGGCTGCCGTCGGGTGGCGTGCCCGCCCAGGTGCTCCACCACCGCCGAGGGGGCGTAGACGTGCAGCCAGCCGCGGCGGGACAGCCGCTGGGCGAGGTCGACGTCCTCGAAGTACATGAAGTAGCCGGGGTCGAAGCCACCGACCGACCAGAAGGCCGCCACGTCGACCAGCAGGCAGGAGCCCGACAGCCACCCGGCCGGACGCTCCCGAGGGGCCTCGCGCTCACGGCGGTAGCGCGCCGTCCAGGGGTTGCCCGGCCAGGCCCAGCCGAGCAGCGCGTGCCCGGCGCCGGTGGACAGCCGCGGCAGGTCGCGGGCCGAGGGGTAGAGGTCGCCCTGCGGGGTGCGGATCGCCGGACCGACGGTGGCCGCCCGGGGCCACCGGGCCGCCACGGCCAGCAGCTCGTCGACCGAGCCGGGGTCGAAGCGGACGTCGGGGTTGGCGACGACGGCGTACCCGTCGGCGAGCCCGGCCATCCCCGCGTTCACCGCGGCGCCGTACCCGACGTTGCCGCCGGTGCGCAGCAGCCGCACGTGCGGGTGGCGGGCCGCGGCGCGCTCGGGGGCGCCGTCGGTCGAGCCGTTGTCGGCCAGGACCACCTCGACCGGCCGGGTGGTGGCCTCCTCCAGCGACTCGACGAAGCCCTCGAGGACCTCACCCGGCGAGTACGTCACCGCGACCACGCGGAGGGGGGCGTCCGGCGGGGGTGAGCTCACTCGGGAGACCCTACGAGGCGCGTCGCCGCATCGTGGGACGCCCCCGGAGGCCCCGCGCAGGCGCGCCGGGTGGGGCTCGAGGGGACCGGTGTGGCGAGGGGGACGGGCCCGTCACAACGGTCCCCGTTCCCGCCCGGGCGGGCCGTCGTCCGCCGGTACAGTCGCCAGGCGTGACTCAAGCCAGTCCTGATCTCGTCGTCGTCGGTTCCGGGTTCTTCGGCCTCACGGTCGCCGAGCGGGTCGCCACCCAGCTGGACAAGCGCGTGCTGGTCATCGACCGCCGCAGCCACATCGGCGGCAACGCGTACTCCGAACCGGAGGCGGAGACCGGCATCGAGGTGCACGTGTACGGGGCCCACCTGTTCCACACCTCCAACGAGCGGGTCTGGCAGTACGTCAACCAGTTCACCGAGTTCACGAACTACCAGCACCGGGTCTTCAGCATCTACCAGGGCAAGACGTACTCGCTGCCGATCAACCTGGCCACGATCTGCCAGTACTTCGGCAAGAGCTTCTCCCCCGAGGAGGCCCGCGCCCTCGTCGGCGAGCAGTCCGGCGAGATCGACACCGCCGAGGCCACCAACCTCGAGGAGAAGGCGATCTCCCTGATCGGCCGTCCGCTGTACGAGGCCTTCATCCGCGGCTACACGAAGAAGCAGTGGCAGACCGACCCCACCGAGCTGCCCGCCGCGGTCATCGCCCGCCTCCCGGTGCGCTACACGTTCGACAACCGGTACTTCAACGACACCTACGAGGGTCTGCCGAAGGACGGCTACACCGCCTGGCTGGAGCGGATGGCCGACCACCCGAACATCGAGGTGCGGCTGGACACCGACTACTTCGACGTTCGCCACGAGCTGCCCTCGGACGTGCCGACGGTCTTCACCGGCCCGATCGACAAGTACTTCGGCTACGAGGCCGGCGAGCTCGGCTGGCGGACGCTGGACTTCGAGACCGAGGTCCTGCCGGTCGGCGACTTCCAGGGCACCTCGGTCATGAACTACGCCGACGAGGACGTGCCCTTCACCCGGATCCACGAGTTCCGGCACTTCCACCCCGAGCGCGACTACCCGACCGACAAGACCGTCGTCGTCCGCGAGTACTCCCGCTTCGCCCAGACCGGCGACGAGCCCTACTACCCGATCAACACCGCCGAGGACCGCGCCAAGCTCGAGCGCTACCGCGAGCTGGCCGCCAAGGAGGCCGCCGAGAAGCGCGTCCTCTTCGGTGGGCGCCTCGGCACCTACAAGTACCTCGACATGCACATGGCGATCGGCTCGGCGCTGACGATGTTCGACAACCGCATCCGCCCGTTCTTCGCCGAGGGCGGCGCCCTCGACGGCCGCCTGGAGGACTGACGAAGGACCCCCTGCCCCCACTGCTCGCAAGCACGCAGCGGGACCCTGCAGGGGGCCGTGTCAGCACGTCACCCGGCTCGGCGCGGGCCCTGGAGGGTGGCGTTCCCGGCCTCGTCCAGGGCACCGCCCCGAGCCCTGACGGCCCACGTGCAGGGTCCCGCCGCGAGCCCGCGAGTGGCGGGGGGTGAGGGGGCCTTGGAGGGGAGGACGGGGTCCTCCAGGGGGAGGACGGGGTCCTGCCTCAGGCGGCCGGGGTGAACCGCTCGCGGCGGCCGGCACGCACCAATCGCAGCCACTCCCGGTACCCGTGGAGGTCGCGTCGGGTCACGAGGAAGAACCAGGAGAACCGGATGATCTCCAGGGGGAAGAGCCACCGCATGCCGGGCTGGCGCATCAGGTAGCCGCGGTTGCGGTAGGTGTAGAAGCGCTTCCAGTCCGTCTCGGGATACTGCGCGGACAGCCGCCCCCCGAGGATCGGCTTGAACTCGTCCCGGCCGTTGGGGTGCAGGTAGGTGGCGGTCAGCGCGGTCCCGAAGGGCAGCCCCGCCCGCACGAGCCGACGGTGGATCTCGGTCTCGTCGCCGCGGGCGAACAGCCGGAGGTCCGGCACACCGGTCTGGGACAGGGTGGCGGCGGCGAAGAGCGCGCCGTTGAACAGGGAGGCGTAGCCGGGCAGGAAGTCCTCACCGCCCAGGCGGTCCCGTCCGCCCTGCCAGCGCAGTCCCGTGCGCACGGGGAAGGCGAAGCTCTCCGGCTGGTCGATGTCGGCGACGGCGGGTGAGACCTCGGCCAGGCCGCGCTCCCGCGCCACGGACAGGAGCGTGGCGAGCACGTGCTCGTCGGCGGGGCGGCCGTCGTCGTCGGCACACCACACCCAGTCCGCACCCTCGGCCAGGGCGGTGAGCATCCCCAGGGCGAAGCCGCCCGCACCGCCGAGGTTGGCCCGCGAGAGCAGGTAGGTGTGCGGCAGCCCGCTGGCCCGCACGACCTCCTCGGCCGGCTGCTCGGGTCCGTTGTCGACGACGACCACGGAGTCCACCGGACGGGTCTGGACCGCGAGTGCCTTGAGCGCCTGCGCCAGCGACTCCGGCCGGTGCCGGGTCACGATGACGGCGACGACCCGCTCGCCGTCGGGGCCGGCGGGCTGCCCGGCCGCCGCGGACACTCAGCCCCCCGAGACCGCGGGACTGCGGCCCTTGTAGGCGTCCAGGACCTCCCGGAGCGGACCCTGCTGCCGGATGGTGCCGTGCTCCATCCAGAGCGCCGAGGTGCACAGCTGCTCGAGCAGGTCGTCGGAGTGCGAGGCGAACACCAGCAGCCCGGCCCGGGCGACGAGGTCCTTGAGCCGGCCCTTGGCCCGCTCGAGGAACGCCGCGTCGACGGCGCCGATGCCCTCGTCGAGCAGCAGGATCTCGGGGTCGATGCTCGTGACGACGCCCAGGGCGAGCCGCACCCGCATGCCGGTCGAGTAGGTGCGCAGCGGCATGTGGAGGAAGTTGCCGAGCTCGGTGAACTCGGCGATGTCGTCGACCCGCTCCTCCATCTGCTTGCGGGTCATCCCGAGGAACAGGCCCCGGACGATGATGTTCTCCAGGCCGGAGATCTCCGGGTCCATGCCGACCCCGAGGTCGAACACCGGGGCGACCCGGCCGTTGACGAGCGCCCGGCCCCGGGTGGGCTCGTAGATGCCCGAGAGCAGCCGCAGCAGCGTGGACTTGCCGGCACCGTTGTGGCCGACCAGCGCCAGCCGGTCCCCGTCCTGCAGGTGCAGGTCGATGCCGCGCAGCGCCTCGATGACGACGACCTTGCGCGCGTTGGCCGCGACGTTGCCGCCGACGACGCCGAGCACCGTGTGCTTCAGGGACCGCGACTTCGCGTCGAAGATCGGGAAGTCCACGCTCGCGTCGTGGACGTCGATGCTCACCATTGCGGTCGTCTCCTCAGACCCAGTACGCGACGCGGCCGCGGTACCGGCGCATGACCAGCAGTGTCAGGGTCCAGCCGACGACGGTGATCGCGCCGACGACGATCCAGTTGTGGAGGTGCTGGTCCATGCCCAGCATCGGCCGCCGGAGGATTTCCACGAAGTGGAAGATCGGGTTGAACTCCACGATGCGAGCGCGCTCGGCGACGTTCGGGTTGGCGACGAGGTCCTCGTAGATCCACACGATCGGCGTCAGGAAGAACAGCAACTGCACCACGCTCTGCGTCACCGGCGGCAGGTCCCGGAAACGGGTGCTCACGATGCCGATGAGCAGGGCCACCCAGGCGCCGTTGAGCACCAGCAGGCCGAAGGCGGGGAGGGCTGCGAGGTCGGTCCACAGCAACGGCTGCGGGAAGACCACGAGCATCACCGCGTAGACGATGAGGTTGTGGGCGAAGAACAGCGTCTGCCGCCACACCAGCCGGTACACGTGGATGCTGATCGGCGCGGGCAGGTGGGTGATCAGCCCCGAGTTGGCGACGAAGACCTCCGAACCCTCGGAGATGCACCCCGAGATGAAGGTCCACACGATGAAGCCCACGAGGATGTAGGGCAGCTGCTCCTCGAGCGGGTTGCCGAACAACCCGGCGTAGAGGATCCCCAGTGCGATGGCCGTGACGGCCATGCTGATCGTGATCCAGATCGGTCCGAGCACCGATCGGCGGTAGCGCTGCCGGATGTCCTGCCAGCCCAGGTGCAACCAGAGCTCACGGTGGTTCCACCCGGTGCCCAGGTCCCGGAAGGTGGAGCGGAAGTCACGGCCGGGGGGCCGCAGGTCCGGCGGTGCCGCCGGTGCGGGAGCCACGGCGGAGCCGGGCGTGGTCGTGCGACTCGACGACATCGGGCTACTCAGCCTCGCCGTCGAACAGCCGCCGCCAGTTCTCGCGGCTGGTGAGCTCGGGCAGTGCCTGCCGGTAGGCCGCGGCGACCGCCGGCCCCTCCTTCGCCAGGCGCATGCAGGCCGTGGCGGCCTCCCGGACCAGCCGCAGCGCGGTCTGCTTGTCGAACTCGCGGATGCGCACGCCCTCCTGGGAGGCGTCGGTGACGACGACCTTCCGGAAGCGGGAGACGTGCCACCACTGCGCGTCCTCGAGCGGGACGTTCGCCGCGCCGGCGTTGCGGCCGGTGAGCTGCCAGAGGATGCGCTTGCCCAGGACCGCCTTGAGCATCGACGGGTGCGGCGCGGCCCGCTGGGTGTCCTCACCGCGCAACGACATCCCCGGGACGTCGGAGGCGGTGTGCCGCACGGTCTCCGGGTACGCCCGGCGCAGCTCGCGCACCTCGGTCAGGGCCTGCTTCCCGCCGTCCCGCAGCAGTGCGGGACCGACCAGGAAGTCCTCGATGCCCTTGATGGCGGTGGCGGCCAGGCCGTACTGCATCGCGGTCACGTAGGCCAGCAGCCGGCCGAACAGGACCCGGGCCAGGCTCCTGCCGTCGAAGCCCGAGTGCAGCGCTGCGGTGATGAGGCTGTTCCGGACGCTGAAGTACCGCGACCAGTCGTCCTGGTCCTTCCACGTGAAGTCGGCGTGCCAGACGCCGGCCCCGGGGAGGGTGACCGTGGTGAACCCGTTCTCGCGGGCCCGGTAGCCGTACTCGATGTCGTCCCACTGGAAGAAGACCGGCAGCGGATAACCGGTCGCCGACACGATCTCGGAAGGGAGGATCGCGCTCCACCAGGCGTTGTAGACCGCATCGACACGGGCCTCCTGGTTGGCCTCGGTCATGTCCTCGTTCCACAGCGCGCCGGAGACGACCTTGCCGGCCTCCAGGGTGGCGAGGTCGGCGTACTCCGCCCCGGTGTGCAGCCGCTTCGGGTGCAGCGCGTAGAGCATCTGGGCGCCCACGATGATCGGTTGCCGCGCCGAGTTGGCGAACGAGGTCAGCCGGACGATCGACTCGGGCTCGAGCACGATGTCGTCGTCCATGAACAGGACGTTGGCGTGGTGCTCGGCCTGGACCTCGGTGATCTCGTACATCCCCCGCGTGAAGCCGCCCGCACCGCCGAGGTTCGCCTGGGTGATGTAGCGCAGGCGGCCGGCCAGGTCGGCCTGGACCTGCTCGAACTCCGGCTGCGCGGAGACCCGTTTGTCGCCCTGGTCGACGACGTAGACCGTGTCGAGCTCGTCGAGCGCGGGCAGGTCGGCGGCCAGCGCCTGCAGGGTCTTGATGCAGTCCGTGGGCCTGTTGTGGGTGCAGATCACCACGGCGGTCTTCCGTGGCCGCGGCGGGTGCGGGATGGTCCAGCGCGCCGACGTGATGCGCAGCTCCGCCTCGCCGGCCCGGAAGTCGGCCCAGATGGCACCGCCGTCGACGAACTTGTCGATCGCCACGGTCAGGCGGATGCGGCCCGAGCCGGACAGCTCCTGCCCTCCGACGGTGCGCTCCTCGCCGGCGAAGTCACTGGCGAACAGCTCGACGACGCCCTCACCGGAGAACTCGGCCTCGAACGCCATCTCCGGAACGCCCGTCCAGCGCTGCCAGTAGGAGGCCGGGACGCGGCCGAAGTACGTGTTGGTCGTGAGCGCCGAGTGCGGGTCGAGCGTGAACGAGGTCCGCTCGAGGTGGACCCTGCCCTGGACGCGCTTCGCGTACAGCTCGGCCGGGAGCCCCAGCGCCGGCGGCAGGGTCAGCACCCGCTGCGCGAGGCTGGCGACGTCCTTCTGCGGCTGGGCGCCGGCGACTGCGGGCTCGGCGGAGGCTGTGGTCATAGAGATCTGCGGTCCTCAGGACGACGGCATGACGAGCCCGTGTCGACGGCGACGAGCCGGACACGGGCCACCCACCGGTCACGCGGCGACTGGCGCCCCCCGACCGGCTTCGATAACGGCAGCATAACCGTGTCCACATGCCGTGGCCCGGGCGCGCACGGGGTCCGGGGCCCCTCCCGTCCCACGTCCCCCACGACCAGGCCTGGGACCCGCTCGCCCCAGGGGAACCGGTCCGTCCCGGCCTCCCACCACCCTCGGCTCCAGGCGGACCCCGGACGCGACGACGGCGGTCGCCGGCCCGCGGAGGGACCGGCGACCGCCGTCGTGCCCGGTCAGGACCGGCGGGCGGTGACCGTCCCCTGGGCGCTGACCTCGATGTACCCGTGCTGGAAGACGGTGCGCGCCACCCCGCCCGTGACGGTGGTCGATGCCACCGGGAAGCCGAGGTGGGAGCTCTGCGCGCCCATCCGCGCGTAGGCCGTGGCGGCGGCGCCCTGGACGACGTGCGCGCCGGTCGCCTTCGACCAGTAGACGGCGCCGCCGGTGAGCTCCACCCTGACACCGCTGCCCGCGGGGCCTTCGTCGGCGGTCGGGAAGCCGAGCACCTTCGGGCCGCCGGCGGCCACGTAGCGCTCGAGGAGGGCACCACGGACCAGCCGGGATCCGGTTCCCGACGACCAGTACAGGGCACCACCGCGGAAGGTGGAGACCTGGCCCCCGGCCACAGCCGTCACGTCGGTGGTCGGGTAGCCGAGCAGAC